>NZ_CP197417.1:0-3975000 GCF_052161615.1 Aeoliella fuhlenseeensis
ATGGCGATGCCGGTCGAATTCGTGGCGGGCAGCGAGAACCGATTGCTCGCCGCGGTAATGCACGCCTGGCACCAAGTACTCGAAGCGGACACCGTCGACCCCACCGCCTGGCAGCGGCTTTCGAGCCCGCTCGTGCTGGTCGGCGCGACCGGTAGTGGCAAGTCGCACCTTGCCGCCGATCTGGCCCAAGCCGCGCGCACGAACCGCGCGGTGTTTGTCACCGCCAACGACCTACGCCGCGACTTCGCAAAATCTATCGAATCCGGGGAAGCCCGCCAGTGGCGCGAGCGGCTTGCGAAGATTCCGCTGGTGGTGATCGACGATATCGACCATCTGCCGGGCCTAAGCAACTTTCAGCAGGAAGTGCTGCAACTGGCTCGCGAACTCGAAGAGCGGGGGGGAAAGCTGGTGGTCACCTCGGCCCGGCCGATCGCCCACCTCGAAGGCTGGCTCGCCGACCTCGTGAACTGGTTTGCTAGCGGTTTGACGCTGGAAATCGCCCCGCTCGGCGTCGAGGCCCGCCGCGAGCTGATCGCCGAGCTCGGTGTGGCTTACCGCTGGCAGTTCTCGCCCGAGGCCGAAAAACTGCTGGTCGAACACAGCTCGCCGGAGCCCCGCGAAGTATTTCGTTTGGTGGCTGACCTCGCCCGCCAGTTTGGGCCGGGGGCGAAGTTCGAAGCCGACACGCTGGGTCACTTCCTGCAGAAACGCAAAGCGGCCCAAGCCCCCGAACTCCGCGACATTGTCCGCGTGGTGGCCCGCTACTACCGGCTCCCGCTGAAGATGCTCACCAGTGCTTCGCGGCAGGCGGCGGTGGTCTCGGCCCGAGCGACCGCGATTTACCTCGCCCGCCAACTCACCTCGGCGAGCTACGAACAAATCGGCCAGCAGCTGGGTGGACGCGATCACACGACCATCATGCACAGCCATCGTCAGACCGAAAAACGCATCGCCCGCGAGGCCGCCTTGCGTTCGGCGATCGACGACCTGGGGCGACTACTTCGAAAATGAGACCAACTCCATGCCCGTGAACAGCGGCGTGGAAAACCTGTCGACGAGTGGTCGCGAACTGTTCGCCAACCCTGTCGACATGCAGTGAACCGCATTCGCTACGAACAAACCATCAACACGCATCGACAAGCCATCTACCACCAGTCAACCACTCATCGACGCGTTATCCACCACGCTCGCATAGCCGTAAACCGCTTCGGCAATACAACTTAGATCCGTCGAGCCTGCAGTTATCGACACCTGCGAGCCCCGCTTTAATAACAACACAAAAGATTAAATACAGTATTGGACTACGGAGGGAATGCCATGAAGATTGTTGCCAACCGTGAGAAGCTACTCCAAGCATTTGCAGCCGTTGCACCTGCTGCTCCTGCACGTAGCCCCAAGGCGATTCTGCAGAACGTGAAGCTCGACGTCACCAGCGATGGTGCCACCTTGATGGCGACCGACCTGGAGCAGGGGATTCGCTACGCCGTGGATGGCGTCGAAGTCGAAGCCCCTGGCGTGGTGCTGCTGCGGACCGATAAGTTCGGTTCGATCCTGCGTGAGAGCACCGACGAAGCGTTTCGCATCGAGTCGGACGGCCAGACCACCACGTTCAAGGGCGAGCGGAGTAAGTTCAACCTGCCGGTCGCCAACCCAGGCGAATACCCGCCGGTCGCCAGCTTTGACGAGTCGTCGTACTTCGACATCCCCGCGCGGTTGCTCAAGGAGCTGATCCGTCGCACGCTGTACGCCACCGACAACGAGAGTAGCCGCTATGCCCTGGGTGGTGTGAAGCTCGAGAGCGATGGGCAGAACATCACGGCCATCGGCACCGACGGTCGCCGACTGGCAAAGATGGAGGGTCCGATCAACAAGGTGGGCGACCCCACCAGTTTTGGCGAGGCGACCATCGTTCCGTCGAAAGCCATGTCGTTCATCGAACGGACCGTTTCCGACGACGATGGCGAAGTGCAGGTCGCGGTGCGACAGAACGAAGTGCTAGTGAAGACTCCCCGCGCGACTCTCTACACCCGCTTGCTCGAAGGTCGCTTTCCCGGCTGGCGGGATGTGTTTCCACAGCGTAGTGGCTCGTCGAAGATCGAACTGCCGGTCGGACCGTTTGCGGCGGCCGTGCGTCAAGCAGCGATTGTGACCAGTGACGAAAGCCGTGGCGTGAACTTCACTTTCGGCGACGGCACGCTCACCCTCGCAGGCAAGACGGCCGACGTCGGTCAGTCGCACGTGGAGATGCCGATTGGTTACTCGGGCGAGTCGATCACCATCACGCTCGACCCGCGGTTCGTGAGCGACTTCCTGAAGGTGCTCGACGCCGAGAAGACCTGCACGCTCGACCTCGTGGATGGCGACTCGGCGGCGGTGTTTACGACCGACGACGGCTACGGCTACGTCGTGATGCCCCTGGCCCGCGACCGTTAAACGAGCTCTGCCATGGAACCCATCAAAGTCGACAGCGAAACGGCCGACAAACTGGCCTACCAAACCAAGCGAACGGAGCGCGAGCGGCGGAGGTTCTACGCCCGCGAGCCACAATCGCTCGGCAAGGTGCTAGCGACGGTGATGATCAAGAACCGTTATGCATCGAGCAGTTCGAACGCGGCACTTGCAGAAGTATGGGAGAAAATCGTAGGCCCAGCCCACGCCGCGAGGACACTCCCGGTAGCCGTCCGCCGCGGAAAGCTAGAAGTCACGGTCGCCCACTCGGCGATCTCCCAAGAGTTGAGCTTCGACAGCCGCCGAATCATCGCCGCATTACAGCAACAACTACCGGAAGCAAAAATAACCGACGTGCGATATCGAGTCGGAACGATTGGATAACGATCTGGCAAGGTCGAGTTATTGAACAGAAGGAAACAAAGGTAACGAAGGATTGTGTTCGTCAATCGTGGAAAGATTGGTTAGCTAGTATGCATCCCCTGTTTTCACAAGCAGATTTGTTGTCGCGTGACGCGATAGGCGCGGCGATTGAAGTGCATAGAGACAAAGGTCCTGGTTTGCTCGAATCGATTTATGAGTGGTGTTTGACGATGGAACTGCAATTACGTGGTCATTCGGTGGAATCGCAACGCCTGGTGATCGTGAGATACAAACAATTTGAGCGAGAGGATCCGTTGCGATTTGACTTGCTCGTTAATGGGTGTTTGTTCGTGGAAGTGAAAGCGGTGGATACCGTACATCCCATCAACAAAGCCCAACTCTTAAGTTACATGAAGCTACTTGATGTGCCGCTAGGTTTAATCATCAATTTCAACACACTAAAGCTTACTGACGGGGTATCTCGGCTGATTCTGCCGGGCGCGAACATGGAGTAAGTCAATTACTTCGTTCCCTTTGCGTCCTTCTGTTCAAAAGAATTGGCCTTCAAGACCCGCGTAGATAATTGGAAGTAATTGAATGGCAGACGAGAACGAATCGTACGAATTGGATCCTACCGAGGGCGATGAGCCCAAGGCCGCGAAGCCGGCTCGCAAGATCGAGGGCAACAGCGAGTACGGGGCGAAGGACCTCGAGCACCTGAGCGACCTCGAACACGTTCGCGAGCGGCCGAGTATGTACATCGGCGACACCACCATCCGTGGTTTGCATCACCTCGTGTACGAAGTGGTCGACAACTCGATCGACGAAGCGATGGCGGGGTACGCCAACGAAGTTCGGGTCACGATCAATGGCGATGGATCGGTGACAGTCGAGGACGATGGCCGCGGTATTCCGGTTGAGAAGCACGAGCAACTCTCCGAGCAAATGGACCGCGAGGTTTCGACGCTCGAAGGCGTGATGACCGTGCTGAAATTCGGCGGCAAGTTCAGCAAGGGTGCCTACCAAACTTCCGGCGGTCTGCACGGCGTGGGCGTGACGGTGGTGAACTTCCTCAGCGAATGGGCCGAGGTCGAAGTTTCTCGCGATGGCCACGTCCATCATCAAGAGTACGAGCGCGGTGTGCCCAAGGGCCCGATCCGCCGAGTGGGTGCGACCACCAAGCGGGGCACGAAGACCACGTTCAAACCCGATCCGCAAATTTTCCAAACCACCAAGTACATCTACGCCACGCTGCTCAAACGTTTGCAGGAACTAGCGTTCCTCAACCAAGGCGTGAAGATCAGTATCACCGATGCCCGCACCGGCGAGAGCGAAACGTTCCAGTACGAGGACGGTATTCGCGAGTTCGTGGTGCACCTCAACCGTGCGAGTGAACCGGTGCACCCCGACGTGCTCTACGTGTCGGCGGAGGCCGAAGGGGTCACGATCGAGATCGCGCTGCAGTACTCGAGCGAGTACACCGAGAACGTCCACTCGTACGTCAACAACATCAATACCACCGAGGGTGGTACGCACATGTCGGGCTTCCGCTCGGCGTTGACGCGGTGCCTGAACAATTACGGCAAGAACACCGGCATGTTCAAGGACCTCGTCCCCTCGGGCGACGACGTCCGCGAAGGTCTCACCGCGGTGATCAGCTGCCGGGTGCCTCATCCGCAGTTTGAAGGTCAAACGAAGACCAAGCTCGGCAACGGCGAAGTCGAAGGCATCGTCAATTCGGTGTTCGGCGAGTTCCTGACCAAGTACTTCGAAGAGAACCCCAAGACCGCCAAAGTGATCGTCAACAAGGCGATCATGGCCGTCGAAGCTCGCGAAGCGGCTCGCAAGGCGAAAGCATTGCTTCGCGAACGCAAAGGGGCCCTCTCGGGTGGAAGCCTACCCGGCAAGCTTCGCGACTGTTCGAGCAAGGACGTCGACAAGTGCGAACTGTTCCTCGTGGAAGGTGACTCGGCCGGTGGATCGGCCGAGGGTGGCCGGATGCGAGAGTTTCAGGCGATCCTGCCTCTGCGGGGTAAGATCATCAACGCCTACAAGAGCCGCGAAGACAAAGTGCTGGCCAACGAAGAAGTGCGAAGCATGATCTCGGCCGTCGGCACCGGCATCGGTGCCGAGCAAGACTTGTCGAAGCGTCGTTACGGCCGCGTCGTCATCATGACCGACGCCGACGTCGACGGTTCGCACATTCGCACGCTGCTGCTGACGTTCTTCTACCGGCAGATGTACGAGCTGGTCGCCCGCGGTCACGTGTACGTCGCCCAGCCGCCGCTGTTCCGAGTGCGCAAGGGCAAGCAAACCAACTACGTGCAAACCGAAGAGGAAATGAAGGCCCAGCTTTTGGACCTTGGTCTGGGCGATTCGGTGTTCGATCCAGGCGATGGCCGACTGATCGAAGGCGAAGAGATGACCAAGCTGGTCAGGACGCTCGCCTCGCTCGAAGAGTCGATCCTAGCGCTGGAGCGTCGCGGCATCAGCCTCAAGCTGCACGCCTTCCGTCAAATTCCCGAGACGGGCAAACTGCCGGTGTATCACGTGTTCCTCGGTTCGAACGAGCACTGGTTTACGGGCCGGGAAGAACTCGACGCGTTCGTCAAAGAGCAAGAAGCAGCAAGCGGTGGCGAACTGGTGATCGACGCTGGCATCGTTGCAGCGCCAACCGAAGCCCAGCCGAGCGAGAATGGCGCCCCCGCCGAAACCAACGGCGCGGCGAGCACCAAGCTTCGCATCGTCGAACTTCATGAGGTGCGGACCATCAACACGCTCTTGGGTGACCTGCGTCAGATGGGCTTCGAGATCGAATCGCTCATCCCGCAGGAACGCACTGGTGAAGAGGGATCCCGGTACACGCTCCGCCGCGGCGAGCACGAGACGGGCCTCGAAGACCTCCGCGGCCTGCCGGTCGCCATCCGCTCGGCGGGTGAAAAAGGCCTGCAGATCACTCGATTTAAGGGTCTGGGCGAAATGAACGCCGAAGAGCTTCGTGACACGACGCTCGACCCCACAGCCCGCACGCTGATGCGAGTCCGCATGGAAGACGCCGGCGCCGCCGACGACCTGTTCCGCGTCCTGATGGGCGACCAGGTCGAACCGCGCAGGGACTTTATTCAGAAGCACGCACTGGATGTGAAGAATCTGGACGTGTAGAGCGGGTCGATGAAAGGCTGAATTGGTGCGAAAGATCACGTGCGATCAATACGAGTTTGATCCTCCGGATACCGAGCAGTGTTTGACGATTGCAATCGCTTCGCCACATAGCCAGTGCCCAGATCTGCGAGCTCATTTGATCGGG
The DNA here is from genome assembly GCF_052161615.1 of Aeoliella fuhlenseeensis. Classification (NCBI taxonomy): domain Bacteria; kingdom Pseudomonadati; phylum Planctomycetota; class Planctomycetia; order Pirellulales; family Lacipirellulaceae; genus Aeoliella; species Aeoliella fuhlenseeensis. The sequence goes on from NZ_CP197417.1 coordinate 6,119, forward strand.
TGTGAAGGGTCAATTACGACCATTTTGTCCACGCCGTCCAATTGGACATATTGGGAGCAACTGGCCGAGCATCTTGAGAAGTTTGCTGGGATAAAGCTTCCTCAACAAGCTGAAGTCCGTGAAGTACTGCTCCTTCGCGATGACTGGAACGATATCGAAGTTGCTCTAGCATTTGATTCACTCCTTGTGTGGTACCACTGCTATTCAACTGCCTGAGTCCCTTCGAGTTCGTCGCAGGAGCTTCGATGTTCCAGTAGGTTGTAGGCGAAGTGTGCCTTAGGGGCCTTAGAAGGAGCCCATCACGGCCCCCAGCTTTACCCAACCCGCACACCCCGTCCCCGCCGCCCCCGCCTGCGGCCATTCCCTCCAGCCCGCCGATACTCGTGACGGTGGTGCGCTGTGTGCGCGTCGCGCTCGATACACGGAGGTGGTCGGATGGTGCGATTGGCGAAATGGGTGCGGGTAGGACTCTGCGCATTGGGCGTCGGTGTTGGCAGCGCGTCGGTGCTTGCCAGCGAGTGGCCCGAGGTGGAGCTCGCCTCTTGTTGTGAGACTTCCGTCGAGCCGTACTGCGGCGACGCCTGCGGCTGCGGCTCGGCCATTGGTTCGAGCAGTGACTGTGGCTACTGCCTTAGCTTTCCCATGTGCGACGAGCTCACGGCGAAGCTCACCCCCATGATGATGCAGATGGCCGAGAGCGGTTTCATCTACAGCCCCGTGCTGACGCAGTTTTACCAAGGCGTGGCGGATGGCGGAGCCGACACCGGCTTCGAGTACGGCGGCAAGGTCGATCAGTTCTTCATCCTCGACAGTGGGAAGCTCGGCCTATGGCAGGGCACGACCATGAACATGCACGTCGAGACCCGCTTCGGTCAGGACGTGAATCGCGAAGCGGTTGGTTTTGCGCCCGTGAACGTCGCGATGCTCTACCCCAACGCGGGCGAGCACGACACGGCAATCACTGGTCTGTCGTTTGACCAAGCCCTCGGCGACGAGGTGCACGCGGTGTTTGGCAAGTTCAACGCGCTCGACTTGTTCTACACGCTCTATCCGCAGACGGGCCGGGGCGTCAACGGATTCATGAACGCCTCGATGGTCATTCCGTTGTCGGTGGCCCGCGTCGCGCCGCTGTCGTTCATGGGGGCGGGCGTGCAGAAGTACCAGGGCAAGCAGGTGCAAGGCGCGCTCATGGTGTTCGACACGCAAGACATCACCACCACTAGCGGGTTCGACGACATGTTCGCCAACGGCGCGAACATCATGGGCTACTGGCGATTCTTGACCGACATGGGTGGCCTACCCGGTTCGCACGGCTTTGGTGGCATTTGGTCGACGGGCGAGTTCGTCGCGTTCGACCCCGCGGGCTTCGTAATCGTTCCTGACGAGGGGATCGTCGCCGTGCCGCAAAGCGGGGCGTACACGCTGCTGTACTTCTACGAGCAGACGCTGTGGATGGATCACTGCCAGCCGAAGCGTAACGTTGGCCTCCTGAGCCAATGGGGTCTCGCCGAGCAGGCAACCAGCCCCATCGGTTGGTCGGCGAACGTCGCGATCCAGGCCGCAGGATTCAGCGACGCGCGGCCGCACGACGCGATCGGCATCGGCTACTTCCACACCGCCCTGAGCGACGACCTGCAGAACCTCTTAAGCCCCGCACTGACTCTGCAAGACGTCGACGGCGTCGAAATGTACTACACCGCCGCCCTCACGAGAGGCCTGCAACTCACCGGCAACTTCCAAGTCGTCGAACCGGCCGACGTGACGAATGACACGGCGCTGGTGGTGGGGTTGAGGTTGAGCGCGGGGATGTAATCCTAGCGCTGAGCCGCCCCTCAAAACGATTCGTCGTCGATGTTCGTTACCTTGCCATTGTCGTCGAACTCAACGACGAACCAGCCGGGTGCTTCCGGCCGATCGTAGTCAAAGAACTTTTCAGTAGAACGAGGCCCGGATGGTGGGCCCAGCAGCTCCAGTACTTCAGATCGATCCATGCCTATCTGAATCTTGCTCTTCGCCCAAGCGGGGACTTCTATTTGGCTAAGATAAAAGGCACGCAAACCAAGCGCCACTAACAGACAGGCAATTCCGATCATCCATGGCCAAACGCTGAATGGCATCCTTTGCGGAGGATTATTCGCGGCATTCGTCATCGGGGAGTTACCAGTTGTGGCTAGTTCCACTTCCATTCCAACTTCTTGCCGCTAAGACTTTCTCGCGTCCTACTCCGCCCCTTTCACGTCGTAGCAAAACAAAATCCCCTGATCGCGGACGTAGAGCTTGCCGTTGGCGATTACCGGGTGGGTCCACGCGGGGGACTCGCTGCGGTCGGGGTGGGCGAAGCGGCCTCGCTCGATGTACTCTTCGCGGTTGGGCTCGACCAGGATCATCTCGCCGTTCTCGGTGTAGAGATACAGCATGCCATCGGCCATCGAGAGCGCGCCCTTAGGCGCCTCGCGAACGGTCCACAGGTCGTCGCCCGTTTCGAAGTCGATCGCCCGGAGGAACCCGCCACCGTTGCCGCCGTTGGTTCCGTACAGCACGCCATCCGAGACGATCATGCCGCCGTGATGGTTCTGCATCTTATTGGTGAAGTAAACTTCTTCGGCGGCGATCGCACCATCTTCGCTGGTGCTTAGCTTCGCCATGCCGCCCCCCGCTCCGTATGCCGAGGCCGCAAACACACGGCCATCGCTGTAGATGGGGGTCGAGCAGTTGATGCCCATGCTGTTGGCGGGGCGTTTGTACTGCCAGAGTTGCTCGCCCGTCTCCGCGTCGACACCGATCAATGCTTGCGCGGTGAACTGCACGTACTGACGCTTGCCGTCGAAGTCGATCGCGATCGGCGACGAGTAGCCAGCAGCCGAGCGCGGACCGCGACCGCCACGTCGTCGGCGACGACCTTCTTGTTCGCCGTCACCCTCGCTAGGTGCGGCGGGTTCCGCGGCGGGAGGTACCGTCGTCCATAAAGTTTCGCCTGACGTTTTGTCGAGCGCCACCATCAGCGCCTCGGGTCCGCCAGGCGTGCAGATCACCTTGTTGCCGTCGACCAGCGGCGACTCGTTGTACCGCCACATCGGTAGCAGTCCACCGAAGTCGCTAACGAAATTGCGACTCCACACTACTTCGCCGTCCGCGAGGTTGAGGCAAGCCACTTCACCGCCGAGGCCAATGGCGTAGATGCGATCGCCATCAATGGTCGGAGTGCAGCCCGCGCCTTCAGCGCCTTGAGGCAACCCATCGCGAATCGCCGGACCGATGCGGCTAGCCCAGACTTCGGTGCCATCAGCTTCGTTAAGACACCACACCACTTCGTCCTCACCGCGACTGCTCATACCGTACACGCGTCCTTCGAACACCGCCGGAGCGCTGTATCCACCACCAATCTCATCGGCACGCCACTTGAGCGCCGGACCACCCTCGGGCCACTCTTTCAGCAGGCCGGTCTCCACCGATTTGCCATCCCGAGCAGGACCTTGCCACTGCGGCCAATCGGCGGCGGTGGCATCGTTAGCAGCGGTAAACGCGATCACCAAGAGCAAGGCGAAAACGGGTGGCACGAATTTCATATCAATGTTGCTGCGTGGAGGGAAAGCAATGGTAGTTGCCTATCACTTTTCAAAGCCTCGTGCGCTGCCTCCGCCTTCGACAGCGCCCTTCGGCTCGCCTAAGTCTATCAGAACCGGCTAGGACGCACACTTTAGGTCCCCGTCAGCGAGGTGGCGATGGTCGCTTCGGTCAGCCGCGAGAGGGTGGTGGGCTTCGACTTACGATGGAACACCGCGAGCACCCGCCAAGTTGCGATTGTTTCCACGCGCGATATACTGCCCGGCAACGTGGACCGCCCGACAGACCCTAAGGAATGCCCCCCATGTTTCATGCGTACGCCACGAACTCGGCCGAAGGTGATTTCGAAGTTATCGAGTTCGATCCCGGAACTTTGGGTCGAGATGAGGTCGAGGTGGCGGTCGAGTACTGCGGCATTTGCCACAGCGACTTGAGCATGAAGCAAAACGACTGGGGGATCACGACTTACCCGTTCGTGGGTGGTCACGAGGTCGCCGGTCGCATTGTGGAACTCGGTGAAGACGTCGAAGGCCTCGAAGTGGGCCAGCGCGTCGGCATAGGTTGGACCTCGGCCTCCTGCATGCACTGCGAACAGTGCCAGTCCGGTTATCAGAACAGGTGTCCTACCGCCGAAGGGACCATCGTCGGTCGGCACGGTGGTTTTGCCGACCGAGTACGAGCCCAGGCTGCCTGGGCGATTCCGATTCCCGATGGCATCGAGTCGGTCGATTGCGGACCACTCTTTTGTGGCGGACTCACGGTTTTCAATCCCTTCGTCGAGAACCAAATCCTGCCCACGGCTCGCGTGGCCGTCATCGGCATCGGTGGATTGGGACACATGGCACTTCAAATTGCCAACGCCTGGGGCTGTGATGTGACGGCGTTCAGCACTTCGCCCGACAAAGAGGCCGAAGCTCGCGAGATGGGAGCCCATCATTTCCTCAACTCCCGCGACAGCGAAGCCCTGAGTTCGGTCGCCGGCAAGTTCGACATGGTGCTCGACACGGTCAACGTCCCGCTCGATTGGGACGCCTACATCAGCACACTGCGCCCTGGTGGCAAGCTGCACCTCGTGGGAGCCGTCGACAAAATCGAAGCTACAGTATTCCCACTAATCGGCGGCGAGAAGTCGATTGGCGCGTCGCCCACTGGCAGTATTGTGCGAGCCAAGGAGATGCTCGAGTTCTGCGCCCGTCACGACATCAAGCCACTCGTCGAGACGTATCCCATGAGCAAGATCAACGAAGCGATGCAGCACCTGGCCGCCGGCAAGGCGCGCTACCGCGTGGTGCTTCAGGCGGATTGGTAACGCGTCGGTCGAGCAAGCCTAGAGGGTTGGACAAGTAAGACGCTGCCAAGACAGAGTTGGAACGCTTGTCACGACATCCACGTCATGTGCTTGGCAACCACTCGCCATTGTTGCTGGGACTGTTCAAGCAGCACAAAGTGCCCCATACCCATCAAACCCCACTTCGGATGATCGTAGTCTTCGTGCAAGATGGCTTGCGATCGACTTGCATTGTATCCAATGCTAGAAAACCGCCACCAACCCGTGCAGTTGGGAACTGACGAGCATGCGTCCTGGTGAGACGGGTAGAGATCCGTGTCGACCAAGTTCAGCCCGTTCAACGCGTCGAGCGGGCAGCGCTGAGAATTGGCGGTCGCGAAGGCATCGAGGCAGTCAGCGTCCGCATAGTGTTTGGTCACGTAGTCAGATTCAGACGTGAATCCTTCGTGCTCGAGCCCACTGCGAAAGAATTTAACCCACGACTCGAATGAGGTATTACCCCGGGCCGGTGGGGCCACGTCCTCCAAACAGGCAGTGGTGTGGTGGACCACTGCAAGTTCGGGTTGGCAGCCGAGTACTTTCCGATAGAGTTCCCCGTCCCTCTCGTCTGGCATACTTGGTAACTCGCAGGGACAGTGCCAAGCTATGAGTTGCGTCTCAGACTGCTACCACTTCAGCCCGAACTTCTCACCGCCGCTCGGTCCGCTGGTGCCACCCTTCAGGTTGCCCTGACGTTTGGCGGGGGCCTTCGGTGCGCCGGGCGGGGGAGTGAAGTCGGTTTCTTCGGTATCGTCTTTGTCGCCGGCTTTCTTCGGGGCTTCGGTGAGCGCCTTGAGGCTCAGCGAAATACGCTGCTTCTCTTTGTCGACGCTCAGCACCTTCACTTCCACGCCCTGACCTTCCGACACCACGTCCGAAGTACGGAACACGCGGCCGTGCGCCAGCTCGCTGATGTGAATGAGTCCTTCGACGCCCGGTTCGAGTTTCACGAACGCACCGAAGTCCATGGTCTTCGACACGGTGCCCTTGATGGTCGCGCCGGTGTAGTACTTCGATTCGACTTTGTCCCAGGGATTCTCCGCGCTTTCGCGGTACGACAGGCCGATCTTGCCGGTGTCGGGGTCGATGCGTTCGATCTTCACCTTCACCGCTTGGCCTTCCTTGAGCACTTCGCTCGGATGGTTCACGCGGTCCCAGCTCATCTTCGACACATGGATCAAACCATCCACGCCGCCGAGATCGACGAACGCACCAAAGTCACGCAGACTGCGAACGATACCCTCGCGCAGTTGACCCACGGCGAGCTCGCCCATCAGTCGCTCGCGACCCTCGGCCTTCTCGCGCTCCATCACACCGCGGTGGCTCAGCACCAAGTTGCGGCGGTCGCGGTTCGCCTCGGTCACCACGGCGTTCATCCGCTGGCCGACGTACTCTTCGGGATTCTCAACGCGATAAATCGAAATCTGACCCATCGGCATGAAGCCGCGCAGGCCGGCAACCTGGCACTCGAGTCCACCCTTGTTCGAGCCGGTGATCGTGACTTCGACCACTTGGCCTTCTTCGACGTCTTCCCAGTTGCCGACTTCGACGGCACCACCAGGAGGCGTCAGCTCGTAGAGTCCATCGTCGCCCGAGCGGGCCACCATCACGGTGATCTGGGTGCCCACTTCAGGGATCTCGCGGCCCTCGAAGTGCTTGAGCGCGACGACGCCTTGCTTGGGACCGCCGAGTTCGACGAACAAGTTGTCTTGGTAGATCTTCGCGACGACGCCGGTGACGGTGGTCCCTTCGGGAATCTCGATGGCCGCCGAAGCGGGTTTCGAATCCATCAACGTGTCGAGCGACTCGCCACCTAGCGCGGCTTCGAACTCTTCTTCGAGGTCGGCGCTCAGGCGGTCGCGGATATTTGGTGGCGGATAGATCTTGCCGGTCAGCTTCGGCGCTTCGGGTCGCGACGCGGGTTTGTCCGGCAGCTCGACGGAGGATGGCAGAGCAGTGGCCTTGGCCACCGGCATCTCCTCACCGGTTCCTTCGCGCTGCGTGCCGATGCGAATGCGCTCGCTCGGCCTCGCGGCCTCACCTTCGGCAGTCGCGCTGGCTTCGGGCGAGCTGGTCTCGGGAGTAGGAACTGCGGCCGTGGCAGTTTCGTCGACGGGGGCTTCCGGGTGCGTTTCGGACATCGCTTCACGAAGTGCGGAGGAAAGTCATCGCCAGACAACCCATCTGGCCGAGCCCCACAGTTTACCAAGGCTGCAGGGTCGTGGGGAGCGGGCAGAGGGGTGACAATCGAGAAAACGCCTCCATCTCTATGTCATTCTGAGGGGAGTAATGCGACCCGAAGAATCTCGCCCGTGATTGGGCGTCAGGGTGGCTGGGGACGAGTTCCACGAGCCCACCAGATTTGACCACCAAAACACTGGGGGCTCGCAGGACTCGTCCCCAGCCACCCATGGTCTTGTCGAATGGCAACGGAGATCCTTCGGTCGCTTAGGCTCCCTCAGGATGACACCCCGGCAGTAGGTTAATGCCATCGTCAGCTCATTCCTCTGCTAGCAACTCGCGCAGCCGGAAATGAAACTTTCCGAGCTTCCCGCCGTAGTTGCCGGCGGAGATTGCCGGAATGCCTTCGCCCGCGGCGGCGTGGAGCGAGGCCCGCATCGCCTCGGCGACTGCAGTTTCGTCGGTGCCGTTCATCACGATCTCGTAGACGCACTGGGCTTCGGGGACTAGCTCTGTCTCGACGCGGCCGCGGAGCGTGGGGCAGAAGGCGTCGTTCGTCGAGGCGATCATTCCTTTGTACCGCGAGCCGACCTTGCTACCGCTCCGCACCACGCCACCGGGGAACGGGGTGATCACGTTCGCCATTGGCGCGATCGCTTCGACCACACGCCGCGCGGAGTCGAGCGCCACACGCTGCGAGACGCCTTGCAAGATGATATTGCCACCGGCGACACCTTTCTGCACGCCGATGGTGTCTTCGACGACGAACTCGCCATCCATCACCGGGATCCGCCAGTACCGCCGCGTGGTGGGCTTCTTACTTTTCTGGAACCCATCGCCGAAGAACCGAATGTGCTTGCCGAGCGGAACGCGGTCCTGCTCTTCGTCCGGTTCGCCCGTCGCGGGAAGCCCGTCGTACACGGCGGTCGTGGGGCAAGTCATCACGCACTGACCGACGCGTTTGGGGAGTGCTTTCGCGAGGCCCTCGGTCGAAAACCCAAACGCCAGCACCGCCGCTGCCGGCCGGCCATCGGGCGACTCGTCCGGTGTGAGCTTCCGCTCCACGGCGATCTCGGCATCGCACTGGATGACGCTTGACCCGTAGCCGCAGAGCTCCCGCGTCGCCGCGTCGAGCCAGTAGTCGTCGATTGCCGAGACGATCAGCCGCGCGTAACGCATGCGAAACGCCTCGGCAAAGGTATCGACGATAAGCGTGGGCCCGATGTTCATGCGTGCCATCATCGCCGGCGAGTGAGGACGTGGCAAGCGACGTACAACGGAATTCATTCCGTTATTTCGCACTCTCGCAAGACTTAAAACAAAGGTAACGGAATGAATTCCGTTGTACGATTCGAGCCGTGGCCGTTAGGCCGCGGAGGGGAGTTTCTGAGAAAGGTTGGCGCTCGCGAAATAAACTCCCCGCCCTGACGGGCGAGGCTCGATGGGGAGAGGGGGTTAGAACATTCCGCCGCCGCCTTGGTCGGGTTCCTTTGGCGGATCCTCTGTGTGGGGAATGGCAAACTCGTGTTGCTTTGCGAGGCGAAGCGCCGCGAGAAGTTGTTGAATCTCTTCGTGAACGTCACGTGTTTGTGAGATTATCAGCAAACCCGGCTGCATGGCACAGATGTCGGCCTCCGGACCTCCGTTATTAACCCATGTATCGGAAGCGACTGTCGAGTGAATTACATGTACCAGGGCGTCCATGTTCCCAATCCGTCGCCTTTGGTCGGCCGAATCGTCAGCTTCGGAACCCTCCTTCGATGCGAACAGATCACCGACCGGATAAACTCCAATCGTGAGCCGAGTCAGCGCCTCTTCCTCGGAGGTGATGAGCAACACTTCATCGCTTATGACATAGGTTAAATCATGCGGCTTCAGCAGCAGGCGTAGCGCCGCACCCAGCGAGATGTTCTCGAGACTGGCGTCAATTGGCGTGTTGGGTGTCAGGCCTAGGTCTTCAAGGGCAGCAAGATCCAGTTGAACTTGGAGATCGTAATTTTCGCGCAGCAAGCTGATGACTTCGTGCAAAGGCATTTGATCGACTTCGATCCCCACGCTGTCCAGCGGATCGCGAAGCGTCTGCTGAATGCGGCTGGTGCGTTGGTCTCGATCCTCGGCCCAAGCGACTGGCGTCACTTTAGTGGCGTCTGGCATGGTCGGCTTCACCGCGGAAGCAGGAGATCCGCCAAACGGATCCGTCACCTCCTGCGCTAGTGCCGGCGCGAAGCACACTGAGGTTACGATCAATCCCCACGCCACCACTCGTGTTGCGAACATCGATATCACTCCCCAAAAGACCATCGTCCAGCGGGCAAACTACCGCCCACTACGATACCCCGATTCGCGCGCCGGGGGGAGTTTTATTGCAGATAGAGATCCAGGGAGCTTGCCATTCGCTCCCATCGAGCCCCTCCCGTTAGGGAGGAGAGCTTTCATGGATTTCCCTGGAACGGCGGAACGAAGGGCTGCTCCCCGGGCTCACGCCCGGGGCTCGACGTCTGAGTAACGGAATAAATTCCGCTCGACGACTAACCCGCTTGCGAGGCGGGGTACGTGGTGTTCGTCACGCCTAAGAGGCGGCCGCCGCTTTCGTACCAGCCGAGGCTCGTGAAGCGGCACCACAGCAGGTCGATCTCTAGCCGCACCACGCCTTCGTCGCCGAGGTCGATGGTCATCACGCCGCGGCGGTAGGGGATCGGCTTCTGGTGGTAGAACGAAATGCCACGCGCGGCGATGTCCTTGCCGATCACCACCATGGGCTGCGCGAGCAGCTCGGGGACCTCGCCCTCGGTGGGGACGAGCTCGAAGAGATAAGGAATGCTCGAACGAGTTGTCATTCGCCGCTCGATGGCGACGTTGTGTTGCATGCGGTGGAGCAGGCCGGCGACCTCCGAACCCAGGGCTCGGGGCACGGCGCAAGTGGGACTGCTCATGGAGTTACCGATCCAAGGCATGAGGCGCTTTCTCCAAGCCAGGTCTAGGGACGAGTAGCCGCGAGATGCGGACGAACGACGAGCAAGGCGGGGTGACGCCGGTACCCACAAGGGGCGCACGCTTCACCACACAAAGCTAGCCCGCAATCCGGCGCTCGGCAAACGCGATGTGGCGTTTCCGCAACACGAATCGCGACCGCCGGACGCGCCATCCCCTACGACCGATTACTTGGTAACCGGATTCGCCAGAATTCGGACCGGTAAGGCAGTTAAGAGAACAGGAGGCAACGGAGGGAACAGAGAGAAGAGTGAGAACAGAAGGTCACGAAGGAAACGAAGAGGGGAGAAAGAATTAAAGCAGGCACACTGCTTGGCATTCTCTTTGTTTTCCTCCGTTCTCTCTGTTTCCTCCTGTTATTCCAACGCCGGCTCTCCAGGCAGGTGTGTCTCTCCGCACCCCCCTTCGTTCCCTTTGTTGCCTTCTGTTCAATACCTTCCAGCGAGGCCCGAACTCTTGCGAGTCCGGCTACCCCTCGCGGGAGTTTAAACGAAGATCCAGGTCAGCACTGCGGCGAGCGACGAGAAGCTCAGTACCAAGGCCGCGACGGCGGCGATGCGCGACCAGTTGGTCGTGGGGCTGGGGAGCGGCGCGAGGGGAACGGGTTGCGCCAGGGGTCGGGCGCGGCGGGCGAGTGCCGCGGTGCGGAGCGCCGTCTGCTGCACGTCGGCCATCGCCAGGCGCGCGGGGACCGCATCGCCCCAGTAGCCAGGTAGGTCGCGGCTTTCGCTCGCGGGCACCGCTTCTTCAAACAGGTCGTGCGCGGGACGCAGTGCCTCGGCAATCCGCCAGCAACTCGCGCAGCACTCCAGGTGTTCTTCGACCGCCACGTCGGAGCGATCGCCGGTGGGGAAGGGGCCACTTGTTAGCACCATGAAAACCTGATCGCAATCCATCGAACCAAGCCTCCAGCAATAGCGCGCACTCCGCGCAAACTCCAGGGTAGTCGGCACAGGCCCGAGGACCATGCGCCAAATGTTTTGGGGTGAACCTAGCCAATCCGCCTCAAGGTGTCACCATCAGATAAGCGACTGGAGTGTAACCGAATCGGCGCCAGCAACGCCAGAGGTTTTTTGCAGGAGTTCGCGGGGGGACAAATTCCTCGTAGCCGGACTCGCAAGAGTTCGGGGATGGCTCCAGGACGGCCTGAACTCTTGCGAGTCCAGCTACAAGAATGTGCTAGCTTAACTCCGCGAGCGCTTCGAGCACTTGCTGGTCGTGGCCGTCGACGCTCACGCGCTTCCACACCTTCGCCACTTTACCAGTGGCATCGATTAGGAAGGTGCTCCGCTGGATGCCCATCGACTTCTTGCCGTACATGTTCTTCTCGCGCCACGCGCCGTACTTCTCGGCCACTTTGTGGTCGATGTCTGCTAGCAGCGGGAAGTTCAGCTCGTACTTGTCGCGGAACTTCACGTGGCTTTCCACCGAGTCGGCGCTCACCCCCAGAACGATGGCCCCCATCTTCTTCAGCTCCTTTTTCAGGTCGCGAAACGCACACGCTTCGCGGGTGCAGCCGGGAGTGTCGTCCTTGGGATAGAAATAAAGCACGATGGGCGAGCCGGCGAGGTCGGCGAGGCGAACCTTGGTGCCATCGTCCGCGGTCAGTGTAAAAGCGGGGGCTTTTTTGCCCTCTTCGATCCAGTCGGCCATGGCGGTTCCTCGGGCAAATTGGTGCAAATGATGGGGTAAACAGAGCATTCTAGCCCCCAAGTGCCGCCTGCCCAGCCATCCGCTCGATTGTTCCGGACGCCCTCGTGAGATAAGATAAATAGCTTAGAAAACCCTGCTCCCCCCACCCATGAACGTCGTCAGCCCGTTGATCGAAACACCCATCGCCACCCGCGAATCGCAATCCGACCGCAGCCTGCAGCTCGCCATGGCTGCCGCGCGTACCGCCGAAGACAATCGCGGCCAGAACATCACGGTGCTTGACCTCCGAGGCGTCACGCCCGAGTTCGACTACTTCGTCATCGCGACGGGTAACAGCCGCCGGCAGCTCCACGCCATCAGCGAAGAAATCGATCGCTGCCTGGAGAAGGACCTGAACGACAAACGGATGGGCCTCGAAGGCTACAGCGAGAGCCGATGGATTCTGTTGGACTACGGGTCGGTCGTCGTGCATCTGTTCGACGGCGAAACTCGCGAATACTACGCCCTCGAAGATCTATGGGACGGCGCGGTCCGCGTGCCGTTGCCCTGGGATAAAGAGAAGCCAGCCGAGTCCGTGTCCGAAGTGATCGCTGCCGAAGATGCGATTGAAGAGGCCGTCGACGAAGAGTAAGACGGTGGGCCACTCGCCCCGATAGTGCTCTGCCCGCCGGAGCTTCTACTGCCTTAGGTCCCTAGCTCGATCGTAAACACGTTCGATGCTTGTTAGGATACTCTCTCGGAATTTGCCCACGACGCCCTGCTGGTTCCGACGGTATGGATCCAGTGGCAAAGTCTGCGATCGGCATTCCCCCTTCCAACTTCCCCCCTTGGTGTCATGAACTTCCTCGCCGAACTTCGTCAACGATTTGCCCACAGCCTCGCGTCGCTCGATGGATTCACGGGCGACGTGGCCCCCGTGCTGGAGCTCATTCGTCCCAGCACCGACGTGAAGTTCGGCGACTACCAGGCCAACTGTGCGATGCCACTGGGGAAGCAGCTCGGCAAGGCACCGCGTGACATCGCCGCGATGCTGGTCGAGAAGCTCGACGTCGCCGATCTGTGCGACACTCCCGACATTGCCGGCCCGGGGTTCATTAACCTCAAGATCAAGGACTCGGCGATCACCGCCGCGCTCGCCGCCGCGGCTGCGGACGCGGTGCATCTGGGGGTTCCTCAAACCAAGCATCCGCGGACGGTGGTGGTCGACTACTCGTCCCCCAACGTCGCGAAGCCGATGCACGTGGGTCACATTCGCTCGACCGTCATCGGTGCGGCGATTGCCAATGTCCTGCGGTTCCTCGGCCACCGCGTGATCACCGACAACCACATCGGCGACTGGGGTACCCAGTTCGGCATGATCATCTACGGCTACAAGCACTTCGCCGACGAAGCCGCGATTGCCAAGGAGCCCGTCGCCGAGTTGAGCCGCCTTTATCGCTTGGTCAACACGCTGGTCGAATACCACGCGGCGAAGAACAATGATCTCCCCGCACTGATCGAACGGATCGCGAAGCAAGAACAAATCGTCGCGACGCTCACGAGCGCGGAACCAACGGGTGACAAGAAGGCCGACAAGGAAGCGGCGAAGAAGCAGAAGCAAGCCGAGTCCACGCTCGTCGAACTAAAGGGCGAGAAGGCCTCGGTGGAGAAGAAGATCGCCGCGGTCGATGGCGACAAAACGCTCGCGCCACTCGCCGCCGCGCATCCAACGATCGGCCGGTCGGTGCTCGACGAGACCGCCAAGCTCCACTCGGGCGATGCAACGAACAAGCAGCTGTGGGAGCAGTTTCTCCCCGCGTGCCTCGACGAGATCCAAAAGACCTACGACCGATTGAACGTCACGTTCGACCACGCGTTGGGCGAGAGCTTCTACCACGATCGCCTTGCCGCGGTGGTGGACGACCTCGTCGCGCGGGGTCTCGCCACCGAAAGCGACGGGGCGATGTGCGTGTTCCTCGAAGGCCAAGCCGCGCCGTTCATCGTTCGCAAGCAGGACGGCGCGTTTCTGTACTCCACCACCGACCTCGCGACCATTGCCTACCGACTCGAAGAGTGGCAGCCCGACGCCATTCTCTACGTCGTCGACCATCGCCAGAGCCTGCACTTCGAACAGTTGTTCGCCACCGCCCGAAAGAGCGGCTGCGAGAACGTCGAACTCCAGCACGTCAGCTTCGGCACCGTGCTCGGCGAAGATGGCAAGCCGTACAAAACGCGAAGTGGCTCGGCCGTCGGACTGATGGGCCTCTTGGACGAAGCAGTGACTCGCGCCCGTGCCATCGCCGACGAGAGTCCCGTGCTCACCGATGACACCGAACGGGGCGAAGTCGCCGAACGCATCGGCATCGGTGCCATCAAGTACGCCGACCTCGCCCACAACCGCACCAGCGACTACGTCTTCAGCTACGACAAGATGCTGGCCATGACCGGCAATACCGCCGCCTACATGCAGTACAGCTACGCCCGCGTCCGGGGCATCTTCGAGAAAGCCGGCGTTACGCGCGACGAAGCGCTCGTCGGGGCGACGGGCATCCAGCTCGACGCGCCCGAAGAGCGGGCACTCGGCATGGCACTACTTCGCTTCGCCGAAGCACTCGACAAAGTGGCGGAAGACTACCGCCCTAATCACCTGACCGCTTACCTGTTTGAACTGGCGAGCGCGTATGCCTCGTTCTTCCAGAACTGCCCGGTGATCAAAGCCGACTCGCCCGAGTCGCGAACCAGTCGACTCGCGCTCTGCGCGCTCACCGCCCGCACGCTGGAGGTGGGGCTAGGGCTGCTCGGCATCGAGTGCGTCGAGCGCATGTAATCGAGCCGTAGTGGGTGGGACGAGGCAACCCCGATCATCGGCCTCGGAGAGGCCTCCCACAATTCTAGAGTAGGGGCCAGCAGTTCTCAGAATCCGCGCAGCCCTCTGCCGAGCGATCGCCCGAAGCTCCACGTCTTCGCGAACACTTCGTCAGCCGCTTCGGTGCTCTTCACCTCGTCATGATCCGCCACCGAACGTCGCGACTCGCCGCGGCGGGCGTCCCGCTCGCTGTGCCGCGCGAGGCGTGACTCGTTGGCGGGAGTTGTGGCCTGCGTTTCGGCGCTGTTCGTCGGCTCGGCTTCGTCGGCGATCTCCGTGGTCTGTGCACTGGGGCCCGCCACGAGTCCGTCAAACCCCGCGAGGTTGATGCCGCCATCGTTGATCGCGGCGGGTGCTTCGGGTGCCATTTCCACCGCGACTGGCTCGACATCGCCAATCACCGCGGCTAGAGAACCGGACGTCTTCCCAAAATTTGCTTTCCACTCCGCGTAGTCGACCTGGTCGACCTTGCCATCGCCATTGGCGTCGCCGGGTGCGTAGGGCTGAAGCCCCGGGCGGCCGAAATTGTCTCGCCACAGCGAGAAGTCTGCTAGGCCCACCGATCCATCGCCGTTGAAGTCGCCCGCCAACAGGCCCACACTGCTAATGCCCTGCTGCACCAAAATCCGATAGAGCTGTGCGGCGTTGGCATCGCCCGTGACGCGAAGGTAGTAAGTCCCCGCGCGTGGCAAGTTGACGCCACGCAGCACCTCGGTCCCGCCGAGCCCCGCACTGTCCGCCGTGGCGAGCAAGCTGGTGCCGTTGGTGTCGAACAGTTCGAGCTTCAGGTCGTTCTGGGCTTTGGCGTTGAACGACTGCTGCGAGTCGATCGAATAAGTCGGCCCCTCCGCCGACACCGAGATCGTCACTTGAGTTGCCTTGGTGACCGTGAATCGGAAGTAATCGACATCCGAGTCGTCGTCGATGCTTACGAAGTTGGTTTGCGTTGGCTCGATACGCGTCGAGTTCATCACCGTACCCACGCCGAGCGACTGCCCCGTGCCGAGCGTTCCGAGGTGCGTTGCGTACGCGACGGTGTCGTTGCCGTTCCCTTCTTCGAGTGGGTCTCCGTAGCCGCGATGGACGGCTAGAACTTCGTTGAACTGCGGTCCATCGAAGGCAGCGGAGGCCACGCTTTCCATGAGCTTGGTGCCGTTGTTCGGCGTGACGTGCTTGAGTCCCTTGGTGTGACCGACCTCATGGGCGAGGAGGTTGCGGAGCCGCAGCGAGTTATTCGCGGTGTTGTTAAAGTAGGTCTCCGAGGTATCGAGCACCACGTCCCCAAAGTTGGGCTGGAACGCGTACGCTAGATTTCCCCCAGAGCCATCGATCGCGTGCCCCGAGAGTCGCACATCGCCACGCGTTCCCAGCACCCCATAGGGCATGGAGAACTGCATGAACGCCATGCCATCGTCGTTCGGCTCGTAGACGTAGTCGATGCCCGAGATCGCTTCCCAGCGATCAAACACGCTCTGGACGATCGGGAACCAAGGCCTTCGCGTGTAGTCGGTTCCGCCCGGCCCCGCTCCGTAAAGATTGTCGAGAAACGCCACAAGATTGCTGCCCGACGTCTCCTCGCCAGCATACCCGTGGATCGAAGTGCCATCGGGGACGATGCTCCACGTTAGCACTGTCGCCTCGCCCTGCGACATGCCGAAGCCCGCGGTGGCGGTGTAGTTCCATCGCGAAGAGTCGGTGAAGCCAACGAGCGCGGCTAGCGCGAGATCCTCTTCCGCATGGTCGTCGCCGCTCATGACCTCCAGCGGCGTGTCGGGTGCCCACTGCGCGTCGGCGGCGAGCATCGTCCGTGATTCTAAATGCTCGCACCGCAGCGGGCGCGCACGCTTTGCGAGTCGTCTACCGCGGCTCGCGGATCGCTCGTGCGAACCGCCAGCCGTTCTGCCAAGTTTCTTCATCCAATTCTCCCTTGGTCCCGCAAGGCGAAGGGCGATTTCATTGCCCCGAGAATGTTGTAAGTGCGCACCGTTCACCAGAACTGGTTAACGCGGTGAGCTGTGAGAGGTCGAAACAGACGGCGTCCGTTCGAACCGCCTCGGGGCTCTCTATTCCGCAGAGAGAAGCTGATGAGGTAGACGAGTTATAACGAACTGCCGCGAAAAGGCCAGCATCTTTTGACGAAATCTTCCGCAAGGGACAACCCCAGATGCCCGGGGACGTTCAAAACATTCCTTTTCGAGAAAACTGGAGCCCTTCTGTAAATCCTTCTGAACAGCGAAGGGAAATAATCTTGCGGATTGCCGACCGAGCGCGACTGCCCGGCCATTTACTCGTAGCCCGATTCGCCAGGGCTGGGACAACTCGGAACGTAGTTGAACAGAAGAGAGAGTTCTCGGCTCGCGAATCATGCAGAGGGTCGCGAAAAATTGGGGAATGAACAAAAGAGAACGAAGGAAACGAAGTGGGTAGCCAGAAGAACAGGAGGCAGCAGAGAGAACGGAGAAGCGGGACGAAGCAATCTCTTTATCAGGGTGGCGCTACGGCTCGTCCCTCGCCTCCGCTGCCCTTCGCTCTGAAGTCATTCCACCTCGTGGAATGTTAAAAGTTCTTTCCCTTCTTCGTTCTCTCTGCTGCCTTCTGTTCTCTTTTCTCCCCTTCTTTCTTAGTTCTCTTCGTTACCTTCTGTTCAATACGCCCCGAATTCTGGCGAATCCGGCTACGAGGACACCTTCGGGACTCGCCCGCGCAAGTACAGATCGCCGGCGGTTTGCTCGATTACAACGTCTTCCAGTTGTATCGCGGCGCCCATATCGCTGATTCCTAGTCCCTCGATCGGACTACGGGCACCCGAGCCGCCGACGAGTTTGGGGGCGATGAATGCATGCACTTCGTCTACCACGCGGGCGTCGAACAGCGCGCCGAGCACTTGCCCGCCACCCTCGCACAGCACGTTGGTCATTCGCCGTCGGCCTAGCTCCGCAAGCAGCTCGGTGATCTGCGCCAGGTGATCGCCGCGTCGAATCAGCAACAGCTCGCCCCCGCGGCTCGTCAGCCAGTCGTACTCGCCGGCATCTGGTTCACGTGACTGGACGACCATCAGCGGGGCTTGGTCGATGGTGCTTGCTAGCTGACTCCCCTCGTCGAGCCCACCGAGGACAATCCGCGTCGCCACGCGCGGACCCGATGGGCGCGCCGTGAGCATCGGGTTGTCGACGTTCGCGGTGCGCGAACCAACCACAATCGCATCCACGCGCCCACGAAGTTCGTGGACTCGCGCGCGCGACACTTCGTTCGTAATCCACTGGCTTGAGCCGGTGTGCGTAGCGATCTTGCCATCGAGTGTCATCGCCCACTTCGCGATCACCCACGGCACGCCGGTCGTGGTGAGTTTGAGGTAGGGAGCGAGCAGCTCTCGCGCCTCCTGCTCCATGATTCCGACTTCGCACTCGATGCCCGCGGCACGGAGTTGCTCGAATCCACCACCTTGCACCTTCGGAAACGGATCGGCCACCGCGGCGACCACGCGTGCGATACCCGCCGCGATTACGGCTTCGGTGCAGGGAGGGGTCTTTCCGGTGTGGCAGCAAGGCTCAAGCGTCACGTACAATGTCGCGCCGCGAGCTCGCTCGCCTGCCTGCGCGAGGGCGTGGACCTCGGCGTGAGGCCCACCAAACTGCTGGTGCCAACCCTCGCCAACGATCTCTCCCCCCGCCACCACGACGGCCCCGACCATCGGATTCGGCTCGACATGCCCCTCGGCTCGCTTGGCGAGTTCGAGGGCACGCTGAATGTAGATTGTGTCGGAGGAGGAACTCAAAGCAGCAGGTTCTCAGTCGGGGGTCCAAAGTTTGCCTTTGCCCGCGGCTGCGGTCTCGCCGCCGGGGGTCCAGATGCCCGGCTCGGAATGCGCTCCCGCCTGTGCGCCCACGGCGGCAGCAGGGATTCGCGACGGAGCTTGCATCGGAGCGTCTGCCGGAATCGCACCGATCATGTACAGCAGCTGGTAAATCTGCTGGGCGATCTCGGGTTCGTTCATGTGCTCGTCGCGCAGGTGAGCGAGCGTGCGATTCGCGCCCTCCGAGTTGTTCTCGGCGATGTGCAATTGCAGCTCCAGCAAATCCCAAGGCCCGGTGGACTCGCCCTGCGACTCGGCCCACTCGCGGGCCTCGTCCAGCACCGCGATCGCGGCCTCGGAATCTTCTTCGAGCGTGAAGAGTTGCTCGTACAACTTGAGGCGCGGAATGTAGTTCGTGCCGAAGCCATCGCGACGAAGTCCCTCGCGTGCCACGGCCTTCAGGCCATTCGTGGCGTGGACCAGCACGCACCGCTTGTAGAGTGTCGCCAGGTCCTCGTCCGAGAGTCCACTGAGATCGATCCGACCAATGCGAACCACTGGCACGCTGTTGGCGTCCACCGAGTCGGCGGCGATCGATTCGTGGGCGGGGAGTCCGAGGTCGCTACGTAGCTTCGCGAACGTCTCCTCAAACCCAGCGTTTGCCGACCCGTTCTCTAGGAGCAGCAGCTCCGAGAGCAAAGGCAGGCGGAGTTCTTCAATGCCGGCCGCTTCGCGGGGCGACTTGCCACCGAGGGCCGCCCGCGGCGTGTTGGGCCAGCGATCGAGCAGCGCGGCTCTGCGCTCTTCCGTCAAAAGCTCGCGACGCTTCGCCGCGGGGGTGTTGGCTGGCAGGTGCCACCGCCAACTCAGTGCGGCGTCGTTGCCGCGTGGCGACATGCCGAGGTCGACCTCGTCGTTCTTCTCGCCCAGCGAGTCGCCGAGCAACTGCTTGAGTGTCTCGATCGCCGTATCGAGCTTCTCGTCCTTGTCGGTCACCAATTCTACGCGCTCGGGACGATCGGTCTGACGACCATAATGCGAAACGAAACCCAAAACGTGCGGCACCGTGTCGCGAGTGAGATCGGCACCATTCTCAGGCACGGGGCGGTCGAGCAGCATGTAGTAGCCACGCGGCTTGGGACCCTCGAACGATTCGAGCTCTTCCTGCGACAGTTGCAGCGGCTGGATTTGCTTGCTCGCCGTGAGTTGCTCGATGAGCGAGTCTTCGTTCGTGATGCCATACACCAACCGCAGCGTGTGAGGCGACTCCTCTTGGATCTCGGTGTCGACCAACTGTGCCAGGGCCTCGGCTTCCACGGCGTCGGTCAGCGGAATGTCCTGACGAGCGTAGAGTCGCATGCCTGCCGCGAAGTTCTTGCGATCGCCCAAGTAGCCCGACAGCAGCGCGCGATTGTAAAAGAACAGCGGTGTGTCGAGGTGGTCGGGCAGGATATCGTCGAGCTCCTCAGCCGCCGCACGCCACTTGCCGGCTGCTGCCATCCGCTGCACCATTTGCATCGCGCTCGCGGCGGGGTGCTCGGCGGGGAGGCTGCGAAGCGCGAGGCGATCGCGCAATAGCAGCGGCAAGCCACTCACTTGGTTCATCCGCACGAGGAGCTCGAGCGCGCGATGATCGTGACCACCCGCCACCGCTTCGTAGAGCCACAGGTGCGCACGAGCCGCGACGACATCGCCCACCAGGAGCAGTGCATGGCCGACGCTACCGATGGCTTCGAGCACACGTTGAGGCAAGTTCGTCTCAACGCGGTCGAGGGCCGATTGCAGGGCGTAGACGGCCTCGGTGGTTTCGCCACGGTCGGCCAGCAGCATCGCGTGGTGGGCGTGGGCCGAGGGGCTGTCGGGGTGGGCTTTGACGAACTCGGTGACCGTATGCTCCGCCGCCTCGTGCTCGCCGAGCGACAGCTGCAGCATCGCTTGCAGGTCGAGCAGCGACGCCCGACCGGGCTGCTTGGCCAGGGTCTGCTCGACGTGCCGCAGGGCGGCGCGGGGCTGATCGCCCTCGATCATGCGGTGGATTTTCTCGATTTCGCCGATCAGGTCGGAGCAGCAGAACTTGAGTTTCTTGCCGCTACCGCAGGGGCACAGAGTATATGGATCCATCTAGGCTGGCCGTCGAAGGGGGATGACTTGAATTGAAAGTAGCCCTGCATTGTACCCCACCCGGCGGGGCGTTCACCACCCGTGGAACCGGGCATTTCGGGGTGTTAGGAGTCGGTTTTATGGGTGTTCTGAGAGTCTGTTTTCTCGGGAAAATTGGTATCGGGCATTCCGCCGTCTTCAGCCAGCTGGCGCCCTGCCGCACGAGTCGGCCAGATCCACGGCCTCAGCCCTGGCACCGCCGGAAGCAGAGCCAGGACTACGAACACCGAAAACACCCACACGCGGGCGTAGTCGAGCTGGGGCGTCGAGTGCCGTTCGATCAGGTCAAAGTCGATACTATCTGCACCACTCGCCGTGAGCAGGGCGATGGCGTCCTCGCGTCGGATCGGGACCCGGAGCGCGCGAGCGCTGCCGTCGCACATTGCGACGTTGCGAACGAAACTTGGTTTGTAAAAGTAACCCCGAATGACTGGATGACCGTCAGTGGCGGTGTCCGGTAACGGAGTGCTGAGCAAGTCGACCGCTTCCTGGAACGTGAGGTCTTTCGGTTCCGCCCAGTGCACGCCACGACTGTCAGCTTCGATGAGCAAGATCGTGTTGCTCGTGCCATCGGTGATGTCTTTGTACGTACGGAGTTCGCCATCGCCCCAAGCGGTCTCGGGTCCGGTGATCGCGAAATAGTTGGTCTCGGTTGGCGCGTAGTGTTCGGGGCACTCGAACTGATGCCAATCCATCATCCCGAAGTTGCGATCATTGTGCGGCCCATCCCAGGGTTCGTTGTAGTCATAGTGGGAATGGATAGTACTTCCTTCGCTGAAAGGAAGGATATGAACTCGCCAGGACTGTGGAGCTGAGCCTCGCTTACCGACGCCTGCGACCGGAGGGAGTTCACTCACCTGTTCATGGTAGTTTTGAATAGCAAGTAGCAACTGCTTCATATTATTGAGACACTGGTTCCGGCGCGATGCCTCTCGCGGGGTACTGACCGCTGGCCAAAGCAGTGCAGCGAGGATCAGTAGTATCGCAGCGGTCCAGAACAGGGTGAGACATCCAGGTCGCGGCAGGTAGAAAGCGGCCGACCAGAACGCGATTACTCCGCAAACCACCGTCACACCTAATCCGCCACCAAACGCCGCCAGCGACGCGGCGACTAGCGCGAACAAGTACAGCAGCGTGGTGAGGCGGAAGGTCATGGGTAGTTTAGAAGAGTGTGGTTGTTGGATGTTCAGCGAGCGGGGCCCGTTAGGGCCGTGGTGATCTCAGTCGTTGAGTTCGCTCCCCTTATCGCACGAGTAATGTCGCGGATTCGCCATTATTTTATTGACTGCGACTTTATTCCTGAGAGTCCACCTTGCCGGCGTGAAAAAGTCTCGTGTTTTCTAGGGTGAAATCATGGTGCGGTGGTTTGGGCGAAAAGAGTAATGTCGCAGGGGTTCACCGCAGGTGCGACATTACTAAGGGGGAAGTTTGTAGGCCGGATCAAGCGGAGCGCCGATCCGGCGCTTGGCGTGTTGGCAGTTGTGGTCGCTCACCAAGTCGCAAAGCGTGTAGCATGGCCGCCTCGGCCGTGTAAGGGGATCGAGTGCGATGTAGGACACGGCCGGGGCGGCCATGCTACGGGGGGGTTGCTCAGGGGCGAGATTCTTCGGTCGCTTGGGCTCCCTCAGAATGACAAGTGCTGCTTCGTCTCCGGTGGCTTTGTTTCTCCTTTGTTTTCAGCGTTAATTGCCGTATCGGCGCGGAGCTTGATACGGCCTACTTGAACTCAACCTATCATGGGCGCGAGTACTTTCTAGTCCCTTTTTGGAGCATCTGTACATTTTCTCGAAATTTCCAAAAGGGTTCAGAAATCTGGGAAGAAATCGGAAAAGAGCGACCTAATTCCCGCAGCCACGGAGTGGCGACAGCGCATAGCCTGGGGCGCGAGCCCCAGGGTGAGGGTCCGGGAGGTTCCCCCAAGCCGCGGAGCGGCGACAGCGCGCTTCTACCGATGAGCAGGGTCGCAAGCGAACGATCGATCCGGGCGAGGAGTTTGTGATCTTTCGACGCGATGAGAAGATTCGCTGTCGCCACTCCGTGGCTATCGACCCTGTGCGGCACGCAGTCCAGGGGCTCGCGCCCCTGGCTATGCGCTGTTGCCGCTCCGCGGCTTAGGGGAGAATGTCCGTGCGACCTGCGCGAGCGAACCGGGGGAGAGGGCGGACGAGAATTCCACGGCCGGGGCGGCCATGGTACGAAACCTCTAAATCCCCAGGCCCTTGGCTCTTACCGATTCGGCTTGGGCTTCGCGGTAGCTGTGGAGTTGTTGGCGGAGCGTGGGGTCGTTGTTCGCTAGGATGCGAATGGCGAGGAGGCCGGCGTTCTTGGCGCCGCTGGTGCCGATGGCCAGCGTGCCGACGGGGACGCCGCCGGGCATTTGGGCGATGGAGAGCAGCGAGTCGAGGCCGCTTAGGGCTTTCGATTGCACGGGGACACCCAGCACCGGGAGGACGGTGAGCGAGGCCACCATGCCGGGTAGGTGGGCGGCGCCGCCGGCACCGGCGACGATCACCTGAATGCCACGCCCCTCGGCCTCGCGGGCGTAGTCGAACATGTCCTCGGGCGTGCGATGGGCGCTCACCACGCGGGCTTCGCAGGCGACGCCAAACTCCTCGATCATCTCCACGGCGTGGCGCATGGTCTCCCAGTCGCTCGCCGAGCCCATGATCACACCCACTAAAGGAGCCTTGTCCGACATGATTTTCTGTTGCCCGAAACGAGAGTGGTTAACGAGCTTTCATGATCGACCGGAGGGCAGGGGGTGTCAACTCGGCTGGCCTACGATCGGCGTTTAGCGGGCGATGCCGATCGGGCTGAAGACGATGTACATGATGACGGTCAGGGCGATGCAGCCAATACCCGCCATCAAGGCACCTCGCGAACTCTTGAGGTCCAGATCGCTGTTGACCTTGAACTCGATGGGAGCCGGAAGCGGTGCCACCATGGTCATGATCGCTTGCACCAACAGGCAGAGGGCAAACGAGATGGCCATCCAGTTGAGGAAGTTGTTCATGAAGTCGATGCCAGCGAAAACGTCTGTGTTGGCGGACAGGTACCACAGGGTGCCGTAGCACACGACATTCACGAGCAATCCCACCACACCGCACATGCGCGGGGCACGGCGGACGAGGAAGCCAAAGACGAACACGGCGAGGATGCCGGGCGAAATGAGTCCCTGGCCACCTTGGATAATGGTGAAGATGGAGTTGGAAATGTTGGGGTTACCCATCAGCGGGGCGAGCACGCAGGAGATGACGGCGAACACCACCACCGAAATGCGGCCGATGAACACGATGGTGCCCTGGGGTGCTTTGGGCAGCAGGTGCTTCTCGACCAAGTCGAGCGTGAGAATGGACGAGCACGCATTGAGCATCGCGGCGAGCGAGCTGATCACCGCCCCCAAGAACGCGGCGAGCACGAAGCCCAGCAGGCCTTGGTTCTTGGGCAGCAAGTCCAGCAGTTCGCCGAGGGCCGTGTCGTACTTGTAGGCGACCAGGGCTTGCGACTCGGTCTTCTTGCCCGCCTCGGTTGCCGCCGCGCTAACGGTTGCGTTGAAGGCGTTCATCTCTTCGGTCAAATCGCGATAGACATGCTTCCATGCCAGGTCTTCTTTGGAGCTAAAGATCTGGAACTCCGCCGGCTTCGTGTTCTCGAAGCGGTTTTGGGTCATCGGCAGGACGAGGGGATTCTTGGTGGTGATGGCATTCATCGCCTTGATGTTGGGATACAGCGCGATCATGAATCGCGGTCCCTGGTGGGCGGTGATTTCTTCGTCGGTGGGGGCTTCTTCCGTGAACACGAAATCGGTGTCGGGATTGGCCTTCAAGTACTTGGCGATCGCGCCGGAATTGTCGGCGCGGGCGCTTAGCTGCATGTTGCCATGGAATAGGTTGAACGCGATGATGCCCGGAATGACGACGATGAACGGGATAATCAGCTTGAGGTACGCAGCGAACACGATGCCCCGCTGACCTTCGGCGAGCGACGACGAGCCGAGCGTACGCTGAGTGATGTACTGGTTGAGACCCCAGTAGTAGAAGTTGGGAATCCACACGCCGAGGAGCAGCGCCGTCCAGGGCAGGACGTGGTCGCTGGCGGGGAGGAACATGCTGAGGCGGTTGGAGTTGAGGTCCATGAAGCGTTCGACGGGCCCCGTCTCTTCATCGAGCTGGACAATGGCGATCTCGCCGGTCTTGGTGTCGACCACGCGTGCTGCTTCTTCGACCGACCCCAACTGGGAGAAGGCGAAGTACATGATGATGCCACCACCGAGGATGAGTGCCGAGCCTTGAATCAGGTCGGCCCACACCGAGGCCTTGAGACCACCGGTGACGACGTAGATCATCGCGATGAGGGCGATGAACATGGAGGGGTACCACAGTCCAATCGACAGGCCATAGCGTTTGCCGAGAGTGTCGACGGTGAGCGCGCCGGAGTAGGTGACGGCACCCAGCAGCATGAGATAGATGAGAATCGTCGCCACGGCCATCAACAGGCGTGCGGAGGAGTTGTAGCGATACTCGAGGAACTCGGGCATGGTGTAGATGCCCGCGCGAAGGAAGTAGGGCAGGAAGCAGAACGCGACGACGGTGAGCGTCACGGCGGCGAGCCACTCGTAGCTGGCGATGGCGAGACCAACGTGGCTGGCCCCCGCGCCGTTCATGCCGACGAACTGCTCGGTGCTGATGTTAGCGGCGATGAGCGAGAAGCCGACGAGCCACCATGTCAAACCACGACCCGCCAGGAAGAAGTCTTGGACGTCCTTCTCGCCTTCGCCGTGGGCCTTGCGGCTTTTGATCAAACCGATGGCCACGACCCCCAAGATGAACACGACGAAAACCGTGATATCGACACCGAAAGCAGCCATCAAAAAACCTCGCCTGGATAGATTCGCCGCGTCGTTTCCCAGATGGCGGGACAAAAGGGACGGGCGAGTCGGGGGATAAGCCGGGTAGCTTTGGCGAGGTCCCGGGGTTCGGGAAAATCGCCGTTGGGCTCCGATTTTAACTACCCGCCAGTTCGGATGTAAGCCGAAGGGGGCATTTATTTTGCGGCGTTGCGGGCGGAATTCGAGGACATTTCCGGCACCGTCCAGGCTAGCCAAGCGGCCGAGGTTCGCAAAAGCCAACCGACTAGGAAGAACGCCGCGTAGATCGCCGGCGTCGCACCCGTGTCGGGCGAAACCGCGTCGAACACCGCCCCCGCGACGACGAGCGTCACGCCATTCGCCAGGTCACCCAGCGCGTGATACACGGCGAGTGCGGGTGCCGTGGCCGTCGTGGGGGCGAGGCGGAGTTTGAGCGTGTCGAGGCCGACATTGATGGGGGCGTACGCAATCCAAACGACATATGCCCCGACGATCCACCACCACTGGTCAGGCGTGGCGAGCATGTAGAACAGCGGGCCGGTAGCGACGATCAATTGCGAAATCGTCATCAGCCAACGCGTGCGACCCAGGTCGATCCACGCGCCGCACACCGGCGCGAGCGCGGCTTGGCCCGCGTGCATGACGCTCCGCAAGATGGTGAGGTCGGCGTAGCGAAGGTCGAGGATGCGACTCGGATAGAGATTGAGCGCGGGGCCACTCACCGCGTTGGCCACCGCGAACCACGACGAGTAGAGGATCAACTTCCGGTACGCGGGATCGGTCAGGGCGCGGACGAGGTCGTCCCACAAGAGTCTCGCTCGTGGCGGCGATATGTTCGTACGGGGCGCGAGTTCGAGGAGAGGCACCACGGCGAGCGCCATGAGCGAGGCTCCCAAGCCCGCCGACCACGCGAGGGGCAGCCACCTCGGCGCGTCGCGATCGAAGTAACTCCAGAGGAACGCGATGACGACACTCGCCGCGATGCCGACGATGCGGCCGATGACGAGGTAGCGCTCGCGCCAGCCGATGAGCCGTCCGCGGATCCGCGGCGGCATCCAATCGCCGAGCCAACTCCAAAGGGCGACCGTCGCGATGTACTCGAGCAAGTGGTACAGGCACCAACACGTGACGAGTCCCGCGATGTGGTACCGGCCCCACAAGGCCATTGCGCCGAGCACCACGGCGCTCGACAGGTAGCCGGCGAGGCAAACGAATTTCCGCTGCGAGCCGGTGGTCATCATCGCGGGGGCGGCGATACGAAGCACGCCGACCAGCCGTGGCGCGGCGAGGATTAAGCTCACGGCCAGCCCCCGAGCGCCGAGGTCCATGGCGAGGAACGTCACGAGCGTGGTGCTAACAAGCCCATTGCCGACGGCCCAGATAGCCGCGTTGGTATTGGCCAGCCACATCGCGAGTCGGATTGGCTGGGGCATGCGGAGGAATGACAGAGGAGAACGGAGTGGGCGGAGAAGGAAAGATTACGAACAGAAGGGAACAAAGGGAACGAAGTAGGGGTTTTAGTTTTCGCGGATGGCTGGGGGTTGGGGAACAGGAGGGAACGGAGGGGTGTCTTTGTAGCTGGACTCGCAAGGGTTCAGGCGGCGTCTGGGTGGCGGCCCGAATTCTGGCGAATCCGGCTACGATTATACTCTACCGGCGGCGGTCGATGCCCTGCATGTTATCCATGAGGCGAGAAAGTCGGCCATGGGCCCAGAAGGTGAGGCCGAGACCGGCGATGCCGCTGATGTTCAACACGAGCACGAGTAGGAGCAAGTAGACATCGTTGCGATCTTCAGCGGCTGCGAGTAGTAAGGAGGAAGCCACTGTGGGAATCATTGCCGCGAGAATCACCATCATGTTGAGTCGCCACCGCGTGGGCGGAAGTTCCTCATTGGCTGTTTCTCGAAACTCTTCCGCGCGTGGCCAAAGCCTTCCGTACAGCCCCCGCATCGCGGCGTATTCAACACCGCACAGCGAGTAAGCGACCGCGATTAATCCCGAGATAGCGAACGACGCGACGAAGTGCAAGTACAGCGACATCGGCACGGGGCCGGCGTAGTGGTCAATCACTGCTGGGAAGATCAGGCTGCCGGGGAGCCAACCGGCGGCGGCGACCGCCAGCAGGCAAATGGGGAGACAGAGCGTTCTTCGGCGAGCCCAGTCGAGTTTCTCCTGCGCGATCGGTTGGGTGCCGGAGAGTTCTTGCCACACGCGGAAGAGCGGTAGCAAGATGGCGACGCCGGCCAGCACCGCGAGTGGGTAGGCAATCGCGTTGTAAACGATCACCAACCACTTGAACACGGCCATCTGCGGATCGGCGAGCTGGCCGAGGATTTGCGACTCGTTGTAGCTGATGTTGAACAGGCTGCCGAGGAATTGCGGGAGTAGCGAGAAGATGACAACCCATCGCAGCGGGTGCTTCTTGATCGCGGGGACCAACCAGCTTCGGCTTCGCGAGGTGCGTTCGTGCTTGCGAAGTTCACGGGCACCATCGAGCGCGGCGGCGAGCTCCGCACCGCTTTGGTAGCGATCCTTGGGGTCGGGCTCCAGGCACTTCGAGATGGTATAGCTGAACGCTTTTGCCGCGTTGCCCGCTCCGGGAATGACATCGGGCGCGGCGATGCTTCGCACGGCGGCCAGGCGCTCGATGTACTGCACGCGATCATCGCACCGCGGCGGCGATTCGAGGGGGCTCTCGCCAGTCAGAAGCTCCGCGAGCACGATACCGAGCGAATAAACATCGGACCGGGCGTCGACCATTTCGGCTTTGACTTCGGTCGAGGGATTGAACGCATCGAGGTGCTCGGGCGACATGTAGGCGAGCGTGCCGCCGAATCGTTCGTCGGCCGAGGCGTTTTCGTCGAGCGATTGGAACGAAATATTGAAGTCGGCGAGCATCGGCTGGCCATAACGATTCACCAGCACGTTCGCCGGCTTGATGTCGCGATGCAGTACGCCTTGGCGATGCGCGTAGTCGACAGCCTCGGCGAGTCGCGCGCCGATCCAGCAAGTGGCCCCGAGGTCGTCCATCGCCTCGAGCTCTTCGCGGTCGCGGAGTGCCGAGGGGTTGAAGATGTCGGTGAGCTTGCTCCGCGTGTCGACCGAGGCCAGCACGTCGGCGCCGGTCCAGTGGCCGCGCGAAGTGCGAATGGCGATGAGGTCGTCGATCACCTTGTCCATCGCCGCGCCGGGGACCAGCTGCATGCAAAGCAGCTTGAGCTTGCCGGTGGTGTCGACCGTTTCGCTGAACACCTGCACGATGTGCTGGTGTTCGAGCCGGGCCATGGTGCGACCCTCGCTGCCATGGTTCGCCGCGATCTTGAGGGCGACCTGGCGATCGAGCGTTAATTGCCGCGCGAGGTACACGACGCCAAACGCCCCGCGCCCGAGCACGGCTTCGATCTCGAAGTCGTCGATCCGCTCGCCCCGCTTCATCACGTCCGACGCACTGCGAATTGAGCCGGTGTAGGCCACCGTCTTCACCATCGCGTGCGGCATCGGCGGCGGCATGCTCGGCGCCGCGCCGGTGGGCTCGTACGTATCGCTTTCGCTAGCGAGTTGCACGTCGGTGAGTTTGGGGTCTTGAGACATGTCGTAGAAAAATGGGGGAGGGCTCTCCGAGCCCGATGTGGGTCGCGTTCAGTGTAAGGTCAATCTAATTTCACCCAGGGCGGCGCTTCGGCTCGTTCCTCGCCTCAGCTTGCCCTGGGCTGGCATGTTGGGGCCCCTTCGGGGCGGGGAACGGAATGAATTCCGTTGTACTAGTTGGGTTTCCAGTAGTTCTCGAGGGCTTGGTCAATGCTAGGTATCGCAAAATCATCGCCGGCTTCTTTGAGTGCATTCTTTTTCAACAGCAAGAACTCTCGCACCGCAAGCCGTTGATCTGTGTCGAGCAGGTTGAACCTCGATTGCGCATCGTAAGGTTCAAAGAACAGGTCGAAAGTGATGTCATGCATCCCCGTCTCCTCGAGATCAGAGATCAAGTATGCCGGCAAGTGGAATCGCATCCCCTCCGCGTCGAAGAAGGAGAGACTGCTGCTGCAACCGTTGAGGTCCACAAAGGATATCTTTGCCCAATCCAGTTTCTCATCCTTGGCGCGTAATGCCTGTTCCTCAGCTTCACTTGCGTAATCGTCGATTGCTTGGCCTTGAAACAATCCCACACCATTCCCAAGCACGACGCCTTGGAAGGCTTCGCGGATGAGGTTGGCGACGCGGGTTTGTTCTTCGGTCATGGTTGTGTGCCATCCATTCTGCACCCAGGGCGGCGCTTCGGCTCGTTCCTCGCCTGCGCTTCCCCTGGGCTGACATGTTGGGGCCCCTTCGGGGCGTTCTCATATCGATCCTATTCTCATTCGCGAAGATTCGCGTTATTCGCGGGCAGCTTCTAAGTAACGGAATAAATTCCGTTGTACGACTGAACTCCGTTCTACGAATTGGGTTTGCAGTATTGCCACAGGTCGAGGTCAATCAGTTCTTGTTCCACGGCGTCGGGGGTGGCGTCGGTTAGGGTGTTGGCAACTTCGTCAATAAGTAAGTCGCCAAAGCGCTCTCTCGCGCGGTGCAGGGTGACTCGGATCGCGCCGGCGTTGATGTCTTTCTTGAGCACACTGCTGACGATCTCGGCGAGTTCGGGCGAGCGGACGTCGGGGTGTTCGACGCGCATACGGAGCACGGTATGGTAGGGCTTGCCGGTGGTGAGTTCTTCGCGCTCCAGCGCTTGCCACACTCGCGCTAAGAGATCGGCTCGCCAGCTCTTGAGGAACTCGGCGTCGCTGGGGGCTTCGTAGGAGTTGGCCACCTCGGGCGTGTCGTCCATCAACGGGCCGGCTTGCTTCTGTTGCTTTGCGCGGCGGCGCTGGTAGTCGACGATCAAGTGGTAGAGCGAGGTCTTCAGGAAGCTACGGAACCGGCCCTTGGTGGGGTCGGCTTGGCCGTAGTCGCCGCGGACGAACTTCAAGGCGAACTCCTGAAACACCTCGTCCGCCGCGTCGGGATCGCGGAGGGAGGCCAGGGCGTACCGGCGGACGGCCCCACCGTAGCGGTCGAGCATCTGCTGCTGAGCGGCAGAGAACTGTGTAGCATCCTGCCGGTGGGCCTGCTGGACCACGGACCACAGGGTATCGATGCGGCTGAGTCGGTCGTCCATGGAGGTTGGGGCTGGGGGCTTGAGACTGGGGACTAGGGGCTGGAAAAGTCGAGCCGCCACCGTGAGGTGGCGAAGGATTCGGGTTTACCTGTGAGCCGGGTCGTCCTCGACCCCGGACGTGCGGGGGTTTGGGCAGGGGTGATTGAGTTGGCTAAGTTTCCGGGGCCGAGGACGGCCCGGCTCGCTGGAAAACTTTCGGCTTGATTGCGGCGTTTCGGGGCTCATTCTACTGTTCGTTGGGGTGTTTAGGAAAAAACTTTGCGGGCGGTGTAACAGCGGGGCAGGGGGGCGTAAGAGAGGGTGAAGACGAATCCAAACTAGCGAGGCCAGCCCAAAACGAGCCGGCCCGCTCCATACACCCGAAAGGAAATAAGTCATGTCCCGCCAAGTACTTACCGCTGTTGCTGTCTTGATGGTTGTCGCCGCTTCGAACGCCGCTCTGGCTGGTGGTTGCGGAGGGGGAAAGAGCAGTGGCCACTACGGTGGCGTCAACGTCCACCACCGTTTCGTTGCCACCCACAGCCACTACCACAAGCCGGTTCACGTGGTGTCGCGTCCGGTGGTGGTCTCTCGGCCCGTGATCATCGAACGCCCTGTGATCGACAACTGCCATCACCCCAAGTTCTGCCTAGCGTACGTTTGCCCTGGCGAGACCTTGCTTGATATCTGCGGCCGCGAGTATGGGAATCCTGCGTTCTTCAACCGGGTGGCCGAGTTCAATGGCCTGCCCGCTGGCTTGCCGCTGAGCCCAGGCCAGCCGATCAAGTTGCCGACCATCTACGATAGTGGTCGGATGATGGCGAGCGACTCGCCGGTTCCTCCGATGCCCTCGTTCAACCCCGGTGCGTTGAACGGTGCCGGTCCCGGCCCGCAAGCTGGTTTCAATCCTGGCATGCCCCAAGGCCAGCCCCAGTTGCAAGTTCAGCAGGCTTCGCAGCAGACGCCGATGATGCAGGGCCCCATGAACCAGGGAATGATGCAGCAAGGCCAGATGCAGCAGCCTCCCATGAGCCAAGGCCCCGTCAATCAAGCTCCTCCGATGAATATGCGTGAGGCCCAGCGAGTGGTGCCGACCTTCACCGCTGGCAGCCAGTTGGTGCTCGATGGCCAGCAGTTCGGTGGAACTCCGGGCCGAGTGCTGATGGCGATGGGGCCGATGGAACTGCCGGTGGCCGTGGCGAACTGGACCCCGAGTGAAGTGGTGGTTCAGCTCCCCGAGCTTCCGCTGACCACCGTGACCAACGCCCGGCTGATCGTGCTCGACGCCGACAACAAGCTGGTGACCCAGAGCGAACTGCAACTGGCCCCCAAGACGAGCCGCCTGGCGATGGGGAACTAAGTACTAATCGCAGTACCAATCTTGAAAGTGAGCATCATCACTTCCTTCGCACCCCGCCCGAGCCAATTGGCTCGGGCGGGGTTGTTTTGTTGGTGCGCGATTTCAGAGGCGAATTGCTGGCGACGCGGTCTCGTCCGGCAGTTAACGGAAGTACGATGAAGGCTTTCCGGAACTACCCGCCCCCGCGACGATTTCGGTCGTTGTATCATGGGAGTTCCAACCCTTGGCCCCAGTCGCAGTCGTTGGCCAGTCGCATCCTTCCGAGCTTTGAGGAGTTCATCATGCGTGCTTGTGTTCGTAGTTTCTTACTCATGATGGGAACCTTGGTGCTTGGCGGCTCCATGTCGGTGGCCGCCGATGTGGTGACGCTGCCCTCGCTGCTGGAGGAAATGACCAGCCGCGAGACGCTGGCCCGCTTCCCCCAGCCGGCTTACACGTGTGCCCAGGCGTCGAGCTACGACCGCGACTCGGTCGATCCGGCGGACCACGACAAGTGGATGGCCAACGGCGACCGTAGCCAGTGGGTTCGCATCGACGACGTGGAGATCGATGGCAAGAAGCAAAAAGAGTACGTGATGATGGACCAGGAGGGCCCCGGTGCTCTCGTCCGCTTCTGGGCAACGTGGCACGGGCCGCGGGTGGATGGCAAGGTGCAGAAGTTCTCGAACGGCACACTGCGGGTGTATCTCGATGGCAGCGACAAGCCCGCCATCGAAGGGCCGATCGAAGAGGTGATCTCCAAGGGCCTGCTGTGCGAAGGTCCGCTGTCGCAGAGCGTGTCGCCGTTGACCCCTTACGCCAACCGCGGGCACAACCTGTACTTCCCGATTCCGTACGCCAAGAGCTGCAAGGTGACTTACACGACCGATGTCCCCATCGATCGCGGCGCTCGCACGGGCGAGGCGCTGTACTACCAAATCAACTACCGCACTTACGAGCCCGGCACCCAGGTCGAGACCTTCTCGATGGACAACCTGGCCAAGGCGGAAGAGGCGGTTGCCAAGGCGCAAGAGAAGCTGCTGGGCTACGCGGTGGTCGAGGGCAATTCAAGGAGCGTCACGAACTACATGGGGCAACTCGCCGCCGGTGACTCGGCCACGCTGGAGATGGAAGGCTCGCAGGCGATTCGTCAGATCTCGCTGAAGCTCGACGCCGAAAACCAGAACCAGGCGCTTCGTTCGACCATCCTGAAGATCGAGTTCGACGGCGAGCAGACCGTGTGGGTGCCAGTGGGTGAGTTCTTCGGCATTGGCTACCAGCCCGCCGAGCATAAGACGTTCTACACCGAGACCAAGGCCGACGGCTCGCTGGCCGTGAACTGGGTGATGCCGTTTGCGAAGTCGGCGAAGCTAACGCTCGAGAACCTGGGCGACCAGACCGTGAACATCGCCGATTGGTCGGTGACCGCCACGCCGTGGAAGTGGGACGATCGCTCGCTGCACTTCCACACCACGTGGCACGAGCTGCGGCACGTCGACACCTGGGTCGACGCCAAGAAGCCCGGCGCCGGTGCGTACGATGTCAACTACGTGACGGTGAACGGCAAGGGCGTTTACGCCGGCGACACGCTGACCATCTTCAACGGTGCCGCCCGTTGGTGGGGCGAGGGGGACGAGAAGATTTACGTCGATGGCGAGAAGTTTCCCTCGCACTTCGGCACCGGCACCGAGGACTACTACGGCTACGCGTGGTGCCGTCCCGAAAACTTCACCGCTCCGATGCACGCACAGCCAACGGGTGATGGCAACCTAGTAGGCGGCTTCGCGGTGAATAGCCGTTATCGCGCGCTCGACGCCATTCCGTTTGAGAAGTCGCTGAAGTTCGACATGGAGCTGTGGCACTGGGCCGACACCAAGGTGAACTTCGCGCCGACCACGTTCTTCTACGCCCGCCCCGGAGCCACGACCAACAGCCGGCCTCTACCCGACGCGGCGACGCAGCCCGTCACGATGACACGTGGCGAGATCGGCACCGTGTTCGCCGTCGAGGGGGCAATCGAAGCCGAGACGCTCAAGGTCGCCAGCGTCAGTGGTGGCAATGCGGCTCCGCAAGTGCATGGCGATTGGGGCTGGAGCAACGACTCGCAAGTGTGGTGGCAAGGTGCCAAGGAAGGGGACGAACTGGTGATCGAGTTCCCCGTAAAGAAAGCCGGCCGCTACGCCGTGGATGCCGCCCTCACCAGCGCGCCCGACTACGCCAAGGTCGACATCCTGGTAAACGACCAGAAGGCCGCGAGCGTCGATGGCTACGCCGAGGACGTGAAGTCGAGCGTCACCAAGCTGGGCGAGTTCGACCTTGCCGAAGGGACCAACCGCCTGACGGTCCGCATGACGGGATACAACCCGAAGGCGCAGAAGCGTGGCATGTTCGGGCTGGATTATTTGAAGCTCGAAGCGAAGTAATAAGCCGCGGCCACTAAATGAACGTGCTGAGCAGATCAATTGCCGCGGTGACGCTGGCAAGCGAAGCGGTTTCGCTCGCCGTGTGGTAACCGGTGGTGGGGATTTGCAGCGTGGTGCCGCTGATCGCCCCGCCGGTGGCCGCGCTGAGTCGTCCGAGTTCGGTGCGGCCGAGCGTCCCTTGCTTCTCGCGCGTGGCATTGAGTGCTTCGACCCAGGCGTCTTTGTGTATGTAACTGATCCCGAGGTCGTCGCAGCGCCCTTCGAGCTCGCGGGTGATTCCCTCGGCGAACAGGGCGCTCGCGTCCTTGCGCCGCAGCACCAGTTGCTGCGCCTCGGCTGCCTGCCGTGTGGGGAACGGACTGGTGTCGAGCACCATCAGCCGCTCGGTGCGGAGATTGTGCCTTTGGAACCACGCCAGCGCGTACCGCCAGCTTCGCCCCGCTTCTTCCTGCGCGGTGAAGAGGGCGGTTCCCTGGAAGCCGCAGCGAAACAAGTGAATGAGAATCGCGCAGCTCAGCACGTTGTCGAGCTGCGCCGAGATCGCCCCGTCCGCGACCATTAATCGATCGAGGAACGACACCGGGGTACCGGGCTGAAGAAACTCCAGCCCATCGAGCTCGAAGATCAAGTTCCGCCGCGCGGGGCAGACGTACGACTTGGTGATGCGACCTTGGCCCAGGTACGTCCCCGCGTACGGCAAGTGCGCCTGCACCCGCTGACCGGCGAAGCGATCGCCGATGGTGCACATCATTTGCTCGGACACCGAGTCGCCAGTCAGGTCGCTCTGGTTGCTGGAGATGAACGCCGCGTACTGAAACTCGTTGGGCCCCGTGCACAAGAGCCCGTGCCGATCGATGTGAGCCGACAAAATGACGTCGTGCGGGCGGCCCCCCTCGGCCACCAGGATCCCCTGGTAATACCGCACCCGCGCGCCGACCTCTTCCAGCTCCCGCCGCAGTACCCGAAAAAACGAGTCCTCCGCCCCCACGACGCTGGGCTCGCGAATCAAGTTCTGCAGCACGTCCAAAAACGGAGCGATGTCCGACCGAATCCTCCCATCGCCGCTGAATTCTTTATCAATCGGACTCACAGAGTCGGCAAAACTGCTCATGGATTGTGCAAACCGGGTGCGAAGCGGGGCGCCGGCGCAGTAGGAGCAAATGGTGGGCCGGAGGAGGCACCGGCTAAGCCGCGGAGTGGCGACAGCGCATAGCCAGGGGCGCGAGCCCCTGGACCCGATGCCCCAATTACCACCAGCCGCGGAGCGGCGACAGCGCGTTTCCAAGCGCGTCACGGCGTGCAGATTTCGGATTGATTGCTGACCGATAGCGCGGCGGCTAAACTGGGTCGGTGATTGGCAACGAGTTCTCGCCCAGCCTGCGAAGAGCACCTCCTTCCCCACGGTTTGTGTCGACTGAACAATTCATCCACCAAAATCGCATGACTGAGCACGATCCATTCAACGAGCCAGAAACAGCGCATCCCCGCGCTCGCCAATTGATGCGTGAACCGATGTTTTGGGATTGTGTAGATGAAGGTGCGCCCTTCGGTAGCGACGAGGGCAGCGATGCCTATTACGAATGGCGCCGATGGCGAGCCGAGAATCCAGACGCACCTCTCATTGATTGCTTCGAATGGATTCTGGATGGGAATCTCAATTGCTACAATGACGCTTTGGCATCCGATGCTCAAGTCGCCATCGATTTGGAGAATCCTGACGATGCATTGCTGAGTGAGCACTTCGACATGTTCACATTGGATGCAACAATCATCGCAACGGGACTTGGACAATTATTAGATGAAGGAACAATCGATCTAGAAGCGAAGCCCATCATTCATGTCGCGATAAAACGTCAACGTTATCCTAAGGCAGGATTCTTCGATGCAGCTACGCTGGATGCTATCGCCCGCGTGGTGGACGAGGCATAGCACCATCCAACATGGCACGATTAGATCACGCACGCGAGCCATAAGGGTACCCCGTCCCCCAAGCCGCGGAGCGGCGGCAGCGAGCCTACCCAACGAGTTCCTGCTCGAACACAAATTTCGGATCGTACGCGATCTGATGCCGATCGAGGAGCTCGATGAACTCCTCTCGGAAATTCCGTTGGCGGTGGTGCTCTTGCTGGTTCTGGATGTAACCGCCGACAACATCGCGCTGCGAGACGCTCACGCTAAACGCCGCGTAACCGGGTTGCCATTGGAACTTCCCTCGATGGTCGTCGCGCTCGTTCACCCATTTGGAGGAGTTAGCCTTGATGAGGCGAATCGCATCCGAAACGGCGATGGTCGGAGGAATGCCCATCAGAAGGTGGAGGTGATCGGGCATGCCACCGACTTCGCGGAGGCAGCCGCTTTCGGCGCGGATGATTCCGCCGAGGTATTGGTAGAGTTCCTCGCGGAACGTCTCGTGAATGAGTGGTTTGCGGTACTTCGTGCTGAAGACGACGTGGTAGTCCAGCGAGGTGAAGGTGCTGGCCATTGCGATTGCCCCGGGCCGATGAGTGTACGTGATAAGGTGTTTAGTTTAGCAGAAACCCGGGGTAAGCTTCGCTGTCGCCGCTCCGCGGCTTGTGGTGGGGTTGGGGCGTGATCCTGGGGCTTGCGCCCCAGGCTATGCGCTGTCGCCGCTCCGCGGCTGAGGAAGGGCAGCAGTTCAAGTGCGAATCTCGCCCCTTCGCGGCTTCGCCGGCGCGTTGGTTCCGACCGCACCCTCTACTTCGCCACCAACTGAATCTTCCGAAACAACGGCGCGTGCCGGTAGTAAACCTCTAGCGTGCAGGTCGCCAGCACGGTCATGTAAAGCCGGCCACCTTGGTGGCCGTGGGGGTCGTTGGGGTCCCAGCTGCCGGCGGCGTGGCCGTGTTGGATTTGCGAGGTGACCAGGGCGTCGCTCATCGCGGCGTTCCATTCGCGCCATTCGCTGCCACCCCAGTGATGCAGAAGCTGTGTGGCGTAGTACCAGTAGTAGATGTTGGTGTCTCGGGTGTTCACAG
The DNA here is from genome assembly GCF_052161615.1 of Aeoliella fuhlenseeensis. Taxonomy (NCBI): domain Bacteria; kingdom Pseudomonadati; phylum Planctomycetota; class Planctomycetia; order Pirellulales; family Lacipirellulaceae; genus Aeoliella; species Aeoliella fuhlenseeensis. The sequence goes on from NZ_CP197417.1 coordinate 43,386, forward strand.
GATAACGCCGGACGAGCTCCCGCACTCCGCGTCGCAGGCCCGGCTCGTCTTGTTTCCAGCCAAGGTAGATGCGCGAGAGCAAACCCTCGGCCGTCATCGCCGCGGATTCGCCGTGGCCGGGCATGTAGGCGTACATCGAACCCTGGCGGTCGGCTTGCACGGCGTTGAGGAACCGGTCGGCCCGCGCCAGCACCGATGGCTCGACGCGCAGCCCCGAGGCGCGTGCCGAATGCAGAGCCATGAGCTGCCAGCCGGTGACGCTGAGGTCGCCGCCGTCGTTCGGTTCGTCCGCCGTGTACCGCCAACCTCCGTCTTTACGCTGGGCGGTGGAGAGGTAGTTCACGGCTAACTGCGCGGGATCGCGGAACGTCTCGTCGCCGGTCAGGGCGTAGGCGTCGCACAGGGCGATGGTCGCCAGGGCGTGGGCGTACATCGCAGCGTTGTGCGAGCTGCCCGACGCTAGGTTGCCACTACCCTTCTGAGCGTCCACAAGATACCGCAGTCCTAGGCTCACTTCGTCTTGGTAGCGACCCGTGCGATGGGTTTGGCCGGCGCCGAGCATCGCTTGCAGCACCATGGCGGTCGCGCCAGCGTCGCTATGCATGCCGGCAGCGTGTCCACATTGGCCATTGCAATCGCCCGCGCGGTGGAACTCGTCGAGCGACCACCGGCCATCCTCATGCTGGTGCCGGGCCATCCAGTCAAGCGCGCGGGCCACCGCGGCCTCGGTCAGGTTCGTCCCCCCTTCGGCCTCGACAATCTGCCGGCGAATGCGAGGATCGCGGGCGGCCAGCATGCGGCGGTACTTGTCGTCCGAGGTCAGGTTCTCCGCGACGCGATCGAGCGGTGGCAGGTTCGGTGCGTCGGCGGGGTCTTCGATCGCCAGTTGCTCAGCCCACCGCTCGGCTTCGATTTCTTCCGCTTCGTCGGGCGGATCGATGGGGACGTTGAACCCGACGGTTTCGATCGATTCGTTCAGCTCGTCGCCGGCCCGCTCGTTGGTGTCGAACACGACGCTCAGGTTAATCGCCTCGTCGGCCTTCATAAAGTCGCCCCAACCGAGAAGGGCGAGCAGGATGAGCAACAACAAGTGCGTCACCAAACTCATCAGCACGGCGAGCAGTTGGTTTAAACTACGCAGCAGCTTCTTCGTTCGCGAGCGAACCTTGGGAGGTGCCGACACATCGAGCGAGCTGAAGTCGATGGTCTCAGCGAGCGCGAGCTCGCGTGCCGTGATCTCCGGTGTGACATCCGGTGGAGGCGTCGTTGGTGTCGGTAGAGATTTCTTCGTCGCCCGCGCCGGATCGGCGACCGCCAGGTACTCCAGTGCGATCGACGTCCCGCACCGCAAGCAGTCGGCCGACCGCAACCACAACCGAATGGCCATCGGCATGCCACAATCGGGACACGCACACGCATCGACCCCCGGGTCGAGCGCGGGAAGCTCAGCGGTGTTGGGTTCGAGGAGTGTGGTCATTGGGGCTGTATGCGAGTTGCAAGTGGCTTCGTTTAACGCCCAGCCGAAGGCGCCGGCTACGTCGGAATCACGAGAGCCCAAGGCCATTCATAATACGTGTGCCACGCCTTGGGTGATACGCCAGCGAAGTATTCCGGGGCGAGATTCGTTGGCTGCTAGCGAAAGTATTGCAAGGGCGGAACCTTGAACAAGGAGTTTATCGTTTAACGCCCAGCCGTAGGCGCCGGCTAACATTCCAACCGTCAATACGCTTGCTCTTAGTGATAAGTCTGCCACCCCCCTCGCGAAATGCCTGCGAACGGAGTGACGAACGACCAACTTTGCTTGCGTTTCCCCTCCTTCGCCGGATTCTCTTCAACATAGCGGATTGCCGTCTCAATCTGCTCCTCCGAATCGAGGTAAACCTTCCATTCGTGCTCTGCCCACATGCGTGGCGGCCTAGCATGTTCGCCACGGTATGCTGCTAGCGGGTGTATACCGTCCTCTGTAAGCCGACTCGTCGCGGCGCCTTTCAGGAGGTTGACCATTTGTTCCACTTTGTAATGGTGGCGAGCCAACACGAGGTGAACGTGCTCAGGAAGGACGCTGCACGCCCAGACCGTGTAGCCACTCTTGGCAACAAGCTGACCAAAGGCGTTACCAACGGACAATGCTTGAGCGCCGGTCAAACTCACGGCTGGGTATCGAAGTGACCTTTGTGCTTCGTCGCGCAAACGAATTTCTTCGAACGAAAGTTCGTCAAAAGTTCGCCTCTCGAGCGATCTTGCACCGCGACCGAACTTCAGAAACTCCCACTTGCGGACTATCTCCGACCATGAGCCCCGTGGGTCATTTGGCAGCCAGAATCCATAGGCGGGCATGATGACGTGATAGCCGTGGATCATGTTGGGGCTCGAAGAGGAGAGACAGGAGCAATTATTGTAACTAGCGTGCGGCAGGAAGTGTCTTCTTCGTTTAACGCCCAGCCGTAGGCACCGGCTAATGGTGCCTCGGAGGTAGCCGGCGCCTACGGCTGGGCGTTAAACGAAATTGGCCTAAAAACCGCCCCATTTCCCGCTCATTCCCACCCCCGCCGTGCGTTGTGAATCGGCCCCAAAAACGCTACAATGAATCGCTTCCGAACGACCCATTTCCGCAAGGATGAACCGACGTGGCAGACGACACCAACGAACCCACTGAGCCGCAAGAAACTGGTGCTGGCGCGACGCCTGAGAGCAAGCCCGAAGCGGCCATCGCCCTGCGGTTGATCGACCTGCCGATCGAGGACGAGCTGAAGGATAGCTACCTGACGTACGCAATGAGCGTGATCGTCAGCCGCGCGCTGCCCGACGTTCGCGACGGCCTCAAGCCCTCGCAGCGCCGCATTCTGGTGGCGATGAACGACCTGAACCTCGGCCCCGGCGCGGCGCGCGTCAAATGTGCCAAGATCTCCGGCGATACCAGCGGTAACTACCATCCGCACGGCGAAAGCGTTATCTATCCGACGCTGGTCCGCATGGCCCAGGAATGGAACATGCGAAGTCTGCTGATCGACAAGCAGGGGAACTTCGGCAGCATCGCCGGCCTGCCTCCCGCGGCCATGCGATACACCGAAGCTCGCATGTCGCCGATCGCGGCGATGATGCTCGACGATCTGAAGCTCGACACCGTCGACTTCATTCCCACCTACGACGAACGCCACACCGAACCGGTGGTGCTTCCGTCGAAGTTCCCGAACCTGATGGTCAACGGCTCGGGCGGCATCGCCGTGGGCATGGCGACCAGCATTCCGCCGCACAACCTGCGCGAGGTCTGCGGCGGCATCATCGCCATGATCGACGACCCCGACATCTCGATCGCCGGCCTGATGGAGTACATCAAAGGCCCCGACTTCCCGACCGGCGGTACGATCTGCGGCCGCAGCGGCATCGTCAAAGGCTACCAGACGGGCCGCAGCACGGTGGTTATCCGAGCCCGCACCAGCATCGAAGAGAAGGGCAAGCGTTCGCGGATCATCATCCACGACATTCCCTACCAGCAGACCCGCGATCCGATGGTCAAGAAGATCGCGCAACTCGCCAACGAAGGCAAAGTGCCTGGCATTAGCGACGTCCGCGACGAGAGCGACCTCAAGGAGCCAGTGCGTATTGTCATCGAGCTCAAGCGCGATGGCGATCCCGACATCGTGCTCAATCAGCTCTACAAGTACTCGCCGCTACAGGACACGTTCAGCGTCATCTTCCTGGCGCTGGTAGATGGCAAGCCTCGGGTGCTGAACCTGAAGGAAATGCTGCAAGAGTTTGTGCGGCATCGCGTGACGGTCATTCGCCGGCGGACGCAGTTCCTTCTGGCGCGGGCTCGTCGACGCAAGCACACGGTGCAAGGCTTGCTGCTGGCCCACGCGAACATCGACGAAGTGATTCGCGTGATCCGCGCCTCGAAGACCCAGCCCGAGGCGAAGCAAGCGTTAATGGATATCAAGACGCCCGGCGCGCTGCTCAAGCGAGCGCTCGGCGACGATGGTTACGCACAGTTCCAGCAGGAACGTGGTGTGGCCGAGGAGTATTCGCTCACGCCCGTGCAGGCCGACGCGATCCTCAAAATGACGCTCGGTCAGCTCGTGAATCTCGAGCAAGAGAAGCTCGCCGAAGAGCATGCTGAACTCTTGGTGCAGATTGGCGAGTACATGTCGATCCTGGCCGACGAGGCTCGGATCTACGCGATCATTCGCGAAGACATGGAAGAGCTGATGAACTCGCGTCACGCCGACGCTCGCCGCACCGACATCTCGGGCGAAGAGCTTGGCGACGTGAACATGGAAGACCTGATCGAAGAGGAGACCATGGTGGTTTCCATTTCGCACAACGGGTACATCAAGCGCACGCCGGCCAGCACCTATCGCGCCCAGCGACGTGGCGGCAAGGGCATTAAGGGTGCCACGGTCGACGACGACGATCCGGTCGAGCACCTGTTCGTCACCAGCACGCACGATTACCTGCTGTTCTTCACGAACCTCGGCAAGGTCTACTGGCAGAAGGTTTACAACCTTCCCGCGCTGTCGCGCGAGAGCAAAGGCCGGGCGATCGTCAACTTGCTGAATCTCGCCGAAGGCGAAAAGATCGCAGGCTGTCTGGCGATTCGCGACTTCGACCAGCCGAACCATTACTTGATGATGGCGACGCGGCAGGGTCTGGTGAAGAAGACCGAGCTCAAGGCGTACGGTCGTCCCATGAAGACCGGCATCATCGCCATCAAGCTCAAAGAAGGAGACGAGTTGGTCGACGTAGTCGTCGCTAAGCAGGGGGACGAGATTCTGCTCGCCACGGCTGCCGGTATGGCCATTCGCTTCCGCGAGAGCGACGCCCGTCCGATGGGACGCAACACCTCGGGCGTTAAGGGCATCGGCCTCACCAAGGGCGATTCACTCGCTGGCATGGTGGTCGCCGACCCCGATGCGACGTTGCTCACCGCAACGGTGCATGGCTTCGGTAAACGGACGCCGTTTGGACCTAACGCCCCAGCGGCGGATCCAAGTTCCATGCCCCCCGGCGATGATATGGACGCCGTGGAGTCCACGGAAGTCGAGGCGGTCGAGTCCGAAGAGGACGAGGCTTCGAGCAGCTTCAAGTACCGCACGCAAAACCGCGGTGGTAAGGGTCTGCGGGATATCAAGACCACGCAGCGCAACGGCCAAGTGATTGGCATCACTCGCGTCACCGACGAAGACGAACTGCTGATGATGACCGCCCGCGGCAAGATCCAGCGGATCAAAGCAAGCGACATCAGCACCATCGGCCGCAACACCCAGGGCGTGAACATCATGACGCTGGGCGAAGAAGATACACTGACGGCCATCGTCCGCGTGCCCGCGGAAGAGCTGGTCGCGGAGGACGTGGCGGAGGTGGAAGAGTAAGCTAGTAGAACGCGGCGATCCTGTAGCTAGAATAGATGCTAGGATCGCTCCGTCCTAATTACAGTAGGAATTCTCCATGTCGTACCAAGTTCCATCCGACGTAATTCCATCGATCGACGCGTTTATCGGCACTGGAGGATACTCCTCGTCCGATGATGTCCTGCGCGCCGCAGTGGGATTGCTTAAGCGCCAGGAGTCCGACATCGCCGCTATCCAAGAGGGCATTGCTGACGAAGTGGCCGGCCGAGTGACTCCAGCTCGGGACGTGTTGGCCCGGTACGCGGGGCGACTGCAACATGGGTCGTGAGGTTCTGTTCGCCAGGAGGGCCGAGCAAGATTTTGACGAGACCTTCAACTGGTACGCTGAGAGGTCGGAGGACGCTGCCGCGTTGTGGTTGGGGGCGGTACATCGGGCGATCCAAGAACTAGAAGTGTCGGCGGACCGGCTGCCGTATTCGCAGGAGAACGACCGATTCCCACTAGAACTTCGCCAGCTCGTGTTTCGAGTCGGAGCAAAACCAACGCATCGCATGGTGTTCGCGATTCGAGACGAAAGAGTTGTAGTTTACGCCATTCGTCATCTAGCGTAGGATGACTTGAAGGTAGGCGACGTGTAGGAATCCATTCGACAAGATGCTTGCAGAATGTTCGAGCACGTGATTCGTAGCTTAATACTTCGCCAACCGGCTCGCGCGTTGGCGGAAAGGGGGCGTGATGCGTTGTTTGCGACTGTGTGCGCTGATGGTTGCCTGCGCAGGGGGCGGGTTGGCGTGGGGCGAGAAGCTCGATGACCAGCAGCTGGGCGAGAAGGCTGAGCGGCTGCAGGCGGTTGTGGAAGAAAAGGTGCTCCAGCAGCATGGCATGGTACCCATGCTCGTGCGGGCGAGCGACTACCAGCTTCCGACGGCCAAGGACTACGAGGGGGCGTACCAGCACCGTCACCTCCAAGGCAAAACCGAGGCCGAGCTCGGACTACCTCCGATGCACGTCTGGCGGGCGTGGGAGAACACGCCCTCCGACACGGCTTACTACTTGTACGCGATGGCGCACAAGTACCGAGTGACGGGCGACCCCGAGACGCTCGAAGTCTGCCGGCGTACATTCGGCGCGCTCAAGTACATTCACCAGCTTGGCGTCGAAAAGGGCGAGCGGGGATTCCTGCCCAAACCGTACGGCGGTGTCTACAGCAACCAGACCGCCGGCGATCAGTTGCAGTGCGTCACTTGGGGGCTCGCCGCGTACCGTCCGATTGCTCCGCCCGACGATGCTCGCGACCTCGACCAAATGGTCAGCGACTTCGCCTTGCACCAGATGGAGACCGACTACATCAACCTGCATGGCTACTTCGGCAAGACTCGTGAACAGCAGATCCAAGAGAAGCAGGAACAGGGCTGGCGATGGAAAAGGGCGGCCATCTATCTGCCGACGCTCTATCTAGCATGGGACGCGCGAGGCGACGATCGCTTCGTCACCGAGATCGAGCGATTAAACTCTCTGTCCTCAAAGTCGCATTACCGCGTCGCCACCGATCGGTTCAGCACCAACGGCTTTGGCGGCAAACGCGATTTGTACCTGCCGTCTTACTTGATGCAGCGTGATCCCGCGCGCCACGAAGTCTGGCGCGAGGCGATGCGAACCACCTACCAGCAGGCCAGCACCGGCGTGCTCGGCGATGGCACTTGGCCGAGCGCGTGGCGTTACGATAGCAAGCGCGGCGGCCGCCAAATCGAGTCGATGCCCACGGTCGGAGGCGGCGTCGGTCGTACCGGCCGCTCGGCCATTTTCGCCATGGGGTGCGTCAGCGCCCAACGCTGGTTTAAAGACCCCGCCATGCAACGCACCGCGCGGCACATTCTCGAGCAACTCGACGAACCCACCCTGCGTTTCATCCTGCCACTGGACGACGACCACCCGCTACCCGACGAGTGGGTGGTCGAATCCGAGATGCTGGACCTCGACAGCCTCACCGGCTGGCTCGCGGCGTACTGGGAGGGGCGTTTTCGAGGGTATTGGTAGAGTGAGAGTGAAGGAGTGGGGGATGTTCGGAAGAAATCAGCGAATAGCCGACGAGCTACGCCTCGTCGGACGGGAGTATTCGAGTCCACCGCGCGTGGTGACTATCGTTATCCGGAGTACTTAATGTCGCATCCATCTACATTCGCATGCACAGCAATTTCGGTCGTCGTTCTCGGCACTTTGCTCGGCTGTGGCGGGCGTCCGCCGGTAACTCCTCAGGGATCGGCATCGCTGGACGAGCTGAAAGCCACTCTTGTTGAGTCCCTCGCAGCGGGAGACTACGACCGGATATGGGCGTGTGTCTACCCCAAGGGCGACGAGTTTGCCAAGGATAGAGACTACCGCAATAGCATGGAGGCGATGTACGCTTGGGGGCGGAACTTAAAACTCTCTCTTCGTTGCGTGCGGGTGCTCGATCCCAAAGAGTTTTCCATCCCACCAGAAGCGATGTATATCGATGGCCGCGCGATTGAGCCGAATTTTGAGCCAAGCCACCTGCTTTCCATTCACTATTGGAATCCACCGACGGAGCGCGATCCTAGCGGCCTGGGCGCGGCTACCTTCCATCTCGACGTGAGTGTTGGACAAGTGGACGGCAAGTGGTGGTGTGTGGGAATGAAGCAAGCCGATCCCAAGAAGCAGCCAAGCCAGTCCATTGCAGAATCCGTTGAGCCACTCGCACCGCTGGGCGAGGAACTTTCCAAAGCCGAGGGCGTGTCGCTGAAGCGGGCAGAAGGTCCTTTCGCCGAACTCGGCTTTAACAGCCTCTTCGTCAAGAGCGAAGATGCCAAGGAGATGACGAAGTCACCAAGGGGAGCTCATCTGCTTGGAGACTTGCTGCTGGACGTGATGCCGTTCGATCACTGGACCAAGGACTTTCACCTCTTGCCAGAAGGATACTACACCCTCTCCGTTGAGAATTTGCCGAAGACGCGAGAGCAGTGTTTTGACATCGTCTGCGAAGCACTTGAAGGTTCGTTCGACCTGAAGATCGAAGTCGGTGAAACAAGCTGGGACGCCTTCCGCATCAGCGTGCCGGATGAACTTCCCCAGGACGTATGGGCAGATGCAGACGCCGAGTGGAGCATGAATGGCGGTCCCTCGGCGTCGACTGGTGCTGTCGATAGCTATCAGCTCAAGGGCATCACCTTCGCCGAGTTCGAAGAGTGGCTCAGCGACCACCTTAATGGACCTGTGACGATCGTGAACCCACCGGAGGGGAAGTATTCAATGGACGTGCTCATCGGTGGCGTCGATGAAGCGAAACTGCTGGAGATCTGGCTGAAGGAGGGGGGCTTCGGCGTCGAGCACTACCAAACGCCGGTTCCAACGGTCACCGTAAGTCCCGCCGACAAGTCGACTCAGGCCGAGTAGGCTCAATGTTACCGGCAACTCCCCGCTTTCATGCGGTTTTTCCCACTTTCTGGACATCCCCCCCTCCGCCAATCAAAATGGCTGGTCGCTGGGCAACCAGCCCCGAAATCCCCCAACTTCCCCTCGCGCGGCTGGCGGCCGATGCCGGGGCGTGACTTCGCCTTCGACCACTCCGCGCGCTATGCCGACCACCATCGACAACTCCGCTTCCTCCGCCGCCCGGTCCGCGGGCGTTGACGAGCAGCAGCGGACGTTCGAGGCCAAGTACCACGCGGCCGATCGCGATCGTTGGTGGTTTCACGACTCGCGAGATCCGTTGGTCCGTTACCTCCGCGACCGTCGACTGGCGATCGGCACCGACCATTTTCTCAAGGTCTCTGGCAAGAAACCCGCGGAATGTTCGGTGCTCTTGGTGTGCGGGGGTGTGGGTGGCGAGGGAAGCTACTTCGCCGACCGCGGTTTTCGCGAAGTCACGGTGTCCGACTTCTCGTCGAGCGCGCTAGACGTGTGCCAAGCCCGCGATCCAAGGCTCAAAACACAGCTAGAAAACGCCGAGGCCCTGGACCTCGACGACGAAAGCTACGATTTGGTCGTGGTGCAAGATGGCCTCCACCACTTGCCTCGGCCGGTGCTCGGTTACAACGAGATGCTCCGCGTTGCCCGACATGGAGTGCTGGTCATCGAACCCCACACCGGCCTCGTCGCCGATCTGCTGGGCACGCAGTGGGAGCAGGAAGGGGACGCGATCAACTACGTCTTCCGCTGGAACCACGAGCTGCTGGAGCAGGCCACCCGGTCGATGATACTGCAGCGGCCCTGCTACGTCCGCGGCATGCGAGTGTGGGACCACAACGTCTCGGTCCGCAAGCTCGCCAATGCCTTGGGCGGCAAAAAGCTTGGCCTCGCCGCTAGCAAGCTCACCTACGGCACCCTCGGCACGCTCCTCCCGGGCCTGGGCAACATGTTCATCGGCGTGGTCGTCAAACGGTAACGCGGTGAAGAAGTAGCGCGACCGAACATGCCGCCCGCCAACGGCTTGCCTCTTCGCAGGCCCCCACGCCGGCATCCCCTGGCTGTCGTCCCACCCCCGGCTTGCGCCCCGATTCTTCACATTCGCTTCACATTCGGGCGGGCAGGAATCTGCGAGATTTGTAGCAATTCGGTTCCGCTTCTGTTAAACTTCGTGGATGGCCAGTGAGGGATCGAGCTAGATTCCCTGGCTACTCAATTCCCGGAGCTTGTCGCCAATCGCTCGAGTCTGAATCTTCGACCCCGCACATCGCCGCCGCCCGCGCGATGTGTTCTTGTTGGTCGACTCGCGATGCTTCTGCGACGTTCCCGCTTGTGATTTTCCCGATGAGCACTGCGCTCTCGTTTTCCACACGTTCGATAACCATGAACAACATGATCCACCACTTTGCGATGAAGACGGTTTCACTGTTCGCCCTCTTGCTCGTCACCTTGAACTCCACCTCTCAGGCTGCGCCTACCATTTGGGATGGTCCATCGCTCACGTTCACAAAAGCCGGATTTGCCGACCCCACGCTGCCAGAGATTCAAGACCGCATCACGGACAACGTTTGGATTACGCGAGGCGGTACAGGCGGGATCTATAACGCGGCCGTGGAAGCGTCCTACGACATGATTGGCAATACGTCGCCGAGCGGTACTCTTTGGGCTTTTGGCACCACCGACGACCTCGATAGCCTGGTATTCGGTACCTGGAGAACCACCGTTTCTAACAATCCGCCGGGGTCGCTCAATCGAGATATGGTTCTGCACTTGGTGGAAGACGACATCTACCTCGACCTCCGATTTCTCTCTTGGGGTGGCCAGCCTCAGGGGGGCTCCTTCAGCTACGTACGCTCGACGGGTACTGCTATCCCCGAGCCTTCCACCCTTGCGATGGTTGCTGGTGCGTTCGTCGCGGTGTTAGGATGGCGACGCTGGGCGAGGTAATGATTGCTCGCTTGGATTCTCGCTGGAGCAATTTGCTATGCGTGGTCGTTCGTTGCGCGGTGCGCTTGCACTGCTGGTTGCCTGCGGAGCCATCGGGACTATGAGTGTGGCAGAATCTGCCGAGCCCAAGCCACGTTGGGTGCTCGTGCTGCATGGCGGAGCGGGGAGCATCCCCGGCGATTCGCCCGACGATATTCGCAACGGCTATGAGAACGGTATCCGTCAGGCCATGGACGTCGGCGTTCGATTGCTCGAAGAGGGTCGTCCCGCGGTCGACGTCGTTGCCGAAGTGGTGGTGAGTCTCGAGGACTCGCCCATCTTCAACGCCGGTAAGGGCTCGGTCTTCACGGCCGCCGGTGGGCACGAACTCGACGCCTGCATCATGGACGGCAGCACCATGGGCTCCGGCGCGGTGGCCGGCGTCAAACGACTCAAGAATCCCATCCGCGCCGCGAGGCTCGTGATGGACAACACGCGGCATCTGCTGCTCGCTGGCGATGGTGCCGACGAGTTCGCCATCGCCGCGGGTTGCGACGAAGTCGACCAATCGTACTTCTTCACCAGCCGCCGGTTCCACGCCCTCAATCGCTACCTGCGCGAGAACAACCAGCCGCCGCTCAAGTCACCCGCCTACGCGCTCCCCAAAGGCGTGACCATCGAGCCCGACTTCGCCGACAAGCCGGGGAACACGGTGGGCTGCGTCGCGCTCGACGTGCATGGCAACCTCGCCGCCGCAACGAGCACCGGCGGGCTCAACGGCAAGATGTATGGCCGGGTGGGCGACACGCCGATCGTTGGCGCGGGGACCTACGCGAACAAGTTCTGCGCCGCCAGCGGCACCGGCATCGGCGAACAGTTCATGCGTCACACGGCTTGCACCAAGGTCGCGTGGCTGGTGGAGCAAGGCCAGTCTACCCAGGACGCCGTGGAGCACTGTCTCACCAAAGTGCTCAACCCCGGCGACGGTGGCATCATCGCCATCGACGCCAACGGCCGCGTCACCGCCCAGTCCACCACGGGCTCGATGCCCCACGCCATTGCCGACTCCAGTGGAAGGCGTGACATTGGGATTTGGATGGAGAAGTGAAAGCCCCTTCACCCTCCCTCCGGGAGGGTCGCGCTGTAAGCGCGGGGAGGGAAAGCTCAACCCTTACTTCACCTCCACTTCCACCGCTCACTTCGCCTTCCCTCGCCAATTCCGCGAGCGAACACTCTGCATCCCCGATCCCGTGCCGCTGCGCGGCTGAAACTTGTATTCGAGCCCCAACTCGCATGCGATTGCACGTCCAACACCCTCAGCATCTGATTCGACTTCCTCGTCAGTAAATCGAATCAACTTCCAACCCTGATCTATCAGCCAGGCCTGCCGAACTAAGTCGGCCTCGATCACAGAGTCGTGATACCCACCATCTATTTCGACGATTAGGCGATGGCTCACGCAAGCGAAGTCTGCAACATAGGGACCAATTGGATGTTGACGACGGAACTTGAGTCCGCAGAGTTGTTGAGCTCGCAGTACGCTCCAGAGTAGGCCTTCGGAGAGAGTTTCGGACTCGCGAAGTTCACGAGCACTCCGGGTTGGATCGTACATGGGTGCGAGCTCCTGTAAATGGAGAACGTGGCGTAGGATCGAAGTTTCCCTCCCCGGCCGTGTACCGTCCGACCCTCCCGGAGGGAGGGTGAAATGTTTATGGCAACAGTTCGTTCTCTTCGCACCCCAGCGCGCTCCGCACGTCTCCAAGCTTCTCCCTTAGCGTCGTCAATTGCCGTTCGAACGCCTTCTCGTCGGTCTCGACACGCTTGATGATCTTCTCGCCGCTGTTGACGATCGTTTGAGCGGACGTGCGAATGGCGTCGAGATTGGCGGCGCGCTTCTCGATCTCCAGAATCGCCCGATCGATGGCGTCGAAGTCCACCTTTTGTGCTTCGCTCTTGCCTGTCTTGCGCACCGATAGCGCGCGGGCAGTCACCAGTGCCGCCTTCAACCATAAATCAGTGGTTGGATCCTCGGGGTCCCAGATGCAGATGATGTCGCTACCGTAGTGCTGGAACGAGTCGAGCCCCGCGGGAGCGAGGCGTCGCGAGAAGACGAACAGACCGATCCCCGCGCTACGATTCTTACGAGCAAGTTCTAGCTCTTCCCGGGCGGCGGCGAGCGTGTAGCCCCCGTGCTGCTTGGCCTCGACCACGATCTTCTCGCCCGCCGCCATGCAGCTCGGACCGAGTTCGATCACGCAGTCGCCCTTCTTGCAATTCTTGATCAGGCCCGTTGTCGCACCAGTAGGCGTAACGATATCGCCAGCGTGGCAGGCTTGCGATGCCACGAACGCGTATACCGCGTCTTCGAACACCTCACCATGCCGAGTCGAGCGCTCCGCTTCTTTACGGACTGTCGAAATCTCGGCAAGCGTCACGCGAACTTGCTCACGGAATTCCGTGTTCTTCTTGTCGGCGTCGCCCAGGAGTTCGAACAACTCTTTCTTGAGCCGCGCGAGTGGCGAGCCATCGTCGTCGAGCGTCAGGTTCTTATGAATCGCTCCCTGCGTTTCGACGAGCATCCGGTTAAGTCGCGACAAGGCCGACATCTCGTTGTCGAGGCGGAACTCGTCGGTAATGGTCCGCTGCGCCTTGTCGACGTTCCGCACCAGCCGGCTTAGCGCCGAGGCGTCGTCGTCGAGCGAGAACTCCTTGACCACTTCGTCAATCTTCGCCTTCAGGTCCTTGGTCAAGTCGCCATGTTTGGTATTGAGTTCTGTCACCAGCCGGGCGAGGGCACCCTCGCGATTGTCGAGCGAGAACTCGCGGAGCACGTGCTCGCTCTGCTTGGTGAGTTGTCCTTCGACCGCGCTGCGTAGCGCCGACAGCAAACCCTCGGACTGCGCGGGGTCGAGCATCTTCATCAGCGGGCTCTCGCGGCCCACATGGGTGAGCAGCGTCCGGGCGAGGTGCGAATTCTCGCCGGCGATCTGCTGCTTCATCAAGTTCGCTAGCTCGCCATCTTCCTTCACCAGCCGACCCACGCGCTCGTTGAACCGTCCGTCGCTCGGGTCGAAGTACTCTTTGAGCGTGCGATTGAGCTGGTCGCCGGTCGATTGCGAGTACTTATCGAGGGTCTGCGAAAGCGTGCCGAGCAGTTGCGACGTCTCGCGCCGCAACAGGTCGGCATCGAGCCGAGTGTTGGCATGCCGCAGCGCCATCACGCCAATCCGCAGGGCGTCGAGCGCGAACGTGTCGCGCGTGCCGAGCTCTTCTTGTTCCAACAGCGCCTCGATCACTTCGCGATCGCGGACCATCAGCTCCAGCGGCAGCTCGCGCGGAATGTCGCCGTCGCGCAGACTCTTGGGCATGCGAAACAACAGCGGCTCTTGGGGCAAATCGACGGAAGGGCTGGCCACGTTAAGGTCTCCTGACGCGGGTGGTCGCGAGTGTACATGCGCAACTATCCCCCATTCGCCCGCGAATGGCAAGCGTCCCGCCGCGGAATTCGCCCAAGTTTATGGGGATTCCGGCGGATTGTCGCGGAAAAGTTTGCGGATCGGGCAGGGGCGGGGGATTGGGGCCGCGCCTTCTTGGTACTAGCTTCGCCGTTCATGTCATTCTGGCGCCACCCTGTCATCCTGAGGGAGCCTAAGCGACTGAAGGATCTCGCTTGCCATTAGGGCGAGGTGTTTATTTTCTCACGCAAAGACGCGAATGTCAGTGTCACTTCTCTGTAGCCGGACTCGCAAGAGTTCGGGCCGGCACTTCGTGATGCTTGAAATGACGTGGAAGTGGCATCCCAAGTAGTTCGCTCTCTCAAGGGCGAGATTCTTCAGTCGCTTAGGCTCCCTCAGAATGACATTGGTGGACCCTACTGGCTCACTTCTTTCACGCGCACCCAGTTCTCCCCCACGTCGCTCGTCGGTTGTTTCGCCACCAAGTGCCGGCGCGCCGAGATCGACGGGACATCGAGGCCGGCCATTGCGATGCTCACGGTTTGCTGCGTACCACCCCAGACTTGAGGTTGGTCGAACCACAGCACTTGCCGATCCCCCTTCGCCCAGCAGCGGACCTGAAGTCGTCCGACCGCCCAGTCGTCGGGCACACGAAACACGACCGACAATCCGTGCTGTCCTTCGAGTGTTGTTTGCGTCGAGGGTCGCAGTTGATAGAACACGCCACGCCCGTCGTTGATCGTACCGCTCACGACGACGGGTTGTTTGGGCGAGAGACGCGTGACGGTTTGCGTCTCGGCTGTCTTGTCTTTCATTCCCATCGAAAGGCTTGGAGTTACCTGCGCAGCGATGTCGCCAATCGGAATCGGCGATTGACCACCCAGGCTAGCATCGAACGTTTTGGCCTTCTCGTTGGTGGTGACGACTTGGATGTCGCTAGCAAGATCGCTACCCAGCGTGGTCTGCGGCGCGAAGTCATGCACCACGAGTCCCGTGGTGCCGGCATCGATTTCGACGACAATCTCCTTCACGCCGCGCACATCCCCTTTCAGTACGCGTGCGGAGACGGGGACCGTCACTTCCACCAAGCGAAAGGTCGGAGGCTCGGCGGTGCTAAGGACGTTATGCGCGACCAGCCGCTTGGGAACATCGAACTGTACCACCGGCGGTTCACCCGCCAGGGCTACCGTGGCACTGGCTAGCCACATGGATGAGAAGAGTGCGCCCGTAAGTCGCGCGCCGCGCATGCGTGTCATTGAAATGTCCTCCGTTACGAAAAGTGCATCCATTCGGTCGGGAGACTCTTTCCCCCATCGCCACTTGCCCCATCGGCAAAGGCAATGCCCCATTGCAACGAGCGCATCCAGCTCGCCCTGAGTCAATTACGCGCGAGGAGGCCAGAAGGTTCGCGCCTCGGCCGGTGCTAGCATCAGTTCCTCGGCTCGCTCGGCGATCTGTTCGCGAAAACCGGGGAGTAGCTCGGCGAAAGAGTCGGGCAGCCCCTCCAGCCCCACGCGGCTCATCACTTGGCCGAGGCGGAATACTAGCAGTCGGTCCTCGGCGTAGTCCTCCACGAAACGCAACTCAACGAACTTGCCAATGAACTCCGCAAGCCGCCCCGCCGAGTTGCCACTCATCGCTTCGACCTGCGACGCCACCCACTCGCCATCGACGCTCGCCATCACGTCGTAGTAGTTCCCCAGCCGCGAGCGCTCGTGCTTCGCGAGTTCGTCATCGAGCAGAAGCTCGACCACCACGTGCGCGAGAAAGCTCGCCCGCAGGTCGGTCCGCTCGTGACACTTGGCAACGATCGCGCGGCTGAACGTCATGTTGAGCTCGACGAACGCACGAGTCTCGTGGAACCAGCGATCGTCGTCGTGATGCTGCGCGATGCCCCGCGCGAGCGCGGCAAGCCGCGGATCGTCGTCATCCAGCTTCGGCTCGACGTGCCGCGTCCGACACTTGGTCCTCCGCGCCGCAACGCCCAGCCAATCCGGCACCGCCAGCCCCGCGAGCCAGTAGGCATCGCAGTCGTCGCGATCAATCCAACGATGGGCGTGGGCGAAGTAATTCACTTGTAAATAACCAATGACGAAGGCAGCAATGACCAATGGGTGTTTGTTAGACCAAATAGCCGACGACCTACGCGTCGTCAGACGGGGCTTTAGCATTATCGCCGCTCGCCACTCCACTTCCAGAATGGTATTCTGAACTTCGCAGCGATTCCCCTCCTGAGGCTCCACCCCATGCTAACACAATCCGACCTCGCGATCTCCAAGCTTGGCGAGCCGCGGCACGATTCGCCGCTGGTGTTCGACGACGTTCGTACACGGTTCCTCTCCGACTCGTCGCGAGTGCTGCATGAGATCGACTACTGCGACGGCGACGATATCGTTCCGCTGGGGTTCGAGCGCGCGGGGGCTCGCCGGCGGGTGTTCTTCGATGCGTCGAAAAGCAAGGCGGCCATCGTCACGTGCGGCGGACTCTGCCCGGGCCTCAACAACGTGGTCCGGAATCTGTACTACCACCTTCATAGCTGTTATGGCGTGCCTTCGATACTCGGCATTCGCTTTGGCTACTCGGGGCTGAATCCAAAGGAGGGTTTTCCGCCGATCGAGCTCACTCCCGAGTCGGTCGAGCACATTCATCATCAAGGCGGCACGATCCTTGGCACCTCGCGCGGGCCGCAGGAGCCGAAGGTGATGATCGACTTTCTGGTGGAGCAGGGGGTCAACATGCTGTTCTGCATCGGCGGCGACGGGACCCAGAAGGGTGCCCACGCCCTCGCCGAAGAAGTTCGGAAGCGTGGGCTTGAGATCGCCATCGTTGGCATCCCCAAGACCATCGACAACGACATCCAGTACTGTTACCGCTCGTTCGGTTTCGTCACCGCGGTCTCCGAAGCCGAGAAAGTCATTGACTGTGCGCACGTGGAAGCGAAGAGCGTTCCCGGTGGCATTGGCCTCGTGAAGCTGATGGGGCGCGAAGCGGGGTTCATCGCCGCTGCCGCCACCATCGCCAGCGGCGAAGTCAATTTCGCGCTGATTCCGGAAGTGCCGTTCGAACTGGAAGGAAAGCATGGTCTACTGGGAAAACTGGAGCGTCGACTAGCGGCACGGAATCACGCCGTGATCGTCGTCGCTGAGGGGGCGGGGCAGCATCTCTTGAATCGTCATGGCGAGGAGTTCGACAAGTCGGGCAATCGCAAGTTGAGTGACATCGGCATGTTTCTCAAGGAACAGATCACTCGCCACTTCGGAGCGAAGCACCAGCCGGCGAGCGTGAAGTACTTTGACCCCAGCTACAACATTCGCAGCGTCCCCGCCGACGCCGCTGACAGCTTGCTGTGCGAGCAACTCGCCCGAAATGCCGTTCATGCCGCCATGTGTGGCAAGACCGACATGTTCGTCGGCTCGTGGCACAATCACACGGTGCACGTCCCACTACCGATTAGCGTGGGGCAGATTAAACGGATCGACCCCGAGAGCGAAATGTGGACCACGGTCCTTGCCATCACTGGGCAGGATAAGTGGTGATCCTCCATTGAATATTGGGAGGGCTCTTACTTTCGATAGGCGTATTCCGTTGAGTTGATGAGCGACCACAGTAGGTCCTCGTACGTCTCGGTGCGATTGTCGACTGACTCTCCGTAAGCCTCCACTTCCGCCAGCTCTGCCTCCGTCGGTTCGCGGCAGAGCGTTCGGAGGAATAGCTCGGTGGTTAGCATTTCGTCGTCTTTTACCTCGGCAATCAGCTTACCGAGCGACGTCGGCCGGCGCTTCGAGCCGGCGGTGAGCGTGCGGTTGATTTGCGGCTGGTTCATCATCGCGAGCGCCTGAGGAATGCTTGCCGTGATCGTCTCCCGTGGTGCCGAGGGGTCGAAGCCGAACGCTGAGTTGAAACCATCGCGGGGCGAAGCCTGGGCGCCGTACATGCGCCCGCCCTGACCGCCCGAGACCATCGACCGAACCGTCGCCTCGTCGAGCTCCAGCGTCGTGAGCAAAGCGTTGAACAATTGATCGCCCCGCAGTGGCTGGGCGACGTTCGCCGTGAATGGCGTCGCGTCGGGCAGACGGCGAGGACGGGTCTCGCGTTGGTACGCCTGGGTATTAAGGATCACGCGCATTAGCCACTTAGGGTCGTAGCCACTCGCGGCGAACTCCTTCGACAGGAACTCAACCGCCCGCTTGCCATGCGGTGTGCGGTCGGGGCCCATGTCATCCACGGGCTCGTAAAAACCCTCGCCCACGAGCTCGGCCCACATGCGATTCACGTACGCCGTGGCGAACCACTCGTTCGAAGTCATCCACTCGGCAATCGCACCGCGGCGATCGGCGTCGGGCGTACCGAGCGAAACCTCGGCACCCGTCAGGAAGAACCGCGGCTCCATTCGCGTCCCCGCGGCCGCCGGATCGTTGAGGTCGGGCATGTAGTGCTCGGGCTTGCCGCGACGGTTGGCGTTGTCGTTCATGCCGCGTCGTCGCTCGCGGGCGTCATTGGCGATAACTTCGAAGCTCCGCTTAGTCGCCGTGTTGACCTGCCGCACGGCGGTGCGGGGGAAGAACGCGGCGAGTTCATGAAACTGCTCGCGCTTCCAGCGATCGTAGGGATGATCGTGACACTGAGCGCATTGAATCTGGATGCCAAGAAAAATCCGCGACATCTCGGCGGTGGTGTCCTCCGTGATACCGTCCTGCGCCATGACAATCGCAGTGGCTCCCTCATCGCGCACGTCGCCCCGCGCGGTGATGAACTGCGTGGCGACCTCGTCCCAACCGGTCCCTTTGTTGAGCTCGTCGGTTAGCAGCGTCACCAGGGCGTTCGACACCAGCACCGCACGATCTTCAATCCGCCGCGAGAGAATCACGTCGCGCCAGTAGCGGGCCCAGTTCTGTCCGTACTGGTCGCTCGCCAGGAGGTCGCGAATCACCCGGTCGCGTTTGTCGGGTGCGGGGTCGAGCAGGAACGCCGTGGTGTGCTCGGGCGAGGGAATGTCCCCCACCAAGTCGAGCCACACGCGGCGGAGGAACGTCGCGTCGTCGATCTGCGGGGCGAGCTCCGTTTGGTCGTCGAACAGCTCCTCGGCAATCAATCGATCGACCTGCCGAGCCACGCGGTCGATGCTCGGCTGGGCGAGCACGATGCTGGGCACCAGGCAAAGCGTGACGAGGAGGAGCGAGCGGACCATGGGAAACCCCAGGGAAGTGAAGCGGGACGCCTAGAATCTATCGTATCGAACCCCAAGCCCGCCTGCTGGGTTTCGAGGGGTGGATTTCGGTTGGCGAGTAATGTCGCAGTGCCGCGACAAAACGTTTGGCGTAAGTGATTGTGGGGTATGGAGTTGTGAAGTTGTCGCGTTCGGAAATCTCAATGGGTGCGACATTACTCCAGGTGACGAGGGCCTCGAAAGTGGTCGGGTTAAAGGTGACGGGTAACGTTTAAAATCAATGCGTAGTGTAACAGAACGTGCGTACACTGTCAAGGGTTGCGGCGGAAGATTTTACGAAGCCGTGATAGCTCACGGGCGTCAGGAAATTTATGCGTAGTTGCGTAGGTTTTCGCAGCACTTAGAATGCTTGCTTCCTGAAAAATAAAACTGTACCGAGTGTGGGAGTGGATCCGATGGCGAGTGAACCCGATTTGCGGTTTGATATCGATGCTCTGTTCGAACACATGATCGAGAATCTCGACCATGATCTGAGCGACGAGAAAGACTGGTGCTACTTGCTGCAATCGGCGGACTCCGCGAAGCTGCGAGAAGTGGCGGCTGAGATGGAGGGCGAGTTTGACATTCAGTTCGCCGAAGCGATGGAAACGACCGACGGCTCGAATGGCTCCCCGTCCCTTGCCGAGCTTACGCTCATCCAGCGAGCCGCCCTCACGGCCAGCGAAGTGAAGGCCACTGCCGAATCGGTGAAAGCGATTGCCATTGCGAAAGGCCTCCAGTACGAAGGGGTGAGTTGCTACGACCCCGTGGATGCGGAGGACTTGCTCGACTGGATGCCTCCGGAGGACGCGACCTGGCGACTGCGCGTCATGAGCGATAGTGGCCTGCCCCCCAATGCCGAGTTGCCGTGGACTTTCTTGGTGGTGATGCCGAGCGTCGAAGCTTTGCACCGCGTAACCGAGGCGCTCCAGGGAGAAGGTTACACCGACATCGACCTGTTCGACGAGCCCGACGAAAACGGCGTGTGCGGATTGTGCCTATTCATCGCGGGACGCAACGTCGAGTCGGCCCTAAGCGCCGAGATCGCCCGGATTGCTCACCACGCCGAAGCTTGTGGCGGCGAACTCCAAGGAGTGCAGTTCTACGACCGCGACGAGTTCGACGAAGTCTTCGGCGACGAAGCGCCTGATGAAGAGTGAATGGCGAAGAGTGAATGACAACGAGTGAATTGTGAGCGTAATACCCCGGCGTTGACCAATCGCGGTTCGCTATGTTTGCTCGCCTACTAGGCCCGGCATTTATGCCGGGTTATCATGCGCGGCCCTATTCTCTCCCTCCCCCAAGTCGTTGCGCAAGAAGCTCCGCGATCGTTGTTACCTGAATCGCAACGACGCCCGCGGGGGAGGGCCGGGGTGGGGGCTGACCGTTGAGTGCGCTGCCCAACTGGCGTAGCTCGGGCCCATGGCGGTCTCGGTCACGCTCCGGCCGAGGGAGAGTTATCCCCTTGACCGCTAATTCGTGTCGCCGATCTACCCCGGCGTAAACGCCGGGTCTAAAAGATGGGTGTTAACGGGTTTCAGCGATTCAGCGACTCGTCGCGTTTGCTCGCTACTAGGCCCGGCATTCATGCCGGGTAAGCGAGGTCGACCCTATTCTCCCCCTCCCCCAAGTCGTTGCGCGATGAGCGTCGCCATTGTTCTCCCGTGAATCGCAACGATGCCCGCGGGGGAGGCCGGGGTGGGGGCCGGCGGGGGAGCGAAATCTCTAACTGGCAGCGTCGATCGAACTCAAGTAAATTCAAAGTTATTAGAATCGAATCCAGAGTAAACGCAGGGCCCGTGTCTGGAACCAGGAAGAGCCGTTGACTGCACAAATCTCTGACAATTGGATAAACGACAGTGATTTAAACTTGGATCACTTACATCCTTATTTTGTGCGTAGCACGAGTGGCAGCTACGCATCCGATTCCGCATTGTTCCCCGTAGCGCCGGTTTTTCCCGCTACTAACAGAACGTGTTCCGCACTCTGGCGAGGGTATGTCGCTACTTTGCGGCTTCATTCCGATGGAAAACTAGAACTCGTGAAGTACGAGTTCCCGTTTGCTGAGCCTGAAGTGCCGCCACAGCTCTGCCACGCGAACTTCGAGGGGAACTTCGTCGTTGTTTTCAGACCGTTCTTTTTTGGTCCTAGCACGAAGATTCCCTTCATTGATGGGAAAGTGAATCGGAATCGCGAAGAGTGGGAAGTCGATGATCAAATCGTGCGAGGGTTGGTGACTTCTATCTGCTGTGACCGATTGACCGGGGAGCGGATGGGTCTGAATGTCGACTTAGGCTGTAGGGGGTTCGTCCCACTTTCATCGATTCCATTGCAGCATCAAGCCAATCTGGACAAGTTGGTTGGAGAGACTAGATCATTTGAAATGCACGAGGTGGGGAAAGAACACAGCTTCATCGTGCTACGCATGGTCGATGAGAGAGACGGATGAGATACCCCGGCGTAGCGTTTTAGTGGTCTCACGCAAAGACGCAGAGACGCGAAGTGTTCCCGAATATCCGCATGGGTGCCTGGGGACGAGTTCCGCGAGCCCCCAGCAAGCTAGTCAATAAATGGCGACTTGCAAGAACCCTCCGGTCGCGGCTTTGTATTGAAGATAGAGAACGTGGTGATTGCTGGAAGGTAGCCAACCCCTGCGGCTGGGCGTTAAACGAATGCTAACTTCACCGGCAACCGCTCCACCCGCCGAATATTGAAATTCGCCTGATGCACCAGCCTCTCGCCGGGTTTTAGGTCGAGCTCGACCTTGGTGGTGCGTTCTAGTAGCGCGGTGAAGGCGAGTCTCGCTTCGAGTCTTGCGAACTGTAGACCCACGCAAAAGTGGCGGCCGTGGCCGAAGGCGAGGTGGTGGTTGTTCGGGCGGGTGATGTCGAACGTGTCGGGGCTCGCGAACTTTTCGGGATCGCGGTTCGCGGCGGCGAGTACCGCCAGCACCAGGTCGCCGCGCTTCACTTGCTGGCCACCGATCTCGATGTCGTCCGTCGCTAGGCGGCCGAGGTACTGCAGGGGGCTGTCGTACCGCAGGAACTCTTCGATGGCACTGGGGATGAGCGAGGGATCGTCACGCAAGCGTTGCATTTGCTCGGGATGCGCGAGCAGCGTGACGAGGCCGCCGGTCAGCAGGCAGGTGGTGGTTTCGTTGCCCGCGGCGAGCAGCAGGAACACGTTGGCCAGCAGTTCGTCGGTAGTGAGTCGCTCGCCACTTTGTTCAATAGCGACCATCGCGCTCAGCAAGTTCTCTTCGGGTGACGTACGTAGCTTGGCGATGCGCGTTTCGAGGTACTCGCGGAACTCGGCGATGCTCACGAGCGCCTTGTCCAACTGCGCCTCGCTCATCTGCGTGTAGAAGTTGAGCGCGACCAGCGCGAAGTCGTCGCACCACCCGCGAACCCGCACCATGTCCTCCGCCGGCACGCCCACCAGTTCCATGATCGTCAGCAGCGGCAGCGGCGCGGCGAAGTCGCGGACGAACTCGCACTCGCCCGATTTCTGAATGTTATCGAGCAGCGTGTCAACGCGTTTTTGAACGCGTGGCTCCCAAGCCTCGACCACCACATGGACGAACGCCTTGTTCACACTCGACCGCAGTCGAGTGTGATGGGGCTCATCCATCTCCGACATCTTGTGCGACATCACTTCGAGCAGCGGTGCGTAACGCTCGGTGCGAAACAGAGGATTCGCCGCGGCGATGCGATTGGACGAGAACCGCGCATCCCCCAGCACCAACTCGACATCCGCGTACCGAGTGACGACCCAAGCCCGCAGCGAATCGTCCCAAAACACGGGCGAGCTCGTCTGCCACTCGCGGTAGGTGGTGTAAGGATCTTCGTGCATCTCGGGCGAGAGCAGATGCCGACCGGCGGTGAGCGTGGGGTTGGTGGAGAGCATGGCGTTGTGAATGACGAATGACGAGGTACCCAATGACCGATGAGAGAATTGTCGCTGGGCGGGAACGTGGCGCGAAGCCATAGCCCCGGCATTTATGCCGGGGGCAGAGCGCTAGCTCTGGTGTCTCCCTCCCCCAAGTCGTTGCGCGAGAAGCTTGGTGATTGTTTTACGTGAATCGCAACGGCGTATTCGGGGGAGGGCCGGGGTGGGGGTCGGCGGGGGAGTTTGCTGTCCACTGGCGAATCGCGGGCCGATGGCGGTCTCGGCGGCGCTCCGGTTGATGGCGAGGGTATCCCTCGACCGCCAGTGCGCTGGGGGCGTGTTACCCCGGCGTAAACGCCGGGTCTAAGTTGCGTAGGATGGGTGCTTGCACCCCCGATTGACACGGAAGTGACGGGTGCAAGCACCCATCCTACTGCACAAAATGTCATTGGACCAACGGAGGGGATCGAATACGCGTAACAAAGTTTATTGACCGCGCGGGCTATAAGACATGCAAATCCTCCAGATGCACCTCCCAGCAATCATCGTCCCGGATGATAGTCACTTCCAGCGTCAGATCGGATCGACCTTCCTCTTGTGACCAAAGCTGCGCCCGCACTGACCACGTGGGTTGAATCGCATTTCTCACAGCGACCGCATCCAGTCGAGTGTAGGCGGTTGGCGGCGGTTCGATGAATTTGCGTCCATAGTTTTCGATGACTTGGCGAAGTGCATCACTTGTCAAACGCGACGCAGAACAACGGTTAAGCACAGCTTCGTAGTCGCCAACTGCCAGCGCGGTAATTAGAGTTCGGACCACAGTTTGGAGTGATGGTATTGACATGTCAGTAATGTAGGATGGGTGCTTGCACCCATGGTTGATAGGCAAGTAAAGCGTGCACTCACTCATCCTACGGTTCGTCGGGTTCGGAATTCTTACGCCAGGTTTGGATTTCCCGCCAAGAGTCAGCAAGTTCTTTCTGGTCGTAGATCCACTCCTCATCTACGTAGCGAATGGAATGATCACGGTGCTCTCGAAGGAAGTTACGGACCTTAGGCAGTACGCATTCGCGAAGCCAAGCCGATTTTAGTGAATCGTCCACGTTCCAGTAGCCTGGCGTCGCGAGTACTCGATCGATATTCACCGGCTCCCCTTGAAGGACGACTCCGGGCTTCTCAAGCTCCCAGTAGGCCCATCGATAGCCTGCGTCGAGGTAGCGATGGCACTGGGGGCAGGCGAAGTAGACGCAATTCATGATTTCGAACTACAAACAACTGGTGCAAATCGTGTGTTAGCGACCAAGTTCATCGTTTAAGCATTTCCCGCACCACCAAGCACAGAATCCCGATCACCAACGAGCCGAACGATACTGTGTTGCCAATCCATCGCACCTCAGGAACGTACGAGGCTGCCCCCGCAACGAGCCACAACAACAATCCAACGATGCCAGCGATCAGCAAGGAGGAACGCAGCTGGGGGCGAGGTGGTAGGTGCGGCAAATCAGCGCTGGGCGATTCGTAGGGGTTCATGGGTGTCCGAAGTTGTGTCTTCGCTCTATTCAACTGTAGCCGGCGCCTGCGGCTGGGCGTTAAACGATTTGTTAGTGGTTACAAACCATCACCCGCCAGCCCCCACCCCGACCCTCCCCCGAGACGTCGTTACTAGTCATCGTCCCCAAACTCATCTTCATGCACGCGGTACAAGAACTCACCAACTGTGGATGTATTGGCGAATCGAGGGATGTGCGATGTTTCCAGTTGGACGACGCGTGGTATGGGTAGATCAATTGCAAACAGTGCGGGCAACGTGTCTATCTCTGACGTGAAATGACTGCATGCAATCAAATCCAGTAAATCGAACGCACATAAATATTCATGGGACTCAACGGGCGAAGTATGTAGAACGTCAATAAGGAATTGAAACCGCTGTCCAAAGGTATCAGCAAAGTGCAGACCGAGAGTATTTGCGTACGAGGGAGAGTACTTTGGCACGCGAATGCTTCGCGAGAGGTCCCGCACCCGTCCAAGAGCTAGCCATACGGGTAGGCAGTTTGCCCACGCGTCATCAATCGATCCTTTCAACTGGTCGCTGATTCGTTGCGACTCGTTTTCCAGATGTCGTTTCCATTCGTCAAAGTTGGCAACACCTGCTAGACTTGCCAACCGTTCAATATCCGTCGGCTCGATAGGGTGGTACATGGGTAGTGTTGAGCCTCGTAAAACGAACAGTGCATCGATAGCAGGCACCCTGTGCGAGAATTGTCGGCGTTGGCTTCTCTGTCCAACAGAGCCGCGGTACCGCAGGTTTACTTCTTCCCAAAAATCAGCTTGCCTATTCCCATTCCAATCGCACCGCCCACGCCTCCGCCTATTGCACCACCAATGGCTCCACCGGGGACGACTCCGGTTGCTGCATTCAAGAACATCATGATGGCCACCCCAACCCCCATTCCAACCATAGCGGAAGCCTGAAGCGCGCCGGCCGTCTTTACTTCGCCTTCGTTGGCAAGGGGCTTACCCATGTGATCGTAGATGCCGGCGTGGACTTGCTGGCCGTTTTCATGAATCTGAACGTAATACGCGACAGCCGACGTCAACTTGCTGATAACCTTCGATTCAATCGCGTACGTTCGGGTGCCGGCGTTGAAGGTTTCGGCACGCCCTTGGTTAAGCTTGCCTTCAAAGGCCAATTTGCCATTCACCGATACGCGATCTTTGCCCGAGACAAATGCCTTATCGATCTTTATCGAGTCTCCGTCCGCGACGATGGTGGTTGCCATTGCTTCAGCCTCGTTCAGGGTAAATGTTTCTGCTTAGATTGTTGACCACTACGTAGGGCTAGCCCCCACCCCGACCCTCCCCCGAGACGTCGTTGCGGTCGAGGGCTAGGTGATCGCAGCGGTTCTCGCGTAACGACTTGGGGGAAGGAGTAAAAGGCATCACCCGCCCACTCGTCGTATCGGCCCCACGCTGTAACCTGGGTGCGCGGCCATCGCTTGCATCGCGGCGCTGCGGCTGTCGCGGGCGAAGAAGGAGAGCCACAGCGGGGGGCCGGGATTGCCGGGTTCTGGGATTAACGTGACTTCCCAGACGCTGGTTACGCCGGCGGCGACGGCGGTGAAGCCGAGTTGCAGTTGGGCGATGCGGCGCTGCTGGGCGGCGTCTTGTTGCTGTTGGTGGTAGGCGGCTTCGGTTTGCAGGCGGAGCTCCTGCTGCTCGCGCGCGGCGGCGTCTTTCTGCTCGTACGCCGAGAGCCACTGCTCCCAGCCAGGACGCAGGATGGTGAGGTCCTTGTCGCTGAACAGGAAGAAGGGGATCGCGTACTCGTCGCCATCCTCGAGTTCCATCACCACGCCATCCACGGTGAACGACTCGGGTCCGCCGCGCCGCGACGACAGCCACTGCACGAGCGTGCGTTCGTCGGTCACTTGATTGCCTGCGTGGGCGACGATCAGCGGGATGATATTTTGGTAGAAGCCGGGGAGGTTCGTGAGCACGCGGTCGTTGACGTAGATTCGGCCTCGCGAGCGGCGGAGCACGATTTGCTTACGCCCGTAGTTGACGACCTTGCCGACGATCTCCGTGCCGTTCTTGAGCGACCACTTCTGCATGCCACCGGTGGCCGTGGTCGCGGCTTTGGTGGCCTCTTGCGATTCGAGGTACTTCTGATCGGCCTCGGAGAGTTGATCGATGGCGATGCTGCCGAGGCCTTTGTCGGACTCGCGCTCCAGCACGACATGCGAGTTATTCTGCGCCACCAGCGCGGCCTTGAGCGTGTACTTGCCCGAGGTGTCGGTCCAAGTGCGATAGTCAGCCGCCGAGGCGGTAGCAAGGGTGGTGAGGACAATCAGCGTGGCGAAGAGTGTAGTGAGGCGATTCATGGTAAATCATTGGCAGTGGAGGTGGGTGCGAACGGACTCCATTGTCGCGCGGGGCGGGGGAGAATGCAAATTCTGTGAACGGTGGAGTACAAATAGCCCCGACCAAGCTTGGTCGGGGCTAGGGGGAGTGTGAGGTTGGGAACGAGAAGACTTGGGGGAGGGGACAAAAAAACCATCGGGCTCGGAGAGCCCTCCCACAGCTTTTCCGCCGGGAGCGCGCAAAAAAAGAAACGGCCGAACTCTTGTTCGGCCGTTTCGAGTGGTTTTCGAGTTGCTCGCCAGCGATTAACGCTTCGAGACCCTTTACCGCTTGGAAAATTGGGTACCGCGGCGGGCACCGTGCAGACCGGGCTTCTTGCGTTCCTTCATACGCGAGTCGCGGGTCAGGTATTCCTTTTCGCGGAGGCGATCGTGCAGGTCGCTGTCGTACTTGACCAGGGCGCGACCGATGCCTTGCATGCAAGCACCCGCTTGGCCGGTGTTGCCACCGCCGTGGACGCGGATGATCACGTCGACGCTGTCGCGGAGTTCGCAGTGCTCAAGAGGCGAGGTCACGGCGTTACGGTCTTGGGGGATGGGGAAGTACTCTTCCAGTTCCCGCTTGTTGATCGTGATCTTGCCGCTACCGGGACGAATGCGAACACGTGCGACCGAGGTCTTGCGGCGACCGGTGCCGAGGGCGTCGATGACTTTGGCTTCTGGCATAATGAGTGGGAGTGGGGGCTAGGATCTGGGGGCTGGGGAAAAGCAATCGCTGTGCGACGCTTTCCTTACTTGACGGCCAGTTCGACCTTTTCGGGGTTCTGGGCCTGATGCGGATGCTCGCCGCCGGTGTAGATCTTCAGCTTGTCGAGCATATGGGCGGCCAGCTTGTTCTTGGGGAGCATGCGACGCACGGCCTCGCGAAGAACGCGTTCGGGGTGCTGGTCGATTTGCTGACCCGCGGTGATCGACCGCTGGCGGGTGTAGCCGGTGTACCAGGTGTACTTCTTCTGGGCCCACTTTTTGCCGGTGAAGTGCACCTTCTCGGCGTTGACCACGACGACGAAGTCGCCGGTGTCGATGTGCGGGGTGTAAGTGGGGCGGTGCTTGCCCATCAGGCGTACGGCAATGTCGCTTGCCAAGCGTCCCACCACCTTATCGGTAGCGTCCACCAGCAGCCACTTCTGCTCGACGTTGGCCGGCTTGGCCATGTAGGTCTTCATCGTTCGGTCACTCGGTACAATCGCGGGATATCGTGTCCGCCCCCAACTACATAGCCTGGGGGCGAGATTTGGGCGAAGTCCCGAAGAATACCAAGATCCCCTTAAACCAGCAAGGGGCCTCGTGGGACGATTTAAGCCCTGGGCGAGTGGGGTAAAACAGCGAATTTCCGGGGTTTTCGGGTTGTTCCGGCGGACGCTTGGCGTTTTCGCGTGCAGGGCAGGGCAGGGGCGGGAACATCGAAGTTCGGGAGGGCCCCGTGTCGCTGCCCAGGGCGTGCCCCCTCACCCTAACCCTCTCCCCCAGTTCGTTCGCTTGGAATGTGCGAAAGGAGGTGCAACACGCCCCGCGCGAACGAACTGCGGGAGAGGGGACACGCGCTCCGCGTCTACGGATTGTTCCTCCCCACAAACCATGAGGGACTTCTCCCGCCCCCCAGCTATACTGGACTCACACTTTTCGCAGGCACGGGAACTGAAGTTGGGAGACGAGGGGATGCGGCAGCTACGTTGGATGCGGTGCGCGTGCGTAATGTTGTTGGTGGTCTGCTGTGCGGAGCTGCGGGCCGCGGATTACTTTCTGACGATCGGCGGGGGCATTGGTGCCCAGAGTACGCAGATCTCGCTGGAGCGGAACGTTCTGTTTCAGCAGCGGCTCTTGGCCGAGCAGCGGACCGACGCGCCCGAGCAGATCGTGCTGTTCGCCGATGGCGACGATCCCGCGCCCGACGTGCAGCTTCGCGATCCCGACTTCAAGAAGAACTGCCCTCCCGCGCGGCAGCTATTGGCTGAGCTCGTGGGCGACGCAGGTGACATGGACTTGGTGTACCGCAACAACGAGATCGAGAAGCTCGATGGGCCTTCGTCGGTCGAGCAACTGAAAACACAGTTGCGGAAGCTGGGTGAGAAGCTCAAGGCGGGCGACCGACTGATCATTTATGCCACGGGGCATGGTGGTCCTGCGGAGCAAGAGCACGACTACTACGACTACGACAGTGCCGCCGAGTGGCGGGAGGCGCAGGAAGCCGAATACAACAAGTACGACACCACGTTCTGCTTCTATGATGGCGAGACGGTCAAGGCGAGTGAGTTTTCGAAGTGGCTCGACCGCATTCCTAGCGACGTGCACGTGACGATGGTGATGGTGCAGTGCTACGCCGGCGGGTTCTCGCACACGCTGTTTCACGGTGCGGACGCCGATCTGGGTCTTTCGAACCATCAGCGCTGTGGGTTCTACGCTCAGGTGCACGATCGCGGGGCGGCCGGTTGCACGCCCAATGCGAATGAGTCGGAGTACGAAGAGTACAGCAGCTACTTCTGGGGCGCTCTCGCCGGGCACTCGCGTACGGGCGACAAAACGATTGCGGCCGACTACGACGGCGACGGACGTGTGAGTTTCGCCGAGGCCCACGCTTACGCGGTGATCGAGAGCAACACGATCGACATCCCGATCCGCACGTCGGACGCGTTCCTGCGGAAGTACAGCAACCTGGGGAAAGCAAGCGAGAACGCGGAAGGAAGCGAGAACCCGATTGGTTCGTTATTTGGACTACTCGGTTCGAAGAAGCCGGCGGAGGAAGACGCAACGCCGATGGAGCTGAGCGGCAAGATCTCGGACATCGCCGAGCTCGCCCGCCCCGATCGCAAGGCCGTGGTGGAAAAGCTCGTTGAGCAACTGGAGCTCGGCGAGAACGCGACTATCGAGAGCCTGAAGTTGTCGATCAAGGCAGCCGAGGCTGAGGCCAACGTGGCCCGCGTTCGTCATGCCACGGCTTACGAGCGTTACTCGCAGATGCGGCAACGGATGAACGAAGAGCTACTGGAAACGTGGCCCGAGCTCAACACGTCCTACTCGCCACTCGGAATGGCGCTCGCCAACGAACGGGCCGACGAATTCATGGCGAAGGTCGAGAGTTTCGCCTCGTACGATGCCCTGTGCAAAGCTCGCGAGGGACGTAGCGAGCACGAAGAGAAGTCGAACGAACTGACCCACCGCGAAGCCAAGCTACAACGGCTTATGCACACCTGCGAAAGCATCGTGCTCGCCGCGAACCTTCCTAAGTTGATGCCACAGGAGCTGGTGGATCGGTACGAGGGTTTGGTGAAGTTGGAAGAAGAAGGGCTCAAGTGATGGGTTTGCTCTTGTGTCCTTCCGAAGGGTGGAGGGCGAGCGGGGCCCGTTAGGGCCGTGGTGGTTGGTCACTCGATGGCGGCCAGAACACGGCCGGCGGCGGCCATGCTACGGATGCCCAGCCCTTAGTCGTTGCTGTCCGCTTCCTCGTTATCTTCGTCGACACCCATGTGCTCGAAGATCATCACGTTTGTGGCGAGGTCGCCCACGAGTCGGCCTTCGAGGTCGTCCTGTTCGCGGTGGCGATGAATGCGCTTCGCGCGGGTGCCTTCGGGTAGTTTGCCGAGGTGGCAGACCGATTCGCCGGGACTGACGGCGGGGAGGGTGGTCATGCCGATCACCACGGCGTCGAACGGCGCGGTCAGCAGGCTCTGCTCGTGGCCCAACAGGTTGGTGTTGGTTGCCAGCGGTTGATCCTGTTCGACCATCTCGCCGGGCTGGACGTGGAACTGCAAGAAGCCGCCCCGCTCGGCACGGACCCACTTCGTGGTTTCGATGACCACTTGGTAGTCGGGCCGCTCGGGCTCGGCGTCGAGCATATCGAGTTCGATCAGCACATTGCGAACACCACGCACGGCGGTCTCGACGATCGTCGATTCGACTTTGCAGACCTCGCCCCCTTCGAGGATGATGCTCGGCCGGCCGGCGGCGCACGCCTCGCGGCGGAACGCGCCGGCGGGGCCTTTGCCGTTGACGATAAAGTCGCAGCCAAACGCCTCGGCGATGCGGCGGACTTCGGGGATCTCGAGGTCGCCGCGGACGTTGGGGTAGTTGGTTCTACGCGCTGCCGCGGTGTGGAAGTCGATGCCGTAGTCGCCGCGAGCGACGATCTCGTCGAAGATCGTCCGGGCCATGCGACTCGCGAGACTTCCGCCCAGCGAACCGGGAAACGAACGATTGAGGTCCCGGCGGTCGGGCAGGTATCGCGAGTGGCGATCAAACGCCAGCAAATTAAGCACCGGCACGAGCACGATCGCACCGCGCGTGAGCTCCAGAGTTTGATCCTGAATCAATTGACGGATTGCACCCGTGCCGTTGATTTCGTCGCCATGCAGCGCAGCGGTGACGAACACCGTCGGCCCCGGATGGTGGCTGCGGCGGACGTGGATCGGAATCCGCACCGTCATGCCGCTGTAGCTTTCGGAGATGGCGAGCTTGATGTCGCGCGCCTCGCCCGGTGCAATGTGCTGACCATTCCAATCGCCTACGGATTTCGGCTCGATTGGGAGTTTCATACCCCAGTCCCTTGGTGAAGTTCATCCTGTGGTGGCAAATCTTTGACTTTGGGTCGTCGTCGTCGTCGTGTCTTTTCGGGGATCATGTCGCGCATGCGGTCGAGTTTGCCGAAGCACAGCAATCGATCGCCCGCTTCGAGCTGGCGGTCGGAGCGGGGGTTCGGAATGACCGTCGTACCGCGATAGAGCGTCAGAGCGTTGATGTCCTTCTCGCGAAGCCCTGACTCGGAAACTGTCTTGCCGATGTACTCGGAGCCCTCGGGGATGTGAATCTCCGTGACGCCATAGCCCGTGCTGACGGTGAGGCGTTGGCGGATATCGATCTCGGGGAAGTCGACCTGGGCGGCGATGTAGTCGATGATCGCGCCGGCGATATCGAGCTGCGTGCAGGTCTCAATTCCTTCGAGGCCCGGCGACGAGTTCACCTCCATCACCTGCGGGCCTTCGTTGCTCTCGAGCATGTCGACACCCGCAATGCGAAGGCCCATGATCTGGGCCGAGCGAACCGCGGTGGCGGCGTACTCTTCATTGAGCTCGATGGCTTCGGTCCGGCCGCCACGGTGGACGTTGCTGCGGAACTCTTGTCCCTGCGCAACGCGGCGCATCGCGGCCACCACACGGTCGCCGACCACAAAAGCCCGCACGTCCTTGCCTTTGCTCTCGGCGACGAACTTCTGCACCAGAACGCTTTGCCGCGCGGACTGCAGCGTCTCGATGATCGCCTCGGCGACCTTCACCGAGTCGGCGAGAATCACGCCCACGCCCTGCGTGCCTTCGAGCAGCTTGATGATGACCGGCGCGCCGCCAACGCGCTCGATGGCCGGGAGCACGTCCTTCTTGTCGCGAACGAACGTGGTGGGGGGGATGCCAATTTGGTGCTTGCTGAGGATTTGCAGGGCGCGGAGTTTGTCGCGCGAGTTGGCGATGCCCGCCGACGAGTTTGCGGCGAACACGTCCATCTGTTCGAACTGCCGGACCACAGCCGTACCGAAGTAGGTGATCGATGCACCAATTCTCGGAAGCACCGCGTCGTAGTGGCTAAGGTGCCTTTGCCGGTAGTAGAGGTCGGGTGCGCCTTCCTCGAGGTCGATGGCAAACTTTAACGTGTCGAGGTTGGTCGCGCGGTGACCTCGCTCCACCGCCGCCTGACGGAGGCGGCGGGTGCTGTAGCATCTAGCATTGCGGGACAGGATAGCCAGTTTCATTCGTTCTTCTCTCTCCGGGAGTCGCTCTCGAGCGGTGCCTTCTTCTTGCGCTTCTTTATCGTCCGGACTTTTGCTTTTCGTTGGTCGGCATTGGGCTGCCCTCCGTAATAGGATTTAAGGGCATCCACTAACATTCGGCCCCGCACGGCCTCGCGACCCAGCAGCATGCGGAAACCCATGGCATCGCGGTTGGCGAGCGTCAGTTCGATAGGCCACGATTGCCCCAGGGCTTCGACCATCGTCACGATCACCGGCCTGCGATGGGCATGGCCGCTCGAGCTGCGGACTTTGCGAAACTCGAGCACGGGTGCCTCGACCACAATGGTCTCTCGCTTGCTTCGCTGGATGGGATGCACTTCGAAGCGGACATACGACTGGCCATCGCGCTCGAACACCTTCACGTCGTAGGCGTGCAGGCTGCTCGACCGAGCGCCTGTATCGATCTTGGCCTTGATCTTCGGTACGCCGAGCGCGGGGAGCGATACCCACTCGCGCCAGCCAATGATCGGAAGTGCTTTGGGGTTGTGCTTGCTCACGCGCCCTGTGCCGTATGGGTTCGATGAAAGGCCTGCCACGATGCGAGAATTATCGCGGAAAAGAGCCCCCCGCGTCGAGCCCCACTGTGCGGCCATGCCCAATGTTGAAATGCCGGATGACCAAGGGATGGTGTCGCACAGCTGTGGGAGGGCTCTCCGAGCCCGATGGAGCGGAGAATTTCTCTCCATGTCTCAAGCACCGCGGATGGGATACCTCGGTCCGACGAGGCGTAGCTCGTCGGCTGTTAGGATCGTCACCCTGAGTAAGCGACCCACCCGCGAGGAGAATAGCCGACGAGCTACGCCTCGTCGGAAGTTAATCGCCTCCCACAACAAGTAGATTGCTCGTTCTCCCAACAAAAAACGGGGTTTCGTTTCGGGGCTTTGTAGGCCACCGAACCGAAACCCCGCTGAGGAGAATCGTGACGCCGAAGGTTCGGCGTTAGTTCTTGTCGTCCGACAGGTCGGAGAAGTCGAGATCGTCGAGGTCGTCCAGCTCATCGACCACCGGCTTGGTAGCCGTGGCGGTGGGGGCACCCTTGGTCTGAGCTTCGAGCTGCTTGCGGGCGGCCTTCGGCGAGGCAATCTGCAGGTGCGTGACACGGCGATCGGCCTTGGCGGTCACACCGTTGACTACCGATCCGATGAGACGCACACCAACGTCGCGGAGCAGTTCGCTCGCCTTGTAGATGCTGGGGACCGAAGTCTGGTCACGCAGCACGCTCAGCAGGGCACCGTCGCAGTGCTGACCCATCATCAACGAGTCCGAAAGACCCAAGACGGGGGCACCATCGATGATCACGAAGTCGTATTCCGAACGCAGCTTCTCGAAGATCGGCTGGATCTGGTCCGTGGCCATTGCGTGCACGGCGTCCGCGTCGCAGTAACCGGCGGTCATCAGCCACAAGCCTTCGGCGTGGGTCGGACGGACCACGTCGGTCACGTCGGCCTCGGCGCGAAGCACTTCGCACAGACCGTCTTCCAATGGCACATCGAACAGCAGGTGCAGAGCCGGATGACGAAGGTCGCCATCGATCAGCAATGTCCGGCGGCCGGCACGGGCGAGGCTGGCGGCCAACTGGCTGGCAACCGTCGTACGGCCTTCTTTCGAAGCGGGGCTGGTCACGAGCACCACTTGGCGAGCCTTGGAGGTCGAATCGTGCATCAGCGCGGTACGCACGCTGTCGATCGACTCGGTGAGCTGAGCCACCAGCGGATGCTTGGGGTTCATCATGCGGCGAGCGTTGAGCGGCGGGAGCGTACCCACCACCCGAATGCCGAGGCCTTCGTCGAGCTGATTGGGGCCATTGAGCCGGCGACCCAGGAACTCCATGTAAGCAATGCCGAGGCAAGCGACGAGCAGCGTTGCCAGGCTACCGATACCGGTGATGGCGTAGCGTTGGATCTTGTTGATGCCGGGCATCACGTATGGCTTGTCGACAAGCTGGATACGCGAAGGGGCGTCGAGTTCGATCTCCCATTGCTGAATACGCTGAGCAAGGTCGGCCGCAATCGCTTCGAGCTGATTGAGCTCGGCCATGCGGATGGTTAGCTCGGTGGAGCCGGCTGCCTTCTTCTCAAGTTCCGCGCGAAGTTCGTAGGTTCCCTTCTCATGCTCGATGGTGCCATCGGGCTTCTCGATGTCGCGACCTTCGAGCACTTGCTGCAGGCGACCAGCCGCGAAGCTGAGCTGACGCTGCATCTCTTCGGTAACGACCGCGAGTTCGATATCAGGCGAGTTGGCAATCTGAGACTTGATCTCTTGGGCCAGCTCGCTCTTGCGAGCGTTCACTTGCTGTTCGTGCAAGGCAAGCTTCTCTTCGATTCGCTTGATCTCGCGAGTCGGCCGACCTGCCGACCGCTTTTGGGCTTCGCGAAGTTCGGCCTTGATGTACTGGCCTTCTTGGTCCATGGTCATGATTTCCATGTCCCCCGAGACCATTTCGTTGATCTGCTGATCCTTCAGATCGGGATTGTCTTTGGTCGACTTCCAGCGGGCGAATTCCAGTTGCAGGTAGCGCATCTGTTCTTCGAGCTTGGCTTGTTCGTCCATCTTGTTCGACAATTCGTCGAACAGCATGCGGATCGAAGGATCGAACTGCCCCTCGGCAATGCCCAGCTCTTGCGAAATCTGGCGGTATTCGTCCCACTTCTCGCGAAGCTGAACTTGGTACTCGGCGTACGTGGCCTTCAACGACTCGAGCGTCTTGTTCCGCTCCAAGCGGCTCTTCATCACCACTTCGTCGTAGTACGCAGAGCAGACCGCCTCGACGATCGCTTTGAGGTCTTCCTGCGGTTGGTCGAGCGTCAGGGCGACTCGCAACAATTCGCTTTGTCCCTCGAACCGGATGTCGAGATTCTCATCCAGCCACATCTGAGGGTTCTCTTCGGACTTCAGCACGGCGACGTTCTGAAGATTCGTATCCTGCAGAGCTCGCGAAAGCACCGCGGGGCTCTTTACCATCGCGACTTGCGTCGCCTGGTAGGTCTTGTAGTCGCGGCTATCGCCCGAGGTGTTGATGTCGCTGTAAACGCGGACTTCCGGTTGCGAACTGACCAGGAATCGTGCGACCGCGGTGTCGGACTCGGGGAATAGGAAGTACAGGGCACTCCCCACGCCTGCCGCTAGCAGCAGTCCCATGAAGGTCACCAACAACCAGCGACGCCGTAGTGCGTGCAGCAGGCCCGTCGCATCCATCCCGCCCGTAACAACAGCAGGTGTACGGGTGAAGTTGGGACTGGCGTAGGGCTGCGATGTCTGCAGCGCGTTACCACCATGGGGGTCGTGGTCGTAAGCGCCGGTCGGGACGAGCGGGTGGCTTTCGCCCGATGCAGAAGTGGTGGAATGATCGTTCTTAGCCATTGGTCAGTTCTCTCCTCTGGGGTAATGGCTTCCGAGACAAGTCACGCGGCAAAGCGCTGGTGAGTGGCAGGTGCCTTGCCGGTTTGATATTGCAACTTCGAGGCCGGGAGCGAATAGCCGGCGGCCTGCGGTCGTGTTTTGTGCGGTAAAAGTGAGGAATTCGGGGAAAGTCGAGACGTCGGTGGCGGGTCCAGTTGGTGGCGGAATTACAACGGGTGTTGCAACGACGCAACGCACTAGCATCAGCTGCGGCCGATGGGGATACCCCCTCGCATGCTCGTGGCCTGAAGCACTTCGTCTCCCTCTTCGACGAACAGCCAGGTGAGCACCTTGTATTCAAGCCACATTAGACCACCCGCGAAGAAAATCATCGCGTAGCCGGTGTAGTCGTGGATCTTGTCGTGAAGCGGTTCCTGCCAACTGGTTCCTTCCACCGCGAGGAACAGGAGGGCGGTAGCGGTAATGCGGATGATGTTGGTTGCAAGGGCAATCGGGATGGCGCTCAGCAGTAGGATCAGCTTGTCCCACCAGGGACGCTCGATCAGCAGCACCAGTGCGATGACCATGGCAGAGAAGATCGTAAGCATGCGAAGACCCGAGCAAGCTTCGGCGACGTCCAGCGGCGTGCTTAGCGCGGGGACGATGATCTGAGATCCATTGGCACCAGCCCGGTAGCAGGACACCCCCAGAATTTGCAGCACGGCGGTGCTTGCAATGGCGGCGATCTTTTGCAGCCCGAAGAGCAGTTTTTGCTCAACGACCGATGGCAGCGGCATCATGAAGATGAAGAAGCCCAAGGGGGCCCAGAATCGTTGAACGACCGCAATGCCACCCACCAAGAAGAACACGCCGAACAGCGCGATCATGAAGCTGAAGCGGTCGATCGGAATGATGTCTTTGTACGTGCCGTAGAGGCGTGCCAAGAGCGCCAGCGTAATGAGTCCCACGCCGATCCAGCGTTCCCACGCGGCGAACGGTTCGAAGGTGTGATGGCTGAACACGACATAAATGCCCACCATCAGCGAGATGGCATAAAGCAGCCAGGTAACCCCTTCGAAACCCATGAAGTAAGCCACCACGGCGGCAGCCGCCGGGGCACCGACGATCTGGAACAGGCGGTTCTCTTCCTTGGTGCTGACCGGGCCCCCTAGGGGATCACGGCGATTCCAGAGCAAGAACAGCCCCAGGAACGGGATGATCCAGCCGTGCGAGTAGGTGTCGTCGTTCCAGTAGTCTTTAGTGAGCGAGAGCTGGTTCCAGTAGATGGCCACCAGCGCCACCATCGAGGCGACAAGGGCGATGACGGTCCACTTCTGATCCGCGGGACTCAGGGCCATCGGGGCGCTGTGGGCGTGCCGAGAGTGAAGTCCGACGGGGCGTGGGGCGGTGGTGCTGCTCATGAGATTGGGAGGGCCAGTGGCGCTGGTCTAATTGGCTGTAGTTGCAAACGGCACTGATCGGCCCAAGTTACTCAGACGTTGTTTGGCCGCCAGCAGATATCCTCAAACGAGTCGGTACTTGTGCGGGGGGTAATAACGAGGGCAGATCCATCTAGGAGTACCACTCAGCTGTGCGTGCTGTCGTGCTACTACCTGGCCCCTGTGAGCGACCCGTGTCGTTCGCCGAAGGCCACCTCGTCGAAAGAGTGTCCGCTGGGCCAAAGCTCCTGCGCGGGACGTAACCCTTCACGTACTTGGAATTTGAAGATAAGCGGGGTCCCAAAATCTGTCAAACTGCTTGAATTATCGCTACTCAACTCTCGCCGATTGGCGCCTGCGAGCAAAACCCTCGGCAAATGCCCATCCCGAGTCGCTAGCCACCTGGGAAGCAGTGCCTTCACGTGGCAAGTGGGCTCGTTGCACTTTTTTTCGAGGTGAGTTCGGTTTGTATTGCTTGCGCAGGGCGGGGAGGTCGTGGCGAGCGGAGCGCTCCCCGTGCGTATCTACGCAATCCTAGCTGGTTTAGTTCGTGGGATTCGGCAATTTGCGAAAAAGCTAGCGATGGAATTTCTGCCAGCACTGACGGCGATTGCAGCTCGCTTGGATGGAAAGACAGGCGATTTGGCGAGCAAATGACGTGAAATTCTCAAACGCCAGCAAAGTTGCCGTGCGACTCTACCGATTATTACGGATGTGCCGATCGATCTGGTCGCACGGGCTGGGTTTGCGCATCGCGTGCGGGCCTCAGTCGGATTCGTTCAACTCTTCACGTACACACAGTGATAGGCGATGGGGGCCATGACGCACTTCACCCATAATAACCGCAGGGCGCTGGCGGCTTTGAGCCTGCTCGTGCTTGCCACGACCGGCTGCACGGCATTCATGGCTCCTCGCGAGCCCGTGCCGATGACGCCCACGGAAGGCCCCGCTATTAACCCGGCGGGCCGCGAGAAGGACATGGTGTCGCTGCCGCCGTACGTGATCGAGCCACCCGATATCTTGCTCATCAACGCGGTGAAGATCGTCCCCAAGCCGCCTCACGTCGTCGAGCCCTTCGACGGCCTGTTGGTCCGGGCCATCGGCGTGGACGACATGCGGGCTCCGATTGCGGACGCCTTCTTCGTCGACCCCGAAGGTAAGATCGACCTCGGCCCCAGCTACGGCCGGGTGCAGGTCGCCAATCTGACGATCGACGACGCGCAGGAAGCTATCCGCAAACACCTGGCGCAGATTTACGCCAGCGTCGAAGTGTCGGTGTCGCTTGCCGTCTCCGCGGGTGCTCAGCAAATCGTAGGCGAGCACTTGGTGGGACCCGACGGACGCGTCAACCTTGGCACCTATGGCTCGGTGTACGTCACCGGTCTGACACTCGAAGAAGCGAAGGCTCGCATTGAAGACAAGCTGTCCGAGTACCTGGTCGATCCCGAAGTGATCGTCGACATCTTCTCGTACAACAGCAAGAAGTACTACATCATCACCCAGGGTGCCGGCTTCGGCGACAACATTGTCACCGCCCCGATCACTGGTAATGAAACCGTGCTCGATGCCTTGGCGTCGATCGGTGGTCTGAGCCAGCTCTCCAGCACCAAGATCTTCATCGCCCGCCCCGCACCTGCGGGCACCGGTTGCGAGCAGATCCTGCCGGTGGACTACGAAGAGATCACCCGTGGAGCGATGACCGCCACCAACTACCAGCTGCTGCCGGGCGACCGCCTGTATATCACCGAAGACAAGCTGCGAAAGTTCGATGGTGTGCTATCGCGGTTCACGCAACCAGCGGAACGTATCTTCGGCTTCGTGTCGCTGGGTACGGCCATGCTCAACCGAATCGTCCGGTTTGGTTTGGGTCAGTTCTAATTGCTACGCATGATGGCCTGGCGATCATGGGCTAACGCCTGCGATCGCCATCGCCACTCGACCAGATTTCATTGAGTGTTTGAACTGTAAGGAAACCGATCGATGACAACCCGCCGTCTTCGACTAATTGCTGCTACGGTCTACCCGTGGCTCGCCGCGGGCAGCCTGATCGCTGCTCCGATTGGCCGGCCGACTCCTCCGCCCTGTTCGGCCGAAGGGGCCTGCACGCCTAACCGCCCGTCGTGGGGCTATAGCCAAACGCAGTGGCGTCTCTGGCCAGGGACGACCATCGACTCGGAAGGTTCGCAGAAAACGCCGGCGATCGGCGATCGCGACGTGCCACCGATCGATCCTCCATCTCCAGCGAACGAAGACTTGCTCGCTCCGCCCAACGTGGAGGGCCTCGAGCCCGTTCCGCCAGCGGAGCCCGAAGACGATAGCGAAGGTCCTGCGGAGTTGCCGCCGGGGGACAACGCCGACAATGGCGAGCAACCCGCTCGCCCAGCGGCCCCCGACACCCTCGTGCCGCCGCGTCCCGGCTTCATGAACCGCGCTCCGGGCGAAGTGCCAGCCGCTCAGCCCAACCTACCGTTCGGTCAACCACCAGCGGAAGGCGGCGCTGCACCGGCGCAGCCGAACTTGCCATTCGGCCAGCCACCAGCGAATAACTTCGGCCCCAACTCGAGCCGCGAGCCCGTGCAGGGTCCGTCGTTCGGCGGCGATGCTCCGCCGCCACTACCCATCGGCCTGAACCCGCGGGGCAACTCGCGTCCG
This sequence comes from Aeoliella fuhlenseeensis, assembly GCF_052161615.1. Classification (NCBI taxonomy): domain Bacteria; kingdom Pseudomonadati; phylum Planctomycetota; class Planctomycetia; order Pirellulales; family Lacipirellulaceae; genus Aeoliella; species Aeoliella fuhlenseeensis. Next base: position 83,755 of record NZ_CP197417.1, read on the forward strand.
ACGCGTCCGTTCGCACCGCAGGTAGTCCTACCCGCCACGGCGGTCATGGATCAGCAGGCTGGTAGCGTGCAGCGTGCGGCGATGATTCCGGTGCATGCCCCCGCACAGGGCGGCGTGCAGCGTGCCGGTGGCGAAGTTCCGCCGGGCTTGCCGCAAGCGTTCTCGCGTTAGTCCAAGAGTCGGTCGTCTGTTGCGAACAAGCGTACTGGTGCTATGCTGCGCTGGTATCGCTATAGAACGGTACCGCCATAAAACTTTGTGGGAAAGGCGCAACGCCTCCCACAAAGTTTTGTTGCTTCACAGCGACTTGTGCTAACAAACGACGCGACGAAACGAATAAACCATGATGACGATGCTCCTGCTGGCCTTGGGCCTTGTGCTGCTGACTTGGGGTGCCGAGCTGCTGGTGTCCGGTGCCGCGCGATTGGCACTGCGACTAGGCATCTCGTCGTTGGTCGTGGGGCTTACCGTCGTGGCGTTTGGCACCAGCGCTCCGGAACTCGGCGTCAGCGTCCAGGCGTCGCTCAACGAGCAGGGGCCCATCGCCCTGGGCAACGTCATCGGTAGCAACATTTTTAACGTGCTGCTGATCCTTGGTATCTCGGCCATCATCGTGCCGCTGACCGTCGCCACGCAGCTCATCCGGTTCGATGTCCCCGTGATGATCGCCGTATCGCTATTGGCGTGGTGGATGGCCAGCGATGGCACCTACAGCCGCGTCGAAGGCATCGTGTTGCTGGTGGGCATCGTCGTCTACACGGCTTGGCTCATCCGACTGGGGCGAGCCGCGGGGGCCGCTGCCGCCGATGACGACGTGCCGCAGTCGACCGAGCCAGTGCTCTACAGCCTCGTGAAGATCGCCATCGGTCTCGCCATGCTGGTGCTCGGTTCGCGCTGGCTAGTCCAGGGAGCCGTAGCGATTGCTCACTGGATGAACATCTCCGAGGAAGTCGTCGGCCTGACCATCGTCGCCGCCGGCACTTCGCTCCCCGAAGTGGTCACGAGCATCGTCGCCGCCCTGCGGGGCCAGCGCGACATCGCCGTGGGCAACGTCGTGGGCAGCAATCTGTTTAACCTGATGTCGGTACTGGGTGCCGCGACGGTCGTCTCGCCCCAGCCCATCGTGGTCCCGGAGAGCATGATCTGGTTCGATCTGCCCGTGATGTGCGCCGTGGCCTTCGTCACGCTACCGATGTTCTTCACCGGCGGAGTGCTGGCGAGGTGGGAGGGGGGCGTCCTCTTGGCTTACTACGTGGCCTACACGGCCTACTTGGTGATGGATGCCACCGACCATCCGTGGTACGAGTCGTTCGGCCGGGCGATGGTGTTGTTCGCGCTACCGCTCACGGCGCTGACCATCGCCGTGACGTGCTGGAACCACTGGCGAGCCACTCGCGCGACCCTGGCATAACCTGCAGAAGGTTCGAGCGGCTTGCCCAGAAAAAATAGAAGGCTCCCGTGTTGGGGAATCACGGGAGCCTTCCGGATTGGCTGCGGCACTCGGGGAAGGGTGCCGCAACACGCACGTGAAGTGCATCAACACTGTATTGAAATCTCGTCGCAGCGGATCGGCGAGCAACTAGCCTAGGCGGCGTCGCATCGCAATCGCCCCACCCATCAGTCCGGCCAGGACCAACAGGCCAATCGAGCCTGGCTCGGCAATCGTAACCGCCGGCGTGGTCGTTTTCTCTAGCGGTTGGGTTTCGGCCTGAGCCGCCAGTTCCGCCAGCGCGGGCGTGGCATCAAGCTCGACGCTCGCTACGGGCAACGGCTCGTGGGCCTGGGCAGTCGATAGGATCAAACACCCGGCACATACGGCCGCCAATAAGCACAACACCTTTCGTCGCCACTCCATCAGACGCTTCCTCATGGTTGCAGGCTCATAGTTGCTACTCAAGCGGCCCAGGTTCGGCCGCCGGTGCGCCTCCGATTGTAGCAGAAAAGGGGGAGGGATCACGCACCGCTCACACAAAATTCATTGAACGCGAAACTACCAGGCAGTGCAAGTAATTTCCGTAAAATTCGCCCTTTCCGTGGCAAAATGTCCCCCTGAGCACTCCATTTGCTAGCAGCGCGAACGAGCACGTTTTGAGCGTTTCGGCCACCATCATCCGCCTGTTCGTTCCGCGAACCACGCTTCCGCCCAGGCTCTCCTGATGTCGGATAGGCACCTTAGGGTCGTCGCCCTATACTGACAGTTTTCCGCTCGTTTTCGCAGCTTCGCCCTGCACGCTGCACTCCTCGAATCGATCCCAAGCACGATGCTCACCGTCCACCTGCCCGATGGCTCCCAGAAACAGTTCGACTCGCCCGTCACCGTCCGCGACGTGGCGACCGCTATCGGCCCGGGCCTTGCCAAGAGTGCCATCGCCGCCGAAATCGACGGCCAGCCCGCCGACCTCGCAAAACGGCTCCCCGAGTCGGGCGACGTGAAGCTGCGGATCCTCACCAAGCGCGACCCCGAGGCCCTGGGCATCCTTCGCCATTCCACCGCCCACGTCATGGCCCAGGCCGTGATGCGGCTGTACGACGGCGTGCAGTTGGCGTTTGGCCCCACCACCGCCACCGGCTTCTACTACGACTTCGCCCTGCCGCGGCCGATCAGCGAGGAGGACTTCCCCAAGATCGAAGCCGAGATGAAGAAGATCGTCAAAGAGGACGAAGCCTTCGAGCGCATCGACCAGCCCCGCAGCGAGGCCCTCGCCGTCTGCAAAGAGCTCGGCCAGGAGTTCAAGATCGAGCACATCGAGACCGGCCTGGGCGATCAGTCGCACGTGTCGTTCTACCGCCAGGGCGAGTTCATCGACCTCTGCCGCGGCGTTCACATCCCCAGCACTGGGCACATTGGCAAGGCGTTCAAGCTGCTCTCCGTTGCCGGAGCCTACTGGAAGGGGGACGCCAGCCGTCAGCAACTCCAGCGGCTCTACGGCACCGTGTTCTTCGACAAGCAGGAACTCGACGACCACCTGCATCGCCTGGCCGAAGCTCGCAAGCGCGATCACCGCGTGCTCGGCAAGCAACTCGAACTGTTCCACATCGATCAAACCGTCGGCTCGGGGCTCATCCTGTGGCTTCCCAAGGGAGCGGTCGTCCGAGCGACCCTCGAAGAGTTCATCCGCAACGAACTCCGCCAGCGCGGCTATCAATCGGTCTACACCCCGAATATCGGTCGCGTTGAACTCTACGAAACCAGCGGCCACTTCCCGTACTACAAGGAGTCGCAGTTCGCCCCGCTGTGCGAACACGACGCCGGCGGCCTCGTTGAGTACTGGATGGACCAGCTCAAAGAGGGCAAGATCGACGCCGATGGCGAGGCGAAGCTGCTCGACGCCGCGATGCTAATGGGCTTCGATGGCAAGTACGACAAGAACGCCTCGGCCGAAGAGCGGCTCGCGCAGCTCAACGCCTGGGCTCACGAGCACGAGCGTTACTTGCTCAAGCCGATGAACTGCCCGCACCACATCATGATCTACCGCTCGAAGCCCCGCAGCTACCGCGACCTGCCGGTTCGCTTGGCCGAGTTCGGCACTGTGTATCGCTACGAGCAGTCGGGCGAGTTGTCGGGAATGACCCGCGTGCGCGGCTTCACCCAGGACGATGCCCACATCTTCTGCACCGAAGAGCAAGTCGCGGGCGAAGTGCGGGCGTGCATCGAGTTCACCTTGAAGGTGCTCAAGTCGCTCGGCATGGAGAACTACCGCGCCCGGCTTGGCTTCCGCGATCCGTCGAGCGACAAGTACGTTGGCAGCCCCGAGCAGTGGGATCGAGCCGAAGCGGCCATCGAGCAAGTGGCCCGCGAAATGAACCTGCCCGGCTGCGTGCCCGAGGCCGGTGAGGCAGCGTTCTACGGTCCGAAGATCGACTTCGTGGTCACCGACTGCATCGGCCGCGAGTGGCAACTCGGCACCGTGCAGCTCGACTACAACCTGCCGAGCGCCGAGCGATTCGGCCTCGAGTACACCGGTGCCGACAACACCCAGCACCGCCCCGTGATGATCCACCGCGCACCGCTGGGCAGCATGGAGCGCTTCATCGGCGTGCTGATCGAGCACTTCGCCGGTGCGTTCCCGTTGTGGCTCGCGCCGGAGCAAGTCCGCGTGCTGACCGTCAGCGACAAGAGCGAAGAGTACGGCCGCGAGGTCGAGCAGCAACTGCTCGCCGCGGGCCTACGTGCTACCGGCGACTACCGTGGTGCGAAGCTCGGTGCGAAGATTCGCGAAGCCCAGGTCGAGCTGATCCCTTACATGTTCGTGGTCGGCGAGAAAGACCGCGACCTCGGCACCGTCACCATCCGCGATCGCATCGAAGGGGACGTCGGTGCGATGAGCATCGCGGAGGCCATCGCCAAGCTCAAGGAAGAAATCGACACCAAGCGCGTCCGCCAAGTCGCCGAACAAACGGTAGGTGCGGAAGTTTCGGACCGCGGTGTGGGGAACGAGTACTAAGAACTAGTCGTAGCCGGATTTGCGCTCGTTCAATTGAATGAACAGAAGGTAACAAAGAGAACGAAGGAATAATTGGATAACAGGAGGAAACAGAGAGAACGGAGTTAAGCAAGGAACTAGGTCATTCGCTTCCCTTCGTGTCCTTTGTTGCCTTCTGTTCAGAATCTTTCTCCTCCACTCTGTTCCCTCCGTTTCCTCCTGTTCCCCACCTCTTCCATTCGCAGGCCCGAACTGTTGCGAGGCCCGGCTACGACTTCTTTGCCAGCTGCCAGCACACCAAGTCGCACAACTGCCTTACTGCCCCCATGCCGCCGGGGTAGTCGAGCACCAGGTCGGCGACCGGAAAAACATCCGGGTGGGCGTCGGAGGGAATTACCGCGCAGCCGGCGGCCGCGAGGCACTCCAAATCGTTGATGTCGTTGCCCATGTAGATGAGGTTGGCGAGCGATAGCCGCCGCTCGGCGAGCCACTCTTCCAGCAGCGGAAGTTTGTCGTTCACGCCGTGCTGGCATTCGAGACCCAGCTTCTTGCAGCGGTGCATCACGATCGGCACCGGCTCTTTCGACAGCACCATCACCGGCGTGCCGGTCTTCTTGAGCTGCCCGATGCCCATGCCATCCAGCCGGCTGGCGGTCGCCGACTCGCGGCCGTCCTGATCCACCGTCACGCGGTTGTCGGTGAACACACCATCGAAGTCGAACACCACGGCGTCGATCTTCGCGGGGAGCAGCCGGCTCGCGCGGCGCAAGAAACGTTGATGCCGCTCGTACGGCGAGGGTCGAAACAAATCGAGCAGCCAATCCATGCTTGCCTCGCGAAAGGGAGAATCCAATTCATCGTGCCAGCGTGCAATGTGCCGAGGATCCGGCCGGCTGGCTATGGGGGCAAGCGTTCACTGCCGAGGGCAGCTAGGCGAACTAGCGAGAGCGGCGAAGCCGGCGCCAAGCCAGAAGCCCCAATCCGGCGGCTGCCAAGATCCCGGCGGTCGCGGGCTCGGGGACTACTTGAGACGACGTGCCGAACAGGGCGCTGAGGCTGAGCGAAGCACCGCTCGCCTGCTGCACCCCTTGGCGGAGCAACAGGAAGTCGTCGAGGTCCACTCGCCCATCCTGGTTCATGTCGCCACGCTTCCAAGAGAGGATATCGCCCGAGCCCTGCTGGTAGCCCCAGCCCTGGACGAACGCCGTGACGTCGTCGGTGGCCCAGGCACCCGAGCCATCGCCCGACACCACGCCATCGAGATTGATGTCGCCCCACATCCCTTCGGTGACCACCAGCGAGCCAGCGGCGTCGTAGGCGACATCGCGACCGACCATGTGGAAGAATCGGGTGTCGGTCCCCTCGCCATTCCATTCGTAGCCGACGGGCGGGGCCATGTAGGCTTCGATTTGGGTGCGATAGACGGACAGCTCGGAGAAGACGGTCAGGTCGCCCAGCGCCGAAGCGCCACGTCGGATGGCTAAAGCCTGGTTGTTCGCCCCGTAACGTGCGATGGTGTGCATCACGCCACTTAGTTCCCAGCGTTCCAGCGCGGCGTTCCAGGCGTAAACTCCCGATCCAGAGTCGTTCGCCGCTCCCTGTACTTCATTGCCCCCGCCGCCAATCACGTTGCCGTTGGCATCGGTCGTGAAGTTGTATTCGTCGAAGTCGAAGGCCTGGACCGCGGTGGTTCCCGTTACCCAGGTTCCTCCCTTCGAAACAAAATCGCTCAAGCTGTTGGCAACCGAGCTAGGGTTTTCGACGCGGTTGGTTCCCCACGTTTGGCGCATGGTAGTCGAGACGGTGTAACCAACGGCATGCAGCGTGTTGGAGTCGAGCGTGTGAAAACATCCGACGCACGTTGTAAACGATGGCCAATTGGGGACCCCACCCGTGTAACTCGTATCGGCATGCAGCAGGGGGGCTCCATCGGCCTTGATGCGACCTCTACCGATCACCACCAGTTGCTGGTTGGTGGCAAGCCGGGAGTTGGGGAGGTGAATGGGTTGGAGTGGCAAACCGAGAGCGGCCGCGCGCTGTTCGGGCGAACCATCGAATTGCGATAGTGTATTGAGTCGCACCAGCCGCAGGTCAGCTAGCGCTCCGACGCCGGCATTCACGAGCGCCGTCGGGTTCTTGATATTGATGGCCGAGTCTTTGACCACTCCGTAATTTTGACCGTTGATGGTTTCGGCTTGCCCGTTGACGATTCCGGTGTGAGCAGCGGACAGCACCCAACCATTGCCCAAGTACACACCGCGGGAAGTGGAGTTCGACCAACCGGGGTCCGCGTTTGCGCGACCCATCCACCACTGTTCGTCCCCTGCGTCGGGGCAACGTAGTTGTTCGCCGGGTTGTAGTTCATCACCACCAGCGCCGAGGCCGGCGTCATCGCCAGACTTGCGATCAGCAGTGATGCGATCAGAACCGCACGTCGAGCGAGCGTCGGCATTGCGTTACCGGCGGGTACAGAAGGGTCCACAGTTGCGCGAGTCATCACCACTCTGTTCCGAACGTGCGAGGGGGCGGCGGGGAAAAGTTCTAGGGGTTCTCTGTTCCTGCCCCCGGGGGTGGCGCGACGAGCCGTGCGCCCAACTTCCATCTTAGCCACGCCCAGCATTCTAGCAAGCATTTGGCGTGCGGGGCGGCGGTGCAAACCCTTGCCGAACTCCGATATTTCTCGCGTTTCACACCGTTCCAAGCCCCCAATGGTGGGGTCCACGCACTTTAGCCGGGGGGACGGGTGGGAAGGACCGTAGCAATCGTGGCGGCGAGCCACCCCGCCAAGCATAGTAGAGTTTCAATGTTCCCCCCCCAACTCCCTCCGCCAGCTTGTATCCCGCCATGCGTGTTGCCGTACTCATGGGCACTCGGCCCGAAGCCATCAAACTTGCCCCCGTCATCCAGGCACTCAAGGACGATCCGAACCTCGAACCCTGGGTCGTTAACACCGGGCAACACCGCGAACTCATCGGGCAGGTGATCGAGCTGTTCGGCATCCCGGTGCATCGCCAGCTCGACGTGATGCAGCCCAACCAGACGCTCGCTTCGCTCACCTCGCGGCTGATGGACCGCATTGACGAGATGCTGCTCGCCGACAAGCCCGACATGGTACTGGTGCAAGGCGACACCACCACCGTGCTGTGCGGGGCGCTCGCGGCCTTCTATCGCGGTATTCCGGTGGGGCACGTCGAGGCGGGTCTTCGTACCGGCAATCTCGCCGCGCCGTTTCCCGAAGAAGCCAATCGCCAGATGGCGTCCCGCATCGCTACGCTGCACTTCGCCCCGACTTTCACGGCCCGTGATCATCTGCTTGCGGAGGGCATCCCGAGCGACGCCGTGCATGTCACTGGCAACACGGTGATCGACGCCCTGGAGTGGGAAGTCGCCCGCCAGCGCGATCCGAAGATCGGTCGCGAGATCGAACAGCGACTGCAGAGCCAGATTGGCGACGACTTTCCAGAGAGGCCGTTCGTGCTGGTCACCGGGCATCGCCGCGAGAACTTTGGCGATGGGTTTGGCGAGATCTGCCGGGCCGTGGCGAAGCTCGCCGCACGGTTCGAGGATCATCTGTTCGTCTACCCCGTGCACCTGAACCCCAACGTCAAGCAAGTGGTGCACCGCGAGCTCGGCGAGACACCCAACATTCGCCTGATCGACCCGCAACCTTACCGTGAGTTCGTGGGCCTGCTGTCGCGATGCCGGGTGGTGCTCACCGATTCGGGCGGCGTGCAGGAAGAAGCCCCCAGCCTCGGCAAGCCCGTGCTCGTGATGCGTGACACCACGGAGCGGCCCGAAGGGGTGACCGCCGGCACCGTGCGACTCGTTGGCCCACACGAAGGACCGATCGTCGACCAGGTGAGCGAACTGCTCACGAACACCAAGGCGTATCGTGCGATGGCCGAAGTCGCGAATCCCTACGGCGATGGCCACGCGGCCGAGCGAATCGTGACGCTCATCGGCGAGCGGCGCATCGCCAATTAAACGTCGCGGTAGCCACCAACTGTGGGAGGGCTCTCTGAGCCCGATTTGCCCTACAAAACGGCTTCCGTGATCATTTAAGTCGCCAAGCTTGGCGCTTGCGTCGAAAGTCGGACCCGTTCTGGCAACGTCCCTTCGACGACATCGCAAAACCGGCGGCAGAGCGTCTCCTTGCTGAACCGCTCGTTGACCAGCTCGCGCGCTCGCTGGCCCATCGCTTCCAGTTCGTCTTGCGGCAATCGCTCGATTTCGGCGAGGACGTCGCGAACCGCTTGCCTATCACCGGTGGGAATGCGCCAACCGATGGGGGCAAGCTCTAGGATCTCGGAGATGTGACTGGGCACCGGACCCATGAACAGAATCGGCTTGCCCACCGCCATCGCACCGTAAACCTTGCACGGATGCACGATGCCGATCAGCTCTTCCGACATCAGCACCAAGTGCACGTCGGCCGCCGAGAGTGAGTAGCAAATTTCGGAGAGAGGTTGGTAGGGAAGCGACACCAAGTTCTTGGGCTGATGCTTGGCGATGGCTTCGTCCACCACCCGTTTGCCAGCCCCGGCACCAATGAACATGAAATGCAGCGGGTTGCCTTCGCCCAACTCCAGCGAGGCATCGACCAGCAAATCGACCGGCGTCGTGAGTCCATGATTGCCGCTGTACATCACGACTCGTTTGTTTTCGAGTTGGTGGCGGGCAATGAAGGGATTGTCGGCCTTGGCAACGATGCGAAGGTCGTCTTCCATCGGCCAGGGAGGGAAGACCGTGATCTTGTCGCGAACATCGAGCTTCGCATGCAATCGGTCGGCCATGAACGGATCGAGCGCGATCACCGCCGACGCGGCCTTTAGAGTCCGGCGATTCAACCAGTCGAGCGCCTTCACCGGCAGGGCTTCTGGTTTCATCGCACCGGTGGCGATCACTTGATCGGGATTCAGGTCCATTGCCCAGAACGTGAACGGCACGCGGCGTATCCAGTGGATCGCGAGCGTCGCCACCGAGGCCATCGGAGGCGAGGTGCTGACCACCATCCCGGCAAGCCGTGGTGTGAAAAGCCCGCGGAGCACGGCTTGGAACAGGAACATCAACTGGCCAGCCAAGCGGTGCAGGATCGTCCGCTTGCCCAGCGAAGAGAGGGGCAGGCGAATGATCTCTACGCCATCACGCCACTCATGCCGAGGATACTTTACCGAAGGATCGGCATAGCCACGTGCCGAGGTCAGCACGCGGACATCGTAACCACGCTTCGCCAGCGCACTGGCGGCGTCGGCCATGTACTGTCCCACCGCAGCCGGGTCGGGGACGTAAACCTGGCTGATGAACAAGATGCGAGGCTTCGACGGCATGCGGCACGAGACGGGTTGCGAGCCCCGGCGATCCGTGCCCAGGTCGAAAGGAGGTAATCGAGGAAACGAAAGACAGGGAACCACCACGACGGCGACGAAGCAGCACCAACCCGATTAGGCCGTGGCAATGCCCCGCTCGATGGCTTCGTGTTTGGACAAATCCAGATCGCTGTGAACCATCATCTTCGCCAGTTCGTCGAGCATGACGGTCGGCGACCAGTTGAGTAGTCGGCGAGCCTTGCTGGGATCGCCCAGCAGCAGGTCGACCTCGGCCGGGCGGAAATACTTGGGGTCGATGCGAATCATCACTTGACCATCGGGGCCTAGACCGACCTCGTTGGCTTCCGATCCCTTCCACTCAATCGGCAGTCCGACTTCCTGGAAGCACAACTCACAAAACTCGCGGACCGTATGCGTCTCGCCCGTCGCGATGACAAAATCATCGGGGTCGTCCACCTGTAGCATGCGCCACATCGCCTCGACGTAGTCGCCGGCGAAGCCCCAGTCGCGACGTGCATCGAGGTTACCCAAGTACAGAGTCTCCTGCATGCCGAGGCTGATACGCGCCGCGGCACGGCTGATCTTACGAGTGACGAACGTCTCGCCACGACGCGGTGATTCGTGGTTGAACAGAATGCCATTCACGGCAAACATGCCGTAGGACTCGCGATAGTTGCGAGTCATGTAAAAACCAAGGGCCTTGGCACACGCGTAGGGGCTGCGGGGCCAGAACGGGGTGGTCTCCGATTGCGGAGTCTCGGTCACCTTGCCGTACAGCTCGGACGACGAGGCTTGGTAGAACCGCGTATTCAGATTCAACTGCCGGATCGCTTCGAGAATACGAACCACGCCCACCCCGGTTACGTCGGCGGTGTACTCGGGGATGTCAAACGAAACCTTGACGTGCGATTGGGCCGCCAGGTTGTAGACCTCGGTGGGCTGGGCTTCGGCGAAAATCTTCAGCAGGCTCGACGCGTCCGACAAATCGCCGTACCGCAAATGCAGCCGAACGTTCGGCTCGTGCGGGTCCTGGTACAAATGGTCGATGCGATCGGTGTTGAACGAGGAGCTCCGGCGGATAATGCCCCACACTTCGTACCCTTTGGAGAGTAGAAGTTCGGTCAAGTACGAACCGTCCTGGCCGGTAATACCGGTGACCAGGGCGACTTTGGTGCGTTGGGTGGAATCCGACATGACAGCTTCTCGAAATGGGCGTAGTAAAGTTTGATTCAGGAAGTATAGCTTAAACGGCGGGTGCCAGTCACCTTAGGTGTGGGACAAACCCCGGGCCAGCGATTCGCCGGCCGAATGCTGGCGAAACCAGTCGTAGGTGGATTCCAGCCCCGCTCGCAGCTCGATGCGGTGATGCCAACCCAGCTGGTGAATTCGCGAGACGTCCAGCAGCTTCTGCGGCGTGCCGTCGGGCATGCTGGTGTCGAACGTCAGTTCGGCTTCCGGACACACCACCTCGCGGATCAGCGACGCCAGTTCGGCAATCGACTGGTCGGTACCCGCGCCCACGTTGATGGTACCCGCTTCGTCGTAGTGGCGCATCAAGAACAAGCACGCATCGGCGAGGTCGTCGACATGCAGGAACTCGCGGCGTGGCTTGCCCGTGCCCCAGATGGTCACAGTTCCACCGCCTTGCTCGCGACAATCGTGAAACTTGCGAATGAGTGCGGGGAGCACGTGCGAGTTACGAAGATCGAAGTGATCGTTGGGTCCGTACAAGTTGGTGGGCATCGCCGAGATGAAGTTCATCCCGTACTGCTGGCGGTACGCTTCGCACGACTTCAGTCCGGCGATCTTCGCAATCGCGTAGGCCTCGTTGGTCCGCTCCAGCGGCCCCGTGAGCAGGTACTCTTCGCGGATTGGCTGAGGGCAGTCGCGAGGATAAATGCAACTGCTGCCAAGGTACAACAGCTTCTTCACGCCGGTCCGCCACGCGGCCTGCATCACCGTGGCGTGGATCATCAAGTTGTCGTACAGGAACTCGGCAGGACGACTCGAGTTGGCGAAAATGCCACCCACGGTACCCGCGGCGTGAAAGATGTACTCGGGTTGATTCTCTTCGAACCAACGATCGACCGCCGCCTGATTGCGCAAGTCGAGTTCGCTGCGACTAGCGGTCAAGATGTTGGTAAACCCATCTTGCTCGAGTCGCCGCACGATCGCAGACCCCACCATTCCGCGGTGGCCCGTGACGAAAAAGCGAACATCGCGAGGCAGTTCTTGGCTCGACATGGTTGGTATGGCGGGAGGAGTGGCGTAGAAGCGTTTGGCAGGTCGGTTAATCGACGGGCAACGCTACGCGGAGGGAGGAGGAGGGAACGCGGTGTCAGTTAGGAACAACAGGGGGAAACTCGGCGCTGACGGGGGTTCGTGTGAGTGATTCCGTCGCCAGCGATCGTTCTTGGGTGCGACAAGCACGCATCGACAACTCGTCGACCTGAATATGCTCGCGAATGTAGCGGATGTCGTCTTCGATCGGTTCGAGGAAATCGAGCACTTGGCCAATCTGAGCGAGCGTCGAACCTCGCGCCTCCGATTTCGTCTCGCCGGCGATTTCCATTTGCCCCACGTGATCGCCATCGATCACCAGGGGATGCGAGAGTCGCCAAACGTGGGCGTCGGCCGAAACGGCTCGCGATGTGTCCCATGAAGCGTAGAACGACTCGTGGAGCAACGGCATATCGATCGTCAACTTAATGCGAGTAAGCTGGTAGGTTTCCGCCGCCTCGACAATCGCCGCCCACAGCTTGCTCCACTCGCGCGAACCTTGCAGTTGGAACGAACTTTCTCTCAGGCTGGCACCCTTCGAACCTTCGCGAACGCCAAAGGAACTTGCCATGCGGTGCATGCGTCCCTTGAGCAGTTGAAATTCGATGTGGCCAAAGGTGCGAGTGGAAATCAGGAAGATCATGACCGCAATTACGGTGACAATCGCGATCCATTCCTTCTTCAGGTAGATGCTCAGTACGGCGCTCAAGCAGGTGGTGGCACAAATGAGCGCGATGAAAAGAGCCGCTTGCTGCACGGTCCAACCACGCACCAAGAGCGAGTGGTGCAAGTGACCGCGGTCGGGCGAAAACATGCTTCGGCCCGTTAGTTTGCGTCGCACCAGCGCGGCGAACGAGTCCAGAATCGGCACCGACCACACTGCGATGGGGACCGCGAACGCCATGGCCGCCGACGACTTGGCACTCGCCATCACCGCAATGGTGCCGCAGGCGAGACCCACCAACATGCTACCCGCGTCGCCGAGATAGATCGTGGCGGGGGCAAAGTTGTAACGCAGGAACCCGAGCAACGCCCCAGCGAGGGCGAGCATCACGCAAGTCTGAGTGATGTTGCCTTGACCGCCAGTGATCGCGGCAAGCGTCAGGCACAGGATCAAGCCAACGCTACCGGCGAGACCGTCGATGCCATCGATCAAGTTCACGGCGTTCGTCGTGCCGACGAGCCAGAACAAAGTGGCAGGAATAACAAACCAGCCAAGAGTGACTTGGTTGCCAAAGACCGTGAATCCCTCAATGCGAATGCCCGACCAAACGAGCAGTGCGGCGATAGCCAGTTGCCCAAGTAGCTTATAGCGACCACGAAGTCCCTTGAGATCGTCGAGCAACCCGAGCGCCACGATGCTAACCGCACCGATCGCTAGGCAAACGAGTGGAACGAAGGTCCCAGGCTTGGGAATCTCGACTCCCATAAAGCTGGCCGTGACGAGCACCGCAGTAACGGCGAGTGCCATCGCCACGAACACGGCGGCACCGCCACCGAGCGCTACAGGAGCTTTATGAGCTTTGCGGCGGCGATCGGGGCGATCGACGAATCCCAGGCGAATGGAGGTCGCACGAACGAGTGGCGTAATGGCCAAGCTCGCCACAAAGGCACCAATGCCTGCGATCACGTAGAGCAGAATCGTTGGATCCAACATAAACCGATGGCCTTGGTGCGTCAGTCTTGAAGTATTCGGTCGAAGCGTTGCCTAACCACAGATCGTGGCCAGACATTCAATATAGGCGGTTGTGGAAAGTCGTCGATGATCGCGGGTGGGGAATTCATCAAAGGGCTAGCAGTCGCCTACCCTCAATTCCCTTCGATCGTTGTGGTTGCTATCTCTTGCTTGATTTGCCAAGTCGTAAGGAGTTGTTAAGGACATCGCTGTCCGTGAGGTGCCAGGACTTAGCTGGCACATCGTATGCCAAACGGCGGACAAGCTAGTGAGGCTCTCGCCGTCGGCACGCCCCGTTTTGGGAGAGGTCCTTGGCGGTTCCGTTCCGGTCTCAATCGGTGACAACACGTGAAAAATAGAGTTTATCCCCCTCGCCGCCGTCCCCCCAGGGGCCCGATGGGTGGGCGTACCGAGAGGACTCTCGGAGCCTCACCATCGACACAGACGTAATACGCGGCCCGGCCGACTCGGGTTCGGCCAAGCTGGGAGGCCCGTCGCCGCGTGGTTGTGTCGCCGCAACGTGTCGAAAAAACGCCACATTGCTATCACCGCCGGCGGTTACAGGCTGACGGGGGGCTCGCGGTGCCGGACGAGCACCGCGGGGTTGCCGCCGACTATCGTCCCTGCAGCCACGTCCTTATGGACCATACTGGCCGCCGCGACCAGGGCGTTGGGGCCGATGGTCACTCCCTGCAGCAGCGTCGAGCGCGTGGCGACCCATGCCCCATCGCCCACCGTGATCGGGGCGACGAGCAGTTCGAACCCCCGGCTGCGATGGTCGTGGCTGCCGGTGCAGAAGTAGACCCCCTGCGAGATGCAGACGTTACTCCCAATGCGAACCATGCCGAGGTTGTCGATCCAGGTTCCTTCGCCAATCCACGTGTGATCGCCGATTTCGAGTTGCCAGGGGAACTTAATTCGCACCCGTGGTTTAATGACCACGCCGTTGCCAATTGTCGCCCCAAACCACCGAAGCACCGTGCATTTAAGGCTGCTCGGCACGGGCAAGGGCGAGGCGAACAGCACCTCGCCCGTCGCGTACCACAGTACTCGTTTCCACCGGCTCGCTTGTTGATAGCCCGTGATACGGTAGTTCGACAGATCAACCCACGCGCCGTTCGAGTCCTTCTCGACTGGTGAAGCAGGTTCGGCGTGATCGCGAAACGTATCGGACACGAGGAGTTATGGGCGAAGGAGAGTGACGGGCAAGTTCGAAGCGTTGCGCCTCGATCTGTGCATCGTAGTTCACCCGAGACACCCCTGCCAGCAACGGGATGCGTTGTAGCGATTAAGCCGGCTGTAGCGTGGTCGCCGAGCCGAAGAGCTCGCGGAGCACCTTCGCACGGTAGGTGAAGATGGTCTCCACGTCGCGGCGGACGAGCAGCCAGTGGACCAGCGGCCCGCCAGGCACGCGGTAGTAGACCACGTCGCGGCAGAGTGTTCCGCCCGCGACTTCTTCGAAGTAGTGCTGGTGTCGCCACAGGCGATACGGGCCGCGAAGCTGGGTGTCGCAGAACTCGTGGGGAGGATCCCAGCCTGCGATCTCCGTCCGCCAGCGAATCGGCACGCCGTGAAGCTTCAGGCGGTAGTCGATCAGCTGGCCCGCGAACATCTCGATAGGACCCGGCGTGAGCACCCGAAACTGGAGCCATGGGGGCGTGATTCGCTCTAAATTCGTCGCATCGGCGAAGAAGTCGAACACCTCTTCGAGCGGACTCGCCAGGACCATTTCGGTTTCGAGGACGTAGCCGCCCCCCGGACCTGTGTTGCGCGTAATCGTGATCATCGTCTGCCCGAAGGAGTCGCCTGGTGCGGCTCGCCCTTCGAGCCGCTCGCTACGGCACGATAGACGCCACGTGCGCTTCGGCAACCTTGGGCTTCACGTAGACCTTCTGGGCGTCGACGACCAGCGATCCGAGTTCGATGCTCCCCGTGCCCACCACGACTACGGTGTCTCCCTCGCGAAGGCCGAGCAGTTTGTCGGCGCGGGCGGCGATCGGTTCGCCGCTGACATCGCGGAAGCGGACCTGGGCGACCGTGTCGACCAGCTTGCGAGCGTTGCCCGCGCAAAACATGCACTCCTCGCCCTCGGCGTGTTGGTGTCCCTCGAACTGAGCGACCGTCGAAGGATCCACGAGCGAGAACGCCGCGAAGCCCTCGACCCAAGGAAACGCTGGAGCCGCCTCCGCGGTGTACGGATTCGGCATCGAGCCGATGACGCCGATCACCGTTACTTGGCCTTTGATCGGGTCGACACCTTCTTCGCCTAGCTTACGCAACGAATCACGGACTTCGATCACCGCTTTAGCGTCCGCGGGTTCCTCGGTCGTTATCAAGGTGCCGCGATAGTCCGAAACCTGCTTCTCGGTCATTCCGGCGGGGAGCGACGACTCGGTCTTCTCGCAGCCCGAAGTGCCAACGAGCACCACGGCGAGCAAACCGAACAAGGGCAACAGGCGGGACATAGGAAAACTCCGCAGGGAGGCGAGGGCAGGGCGATCTCTCATTCTACGCCGACCACCAAAGCGTGGTTCGACGAAGGGAAGTCTATCAGACTTTCCTCCACCTCTCCCAGTCGAGCCGGGGGCGTTAGTCCCCGGAGGTTGTTTCGCTCAATTTCGAACTTGGCGAATCCGGCTACGAATAATGTCGCGATCGGCGAGTATTTCATCGACTGCGACATTATTATTTTTCGGCTCTCTGGAGGGTTTGGCCTAACACGTTTCGCTTCAACACGTTGCGAAGCTTCGCGAGGACCTTCGCCAAGGAGTAATGTCGCAGGGGGTAACCGCAGGTGCGACTTTACGAAGACGGAAGGGATGCTGCCGTGTGTCATTTCGACGGGAGTTCTACGACCGAGAAATCTCGTTTACCGCTCGAACGACTTTGCCTCTGTCAAACGCTAGAACTCGTGACCTCCCAAGGTGGCCCCGTGGTCCTGCAACGCCACGTAGATTCCTCAGTCGCTCCACTCCTGTCGGAATGACACTACGCACGCTGACTCACGCGCCCCAGCCTTCGCAGGTCGTTTTTCACTGTTATTTCAAGCTGTCAAAGAACGCATGTCCACTCATGTGGTGAACGTGTGCAGTAGAACACATGTAGAGCGCGCTTTCTAGTCGGATTCTGGAAAAAAGTGGAAATAGTTTTCAGCCCTAGCCCATGACGGAAGTCTTGGGTTTTTCGGGGATTTAGAGAGGGCTGGGAGGATAAAGCTCTAGGTTCGTAGTGGATTGGGGACCGAGCGTTGGTCTATACTTTAGTCGTACCGAAGACGGGACATTTTTGCTTTTCGATTAGCGACAGACCGGCCCCGGATGGATGCCATGTTTCCCATTTCCAAAGCAACTCCGCTCCCCGGCTATCGGCTTCAGCTCCGGTTCGAAGATGGCGTGGAGGGCGAGGTGGATCTGTCGGACTTGGCGGGAAGGGGCGTGTTTGCGATCTGGGACAATCCTGAAGTCTTCGCGCAAGTCGCCATTGGCTCCCATGGTGAACTGGTTTGGCCCGGCGACGTTGATCTATGCCCGGACTCCCTCTACCTGAGGGTAACCGGCAAGTCGGCCAGCGAGGTTTTCCCTGGCTTTAAGTCCGCCGCCCATGCCTGAGATCAGCCGGTTCTATGGCATCGTGATCAAGATGTACTTTGGCGATCACGCCCCGCCTCATTTTCATGCGGAGTACGGCGGCTCGGAAATGGTCGTCGATATCGAGACGCTCGGCGTGATTGCCGGGCGACTACCAGCTCGTGCGACCGGGTTGGTGATGGAGTGGGCCGCGCTGCACCAAGACGCACTGCGTGACGATTGGCAACTGGCGAGCAATCTCGATCCGCTTGAGAAGATCGACCCGCTCGCGTAGCGCCTACGTTTGCTCTTGAGCTCTTTCTTGTGCATTGCATGCACCCTACAAGTCCTCATCGAGCCGGGGGCTAGCGCCACCCGGCTCGATGGGGGCGTGAGCTAGCAACTCGCAAAAAACTTCCAAACTTTTCCAAAGATCGCTCCTTGGCCGGCGAATGACTGATTGGACCGTCATTTTTTAACACCCTCACCCTGGTACGAGGGGGCGGTCCGCTAGGTGGTTGTCCCTTTTTGTTCGTCCCGCACGAAAGCTGAATCATGCGAAAGTTCGCCCATTGCCGCTTTCGGAAGTTCTCTACCGGTCAAGGAGCTGGTCCCATGATCAAAAAAACCATTGTTACGGTGCTTGCTGTCGGCTTGGTTGCCGGCCTGTTGTTTGGCAGGGATGCCTTTAGTTACCTGAAGACCGGGGCGAACCGCGTGTCAGATGGCGTGAAGAACGCCGTGCCGACCGAGTTTCAGATCGAGCGTGCTCGGCAGATGGTTCGCGACCTGAAGCCGGTGATCGACGATGCCCGGCGAGTGATTGCCGAGGAAGAAGTGGCGCTCGAGCAACTCGACGAGCAAATCGCCGCCTCGGAAGCTAGCAGCGGCAAGCTGCAGGGCGAGATCATGCAGCTTCAAACCGACCTCACGAGCGGCAAGAGCCAGTTCCGCTACGCCAGCCGCAGCTACGACCGAGGCGACGTCGAGCGGAGCCTGAAGAGCAAGTTCGCTCGCTTCAAGGTGGACGACGAAACGATTGCGAGCCTGAGCCAGATGCGCGACGCCCGTGCCGCGAACCTGAATGCGGCTCGCGAGAAGTACGCGGCGATGGTTTCGTCGCAGAAGAAGCTCGAGACCGACCTCAAGTGCCTGGACGCCAAGCGTCAGTTGGTGGAAGTCGCGCAGGCTTCGAGCGACCTGGTGTTCGACGACAGCCAATTGGCTCGCACCAAGCAGTTGATCAACGACATCCGCACCACGCTGGACGTGAAGGCCCGGATTGCCAATGCGAACGTCGACATCGAGACCGAAATCTCGCTCGACCCCGAAGACTCGGCCGACATCACCGACCAAGTGGCGTCGTACTTCAAGATGAACGAAAAGGACGGCAAGATTGCCGAGGTGAGTTACGAAGAGACTGAATGACCAATTCAGAAGGACCAATGACCAATGAGGACGCGCAAGCGATCTTCAACGGTCACTGGATAATGAAGCCACAATGACGAATGACCAATGACCAATGTTGAAGCGCAAGCGATCTTCATTGGTCATTGGAAATTCGGCATTGGTCATTTTTCGTAGCTCGCGTTCCGAACCCTTAACAGATTCTCTCTATGTTTCCTTCCTGGCGAATGCAACTCGGTGAAGCGCGGCGGGCGATCAAGGCGGGTCAGCTGGACCGTGCTTGTGCCATCGTCGAGCAGAAAGAGATCCGCGACTTTCGGCAGGCACGCGAGTTGTCGGCCGAACTGGCGGGGCGCGTGGCGCAGCGGGCTCGCGGGCGGTTCGAGGCGGGTTACTCGCGTGCTGGGTGGAACGACCTGGAGCTTGCCCGGCACATGGCGGGGAGCGACGCGGGGATTGAAGATTTACGACAAGAATATCGCGAGCGTCACATTTGCCGGGCGATTGAGTGCCTGGCCGAGGGACGCACCGCCGCCGCGCAGCAGGAACTTGCCAAGGTCCGCGAGCGCGGGCTAGTGGACCCTGATGTCCGCTGGCTCGAACACGTGACGGCAAAACTCACCGAGGCTGAGCAGCGTTTGGCCGCTGGCGGTAGCAGCGAAGCCCGTCAGATGCTCGACGCGCTCGCTGGCAGTGTGCGGGAGCATACGACCACGCTCGACGCGGGGCCGATTGGTCGCCGCATCGAGAAACTCGCCGCGACGTGTGACGAGCACGTGAACATCGCTAGTCAACTGCACACTTCGGCCGAACGTCACGACTGGCACGACGTGCTGGGGCGTGCCGACCGGATGCTGGCACTCGCGCCGCGAGACCGAGTGGCCCGCGCGGCTCGCCGACAGGCGTGGCATGCCGTGGGTCTCGACGCGACGCACGTGTATCATGGCGGAGGACGGCATCACGCCAGCCTTGCCATGAATGACACGGCCCACGCCGCCCGACCTACTTCGGCTCCCGACGACACCATGACTGGCAGTGCAGCCCCCGAACGAATCATGCTGTGGGTCGACGCCGTGGGTGGCTTCCTGGTTTGCCTCGACGACGAGGTGGTGCTGGGCCAGCCGACTCCCGGAAGTTCGATCGCGGTACCGATCTGCGCCGACCTTTCTCGGCGTCACGCCGTGTTGCGTCGCGACGGCGGGAGCTACACGCTCGACCCGCTGGGAGACGTGACCGTTGATGGCCGTAAACTCACCGGCCCGATGGTGCTGGGGAATCGGCATGTGATTCAGTTGGGGAGCGCCGTCCGAATGGAGTTCACCCGGCCACACGCCCTGAGCGCCACGGCACGACTGGTAATGCTATCGGGCCATCGCACCGAACCCCGTGCGGACACGGTGCTGCTGATGGCCGACAGTTGTCTGCTGGGGCCCAAGTCGCATTCGCACATTGCCTGCCGCCGGTGGGTGGGGGACGTGATGCTGTTCCGCCTGAACGGCCGGCTGCACTGCCGTTCGACGATGGCGATGAACGTCGACGGGGTGGCGGCCGACGGTCCGATGGTGCTGGAAAGCGGCGCGCGGATCGAAGGCGAGGAGTTTGCTATCAGTTTGGAAGAGGTTTAGGGAATTGGGGAGGTCATGGGTGGCTGGGGACGAGTCCTGCGAGCCCCCAGAGAGTGGATGAACCACAGAGAGCACGGAGGAAGGAAGAAGGATGGGACGCCGATTTGCCATCCACTCTCTCGTTTAACGCCCAGCCGTAGGCGCCGGCTACTGGTGCCTCGAAGTTAGCCGGCGCCTACGGCTGGGCGTTAAACGAAAAATGGCGATCGACACTGGGGGCTCGTGGAACTCGACCCCAGGCACCCGGCGAAAATCATTAGGGGAAATTGCCCAAATCTTGCCGCAATTGGGGCAAGGTTGGGTCTTCAAGGGCGAAATGGGAGTGAGAAGCGGTTACACTAAACCCGAGTAACCCAGTCAGCCATGCAAACGATGGACGTACGCACGCCACAACCCGACGACCTGCTCGATCCCGCCGCGGAAGTTGCGGAGCGCGCGCCGGTCAAATTCCTCTACCCGACAGGTAGCCAGCCTCTGGAAGGCTACACCATCAAGCGCGGGGTGGGGCGTGGTGGCTTCGGCGAGGTCTACTTCGCCACGAGCGACGCTGGCAAGGAAGTGGCGCTGAAGCTCATTCGCCGCAACCTGGACGTCGAACTCCGCGGCGTGAAGCACTGCTTGAATCTCAAGCACGTGAACCTGATCGCGATCTACGACATCCGCACCGACTCGATGGGCGACCAATGGGTGGTGATGGAATACGTATCCGGCGAGTCGCTGGAAGAAGCCATCGAACGCCACCCCACCGGCATGCCCAAAGACGAAGTGCTTAAGTGGATGCAGGGCATCGGCGCGGGCGTGGCTTACTTGCACGACCATGGCATCGTGCACCGCGACCTGAAGCCGGGCAACGTGTTCCTCGACTACGACTCGACTGAAGGGGGCACCGTCAAAATTGGCGACTATGGCCTGTCGAAGTTCATCTCGTGCAGCCGCCGCAGTGGGCAGACCGAGAGCGTCGGCACGGTGCACTACATGGCCCCCGAAATCGCCAACGGTCGCTATGGCCGCGAGATCGATACCTACGCCCTGGGCGTGATGCTCTACGAGATGCTCACCGGCCATGTGCCGTTCGAGGGGGAGAGCGTCGGCGAAGTGCTGATGAAACACCTGACGGCCGAGCCCGACCTGTCGAAGCTCGATGCGTCGTACCGCGAGATCGTCCAGCGAACGCTGGCCAAGGATCCGCTGGTCCGCATTGGTAGCGTGGGCGAGCTGCTCGACTTGCTGCCTGACGGCAAGAGCGTCGGCCCGCTACGCCCTAAACAAACCGAAGCCTGGACGGCCCGTCATGCGGCGCCGGATGGCATTGGTGCGTCGCTGCAATTTCCAGACACGTCGGTGCGTGGCAAAGTGCCTCCTCCTTTGTTCCATGGTCAACACGGGGGCAAACAAGGGCCGCACACGAAGCCAAGCGAGGAGCCGCTCCGCGAACCGATCCACGACTACCTCGCCAACATGTGGAGTAGCTGGATCGAGCGCTGGGACGCGTGGCCCGCGCACCCGGTGGCGAAGGCGCTGGTGTTGATGGTGATCGTTGCCGCGCTGGTCACAAGCTTGCCCCGATGGGGGGCTACCGGCGTGTTGGTGCTGGCCGTCTATGGACTGTATTACGCGTTTTGGGCGGTTGCGATTCGTCCGACGCAGATCAAGCGTCGGCAGCGCGAGTCGGTGGCTCGGCAGAACTTTGTCGACTTGCCGCCGAGCGACCGTGTTCAACCCCAACCCGACGCGCCGCCAATGTCGCGTGCCGAGCGTCGCCGCAACGCGGCGATGAAGGCCCGTTACTTGCGTGCGGACTGGAAACAGCGGGTGCATGCCGAGCTGCGTGCGAAGTCGTTCCGCGAGCAACTCTCCGAATTGATCAAGTCGATGGTGATGGCGGGCATCGCGTGCACGTTCCTGTCGCTGCTGGCCGTGGTGGTGGTGGGTGGCAGTTCGGCGAACGAGCGGATCCCACTGCACCTGTGGTTCACGGCCGTCTCGACGTTCATGACGTGGGTGGTGCTAATCACTGGCAAGCTGACCGAAGGACGCTACGAAGACCAAATGCCCATTCGTGTGTGGCAGGGGGTTGGCGGCGCGCTCGTGGGTCTCGTGGCGTGGTGGCTGTCGAGCACGATGATGATTGGCGTGCCGAAGTTTCGCGACGCCGGCATCGAGGCCAACGATAGTTTGATTGCCGAGCTGATGAACAAAGGCGATAGCGACTTCATGGCTAACTACGGCAACTACTTGGTCATGCCCGACTGGGTATGCTCGGTGCTGTACTTCTCGCTGCTGATGCTGGTACTGCGTTGGTGGCGTCAGACGGAGTTCGCCCGCCGGCATCGGCTCAGCATTGTGAGCGTCGGCATTGCGGTTTCGGTCGCGTGGCTTGCCCACCTCGTGTGCTGGTACCCCCAGCCGACGGGCATGGTGGTCGCCGGCATCGTGGCGATCGCCGCGCAGTTCGTGAGTCCTTGGCTTCCTCCTAGCGGTCGTAAAGTGGCCGTCGAATCCGCGAGGGCCGTATGATGTCGATGATATCCGCCTCGGAATTTGGGATGATTCTCATAGCGATGTCGGCGATGGTTGTGCCAGTGATTGTGCTGCTGGTGCTCGGACTTTCGAATCGCCACACGCGTGGTGCCACGAAGGGCGTGGCGATCGCGCTCGGCGTGGTGATTGGACTATTGTTCCTCTGGCGGATGGCGGCGGTGCCGAGCTTTAACCACACCGCTAACCTGGGACAGCAGCGGGCTTTTTTTGAAGATCAGATCGCTACCTTCGATCGGATGGCGGAGGATTTGGAGCGCTCGGTCGATAACGACACGAACCGCCAGATGGCCGACCAGTATCGCCGGCAGGCCCATGAGTTTCGCACGCACCTCAGCACTCTGCACACAGGTACTCCTCAGGCCAACTTCCCCAATGCTCCGAGTTGGGTGGCGGTGTCGCCCTTGGTACTGCTGGTGTTTGGCGTGATCGTGTTCCTGCTGTTTAAGCACGCGGGACCGACGATGGGGTTCGCGGCGCTGGCGATTCCGTTTGTGCTGTTGTTCGTGGGTTACAGCTCGCTGCACGTCCGAGAGGACGAGCAGGTACTCGCCCAAGCTCGAAACCAAATGATGGCGGGGCAGTTCGGTCATCCCATTGATGGCGGCGAAACGGAGACGTTTATTATCTCATCGGATGAGGGAAGCCAATCGCATGGCGAGATTCCGATGGATGGCGAGCAGTCAGATGAGGACGAAACGCTTGAGCACCGCGTCGACGAGTCGCTCGACGCATCTCCAGTAACTCCAGAAGTTCCGGTTCCCGATTGGGTGTCGCACCCGCCGAAGAGCGTGCCGAACGTCTATCGCCGACTAGTGTCGTCGAGCTGGTACCCTTCGGAAGAGGAGTGCCGCACGAAGATCGATCCAAAAATTGAGCAGGCCGTGAGCAATTACCTGCATCAGACGGTGGGCGATCACGGCATGGGGCTGGTGCATTCGCTGCCACAGTTGGGGATTACGCGCGACTTCATTTATGACAACTTGGTTTCGAACGAATACTGTCAAACGGAAGACTTTGAGCACACCGAAAAACCGCTGTCGAATCTTCACTACTTGCTGGAAATCGACAGCGCCAACTCCGACTTCATGGTCGCCCAGTGGCGAGCGCACGCGCGGATGCATCGCATCGCCTGGGTCCGCAACCTGATGGTAGGCGTAATGCTGTCGTTGGCCGGCGTGCTGGGGCTGATCAAGATCGACACGGCGACCAAAGGCTATTACACCAAGCGGTTGTTTATCGGCGTCCCCGCGGCGATAATCGGGGGCGTGATGCTGATCGCGGCAACGGCCGAGTGGTGGGACAGGTACTTCTAGATTCCACCGGCTAAGCCGCGAGCGGCTGCGATGGCCAGTTGAACCTCCCCCTCTCCCCACCGCCGATGCCTAACCCCGACGCCTTACTTGTCGAAGACATTCGCCGCGGAAACGCCGACGCCTGGACACGCCTGATCGACGAGTACGAGGGGCGACTCCTGGCGTTCGTCGAGAGTCGGCTTCGTCGCCGTGCGGCGAGCGAGGACGTGGTGCAGGAGACGTTCGTCGGCTTCCTCACGAGCCTGCCGAACTACGATCCCCGCCGACCGCTGGAGAGCTGGCTGTTCACGATCGCCGCGCACAAGCTGACCGATCACTTGCGCCGCGAAGGTCGCCGGCCGGTGCTGCCACTCTCAAGCACCGAGGGCTCGGACGGCGCGGCGTGGGACCTGCCCGGTAACGCCCGGGCCGCCAGCAGCATCGCCCGTAGCGGCGAGCGGCAAGGCCTCGAAGAGCGGGCCATTTCAGAAGCCATCGCCAGCGAGATCGAGCGGTGGCGCGAACGGGGCGACTGGACGAAGCTCAAGTGCATCGAGCTCTTGTTCGTGCGAGGCCTCGCGAACAAACGTGTGGCCAAGCTCTTGGATATCACCGAACAACAAGTGGCGAACTTCAAGTTCGACTTCCTGGCGAGGCTCAAAACGTTGGTCCGCCGGCAGGAGTTGAGCGACGACGTGTTCCCGGAGCTTTATGACGAGGCGTAAGACTAACCACGAAGAGTTATTAACCACAGAGAGCACGGAGAACGCGGAGAGGGGAAGCTCGTTTAACGCCTAGCCGTAGGGGCCGGCTACTGGTGCCTCGGAGTTAGCCGGCGCCTACGGCTGGGCGTTAAACAAGGTGAAGCAAACCAGAATCACTTCCTGTTCTCCGTGCCCTCGGTGGTTCATCCCCCAATTTAAACATGTCCGACACTTACGAAACTTCTGAACTCGAAGCCTACCTCGACGAGGCGCTGCCGGCGGACGACATGGCGGCGATTGAAGAGGCGCTGCGGACGAGCGATAGCTTGCGCGAGCAGCTCAAGGTGGTCGTGGGGCGGCGGGACGCGGGGATTCATACGATC
This sequence comes from Aeoliella fuhlenseeensis, assembly GCF_052161615.1. NCBI lineage: Bacteria > Pseudomonadati > Planctomycetota > Planctomycetia > Pirellulales > Lacipirellulaceae > Aeoliella > Aeoliella fuhlenseeensis. The sequence continues at coordinate 108,979 of NZ_CP197417.1, forward strand.
GGCGCGATCTGGCGCAGGCATCGCTTGAGCTGCCCCCAGCGGACGGAACTCGGCAGCTATTTGATGGGCATCCTCGACGGCGACCAAAGCGACTACATCCGCTTCCACCTCGAAGTAGCCCGCTGCCGCGTCTGCACGGCGAGCGTCGCCGATCTCGAAGCGGCCCAAGCCGCGAGCGACAGCGAAGAAGTCACGGGTCGGCGGAAGAAGTACTTTCAGTCGAGCGTGGGGCATTTGCCGAAGTAGGGGGGAAGCAGGCACTAAAGTTGGCGGCGAGCTCGTCCTAGGCTATGATTGCGATATGGACACCACCACCCAACAAGCGGCCATCATCGGCGAGCTGCTCGACGACTTCACGTCGTCGCTCACGCCGGATGTCGCATTGCGCCTCGCTGGTCTCAAGGCGAGCGCCGCGATGCAGCAGAAGATGAGCGAGCTGGCTCAGAAGTGCAACGAAGGCGAGCTCACCGAATCGGAACAGGCTGAGTACGAAGCCTACGTCCAGGCGGGTAGTTTTTTGGATGTGGTGAAGGCGAAGGCTTCGCAATCAGTAGGCTTCTAAATTTGGGATTCTTGCTATTCGGTCCGCGCTGGATAGTACACGCACCCCCGCCATTTCTCCGGTTCGTCGAAGAACTTTCGATCAAAGAACTGCGTTAGACAGCTCTCCGCCGAAGCCCAGTCGGGCTGCCATTCCTCCATTGCCCAGTCGAGGGATGTATCGGAATTCGGAGCGCTGCGCACCATCTTCCAAAACTCGTCATCGTAACTGACGACCGCTCCCTTCAGGCGAATTGACCCTTTGACAACTATGTCTTCGGCGTCGGACATGTCGTCTCGCTCGCTCGCCTCAAACGACCATTCGATTCCAATACGGCTGCCTTGTATTTCTGCGAATTGGAGTGAGTGGTCGGCCGTCAATTGATGGTAGCCGGAGTAAAAACCTGCGCTATCGTGGGGGAGCAGTTCTTGTTTGGGGTCCAGGTGGGAGATCCGTTTGCCTGAAAGCCCGGCGAAATTGCGAGCTTCTGCGGTGGAGAAGAAGAGATAGGCACTGTAGCAAATGTCATGGGGCTCCGGCTCGTAAGGAAGAACTACCTGTCCCTCTGCCGAAACCTTGATTTCCCATCTTGGCAAGCTGAGGTCAGGATGTAGATGGGCAACAATGCCTGAACTTGAATCAAGCGGAAACTCACCCAACTTGGTTCGAATCGAGGCCAAATTCATCTCAGTTCCTCACGTAACACATTAGGCGAAAGTAACTAGGCCGTGTTGACATTCAGGCCAAGAGGATCATTGTGGCTGCCAGATGCAGCAACGCGAGGTAGTTTCGTGCTGTTTTGTCGTATCGAGTGGCAATGCGTCGGCATTGCTTCAGCTTGGCAAACAGTCGTTCGACTTGGTTGCGTTCTCGATACAGATGCTGGTCGTAAGCCCGCTGCACTTTGCGATTACTTCGCGAAGGGATGATGGCCGTCGCGCCTTGGCGCTCAATGGTCTCTCGTACTTGCTCGCTGTCATAACCCTTGTCGGCGATCACGTGTTCCGCCGTGAGTCCCTCCAAGAGCGGCACAGCTTGAGTAACATCGTGAGTCTGCCCGGGTGTCAGGAGGAGCTTTACGGGATTGCCGAGTCCATCGCAGACCGCATGGACCTTCGTTCCGAATCCACCACGCGATCGCCCAAGTTGCTGATCTCCCCTTTTTTTCGAGCCCCCGCCGCGTGAACGTGGGCCCGAATGATGGTGGCGTCCAGCATCACCCACTCCCAATCCGCCTCTTGAAGAGCGGCGAACACCTGCTGCCAGACCCCCTTCTTCGCCCAGCGGTTGAACCGTTGAAAGACGCTGTTCCACGGCCCAAAACGCTCTGGAAGATCACGCCACGGAGCGCCAGTACGAACGATCCACAGCACAGCATCTAGGAACAACCGGTTGTCCTCCGCACTACGCCCCGGACACCCCACCCGACCCGGCAACAGCTTCTCCACACGCTCCCACTGCTCGTCCGTCAATTCAAAACGTCGCATCTAATCCTCCTCCATGAGGTAACGGTTACTCGCCTACTTTACCCGATCCACCTAGATGCAACATAGGTATGTCAACACGGCCTAGTTCGCTATGCGTGCAATTCGAGCGTATGTTAGCATACGATGAGTATGTATTTTGATTCTCGGTAGCTTCCCATGCAACTCGACGACGAACTCTGTCTCTGCTTCCACGTCACCAAGCGCAAGGTGGTGAACTACCTGCGCATTGAGAAGCCGCGGTCGGCGTCGCAGTTGGCGGAGTGCCACGGGGCGGGGACCGGGTGTGGGTGGTGTCGGCGGGCGCTGGTGAAGTTGTTCGAGGCTTCGCGGGCTGCTAGCGATGCTGGCGACGATCTGCCCACGGCCGAAGAGTACGCTCGCGAGCGGGCTGAGTACGTCCGCTCAGGGGGCGGTACTCCGCCAGCGGGAGCGACGCCGATCGCGTGAGGCAAATTATCTGGTGAGCCGGGTCGTCCTCTACCCCGGACCGCTTGAAGAGGTTTGCGCTAAGCCATTGGCGAACTTTCCGAGGTCGGGGACGACCCGGCTCACTTGAGCTTGCTGCGTTCGCGCGATTTCGGATGGCACTGCTAGCACCGGGTTGTTTTCCCCTTGCTGGTGTCCGAAGGGGTGGATAAACTTCCCCAGTTTTGCCGATCCCAAAGATTTCGTCCCTTTGCTTTTGCATCGACCCAGCAAGGAAGCTCGTCATGCCGTTTGATTCGCAGGCGCTTGTCCACAAGGTTACTCAGCTACAGCACCAGACGGTTGCCCGTTGGCATCACGTCGCGCCGGACAACACCTACGAAGGCTTTTTGCACACGGTTTGCCAGCAGCATCAGTTCAACTTCTTACTGTGGCACGAAGAGGACATCGCTCGCAGCCCCGAGGTGGGGGACGCTCGCATTGCCCAAGTGAAGCGGGCGATTGATGGGTACAACCAAAACCGCAACGACTACATCGAGCGCGTCGACGAGGCGCTGCTCGCCCAGCTCACCGAAGCCGGCATTCAGCCCGTGCCCGGTGCGCGGCTTAACACCGAGACACCCGGTAGCGCGATCGACCGACTGTCGATCATGTCGCTCCGTATTTATCATCTCGACGAGCAACTCGAGCGGACCGACGCCGACGAGTCGCATCGCGAGAAGGTGGCTGAGCGGATCGCTCGTTGCCATTTGCAGCACAAAGATCTTTCGCAGTCGCTGGTGGAGTTGCTGAACGACCTCAAGGCAGGGGTCAAGCAGCTTAAGGTCTACCGGCAGATGAAAATGTATAACGATCCCACGATGAATCCGTATCTGTATCGTGGCGTTCGCAAGGCGGGTTAGGCGTATCCTGGTTGATTGTCTGGGGCCGAGCGCGGCCCGGCTCACTGGGCAGTTCAAGGACGTTTATGAGCACCACCCTCTCCATCAGTTCGACACCGGCTTCGAAGCGCAGCAGAAGCGCGAGCGCAGGGCCGCGGACATTGCCCCTCACGGTGATGCACGCCATCACGCCATCTCGCATGGCGGGAGCCGAGACGTTCCTCGCGCGATTGATGAAGCATGCTCACGGCTCGCCGGTGGCGCATCGCTGCCTGGTGAACCGCGATAGCCCTGCCATTGATGAGCTCCGCGCCGCTGGCGTCGAGTTCCAAGTGTCGGGCATTGGTGGCAAGGTCAACCTGATGGCCGTGGCGCGGCTCGCGACCGCGGCTCGCCGTGCGGGGGCACAAGTGATCGCCTCGCACCTGTCGACCGCCAGTTGGTGGTGTGGTTGGCTCGAACGCTGTGGCGGTATCCCCACGGTGGGGCACGTGCAAGGGTTTACTTCGGCACGTTGGCACCGTGCTCAAACGCATTTGGTGACGTGCTCCGAAGCGGTGAAGGTCGATCTGGTCGAAAAAGGCTTCGCCCCCGAACGCATCACGGCGCTCCACCTGCCCGTGGAACCGGCCGACGTTGCTCCCACGCGGAGTCGTGCGGACGTGCGGCGAGAGTTCGGCGTCGACGAGAACACGCCAGTGGTCGGAACCTTCGCGCATCTGTCGCTGAAGAAGGGTTATCGCGAGCTGATCGTCGCGGCAGACCAGGTGCTGCGCGAGATGCCGAAGGCGCAGTTCTGGTGCTTCGGCGATGGCCCGCTTCGCGAAGAGCTTACCGAAGAAGCGAAGAACCGCGGCATTGCCGATCGTTTTCGATTGATGGGCTTCCGCCGCGATGTGGCGGACATGATGCGGGCCGTGGACGTGATGGCGCTTCCGTCGCACCGCGAGCCGTTTGGGCTTGTGTACGTCGAGGCGGGGCTGTGCGACCGCCCGGTGATTGCTTGCCAAGCTGGCGGCGCGCCGGAGATCGTGGTGCACGGCGAGAGCGGTTTGTTGGTACCGACGCAGTCGCCGCCGGAGCTGGCCGCCGCGATCTTGGAACTCTTAGGCGATCGCACTCGCGCCGAATCGATGGGCCGGCGTGGCAACGAAATCTGCCGGAGCCGATTTAACTGGCCCAAGTACGTTTCCGACATTTCGGAAGTGTACGAACGCGTGGCGGCTTGAGTGGGCGAGCAGTCGGGCGATTCGCTGTAAGATGGTCTCTCACTTCGTGGCGGATCCATCCAGCCAAACGGAGTCGCTTTTCCAAGGCACCGACACGCAGTCTCGCCACCGCGCGTTGATGGCACCCTGCCAGATCGAATCGACTTTGCCCCAGATCCGCGAGTCGCGAATCATCACGGTGGGGCGACCATAGGTGACATCGCGAGTGCCTGTGATGTTGCGGAAGCTCGAGTCCCAGCCGCAGAGGGTTAAGTGGTTGCCCCCGCTCAGCCGAGCGAAGGTACCTTGATAGGTATCCATTTGGGCCTGAATGCCGCCGTCGCAATAGAACTCGATGGGTTCGGGTTCCGCGCAGTCGATCAGCGTAAAGCCACTTCCGGCTTGGGCGTCGAGTTCGGTATTGGAAAGTCGAAAGTAGCCGTTGTTCTTACCGACACCGCCCCCGCCGTTCACCTTCAGCAGCGTGCAGGGTCCGACGATCACGCTCTTGGCGACGGTTAGTTTGCCGCCGCCGTCCATCTCGATCACCGCAGGCATGGCTCCGGCATTCAGTTGGTCGAAATGGATGTTCATTCCCATCGTGTTGACGCCGTGGTAGCCCCTTTTACAGCGCTCCACCCGGAACCACTCGAACCGTAGATTGTCGCAGTTGTGCATTTCGCGCGTCGTGCCGCACTGTACCGCGGTCTCGAGGTCAAATGCGGAAAGCGATCTGAAGAGAATGTTCCCGACGCCGATGCCATTCTCCGATTTGAGAATCACGATGCCCTTGCTCTTGCCGCTGCGATCGCCCTGCAAAACAAAGTCGCCGATGGTGACATCGCTACCCGTAACTTCGAACATGGTTCCGCCCGGTTTTCCGGCCCAGCGGATGAGTGTCCTCGCGCCCACAAAACGAGCGGCGCCCGGTTTGTCGTCGTCGATCGGAAGACCCACCCCTGAACCCACCAGAGTAAGCCCCGACTTGAAGTTCGTGCGAATCGTTTTACTAATCCGCCATTCCCCGGCCGGTAGAAGTAAGGGCTGCTTGCTCAAATGAACGTTGTCGATCGCCCATTGCAGGGCCGCGGTTACGTCTGCCCCGGGCCGTAGCCGCCCCTCTGGTGTGCTGGTCGTGATATCGATCAGCTTGTCCGAGGGCACAGCCGGTAGGTCCAGAATGCTCTGTCCCGGTGAACTGCTTGATAGGATCGTAGCGATCCAGAGGAACGATATCTTCAACCATGGTCGCAGGAGGTAAGTCAACACAGCTCATCCAGACGGGTTCGTGAGGACGCCGTGAGCTTGAGTGCGACACAACCTAATGGCGGTGATCGAGTATCTCAACAAAAAGCCGAAGGCCACGGCGGGTGAGATGCATTGTACGCGATCAGGACGCTTGGGCCATTTTTCCGCACCGCCCGAGTAGCGTATCGCACGCCTCGATTACGGTGGACACTTCGATGGCCCGCATCGCGACATTGTCCGCTCCCCGCCGCTCGCGAGCCGACCCTTCTTGGTAGTAGGCCTGAACTCGTAGATTCGAATCGCCGTACGCGCCACACCACTCGGCGCGGCTCGTGCCGTGCAGGCTGATGGTGGGCGTTCCCACGGCCACGGCCAGATGCATCGGACCCGTGTCCGAACCCAAGAAGAGCTGCGCCCGCCGGGCGATGGCCGCGAGCTGGGGCATGGTGGTCGCGGGTGCGAGCGTTGCCGTTCCCTCGCTGGCATTAACAATGCGCTGAGCCAGGTCACGCTCTTCGTTGCCACACCACACCGCAAGGCTTGTCAGTCCATGCTGGTGGTGCAGATGCCGAGCGACGTGGCCATAGCGTTCCGCGGGCCACAACTTGGAAGGCCAGCCGGCACCTGGATTGAGGATGGCGAAGGGCTGCGCGTTGAGTCCTAATCGAATGAGCGATTGTCGGGCGTAGGCGGCGTCGTCCGAGCGTTCGGGGATTTTGAACGAGACGGCGGGACTTGTGATGCCCAGCGGTTCGAGAATCCGCAGGTAGTGCTCGACCACGTGGGGAGCACGGACGTCAGTCAACTCATTGTTCAGCCACTTGCTCAGTTCGCGGCCATTGGGGCCATTCACGCCTAGGCGGCGCCGCGCGCCACTCAGCCAAGCGACGAAGGCACTCTTCGTGAGGCATTGAAGGTCGACCGCGATGTCGAACTTCAGAGCTCGTAGTTGTCGACGAAGATTTCGCGTGGCAGGGACCGATTGATACCAGCGCCGGGGCAACTTGATCACGGCATCCAGATCGGGGTGGCCTTCGATGAGGTCCGCGGCCCGCCCTTCGACCGCCCAAGCGATCATGGCTTCGGGAAAGTGTTCTCGGAGTGCCGTGGCTACCGGGAGGCCGTGGATGACATCGCCCATCGCGGTAAGGCGGACGATAAGAATGCGGGGGGAGCTATGCATGACGGCTGGTCCATCAACGGTCTACAATTCAAATTCGATGCACCTACGCCACGGCGCAGCCGGTAGTGTAGTGGAATTGGACAATTGCTTTAAGAGCAAATGCTGGTGCTAGCGTGCCAACACGTTGCTTCGTCCGGCGACGATGTCACCGAACACCCGGCCGGCGGGCAAGGGCATCGTTCCGTGGATAGTCGAGGATATGATCCGTCCGGGGATACACATAGCCTGACCCAAAGAACATCCGGCCGATTAGAGTCAGCATTACTGCCGTGAGTGCCACTCCCATTAGCTGGATCGCCATCGTATCCATGCTACCACGGGCGAGGCCTGCGATGTGGGAACTCACGGCCACCAAGTAGCCGAGCAGGAAGGGGTTGTCGGGTTGGCGTGCGAGCCATTCATCGAGCCAACGGAAGAGTAAACCGAGCACGAATCCATACAGAGCGATGGCCCAAAGTCCTCCATCGTGGTAGCCCTGCGCGATGGGCGACACCCCCCAAGTCATCGTTCCATAGCCTCGCAGGCCTTCGGATTTGCCGACGACGTTGGGAAGCGTGTAGCCGAGGGACACGGGTTTGTCCTCCCACCAGACGCGCGGGATAGGATTGACAAGCATGTAATAGGGAGCGAAGAGGGTTTGACCCTCGTAGTTCGCGTCCTTGCTCGCATAGTGGTGAATGGTAAAGAGTGTCACCTCCGCTGAGTCCTGAGCCGTTTCGCCAAGGTTCGTGCTGGAGATGCTGAACGACTCCGAAGCGATCAGGCGCAATGTTTCCACAGCGCGGCTTAAGCCTTGAGCATTCGAGGTGCGATGACGGACTACCTGGAGGCCGTTGTTGAATCCAATGAGCAGCACCCCGATGGCCAAGCAAACTGGCAGTACGACGTAGGGCTTCTTGTATCGAAGCCATTGCCAATAAAAGCAAACCGGAAACGCTGCCAGCAGCGAGAACACCATTCGTCGACCGCTGCCGAATGACAGCGACAGAACAAGTTCGGCCGCAATGGTAACGGACAGCAGGATTAGGATGAGGGGGTTAAAACTATCACGCCGCAGAGCCATCAAGGCAAAAGTAATAGCAAACGGGCCCAAGTTGCCGGCAAGGACGAAGATAATCTGCGACACGAACGGAATCGGAATGCGCGCGAGTGCGACGGCGCTAAACACCATGCAGAAGACTGCGAGACTGAAATAAGTTACGAACGAAGGGGCCGGCCATGTGCGAAAAAAGCGTCCCGCAACTCGCCGCGGCCACTTGATGAAGGAGTAGGCCACGAACAGCGCGAGATAGAACGTGATGACACCGACGTAGTAGAGATTGTAATCCTCCGCCGAATAGCTTACGCGATGCTCCAATTGGCTCCAGGCTACGCCTGAAAGGCCGATGAAGAGCAGCGAACCAATGAGGAAGATGTTGAGAAAGCTAATCAGGTCTCGCTTACCGCGCAGGTAAGGGATCATGATCCATAGTGCCATGACCAACACGAACACCCAGCTCAGGAACCGCAATGTATCATCTTGAGGTAGCATGCAATCGGTGTTCGTCAGCGTTATCGGAGGGCGGGGTAAAGCGCAGCCTAACTCGATCGTGTTGGCTTATACGCTACGCGTTCCCGCTGTTCGGTTCACAATCATCTAATCTTATCTGCGAATTTGCGCTCCGACCACCGATTGGCCGCAGGTTTGCGTAGAACTAGGTCCATTCCAGAAGGGAATGACGCACAGACGGCGTAGGCGTTCTTCAGCCCACTGGGTGCCGTTCGGCTTGGAGTGATTGCCCGGATTGTAGCAGCCTCGGTGTTCCGAGGGCTCGCTCCCCTCACTCCCAGGCCGGCACGCTCCATTCTGCTTGCAGTCGGGCCGTGTCGTCCTTGAGTTGCTCGCGAAGCCACGCCACGGTTTCGGCGGTGGGGGGATCGGGGCGACCTGGGACTTTGGGAAGTATGGCGCGTTGCAGGGCGTTGCGAACCCGAGGCGACGCCAGCGGGCGAACGTAATTGCGATAGAGCGGGTGGTTGGCCACGCGGCCCCAAAATCCCGTAAGCACCGGTTTGCCCGACGCCTGATTGTGAATGGTCGAGTCGGCGGGGGGGAGCAAGCTCGCATCGAGTCCCAGCCAAGTGCACAGCTCGGCGGTGACCCCGCGCCGGTTCGCCGTGTAGTCCTCAAACCGCAGCACGCGAATGCGATCTCGACCGATGGCCTCGGCCCAGGGATCGAGCTGCGAAGCGTATCGACTGAACTGGACGTAGCGCGGAAAGTTGCGGACCGCCTCGTCGATGCCGACGGTGACGGTGTGCTCCACCATTTCGTGATGGTGCTGGCTGATGATCCGATCGATCGGCTCGCGAAGGATGTAGACGGCGCGAAAGTCGTCTGGCAACAACTTCACCGCACGCTCGACCACGCCGGTGTGATCGGGCAACTTGCTATAGCCCGTCGAGGCATCGCACAGCAATTGGCTTGGTGCCGCCGCCGAGTAGATGCCTGTGTAGGCGGCTCGTCCTTGGTCAGTGAAGACCTCGTCGCTACAGAGCGCGTGTGGCTCTTTGACATCCGGCTCGAAGACCTCGGGGTGCAGGCAGAGATCGAAGAACAAGCCCGTTGTTCCCGACTTCATGGCTCCGATGATGAGTAGCTGTGGTAGTCGCATGGTGTGGAAACCGAGGGCTGTCCGCGGAGGTCGCCAGCCGCACATCGGGGCGATTTTCGAGTATACTTCATGACTCACCACAGGGAATCCCTTTATGCCACCCCAGCCTTCGGCCCCCGAGCGAAGCTTAGCGATCATTTGTCAGACGGTGCCCCCGTATCGTCGGCACCTGCACCATCGTTTGGTGTCCGAGATTCCCGAACTAACGTTGGTGACGATCAACACCCACGAGGACAAATCGCGCGATTGGCGGCTCGACGAAGACACCGGAATTGGCCTCGTCAACCTAACCGACGCCAGCCAAGCCGGCACCACTGCTGGGCGGTCGCGGATCGGTCGAATGCTGTCGGCGTGGCGGCAAGGAGGCGAGGCAATTCAGGAGCTCGAGAAGCATCGTGCCGCGGCGGTGGTCGTCAACGGATACAACGATCCCGGACGGTTGCGGGTGATCCGTTGGTGCCATCGGAACAAAACGCCCTGCTTCATCTGGGGCGATAGCAATGTCTGCGGCGAAAGGTTGATTTCCGCGACGAAGAAGTCGATCAAGCGCCGCTACATCCAGTGGCTCGCGAAGCGAGTCACTGGGTTCATCGGATGCGGGCGCTATGGTACCGACTACTTCACGAGCTATGGCGTTGAGCCAGCGCGAGTGTTTGTCGCGCCCTACGAACCCGACTATTCGTTGATCACCGATTTACCAACGAGCTACGTCGAGCAAGTCGCCAGCGAGCTGGGGCTTTCGCCCGCGAGGCGTCGTCTGTTGTTCTGCGGCCGACTGGTGGATGTGAAACGCCCCGATCTGCTGGTGGACGCGTTCGTCCAGATCGCGGGTGACCGCCCCGACTGGGATTTGGTGATGCTGGGCGACGGGCCGCTAAAGGAGTTGCTCTTAGCGCGGCTTCCTGCGACTGTCGCCGAGCGTGTCCACTGGATTCCTTTCACCAACGACCAGCGCCGCGTGAGCGCCATCTACCGCGCTTGCGACGTCCTCGTGTTGCCAAGCGATTACGAACCCTGGGCCCTGGTGATCAACGAAGCGGTGGCCGCGGGCTTGGCGGTGGTTTCCACCGACGTGGTTGGCGCGGCGGTCGAGTTGGTCGTCGATGGAAAGAACGGCCGGCTCGTTCCGCCAAGCGACCTCGATGCGCTTCGCGACGCCCTCGGCGAAGTGACCGACGGCACCAACATCGACCGCATGAAGCAGGCGTCGCGGGGCTGCTTGGAAGAGTGGCAGCGACGCGGCGACCCCGTCGCCGGCTATCGCCAGGCGCTCCAGTACGCCGGCGTGCTCTAACTTCAAGGATTCGAGAGCGCGGCGAATGCCTCTCGCGCCGAACGATCGGTGTGGCTCGAAAGCCAATCGGCGACGGCCCGTGGCAATCCCTCTTCGTCGGCGATGCGATGGTAAAACGTCGGTAGCTCGTCGGCGTGTGCCAAGTAGTAGTCGAACAGATGCCCCAGCTCGTGGTTGGTGATTTCGCGCTGGGCGATCACTTCGGGATGCCGGTAGACTTGCCGAAACAGGAAGCCTTGCAGTTGCCGCTTCTTCTCGGCGAGCTCAGGCGGAATCTCCAGCAGCGGCGGGCCACTGCGGACATCGTCCACGCTCGCAATCGTGAACTCTTCGATCCGCGCTTCAGCGGCTTCCACCAGCCGGCTGACCGCGGCGTCGATCAGTTCGTGGATCACGGCGCGACGAAGTTCGAGATTCGTCAGCCCATCGTACCGCGAGCCAACTCGCTCGGCTGCTTCGCGCCACAGGGTCAGCTCGGCGAGGTCGTCGAGCGTCAGCAGGCCAAGCTCCAGGGCGTCGTCGGCGTCGTGGGCGTCGTAGGCGATGCTGTCGGCCGCGTCGACCACTTGCACTTCGAGCAGCGGCTGAGTGTCGAAGGCCGCGGTCTTGTTCGCCCGTCGATGCTGACCTTCGAGCACCTCGGCGGACAGATTGAGCCCCGGAAAACGCGGGTAACGAATCTCTAGCCGCTCGACGATGCGCAGCGCCTGCGCGTTGTGATTGAAGCCGCCATGTTCGTGAAGCCGCTCGTCGAGCACCTCCTCGCCGGCGTGGCCAAACGGCGGATGGCCGATGTCGTGGAGCAGCGCGAGGGCTTCGACGAGGTCTTCGTTGAGCGACAGCGCTCGAGCCATCGTGCGGGCGATCGAGGCGACCTCGAGCGTGTGCGTCAGGCGGCTGCGATGGTAGTCGCCCGACTCGCCGGTGAAGACTTGTGTCTTGTGACTCAACCGGCGGAATGCGGCGCAGTGGGTGATGCGATCGCGATCGCGCTGAAACGCGGAGCGATAAGGATGCACGGCCTCGGCGTAACGCCGGCCGGCCGATTGGTCGCTCCGCGCAGCGTAGGGGGCGAGCAACAACGATTCCCGATCCGTCGGTAACAAACTTGGCATGGTGTTGGGCGCTGGCCCGGTGACTGGTCGCAAGGTGACCGGCACGATTGCCAGGGCCACAAGCGATTCGCTCTGGCGCTAACTTTCCTTGGTTTCGGCGGCGGGGGCGGGAGTCGCGGCGGGAGCTTCCGCGGCGGGTTCGACGATTTCGAGGCTGGAGAGCATCTTCTCAAACGCCTCGCGGTTCTCTTCGACGATGTCGGCGGGGCCATAGAACTTCACGAAGTACTTGCCAGCTCCTTCGACTTCGATGATCGCACCGAGCATGCGGTAGTCGGGGCGTTCGACCCTGGTGCCAAGCGGCCCGTCGGGTGTCTCGAAGTAGGTCCCGCCAATGTCGAGCACGTGGGCAATCGCGCCACGCAGTCGGCGATGGTCTCGACGCATGGCGTCTTTACCATTGGCATCGCGGCCGAGTCGGAATTGACCGACCCACCGGCGGATGTTGCCATCCACGTCGCCACCCGCCGCCATCATGGTTACCCGGCCGTGCGGAGGCAGGGTCGACTCGTCGGCAGCGGGATCTACCGCTGGTTCCTCACCCCGATTGCGGGGCAGGATCTCTAGCTCCATCTCGATGAGTTTGTTGCGAGGCTTTACGACCTTCCACGCGCCGGGGACGGTCAGCTGCAGGTGCTTTTCGTTCAGCAGCAGAGTCTGAGTCTTGGGAGCCTCGGCCTCTTCGCCTTCGGCGATGGCTTCGGCGGACGCTACGGCCTGAGGTTGTTCGGCAGAGGCAATGGCGGGGGCTTCGGGCGGCGCGGGCGTGGCCTGCGGCTCGGCCGACGAGCGTCCACCAACCACCAAGGCAGCCAAGCAACAGCTCGAGACAAGTCGGTTCATGGTAATCAACTAACTACTCAAGGCAAAGGAACGTTGGAATCACTCATTCCGTTGGGTTGGCTTCCATTGCCTCGTTGTCCGCTCCTTCTGTCTCCATTTCGGTCGCCGCGTCGGTCTCGCCCTCGGCTGGCCCTTCTTCGGTCGGCGGGGCCACCACAACGGGTGGAGGGGTCGCCGGCGTGGGAGGTGTTTCCGGCGCGGGGTTGTTCATCCGATAAATCACCCACACCAGCACACCGGCTAGCGCTAGGGTCAGCACCACCAGCAGCACAGCGATCAACTGCTGTCCCCGCGCCGCTTGCTGCTTTCGACGTCGATAGCGAGCCGCGGCCAGCGAAGGATCTTCTGCCGACTGGGCCGGCTTTACCGCAGTGCTGGAGGGGGTATTGTACTCACTCGTGGGCAGCAGGGGAGCAGCCGCCGCGGCTTGAAGCTGCGGAAAATGATCGGGTAGCTCCGAGGCCAGCCGCCAGTCGACCCACCCGGTCCGCCACATGTAACTGTCGGCCCCCACTCGGCCTTCGGTCGCCCATTGCTGGATCAGAACATCGTCCGCCGGCCCAAATTGCCCGCCACTCGCCGGCCGGATGTACCAGGCGGCCACTTCTTCGGCCGCAGCCACCTGGGGTACCGTGGCAGCCGGTTCGAGCGGGGGTGTGGGTGCGGGAGCTGCTGGCGCCGGGGCTGGGGGGGCAGCGGGAGCAGGCGTCGGTGCCACGGCGGCGGGAGGAACGACCTTGGGCTGCGGAGCCGGTGTAGCGGGGGCGGCAGGTGCGGGCGCGGACTTGGGCGCCGGAGCCTGGGTGGCCGCGTGGACCGCCATCGGCTGGGGGATCAGGAACTTGGCCTGGCACTCGGGGCATATTCCCCGCTTGCCCGCCAGTTCGGCTTTGACGTGCAACGGGTGACCGTTGGGGCAAGCGAATCGAATTCCCATGGTGCCGACGAAGCTCGAAATCAGGAACGAACAGGAAGCAGCCGTTTGGCTTTCTCCCCCCGGTTACCAGTATATTGCGGCGTCCGGCGGAATTGAAGAAAAGCCCAGCTATCAGGGGGGCTTAATTTATCGCCTTCGCAGGATGCTTGCCGAGCACGCCCGGTCGTTACGGTTAGGGGGGATGTGCCAGCTTCGGTTCGAAATTAGCCCGCCCAGCACCGACCCAATCCATAGCGGAATACCGCCCGGCCTTCTAAAATAAACGATCCAGGGACAACCGACTCCTCAAGCCGCAGCCTGGGGCCGCGGCCATCCAACCCTCCCACCTTCGACCGTCCGACCACACCAAGGGAACTCGTAGCGATGGCGCGTGCACCGCAGCAAGAAGACGATCAGCAGGAAGAAGGCCCCCTGGAAATCGCGATTGTCGGCGATCTGACCGACCACGAGTCCGAGCTGACCGACAAGCTGCTCGGCGTCGAACCCGGCGGCAGTTGCACCATCTACTTCGATTCGCCAGGCGGAAGTCCGTACTGCGCGATGAGCCTGATGACGCTCATCCGCTTGCGTCGCCTTGATGTAACGGGCGTGGTGACTGGCGAGTGCTCGAGCGCCGCGCTATGGCCGTTCGCCGCGTGCCGTCGCCGAATCGTCACACCGTTCAGCGTGCTGTTGTTCCACCCGATGCGGTGGCAGAGCGAAGAGAACGTCGGACTTGCCGAAGCCGCGGAGTGGGCGCGACACTTTGCCTCGCTCGAACGCGACATGGACGACCTGCTCGCCGACCTGTTCAAGGTGCCGCACGAGCTAATGGCTAAGTGGATCGCCCCGGGCAAGTACGTCTCAGGCCGCGAACTGGCCGAAGCCGGACTCGCTGAGCTCGTCGAGTTCAACAACCTCGACACGGCCTTGGTTCCGCCGCCGGTCACTTGCAGCAATGGCTCGGCAGCCCGGCTCAAGGCTCACCTTCCCGCCGAAGCGCGGAAGGCGAACTGAGTCCACGCAACGCAAACGCCTCCCGACAAGCAGATCTGGCGAGCCGGAAGCGTTAGCGCCCGGAGTGAATGGCCTTTCGCTCCGCACCTCCGGTCGCTTACGCTCCCGGCTCGCCTTCAAATTGCACTTCCCGCTTGCTCACTCTTGAAACTCTTGTAGTTCCACGACACCAAACGCCACGCGGCCACCGGCATCGCCTGTGGGCTGGGTGAACTTATCCTCGTCGGCGTGAACCACCATCGCTTTGCCAACAATTGGATGTTCGCCGTCCAATCGTATCACGGTGTCGGTGATGTTGATCGTGGCGACACCCTCCGCGTTGGCTTCGATGTTGCCCAGGTCGCCGACGTGGCGCTCGGCATCTTCAGCGTGGCCATGGGCGTGCCCGGTGGGATTGAAGTGCCCGCCGGCCGACTCCCCCTTTTCTTTGTCCGATAGGTCACCACTCTCGTGCACATGGAAACCATGTAGACCCGGGGTGAGCCCCGTCACCTCGCCAGTGAGGGTTACGGTATCGGCTTCCTGCACGAAGTTCAGAGTGCCGGTGACACCACTGCCGCCGATTTCTTCAAGATTGCAAACGGCAGTAATCGGTTCCGCTGTAGCGGTACCGTCAGAGCCTGTTCCCATGGTGCCATCCATCGGTGCATCGGCTTTCTCACAACCGAGCACCAAGCCGAGGGCAGCAAGTAGAGCGAAGCTGCGTAACATAGAATGTCTCCTTCGCGGTGAGTGTATTCGAAGTTGCGTTGATGCCTGTTAGATGCGGTGGCCGGTTTCTTTCCAGCCCTTCGCGCCGTCCTCGAAGTCGTAGACCTTGCCAAAGCCGGCGCTGTCCAGCTTCTCAGCAGCCTTGGTCGACGAGTGGCATTCTTTGCTGGAGCAGTACACCACCACCGGTTGGTCTTTCCCGCCCGCTTGCTTTTCGACGCGCTGCACAAAGTCGTCCGAGCTGAGCGGAATGTTCACGGCACCTTCGATCTTGGTGTCGGCGAACTTGTCTTGATCCAGGGTATTCACCAGCAGGAAGTCATCGCCCTTCTGCTGCATGGCGTCGAGGTCGGTGGCCGAAAGCGTTTTCATCGTCTTGTCTCCTTCGCAAGAACCGCGGCACGCTCAATCGGCAAACAATCCCGACGCGCGTGGGCGACTGGTTAGAGAAGGAGAGATTGCGTGCAATCGCGATGCCACGCGGCGAATCAGGCGTGATTCGCTGGAATCGCGCAGCGAGCGATCAGAAAGGGTGGTAGCTCGCTAGCCAAGCCGCGCGCCAAGAAACCAGCGTACTGCAACGAGGCGAGCCGGAAGCGTTAGCGACCGGAGTGAATGACCTTTCGCTCCGCCCCTCCGGTCGCTGGCGCTCCCGGCTCGCCTTCAGAATCACAACCCGATGTTCAGCCCCTGCAAATCATCCGGCACGAAGTAGCCGTCTTTGCGCAGAAGCTCGCCGTCGAAGTAGATTTCGCCGCCGCCGTAGTCTTCGCGCTGGATCAGCACCAGGTCCCAGTGGATGCGGCTTTCGTTCGAGTTGTCGGCGATGTCGTAGGCGTTGCCCGGCGTGAGGTGGAACGAGCCGCCGATCTTCTCGTCGAACAGCGTGTCGAGCATCGGGTGCTTGACGTGGTTGTTGGTGCCGAGCGACCACTCGCCGCAGTACCGAGCTCCTTCGTCCGAATCGAGAATGGCGTTGAGCTTCTCGGTCTCGTTGGCTGTTGCCTTGACGATCTTGCCATCCTTGAACTCGAAGCAAATGTCGCTGAACACGGTGCCCTGATACCGCGACTCGGTGTTGAATGAGATCTTGCCGTTGATGCTGTCGCGGACCGGCGCGGTGAACACCTCGCCGTCGGGGATGTTGCGATCGCCGTTGCAGGGGATCACAGGAATACCCTTGATGGAGAACTCCAGCTCGGTGCCAGGGCCGACGATGCGCACCTGGTCGGCGGCTTCCATTCGCTTCACCAGTGGCTTCTGCGCCTCGGCCATCGCGGCGTAGTCGGCCGTGCAAACTTTGAAGAAGAAATCCTCGAACGCCGGCGTGCTCATCTTCGCCGACTGGGCGAACGAGTCGGTCGGGTAACGCAGCACCACCCACTTGGTCTTCGGCACGCGGACGCCGCTGTGCACCGGGTGCCACCAATGTTCCTGGTACAGGTCCATCTGCTTCTGCGGCACGTCGGCGTGCTGGCTGCTGTTGGCCGAGCCGCGAATGCCGATGTAGGCGTCCATGTCCTCCATCCGCGCTTGCTCGAACTTGGCGGCCAGCTTCATGCTCTCTTCCGTAGCGGTCATGTACAGGGACCGCTGCACGTTCAGATTCTTCCAGGTCACCACCGGCAGGGCACCCCGCTTCGCCGCCCCTTCGATCAGGCTGCACACCAGGTTGGGCTCGGGCAGGTCGATCGCCTCGATCAGCACCTTTTCTCCCTTTTGGAGCTTGCAGCTATGGTCCAAGAGAACGTTGGCCAGTTGATCGATGCGGGGGTCGTGCATGGTGTCGGTTCCAGAATAGGAGCGTGAGCCCAGAATAGGAGCGTGAGCGGTGTTTCCAAATAATGCACGCTGGCTGTCCCTTCTGTCCATAGTCCGCCGAGCGGGAAGCCCGCCCCTAGTTTTTTTCCGACGAGGCGTAGCTCGTCGGCTATTGCTTCCTATGCGAACGAGCGTGCGACCAAATGCCGCTGCGACACTGGTATTGACCAGTTCCCCCAGTTTGTCACGATGTACGGCGCAGCCTAAGATTCTATGAGCCAACTAGTTACACCATTTTCCCGAGCTGGCCGCACCCGCTGGGTGAAGTGCCACCACCGACATCGAGCGCACCATGACCAAACTGACAGGCGACCCCTCGATCATCGACCCCGAGGCCACTAGCAAGGCGGTTCGCGAAGAGAACGCCGCGCCGCAGGAAAAGTCATTCGCCGAGGTCGCGCTCGAACTCGGTGGCAAGAGCGCTGGCGAGGCTCGCCGTACCGGCGCGATCGACATGGCCGACGATCAGGTCGAGGCCCTGTTCGCGTCGCAGTACCAAACGGTGAACAGCCCCGCCCATCGCGCGGTGTGGGATCGTGGCGTGCCGGTCGAGGAGTTCACCAGCCAGCCGGTGGTGATCGCTCCCGAGATTCGCAAGGTGATGGACGACTCTATCGCCGTCGTCCAGCGGCATCAGCAAGCCGGCACCGTGTACAACGACGAAGGAAAGATCGACGAGCAGGTGATGCGCGACCTGGCCGCCGTCGGTTACTGGGGGCTGCTCGTCGACAAAGAATACGGCGGCAGCGGCGCGCCATTCGCCGCGTTCGCTTCGTTCATTACCCGCATGGCGATGGTCGACCCCACGATCGCCGGCCTCGCGTCAGTGCATGGTTGCATCGGTGCGGTCGATCCCGTGAGCGCGTTTGGCAACGACGAACAGAAGCAGCGATTCCTCCCCAAGCTCGCCAGTGGCGAGCGGCTTAGCGCGTTCGCACTCACCGAGCCGGCAGCCGGCAGCGACCTCACCGCGCTTCGCACCACCGCGGTGCTCAATGGCGACCATTACTTGGTGACGGGCGAGAAGCTGTTCATCACGAACGTCACGCTCGGCCGCACGGTGGGCCTGGTGTGTTTAATCGATGGCAAACCAAGCGTATTGATCGTCGACCTGCCGAGCGAAGAGAGCGATCAGTTCTACCTGAAGAAGTACGGACTCTGGGCGCTCAAGCACACCTACAACCGTGGCATGGTGTTCAATAACTTCCCGGTCCCCGCCACGAACTTGCTCAAGCCGGTGAAGGGGGACGGGCTCACCATCGCCTACCACGGGCTCAACCTGGGACGCATCTCGCTTTGCGCGAACGCCGCCGGCACGATGCGGGGCATGCTCGCCAACATGATTCCGTGGTCGCATTACCGCGTGACCTACAACGAGGCGATCGCCCACCGCGAACTCGTGCAGCGCCGCATGGGCGAACTCGCCGGCTCGATCGTCGCTTGCGATGCGCTGGTGGCGTGGTGTGCCGAGCTGATCGACAAAGGCTACCGCGGCGAGATGGAATGCGTGGTCGCCAAGATCTATGGCAGCGAAGCCCAGAAGCACGCGGCCATTGAGTTGTTCATGAAAACGCACGGCGGTCGCTCGTTCCTGCATGGCCACCTGTTCGGCGACAACGTCCACGAGTTCCTCGCCCCGTGCATCTACGAGGGTGAAGGCGAGATGCTGTCGATGGCATTCTTCAAATCGCTGGTCAAGCATCACGGCAAGACGTTCTTCGAGCCGGTCGGCAAAGCCCTGGCGAAGGCCGGCATCAAACGCCCCAACCCGCTGAACCCCTCGCACGTCATCACGCTCGCCCCCGTCGCGTGGCCGTACGCGAAGTGGATGATCGGCCGACGACTGATGATGAGCTCGAAGCCAAACCTGCCGAAGATGCCCGCCGCGCTCCGTGAGCATGCGGAACAAGCTTGCTCGCGCTTGCAGAAGATGGCGCTCGAAATATCGGGCACGATGAGCAAGTTCCAACTCGCACTGGCCGACCGGCAGTGCCGGATGACGCAGCTTTCGAGCGATTGCCAGACGCTGATCACCATCCTCGCGACAAGCCTCTACGCTTCACGCCAGTCCAACGAAGTTGTTCAGCAAGCGGCCGACGTCTACTGCCAGAAGGAACTCGCCCGGCTGGATCACAAGCCCGCGTCGAACAAGTTCTACCGCCAGATCACCGCGCTCGGCAAAACCATCGCCGACGGCAACTTCCCCGGCCTCGACGAAGTCCGCCCGCAAGACATCATGATGCCATACGATCAGGAGAAGGAAGGTTAACGGGGGCACGACGAAATCGTATGTCATCCTGAAGGAGCCTAAGCGACTGAAGGATCTCCTTTCCATTCGAGTGATCACCGCCCTCTCCGTGGCCAAAGAATAGAACGCTAATCCACGCTAATAGGAAACGATTAGCGAAGATTAGCGCGGATTAGTGTTGCAAATAGTCCGGGGTCGGGGACGACCCGGCTCACACGGGGCGATGTTCCTGCATTTCTTCTTATCCGCGGTAATCCTGCCCAATCCGCGATGGTCCGCGTCCTATTCTTTTTCTTCTCTCTGAGCACTCTGTGTTCTCTGTTGTTAGCTCGTCCCACTGGGGCTCGTGGAACTCGTCCCCAGCCACCCGGAGGTTGCTCCTTCTTCCCTCCGTTTCCTCCTGTTCAGCGCTCCTCCGAATTCCGGCGAATCCGGCTACAATGGCACGGTTCACTTTCTTCGATCCTCACTCGCGATTGTATCCATGCCTGTTACTTTGCTTGCCGGGATTCCGGCTTCGAATCAGACGCTTTATCACCAGATTCAGTTTCTCGTCGGCGACGCGGCGGCGTATCTCGAGGGGTTGCCGCCCGATGGGAAGTCGCTGTTGATTGTGCGCGACATTGAGCTCGATCGCGCGCGGGAGATTGCGCGGGCCGACACGGTGGCTTGCGCGCAGGACTTTACGCCTGCCGGTGGACTATCGGGCGATCGCGACGTGGCGACGGCGCAGGCGATTGTTGAGGTGCTCAAACAACGTGGCGTGACGAGCGTGGTGACCGATCGGACGCTCCCTTTCCTTTACGCGTCGCACTTGCTGGAGGCCGGCATTGCGCTCGCGCTCGACGACGAGCTTGGTGTTCGTACGCGGCGGGTGAAGAGTGCTGCGGAGATCAAGGCGCTCGAACACGCTCAGAAGGTGACCGGCGAGATCATGACGCTGGCGTGCAAGTGGATCGCGACGGCGGACGTGAACTCGGCGGGTGAGCTGATGCAGGAGGGCGAGGTGCTGACCAGCGAGCGGGTGCGGCGGCGGATTACGCAGTGGTGCATCGAGCGCGGGTTTTCGAACGTGTCGGATTCGATCGTCGTGAGCGTGCCGCACGTGGCCGATTGCCACCATCATGGCACGGGATCGCTGAAGACCGGCCAGCCGGTGATCGTCGACATCTTCCCGCGCGACGACACGAGCCGGTACTACGGCGACTGCACGCGAACCGTGGTGCATGGCACGCCGACCGAGGAGCTTGTGGCGATGCACCGCGCGGTGGTCGCCGCGAAACAGGCCGCGTGCGAGGCGCTACGCCCCGGCACCACGGGCGACGCGGTGCACAAGGTGACCGTCGCCACGCTGAAAGAACATGGCTACGAGTACGTGCCGGGCTCGATGGAGCACGACCCGAAGATTCCGGCCCTGCGTCACGGCACGGGGCACGGCATCGGGCTGGATGTGCACGAGCCAATTCTTCTGTCGGTGGATGGCGGCGAGATTCTGGCAGGCGAAGTGTTCACGGTCGAGCCGGGACTTTATTCGTCAACGCTCGGCGGTGTGCGGGTGGAGGACATGGCGCACGTGACGGCTGGTGGGTATGAGATATTGAGTCCGCTTTATGAGGGGTTGGATTGGCGCGGGGTTTGAAGTAGGACGTATCCGAGGAATTCGCGATGAATCGACCCTACTGGTTAGACTTCGTATACATTAGCGGGTTCTTCGCACCGCCGCTTATCGCGAGCGTCATTACCGCGAAGTGGCTTCGATTCGATTTTGCGTCGTACCTCTTGCTTAGCGTCGGCTTTTTCATCGGCTATTTCGTGATGGTGTTACTTTGGGCCAGATGGCGTGGAAGTCGGGCAGGAGGGCGGGATGGGTGACGAGAATCCTTACGACTCGCCTGATGAACTTTGCCGCGATCCAAGTGCGGATATCGCACTTTGGAACGCGTCGACGTGCGGAGTCCGCGGCATGGCCATAGGTATCGCGATTCCAATGGCTTGGTTCGCGTATGGAATGGTTCGGGAGTATTTGGCCTATTCGCAACTTGAGCCCGGAACCGCTCGATCGGGAACGGGGATCGTGCTGCAACTTGTCGCACTTGTCAGTGGAATACCCTTGGGCGCCGTAGTAGGGTTCGTGTTGGGTCGCGTCGTGGCTGCGATCCAGAATGCTTGGAACAGCAGAAGGTAATCCGGGGCAAAGAGTTGGCGACGATTTGTCCGACGACGCGTAGGTCGTCGGCTATTGTTTATCTGTAGGAGGGCTCTCCGAGCCCGATCGCTCGGAATCGGGCTCGGAGAGCCCTCCCACAGGTTTGGTTTTCGCGCCACAGGTTGATGATTACTGGGGGCGGCGCTTGCGGCCCGTGGGTTTGAACATCGTGGCGACTTCTTGAATCGCTTCGACGAGGGCGTCGACTTCTGCCGGGGTGTTGTAGAGGTAGAAGCTGGCGCGGGTGCTGGCGGTGATGCCAAGCGAGTCGTGCAGGGGCTGGGTGCAGTGGTGCCCCGCGCGGACGGCAATGCCGCGTTGGTCGACCAGTTGCGCGATGTCGTGGGCGTGGGGCTGGTGGAGGACGAAGCTCACGAGGCCGGCGCGATGTTCGGGCGAGGGGCCGAGGATTTTGATGCCTTCGATTTCGCTGAGGCCGGCGTAGGCGCGTTCGACGAGGGCGTGTTCGTGGGCGGCAACTTTGTCGAGGCCGATCTCGCTCAGGTAGTCGATCGCTGCGCCGAGCCCAGCGGCTTGGGCGATTGGGGGCGTTCCGGCTTCAAACTTCGAGGGCAATCCCGCGGGCGTGAAGCTGTCGAGGGCCACGTTGCCAATCATGCTGCCACCCCCCATGAAAGGGGGCATGGCACTGAGCAGCGACTCTTTGCCATACAGCACGCCGATGCCGCTGGGGCCGCACATCTTGTGGCCGCTGAAGGCCAGAAAATCAACGTCGAGCGCGAGGACATCGATGGCGAGATGAGGCGCGCTCTGCGCGGCGTCGACCAGGATCACCGCACCCACGGCATGCGCTCGCCGCGCGAGTTCGGCGATGGGGTTCACCGTGCCGAGTGTGTTGGAGACGTGCGTGACGGCAACGACTTTTGTTTTCTCGGTGAGAACGTCGTCGAGCTGCGAAAGATCCAAGCGGCCGTCGTCGGTGAGCGGGATGTGCTTGATCACGGCGCCGGTGCGTTCGGCGAGTTGGAACCACGGCACCAGGTTCGAGTGGTGCTCCATGGGGTTGAGCAGGATCTCGTCGCCGGCTTTGATGTTCGCATCGCCCCAGCTTCGGGCGACGGCGTTGATCGAGGCGGTGGTGCCGCCGGTGAAGATGCACTCGTGATCGTACTTCGCGCCGATGAATTTCTGCACCTTGGTGCGTGCCGCCTCGTAGGCGTCGGTCGAGCGCTCGCTCAGCACATGAATACCGCGGTGGACGTTCGCGTAGTCGTGCTCGTACACCCGCGAGACGGCGTCGATCACCTGCTGCGGGCGCTGGCTGCTGGCGGCCGAGTCGAGAAACACGAGCGGCCTTTCGCCATGCACCGTTTGGTGGAGAATGGGAAAGTCGTCGCGGAGCGATTCGGGGAGTAGCGAGGAATTAACCACAGAGGGCACGGAGGACTCAGAGGGGTTGGGAGAATGGGACGTGGATGAACGCGGATGGGGCAGGATAGTCGCGGATTTGCGGGGTCTTCTCGTTTAACGCCCAGCCGTAGGCGCCGGCTACCTCCGATGTAGCAGTAGCCGGCGCCTACGGCTGGGCGTTAAACGAAGAAGTGGCTCCATGGTATTGTACACACACCTGCCTTCAACTGGGTGCTCGTGGAACTCGTCACCAGCCACCCAGTGTGTTTCTCGATAGGTTAGCCGTGCCGGAAACTCCATGCGATGAGCATGAAGAATCCGAGCAAGGTGTAAATGAAAGCAATCGTCACGCCGGCGAGGAGGTTCCACGCTTTGAACAACGGTAGCGGCGAGGTCAAGTAAACTCCTAGGCATCCGACCATGGAGGTGATGGTCACTGCTATCCAGCCGAGGTAAAAGTCGCGGAGCGGTTTGTCGATCTTCGCATGCCTTTCATGCCGGGCGTGATGGTAGGCTTGCTTTTGTTTGGGGCTGAGGTCTTCGTATCTCTCGACGCCAGCGGGATAGTTGGGGGGCTCAGGGGAATCAAGACGTGGCGGATTGAGCGAAAGCAATGCTCCGACCGCCATCATGACAAAGGGATAAACGAGCGGCGGCACAACGGCGACTAGCCAACCGATGAGAGGTGAATATCGCCAGTTCGATTTCGTCACGTCCTCTTTGCTGATTGCGTTCGACAATTGCTCCCCCTTCCTGCGACCGCTGTCAGTTCACCTAGGGCGGCACCTCGGCTCGTACCTCGCCTTCGCTTGCCCTAGGCTGACATGTTGCGCCCCTTCGGGGCAATTGGCGGTGAGCTCGCGCGATCCACGTTCTGTTCTTCTCTGCGACCTCCGTGCCCTCTGTGGTTTATCCTACTGGGGGCTCGTGGAACTCGTCCCCAGCCACCCGGTGTTTTCTCAAGCAAAGCGAACGGAATGAATTCCGTTGTACTACGCCACTGGCGAGTGGACGGCTTGCTTGAGCGTCTTCCAACCTAGCAGGCAACATTTTTGGCGGTTGGGGGTGAGCTTGGCGCCGAACAGTTTGAGCATGTCCTCGGCGCTGTAGGTCATGGCGTGCTCGATGGTCTTGCCGTACATCTCTTCGAGCAGCATCGAGGCCGAGGCTTGGCTGATGACGCAGCCGTCGCCGTGGAAGTAGCAGTCGACGATGTTGCCATCTTTGTCGAGCTCAAGCTCGATGCGCACGACGTCGCCGCACAGCGGGTTCTTCTCTTGATGGGCGTGGGTCGCCCCGTCGAGGTGGCCGCGGTGGAACGGGTCTTCGTAATGGTCCAGGATGTGTTCCTGGTAGATTTCGTCTTCGCTGGGCATCGCTTGGTAGGACCGTGGCCGCGGGGGGTGGGTTCGGCGGCGGATTGTGGCGTGGGGGGTCGGGTATATCAGTCTAGGTAGCGGGGGGCGGGGGGGCAACCGGCGGCGTTTTCCTGGGCGGATCCAGCAAGGGCTCTAGCATACGGTCCACTTCGTCCACATTTTCCGGGGCGATGGACAGTTCGAGGCGATAGCTGTAGGCAGCGATCAGAAGCAATTGACCCGCGGTGCGATCACGCCAACCGCATTCGAACCCCCTCGTCCAAGGGTGACAAACCCACGGACTGATGAGGCGTCTCGATGTCAGATAGACGGGGCGATGTTTTCCGAACCAACCAACCACGCATCGTCCAGACCATGCTCCGACGTTCAGCCAATACATCCACCTGACTAGGTGTAGCGAATAAGTTCCACTCGCACGAGTTGATCGAAATAAATCGCCGACCAGCACTTCACCTGAGATTGCCGCTACCAACAGGAAGGCAGCCAAGAACCATAACATCGGTTCTGGTTGAGCTTTAATGCAACGCGCTTGTATGCCGAGTCCAGCAGCCCGCTCTCGTCGCACGTAACGGCGATAGGAAAAGAAAGACACCTGCGTGCCAATCCAACAGCCAACGGCAAGAGAAACCACTCGTCCGAGGATGCCGATCACCTGCGACTGTGTGAGTCCCCTCAACCACGGCGCCAAACACGCCAGCACCACCGCCGCGATGGTCGTGGCGATCAGCAGTGTGCGGACGCGGTAGCGCGGGCGCGCGGGGGAGGGGGTGCCGGGGGATTGTTCCATGCTTGGGCGAGTATCCACCGGAGGAGGGTGTATGGCAGAAAGGCATGAGTTTGTGCCCCGTCCGCACGCGTCTGCATGAAAACTTAACCATCCGTGGCTCGCGGGACAAGAAAAGCTGGATGCGGGCGGGGTGAAAATACTGGATTCTCGGGCCCCTTTCGCTTAAGCTGCGGTGACGGAATTGATCGCTTTGCTTCTCTTTTTTTGCGGGTACTTTTGCGATGGCCAGTTCGTCTTGCTTCCGCCAGTGGGTGTTGGTGGTATGTCTTACGTTGGGTTTTGGTTGGTCGGCCGTGGCGGCGTTCAACGTCGGCGCGCGCGTCGAAGCCAGTCGCAATGGCAAGTGGGTGCCCGGCACGGTGATCGATTGGAATGGCACTCGGGTCACGGTTCGCCTGGACGACGACGGCTCGATGCCCGACTTGGCGCCCGACAAGTTGGAGAAGCGGCTCACTCGGACGTTCTTCGAGTCGGAACTTCGAGCGCTCGAAGGGGGCGCGGCGGCCCCCGCAGCGAGTCCCCTTTCTCGCCCACGACCGCGTGGGTTTGGCCGCCCCGAGTTTCCGCGCGGACGGGCCGAGATGCCGCCAAGCGTTTCGCCGTTTGCAGAAGGCCCCGTGGCTGAAACCCGAACCTGGTCGGATGCTTCCGGCAAGTTCAAGATCGAGGCGAGCTATCGCGGCATGAATGGCGAAAAGGTGATTCTCGAGAAGTCCGATGGGTCGCGAATCGAAGTTCCCTTGGCGAAGCTTGCCTCCGCGGATCAGGAGTACGTGAGTTCGCAGGGAGGCGATCCCGACAACCCGTTCGCCGTGGCCGCCACCCCGGCACCGCTCGGGACACCGATGGGGGCACCGCAAGGACAAATGCTGACGGCCAATAAGTCGAAGGCCACCACGCTCGCACCGCAAACCTTCAGCGAGTGGACGTTCGCCCCCAAAACCATCACCAAGACAACGGCCAAGAACCTCCAGCCGCGGACCGTGCTGCTGCAACCGCTGCCGGATTCGAAGCCCTTCTTCGAAGACTTCGGACAGCTATTCCTTTCCGCCTCGGGAGAGCGGGCGACGCTGGTCCGCAAGCGGGGCGCGGTGGGGGGGGACGATCAGTGGTACATCGAGCAAATCGATCTGACGTCCGGCAAGTCCATCTGCTGTGCGACCCTTCCGCCCGAACACAAAGTGCTGGCGGTCGAAGGAGACATGGGCTTGGTGGCCTATCGTTCTGACGATTTTCATGACGACAACACAACGTTGATGATTGGTCAATTGCAAGGCGGGCAGTTGGTGCCAAAGACCGCCTGGGAGCCGTACAAAGAAGAGAGCTTTGGCCCCAGCAAAGAGACCGAGGCCGCGTGGTTCCTGCCGGGTGGCCACCTGATGACCGTGAACGGGCATGGCGAGGTCATGACCGTGTGGGACATCAAGACGGCCGAAGCGTTGACGCTCATTCCCGTTTCCCGCGGCTTTGGCGACGACGACGTGGCGATGAGCCCCGATGGGCAGTACATGGCCATCAAGATGAAAGCCGGCATCGCCCTTGTCGACTTGGTGGAGGGCGAGCACGTCGCCACGATCGAGACGGGCGAGTTTGGTACGTCGATGTTGCACAAGCTGGCGATCAGCCCCAACAACGACAAGCTTGCTGGCATGACGCACCAAGGAGCGATCGTGTGGGATCTGACCACCGGCAAACCAACCGAGGTGCTCGACCACCAAACCATGTTCCCCTCAGGCGACCTGCAATGGGCAGGCGACTTTTTGTTCCACCAGAACCAGTACCTCTACGACATGCCGCGGCAGATACTGCTGTGGGAATTCGATGGCATCTCGATGCACAATGGCCAAAGCGTGATCAACAATGGCATGCTTTGCATGGTGGCCAAGGATCACGAAAGTGCGACGCTGCGGTGCATGCCCTTCCCGACGAAGCAAATGGTCGACAAGGCTGCGAGCCTCGGCCCCCCCGGTTCGCTAGTCGTTGCCCAAGCGGGCGATCCGGTTGCCATTAAAATTGACGTCGACGAGCACATCATCTCTGCTAGCGAGGTCCGGGCGGCGCTCGAGGCCAACCTCGCGAAGGCGGGCTACGTGGTGTCCGACAAGTCGGACACGGTGCTGACGGCGATCTGCAAGCAGCTTCCTTCGCAATCCATCAAGATCAACAAGGGGCGGTTTCATTTCCATGCTCGCCCCGAAGACATCGTCGAGCACACGATCACCCCCAGCCCCTCGTCGCTCACCCTCACCTACAAGGGCCAGAGCGTCTGGCGGCAGAGCAATATGGGCCAACCGGGCGGAGCCATTTGGTTGAACGATGGCGAATCGATCGAGCAGGCACTCGCACGCCTTACCACCCCCAATACCAAGCTGATCACCGATTCGAAGATCCCGGCGACCGTCGTGCGGCCTGGCACCGCCAGCAGCAACGGCGCTTACGGCGTGACCGATCTCAATAGCGGTGTCAGTGGCGGTGGGCGGTTCGAGTAATCCCCCTACCCGCGCAGCACCATCACCGCGCAAAAGAACACGATCGCCGCCACCGCGGCCCACAGCACCCACAGCCGCGGTTCTTCCTTGCGCATCGACGCGACGGGCATCGCCGGGAGTTCGCGGAGCAGTTTGCGCGACTTCTCTTCGCCAAACTCTTCGACCAGGTGCTGGATCAAATACCCTTCGACCGCGCGAGCGCTGAACGGGCGTTTGTTGGGATCCTTCTCCAGTAGCTGCATCACCATCTTCGACAGCCACTCGGGGCACTCGACGCCGCGCTCGGCTAGTGGCAGGGGCTCGTTGTGCAGGTGCTGGTCCCACACCTGGGCGAAGTTCGCCCCCATGAACGGCGGCTTCCCCGTGAGCATCTCGTACATCACGCAGCCGAGCGAGTAGAGGTCGGCCTTGGAGCTCATCTGCGCGTCGGCGCGAATCTGCTCGGGGGCCATGTAGGCGTAAGTGCCGACCGTCACGCCATGGTCGGTGATCTCGGCCGAGTAGGTATCGCGGGCGATGCCGAAGTCGCCGAGCACCAGGTTGCCCTCGGCGTCGAAGAACAAATTGCTCGGCTTCAAGTCGCGGTGGATGATGCCATGGTTGTGGGCGTGCTGCAGCGCTGATGCGATCTGCACCGAGTAGGCCGCGACTTGCGGCCAGGGAATCGGTCCCTTTTGCAGTCGGTCTTTGAGCGAACCGTGATCGAGCAGCTGCATCGCGTAGAAATACTGCCCGTCCAACATGCCACCGCCATAGTGGCGGACGATGTGCGGATGGTTGAGGCGCTCCATGATGGTGATTTCGCGCTCAAAGCGATTCACGATGTTCTGGTCGCCCGAAACATTGGGGTGCAGCAGCTTCACCGCGACCGGCTCGGGGATGTCGGGGCTGGTAGCCCGGTACACCACGCCCACAGTCCCCATGCCAAGCTGCTCGCCGAGCGAGAACGTGGCCTTGGTGGGCAGGAATTTGAGCTTGCGGACCGCCATCGAAAACCAAGCGAGAGACGAGGATTAGCAAAGAAGCGGGAAGCCGAATCACCGCCGATTGGCTCGTGTCTCTTAAGTTTCGCGGAATTAGGGGCCGGGGGCAAGCAAGGCCGCCCAACCTGCGAGCCGGGTCGTCCCCGACCCCGGAAGGCCTCTAACCGTGTGTATGTCGTCATGGTTTCGAAAGTCCGGGGTCGAGGACGACCCGGCTCGCTTGGTGCTCTTGGAGAGAAACTGGGGACGTAGGGAGAGAATCGCTACTCTTCGCGTTTTCCTGCGGAAAATTAATTCGGCCGGACCTGTAACACCCCATCCCGACTCGCGTAGGAGAAGAGGTGACGCCCTCCAACCAGCACGTGCTGGGGCCCCGTGCCGCGACAATCTCGCCTCGGGGTGGTATTTTAATAGTTGGTCGCTGCGACCCTCCGAAGTCCGAAAGGTGTTAGATCCATGACACTCGCTAGTATCGCCGAACAAACCCATCTTCGTGATTACTCCGAATCGGAAGAGGTGGCGAACACCATCACCCACGGCCTGGGAGCCCTGGCCGCCGCGGTCGGTATGGTGCTGCTCGCGATTTGGACCTTCCAACAGGGAAGCGTATGGCACATCATCGGCACCAGCGTGTTCGGCATCACCATGGTGGTGCTGTATGCCGCCTCGACCATCTACCACGCTGTGCCCCAGCAGTTGGAAGAGGCCAAGCAGCGGTGGCGGCGGTACGACCAGTCGGCCATCTACCTGCTGATCGCCGGCAGCTACACCCCGTTCATCCTGGCCAACATGCGGACGCCAATCGGCTGGAGCCTGCTCGGCTTTGTGTGGATCGTCGCGGCGTTTGGCATTTATGGCGAGCTCGCCGAACGCACCCACTCCACCAACATTCGCACTGCGATCTACGTGGCGATGGGCTGGTCGGCCCTGTTCGCCATCGGACCGATCCTGCAAGTGATGCCAATGGCCGGCATGGTGCTCATTGGGCTCGGCGGAGCGGCCTACTCGATTGGCGTCGTCTTCTTCCTCTGGCGGCAACTCCGCTACCACCACGCCGTGTGGCACCTGTTCGTGATCGCGGGTACCGCGTTCCACTATGCCGCCGTGGTCCTCTGCACGCTGTCTCCCGCTGCGGTCGTCTAGCGACGAGTTCGCTCCGGGGATTCGGGCGGTTTATACTGAAATCCTTGCGCAAGGTGTGGGAGGAGTCTCTGACTCCGAAGATCGGGGGTCGGAGACCCCTCCTACAGTAAGCATGGACTCCGCGCCTACCGCTAACCCTTGGAGCGTCTCGATGTTCCCGCGCCTGCAGCATCACATTCGTGTCTCGGCCAACAAGCATGGCCTCACCTCGCGGCGTGACTTCCTCCGCGCGGTGGGCGTCGCCGGCACGGCACTCGGGGCGATGACGTGGACCGATCGCATCGCGCTCGCAGCGGACGATCTGCGGAAGCGCAACAAGGCGTGCATCCTGTTGTGGATGTCGGGCGGACCAAGCCAGTTCGAGACATTCAGCCCCAAGCCCGATCACGCGAACGGTGGCGAGACCAAAGCGATCTCGACCGCGGTGCCCGGCATTCAGATCGCCGAGAACCTGCCCCGCGTGGCCGACGTGATGGACGAGATTGCCATCATTCGTTCGATGACCAGCAAAGAGGGCAGCCACCCGCGAGCCAGCTTCTACATGCACCACGGCTACCTTCCGATGGGAGGCGTAAAGTTCCCGACGCTTGGTTCGAACGTCGTCCATCAGATCGGCGACGCCGCGAACGAACTGCCGAGCTTCGTCCGCATTGGTGCGCGGGTTCAGGGGGGCGGCAACGCGGGATTCCTGGGGGTCGACTACGACCCCCTGGTGCTCGACAACCCGACGCAGCCGCCGGCAAACAGCTCGCCCACCACCAGCCGCGACCGCTATCTGCGTCGACTTGGACTGCTGCAAGGACTCGACAGCGAATTCGCACGGGCCGAAGGAACCGACTTGGTGAACGACCACCGCAAGCTCGTGGACGCCGCGAGCGACATGATCCTGAGCCCCAAGATGGAAGCGTTCGACATCCAGCAGGAAAGCGACGCGATGCGCACCGCGTATGGCGAGTCGAAGTTCGGTGCCGGATGTTTGATGGCTCGACGGCTCATCGAGCGCGGCGTGACGTTCGTCGAGGTGAACGTCGGTGGCTGGGACACTCACGACGATAACTTCTCGCGCGTGGCGACGCTCACCAATGAAATCGACCAACCGATGGCCCAGCTCATCGCCGACCTTCGCCAACGTGGCATGCTCGACGACACTCTGGTGGTGTGGATGGGCGAGTTCGGCCGCACGCCGAAGATCAACGCCCGCAGCGGCCGCGATCACTTCCCCCGGGCGTTCAACGTGGCCCTCGCCGGAGGCGGCGTCCGCGGCGGCCAAGTCATCGGCGAAACCGACGCCAGCGGCGCCGAAGTCACCGAGCGCCCCGTGCAAGTAAAAGAACTGTTCGCCAGCATCTACACCCTGCTAGGCATCGAACCCAAACACGAAAACATGAGCCTCATCGGCCGGCCGATTCAACTAGTCGACGAAGGCGAAGCGGTGATGGAATTGTTCGGCTAGTTGAGCGCTCCAAGTCATTCCGGCGGAGCCCCTGTCATTCTGAGGGAGCCCCAGCGACCGAAGAATCTCGCCCCTTGCCACGCTTGAAACGCAGCCAAGCAAGACGCGCCCGCGAATAACGCGAATCCTCGCGAATTGAGGGAATGCTGCGGACGAGCTTTCTGCGAAGTAGAACGCTCCAGATTTCTTCGTCCCCTTCGTTTCCTTCTGTTCCAAATCCCCCCGAACTCTTGCGAGTCCGACTACCAATCGATATCCGCGACCATCCTGCCAAATCCGCGTTCATCCGCGTCCTATTCTTTCTTTCCCTTCCTCCTGTGTCCTCCGTGCGCTCCGTGGTTGGTCCGCACTTCTGGGGGCTCGTGGAACTCGTCCCCAGCCACCCAACGTCCTCTCTTTTTTCTCTCGTTCCGTTCTGTTCCAAATCTTCCCCACGGACGTTCGGCTACTAGCGTCTCTATTCGTCTCCCCCTAAAATCCTCGGCACACAACATTCTCACTTCACGTGGAGGTTTCTCATGCGGATCGGACTACGGACGGCAGAGGCGATGGTCGAGGGCTCCGAAGACTACATGTGCGCCGAGCCCGAGATTGCCATTGGCGAACTCGACGGCCCGCTCGGCACCGCGCTCGCCACGCTACTCGGCGACCAAGTGAAGGGCCACACTCGCGTATTCGCCATCCTGAACTGCGACGTCCAAGTTCGCCCCGCGACGCTCATGGTCAGCAAGGTCACGGTCTCCGACGGTGCCTACACCAACGTCCTGATGGGTAGCGTCCAAGCCGGCATCGCGAATGGCGTCTTAGACTGTGTTCGCGAAGGAATCATCGACCGCACCAAAGCCAACGAGCTCGGCATCATCTACAGCGTGTGGCTCGACCCGAGCGTCACGAAGGTCAATGAAATCAACCACGCCGA
The DNA here is from genome assembly GCF_052161615.1 of Aeoliella fuhlenseeensis. Classification (NCBI taxonomy): domain Bacteria; kingdom Pseudomonadati; phylum Planctomycetota; class Planctomycetia; order Pirellulales; family Lacipirellulaceae; genus Aeoliella; species Aeoliella fuhlenseeensis. The sequence goes on from NZ_CP197417.1 coordinate 141,302, forward strand.
ACTCTTCGACGTCCACCGCGCCGCGACCGTCAAGGTGATCAAGAAAGCCCTCGCCAACGAACCCTCGATCGACTGGCTCCTCGAAAACCAAGAGAAGGTCACTCACTTCTACCACGACCTGGGTTTGAAGAAGGGTTTGTAGAGCACGCGATCGAGCCCCGAAGGGGCCTAACATGACAGCCCAGGGGAAGCGGAGGTGAGGAACGAACCGCAGCGCAGCCCTGGGTGTGCTGAGGAGCCCACAATGGACATGTCGTATCAGTACGTGGAACGTGAACTCGCAGAAGTGCTACTATCGGCAAGACAATTGCTGCCAGCGGAAGCATTTGCCGAAGCTAGCCATTACAGGGACCACAATGAATTTGAGCTAGCGCTCGATACCATAGCTGCGACGATTGCCGCATCAGGTACACAAGTCAGTCCCCAGCTGTACGCGAGATTTACTTCGCTCGGAAACAAACTGCAGATGGACGAAAGTTATTGGGAGAATATTCGCCCTAAGAGCTAACTCGCATCTTCGCCAATATACGTCTCGGGGAAAGCTGACGAACAGAGAGCACCGTGGACACCGAGTGGAGAGAGCGCCCATGTGAGCCGGGTCGTCCCCGACCCCGGAAAACTTCGGAACACTAATCCACGCTAATCGACACTAATCAAGTTCCTATTAGTGTCGATTAGCGAAGATTAGTGTTCCAAAATCTTCTCCGTGCCCTTCGTGCCCTCTGTGGTTCAAAAACTTCCGCATCACAGCCCACCCAGCCACCGGAACAAATTACTCCAGAACGGCACGTACCCCTCCCACTCCAAGAACCGCGGCGAGCCCCAGTGGGGCAGGATGTCCGACGTGAAGCACGCCATCCGTCCCGCGCCGGCCTGCTCGGTCACTAACAACGGATCGCCCGTCTTCGGAAACGCCAGCACCGTCTCGCCACGCTTCGGCAACACGCGGTTGTAACCCAAGAAGTCGGGCCACTCGGTCGGCAGGCCCGCCAGGATCGGATGCTCCGCCATCGCGATCTCCGGCACGCAACCCTCGGGCACTTCCATCCGGTCGTCGTGCGGCAATATCCCCACCGGCAGAATCTCGGCCAGCGGGCTGAACGCGTAGTGGGCCTTGCCGTGAAAACCTCCGAACGACATCCAGCCTCCCACCATCGCCAGCCCGCCACCCTGCGCGACGTACTCACCAAGTAATGCCAGTCGATTTGGCACGATCGCCCCGGCAAGCGTATCGGGATGCAGCAGAAAACTGTCGGCCGGCGCGTCGGAAATCACAATCGCGTCGTACTGCGACATCTCGTCAACGGTTAGCGGGAAGCGGAGCGACACCTCATGGTTCGGCATGAACGTGAAATCGAACCCCAATCCCTCGAACCGCTTCAGGAACGGCTCAAGCGACAACGAGCAGTAGCCGGTTTCGTAAGACGCAAACCCCTTGAAGTGCGTATGGATCTTGTAAACCGTCTCGCCAACGATCAACACACGAACACCCTGCGACGAACTAGCCACGCTGCTCTCCCCGACAGTGCATGAATGAAACGCCGCGTCATCTTAGTTTCTCGTACCCGAACTCGCCAGAATCCGGGCAGGCAACAAACTGGAGGAAACGAGAGATCAGAGGAGAGAGTACGAGAAAACAGAAACGAGAAATAGAAAACAGGAGAAAACGGAGAAAACAGAGGGAAGGAAAGAGAGACGAACAGAAGGCAACCAAGGGAACAAAGGAGATGCCGAGTAGCCCCGAAGGGGCGCGACATGCCAGCCCAGGGGAAGCGAAGGCGAGGTACGAGCCGCAGCGCAGCCCTGGGTGAGCTCGTTTAACGCCCAGCCGCAGGCGCCGGCTACCTCCAACGTAAGAGAAACCTCCGGGTGCCTGGGGGCTCGCGGAATTCGTCCCCAATCACCCGTTCTTCGTTCCTACCACCAGTACCGAAATCCAAACAGCATCTGTGGTATCTGTGCGTCTTCGATGTCGACGTACTCGAAACCGGTGTAGAGCTCGCCATCCAGCCACTGCGCGCCAATCGTCGTGCGGATGCGAAACAAGCTGGCGTTGCCGAGGGTGCCCAGGTCGATTTCGCTCGACCAAACAACAGGGTGAATGGGCAAAACGTCGACACCGTAGGTGAAGTTAAACCCGATGTCGCCGTCCGAGGCGTTGAGCCAGTTCAGTCCAACACCACTACGCCAGGTGGTGCGCGGATTCTGTACGAAGCGGAACACCAGGTTGGCATCTCCCAGAGCGAGATGGTCCGTACCGCTAGGCAGGTCTTCGTAGTAGTTGGTCCACGACGACTCGATCGAAGTGCGCAACAGCGGAGAGTCGATCTGCAGTCGCGTCCCCACACTCTGCATATCGCCATAGTTGGTGCCGTACTCGGCCTGAGCTCTGGCCGAGGCGACGATGTAGTTCGAACTGCAGAACCATTCGGAGTCTTTGAAGGGCAAGTGATCGAACTCCTCGCAATAACCAGCGAAGCGTTCGTAACCGGGTTCGTCGAACGTCGAGTACGGAATCCAATACGGCGCCGCTACGACCGCAAGCACCAAGTAGGTGACGGCATCATCGAAGGAGTCGTTGCTGTCGTCCCAGGGATCGTCCCAGGAGTCGTTCGACGGTTCGCGCGGCGTGGACGGCGCACTCGGCGGATCGGGAGCATGCACCCCCTCGCGTACTTGCTCCAGTTCCTCACCAAAGCTCGGCGCAGCAACCACCACCCACGCGAGCGCAGTTCGAACGACAACGGCGAGACGGTTCATGGCCAGTCCGCGTGCGTAGGGTGAGAAGAAGAAGAGTGGGGCGAGGCAGGGTACGCGCAACCCGCAACCGACGTCAACGGAGAATCCGGAACAAGGCTCCGGGTGCCTGGGGACGAGCTAACCACAGAGAACACAGAGAGCTCAGAGAGAAAAGAAAAAGAATAGGACGCGGATCGTCGCGGATTGGGCAGGATTACCGGGGATAAGAAGAGACGTGCGAACATCTGACCGAGTGAGCCGGGTCGTCCCCGACCCCGGATGATCTTCGGGAACACTAATCCACGCTAATCGACACTTATCAATTCCTATTAGCGAAGATTAGCGCAGATTAGTGTTCCTCCCTTAATCCGCGACCATCCTGCCCAATCCGCGTTCCTCCGCGTCCTATTTTTCTTTCCTCCTGTGTCCTCCGTGCTCGCCGTGTTTGGCCTTAATCTCTGGGGCTCGCGGAACTCGTCCCCAGCCACCCGAAGCTCTCTCTCTTTTCTCCGTTTACACCCCGAACTCTTGCGAGTCCGGCTACGAACATTCTCGAGTTTCCGCCAAGAAAAAGACTTGAAAGTACTCGCGCGTACGTTCCAATGAGGGCAGGGGAACGTCTGTTCATAAACCACCGTCTCCGGTTGTTGCACCCAAGCGTGCAAAATTGTTTCACGTGAAACAATTTCTCAAGTTCGGGTGCCTCACCACCGGAGGCCAACCAAACCGCGCCAAATCGTTTCACGTGAAACAATTTGCTCAACTCGCGCCCGCGATCCGCCGAAACCCCTTAGCCGAGAGGTGCCGTCGGCGGAGGGTGGATTCCGGACTGCCAGCCGATTCGCCTCAGGGCGTCCCGGTTTTCGGAGCTCGATGCCGAAAATCCGGACCGGCTGGTAGCCGTTGTGGGTATTTTGCCCAATCGGTATAATCCGAAATTCGTTTTACCTAACCTACCAAGTCACTCTTGCCCCGCAATTTCGCGGGCCGGCGTGTCGATGGTGCAATAGCGGCTAGCGCATCCCTGGCGACTTTCGAACCCCCGAGCGTTTCCCATGCGTTTTTGGCTGCTTGATGCTATCGAATCGTTTACCCCGGGCGAGACGCTCACCGGTGTGAAGACGGTTAGCTACAGCGAAGATTACCTGGAGGACCACTTTCCGGAGTTTCCCGTGCTCCCCGGCGTGTTCATGCTCGAGGCGGCGACCCAGGCGGCTGCCTGGCTGTTGCGGCTCACCGACAACATGGCCGACACGATCGTGGTGCTCCGCGAAGCGAAGAACATCAAATACGCCAGCTTTGTTCCGCCCGGCCGGCAGCTCCGCGTGACGGTCGAGCAGATCAAAAAAGACGAGCGCCTGGCGACCTTCAAGGTCGAGGGCACCGTCGGCGAACAAACTACACTGAGCGGGCGCATTGTCCTGGAGCGTTACAGCCTAGCCGACAGCGACCCCGATCAAGCGGAAACTGACGCCCGCGTGCGAACTTACCTGAGCAAGGTCGCCCGCGCGATCGCGAAACCCGAGATGCTTCCCGCCTGCGTGCGGGTTTAGAGAGACGCTTGGCGAGCAACGGCTGATAGTTGTTTTCCATGAGCTACGAAAATCGAAATACCCCTAGAGGAGTTTGAGGCCATGCCCTCGCAAGAAGAGATCTTCGCCAAGGTTCAAGAAGCACTGGTCGACGCACTGGGCGTGGACGAGGACGAAGTGACCCCCGAGGCGACCCTGCAGGGCGACCTGGACGCCGAGTCGATCGACTTCCTGGACATCGTGTTCCGTCTGGAGAAGAGCTTCGACATCAAGATCGAGCGGGGCGAACTGTTCCCCGAAGACATCCTGACCAACAGCGAGTATGTCGCTGACGGCAAGGTAAACGCCACCGGCATTGCGAAGCTCAAGGAGCGGATGCCGTTCGCGAATCTGTCGAAGTTCGAAGCCAATCCGCAGGTTCAAAACCTGGGCAAGCAGCTCACCGTTGGCGACATGTGCGCGTTCGTCGAGCACAAGCTGTCCGCGTAAAGCTCTAATGACCAAAAACCCACTGACCAATGACCAAGTTCCCACTGGTCATTGGTCATTTCACATTGGTCATTCACCCTGTCGCTAAGTCCCTCGAGAAAACGTCCCCATGCGCTGGTTCTGGGTCGATCGCTTCACCGAGTTCGTCGCGTCGTCGCATGCCGTCGGCCATAAGGGCGTTGCGCTGTCCGACAACTTCATGCACGACCACTGGGACGCCTATCCCACAATGCCTCACTCGCTGATGGCCGAGGGAATGGCGCAGACGGGTGGCCTGTTGGTGAGTGAGATCTACGAGTTCAAAGAACTGGTGGTGCTCGCCAAGTTCTCGAAGCTGGTGTTTCATGGAATCACACGAGGCGGCGAAACCATCACCTACCGTGCACAGATCGACAACCTCCGCGACGTTGGTGCGGTAGTGTTGGTCACGGGGCATGTCGGCGACGAGCTGCGTGCCGAGGGCGAGATCTTCTTCGCGCGATTGCAAAAGGGTGGCGACACGGGCGAGATGCGTTCGGCCGACATGCCGATGCGTCTGTTCGACCCCAAGGACCTGGCTCACTGGCTCCACCTGGTTGGCATCTTCGAAGTCGGCGTCAAGCAAGACGGCACCCGCATGCGGGCCCAGGACTACGGCCTGCCGCTGGAGATGGCGGGAAAGTGAGTAGGTTAGTAAGTGAGTAGGTGAGTAGGTGTTGGATTGCAACACCTACTCACTTACTCACCTACTAACTAGCGTGACGATCTTACTCCCCATGCGTATAATCTCCCGCCCCTCAAACCACCCTCAGGACCTCCCATGAAACGTCGAGTTGTCGTCACCGGTGTTGGTTGTGTTACGCCGCTGGGTACTACGGTGCCGGCGCTTTGGGCGAACTTGATGGAGGGGAAGAGCGGCGTCGGCATGACCACGCTGTTCGATGCGAGTAACTTCCCGACGAAGATCGCCGCGGAAGTCCGCGACTGGTCGATCGCCGCCGAGGGCGAGGACGCCGCCGAATGGGCCCACCGCGGCCGCCACACTCGCTTTGCCGCCGGCGCTGCGAAGCAGGCGATGAACGACTCGGGTTTGCTTGGCACCGTCGATCCGCAGCGGCTGGGTGTCTACCTCGGTGCGGGCGAAGGGCAGCAGGACTTCGATGCGTTTAGTCGTATGATGGTGGCCTCGCTCGCTGGCGGGCAGTTCGACCTTGGGACGTTCGTCCGCCGAGGCCTTGATGAGCTCGACCCGCAGCTCGAACTCGAGCAAGAACCGAACATGCCCGCGGCTTACCTCGCCGCGATGTTCAACGCGCAGGGGCCCAACGTCAACTGCTTGACCGCGTGTGCCGCCAGCAGCCAAGCGATTGGCGAAGCGACCGAGATGATCCGCCGCGGCGATGTCGATGCGATGCTCTCCGGCGGGGCGCATAGCATGATTCATCCGTTTGGCGTCACCGGTTTTAACTTGCTCACGGCACTCTCCGAGCGCAACGACAACCCGCAGGCGGCGAGTCGGCCGTTCGATCGCGATCGCGATGGCTTCGTCCTCGGCGAAGGGGCGTCGATGGTGGTGCTCGAAGAGTACGAACACGCCCGCAAGCGTGGGGCGACCATCTACGGCGAGCTCGCCGGCTACGGCACCACTGCCGACGCGTTCCGCATCACCGACACGCACCCCGAGGGCCGCGGCGCGACGACGTGTATCAACATGGCGCTCGCCGACGCGGGGATGACGCCGCAGGACATCCACTACATCAACGCCCACGGCACCAGCACGACGGTGAACGACAAGGTGGAGACGTTGTCGATCAAGCAGGCGTTTGGCGACCACGCGTACAAGGTTCCCGTGTCGAGCACCAAGAGCATGACGGGCCACCTGATCGCAGCGGCTGGCGCGACCGAGCTGATCATCTGCCTGATGGCGATGAAGCACAACGTCGCACCACCCACGATCAATTACGAAACGCCCGACCCCAACTGCGACCTCGACTACGTGCCGAACGTGCCGCGCGAGGTGCCGATCAAAACCACGCTGTCGAACAGCTTTGGCTTCGGCGGGCAGAACATCACGCTGATCGCCACGGCGGTGTAAGAAACGTTCTTGCACTATGTCATCCTGAGGATGTTCTGCGTGTGTCATCCTGAAGGAGCCCGCCCCTGTGTCATCCTGAGGGAGCCTAGGCGACTGAAGGATCTCTGTTCCATTTGGTTTGGGTTCGAACGCGGACTGGATGGATGTGGAGCGATTTACTTAGGGGCGAGATTCTTCAGTCGCCGGGGCTCCCTCAGAATGACAAAGGTTCTGCGTGCCGGGGATTCTTTTATTGGTAGTCGGACTCGCAAGAGTTCGGGCGAACCAAGGGCGGCCCGAATTCTTGCGAATCCGGCTACGGGTTTATATTGAGTGTGCGGCCCTTTCTAGATCGTCCGGGGCCGAGGACAGCCCGGCTCACGGTGATCAGGGCGTTCTTCTTTTGAGTTGCTACGGCTGCGCCGGTTGGGTTACAATCCGACGCATTGCTGGAAGAGCGCCTAGTGCTAAATAGTGAGGGGGGACGAGCGTGGTGAATCCGAACGGCGATCTGGAAGCTCGGCAAGGAACGGACAATCTCGAACCGCTCAATCCTTATGAGTCGGCTGCAATCAGCGTCGAAGCAACCAATGCGGAGGGAACTCTCAATCCCTGGTTCTCGATGATGAACGATCCCCGCGCTACGGTGCGGCAGTTGATCGATTCTCCAAGGCGAGGGCGGGCGTTTCTTCTTGCAATGCTCAGCGGGGTGTTCACCTTCGTCGTCTACGTTGGTCTGTCGTACCCTCCGCTGGAGGAAGACGTTTGGCTCCGGTTCATCTTGCTTGCCATGAGCGTGGTTTTCGGCGCAGTGTTTGGCGTGGTACATGTCTTTCTTCACGGCTTGGCATGCGCGTTCGTTGGGCGATCGTTGGGAGGCACGGGAACAAGTCGCGAATGCCGTACGGCGATCGCGTGGAGTAAGGTGCCGAGCATGTGGCTGCTGCCCCTGTATCTTGCAGCAAGTGTTTACGCGTGTACTCTCGGTTTTGAGATCCTGGTGTTGGCGGATAATAGCTCGGGGTCGGATGACATCCAGCTGGATTACGTTCCTTGGATTAAAACGGCGATCGGCGTGGCGGCCGTCGTGTCCGTTTGGCAGTTGTACCTCGCTTCGCAGGGCGTGGGAGAGGCGCATCGGTTTCGAAGTCTCCGGGGATTTGCGACGGTGTTCATCGGCGGGGCGATTGCCACGGCACTGCTTGTTGCCGTGCTCGCGACGTTAGATTTTTTACTCGCTGTGGCCTAGCGGACTCACAAGTGCCTGCCGTGCGTGGTCCAAATGGCGAGTCCTTTGCAGTTGGTACGACTCCGGCCGTTGGGTTACAATCTCCCGCGATAGCTTGAAGTAAGATTAGTTTCAACTTGCGAGGGGGTAAGCGTGGAGAATTCGACCGACGAACTAGGCTTTCCGAAGCGACAGGATGATTTCGCCGCGCAGAATCCCTTCGTGTCGCCCCTGGCGGTGGAGAGCCGCGAACATGGTTATGTCACTCGCTCGGGCGAGCCGCTGTATCCGTGGGTTTCGATGTGGACGAAGCCGCGAGAGACGGTGCGGCAGCAGCTAGACAACGACCCCACCCGCAATGTTCTGCTGCTTGGCGTGTTGACGGGCGTTGCTGGACAAGCGGGCAACAACGTGATGGCAATGGCACCTGAATTGGGTCAGCGCGTGGCCACTCTAGTCGCGCTCGTTCTCGTTGGAGCGATCTTCGGAGTTATCTGGCTATATGTAAGTGCCTGGCTGGTCGGGGTTGCGGGCCGCTTATTGGGTGGCGTCGCACGGGCGCTCGAGTGTAGGACGGCGCTGGCGTGGAGCACGGTTCCAGGGCTTTGGATGGCACCGCTGAATGCCTTGATTGGGATCCACTATTTGACAACAGGTCCGGCCGCCATTCTCGTTCAGCGCCCCGGTGGGCCACCCGTGACCATATGGGCGCAGTTTGCCATCATGCCTCCTTGGACATGGGTCATCATGTCGCTGGGAATGTTGGTGGTACTCTGGCAGATCGTCGTGGCATCGCGGGCTGTTGGCGAGGCACATCAGTTCTCGAGCCTGCGTGGCTTCGGAACGTTGATCTTGACGTTCTTTGTGGTAATCGCCCTGGTGATCGCCGTAGCGATTGCGGTTGCAGTGTTCCTGGTATTAATCGCGATGACGATTTGAAGTGGTTCCACTTCGTGGAGCTCGAAGGGGTCAGTTGCTTCGTTTGCTTCTGTTCAACCTCTCCCCGAACTCTTGCGAGTCCGGCTACGAGCGAGCATCCGCGTTCAATCGCGTCCTATTCTTTTTTACCTCCGCGGCCTCTGTGCTCTCTGTGGTCAGCTTTAATCTCTGGGGGCTCGCAGGACTCGTCCCCAGCCACCCAGCATCCTCTCTTGTTACAGAGCCTCAGTACTAGAGTGCACAAAGTCGCTCTAGGGGTGCCAGAATTCTGGACAATTTGGCTACTTTTTCGGAGGCTCTGCCTTCGCATCGGCGCATAAAAAAAGGCCGCACCGGCGAAATCCGTTTCGCCTAGGTGCGGCCTACAGCGTGAGTCCGTTCACGCGATAGTCGGGCTTGTACTCGCAGAGCCCGGGAGCACGCAACACCAGTTGTGTGCGTGCTCGCGGGGCCTTGTGCGAAGGTTCTCAATAAGGCCCGATTGGAGTCGGGTTGCAATTGAGGAAGTCACGCGGGCCGCGGGTCGTGTAGTACGGGTAGGCCGTTTGAGCCGCGGGCGGACCAGGGTTGAAGTTGTACATGGCATCGGTGTGGCCCGCATAGGGACCGCCGATCATGGACTTGACGTGCTGGCAGCAGGGGCACTGGCCTTGGCCACCGCACGAGCAATTCGCCATGATGCTGCGGATCTTCATGCAGCAACCACAACGTCCTTGGCCACCACAGGTGCAAGCACCCATCTGACCACAACCGCCACCCTGACAGCCACCGGGACCACAACCTTGGCCACCGTAGCACCCACCATTGCCGCAAGCGTCGCCACAGCCGGGGCAATCGATAGCACAGCTCACGGCACGATCGACGGCACCGCTGCAGTCACCACACATGCCGCATCCCTGGCAGCCTTCGCCGTAGGGACACTCCATGTCGGTGACGCCGATGCCGGGCGTGTCGAAGGCGGCGCGCTGGATGAGCGGACGCGGTGCGTTGCGGTTCATTGCTTGCTGCGACGCGATGGGGCCACGGGAGTTCATCCCGTTGAGGCCCGAGCAGCCAACGCTGCTGGCGGCGCACAGCAGCACCGCGGCTAGAATACGAATCATCGAGTTTTCCCCCCCAAGAAATCGAAAAGAGCGCGAGTAGTTCTGGATCATGCGCCCATGTTTTCCGTACCACTGGTATCGGCGGCACAACCGGTATACTCCAATAAAACGCGGTAGCTCCATATGAAGCGACAAGGTGCGTAGAATGGGAAGACCTTACCGCCAGGCCATGCCGACGCGCTAGCAACTCAACGAAACGAAAGCCCAGCCATGGACGAAAACCCTGAAATCCAAAGCGGCCCGCGGTTTGGTATCGGGCTGCTGATCATGATCACGACGCTGTTCGCCGTGGCAGCCGCGGCGGTTGGGGGACTGTGGCGCGGCGGCGAAGACCGCCCGTTCTTCGTGCTATTCACGCTCATCGCGCCGGGGCTGACGCTGATCCTGATTAGCTTGTGGCAGCAACTGACGCGGAGACGCTAGCACGTGTGGTAAGCATCCTGCTTGCCAGAACTTAGCGCAGGGAAGACCCGCAAGCTGGAAGCTTACGCCACGAAGTGGGGAACCACAGTGGGCACGGAGGACACGAGAGAAAAGAAGAATAGGTCGCGGATGAACGCGGATTGGGCAGGATGAACGCGGATTGTGAATTGGTAGCCGGACTCGCAAGAGTTCGGGGAGGTTTTGAACAGATGGGAACGAAGGGATCGAAGAAAGAAGAGAGAGCTTCGGGTGGCTGGGGACGAGTTTCACGAGCCCCCAGAAGTGAAGGCTGACCACAGAGAGCACAGAGGACACAGGAGGAAAGAAGAAAGAATAGGATCAAGGGAGGAACACTAATCTTCGCTAATAGGAATTTGATTAGTGCAGATTAGCGTGGATTAGTGTTCCCGAGAATCATCCGGGGTCGGGGACGACCCGGCTCACACGGAGCGATGTTCCCACGTTTCTTCTTATCCGCGGTAATCCTGCCCAATCCGCGTTCATCCGCGTCCTATTCTTTTCTCTCTGTGTTTGCTACCAGGGTGCGCGGCGGCTCGTTCCTCACCTTGCGACCCTTCGCTCTGTTGTGGTTCCACTTCGTGGAACTGCTGCAATCAATGCGTGCTTATCTCTCGGTTCCCTGCGTCCTCTGTGTTCTCCGTGGTTGGCTTGTTCCTCTGGGGGCTCGTGGAACTCGTCCCCAGGCACCCGCAGTTCTCTCTTATGTCGGAGGTAGCCGGCGCCTGCGGCTGGGCGTTAAACGAGATTGGTCTCTGTGTTCTCTGTGGTTCCACTAACCCAGGGCTGCGCTGCGGCTCGTACCTCGCCTTCGCTTCCCCTGGGCTGGCATGTCGCGCCCCTTCGGGGCTGTATTAACGATTTCATCGTTCCTGTTCCAACTGCTCCTTTCTTCTCTCTGTTCCCTCCGTTTCCTCCTGTTTCCTACCTGCCCGAATTCTGGCGAACTCGGCTACGGGCCAAGATCGCAAGCTGGAAGCTTACGCCACGGGGGTGCTAGCAGGGTGGTTTAGTTTGTGGGTGACGGGGACTAAGTGCGCTAGCGTTGCTGCGCGGGGCGTGCTGGCGGCGCGAGCGGTCGATATTGGTCGAAGTGGCGGCATCTGCTAAAAGCCAGGTCGCCCTTGCTTGCATCCATCCCCCCGCGCCCGCCGTTTCGCCATGTCTAGCTTCAGCCGTGTCTTGAAGATCGCGCTTCGTCATCGCGCGAACGTGATCGCTTGCATGTTCACTTCGCTGATCGTGGCGATCTTGTGGGCGGGTAGCCTGTCGGCCGTGTACTGGGTGGTCGACGTGGTGATGCTGGACAAATCGATCCCTCAGTGGATGAACGAAGAGGTCGCGGACAGCCAGAAGCAGATTGCCGAGGCCGAGGCGAAGATTGCCGAGCTGTCGGTCGACAAAGAGGCTAATTACAGTGCCATCTCGCGTGAGCAGTTCAAGCTCGACGCACAGCAGGTCCGCGAGAAGACGTTTACCTACTTCGCCCCCATCGCGACGCGGTGGCTTCCGACCACGCCGTTCGAGACGCTTGTCGTGGTGTGTGCCGCGTTAATGGTCAGCACGCTACTGAAGAACTTCGTTCGCGTAATCAATCAAGTGCTTATCTCGCGGCTCGGGAATCGCGTTGGTTTCGAGCTTCGCAAGCAGTTCTACGAACACCTGATGCGGCTCGATATGGCCGCCTACAGCCATCAAGGTCGCGGCGACTTGATGAATCGCTGCACTACGGACCTCAACGCCATGAGCCTCGGCGTGCAGACGCTGTTCGGCATGGCGGTTCGCGAACCGCTGAAGATGATCGCGTGCATCGCTGGCGCTGCGTTCGTCAGTTGGCGGTTGCTGCTGATCACCATTATCGTGGTTCCGCCAGCGGCCTACATGATCACGGTGCTCGCCAAGTCACTGAAGCGGGCGAATCGCCGGGCGATGGAAGAACTTTCGAGCATTTACGAAACGCTTACCGAGACGCTGACCGGCATGAAGCTGATCAAGGCGTTTACGATGGAGCAGGCCGAGCGCGATAAGTTCGAGCAGTCGGCCCACGTTTATTACCGTCGGCAGATGCGGATCGCGACCTACAACTCGCTGGTGAGCCCGCTGACTGAGAACCTGGGCATGGCGATGGTGCTGACGGCGGCTCTCGTAGGTGGTTACTTGGTGCTGGGGCATCACACGCACTTGTTTGGATGGATTCCGATCAGCAACCAGGCCATCACGCATGGCGACATGGCGATGTTCTTCGCGATGCTCGTGGGCATGAGCGATCCCGCGCGGCGTTTGTCCACGGTGTTCAACGACCTCCAGCAATCGGCGGCCGCGAGCGATCGTGTGTTCCAGGTACTCGACACCGAGCCGAAGATCAAAGACCCCGCGCATCCCAAGCCGCTGCCGAAGCTGACCAAAGCCCTACGGTTCGAGAACATTTCGTTTGGCTACAACGAAGACAACCCGGTGCTGCACGACATCAATCTGGAAGTCGCGGCGGGCGAGACCATTGCGATCGTCGGCACGAACGGTTGCGGCAAGACCACGCTGTTGTCGCTGGTGCCGCGGTTCTACGACGCGAACGAAGGCCGTGTGACGATCGATGGCGTCGACATTGCCGATGTGAAGCTGCACGATCTGCGTTCGCGGATCGGCATGGTGTCGCAAGAGACGCTGCTGTTTAACGCGACGGTCGCCGAGAACATTGCCTACGGCGCGGGCGACGTGCCGATGTTTCAGATCGAGGCGGCAGCGCGCAAGGCGCACGCGCATCAGTTCATCACCGAGCGGCTTACGAATGGTTACGAGACCATCGTCGGCCCTGGTGGCAACCGTCTTAGCGGCGGCCAGCGTCAACGCATCGCGCTCGCGCGGGCGATTCTCCGCGATCCGGAGATTCTGATTCTCGACGAAGCGACCAGCCAGATCGACCTGGAGAGCGAAAAGCTGATTCACCAGGTGCTCGACGAGTTCACTCGCAACCGCACCACGCTGATCATCACGCACCGCATGAGCACGATCTCGCTCGCCGACCGCGTGGTGGTGATGGACAAGGGCGAGATCCTCGACGCCGGCAGCCACGAGTTGTTGCTCGCCCGGTGCGACGTCTATCGCCGGTTGTTCCATATTGGATACCGCGAGAGCGCGTAGCCCCTAGTACCTCCCTACTCCGTATGGAGAAGACCTTCTGGACGACTCTGCGATTGGTGGCACGGGTGGCTGGGGACGAGTTCCGCGAGCCCCCAGGGGGTCACGGTTTGGGGGGCACCGACACTTGCCCGCTTGGTTTGTGCTCGGTGTGAAGACTTCGATCGGGCACGTGTCGGTGTCGCTTGCGACAAGAGGTATTCGAGTACTCCCAAGCCTGAAGCCTCTTGTGCTGCGCACACCGACAATCGGCCGAACAGAATTTGCTTGAGTGACACCGTTGACCCCGTCCGACTGTCGGTGCCACCCGCGTAGGTAGTAGGAAGATTTGGGAACACTAATCCGCGCTAATAGGAAGACATTAGTGGGGATTAGCGTGGATTCGTGTTCCTGAAAAAGTCCGGGGCCGGGGACGGCCCGGCTCACACGAGGCGATGTTCCTAAGTTTCATTTTATCCGCGGTGATCCTGCCCAATCCGCGTTCATCCGCGTCCTATTCTTCTGCCTCTCAGTCTTCTGTGTTCTCTGTGGTTAGTCCTTCCACTGGGGGCTCGCAGGACTCGTCCCCAGGCACCCGGACGTTTCTCTACCGCGCTCCCAGGGCTGCGCTTCGGCTCGTTCCTCGCCTCCGCTTCCCCTGGGCTGACATGTTGGGCCCCTTCGGGGCAATCGTCGCGATTTGCTAGCGACCCGCCCGGTGGTGGGGTTTGGCGTTCAGATTCCCGCAGATTGCCCCCGTTTGCTCATCGTTACGACCCGGGGCTACAATGGGGGGCTCAATCCTTTCGCCCTTGGCGAGACATTGAAGGAACAAATTAGGAGACTGGAATGCTGCATCGATTGATCACCACCGCGCTGGTAGCCGTTACGTTTACGATGGTTGCTGACGTCAATGGACAACTTCTGGGTCGCCGTCGCGCCGATGCGCGTGAGCTGAAGGCGATGGAAGAGTATTACGACGAGCTCGAGGATTACTACGACGATCGCAACCCTCGCTTGGCTCGCGAGGCCGAGCGGATGGAGAAGTACTACGAGGACCTGCGGAAGGGTCGCGCTCAAGAGGCGCCGATTGTTTCGCTACCCGTGCTGCGAAGTTTGGTTCCGCCACGCCTTCGCCAACCTGCTTATCAGGAGCGATCGGTACTGGTTCCCGCGGCGTCGAGCGACGCCGAGCAAGAAGCGCCGCCGGCTGCTGGTGAACCGACCACCGCCCCGAACAATGGTCGCTGGCAGACGTGGGGTGGCGATGCTCCCCCCGCGGCGCCTTCGCCGGAAGGTGCAGCGGCTGGTGAGCCAACGCTGGCCCCCGCGCCGACCGAGGCATTCCGTGTGCCGACCGATGCCCCCGCGCCCGCTAGTGAGCTCCGCTTTCCGGAAGGAGGCGCCCTCGATCCTCAGGGTCAGTTGAAGCAGTCGCACGCCGCGCTGGTTGGTAGCCTTGAGAAACTCGCCGAGAAGAGCCCCGCGGCGGTCGCACAGTGGATGGGTTACCTCGCGCTTCCACGCCCGGCGGGGGAGAGCATGGGAATGACGGAGTACTTCACCACGTCGACCGGCCGCGAGCAATTGGTCGAGACGCTCGATCGGTACAACAGCGTGGCGGCCAACCCGCAGTTCGCTGCCATCTCGCGGCTGGAGTCGTTCGACCAGACTCGCGTGGCGATCGAAGGAATGCTGAACTGGCTGGAGCAACAGCCGACGCTCGCCGAGCCAGGCCAGAGCGTGGCAGGGCAGGCCGATGGTGCCGAGGAACTACCGGTTCCTCCGGCTAGCTAAGCTGCGACAGGTGGCCGGACGGCTTGCGTTGTGCCACGATAAAAATGCCGGACGGCTTACGCCGTTTCGCTATGAGGTGTAGGTAAACTTTGCATCGCGCGGCGCGCTTCCATTCGAGGCACGCCGCGCGAAGCTTTGCGCTCTTTGACGACTTCTCTTGCGGGCGAACTTCTGCCTGCTGCGCAAACCTCGCTCGATGTTCTGCGGTTGGCGCGCGAGGGGGGTGGAAATCTGCTCGGCGGGGGTCGCGATTCGTTTGCACCCCCTTGTTTAGCGTGTAGTGTTTCAGTGCCGGCGATGGCAATGACACCTAACGAACGCTAAGCAACTCTTGAGACGCCGTTCGCTGTGCCTGGTGCTTCACGAAGGACGCCAGCCTTCCAATCCTTCCCTACCTGCGAGATGGAACAGAACCATGTACAAGTTAGCCTTGCTCAGTGTGGTCATGCTTAGCATGGCCGCCAGCACCGGCTGCGGCTGCCTCGGCCTAACGCGGCAGCATACGCAGACCGTTGCGATGCCCGCGGTGCAGTGTGCCCCGATGTGTGCTCCGACGTGTTGCCCCGATCCGTGCGCCTGTGGTGGCGGTGGCGGGATGATGATGGGTCAACCGACGTTCGCTCCTTAAGAAACGGGCGACGACGCGATTGACGCGATGGATGAACTAAAAATTGAAAACTTGACGTATTGTGGGAGGGGTCTCCGACCCCGATTGAGTCGGTTGGAGATATTTGCCTAGCGATTTGCTTAAGACGATTTCTTGATTCGCGCGATGGCCCTCTTGCGGCCGCGGGTGTGGTGCCTTGCGGCGACGCGGGCCTCGCAATTCTGGACGCCAACCGGTTTCTTCCCCCTCCCAAAGAACCGGTTGGCGTCCGTTTTTTATGCGCTGATGGCAAGGCAGGGGAAGTCGATTAGAATGTCCGCACTATGGACATGACACGAATCGAACGCGACTCCCAGATTCGCACCACCGCCATGGTGGTGCTGACCTTCATCGCCGTAGCAGCCTCGCTGTATTACTTGCGCGAGGTGCTGCTGCCCTTCGTGCTCGCTCTGTTCATCGGCAGCGGCCTGGTGCCCATTCTGAACGCGATGCAGAAGTGGTTCGAATCGTCCCGCGCGTTTGCGGTGTTCGTGACGTTCCTCGTATCGATCGCCGCCACGAGCCTGCTGCTGGTGACCATCTGGTTTTCGGTTGCAGGGCTGCTAAGTAGCACGGGGCCGTACAGCGCGGGTGTCGACAAGATGCTCGATCACATCGGCGAGATGCTGGAGAAGATCTATCCGACCGAGAAAGAAGAGCTTCCGAACGAGGACTCAGAAACTCCAGCACCGGCGACCGACGACGAAGCGGACTCGCTAGAGGCGTTTGCCGCGGCTCAAGCAGCCGACCAGTCCACGCCTGCGAATCGTTGGGCACCGCTCCAGGCGTTCTTCGTGGGGCGAATGGACAGCATCATTCGTCTGACGGCCAACGAGTTGATCTCGCTGTTTGCCAGCGGGCTGTTGGTGATGATCTTCTTGTTCTTCATGCTCCTGGGCGGAAGTCAGACGAAGATACCGGAGAACAATCTGTGGCGTGACGTGGACATGCACGTCCGCGAGTACATCGTGACCAAGACGATCATCTCGCTGGTTACCGCCGTGCTGTGCGGCGTTGTGCTGTGGATGTTTGGCGTGCCACTGGCGTTTGTGCTGGGGATGTTGGTGTTCCTATTGAACTTCATCCCGAACCTCGGACCGATCATCGCCAACTTGCTTCCCGTGCCGCTAGTGTGGGTGTTGATCGAAGCAACGTGGGCCTACGACGGACTGCCTGAAGAAGCGCGGAAGGGAATGGTCGATCCTGACATGAGCGTGTTCAAAGGCGTTCTGGTGATCGTGCTGGTGGGGATCATCCAGTTCGTCAGCGGCAACGTGTTCGAGACCAAGATCATGGGCGATCAATTCCGCCTGCACCCGATCGCCATCCTGTTGTCGCTCATGTTCTGGTACATGATCTGGGGCATGGTCGGCGCGTTCCTCGCGGTGCCTATCACGTCGGCGCTGAAGATCGTGTTCGCCGAGCTGGAGAACACAAAGCCAGTGGCGGATCTCTTAGAGGGAAATCTCACGATCCTGGCCAAACGCCCCGACCAACCGGCGACGGTCTAGTCGCAATTGGAGTCGAGAGAACTCCGGGTGGCTGGGGACGAGTTCCACGAGCCCCCAGAGGAAGGACTGAACCACAGAGAACACGGAGGCCACGGGAGGAAAAGAAGAATAGGACGCGGATGAACGCGGATTGGGCAGGATAGCCGCGGATTTTGATTGGTAGCCGGACTCGCAAGAGTTCGGGCGAACCAGGGGCGGCCCGAATTCTTGCGAATCCAGCTACAGAAAGATCGCAAGCTGGAAGCTTACGCCACGAAAATAATCCGGGGTCGGGGACGACCCGGCTCACACGAGGTGTGATCCTGATTTTCTCTGCGTCCTCTGTGCTCTCCGTGGTTCGTTCTTACACCATCGGAGATTCGCTGCGGTCGTGGAGCGCGCTGAAGTAGAGCATCGACGATTCGGGTTTCTCTTCGGCGTCGTCGTCCAGCATCTTCAGGCCGGCGGCCATCACGTCGCGGCGGCTGATTTGGCCTAAGAGCGTGCCGTCTTCGTCCACCACGGCCAAGCGGCGGAAGTTGGTGAGCAGGAACACTTGGGCAATCGACAACAGGTCGGTGTCGGGGCGGATGGTCCGGGCCTGCGTGTCCATGAACGCGCCGACGCTGTTGGTCGGCAGCGAGTCGTACGCCGCGTCGAGGATCACGTGCATCGCGCACTTCTCGCTGAACACGCCGAGGTACTTGCCCTGGGCGTCGACCACCGGCGCGCCCGAGATGCGATTCTTGAGCAAGACGCGCACGGCATCGAGCACGTCGACATGCGGGCTGAGTTTCACCAAGCGGGTGACCATGATATCTCGGGCTTCGAGTGTCATGCGTGGATCCTCCGGACGAGAAGTGAGGGGAGTAGCTATTTCAATTATACGCACTACTTCAGCAGTCCAAGCACGCTGAGGCAGGGAAGACGAGCGATTGTTGAAAGTGCACAGGCGTTGTGCGAAAGTGCCCAACGACCAAGTTGCTGTTTTGTGGAGCGCGGCCAGATGATGAGTAGATTCAGAAGAGAAGTAGCGTTTGGGCTGGCCGGGTGAAGTATAGCAGCGAGGTTTTCGGCGGACCAAGTGAAATCTGACGAGAAAGGCCGGAATAGATTGTGAACCTTTTCACGATATCAGCGGGGGACTGGCGCGCGAGTCGGTGAATATCGGTGTTGGAGAGCCGGAAGGGGGGATTGTGAAATTGTTCACGAAGGGGGAGGGGAGTACAATAAACTAGACCGGATAGCTGCCGGCAAGCGGACTCTACGATTCTCCACTGGTGTGACCAGCATGATTGAACTTAGTTCTGAACATCAGCATTTTATTGACGCTCAGGTGGCAGCTGGCATCTTCCGTGGTCCTAGCGAAGCGATTGGCGAAGCGATTGAGTTGTTGCGATTTGCCGTGAATTCGCACCAACTTGAAACGATTAATAGCATTCGAGCCGGAATGGAAGATGCTGAAGCTGGACGGACCAAGCCTCTTGCGGAGGTTGCAGCCAGTATTCGTGCGCAGTTGCAGGCGCGGCTGTGAAGTATAAAGTCACAGTAACTTCTCAGGCCGAGCGCGAAATGCTCGACCAAGCCTTTTGGTGGGCCGACCACCATTCTGCCGAACAGGCAATTGTTTGGCATGACGGTTTTCAAGCAGCGTTGGAATCGCTAGAGAACCAACCAGAGCGACATCCCAGGTGCGCGGAAAGTAAATACTTTTCAGTTGAGCTCCGCGAGATTCGCTACGGTGTGTCGAATCGCCCTACACATCGCGCCGTATTCTCGATCGGCCAAGATGAAGTGATTGTCTATACAATCCGCCATCTTGCGCGGCAGGAACTTCGTGAAGGCGACTTTTGACGCCTGAGTTGGAATTTACAGCGTCAATTCCCTGCCCATTACTTCCCCACCACCGCCTCCTGCATCTTCTCCCCCAGTCGATCGAGCGCGCGGCTGGAGTCACTCTTCGATAAGTGGACGTGCAGGATGCTGGGGCCCGAGAGGTCGGCCCAGGCGGCGTTCAGGGCGGCGTCGAATTCGCCTTCGGTGCGGACCTCGTAGCCGGTGCCGCCGCCGAGTACTTTGGGGAGTTCGTGGTACTGCCAGGTGTGGATGTCGTTGAACTTGTACTCGCCGGGGTGCAGCAGTCGTTCGGTGCCGTAGCCGCCGTTGTTCAGCACGATGACAATCGCCGGTACGTGGCGGGCGACTAGGTTCGAGAGTTCCATGCCGGTCATCTGGAAGGCGCCGTCGCCAACGATTGCCACGACGCGAGCCGAGGGATCGGCGACCGACGCCCCCAGCGCGGCGGGGACCGCGAAACCCATCGACGTGTAGTAAGCGGGACTGATGAACTCGGTGCGGCCGCGCGTGGTAAGTTCGGTGGAGGAGAACAGGGCATCGCCGATGTCGGCGATCACGATGGTGTCGTCGACCAATTGCTCGTCGAGTCGATCGATCATGCGGATGATGGTGATCTTCGCGTCGGGATCGAGGACGAACTGCTCCTTGTTCCAGTCGGTCGGGGCAGGGGGGAGCGGGTGGTTAGGCTTGGGATCGCGAGCCACGAGGCCGGCGATGAAGTCGTCGAGCCGCACGTTGTGGTAGTGATGGTGACGAATGCGAAGCTCTTCGCTGGTGGCGAGCATGCAGTCGCTCATGTCGAGGTCGGCGGTGTAGATACCGAGATTGATATCGGTCATGAAGGTGCCGAGCATCAGGACGCAGTCGCTCTCTTCTACGTAGCGCGTGATGGCGGGCTCACCGAGGGCTCCTTCGTAGAGACCCATGTACTGCGGATGCGTTTCGGCGACGACACCCTTGCCGAGCATCGTGGCGGCCATCGGCAGCCCCGCCGTCTCGGCCAGCTTCAGCACTTGGTCCTGTAAACCAAAGCGATGAATCTCAACACCCAACAGCAGCACCGGCTGCTTGGCACTCTCGATCCGCTTGGCACACTCTTCCACTGCTTCGGCGAGCGCGCTACGGTCGCTCACGACAACGGGCACTTCGTAGGCGGGCGATGTCGCGGGGCGGACGTGGACCATGTCGCGCGGAATCTCGATGTACACTGGCCGGCTGAAATGCTTGCAGGTGGCGAGCAGACGATCGATTTCGCGGAACGCGGTGTTCGGATCGTTGAGCTCGGTGCCGGCGACGCACAGTTTTTCGAACACGTCGTACTGCGTGCGGAAATTGCGGACCATGTGGTGCAGCAACGGATTGTGGACGCGTTCGCGGAGTCCAGGCGAACCCGTGATCATCACCACCGGCGACTTCTCGGCGTACGCACCGGCGATGGAGTTGCAAACACTCAGTCCGCCCACGCAATAGGTGACGCACAGCGCGCCCATGCCCTTCACGCGAGCGTAAGCATCGGCCGCGAAGCCCGCGCAGTCTTCACGCGTGCAACCCACGGCGTTGATCGAGCTTTCTTCGAGCAACGTGTAGAACGACAGGACGTAGTCGCCCGGGATGCCGAACACGTCGGTGATGCCGTAGTCCTGAAGTCGCTGGATCAGGTACTCGCCGATGGAAGGATTGGTCTCGGTCGCGTGGTGGGCGGGGACGGTCATCGGCATGGCGGCGATCCTTCGGCGGGTGCAAAGAAACGGATAGTGCCAACATTGTAGCACGGCCCGCTGAGTCCGCGAGGATAGCCTCGATGGTCAGTACCGCGATGGAGTAACTTAGAATGGCGCTATCTGGCGGCGCTATCGGGGTCGGAGACCCCTCCCACAAAAACTATTGAGAATGTCATGAAGGATTGGCGATCATCTGCGCCACGTTCTCGCGGGTGACGGGCGCGATCACGCCACGCTCGGTGACGATGCCGGCGATTAGCTCGGCGGGGGCGACGTCGAACGCGGGGTTGTAGACGGACACGCCCTCGGGGGCGAACGACACGCCGCCCGGCGTGGTGATCTCGGCGGGGGCGCGCTCTTCGATGGGGATCTGGTCGCCCGACTCGAGCGAGATGTCGAACGTGGTGCTCGGCGCGGCGATGTAGAACGGCAGGCCATGAGCGCGGCAGTGGAGGGCGACGCCGTAGGTGCCGATCTTGTTGCACGAGTCTCCGTTGGCCGCGATGCGATCGGCACCGACGATCGCCGCCGCGACACGCCCTTCGCGCATTACTTGGGCCGACATCGAATCGCAGATGAGCGTGGCGGGGATTCCGCGCTCTTTGAGTTCCCACATCGTGAGCCGACTCCCTTGCAGTAGCGGGCGGGTCTCGTCGGCGTAAACATGCACGCCGAAGCCACGCCGATGGAGTTCCAACAGCACGGCGAACGCGGTACCATCGCCCCCTGTGGCCAGCGAACCGGTGTTGCAATGCGTGAGGACACCGCTGCCACGCGGGATGGTTTTCTCCAACAGGTCCGCGCCGTGCCGACCGATAGCCGCGCACTGCTCCGCATCTTCGGCGTGAATGGCCCGAGCCTCGGCGAGCAATCGCTCGGCGAGGTCCGAGTCACGTGCTTCGTCGGCAACACGCCGCATCCGATCGAGCGCCCAGAATAGGTTGACGGCCGTCGGACGACTGGTGGCCAAATGGTCGCATGCCTGTTGGACAGTATCGTGCGAATCGCGCGCGGCAAGCACCACGCCATACGCGGCCGCGATGCCAATGGCCGGCGCGCCGCGGACCGCGAGCTTCTTAATCGCCCACCACACGTCGTCGACCTTGGTGCAGTCGATCAGCTCGATCTCGGTCGGGAGCTTCGTTTGATCGAGCAAGCGGAGGTGGCCATCGGGGCCGCCGATCCATTCGAGAGTGGGTGTGGGCATGGGGAGAAGGATGTTAATAGTTGAAATGGATTGCTTGTAGCTAACGACGGGAGTCGCTGGTTTATGTCTCGTTGGTGCAGGAGATGGTGTCCCCTCTCCCAGTCCCTCACCCGGGACGGGGAGAGGGGACATCTTCACTAACTCACTCCCGCGCTCTGCACGACTTCAAGATGCTCGCGCAAGAAGCCCTCGAGGTCGCCGCGCTCGATGTCTTCGAGCGTCGTGAAGTACAGCCGTACTCGGTCACGAGTCTCGCCTTCGATGTCGAGCACCTGCGAAGCGGCGAGGTCGGCGACGCGGCCCAGTTGGAACGCTCCCTTGGGGCCGTTCAGCACCAGCTCGACGTTCTCGGGGCGTTTAGTGACGACCGTTGCCCACGGATCGCTATTGCCGGGGACCATCAGGTGCACGAGTACCTTGTTGTTCCACAGGAACTGCCCGCTCGGTGCTACGGCGTGGAGCATCTCGAACACTTCTTCGAGTACCTCGGTCGGCCACGCGACCTTCTTGCCGGGGGCGAAACCTTTGCGCGCGGTGTGCCACTTTTGGCCGAGCACCTTCCACGGCATCAGGTTTTCGGGGTTCTTTTCTTTGCGTTCGGCGAACTCTTTGAAGCCCTCAACGGCGCGTTCGAGGAATCGCCAGAACTCGGGCTTGTCGATTTCGTCGAGCGAGTGGACGGCGAACTGCACTTCCTGCCAAGGGCCGGTGAGGTTCTTGCACTTCACGCGAGGACCGTTGCCGTACGCTTCGATGTCGTCCATGTCGTTGAGCGGTGGCAGTTGCAGGTCGGAGAGCAACTTGTCGCGATCAAACGTCCGTTTGGCGGTGCGGAACTTGAGCCTCACGAGCCACTTCTCGCCGGTGATGGCGTGGAAGAACCAGCCGTCGCTCTTGGTGTGGCCAGTGATTTCGACGATCGAGCGATGGTTCCAGTTGGTCTCGGCAAAGTCGCCAAGGTCCTGGATGGTTCGCTCGATCCGTTCGATGATCTCGCCATCCCATCGGCACGCATCGCCATCGCGAGCGACACGCTCCACCGTGTGCCAGTGGCGGCCATCGACCTCCCACGGCATCTTGGTGTCTTCGCCGACGCGATCGAGATCGACGTCGTCCTTGCGCTCGGCGTCCATGTCCTGCCAGTTGTAGGTCTTCCGCTCTTGGTAAGGCCCTTCGGCCAGCACGGGGGCGAGAGCCGTCGCGGTGTGCGAAACGATCGCGCCCGCCTTCGGCTTCGCCTTGCCCTTTGCGGCGAACTGTTCGACCAGCATCTCGGGCGTGCCACAGGCGACGACCTGGCCACCCTCGCGACCTGCTTCGGGCCCGATGTCGATAAGCCAGTCGGCCGTTTTGATGACGTCGAGGTTGTGCTCGATCACCACGACGGTGTTGCCGAGGTCGACGAGGCGATGCAGCACGTCGAGCAGCTTCGCCAGGTCGTCGAAGTGCAACCCGGTGGTGGGCTCGTCGAGCAAGTAGAGCGTCTGCCCCGTGTCGGGGCGGGCGAGTTCGGCGGCGAGCTTCACCCGCTGCGCTTCGCCACCCGAGAGCGTCGGCGCGCTCTGGCCGAGCGTGAGGTAGTCGAGACCCACGTCGCACAGCGTTTGCAGCGTGCGACGAATCTTGGGAATGTTCTCGAACAGCGCGAGCGCCTCGCGGCAGCTCATCGCCAAAACGTCGGCGATCGACTTGCCACGGTATCGCACCGACAGCGTGTCGGGATTGTACCGCTTGCCTTGGCAGGTCTCGCAGGTGATCCAGACATCGGGCAGGAAGTGCATCTCGACGCAGTATTCACCGGCACCCTCGCACGCGTCGCAGCGACCACCGGCGACGTTGAAGCTGAATTGCCGGGGCGTGTAGCCGCGGAGTTTCGACGCGGGAAGCTGCGAGAACAACTGACGAATCTGGTCGAACACGCCGGTGTAGGTGGCGGGATTCGACGTGGGGGTGCTGCCAAGCGGTTGCTGGTCGACGCGAATCACTTTGTTGATCCGCTCGAGGCCCTCAATCGCATCGTGTGCGCCAGGGACCGTGCCGGCGCGGTGGAGCGTCCGGGCGAGCGAGTTGTAGAGCACGTCTTCGACCAGCGAACTCTTGCCACCGCCAGAAACGCCGGTGACCGCCGTGAGCGTCCCGAGCGGGAACTCGACCGTGACGTTCTTCAGATTGTTGTGGCGAGCGCCGACTACTCGCAGCACGGAGCTCGGGAAGCTGACCGCGGAGTTGTCGGCCTTCTTCTTGCCTTTCGCCTTGCCATTGGCAGGTTGTGTGCGGCGGTTGGTGGGGATGGCGATGTTCTTCTTGCCACTCAGGTAGGGGCCGGTGACGCTGGTGCGACTCTTGGCGACCTGGGCCGGGGTGCCACGGGCGACGATCTCGCCGCCCAGCCGCCCAGCGGCGGGGCCGAAGTCCAACAGCGCGTCGGCGCTCTCGACCACTTCGCGGTCGTGCTCGACGACGAGCAACGTGTTGCCCAGGTCGCGAAGCTTATGCAGCGCGGCGATCAATCGCGTGTTGTCGCGAGGGTGAAGGCCGATGGTCGGTTCGTCGAGCACGTACAGCACACCCACGAGCCCGCTGCCGACCTGGCTCGCGAGACGAATGCGTTGCGACTCGCCACCCGACAGCGTCGGCGCACTGCGGCCGATGGTCAGGTAGTCGAGGCCGACGTCGATGAGGAACGTCAAGCGATTGGTGATCTCGTTGACAATCTCACCAGCGACCTTCTTCTCACGGGCGGTGAGCTTCCATCGCTTCATCTCGGCGAGCAGTTCGCCCAGCGGCGTGCGGCTGATTTGTTCGATGGTCTGATCATGGAACCGCACGGCCGACGCGTCGTCACGCAGGCGACTTCCGCCGCACTCGCTGCATTCGATCTCGCCAACGAGGTGCTCGAGCGCGGTCCGTAGCCGCACCGAGAGCTTCGAGGCTTCTTCGAGCGCGGGATAGAGTCCTTTGAATTGGAAGCGGCAGAGCGGATGAGCGGTAGCGTTTTTGCCCCCCGCCGACTGCCCACCTGCCACTTCGACCCATTCCTCCCCCGTGCCATAAAGCAACACGCGCCGCTGCTTCGCGGAGAGCTTGTTGTAGGGCACATCGATGGGAAGGGCGGTGTGATGGCTCAATGCTTCGAGCATCGCCTGGGCGAGCGGCGAACGCAGGTCGGGCCACAAAAGCAGGGCACCCTTCGCCAGCGTGAGCTCTCCATCGCGGAGCAGCGCCGCAGGGTTCGCACCGACCTGGGTGCCGAGACCTTCGCACGCGCCGCACCAGCCCAGCGCGCTGTTGAACGAGAAATTGTGAGGCGATAACGCCGTGAAACTGCGACCGCACGATTCGCACGCGAGGTGCTGGCTGTGGGTTTTCGTCACCCAGCGTGGCTCGGGGGTCTTTTCGTCGGCGTACGCCACACGCAGCACGCCCTTACCAACCGACAGGGCGCTCTCGACGCTCTCGGCGAGCCGCCCTCGACCTTGCTTGTTGATCGCAATGCGGTCGATCACCACGTCCACGTCGTGCTTGCGACGACGGGTGAGCGTCGGCACTTCGTCGATGCCGTACGTCGTGC
The DNA here is from genome assembly GCF_052161615.1 of Aeoliella fuhlenseeensis. NCBI lineage: Bacteria > Pseudomonadati > Planctomycetota > Planctomycetia > Pirellulales > Lacipirellulaceae > Aeoliella > Aeoliella fuhlenseeensis. The sequence continues at coordinate 167,229 of NZ_CP197417.1, forward strand.
CATCGATTCGCACGCGAACGTAACCCTGATCGGCGAGCGAGTTCCACAGCTTCTCGTACTGCTCGCCTACTTCGACATCGACCGGCGCGAGGAGGTACATCTTCGTCCCCTCGGGCTCGGACATGATCTTGTCGACGATGTCGTCAACCGTCTGCGTGCCGACGGGCACGTCGCACTCGGGGCAGTAAGGTTGTCCCAGCCGCGCGAGGAGCACGCGGAAGTAGTCGTAGATTTCGGTCACCGTGCCGACGGTCGATCGCGGTGTGTGACCTGTGCTGCGCTGTTCGATGGCGATGGCGGGGGACAGGCCTTCGATGTGTTCGAGCGCCGGTTTCTGCATCTGGCCGACGAACTGCCGGGCGTAGCTGCTAAGGCTCTCGACGTACCGGCGCTGGCCTTCGGCGTAGATGGTGTCCATGGCGAGCGACGTCTTGCCCGAACCGCTGGGGCCGCAGCAAACGGTGAACTGATCGCGGGCGATCTTCACATCGACGCCACGCAGGTTGTGCTGCTCGGCACCGCGGACTTCGATGAATTTGGTTTCCTTCACCGCACCCTTGCTGGCGCGTTTCGCTTTCATGATGGTCGAGTGGGTGCCATCAAGGATCGGAATGAGCGCCTCGCCAGTGTGCGAGCGGAGGGCGCCGGCCTTGCCTTTGTTCTTTCGCGAGTAGTCGGCCACGTCTTCCGGCGTACCGGCGACAACCACCAAGCCGCCATCGCGCCCCCCCTCGGGGCCGATGTCGACCAGCCAGTCGGCGGTTTTGATCACGTCCAGGTTGTGCTCGACCACCAGCACCGTGTTGCCGGCGTCGACGAAGTCGTGCAGGACCTTGAGTAAGAGTTCGATGTCGGCGAAGTGCAGACCGGTGGTGGGTTCGTCGAGCACGTACAGCGTCTTGCCGGTCGACTTCTTCACCAGTTCGCGGGCTAGCTTCACGCGCTGCGCTTCGCCACCCGAGAGCGTGGGCGAGGGCTGGCCGAGCTTCAGGTAGTCGAGGCCCACGGCGTGCAGCGTCAGCAACCTGTCGGCAATCGGCGGAATGGCTTCGAAGTGGGCGAGCGCTTGCTGGATATCCATCTCCAGCACGTCGGAAATGCTCTTGCCCTTGTACTGCACGGAAAGCGTTTCGCGATTGAAGCGATGACCTTCGCAAACGGGGCACGTAACCCAGATGTCGGCGAGGAAGTCCATCTCCAGCTTGTTCGCACCGTTGCCATCGCACGCCTCGCAGCGTCCACCCGCGACGTTGAAGCTGAATCGTCCCGGCTTGAAGCCACGGCGTTTCGACTCAGGCAACTGCGCGTAGAGTTTGCGGATTTCGTCGAACACCTTGATGTAAGTCGCGGGGTTCGAACGCGGTGTGCGGCCAATCGGGGATTGGTCGATCGAGATCATCTTGTCGAGGTTCTCGACACCTTCGATCGAGTCGTGGGAACCCGGCTCGCCGTTGCCCTTCATCAGATCGCGATGCAGCGATTCCATGAGGATGTCGCTCACCAGCGAGCTCTTCCCCGAGCCCGACACGCCGGTGACGCACACAAACTTGCCCAGGGGAATCTCGAAGTCGACTCCCTTCAAGTTGTTGTGCCGTGCGTTCACAATCTTCAGGGCAGGAGAACTGGCCTCGCTTCCGCCTTCCCCCTTCGTCCCTACGCTTTGAATGCGCCGCGTGGCGGGAATGGGGATGGTCCGCGTGCCGGCGAGGAAGGCACCGGTGACGCTCTTGGTGTTTGCCGAAACTTCTTCGGCGGTACCCGTGGCGACGACGTAGCCACCCTTCACGCCGGGACCGGGGCCGAAGTCGACCAAGTGGTCGGCGGCCCGCATGGTGTCTTCATCGTGCTCGACCACGACTACCGTGTTGCCCATGTCGCGAAGCTGTTCGAGCGTCGCGAGCAGGCGATCGTTGTCGCGCGGGTGGAGGCCAATCGACGGTTCGTCGAGAATGTAAAGCACGCCCACCAACCCGCAGCCGATCTGCCCGGCGAGGCGGATACGCTGCGTCTCGCCGCCCGAGAGCGTTGGTGCCGTGCGGTTGAGCGATAGGTACTCGAGCCCCACGTTGCTGAGGAAGCCAAGGCGACCGCGGACTTCTTTGAGCACCTCGGTTGCGATAAGGGCCTGCGAGCCTTGGAGCTCCAGCGCCGTGAAGAACTCGGCGGCGTCGCTCACCGGCAGGTCGCAGACTTGGGGGAGCGACAAGCTCGCACGGTCGGCGAATCGCTCTGCGGTGGTGGCGAGTCGTACCGAGCGGGCCTGTGGATTGAGCCGCGCACCGTTGCACTCGGTGCAACCGAGCACGCGCATGTAGCCTTCGAGCTTCTTGGTTTGCGTGGCGCTCTTGCTGGTGCGGTACTTGTCCAAGAGGTCGGCGACGATGCCTTCGAACTGTCCGCCGTACTTCTGGCTGGTCTTGCCGGCACGCCAGGTGTAGGTGATGTGCTCGTCGCCCGCACCCCACAGCCAAATGCCGCGCTCGTCGTCGGTCAAATCCTGCCAAGGCGTTTCGAGCAGCTTGCCTTCTTCGAGCTCCCACTTCCGCTCGATAGTGTCAGCGACGCCCTTGTAGATGTGTCGCTTCCAACGACCTAGGTCTTTCCAATTGCCAAGAAGCTCAATCGCTCCCTGGGCGAACGACTTCGTGGGGTCGGGCACCAGCAGCGCTGGGTCGAAACTGTAGTACTCGCCCAGGCCGTCGCACTCCAGGCACATGCCTTGCGGGCTGTTGAAGCTGAAGAGTTGCGGCGTCGGCGGGTCGAACGACAATCCACACTTGGTACAGGCGAAGTGACTCGACAGGGCGATGTCCCCTTCGCGAAGTCCGACACGACGCCGCTTGGTGGATTTGGCCACGGGGGCTTCTTCGTCGGCTTCGACCGACACGATCAAATTGCCGCCCGCGAGCCGCAATCCCGCGTCCACTGCTTCGCCGAGTCGCCCACGAAGGTTCGGTCCCATCACCAAGCGGTCGATCACCACCTCGATGTTGTGCCGCATTTGGCGATCGAGCGATTGATCGTCGGACAATTGGACGATGTTGCCATCGATCCGCGCGCGGACGTAGCCCTGTTTCTGCAGGTCTTCAAGCAGATCGCGAAACTCGCCCTTCTGTTGACGGACCACCGGCGCGAGCACGGCGAACTTCGTCTTCGCGGGGAGGGTGAGAATCTGCCCGATGATCTGTTCGCGCGTTTGCGCGGTGATCGGCTGGTCGCACTTGGGACAATGTCCCTGACCCACGCGGGCGTAGAGCACGCGGAGGAAATCATAAATTTCCGTGATCGTGCCGACAGTCGAGCGAGGATTGGTGCCGGACGACTTTTGCGAGATCGAAATCGACGGGCTGAGGCCGGACAGGTGGTCGACGTCCGGCTTGGGCATCTGGCCCAGGAACTGGCGGGCGAAGGTCGACAGGCTTTCGACGTACCGCCGCTGGCCTTCGGCGTAGAGCGTGTCGAACGCGAGCGAGCTTTTGCCCGAACCCGAAACCCCCGTCAAACAGATGAGTTTGTTCCGTGGAAGCCGCACGTCCACATCGCGTAGGTTGTGTTCGCGGGCTCCTTTGATGACGATATCGGATGCGGGCATCGGTCGGGGCGTCCTTGCGGCTGGCGGGCGAATCGGCGGGGCTGGCGCGAACCAAGCATTATACGGCACACGCGTGCACGCGGAAAGATTGTGAAATCGGGAGAGTTAACCATGTTGCGAATGCTCATGCTGCTGGCGGCGGGAATGCTATCGACTTGCGTCCTGGCCCAAGAAGCCGACAAAAAGCCACTGCCATGGGCCAAGGAAATGGCGGAGTTTGCCGCGGCCGATGCCGAGCACCCCATGGCCCCGGGCGGCGTGGTGTTCGTGGGGAGCAGCAGCATTCGGCTTTGGGACCTCGAAAAGAGTTTCTCGGGCATGGACCCGATGCCGCTCAACCGAGGCTTCGGCGGTTCAGTAATGAGCGACACGGTTCGGAATGCCGAACTGCTGGTCCTGAAGCACAAGCCACGGCTGATTCTGGTCTACGCCGGGGACAACGACATCGCGAACGGGAAGACCGCCGAACAAGTGGCGGACGACTTCGCGAAGTTGGTGGAGATCGTCCATAAAGACCTGCCCGACACCCGCATCGCCTACATCGCCATCAAGCCGAGCCTCAGCCGGTGGAAACTCGCCGACAAAATGCAGGACGCCAACGCCAGGATCGCCAAACAGTGCGAAGAGAGCGAGCAGCTAACCTTCATCGACGTCTGGCAACCGATGCTCGACGCCGAAGGCCAACCTCGCGGGGAACTGTTCCGCGAAGATGGGCTGCATTTGAACGACGAGGGATATGAGTTGTGGACTTCGGTCGTGAAGCCTGTGATCGAAGGCGAGTAACTTCTCTCTTCTTTTGATTCACGCAAAGCCGCCAAGCCGCAAAGAAAAAGAAAGGAATGGAGCGTCTTGCTTCTTTTTCTTCCTTCGCGCCTTTGCGTCTTGGCGTGAGACAATGTTCGACTTAGATTCTTGAGTGATAGCATGTCCCTGAGTTGGCACGATTACGAACTGCTCGATTTCGGCGACGGGCGGAAGCTCGAGCGGTTTGGCGACGTCGTGCTCGATCGTCCCTCGCCCCAAGCCTCGGGCAAGCGCACGCTCGACGCGGACAACTGGCGCGAAGCAAGCGCCAAGTTCCTGGGCGACAAAATGGGCGAAGGTAAATGGCGTAAATCAATAGCCGGAGGGCCACGCCCTCCGCGAATGATCGACATTCCCCTTGCTGACGATTTGTCCCTTCAAATGACCATCGACACCCTCCCCACGGGGCAGGTCGGTGTGTTCCCCGAGCAGCTCGACAACTGGCGATGGATCGCCGCGCGGGTGCGGCGTTCGCCACAGCCATGCCGCGTGCTGAACCTGTTTGGCTACACGGGGGCGAGCACGCTGGCCGCCGCCATGGCGGGTGCCGAAGTGACGCACGTCGATGCGTCGAAGCCGGCGGTGGCGCTGGCGCGCGAGAATGCCGCGCAGTCAAACCTTGGCGACGCGCCGATTCGCTGGATTGTCGAAGACGTGGTGAAGTACTGTCGCCGCGAGGTGAAGCGGGGGAGCCAGTACCATGGCATCGTGCTCGATCCACCAACGTACGGCCACGGCCCCGCGGGCGAAGACTGGCGGCTGTCCCGCGACCTGCCGGTGCTGCTGGAACTATGCCGCGAATTGACCGCCGACTCCCGGCAGTTCGTGGTCGCCACGTGCCACACGCCAAGTGTCGGCCCGCCCGAGCTGTCGGCCTACATCGCCGAAGGCCTCTTCGGCCACTGCGGCCAGCCCGCCGCGAGCGGGATGCTCTATCTCAGCACGAGAACGAACCGCCGACTGGAAAGCGGTGTCTATGCTCGCTGGCCGGGGTAGTACTTGCATACGGGACGCTAGCGATGCTTGTGCGTTTGGGAGAGGTGATTCAAAGTTCGGAGCTTCAACTACCAGAGCTTCTCGCAAGAATGCTGCGCGCTCAAGTCGGCGACACGATTTCGGTCTTCGAAACCAAGGACGGGGTCGAGCTGCGCCGGTGTGATGACGAGTTCAGCGGGCAGATGCGGCACGTCCACGAGATTATGAAAGAAGACCGAGAAGTTTTACGTCGGCTTGCTGAGTAGCGAAAGAATCCTCACGGAGGATGCTCTCGCAGCTTCTTGCTCGCCAGCTGCTCTTCATCCTTCGGGCCAAGGCTGTTGCTAAACGGCTTCAGCACCGCCAGCACCACGATCGCCACGATCAGCGCGGCGACCATTAGTTCATACCGTCCGAAGCCAGCGACGGACCCGAGGGCGGCAGCGAGCCAGATGCTGCTGGCGGTCGTTAGGCCTTTGATCTTTTCGCGGTCGTTAAGCTTCAGGATAGTACCAGCCCCGAGGAATCCGACGCCCGCAGCAATGCCTTGCACCACACGTGCCGCCGCGTTGGGATCGCCGCCGGCGATGTACTCCGAAAGCAGCACGAACACCGCAGCGCCGAGCGACACCACCATGTGTGTCCGCAATCCCGCAAACTGCCCCGCGAGCTCGCGCTCCAGTCCAATTACGCCTCCTGCCAACGCGGCGATGGAAAGCCGGAGCAGGTTGTCGCCAAGCAGGTTGAAATCAAAGTCCATGATGGAGTCGCCCTTTCGCCACGCATTCTACTCGGATGGGCGGTCAAAAGGGATGGTGCCGATTGGTTGCCTCGACGACTAAGCAGTTTCCACTAATCGCCACATCCGCTGACGGAGATCCTGCTCGGGATACAGGCAGAACGAGAATTCGCGGGATTCCAGCATCGCGGAGGCGCGGGCGGCTTGGGTGAGTTCGGCGAACTGTGATTCGAGGTGCTGCTTGGTGCTGGCGACCGCTTGGCGAAGGATCGTGTTGGCGTCGTGAATTGCCCGATGTCGTTCGCGGGCATTTTCGTGCGTCTTGGTCTGTTCAATCCACCGTTGCTTCGTAGCTTCCGCCTTCGTGGCATCGGCCGAACAGTCGGCGGGGAGCATTTGCTCGGGGTGCCAGTCGCAGTCGCGAATCTGTTGGCGCAACGCGCTAAGCTGCTCGGCACCAACGTGCTGATGGGCGACGGGGAGTTCGAGCGTTGCCGAAAGCGTCAAATAGGGTGGCGGCGGGCAGCCCCATAAACGACGCGCGAGGTCGTCGGCCACCTCGTCGTACTTCGCGCCGCCGATGCCGTGGAGGAACAAGTCGCCCAGCACCAAACGTGCGAAGAGGGTGGTGGTGAGCGCTCGCGTGCGAATCTTGACGCCCCGCGCCGCGATGTCCGCTAGGCCCTGGGCGACCGCGTCGTGCGACGAGTCGCTGATGGTGGTTGACCACCCGGCGCGGTTCGAGAGTTGAATGGAACTGCCGAGTTGCTTCACGAACAAAGGTCGCCGCGCAGGTTCGTTGACGCACCACACCCACAGTGGGGCCTCGATCCAACCTTGATGCTGGGCGAGGTTCGGCATTGGCTGGGCCTCGCTACGGAGCCCGTGTGCCGCGCGGTAGTCGGTGAGCGCCGCGTTGTACGTCTCGCGGACCCGCGGAGCATCGCGCAGGATCGCCGCGGCGAACTGATAGAACGAGGGCAACTCGCAACACGCGCTCATCGGCAGTTCGAGCGAAGTCGCGCCCCACGAGGCTTCGAGTTCATGCCGAGCTTGGGCAATGGCGAGGCCCGGTCGATTGTCGGTACGATGCAGAGCTTCAAGGACGCTGGGCCACCACTCGCGAACGAGCGGACTGGCGACCAGCGGTTCAATGGCCTGCGTCACTCGCGCGACGAACGAAGCGAACATCTCCGCGTCGTCCACGCGAAGTTCCTCGACCGGAAGGCGTGGCTGGGCGCGGTCCATCGCCACGGCTTCGATCCGAGGCGCTTGGGGCGAACCGGTCGGCACGCGAATGCCGGGCGAGTGGAGCGTGTCGGTGTCGACCACCAGATGGATGCCAACGCCACGATGCTCGCGCGCGAGGCGGCTGAGCATGAAGTTCTTGAACCACACGCCTGGGTGATAAATCTCGGCCTGGTGACCGGTCAGTATGAGCGGAGCATCCGCACCCGGGAGCTCTGGCAGATTGCAATACGTCGACACGTACTGGCGGGCTGCCGTGAGCAGTTCCTGCCGTGCGGTTTTGCGGAGTTCGCCCAGCGACAGCTCGCCAAGATCAAAATGGATACCAGGGCAGGGGGGCGCAATGCGAACCTCCGCGAGCGGTGGCTCGACCAGGGCCGTATTGTCTTCGCGCGGGGCGCGATACCGCCGATATTGTGGCGGTGCGCCCATCAGCATGGTTCGTATCCCGACGCGTACTGCGAACAGCCACAGGGACCGAAGTCGAAGTGGGGCGTTGCCGCCGGTGTGCCGGATTCTTTCAGCCGCACGATGGCGCGGTGAATGACCTCGCGGTAGTGAGCCAAACGACGCTTGGCATCGTCGAGCGCGCCGCCGAAGCTTCGCGTCTCATCCAAGTAGATGAGTGGCACGGCGACTTCGACGATCTTGAGTCCCTTGTAAGCCGCTTCGACCCACAACTCCAAAGGCATCGCGTAGCCGGTCTCGGTGATCTCGATTTGCTTGAGCGCTTCAACGCGGTACGACTTGAAGCCACAGAAGGCGTCGGTGATCGACAGGCCGAGGCACTCGTTGATTTCGTTGGTGATCGTTTGATTGATGTAGCGCCGATCGGCGGGGGCAGCTTCGGACGCGATGTCTTTGGCGTCGAGGTAGCGGCTGCCCGACACGATGTCGATGTCGCCGGTACAGGCTTCGGCGAGGTGGCGGATGCGCTGCGGTTCGTGCTGGCCGTCGCAGTCGATGGTCACCAGCACGTCGTAGCCATTGGCGACCGCGTAGTCGAACGCGGTCTTGAGCGCGGCACCGTAGCCTTTGTTCTTCTCGTGGTGGACGACACGGATATCCCCGCGGGCTTCGAGCCGCTCGCGGGTGCCATCGTTCGAGCCATCATTCACGACCAGCACGTCGCCGGCGTAGAGCACCACTTCGTCGAGCACGGCGTCGACGTGGGCCGCTTCGTTGTAAACGGGCAGGGCAGTCAGGTAGCGAGGTTGGTTCGGCATGTGAACTTCGGTTCGCTTTCGCGATAGCTAGGAAGGACGCGTCGGGGAGTCGCGAAATCCCTTCCAGAGGACCCAGGCGAGCCCTGCCGGGGTGAGGCACGCCTCGGCCGGCGGCCGATTGCTCGTGACTCCCTATTGTAGACGGCTGCCGGGGAGGGGCAAACCCACACGCGAAAACCGCGGCGTTTCAACGGTTATTTTCGTACCAGCCGCACCGGGTCGCGCTCGTTGCGGCTTGCCCAGACCGTAAGTTCGACCTGCTGGGCTGCCAGCCATTCGGCAAGCCGGTCGAGGGCAAACCTTTCGCTAGCGTAATGTCCGGCCAGCACCACGGCGACGCCGGCCGTCCGTGCTTCGAGCAAAGTGTGGAACGTCGCCTCGCCCGTAACGAGCGCGTCGGCCCCTGCGTCCATTGCGGCAGCGAGCAGCGAACCCCCACTGCCGCAAGCCACGGCGACGCGGGCGATCGGTTGCTGGTCGTCGCCGACCACGCGTACGTGATCGAGCCCGAGCAGCGTGCAAGTGTTCGCCGCGAGCCGCGCGAGATTGGTCGGTTCGAGCACGGCACCGCAGCGACCCGCGCCGAGCGTGGAAGTTGGATCGGCTGGATCGTGGGGAACGAGTGGTTCGATCTCGACGAGATTCAGCCCCTCGGCAATCTGGTAATTGATCCCCTCGCCCGCCGAGTCGAGTGCAGTGTGAGGACTGTAGATCGACACTCCCGCGCCGATCAGTTTCCACAGCACCCGGCCCTCGGGCGTCGCGGTGGTCAGTTGCTTCATGGGACGAAACGGAAGCGGATGGTGTGTGATGACTAGATCGGCCCGCTCGGCGATGGCCTCGTCCGCAACGTCCATGGTCAGCGTAAGGCAAGTCATTACGCGATTCACCTGCCGCTCGCCATCGCCAACGATCAAGCCGACGTTGTCCCACTCCTCGGCGAGCGCGGCGGGGGCGAAGGTTTCGAGTAGCTGGCAGACTTCGGCGACGGTGGACATCGGGTGGGCTCCGAGAAGGGGTGGAACTCACTATGATAAATGACCAATGCGGAAGGACCAATGACCAATGCCTGGCGGTTCCCTATTGGTCATTGGACTGTGGGAGGCTCTCCGAGTCCGTCCTTTTGAGCGGGGCATCGGGCTCGGAGAGCCCTCCCACAGTTATGCCCTGTAGGTGTCCTGCTCTCAATCTCCGAACAGATTCCCCAGCGACCCCAGTACCGAACCTTCGCCGCGGCTGGAGCCGCCGGCGGCGGGGGCGTGTTGCAGGACGCGGTTCGCGAGGCGCGAGAATGGCAGGCTTTGCAGCAGCACAGTGCCGGTGCCGCTCAGCGTGGCGAGGAACAATCCTTCGCCTCCGAAGAACATGCTCTTGAGGCTACCGGCTCGCTGGATGTCGTAGTTGATTCCTTCGGTGAACGCCACGATGCAGCCAGTGTCGACACGCAGCGACTCGCCCTTCAGCGTTTTCTTGATGATGGCGCCGCACGCGTGGATGAAGGCGTGGCCGTCGCCCTCGAGCTTCTGGAGGATAAAGCCTTCGCCACCGAAGAAGCCGGCGCCGAGTCGCTTTTGGAACGTAATTCCAATGCGCGTGCCGTAGGCAGCGCAGAGGAAGGCGTCTTTCTGGCAGGTGAGCGTGCCGCCGATCTTGGCCATGTCCAAGGGGACGATCTTGCCGGGGAATGGCGCGGCGAACGCTACACGGCGTTTCTCGTGGGCGTGGTTGGTGAAGTGGGTCATGAAGATCGACTCGCCCGTGAGCGTCCGCTTGCCGGCATCGAGCAGCTTGCCGAACAGCCCCTGGTTGGGCTTGGTGCCATCGCCCATGAACGCCTCGAACGTGATGCCGTCTTCGACGTAGTTCATCGCGCCGGCCTCGGCGACCACGGTCTCGCCCGGATCGAGCTCGATCTCGACGTACTGCATGTCGTCGCCAAACACCTGGTAGTCGACTTCATGGCATTGGGGCATCGCAGGAACTCCAGAGTTCGAGGAACAAGGTCGATTTCAGGCAACTAGCATACGCGAGAAAAGGTTTTTCGGTCGAGAGCGGCGAATATTGGAGAGAAATTCTCCCTAAGAGGTCAAGGACGTAAGAAGAGATTTCTTACCGCGTCCAGCTGCTTGCATTTTCGCGAGATGCTCTCACCCCATCGCCAGCGTTCTTAAGTACATCACCGCCGCTTCGAGTTCGCTTCGCGGCTCGCTAGAGTCGGTCGCCATTGCCGTGAACCATCCGGTGTAGTCGCGGGCGTCGAGCGAGGCGGCGAACGCTGGGAAGTCGGCGGAGCCGCGGCCGAGTTCGACTTGCTCGACGCGACGGGCGCTGAAGTCGTGTACGGCGTCGGTAGCGTAAACGTACGACAGGTACTTGCCTAGCACATCGAGCGCTTCGAGCGGCGACTCTCCTCCGGCGATCAAGTTCGCTGGATTGAGCGCCACGCCGATTGTTCCTTCGGGAAGCTCCCGAAGCACCTCTGCCAGTTCGCGGGTTGGGGCTGCGGTGGTCACGGCCGCAAGCTGCACGCCCAAACGATTCCCATCGTGCGACAGAATCTCAAGCGCCTGCATCAGAGTTTGGCGGCCCGGCGAGTCGGCTTCGGGAAGCTTGCCGAACGCTCGATTCACTAGCATCCGCGCGCCGAGCTTGGCGGCCATGGTCATCGCCTCGCGCGTGGCTTCGAGGCGGCGATCGAGTTCCGTCGGTTCTTCGTAGCCACGCCTCGTGGGGAAACTCACGGCCGCTAGGCGAAGGTTGTAGTCCTCCAGGAGCTTGCGAAACTGGCGAATGCCCGACTGCGAAAGCTCGCCGAGGGGTAGTTCGGTCCGAAGATCGATCTCCACGCCATCGACACCAAGCTCCCCGGCGGTGGTCAGGGCGCGACGTAGCGGCTGGCGTAGGGAGAGGGTTCGCAGTCCGATTTTGCCGGTTGTCACGGTGGGGTGGTTTCTTTTTGTGGCGTTTTGGCAGCACGTGGCGAGGCACAGGGGAACTGCCACGGTACATTTTCACAGCGCGGGTGCCTAGCTCCCGCCGCCATCGTCGTTTCCTTTCAGAGCGTTCCTGCTCGCAGAGATTGCATGCGTCCCGTAATGTTCGTCCTCCGATCGATCCTTAATCTGGTTACCTTCGTTGCCCTCGTGGTTCCGAGTTTCGGAATCCCCGTGAGCCAGACGGCTATTTTTGCTACGTCGTTCCAGGATGACTCCGACGCCAACTACGACCTATGGCCCGACCACTGGACGCGCAAGACCGGTCCCGAGTACCCGCACTATTCGAAGATCGAGATTACTGCCGATCCCACCGCCGAGCAGGGTCGCAGCCTGCAGATTCATCTGGACGGTGGCGGAGCGCACCTATCGACGCCTGCGATGCCGATCCTGCCTAAGTTTGGTTACAAGGTTCATATTCGCGCAAAGGCAGAGCATCTCCAGTACACGAAGCCTCGATTTGTCATCGAGTTTCAGGACCGCTACCAGAAAACGGTGCAGGTCGAGCGAAGCAAGCCGCTGGTGTCGGATGGCCAGTGGCACGAGATCAAAATCGATTCGCTGCGGCCCAAGAGCGACAAGATCGACCGGGCGGTAATCTACCTCGACGCCCCGCGCGAACGCCGGGGCGACATGAGGGGCTTGATCGCCATTGAGCAGATTGTCGTCGAGCGACTTCCCAGCATGGTGGTGAAGACCGGCGCGCTCTACAACGTCTACAACGACTTCAAAGAAGTGAAGGTCGAATGCACGCTCTCCGGCATTCGCGAGCAGAACCCCGAGATTCGCTTCCAGTTGCTCGACGAGACGAGCCGCGAGATTGAAGGGAAGTCGGACACTAAGACGCTCGAAGGGCGATTGATCGTCGAAGATTCGTTCTACGCCGACGATATCGTCGGCGGTATCGGCAATCGTCCGAGCGGGTATGAAGGTACCCAGTACTGGACCCCCGACATCGACGACTATGGGTTCTACAAGATTCGCGTCGAGATGCTTCGCGAAAAAGGAACGGACGATCTGAAGGACCTGCTAAGCGATTACGACCGTCAGCTCGAAGAGCGAGTGATCACGCTCGCCGTGCTTCCGAAGCTTCCGCGGCCGAGCCAGGGCGAGTTCGGTTGGACGTTGCCGCTGGCCGACAAGCCGCTGTCGTTCGAGATCCTGGCCGACCTGTTGCCCCGCGTGGGCGTTCACTGGGTGAAGATGCCGGTGTGGTATCCGGCGGACGATCGCAGCCGCGGTGAGGAGATCATTCGCTTTACCGAACGGACATCGGCCTCGGGCATCGAAGTAGTCGGCATCCTCGACAATCCGCTCGCCGAGAACTGGCAGCTTCGCGACGCCAACGAGCCCTCGGACGTCGCCGACTTGTTGCTCACCGACCCGTCGTTCTGGCAGCCGCAATTCGAACACGTGATGACCCGTCTCAGCCTGCGGCTTCGCTGGTGGCAGTTGGGAAACGATTGGGACACCTCGTTCTATGGCTACTCCGAGCTCTCCGAAAAAATCCTGAGCATTCGCAAGGAACTGTTCCGCTTTGGCCAGGACGTAAAGATGGGGCTTGGCTGGCGTTGGCCTCGTGTGGGCAAAGAGTCCGAGTCGCTGCCGTCGTACGAACAGGCGAGTTGGGAATTCGAACAGATGTCGGCCGAGCCGCCGCTGTCGTCCACGGAGCTGGACGAACAGATGCGGAGATATCCGCGCGGCAAGGGCGAACGATGGGTGTTGGTCGACCCCACGATGGACTCGGAGTTCGATCGCCGGGAAGAGGAACTAACGCCCGACGAGAAGATTCGCCTGCACGAGAATCACGTCCGCGAGTTCGTCCGATCGATGGTCGCCGCGAAGATTCACGGTGCCGATGGCATTTTCGTTGCCAATCCGTTCACCGGACCTGAAGGGGTGATGAACGTCGACGGCACCCCGGGCGAGTTGCTGCTGCCTTGGCGAACGACAGCCAACCTGCTGGGCGGTTGCCGCTATTTGGGGCAACTCGAACTCCCCGGCAAGTGCGTCAATCACGTGTTTCAGAACGCCGATGGTGAAGTCGTAATGATCGTGTGGAACGAAACGCCCATGTCCGAACGCCTATACCTCGGCGAGAAGATCGAGACCATCGACGTCTGGGGCAAACGCACACCGCTGGTCGCTGATCAGCAAGGCGAGGTGACCCTCGAAGTCGATCGCAACCCGAAGTTTGTCTTGGGCTTGCATCCCGAGATCACGGAGTGGCGAATGGCGGTCCAGATCGATCACCGCAACATCCCCAGCGTGTTCAGTCGTCCGCACGACAACAAGGTGAGCGGCATCAATCCGTTCAACCAAGGCATCCGCGGCACGTTTACGATCTTCGTTCCGCAGCGAAACGAGGAAACGGAAGAAGTTGCCGTGGTCGAGGGCGTGCTCCAGGGAGACGCCGTGCCGATGATCGAAGAGCCTCGCAACATGAAGTGGGATATCCTGCCTCGCCGCGGCGAGCTCGCGATTGGTCCGCGCGAGGCGTTCGAGTTGCCAATTCAAATCGTGCTCGACGACGCGACGTACGGCCCGCAACCGGTGCGGATCGACTTTGTGCTCGAAGCCGATCGTGTGTATCGATTTAGCGTGTGGCGTGAGCTGAACGTCGGCATGGGGGATATCCTCATTCGCGTCGCCACGCGAATTGACGAGCGGGGCAACTTAGTAGTCGAGCAGCGAATGGTCAACAATGGCGAACGAACCGCTGATTTCAAGTGCCTGCTGTATGCCCCTATGCGACGACGCAAACAAGGCCAAGTCGTGATGCTTGGGCCCGAAGAGAACGTGAAAATCTACCAGTATCCCAATGGCGAAGAACTGCTCGGCAAGGTACTCAAGCTGCGAGCCGAGGAGATCAATGGCCATCGCGTGTTAATTCATCGTTTCAAAGCCGAGGCTGGCACCGCCAAACCCGCGGGCGAGCCCGTCGTCACCACCCCCAACACCACCCCTGCCACCGGCGCGCTGTAGTTTCCGAAGCCCCCGCAACCGATGGCTCGCTCGGGCGGAGCAAGTTACACTATCCACTTGCTTCGCTTCCCCAACCATGAGTTACCCCTATGTTGCTCGAAGAACGCATCGGTGCGCATCTCACTAGCCAGGGTTGCTTCTTTCGAGTGTGGGCTCCCCACGCCGAGCACGTGCGAGTGCGCATGCAGCAAAGCAAGAGCTGGCGGCCTCACGATCCGGCAACCGAGTTCGACCTCACCAAGTCGACCAGCGGCTACTGGAGCGCGACGGTTCCTGACGTTGAACCGGGGACGCTCTACCGCTACCAAATCACTTACCAGGGCCAGACCACCGAGCACCTGGACGCCGCGGCGCGCGATGTCGTCAGCTCGGCGCTGACTCGCAACGATGGCAAGAGCGAGAACGCCTCGATCGTGGTCGAGAATAAGCCCTATCCATGGGAAGCGTTTCGCACGCCGTCGTTCGAGAACTTCCTGATCTATCAGTTCCACGTCGGTAGCTTCGCGGGGCGGAACGACTATCTCAACAAGCCCATCGCTACGTTCGCCGATGTCGAGTCGAAGTTCGACTACATTCGCTCGTTAGGTTTCAACGCCATCCAGCCACTGCCGGTGCAGGAGTTTGCGTTCGATCGTTCGTGGGGTTACAACCCCGCGTCGTTCTTCGCTCCCGAAAGCGCCTACGGCACGCCCAGCGATCTCAAGCACTTCGTCAACGCGGCCCATGGCAAAGGTCTCGCCGTCATCTTCGACGTGGTCTACAACCACGCCGGCCCTGGCGACAACGTGCTGTGGCATTACGACGGCTACGAGAACGAGGGGGGCATCTACTTCGAAGGGGGCAACATGACCCCCTGGGGCCGCGGTCCTGCGTGGTGGAAGTGGGAAGTGCAAGACTACTTCTACCAGAATGCCCGCATGTACTTCGAAGAGTATCACGCCGATGGACTGAGGTTCGACGCGACGACGCTCATCAATGGCAATTACCTGCGCAATGTCTTGTGGCGTCTGCGGCAGGATTATCCCGATAAGTACCTGATCGCCGAGCACCTGCCCGCGCATCCGTGGGTGATCTCGGCGGGAAACTTCAACGCAACGTGGCGATCGTCGGCCCACCACGAAGTGCAGCGAGCACTCGTGGGCGATGCACCGGTCGATCGATTACTCGGTTTCCTGGACTTCAAACCATTCGAGCACAGTTGGAATTTGGTGAACTACCTCACTGGTTCGCACGACGACTGTGGCGATCCCCACAATGGCGATGCCGAGTCCGGCCATCGCAACTGGGACAGCCGGCATCGTTACTTGGTCGACTTGCTCGGCGGGCGGCACAATAGCTGGGCGCGAGCCAAGTGCCGACTCGCCTGGGCGCTGAACGTGACCATGCCCGGCACGCCGATGTGCTTTATGGGGAGCGAATGCATGCTCGCTTCGCCTCACGTCGCGTGGGGTTACTGGCACGACGGCGTGGACCAGTGGGGCGATCACCGCTTCGACTGGAGCACCGCGGGCGACGCGCTGGGCCTCCAAATGCGCGAGCTGGTAACCACGGCCAACCAGGTGCGTTGGGACAACCAAGCCCTGCGATCCGACGACTTCCGCATCGTGCATGTCGACCGCGACAACAACGTCGTGGCGTTTGTCCGCGAGTTCTTCGGCAATCGAATTCTCGTGGTGGTGAACGTCGGCGATCGCAACTTTAGCCACCAGAGCTATCACGTCCCCACCGGTGGCGTAGAAGGCTCGTTCATCGAGTTGCTTTGCACTCAAGACCCTCGCTTCGGCGGCTGGCAAGGTGCCGGCAACGCGGGCCTGGAGCTCGCGACGAACGACGAAGGCCGCCTGGCAATCAACTTGCCACAGTGGAGTGTCGTGGTGCTGCGGGCGGATTGATTGTTGGAGGTTTTCGTCTTTGGTAAACTGATCGAATGACCGCAGCCAAAAAATTCGAACTCGTTTCCGTCGAGGACTACCTCGCCGACGAACAGGCATCCGACATCAAGCACGAATACCTGGGCGGATACGTCTACGCCATGGCGGGGGCGCGGACGGTTCATAATCAAATCGCAACCA
Source organism: Aeoliella fuhlenseeensis (assembly GCF_052161615.1). Classification (NCBI taxonomy): domain Bacteria; kingdom Pseudomonadati; phylum Planctomycetota; class Planctomycetia; order Pirellulales; family Lacipirellulaceae; genus Aeoliella; species Aeoliella fuhlenseeensis. Next base: position 183,866 of record NZ_CP197417.1, read on the forward strand.
ACGCGACCATCGCCATTGGCAACCAATTGCGAGGGAAGAAGTGTCAGGTCTTCAGCTCGGACATGAAAGTGCGAGCCCATCTACCCACGCATACTCGCTTCTACTATCCCGATGGGATGGTGGTATGCAATCCAAATGGTCCCGAAACGTTGTTTCAGGATCATCCGGTGATCGTGTTTGAGGTGCTCTCGCCGGGCACCCGTCGTGTGGACGAAGGAGAGAAGCGTGACGCCTATCTGTCGATTTCTTCGCTGCAGCAATACCTGCTCGTCGAAACCGATGTGCCACGTGTCGTCTCCTACACGCGTGGCGATGCTGGATTCACAACCGAAGTTTACGAGAGTCTAGACGCCATTGTTCCGCTGCCAGCCATCGAAGCGCAGCTTCCGCTCGCGGACCTTTACGAGCGGGTGGAGTTCGAAGCGGCGAGCGAGTGAGCTCGGCCGCTTCGCCTTGTCACCTTATACCTCGGTCTTCGGCTCCATCGCTTCGATCCGGCCGTGGTCGGACAAGTAGTGCACTTCGCCGGTGGTGATGTCGTAGACCATGCCGACCACTTTCACTCGGCCTTCGCGCACGGCGTCGCGAATCACTCGGCTGCGAGCGGTGATCTCGTGAACCGTCCGTAGCACGTTGCGGCGGACCACTTCGTCGACCAATTGCTCCTTGGCGTCGGCGTCCATGCGGGGGAACTGCCGAGCTTCTTCTTCGCGAATGCTCACCTGCACTTCGTTGACCACCGCGTCGAGGCTTTCGCAGCCCGTCGCGTCGCAGGCGCTCTTGCCATCGGCGAGCAGTCCAACGGACGACATCACCGCGCCGCAGCGGGTGTGACCCAGCACAGCGACGAGTTTCACGCCCGCCACGGCCACGCCGTATTCGATGCTGCCTAGGCTCTTGGTGCCAATGATATTGCCAGCCACGCGAACGGCGAACATGTCGCCAATGCCAAGGTCGAATACGATCTCGGCGGGGACACGCGAGTCGATGCAACCCAAGATCACGGCAAAGGGAGTTTGCCCCGCCGCGGTAGCGTCGATCGCGCGGCTGAAATCGCGGCTGAGCTGCTTGCCCGCCCGGAATCGCCGGTTGCCCTCCATCAGGATGTCGACAGCTTGCTGCGGCGTGAGGCTGTCGCGGAGCTCACGCGTGGTGAAGTCGGCGAACTGGATGTCGTCGTTCAGTTGGTATTTGTTGCGAAACCCCCTCAGACTAACGGTAATGTCGTGCACCGGCGCAACCGAATCCCGAAACTCGCGAATCATGCTGAGCACGTCGGGATCGATGTAGTCGGTGCCACTGGCATCGATAAGCACGCTGCTACCTCGTGGCGCTTCGGTAAGTACTTTGTCGAGCGACGCCCGATTGAGGAAGCTCACTTGGTTGGCGAGCTCGATGTGTAGCACGTCGCCGCCGAGATGCGTCTCGACGATGCGTCGTACGGGGCGACGTAGATTGCTGTTGAGGATGAACAGCACCGCCACGCCCAGGCCAATCAGAATACCGATCAACAGGTCGGTAAACACAATGGCGACCAGCGTGATGATGAACGGCAGGAACTGATACCGGCCTTCGCTCCACATGTCGCGGAACAGTTTGGGACTGGCCAGCTTATAACCGGTAACGATCAGGATCGCCGCTAGTGCCGAGAGGGGAATCATATTGAGGTACTGCGGGAACATGGCCACGCAGACTGCGAGCAATCCGCCGTGGAAGATCGCGGCTCGTTTCGTCTTTGCTCCGCTGGTGACGTTCACCGAGCTACGAACAATGACCGAAGTCATAGGGAGGCCACCAATCAGGCCAGCGCAAATATTGCCCACCCCCTGAGCCCACAGTTCGCGACTGGGGGGGGAGTTACGCCGCTCGGGATCGATCTTGTCGACCGCTTCGAGGTTCAGCAGCGTTTCGAGCGACGCCACGATCGCAATGGTCACAGCCGCGATGTAGATAGCAGGATTCACCAGTTGGCTGAAGTCAGGGAAACTAAAGAACTTCTTGACTAGATCTTCCGTGGAGGTAGGGATGGGGAGCGTCACCAAATGGGTTGGATCGATTGCCCATGGCCCTCCCAGGTTCTTGAACCACACGTACATTCCCACTCCGACCAGCACCACCGCCAGTGCGCTAGGTACGGGCAGGGCCTTTAGCAGCTTGATCCGGGGCCAAAGCACGAGAATGGCGACCGACACCAGGCCGATCGCCGTGGCTCCGTAGTGGAAGTCGCCGGTGCTGATGACACTCCAGATCTCGCTGAATGTGTTGTGGTGATCGGGTTGCTCGAAAGACATCTCGCCTTCAGGGTCGCTGTCGTGGCCCACCAAGTGAGGAATCTGCTTAAGGATAAGAATCACACCAATCGCCGCGAGAAGGCCTTTGATCACGCTGGAGGGGAAGAACGCGGACAGGGCTCCCGCCTTGACGATACCAAGGACCACCTGCAGCACACCTCCGATCACGACCGCCAGTAAGAACGCCTCGAACGAACCTAGGTTGGCAATCTGGGCGGCCACAATGGCCGTCAGGCCCGCGGCGGGACCGCTCACGCTGGTATGCGAGCCGCTCAGCATGCCGACTACAAGACCGCCGATGATTCCCGAGATCACACCAGAGAGCAGTGGCGCATCGGACGCCAACGCAATTCCCAGGCAGAGGGGCAGGGCAACGAGGAACACCACCAAACCGCTCGACAAATCGGCCGGAAGCGTCGAGAGGGTGTAAATCGAATGTTTATTGTTATTGGTCGGCGTGATGGGCATAGATTTATGCGAGGCGAGACAAACCGATGCAGCGACCCGAGGGTCGGCAAACGAGGTTCGCGGGACTAAGAGAATCGTGGAACACCGGAATCCTCGAAGCACACGAGGTCCGAACAAGTACGCACGAGGCGCGCACTAACAGCGCAGTGGGGCCAACTGCCCACATGGAAGGCGATGTCCAGCGAGGTAAACAAAATCGCCCTGCGGATTCCAGACTAACGGAGCGGCGATGGGCGGCGTGAAAACGAGCGGGTTGGAATGCGCTGTGCGACTACGCACAATCCGAGCTTCGTGAGCCATCCATACGTAGGTGCCCGTGGTTTCCGCGCTGCTCTCGCGTTCCTCGGTCAACTGGAGCGACTGCGCCAGTGTCGGAGCTCCCATCGGCAACACCAAGGCAAATATCGCCGCGGCCAGGCTGAGTCGCCAGGATCGCGGGGCCTTCTTGGGATGGGGTACTCGGAGCATCGGCCAGGGCTGCCCAGGGGGCAGTCGTCGGGGCAAGATCGGGGGAACACTCGTAACCGTAGGATAATGGACTCACCGCACGCGTCAAGTGCGAAGGAATCGAGGTCTTCCACTAGATTTCGGCATTTGTCGCTTTTTTCACGAACTGGAGGACCCACATCCGCGGGAATAAATCGACGCGTGCTACCAGAAAAAATCTAAGGATTGGCGCGCGACGTGCAGACACCTTACTCGTACACGGAGCTCGCTCCCTGACTCCTAAGCACCACGCACCCTCATCTTCAAAGGAGCACCGATCATGTTTCCCCTTCGCCCGGCCAATGGACCTCACGCTCGCACCGCGAACCACCACGCCATGGTGGCTTGGGATAAGCTGCTCACCATCGCCCTGGGCGTAATGCTGCTAGGGACGGGTACTCTTTTCCTGCCGCATGTCACCACGCACTTGGGTCCTTTCTCGACGCTGTTCATCGCGGTGGTGGTGGTTGGTTCCGTCGTGATGCACATCCGCGAACACACCACGCCGCCAGAATCGCAGTCCTAGTGAGGCTTAGTCTTCTACGCCCCGTACGTATTCCGCTCGTCGACTTGCTCGTTCAGGGTCCAGAAGTCACATAGCAGGAACAGCGCCACCACGATGGCCGCGGGGATCGCCAGGATGACGGTACTCGCCAAAGCCCAGCACACGAGGTACACCAGACCCGTGCCCCACTTCCCAAGATAGAAGCGGTGCACGCCGAGAGACCCAAGGAAAGTTAGCAGGAGCCACGCGACGTTGTAATCGATCGGACCCGTGACGTAGCGACGATTGGCCGCCCGCTCCATACTGGGAATGAGCACAATGTCGATCAACCACCCAATTCCCAGAAGCCCCAGGGTGCAAAACCAAATCGTGCCCGTGATTGGTCTTCCGAAATAGAACCGATGGGCCCCGGTAAACCCAAAGATCCACAGCAAGTACCCAATCACTAAGCTGTGCGATTGCTCGCCGTAGACGACCGACGATTGGTAGGGGGATGGAGGGTCGACTTGGCTCATCTTGTCACTCGCTCCGAGTACGAGGGTGGCTTGGTTCAGTGGAAGGTACTTTAGGGTATTCGCCCGCACGTGGCGATCCTTGGCGCTATCTATCTGCAGACTGGCTAACCGCAAACTGGGTGCCAACTGGCGGGGGTTCTCCAAGGTGCTGGCAAGCTGAGTTTGTCGGCAGAGTCGCACGCAGCTTAGCCATCTTCGGCAGCCAGTCAGGTCGCTTGTCGACCACGCTCAGCTCCTCCGCCCGTCGCGTAGATTGTCCCAGGGAGTCGAACGTCGCATAATGACGATAACCGCAGGCGAGCGATTAACGACCCTGGAAACGCAATCCGAATAGCCCCCACCAAGCTTGGTGGTGGCTGCCGGGGGCTATGCTTTACTGAGCGACGTCGTCCAGGAAGGCGTCCAGGAATCAGTCGCAAGTTCGTTCGCTTCCGACCAAACCGCCAATCCACCAATGCCTCCAACCCCCAAACCCCGCCGATCGCTCTTCCTCCGCATCGTCTGGCAGGTCTGTCGGGCGGGGCTCGTGGTAGTGTTGGCGTTCGCCGGGGCGGTGCTGATTGGCCTCCTGCCGGTGAATCGCGATTTTAAGTCCCCCGCCGAGGGGATCGAGATCATCGTCTACCTCGACCCGGCCCACTCCGAAATCATCGTGCCGATCGTCACCAGCGTGCACGACTGGAGCCCCTGGTTTTCGCCGAGCGATTTCCAGATGCTCACCGGCAAGGAGACGCACATCGCCTTCAGTTGGGGCTCGCGCGATTTCTTTCTCAACACACCCAAGTGGGAAGACCTGCGACTCGACATTGCACTACGGTCGCTACTGCTTCCGTCCGCTACGCTTGTGCACGTCGACATGATGGAGCGGTCGCGAATGAATTACGAGAACTACCACCGCGTCACCATCGAGCCAACGGCCTACGAAAAACTCGTCGAGTTCATTCAGGCGAGTTTCGTGCTCGATGGGTCGTCGCACCTCGGTGGCCAGGAACCTCGTCACCTACTGGGCGAGAACTACAAGTCGCATGACGCCTTTTACGAGGCCACCGGGACTTACTCGGCGCTCTACAACTGCAACACGTGGACCGGCGACGCGCTGGAAGCGGCGGGCGTTCGCACCGGTTGCTGGACGCCATTTCCGATGGGCATTCTTCAAGTCAAAGAGTAACGCACCATGACAGGTTCTCGTACCCTCACTAGCGGTTGGCACGCCGACCTCTACGAACGAGACGGCTGGCAAGTCGCTCTTCTGGCTCCCGAGCAAGACGGTTTCGGCGACACGCAAGGTCTCGGTGATGGCCTCTGGCAACTCGTTCGCGACGCGAAACCTCCATGCCTGGTGCTCGACATGAGCCGGGTCACCTTCCTCGGCAGCAGCATGATGGGCACCCTGGTGCAGGTCCACAAACGCATCGCCATCGCCGGCGGTCAGTTGCACCTCGCCAACCTCGGCGAGCACCCGACCGAAGCCTTGCACGCGTGCCGGTTGCATTTGATCCTGCCGCTGTACGCGACGCTCGACGACGCGGTGAAGTAAGGGCGTTGTCGAGTCTTCGTTTAACGCCCAGCCGCAGGCGCCGGCAGACGCTCAAGCATGCCATTCGATTTCCCCACACTCGTCGCCGCCATTCTCGATGGCTGCTCGCTCCCGATCGCGGGGGCCCATGGGGTAAGTCATTGGGCTCGAGTGCATGACAATGGTGTGAGACTGTCGCAGGAAACCGGTGCACGTATCGAAGTCGTCAAGCTCTTCGCGGTGTTTCATGACTCTAGGCGAATCAACGAGCACTACGATCCGGGGCATGGACGTCGAGGTGCCGAGCTGGCAATGAGTTTAAGAGGCAAGCTATTCGAGTTGCCCGATGATGGCTTCAACCTCTTGTGCATTGCCTGCGCGGGCCACACCGACGAGCGGACTCATCCCGATGTCACCGTGCAAACCTGCTGGGACGCCGATCGACTCGATATCGGTCGAGTAGGAGTTGAGCCCCACGCCGACTGCCTTTGCACGGCGGTCGCTAAGCGGCGTGACACTATTCAATGGGCAGATGGTCGAGCGAGCTTTCAAATCGTTCCCGATTGGATAAGCCGTGAGTGGGGAATACAGCTTTCGCCTACGTAGGGGGTGCCAAGTCAGTGGCACGCCTCGTGCCTCATCCCTTCCAACGACCCCCATCTCCTCGCCCGCTAACCCCACTCTTCGGGCCAATCGGCCGCAGTTCCTGGGGAAATTCCCCGCCTTTCCTATCCACTCGCGCCAATTTCTTGACGCTCCCCACCAGCCTAACTAGGGTGGAAATAGCGGTCCGCGGCGTGCGGTGCCGCGTTTCTGCGCGAGGATGCGAATCGCTTCGTTTTCAGGTGTGCCTAATGGTTTCACATGCTGCTTGGTTCTAGCTGGCTTATCAGCCAGTTGCCTTGCAGTGTTCTTCCGGTCCGGTTGGCGTAAGCCACTCCGTCGACCGTCTTAGCGAAGCCAAATCACCTTTGAGAGACACCCCTGATGCCAACCATCCCATTCGGGTGGTGGCAGGCCCGCGTGTTGTGCGGCGCGCTGTGCGTGCTGCTGTTGCCTGCCATGACCTTTGCCCAAAACAGTCAAATCGGAGGTTGGGTGTACGTCGATCGTAACAACGACGGCGCGCTCAACTTCTCCAGCGATCCGATGCCCGAGCTCGTGATCCCCGATGTCACCGTCAACCTGTATCAACTGGTAAATGCCAACTACCAGTTACTTTCCACGTTGCAGACAAGCGACCAGGGCCGTTACCAATTCAACAACCTTGGCGCCGGCACGTATCGTATTGAGCAGATTCAGCCCGTCGGTTGGCTTGATGGTCTCGACACCATCGGCTCGATGACGCTGAATGGCACCAACACCTTCCCGCCAGGCGGATCGCTCGGCACCGTGAGCAACAACTTGTTCTCCGGCATCGTGCTGCCGGGTGGTTCTACGGCCAACTTCTACAACTTCGGCGAGCGCGGCATGCTGCCTGGCTACGTGTCGAAGCGGTACCTGTTTGCGTCGGCCCCGCCCATGCCCGAAGCACAGATCACGATTCCCGAGCCATCGAGCATCGCAATGCTGGTGGGCGCGATCGTCGGTGGCGTGGCGCTACGCGGCAGGCGTCGCCGCTTAGCGTGCCATCGATGAAACATGAATCGCTAATTGTGGGAGAGCCTCCGACCCCAAATGTTTGAGGTCGGAGACGCTAACCACATTTCTTAGTACGTAAACTCAACGCCGAAATCGAATCCGTGCGCGAGTAGCTGCGAGCCACGGATGCCGGGGAACGCGGGATCCGGGCCGCCGCCCGCGGTAACGGGAGGCAGGTTGCGCGGATCGACGGCCAGACCGGGTGGCAGGTGCGCGGCGGCGCGGGCCACGTCGTTCCAGATGATCACGTTGTAGCCGGCGTGGACGCCCCAGTTGCGGGTGATCTGGCCACCAAGGCCTAGGCGAAACTCAGGAATCACCACCGTCGAGCTATCGCTATACCGGCCAATGTTCGTGACCTCGGAGGTTAGTAGACCACCGTCGAACGTCGCCTGACCTCCACCGGGAACGGTGTTGATGGTCTGACCACTGACGGTCACGGTACGGCGATTGGAGCCAATCGCCAGCTTTGCCGCGCCATCGATCCACCACCACGAGCAGGTGCGTCGGCCCACAAAGCCAATCTCGCCACCGTGGAACTCATTGCGGGCGTCGAACTGATCGTGCAGGTCGATCGTGGTGCCGGGCACAAGTGGTTGTGTCGTAGTGGGCAGCACGGTCAGCAGCTCGCTGAACCCCAAGGACGAATCGAGTTCGTAGTAGCGATAACCAGCGAGCACGTCGACTTGAGTACTGGGGCCGCACGGGTTGCAGCATCGCCAGAAGCAGTGCCGCAGGTTAAGGCCGGCACCTTGTAGTTCGTCGTACGCGCGGACGTTCACCGTGCCATCGAGTTCGCCCGGCTGGGCCATGATCTGCGAATCCTGCAATCCCGTTTCCGCGTTGTAGAACGGGCGGGCGATGATGAGGTTCGGGTCTTGCGAGCGCGAGTAGTCGTAGCCATCGCGACCGGTGTTGAAGTAGTCGCCACCGATGCCAATGGTCTGGCAATCGTCGAGCCACACGCCACCGCGAATGCGATAGCCATCACGCCAGTTGCCGCCAATCACTTCGTCGCCTGCGAGAATGGTGGTCGAAGGAAGTCCCAACACACCGGCGTTGGCAGGAAGTGTATTCGAGGGGCTCGAAGTCACCACGGGTGGCAAGTAGTTGCCGTCGAGTTTCCACAGCAAGTAATCGGCTTCGACCCACAACCGCGAGCCCGCGTATACGGGACCGAGATCGCAAACAGAGTCGCCGCAGCAAACATCGCCACATCCCACGGCATCGCCACAGCCCACGTCGCCGCACCCCACTTCTCCGCAGCCGGCGCTGCCATAGCCCGGTTCGCTCGACACGGCACCTTCCCAACTCGGATCGTCGGAGACGTAGTAGCCTTCGTCCGGGACGCTAGTCGGCTGCTGGGCGCTACCAACCACTGGCATCGCTAGCACCGCGGAGAGTGCCGCGAACTGAACTCCAAGAGCGCGCACGCGCTCCCACCGCCAAAGAAATGCCATGTGTCCCCCCCAGGATACAGCGGCCAAGTGAATCTGAGCTCACGCCTTCCATGCTGAACGCTGGCGCAAGCTCTGCTGATCATACTGAATCGACCGGTCGCCATCAGCGACTTGAAGTCGAAATGGCGAACTGGGGTTAAAGTTCCGTAAACGATCGGGCGAGCAAGCAAAAAACAGGCTTAGACCACCCTCTTGGCAACTCCGCCCAGCTTGACCCCTACGGCCTCTGGAGTAACGATGACCATCGTGGGAAGCCGTCACTGCGGGGGTGTGCACCGGAGAAGTTACCTCATGCGAACATCGTACAAGTTTCTGATACTCACGGCGATCTTGGCCACCTGCTACGCGATGATGGCCGCGCGTCCGACAAGCGGAGACGAATCTCCAGCTAGCGCGAAGGGCGAAAGCGCTCCGCAGAGCGAACTCGACAAGGTGATCGATCTCGGCCGCGAGATCGTCATGAGCACCAACACCCATCCGCTCTCTAAACCGTTTGTCGGCAACGACCTCACTTGCACGTCGTGCCATCTCGACGCGGGCACCGATCCCGCCGCGGCGACGTTCCTCGGCTGCGCGACGGCTTACCCCGCTTGGTCGCCCCGCGAGGAGCGAGTGATCACGCTCGAAGACCGCGTCCTCAATTGCTTCATGCGAAGCATGAACGGCACCCGCCCCGACAATGGCAGCCCCGTGTCGGTCGCGATCACCACTTACATCACGTCGCTATCGTCCGGCGAGAAGATCGCCATGAACCATAAGAACCCGCTTGGCCCCAACCACGTTCCGCCACTCAAACTCGATCTTGCGAAGGCCGACATCAAGAACGGTGCCGCGGTCTATCAAGATCAATGCGCGGTGTGTCATGGCGACAATGGCCTCGGCAACGAGGATGGCCCGCCAGTCTGGGGTCCGAGATCGTACAACCAAGGAGCCGGCCTCGCCCAAGTGCCGAAGCTCGCCAGCTGGCTAAAAGTCGCCATGCCGCTGGGCGATCCTAGTCTCACGGATCAGGAGAGTCTCGACCTCGCGGCGTACATCAACGCCCAAGAGCGGCCGGAGTTCAAACTAGAGGAGCACTTGGGCGAAGGTAAGCCCAACAAATAACGCAACGTCCGCAAGAGGAGCGGCATCGAGCCGCGAGTGACGATTCTCCCTAACCCTAGCCCAAGGCGGAAGCCGCGGGTTCCCAAGCCTCAGTGATCATTCACCTCCGCGAACTTCTCGCCCGCCAGCCAATCGCTGCCAATCCAAGCATAGCAATCACCATCGTCGATGGTTCAGGAATCGCGTAGACGTAGACTTTCTCGCCGTCGCCGATGAGCAGCCTGCCCGCGTCGATGGCGACTTCGGATCCGAAGAAGCTGGAATACAGGGGCGCCTTGAAGGTGTGAAGCAGTGCTCCGTCGGTGGCATCGAACAAGAACGCCGCGCCGGCGAAGTTGCCCCACGTGCTGTCAGTGGGGGCACCAACGAGAGCCAACCCTCCGCCGACCGCCACCGACCGGCCAAAGCCATCAGCGCGAGCATTGTCGCCGGTGCTGGGAACGTTTGGCTTCACGAGTTCGACAACCAGTTCTCCCGTTGCGAGATCGAACACATACGCCTTGCCATTCTCCGTCGACTGCCAGTGCGGAAGGCCGGGGTCGCCAACCACCGCGACGCTCCCGTCGACGGCTATGGCTTCGCCGAAACGATCGTTAGGGCTCGGATTGGGCGGCGCGATTCGCCCCAAGTAGCTCCCTTGCTCGAAATCGAAGATGCCTACATCGCGGGACTGGGGGTCCTGATTAAGCCTGCGCTGCTTAAGAACTACGGTGCCGTTGGCGGCGGCAGCATCACCGAACTCGCTGTTAAGCGGCGCCTCGAAGGGCGGCGGAATAAGTCCAATCCCAGCAACGGGCGTCAGTGTTTCCACATCGTATCGCAGGTGACCGTCGAGGAACGAGCCGCCACTAGCAACCAGCGAACTGCCGAATGATGTAAAGTTTCCGCTAAACGGAACTCCTCCGGGGTTGGTAGGAAAAGCACCAGCCGTCGCATACGCCGCGGGGGCGAGCGCGGGACCATCGAACCGCACTACGTACCCCAACAAGATCGGCGGCTGAGCACCCGCGCCGCAGTCGCAGATGATGTAAGCCCCGGGAATGCCGGCAAGGATGCCACCGTCGATGAAGCGAGCCGAGGATGCGAATCGGTTGTAGTAACTCGAAAGGCCGGAGAGCGCGTCGGGCCCAGCGTCGGGAAACGCCTGCAGGACCTCACTCGCGGTAACCGAGCCCGTCGTAGCGCCCGTCTTTAGATCGATCGCGTGAAGCGAAGCTTCTGTGAAGTAGTACCCTTCTTTGGTCAGCTGGCGCACCAGGATGCTTCCATCTCGCACATCGCGAAGTTGCCCCTCTACAGTAAATAGGGGATCCTGTGCTAGTGCTAGCGAACAAACGGAAGCCAGCACACCGAGTGAAAGAGCTACTCTAATCATCGCAACACAAGCCTCTCGAGGTTCCGACAGCCGAAAGTGGCCGACCTCGTGGGATTGTAGTAGAACAGATTGCGGGCGGTAATAGTGAAAAACCGGGTGGAAATGGGCGTTTCAAGCGGAGAGTCGGCGGATCCCTGCCGGCTTCGGTGTTAGCGAGGGGGGCTCCTAAACGAAGGCATATCGTGCGACGAGTACTCTTCCTGGATTGACGGAAGTCGAGAGTTTATCATTGATGAGATACCATTCCCCTTCCGTTCCATCGGGTAACAGTCGCGCCTGAGTGTCGCAGAATGCCAGAAACAACAAAGATCAAAACTCGGTGTCCTTACTGCAAGGCGACGTTCACAGTTTTGCAGCAACACGTGGGAAAGGTCGCAAAGTGCCCGGCGAGTGGGTGTGGAGAAAAGTTCAAGGTCGAGGTGATACCGACAAGTAAGGCGAATGCAAACACTCCGCCCGCTCCGAAGCCATTGCACGAACAACTGGACAACCCGTATTTGGCAGACCTGCCTCCAGAGTCGCCTCCGCCAACCGGCTTGACTCTGTCGAAGACCTACGCCTCGCACCCTGGCCGACTGAAGGTGAATTGGATTCGCTGGATTCGCTTCAAGCCCAAGTGGCCGCTGATTCTTGGCGTCGTGCTTTCTGGTTGCAGCGCCTTGTTTGTTTATTCGATGGGCGTACTAACCGGTCTGCTGCTGTTCCTTGTAGTGGCGACATGTGTGCTCTATTGGCTTCGTGTGAGCAATCACTTTCAGTATGGGTGTGCCAATATTGCCGTGGTGGTATCACTCGATCCTATTCTCATCGCAGTTTCTACCGACCTATCAACTGGCGAAGGCCACTATCCCGTCATTAAGATTGTCGAGATTGGAATCTCCCGTTCCGCCGGAGAGCCACTGAAGGTCGGCGACTTGCTACCGACGGTGTCGCTTTACGTTTCACCTCCCCAGGGCGAAACACGTCACTGGTCAACCTTCATCCCGGTCCCAGCCGACTACGTCACTTCAGATCCACACCAGATCGTGAGGTTGCTTGCGAACTTTACAGATGAGGATATCGCGACTCTGCATTCTCAGCTCAAGCAGGTGCCAACACCCTTTGAACCGGGGCTTTACCTGATGTGGCCCGAAGCAGGAAAGCAGCTAGGCCGCCAGCCGGAGTACAAGCTTTACGATTGAGGACGGTACCCATCTCTGAACGAAAAAACCCCGGCGAAGCTTTCGCTCCGCCGGGGTTTTTCTTTACAGTCCGCGACGTCAGTTGCAGGTAGCGCGATGCTAGCCTGCCTGACGCCGCCGAACCACCATGCCGCCGATGCCAGTCGCCACGAGTAGCATGACGATGCTGCCCGGCTCGGGGATGGAGGAAACTGTTCCCAGGGTGCCTTCGGGAAGCGATTCGCCGAAGTTCGCTTTCCAGGTGGCGTAATGCGCTTCGTCGACCACTTCGCCATCGACGTTGTTGGCGAGGGCCTCGGCGCTCGCGCCCAGGTTGTCACGCCACACGGTGTAGTCGGCCAGATTCACCATGCCGTCGCCGTTGTAATCGCCGGGCAGCACGAGTGGTTCGACGAGCGTGATCGTAACAAGGCTGTCGGCGCTGAAGACGTCGAATGATCGGCTGCGGCTCGTCTGCAGTCGAAATTGAAACGGCGAACCGTCTTCGAGAACGCCCGCGATGTCGACACCATTGCGAGCCGTGAGTGTCAACGGTTCACCGGCCACCAAGCCCTCGATGGGAGTTCCTCCAAGCGTGAAGCTATGGCCGTACAGATTCACAGTGGCTTCGTTGGTCGCCGTTAGCGGGGTTGTCACCTTGCCGCCATGGAGGTTCAAGGTGGCGCGGTTGACGATCAGCTCGTCCCTGAAGGTGCCGTTGACGGTACCGCTAGTCATGGTCATCTCGCTTCCGGCCAGCAATTGCATCCCTCCCATCACCGCGCCCCCCGCCAATTCGATTTCGGCACCCACCGCCCGCAGATTATCGCCCACGATGCCTCCTTCCTCGATCACCACTCGGCTATCGGGGGCGGCCACAAAGTCGGCGGGCAGGGTTCCTCCTATTTGAAGGAGCACCGTTTGCCCCGCGCGAGCCCCGGCAGGAGCAGGCGAGCTGGGTAGACCAATGATTGTCGGGCTCGCTTGAGGAACATCCGCCAGTTCGAGCGTGAGGGTTCCACCGGCGAGCGATCCAGGAAGCGGGGCGATGTTGCTGAACACGAACGGGGTACCATCGGCGAACGTCCCGCTCAGCACCGACCCATCGGGTACGTCGATCGCGCCGGAATCGCCCGGTGACACAAGGAACTCGATCGGTTCGTTGTCGAGACGAAACTCAGCACCAACCAAGCGGACGCTACTAGACGCCGCTGTCGTCAGGCCTCCGTGAAGGAAGCCTCCCCGGAGTTCGAGAGCACTTCCTTCAAGAGCTTCCAAATTGCCCAATTCGCCTCCCGTGATCGTGCCGGTAGCGTCGACGAGACGAATGTCGCCAATCACGCCCCCCGAGGCCGCGAGCACCGCGCCATGTTCGGCAATAAGGGGGCCTGTGGTGCCCCCGCTGATAGCGACCGACGCGTTGGTGGAAGCGGAGATAGACGACGAGACGCCGCCCGTTTGATCGAATTGGCTGCCGCCGGTAACTTGTGCCCCTAACCTTAACTCGCCGCCCGTCATGGTCACGACGCTGCCGTCCATCGCGTCGAAGTTAGAGTGGATCGTACCTTCGGCAAGCAGCACCTCCGCGGCGACGGCTTCGAAGTCGATGCCAATTGTACCTCCCGTGACCTCGACGCGCGACCCGCGCCCCGCGTTGAAGAGGTCGGGTACGGTCGCCCCCCCTCCCACCAGCAGCGTTTGACCGCCGCGAATACCTTGCGGAACAACATCGCTTGCGGCGTCGATTGTCGTGGGCCCGGTCGCCGCTGTGGTAACGCGAGCGAGGGCGAGCGTGCCAGTTGGTAGGGAGTCTCCGTCGAAGCTGGTCAAGGCGAACGGCGTTCCGTCGGCCAGCGTTCCGCTGAGAACTTGACGCAAGCTGAGGTCGAACTCGAGCAAGTCGCCCTCGTTCTCTAATCCCTCCACCAGCTGGCCGTCGACGTAGAATTCGCTCCCTTCGAAGATGGCATGGCAAGTGGCATCGAGTTTCAAGCCATCGCCTAACGCGCCGCCAGAGACCAGCAAGGTGCTTTCCGATTGGCCGCTCAAGCTGGCTCCGATGCTACCACCGGTCATCATCAGCTCCGCGCCGAGCAACTCGCCACTTCCACCCATTTGACCGCCGGAAAGGGTGAGCACGCTGCCATGAAACATGTCGAACCCACCACCGACGGATCCACCTGCGATATTCACGGTCGCACCGGCGGCTTCGAAGCCGCCGCCGATCACGCCCCCCACCATGTGGACGGTGCTACCCCACCCCGCCTGCATTAGGTCGGCAACCGCGGCGCCCTCGCCGACGTTGAGCGTTTGACCGTCATGCACCCCTTGAGGAGCTTGGTCGGGGGGAATGTCGAACATGGTCGGCAGCCCGATTGGCGGGGCCACGTTCTTGAGCAGCAGCGACCCCGCCGGCAACTTATCTTCCTCAAGCGACGAGTACGCGAAGGGAGTGCCGTCGGCATAGGTGCCCGTCAGCACCGATCCGATCGGCAGGTCGAAGGGCAGCGCGTCGCCATCGGCCTCGAGTCCGTCGATCGGCACGCCATTCAAGCGAAAGTCAATGCCATCGAGCTGCAACACTTGCGAGCCGGGTTTCTTCTCGATCCCGTCGCCGATCACTCCGCCCGCGAGTCGAGCTGGACTATTGCTGGTTAGGTAAAATCCTGATTGAATCACGCCGCCGGTCATCTCGAGCGAACTGCCATTCACCACATCCAGGCCAGCGCCGATCTTTCCTCCTGTGATCACGACCTTCGATTTGTAGTAAATCAGCGCGCCGTTTCCCAATTCTCCTCCCGACACGTTCAACCGCGCACCTTCGCCCGTCACCAATCGCGACCCGATGCTGCCCCCCATCAGATTGATGGTACCGAACATAGTGTCGCGCGTGTCGACATGGCCCCCCGACACGTTCATGGTTGCACTGCCCGACATGTAGTCGATGGTGCCTGCGTCGCCGGACAACACGTTAAGTACGCTACCGGAATAGATCTCAACGTAGTCCTTTAGCGTGCCTCCATCGACGCTGACATGCCCGCCATGAATCTCAAGGCCCCCACCCATCGTCCCACCTTGCAGGTCGACGCTCGAGCCCGAATAAATTTTGGCACCTGCACCGATGCTTCCTTCGTTCACTTGAACTTGAGCGCCGGCATAGGTCTTGAGGCCTCCCCCGATGCTGCCTCCCTGCACGTTGACTACCAGATTAGAACTCGTCTGTCCGAATACCCCCGCGGTAAAGTTGGAGCCCACGGCCCCCCCATCTAACACGTTGAGCGTGGTGTTCGAGCCAATCGACTCGTTGTCGCCCAGCGACTCTGGAGGCAAGTCATACACGCCCGGACCCAAGGTCTGCGCAACCGCGAGACGGCCCAAGGCGAATCCCAGCAGTGCGAGTAGTGGCAACACTCGAATCATGATCGAAACCGCCGTAAAAGAGCATGCGAGGAGAGCCCCAATTCTTGCACACTCGGCCGGCGATCTCAAGTTTGAACGGCGCTCCATGCCGCCTGCGGGGGTTAGGCAACGAAAAAACCCCGGCGAAGCTTTCGCTCCGCCGGGGTTTTTCTATGACAACCACTCACATCAGTGAGCGAGTGGGTTCTCGTCTTCTCGCTGACAGCCTACAGCTCACCGCCAACAGCTTAGAGCCTAAAGCTTACAGCCTTCTATTAATACATGTCGTCCATGCCAGGGGCGCCGTGGCCACCCTTCTTGTCCTTCTTCGGGGCTTCGGCGATCAAGGCGTCCGAGGTCAGCAGCAGCGTCGCAACGCTCGCGGCGTTTTGCAGGGCGGTGCGAGTGACCTTCACGGGGTCGATCACGCCGCTCTTCACCAGGTCTTCGTACTTGTCGGTCGCGGCGTTGTAGCCCATGCTGCCGCTCTCGTTGGCGACCTTCTCGCACACCACACCGCCGTCCTTGCCAGCGTTCGAGGCAATCGCGGTCAGCGGGGCACGGCACGAACGCAGCACGATGTTGTAACCAACCTCTTGGTCGTGCGACAACTCGCTCGGCTTCACCTTCGCGGCACAGCGAACCAGCGCCACGCCACCGCCCGGCAGGATGCCCTCTTCCACCGCAGCGCGGGTGGCGTGCAGGGCGTCTTCCACGCGGGCCTTCTTTTCCTTCATCTCGCTCTCGGTCGCGGCACCAACATTCACCTTGGCCACGCCACCCGACAGCTTCGCCAGACGCTCTTCGAGCTTCTCGCGGTCGTAATCGCTGGAGGTGTTCTCGATCTCGCGGCGAATCTGGTCGATGCGACCCTTGATGTCACCACTCTTGCCGGCACCTTCGATCACCGTGGTGTTGTCCTTGCTGACAATCACCTTCTTCGCGCGGCCGAGCTCAGCCAGGCCGATCGAGTCGAGCTTGATGCCCAGGTCTTCGAAGATCGCCTGACCACCGGTCAGCACCGCGATGTCTTCGAGCATCGCCTTGCGACGATCGCCAAAGCCAGGAGCCTTCACCGCCACGACGGTGAACGTGCCACGCAGCTTGTTGATCACCAAGGTCGCCAGGGCTTCGCCGTCGATGTCTTCGGCGATGATCAACAATGGCTTGCCACTGTTCACCACGGCTTCGAGCACAGGAACCAAATCCTTGACGCTCGAGATCTTCTTCTCGTGCACCAGCACGTAGCAATCTTCGAGCACCGCTTCCATCAACTGCGGATCGGTTACGAAGTACGGCGACAGGTAGCCGCGGTCGAACTGCATGCCCTCGACCCATTCCACCTCGGTAGCGAGCGACTTGCCTTCGTCGACGGTGATCACGCCGTCCTTGCCGACCTTTTCCATTGCCTTGGCCAGCATGTCGCCAATCTCGCGGTCGCCGTTCGACGCCACGGTGCCGACCTGAGCCATCTCTTCGGTGCTCTTGACCTTGATGCTCATCTTCTTGAGCTGCTCGGTCACGTCGGACACGGCACGCTCGATACCCTGCTTCATCTGAATCGGGTTCACGCCAGCCACAACCGCCTTGAGACCTTCGTTGAAGATCGCTTCGGCCAGCACGGTGGCGGTGGTGGTGCCGTCGCCGGCCACGTCCGAAGTCTTGCTCGCGACTTCCTTCACCATCTGGGCGCCCATGTTTTCGTAGACGTCCTCGAGCTCAATCTCCTTGGCTACGCTCACACCGTCCTTCGTGACGGTCGGCGAGCCAAAGCTCTTCTGCAAAATCACGTTCCGGCCCTTCGGACCGAGCGTCACCTTCACGGCACGAGCGAGCTTCTGCACGCCACGCCGCATCGCCTCACGGGCTTCTTGATCAAAGGCAATCATCTTTGCCATAGTTGGTCTCCCTGTTTTTCGCTTTCTAAGCGATGTGATAGATAGTCGTCGGCGGGTTTGTTTCTTGTTCCGCCAAGCTCTTCTTTAATTTGTGCACGAGTGCAGCAACACTTCCTCGATCGTGAGCGTGGCTAGTCGCTCGAATGACTCTGACTTCTAAAGTCTCAGTGTCATACTCAAACTCTCCGAACTCTGGATCGCTGTCGATGTAGCTCGGAAAGTAGCGATAGCAAAGACGAGATTCTTCCTGATGGATCAACTCGCCTTTGTGGTGATACGCACTCACTCAATCACAGCGAGAATGTCGCTCTCGCTCATCAGCAGGTATTCTTCGTCGTCGATCTCGATCGGCTCGGGAGCGTAGCTGGTGAACAGGACGCGGTCGCCCACTTTCACTTGCATCTCGCCACGCGAACCATCGTCGAGCGTCTTGCCCGTGCCGACAGCCACAATCGTCCCACGGCTGGGCTTGTCCTTGGCCGAGTCGGGCAGCACGATGCCACCGGCGGTCACGTCCTCGGAAACGTCACGCGAAACGACCACCTTGTCGCCCAGCGGTTGCAGCTTGACTTTGCCCTTCTTCTTCGTGGCGGTTGCAGCCATGTAAGTTTGCTCCTGTGTAAGAATCGAAAGTTGTAATAGGTAGCCGAACTCGCAAGAGTTCGGGCTATGTGCTTTTTTCTTGTAGCCGATGTCGCCAGACTTCGGACCGCCCGTCTTATTCCCCTCCCACTTGTGGCCCATTGCCAGTGGAGTCGAGGTTAGGGGAGGGGGGGAGCCAGTCGCTCCAGGCCATCGCCGGACCCCTTAGTGTCCGCCAATTCGCCCCCCGCGCGCAGGGTCCCCAGCAGCCGCAAGTAAAGCAACCCGCGCGCCAAACTGTCCAATCGCCGTAAGTGGTTACAGCCGAGCCATTTACCACGCGGAGTCAAGAAGCCCCCACCTGTCACTCTGGCGGAGCGCAGGGGCTAAGAGCTGGGAGCTGGGGGCTGGAGGATGTCATTTTGGCAGGAGCGGGCAAAGTAGCAGGGCACGATTCCCTCGCCGTCCGCCAGTCGAGCGCTCGGGCGCCACGCCCGCCCGAGGCGGACTCCAAACTCACACCAATCTTTTCCGCGAACGTAGTTACTTGGTTTCAAAGGCTTTAGCTAGACCGCTCCGCTAGTTTGGAAGCACGCGTCGAAGTCTCTATCCGCGATGTCTGAGCCAATAGCTGACCTGATCATCCAGGAATGCCGCCCACGCTAAGTCAGGCGCGAATGCTTCTTCCAACCGCTGAAGTAAGAACTTAGTGGCCGGAACATTGCCCAAGGCATCCAACACTGCTTGAATGATGGCCGTATGCATGATTGGACTACATGATGATTGCCTCAGCAACTTCAGAAACTCCACTGTAATCTGCATCCGAATTCCAATCTGCACCTTACTGTCGCCGAGGTGCAGGAACGTGCGGCGGAATGCTGGAGCCTGAGTATCCCACTCGCTTCGTATGGCCGCGGCGATTAAATCATGCGCCCTCCATCGCGTGCTCACATACCCCCATTCGAGCAAGTGAGAAGTCATGCTACTCATGTCGTCGTAGGTCAACTGTCCATCATCTACTAAAAGTTGGCACACTGCTTGCGACCAGACTCGTTCCACTCCAAAGTCGCTTAACCCAACCATCGCAACTATCACGTCATCTGTCCAGAGAACAGCACCACGTTCCTGAGCGACGCAGATTGAGAACAGTGCTGGAAGTCCAATTACCTTGGCGTATACCTCCCGACGCTGCCGGTCAATCGACGCTGCCGCAGTTGCACCCACTACTTGACATTGATTCTCGATAGCGTCTGCGATGCGTTGTACGTCCTTAAGCTCTTTGTACTTCTCATCTTCGCTTTGCTCATTGACGTAAACCTGGTCATCATTGGAAGCGTGAAGAGTAGCGAATTCTGAGCGCAGACGGTGCCGAGCTTCTTCGACCCACAAATCCACACAATTCTTGGTTGCGTGTGTGACCACAACGTCTACTCGACCGCTCCAATGTTCCCACAAACCTAGACGCGTTGCAGTTACTAGCCCACTAAGGTCAACTACAAGGCTTCGCTTCTTCTGGCATGCATGAATCGCCTCCTCGAAATTCTCGTGCGTGGGATTCGTGCAGCGAATGACATCCTCGTCACTCGTCGAAAGCGCTTCTATCACTCGTCGTATATCTAGACCAAGCCGATTTGCTAGAAGGTGCAAAGAGCAAAGGTTGGTGCGGTAATAGTCCAGTGCATTATCGATGCTTTCGCGCCTCGCTTTGGTCACTTCCAACAACGGAGTCGGATCAAAAGTATCATCGGAGCCAATGTCAAAGCGTCTCAGAGCAGAGGTTCCCTGAAACCGCTTGGTGTAGTTGGAGATTACGTCCCGAAAGCGGTAGATATGCTTGTCTTGGATTGTTGCGATTTCTTCCGTCTCCTCTGCATCCGAAGGAAGCGGAAAAGCGCGGTCGACTGGGACTAACTCCCCGATGCGCTTGCCGAGGATAGATTTAACACTGGAACTATCCAACCCATATTCATCCTTCAGCAGATCGGGGGAATCGTCCTCTGGCACAATCCACCGTTCGGCCCCCGTAGAAGTATTACGAAGCAGAACCGCTGTATTTGCAGAGGCAGTATCCGAATCAATGAAGTCAAACTTGTCCTCGTGCTGAAGGAAGTACCACAGGTAGACGCCATGGACATGCTCCTGGGAGAAGAATTGTCGAAGCATCAAGTAGGCGTACCGAAGCGCATCTTGATAGCGTTCAACACACGTGAGTGGAACCAGAACAATGGCACCCAACGCAGGTGAAAGAGTTACAGGAGTAGGATGTGGAACGTCAAAGCGGATAAGATGCAGTTCTCCTAGACCCGCCGAGCAATAGTTGCATACTGCCTGGAAGAATGGCTTGTCCCACTCCATGTACTCAATAGAACGTTCACGCGCCGCAGAAGGATCGTATTGGAGTAATACCTCCACGTGCACTCGCATCAATTGCTCATCGATTTGCTGCGAATCATGGAGTTCGGTGCAAACCCGCAGAAGAATATCGTCTCGATCAGCTTCTTGCGCGGCGACAAGCAATCCCTTGCACACGTGGTCGAGTACGCCGGGCTTGTAGGCGCGTTCGAAAAAGGGAATTGCTTCATCGCATCGATGGAGACGGCACAGTAATCTCGCAAGGGCATCGAGGACCTGGATGCCCACATTCTCTGCAGGTGCTTCCAAAGCATTCCGAATGTACATTGCGACATCGCCTACATTCTCGGCATCTTCTTCTTCGATCCAAGCTCTCAGCGTCCATGCCAAGAGTGGAGATCTTTTCTCGACCGAGTCGGTCACGCAGTCGCGGGCTTGAGCCTTGTCTTTGTCTTGTAATGCCCATTGAACTGCGAAGCAGCACGCATCGTCGGCGTAAGGCGATGTGGAAAGGCCAATCTGCTGCATGGTCGCGGTAGCGGCCTTCGGTTCCCCCAAATGGCGGCTAACTACGGCCGCAAAAAAATCCTTGTGCTGAGATGGAACATCAATAAGCTCGACGTAAGTCTTCGCCGATTGATAATCATCTACCGACAGAAAATGCCGCACCGCATCCTCTGCGTACGCACTTGGATGGATAGCAGAAGCTATCGCATCTTGGTAGTCTCTGGCCGCGAGCGCGACTCGCGAACGCGATGCGTGAACACGGGCGCGGTTAGATAGAATTTCTGGTAGTATCGCTGAGAGCTTGCTAGACCTAGCAGCACCTTCTGCGCGATTGTAGCACTTAATCGCCGATTCAGCTTTACTTACCCGCGATTTGAGTGGTCCGGCAATCGACTGGTGGTGATCTACACAAGCTCGTGCGAACCATGCGTGAGCGGATTGAGGATACTCTCGTACGGCTTTTTCAGCGACCGATTCCGCCAGCTCGAGGTCGCTCCAACCTAACGCGGCATGAACTATCGCGACGCTTACGTCTTCTGATGTCTCCGCATGTGCCAAAACACGTTGCCAGTGTTTTGTGAGAGCAGCACGCGAAGGGGCATTTCGCACCAAAGCGCTGGTTGCTATGACACTATCGTTGCCTGAATGGCAGAGAGCTTCAGCCGCATCAAAGGCCGCACTACGGTTTCCTTGTAGCTCTAATGCCAGAACTTGATTCTGTTGTGCCTGCGGGTTCTCTGGCTGTGCCTGAAACGCGCTCACAAATAGCCGAGCAGCCTCAGCATAGTCTTCGCGTTCAATCGCCAGCTTTCCTCGCAATCGCAGCAGTGCATAACGATGTTCCTCACTTATTGCTGTAGTGACTTCCGGGTCAGGAAGTTTGGAGAGTGCATGCTCTGCCGCCTCGATCTTGCGCTGCTCAAAGAGCGACTCGACCTCATCGTAGTCATTTAATCTGCCGAACGACTCGCCGGCTACTGGAATATGCTGTTGTTGTTCACTACGTTCAGGTTCCGATGGTTCAGCAACTCGGGGTTCGCAGTATACTAAACCATCGGCAACTGCCCGACCCAGTTCGCTGAGCATTGCGCATATGTCTTCCCAAAATAGTATCTCAACAACGAACTGCTTTTCATTCGAAGACCTTTGATTGAGAGCTATCACTGCGTTTTGGGCATGCTTACTTTTTCGCGCTGTCGTAGCGATGATATAGCGATCAATCTTATGTCCAGAGCGTTCTGCCGCCGCCACTTCCGCTTTAATGTCCGCCGGGGGAATCGTTTTGCCTTGCTCGTGCCTTTTGCATTGAATCACGATGTGAGGTGAAACAGCGCGTTGGTCGATAATATCGATTCCATGCTGTGCTTCGCCTCGCTTTCCATACCGGATCAGTCCGGCCCGTCTCTCCACGTGTCGAAAGAATCGCACGCAGAACTCTTCGAGTTCATCTTCATTGCCAGGATGTGGGTATTCGTGCCGCATAATTGAGACGACTCTAGGCCCAGTATGGTACCAATCACGATCCATCAGTGCTAACGTGCGGAATGGTCGCATTGGGAAGTCGGATGACGATCGGCGGGCAGGGTGGCACTGCCGCACTCTCGTGTACCATTGGCTCCGCCAGTTCTAAAGCTCTGCCTGCCGTAGCTTACTCGATTTGCCGGACCGAAGAACGCTGGCCACCAAGCTAAAGTGGCGGAGCCAGTGGCACCCACATGCTCTAGCCGTTCTAGACGCGTGTGATCCGAACGACCAGGCCCCGTCAGGACTCTAAGCGACTCACCCCTAACCCCCAATCCCTAACCCCCAGCCCCTCCCCGATTTACCCCAACAACCCCTCCACCTCCCCCGCCGCGCACCACTTGGGCGACGTCGAGCTCCACACTCTTGTCTTCGGTTTCAGTCGGCCTTCGCGGCCGTGGACTACTAGTTGCTCGAAGCTCAGCGGGCCGACTTTGCCTTCGTCGGACAGGTAGTGCCACGTGACGGCGGGGGTTTTGGTTGCGGGCGTGGCGGCCGGCAGTTTTGGGTGGCTGCCGTGCGAGGCTTCGAGGGCGGTGAGCACTTCGGGCGGGAGCTTCGACATGACGATGGTCGACGCGCTCGGGTCTTCAAACAAACCTCGCACGTGACTCGCTTCGACCCATCGGCCATCGAGCTCTTTGCGAACCTGGTCGTTGGGCGTCAGTTGATGATGACGGGCCATCTCCAAGAGCTGCTTGGAACTCAGCGGGCCCATCTCGGTCCCCATCACGCGGCAATACCATTGGCTAGGCATCCGACGAGCTCCCACGGCCCACGCACGCCCTCCGCGGCACGCGAGCGCCGAAACAGTAAGACAAGTTGAAGAGAAGGCACTTAAGAAAAGCCGCGGGGGCGAACACCCTCACCCCACCCGGGGATTATAAAACACGCGCGAGCGGGCTCCTAGACGAATCGTTGCGTTTTGCCGCCGGGGCGGGGACGACGCCCGCCCTTGCGGCCAAGTGTTAGATGCCCGCGAAGGCGAGGTCAAAGTCGTCAAGCGAGGGGGACGCCTCGAGTGATTCCTCCTCGTCACCAAGCGAGCTCAGGAAGAACTCGCCGCCCTCGAACGCATCGCCAATGGCGTGATCGTCCGAGAGAAGCAGTAACTGGTTAGCAAGGGTCTGTTGCTGGGCGTCGGCGGTGCCGGCCGACGCGGCGCTTGCGCCCGCGGGACCGTGTGGCTCGTTGCTGGAGATCGAGTTAGTGGGGTAGGGCGCTGGGCCGGAATTGGACCGAGTTTGTGGAGCTGTGGTATCGCCTGCCGTGGCAGTCGTACCGGTGGGGTTAGTCCCACTGGGCTCGGAGATTGCGGTAGTGGCCGAAGTCGGCGCGGTGATTGTGGAGAGGGCGGCCTCGGCGCCGGGGTTGGTGCCGAAGTTGGCTTTCCAGAGGGCGTAATCAGCGCCATCGACCATACCATCGCCATTCCCATCGGCGTAGGTGAAGGGAGCCACGGCGTTGCCCACCATGTCTCGCCAGTTGGAGTAGTCGGCGAGATTCACCCAACCGTCGCCGTTGAAGTCGCCGGTCCAGGAATGTTGGAACTGCTCGCGAATGGTAACGATGATGAAATCGGTTGCCATCGTGATGCCATCGTGCACAGTGAGCTGCACGGCATAGCTACCTAGATCGTTGGTCAATAGACGCGTGGTGGCAGACTCAGGATGTTCGACCTCTGGCATGTTGTCGGTCGAGCTGGCGACGACGCTCCAACGGTATTCAAGTCGATCGCCATCGGGATCGGAACTGAGCGATGCATTGAGCCGCGGGAATTGTCCTTCGACTACTACCGCATCGGAGGCCGATGCGTCGGCCAGGGGGGCCTGATTGCCCGTGACGGTAATGAGAATGAAGTCGGTATCGGAGCTAAGGCCATCGCTGACGGTGAGTTCGACGGCGTACACGCCGGCCATCGTCGGATTGAGGGTGGTGATGGCCGAGTTCTTGCTGGAGATGGTGGGCGTTGATTGATTGGAGCTTGCCACGACCCGCCAGCTATAGGTCAGCGAGGTGTCGTCGGGGTCAGCACTGGCGGTGGCGTCGAGGCGAGCGTTGCCCGCACCGAACGTTATGCTCTTGACCGACCTTGACGCGTCGGCAACCGGGGGTTGATTGGGTGCCATTACGATTTCGACTACTGTGGAATCGGTGGCCAATCCATCGCTGGTGGTTAAACGAATCTCATAAACGCCGGGAACCATCGCGGCGAATGTCGTAGTGGCAGTGTTCTTGTTTCCAAGCGAAGCGGTTCGCACGTCCGGGCCGGAGAGAATCTGCCACTGGTAGGTGAGCGTATCGTTCTCGGGATCGGTGCTCGCTCGGGCGTCGAGCGTCGCGGTGTGCCGACCTGCCACGCCGGTCAGTTTGCTGAGCGAGGCGTCGGCCGTGGGTGTTTGATTTTGGGCGAAGGTGACCGTCAGCACATCAGTGGCCGAGAGAGTTCCGTCGCTGGCGGTGACGCGAACCCGATACTCGCCTGGGGTGTTGGCCTCGATCGAGGCGACCGCGCTGCTGGCACCAACAAGGGACCACTGAGAGTCTTCGGGCGACGCAATGACTTCCCACGAGAAGGTAATGGCATCGCCATTGGGATCGGTTGTCTTGGCGGCCGTCAGGGTAATCGGACTGCGCTGCGCTACTCCATTTTTGCTCGATCCGCTGGTATCGATTACAGGCGGCAGGTTGAGTCGATAAGTGATGGTAAGCGTGTCGGTGGATTGGTACTGACCATCGGAGACCGTCAGTTCTACCAAGTAAGTCCCTGCGTTATCGGCCGAGAACGAGGTGGCCGCTGCGGCGGAGTCCGCAAACTCCCCTCCGCCCGGCCCTTCGACGATGCGCCAAGCGTAGGTCAGACCTTCGCCACTATTATCCGGGTCGAAGGAGTCGGAGCCGTCGAGTTGAACGGAGTTTCCCAAGTCGACACGCACGTCTTCGCCGGCGAGGGCAACGGGCACCGGAGACGGAATGACTTCCAGATCGCTATTCAGCACAGTGAACTGCGGGATTCCGTTGGAGCCGAGCGTTATTGCCAGCAACCGTTCGTCGGAAAGCGAGGTAAGTGACAGGGCTGTGCCCGTCAGCTGCTTCACGGCACCCAACGCCCAATTGGCTCCTGACCAAGTTTGCACCTGAGCGTTGCCGGAAATGGTCCGGATGGTGTAGGCGTCCGTGCCGACCCAGGTGATGTCGGTCACCGTGTTGCTAAGTGCTTGGGGAAGTCGCTCGAGCGTGATGGCGTTGTGAATGACCCCCGACCCCAGGATGATGATGGCACCGTCGGGCGAGACGCGGGCGGGGTAAGCAAAACCAGCGCTGTTGTGCAGTGGAGAGTCTTTTTTAGTTCCGATCACCCCGTTCTCGTCGATCTCCTCCCAAAGCAGATCGTTGGGACTTGTGCCATCGCGGAAGAAGTACATCTTCCGGTTCGTTGCGCTCCAGGTGTACTGATTCGCCCCGTAGTTCCAGTCGACCGAACTGATCATGGTGCCATCGGGGGCAAACGTGTAGTGGCTTTCCCATGCCCCCGAAGCGTCGGCGGCGAAGACAAACTCGCCGGCAGTTGCCAGCCCCAACGGCCGCTGAGGAATGACCGCGAATGGAACTTCAGAAAGGGTCTCGCTCGATAGGTCGATCTTGCGAATTAGACCCGACTCGTAGGCAACAAAGATGGCGTTGCTGACGGCCGAGTAAGCCATGAACTGCGGGGCGGCCAGCAACGGGATGGTGTCGGCCCACGTTTGACGAACGGTGTCGTAGCGAAAGATGCTGGAGTGTTGCTTGCTGAAAAGCAGCATCATGCCATCGCCGGCGAGCTCGATCTTATTCGGGGTGAAGGGCAGGCCCTGCGGGTCGACGGCTTCGCCCGGTTCGGGGGCTGAGATGTCCTTAAGCGGCACGATGGTTGCTGCCCACCCACCCGCCACGGCGCGGAACGCAATAGCGCTGTCATCGTTGACGAATAGATGGCTTTGGGGGCTCGAGAGAGTGATCGAGCCGGTAGGCAAATGGCCGCTCGTGTAGGCGGTCAAGACGCTGCCTGCAAGGACGATGGGGACTTGGCCTCCGACGAAGTCGATGTCGGTGATAGAGGTCTGAAAACTGCCAGCGTATTCTAGCGCGGTGGTGTAAATGGTGCCCGAGTTATCGACGACTTTCGTACCGTCGTCGAATACCCAAGTTTGGTTACCGCCGGGGAAGTCGCCGTGATAGGGGCTGTCGACGTTTGCTACGAAGTCTCCGGCGTCTGTGTAGGAGACGTACGCGATGTCCGAAGGGCTAATGCCACTGGTGCGGCCGAAGATGCGGTTCGATTCGGTGTCGATGGACGAACCGTAGATCGAATCGATGTAGCTGTCCATCGTGTCGATCACCGAGTTGGTAGCCTTGTTGACACTAATGACTCGGGCGTACAAACCAGAGCTATGGTTGATGAACAGCAAGTTGCCATCGGAGTGCAACCGCTGTACCGGGTTTTGCGCGCTCATCAACGACGTCTGACCGGTGCCGTCGAGACCATACCGGTAGACCGAGGTGCCGTACGCGACGTAAAAACCATCGTCGTCGACTGCTGCGGCGGTAGGTTGGCCGGTGGCACCGGTGAGGTCAATTGGCGTCAGCCATTGCTCGGCTTCGATGTCGTACCGTGCAAAACCGGGATCGCTTTGGTTGAGAAAATAGGCAACGTTCTCATGCTCGAAAACGGTAGCCGATAAAACGCATCGCGATTCAAGTAGTTCAATACGCCTAGCAACGGTCCGATTCTTCCCCATCACCTGAGCCCCTTGTGCGCAGAGGGCGGTCCGACAAACTCGCCCCTTCAGCTTGCGCCGAGAATAAAAATTGGCCATAGCAGGGTCATCATCTTACTGCGAGAATTCGCACGAAGCAATATTACGAGGTTTCCGTTGGTGGACGGGGGTGTATTTGCAGTGGGGTAAATCCAGGAGCAATTTGACGCGTTGGGGCGAGACGTTGAGCAAACGAGTTTCTAGCACCTCGACCAAAGGTTTTTGGTTGTGATCACAGCGACACTTCAAGCCGATCGAGGAGTGGGATTTGCGACTCCTTGATCTTCGCGCGAGCCGTGTCGAGATCAAACCACTCGGCGCGGTCGACCTCCGGGAACGTGACGCGACGGCCTGACTTGGGTGGCCACTCCATTTCGAAGAGGTTGCTCTGGCACGCAGCGGCGTCGCAGTCGCCGCGGAAGGCCCAGGCGTGGACGCGTTTGCCACCTTTTTGGACGATCGACCCGAGCGCGAGGAACTCGCCCGTGGGACTGATGCCGGTCTCTTCGGCGAACTCGCGGCGGGCGATGGCGAGCAGTTCGTCGTCGGTCGAGGCGAGCTCCCCGGCGTTTGGTTCTCCTTTGGGAACCGTCCACACGCCGGCGTCCCGCTTCGCGAAGAACGGCCCGCCGGGGTGGACGAGCAGCACTTCGACGCGTCCGTCGCAAACGCGAAACATCAGCAGGCCAGCGGCGATTCGGGGCATGGCGGGTGGCGCAAACGATTGGAAACCAGTGGAAAACGTCGGAATGGCCGCTTTCAGTTGCACCCGAGTTGATCCCGGCGGTATGCTGTGGGGCCTTATCCGTTCAGTCTAGAACATGCCCCCTGAGAGTACCACTTTGAATAGATCACCTGTCGTTGCCTGCGGGCTGTTGGTTGCCGTGATGTGGTTGTCGCCCGCGGGAGGCGAGGCGCTGGAGTTCGAGTTCGTGGCGGAAACCAATGTCGGCAACAAGCCCGAAAGCGTGATTGGCGACGGGACTTATCTGTACGCCTCGAACATGGGGGCGGGGTCGAATCCTTTGGCGAAGGATGGCAACGGGTACATCTCGAGGTTGACTTACGACGGCACGCTGGTCGATCAGAGCTTTATCTCGCACCGGGGCGTGCTCGACGGTCCGACCGGCATGGCGATTCTAGGGGAGCGATTGTTCGTCGCCGATATCGACGAGGTGATTGGCTATGATCTCAACAAAGTGGACCCGTCTAAGCGGATTAATCTGAGCCAGTTTGGAGTGGGGTTCCTCAACGATTTGGTCGTCGTGTCCGATCGTCATCTGGTGGTGTCGGAAACGAACACCAAGAAGCTGTTCCTCATCGATACAGTGGCAGACTCCGCAACGCAGATTCAGCTTAACTTTGCGATCAGCCATCCCAACGGGTTGGCATACGACGCCGATGCCGAGCAGTTGTACGTCGCGGCGAACATTCAGCATACGATTGGCGCCAGCTTTGCCAACGGCGAGATACTGAAGCTCGATCTCGACGTCGCGAACGGTTCGGCTTCGCTGGTTTCTCGCGCGTCGAACGCGGGATTGTTCCTCGATGGAATCTCGCTGCTAGGCGACGACGAGCTCATCTATTCGGACTGGGTGAGCTTCAGCGGAAACACGGGCGTGCTGCGGCGGTTGGGGATTGATGGCTGGACGCCGCTCGAGGCGTCGAACCTCGCGCTCAAGGGCTTCGCCGACTTTCATTGGGACGCCGACCATCGCTTGCTAGCCGCGCCGAATTTGGTCGACGGCCGTGTGCGGCTGCTAAGTTTGCCCGTGCCCGAACCGTCGACAATCGTGCTCCTTGTGCTGAGCGCGAGTGGGCTGGGGTTGGCAAGACGGTCGCGAGGTTAAGCTGCCGAATCGACGGCGAGCTCGTCCATCGGTCGGACGCTTGCGCGTCGCTTCCAAAATAGAAGCAGCGCTGGTGCCGTCAGCAGGAGCAGGGTGCTTGGTTCGGGAACGACTTGCGACTCGGAGCCCGCCAGGTTGCCGCCAGCGGTGCCGAAGTGGGCCCGCCAGGTGGCATAGTCGCCGGCGTCGACGATGCCTGTGCCATCGTTCGTCGAGCCAGCCGACAAGTGGGTATCGGATTCACCGAGGTGATCCCGCCACACGGTGTAGTCGGCGAGGTTCACGAGGCCATCGCCATTGAAGTCGCCGAGCAGCCCCGCGTCCGAAGGGAGCTTCGTCAGGTAGATCGATGCGCCCGTGTGGAAGTAGTCGTAGCCCGACTGCTGCGTAGCGGAGAGATTGAACACGTGGGATCCGCCGTCGGCGAATCCCACTTTGAGCTGGCCTGTTCTAGCGGCGAGCAACTGCGTGTCGTCGAGCGACGTGAAACCAGTGATGGGGACGCCATCGAGCAGGAAGTATTCGCCGACGAGGTTGAGAGTGGCTCCCGAGCTGATGCTGAACACATCGTCGAACTGGCCACCTTCGATAGTTAGCAAAGCTTGATTAGTGAGTTGCACTGTGTCCTGGAAGACACCGTCAAGAATGACGCCGTGACTGCCGCTCGAAAGAGACAGACTCGATTCGAAGGTGCCGCCCGAGATAGAGACCTCTTCGGAGATGCTTAGGGCCCGAGTTAATCTACCGCCGGAGACTAACAGCTTTGCGTCCGTGCTATCGTAGTAATAGTTGTCGAAAGTGCCGCTACGAATTTCGGTGATGGCACCCTCGTAAGCGTACATGTAGCTTAGCTTTCCCCCTTCGAAAACGAGGTGGCCGTAGTTGTCGAGAGATGCGACGTCCCCACCGCGGACGAACATCTTGCCACCCGGGTGAATGTCGAGGCCCGATTTAACGGAGCCACCGAAAACTTCGAGCGTGGCACCATCGAAGACATCGGCGTTGCCACTGAGATTGCCCGAATCGAGTCGTACTGTGCCGCCGAAGACCTCGAGATTGCTGCCGACGGTGCCTCCCGCGATGATGAGATTGCTGCCCGGCCCGGCGACGAAGTTTTCTCGAACGGACGCGCCTGTGTTGACGCGTAGCGTCTGGCCGTTGTGAATACCTGCGAGCTTGGGACTGGTGGCAGCATCGAGCGAAGCGGGCCCCTGGGTGTGAGGTTCGTGGATAAAGAGGAGCTTACCGCCAACGATGCTGTCCTCGTTGTAATCGTCGACTAACACGAAGGGAGTGCCATCGGCGAGAACGCCCGTGATGGTGTCGCCTTCGGACTGTATCTGGTGGACAGTGTTAAACTCGGTGACGGGCTGGCCATTGATGCGGAAGTCGCTGCCATGGAAGGTGATTTCCGCAGACGTGCCGGTGGTAAAGTCGTCGCCAAGGCCACCGCCGCGCAAGGTCGCGCGTCCGCCGGAGAAGCTCATTCCCTCCACGGCACTCCCAGCGAAGTCGAGCTGGCCGCCGACGGCGAGGGTGATCGATCCTTCCACTTCGACTCCGCTAACGGTGGCGACCCCGCCGTTGCCGATGGAGAGCCCGCCGATGGTGCCGCTGATAAGGTTAGCTTGGCTATCGCGCTGTAAAGTGACGGTCGACACCACCTCGCCGCCCGTCATGGAGAAGGTCGATCCCTTAAAGAGTTCGAGAGTGGTGAATTGACCACCGGTTTGGGTGATGTTGGAATCGAACGCGCGAAAACCACTGCTTACCGAACCGGAAGTGAGGGCGAGGGACGATTCGATGACTTCGGTATTCCAGTCGATGGTGCCCCCTTGAACAATGATTTCACTTTCTGGGCCGGCGATGAAATTGTCGCGAACGCGACCACCCGTTTGCACGGTGAGTCGTTGCCCGCGACCGATGGAAGCGGGACCCGAATTATTGGTTAGTGTGATTTCTGCGGGACCAACAGCTGCGGGTGCCGAGAGTTCGAGCGTCAGCGCTCCAGTCGCGATGCGATCGCCATCGTCGTAGTGGAAGGCAACACCAGTGCCATCGCTGAGCACGCCGGTGAGCAACTGCCCGTCGACGAGGTTGAGTTGCGAGGAGTCGCCCACGTTCACCAACTCGCTGACCGGAACGCCGTCGACGCGGAACTCACTTCCGACCAAGCGGAGCGAAGAACCTGCGTCGGCGACGAAGTCGCTCATGACGCGGCCACCGCGAATGTCGACGTCGGAGCCAGAGCGGGCTCGAAAGAACCCATGGAGGAGCCCGCCATTCATTTCGAACGAGGTGCCGTTATTGGCGGTGAAGCCGACCGAGATAACGCCGTCGTGCATGACCGCCGTGGTCCCTTCGTAAAGTCGGGCCGTGGAACCGATGTTGCCCCCCTCGACGACGAGCTCGGCGCCAACGTAGCGGCTGTTAAAGCCGACTGAGCCACCTGCGACTTCGATGCGACTCCCAATTCCGGCGACGAATTGCCCAGGAAGCGATCCCTGCTGCTCGACGCGAATCGTCTGGCCAGCGCGCGCGGTCAGCGGGGCGGCGTCGGGTGGTACCACGATGGTGCCCGGTTCGGCGGGCGCGAGTTCGGCCCGAACGAGTCGGAGGGTTGCGGGTGTGAGATTCGTTCCATCGTCGGGTGAGAGAACAAAACCATGGCCATCGGCAAGGATGCCCGAGAGGAACGCCCCGCTGGGGACGGCGATCTCTAGCGTGTCGCCAGGATTCGTGCCAAGTCCCTCTACGGGAACGCCACCAATCGTAAACTCTCCTCCGACGATCTCAATGTTTGCTCCGGGCTGCGCGGTGAGTTGCTGTGCAAAGCCACCGGCGTAGTGATACGTCGCGCCGGCGAGTATTTCGGCCTGCCCCGTCATCGTCCCGCCCGACTGCTCCATACGAGCTCCCGGGAACAAGGTCACACGCGACGGAATCGAACCCCCCGTGAGTGTGATCAGGCTTCCGGCGTAGGCCGTGGTAACACGATCCTGTGGATACGAATAGTACGGGTAGTAGGAAGTTGTTGATCCTAAAACTCCACCCTGGACGTTGACAGTTCCGCCCGGCATGAGCGCTAGTCCATAGGCGACATCGCCTCCTTGAACGTCGAGCGTGCTGCCATTGTGAACCTGCATGTAGGGATCGATACGTCCGCCGGTCATGGTCAGGTGCGAGCCGGCGAAAAGATCGGCACCGATGCCTATGGTGCCCGACTTTAGCTCCACCTCGGCACCAATCGCTTCGAAGTCGTTGGCCACTCCATAGATGGTAGAGCTGCCTGAACTCGATGGCAAAGCGTTAATGATCACCTTGCTTCCCGGTCCAGCGGTGAAACCGACGGGGGTGCGGCCGAAGCTTTGGAGTTCGAGGACTTCAGCGTCGCCGATCCAGCGCCTGGCGAACTCCGAGCTGGCAGAATGGATGGTGGTGCCGGGGGTAGGGGTGGTGGCTTCTGTCTCTACTAAGCGAAGGGAACCCATTGCGAATCGGTCGCCACCGGACCAAGGCAGGCTCGGATAACTGCGCGTGGCACTCGGCTGCCAGTCGTGCGACGAGAAGGCGAAGGGCGTACCATCGGCCAAGCGTCCGGTAAGTAGTTGCCCGTCGGAGAGGCCAATGAAGGTTTCGTCGCCAAGTTCGACGAGCGATGCCACGGGAACGCCATCGACTTGGAAGTCCGTTCCTTGCAGCATCAGCTCCGACCCAAGCCGGGTTTCCATGGACCCTACCACGGTGCCGCCCGACATCTCGGCGCGAGCACCAGCGTCCAGCGTCAAATGGGAGTCGATCCAACCCCCGTTGGCATCGAGCAAAACTCCCGCGGGAATCGTGTAGGCACCTAAAGCCCCACTGCTGGTATTGTAGGGAATGCTCAGCCGACCCCCTTCGCCGAGTCGAATAGTCGAGCCAGGTGAGAGCAGTGACGGATTTGGTGCACTGCCAGGAGGGATGTTGTACACGACCTGCGCGAGGCAAGATTCAGCGAACAAGATCACCACCGCAAAAGCGACGCATGAAGGAAGTTGTCGCTTCGTTCGACCTGCTGACATCAGACGGATTCCATTTGGTTTCGGCTACGCGGAGCTCGGAAGAACAGCCGGTAGTATTGAGTCGGGCGCCGGCGCCGAAAAGCAAAGCCACGGCAGGACATCGCTACGAACAGAGAGTCGGGTGGATGCGAGATACCCCATCGTCCCTGCCGTGTTCGGCTAGGAACCGATTGTATCAGAGCCGTTTCCACCCGCCCAGCGAAAGATCCGGGATTGGGGAATTCCGTCCCCAAAACAGGACACTCATCGAAGGTAGATAGTAGATTCACCCCATTCGACGGGCCGCGAGAGAGCGCCATGTCGTAGAAAAGTCGGAACTCGGCAAGATGGCCGAGCTTCCTGCGTCGTCGCATCGGAGCGGAGTGCTTTAGTTCAACACGCGCTCCACGGCGCTCTCAAGCTTCGCAACATCCGTGGCTTTCAAATCGATGAAGTTGGCGGTTACCTTGTAATCCTTGTAAACCATCACGGTGTTGGCGACTTCGGGGTTCACGTGGTAGGCCGCGAGATCCTTCGCGCCCGTCTTGTCGTCGGGGTAGCAGAGCGAGGCCAGCGTCACGCCATTCTGCGCGGCGATCAGTTCGAGCTCGGCGGGCGACGCATCGAGCACGGCGACAAAGCCCTTGAGCTTGTCGCCATTCTCAACGCACAGCTTCTCGACTTCGGCGAGCAGTCGCTCGGTGTTGTCGCCCTTTTTGGCGAACACCACGACTGCGGGGCAACCGAGGTACGTGCATACGGGGCAAGTGCGAGTCCCCTTGTCGGGGCCCGCGACATGCACCGGCGTCCAAGGCTCGACCTCCTCGCCGACGGCGAGACCCGACTTCGGCTGGTTGGCCGAAGTTGCTTTCGAAGTCTTGGTGGCTTCGGCCTTCGCGGCGGCTTCCTTTTTCTGTTCGTCTTCGGCTCCCTTGGTCGCCTGACCGACAACGACCTCGACGCTGACGAGCTTTTCGACGCCGTCCGTGTGTTCGGTCATGGCGAACTGCGTGCGGTCGAGTTCGAACTTGCTCTTGAGCACGAGCCCTTTGTCGGTGATGGTAACCTTGGCGGGGAACGTGATCTCACTCTCCACGCCGTGGAAGTCCAACTTGCCCGTGACGCTCACGACTCCCGGCTTATCGGTCGGTGCGATCTTGCTGCTGGTGAATTTGGCGGTGGGGAACTCTTTGGTGTTGAGGAAGTCCGCGGCTTGCAGGTGCTGCGTCAGCTTGTCGAACTCGGTCCAAATGGAATCGACCTCGATCTCGACGCTGATCCCCTTGAGGGTTTCTCCATCGACGACCAACACCCCGTCGAACTTCTTGAAGCCACCGAGGCGTGGCTTGGGGTCGTCGCCCGTGTGGAGGCCGACGAATTCGATGCGTGAGTTCTTGGGGCCGATCTTGGCGCTTGAAGCTTCGACGGGAACCGGCTTGGGGGCGGGCTTCTCGACTTTCTTCTCTTCTGCCGCGCGGGCGACGCTCGCCATCGAGGCGAGCAGAACGAACGATGCGGTGGCGATGCGGAGCGGAGACGTTGTGCGGGCCATGTTTAACCTTTCGCGTGCTTCTCTGGAACCGAAGAAACGATTGCGGCGAGCATGCCGCTCACCGGCGGGGTGCATTGTAACCGATGGCATCGTAGGGCGTGCAACGCTCGCGGGTAGTGGTGCCGGAAATCCGTACGGCACGCGTAACAATCTCTGCCCGAATTCTGGCGAATCCGGCTACGGCGACCCCTGCGCCACTTCTTCACCGTTGCGGGTGGACATGGCCTGCCAGGGAGTTAGTTCGATCGATTCGTCGATGAGCCTTGCGCTGCCATCGGCGAATAGTACTTGGACGCCGCCGGGATGCAGGCTTCGCGCGCCGCGCCAGCCGTAAGCGGCGTACAGTCGCTCGGGGGGGCGTGTGGGGTCGACCGTGACCGAGGTCACGCAATCGTAGTTTGGCGAGTTCGGCGGCAGGTAATGGTTATACATGGTCGAACGATACTCGCCGCTCGCCCAGGCGAAGCCGCGTGGGTCGTTGCCGTTGCCGGTCGTGGAGTTGTAGACGTTCGTGCCGCGGCATTTGATGTCGGTGAGGTCGGGCGTGCCGGCGAACGAGAGGACGAACTTGTAGTTGCGATCGGTGCCCGAGGGCTGGAACGCGCTGGTGCCCGAGCGCGGCGTGTCTTCGCCCAAGAGTCCCTCGGCCATCGCCGCGGTGTG
Organism: Aeoliella fuhlenseeensis; assembly: GCF_052161615.1. Lineage (NCBI taxonomy): Bacteria > Pseudomonadati > Planctomycetota > Planctomycetia > Pirellulales > Lacipirellulaceae > Aeoliella > Aeoliella fuhlenseeensis. Next base: position 219,547 of record NZ_CP197417.1, read on the forward strand.
CGAGGTGCCGTCGGTGATGTGGGCGAAGGTGGTCTTCGAATTCACGTAGAACACACCGTTGGTATCGAACGGTGTGCCACCCCCCGCACCCGAACCCGCGCAAACGGCGTAGTTCGAAGGCCCCGTTTCCGGTTTCACACGCGTCGAGAGATCGCTGGGGCAGAGGAACTCGCTGAGCACGAGCGACACCCCCGCGCGATTGGGTTCGGAAATCGGATAGCCGCTCGTGGGCATGTAGAGGGGTAGCGACAAGTCGAGAGCATCCTGCACCGACTGTTTCTCCATGTAGGGGAGCAGATGCGCGAGCGCCGACCAGCGGTAGAATGTCTGCGGGTGCGAGGGCTCGGGAGCGTAAACCTTGGCGACCGAGGCCGGTGGCAAGCGTTTCTCGGCACCGGCGTAGTTATGCAGCGCGAGGCCGAGTTGCTTGAGGTTGTTGAGGCACTGCGTTCGCCGTGCTGCCTCGCGGGCCGACTGCACCGCGGGAAGCAGTATCGCGACAAGCACACCGATGATGACGATGACGACCAGGAGTTCGACCAGCGTGAAGCCGCGGCGAGAATAGCTCGTCAGGCGAGTGCGAGTAGTGCTACGGCTTCGTAGCGCGCCGAGCGAAGCGAATACTCCCAAGCCGAAGAGAACAGCCGTGCTTGGCTCAGGGATTGCGTTGGACGAGAGCGCTGGCGCCGCGAACACCGAAGCGCCGAACTGCGACTTCCACAATAGGTAATCGGATTCGTCGACCAGGTTTGCGCTCGCGCCATCGCTGTCGCCGTTTCCGGCGAGGTCGTGCGTGCTGCCGAGGTTGTCACGCCATACGGTGTAGTCGGCGAGATCAACCCGTCCATCGCTGTTAAAGTCGCCAGGGAGGGGCTTTAGGTGGCCGACAACCAAATCGTCGTACAGGATGCCATCGAAGTCGTTGGTTTCGATGAACGAGATGCGGTCGAAGGGGGTGCTGCTGGTGATGCCGATGAACTGAACGTTGCCATAAGGCCAACTGGGCCCGAAGGTCCGGACGGGAACGATCTCGTCGAGTCCCAGGTCGGTGTTTTGGAGGCGGATAGAGAAAGTATTGGGCTGGGCGTCGCCGGCTTGAGTGAGGTAGCTGCCAAAGGCGGTGACGGGCTCGGAGAACTCAACCCAGTCCTCGACACCATCGGCATCCAGGAAGAATCGACTACCGCTAAAGGCGAGTAGGGTCCACGAATTGATTCCGCCGCCAAATCCCGTTTCGGCCGTAATCTCCAAGGATTCGAATGCGAGAGTAGGATTCGAGCCCGTCGCCGTTTCTAGATTGTTAACCGCGAAGGAATCCAGCCGCTGGAGGAATGTGCTCCGCGCCTGGGTGGAGAGCGCAGGAGTTTGTTTGGAAGTGTCAGGCCCACCGAAGTAGACGGTCGTCACGGCGCTTGCCGACTCCCATGGGGAGCCGGCTAGCGCCATCAGGACGACAGCCATGCGCATCAAGTTTTCAACGAGTACACGCACGGGTAATCTCTTCGAGTGCAACGCTTGGGCCGTCCGCTAGGCGGTGCGGCGGAGACGCCATCCTAACAGACCGACGAGCGTGCCGCCTAGCAAAACAACGCTAGCGGGCTCGGGGATGATGGTAATGAAAGCAGTCGCTTCGCCGAATCCACCGCCGCCAGCCGCGGCGAACGTTCCGAGGAACGAGCCGTCAAAGCCGTAGCGTGCAATGGACGAGGGTAGGGGGCCCATGTTGCCTTGGCCGAGGATGCCAACCAGCAGGCTGTTGCCTTCGGGTGCGATGGCGATGCCTTGGAAGAACGGATTGTCGGCGGGATTCGGAGTGAAGACTCCGAAGGTGAAGTCTTGAACGCCCGAATTGACGTCGTACTTCATGATGGTGCCGGCGAAGAGGCCGGTGACGTAGACATCGTCGCCATCCACCGCGACTCCCGCGGCACCCGCGATGGTGGTGGTCGGAGCCACCAGATCGTTGAGGCCGGTGAGCGAGCCGTTGGATTTGAGCACGCCACCTTCGAAATTCGCGTTGGCGAACCCGCCCACGACTAGCTCGCCGGCAGCGGTGAAATCGAGTCCCGAGTAGGAAAAGATGCTACCACCGAACAACGGGAAGCCAGCGGGATTTCCCGACAAGTCGAACTGCGACACACCGCCTGCGAATTGCGTCGGTTCGAGATTCGAGACGTAAATCGTGTTGCCATCGGGGCTGAACTTGATAGTGCTCGGCTGCGATAGACCGTCGGCAGCGTCGGCGAACACGGAAGGATTGGTCGCGGTTCCGGTGGCGACGTTATAGTCGTACTGCAGAACGCTGTTATTACCGCTGCTCGAGACATAGAGCTTCGTGCCATCGGGCGACAGGGCGAGGCCGGTCGGAAGCGAAAGGCCGGTGGTATCGGCGATGACCGAACCCAAGAGGACGCCGTTCGAATTATAGCGGTAGACGTTGGGCGAGCCGCCGTCGGCGCGGTCGGCTACCAGAACTTCATAGGCTTGGCACGCGCCGGGGGCGAAGGCGAAGGAGGCTGCTACGAGCAGCAGGGCAAGCCGCGCTTGCCAGTGGGTCGTCGTCATGTAGATCTAGGCTCCAACAATCAGGGTGTGAATACTCAATCGATCCGTCGCAAAAACGTTAAGTCAATATGCGTCTGCGCCGTCCACGGGCGGCGGTCAAAGTAGCCATCGTAATCACCACGAGCAGCAGCGCGCTAGGTTCGGGCACTATCGACGTGGTGGTGCCGCCGCTGCTGCTGCCGAGCCCATTGCCAAAGTCATTCTTCCAGAGCGTGTAGTCGGCGGCGTCGACGAGATTAGCGCTCGTATCCGATTCTTCGCCGTTACCATTCAGCGTGGAGTTCGACCCTAAGAGGTCACGCCAAACGGTATAGTCGGCGAGGTTTACGGTGCCATCGCCATTGAAGTCGCCGGGTACGGAGAGAGTGGCTTCGTTCACAAAAATGAACGCAGTAGCTTCTTCGAATCCCCCGCCGCCGATCGTGGCGTAGGTGCCGATGAAGGTCCCGTCGAATGCGTAATGGTCGATGCGCCCGGAGCCAGCGACGTCGCCGAGGACACCCACCAGAAAACCGTTGCCATCCGGCATGGCCTGCAGGTCTTGCGGGAACGGAACGCCGGTGATGGCGAACTGGGTGTCGAGCGCTCCGTCGGAGAGTTGAAAGCGGCGAATTTGACTCGAAAGCATGCCGGCCACGTAAACGTAGTCGTCCTCGATCAAAAGGCCCGATGCCCCGCTGATCTCGTCGACCGCACCGGTGAAATCAGTAAGCGTGGTGATGGCGGAATTCGATTTGCCAATAGCGCCGTAACTGCCATCGGGAGCCCCCATCCAGCCGCCGACCAACAGTTCGCCCGTCGGCGCGAAGGCGAGCCCGGAGAACGCCACGATGGTGCTACCGTCGCGAACTCCAATATTGCCTGTGATTGGGTCGCCAATCGGATTGCCGGCAAGGTCGAATTGCGCAACGACGGGGGCGTTGAAGTTCGAAACGTAGATGCGATTGCCGTCTTCGCTGAACTTGATCGAGCTAGGTAGCATCAGACCGTCCGCGAGTCCCTCGGCAAAGATCGTTGCGTTGGTCGCGGTGCCAGTCGCGGCGTCGTAGTCGTAACGCATCACGCGGTCGTTCTGAAAACTCGACACGTAGAGCTGCGACTGGTCGGGCGACAGCGTCAGGCCCACGGCTTGGTTGATGTGCGAATTGTCGTCCAGCACCACGTTCAGGAAGTTGCCCTCCGAGTCGTAGCGATAGACGTTGTGTGTCAGCCGATCGGCCACTAACAGGTCGAGGGCAACGGCGGACGAGTTAGTGAAGACGCCCGCGGTTAGCAGTAGGAAGAGCCTGAGCACCCAGCCCGAGCCTTCACGCCGCCGCCATCCTGGGCTTGAGAGGCCGAAGCGTTCGTGTGAGGCGGCAAGGTTCATGTGGCGGGAGTGGGGGGAAGGGACAAACCGAGCGGCAACTCGACCAACGGCCACGGAGCATGCTTTACTAACACGCTATCGCAGTCGGGGGTGCCGTCGATTCATGGTAGAACCACATCCGGGGATGCGGAAGCTACGCGGGATGGGGGGCAGGCGGGCGGAGGGCGTCGTGGCCGCACTCCCGACGGGCTAGTTAGGCCAACTGCCGTCATTGGCAGAGGTGCCACCCCACATTGGGGGGCTTCCAGGTGCCACCAGCCTACCAGTAATCCAGCGCCCTCGCAATTACTTACACCGCTTTTGCGGGAGTTTCGCAAAGCTTTAACGGGCGATTGAGGACGAACTATTCGCTCGGCAACGTACCCGATCGTCGGCCGTCTGCCAGCTAGGCAGAAGATAAGGCTGACAGGGGCCTGGGTTTATGTCAGGCCTCCCAGACCCCTGCAAGCCAATGAGCGAGCGACAGCCACCGGAATGTGCGTCGCCAGCAGAGCATGGGAGATGCAATAGGAAATGCCGTGCCAAACGCCGCAGAAGAATTTTGGCCCTGAATTCATGCGGTGGACACCGCGAGAAGCAGGTCGCATGTCGAAGGAACCGACACGCGTGTCGAATGGAACGACGGTTGGCGAGCGCCGCTAAGATCATTCGCTGCGAGGTTGTTACTCGCCCAAATGATAGTCGTCGAGCTTCTTCTTGAGCGTCGTCCGGTGCAGTCCCAGCGCGCGGGCTGCGGGGGCGTACTCGTTCGAGAAACGTTTCATCGCCCGGACCAGCAGAGGTCGTTCGACCTCCGCTAGCAGTCGGCTGTAGACCTGCCCCGTGGCGTCGGGATCGCTCAGAAGTTCTTCGGCCCGCGCGTAGGAGGCCTCGGAGAGTTGCTGTTGATGGCTGCCCCCGGCGGTGCCTGGGCCATGGAACGAGGGCTGCGGTGGCGGCAGGTGCTCGGGCATCACGACGCCCGAACGGGCGACGACTTGCGCGTGCTCGATGGCGTTACGAAGTTCGCGGACGTTTCCATGCCACGGCCGACGTTGGAGCTCGGCGAGCGTCTCCTCGGCAAACGCCCGCGGACTGCCTGCGAGCCGTGACGCGAAGTGATGCACCAATAGCGGAATGTCTTCGGCGCGATCACGCAGCGGCGGAATAACGATCTCGAACGCGCACAGCCGGAAGTACAAGTCGTGGCGGAACTCGCCGGCATGCACTCGCTCTTTCAGGTTGCGATGCGAAGCGCCGATGATGCGGAAGCGAGACTTCACGGGTGTATCGGAACCAACGGGCAGCACTTCGCCTTGCTCCACGGCGCGGAGCAATTTCACTTGCACCGGGAGTGGGATGTCGGCGACTTCGTCGAGGAACAACGTCCCGCCATTGGCCTGCACTAGCAACCCATCCCGCGCACGCTGCGCACCAGTGTAGGCGCCGGCGACGTGGCCGAAAAGCTCGGATTCTGCGAGCGTGGGGCTCAATGCGGCGACGTTCACCGCGACGAACGGACGCTCGGCCGAAGCGCTGTGCTGGTGGATGGCGCGGGCGACCAGTTCCTTGCCCGAACCGCTTTCGCCTTCGACCAACACGCTGGTGTCCGTGGCCGCGACGAGGGCGATTTTCTTGAACAGCTCCTGCATCACCGGCGTGTGGCCAACCAGTTGCAGGGGGTCGCTCGTGGGCGTGATGATGGGCGCGAGGGTGGGCGTCTCGCGAAGCGCACGGACTATCGCCGCGCGAATGTCGGCCACGTCGAACGGCTTGAGCAGGTACTCGAACGCGCCGCTGCGCACCGCGCGGACGGCGGTTTCCATGTCGCCGAACGCCGTGATGATGATGATCGGAACATCGCCCGCCGTGGCGCGGAACTGCTCGACCGCCGTGATGCCATCGATGCCGGGCAGGCGAACGTCGAGCACGATGAGGTCGGGCTGGAACGTGGCGGCAAGGCGAAGTCCTTCCTCGGCCGACGCGGCACCTTGCACTTCGTGCCCCAGGTTGGTGGCGACCTTGGTAATACCCCAACAGATGGCTTGTTCGTCGTCGACCACCAGCACCTTAGACATGAACCATTACCTCTTTAACCGCCGGCAGGCGTAACGTGAATCGTGTTTCGTCGGCTTCGCGTGTCCACTCCAGCGACCCGCCGCAAGCATCCGCCACTTGCCGCGCGACCGCCAGCCCTAGTCCAACCCCTTCGGGCTTGTCGGACACGAACGGCTCAAACAGTGTTTTGGAGATTGCCCGTGGCGGGCCGTCGCCTGAATCGGCGATGGTAAGGGCCACGAGTTCCCCCTCGCGCGAGAGAGTAGCACGTACCGTGCCAGAGGACGAAGTGGTCGCCGCCCGCTTGGCCGCGGCGTCCACGGCGTTGAGCAGCAAGTTCATCACTGCCTGGCTTAGTAATTCCGCATCGGCGTGAACGATCGTTGGCACGGACGGCGATTGCCAGTCAAAATGGATGCCGGAGTGGAAAGCCGAAGGCTGCACCAGTGCCACTAGTTCGCCAACGAGTTCCGCCAGGTCGATGTCGGCGGGGTGGTCACCGCTGGTTTCCTTGCCAAGCCGGAGGAACTTCTGCAGCCGACGTTCCATGAGCTTCAGTTGCCGCCGCGCCATGTCGAGGCTGTCGTCGCCATCGTTCGCGGCGTTGGTACTGGCGTGGCATTCTTCGCTGTGCAGGTCGATCGCCATTCGGCAACCGGTCGCCGCGTTTCGCATTTCGTGCGCGAGGCCCGACCCCAGGATGGCGAGCGTCCGCATTTGTTCGGTCCGCCGAGTCTCGGCCTCGTATTCGGCGAGGCGCGTGGCGGTTTGGTTGACGGCGACCGCGAGATCGCGGGTCTCGTCGTTCACTTTGGGGACTTCGACGGCCGAGAAGTCGCCGTCGGCCAGCCGCTGCACTTCGCGACCCAAGCGGCTGAGCACGCGATTGATCCGCGCCGTGACGAGTCCCGTCGCCAGCATCACCGCCGCAATCGCCACGGCACCAATCGCCAGCGGCGGCAGGAACATGGCCCGCCACGCCGTGTTGAACTCGTCCTGCGGAAAGAGCATGTGGAGCACTTGCGGCGCGCTGCCACCGCGTCGGTCAGCGAGTTCGAGGCTCGAATAGTAGTAAGGACGATCTGCGACAATGAGCATGGGGCCGAGTGTCACTTCGTCGGCGTCGTCGGCTACTTCGGCCAGTTGGGGCCACTCAATCTTTTGCTCAGCGGAAAGGCTCGACGAAAGCCATTCGCCCGAGTCGCTCGCGAGCACAAACTCGGCACCGGCGAGCTCGCTCATCTGATCGAGCACCTTGGGCGTCAGCGGAAACCCACTATCGACAAGCACCGCGGCGACCCCCTGAAGCTGTCGCTCGACCCGCTCGCGTGTCCGTGCAGTCGTGAGCCACGCGTGCACGGCCGAGATGGCCGCCAGGCTCACGATGGCCACCGTCACCAGCGGCACCATGTACTGATAACGGATGGGAAGACGCAACGGAGGACTCGCGAAGGGCGGGGCAGGGGGGCACTCCATTATATACCCGCAGTGAGCGGTGCTCCAAACGCCCACCAATTTGCGGACCCCCAGTCAAAGTGCAGAGTAGCCCCGCCCAAGCCTGGGCGGGGTCCGATTCCGCATCAGGTCCCCAAGATTCGCACCCCGCCGAACGAATTGTCCTACTACGAACTTGCCGCCACAACTAATCGTCACTTCCTACTACCGCAGCTTCATCCTCCATGCCCGAGTACTCTGCCGAGTTCCTGCTCGCAGCGCTCGTCGTCACTTCGTTGGCGAGCGGCGGGCTGTTGAGTCTGTGGGCCGCTGAGTATTCGGCGGGCACGATGTATGGCTTCGCCAGATTGCCCAAGGATGCTTTTGAGTGATCCCTCACCCCGCCCAGGCTTGGGCGGGGCTATTGGCCTCTTCGTGGCAACGCACACTTTCTCTCGAACAGCGATTCGATCCCCCTCAACAAAAAATAGCCCCGAGTCAACCCTGACTCGGGGGCTATTCGGAACAGAGAGGGGGACTTCTGCTGTTCGCTACCGACTGAAGTAACTCGTACGATGCCCATGGCTATGAGCCGAGGGGCCGCCGTACCAGGGCGAGAGGAATCCCTTGCCGAAGCCTTGGTGAACGTTCGAGTGGTGGTGCTGGTAGCTCACGTACCGTGCGTCAGCCTGACCTGGGGTCATGGCAATCATCGACACAGCCACCAACGCGACCACAACAAGCGCCTTACGAAACATGTTTGCTCCCTTTCAATGAAAATGCAAACCGGTGGGATCGCATCATCGCTTCCAAGGCGGTGCGACGAGTGAATGCGATCAATGCCTCGCCACAAGCATCGAAGACATAATTACTCTACGGATACTCTACGCTCGAAGGCACACTCACTTCGCATGGCTTACGGAGTTGTCACGAAAAAAGCCCCGGGCACGTGTGCTCGGGGCTTTGGAAAGTTACAGAGTTGTAAGCTTAACGCATCGTAAGAAACTACCAGCCGTTGCAGTTACCACCCAATGTAAAGGCCACCAGGGCCTCCGATGCTGACACCACCGCCGCCGTAGCCGCGATAGTAACCCCGGCCGTAGCTAGGACCGTAGTATCGCGAGCTGTAGAAACGCGGTGAGTAATAGCGCTGAGGGGCGTAGTAGCGCGGACCATATCCAACGCTGTAGCGTGCGGGAGCTCGATAACCACGATAGTAACGTCGGGCCTCGGCGTTGTCGGGGGTCATGGCGAGCGAAGTGGCGACGACCACCGCCGCGGCGAGCAGTGCTTTGCGAAACATGGTTCGCTCCTTTCTCGGAGTGCAGGAGTGAAAATTGCGCAGGAGGGCCGCCGAGTACTTCTTAGCGGAAAAGCGCAGTGATTCTACGCTTAGAAAAGCACATGGCGTGCCGTTTGCGCCGATTGCGCAAGCCCGGCGAATGGCCTGTTTTTAGGGGCGTTTTCGCGAGGTTTTGTGACCTACACTTGTAGAGGGTGCGCGACCAGCTTGGTAGCAGCGCTGCCTACGAGACCCAATCGCACCCCACGCTTTTCGATCGACACTCGTCCTTAGTCTCCGCACGAATGCGGAGTTGAACTCTCGCGGCAGGAACCGCTGGTTCCGGCAATCCCTGCGAACCCCCGAGCGAACGAACGTTGCCATGATTGAGATCTTGTTTGTCGACGATCAACCCGAAGAGTTGGCCCTGCTCGAGAAGTCGCTTCGCAAGTTTCGCCAGGAGTGGTCGATGCACTTCGCATCGAGTGGTGCCGAGGCCCTGCGCAAGTTGTCGAGTCAACCGTTCGACGTGGTGGTGTGCGATTTGAACGTCGCGGACATTTCCGGTGCCGACGTGTTGCGTGCAGCGCAGAAGCACTCGCCGCAAGCGATTCGCATGCTGATGTCGCGTCGCGGCGATCGGGTGCAAGCCGTGGAGTCGACGGGCATCGCGCACCAGCATCTTGCCAAGCCGTGCGATGTCGATTTGCTAGAGATGATCATTAACGACACGTTCGCGCTGCGCTACCATCTTGATAGCCAGAACATTCGCGAGCTGGTGGGGCGACTCGACACGCTCCCCACGCTACCGGATACGTACTCCGCGTTGCTCGTCGAGTTGGAAAGCCCCTACGCGAGCCTCGCGCGAGCGGGCGATTTGATTCGTCGCGACGTGACGATCTCGGCGAAGATCTTGAAGCTTGTGAACTCCAGCTACTTCGGCCTCCCCGTGCATGTGACCGACGTGTCGCATGCCACGGCGCTACTCGGGCTGAACATCGTGAAACCGCTGGTGTTGTCGAGCGGGCTGTTCGAGCAGTTTTCGCCCAAGTCACTCGGCGACTACTCGCTCAATTACTTGATGGACCACAGCGCCGAAGTAGCGCTCGCCGCGCGGTGCCTGGCGCAGCTCGAAGGTGCTTCGCCCGAAGACTGCGACAACGCGTTCATGGCCGGCATGCTGCACGACCTGGGGCAATTGGTGCTGGCGAAGAATTTCACCGCGCAGTACGACCAAATGCGCCAGCACGCCCACGAGTCAGGCACACCGCTCGACGAGCTAGAACTCGCCGAGTTCCAAGCGAACCACGCCGACCTTGGCGCGTACCTCCTCGGTTTGTGGGGACTTCCTGCGCCGATCGTCGAGGCCATCGTGTGGCATCATCGTCCGTTCTTGTCGACGCACGATCGCTGGACACCACTAGCCGCGGTGCACGCCGCCGAGGCGTTTCTCACGCAGCAGAAGGATCCGCTTGGCGAATCGTCGGGCCTGTCGCACGAGTTCCTCGCGCGCATCGGTCGCAACGACCGCGCAAGCGTGTGGGCCGTCGCGCTCGGTGCTGAAACGGCAATGGCGTAATCCGCGCATGCCGTTCCGCTAGCAGTCCAGTTGGTGGAACGAGTGCTTATAGGACGCAGTTTGCGCAGGGCTTCGGGCGTGTGGACTGCCGAAGTTTCGCCTTCGGTCGATGTCCTGTTGCGCAAGCTGTGTGGTCTGAATGCACAAAACTGCATTCACTCCAGCTGTTCGTGCGATAGGCGTGGAAGATCGGCCTCGCGCCGGTTGTTCCCCCGTTTCTGCCCGTCTCGAATGCGGATCGAGTAGGCGACTGCTAGCACTTGTGGCGTTGCACCAAGGATGTCGGTGCAACGAGGTCGCTGACTGCGGTATCCGCTTAGAATCGGTGCTCCTTGATCAAGGACGATCATGATGAGTACGCTCGACGTTGTTATTTTTCGTTGGCTTGCTCGCGTCTCACGCGCGACGATGGTCGCCACGTGCGTTTCCGCGTCGATGCTGGTGGGAAGTGCGCGAGCGGCCGACTTCGCCGTGACGAACACGTCGGATAGCGGCGCGGGTTCGCTTCGTCAGGCGATTCTCGATCTGAATGTCGCCGGCGCAGGTAGCCACTCGATCACGTTCACAGGGGGCCTTGGTACCGTGACCCTCGTGTCCGACTTGCCCGCGATCATGGGCACGGGGCAGACGATCACGATCACGGGCAACAACAACGCCGTGGATGCTCAGTCGCAGGGCTCCATTTTTTTCATCGCGGGTGGCACTACTTCGATTAGTAACCTGACGCTCGAGAATGGCCTTGCCCAAGGTGGCCAAGGTGGCAGTGGTAGTGGTGGAGCGGGCGGCGGTTTAGGGGCAGGTGGTGCACTGTTCGTCAACACGGGTGCCAATGTCACACTCGACAACGTTGATATGGACAGCAACGAGGCCGAGGGTGGCAACGGCGGTAACGGAGGAACGGCCAACGGCGGCGGCGGTGGTGGCGGCTTTAGCGCCAACGGCGGTAGTGGTTCCAACGGCGGTGGTGGCGGCGGCGGCTTATTCGGTAACGGCTCCAACGGTAGCAACGGCGGCGGCGGCGGCGGTGGCATCACGGGCAACGGTGGCGCAGCGTCCAATGGCGGTGCCGGTGGCGGTGGCGAAACGAACGGTGGCAACGCAGGCAGCGCCGGCGGTAATGGAAGTTCCGGGGCAGCAGGTGGAGCATCGGGGACATCCAGTAACACTTCTGCCCCCGCAGGGGATGGTGGCGACGGTCAATCACCCCTGCTTGGTGGAGGTGGCGGTGGTGGGGTTGGCGGATTCAATTCCGACATCGGCGAAGGAGGCGATGGCGGCGATGGTGGCAATGGCGGGGTCGGTGGTGGTGGCGGTGGCGGTGGCTCGCGTGGCTCTAATTTCGGAATCAGCAACACCGCGGGCGGCGCTGGCGGCAACGGCGGACTATATGGTGGCGGTGGCGGTGGCGGCATTGGCAGTTCAGGCAATGCTGCCGGGGGCAATGGTGGTGATTTTGGCGGTGGCGGTGGCGCCAGTCTAGGTGATTTTAGCCAGGGAGATGGTGGCGACGGTGGGTTTGGCGGTGGCGGTGGTGGTAGCAGTTCGTCGACTGTGCCCGGTGGCACCGGCGGATTTGGTGCCGGCAGCGGTGGTGCAGATGGCCGAGGTGGCTCTGGCGGCAATGGCTACGGCGGCGCGGTATTCGTCCGCCAAGGTGGCACACTGACCATCATCAATTCGCAACTCGCGAATAGTTCCGTTGCCGCAGGTGCAGGCGGAGCGGGAAGCAGTGGCAACGGCACCGCTGGCACCACCGCTGGCGCGGGCATCTACCTGCACACGGGCGTCAACGCGAACGTCCAAGTCACCGGCACCAACAGCGTGACCTATGCCGATCAGATCTCCGGCGCGGGTGGTTTGCAGAAGACGGGCACCGGCACCTTGATCCTCAACGCCAACAACAGCTACACCGGGGCCACCTCGGTCGACGCGGGGCGGTTAGTCATCAATAGCGTCTCCGCCAGCCAAGTCACCGCAGGCACCAATGGCACCGTGGGTGGTACCGGCACCATCAGCAGCTTGATCAACAACGGCCGCGTCGCACCGGGCAATTCGATCGGTGCCCTGTCGGTGAATGGCAACTACCAACAATCGAGCTCCGCCACCATGGAGGTCGAGATCGACGCCGCTGGCAATAGCGACCTGCTGTACGTCGGCGGCGCGGCCAACCTTGCCGGTAATGTCGACGTCGTCTCCGCTCCAGGCACCTACACGGTCGGCACCCAGTACACGTTTTTAATGGCCAACGGACTCAATGGCACCTTCGACAGCATCACCGACGACCTTGCGTTCTTCGATGCAGAATTAGGATACGCCTACGGCTGGGGTGCCTTTGGCGAAGACGTGGTGTACTTCACGCTGGTCGCCGCGGCCGCCGATTTCGAATCGATCGGCAACACGCCCAACGAGAAAGCGGTCGGCGCGTTCATCGATTCTTTCAGCTCCAGCCCGCCAACAGGGTTCCAGCCGATCATCAACAACCTCGAGTTGATGACCAACCAGCAGGTGCAACTCGCGCTCAATCAGTACGGCGGCGCGGTTTACGGCTCCATCGCCACGGCCAACTTGCAGCAGACTTCCTACTACATGTCACAGCTCGCCGGTCGTTGCCGGGCGCAGATGACGCCGAACGATCCGAGCGCGAGCTCTGGCTACACCGAGACCTCGCCGTTCACGAAGTACCAGCTGGTGAGCTACGAGGAGTCGGACTACGTGGTTCGCACTTCGCAGTGCACACCCGCAACGCGTGGATGGATCTCGGGCTATGGGCTTGGGGGCGAAGCGCAAGGCGATGGCAACGCCGATGGTTTCCACTTCGGGCTGGGTGGTACGCAGTTCGCCGTTGATCGGCCCATCGCTCGCGATTGGTCGGGCGGCTACTGGGGCAACCTGTCGTGGGGCCAGATCGAGGGCAACACGCTCAACGAAACCGCCACGCTCGAGAACTACCACTTCGGTGGCCAGCTCGTTGGTTTCGATGGTTGCGACTACTGGATCGCACTCGCCGGCGCGGGCTACAACGGGGCCGAAGTGCGCCGCTCGATTACACAAGGAGCCACCGCGACGGCCGAGGGCAACGTCGACGGCTGGCAAGCCAATACCTACCTCGAACGCGGTCGCTCCATCGACTACTACGGCTGGCAAGTGCAACCTTACGGGGCGCTGCAATACGTCTACATCGGCCAGGGTGATCTCGTAGAAGGGGGCGCGGGCCCACTCAATCTCAACGTGGGTGACGTCGACGCGCACTCGCTTCGCAGCTTGCTTGGTGGACGAATCGCATCGGCTCGCACCACTCGCAGCGGGCAGGTGCTCACGCCCGAACTGCGTACGGCGTGGATGCACGAGTTCCTCGATACCAACCAGGTGATCAGCTCGAGCTTCGCTGGCACCAGCGGCGCGTTTGCCGTGCGGGGTGTCGACCTGGGACGCGACTGGGTGCTGTTCGGCGGTGGCCTGAACCTGCAGGCCAATAGCCACGCTCGCTGGTTCGCCGGCTACGACCTCCAGGCCAACGAACATCAGGTGCTGCACGTTGGTTCGGGCGGTTTAGAGCTACTGTGGTAGCGCCCGCGGCGTAGGCCGTGCGCAAAAACGTCAAGTGTTCCTCGGATGCCGCGTGTGGTATCGTAAAAACCAATCTCTTGCGGCAAATCTTTTTCGCAAGAGAAAGCTTGGTGTTTGCGACACAGCGCGGTTATAACCAGTGGGCCTGCCTCGATGCCGCCCACGTTCCGAGGGTCCCGCCGTGCGTTGTTTGCTGCTCATCGCGATCGTCGCGACGTTCTTCTGTAGCCATCGTTCTTACGCGGACGATGCGGCGTCGCTGGAATTCTTCGAGCGCGAGATTCGGCCCATCTTGGTCAATCGTTGCTACGAATGCCACGACGCCGAAACCGGGGCCGACGCGGCGAACCTTCGACTCGACCATCGCACCGGCTGGATGGAAGGTGGCGACAGCGGACCGGTAGTGAATGTCGACGATCCCGACGCCAGCCTGCTGGTCAAGGCCATCCTGTACGACGATCCCGATTTGCAGATGCCGCCGCGCGGTAAGCTTCCTGAGCGCGAGATCGAGCTGCTGCGAAAGTGGATCGCCGCGGGAGCCGCCGGCCCCGAGGAAAGCTCCTCAGCCAATGGTGGCGTGAAAGAGTTCGACCTCGAAGCTCGTCGCGCGTCGCACTGGGCGTGGCAACCAGTGACTCGCCCCGCGGTTCCAGAAGTCAAGCAAACCGACTGGCCTCGCGACGACGCCGATCGCTTCGTCCTGGCGAAGCTCGAAGCCGCGGGCCTCGCACCGGCTTCTACGACCGACCGCGCAACGTGGCTCCGCCGCGTAACGTTCGACCTCACGGGCTTGCCCCCGACCACCGAAGAACTCAAGGCCTTCGAAGCCGACGAGTCGCCAGAAGCTCGCGAGCGAGTGGTCGATCGACTGCTTGCAAGCCAGGCGTTCGGCGAGCACTGGGGGCAGCACTGGCTCGACCTCGTCCGCTACGCCGAAAGCAAAGGGCACGAGCAGGACTACGACATTCCGTTCGCGTGGCGGTACCGCGACTACATCATTCGCGCTTTCAACGCCAACGTGCCGTACGACCAACTGGTCATCGAGCACATCGCTGGCGACCTGATGCCCGCGCCCCGTATCGATCCCGACACGCGAACCAACCAATCGATCCAAGCCACCGGTTGGTGGCACCTGGGCGAAGCAACGCACGCCCCCGTCGACATTCGTGGCGAGGAGTCCGATCGCATCGACAATCAGATCGACGTGTTCGGCAAGACGTTGCTCGGCATGACCGTGGCCTGTGCACGGTGTCACGATCACAAGTTCGACGCCATCTCCGCCGACGATTACTACGCTCTGTGCGGATTCCTTCAGAGCAGCAGCTATCAGGTTGCTGACGTCGCGGATCCAGTGAAGCAATCCGAGCTTTCCGGGAAGCTTGCAAACCTCAACGACACCGCCGGGCGAGAGCTCTTCGCCAAGTACGCCGCCGCGACCCGCGAGCGCCTTGGGCAAATGCTCAGCGAAGGCCAAACGCCGCAGCCTGCGAACGTCGACCCGATCATTCATGGCTCAAAGCTTCGCGGCAGCACCACGCCGCAGGCCGCCGAAGGGGCGGTGGTCGTCGATTTCTCGCAAGGCGAACCCTCTCGCGACGACTGGCTCACCAGCGGCGTGGCCTACGGCCCGCGGCCGCTTGCACTTGGCAGCATCGTACTCAGCGACAAGGCCGAGGGCCCGCTCTTCACCATCGCCGAACGCACCGCTGCGAGTAATCGCTCGACCAGCTCCGCCCTCACCGGTCTCTATCGCACGCGCACGGTTAAGGTCACCGGCAAGACGATGTGGTATCGCTATCGCGGCTCGGCGCGGGTGTTCCTTGATGTCGACTCGCACCGTACGGTCGCCGGCCCGCTGCACGAGATTTGCCAGCAAACCATCGAGTCGCCCGGTGAGTGGCAGTGGTTCGCCCACGACGTGAGCGACTACGCGGAGCATCGCGTGCACGTCGACTTCAAGCCCACCGGCGAGTTCGAACTCGCCGGCGTGTGGTGCTCGGACGAGTGCCCGCAAGACACCCCTGCCGCGCCGGTCGAGGTGTTCCCCGTCTCGACCGCAGCGCCCGACGCATCGGCGCCGCTCCGCGACGCAGTGCAAGTGTTCCTTCACGCCCTCGACGCCATCGCGAGTGGCAATGCATCCGCTTGCGACGCCGTGCGAGTGAACTGGCTCGTGGCGAACGACAACTACTTACCCCCGGCCAGCGCGGAGCACCGCGCCGAACTCGCCAAGCTCCACGCCACTTACGTCGAACAGCGGCAGGCGCTCGAATCGCAAATCCCCACGCCCGAGTTCGCCCTCGCCTTGATGGATGGCACCAGCGAGAACGAGTATGTCCACCTGCGAGGCAGCCACAAGCGGCTTGCCCCCGAGCCCACGCCCCGACGCAACCTGTCGGCACTCGGCGGCCACCAGCCCACCGGCGTTGGCAGTGGTCGGATGGAACTCGCCCAGCGATTGGTCGATCCATCCAATCCGCTGGTCGCCCGCGTGATGGTCAATCGATTGTGGTCGCACCTCATGGGGCGCGGCATCGTCGCCACGGTCGACAACCTCGGCGTGCTCGGTCAGCCGCCAACGCACCCCGAGTTGCTCGACTACTTGGCGAGTGAGTTCGTCGCCAATGGTTGGGACACCAAACAAATGATCCGCCGGTTGGTACTCTCCAGCACTTACGCGCAGTCGACCGTGCGCAGGGCGTCGGTCGACGCCAAGCTCGTCGAAACGGCCGACCCCGCGAACCACCTGTTGCACAAAGGCCGCGTGCGTCGCATCCCCGCCGAGGCGATTCGCGACTCGTTGCTCGCCATCACCGGCGAACTCAACGCCACGTCCTACGGCCGAAGCGTGCCGATCCACATCACCGACTTCATGCGCCACAATCGCAGCCCCGAGTGGAGCGGTCCGATGGACGGCGATCGCCGGCGGAGCGTTTACGTCGAGGTCCGCCGCAACGCGTTCAACCATTTCCTCGCCGCGTTCGACAAGCCCGCGCCGTTCACCACCGTGGGCGTGCGCAACCAAAGCAACTCGGCCGCCCAGCCTTTGATGCTGCTCAACGATCCGCTAGTGCATCAACTGATCGCCGTGTGGTCGACCAAGCTCACTGGCGAGTTCGCAGACGATAGCGAGGCAATCGAACGAGCCTACCTCGCTGCGTTCACGCGCCCCGCCACGGATACCGAACAGCAGCAATTGCTCGCCTTCCTCAACGAGCGAACTACCGCCGGCGCGAGTCGTCAACAGGCGTGGCAAGACTTGTGTCTGGCGCTCGTGAACAGCAAAGAGTTCGTCTACCTCAAGTAACAGACACACAAAACGGTGGGAGGGCTCTCCGAGCCCGATTCCCAGAGACATCGACCTCGGAGAGGTCTCCCACAAGTTCATCAGATACTCCGAGTCTTTCCCTATGCATTGCAACCGCTTTCAAAGTCGTCCGCTCACACGCCGCGAGATGCTCGCCCGCTGCGCCTGTGGATTTGGCAGCGTCGCCCTGGCTGGCCTCGCCCAGGCCACCGCGCCGCAGTCACCCGGTTACCGCGCGAAGGCCAAGAGCGTCATCTTCCTCTACATGGACGGCGGCGTGTCGCAGGTCGATAGCTTCGACCCCAAGCCCGCACTCGCTCGCTACGATGGCCAGCCTTTTAACGCGAAGATCGAACCGACGCAGTTCGACAACGTCGGCACCACGCTCGCCTCGCCCTGGAAGTTCCGCCGATACGGCGAGTGCGGCCTCGAAGTCAGCGATTTGTTTCCCCACATCGGACGCAACGCCGACAAGCTCGCCGTCATGCGCGGCGTCGTCAGCGACTTCTCCGAGCACAACACGGCCAACTACTTTCTCCACACCGGCTTCGGCCAAGCCGGCCGGCCCAGCATGGGGGCGTGGCTCAGCTACGGGCTGGGCTGCGAATCGAACGAACTCCCCACATTCGTCGTCCTCAACGGCGGTCTTGTTCCGAGTGGTGGTGCCGACAACTTCGCCGCCGGGTTCCTTCCTGCGCTACACCAAGCGACGATGTTCAAGCCGCAGGCGCTCCCAGTTGCCAACCTCGACGGCCCCGCGGGCATCTCCCCCGAGCGAACCCACAAGATGCGTTCGCTACTGGCTTCGCTCGATGCCGGTGTCGCCGAGCGCTACGCCCACGACGACGCCATCGAGAGCGCGATCTCCAACTACGAACTCGCCTACCGCATGCAGCTCGCGGTGCCCGACGTCGCCTCGATCGACGACGAGCCCGAGTACATTCAGAGGCTCTACGGCGTCGACCATCCGTTCGAAGCCACTCGCGTTTTCGCACGCGAGTGCTTGCTCGCTCGCCGACTCATCGAACGTGGTGTGCGGTTCATCGAGATGACCTGCCCCAACATCGATGGCTGCGATCGCTGGGACGCCCACAGCAACTTGGTCGAGAACCATTCGAAGAACGCGCTGGCCACCGACCAACCGATCGGCGCGCTCCTCCAGGACCTCGACGCCCGTGGCATGCTCGACGACACGCTGGTGGTCTGGGCCGGCGAGTTCGGCCGCACGCCGTTCGCGCAAGGCACCGAAGGTCGCGACCACAACCCGTTTGGCTACACCGTCTGGATGGCGGGGGGCGGCGTGCGTGGTGGCACCATCTACGGCGCGACCGACGACTTCGGCTACCGCGTGGTCGACGGCCGCGTCACCATTCACGACCTGCACGCCACGATGCTCCACCAACTCGGCATCGACCACACGAAGCTCACCTACCGCTTCGGCGGCCGCGACATGCGCCTCACCGACGTCCACGGCGAGTTGATCACCGCCATCTTGTAGCGCGTTATCCGTAGGCCGCGCGCACGTAGGCCGCGATCAAGCTCCGCGCCGATCCGGCGCTTCACGGCATCCATCTGTGCCGAATCCGCCTTGAAATCGCGCAATTCCCCAGCAAAAAATTGCCCCTCGCGCCCGCCCCAGTGCGAGCTACACTTTACCGCCCTCCAATATAGAACCACTGTGGGAGGGCTCTGGAGAGCCCGATGGCCCCTCGCAGAGTTGCATTCTCCAGCCCTCCAACCCACCCGCACTCATGATGCCAACCTTCAAGGACGTCGTCGAAACCGTTGGCATGACCATCGACGCGGCTGGCGTCGTGGTGATCCTCGTCGGCCTGATCGTCGCGGTGACGCGTTACGCCATGCTCGGCTGGCGTTCGCCCAACGGCTACCGCCAACTCCGCCTCGACCTGGGCCGCGGGATTTTGCTTGGGCTCGAGTTCCTGGTCGCCGCCGACATCATCCGCACGGTCGCCGTCACGCCGACCCTGCAAGGCGTGCTGATCCTTGGCCTCATCGTCCTCATTCGAACGTTCCTGAGCATGGCCCTCGAAGTCGAACTCGAAGGCCGCTGGCCCTGGCAAGCGAAGAAGACAGAAGTCACTCCCCAAGCAGAGTAATGCGGCCATCTAAGAAGACGAGCTCGCTTCTCTAATAGCCGACGAGCTACGCCTCGTCGGACAAACCCTAGCAGCGTACGCAACTCGCAATTCGCTTAGCCCACGGAACGAATAGGACGCGGACGACACGGATTCAACTAGATTCGCGCGGACAACTCGTCGAGCTACTAACGAGGGTATGGGCCTACTGAACCATCAGCCGCAGGGCGCTAGCCCCCGGTTTTGAAATTGCTTTCTCCTCATGTCTCGCATCCGTGTTTCATCCGTGCCCATCCGTGGCTAACAACTTCACCGCCTACCCCCGCCCAAACCAACCCCTCTTCTTTTTCTTACTCGAATAATCCAGCCGCATCACTTGCCCTTCGTGCCCAAATGGAGAAGGACCGAAGATCACCGTGATGCGTTCGTTCGCGTCTTCGCCCACCGTGTGACCATCTTCAATCACGGGGCCATTCGTGATCAGGTAGTCCGCAATGCTCATCAGCCGTTCGCGAAGGTCGCCCGGCGGATCGGTCGCGTTTTCGGTGATCAATTCCATCGGTCCGAGCTTATGGAGCCCTTGGGTAAAGCCGAACGATAGCCCGCTGTCGTGATCCACCGGCCCCACGCGGAAATCGACCCACAACAGGAAGGGGGTCTCGTGGGGCAGCATGCCTTTCGCCATGTCGACGAACAATTCGCGACGAATCAGCATCCCCGCGTCTCCCCAGTACACGCCGAGCGACCCCTCGGTCGTGGCGAGCACCGACGCCGTGACCTGCGTCAGAAGCTTTCGAACCTCAATCGGTCCCGAGTCGTCACCAGATTGGCCAACCGTGACGATCAAGTGCCCCTTCATCGTCGTCAGCTCGCTTCGCGACTCAGGCCACAAATAACTCGTCGAGATCGGCCCTTCGAGATCGCCCCGCGGAATGGGCGCCGGCATCAGTCCGATCACCACGAAGTAGCCGTCGTGATCGAACGCCAGCGACCCATCCTTCTTCTCAATCTCGGGCTCCCCCATCACGTTGTCCCAAGTCGCAAAGTGCGCGGCGAGCTTCGACCGCGACAACTTCGCCCCACCCGCGAGCGGCACCATACAAAAGGCAATCGACACCGTAGCACCCCCAACGAGAAAAGAACCCACAGCACTTCGCCACAGTTTACCGACCCGACGAAGTTCAGATCAAGCGAAAGGAGAACCAGCCCCATAGGGGTCCAATACGACAGCCCAGGGCAAGCAAAGCGATGCACGAGCAAAGCGCCACCCTGGGTTTGGGATGTCATCCTAAATGCGGTCGAGGAGCGATACCCCATCAGCCGGAGCGCGACCGAGACCGCAACGGGGCCGCGTCCATTTACCCCGAAGGGGTTCCGTCCGTCAGCCTAGGGTTGCCCCCATGCGAGGTCCACGAGCAGCGGGGCTACCCTAGGTAGTCGTCACCCCCCAACGCCTCGCACCACCAGCGCCACCGCCTCCCCCTAAACCATGACCACATCCTCCCGCGTCACGCCTAGCCCCGAAGGGGCGCAATACGACAGCCCAGGGCAAGCGCCGCGAGGAACGAGCAAAGCGCCGCCCTGGGTTTGGGATGTCATCCTAAATGCGGTCGAGGAGCGATGAGCTATTAGCCGGAGCGCAGCTGAGACCGCAATGGAAGCCGCATATGATTTTGCGTAGGGTCAACTAGGAATGCGCAGTTCCGTTTCATCATTTATTCGAGTCTTGCCTGTCGCGCTTTCGAGCTTAGCCGACCGAAGCAGATCGGCAATCGCCCCGTTGATCTGTTTTGTGTTGTATTTGCAGAAGTAGCTACTCAGGAACTGGATTCGCAAATCTTTCCTTCGAATAAGTCCTTGGTCTTCTACAATCTCCAGCAGGGTCTTACGCAGCCACGGAGCGTCGACCACTTCCGCCGCAGGAGTCATATCAAACAGCGTGCCACTTTGAAATTGCGACTCGAGAAACTCCAGCCTCGCTTTACACATCGCCTCATTCATCAACTCAAGGCCATCTGCGTTACGCGTTCCGAAGATAAGCATGTACTTGGGGGTTTGATGCGTGTACTTGGATTTAACGGGATAGTAGCAGACGTACTTAAACGAGGCTTGCATCAACCGCGTGTATTCGGTGATGAATCTATCTAGCTTCTCAGCAAATGACAGCGTGTTATCATCGGCTATCCCTCTCCAGTAGGTACCTCCGGCAATAGAGTTTAGGATTGCAATCTCTACGCGTTCCTCTGGGTCGTCTGCTTGATAATCAGATTCTTCGCCTATCGCGTCGGATGGCAGCGGATCTATGCGTTTCAATGCTGCCAGAGCCCATCGCATGAACGTTGCCACGTTGAAGTTCATCAACACTTCGACGCTTGCCCGCGAACGCTGAATTTCCTCGTAGACGGCCTTTAGGTCATCATAGACGAGTGCCTTCACTGTGTATGGATCAAGGTAGAGAAACAACGTCTCAGTCTTTGCTCGATCAGCCAGATCCCGGACGTGCTCTTCAAATCGGCCATGCTTAAGCGTTGCAAACTCATTCGAAGAAACCAAAACCTCGGCCAGTACATCGAAGTTACTCTTATCAGCCTCGATGAATTCCCCCACAACTTGGCATCCGTCATTTCGCCAATGTCGTATTGCTTCACTTATGATGACGGGAGAACCAGGCTCCCCATCACCAAACCGACCTCGTCCGGCAATACAGTCAACGATCCTCACCTGCCTGCGAAGTTGTGATACTTTGGGGATGTAAGGATGAAGGTAGTACTCCAGGATCGCGTCCTTGTAGCGAGACCATAAACGCTTTCGGTCAAAAAACTGCGAATCCACGGAAACTCCCCCTGAGCTTGTGTAAGTTGAATCGAGCAGTCCCGCCGGTCCAATGGTGCTCGTTTAACTGACGAAAATTGTTATAGTCAGTATGGACGTACGGATAGTATAATTCCAGCGTGCGGGTATGTGGCCCAGGGATGCGGCTTTTTTAAATGAGGAACATCGAGCATGGCCCAGGATTCAAAAATTGGCTGGACGGATCACACGCACAACTTCTGGTGGGGGTGTCACAAAGTCAGTGAAGAGTGCCGTCACTGCTACATCGCGGGCATCATGCGCCGGGGCGGTTACGAACCATTTCACGGGCCGATGAGAACCAAGAACTGGAATAATCCGACCCGATGGCAAAGGGAGGCCGATCGCCTAGGTAAGCGATTCAGGGTGTTTACATGCTCTATGTCCGACTTCTTCCACCCCGAAGCTGATCAGTGGCGACCCGACGCGTGGAGAGTTATTCGGGGTTGCACCAGTCTGGACTGGCTAATACTTACCAAGCGACCCGAGCTAATTCTAGAACGACTGCCCGAGGATTGGGGGACTGGCTATCCAAACGTTTGGCTAGGAGTAACGGCAGGATGTAAAAAATCACTCCAGCGGGTAGAGGTTCTGAGTTCGGTACCGGCCGCCGTCCGTTTCATCTCGGCAGAACCGTTGCTCGAGAGGCTGGATCTCCGGCAGAATCTCCAAAATATCGATTGGGTGATCACTGGGTGCGAGCGTGCAAAAAAAGGCGTTCGCCGCCTCATGGAACTCGATTGGGTTCGAGACATCGACAACCAGTGCGTTTCTGCCGGTGTTCCTCACTTTTTCAAGCAGTACTATCAAGACGACTCGGGGGTGCCGAAGGAGGACGGACTGCTGGATGGCGTTCGTCGGCAAGAATGGCCGGAGTCTGCTGCTTACGATCACTCAATCATCGGGACCCGCAAGCCACGAATCGAGAACCGCGGCCGTCCCGGCAGCTCGACGCGTCGCCTCCAACTTACTTAACAACATGGCGAGCCGATTCCGGGTGCGGTTGTATCGCCAATTTTTTCCCTCCCCCTGAAACTCCCACCACCTCCCCGAGGTACTTAAACTACAACCCTAAATCACTCCCTCCCGGCTCTCCCCAACTGTCGATGCCCCTCGTGCAAACTCCTCAAAAACCACTAACTACAAACCCCTCCCACCCCATCAAAAACGCGTAATGTCGCACCTGCGGTTTCTCCCTGCGACTTTATTTTTTCCCGCTCTTCTCCCGCCCTCGTCGCAAAGTCACTGGGGGCAACGACTTGGGGCTATCGGACCCACGGCCGCGAAAAGAATAATGTCGCACCCAATGAAATCTTGTCGAAATCGCGACATCTCGAACGGCTACTCTCTGGCAGCGGAAAGAATTTCGAAAATCTTTCCCAAGGTGTCTTGAAAGTAGCCGCGGGCACGTTCTAATGCGTGGACACGCGTGCATATAACGAATCGATGCTCCTTTAACTCACTTTTCAACTAACTCACTTTTCAACAGTCGGGGAACCTCACATGATCACTCGCAAACAACGTACTCTGCTTCTCGCCTTGGGTCTCGTGGCCACGCTCGCCATCCCTTCGGTCCAGGCCCAAGATTTTCCTAAGCCAACCAAGGAGCACGAGTGGCTCGCCAAGTTCGTTGGCGAATGGGAAAGCAGCAGCAACGCACCCGCCATGCCTGGGGGCGAAGAGATGGAGTGCTCGGGCACGGCTACTTATCGCATGCTCGGTGGCTTTTGGGTGATCGGCGAGATGAAGGGCGACGCGGGGGGCATGAACATGGACGCGGTCCAGACCATCGGCTACGACCCTGAGCAGAAAGCCTACGTCGGCACCTGGGTCGACTCGATTACGGGCCTTATGTGGAAGTACAAGGGCTCGGTCGACAAGTCGGGCAACAAGATTTCGCTCGAAGCCGAGGGGCCGAACTTCATGACCGGCAAGGGAACCGCCATGTTCCGTGACTCCTACGAATTCGACGGCCCCGACCACATCATCGCCCGCTCCGAAATGCAGGGCGAAGACGGTAAGTGGATCGAATTCATGAAGGGCGACATGCGTCGCGTCAAGAAAGACTAAGCATCGATGACGGGCGCTACCCGTCACTCCTGGATCGGGCCGAACTTCAGATGATGCGTCCTCCCCGGTTCGGTAGTGAACTCGAAGGGGAAAGGGTGCGACTCGCCCATCATGCCGCCGGTTTCGTGCTCCTTCCAAATCGTCCGTCGCGCGGTGACCTTCATTCCCGAAGGCACCGCGAGGCGTTCGGCCTTGGCGCTGGCCTCGCCCGGCGAACCCATCGAGAGATGGAAGTACGCTGGCGTACCACCGGTGGGAGTGACGTTGATGTCGAGCGACACGGTTATCTCCCCGAGCTTTTTGTTCTGGACGATCTCGGCGGTCACTCGCGACCACGGTGCCAGGCGGAGATCACTGCCGTCGGTCATCGCCGCGGCGAGTGCCGAACCCTC
This sequence comes from Aeoliella fuhlenseeensis, assembly GCF_052161615.1. Classification (NCBI taxonomy): domain Bacteria; kingdom Pseudomonadati; phylum Planctomycetota; class Planctomycetia; order Pirellulales; family Lacipirellulaceae; genus Aeoliella; species Aeoliella fuhlenseeensis. Next base: position 244,095 of record NZ_CP197417.1, read on the forward strand.
GGGGGCGAGGGCAAGAACGTTGGCTCGCGTGGCGGGGAAGTCGAACTGGAAATTGCCCTCCTTGTCCGTTCGTTTGACGATGTGCTCTTCGGGGCTTTGGATTTCGCCTTCCGTCAGATAGATCGATTGATGACCACCAAAACGTGAACTGGAAGGAGCGGGAATGAACAACACCACTTGAGCATCTGCCACGGGCTTGCCGTCGGCATCCACCACACGACCACGCACGGGCTTCTCCGCCCCCGGCGGCCACGGATCGCCAACCTGCAGCGAGTCATAACGCTCCGCGGCTTGGTTCAGGATCAGCCCTTGCTCCTGAACGGGAACGGTGGTCATGTCGGTGAGCATCTTGCTCCAATTGCGCGCCTCCTCGGTCCGCAACTCATCGTCATACACGGCGTGCGTCCGCGAGTACGCCACCGAACCAATGTCGCCACCCTTGGAGCCGGCTCGCTTTTCGAGCTCCTCGGCGAGCTGCGCCCAGTCCATGGCGCGACCTTCGAAGATGAGGACGTTCTTTGCAACGATCAGTTGCGACTCCGTCTGGTCGGGCGATTTGGGCGGACGACGTTTGTCTTCGGGCGTCGGGGATTTGGTTTCCGTGATGTTCGCGAGTTTATTTACGTCCGGCATCCGCAGGACGAGCGGCCTTTCAGAAACCACTTCCGCAGGGAGCTGATACATCCTTCCTACCGATAGTACAAACTTGGTAATGGACTGATTTTCCGCAACCTGCAATTTGAACTTGCCATCCTTTTCCGTGCGACCATACCCAACTTGCATCTCGCCATCCATCGCGCCAATTATCCCCTCGACGACAGGCTCGCCCTCGGCATCGACCAACTGGCCTTCCACAAACTGTGCTTGGCGAAGTTCGAGGGGCGGAAGCTCGACCGGCGACGAATCCAGTGCAACTTCTACCATCTCGTTAGACCCGGGCACACGAATCCACGACTCGAACTGCTTCGGCATCGAAACCAACTGCTGACGAACACGACCCGGCAGCACCCGGGCTTCGAACTTCCCTTCTTCATCGGTTGTCACGCTTTCGCTTTGACGCCAAGTTCCATGACTGACTATTACAAACGCACCGCCAACCGGTTTGTCCGCTCCGCGCGCCACCACTTGTCCGCGGACGATCGCCGTTGGCGAGTAGGGCACGTTGAGAGTGGTCGTTTCGTTGGCGCGGATCACCACTTCGTCGGGCAACTGCGGTCGGAGCGTCGCTCCTTCGGGCACTCGGGCGTGCAAGGCATAGAGGCCTTCGGCCAAGTGGTCGATGCGGAAGCGGCCCTCGCTGTCCGTCGTCCCCACGCCCGTTCCTTCAGCGGAACCAGGTCCGTGGTGACCTGTTGTGTACACGCTGACTCGGGTGTTGGCGACCGCCGACTTATCGTCGCACTCCAGTTGGCCCTCCAAAGTTCCTGCGTCGAGCATCGCGAGTTGGACGGGCAAGTCGCCTGTGAATTGCTCCGCGGCAACGGCGAACACCTGCGTGCCGAGCGATGGCGACAGCACTTCGTAATTCCGCGCCAGCTTTGGTGTGAGTCCATGAACCGTCGCAACTCCCGAAGCATCCGTAGTGCCGGCGATGCGATCGAGAATGGCGTCGGGCGGAATGTGGCCCGATTGCCAATGATGAGGCCGCACGCGACACTCCGCGATGGGCGTACCGGCCACGTTGGTCACTTTAAACTTGCAGGGCTGCTCGGGCGCGAGCTTCACTCGCAGCGGTTCGCCGGTTCCCTTGTCCAATTGCTCGTAGGCCCAGACGCTCCCCACCGCGAGCTTGGGAGCGTGTACCCACAGCGTGCGATCGGCGTAGAACGCTCCTCGCTCCAACCACTTGGTGGGAACAGCGAGCTCGAATTCTCCCCGGTCGTTGGTCGTCCCTTCGACCTTCCAAGCGTCGTCGCCCAGACCAAGTCGCAGCGAGAGAACCAGCATCGCATCGGCGACCGGTTTGTCGTTCTCGTCGACCACGGTGCCGCAGAGCAAATGCTCGCTCGACTCCTCCGCCTGAACCAGAGACGTTGCCAGAAGCCCGAGCACCAACAACACGCAGCCAACGAGTCTCGCCGCCATCACGCCACCCTCCTCGATGCAGGAATGAAGAGCCGATGCCGTGATTCTAGAGGGGCGCCCCGCTCGGTGCAATCAAGACGAACGTGCGAGCAGTGTGGAAATAGGTCATGTCAAATGGCGAGCGAATCGCGGGGCTTAGTTCGCGGGTTTGTCGAGATCCTCGGGTTCTTCCGTGAGCGTGGGGTCGAGAACGATGCGAATCGCATCATCGTTCATCTCGGTTTTGACGCGGGCCGGATACGGAATGGTCCCACCGGCGGGATTCGACTTGTAGGCCATGAGCGACAGCGGTTCGTCGGGCAATTGAATCAACCGAAATCGGCCGTGGGCATCGGTTGTGACCCAAGAGCTTGCTCCGTTTTGGCGACTTGGAAGATGGCGCCCCGAGGCCAGTTGTGCACTCACCGTGATGCCCTCAACAGGATTGCCATCGGGGTCGACCACGACTCCAGCGAGAGTCTGTCCATTGCGTTTAAATTCGGCGTCGGGGAGCTCGATGGTGCTGCCATTCTCGACTTCGACCGTGCGGCTGTAAGGCATCGAGTATTGCCAATCGCGGACCTCGGCGTCGGCTCGGGGCTCGATGGTCAGATAGTAGCGATCGCCTTTTTCAAGGCCGTTGAATTGAAACTTGCCCTCGGCGTCGGATTTCGTCTCGCCCGCCAATCGAAAACGAACTCCCTCTTCTCCTTCTACGGCGGGAGGAGAACGATGCAGTTCGATCTTCACCCCCGCCACCGGCTCGCCTGCTTGAACCACGCGTCCCTTGAGCGACGTGGCAGAAGTGATCGTGAGATCGACGGTCTTGGTGAGCGTTTCGTTCCACGGCTGATCTTCGGATGCGGGGACGACTTGCTCGCTGCCTCCAGCCTGGGACCAAGTCGAAATGATGATGGGGCCGAACGGCGGAATTCCTGCGACGCGGTAGCGACCTTCCTCATCCGTGGTGGTCTCCCATTGGTGATAACCTCTTTGCTGCATCGCGACGACATGGGCTGCGGCGATAGGGGTACCCTGCTGGTCGACCACGGTCCCTTCCACCACAAGACCACGCCCGAGCTTCAGCACCACCTCTTCCGTTGGGCTATCGGGACCGACGGTGACCGTGGGGAACTCGACCTCGATCTCCGTACCACGGAGCATCGAGAACGTCGGGGCGAGATAACCATGAACTTCATGGCGAATCGCGAAAGTATACTCACCATCGGTCACTGGCAGCTCGAAGCGTCCATCCTTTCCGGATACGCCTGCCGAACCTGTTGCGCGAGGCAGGCTCTTGTCTTCAACACTGTCTTTGCTCTGATGTCTCGTCGCAACGTAGACGCCCGGCACGGGTTCGCCCGTGTCGCTGTCGACGACGCGACCTTGGATGCTTCGCGAGGCGGGCAGTCGAAATTCAACGACCTGTCCGTCGCCGGGCTGGATATCGATTTCCTGGGCGAACCCGATCGCGGGGTGCAGCGGATCGCTGCCGAAGTACACAGTATGCACGCCCGGCTTGTTGACGATCAGCGTGGCGAGGCCTTCGGAGTTCACCGCACTCGAACCGCCGTAGTGCTGCTCGGGGTCTATGGCTTGAAGGCCACCGTGTACAACAGGTTTGCCGTCGGCGTCGAGTACTTTGGCCGTGATGTACGGCTGGCGAGAAACGGTGAGACGGATCGGCGAGCGATGGATGGCCACCGTTTCGCGCCCGCCGGAGGTGGTGCGCATGACGTCCGCACCGTCTTTGGCGGTGTCGACGACGAAGAAGCTGCGATGGCCGGTGGGACTCTGCAATCGAACCGAAACTCGATAGTCCTCGGGAAGGTTTGGAAGAGCGAATTCCCCGTCACGAATCGGGGCGGCAAACTCAATCTCGGAACGAATAAGATTCATGTCGCCCGGTGCTCGGAGGAAGCCATCCATGCTGTCCTTGGACTTGGTGAAACCGCTGACCTTCAACTCGCCGTCGGCGATCGGGGTTCCGTCCGCGTCGACGGCCACGCCGGTTACTTCGACCTGCTTTTGCAGTTGAAGTTCGACTTGGGTGTCCTCCAGTTGATCGATGTCTTGCCAAGCGAGACCCAAGCCCGGGGCCCACGCGAGCACCTGCGCGCCCGGCTCGCCCTTACGAAGTTGCGCGATCGATTCGACAAGTCTTGGGGGAATGGCGATGTTCTCCAGTGCGAACTCGCCCAGTTGGTTCGTTGTGGTGCGTGCGAGGACGTCGCGGCAGTGTTCCATGCCGCCGGCGTACTGGATTCCACCAAGGTTTGCTCGCAGCACGACCGTGGCCCCGGTGAGTGGCTTGCCGGCGGCGTCGGTGATGACGCCACGGGTGGTGATCGCCGGCGTTCCGCTGGCGGGTTCGCAGGTGACGGTCACCGGCATGAGTTCGGCGGATTTGGCCGCGGCGAGCGACACGCACAGGCCAGCCGCGATCAATGTGAATACTGCAAGTCGAGGTGCGATCATTTGGATTCTCCCTTCGCTTGGACGGGGACTACAAGATCGTCGAGCGACTCGCGAACGCGTATGCCGAACGAGGAGTCGCTGAGCATCTGGTACCGAACCTCTTTCGCGGCCACCACAAGATTGCGATCGCCGACGCGAATCTCGTACGTTTCCGGCGGAAGGCCCTGCATTTCGAACGACCCATCGTCGGCAACTTTCGCACTCACTAGGTCCCAAGCCGGCTCGCGACCAAACGACAGCCGCAAGTTCTCTGGCAGCGGTTCTCCATCGACACGGACCACGCGGCCGCGAATCGAACGGGGCTCGGCCACTTCCAGTTCGCCCAGGTCGCGCGACTGGTCGGTGGCGGGGGCGGTGAAGGTCTTGGTCGTTAGTACGTAGGGACTCTCGGTTCGCTTTGCGTCGCCGGCGAGCGAGTAGATGCAGTATCGCTGATCAGGAGGTAAGTAATGAAACTCAAAACGCCCATCGTCGTCGGTCACGTCCCCCACGGCCGCGATGAAGATGTCGTCGGAAACGCCGCGATCCAACTGGGCGACGGCGATGCTCATGCCAGCGACGGGTTGTCCCTCGTGCGTCAGGCGACCCGTAACGCTGGCACCGGTTCGCATTTCAATCGTTATGGGATCGCCCCCCGGTGGAACGAGATCGAGCTGTTCGCCGCAGTAGCCATCGGCTCGGACTTGCAAATGGATTCCCAAGAAGTCCTCTGGCAGCTGCATCGCGAAGTGGCCCTCGGCGTCGGAGACCGTGGAGGTAACGCCATCGATGCGTCCCCACCAATGCTTATCCGCCGTCTTCGCGCCGTGAGGATCCACGAGCGCCCCGGCGATTGGCGAACCGTTGTGCGTCACGATGCCGGTGACGAGTCGTGCGGGGTCGATGTCGTCGGGCAGCGGCGTCAGTGTGATCGCAACGGGACCTTCGTCGGGGTCGATCAGTTGGGTTTGCGAGGCTTCGTGTCCGGGAAGCGTGCACATCAGTTGAAACTTCAGCATCGGATCCACTTCGGGGATCACGAAATTCCCCTGGTCGTCGGTGGTGCCCACTTTGCCGCAGTCGAGATAGCAACTGGGGCAGAAGATGCCCCGACCGATCTTCGGGGCGGCAATCGTCACATCGACGCGAACCCCCGCCAGCGGCTGGCCATCGGCTCCGACGACGTTGCCCATGATAGAAGGGCGGGAGTCGCCGGTGTCCTCGGCGGCAACATGGCTAGCAGCGACGATCAACAACACGACGAGAAGCAAGCGGACGGCCGGCATGAGTCACCTTCCTTGCGCTGGGATCGAATGGAGGAGGCCGCCTCATGGTAAATACCACGCGGCGGTGGATCCGCGGCAGTGTATCAGAATCGGGGACGACAAGCACGCTTGTTCGCGAATTTATTCGCCCCATGCCCGCGAACCTAGTGCATTCACCCCAACAGGTCCGCGTCTTCCGCGTCGTCTTTGCAGTCGCCGTCGACCGACAGGCATTTGTACTCGCCGGTTTGCCAGCGCTGGAGGTCCGATTGGTACCACCAACTAAACGCGCTCTCGCTCGGTCCGCCGGGGAGGTTGGTCCAGGCGAGGTCGGTCCCCATGTCGGTCACAAAGTGATAGCTGGGGGCGAACGTACTCTCGCGCGTTTTCGTGGTCAGCAAATGGCCTTGGAACGGCGTGGCGTGGCAGCCGGGCATGGCGATCGGCGGCGACTTGAGGCCGAGCAATCGTCCCACGCTGCCGAGATTGATGAAGCGATTGACGAAGTGGAACTCGTTGACCTTCGACCACGGGCGGTCGGGTTCGGACTGGGCACGCTCGGCAGCGCGGCGGATCATTTCGCCCTTGTCGCGATTGCGCCACCAACTGCTGGTGACCTTCCGCAGCGCGCGGTCGCACGCCGTGAGCAGGAACTTCGAGTAACCCATGCGCGTCGACAGGTACAGCATACGACGCCAGCCGATGCCCGCTTCTTGCCCGAAGATTTCGAGCAGGATGTGGCGATAGAAGCTGTTGAACAGCGAGGCGTCGGTGCTCTCGGGATTGTACCGGCAGTCCCACGCGAGCAGCCTTTGCTTGAGCGGGCAGTCGTCGACATGGGCGAGCAACACGGGGAGCAGGTCGCGGGCGTGGGTGCTCAGCACGTCGTACTGAATCGACTGCATGTCGGCGATCGTCGCCTTGGGCATGGCCGTCAGCAGTTCGACGATCCTGCGGAGGCGATAGTCGGAAAGATGACTCGCGTGGAGCGGCGGGCCATCAATGCGGTACTGTTCCTCGTTCGCCGTGGCGACAAAGCCAATCGGCGGATCGTAAGCGTGAGGCAAGAGATGCGCGGGAACTACGCCTCGCCAATGATTCGAAACGTCCCACGCTGCGAGTGGTGTGATGCCCGAGGCGTGCGGCGCCCGTTGAGGCAGCCAACCGCTTGCTTGCAACCCGATGTGCCCTTCGCGATCGGCGAACACCCACACCAGCGACGGGTGGGGCGACTCGCGGACGTGCTCCATCGCGGCTTTCGCACTCGGCATCGAGAACAGGTCGAGCCACGTCGCGACGGCTCGCCCGCTGCCGACGTGACTGCCAATCCACGCGACGCTCATGTAACTGCCAGGCTGTTCGGGCGTGCGAGTCAGCGTGGCGAGATCGTTCTCAAGGATTTCGATCTCCAGCGGCTCCTGTCCTTTGCGCCCAATTTGCTCGCGGCGGAGTTCGAAGTCGTGCCACACCTCGTCGCGGCGATACTGCCAACCGGTGGCGCCGCCGGGGCGACAGTCTTCGATGAAGAAGTCGCTGGTGTCCGCGGCCATGTAAGTGACGCCCCACGACAAATCCTGCGTCCGGCCAACCGCCATCAGGGGACATCCGGGGAGCGTCGCTCCCATGGCGTAGCGCGACTCGCCCGCGTCGGTGGACCAATTGAGAACCGCCTCGTACCAAATGGCAGGGAGGCGATTGACTTCGAGATGCGGATCGCTCGCCAAAAGCGCGCTACCGGTCGCACTTCGCGCGGGGCTTACCGCCCAGGCGTTGCTGCCGGCGAGACGCGGGAGGTCGGCGAGCAGTTCGAGCGCTTCGTCGGAGAGTCGCTTGGTAATATGGATGTCGCGGAGCGGGGCGAAGTCGATGCCGTCGAGGTACGGCGCGAACAGTTCGCGGATCCGTTCGTCCTCGACCCCCAGCTGGATGAGCTCGAGCAGCGTTTGCTCGGCCTCTTGCTCGCCGACGGCAAGGCCCGCGAACGACAGCAAGTTGCCCAGCAGCAAGATCGCGGAGGGTTCCCACGGATGCGGATCGAAACCAGCGACCCACATCGGCAGCGACCGTTTGCCATCGGCGAGGCCATCGTTGACCCCTTCGCAGTACCACAGCAGTTGCTCGAGGATGCGAGGTTCGAGCGCGGCCACTTCGTCGTCGAGGTTCTTGCCGAGGTTCGCCCGGCGGAGAAAGGTGTCCATCTCCACGAGTTCGGGCTTGGCGGCGATGCGCTCGGCGGCGCGGCCAGCGGCAATGCAACGTGCAAAGTAGATTTGCGTCGGGCGGTCGAGCGCATGCAGGTACCCCAGCGCGTAAATCGCCGCCCGCCAGTCCTCGGCCTTCACGTGCGGCACGCCCGCCTCGTCCCGCTGGGCGGTGAACGAGTACCTCGCCTTACGAATAGTGATCGATTCCATCCGGCTAAGTGTAGAGCAACGGGCGAGAAGGTCCAAGATTGCCGGGTGAGGGGGCTTGCAGGCTCGGCGGTGGGCCGACGTGCAATAAGTGGACGAGGTGAAAGCGAAAGGACCCTGGGTCGAGATTCATCCGCAACTTGCGACCGGGTATCATGGGGTCCAAACCGTAGCGGGACTCGCCAGAGTTCTGGCGGCCAGCGAGTGCAGCCCGAAGTCTTGCGACTCGGGCTACCAAATTTCAGTCGAGCGGGCGGGAGCTTTTAGGGCCATGGACACGCAAACCACCACCGACGATGCGCACACGCGTTGGCAGGCGTATCTCGATTCGATGGCCGATGGCGGCGGCTCGGCGGTGGAGTTCGTCGATCGGCTGCTCGCACTCGTAGAGCAATCCCCGGCGAGCGATGTCCATCTCGATCCCACCGAGACCGACCTTCAGCTCCGCTGGCGACTCGATGGCGTGCTTGCTCCGCTTGGTACCGTGCCCAAGTCGCTGGCAACGAACGTGGTGGGGCGGCTCAAGGTGCTCAGTGGACTACTAACTTATGAGACGGCGCTACCTCAGGAAGGGCGGCTGGTGAGCGAGGCGTCGGGGGCCGAGTTTCGCGTTAGCACGTTTCCTACGCTGTTCGGCGAGCGGGCGGTGCTGCGTAGTCTCGGCGCGAGTACCTCGGGACTCGAGACGCTCGCGCAGTTGGGCCTGGCGAAGAACGTGCTCGAACCCCTCCGCGACGCGCTGGCGATGACCACCGGCGCGATCCTCATCGTGGGTCCCGCCGGAAGTGGCAAGACAACAACCGCCTACGCCGCGGTTCGCGAAGTGGTGCAGCGTTCGCGCGGCGGGCGAGCGATTCACTCGCTCGAAGACCCCGTGGAAGTCGTGGTGCCTGGTGTCGCGCAGTCGCAGGTCAGCGCGTCGTCGGGCTTCACCATGAGCACGGCCCTCAAGTCCTTGGTGCGGCAAGATCCCGAAGTGTTGCTGCTGGGCGAGATGCGTGATCGTGCGACGGCCGAGACAACGCTCGAGGCGGCGCTCACGGGAAGCCTGGTGATCACCACGTTCCATGCGGGCAGTTGCCACGAGGCGATTGATCGGCTCGTGGACATGGGCATTCCCGCTTACGCCGTGTCGCACGCCGTGCGGTTGGTAGTGGCTCAGCGTCTGGTGCGGCGGCTTTGCGACTGTGCGCTCGAAGGCGAGGTGAGCCACGACGCGTTGCCGCTGGGGCTCGATGTGTCGCAGTGCATGGGCCCGGCGGGGTGCGAGAAGTGTGCCGGGACCGGTTATCGCGGGCGAGTGCTGCTCGCCGAAGCGACCACCAAGATCGTGCCGCATCAGACGAATACCCTAGTACCCTTCGCTGCGGCGGCCCGAGACTTGGTCGAAACGGGTGCCACCAGCCCGGCGGAGATCGTGCGGACGCTGGGTTGGCGAGCGAGAACGACGTGAGCTCCCGTTTATTGGGGAGACTTATTTATTGCTGAAGACATGGTATTGCTGAAGACGCCGAGCGACAATTCGCTTAGATTACTTTTCTCCATTCGATGCATCGACACCGCGGCTTGATCTTGATGGCCAGCTCCTCTTCCACCAATCTCGAAGACTTCGCCGCGCTCAATGCCGAGCTCGCGGCACTCGTTCGGGCGCGGATTCCGCTGGAGCCGGAGCTTCGGCGGCTGGCGAGTCAGTTGCCTCAAGGTGCTGGTGCGCTCGCCGATCGTTTGGCGTCGCGGATGGAGGGCGGGGCTTCGCTCGCCGAGGCGATGCGAGCCGAGGGAGACAACTTGCCCGAGGTCTATCGCGCGGTGGTCGTGGCGGGATTGGCGAGTGGCGATCCGGCGGGGGCACTCGAAGACGTGGTGGCGAGCGCCCGCCGCGTGGCTTCGCTTCGCCGCACGACCGGCATGGCGCTGTTGGTGCCAATCGCGGTGGTGGTGCTGGCGAGTTTGTTCTTGCTGCTCCTGCTGCGGTTGACGTTCGGCGACATGGAGTGGATTTCGCCTAAGAGGCTCGCTCCGTTTCAGGACTGGATCGACGCCCCGTGGGTGGGGTGGCTGCTGGGTGTGGTGATTCCGGTGCTGGCGATTGTGGTGCCGATCGTCTGGTGGCTTGCATCGTCGCGAGTGAAATCGCAGTCGACATCGCGGTGGTGGCAAATGGGTTGGATTCCCGGTGCGCGTGAGCTTCAGCGACTCAACGCCGCGGCAACCATGAGCGAGCTACTTCGCATGGCGACCAAAGCGGGCTTGCCACTCGACGAATCGATGCGACTGGCCGCGGGATCGGTCGGCAATCGCACCTATCGCCAAGCCTCGCTCGCCCTTGCGGATAAAGTCGCGTCGGGCGTGTCGCTCGCCGGAACACTCGATGCTCGGACCAATACTCTGGTTGAACGATTGCCGCCGCTGGTGCAAGTGGCGCTGCGGCACGAAGGACATCGGGGGATGGTCGTTGCGACGCTCGATCGCGCAGCGAAGTCGTACGCCGCGCGGGCCGACATGCAGCACGAGGCGCTCACGGAGTTTGTACCCGCGGCGATGACAGTGGGAGTCGCGGGAACGGTGGTGGCCGTGTATTCGATTGGGCTGATGTGGTCGTACGTGACCATGCTGCACACCATGGCCGACGCAATGTGGAAGTAGGAACGTGGACGAGCACCCCTTCAACTCGAATGACCACCCGGCCTCCTCGGCCGTGGCGAGCAGCGAGCGTTTGCCGCTGCCGGTGGTGCTCGACGCGCTGGCGACCGACGTGGGGGATCCGCGACTCGACCGGGCGGTGGAGCGAATCAAGGCGTCGCTGGCCAAGGGTTTATCGCTCGACGAAGCGCTCGCTGGAGTCGAGAAGACCGCCCCCGGCTATTTGATCGCGATGCTCCGAGCGGCGACGACTTCCGACGAGCTCGCCACGGTGTGCGATAGCTTTGCGCGGCTTCGCGATTCGTCCGACCGGGCTTGGCGAACGCTGCGTGGGCTCGTGTTCTATCCGCTCGCGATGCTGCTTGCGCTGACGGGAGTGGCGCTGCTCTTGGGTTACGTGATGATGCCGCAGTTCGAGGATATCTTCACCGAGTTTGAACTCGAGCTACCCATGATGACCGAAGGGGCGTTGGCCTTGGGGCACGTCCTGCCATGGGTGTTGATCGCCATTACGCTCGCGTGGGTGTTGTTGACCGTGGCACCGGGGCTGATTGGCATTGGCTATCCGCTGCGGAACGCGCTGCCGCTGGTGGGAAAGCTGTTTAGCAGCATTTCGCACGAGCAGTGGTCGGCGACGCTCGCCAACTTCGTGGCCATGCGGATGCCACTCGCCGGGGCGCTCCGCTACACGGGCGATCTGGTCGACGATCGGCAGCTTGCCCGCGAAACGCATCGCATCGCGAAGCTGGTAGAGCAGGGGACCTCGCCCGCCGAGGCGATGGCCGGCTCGCGGGCTTTTGATCGCAGCTTGACGGCACTCGTGAAGTGGGGCGTCGATCGCTCTCGCTTGGAAAGCACACTCGGGATGGCCGCCGAACTCTACGCCGATCGCCGACAGCAGCGATTAGTGCTACTCCGCCGCATCGTCCCGCCATTGGTGCTAGTGGCGGTGGCGAGTACTACGGTTGTGCTGGCGGCTTCGTTGTTTTTGCCTTTAGTCAAGTTGGTGGAGGGGCTGAGTTGACGAGTTTCCCGTTAGCAAAGCTTAGCGTCGCGTTCCCTCTGCTTTTGTTCCTACTCATCCGTGGCTAGATCCTAAACCGTTCATTTAGATTCTTATGATTTTCCTCGTTCCCCTTGGCCTGATCGTCGCCGGCGTTGCACTTCAGATTGCAACGTCGCTGGTGTACGGCGTGCGCGGGCCTGCTCCGGGGGATTCGACCTATTCAATTCTTCGCATTGTCAGTTGGGTAGGCATCGTTGTTGGGCTGTTGATTTGGACCGTGATGCCGATGGCTGCCCTTCCCATATGCCTATTGCTTTGGGTGATCATCGGCTTTGCTGTTGTCGACACGATTCGTTCGTCGCGCGAGATGCATCGGCGCACCAACGCGAAGCTGCTGGCCATCGCCGAGCGCGCGGGGCAATTGGCAAACGCCGGAGAACTGCTCCGCGAGATGCGTAGCGGCTGGTTTGTCAGCGAAGCGGCATCCGGATTGTCGTACGATTTAGCTCGCGGGACGCCGCTGTACGAGTCGATTGCCCGGCATCGTGGGGCCCTGCCACGAATCGCCCCGGCCTGCGCGGCAGTCGGAACACTCGCGCACGCCGAACCCCAAGCTCTCGACGAAGCGAGTCGACCCGACGATCCGGCACTGGCGTCTGCTTGGCGAAACTGGGGTGACTATCTCGCTTATGGCGTCGCGATGACATTGGCGATGAGCATCCTGCTGACCTTTTTCCTGGTGTTCATCATCCCACAGTTCCATCAGATCTTTATAGAGTTCGACTTGGAGCTGCCCAGCATGACGCGGCTGCTCCTCTCGCTAGCCAGGCTGGGGATCGGCGTTGGGTGGCTCATGATACTGTTGCTTCTCGGTCTTCTGCTCAGCCTGTTCGCGCTGGGCATCATGTATCTGTTTGACCTGCAATTTCTCTCAAGCCTAACCGACCGCGTGTTTCGCCAGGGGCATCTTGCCCATGTGCTGCGGATGGTGGCGATGGGAGTCGAGCATCGTGTCGAGCTGCCGCGGTTGTTCTACGCTTTGTCGGTGACCTATCCCGTGGCGTCGATTCGCAATCGGCTGACCGCGTGCTACACGGATGCCGAGATCGGGCGGTCGCTGCCGGCACTCATGGAAGTGCATGGGCTGGTGACTCAAAGCGAGATGGGGCTGGTGGAAACGGCCATGAAGGTGGGCAACGTGCCGTGGGCTCTGCGGCAGATCGCGGCAAGAAAAGAATCGCAGATGGCCGCGCGGATGACCGTGGCGTCGCGGGTGGCCTATCCGTTGATCGTGCTTGGCATCGGGCTCGTGGTGGCGTTCATCGTGATCGCGCTGTTCGTTCCGATAATCGACCTTGTGAGGGGGCTATCATGAACCTTTGGAGCATCTCCAATGCCCGCCGTCGAGGGGCTTCGATCTTCGAAGTTGCGCTCGCTGCTGCGGCGCTCGGCATGGTGCTGGTGATGATCGCCCAGGCGATGGTGTCGCTGGACCGCGCGCGAAAGGCGACCGACAACCTCGACGTGGCGAGCCGCGAACTGGAGAACAGCCTGAAGTTGTACGCCGCCCGACCTTGGGACGAACTGACAACGGAAACCGCGAATGAATGGCAGCTGACAGAAGAAGTGACCGCGCAGCTTCCAGGAGCGAGAGTCGAAACTTCCGTCGAGCCCGTGGAGAATCCAAACGCCAAGCGAATCACGGTGCGGCTCACGCTCCCCTCGAAGCCCGCGCCTCTGGTGCTGACCACCTGGGTGTTCGAGCCGGCTGGCGAGGACGATGTGCCGGGAGAAAGCGACGCAGAGAGTGAGCCACCGGACGACAACGAGGAGGGTGAGCCATGATAATGCGAGGCGAACGTCGCACTGGTTTTGCGCTTGTCGAGCTACTGGTGGTGGTCACGACGATGGCAGTGCTGATGACGCTAGCCGTGAACCTGATTCACGGACTTTCGTTGTGGAGTAGTCGCACCGAAGACGCGGCGCATCACGCGTTGGCGACGCATCGGCTAGAGGAGCAGCTTCGTCGTGATCTGCACGAGGCAACCAGCGTCACGGTTGCTGGCGAGCGCATGACCATCGCCATGGCTGAGGCGACGAGCGAATGGATGCTCGAAGGGGACGCGTGCGTGATGACTCGCACCGCTGGCGACGAGATTCGCCGCGAGCGATTCGAGCTTGGCAATGGCGACGAGTGGCAAGAAGAGCAAGGGAACGCGATGGTGACGATCTCGATCTGGTCCATCGGCGAACCGAAACGTGAGGTGCTACGAATCACCGAGCGTGCCCCGCGATTGGAAGGAGGGTCGCCATGAAACGACGAGATCGAAGCGGGCTCGCGATGCTGATCGTCATTGCCCTGGTGGCGGTGAGCGCGCTGTTGCTCGCCGGCGTGATGAAGTCGATCGTCACCCATCATCGCCAAACACGGTTGCAACACGAACACCGCCAGTGCCGACTGCTGGCCGACGCGGGCCTCGCGCGAGCCGCGGCGCTGTTGGAAGCGGACACCGAGTACCAAGGCGAGACGTGGTCACTCGCCAAGGACGAAACGGGTTATCGCGATGACGCCCGAGTGGAGATCAAGGTCGAACGAAACGAAGAGGGCGGAGCCACGGAAGTCGTGGCGACCGCAACGATCCCGGCCACCGGAACGCCAAGAGTGACGCACACGGAACGTCGAGATTAGTAAGCACAACGACCAGAAGCATGTCATCCTGAAGGAGCCCAAGCGACTGAAGGATCTACTTTGCCATCCGATTCCCTTATGAACACGAAATGCTGGGGGCTCGTAGAACTCGACCCCAGGCACCCGAACACTAACTTTAACTGTAGTCGTCAGAGGACTTCCCATGAACACGAAACAACGAGCCTTCACGCTGGTCGAGCTGTTGGTGGTGATCGCCATCATTGGCATTCTCGTGGCGCTGCTCTTGCCGGCCGTGCAAGCGGCGCGCGAGGCGGCGCGGCGGTCGCAGTGCATCAATAATGTCCGCCAAATCGTGCTCGGCATTCACAACTACGAACTGGCGTACGACCACCTGCCCGTGGGAACTACCAACGACACGGGGCCGATCGAGAACAAACCGCCAGGCCACCATATGAGCTGGCTCGCCCGCGTGCTGCCGTACCTTGGCGAGCAGAACCGTGCGGCGGCGCTCGACATGAAGCTCAGTGCCTATCACACGCGGAACGATCCGGTGCGACAGACATCGTTTTCGCTGATAATGTGTCCCAGCTATCCTGGCGAGGACCTGCCGGTGTCGATCTACGCAGCGTGTCACAACGACCGCGAGGCACCGATCAACGAGGACAACAATGGATCGTTCATCCTCAATCGAAAACTGACGCTCGACGACATCAAAGACGGAGCCAGTTACACGATCTTCGTCGGAGAGAAGCAGATCGACGAGTACGACCTCGGCTGGTTGAGCGGTACACCCGCCACGCTTCGCAATGCAGGGTTCGCGATCAACACAACTACGAAGAACAATGGCAGCTTCCAAACGTTTCCCTGGTACGTCGGCGAAACGGTGGCAGAGGAGGGCCAGTTAGAGTGGGATGAGGATCCGCTCGCCGAAGTTGCAAGCGATGTGTACTGGGACGATGAAGTGGACTTCGAAGAGGAGGAGGTGGTCGAAGAAGCGGCCGCAAGTGAGGAGTCGCAAGCCGAGGATTCGAACACGGAAGAAGGCAGCGAAGAGAGCACCGAAGAGAGCACCGACGCCGAAACCGAAGAGCCCGCATCCGAAGAGTCGGCTGAAGCGAATGACGATGTGGCGGGCGAGACCGACCCGCTAGAGCAGGAAAGTGCCGCTGAGATTGGAGGAGAAATTCAGGCTTGGGATGCAGAGTTGGGCGTGGGGGATCCCAACGCCATCGCGAAGCCAGGCTTCTATGTTCGCAGTCTCGAAGGGGGCAACTCTTCGTTGCCGCTCCGCGTCGGAGGGTTTGGTGGTAATCATCCGGGCGGAGGAATTTTTGGCTTTGGCGACGGCGCGGTGAGTATGATCACGGAAGATGTCAGTGTGCGATCGTTCCGCCAGATGGCCAATCGACACGATGGGGAGGTTCCTGACGCCGAAGGGCGGTGGTGATGCTAGCACTCGTTGCTCTTGCTGGCGGTGCTTCGCGAGGTTTACTATCCCCACCATGAGCGAGAACTCCGCCAACGCCGAAAGCGATTCGCCGCTGTCGATCAAGCGACTCACCAGCGCGTTTGCCGCGATGCTGGGACGCAAGACGAGCAAAGTGGCCGCGACCGAAGCCGCGCCGGCCGAGGTGCAGGTCAACACGCGGAGCATCACCGAGGCGCTGCTGTTCGTCGGTCGTCCCGATAATCAGCCGTTGTCGGCCGAGGCGATGGCGTCGACCATGCGGGACATCACCCCCGAGGAAGTGGTCGAGGCGGTAGCGGAGCTCAACGCCGAGTACGCGGCCGACGGCACCGCCATGACTATCGTCGAGTCGGCGGCAGGCTACCGGATGGTCCTGCGAGAGGAGATGGAGCGGGTCCGCGATCGCTTTGTCGGCAAGGTGCAACAGGCGACGCTCACCCCCGCGGCAATGGAAGTGCTGAGCGTCATCGCCTACCGCCAGCCGGTGGATTTGAAGACCATCGACACCCTGCGGAAGCAGAAGTGCCAGTCGCTGGTGGCCCTGTTAGTCCGGCGTGGACTGGTGAATGTGGAACGCTCGGCCGCCAATCCCCGGCAGGTTCGCTACGTGACTAGCCCCCGGTTCTTGCAGGTTTTTGGGCTGTCGAGCATCGACCAACTGCCCCAGGCCGCTGAGTTCGAGGCGGCCTAGGTCTCGGCGCAAGTGCAGTGCTAGCAGTCGTTTGCGCAGTGGATGCCTGGTTTTGCAGGAATGGCGGACGGCCGAATTGAGGATGATTAGCGGTAGCGGGCCTTGGGGGACTGGGGGTAGAATTCGGGTTTTGCCTACGGTGCATAGAACCAATGGCTTTCGCCACCCCCGTAGGCAACACCCCTCCGCAGGGCCGACGCACGATCCAACGCGACCTTCCCCCCTCCGCCCGCTAATCCACCTGGTTCCGACTCCCACGCTATAGAGAAGTATTTGTTGGTGACTGCGCCCAATCATCGCGAACAGACGAGAGCCCGACTGCGGGCCGCCGCGCCGGCGATCGCTCCGTCGATCCTGCTGTGCGACTACGCGCATCTCGCGCAAGAGATCGAGCGACTGGAAGAGGCGGGTGCGCGGTTGTTGCATCTCGACGTGATGGATGGCCACTTCGTACCGAACTTTACGTTTGGCATGACCATCGTCGAAGCGGCGCGTCGGTGCACCGAACTGCCGTTGGACGTCCACTTGATGATGGAACGTCCCGACAAGTACGTTCGGCAGTTTCGCGAAGCGGGCGCCGACGTGATCACCGTGCACGAAGAAGTTTGCCGGGATCAATCGGAACTGGCGGACTTGGTGGCGACGATTCGCGATCTCGACGCGCTGGCCGGCATCGCAATCAACCCGCCGACGCCGCTGGAGAAGATCGACCAGGTGGCGAGCAATTGCGATTTGATTTTGTGCATGAGCGTGATGCCGGGATTCGGTGGCCAGTCGTTTGATCGAGTGGCGCTGGAGAAATTGAGCACGCTCCGCGACCGGCCGGATGTCGATGCTTTTTTGGAAGTCGATGGCGGTGTGAACCTCGAAACCATCGGCGAATGCACCGCGGCAGGGGCGGATTTGCTAGTAGTTGGCTCGGCCATTTCGAGTGGCAATAGTTACCGCGAACGCTTCGCGGAACTCGCCACTCGAATCAAGTAAGCGCATCAAGTAACAGAGAAAACAAGCAAGGGGCGACGACGCACGCATGCGACACTCGCCAGGATGAAAACAACCACCATGAGACAGATTGTGCTCGTTCACGCCGGTGCCACGGAATACGCCAAGCAAGGCCGTATCCAGGGAACCCTTGATGTGCCGCTGAGCGAAGATGGCAAGCGCCAGGCGGAGAACGTGGCGACCGCGCTCGCCGAACTTAAGCCGACGATCCTCTACTCAGCTCCGGGGCAGGCATCGCAGCAAACCGGTCAGGTGATCTCCGACCGTTTTAGTCTGAAGCTACGCACGCTCGACAAACTGACGAACGTCAACCAGGGTCTGTGGCAGGGACTGCTGGTCGACGACGTGAAGACCAAGCAGCCCAAGGTGTTTCGGCAATGGCTCGAGCACCCCGAGATGATCTGCCCCCCTGAGGGCGAGAGCATTTCGAAGGCCCGGGAGCGGGTGTCCGAAGTGATGGCGAAGCTCGCCAAGAAACTGAAGCCCGACGCGGTCGCCGTGCTGGTGGCCCCCGATCCGCTGGCGTGTGTCATCCGCCACGTGCTGTCGGGTGCCGAGTTTGGCGACCTGTGGCACTGTGGGACGCAGGCCGGCCGGTGGGAGACGATTGAGCTCGACAAACCCGCCGTTGTGGCGGTCGAGGCCAAGAGTTAGCCCGCGAATCGGCATTTTGCTCCCGATCTTCCGCCTCCCAACGTTCCGGACGAATTGGTATCATAGACTCCCGGAACGATTGACTTCCTCCAACGATCCAACTCCTCGCATGGCCACCGGCGAATTGAAAGACCAACGCGAACAGCCTGAAGACTCGGACGATCCCTTGATGGGCGACGAGCCCAAGAAGCCCCGCCCCAAGCGGGGCGTCCCGAGTGGGCTATGGCTCCGCTGCACCGATTGCGGCGAGACCGTCTTCCGCAAAACGGTCGCCGAGCACATGAGCGTCTGCCCCGTGTGCGGGTACCACATGTACCTGAGCGCGGCCGATCGCATTCGCTACCTGCTCGACGAAGGAACCTTCGAAGAGTGGGACGGCAACCTCATGCCGGCCGACCCGCTGGAGTTCTTCGACAAGAAGGCCTACGCCGAACGCGTGGTGGGCGAGCAAAAGCGGACCGGCCTTCGCGACGCCGCGCTCACGGGCACCGGCATGATTCGCGCTCGCCGCGTCGCCGTTGGTGTGACCGACTCGGCGTTCATCATGGGGAGCATGGGCTCGGTTGTGGGCGAACGACTCACCCGGCTCATCGAACGTGCCACCGAACAAAACCTGCCGCTTGTGATCGTCAGCGCATCGGGCGGTGGTGCTCGTATGCACGAAGGTATCCTGTCGCTGATGCAGATGGCCAAAGTGTCGGCCGCCCTCGCGCGGTACGACCAAGCCGGCGGTCTCTTTATCTCGGTGCTCACCAACCCCACGATGGGTGGCGTGGCCGCGAGCTTCGCGTCGCTGGGCGATCTGGTGTTCGCGGAGCCCAAAGCCCTGATCGGCTTCGCCGGCCCCCGAACCATCAAAGCCACCATCCGTTTGGAACTGCCCGAAGGTTTCCAGACCAGCGAGTTCCTCCTCGAACACGGCTACATCGACCGCATCGTAAAACGCTCGGACATGAAGAGCGAGATCGCGCGGACGATTGACTATTGTGGGAAGTGATTTCGTTCACTGAACTATGCGGACTATCGACCCTCGTAATATCGAAGTTCCCGAACCGGCGGTGATTGAAGCCTTGCGCAAGATGTCGGGGCGGGAATCGCTGCGACAGTCGCTCGAATCGCACGAACTCGGCCGTCGACTCGTTGAATCAGGCGTGCGAGGTGACCATGCCGATTGGTCCGACGACGAAGTGCAGATCGAGATCATTCGGAGGATGCACGGTGACGCAGTCGCAGCTCTTGCAGTTCGCCATCGAGACGCTTGAACGCCTGGGCATCCAGTACGCGCTGGTCGGTTCGCTCGCCAGCAGTACCCTGGGCGAAGTACGCTTCACCAACGACATTGACATCGTGGTGCGACTCGACGTGTTTGATGCGGCACGCCTTTGTGATGCATTCGCGGGAGACGAATTTGCGCTCTATAAGCCTGCGATTCTCGAAGAAGTAGAGCGAGGCGGCCAGTTCAACATCTTGCATCCTTCGTCATCAAATAAGATCGACTTCATGGTAGTGGGAAGCACCGACTGGTCGCGGCGTCAACTCAAACGGCGCGAACGCCGCCAAGTGCTCGACGTGGCCGAGTGTTATGTAGCAGCTCCCGAAGACATCATTCTCGGCAAGCTTCTCTACTATCAGGACGGTGGCTCCGAAAAACACCTCCGCGACATCGCCGGGATCTGGAAGCGAAGTGGCGAGCGAATCGATCGCGAGTATTTGGAAGCAGGAATCAACGAGCTGGGACTCGACGAGGCGTGGGTGGTAATGCTTGCGAGGTTAAATCAGTGACGCACCTCAAACAGCGACTGTTGCCCGTGCTTTGCCTCTTCGCCGCGATGGCGGGTTCGCAGTGCTACGCGGGGCTTAACGGCCACGGTCACGGTTGGTCGTGGTCCGAGGCATCTGATAACGGTCAGTACGTATTTGTAAGCTTATTCCCCACGCCTGTGAAAGATCAGGTCGCACACATAAAGTCTCTCGAAGACGATCCTCCATACTTCACACGCGCGAGCGCAATTGCCCAGGTCGAGCGATTGCATAAGACGTACCCCTGCACGGGAATGTATCTAAATAACGGTTCCAATACGCCAATTTGGACCACGAACGAGAAAGTGTATGCTGGAACGCCCACTTCGGACGGGCGGTATCTGGTGGATCTTTTCGAATACGACTACATGTTTACGATGGAAGTGACGGAACCATCGAGAACGGCGAGAGCTCTTCGTGACTTCGAAATCATTGGCTACCCAGCTTGGGCTCTGTATGGCGCAGCTGGCAAGGGCTTTCCTTACATGGATACCTGCGTCATCGACCCAAATTCAGAGCACGTTCTCGTCACCTGGAACAACAAAACCACCTCTACGGTCCGCCTCGACGACTTCGCCATCGTCCAGTCGAACGTCCTACCGCACGCGTTCTCTCAGCTCTTCACGACGATGCAAGGCATCACGGTGTTCCTGGTGTTCGTGCTCATCACCTGCGGCGTGGCATATGGCATTGCGCGGTGCTTCATGGGTGGTAGCGCAAAAGAATCGCGAAGATAAACCTCATTCAATAGCCGGGCCGCCACGCGGGCCGCGAAAGATTCAGCTCAGCGCGTGCGAAGCTTCAGGAGAACTGCAAACCTCTTCGCGGAGGGCGTGGCCCTCCGGCTGTTGATTGGCTTTGCGAGCTAGTTGCTCGTGGGCTCTTCGGAGTGGTGATGATAATCCTCATCCCACTCCTTCGGCTTCGGCTCGCCCAGCTTCCCGACGCTTTTGGCAACCAGCATCGCGACCGTGGCGTCGCTGGTGACGTTGATCACGGTTCGCAGCATGTCGAGCACGCGGTCGACGGCGAAGATTAGGGCGATGCCGGGCACCAGCTTGGCGTCGATTTGCCCCAGCACGATCACCAGCATCACGATGCCGGCGCTCGGCACCGCGGCGGTTCCGATCGAGGCGAGGATACACGTGACGCCCACCGCGAAAAGTTGCGTCAGCGATAGTGTTACGCCATACGCCTGGCAGATAAACACCGCGGCCACGGCTTGGTAAAGGCTCGTCCCGTCCATGTTCACCGTGGCCCCAATGGGTAGCACGAAGCTAGCGACCTCTTCGTCGACTCCCAGGTGCTCTTCCACACGTTCCATGGTCACGGGCAGCGTCGCGGCGCTGCTGCTGGTCGAAAATGCGAGCATCTGCGCGGGCGCGAGGCCACGGAAGAACCAGACGTAGCCTCGCCCCGTGAAGGCCATGATCAACGATGGATAGAACGCGAAGAGCAAGATCGCGAGTCCCACGACCACGCATCCACAGTAAAGCAGCAGCGCGAAGAAAACGTCCCACGATGGCGTCTCTGCCACGAGAGCGGCCAGCAGCGCGAACACACCGATCGGAGCGGCAAGCATGATCAGGTCGATCAGTTTGAGGATCACCTCGTTCAGGCCATCGAATACGTCTTTCACTGGCTTTGCAGTCTCAGCGGGAACCAGCAGCAAACCGACGCCGAAGAACAGCACGAACACAATCACTTTCAACATGTCGCCATTGTTGCTGGCGGCCGCGAAGATGTTGTCGGGCACCAGATCGACGAGAGGCTGAAGGGGGCCAGTTCCCTTGGTCTGATTGGCTTGTTCGATCTTCCCTGCCACATCGTTGCTCGCCGCGGCGACCAAGGCGTCACGCGTCTTCTCGTTGATTCCGCTGCCTGGTCCAACCAGTGTCGCGAGCGTCAGGCCGGTGGTTACCGCCACGGTTGTCGTGAAGAGGAACAGCGCGACAGTCCGTCCGCCAATGGACGAGAGCCGCGAGAGGTCTTTGAGATCCGACACCCCTTTGATCAGCGATGCGATGATCAGGGGCACCGCGATCACCTTCAAGGCGTTAATGAAGATCGTGCCGAGCGGTTTGATCCAATCGGCGACAAATTGCCGGCCGGTGTGGATCTCGATGCCGTCCACTTCTTTGATCGTGCCGAGCTTCAGCGCCACGAGCCCCGCCACCACGCCCAGGACCATGCCAATCAAAATCTTCCAGTGCAGGGCGAGCTTCATCGGGGGCTTTCGATTGGATTGTGAGGGATGGTGGGGTTGTGTGCTACCAGGCTAACGGATGCACCACGTTGCTGGCAGGCGAAGTTGCAAACATCGTTGTTCACCGGCGTCGCATTCTCCGCAGGTGGGAGAAATTACTCAATCCGCGCATTTTATCCAGCCGATGTTGATTTGCGTGGAGCACAGAGTATGCGCAGCTGTTGGAGCTGCCGCTAGCTGACTTTTGAGTTTGCGGAGTTTCGTCATCATGCAGCCAGGATTCGACCAACCGATGACCATGCCAGGTCTCCCTTTAGGTCTCGCAGGGGACCAATTCACCATACCGGCCGTGGTAACAGCTCCACGAGCCGCCATCAACGAAGCCCGCGATCACGCGCGGCAAGCGAACCTCGACCAGCGGCTCACCGCCGTGTTGCGTGGGATGGTGCGAGGTCTCGCTTGCGATGGTGCCGACTTCTACGTGCTCAACGATGCAACGAACGAACTCGTGCTTCGTGCCCATCATCAAGAGGACGGACGAGAACCAGGCGATAAGCGGCGGACCTTGATGGGGTCCTCGGCCGATGTCGCGGCGCTCGCTGGCAACGCGCTGGTGCTCGAAGATGATCTCGACGTCGCCACGTGGGCGGTGCCGGTTTGGTGCGGCGCGGCGATTTGCCTGCCCGTGGCGAGCGACGAAACGATCTACGGCACGCTGTGGATCTACTGCCGCGAGCCACGCTCTTTCACCAATGCCGAAGTGGAACTCGTCGAGATTGTCGCCGGTCGACTGGCCGTGGAGTTGGAACTCAATAAGTGGCGAAGCGGAGCGTCCGCGAACATCGCCACACCTGCCGCGGAGCCAACAGCGACGCCGATTGTCGTCAAGCAACCCGCGAGCTCGCGTATCGCTCGCCCCATGAGCCATCCACAACTCGACGACTGGGAACTTGCGGGCCTCGCGTTTACGGGCGAGCGAGTGCAATCGTTCTACGATTGGCAGACCCTCGCCGATGGACGCACGCTGGTCGTCGCGGGTTCGATGAATACCAACGAACAGTTGACCGATGGCCTGCTCGAAGCGGCCCGGATCGCCCTGCGTTCGCACGCGCAGCACGCGGGCGAAGCGGGCGAGTTGCTCTCGGCCGCCAATCACACGCTGTGGCTCGCTTCGCCGGGGGGCGAAGGGTTGTCGATGGCCGTCGCGATGCTCGCGGCCGATGGCACGCACGCCACGGTGGCCCTAGCCGGCAACGCGGGCTTCGCCATGTGGAGCGGATCGAGCAGCGACTGGACCGCCACCACCTGCCCGGCAATGGGCTGGTGTGAAAACACCAACTACGCATCTCGCTACGTGGAACTGATGGTTCGCGAACGCTTGGTGCTCGCCACCACCAACGAAGTTCCTCCTGTCGCACGGTTCAACGGGCGTCTCGCGTGCAAGCTTCGAGAACCCTCGGCCGCCGAGCTACGGATGCTTCCCGGTAAACGGGCGCTGCGACTGTTCGCCGACGCCATGCGTTCGGGCGGAGCCGAGCCAGCGGGAATGGCGCTCGTGCGGCGGAGATAAGCCGACGTTGAGATTCCCCTCTCCCCGACCCGGGTGAGGGTCGGGGAGAGGGTAGTCAAGTGATCTAAGCCTCTGTTCGCTCGCCGAAGAGTCGGTGCGATTCGAATTCCAGTGGCCCCGTGCTGTCGGCGAACTGTGTGGTTTCGATCCCCGCGGCAGTGAGCATGCTGACGAACAGGTTGGAGAGAGGCTTCTCTTCGTGGGTCTTCAAGTAGTGACCGTGCGCGAGGCCGAGCTTCTCGCCCCCCGCGAGCACGAGCGGGTAGTTGATGGCGTTGTGTGTCGTGCTGCACGCGCTTCCGTAGAGGACCATCGTGGTGTCGAGCAGCGATCCGCGAGCGTCTCGCGTCTCGCTGAGCCGTGTTACGAAGTAAGCGTACTGCTCGGCGAGCCAGCGATCGTACCGGCCCCACTCTTCCCAGTGACCGTCCACTAGATCGTGGCTAATCGCGTGATGGCCTTTGTTGATTCCTAGGGCCAGCTTCGGGAAGTTCTCGCCAAAGCCCATGCCGTCTTCGCGGGCCATCATGTAGGTCATCACCCGCGTCAGGTCGGTCTGGAACGCCAGCACCATCAGGTCGAACATCGTCCGCAGGTAGGCCGTGGGGTCGACGGCCGGATTCGAGTCGAAGTCGATTGCCGAAGCGTCGAACTCGGGCAGCGGCATATCGAGCCATTGCTCGTTGCGGCGGATTTGCTCCTCCACCGAATTGAGCGACGTCATGTACTCGTCGATCTTGTCGCGGTCGTGCGTGCCGAGGCGCCGCGCGAGACTTGCGGTGTCTTCCATCACCAAGTCGACGACTTTCTTTCGCTGGGCGATGCTTCGCTTCCGCTCGTCGGTCGACTCGCCACCACCGGGGGAGAAGTAACGCTCAAAGATTTGTCGCTGGCGATTCTCGGACGGAATCGGCCTGCCCCCCTCGGCGAACGAGAGCGTGGCAACCCGCGACTTGTAACCGATACCGCCATCGGTAGATAAGACGAGCGACTGGTAGCGCGTATCGCGACCAAGTTCGCGCGCGGCAAGCTGATCGACGGAGATTTGATTCTGGTAGCTCGAACCGCGGAGGTCGCCGCCCGTGAGCCACGTATCGCCGGCCAGATGGCCGAGTACGTTGCGGCTGTTAGGATGGCTCAGTCCGCCGAGCACCGTGACGCGCTCCCGCAAAGGATTGAGCGACTCAAGTACCTTGGTCGTGCGATAGTCGGCACCTTCGCCGAGCGGGAACCAGCTCCAGTCGGCGTGGGCGGGATTCTCTGTGGGAGGAAGGCCCACGCCGTTGGGGAAGTAGACGAAGCACATCCGCGCGGGGGCGTCGGTTTCGTTCGCATTGCTCGCCAGCGCGGAGCCGGCCATCGCTTCGAGGTACGGCAGCGCGCACGCCACACCGACACCACGCAGCCACGTGCGACGATCGAGTTGCCAGGTTCGTTTGCTCATTCATGGGCCTCCGGCGTGTCGGAGTTGGTGTCGACGATCGGGCCCCGGAACGAAGGACTTTCGACGAGGGCCGTGATCAAGGTTTGAAAGCGATAGTCGTCTTCGCGAGTACGGGCGACGATGGTGTCTAGTTCCTTCTGGTCGGCGAACGTCACGTCGCGACCCAAGGCGTAGGCGAACAGGTGACTCGCCAGTGAGTGAACGAACTCATCCCGCGATTGGTCGAGTAAGTACGTCTTCAACTCATCGACGCCATTGATCGCCGTGCCATCGGGCAGCTCGGTGCTTGCGTCGATCGGTCGGCCTTTGGCTTGCTGCTGGAATCGTCCCACCGCGTCGTAGTTCTCGAACACGACGCCCCACGGATCGATCTTCGCGTGGCAATCGACGCACGACGCTTTGCTGCGGTGCAGTTCGAGTTGCTCCTTAAGCGTTAGTTTCTCGAAGCCGGGCGTCTCGGGGTCGAGCTCCGGGACGTTCGGTGGCGGAGGGGGTGGCGTGGAGCCGAGGATCTTCGAACGAAGCCACACCGCTCGCTTAATCGGATGCGCCTGCGTGCCATCGGAGTGGCCGGTGAGGAATGCCCCTTGAGATAACAGACCCCCGCGGTGAAGTTCCGCGGCGACTGGCACGGGACGGAACTCGGAACCCTCGACCCCCGCGATGCCATAGAATTCGGCGAGGTTTTGATTGAGCATCGCGAAGTCGGAGTCGATCATCGTCAGCACGCTCAGATCTTGCTGCAAAACGTGCTTCAAGAAGTGTAGCGTTTCGAGCCGCATGTCACGCCGGACGAACCGCGTGTAGTCGGGGTACTTGTGAATGTTGACGCTCATCGACTGATGACGATCGAGCCGCAGCCACTCGTCGGCGAAGGTCTCGATCATGCCATCGACGCGCGGGTCGGCGATCATCCGCTCGACTTCGCCGGACAGTTCGGCAGAGAGCTTGCCTTTCGAGGCGAGCTCCGAAAGTCGCTCGTCCGGTGGGGCGTTCCATAGGAAATACGCCAATCGCTCGGCGAGTGCGGCGTCGGCAGTCTCGGGCGTGGCGGTGGGCGAGACGTACAGGAAACTGGGCGAGCAGAGCACCGCGACCAGCACTTCCTTCACGCCCTGATGATAGTCGTCGTGGTCGCTGCGAATCGACTGCCAGAATTGGAAGTAGCGATCAACCTCTTCGGTGGTCACCTCGCGGCGAAACGCTCGTGTCATGAAACGCTCGAGGACTTCACGCGTATAGCCATCGAGATCCTGATCCTTCGTTGGCGAGTCGAAGAACACCTGGCGATGACTCGCAGGCGGCCACTCAGGGTAGTGCGGCCCGTGGAACTCGATCGAACGCACCACAATCGGCACACCACAGTCCGCGGCCCGCTTCACCAACGCATCGTTCCACACGCCGACGACCATGATGTTGGCGAGGTCGGTCAGTTCGGTTTCGTCCATCACCGGCGCGGGGAGGTTTTCGAGCTCGCCATGAAACTCAAATACCTCCGGCTTCTCAGGCCCGGCACTTACCACGCGCGAAGTGTCAAACTCCTCGTACTCCATGCCATCGTCGGTACGATTGCCGAGAAAGGCTCGAAGCGAGGCCTCTTCGCCTTGGAAGTTGGCGGCGTTTTGTTCAAGTTCGTTGGCAAGCGCGACAGCAGTTGGGTGGTCGGCGGCGAGTGGCGTGAGCACCACGTGGCTGAAGCCGACGAAGAACCGCCCGCCCACTTCGAGTCGATGCTTACCTGGTGAGAGCTTCGCGTGCGCGAGCGGTGTCACGACGCGGCCCGACGCGGGCCAACCCTCGGGCGAGAGTCGCAAATGTTGGTCCGATCCGTCGACACTCAACGACACCGACGGCATCGCATCCGCCGCGGCAAGCGGATGCACGAGATCAATCTGGTAGTAACCTTCGTGCGCCAGTTCGAATTCGAACTGCGCCTTCGACGTCTTGGTGATGTCGACCGGTACGAGCATCTCGCCCTCGCGCCGCATCTCTTCTTGCTGCTCGCATTTGCTAGCCAAGAGCGTCGTCGCGTTCTCGGCGATGGTGGGCTCGGCGTTGGGATTGGCCAGCGTGACCGAAGTCTCTTTGCCGCGAAGAGAGGTCAGTCCATCGACTGGATTGCAGTCGGCGTAGCGTGCTCGTGAGGCAGCGACACGAAGAGCGAACGGCCCGGACTCGGGGAAGCATCGCCGAAGCAGCAGGCCCATATGGGGCGAAGGACCCTGCCACGACTGCGGGGCTTCTTCCTTGTGCGGTAGCGCGGAGAACATCAGCAGCCCGTCGTCGACCACGCGGTAGCGATCGCTCGACGAACCTCGCATGCAGATGCCAATGTTTTCTTCAATGGCGCGAAGTGCCGCTTCCTCTTCGGGCGTGCTGGCAGTGCGGACGTTGCCGGCGTCGTCGAGAATCTCCACTCGCAGATGATCGCGGTGGATCGGCGCGGTCTGGAAGCCATCGATCATCGCGGCATGGCGACCCTGGCCGACGTTGGTGCCAATTGTCACGCGATAGTGGTGCGCCGCTGGGCGCTCGCCCGTGGGAACCGCGCGATCAAGTGCTTGCCGGGCGATTGATTCGAAGTACTCGACATGCAGCGACGACGTGCTGAGTGCCGACTCACTCGCCGTGAAGCCCATCTTCGACTTCGCCTCGTCCGGCAGGTTGCGACCGAAGTCAATCGGCACGCCCAACAATTCGGCGAGCGAACGCGAGTACTGGGCCTTGGTCAAACGCCTGAGCGTGGTGCCGGCTTGTTGTTGGCGGGCTTTGGTCGCCAGGTCGATCGACGCCGTCATCCATTCGACCATCGCCCGCCGCTCGTCGTCCTCGGGCTGCGAGTCGTAGTCGGGGGGCATCGACGCCGAGTTGATCATGTCGAGCGCGGCATGCCACTTCTCGGCATCCGGGCCCGTGACCATGTTGGGGTCGAGCGTATCGAGTCGCACGCTCGCCTCTTGCGTATCCTCGCCGTGACAGTGGAAGCAGTACTGCTCCAGCAGTGGACGAATCTCGCTCTGAAACTTCTCGACCTCGGCGCTAGCCGCGGTGGCGAGCTCGTTGCCGCGAGCGAGGTTCGCGGCGAGACAAACAACAACCATCGCGGCGGTCAAACACCATCGTGTCGCTAGGGCGATCGCTGAAGGGCGTCGATGCTGCATGGCACGCACCAAGTTGTCGAAGCCGACGTGCACTCGAAAAGCGCGGGGCGGAATGCTTGTCGTTTCGCGGGCGAGGCCTTGGTTCGTTTTTGCAAACGACCGAAGCTCGCTGTGGGGTGGGATTGAGGGCAGGAAGATCGGCCCGGCGCACGTCGCGCATGGGTTCGATCCAGGCCGATAGTCTAACAATCCCTAGCGGAGAAATCGCTAGCAAACGCCGTTTTCTCGGCGGTATTTTTAGAGAAGAGTCGTCGCACAGGCGGCGGAAACGCGCACCTGGGGCAGCTTCGCGTTACTTAACCGGCTGTTGCGGCTGCTGCGCCTGCTGAATCTGCGGCTGCAGCGGCTGGACCACGCGCTTCCAGCCAATCGGGGTGCGTGGCTCCTGGAACAACTCGGCGAACCAGCCGGCGATCACAGGATTTACTTGGGCATTGTCCAGCTTGAACTCGTACTGGTCCCAGCTCTTGTTGGGGTGCACCACGCGAAGGCCGGCGGGCATCAGTGGCTTGCCCTGCTCGTTGCGTAAGACCACGTACACGTCGGAGTACTCAGCCGCGCCCGCCTGAAGCTTGGGTTTGGCGTGAATGCCAATGAAGTTGCCGCGGCATAGTTCGGGGGCGGGCTGCATCCAGAAACGCTCCTTGAGTTTCGCCGCATCCGCACCGAACAAAAATGGCAGCGGACCATCGACGATCTGTTGGCCCTGCATGTTGGGAGGAAGTGGGTTCACCACCAGCGTCTTATCGTGGCGGCGGTACTCGTACACGCTCTTACCATCGCACACCCAGTGTTCGCCCGGCTCGACGTTGCCATCGACGTCTTTGCGAGGAAGGTAATCTCCCTCCGCCGCTGGCTGGTTTTGTTCCGGCAATTGATTAGGCACAGTGGCTTGCGACTTGGGCGTCCAAACCACGGAGTTCACAATTTCGAAGCTGCCTCGGTCTGGTTTGTGGTAGGCGAGCTTGCCATCTTCTTGCGCGAAGGGGCCACCATCGGCGGGGCCCGCGATGTTGAACGTCTTGCGTTTAAAGTCGCAGTAGAAGTTGTTTACCGTCTTGCTGTCCTTCTCCCACTTGAGCAGTACTTGCTCGAGCCACGCTTGGTGCTCGGGTGCCACCTGGAACGGCGATACGGGAGGACCAGCGGGGGCCATTTGCTGCGGAGGCACGGCGCCCGCGGGCTGCACGGCTGTTGGTTGAGCCTGCGGCTGAGCGGCGGGTTGCTGCGCAGCGGCGACCGACGAGAAACCAAGAACGATTAAAGCAACAAGCGTGCGAGGCATGGACCGTTTCTCTCGGACACGAAGTGGCGTAAGTTGGGCGGGGGGCGTAGTAGCGGGCCGGGAGTGTAGCAACCACTACCAACCCCTCCTAGAGCGATTGTGGACGAACATCCTAAGGCGAGCGGGGCCCGTTAGGGCCGTGGTGAAATTGAAGTAGAGAACGCTGTCTCGCTAAATCACGACGGCCCTGACGGGCCCCGCTCGCTGAAGTAAGCTAGCACTCCTCCCTTTCTATCGACCCTCGGCATCTTTTTCCTAATCCGAATTGTCGGTTCATCGCATGCAACTCACCTGGAAAGCCTCCGAATCGGCAAGCGCGTTACACGCGGCCCATGCGTTGTCGCGAGGATTCGCGATGGTACCTCCCGGGCTAACCGAGGCGATCGGCCCCCTGGTGGCCGAGCCGCCTATCGCGGCTCGGGGAGATTTGCCGGCACTGCTGGCGGGGCTCGTCGAGCACGCGGCGGCGGGAATCGAGCACAATCGTGAGCTCGCCGAGCGGACGCTCGCACGGCGGTGGGGTGCAGGTGGCGTACGTGAAGTGGAAGTCTCGGGGCTCGCCGCGTGGGTAAGTAGCCTCGAGCGCCAGTATTACGACTGGCACCGTGGGCGTTCGAAGACCGCGCTCGTGGACGAGATCGTTACGCGAACCGGGCCCATCAAGGATCAGTGGCAGACGCGAGGTCCAGGGCTAATCGTCGAACTCGCGAGGCTTACCGAGCCATGGCTTATCGCGCCCGAGGCTCAGATGGTGATGGTGCTGCCAGCCGTCGGGGGCGATGGCTCGGCGCACCTTGCCCGCAACCTCGTGACGTTCGAAGCAGTACTCACCAACGCCGACGACCGCTTGCCCGAAGTGTCGCGACTGGTGTGGCTCGTCGCGCAGTTGCAGTTCGACCTGCCCGTTATCGCCGAAGCGGTGAAACCAGGGAACGTGGCCCGCATCGCCCAGCTTGCGATGTTGCCCCCGGTGCTTGCCGCGGGGGATGCGGTCGAAGTGACGCAGTACTCCCCCGAACTGCTCGCACAAGCACTCGTTATGTGGCGCGTTGCTAGCAGCGATGCGGAGGCCAATTCGCTCGCCGAGCAGCTTGCCAACTGGTGGGAGACTTACCTCGACACCGACATCACGTGGCCCGCCGCGGTGGCCGCGCTCGAAGCGATGTTGGGCGGGTAGCCATCGGTCATCGCTATTGACCCCGCCCGGCGAAGCCAGCATCATCCGCCGCGATTGCTTCCGCTTTCTCAATACCTCAAGCCATAAGGCTCTTGCGATGATGGTTCGCTCACTTTGCACGCTGGTGCTCCTGTCATTTGCGTGCGTTGCGAGTGCCGACGACGAAACACGACTCGCGGCTTACCAGACGCTCGGCGTGCCCACGAACGCCCAGCCCATCATTTTCGAGCGCCGCGCCGCGGCAAAAGGAGATCGCGCCGACCAGACAATTCAAGTTTCTTTGGAGCTGGACTCGACCATCCGCCACGCGAATGGCGAGATTGAGAAATCCAGCACCTCTATTGCCCGCGAGCAAGAGCGGACACTCGTCGTGAGCCAGATCACCGACGGCCGCGCCACCGGGGCACAGGTCCGATTCACCAAGTACACCCGCACGGCCGAAGGCGAGACCAGCGAGGGTCCGGTCGTAGGCAAGACCTACGATTGCCAGCGGCTACCTGACGATGCTCTGAACATCGTGGCGGCCGACGGAACGTTCGTCTCGCCCGACGAGTTCGCTATCGTCACCGAGAGCATGCACTCGCTGGGGCACGATAAACCGCTGGCTGAGTTCCTTGCGGGGAAGCAAGTCCGGGTGGGCGACAAGCTCGAAGTGCCGCTCGAAATAGGTGCGACACTGCTATCGAGCGACGGCGCCTTTGGCCAAGTGTCGAAGTTCACTATCACGCTCCGCGCGTACGACTTAACAACACGAGTGGCTTCGTTCGACATCGAACTCGAATCGATTGGCGCGCAGACAACTCAGATGCGACTGATGGTCCATGGCGTGCTAGATGTCGAGGCCGACACGTGTCGCACTCGGCGGCTTTCGTTCAGCGGGCCGATGGGCATGGCGAGCACCGTGGGGAGCTACAGTTCGGCCGAAACGACGTTCGTGCGTGGCAAGCTGAAGATGGAAATGACGGCCAACTATCAGGACTAGGGATGGCCGGTCGCTACTCCGGAAACTCCATGTCCACCGCGTCGGTCTGGTAGAGCGGCATGTGGCGGTAGTAGACCTCGAGCGTCATGCAGGCGAGCGCCGTGCAGTACAGGCGGCCTCCTTTATCGGTGTCGTGGCCGTGGTCGACGTACCAACTACCTTTTTGGTGTCCCTGCTTATCCTGCTTTTGTACCAAGTAGTCGCGTAGCTTTGTGTTCCACTCCCGCCACATCGGGCCGGTGCCGTTGGTCATCTGGAAGATGAGTTGGGCGGCGTAGTAGTTGTAGTAGAAGTCGTTGGCCGAGGGGCCTCGCTCGGCGATCCTTGCGGTGCCATCGATCAGGCCTTGGTTATCCTTCTTCCAACCTAGGTACATTCGGCATAAGAGCCCGACCGCGCTGGTGCTAGGGCGGTAGTTGGCCTTGGCGTCGGGCGTGTAGGCGTAGCCGGTGCCGTAGTCGTCGATTTGGGCGAAGTCGAGGAATCGCGACGAGCCTTCGACGGTCGAGAACGGCACATTGAGCTTCGCGAGGTGCGCGCTCTTGAGAGCCATGATCTGCCAGCCCACTACCGATGTGTCGCCGGCCTGTTGGAAACTATAACGCCAGCCACCATCGTTGGGATTTTGAGACGACACGATGTAATCGATCGCCGCCTGCGCGGGTAGGGCTAACTGACTTTCGCCTGTCATGCCGTACGCCTCGCAGAGTGCAATCGACGCAAGGCCGTGAGCGTACATCGTACCACCATCGGCCCAAGAAGCGCCCGCACCCTGACGCGGCTTCTCGCCGAGTCGCACAAGGGCATCGAGCCCACGGCCGACCACGTCCTTGTACTTGCCGTCGTAGCGAGTTTGCCCCGCGCCAAGGAACGGTAGCAGCGCGAGCGCTGTGGCGCTCTTCAGGCTGTTTTCGATGTCGCCTGGATTGCCGCACTGGCCCTGGCATTCGCCCCCGGTGTGGTCGATGTGCCAAGTGCCATCGCGATTCTGATGCGCGGCAAGCCACGCGAGCGCGGCTTCCACCGCCTCTTCGCTTTCGCCACTACCACCCTTGGCCCGCACAAGCGCTGCGCGCGACGCGTGACCGCGCCCTTCAAATTGATTACCATCAAACGCGTTGATGTTTGCGGTTAACGCATCGGGCGCGGCGGAAAGGCCAAAGTCGGATAGTTCAACCGGAGCGGCCGCGGCCATCTCTTCGTTGAACGGTGAGAAGCTGACCTCTTCTTCGATCACTTCGGTATCGGGCTGGATGTCGAGTTGCTCGGGATCGACTTCCACCTGGACATCGCTGAAATCGACCTCGGGCACATCGACGATCTCGTCCGAGATGTCCTCGCCTTTCACGGCAGCCAGCAATGTGTCGAAGGACTTGGGGATCGGAAACACCCACAGCGCGAGGACGATGATCAGCACCATGTGAACGATTAGGCTCAGCATCCAGCCCGCGCTGTTGTTCAGAAAGCGGGTGATGAAGTTACCGCGATCGTCGAGGAAGTCGTCTTCCTCGTCCGCGGCAGGAGCAGGCTTCGCTGCTTTCGCCCCACGTTTGTCTTTGCGGTCGGCTTTGGCTTTTGCTGCAACCTTCGCCGCAGGCTTGCCGTTCGTGGGCGTATCGACCACGGCGACACTCGTGTCGATGTTTGGTAGGTCCGACGAACTGGGGGCTTT
This sequence comes from Aeoliella fuhlenseeensis, assembly GCF_052161615.1. NCBI lineage: Bacteria > Pseudomonadati > Planctomycetota > Planctomycetia > Pirellulales > Lacipirellulaceae > Aeoliella > Aeoliella fuhlenseeensis. Next base: position 277,703 of record NZ_CP197417.1, read on the forward strand.
AGCCATGTTCCGGTGGCTCGCTGAAGAAGTCGTGTGGAGCGGGCCTGCACGCACCCTAGGCCTTGGGCGGGCAGGCGTCCATCCTCTCTATGGTACCAAAATGGGCGGCAAATAGCCACCTTTCGGGCAGGCGATATTTGCCCTCCCTTACCGAAAACTAAGCATCCGTCCGGACGATCGCTCCGGGTGGGCACCTCGCCGCAACCCGCACGCTTTGCCCCCGGCCCGGTGGAAAACTATAATTCGGCCGCAGGTTCTTCCGTTGATCTCAAGGACGCCATCCATGCCTCAGCTCGTCGCCGCTCCGTCGGGCTCCCGCCCGCCGACCTTCCTTTGGTTTACGGCAATCGCATGGAGCCTGTTCATCGGGCTGCTCGCCATCAGCGGAGCACCCACATCGCAAGCCCAGGACCAAGGGGCCGAGCCAGCTGCCGAGGCTGCCAACGAAGCGAACGAAGCGGCTCAGGATCCCGATGTCGTCGGCGACCCGGATCAGCGGGAAGCCCTCAAGCCAGGGCGGCTGCTGCGGTTGCGACTTCCCATCACCGGCAACGCCGATGCGGCCTTCCGGAGCATCGTCGAGCGGACCAAGAACAGCCTGCTCGCCGAATCCAAAGGCGACGATCGCCCCGTGCTGGTGATCGAGTTCGTGCCGCTGGCCGAGGGCGAAGGCTTTGGCCAAGGGACCGACTTTGCCCGCGCGCTGTCGCTGGCTCGCTATCTCACGAGCGACAACATGGCCGGCGTGAAGACCGTGGCTTACGTGCCGCAGACGATCAAAGGCCATGGCGTGCTGGTGGCGCTGGCGTGCGAAGAACTCGCGATGGCGCCGACTGCGGAGATTGGCGAGGCGGGCATCGACGAAGACCCCGCGCGGCCCATCGAGCCGGCCGTGCTCGAAGGCTACCGCCAGATCGCCCGGGCCAGGCGGACCGCCCCCGAGGCGATTGCGATTGGGCTGGTGGACCCCGCGCTGGAAGTGCTCGAAGTCGAAACCGAGGCCAGCATCGAGTACGTCGAGCGCGGCGATCTCGAAGCGCTCGAACAGAATCAAACCGTGGTCCGCACCTCGCCCCTCTTCCCGGCGGGGACGATGGGTATCTTCACGGCGCGCGAGGGACGCGAGTACGGCGCGGTGAAGTACGTCGTCGAGAACCTCGACGAACTCGCGGGCTGGCTGCGCATCAACCCCGACTCGCTGGCCGAAGACTCGGGCCTCGTCGCCGACTGGCGGCCCATTTTCTACACCATCGAAGGTCCCATCACCGCCAAGACGGTCGATCGAGCGACGGGGCTCCTCGATCCCGAGATTGGAAGCGGGCGCGCCAATTGGATTGGTATTCGACTCGACAGCACCGGCGGCAATCCGGCCTTTGGCCAAGACCTCGCGGCATACATCGCATCGATTGGCGACGCGGATACGCGAACCGTGGCGTACGTTCCCGAACGTGCTGGCGGCATGGCGGCGCTCACGGCGCTGGCGGCCGACCAATTGATCATGAATCGAAACGCCACGCTGGGTGGACCCAACGACGTGGCCTTCGATGAAGGGACGCTCCTCTCGTTACGCGAGTCGATCAAACTATCGCTCGCCCCCGAGTCGCCGCACACTTGGTCGCTGCTCGTGGCGACAGTGGATCCCGAACTCGAAGTGTTCCGCTACACCAACCGCCAAACCGGTGCCGAGCGGCTCTTCAGCGAAGAGGAAGCCGCCGCGCAGCCCAACGCGGGTGATTGGCGTCAGGGCGAGGCGATAACGGTGCCGGGCGAAGTTTTGGAGCTGACCAGCGACAAAGCCGCCGCGCTCGGTCTGGCGACGCACGTGGTCGACAACGTCGAGGAGATCAAGCAAATTTACGGCTTCAAAGACTCGCCGCACGAGGTGACCTCGAACTGGACGCTCGAAGTCGCCGACGCCCTGTCGTCGCCCGGCATCACGGTGCTGCTGCTCGTCATTGCGTTCGCGGGCATTTACTTCGAACTGCACACGCCTGGTCTTGGCATCGGTGGATTCGTCGCGGCGCTTGCGATGCTGCTGTTCTTTTGGAGCAAGGCATTGCATGGCACCGTGGCTTGGCTCGAAGTGCTCTTGTTTGTCGGTGGCGTGGTCGCCATCCTCGTGGAGATCTTCGTACTACCTGGTGTCGGCATCTTCGGCCTGGGTGGCTCGCTGATGGTCATGGCATCGCTCGTGCTCGCAGGCCAGCGTAACTGGATTCCCCGCAGCGCCGAGGATTTCGCCGAACTGCAGTCGTCGCTGGCCGTGGTGGCGACGGCGGGAGGGCTCATGGTGGGGGTCGCGCTCATCCTGCGCCGGTACCTTCCGCACATTCCCATTCTCAAGGAGATGATGCTCGCGGGCCCCGAAGGCGAAGAGCTAGCGGCGCTGAGCTACCGCGAAAGCCTCGCCGAGTACTCGCACTTGGTTGGCCAGCGCGGCGTGACCACCACGCTGCTCATGCCGTCAGGCCGGGCAGACTTCGATGGCGAACTGGTCGATGTGATTGCAGCGGGCCAAGTGATCGAACGGGGTGCCACGGTCGAAGTAGTCAGCGCCCGCGGCAGCCGCGTCGAAGTACGGGAAGTGCAGGGGTAGCCGCGAGCGAGACGCTAGCCTCCTATTTTGCTCGCGCTACGTCGCGCACGGCCCAACCCATCTCGGGACGAATCTCCAAAGTCGTTGGGTCTTGAGCAACCCCCAACAACCCGCCGATCATCTCCATCTCAAACTTGGTCCCGATGTAGTCCCATTCGAAGGGAGCCTTGGGCGCCAGCACCGGATACATGGCCGGTTCAGGGCCACCGGGGACCTCGTCGCTTAGCCAAGGATTGATCTCGAACTTGTCCGGAGATTCTTGCAAGTAGGGGTAGAGCTTCTGAATCCAGCCCGTTGTGTAAGGATTGCCACTGCCACGCGGACCACGCAGCTTATAGATGGAATCCCAGAAGGGCTGGTCCACGTCGCCCAAGGATGCCGCCTCGAATTGCGCGAGGACAGGATCTAACGCATCGGTCCACCAGCGAAGTTGATACTGCCCGAGCGCCTCGGCACGCTGACGCAGTTGCTTCCAGTCGTCTGCGGTTCCCTCAAGTCGAATGCTGGGGATACCGCACAGCGTAACGAGACTGTACGAAAAATATCGTTGCATGGCGTCCAATAGCGCGATCTCGAACGCGGCTCGTTCAACAAGGCCGGTGGTCGAAAAGTCAGCGACGACGAGTTCGTAGGCACCGGAGATTAGAGGCCGTATTTGTTGTGAGAACTCATCGAACACTTCAGTCCACGGATTCTCTGGTGTCCCTTTGACGAAATCGTCCCGGCGTATCTGGATTAGTTTCTTATCGGCGTGTTCGACGAAACGATAACGCAGCGTCTCGGCGTGTTCGTTCACATGAATCGCGAAACCTTGTACTAAGGTCAACCAAATGGCATCCGGCGTAAGAACCAATGGATAATGGTCGGTGAAAGCGCGATGCACCGCCGACAGCAGCGGGTGCGTCCGCGGGGCGGTCGTAAGTTGTCCCGCGTAGCGGCTGCAGCTCTCGATCGGACCGCCGAGGAACTCGGCAACCGCTTGGCTGTAGGGCACCGTAGCCATCGGTGTGGTCGCAGGCGTCACGTCCGAGACTTGGAACTGAATGCCAGTGATGGACGATTGCATGGCTCTCTCCTTAGAAGGGGCTCCGATCAAGGAGCGTGTGCCGCAAGCGAGTCCCGCCGACCCAGAGGGGACCCCGTGGTTCGATTCTCCCGCATTCTAGGTCTCGCCTCGAAGGGGAGACAATTGGGGTAGAGTATGGAGCCGTCAGTGCTTGCACTGGGTGCTGCCCGTCCTCTCCCGATGGCAAGAATCGGACTGTCCAATACGAAGTAACGCGGGGGCAGCACGCAAGTTGCGAAAAACCGGTGCGTTCTCCCCGCCCCGCCGGCGGAGATTTGCGGAGCGAACCAAGCCATTGCGGAAACGCTCGCTATAATGTGGACACAAGGCGGAGGTGTTACGTGCGGAATGGGAGTAAACAACAGCTATGAACAACGTGGATCCTCTGGTCTGGGCCAGCCTGTTGGTGGTGGCTGGCTTCGCAATTCTGGTGATGGAAGTCCTGCTCCCCACGGGGGGTGTGCTGGGCGTGGTTTCCGCCGCTTCGCTGGTGGGGGCGATCATCCTGGCGTTTAGTGCCGGCGGTCCGACCACCGGTTTTACGTTCATCACGATCGTGGTCGTGCTCGCACCGGCGGTGCTCACCGCGGCGTTTCGCTACTTGCCTTACACGCCGGTCGGCCGCGCGCTGTTGGGTGAAGCTCCCAAGGACGAGGACGTGCTGCTGGAAGATCCGCGCCGCCAGTTGATCGGCAAGGTCGGCGTCGCACGGTCGAAGATGCTACCCAGTGGCTCGGTAGAGATCGATGGCCAGATGCTCGACGCCGTGTCGAAAGGCCAAGCCATCGACCCAGGCCAGAACGTGCAAGTGATCGAAGTCCGCGCGAACCGCGTGGTGGTTCGCCTCGCCCCCGAAGGCCTTCGTCCCGGGACGACCAAGCCCGACGACCTCTTGAATCGCAGCCTTGAAGAGCTGGGTATCGAGTCGCTGGAAGATCCGCTGGCGTAACCATGCGCCGTTCGCAAACTCATCCGACCATAGCCGACGACCTACGTGTCGTCGGACTTTCTGAGATTGCGATGAGTCGGAAGCTGTGAAGTTCCGATGCTTTTTCCGACGACGCGTAGGTCGTCGGCTAGGGGGTGACCTGTTGCTTACAACAGGTGCCTTGCCTTCACTTCCAGATACCGATTCACGAGCTGCCCCGTTAAGTTCTCGGGAAATGCATCGACCAGCAGCACGCCCTTCATCTCCAAATCCGCGAGAACGTGACGACGCCACGTGAGGATGTCGGCAGCACCGGCGGCTTCGTAGAGTTTTTGGTCCGAGACGTTATCGAACGGTGTGGTATCGGGCTTTGCACCGGGCGAAGTTTGTAGCTTCTCGACGAGTTGCAGTTCGTTATCCACGGCATCCACGGCGTCGTACACCGAGTGGTCGCGAAGCAGCACCGCCATCGGCAGGTGCCGGCCGCTGAAGGTGGTTAGGTGCTTTTCGATCTGGTGGGCGTTGACGTCGTCGATCACGTTGGTGATCAACACCACGAGCGTACGCTTGCGAACGTGCTTGGCGAGGTGCAAGAACGCGTCGTCGTACCGCGACTCGACCATTTGCGGAAAACGGTCGTAGGCGGCGTGGAGCAAGCGGTTCATCTGCCCGCCGCCACCCTTGGGCGGGACGAACGTATGCACCTCGTTCGAAAAGCACATCAGTCCCACTTGGTCCTTGCGACCCAGTGCGACGTAGCTGAGCATCAGCATCGCGTTCAGGGCGTGGTCGAGCAGGCTGACGCCGCCGCTGGTGCCGGTCATCATCCGGCCGCAGTCAACCATGAACACCACGCGCTGGCTTTGGTTGGCCTGGAAGTCCTTGACCGTCAGCTTGTTCCGTCGGGCGGTGCTCCGCCACTCGATGTGGCGATAGTTATCGTCGATCGTGTAGTCGCGAAGCCGCTCGAATTCGTTGTCCTGGCCGACGCGACGGGTGCGGCGAAGTCCCATCAAACTCAGGCGGTTGGTGCGCGCGAGCAGCGCGTATTCGCCGAGCTGCTTCATGTCGGGATAGACTTTGAGCGTCGAGTGGCAGGGGACCGTGAGGTAGCGATTCCAAAAGCCCCACCGGCTGCGAACTCGCAGGTACGTTTCCGCGAGCTCAAACGCACCCCGTCGCTTGGGGTGCAGTTGGTATTCAAGCGACGCGCGTCGTTCGCCCGGCAGCACGACGTTGAACTCGGCCGGTTCGGCGTGGAGGTATTCCTCGACCCCATCGCGAATCCAGACGGGCCAATCCTGCTTCGAGCGATTGGTGATGGTGAGCGTCACCTTCTGAGGCTGGCCGAGCGAAGCGATGAGGCCGACGTTCCGTTCGACGGTTAATTTGCTTGCAGCTCGAAGGCTAAACAGATCCGTAATCGCCACGATCGCGATTACCACGTCGACGATGGCGACCATCGGCCAAATGTCGGGCAGGAACACGATCCAAGCCGCCATGAACGTCGGCGCCAGCATCAGCACCAACAGGGGCCGATGCGGAAAGGTCCCACCCCAATACGCGAGCCCTACCAAGAGGGCCAGCAGCACAATCAGGAGGTAGACGACGAAGGACATTAGGAAGGTGTGGGGAGTTGGAAGGTGAGAGGTGGAAGGGACGTTGGTTACATTCGCGGCACTTCGACCGTGCGGATCATCTCTCGTAGCGCCTGGTCGACTTGATGCCCCTCGACTTCGGCCTCGGCCGTGAGCACCACGCGGTGACGGAGCGCGGGGAGGACGATCTCGTTCACGTCGTCGGGGATCGCGAAATCACGGCCATTGAACGCCGCGAGCGTCCGCGCACCCTGCACCAGCGAAATACCAGCACGAGGCGACGCACCCAGGTGGAACTGCGGCCAAGCTCGCGTCTGGCGGACGATGTTGTTGATGTAGTGGAACAGCTCGTCGGCCACCAGCACCTCGCTGCACCGCTGGGTCGCCTCCATGATTTGCGCGGGGCTGCTTATCGTGGCAACGTCTTCTTCCAGCCTCTTCTCCACAGTTACCTGGCGGCTGTGCTCCTTAAGCACGCGGGCTTCCTCGGCCGCCGTTGGGTACTCGACCATCACTTTGAACATGAAGCGGTCGAGCTGCGCCTCGGGCAGGTTGTAAGTTCCCTCGCTCTCGATGGGGTTCTGCGTTGCCATCACGAGGAACGGTGGTTCGAGCTGGTGGGTGGTTCGCTCGACGGTCACCCGTTTTTCTTGCATGATTTCGAGGAGCGCGGCGTGCGTCTTGGCGGGCGAGCGATTGATTTCGTCCGCCAGCAGCAGTTGCGTAAAGACAGGACCGGGACGGAACGTGAATTCCTGCGTCTTCATGTTGAAGATCGGCGCGCCGGTGATGTCCGAGGGCATCAGGTCGGCGGTGAACTGGATGCGGCCGAACTTCGCACCGAGCGCCTTGGCGAGCGTTCGCACGAACAGCGTTTTGCCCAGCCCTGGCACGCTCTCGATCAGCACGTGCCCGCCGGAGAACAGGGCGACCAGCGTCGACAGCACCAGTTCTTCCTGGCCGACGTACACTTTGCCCACTTCTTCGGACAGCCGCTTGTAGAGCCGCTCGACACCGGCCATGCGGCTCGATGGTGGGCGGACCGTCGGCGAGGTGGCCGCGGGCGCGGGCTCGGCGTCGCCAGCGAAGGTAGCCTCGTTGTCAAATTCAAGTGGCGCGGAGCCGGTAGGAAAATCGGGCTTGCCCGTGAGCGGATCGTTCATGCCGAGTCAGTGGGGTTAGGCGGTGGTAGCGGTATGTTGGTTGCGATGATTTTGGTAGTCGGCTCGCGGCGGAGCGATTGTCGGTACAGCATCAGGAGCCCGATAGCGTAGGCGCGATTTCTTCCACCAGCGAGCAGTCGACCGAGCGCGGCGACGTGGCTGTTGAAGTCGGTAGTCGACGCCCGCGCAATCCGTTTCGGGATGCCAAAGATGGGCCATTTGATGAAGGCGAAGACGATACCAAGCGCGGCAAGCTGCGTAAGCACCGCTCCGATGGGCCAGACGCGAAACAGTGCAAGGCCTGTCGGATTCTGAACGGTGGGATCCTCGTCACTAATCGACGGGCCATCCGGTCCCGATTCGAGAAAGTAAACCGTCCGCGGCCCGGAGCCGATACTTTCGACCAACTTGCCTGCCAATTTGCGGTGTTCGTGATTCACGAGTCGGGCGTTTAGCAGCCACGAGCCATTCTCGATCATCACCAACCGGCCGGCGGTCGCGGAGTCGTAGTAGCCTGAGTACTCATACTCGCTCACAAGGGGCTGGTCGTTCTCGTCCATCAGAAGCGGATTGAGCGAGTAGTCGTCGGGAATGAGGTGGGTATTGCGAACGATGTCGGTCTTCGCCACATCAATGCCCTTCGCCCAGGAGCCTTTGAGCTTCTTCACCTCGACTCCGCGTGGTGGTGCGTTGTCGAGGTCGAACCATTCTTGGGTTTCGGGGTGCGTCAGCGTCGAGGGGCGGTGCAGCTGCTCGTCGAGCTTTGCCTCGCTCAACCGGCGCGCGTATTCCTTGGTCAAATTGGGTGGGGCTTTCCCCTGCATCGATTGCCAGTAGTCGGGAGCCGCATCGAAGTCGCGACCGACGTAGACCAGCACGCGTGGATTTGCGGAGTTGCCCTCCACCAACCACTGCGTTAGCCAGTCTTCCACCTCGGCGGTGGGGGCCTCGAAGTCGTTGGGAAACCACACGATCACGTCGGCCTTGTCGAGTGCGGGCGACAGGTACGACCAGCTTCGCACCTTGTGCCCCGCGGCCTCGAACATGCCGCCAAGCACCCGCGTGCCGTTGAGGCTGGTACCGGCGTAGCTCTGCCGGTGGCCGTAAATGGAATGCACGTCCTCGGAACAGCCCGCTAGGAAAAGCAGGGTGCACGCGGCGAGCGTCCATGCGATGCGAGGGTGGCGAATGGTCATGCGGCGCGCTCCTCCACCGCGATGACGAGCGATTCGAACTGCCCGATCTTCTGCCACACCGCGTCGATATTCTCTTTAGGCGGCAACCGCTTGCCGAAGAATACCTCTTCGAACAGCAATACCGTCCCCTCGAACATGTCGGCGAGCACACCGGCATGAGGCGAGGCACTGCGGCGGACTTCGCGTAGGTACTGCCGATTCGTTTTGCCCTTCACCAGCCGTAGCCAATGTCGGCGATCGAGCTGCAAGAGCTGATGGCTGAACAAGTAGATGATGGCCTGCGCGTAGTCGCCATTGCGATAAAGTCGCTGCGCTTCATCGAGATAGTCGGCCGGAGATTTCTTGAGCGCCACCGGCAGCTCTTCGACGCGCGAGATGATATCGCCTCCGACGTTCGCATGGACGACCTCGGTGCGGAACTGGACCTCGCGATTGAGAAACGTGCGCACCAGAAGGAAGATCATGTACCCGAGCAATAGCGCGAGCAGCCCCCATCCCAGCCACACCAACCAAGACATGTTGCCCGAGCTGGTGCTCGTGTTGCGAGGAGGCGGCGGCGGTTCGACCTTTGCGGCGCGGAAGTCGTCGGTCTTGGGGTCGTACCAAGGGATCTCGGGGGAGCCGGCGAGTGGTTTCTTGGCCGATTCGACAGCCGCCTCGGGGTTCGATAGGTCGCTTGCCGCCAGTGCAGATCCGCACGCGAACACCACGAGCCACGCCATCGCCGCGATCGCGCGGGCGAGCTTCGAAGCTTCGTGTTGTGCGGTGTCTAAGCTCATGCATTTACTAGGGATGAACCACGCCGCAGCCGCGCGGCCTCGGCACGCATCAGGAGTTCGACTTCCCAACCTTCGCGGCGGATGCGAAGGTCGAGATACGCCAGAAAGCGTACCACGGCCATCCACCCGACGACCAGCCATAAAGCGAATGGATAGATGAATCGGTGGCGAAGTAACTCGGTGATCTCGACACCCCCAATCTGCATCAACAGCTCTTCGATGCCATAACCGATGGCCACAGTCAGCACCGCTCCCACGCCGGTTGCCAGTAGCCAGCGTCCGAACAACTCGCCCCCGCTATTGGAATGAAGGTTCCGGCTACGACGATTCGTCGTGAGTCGCCGGTGCTTACCGCTGAATAGCGGATTGCGTTCCAGCAGAATCAACTCGCCAACGTAGGGCATTAACCAGTACGGCAGAAACAGGATCGCCATCATGATCGTCCGCAGGATGCCCTGGAAAAGTAAAAGCTGTGGCAGGCTGCGCACAAATTCGACCGTCATGGTCCGGAAGTGAAACGGGGCGTTGAACATCATCTTGCCCAAATACATTGTAATCGGAGCCGTGGCGAAAGGGGTTTCGATCGCTACCAGCAAGATCATCAGCATCCAGTAACCCACGGGGGGCTCTTCGGTATCGATCTCTTCAACGAGCACGCCATCGAGCAGCAGCCAATTGAGTACCGCGAAGCCGGTTACCCCCAACAGCCACAGCAGCACAATCCAACCCGCCCCCGCGCGCGTGACCTGCAGCGCAAGCCCCAGGATTTCGCCGAAGCTGCGTTCGCGAATCGCAATGCGGGTTTGATCAAGCTGCATAACGTTAGGAGTTGGGAGTGAAACGCACGGTGGGTCGAGTGTTAGAACAGGATATCGGCATCTTTATCGTCGAGCGGATCGTCGGAATAACCCAGGACGATCAAGTACGTCATGATCAGCAGCATGGAGATCATCGCCACGCCGGCTTTGAACTCGTAGGGGGCGGCAGAGTGCGAAAGGAAGCCTTCGATCACGGCTGCAAAGAAGAACAAGACTACCGCCGCGAGCATGGAGGGAAGGCTGTGGCGTGCGGCTTGGGCAAGTGAATCGAAGCGTGCCAGGCCTTTGGTATGCACGATGGAAAACCCGAGCCGCATCCCTGCCGCTGCTGAGAGCACAATCGCCGTTAGTTCAAAGGGTCCGTGGGCGGTGACAAACTCGTAGAAGTTATCCCCTTGCGGAATGGTGGTCATGTGACCGAAGGCGGCCCCCAAGTAGATGGCGTTGAACATCGTGCTGAATAAACCACCGATGCCGAATAGCAATCCCATCGCGAAGAGTCGGAGGCCAATGGTCGTGTTGTGAACAACGTATCCACCCATGTACTCTCCGCGACTGCTCAACGTGTGCCCACCTTCCCAGGCCGGCTGGGCCCAGTTGTTCTCCAGTTCCATGACCCCGTCTCGACCGAGAATCGATTCGCTGAAATGATGCACCGGGGTCCATTTGCTGGATAGAAAGGCCGCCGCAAGAAACACGCCCCAGAATACGGCGAACGCCATGCGCAAGTACCCGTCGTGGAACAGTCGGCGGGGGACTTTGCGAAACATCTCGTCGTACCATTTGCTGAACTCAAACCGGCGGCTGCGGTAAAGCTGGTTGTGCGCACGACCGACGAGTTGGTGGAGGTAGCGAACTGTGGCCGCAGGTAGCTGGTAAGCGTCGGCGAGGGCGAGGTCTGCGCACGCCGCGCGATACAGAGCCCCGAACTCGGCCCGCTGCTGCGGGCTGAGTCGATCGCGCCGCCCGCCACTCTCCAGGCGCAGGCAGGCCTGCTCCAGCTTCCGCCAGTCGACCATCCGCGATTCAACGAGTTCTGCTGCTTTCATGGCGGTGGCGAAGGGTAAATGACGCGTTGTGTGCGCTGACGGCGAGGGCTACGGCAGCAAGTGAGGTAAGCCTAGCCAGCGTCCGTAGGCGCTCACCAGTTGGTCTTTGTTGGCATTGTACGATGCCGACAAGGCTTCTTCCCACTCCATGCCTTCTTTCATCAATTTGACGAACTTCACGTACTTCTCTTGGTCGGTCTGAATGAGGAACCGCGTCAAGCTCGAGGCCCCGCCGTAGCGGTCGGCGGGAATGTTCTGGTCGACCACAAAAAACGACTCGCCCAATCGAGGCTGCTGGATGGTCCTCATGCTTTCGAAAAAACGCTTCTCTTTGAGTTGCACCGCGCCGCTTGTCGGCACCATCTTCGAGGCGATCACCTCGGCCATCCCTTCGTTCACCCAGCTCGGAATGCGGGCCTGGGTTTGGAAGCAATGCAAGAAGCCATGGCTCGTTTCGTGGACCAGAAGCACGCCAAAATACTCCGGATCGGTTCCGGTGTAGCACGTGATGCAGACGTTGCGTTCCCAGTCGTTATGGCATAAGCCCATCGCGAAGCCCGTGTCGGGGTTGTCCAAGAACTCTTTCTCAAACGCAACGAATTCCTGCTTCTGGGCAAACGCAAACACCGAAGCCTTGCCCCGCCAGACCGATTTCTCGGGGTCGACGCCGTAGGTCTGCTGCATCCACTCGTACATCCGATCAAGCGAGGCGACGAAGATGCGAACCTGCTCGGGATGGAGGTTCGAGCAGAACAGAAAATGCTCGGTTTCGTATAGCTGCAGCGTCGGCATGAGCTTCGCCGCCTTTTCGTACCGCTCTTTGTGAACCGCGATGGCCTTGGCGTGGTCCTCTTCGGTCAGTTCGCCCCAAGGTTTGACGCCACGTGCTTGCAATCGAGCAAGCCATAGCTCGTGTTGCTTGGCGGCTTCCTCTTCGTCGACTTCCTTCTTGGATTTGGCTTTCGGTTTGGTGGCACCCGAGTTCGTGTTCTTGAACACGATCTCTTCGCCCTTGGTCACTTCATCGATGCTCGCGAAGGTAAAGGTCCGCCGGGTGCCACTCTTCAGGGTGCCAATAAGCCGTTGCGGTGCGCCGGTCTTGGTGTGCGTGGTGACGCGTGCGACTTCGACGTCTTCGTACTCGACACCGCTTTTGAGGGTGATCGTAACGGTATCGTTCTCAATGAGCGAAGCATCAAACTTTGCGCTGGCCGTAGCCGTCTCCTCTGCTGCCAACAACGGACTAGCGACGATACTCAAGAGCAATAGGCTGAGTATTCGCATGCCGGGAAAGCAGAGTCGATTGTGGGTTCGCTTCGTGCTGGTAAATGGTGTCATGTCTTTACCCCCTGGGTTTGGTACAAGCTGGCTGGTCGCGCTCGGTGGAGTGGGAAGGAATGTGGTAGTGGATTCGCTGAGCCGCGCTACTTATCGGACCATCGATAAAACTCTTCGGTTCGACGATCACTTCATCGCTGGCAATTCGAACTCCCGCTGTCCCTCTGGGAGCAGGTACGGGTTCACTTGCCGTTCGAGTTCCTGCTGTTCTTCGGCCCGGGCGGTGAGGAACGCCCGGCGGTAGAGCACGCACAGCAGGGCGTCGTGGTCGATACCCGGCGGCAGGTTGTACTTCTCGACGAACGCCTCGCCGACATGCCGAGCGATTTCCGCGCGTCGCGCGGGGCCGAAGTACCGCCGGCGGTCGACGTACTGCGAGATCGCCTTGGCGAGCGTGCGGCTTGGCAGGGCACCGGGTGGCAGCATGTTCTCGATCGGTGCGACCATCACGTCCGCAATCTCGTTGAACCGCGTGGCTCGCGAGCGATCCTCTGCGATCACCATCGTCGCGCACGCAAGATCGCCCAGGCGTTGATAACGACGGTTCATCGCGGTGGCCACCAAGCCGGCGAGGTGCGTGTTGGCGGGCTGGCTATCGACCACCCGGAGGAAATTCCGCAGTACCGCCTGTCCGGCATTAATAGGGCTGCCATCGGTGCGGACGACGCGTAGGCCCATCGACTTCTTGCCGGGAGTCTGGCCGTTCCAGAAGGTCTCGAACACGCCGCCGTAGAACCAACTGATGACAAACCAAGCCACCAGCAGCATACCAAAACCAAACTCGAATCCCCCCAGAAGCCCAAACAGGAGCATCAACACTAGCCCGATGGCCGCGATGGCGAGCGTCATGATGATGCCGTCGATCAGGTAGGCCACCGCCCGCTCGAAGGGGCTTGCGACGCGGTACTCGAACGCGATGTTCTCGGGCGTCACGACGCGGATGTGCGAATCCAATTGGTCCGACGTGCTGGGCAAGGGGTAACTCCGACAGGAATCAATAACGAGATACGCATTATCGACGACCGCCCGGCCCACTGCAACCAACAGAAAACCAGGAACCGCCGACGCCGGATAGACGAAACTCCAAATCCGCGGAGAATTAAGAACTGCCATTCCAGAAAGTGGGCGAGCCGGGCCGTCCTCGACCCCGGAAATCGTGAAGATGGTTGAGTTTCCGGGGTCGGAGACGACCCGGCTCGCACGAGCAGCCTTCCCTACTTAATTCACTCTATCGCGCCTTTTGCAACGATGAAGCCAGAACTTGCCGCCGCGCTCCAGAAGCTCAAGCCCACCTCCCACGATGGCGAGAACCCGCTCGTTGCCAAAGCCATCGAGCTCGCGCGGCGATTGCAACAGCGAGCGCAGGAACTCCAAACTTCGGCCGAGCGTCGGCAGCAGGCCGAGCTCGATCGCATGATTCAGAGCCCGCACGACAAAGCGACGCTCACGCAGATGACCGACCAAACGTTCCGCTCCAAAGAAGCCCGGCGGTCGGCGAATCAATTCATTCACATCCTCGACGTGCAGGGCGTGCCTCGGTTCTTCAGCACCTTCGACCGGACACTGCTGCGCGGTTTCCAATCGTTCGGCGCGTACCTGCCCGGCGTCGCGATGCCCCTGGTCAAAGAGAAAATGCAGCAAGAGACGGCGAACGTCATCCTGCCCGCCGAGCAAGAGTTGCTGGCCGAGCACCTCGCCGAGCGCCGCCGTGAAGGCGTACGGATGAACGTGAATCACTTGGGCGAAGCACTGCTGGGCGAAGGCGACGCTCAGCGCCGGCTCGAGAAGTACCTCGAAGTCTTGCAGCGGCCCGAGATCGAAGTGATCAGCGTGAAGATCTCGACCATCTTCTCGCAGATCTCGGCGCTCGCGCGCAAGGCGACCGTTGCCGAGCTGTGTGATCGGCTGGAACTGTTGTTCCGAGCAGCCGCGCGGGGTACCTTCACCCGGGCCGATGGAACGGTGGTGCCCAAGTTCGTGTACCTCGACATGGAAGAGTACCGCGACATGCACCTGACGGCGGACGCTTTCATGCGGACGCTCGATCGCAAGGGCCTCGCGAATGTCGAGGCGGGCATTGCGCTCCAGGCGTACATTCCCGATTCGTACTTGGTGCAGCGAGAGCTTCTCGAATGGGCTCGGCGGCGTGTAGCAGCCGGCGGCGCGCCGATCACCATGCGACTCGTGAAGGGGGCGAACATGGAGTCGGAACGCGTTGAGGCCAGTATCGAGGGCTGGCCCCAAGCTCCGTACAAGTCGAAGCACGACACCGACGCTAACTACATTCGCATGCTACACGAGGCGCTATTGCCCGCGAACCGCGACGTGGTTCGCGTCGGCATTGCGTCGCACAATCTGTTTTCCCTTGCTTACGGAATTATCGCCGCGCACGAAGCGGGGATGATCGACCGCGTGCAATTCGAGATGCTCGAAGGAATGGCGAATCACCAACGTCGAGCCCTGTTCGAGCTCGCCGGCAACCTATTGCTCTACGCCCCCGCAGCCCATCAAGACGACTTCGTTAGTGCGATTGGTTACCTCGTGCGCCGGCTCGACGAGAACACAGGGCCAGACAACTTCTTGCGGCACGCCTTCCATGTTCGCGTCGGTACTCCGGAATGGGAGCGGCTCGAAAACCAGTTTCGCGATTCGTTCGCCCTTGCCGAGTCACTCCGCAATGAACCTCGCCGCACGCAGGATCGTCGCAGCGCATCGAACTATCAGTCTCCCGTCTCCAGCCCCGCGTCGCCATTCCGCAACGAACCCAACACCGACTGGTCGCTACCGCAACAGAGCGAGTGGGCCGAGACAATCGTCCGCGAGTGGCAACCCCAACACTCCCAGCGCGCTGGCGAAGTACCGCTGGTGATTGCGGGCGAAGAGATCGTCGGCGATCGTGCGGTGGTCGAAACGATCGATCCGTCGAGGCCCGAACTCGTGGTGGGTCGCTTTCACGCTGCCACGCCCGAGGACGCCGAACGAGCGATGGCGACCGCCGTGGCCGATCCCGATAGTTGGCGGCGGCGAAGTGCGAGCGAGCGGAGCGATGTGCTGTTCCGCGCGGCGAACCTGCTCGCCGAGCGACGCGGCGATTTGCTGGGTGTGATGATGGCTGAGGGAGGTAAGCTGTTCACCGAGTCAGACCCCGAGATCAGCGAGGCGATCGACTTCTGCCGCTACTACGCCCAAACTGCGTCGTACTACTACAACCTCGCCGGCCTCGCGCCGCAGGGCAGGGGAGTGGTGGTCGTCGTCTCTCCCTGGAACTTCCCACTCGCCATTCCGTGCGGCGGTGTGGCGGCGGCCCTTGCCGCCGGCAACACCGTGATCCTGAAGCCCGCCAGCGACACCGCGCTAATCGCCTACAAAATGTGCCAGTGCCTATGGGACGCGGGCGTACCGCGCACGGCACTGCAACTAGTGAACTGCGATGGCGAAGAGGTTGCCCAACAACTCGTCACGCACCCGGCGGGCAATGTCGTGGTGCTCACCGGCGGAACCGAAACCGCCATGCACCTGTTGCACGTCGACCCCGCGATGAACCTGCTCGCCGAGACGGGCGGCAAGAATGCGACGATCGTCACCGCGCTCGCCGATCGCGACCTTGCAATCAAGAACGTCGTGGCGAGCGCGTTCGGTCATAGCGGGCAGAAGTGCTCGGCGACTTCGCTCCTGGTGCTCGAAGACGAGGTGTATCACGATCGTGGTTTCCGCGACGTGCTGTGCGACGCCGTCGAGAGCATGAAGGTTGGCAGCGCGTGGAACCTGCCAACACGCATTGGTCCCTTGATTCGTCCACCCAGTGGAATGCTGGAGAAGGGCCTCAAAGAACTCGAACCAGGCGAGTCGTGGGCCGTCATGCCGGACATCGGCGTCGACGACAATCCGCACCTCGTTTCGCCAGGCATCAAGTGGAATGTCCAGCCTGGTTCGCTGACGCACACCACCGAGTTCTTCGGCCCGCTGCTCGGCGTCATGTGCGTGCGATCGCTCAGCGAAGCGATCGCGCTGGTGAATGCCACGGGCTTCGGCCTAACTTCGGGGCTCGAGAGCCTTGACGATCGCGAGCACGAGATGTGGCGTGCCGGCATTCGCGCCGGCAATCTCTACATCAACCGTTCGACGACCGGCGCGATTGTGCTTCGCCAACCATTCGGCGGGATGGGCAAGAGCAACGTCGGCCCCGGCATCAAGGCCGGCGGACCGAATTACGTCGCGCAGCTCATGCAGTTCGACAACGTGCCGAACGACGAACCCCGCGCCCAGGTTGTCACCAACACGTTGCTCGCCGAACTCGTGCATGCGTTCGACGAGGAGGGGGACTTGGGCCTTGCATCGGCCGTGGCGAGTTACGACCGCTGGGCGAACGAGGAGTTCAAGCCTTCGCACGACGACTTCCGACTTCTGGGCGAGGACAACTTGCGCCGCTATCTACCGGTGGAGATGGTGCGGGTGCGGATCGACTCACGCGACACGCCGTTCGACGTGCTCGCCCGCGTGGCGGCAGCACAGGCCGCGGGGGCACGCGTGATTGTTAGCTCGCCGGACCAAGAACTGAATGGTTCGCTCGAAGAACTGGTAAGCAGGCTCGACGAAGAGACCGACTCGTGGGCGGCCGCCATTGAGTTCGTCGAGGAGTCGGACGTGCAGCTTGCCGAGGCGGTTCGCAATCGCATCGCGGGTCGCCTTCGCTACGCCGCGCCCGACCGCGTGCCCGAGGTAATTCGATCGGCAGCCGCCGAGGTGCTTACGTACGTCGCCGATACACCCGTCTCGCCGCACGGCCGTGTCGAACTATTGTGGTACGTCCGCGAACAGTCGGTCACCTACCGCTACCACCGCTACGGCAATTTAGGTTTCCGTTCGGAAGAAGAGCGCGATGAGCCGGAGTAACGGCTGGAGAAACTCTCGTTCACGCGATGTCCGGAAATGCAGACCGGCGAGCTTCTTGATAGGAGTCGCCCAACCCTGTTGTTGCCAACCATTGATCGAGGTATTGCATGTCGAGTATTTCGTGATTTTCACGCAATAACATTGCCACGTCTGCGAGGTCTAGCAAACGCCCAGCGAGCAATTTAAGAAGTATGAGGTCTTCGCAAGCGAGTACACGAAGCGGCCTATCCAGACCTGGGATCTCGCGCAGTTCCGCTCGCCGAAGTGCGGAACGGAGAAGATCGTTCTCGGCTAGAAGCAAATCAAATTGCACGTCGTACACTTCATCGGGCGGAGTGTAGAGAAACTGCGCGATGTGGTAGGAACCGATTTGGACGAGCGGATGTTGGTGTTTCGTCCGACACCCATGAGCTGTGAGCATCTCAAGCACGGATTCGAAGTCTTCCGACTCCAAGCCAATCAGTAAGTCGACATCTCGTGTTGCGCGCGGATAGCCCCAAACGGCAAGTGCCATTCCTCCCGCCAGTGCAAACTGTGAAGGGAGCGGCGACAAAGTGTTTACAAGGAAGTTCAAAACATCACGTACGGCTTCACCCGCCATGGCTAGCCTCGCATTGCGCCAAGCGGCGAAGCATCGCGAACTGCTCCTGGTCGTGCTGCTGCATTTGACGAGCGTACCATTCCCGATAAGCCTGTTGGAGGTCGCCATCGGGGCCAATCCGATGTCGAAGGCCCGATTTGACGAGCGCATCGGCTTCGTCAAGAAGTTCGTACCAAAGTTCGACACGCTTCTCCACTGGCAAGTGGTTGATGCTCGGCGGAGCGGCGTCGGCAGGCGGGATGAGGGCGCACATGGGCGTTGGAGGTGACTTCAGAGTGCTGTTAGAGAGGCTCGCTGCCCTTCCAATTCTACCACGTTTCTTGGTAGATCCTAGCTCAAAGCGGTGGGCAATAGGCCCGTTCTACAGTTGTTGGAACGCCCCCCGGCGTAAGCTACACTTCCCCTATGACCCAACCCCACCCACCACATCCGGAACAGCGCGAACGCCTAGGCCCTGGGCCCGCGGAGTGGCAGAAGCGTTGGTACGACGTGATCTTCGAGCACGACACCTTCGCTGGGCGGACGTTCGACTTCGCCTTGTTCGTGGTGATTGTCGTCAGCGTGATCGCGGTGATGCTCGAGAGTATCGAGAGCTACCGCAAGGCATGGCGATTCGAGTTGCACGTGGTGGAGTGGATCATCACGGTGCTATTCACGATCGAGGTGATAGCGCGACTCGCCTGCGTCAATCGACCTGCCCGATACTTGTTTAGCTTCTTCGGCGTGGTCGATATCATCTCGCTGCTCCCAAGCTACCTGATGTTCTTCTTGCCGGGGGCGCAGTCGCTCGCCACGATTCGTACGGTGCGGCTACTGCGTATTTTCCGAGTCCTCAAGTTGGCTCATCATGTTCGTGAAGGCCAGACGTGGCTACTTTCGCTTAAACGAACGTGGCCAAAGATCACGGTGTTCATCACCGTGATCATGTGCACGATTATCATCCTCGGAACGGTGATGTATCTCGTTGAAGGCCATGCCGACAGCGGGTTCGATAACATTCCCGAAAGTGTCTACTGGGCTATCGTCACGCTGACCACGGTTGGCTACGGCGACATTGCCCCCGTTACGCCCTTGGGAAAGATGATTGCATCGTTTGTCATGCTATTAGGCTACGCAATCATCATCGTGCCGATCGGCCTCTTTAGTGCCGAAGTGATGTCGCAACGTCGCACGCAGGATCCCGACAACGTCTGTATGTCGTGTGGATTCGCGTCGTGGGACGTCGACCCTAACTTTTGCAGCAAGTGCGGCGAGCCCATGGAGCAATCGCCAGCAGCATCGTAAGCAAGACGCCGCTCACCCCCTCGGGCACCGCGGTGGACGAGACGCTGCCAGAGTTGCCCGCGCCGAAACTCGACTTCCACAGTGCGTAGTCGCCAGCGTCGACGACGCCCGAGCCGTTGCCATTGAAGGCCAGTACGCTCTCGCTCGACGCGCCCAGATTGTCACGCCATACCGCGTAGTCAGCGAGGTTGACGACGCCGTCGCCGTTGAAGTCCCCAGGCAGCGTGCCTTCGGGCATCAGGCTTCCCATCGGGTTGTGGGCGATGCTGTCGAGGTACAGCGTCGCCTGCCCCGTGCCGAAGAACTGAATCGAGTCGATGGTGGCCGTCGGAACGTCAATCGTGCCGTCGCCGTTGACCCATGCTTCCCACTCGTCGTCATTGTCGAGCGACCACTCGTATAAATGCCACTGGCCATCCGCGACCACGTTCTTCGCCGTACTGCGGTCGGCGGTCGCGGGGGCGTCGAGCGCCAGGCGAACCGATACTCCAGGATCGTCGGTCTTGAGCCAGAACCCAATGTAGCCGCGAGTGGCGAACTCGAGGTTCCCCTCCGGTGCGGCGTAAGTCCCAATGCCGGCGACATGCCTGACGGTCCAGCCTCCGGCGTCGCCATTGATCACGAGTTCCTGCGAAGCGATGCCCGCTTGGGCTTCGGTGGTCACGCGATTGGCGGTGCTGGTCGCGGCGACTCCGGTTGTCGTGCCTGAGAACGTCACCGCGCGGTTGAAGTAACCTTCGTCGTCCTCGAAGTCCTCGATCATCGTTGGCTCGGACTCCACCAGTGTGATCAATTGCTGTTCGAGCTGCGTACGCGTGCCGAAAAACACATCGCGATCGACGTTGCCCGAAACGCCTGCCACACTTCCCGTGGCGGTCCACTGCCAGTAGGGGGCGGGACCCCAACTTGGTGTGTCGGATTGCACGGGAGGATCGTCCGTGGGGTTGGGCTTCCACCACGCGATCCATAGATCGTGGTTGCTGGCGATGCTGGGGGTGAAGTAAGAGTTCGCTGCCGACTGGCTGGTGTAGATGATCGGCCGCACGCCGAGCGTATCAAGCACGGTATCACTGAAGTCCTGCACCCAGCCCGAGATGAAGTTCTTCATCGTCACACCGCCCGGGGGGGTGAACGAGAACTCCTCGACATCGAGCACCGGCGGCAAGTGCGAACCTTGCTCGTAGTACGGAACAATTGCCTCTAGGAAATCGTTCGCCTCGCTCACCGCATCGGTCGGATCGGTAAAGAAACTGTCGGGCCGCGCGTAATGGTAAGGCCCAGCCAAAACGCCCGCGCTGGTGGCGCCGACGAAGTTTTGATGGAACGTCGGATCAATGGCGTTGACCCCTTCGGTCGCCTTGATGAACGCGAACTCGGTGCCCGAGTTGCGGACCGAGTTCCAATTGATCGTCCCCTGCCATTTGGAAACGTCGATGCCGTTCACCTGCGTCTGTGCACTCGCGCCGGTGGCAATGACAAGGGCGGCGGCGACTCCGAGAGCGCGGATCAGGCAACTGAGCATGACGATGGTGGCGGGCGGGGGCGGAGGACTCGTGGCAACGCGCTCGCGGTGCCGACAAGTACTGAGTCTATTCGTCCGCTACGAAGCCGCCGAGGTCGTTGCGCAGTAACGAGAAACGCCTGCGGGTATCGATAGGATCAGGGCCATAAACGCAATGATCCACCCGCTCTCGGGTTCGGGAACCTGGTGGGTGTCGACTGTCGCGAGACTCCCGCCAGAACCGAAACTCGACTTCCACAGGTTGTAGTCGCCCGCGTCGACGGAGCCCGAGTTGTTGCCATTGCCGTTGAGGGCCAGCTCGTTCGGCGCGCCGAGGTTGTCCCGCCACACCGTGTAGTCGGCGAGATTCACGACGCCATCGTCGTTGAAATCGCCCGGCAGGCCTTCGCCGGCGATGACACGAAGCAGCACGGCGGTACCGGTGTAATCGAGCTCCCAAGCGAGCCCTGCACCAGGCGAGGGAAGTTCGTGGGCGGCCGTGGCGAACGAACCCGAGATGCCACTCGCGGCAGTGAGCAGTGTGAACGTATTACCAACCGCCGGCGTGAACGTGGGGGCGATTTCGAGGTCGAGCGCACCCCCAAGGGTTGCCGCGTGCACCGACGTGACCTGCGCGAACGTGGTCGTGCTCTTCATCACTGCCATCAGTGTGCCAGTGGCCGATTGGGTGAGCGATCGCAGAGACGCTGTGCCCTCGACGGTCATCTCGCCATGATTGGTGAGCGGGACGCCAACCGCGGCAACGGGTTCAAGCGTGAGCTGCCCCGTCTGAAGATTGTGCACCTTGCCCGCGCCGGTGAAGACCACACCGGTTTCGATGGTCGAGTTGTCGGCGAGTTCGAGCGTGTCGGCAACCAGCGGCGTACGCACCTGGGCACCGGTGCCAAGCACCACGTTGCCCTCGATGCGCCCAAAGTTCGTGACGTTCACGATTCCGTCGATAAACGACGTGGCACTTGCGCTATCAAGGATCGCGCGATTCGAACTGCCACCCTCGAGGTTTACCACCCCCGTGGGCTCCACCGTCCAGCCATGCTCGAGCTTGAGTCGGCGACCTGCTCCAATCGAGGCACTGCCCCCGAAGGTGTCGGAAGTGGGGGAAGCGATGGTCAGGTTGCCACTGCGGACCGATAACTCACCCGTGGTGGACGTTCCATCGAGATCAATCGGATTGGCGGTGGAAATGACAAGGGTTTGCGCGGTGGTGCCGAGGCCATGCAGCACCCCGTTGTTGACCAACGAATGCACGGAGACCATTCCATGTCCGCGAGTGATCCCGCTATTCAAAACTCCGACAGTTCCGACGCTGGTGACGTTCCCGCCGTTGAGTTCGAGTGCCGAGAAGTTCGCCGTGTTGAGCGTTTGGCCCAATTGCAGAGTACCCATCGTGCTCGCGGTACCGACCGTCTGGGCAGCGAGCACTTCGCCGTTGAGCGCGAGGGCGCCGTTGTCCGCCCAGAGGTTCGAGTTGCCCTCGAATAGGATATCGGTATCGATGGTGCCAAATCCACGCAGCGCGGTATTAATAGCACCAGTCACAAGCTGCCCATCGCCATCAATCAGACCACCACTCATTAGATTGGGGCTGGCCTCACTGCCCCCACCGAGTTCGAGCCGGCCGGTGACTCCACTCACCGTCACGCGACCCGTCGGCAAGACGCTAAGTCTGGATTCGACCCGTGTTGAGTTAGTAGCGATGATCCGTCCCTCGACCTCCAATTGGTCGCCAGTCAGCGACGTGGGATTACTTGCGTGGCCCTGAATGTTAATGATGCCATTCGCGCCGAGCGTCCATTTGTTCGCGGGACCAAACACATCGACGTACAACCTCCCGTTGGGTCCGCTGATGAACATGGTGTCCCCGCCAGCCGCGTCGCCGAACGGACTGAGCGTGTGAGCTTCGACAAACAGGGGCGCGTTGATTTGCCACAGTTCCGCGGTGCTGGTTCCCCCATCGAGCACCACGGTCCCCGTCTGCATCTGAAGCTGTGTTTGACCGTTGACGGCGAACGTTCCACCTCGGAAGTCGAGTGTCCCGGCTCCCGTGTGGGCGTTGCTTCCTTGGAAGGTCACGTTGCCCGCCAAGCGAAGCGCTGCACCGCTCGCCACGGTGGTTCCGGTGCCTGCCTTGTTGGTGAAGACGGTGGGCCCACTCACCTGAGTGAGTCCGGCAGTCGCTTCGAGCTTGCCGCCATCAACGGTCAACGTGGTACCCGACTCGACCGCTGCTTGGGGCGTAACCAAGTTGGTGCCCGTCAGCCGCAACGTTCCGCCCAGCCGCCAGCCGCCGGTAATGTTGGCTTCCAAGGTTCCATGATTCACGTGAATCAGCCCATTGAACGCATCGTCGGTGGGCGAGGGCGAGATGTCGCTCGCCGACACGATCAGGCGGCCGTTGTTTTCGATGAGATAAGTAGCGTCTTCGGGACCGTCCCAATCGAACGAGGGAGTATTAATGCGGACCGCCGTGCCATCGATCTTCACCGTCGCCGCTGCACCACCGAGGTTAATGCCAGTGCTGAGATCGGAAAGCGTTGGACCACCGCTCGTCAGGTCCCGAAACACCAGCGTTGTGCCGCCGGCTAAATTGATCTGCGTTCCGGCTCCGGCGTTCATTCCCTCTTCGACGACCAGTGTTCCCGTGTTTACGTTCAGGATCGCCGCGTTGGGACTAGCACCGCCAAGATTCCAACGACCCCCGCGAACTGTCGCGATGGCAGGGATGCCCGGCGTTGGACTGCCCGCATTGATCTGGATCGTCGCCCCGCTGGTGGTATGATCGCGATCGAGGTCCAGGATGCCGCCGGGAGACATCTCAAGCGTGCCACCAAACGCAAGCGCTTCGCCCCGCAGCGCGAGTGTCGTGTTCTCGCCGATCTTGACGACGCCATCACCCGTGATGCCATCGAGATCGAACTTCGCGTCGACATGAGTTGCCTCAAGCGTCAACGTGCGATGCGTCAGTGGGCTTCCCGTATTTGGCTGCCGCGATTGAAGCGTGCCGTTGTTGGTGAAGACGGGTTGGGGCCCCGCGTCGATTGTCTCGTTGAACAGCAGAAGTCCGTAGCCCGAGACGAAGCTCGTGCTGGCTGTAATTAGTGTCGCGACGTTGGCTCCCCCCGCCGCGGAGTCGGCAATCACCAATCGACCACCTGCCATTTGCAGAGCGCCGCCGTTCTCGACGCGGAGGTCTTTCACAATCGCCGACGCGGTGCCAATACCATTGCCGTGCTCGCTGACCACGAAGGTCGAATTCGCTCCGTTGACCGCGACTTGCCCATTCACCGTGAGCGTGAACTTCGCCGTATCAACATCCGCACCATTGGTGTGAGTTAGACTCGCAATAGAAAACGCGGCATCGACGAAGGTCGTGTCACCCAGTGCCGCGGGGAGATCCCCGATCAGCACTTCCATGCCCGCGGGACTTCCGTTGGGCGACCAATTCGCGGCAGTCGACCAGCCGCTGTCGGAACCACCATCGTCCCAGCTGACCGTCACGCCACTGGCGGCACAGCACCACAGGAATACGGCGCTAAATGCTAGCGCGGTGCGAACCAATTCCATCACTCTACCCCCAGGACGATGCAGCAAGCGAGATGTCGATCAAAACCGTCCTGGTAGGGTTACTCCGTACATTAGTCGTCCCAGCCTAACCGCCGGCACCCGGCGAGGCAAGCAAAGAGCGAAGAATTTATCGGCGACTCCAGGAAATACCCCTATACGTGACCATCGCAACGGCGGCAACGGCTATCCACCAGACGCCCCCTGGTTCTGGGACTGGTGCCCCGCCCGTTAGCCCACTCGCCCCCGCCGCCATGTCGCCGAAGTTTGTTTTCCAGAGCGTGTAGTCGGCCGACGTGATACCGCCCCCGTTGCCGCGGAAGTTAATCGCCGCCTCGGTCGTCGCGCCGAGATTGTCTCGCCACAGTGTGTAGTCGGCGAGATTGACGACGCCATCGTCGTTAAAATCGCCTTCGACGCCGAACTCATACGTTTGTGTCGAGTAACCGAGGTCACGCAAGAACGCGAGGTCGAGTGTCGTCAGGTACTTGCGGGTGCCCAGCGAAATCGTCGGGTCCATCACCACTTCCTGCGCCGCGCCATCGGTGATCCGGCGGCTCATGATGCCCGATGCCACGTGGTCGGCTGTCACCAGGTTGCTACCCGACCCACGCTCGGCGATCACTTCCGGGCCGGTCCAATTCGAACCACTGACATAACTCGTCCACGTCTCGGACGCACCAACGCCAATCGCGTGCAGTATCTCGTGCAGCGCGACCGAGTAGAGATCGTTCTTCCCCGCCGCAACTGGTGTCGAGTGGTCGATGTGCCAGTACTGGGTGAACTGCTGAGCTCCCCAACTGGTGTCGAGCGCCAGCGTGCCGTACGTCGGTCCGTAGGAAACGGAGTAGGGGGCAGAAGCCGTAATGCCGCCGCCAAAGTCGAGCGACGCGGTCCCCGTCAGCGTAGAAATCACCGGACCTTCGCCACGCAGGAATTCGCTCTCTGCGGCACCTTGGTGGTAGCTAATATGCTGGGAGAAGAGATTCTGTAACGTTGATTGGTTAATCGAGCTCGTTGCACTAAACTGCGAAGCGAACGAGATGCCGCCAGGTCCGCCCGTGCCAAGGGTGTTGCCCGAAAGATTCTGACCGCGCACAAAGATTTCGATGTTATTCGCTGCGACTGTCGTTGCTGGGACGTGGACCGTCGATCCGTTCAAGCTATACGTAAAATTCCATCCGAACGTAGAGTTGAGAGTATGGCTGCCAGAATTGCTCGAGTGGGTCCATCGGTACTGTTGGCGACCAACCTGAGGATTGTTGAAAGTCTCTTGGTTAACCGGAGTTAGCGGCGAAGTGAGCGCCGCGCTAATGTCTGCCGCCGCCTGTTCGATGGTGGCCCGGGCCGTGGGATCGCTGGCAAAGACGCTGCTGTCGCTGAACTGCAAGTTGATCGTCAGCGACCACGCCGGCGACGCGAACGTGCACCAAGCCATCGCCACGAACATCCATCGTCGCGAAAGGTAGTGAGTCGCGGATTGGCACCGAAGTAACACGGATCAAAAACTTTCCGGTTCGGGGCGTGGTGATGAGACTGTCGCTACTTCTCCGTCCGTGCCTGTTCGCGTTCGTCCATGGCTCTCGCCGTGACTAGTTCCTTCGCCGAAGGCCAATCGCTGACGCCACGGCAATCAGCCCGACGAGCCACGTGGCGGGTTCGGGTACGGTTGCCGTGGAAATGGAACCATCGCCAATCGAACGGCCGAAGTTGTTCTTCCAAAGCTGGTAGTCACTTGCCGAGTATAACCCACCAAGGTTGTCCCGCCATACAGTATAGTCGCCGAGATCGACCTTGCCATCGCTATTGAAGTCGCCATCGAGCGCTTCGATCAACGAAGTGATCGTGAGCACCAAGTCGGTATCGGTGTAGTCGACGTCCCACGTGTAACCAGCGGGCAGCGAGAGCGTGCTGAACTGGCCACCAAGCCCTTCGGTGGAGGAGATGAGCGTGAACGAGTTGCCAACGCCGAGGTTGGCGAAGTTGCCTCCCTGATTCACCAGCGAAACTTCCAGCGTGCCGGCCAGTGAGACCGTGCCATCGACGATGATCTCGTCATGCTCCATGCCGGTCGTGAGGCTCGCGAGATCGAACTGGACGGTGCTCGAAGGAGCTACCGAGAATCGCCCCGCGATGTCGATCGAACCAATCTCACTGCCCGCCGTCGCGAGCCCTGGTGCAACCGTGCCGCTGACGACTTCTACTTGCCCGGCGATCGAACCACTGCCGGTGCGAATCGATCCGCTGCCGGTGAGCTTGCCACCACCGCGAACTTCGATGAACTGGGCGTCGGCGATCGAGTTGTTAAGCTCGAACACGCCGTTTGGTTCGACGTTGATGCCCGAGAAGGTGGTAAGCTTGCTGCCGCTCTCCATTCGCAGGGTCATGGTTTGGCCGGAGTTGCCACCAGAGATGTTGACTTCAAACGCCTGAGCCTCGCCCGCAATCGTGGCGACCTGGCTGCTACCCGAGACATGACGCACGTTGGCAATGCCAAGATAAGCCGGCACGGCCGAGTTGCTCCACGATCCCGCGGTCGCCCATGGTGCAGAGGCAGCGGAGCTCGCCCAGTTGAAGTTGGTGGTCACGGGATCGCTGATGTAGAGCCCCGGACTCGCCCCGCCGCCACCGAGCGAAGGATTCGGGTCGATCACAATGTCGCGGCCTTGAAACACGTTCATGCCGATGATGCCATCGACGACGTTGCCGGGATTGGAGACGTTGGTGACATCAAGCACGATGACGGGGACATTCTGGAGGACAACCTCGCCGCCGAGGGCATTAATCGTGAGTTGGTCCACAAAGAAGCCTGGGACATCGCTCAGCGTGCCACCCGAACCAACAATGGCGATGGTGAACTCGGGCGTGTCGAGCGTTACGTCGAAGCCCATCTCCAAGGCTTTGAACTGCGAGAGTACGGTAACACTGGCACCGGTATCGAGGAAGAAGTTTGAATTGAAGGACGCCCCCTCGTTGCTAAACGTGGCACCGATAAAGTGGCCTCCTTGGACTACCGTCGGCTGAGAAGGATTTTCCCAGGGGCGATCAATGTCGAATTCGACTAGGTTGGGAAAGTGCAGCGGTGTCGAGGGCGAACTACCTAACAATGAAAGCTGCGCCTTGCGGGTGATACCCATGCCCTCACTGCCTAAGGGTTGGAAGTCGACGGCCGGGCTGCGGACGGTCTTGCCGTCTTTCTCGAACACCTGCGGCAGGCTATTGCGGATACGTGTTGCATACTGGCTCGCGAACGACAGTCCGAGAACATTGGGGAGGTCCGATTCGGGAGGCACCGTAATCACCGAAGTATTCGTTTGCCCCAGGAAGGCGTTGTTGTTCATTGCCAGCGCCCCTGCCTGCGTCGTGCGATTCTGAAGTCCCGCAGCATAGATGCCGAGGCAATCGTTGATCTCGGCTTCCAAAAATCCCGAAGCTCCACCGATCGTGATCGTCTCGGTCCCTCGATAGCCGTCTGAGTTTCCAGGGTAGCTGCCACGCATATTGAACGCCGTGCTGCCGGCCGTACTCATCACCGATACAGCAGCACCAGTGTCCAATAGAGCCAAATCGTAGACGCGCTGGCCATAACCCAGAGGCGAGCCGCCAAGCGAGGTCGAAGCGACAGGCATGAAGCTAAAGTCGTCTACATATTCGTTCGTAAGCGTGATTCCCACCAGCGGCAAGAATCCATCCACAGGGATTCCCGTCGCTTGCGCTGGCCCTGAGCAGCTCAACGTTAAGAGCAGTGCGCAGCAACTCACGAAACCCGCGTGGCGACTGCGCGCACGGGCGTTACGATCTTCTTCGATCGACAACGTATTCATTACGTCTGTTCCGGGTTCGGAAGCTCGCGGCGCGGTTCTTGCGATCGCAAAAGCTGCCGGGGGAGCGGAGCATGCTGGAAGGCACTCTCCGCCGTGGGACTAGGGGGCAAGCTTGCCGGCGCCGTTCCCGCCCAGCGGTAAAGCCGGGCAGCGCCATAACTTTTGAGTCTATTAGTGCCCTACAAGACCGTCAAGCAAAACCGAAACAGGGGACGCTAAACCGTCCAAGCTGCGGCTAGCCGTTACACCGCCGGGCGGCCGATGCTGTAGTACTTGTACCCGCGGCGCTTCATCCGGTCGGGCTCGTACAGGTTGCGGCCGTCGAAGATCACGGGCG
Source organism: Aeoliella fuhlenseeensis (assembly GCF_052161615.1). NCBI lineage: Bacteria > Pseudomonadati > Planctomycetota > Planctomycetia > Pirellulales > Lacipirellulaceae > Aeoliella > Aeoliella fuhlenseeensis. The sequence continues at coordinate 306,256 of NZ_CP197417.1, forward strand.
ACTTCATCAATTGGTACATCTCGGCGAAGTCGGGCGAATGGTAGTCCTTCCATTCGGTCATGATCACCAGCGCGTCCACCCCTTCGAGGGCGTCCATCCGCCGCGGGCAGTAGGTGATCTTGTCCCCTAGCTCGGCCTGGACGTTCTCCATCGCTTCGGGGTCGTGCACCTGGACTTTCGCGCCCTTGGTGAGCAGCCAGTCGATGAGCACCAGGGCCGGCGCTTCGCGAATGTCGTCGGTCCGCGGCTTGAACGCGAGGCCCCAGATGGCGATCGACTTGCCCTTGAGGTCGCCACCGAAGTGCTCCTCAAGCTTGTGCGTGAACACCGACTTCTGCCGCTCGTTCACTTCGTCCACCGCACGCAGGATCGTGGGGACGCAGCCATGGTCGACGCTCATCGCGGTGAGCGCGCGGACGTCTTTCGGGAAGCAGCTTCCGCCGTAACCCACGCCGGGGAATAGGAACGCGAAACCAATGCGGCTGTCGTGGCCAATGCCGCGACGCACGTCGTTGATGTCGCCACCCATCCGCTCGCAGAGGTTGGCCATCTCGTTGATGAAGCTGATCTTCGTGGCCAAGAGCGCGTTCGCCACGTACTTGGTCATCTCGGCGCTTTCGGGCGACATCGAGATAAAGGGCTTCTCGGTGCGAAGGAACGGCTCGTACAGCATGTGTAGGGTGTCGGCGACTTCTTGACGACGGACGCCCACCACCACGCGGTCGGGCTTCATGAAGTCCTCGATCGCGGCACCTTCCTTCAGGAACTCCGGATTGCTCGCCACGTCGCACTCGCGACCAGTGAACTCCTTGAGCATCGCGAAGATCTTTGCGTTGGTTCCAACGGGCACCGTGCTTTTGGTGACGACGATCGCATCCTCGCGCAGGTGCGGGGCGATCCCCTTCACCACGCTCCACATCGCCGACAGGTCCGCGGCACCGTCGTCTCCCTGAGGAGTACCGACCGCCAAGTAGACGATCTCGGCAGGCTTCACGCCGGCTGCGCTGTCGGTGGTGAACTTGAGCCGTCCCGCCTCGACGTTATGCTCGACGAGCTCGGCGAGCCCGGGTTCGTAGATCGGAATCTCGCCCCGCTTCAGGCCTTCGATCTTCTTCTCGTTAATGTCGATGCAGGTCACGTCATTGCCGCTGTCGGCAAAGCAAGTTCCGGTGACCAGGCCAACGTATCCAGTTCCGATGACGGCGATTTTCATCGCGGGCAGTGCTCCCCCGACCAAAGGCGGGAATTAGGTAGGTGTATAGAGTAAGGTGTTCCGAGCCTCTTATCATAATCCGCCGGCCCCGATCGTCGACCGACCACCGGCAAATTGCCTGTTTTTACGATTCTTCCCGTATTTCCGGCCTGCTAGCACTTCCTTGGACCTGGAAGGGTGCAGAATATCAATATTGTAGGTAAACTGGGTCGATAGGGATGAGTGTGAGGTATTCTGCGTGCCTCGCTGACCCCTAAGGCGAAGATGATTGCACCTTTTGAAGTTGAGCCTCCCCGCGTGTCTGCATCGTTTTCCACACCATCGTTTGCGACTGGCGACCTTTCGTCGGGCGATCCCGTGGCTCGGCTGCCGCTGAGCCAGTTCACGGACGACGTGTTGGGTCACTTGCTGTCGCTCCACGAACAGTTCGGACCGATCGCCGCCATCGAAGACGGTGGTCAACGGTTGGTGTTCCTGTTCGATCCCGCGCTCAACTTCCAGGTGCTCCGCGATACCGATACGTACCAAGGCCGATTCTTCCCCGTTCGTGGTCCCAAGAACTCCAGCCAGCGCCGGCTCACGTCCGGTCTGTTGGGGATGAATGGCGACCAACACGCTCGCAACCGTCGCATCGTCAAAGAACCCTTCGGCCTCCGCGCGATCTCCGGCTATCAGGCGATCATCGAAACGCTCGCCGACGAGTGGCTCGATCAACTCAAGGTGGGTCAGACGATCGACCTCGCCGACGAGATGACCCGCTACATGCTTGGCGTCACCAGCAGTTTGCTGTTTGGCATGGACGACTACGAGCACGCCTACTTGCTCGGCGAGCAGATCGCCGACTGGGTGGGTACGATGCATGAAATTGGCACCGGAGCATTGGTGCCGAGCGCTGCGTTCGATGCCGGTTACGAGTCGCTCCTCGCCCAAGCTGTGGAGCTCGAAGATTCGGTCACACGAATGATCGCCTCGCGCCGCCAGCGAATCGCCGACCACGCCGAAGCGATCGACGTGCTGTCGCTGCTGGTTCGCGGCAACGGCGTGCACGGCACGTTGACCGACGAGGAACTCGTGGGCCAGGCGTGCGTGCTGTTTGGTGCCGCGCACATGACCACCGCTCACTCGCACCTGTGGACACTGCTGCTCCTTGCCCAGCACCCGCACGTGATGGCCGACCTGGCGGACGAGTTCAACGCCCCGGCAAGCGAGCAAACAGGCTTGCTCGACCGCGTGATCAAAGAGAGCATGCGCGTGCTCCCCGCTTCGGCGTACTCGCAGCGCGTCACCAGCCAGCGGGTGAAGATCGGTCCGTTCGACTGCCCGCCAGGCACGCCGGTGATTTTCACGCCGTTCATCACGCATCGTTTGCCGCAGCTTTACAGCGACCCTCGCAGCTTCCGCCCCGAGCGCTGGCTCGACATCAAGCCGTCGACGTACGAGTACTTGCCCTTCGGTGCAGGGGCTCGCATGTGCCTCGGCGGGCCGCTCGCACTCGAGATCCTGCGGACGACGATTCCGCGTTTGTTCGAGCGATTCCGTCTCGAAGTCCCCGTCGGCACCGACCTGTCGGCGATGATCCACGGCACGATGCTGGCCCCCGTGGGCCCATGCCCCGTGACGCTGCACGAAGCGGACGGGCGTTTCGAGAGCACGCCCATCACCGGCAACCTGACCACGCTGGTTGATCTGCCTCCCGCCGAGCGGGTGTCGCATCGCCCCACGCAACCTCGCTAGTTGGCGGGTTTGCCGTAAATGATCAATTCCCAGCATTGGGCCTTCAATTTTTTGCATGGCGGAACTTTCGGTTCGGCTTCGCGTCTATCGCTGTAGCTTTTCAGCGTTTGGGCTGATGCGCGTTCTACAGCAAAGGATAAGAGACATGCGAAGGTTATGTGTATTGGCGTTGGTCGTGTTCATGTTCACGTCGGCAGGTCGGTTGGCGCAAGCCGAAAAGGTCGACCTCAGTAACGAGCAGCTCTTCGAAACTGCCACCCACGTCATCGACGGCCACGTGCTCGCCATTTATTCCTACCAGGAAGAGTCCGGCGACTGGCAAGTTACTCGATACGTCGCGGAGATCGCCGTCGAACGTTGTACGAAGGGTGATATCGAGCCCGAAGCAGCCCCGGTATACGTCCGTTATTGGACTCGGAAGTGGACTGGCGAAGGTGCCGTACCACCCAGCACCAACGGTCACCGAGGCCTGCCGTCCGTGGGTGACCACGTGCACGTCTATCTGGCAAAGAACGCCTACGACGGCTTCACCAACGACAACAAGGATGGTGGCTTCAACGTGATCGGCGCGAATGGCTTTGACCTCCTTCGCGACCGAGCAACACCCGAAACAAAGCCGGTGAAGGAGTAGAAGGACTTTTTCATTGGGTGCGACTTTATTCTTTTTGCGCGAGGCCGCGTGCGTCAAAAAACATCGTGTTTTCTCGGTCGAATTCATTGCTTGCTCTCGGGACTGAAAAGAGTAATGTCGCAGGGGTAAACCGCAGGTGCGACTTTATGTTTCTAACTCCCTCCCCCAAGTCGTTGCGCGGGGTACGTTGCTCGTCGGTAACACTTTGATCGCAACGACGTCTCGGGGGAGGGCTGGGGTGGGGGCTGAGTTTGCGAGTGAACGGTCCATGCGACTAGTAGGCCGGGTCAAGCTCCGCGCCGACCCGGCGCTTGGCGGTTTGCAGTTGTTGGCGCTCGCGATATCGCCGTTTGCTTCTCGCGTTTGATTTGGTTCTTGTCTCACGCAAAGGCGCAAAGACGCGAAGCGGTTAGCTCCAACGGAGCGCGCTTCGATAGCCCAGGGCGCAGCCCTGGGTAGGGTGATGAGATGGTGATTGCCAGCTCTGAAAGAGCGCGCTACGGTCACGCGTGGCGCGCCGGTAGCGCGTCCCGTTGGGACTATCGCGGCGTTATGGACGAGTTCCCAGGACTTCGTCCTGGGCTATCGAAGCGCGCCACTTCGTGGCTAGTAAATGGATGGCGTGTGCGTGTTTTAAATGGCTCAGTTTCTCCTTCGTTTCTAGCGTCCTTTGCCGGATCGGCGCTCCACTTGATCCGGCCTACTTATATGTACAGTCATCAACCTACCACAGGCGCGCGTACTTTCTAGTCCCTTTTTGGACAAACGTACATTTTCTCGCAAATAGTTTTCGGACCGGGAATTCTGAGGAGAATGTGGGGAAAAATTGCCTCGTTTTCCCCAGCCGCGGAGCGGCGACAGCGCATAGCCAGGGGCGCGAGCCCCTGGTTGGATGGGCAACGTTTGACCGTGAGCCGCGGAGCGGCGACAGCGAGCTCCAGCCTCGGAGAGAGAGAGAGAGAGAGCTGGAGTGAGTGGGGTGCCCGGCGGACGTTGTAGTGGTTTGAGGCCAAAGGTGATTTCGCTGTCGCCGCTCCGCGGCCTTCGGTGTGGGGGCGATTGGTCCAGGGGCTCGCGCCCCTGGCTATGCGCTGACGCCGCTCCGCGGCTGGAAGCTGGCGAGCAGGATGCTTACGCCACTCCGCCAAATTTGCTTGCGTCTTGGTATGGTATACCGTAGTATGCACTTGCGTCGTGGCCTGCGGCAGTGCTGCGACTTGGTCCTCTCTCAGGCACTTATATATGTCCCCTCGAAAACTTGCGACCTTCACGATAGCCATCGCCATGTTGTTAGCGGCGAACGTGTTTGCTGCCGACCCCGCCGACCGTAAGGCTCCGCGGATCATCTGCGACAATGATGGCAACGAGGCGATGCGAGGATTCGACGAGCCGCTGGTGGAGAGCCATCTTCGAAGACGGACCACCGATCTCGTGGGGACCCACGTGGACTCCATCTACTACTGCACCAATGGTGGATTCGGGACTTGCTCGCGGCAGAGCAAGGTGTGGAAGCCGCTGGTTGATTGCCCCAAGGAGTACCCCAACAATCGACTGCAAGACTTGTTCGATCTTGGGACCGATCCCCTCGCCATCACGGTGAAGTTCTGCAAAGAGAACGACCTCGAGGTGTTCGAGAGCGTGCGGATGAACGACGTGCACGATCACTCGACGAAGCACGCGATGGGCGTTTGGCGGTTCGAGCAGAATGACTTCAAGCACCAGCACCCCGAGTGCTTGATGGAGACCAAGTTCAAGAAGCCGGTCACCGGGGCGTGGTCGGCGGTCGATTATTCGCAGCCGGTGGTTCGCGATTCGGTACTCGCGTATCTCACCGAGGGATGCACCAACTACGACATCGACGGTGTGCATCTCGATTTCTTCCGTCATCCGGTGTTCTTCCGTTCGACCTACGAAGGCAAGAAAGCGACTGCCGAAGAACTCGCACAGATGACCGACCTCGTGACCAAAGTGCGAGCGATGACCAAGCGGATCGGCGACGAGCGAGGGCGTCCGCTACTCGTATCGATACGCGTCCCCGACTCGGTCGAGTATTGCCGCGCGATTGGCCTGGACCTCGAAGCGTGGCTTGCTGCGGGGCTCGTCGATCGACTGGTGACGAGCAGCTATTTTCAGCTCAACGAGTGGGACTATACGGCGAAGCTCGCCAAGCGTTACGGAGTGCTGGCGTATCCGTCGCTCGACGAGAGCCGGGTGAAGGACCCGGACGACCCGGCGGTGGCTCAGGCGATGCGAGGGACGCTACCCGTGTTTCGCGCGCGGGCGCTGGAGGCCTGGGCGTCGGGCATGGATGGCGTGCTGATGTTCAACGGTCCTGAGCCCACCGCCCCGCATTGGCGCGAGCTGGGCGACCCCGCGAAGCTCGCCGAGCTCGACCGCGACTACTTTGCTTCGTTCCGCGGCGCGCATCGTGCGAACGGTGGTAACTTGCCCTACGCCGAGTGGCAAAAGATCGAGACGCTGAACCCGGCGAACCCCCGCGAGTTTCGCGGCAGCGACACGCAGCGCGCGACGCTACACATTGCCGAGAAGCTGCCCAAGAACGCGCGGCTGACTCTGGCGTTTCAGGTGCGAGGGCTGAAGGAATCGGACGTGCCGCTACGCTTTGCCCTGAATGACAAGGAACTGCGGCCTGGCAAAGTCGAGAAAGACTGGTACCAGTTCGAGGTCAGCGCGGACGATTTTCGGCAGGGCGCGAATGAGCTAGAAGTAACCTTGGCCGACCGGCAGCCGAAGGCGAAGTGGATGGATGCCAAGCTGGAAGTGCGTGTGGAGTGAAGGAACTATTGTCATCCTGAAGGAGCCTAGGCGACTGAAGGATCTCGCTTGCCATTCGCTTGCGACAGCAGATGCTGCACTTCTTGATGCTGGGGTCGGGTGTCGCCTCTTGTGCTGCGCACACGGACACACGGCCGTGGTGAGTCGGCGAAGTGACGCTGCTGGACGCGGCCGAGTGTCCGTGCCACCGCGTTGGCACTAGTGCCGCGGAGCGGCCGGGCATGCATTCCCACGCGGAGCGTGGGAACGAGAGAGGCAAGCAAGTGCTAACGCGGCGACGGAAAGCATCCAGGCGGCTGGCTCGGGGACTTGCGTGGTGCTGGCGAGCGAGGCTGGTGGGAAGACCTGACCGAAGTGCTCTTTCCAGACATCGTAGTCGGCCTGAGTGACGGTGCCGGGGGTGATGTCGCCGGGGAGAGTCGCGGTGCTACCAAGTCGGTCACGCCACACCGTGTAGTCGGCGAGGTTCACCACGGCGTCGCCGTTGTAATCGCCGGGGAGGATGGGGGTGACGGTAAAGAGTGCGTCGAAACTGATGTTTACCGAGTCGACTGGTCCCAGCGACTCCCAATCAATGACGGAACCATCTGCCAGAATGGCTGTGAACGACCCCGTCCGCTGATTGATCGTTCTCCGCTGGTTAAGCACAAGACCGGGGATGGGGGCGCCATCGATGAGGAACTGGGAGCCAATCAGGTGGAGCTCGGAGTCCTGGTCGACCGTGAGGCCCGAGAGTTCGCCGCCACGGACGCGAGCAACGGTGCCCCACGATAAATCGAGGATTCCTTCGAAGGTGCCCCCTTGAATCTCGACCGTGCCACCGACGGTTTCGAAGGTGTCTTCGAACACGCCATCGGTGACGACGGTATTGCTCTTGGTGGCGAGGTAGGTCGAGGCGTTGTAGTCGTCGGGGCTTTTGAAAGTTCCGCCGGAGATGCGGACTTGGCTTTGCTGGTGGGCGGCTAAGGCGGTGACGGTGCCGCCGGAGATGTTGACCGCGGACGATGCGACTTCAAGGCCGGCAAGGGCTTCGCCTCCCTCGATATTGATCGTCGCACTCACCGCCGCAAAGTGCCGAGGCAGCGTGCCACCTTCGCGGAGGGTGAGCGATTGATTCGTGCGAAGGCCTTTGGGGACAACGCTCGTGGGTGAGTCGACCACCATGGGGTTGAGATCGATGGGGGGAAGCGTGGCGGGCGTTAGCAAGACATTGGTTAGATTATCGCCATTTTCGCGGCTGAAGATGACCACCGTCCCGTCGGCGAGCGTGGCGGTGAAGACGTCCTCTGTGGAGATGCCAACGCTGGAGTTTGTGTAGTTGGTGCCATTGCGTTTGAACTCGCCGCCGATGAGTCGGGCGCCACCACCGATACTAAGGAACGAGTGCCCCAGATTGCCACCGCTAATCTGCACGGAGTTGGCGTCTCCAACCGAGACACTCTCGAAGTTGCCACCCGAAATGGTACCGGTGGTTCCGCCACGGAAGACGAACTCATTGAAGTTTCCTGCGGTCACCTGGATGGTTCCCCCTGCGGCTTCGACATTTCCCGTGATCGTTCCACCGCTGACGCTCAATTGGCTTCCGATGTAGGTTTCGACATCGCTCGCAATCACTCCCCCCGACATCGTGACGACGCTGGTCGAGATGATACGAAACTTGGGGTCCACTTCGGGCCCCACGCCGATGGTGCCACCCGTGATATTCACCGTGCTGCGAGCGACTTCGAGGCCATGGCCAACGGTGCCTCCCTCGATGTTCAGGGTGCCTTCGGTCACCGCAAACAGGCCGCCGAGACTTCCCCCTTCTTGCAGCGTGAGCGTTTTACCAACGCGGAGTCCGGCGGGGCCCACGGGGTTCTCGGCATTGATCACCTGCGGGCTGGGACCGGCGCTGGGTAGTGTCACGCGTACCAATTGGATGGTGGACAACGCGTCACCCGCCGGCAGGCTGAAGACGAACGGCGTGCCATCGGCCAGTGTGCCGGTGAAAGTGTCGGCAGGGTTCAAGATGATGGTGTTGCTGGTATAGGCGGTGCCATTTCGGCGAAATTCGTTGCCGGTGATACGAATGGTTGCCGAGTTGTTCGCGGTGAATCGTCCGCCAATGGCACCGCCGCTCACTTCGAACTCGCCGCCATTGCCCACTCGGACACCCGGACCGAGCACTCCGCCCGACATTTGAAAGGTGCTGCCGGTGTCGACCACGACGCCGGTGTCGCCTCCGAGTAGGGTGCCACCGGTCATGTTCATCTCGGTCCCCTCGTAGAGTTCGAGCGAGAGGTCGATGGTTCCGCCGGAGAGGTTGAACTGCGTGTCGTCGTACAGTCCGGCGAGATCGCCGGTGATGGTGCCGCCCGACATGTTGTAGACGCTCGTCCCGCCGGCGAAGAAGTCGGAGAGCGTTCCGCCGGTGATGTTGACCACCGAGTTGATGGAAACAAAGTAGGGACCGACGTCGCCGCCGAGTATGTTGACCTCGGTGTTGGTGTTAGTGCCATCTTCGAGCCCGGCGAGAAAATCGGCAGGGAGCGCGCCCCCCGCGTTGACGTTGAGCTGCGTCGACGAACCAATCTCCACGGGCAGCGTGTCGCCGGGAAGGTTGATGACGGTGTCGAAGTTCGCGGGGTCGCTTTGAGCGCGAGCGATGGACGCAGAAGTGAATGCGACGAGCGCGACGAGAACGGAAAGCAAACGGAGCATGTGGCCGAAGTTCTATAGGAGCGGGCGAGGGGGTCGACGAGTGGTGCGACCATCGTAACCCACCTGACTCATGGCGTCCACGTTTTCCGGCGCGCTTGGGGTAAAGGGACTAATCGCGAGTGGGTGCCGTCACTCGGTGGTCGGATTGAACTTCGGGAGGGGGCGCGGGAGGAGAGGAAGTCGGATGGCGATGTCGTCGGAGTCTTCGGGGGGCGTGAGGAAGTCGAGGGGTGGCGAAGCGTCGAACAGGTCGTCGGCTTCCCTATCGTCTTCAGACTCTTCGGGCTCGGGGCGTGGTGGTTCGCCGAGCGCAGCGCGGAGGCGATCGTCTTCGACTTCAGTGACGGAGGCGCGGTGGCCTTTGTAGATCGACCATGGGCCGTTTGAACCCTCGTCGTCTTTGGCGTTGGGACCGAGGGAGTAGAGCAAGAAGCCATCCGATGTGCGGCGATAAACCACGGCGTTGCCGTAAGGGTCGACAGTCTGCTGGGCGAGCAGCGACTTGTCGATGTCGGAGAGGGAGTCAGGATACGAGCCGAGGGTTGCGCGATGGACAGCGAGTGCGGTGGCGATTTGTTGAAGCTGTAACTCGGCATTGGCGCGATCGACACTGTCCGCCATTGCAGAGAAGCCCGGTACTAACAGACTCGCGATGGCATTGCCGACGTGCCGTGACCGCGCGTCGCGACTCAGTGCGCTGGTGACGACGACTCCCACGGTGGGTGTGCCGGCGGCGTCGATTTCCGCCTCCAATACGTCAATGGCTGCGTTGCGCTCCTGGTAAGGCAGTTTGAAATTGTCGGTGAGTTTGTCGTACCACTCGTTGCCGAGCGTGAGCATGGTGTTCCAGTCCATGGCCAGGTGCGAGAGTGGTTCTAACGGGCCGAAGCTCTTTCGCAGACTGCCCGGATTCTTGGTGTTGGACTTCCGCACACCCGCCAAGTCGAGTACTCCCGTGACGAACAGCAACCGCTCATGCTCGTCAATGGTTTCGCCCATGCTGTCGTGGGGTGGAAGGCTCATCAAAAAGGTATGAATTTGTTCGGCAAGTTCAGGAGTGAGATCGTCGGAGGCAAGAATGTTTGTGGTGAGTCTGTGAGCGCACATTTCACAGGCAATCGGAATGAAGCGGATTCTCGCTGAGTAAGCTGGAGCAAGTTGTGATAGGGAGTAGATCGCCTTGCAATCGGCCCAAGCGCCGGCCGTGTCGCCAGACCCCAATCGCATGTAACCGCGGATTAGCAAGCTGCGCATCGCCGTCCGCACGGACATCATGCTGCTGTCGAAGATGCTGAAGAGGGGAATCTCGGGGTCGGTGAGCAGTTCCGTCGGCGGCAAGTAGAAGTGATCTTTCGCTGCCGCTTGGTGGAGCAGATCGTACTCACTGGCGTAATCCTCTACCCACTTGGCGACTAACGGAATCCCAGCGGCGGACCATGGCTGATCCTGGATGTGCCCAAACAAGTCCAGTTGAATCCAGGCTTCGAGATCCGACTCCGGATCCGATTCTTCGAGGCCCCCTTCTTCCGTTTCCTCATCCTGAGGCACTTCGCTCGCAGCGATGTTGCTGCCTTGGTTAAGGCCGAATTCCCGTTTGTAGTGCTTCAGGAGCTTCTCGCAGAAAGCCTGGTCAATGTCTAGTTCTTTCATGCCATCCTGCGGCGGGATCGGCATACCCAGTTCTTTGCACAGTGGTGCTTGTCCCTCAAGCGGTACCTGCGCCGGCCACAACGCTCTAAGAAACGGAATCGCCCCGTTGTTCTCGGGCGTCACGCCTTGTTTCATCTTGCCGAGCAGGTAGGCGGAGTAGTCGGGGAGACCATCGTCGGCGAGTGGCGCTGTGATGACGGTGGTTTGCGGCGAGACGATGATTGGCGCAGGAGGCCCCGCGATTTGCCAGGCGAAGTACGCGACGAACACCAAGAGGGCGACGCCGGTGGCGATGAGGAGGCGTTTGCGCATGGGAAATGTAAGGGGCATGGCGTTAAGTGCCGGATCGGCGCGGAGCTTGATCGCGGCCTACGGTTACGGCAGACATTGTACGTGAAACTTCGCAGCTTTTCCCTCCCCGCGCTTATAGCGCGACCCTCCCGGAGGGAGGGTGAAGTTGGCATTACAAACGAGAACAGCCTGCGACTAGCTCTTAGTCGCAGGCTGTGGTGTGAAAGTAGGGGTGGCTGGATTTGATCAGTTCGAGGGGGTGCCTCCCGCCATCGACTTTTGGATCATTCCGACGATGAAGGTGAGTAGTGCACCGCCGCCGGCGGCGATGCCACCGTTGGCGGCCATGCCGGCGTCGCCTTTCATGAGTTCCTCTAGCATGGGCAATACATTGGCAATCTGGCCGCCGGCGACGCCGCCGATCAGGCCGGTGATGGTGGCGATCACCTTATTGAGATTGATGTTCTTCAAGAGCGCGGCGACCACGTTGCCGCCGGCAGCGCCACCCACGAGTTGGATGAGAATTGGAATTAAGGCTTCCATCGGTAGACTCCTGGAAAAGTAAGGAGAAGAGTGAAGCGACGCGAGCCTAGGGCGACTCACGCGCGTTGCAGCCTACCTGGCCACAAGGCTCGCACTAACGCGAGGCATGGGGCGCTAAGCGTCATCGTGACGCGTGGGGCTTCGGGGAGCTAGTGGGAAATCTCCACTCGGGGGGGCAGCCAGAGTCCCCTCTCCCCCGACCCGGTGAGGGTCGAGGGAGAGGGGACGCGAAGCTGGTGGGTGGCGAATGAAAAAGGGGGAGCGGAAGGGGAAAGGGCGATTTCGAGTTAGCCCGCGACGGGAGTCGTGGGTTTTGGTTCGGGATGTGGCTGCTTGGTCCGGGGTCGGGGACGACCCGGCTCACTGGGGCCCTCAGGGTTCGAGTCCCCTCTCCCCGTCCCTCACCCGGGACGGGGAGAGGGGACTGTGAGCGCTGGGGTCGCGTGAACCCCTTGGCGGGGTGTGTCGTAGGGGAAGGAGGCCTATTCGTTAGAATTCATGGGCGCGGGCGGAAACTGCTGGGAAGCTGCGCAAAATTGTGCCTGGCTCCGCGCGTCGCGGCCGGGCGGGTGGCAGGATATACTGGGTGGACTCCGCGCGGGTTGGTTCCGCCGGTCCTGCCGAATGTCCTGCCTTGAGATTGTTGATCTAGTTCCTCCTGAGGTTCGAGCCCCCTCTCCCAGACCCTCAGCGCGGGTCGGGGAGAGGGGACTCTCGTGTGTCCCTCACTCGGGCGGAGCTTTGAATACTTGCCACTTTGAATCCGAGAGTTGCACCGATGCGAAATCGTTTGATGTTGGGTTTGTTGGCCGCTGTGCTCGTGAGTGGCTCCGCCGCTTGGGGGGCCACGGGGATGATCTGCCGGTACTGCGGGCGGGATCATTCGGAGCTCGCCGCCGAGGCGATGACCCATGCCAGTGGGCGGAAGTACGCCCCCGACCGCGTGGTGGACGTCCAGCACATCAAGATCGACGTGGTGCCTGACTTCAAGAAGCGAACCGTCGCGGGCGTGACCACGCTGACCTTCGCGCCGATTTCGAAGCCGGTGGAGCAAGTGACGCTCGACGCCGAGCGGCTGGATGTTTCGAAGGTCGAATCGACCGAGAAGCTCGCCGACTACGTGGTGACCGATCATCAGCTCACCTTGGTGTTCGCCGAGCCCGTGCCGGTGGGGAAGAAGGTCGAAGTGACCGTTACCTACACGGCCGAGCCGCAGAAGGGTTTGTACTTCCGCACGCCCGAGCTTGGCTATCCCGCCGAGGACACGCACGTGTGGACGCAGGGCCAAACGCACGAGGCGCCGCACTGGTTCCCTTGCTTCGACTATCCGAACGAGCGCTCGACCACCGAAGTCATTTGCACGGTGCCCGAGGAGATGAAGGTGGTGTCGAACGGCCGGGTGGTTTCGGAAGAGACCAAAGACGGCATGAAGCGCGTGCACTGGTTGCAAGACAAGCCGCACGCCAGCTACCTGGTGTGTTTGGTGGCCGGCAAGTTTCATGTGCTGGAAGATCAGCATAAGGACGTGAAGCTGCGTTTCTTCGCCCAGCCAACGCTCGCCGAGCACGCCGACAACGCGTTCCTCGATACGCGGACGATCATGGAGTTCTACGAAGACGAGATCGGTATGCCGTTCCCGTGGGACAAGTACGACCAGGCGACGATTCGCGACTTCACCAGTGGCGGTATGGAGAACACGTCGATCACGACGCTGTACCACAACACGATCTTCGCCGACGAGACGGAGAACATTTATTCGAGCCGCAACCTGGACGCCCATGAGATGGCGCACCAATGGTTTGGCGACTACGTGACCTGCGAGGACTGGGCTCATCTGTGGCTGAACGAAGGTTTCGCGAGCTACTACACGCACCTTTACGATGGCCACAAATTGGGCCGTGACGCGATGCTCTACGGCCTGTGGGGCGACGCGACCGACGACGTCCTGCCGCAGACCGACAACCCCAAGCCGATTGTGTACCGCGGATACGACAATGCGTGGGAGCAGTTCGACTTCCGGGCGTACCCCAAGGGAAGCTGGGTGCTGCACATGCTCCGCAGCCAGTTGGGCGAGGACCTGTATCGCAAGGGCATTCGCCACTACCTGGAGAAAAACGGCCAGTCGAGCGTGGTGACCGCCGACCTGATCGCGGCACTCGAAGAAGTGTCGGGCAAGGAGCTCGATCGGTTCTTCGATCAATGGGTCTATGGTCCCGGCACGCCGAAGCTGAAGGTCCGCTACAACTGGCTGCCGAAGGAAAAGCTGGCTCAGGTGACCATCGAGCAGACGCAGGAAGTCAATGACAAGCGTGCCCTGTTCGAGATTCCGACGAAGCTCCGCTTTATCGTCGATGGCAAGCCGGTGGATCATGCCATCGAGTTGACCAAGGCGAAGCAGGAGTTCTTCGTGCCGCTCGCGGCTCAGCCCGAGGTGGTGCGTTTCGATCCCGAGTACACCGTGCTGGCGGACGTCGACTTCGAGAAACCGATGACGATGCTCGAGAAGCAGATCGTGCTCGAAGACGACATGATCGGCCGATTGCTCGCCGCCAAGGCCCTGGGCAACGACAAGACGCAGAAGGCCGTGGGGCTGCTCAAGGAAGCTTTGAACAACGACGAGTTCTATGGCGTGCGGATCCAGGCGGCGAAGTCGCTGGAGAAGATTGGCACCGACGAGTCGTTCGAGGCGCTGGCCGCGAGTGGCAAGCAAGAGGACGCCCGCGTTCGCTTGGCAGTGATCGAGCAGATTGGCAAGATCTATCGCCCCGAGTCGCTCGACGTGCTGGAGAAAGTGGTCGCCAACGAGAAGAACCCGGCGATCGTCGCCGTGGCGATTCGCGGCATGGCCAAGTACCCGGCCGAGGACGTTCGCCGGCAGATCGAGGCCGCGATGGAGCGTGACAGTTTCAACAACCTCATCGCCTCGGCCGCCATCAAGGCCCTGGGCGAGACGGGCGATGCCGAGCTGCGCGGTAAGGTGCTGCGTGCTTTGCAACAAGACCGCCAGCAGTTCGTCGATCGCGACTACGCCGAGGCGCTGTCGGTGCTCGCGAAGCTGTGGAAGGAATCGGACGACAAGGACCAAGTCCGCGTGCTGCTCGAAACCTCGCTGCAAGACCCGGCACGCCGCGTGCGTGTAGGTGCGATCGAGGCGCTCGGCGAGCTGGGCGATCCGCAGTCGATTCCGGCGCTGACCACGTTTGTGAGTCGCGAAGGGATTGGCCGGGACCAGATGGTCGCCAAGGGTGCGATCAAGAAACTGGAAGAAGACGCCCCGTTCGTCCCCGCCGAAGTCCGCGAGCTCCGCAAACTGATTGGCGACATGCGGAAGGAGCAGGAGACGCTCCGCAAGGAACTCGACACCATCAAAGCCAAGGGCGAAGCACAAGAAGACGCCCCCAAGGCCGAAGAAGCCGCGCCGGCGGAGAAGAAAGCCTAGGCGTCGGAAGGACCAATGTCCAAAGCTCAATGACCAATGCAGGGGAATAGACAGTTCTCTCTTCATTGGTCATTGTTAATTCGTCCTTGGTCATTTTCCCTCCGTGCTCCCCGTGGTTAGTCCCGCATGCAACTCCAGTCGCTTGTCGCCGTCGATATTGGCAACAGCCGGATGAAGCTGGGGCGGTTTGATCGCGACTCTGTTATCAACTCGGCCGTGGGTACTACCGGGTTGCCCGAGCCGGTGGAGACGCTGGCTGTTTCGCCGGGCGATGCACCAGGGACGTACGACATCGCGCCGCTGGCCGATTGGCTAGCGGAGTTCGTGTTGCCGGGCACGCCGTTTGTAGTGGGGAGCGTGAATCGACCTGGTGCGAACGTGCTGGCCGAGTTCCTGCGTGAGTACTCGGGTGGGGCTTGGAATCATCTGCGGCAGCTAACGGGGAGTGACTTCCCGATCGAGAACCGCACCGACGAGCCTGCCCGCGTCGGCATCGATCGACTCGCGACGGCGGTCGCGGCGAACGCGATCCGCCGCGCAAACACGCCCGCGATTGTCATTGACTTTGGGACGGCGATTACGGTTGACTTGGTGTCAGCGGATGGCGCGTTCGAAGGGGGAGCGATTCTGCCTGGCGTAGGTACGGCAGCGGATGCGCTTCATGCCAAGACCGACGCGCTGCCCGCCGTAAGGCCACAGCTAGAAGGCAAGTCGCCACCCCCCGTTGGAACCAACACCACGGCGGCGATTCAAAGCGGTTTGTACTGGGGCGCGGTCGGCGCGGTCCGCGAGCTGATCGCCCGCCAGCGTGATGGACTAGTCAATCCGCCCCAAGTATTCGTCACCGGCAGTACCTCCCCCGACATGGCACGACTCTTAGGCTCACCCGACTACACGGTGCGATACATTCCCCACTTGGTACTGGCTGGGTTAGCGATTGCGGCGGGGTAGGAAGAAAGAAGAAGAAAGAATAGGACGCGGATGAACGCGGATTGGGCAGGATTGTCGCGGATCTAGTTCAAGAAGATACTCGTGTCGCTCGCCGTCTAATCGCTTACTAGTTTCTACAAATCCGCGTTCATCCTGCCAAATCCGCGCCGATCCGCGTCCCATTCTTTTTCTTTCTTCTGTCTTCTTTGCGACATGCTCTCTCTCTCCAACAAACCAACGACTGTTTGCGTGCTGACCCCCGCGGGGCGTGGCGCGATTGCGGTGGTGAGTGTCGATGGGGCAGAGGCGGTGGAGTTGGTCGAGCCGTTGTTCACCGCGGCGAGTGGTAGGCGGCTGGGCGAAGTACCTTTGCGTCGCATCGCGTTTGGGCGCTGGAGTGGTGAGCCGGGCGAGGAAGTGGTCATCACGCGGCTGGAGGGTCGAGTGGAAGTGCACTGCCACGGCGGCGTGGCGGCGAGTCGGGCGATTGTCGATTCGCTGGTCGCGGCTGGGTGCAAGGCGGTTGAGCAACGCGATTGGCTAGCCGGGCGTTCGAAGGACAAAATCGCAGCCGCCGCGCACGAGATGCTCGGTCGTGTGCAAACCGAGAAGGCCGCATTGGTGCTGCTTGATCAGTTGAACGGAGGGCTCGCGGCGGAGATCGAACGAATCGCGACGCTCGTCGACCACGAGCCCGCGAAAGCTCGTGAAGCATTGCACTCGCTCCGCGATCGCTGGTCTCTCGGCCAGCGGCTCACGCGCCCGGCACGGGTGGTACTCACCGGTCCGCCAAACGTCGGCAAAAGCAGCTTGATCAACGCGTTGGTGGGTTACGAGCGGGCGATCGTGTTCGACCAACCCGGCACGACGCGCGACTTAGTCACGGCGACCACCGCGATCGATGGCTGGGCCGTCGAACTGGTCGACACCGCCGGCTTGCGACTGGCGACGAGTGGCGTCGAGCAAGCCGGCATTGAGCTGGCCCGCGAAGCGATCGCGGCGGCCGATCTGGTACTCCGAGTGGACGACGCGCGTACGTGGATCGCTGGCGAACCGGCGGCCACCGAGTTCGACGCGTGGACTGCTGGCAAAACGATGGTCGAAGTCGCTAACAAGGTCGACTTGCTCACTCCGGCAGAGTGCGAACAGCTGGCAGATCGCGCGAACGAATGTTTCGTTCTCACCGCGGCGACGACGCGGTTAGGGATCGACGACTTGCTCGCGCGGATCGCAAATGTTGTCGTTCCCGCGGCGTTCGAAGTCGGCGCGGCGGTGCCCTTCACCGACGAACAGGTGCGAGCCATAAATGGGGCGCTCATCTACCTCGCGAGCGGTGACGGCATCGAGGCGAAGAGGACGCTGCTAGCAATGCTCTAGTTGGTGCAAGTGAGCCGGAGCGTCCTCGCCCCCGGAAACGTTGCCCAAGGCCATGCTTTGCCCGCTTCTAGCATTCCGGGGCCGGGGACGGCCCGGCTCACTGGGGCCCTCTAAATTTTGAAAGCCGGAAACTCCTTCAAAGTCTCCACGCCGACCGTGACGATTAGTGGATCCGTAGCGGTGCACCAAGGCGTGCCGCGGATGCTTGTCTCGATTCATCTTGTTCATCTTGTTCATCTTGTGGGGAGGTCGCCGTGACGACCAAGTGGACTTTATGCTGCGTGGCGATGGTGCTCGGCGGTGGGACGCTAGCGTTGGGGGCGGACAACGACGCTCCACCCGCGGTGCCTAACTGGACGGCTCGCATTGTCGAAGAATCGGCGGAGGCCTCGGCCCCTGTGGTGCAGGCGTCAGCCGTCGCCCCGGTGGCTCCCGTGGCACCGCCAGTCCAAGTGGCACCGACGGTTCCGGCAGCACCGGCAGCCCAAGTACCACCTGCGATCCCGCAAGCCGCGCCAGCGATGCCGCGTCGATTGGTGTCGCCCGCTTCGCCGATGCAGCGACTGCCGGCCGAGTCGACGGCGCACCTGCCGAATCAAGTTCGCAACGTGGTCGATTTCTACGGTGGCAACACCTCGGCACGTGCGCTCGCGCAGTTGCCGCAGCGTCCGTCGGGTGGTGGCGTGTCGGCTCCGCCCGCCGTGCGGCAGCAAGTTAAGCCGTTCCAAGGCCGAGTGACGGCCGCGCCGACGATCAGCCCCTACCTTAATCTGTTCATCGAGGAGTCGAACGAAGCGCTGCCAAACTACTTCGCGTACGTTCGCCCCGCGCTCGATCAGGCGCAGGTCAACAACTCGGCCGAGCGGCAGATTCACAATTTGCAGTACCAAGTGCGGGCCGCCTCGTACTCGGCTCCTCAGCCTCAAAGCGGCGTTCCCGGCACCGGTCACGGCACTCACTACAACAACACGGCTCGGTACTATCAGCCGATCCGCAAGCTGCGGTAGCGCTAGATCGCCACGCGTCACAGGGGTAGATTGAAAGCAGCCAGAATGTTGCGATCGATCCCCTGAGCGATGGAGATGAGCGATGAAACCGTTGTCGATGTTGGTGGTTGCCGTTGTAGCATTGTGCTGGAGCCCGGCCATCGCTCAAGAGGCTCCTAAGCCAGAGCCCGAGAAGCCCGCGGTCGAGATGAACGATCGCGAAACAGCGTTTGCCAAGTCGCTCACCGGGGCGACGCTCAAGGGCTTCTTTACCGTCACCGATGCGGATGCAGAGGGCCCGCCGCGATTGCAGGGCGATCGCTACGACTTGGTCGAAGTCCGCAAGCTGGACGACAAAGGCAACTGGCTCTTCAAGTCGCGGATCCGCTACGGCAACAACGACGTCACGCTGCCAATGACGCTGCCCGTCGAATGGGCGGGCGACACGCCGGTGATCGTGGTCGACAACATCGGCTTCCCCGGCCTCGGCACCTACAGCGCGCGAGTCTTGTTCCACGCGGGACACTACGCAGGTCACTGGTCCGGCGCGAATCATGGTGGGAATCTGTTCGGGACGATCGAGCGGACTGAAGCAGAGAAGGTGGACGAGTAAATTTCGTGTGAGCCGGGTCCTCCCCGACCCCGGACGTGAGGCGATTTAGCTACGCGAACTCTTGGCTTGTTGAGTTTCTGGGGGCGAGGACGCCCCGGCGCGCTGCGATGGTTTGACGCTAACGCGCCGTTGTGGATTCGTGCTGGTTCGTTTCTTCGCACGCCGTTCGAAGCCGTTTTTGCTCTATCTTGGCGACAGGATGCCCTGATGCGATGGTTTCCAGAAGACCCTCGTGCAAAAACTCCTTGAGGTCCTGGCCATGTTCAGCTTGTAGCTGACGGCGCGCTTCGTACAGCTCTTCAAGAATTGGATTCGTCATCGTTTCCACCAAGAAATTCAAAGGGGGTGACAATTAACATCCCCGCGACGCCCAATTCGTCCAACAGCTTGTAGACGCGCGGGAGTACGTGGGCGTTCGCAATATGCCGGCAGTTTTGGGTCAGTAAGTATTGTACGCCTGCCAGGGCTGCGGATGCGACATGTAGAGCATCTAAGCGAGCATTCTTCGGGATTAGCGAACGAGACAATAACTGGTCAGCTAGGTATTCGACATCCGGGTTATCATCTAGCACCGGTATGTTAGCCAGCATCTCCAATCGCCTTCGTGCCGCATCTCGATCTCCCCGACGAGCTTCAGATAAGACCAACTGCGAAGTCACTAAGTCATAGAGCTTCGACTGTTCCTGCATCCATTGCTTCGCTTGATCCTGGAGCACAGCCATCGCGGGATCCGAGCTACGAATAGCTGTCGCGTGGCTAACGATCGATGTTTCGATGTAAACGAGTGGCATATACGTATTCTAGCACGCGGCTAACGCGCACCGCCAATACCGAAACCCACCACGGCCACCATCGCCAGCGCCGCGGTTTCGATCCGCAAGATGCTCGCCCCCAGGCCGACGCATTGCCAACCGGCGGCGCGGGCCGCGTCGACTTCGGCGTCGCTGAAACCTCCTTCGGGCCCGATCAAGATCGCCACTTCTTTCGCTTCACCTCGCTTCGAGTGTGCTAGCGACTCGCCGGACGGATGAGCAATGAGTCGTAGGTCGCTAGAGGTGCTTAGGAACTCGCCCAGCGCCACAGGCTCTGTGATTTCCATCAGCGTGTTGCGGCCGCACTGTTTGCTGGCTTCGATTACGCTGCGCTCAAGCTTCTCCAGCGACTTGCCCTTGAGATCGGCGACGCTTCGTTCGGTGGAGAGCGGAACCAGCTTCGCCGCGCCGAGTTCGGTGAGTTTTTCGACGAGCCACTTCTGGCGATCCCCCTTGGGAATCGCGACGCCTAGCGTAATTCGGACGGGTAGCTCGCGATTCACTTCGCGACGCTCGGCGACCGACAGCAGTACCTCGCTCCGGCCACACTTCGCGATCGTGGCGTCGTACTCACCGCCACGGCCATCGAACAGTGTGACCGCCGTGCCGACCTTCGCCCGCATGACATGCAGCAGGTGGTGGGCCTCGGCGGCGTCGAGCGTGGCGGTGCCATCGGCGGGGGGCGTGGCGAGGTAGTAGCGGTCGGACATGAGGGGGCGTGCTAGCACAATGGGGTTGAAGATTGCTTGCTTTGAGGGCCGATTATGACGACTGAGTGCGCGCATCCCAATCCCCAGCTACGAATCGCAACTTCCATGTCTTACCTGCGTCACTGGAAACTCGATCGCTCGCCGTACCGCCCCGAAGGCGAGGCGTATCCCGCCCCGCCTCAGCAGGAGGCGCTCGCGCGAATCGACTATCTGGCGAGTGAACATCGTCCGCTCGGTGCGCTGGTCGCGCCGCGGGGCATGGGGAAGTCGATCGTGCTGGGCGAAGCAAAACGTCAGCGTGTGCGCGATGGTCGCTACACGGGCGAAGTCGATGCGTTTGGCATGACGCCCCGCGAGTGGCTGTGGCAGGTGGCGTGTGGATTCGACGCGCAGCCAACGCTGGGCGATAGCGTTTCGCGACTGTGGCAGCGTTTGGCGGATACCGCGGCCGAGCACGCTTGGCGACGCGAGACCGGCATGGTGCTGGTGGACGACGCGGGGCAGGCCGGCCCCGATCTGTGCCAGCAGTTCGTCCGCCTCGTCCGGGTGGCGGGCATGGCGGGAGCGGCATGGACCATTGTGCTTGCCGCGACGCCCGAAGAATCTTCGCGCTGGCCCGACACGCTGCTCGAGCTGATCGACCTGCGAATCGAACTCTACGCTTGGGACGAAGACACGACGGTCGACTACCTGCAACACGCCCTAATGTCCGCCGGACGTCTGGAGCCAGTCTTCACCGAAGACGCCCTTCGACTGCTGCACAGCCTGTCCCACGGCGTGCCGCGGCAAGTGGCGAGGCTCGCCGACTTCGCGATGGTGGTGGGTGCCGCGTCGAGCGTGGCAATCATCGACACCGGCATCGTCGAAAGTGCGGCCCACCAAGTGGCTTGGCCGACGAAGGTCGCAGGTTAATCACAGGCGAGCCGGAAGCGTCAGCGCCCGGAGGTAAATCGCTTTAGCAGTTTAAAACTCCGGTCGCTAACGCTCCCGGCTCGCCACGGCTACGCCTTTGCTTCGCTGCCCCGCGGAACTCTGCTACAATAGAGCTAGATACCTTAGTGACCTTCTTCAGGGCGATGAGATGGACGCGGACAAACTTCGTGGCGAACTGACCAAACTGCATCAAGAGCTGAGCACCGTCGAAACCGTCGACGCGCCCACCAAAGAGATGCTGGTAACCGTGATGCAGGACATCGCCCATCTGCTAACCGGCGACAAGCCCACCGGCGAAAACGCCCCGTCGAGCGACAGCCTCCGCGAAATGATGACCGACTTCGAAGCCGAACACCCACAGCTCGCGCAGGCGCTGGGACGTCTGGCGGATGGCTTGGCGAATTTGGGGATTTAGGCTTTGTTGCCTCGTTCCCACGCTCCGCGTGGGAACACATGCTCGGCCGCTTCGCGGCCCTACCGCACGAATGACCGCAGAGCGGTCGTCCAGTGTGTTCCTACGCAGAGCGTAGGAACGAGGTGGGATCTCTCCACGGCTTCTGTCCGACGACGCGTAGGTCCTCGGCTATTGTTGGTGAAGCGATTTACTCCGCTGTCACCAACCTTAGCGCTTGTCGGCACGCCAATTCATACTGCTCGATGTCGAGCTTTTCGTTGACGGTGTGGATGTCTTTTTGGCCGCAGCCGAGCGTGACGGCGGGGACACCGTTGGCGGCGAGCCAATTGGCGTCGAGGCCGCCGTTGCTGATGGAGAGTTCGGCTTTGCCCCCTTCGGCTTCGATCGCTTCCTTCGCGGCCTGGATCGAGGGATCGTTGTCCGGCAGGCGGAACGAGTCGTAGTCCAAGTGCCCTTGGAACTCGATGCGTCCCTTCTTTCCGAGCGAGCTCTTCACCTTCGCCGCGGCGCGAGTGAAGGCCTTCTCGATTTCTTTGACGATCCGTTCGCGGAACTTGCTGTTGTGGCTCCGTGCTTCGGCTCGCAGCGTGACGTGCTCGGTGACGACGTTGGTCGCCGAGCCACCTTGGATCACGCCGACATTGCTGGTCCCCTTGCCGCCCGGTTTTTCGATGAGCCCGTGCCAGCCGTTCTCTACCAGGTCGGCGATGGCGAGCGACGCAATGGCGATCGCGCTCACTCCCTCTTCGGGGGCGGCGCCGGCGTGGCTGGCAATGCCGTAGACGTCGATGGTCATGCGATAACCACCCGTCGCGCCGATGGTAAGCTTCGTCGCGCACCCGCCGTCGTAGTTAAAGCAGAGCTTAGGCCCGCCGAGTTTCGACGGCACGACGTAGCGGGCACCGTAGAGGCCCACTTCTTCTTGGACCGTCCACAGGAAAGTCGTGGGGAAGTGAGGCGTGCCACCTGCGAGCAGCTTCTCTGCCGTCACTAGCAGCACCGCGGCACCCGAGCGATCGTCGGCACCGAGACCCGTATTGGGATCGGCCGACTCGATGTACTTGCCTTTGCGGACCGGTTGGCTTCCGACGCACACCGGCACCGTGTCGACGTGCGCCGACAGCATCCGCCGCGGACCGCGGACATTGCCTGGCAGTTTAAAGATGAGATTGCCCACCTGTCCCTTGAGGGGCGTTTTGGTGTGGGCGTTGTCGTGGACCAGTTCCGAGGCCTTGGCACCAGCGGCGACCAGCCGCTTGCGGATGAACTCCATGATGGCCGCTTCCTGCCCGCTGACACCGGGAATGGCCATCATCTGCATGACCAGGTCGAGTTCGGGCGAATTGGAGGTCTTGCCGGCGGGAGTCTTCTTGGCGGTCTTGGCCATGGCGATGTTCTGTCTGCGAAGGAGGGAGACTTTAGGTTCGAGTATTACAGCACTCCCAGCTCGACAACGCTAGTAGCTCCACCGAGCGGCGAGTAAAATGCGACAAGGCAAACCGCAAGCCCAGCCGTAGCCGGACCCGCAAGAGTTCGGGCGGTTAGGAACAGGAGGAAACGGAGGAAACAGAGAGCCAGGAAGAATTGATAACAGAAGGAAACGAAGGTAACGAAGAGAAAGAGAAAAGCAGTCTGACTACCAACTTCGTTCCCTTCGTTCCCTTCGTTCCCTTCGTTTCCTTCTGTTCTGAATCTCTTCTAGCTCTTCTAATCGCGCTTTCTCTGTTCACTCCGTTTCCTCCTGTTTGAGTCCTTTCCACTTCAGCCCGAATTCTGGCGAATCCGGCTACCTACCTCACTTGTTTTACACGCATGATTCTGGTCATCGACAACTACGACTCGTTTACCTACAACCTCGTGCAGCGGTTGGGGGAGATTGATCCTACGCTCGACGTTCGCGTGGTGCGGAACGACGAGTGGACGGTCGAAGAGATTGAGGCGTCGAAGCCCGAGCGGCTGATTGTTTCGCCGGGGCCTTGCACGCCGAACGAAGCCGGCGTGTCGATGGCCGCCATCAAGCACATGGCGGGCAAGGTGCCGGTGCTGGGGGTTTGCCTGGGGCATCAGTCGATGGGCCAGGTGTATGGCGGTACGATCGTTCGCGCGCGGAACTTGATGCATGGCAAAGTCGATCAGATTCATCACACGGGCGAGGGGCTGTTCGCCGGCATCGAGAACCCGATGCAGGCCACGCGTTATCACAGCTTGGTAATCGACCCCGACACGCTGAGCGACGAGTTTGTCGTCACCGCCTGGGCGAACGAGCCGCACGGGGGCCGCGAGATCATGGCGATCCAACATCGCGAGCTGCCGCTGTACGGCGTGCAGTTCCACCCTGAAAGTTTCCTAACGCATCGCGGCTTCGATTTGTTGCGGGCGTTCTTGGCTGTCTAACAGGCGAGTCGAACGGATTTGGTGCGCACGATGAAACTGCTATCGATTAACGTGGCCCGGCCACGCCTGGTTCGTTTCCGTAACGAGACGGTCTCGACGGCCATCTTCAAGAAACCGGTAGAAGGCCCGGTCGAAGCAACCGAGCTGGGCCTCGTGGGCGACGATCAAGCCGACAAGAGCGTGCATGGCGGCGTCGACAAAGCCGTGTATGCCTACGCCGAGGAGAACTACCAGTGGTGGCGCGAGCATCTGCCCGACCGCGAGCTTCCGCCGGGCGAGCTCGGCGAGAACCTAACCGTTCGCGGCATGGTGGACGACGAAGTTCAGATTGGCGATCGCTTCCGCATCGGCACCGCGGTGTTTGAGATCACCCAGCCACGCCAGCCCTGTTTTAAGTTGGGCATCAAAATGCAGATGCCAACGATCGTCAAGATGTTCCACCAAGCGGGCCGGCCAGGATTTTACCTCCGCGTGCTTGAGCCCGGCGTCTTCACGGCCGGCGACGATATCGAGTGCGTAAGTAGAGCCGAGAACTCGATCACCATCGCCGAACTCTACCGCTTGCGATTCGACCCCAAAGCGACGCGCGACCAACTCGAACACGCCGAAGCGCTCTCTGGTCTGTCAGAAGCATGGCGGGACGAGTTTCGGGCGGCGCTCGAAAGGCGGTAGCATTGGGGCGTCTTCCTGAAGTAGCCGGATTCGCAATAATTCGGGCGATTGGAACCAGGAGGCAACGGAGGGAATAGGTAAAAGCAGAAGAATGAACAGAAGGGAACAAAAGGAAACGAAGAAGGTGAGTAACGACTAGTGAGTGCAGTTGACTCCTCCGTTCTCTCTGTTTCCTCCTGTGCATCAAACTGTCCTTACCGAGTCAGTGCCGCCTATACTCAACATCGTGTCTTGTTCCTTCGTTCTCTTCGTTTCCTTCTGTTCTCCGTCTTCAATACGCGATTTCGAATAGCCTTATAGCGTTGCCCGAACTCTTACGAGTCCGGCCACATCGGATCCATCATGTTAACCGTTGACCAGGCGCTGGAACTTATTGCTTCGCACACCGCGCGGCTTGCGGCCTCGCGTGTGCGGCTGCGCGATGCTCTGGGGTTGGTGCTGGCCGAGGATGTGGTGAGCGACATCGACTCGCCGCCACACAACAAGGCGATGATGGATGGCTTTGCGGTCGTCGCGAGCGATCGAGCGTCGACGCGGACGATCGTCGAAAGCATCATGGCAGGCGATGTCCCTCGTCGTCCGATACGTCCCGGCACGGTCGCTCGTGTGATGACCGGGGCGCCGGTGCCCGACGGGGCGACCGCCGTCGTGCCGGTGGAGCAAAGCGAACTTGTCGACGACACCACGGTGCGACTCAGCTGGGTCGACCCGCCGGTCGGCAAGCACATTCTGAAGCAGGGCTCGTCCGTCGCGGTGGGACAGTGCGTGGCGAAGGCGGGCACCACCGTCAATTCGATCGTCATGGCCGCGCTCGCCGAGGCGGGGGCGGCCGTGGTCAGCGTCGTCCCTCGCCCCGCGGTGGCGGTGCTCGCGACGGGCAACGAGCTGGTGAGCGTCGACGACCGGCCAGCCGCAGGGCAGATTCGCAATTCGAACGGCCCACTGCTGGTGTCCGCCGTCGTCGAGGCGAACGCCGCGCCGGTGGAGCTACCGGTGGGCCGGGACGATCTCGCCGAGCTCACCGGCTTAGTGACCCAAGGCCTGGCGGCTGACGTGCTGCTGGTCACCGGCGGAGTTTCGGCAGGAGTGAAGGACTTGGTCCCCGGGGCCCTCACAGCGGCCGGGGTCACCCAGGCGTTCCACAAAGTGGCCCTCAAGCCGGGAAAGCCCATTTGGTTTGGCATCGCCCCGCGCGAAGGTGGCCCGCCACGGCTGGTGTTTGGGCTGCCCGGTAATCCCGTGAGCAGTCTGGTGTGTTTCCAGTTGTTCGTTCGCCCGGCGCTGGCGGTTCTCGCAGGGGTGTCCCCCAAGGTGGAGCTTGAGCTGCAGACCGGCAAAGCCGCTGGCGAGTTCGAGTACCGGGGCGGCCGGGAGATGTTTCGGCCCGCCCGGGTGGACAAAGAGGGCCGGATTCACCTGTTCGATTGGCACGGCTCCGCGGACCTCGCCGGCGTGGTGCCGGCGAATTGCCTAGTGCGGCTCCCCAGCGAGGGGGTGAAGCTCCAGCCGGGCGATTCAGTCGCGTATCTCGCGATTCCTGGTGCGTAATGCGGCGGCAATTGCACGAAACGCCGGGAATTCCGGGCTTTCCACGAGTCTCGCCCGGTGCAAAATGCTTGACAAACCGCACTCAGGTTGATGATTATAGAAGGGGTCCGACCCGCGCAGTTTGCCTGGTTTGCGCTCGCCGTCCGCCCTGAATGGCTCACGATGCCATGAAGAGCTATGGAGAGCGCCGCCGTTGGTATCGCGTGGTGTCGGGTAACGGAACAGCGTCGTCGATCGGTTCGATCGTCACCACCTTCGATCGTAAACCAAGCCAAGCCGGCCATCGCCCCGCGGGCCAATTTTGCGGGACGGTTCGGCTGAGGACCCTCCGCGCGGCACCAGCGAGCCAACCCTGTTTGGGGCGAAGTTAGAGAAAAGGCATTTTGTAATGATTCATCGCTCGTCGATCTTCTCCCGCCCACTCGTTGGCTTGGGGACCTGGGTTTGTGCCGGCTTACTGGTCACGGGACTGGCCGTGCAGCCCGCCGGGGCGGC
Organism: Aeoliella fuhlenseeensis; assembly: GCF_052161615.1. Classification (NCBI taxonomy): domain Bacteria; kingdom Pseudomonadati; phylum Planctomycetota; class Planctomycetia; order Pirellulales; family Lacipirellulaceae; genus Aeoliella; species Aeoliella fuhlenseeensis. Next base: position 333,138 of record NZ_CP197417.1, read on the forward strand.
GTTGGTCGTCAGCGGTGATTACGCACCAGCCGACAATCCCTTGACGACGGCAGCCTTTAACCGCGACCCCGCCGGCAACTTTGGCGTGATGGAAGGGAACGAAGGCATTCAGGTCTGGCAGGTGTTTACGGTGTCGATCTTCGATCCGACGCCTGGTCCGGTGCAGAATTACCAGTTCACGCTGGAAGAAGGGGATACAAACAAGGTAGACATTGAGATTGGTCGTACCGATGTGGGTTACTTGGAGCTCAACGGCGGATCGATGTTGCGATACGGTCACTTAGTGATCGGTGGCATCAAGGCCGACGTGAATCTCGATGGTGCCGGCACGGAGTTTACTGGAACGGACACCGGCATCGGCTACGTCACCATCTCCGGCACCGGAACCGTCTACAACAACAATCCCGCAACGCTTCCGGCGTCGCTAACCGTTTACACGGACCCCACACCTCGTCCGACTGACCAGGGCTACGATGTCTACGTAGGTCTGACGGGTACTGGGACGCTCGAGGTGTTCGATGGTGGTCGTATGGAGATCGGCGACTCGTTGTATGTTGGCATGGCCGAGAACAGCAATGGCGAAGTGCTCGTCAGCGGTGTTGGTTCGGTGATCGCGCAGGCCGGCATCACACAGGACACCAGCGGCAGCGGAGACGATGAGACAAATCCGATGCTCATCGGCGTTTTGGGCACCGGTGCCCTGCGCATCTTCGAAGGCGGCTTGGTCAGTGCCCAGGCAGGCGTGGGTATCGGTTCGCTGGGTGTCGCCATCAAGGATGGCGACGACGGCGACTTCGGCAGCTCGCTCGACACTGGCGAAATCACCGGCTACGGCGAAGTGGAGATCGATGGCAATGGATCGCGCCTCAACACCATTGGTGGTGTCACCGTCGGTTGGTTCTACAACGACTACAACAACTACGAGAACGGCGAAGGGAACACCAGCCGTCTGACGATCAGCAACAACGGTCGATTGAACATGGTGCGCGACAACAGCGAAGACGGCTCCGACGACCCCGCCGACTTCATTGTCGGTAAGGGTTCGGTAGTCACGCTGGAAACCAATGGCCGCATCAACACGCCCGACGCCATGCTCAACGATGGCATTGTCGGCGGCCATGGCCAGATTGGTGTGGGCACGTTCAGCAATCGCCGGTTCGGCATTATCACCGTTGGGGAAGGCGAGCGCCTGCAAATTACTTCCAGCGGCACCGAAATCGAAACCGAACTTGGCGGGGCTTACTTCATGGCCAACACCGGTTTGATCGACGTGAAGGGGGGCGAGCTCGTCTTCCAGCGCACCCTGGTTGCACCCACGGACACGTTCTACAACCGCGTCGATCCGGGCTTTGGGTTGACCGGTCCTCAGGCCGGTGTCATTAACGGCCAGGACGCCACGCTGCGTTTTCGCTCGGGTCTTACGAACCAGGCCGTCGTGGCCTTCACGGCCGGTGACAATCGCGTATCTGGCGACGTGCTGAACGACCTCACGGGCAGCATTTTGCTTCGGGGCGAATCCAACACCGTGTTCGAGAACGACCTGACGAACTTCGGTGTGCTCGAACTCGGTGCCGATGGCTCGGCGGTCACCATGACCGTGCTCGGAGACTTCATCAATCTACCCACTTCGACGCTCAGCCTCAGCATCGGGGCCAGCTCGACCGGCTTCCAGTTGAGCAACGTCATGGTGGGCGGCAACATTCTGCTCGGTGGCCTACTCGAAGTCGACCTCGGCACCACTGGCCCCGCGGCGCTCGACCCCATGCCGGGCGACGAGTTCGAACTCATCTCCGGAGCCGGGCTGCTGCTCGGCGCTTTTGGTGCGCTCGATTTGCCCACGCTTTCCGATCCGACTTGGCAGTGGCTCATCGATTACAGCAATTCTGACGTCACGCTCATCGTTAGCGACCTCATCACCATCGGTGGCGACTTCAATGGCGATGGTATCGTCAACGAAGACGACCTTGCCGTGTGGGAGATGAACTTCGGCCTGCAGATGGGTGCCACCGGCGCGATGGGCGATGCCGACGGCGATGGCGACGTCGACGCCGCCGACTACTACATCTGGCTCGCACAACTCGGCGGTGCCCCCATGGTTCCCGGTAGCCTCGCTGGTGGTGCCCAGGTGCCCGAGCCCAGTTCGATGCTGTTGCTCCTTGGAGCGGTGGCGGCCGGCGCTTGGCGGCTGCGTCGCAAGTAAAGTGCGCCGCAAGTAGACTGCCTACCGCAGCGAATCGAACCCGCTAGCATCGGAGGCTTGAGGTGCGCTTGCCGCACCACGAAATTCCGCCGTCACTGCTAGCGAAATCTTGCCGACTTTCGCGATTGTGGCGATTCGGCCAAGTTTTGCTGCTGCGGTGCATTTGCGGTAGTCGATATGGCGCATAAGCGCGGAGCGAGGCGACAGGAAGTTGCCCCGCGCTGGAGGCCAATTGTTGGTGGTGCCGATCCCTCGAAGGTGCATTTGGGCGGCCCACCACGCGTTCAGGAGGAACCACCCAAATGCGTCCTTTCGGCAACTTCGACTTCGTTACGCGGCTTGGCCGCGGATTCCGGCTCGCATTGGTGGGAGGCACGATTTGCTTGGTGCCTTTGGCCGCGCCTTCGATGGCGGACGACATTGCTAGTTCCGTTGCCGAGGAAGGCACGCGTGAAAGTTCGGTGGTCGTCGCCACGCGTAAGCTCACCGCCGAAGAAATGATCGCCGAGGAAGGCGAAGGGCTTCAGCCCATCACCATCTCCGACAAGGAACCACGCCTCGCCGATCCCGATGGCCGGCTCGGTCCTCCAGCAACGCCCTCTGCCGCGAAGACCGCCGTGAAGGTGGCGTCGAATGTCACAGAAGTGGGCACCGAAGTGGACGCCGAGGTCACGACCAACGAGTCGACCGAAGCATCCGCGCCCCGGCCGGCCGTGTTCCATGGTATTCAGCCGGGGGTGTCGACCAAGAAACAACTGATCGATGCGTGGGGTAGCCCCGAAGAAGTCGGGCCCACCGAAACCGGTCAGCTCATGATGTTCAAACTCGAGAGCTTCCGCGGCGTGGAAGTGCTCGTCGAGAATGGCTTGGTGACGCTGATGAAAATCACGCTCCACGCCCCCACCGCGCCCGAACAACTCGCCGAGAAGATCGCCGCCGATCCCACCGAAGCGGTCAAGGTTACCGATCCCGAGACGGGACGCGTTGCCGCTTACGCCTATCCCGAGCGTGGTATCGTGATGGTCGTGGCCGAGCCCGACGACATCACGCCGGAATCGACCGAACGCGTCTCCGAGATGTTGCTCCAGCCGCTCGACGCCGAGACCTTCTGTCTGCGTGCCGAACAGCGGAGCTACGGCGAGTTCACCAATCGCATTACCGATCTCAAGCAAGCCGTGATGCTGGCTCCGCGTGAAGCCCATGCCCATTGGCTCTTGTCGCGGGCGTTGTCCGACGCCGGGCAGGTGGCCGAGGCTTTGAGCGAAGCCAAGCTTGCCGTCGAAATCGAAGGCGAGAACATGGCGTACCGCGAGCAACTGGCTCGGGCGCTTGCCGCGGCAGGGCAGTACGACGAAGCTGTGCTTGCGACTCGCCAAGTGCTCGACGCGCAGAACGTGCCGACACTGGTTCGTGCTCGCGCCTTGCACCAGATGGGCCTGTTGGCCGCGATGGGCGACGCCGAGATTTCGAGCAAGGCCATGGGCTTCCAGAACATGGCGATTACCGAAGCCGACAAGCTCGCGACCAGCGACAACGCGAGTGACCGTCGCGAGGCAAAACGCATTCTCGTCGAGGCGCACCTGGCCATCGCCACGGACGTCGCCGAGCGGGAGACCGGCGACAACATGGACAACGTGGCCCAATGGGCTTCACGGGCGTCGGCCTTCGCCGAAGAGTTGATCGAGAACGACGAAGGTGATCTGGGCCTTCGCATTCGCGTGGCGGAACAGGCACTCGATGCCCTTGCGAACTTCAAGCCCTCGAATGATCCCGCGCCGCTGATCAAAGAGATCGAAGACACGCTTGAGGAAATCAAATCCCAGTCGCCCGATCCGCTGTGGATCGCCCAACTGGAATGGACCACCGGCGTGGCGTACCAGCACGCGCTCGAAATCGAACATCATCGCCGTCGGCCGAAGCAGGCTCTCGAGTACTCGGAGAAGGCGATCAAGCTGATGGCCGATCAGGCGGAAGAGCGTCGTTCGTCACCTGCGACCGAGCGCGTCGTCGGCAAGCTTTACTTCCACATCGGTGCCGTGCACGCAGTACACCAGTCCGAGCACGCCGAAGCGATCAAGTGGTACGACCGTGCCTATCCGCTGTTGGTGAGCGATGCTCCCCAGTCGGAACTCCTGGTGCCCCGTCACGAAGGCGAAGCCTTGGTGAGCATGGCCGTCTCCTACTGGGATCAGAAGGACGAAGAGCGGGCCATCTCGCTCACCGAGAAGGGTGCCGACCTCATCGAGCAAGCCGTCACCGGCGGCGTGATTGAAAAGCAGAACCTCGCGGTGCCCTACGGCAACCTCGCGGCAATGCATAAGAAGCTCGGCAACCTGAACGAAGCGCAGCGTTACGCCAAGCTCGTCGAGTCGGTGAAAGTGGCCAGCGATACCGACGCGGCACCCAAAGCCGACAACAAGGTTCAGGCCAAGACCAACCCGGCCGCCGGCACCGCTTCGACCAATCCGCAGCGTCGGATGTCGACGGCGAACAACACGCAGCAGCGGCCGACCGGCCAGCGCGTGATGAAGCGTTAGATGGTACTAGACGGGGAGTCGCAGCCGCTCTCTTTCGAGTGAGGCGGCGATGAACTCTACCGCGGGCGACGCCATTTGGTGAAAGTAGTCCCAGCCGTGACCGCCGGCCGTCGATTCGAGATCGCACTCGAACCGAATGCCAAGCGACGAAAGTTTCATCGCCAGGCGATCGGCTCCCTCGTGCCAGTGGTCGGCGGGGTCGCTCGCAAAGAACTGATGCCGCGGCCAGTTCAAAGGATGGATGTGCAAGGTCGCCGTGTCCTGCCTTGCGTCCTCGGCATCGCGGTAGAGCTTGCGTAGCGCGGGGATGATATTGGTTTGGGCCGTCGGGCGCTCGAACCACTGGTGGTAGTCGATGGCGGGCGAGATCGCCGCCACCACCGGGAACCGATCGGGGTATTTGTACGAGAGCCGCAGTGCTCCCTGGCCCCCCATGCTGATTCCCAAGAGCCCGATCCTCGGCGGCACGACGTTCCACCGTGTGGCGATCGCGGACATCACGTCGTCTAGCACGTACCGCTCAGCGGTTCGCTCGGCATCAAACGCCTCGAACGGGCGGTCACTCCACCAGCTCTCGCCCACCTGCGGGGCAACCACTCGCAAGCCGTGACGAGCGAACTCGGCCGTGAAGACCGCATCGCTGGCCAGCGTCTCGCCCCCGACCGAATGCAGGTACAACACCGTAAATCCATGCGGATTCGGCACTTGGGGTTCGAACACGCTTGCCGGGTGGCCCGCGATGTCGAGGCTCGCCCACGCGCCATCGGGCGAAGTTTCTTGTACCATGCGTGTCTCCGAGTTCCGCCACCGTTGTTCGTCGAATGCCCCATCGTATCCTGCATGTTGTCCGTTCGTTAGACCGCTACACGCGAGCGAGCGAAATGCTCGCGCTCGCCCGGGCTTTGCCCGCGGACGAGTTCGAACAGGCGATCGTGGTGCTCGATGGTCGCGGGCCCCTGAAGAGTGTCGCGGCTCACGCGGGAATCGAAGTGGTGTGCGTGGATCAGCGATGGTCACTCGACCCCACGGCACTCGCCCGACTGTCGGCCGAGCTTCGCAAACGTACGCCAAGTGTTATTCACACGTGGGACGATGCAAGTCGTCAGTACGTCACCGCCGTTGCCGGTGGTAGTGCGTGGCGGATGGTTTCCGAGTGGTCGCCCAAGGAGCGGCGTGGGTTCCAACTTTTTGGTCCCACATCGCGACGTGGCCGTCCCGATCGCTGGGTGGTGGCTAGCGACCCCGACAGACTGACCGCGTCGCTCCGTGTCCAACTCTACAAGATCGCGGTCATTCCGCCCGGGGTGTCCTTGGATGTCGAAAGTCGTCTCAGACGCGAAGAGTTGTGGTCAAAGCTCAACCTTCCCGAGGGCGCGAGGCTCGTCGGCACCGCGTGTCCGCTTACTGCGAACAGCGGCGTCAAAGAGCTCATCTGGGCCGCTGACATGGTTCGCGTGCTTCATCCCAAGCTTCGATACTTAATCGCAGGCGACGGACCACAGCGGGCGAATCTCGAACGCTTCGGCCGCACCGCCGCGGAGCCCGAGAACATTGTGTTCCTCGGCAACATCGCCGACTGGGCCGACATCGTGCCTCACCTCGAAGTCTACTGGCAGGGAACCGAGCCGGGCAAACTCAGCACCACCGAACCACTTCAAGCGATGGCCGCCGGCGTTCCCGTCGTCGCCAGCAACACGCCGCAGCACGCCGAGTGGATCGCCGATGGCCAGAATGGTCACTTGGTGCCGTTTGACGGCCGCTCGGAGCGAACCCGCGTGACCGATCAGTTCTTCACCGACCCCGCGCACCGCGAAACAATCTCGCTCGCTGCGCGTCGAACGATTGCCGAGCGATTCTCACTCGCCACGCGCGTCGAAGCTTTCGCGAAGTTGTATCGAGAGCTCGCATCGTAGCCGGATTCGCAAGAATTCGGGCCGCCCTCGATGGCACCTGAACTCTTGCGAGTCCAGCTACAAGACAATTGCACTAACCCAGCTCCAGCGCCCCCTCGCCACAGTAGTCGGGATTCCCAAACGTCTTCAGGTCGTGCCCAAAGCCTCTAGCAATGGACATCAGCAGGCGGTTATGAGGGACCTGACCCAGTTTGAGTGACCGGCCCATCTGAAAACCGAGCCCGCCGCCCACCAGGATGAACGGCGTGTTGTCGTGCGTGTGCGAAGCCCCTTGGCCCAGCTCGTTCGTCCACACGATCGTCGTGTTGTCGAGCATCGAACCCTCGCCGCCGGGCTCCGGCGTTTCGTCGAGCCGCTTGGCGAGATACGCGAGCTGCTCGCAGTACCAGCGATTGATCTTCGTGAGTTGGTCCATCGCCTCGACGTTGCTGTCGGGCTCGTGCGACAGCGTGTGGTGACCCTCTTCGATGCCAATCCACTTCATCCGCGCCTGGCCGACAGAGTTTGTGAACTGGAAAGTCGCGATCCGCGAGAAGTCGTTCGCAAAGCTATGCACCATCAGCTCGATCTGCATCTCCGTCAGCTTGGGCATGTTGTCGTTCTGACGATCCACACCCGGCGGTAGCTCCGGCTCGGCGTGGTTGGGAGCCCTTTCACCCTCGGCCTTCAGTGTCTTCTCGAACTCGCGGACGAACGTCTCTTGCTGCTCCAGAAGCTGGCGATCCTCGGCGCTCACCAAACCTCGTACCGCAGCAAGATCCTCGCGCATGTCGTCGAGAATGCTCACCATGTTCTCGCGGTCCTTCATTTCGCCGTACAGCTTAGAGAACATCTGGTACGGATCGTCGATCGGTGCGATTGGCTTGTTCGGTCCCGCGTAGCACATCCGCGTCCACGTGTCGGCACGTTCGGGCACCATCACACCGAACTCCAGCGAACCAAACCGCGTCCGCGTGGCTTCACTCTTCTGCAAGTGGTTCTTTAGTTCCTGGTCGATCGACAGACCGCTCGCCCAACCCGCCGGCGTGTGGCCGCCACCTTGGACGTTGCCCGGGAACAGCTCGGTCCCCGTCAGCAAGCAGCCAATGCCCCGCATGTGATCGTCGCCATCCCCGGTCACCGCATCGCGGACGCCGTGGAGAATGAGCGAGCGATTCTTGTAGGGTTCGAGCGGCGAAAGGCTCTCTTTGAACTTGAACTCCGCTCCTTCCTCGTCCGGCCAAAACGTCTGCGGCACCACGCCGTTGGGCGAAAAGATGATCACGAGCCGCTGCTTGCGCGCCTCGGTGTTCGAGAACGCGAGGCTTGAGCGGTTCATGATAAACGGCGCAACCGCCGCACTCAGTCCCATCGTCCGCAAGAACTCGCGACGCGTGTTGAATCTGGCCATGTCCGTTGTCCTTACCGCCAATGAAATTGCGTGTGATGGAACTCTTTTGTAGGAGGGCTCTCCGAGCCCGATTCTGGGTGTCGGAGACGCTTTCCACAGGTTTTGCGTGTTGCTTGCTGTTCAGCAGCTTCGGATCTCTGATTCCATCTCTAGTTTTAACTTACCACAGGCCTTACGGGCCCGGCGCGCCTTGTCTTCCTGTCTTGCTCGACGCCACGGCGATCTCAATCGCCAGGTTGCGGATCGAGTAGCCGCTGTCGACGAACGATTGCTGCAAATGTGTCCGCACCTCGGGTCCGTACGCTTCGAGCGACTGCTGCACCATATAGTGGAACATCTGCTCGACGAATGCCTCGCTCACTTCGTCGCTCTCGGCGAGGAACTTAGCGAGGTCCCGCGCGCCGGCCAGCTTCACCGGGGGGCCGTCGGGTGGTTGGTACTCGCCCTGGTCGTTGATCGTTTGGTTCTGCTCGGTCTCGCGATAGCGACCTACCGCGTCAAACCGTTCGAGCGTAAAGCCCAGCGGGTTGATCACGTGATGGCAAGTCATGCACGCCGCGGGTTTGGTTTGCAGCGTCACCCGTTCGCGCGTGGTGAGCTCCGGATGCAGGTCCGCCGGCAGCGGGGCCACGGCTTCGGGCGGCGGCTTGAGCGGTTGGCCGAGTACGCCACGCACCAGGAACACGCCGCGATGGATCGGCGAAGTCACGTCGACATGGGCGAACTTGCTCATCACGTACGGATGCGTCAGCACTCCCGCACGGCGGCCATCATCGAGCCGCGCCTTGACGAACTCTCCCGACACCTCGCTCCCCAGCCCGTAGAACTGCGCGAGTCGCTGGTTCAGGAACACCTCGTCCGCCAGGAACAGTCGCCGGTAGTCCGACGAGTCGCTCCACACCACTTCGTCCAGGAACAAATCGAGCGACGTCCGCAAATCGGCTTGCGTGTGGGCGTCGAACTCGGGGAAGCGCTCGCGGTCTTTGCTCAAGTCGACGCCCGTGTCCATCTGCAGCCACGCGAACAGAAACTGCCGCAGCTTCCACTTCGCCCTCGGGTCGGCGAGCATTCGCGTCGCCTGCTGGCGGAGCTGGTCGTCGCTGGCGAGCTGCCCTTCGCCCATGGCTCGCCAAAGTTCTTTGTCCGGCATGCTGTCCCACAAACCAAACGACATCCGCGCCGCCACGTCCGCCATCTCGCTTCCGCCCGACACTTCGCGAAATAAGAACCGAGGCGACGTGAGCGTCATCAATAGCGACCGCCGCACCGCATTCTCCAAATCGTCCGTATTCGCGAACTGCTGTTCGACGTACCGCGTGCGAAGCTCGTCATCGAGTGGCCGGCGAATCGCTCGCTCGGCGAACGTCTGGCAGAACTTCTGCAGCTTCTCGCGACGATCGCCTTGGTCCGCTTTGGAGTCCGACAGTTTGTCGAGATGCTCGACCACGTAACCGGTCGTTTCAATCGCCGCGGCGGTCACCGCTTCGAACCACGCCTCGGACACCGCCGTGCCGCGCTCCCAGCCATAACTGCGATCGTCGGGCGGGAAAGGGGTGGTGACGACGTACGTATCCGATGCCGGCGAGGGCGAAAGGTTCCGCGCGGGGATCACTTGCTCGGCACCCCCCGGCGGCACCCACCGCAAGTGAATGTTGGTCGGCTCGTCTTTGCGGTTCTTGTCCTGAATGTTCTGATCGTCCACGCCCTGCGTCGCGCGGGAGAATTCCAGCCGCAGCGGATAGGGCCGACCACCCAACAGATAAACCCGCGCGCGATAGACATCGTCGTCGCCGCTCTTCACCCAGCCATCGATTGCCTCGGTCTGGTTGTTGTTGATCCACAGCCGCACGGCGTGCTCGGTCTCGACGACAATCTCATGCCAACCGGTCTCGGGCGCGAGTAGCGACCCAGTCCAGCGGATGCTGTATTGATGATGGTCCTTGATCTCGGGCACCGGTGGTGTTGAACCAAAATCAAAATCAATCGTCGGATCAACTCGCTCGACCGCCTTGTCTTTTGCTTCCCAAAAATAACGAGTGTCGAAGTACTCCCCCTTCAGCCCGCCGCCGCCATCCCAGTTCGCTTGCCAGCCGAAGCTACCCACGAGGTCCGTCGTCGCCTGCCGGTACTGATTGACGGTGAGCCGCGCGAGCTCAATCGTCGGCGGTTCGTTGCGTGCCTGGGCGATCGACGAATAGAACGCCCCGTGGATGTACTCCGCAATCGCCTGCGCTTGCTCCCGCGTGAGCGACTCGGGGTTGTCCTCGGGCATCGTCACGCGAATCTGCTCGGCAAGCTGCAACACCGACAACTCACCGGCGAGCGGCGTCGGATAGTCCGTGGTCCCGGCGCCCGCGTCGCCATGGCAACGCACGCACTGATTGGCGAACAGTTCCATGCCCGCGTCATTGGCCCACAGCAGCGTGGGCGCAGCGGTGGCCACCAGGGCAATGCAGTACACAAGCGTTTTGCGGAAGAGTTGCACGGCGGGAACCTTCGGAGGGGAGGGCCGAAAGCCGGGGCAGGGGGGATGCCCTTATTCTGACGCATTCCGTGCGCAGAAGCAAACACAGATCACCGCACCAATCTCGCAAACGGCGGCAAATAGCACCTTTTCCACTTCTCCTCTTCTGCTTTTCTCCTTCAATAGCCGGAGGGCCACGCCCTCCGCGAATTCGCCATCGCTTCCCGCATCTCGTCCCGCTTCATCACGCAGAGCATAATGAAGGCTTTCCACGCCACTTCACTCATCCAACCTTTCTTGTCCACTTCGCCGCACACCGCCGATCTCCCCACCTCGCGGCTTGCCGTCAACGGGCCGTGGCTGGTGAAGCTCCGGTGGGTTGCCATCGTCGGGCAGCTGGTCACCATCTCCTACGTCCACTTTGGACTTGGCGTCGAGTTGCCGTTCGAGCCCTTGATGGCTGCCCTCATCGCCACGGCGGCCACCAACTTGTCGCTCGATTGGTGGGTTCGCCGCGCACTCCGCACTGGGCACACTTCGCCGAACACCGCGTCGATTGTCATCGCCTCGGTCATGACGTTCGACCTGGTGATGCTCACTGTCATGCTCTACCTCACCGGCGGGCAGACCAATCCCTTCCTGGTGTTCTACTTCGTCAACCTCGCGCTCGCGGGAGTGCTGCTCGAACCAAAACTCGCGTGGCTGCTCGAAGTCGCCGCGTGTGGGGGCATGGCACTGTTGTTCTGGCACCATCGTTCGATCCCCGTGCTCACCGACCCCGCGCGGCTCACCAGCGTCGCTTCGCAGCAAGAGCTGCCGCTCGCCAGCGTCGGAGAGTTTGTCGCCGTCGTCGCCGGGTCGGGCGTGATCGTCGCGTTCATGACCCGCCTCACTAGCGAACTCCGCGCCAGCCAGCGCGCCCAGCGCCACGCCGAAGAACAACGCGCCCGCGCCGAGAAACTCGAAGCCCTCGGCACGCTCGCCGCCGGTGCCGCGCACGAACTCGCGACACCGCTCTCCACGATTGCTGTCGTCGCCACGGAAGTCGAACGCGAACTCGCCGGCCGCGATCTGCCCGAGGGCATCGCTGCGGACCTCGCGCTCGTGCGGCGCGAGCTCGAACGCTGCCGCTCGATTCTGAATCGCATGTCGCTCGACGCCGGTCAATGGATTGGCGAAGCCCTCACCGAAATGAGCCTCGCCGACTTCGTCGACGTGATTGTCGACGAACTGGCGAGCGACGAACGCGTGCGCATCGACCTTGGCGACGACGCCGAGGAAATCCTGCTCCGCGTCCCACGTGTCGCGCTCGCCCAGGCACTTCGCGGGCTGGTGCAGAATGGCCTCGACGCCTCCGACCACGAAGTGACCATCACCTCCGAGCGACTCCACGCCGGCGTCCGCCTCACGTTCACCGACCGCGGCCCCGGCATGCCCCCCGACGTCCTCTCGCGTGCCGGCGAGCCATTCTTCACCACCAAGCAGCCAGGCGAAGGGATGGGCCTCGGCCTGTTCCTCGCCCGCAGCGTCGTCGAGCGCCTCGACGGCAAGTTAATCATCGAATCCAAACCCGGCCTCGGAACCCAAGCCATAGTCGAGCTCCCCGCCCGCCTGTAAAGTAAGAGGAGCGAGTCTTCTTTGAATGTCCCCTCTCCCCGCCTGACTGTTCCCTCTCCCCGTCCCGGGTGAGGGACGGGGAGAGGGAGCATTCAACAACCGCCCAGCACCCCAAAACCATGCCCACCCTACTCTTAGTCGACGACGACGAAATGCTCCGCGAACGCATGGGCCGCGCCCTCGCCGCGCGCGACCACGAAGTCATCGAAGCCGCCAGCTACGACGAAGCCGCCGCCGAGCTCGAAACCCTCCGCCCCGACCGTGCCGTGCTCGACCTCAAAATGCCCGGCGGCTCGGGCCTCGCGCTATTGCGACTGCTCCGCGAACGCTCGCCCGACACCAAGGTCGTCATGCTCACCGGCTACGGCAGCATCGCCAACGCCGTCGACGCGATGCGCGAAGGAGCGGTCGGCTACATCACCAAACCCGCCGACGCCGACCAAGTGCTCGCCGCCTTCGAGGCCTCGCCAGCGCTGCACGCTGAAACGACCGAAGAGTTCCACCCGCCGTCGCTAGCCGAAGCCGAGTGGAACCACATCCAACAAGTCCTCGCCGACTGCGACGGCAACCTAAGCCGCGCCTCCGCGCTCCTGGGTATCCCGCGAAGAACGCTACAACGCAAACTAAAGAAGCTGGCCCCGTAGGCCGACCTCAAAGCTGTGGGAGGCCTCTCCGAGGCCGATTCGCCGAACTTACCGGGTGCCACTGCTGGCTCGTCGTGCGTTGCCAAAAATTTGGATGTCGATGACCATCCGGCTCCCCACAAAGCTCGCCAGCCCGCCCCAAACCAGCAGTGCCGAACGTGCCGCAGTCCTCCCAGAAAGCACGGCTGGTCCAACGCAAACCGGCCACTGGCTGACATCGTTAAAAGGTGTATCAGACTCTCCCAACAGGCCCACCTCGACAAGCCAGCAGTGCGCCCGGCGAGTTTCCGGCAAGCTCTGCAGCCTGCGTCGATGTTTCACACCAACGTCACGAAGCAGGAGCCCGAGACTTAGTAGGACAGTTGACCAATACAGAATTGGGAGCTGGTTTCGAGCGGGACTCGGCATGACGCCCGCATCAATCGACCACTGCGCTCAAGTTTTCCCATACCATCAATTGTTCTGCGAATGACTTGATTACAAAACCACCATCCTTGACTTCTTCCGATTCGTAGCCCGCTTCAGCCAAAAAGGTTTTCTGCTCTTCGTCGACTTTACCGTCGTCAGCAACTGCCCGCCACCATTCCAACTGCGGCCAGTCGCGACGCACTACTTTTAGGGATGTGTTGACTGTCCGCCCATTTGCACCGGGAGAGAATCCCGCGCAGGTGGCAATCGAGGTTAAAGTTGCAAGCTTTTCAGCTTTCTTGAGTTCGTAGAGAATTTGGGCAATCGCTTGAGGACGACTCGACGCAGTTGACATAACACACTTCTGACGGCTAATTGTGAAGGCACCTAGTTTTAGTTTCCGAAGGAAAACCCACATCCTCTGGATGGGGTCAGAGCTACTGGGCTCTGCCGTTCTAGGTTTTGCCTAATGGACGATGAAACTGCTGAAGCGGAATCGCCCTTGAAATCGATCAGCACGCCCTGTCGGCGTACCCCTGAAAGCCACCGGCTCTGCCGGTGGATCCTTTACGGTCCTTCCTTCCGCTTCCAGTCGCATTGTACACCAGTTGGCCTTCATTGTGTGCTTCGACGAGAGCTTCGACTGGGGCACACTCTTTAAGTACCAGTTGGTGAAGCCTTTTTTCGTGTGTAGGGAGTTTCACTTCGACGCATCGTAGAAACCGCCGTATGATGCCGAGATGATGTACTCCGACCCCAGTTACCGTCCGACTGCAAGGTGTCTGAGAAGGTGACCGGTGACTGGATTGCAAAGTGGCGAAAAGACCGGCGTCCGCTGTCTGGTTAAGCCCGACAAGCCAGCAGTGGCACCCGGCGTTTCAGCAACTGAGAAGACAAGTCATGGATACTGCTATTGGCAACTGGGGCCTATATCAATGGTTCGAGGAACACGGTCTAAACCTGATACATCCTGACGACCTTGTTGCGTTCCGCCAGTTGACGCCTAATGGCAAGCTATTCGAGGTTGTCGGATTTCAGGACGGGTACTGGATGTTGCGATATGCTCAATGCACCTATCGCGTGAAACCAGCACTTTTCAAGAACGTGCCGGCACCACCATTAACGTTTGGCGACCAAGTGCGAATCTTTAAGAGTGGGGCACCGACCTCGGCTACAATTGGTGACATCATGTGGCATTTCCAGAAGGCGGAGCCCTTCTACCGGTTGACGGTCAACGAGAAGCTACTAAAGAAGCGGTATTGGCTACAAGATTTTCTGGCTGCAGAAGAGTAATTCAACAGGAACGCAGGGCCGGGGACACTCATCCCGAGTCGTGCGGGGTGGAGTCCAGGTCCGGTGTGATGAGGGTGGCGATGAGAGAAGAACTGAGTCTATGCTTGAGATTGCTCCACGGAGACGAATTACTTACTTCACGCTCTGATGGGATCATTCCGATCGATCTTGCTGACGGCTATGGCAAAGTACTAGCAGCACGGGAGCTTGGGAAATCACTTAATAGTGCTGCAGGTCAAGCTGCGCTATGTCGATCTGCTTTTGCAGCTAATGAAGATGATCGCGTGAGAATAGAGTGCGTTCAACAACTGCTCAACAATCACAGTCCTCTACTAGAAACCGTGCTCTTTGGTTTACTTTTCGACGACGACGAACTAATGCGACTGACCGCCATTGAAGGCTTGGCGCTTTCGCGGAGTCATGAGATAGCGATCGCTGCGGCCATCGTTGCGCGCGACGAGTCAATTCGAGTGCGTGAACTCATGGAACGAGTTTTGAATGGCGACGCTATCGACCTATTCCACCTCGATCCTCCTACCATCGATTAAGCTTTCGATGCTGCGTAGAGCCATGCGCGGCTAAGTGTCGCCGGCAGGGTGTCACACCGAGAACACCTATCTCGACCATGCGGGCCGGCAGAAGCGGCGGCGGTGTCCCTCGTCGGGCTCTGGCGCTCGACCTACCTTTGGAACCCCCGCCCGTACTGGCGACCTAGTCCTCGCCGCGCCGCGTCAGGGAATTCTCCATGCCGGGAGCCCATCCGATGCGGAATCTCCTCATCGAAACCGGCTCGGGTTGAGGGCTTAAGACCACCGCGTGTGGCGACAAGTCAACTACCGCGAAGACTGTCTCTTGATGGCCTTCAGTAACGGTCAACTTTTCGTGGGCATCGCGACTCTGGCACGACGCTTGCTTCCACAGAGAACGCCGTTTTATCCCGACCGTTCCTTAGAGAAATACCTACCATGCCAGACGGCCAGTTCCGAGAGATTAACGACATCTGCGAGGTAGCCGGTGTGGCTACGCAATGGAAGGAAGCACTCCAGGCAACGCCCGGGGCTTCGTTCTTCCAGAGCCAGGCCTGGCTTGAGGAAGGCTGGCGTCGGTTCCCGCGCCGGCAGTCCCTCCGCCTTTTGGTCGACGCCAGCCAGTCGGCGGTCGTGCCATTCTGCGTGCGGGACGAACCATCGAAAGTCGGTCTGCTCGGGACGCTCTTTTTTCCCATGGATGATTGGTCCTGCGAGTACTTGCCCCTCGGAGCGAAGCCCGTTGAAGTTCTAGCCGATGCGCTGCGTCATGTCCGCGAGACTCCACGTGATTGGGATCTGATCGACCTGCGATGGGTGGATCAGGACTACTTGAACGCGACCGTCCTGGCCTTCAAGCGTGCCGGCTTTACCGCACAGGTCACGCCCCGAATGGAGCGGCCTGTCATTGATCTTCGGGATGGCAGGGCCTATGAATCGAGGCTCTCGAAGAAGTACCGCCAGAACCTAAGGCGGGCCCGGCAAACGCTCGAGTCGATGGGGGACTGCCGGGTCGAGCATGTTCGTCCCGGCGTGGGAGACGAGCCCCGGTTCGACCTTTTCGACGCTTGCACTCAGATTGCCAAGCAGTCTTGGCAGGGTGCCCACGAAGCTAGCTTCTCCAGTGACAAAACGCAGGAGTTCCTGCGGGCCCTGCACGCGCGGGCCACCGCCGAGGGGCAAGTCGACATGACCGTCGTGTGGCTGAACGGCCAACCAATCGCCTACCTCTACGCCTACTGCAACGCGGGCAGATGGATCGGCTTTCGAAACGGCTACGACCCACAGTTCGTCAAAACCGGCGTCGGTGCGCTCGCTCTGCACGAGTCCTTAGTTGCGGCCGAAGCCCTGGGGGATGTCTTCATGGACCTTGGCCCGGGAATCTATGAATACAAGACTCGCGCAGCAACCGATCTCCGCCTCACCTACAGCGTGGCGCACTACGCGCGGCTAAGCGTCCGCCCGCAACTGGTCAAGGCGTGGCGCCGCATCGAGCCAGTTCTCCGTGGCCGCGAGGAGACCGCGAAACGTCGCATGGTCAAGTAAGACCGGCTCTAGGATTGATAGTGCCCTTCAGCCGCACGGCGCTAGCCGCGGTTGCTTCGAAGTAAGCTATGTCCTCCCCAGAAAGCACTGCTGGTCTATCGCGAACCGGCGAGTGGATGACGGAGTGACGCGGTGAACCAAAGTCTTCTAATCGACTGAGCTCGACAGGCCAGCAGTGGCAACCGGCGAGTTTCCGGCAAGCTCTGCAGCCTGCTTCAAAGTTTCACGCCGAGGTAGGTTTCTGGACCGCATCGAGTAAGAGGGCTAGATTCACAGTTGGTGAGCTACAGCCATCATATGCTTCATTACGGGCACGGTATGCATGAATCACAGTTTCATTGCTGGCAACTATTTGACTCGCTTCAAAACACGCACAATGGTTCGGTTTATTGCGACATCGTCGCCCCCTGGGTAGAGTCGCACCCCGGCGAAGGTGAATGGCTTCGCGATTTTGCATCGCGACAGGGTGAGCCAATTCCACCTGCGGATGATGAAGATTTGTGGCGTTTGTATGCGTTTAGTCGAGTGAATGAGATTCTTCTTCTTGGGTTCCAGCACGGGCGAGCAGATGGCGCCGACTGGCCAGGTCCCAAAATCTCGCTCGACGAGCATAAGCGATTTGCAGAGTCTATCGGGCTGACGGTAGAAACCCCCGAGGTGTTCTCACCGTTTTATCACGAGATCGTTGATGTCGACGAATCGAGTGACGAGGACCAGCCGTTGGAGTACGCATCAATTGTCTGGCCCTGCCTAATGCTCGGAGACATGGTTTTTTCGCGGGCGGGCGTGCGGGTGACGGGCGGCGCAAAATTGATAAGCAAAGAGGTGGCCGAGTCGTCCACTCTTTATTGGGCATTTCGGCGAAAGAATCGTCCGTTTCAAGATTTGTCGCATGGATGGGGACACAACTCTCAATGGCGAACAACTTTTCGGCGCGACTATCGGAGTGGCGAGGGATTTCACTATAACGTTGACGGGAAGCACAACATTGCTGGTCCTGAATCAACCACCTATGATCGCGATGGATTGACTCGCGAAGAGCGCATCGAGTTGCTCACCAATCGTTGTTTCATCAGGACAACTAAGCCGCATGGTGACTTGTGGCCCTATGACGACGTGCTACGCACTCATGCATGACGAAATTCGCTAACTAGCGTCGAATTCATCGTCCAACGCCGGGTGCCACTGCTGGCTAGTCGTGCTTGATCAGTAAGTTGAGTAGCTGTACCCAGAAGCTTTCTGGATAGCTCGCCAGTCAGAACCACACCAGCAGTGCCTAACCTACACCAGCTCTACCCCAGAAATCACTGCTGGTCTAACGCAAACCGGCGACTGGGTGACAGAGTGACGCGGTGAATCCGAGTCTTCTAACCGGCTGAGCTCTACAAGCCAGCAGTGGCACTCGTCAGGTTTCCGACAAGCTCTGCAGCCTGCACAGGAGTTTCACGGCGACGCAGGCAACGCCCTCAGCCCCCCAACATGGAGTTTGCTACAATCTGAGCAGCCTACCCAGGTATAAAACTGCCTAGTAAGGCTTGGGAACAATTTCAATCCAGCCGCAAGTACGAAGTGCCATGAATATCGAACCACTTGGAGATTTACTACGTGATGACGACATTGAGGATTGGTTTGTGAGTGAATACATTGCTGTGCCGTATGTTGGGGGAGCAGAGCTTCAATTCATCCTGGACGGAATTGAGGACGACAATTCGCCTGAAGACTTCTCTGATGCCATTAAGCAATTCCTAGCTCTCTCGATGTCAGAGCGAAATGCCGCATCGCCGTATGTATTCGGTAGTTATCAGCGATTCGTTGAGTTAGTGGGGGAAGATGAGTTGGACTTCACGATAGGGTCCAAAGAGGAAGTTTGGCAACACGTTTTTATTACAGGGGTACACGTATCCAGGCGACACTGGAGAGACAAGGAGGTCTACGTGCAACTCACAGGCAATTGTGACTGGGAGCAAGAACACGGCATACAGATAGTTTTGCGTCGTGGCCACATCCTTGCACGTGTAAGCGACCAAGATGGTCATCTGACCACAGCAGATGCGTATAACCTCCCAGAGAACCAGAACACGATTGTTTACGAAGGGTAGTAAGCAAAACAGACGGTGGATACGGAATCCCGGAACTAGCACCGGCTTCATCGTCCGACGCCCTCTAAAGCTCGGACTGCCCAGTGTCGCGCATCGCAAGCCGACGAGCCTGCGAACACCGGCCAGCTAGTTCTAACCGCCGCTCTTACGCCTGCGCTTCCGATTCTCGGCCGGCGATCAGGTAGCTATTGATGGGGTGCTGACTGAGGTGGCCGGGTTGCAGGTTTGTCGGTGAGGCGAATAGTCAGACCCCCTTTCGGTTCTTGGCACGAATGTTGCCTGTAGAGATCGCTTAGGACGCTCTCGTCTCACAACTCAACGCACTTCGCGATCTACTCTCACTGATAGAAAAACATCATGTTTGGCTTCTATTCTAACAAGCTGGGGTGTGCCGGCTCGGTCGTGGTCTCGATCATCGGATCGTTGCTGTTGCTTGTTCTAGTGCGATCGTGCAGCGGCTAGGTTGGGGTTACAGCGGCCACGCACGGGTGCCACTGCTGGCTTGTCGGGCTTTGCCAAGAATTTGAATGTCGACGACCATTTGACTCCCCACAATGCTCGCCAGCCCGCACCAGACCAGCAGCGCCGAACGTGCCGCAGTCTACCCCAAAAAGCACTGCTGGTCAGACGCGAACCGGCGACTGGATAGGAGAGTGAAGAGGTGAATCGGAGCCGCCGAGTCGGCTGCACGCGACAAGCCAGCAGTGGCACCCGGCGTGAGTGTGCTCACATTCCACCTAAGAGATACTCTAAACCACCGTCGTCCATGATTTCGTCACGTCTCATGATTATTTGAATTCCATGCTCCTCGTCCCAACTTGTACTGAAGCCGAACTCTACGTCGCTGGTAGCATCATCTCCGTCTTCCAGCAGATGAACCGCACAAAGCTCAAAGAACGCGTCGACTGCTTGGTCTCCTTCCCAACTCAGTTCGTCTCGGATCGAGGACCAACTTACGGCCCACTCAACTGGAGAATCGAACGTAGAATCGCCTAGCTGCTCAAGTTCCCGGATGAACAAGCGAAAAGCGTACAAATGATACTTGAGGAGTACTCGCTTTAAAATTTGCTCTAAATCGCTGGCGTTGTCGATCAGGTATTCCCACGTCCGTTCATGTCGTTGACTAGGCTTCTCCTGTAGCGTTGAAACATACAACGCACCCGAAGTGTCTTCCCAGCGTGAGCACATGTCGGCACGAAGTGCATATCTCACCCGGGCATGTTGGAAAATCGGACGATCAGTCTCCCATTCGTAGAAATGCGGGATTTGTTTTTCACGTTTGAAGTTGGAAGCAAATTCTGACATCGATACACACCGAAGTTTGATTTGGTTGTGCCCGTCCAGCCGTCACAATTCTAAACAATGGTATAGCCGGCCGGGTGGCATTGGTAGAACGCTGAAGCCAAAGTGTGCCACTGGCTTCGCCAGTGCTTGCATCATGGGAACCTTACCAACTCTCTGTCGATCAATGGCCGAGGAACGATTTAGTGGTTGGTGCCGAGCTTGATTCGGGCAAGAGACTGGCGGCGCAAGGGGCACCCGGCGACTAGATGACAGAGGGACGCGGTAAATCAAAGTCTTCTAACCGGCTGCGCTCGACAAGCCAGCAGCGGCGCGGCCGTCTCGGCAGGCGGCGAAGCTTGTGGGCAACTGGAGTTACGGCGACAATAGGCCCGCCTGCTTAAGAGGTTAGACAGAACTACTTCTGTATACTTTTGTTGTTCGCTGGTAGGGGTAGTCCGTGTCTAACATGAAAATACTTTCGTTGCTTTGCCTCCTAGTCGTTGGATGCAACGACCCGTCGGCTCAAAAAATAATAGCGCCCGCCGAATCAACTTCACGCGATACAGTAAGTGACACTCCAGATTTCCTGCCCATGAATGACACTATTCATCCTTGGCGGACGGACCCAGCACTATCCGGACGTTTTCATCCCGAGCATCCCGATGATCTTCAGGTCATCGCGCATGAAGGTGGCCCGCGACTTACTGAGGCCCTTCCTGAGCTTGTATGGGTGCGCGTAACTGGGAAACGTGCCGGTGCATATGAGGGCACGCTGTTGAATCAGCCGCACCAACTGCAATCACTGCGGCTCAACGACAGCATCCTGTTCTTGCCCGCAAACGCCGGCAATCAACCATTCATGGTTACCGAGAAGTATCTAAGCGAACGAAACGATTGGTACTTGCAACCCTGCGACAAATGCGGAATGCCGGACCTCTTCGACGCTCCGTCGGATTTGCAGGCAAAGATATTTCCAAATATCCCAGCAGATGCAAAAGTGGAAGCGTTTACCTCGTTTTGCCCGGTCTGCGGCGGCGTTCAAGTCGTGTCGTCCGAACTGATCGAAGATTAACCGTTAACCAGCGAACCAAGCGTTGCACCCAATCGGGCGGCAACGTCGGTCTTGAAGTCCAAGTCAAAAGCGTCCGCCGCGTGAACTTGTTCGTGATGCGAACCGGGGAATGGCTATTGGCTGAGCCTGAACCTGCTGGGGGCGAAACGCCGATCCTACTTCTCAAACCCCCGCAGCGCCTCCACCGTCACCTCCGGGTAGTCCGTCGCGAATGACTCTACGCCGAGGTCCAGCAGACGGCGATAGACCTTTGGGTCGGCGTTTTCCCAGGGGAGGACCTGGAACACGATGCCGCGCTCTTTTAGTTCGTCGCGGACCTGCTTGAGGAACGCGATCGACGGGACAAACGGCTCGGGGTCCGTGGGGTCGCCGATCACTCGGACGTGGATCTGCAGGTGGGTGATCCCTTCGAAGTCCGCGGCGCGGATCGTGGCAAGGCGCTGCTGGAGGTCGGCCTCGGTCCCGCCGTTCCAGATCAGCGTGAGCGACTCGGGGACGCGGCGTTTCCACTGCCGGATCAAGTCGTGGTGTTTGGTGGTGAAGATGATATGCTTTTCGAGGCCCGCTTCGAGCACCTGCTTCTGCAGTTGGTCGAGGTCGACCTTCTCGGTCTTGATGTCGAGGTACACCAACCGGTCGGGATGAGACTCCATCGCTTCGAACAACTCACCAAGCGTCGGCACTCGCTGCCCGGCGAACTCCTCTCCGCGAAACGAACCGACTTCGAGCTGTTTGACTTCTTCTAAGGTCAGGTCCTCCACCCCTTTCGACTTGAGCCCGTCCGTAGTATTGCCCACGACGCGGCGAAAGTCGGCATCATGGAAACAGACGATCACGCCATCTTTCGTCGTCCGCAGATCCGCCTCGGGCGTGACGCCGATCTTCCACATCGCCTCGAACGACTCGAGCGTATTCTCCGGCTTGCCGATCCCCGCCCCACGATGCGCCTGAATGTGAAAGCCGAGCGGCTCATCGGCATTCGCCAGCGGGGTTAACAGCAACAAGAGGGCCACCGCGAAAACGGGGTGGGGTGGGAACTTCGAATCGACGTGCATCCTTCAACCTTTCATATCACAGAACATCGCCAGCCACGAAGGAGTATAAATCGGTTGTCCGACCGCGCCACCCTTCGCTCGCCGTTTCTTCATGTTCATTGGGTGGCACCGACTTTCGGCCGCTTGGTGCGTCGCCAGTCATTCGATGCTCCACGGCCGATTGTCGGTGTGCGGAGCACGCGAGGTTTTGGCGTGCTCGAATTCGCTACCAGACGCATCCTGCCACGGGCCTCTTGTCGCCAGCACCCGAGTACCCCGAAGGGGTTTCGGATGTCTGCCCAGGGTTGCCCCGTCGCGAGCTCTACGAGCGGAGGGGCTACCCTGGGTAAACGAGCATGGCAATTCGGCGGTCGAGGGACGGGCTTTCCATCGGCCGGGGCATCGCCGAGACCGCCATCGGGCCGAGATGCGTCACTTCGCAAAATGGCGAAAAAACGGAATGGATTCCGTTGTACGAACTATTCCCACTTTTTTGGAAAAACTACCAGGCCGTGTTGACATTCAGGCCAAGAGGATCATTGTGGCTGCCAGATGCAGCAACGCGAGGTAGTTTCGTGCTGTTTTGTCGTATCGAGTGGCAATGCGTCGGCATTGCTTCAGCTTGGCAAACAGTCGTTCGACTTGGTTGCGTTCTCGATACAGATGCTGGTCGTAAGCCCGCTGCACTTTGCGATTACTTCGCGAAGGGATGACGGCCGTCGCGCCTTGGCGCTCAATGGTCTCTCGTACTTGCTCGCTGTCATAACCCTTGTCGGCGATCACGTGTTCCGCCGTGAGTCCCTCCAAGAGCGGCACAGCTTGAGTAACATCGTGAGTCTGCCCGGGTGTCAGGAGGAGCTTTACGGGATTGCCGAGTCCATCGCAGACCGCATGGACCTTCGTTCCGAATCCACCACGCGATCGCCCAAGTTGCTGATCTCCCCTTTTTTTCGAGCCCCCGCCGCGTGAACGTGGGCCCGAATGATGGTGGCGTCCAGCATCACCCACTCCCAATCCGCCTCTTGAAGAGCGGCGAACACCTGCTGCCAGACCCCCTTCTTCGCCCAGCGGTTGAACCGTTGAAAGACGCTGTTCCACGGCCCAAAACGCTCTGGAAGATCACGCCACGGAGCGCCAGTACGAACGATCCACAGCACAGCATCTAGGAACAACCGGTTGTCCTCCGCACTACGCCCCGGACACCCCACCCGACCCGGCAACAGCTTCTCCACACGCTCCCACTGATCGTCCGTCAATTAAAAACGTCGCATCTAATCCTCCTCCATGAGGTAACGGTTACTCGCCTACTTTACCCGATCCACCTAGATGCAACATAGGTATGTCAACACGGCCTAGAAAGCGCGCTTCGGGTATGTTCTCATGAACACGTTCGCTGGATTGGTGAACGTGCGTTCTTTGGAAACTGAATAAAACGGATAAACGCGGCAGCGAGCCCTGGCTCACGCGCTGGGTGGCTGGGGGACGAGTTCCGCGAGCCCCCAGAAGGGAAAACACTGGGGGCTCCCGCTCCGCGCCTTGTCATCCTGAAGGAGCCTAAGCGACTGAAGGATCTCGTTTGCCAATTGGACGGCTTTCCCAAACGCGAGATTCTTCGGGTCGCATCACTCCCCTCAGAATGACACACATCTCTGGTTCCCAGTAACGTCGCACCTGCGGCGTCGCGCTGCGACTTTACTCTGGCGAGGCGACTCGCCTCAGGCTTCGCAAGCGATTGAAGGGAAACAGCTTACGGCGAAACTCCCATGGGGCGGAAAATGAGTAATGTCGCAGGCAATGAAATTGTCACGAAAGTGGGACATTACTCGATCACGTCGCTCAGTCGATTTCGATGTCGACGGACAGCACTCCGACGCTGGTTTCGCGGTCTTTGGGAGTCATGAAGATCCGGACTCGCTCGGCGGTGATTTTGTTTGCCGGATGGACCGTGTTGTAAGTGTCGGGCAGGGTGCTGTAAGAGTCGGTGTTGTAGAGCTTGACGGGTTGCCAGCGACTTCCCTGTGGCACGGCAATGTACCACGATGCCGGCAGATGCACGCCGTCCGCGTCGTCGTAGAAGTAGACGCCAACGCTTGTGATCGACTTCTTCTCCCCGAGGTCGATCTCAACCCAGTGGGTCTCGCCTTTGCTTGGCCAACTGGTCCAGCGCGGGATGGTGTCGTCGGCGGACGACTTGGGGGTGTGACGCATCCGCACGGCGAGCGGAGTGTCGCGCTCGTAGGTATGCGATGCGGTGGCATTGGCGAACTTCAGATTCTCCGGCGAGGCCATGTCGGGCTCGGCGAGATCCTGCTGGGTTCCGATCCAGGTGATCATCGACCCGCGATCGCGATTCGCCCATGCGAAGTAAGGAACCAACTTCAGCGACGCGTCCTGCCAGCCATCGGTGCGAAGTTCGCGAGCCGGGAGCGTGATGCCGGGCATTTTGGCGAGGGGTCCGTCTTCGAGCGGGGCAACCTTGGCTTCGGAGACGTTGGGCGAGCCTTCGAAGTAGAACCGTTGGACGCTGCCACCGTTGTCGATCCCCTCAGCGGAATACATGAGTGGTCCACGAGTGAGCGCCACGCGGTCGCGATCGGCCTCTACCTCGTTTAACGCAACGCTTGCGTGAACGGGCATCGGGAGGAGCAGCTTCACGACGTCGCCTGGCTGCCAGGTTCGGCGAACGACCGCGAAACCTCGGTCGAGCGTTACGGGGTGAGCTTCGCCGTTGACCTCGAGGGTCCACGCGGGGGAGGCTTCGGTGTAGTGGTACAACTCGCCCGGCACGAACTGATCGCCAGCCCAGGCGGGAATGCGAAGTGCCAGTTCGAACTCCATGGCCTTTGGAGGATCGACCTTGAGCTCGATGGTTCCTTCGTACGGGTAATTAGTTCGCTGCGTGAGCAGGACTTCTTCACCGGCGACCTTCGCCTTGCCGCGATTGCAGCCATAGAGCACGCAGTAGATTCGATTGGCGTCGCTGGCGTACATGTAGCCGGCGATTTGCGGGATGAGCCTGGCGAGGTTCGACGGACAACAAGCGGTGCCGAACCAACCCGAGCGCGGGGCATGACCTGCTTCGGCCTCGAGCGGATTTGGATAGAAGAAGCTCGTGCCATCGAGCCCGATGCCCGCGAGGCAGTTGTTGTAGAGGGCGACCTCGGCCACGTCGACGTACTTGGCGTCGCGGTGCTTGAGGAACATTCGCATGTTGAACAGCACGTTGCCAACCGCGGCGCAGGTTTCGAGGTAGGTGTCTTTGTTGGGCAGCACGAACGCGGGGCCAAAGCCTTCGATATGAGGAACCGCACCGAGACCGCCCGAGAGATGCATCTTGCGATCCACGATGTCGTGCCAGATCGAGTCGAGCGCTCGGCCGTAGTCGTCCGTGCCCGCGAGGCTGTCGACCTCGGCCATCGCCGCGTACAAGTAGCACGCACGGACCGCGTGCCCCACGGCCTCGGTTTGCTCGGCGACGGGGGCGTGCTGCTGGGCGTACTCGGGGGACATGATGCCGTGTCCCTCGGGTCGATACGTGACGCCGCGGATGTCGAGGAACCGCTTGGCCATGTCGAGGTAGAGCGACTCGCCCGTGTAGAGGTAGAGCTTTACGAGGCCAAGCTCGATCTCCTGATGGCCCGGAGCTTGGTTCACCGGTTTGCCGTCGTTGTAGTTGGGATCGCCCTCGAAGAAGACCTTATTCACGTGAAGGGCGTTCTTCTGGGCGACGTCGAGCAGCTTGGTCTTGCCTGTAGCCTGGGCGTAGGCGACCGCGGCCTCGTAGAGGTGGCCCATGTTGTAGAGCTCGTGGCTATGGACCACGTAGCTATACGCCCTGGGGCCCATCTCCTCCTCGTTGATCGAGCCGGTGATGTGGGCGACATAGAGATAGCCATCGTCCCGCTGAGCCCGGGCGATGACATCGATGATGCTGTCCATGAGTGTCTCGATGTCGGGATTCGGGGCCGCCTGGAGCATCAGGGCGGCTCCCTCCATGACCTTATAGAGGTCGGAGTCGCGGAAACGATGGGGGGGCGGAGCGGGTCCCTCGCCCCCGTGCTCCAGGAAGTTCGCGCACATCCGCAGGCTTTCGAGGGCACCCTCGGTGTTGCGGAAAGCGTGCGGCAAGGTCCTCTCAACCAACAGCCGAGTCCGCGGAGCCCAGACCTGGTCGGTCATTTCGACCTGGTAAAAAGGGACCATCCGAACCGAGTCGACCTGCGTGTCGGGATCGCTCACGGACGGCTGGGCGTGCGATAAAATTGGGGATATAGCGAGAGATATCGCGGCGAGCAGTGCCACGTGCCAATTGGATATCGAGACCGCCATGAGTGATTTGTTCCGCCGAAAAGTCTACCAAAGTCCTACTCACCACCAAACCTACCCAATGCTATTCCGCGAGATTGCGAAATTGACAACGCAGAATCTGCGAAAAGTTGCAAAAAATGGCTCCGAGCCAAATAAGCACTTGGCGAAGAGTAGGGCGACGCTCGGCGCGGACTGGGCTACTACCCCCCCCATTTGGGTGTGACAGTTTACCGCGCCGACACAGTCGCGCGCGCACGGCTATCCTAAGTGGTCTTGGAACGACTTTTTTCGCACAGACCCGGGTTGGCCAATCGGTCTGCTTAGGGTTAACTGTGTGCTGTTTTTCACATTGCGAGCCGTGGCAGGCCTGGGCGCTCGGTGTTCTTCCCGGGTCTGGTGCGCGCTTGATTGGAAATTCCCTTGGCAGGAAATGGGCCTGTGGATCGTTTTTATTTTCCGACTTGGGTCAATCAATTCGTGGTACTCCTGGGCCTCGGCGCAGGGGCCGCGGTGACTTATGGCGCCGTGGTTTACACCTACGGTACGCTGCCATCGACCTTGAACGTGGGTTATTCGCCCGTTCAGCCGGTGCCGTTTAGCCATGAACTGCACGCCGGACAGTTGAAGATGGACTGTCGGTATTGCCACAACACGGTGGAAATCGCCGGCGAAGCAGCGGTTCCGCCGACGGCGACGTGCATCAATTGCCACAGTGGCGTGAACTCCACGGGGACTACCACCACCGGCTACACGGCGATTCACTCGACCAGCGTCAAGTTGCTTCCGGTGCGCGACAGCTTCCGAACGGGCGAGCCGATGGACTGGCAGCGTATTCACGACCTGGCCGACTACGTTTACTTCAATCACGCCGCGCATCTGAATCGGGGTGTAGGTTGCGTCGAGTGCCACGGGCGCATCGACCGCATGGAGCAGGTTTGGCAGGACAAGACGCTGTCGATGGGCTTTTGCCTCGATTGCCATCGCAATCCCGAGCCGCGCCTGCGTCCGCAAAGCGAGATCACCAACCTGGCGTGGGTGCCGCAGTATGACCTGACCACGGAAGAGGGCCTGAAGAAGCACATGGATGACATTGCGAAGGAGTACGAGCAGCTTCACGGCACTCCTTACCCCAAGATCCACGCCAGCACCAGTTGCTCGACCTGCCACCGTTAGAACACACACGCGTCCGAACCCTCCCCTGTCGGGCGTCCCTCCATAGATTCCTAGTTTTCCATGACCGAAACGAAGATCCCCAAGTACTGGCGCAGTCTGGACCAACTCGAGAACTCGGCTGAGTTCCAAGAGTTCATGCACCGCGAGTTTCCAGTGGCGGCCTCGGAGTTCCCGGCGGGCGTCTCGCGTCGGCGTTGGTTGCAGCTGATGGGTGCCTCGTTCGCCCTGGCGAGCGTCGCTGGTTGCCGCTGGGAGACCGAGCGGATTGCTCCGTTCGTCGAGCGTCCCGAGGGCATGGTGCCCGGCGAGACGATGAAGTACGCCACAACGATCGAGCTCGCAGGCGCTCCGCGTCACTTGCTGGTGACTTGCTACGATGGCCGCCCGATCAAGATCGAAGGTAACCCCGAGCACCCCGGCAGCCTCGGTGCGACCGATGGTTACTCTCAAGCGACCACGCTGACGATGTACGACCCCGACCGCTCAAGCACGGTCCGCCAACGGCTGGCAAAGGATTCGAGTGCGAAGGAGTGGAGCGACTTCGATAAGTACCTGGGCGAGTTGCTCACTCGTTTGGGTGCATCGCAGGGCAAGGGCTTGGCGGTGCTAATGGAGCCGACGAGCTCGTTGACGATGACCGCGGTGGTCAAGCAGTTCGCTGACAAGCTGCCTGAAGCCAAGATTTACGAGTACGAGCCCCTTTCGCGTGAAAACGAGATCGTTGGCGCGGAGCTAGCATTCGGTTCGCGGCTGCGAACGCATTACAAGCTGGCCGACGCGAAGGTGATCGCCGGGTTCGATTCGGACCTCTTGTGTGGTCATCCGAACGCCACGCGTTACTCGCGCGACTGGGCGGCGACTCGCGAACTCGGCGACGACCCGAAGGCCGCGACGATGGGTCGCACCTACGCCGTCGAAAGTCAATTCAGCGTGCTGGGTGCTGCGGCCGATCACCGTGCGGCGGTGAAGAGCAGCGACATTCCCAAGAGGCTGCAAGAGTTGCGCGATCGTATTCGCGAGCGGCTTGATGGCGATACGATTCCTGAGGATCCCGCGTTCGCCGAGCGTAAGAAGTACAACGAAGAGGTCGAGCACGCCGAATACCCTCGCGATTACATGGAGAAGCACAAGGGCCCGGCGGTGACTGCCGACCAAGTGCTGTGGGCGCTCGCCGACGACCTCGCCGCCAATCAGGGCGAGAGCGTGGTGGTGGTTGGTCCTGGTCACGCCCCCGAAGTGCACGCCTTGGCGTACGAGATCAACTCGATGCTCGGCAACCTCGGCAAGACGGTTGTCTTCACCGAAGAGCCCCAGCCCGAAGTGGCTCGCGGCACGATTGGCGAGCTCGCCGCGGCCATCGACACGAAGGCGGTCGAGGCTCTGGTGATCATCGGTGGCAACCCGGCGTACGATGCCCCCGCTGAGCTCAAGTTCAAGGACAAGCTGGACAAAGGCTTGGTCGAGACGATTCGCCTTGGCTACTACGAAGACGAAACGTCGGAGTATTGCCAGTGGCATGTTCCGATGTGCCACCCGCTTGAAGCGTGGGGCGATGCGGTGAGCTACGAGGGTTTGCCGAGCCTGACGCAGCCGATGATCGAGCCGATCTACGAATCGCTCTCGCCGGTGCAGATGATCGCGAAGCTTGCTGGTGCGGACTACAAGAACACCCAGAAGCTGGTTCGCGACGCGATGGCCGTGGTGGTTTCGGACATCAGCGACGATGCCTGGAAGAAGATGCTGTTCGAGGGCTTTGTCGACAACAGCGTACTCGCGGTAGCCAACCCAACGCTTGCTGCTGACCTGAACATCGAAGTTCCCGCTGCCACCGAGAAGGGAACGTTCGAGGTGGTCTTCACGCCGTCGTCGCAAACGTACGATGGTCGCTTCGCGAACAACGGCTGGCTGCAGGAAACGCCGGACTTCATCACGAAAGTGGTGTGGGACAACATGGCGATCGTCAGCCCCTACACGGCCAAGCAGCTAGGCGTCACGCAGGACGAACTGCTGTCGATCACACTGAATGGCAAGACGGTAAAGCTGCCGGTGTACGTGCTGCCGGGGCAGGCCAACGGTTCGATCGGCATTCAGCTCGGCTACGGGCGTACCGCCGCGGGCAAGGTGGGTGGCCTCGCGATTCCTCGGTTCCGCCGTTGGTGGAGCCCGATGGGCGAACCTGAGATCATCAAGGTCGGTAAGGACGTCTATCCACTTCGCACCAGCTCGGCGATGTTCGTCGCCGTGCCCGAGAAGAATCCGAAGAAGGCCGACGGCACTTACAAGCTGGCGACCACGCAGGATCACTTCACCATCGACACGGTGGGTCTGGAGTTGATCGCGGGCCGCATTCACGAACTGGTTCGCGAGACCTCGATCGATCACTATCGCGAAGATCCGAAGTTCGCGAAGGAAGTGGTCCACATCATCAAGACCGAGCCGCTGTTCCCCAATCGCACTTGGCGCGAGCAGACCAACGCGTGGGGCATGTCGGTCGACCTCAATAAGTGCACCGGCTGCAACGCGTGCGTGATTGCCTGCCAGAGCGAGAACAACGTTCCCGTGGTCGGCAAAGAGCAGGTGGCAGTTGGCCGCGAGATGCACTGGATTCGCATCGACCGCTACTTCCATGGCGTGCCAGACGATTTCAACAACGACAATCCGGCGAGCCCGGCGGTGGCAACGCAGATGCTCACCTGCCAGCAGTGCGAGACGGCACCGTGCGAACAGGTCTGCCCCGTGGCAGCGACGGTGCACTCGGAAGAGGGCCTGAACGACATGGTTTACAACCGCTGCATCGGCACGCGGTACTGTGCCAATAACTGCCCCTACAAGGTTCGCCGGTTCAACTACTTCCACATGACCGGCTACATGGAGCAGCCCGAGAACAAGCTGCTCAAGCTCGCCAACAATCCGGAAGTGACAGTTCGCAGCCGTGGTGTGATGGAGAAGTGCACCTTCTGCGTGCAGCGTATCGCCGCGGCCCGCACCGAGACTCGCATCACGGGCAAGCCGATCGAGGATGGCCAGATTCAAACCGCTTGCCAGCAAGCGTGTGCGACGCAGGCCATTGTGTTCGGCGACTTGAACGACCCGAACAGCCGCGTGAGCAAGACCCACGCCGACCCGCGTGCGTATGGCCTGCTCGCTGAGCTCGAGACCCGTCCTCGTAACCTGTATCTGGCGAAGGTCGGCAATCCTCACCCGATGCTGGCCGGACCGATCATCAAGACCGGGCATCATGGTGCTGAGCACGGTGGCGAAGGTCACGACAAAGAACACGGTGACGATCACTCGGGCGATCACGAACCCGCGCATGCCGCCCGCCGCGATCCGTGGGCGCTGCCGATCATTGGATGATAGAGGTGAGTAAGTGAGTAGGTGAGTAAGTACAGACACCATCTGACTTAGTTGCTCACGAGCTTCAGCAATCAATTCGACGAAAATAGTTCAACTAAACAGATACCAACCTATATCCTCATGTCGACGGACTACGTAGTAAACGGCGGACCGGTCCCTGTGGCCGACCAACGCGACCCGCGCTGGGTGAATCCGCCGCTGGTGCAGGAAGATCAAACCTACGGTTCGATCTCGAACTCGATCTGCGCGATCAACGAGCTGGAAGTCAACAAGACGCCGACCGGCTGGATGCTGGCGTTTGCGGTGAGCGCGACGCTGGCCGCGGTGCTCGCGGGTCTGATCGGTTACCTCATTTTCACGGGTGTTGGCATTTGGGGTAATACGAGTCCCATCTTCTGGGCGTTCCCGATCGTGAACTTCGTGTTCTGGGTCGGTATCGGTCACGCCGGTACGCTCATCTCGGCCATTCTGTTTATCTTCCGCCAAGACTGGCGCACCAGTATCAATCGCTTCTCGGAAGCGATGACTATCTTTGCGGTGGTTTGCGCCGGCACGTTCCCTGGCATTCACATCGGCCGCGTCTGGTTTGCTTACTTCCTTTTCCCAGTCCCGACAACGCACCTCTACATGTGGCCTCAGTTCCGCAGCCCGCTGTTGTGGGACGTGTTCGCGGTCGGTACGTACGCGTCGGTGTCGCTCGTGTTCTGGTACATGGGCATGATCCCCGACCTGGCGACGCTTCGCGATCGGGCGAAGGGCAAGATTCGGCAATTCGGCTACGGCATTGGTGCCCTTGGCTGGACTGGTAGCGCTTCGCAGTGGCGAGTTTATGAAAAGGCTTACGTGTTACTCGCTGCTCTGGCCGCTCCGCTGGTGCTCTCGGTGCACACGATCGTTAGCTTCGACTTCGCCGTGAGCCAAGTCCCTGGCTGGCACACCACGATTTTCCCGCCGTACTTCGTTGCCGGTGCCGTGTTCAGCGGTTTCGCGATGGTGATCACACTCATTGTGCCGTGCCGCAAATGGTATGGGTTGCAGCACCTGGTAACGACGCAGCATCTGGAGAACATCTGCAAGATTCTACTGGCTACGGGAACCATGGTAGGATTGGCGTACACGACCGAATTTTTCACAGCGTGGTACAGCGGTGTGCCGGCCGAGCAGGACGCCTTCTGGAACCGCATGTTCGGCTTGCAGTGGCCCGCCTACTGGACCATGTTCACCTGCAACGCGTTCATTCCACAGATATTCTGGTTCAAGTTCGCCCGCACCACTCCGTGGGTGATGTTCATCGTGTCGATCTTCGTGAACATCGGGATGTGGTTCGAGCGTTACGTGATCGTGATCACGACGCTCGAACGGACGCAGCTCCCGAGTAGCTGGAATGTCTTTAGCCCCACATGGGTCGACTACGCCATGCTGATCGGCAGCTTTGGTTTGTTCTTCACACTGTTCCTGTTGTTCCTTCGCTTCCTGCCGATCGTGGCGATTTCGGAAGTGAAGGGTGTGCTGGCCAAAGAGAAGGCTCACCACCCGGCCCACGACAACGGCAAAGCTCACTAATACGTTTCAATAAGCACGACGTTCGCCTTAATAGCGCATAATCATGTCTCACGATCCTAAACCCGAACCGGTGCCGTACGAGCCGAAGGTCATTGGCGTTCTGGCGCAGTTTGCCGGCCCGCACGAACTGGTGGACGCAGCCCGCGCGATTCGCAGCAAGGGCTACCGCAAGGTCGAGGCTTTCTCGCCGTTCCCGATCCACGGCATCGACGACGCGCTGGCCGCGCCGAAGCCCATCCTGCCATGGGTGGTACTGTGCGCTGGCTTCACGGGCCTTACCGTCGCCATCTTGATGCAGTGGTACATGAACGCAACGGAAGAGCCGATTCCGTTCAGCGGTTACGAGTACAACATCAGCGGCAAGCCGGCATGGAGCTTGCCAGCGAATATTCCCGTGGCGTTCGAACTGACAATTCTGTTCAGCGCGTTCACCGCCTTCCTGGGCATGATCGCGTTCAACAAGCTGCCGAAGTTCTCGAACCCGCTGTTCCGCAGCGCGAAGTTCCGTCGGGCGACCGACGATGGTTTCTTCCTGCTTATCGATTCCGACGACCCCAAGTTCACCACCGAGACGCTGACGTCCGACTTCGGAGCGATTGGGGCAACCTATGTCGAATCGATCTACGACGAGCGTCCCGCACCGATGCCGAGCTTCGTTGCTCCTGTCGCCATCGTGCTGGTGGTCGCGGCCCTGGTGCCGCTGGCCTTGATCGCCATGTCGCGTGGCGGAACGAGCCAAACGCCGCGGCTTTCGATCTGGTGGGACATGGACTACCAGCCGAAGTTCAAAGCCCAGACCACCATCGACACCGACATCTTCGCCGATGGCCGCTCGATGCGTACTCCGGTCGCGGGGACCGTGAGCCGCAGTGCCGTGCTCGACAATCCCGCGCTGACGCTGGGTTACATTCCCAAGGCCGAGCCGACGACCGAGACTTCGTTCCTGGTTCCGCAAGAAGGCGATCCCGGACAAGAGTCGGCCACGGTCGACGAAACGACCCCCGAGGAAGCCACCGAAGGCGATACGCCGGAGGAGACTACTCGCGAAGGTGAAACGCCCGCCGAAGGCGAAGCAGCAGCCGAGGAGCCCGCCGCCGCTACACCAGCCGCCCCGGCGGACGGTGCTGCCGCCGCGCCCGTGGTCGATCCGTTCGACTGGGTGACCGAGATTCCCGCTGAAGTGCCCGTGAACCTCGACACGCTCAAGCGTGGTCAGCAGCGATACGACATCTACTGCGCGGTGTGCCACGGTCTCGCCGGCGACGGCGATGGCTTGGTAGCCCTGCGGGCGCAGCAGCTCGAGCAACCCACTTGGCGTCCGCCCACGTCGCTGCACCAAGAGACGGTGCTCGTTCAGCCGGTTGGTAAGCTGTTCGACACGATCAGCAACGGCAACCTGGCGGGCGTCACTCCCCAGGGTGGCGTGCTGCGAGGCGGTATGCCGGGCTACGCGGATCAGATCACGGTCGAAGACCGCTGGGCGATTGTGCTGTACGTCAAGGCATTGCAGAAGACCCGCACCGCGACGCCAGATGAATTGACCGAACAAGAATTGAACTCGCTGAAGTAGTTCACACCGATCCAAGAAGACTTATTAACCACGGAGTACACAGAGAGCACGGAGTGAGTCAGGCGACTTGAGATTGTTCATTCGCTTGGATTCCATCAACACCACTCCGATCCCTGTGGCGAATCAAGAATCGCCTTCGCGTCCAACAGACTATGGCACACACAGCAGTTAGCATTGATACCTGGATGAACGACACCAGCGAGCGTCGTCGGGCGAACCCCGACCTGAAACGCATCGCGCTGGGGCCGCTCGCCATTGTTGGAATTATCGCGGTGGTGGCGTCGCTGCTGCTGGCTCGCTCGGGCGATCAACTGCCGCGGTTCTGGCACGCTTACTTGATCGCGGCGACCTACTGTTCGACGCTATCGCTTGGCGCGCTGTTCTTCGTGATCATCCAGTACCTGGCCGCGGCTCGCTGGGGCGTGGTGCTCCGTCGGCTGGGCGAGATTATCGCCATGGGCATTGGTGTCTGCGGCGTGTTCTTCGCCGTGATCTGGGTTGCCCAGATCCTGGCCGGCAGTGGTAGTCTCTACCCTTGGGCGAACGAAGAAATTCGTGCCGGTCTTGCCGAGCCCAAGCAGATCTGGCTCAATCCGATCTTCTTCATTGGCCGCCAAGTGTTCTATTTCGCCGTGTGGTACGGCCTGGCGAACATGTTCTATCGCCGGTCGGTGGAGCAGGATCGTTCGACCAGCAACGACGTGGTAGCCCCGCTGTTGTGGCACAGTGGTTGGGCGATGCTCGTGTTCGCCCTGACGATCAACTTTGCCACCATGGACTGGCTGATGACGCTGAACCCCACCTGGTTCAGCACCATCTTCGGCGTGTACATCTTCGCCGGTAGTGCCGTGGCCATCTTCGCGCTGCTCTCCGTTCTGATCTGGCAGCTACAGGCCCGCGGCATTTTGACGCATTCCATTACCGAGGAGCACCGCCATGATATTGGTAAGCTGCTGTTCGGCTTCGTCCTGTTCTGGGGCTACATCTCGTTCAGCCAGTTCCTGTTGATTTGGTACGCCTACATCCCCGAAGAAATTCAGTGGTACTCCGTCCGCCAGTTCGAACCCACCAACACCGGTATCAGCCGGGCGCTGGGATGGTTGTTCGTCCTGCATTTTGCCGTCCCGTTCCTCGGCATCATGTCCCGCTTCGTCCGCCGCAACAAACTGCTGCTCGCGGGCTGGGGTGTGTACATGCTGGTGATGCACTACTTCGATCTGTACTTCATCATCGCCCCCGAAAGCGACCTCGACTTCTGGCCGCTAAGCCTGACGGCCATCGGCGTTTACGCCGGTGCGATGATTGGCCTCGGTTCGTTGTACGCGGGGGCGCTGCTTTACATCGCGTCGGGTAACTGGCTGATCCCGATCCGCGACCCGCGGCTCGAAGCGTCGCTCGAGTTCGAGAACATTTAGTAGCGAATGACCAATTATGAATGACCAATGACCATTGGTCAGAACTTTAACTCCTAGTCCTTGCTATGTCCGAAGCAGCAACTCCTGGCGTGATTCCTGTCGATACTCATCATGGCGACGATGTGGATGTGCGTGCCATTGTGGTGTGGGGGCTAGTGTCGGTGCTGATCACCGTCGCCTCGATCGCCGGTTTGTACGCCCTCTACACGACGTTTTACGACGAGCAGCGGGTCATCAAGTCGTACGACCAGAAGTTCGTCGTCGCCGACAACGCCATCAGCCAGCAAGAAGCCTCGCTGGAGGGCAACATTCGGTACCTGAGCACCGATGGCAAAACGATTGGGGTGCCAATTGGCAAAGCGATGGAGATCGTGGCCAAGGAATTTGAGCAAAAGCAGTAGTTTTCGAATCAATTCGCCAGCCGGGCGACAAACCTCTACAATACCTTCCCCCACTCCCATGTCCCGTTACCTGGCCACACTCCGATGCCTGCTGCTGCCCTTGGCGATGTTCGCCGTGGTGGTGCTGGCACCCTGCGCCGGGGCGGTGATCATCACCGAGGGGCCCGAGGAAATGCTCGGCGTCGGGGTCGAGGAGAAGGTTGGCACGCAGATCCCGCTGGACCTCGTGTTCCGCGACCGCAATGGCCTTCCCACCACGCTTGGCAAGATCATCAACGGCAAAAAGCCCGTCCTGCTGACGCTCAACTATTCGAACTGCCCCATGCTTTGCGGCCGGCAGCTCAATGATCTGGTGGCGGCACTCGCCGATCCCGAAATGGACTGGAACGCGGGCGATCAGTTCGACGTGCTCAGCGTCAGCATCGATCCCGCCGAGCGCCCCGAGCGAGCCAAGCAGACCCACAAGCGATACACCGAAGATTACGGTCGTCCCGGCACCGCCGAGGGGTGGCACTTCCTGGTGGGCGAGCAGGCGAGCATCACGGCGCTCGCGGACGCGGTGGGCTTTCGCTACAAGTACGACCCCGCGAGCAAAGAGTACGTCCACTCCGCCGCCCTGATCTTGGTCACCCCCGACGGCGTGGTGTCGCGATATCTTGATGGCCTGGGCAACTCGCCTGAGACCATTCGCATGAGCCTCGTCGAAGCGGGCGAAGGAAAGGTGGGAACGGCACTCGATCGCATTTGGTTGACGTGTTTCGTGTACGACCACACCCGCGGCCAGTACGCCCCGCACGCCGTGCGATGGATGCAGATTGGCGCGGCGACCACGGTAGTCATTCTCAGCCTCGCGCTGACACCCTATTGGCTCATGCGTCGCCGAAATCATGCTATCGCCGTTGAGAACTCCAGCCACGAAGACACCCAGGACACTGACACCCAGGGCATGTAGGCCTAGCAAGCCGGGGCCCCCGTACGAACGTGTCTTTGTAGTTAGCAGGACCTAAACCCCATGTTTGGCAGTCAAACACTCAGTAATATGCAGCTACCTTCCTTGCCATTGGCGGGCTTTTGGTTTGGCGATTCCGTCACAACCAACGGGGCGAACGTCGACACGGTGTTCGCCATTATCAATTGGATTTGCTTGTTCTTCTTCGTGCTGGTTGTTGGCTTGATGGCGGTGTTCGTCTTCAAGTACCGCGCCCGCCCGGGACATACCGAACAACCCTCGCCATCGCACAACAACGCGCTGGAAATCATCTGGTCGGTGATCCCGATCTTGCTGGTGGCCCTGATCTTCTTCTTGGGTTTCACCGGCTTCATGGACATGCGAAATCCGCCGGTCGACTCGTACGACATCCGTGTCGTGGCGACGCAGTGGAACTGGCAGTTCATCTACCCCGGTGGTATCAGCAGCGACGAGTTGCATGTCCCCAAGGACCGCCCGATTCGGCTGGTGCAAGAATCTCGCGACGTGCTGCACAGCCTGTACGTCCCGGCGTTCCGCATCAAGATGGACGTCGTCCCCGGCCGGTACACCTACCAGTGGTTCCAAGCCGACAAGGCCGGGCGCTACGACCTGTTCTGCACCGAGTACTGTGGCAAGGACCACTCGAACATGAACACGTTCGTCGAGGTCCACGAGTCGGAAGCCGCGTTCCTCAAGAAGCTCGAAGAACTCAACCAGCATCCTGAGGATCTTCGAGCCTGGGGTAAGCTGCTGTGGGAAAAAAAGGGTTGCGTCCAGTGCCATTCGATCGATGGCACTCTTAAGCCCGGTGGCGGTCCGTCCTGGAAGGACATCTGGGGCGAAGAAGAGAAGATGGCCGATGGCACTACCCAGAAGGTCGACTACAACTACATCGTCGAGTCGATTCGCACACCGCAGAAACACATCGTCCAAGGATTCGCAGGTGGCGTGCAAATGTCGCCGTACGCCGAATCTCAAGTGAAGAGCACCCCCAAGGCGGGTGAGGCGGTTTCGGAAATGGACGCAATCATTGCCTTCATTCAAAGCCTTGCTAAAAACCCACCGCCGTACGTCCAGCCCAAGATTAAGGCCGAGGGCGCTGAGGGTGACGCGGCCGCCGCGACCCCCGCTGCCGGAGCACCCGCGACGGAAGCACCAGCAGCGGAATCGCCCGCACCTGACACCCCCGCAACCGATACCCCCGCACCCAGCACAGAGACCGGAAGCCAGCCAGCCGGAGAGGATAATTAGATGACGACCACGCCTGAACAAATCGCAAAGGGTAGTGGACCTGCCGAAGAGAACTACCTGAACTGTAGCCACGGCTTCGCCTCGTGGGCCTTTACGCTCGATCACAAGCGCATCGGCATCATGTACCTGGTGGGCATCGTGGTTTCGCTCTTCCTCGGTGGTGTGTTCGCACTATTGGTGCGCATTCACCTATGGATGCCGACCGGTGCGTTGCGAGACGCCGGTGTCACGGAAGAGGTCTACAACCAGATCTTCACCCTGCACGGGGCGATCATGGTGTTCCTGTTCATCATCCCGAGCATCCCGGCATCGCTCGGCAACTTCTTCCTCCCCATCATGCTGGGAGCCAAGGACGTTGCCTTCCCGCGGATGAACCTCGCTAGTTTCTACCTGTGGGTGCTGGGAGCCATCTTCTTCCTGGCCGCCATGCTCATCACCGGTCTCGACACCGGCTGGACCTTTTACACCCCGTACAGCGCCGAGACCAGCACCGCGCCGGTTGTCGCCGCCACGATGGGGGTGTTCATCCTTGGTTTTAGCTCGATTTTCACGGGCCTTAACTTCGTGGTGACCGTGAACACCATGCGGCCGCCAGGCATGACCTGGTTCAAGATGCCGCTGTTCCTGTGGTCCATCTACGCGACGGGCATCATCCAGTTGCTCGCCACGCCGGTGCTTGGCATCACGGTGCTGCTCTTGTGCCTCGAAGCCACGATTCACATCGGCATCTTCAATCCGAAGTACAACGGCGACCCCGTGTTGTTCCAGCACTTCTTCTGGTTCTACTCGCACCCGGCCGTGTACATCATGATTCTGCCGGGCATGGGTGTCATCAGCGAACTGTTGCCGGTGTACTGCCGCAAGCACATCTTCGGTTACAAGTTCATCGCGCTTTCGAGCATCGCGATCGCCCTGATCGGCTTCTTGGTCTGGGGTCACCACATGTTCGTCAGCGGTCAGTCGCCGCTTGCCACCGCCATCTTCAGCGGTTTGACCTTCGCGGTCGCCATTCCGTCGGGCATCAAGGTGTTCAACTGGGTGGCCACGATGTACAAGGGCAACATCTACCTGACCACCGCCATGTGCTACGTCCTGGCGTTCTTGTTCCTGTTCACCATCGGTGGTCTGACCGGTCTGCACCTGGGTTCGCTTGCGACGGACATTGCCCTGCACGACACCTACTTCGTGGTGGCTCACTTCCACTACGTGATGATGGGCGGGGCGCTGATCGCCTTCATCGCCGGCTTGTTCCACTGGTGGCCCAAGATGTTCGGCAAGATGTACAACGAGAACTGGGGTCGCCTGTCGGCTCTGTTGGTGTTCGTTGGTTTTAACCTGACGTTCTTCCCGCAGTTCTACCTCGGCTCGCTCGGCATGCCGCGTCGTTACGCCACGTACGAAGGTCGCGACGGCTTCCCCGTGAGCCCCGACTTGCTCGAGCAGTTCACGTTCATCCACCGCGTTTCGACCTCCGGCGCGCTGGTGCTGGCCGTTGGCCTTGGCATCGCGGCCGGGACATTGATCGCCGCGCTGCTCTACGGCCGTAAGGCCCCGCGCAACCCGTGGGGTGGTGCGACGCTGGAATGGACCTGTACGTCTCCGCCGATCATGCAGAACTTCATCGACACCCCTTCGGTGGACGATCCTTACATTTATTCGAACCTGGAGTGGGACCCGGCGCTGGAAGGCTACAAAACTCTTCCGCTGACCACCCCGCATCCAGCTCCTGAACACCAACCAGTCGGGTGAATGACCAATTAAGAATGACCAATGACCCATTGCTCTGGCATTGGTCATTGTGAATTCGACATTGGTCCTTTCCTCGGACGAGTTTCCTCACCAAACCGCTTTTTACCTCATGTCTCACGCGCACGACGAACATCATCCTTTCCAGGCGCATCACTTCGATACCATCGAGCAGCAGTTCCAGGCCGGCAAGCTGGCCATGTGGCTGTTCCTGGCGACCGAAGTGCTGTTCTTCAGCGGCATGTTCGTCGCGTACGCCGCGTTCCGCGCTTCGAACCCTGAATTGTTCGACAAGGCAGCCCAATTCCTCAATCCCACGCTCGGTGCCGGTAATACGGTGGTGCTGCTGCTCAGCAGTTTGACAGTGGCGTGGGCCGTGCGCTGTGCACAGACCAATCAGCAGCGCGGGCTACTCATCAATCTGCTGATCACGCTGGTGTGTGCCGGCATCTTCATGGGGGTGAAGTCGGTTGAGTACTCGCTGAAGTTCAAAGAGGGTCTCTACTGGCGTGGAATGTATAGCTACGTCGAGGGCAGCCACCCCGACCTAACCGGCACGCACGCGTTTCTTGATAAACTAGGCATCGGATTCGCTATTGCTGGTGCAGTGATTATCGGCCTGGGCTTGGTGTTGGGGGCCGGCTCCGTCGGGCGCCGATGGGGGTTCTTCGCTCTAGGGCTGACTGTGCTTGGTGCGGCCGCGGGTTGTTTGGCGGGGAACGCCTACACGAGTTGGTACGAAAAGCAGCATCCTCACGGGGAGCATGCGGCAGATGCCGCCCACGATCATGGCGCCGATCACGCTCATGATGAGCATGCTGAACCGCTTCCAGATCAGGTGCTCGAATCGGCCCCGATCTATGGTGGCCAGGGTCCGCAGTTCCCCGGCGTGTTCTTTAGCATCTACTACGCGATGACCGGCGTGCATGCCATCCACATCCTGGCGGGCATTGGTGTATTCGTCTGGATCGTCAGCCGCGCGGCCCGCCAGCACTTCGAACCCACGTACTACGGCCCGGTCGAATACACCGGTCTTTACTGGCACTTGGTCGACTTGATCTGGATCTACCTGTTCCCGCTGTTGTACCTGATCTAGTCCGCTGCTCGTCGCCGCCAACGCCTAGCGCCCATCCAATCACCTTCGCCGACAACTCCCATGTCCGATACGCATCATCACCACATCACGCCGCTCCCCGTGCTACTCGGCACGTTCGCCATGCTCGTGGCGCTGACCGTGATCACCGTGTTTCAAGCGACGCAAACCTACGTCGACCTCGGCAAGTACGAAGTTGGCATCACGCTGTTGATCGCGAGCGCCAAGGCCGGGCTAGTGGCGCTCATCTTCATGCAGTTGGCGCACGACAAGCCGATGAACGGCATCATCCTGATCTCGGCAATCCTGTTTGTGGCGTTGTTCCTCACCTTCGTGTTGATGGACCGCCGCGAGTACCTGCCACAAATCGAGAACTACCGCCTTCAAGATCCGATGCTCGCGGATCCCGCTGTGTCGCCCGCAGCACCAGCCGCGGACCCGGCGACCGAGCCGGCCACGCCGTAAAGCTCGGCCATCAGCCGCACGGTGGCGAAGTACACGTCCACCGTGTCCACAATGTTGCGGGCGTAACCACCGGCCATCACCGTAACCAGGGGCACTCCCGCCTTCTGGCACCGCTCGAACACCCGGCGGTCGCGCTGCGTGAGACCTTCCTTCGTAAGCGCCATTCGCCCGTAGCGATCACTCGCCAAGGGATCGGCCCCCGCGAGATAGAACACGAACTCGGGCTGGCTCCGCTCCCAAGCCACCTCGAGCGATTCGTCGAGCGCTGCGAGGTACGCGGAATCCTCCGTCCTATCTGCGATGGCGACATCTAGATCGCCCGGCACTTTCACCAGCGGGTAGTTGCGAGCCCCGTGGACCGAGTAGGTGAACACGCTCGGGTCGTCCGCAAACAGCGATGCGGTTCCATCTCCCTGATGAACATCGAGGTCGACGACGAGCACCCGGTGCTGGTGCCCCGACGTCCGGAGGTGGTGGATCGCGACCGCAACATCGTTGAACAAGCAGAAGCCCCGCCCGCGATCCCGAAAGGCATGATGCGTGCCCCCGGCCAAGTGAGCCGCCCAGGTGGACGTGAGGGCACGGGTGGCCGCGGCGACGGTCGCTCCCACCGAGCGCCTCGCCCGGCTGGCGTACTCGGGCGACCAGGGAAAGCCGAGCTCGCGCTCCTCCTGCCGCGACAGGCCCCCCTTGAGGGCCTTGGCGACGTACTCGGGGGAGTGAACCCGCAGCAGCGCCTCGCGGTCTATCTCGCTGGCGTGCGTGAGCTCGACCACCCCCGCGGCGGCGAGCTCCGCCACCCGTTCGCGAAGCAGCAGGTACTTGGCCTGCGGGAACGGGTGCTTGGGGGGAAGGGGGATGGCAACGCTGTCGCTGTAGTAGACGGGCAGCATGGCGGGTTAGTGGGGGGCGAGTGGGGCACGGCTGGCGGATGTAACGACTATCGGTAGTGTAGGAGCGTGGTGGCCCCGTGCGGAGCACCCCGGGGCGGTTGACCCCCAGAGCGGGGAAGCTAGACTATGTTTTCCGGCCAGTAATGGCCAACAATGGGCTCGTGGCGAAATTGGCAGACGCGCATGCTTGAGGGGCATGTGCCCGTAAGGGCGTGCTGGTTCGACTCCAGTCGGGCCCATTCATTGTTGATTCCGTTCGACTCGGCAGGCCCCCTCAGACGTGGCCTGCCGATGTCGACTGGGCTTCCTCCAAGCCCCCACGTTGGCGTTTCGCGGTCGATTGGGCCCCCGGCTTCTTCGCTCGTCTTTGCCGCTCCCCCCAACTCTGCGTTTACAGAAGGTGCTGCGATGTCCCGACTTTCGTCCGTGATGGCTCAGGCGATTAACGAGCAGATCAACAACGAACTGTTCGCCTCGTACAGTTACCTCGCCATGAGCGCCTACTGCGAGCACGAGCTGTTCACCGGCTGTGCCCAGTGGATGCGAGCGCAGAGCCAGGAAGAGTACACCCACGCCATGAAGTTGTACGACTTCATGATCGCTCGCGGCGCTCGCGTGCGTCTTGCCCCCATCACGGAGCCCCAGGCCGAATTCGAATCGGTCCCCTCGGTGTTCACCATTGCCTACGCCCAGGAGCAGGGTGTCACCGGCCAGATCGAACGGCTTTACGAACTGGCGTTCGAAGAGAAGGCCTTCGCGGCTTTGGTGGAACTCGAGTGGTTCATCAAGGAGCAGGTCGAAGAAGAGAAGACCGCCCGCGACATCGTGCATAAGTTCACGCTCGTCGACGGCGACCCCTCGTCGCTCCTGGACCTCGACCGCGAACTCGGCGCCCGCACCACGGCCGCCAAGCCCACCGCCGCAGCCGAGTAGAGGCCTCGTTCTGTAGCCGGACTCGCAAGAGTTCGGGCGCCTCTCGATGACAGCCCGGATTCTTGCGAATCCGGCTACTTGTTCATTCCCGTGGTTCAACCAGCGGCGTCTTCTTCTCCGTAATCGCCGGCAGCTTCATGGCCATTTCGGCGTTGAGCGCGATGTAGTCAGTCCACTCGGCCGGCACGTCCCACTCTGGAAAGATCGCCTCGACCGGGCATTCGTGCACGCATGCGTCGCAGTCGATGCAGTCGCGCGGATCGATGTACAGCATCGTCTCCCCCTCGCGAAAGCAATCGCAGGGGCATGCCACGACGCAGTCGGTGTACTTGCAACCATCGCACGGCTTGGTGACGACGTAGGCCATGTGGACTCCACGGGATTGGGGGTGATACTTCTGGTGCCGAACCCCGCTAAGGTGGCACGGGTCCTTTAAACGTCGGGGTTGGCGCATACTTCCGGCGTACGG
Source organism: Aeoliella fuhlenseeensis (assembly GCF_052161615.1). Lineage (NCBI taxonomy): Bacteria > Pseudomonadati > Planctomycetota > Planctomycetia > Pirellulales > Lacipirellulaceae > Aeoliella > Aeoliella fuhlenseeensis. Next base: position 376,772 of record NZ_CP197417.1, read on the forward strand.
ACCGTTCCGGGTTACAGGTACATCCGATTTCGAGGCGATAGCGGCCACGGAAAATCAGCCACGCGAGGAACTTTCTTGAACGCCTCCAGCGAACACCGACTTCCCACCGAGCCAGCCGCCCTGGCTACCGAAGTGGTGCGCCGGTTCGGGGAACGACTCAAGCGACTGATTCGTGGGCGGATCAGCCGCAAGCTACGCCCGCGCGTCGACGCGGAGGACGTGCTTCAGTCGGCGTATCGAAGCTTTTTCCTGGCGGCTGATCGCGAGCAGTTCAAGATCAATACCGCTCGAGAGAGCTGGTACCTCCTCCGCACCTTCGCCTTCCACAAGTTGCAGAAGCGAATCGAGTGGCACACTGCCGCCAAACGCAACTACCAAAGGCACGATGACGAGTCACGCCACTTGGCGACGCACGCAGCGGGGCAGACCACTCCGTCGCAGCACTTCGCGGTTCAGGAACTCTTCGCCTCTGCGACAGGTGAACTCTCGCAGGTCGAGCGGGAGGCGATGGAAATGCTCCGCAAAGGGTATAGCCGCGACCACATCGCGCGAGAGATGAAGAAATCGCCGCGGACGGTCAGGCGACTTTTGGCTCGATGTGAAGACCTGCTGCGGCAACGTCTGCTGCCAACGCCTGAGGTCGAATTACCAGCCGCCACCCCGCTCAAGTACGCGGACTACGTGCTCGAGAAGCTTGTCGGCGCGGGAGGCATGGGGAAAGTGTTCCGCGCCCGCGACAAGGTCTCGGGAGCCATCGTCGGCGTGAAGTCGCTTCACAAGTCGCGACAACGCGACCCGCGAGCTGTCGAGAGGTTTGTGCAGGAGTCGCAGATCCTCCAGCGTTTGTCGCACCCACACATCGTGCGGGTCGAGGGACTGGGGCAGTTTCCCAGTGGTGGGCATTTCATGGTGATGGAGTTCGTCGAGGGCTGCGACTTAGCGTCGCACCTCGCACGACGGAAGATGGATGCAACGTTCGCCTATCAAGTCGTTCGCCAGATTGCCGAGGCGCTCGCTTATGCTCATGCCCACGGCGTGATCCATGGCGACTTGAAACCCGCGAACGTGATGCTCGGGCCAGCCGGCAAAGTCACGGTGACTGATTTTGGGTTTGCCCACCTCGTTGGACCAAACCCTCAAGGCCTGCAGTCCGTTGGTGGCACGCTGGGCTACATGGCTCCTGAAGTGCTCGATGGGAGCAGCCACCCGACACCCGCGTCGGATGTTTACTCGTTCGGGCGGCTCGTCCGACAGCTCTTAACTTCGGCAGGAACAGATCCCTCGGAGAATGAAGCCATCGAAGCACTCGCTCGGATAGCACGGAAATGCATGGCACTAAACCCGGCGAATCGCTACCGCAGCGCGAGTGAATTGCAGCGAGCACTCATCAGGCCCTAGTGCTTCGGCACTCCTTATGGAGATGCCCGCAGGCGACGCCACGTCAGGACTGTTGCCGCACGTTCCTCTTCGCCGTGAACTCGCAAGGTTTTCGTCGCTAGTTGGACACTCGAACCTCTGACACCGTTGTCCAACCATCCGTCACGGGTATGTCATTCGCAAACCGAATGGCCGGCCGGTCCTTCCAGGGGTCACGAATTCCCAGCCCCAGACGGTATTTTCCTGCAGGGACATCGAAAGCAAGTTCAGCTTGTTCGGCAAATTCACCGGGCTTCCACCTCCGAATGTCCCATTCTGTCTTTTGATTGGACACGACCTTGTCGGATGAATCGAGAAGTACCCATTCCATCGACCACGGGTAGTAGAAAGGGGCAACGCCGTTGTTCTTTCCTTTTAACGAGATTCGTACGGCTTGCTTTGCGTTCACGGTCGCAGGATGCGTGACCTCGGTGATCTGAAACTCGTAACCCATCTTGCGGATCAGTTGTTCGCTTCGTTCGCGGAACTGCGCGTCCTTGGTCCTCTCTAGCGCCGGGCAATAGGGACCCACCCATGTGAGGTGGGAGCGAGTCAGCATAGTTAGAGTCGTGTCGAAGTCATCGCCAAGCCAGTGGTTGGCCTTTCCGGGAACCATTTCACCACCGAGCACAGCAACTTTCCAGTTCTCGGTCCTCTTGGCGTTTCGCAAGCCTGCGAGAAAACTCCAATCTTTCCCGTTGTCAGTATCTTCCGGGAACATGTCATCGTGAAACCCGATCCCTTCCTGTTGGCCTGCGTAGCCTCTGGCATAGCGAACCATAAGGGACTTGGCGGGGAAGGCTTTTTTGTAGGCGTCGACGATTCGTCGTTCGGTTTCGGGCGAAGCGTACAGTTTCGGATGGGGGTAGGTGTGCCACTCGCCCCAGAACCCTAGCAACCCCAATTGGATAAAGGCAACTCGGGGATTGTCGTTGTACCGGTTTCCGAGTGCAGCAATCAGCCGCTCCATTCCCGCGATCATTTGGGGGTCATCGTAATCAGGAGACTCACCCCCTCCGTACTCCTCGTAGGCCGACTCCTTTACGCCGGCCTTGCGGAGCCAGTCGGGAAGACCTGATGGCTTCTTGGGGTAGTCGACATACACCCGAAAGAGGATGTGCTTGTCCTTCGCCGCCTGGCTGTCCCACGACTTCTCCCACTCGTCAAAACGAAAGTCGCCTTCCGCTGGTTCAAGTTCCCGCCAAGAGATGTACTTGAAGACCATCGAATAGGGTTGGTGAATCGAGGCGGCGTTCGGGTACGGGCACCAACCTTTGAGCGGATTGTCCAGAGGTCCATCGGCTGGTCTTGGACGGACGATCACCTCATCGGCTGTAAGGTGGGCAATCGGCACCAAGAACAGGACACCAACGAGCAAGGTTCGAAGCACAGGTACTCCTGATGACATGATGTCCTCTTGCGATAGCCCCACACTATTCCGACAACGGCGCGAGCCGGATAGAGGTTGTTTATACTCGCTCGCCTAGCGCGCAGAAATGCACGGCGAACCGCGCGGCACTTCGCTATCAGGACCCGAACGAGCTCCTGCAAGAGCTGGGCGACCGACTGTACCTTCACACTCCGTGTGGAGAGGCGATAGGGGACAACTTGCTCTCAGGGAAACGCCCGCTAGACCGCAGAGCGTGATGTCAGGCCTCTCCATACGGAGTATGGAGGTACTATGGTCCGCCGACGGCGGAGTAGATGGCCGAGGGGCTGAAGCTGCCGGAATAAGTGGTGATCTCGAGTAGCAGGAAGACGGAGCCGATCATCAGCGCGAGCATCGAGATGCCCAGCAGCACCGTGTAGATGTTGCTCTTGGGTTTTTGAACCACCATCGAGCGAGGTTGCTCGTTGAAGTCGGTCTGCGCCACGGGAGTGCTCTCTGTTCGAAGTGAAAACTTAGCGAGGGGCGGCGGTCACGACGCCGAACCAACCGGCGGCGACGCCTGCGTCCTTCGCCGAGCGGTTGATCTCGACGATCAGCAGGATGCAGCCAATCGCCAGGCACATGGCGGCGACACCCATCAAGCCGATGTAGATGTTGCTCTTGGGCTTGGGACCAAAGCCGGGGCGGGGCGAACTAGTTAAATCGGGTTGCGACACGATCGCCCTCCTGGATTTGACCCTTCTTCAGCTCGGGGATGATGCGAGCATAGGCACGGTCACCATTGGTGCTCAGCACGATCGCCCGGCCCAAGTACTTGGTTTGCGATGGATTCTCGGACGAGCGGAAGATCTCGACGGTGTGCTCGGGCTTCACGCCATCGTCCGAACCGATGGTGATTTCGATGGTCTCGTCGCCCGCACGACGGCGAATGGTGCTGACGTAGCCTTCGACTTTAGGCTTGCTGTCGCCCACGCGCATGGCGGGATCGAGTCCTTCGTTACGCATGTATTCCGTCATGCCAGCCACTTGCTCGGTGATCGCCGCGAGCATCTCCGAAGCCACCTTCAGCTTGGCTTCGGTGTCATGGAGCTCGGCGGTGGCCGCCACGGTTTTGCTGAACGATTCGTCGGCAGCCTCCTGAGCGGTGATGATTTCTTTCTGCAGCACCGTGTTCGAGCTGGCTAGACGCTCGGCGTTGGCCTGGGTCGACGAGACGGCAGCCGTCGCGTCGCGACGTTCCTGCTTCAGGTCGTTGATTTCTGTCGCTAGGTCGTCACGCTGGGCCACCAAGCTGGTCCGATCGGATTGCAAGTTGGCGATTTCGGTCTGGGCGACATCGATCTGACGCTGCAGTTCGGCGATGTCCGTGTTGTACTTGCTATCGAGCTTGGAGTACTCGGCGTTCCGCTGCGTGTACTGCTGCTGGACCGTGTTGTAGGCCTCGCGCCAGTTCTTGTGCGTGGAGTAAACTGCCATCGCCAACCACATGAACAACACGCTCATGAGCACGATGGCGACTACGAAGATTTTGCCGATCAGATTCATCGCTACTGTTTTCCTCCAACTTGCTCAACCAATTGGGCGTTGCGCTCCAATTGCGATTCGAGCATTACTTTGGCTTCGTGCAACTCGCTGGTCGACTTCACGGTTTCGTTGAATGCCGCGTCGGTCGCTTGCAAGGTACTGGCAATGGTTTGTTGCAGCTGCTGGTTCTCTTCGCCAAGACGCTGGTTGATGGCCTGCACCTGGGCCACCGCGGTCGTCAGGTCGCGACGCTGCTGGGCAAGCTCGTCGATCTGGGCCTGCGCTTGTTCATTACGCTGAGCCAGGGCGACTCGTTCGTTCTCGAGTTTGACCACTTGGTTCTCGGCACTCTCGAGTTCCAGTTCGAGATTGCCTTCGGTCTGTTTGTAGTCGGACTTCAGACGTTCGAGCTGGGCATTGAGCGTGGCGATCTGGGTGTTCTGCCCCACGATCTCCGCGTGCCAGTTCTTATGCGTGGTGAACACGGTGATCGCCACGGCCAGAAAGCCGATGGCGAGCAGCGTGACGAGCACGACCAGGATTTTTCCGAGTAGATTCATCGCTTACGTGGCCGCACCGACGCGCCCCGCACACAGGGTGCACGGAGTGAGCCGATCGAGGTGGGGGCGAAGCGAATCGCCAGCAAAGGGGGCGATTGGCTAGGGGTGTTCCGCGGGACTGTTCCGCTCAGGGACGACAAGTGGAGGCCTCCGGCTACACAATGGGTCGCTGGTGGCTCCTCGAATTATTCGCCCAAGGCTCTCCGCAGTATAGTCAGGGCCAGAAAGTGGTGTCAATTTAGGAGGTTTGAGCAAATTGCCCTTCCCGGCCATTTCAACGCCGCCTGGGAGGACCATATGGGCTGGCGCGGCTGCGCGGCCCTCGTGCCACCTACCAGCGGTCGGCTGGTCGGTTGAGGATCTCGTTCATGATGATTGCCTGCTGGATACCCTGCGGCGTAGAGAGCATTTCCAGCAGATTTTCAGCGGCGGTGGGCGTTCCGGCGATGCCAGCTTCGACCAAGTCGGCGGCCTCGCGGGCTTCGCGGCGAGCCGCTAGGTTGCCCAGGCCGTGATCGAATTTCTCGTGCAAACGGGCTTCGAGCCGCTCGTCGGTCTGAGCCAGATCCTCGCCCAGCTGCGACGCCCGACGGACGAAGTCGTCTTGGTGGCTCAGATGCTGGGCCACGTGCTGAGCGACAGTTTCGCCCCGTTCGATTCCCTGGCCACTCGGACGCAGCGGTGCGAGGGGCTTGGGCTGCGGCGGGCTGGGTGGCTGGGTCTTCGCCGGTGGCTGGCGTTTGCGGTGCGACTGCTTGGGCCGCTGCTGGACATCGAACCCCGACTCCTCGTCGAACACTTCGATGCGTGGAGGTTGCTTGCGTCGCTGCGGCGGCTGTTGCTGCTTGGGCTGTGCGGGGCGTTCGTCTTCGACTTTCTGGCCAACGCGCCGCAGGAACTCTTCGACCTCCGAACGGATCGCTTCCTGCTGCGGTTTGCGAACCTGCCCGGCTTGCCCCTCGGCGGGACGGGGCAGCATGTCCTCGTCACCCGGTGCGGGGGGAGGCGGTTGCTGTTGCCGTGCTCGCTCGGCGCGCTGCTGGGCTTCCTTCGACTCGCGGAACATCTTCACCACGCCCGACGCCAGGATCACCAGAAAGATGATCGCCTGGATGATCGGACCCAGGTCGAGGGCGAGCACGGGTTGGAAGAAGTTTGGCATAAGGAGCACTAAGAAGTCATCTCGCGTAGCTGGACTCGCCAGAGTTCAGTGGCGTCTGAAGGGCTCTCCGAATTCTGGCGAATCCGGCTACGAGGGAACTAGCCACCGGAGCGTTTCGCGCCGGTGCCGGCGATCGCTTCGCGCATCTCGGTGTCGGCTTGCACGTTTTGCAGCTTGTAGTAATCGAGAATGCCTAGCCGGCCGGACTGAAACGCCTCGGCCATCGCCCGGGGCACTTCGGCTTGGGCCTCGACCAGGGTCGCGCGGTTCTGCACGATCTTCGCCAGGTTTTCTTGTTCGGTCGCCACGGCGTGCGCACGGCGTTTTTCGGCGTTTGCCTGGGCCACGCGGGTGTCGGCCTCGGCCTTGTCGGCTTGCAGTCGGGCACCAATGTTATCGCCAACGTCGATGTCGGCGATGTCGATCGAGACGATCTCGAACGCCGTTTGCGAGTCGAGCCGCCGCGCCAGCACTGCCTTCGAAATTCGGTCGGGATTCTCCAGCACGTCGGCGTGCGTGTCGGCCGAGCCAATGGCGCTGACGATGCCTTCGCCGACGCGGGCGATAATGGTTTCTTCCGTCGCACCACCGATGAGCTGATCGAGATTGGCACGCACCGTCACGCGGGCCTTCACCTTGAGCTGAATGCCGTTCTTCGCCACGGCGTCGAGCGACGGCTTCTTGCTCGTGCGGCTGGGGCAGTCGATCACGCGGGGGTACACGCTCGTCTGCACGGCTTCGAGGATGTTGCGCCCGGCGAGGTCAATCGCCGTGGCCTTCTTGAAGTCGAGGTTGATGATCTTCGCCTTGCGGGCCGCGATCATCGAACGAATCACCAAAGGCACATTGCCACCGGCCATGTAGTGGGCTTCGAGGGCCTTGGTCGTTAGTCCTTCATCGTCGTTGAGTCCGGCTTGCACCGCCATGATCTTGCTACGCACGATGACCGAGGGGTTCACCTTGCGAAACGTCATGCGGATCAGGTCGAACAGGTCGATGCCCGCCTTGGTCATGTACGATTGAATCCACAGCCGAAAGTACCGGGCGAAGATCGTCAGGAACACCATCGCCGCGATGATGATCACCACGACGAGAATGATGAGGAACGTGCCGTTGATGGCGAGCGGCAGACCGGGGAGGTTCATCGGCGGGGTTCGACAGGGGACGTGGAAGCCAAGGGACGAGCGCAGCGTCTCCCCTAAGTTTTACGCCCCCAGCGAGCGGGATTCAAGCGAAGCACGAGGCCTAAAGTACCTCCATACTCCGTATGGAGAGGCCTAAAGTGATGCTTTGCCTTCTAGAAAACTCGCACTAAGAGCAAGTTTTCCCAATTGCTTCTCCATACGGAGTAAGGAGGTACTATGAGCAGCACGCCGCGTTCGCTGCCACGGGCAGGCGTACGGTGACCTTGGTGCCCACCGTCCGGGTGCTCTCGATCGAGATCGATCCGAAGTGCTTCTTCACCAAGCCGTAGGAAATGGAGAGACCGAGGCCAGTACCTTCGCCCACTTCCTTGGTGGTATAGAACGGGTCGAACAGCCGGTCGAGGTGCTCCTCGGCAATGCCGACACCGTTGTCCTCGACCACCAGCAGCACGTCGTCTTCGCCCGCTTCGGTTCGCAGGACGATGCGACCGTTCTCGCCAATCGCCTGGCAGGCGTTGGTCAGGATGTTCGCCAGCACTTGGCCGATCTCGCCCGCGTTGCAGTGCACGGCAGGCAGGTCGCAGAGTTGGTGCTCGATCGTGCTTCCAGCGGGCAGCAAGTGCGACACCAGGTTGGTGGCGTTCTTGGCGATCAGATTCAGGTTCGACTCGGCAAGGCCCGTGCAGTCGAGGTCGCCGAACTCCTTGAGGTTGCCGACGATCAACTTGATGCGGCTCACCCCTTCGCGTGCTTCGTTCACCACTTCTCGAGTGTCGTTCAGCAGGCTGGTAAAGTTGTCGTCGGCCTTCGATCGCTGCGCCCGCTCGGGCAAAGCACCTTCCAGCTCTTCGTAGCGGCGAAGAATCGCTTCAATCAGTGCGACGTTCTCGTCCAGCACCGCCAGGTTCATGTCGACCAGGAACAGCGGCGTGTTGATCTCATGCGCAACGCCCGACGCCAAAACTCCGATCGACGCCATCTTCTCGGCGTGGACCAACTGACGCTGGTGTTCGGCGAGTCGGCGGTTGGCCTCTTTGAGCTGGGTGTTGATGTGCACCAGCGACGACACGGCTTCTTCGTAGGACGAAGCCAGGCTCAATCGCATCTGGTCGAGGCAGAAGAAGCACTCAATTTCGCCCATGGGAGTCTGCAGCACCGACTTCCCCGTGCGGAACTGCGGATAGCGGATCTCGCCGAAGTAAACGCGCGGGGCGGTGATCGTGAGCTTCGCGAAGCAATCCTGGAGGTCGACGATCGCCTCGCCGACGATCACGTTGAGCGTCTCGGTCAGCGCGTCGCAGATCGCGCTGCGAATCTCTTCACGGTTCTCGTCATCAATCGGTTCGTTGACGCCAACTACGCGGGCGGCGACGGCCTCGTCCATGGCCAGCAGGTACTCGCCGTAGACCGTGCCCGTGTAGTAAAGCGACACAATGAACGATTTGCGTGTCTTGACCGACGTCATCTCGACAGCCACCGAAGCCACGGCATCGGCAACGCCAAACATCTCGCCGAGCACTCGCTCGGTGATCCGTTGGTAGCTGGAGGTGTAGTGGAGTAAGTTGGGCATGCGACTAGCACTTAGTGGGGCACTTGGTGTGGGCGGCAGTTTCAATCGTCGACCGCAGCAGAGCGAGGTCGTCGGGATTCGTTTTGCAAATGGGCTTTTGCAGGAACGCGGCAGCGCCCGACGCCAGGCACTTCGCGACCGTCTCTTCGTCCCGTACCGCGGAAAGCATCACGATCCGCGCGTCCCCGTCGAGCTGGCGAATTTTCACCAAGCACTCCAGGCCGTCCATGTTCGGCATCGTAATGTCGAGCACCACCACGTCGGGGCGCAGGTCTTGGAACTTCTGAAAACCTTCGAATCCGTCGTGCGCGAGGCTCACGACGTTGAATTCCATCGATTCCAGTACCCCCTTCATAGCGCGAGCCATGAACGGGCTATCGTCGACCACCAGTACGTTTAACACCTTGGCAACCTCCAGTGAGTGGCGTAATCCCAAACACTAGGTTGCCGGATAGGCAAGTGCGGCGATGTGAAATGGGAAAAGCCGCAACGCCAATGGCAGTAGCAGCCGGACTCCTCCGCACAATCGCTACCATCGGAGGTGGCGTAAGCGTAGCTGAACTCGCAAGAGTTCGGGGGTCATTTGAGTGCGGCCTGAACTCTTGCGAGTCCAGCTACGTGTGAGGTCATTCCCCCATCGCTACGCCGCGCGTTGGATCGCGAATCCACTCGCTCCAAGAGCCCGCGTAGAGTTTGCCGCCGCCGAGGCCTGCGTGCTCAGCCGCCAAGAGATTGACGCACGCCGTGACGCCCGAGCCGCACATGTAGACGGCGCTTTCCGGAGAATCGGCAATCGCGGCGAAGCGTTCGCGGAGTTCGCTTGGCTTGCGGTAGCGACCGTTCGCGTCCAGGTTGCCTTTGAACGGCATGTTGATCGCCCCCGGTACGTGCCCCGCAACGGTATCCATCGGTTCGACTTCGCCACGGAATCGCTCCGGGTCGCGGGCATCGATCAGCGTGATGGTCCCCGCCGCGAGGGAGTCGCGAACTTCCTCGGCACTCATCCAAAGTTCGTTGTGCGGCGCGGCGGAGAACTGCGTTGGCGTGGGATGTGGTATTTCTGCGGTCACTGGTAGCTCTGCCGCCTGCCACGCGGTGAAACCGCCGTCGAGCACCGCGACCTTCGTAATGCCGAGCCACCGGGCTAGCCACCATAGCCGCGATGCGAACGCCCCACCCGAGTTGTCGTACGCCACGACTTGCTTCGTATGATCAATGCCCCACGCCGCGAAGCGGGCGACCAAGTTGCCGGCGTCGGGCAGCGGATGTCGTCCCGAGGTGGGTGAGATGGGGGACGACAGATCGCGATCGAGATGCGCGTAGACCGCCCCCGGCAAATGACTCGTCATGTATTCCGTCTCGCCCGCAGTGGTGTCGGCGAGCGAAAACCGGCAATCTACCAGCACCACGTCTTCGGTCGGCAGCAACGCGGCAAGTTCTTGGGGGGTGATCAGCGTGCGGTAGTCCATGGCGCAAGTCGGTATGGCGTGAGAGTAAATGGTCAGAGGCTGACATTCTACTTCCGCCACACGCACCCGCCCAGCACGGCCAATCGCGCAAAAAAAGCGTCGTGCCTGCGCGATGGCAAGCACGACGCCATTAAGTTCCCCCCCCAGCTATTTGCCACTTTCACTTACCGGCGACGATAGAACCCAAGCATCGCGACACCGAGGCCCACCAGCAGCAAGCTGCTCGGCTCGGGGATCGTGATGTCGGTCCCTTCAAGCACGCCAACGGCCTCAATGGCGTCGACGTCTTCGAACTCGTAGCCGAATGTGGCGCTGACATCGAAAGCGGTGTCCCACAAGTGACCACCATGATTAAGGAAGCTAATCGTGAAGCCGGTAGCCGACCTAACCAAGTGCATGATCTCGCCACCGTCAATGATAGGACCTGGCACGCCGAGACCCGACTGGTCGACGTACTCGGTATTCAAGATCGGATCGAGACTGAACACAAGCTCGTCGCCCGCGTTCCACGATGGTCCCGCGGTGGGCGACGGAGGATTATTTACATCGCGAGACATCAAGGCATCGATGTCGATTCGATTGCGAGTCTCTTGCGTGAAGTCCACACCCGCGCCGAGGAATAAGTCCTCTACGGCATCGACGACCGCCACGTGAGGTACCCAGCCGGCCACGCCGCCCGTGTTGATGTCGTACGCCCATACCGAGAATCCATTCGTCGGATGCGAGTCGACGTCTAAGGAGAACCGATCGGCATCGCCGGTCGGTACGCCGACGCCAGGCCCACCACCCACGTAACCTTCGCGCACCGGACTTGGCGAGCGGGGGTTATGACTCGGTGGCTCAGGCCCCCAAACTTCCAGGCCGTCCAGGTCCCACACATCGTGATGATTGATGCCAGCGCCCGGGCCCACCGGTGCTTCGATCGCCGCCCAGATATCGAGCGGGTCTTGAACCGCATTCGGCGCATCGGGATCTTCGAAATGCACTCGGGCCTTTTTTACTCCGCCGAGCCCCGTGTCGTTGGTCATCGAGAATAACAGCGTTGCTTCGTTTCGCACCAACTGCCGCAACAGGGCGTCGCCGCGATTGGCGAGGGCGTCGACTTCGCGAAGCTGGACCTGTCGTTGCAGCAGTCCCGGCTCGTAGTCAAAACTATCAACCGCTCCACTGTTAAGCGGCGTTGGTAGACCATCCCAGGATACCACTTGGCTGACGTCAGGAAGGCCCGCGGCGTCGTGATCGCCAAGGCTCACGGTGTTTGGATCCGCCCCCGTCACCTGATTGTGCGAGTACTCTTTGCCAAAAACTTGCCCAACCGGCGTCGCACCTTCGCCTTTGGGATTGATTTTCACCACGGCGTTGTACGGGATGCTCGTGTAATAGTCGGCGGCCCACGCCGACGAACTAAGCCCCATCACCCCCACAGCTATCCCCGCGCACGCGCGTACCGATAGCGCACCCATTCGAGAGGTCATCTCATTACTCCTTACTCTTTCAGTAGATGTCAGACCTATGCATCAAGCGAGTCAGATAGGCACCACCGCGCGCAGATCGCCACGGTAAGACTCGCCACAAGAAAAGCGTCGAAACACTCCAGTAGCGTAACCTCGGATGTTCGAGCGGCCATTGAAAGAGTCGCCACTCAATTCCTCCCCGATTCACCTGCGCACTTTGCACCTTTCCGAAATCTTTGTCAAGCGATTCCAAACCTCTTGCAAAAGATTTTCAAAAGTTGACGCAATCGCACACCACCCAATCGGGTTGCTTAACGATGCAAGCACTTATCGATGGTGAGGTTTAGGAACAGAACGTAGAGTGGGTGGTTCTGTCGGCGAAAGGAACGTAGCGTCCTTTATTGCTTCGCCGCCGACAGGTTCACCCACCTTTTCTGTCATGCGACGCGGTGGGTAAACCTGCTGGCGAACAGAGCTATTACAATTGCAAACAACACTCCGCCAGCAGAACTACCCACCCTACTCAACTTCGTTACCTTCTGTTCAAAAGAAATAACAGAAGACAGCGAAGGAAACGAAGAATGAATTAAGGAGTGACTCGTTGATTCGCATTCTCTCCGTTCCCTCCTGTTCGAAAAGCATTCAACAGGAGCAAACAGAGAGAACAGAGGAATGAAACAGAGAAGGATAGTGCTTAGATGCCGTTCTCCGTTCCCTTCGTTTCCGTCTGTTCAAAAGAATTAACAGTGCCCGAATCCTCCTATTAGCGAAGATTAGCGCGTATTAGTGTTCCCAAATTTCATCACTTACCAGTCAATGGCTTGCGGAACACCAACAAGTAATTCTCTTCCATCGTCTCGATCTTCGGTTCTGCTACGAACTCCATGCCGGTAGAGATGATTTCGGCTTTGAACACTTCTTTGCCTGCGCGGACGTGGCCGAGGATCCAGTCGGAGCTGATGCCCTCTTCGCGGACGAAGTCGACCACAATCAACTTGCCGCCGGGCTTGAGCGCCTTGTAGATCGACGCCACCGTGGCCGTCGGGTGTTCGAAGTGGTGATAAGTGTCGCAGACGTAAGCGATGTCGATCGACTCGGGGGGCAGGTTGATCGATTGGTCGCTGCACAGCACCGGCGTGATGTTCGCAATGCCGGCCTCTTTGGCCCGCTGGGCGATGTGCTCGATGAAGTTCGGCGCGATATCGACCGCGTACACCCACCCTTGATCGCCGACCGCCTCGGAGAACAGTACCGTAAACAGCCCCGTCCCCGCACCGACATCCGCTACGCGCATGCCGGACTGAATGCCCACCGCTTCGAGGATGAAATTCCGAGCCTCGTAAGCCTCGCGGCCATCCTGCTCGAACTTCTCGGTCCACTCCTCGGGGTTGAGCTCGGGATCGAGAAAGTTCTTATTGATGTCAGCCGGCAGTTCGACCGTCGCGGGTTGGGCGAACACGGTCGAGCTCGAAAACGCAATCACAACCAGTACGGCATACGCAAAGCGAGTCATGGCAGAGAGTCCTACGGAGGAAGCCGGGCGGGGCCTTCATTAGAACAACTCGCCGTCGCCATTCCAAGCAGCAAGCCGAGGAGCAGCAACTCCCCTGACTAAAACCGCTTGAGCAGCACTACGCCCCCAACGATGAGCATCACGCCCGCAATGCGGCCGAGGTTTAGCGCGTGGGGTTGGGTGACCATCAGATTGAAGTGGTCGAGCAGCACCGAGATGACGAGTTGTCCCGCGACAATGAGTCCAAACGTTAAACCGGGACCGAGCTTTGGGAAGGCAAGGATAACGCTTGTCACGTAGAACGCTCCAAGTACTCCGCCGGTCCAGTACTGCGGCGGCACCTGCTTGAGCCCCGCCCACGAGAACGACTGCTTGGTAACCAGGATGTAGATCAACAGCGCCAGCGCGCCGATCGTAAACGAAATGAAGGCTGCGTGCAGTGGACTCGCGGCGGCCTTCCCCAACTTCGTGTTGATGCCGCCTTGAAACGGCAGCGCCGCGCCGGCCGCCAGGGCCATTCCGATCCAGATAAGTTTATCCATGTAGTTCGCTCGTTATTCGGTTGTAGGAGTATCCAGTCGCGAAGCGCAACGACGGCAAGGAAATCACGCGGTCGCGTTCGCGAGCGCCGGGTAATCGATGTACCCGTGAGGGCCCTCGGAGTAGTAGGTCGTGACGTTCGGCGTGTTGAGCGGGGCGTCGGCTTTGAATCGCGCTGGCAGATCGGGGTTGGCGAGGAACGATTGGCCAAATGCAATCGCGTCGGCGGCCGACTCTTCAATGGCGAGGGTCGCCGAGGCTTTGTCGTACCCGCCATTCGCCACAAGCACTCCCTTGTAGAGTTTGCGGATCGTAGGCGTGACGCGGGGCGCGTCGGGATTGAACAGTCTTCCGGGCTTGATCGCTTCCGCCACGTGCAAATAAGCCAAGTGGTAGTCGTTGAGCATCTCGGCAGCTTGGGAGTAGAGCGCCAAAGGATCGGAGTCGCCCATTCCATTGCCATTCATGGTAGGACTCAAGCGGAGCCCCGTGCGATCGGGCGACCACGCGTCGCTGACCGCGGCAATTACTTCGCCGAGGAAACGCAGGCGATTCGCAATCGATCCGCCGTACTCATCGGTGCGGTGGTTCGACGCGTCGCGCAAGAATTGATCGATCAGATAGCTATTCGCTCCATGCACTTCGACACCATCGAACCCCGCATCGCGAGCACGACGCGTCGCGACGGCGTAGTCACCTACGATGCTCGCGATCTCTTCGCGTGTCAGAGCGTGCGGCGTGACGAACGGCTTCTTACCCGTGGGCGTATGGGCTTCGCCCGTGGCGGCGATCGCGCTAGGAGCTACCGGCAGCTTGCCACCTTGATAGTCGGGATGCGAGATGCGGCCCATGTGCCACAGTTGCAAGAACATCCGCCCGCCGGCTTCGTGCACCGCCGAGGTAACTCGCCGCCAACCCTCCACCTGCGCATCGTTGTAGATACCAGGAGCGCCATGCCAGCCGTAACCCTGCTCGCTGATGGCCGTGGCTTCGGAGATGATCAGCGCCGCCCCCGCGCGTTGCCGGTAGTACTCGGCCATCATTTCGTTGGGAACGCGGTCGGTAGCTCGGGCCCGCGTCAGGGGAGCCATGAGCATTCGATGCGGAATCTCGATGGCACCTAGCTGGAGAGGTCGGAACAGGGCGTCGTCGTGATTCATAGGAGGCTACTAGTTTGGGAAGATGGGTGGCAAGTCTGTTGGTCGTCTTGTTCGTCGACTCGGACGCCTGTCGTGCCCTAAGAATACCGCCACGTCATGATGGTGTAAAATACATAATTAGTTGCGTACTTATAACTTCAAGGTATAAGTAGTGTTATGGAACTCAGGCACCTACGTTACTTCGTCGCCGTCGCTACCGAGCTCAACTTCTCGCGGGCTGCCGAGGGGCTTTGGATTGCTCAGCCCGCGCTCAGCAAGCAGATTGCCGACCTGGAGCGCGAGATCGGCACGCCGCTGCTGCACCGCACCAAGCGCGTCGTGCAACTGACCGCGGCGGGCGAAGTGTTTCTCGACCACGCGCGAACGATCCTCGCCGCGTCGGACCAAGCAAAAGAAGATGCTCTACGAGCATCCCGCGGCGAAACCGGTCGGCTCTCCATCGGATTCTTCGCGGCACCCATGATGTACCTGCTGCCAGAGCTCATCCGTCAGTTCCGCGAAGCCTCGCCCGAAGTGGCGATTCACATGCGCGAGATGACTCCCGACCAGCAGCTAGTCGCACTGGAGAGCGGAGAGATCGACCTGGCGTTCACGCGACCGCTCCCCGAAGGGCATCCGCAGGTCGAGACGAAGACGCTGTTCAGCGAACCGTTCTTCGCCGTGGTACCGGCGTCTCATCCGCTCGGTTCACGCAGTCGTGTCCGCCTGACGGATCTATCGCGCGAGTCATTCGTGTTACTCGATCGCCCGGCGGCGCCTGGTTTGTACGATCACGTGGTCGCGGCGTGCCTGGCGTGCGACTACTCGCCCCACATCGTGCAAACCGCCGACCTGATGGCGACGGTGCTAACGCTCGTCGCCGCTGGGCAAGGAATTAGCATTGTGCCCGACGGAGTGCGCAACCTTCGTCGTGAGCAAGTGGTGTTCGTTCCGCTGTCGCCTGCGATGAAGCCCATCCCGCTGGTCATGGCATGGCGGAAGTCGGCGATTGCTCCCCCCGTCACGGCGTTCAAGAAGTTAGTAGCGGAGTCGCTACCAAAGCTGCGCGGTCGCTAGGGCTCTCTCAGGACGACAGCATTCGCCGTGACTCACTGCCCACCGCCCACTGCCCTCCATCCACTCCCTACCAAAAAAGAAACCCCGGCGACTCCGAAGGGGGAGGAGTCGCCGGGGCTGGGGGTTGCGCGGCCGTGGGGGCGGCCGCGCGGTTTGGGGGTCGCGATCTTATTCCTTAGTACTCGTTTCTTAGTACTTCCACTCCACACCGGTTTGCAGACCGTGCAGAATGAGCGAGTCGTTCGAGTCGATGATCGCCACGTAGTCGCGGCTCGACCAGTCGGTCGGAATCTGCTCACCCGACAGGGCAACCCCGGTCAGAGCCATCAAGCGGTAGGCAGCGGTGATGCGGCAGTTGCAGCCAACCTGATAGCCCATACCGGCACGTACCTCGGTCATGAACGACACGTCGGTCTTGTCGGAGTTGACCACTACCGGATTGGTCGAGCCATTCGCCCAGCTCACCATGCCGTCGCCACCGCCGTACACACGCTGGTAGCTATCGATGTTGTTTCCGTAGATGCCGAACTGCGTATCGCAGAAGGCGCTCCACTTGCAACCAATCAGCCAGTTCATATTGGCACCCAGTTGCAAACCAACCAATTGGTTGTCGACGTTAATGTCGTGGAAGATGGTGGTGTTCTCGTCGCTGGGGAATCCTTCGTATTCGGTCGGTTCACCTGGGTTCGGCGTACCCGAACCGTCCATTACCGTGTCGCTGACCGCATACTCCAGGTCGTCATCCAATCGCAGGAATCGTACGCCGGCAAGGCCATTCACCGTGAAGCGAGGGGGGCAGCAAGGATCGTAGCCGCAACCAGCGACCGGGAAGCGAATGAAGTTCAGTTCCAGGTTCTGCGCGGTGAACTTGCTTCGGACGCGAACACCGAGCACCACCACGTCGCCCGGGGTGCCCGAATTATCGGTGACGGGCATTTCGTAGTCGACGTAATCATTCATCGGGCGAGCTGCACCACCACCGGCACCATCGCGGTCGTAGTTCAAGCCCACGTAGTTAATCATGCCGACTAAGCGAGGGTCGTAGTAGTCTGTCGGAGGCATGCCGGGTAGCGAAACCATCGCCGACTGCTCGTCTTCAGCAAGGCCCCAGTACACGAGTTCCCAAGCGTAGGGACGAGCACCGGCACCGCAAGGATCGCACGAGCGACCAAACGTGCTGCCCAAACGAACTTCCGCGCCCCACTGCCAGTCGGGCTCGATGTCGTCAGTCGACAACACCACTTCGCTCTGCGACGGGTAGTACGGATACGACGGCATGTCGAGCTGCGATGCAAACTTGTGGTAGCTCGGATTGTCACGAGTCATGAACAGCGCGTACGCGCCGAAGAACCACTGACGTCCGCACGCGGCGCCGGTCAGGTGACCCTTGAGGTAGTCCGTCATGCCGGGGTCGCACTCTTCGGTGCCACAATTTCCGGTTTCGCAACCAGCACCTTGGTAGCCTTGGCCAGGAGCTTGGCCCGGTGCTTGAACGTAACCTTCCCAACCACCTTGCTGAGTCGCAGGGTAGCTCGAGTAACCAGCCGCCTGGGGTTGGTTCGAGTAGTTCTCAGGGTACTGCGCGGGAGCCACGTTCGGTGCCGGAGCTCCGGGTGGCGCAGGGACTGCTTCGGGCGCAGGGGCGGCAGGCGTGGGGTCGTTCATCGCGAACCGCTGACCCGGTGCCGGAGCTTGGTACTGCGGCGCCTGATTCACAGGAGCCTGATACTGCGGCATCTGGTAGTTGGGCATTTGATACCCACCAGGCGCGGTGTTCTGCGCCACGCGATAGTTCTGCACAGGAGCTTGCGGCATCGCTTGCTGAACCGTTTGCTGCATCATCGGTTGCTGGGCGGGCTGCGTGGTCACCGCGTACGGCGACACCTGCGGCTGCACCGGAGGAACCGTGACGTTGGCTTGAGGATACTGCGAGTACTGTGGGTACTGCGCAACACCTTGCGTCGCGGTCTGCGGAGTCGCTGGCGTGTAGGAAGGAGCGGCTTTGAGCGTTACCGCCGAACCTCCAGTGATCATCAGCATCAGGGCCGCGAATGTCCGCGGGCCAGCCAAACGTAAAAGCGTCATCCGAGCGACCTCCTAAACTCCGTTTTATGGATTCGCAGCCAGCGCCATAGAGAGCGCGGTGGTATGTGCGGCGGGCGAACGCGCATCAATCGAACCATCCTTGGTCGATCCAAACTTGCTGATTCCGCGTGGGAATCCTCCGCCAACTTGTGCGCGGTGCGTCCTACCCCCATCCATCGACGTAACAAGCCCGTCGGTCGCGATAATCGCGCTAACCGGACACGGAATTGGCATGGCAGCAGCGGAGCAATCGCTACCGAAAGAAGAGCTTCAGCAATGCGCAAGCTCACCGCAGCCCGCAAGGTTTAACGCGCGCGATAGCACACGCACCTGCAAAGACGCGACCGTTGGTCGCGCAAAGGTTGCCCGCGAATAGGCGCGGATTGTCCCGAAGTAGGAGCAAGGTGCCGGGATTGCACTCCCTTGTGTCATTCCGAAGGGAGTTACACGACCGAGGAATCTAGCTTGCCATAGAAATTGCTGCGCCACTGAAGCAGGCACGAACTCAAGGCTTCCCGAAGTGGCCACGTGGCGCAGGTACGCAACGTAGATTCCTCAGTCGCTTCACTCCTGTCGGAATGACACGATGAAGCAGCTAGAAGACTATACTTACGCCGCGTGGCGATGCTCGATCATCGACGCTGCCGGAGGAGCAGCTAGCGTCGTCCGAGGTCCTTCCACCAGCGAACGGCCGGCGTAGTACGATAGCACTTCGCTGCAGAGGGCGTTGTAGTCGTTCGCCCCGGCCGACGAGGCGTCGTAACCAAAGATCGACTTGCCAAAGCTGGGTGCCTCGGCGAGGCGGATATTACGGCGGATTCGCGAGCTAAACAGCCGGGCGTGCTCCCACACGGGGCCTTCGTTGCGGAGGTGCGTAAAGTACTCCTCCACGTCGCCAGCAACTTCGCCGGCGAGTCGCGTCCCCGATTCGTACAAGCAGAGCACCACGCCCGCCATCCGCAGGCGACTGTTAAGCCGCGAAGCCACAAGGCCGACCGTTTGCATCAGCTTGCTAAGGCCGTGCAGAGCGAGAAAGTGCGGCTGGAGCGGCAAGAACACGTCTTCCACCGCGGCCAGGGCGTTGAGCGTTAAGAGGCCTAGCGACGGTGGGCAGTCGATGATCAGGTAATCGAAGTCGGACGAAATGCGTGCTAGCTTGTCGCGCAAGATCGCTTCGCGACTCACTACGCCCGCAAGTTCTACTTCTGCTGCGGCGAGGTCCAAGTGAGCAGCGGCCACCTTAAGACCATCGTCCACCGTGTGCCACATGCTAGCGAACTGTGCATCGCCGGTAAGTAGGTGATAGGTGGTGTTCCGAGCGCTACGCGGATCGACGCCAAAGTGCAGCGTCGCGTGCGCCTGCGGATCGAGATCCACCACGGCCACACGCTTTCCTTCGCGTGCCAAACCGGCACCCAGGTTCACGGCGGTGGTAGTTTTACCAACGCCACCTTTTTGATTGATGATGGCAATCGAGCGCATGGGGGCAATCCTTTGCCGACGCGTGGACGAACGTAGAACACTCAAGGGTGCAAACTGTGGGGGCGGAGTTTAAGCACTTCCGCCAGCACGTCCCAGAGCAATTCGCCCAAATGCTAGCACCAGGTAGCTGCAGCTAGCTGTTTACAATTCGATTGACGGTCGTCGGATTTGGCTGTGCCTCGGTCGCCAGCCACTCGTCAATCAGCACCGTGGTTTCGCCCTCGGTGCGTTCCAATCGCCTTAGCCAGGTGCTCCGCAACAGTCCGAAGCTGTCGAACATCTCGGGTGCGAACAGTCCCATCGCCGATGCCGCCACTTGATGGTTCTCGTGATCGTTCGACCCATCATCACTACACTCATGCCCGAGTGACGCTAGCATCCCACTCAGCGTCGGCCAGTCGCACGATTCACCACCACGCGCCACTCGGCTGGCTGCTAGCGTTCCGAGTTGCTCGATGTCACGCGGGTTGTGGGCGAACGGCGCGACCTGGGCGAACGGAAGGAAGCACGCCACCAGATGATCGGTCAGGTGATGCAAGCGTGTGCGGAGATTGCGGAACCGCACCACATCGCGAAACGCCGACTCGTCCCGCCCAGCGATCAACGCGGTCATTCGCTTGGTAGCGTCGCGTTGGCCTGCAAGCACGTTGGTCGTGATCGGCGATGTTTCGTGGCGATGGTGCTGCGTGTCGTGAGCGTACCCGAGCGCGGCGAGCGTCCGGGCGAGCACTTCGCTCGTCTCGATCTCGACCGCCAATCGAAACAGCCTGGGCGTGAGCGGGCGATGCTCGCTCTTACTCGCCGCCACGCCGTAAGCTCGGAGGTCATGCCCCCAACTGTCAAAACGACACCGCGAAGCCACCCAGTAATCGACCACCGCCTGCTCAGCAACTTGAGGCTGGTCGCAGGCGAGTGAGCGGGCGTGAGAGGCGACGAGTGCGGAGACTTCCAGCAGTTCGAGCAGTTTCATAGCGGCGTCGTGGCATGAGCGAGGGGAGGCGGCGACCGGCGTAGGGTGCTGTGTTGCGAATAGCCCAACGCATCCCCCGTGCCAGTGCTGCTCCATTTCTCCACGCGCACGTTTTTCCCGGCAAAAGGAGACAGTCTCGCCCGGCGAGCTAGGGCACGTGTGGCGTTTCCGCCACATGACAGAGAGAGCCAAGTTGCACGCGTGCCACAAGTAGCGATTGTGCAACGAGTGCCTAAGGCGACGTGCTCGGCACGAACACATGCACGCGGAAGAAGATGCGATACACGGGGTCAGGCATCTGCTGCGCCGGGAAATTCAGTCCCGGCATCGCACCGCTGGGTAGCACCACCGCGTCTCGCCAGCTCGTGCTCAACTGAGGCTGTCCGTCGCGATTCACGAACAAGTGGTCGTTCACGCCAGGAACCATCGCTGACGAAAGAGCACGCACACTGCCATCCTGGAACAACGTGTTGACCACCTTCCCACCGTGATTATCGCTGGCGTAGTAGTTCGACTCGACGCTCGGAGCATCGGCCAACACCGGCACCATCGAATGGTCGTGGCGAGACGCTGGTAGATAGTGATTCCCTTTTACGTACCCCGCCTGATAGCCATAGCTGCCCGACGAGTTACGCTGCAACTGAGTGAGCCACGGACCTTTGGCCAGCGACAGTTCGGCAAGCGTCGGCACGTGGTACTCGGTGTTATCGCGGGCCATCTGCTCGGCAAGCGGCGAACTCGGGCACACGAACAATTGATCGAGCGATGCCGGCGCTACGTACTCTCGTTCACGCAGTCGCGAGGCAAAGATGCCTGCGTGCTCGTCCGGGCGAACCACCGGGTAAAATCCCGCATGCCGGATGGCGTACTGATCCATCGTCTGGCCCAACTGCCGCAAATTGTTGGTACACATGGCCAACTGGGCTTCGTTGCGGCTGCTGTAAATTGCCGGAGTCAGCAAGCTGCCGAGCGTGAGGAGGATGCCGATTGCAACGGTCATGTCCATCGGCGAGATGAACCCGCTGTTCGCGGCGAAGCTCGCTACGGCGGAACGCTGGGGCTGCGGTTCCTGGGGCTCGGTGATCTCTCCTGAACAGATGCCGGCCGTTGTGCGGGCGGCGAGACCTCGGGGGATCGGATTCTTCGGCTGACTGTCATCACAGCCCAAGCATTCGCGGACTTGCTCTAATTCCTCGCGAAGCTCAGGGTCAGCAGCTAAGGCGGCTACGACCCGTGCGTGGTCGTCGTCGTTGAGCTCGCCCAGGGCGTAGGCAATTAGATCTTCACGCATGGCACCGGGTCGATTGACAGGCTTGGGGAGCGGTAGATGGAAAGCTCCCCCGCCGAGATTTAGATCGGCGGGGGAGCCGTTGTTAGTCTACACTTCCCGCATCGCACAGGTCATTTTGGCGATGCTGGTAAGGAAGTGGCTCGTCTCCATTTCTACGCCCAAAGAGCGAAAAGCGTTCGCAACGAACTTTATTCGCCGCGGCGACCGTGCGACTGTTCCCACGCATCGCCAAGCTGCTGGACCGCCGAATGGAGACGGCTCTTAACCGTTCCAACCGGCACAGCCAGCTCTTCGGCCGCTTCGCGGTATTTCATTCCACGGAAGTAAACCAGACCGATGGCCGAAGCCAATTGCTCGGGCAGGGCTGCGACCGCCGTGCGAACCCAGTCCATCTTCTCGCGAAGATCGAACTTGTCCGACGCACTCGCGTCACCCGACTCCAGCAGGTTCATCAACGTACCGACTTCGGCGTGAGCCGAGCGTTGCGGCCGGTCGAGGCTGGCGATTTGGTGCCGCTTATTACGTCGCTGAATGTCGATCGCCTGGTTGGTGGCAATCGTGTACAGCCACGGGCGGAAACGCCGGGAGCCATCGAACGAGTCGCACTTGGTGTGCACTTGTAGGAAGGTGTTTTGGAACGCGTCTTCTGCCAAAGCCGCATCGCCTAGGAAGCGACGCAGGTAGCTATAAAGCTCGCGCTCGTAACGGCGAACGAGTTCGCCAAGCTTGTCCTGGTCGCCCGACTCGCGGTAGGCCAGCAAGAGTTCTTCGTCCTCAGGACCGCTATTGGCGGCCGAGCGGGTATTCATCTGTTTGAGTTGTTCCTTGCGTGTAGCGTTCATAATAATCCGAACTCCTCTCTTGGAGAGTTCGACGCACAAGGGAACCGATCCGTGGATTCCCCTCCCGTCAAAAATGGGTACCCGCCATCCTCGCATTTTACGCGCATCCCTGGACGGCGGGATAGGCAATTGGCAAGAGATTCGGGTTCCACCCTCTCTTGGCCTCTCGCTACACAACACTAATGCAACCGGTGTGCCACAGGACTCGCCGGTGGTTCTGAGTTTCCGACTTCCCGGTCTCGAAATCGGGTAAACCCAGTGCAGTTCGTCATTTACGCAGTAAGGGTGGGTTTTGGTTCGCCCAATTTCGAAGAATTTTCCCTTTGTAAGGGCTGCCATAATTGCATTTCGTACCATCCCAAGTGTCCCAACATGCGCGTGGGTGGATCAAAATGAGACAATTTGGCAGACTGTGGTTGACCGCACGCTGACGTCCCGTTTTGTCCCACTTTCGTGACAATTTCATTGCCTGCGACATTACTCATTTTCCGCCGCATGGGAGTTTCGCCGTAAGCTGTTTCCCTTCAATCGCTTGCGAAGCCTGAGGCGAGTCGCCTCGCCAGAGTAAAGTCGCAGCGCGACGCCGCAGGTGCGACATTACTAAGTGGGAAGGGGGAATCTTAGTAGGCCGGGTCAAGCTCCGCGCCGACCCGGCGCCTCACGGCATCCACCTGCGCCGAGTGCGTCTAGGGACGAGTTCTACGAGCTCCCAGCGTTCCCCCCTGGGGGCTCGTGGGACTCGTCCCCAGCCACCCAGCGCGTGAGCGAGGGCTCAGCGCCGCGTTTATCCGTTTCATTCAGTTTTCAAAGAACGCACGTTCACCACTTCGGCGAACGTGTTCATGAGAACATACCCGAAGCGCGCTTTCTAGTCGGTTTCTCCAAAAAAGTGGAAATAGTTCGTACAACGGAATTCATTCCGTTTTTTCGCCAGTTCACCATCGTCATTCCCGCGCAGGCGGGGACCCAGGGGCAAGGCGTTGCGACTAGATTCCCGCCTGCGCGGGAATGACGTGCAGGAGAGCTCGTTTACCCAGGGTAGCCCCTCCGCTCGTGGAACTCGCGAAGGGGCAACCCTGGGCTGACATTCGAAACCCCTTCGGGGTACTCGGGTGCTGGCGACAAGAGGACAGTGGCAAAGATGCGTCTTGCCCCACATTCGAGCACGCCAAAACCTCCTGTGCTCCGTACACCGACAATCGGCCGGGGACCAGTGAATGAGTGGCGACGCACCAAGCGGCCGAAAGTCGGTGCCACCCGATCGTTGGCCTACTGGAAAATACCGAATGCATCCCGCTCGGCGATTCCTTATACTGCACGGCACCTTCGCCGCGGGGCGATTGTCAACTTCTCCGGAGCCATCGTGCCATGAACGGCGATCTGTTCGAGACGCTTTCGATCTGGGTATCGCTCCCCTTCGCGGTGCTGGCCGCGGTGTTCTGGATCGCGACGTCGCTCTATGTGTACTTCGACTGCGAGACTCGCACGCGAAGTCGGCTGTTTGCGGCGTGCCTAGTGGTGGCGATCACGGTCGCCTACTGGCCGATAAGTTTTCTGGCGTACGTGGTGTGCGTGGCTTCGCTTGATCGCGGGAGAGAGCGGAAGCGGGAGTTGCTGGAGACTTAGCTAAAATGGAATCTCCATCGAATGGCAACGGCCGATTCGCTCCCATCCCGCTCTTCGTATTGGGGATTGTGGGTTGGGTGCTGCTGACCATCGTCGCTTCTTGGCTTGAATTGAAACACAACGACTATCCACTGGTCGTGATTCTGTTCGGCATAAGCCTTACAGCAGTAGCGATGGCAGTTGTAGCTTCGTGGTGCACTTTGTTGTTCGTTCTTTTGTGGAACTGGTGCTTGAGCTCACGACGGCGGGCATTCAAAAAGGAACTTCTGTCTTGGACACCGTTCTTTGGCATTATGACCGTGCTGGCGACACTAAGCCTGCTGTTCGTAGGCGGGTGAGCGGAGGGAAGCCGGCTTGATGGGGAGAGTTCCGTAGTTGCACACTTCGTGCGCAGTTCCGCGATTTGCCCCTATCCCCAATACTTTTGTCACACCGTGATCTACCCACTAAACTCTCACAATGATGCACGATCCCTGTATTGAAATCGAAACGCTCTGGTTGCATTTGACAGAGACTCCGTTCGACAGGGATCTCTTTGCCGCACAGGTCTTGGAAGACTGTGGCCATGACGGCATTGGACTGACCGCAAGGCAACTTGTCGAGCTTTTGAGCGGGCGGGACTGCATAAATTTCGAGGATGTTCTTTGGGCATTCGGTGAACTGATGCATTTCTATGCGGTGCAATCGATCGAGGATGCCCGTGAATATGTGCGAGCAGTCTTT
The DNA here is from genome assembly GCF_052161615.1 of Aeoliella fuhlenseeensis. Lineage (NCBI taxonomy): Bacteria > Pseudomonadati > Planctomycetota > Planctomycetia > Pirellulales > Lacipirellulaceae > Aeoliella > Aeoliella fuhlenseeensis. Next base: position 401,750 of record NZ_CP197417.1, read on the forward strand.
GTCGCCGACACGCTGGCCCGGGGTGTTAGAGCGGGAGCGACGGAGTGGGCATTGCATTTTCAAGCGATCTGCAAGTTTTTCTGCAACGCCTCCGACGCCTGCGATACGCACACCCGTGCAGAATTGCTTCAGCGGGTCGTCCTTCGAAGCGCCGGGTGAGAGGGGGCTTGAGACTCACAATATTTCGCGTCCCGGCGCGGCACTCGTTATACTCGGGCCTCTGGAATTCGTTTCCATTCAGCAGCTTGTGAGGTGTCGCGTGCGATTGTTTGGCGGAATGATCTTGGCGATTGCGCTGCTCTGTAGCGCGACGGTGGTGGCGGAGGAAGTGGCTACCGCTAAGTCGGATGCTTCGCGCCAAGAGTTTCGCGAGCTCTTCAATGGCAAGGACCTAACCGGCTGGGAAGGGGCGCCGGATTGGTGGCACATTCGCGATGGCCTCTTGGTGTGCGAGTCGACGGCGGAGCGGCCGTGCAATGCTTCGCACTATCTCTTCTGGACCGGAGGCGAGCCGAGCGACTTCGAGCTTCGCGTCGTGTATCGCATCGCGGGTCCGGCTAATACCGGCGTGCAGTTCCGTAGCGAGCGTCGTGAAAACTTCGACACCTGGGGCTACCAGGCGGACATAGACAAGGCCGGCGAGTACACCGGCTGCTTGTACCAGCACGATCGCGGGCTGGTGGCGAATCGGGGCCAGCGCGTGCGGTTCGCAGAGGATGGCACCAAGTCGGTCGAGACGTTCGAGGACGCCGCGAAGTTGCTTAAAGCCGTGAAGCCCGACGACTGGAACGAGTACCGCATCCGCGCCGTGGGGCCCAAAGTTACCTTGTGGATCAACGACACGCTGATGTGCGAAGTGGAAGACTACGAGAAGAAATTCGCCTTACCCCACGGCGTGCTCGCTTTGCAAATGCACCAAGGCCCGCCGATGAAGGTGGAGTTCAAAAGCGTGAAACTACGAGAGTTGAGGTAGCCGGATTCGCCAGAATTCGGGCAGCCCGCGAATGACGCTGATGTTCGCGAATGAAGAAAACAAGAGAACAGGAGGCAACGGAGGGGACAGAGGAGAAAGAGAAGATGTATGGAACAGAAGGTAACGAAGAGAACGAAGGAAGGAAAAGAAGCTATACACGTTCTACGAAGTAGAACCACATCAGAGCGAAGGGTCGCGCGGGCGAGGTACGAGCCGAAGCGCACCCTGGTAGCGAATGTTAGCTTGCTCTTCTCCGTTCTCTCCGTTTCCTCCTGTTCAAAAACAACCGATCCATTGATTCGATGTTCCACTACTACTTCGTTCCCTTTGTTTCCTTCTGTTAAACAAAATAACCACTCCCAGAAAGCCTACTCATGCGAAATAGTTACACGCGTCGCGAGACGCTTAAGCTCGGTGCGGCGGCGGTGGCGCTTCCCGCGTTTATCTCGGCTTCGGCTTTGGGGCGTGAGGGGAAGACGCCTCCGAGTGAGACCGTGCGGGTTGGCGTGATTGGTTGTGGTGGCCGGGCGCGGATGATTCGCGAGGGGGACGATGTCAAAGGTTTTAAGGTCGTCGCGGCGTGTGATGTTCGGAAGGATCGGGCCGAGGCGTTTGCTCGCGACTTGTCGAATGGCGAAGCTTGGGGCGTGTACGACGACTTCCGCACGATGATCGAGAAGGAGAAACTCGACGCGGTGATGATCGAAACCACCACGCACGCGCGGGCGTGGATCACGGTGCTCGCCATGCAGATGGGGATGGACGTGTACATCGAAAAGCCGATGTGCCTGACCATTGCCGAGGGGCGCGAGATGGTGAAGGCCGCACGGGCGCTCGACCGCGTGACGCAGGTTGGCACGCAGCAGCGGAGCATGCCGCTGAACAACTGGGCGAGCGACTTGGTGAAGAACGGCGCGATTGGCAAGATCAAGACGGTGCTCGCGCCGAACTTCATCGGTCCCGAGATGTGGACTAAAACCACGTCGGCCGATGTAACGGGCCCCGTCGACAAGTGGTGGGACATCTGGACCAACCAGGCCGAGCTGCGGCCTTACGATGCCGCGCTGTTTCAAGGTTGGGGGCAGTGGTGGGATTACGATTCGGGCGGATTGTGCTTCGGCGTTACCGGCTGGGGTGCGCATTCGTACGATCAGATCAACCGCGCGCTCGGCACCGACGAGACGGGGCCCGTGGAAGTGATGCTCGAAGAAGCGGTGGCCGTGCGCGACGCCGGTAAGTTCGCGCCGCGTGAGACGGTGGGTGGCGTGATTGTCGGTGACACGGGCGACGTCGACACCGGCACCGACTACCACGGCATGGCACGCCTCGCCGGTCCGCGAGGCAAAGTTCGGATGCGCATGGAAAACGGCACCGAGCTGCGGTTGCACTTGGATGGCGATCGGGGTCCGGGACTCGGTGCGATTTTCATCGGCGAGAATGGCAAGATCGAAATCAATCGCGACAAAGTAGCGAGCAATCCCGCCGAGCTAGTCCGCGCGGCCGACAACCCAGGCCACAACACCCGGCCCGAGACGGCGTACCACATCGAGAACTGGATCGAGTGCATCAAGAACCGCACACGCTGCAACGCCGACATCGAGTACGGCCAGCGCTCGGCGACCTTGTGCGAGCTGGTGAACATCGCCCGCGCGGTGGGTCGAGTGGGCGAGCCACTGTTCTGGGACCCGCAAGCCGAGCAATTTACCAACTGCGACGAAGGCAACGCGATGCTCTCGCGACCGAGTCGCGCGGGATACGAGTTGCCGGTGGTTTCGTAGAACTATTAGTTCCCTCCCCCGGACGATTCCGCATGATGGGCGTTACGAGTTCGATGACGTTCGGATGCGGAATCGTTTGGGGGGAGGGTTAGGGTGGGGGCTTAGAGCGGCGCTATGCGAGAAGTGGTTTTCCACACTATCCGATGGCGTCGTCCACTCGCAAGGCATGCCCCCTCACCCTAACCCTCTCCCCCAAATCGTTCGCGGCGGTGTTCGCGCGATGGGAGAATACTGCGCGCGAACGATCTGGGGGAGAGGGGACTAAGGGGACTATTAAGTCGACACCGGCATCGTCGCAGTGGTAAACTAAACGCCCCTCCCGTGCCGCGTTGGCGGCTTCCTTTCGCCCCCTGGGTTGATGATGTCGGCTCTTGGTTTTGCGCTGTTGATGCTGTTCGCCGCGATTGGGGATCGTTCCTCGAACGGGTCGCCAACGTCGATCGACCTGCGGCCGGGGTTTGATGAGGTCGGCCTCGAGTGCGGGCGGCAAGGGAAGCGGAATACGTGTTCGTTGTTTGCGATCACGGCGATAGCAAATTACGAAGCGACTGCTCGGACGGCGCAGGCTCCGCGGTTCTCGCCGGAGTACTTGGTTTGGGCGGCGAACAAGGCGACCGCGCGGCGGGGCGATCAGGCCATGTTCTACGAGGCGACGCACGGGCTCAATGAGCTTGGCATCGCGGACCTCGCAGCGTTTCCTTACACCGACACGCCAGGTGGCGTGACGCCGGATGAAGCGATGGTCGAATCGGCTGCCCAGTGGCGGCATCGCTGGCAAGTGCATTGGATCAAGCGATGGAACGTTGGTAGCGGATTGTCGGCCGACGAGCTCATCGAAGTCAAACGTCAGCTCGCGGCCGGACATCCCGTGGCGTGCGGATTGCGCTGGCCCGTGCAGCCGCGCGGCAACGACTTGATGGAAGTCCCCTCGGCCGATCACGTGCGGGACGGGCACAGCATCGTGCTGGTGGGCTACGAGGACGATGCGAGCTTGCCGGGTGGCGGGGCGCTCATGTTTCGCAATAGCTATGGACCCGAGTGGGGCGAAGGTGGCTACGCGCGAATGTCGTACGCCTACGTGCGCGAGTATGGTAACGACGCGGTGTGGCTAGCACTCGCGGCACCGGGGACTGAGACACCGATCGAACGCTTCGAAGCCGAGCAATTAGAAATTGCATCATCGAGCAATGCGAAGTGCGAGCCGCGTAGCATGTTGGGGCGCGGCCATAAGATGTGGAGCAACTCTCGCGACCTGCGCTGCAAGGCGGAGGAAGAGGGTAGCGTGGAACTCGATTTCCCCGTCGCCAAGCCGGGGAAGTACCGAGTTCGTTTGCTCGCCACGGCGTCGCCAGAGAGTGGGGTGGTCGAGGCGATGCTCGACGATCACTCGCCAGAGAAGATCGATCTCTACTCGGGCGAGCTCTCGCCGGCGGGGTCGTTGGAGCTTGGCACGCACGAATTGCCCGCGGGTGTTCATCGGGTGACGGTTCGCGTGCTTGGCAAGCACCCACTATCTTCGGGACACGAGTTCGGGCTGGATGCGATTGATCTGCTGCCGGCCAAGTGATTGAAAGGAATCAAACGATGCAGCGCGAGCTTGAGCCCGAGGTGATGGACACGCCCGACGAGGCGGTGGCGTACGACCAGATGGACCACAGCGGGGTGAATCGCCGATTCGTCGACGACTTGCTGGCGGCGTGGGGATCAATTGAAGGCACCGTCGAAGTGGTCGACCTGGGGACGGGCACAGCGCTGATTCCGATCGAACTTTGCCGGCGTGACGCGCGAGTGCATGTCGTGGCGGTCGACGCGGCGGAGCACATGCTGGAAGTTGCGCGGGCGAACATCGCGCGGGCGGGCCTCGCGGATCGCATTCGGCTGGAACTCGCCGACGCCAAACAGCAGTCCGCGGGGGCATACGACGTGGTAATGAGCAACAGCTTAGTGCATCACTTGTCCGAGCCGGCGATGTTCTTCGATCGCGCGGTGGAGCTGTTGCGGCCCCGCGGGATGCTGTTCGTCCGCGATTTGTTCCGGGCGGCGAGCGAAGCGGAGTGGCACCGGCTCGTCGATCTCTACACGGTTGGCGAATCGGAACACGCGCGGCAGATGTTCGCCGAATCGCTACGGGCGGCGCTGACGGTGGACGAAGTCCGCGAGCTGGTCGCGGCGCGAGGTTTTGACTCGGCGAGCGTCACTGCGACGAGCGATCGGCATTGGACGTGGGTGGCTCGGGCAAATTGAAATCGCTGGAGTCCCCCCAATCCTTTTAAGAATGGGACGCGGATGAACGCGGATTTTGCAGGATAAGCGCGGATAAGAAAACAATTCGCGGTAATCCTGCCAAATCCGCGTTCTATTCCTCTGCCTCATGTTGGTGCCGGTTGTCAGGGTGCGGCTTCAGGTCTACTCTTGGGGGGTATCCCTGCTGTTTGAATCCGGTGCGATTGATTGGAACGAACGATGACGAAACTACTTCCGCGACTGGCCCTGTTGTTGATCTTCGCGACTGGGGGCTGCTTCAGCTCGGCGAAGGTCAATGAGAATCTAAGCGATGCGAAGAAGAAGGAACTGGCCGCTCAGCCGCCAGTGACGGTGGAGACCGCGATTGGTCCGCTGGAACTTCCTTCGCCGTTCGCGACCAAGGTCGCGGAGAAGCATAGCCAGATCGTGCCATGGCCGGCGGGGCAGGGGCCCAAGGCTCCCGAAGGGTTCACCGTGACGAAGTTCGCAACGGGTCTCAAGCATCCGCGGCGAACGTACGTCGCTCCGAATGGCAAGGACTACTTCGCCGTCGAGAGTGGCGATGCCCATGAGAGCGCCAACCGCATCACGTTGCTACGTGATAGCGACGAGGATGGCGAAGTCGACGAGACGTTCGTGTTTTGCGAGAACCTCAAACAGCCCTACGGCATGCTGATCCTGGGCGACTACTTTTATGTCGGCAATGGCGACTCGGTGGTGCGTTGGCCCTACACCGATGGCATGACGAAACTAGAAGGCGAGGGTGAAAAGATCGCCGACCTGCCGGCTGGTGGGTACAACCATCACTGGACGCGCAACCTAGAGTCGACGCCCGATGGCAAGCAACTGCTGGTGAGCATTGGCTCGGCGAGTAACGTTGGCGAGTACGGCATGGAGAAAGAAGAACGCCGCGCGGGCATCCTGATCATGAACCCCGATGGCTCGGGCGAAGAAGTCTACGCCTCGGGCCTGCGCAATCCTGTGGGGATGGACCACAACCCTAAGACCGGTGAGTTGTGGACCGCGGTGAATGAGCGCGATCGCATCGGCGATGGTTTGGTGCCCGACTACATTACCAGCGTCAAGCGTGGCGGCTGGTACGGTTGGCCTTACTCGTACTTCGGGCAGATTCGCGACCCACGCTGGGCCGACGATCCGCACGAAGAGATGGTCGCCAAGTCGATTGTCCCCGATGTTCCGGTCGGCGCACACACGGCTTCACTAGGGCTCGCGTTCTACGACAAGGACAAGTTCCCGGAGAAGTACCACGGCGGCGCGTTCGTGGGGCAGCATGGATCGTGGAACCGCGAGAAGTTCTCGGGCTACAAGGTGCTGTTCGTGCCGTTCGACGCAGAAGGGAAGCCACAGAAGCCCGAGGATTTCCTCACTGGTTTCATCGCTGGTGGAGATCGCAACCAAGTCTACGGCCGGCCGACGGGCGTAGAGGTCACTCCGCGGGGCGACCTGCTGGTGAACGACGACGATGGTGGCGTGATCTGGCGGGTGTCGTACGGCGAGTAATGACTACGCCGCGCGCAAGCCGGCGAACAGTTGATCGAGGCCTTTCTTGCAGCGACCCCAGTCGTACCACTGGCCGTCGACCGTGGCGGTGGCGGTGACGTGGGTCCCTTTGGCGACGCGGTGAACCTTGATCGATAGCCGGGACTCCATCGCGCGGAGGTCGGCGGGCAGGGTGGCTTCGAGCGTGCAGTGGTTGTCGCCGCTGGTGGTGCTAGTGAGTTCGTGTTCGATGCTGGCAAGCGCGACGGCGAGATTCGCGAGTGCTTCACCGGGCGGAACGAGCAAGTACTCGCCATGTTCTTTGCCTGTCTTGAGCCCCAGCTTCGCCCCCAAAGGCTGCGCGATCTTGGCGATCGTGAGGCTCGACAGGCCGCCCATCAATGGCGACGCGGCGGCATCGACGAGTCCTAGCATCGCCGAGCCCGACACCCGCTTGCCCGCCTTCGCCTTGGCTTCGGCGATACGTTTACGAACTTCCGGTACTTGGACGATGCGATCGTAATCGCACGACTCGCGCCAGTTGAACGCGATTGCCGGAGTGCCAGCACCGACCGGTGTGCCACAGTTCGCGCAGAACTTCCCCGCCGCCTGGTGGCCACACTCGGTACAAAACATGTTCGAGAATCCTTTCTCTGGAGTTTATCGGGTACCCGAGCGTCGCGGCTGGAGTGCAGCAAGTGCTAGCAACGCCAACACCTCGTTAGATCCTCACCACCTGCGTGCCGCTGTGGCGGCGGATTAGTTTTCGCATCTCAAGCACGCTGACCGTCGAAAGCACGCGGTGCACGGGGACGCCGGAGCGGGTGATGACGTCGTCGATCAGCGTGGGGCTGGTTTCGATCGCTTGAAGGACTTGTCGCTCCATGTCGTTCAGGGCGAGTTCGGCGGCGTGGCGGAGTTCACCACCGGCGGGACGTTCGATGGCAGCGGTGGTGTGGGTGAGTTCGCCGAGGATGTCGTCGACGCTCATCACCAGCTTCGCGCCGTCTTGTATCAACTTGTGGCAGCCCCGCGATTGCCGATTGGTGAGCGCGCCGGGCACGGCGAACACGTCGCGGCCTTGCTCGGCGGCGTGCGTCGCGGTGATGAGTGCCCCTGAGCGATCGTCGGCCTCGACCACCACGACCCCCATCGACAGCCCGCTGACCAGTCGATTTCGCTGCGGGAACGAACCGGGCACCGGCGGTCGGCGGGGCGGCGACTCGCTCATCAGGCAGCCCTGCTGGGCGACGTCTTCGGCCAGCTTGCGATTCTCGGCGGGCGAGATCTCCAGCAGCCCACCCGCGATCACCGCGATGGTCCGTCCGCCTGCTTCGAGTGCTCCGCGATGCGCTGCCGCATCGATGCCCCGCGCGAGACCGCTGACCACAGTCACTCCCGCACGAGCGAGCGACGCGGCGAGCAGCGATGCCTGTTCGAGGCCGTAAGACGTGGCATGACGCGTGCCGACGATCGCCACGGCGAGCGTGTCGTCGGGCACCAGGTTGCCACGCAAGTAGAGCACCGGCGGCGGGTCGGCGATTTGCGTGAGGGGCTGCGGGTACGTCGTTGACGACCGCGTAATGACCTCAATGCCGTGCCGCTCCGCGAGCCGGAGTTCAGTTTCGACGTCTTCGATACTCGGCGCTTCGGCGATGCGCTTGACCAGCTTCGGACCAATGCCCTCAACGCGCGCGAGTTCGCTCGGCGAGGCTTCGAACACGCGCGCCGGACGAACCGAGCGCCGCAAGCAAGTTGCGCGTCAGCCTCGGCCCAATGTCCTTCACCATGCTCAGCCGCACGTCGGCCAGCAGTTCGGGGGGGCAAGGGTTCATGGCAGCGCGGGGCGGTAGGGCAGGGTGGCAAGGTCGATGCTTGCCATCCTAGTTGCCCCGCGGTGCGGGTGCCAGCAAAACGCCGGGGCCATTTAGGTGGCCGGGGCGCTTTCGGGCTCGATCTTCAGGCGTCCGGCGACGCAAATGAACTTCACCAGCTCGGCAACGCTCTTGGCGTGCATCTTGCGCATGATCTTCGACCGGCGGAGTTCAACGGTCCGCAGACCGATGCCCAGACGCTGTGCGATCTGCTTGTTGGCCAGGCCATCGAGCATGGCGTCGACCACCTCGTTCTCGGCTGGGGTCAACTGATCGAGACGGGCCTGCATTTCGGCTTGTTGGGCCTTGCATGCCGACTCGGTTTCCCAGGTTTCGAGGGTCTTCTGCACGCGGTCCAGCAGTTCCTCGCGGCTGCACGGCAGCATGACGACGTCCTTGGCGCCACCCTTCATCAGGTCCACCGCGTTCTCGACGGTGGTGCTTGATGTGGTGACCATCACCGGGACCATGTTGGCCAAGGCCTCGACCGACGCGCGCGCCAGTTCGTTGCCCGTACCAGTGAGGATGGCGATGTCGGGAGTGCCCTGTGCTTGGCCTTCGCCAAGTTGCGATTGGATGTAGCTGGTGAGGGAGGAAGGGGATTCGTGGCGGGAGACTTCAAATCCGAAAGAGGAAACAGTGGATTCGGCGAAGTCGGCTTCGGAGGGATTGCTGGCGACGATAGCCGCCCGGCGGGGTAGATAATTCACCTGTATAGACTCTCAATACCTTGTGGCGTTGGTTTGGACCTCGAGACCCCATAGGAATCCCGAGAAAACGCCCCCTGACTACTTCGATGTATAGTCGATGCGGATACGCGTGGCTACAGGTTCGCGCAAAAATATTCGGACTTTTGGCTTGCCAAAACCAGAACATGCGCGTACGCGCCACTTCCTCTGCGCAGGGAAGAGAAAAACACTCCCAGGGAACCGCAAATCAGACAAAACGTGCTACGATTGCGCACCCAGAACGGCGATCACATCGGCGCTCTTAACGGCCGAGGTCAGGGTGACGTCGCCGATTCGCGTGGGGAGGACGAAACGGAGTTTGCCTTCCGCCACCTTTTTGTCGTGCCACATCAGGCGGTAGATCTCTTCGCTGTCGAATTCCAGCGGTTCGGTGGGGAGCGACAACGCCTGGAGCAACTGGATCTGCCGCTCGGTTGCCGCGGCGTCGATCATGCCGGCCCGTTCGGCGAGTCGCGACGCACACACCATGCCCATGGCCACCGCCTCGCCATGGAGCAGCTTGCCGTACTCAGTCGCCGCTTCAAACGCATGACCAAAGGTATGGCCATAGTTCAAGATTGCACGGCGGCCCGACTCTTCGCGCTCGTCGGCCTCGACTACGTCGGCTTTCAGCCGGCAGCATCGCTCGACGACGTACTCCAGCACCTGTGGGTCGCGGGCGTTGATCGCCGCGACGTTTTGCTCCAGGTATTCGAAGAACGGCTCGTCCATGATCACGCCATACTTCACCACCTCGGCCATCCCCGCGGCGAACTCGTTGTCGGGCAGCGTCTTGAGGACGTCGACATCGATCAGCACGCCGATTGGTTGCCAGAACGCCCCGACGATGTTCTTCGCCTCGGGTAGGTTGATGCCCACTTTGCCGCCCACAGAGCTGTCGACCTGCGCCAGCAGCGTGGTTGGTATTTGCAGGAACGGTACACCCCGCGCGAAGGTCGCCGCGACGAAGCCTGCCACGTCCCCCACCACGCCACCACCCACCGCGGCAACGACGCTGCCACGATCGGCTCCCTCGGCGAGCATCGTCTCCCAGAGATCGATCATCACGTCGGCGTTCTTGCTCTCTTCGCCGGGTTCGATCACCAGCACTTCGACTTCGAGCCCTTCGTCGGTGAAACGATCCCCCACGGCGTCGGCGTAGAGGCCATCGACGTTCGTGTCGGTGATGAGCACCACGTGCGTCGTGCTCGAACGCTCGGCGAGAAACTGAGGGCACTCTTCGAGCGTGCCGCTACCGATGGCAATGTCGTAGCCACGTTCTTTGAGGTCGACGCGAATCTTGCGATGGGTGGGCATGCGGGGGAAGCAGTTGGGAGTTGATGTTCTACAAATTAGCCGTTTTGGCGCTAGCCACGGTTTAGTGGAGAGGAACCGTGGCTAGCGCCAAAACGGCTAATCACACTTGTGGCATTGATAACGTATTAGAGAGATGAAGCTTGTTGTTGGATACCCAGTCGCTCCAAGTCCTGCGGCATCACGATCACTCGCCGGCAGAAACCGGTATGGGTGCGGACGTACTCAAGGTTACACGCCGACCGAGGGTCTTCATGTAGCGCAAGCGAAACCCGCTCGCGAGCCGCGGGGTCCGCCACCGCGCACGCCTCGTCCCACCGAGTCTCGGTCTCCATGACCAAGCGTTCGCGATAGGGATCGAATTTATCCATCGAGCTAAAAGCTAAGTGTGAGTGAAGGCTAATCACCAATGCCGAAGGACCAATGACCAATAAGCAGCTTCAAGAACTACTCCACGCTTGCACGTTCATTGGTCATTGGGTACTTCGTCATTGGTCATTTAAGAATCTATTCTTCCGTGATCGTCACCTTCTCCATGACGTCGCCTTGCTTGATGCTGTCGACCACGCTTTGGGTGTCGTCGATCACCTTGCCGAACACCGAGTGCTTGCCATCAAGCCAAGGAGTTGCCACGTGCGTGATGAAGAACTGGCTGCCGTTGGTGTTGGGACCGGCGTTCGCCATGCTCAAGATGCCGGGGCCCGTGTGCTTGAGGTCGGGGTGGAACTCGTCGTTGAACTTATAGCCAGCATCGCCGGTGCCAGTGCCATGGGGGCAACCGGTCTGAATCATGAAGTCTTCGATGACGCGATGGAACTTGAGTCCGTCGTAGAAGCCATCGCCAACGAGCTTCTCGAAGTTGGCCACGGTCTTCGGCGTCTTGTCGGCGAACAGCTCCAGACGAATGTCGCCGCGCTTGGTTTTGATAGTGGCTACTTTCATGATGTCTCTTTCTTGCTAAGTGGAACGCAATGCGTGTTGATGATTTGTTGATTCGCGAGCAGCTTGTCGGGAGCAAAGGCTGCTGCCCACTATTCACCGCCCACTGCCTACCCCCCCGGTACAGACAGGTACAGACCCTCCAGCATCGCCCTAAGTGCTAGGCGTGACAAGGGTTCAAAAAACCTCGGGAATTGGCACGCAATTATCTTGAAAAGAACTTTTGACCTTCGCGTTTTGTTTGATACACTTCCATTGAGTAACGGCAGTTGGTACTTCATTCCTCGTAGTGAAATGGGAGGCCAAAGCAATGGAAGAACCACCTGGCTGGTTCCCGCGAGGCACGGCCCTTGGCCACTAGTCCTGATGCCGACGCGACCTAGCGATCCCACCCACGAATACTCGCGGGCGCATTCTTCGGCATCTTGTTTACGAACGCCATCGTGCAAGTCTCGCTTCTACATCGTCGTTGTTTTTTAACACAAGGAGTGAACGCCAAGCGAAGTAGGCTTGGTAACCTCGGCTCGCAGCAGGTTCGCTCGCTAGCGCCGTGTCGTCCATAGTACGTGGCCCGCAAAGATACGAGTCATCCCCTCGTCACGATCTGACAAATCGTCCGCGGCCAGGACACTGCCCATAGGGTTGAGCTCGACAGACACTAGCAAGCCCACCCGCACCGCCGAAGGTGCTCCGGCTGGATAACAGAAAGGCCCTTGCCGCCTCTTAGGTGTGCGGCAAGGGCCTATGCTGTTTTAATGGGGCAACTCTTTCTCGCCACCGCGGTTCTCTACCAGCGGTGACCACCACCGTACCCATAGCAGCTCGCCGTGTAACTCGGTGTGTAGCAGTGGTTGTATGAAGGTGTGTAGCAAGTTTGGTACGACGGCGTGTAGCAGTAACTAGGCGTGTACGAAGCCTGGTAGCAGTAACTCGGAGTGTAAGTCGGCTGGTAGCAGGTCGTGTAGCTCGGCTGGTAGCAAGTCTGGTACGTCGGGGTGTAGCAGTAGTTGTACGACGGTGTGGGGCAGTAGCTCGGCCGGTAGCAGTAGTTGTAACTGGGCGTGTAGCAACTGGCGTAGCTCACGGAGTGTCCATAACCACCACCCCAACCACCGCCACCACAGTAGCCACCGCCCCAACCATGCTTGGCCTCTGCCGAGGGGGCGGCCAACGCGAGGCCGACGATCACGGCCAAAGTTCCCACCGCGGCCAGTACTTTCCGATTCAGTAGAGTGTTCATTGCTTTTCTCCCATGCCAGAGTTTTTTAAGGGTCTTGCAGGTCATTGTGACCCACTTCACCACCTCATACGCGCGCCAGCGAAGCTGTTACAGCGTGGCAGGAGAAAGTTCGAGAAAGTGTCCAGTGCGGCGCGGATTCGTAGCCAGATTCGCCAGAATTCGGGGGATTCGAGAAGAAGTTGAACAGGAGGGAACAGAAAGAACGGAGAGAGAGGTCAAAGAAGAACAGAAGGAAACGAAGGCACGAAGGAAGCTATTCGGGACGTTCCACGAAGTGGAACCACGTCAGAGCAAAGGGTCACGAAGGCGAGGAACGAGCCGAAGCGCACCCTGGTAAGATGGTTCGTGAATGACGGAAATGGACAAGGGCGAGCCGGAAGCGTCAGCGCCCGGAGTATTGACCTGCTCTGGTACTCAAAGCTCCGGTCCCTAACGCCCCCGGCTCGCCGGATTGGCACTACCGCAGAACCTTCCATCGCGATAGCGGCCAGACTCGGTGAGTGACCACACCTCGAATGTTCGAAGCTGGTACCGCGTAATTTGGATGTCCAGGAACCCCCTGTTCCCAAAATCGGGAGTCCGACGAAATTGCAGAAAAGTCGCCGAGCACGAAGTATTCTCCCTCGCCAAGCACTGCGGGATTCTCTGGCGTCGCGCAATTGGCGGCCATCACTTGGCCGTAACTATCAAGACTATCAAGTCGAGTGAGATACTCGATTCCTTGCAGTTCTTCCGGCAGATCGAGTTGAACGCCGTCGACTTTGATTCCGCCATTTTCCAGAATGATGCTCTCACCTGGTAGACCCACCACGCGCTGAACGTAGAGTTGGCCTGGATCGGGGGGCGCGTCAAACACAAGGAGGTCCCAGCGTCGAGGCTTCAAGTACTTGGCGATGAAGAAGCGATCGCTCATGACCGGCTTGTCCGAGGCGGTGTTGTGGTTCGTCAAGTGAAACTGTGAGCAGATCGCTGGCACCGTGGGGGGCGCCGGGTACTCCGCAGGTGGAATGCTGAAATAGTTGGTATTTCCGCAACGCGAACATGAACCTTCGCCGTGTAAGCCAAGTAAGGTGGGTGCCATGCCGTTGGAGGGGGAAACAAACGGCTCGGTGATGAACGGTCGAATGACGAAGGTTGTGAAACCTAGCATCGCCACTCCGGCGAACAACGTTGGAAGCCATGCCTGAATCGCACGTAACGTCGAAAGGTGAAAGTTCAGCGATAGGGCGACCATTGGAATTAGTACCAGGCTGACCAATGAGAGGACTGCCATCGCCACCTCGTCTAGACCGAACTGAATCATGAGAATGACCAGCAGCAGATCGATGCCAATCGTGGCGAAGTTCAACACGAAGGTTACAGCGATCAGCCGACGCCATGTCCAATCTCGTCTTCGCGCCCATCGTAGCCCGGCCGCCAGCAGAAGCCCCCATGCCACTAGGTGAACGGCAATGGCCGAAAAAAGGCAAAGCATCAGAATGGTAGTAGAGAGCATTGCAACTGCCAGCGCGGAGAGGAAACAGGCATCCATCGACAGGCTGAGTATACCGGCTCTGGAAAGCTTGAGCACTCATTGAAAGCTACCACTCTCCCAGGGTGCGCACCGGCTCGTTTTTCGCCTTCGCGACCCTTCGCTCTGACGTGGTTCTACTTCGTAGAACTCTTCTTACCAACTTCTTCGTTCCCTTCTGTTCCCAACTCTTCTCTTCCTCTGTTCCCTCCGTTTCCTCCTGTTCTCTAAGTTGTCCATTTCACAGCGCCCCGAATTCTGGCGAATCCGGCTACGACCGCGATTGGTCCAGCGCCGATAGAGACAGCGAAGTGGTACGCGCATCGTGGGGGAGACGCATGCAGATTCAAGCGACTAGCGGCGGGGCGACTTCGCTCCTTGAACCAAACTCGCACCGGCCGGACAAGCAAGTGCAGTCGGTGTTTGCTGAAGTGCTGGCGGCGGTCGGCCGCCAGGGGTACGTGTCGGCGCCCAAGCTTGATACGCAGCTCGACGCGTCCTCGGAGTCGGGTGAGTCGCTCTCCTCCGATATCCAGACGGCGTGGAACGATTGGTTTGGGTCGGTCGTCTCGGGGCGCTACTCGCGCCACACGAATGCTAGCGAGATCCGCGACGAGTATGGCAAGCTCCTGCAGCGAGCCCATGCCGAAGGGGGTTACGCCACGCCGCAGCAGTTCCTGGCGTCGCTGTCGCCGAGCGAACTCGAAGTGGTCCAGCGCGTTCACAACTTGGCGCAACCGATCGATGTCGGCTCGCTGACGGAAGAAGGCGCGCTCAACTTGCTGTTGCCTCCCGCCACTCAGGTGGACATGGATGGCGATGGCGTCACGATGAGTGGCGCTGCTCGTGGGTTGCGATTCCCCGATAGCAACACGCCTGCCGAAGTGGTTCGCGCGTGGGAAGAAGCGACCGCCGACATTTCGGTGGGAGACCGGATGACGTACGAGCTCCGCATGGCCTCGCCGGTGCTGATGAGCAACATGCACGCCACGACGAACGGGGCCGACCTCGTCGAGCCCGGCACACCGGCCTGGCAGAACCCGCGTAGCGCGGGCGACTACTCGTACGTCGGCACCGCCGACCAGTGGCTGGAGTACCTCGACCACTTCCAATCCCAAATGCCCCGCGAGCAGTACGAGTCGCAGAAAGATTTCTGGTCGAAGTTCAGGAACTTGCTGGATGAGTACGGAGCGAAGTAGTTTTTCGATCGACGAACAGGAGCAACCAGAGCGAACGGAGAGGGTAAAAAGGAAGAAGAACAGAAGGTAACGAAGCGAACGAAGGGAATGTTGGAGCCCGCGAATTACGCGAATGTTCGCGAATGTGAGCATGAGGAATGGAAGGAGAGAGTGAAGCAGGCATGTATTTGTAGAGAACGCGATAATTCGATTCTACTTCATGATTGCTTTTCTTCTTCGTTTTCTTCGTTGCCTTCTGTTCGCTACTCTTCTTGATGCATTTCCGTTCTCTGTTCCCTCCGTTTCCTCCTGTTCAGATCCTTTGCCAATCGCCCGAATTCTTGCGAATCCGGCTACCATTGCTGCTATCCGTGTTTGATCGGTGTTCATCCGTGGCTGGAAAATCCCTTACTCCAGCGGTTCGGCTTTCACGTACAAGTGCTCCGGTGCGTGGTCGAAGTACTTGAACAGCGCGGGGCAGAGCCAGCCTTCCATCGGTGGCTCGGCGAGCGTGTACCAGTTGCCGTCGGCTTCGGCGCGATTCCACGTGAGCTCTTTCTCGTAGCCCGGGAACTCGGTCGCCGAGACGGTCATGCGAAAACCTTGGTCGGCCTCGGGGATGTCGGCGACCAGGATGTCGATCATCTCGGGCACGCCGGCGACGAATGGCTCACGCACCAAACCTACCCGCGGATCGTCGAACACCCAGGTCCCCGCGTGACGGTAGGGGGCAAGCACCAGCAGCGAGTTCTGTGGCAGCCTCGCCGAACGAAACGGCAAAAGCCCCGAGAAATACAGCACCGGTGCCCCCACCACCAGCACCGCGGAAATAAGTAAGACCACCCTCCGTACGTCGAACTGCGAATTCATGGAAGCACCTCGGAATAAAGAAGAATGAATGACGCTCGCCATTGGCCAAATAGGACGCGCTGAAGTTACGACGCGATGTAGGCGTGGCGAGTTCCGAGGATTATTCGCGAGACCGCAGGTTGTTTATTCGCTCTCAGCGCAAGCAGGGCGAGCCGGTAGCGTAAGCGCCCGGAGGTGGATGGGTTCGCGGTGTTCCACTCCGGTCGCTAACGCTCCCGGCTCGCCATCGGAGCAGATCAACATTTACGGTGGCAAGGGCTCGTCCGACTCCCCAAACACCCATATCTTGAAAATCACGATCAGTACCGCCACTACACCGGTGCCAATCAACATGCCCCGAACCGTGAAGCGACCACGCCAGCGAGTGGCGAGCGTCGAGGCGAGACAAAGCAAGATCAAGAACCAGTACGGGACGATGTATCCTTTGCCTCTGATAAAGTAGTCCAGGCCACCCATTACCACGCCGTCTGGCCCTACCATGGGCGGCGTGATCACATAGTGCAAAGAATCGAGGCGACCAAATCCTGCGTGGTTAATCCTGCTCATTTCCTCAACAGGGTCTGCAGACGGATTGTTCAATGAAATACGCACCCATCCCCACTCCCATTCGTCGTCGGCACCGGGCCACGCGAACTTCATCACGCCGACGCAGCCCTGTTTGCTGGTGACAATCGCCGCGTCTCCGCCCCACAGCCAACCTTCGATGCGATCGTGAGTGGTGTAACTTCGCCACCACATCGCAAGGAGTGCGAGCGTCGCAATCACGCCGATCGTAGTCGCGATGTTTCGGACGTGCCGCATGGTTGTCGCCTGATTGAGACTCTATTGCGTGGACTTTGTCTGAAGCTGCTGCCACTCTTCAATCGCAGCCGGCATCACTTCTTCGAGCACTTCGGGCGAGATGATGTGCGACTTATGCGAGTCGTCGGAATGGAAATGCCAGCGCCCCCGGCCAACCGCTTCGATCCGCTGGTCGAGCGGCTTGTCGAACGTCTTAAACACGGGACCCCCAAAGCAGCAGGTGTCGTAAAGATTGAGCACCATCACGGCCACGCGCGGGCGAGCGGCGTCGGGCGAGACGCCGCCGAGCCCGAAGATTTCAAGCCACGAGCAGGCACCTTCGGCGCGGTCGAGCACTCCATCGTCGTTGCTATCCACCTCGCGGTACAGCGGGGCGTATTCCTGCTCGGCGTCGCCTTTGCTGCCCGGGCTGAAGGGCCTTGCGTAGAGTGGCAGCGCGCCGGCGAGTGGCATCGAGATGTCGATGCGCGTATCGGCCGCCGCCGCGAGGTGCGTGGTCCAACCGCCGCCGGAAAGGCCAATCATCAGCACCATCTCTGGGGACGGATGCCTTGCGACCAGTTCGTTGATGGTCTCGACCACGGGGTCGAGGAAGAACCGTAGCGTTTGGCCTTTGAGCTCCGGTTCGAGTTCCTCGAACATCTCGTCGTGCCCACCGGTGCGACGACCAGTGACGTTCACTTTGGTACCGCTCGCCAGCGTGCCATCGGTGTCGGTGTTCCAATTGGTCACCGGCATCTGCACCGTGGCGACGACGAAGCCGCGTTTCAGCAGCGTGTCGACGGCATCGTCGAGCCCCGCGGAGAGTCCCTGATCGTAGCCGTCGAGCATGTGCCCCGCCTGCACCACGGCAAGTCGTGCGGGGCCCTCGGGCATCTCCTTGGGATATAGCACGTAGACGATCGAGTGAAAATCGGTCTTTATCACGTCGACGTCGTAGCGATCAACGCGCGCGACGAGCGACTTGTCGACCGTGCCGAGTTCCGGTGGGTAGTCGATCGACTCGGTGACCTTCGGCCGAGCCTTGGTGATTCCGTCGGGCCAGATGAGCTTAAGCATCTCGCCACGCCGCGCTTCGGCTTCGTCTGGCGAGTCGAATCGCACGAGGCCCGTGATGTCGTAGTTATCGAGCCGCGGGTCCAGTTCTTGGGCAGAACTGATACTAGCGAGAAGGGCAATCAACCACGCACAGCCGACAGCGCGAATCATATGCAGATACTCCAGGTCCCATCGCAAGTGCAAAAGGATGCCGCGCCCCGATGGCGAGTGCACCGGTTGCTCATGTTAGGGCAGGGAGTACTCTGGCGTCAAAAAGTATTCGGTCGAGTAAACTTCGGCCGGAGCCAGCCACATGCCGATCGCCTCGCCAACCATTGCGCACGCGAGCATCACTAGAGCGCAGAGCACCGTAAGTCCTAGCGTCCTGAAGCCAGCGCGACCCCGAGTGCGGAACAAGTAGACGGGGAACGCGATGACGAACGCGAGTACTAGAAATATCGAATGAATCGCGCCGAGTCGGAAGCCGCGCTGGTCGGCATCGGTAAAGCACCACCACAGGGCAGGGACCAGCAGTGCGAGGTTCAATGCCGCCTCGGTGCTGCCATCCATTTCTGGAGAATAGCCGATCCAAGCGCCAACTAGTGTTGCGGCGATAAATAGGGCCCAGAGAATTCGGCGTTTCTTGACGGCGAAATCGGTATTGGGTTGCACGCAGGGGCCCCCACTCGATGACGATAGCTTGTCGCCCCAGTTACCCCGCCGAGTACTGCTCGGCGTAGTCGAGCACCCACCGCTCGATCAATTGACGAAAATCGTCGAGGTCGGCATCGGCGAGTTTCACGTAGTGCTGGCGGGTGAAGTTCTCTTTGTTTCGTACCGCACCCTTGGCGGAGATTTCCAGCACATGGTAGGAGTTGTGCGTGCCGACCAGCACCTGCAAGCGACTATACGCGTTGCGACGTTTGCCCGCTTCGAGCAGCAGATCATCGCGGCTCACCGCGCCACCCCAACCTGCCTGGCTGACAATCGTCTCGTACTTGAAGCCGGGGAAGTTATCGGCGAGCTGTTCGAGGCACGCTTCAATGTGATCGGTGAGCTGTAGTCGGGCAGAGGAGTGCAGCCGGCGATACTCTTCTTCGGTAATCGCCTCGGCCGCCTGCTGCTTCTCGCGCTCGTTGCGAGTTCGCATTCCTCGGTCGGCAGCGGCTTGCAAGCGTTCGCGGAAATCCATGGTGAATTGGCTGTAGGCTATTGGCCGTAAGCTGTGAGCTTATGGCAAAGTGCGTGTAACTTTACCCTCTCATCAGAGGGTCGCGCTGTAAGCGCGGAGAGGTAGCTGTAAGACTTCCATTCTACGCGGCACCACGGACCACGCCTACCCGCGTTACTTTTTCTTGCCGCCCGATTCGCCTTCGTCTTTGGGCGACTTCTTCTTCACGAACTGCAAGAGGTCGCTGAAGCTGCGCATCGCTTCCTTGCCTTCTTCCATCTCTTTGGTGATGGGGACCACCTCGCGCTTCGCGCGGCGTTCGAACGCGCCGCTTCGCTCGGGGGGCTGTTCCTCGCGATGGCCGTGACGGCCACGCTTCTGCCCACGGTTGCCACCGCCTTGACCGCCCTGACCACCTTGGCCGCCGCGATTCCCGCGATTGCCCCCTTCGCCGCGATCGCGGCGCTGGTGTCGCTGTTGGCCTTGACCCTCGGCGGGCTTCTGTCCTTCGGCGGCGGGTGTGGTTGCTTCGCCAGTAGCCGGCTTCCTGCCGCGACGGCGCGGCTTGCGAGCCGATGAATTGTCGTGCTTGGGACGTTCGCTGCCGGGCTCGATCATCGTTAGCGCGACCCGGCGACGTTCGGTGTCGATCGCCGTCACCCAGCAATCGACTTGATCGCCAACCGCCACCACCTCATGCGGGTCGCGAACGAAGTCGGCGCGAAGTTGGCTCACGTGCACCAAACCACTGTCCGAGAGACCAACGTCGACGAATGCGCCGAAGTCGACCACGTTCAGCACGGTTCCCTTGAGCTGCATGCCGACGGCCAGGTCGTCGAGCTTCACCACGTCGCGGCGGAACACCGGTGCCGGCAGATCGGCACGCAAGTCGCGGCCGGGACGCTCCAGCGCTTCGATTAACTGCCCTAGCGCGTGTTCGCCCAGGCCCAGCTTCGCGGCGAGCTCGGCACGGTCGCGGGTCGACAGTGATTCGGCGAACTTCGCGGCCCAACCCTCTTTGCCGACTTCGGTGACATCAATCGATAGCTCGCTCAGCAACGAAGTCGCGGCGGCATAGCTCTCAGGGTGAACCCACGTCGCGTCGAGCGGATTCTCGCCCCCTTCGATTTTCAGGAAGCCCGCCGACTGAACGAACGTCGCATCGCCAAGACCCTTCACGTCGTGCAGAGCCTGACGCGACTTAAACGGTCCATGCTCAGCGCGATGTTCAAGGATGCGCCGCGCGACGAGTTGGTTGAGTCCCGCCACGTTGCGAAGCAGGGCGGAACTGGCGGTGTTGACATCCACACCGACGAAGCTCACGCACGACTGAACGATTTGCTCCAGCGTGTCGCGCAGGTGGGCGGGCTTGGCGTCGTGTTGGTAGAGTCCGACCCCGATGCTCGCGGGGTCGATCTTCACCAGTTCGCTGAGCGGGTCTTGGAGTCTTCGGCCGATGGAAATCGCACTGCGGTCGATCGCTTCGCAGTCGGGGAACTCCTCGCGGCCAATCGCACTGGTCGAGTAAACGCTCGCTCCCGCTTCGTTGACGATCGTGTAGCGAATGTCGGTGTCGGCGAGTTCGGTCGAAAGCAAATCGCTCACGAGGTTCTCGGTGGGCCGGCAGGCCGAGCCGTTGCCGATGGCGATCACGTCAGGCGATTGCTCGCGAATGAGCGCTAGCAGTTGCTCGCGGGCTTCGGCGGTCTTTTCCTCGGAGCCTATGATGTTCACCAGGCCGAGCGTCACCACGTTGCCATGCTCGTCGATCATCGCCAGCTTGCAACCATTCTTGTAACCCGGATCGACGGCCAGCACTCGGCGTCCCGGCACGGGTGGTTGGAGCAGTAGCGCGCGAAGGTTCCGGGCGAACACCTCGACGGCGTGCGACTCGGCTTTGTCGGTCAGCTCGCGGCGAGCCTCGCGTTCCAGGCTCGGCACCACCAATCGCTCCAGGGCGTCACGCGTGCAACCGCGGAGGAACTCAGCGTGGGCATGGTCGGGGCGAACCAAAAGTTCGACGGCCATCTCCTGCATTGCCGCGGTATCCGACTCGATGGCGACGCGAAGCACTTTACCCTTCTCGCCGCGATTGATTGCCAGCACGCGGTGCGGCGGCACTTTGGTCAGCGGTTCGCGGTACTCGAAATAGTCCTTGTAGAGGGCGTTCTTCTTGTTGTCGTCCGAGATCTTGGTGGACGTGAGCTCGGCCGACTTGCGGAACAACTTGCGGACGCGCTGGCGAAGCTCGACCGACTCGCTGAACCGCTCGGCCAGGATATGCCCCGCGCCAACCAGTGCGAGCGCGGCTTCCTTGACCCCTTTGTCTTCATTGATGAAGTCGCGAGCCCGCGCGTCGAGATCCGCGGCTAATGGAGACTCGTTCAGGATCTCGTCGGCCAGCGGCTCCAGACCTTGTTCGCGGGCCTTCGAAGCGAGCGACTGCTTCTTCGGCTTGAACGGCAGGTACAGGTCTTCGAGCCGGCGAAGCGTTTCGGCTTCGAGCACTTGCTGACGCAGTTCGTCGGTCAGCTTGTTCTGCGATTCGAGCGAGCGAAGGATGGTTCCTTTGCGCGACTCAAGTTGACGCAGCTCGGCGACCGCGGCGCGGATGCGCTCGATCTGCTCTTCGTCGAGACCACCGGTCTGGTCGCGACGATAGCGCGTGACGAAGGGAATGGTGTTGCCGGCGTCCAGCAGTTCGACGGTCGCACGGACCTGATGAACAGGAAGCTGCGCCGCGCGGGCAACCCGAGCAAAATCTACGGAAGGAGAGGAATCCATGAAGAGCCTTGCACCGTGTTCAAGCGGCGCTCATTACGGCAACTGTCGACACCGATGCTGCACAGCAAAGAAAGCGGCGTCGTACGAGTACGGTTGTGTGTTGGATAGTTAGCGACCCGAGTTCGCAGGCCCGCGACGGGTCGATGGTGCCAAGCTGGGATTCAAATGAGTTGGTAGTTCAAACGGCAGTGGTGATCTCGGCGGCGTGCATTGTAGGGAGCGGACCGAAACCGCGGCATTGTGGATTGCCCAGGTGGAAGCTGTCAAGAAATCGTGCCAGCACCGCCAGCAGGCAAATTGTCAGTTATCCGCAAAGGTGATTTATTTTGCCAATACATTAAACCCGTGCCCTTCACCCTCCCGATGAAGAGCGAGCCGAAATGATTTCGGCTCTCGTCTCCCCCCAACGATGCTGTGAAGGAATCACTCGGATGCACGCCACAAGACTGCGAGTCTATCACGGACCGGACACCACGGGTACGGCCGAAGCCCTCGAAAACCGCCTGGGCGGCCAAGATAGCGTGACGCTGCGTGCCGAAGAAATCATCCCTCTGTTAGCCGACGCTTACAACAGCCGCCGTACTTGGCTGGGCGACTTTGCGGACGACGAGGTCACCATTTCGTCCGACCTCTACGAAGTGCTCGTAGCCTACCGGTTCTTCAACCGCCCCGCTTAGGTCGAACCGCGCGAGCGGTCCCAAGCTGGGTCTCGATGCGATCAAAACGATGGCGCAAGGTATTCTGGCGCAGTCGATGTGTTGGCGCAGTCTTTTCTGCTGAAGCACGCTAAACTGTTGCTGCTGAGCAACTTGTAGCAATTGGTGAGTCTCCTTTGCCACCTGCTGGCACTAGCGTTGCGTTATAGGTTTGGCATGACCGGCCACTGCCGGAAACCCATATCCCCCCGCAACGTTTGATCCAGGAGACCCCCGCCATGACTCGTTCACTTCACCTCTGCCGTGTGGTCCTCGCCGCAGTCGCCCTGTCAGCCACCGTCGCTTTCACTGCCAGCTCGCAGGCTGCTCAGCCGCTGGTGCAAATCGGCATCGGCATGCCGGCTGTGCAGCCACCCAGCCAAGTTTTTCTACCCAAGTTCGGCTTCCAAAGTTTCAACCTTAGCGGCATCGGCGACCGCGTGACGTTCGTCGACTGCCACGGCCTCGCCGCCGAAATGGGCCTCGAGACGGGCGACATTGTCCTGCGGCTCAACGGCATGCCGCTCAACTACCATGGAGCGTGGAACGACGCCCTCACGCATGCCATCTACGATGGTGGCGTGGTGACCCTCGCGATCCGCGACGTCAACACCGGCGCGGTGGTCCACCGGACGACTTACCTCAATGGCGGTGCCCCTATCTATGGCCCCGTCACTCCGAAGTCGGGACCAGTTGTCCAGCACTACAAGACGCAGAAGTTCGCCCACCCCGCCGCTCCCAAGTTCGTCCAGCCCATGCCGATCGGTGTCCCCGGACCTATCACGCAGAAATCGATGAACGGCAAAAAGCAAAACAACCTTTCGGGCACCAAGGGACTGAAAGCAAACCCCCAATCGTTCCAAAAGTTCGGAAAGCTCGTTCAGAAGATTGGTGAATAACCTCGCAGAGGCGAACGACTCGCTAGCGGCGAAAAACAAAAAACCGGCCGGTGCTCGAAAGAGTGCCGGCCGGTTTTGTTTTGTGTGTGGGGTAAGCATCTTGCTTGCCATGCCTACTATTGAATGCGGCAGGAGGGAGACTTTCGAGTCTTTGGTCACGCTGCCAGGGAGCAACTTTTACGAACTCCAACTATTTGACTTCGCAGGAATAGCAGGCTTGCTGCGGCCAATATCGGACCCAGGGTGCGCGGTTCGGGCACAGCATTTACGATGGTTACGGTGTTACCCGCGATGGCGTCGAAGCCATCGAACTCTTCCGGATAACGTGAGTACAAAGAAGGGTCAACCCAGATATTGTCGAGTGTGGGTATACTCAACAGCACGTTCAAGTTGCTTGGATTGATATCCGTGAAGGTTAGACCCACAATTGACAACGAAACTATCGAAGTACTCTCATTGACCAAAGTGTCGAACGAATCCTTCGATAACGCGGCGTCATCCAAGATAAGAGAAATGATCTTGTTCGAGTCGATCAAGATAGTTTCAAGATGATCGAACGTTGCCCCCATGAGGTTTAGTTCCGCGAAACTGTTTTGGCTTAATGCCAGAAACCTCAGCTCTTGCAGTCCCGAGAACGCATGTGACTCGATGGTCGCAATGGCATTGCGATCTAACCTAAGCGTATGCAGGCTGGTCAGGCTACTAAAATCGCTTGCCTCAACGCTAGTGATTGCATTCCGGTACAACTTGAGCGATCGTAAATTGGGCAGATTGGAAAAGTCGTCCACCTCGATGCTGGAGATGGAGTTGCCATGCAAGTCGAGCTCTTGCAGACTGAGCAGACCGCTAAAGTCACCCGACTCTACGCCGGTGATATCATTGCTACTTAAGTCGAGCTTCTGAACATTGCTCAGTCCGCTAAAGTTACCCGACTCAATGTCGGAGATGCGATTTCCGCGCAGGTCGAGTTCTTGAAGACTCGGCAACCTATCAAAAGTGTTCGACTCGATGTTAGAAATCTTGTTGTAGCCAACGTCAAGAATTCGCAGACCGCCTAATCCATTAAAATCGGCAGGTTCAATGCTGGCGATGTAATTGAAGCTCAAGTCGAGGGTCTGTAAGTTATTGAGATAATCTAAGTCGCCGGATTCGATGCTAACGAAGCGATTACTTTGTAAGTTAAGAGTTTGTAAGTTGGTCATGCCCCTCAAATTGACGGAGCCGATACTGAGAACTTCATTGTCGCTGAAAGAAAGTGCCTGAAGGTTAGTCAAACTTTCCAAGTCGCCCGCCTCGATGCTAGAGATCGGATTACTGCTCAGACTTAGCCATTGCAGATTGGTAAGCCCACTGAAGTCGTCTGGCTCGATACTGGAAATGGAATTGCTTCCGAGGTTAAGGGATTGCAAGTTGGTCAAGCCACTGAAATCGCCGGCCTCGATACTCGATATGGAGTTGCCGTGTAAAGCAAGAAATTGCAACCCGGTTAGCCCACCGAAGTCGCCAGGTTCGATGCTGGAAATCTTGTTGGAGCTCAAATGGAGTGATTGCAAATTGGTTAGTAAGCGTGTTCCGTCTAGGTCCTCAATTCCATCGAGGATGAGAATTAAGGACCCCATCGCTTCTGCTGGGGCAGTCGGAAAACCAGCCACCTCGCCCACATCTAGCAGACCATCATTATCGTTGACAAAAGACTGAGCAGAAGCGTCGCCGAAGACCGTAGCTGCAAAAAGTGCGGCAGAGAACGCAAATAGCGGATTCTTCATCCGTAGTCTTTCAATCTGAGTCGGTACTTTGCCCCAAGAATCGCTACCGACAACTGCTTTACTAGCATAGCAGATTTTTGAGCAACGCTCAAGCGTCGCGGCATCCAAGCCCTCCGGCAAACCCACGACTTCAGCGACTGGCTATACGCGTCACATGTATGGAAGGCAGATAACGACCCTAAGCTCTGCATAACTCAGCAACAGGCCAACCAAAGGATGGTCGCCCTACTTCCCACCCAACTCATGCACCATCTCCACCAGCGCTCGCGCGTTCTCCGGTGGTGTCTGCTGCAGGATGCCATGTCCTAGATTGAAGATATGCCCCGGGCGGTAATCGAAAGAGTCGCGGGCTCGAGGCGCATAGGATGTGGAAGCTCGGGCTGTTCAGAGAGGAAACTGCGGTTCGACGACATCCGATGTTATGATTTAAGCACCGGCACTTACTCGATTCGTGAATCCCCGCGGAGATTTAACAGTGACGTACTCTAAGATCGCAAGGGTGAGCTTGCTGCTGTTGGTTGGCTGCTATGTATCAAGCCATTGCTCGGTGCGGGCTGAGGATAACCGGTTTGATGCGATTATCGACCAAATTTTCGACCGTCATTCGGATGACGATTCGGAGGATGAAAAGCCAGAACCGGAAGTACGCCCTTTTCCAGGCAACCTTTCCTTAGTAGTTGGTGGTGGCCAGAGAGTAGTCGGTCAAAGTCTTGCCGAGCGATTTGGGGTTTCTGCGATCGCCGCCGCTGGAAGGGAAGATAGACCGGAGGTGCCGGTGATCTGGGCATCGCCTGCGGTAGGCAAGCTGCAACGCTTACTCGCGCAGCCACTGAAAAAAGAAGGCTTCAAATTCAAGGACACGCCATTATCGGAAGTGGCCGACTTCGTGAGAAAAGAGTATGAGATTAAGGTACTGCTGGACCTTCGATCGCTCGATGATTTGGGGCTTTCCCCAGACGATAAGCTCGATGCGAACCTAAGTGAGATATCGTTAGGGGCGGCATTGAAGACCGCGCTGCTCCAGGTCGATCTAACTTACATTCTCGCCCACGATACGGTAGTGTTTGTTAGTGAGGAGGAAGCCTTCGACTGTCCTTTGGTCGGAATCTATCCCGTCGGCGACCTTCTCGAAGTAAAGCATGACGAAGCTGCAACTTCGAAGCCGAAGGGTTTGGCACAACACCCCGAGGACATTGCTCGCCTTAAGGAGATCATCGAGGCTACCTGCGGTGTGGATAGCTGGGGAGGCGGTGAAAGCTACATCGTTGCTATGCAGCCCAGCTTGTTGATCGTCAGGCACCGAGAACAAGTGCACGTTGAGATCCAGGATCTCCTCTCGGCGTTAAGGCTAGCCAAGCAGCATCGGTTCGCGATGCCCTTAAAGCATCTGGAGAATAAGACGCGGCCTGCGAATCGTGCCAAGCGCAAGGCGAAGCCGAAGCAACGCAGCGGAAGTATGGGTGGTGGCTCTGGTAGTTCCGGTGGGCGCGAACTCGGCGGCGGTGGTGTGTTCTAGTCAACACGTTGAAGCGGCAAGCAGTGCTCGAACTGCCAATGATAAGATTGCTACCGATCACGATGGTGCGTCGTTTTTTTTCGGCAGTGTCATGTAATGATCCAGGCGCAAGTCCCGCTCGCTATTCGCTCTTTGCGACTCTGCGTCTTTGCGTGAGAAAATGTTCGGCATTGGCTCACTTCAAACTTTCCGGGGGCGAGGGCGCCCCGGCTCGCGTTAGAACAGAGGCACTCGACTTCTTCACAGCTGCGGTAGAGCCTCTATCGGCATGAAAGACGTTCGCTCGTCGCTAAAGCCATTCGATGTCGTAGCCGACTTCGCCAAGCTCCAGTTCACCCACACGAAACCCTAGACGCGAAGTCGCGAGGGTCTTAATTGCTGCAAGCCAGTTCTCCCATTCTTCAACATCAATATTGTATGCATTAAATTGCAGGCCGCTTGGTTCTACGGACGCGTTAATGCACTTCTCGGACTCAGCGAAGGAAAACCAGTAGGGAATCCCGTCTTCGCCCTTGCCACCTCCGCCGTATCCACACCATCCCGGCATCTCCTCGAACACGCTAGGCACGAGCGCCCAGATGCTTTCGGGAAGATCATAACGAATATTGAGATTGCGCGATTCGTAGAAGCCAGCACTCATGGGTGTTACTCCGCTCGAAGAAAGCTCTACAGGTTCTCGTGAGTCGACATCTACCCCCCACTCAACTCATGCACCATCTCCACCAGCGCCCGCGCGTTCTCCGGTGGCGTCTGCTGCAGGATGCCGTGTCCTAGATTGAAGATATGCCCCGGGCGGCGTTCGGCTTGGTCGAGCACGGTCTTCACGCGGTGGCGGATGGTGTCGCGGTCGGCGAGCAACACTAGCGGCTCGAGGTTGCCTTGCACGGCGCGGTCGTAGCCGATTCTTTTCCAGGCCGTGTCGAGATCGATGCGCCAGTCGACGCCGACGACGTGACCACCTGCCGCGACTTGCGATTCGAGGAGCTCGGGGTTGCCGGTGCCGAAGTGGATGACGGGGACGCCGGGCGTGAGCGATTCGATGAGCTGCTTCACGTGCGGCGCGACGAACGTGTTGTAGTCGCCCGGCCCCAGGCAGCCGACCCAGCTGTCGAACAGTTGCACCACTTGCGCGCCGGCGGCGATCTGGGCGTTGAGGTATACGGCGACCGAGCGCGCCAGCCGACCCATCAGCGCGTCCCACGCTCCGCGATCGCGGTACATGAGCGTCTTGGTGTGCAGGTAGCTCCGGCTCGCGCCTCCTTCGATGGCGTAACTTGCCAGCGTGAACGGCGCGCCGGCGAAGCCAATCAGCGGAATGGTATCTGGCAGGTCGGCGCGGGTCTGTCGTACCGTCTCAATGACGTAGTGCAGCGCGTCGGCGCTTTCGAGGTCCACCACGCGATCGATGTCCGCGGCGTCGCGTACCGGATTGTGAATCACGGGCCCGTCGCCCGGCGCGAACTCGAGGTCGAGTCCCATCGGTTCGAGGATTGGCAGGAGATCGGAGAAAATGATCGCCGCGTCGACCCCCAGGTACTCGACCGCGGTGCACATCACCTCGCTGCAAAGTTGAGGATTGCGGCACAGTTCGAGGAAGCCCATCTTCGCGCGGACCTCGCGGTACTCGGGCATGTACCGGCCCGCTTGTCGCATGAGCCACACCGGCGTGAAGTCGGTCGGCTCGCGACGGCACGCCTTCATGAACGCGCTTTGATCGTACGGCTTGGCGTCGGATGCGGTGGGCACGGTGATGGTCGATATCTGCGCCACGCGCCGTTTTCGTTCGAGCACTCCCTCGGCGGCGTCCGCGACGCGTTGTACCAGGATGCCCATCTTCGGCGGCGACGCTTCGTAGTCGATGGGCAGTTCAAGCTCGCGCATCGCATCGCTGCACGTGGGACCAATCGACGCAATCATCATTTGGCGCGTAGCGGCGCGAACTTCGTCGATCAATCCCAAGTCCTCCGCCATCTTCAGCACGTTGCGAACTTGATTAGCGGAAGTGAACATCGCCACGTCGAGCTCACCGGCGGCCCAACGACGAATGTTCGCTTCGAGCGGCGCGGTGTCTTCGGGAAAGTCCCACGTGTAAACCTGCAAGCGATCAACCGTCGCGCCACGCGCTTCGAGCCCCGCGATGAGGCTGGGGTTCGACGTGCCGTACTCTTGCAGGCCGATGGTGAGGTTGGCGACGGGGAGGTCGGTGTCGAGTGTGGTGAGGAGTTCGCGCCAGGTGTTGGGCTCGGGGACGCGGATCGTTGGCGTGAGGCCCAGTTCTTTGAGCACTGCGGTCGGCTTTGGTCCACGGACCACGGTGGTGGTGTCGGCCATGGCGTCGAGCAGTCGCTGGCGACCAACGTGCCGCTCGACGGCGTCGACAAAGTGCTTGGTGCCAACGCCGGTGAGCAGGATGAAGACATCGATCTGCCCGGTGATCAAGCGATTGGCAAACTCGACCGCCGCGCGATGATCGGCAAGTGGCACCTCGCGCATCGAGGCACTGGCGAACGCCTCGCCGCCGGTACGTTCGATCATGCGTGCGATCTCTTCGTTGCGGCGACTCTCGAACGACGCCACACGCAGTCCGCGAAACGAGGGCTTGGCGTCGGTCATAGTGGATTGGTTGGCGAGAGTATTTGTTAAGCGGGGCAAGCTGCACGATCAGCTTAGTAACGATACCGAAAACGCGGTCGTGTGTTTTCCGAAATCGAAGGTCACCTCTGCGCGGATTGTGCGTGCTAGCATCATTCTAGGTGACGCGTGACCAATTCTCCACCGGCGAGAATTGTCGAGAAATCTCATAAGGCACGAGGGCGTGCGACGAAACGAGCGACGTTTCGCGAAAGAAAGCGTCGCGTACAAAAATCGATTGAGTGGGTTGTTGACATTTCGCGTTGACTTCGCACAATAGCGATCGCGGTGGACGTCATTACTTGATGTCACAACTTTTGAACGCGGACCTTCGTTCACCGCTCGATGCGAATGGAACACGTTACAGATGAGGTCACCGTTGCTCGCAGAGTGACGTCGACTTTTTTGCGGGACCTTCCTCCCCTTCATAAACCGCTGGAGTGTGATCTTCAGCGGTTGTGGCTTTCAGGGACTTAGTACGATCAATGTCTGGCCGCGCTTGCGCGCAGTTGGATGGAGGTGCAGCGTTGCTTGTGTCGCTGCACTCTTTGATTTTGCTGGGGATTGGTCACGGTGTGGGCGCTGCTCGAAAGATTCTTGCAGCGTGTGTGTTTCAGGCGTGTCGCGATTATCTCCTGACTTGCTCTGCGTTCGCGCAGTCGCTCGATAAAAGGGGAGCTCGACCGATGGAACGACGTAGACGGCAGCTGTCGTGGGCTCAGGACACCCTCCCCCATTTTTATCGCAGGGCGAAGTAGGCTAACTTCATCGCGGAGCGATAGAGGCTAAGTTGGCACACACAGGCCCTCGCATGCCCCAAGCTCTGTTGGCTCTCGGTTCGAACCTGGGCGACGCTCAGGGGAACATTCAGCGAGCCTTGGCCGAGCTCAACCTGTTGCCGGGCGTATCGCTCGGCAGTTCCAGCACGGTGCACGCCACGCGCCCCATTGGCGGTCCGGCTGGTCAAGCCGAGTTTGCCAACGCCGCGGCGATCGTCGCGACGGAACTCTCCCCCAGCGAGCTTCTCGCCACGCTTCAGTCGTTGGAGCTCGCGATGGGCCGCCAGCGATCCGAACGCTGGGCCGCTAGGGTGATCGACGTGGATCTTTTGCTCTACGACGAGCAAATCTTGCGCACCGATAAACTTCTCGTGCCGCACCCGCGGATGAGTTTCCGGCCGTTTGTGCTCAACCCTGCCGTCGAGATTGCGAGTGATTGGGTGCACCCGCAACTCAGAATAACGCTGGGCGAGCTTCATCAACGCCTGCACCACGGCGGCGATGCCGTGATGATCTACGGTGGGTCGCCCGTCGATCGGCATTGGCATGCTGCGTGGCTTTGCGAGCGATTCGCGCAACTGTCGATTGCATTGGAGTCGGAGCAAGAGACGCTGCTTGCGGTGGATACCGACGCGATCTCTGGCCAGCCGCGACTCGCGATCCAGCTGCAAACATCGGACGAAAGCCCACGTTCAGGGCTGCCGACGCTTGCGATCTCGGCCGCCGGTCGTGACGAGGTGACGTTCGACACCGAGGCCGCGGTGGTGGCCGTTTGGCCCGACCTGGGTGGCGGGGCAGGGGGCGAGTAGAATTGGGCACTCCGATTCCTTACTCGTAGCACCGTCAGGCGAACGTTCATGACTTCAGTTGCTCTCCCCACCATCGTCCGCACCGGCGAGGAGATTCGCAAACGGGTTCGCGATGCGCAGCGTTCGGGCCAGCGCGTCGGCGTGATTCCAACGATGGGGGCGCTGCACCGCGGGCACCTGAGTCTGGTGGACGCCGCGCGCGAAGAGTGCGACTTGGTGATCGCCACGGTGTTCGTGAACCCCACGCAGTTCGCTCCGCACGAGGACTTCGATCGCTACCCACGCGACCTCGACCGCGATGCCGCGCTCCTGGGCGAGCGGCAATGCGACTTGGTGTTCGCGCCGTCCGTCGACGAGATGTACCCCAAGGGTTTCGAAACATCGGTGGACGTGGGGAGTGTCGCCGATCCGCTGGAGGGGGAGCGGCGACCAACTCATTTCGCGGGTGTGGCAACCGTCGTGCTCAAGCTATTGAACCTGGTGCCGGCCGACTTCGCCTACTTTGGTCGGAAGGATTATCAGCAGACGCTCGTCGTCGGCCAGATGATTCGCGACCTGAATTTGCCAACGCAGCTTCGGGTGTGTGCAACGGTTCGCGAAGCGGATGGCCTGGCGATGAGTTCGCGCAACGCCTACCTCTCGCCCGACGATCGCCAGCGTGCGGTGGCGCTGTCGCAAAGCCTTGCGCTCGCAAGTCAGATGGTCGACATGGGCGAACGCGATGTCGTACGACTCCGCGCGGCAATGATGAATGTTCTAGACCAAGCTGGCGGTATCGATCTCGATTACATTTCGTTCGTTCGCTCGGGCACCATGGATCCCGTCGACAGCATTGCTAGCACCACGGTTGTGTTAATTGCGGCGCGAGTTGGCAAAACGCGGTTGATCGACAACCGCGAAATCGGGTAATCGCGGCTAGCGCCGGCGTGACCAAGGGCAAATCACCAATCACCAAGGTGAGCCGACTTCATTGGTCATTGTTAATTCGTCATTGGTCATTCAGATCCCACTTCGCCCCAACTCCGATGCGTTCGCCTCATGTGCAGTAACCTCTTCACCATTCCCAGCCAACTATTCGGCGTCCCCGTGTTTGGGTTCGGGCTGCTGCTGTTGGTGTGGGTAGTGACTGGAGTGATTTGGGCCGTGCGGATGTCGAAGCCGCCGGGCTCGAAGGACGAACTTCTCGCTGGCCTTCCTGTGTTTGCTTTGGTCGCCGGGGCAATTGTTTTCCTGCCTCGCGTATTTCCCGAAGGCTTTCCCGTTCGCGGGTACGGCGTGATGCTGGTGATCGCGGCGATTAGTGGCATGAGCTTGGCGTACGTCCGCTTTCGCCAGGCAGGGCTCAACCCCGAGCTATTGTTCTCGCTCGCATTCTGGATGTTCATTCTCGGCATCGTCGGTGGGCGTGTGTTCTACGTTGTTGAGTACTGGGAAACCATCTACGCACCGCTGCCGCTCGGCACGGCGATCATCGAAGCCTTGAAGTACGCCAACGGTGGCCTCGTGGTTTATGGGGCATTGTTCGGAGCCGCGGCAGCCTTCGTCTGGTTCGCGCGGCGACATCGCCTGCCGATGCTGGCGCTCGCCGATATGATCGCCCCGAGTCTGGTTGTCGGTCTCGCGTTTGGTCGCATCGGTTGCTTGCTCAATGGCTGCTGCTTTGGTGGCGTGTCCGACGTGCCTTGGGCGGTGACGTTTCCGCAGCAGGACGCCGGTCGTTACAGCCCACCCTATGCCGCGCAGCTAGCATCGGGTGAGTTCTACGGAATGCATCTCGTCGAGCGCGATGGCAAGGTAGTGGTATTCCAAGTTCAGCCGAACAGCGCAGCCGCCAAGGCAGGTATAGCCGAGGGCGATGTCGTAACTCATCTGGCCGGTGTTCCGATGAAAGGTCTGGAAGACGCGGCCAGTGTGTTCAACAACACGCTCAACGAAGAACACACGCTTCCCATTCGGTTCGAAGGCAAATCCGAAGTGGTCCTGCCCGCAGCAAACCTCCCGCCACGCAGTTTGCCGGTGCACCCGACGCAGTGGTATGGTGCCGTGAACGCGGCTCTTTTGGGATGGCTCTTGTGGACCTACTATCCGTTCCGCCGGCGCGATGGCGAGGTGATTGCCATGCTGCTCACGCTCTATCCGATCGCCCGTTTCCTGCTGGAGATGATCCGCGTGGACGAGGCGTCGTTCATGGGTACCGGACTGAGCATTTCGCAGAACGTTAGCATCGTGCTGTTTGTAACGGCGATGGCCCTGTGGGCCTATCTTTATCGGCAGCCGCAGGGTCGCGAGTTCGACCCCCCCGGCATGGCTGCCGCCGTCTAATTGCGGCCTTACGAAGTCCCCCGCAAAGTTTTCCAGGCATTCCGAACCGGCCTTGGCGGGGGTGCGTAGAGATTTGCGGTGAGCTGATCAACCAGCTGGATGGCACCCCCCTCGACCGACCGCCGGCCCTTTTCCCCCTTGGGGGCCGGCGATGTCGGCGGGAGAAATCTACTTGGCCTGCGAGGTTGGCGAATTCTCTTCGCCGCGCGATGGGCCCGTGCGTATTCATTCCCGATTCGTTTCGATTCATTGATCTTTTGGAGTACAGAACATGAGAAAACGCTGGCACAAAGTTGCCCTCTGTGCGGCTGGCGGATTCGTTGCCGCTGGCCTGACGTTGAACGCCTACGCCGTGGATGACGCCGCGAAGGCCGAGGACGAAGGTGTCGTGATTCAAGTCGGCCCCGAAGGCGCCGGCGACGAGGTGATCCCCGCCGAACGGGGTGCCCCCCAAGGCCTGCCGGGACAATTCCATCCGTTCATGATGCCCGGTGGTCCGGGTGGCATGGCGATGCCGTCGCAGCCGGTGTCCCCCTACTACATTGGCATCGCAGCCATGCCGGTGGACGAAGCCCTTCGTTCGCACGTGAATTTGGAAGACGGCGTTGGACTGTTGGTTCAAGGTGTGTTCGAGGGTAGCCCCGCGGACGAGAGCGGTTTCGAGCCGCACGACATCTTGGTGTCCGCCGACGGCAAAACGCTGCACGAGCTTGCCGACTTGGTAGCCGTGGTCGATTCGCACGCGGGCGACGAGATGAAGGCGTTCGACATCGAAATCATTCGTCACGGCCAGCCTCAAACCGTGTCCGTCACGCCCGCCGATCGTCCCGAGAGTGCTGTGGTCGAACCGCAACAAGGCTTCGGTGGTATCGACCCCCAAGTGCTCGATCGTTTGCGTCAGCTGCCCCAAGGTTTTGGCAACGGCAACGCCCAAGTGTTCCGCATGCCGGGCCTCAATCTTGATCAAGTGCCCGGCAACGTGTCGGTGCAAGTTCACCGCAATGCCGATGGCACTTCGAAGGTGACCGTCCAGCGTGGTGAAGAGAAGTGGGAAGTCACGGCTGACGACGCCGAATCGCTGGCGAAGCTTCCCGAAGACCTGCGTCCCATGGTCGAAGGCATGCTCAACGGCAACCCCGGCGGTGGCATGTTCGAAATGAACTCAGGGCTTCCTGAAGACCTGCAGCAACGTCTGCAACAAATGGAAGAGCAGATGCAGAAGATGCAGGAGCAGATGCTCGACAAGACCGACGCCTCGCGGGCCGAAGTCGAACGTTAGAGTGTGATCGCGCAACAGGTTGTGTAAGAGCCACGGTCGCGGGGCAGGCGATCGTGGCTCTTCGCTTGCGCGAAGGGCGAGCCGGGAGCGTCAGCGACCGGACTGAACGAAGGGTGAATACTCCGGTCGCTAACGCTCCCGGCTCGCCTAACCCGAAATCTGCGTCAGGCTCGAACTCCGCCTAAGCTGTCCGCACGCGGCGTTGATCTTATCGCCTTTGCGGTGGCGGAAACGCACAGCGAGTCCGCCCGCTTCGAGGATCGTGCGAAACACTTGCTGCGCTTCCACAGAGGGCGTGCCGTAGGGCAAGCCGGCCACCGGGTTGTAGGGGATGACGTTCACCAGGGCCGTGCGACCCGCGAGCAGCTTCACCAGTTGCTGGGCGTGGTCGGGCCGATCGTTGAGATT
Source organism: Aeoliella fuhlenseeensis (assembly GCF_052161615.1). Lineage (NCBI taxonomy): Bacteria > Pseudomonadati > Planctomycetota > Planctomycetia > Pirellulales > Lacipirellulaceae > Aeoliella > Aeoliella fuhlenseeensis. The sequence continues at coordinate 436,796 of NZ_CP197417.1, forward strand.
CGACAACAGCACGTACTCGAACGTTAACCGCCGACCGCTGTGCTCGAAGTAGTAGTCGGCCGCGTCGAGGATTTCGCCGAGCGGCATCTTCGAGTTCACCGGCACGATCTGGTTTCGCAGCTCGTCGTTGGGTGCATGTAGCGAAATGGCGAGGCGATACCGCGTGTCGAGCTCGGCCAGTTTGCGAATCTGCTTGGGGAGGCCTACCGTCGAGATCGTGATTCGGCGATGGCTGATGCCGAGGCCATCCTCACGGGCGATTTGATCGAGCGTTGGTAGCAGCGCGGCGAGGTTGGCAAGCGGTTCGCCCATGCCCATCACCACGATGTGGCTCAGGCGTTCCTGCGGATCGAGTAGGCGTTGAAGCAGCAGCACTTGCTCCAGGATTTCGCCACTCGTCAGATTGCGATCCACGCCATCGAGCCCGCTCGCGCAAAAGACGCAACCCATGCCGCAACCGACCTGCGTGCTGATACACAGCGTCCGGCGGACCTTGTCGCGGAGCAGCACGCACTCGATCTGCCCACCGCCGTCGAGCGTGAGCAGTAGCTTCTCGGTGCCATCGTCGGCCGTCGTGTGACGCGTGATGGTGCTGGTCCAAAGCGTGAACGACTCGGCAAGCTCCTCACGAAGTTTCTGTGGCAAGTCGCTCATCGCCGCGAACTCACCGGCACGCCCTTCGAACAGCCACCGGCGAATCTGCTTGACGCGAAACTTCGGCAACTTCCGCGCAGCGGCCCACTCAGCGAGCTGGCCGTCGATGTCGTTGAGTAGGTGGGGAAGTTGCATGTGGGCTAGTTAGCGACGGATTTACACGGATGAAACACGGATAGATCCGCAGTTGATAGGAGTATCCTAGTCGCTAATGTCGGAAGTAACAGGAGGAAACGGAGAGAACAGAGACAGGTAAATAGGTTGGATGTAGTTTTGCGATGCAGAATGCCCAGATGCACCTCACCTCATAACTTCTCCGTTCCCTCTGTTGTCTCCTGTTCAGAATCCGTGTTTCATCCGTATAAATCCGTGGCTCATTAATTACCCAACACCCCCGGCACCCAGCCGTGCAAGTAGTAGGCTTTGGGCGAGGCGACTTCGCCCAAGGTATTGAGGTCAAGCTTCGTTGCCGGTGCCTTGGCCGAGCCGAGGATGGCGTCGAACGCACCCGGTGGCTTGTTGTATTCTACACAGCGAACGTCTTCGAGCGTGCTGTCTTTGCCGGCTAGTTCTGCGGCGCGGGCCAGGGCGTCTTCGAGGTAGCCGATCTCGTCGATCAGCTTGAGCGCCTTCGCTTGGTCGGCGGTAAAGATTTGGCCGGTGGCGATGGCGTCGAGGTCCTCGGGGTTATCCTTATACATCGGCCGGCCTTCTTTGATCTTGTCCTTAAAACTGGTCAGCATCTCGTCGACCAAAGTTTGAAGGATGTGGCGCTCTTCCTCGGTCATTGGTTTGGTAAGGCTGCCGAGGTCCTTCAGCGGGTTGCTCATGATCGAATCGTCCACCACGTTCCAATCTTTGAGCAAGCCGGACAGGTCGTAGTGGGGGATGATCACGCCTATGGAGCCGGTGATCGTCGCCGGCTCGGCGTAGATCGAGTTCTCGGTGTCGCCGACCGCGGAAGCCAGGTAGTAACCACCGCTGGCGCAGATGCTACCCATGCTCACCACGATCGGTAGCGGCTTGCCCTTGGCATCCCCCTCGCGACTTTCGCCGGTAGCCAGCTCGCGGAGTTTGTGGTGCAAGTAGTCGCTGTAGGTTACCGTGCCGCCGGGCGAGTTGATCCGCAGCACCACGGCCACCACGTTCTGGTCGGCCTTCACACGGTCGATCTGCTCCTTGATGAACGTATCCGCTTCGCTGATGGTCCCGGCGACGCTGATGATCGCCACCTTGTCGGTTGCCGTTTTGCTGCCGGCGTAGTAACGCTCCTGCGGGCCGCCGGGGGTATTGAAGTAGCTGTGGTAGGCGGCCTGCATGCCGACGATCACCAGGATGGCAAACACGAGCGCGGCGATCAGGAACTTGCCATACCGGCCGAACATGCTTTCCTTCTGCTGGATCACAATGGTGGTGGGGGCGGGCGAGGAATCGGCGGTCGACATCCTGAATACTCCGGCGTGGACGGGCTACAAACACACGGGGGGCGGCAAGCTACTCCGCTAGCACTCCCCCGCGGCAATCCTTCATTCTAAACCGCGGCGCGAATGGGCACAAAGCGCCACGCCCCGCGGGCGATGGGTGTTGCCAACATCGCGCGAAGGGGGGTACAGTAGGCCGGCAGGGTGGCCATTTTGGGCAACCCTTTCTGGCGACAACGGACTGGCAAAGGACTGACATCGTGTTTATCTGTGCTTCCACTGAGTGTTTTCCCGGCCTGGGACCCAAGGAAGTTTTGCAGCAATTGGTCGATCTCGAGTACACCTCGACCGAGCTAGCACTGCACGAAACCGACGGCTGGATGAAGCCCAGCGAGGTGGTGGCCGACCTCGAGCGAGCCATCGGCGTGTGTGGCGACATCCACCGGATGCACGTTGCCGCGCTGTCGATCGAGATCGAAGCCACCGGCGATGACTACTACAAGCAGTTCGCCGCGTGCTGCAAACTGGCCAAGGCAATTAAGGTCGTGACGCTGGTCGTCCCCTCCTCGGAACTTGGCACGCCATTCAACGAAGAGATCGAACGCCTGAAGAACATGGTGGCGCTCGCCTCGCTCGAAGGGGCTGTGGTCGCCATGAAGACCACCATTGGCTGCATGAGCCAGGACCCCGATACTGCTGCGGTGATCTGCGACAACGTCAAAGGCCTCGGCCTGGCGCTTGACCCCAGCCACTACATCGCCGGGCCGAACCAGAGTCGCAACTACGACAAGGTGATGAAGTACGTCCGCCACACGCACCTCCGCGACACCTCGAAGACCGAACTGCAAGTCCGCGTCGGCCAGGGCGAGGTCGACTACGGCCGGCTGATGCAGCAGCTCGCCAAGGAAAAGTACAGCCGGGCCCTGTCGGTGTTCATCACCCCGATGGAAGGGGTCGACCACCACGGCGAGATGCGCAAAATGCGGCTGTTGCTCGATAGCTTGCTGTAATTCGAGCGGCGAAAACGACTTTTCCCCTAGCCGGACCTCCACGAGGTCCGCGAACAGCCCCCGTCGCCACAGAACCTCGCTCCCCCGGCGGGGTTTCTTCTTTCGTCGGCGTTGGTCAGCTAGCCGGCGACCGGATAGACTAGACTTTACGAGCTCGGCGCGTGGTTTGCGCGGGGCGATGTCCACCAGCCACCCGCGAGCGCGTGCGTGAGCGTCAGTCAGACCATCATCGACCGCTATACCCAATCCGACCCCGACGTGCGGCTGATGCTGCGCGTGGCGGCGGACGATGCGCACGCGTTCGAGGAACTGATGCGTCGCTACCAGAACCGACTGGTGGCCGTGCTCGCTCATTTGGTGGGTCGCCGCGATATGGCCGAGGACCTGGCCCAGGACGTTTTTCTGCGAGTGTACCGTGCCCGGAAGAAGTACGTCCCGGCGTCGAAGTTTAGTACCTGGCTGTTCACGATCGCCAACAACGTCGCCTCGAACGCCTTGCGAACCCTCGCCAGACGCAAAGAAGTCAACGTCACCGCCGCTCCCGACTCGTCGGGCGCGAACCCCATCGAACACACCGCCCTGGCGGCCAGCGCCCTGATGCCGACCCGCCAGCTCGATAAGGCCGAGATGTCGGAAGTCGTGCGCATGGCGATCGAAACCCTGAACGAGCGGCAGCGCATGGCGGTGCTGCTGGCGAAGTTCGAACAACTCAGCTACGCCGAAATCGGCGAGATCATGGACATGACCCCCCAGGCCATCAAGTCGCTGCTTTCCCGCGCAAGAACCAACCTCCGCGAAGTGCTAGAACCTTACCTAGAACAAGGCGAAGCCCTAAAGGTTTAAGAAGAAGTGAGTAAGTAACCTAACCCCGCCGTCCCCCCCCCAATCCCTTTCGTCATTCGTCATTTCGTCTACCATGTCCACTCCTGGCCCCCAATCCGACGATCGCCTGAGCGAAGAGCTCGTGGCGTATCTCGATGGCGAGCTCTCCGTTGGTGAGAGCGAGTCGGTCGAGTCGCGGCTGCACCAGGACGATCATGCCCGGAGCGAGTTGCAGAAGTTCGACCGCGTGTGGAACGCGCTCGACGATCTGCCCCGCATCACGGTGGACGACACCTTCACGCGGACCACCATCGAGATGGCAGCCGTCGAGGCACGGAAGGAGCTGGCCCATGAGACGGCGATGCTCCCTATACGGCGGCGTAATCGTTGGTTGAAGCTGGCGGCTCTCACCACGGCGGCAGGGCTCATTGGCTTTGCGGCCATCGCGGCGTTGGCCCCTAATCCCAATCGCGAGCTCTACACCAATCTGCCGGTGATTCTGGAGCTGGACGCTTATTCCGAAGTCCGCGACATCGAGTTCTTGCGCTTGCTGCACGATCAGGCGGGCGACTGGCTACTGAGCGAGTGGGGCGCGGAGATTGAGAAGCCCGTCTCCGACCTCGCCGCCGTGACGCCGGCAAGTTACACCGAGCGGCGAGAATTCGTCACCGCGCTCCCGGCCAGCGAACAAACCGACGTGGCGAGCAAGCACCGCCGCTACGAGAGCCTCACTCCCGAGATGCGAGACGAGCTCAACGAGTGGCACCGCACCGTGGCCGCCGCGCCCGACGCCAAGGAGCTGCAGAAGACCCTGCTCGCCTACTACGCGTGGGTGTCGCAGCAGGGGGAAGTCGAACAAGCGCGACTGCGTACGCTGTCCGCCGCCGAGCGCCTTGCCCGCGTGCAAGAGATCCAAGCCGAAACCGAGAAGCGAAACAAGTGGCACCTGTCTCCCCGCGAGGCGTCCGCCTTGCGATCGACGCTGGACGAGTTGGCGAACAATCCAGAGATGAAACGACTTCATCAAGCTATGGTCAAGTCGTTGCCATCCCTGGATAAGTTGCCCGAGCGACTTTCGCCCGATCGCGCGGACTTGTTGCGAAAGCTCCGAAGGATGAGCCCGCAACAAACGATGCTCTTTGTCATGTGGCTATCGTCGGGTGGCCGAGCCGAATTCATGAATCCGGCTATCGTCGCGTATCGCGATGCGATCGAGCAGCACCTAGTCGCCGCGATCGACCCATCCATGCTGGCCAAACTTCCGGAAGAGCCTTTAGGGCGGACGCGGCAACTTGCCGTGTGGCTTACCGTGGCTTCGAGACCACAGGGCAAGCCTGACGTCGCGACGCTCGAAGAGTATTTCTTCAGTGACAAACTCACGGAAGCCGAGCGGCAGGAGTTACTGGCCAAGCCGCTGGAGCAGATGCTCAAGGAACTCGAAGTGCTTTACGCCCGCGAGTTCGCTGACGACGATCAATTCTGGTCCGAACTACGCGGCGGACCCTTCGGTGGCGGCCGACGCGGCGGCTGGGACCGTGGCCGCGATGGACGTGGGCCAGAAGGTCGAGGAGACGGTCGACGCGATGGCGAGCGTGGCCCAGGTGATCGAGGGCCAGGAGGCCGAGGAGACGACGATCGCGGGCCCCGAGAGCGTGGTCCCGGCGGTCCCCCAGGCGAGCGTGGCGGCCCGCCATTTGGCGAGCGACCCCCCTTTGGTGAAGGCCCACCCTCCTTCGGCGAAGGCCCTCCACCCCCACCACTTCGGCCCGAAGGGTGAACCGAACTGGCGAGCCGGAAGCGTGGGCGCCCGGAGGTTTCGTACGATGGCGTTTTCCAACTCCGGTCGCTAACGCTCCCGGCTCGCCTTACTAGTGTCGCTCCGCGGCACCCAACTGCTGGCGATGCACCACGCCGATCGCCAGGCCGACAGGATCGTCGCGGTCGGTGAGAATGGTTTCGTAGCGTTCCCAGTCGCCACTCTTTGCGGCTAGATCTAGCAGCCGGGGTGCGAAGGGCGAAAGCTGGGCGTCGGCGGGTATTTCACGCGCGAAGATTTCCATCGCTTCCTGGGCGTGCCCCGTGCGTTCGAGCAGGACCAGCAGCGTTTCGAGTGGCGCGGTCCCATCGCTGGCGAGGTCCGACTCGTCCGCGCGGGCGCGGAAGTAGTCGAGCGCCGCCGGTACTTCGCGACCCAGCGTGGCTAGGAAGAAATGGCGGTGCGATTCGTAGAGGTCCTCGAAGGGAGCCTCGCCGGCGTACTGCAAAGTCGTGTCGAGCCTGGCCCCGTATTCCGCGAGACCCAAGGCAAGTTCCACGAGTGGCGGAACGGTAAGCACTCGCGCGAATCGAACCGTGGCCGCTAGGTGCGATGCGTCCACGTGCGAAGCTTGGACCTCGAACAACCAGTCGCGACCTTCCATCAGCTCCGTGACCGTCGCGCGGGCAGCGGGCTTCGTTGGCTCTTGGCGTCCGATGTGGTTGCGGAGGTTTTCACGTAGTTCGCGATCGACATGCCTTACGAGCACCGTCGCGCACGCGGCGAGGTCTTCGTGCGACAACTGATGGGCGAGCCCTTCGAGCGTGGTGATCGCGTTGCAAGTGCCAAGGTGCCCGAGCATCCAGCCGTAACCCCGCTCGACATCGACCCCTTCGTACAAGGCGAGTTCGATCAAGGGTTCAATGTTTTCCGTCGTGGGGACCGACCGGGCGAGCGCCGCCCGCATCATTCGCTTCTCACCCGCGGGTCGCAGGTAACGCCATGCTTCGCGGAGTCTTCCCGCATCGAGCAACAGCCCACCCACTTCGCGACACGCGGCGGTGTAGTCGTTCTCAAGCGTTGTCCGCGCAGGCTCGGGCAGGTCGTCGAGCGAAGGCGAATCGGTGAGCGAAAGCCCGAGCCGCGACCGGGCCTCGACGAGTCTCGCTTCGAAGAGTTCGTGCCACCGACCCGCGGCGGCGAGTTCGTGGGCGAGCCGGCTGAAGAGTTCGTCGGTACTCATGGACGAGTTGGAGAGCGTTTCGAGGTTCATACTTCCATTGTACCGCGCGGCCACAATTTTTGTGGATTGCTTTGTAGAAGGGCTCTCCCGAGCCCGATGTGGATTCTACTGCGGAGCTGACCCTTAGGCATCGGGCTCAGAGAGCCCTCCCACAGGTTCTCTCCTCTCCCTCTACAACGAAAAAACCCGGCTTCTCGCTGGGCGAGAAGCCGGGTTTCGTGTTGCACTTCGAATAAGCTCGGGGAGAGCTTAGATCATCTCGTAGCCGTTTTGGTATTCGGGCTTGACGATCGACATCAACTTGGGGTTGCCCGGAGTCATCGTCTTGGCATCCCACTTCACCGGCTCACCACTCCAGACGGCCAGGTTGCCGAGCAGGATGGTTTCGGTCAGCGGACCGGCGTAGTCGACGAAGTTCGACATGGGGGTCTTCGAGCGATCCTTAATCGCATCGTAGAATTCACGCTCGTGGCCACGCGAACGGGGGTATTCGACCTTCATCGGCTCAACGCCAATGAACTCGATACCTTGTTCGGCGTAGTCGCCAGCGGCGTACAGCTTGCCCTTGTCGCCGATGAGCATGACGCCCGATTGGCTGGGGGCGGGGCTGCCATCGCTGTTCTTCATCGTCACTTCGCTGAACATGCTGTTGTCGGGCTTCTTGCCGCCGTCGTACCAGTACAGCGTGAACGCCTCGCGGTCGCCCAGCTTTGGGAACTCGTACTTGATGGTCGACCACTCGGGGTAGCTATCGCCGTTGTGGCCCGAGGTCTCGGCCGAAACCGAAACAGGGTCACGCATGTTAAGACCCATGAACGGCAGGTTGCAGGTATGGCAAGCCATGTCGCCTAGAGCACCGGTGCCGAAGTCCCACCAGCCACGCCATGCAAACGCATGATACGCACCGGGAGCGAACTCACGCTTCGGCGCGACGCCGAGCCAGAGATCCCAATGCACGTTCTCAGGAGCGGGCTGACCGCTGGGGCGAGGGCCACCTTGCGGCCACACGGGGCGATTGGTCCAAACATGGACTTCGCTGACGTTGCCAATGTTACCAGCTTTGACCTGATGGGCTGCTTCGCGCATCGGGTTGTGGGCCGTGTACTGATTGCCCATCTGGGTAACCACGTTGTTCTCCTTGGCGATTTCGCCAAGGCGTCGTGCTTCCCAAATGGTGCGAGTCATTGGCTTCTGGCAATACACGTGCTTGCCCGACTTCATGGCAGCAGCGGCAACCACGGCGTGCATGTGGTCAGGCGTGCTGACGACAACGACGTCGAGCTTGTCGCCCATCTTGTCGAACATTTCACGGTAGTCGTTAAACGTGGCGCCCGACTTCATGACCGACTCTTTGCCGGCCAAGGTCTTGTCGTCGATATCGCATAGCGCGGCGATCTTGCCAAAGCGGCTGGCGTTGGTCACGTCCGAGTCGCCCTTGCCACCTACGCCCACGCATCCGATCTGAAGTTTCTCATTGGGCGATTTGCTCTGGGCTGAAGCTACCCCTCCCAGCACCCAAAAGCCTGCGCCCACTGCAGCGGTGGACTGCAGGAAGTCGCGTCGATTTTGATGATTCGGCATCGTCTCTCAACTCCTCAAGATTGTGAAAAAACACGAAGCGGGTGCAGCCTACCGAGGGGCAGAATCGACGGGCGTGCCTTGGCCGACCAGCGAGGTCGCCAAAGATATCTTACCCAAATGTTGCGGCGGATTCAAAACGTCGGGCACCTGAAACTCGCCGGAAATCCTTAATTGAGAATTTCTCGCCCATCGGGGCGTTTCGCGGTATAAAGGTAGGTCCCCCCGCGACTTGTTTCTAAAGTCCATAGTCCAACTTCCCAGCTCGTGGTGTTTAAGATGCGCTCATTTTCCCGACTTCTGGCTGTTTTCTCCCTGACTTTTGCCTTGGGGACCACCTGCTCCCTGGCCCAAAGCACCACGGCGACCGACGACGCTGCGGTTGCCCACGCCAAGAAGCTGCTCGCCCTGGTTACGGTGAACCCCGCAGGCGAGGTGACCGCCATTAACCTGGACGAACGCCCGGTGAGCGACGACCAGCTGGAGCCACTTTTGGGAGCCAAGAAGCTCACCAAGCTCTCTCTCTGGGGCGCCAACATCACCGATGCCGCGCTCGACACCATCGTCAAGTTCGAGAACCTCTCTGACCTGTCGCTCCGCAACACCAGCATCACCGATGCGGGCCTCGCGAAGCTCAGGAAGCTACCGAAGCTCTCGTCGCTGAATCTCGAACGAACCACGCAGATGACCAACGACGGCGTGAAGCACCTCGCCGAACTGCCGAACCTGACGTACTTGTTCTTGCTGTTTAATCGCGTGAACGACGAGGGCGTGGCTCATCTGGTGGGCGCGCCGAAGCTGCGACTGCTCGACCTGCGCGGCTGCACCATCACCGACGAGGGGATGAAGAGCATCGCCCAGATTCCGACGCTTGCCGCGGTGAAGATTCGTAGCTCGTCCGTCACCGACGCCGGCATGGCCGAAATGGCCAAGCTGCCGAAGCTCAAGGGCCTAACGCTGCAAGACACGGCCATCACCGATGCGGGCCTCGCGTCGATTGCGGGCCTCAAGGAAATGGACGATCTCGACCTGATGCGTGCCGCTCTGACCGACGACGCCCTCGAGCACCTGTCGGGCATGACCAAGCTCCGTCACCTGACGCTGCGTGGTACCTACGTAAACGGTTCGGGCTTCCCGCACCTCGAGAATTGCAAGCTTCTCCGCAAGCTCGACGTCAGCGAAACCGGCGTCGACGACGCGGGGCTAGAGTACCTCACGGACAAGGACAAGCTGGTGTACCTCAATTTGTGGAACACCATGGTGACCAACGAAGGCCTGCAGCACATCAACAAGCTCGGCTTGCTGTACCTGAACCTCGATAACTCCACCGTCGACGACGAGGGCATGGCCATCCTCTCATCGCTGCCGGCCTTGACCACTTTGTCGATCGAAGGGACCGACGTCGGCGACGAAGGTCTTGCGGAACTCGGCAAAATCAAGACGCTCGATCGCATTACCGCGCGGCTGACGCTGATCACCGAAGCGGGTGTCGAAGCGATCCACAAGATGCTGCCCGGGGTGGTCGTCGAGTGGGACGAGTAGGTCCGTACGGCGGAATTTATTCCGTTACCTGCCCGCTAAGTTAGCGATCGCTCTGGAGTCCGTCCGCGGCCGGGGACGGCCCGGCTCGCTGGACGCGAGGCTTGCTGCTTCTGTGGGAGGCCTCTCCGAGGCCGATGACCCTTCAACAATGTGCAGCCTGCAAATCGGGCTCAGGAGAGCCCTCCCACAAGTGCTGCGGGCGTAATCGCGCCAGCCGCGCCAATCGGCCTGCGAAGTTCCAGGGGCCGAGCAAATTCCCAGCGGAATGAATTCCGCCCGACCGCGCGGCGTGATTAGTCTGAAGGGCATGGATACGCCCTTTGCACTCGTCGCCGAACCCTCGCCTTACGACTCGCCGCAGACCACTGAGTCGGCACCCCGCGGGGTGCTGTGGGTGCTGCAGGCGGCGGGGGCGACGCTCGCTATTTCGGCGTGGGGCGTGCTGCTTTTGCACGTGGTGTTGGTGGTACGCGCCGAACATCGTCTGGCCGCGGTGCTGGAAAGTGCCGAGCATTTTTCGCAGCTTCCCGGCGTCACCGAGCGCGAGCTCGTCGACTACACCCATCGGCAGCTCGGCCGCCAGCGGTTCGATGGGGGCACGCTCAAACTCGGAGCCGCTCCCCATGCGAGGGTCACGGTCGAGGGCGTTAAAGCACAGCCCGCTGGTTGGCTATCGCGTGTCACTAGCACGGCGTCGAGCTGGCTCGCGGGCGAATCGGCCGTTGAGGTCGGTGCCAGCGACACCCCATCGCAAGGGTTCTTCGCCAAGTAGAACGTCTAGAGCGGAATGAACCGCACCGTGCGCAGCCCCACCGATTCCACCGGCGTCTCGCCGAGCGTGCCGTTGACGACTTGGAGCAGGCGCTCACGGAACGCAACGAGATTTGGATCGGCGATTTCCGCGGCCGTTGTCTGTCGTAGGGCGATGATCACGGCGTGACGCAGCCGATAGTCGATCGACTTCAGCGTCTCTTCGAGCTTCGGCACTTTGTGCCTCACCGTGGTGCCAAACAGCTCGGCTTCGATCTCGATGGGCGTGGGGTCGAGCTCGGTGCGGGGCAGGGTAGTGCGAAATTGGCCGAGTTTCACTTCTTCGAGCCGCGTCCGAATCGCCCGGTTGTGCGCCGCGTCGAGTAGCTTGTCGTTGTCGTAGCAACCCATCGTCGCACCGAGCGCGAACACGAGCGTCATGGTTTGAAGAAGGTAACGATTCATAGCAGCGCAGCGCCGAGCGTCTGGTTTCAGCATTCAATTCAAGTCTTGCTCAGTCCGAAGCTCACGTGGGGTTGCGACGGTCGACGCAGCCGATTCCGCGCTCGCCGAAGGCGTTATAATCCTCCTAGTCGTCCCGCTCGGCATTGCAATCTCGTGGCTTTATCGTCCCTGCGGCCTATCCTTGAGGATGAAGCCGTACGTCTCCATTCCGAGAATTCTTGCCCTGCGTGGCGCGTTGCTGGTCGCAGCCTGCGCTCTGTCTGTTGGATGTGGTTCGGAGAAGACTTCGCCCTTCGAGCGGTTTGAGCGTCTGCCGACGATTGCCGAACTGGTGACCGTCGACCTGGGCGAATACCACATCCCGGTGCCCGTGGAGCCCACGGCGGAGTCGAGCCCCAGCTCAGCCACACAGGTGCAGATCGAGTTTCGCCTGCACGCAGCCGTCTTGCCTCAGCACCAGGCGACGATGATTAGCAATTTCGAGCGGCTAGAGGGTCGCCTTCGCGATCGGGTAATTCACGTATGCCGGCACGCGTCGGCCGAAGAATTGCTGGACCCCGAGTTGTCGACGCTCAAGACCGAACTTTCCGATTCGCTCAAGCCGTTTATCGGCAACGCCCGGATCGAACGCCTCCATATCGAAGACCCACAGGTGCGACGACTGTGATCGACTGCCAACAAGCATCCGCGCGACGCCCATCGTGCCACGGACTATTCGTGGCGTTGGTGGCGGTTGCGATGTTCGGACTTCCGACGCTCACCCTGGCGAGTGGTGGGGGTGGGCATGCCGCACCCGCGAAACCAAAAGAATCGGGTGGTCACGGTGGTGGCCATGGTGCTGCCGAAGAAGCTCCCGCAGTCGAGCAGCAGGGCAACGCCTTCAAGCTCGGCGAGTTCACGCTCAAGGTGTTTCGGCCCGTCGAGCGCGAGAAGGCGACGCTGCATTTCGTCATCTGGGTAGAAGTCGATGAGGAGAAGGTCGCTGGGTTTGCAGACCAGTGGATGCCGCGCCAGCACCGCGTTCGTAACCAAGTGATCACCTCTGCGCGGCTGGTGCACCCCAGCGACTTTGACGACCCCACGCTCCACGCCTTCCGCCGCCGCATCTACCTAAGGCTTCGTCGCGCGGTTCCCGAGCTTCCGATTAAGGAAGTATTCATCACCGACTTTAGTTACATAGTCGAGTAGCTAGCGGCGGGCGCATTGACCCGGGTTTGTCTCGCCTGTTAGCATAAAAGCTTGGGACGGCGGAACATGCGGCATCTGACGCCGTGAAGCGATTGCTTCGGTGGTCTAGGCGGCGTCCCTTGCGCATACGGCCTTCCTTGGCCGCGGAACCTTGGCCCCCCTCTCTCGAATCGCGGAAGTGACGATGATGCACCTCGCCCGATTGGCTTTCTCTCGCTTCCCCTGGTACGCGTGTCTCGTTGCGACACTCCTTGTTACGATGCCAGGGTGCATGAAGACCGAGCCCAGCGGTTCGAGCGAGCCAGCAGCCTCGGACGACGTTGACGACGCGGAAGTCGTCGTCGAGGAAACGATCGTCGAGACGGGCGACGCGGACACCAAGACCAGCGCCGCCAAGCCGAAATCCGAAACCGACAACGACGAACTCTTTGCTCCGCTCGAGCCCTACGACCCTCCGACGCTCGAAGAGATCGACGCCGCCGCGAACTGGCAAGATCGCAAAGTGGCCGAAGGTCGCGATCTGCTCCGCGAGGTGCTGAAGAACCATCCCCCCATGGTGTCGGCCGAAGAAGCGATGGCGATGAAGAACGACTCGGACGAAGCGAACGAGAAGATCTACAGCGTCGTCCGCCAACTCCCCAAGAGCGACGATCCAGCAAGTGACGATGTCGATTGGGACGCCACCTGGGTACACCATCTCCCGGCCGACCTGAAAAGCCTCAATCCGGTGATGATCAGCTCCGCCTACGAGATGGAGCTCTTAGAGCTCACCGGCCTGCAGCTTATCGGGTACGACGCCGAGTTCACGCCCTTCGCTCAGGCGTGGGCCGTCAAGTCGTGGCAATCCAGCGAAGACCACATGATGGACAAATTCGTCCTGCGCGACGATCTGACCTGGTCCGATGGCAAGCCGATCACGGCGCACGATTTTGTGTTCTCCTTTCAGACCATCATGAACCCTCGCGTCACCATTCCGGCGGTGCGCTCTGGTACCCAGAATTTGAAATGGGTCGAGGCCTACGACGACTACACCTTGGTGATCTTCCACAAAGAGGCCATGGCGTCGTCGACTGAGAACCTTCAGTTTCCGATAATTCCCAAGCACATCTACGAAGGAAGCGTCGACGAGGATCCTACCCTCGAGAATAGCGACTATCACTTGAAGTTCCTCAATAAGCCTCTGACTAGCGGGCCGTACGAATACAAATCGCGGGCACGTGGCCAGAATATCGTCCTTTCGCGCCGCGACAGTTGGTGGCAGAAAGACGGTAAGGCGATTCGTCCCCGTCCTTACTTTAAAGAGATCCGCTGCGAGGTGATCGCCGATCCGAATACAGCGCTGCTCGCACTCAAGTCGGGGGAGGTCGACGATACTCGAATCACCGCTGAGCAATGGTTAACACAAACCGATTCCAAGGACTTCTACGACAAGAATACGAAGGTCCGCGGGCTGGAATGGTCGGAGTTTCATGTTATCTGGAACATTGAGCGTCCGTACTTCACCGATCCCAAAGTCCGACGTGCCTTGGCACTCGCTTTTAATCATCAAGAGATGCTCGACAGCATCTTGTATGGCCTCGCGGCCCCCGGAAGAGGGCCATTCCACCCGAATGGCTGGATGGCTTCGAAGAAGCCGCAGGCCTATCAGCGTGACCTGGATGCGGCCGAAGATTTGCTGGACGAAGCTGGTTGGGAAGATAGCGATGGTGATGGCATCCGCGACAAAGAAATCGGGGGGCAGCTCGTGCCATTCCGCTTTACCCTACTTAGTTCCGAGACACCACTATCGATCAAGTGTTGTACACAGATGAAGACCGACCTCGAACAAATCGGGATCGGCGTCGAAGTGAAGCCGACCGAGTTCACGGTGTTGCAGGACAAGTCGCTAAAGCACCAATTCGACGCGATGATCGGTGGCTGGACCACTGGTACCGATCCATCGACGCTCGACAACGTGTTCAAAACCGGCGGCGGGCGGAACTACGGCGGCTATTCCAACGCACGCGTGGACGAACTCTTTGAACTCGCGCAGCGCGAGTTCGACCGCGCCAAGCGGGCCGAGTACTACGCCGAGATCCACGACATCCTGTGGGACGAGCAAGCTTACATGTGGCTGTTCTATCGTCCCACGTTGTTCGGACTCAACAAGGATATTCGCGGGTTCAACTTCAGCCCGCGTGATCCCTACGGCGTGAGCCCTGGCATCAACGGCATCTGGAAGACCAAGTAAGCCACCGCGCCCTGGCCACCACGACGCCATGATTCATTACATCATCCGCCGATTGCTGTTGGGCGCGCTGACCTTGGTGCTCATCACCTTCTTGGTCTACGCCCTCATCCGCTTCATGCCGGGCACGCCGCTCACGCTCAACCAAGCGGTGGCCGACCCCAGCATGCAAATGAGCGAGGCCGACATCAAGCGGCTCGAAAAGGCCTACGGTCTCGACAAGCCGTGGTACCTGGGCTACTTGGACTGGATCGGAAAGCTGGCGTCGTTTGACGGAATGCGGCCAAAGTTTGACTTGGGCCGCAGCATTTCTCGCAAGCAGCCCGTCGCTACGCTCATCGGCGAGCGAATCGGCAACACGCTGATCCTCACGCTCTCTTCGCTCGTCCTCACCTACCTGCTTTCCATTCCGCTGGGACTATGGATGACGGCTCGCGACCAAACGGTCGCGGTCAAGTCGACGAGCATCGTGCTCTACATGCTCTACTCGCTCCCGTCGTTCGTCGCCGCGCTGTACTTGCAGATCATTTTCGCAGTGAAGCTGGGGTGGCTCCCGCTGCGTGGAATCACGGCGGTCGGGCACGCCGAGATGTCGGTGTTCGGGCAGGCGTGGGACATCTTTTTACACGCGCTGATGCCGGTGATCTGTTTTACGTACGGATCGCTCGCTTACTATTCGCGATTCATCAAGTCGAACATGCAGGAAGTGATCCGTCAGGATTACATCCGCACGGCAAAGGCCAAAGGGCTCGGCGAACGGTCCATCCTGGTCAAGCACGCCTTTCGCAACACACTGATTCCCCTGGTCACACTCATTGGCCTCACTCTTCCTAGCCTGTTGAGTGGTGCCATTCTGCTGGAGATGATCTTTAGCTGGCCCGGCATGGGGACGTTGTTCTTCGAGTCGCTCAGCGAACGGGATTATCCCACCATCATGGGTCTGACCCTCATGTTCAGCGTGCTCACGCTCGCTGGGCAATTGCTCGCCGACATCCTGTACGCGGTGGTCGATCCGCGAGTGACGTACAAGTAAATTTTTCGCAATGACGCAAGCAACGCCCACCATCGAGAAGAGCAAACTGCCGAAGTCCCCCGGCTTCTGGCAGGAGACGTGGTCGCGTTTCCGTCGCCGTCCGACGGCGATGCTCGCCCTCGCGTTCGTGGCGTTCCTGGCGCTGGTGGCGATATTCGCTCCCGCCATCGCGGGGACCAAACCCATTGTCTGCAAGTACAAAGGCCATCTCTACTTTCCGGCGATGGGGTACTTCAACGCAGGGTGGGAGAATCCCATCTTCATGAAGGATCGCTTCCGCAAGCGATTTACGCCCGAGAAGTTCAAGGAAAAGGATCCCGACAGTTGGGTCATCTGGCCCCTGGTGTTCCAGGACCCCACGCGTCGCGTGATGGCCAACGAATGGCCCGATCAGCCCGCCAATCCGATCGGCGCGGATGGCAAGCCAAGTTGGAATAATTTGTTCGGGACCAACCAGCAGGGTATCGACGTCTTCGCCATGATGGTTCATGGCACGCGGATCGCGCTGCTCGTCGGATTCGTATCAATGGGCATCGCGGCTTCGATCGGCATCGTCAGCGGTGCGCTCGCGGGATACTTCGGCGGGTGGATCGACATCGTTATCAGCCGCATCATCGAAGTGGTGCTCTGCATTCCGTCGTTGGCACTGATCCTCGCGTGCATCGCTATCGTCCCCAACCCGACCATCTGGCTCATCATGGCCGTGATTGGTTTTACGCGCTGGACCGACATTGCACGGCTCACCCGCGCGGAGTTTCTCCGCCTGAAAGAAGCCGACTACGTGATGGCCGCCAAGAGCCTCGGGGCAGGGCAGTTCCGCATCATCTTCAAGCACATCCTCCGTAATGGCCTCGCCCCCGTGTTGGTCCCCATCACGTTCGGTATTGCGGCAGCCATTCTCATCGAGAGCGGCCTCGCGCTACTTGGCGTTAGCACCTCGTCGTCCGGCGCAAGCTGGGGCAGCGTCCTCCGCGAAGGCCGATCGACCATCGAACAAACCTGGTGGCTCATCTTCTTCCCCGGCATGGCGATCTTCCTCACGGTACTCGCCTACAACCTAATCGGCGAAGGCCTACAGGAAGCCACGGACCCGAGGTTGCGAAGCGACGCGTGAGATAGCCACGATCAGATAGCCACAAAAAGGATGAAAAGACACAAAAAGGATTGATTGCAAGGCGAGTTTATTGAAGGGGGTATGCAATGTATGGGCATCCGATGTTTGGTGAGGTAAACGCATTGTGTGATGTGGTTCGGGAGACGAGCTTTGCGATGCACCGGTACTTTCGAAGTGGGCATCTGGAGAAGGTGTATGAAAACTCATTGGCGAATCGACTCCGAAAGCTTGGATTACACGTCGAGCAGCAATACCCACTCGCAGTGTATGATGAGGATGGCACCATCGTCGGTGACTACTTTGCAGACCTGTTCATCGACCACCAGCTCATTGTCGAACTCAAGGCAGCAAGAGCCGTTGTCAACGAGCACGTCGCACAGCTACTCGGTTACCTCCGCACCTCCAAGATCGAAACAGGCCTGTTAATTAACTTCGGCGCCGAAAAGCTATACATCAAGAAGTATCTACTGACCCCGTAGCCAGTTTCCTTTTCGTGCATTTTCATCCTTTTTGTGGCCATCTTGAATGACCTCTACAGCCCCCGTCATCGACATCCGCGACCTTCGCACCTACTTCCACACCGAGGAAGGGACTGTGCGGGCGGTGGATGATATTTCGTTTCGCATCGAGCGCGGGCGAACGCTCGGCATCGTCGGCGAAAGCGGGTCGGGCAAGAGCGTCACGTCGCTCTCGATCATGCAGCTACTCGCGTCGACCGCCGAGATCGAGACGGGCAGCATCTCGTTCCTTGGCAAGGACCTCGTCAAACTGCCCGAGCCCGAGATGCGCCAGATTCGTGGCAAAGACATCAGCATGATCTTTCAGGAGCCGATGACCTCGCTCAACCCCGTGTTCACGGTGGGCGATCAGGTGGCCGAGGCGATCGTGCTGCATCAGAAAGTCTCTAAGGCCGAGGCCCGCGAGAAGACCGTCGACCTGTTTCGCGAAGTTGGCATTCCCGACCCCGAGTCACGCGTCGATTATTACCCGCATCAGATGTCGGGCGG
The DNA here is from genome assembly GCF_052161615.1 of Aeoliella fuhlenseeensis. Classification (NCBI taxonomy): domain Bacteria; kingdom Pseudomonadati; phylum Planctomycetota; class Planctomycetia; order Pirellulales; family Lacipirellulaceae; genus Aeoliella; species Aeoliella fuhlenseeensis. The sequence goes on from NZ_CP197417.1 coordinate 454,606, forward strand.
GCAGAAGCAGCGTGTGATGATCGCCATGGCGCTCTCCTGCAACCCGCAGCTGCTCATCGCCGACGAGCCCACCACTGCGCTCGACGTCACGATCCAGGCGCAGATCCTCGACATCCTTCGCCGGCTACGCGATACGCGTGGCATGAGCATCCTGTTCATCACCCACGACCTGGGCGTCATTGCCGAGATCGCAGACGACGTGCTCGTGATGTATCGCGGCAAGATGGTCGAGTACGGCGACGTGCTGCAAATCTTTGAGAACCCACAGCATCCTTACACCAAGGGCCTATTGGCTTGCCGGCCGCGGCTCGACACGAAGTACCGCTTGCTGCCAACGGTGAGCGACTTCATGGAAACGCGGACTATCGACACGCCCGAGGGTCCCGACGTCGAGATCATCGAGAAAAAACTCGACGACGTGCGACTCAATGAGTTGATGACGCACGGCCGAGGTCGTCTGCTGCATCCTCGTGCCGAACTCGAAGCGATGGGCCATCCGTGGGAAGAAGGGCATCATTCGCCCGACTCGACGATGGTGCCCGATGACGAGAAGCCACTGCTCGAAGTGCACGACCTCCAGGTTCACTTCCCGGTGCGCAAGGGGGTGTTCTCACGCGTCGTGGGGCACGTCAAGGCCGTCGATGGCATCAGCTTCAATGTTTACCGCGGGCAGACGCTCGGTCTTGTCGGCGAAAGCGGTTGTGGGAAGACCACCACAGGCCGCGCGCTATTGCGACTCGTCGACGCCACGGGTGGCCGAGTGCTGTACGACGGGCGTGAGGTGCTGTCGCTCGGTTCCGACGCCATGCGGGCGATGCGGCGGCGGATGCAGATCATCTTTCAGGATCCGTACGGATCGCTCAATCCGCGCATGACCATCGAGTCGACGCTCACCGAGCCGATGATCATCCACGGCCTTGCGAAGAACAAAGCCGAACGCCGCGACAAGGCCGCCGCGCTCTTGGAAGAAGTCGACATGAAGCCCGAACACCTGCGGCGCTACCCGCACGAGTTCAGCGGTGGGCAGCGGCAGCGCATCTCGATCGCCAGGGCGCTCGCCGTCGAGCCCGACTTCATCATCTGCGACGAGTCGGTCTCGGCGCTCGACGTGTCGGTGCAGGCCCAGGTGCTAAATCTGCTTAAGAAGCTTCAGGAAGTTCGCGACTTGACCTACATTTTCATCAGCCACGACTTGTCCGTGGTGAAGTTCATGGCCGATATGATGGCCGTGATGAACGAGGGCAAGATCGTCGAGTTCGGACCCAGCGATAACATCTACGCGATGCCCAAGCAGGATTACACTCGCAAGTTGATCGAAGCCACGCCGCGAGATAGCATCGAGCACATCCGCGAGTTGAAAGTGGCACGCGATAAACTTCGCAGCGGGAATTAATTCATCGTAGCCGGATTCGCAAGAATTCGGGCGACTCAAGGTGCAGCCCCGAATTCTTGCGAATCCGGCTACAAGCATTCCGCGCAAAGCATGATGCCCCTGATCGAACCTACCACCGACCGACTCCTCTTGCGTCAGTGGCGTGACGACGATTTCGATGCGTTCGCCAAGTTGAGTGCCAGTTCGGTGGCGATGGAGTTCTTTCCCAAGTGCCTCGGCCGCGAGGAGAGCGACGTTCAAGCCGAGAAGTATCGGCAGCGCATCATCAACCAAGGCTGGGGGTTCTGGGCGGTTGAACTGCGGGGCGTTGCGCCATTCATCGGCTTCGTCGGACTCAATCGTCCCGACGCCAGTTTGCCAGTCAGCCCCTGCGTCGAGATCGGTTGGCGGATGCTTCCCGAGTATTGGGGGAAGGGATACGCTACGGAAGCCGCGCGAGCCGCGCTGCGTGTCGGATTCGAGCAACTGGAGTTGGAAGAGATCGTCTCGTTCACCGCGACGATCAACGTCCGGTCGCAGCGTGTGATGCAGCGGCTGGGTATGCAGCACGATGGCGAGAAGTTCGACCACCCGCTCGTCCCGGACGACAGTCCGCTGAAAGAGCACGTGGTCTACCGACTGTCGCGCGAGCGTTGGTTGCAAAACGAAGGAGCCTAAGCATGGACGAATCGAACGACCCCCGTGTCTACTTCGCCGCCGAGCGGACAATGCTCGCCTGGCTCCGCACCGGCATTACGGTGATGGGGCTTGGGTTTCTTGTTGCAAGGTTCGGCATGTTCCTGCGAATGGTGCGCGGCGAGATGGGAAGTCACCCCGTGGCGTCCAGCGTCATCGGCATCGCGTTCGTCGTGCTCGGCACGATCATGGTCGTCCTCGCCGCCATCCAGCACCGCCAGTTCGTCCGCGAGTTCCGCGGCTCGTTCCCACCCACCAGCCAATGGCCCGCCTTAGGACTCTGGGTCTCTGCACTCATCGCCATCTCCGGCGCGGCACTTGCGATCTATCTCGCGGCGAGTGTGGTGGGGCAGTAGTAGTCTGTAAGGCCGCCACCGCTTATTGCGCGAAAAAAAACCGCTGACAAACGCCAGGCTTCACCATTAAGGAAGCCATCGACGTTCGTCAGCGGTGTGAAGTGCTATCGGAAGTCTTCCACTCACTCCGAAGGAGCCATCGCCAGCGCCTTGAGCGCCTCGAGCGAGGCCACGACGTCTTCGCGGGAGACCTCGTCCCACTTCGACAGTTTGTGAGCAAGGATCGCCAGCTTCATCGCTTCGAACGCATCGGCCAGGTCGTCCGGCAGTTCCTTGAGCGATTCGAACGGACGGGTCTTGGGGGCTGTGCTCTTGGGGGCGGCGGGCATCTCGTCGAGTTCGCTGTACTCGCTCGACTCCGAATCCGATTCGCTCCGTTCGGGGCTGTCGGTTTCGGGATACTCGTCGTCGTCAGGATCGGCCACCGCGGCGAGCTCGACACCATTCGCAGCGTCATGTTCGGCTTTGGTCATGATGGAGGTCGACACGTTCGTGTCGTCGTCGGACTTGCCGTGCGCCTTATCGCGGGCCTTTCGCATCTGCGAGATCGACCAACCTTTTTGCAAGGCACCTTCGAGCCACAGTTCTGCATCTTCCCAATCGAGCGCGGCGTGGAAGTGACTCCAGTACAAACCAGCGTAGCCGTCGTACACTTCGCCGAAGCGATCGAACACGCGGCGAAGCCGGCCAACGTGCTGGCTGGTGACTTCACCTACCATCGCGGCCCACGCTTCGTCGGAGTACTCGCTCACTTCTTCGCCAGCGGCCTGCTTCGCAGCACGCCACTCGCCAATGATGCGACCCTTCTCCCAGTTGGTAGTACTGACCAGGGTGTGCCACTTGCCAACGAAGGCACGCGAGGCGTCGTCGACCTGGCCGGGGATCGAGAGGTTATCGGTAATGGGGGGATCGGCCTGGGACATGTTGCCTCCTGCACGCGGGCGAGAATGTTTCGAGTCAAACGCACCGCGGACAACGCCACTCGTTACCCGCGGGGCGGCGATTCTAACACGCCCCGGAAGCCGGCGCACAGGAGTTTGCAATCAACTTCGTTCGAGAAATTTCGAGGCGTCACGATACGTGCGAATCAATCGTTAATATCGCGATCGCAGCAAAAACATTGAAGTTGCGAGGGCCCCTCGCGCGCGTGGAAAAGATGTCGATACCGCGCCAGCCGTCAGAGTTTAACAATGAAATCGAGCCCCGCCCCCACGACCCCGCCCAGGTTTGGGCGGGGCTATGGGGCGCAAGCTATTCAGTCACCACAGGCGCTTTTTCGTCGGAGTCGAAGCCGCACCCTTTGTGCGCGCCATCGCAAAACGGGCGTCGCGAAGATTCACCGCAACGACACAGCGCGATCGCTGGCTTGTCGGCGGGGATGATGAACTTGTTGCCTTCGGAGTCGGTTAGTTCAAACGGCCCTTCGACGACGAACGGACCATTGGGACGCATGCGGATTTTGACGTCGGCCATGAGAGAGGTGTCTCCAGCGTTGGATGTTGGCGGATGGAAGCCGAGTGCATTGGCGCGGCTTCCGTTGGCGAGTGGCAAGCAAAGAGGCTACCACCATCCACAATGTAGAGCACCTGCAACCGCGCGACCATCCTACCGCGGCCCAGATGTCAGAGCCCGCACTAACGCGACTCCGCAGGCGCGGCTGCGGGGGCTGGCTCGATGACCGTGGGTTCCGCAGCCGGTTCGATCGCGCGGCCAGAGGCTGCCGCCACGGGATCGGGGAGCTGGGAATTCCGAAGCACGAACAGCACTTGCACCGGTTGCTTCTCGCCGAGCGGTGCGTTGGCAACTTGACCCGCTATCTGTTGCTGAGGCGTCTGTGTGACGTAGCGATTGAGTTCCGCAAGCTGCTGCTTCTTGTCGGCGGAAGCGTACTCGCTCTTCGACAGCACCTTGCCATCCTTCGACTCCAGCATCGGCAAACGATACCCCTGCGCCGCCTCCTTGGGAGCCGTGTTGTAGAAGTACCAGTCTTCGGGCCGCGCGAGCCGCCGAGCCTGTGCCCGCTCGACGTAGTTCGCGCGTTGCTGAGTATCGTCGACGTCGCCGCCACGCGCTTGCTGTTGCATTTGCATCCGCGACTCCTCAGCAAGCTTCTCGGCGAACTCGTTGTCCGCTTGCCGACTGAGTGGCGCTGCCTCTTGCGCCGCTTGTTGCTCGTTTTGAGCAACCAGGGGAGCCGCCATCGAGCGCTGCATCGACAGCTGCTGCTGAATCGCGAGCTCGCTCACCGGTTCGATGGTAATCGACTGGAAGTTACTCGGATCCTGTTGCATGGCAGCCAGGCAGCCCGCGATTTGATCGGCGGTGGCGTCGACCAAGATCGTTTCGCCCTCGAGCGAGCGCTGGTTCGCGTCGGCGAGCGTGTCGGCCATGGGGGCGTCGTAGGTCTCCTCTTCGCCGCCGCGAGTGAGCGGTTCGCGACTTCGGAAGTCCCTTTCGGTGTCGGGCACTGCAAACCGGCTCGAAGCAATTTCCGGTGCTGGCGCCTCAGCGCCCCGCGCCACGGTCGGCGCGTTGTTGCTTTGGTAGTTGACCGAGTTGCGTAGCTCGATCTGCTGACGCACGGGTTCCGCCGCGGCGAGCCACGTGTCGGTTGTCTCGTCGACAACGATGCCGTTGCCCGTTAGCAGAGTGTTGATTTCTTTCTCGCGAAGCGACTCGGGTGGCACGTCGCACCACACGATCAGGTACGTGTTTTCGGCGGGCGCCACTGCTTCGGCCATCATGGTGTCCGCAGCGGGAGCTGGAACCTCCGCGGCCGGAGCTGGCGGGGCCTCGGCGACGCTGGCGAAATCCGCGGCCTCGGGCGTCGATTCGGGCGTCGGAGCCGCTGCCGTTGCCGGCGCGGGTGACGACTCCATCGCGAGTGCATCAAGGCCTTCGCCTTCGGCGGCTTCACCACGCGTGGGTGCATCGAACGTCGAGCCGACCGTGGCATTGTCGGGCTTGGGTGCGTTCGCGGCGTCGGGAGCCGCCATGACGATCTCACCACCTCGCGCTGGAGCTTTCGCGAGCGGCGAGTTTTTGGCGACCATTTGGTCGGGCTCGCGGGGCACCATCATCATGATCGCCACGGCCGCGGCAATCGCCGCTGCCGACCACCACCATCCGCGCGACGAACGGCCAAACGGCAGCGAAGGCATCGCATCGCCGTGACCATTGGACTCGTGATGGGGAGTGGCAGGAGCCGTGTTGCCTCGAGCGTCGTCCAATCGCTCCGCTAACTTTGCCGTCCATTCGGCCGGCACCGACGCACGAGGCAACGCTTGCACCGCACTGGAAACGCCACGCAATTCTTCGACCAGCGCCCGCGCTTCCGGATCGCTCGCCAGCCACTCCTCGACGGCGCGCAACTCGTCCGCCGTGAGTTCGCCATCGATATAGGCGCTCAGCAGCTCGTCGTCAGGTTGGATAGGAGAGTGGGACACAGGTGGGGATTCAGTCGTTGGAAATAAGGCGAGCCGGGAGCGTAAGCGACCGGAGGATATGCAAGCGAGTTGCTAGTCCACCATCGTTGCTAGTTTCTCTTTCAAACAAGCACGTGCGCGAAACAGTCGGCTTCGCACGGTGCCTATGGGTATATCGAGTATTTCGGCAATTTGTTCGTAGTCGCAACCTTCCAATTCTCGCAGCACCACCACGTGGCGGTGTTCGTCGGCCAGTTCGGCGATGGCTGCTTGCACGCCGGCAACCCGCTCGGCCGTCTCCAGCGTTTGGCTAGGAGACTGGTCGAGCCCCGTCGGTTCCATTCCGCGAGTGCTATCGTCGTGGTCCATAATCGTCAGTGGCCGCCGCTTGCGTCCTTCGCTCATCGCCAGGTTGAACGCAATGCGGTACAGCCAAGTATAGAACGCGGCAGTTTCCTTGAACGAATCGAGCTTCACGTACGCTTGCACGAACGCGTCCTGCGCGATGTCGAGTGCATCGTCGTCCGAACCCATCAGGCGGGACAGGGTATTGTAGAGTCGATCCTGATAACGCAGCACCAACTCGTCAAACGCCCCGCGCTCCCCCTTCCGGGCTCGGGCAATGCAATCGGCGTCGGAGTGTTCGCTAGCCAAGGTCCGTTACGTCCGATGTTCGAGTATTTGACGCTAGCCACGGGGGATAAGTTCCGCCCAACTGACTGCGGAAATGCGCGAAAAACCACGGGAGGTACCATTTTTCTCCCAATCTCGCCCGCAAGTCAAACCACCGCGAGCAAAACCGGCACCCCACGCGCGCAATTCCCCTACACCCGAGAGTACGCACGAGCCTCAATAAATGTTCCCACAACCACCGCCATCAAATTTGCCCCCAGGGCGGCGGTCGGCTCGTTCCTCGCCTCTCTTCCCCTGGGCTGACATGTGCGGCCCCTTCGGGGCAATTGCATGGAACAGCAATCCTGCAATCGTGTGACCGGTTGGCTTACAATCCACCTTGCTATTCCCCCTTCCGAATTCCGCCTTCCCCCCTTCCTCATGCATTCTTCCCTCCACTGGCTAAAGGGCGCGCTCGCGCGACTCGACCTGCAGAGCCTCCGGCGGCGGCGGACGGTGCGCGAGTCGTGCCAGGCGGCCGAGGTGGCAATCGATGGCCAGCGGATGGTGAACTTCGGGGCTAACGACTACCTGGGCCTCGCCGCCGATCCGCGACTGGCCGAGGCTGCCGCGCGCGTGCTCGGGAGCGATGGCAGTGGTAGCGGGGCGAGTCCGATCGTGAGCGGTCGCAGCCGGGTGCATGCCGAACTCGAACGACGACTCGCCGAGTTCGAGCACACCGAGTCGGCGCTCGTGTTCCCTTCGGGCTTCGCGGCGAACGCGGGGATCATTCCAGCGCTCGTCGGCGAAGGGGACGCCGTGCTGTCCGACGCCGTGAACCATGCGAGCTTGATCGATGGCTGCCGGCTTTCAAAGGCCGAGCGATTCATTTATCCCCATTGCGATGTCGCGGCGCTTGAGCGACTACTAATTGAGACCTCGCACTGTCGCCGGCGGTTGATCGTCACCGATTCGCTGTTCAGCATGGATGGCGATGTCGCGCCACTGGTGGAGATTGGCCAGCTCGCCGATAGATACAACGCCATGCTCTTGGTCGACGAAGCGCACGCCACAGGAGTGTGGGGGGCGGAGGGTAGGGGACTCGTCGAACACTTCTCCGCAACCGCGCCGCAACTCGAACAACAAGCCACCATTCGCGTCGGCACGCTTAGTAAGGCGCTCGGTGCGTGTGGTGGGTTCGTGGTAGGACCGAATGAACTTATTGAGTGGCTAGCCAACTCCGCGCGAAGCTATGTCTTCAGCACGGCGGGCATGGCGGCTTCGGCTGCCGCGGCGATCGCGGCACTCGATATCGTCCGCGACGAACCCTTCCGCCGGACCGAACTACTCACGCACGCCGCGATGCTCCGCGAACAACTCGTCGAGCGCGGCTGGGACATTGCTGACTCGACGAGTCAGGTGATCCCCGTGGTAGTGGGGGACGCCGACAAAACGCTCGCCCTCGCTGGCAAGCTACGCGAGGCGGGTCTCTACGTCCCCGCGATCCGCCCGCCGACGGTCGCCGAGGACTCGTCGCGGCTACGGATCAGCCTGAGCTGGCTTCACACCGAGGAGCAGGTCGGGCGATTGGTCGAGGCGCTGGGGAAGAATCCGATTGGTCGCGGAGTGTCATCCTGATGGGGCTTTCCCCATCGTGTTATCCTGAAGGAGCCTAGGCGACTGAAGGATCTCGTTTGCCATTCTTCTCAGGCTTACTCAGGGACGAGATTCTTCGGTCGCTGGGGCTCCCTCAGAATGACTGGGACTGCGGCGCTCCTCGGGTACCATGGCCCAATTCTGCCGATTTTGCCGGCTCTCGGGCCCTAACTGCCGGCGGGGGCGGGATTTACGACCGTTGTACCCGGAGCGGTTTAGTTGACCCTCGCGGGCTGCGTATTTATGATCGATAGAGGCAAATTGCCCATTTTAAACGTTTGCCCCGTCCCGAAATCGTAGCTCCCGCCGCCGGCGTCGCCACTTTGCAGCAAGGTTCGTAGTCGATGATCTTTCTCACTGTATTGGGCCTGTTGCTGCTTGGCTCGTTCGTGGCCTGCTACTTCTGTTCGAAGTTCTGGCACTGGTCGCACGTGTTGTTGACCGAGACCGTGTTCCTGCTGAGCCTTGCGTTCCTGATTCTCGCGGCCGAGGTGTTTCGCATTCGCGAAGTGTATGGCCCCGTCTACAACCAGAACGTCAAGACCATCGCGAATCTCGAACCCGAAGTCGAGGCCCTTGAGTTCGGTACCGAGAACCCCGGCATCATCGCCTCGCTCGAAGCCGACGAAGTCCCCGTCGTGATGGAGCGAACCGATAGCGAAGAGGACACACCGCGGATGCGAAGCGTCCGCGACCTGCAGCACGAGCTCGGCATGGTCACACGTGCGCGGGGTCGGATGTGGCGTGATGTTGAAACGCAGGCGCTCGACGCTGGCACACTGACCGTCACGCTTCGCATTCCTGCCCCCAAGCCACATGGCATTGCCCAGGGCGCGATTATCTACGCTTTCGAACAAGGCGATCCCGTCGCCCAAGGCCAGCGCGGTCCGCAGTACGTTGGTGAGTTCCGTGTGACCAACGCCACCGAAGATACGATTCAAGTGCAGCCCTCGTCGCAGTTCGATCAGCGTTCAATCGAACGCCTGAAGGGAACACAGCCACCATGGGTGCTGTATGAGAACATGCCGATCGATCAGTACCCCGATGGCGTGTTGCAGATTCTCGCCGGGGCCACGGAGGAGCAACTCCGTCAGTGGCTCCCCGCCGATTCGGTGGACGACTACCTTCGTCATGGTCAGCCCGCGCAGCCCGGCGACGACGACTACCACCGCCGTGGCTTTAACGCGGACGGCGAGCTCTTGAAGCCCGATGCTTGGGACGCGACCACGCAGTTCAAGTTCTGGCGGAACCTGCGCGACTACAACCTGATCTTCCAGGAGATGTCGAAGCGGTACACGCAAATGGAAGCCGACCACAACGCCCTGGCCGAGGACAACAAGCAACTCGATAAGGCCCTGGTGAGCGCGAAGAAAGTGCAAGCCATCCGAGAGTCGGAGCAGACCGATCTGAAGGGCGACGCCGCCGGCACGGCCCGCGACCGCCAGGCGATCGACGCCCATCGGGCGCAGGTCGAGACCCAGCTCGCCAACGCCCGGGCCTTGCTCACCGACCTGTTGAAGCAGAACAGCGAGCTCGCCGCTGAATTGGGCTTCGAAACTCCGTAGTTTTTTGGCCCCTAAGCCGCGCGGCTGCTCTTTATGCCGCGGGTGCCGTAAGATATGGTAGCACGCCACGACCAGCATTGGCCGTGGGCTCTGTGCGTGCTAGCAATCTTTCCATGGCGACCTTTCGATGGGCATCAACGACCGCGACTACGGACGATACGGCAACGGCGACCAGTACGGCTACAACGACCAGCCTGGGTTCCACTTCGGTGGCGTGCAGTCGATGACCGTGAAGATCATCCTCTTTACCGTGGCCGTCTACGTCGTGCAGCTTCTGGCGGGCCCTTGGTTCACTGAACTTTTTGCCAATCACGCGGGCTGGTACCGCGAGCCGTGGCGTGTGTTCGAGTTGCTAACGGCGGGATTCCTGCATAGCGTCAACGATCTCAAGCACATCATCTTCAACATGCTGGTGCTGTTCTTCTTGGGCCGCTCCGTCGAGGAACGCTATGGTTCGCGCGAGTACCTTGCGATTTACCTAGTTGGAATCGTTTTCTCCTCGCTGGTATGGTGCTTGGCGGTTGTCATCGAATCGGGTGCTAGGTTCGATGGACTTGGGCCATCCTCTTTGGGTGCCTCGGGCGCAATTTCGGCGATCTTGTTGCTCTTCGTGATTAACTTTCCCAACGTCACGTTGCTGGTGTTCGGCATCTTCCCTGCCAAGGCGTGGATCGTCGGAGCCGTGTTGATTGCTATGGACATCTTTGGTGCCATGGGACGTAGCCCCGACGACAACGTTGCGTACGCGGCCCACCTTGGCGGCTTCCTGTTTGCATTCCTGTATTGGAAATCAGGCATCCGATTGACGTCCTATCTGCCAAGCAAGATGCCGAGCTTCAAACGCAAGCCCCCGCTTCGAGTACATCGTCCGAGTGATAACGACCAGCGCAAAGAGGATCGACTCGATGAACTACTGGGCAAAGTTGCCACGGGTGGGCAGGAAAGCCTCACCAGCAGCGAGAAACGCGAACTGCAGAAGCTGAGCAAGTACTACCAGGACAAAAGACGGTAGAGAATGACCAATGACGAATTCCCAATGACCAGTGGTGCGCCCTTCGAGATTCGCCGTTAAGATCTAGCCACAGATGCACACGGATCTTCACGGAGGATTGATGGCGGTGAATCGAGTGTAATCCTAGTTTTCTGCATCCGTGTTTCATCGGTGTGGATCTGTGGCCAAAAAACGACTTGATCTATTGCTGAACGACGTCCGAGTTCTGGCGAATCCGACTACCATCCTATGCAATCCCGCTTCTGGCAAATCGTCCTTGTGCTGCTCGTGGCACCTTTGCCGTTCGGGGTGTTCATGGCGGCCAAGTACGCGCTCTTGAGTTGGTACGCTTACATTCCACCTAGCGGCGTCGAGTTCACGAGTGAGTCGGGTCCGCCGCCGATTGCCGAGCGCGATGGGATGGTTCGCATTCCCGCTGGCGCGGCGCTGGTGGGGAGTTCCACCAGCAGCCGAGGCGATCGTCAGCCCGCGCACGAAGTGGAACTCGACACGTTTTGGATTGATGCGAAACCGGTGACGAACGACGAGTTTGCGACGTTCGCCAAACAAACGAGCTACGTCACGACTGCCGAACAGCGCGGGTCGTCGCTGGTGTTCGATCGTGAGCGCCGCCAATGGCTCGAAGTCGATGGCGCGTCGTGGAAGTCGCCTGAGGGAACGCTCAGCACGCTGGCGGATCGCGGCGACCTCCCCGTGGTGCACGTGAGTTGGGACGACGCCGTCGCGTACGCCACCTGGACGGGGAAGCGGCTTCCGACCGAGGCCGAGTATGAAGTGGCCGCTCGTGGTGGGTTGATCGATAACGAGTACGCGTGGGGCAACGACATGGACTCCGAGCGCCGGGTGGCGAACTTCTGGCAGGGTCGGTTTCCGCAAGAAGACCGCGGGCTCGACGGCTTTCGAGGCCTCGCGCCGGTCGGTAGGTTCCCGCCGAATCGATTTGGACTGTACGACATGACTGGCAACGCGTGGTGCTGGTGCAGCGATTGGTACGCGGCGGATTACTACTACGCGAGCCCACGTCGCAATCCGAAGGGACCCGACAACGGACGCGCGAGGGTGCTGCGTGGTGGCTCGTGGCTGAGCACCGGTGGTACGAATAGCGAGCTCTCCGTGGCGGCTCGTGGCCACGCTCCGCCGCATCACACCGCGAGCAACGTGGGGTTTCGGTGCGTGACTGATTAAGCGATTGGATTGAGCACAATCCGCTCCAATCGGGCTCTCCAGAGCACTCCCACATAAGATAAGTTGGCGGAGCCCCCCCGCAATCTTGGTCATTGAGTAGTTGCTGCGGGCATCTCGGCTTGGCGTCGTGCGCCGACTGCTTATACTGGCACGTGCAGGCGTCCCGATTCCAGTCGCTCGCCAATCCACTCGCCGCGACGAACCCACGGGCCGATCATGATCAATCATCCTTCGCAAACCATTGTCCTCGGCGGCGCTTCGGGCCTGATTGGCAAGGCGCTGATGGCAGCGCTCGAAAGCGATGGCCACACGGTGAAGCAGTTGGTGCGCCGTCCGGTGAAGCGTCCCGACCGCGAGATTTTCTGGGATCCCGCGCGAGGCGAGATCGACGCCGCGGCGCTCGAAGGCGTGGATGCCACGGTGCACCTTGGTGGTGTGGGCATCGCCGAACATCGCTGGACCCCCGAATTCAAGAAGCAGCTTCGCGACAGTCGGGTGCAGAGCACGCGGCTGCTGTGCCAGACGCTCGCCGAGTTGAGCAACAAGCCTCGCGTGCACGTCAATGCGTCGGCCATCGGTTACTACGGCGTGCGTGGCAACGAAGTGCTCACCGAAACGTCCCCCGGTGGCACGGGCTTTCTCGCCGACTTGTGCCGCGACTGGGAAGCCGCGACGCAGCCCGCGTGGGAAGCCGGCATTCGTGTTTGTCAGATGCGCATCGGTGTGGTGCTGAGCACCGAAGGTGGAGCGCTCGCCAAGATGCTCACGCCGTTTCGTATTGGAGCAGGTGGCGTGCTCGGTACCGGCGAGCAGTACATGAGCTGGATTTCGCTAGTAGACGTGGTGGCCGCGATTCAGTTCACGCTCGACCACGATCCGCTCCACGGCGCGGTGAACGCAACCGCCCCCAAGCCGGTGACCAACCTGGATTTCACCAAAGCGTTGGGCGAAGCGGTGCATCGTCCAACGGTGATCAAGACACCCGCGTTCGCCGTTCGCATGCTTGCGGGGCGCGAGATGGCCGAAGAGATGCTGCTGGGTGGTGCGAAGATCCTTCCCGCGCGACTCGAGTCCGAAGGCTTTGTGTTTCGGTGCCCCGATATCCACACGGCACTGAAAGCGGAGCTTGGGGAGTAAATTCTTTAACCTCCAAGCGAGCGGGGCCCGTTAGGGCCGTGGTGATCCAAACTCTTGAGGGGAGCTCTCCTCGTCGCACGACAGTCGCCTCCTCTTATCATCGCTTTCATCGCTACTCGGTCACCACCAGCACCTCGCCCGACGCGCTCATCCAACTCCACACCGTCTGCAGATCCTTGATGTCGCTCGCCGAGATCTTGCCGTCGCCATAGGCAACGCGGCCATAGAGTCGGCACAGCGCCCTCATCGATTCGTTGTTCTCCACTCGCTCTGCAGCGACCGACTCGACGAACTCCTGCGGCGTTTGATCGGCACGGCGTGGCTGGCCACGATCGGCTGCCCACGCTTCGAACGCTTCGAACGTATAGCGAACCAACTCGGCGGGTGGCACTTTGCGATAAGTGTCGCCAGCGAACGGATTGCGAAAGTCGCGGAAGCGTTTGCGGGGTGAGAGGGGTGCGGCCGATTCGTTCTCGGAAGGAGAATCTGTCGTCTCGCGACCGAACAGTCGGGCCAGAAACGCTTTCAAATCTCGCCACATGTCTCGCGCAGCGGCGAGCAATTCCTGGCGGTACTTCCACAGTAGAAACGCACACACCAGCGCAAGCACGACGTAGAACAACCACTTGATCAACCCCGCGATGCCACCGGCGATGTTCGACATCGTTTCGGCAATGTTCTGAGGCGGCTGGGCTGCGTGCTCGGGTGGCTGCACACTTTGTGGTTCCGAAGAGGGATCGCCCTCGGCGTCAGGCGACTCCTCCGAGTTTTCCGCCGATTGCGATGGCTCTCTGTTCTCCTGCTGCTCATTCGCTTGCGAAACACGTTCGCCGTTGCTATTCTCCTCAGGCGACCTGCTTGCTTGTTCGCCGGGTGTTCCACCCTGGTCAGAGTCTTGCGATGGATCCTGCTCGCTCCGCTCCCCTGAATCGCTCTCGCCACCAGACTGGCCTTGCTCGCCCGACTGGTCCGGCTTCGTGTGTTCCCCTCTGTCGCTCTGCTGCGTTCCCTCTTCGGACGACTCTCCGGGAGGCCGACCAGTTTGGTCATCAGACGTGGTGTCTCCGGTGGGGGCATTCTGGTCGGTAGTCGTGACGGACTCGGTGGAGGGCTCTTCGCCTTCAGCGCCATCGGTTCCACGGCCGTATCGTGACGAAGTGAGTCCATCGGGCGATTTAGCTTGCCACGGAGCTTGGGCCAACGAAAACTCGGCGCTCGGCCGCGGAAGCAACGTGGTCACGAGCAGCACGATCGCGGTCACCACGGCGCCCACCGCGACCCAAGTCATAGCCATCGGGTTTGGCATGTCGACGCCGCGTTGCCGTAAGTAGCGGCGGAAGCCGAGGAAGCTGGTGGTCACCAGCAGAAGCAGTCCAGACGCAACGTAGACAAACAACAGCACGAACACATAGCGCCGGCTGGCGGTGTCGGAAGCGGGGATGAATCCTTGCCCGATGCCAAAGATGGGGAGCGCCGCGAGCGAGAAGTACAGCACCCACAGCCCCGGCGCGTGCGGACCGGTTTCGAAGGAGAACATTCGCTGCCAAAAGTTCGGTAGCGACTCGCCGGGCAGCAGTTGGTTCCGCTGGGGCGGAGCGAGTGCCGTGTCCCCCTCCGTGTCGTCCACACCAGCGAGCTGCATGAGCCCCTCGCCCGACGCGTCGACGCTGTCGTCGATCAGCGTGCAGTCCCACGTCAAACGGTGCGCGCACCACCACACCACGGCGATGAGCACGATGTTGATTAGTGGACTGAAGACACTGGGGTGCTCGACGAATTTCTGCAATACGACGAACGTCGCCAGCGCGAGCGGAACGCTGTACATGGCGGCGCGCTCCGAGCCCATCTCGATCGAGATACGCCCCACGAGCACCGTAGCGAACACGAAGAGCGCAAAGACGTAGTTCAGCCGCGCCTGGTACTCGCCGACGTACACCACCTCGAGCAGGAAGAACACCAGGCTGCCGACCAACAGCATGATCAGCGCTGGACTGACCGCAATGGCCAGGTAGTCGGCGCTCGTCATGTAAAGTCGTTTTGTCATCAATGCACCATTTGCGATCAATGTATCATGCACTTGTTGCAGAGGTCGGCGATCGCTTCGCGGTTCTTCAGTTGTCGCACTTCGATGCGTTCCGCCACGAGCGGAGCGGCAAGCTCCGCGTACCGGTACTCGTCGTAGGTGTTGACAATCGCGGTTACCGCGAAGCCGCGTTTTCGCAAATTGCTGAGCGCGATGGCATGCTGCGGGGTGACGATCGACAGCATGGCGACGACCGTCGCGCTTCGAGGCAGACGGGCGGCCGATTCCATCACCAATTGCGGGAAGTTGAGGCCATCGCTTTTTTCGACGCGGGCGAGCGTTTCGAGGATCCGTTGGAGCTGCACATCGCCTCGCTCGGTCGGTACTACCACGGGGCGGAGTCGATCGCTGCGGTCACGCATGCCGGCGGCCTGGGCATCACGCCGAGAGCGTAGCCGCTGGTGAGTCCAACCCTCGGTGCGGATGCGATCGGCGGCGTCACGCCCATTCGTGCAGAGTCCTACTTGTTGCCCCATTTCACACACCGCCGCGGCGATCGAAGCCGTGGCCGTCACGGCGAGCTCCGAACGCACCGGCTCGTCGGCTCGGTCGAACGCCTCGTGATGAAAGTCGAGCAGGATCGTCACGCCCGCCACGGTCGAAGGTTCGTACACTTTGCTATGCAGCGTGCCGGTGCGGGCCGTGGCCTTCCAGTGAATACGATTGAGCGGATCGCCCGCGCGGTACTCGCGAACGCCGCGGATGCGTGTGGGGTCTTCGAACAATTGGTACGACATCAGCACTTCGCCAATCGGTCGCCGCGAAGCGATGTCGAAACCGGTGAGGGGTACGACCTCGGGCAGCACCGTCAGGAAACTCGGATCGCTGAGCACGCGGAACCGGCGATACAGCCCGAAAACGTCGCCCGTCTCGGCAATTAGCGGGCCGATTTGATAGTACCCACGTCGGTTGCACTTCATCTGATACAGGATGGTCTTGGTTCCTTGGCTGCGAAACGACACTAGTTGCAGCCGTTGCCCCGCGACCTCGAGTGGCGGTGGCGAATGGATGAGCGCTTGTCGTGGCAGTAAGTCCTCAAGCAGCATCCAGGGCACCGGCACTTTGCCGCGATTGTCGACGGTCACCACGACGGCGACCTTCGCACCGACGCCGACCTGCGTGGCGTTCATCGTCCGTTTGGCCTCGAGGTCGCTCGACCAGCGATTGGCCAAGTACCGACTCAGGGCGATCGCCGCCAGCAGGGCGTACATGCTGTAAGCCAGGAGCCCCAATCGAAAGATGACGGCCACCACCAACAGCAGTATTGCCCCGACGATCCATCGCATTGGATCAATCTCCCCCCGGGCTGGCCGTGGCGGCACGGGCGCGAGGTGGTTCGATCATGGGCACTTCCGTCTCGTCGACGATGTCGACCAGGATCTCGTCGAGCTTCACGTTCTGAAGTCGACTTTCGGGTTTCAAGATCAACCGATGCAAAAGTACGGAGGGCAGGATGTGTTTCACGTCGTCGGGCTCTACGTAGTTGCGACCGCGGATCGCCGCGATCGCTTGTGAGGTGCGATAGAGCGCGATCGACGCCCGCGGGCTTGCGCCCAGCGCCAGGTCATGGTGCTCGCGCGTGGCGTGAACCAGATTGGTGATGTACTTGCGAATCTTCTCGTCCACGTGCACGGTTCGAATCGCACGCTGGCAGGCGACGAGTTGCTCAGCGGTCGCCACGGGTTTAAGCGACGCCAAGGGATGCTGGCGTTTGAGCATTTCGAGCATCTGCGATTCTTCGTCCCGCGTAGGATAGCCGAGCGAGAGTTTAATGAGGAACCGATCGAGCTGCGCTTCGGGTAGCGGGAAGGTTCCTTCGTGGTCCACGGGGTTCTGGGTGGCGATAATCAGAAACGGTGGCGTCAGCGTGTGCGTCGTGCCATCGATGGTCACCGACGCCTCGGCCATCGCTTCGAGTAGCGCGGCTTGCGTGCGAGGCGTCGCGCGATTGATCTCGTCGGCCAGCACTAGCTGTGCGAAGAGCGGTCCGGGCCGGAACTCGAACTCGCTCAACTTCTGATTGAAGATCGACCCGCCGGTGATGTCGGTCGGCAATAAGTCGGGCGTGCACTGCACTCGTTTGAACGTGCAACCCATGCTCGCGGCAAACGCGCGGGCGAGCATCGTTTTGGCGACGCCGGGAACATCTTCGAGCAGTACGTGGCCTTCGCAGAACCAAGCGACCAGCACCTTGATGATCTGCTGCCGCTTGCCAACGACCACCTGCTCGACGTTGGTAATGATCTTACGGCTGATCGCTCCGATGTCGACCGCCGTAGTTGGTTTGTCACTCACCTTGCCCTCCCGTCCCGAGCTTTTAAGTCCCTCCCTAGCATAACCATTCGCCATGGTGGGGGAAAACAATTTCCGGGGATCAACGTGTGGCATGGGTGAAACCCTGCCTACCGCGATCGCGCGTAGGCCGGGTCAAGCTCCGCGCCGACCCGGCGATTTCGACGTTGAACTTATGAAAATGTCCTCGATGGTTTTCGGTAGGCCGAGCGGCATTAACGCCTCACGCAAAGACGCTAAGGCGCTCCGAAGGAGCGCGCTTTGATAGGCCAGGGCGCAGCCCTGGTTAGGGGTGGTAGTTTTAATTGTTAGCTCTGAAAGAGCGCGCTAACTCACCTTCGTGCGTACGGATAGCGCGTCCCTTTGGGACTAACGTCGTTGTCGGCAACGAGTTCCCAGGACTTCGTCCTGGGCTGTCGAAGCGCGCCACTTCGTGGCTAGGGGGTGGGTGACGAGTGGTTAGGTGAGAGGAGAAGGTCAACCGTGAATTGCCGTATCGGCGCGGAGCTTGATACGGCCTACGGCCAATGGCTTATAGCCTACAGCTATTGAAAAAAAAAGTGACGGGATCCCGTCGGGCGGTTGGGCGGGGTGGAACTTGGATGGGGTAACCGGTAACGCGTGTTTGCCGGCAGGCATCGTTTATTTCACCTCGCCCCACGGGCGCGCAGAGAGAGATTGATTGGTACCGCCGCGAAGGGTTTCCCTTTGTGATAGCCCCGTCGAGAATTCATGAATTTCTTGGTACCAAACGACGGCGGGTCACGATCAGTCTCTCACCGTGCGCTTTCGCGTACGACGAACGGGTTGCATTATAGCGGATGTACACACGTTTGTCAATAGCCTATGTGTACGCGTGGACATTTTGTCGAAAATAGTTTGGCGGAGGTGAAAAGTAGGAAAGATGGCGAGCCGGTGAGCGTCAGCGACCGGAGGGAGTTAGGGTGAATGCCTAACTCAGGAGAGTTTCTCACGTAAAGGCGCAGTGGCGCAAAGAAGACAATGAGGGGGGAACACTAATCGGCGCTAATCTTCGCTAATAAGATTTGGTGGTGGTTTGCGGCTTGGAGTTCTTCACGCTCTTTGCGCCTTGGCGACTTTGCGTGAGAAAGAGCGACGGGCGATTGTCATGTTGTGGGGGTTTGCTCAGGGGCGAGATTCTTCGGTCGCTTAGGCTCCCTCAGAATGACATGATTTTCATGGCACCATCAGATCGTTGTTTCGCTGCCGCCGCTCCGCGGCTAACGATCGCGTGTTGTACACCCAACCAGGGGCTTGCGCCACAGGCTATGCGCTGTCGCCGCTCTGCGGCTGGGTCGCGCCGGATGGACAAGGAATTGACGGGACGCCGGATGGCGAACTTGAACCTCCTGTTGGATCAGAACCATCTCGGCAGCCAGCAGTCGACTTGGGATTGGTACTCGCGGTAGGCGTCGCCGTGGAGTTCGGTGAGGTGCTGTTCTTCGACCGGGCGGACGTAGTAGTTCCACAGGAGGCCGCCAGTGAGTACCGCGATTGGCATAAACCACGATCCGAGAGCGACCCCCACGGCGAGCCCCTGCGTGAGGCCAGCGATCGCCATCGGGTTGCGTACCCAGCGGTAAGGCCCGGTGATGACAAGATTACGCGGGCAGTCGGTGGGTAGTGGAGTTCCTTGTCCTCGTACGGCCATCGTCACAGCGGTGGAGATGTTGAGCGCGCTCGCGGCAACGAAGAGTGCGATCGCGACGAGCCATTGGCCTCGGAAATGAAACGCGTCCAAACCGATAGCCTGCTCGATCCAGCGAAGTCCGAGCGGCAACAGCAGGAGAAACACACCCCAGAAGGCAAGTGACTGCAGGAACGTCTTCCACAAGTTCCAGGCGTCGGAAGCAGGCGGAGCCTGGCGGAAGTAGTGTTGGGGGATCATGACGCGGTGTGGGTGGATGGCGGCAAGCGTACACGCGTCGCGCTATCCATAGGGGCTGATTGGGGTGAAAGAGTGAGTTGTTCCAAGTCGGGCGATCAACTACCCTAGGTGGGATGTAGGGTACATAGTTGGTGTGCCCTAGCCCGTGACGCGGCAACTCAATTTTACTTTCTTCTGGTTCACTATGATCACGTTGCGATGGAAGTCCCTACTGAGCGCGGTTTGGGTAACGCTAGCGATGATCGTTGTGGGCGATCGCGTGGAAGGTCAGTTTACCACCGTCGTGAATCTGCCCCCCGATCCAAACATTGCCGACAACAAATGGGTCCTGTCGGGTACGCAGGTGAATCTCGGCGAGGGGGGATCGATTGGTAAGAACTTTCGCGTGGGCACTTCGAATGTTGTTAATTCCAACGTGGAATTGAATGTGACGGGTGGGACCGTCGGAACGGGACTCGAAATCTACAACGGTGGAGTCGTCAACATTTCCGGCGGAACCATTGGTCGCGATCTTTATGGGCACGCTGGTAGCACCGTCACCATCACAGGAGGAACGTTGGAGGACTTCCTCATGAGTTCAGGAAGCAATCTTACGCTGTCGGGCGGACGCATTGGCGTGGATGCTCAGGCCATGCCGGGGAGCAACTCGCGGATCATCGGAGGGGACTTTCGCCTGAATGGAGTGCCGATCGCGGGACTCGACTCGCCGGGTGCAACCGTGGCGCTTCAAGTTCCTTCGGGAGTAGTGCTAAGTGGGACGCTGCTCGATGGAACGCCGCTCATTTCCACTCGCTTCTACAATTGGGCCGCGACGCTGACCCTTGAAGCGGCGACGTTGCCGGAGGTCACTCCCGGAGTGATTACGCTACCGACCGATGCAACGCCCGCGGGGGTTCGAGAGGGCCAAACCCTGATCGTCGACGAGGGGGGAGTGCTGCCGTCGAGTTTCTTCGCGGGCTGGGGTTCGCAAGTGGAGATCAATGGTGGTCAGGTTGGGGCGAGTTTTAGCGTGATCGGCACGGATCTGGTGATTCGCGGTGGGGCCATTGGTTCCTATGCCCGAGTGTTTGCAGGAAGCCAGCTAGAGATCTCTGGCGGCGAGATTGACAGAGGTTTGTACCTCGACCCTGGGAGCGTTGGTATTATCTCCGGTGGGATCCTAGGTGAGGGATTGCGCGCCGCTACCGGGAGTCAATTGACGCTCGTAGGGGGGGAGTTTCGAATCGACGGAGAGCCGATCCTTGGACTGGAAAGCGTTGGAGACGCGCTAAATTTCGACGTGCCCGACGGCGCGACGCTCAGCGGGACCCTGGCCGACGGAAGTCCCATTGCCTTCCAAACCGCGACGCCGACGGCTGGTCGCTTCGGTCCCGGCGCTCTTAGGCTACAGGTGGCTGCGCTACCTAGTCGTTCCGACACACCGATCAACGTGCCCGACGTCGATGCACCCAACGGAGTTCGCGAAGGCGAGACCCTTATCCTGTCGGACGGAGGTTCATTGGGAAACCACTTTACCGCGCTGTGGGGCAGCACCGTGGTGATCGATGGCGGAACGGTAGGCCAGAACTTCGAGGCGCTGGGAGCGAACGTAACGGTCAATGGCGGAGTCTTCGACAGTGGCTTCGATGCGTTGTTGGGAAGTCACGTGACACTGAACGGGGGATCGCTCACCGAACGCCTGACGGCGCATGCCGGAAGCTACGTCCATGTTGCCGGCTTAAGGTTTTCAGGAACCGTCACCCTACAGCCTGAGAGCGAAATGCTCGTCAGCGACGGAGTGCTCTTCAAGGGCATCGACATCCCTGACAATTGCCGAGTGACGATTACGGGAGGAAGTATCTCGGGCGACAGCCAAGTGCTGGATGGCGGCGAGCTCGTGATTGAGGGAGGAAGCGTCAGTAAACTTCGAGCTTTGGGAACGGGCGTAGTCACTATTTCCGGAGGACGGCAGGCTGGATTGGCCGAAGCCGGACAGAATAGCACTTTCCGGATTAGCGGCGGCTCCGTCGGCGACCGATTCAGGGCGTTCGACAATGCCCGGGTCGAAATTTCAGGGGGAACCGTTGGAGCGGACATGAACACGAGCGGTGCCAGTCAAATCGAGTTGACCGGGGGCGTGATCGGTGAAAGCCTTTCTGTCGGGAGTGGCCAATTCACGTTCGCCGGCGGAGCGATCGGCGATGGCATCGACGTTAACAAAGGTTCGAAGCTGTTGATCCAAGGAGGGGAGTTTCGCTTGAATGGCCACTTGATCGAGGGCCTCGACTCGCCCGGCGACACACTGATGATGCCTTCCGTCTGGGCCCCGGCACCCATTTGGGGTACCACGTTTTCTGGCATACTCGCTGATGGCACCCCTTTTATCTTCAATGCACTCGATGGAGATCAGTTCGATCTAAATACGGTGGAGCTGCAGGTGACGGACTTGCCGGCAGTTGGTGCGGCGATAATTCGGGTTCCTTCTGATGTGGCCCCCAAAGGCTTGCGATCGGGGCAAACGCTGGTGGTGACGAGTGGAGGGACGATCGGCGACCACTTCTCGGTCGCTCCCGATGCTGAAGTCCAAGTGAACGGCGGTGTGGTAGGCAAAGACTTTGAAGTCGTGAATTCGAGCGTTCACGTTCATAACGGCACGGTTGGCGAAGGGCTCGATCTATTCGACGGAGCGCAGCTGGTGCTCGACAGTGGTTCCATCGCCAACGATATCGAACTCGCCAATGGCAGCGTGCTAACCGTCAACGGCGGAACTGTCGGCAGCACGCGAGTATCCAAAGATGGTCGATTTGTGATGTCGGCTGGTACTCTGAATGGTGGACTTCGCCTGCAAGGAGGGCAAGCAACAATCGACGGCGGTAGCGTGAACGGATTGCTACAGGTCGAGCTCGACTCGCACCTCACCATTTCGGGTGGGGCCGTTGGTAGCGTTCAAACAGCCGTCAGCAGAGTGACCGTGACTGGCGGGTCGGTAGAGAGGGATGCGCATGCCTACACTCGCAGCGAATGGTTTATCACCGGCGGCGAGTTCGAGGGACCATTTAATGCGAACGAGCAGAGCGAGATCGCGATCAGCGGGGGAACCTTCACGAATCGATTCCTCGCGCGCCGAGGGTCGACGGTGGTTCTCTACGGGACTGAGTTTGCGCTCAATGGTGTCGATTTGACGGGCACCATGTCCCAAGGCGCGCCGCTACTCATGACGACGCGCAATCGAACCCTGACCGGAACCTTCGCCGACGGATCGAGTTTTGATTTTCTCCTGCGAGCGAGCAGTTCGGCATTCGATGATCTGTTTGAGACGGGAGTCAACTTCTCGCTAGTCGCCGTTCTGCCGGGCGACTTCAATAGCGACGGAGTGGTGAACCTCGCCGACTACAGTGTGTGGCGTGACAATCTGGGGACACTGGATGTCCAGCCCTTCACGCAGGGCGATGGCAATGGTGATGGGCTGGTGAGTGAATTGGACTACCAGGTTTGGAAATCCCGCTTCGGTGAAAGCTTCACGCCGGCGACAACTGCCGAGTTGCCGACCGCGTTGGTGCCCGAACCAACGGCGGTCTGGCTGCTCATGGCAGGCGTGGCACTGGCGGTGCCCCATCGGCTTCGCCGAGCGACCTGGGGGGAGTGAGGGGGGCTCGCGTTCCGCGTCTCTACCCCCTCGGTTTCTGCTCACGGCCCTGGGCTTACCGCACCTAATGACTCAATTCGCTCTAACTCCTTACCCAGTTTAACTTTAACGATTTCGGTGGGTTTGCGCGCTGGGGTGAGTCTGCGGGGCGGTCCTTTGTTAGTTGACGCAGGGGGGGTAAACTTAATAGCTTTCGCGATTTAACCGCTTGCTGTCAAACAGTTTTCCGATTGTCGGGCGTTCCGGATTGCCGACACTAGGAATTTGCTCCCCACGCTATCCGCCCCGTAATACCTACGAAGAGTCCGCCCGCTGATGCATTCGCAAGTTGTCGTCCTTGGTGGTGGTCCCGGTGGCTACGCGGCCGCCTTTCTCGCAGCCGATCTCGGGATGGAGGTCGCGCTCGTTGAGGCCGACCCACGCCTGGGAGGAACCTGCCTGCTGCGTGGGTGTATTCCTTCCAAAGCGCTGCTGCACGTCGCCAAGATTCTGAGCGAGGCCGAGGAGATGGCCGAGTGGGGCATCGAGTTCTCCAAGCCGACGGTCAATGTCGACAAAGTGCGTGCCCGCAAAGAGAAAGTGATCGAGACGCTCTCTGGCGGTCTCGCGCAGCTAGCAAGCCGTCGCAAAGTCAAACGCATTCATGCCCGCGGTGTGTTTGTCGATTCGAACACGCTGGAACTCGAAGGGGGCGATTCGGCTACCTACGAGAGCACGCGGCTGACGTTCGACCACTGCATCCTGGCGACCGGATCGGTACCGGCGATGCCCAAGGTGTTTGACATTGGTTCGCCCCGCGTGATGGATTCGACCGGCGCGCTGGCTCTACAGGATATTCCTGACACGATGCTGGTCGTCGGCGGTGGTTATATTGGTCTCGAGATGGGGACCGTGTACGCCGAACTTGGCTCGAAGGTTTCGGTAGTCGAGCTGACCGATGGCCTGCTCCCCGGTGCCGATCGCGACCTGGTGAAGCCGCTAGAGAAGCGAGTTCGCGAGCGTTTCCACGCCGTCCATTTGGGCACCAAAGTTGTCGGTCTCAAGGACGTTGGCGATGCGGTCGAGGTGGAGCTCGATGGCCCCGAAATGAAGGGTGGCCACAAGTACGACCGCGTGCTGATCTCGATTGGTCGTCGACCGGTGTCGGGTGGATTTGGCCTCGAGAATACGAAGGTCACGATCAACGAGCGCGGCTTTGTCGAGGTCGACGAGCAGCAGCGGACCAGCGACCCCGCGATCCTGGCGATTGGCGACGTGGTGGGCGACCCGATGCTGGCGCACAAGGCGTCGGCCGAAGGGAAAGTGGCAGCTGAAGTGTTGGCGGGCGAGTCGGTGGCGTTCGAACCGGCGGCGATTCCTGCCGTGGTATTCACGGATCCCGAAATCGCTTGGGCCGGGCTCACTGCCGATCAGGCGAAGGCGCAGGACCGGAAGGTGTCGATCGCCATGTACCCGTGGCAAGCAAGCGGCCGCGCGACGGCCAACGGCCGGACCGATGGCCTGACGAAGTGGCTGATCGACCCGGAGACCGATCGCGTGCTGGGCTGTGGCATCGTGGGCCAAGGTGCCGGCGAACTGATCGCTGAGGCCGTGCTGGCCATCGAGATGGGCTGCCAGATGCGCGACGTCGCCGAGACCATCCACCCTCACCCAACGCTCAGCGAGACCGTGGCGTTCGCCGGCGAGGTGCACCTGGGGACAGCCACCGAGATCTACAAACCAAAGCGTAAAAAAGATTAAGTAGCGCAAAAAAGACTAAGACTCACCACAGAGGCCACTGAGTACACGGAGAGAAGGAAGAAGAGTTGGGAACACTAATCTGCGCTAATAAACACTAATGAAAGAAAAGATTAGTGAGGATTAGCGAAGATTAGTGTTCCAAGAACGGCACCCTCTCTGTGTCCTCTGTGCTCTCCGTGGTTACCACGCGGATCGAGGAACGTAACCATGGCAACCGTCGATATGAAAAACTACAACTCGCCAATTCCGGACGACAGCGATCCGACGGAAACCGCCGAATGGCTCGAGTCGCTCGATTATGTGCTGGAGCACAAAGGCCCCGACCGAGTGAAGCAGATTCTCGCGGCGCTCGAAGAGGCCGCGTATCGCCATGACGTGGAGTTGCCGTTCACAGCGACGACGCCGTACGTCAACACGATCAAGCGCGCCGAGCAGCCAGCGTATCCGGGCGACCGCGAGATGGAGCGTCGCATCAAGAGCTACGTTCGCTGGAACGCAATGGCGATGGTGACACGGGCGAATCGTCACGCTGCGTCGCCGGGTGGCCACATCTCGACGTTCGCTTCGAGCGCGACCTTGTACGAAGTAGCGCAGAATCACTTCTTCAAGGGTCGTGGCGAGAGTGGATTCGGTGGCGATCAGATTTACTTCCAAGGCCACGCCGCGCCGGGCATGTACTCGCGGGCGTACCTCGAAGGTCGATTGACCGAACAGAATCTGATCAATTTCCGCCGCGAATTGTCGGCCGGGGGCGGTTTGAGTTCGTACCCCCATCCGTGGTTGATGCCCAAGTTCTGGGAATTTCCGACCGTGTCGATGGGCCTTGCGCCGATCATGGCCATCTACCAAGCGCGGTTTAACGAGTACCTGACCGACCGGGGACTCGCCGACCTGTCGCAGAAGCACGTGTGGGCGTTCCTTGGCGACGGCGAATGCGACGAGCCCGAAACGCTGGGTGCCATTTCGCTGGCCTCGCGCGAGCAGCTGCAGAATTTGATCTTCGTGATCAACTGCAACCTGCAGCGGCTCGACGGTCCGGTACGTGGCAACGGCAAAATCATCCAGGAGCTGGAAGGGACGTTCCGCGGCGCCGGCTGGAACGTGATCAAGGTCATCTGGGGTGGCGACTGGGATCCCCTGCTAGAGAAGGACACCGAAGGGGTACTCGCCAATCGGATGATGGAAATCGTCGATGGTCAGTACCAAAAGTACTCGGTGTCGCCGGGTAGTTACATCCGCGAGCACTTCTTCGGCGTCGATCCTCGACTGACGAAGATGGTGAAGAACTACTCGGACGAGAAGCTGCTGAAGATGCGTCGCGGTGGCCACGACCCTGAGAAGGTCTACGCTGCCTACCATCGCGCCGTGAATCTGAAGAATGGCAAGCCGACCGTCGTGATCGCCAAGACCATCAAGGGCTACGGCACGGGCGAGGGTGGCGAAGGCCGGAACATTACGCACAACAACAAGAAGCTAAACGAGCAGGAACTTCGCGAGTTCCGCACTCGATTTGGCATTCCGATTTCGGACGAGCGAGTGGCCGAGGCCCCGTTCTACCGTCCGCCGGAAGATAGCCCCGAGATGCAGTACATGCGCGAGCGTCGCGAGGCGCTGGGTGGTTTTGTGCCTTCGCGAAATAGCTCGAAGTGCTCGATTCCGGTGCCGGCGCTACCCGACTACGAGAAAACCATCAGTCAAAAGATGGTGTCGAAGGGTGAGGGCAAGGAGTTGTCCACGACGATGGGCTTCGTCCGCTTGCTGACCGATCTCTTGCGTGACAAAGAGATGGGTAAGTTCATCGTACCAATCGTGCCCGACGAGTCGCGGACCTTTGGTATGGAAGGCCTGTTCCGTCAGGTAGGCATCTACGCCCACGCGGGCCAGCTCTACGAGCCGGCCGACGCAGGCGATATTTCCTACTACAAGGAAGCCAAGGACGGCCAGTTGCTGGAAGAGGGTATCACCGAAGCGGGTAGCATGAGCTCGTTCAACGCGGCGGGCACCTCGTACAGCTCGCACGGCGTGCCGATGATCCCGATGTACATCTATTACTCGATGTTCGGGTTCCAGCGCGTGGGCGACCTCATTTGGGCCGCCGCCGACATGCGTGCCAAAGGGTTCCTCTTGGGGGGCACGGCAGGTCGCACCACGCTCAACGGCGAAGGCCTGCAGCATCAAGATGGCCACAGCTTGGTGAACGCGATGGCATTCCCGACCGTGCGTGCCTACGACCCGGCGTACAACTACGAGACGGCCGTCATCATCTTCCACGGCATGAAGCGGATGTACGTCGACAACGACACGTGCATCTACTACCTGATGCTCGAGAACGAAAACTACATGATGCCCGAAATGCCCGCTGGCCCGGATGGCAACATCCTGCCAGAGGTCGAAGAGGGCATCATCAAGGGCATGTACAAGGTGAGCCCGGCTGCGAAGAAGCTGAAGCACCACGTCCAGCTGTTTGGCAGCGGTGCGATCCTTCGCGGCGTGCTCGATGCTCAAAAGCTGCTTGCCGAGAAGTACGACATTTCGTCGGACGTGTGGAGCGTGACCAGCTACACCGAACTACGCCGCGAGGCGCAGGAGTGCCGGCGATGGAACATGCTACACCCAGACGCCGAGCCGCGGGTGAGCTTCCTGGAGAAGCAGATCGCGGGGCTCGATGGTCCGTTCATCGCCGCAAGCGACTACATGCGGGCGCTGGCCGAGCAGATCGACCCGTGGGTCCCGGGTGGCATCTTTGCATTGGGTACCGACGGAATGGGCCGGAGCGAAAGCCGCGAGGCACTGCGTCGGCACTTCGAGGTGGACGCGGAGTTCGTGACTTTGGCGACCATCGATCAACTGAAGCAGCGAGGTGCAGACGTGCCGGCGCTTGCGAAGGTGATCGAAGAGCTGGGGATCGACCCCGACAAGCAATCGGCGCTTTATGCGTAAGAGTACCTCCATACTCCGTATGGAGAAGCCACTTCGAATAGCGGGTGGCCAGAGATAACAGCAGAAGTAAGTGAGCGTCGCTTGATTCTTCTCCACACGGAGTGTGGAGGTACTATGGGGATCACCTGCGACACTTCGACAGCAACTGAATTAGCAAAAATTCCAGATGATTCTTCTCCACACGGAGTGTGGAGGTACTATGCGGGCACACGAACATGGCAACTGAAATCACCCTTCCTCATCTTGGCGAAAACATCGACTCGGGCGACGTGCTGTCGATCCTGGTGTCCGAAGGCGACTCGGTCGAGAAGGACCAAGACCTTTTGGAGATCGAAACCGACAAGGCAACGGCCGCCGTGCCGAGCCCCGAGGCGGGGACGATCGTCAAGATTCTGGTGTCCGAAGGCGACACCGTGAACGTCGGCGCGCCGATCTTTGAGATTGAATCGGGCGGTGGGGGAGCGAAGGCCAAGTCGGAGCCCAAGAAGGAAGAGAAGAAGCCCGAGCCTAAGAAAGAAGAAGCGAAATCGGAGCCCAAAAAGTCCGGGGGCGGGGACGCCCCGGCTCGCACGGAAGAGGAAGACGAGCCTAAGGAAGATAAGAAGAAGCCGGCAGCCAAGAAGGCCGCTGAGCCCGAGCCCGAAGACGACGAGGAAGAAGCAGCCCCCGCAGCGAAGGCGCCGAAGTCGGCCACTCCGACCTCCGGGACGCCGGGCGATGGCGTAGCGAGCGCGGCGGCGGGGCCCAGTGTTCGCCGACTGGCTCGCGAACTAGGCGTCGATCTGCGTCGCGTGCGCCCCAGTGGTAACGCTGGTCGCATCACCGAAGACGACGTACGGGCTCACGTTCGCAAAGCGCAGGCGCAAGCCGCTTCGCAGGTATCGAGTGGTGTCACGCCACCGGGCTCGCCCGACTCCGATGGCCAAGGTGCCGTGCGGATCGAGAAGATGAGCCGGATGCGAAAGACGATCGCGGCGAACATGGTGGCGAGCTACTCGAACATTCCGCAGCTCACCAACTTCGACGACGTCGATGTCACAGAACTCGAAGACATTCGTGTGCAGTCGAAGGACGATTACGCCAAGCGTGGTCTCAAGCTGTCGCAGATGCCGTTCCTGATCAAGGCAATCGCGTCGAGCCTCAAGCTGCACCCGATCGTCAACGCCTCGGTCGACATGGAGGCGGGTAACGTCATCTACAAGGAGTACGTCAACATCGGAATCGCGGTCGACACCGATCGCGGGCTGATGGTGCCGGTGCTGCGTGATGCCGATCGGTTGTCGATTTCGCAGATCGCGAAGGAGATGGACCGCCTGATCACCGCCGCCCGCGAAGGCACCTTGTCCATCGAAGAGATGCGAGGTGGCACTTTCACCATCAGCAACATGGGCGCGGTCGGCGGCACCTACTCGACGCCAATCATCAATCCGCCGGAAGTGGCGATCCTGCTGGTAGGCCGCAGCCGCATGCTGCCGACGATTGTCGACGACGCGATCGAAGCTCGGCTGATCATGCCACTGTCGCTGACCTACGACCATCGCGTGGTCGACGGGGCTGACGCCGCTCGGTTTGTGAACGACGTGAAGGGCTTCCTGTCTGCCCCGGGTCGATTGCTGCTGGCGCCGTAGGGCTGGCCGGCGTGGTATAATGAGATAGCCCATCCGCCACGCCTGGGAGGTAACTCATGGCCACCGAAACACTGGTGTTCGAGACATTCGATCAAACCACTCCGCACACGACCCTCGGGCCGTACTCGGACGAGGACTACCTGCAATTGCCCGAAGGGGAGCGGGTAGAACTCTTAAGGGGGAGACTGATCATGATGTCGCCAGCACCGAGGCCGAGGCACCAATTCATTGGCGTGCTGCTGTGGCGGGCTTTGAACGAAGCGGCCGTTTCGATTGGCGGCATTGCATTGCCGGCACCGGTGGATGTGAAGCTTGACCAGTACACGGTCCTTCAGCCGGACGTGGTGTATCTTCGCCCGGATCATGTCCATCAGATTCGAGATAGGATCTACGGTGCGCCTGATCTACTGGTAGAGGTTCTTTCGCCTTCGACGACCAGGCGAGATCGCGTTGAGAAGCTCGATCTTTACGCGACGGCACGGGTTCCGGAGTACTGGATTGTCGACCCGCGGTCGCAGGTCATCGAGTTTCACGTGCTCGACGGCCCCAGCTATCGCGTGACCGCGAAGGCCTCCGGTGAGTATCAGTCGCCGCAGTTTGCGGAAGTAGAGCTCGACATCACGGCATTCTGGCAGGAAGTTGATCAGCGACTGCCGCCTAGTGCGACGGACGGCGAGTAGGCTCGTCACCGGGGTGCCAGCGTTCTACAGTTCCTAGGTCACCCAACATTTTGGATACTCTCGGAACCGTTCGATGAACTCGGCAGCCCTGAACCTCCCCCCCGACCGCGTTGCGACACCCGCCAAGTCGCCCAACTCGACGCGCGATCTCGTCGTGCTGATCCACGGTATCGCCTCGAGCAAGTACTTCCTGGCACCGCTCGGTCGCCGATTGCGGGCGATGGATTTTGATACGCAGCTGCATACTTATTTCACGCTGCGTGGTTCGATACGAGACATTGGTTGTCGGTTTGCCGCGAAGTTGCATCGGCTAGCGGAGCAAAACCCGGATCGCAAAATTCACGTTGTCGCGCACAGCATGGGAAGCATCGTCACTCGGTGCGCGGTGCTCGCAGGTGTGCCTGACAATCTGGGCCGGATTGTGATGGTCGGTCCGCCGAATCGCGGTTCGCACATGGCGCGGAAGATGGCACCTTACTACGGTTGGTTGTCGTCGACGCTTTGCGAATTGTCCGACGTTCCCGAGAGTTTCGTCAACGCGCTTCCCCTGGCGGTGGATCGCCATGACGTGGGGATCGTAACGGCCGCCGCCGACTATCTGGTGCCTGCCGAGTCGACGCTACTCGACACCTACGCCGATCACATTACGTTGCCAGGTTTGCACGTCAGCGTGCTGTGGAAGAAAGAGACGGCTGGGCACGTTGCGAACTTCCTGCGGACAGGGAAATTCTAGTTCGATTCAATATCCGGACCGCCACGCGGTCCGCGACATTCACTTGCGATTCGAGTCGCATTGCTTCGCGGGGGTAGGCGTAGCTAGCAACGCTGAAGGCTCCGGGGACTAACGCCCCCGGCTCGATGAGAAGGACGCCCTACTGCCTTAGCCCCAGGAGTGGGAAGCAGAGGATGGGGATCGAGAGCGAGGCGACGCCGAGGACCCAGCGGAAGTCGTCGAGTTCGACGTCGTCGTTGGCCGTGGGTGGATGGTTGACGCCCATGAGGATCACCAGGATTAGCATGGGCGTCCAGATGGCAGCTTGTTCGAGATTGATCACCACGTAGGCGATTGCCGCGACAACGAATCCCCGCGCGTAGGTGTGGGCTCGTGGGCCGAACAGTCCATAGAGCGTGTGGCCGCCATCGAGTTGGCTGATCGGCAGCATGTTGAGTCCCGTGATCAGCATGCCCACCCAACCGGCCATGAAGAACGGGTTGACGTTCGAGATGCTGATCCAGTCGGCCTTGCCCGACCACTCGGGATGCAGGTGATCGATCATCCAATTGACGATCAGCGGCGTATGGAGCTGGATCTCGCGAACCGAGCCCGCCGCGTTCTTCGACAAGTCGAGTTGCGACACGCCAATCCATAAGATCGGTATGGCGACCACCAAGCCGGCGAGCGGTCCCGCGATGCCGATGTCGAAGATCTGCTTGCGATCCGCCCGCATGCCATCCATGCTGATCACCGCGCCCATCGTGCCAATGGGGTTGAAGGGCACGGGGATGCAGAGCGGGTAGCTGGCGGGGATGTGGTGCCGGACGGTTTGCAGGAAGTGTCCCATCTCGTGCGTCAGCAGGATGGCAAGCACCGCCCCCATGTAGGTGAGGCCTTCCTGCCAGTTGCTGGTGATCGTGTACCACATCAGTTGGAAGTCGGCCATCCGCTCGACGGGATGGTACTTCGCGGCACCCACCCAAAACGTGCTGAGGCAGGTCGCAACAAACAGCACGATGGGAAGCGTGCGCCGGCGGGGCAGGGGGTCGTCGCCGTGGAGGTCCGAACTGCGAAGTTCGCGGTATTCGCCATCGCTTGGCGCAGCAAACGCCTCGGGGACGGGCACCTCCGTGGGCGGGGGAGTGTCGGAGGCTGGCGGCTCGCCGGAGGAAGGTTCGTCGGTCATGCTGCCGATCTTAGCAAACGTGGTGCCGAGGGGCGAGTCGTCACCCGGTGGAGCCCCTCAAACGTTGGGTCAGTAGACTTCAATGCTCTTGACCGCACGGCCACCCGCGGAGCAGGCCGCTTCCAGGCAGCGCTCGGCGGCGGCGAGCAATTCCGCGGCGGCGAACGATCGCGAGATGGCGTGTACGGCCGTCACACCTGCCTTCAGGGCGAGCGACTCGCGGCCACCCCGTTCGTCAATGAGCGTTGCAACGCGGTTGGCGAGTTCTACGGCTTCGCGGCGTTCGGTGTTCGGCAGAATCCAGCTAGCACCGGTCGGCGAAGTCCGTAGCAACTGTTCCGTGCTCAAATCGAACTCCATCATCACCTGCTGCATCGTCGCACTGACGAGGTCGCCCACGTCGAGGAGCGGCTCGCGGGGTAAGTCGCACGTGACCTCGAAGCAAATGAGGCTTAGCGGGCATCGTTCGTGACGGCACTCGGCCACCGCCGCCTCGACGGCGTCGCGGACTAGCTGCCGTTGCATCGGAAACGCGACGGCTGATCTCTGCGTGCGTGGCGTGGGTACTGCGGGGGCAGCCGCGTCGGCTCGAAGCTCTTCACTCAGGTTCGACGGTCGCGCGTGGCCGAAGGCGAGCATCGCGCGTTGCAAGTCTTGTGTATCGGCGAGCAGCTCGTCGCAAAGTTGCTGTTCGCTGGGCATTAACCGCCCTGCGATGTTTTCGCCCAGCCGCGCAAGCCTTGCTTGCGACTCGAGCAGCACGTCGGTGTAAGTCGGTCGTTCGCCCAAGTCGATCTCCAGCACAGCCGCAAGTTGATCGACCTGCGGTTGAAGCTCCGCCACTAGTCGGCAAACGTCGTCGTGCGTCAGGGCGCCGTACTGCTCGCCACGCTCCAGTAAGTCGGGGAGCACGGCGAGTCGGTGCTGGTCGACCAACTCAGCGAACAGGTTGGCCAGTGCCAGAACTTGAGGCAGCGATGTTTCAAGCGAGTAGCTGTCAGCCGTGTTGCGACGTGTAGGTATCGTAGAGACAGCGGCGGCGTACATCTCGGGCAATCGCCATTTTCGCAGTAGGGCGACGGTCAACTGACGATGGTCGAAACCCAGGCTGCGATGCTCGAGCTCAATGAGGTCCTCGTGCTCTTCGGTCACGTGCTGAAGGAAATGGGCGTAGGGCGAGCCAAGTTGTGCCAGCAGCACCAGCTTGCCGATGTCTTGTAGCAGCGCGACCAGGAACGCATCGTCGCCCGCCGAGTTCCACTGCGTTTCTACCAACTGCCGAGCCGCGACCGCGCGAACCAAAGCCGCTCGCCAGTAGAGCTTCAGCTGATCGGCATCCACCTCGTCGAGCAATTTGTTGGGCAGGCTGAAACCAAGCACCAGCAGCTTGAGTGGTTTGATGCCAAGCAGGGCGAGTGCTTGCGTCAGATTCTCGACCTTGCTCGAGAGCCCGAACAGCGAGCTGTTGACGACCCGCAGCAACTTCACTACCAGCGCGGGGTCACGTTCGATGCACTCCTTGAGTGCCCGCGCGTCGACGCGCTCGCCTTCGGTGAGCTTCAGCACTTCCATCGCCACCGCCGGCAGCGAGTACAGCGACTCAGCCTTGGCAATGATGAGGTCTAATGGTGGATTCGAGGCAGGCATCTAAGGCGTTTGGTGTAGGGTCGGAGCAAGGCGCGCAGGTAGGCATCGAACTCTACCTTACAACTCGGCTTTTGCTGGGAACGCGGGCCTCTGACTGCTAGCACCATCGTCACAACCGTCACCCGCGGCGAACCGCTGAGTTGGGATGCACTTGGAGGATGAATCGTCCTCCAATTACGCCGGTCGCCCGGCTTTCGCATTCCCCCCTTTTGGCCAATGGCTTACAATCGGACCCACTGCTTGGCCCACTCTACGTTTTGAATCGACAGCAAGGATGCTCGCTCGATGAACCGCTCAACCCTCTACGCCTTCGCCCTGGCAACGCTTGTATTGCCATCGTTCCTGCATGCCGCGCCGCCGGCAACGCTCTCCGAAGTGCTCGCCACCGATGCAACGCTCCGCGACGTGGTGTTCGTCGACGCGCAGCACGGCTGGGCGGTGGGAGATCGCGGTGTCGTGTTGGTAACTGACGATGGCGGTGCGCATTGGTATCCGCAGCGATCGGGAGTGGATTGCCCACTGCTGTCCGTGAGTTTTGTCGATGACAAGCGAGGTTGGATTGTCGGCGGGCGCGCCACACCGCTGACGCATCGCAGCGAGGGCGTGGTACTTCGAACCATTGATGGTGGTACGACCTGGCAGCAAGTCGTGGAGCCCACGTTACCGCGACTCACGTACGTCGAGTTCTTCGACGCCGCGAATGGCGTCGCCGCTGGGTATGGCAGCAGCTTCTATCCCTCGGGACTCTTCACCACCACCGATGGCGGTAAGAGCTGGCAGCCAATTGGCTCGGCGCAGGTCTCCACTTGGCTGGCTGCCGACTTTGTAAGTTCGGGTAGCGGATTGCTCGCTGGTCCACGCGGTGCGCGAAGCGTCGTGCTGGAACGCGAGATGCGAACCGCAGGCACGACGACGGATGCTCGTCAGCCCCGGGCGATGGTGATCGATGGCGCGTCGAAGGGCTGGATGGTCGGCGACAATGGTATGGTGCTCACCACCAGCGACTCGGGCGCGACTTGGCAACCTCCCGCCACCGAACCACTCGCGATCGACCCCATCACTCGCCGGCAATGGAGCTGGAACAGCGTGGCGGTGCAAGGAAACCACGTGTGGCTTGCCGGTGCTCCTGGGAGCGTGATCGCCCACTCCGCCGACAATGGCGCAACGTGGTCGACCACCACGACGGGGCTTCGCGCTCCTGTCACTCAAATGCATTTCGTCGATGATCGCCGCGGATGGACCGTGGGCGAGCTTGGCACGATTCTGGCTACGACCGATGGCGGTCGCTCGTGGCGTCGGCAACGCGGTGGTGGCCACGCGGCGATGCTGGTCGTCGTCGCCACGCCCGAGGATGTTCCGCTCGAAGTAGTATCGCGGTACGCGGCCGGCGAAGGCTTTCGCACGGTGGTGGTACCACTATTCGCCGCAAAGACATCGTCCGTCACCGAACTCGACACGCACCGCGTCACCGAAGCCCTGACAGCCGCCGGTGCCATCGTTGCTCCGCCGCTGTGGGCTGGGGAAATGCTGCCGGTTGGCTACCACGCCAGCCCCGAAACGCTGATGGAAGAAATGAACCGCCGGACGGACGGACTTGCACGCGACGAATTGCTCGCCACCGCCGTGCTGGCGATTCGCACGTGGCAACCCGACCTGCTCGTCGTCCCGCACGAACGCAATCCGAATCGCGATGCCGGCTCGACCATCGCCGAACAACTTGCGATCGAAGCAAGCCGGCACGCCGCGGACTCGACGCAGGGGCTCGAGCTTGCCACGATCGATCTTCCCGCGTGGCAAGTGAAACGCACCGTGGGCCTTGCACCACCCGGCGAGCGTGGTTCGATCCGCGTGGCGACGGACGAATTCGTGCCAGCACTGGGTGGCTCGCCGGCGTCGTGGAGTTCGTTGCCGCGGTCGCTGCTATTCACCAAACATACGATCCCATCGCCGCTCGACGAGTTAGAACTGCTGTCGCAACTTGACGGAATGGCGACCAACACCCGCGATCCGTTTGCCGGCCTGCAGCTTCCGCCGGCTTGCGACGCGCGGCGGACCGTGGTGGCGAGTAACCCGAACGACCTTGAGCGACTTCGCAAGCTCACTCAAAAGCGCGGGCAGCTCGTACGCTTGCTTGATTACTCCGAAGGGAATCCAATCTGGAGCGCGCAGGTCGTGAACCTCACCGGAGGCCTCGATCCGCAAACCGGTGGCGAGCTCGTCTACCAGCTCGCCGAGGGTTATCGCGAGACAGGCCGCCACGCGATGGCCGCCGACACGATGTACTTGCTAGCGCGGCGCTA
Source organism: Aeoliella fuhlenseeensis (assembly GCF_052161615.1). Classification (NCBI taxonomy): domain Bacteria; kingdom Pseudomonadati; phylum Planctomycetota; class Planctomycetia; order Pirellulales; family Lacipirellulaceae; genus Aeoliella; species Aeoliella fuhlenseeensis. The sequence continues at coordinate 490,367 of NZ_CP197417.1, forward strand.
CCCCGATCACCCGCTCACCGAGCAAGCCTTGGTGTGGCTCGTGCGTTACTACGCAAGTGGCGAGGTGTCGCATGTCACCGCGCGTCAGCAGGCGATGCAGGCACGCACCAAGCCGCTAGCGAACGTCGATTATAAAAAGTCGGCAGGCGCTCCGCGAAACGAGAGCATCGAGCTTCCCACCAACGACGATGGCGGTACCGCGACGCTGACGAGCGACGAGCGTTTGGAGCGGGCCTCGCTGCTTGGCGGCTATCTCGAGAAGGCTCGACCGGCGCTTTACTCCGAACCCGCGCTGCGATTCCCGCTCGCCGTCACGTCGCGCAAACTGGGTTACAACAACACAACCGAGCGGTACTTCATGGTGCTCGGGCGGTCGGGTTCTGACAGGGGTTGGAGTTCGGCGGCGCGCGTCGAGAACTGGCTCGCGAAGCCCGACGAGCTTCCACCCAGCAAGCCGCTGGTGACCTGCAAAGCCACGCTCTCGCCGCCGAGGCTCGATGGCGTGTTCGACGAGGCGATGTGGAAGTCGGCCGAAATGCTCCGCGTAGCGACCTCCGCCGGGCGCAACGACGACACAGCCGCTACAATGCAACTGGCCCGCGACACCGACTACTTGTACGTCGCCATCACCTGCCCGCTGCTGCGGGACGAGAAGTACGAAGCTACCAGTGCTTCGCGCACCCGCGACGCCGACCTCTCGGCGTACGATCGCGTGCGTTTGTCGATCGACATCGATCGCGACTACGTGTCGGCCTACGAGATGACCGTCGATTGCCGAGGTTGGACGCACGACACTTGCTGGGGCGACAAGAACTGGAATCCACGCTGGTTCGTCGCCAGCAAGATGAACGAAACGAACTGGACCGCCGAGTTGGCGATTCCGTGGTCGGAAGTCGTGAAGCCCGAGCCCGCCGTGCTCGACACGTGGTGCCTTCGAGTCACCCGCCAGAACGCCCGCGGCCACTCCGCCTCATGGACTGGAGTGTCGGGGGATACGCCGGATAGCTTTGGGTTATTGCTGTTTCGGTAGGGGTGAGATCTTTCACTTGCCTAACGTAGCTAGGTATAATGACAGCATGTCGACCGCCATCACCTCCAATCCGGAAATCCTCGGAGGCACGCCCGTGTTCGTGGGGACGCGTGTTCCTGTGGAGTCGTTATTCAATTACCTCATTCGGGGGCATTCGATCTCTTATTTTCTGGAGCAATTCCCGGCAGTGTCACGCGAGCAGGTGGATTCCGTGCTAGCCGATGCACGGCAGCACGCGGTTGCGGAAGTATCGCAATCATGAAGCTTCTGCTGGATGAGAATCTGCCTCATCAGTTGCGATTGGAGATTCCGGGGCACGAGTGCTTCACCGTAACCTACATGGGTTTGAGTGGCGTGACCAACGGTCGGCTGTTGCAAGCGGCAGCTGGGGAAGGCTTTGATGCCGTGCTGACGAAAGATGCGAATATCGAGTACGAGCAAAACCTGGCAGCACTTCCGGTCGCGGTGGTGGTGTTGTGGGCAGCTTCCAACGACATCGAAGACATCCGTCCGCTGGTTTCAATTCTACTTCACACGCTTGAGTCTCTGGCTCCCAATAAACTGACGGTCGTGCAAGTCCCCGTTAGCGAGTAGCCGGATTCGCAAGTATTCGGGCCATAGTACAACCATACTCCGTATGGTTAGGCCCTAGTAGGAACGCTCTATGGGTGTTTCTTGGCCTCGAACTAGCTAACTCCTTCGTGGCTCTCCATACGGAGTATGGAGGTACTATCACCCTCGACCGGAACGCTCACCGGATTTTTCTTGACACGCCATTCTAATTCTATAGAATTGGCGACGTGGGTCTTTTCAATTCAGCGATTCGGCACAGTCTGCCAGCGAAGGAGCATGCGTCATGGCGCGGCCAGCGAGTAAGCACCCTACCGATGGGGAGCTCGAAATACTGCGTATTCTTTGGGCGAAGGGGAGCGCGACGCTCGCCGAGGTGTGCGACGCGCTTCGCGAGAATCGCGACGTCGCTACCACCACCGTCGCCACGATGCTCAAGGTGATGCTGGAGAAGAACCTCGTGAAACGCCGCGCCTCGGCCGGCCGTGGGTACCAGTGGGCGGCCGCTTCGTCGCAAGAGAAGACCGCCGGCAGCATGGTGGGCAAGTTGGTCGATGGCGTGTTCGAGGGATCCGCGAGCCGACTGGTAGCGCACCTCGTCGAAACACACCGCCTCACCGGCGACGACTTGGCGGAACTCGAACAACTACTCGACCAGCAGCGCGCCGCGAGCAAGAAGCAGGGGAGCAAACGATGAATAGCATCTGGTGGCAAGTCGCGGGCTGGACCATGATCCACTTCCTCTGGATCGGCTCGCTGGTGTTCTTGGTGACGGCGCTAGTGCGACTGGCGCTATTCCGAGCGGCACCCCAGTGGCGCTACGCGGCGAGCCTCCTCGGACTCGCGGTGCTTGCCGTTTCGCCGCCCCTGATTGCGCTACGGATAGCGAGTGAAATCAAGCCACTCGCTGTTGTCGTAGAACCCATCGCTCAGGGAGTCGAAGATAGGTACGCCGGACCGCTTGCCGCATCTAGCTCGGCAGCGTCCCTTCCCGAAGCCGCGCCCCCCGCACCCGCGGTGATCGATCTCAAGTACACGCCGATCACGGTCGAAGCTCCATCAGTCGAAGCGCCGCTCGAAGCTTCGCCAACTGAAACGGTCGTTGTTTCGCAAGCAATAGCGCCGCCGGCACCTGTGAGCGACGAACCGATGTTCGACCCGCAGTTGCTGCTCCAAGCCTTGCCAAGCTACCTACCGTGGCTCTGGATGATTGGCACGCCTGCGACGCTACTGCTACTCGCCACCGGGCTGATGGGAAGCGAACGACTCCGCCGTCGGGCGGAGCCGATCACAGACCCCGTGCTGCTCGAAACCCTGGCGAGGCTCACCGCCGCTCTGCGGATTGGCCGCCAAGTGTCGCTCGCCGTGAGCGATCGCGTGTTGCAACCGGTGCTGGTCGGCATCGTGCGGCCGCTGGTTCTGCTGCCGTCGGTGGCGCTCACCAGTTGGTCGCCCGCCGAGATCGAAATGGCGCTGGTCCACGAACTGGCCCACGTTCGGCGATGGGACAACTTGATGAATCTCATGCAACGGCTCGTCGAGTCGCTGTTGTTCTTCCACCCCGCCGTGTGGATCACCAGCCGGTGGGTCCGCGCCGACCGCGAGCATTGCTGCGACGCCGTGGTGGTCGCCCACTGTGGCAACCGCGAGGCGTACGCCAGCCTGCTGGTGTCGGTGGCGAAGAGCTCCGTAACCCGGCGACTCCCGTCGCCCGCGATGGCCATGGCCTCGCATCCCCTAGCCAAACGCGTGCGACGCATCCTGCAATTGGAGGACGATCCGATGTTGGTCTCAAAACGAACGCTGTTGTCGGTTGCCGTATTGCTCGCCGCGCTAACCGCCGGAGCCGTGTGGTCGAGCACGCAGGCGGAGGAGGCGAAAGCAAGTGAGTCAGAACCAGTGAGCCGGGTCGTCCCCGACCCCGGAGATGAAGTTGACGATCGCTATGCAATCGAAGGGCGCACGGAGGAAGTGGACGAACCTTTTGTCATCGATACTGAGTTCCGTGATGGAGAGACCACAAAGACTTATAGCTACGATGAAAATGACCCTGCTGATAAGTCTCGCGCCGACGAGATTCTCAAAGCGATCGAGGTTTTTGAGAAGGCAGGGCACAAGGTAAGTATTAATCCGAGTTCGGGTCGCGTGCAGGTACTTGTCATGCGAGGCGGGACGTCAGCGGAAGTTTTCGCCCCTAAGGACAATGCTTCAGATGTTGAACGATTGTTCGCTGCGAACCTGGAGAACACATCGAAGAAATCGAAACGCGAGCCGGAAGCGTCAGCGCCGGGAGTGGAGGAAGTAACCGCAGAGAGCACGGAGGACGCGGAGAAGAAGGAATCGATCATCCTTCATCCCGAGCTTACCGAAGCCGAACTCGCCGACATTCGGAAGACGTTGGCCGCCGAGAACACGGGTTACTCAGTCTCTGTGAATGGCTCCTACGTGTTTCTGCGAAGCAACGACGGCTTGGTGAAGGCGCGGCGTTTAGAAATCAAACAAGGCAACTGGCGAGTCCTAGCACCCATCTTTGCGGAAGAATCTGGGGAGCACTACTCTTTTCTTTTAGCTGAGATTAATGGGCTCTCCCAAGAGTTCGAGACGCGTTGCATCAACCAAATAAAGAAGGACCTGCGGGACCATACTATTGAAGTCGTCCGATCTGATTGGGGGCCGGTCCGCCTATTAGCAACTCCGCACAATGTGATGAATGTTGTTGCTACCGATTTCGAAGGCCCAACCAGAATCTACGATATCGATGAAGCAATACCGGCCGAAACTATAAAGATGCTGATCGTCGCCCATGAAAAGGCAGGCAATAGCGTAATGATTCGGCGAGGGGACAGAGACAACTACCAAGTGGTCGTTACCAAACCTGGTGTAGCGTCCGACAAACCCGGCGAGCCGGAAGCGCCGGTTTCTGGAGAAGCAGCGCCCGGAGTAGAAGAACTAACCACGGAGAGCACGGAGGACGCAGGGAAGAGGACGGATCAGCAAGTCGCTGCGGCCGCCGATGTTCAGCCCAAACGCGCCCTGGCGGCGTTTTACTTTGCGAATGTCGGCGTCGGCCGCGGCAATGACGACCCCGCTCGCCACGCAGAGCGCATAGCGAAGCACGATGCGGAGTTCACCAGTGCGAAGGCGTTAGAAGGAGTTGTCTCGCGACTGAAGCTAGCCGATTCCATCGACGCGGAGTGGCTGAAGGACCATCTTAAGCTCAAGCGTGTGAATGATTGGGAATTGCAGGTGGCCATCGAGTGCGGTCCGGAAGATGATATCAGCCAAGGCCAAGTTTCCGAACTTATGAAAGAAGTCGTCAACGCGTACTTCTTGCGCCAATTCCCTCACTCGGACGACGCCGGTCATCTGGGGTCTTTGTGGCACCTGAGTCCGAAGATGGACCCAGAGGACTTCGAAAAGGCTCGGATATTCTTCCGCGAGAATACCGATTGGACATTTCGACTGGGTGAAAACTCGGTGTCCTTGTCCGCACGAGGCGATGTATTCGTCTTCGACGAGATCTTGATCGTTGGTGATCTCATCATCGGACTGGCAGGGAGCCCCCAATCGATCAAAGCATTCACCGAGGCTCAGGCTTCCACCGCGAAGGACGAGGCGGAGAAGAATTGGTCCCCTATTAACCCGATGGTCAACAAGCCCCCCTTCCTCTCTCTCGAAGACCAGCGGATCGCAGATCTGGCCTACGGCATGCTCGGCGTCGAAGTCGCGGCGATTGATGCCGAGGAGCTCGCAGCGGTGAAGGAGAAGGGGTTTGCGGGGGGAGTGAAGATGGAAAGTAGTGCGGGCAGGCGACAGCCTAACGGGATCCAGGGCGGCGACATCCTGGTAGGATTGCACGTTTGGCCCACAGCCGACTTGGATCAGCTTGCCGAAGTGCTACGACGAGGTGACCTCAATCAGTTCACGCCGCTGAAGTATTTCGTACTGCGGCAAGGAATTAGAACGGAGTACGTGAAGGGATCGTCACCAGACTCGCGGCATACTCCGGTGGAGGTACCATCCGGCGAGTGGACGCTCCACACCGGCCGCGTCTCGTTCGACACCCAAAGGTGGAGCCAAGAGCAGCAGCGGCTCAAGCAGATTGAACTCAAGGCCGAGCAAGACGCGGGCAAGACGACGCTACTTCCACTGCCGGGGCAACCCGGCGCGGTGAAGGTTGGACCCGCCGAAGCACCCGCCGCTGCCGCCAAGGAGCCCGAGAACCCTCCGCCCATCGCGACCACGCCCATCGCCGAGCCAGCGGATGCTGAACCTATAAAACCGGCCCCACCCCAGCTCCTCTACGACGGCCGAACGTTCGACGACTGGCGGACCGAGTGGAAGACGGAGCTGAAGACCGAGAACCGCACCGAGGCGATCAAAGCCCTACGAGCCTTCGGCCGCGCGGGCTACGGCAAAGAGGCGACCGAGGCAATTTTGGAGGTGGCGGAGGAGTATCCGATGATTTCGATCGGTCATGAGGGCTCGCCGAAAGAGACTTTGCAAACAGCCATTGTCTATTCGTTCGTGGATATCAATGACTCGTCTCCCATTCCGAGTGAGGTGTCGCTCCCGGTGATTCTCGACTGGTACGACGCGAGCCAAGAGAACCGAGTTCGCTTGGCGGCGTGGGTTCTGTCGAACACGGCTTCGAAGGACGTGAAGCTATTGGATCGCATCGCGGCGCTCGCAGACAACTCCACAATGGCGCTCGATGTGCTTCAACACCTCATAGCGAGTGATCCCAAGTTAAATCAGGAACGCACGCAAAAAGTGCTAAGGAAGTGCCTCGCGAGCGACGAACAAGGTATAGCCGTCGGGGCCATCATGAGTCTGATGCCCCGTCGCATGGTGGCATCAGCTAGCGGCAACTACGAGAGTGTGGTCGAGCTGCGGACACTGCCGACCTCCCTGCCTCCGCTACTATTTCACGAAGAACCTCGACTACGACAGTACGCGCGCCTTGTCCTCAATCACGCGAAGCCCGACCAGCTCGAGGATCTCCCCGAACTGCTAATGACCATCGCCGAGAAGCCTGGTGCGTCTGCAACTTTTAGAGGTGCTGCGGTGGTGGAGAAAACCGACGACGCGAAGGTGCAGAAGGCGCGTAGGCTTGATGCTTTGCGAGCGTTGGCAGCGATTGGAACCCATGCCCATGCGATGAGCGAACGTGTTTTCGCTCTCTTTGCAGTGGAAGATGATGACACCAAGAAGCTGGGAGAGTGGGTGATCAGTAACCTGCACACAACAAAATTGCCGCATGGTGGGCTTCGTTATGATGTACCTAAGGAGCTTTACGATCGCATTGAAGCAATGAAGAAGGATCAACCCGACTTGAGAACCGAGATCGATTGGGAAAGAGAGGCGATAGAGCTTTTTCCGCAGGACCAATTCGGCGGTGGCGGAGGTTTTAGAGGCGACATGGGTGGCGGCGGCATGTTTTAACGCTAGCTTGTCCTCTTCCCCAATAGCCGACGAGCTACGCCTCGTCGGACCGTCCCGCGATCGACTGCGAACTTGAAGCACACTTCCCAGGTCATCCCGGAGAGATGTAGCTCTCCCGCTAGGGCGCGACAATCCGTTCGGTTACAATCCCTCCCATGACACTAGTCGTGGGAGTTGACGAAGCGGGGTACGGGCCGAACTTGGGGCCGCTTTGTATTGGTGTGTCGGCGTGGGAAGTCGGGGGAAGGGCTAGGGGCCGGGGGCTGGGGGCTAGGGACGCGCAAGCGGATGTCGATCTGTTTCGATTGCTAAAGCGTGCGGTGGCGAATGGCCCGTGTGAAAAGCGTTTGCCGATCGCCGATTCGAAGCTGCTCTACAAACCGGGTGGCGGGGTCGAGGCGCTCGAGTGTGGGGTGCTGGCGATGATGTCGCTACTAGACCAAGCGCCGGCCAGTTGCTGGGAGACGCTGATCGACGGGCTCGCGGCGGATAGCGAAGGCTGTCGGCATCAGTTGCCCTGGCACGCGAATGGCTATAACGCCGCGGTGCCACGCGATACGTGTCCCGATCGCCTGAGTTCGATGCAATCGTTCGTGCGGAACAAGCTTCCGGACAACATCGCCCTACGAGCCATCGGCGGGCGGATGGTGTTTCCCGCGGAGTTCAACGGCGGGTGCCGTGAGCATGCAAGCAAGGGGCGGGCGTTATCGTGCTGGACGCTCGCCTTGGTGAGAGACACGATCGACCGGCTGACCCTAAATTCTAGCCCCCAGTCCTCAGCCCCCATCCTCGTCACTTGCGACAAGCATGGCGGCCGGAACTCGTACGCGGGACTGCTTGCCGAGTTCTTTCCGGGTTATACGATCCGCGTGGTGGTCGAGAGCCGGCCGCGGAGTGCTTACTTGCTGACGCGCGATGGCATGGAGATTCGCATTGAATTCCGCAGTAAGGGCGAGTCGCAGCTCGAGGCGGCCCTGGCGTCGATGGTCGCCAAGTACCTGCGTGAACTGTCGATGCACGCCTTCAACGCCTACTGGCAGTCGCACGTGCCAAATCTCAAGCCGACCGCCGGCTACCCGGGCGACGCGAAGCGGTTCAAGCTCGACATCGAAGCGAAGCAGCGGGAACTGGCGATCAGTGACGACATCTTGTGGCGTGAGAAGTAGAATACAGTTCAGACCTTTAGAGCCACTTCAAAGAGCGAAACGAATTTCGTTGCACGACCATGTATCTTTACCTTGCACGACACGCGTGGGCGGGCAACTATGGCGATCCCGCTTGGCCGGACGATAGCGAGCGACCGCTGACGAACGAAGGGATCGTCCGCTATAGGCGAATGCTCGAGCGGCTCGCGAAGAGTGGAGTCGCCCCACAAATCATCGCCACCAGTCCCTACGTCCGCTGCCGGCAGACGGCCGAGCTGATGGCGGACGTGTGCGGCGGCGAGATCGTCGAGCGGGACGAACTCGCCGTGGGTGCCGAGCTATCGAAGCTGATCCACTGGAGCAATGCGCAGCGTGTCGGCGAGATGGCCTGGGTGGGCCACAACCCCGACATGGGCCTGATGGCCGCAGCGCTGGTGGGCGATGCGGCGAGCTCGATTCGCTTTGCGAAGGGCACTGTCGCGGCGATACGATTCCGCGGCAAAGTGGAAGTCGGCGCGGGCGAACTCTACTGGCTAGCGACGGCGAAGCTGTTGGGGGTCTAACCTCCCATCGAGCCGGTCGCGTTAGCGGCCGGAGTGAACCACAGCGGACTCCGGGCCCGAAGAAGAATAGGACGCGGATGAACGCGGATCGGGCAGGATGAGCGCGGATTTACCAATGGTCGTCGTTCGCCCACATGTCATTCTGAAGGAGCCCCGGCGACTGAAGAATCTCCTTCGCCATTCGAAAGGATGTCACGCAGAGACGCGGAGAGAATCGTCGCGAAGGACCTTGGAACCGCTGATCTGCGCTAATTGACACTAATAAGTATTCATTGGCGAAGACTTCCGGTGACTAATCTTCCTTGAATCGCCTGCGTCGTCTCTCTCTTATGTCTGCGTCTCCGCGTCTCTGCGTGAGGCTTTTCTCCAATAGTTAAGGAGATCCTTCAGTCGTTTAGGCTTCCTCAGGATGACACAACATCCGAAACGCTCGGTATGAATCACTTCGGCCACGCTTTATAAGCGGCGTCGATCAGCCAGTGTTCGCCGTTGTCCATGCGGTCCTGGTGAATGGTCCAGAAGAAGACGCCGCGGTAGCCTTCGCCACGGGCCCAGGCGGACTTTTTGTAGATCGAGTTGCGATCGTCGTACGCCACGAGCATGGGCTTGTCGCCCGGCGCAACGAGCCACGGTGCCTGCACGTCTTCGTCCCACTCGGCACTCCACTTCTGGTCGATCAGCTTGCGAATCTGCGCGAAAGTCAGCACGCCGTGCTGGTCTTTCTGTGTGCGGTCGATCGGCGTGTACTTGGCCTTCACCGGAAACGCTCGGCCGTAGAGCGCGAGGCCGACAACTAGCTTCTCAGCGGGCACCTGACGGTCGTTGTGCCAGTAGTCCATCGACGCCTCGACCGACCGCCAGCTCCGCGCGGGGTCATCGGGCGAGGCGAGCAGCGGGGCGTTGTGTCCCACCACGCGGTCCCAAGGGCCCGAGTAATCGTAGGTCATCACGTTGAGCCAATCGAGCTTGTCCATCACGGCGTCGGTGTCGATGAACTTGCCAAAGAACTCGGACGAGCTAACGGCCGCGGTCAGTAAGTACGGCTCTTTGCGATCCGCGCTCTTTGCGGCCTCGTCGAGCTTGGCGCGGAGCGCGGTTACCAGCTCGGTGAATTGTTTGGTCGTCACTTCGGAGCGGGGAAACTCCCAGTCGAGATCGATGCCGTCATAGCCGTTGTCGACGACCAGCTTCACCACTTCGTCGACGTAGGTGTTGAGCGACTTCTCGTCCTTAGTCACGCGCTCGAACGCGGCAGTGGTGTTGCCTCCGCCGAGGCTCAGCAGCACCTTCACGTTGTGTTTGTGGGCGGTATCGGTGAGCGTGCGGCTCGGCACTTGGTCGCCGGTTACGGGGCGGCCCTCGTCGTCCGACGTGAGGAACGCGTGACACAGATGGGTTAGCCGGTCGTAGGGAATGTCGTCGATCGGAAGGTCGGCGAACGTGGCGTAATAGCCGATCATCACGCGTTCGACGGCCTGCGCGGAGGTTGGCAGGCAAGTCGCGGCCGCGGTTGCAATCGTTACGAGCGGCAAAGTTTTCCAGCGTGGTAGCACGTCAAAGTTTCCGTAGTTTGCGAATCGGGAGGGTCGGTCTATTGTGACTTACAAGAATAAGCCGTGCCAACAGCCCCTTCCATGCCGATGGTAGAGGGGATTTACGGCCGATTAACCTGACTGCTTCTGAGTGCGGATTTCATGGCAAAACGAGCGAATTACGACGCGGTGATCATCGGTGGCGGCCACAACGGCTTGGTGTGTGCGGCTTACCTCGCCAAGGCCGGCAAAAAGGTCGCCGTGGTCGAAAAGCGGCACGTCCTCGGTGGTTGCGCCTGCACAGAAGAGCTGTGGCCTGGCTACAAAGTGTCGACGGCCGCCTACGTGATCAGCCTGTTCCTGCCCGAGATCATCCGCGACCTGAAGCTCCGCGAGTACGGTCTCGATATCCTGCCCCGCACGCCATCGTCGTTCACGCCGCTGCCGGATGGCCGGACGCTATTGATGGGCCCCGAGCCGGGACTGAATCAGCGCGAGATCGCCAAGTTCAGCCCCGCCGACGCCGAGGCGTACCCGCGGTACGAGAAGCTGCTGGAGAAGATCGCGGCCGTGCTGGAGCCGGTGCTGAGCCAAACCGCGCCCGATCCGTTGCCGTTGCCGCACGAGTGGCGTCGCGTAGGTTTCCCCAAGAAGATGCGGGACACCAAGAAGCTGTGGTCGCTGTACCAAGCGATGGCGGCACTCGGCGAAGACCTGCCCGCGGCGGTGGAAATTCTCACCGGTGCGGCGCGGCCGATTCTCGATCGCTGGTTCGAGTCCGATGCCGTGAAGGCGACGCTCGCGACCGATGCGATTATCGGGGCGTTCATCTCGATCAGCTCGCCCGGCAGTGCGTACGTGTTGCTGCACCACGTGATGGGCGAGGCGGGTGGCGCGCGGGGCGTGTGGGGGTACGTTCGCGGCGGTATGGGCAAACTAAGCGATGCCATCGCCGCGGCGGCGACCGACATGGGAGTCGAGATCTTCCGCGAGACGGCCGTCGATCAAATCCACACCGAGAATGGCAAGGTCACCGGCATCAGCTTGTCGGATGGTTCGCACTTCGATACGAAGATCGTGGCGTCGAGCGTCGATGCGAACTTGACTTACCTCAAAATGCTTGACTCGAAAGTGCTGCCCGACAACTTCCGCTCTGCGATTGAGAACATCGACTACGCGTCGGCGTCGATGAAGATCAACATGGCCCTCGCCGAGCCACCAAGCTTTAAGGCCCTCCCCACCAAGGGAGTCGCGCCGCATCACCACGGTACCATGCACATCGGGCCTTCGCTCGAGTACATCGAGCGGGCGTACGACGATGCCAAGTACGGCCGGCCAAGCGAGTCGCCGGTGATTGAGATGACCATGGCGACCAGCGTCGACGATTCGCTGGCGCCGGCGGGCAAGCATATCCTGTCGTGCTTCGTCCAGTTCGCGCCGTACAAGCTCAAAGATCAAAACTGGGACGACATCAAGGACAAGGTTGCCGACCGCTGCGTCGAGATCATCGGCGAATACGCCCCCAACGTGCCGGCTGCGATTGAGCATCGCCAAGTGCTCTCGCCCTTGGACCTGGAGCGTGTGTACGGCATCACCGGTGGCAACATCATGCAGGGGGCGATGAACGCCAACCAGCTGTTCTGCTTCCGCCCCATCGCCGGCTGGGCCGACCACCGCTGCCCGGTAGACGGCCTTTACCTTTGCGGTGCCGCGAGCCATCCCGGCGGCGGCGTGATGGGGGCGTGTGGCAAGAACGCGGCAGGGGAGATCCTGCGCGACATGCGGTGGTAGACTTCGTGTGAGCCGGGCCGTCCCCGGCCCCGGAACTGTCCACGCGTGTACCCAATTCAACTAAGGACTCCCAGCATGTCGATCACCCGCGTAGGTTCGCAGCCGTCAGCTCCCGGCCCCGCGGAATGGTTTACCGGCACGGTGCGGCTCGACCCGTTGTTCGAAGCAGTGAAACCTGCGCGAACCATGGGACTCAGCGTTACCTTCGAGCCCGGTGCTCGCACCGCGTGGCACACCCATCCACTCGGCCAAACGCTAATCATCACCGCGGGCGTCTGCTGGACTCAGATCGAAGGCGAAGCGGTCGAAGAAGCCCACCCCGGCGACGTGGTCTGGTTTCCTCCAGGAGTCAAGCACTGGCATGGCGCTAGCCCGACCGTCGCGATGACGCACATCGCTATTCTGGAAGTTCTGGGTGACGATCGGGTGACTTGGTACGAGCCGGTGAGTGATGAGGAGTACCGGCGGTGAAGGCTGGGCGAAGCCTTTATGGAGTCGCCGACGCGAATAAGCCGCAGTGCCGTGGAGTCAAAGCAAGGAAAGCCGAGCTTTCGCGAGGGAGTCTATCGCGGTGTGAATCTCATGCAACGAGTACTTCACCAACTCACCGTCCTGCGAATAGCAACCAATGTGCGCTTTGGAGGAGTCTTCCCACGGATTGGCATGAGCACTCCACAAGCCGTGGCAAATGGTGTTCCGCAAGACGCGCAAGTGTTGCAGTTCAGTGGGAAGTGGACGCGATTCCAATGCGTGTTCCAACCACCCCCAATGAAGCAGAAAGTACCCCACGGCGGACATGAGGTCTGCCATCGCCGCATTGTCGGGATCGTTGCAGTCCATGAACGTACGGGCTGATGCTCGAAACTAAGCAAACGTCGATGCGTAAAAAGGGCGTTGTCTCAATCCTCCGACACTTCGAAACGTGAGGTCGCTGGGCTGCTCTACTTATTCCACTGCCCGTACCAGTGATTCTGATACGCCCCGCTATTGTTCCGCCCCGCGGGGACCGGTTTGCCCGCGCGGTAGTCGGTGGGGGCGCCGTAAGAGATGGCGCCGGGGTTTGCCGTGTGGCCGATGTTGCCTTGTAGCTTGCGCTGCTGGATGTATTGACTCTGGGCGGTTTGCGCCGCGCCGCGGCGGGCTAGCTCCGGTGCGACCACCGTCGTGTACGCGTCGCCGTACTGGCTGCCACCCAGCACCGCGCCGCTGATGTACGGGCTGATGTTCGGGTTCGACTTAAAGTACTTGTTGTACATGTAGCGATTGTTACTGTCGGCAACAACCGGATTGACCTTGAAGTTCTTCTGATACACTTCGCCGTAGCTTTGTGCGTGGGCGATGTTCGCGCACGAACAAGCGACGAGCGTTAGGCAGCCGAGTAGTAGGATTCGTGTATTGCGGACGTAGTTCATGTTAGTTTCTCCCGGCATGCAGTGGATGGTCAGTTCGAACCGTCAAACCGCTGCATGACTTCCTGCCAGGTTGTGATCACCACGTCCTTCTTCGCCAGTTCGGCCTTCACTTCGTCCGAGTTCCAAACCTCGGCGTCCCACACCCGCTGCTGCCAATTGGGGTCGAGCGCCCGCAGGGCAGGGGAGTCGTCCGCGGGGGCGCAAGCAATCTGCGTGAGCCCTGGCGGCAGATCGGCGAGCATCTTCACCGTGCCCTCGATCTTCTCTTCCAGCGACTTCGTGCGTGGCACGATCTTCAGGTCCTGAATCTTTGGGAACGGGTAGTCCTCAAGCGAACGAATCATCTCGTCCGGTACCGGGAAGCCTTGCTCGCGGAACCCTTCGGCGAGTGCAGGAGTCAGTTCAATCACGACGGCGGGAATCCACTGCTCGCGCGAGATCCGCAAATAGACATCGGCCAAGTCGGGGCGCGAGTAAAGCGCACCAAGGCTCGTGGTGAAGTGCGTGGGGCGAAGGCCGTGACGCTCGGCGTGCAGGATCTGCATCCGCAGTTCGTGCTCGACGTCCTCGGCGCTCGCGGTGACCATCACTTGAATCACGCGAGGCCACTGGTAGCCATCGCGATCGATCAGCGAGCGAACGAACTCGTCCTGGCTCAAATTCTTCCAGCGATACTGAGGCAGGGGGCTGTTGATGGTGAACTCGAGACCCACGTCGGCCTTGGGGTGCTCGCCTCGCCACTCGGCCGCGTTGGCGAACCAAGGGCAGGGGGGCATCGCGCTGGCCGAGCTGATCACCTTCTCTTCAAGCAGCTTGCCCGCCGCGGCGTTGGTCTCGTAGCACATGCCCATGCCATGCGCGTGCAGGATCAACACCTTGGCATCCTCGGGATAGCCGAGCCGCGTCGCCCAATTGTCGGCGCGGACGCTGGTTGAGAACGTCAGCGCGGTGATGGCAACGCCCAGCGTTGCGAAGTAACGAAGGTAGTTCGAACGTGCACCGCTGCGAAGCATGATCGTAATCTCGAAGATCCAAGTTGATCGGCGGCCTTCGTGAGCCCCCGTGAAAAGCTACCCGCAATTCTACTTCGGGGATTGTGCCGGGGAACAAGTTTGTAAGATTTGGGATCAGTAAGGCAGGTGTGGTAAGATGGCAGTCCCGATCCTTTCAATCGTCACAGGTGGACCATGCAACGATCCCTCCGCGTCCTGTTCGGCTGCGCCCCTCTGCTTTTGCCCTACTTACTGATAGTTGGAGCCTCGAAAGCGGACCCGTGGGACCAGTATCGCCTGTGGTACGACAAGCCGGCTGGGGCGTGGGTCGAAGCATTGCCCGTGGGCAACGGACGCTTGGGGGCGATGTGCTTCGGCGGCACGGACCACGAGCGGATTCAGATGAACGAGGAGTCGATCTGGGCCGGGGCGCCATTCCCCACCGACAATCCGAAGATGAAAGAAGTCCTGCCCGCCGCTCGCGAGGCGTGGTTCGCGGGCGACTACCGGCGCGCGCAAGAACTCGTGCAGCCGACGCTTGGTCCCAACCCCGACCGGCAGAGTTACCAACCGCTAGGCGATCTGCACCTCGAGTTGCTCGACGCCCCGGGCGAAGTAACGGATTACCGCCGCGAACTCGATCTCGACACCGCGATCGCGACCACCACGTTCAAGAAGAATGGTGTCACCTACACCCGCGAAGTGTTTGTGTCGCCAGTCGACGACGTGCTGGTGGTTCGCTTGACGGCGAGTGAGCCCGGGAAGTTGAGTTTCAAGGCGTGGGTCGATCGCGAGGACGATTTTTCAGCATCGATAGGGGATGACAAAGGCTTGGAGTTTTGGGGCCAGGCCCAGCACGATGGCCAGCACTTGGGGTCGAAGTTCCGCGGCCTGATGATCGTCGAAGGCGACGGTAATGTGACGACGGAAGAGCCGAAGGAGGGCAGAAGCTCCTTACGCATTGACGGGGCGACGACCGCCACGCTGATCCTCGCTGCGGAAACCGATTACAACCGCGAAGACACGTCGAAGCCTCAGTTCAAGAACGAAGTCGAAACAACACTTGCGTCGGCACGAGGCAAGAAGTACGAAACGCTCCGCGGCGATCACATCGCTGCCCACCGCGAGTTGTTCCGGCGTTCGCACCTCGAACTAGGTGCGAGTGACAACGCTAAGCTTCCAACCAACGAGCGGCTCGATCGCGTCAAACAAGGAGAATTTGATCCGGCGCTCGAAGCGCTTTATTACCAGTACGGTCGGTACCTGCTCATAAGCTCGTCGCGGCCGGGGAATCTGCCGGCGAACTTGCAGGGCATCTGGAACGACATGCTCGAAGCGCCGTGGAACTCCGATTACCACCTCAACATTAACTTGCAGATGAACTACTGGCCGGCCGACGTCACCGGCCTGGGCGAACTCAACGAGCCATTGTTCTCGTACACCGAACGACTGCTTCCTGCGGGGCGAAAGACGGCGAGCGAGATGTTCGGCAGCGAAGGAGCCACCGCGGGGCACACGTCCGACATCTGGCACTGGACCGCTCTCACCGGGCACGTGGTGTGGGGCATGTGGCCTCACGGCATTGGGTGGAACACGCTGCACTTCAGCGACCATTATCGCTTCACTGGCGATAAAGAGTTCCTCCGCGAGCGGGCGTTCCCCATGCAGTGCGAGGCGTCGCGATTCTACCTTGGCTACCTCACGGCCGATCCGAAGACCGGTGCCTTGATGGCGGGGCCTGATACTTCGCCCGAGAACAGCTACCTGGGCGACGATGGCCAGCGCTATGCCATTTCGATGGGCGCGAGCATGAGCCAGGAGATCATTTGGGAGACGTTCACCTCGACACTCGAATCGGCCGAGATTCTCGGCGTGGAGAATGAGTTCATCGATCGCGTCCGCGAAGCGCGGAACAAACTCCACTTGCCCACCATCGCCGACGATGGACGACTGATGGAGTGGAGCCGGCCATTTAAGGAAGCTGAGCCGGGGCATCGCCACTTGTCGCATTTGTTTGGCTTGCATCCCGGTCGTCAATTCAACAAACGCGACACGCCCGAGATGGTGACCGCCGCGCGAAAGACCATCGACTACCGCCTCGCGCACGGCGGCGGTCACACCGGTTGGAGCCGGGCGTGGATCATCAACTTCTTCGCGCGTTTCGGCGATGCCGAACGAGCCCACGAGAACCTGGTGGCGCTACTCACGAAGAGTACGCACCCCAACTTGTTCGACAACCACCCACCGTTCCAAATCGACGGCAACTTCGGCGGCACCGCCGGCATCGCCGAGATGCTGCTGCAATCGCACGTTCAAGTCGATGGCGCGAAAGGTCCATACGAAGTGGAGCTTCTACCAGCACTCCCCAGAGCTTGGCCAACGGGTTCGGTAAAAGGCCTGCGAGCGCGCGGTAACTTCGAAGTCGACATCGATTGGAAGGACGGCAAGCTGACTTCGGCCAAGATCAAATCCCACGGCGGCGAAAAGCTGTGGGTTGTTTATGGAGACCAGCGTCTTGAGCTAGAGCTTAAGCCGGGCGAGTCGATCGAGGTCGATGGAGAGTTTGGGAAGTAGCCTAACACAGTATCGAATACCGCTAGCCCCGACCAAGCTTGGTCGGGGCTATTCACTACGCAGTGATAGCGGTACGAACCAGTTCGTCGCTTCTCATTATTTCTTCACCCGCACCCCAACCACTCCCTGCCCGCCCAGCTTCAAAATCATCCACAGCGCCGCCACTACCTCGCGGTAGTTGATCTTCGACTCGCCGAAGCGGCGGTCTTCGAACGTGATCGGCACTTCGGCGAACCGGCAGCCGATGCGGCGGCAGCGGTAGAGCATTTCTTCGAGCACCGCGTAGCCCCGCGCTTTGACCAGCGACAGATCGAGTTCGCGCAGCTTCGACAAGCGGTAACAGCGGAAGCTGCCGCTGGTGTCGCGGATGGGTAGCCACAGCAGCGTGCGGGCATAGGTGTTGATCGCCCAACTCATGATGCGGCGCTGAAGGGGCCAGTTTTCAACGCTTCCGCCCGCGACGTATCGCGAACCAATCGCCACGTCAGCGTGGTCCATCGCCGCACGGAGCGCGGGGATGTAGCGCGGCGGGTGGCTGAAGTCGGCGTCGAGGTTCAGCAGGAATTCGTACTGGTGCTCGTTGGCGTACTCGATCGCTGCGAGCAGCGCGGTGCCGAGGCCCATCTTCGAAGGGCGGTGCAGCACGTGAATTCGTGGATCGGCCGCTGCGAGTTCGTCGGCCAGCACACCGGTGCCATCGGGCGAGCCATCGTCCACCACTAGAATATGGGCGTCGGGGGCGTGTTCGTGGATCGCGCCGATCAGCGGCCCGAGATTCTCTCGCTCGTTGTACGTGCAGAGCGAAACGAGAAGATGTGGGAGAGAGTCGGACATGCGGCCATGCAGTGGGGTGGAAAGTGCTGTCAGAATGACAGACTTACCCCGGCGTGCCAAGCGATGGACCGATAGCAGCGGCGATTCCCGAGTTCAAGAATCGGGCTCGGAGAGCCCTCCCACAGTTGTCACGCCCTCCCACAGGTGTGCTGTAGGGCCTCCCTTGGACAAGCTAGACAATCATGCTCGTCAGTTCCTGGAACTCCGGATCGTCACGCATGGTGTCGAAGTCGGACTCGTAGGGAACGAGGTCCAGGTAGTTGATGTCGAGATCGAGCGCACGGCCGAGGCAGCGCAAGGCGCGGCGACGATGGCGGGCGAGGCTCCAGTAGCACGCCAAGTTGTAGTGCAGGATCGCCTCGCGGGGATCGCTCTCGAGCGCATTCTCTAGCGACTGGATGGCGAGTTCCAAGCGTCCCGTGCGCTTGTAGCACCAAGCGAGCGCCAAATGGACATGCATGTCCTCGGGCAGGAGCTCGGCGGCACGTTCCAGCGGAGGTGCCGCTTCGTGGTACCGTTCGCCTTCGCGAAGGGCTTCGCCCAGCAGGTAGCAGGCGCGACCGCTGTCGGCGACCAAGTGAGGGCGACGCTTCAAGCACTCAGCGGCTTGATCGGGAAGTCCAAGTTCGAGATAGCCTTCCGCCTCGCGGATGATGCGACTCGTGCGTGTGTTTCGTGGAGGCATGTTGATTAGAGAGGCACGTGGAGGGGCAGTGTTCTAAGGCCGACTTGCATCCATTCGTGCGGCACGCGCTCTGTGTTGTGGTTGCATTCTACGCAGAGACTTCGCCGCGCCCAAGCACCTAATGGGAAGTCACACAACTTTTTCTGGAAGTCGTTGAATGCCATGCACAAGAAATAAAGCTTCACGTCTTTTCCTCCTGTAACGCGCAGGGTAGCTGTGTCGTGCTGGACACATCCAGCGGGGCCTGCGCGAATTTGCAGGTAAGTCTCGACGTGCTCGTGATCTGGTAGCGCAATCGCTCGAAACGCCTCGCGTTGAGGTGAGTTTGCCACTTGTGGCGAAAAGGATTCGCACGCATCTACTAGATGTGGCCAAAACACAACGCTAGGTGTGCCCCCGTTCGGCGGGCCAATTGGCGTAAGTGCTTGGGGCATGGCAAGTTGTGCCGCGATAGGGCAATGGCAGGCGAGGTGTGGCGCGGCGGTTGCCTTGTGTTACCGCCAGCACTCCTCCTTCGCTCCCCGGCGTGCTGCTCCTGTCCCCTCGGGCAGCACGCCGGGCGAGTGGTCTTTTCGCCACCTGCCCCACGGTATGGCCTTGAAGCAGACCTTGCTACTTGCGTCCCTGCTGCTCGCCGTGGGGGCATGGTCCGCAACAGTCGATTTGGAGGCGACATCGTCGAGCGGGCCGCAGGCGATTTCGAACGAAATCGAATGGGTCCGTACCACCGAAGGATGGGAGCGTCCTGCTAGCTGGCAGTCCCCTCCGCCGACCGAAGGCCCGCTGCATCCCGTTGTGGTAGCAGGGTTTATCGCGCTCGCAGGCATGCTAGCACTGGTTGCTCCGCCGGGTCCCGAGCGGCAGTAGCGACGAGATTCTTCGCCGTTTGGGATTTTCTTGCACGGATTCTGTGCGACCGCGCCACTAGTAAAGGTGGACGGTGAGTTCCCGGAGGTTTTGCGAAGTGCTAGCACTTGGCGAAATGTGGGAGTACCACGGCCCTTACGGGCCCCGCTCGCTGGGACAATTAAACTCTAACGCTGCTACTACTATGCGACTTACACTCCGCACGCTGCTTGCTTACATGGACGACATTCTCGATCCGGCCGACCAGGAGAGCCTGGCGAAGCAGGTGGCGGAGAGTGAGAAGGCGACCGAACTCATCCATCGCACCCGCGATGCCACGCGGCGGTTGCGGCTGGGTGCACCACCGGTGATTGGCGACGGGATGGAGCTCGACCCCAATTCGGCGGCCGAGTATCTCGATAGCACCATGTCGGCGGACGACATGACCGAGTACCAGCAGGTTTGCTTGGACTCGGACGTGCATCTGGCAGAAGTCGCATCGTGCCATCACATTTTGACCATGGTCCTTGGCGAACCGGCTGAGATCGACCCCGAGATGCGGCAACGCATGTACGGCGTTCCCGAGCGGCTCGACGAATGGCGTCGTTTGCGTTTGGACGGGGCGCACCGTGCCACGACTTCCGCTGCTGCTCCAGTCGCTGCCGCGGCGGTGTCGCCGATGCGGCGTAGCGACTCGGGCGAAGACGAACCGATCACCGAAGTGCCCGACTACCTCAAGGCCGGCGAGCGGTCGGGCATCGGCCGCGTGCTGATGGCGTGCGCCGCGGCTCTGCTCTTAGGCTTCGGCGCTTACGCGCTATTTGGCCCGGATGGCATGCTGACCGCGAAGCCCGAGGTCGCTCAGAACGATCCCAAAACCGAAGGCAGCGCGACCGAGCAACCCGCTGCCGCCGCCAATGACACGGCTGACACCGACGTAGAGCCCGTCCCCGACTTGAGTGGCGAGAGCACCGCCGAGCCCGAGATTGAGCTCGGTACCCCACCGACGCCACCGGCCGCCAACCCTGCGACCGAAACGCCCACCGCTGAGGCACCCTTCGCGAACGAAGCAGGGACGGGCGAGATGACCCTGCCTCCGGTTCGTGGTCTGGACGAGAACACGGCGGAGGCGACCACTCCGCCAGTGGAGCCCACGACGCCCCCTGTCACCGACACAGTTCCGGCTACAACGCCCGACGCGACCGCTCCTGATGCGGCCTCACCCGACGTGGCGGCTGCCACTCCGTCGACTATGCCGGATACCGTGGCGCAACCCGTCACTCCGCCGGTCGTGGAGACGCCGCCGGTTGCCGTAGCGCCTCGCGTTGAAGGAACCGCTGCGACGGAGCCCGGCACCGAAGCCACTGCCACTGCCGAGCCCGATCGCGCGGCGATGAACACTGATGTTCCCGATCCTCTGATGGGTCCCCTAGAAACTCCCGATGCGCTCGCACCGGCCACCGAAGGCACGGGCACGGCTGAACTGCCGGCCGACGCGCCGTTAGGTACCCTGGTCGCCACGGATCAAGTTCTGCTGGAAGTCGATCCGCAGTCGGGCGAGTGGTTTCGCTTGCCGCCTCGCGCGAGCATCGTGGCGGGTGAGCAATTGTTGTCGCTCCCGACCTACCGTCCTTCGCTGGCTCTTGTATCGGGACTCCGCGTTGAGTTCTCCAACGCCGCGAGCATGACGCTCGGCTTTGCCGCCGATGGAAAAACCCCACGCCTCGACGTGGCTTACGGTCGTTTCCTACTTCAGAACACGGGCAAAGAACCCTCCGAGATCGAACTGGTAGTTGGTGGCGAGTCGAAGCGAGTAAGTCTCGCGTCGACCGCGATTCTCGGCCTTGATGTCGATCGACCCTTTGTGCCTGGAGCAGACGTCGAGGCGTCGCTTGGGACGTTCGTCGCCAAGTTCTACGCACCAAACGGCGGCGTTACTTGGGACATGGAGGGGTTGCCGACCGTCGTCGATAAGCCATCGCAATGGACCTGGTTGAACCCCGAGGCGGCTTCGATCACCGACGACGTTGCGTGGCTCGATGGCCAGTCGCTCGACTACTTGGAGAAGAATGTTTCCGACTACTTTGAGAAGCAACTGGTGACCACCGAGCCTGCACGCGTGCAGTTGCTCGAACTCTACGAGACCTCGCGTCGCCGCGAGGACAAAGCGCTGGCTGCCGAGTGTGGTACGCACGTCGGGCAGTTCGTGCCATTCGTCCAGGCGCTGGCCGACACGCAGCAGCAGTCGAGCTGGGATCACCACATCGCCGAGTTGCAGAGCGCCATGTCGCGTAGCACTCAGGCCGCCAAGTTGGTGCATCAGACGCTCATCGAGCAGCGGGGTGCCGCGCTGGCAGACGACCTGTTCGAGATGCTGCGGGGCTACACGCCCGCCCAAGTCGGGGCGACCCCCGACGAGGTCCGTGCTGGCGTGACCCGAAAGCTTATCGACTGGCTGGAGCACGATCGGCTGGAGTACCGGGTGCTGGCCATCCACAATCTCAAGCTGATCTACGGTGGCAAGACGCTGGGTTACAACCCCGTCATCACCGAGCCCAGCCGCCAGGAGCGGGCCGTCAAGCAATGGCGTGCCCGTTTGGCGGACAACGAGCTGGTGCCTTCGGCCGTGGAGACTCCGTAAGTCCGTCCTGTCCGGAGAAGTCCCGGACCGCCG
This sequence comes from Aeoliella fuhlenseeensis, assembly GCF_052161615.1. Lineage (NCBI taxonomy): Bacteria > Pseudomonadati > Planctomycetota > Planctomycetia > Pirellulales > Lacipirellulaceae > Aeoliella > Aeoliella fuhlenseeensis. The sequence goes on from NZ_CP197417.1 coordinate 512,460, forward strand.
TGGCGGTCGGGCTAGGGGCCCCGTGGGAGCTGTTTGGAGCCACTCTGGGGGATTTCCGCACCCCCGATAGCTCGGTTCCCAGACCGCGAGGCGGGTGGTAGACTGGGAGGTCTCTCCGGGCCTTGAGTACTGCCGCGTTGGGGCAGCGTCCGCTGGGTGCCGGCGATGGCTGGCAAATACGACTGAAATGTAGGAAGGTAAGGGCACCATCTGTGCAAGTTCGAGTTTCGACCCGCCACGGGCATCTGAGTGACGCGACGCAGGCCAAAATCGCAACCAAGGCCGAGAAGCTGCTAAGAATCTTCGATCGCCTGATGGAAATCGAAGTGGTGGTCGACCTGAGCGACGAACACCAACCGCGCGTAGATGTCAACGTGACGGCTGAACACAAGCACGACTTCGTGGCCCACGTCCAAAATCACGAGCTGATGGTGGCCGTCGATTCGGCGATTGATAAGGTCGAACATCAATTGCGCAAGTATAAGGAAAAGGTCGTGGAGCGCCATCGCGACCGGGACCGCGAAGTCCGCGAGGTGGAAGCGGAATTCAAGGTGGACGGCGAACAGGTCGAAGCCGACAACGAGTAAACCAAGCCAATAGCGAGAGTGTGACGCCGGGCAGGAGCGAGCAGTGGTTCGCTTTACCCCGCCGGCTCACCAAGAGACACATTGGGCACCTGCCCGGTAGCCCGCCGACAAAAGGAATCGCAAGGAATGAAATTCTCTGAGTTTATATCGAAAGACGCCATTCGCACGGATTTGGAGTCCGTCGACAAGGAATCGGTCATCCGCGAGATGGCTGGCGCACTGCAGAAGGCCCACTCGATTGGCGACGATCAGTTCGAGAGCGTGGTTGAAGCCATCCTGAAGCGCGAAGAACTGGGTAGCACCGGCATTGGCCGTGGCGTTGCCGTTCCGCACACCAAGCACCCGACGGTCGACAAACTGTGCGGCGCGGTGGGCGTTAGCACCGGCGGCGTCGAGTTCGACAGCCTGGATGGCGACAAGGTCCACCTGTTGTTCCTGCTCGTCTCGCCCCCCGATCGCCCTGGCGATCACCTGCGGGCTCTGGAAAACATTTCGCGTCAACTACGCAACGACACGTTCTGCCGCTTCCTGAAGCAGGCTAAGACGGCCGACGACGTATGGACGCTGCTCGAAGAAGCTGACAACAACCAGTTCGGTTCGTAACCGAGGGGCTGTGGGACTCGCCGAGCAAGTGGGCATCCCACTCGCTCTGCCGGAACCTAGCATCAAGTTATGACTGACGTATTTGTTACCCGTACTTTTGTAGTCTCGTCGAAGAACGGGCTACACCTTCGGCCTGCCGAGCAACTGGCGCGGTTGGCCAACCGTTTTGCGGCGCAAATTGGCCTCATTTGCGAGAGCCAGCGAGTCGACGCCAAGAGCATCATGGACATGCTGACGCTGGGTGCCCGCGAGGGGACGAGCGTGGTGGTCGAGGCGCGAGGCAGCGACGCCCAAGAAGCGGTCGAAGCGATCCTGGCCCTGGTCGAGAGCGAATTTGCCGCCGACCGGAAGTCAGACGAGAAATCCGAAGCAGAGTCGGGCCCCCCGGCTACCTGAAAATACTTCGGACCACCGAACCAATCGGAGTTGTGTGCGTACTACCAACCGACATACACTCCAGCAGCTAAAGATTGATTATCCAAAATACGCGTGATTTGAGAGTATTGTCCGTGCGATAGTGGCCATGGGCCGCCGCGGACGATTGGTCGTAAACCACATAAACTTTACAAGGCACACCAGGGCCGACCACTGGCGGCGAACCCCCGAGGCCAAACCATCTAAGGCCCAACCATCAGGGACACGTCAGCAGGAAGCCACGCGGGAGCCACCACCAGCAAGGGGTCGGAGTCGCCCAAAAGCGAGCTCCATACCTAAGCACCAACTGGGACCAGCGGATGCTGTACACAATGCGAGTACTCCCGCCCGTCGCCCGGTTGCCACTTGCTGCTAGGCCTCCGCACCCAGTGAACCTGACCGTGTTCCACAGCATTGCCCCATTAGCCGGCCCGATCGCACCGCGACGATAAACCGCAAGAGCAATTCCCACAACACGTGACGGCTCTGGTCGCCTCCAACGAGTGCGGCATGCAGCGTTTGCAGGGAATTGCAGTTTCACCGGGAGTCGCCATCGGCGAAGCGGTGATATTCGGCAACGAGGGATTTCGCATCGCTCGTCGCTTCCTGCCGCGCGAAGCCGTAAACGCCGAACTCCGCCGCCTCGACGAAGCCATCGCCGCCGCGGCCAAAGAGATCGATCTCAATCGCCAGCGCGTCGCCGAACAACTGGGCGACGACTACGCCGCGATCTTCTCCGCGCATCTCCAGATGCTCACCGATCGCAAGCTCCGCGAAGAGCTGGAGCAGATGATCCGCGATCGCCACTACTCGCCCGAGTACTCGGTGAGCCGTGCGCTGCGTCGCTACGCCAAGGTGTTCTTGTCGCTTCAGGGCGACACCATGGCCGAGCGAGCCAACGACATTTTCGACATCGAGAAGCGGCTGCTGCGTCACCTGTTGGGTCAGCGACGCGAAGGGCTCGGCGAACTGTCGAGCGAAGTGCTGATCCTCGCGCACAACTTGACGCCTAGCGAAACCGCGAACCTCAATCCGAAGTTCGTCAAAGGTTTCGTCACCGAAACCGGCGGACCGGGCAGCCACACGGCGATTGTCGCCGAGGCACTCGACATCCCCGCAGTGGTCGGTACGGGCCCGTTCCTTACCGAAGTCTCCGGCGGCGAGACAGTGATCATCGATGGCGACAACGGCCTGGTGATCTTGCAGCCCGACGAAGAGACCCTCGCCCGCTATCGCCACGAAGTGGACGAGCATCGCCAACTCGCGGCGAAGCTCGAAACACTTCGCGACCTGCCGCCGGTAACGCTCGATGGGCAGCACATTACGCTCTTAGGTAACATCGAGTTCCCTGCCGAGGTCGAGCAGTGCCTAGCCCGCGGGGCCGAGGGCGTGGGGCTCTACCGCACTGAGTTCCTGTACCTGATGCGGGACATCCAGCCGAGCGAAGACGATCACCACGCGGCGTATCGCGAAGTGATCGAAGCGCTCGGCGGTCTGCCTGTCATCATGCGGACCTTGGACCTGGGTGCCGACAAGATTCCGAACTTCCCGATGCCGGATGACGAGCGCAATCCGTTCCTCGGCCTTCGCAGTATTCGCCTGGCGCTCAAGCACGTCGAGATGTTTCGCACGCAGCTTCGCGCCATGCTACGGGCAAGCACCGCCGGTCCGCTGAAGATCATGTTCCCGCTGATTAGCAACGTGCTGGAACTACGGCGCGCGAAGATGGTGCTGTCCGATGCGATGGAAGACCTCGAAGAAGAGGGCATTCCATTTAGCCGCGACATCGAAGTGGGCATGATGGTCGAGGTCCCCTCGGCCGTGGTGATGATGGACCACTTCGTCGAAGAAGCTGACTTCTTCAGCATCGGAACCAACGATCTGATTCAGTACACCCTGGCGGTCGATAGGAGCAATAAGGACGTGGCATCGCTATACACGGGGAGCGATCCAGCGGTCTTGCGGCTCATCAAGATGGCAATCGACTCCGCCGGGCAACATGGCCGCCCGATTAGCATGTGCGGCCAGATGTGTGGCAACCCCATGTACACGATGGTGCTGCTGGGACTTGGTCTTCGGACCCTTAGTATCGTTCCCGCAGCCATTCCCGAAATCAAACGTGTGTGCCGTTCGGTGACCATTCCGCAATGCGAAGAAGTCGCAGCGCGGGTGTTGTCGCTCGAAAGCGCACGCGACGTCAGAACGGTGCTTCGCGAGGAGTTGCTCAAAATACTCCCCGACCAACCCGTATGACGCCGTTCACTTTTCCTCAAGAGAAAACACGAGTCAACTATGGAATCTCAAACCACTCAACCCGATCTCGAACCAGATGATCCCGGTGGACTGCGAAGCGTGGCCGATGGCGAAGGGGGCGCGCCGAAGCGTCGTCGCCGTCGCGGCACCAAGCGGAAGAAGAAGGTCGCCACCGGTCGCTCGAGCGAAGTGCCCGAATCGACCACCAAGCGTCCGTCGGTCAAGCAGGAAATGCTGATCAACGTCGCGCAGCCCGAAGAGTGCCGCATCGGCATTCTGGAGGATGGCGTTCTCGAAGAGTTGTACGTCGAGCGAAGCAGCCAGGACAACTACGTCGGCAACATCTACAAGGGCCGCATCGTTAATCTGGAGCCGAGCATCCAAGCGGCGTTCGTCGACTTTGGCGTCGGTCGCAATGGCTTCTTGCACATCAGCGACGTCGAGCCGCAGTATTTCCGCCAAGGTGGCTACGATCCCGACAAGCCGATTCAGCCCGATGGATCGCAGCGGGGTGAGGATCGTGGTGGCCAGCAAGAATTCGACGCCGACTTTGACGACGATGATCTCGACGTGGACGAGTCCGGCCCACGCCCCTCGTCCAACGGCGGCCCCAACCGCCGTCGCCCTGGTGTGCGACCGCGCATCAAGCCTCCGATTCAAGACATCTTCCAACGCGGCGACGAAGTCGTCGTGCAGGTGATCAAGGAGGGCATTGGCACCAAGGGGCCAACGCTGTCGACCTACATCAGCATCCCCGGTCGTTACGTGGTGCTGATGCCCGCGCTCGGTCGGATTGGCGTGTCGCGAAAGATCGAGAGCGAAGAAGATCGCCGCCGGTTGCGTGACATCCTCCGCGAACTCAATCCGCCGAAGGGTCTGGGCTTTATCGTCCGCACGGCCGGTACCGACCGGACGAAGAAAGAAATCTCGCGCGACCTCGCGTACCTGCTACGTCTGTGGAAGACGATCGTCCGCCGGATCAAGAGCGCCGAAGCGCCGACGGACATCTACGAAGAAAGCGACATGATCATTCGGACGATCCGCGACATCTTCACCGCGGACGTCGACGCCATCCACATCGACGAACCCCAAGCCCACGAGCGGGCGAAAGAGTTCTTGCAAATCGTCATGCCGCGGTACGTCAATCGGCTGCATTTGTACGAGGGACGCGAACCGCTGTTCCACAAGTACAAGATCGACGACGAGATCGCACGCATCAATCAGCGCAAGGTGCCGCTCAAGGGTGGTGGCTCGCTGGTGATTGATCAAACCGAAGCCCTCGTGGCGATTGACGTCAACAGCGGAAGCTTCCGCACCGATGGCTCGGCCGAGGATTCGGCGTTCCAGCTCAACCAGATCGCAGCACGAGAGATCGCTCGCCAGCTTCGGCTCCGCGACTTGGGTGGCGTGGTGGTGAACGACTTCATCGACATGCGCAAGGATCGGCATCGCCGGATCATCGAGCGTACGCTCCGCGACGCCATCAAACGCGATCGCGCGCGGACCAAAATCCTACGCATCAGTCCTTTCGGGCTGATCGAAATGACCCGCCAGCGCATTCGGCCGAGCCTGAAGCGAAGCGTGTTCAAGGAATGCCCGGGCTGCAACGGCGCGGGCCTCGTGAAGAGCGCCGAGAGCATGGCGATCGAGGTGGTTCGCAAACTGATGATGACCACCCAGGATCAACGCGTCTGCAAGGTGACCGTCACGGTGGAAGAAGAAGTGGCGGCGTACCTCAACAATCGCAAGCGGAGGGAACTTGCGCGGCTGGAAGACGAGAACCAGATGGTGCTGTACGTCAACGGCCGCGAAGGCATCTCGCCCGAGCACTTGGAGATTCTCTGCGAAGACGAATCGGGCCGGATGGTGGTTGTCGAAGGGATGTAGCGGGGGGCAGTTCGTCAGGCGAAGCACAAGCAACGGAGGCGACGCGCGATGCCTGAGGAACAACCACCCCTAATCGTTGGTGCAGGGCCCGTAGGTTTGGGCGCAGCGATGCTCGTTGCGCGGCAAGGTTCGCCGCCGCGCGTGATTGAGCTGCGCACCGAACCGAGCCCTTACTCTAAAGCCCTCGCCGTAAACCCGCGGACGCTCGACCTGCTCGGCCCCACGGGCGTTACCGAACGGATGCTCGAGCTTGGCGAGCCCATCCGCGGCGCTTTCATCCACCGCCAAGGTCGGCGTGACATTCACATCGAGTTGAAGGATATCCCGGGTAAGTACCCGTACTTGCTGGCGTTGTCGCAGGCAACCAGCGAACGACTGCTTCACCAAGCACTCGTTGCCGCCGGTGGCGAGATCGAACGCGGTAAGCAGGTCGTCGATTGTCGAAACGTAGGCGATCACGTGGAAGCGACCATCGAATCGCCAGATGGAAGTGCGAAAGAGACGATTCATTGCCCGTGGCTGTTGGGGGCCGATGGCGCGCATAGCACGGTTCGCAAGCAACTCGGCATCGACTTCCCGGGCAGTAGCCTAGCGAACGAGTGGCGGCTCGAAGACGTGCCGCTCCGCACCAAGCTCGATCCGAACTGTGCCCACGTGTTCGTGCTCGCCGGCGGTGGGTTCATGTTCCTGCTGCGGGTGGTCGACCCGGTGCTGGCAGAGCAGGGGGGCGACCCCGTGTGGCGAGTGATCGTCAGCGGCGACCAAGCGATTCCCTCGTGGGTGCCGATCGAGCCCAGCGGTACGCCCGTGTGGAGCTCGAAGTTCCACGTTGCGCATCGGATCGCCGAGCGGCTGCAGGAAGGCTGCATCTTCCTAGCGGGCGACGCCGCGCACATCCACTCGCCGTTTGGTGCTCGCGGGATGAATCTCGGTATCGAAGACGCGTGGGTGTTCTCGCAACTTTTGCAGCGTGGAAAACTCAGTGACTACTCCGCCACGCGCCACTCGGTCGACAAAGCCGTGGTCCGCCGCGTAGAAATTCTAACCCACACGGTGGCCGCCGAGACCGTTGGCTGGCGATTGCTGCGCGGGATCGTGGCGAATGTCGTCTTGCCCCGGCCGATAGCTCAGAAGCAGATGAAGAAGAGCCTGACGGGGCTCGATCATCCGCTGCCGGTCTTTTAATGAGAACGCTCACCCTCCCATCACCGGTGCCTGCTCGGCTTCGTTTTTCATTCTCGAAGTCGAGATAAAGAGATGCACGAGCGGTACCAACATGGTCAGCAGCGCGAGGACCATGAACCATCCAATATTGAAGTGGAACGATCGCCCAGTCAGCAAGACGCCGAGCATCAGCAGGTTCAAGAGCCCAAAGGGGACTACCCAGATAGCGATGACCAGAAGGCGGGTGAATCGCCAACTCACCGAGGAGTTCCACATTCCGTAAGCGTCGGCGAGTTGGAGCATGGCGGTGCAGAAGAGAATGGTCGCGACTAGCGTTGCAATAGAGAACATCGTCATCAGTAGCGCAAGCGGCATTGGCGTGTCGAAGACGAAGTGGTCCATGAAGGCAATCAAGCAGTTGATGAGCGATACCGCGAACACGACCATCATGTTGACCCGATAGCTGCCATCGAGCTGGAACTGCATCAGTCGATAGATGCCCAAAGTGACGAGCAGCATTCCGAGGAAGTCATTTAGAAAGTCGAACTTATAGCCCGACGTAATCTGCCCATTGATGGTCGTCGTGCTGCTGATCGAGAAATCGAGGACACATAGTAGGCCTCCCCAGAAGATCAGCCGTAGCGGGACGATGGCGTGATGGATGGACATGAACTGGTTTCCGATTCCGTCAGGGGAGGTGCTTGAATTGTGATCGGGGCGAAGCGTTGCTCGGTATTCCCCCCCTCGGCGGCTTACGCCCGCGGGCTGGATGATCCGATTGAATGGGTAAAATGGGCTAAAAACGCAGGGAATTAGCCCCTTTTGCAATTTGGCCCCTTCGGCTACAATTCGGGACTCTCTGGTATTTGCGATTCACAGCCCCCTGTAGCGGGAAACTCAAGCGATGTACGCGATTATTGCCGACGGTGGTCGTCAACTGAAGGTCGAAGAAGGTCAGGAAGTCGATTTGGCCTACCGTGAGGCCGAAAAGGGAACCAAACTGACGTTCGACCGCGTGCTGTGCATTGGCGGCACGGGCGACGTGAAGCTGGGCAGCCCCACCATCGAAGGCGCGACTGTCGTCGCCGAGATCCTGGGCACCACGCAGGGCGATAAGGTTTACATCCAGAAGCTTCGCCGCCGCAAGAACAGCCGCCGCCGCACTGGCCACCGCGCGATGTTCACCCGCGTGAAGATCCAGAAGATCGGCTAACACTCTGTTCAAGCCGAACTTTTCGGACGGCGATCGCAAGCCTGAAGAGTAAGGCCAGCCTCCAGTCACATCGCCATCCGAAAAGATTCGTTTGACGATCGAGAAAACTGGCAGCCTACCGACCATTCACAAACGCCGCGCGTTGTTTTCGGCAACACGCGGCGTTTGCATGCGCTCGCTAGCCTGCTTGAGCCCTTTCGCCACGCGGCAATTTCCTTCATGCTGGAGATTGTCGATCGGGCAAATCAGGTAAAGCTCCCAAGGACGATGGCATGACTTGGCACGCACGACGATTCTTCCTCCTGCTGGTGTTGTCCTTGTGCGCGGGGGCTGCGACGGCCCAGCAGTTCCCCGATCCGCCGCCGGCCTTCTCGCCGGCCATTCAGCCGCCCGCTACGCAGCCGGCGGCTAACGGGCAGTCCGCGGTGCAGGGATCGGAAGCAACGCCCCCGGCAGTCGAGCCACCGATCGGCGAAGGTGCGGTGACAGGCCAAGAGGCTATCGCCGAAGGAGTTCTCACTGAGGAGCAAATCAAAGAGCTGCAAGCGGGCATCGACACACTGGAGCTTACTGACGAGCAGAAGTCGGACGCCAAAAAGCTGTATCAGGACGCGCTACAATCGACGGCCGACCTTGCGAAGCACCGCAAAACCATCGCCGATCGCTCGAAGCAGTACACCACCGCCGCGGACGAAGATAAGACCAGTACCATCAGTGGCCACACGAAGGAGTGGTACGAACAAAAGCTCGCCGCGCCGATCGAAGGCCCGGACAACCTTCGCTTTCCCGACGTCGATCTCGATAAAGCGGAAACCACCTATTTGCAGGAGCGCGCGAGTCGCCTCGAGGAGTACGCGAACAATTGGAGCAAGCGAGCCAAGACGCTCGAAGCCGCGCCCGAGGTTCGAAAGCAACTTGTGGGTGCAGCCCCCGGCAAACGACAAGAGGTCCAGAAACAACTTGCCGAAGTCACCAAGAGTTTGGCAGAGCTTGGCGACTCAACGAGTCCGCTTGCCACCGCCCGGCGCGTGGCTTTAACGCAGCAGGCCGCCATGCTTGCCGCCGAAAACGAAGCCATCCTTCAAGAGCGCCAAGCAGCCGAGCGAGGCCAGGAAGTCTACGAGCTAGAGCTTAAGCTGACGCGTCGCAAAGCGGCTGCGTACGCTCAGGTGCTCGCCCAGATCCGTGCCGAGCTCGACAAGCGTCGCCAGCTGGCCGCTGATCAACAGGCCGCGAGCGCGAAAGAGCAAGTCAATCGCAACCGCTATTTTCTCGATCAATATCCCAACTCCTTGGGCGCGCTCGCCACGTTAAACAGCGCGTTGACGCAAGAAGTCAAAGACTTGCTGGACGAACTCAATCGTGTGACAGCAATGCGCGACGCCGATCAGCGCGCGAATGCCGAAATTAGTTCGGACATCACGCAGTTCGAGAAGCGTTTTGGATCGAGCTCGCGACTGTCCGAGGCAAGCGGTCAACTGCTTCGCGACTGGCGCGGGAGGCTCCCCCGACTCTCGCAACTCGAAGGCGAGATCGCCAAGCGGAACAACCAGAAGAACGACGTCGCCTTTCGCGAGTTCGAAGCGTCGCAGCGTCTTGAAGATCTAGGCAAACTCGACGAGGCCGTCAACGAAGTCATCAAAGACATTCCGCCCGCCGATCGTGGCGCGGCAGAGATCGTCGCCCGCGAGCTTCTGGCGAGCCAGATCGAGTACCTCAAGAGCTACGCCACCAACCTGAACAACCTCGAAACGGAGCTCAGTGCGCTGATTAGCGCGAAGGAGCAACTACTCACCAGCACCTCTGACGCCCGCGAGTTCATCGCCGAGCGTGACCTGTGGATTCGCAGTGCCCGTCCCTTGTGGGCTTCGCAGATTCAACTCGGCCAAGAGGGTTCCGCCACGACTTGGAAGCCCTTCTACCTCAAGCCGGGCATCGAGGCGCTGTGGTGGAGTTTCGACCCCGAAAACTGGACGCAAGCGGCCATCGATCTCCGCGACGCCACGTACCGCGAGCCGCTTTGGACCGCCATGCTCATCGCGGCGATTGTGCTGTTGCTTGTGTATCAATCACGGGGTCGCCAGCGGATTAAGGTGCTGGCCACCGAAGCCGAGAAACGCAACTGCACCGATTTTCGACCAACCGCCGAGACGCTGTGGTACACCATTGTCGTTGCGCTGCCGTGGCCACTCCTACTGTGGGGCATGGGCTGGCTGCTGAGTGGGCCACTAGTTCAAGCCGAGTTTTCGGTCGGTCTGTCCGAAGGTCTTCGCACCGCAGCGTGGCTCTTGTGGTTCTCGGAGTTCCTTCGCCAGGCGTGCCGCACCGATGGTCTGGCCGGGGCGCACCTTGGTTGGTCGAAGAATTCGCTCGCGCAGCTCCGCCGGCAACTCCGCTGGGTGTCGATGCTCATGGTGCCGCTTATGCTATGGATCGTGGGTCTCGACGTGCAATCTACCGACTCGGAATGGAGTGCCTCGCTCGGCCGCGTCGTCTACCTGGTGACCATGGCCTACGCCACGTACTTTCTGTGGCAGTTGTTGATTTCGAAGTCGAGCGCCGTGGTCCACTCTCTCGATCGGACCGACCGTAACTGGCTGGCTAGCTTCCACATGATCTGGCGGCCCGCCTTCACGGCGATGCCCGTCGTGCTGAGCTTCATGGCTCTCATTGGTTACTACTATACGGCCCATCAACTCTCGCAGCGCGTCCTGGCGACAGTCTGTATGCTCATGGGCTTGGTGCTTGCCAGCGGTGTGCTACGTCGCTGGGTGCTGATTAGCAAACGCAAACTGGCCCGGGAACAGGCTCAGAAACGCCGCGCTCAGGCTCAAGCCGCTGCCGAGTCGACCTCGGGCGACGAACTTACCGCGGCCATCGCGGACGTGATCGATGACACCGTCGACCTGGGTGCCCTCAGCGAAGCGACGCGTAAGCTGCTGCGGATGGTCCTGGTAGTTGCCGGAGTGTTTGGCGCCATCGCCATCTGGCAGGATGTGTTCCCGGCGCTGGCATGGCTCGACGACAATCCGCTGCCCGGGTCCACCGGCGACGACCCCATGAGTTGGGGCGATGTCCTTCGCTGCCTGCTCACCTTGGTGATTACCTACGTCGTCGCCCGCGACGTGCCGTCGCTGCTGGAACTGGTCGTGCTGCAGCATCTGCCGTTCGACCAGGGGGCCCGGTACGCCATCGCCACGCTCGCCCGCTATACGATTCTCACCATCGGCATCATCGCCGCCGCTCGCGCGCTGAGCATCACAGGCACCAGCATCAGTTGGCTCGTTGCGGCGATGGGCGTTGGTCTCGGCTTTGGTCTGCAGGAGATCTTCGCCAACTTCGTCTCGGGCATCATCCTGTTGTTCGAGCGACCCATTCGCGTGGGCGACATCATCACGCTCGGCAACACCACGGGTGTCGTGAATCGCATCCGCATGCGTGCCACCACCATTGTCGACTGGGATCGCAAGGAGTTCGTGGTCCCCAACAAAGACCTCGTCACCGAGCGACTACTGAACTGGACCTTGTCCGACCAGATGAACCGCGTGGTGGTGAACGTGGGCGTAGCGTACGGAACCGACACGGATCGCGCGTGCGAACTGTTGTACGAAGTGGTCGAGGCCAACCCCGATATCTTGGACGAGCCCAAGCCGGTGGTTGTGTTCGATAGTTTCGGCGACAGCACGCTGAACCTCATCCTGCGATGCTTCCTGCCGAACCTCGAACGTCGTGGCAACGCAATCCACGATCTACACACCGCCATTCACAAGCGATTCACCGAAGAGGGCATCGAGATCGCCTTCCCGCAGCGCGACGTCAACATCCGCAGCATGCCGCCAGGATGGGCACCACCGTCGCGCTCCGATCCGAGCGCAGAGACGCTCGCCAACGGGGAAGACCCGTCGCCGAACAAGAATCCACAGTCGTTTTAGCGAACCAGCATCGCCCCGCTCGCCATGATCCCAAGGCTCCGCATCGACATCGGCTGGCTCGATCTGATGCGGGCACTTGGCTATTGCCTCGGCGCACCAGGAACAAGCGAACTGCCGCTCGACCAAAACGCCCGCGACGAAGCACTCGTCACGCTTTCGGTCCGCACGGCGTTCGATCTATGGCTCGCCGCGCTGGAACTTCCCGCAGGGAGCCAGGTCCTGCTCAGCGAAGTTACCGTGCCCCACATGGAGCGGATCGTCCACGAGCATGGCCTTGTCCCCGTCGCCGTGCCGGTCGATCCGCGGACGCTTTGTGTGTCCGCCGAGGATGTTCGCGAGCGGATAACGCCCCGAACGCGAGTGCTGGTGGTGGCCCATCTATTTGGTACGCGAATGCCGCTCGCCGCGCTTGGTGAACTTGCCAGCGAGCATGATATCTTGCTAGTCGAGGACTGTGCCCAGTCGTTTACCGGCTCCCTTGCGCGCGACCCCGCCGTCGACGTGAGTCTCTACAGCTTCGGACCGATCAAAACTGCCACCGCGCTTGGCGGTGGCGTGGCGCTTGTGCGGGATGCTCGCGTCCGCGAGCGGATGCAGCAACTCGCCACTGCTTGGCCACAACAATCAGCGTCGTCCTATGCCGGCCGCGTGGCGAAGATGGGGCTGCTCAAGTTGCTGTCGATTCCCGCGCTCTTCACGCTGCTGGTGAAGGCGATCGAACTCACGGGCCGCGACCCTGATACCATGGTGGGCCACTCCGCGCGAGGTTTCCCCGACGCCCAGTTGTTCGCAGCGCTGCGTCAGCGCGCGAGCACGGCGATGGTGAAACTCCTCGCCCGTCGCCTCGCAAACTTCGACGCGAGCTCGATCGCCTCGCGTACCCGCCACGGCCAAGAGTTCGCCACCACCATTCAGCCGCCCGAATTCATTGCCGGCATGGACAATCCCTCGCACACTTTCTGGGTCGTCCCGCTCGTCTCGCCCGACCCCAAGGCAATCGTCCAGCAGCTTCGCGCGTCGGGCCTCGACGCCTCGCAAATCTCCGGCCTCGCGATCGTCGAAGGGGAGCACGCCCCGGCCGAGCATTGGTTCCAGCAGACCGTGTTCGTGCCTCGAAGATGAAGGGCAGCCGCTAGGCGTCGCTCCACTCGCCGCTAGTAGGTTTACGGGATACGTACCGGCCAGCTACGGGTTGCGGGTCGTCTTTATCGACTATTTCACGCACCTTGGCCGTAGAAACTCCCAACTCGCAGGCATTTGATTGAGCTCCGGATCGCAGTCCTGTAGATTAGGAGCTCGCTCACGACCGCGCCGGCGATGAGTCAGTCTTCCACTACAGTGTCCACCGTACGGTTCGTGTCTCATGAAGAGCAGTCAGTTCGCGCCCCTCGCTATCGCATGCGCCCTTTCCATAGCGAGTGCCACGGCGACTTTCGCCGTCGATCCGATTACCAGTACTTGGTCCGGCCAGGATGCCAACTCCGATTGGTTCGACGCGGGCAATTGGTCCGCAGGCGTTCCGAGCCAGCCTGGCGACGTCGCGATCATTCGTAGCAACTCAATCGCTTCTCGACGCCCAGTTCTCTCGGGACCCGTAAGCGTTGGCCAACTTCAGTTCTTGATGCTCAGCGGGCAAGCCACAGTCGGCGGCACGGGGCTCGTCACGTTCGACCAACCCGGTGATGCCCCCGCGCGGCTAGTTGTCGGTACCCCCACCCCAACCGAGGCCACGCTCTCAACACCCTGGGGCGTCGCCGCGGGCGAGACGCTTAGTATCGAAGTGCCGACATCGCGTACTCTGTTTCTGCTAGGCACCATGACGTCCGCGGAGGGCGATATCGAACTCTCTGGCGGTGGGGTTGCCGATTTCAGGCTCGGCAATGCGGCGTGGAATGGCGACCTTGCGGTGCGTGGCGGCATCCTCCGCGTTCGGCAAGGGGCGGTTTTCGGCTCCACCGCCGGGCTAACTTCCATCCACGCCAGCGGCACCTTGGAGATTGCAACCTCCAACGCCATCAACGAACCCATGCAGCTCAACGGAGGTTCGCTGGAGGTGAGTACCTCGAATAATGGCATTAGCGGTCCCATTGCAGTCGATGCCGACAGCCGAATTCACGCGCGAAGCAACTTCCAGCTTCAGAGTAATCTGACCGGTCCGGGCGGACTTACCCTCAGTGGCTTGGCAAGTAGTGGTACCCTCTTCGTCAGCGGCGATAACTCCTACCAGGGGCTGACTGTGGTCTCTGGTGGGCGTGTCACTGTTCGTAGTGCCAACGGACTTGGAGCCACGACAGCGGGCACCCAAATCAAGACCGGTGGGCACCTCCAACTCGAAGCCCCCACCGCTGAGCCCTTGCTGCTCCAGGGAGGTACCGTGTACCTGACCTCCGCGGCGACGGCAACGGGACTCGTGACGATGGAGAGCGGCACCCTTAGCCTCACCGCAGACGGCAACTACCAGCAGCCCATCACCCTGGCGGGTAAGGGGAGCCCGATCACGATCGCGGGCCGCTCGCAGCTCACGGGCGGAGTCGTGGGAAAGGGCGACCTCACCGCCGATGGCATGGTGCAAGTCCATACGAACCCACTCTCGCACCAAGGCGGATTGAATGTCACCGGCGAGTGGATATTGGACGGCCCCAACACTTACACCGGTAACACTCACGTCACCGGGATCTTGGAAGCGAACCATCCCCAGGCGCTCGGCCTTAGCGACTCGCCCGTCACCGTGGACGGTGGTGTCTTGCGTTTGGGTACGGCATTCACGCGCGACATCTATCTTGCCGGAGGAGGACTCAACGTCCCCGATGCAGGCACCGTCATTGATGGCCAGGTACGAATGAACGCCTCAAGTCGATCCCCGCTCACCTATGGGTCCATCGGGGGCAAGGGTACTTTCAATGGGGAGATTATCTTCGAACCCTCCACTTACTCCCGCGCCACTGTAAATGGAGGCCAATTCAATGGGACGATCACCGGTTCCGTCGATCTCCTAACGTTTGGCAGCATAAGCCCCGAAGCCACTCGGCTGAACACGAACAACTCCTATCGCGGGATGACGTTGGTGCAGAATGGCCGAGTGGAAGCCAATGCAGCCAGGGCGCTGGGATCCGCGGACGATGGCACCATGGTCTCCTACGCTCAGCTCGACCTCAACGTCGACGTCGACGAGCCGATAATTGTCGACCACTCCGGCAAGGTCCTGGTGAACGTCCAGCAGTCGCGGCTGCCTCGGATGTTCCGCACCGACATGTTCAATCCGCCGCGCACGCAGGAACTCGTTCTCAATCACGCCGGCACGTATTCGGAACACGTCGAAGCGGCCGAAGGCACGCTGCGGGTCAATCACAACACCACCATCACGGGAGCCACCATTCGCGAGGGAGGGGGCGTGGTCGTTGCCGACGGCGCAGCGCTCACCTTGGTCGACGAAGGGCTCGAGCTGCAGTCCGGTAGCCTGTCGGGTCGCATCGAGGGAGTGGGGCTTCTTCGCAAGACCAGCGGGTTCGAAGCCCGCGTCAGCAACTTGCAAGGCTTCGATGGTCGCATCGATATCGAAAGCGGTCGACTCCGAGTGGTCGATGGGGCCGGGCTCGGCACAGGAAACGGCGCGACCCATCTCATAGGACAGAACTCCGTGCTGTTCTTCAACCTCCGCGATGGTGGGACTTTCGACGATGATATTTACCTCAACAACTCCCAAGGCGACCTCCGCGTCCCGGCTCTGTATGTCGCACGCGAGTCCACTGGTAACTCTTCCGTCCGGCTCGCAGGCACACTCGACCTCGGTAGCCAAGGCTCTTCGCTGGGAGGGCCCGACTCTCTAAGCACCAGCGACGGGATCAACTTGTATATCGCCGGCCGGGTAACGGGGGGGAGCGTCTCCACGTACGGTCGGCGGGCCATGTTCTTCGTCGAAACGCCCAACGCGGACTACAGCGGTGACACAAATCTCGTTCAGGGAACCATGGTGCTCACCGGCGAAGGTCGATTGAATAGCACCTCGGCCATTCATCTGCACGAAGTCGAGGCTTCGCATAAGGGGACGCTTGAGCTTGCGAACAGGATTACCAGGCGCGATGATCGTATCGACGATGAGTTCCCTTGCATTTTCATGGCGGCGAACTCACCAGTTTCGGCGCCATGAACGAACGGGTGGGCATCGGTTACTTCCACCCAGGTGATTCCAGAATTGAGATCGCTTCCAGTTCGGACGAACTGGAAGTCGACAAGCGACTCACCTTTGCCGCCCTTCAGCGCGCACCAGGTGCGACCGTGGTCGTCAGCACCGGCGCATCGCAGCAGCTTCACGTGGACCGGTCTGTCCAGCTGATTGAGGGAATTCTCCCCTGGATGATGGTGAGCGAGCGGCACTCATCCAGCAGCGCCACCAGCGGTTTTGCAACGCTCACCACCGGCGGCCTAACCCCCATACCGTTCTTGCCGCAAAGCTGGAGCGGGGCCGACCAATCCGACCACATGGGCATTGATGCGAGCAATACCAGCCTCGACAGCTCAGCTACCGTTGCGTCCTTAGGCTTCGGCAATAGCTCCTCCCCCCTCAATCTCAACGGACACTCGCTGATCGTAAAGTCAGGCGGCATTTCGCTCGGCAATGGCGGACAGATTAACAACGGGACGCTCTCCACGGGCCCCGATGGCTTTAACGAACTGTTGTTCTACGGGCGCGGAGCTGTCTCGGCGAACATCGTCGAAGACCCCGCGGCGGGGCCCCTTGCTGTCACCTTCTCGCCAGGTGCCGGCTCCTTTAACGTCGTCTACAGCGGCAACAACTCTTACACTGGCCCCACCTTCGTCAACGAAGGACAGCTGGATGTTTTCACCCGCACGGCCTTGCCCACAGGCACCGACCTAATCCTCAACGGCGGCGATGTTACATTGCGGTACGATTCAACGGCCGCCAATAAATTCGGCACCATCCGCATTGCAGGAGATGGAAGCCTTCGTAGCATTTCCGGACAGAATGCGATTCAGTTCGACGAACTCCAACTCGAACAGGGCGAGGTTCGGGAAATCCGGCTCGCAGGGTCGGGGACCATTCGCAAAACCACCAACGGCGATGCACTGCTCGTTTCCATTACCTCGTCCGGCTTCTCAGGCAACATCCTTGTCGAGCAAGGCCACCTCGGCGTGTTCGGCACGATCCCAGGCTCCATCCGAGTCACAGGGGGTAGCGTGGGTGTCGGAGGCGGAACCAATCCCATCACGCTTGACGGCGGTGCTTTGATGCTGGGACAGTCGCCTCTCTCCTCGGCGTCCACCTACAAGGGCAACGGATCGATCCACGTTGCCTCTCCCTCGAAAATCATGGGTATCGGAATCGATCGAGTGGACGAGGCGATCACGGGAACCATCACGGGCGCGGGGAGCCTCGAATTCACCGCGGATGGACTCATCCAGCAGGCGATGGGCAGCAAAATTCGGGTCAGCTCGAACAACCCCAACTTCTCGGGCGATGTTTCGATCGACTCCCTTGCCATCGAACTTTGGCACAGCCATTCGCTAGGCACCGGAAACATCTCGGTGGGTTCCGGGGGTATCCTCAGCCTCATCGGCCCCTCGCACATGGTCGTCCCTGGCGATGTGCGACTCGTGGGCGGCGAAGTTCGAGGACGTTCCTACGAAACGGAAGCGCACGAACTCGCGGGCGATCTCTTTGTCACCGGTCGTTCGCGGGTCGGCGGCGTCAACGTACTCGGCACCACGCATCTCGAGAACGGCTCGTCGCTGACTGTTTCCGGCCGGTACGGCACTCAGTTCGTCGGCGAGATGTTGGTGGGTGGCAACGTTGACCTCGAATATGGTCTCCCGGCATTGTCTCCCGGTTCAATCAATTTGGGTCAGGACAATCTCCTCCAGATTCGAGGCACCGTCTCTGCCGGGGCGCCCGAGGCGACCCTCAACTTCGTCGATCGCGGTCTCGTTGATTTCCAAGTCCACGGCACTCTCAAGGCGAACGCGGGGCAGGTGCTCAACATTCGCAAAGATGGCGAACGATTCGTGTTGCCTCTCCAAGGTCCCACCGCAGGCATCGCGGGCGACGGGACCGTCAATGGCGACTTCGCCCTCACCGCAGGAGCCACCCTCGCTCCGGGCCAGTCCCCCGGCACGCTCGTGATCGAGGGCGATCTCGAAATGGGTTCTGGCGCCGTTTACGAGTGGGAGCTTGGCGACTCCGCGTGGGACCAAGTTCACGTCGACGGAACGCTCACCTTTAGTTCGAGCGTTGGCGAGCCTTGGCAGCTCGTGCTCAGCGAACACCAAACCGAGATGGCCTACGAAGACTCGGAGTGGCTCATCGCCACCGCCGACGCAATCCTTGGCTTCGATCCCACGACGCTCGAAATCGTGACCACCGGGTTGTCGGACGGTATCCGAAGCGACTTGGCCGCCGAATTCACCGTCGAACAACGCGGCGGCAATCTCTACCTGGTGCTCGCGGTGCCCGAACCGAGCGCGATGGTGGTCGCAGTGCTCTTGCTGGCAAGTGGCGTCGTGTTTCAGCGCAGGAAACGCACTTGTATATCCAAGTAGCAAGCATGCACCGCTCCAAAGCAATGCTTGCCGGGGTAATGCATTGATCCTTGATACCCGCAAGCTTCCTCCGCACACTTCGCCGCGCAGGATGGCGTTGTGGGCTTGGCGGGCGTAGGATGACGTCCAGTCGCTGAACGTACCGATACGGCGACAACAATCGCTCTTCGGATGCTGTCGTTGAATGCGGCAATCGACCTCGACGCAGGTCGTTCGAGTTCTAGTTCGTGTAAGGGAGCACTGGACCATGAGAACCTCTTTTCTTTTCTTTTTGGTGGTTGGACTGGCGCTCACCGCGTGGTGGGTTCCGTTGTCCGCCGTGGCCGACCAAGCCGAGGACGAAACCACCATTCGCGCGCTCGCCGCGAAGTACGTCGAAGCCTACAACCGCGGCGATGCCAAAACGCTCGCCAGCCTGTGGTCACCCGATGGCATTTACGAGAATCGCGATACAGGTGAGCAATCGTCCGGCCGGGAAATGATCGAAAGCGAGTTCGCCGAAATCCTGACCGGTAGCAATCCATCGAAGCTCGATGTGACGATTACGTCCATTAGTTTCCTCTCGCCCACGGTCGCCATCGAGCAAGGTACCGCGACGCTCGTCAGCCCCGACGCCGACGGCGGAAAGTCTAATAGCGAAGAGACCACGTATTCGGCGGTGCATGTCAAACGAGATGGCACTTGGCTACTCGATCGCATTTCCGAAGGCGAGGTGGTGAGTGCGCCGTCGCACTACCCGTATCTGAGCGACCTCGAATGGTTGGTGGGGGAATGGGTGGACGAAACGGAGGGAGCCACCGTCGAGACGTCCTGCCAGTGGACGCGGAATCAAAACTTCCTCCGCCGATCGTTTACCGTCAAAGTGGGCGACCAAGTTGAAATGTCTGGCATTCAGCTCATTGGGTGGGATCCGTCGACCCAATCGGTCCGCTCGTGGGTGTTTGATTCCGATGGTGGTTTCGGCGAGGCGACCTGGACCAAGCGAAAAGATCGCTGGGTCATCGAGTCGGTGGCGGTACTGCCCGATGGCGGCAAAGCGTCCTCCATCAACATCATGGCCCAAGTGGACGACTCGACCATGACCTGGCAAGCGACAGGCCGCGAAGTGGACGGCGAGATCCTTCCCAACCTGGGTCCTATCACGCTCAAGAAATCGGCCGCGGAATCACCCGCTGAGTGAGCATCACCGATTGTGGCTTAACCAACCAAATACCTTCAGGCAAGGCGATACGATGAACGCATTTCGCAAGATAATCGTCGCAGTATTAGTCGCTCAACTTTTTGTTTCCGCCGACCTCTACGCACGTGGTGGCGGCCGCGGTGGCGGTGGAGGCGGTGGAGCGCGTGGCGGCAGTATGGGTGGCGGATCGCGACCTTCGGCCGGTCATTCCCCCAGCATGAGCCGTCCGAGCCGACCATCAGCAGCACCAGCGGCTCGACCTGCAAGTCGACCTGCATCGCGACCAAGCGCACCCAGCGGCGCTCGGCCCACCACGCGACCCAGTACTCCCGGCAACGCGTCGCGCCCCGGCGTCGGCAACGCGCCTCGACCTGGCGCAGGCGTGCCCAATCGTCCCGGCACCGCGCCCGGCGCAGCGAATCGCCCGGGTGCAGGAAATCGCCCCTCGACTCTCCCCACGGGCCGACCGAGCCAGGGGCAACTACAGGATTTCCTTGACCTGCCAGCGCAGGGTGGAGTGCCCGGGCAAGGTGCGAGGCCTGCTCAAGGCGTTGGACCTGCCCAGGGTGCCAATCGACCCGGCGTCGCGACTCGACCTGCCGGCGGTAATCAGGCGGTTTCCGATTTCTTCGATCACGTTCCGGCCGCCGGTGCCGGCGCCCTCACCGGGGCGGCAGCAGGTGCGGCAGTCGCTCGTCGCGGCGAACAAGGTGCAGGAGTGGCCGACCGAGGGCAGCGAGTCGAAGGCCGTCGCGATGGCCAGCCAGCCCGCGTTGCCGATCGCGAGGGACTGCAATCCAAACTGTCGGACAATCGCGGCGAACGCCAGGGCGCAAGGCAAGAGCAGCTCGGCAACCTTGGCGACAACGTTCGCGACGAGGTCCGCGATCACTACGACGACCAGCACCTGTTCGACGACTTCTGGTCCGACCACCCGCACGCCCACTATCACTTCGACCAAAACCCAGTGTTCTGGACGTGGGCCACGTTTTCCACCGCTTCGGCATTCTTGCCGTGGAACTGGAGCCAGCCCAACTACTACGACTACGGATCGGGCGGCAACGTCTACTACGAAGGAGATACCGTCTACGCCGAGGGCCAGACGATCCCCGCCGAAGAGTACGCCGCCCAGGCCGAAGCGATCGCCACCGAAGTCCCTTCCGTCGAGAATCCCGACGACATGGAGTGGCTACCTTTGGGCGTGTTCGCAATGACCCAGGATGGCAACGCCAGCGCGGTGCCCAACATGTTCCTCCAACTGGCGATCAGCAAAGAAGGCATCATCGCCGGGACGTATCAGAACAAGTCCACCGGCGAGACGCAGTCGGTCGAAGGCATGGTCGACAAAGCGAGCCAGCGCGCCGCGTGGACCGTGGTCGGAAAGAACACCCCGATCATGGAAACCGGCCTCTACAACCTCACCCAAAACGAAACCAAGGCGCTGGTCCACTTCGCCGACGGCCAAACCCAACAGTGGCTGATGGTCCGCATCGAGAAACCCGAGGGCGCGGCAGAGTGAATCGACGAATGCACTTCGTCTTGCGGTTGTGGTCGCGTTATCCGGCTCGCCATTCCCGGCGCAGAAGCCCATACATCGCCATGTCGCACAGACCTTTGTGAGTCGTTTCGTGCTCGCGCAACAAGCCCTCGCGCGTGAAACCTAGCCGTTCGATAAGAGCAATCGAGGCCACGTTCTCGGCATCGATCTTCGCATGAAGGCGGCGGCACCCCTCGTTGAGGAACAAGTGGCGAACGAGTGCAGCCATGCATTCCACTGCCACACCTTGTCCTTGTCGACCCACAACCGTGGTGTAGCCGATCTCCTGCACTCCCTTGTCCGTTGCCGGAGCCGCCACGTAGCGCCCCACGATCGTCCCGTCCGATTTGTCGAGCGCCACCCAGCTCCGACCAGGCCACGAACTGTCTAAGAGCCAATCCGTCAGTTCGTCGACGGTTTGAAAAGCGGGCCTCGACAGATACCGACACTGCCCCTCGTTCGAAAACGTCGGAAACAGCGCCCCGGCATCCTCACGCCGTAGCTTGCGTAGCGCAAACCGCGCGGTGTCGATGAGCGGAGTATCAAAACCCTGCGAAGCGTCCATCAACGGATTGTTATCGGAAGAAGAAGCATCGAACAGACCCGCCCCGTGGCGTGAGCTTTCCGCTTGCGATCGCCCCGCCATTGCGCGTTCCGCATGCTTGTCCCGCGGGCCTCGCTTCCGGCAATGGACACCCTTAGCCCATAGCGGACGTTGTGGGGAAATGCCATCTCCACTTATTTCCGGCTCCGATCGGATGCTTATGGTAGGGGTTTGCTCCATTGGGCTCCAGCTCGCGTGTATTGTTAAAGGACTAGAATTGCCGTTGCGTCGCCAACATCCGTCCAACCAGAGTGGCGGAATGTGGTACAATCCGCGAGGCGCAACACTATTAGTGCAGGTAATCCATGAAGTGCTACCTAACCGAAGTTCGCATCCTATTGGCCGCACTGTTGATTGCCGGCACTTCGTGTACTGCGACCGAAGCCACTCAAACGCCTTCCGAGGTCGACGCGGCGAATAGCATGCAGCTGTCGGTCGCGGCCTTGGCAGCGCTCGAAAGCGAGCAATTCGCGGAGGCCGGATTTCTGTACTTTGCTGCCCGCACTCGATCGGCCATCGACGCGAAGGTGTATCCACCGAAGGGGAAGGGGGGCGATTCGCCCCTCACGGCTTTGGGTGCGGTGATGGCCATTTCAGGCGGTCCGGTGCTGAAGCCAGTTTTGAACCGTCCCGAGGCGCTCGCCGCGGCGACCAAACGCTTCGAGGCGTGGAAGCCACCTGTGAGTGGTGTTTACGACCCTGGGTGGAAGTATGAAGAGCCTTTAAATGCCGAGGACGCCGAACGAATCCGAGACGAGGTACACGCCCAGATGCTTGGCGTGATGAGACAGAAACTTCGCCTGTACGAAAATCAGGAGTATCGAGAACTCTCCCAAGAGATCGACCGAGCGAACGAGGTAATGCTTCGCGATACCATGGCCTCCAAGTATCGCGGACCGCTCGGCGGTGGCACGGTGCCCAAGCAGGGCGGTCCGATCATCGAAGCCGCACCATCGGAAGAGCAGGTGACGCGGGCTCGAAAGGTAATTGAGCACGCCAAAGAGCAACAAGCAAAAATCGCTTGGCAGATCGATCCGACCACCCGCTTTCATCACCGGCAAGGATGGAAAGCAGAGGAATACTTTGACGATGATAAGGTCGTCCAACTTTGTAGAGCGATCGAGCAAGACGACCTAGTTGAAATGCGCCGGCTGATTGAATTGGGCGTTGAGATCAATGCGGTCGGAAAAAAAGGGGTAACGCCCTTGTTGTGGGCATTTCCCGACTTTCGCTTGGAGCGTTTTCGCCTGTTGCTCGAGCATGGCGCGGACCCCAATGTTTCGCTGACGGACGATACTGATCTGGAAGTGCAGGAATTGTTTTTGGGGTTGCATTCATCGATCTATTTCTATCGCGTGAATAAGGGCGTAAGTATCACGCATCTCGCTTGTGCGTCACCAGAGCTGGATCATCTACGACTGGTTCTAGCCAACCGGGGTGACCCCAACTTGAAGATCGACGGAGAGCAAGAGACGCCACTTGCTATTGTCATACCTCACTACTCCAGCGACTTGCAGAAAAGGGTTCGCCTGCTGCTGGACGCTGGGGCCGATCCGAATTTGGCGGGCGTGTATGTCTTTCAGACGGACGACGGCAAGCCCTACAAGCCACCGCGGACAGCGCCGCTCGAACTGGCGGTGGAGCAAAATCAATACGAGTTAGCAAAGATGCTACTCGACGCTGGAGCGAAGCCAGTGATGGGTGAGAAGTCGGGCCTGCCCAACATCGCCATCGATCTTGTGAGCACCGAGTATAGCGTCACCCATTACGATAAGCAGAAACGTGCTTCCTACGCCCAACTCGTCGAGCGACTCGAGCGCGATGGCGTGAACTTTGCCGCCGCCCGGGCGTATCTCGACAAGACGGGAAGGGTGTGGGGTGAAGCCAAGCACGAAAAGTCTCGCCGTGAACAGGAAGAGTGGAAGCGGAAATCTGACGAGCTAGCGGCCGCCCGAACCAAAGCCCTTCTCGAAGCTCGCAACGCTCGTCTCGGAAGTGGAAACGCCGTGGAAGAGTCTGTCCGCTTGCTAACGCCCGAGCAACTGGAAGACCTACGCATGCCCGATAGTATCAATGCTCCGGTGTTCCACTACTCGATCGAGTCGGCGAATCCGAAACAACCCAATACGCTGGCAGTCTCCATCAACGTGTACGCGGACGGACGACTGGAATGCCAAGAGATCGATTTAGTACGCGAGGCGGCGACCTACCAAGGGAGGATCGAGCTTGTTGAACTCACTTGGTTGCTCCATTTAGCCGTGCACGAGGCCAACCTTTTGAACGTCTCGGCCAGCTACGAAGAGCTAGTGGCAGAAGCTCGGAGTCGTTGGGACGCTATGCAGAAGAAAATCAAGGTTCGAATCCCTCCGGAATCGGAGCGTGCCGTTGCCTATGGCATTCAACTTCGCGAGGGTACGACGAACGTACGAATTCCCCTTAGCCTTGAACGCTTCTTGGAGGCCGGTCCGATTGCCGAACTCGGAAACGTGAGACCGCTTAACAAGTATTTATTCGAGCTTCAGAAACAGGTGAAACTGGGCGACGAAGCTCAGGACGTTCTTACCGCCGTTAACGATCTTCTGGCTGAGGAGTATCCCCAGATCCCGCCCTTCACTGTCGATCACTTGAATAGCTGCCAGAAAAATGAGGACGGCGACCTCTCATGCAGCTTCATCCAGACCTTTGAATATGCGGGGCGTACGGAAGAAACCGTTGCACGCTATGCACGCAAAGATGGCGAAATCAAGGTTACTACCAACTCGCGGATGTATAGGCGTGCTCTGAACTCGCCGGAACTACCGGCACGCTGATCGATTTCGCGGTCCCGCGCAGGCCGCGAGGCAGAACTCACCCCGCGCCCATCGTTCCCTGTCGTCGTAGGCAATCTACTGAAATTACCCAATGCCGCTAGTTAAATTAGACGACGTCGTTTTGAGTTACGAGCGCGTGGGTGTTGGTGAGCCCATGCTGTTTATCCAAGGCGTCGGCTGCGCCGGGTGCGCATGGAAACCACAGACCGACGGCCTCCGAGAGAAATTCGATTGCCTTCGATTTGACAACCGGGGAATTGGTCAGAGTTGTGGGGATACAAAGAAACTTACGATTGATGAGATGGTCAACGATGCCATTGGCTTGCTGGACGCCTTGAACATCGAACGAACGCATGTCGTGGGACATTCGATGGGAGGAGTTGTCGCCTACGAACTCGCCTTGAGGCACCCCGAACGAGTGAAGTCGCTGGCGCTATTGTGTACGTTCCATCGAGGGAAGGATGTCTTAGCGCCTACGCTCGCACTGTTGAAGCATGGCTTGCTGACCAGTGTGGGTACAGCGTCCATGCGACGGCGGGCTTTTGCGCGGATGGTGTTCTCCCCCTCGCACATCGCTGCCCTCGGTATCGACGCGGCTGTGAAGAATCTGAGCGACGTCTTCGAGCGCGATCTCGCCAAGCTACCTCCGGTATCCTCACGCCAGATTCGTGCTCTTTCTCGCCACGATTCCACCTCAGAGCTCCATGCACTGGCGACTATTCCCAGCATGGTGATCGCCGGCGAGTACGATCCGATCGCTCGCCGGGCGGGGGCTAAGAAATTGGCAGACGCCATCCAGGCAGACAAACTCTACATCTTGGAAGAAGGATCTCACGCTCTGCCAATCCAATCACCAGAGAAGGTGAACAGCATGATCGAAATGCACGCCCGACAGTCCACCGGCGTTTAAGCTTGCCAGTTGAGCTTGCGCGTTGAGATTGCGTGATGACGGTGACTTCGCTCCCCGAAGGGGATCAACATGTCAGCCCAGGGCAAGCGAAGGCGAGGTACGAGCCGGAGTGTCGCCCTGGGTACGCGTTGGTGATGATCGCGGTCGAGTCGCGGTCGTCCATCAGCCGGAGCTTCGCCGAGACCGCAACGAGGCCCGGGCCTAACCCTGGGGGAAGCTGACCGCTCGGATGGCGAGCCTAGCCGGCGCCTGCGGCTGGGCGTTAAACGTGTTTTCCCGGAGATTTCGGCCCTACGACTTTTTCCACTTTTTTTGAGAAAGGGACTAGAAAGCGCGCCTCGGGTATGTTCTGATGATCACGTTCGCCGAAGTGGTGGACGAATGTTCTTTGACAACTTGAAAATAGTAGTGAAAAACGACCGGCGAGCCAGGGCTCACGCTGGGTGGCTGGGGACGAGTTCCGCGAGCCCCCAGAAGGGAAAGTACTGAGGGCTCGCAGGACTCGTCCCTAGGCTCCCTAGAGGCAGGTGGATGCCGTGAAGCGCCGGGTCGGCGCGGAGCTTGACCCGGCCTACTAGGATTCCCCTTTCCGATTTCCACCTTCCGCCTTCGTAATGTCGCACCTGCGGTTACCCCCTGCGACATTATCCTTTGGACGGCCTTCACACGGAGGTTCGCAACTCGTGTACTGACAAGCACTTGGGGCGTTATCTTCGCCGTGGCGAAAAAGAGTAATGTCGCACCCAATGCAATATTGGCGAAATCGCGACAAAACTCGCGGGGCACCACGTCGATGTAAGGAGTGTCGATGTAAGGAGCATCGATGTTGGAAAACGCGCGAGCTGATTCTGACCTTTAAACGCTTAGGCTGTCGCTCGATTCGTCGTCGATGGCTGACTCGGTGCCCAGCAAGGTTCGTAGCTGCGAGTCGAGCATCAAGTGCAACAGCAACTCGCGGCGACCTCCTTTGGACCCCGCGATTCCCGAGAGCAGGGCGTCGAACTCGTCGGACGAGGGCTCGCCGTCGATGACCTCGCTGCACCAATGACTTAGTAGGTCATCGTGCCGCTCGTCGTCGCGGTATTCGTCGTCGCGTGCTGGAGGTTGAACGCTCATGCCGCCCCTACGTTCGGTGGACTACATGGAGTTATTCGCCTGAAGTCTGCAGTGCTTGGCCCGAAGGCTGCAAAGCGGCGGCTAATTGCGCGAGCCGCCCACCAGCGCGGACCTCACCCCACGTGAGTCCGCCAAGATTCCCCACGTCTCCATTATGCCACGAATGTCCAAGTCGACCATGCGGAAAACCGGAACGCGAAGGGAACCTTTTGCAGATGGCGATTTAGGGGGTCGTGATAGTCCAGGTAAGTGGTGTCGATCGTGGTAAGGAACTGTCCCCATGGCGGGGCAAAAAACTTTGTAAAGGCTCTGGCAGGTAGTCATAGGATGACCGATTTACATAACCCTTTGCAGCAGAAAGGCTTACGATCTTCATAATTGCTTCATGCTAGCTTCGCCAGCACTTCACACCTTGCCACAACCTGTTGTGTGCTAGCGACTTACGACACACAAAGAAACCGATTGACGCCTCAACTCAGGCGGGTATGATTTGGCCTTCAGTCGCCCAAATGTTGTAGGCCAAAGGGCATCGCCTACAATATATGGGGTAGATGGTGTTAATGACCTCGGTAACCACCGAGTTTTAGGAGCCCGCAACCAAGATGTAGTGGGCTCCGAAATACCTCGCCCCCAAGACCTCCGTTAGACACGGCTGCTTGGAGGGCGAACTACTCGCTAGTCGATGATTCGACTGTTGGCGTTGTGGACAAATGTACCGTATTCGGCTAGCCTGAATCCGTGCATTTGCACCCCTCACGCCCGAGGACATGGATGCCCCAGATTTCTACGATTCAAAGAATAGGAGATTCTCTCATGGCTACTGTCGAACCCGGTTTGTCGTCTGTTTCGGTCCGCGCCTACGGCTCGGGCAACAAGCGATTCCATGGCCGGCTGAAGATCGATACCACGTTCTGCCCCGAGAACGCGGGCGACGTGTTCGACACGGTAAACTGGGAGGTTCGCACCTCGCAGATCAAGGGCGAGAAGGGCGAAGTGCTGTTCGAGCAAACCAATTGCGAAGTCCCTAGCTTTTGGAGCCAGCTCGCGACGAACGTGATTTGCAGCAAGTACTTCTACGGCGAAGTCGGCACCCCCGAGCGTGAGTACAGCGTCCGCCAACTCGTCCACCGCGTGACCCGTACCATCACCGACTGGGGGCTGGAAGACGGCTACTTCGCCTCGCCCGCCGATGGCGAACGCTTTTACCGCGACCTGTCGTGGCTCTGCTTGCACCAGTACGGAGCGTTCAACTCGCCCGTGTGGTTCAACGTTGGCCTGTACCATCAGTACGGCGTGCGTGGCGACAAGTGCAACTGGCGATGGGATCCCGCGACGCAGGATGTCGTCCAGCCCGACAACCCCTACGAATACCCCCAGGGTTCGGCCTGCTTCATTCAGCACGTGTCGGACAACATGGAAGACATCATGCGCCTGGCGACCAGCGAGGCGATGCTGTTCAAGTTCGGCTCGGGCACGGGCACCGATCTCTCGACGCTGCGTAGCAAGCGTGAGAAGCTCTCGGGCGGTGGCATTCCCTCGGGCCCGCTGTCGTTCATGCGTGTGTACGACCAAATCGCTGCCGTGGTGAAGAGCGGTGGCAAGACCCGCCGTGCCGCCAAGATGCAGTCCATCAAGGTCTGGCACCCGGACGTGATGGAGTTCATCGAGTGCAAGTGGAACGAAGAGAAGAAGGCTCAAACGCTGATCGCCAGCGGTAAGTACGAGTCGAACTTCAACGGCGAAGCGTACAGCTCGGTGATGTTCCAAAACGCCAACCTCTCGGTTCGCCTGACCGACGACTTCATGCACGCCCTGGAGAAGGACGAGAAGTGGACCACCCGCTGGGTGACCGACAACTCGATCGAGGGCCCCAGCTATCAAGCCCGCGAGGTGCTCGATCGCATGGCCGATTGTGCTTGGCACTGTGGCGACCCCGGTGTGCAGTACGACACGACCATCAACACCTGGCACACCTGCCCGAATAGTGGTCGGATCAACGCGTCGAATCCGTGCAGCGAGTACATGTTCCTCGACGACACGGCGTGCAACCTGTCGAGCATCAACCTGATGAAGTTCCGTCAGCCCGACGGCATGTTCGACACCGAAGGCTTCATGTCGGCTTGCCGGTTGTTCTTCATTGCTCAGGAGATCCTGGTCGATCACGCCAGCTATCCGACGGCGAACATCGCTCGCAACAGCCACCTGTTCCGTCCGCTCGGCCTGGGTTACTCGAACATCGGCAGCTTGCTGATGTCGGCGGGCACTCCGTACGACAGCGACGCAGGTCGTGGCGTGTGCGGTGCGATCACCGCCATGCTGCACGGTGCAGCGAACCTCACCAGTGCCGAGCTCGCCGAAGCCGTTGGTCCGTTCGACTGCTACGACGAGAACGCCCAGCCGATGCTTCGCGTCATGCAGATGCACCGCGATGCGGTCGAGAAGATCGACCCGACCTGCCCCGACTACATGGTCGGTGCCGCTCGCTCGGTGTGGGACGACGTGCTCGCCGCGGGTGCCGTGCACGGTTTCCGCAACGCCCAGGCCACGGTGCTTGCACCCACTGGAACCATCAGCTTCATGATGGACTGCGACACCACGGGCATCGAGCCCGACATCGCCCTGGTGAAGTACAAGCAGCTCGCCGGTGGTGGCATGCTGAAGATCGTCAATCGTACGGTGCCGCTGGCACTCGAAACGCTCGGCTACAGCCAGCCGGAGATCGAGTCGATCATCAGCCACATCGATCGCGAAGACACGATCGAAGGAGCGGTCGACCTGCGTGACGAGCACCTGCCGGTGTTCGACTGTGCGTTCACCCCGGCGGGTGGCACACGGAGCATTCCGTGGCGAGCTCACATCTCGATGATGGCGGCTGCTCAGCCGTTCCTGTCGGGTGCGATCTCGAAGACGGTCAACATGCCCCGCGACACCACGCCAAAGGAAATCGCCGAGGCGTACTACGACGGTTGGAAGCTTGGTCTCAAGGCCCTGGCGATTTATCGCGACGGTTCGAAGGACAGCCAGCCGCTGAACACCAGCCGCATGGGCGACAAAGCGAAGGACGAGGCCGCCGCGCTCGGCAAGCCACGCCGCGAACGCTTGCCCGACACCCGCGACAGCAAGACGCACAAGTTCAGCGTCGCGGGTCACGAGGGTTACATCACGGTCGGCATGTTCCCCGATGGACGGCCGGGCGAGCTCTTCATCACCATGGCGAAGGAAGGCTCGACGATTGGTGGCCTGATGGACGCCTTCGGCACCAGCGTGTCGATGAGCCTGCAGTACGGCGTGCCGCTCGAAGACTACGTGCGTAAGTTCTCGCACATGCGATTCGAGCCGCAGGGTTACACGAAGAACCCCGACATCCGCATCGCCAAGAGCTTGATCGACTACATCTTCCGTTGGCTCGGCATCGAGTTCCTGCCCGGATACAAGGAAGCCACTAGTGGCCCCACGCCGGGTGACAACGGAGCGGGCGGAATGCGAGCCGGGGGAACCTCGGCAGCCAAGTCCACGGAGGATGGCCTCTCTGAGTCCAAGCCCGTCGCCAAGAAGGCCGATGGGCTAAGCGGGGGCAGCGAAGCCCAAAGAGTCGAAGCCCAAATGACCCAGGCCAAGGCCATCAGTGCCAAGGCCAACGGTTACGCCAACGGCCACGCCACGCTTGAGCTCAACACCGAAATGCTCGAACGAGCGGGTGCTCGGATGTCGGACGACCTCGAAGCTCACACGACCCGCAGCGAACAATTCGCCGGCTTCCAAACCGACGCCCCCGCTTGCGAGAACTGCGGCAGCATCACCGTCCGCAACGGCAACTGCTACCTATGCCACAACTGCGGCAACAGCATGGGATGCTCATAAGAAGGGACTAGGGACTGGGATCTGGGGACTAGGGTAAGGAATTCGACTTCGTCGAAGCATTCTTTCCCGAGTCCCAAGCCCCAAGACCCCACCCCCCAGAAGAATACCGGCTGCTGGTAACAGGATGTGTGGGGCATCTAACGAGGCCCGCCAGCAGCTGATTATTGAAGTCGAGAGAACCACCGAAACCACACCGCCCCGGGTTGCTGAAGAGCGATCCGGGGCGGTTGGCGTATGGAAGTGGGGGAGGTGGGAAGTGAAGGAAGTCAATACTGAGGGCGCGGCATCCTCCCCACTTAGAAAACAGGAGTGAATATGGCTTTACTTCGCAAATCATTGTCGAATCCGGAGAGAGAACTTTTTCTGGTAGAGCAGTTCTTCGAGCAGTTCCCGCATCTAGCGCGCACACCCAAATGCCGGTCGATGGATCCGCCGCACCCGGATATTGTGGCTAGTTGGGAAAGGGGAGATTTCCCGATCGAGGTAACCGAGCTAATTGGTGACGATGCAGGGGATGCAGGTAAAGGATCGGCTGCTAGAGCAGCCCAGAGTCACTTTCGAGTACTTCAGGAGGAGTTAGCGGCTCAGGCCAATATTGATCCGGCATTTGCAAAATTCTCGGGTGCGCTTGCACTTCGCGTGGGTGCAGTCGAAGTCCGAAAAATGGCGAAACGGTACGCCGAAGCAATCCGGAAGTATGTTCTCTCGGAGTATGCTGACATTCCACTATACAAATATCACAGTATCAATCCACTCTTGCCGGATCGATCCCAGGTTGACCGATTTCGCAAATCAGCCGTAGGTCAATTCCTGAACTCGATCAACGTCATCCGCCAGGAGCACGGCTGTGTTGACAGTCCCATACGATGGGAGGATAGCGATCGAGGTTTTATTATTCCGTCTTTATCCATCGATGTCTTGAGAGCGGCAATCATAAAGAAGTCAAAAAAGACGTATAGCACTTCCATTGATCGAGACCGGATATGGCTCTTACTGATTGCCACCGGACAAACTAGCGAAGAGCATTTCTTGCCATTCGATATGATGTTGGAACAACTCTTCGATCCATCAGTGTTGGCAGCGGCCGCAACCACTGGCTTCGGAAAAGTAGTGGTGTGGGATTACGTTGGCGGACAGGCTACAGATCTACTCGACGATTCACGGCAAATCCTGTCTACCCAAAGTTAATTCGATTCCAGGCAAAAATTGCGAAAGACTAGCTTTTGTGGCTCGTCGAAATAGATACCAAGCTTATCCAGCGACACCGACACGTGCCCGCCAATGTCAACGAGCGAAACAAACACCAATTGGGCAAGTGTCGCTGACACTCGGGTCGGTAGCCGAGCCCTAACTCTCTGGGGGCTCGTAGAACTCGTCCCCAGGCACCCGGGGGAATCGAAGCTGTCGCGCTTTGATGTCCAGGTATCGCTTTGATGCTGGCATGCTCTCAGGAAACTCTTCCGCGCTGATTGCGTCGACTCATTGCTTTGGAGGATAATGAGCCGCGACGCTTCATGATCGAGAGAACCTAAAGGAGTAATGCTATGTTTTCGTTCTCGTGTGCGACGAAGAGGGGGTGGATGGCTTGGTTGCTCATTCTGTTTGCGGGCCATGCGCTCGCGGTCGATCTGGCGGCGATCCCGCGTACGATTGGTCGGGAGCCCGAGTATCGCTCGAAGCCTCACTACGCGCTGGTTGTCTTCGGTGAAAATGCCGAGCATCGGTCGTGGCTCGTGATGGACGGTACCGACGTGTTGTACTTCGATCGTGATGGCGACGGCGATCTCACCGACCCCGAGGACAAGGTGGAACTTGACCAGGAGGCCTCGGCCAACTTCAAAATGGCGAAGGAGCAAGGTTATTCGGGAATGAATGTATTCCCGATTGGCGAAGTGGCGGGTACCAAGTTGTCGCTTCACTTCTGGGTGCGTGTGGAAGGGGCTGTCGCGCAGGATGAGCGAGATCGCAAGATTCAGAAAGAGCGAGCCGCGAATGACTGGGAGAATGCCTCGCTAATGCGCATCGCTGCAGACGGTCGTGCGGTTCAAAATGGCCAGATTCTGAGTCCTTCGCCAGAAAAGGCGCAGGTCACCCACTTGAACGGGCCTCTCACGTTTGAATTGAAGTGGGGACCGGGGCAACAACTCGAAACTTGGCCCAAGCCGTCCGTTTTCGACGTGCATGTCGGCACCAAATGCCTTGCCGCCGAGAATTTCAAGTACGAAGTGTTTGCACCACTCACGGAATACGAACCGCCACGTGATCGCCATCCGACGGCTGTTTTCACCTTTGCAAATAAGGATCCTAAAGGGAAACCGATTGTTGAGATTGTGGAGCTGGATAAGCGATGCTGTGGTGACACGCTGTATGCGGAGATGGTCATTCCGCGCGACGCCGCGTCAGGGAAGGCTCAGGTGCGATTGTCTTACGATGCCTGGAACGATCGAGCGGTGGAGCCCGCGGAGTTTGAAGTTGCCGTAAACGCTGAGCCGACCGAGCGAACCGAAGCTTGCTACATCCTTTACTCGGAACCAGAGATTCCGGCTGACCTACAGGCAGCGATGGGAGTGATGAAGCGAAATGGGATGGAGGGATTCGAGACGGCGCTAAGGCCGTTAGGGCTGCCGGTGTCTCTGAGTGCAGATGGACTGATTCTGGGAGAGGAAGGAAGACAGCGATTCTCCGTTCGGCTGATGGATTCGAAAGTGAGTCATCCCATCATTGAGGCGCTCGGGAGTGATACGGAGTACGAGTCGCGTATTGGCAAGACCAATACAATCGCGGTGATAGGGTTCAGCAGTGGTGATGGTCAATTCAAAGTGCCCGATCAGCTTCGACAGATCGAACAGGCCCTGCTAAAGATCACCGGCGGCGTGGCGTATCACACGTGGGACCAGACATTTCACACGGCGGAGGCGTCGCCTTAGTTCGACGCCATCGCCTTTGCGTCTCTGCGTGAGATAAAAAGAACCTGCTGGGGGGTCGTAGAACTCGTCCCCAGGCACCCGTTCGTTGTCTCAGGGCGGATAAGTTGTGGTATAATTTGAGCATGTCCAACGACGCCCATCAGTTTGCGATTGAAGCGAAGCGTGCCGCCTTCACTTTGCCTGACGACTTGCACGAACGTGCGAGGCGGTTGAAGCTTGCTTGCGCCGGTGCCGCGGCGATAGAGCGTGGTAAGCGGTCGGCGGGGCTGGCGAGTTCGCAGCCTGCTCCTTGGCCTGCGTCGACTTGGGAATTCCTCGCTAAACACGCCGGTCAACATGTCCAGTGAACTCCCCGCCGAAGACGTTGGCGATGTCGCGCTCCGGCTCGCGAATTCGCTCGAGGCCGAGGGCTGCGAGTACGCTCTAGGCGGTGCGCTCGCGCTTGGTTACTGGGCCGAACCGCGGGGCACGCTGGATGTCGACTTCACTCTGTTTCCGGACCCGCACAGCATCGCGCGGTGCCTGCTAGTGCTTAGCAGGATAGGCTGCGATTTCGATAGCCAGGCCACCGCTCGAAGCCTTGAAGAGCACGGGTTCTGCCGCGTTTCCTTCAAAGGTTGGACTGTGGATGTCTTCGTCTCGGAGATACCCTTCTACGCGATGGCGCGACAGCGGCGGCGCGAAGTTCCTTTGGCAGGTGGCATGGTCAAAGTCTGGGACGCCGAGACTTTGTGCGTGTTCAAGATGATGTTCTATCGTCGCAAGGATTTGGCGGATGTCGAGCAGTTGATTCGGGCGCAGGGCAAAGGGCTCGATGTGGCTTGGGTGGATGCGCAGATTGTCGAGATCTTTGGGCAGCGGGATCCGCGCGTCAGCACTTGGCGTGAGATTGTGGCCGAAGTGCGGGGCGGGTGAGGAAGCGGGCTCGGAGAGCTCTCCCACCATAAGTGTCAGCCCCCAGATGCTGCGCTGTGACTGGTCTGGTATTTGCAGATGGCGTACTATTGCCAGGAGAAGGAGTACCGCCATGCAAAAAACCTACGAAGTCGAGGGAATGCATTGCCAGTCGTGCGAGCGGAAGGTCGGCGAGGCGCTGCGCGCGGTGCCCGGAGTGCGAGATGCGGAGGTTTCGATCTCCACGCGCATTGCCACGCTCGAAGCCGACGACAAGGTGACGTTCGACGAGCTTAACGCGAGGGTGCAGCAGGCGGGCGACTATCATCTGCAGGCCCCTTCCAGCGGCGTGCCGCACCAGAGTTCTGGCCACCTGCACATCGAGGGCGATACGCGCGACACGTCGGAGATTGAACACGACGCCCAGGGTGAGAAGTTTTACGTTGTGCATGATCGCCGGGAGAGCAGTCTGACTTACAGTCGGCCGCGCGATCATGTGATTGCGTTGGAGCACACGTACGTTCCTCCGAGCGATCGCAATCATGGCATCGCCGAGTCGCTCACTCGCCGGGCGCTGGGATACGCCGAAGAGCATGGCCTGAAGGTGCTGCCCGAGTGCGCGTACGTGCGGCGGTTCATCGACCTGCACGAG
Source organism: Aeoliella fuhlenseeensis (assembly GCF_052161615.1). NCBI lineage: Bacteria > Pseudomonadati > Planctomycetota > Planctomycetia > Pirellulales > Lacipirellulaceae > Aeoliella > Aeoliella fuhlenseeensis. The sequence continues at coordinate 547,559 of NZ_CP197417.1, forward strand.
GAGTTCCAGCCGCTGTTGACGGACAACTCACAAGCAAAGTCGGAGACGAGTGGTCATGCCCACCAGCACAAACCATCGGAGGATCGCTCGAAGCTAGCGACCTACTGGCCGCTGCTGTTAACGGTGGCGTACCTCGTTGGTGGCACAGCGGTGTCGATGTTCGTGGCCCAAACCTCGTCGGTGATGTCGTCGACGGGGATGTTTGGGATGAGCGTGTTCATGGGGCTGTTTTTTGTGGTGTTTTCGTTCTTCAAGATGCTCGACATCGATGGCTTTGCCAAGGCCTACTCGTCGTACGACATTGTCGCCGAGCGATGGCTGGGCTGGGGCTATATCTATCCGTTCGTGGAACTTGCACTTGGTGTGTCGTTCCTTCTCGGAATCACGGCGACCGGTCATGCGTGGCCCATCGCGACGAACGTTGTCACACTAGTGGTGATGGTTGTCGGCACGATTGGCGTGGTGAACGCCGTGGTCCGCGGCCGCGATATTCAGTGCGGCTGCCTCGGTACGATGTTCGACCTGCCGATGAGCACGGTGACCATTGTCGAAGACGTGTCGATGGCGCTGATGGCGGCGGGCATGCTGGTGATGCTCGTTTGAAATGCCGAAGATCGGGCTCGGAGAGCCCTCCCACAGTTCACTCGATGCGTTACGTCAGCGGACGACGTTCACGGCGACGCGGTCTTCGAGGTTGGGGCGGAAGACCATCAGCAGGAAGAGCGGCAGGTACCACGCGAGGGCCAGGCCGTCGGAGTGGGCGTGCCAGAACTGGACGCCGAGCATCACGGCCGCCGAGCACGACAGCAGCGAGGCGAGTGTCTTGGGTTGAGGCCACAGCGGGAACGTTAGCAGGCTCATGCCGAGGAACGTCGCCAGGATCGGCCAGCGGAACACGGGGTTCCAGTAGTGCCACGCACCGGTCAGGTTCTCGGACTGCGGCCAGTGGATGCCGAACATCTGTTGCATGCGCGAAGCGAACATGGCGAAGTCGGAGCTGGTGGCGATCTGCGTGATCACCAGCGCGGCGAGTGCGATGCCAATGCCAATCGCAAACCGCACAACGCCCCGCCGCCAGTAGAAGCTGATCCAAAGCGGGAACAGGAACACGGGGTAGTAGACGGTGCCGAACGCGAGGCCAAGGAGCACGCCGGCGAGCATCGGGAGCCGGTAGTTGAACACGGCCCACACGATCAGCGCGGCGGGGAGTAGGTGCGTGACGCTGCCGGTCCACATGGCGGTGTAGGGGAGCAGCAGGTAGAGCATGGCTGCAGCGCAGCCCATGGTGAAGTTCTCGAAGTGGCGGGCACCAATGAGCACCATGCCGAGGAAGATCATCGCTTGGCTGATGATGGCGACGACTTTGGCGGTGACGAGCTGGCCGGTGGTGAAGTCGACGGCCGGCGGAGTCTCTTCAGCGGTCGCCTCGTCGTTCGCAGGTGCTGCGACTTCCGCCTCGGGCTGTTCGTTCTTCTCGTCGTCATCGACGTCGGCAGGCATGTCGCCCCGCGCTCCGAGCATTCTCGCGGTGGAGATTTCGGGGAGCGTGAAGAGCAGCGGAAATCCAGGGCCGTGTGTTTCGAGCGAGATTTGTTCGAGCGTCGAAGCCTGACGATGAGAGAGCGAATGGGCCCGCTGCGCCGACAGCATGTCGTTTGCATCGGGGTTGCTGGCGATAACGTTGGCCATCAGGAACAGGAACAGCGACACCGCTAGGAACAGAAGTCCCGAGGCGTTCATGTTCGGATCGAGCAGCGGCCGGCGAACCATGGCCGAGTCCCAGAGCGCACGAAACAACAGCACGGTGTTAACGCCGAACAGCCACCAGTAACCGAACAGCTCGGCGGTGGGAGAGTCGTACTCGATGCCAAGCCGAATGCCGAGCAAGCCGGGGGCGAGCATTAGCAGGAGCAGGAGATCGAGATTGCGAATGCTGAAGATGCGATTGAACTTGAAGAAGAGCGCAATGATCAACAGCGCCGACAAGTAGGCCCACGTGGTGGGCTCGAGCGTTTCGTATCGAAAGAGGAATTCGCTCATCGACGTTACGGACGGGGGCTACTTAGTCGTGTTCGGCAAAGGACAGGCAAGCAAAGTCAGGCAATCAAGATTTTGGAAATCAAGGTACGGGCAATCTAGTTACAGGAAAAACCGTAGTCGGCTCGCCATGCCCTGCAACTCGTTGTAGGGTGAAAGCGGATCGCCGCTGGTCTCCTGGGCAGGTCGGGGCCTTTGGGGGCCAGCTTGCAGAATAGGCGAACCGGGCAGGTTTGCAATGGATCGGGCACCTTCGAGCCTCCGGCTGCGGCGGGGCGAGGTGCGGTGGTAACGATTAGTGGGGCCACGCCCGAGCCCCGGCGAGCGGGTTACGCCAGCCAACGGGCTGTCTTGTCGAGCAGGCGGAGCACGCTGGGTTCGTCGGTGAGCGCCCGCACGCCGGGGGCGTCGAACCACTCCACGGCATGCGACTCGTGACTGACGGTGAGCGTTTGATCGTGCGCGACGAACAAGTAGCGAATGTCGTAATGCTGGTGGGCGTCGTCCACGACGTTGCCCGCGGCGTCGTAACGCGCCGGGATGTCGTGCACGTCGACATCGAGCGGGACGAGCGTGCCGCCGGTCTCGACGATGGATATATGGGTAAGGCCGAGTTCTTCGGTCGCTTCGCGCCACGCGACCATGGCCACATCGTCATCGCCATCGGCGTGCCCGCCAGGTTGGAGCCAGCGCCCGAGCTTGCGGTGGTGCACGAGGGCCACGCGCTGGCGGTCGCTCGAGACGACCCACGCCGCCCCCGTGATGTGCCCCGGCCGGCAGGTTCGCTCGAAACAGTCGGCGTGGTTTTCGACGAGCTCGACAATCTGGTCGACCATCGCTTGCTCGTCCGGATAGAGCGCAAGGTAGCGATCGAGCATCTGAATCAAATGATAACGCGACATAGCGAGCGGGGCCCGTCAGGGTCGTGGTAAGTTTGCGGTTGAACTAGCGGCTCAGATTCCATTCGTCCGTCGAATAGCGCTCGGCGACGAGTCGATCGACTCGCTCGCGAGGCCACTCTTCTAAATTCTCCCGCGCCGCCCAGGCGGCGACAATAGCTTCGCGCAATGGAGTCTGCTTGATCGGCAAATTGACGACGAAGTCGTCGTGGCCGCGGTCTTTGCGGTACTCCGGCGCGCGGGGTGGCTGGCGGAGGTACCGCGAAATACGGGGCAAATCGAAGTCGTAGAGCAGGGTGCCGTGATACAGGAATCCGCCGCGGCTCATTCGCAGGCTGTTGCCGGAGAACTTGAGGAGCGAGCCATCGGGCGAGGCGAGGACTAGGTCGCTCGTGCCCGCGCGCATGACGTCGAGCCCCGCAGCGCGGAGTCCGCTGACCAGCGTGTCGAGCACGTGGGCGTGGACCGCATCGATGTTGCCCTTGGTGTGGGAGGCGTCGGATTCGACCACCGAGTACATCAGGCACCCGGGGCCCGTGACAATCGACAGGCCGCCACTGACTCGGCGAAGCACAGGGACGTTTTCAGTGCGGCACGCTAGGAGATTCACTTCGTCCGCCAGCCGCGAACCTCGCCCCATGACGACCATCGCGCTGGGGACTTCCCATAAGCGAAGGATACGCGATGGAAGCTCGTGCGCGAGACAGGCATCGAGCAGCGCCTCGTCGAGCGCGAGGTTCTGGGCGGGTGTGTCGAGCGTCAGATCCAGCAGGTGCATAGCGTAGGAGATCTAAAGCGAGCGGACGCCGTGAGGCGTGTGGTTGGTTACTATTTCTGCTAACACTAGTTGCCAAATCGGGCTCGGAGAGCCCTCCTAGAGCTCGTTGAGTAGGGAATCTTCAAGCTGTAGCGATTGCATCGATTGTGCTTCGGCGGCACTGCAAAATCCCGCTAGCATTCGGGGTTTGCCGCTTGTTGCGCGGCGGTGTGTCGCCCCACAATACCGGTGGCTTCAAAGTTTTTTAGCGACGGAAGTGCAAACAGGCTTGAGCCTTTTTGTCTTGCTAGCAGGTGTAACGGTGGATTTCGATTTGCCGCCAGCCGTTTTGCAAGGCACACTTCTCTAGCTGGGTTCCGCAGCGGGGCTGGGGAACCATTTTAGCCGTTACGCATCGCCAGGAGGAAGTCGGTGCGGTGGTGATCGTCGGTTGGGTGCGTTCCGCGGGGAAGGCATTCGGCCGGCAAATGGACAGGGAGGTGACGACTTGGGGTGTTTGAAAGTCAGCGGATAACAAAAATGACTGCTTCCAGCTACTTGCGGTGTGTTTTGGCGGGCACGATGGTCTTGGGCTTAGTGCCTGTGGCTCCAGCGTCGGCCAATGGCGGGTGCGACTCGTGCGGTCAGACGTATCGCCTCGAGTGCCAAACTATTTTCGAAGAGCAGCAAGTCACCGCGTACCGCACGGTGTGTGAGACCGCGTTCGAAGAACGCGAAGTCACCCGCCAAATCCCCGTCATGGAAACCCAACAGCGCGAGCGTCGCGTCACGGTGCTCAAGCCGGTGACCGAGACCTCGGTTCGCCAAGAGCGTTACACGGTGCAGCGTCCCGTGGTCGAAACTCAGTACCGCGACGCCAGCTACAACGTTGTGCGAAACATCGTCGAAACCTCGCAGCGCGAAGAGCGTTTTACCGTTCAGCGTCCTGTGATTGAGACTTCGGTCCGCCAGGAGCGCTATTGCGTTCAGCGTCCGGTTGTTGAAACCCAAGAACGTCAGCAGGTTCGCACCGTGATGCGTCCCGTCACGACTTGCACGCAGCAAGTGGTTGATCAGGGTTGCTTCGTCAATCAAGTGGTGGGTGTCGCTCCTGGAGCGAGCACCGGGCCGCGGTTGCAGTGGGTTCCGCCGATCCAAACCGTGAATCCCGCGACCGGCCAAGTGCAAACCACTCGCCCTGGTCTTGGTTGGGTAACTCAGCAAGCTCCCGCGCAAGCCGTGGTGCAGCAAGTGTGGAAGCCGAACCTGGTGACCGTGCAGGTGCCAGTGACGCAGATGGTGCCCGAGCAAGTGATTGATCGCATCCCCGTGCAGGTAACTCGCATGGTGACCGAGGAGCAAGTTCGCGAAGTGCCCGTGCAGACTACCCGCATGGTGTGTGAGGAACAGGTCCGTATGGTTCCCGTGCAGACCTGCCGCCAGGTGGTCGAGCGTGTCGAGCGTCAGGTGCCTGTGCAGGTAACTCGCATGGTGTGCGAGGAGCGTGTCCGCGAGGTGCCGGTAACGACCTGCAAGATGGTGCGGGAAGAGCGCGTCGAGCCTTACACCGTGCAGGTCTGCAAGCTGGTGACCAAGGTCGAGAAGGTCCAGGTGCCGCACACGGTGCAGAAGCAGGTGCCTTTCACCCAGACGATTCGCGTTCCGCGGACGGTGATGGTCCGCGTGCCGGTCGGGCCGTGCGATGCTTGTGCGGGCTGAGCGAACTATTCGCACCAACTAACAATACGGCTAGGCCGCGAGCAGTTGCTCGCGGCTTAGTTTGTTTTGGAGCTAGTGAGGTCGCCCGTCGAAGGGCAAGTCTTCTTCGGCATCGAGTTGCGTCTTGAGCCCGTAGAGGCTGAGGATTCGCAGTTCGTCTTTCGAGAGACGAATGCCACGCCCAGCACCGAGCGCTTCGCGCATGCGTTTCACCACGGCCTCGATGGTGTTTTGCTCGAGGTCCGATATTTGAGTGCCAGGCAGCAACTGGCTACGCATGCGGTCGAAGAATTCTTTCATTGGACGAGCAAGTATGTTTGCTCGACACGTGCGATGCAATCTGGGGGATGGCGGGACTAGAATTAGTGGGGTGGTCTAACCGACCTAGAAGAACTTCGCGAAACGATTGGGCTCGGTGATGCCATCCGGTAAGACAATCCGGTGGCGTTTCTTCGAGTCGTCGATTCGGATGGCAAGGATGGCCTCGCCGGGAGGTACCGGTTCATCCAATGTACGGACTAAGATGCCACTGTTGCCCACTTGAGCCACGGGGATCCGCCGCTCACCATGGATGAGGGTGATGACAACTTTAGCAGAGTGACCGCGGGTCTTTGTTGCCATGTTACCAAACGAGAGAGAGGTTCGGGCGAATGCCTATACCTACGCTAAGCGTAGAGGGCGGCGAATTCGGCGTCAAGATAAAGCTGGCGATGGAACTGATGGGTATGTTTGGAAAACCTCCAAACACTCGGCCATAAAGGCGTTCTATCGTCAGGAAAACTTTGAGAATGAACTTCGTTGCTATAAGCGACTTGCATTACATGAAGTGAATCAGATTTGTGGGTTGAATGTTCCAGTCTTGGAGGAGTACGACTTGGACACACGCGTTATTGAAGTCACTTTTGTGCAGGCTCCTTACCTTCTCGACTTCGGTAAAGCCAGCCTTGATGCACCACCATCGTATCTCGCTGACGAACAAGATCTCAAGCGGTATCAGTCGCAGTGGCGAACGGAATTCGGGAGTCGCTGGATGGAAGTAAATGCGGTACTGCACTTCCTCCAAATTAAGTATGGCATTTACTACGTCGACCCCAAGGTAGGAAATATTCGACTGGATGCTGAGGAAGAAGATAATGACGACTGGCTTCGAGAGCCAGAAGTAGACTACTCTGAGTATGAGTAGCCATTTCCAGTCTTCAGTGAAGGGGGTACCAACTAGAACAGCTTAGAGATACTTTATTCGCTGTCCTGGTCCGGAAATGCCGAACGGCAAAAACACGGGCTTGCTGGAGACTTGGCCATCGACAATGACTTGCAATTGACCATTACAAGGACCGATCGAAACGCACTCGCCGCGCACGACCAACTCGGTAGGCCCGACATGCGACAGCGCAATGGCAGCTCCGCCCACGACCAAACGCAGCGAAACGGACGCCGAGTAACCTGGGGAAGTCAACATGCGGAGCGACTCAGAGCTTTTTGAGCGAGTCCAGCAGTATGCCAGGGCTCGAAACCGTATTGTAGTCGAGCAGCAGAAGCTGGGATACGGGAGTGACGGGACAATTTGGCGAACCAGTGACTCGGCGATTAAAGCACTCCATCGCCGAAGCAACTTTGACGTAGAGCTTGGAAGTTACCAGCGGCTGGCGGCTGCGGGTGTTGACGCGATTGACGGGTTCGCCGTTCCGCGACTGATTGATTTCGACGAAGACTTGATGGTAATCGAGATGGAGATCGTCCAGCCTCCTTACGTTCTTGACTTCGGCAAGGTGTATCTCGACCAACCACCTGCGTATTGGAACGATCCTCAGATACGCAACAACGCCTACGCAGAGTGGCGGGAGCGTTTCGACGAGCACTGGGAAAAGGTGGCGGGTGTAATGTTCAGTCTCGAACGATTCGGCATCTACTACGTGGACCCAAGGCCATCCAACATCGATACCACGGGAATAGAATAGCCAATCCCGCTCTCAGGGTAGCTACTTCGGTGCAACCCTAGGCTGAAAGACGTAATCCCTTTGGGATAATGTCCAGTTGTCGTCGCGTTTAGTTCGACACAGTGCGAATGAACTCTCTACAGCGACAGATAATCGGGCTCGGAGAGCCCTCCCACAGTCCTATAAAACTCTGATTCACCAAACAAACCAAGCCGCGAGCGGGGGCTCGCGGCTTGATCTGTTCTTGTTCTCGACAACCTCACGACTACCAAGGTCCGCGGACCGAGTAGACACCGAAGTTGGTGGTGTCGTGCGGCCAGCGGGGAGTCATTTTGAATCCGCCGCCGAAGGGGCCTGGGCCGCCGTAGTTGCGGCCGAACTGGTGGTCGATGCGCGAGATGCGCGAGCTGCCGACGCCCCAGCCCCAGTTGGTTTGCAGGTTCGCGGTCGGGGGGACGACCAGCGCGACCGGCGCACCGTAGGACGAATGAGCGTAGCCACCGTGCCACGCGTACGTTTCCGCACGACGGTTCGGCCAGACATAGGGATCCATGGCGCTGGCGGTCGTGCCGACAGCCGAGGCAGTGGTCGCCAAGGCGAGCACCGCGAGTAAGTAGTATTTGGACATGAGCGGGGGCTCCCAAACGATTGTGTGAGATCTCAAGGCGTGGCTCTGCGTGCGAACCGCGTCTTGCACGTTAGGCGAGGCAATGCTTACGGAGTGCAGCAATCAAGCAGCGCGCCGAAGTCGAACGGATTCGCGGCGCCACAGCAGATGTCGCCCTTCCACCAGCAGCAGTCGCTACGATAGCGAGCATTCGTGCGAGTCCAACCAGCACCGGGGTGATAGTTGTAGTACGAACGCTTGTGGTGGTACATGTATTCGTTCGGATAGAACGGCTGGTACGTGTTGTACATGTGGCCGACATGCTGTGGCACAGGGAGCGGCGAGGTGTACATTTCGGCGGCAGCCGCGCCGGGGCCCGGTCCTACGTATTGGTTGTAGAACAGGTCCTTCGAGTACTGGTAGCTGATACGCCGGCGACCTTCCCAGCCGTACTCGGCTTCGGTGGTGCTGGTGGTGATGGGCAGCGTTTGCCAGGCCATCGCGGCGATGCACGCCGTGAAGACAACTTGTTGTAGGCGACGCATGGGGGCGTGCTCCTTTTCCGGGATTGGGTCGCCCGGCTTTGGCTCGGGCAGGTAGGAAAGGGGGCCGCCGCGGGGGGTGTCGATGTTGGGGGGTGGCACTCCACCGGGGGGAGGTGTGCCACATCGACCGGCGGTTATGGGGAATCGCAAATCCTGTGGTGGGGCGGAGCGGGAAAACATCTCGCTCCGTAGGGCAAGGAATCGGACAGTGCGGCCCCCGCGGGTGAATCTTTATTTGACAGCTGTAACAGTTGAACACATCGTACCAGTTTCACCCCCTTTGCTCGGGTGGGAGAGCCCCCGGCGGGCCGCTATAATCGGCACGGCCCGCAAGGTTTAACACGCAGCCCTAACCGCTAATCGTACGGCTTGGCTGGGATTGGGGGCGAAGGATTGCCGATCGCATAGCGGCCGCATCGTTTTAGAAGTCAGCAACATTGGAGCAGTTCGCCTTGGCTACCCCTGCCCGCAAGAAGAAAACCGTCAAACGGAAAGTCCGAGCTGCCGAGTCGAATGGCAAAGCTGCTGAACACGAGGCCGACGAACACGACGCCAGTGAAGAAACCTCCGCGCCCGCCCGCAAGCCGGCCGGCCGGCGCACCACCGCCCAGGCGATGGCGGCGAATCAGAAAGAGATCTCGGTCAGCGAGTTCTTTGCCAAGAACCGCCATCTGTTGGGCTTCGACAATCCGCGCAAGGCCTTGTTGACGACGGTCAAGGAAGCGGTCGACAACTCGCTCGACGCGTGCGAAGAGGCCGGCATTCTGCCCGAGATTTGGGTTCACATTCAGCAGACCGGTGCGGGCAAGTACAAGGTCGGCATTCAGGATAATGGGCCCGGCATTCTCAAGAAGCAGATACCGCTGATCTTCGGCAAGCTGCTGTACGGTTCCAAGTTCCACCGCCTCCGCCAAAGCCGTGGCCAGCAGGGCATCGGCATCTCGGCCGCCGGCATGTACGGCGTGCAGACCACCGGCAAGCCGGTGAAGATCATCTCGAAGATCGACGCCAAGAAGCCGGCGCACTACTACGAGATCCAGATCGACACGAAGAAGAACGAGCCCAAGATTCTCAACGGCGCTGGCGAAGGGGTCGACATCCCTCCCGGCGATAAGGGCAAAGCGGTCATCGAGAAGCACGGCATCGAGTGGGTCGATCAACCACACGGCACGCGCGTGACCATCGAGCTCGAGGCGAAGTTCGTTCGCGGGCGTGGCAGCGTTGACGAGTACCTACAGCAAACGGCGATCGCCAACCCGCACATCACACTGCATTATCTCGATCCCGAGGACTACCAATACGACTACGAGCGTAGCGCCCAGGTGTTGCCGCCCGAGCCGAAAGAGATCAAGCCGCATCCGTACGGCGTGGAGATTGGCCGCCTCGCGCAGATGCTCGAAGAGTCGGAGCCGATGACGATTGGCGAGTTCCTGCGGACGAAGTTCTCGCGCGTCAATCCAGCGATCGCGAAGAAGCTGTGCGAAGGAGCGAAGATCACGCCACGCGCCGGGGTGCGCAAGCTGAATCGATCGCACGCCGATTTGCTGTACCAAACGATTCAGACCACAAAGATCGCTCCGCCGGCGACGGACTGCATCTGTCCCATCGGCGAGGACCTGATCCTCAAGGGCTTGCACCAAGTGGTGCCGGGCGAGTTCTACGCCGCCGCCACTCGCCCACCGGCCGTGTACCGTGGCAATCCGTTCCAGATTGAAGTCGGTCTCGCGTACGGCGGTAGTGCGCCAACCCAGAACGTGACGAAGGACCTGCTCGACGAGTTGCTCGACGAGACCGACACGCGGACCGTTCGGCAGTTCCTAATTCATACTTTCAACGGCCTGGGTGGCGAAGGTGCCGACAAGATCGTCAAGGCCGCCGGGATCGGCACGCGGCAAAACCCTGGCGGCCTCAAGCCAAAAGAACGCGAGAAGCTGTTCGAGGCGATGAAGAACATCAACGTCGCCGAAGGGCAGCAAATGGAAGTCATGCGTTACGCCAATCGCGTGCCGCTGCAGTTCCAGCAAGCCGCGTGTGCGGTGACGCAGACCGTGGTCGGCACCAACTGGCGCGGCTACGGGCTGAGTCAGTCTCGCGGCGGCCTGCCGAAGGGCCCCGTGACGCTGATGGTGCACATCGCCAGCGTGTGGGTACCGTTTACCAGCGAAAGCAAAGAAGCGATCGCGAGCTACCCGGAAATCCAAAAGGAAATCCGCCTCGGCCTGCAAGCCGTGGGTCGCAAGCTCGGCATGTACCTTCGCCGGCGCTTGCGGGTGCGTCAACAAAGCGATCGCCGCGAGATCTTCATGCGATACCTCAAGGAAGTGTCGAGCGCGGTGAGCGTGATCAACGGCACCGAGCAGGACAAGCTCTACCAGCAACTGCTCGACGTGGCGAAAAAGGTCACCAGCGACGCCGACATGAAACTCGACGACCGCGGCCGGAAGATCGAAGAGGAAGACGACCTCGACCTCGGCGGCAACGTGCTGATCGTCGACCCCTCGCAACACGCCGCGGCCATCAACCGCGCCAGTGCGGTGGTGGAAGAAGAGGAAGTTGAGGACGAAGTGGAGGAGTAGGCAGAGTTAAGGTCACAACGAATCTTCTGAAATTGCCCCTTCGCGTCTTTGCGTGAGAAATCAAAAGAACGAACCGAATTATGGCCAAGAAACGCCCCATACGCCCGACCGCTACGAAGGCCCCCGTCAAGTTGACGGACCGCGATAAGAAGACGCTGGCTTCGATCACTAACCTGGCCGACGGGGTGGTGAAGGCCGCGGCGACTAAGAAGGATCCGTACGTCGACATCCCCAGCCGCACGCTGTCGAACGTCCGCTACAGCCCCAAAAAGCGTATTCTTGAAATGGGCTCGGGCAAGAACCGCCGGCAGCTCTTTGACTTGTCGCAAGCTAAGTCGTACATGCGGACGATGCTGGTGGCGAGTGGTTGCAAGCAGCTTCTCGATCAGGGCAAGAGCACGAGCCTCCGAGGTCTGTTTTACATGCTCAAGCACACCATCGAGAAGACGAAGGAGAATACGTTCGACGAACAGGGCGAGTGCGACACCATTATCGAAGACGTGGAAGTGTTGCTTGATTCGATTCGCGAAGAGCTTCACTTGTACGCCGAGAATCGCGGGGCGATGGTGGGCAACATCACGCTGATCGACCGCGGAGATACGATCGATTGCAGCCGCATGGGGTCGGGCGGCTATGCCATTCCCTCGATCGTTGAGCCCGATATCATTCAGCTCGACAGGAAGAAGTGCGGTGCCGAGTTCATTCTGCATGTCGAAAAAGGCACGGTGTGGCAGCGATTCAACGAGGACCGTTTCTGGGAAACGCACAACTGCATCCTCACCCACGGCGCAGGCCAGCCTCCGCGTGGCGTGCGCCGCATGCTGAATCGTCTTCACTTCGAGCTCGGACTACCGGTGTACTGCGTGCTCGATAACGACCCGTGGGGATACTACATTTACAGCGTGCTGAAGCAAGGCTCGATCAACTTGGCGTTCGAATCGCAACGCATGGCGATCCCCGAAGCCAAGTACCTGGGCCTACGGAGCATCGACTTCGATCGCTGCAAGCTATCGGATAGCGTGAAAATCACCCTGTCGGATACTGACAAGAAACGCGCCAAGCAGATCGCGAAGTACCCTTGGTTCGAGAAGAAGAAAGACTGGCAGAACGAGATCCAGCGGATGCTCAAGAACGACTTCAAGCTCGAAGTCGAATCGTTGATCTCCAAGGACATCAGCTACGTCACCGAAGTCTACGTGCCGGAGCGGTTGGAGGAGCAGGACTGGTTGGATTAGATGTCGGTGCTATTTGAACTTCAGAAATCCAAAAGTGCGCTATTAAACGACATCTAAGGTCGAAGATTTTGTGACAAATCCTTACGAGTCCCCTGCATTAACCGACGAACTTGAGGTCGCAAGCCATGTCGTAGGTGCTGCACGTGGAGAAGTACGTGGGCTTCGATGGGGTCTATACTTGGTCGGAGTGGGGTTTGTGTTGCTGGCAGCTCTCACAGCATGCAATCAGTTTTACATCGTATTTTTCGAGCTTGTCGAAACTCTTCCGCATTTCGTTTATGGCTTCTTAGTGCCAACGTTGTACTATTTGTCTCGGCTCGTTTTAGGAATTGGGTATGTCGTCTGTTTACTCATCCCGCGCGAGGCGAAAGCGACGCTTTGGGTCGGCATAGCTGCGGGGCTACAGTTGCTTGGCCTTTTGCCATTCGGTGGTGTTATTCTCACGAGTCTTTCTACTCTCGCCGCCGCGCTATGTTTTTGGGTCGTTTTGCATCGGCTATCTCATTTGCTAGCAAACGATCAATTATCGAAGCTCAAGACTCACCTGTTTTGGATAGGAACCACGGCACTATCAGTATCGTTGCTATCAGGCGTCGGGATCTTCGTTCTCGATGAAAAGTACGTTGCGATGGCAGCTCAGTTCATGTCGGTGGTTGGCGGGACTTGCATGACGATTGCATACATCTTCTTCGCATGGGTGGTTTGGCAGTTTGGCCGTCAACTGAGGTCGCACTAAGACTGCAAAGTGCGAGCACAGCCGATGTGTGCCAGCGCAACTACACGCCGCTCACGTGACTCATCAGCACCATCACCCCCACCACGCTCGCGCCAATCGCCGCGGCGAGCACCGCGCCGCTGGCGATGTCGAGGGCGTCGCGGATTTCGGGGTGCTGTTCGCGTGCGACCGCGCGGGCCAGGTGTTCTATCGCCGAGTTCAGTAGTTCGGCGGTGAAGACTAGCGTGATGCAGAGTGCGAGTGCGAGCCAGTCGGCCTGGGTGATTTCCAGCCACGCGGCGATGCCGCAAGCGATGAAGGCGGCGGGGATGTGGACGCAAAAGCTGTTCTGGCCGCGCATGCCAGCGAACACGCCGCGGGCAGCGCACGAGAACTTCCATGCCCAGCGGGCACCGAGCGACTTGGGAATCGCGACGGGAATCGGAGAGTCGGGCGTGCGCCTGTTCTTCATCATGTGACCTGTCGAGTTCTTCCCAGCCGCCAATCGTGCTCTAAGCGATTACTCCGGCCCGCCAACGCCGACGGGGGGAATGATAATGCCGGTCTCGCGCTGGAGCATCAGCTTGGGGAGGAAGCGGGGTTCGATCATGAAGTTGAAGCTGACGTTGTCTTTGGATTCATCATAGCTGCCACCGATGCTGACAATGAGCGACTCGCCAATGCGGCTGAACGTCAGCGACTGGCCGATGTTGCCCGCTTCGCTGAAGTCGTACATCGCGCTCGCCGAGCCCACCCACTTGGTATTCATGCGGTAGTTGACCGTTGCGGTGAGCACGTCGGCGGTAAACGGTCCACGCATGGTGCGATAGCCCATGTAAATGTTGCCGCGCGAGGGGCGATTGAGAATCATGCCGCCCGACACGGTGCGAAGCCCGTCGCCGAACATGTCGGCCGCACCATCGGAGACCAGCGTGAACCGGTCGCCGAGATGCCAGCTGTAGTCGTAGTCGAACAGGCCAAAGTCAGAGCCGAAGTTGTCGCGGCCGTCCTGCGGAAACCACGAAATGTTGCTATCGAGCGTCATCCAGTCGACGATGTGCTGCCGTTCGCCGAGGCCACGTTTAGTCTGCAAGCGTTGCCGCATGCCGAACCGCACGACGGACAGGTCGTCGGCGATTTCTTTGCCGGGAGAGGTGACCCAGCCTTGAGTGTTCGAACGGAGTAAGTAGAACCGCGGGTCGAACTTGGGGTCGATGGTCGTTGGTGTCGTCGACGGATCGAAGTAGGTCCCCGCCAGCAAACCACCGAACGGCTGGAAGAACAACCGCCGGCGGATGTCGTCGAACACGTCGTCGTCGATCTCGTCGTACAGCGGGAAGTCGGTCATGTCGCGGTTCGACTCGGAGTACGAGGCGTCCATGTCGAACACCACTTTGTGCGCGAGACCGTTGAGGTTGAACACGGGGTCCTGGATATATGGATTCACCGTCCAGAACGGAATGCTTGCCTTGAGACCGACTTGGCCATACGCCCGCTGGATGTCGTTGCCCTCGAGGTCCTGACCCCAATGGCCCAGTTCGCCGAGGACGTAGGGCACCACCTTGAACGGCTCGAGGTTGATTGGCGCGGCGATCGAGTTGCGGGTGAGGATGCGCTCGCCTTCGGCCGTGGCGCGGTTGCCGAGCGAATCGGTTTCCCATGGGAACAGCGTGAACTGGCTCAGCAGCGTCGGATTGGTTGGCGTGCTCGCCATGTTCTGGTTGGCGTACGCCCCGCTGGTGTGCGAGTTCCAGGTGAAGACTTCGTCGCCGAAGTCCTGCCCCAGGCGATAGTAGTCGAGCCGCGGCAGCCACTGCGTTTGCGTCCAGAACGGGTTGAGCTGGCCATTGGCTTCGATGCCAAACGAACTGATGTGGTCGACTCGCTTTAGCCGGATGCCGGTGAGTTGGTCCTTGCGATCGTCGTACTCTTGTTCGTAGTACTGCTCGAGGAACGTGCGGTCGCTGATCCAACCAATCTCGCCCTGCACGGTCCAGCCTTCGAGCCAGCCATCGGTCAGGTACTGGCGATGGTTAAGGAACGTGCGGCCGCGGAACGACTTCTCGGGGACGATGTCGCGGCGGAAGAAGCCGAGGTTGTCGACGCCGTGGTCTTTGATGAACCACGTATCGAACAGGCCATCGACCGGCCCGAGGATGCCGAAGAATTCGTCGCGGTTGTACTCGACGGTCGTGCCGTAACCGAAGCCACGCTTGTTGAGGTAGTCGAGGTTCAGTTCCCATTCGACGCCGCGCGGTGGTTCGTTGACCCCCAGCATCTGAAACATGTCGAGACCCACCAGGGCCTGGAAGCCGTAGATGCGGTCGTTGCGAACTCGCAAGTTATTGATGTAGAAGTTGGGCTCTTCCAGATCGGTGGTGAGCGTCGGCCAATAGAACACGGGCCAGCTATCGATGTACACGAAGTTGCCCTGGCTTTGAGCGAGGCTTCGGGACTCGAATTCCGGTTCGAGCGTTACGGGGTTCACCGCTTGCTGACCGGTGAGCGGGTTAATCTTCGGCCGCTGCGTGTTCTCGAGCGTGATGGTTCGCGCGCCGAGGTGCGAGCTCGGAACTTCCAGGCGGCTTGGCGTGAGCATGGCGTCGTGGGCGACGAACCGCGACGCGTCGAGCTGCTCGATCACCCCGGCACGAAGACGGACGATGCCAGCGTAGTCGACCCCTTTGACCGAGGTCAGCGGGGTCTGAAGTTCGGCATTGATGATCGTGCCGACGTTGCGGCGGACATCGTAGTACATGCGATCGGCGTAGACGGTGCGATCCCCTTGGCGGAAGACAATGTTGCCTTCCATGTAAATCTCCATCGGCACGTCTTTGCCTTGCTCGAACGATCCGCCATTGATCCCGCCCGCCGTCCAAACCACCGCGCGGTCGGTCTGGATGTCGAGCATGTCGACCGAGCCGATTTCTGCGGGGATACCCTGGGCGTTGAGCCCTTCGATGATGATCTGCGCGCCGCCGCTGATGATGCCAATCGATTCGCCGTTGGGAAGTGCCCGGCCTTCGAACTGCATGCCAACACCACTACGAGGGGCCAAGCGAATGCGGCGCACCCCGACTTGGTTGACGCCCGACGGGGCAGGGGGTGGGACAAACTGCTGGAACTGTGCGGGCTGGACTTCGCCATCGACCTTCGCCGTGGCCGCGGACTGTAGCGCGGCAGTCGCGCGCGTATGGATCGCGGGGGCGGTCGGCGGAGCGACCGACTGCTGCGCGAGCGTCCATGCCACGCCGGGGCCCGAAGTCCAGCGGCCAAACCAAGTCGGAGTGTTTTGCTGCGACGCGGCCGCGCCGGTCGGACGATGAGCGAGTTGCACCGATTGCCCCGTCGCGGGCTCGGCGTAGATGATCACTTTGTGCGGGGCATCGGGCTCGTCGGGGCTCGGTGGCGCGATCCACACGATCGCCTCGTTCGCCGTGACGATGTTGTCGCCTTGGCGGAACGTGCAGTCGCCCGTGAGATGCCACGTTTCGTACACCCCCTCTTGCCACTTGGTCGCCGACTTCGCTGAGATCGCAATCGCCGGATTGCCGTCGGGTCGAGGCAGGAAGACTTCGCCGCGCGCAGCACTTGCGATGACTGCGATGAAGATCATCGCTGCGCACACGCGTCGCGCACCTGGCGCGCGGCGGACCGACTGCGCAGGGACGCGATTCAAGCTGAACGACGACTTGGCGATGGACGAGGCTTCCTTGCCGCGATGCACGAGACGAGTGGACCCACCGGCGGAATCCATTCCGCCGAGAGGGAGGGCCGCGGAGTATAGGTGCGGCGGCGCTGGGGGGTCAAGGTAATTTGGGCTCCGTGCTAGCAGTCGTAAGTGGCGTGGTAGTAATGTCTTGCGACGACGGAAAACCGTGTGAAACTTCCGGGGGGGAGTTGGGGTATAACCAGAGCACGAAGCCTCTCTCCCTCTCCGCAAGTTGGTGTCATGCCCTCAACCCGCCTTCGCTCGCTTCTCACCAGATTCGCCTTCCTACTTGCTAGCGGCTTGATTGCTCTGCTCGCTAGTTCGCCGAGTGCCCACGCGGCGTCCATCGGCCGGACGATCGATGCTTTCGAGCTCCCCGACCACTTGGGAAAGACGCATTCGCTAGCGGAACTCGCCGATAGCAAGCTGGTGGTCGTGGCGTTCGTGGGCACCGAGTGCCCGCTAGCAAAGCTGTACGCCGCGCGGCTGCAAACCCTCGCCGGCGAGTACGCCGATCGCGGGGTGGCGGTCGTGGCCATCGATTCAAACCGGCAGGACTCGCTTCGCAAGCTAGCTGCGTTTGTCCGCGAGCACGAGCTGACCTACCCGGTGCTCAAGGACCAGGCCAACAAGGTCGCCGACCAGTTCGGTGCCGAGCGTACGCCACAAGTGTTCGTGCTCGATGCCGATCGTAAGATCCGCTATCAAGGCCGGGTCGACGATCAGTACGTGGTGGGCATTGTCCGTGACCACGCCGATCGCGAGGACCTGCGGATTGCACTCGACGAACTGCTGGCCGACAAACCGGTATCGGTGCCGGAGACTAAGGCAATGGGCTGTATCATCGGCCGGTCGCGCGAGGCGAAGCCTTCGAGCGAAATTACCTACACTCGCGATGTCGCCCCGATTCTCCAAGCTCGCTGCGTGGAGTGTCACCGCGAGGGGGAGATCGGGCCGTTCGAGCTCTTATCGTACGACGAGGTCGCCGGCTGGGGCGAGATGATGGCCGAGGTGATTCGCGACCGCCGGATGCCACCCTGGCACGCCGACCCCGCGCATGGCGAGTTCACCAACGACCGCAGCATGCCGGAGGAAGAGAAACAGATCATCTACAAATGGGTCGAGGCCGGTTGCCCTGAAGGCGACCCTGCCGACTTGCCCGAACCTCGGACCTACACCGCGGGTTGGCAACTGTCGCGCGAACCCGACATGGTGTTTGCGATGCCCGAGGAGTACCACGTGCCGGCCGATGCGGGGAAAGAAGGTGTGCCGTACCAGCTGTTCCGCGTGCCGAGTGGTTTTGAGAAGGACACGTGGCTCGAGGGCATGGAAGTGCAACCGGGAAACCCTCGCGTCGTGCACCACACGATCGTCTACGCCGATCCACCGGGGAGCGAAGGCCGCCGCGAGAAGATTTTTCTCGCCGCTTACGTTCCAGGTTTGCGCTGCGACGCTCTGCCCGAGAATTCAGCGAAGCTGGTGCCGGCGGGGTCGGACTTCATCTTCGAAATGCACTACACGCCGATTGGCTCGCCGCAGACCGACATCACCAAACTCGGCGTGCTGTTTGCCGATCCCGAGAAGATGGAACGCGAAGTGGTGACCTGCGAGCTAGGGAACCTTGACTTCAAGATTCCACCTGGCGAAGACTCGCACGTGGTGACCGCCACCAGCCGGCCCATCAAGCAAGACGTGACGCTCCTCTCGCTGTCGCCGCACATGCATCTGCGGGGCAAGGCGTTTCGCTACGAACTGGTGACGCAGGATGGCAAGCGCGAGGTGCTGCTCGACGTCCCCGCCTACGACTTCAACTGGCAAACGCGCTACGTGCTGAAAGAACCACGCACGCTGCCGGCGGGTTCAACGCTCTTCTGCCGGGCAGTGTTCGACAACTCGAAGAAGAACTTGGCGAACCCCGACCCCACGGTCACCGTGACCTGGGGCGACCAAAGCTGGGACGAAATGATGCTCGGCTATTTTGATCTCATCATGCCCCGCGATGACGAACGACCTGCGGGAACCAAAACCGTGTCGACGGGCCTCGACATCGTGGGACATTTCGATGCCGGCGACAAGGACGGCAACGCGGGCCTCAGCAAAGAAGAAGCCGCCGGCCACCCGGTGATCAGCGCCGCGTTCGACCGCATCGATGCTGATCGGGATGGATTGCTGCAGCTGGGAGAGATCTTGACGGCAGTGGCGAAGATGCGGGGGTAACACCGCGGCTCGTTGCTCCATGCACCATGTCATCCTGAGGGAGCCCCGGCGACCGAAGGATCTCCTTTGCCATTTTTAGGAACACTAATCCACGCTAATCTTCACTAATGTTTTCTTATCAGTGTCGATTAGCGCGGATTAGTGTTCCCAATTCCTCCGCGTCGTTTCTCTGCGTCTTGGCGTCTCTGCGTGAGACTTGTTTCGAATGGCGAACGAGATTCTTCAGTCGCTGGGGCTCCCTCAAAATGACACGCACGCAGCAAGCTTGGTCAGGGATTCAGCGTATACAGCAGCACGTTGAGCCCGATTCTTGCGGCGTCTTCCCTCGTATAGCCGCGGCATTCGATCGCTTCGTGTTTTTCGAGCGCGCAACTGAGATCCAGTGGCGAGTAGACCACGGCCCAGCGGTCGCCGATTTTGATGCCTTCGAGTTGTGGTTCGATCTGTCTCACGCGGGCGGCCAGCGGGCGGTTGTCGGCGGCGGGTTGGGGGTCGCGGATTTCGACTTTCGCCAAGTCGTACCCACCATGCGCGGTGGTCAATAGACTGTCGGTCGCCGGGATGCGTTCGAGTGTGGAGTTGGGGAGCACTTCGCCCATCTCGCGGCGGAACGCCTTGGTGAACGCGCTGGACGCGCAGATGGAGTCGGCTAGCAACGTGCCGCCGTTTTCCAGGTACTCGCGCAGATTGTTTCGCTCGGCGGGGGTGAAGCGGAACTCGTGCCGGCCATGCATGAAGACGAGGTGATGGCGGAACAGGTCCTTGCCACCCGCGCCGATCAAGCGATCGTCGGTCGAGATGCGGAGCTTGATGTCCCCCTGCGACGCGGCACGCAGCAAGTTGGCGAGCGCGCCGGGCGCGTCGTCGCAACCACCGCCGTGACGTAGCTTGGCGACTTCGATCACACCACGGCCACCAACTTGATTGGCGGCATCGGCCGCAAACTCGTCGACGAAGCTCTGCTCCTTGCCCTTGGGTTCGCGGTTCGTGGCGTAGGTCAGTACGTTGATGCCAATGGTCATGGCATCGTCGATCTGCTGTTCGATGTTGTCGCTGTACTTGGTGATGCGGCCAGGGCGGCGTAGCTCCCAGTAGCACGACAAGTCGCTTTCAGAGAACACCACGCACGTGCGGCAGCCGTACTCGACCGCCCAAAGCTTGCCAACGTAAGGCGAATTGGGCCGCACTAAGCGTTCCATCCGCCAGATAGGGTGGCTCGGCGGCAATTGATGCAGGCGGTACTCGGGTTCGGGGAACATGTCCTCGACAAGCTGGCGAAAGCCCTGATTGAAAGCCTTCGAGTCGCCACAGCAAGACTCGGCGAAGATGAATCCGCCACGATCGATGTAGTCGCGGAGTTTCTTCGCGTCGTTGTCGAGGTTCGGTGCTTGATTGCCACTGATGTAGAGCACGGGCGCTTGCAGCAGATCCTCGACGCTCGCCGACTTCGGGTTGATGATTTGCCAAGTGAGATCGAGGTCCCATTGTTCCTCGGCGAACACGGTGAGATTCGCGGCGTCGAGGCGGTGGTTATTCCAGTCGGTGCCGTTGCCGTGCTGAAGCTTGCCCATCACGATAGGCCGGCGACCTTTGGAGAGGAACAACATAGCCATCGACGTGGCGACGTGCGGATTGCTCTCGCCGTGACTCGAGCCTTTCCAGTAGTGGGCCAGCGGGTCCTGGTGATTCACCAAGTACTCGGCACCTTCGCGATACCAATCGCTTTGACCAATAAGCCTCCGCGCGGTGAGTCGCCCCACACGCTCGACGCCATATAAGTAGTAGTAGTGCCACACCGCGCCGACATCGATCGCGCCGGGATTGCGCTCGACCGAGAAGTGCCGCCCGAGCCAGTCGAGTCCACGCTCGATCGCTTGGTCGTCGGCTTGAGGTTGGCAGCAGAGCACGCGGTCGTTCACCACGCGGGCATCCCCTTCGTCGACGGCGAGCGACGTGACGACCAGCGCACCGATGCCCGCGCAGGTCATGCTGCCTGAGGGTCCGGGGATGGGGGCGTACTCCCACGAGCCATCGCCGTTCTGCCCGCGACGCCAGTAACCGGCGGCAAGCTTCCAGGTCTCGGGGTTCACACGAATGCCGACGCGCTGCGCTTCGTGCAGCGCGAGGACGGCGAACTGCGAGTTGCTGCGGTCGCCACCCGCCCCGGGATAGCTCCACGAACCGGCGTTCTCGCCTTGAGTGATTTGATTGCGTTCGAGCCAATCGACCTTCTGCTCGATCAGTAGGCGATCGCGCTTCGGCTCGCCGGCGCAGAGGGCCATGGTTTGTAGCGAGACGCTGTAGGTTTTGTCGAACGTGTTCGCGCGAAGGTAGCCGAGGGCCTTCTGCATTTGGGCCGACTTGGCGTCGACTCCGGCGTCGAGCAGCGCAAGTGTCACCAGGGCAGTGACGCCACCGGGATAATTTCCGAGATCGTCCCACGTGCCGCGGGGCGATTGCTCGCGCAGCAGGTAGTCACGCCCGCGATCGATGGCCGCGGTAACGTCCGCCGCGGTAATTGCGGCTGTTGCCGAGGGGGGAAGGGTCGCGATCGTAACGATTGCGGCAAATAGTGCGGTGAGCGAATATCGCCGGCCTGACATGGCGAACTCCTTTTGCGTACGTACACGCGCGGGTGCGCGCCTAAGTATCGTACGTCACCTTAGTTACCGCGACTACCGGGGCAGTTATTGCAGATTGTCGCACTTGATACGCACCGATAGAATAAACCGTTCGACGCGACCGTCCCTTGGGGGCGGTTCGTGCGTAGGGACATCGACTGCAATAGAAATGACCACGTCTTGCGATCGCGGACCGCGTGGCGGTCCGGCTAATGGGCGAGTTCGAGTAGTAAAGGGACTGTTTTGAGCACTGCCACCCCTCCCGGATCTCCGAACCCCGCCGCCAGTGCCCAAGGTCAAGCCGCGAAGGCACGCAATCTGGGGGACATCCTCCAGGAGTTCCGGCAGCACCGCATGGTGATGCAGCAGGAACTGCAAAAGATCATCATTGGCCAAGACTTGGTGATCGAGCAACTGTTCGCCGCCATCTTCACGCGGGGACACTGCCTGCTGGAGGGCGTGCCGGGCCTCGCCAAGACGCTCATGGTCTCGACGCTATCGCGCATCCTCGACCTGGAGTTCAAACGCATCCAGTTCACCCCCGACCTGATGCCTTCGGACATCACGGGCACCAACGTCCTGGAAGAAGACGACCAGGGACGGCGAAATTTCCGGTTCGTCGAAGGGCCGATCTTCACCAACATCCTGCTGGCGGACGAAATCAACCGCACGCCGCCCAAGACCCAGGCCGCGCTGCTCCAGGCGATGCAGGAACGCGAAGTCACCGTGGGGCAGGAAACGTACACGTTACCCGATCCGTTCTTTACGATTGCGACGCAGAACCCGATCGAGCAGGAAGGAACCTACCCGCTGCCCGAAGCGCAGCTCGACCGGTTCATGTTCAACATCAAGATCGATTACCCCACGCGCCTCGAAGAGGAACGCATTCTCGCCGCCACGACGCGGGGTGAGAAGCAAGAGCCAACCAAGGTGCTGTCGGCCCGCGCGATCTTGAACTTGCAAAAGCTCGTGGCGAGCGTCGCGGTGAGCGAGTACATCATCAAGTACGCCGCGTCGATCGTCCGCGCAACCCGCCCGCGTGACGAGTCGGCTCCCGAGTTCGTGAAGGACCTCGTCGCCTGGGGTGCCGGCCCCCGTGCCGGGCAGTTCCTCATCCACGGCGGCAAAGCCCTCGCCGCGATGGACGGCCGGTTCAGCGTGGCGATCGAAGACATCCAAAAAGTAGCCGTCCCCGTCCTGCGTCACCGCGTGAGCACCAACTTCCAAGCCCAAGCCGAAGGGATGACCACCGAAGACGTGATCAACCGGCTGCTCAAGGAAATCCCGACGCCGGAGATTCCTAAGTTTAACGAGAAGGGATAAGGCGAGGTGAGGAGCGTAAGCCAAGACCTGTCATCCTGAGGGAGCCCCGGCGACTGAAGGATCTCGGTTTGCCATTTGAGAAGGAAGAAATGTGAAGCTATTTGCCGCCACTCTGATACCAGTACTACTCATAGCTGCATTTTTGATGTGGCCTCGAAATAACCGGCGGCTGGTGGAATACGAAGGGTACTACTTCATAAAGCAACAAGGAGACTGGGAGGTCAACTTTCATCGTAAGTCCCCGCTCTGGCTTCGGCTCCCAGATAATACCGAAATCTATGTTCCGGATATCACTCAAGGACTCGCCAATGACATCTTGAGAACTGCTGAAGAGCGAAACGCTGAAGGCGTAAACAACAAGTCCGATGATATTCTCGGCAATCGAGATCGTTTTTTCTACTTCGGCGATTTGGGACTTAAGCTTACGTTCGACAAAACAGGGGAATTATCGTACGGGCGGGCTTCTGGAAGAATGAAGTGGGAGGGAGAAAGACTTGTGCAGATTCCCGGAGGAATTCAAGTTGGAATCAATCGTGAAGGTCCGTTTCACGATCTCATAGGAACGAAGTTAGGCGACTTGGAGGAGGTGTTTGGCAAGCCTACCGCGATCCGTAACTACAGCCCCCCTCGTGGACCCTAGGATTACTACCCAACCACGACCTCCGTGCTCTCTGTGGTAAATCCAAATGAATGGCCGCGTAGATCCTTCAGTCGCCTAGGCTCCCTCAGGATGACATGTTCTTAATGGTCTCCACCTAATTTCCCAGCCCCTAGCCCCCGACCCCTCATCCCTCCCGCATGGCAACTGTCGAGCAATACCTGAAGCCGGCTGTGATTCAGCAGATCAAGCGGCTCGATTTGCGCGCGCAGTTCATTGTGAAGGGGTTCTTGCAGGGTTTGCATGCCAGTCCGTTTCATGGGTTCTCGGTCGAGTTCAGCGAGCATCGCAAGTACACGCCCGGCGACAATCCGGCGGACATCGACTGGTTGGTCTACGCCAAGACCGACAAGTACTACACCAAGAAGTTCGAGGCCGAGACCAACATCACCGGCTATCTGGTGATGGATCAAAGCCGGTCGATGGCCTACACCTATCGGCAGGAGATGACCAAGTTCGACTATGGCATCTGCATCGCCGCCGCGCTTTGCTACCTGATGGTCCATCAGAACGACCCCGTGGGCCTGGTGACGTTTGGCGAGAAGATCGAGAAGTTCCTGCCCCCGAAGAGCAAGCGGCAGCAAATCGCCAGCGTGCTGACGGTCCTGGCAAGGCTCGAGCCGATGGGCGAGACGAACGTCGCGAAGAGCCTGGTGCAGCTTGCCGCGATGATCAAACACGCGAGCCTCATCATGGTGTTTAGCGACCTTTTGGGCGACGTCGACGAGACGATCGCCTCGCTCCGCCGGCTGCGGCATGGTGGCAACGACGTCATTTTGTTCCACATCCTCGACGAAGCGGAGGTCGAGTTCCCGTTCCATGGCCTCATGGAACTCGAAGACCCGGAGACCCACCAGAAGATCGAAGTCGACGCCGACAACTTCCGCAGCGACTACGCCGAAGAGATCGCAAAGTTCCGCGAACAGTACCGCACCGAATGCTTCCAAAGCGGCATCGACTACGTGCCGCTGGATACCAGCATGCCGTTTGATCGCGCGCTGATGGAGTATTTGGTTACTCGTAGGCAGCGTGGCTAGAAATGGAGAGGTCAGTTGTGATGCAAATGCGGAATGCGGAATGCGGAAGGGGGAAGGGGCGCAAGCGAAAGCTGCAGCGTTTCGTTCGTCTGCATTCTTTCCGCCTTCCCCTTTCCACCTTCCCCCTTTAACGTATGTCCTTCCTCTCCCCACTCCTGCTCGCCGGTGCCGCGCTGGTCGCGCTGCCGATCTTGCTGCATCTGGTGATGCGCCGCGAGCCGCAGCGGGTGGAGTTTCCGGCACTTCGCTTCGTCCGCAAGCGGCAGAGTGTGAATCAGACGCGGCTCAAGCTGCGGCATTGGATACTGCTCGCCCTGCGGTGTGCGTTCATTGCGATTCTGGCCCTCGCACTCGCGCGGCCGGTGCTGCAAGGTTCGGGGCTACTCGGCAGCGGCAAGGCGGGACTCGCGGCGGCGGTGGTGATCGACAACTCGCCGCGGATGGGCTACCTCGAAAAGAACGTCACACGCCTCGAAGCGGCGCAAGAAACCGCCACGTGGTTGCTCGAACAACTTCCGCCGGAGAGCGAAGTGGCGCTCGTGGAGCCAGGCCGGGCACGGCGTGCGAAACTCGGCGAACGCGACTCGGCGATCTTGCGAACCGAACGACTCAAGGTTTCTGCCGCCAGCGGTCCGTTGGCCGAGGCGGTTGTCGAGTCAATCAATCTGCTTGCCGAACGCCCCGATCATCGCCGCGAGATTTACGTGTTCACCGATCTCGCGGCCGTGGTGTGGAACGACGGGGCGCTCACCGAGATTCGCACCGCGCTCGATAAGAACGAAGGGACCAAGCTCTATCTGGTCGACGTCGGCGCCGAGGACCCGGTGAACGCCGGCCTTGGCGAGCTGGAACTCTCTTCCGATCACTTGGCGACCGGCGAAGCGGTCACGCTGCGTGCCGACGCTCGCGCGACGGCGAACCTGGCGGGCAATTCGCGCAATGTCGAGGTATGGCTCGTTACCGGCGATGGCAAGCAGGCGAAGCGTGGGCAACAACCTGTCACGCTCTCCGCCGCGGGCGAAGCGGTCGAGCTCCCCATCGCCGGGCTCGCCGAGGGGGTGCATCAGGGTTACGTGAAGTTGTCGGGCGACGATCCACTGACGATCGACAACACGCGTTACTTCACGATCAGCGTCGATCCGCCACCCCGCGTCCTGCTGGTGGGAATGTCGGCTGAGTCGACGCAGCTGATGGCCGAGGCGCTCGCGCCAGCCGCGCTCGCGCAAACCGCCGCTTCGAGGTTCGCGGTCGAACGCGTCACGTTCAACACACTCGACCGCACATCGCTCACCACGTTCGACACCGTGATGTTGCTCGATCCGCCACCCTTGAGCGCACAGCAGTGGCGACATCTGAGCGACTTCGTGCAAACCGGTGGCGGGCTCGCCGTGATGCTCGGCCGCAACGCGGTGGGGAATCTCGATGACTTCAACGCTGCGGCTGCTCGACTCCTGCTGCCGGGCGAACTTAAGTGGGTGTCGTCGACGGCGGGGTATCTATCGCCGGCGAACTATAACCACCCCGTGCTGCGGCAACTTGTCGACATTGCCGAGGCCACACCTTGGCCCGCGTTTCCAGTGTTCAAGTCGTGGGCCGTGTCGAACTTGGATCCTGCGGCTGCCGTAGTGGCGACGTTCGCGGATGGTTCGCCCGCCATCGTTGAAGGTTTGTTCGGAACCGGCCGCGTGCTGCTGGTCACCACACCGCTCTCCGATCGCGCGAGCGACGAGCCGTGGAACCTGCTGCCGACGAATCCCGACCCATGGCCATTCCTGGCGCTGGTTGAAGGGATGGCCGACTACTTGGTGGGCAGGGACGTTCGCGGGTTGAACTTCGCGGCGGGGCGAGTTGTGTCGCTGCCACTCCCGAAGCGTAGCGACCTGACGACGTACGTCCTCGAGCCACCCACCGGCAGCCCGCTGCCACAGTCGCTCTCGCCGGGGCAAACCGAGATCATCGTTACTACCACCGATCAGGTCGGCAACTACCGCGTTCGCTCGGGCGGCGAACGCGCTACGCTCGACCGCGGCTTCAGCATCAACGCCGCGGGCGATGTCGGCCAACTCGAACGCGTCTCGTTCGACACCATCGCCACCGCCCTCGGCGAAGACCGCGTCGAACTGGCCACTGGACAAAGCAACCTGTCGAGCACCATCGACCTAGGCCGAGTAGGCCGCGAGTTGTACCCATGGCTGATCGCGCTGGTGGCGTTGATACTGGCGTGCGAACAGTGGCTTGCCGACAGGTTTTATAAGAGTGGATAACCGATATTTGAGTGCGTTATGAACCCTGTCATCCTGAGGGAGCCGCGGCGACTGAAGGATCTTGCCGGCCATTAGGAAAGAGTCTCACGCAGAGTCGCAAAGACGCAAAGAAGAAAGAAGTTAGGAACACTAATCTGCGCTAATCGGCACTAATAAGAAATGATTAGTGAAGATCATCGCAGATTAGTGTTCCGAAAAAAATGGCAGAGTACATCCTTCAGTCCCCGGGGCTCCCTCAGGATGACACAACTCCCGTTCCGTCCATTGGTCATTGTTAATTCGTCATTAGTCACTCCCCTAACCTCCGGTCGCTAACGCTCCCGGCTCGCCCTAATCCATGTCCCTCTCCCTCCATCCCGTCGGCGGTTATGCATTCGTGGCCATCGTGGCTGCGATTTTGCTCGTGCTGCTTGCGCGCGTGGGGCCGAGGCACATTGAGGTTCCGTTCGGTAGGCGGCTCGCGCTCAAGATGCTCCGGCTGACGGCGATCTTACTGCTGCTCGTCGCTATGCTGCGGCCGACGTTTCAGTTCACTCGCACCACGCCCGAAGAGGCGACGCTGCTGGTGCTCGCCGATCGGTCGCGGAGCATGCAGGTGGAGGATTCGCTCGACAATCGCAGTCGGTACGACGCCATGAAGCTCGTGCTCGGCGAAGCGGCTGGCGATTTTGAAAAGCTCGAAGAGAACTGGAACGTCCACGCCTACTCGTTCGCCGAAACGCTCGAATCGGTGCCGGTGAAGGTGGGACGGTTGGAACTTGCCGAGGCTCCGACCGGCGAGCAGTCGCCCCTCGGTGCGGCGCTCGAAGAACTGCTGGAACGCGAGGGCGACCAACGGCTTCGCGGCGTGCTGGTGCTGAGCGATGGCGCGCAGCGTGCCGTGCCCCCCTTGGACGCCGCGCCGCAGTTGGTCGCACGCCAGTACGCGGCCGAGGCAATTCCGCTCTACACGTTCTACTTCGGCCAGCCCGGCAGCAGCGATCGGGCCGACCTCGCCATTGAAGACCTGCTGGTCAGTGGCACGGTGTTCGCCAACGCCCCCATGCGAGTCAGCGGGCAGCTACACGCCCAGGGCTACGCGAATCGTAACGCCAAGGTGCAGCTGCTGTGGGAGCAGGTGGCCGAGGATGGTGCACGCGAAATGCAGGTGGTCGACACGGTCGAACAAGACATTCTCACCGGCGACAGCCGCACGCCGATCTCGCTTGGCCACACCCCCACGGTGCCGGGCGAGTACAAGGTGACGCTTCGCGCCGAGAGCCCCGAGGGCGAACTCGTCACGACGAACAACGAGTCGAGCACGTTCGTCACCGTTCGCGAAGGTGGCATCAAGGTGCTGTATCTGTATGGCGCGTCGGAGATTGGTGGCGGGGCCGGTGTCGAGCAAGCGTTCATTCCGCGCATCATCGACGAATCGCCCGACGTGCAAATCAGCCGCAAGCTGTTCAATTATCGCCGGCCGCTCGAAGATCTTCGCCGTGAGTTGCAGCCAGGCAGTTACGACGTGGTGATCCTGTCGAACGTCGATAAGGACGCGATGAACGCCGAGAGCTGGCGGGCGCTCGCCGACATGGTTCGCAGCGGCACGGGTCTGATGATGGGTGGCGGTTTCCACAGCTTCGGGCCCGGTGGTTTCCAAAACACGCCACTCGCCACGGTGCTCCCCGTGGAGCTTGGTCTCGCCGAACGACAGAACTTCCGCGAGCCACTGCGTAAGGACGTTCACGTCGAAGGTCCGCTCAAGATGCATCCCGCGGGCGACGTCGGCAAGTCGCACCCCATCATGCAAATCGTCCCCAACGCCCCGCCCGGCAGTGGTTGGAACGACCTTCCCGCGCTCGACGGCGCGAATCGCATTCCGCGGAACTCGCTGAAGCCCAACTCGCAGATCATCGCCGAGACGAACGATGCCGCGCGGCATCCACTGTTGGTCGTGGGGCAAGCGGGCAACGGTCGCACCCTGGCGTTCGCGGGGGACACCACTTGGCGATGGCAGATGGAAGGCCATCGCGACGAGCTCCGCCGATTCTGGCGGCAAGTCGTGCTGTGGCTCGCCCGCAAAGACGACCAACCCGCCGGACGAGTGTGGATCGACCTCGCTTCACGCCGCGTGAGTCGTGGCGGAAGGCTCGACATCGAACTCGGCGCGACGCCCGGTGATAACGACGATCCAGATGCCGCCATCGAGTTCGACGCGAAGATCACGCTGCCCGATGGCACGCAGCAACCGCTCGTCACCGTCGCGACCGACACCGGCCGCCGTGCGGGGACGTTCACCATCACCGACCAGCCGGGCGACTACTTGGCCGAGGTCACCGCGAAGATCGACGGCAAGGAAATCGGCACCGCGGCCGCGCGGTTCTTAGTGCCCAATCAAGACCTCGAACTCGACCGCCCCGGCGCCGAACCCGCCATGCTCGCCGGCCTTGCGAAACTCACCGAAGCCGCCGGCGGCCAGTCGTTCGCCCCCGAAGAACTGCCGGCCCTGGTTCGCAAGCTGGCGAAAGAAGAACCCGAGCTCAAAACCGAAGTGATCGAACGCCGCACCTACTGGGACAAATGGCCGTTCCTGCTGCTCTTTGTCAGCGTGCTAGGGGTCGAATGGTTCCTAAGAAAACGCTGGGGATTGGTGTAAAAGCTTGCGCCCTTTTGTCATCCTGAGGGAGCCCCAGCCACCCGAAGCGTCTCGCAGGGGCGAGAACCTCTCACTTCACCTTACACCCACTCTTCGCGTCACACCTTCCGGTGAACCTCAACCGATTCCGCGCGAATACTTTATAGGCCACGTCGAGACCTTGCTTGATGATGGGTAGTCGCGTCGGCGCGACCAGCCAGCCGTAGCCAACCGCGGTGTAGAGATAGCGAAAGACTTCGACGCCGGTGACGATGGTCCCATCCGCGAGCCGGCCATGCATCTTGGCCATCATCTCGTCGTGCGTGAGGCCAAGTGATGCCGCGTTGAATTCCGCGGCCGTGATGTCGACGAAGAGAATCCGCCCGTGCTTATCGAGCCGCCGGAGCCAGTTCACCTCGCGCAGGCAAAGCGGGCACTCGCCGTCGAAGAACATCTCGATAGGGTAGGGGGTGTTGGACATGGTGTGACGTTGACCTGCTGTCATTCTGAGGGAGCCTCGGCGACCGAAGAATCTCCTTCGCGGAACTATAGGATGTCACCCACGCTGCGACCAATAGCCGTTGAACGCTCATCGTGGGGCGAGATCCTTCAGTCGCTGGGGCTCCCTCAGGATGACATGTGATGCCGCGTTCTTGAGTCGGAATCCGTGAGAATCCGCCCAAATCCGCGGCGTCCCGCGACTAATTCTGTTGCGTGCCTTTACTTAGCACCTCGTCAAACCCATCCAGCGTCTCGGCCAGTATCTCCCGAATCGCCTGCCGGTCTTCGCTCGACAGGTGGGCGAACTTCTCCGAGTTGTCACGGCCCAGCAGCACCTCGGCCAGCCGCGCGTCGACGTGGCTGCGCATCTTCTCGGGCAGCGAGGCGAACGAGTCGCTGTAGATCAAATAGCTGCACGGGTACTTGAACATCCGCCGCTGGAGGTCGAACTCGCGCAGCGATCGGCCTTGCTGGTCGCGCGGCCCAAGTTTTTCAAACTCCTCGGCAAAGCTCGACGTCCCCGTCACCGGCGAAGTCAGCTGCCACTCGCCCGCGAACAGCAGTTGCTCGACCAGTTCGTCCCCCGCGCGGGCGATACGGCGTTTCGAAATGTCGTTCTCAAAGTCCGCCGGCTGCTCGAGAATCTTGTTCCAGGTCTCGTCGTAGTGCGAGGCCCGCTTCGCTTCGTACGAAGCGTGCGTCAGGGCGTTGTGCATCTGGGCTTGATGCTGCAGCACCAACAGTGCCACCAAATCGCTGTGCGGTGTCAGATAATTCTTGGTGTTCACTCGCTCGGTGAGCTCGGTGACGTTCGCCCCCTCGTCGAACTCGGTCGGCGCTTCGCCTTCTTCGTCAACGGTCAGGTTGCCGCGGTGCCGCATTTCGCCATGCGTGCCGGTGACGTACCAACCGCCAAAGCGATCTTGGAACGGCGTCGCCAGCGTGGTCATCGCGGTCCCCAGGTCGTATCGCGGTTCGCCATCTTCCTGCGCGAACACACTCCGCACCAATAGCCCCGGCACCGCGCGGGCGTTGCCCGTGTCGTGGCAGCCAAGGCACAGTCCGTTGTCGCGCACCAACTGCGGCTTGTCGGTCTCCGTCTGGTCGATGGTGTAGAACACGGCCCCCAGTTCGGGGTCGACCGCCGCGATCTCTAAGACGTTACCGAACTGCACTTCGCCGACGTAAACGTCGTCGTTGTAGTAAAGTGCCCGCGGTCGGTGGGGCGATATCTTGGTGAGTTGCAAACTGGTTTTCGAGTACACCAGCGTCTGCGACGATTGCGGGATCTTCAGCTCGCCGAGCAGCGAGGGGAGCCAGCCATGCCGCTTGTCCCACGCCAGCTTCACGTCGCCACGGTCCATCCGCTTTTGCAGCAGCGCCACGGCATCCGCCACTGGCGACGTGTGGTACAGAATCGGCTCGCGGTTGAAATCGTCCTGGGCCACGCTCACACGAGCAGCCAACAACAGACAGCACACCGCCGAGCCAAGAACCAACCGATGAAAACGAATCTCAAGCATGCCGTCATTGTCGCAAGGGCCCACAGTCCCCGCAACTGAGCCGAAACGCACAGTTTTGGAGAAGGAGGTGAGAACACTAATACTCGCTAATCTGCACTAATCTTTGTTCTCATTAGCGAGGATTAGCGCCGATTAGTGTTCCTGAAAGAATTCGCGTCGATCCGCCGTGGTCCGCGCAATTCCGCGACGAATTACTCCTCTCCAGCCCGCATTCTGCGCCTGCCCGCGATGTGGTCTAATAGTCGCTCTCCAGGTCTACAATCCCCACAATCCATCCAAGCGGCCTCTCCCCAGGGCGTATACTTTTCAGTTCCACACGCACTGGCCACTGCCCTCGCACAACGTCCATCCTGTCCCCCATGCCCAGCCGCACCAGCACCTATCGCTTTCTGCTCGTCGGCTTGCTGGCTGTGGCGGCGTACTTCGCGGTGACGCTGCCGCCGAAGATCCTCGAGCAGTACAACGCCGCGCATGCCCAAAGCCCGCTGGTTGGCTACGCCTACATGACCGTGGTGTGCCTCGGGGCCGCTGTGCTAACCGGCATCCTTTTCTGGGCCATGTGGAAGGTTTGGCAGAACACCCGTACCAACGAGCAGCAAGCGGCCCGCCGTACGAAGGACCCCAATAAGCTGACGCCACGAGATCGCCGCGCCGAGCTTAGCGAAAACATGGCGGCCGGTCGCGACTACGCGGCCACCGGTGGAATCAGCGATGCGGTTCGGGCCGAGATCGAGAAGGCCGTCGCCGAGATGGAGGCCAAGCACCAAGCCGAGCGGCTCGAAGTCGTGGCGTTCGGCGCGATCTCGAGCGGCAAGAGCTCGCTGCTCAACGCCCTCGCCGGCCGTGATGTGTTTCGCACCGGTGTCGTCGGCGGAACCACCTCGGCGAAGAGTCAGATCGAGTGGCCCGGCGACGATCGCGTGATCCTAGTCGATACGCCCGGCCTCGCCGAAGTCGCTGGCGAAGTGCGCGGTCGCGACGCCGCTAACGCCGCGAAGAACGCCGACCTGGTGCTGATGGTGGTCGACGGCCCCATCCGCGACTACGAGCACGAACTGCTCGAAACGCTCGCCGAGATGGGCAAGCGCATTGTCATCTGCCTCAACAAAGCCGACTGGTTCACCGAAGCCGAGCGGGCCGAACTCTGCAAGCAAATCGCCGAGCAGACCGAAGGCCTGGTCGACGCCAAGGACGTGGTAAGCGTTCGCTCGCGTCCTGTCGAACGCCCCATCGTTCGCCTTCGCCCCGATGGCACTCAGGAGCAAGGCACGGTCATCGAGCCGCCGGACATTTCGCCGCTGGCAGTTCGGCTGGTGACCATC
Organism: Aeoliella fuhlenseeensis; assembly: GCF_052161615.1. Taxonomy (NCBI): domain Bacteria; kingdom Pseudomonadati; phylum Planctomycetota; class Planctomycetia; order Pirellulales; family Lacipirellulaceae; genus Aeoliella; species Aeoliella fuhlenseeensis. The sequence continues at coordinate 580,378 of NZ_CP197417.1, forward strand.
GTGACGAAAGAAGGCGACTCGCTGCTACTGGCGAACCTCTTGATGCAGTCGCGTGGCTTGGTGGACGACGCCAAAGAGCGCGTGCTGAACGCCCTCGACGACCACGCCCGCAAAGTGATCGACCGCTACATGTGGGCCGCCGCGGGAGTGACTGGTGCGAACCCGATCCCGCTGCTCGACATCGCTGGCGGGACGGCGGTCACCGTGAAGATGGTGCTCGACCTCGCCGCGATTTACAAGCAGAAGATCGACTCCGAAACGATCGTCGAAATGCTCTCGCAGCTCACCAAAAGCCTGATCGCGATGCTCGGTGCCAGCGCCGCCGCACCGGCACTCGTCGGCTCCATCGGCAGCGTGCTGAAAAGCCTCCCCGGCGTCGGCACCATCGCCGGCGGCCTTCTGGTAGGCCTCGCCCAAGCCCTGGTCACCCGCTGGATCGGCCGGGTATTCATGAAATACTTCCGCGACGAAATGAAACCCCCAACCGGCGGCATCGCCGAACTGGCCCGCCAGGAATGGAGTTTGCTCACAAGTCCCGAGGAGCTAAGAAAGCTGATCGTGAAGGGACGACAGAAGTTGGAAGAGTGAGACGCATGTTTAGAGTGAGGCTAAACCATGTGTCATTCTGAGGGGAGTAATGCGACCCGAAGAATCTCGCCCTGAGAGAACCGTTCGGCAAGAATCTCACGCAGAGACGCAGAGACGCAGAGACGCAAAGGAACTGAGGTACGTGAACTAGAATGGATAAGAAATAAGGCCCAGAAAGAAAAGAACAGAGACCGTATTGCCAACCTACCCCGAAGGGGTTCCGTCACCGTAGCCTAGGGTTGCCCGACTGCGAGTTTTACGAGCAAACGGGCTACCCTAGGTGACGATTCCTCTTACCATTCCCCCCATGCCCACACCCACTCCATCCTCGAACGACCAATCCCTGCTCGATGCACTGGGAGCGGTGGAGCGTGCGCTCGAGCAGCTTGATGGGTCGACGGCTGAAGAACGCAAGGCGCTCTCCTCCGATATTCGTGGGCTTCGCGATATGCTCGCCAAGCTTCGGGCGGGGCGGGTTGAGATCGCCGTGTTTGGCGAGATCAGCACCGGCAAGAGCGCGCTGATCAACGCCTTGGTGGGTAAAGAAGTCGCCTCGGTGAATATCCGCGGCGGGTGGACCAAGGACGTGTGGGACGTCCCGTGGGAGGCCGATGGGTACTTCGTGCCGGGCTTCGAAGACTCGGGCGTCGTGCTGCTCGACACTCCAGGGCTCAACGAAGTCGATGGTGCCGCGCGAACCGAGATGGCTCGCGACACCGCCGAGCGGGCGGACCTCGTGCTGTTCGTCACCGATTCCGACCTCAACGAGACCGAGTACACCGCGCTCGTCGAACTCTCGACAGGCCACAAACCGATCATCCTGGTGCTCAACAAGGTCGATCTCTACACGCCCGATCAACTCAGGGACCTGCTCGAACTATTCCGCGGTCCGCGCCTCAAAGGAATCGTCGAGCCCGAGAACATCGTCTGCGTCGCCGCCAACCCCCGGCCTGTCGAGTACCACATCGAATCGGCCGATGGCACGGTGCGAAAAGAATGGCGCGAGCCAAAGCCCGATGTCGATGAACTTCGCGGCCGCATTCTCGAAGTGCTGTCGCACGATGGGTCGGACCTGATTGCGCTCAACGCCTCGATGTTCGCCGCCGATCGCAGCGATCGCGTCGCGGCGATGCGAGTCAAGATGCGCTCCGACCGCGCGAACACCATCATCTGGAGCTACGCCGCGGTGAAGTCGATCGCGGTCGCCGTAAATCATTTCCCCGTGCTCGACGTGCTGGGCGGCACCGCGGTGGATGCCGCGATGGTCGTCACGCTCGGCAAGGTCTACGGCATCGAGATGACCACCGACAACGCCCGCGAGCTCGTGACCAGCATCCTCAAGGCGGCCGGCTGGGTGATGGTTGGCGAAGCGGTGGTCAGCTACATGTCGAGTTTCTTCAAAGGCCTCACCTGGGGCACCAGCACCGCCATCAGCGCGCTGCCACAGGGCGCAGCGGCCGGCTACGGCTCGTACATCGTCGGCCAAGCGGCTCGCTACTATTTCGAAAACGGTGCCAGCTGGGGCGAGAAGGGAGCGAAGCGAGTCGTCGCCCGCATCCTCGAGAACACCGACAAGCAATCGGTGATCGACCACCTGAAAAAAGAAATCACCGGCAAGCTATCGAAGAACCGCCACACAGCGAAGTGACGACGCTATTCGAATCATAGCGGCAGGGCGTAAGCCCTCCGGCCAGCCCTAGAGAAACAGCGGATAGTTTCTCGGTACGTCGCCGGACGGCTCGCGCCGTTCCGCTAGGATTATGTCATCCTGAGGGAGCCCCGGCGACGGAAGGATCTCGCCCGCCATTCGATCGAAGTCTCACGCAGAAGACCCCATCAAGCCGGAAGCGTCAGCGCCAGAGCGAATCAGAGCGGGGGCAATCGCAGGCGAGGTGCGACCCCTAGGCCCACCCGATGCAAACTCTGCCGGGCATCTTCGTCTACCCAATTCCGCCGAAACTTGTCATGCTGGCGGCCGCCCAAAACACCGTGGGGGCGAATTGCCTCATGCACGTTCCGGCCAACGATCTTCTCGGAGTAACCGCTATGATGAACCGCTCACTGACATTGCTCGCCGTGCTTCTGTTTCTCCTTGGATCCGCAACCACCCGTGCGGACGAGCAGAAGAAGAATCTCGATGCGTTTCCACCCGCCGGTGATGGGATGGTGCGGTACGTGATCGCGCTTCCTCACAAGGAGCGAGGTGAAGAGGACGACTTTCGGGTGGAGATCATCGTTGGCAAGGAGATGATGACCGACGGCGTGAACACGGTTCGTCTGGGCGGCGAGTTGACCATCAACGATCTGGAGGGCTGGGGATTCACCTACTACGAAGTCGCCGAGTTCGGTCCCGCGGCCTCAACGCTCATCGGCGTGCCCGCGGAAACACCGCAGGTAAAGAAGTTCGTCCAAGGACCAACGCTAACGATTCCCTACAACAGCCGCATCCCCGTGGTGGTGTACGTCCCCGAAGACGGCGAAGTCCGCTTTCGAATCTGGAAAGCGAAGAAGATGAAGAAAGCCAAGCAGGGATAGCGACTGGCGTGCCGCGTGGATAGCTGTGTTCGTAAATCGCCACACGACGAAGTAGCACGTCACGCGGCCGGTTGCTGCTCGAACACCCGCAAAGGCGGAGCCCCGAACAGCGGGTCGCGGCGGTGATGCCGCAGGGTGGTCGCGTACTCTTCCAGGCCCTTGAGCGGCGTCATCCGCACGTCGTCCGCATCGAGCGTGACGTCACGTCCCAGGCTGCGAGTCACTTGCCGCTCGATCTCTTCGCGCGAAAGCTGCTGCTGGCTGAGCGCGATTCGCTGGAACGTCATGTCCCCCACCCGCTCGATCGACGCCTGCGGTCCCGGCTCAGCGGTGGGCGTCGGCATCGATTCGTAAACCGGCATCGGCTCGCCCATCGGCACCCCGTCGCCACATGATTCGTGCGGCAGATAGATAGCACCCGTGTAGAAGTCGACCACGAACGCAATCACGCCCGGCACAAAGAAGAAGCAGAGCCCAAGCCCGTTCAGGGCGACTACCTTCCAGTCGACATCGCGACTATGCGGGCGATTGATCCGCTCCTTGTGCATCAGCGTTCCGCAGCCCGTGAGCGAGAGAGCCCCACCACCGGCGACAACCCCATGCAGCGCTCGAAACAGAAAACCGCGGCGGTCCATCTCGACGTTCCTCACACTCAAAGTTGCTGGTGGACGATCCAGTCCGCTACGATGCACCGTACTAAATCGGAGCCACTCCGCTACACCCGCCAGCAAAGTTTGAACAATCGCCCAAAGCGCAGCGACGCTAGCGTTGATGGCGCAAATCGCAAAGTCCCAACCCCTTTGCCAGCTTGAAGGCGCCTCAGCCCCTATGTCATCCTGATGGAGCCCCAGCGACTGAAGGATCTCCTTTGCCAATGGAGAAGAGTCTCACGCAGAGACGCAAAGAAAGAAGCCCCCGCGAATCACGCAGATAATCGCGAATGAAACCTACTCACGCAATCCTAGCGGCAGGGCGCAAGCCCTCCGGCCGTCCTTGCGAAGACTCATAAGTTGTCGGCGCTCATAACCCCGCGGCCGGAGGGCTCGCGCCGTTCCGCTACCATTGATTAACAATCGTCTACCCCGAAAGGGTTCCGTCACCGTAGCCTAGGGTTGCCCAGGTGCGAGTAACACGAGCATCGGGGCTACCCTAGGTCGATGCTCCGGCCGAAAACTGGGTTTCTTCGAATGACTGAAATGAGTGAATCTTCAGCGTACAAACATTTTGAGAGCGCTATCTCGCAGCAACGACTCGAGCGCAACCCATTGGCGCAGCTGAAGCTAGCTCTGTCCTTGCTCCCGCGTATGATGCAAAGCGAGGTCGCATGTGACTATACCGAGCATTGGCTAGTGGATCACAGCCCAAATCCAATGGCGACTGAAATCGTGCTCCAAATTCGCCAATTTCTTCATAACCAGAACGGACTCGGCGAACTGAATCGCAAGTATTGGGAACTTCGAGAAACCGAGACGAACGTCTCTCAGACACCTGAAGGGGTTACCGTCATCGGTACCTGCAACATGGGCGGTGTCTTAAGAATGCTGATGCTTTGTTGTTGCCAACGCGAGTTGGAGCAAGCATCGCTGTTGGTAAAGACTCGATTCCAGCCAAGTGTTTTTGATGTGTCTCGCGAGATACTTTCGTTAGTCTCTCCTGACAAGTCTACCGAGCTTAACTGGCAGTTGGCCCACGCAATCGCGTTGCTTCGAGGTTTGGGGTCGGCATGACGGGCCAAGGAGTCGCGCCGGAACGGAGGTAACGATGGTGATCTCGCGATGTGTATCTCTGCCGCTCACTGAGACCTTTTTCGTATGGCCAGCGAGATCCTTTGGTCGCTAGAGTTCCCTCAGGATGACGAAGGGACGTACGATGCCTTCAGTCTTCGTACTTCTCCGGATTCAGCGTGCGATCGATCTCTCGATAGCTTCTGATGAACGGTGCCGCGATCTCGCCGATCAAGAGCGCGGTGAAGAAGATCGTGCTCAGAACAGGGTAGGGGACCTGACCGCAGATGGCCGCCACGATGGCGACCACCGTCATGGTGATGAGCAGCGCCCGCACGCTGAATTGCCAGGGACGATTCGGCGTGCGCGGGATTGTCGCCAGTTGTGCATTCACCACCTCTCGCGCGTGAGTCGCATCGCCGGATGGGACAACGACCGACGGACCGGTTTGGCGGCCTGGCAGAAAACCCCACGTGCTGGCGATGACTTCCCCAACGATCTCCGCGGAGATACCCTCCTCGGCTAGCAAGTTCTGAACCGCGTACGCCTCGGCCGCATTCGCCGCGCGGTAGATCGTCACGGGTTCGTCGGTGATACGCCGGCGCTTGGCCATGGAAGGTAGTTGACTCAGGAGGGGACACATTCAGTGATTCGCCACCTTGGGTTGGTTATCGGCAAGATAAGTTTATAGCGGAACGGCGCAAGCCGTCCGGCGGCGGGGCGAGGAATCGAGACAATAGGAAGTCTTCTCCAAGGCGGCCGGAGGGCTTGCGCCCTACCGCTACGACTTTCTTCGTCGCAACCTACCCCGAAGGGGTTCCGTCACAGTAGCCTAGGGTTGCCCAGGTGCGAGTAACACGAGCATCGGGGCTACCCTGGGTAGTCGTGCCAGGGATTTCGTCGGTCGAGCAGAAACATCTCCATCGATCGGAACGCGGCCGAGACCGAAACCGAACCGCGAATGGCCATTTCTTAGAATGATCTCACGCAGAGACGCAAAAGGCGCAAAGGGCTAAGTAGGATGTCGCATACAGCACAACTGAATCTCGTGGTCCTTCGCTCCGCCAACTTGTCGCGGGCACAGGCGTTCTACGAAGTACTGGGACTGAGCTTCGACACGCATCGGCATGGTAATGGCCCCGAGCACCTGGCGTGTGAACGCGATGGGTTCGTGTTTGAGCTCTATCCTCTCGCCGATATGCCCACCAGTGCGACGCGAATTGGTTTCGCGGTCGACGACGTGGATCGCGTAGTCAGCGAACTCCAAGCCATCGGAGCCGAGCTTCATCAGGCCCCAAAAGACAGCCCCTGGGGTCGCCGGGCGGTGATGCGAGACTTCGATGGGCACTTGGTCGAACTCGTTGCGAAGTAACGACCTCTCCGCGTCTTTGCGTCTCTGCGTGAGACCGTTTTCGAACGGCGAGGGAGATCCTTCAGTCGCTAGGGCTCCCTCAGGATGACATGAACTCCCAGCGGAACGGCGCAAACCGTCCGGCTGCAGGGCGACAAGTCTAAGCAATGGGACATTCTCCCCGGGGCGGCCGGAGGGCTTGCGCCCTGCCGCTAGGATTGGAGGGGCTGAGTTGCGTTCGCGTTGAGCGCTGTATCCAGTCCCCTAGGGTAGCCCCGCAGCTCGTGTTACTCGCACCTGGGCAACCCTAGGCTACGGTGACGGAACGCCGTTGGCGTAAATCGAGCTCGACGTTCACCGTTCTCACCACCCCCGAGTTCTCGGCATCTAATCTCCTTTTCTGTACTAGCGAAGATTAGCGCCGATTAGTGTTCCCCTTTTTCCTCCGCGTCTTTGCGTCTCTGCGTGAGACCTTCGTCGAATGGCAAGCGAGATCCTTCAGTCGCTGGCGCTCCTCAGGATGACATGGAAACGCACTCACGGAGGGTGTCGAAAACCGCGGCTTTTTGGCTGTTTGTCCGCGAGGAATTTCTTTCACTTTTTTTCAGAATCACGCTAGAAAGTACTCGCGCGCTGGTTCTAATGGAGGAAATTCGACACGTGTTCACAAGTTCAAATACCCCAGTTTCGAGACGGAGAATCGAGTAAAGTCGCACCTGCGGTTCCCCCCTGCGACATTATCCATCTGCCACTTTCAGCTGCTCGCACTCCAAACCCTTACATCGCAAACACTTACACACCTACCCCCAACGAATGCCCTCGGAGTAAAGTCGCACCCAATGAAATAGTGAGTTTCGTGCGACAGAACTCAGCCTCGATTGACCCCCACGCATGCAAGAAATCATTGAAGACGATTTGTACAACTACCCTAAGTACTACGACCTCGTGTTCGGGTCGGACTGGGGGGCGGAGCTTTCGTTCTTGCAGGCGGCGTTTGCCAAGCATGGCAAGGGGAAGTTCAAGCGATTGTTTGAGCCGGGCTGCGGGACGGGGCGGCTCATGTTTCGGCTTGCTCAAGCGGGGTTCGAAGTCGTGGGCAACGACCTCGCCGAGCCCGCCGTGGAGTACTGCAACGATCGTTTGGAGAAGCACGGCTTTCCACGCACCGCGGTGGTCGGCGACATGTGCGACTTCACGATTGCGGACTTCAAAGGGAAGAAAAAGTTCGACGCCGCGTTCAACATGATCAACACGTTCCGCCACTTGCCGAGCGAAGATCACGCCCGGCGGCACCTGGAGTGCATCTCCGAATCGCTGCGGAAAGGTGGGCTTTATCTATTGGGGCTGCACCTCACGCCGACCGTCGGCGATCCGATGGAGGAGGAGCACTGGCACGCCCGGCGTGGGAATTTGACGGTTTTATCGCGCCTGTGGACCATCGAGCACAACCGGCGGAAGCGGATTGAGCGGGTGAGGATGACTTTTGACGTTTTTACCCCCACCCGCACGTTCCGACTGGCAAATTGTGCCGATTTTCGAATCTACACGGCCCGGCAGATGGCCGATCTGATGAGTACGGTGCCATCGCTCGAAGTCGTGGAGACGTACGATTTCGCCTACGACATCGACAATCCGATCACCATCCAGCCCGAAACCGAAGACGTGGTTTACGTGTTGAAGAAGAAGTAAGTGAACCCGCTGTGAACGACCTGCAAACTCCACCCTCGAACGATCTCGCGAACTCGGGTGCCATCGTGCATCGCGAGCCGCTGGCTTCGTTCGTGGAGTTTGCCGCACGGGCGATGGGGGTTCGCTGCTCGCTGGAGACGGGCGTCGCGTCGCTGGAGTTCGATCATCGCGATCACGCCGGTTGGCCGAAGCCGTACCAAACGCGGGTGGCGGTGGCGGGCGAAGCGATCGCCCAATTGCCCCGCCGCGTGGTTTCGCCGAGCGAGGGTGCCGCTTGGTTGTGGCATCTTGCCACGGTCGAGCGCGGAGCCTTGGTGGCTCGCCCCGCCGCGCAGCCCGAATCGATCCACGAGTTCTCTCGGCGGTTGTTCGACGCCTACGAGGTCGATGGCGGGCAGATGCACCTGGCGGGCTGTCACTTAATAGAGGTCCCCTTCGTGCGAGTCACCACGCTCGTCGCCGGCGACCCATCGCAAGTCGAGCATCGCCTGTTCGATGCCGCGGGCGAAGGGGTCGCCGAGTCGCTGATTGAACAACTTGGCCTCGACGAGATTCGTCCGCTCGAAGGCCAAAACGTAGCTCTCACGCGGCGAGAGATAGAATCGCTGGTCGAGCGCATGGGCACCGCTGGCGAGGACTTCGTCGCCGTGACGATCGTGGTCGCCAAGCGTGCCGAGGGAGCCGTGCAGTTCGACATTGGCGAACAGTGTGCCCGCGTGACGTTCGACGACTGGACGCGAACTCTCACGGCCCCCGCATTCCACTGCGCGGCGAGCGGAATTGCCACCTACCACCTAGCCGCCATTGATGATGGCCGCATCGTCGCCGCCGAGGGAATCGTCACCTGCGACGAGTCGGGCGCTCGCGTGCTGGACTGCGAACGCGTGACCTGCGGCGTCACCGGTAAGCACGTCGACTCGCAGTTGGTCGCTCGTTGCCCGGTTTCCGGTATCGAGGTGCTCAAAGAACAGATGACCGAATGCGTCGCCTGCCAGCAGCTCGTCAGCCGACCGGTGCTCTCCCACGGCGTGTGCAAAGCGTGCCGCGAGCTGCCGCGGGCGAAGCGATCGGACACCTGGGTTTCGGGACTGGCGAGCCAGTTTTCGGCGATCGGAACTTACCGAAGTTTCCGAGCCGGTGAGCTCCATGGGCTGGTCCGGGTGATGGCCAAGGGCTGGTGGCGGAAGCTACTGATCGTGACCCGCGTGGGCGAAACCGAGCCGATTGCCGTGAGTATTCGCGAAGGTTTCGCCGGACCCTGGCAGCACGTCCCGCCCAGCGATTGGCAGAGTGTTCTGGCGAAGCGGGACAACTAAGGGAGTGCGACAGTTGTTCGAGCGTGGCCGTTACCTGAGCGTGACTAAGCGACGGGCGATGGCTTCGGCCAGAAGAACCACACCACGGCGCTGATCGCAGCAATGAGTCCCGCCGCGGCGAACGTGAGCCTGCGGCGGAGCTGGCGGTCTTCGATGTGCTCGACGATGCCGGCCTGCTGGGGCGTCGAGATCTTCTCGAAACCACGATCGGCGAGGATCGGGCCAGTCGCTTCCAGATGCTGGTAGAACTGCAGCGGCGTGGCGTGGGCGAGCATCTCGTCGGCCATGACTTCGAGCTGGTCCTCGTAGTGCTGTTCGAAATCGGGGACGACGGGCTCGGTAGCCCACTGCCAAACGCCCCACGCGGCCAAACCAAGGGCGAGGATCGCGCCTGCCGAAGCGACCGCGTGGCGGGGGGTCCAAGCGGTGCGCTGGGTAACGACTGGTGGCTGGTCACGGGGGAATTCCCGCAGTTTTCGTAAGGGGGGAACGCCCACCTCGTTGCCGCACGAGCAAAGCACCTTCGAGCCAGCCTGATTAACAGCCACGGCGACTGATTGGCCGCAGGAGCAAGGAACTAAGTATTTGTCGGCCATCAGTTTCCGTGGGGGGAAGGTTTCGGCGTGGTCGGGGGCGGCGAGCAGCCCGCCGAACTCTAGCTCCCCCTCGGGCGTATGGATTGCGGCGTCTGGGTGGTGAGATTAGGGTTGAGAGACGCGGGATGCCGAGTTGGGAGACGCTCGCCGCCGCTGGAGGCGAAACTGGCGATAATGTACTCCGTTTTTCGCTTTTTGCCTATGGACCGGGTTGCTCCAGCGTTTACAATTATAGGGTCGAGCAAGGGCGGCCGCTGCCTACCCGCCCTGCTCAGGCACAGTTCCGGATCTCCAAGTTCCAGCGGAAGGAGCTTGGTGTTCAGGGAGGAAGTCATCGCCTTGAGGTCATTGCTTCAGGGGCGTTGGCGTTCCGGACTGGAAGATTTGTACGAGTCGGTATCGGACAGATGACGTGAGAATCTCGCGGAGCCCTTCTTACAGCGCGGCTCGCGGCGATCATCCCTCCAATCCATCGTGCAGATCGAATGAGCGGCCCAATTGAGTACAGGGGATCACTCACCGCCACTGCTGCCCAGGCGTTGCGTTGATTTAAGTTTCGAGAAGCGATTGCGACCATGCTGCCCGCAGGGTCCGAATGACCCACTGAATTTGTGTAATCAGTTTGCGAGCAGAGTGTTTCGTTAGAGCGACTCGGCAATAAATGAATAAGCCTGCGCAGATTCACTAACCATGTCTCTTTGCCTTGCATGAATTATTGGAGCCCGTTTGGTCTCCACATGCGGACAAGGGATACCCACCAACGGTTTAAGTGGTAGAGGTGCGAATGTTTTCCCTAATAGAAGTTCTTTCCAAATGCATGACCGCGGCAGCCGCGCGGGTGCTTGGTGTTAAAATTAGTTGTTACCTGCCGCCTCGCGGTGGGGTTTGGTTTTTCAAGAGACGTTTACAACCACAACCTGTCGCCGTGCGAAACGTGCGGCGGGATGTTCGATAGCTGTGGCGGCTGGGGGTGTAGCGGGCGAGCTTTCGGTGAGTTCGCTCAGTCGTCACGGATTCGGTTTATTCTGGTAGGAGCCTCACATTGTTTGATACTTTGCTTGATCACACGCTTGATGACGATTCCGATGTCTCCAGCGAGGACGTCAATCAACTAGCGGGTCACCTCGGGTCCAGCAAGGACCATGACGAGGAAGACGAGATTAGCGTTGCTGCATCCGGCGATTTGGATGACTTCGACGACAGCGACGAAGAGGGCCTACTCGACGGCGGCGATAACGAATCGTGGTCGGACGATCCCGTGCGCATGTACCTGACGCAGATGGGCGAAATTCCGCTGCTGACGCGCAAGGAAGAAATCTCGCTCGCCCGTCGTATCGAGCACACCCGCGCCCAGTTCCGTCGCAAGCTGCTGGCCTGCGACTACGTGATCCGTAGCGCCGTCAAGGTGCTTGGTCGCGTCCACCGGGGCGAGTTGCCGTTCGATCGTACGGTGCAGGTGTCGGTGACCGATCGTCTGGAGAAAGACCAGATCATGGGTCGCATGCCGCACAACCTGCGGACGCTCGAAACGCTGCTGGAGCAAAACGCCGACGACTATCGCATTGCCACCAGCAAGTCGTACAAGCCTACCGAGCGTCGTGCCGCGTGGACTCGCCTCAGCCGTCGCCGCTGTCGTGCGGTGATTCTGGTCGAAGAGCTCGGCCTGCGTACCCAGCGGATTGAGCCGATGATCGACACGCTCGCCCAGTTCAGCGAGCGCGTGGATCAGCTGCAATCGCAGCTCGACAAGATGAAGAAGGATCGCAAGAGTGCGAGCGAGCGCAAGCCCGTGCTCGTCGAGTACCGCAACATCCTTCGCAGCTTGCAGGAAACTCCCACCAGCCTGCGTCGCCGGGTGAAGGAACTCAAGGGCGTTTACGCTCGCTATCAAAAGGCGAAGCGTGGCCTGTCCGAGGGTAACCTGCGTCTGGTGGTGTCGATCGCCAAGAAGTACCGCAACCGCGGCCTGTCGTTCCTGGATCTGATTCAGGAAGGCAACGCCGGCCTGATGCGTGCTGTGGATAAGTTCGAGTATCGCCGGGGCTTCAAGTTCTGCACCTACGCCACGTGGTGGATTCGCCAAGCGATCACGCGTGCCGTGGCGGACCAAAGCCGCACGATTCGCATTCCGGTCCACATGGTCGAAACGATGAGCCGCGTCCGCAACGTGTCGCGCGCTCTACTACAACGTTTGGGCCGCGAACCGACGCTCGAAGAAACCGCCCGCGCTGCCGAGTGCACCGTGGAAGAAGCTCGCCGTGTGCTGGCGATGAGCCGCTACCCGATCAGCCTCGACCGCCCGGTGGGCAACAGCGAAGACAGCCACTTCGGCGATCTCCTGCCCGATGGTGGTGCCGAGAGCCCCGCGATTGGTGCTGCTCAGGAAATGCTCCGCACCCGCATCACTGCGGTGCTGAAGACCCTGAGCTACCGCGAGCGCGAGATCATCAAGCTGCGTTACGGCCTGGGCGATGGCTACAGCTACACCCTGGAAGAAGTGGGCCACATCTTCAAAGTGACCCGCGAGCGTATCCGCCAGATCGAAGCCAAAGCCGTCCGCAAACTGCAGCAACCCAGCCGCAGCGCCGAACTGCTTGGTTTCCTCGACTAGCAACCAAACACATGCCAAACATGTGAATGACCCAGAAGCCCCGATCAGCAATGATCGGGGCTTTTTGCGTTTCACGGGGCGGAAGTTGGCACCGGAGACCCATGCAATAATTCCTAAGGCACCTGCCTAATTTGAGGCGGTGCTGGTGTGGTCTCAGTAACACGGAAGCGGCAATGTTCTCCACCTTCTCAGTGTTGACGCTTGCGTGCAGCGGCGAGGGGGCATCGGAGGCCATCAAGAATGCAAGCCGCATCGGATGGGCGAGCTTCGCAATTACGGGCTTCTTGCTGACTCTCCTACTCTCGAATCGTTGGTACGTGGCTTGAAGAGGCTTCGCTGCCATCGTGCTGGGAGTGCTGCTGACGATCCACCCAGCTTGGACCGTCAGCGCGAACGGAGGAGACTGTGGGGGCACCAAGGTAATGCTATCGCTGCTCCTTGGCGCGACTGCGATCATCTCGGTGGTTGCCGTAGTGCTTCGCTCTGTTTCGGAGAGAGCTGCCGAAGTATCGCGACTGAGAGTGGAGAGACCACTAACAGATCTTCCCACGATTGGTGATCCCGATAACCCTTATCAATCGCCACCGTTGTGACGGGCTGACAACTGCCTTAAACGAGCTTTGACCATGCGACCAAGATGCTCAAGCCGCTCGAATTCTTCGAGCTCCATACGATCGTCGGGCGATAACATGCCATCGCGATTGCGGTCCAGCAGCTCATTGAGCCGCGATTGCTTCGACTCGGACAGTCGATAGGTAAGCAGCCCTTCCACGTCCGCGGAGTGGACCAGCAGATCGAGCAAGTCGTCGTAAAGCGTCGGGCGATCAATTGTGGCCATGCAAAAGGCTCCCTGAAGAGTTAACAACTCAATTATGGTAGCTCTCCGGGCGGCGAGCAAGCTGAATCCGGTTCTAACTAGCACCTGGATTAACCTAGTGGCGGGGCGTTTCTCGGCAGTCTCGCCTCGGTTTCATAAGCTATCCTTTGGAAGGTTTCTATCGATTCTTCCAGCAGGGTGCCATGAGCAATCCTACCCGTCCGTCGAACAAGGGAATGGGGTATGCATCGCTAGTCTTGTTGCCGTTTGCGGCAGCGGGGGTGGCGATGGCGGTGCTGACGGCGTGGTGCGTCGTGGACTGGTCGCGGATGCAGCATTGGGTCGAGACGCCGGCCCGTCTGGTGGCGCTCGAGCTGGAGGGTACGAAGACCTATCGCATCGATGCCGAGTACGAATACACCTTCGCGGGCCACGAGTACACAAGTAACCGCGTGGCGTTGCATTTCGGGGGCGACAACGTTGGCCGCTATCAGCAGCGGAGATTCAAAGAACTAGAGCGTGCAAAGCGCGGCGGGAAGGACATCGTCGCTTACGTGAATCCCGAGCGTCCTAGCGAAGCAGTCTTGTTTCGCGATCTCCGGCCCGAGATGGTGGCGTTCAAGGGAGTGTTCGCTGTGGTCTTTGGACTGTTGGGCGTCGGCGGACTAGTCGGAATGCAATTCTGCAGTCGCGACTTGAAGCGCGAGATGGCGCGGGCCGATGCGCATCCTTCCGAACCTTGGTTGTGGCGCGACGACTGGGCAGAGGGTGTGATTCGCTCGCGGAACATTAATGGACTCGTCGGCAGCCTGCTGGTCATGGGATTGTGGAACTTGCTGGCCTGGGGGGCGGTCGCCGCGATGTTCTCCGGAGGCGAGCGACCTTCGACGTTCGCGATTCTCGCAGTGTCATTGTTTGTGCTCGCGGGTATTGGTTTGGCGATGGTGGCGCTGGTGATGTTCTATCGCTGGCAGCGATTTCCCGTCGCCACGCTCCGTCTTGCGTCGACGCCCGGCGTGGTTGGCGAGCAACTAGCTGGCGTGATCTTACTGCCAGGCGTTGTGCGAGCTGACGATGGATTTCGCCTCCGTCTCCGATGCGTCCGCCGGGTGACGACCCACAAACAGTCCAGCGACCAAGTGCTGTGGGAAGACTCGCAAGTGGTGCTCGACACGCTGGACGAGCAGAACGAAGAGCAGACGGCCGTCCCGTTCCAGTTCTGGATCCCCGCAGGAGCCGAGCCAAGCGATCCCTATTCGGACCGCCATATCTCATGGAAACTCGGCGTTTCGGCGAAACTTATGGGGCCCGATGCGAACTTCGAGTTCGAAGTGCCCGTATTCTGTAAGGAAGGAACCCCTGTCGAGCACGCCGTATTGGAAGAATCCTTGGTGTGACGGCCGTTGAAACATCGGGCGAAGGAGCGGAAAATGTAGGACTGGCGGGGCGGTACGTTGATGCCACGACGGTGCCAGCGGATTGAGAGAAGGTTCGGTGCATGCAGTTGTTCTTCGAAACCGCCTGGAACACCACGGTCGAGCTTGCGCCGTGGCTCTTGCTCGGAGCGCTCGTGGCGGGATTGCTGCATGTGTTGCTCCCCCGCGATTTCGTCCAGCGGCACCTAAGCGGTCGGGGGAGTGTGGCGAAAGCCGTCGCGATTGGTGTGCCACTGCCGCTTTGCTCCTGCAGCGTGATCCCGCTAGCGATCAGCCTTCGTGAGGAGCGTGCCAGTCGCGGGGCGACGGTGGGCTTTCTGATCTCGACGCCGCAGACCGGAGTCGACTCGGTACTCGTGAGCGCCGGCATGCTTGGTTGGCCCTTCGCGCTCTTCAAGGTCGCCGCGGCGCTCGTCACCGGACTCGTTGGCGGTTGGGTCACCGAGGCATGGGAACCGAAATCGAACGAATCCGGTATCGAACAACTTCCCCTCGCCAACGATCGAACGCGCCGCTCGTGGCGAGAACTGCCCGAGCACTCCCTCGAAATCCTCCACAGCGTTTGGCGATGGCTCGTCGTCGGTATCCTGCTGTCGGCTGCGATCACCACACTGGTTCCTGGTAGCGTGTGGACCAGCGTCGCCGGCTACGGCACGCTCGTGGCCATGTTGCTGGTGCTCGCGGTGTCGGTGCCGATGTATGTGTGTGCGACCGCTTCGGTCCCTATCGCGGCGGCGCTCGTCGCGAGTGGCTTGCCGGCCGGCGCGGCGATGGTGTTCCTGATGGCAGGTCCGGCCGTGAACATCGCGACCATTGGTGCGGTACGCAAAACGCTGGGCAATCGCGCGATGGTCGTCTACCTCGCAACGATCATCGTCGGCAGCATGGCGGCGGGCTTGTTGTTCAGCGACCTGCTGCAACTCTCCGCCCACGCTGGTCATGCGCACGACCACACGCATCACCACCCGATCACTTGGTGGAGCATTGCGAGTGCGGTGACGATGCTACTGCTGTTCGCGTGGTTTGCTGTAACGGACCTGCAGCGACTGGTTCGTAGAAACCAGGTAGGCGAAGCCCATGCTGGCGAGCAGACGCTGACGATCCCCGTTGCCGGGATGAACTGCCAAGGCTGCGTCAGCAAAGCCGAGTCGGCACTCGCCCGCACGCCGTCGATCCGCATCGCCCGCGTGACGCTCGATCCCCCGCAAGCCGTGGTGGTGGGAAGCGTGTCGATGGACGAAGTGCGCGCGGTGGTGGAGGGGGCGGGATTTCGGGTGAGTGGCGAATAGGTTCGGTCGTCATCTAGGACTGCCCGCGAATCACGCGAATGGTCGCGAATATCGGATTCGCGAGCACCAATTCTCTAACTTGTCTCCCCGCGATGTCTCCCCGCGATGTCTCTCTGCGCCTCTGCGTCTCTGCGTGAGACCTTCTTTCCATGGCAGCGGAGATCCTTCGGTCGCTGGGGCTCCCTCAGGATGGCACAAATACGGAAGGCCCTGATAAACCGGCAATTTTTAACTGGTTGACATCGCCCTCTCCCGCACCTAAACTCACTCCCTCGTGTGTTGGTGGTTGGCTGTGCAACGTTCTTGCCGGCCGACACAACAGGGAACTCCGGTGCGAATCCGGGACGGCCCCGCCGCTGTAACCGAGAGAAATCTCGTGATTCGATTCTGATGCCATTGCCTGCTGCTTGCAGGTGAGAAGGCCGAATTCACGAGCTCGGGAGTCAGAAGACCTACCAGCACGTTGCGTGTGGCACGGTTTCGAGGGAAAACCGCCGCGTCGAACGTCAAATTTTGGATGCGCCCGCGATTGCTGCGCAGTTTCCATCGGTATTTACCGAGTGGGAGATGCTCCGCGCTGCTGGCGTAGTTGGTTTGTGGTCATGCGCAAGCAGCACCATCAAGGTCGCGCTACCCGTCGATCGCGGCTGGAACTTCCAGCCGTTCGACGATGTCATGCGTTCACCCTAGTCGAACTGCTCGTCGTCGTGGCGATCATTGGTACGCTCGTTGCGCTGCTCTTGCCTGCGGTGCAAGCGGCGCGGGAGTCCGCGCGGCGAACCGAGTGCACCAACCATTTGCACCAGATCGGCATCGCGATGCATGCCTTCCACGACACCAAGGGATCGTTCCCCAAGGGGGGTGCGGGGGCGAAGGCGGCCGAGCTGAGCTGGGGGGCGCAGTTGTTGCCTTGGATCGAAGAGCAGCCGCTCGCCGACGTCTTGCACTCGGACGAACCGTACACCGCCGCGATTAATCTCGACGCCGGCTCGACGTTGATTGCTGCGTTTCAATGCCCCTCCGTCCCCGATGTGCAGTCGCTGCGAGCGTCGGCGGACCTGCCCAGCTCGTCGACGCATCGCTACGCCCGCACCTCGTACGGCGGCGTGCAGGGGGAACGGAGTTTGCGTGCCGCGAATGCGACCAATAACCCCGAACGGGGCACCATGATTTTCACGCGGGCCATCGCGATCAAAGACATCACGGACGGAACCTCGAACACCGCGCTGGTTGGCGAGGCGCCCGAAGGGATTCATGGCATTTGGATCAGTGTCCGCAATTTGTTCGATCAGTCGGCACCGATCAACACCACCGACGACGCCGACAAGTTCGTTGACTTCGGCCAGGAACTGAGCAGCCACCACCCCGGCGGGGCGAACGTGCTAATGGCCGATAGCTCGGTACAGTTCGCCAGCGAATCGATCGACAACCAAGCACTCGCCGCGATGTGCTCCCGAGCGGCAGGAGACTGAACGATGAAAGTACATGTGATGATGCAACGTCAATGTGTCACAGTAGGCAGTCTGCTGCTTGCCCTGTTCGCTGCGCAGGCGTCGGCCGTCGAGGTGGTGACGTTCGACGAACTCCTAAGCACGCCCGAGTCCTACTGGAACGGCCCCGACCCGAATGGCGTGGAGGTCGAAGGCGAGTACGGCCCCGAGATCGTTGGTAGCTTCGCGAGTGGCGGCGCGAGGTTCACGAACATTTACGACACGGTCTACTCGAGCTGGCGAGGCTTTGGCTACTCGAACATTACCGACAACACCACGCCGGGCCACGGCAACCAATTCAGTGCAGTGACTGGCACGGGCATGAGCGACGGCGGCGACGCGTACGCCGTGGCATTCGGCTACTGGGATCTCACGCCCAACCTTCAGCAGCCCGTGGCGTTCGATCCTACCAATGCCGAGCATCTGGTTTCGCTGCCAACGTTGGAGCTTCCTGTGGGTACCTCGATCAAGGGTGCATGGCTTACGAACACAACGTACGCCGCGCGTTCGATGCAGACGGGCGATAGCTTCAGTAAGAAGTTCGGCGGCGAGTCGGGCAGCGATCCCGACTGGCTCAAAGTCACCGCGTACGGCTCCGACGCCTCGGGAACGCCGATGGCCGAGTTCGTCGAGTTCTACTTGGCCGACTATCGGTTCGAGAGTTCTCTAGACGACTACATCGTCAACGCGTGGCGCGAATGGGACTTGTCGCCACTCGCCGGCGCGAGGCAACTGCACTTCAATCTTTCCTCGAGCGACGTCGGAACGTTCGGCATGAATACGCCCCCCTATTTCGCGCTCGATAACCTGGAGTTGATTCCAACCAATCTACTGGGCGACTACAACCAGGATGGCTTCGTTAACCTAGCGGACTACACGCTGTGGCGTGACACGCTTGGTAGTGTAGTGAGCGAGCTCGGCGCGGGGGCGGATGGAAATCGCGATGGATCGATCGACGCCGAGGATTATGGCGTGTGGCGGAGCCATTTTGGGACGGGGACGCCCGTCAACGTCGGTGCCGGAAACGCTGTTCCGGAACCACCGAGTCTCTGTTGGCTGCTCGCGAGTGCCCTGATCGCTGCGCTCTGGGGCGTTCGTAAGTAGCGTTGTTATTTCATGTTCATTTAGTTTTTCATCTGGGAGATACTGTCTCATGAAGCGTACTTTCTTGACTTTGGCGACGATGATTGTCGCTGCAACTGCACAGGCAGGCCCCTATCCATCGTTCTCGGACCCCGCGCACCGCGTGCTACCCTCGCAGATAAATGCCTGGGCAACCAGCGTCGCGAATTACTCGCCGGCACCTGGAGTTGGCGCTGGTTTTAGCAACCCTAACAACACGCTCGGAGCGAACAACGGCTCGATCACTTCGCTGGGCGACTTGAGCAGCGAGCAGATCTCGCAAGGCGTGCTGCCGGGCTCGATCACCGTGGCTTTCGATCAGGCCATCGTCGATCGGTCGGGTGCGGATTTCGCCGTCTTCGAGAACGCGAGCACTTTCTTCACCGACCCGGTGGTCTTCGCCGAGCTGGCGTACGTCGAGGTCTCGAGCAACGGCACCGACTTCGTGCGATTCCCATCGGTATCGCTGAACGCTGAAGCTGATTTGACGACGCCCTTCGGCCGCGACTTCGCCGGTGTCGACACGACCAATATTCGCAACCTGGCTGGCGTGCACCCCGCTGGTTTCGGCACGCCGTTCGATCTCGCGGAGCTCGCAGATCTTCCGGAAGTGACGAGTGGGTTGGTGGATCTCGCATCGATTGGCTTCGTGCGACTCGTCGACATCCCCGGCAACGGTGCGTATACCGACTCGCTTGGCAATCCGATTTTCGACACGTGGCTCTCGACTGGCAGCGGCGGTCTGGATCTCGACGCCGTGGGAGCGATCAACATCGTTCCCGAGCCCGCCACGATCGGCCTCGCGCTGCTCGGCATGCTGGCCGTTGGTGCTCGCCGTGCGTTTGGTAAGCGAGCCTAACCATGCAGACCGAATGCAAGGAAGCTGTCGAACGTGACTACTACGTCGAGCGTGACTACTACCTCGAACGTGGATGCGTTGTGTTCACCGAGGCGTACCTTCTGCGACGGGGCCAGTGCTGCGGCAACGGATGCTGCCACTGCCCCTATCGTGGGAACGTACTAGCCACAGATAAACACCGATGCTCACGGACGGAGTTGCAGTAATAGCATCGGGTGGCTGGGGACGAGTTCCACGAGCCCCCAGTATCCTGATGAACCACAGAGAGCACGGAGTACTCGGAGAAAGATTAGGGCGCGGATTGGGCAGGATCGTCGCGGATAAGAGCGGCTTTCTTGAACAGAAGGAAACGAAGGGAACGAAGTAGAGTGAATGAAGTGGTTCTCTGCTCCTCGCCTTTCTCTGTTCCCTCCGTTTCCTCCTGTTAAAAAAGCTTGGGTGAACAGGAGGAAACAGAGAGAACGGAGGGAATTCATCGTACGCTTCTTTCTTCGTTCCCTTCGTTGCCTTCTGTTCTCATCCTTTCGTCTAGGGCAAGATCGAGGTTAGAATTAGTGGATCGCCTTCATTCGTCGTGGTCCCGATCTCTCTTTTGTTGAGTGTGCGTTGTGGGTGCTTTTGAATCTCAGAACGCGCGGGCGTGGGACAATCTAGCGCGGGATGGTGCTCCGCTTGCTCGGCCGGCGACGGATGCCGACTTCGCGAATCCGCTCGCGACCATCGATCCGGCGAAGTGGCTCGGTTCTTCGATCACCGGTTGGCGGGTACTTTGCCTTGCGGCCGGTGGTGGTCGGCAGAGCGCGCTCTACGCGGCGGCGGGGGCCCACGTCACCGTTCTCGATATCAGCCGCGAGATGCTCGCGCTCGATGCCGAGGTGGCGCGCGAGCGGAAGCTGAATGTTCGCATCGTCGAAGGCACCATGACCGACCTGTCGATGTTCGCGGCTGGCGAGTTCGACTTGGTGATCCAGCCAGTGAGCACGTGCTACGTTCCCAATGTGGTGAGCGTGTACCAGCAAGTGGCTCGCGTGGTGCGTGGCGGGGGACTTTATGTGAGCCAGCACAAGTCGCCGGTGAGTCTACAGGTGGCGGCGAAGCGCCAAGCCGTGGGGTACGTGATCGAAGAGACGTACTATCGCACGGGGCCTCTCGCGCCGGCGGAGCCTTCGCGACTCCGCGAGCGCGGGGCGACCGAGTACTTGCACCGCTGGGAAGAACTGATCGGCGGAATGTGCCGCGCGGGGTTCGTGGTCGAGGACCTGCTCGAACCGATGCACGCTAAGCCAGACGCCGAGCCCGGCATGTTCGCTCATCGCGCGAAGTACATTGCGCCCTACGTGAGGATTAAGGCGCGACGCGCAGGTGTAGAACGGAATTTATTCCGTTAAGTGGTCGGCATTCGACTTCTGTGGTTGGGTACGTGGCTCGAAAGTTACCGTGATCGTGTATCGCTCGAACTCAAGGACGACCATCACTAGCGCTAGGATGGCGACTTGGACCATGATAGCTACCACGAACTCGTCGAAGTCGTTCGCCCAAGAGAAGATCGTCGCTACCACCAACGCGAGGGTCGCGAGTCCTCCCAATTGCCAAAGTAGGTGATGGGTGACACGCCGTAGCTCGACTCCTGTCACCACCAAGGCCACGCTCGAGAGTATCAACCAGAGAATGATTTCGACACGCGCACTCGCTAGCATGGGGATGGCAAATCGCACTACAAGCGATGCCACAGCAAGAACCGTCGTCAGAATAAGCAAGTGTTGCACGCTAAATTGAATCCGTTCCTCATCCCCCGATTCGAGCCCCCGTTGACTTCGCTGTTGGTGGTACCACCGTAGACCGAGAATGGTGGCCAGGGCAGTAGTGGTGTAGGCGCCCCAGATCGTGAGGAACATTGGGAAGTCATCGAGGTCGCGTGCTCCTTCAATGGCCGCGAAGTGAATGCACATAATTAGCGTCGCTGCGTAGCATGCCACGACCCACTGCCAGGTAAACTTACTTGCCGCGCTGGCGACGAGGATCATCGCTCCCATCTGTCCGAAGCTAAGACCAATCATGAACGATTCGTAGTTCTTGCCGTTAGGGAAAATAAACGGACCTACAAGATCCACCAGCACCAACACCACCATCGCCGCGATTCCTAGCGGCCCCAAACGCCACACCGTACGGCTCTCCGCCCGCTCTGCCGGGAGATTCTCCGTTTCGGGCGTGGAAATGTCGGGCGGGTTCACGGTCGGTCGGCGTTGCGGTGGAGGGGGGGAGTGGTCAAAATAGGTTATAGCCACAACCGTGGGCGAGACGTAGCTCGCTTTTCTGCATCCTCGACGAACTTCACCCCCGCCTCGCCCCCCGTGTCCGAAACTCTACTCGAACGTTGTGCGTTTCTTGCCGCCAGTGCCGCGGGTAATCCGACTCATTACGTGGTCGAACAGGCCCTGGAGCATGCGGAGCTCGACTGGCGATTCCTGACGTTCGAGGTCGACGAGGCCCATTTCACCAAGGCCCTCGAAGGGGTCGACGTGCTCGGTTTTCGCGGTGTGCTGCTGGCTCCCGAGTTTCAAATCTCGGCCATCGAACAACTTTCGTCCCTCACGCCCCGTGCCCAGCACGCCGGCTCGGTGAACTGCTTGGTTCGCGAAGGAGACAAGCTGGTGGGCGACAACACGCTCGGTGCTTCGCTGGTCGAGGCGCTGGGGGGTATCGACGCCCTCGCCGACAAAGTGGTGCTGGTCATCGGTCATGGCCGCGTCGCGAGAAGCATGGCCGCCGCCGCGTGCGAGTCGCGGGCTGCAGCGGTGCACGTAGCGAGTCGCGATGAGGCGAAGCTCAAGGAACTCGTCGAGCAGCTTTCGAAGATCAGCGAAGTCCCCGTCGAGATGCACGTGATGGACGACAAAGTGATTCGCACCCCCGCGAACACGAGCCTCGTGATCTTCGCCCCTAGTTCGGCTGACACATCCGCGCGTCCGGTGATCGACACGTCGGCCGCGAGTGCGCAGCTAACCGTGGTCGACACGCGGCTGCAAAGTTCGCGGACCGCGCTACTGAAGCTGGCCACCGAGCAAGGAGCCAAGATCGTCGACGGCGTGGATCTCTTCGCCCGCGAAACGGCCCTCGCCCTCGAACGCTGGACCGGCATGACCTTCGACCGCGCTCCGCTGCAAGAGTCGGCCGAAGAGTTCCTGGGAGTCTAGACGAAGGCGGAACGTCGAAGGGGGAAGGCGGAGCAAGTAAGCCGTCTCCGTCTATCTCTATAGAGCTCCGACGCCTCCACCCCGCCACATTGCTTTCCTCCTTCCCCATTCCCCATTCCGCCTTCCAAGCATGCGTGGTTTCTTCATCACTGGCACCGGTACCGAAGTTGGCAAAACCTACGTCGGCGCACTCCTCGCGAGAGAACTCACTTCACGCGGCTTTCGAGTCGGTGTGTATAAGCCCGTTGCGAGTGGTTGCGTGACCCTCAGCGAATTTCAGGCGAGCGGACGCCGTGAGGCGTCTGGTGAAGTCGAAGTAGAGGGGACGGGAGGCTGGGGGCTCGGGTCTGACGACTTGGTATCCGAAGACGCCCTCGAACTCTGGCAAGCCGCCGGGCAGCCATTAAGCCTCAACGAAGTCTGCCCGCAGCGTTTCCGCGCGGCGGTCGCGCCGAACGTCGCAGCTCGGATGGAAGACCGCCGCGTCGACACGAACCTGCTACGCATCGGCATCGACCCCTGGCTGTCGAACTCCGACATCGTGCTGGTCGAAGGGGCAGGGGGGCTGATGTCGCCGATCTCGGACGACGACTACAACGCCGACCTCGCCGCGGATCTGGGTTTGCCACTCATCATCGTTGCCGCCAATCGCCTGGGTGTGATCAACGACACCCTGCAAACCGTGATCACGGCCAGTGTATTCGGCGATGGCCTCGAAGTCGCCGGCGTCGTGCTCAATAGTGCGAGCGAAGCGGTGGACGACGAGAGCCTTTCAACCAACGCCGAGCAGCTACGCGAACACCTAAGGGTCCCCGTGCTCGGCGAAGTGAGTTACGGCGGCGCACCGTCCGTCGCCACCATCGTCGACGCACTTCTCTCGCGCGGCGACGCGTAGAAGTGGAGAAACCCCCTAGCCGGACGGCCACGCTGAGCGCGAATTAATCAAGTGGAGAGCTTTGTTTCACTTCTGTCCGCAGAGACGTAGCTCCGCGGCTATTGGGAAGTGATACGCTTACAAACGCCAAGTGCCCAGGTTTTTACCCTGGGCACTTAAGCGTCTTATTCTTGCCGATAGCCTACAGCTTATAGCCTACAGCCTTAAGCTAATTCCCTACCGCCATCGCCGTCTGATTCATTCGGCTTTCGGCCAGGCTGGTGTCGATGGTCATCCGGAGCTTCACGCTCCAGCGGCCCGACTCGTCGGCTTGCAGCATCCAGTGGGGCAGGACCACCACGGACTGGTGGACCATTTCGAAGCCACCTTCGCTCTGGCTCACCGTTGCGATGGGGTGCGTCCAGATGCTGGTGGGGCGATCGATGGTGAGTCCGCAG
This sequence comes from Aeoliella fuhlenseeensis, assembly GCF_052161615.1. Classification (NCBI taxonomy): domain Bacteria; kingdom Pseudomonadati; phylum Planctomycetota; class Planctomycetia; order Pirellulales; family Lacipirellulaceae; genus Aeoliella; species Aeoliella fuhlenseeensis. The sequence goes on from NZ_CP197417.1 coordinate 604,327, forward strand.
TCGATGCCGAGCCAGCCGTCGACTAGGTGCAGCGACTCGACGTCGATCTGATCGAGCTTCACGCCGAGCTGACCAATCGATTGGCCGTCGCCCGAGTGGAAGAACCGATCGTCGGCACCCGAGGGCAAGCCGGCGAAGTTCAGTTCGATGCCGAAGTGCAGGGGTTGATCCTTTGGCAGGCCTTCGAGCAAGTAGGCGATTTCGAGTTCCGAGCCACCTGCTTCGAGCGTGATGCCCTTGGTGATGCGGACCTGGTGACCATCGACGTGGCCATCGCGGGTCATCATCAACTGCATCCGCTCGGGGCTACGACGCAGCTTGGCTTCGTAGCTGCCGGTGACGAAGTCGCCCTGCTCGCGGTACTCGTTAGTGGCGATATCGTTGAGCGAAACGTCGAGGTCGAAGAAGTGGTCGACCAGGCTCTTACGCAGGTAGGTGTCGTAAACGCTCACCTCCTTGTCGAGACCTTCTTGCTTGAACACCACGCGGTCGTGGATGCTCGCCACGTCACCACCCGCGGCCGACGGGCCGGCCAGCACCTTGCGGTGATAGGCTTCGGGACGGCGAGCCAGCGTGGCCAGCAGGTTGTGACAAATCGAGCGAACGTCGAGTTCGTACAGCGAGCCACCAACGGCGGGTGCTGCGTAGGCCACCAGGGCGTTCGACGCGAGGCGAACTTCTTGCCGAGCGTCGAAGTTGTAGTCGGCCGCCTCGATCGAGGCCCAGTCGCCCGCCTGATCGGCGTCGTTCAGGTGCTCATCGATCAAGTTGTCGGCGGCGATCAAGTGGTTGAACACGGCGTTACGCAGGTGAGGCAGGTACACGCCACCGAACGCCCCGTGCCAGTAGCTGCAATTGCACTGGCCGCGGTAGAGCTCGGTTTGTGCTTGATCGAGCAGGCTCGACTGCTGCCCGTCGGCACGCAGCTCGGCGAGGCGATTGCTCACCTCGAGCATGCGGGCGTACATCTCGCCGGTCTCGGGATAGCGAGCCTTGAAGTTCCGCCAGAAGCCACCGCGAATGAACGGCTTCACCTTGTCCCACATGCCCGCGTCTTCGAGCTCGTGGTGCGCGTCCTCGTAGTTGTTCTGCTGCTGAGCCGGCAGAGCCCACTCGGTCATCTCGCGATAGCTCGCTTCGGGAATGTAGATCTTGCCCAAGGGAGCCACCGAGTTGAGTGCCTCGGTCGGCGTGGTGACGTTGATCCAGTCCTGGTTCTGGACCAGGGCGTCGAAGAACCGGCGGAGCCAACCGTTGTCGTACACGTGGGCCTTGGTGTCGGGCCAGGTGCCGAACTTCTCGCCGTCGTCACCGAACATGACAATGGCGTTTGGCTGAATCGACGCGACGTGACGCAGGTAGTCGATGGTCTCTTGTGGCTCGGCGAACGGCAGGGTGTAACGGAGCTTCTCGCTGCCCGGGAACACGCTCAGCAATTGGCCGTTGTTCTCAGTGAGGTAGTAGCCATGCAGATCGTCTTCGGTCCAGCCGGCGCACTTGAAGTGGAAGTCGTCGAGGATGGTGTAGCGAATGCCGGCGGTCGCCAGGTCGCTGGTCAGCGATTGCTCCCAAACACGCTCGGGCATCCACATGCCTTGCACGTCGGCACCCAGTCGATTGTTGAGCCACTCGGTGTAGCTAGCGATTTGACCCACGCGGTCGCGCGGCGGAATCATCGTCAGGATCGGTTCGTAGAACGCACCACCGACTATCTCCAGCCGACCCGCAGCCACGAGCGCCGCCAAACGGTCGAGGTACTCGGGGTGAGCGCGGTCGAGCCACTCGATCAACGAGCCGCTGTTATGAATCGCCAGCTTCAGCGAATCGTAGGGCTCGAACACTTCGAGCATCGGCAGGTAGCTGTCCTGGTAGGCCTGCTCCATCACGCCGTCGAAGTTGCCAATGGGTTGGTGGTTGTGAAGCGTGAGAACCAGTCGGATGGGGGACGTCATGGCGTTTATCGATCGGGCGGTAAAGTGTAGGGGAACGAGGGGGCAAGACGGCATTGCTGGCACCGCCCGTTTCATCGTGATAGTACCGAATACCGGCACGGATGGCTACGTGCGTAGGTACGATTCGCAGGATGATTACAGGGCATCCCGGCGGCAGAACCCTTACTGCCGCCAAGCCCACTGGCAATGCTGGCAGTTTACTCAATCGGCAATCTTTCACCGACCCGACAGGGAAACTTAGGCGGCAGTGTCGGAGTTCTTTGTCGCACGGTTCGGCCTATGTCGAACTGCCGGATTGCGACGTCTGCTATCTGGCGGGTCTGCAACCAACGCTGCTCCAATCCGCAGAGGTCCGGGTTCATTGCTTTTTGCCATGGATTCGCTTCGTGTTCTACGCTTGTCGGGGGCTACTCGGCCCTCGATTCTCGATCACAGGGGCAAAACCATGGCGGCACTGGACACTCCAAGTTTGGCAACCGAGCTACGCGCAATAAAGGCGCAGGCCACCGAAACTCTGGTCGACTTCGACGAGGAGGCCCTGCGTAGCGTGCTGGTACGTGCTGCCGGAAGGAAGCTCTCGGCAGTGGCTAAGTCGTCGTCGCAAGCGGTTGGCGACCAAATCGAAGCCATACGCCACGCGGTAACCGACTTCGACGACATCCTCGATCGAATGCGGACCGTTCAGCAGTGCGTGGCCGAGATCGACTCGAGCATCGGCACTGTCGTCAGAGAGGCGACCGGAAGCTCGCAGGAACTGGACGTGGTCCGGCAGCGGATGGAGGTGCTTGAAATGCACTTCCAGGCGATCGACGGACTGGTGCGCTCAGTGAATGAGATCGCCGATCAAACGCACTTGCTGGCGCTCAACGCCACGATCGAAGCGGCCCGCGCGGGCGATGCAGGCAAGGGGTTCGCCGTGGTCGCCAGCGAGGTGAAAGAACTCGCCAACACCACCAAAGCGACCAATCAAGAAGTGCAGCAAACGCTCGACAGTATCGCCGAAGCGGTAGCCACGCTCTCCAATAGCGTCGAGCAATCGGTGGCGAAGATGGCGCAGTCGGTAGCAGCCGTAGAGGTCGCTCGGCAAAGCGCTTCGACCATCGGGACGCAAACCGGGCAATTCGGAATGCGACTGCAAACATCACTCGACCAGTTTCGGCGACTGGACGGGGCGAGTGTTGTCGTCGAGAACGAAGTCCAAGAAATCGACGCCATCGGCCGGACGTTCTACTATCTGATCGAACTGATGATGGCCCACTCGGCCGGTCGCGAAGCGATCAACCCACTTGCTCGCCTGGCACCTCTGGTCGAAGGCAGCACGTTCCGCGCGTCGCATCGCTTCACGAAGCCCGAGCGCGAGTACGTGCTCGCGGCCGACGACATCCTGATCTCAGCCACCGACACCAAGGGTAAGATCACGTTCGCCAACAACAAGTTCTACGACGTGGCCGAGTACGACTACGGCACGCTCGTTGGGAGGCCGCACAACATTATCCGCCATCCCGACATGCCCAAGGCGGCATTCGCCGACCTGTGGGCGGTGATCGAGGCGGGTAAGCTCTGGCAGGGGTACGTTCTCAACCGGTCGCGAACCGGGCAGCGATACTGGGTGAAGGCCAACGTGTTCCCCTGCTTCGAAGGGGGCCGAATCGTCGGCTACATCAGCATCCGCACGAAGCCCGAACCCGAGATGGTGCGGAAGGCCATGGAAGCGTACCGGCTAGTACCGTGAGAAGCCTGGGAAAGGAAGCTCTCAGAACTCCACCACGTCCAAGTCCCTCGCTAGTGCTGCGCAAACTGCGATAGGGTCACTGACCCACCGGGGAGGCGGACAACTAGCTCCAGAGAGCCACCCAGCGACCCGACAATCTTTTGAAGAGTACTGATTTGCATGTCCTCTTGACTCTCCATCTTAGAAAGGCTTGGCTGAGAAATACCTAGCCGTTCGGCAAGTTCCTCTTGTGTTAGGCCGGAGTGTTTACGCAATTCCGCCAGGAGCATTTCGCGATGGATTTGCTTGACGCGCGCATCAGATTGCGTGCGCCGCTCAGTTGGCATCTTGTCCAGCAGCTTCGCAAACTTCTTATGACCGGCCATCAAAACAATCCTTCTTCCCGCGGTTCATCCAGATAGGTATCGAAAAGCAGGTCAGCCTTAGGAACCATACGGTCGTAAAACCTATTGTCGCCGGTCTTATCGCCGCCGATCAAAAGTATCGCAGTGCGTCGCGGGTCGAACGCGAAAAATGTTCGCAACGGTCGCCCCGCGTGCTGCGTCCGAAGCTCCTTCATGTTCGAATGCTTGGACCCTTGGATCGCGTCTACATGAGGGCGACCCAATTGGGGACCTAACGCAGCGAGCAGCTCGACGCTGGCCCGTAATGAGTCCTGCTCCGATTCGCTTAGGGAGTTCCACCAGATCTCGAACTCATCGGTGAACTCAACTTCCCACATAAGTATATAACCTACAGGCTATGTTGTCAATTTCGATCTCGTCATGCCCGGACCATTCCTCCTAGGCCCAAGAACGCTCTCAGAACTCCACCACGTCCAAGTCCCGCGCTAGCTCGATGTTCGCAAACACCTTACGCGCGTCGGTGAGGTCGAAGTCGTAGTCTTTGGTGAGCAGTGGGTCGACGTGCGTGACGAGTAGCCGCTTCACCTCGGCGGCTCGCGCGACCTCTGCCACTTGGTCGAGGCAACTGTGGCCGGTGAGTTTGGCGAGGTCGTCGTGGCCGGCGGGGAAGGTGGCTTCGTGGACCAAGAGATCGACGCCGCGGATCTGGTCGACGTACGCCGCGCTAGTCGAGGCGGTCGTATCGGTGACGTACGCCATCGAGTGCCCAGGCCATTCGAGCCGCATGCCGATCGCCCCGCCGGGATGTTCGAGCGGGAAGACCTTCATCGTTCCCACGTCACCCTCCGTGTTGGCAGGAAGCTCGCACGCGCCATGGAGACTCTCAAAGCGATAGCCCGGCGCCACTGGGAACAAGTGCGGCGCGAACAGATGCGTCGTCACCGCCTCGATCTTGTCGGGCTCGCCATGAATTGTCACGCGGTCGTAGGCATCGACGCCGAACGTCTCGACCAGGTAAGTTAGCCCGCTGACGTGATCAAGATGAGCGTGGCTTAGAAAGATATCGACGCGCGGGGTCGTCAGATAGTCAGCGAGCCGAAACAACCCCGTCCCCGCGTCGAGCACCACGCCCACCTCGGGCAATACAAACGCCGCGGTCTGACGCCGCGCGCTCGGATGAAAACCAGTGGTGCCCAGGCAGACAACTTGCATGCAGAGAATCTAGCACGATTGCGGTAGCGGAAGCAAATCGCGAAGGGCCAGTCATACCCCTCGAACATCCCTAATAGCCCCGCCCAAGCCTGGGCGGGGGTCAGCCCTGGATAAGAGCGACACCATATTTTTCAAACTGACCATCCCGCGTCACAATCGTCCAATCCCTTCCGATGGCTTGGGCAATGAGCAGGCGATCGAACGGATCTCGATGATGCCAAGGCAGAGATTCCACTCGTAGCGCGTCGTCCAAGGTCACGTCGATCGTTTCGAAGAAATTGGCGCTGATGGCCCCTTTCAGATCGACGGGGGCTTCGAGTTTGCCGAGACTTCGCTTAATGGCGATCTCCCAAGCCACGATAGAGCTCACGTAAACTCCATTTTGCAAATCCGAAATGGCGGAGCTTGCAGGAGCACTAAGTGAGCTGGGATCAGCGAACCACCACAACGCTACATGGGTATCAAGAAGAAGGTTCATCGCCCCCCTTCATGCCGAATGCCTCCCGCATGTCATCCGGCAACTCGTCGAAGTCGTCCGCAATCACCACTTGCCCCTTCCACTGTCCGCCTCGCCGTACGGCAGCTTGAGGTAGCGTCCGTTGGTCGCCCAATAGCCGATCGATTACGTACTGCTGTACGTCATTGTATCCTGCCGCGATGGCTGCGGCGCGAAGGCGAGGTTCGTATTCGCTGGGAATGTGGAGCGTCATGGGGAAGGTCCTTTGTATCCACCCTACCAACCCACCAACGGAACCGTCAATTTCGATTCCACCACCTACAGCGCCCGGCGATGCCGGCGTCCACGCCGTGCACCCGGAAGTTGTGGCGGCTTGGGCTTTTCTTCTTCCGCCGGTGCCGCGGCTTCGCCGTCGGGGTGGGCAGGGGTGGCGCTTGCCACGGGAACGATCGTCGAGAACCCTTCGATCTCGTCGCGCTTCAGCAGGCGATTGATCAGAATCTCGATCCGCGTTAGCTCGGGACCCTCTTCGGGCGTTACGAACGTGTAGGCCACGCCTTCGCGGCCCATGCGGCCGGTGCGGCCCACGCGGTGGACGTAATCGTCCGAGGCCTGGGGAATGTCGTAGTTCACAATGTGCGAGATGCCACTGACATCGATACCGCGGCCCACCACGTCGGTGGCCACCAGCACCTTGATCTCGCCCGCGCGAAACTGCTTCATCACCTTGTCTCGGGCACCCTGGGCCATGTCGCCGTGGATGCAGTCGACCGCTTTGACGACCTTCGTCAGCTTGCGCTGAATGCGATCGGTGCCACGCTTGGTGCGGCAGAACACGATCGCCTGCTCGGGCTGCTCGCGTTCAATCAGCTTCACCAAGAGGTCGTACTTCTTGGTCGCTTCGACCGTGAAGTAGTACTGATCAATTGTGTCGACGGTCTTCGTCTTGTCGGAGAAGTCGAGCACCACCGGATCGCGCATGTAACGCTGGGCGAGTCGCTCGACGGCCGGGGCCACCGTGGCTGACAGCAGCAGCGTCTGACGCTCCTTGGGGCAACGGCGGAGGATCTTCTCGATGTCGGGGCGGAAGCCGATGTCGAGCATCCGGTCGGCTTCGTCCAGCACCACGGTCTGCAGACCGTCGAGCACCAGCGTGCCGCGGCTCATATGATCGAGCACTCGGCCAGGCGTACCGACCACAATGTCAGCTCCCTTTTCGAGCTTGCCGACTTGCTGGCGAATGGGCTTGCCGCCGTACACGGCGATGGTGCGGACCTTGCGTCCGAAGCTTAGCTTTTCGATTTCATCGCGCACCTGCACGGCGAGTTCGCGCGTGGGAACCAGCACCAGGGCTTGGGGGGGCGAGTTGCGCTTCTTTTCCAAGCGCTCCAGGATCGGAATGCCGAAACTGGCAGTCTTGCCCGTACCCGTGCGAGCCTGGCCCAGCACGTCTTTGCCGGTCAAAGCAATGGGGATGACACCGGCCTGCACGGGGCTTGGCTGGTGGTAGCAGGCTTCTTCGAGCGCGCTGAGCATGATGTCCGAGACGCCAAGCTCGGCAAAAGAAGTCGTCGAATGCACCGCTTGAGGCGCGGCGGGTTCGGTAACGGCGTTTTCGGTAGATTCGGTCACGAGGGCGATAAATGCTCCTAACTGCTTATTTAGTTTGAGGTTAGGGTACCAATTGCTAGCTCAAACGTCAATGTCGGCAAGATAGGACGTTGGGCGCAACTACCGTGAAACCCCACTAGATTTCTCGACGCAGGTAAAGATGGCCACGAAGAGGAAGAAAAGCCACGAAAACCGGTGACTCGGGGCCCCTTCACCAATCTGGCCGCCTATAAGCACCCTCACGCCCAGCCGAATGCCGTCGAACTCCCGGTCTGCCGGCTGCTACATCGGACCTTTTTGTGTGTTTTCTTCCTTTTCGTGGCTACCTCTTCGGCGCGTTGGCATGCCGCGTAGAAACGAAAAAAGGCTGGCTACGGCACCGGAGTGCTTTTGCCAGCCTTGTAGGTTGCTACTTCCACCGCAGATTTGTTGGGTGGATCAGGAATCCGCTAGAAGAATCCCAGCAGACTCCGCCGCCACAGAATTACATAGCGGGCTTGGCGGTCTTCGGAGCGGCCTTCTTAGCGGCCTTCTTCTTGGTCGACTTCTTGGGAGCGGCCTTCTTGGTGGCCTTCTTCTTGGTCGACTTCTTGGGAGCAGCAGCCTTCTTCGTGGCTTTCTTCTTGGTCGACTTCTTAGGAGCGGCCTTCTTGGTGGCCTTCTTCTTGGTCGACTTCTTGGGGGCTGCCGGCGTGGCGGTCTTCTTGGCCACCTTCTTCTTCGTTGCCATTTCCAATGGCTCCTTCTTAACGCGCCCTTGTTTTTGTTAGGTCCCTTCCTTGGGCGCTCGCAAGAAGGAAGGAACCGGTGTGTGCACCTCTTAGTCGAGGGCGGGTTGATCGGGTCTCATGCGACGTGCGACCAACCGTTCATGCGCGAATTGAAGCAACTTGCCCAACTGCTTGTCAAGTGGAATCGGCAGAATCGATAAAGCTCAATAAAGAATTTTTGTCGATCGCACCGCGCACCACACCTCGCGCGATCTTTCCGGCGCGTCTTTTACGACGCCGCGCGCGACCGCTCGGCGACCCACGCGAGGAGCGCCGCGTACTGCTTCGCGAAGTCGTGCTCGGTGGTGCCAAGCGGGCTCTTGAAGAAGCTCGCCAGCGCGGCCATCGCGCCTGTCTCACCCCCTCGCGCGCCGGCGTCCACCAGCCTCACCAAGTCGAGCACCAGCGGCGCGGCGAGCGCCGAGTCGCAGCCTTGCCAGGTGAACTGAAGCGTCATAAAAGTCCCTAAAAAACCGCGAAAATGAATATGATCCCACGCGGTCTTCCAGTCGCCGAGGCTTTCGATGTACTCGATCGAAACAAGTGTCTGAGGGTCGTAACCCAGCGTTCCACTCACCACACGATCCTTCGTCGCGACCTTCGCCGCGCGGTTGTCGGGGTTGTCTAAAATCCGGCCGTCGAGGTTGCCAAAAATGTTGTGACCCACCCAGCTCATCACGTCCAAGTTGCGGTGCGCGAACATCGGCGCGAGCACCGTCTTCATCAACGTCTCGCCCGTCTTGCCGTCTTGTCCGGCGTGGCAGATTTTTTTTTGCTTTGCGAGGTCCTCGAGCGCTAAAAACGTCGCGCCGGGCGATGGAGTAAAATTTACAAAAGGCATTTCGAGCTCCAGCGCGGCGATCGCGTAGAGCGTGCTCGAAGGGATCGCGAAGCCCGGTTCATCCAACAGCGGCGCGAGTTCGTTCCAGGTTGCTGGCAGCGCGCTAGCAAACGTTGGTTCGGTCGACGCCACGTTCACGACCACCACGCCGCGAAGCTGATGGGCCTCGACGAAGTTCCTCAGGTCGCGCTGTAAACGCCGGATAAGCTCGCTGGGAGCCACTTCAGCGTCATTGACTGGGGGTACGTCCGCCAGATTGCGAATCGCAGAGCCCGAGTGATAGGCGATTCCGGGGGCGATTCGCGTCGAAATTTCGGCGAGTTCCCCCGCGCACGCCTCGACGAGCTCCGCCGGCACCACACGCTCGGCCGCCAAGCGACGAGCGGTTGCCAACAGATCGGGCGTACGAATGTCGTGGCCACCCACCACTAGTTCGTCCCAGGTCACGAGTTCGAGTGGTGCGAACTCGACCAACTCGGTGACGAGTCCCACCTTGGGGGCGAGCTTCTTTTGCAGGGCCACCAGCCCCACCGTAGCGGTGGTCGCCACGTTGCCACAAGCACCAATGAGCCAAACGCCAAGCTTCTTTTCCGCCATCTCTTACACTTTGCTGGGTACGTGGAGGTAGTAGAGTCCCTACCCGTCCCAGGCCCTTAGGCGGGTGCCGCGACGACAATTCGGGGAAGTTCACGCGGTTCTCGGAAGCGCCGTGAACACTAGGAACGCCCCGGATGTCGTTCTATAACGATTTTGGTACGGCCCGACCGCAGTTACAAGTGACAACTCTCTTGTTTATCCAACGGTGGGAGGGCTCTCTGACGCCCCAGCTATAACTGTAGGAGGGCTCTTTGAGCCCGATGGCCTCAGAAGTTCGCTTCCCTATCGACCGCTCCTGCAACTGCACTCCGTAACTGCACTCCTTAACTGCCATGTAACCAGACGCCTCACGGCGTCCGCTCGCCTAAACGAGTCCCCAGCACCCAGTCCCTAACCCCCTCCCGCACAGGCATGTTCGACACCATTCAGCCCGCTCCCGCCGATCCTATTCTTGGTCTTACCGACGCCTTTCGCGCCGACCCGAATCCTAAAAAGATCAACCTGGGCGTCGGCGTCTATCAGGATGCGGCGGGCAAGACGCCGGTGCTGAAGTCCGTCGCCACGGCGGCCCAGCGCGTGCTTGACGCCAACCCGAGCATGTCTTACTTGCCCATTCCCGGTTTGCCCGAGTACGCGGCCGGCGTGCAGTCGTTGCTGTTTGGCGACGACCATGAAGTAGTCACGTCGGGCCGCGCGAAGACCGCCCAAACGCCCGGCGGCACCGGCGCCCTGCGCGTCACCGGCGACTTCCTCGGTTCAAACTTGTCGGGCTCGACCATGTGGGTTACCGATCCCACCTGGCCCAACCACCCCAGCATCTTCCAGGCGGCTGGCGTGTCGATGGCCAAGTTCCCGTACTTCGACCCCAAGACGAATGGCCTCGCGTGGAGCGACATGCTCTCCGCGCTCAATGAGGTCCCGACCGGCGATGCCGTGCTGCTGCATGCATGCTGTCACAACCCCACCGGCGTCGACCCCACGCCCGACGAGTGGCGGCAGATCGCCGAACTGCTCAATAGCCGTGGCATCCTTCCGGTGCTCGACTTCGCCTACCAAGGTTTCGGCGATGGCATCGAACAAGACGCCGCCGCCATCCGCCTGTTCGCCGAGTTGGGTGGCGAGTTCGTGGTTTGCAGCTCGTTCTCTAAGAACTTCGGCATGTACTGCGAGCGTGTCGGTGCGGTGACGTTCGTCGCCAAGGACGCAAAGCAAGCCGACATCGTCAACAGCCAAGTGAAGCGGGCGATTCGTTCGAACTACTCCAACCCGCCCGCCTTCGGTGCCCGCGTGGTCGCCACCGTGCTCGGCGACGCTACGCTGCGTCGCGAGTGGGAGCAGGAACTCGCCTCGATGCGCGACCGCATCAATGGCATGCGGACCTTGCTAGTCGACAAGCTGGCAGAGAAAGGCGTACCGGGCGACTTCTCGTTCATTAAGTCGCAGCGGGGCATGTTCTCCTTCGCGGGCCTCACCAAAGAGCACGTCCACGCCCTCCGCGACCGCTACGCCATCTACATGGTCGACTCCGGCCGCATCAACGTCGCCGGCATCAGCGAATCGAACGTCGACCCCCTGACCGAAGCCATCGCCGAGGTGGTGAAATAAGTCGTGTAGGCCGTATCAAGCTCCGCGCCGATACGGCAATTCCAACGGTCTTGCTGAGCAACCTCAGAGGTGGCTGGGGACGAACCGCCTCCACCATGTCATTCTGAGGGAGCCCCAGCGACCGAAGAATCTCGCGTGCCATTCTCTCACGTGCAGGGTGGCTGGGGACGAGTCCTACGAGCCCCCAGATCTCCAATTCCACTGGGGGCTCGCAGGACTCGTCCCCAGCCACCCGATGTCTCTGCAGGGACTAGGAGATCCTTCGGTCGCCTATAGGCTCCCTCAGGATGACATGTCGCGGAAAGCATTAGGCTCCCACCCCGCCCGCCTATTCCGCCTGTACCAAATGCACCACCCCGCAGGCGACTTTTCCGGCTGCGCCCGCTGGGTAGGCTTGAGCGGCTGACGAAAGTTTGCCGATCGTGGTATGGTTGAAGGACCGCCGGACGTCTCGTGCCTACGGTCCAAGATTCCATACCGACCACGGCCCTAACGGGCCCCGCTCGCCAAATATTATGAACGTACTTTTTGCCTCTGCCGAAGCTGTGCCGTTTGCCAAGACAGGTGGTCTCGGGGACGTTTGCGGAAGCTTGCCCCGCGAGCTCGTGGCGCGAGGGGTCCGCACGAGCCTCGTGATCCCTGCGTTTCGCCAGGCCCTGAACTGTGGCCAGCCAATCGAGCCGACCGGTATCGAGTTCGAGGTCCCCATCGCCGGCCAGCAGGTGCATGGTCGCATTCTGAAGAGCGTGCTCCCCGACTCCGACGTCCCCGTTTACCTGGTCGACCAACCTTCGTACTACGATCGCCCCGAGCTCTATCGCGAAGCGGGCAACGACTACAACGACAACTGCGAGCGGTTCGTGTTCTTCAACCGCGCGGTGCTCGAAGTCATCGATCAGATCCTGCCCGACACGCAGATCGTCCACGCCCACGACTGGACCGCCGGCCTCGTGCCCGTGTACCTGAAGACCATCACGGGCCACAACGTCGCGTTCGGCGACATCGCCTCGTTGTTCACGATTCATAATCTCGCCTACCAGGGTTCGTTCTGGCACTGGGACATGGAACTCACCGGGCTCGACTGGAAGTACTTCAACTGGCAGCAGATGGAGTTCTACGGCAAGCTCAACTTCATGAAGAGCGCGCTGGTGTTCGCCGACGCCGTGAGCACCGTGAGCCCCACCTACGCCAAAGAGATTCAGCATTCGGAGCACGGCTGCGGACTCGAAGGAGTGCTTCAGGATCGTTCGCAGGACCTGTTCGGCGTGCTCAACGGCTGCGACTACGGCGAGTGGAATCCCGAGGCCGACGCGTTCTTGCCTCAGCAGTTCAACGCCGAGAACTTCGTCGCCGGCAAGGCCGAGTGCAAACGCGCGCTACAACAAGAGCTTGGTTTGCCCCAGAAGGCCGAGACGCCGCTGGTGGTGATCGTCGGACGCCTCGCCGATCAAAAAGGCTTCGACCTGATCGCGCCATTGATTCCGCAGTTCGCCTCGCGCGGCGCGGTGCAGTTCGCCATCCTCGGCACGGGCGAACCTCACTACCACGCGCTGCTTTCGGACCTGGCCAGCAAGTACCCTGATCAAGTCGCGGTGCGACTGGAGTTCTCCAATGCACTGGCGCATCGCTTTGAAGCCGCTGGCGATTTGTTCCTGATGCCGAGCCGCTACGAGCCGTGCGGCCTCAACCAGATGTACAGCCTGCGTTACGGCACGGTGCCGATTGTCCGCGCAACAGGTGGCCTCGCCGACACCATCACCGACGGCACCGACCACGCCCTGAGCAACGGCACCGCCAACGGCTTCTCGTTCGTCGAGTACACGAGCGACGCCCTGGCCTCGACCATCGAACGCGCGCTGTCGCTCTACCGCAGCCCCGACGCCTGGCGCCGCCTGGTTCGCACCGGCATGAACCAAGACTGGAGCTGGCGCACCAGCGCCCAACAGTACGTGCATGTGTACGAAGAGACGCTGGCGCGGTTGGGTTCGATGGTGTGAGGGGCGTGACGCGCTGCCCAACGTACTCCCAGGGTAGCGGCGACAGCATTGGATATCAGGTCCGTGTGCCTTCGCCGCCGCAACCCTGGGATCTAAGCTGCCACTATTCCCTCCGCACCACCGCCACCGGCAGCTCCCCAATCCTTCCAGCCCCCGCGTAGCTCACCACGCGGTACACCACTCCATCGCCACCTACAATGCGGTGACGATGATCGAGCGGCGTGTCGTCATCCAGCGTCACGCGAAAGAGCGCCGTCGAACTCGCTGGCTCCGCCGTTTCGTCTACCGTGGTTTCATGCGGTTGAATCCGCGCGTGCACTGCTGGCCGCAAAGGTTGCCAGCCGGTGATTTCTTCGTCGCTCCAAATCGCCTCTTGAATATCGACTAAACAATCGAGGCCGTGGGCGATGCGGAGATTCCGCGCCTCGCACTTCACACGGGTGTCGCCCTGCGTTCGTTCGACGGTCAGGATCGTGTAGCACTCGCCGCTGGCCTCGCGTAATCGATCGCCGAGCGCCGGCAATCGCTCGTCCGCGGGCCACTCGAACTGCCACACGACTTCGGTCGCCACGACATAGCCACCGGTCGGCTCGCGCTCGGCGCTGCGATGACTGAAACGCCACGCAACCGCGATGTCGCTCTTTGACGACGAGCCACGCCGCAGCAGCGTCACCGGCTCCGTGGCGTCGACGACCTTCGAGAAGTCACCGGTCGTATTCCATGCGATTGGCATTAGGTTCCTCCTCGCGAGCGAAGTTCAAACGGCTCTTGTTCCGAAATCTTCGCGTCGCACCAGTCGACGGTCGCTTGAAGCGACTCGACGTACTCCTGCCAGTGCACGCGCTGCCCATCGAGCCAGTACGTCGGCTTCGGCTCGGCACGAATCTCCGCAATCTGTGCCAGCGTACTACTGCGAATCGCCTGAAATTGTTGAATGTCTGTCATGTCATTGGTTCCAGCGAGCGGGGCCCGTAAGAGCCGTGGTAATTGTGAGGTAAAAAAGGACCGTCGTTTCAAATACACGTCACCAGAAACCGAAACACCATCCGCTGACCCACCACCGGCACGACTTCGTACCGCACCTGGTAATCGACGCCGGCCGTGGGGAAGGCGTCGTGCTCGTCGATCGCGAGGTCGTGGCGGAAGTTGTAACCCATCTCGTCCATGGTCCACGGAGCGCCCGTCTCGAGTTCGTCACGGAACATTTCGTCGGGATCCAGTTCGACGTTGTCGTGTCCCTCGACCGGAACGAGCGTGTCGTGGTCGCAGTGGTCCACTTCGAGCACGCTGTAATGCAGCAGTGCCACGTCGCTCGGCGCAATCGCGTCCCCCTCGGGACCCACGATGCGGGCCATCAGCACCGCCGGGCCGTTCTTAAACACCACACCTCGGATATCGTTTGCAGTTGTCATTTAAGGATGATCCTCCCCAATGGAATGAACGGCACCGCGAGCGGCACCAGGAATAAACAGCTCGCCCGCCGCGGCTGCACTTGCAAGCGTCAAGCCGCGTTCCCCGCGCCACGGTCCGCGCACGAGCGTATGGGCGCTGCTTGTGCTCAGTAGCGGTGACGAGGGAAAACGGAGTGGCGGATGGGCTTCGTGGGCGAAGGTGCCGGCGGTGGTGGCGACGCCACCGATGCCGGGACGATTCACGCCGCGAATGAGATCGTGATAAACGATCAGCGAATCGCGAACGCTCGGAACGGCGAGCGCCGAATACTTGGCCGCGAGGCGGGCAATGTCGCTTGTTGGGATCGCGGCGTTGCAAATCGCCACGTCGGCCATCGCTCCCTGAAACGATGAGCTCACCGAATCGAAACCCAAGTGCACGCCCGCAGTGTTGGTGACCACGCTAGTGTGCCCGACGGTACTCGCCGCATAGGGATCGACCACGCCATCGACAACCATCCGCAGCCCGCCTGCGACGCCGGCTTCGAACACGAGCGCCACGTGGTGCCACGCGGTATCGTTGCTCGCGCCGGCGGCCGACTCGATGCGAATCTGTCCGACGTTCGTGCGAACGTGCGCGGCGAACGTGTTCTGGCGGCTCGAAGCGTACGCCACCTCGTCACGATACAGCACCCAAGGTGCGGTGTCGTCGAACGTGTTGCCTCGCATCACAATCACGCCGTCCGCGTTGAGGTTGTCGATGCGAACCCACGCCGCAAACGTGAACGCCGCGACCCCTTCGACTTCCGGAACGCGCCCAAGCAGCACGCGCGGGTTGCCACTGATGAACTTAAGGGCCACGGCGATTAAACCTCCCGTAGTTCGACGGCCACGAGCTCGGCGTCGCCCGTCATGGTGTCCAAACCGCTGGTGGCGACGCGTGACACACGCAGGCGATACGATTCGCCCGCCACGGGGTCGTCGGCATCATTTGCAGGGAGCGAGATCGTCGTCTGCGCAAGCTCGCCGCTGTTGGCTGGAGCGGTTGCGGTGCTCGTCGCGGGCGTGCCGAAGCCGTTGGTGTCGAGATCGTGCGTGCCATGCGTGGGGTCGGCAATCGGGTGCCGCTCGAATTCCACCTGCCACACCACCGCGCCGCTGGTCGCCGACGTGGCGGCCCAGGTGATGACAAGCTCAAAATCGCGACCGGCGTATCCGCGAGGCAACACGCCAACAAAGTCCATCGACTCGACCGCCGCATCGTCGAAGTCGAGCACCACGGTGGCGTTACGAAGATCCAGCTGGGCAAACGCCGAACCCGGCGGCCGCCCCGCGATCGCATCGAACACGGCAAGAGTTTTAGAAGTAGGCATGAGAGTGAATGTCCAATGACGAATGACGAATGACCAAAAAACGGCGAGCGGGGCCCGTAAGGGCCGTGGTCGTGTTGTAGTTGCGTGAGTAGGTGAGTAAGTGAGTAAGTGAGTCAGTGAGGGAGCCGGCCCCTATGTCATCCTGAGGGAGCCCTAGCGACTGAAGGATCTCGTTTGCCATTTTTTCGGCGTGTTCAGGGGCGAGATTCTTCGGTCGCAGGACTCCCTTCAGAATGACATGACGCTGCACCTAGCGATGATCTCGAACTACCCAGTGCACTTCACGACGTACCGCGGATCGATCACCGCGGCGGCACCTCGTTCACTTGCTTTGAAGCGGAGCACGATGTCGCTGGTGAACTCGGCTTCGCTCCCGCGCGGGGCCTGGGTGACGGTGATGGGCCAGTTCTCCATGTAGGCAAACGCTTTGCGGAAGTCGCCCAGGAACCACCACTTCTTCGCGTCCCCCGCCGCAACGCCCGATGCCACGACACGGCGGTAGGCCAGACGGCTCTCGGCCACCGTGTAGTTGCCCAGCGGATTCGCGGCGACCGTGGACGTATTCGCGTCGGTGCCGGTGTAGTGAATCTCCGCGGCGTTGAACACGCGGTGCGCGGCGTGGCGATACGCAGGCATCACCAGCACGCTGGTCGCGCCAAGCATCACCGGCTCGCCCGTGTTGGGGTCGAGGATGTCGGCCAGCAGCTGCTCGGCGGCATCGACGTTCTCCCAATCCACCAGCTCGTTGCTGGCGAGCTCGTTGACCCACGGCGTGCTCGACTGGTACGTGTTGTAACTGGTGCCACGCCACTTGTAGTTGTTCGTGACGCCAATCACCAAATCGAGCAGCCGCTTCTCTTTGTTGAGGCCGAGCAGCTCACCCACTTCGCTCGCGCGACGCAGCACCAGGTTCGTGCGATCGAAGAAAATCGCTTCCTTAGTCACCGGCACGATGAAGCCCCGCTTGGTGGTCGCGGGAGTTTCGATGTAGTCCTCGCCAAAGCCGAGATGCGGATAAGGCATGCCCGGCGCGACGGCCATGTCGGTGTCGGCCAGCTTGCCCGCCCCAGGGATTTTCTCGCCATCGAGCCGCGTGGGAATGGTGCTCACCAGCTTCGACACGACAAACGCGCTTTGCTGATAGGCATCGAGAATCTTCGAGTAAATCACCTGCCCAGCGACGTTCTGAAACGCCGAGAGATCGACGCCATCCGCCGCTTCGAGCACCGTCGAGCCACCGCTCCGCGGATCGAGCAGCCGCACCCACTCGCCCCCGTCGGGCACGAGCGCCTCGGCCAGATCGCGGAGGCTAAAATCGTCCGGCGCGAGATGCCGCTCGCGCAGCGCTTCGCTTAAATGCTCGACCGTTTTCTGCGGCCCATCGAGCTGATACCGCCGCTTGAGTTCACGATATTGAATCGACATAGAAGTTCCTTGTGGAGGAGTTGGGGATAAGAGTTGGAAGTTGAGAGGATGTAGGCCGTATCAAGCTCCGCGCCGATACGGCAAATCACGCTGAAATAGCCGGATCGGCGCTCCGCTTGATCCGGCCTACCAACCCTGTGTCATCCTGAGGGAGCCTAAGCGACTGAAGGATCTCCTTCGCCATTTGCAGAGGCTTACTCAGGGACGAGATTCTTCGGGTCGCATCCGCATTTGAGGAAAGGGCCCTCAGAATGACAAAGGGACAGCAAGGTCTTACGCCGCCGCTTGCGGGCCGCCTTTCATCACCGTGCTGATGATGTCGACGTACACGCTCGTCGCCGCGGGGTTCACGCGCTTCGCACAGCGGCCGATCGCCAGGTTGTGCGCTGCGACGGCGACCACCTTCTGATTTTCGAGCGCCGAGCCCGCACCGTTTTCGACCGGGCCGACGAGCGCACCGACTTCGAACGTGGCCGAGCCGCAGCCGAACTCGAACACGCCGGACGTGGCGACTCGAATTGGCGCCGTGTCGCCACTCGCCGAAGCCTGCATCGCCACGCCCGCGAACTTGTCGTGAAAGGCCTCCTGATTGCCTGTAAGCGACGCAGCATCGGCCTGCGCTCCTGCCGGCTTCGCGTCGTCGGTGTCGAGGTACACGAGATCGCCGATCTCGACGACCGTCGCACTATCCACCGGCAACATCACCGGGCTCGTGTCGCCATAACGCCATCGCATCTGATTCGCCATTGAAAAGTCTCCTTAAGTGGCAAGTACGCCGCATCAAGCTCCGCGCCGATACGGCAGGAAAAGGTGAGTTGATTGAGAATGCCCAGTCGTCGTGAGAGGGCCCTCCCCGGTGTCATTCCGACGGGAGTTCGACGACCGAGGAATCTGGCATGCAGTAAAAAGTGCTTGGTCACTTCGGGTGGTCGAACGAGAGACTCCCCGACGTGGGTAAACGGCTCGGTTGGGCAAAGTAGATTCCTCAGTCGCTTCACTCCTGTCGGAATGACACCAAATGGTGAGTTACTGGTTGATCGCAGCGTGAAGCGCCGGATCGGCGCTCCGCTTGATCCGGCCTACTTGCGTAGCGACGCGGCGAACTCTTTCGCCGATTCACTACGTGACTCGAGGTCGCTGGTTGCCCAGCGCTGTTCGCGCGAGGTCACCACGTTTGGGCGATTCGCGAATCCCGTGACGAGCGCGGCACGATCGGCCACCAGGGCTTCGAGCACTTCGTCGCAGGACGCAACGAGCAACTGGTCGACGAACGCCGGCGTGGTCACTCGCTCGGCCTCAGCAGTGCCTGGAAGTGGCAAACCATTCTCGGCGAGCAACTCGCCGATGCGGATGCGCCGCTTGGCGAGCGCGAGTTGCTCCGCCAGCGGGCGCTCGATCGCCTCGATCAGATCGGGTCGTTCGATGGCGAGCTGCTCGAGCGACAACGATTCGAACAATAGGGCATTGGGCTCCGTTTGTTCGAACAGCCCGCGCGTGGTCGCCGGATCGGCCACCAGGTCGACGCTCTCGACCCGAGTGATTGCTTCGACCACGGTGGTCTCGCCATCTCGCGACGTGCGAGCGAGCACGTTGTGCGACAGGCCGACTTGCTCGGGAGCGTGCTCGGCGTCCCACGCCAGTTGCTCGGCGAGCGGATGCTTGGGGTTGTAGTGCAAGTCGGCGAACAGGCCCTCGCCCGCGCGGAACTTCACGTCGCGAATCGCACCCAGGCGATCCTGGTAATCACGCGGCGCGTGGGGCGAACCCTTGGGATGGTTCACGTTCACCTTCGAACCCTCGTACAAGCTGGTTGCATCGGCGAGCGCCGCTTCGCGATAGGTCCGGCCGTTACGCGAAGTAAGCCCCAGCAGCTTCACGCCACGGAGCACACCCCGCTCGGCATCCACACGGAGGGACTGGTTGCGAGAGTCGACAAATTCTTGGAGTTGTTGTTGCATTGGAGTTGGGAGTTGGGGGTTGGAAGTTGGGACAACTCGTTTAACGCCCAGCCGCAGGCGCCGGCTTACGTGAAGTGCCGCAGTTAGCCGGCGCCTGCGGCTGGGCGTTAAACGAAGTGCAAACAAAAAAAGCCCACCTCGGGGCGCACGCTTGCGCTCAAAGGTGGGCTCGATGCGATACCAAGCCCTTAGTGGGCGTGGCTCGATGCGATACCGGGTTAGTTGGGTGGAATTGAGAGATGCAGGCCGTATCAAGCTCCGCGCCGATACGGCAGATGACGCGTTAATTGCCGGATCGGCGCTCCGCTTGATCCGGCCTACAGGCGATGGCTACTTCACCATCTTCTCGACGTTGATTTTCAAATGCTGGATGGCTCCGTCTTGCACCGACAGCGTGATGCCGGCGGTGCCGTGGAAGCCTCGAGCGGAGGCGCTAGCGAGCAGTTTGGCGAACTCCTGCTGCGCCAATTGGGCCTTGTTGGGCCGGGTCAAAGGGTTCCGTGTTGCAGTTGTCATAGGTTCACCATATCCGATGCGCGAGTACTTTCTAGCCACATTTTGGAAGAATTTGAAAATAGTTCGGGGTGGAAAAATGGTCGAGAAAAATAGGGTGGAAACTGGTTTTTGTGAATGGAATGGGCAATCGTGAGGGACCGATGTTTGTGTCGCCCCGAGGGAGCGGAAAATTCCCCAGGGTAGCCCCGTCGCTCGTGTAACTCGCGGCGTGACAACCCTGGGCTGACATACGTAATCCCTTCGGGATAGGCGGTCCGTTAGGTTTCTAGAATTGGTCATTGTTAATTCGCCATTGGTCATTCGCTCCAAAAAGCCCCCACCCGAACCCTCCCCCGCAGGCGTCGTTGCGATTCGAGTGTCGTGAGGTGGCAACGCTTCTCGCGCAACGACTTGGGGGAGGGGACTGAAGTTGGGGCCTTCCCTAACCCGGCATAAATGCCGGGCCTATAGTTGATCTGCAACATGGCACTTACTCACCTACTCACCTACTCACTTACTCACCTCCTACGCCATGCACCGCGAGGTTCTTCTGCTCCTGGTCGTAATCGAGACCTAGCCGCCGGGTCCAGGTTTGCGGTGAGACGATGCCGCGTTGGTGGGCGAGGTCCATCACGCGGGCATCGCGCAGGGCGTCACGTGGGGCGAGCGAGGGGGGCGTGATCTGGATTTCGATCAGCTCGCGGACGTTCGTGGGCAGCACGCCTGCGCGGGCCGCGTGCTCGACCACGCGCCACATCACCTCGCGATCGTCGCGGGCCATGGTCGATTGCAAGCGTTCGAACATTCGAACCGCGGGGCCTTCGGCGACCATTGTCGAGGCGTAGTTGGCGTTCGAGGCGTCGCTCGTGAACATGAACTCGGGCATAACGAGCCGTGCGGCGATGGCTCGCAGTTCGGCTTGCAGGATCGTTACGAACGCCGAAGCGTCGACGCCGGTTGCGGGGAAGTCGTACTCGACGTGCGACGGCGCGTCGAGAATCGTCCCCGGCCCGTACTGCGTCAGGTGTTCGATGCGGCCATTGGGTTTGGTCGCGGTGACGTCGGCCCCGCTGGCGACGAACTGCTCGACGCCGGTGCGGCTCGTGGTTCGATGCTTGCGAATCAGGGCGATCGCCGATTGGATCTCAGCCACCACGCTCATGTTTCTCAGCAGCTTTTCCGCGCGGCGAAGGTTCTTCCGCACCGGCGTGTAGAGAGGCAGGCCGCGTTTCACGTTGCGATCGACGTTCGCGCGACGATGCTGCACGTCGCTCGCGGGGACGAGCTGGCCGTCGACGTAGTAACCACGCACGCTCTCAACGTCGCCCGCGTCGACCAAAATGCCCATCGTCGCCGCGGGGTTGTCGCGCTGGCGGTCGGGGGTGACCACGTCGTCGGGTTCGATGAAACGGACGAGCGTCTTGCCACGCTCGATGGCGAAAAGGCGCAGGAACGCCTCGCCATCGCGGTCCATTCGCCGAACGATCTCCTGCTGGCGACTGTGCCAATCGCTGGCGGCGAGGAACTCGTCGAGCACCCGCTGCACGTCGCTGGCCAGGCTGTCGGGCGCCGCGGTGTGCTTACGAACCACGGCCTGGTACGCGTGCCCGCTACCGACGATGTAGCTGATGCGGTTCTCGACGCCGTTGATGGCGAACTCGTTAGAAAACTGTAGCTGCCGACACTGCTGGCGAATATCCGCAAGCCGCTCGGCCGCCACCGGCGAGTTCCAGGCATCGGTGGTCACGTCGTTCCAAAGCGCGCCGTCGTCGCCGATGAGCGCTTCGCGGGGATCGACGAAGTCGGAGAGGAGGAGTTCGAAAGCTTCGTGGAGTTGTTGGAGTGGGGTCATGGAGAAGTCTGGGTGAGTAAGTGAGTAAGTGAGTAAGTACTAGGCCCGGCATTTATGCCGGGTTGTGGACGAAGAGATCACGCCTATCCCGAAGGGATTACGTCTGTTAGCCCAGGGCCCGAGCGAATGCTGCTACCCTGGGAATGCGATGGAGTGAGGCAACACGTGTGAACTAGGCAAGCCCCCTCACCCTAACCCTCTCCCCCATTTCGTTCGCAATGGTGTTTACTCGATTGGATCGGACTGCGCGCGAACGAAACGGGGGAGAGGGGACTGAAGTTTGCAGCTTCCCAACCCGGCATAAATGCCGGGCCTAAGGGTGATTTGTAGCGTTCGTGCTAGCTCGCAAAACTCACATTGGTCATTGTTAATTCGTCATTGGTCATTCCCTCCATTGGCAAGCGAGATTCTTCAGTCGCCGGGGCTCCCTCAGAATGACAAAGTAGGAACCGTGCTATCGCGTCTGCCTTAGTTCATCCGCCATTCGAAGCGCCATCTCCAGCGCATCAGGCCCGTCGTCGTGGGCGGAGCCGGGGAAGTCGTGGAGTTGGTCGACCAAGAGTCTTGTCGAGTACGAGTGGCGGTAGAACTTCAGTTTGCGTTGCGACAGGTACGGGCCTAGGCGGCGGATGCGGAGGTGTTTGTTCGTTTGGTTGTGGATCGTCGCGGGGTGGATGTCGTATCGGCCTTGGCGCTCGAACTCGGCGGTGAACTCCGCGGCGAGTAGTTCTTGCCACTGATTCGCTTCGACGCCGAACAGGTGGGGCTTGAAGCGATCGCAAATCGCCACGCCATCGGTCACCATCTGCGGCGTCGGTCGGCGGGCGAGGTCGGCTTCGACCCACAGGGTGCCCTCCGCGTCGATCGCCAGCATGACGAACGCCGAGTAGTCGCCGCGATTCGAGTCGGCACCTTTGCTGGGGTCGAGCGCCACCACGCGAATCGGCGTGTGGTCGGGCCACTCGTCGAACCACAGGTGCTCGCCAAAGTACTCCTCGGGCCACTCGCAACCCTCGGGGTCGATCGGGGCGCCTTGCTTCTCGCGCTCGAACGCCGTCCGGCCACTCTCGACGCGCATCGCCATCAGCGTGTAAAGATCCTCGACTTCCGGCCACAGCACCTCGGCACCCAGGTCCATCGCCTTGCGGTTGGCGTGGTAGAACGCGCGAGCGATGCGGCCCGCGTCGGGGTCGCCGGCGCGGGTGTAAAGCTGCTCCCACTCGAGCCAAAGATCGTCGCGGGTGGGCCAGGTGACGATCGCGCGGAACAATTCGCTCCGCCAGCCCGGTGTGGTTTGCAGTTGCATGGCAAGGGCGTCGCGGTGTAGGGCGGTGGCCAGGTTGATGATGTTGGTCGACGGTGTGCCCGACTTCAACAGCGCGCCATGGAACCACTCGTGCGACGACTCGCGCTGCGTGGGGCTCGACATGTGCGAGTCGTTTTGAATGTCGTCGCATACGATCAGCGTCGGACGATACTCGCCATGCCGACGACCACGCAGCCGCTGACCGGTGCTGTAGGCTTCGATCGCGACGCCGTTCTTGAGCTCAATCGCACCGGCCTGCCACTTGCCGCCGTTGCCAGCGGCGTCGGGATACGCGGCGGTGAGTAGCGGGTTGTTCGCGAGCTCGGCCTTGACGTTCGCCAAGTGCATGTTGGCCTGCGTGATGGTGTCGGAGACGATCCAGATGTAAGGCTCCCACCCACTGACCGCCGCCCGCAGCACGTAAGCGAGCGTCGCCACGGTCGACTTCGCGCCACCACGCGGCCCCACAATATTGAGCTTCGTGCCGCGCGAAGTGCGAAGCTGCCCCAGTTCGTCGGCGAGCCATCGGTGCATGGCCGACGGCGGCGCGGTGAAGTGCTTGGGTAAGAACGTCTGACCCCACGCGATGAGGTCGAGCGCATCGTTGCCGGTGTTCTGCTTGCTACGCAGCCGTCGGAGCGCCCGAACGAGCGCACGACGCTGCTCGCCAAGAAATCCAAACCGGTTGGGAACGTGAGGGAGTGGGCGGATCATAAGAAAAGATGAGCTAATACCAGAGAAGAATACGGGTGGCTGGGGACGAGTTCCACGAGCCCCCAGGATGAAGAGCTTTAGCCACGGATTTGCACGGATGAAACACGGATTTGGGGAAGGGGAACACTAATCGGCGCTAATCTTCGCTAATAGGATCGGAGACAACGTGATTGGCAGGTGAGGCTTCTTCATCCGTGTTCGATCCGTGTGAATCCGTGGCTAAGTCGTCTTCCTCTCCGGATAAGGGTGAGTCAGTCGGCTGAACTCGGCTGGTTAGTTTTCGCAGCTGGTCGAATAGGCGACGTTGGTCGTCGGGGTCGTGGACTTGGCTGTGCAGCAGTGCCGCGACGTCCGCTCGGAACGCTTCGAACTCGTCGAGCGAAATGGTCTTGAGCGGCCGCGGGGCGTAGCGGTCGGGCCGGCAGCGCTCGAGCCACCAGACGCTCGCCCGCCATTCGTTGTCGTCCTTGCCCTTCTTCTGGACGACCCTGAGTTGCTCGAACTCCGCGTTGCCCGCGGTGCGATTCAACCGGCGAACGAACTCGGGGTTCGAACGGTACTCGGCGTCGTACTCCTGCTGGGTCGCGTTACAAATCTCGAGCGCCGTCTGCAGCGGACAGCCAACAGCGATAACACCGAGGATTTCGTCGATTTGTGCTTTAGTCATATCTAGATAGCGAGCGGGGCCCGTCAGGGCCGTGGTCGTGTTGATGTTGAGTGAGTAGGTGAGTAAGTAGGCGAACCCTGTCATTCTGAGGGGAGTAGCACGACACGAAGAATCTCGTCCCTGAGTAAACCTAAGGAAATGGCAATGGAGATCCTTCAGTCGCTAGGGCTCCCTCAGGATGACATGGCCTGCTAACTCACCCTTCGACATCACCACGGCCCTTACGGGCCCCGCTCGCGGGGAACAAACTCAAATGAAGCCACCGCGCGGCCACTCGAATTGGTGTAGTTGCTGAAGGCTTTGGAGCGGTTTCGCGATTGGCCGATTTTCTTGATGCTCACGCATTTCCAGTCGGGCGAGTGGCGGCAGTGTTGCACGAGCGCGGGGTGGCTGCTGGTGACGCTCACGCGGTGGCCGCGCTCGCGGTGCAGCATCGCAACGGCGCGGATGCACTGGGTGCCGATGCCAATGCCTTGGTAGTCGGGCAAAGTAACGATGCGAGTGAATCGCCGCCGGCCTCGGTAGCCGATCACCGGCAGCGTTGCCGCGAAGTGCACCGGCACGCCGTTCCAGGTCGCCAGGTAGCACTCGCTTTGCGGGGCGAGCGAGCCACTTAGATAGTGATGACGCGCAAACAGGGGCCACGCACGTAGGTCGGTGCGGTGTATCTGGAGCTCGATCGTTGGTCGCCGAAGACGCCTCCGAGTTAAGGTCCGCGTCGCCATGTCGAGCACCCAATCGGCCTCCAGCCACTCGGCCACGTCGTAGTGACACGTCACGGCAACGAACCGGCGATTCACCCGGCCACTTCGCACCGCCCGCGCAACGGCTGCCGAACAAACCCGTGCGACGTTGCGATCGACGACGCTGGTGAATTCGTCGAAGGCGATGGTGGGACTGGGGGCTAGAGGCTGGGGGCTAAGTGACCGCGAGGCTAACGCTCGCGCTAAGTCGCAGCGGAATTGTTCGCCGTTGGATAGGACGTGGTACGGTTTGATCCAGGACGGGGGCGAGCTGAAACCGACGGCGGTTAAGAGGCCGGTGGTTTCGCGGACCGAAAGGCCTGCAAAGCAGTCGATCACCGCGCGGTCGGTCGGCCACTCGCGCGTTTGGTAGAGCGACTCGCCAAACGCCTGGCGGGCGACGCTCGACTTGCCACTGCCACTGGGGCCAACGATCAAGCCGATCTGCCAAGGCTCGTCGTCCGCGGGAAGCTCGACCTCAAACTCCTCGCGCATCCGCTCGGCGACCGGCACATCAAACATGCCGGCAACCTGCTGAACGCGGAACGAATCGTAGACGGGGCAGGAGAGAGAGACTTGCATGGGAATGACCAATGACGAATTAACAATGACCAATGAAAAAGGCGAGCCGGGAGCGTTAGCGACCGGAGTGGAGTAAGTGAGTAAGTGAGTAAGTGAGTAAGTGAGTAAGTGACGCCGCGCGTTGTTAGGCCCGGCATTTATGCCGGGTTTGCGAAGGGCTCATCCTCTTGTCCCCTCCCCCAAGTCGTTGCGAGAGAAGCGATGTCACTGAAGGAAACAAAATCGCAACGACGTCTCGGGGGATGGTTAGGGTGGGGGCTTTTTGCGGGAATGACCAATGACGAATTAACAATGACCAATGGAACGGCGGTAGAAATGGCAATGCACACGAGCCGTGCCAGCCCCCTCACCCTAACCCTCTCTCCCATTTCGTTCGCGGCGAGGTTTACTCGAATCGTTTGCACTGCGTGCGAACGAAACGGGGGAGAGGGGACCAAAATTGGGAACCTTCGCCACCCGGCATGAATGCCGGGCCTAGAAACTCACAAACTCATGCACCGGCACTTGTAGCCTTCGGCTCTTAGGCGTTCGAAGAGCGACTCTTGTTCCAGCTCGTTCTCGCACTCGGCGACGACTTGGTACGTTTCGCGGAAGTCGACTTCGCGCGACTCGCTGGCGGGCGCGATCACGGCTTCGGGGGTGGCCTCGATGACCATGCGATCGACGGCCTCGCTCACGAACTTTGCCTCGGCTGCCAGGCTGTCGTAGTTCTCGCGATCGACGCCCGCCATGCCGGCGAGCAGGTCGTGGGTGAGCAGCACCTTGTTCGCTTCGTCGTCGTTGAGGTCGACGATGAGCACGGGCACCAGGGCGTTTTGCATGGTCTCGGCACGCAAATGGCCGTCGACCAGTTCGAGCGTCCCGTCGGCGAGCTCGCGGGCCACCACGGCATCGGCAAAACCAACCTCGGCCAGCACACCACGCAGCGCGTTCTGCTGAGCCTCGGGATGGGTCCGCCAGTTGCGGGGATTGGGTTTCAATTCACTCGCCGGCACACGGCGAAGCTCTTTCACGCGATCTTGGATGTTCATGGGGGAAGTTAGTAGGTGAGTAGGTGAGTAGGTAGCGATGTTGCACCGCGTTATTAGCCCCGGCATTTATGCCGGGTTGCGGAGGCTCGCCCATTTATCCCCTCCCCCAAGTCGTTGCGCGGTAAGCATCGCCACTTAGAAGGCTTCCAACGCAACGACGTCTCGGGGGAGGGCTAGGGTGGGGGCCTGGGGGGGAATGAGTGACGACATTCATTCCGCCTTCGCCAACTCCTCGCGGGCTGTCAGCCGCGTCACGTCGCTTCGCATCGAGTCGACTTTCTCGTCGAGGCGATCGATTTGTAGGCAGTTGCGTTCGAGTTGGGCTTCGAGCACTTTCATGCGGGGTTCGAGGCCGTGGACTTGCAGCGTGAGCAAAAATCCTTGGCCCACGAACCCGAGCAACAGCGCCAGCCCACCCATTGCCCCCCAGCGCAAGAACATGGCCTGGACACGTTGTTCGAAATCGTCGGGAGGAGTGGTCATGGGAGGATGAGTGAGTAGGTGAGTAGGTGAGTAAACCTTGTCATTCTGAGGGGAGTAATGCGACCCGAAGAATCTCGCCCTTGCGTAAGCGTGAAAAGTGGCAAACGAGATCCTTCGGTCGCTTAGGCTCCCTCAGGATGACACTAATTCAGACGGCTCTGGCTGCTACGGGGCCGGTGCCGGCGGGATGATCGGCGCGGGAGCCACGCCGCCGCTGCTTGCCGAGCTGCCGATCGTGGCGTCGCTACGGGTTTTCGTGTAGAAGTTCGACAAGTTGATTGGCCAGGGGCCGATGTCGGCGGGGAGCTGCGTGACGGGGATGCCTTCGGCCAAGAGTTCCAAGCGGTCTTCGGTCAGCACGCGGTCGAGACGTGGCACCGTGTCGATCATCTCGGTGGCCGTGAAGAACGACGCCGGGTTGTACGCGGCGAAATCGGCTTCGGTGAGCAGGAATCCGTCGGCCGTGGCGGCAGTGCGGTCTTTGCCGAACAGCTCGATCGCCATGTTCGAGTAGATTCGCTTGAGGTACTGACCGACCAGGCCGGCGAACGCGGTGCTCACTTCCATTTCCTTGCGATTCTCGGTGTGCTGCATCGCTTCGGAGAGCGAGAGCAATACTAACTCTGCCCACCGCTTCAGGAACGGGTTGCGAACGTTGAAATACGGCACCGGGAACACGCGGAACACCTCGCCCGCGGGGCGGACGTGATGCACCTCCATGTTTCGCTCGCCCGGCGGCACCGCGCGGCCCGCGAGAATGCTCGCCGCACGCAGGTAGAGCTTGTGGATGCGTTCGAGCGTGTTCCGCGACGGCGGGATGCGAAGGTCGACGTCCTCGTGGTGCATGATGTGGAACAGGTTGCGACCGACAAGCTGCGTCCAGTCGATGATCGTCGGGTTGAGGCTGCCAATGTCGTTCGACCAGTTCGGCACGGCATAACCGGCCTCGCCAAAAAGGCCAACGTTGTAGTGAAGAATCGCGTCGGAGTTGGTGATGGGCATGGTAGTTGGGGGGGCTAGGGACTAGGTACTAGGGACAAGGGATGGGGACTGGGGGGAATGACCAATGACGAATTGCCAATGACCAATGGGGTGAGTGCATTTGTGAGTAGGTGAGTAGGTTGCGTTGTTGCAGCGAGTTCTTAGGCCCGGCATTTATGCCGGGTTTGCGGGGTCTTATCCCGAAGGGATTGCGTATGTCAGCCCAGGGTTGCAGCGAACGCTGCTACCCTGGGTTACGAAGTGGCAATACACCCGAGCAGGGCCGGCCCCCTCACCCTAGCCCTCTCCCCCATTCCGTTCGCGGCCGTGCGGATGCGAATGGAATGCACCGCGCGCGAACGAAACGGGGGAGAGGGGACAAGAGTTCGAGACTCTTTCTGCATTGGTCCTTGTTTCCATTCGTCATTCGTCATTTCCATTCATCTGCTGCTTGATCAGGCTCTCGAGCGTGTGCAGTGTTTCGACGCTCGCGGGGAGTTTGCGGGCGACTTGGCTGGCGGCCCAGGCGTAGGCGTTTTGGAACTTCGAGGTTTCGTAGGGGACATAGTGGTTGGTCTCGACGATTTGAGGAGATGTTGGAGGCGTTTCAAACGCGACAGGAACGGCCCGTTGCTCTTGCGTACTCCACCCGTAGTGGAAGGTTTCGTCAGGCTGCTTGTTCGGGGTGCGTGGTGGTGGCGGTGGATTCGTGAAACGTTTGGTCGCGCGGACCTCCTGGGCCACGCTCGCGTTTTTTCAGTTTCGTTCGCAGCAGTGCCCCGGCGACGACGATCGCCAGGCCGATGGGAGTACTCACGCCAAGCGCGCCGGCGACCAGGGTCACCAGGCCGAGGGTAGCGCTACTGGCCGGTGCGGGTGGCACAGATGCCGGAGGAGAAGTCGCCGGCGCGCTGGGTGAGATGTTTTGTTTTTGAAGCGTGGTGAGTTGTTGTTCGATGCGGGCGAGGCGGGTGTCGCAGTCGCATGCTTGGGGGCTGGGGGCTTGGGGCTGGGGGCTAGGGAAGACGGGAAGGCGTTCGAGCGGCGTGAGGGTTGGAGGTTTTTGGGTGAGGTGTTGCGAGTTGACTCGCTCGATCAGTTGCTTCACCGGGCCGATGGGGACGAAGGCGGTGCCGCCGTCGGGGTTGCCCCACACGACGCCGACCAGTCTGCCTTGGCTGTAGACGCCGCCGCCGGAGTTGCCGGGACGGCTCGTGCCCGTGGCGAAATAGCCGGCAGTGCCCTGGCCTTGGTAGGTGTTGGTGACTTGCCCGTAGTACTTGCGAAACAGTGTGCCGGCGTCGAACGCGCGGAACTGCACGTGCGTGCCAATCGGCACCTCGTCGCCGAGCGTGACAAAGGTCCAACTCGCAGCGACTTCGAGCAGCGCGAGGTCGTTCGCCTCGTCGATCGCGGCAACGGTAGCCGTTGCAGTTGCGCCGCTGCCCGAGTGGAGCGTGATGGACGACTGGCCGCGAATGACGTGGTGATTGGTGACGATGAGCGTGCCACCACTTGCGCTACGCGCTACCGAGGTCGCGCTGCCCCGCGCGGTGGGGCATTGGACGCGAACGTCGGTCGCGACGGGCTGGGCGGCCGGTTCGCTTGGCGGCGCGGTGGGGATGCATCGCCATGTGCCATCGGGGAGGCGAACGCACTCGGCGCGGACGTGTGTTACGAGTAGCGAGGTGAAACAGAGGAAGAAGATGAGCGAATGGGAGAGGTGCATGGGGAATGTCCAATGACGAATTGACAATGACCAATGAGAAGAGGTGAGTCGGTGAGTCGGTGAGTAGGTGAGTAGGTGAGTAGGTGAGTGGGGCGGGCCTGTCATCCTGAGGGAGTCCCGACGACTGAAGGATCTCGCCTTGGTTCACGCCGAATAAATGGCATAGGAGATCCTTCCGTCGCCTAGGCTCCTTCAGGATGACATAGGCGCTGGCGCCCTCAGGATGACAAAAGGGCATCCGGCCTACACATTTCACACCAGTGTGAACGAGTACTCGTAGAAGGGGCTTTGGGCTAAGTCGGCGGGGGTTAGTTGGTGGTCGGCGAGGTGGGGCACCGGATCGACGCCGCCGGCGAGGCGGTCGGCCATCGCCACGGCTTGGCTACAAAACGGCGGGTGCCGGGTGAGTTGGGTGTCGTCGATCGTGGGGCGGGCGAAGTAGCGAATGCCCGGTAAATGCAGTAGCGAAGCGGCCACGACGCCCAGGTAACCGTAGTCGCAGCCGGCGAGGCGGCGCATGTAGCGAATCGATGCCAATCGGTCGTACTCGGGCCAGCGAAACTGGGGGTTCACGCGAAACACGTCGATGCGACCCGAGTAGCGTGCGACTTGGCTGGCGAGCGTCACGGCACGTCCGCCGTACCACTCGCGAACTTCGCAACAGAACGGCTCGTCGCCCCACCACGCGACCTTCGCCGCGTGCGAATGCACGCCGCGACCGGCAATGGCGATGAGCGATCCAAGGGACCACCGTTTGCGACGGAACAGTAAGAGGTCGCCATCGAACATTCGACGACGCGCTTGGTCGAGCGTTAGGAAGGTGTTCATGTTAAGGCTGTAGGCAGTGAGTAGGTGAGTAGGTGACGCAGCGCGTTGTTAGGCCCGGCATTTATGTCGGGTTGTGGCGGTTTCAATTCTTGTCCCCTCCCCCAAGTCGTTGCGCGCTAAGCGTTGTCATTGGGGTGGACTCAACTCGCAACGACGTCTCGGGGGAGGGTTAGGGTGGGGGCATGCGTTCGAGTGGACTATGTGGAGTTGGTTGGGTCATTGAGTAAGTGGCGTGTGTGCGTACCGGTAGCGGGCCGCGGTGAGCGGTTTTTTACGCGTCGAGAATTCCCCCGAAACTGGCCCCAGAAACGAAAAAAGCCCGCCTTCGAGAGACGTGCTCTCGAAGACGGGCTCTTTGGATACCGATTCGCACCCGGCTAGGCCGGGCGGCCATCGCTCCGCTGGATACCAGTCGAAACTTGTGCGTGTATTCTAACGAATGTCGAGCGCGCTTTCAAGTAGCTGCGCGCGAAAAAGTGGAAAATAGTTCAGTGGGTGGAAGGTGCGCGATTTAGGCGATGTTGGAAGCCTGTGTCATCCTGATGGAGCCTCAGCGACGGAAGGATCTCGCTCGCCATTCGGAAGAAGTCTCACGCAGAGACGCGGAGGCGCGGAGAGAGGATGGGGAACACTAATCGGCGCTAAACTTCGCTAATGAGAAGCGGGATGAGGAGTTGGTGCAAAGGAAGTGTGACAGGAGGGAACGGAGGGGACGGAGGAATTTGATCAACGTCACGCTACTTCTCATTAGCGAATATTAGTGAAGATTAGTGTTGCCAAAAGTTATCCATTGGCGGTGAGAGTTTGGCTCGGTTACACTTCGGGGGGAAGGCGATTGGCAGTCACTCAACACGGAGGCCATGCGATGGCTCAGGGGAATCTTGGTAACGATCGACCCAAGGCGTATTTGCCGCTGGGGCATATTGATGCGATTGAGAACAAAGAGCGGGAGGAGGGCGAGCCGGTGCGGTGGGCTCGCGTGCGGCTCCAGCATAGTGATGGGAGCGAAGGGACGTTCCTGTTTACGTTCGAGGAGATGAAGAACGCGATGATCCGCGCGGAGCTGAATAAAGAAGACTTGCCGCCGAAGGGGTTCTTGCAGCGACTGCAGGACTTGATTGATTGATACGCCGGGGATGAACCACAGAGGGCACGGAGAACGCGGAGGAAGAGTTGGGAACACTAATTGGCGCTAATCTTCGCTAATGAAGGCTAGTGAAGATTGCCGTAAGTTCATGCTTGAATTCTCTTCCATTTCTTTTCGTGTCTTTTCTTGCCTCTTTGTGGCCAACCCGAATTGCCACGAAAAGGCGCGAAGAAGCACGAAAAGGATTCGGGTATTGATTAGCGAAGATTAGCGCGGATTAGTGTTCCAAAAATCTTGGCGTCACCTATCTTTAGCGGAGCGGCGCGAGCCGCCCGGCGAGATGGTGACAATGTTCCTAATCGCGGGGCCTTCACCCCGTCGGCCGGAGGGCTCGCGCCCTGCCGCTACGATTCTCAGCGTGTGACTTCTCTTCGAGTGGCGGAGGAGATTCTTCGGTCGCTGAGGCTCCCTCAGAATGACACAGGCGCCGGGAGTAACCGAGTTCTCCGAGTCTTCCATGCTCTCTCTGGTGCGCCGCTTACTAAGGCGACTTCCGATTCATCAGTGCGCGGCGGATGGGGACTAGGAGGCCTTTCGCAGTAGAGACGCATTCGGCGATGAGGCCGTCGACTCGGTTGCGGAACATGGCGTAGGCGGCGAGCGCTGGGATGGCGATGATCAGGCCGCAGACCGTGGTGACCAGGGCTTGGTAGATGCCGCTGGCGAGTTCGGCGGCGCGGGCGGCGCCTTGGGTGTTGGCGACTTCGCGGAAGGCGAGCAGCATGCCGACCACGGTGCCGAGGAGGCCCACCATGGGGGCGATGTTGCCGAGGAGGCTAAGGTACTCGATCTTGCGAAACAGTCGGCTCGCTTCTTCGGCCGTTTGTTCCTCTAGTCCCTTCTCGACGGCGGGCCAACCGGCTTCGGCTTCGACCAATGCCGCGCGCATCATCGAGGCGAAGGCGCAGGGCGTGGCATCGCATCGCTGAATCGCTTGGCCGACTTGTCCTTGCGCGAGGCTCTCGCGAAGTTGCTTGACGAGTTCGTCGGGCATCAGCACGCTGCGGCGAATGGTCATCACGTGTTCGATCACGAGCGCCATGCCACCCAGCGACAACGCGAAGAGGGTCACGACAATCGCGATGCCAATGGGTCCGCCGGAAAAGACGATCTCGGCGAGCGAGTCTTCGGCGGGTGGAGCTTCGCCGGCGGGTGCGACCTGGGGAGCTTGTTGGGCGAACGCTACTTGCGCGACAACGAGCACGAGCAACAGCGGAAGAGCGAACTTGATGAAGTGTCGAACCAACGAAACGTCCCTGTTCGGATGGAGGGTCTTAACTAGTGACTTCAATAGCCGGATCGTCACACGATCCGTGACGAACCCCGGGCAGGCTTGCCCGGGGCTAAGGCGTCTAGGGTGACGCGGAGCACAAACTTCAGGTGCACTGCTAGCTACTCGGCCGATTGTAGCATACTGCGAGCCTCGGCGGCTGCCGCAGTTTTCGGGTAGTCGGCGACGATTTGGCGAGCTAGCTTCGTCGCTTCGTCCGCGTGTCCCGCATCGCCCAGCACGCGCGCGGCTTGCCAAAGGGCGTGGGCCGCAAGCTGTGGCTGACCCTCGGCAAGCTGGCTCGCGCGGAGGTAAGCGAGTGCCGCGGCGTCGGACTCGTGGAGCTGCCGACGGGTGTCGCCAATCACCAGCCAACCACCTGCCTGCACCGGCTCGGCGAACTTCTTGACGCGTGCTTCCCATCGCGCGACGTCGGTGGGCTTGGCGGTGATGATCTCCGTGCGCCACGACTGCATCTCGGCGAGCGGCGCGAACTGATCGTCCGCGAGTCGCATGAGTTGTTTGAGCACGTTGAGCGCGGCCGGTCGATCGCTGCCGGAGAGGGCGTAGCTCGCACCGAGCAGTTGTGTCGCCGGCTGGTTGCTCGCGAGCCACTCGGCGATGGTGGCGGGCGGCACCTTGTCGGTGGCGAACCACGCGAGCGGCGCGTGCTGGATGGCCCCCGTCGAGGGATCGCTCTTGGCGAGCTCGACGAGCAGCCGCCCCGCGGTCGCCACGTCGCCAGCTGCCGCGTAGCACTCCATTAAGCGCTGCATCGCGAGCCGCCGAACCCACGGCCGCTGATCGGCCCGCGCGGCGGCGGCGAGTAGCTCGGAAGCCTGGGCGTAGTTACCCGCTTCGAGCTCGGCGGTTCCTTGCTCGAACCCATCAGGCCAGCGAGTGTCGACCTTCACCACGCGCGCGGCGGGGAATTTTCGCTCGTTGCCACCGGGCCCGCGAATGAGAATCTCACGCCCGGTGTAATCGACGACATCGCCCGAGACTTCGATGGTGCCGGCAGAGTCTTTGGCGGAGGAGAGGGTGACGGTATCGGCGCGGAGGGATGTGGCGAAGAAAAAGAGAATCGTCAGTGATAGGAGGAATGGATGCATTGAGAAGAAGTTTTTGGGAACGCTAATCTTCGCTAATCGGCGCTAATGGGAATTGATTAGTGAAGATTAGCGTGGATTAGTGTTCCAGGAAAATTGAAGCAGGAAAGCTTTGGGAGTGATGGTTGGAGTTGATCGAGGGGCGAGATTCTTCAGTCGCCAGGGCTCCCTCAGAATGACACAGCCGGACAGGGCTCCCTCGGAATGAGATAACAAGACAAGTCTTTCTCAGATTGGCATGCGCGGCCGATTCAATCCGCATTCCGAACCCTGCATTCCGAATTCGTTTACTTCCCCAGTGTGTTGGTATTCACGTACCCGTACTGCCCGCCGGTGCTTTCGGCGAGGGACTTGAGGAAGTTGTATCGTTTGGGGTCGGGGCCGCGGCCGAATTCGATGGTGCAGATGGATGCGTTGTAGCGTTGGTTGAGTCGCGCGATCTCGGAGAGGTCGAGTTCCGACATGGGTCCGTCGGCGTCGGTGAGGAAGAACACCACGTCGGGACCAAGCTGGATAGCTGCCTTGAGCGCGGCGACGCGATCGGTGCCGCCGTGGGCGGTGACGCCGCCAAGGAGTCGATCGGCCATGCGCTTGTTCTGCTCGCTGGCGAACGCGATTCGCTGACGGCCGTCGATGGTGAAGGGCTGCGCGGCGGTGTTGAAGAAGATGATCTGGAACTGATGCACTTCGTCGAGCGAGGCGAGGCTCGTGGCGATCTGCGACTTCGCGGCGGCGAGCGGCGCACCGTCCATGCTCGCCGAGCGATCGACCAGGTACACGAACTTGTTGCCTTTGCCTTGAACGCCGAAGAACTCGACGTTCGCCTCTTCGCCCACGTCGCCAGGAGCGCCACCGACGTTACCGCCAGCGTTCGCCATTGCTGAGGCGCTGGCACCGGGGACCGACTCGGCGCCGATGGCTTGCTCGGCGGGGAGGGCGTCGGCGGAGTTGGAGTTCTCGGCGACGGTCGGCAGGGCGTCGCTGGGGTCGGCGGGCGTGGGGTTCGCGGTGTTGGTGTCGGCCGTTTTGTCGGAGGGATTGTCCTCTTCGCCCTCGAACTTCACGCCGTCGGACGTCGCCCGCTTGAGCACGATGCCAACGTCCCGCGAAGTCTCTTCGGCCGATCCCTGCGGTGCGCTCCCCGCCCAGAATAGAATGAGCACCACGAGCGTGGCGTGGACCACGGTCGAGATGATCCACGACGGAATCTGGGCACGGCGCTCGGCGGCAGTGGGTTGCATGAAGGACCGACGCGTGGTGGACGGAAAAATCGACGAAAAGCCGCAGGGATTCTAGGGCTGGGCACCACGTGGGTCAACGCGGATGGCCTGCTGGCAATGCGGGGGGCGTGCCACGCAGCACTGCCAAATCGACCCATTTTGCGCTATATTACGGAATATCCATCCTATCACGACGCGCCCTCCGGGCGCTGTTTTTCCAGTACGGGGCGCTTCCGGCTCGCCTTTTTTAGTTTTTTAGATCTATGCCACTTACTGTCATTCATTACCCCCACCCGACCTTGCGGCACAAGTCGCAGCCGATCAAGCGTGTCGACCAGCAGCTTCGCGACTGGGTGGCCGAGATGTTCGACCTGATGTACGAGCACGAGGGTGTCGGTCTGGCGGCAAATCAAGTCGACTTGCCCTACCGGCTGTTCGTGGCGAACCCCACTGGCAACAGCCAGGAGAAGGACGCCGAGCAGGTGTTCATCAACCCGGTGATTTCGAAGGCGAAGGGGCAGGTACTGGGCAACGAGGGCTGCCTGAGCTTGCCGGGCGTCCACGCCGATGTGATGCGGGCCAAGTCGCTGCACATCGAGGCGTACGACTTGAGTGGCAACTTGATGAAGGCCGACCTCAGTGGATTCCCCGCCCGCGTGGTGCAACACGAAACCGACCATCTCGACGGCATCCTGTTCATCGACCGCCTGGCCGAAGGCAACCTGGCCGAGATCCGCGGCTTGGTGGACGAGTTCGAAATCGACTTCGAAAGCCGCCTAGCCACCGGCGAAGCCCCTACCGCCGAAGCCGTAGCCGCGCGGATTGCGGAGCTGGAGAAGCTGCGGGCGTAGTACAACGGAATTTATTCCGTTACCCGAGTCTAGAAGAATTCGTCGCGGATGGACGCGGATCTGGGCGGGTAGTCGCGGATTTCTCTAATAGATCATCGAGAGTTTAAGTTAGCTTTCTAGCTTAACGAGAACTCGAAGAACGTTTTGCTGTAACGACTATTCATTTGCGATCATCCGCCCAGATCCGCGTAGATCCGCGACTAATACTTAACTAACGGAATGAAGTCCGTTCTACGTTTATGAAACTCTTGATGCTTGGCACTGGTCCGTTTGCTGTACCCACGCTGCGGGCGCTCGTTGCTGCGGGGTACGAGGTGCCGGTGGTGGTCTCGCGGCCGTTTAAGGGGCGGCGCGGTACGCCGCGGCCGCCGATGCACGAGGCGGCGGAGGAACTCGGCCTGGAGCTCTGGACGCCCGAGAGCGTGAACTTGCCGGAGTCGGTCGAACGGCTCAAGTCGCTGGCCGTCGATCTCCTGGTGGTGTGCGACTATGGCGAGATCCTGAAGCCCGCGGCGCTCGCCACGACGCGGCTTGGCGGAGTGAACCTGCATGGGTCGCTGCTCCCCAAGTACCGCGGTGCCGCGCCGGTGCAGTGGGCCGTGCTGTCGGGGGACGCAGTGACGGGAAACACGGTGATCCAGATGACGGCGGGCCTCGACGCGGGTCCGTGCCTCGCCCAGCAGCGCGTGGAGATCGATCCCGATGAAACGGCGGGCGAGCTCGAAGAACGATTGGCGAAGCTCGGTGCCGAGGGGGTGCTGGAAGTAGTGGCCAAGCTCGACGCTGGGACCGCCGAGCCCGTGGAGCAGGAGCACACCGCTGCTAGCAAAGCGCCAAGACTGGCGAAGGAGCATGGTCTGATCGACTGGTCGCTCGGCGCTCAGGAGATCAAAAACCGGGTGCGAGCCTACTCGCCCTGGCCGCGGGCGTACTCGTTCTGGCAGATGGAAGGCCGCCAACCGCTGCGGGTGGCGATTGATAAGGTACAGGTTGTTGCGATAGGCGAGCCGGGAGCGTCAGCGACCGGAGGGGAATCACAAGCGCCTTCCGGGGTCGGGGACGACCCGGCTCACGCAGGAATGGTCATCGAATCAGGCGGCAAACTGCTCGTTCGTACCGGGGACGGACTGCTCGAAATCCTCCAGGTTCAACCCGCCGGCAAACGCTCGATGGCGGCTTCGGAGTTCCTCAGAGGCTACGCGGGGGGGCGGTTTGCGAGCGAATAGAGCGGTCCGGCGAGCCGGGTCGTCCCCGACCCCGGACTGTCTGAAGTCAAGCAGAACGTCAACTCCGCTGCCGTCCGGGGGCGGGGACGCCCCGGCTCACTCGCGTCGCAAGGAGAAGGGGAGCGGTGATTCCCCTCGCCCCCAACCGGTCCGATTGAGTACCATAGTGGTTCCCGGAATCGCAAAATCCCTCGAGCAGGAGGCTCGTCGATGGATCGCTCGGACATGGTGCTGATGGTCGTGGCCGCCCTAGTGGCGGTGGTGTCGCTGGTGCAGTTGATGCGTCGGCGTCGCGACTGGCTGATGGCAGACATTAAACGTCAGTTCGACGAACACCGCGCTCGCGAAGAAGCCGCCGAGGCGGAGCGAAAGAAACGCGAGCAGTTGGCGTAGACGTTCTGCTTGCTTGAAGGTTTGTCCGACGACACGTAGGTCGTCGGCTGTTGGGGGAATGGTGTCGCTGGGTCTACTCACTTACTCACTTACTCACTTACTCACTTACTCACTTACTCACTTACTCACTTACTCACTTACTCACTTACTCACTTACTCACTTACTCACCCAAACTACCAGTCGCCTTACGGCGACCGCTCGCCCCCGATGCCTAAGCTTTATATTGAAACGGTTGGCTGCCAGATGAACGTGCTCGACAGCGAGCTCGTGGTGGCGGCGCTACGCAAGGAGGGGTACGAGCTGACGCGCGTCGTGGCCGACGCCGACACGGTGCTGTTCAACACGTGCAGCGTGCGTGAGCATGCCGAAGAGAAAATCTACAGCGCGCTAGGTCGCCTGAAGAACGCCAAGCAGGCGAACCCCGACAAAGTGATCGGCGTGATCGGCTGCATGGCTCAGAACCATCAGCGGACGGTTTTCGAGCGGGCTCCTTACGTCGATCTCGTCGTTGGACCGGGACAGCTGCATCAGGTGCCCGAGCTGATTCGCAAAGTGCAGCAAGGCGCTGGGCAGCAGCTTGAGGTGAGCCTCGGCCGCAAGGATGGCTCGAAGCAAGACATTACCCGCAGCCACGAGAGCTTCGACCCGCTGCGCGATCCGACGATGCGGCCCACTCCGTTTCAGGCGTACGTTCGCATTCAGATTGGCTGCGATAAGTTTTGCACCTACTGCATTGTGCCTAGCGTCCGCGGCCCCGAGCAAAGCCGTTCGCCCGAGCACATCCTGGCCGAAGCTCGCCAGTTGGCGTCCGAGGGGTGCAAAGAGATCACGCTCTTGGGCCAAACGGTCAACAGCTACAAATACAAAGAGGGGGAACGCACCACGCGGTTCAGCGACCTGTTGTACTCGCTGCACGAGATCGATGGCCTGACGCGGATCAAGTTCGTGACGAACTATCCGAAGGACATGACCGACGACGTGCTGGCCGCGGTGCGCGATCTGCCGAAGTGCTCGAAGTACCTGCACGTGCCGGCCCAGAGTGGCAGCGACGCCCAGCTCAAGGCGATGCGGCGTGGCTACACCGTCGCCGAATACCGCGAGATGCTCGCCCGGACGTACGAGTGGATTCCGAAGGTCGCGGTGACCAGCGATTTTATCGTTGGCTTCAGTGGCGAGACCGACGAAGATTTCCAGATGTCGATGGACCTGGTTCGCGAGGCGCGGTTCAAGAACAGCTTTATCTTTAAGTACAGCGAGCGTCCCGGAACGAAGGGGGCACAGCTGCTCCCCGACGACGTGCCGGACGAGGTGAAACGCGAGCGGAATAACGAAATGCTCGCCCTGCAGAACGAAATCAGCGAAGCGGACAACCAGCGTTTCCTGGGCGACCGCGTCCAGGTGCTGGTCGAGGGACCGAGCAAGACCGCGGCGAAGAAGGAAGCCGAACTGGGCGTCGAGCACCCGGTTGTCCAACTCACTGGCCGAACGATGTGCGACCGCATTGTGGTGTTCGAAGGCAACCGCCGGCAGATAGGCGAGACCATCGACATCGGCATCTACGACGCCAACGCCCACACTCTGTTCGGGACGGTGGTGACGCAGCACGTGGGGCCGGAGCTGGTGAGTTTGACTTAGCGATGGTCGTAACACAGAATGCAGTAGAAGCTCCGATATGCCCACCGTCCTTCGAATTGGCCCTTACCGATTCTACTTTTATAGTCATGAGCCAAACGAACCAGCCCATGTGCATGTAGATCGCGATGATCTAACTGCGAAGTTCTGGTTAGAACCCATATCACTCGCACACAATCTTGGCTTTCCTGGACATGAGCTCAGGAAGGTCGAAGAGATAATCGAATCTAATCAGCAGCAACTGCTGGAGGCATGGCATGATCGGTTCGGGGATTAACGCCGGAGAGAAGGTTAAGGACGTTCATTTCGGGGAAGATGCGTTTAGCGTCGACCTGCTAGACGGCCGCACCATCACGGTACCGTACGCATGGTATCCCCGGTTGCTACACGCGACCGCTGAGCAGCGTAGCGACTGGGAGAGGTGCGGCGGCGGATTTGGAATTCACTGGCCCGGGATTGACGAAGACCTAAGTACCGAAGGGTTGCTCCGCGGAGCGCCGGCACCCAAACCTCGACCCACGTCAAATGCTCACTAACTTCGGATTTGCCGAAAGCGTGAGCCGGTCTGACGAACTTACCCAAGACGGCCACCTAGTTCTTCTCGTGCCGTTCGACGAGACGCTGCCTAGAAGCTTCGAATTCTTCGCCAGTCCACGGCTCCGCGGGGCCACTTTGAAGCCCATCGATCAAGAGTGACTCGACGCTGCTTTGCCCGCGCCGTGCCGCGTCAACGAGGGCGACGATATAGTCCCCCGCGTCCGCGAAGTTGCCCGCTGCGATTCGGCCCTGGACAAACTGGGCTAGATCTCCGGGTAATTGGACCTGAATGGTGGACATAGCGGAGTGCATCGGCACGAATGGGGGAATGGGGGCTTATCGCTAATTTTAACGTAGTATCGTGGGCGAGTCATCCTTTACTTTCCCCCATTTCTACCTGATGACTTCCCGCGCCGGCCGAGCTACAATAGGGCGAGAGTCAGGAAAGAGGACCCAGGCGGTCGCATCTTTTTGGTGACGACCAGACAATGAAAATCGACCTCCTGCGGCAGTACCTGGACGAGCCCTCGGTGGCCAAACCGTGGCTAGACGAAGCCCTGCGGCTTCGCGAGACCGCCACGGGCCATGGCAACCTTCGCCGGATGGCCGAGGCGGGCGTCACGCTCGATCTCTTGGCCGATGTGTGCGAGCAGTTCTCCGCCGTCGCCCCCCGTCTCGCCGACGCCGACATGGCGTGGAACAACCTCGAGCGGTTCGTCGTCGCGTCGCGGAACCCCATGGCCACCTGCGCGCTGTTCGAGCGCGATCGATTGGCGCTCCCGCGGCTGCTGACGCTGTTCTCCACCAGCCAGTACTTGAGCGACCTGCTCGTTGTCGACAACGAGGCGTACGACCTCTTGCGCATGACCGAGGGGCAACCGGTCGCGCGCAACTTATTGGTCGAGGAGCTCGTTGGCGAGATCCTCACCGTCTCGCAGCCCGTCGAAGCGATGCGGATCCTGCGAAACTTCAAACGCCGTGAGACGCTTCGCATAGCTTATGGCGACATTGTTCGCGAGCAACCGATCGCCACCGTCGCGCGGCAGATCTCGTTCGTCGCCGACGCCGCGGTCGAGGCGGCCGTGCGGTTCGCTCGCCGCGCGCTGGAAGAGAAGCTCGGCGTGCCGATGATCAACGACCGGCCGGCGAAGTTCGTCGTGCTGGCGCTCGGCAAGCTTGGTGGTCTGGAGCTCAACTACTCCAGCGACATCGACCTGATCATGGTGAGCGAGGGGGACGGCAAGACCGAGGGCCGCCGGCTCACGACGAACCAAGAGTTCTTCGAGCACCTGACCCGCGACATCGTCAAGCTGCTGACCGAACCGACCGAGCTTGGCACTACCTACC
Source organism: Aeoliella fuhlenseeensis (assembly GCF_052161615.1). Lineage (NCBI taxonomy): Bacteria > Pseudomonadati > Planctomycetota > Planctomycetia > Pirellulales > Lacipirellulaceae > Aeoliella > Aeoliella fuhlenseeensis. The sequence continues at coordinate 645,736 of NZ_CP197417.1, forward strand.
GTGTGGACCTGAGGCTAAGACCCGAGGGTTCGCGGGGCACGGCTTGCATCACGTACGACCGCGCGCTCACGTACTACGACATCAAAGGTCGCACCTGGGAACGCCAGGCGATGATCAAGGCCCGCGCCGTGGCCGGCGACATCGATCTGGGGGAGTCGCTGCTCGCGGAGCTGGAGCCGTGGATCTACCGCCGTTACCTGAGCCTCGCCGACATCACGGGCATCAAGACGCTCAAGCGCCAGATCGAACACCGCACGAAGCTCGATGGCCATCATCAGCTCGACGTGAAGACCGGCGTCGGCGGCATTCGCGACATCGAGTTTGCCATTCAGTTCTTGCAGCTCCTCAACGGTGGGACGCTCCCTGAGATTCGCACCGGCAACACGCTCGATGCCATCACCGCACTCGAAAATGCCGGATGCCTGAATAATCAGGAGCGGACGATCCTGGAAGAGAACTACGCCGCTCTTCGAAAGCTCGAACACCGGTTGCAGATTCTCTACGACCTGCAAACGCACACGCTGCCGGAGAACTCCGACGAACTGCGTAAGTTGGCGGTTCGCCTTGGGTATTTCCCAACGCTGGAGCGTTCGGCTACCGCGGCGTTTGAAGAGGACCACCGCGAGCGGACCGAGCTGAACCGCAAGATTCTCAATCACCTGCTGCACGATGCGTTCGGCGAGGACGCGGAGCTGGAGCCGGAAGTCGACCTGGTGAACAACCCCTCGCCGACCCCCGATGAAGTGGCCGAGGTGCTGGGCAAGTACCCGTTCACGGACCCTCAGGGGGCGTACCACAACTTGATGGCGCTGGCGACCGAGAAGATTCGCTTCCTCTCGACGCGCCGCTGCCGGCACTTCCTGGCGTCGATATCGCCGCAGCTCTTGGACGCGATTGCGAAGACCCCCGAGCCCGATTCAACGCTGATGAACCTGAGCCGGGTTAGCGATTCGCTTGGCGGGAAGAGCGCGCTTTGGGAATTGTTCCGTTCGAACCGCCCGTCGCTCGACCTCTACGTCACGCTCTGCGCGGCCTGTCCTTATCTGGCTGGCATTCTGACCTCGAATCCCGGCATGATCGACGAGCTGATGGACAGCCTGCTGGTCGAGGGCCTGCCGTCGCGCGAGATGCTCACGAGTACGCTCGGCGATCTGACCCGCGGCGCCGAGGACATCGATCCGATTTTGCACAGCTTCAAGAATGCCCAGCACCTGCGAATTGGCGTGCGGGACATTCTGGGCAAGGACGACGTGGAGCATACGCACGCCGCGCTTGCCGACGTGGCGGAAGTCTGCTTGCAACGGATCGCCCGCCGCGAAGAGCAAAAACTGCAAGACAAATTTGGCACGCCGACCATTCCATCGTTCGAGCACAATCCCGATGCCAGCGACGAACTCCGCCGGCAATTCGCCGGTCGCGAGGGAGAGACTTGCGGGTTGGTGATCCTGGCACTCGGCAAACTGGGTGGTCGTGAGCCGAACTACCACAGCGACCTCGACGTGGTGTTCTTGTACGAAGCCGAGGGGCGGACCTTCCACACCGACTACACCGGCTGCAAAGTCACCAGCGCCACTACGACCAGCAACAACCATTACTTCAGCGAGCTCGGCCAGCGGATCATTACCGGCGCGAGCCGCATCGGACCGTTTGGCCGATTGTACGAACTCGATGCACGGCTTCGCCCCACGGGCAAGAGTGGTTCGCTGGCCGTACCGATCGACGCGTTCATTCGCTACTTCGAGTCGGGTACCGCCGACTTGTGGGAACGCCAAGCCTTGTGCAAAGCCCGCGTGATCTACGGCTCGCCCGCCGCTTCGGCGTACGCGATGGAAGCGGTGTCGCGAGCGGCCTTCGGCCCGGCATGGTCGTCCGACGACGCGGCGAAGATCCGCGACATGCGTAGGAGACTCGAAGAGACCGCCAGCGATCGCAACCTCAAGCGCGGACGTGGCGGCACGATGGATACCGAGTTCCTGGTGCAGCTACTCGCCCTCAAGCATGGCGGTGCCGACCCATCAATCCGCCAGCCCGGCACCCTCGCCGCGCTCACCGCTCTCGAAGCGGGAGGCTACCTATCGGCCGACGATGCGGAGTTCTTCCGCACGAGTTATCGTTTCCAGCGTAGCGTCGAGTCGTCGATCCGTTTGATGAACGCCGCCGGACGCCACGAACTGCCGACCGACGAGCGCGAGCTCGCGAAACTCGCCTACCTGATGGGCTACCCCGACGCCCACACGCTGGAAAGCAAGACGCTTGAAACGGCCCAAGCCACGAGAGAGCGGTTCGATCGCATCTTCGATCGCGAAGTCTAGCGTGCCTGTCAGCCGACAGGCCATCCCATCCTGGCAAACCCAAATCTTGTCATCCTGAAGGAGCGTCAGCGACGGAAGGATCTCGCCAGCCATTTCTTGGAACACTAATCGGCGCTAATCTTCGCTAATAGGGAAGAATAGGTCGCGGATCTTCGCGGATTGGGCAGGATGGGCGCGGATTTGTCTTCCAAGCTGCTGAGGTGTTCGAAGTGGTGAGGTGGGGATGAACAGGAGGAAACGGAGGCAACAGAGAAGTGGGTCTTGGTCTACTCTTTCTTTCTTCGTTCTCTTTGTTGCCTTCTGTCAAAAAAATAGCCGAGTACTTGGAACAGAAGGGAACGAAGGAAACGAAGAAGATGTGAGTTCACAAGAGTTTCTCTGTTCCCTCCGTTTGCTCCTGTTCCCTTTCATCCTGCCAAACCGAGAGAACTACGCGAACCGAACGATTCATCCGCGTTCATCCTGCCAAATCCGCGTGAATCCGCGTCCCATTCTAATTAGCGAAGATTAGCGCCGATTAGTGTTCCCAAAAATGCCGAGCGAGATCCTTCAGTCGCTGACGCTCCCTCAGGATGACAGAATTTGACCAAAAACTCTACGTTGGTCATTGTGAATTCGTCATTCGTCATTCGCCACTTGTCCTTGTTTCCCCTGCCGTGACATCTGATCACGCGTGCTTTTCCACAGATGGCCGCGCGGATTTCTAGACGGTACGATTCCGGCATGGCGAAGCGGCATCATCATTACGAGGCGGCGTTCGAGGCTCTGCTGCGGGAGGAGCGGATTCCGTACGTGGCGGTGGACGAGAAACGCCGCGCGCTGGTCGCCCAATCGTTGGGTAGTTCGTCGCTAAACTCTTCGTCCACAGGGAAAGACTCGCTCAAGAGTGTCGACTTCCTGGTATCGCCCCCGGGGCCTGAAAGTTACTTGGTGGACATCAAAGGGCGGCAGTTCCCAAGCGGTCGGCAGCACAAGCAGTACTGGCGGAACTGGTCGACTCGCGACGACCTGCGGAGCCTTGCGGAATGGGCTCGGTACTTTGGCACCGGGTTCACGCCACTGTTGGTGTTTGGGTTCGAACTGGTTGCCGATCGCTCGCCGGTACCGGTGGAAGACCTGTGGCATTACCAGAATCGCACCTACGGTTTTGTCGCCGTGCGGCTCGCCGACTACTGGCAATCGGCCCGCACGTTATCCGCGCGATGGGACACGGTATCCATGCCCGCCGCCCAGTTCCGCGAGTGCGGCACGAGCTGGCGGCAGTGGTTCTCACGCGAAGCCGAACACGCGTGGCAAGATTAGCCCTGCCGAAGAGCCAGCTTTCCAACGGCTTGTCATCCTGAAGGAGCCTAGGCGACTGAAGGATCTCGCTCGGCATTTTTGGGAACACTAATCGGCGCTAATCTTCGCTAATTAGAATGGGACGCGGATTCACGCGGATTTGGCAGGATGAACGCAGATGAATCGTTCGGTTCGCGCAGTTCTTTCGGTTTGGCAGGATGAAAGGGAACAGGAGCAAACGGAGGGAACAGAGAAACTCTTGTGAACTCACACTTCTTCGTTTCCTTCGTTCTCTTCTGTTCCAAATCCAATCCGGCATTATTGAACAGAAGGCAACGAAGGGAACAAAGAAGGACTACACAAGCATTTCCTCCTCTGTTCCCTCCGTTCCCTCCTGTTCATCCCCACCTCACCACTTCGAACACCTCAGCCGCTTGGACGACAAATCCGCGTTCATCCTGCCCAATCCGCGAAGATCCGCGACCTATTTCTTCCCCATTAGCGAAGGGTAGCGCCGATTCGTGTTCCAAGAAATGCCTAGCGAGATCCTTCGGTCGCCGGGGCTCCTTCAGGATGACAAGGGGCACAGGTTTTCCTGTTTTTCCCGGCAAATCTCGCCGTTTGGCACCCGGTCGGCGGTGGGTTAGAATGAAAGCTTCCGAAACTCCTAGCCTCCAACTCCGATCTCTTCGCCATGCTCGCCACGCTTACGACGCTGCTCGTTCCGGTCCTCGCCGAGGCTTCGAAACTCAAAGAGAGTTTGTCGTGGGGCATCGTGCTCTTGTGCGTCGTCCTCGGCATGCTGGTTACGCTGCAACCAGTAAGGCGCGAGAAGGACGTCAAGGGACGCAAGGACTAAACTTCGAAGCACCAATGACGAATGTCCAATGACCAAAAGCATCGCTTGCGCGTTCCTTGGTCATTGTCTATTCGACCTTGGTCATTCTTGCCTAGCTTGCTTTCCGCGTCGGCAGATCGACGTTTGCCCCGGTCGTGGGGGCAATGAGCGGCATGGTCGCCGGCGTGGCTTTGGTCTGGCCCGAGCGGCAGAACTCGCTGACGGCGTCGATCACGCGGTCTTGTTCTTCGCAGGTCATTTCGGGGAACATCGGCAGCGAGAGCACTTCCTCGGCAGCCCGCTCGGTGTGCACGAGGTCGCCCCGCTTGTAACCGAGGTTGGCAAAGCAGGCTTGCAGGTGGAGTGGCACGGGGTAGTAGATCGCCGAGCCAATGCCCACCGCGGTGAGCGCTTGTTGCAATGCGTCGCGTTGACCGCCCAGCACGCGGACCGTGTACTGGTTCCACACACTCGACACGCCGTGAGTGACGTGGGGCAGGGTGAGCGAACCGTGGACGCCACGGTCGCTGAATTCTTCGGTGTAGCGCGCGGCATGCTCGCCGCGTGCTTCGGCCCAGTCGGTGACGTAAGGGAGCTTAACGTTTAGCACGGCCGCCTGCATCGAATCGAGCCGGCTATTGAGGCCCACCAAGTGGTGGTAGTAGCGGGGGTGCTGGCCATGGTTCCGCAGGCGACGCAATACTTCGGCCTTCTCCGCATCGCGGCAAGTAACGATACCGCCGTCGCCAAAACCACCCAGGTTCTTGGTTGGATAGAAGCTAAACGCGCCATACTCGCCAATCGCCCCGACTTGAATGCCACTCGCGGTGGCTCCAATCGCTTGGCACGCGTCTTCGATGACGAACAGCTTGTGCGCGGCAGCCAGGTCCATCACGCCCCGCATGTCGGCCGACTGGCCAAACAGGTGCACGGGGATGATTGCCTTGGTCGCTTTGGTGATCTTGCGAGCGGCGTCCTCGAGGTCGATGTTGAACGTTTCGGGCAGAATGTCCACGAATACGGGGGTCGCACCGAGTCGCGTGACTGCGCCGGCGGTGGCGAAGAACGTAAAGCTTGGCAGCAGCACTTCGTCGCCGGGGCCAATGTTCTCGGCCATCAGTGGCAAGAGCAGGGCATCGCTGCCCGAGGCACAGCCGACGGCGTGTTCGGCGCCGACATACGCCCCAAAGGCTTCTTCGAAATCGCGGCAAGCGGGGCCGTTGATGAACGTCCCGGTGCGAATCACGTCCGCCAGTGCCGCTTCGATCTCCGCCATCAGGGGATCGTTCTGACGATTGACATCAAGCATCGGCACGGGCTGGGACATCGAAGGTATCCTGCGGGCTAAAGTATCGCGTAAGGGAAAGGAGAGGCCAACGAGTACCACCTCGTCGGGTCCCGTTTTGTGTTAGCGCGACAGAGATTAGAAACTGCCACCCGGGGGGTCAATGTCACCCTCCACGGTGCTAGCATGGAATTGTTGCATTCGGAGTGAGCTTCCAGATTGCGAGCTTCAGCGCAGCCCCCAGCGTCCCCTTCGAAACTTGGTCAGCCCAAGTTGCTACTCATCGAGCGATCGAAACCTGTTACACTGCTGGCTTCGCCCCTCCCAAATCAACGCTCTAGGCACCCGCCCACTGGGTCGGTCCCTGCCGCCGCTCTTGTGTGATGAACGACGCTCGCAATCGCAAACCGGTCTCGATGAACATGACGCCGATGATCGACGTCGTGTTCCTGCTGATTATTTTCTTCCTGGTCAGCAGCCATCTGGTGCAGCAGGAGACGCAGCTCGAACTCGATTTGCCGCTCGCCGTAACCGGCGCTGAAGCGGCCGAGGAGGGAGGGAAGCGGGTCACCATCAACCTCAAGGCCGATGGTACGGTGCTCCTGGGGGCCAGCGAGGCGACGCTCGAAGAACTTGACGGCCGGTTGGCTTTCGAGCGCGAGCGAACCAGCGAACCGCTGGAAGTCCGCATCCGCGCCGACGATGGCATCCCCTTCGGCGAGGTGAAACCGGTGCTGGTGGCTTGCGCGAAGGCCGGCATCTGGGACGTCCGTTTCGCCGTCGTCGAAGAGAAGTAGGTAGAGGAGAAGTAGGTGGAGAAGAAGTAATGGCCAACTGGCGACACCCCCGCTTTCAGCAGCATTCCACCGAACTGTCCATGACGCCGATGATCGACGTCGTGTTCCTGCTTATGGTGTTTTTCGTTTGCACTGCGAGTTTCAAGGCGGCGGAGCTGGTCCTGCCTTCGAACTTGCTGGTGAGTAGTTCCGCGACGGTGGACGTGCCGATCGAACCCCCCGATGATTTGGAGCGGATCGTGATCGAGATCGGAACGACCGACTCTGGTGTCGCTTGGCGGGTGAACGACCAACCCACCGCGACTCGCGACCAACTGCGTGAGCTGGTCGAGGCAATCGCGAGCGTCGATAGCACGCTTCCTGTGGTCATCGACTGCCAGGACGCGGTACCCCTGGCCGAGGCAATCTCGGTATACGACCTCGCGCGATCCTTGGGACTTGAAAAAGTACAATTCGCGGCGGACGCGGAGTAATGTTGAAGAGTCGCACACGCATTTCGAGCATCCCAATAGCCGACGACCTACGCGTCGTCGGAAGGAGTTGTCGTAGCGCTCTTCCGACGACACGTAGGTCGTCGGTTAGTTTCTGCGTTCAACTCGTAGTAATTCTTCTGATCAGTGTTAACTCATTTAGTCGGAGTTGCGCCTCCAGTCCCGAGCAGCGTTACGTCGCGTACCTTCGCGAGCAAGGGATGACCAGGCTTGCCGAGTTGTATTGCCGCGAGCAACTAGCGTCGGGAAAGCTCGATCCTCGTCAGGAAGTCGAGATGGCGATCGAGTTGTCGCTGGTGGCCGTGTCGCAGGCGTACGATGCGCACGAGGGGACGCGGGGCACTTACTGGCAGGCGGCGCACGAGGCGATTGCTCCGTGGCTCGCCGCGCAGCAGCCGTTTAGTTTGCTTGCCGAGTTACAGGAAGGACTCAACCTGCTGGCCGAGGGGGAACTTGCGCAGCTTGAACTCATGGGCCGCACGGATCCGTCCACGACCCAGCAAATACAAACGCGTCTTCGCACCGCAATTGCAACGCTCAAAACCGTGGCCGACCAGGTCGAGACACAGCGTCGGCAGCTTGCGATGGGGCAGGTGCGTGAGGACGCTGCGCTCGACGAGCTCACGCTGGTCGGTTTGGAGCGAAGCGTCGCGCTGGAGCTGGCCCGCGCGTATCGATTGCAAGGACTCAGCTACCCAGCGGGCTCTGCCGATCGTGTGAATGCGCTGCAGCAAGCGGCCGAGTCGCTCGCGACGCTCTCGGCCGCCAAGCCCATCGACGGGCTCACTTGGCGGGCTCGGGTGGCGCTCGTCGAATCGCTCGCCGAGCTCAACCAAACCGAGCAAGGGTTGGGCTTGATCAACAAATGGAATGCCGAAGAGCCCCCTCGCGACGTGGCTGCCGAGCTTTTGGCGGCCGGTGCGAAGTTGCTGGCTAAGGCAGGACGCGCCAGCGAGGCGCAGGATCGACTCGCGGCGGTTCCGCCGGGGACGTCGTCGGCGGTGGACCTCGCGCGACTGGAGCTACTGCTTGCATCGAGCGCCGAGGAATCGAGCGAGATCGAGACGCTGCTCACCGCCATTCGTTCGCGCCATGCACCACGCTACGTACGCCAAGCCGAGGCGATGGTGGGCGAGCGATTCGCAGCATCGGGTAGCGCCACGTCGGGCGTCGGGAAGCTGCACGCCGCCGAGCATTTTTACCATGCGGGACAACTCTCCGCGGCGATCGCCGCGTACGACGAAGCGGCCGAGATGTTCCGCAACGAACAAAATCGCGACCGCGCGTTCGCCGCCGAGCGGTCGGCAGCCGCGGTGATGCAGAAGGGGGGGCGGTACCAAGAGGCGGCGGAGCGTTTCCGTCGGCTTGCGCTCGCCTCGGTCGATCGCGACGATTCGGCATTCGATCATCGCGAAGCGGTGCTCTCGCTGGCGATGCTCGCCCGCGAGACGTCGGGGGAAGAGTCCCAGAAGGCCCTCGCCAGTTACTTGGAGCTTTGCCGCGAGCATTTGAGCCACTGGCCCGAAGGAAGCACCTCGCCCGAGGTGCGTTGGTGGCTCGCGCAGGCGCTTGCCGCTCGCAAGCAGTGGCAGGCAACGCTCGCGGTGCTGTCGGAGGTGTCCCCCACGACGCCCCACTACGAAGAAGCGACGGCGCTACTCGCCACCGCGTATCGCGAGCAGATCGCCGCGACTACGGATACCGCGGAACGCGAAAAATTGATTCGCGAAGCGGTCGCTAGGCTGCAGCCTGCGATTGTCGGGACCGGAGACTCAGTGGGCTGGCCGCGAGAGTGGAGCGACGCGCAGCGTTCCTGCGCCATTGAACTTGCCAGATTGATGCTTGATTCGGGCAGCGCTAATTACGCCGAACAACTTCTGACAATGTCGCTCAAAGGACAACCTACCGCCACTGCCGAGTACAAGGATCGAGCTACACCGATCCTTGCTATGGCGCTGGTGTCGGGTGGAAAAACGGGCGACGCGATCGCGCTACTCAAGTCAACCGCACGGGGAGAGGGAACCACCACATCGCTTGAGCCTCTTGCCGAACGACTCGTCAAACAACTAGGCGAGTACTCGGCCGCTCAGGTGTCGAGGCGCACCGAACGCGCGGCGATCGGGCAGTTGTTGCTTGCCGTGCTCGACGTGGCGGGTGGTAGTTCCAGTACGTGGAAGCTACCGGCCGACCGGTACCGCGCAGCAGCGCTGGCGGCGGTCGACAACACGGACGAAGCCCGGGCGATGTACCAATCGCTCGTAAAGCAGTTTCCCAAGAACGGCGACCTCCAAGAAGAGTACGCCGCGATGCTCGCCGGTTCGACCGCCCTGGCCGACCGCCAAGCCGCCCTCGATGCCTACGCCATCATCGAAACCGCCACCCAACGAGGAAGCGACCGTTGGCACCGCGCCCGCAAGGCACGCATCGAACTGCTAACCAACCTCGGCCGTCAAGACGAGGCGGAGAAGCTGCGGAAGCTGACGCAGTTGCTAGGTGGAAGTAAGAATTAGTCGCGGATCTGCACGGATCGAATCGCGGATACTCGCGGATTGGGGTAAAGCTCTTCGGCACCCTACCGCCCGACGAACATATTGCAACTTGCTTCCGAGTGTTGCTAGGCTTGTTTTCATCCGCGATCGTCCGCTTAAATCCGCGCCCATCCGCGACTAATTCTTTCAACCACGGTCCTTACGGGCCCCGCTCGCTGGCTTACCTGCCCGCTGTTACACTATGCCGATGGACGCAGGGCCCTCGATCACTACCGAACTCAAACTCGCCGGCGAGCGGATTGCGCTCGTGGGGCGGCTTGCCAGCATGTCGCGGGTGGAGGCTGATAAAGTGGTCACCGCGCATGGCGGCGTGCTGCAAATCAAGGCCGATGAGTCGACGACGCTGCTCGTGAAAGGGGACGATACCCGCGTGGCCGACGTCGTGGGCGATTTGCCGGACGCGGTTCGCGAGCGTGTGGCGTCGGGGCTCGTGACGCTGGTCGACGAAACGCAACTCTGGCGGCGCGTGGGGCTGGTAGACGAAGAGGTTGGCGTCAGTCGGCTTTACACGCCGGCGCTGCTTGCCGAGATGGTGAAGGTCGATTCGCGGACCATCCATCGCTGGCACCGGCGAAGCTACTTGCAGCCGGTGTGCGAAGTCCGCAAGCTTCCCTATTTTGATTTTGCCGAGGTTCGCGTCGCTAGGCGTTTGGCGGAGCTCGTGCATGCCGGCGTGTCGCTCGCCAGTATCGACCGTCAGATGACGCAGCTGGTGAAGCTCGCGCCCGACGTCGAGCGCCCGCTCGCCGACCTGTCGATCGTGGTCGAAGGGGGAAAGATTTTCCTCCGCCGCGGTGCCGATCTCACCGAGCCAAGCGGGCAGCTTCTAATTGACTTCGACGCCCCGCCGGCCGACACGCTCGCGATGCCGGAGATCCCGAGCCTTGCTGGCACCACCGAGCGCGCGGGGGATATCACGCCGCTGACCACCGATGATTGCCGAGATGCGGCGATGGATCTGGCCGACCGTGGCGAGCTGACCGCGGCGCTCGAACTCTACCGCGGCGTTTTGCTATCCGGCGAGGCCGATCCCGAGGACCATTTTCTGGTCGCCGACCTCTTGTATCAACTTGGCGACCTGACCGCCGCCCGCGAGCGGTACTTCATGGCGATCGAACTCGATGAAGAGTACGACGAAGCCCGCGTGAACCTGGGCTGCGTGCTATTGGAGCAGGGCGACATGAAGAACGCCGCCGAGGCATTCCGCGGCGCCCTCGAAGCCAACCCCCAACTGGCCGACGCGCACTATCACTTAGCCAGCACCCTCGACCGCCTCGGCTACGCCGAACAAGCCCGCGACCACTGGCAACGCTTCTTGCATCTCGCGCCCGAAAGTCCTTGGGCGGAAGAGGCGCACGAGCGGTTGGGGGAGTGATGGGAAGCGGGAGTTCGGCAGTGGGAAGCACTGAGAGGCTTGTGCAGTAATAGCCGAGGACCTACTGGTCGTCGGAATGAACTCCAGCTAGCAGCTCGTCATTCTCAATCTATTCACTGCACTCAAGGCCCAGGCCACCGCGGCGGGGCGCGGCGGCTCGTCGTTGGGTAGACCACCTGCTGGAGGGGCTGGAAGGTCGTCACGGTCGGGGCGTAGCCGGCTTGCTGCACTGGGTACGTTTGCTGCACGGGGTAGGCCTGTTGGGCAGGGTACGCCGCCTGGTAGGTCGTTGGGGCGCTGGCAGTGTAGGTTGCCGGCGCGGGGTTGTAACTCGTGAGCGACGGGGCTGGCATCGTTTGGCAGTTGCCGCACGCACAAGGGTTGCAGCCACAGCTGGGGAGCGTGGGTGGGCAGACGGGCTGCGTGGGAATCACCGGCATGGCGACCACCGTGGGCTGCGGCGCGGGGCGGCCACACATCCAGTCGCATAGTCGGAGTATGCAGCAACGCCGCGGGGGCTCGACCACCATCGGGGGAGGCGAAATAACAGGCGGGCAAGCGGGTGCCACGTACGTCGGTGGCGCTGCGGTGACGCCATACTGCGCGCTAGCGAAGTTCGATGGCAACCAGGAGATCAAGCCCAGGAGAGCTACGCCGAGTAGGAAGCGATGCATGAACGTCCTCGTTCGCTGAATGTTTTTTGCACTCTCGGCGACAACCGTCGAGAGCTGCTAGCGATGCCTGCCGTCCGATTCATGGCGAAGCCTGAATCGGAAAGACAACGAACCAAACCGACGAAGCTAACAAGACAAAGTTGCCGGTCTTAATACGCAAGAAGTCGAGAAGTGTGCGCCGAGCCCGTTCGTGGGGAGAATTCTGAAAGCACGCAATCTGAAAGCTACGGGGCGAACGTGAGTTGCTTTTCCGTCCTTAACCCTACCACGGCCCGCACGACGAACAACTGCTGGCAAGCCGGAATTACAGCCCGCCCAGCAGATTCGGCCCGCAAAATCGGCATACCCCGCAGGCCTTCGTGGTTTGCTAGCGATGGACACGGGCCGTTTCTTGTAGCCGGACTCGCAAGAGTTCGGGCGAGGAGGACTTAGCCACCGATGCACACGGATGGCAAGAAACCGGAGGCCGTAGGTGGCTTGCCCGCGAATGACGCGAATGTTCGCGAAGGAAGAGTGAAGCTCAAACAGTTTCCTGAAAGGAAACCACATCAGAGTGAAGGGTTAGCGGACGCGAGGAACGAGCCGTAGCGCCACCCTGGTAGAGACTTCGTATTTCATTCGCGGCAATTCGCGTCATTCGCGGGCAACTTTCACTTCACCGCCCCGAACGCGGCGAAGCACGAGTTCTTGTGCAAGAGTTCCACCCGAGAGAATCCTACCGCCCGCAAGAGATCGAGCTGATAGGTCACGGGGCGTGGGGAGTCTTCGCGGTCGATGTAGTCAAACACGCGGTCGCGGTACTCTTCGCCACCAAGCGAAGTAAGGTACTCGCCATAGCGGTGCCACATCATCTGGTCGACAGCCGGCGTTTCCTGCGTCACCAGATCGGTAATCCAGACGCTGCCGCCGGGGCGGAGGAGCTGGTAAATCTTCGCGAAGGCCGTGTGCCAGTCGTTGTCGTCGCGCAGGTGATGTAGCACCGCGGCGGCGAGGATTACGTCGAACGACTCCGGCTCGAGTTTCGCGGTGCGAAAGTCGCCCACCAGCTTGGTCTGCGTCCCGCCGTTGACTTCGGCGACTCGCGCGGCGGCCCGTTCGACCATCGGCTCGCTGAGATCCACGAGCACCGCATCAAAGTCGCGGCCGAGCTCGAGTCGGAGTTTCAGCGTGTTGTTGCCCGCCCCGCAACCGATGTCGAGCACCCGGCGAAGATGGGGTGTCGTCGCGATGGCGGCCCGCGTGATCAGCTCCATCGCCAGCGGGGCGTCGATCGTCGCGGCCTGTCCCGTTTCGAGGTTCGAGAATCGCTCGACATCGGCGTCAAACCGCTCGCGGATGTCCTCAAGGGTCGATTTCTGGTCGAGTGGCCTGGGCATGATGGATTCCTGGGGATTGCAGAGGACTAGCTCGCCGCGATCACGACCGACCATCTCCGTGCGAGGTTCATGATTTTCAAACCCCCGCCGATGCGTTACAATCCCCGATCATCCGCTGCCGCACCCCGGCTTGGTCCAACGACACGTAGGTCGTCGGCTATTTCGCACCCGTCCACTTCAGATACACACTATGGCCGCACCACTTGCTTTCGGTACCAAGAAGATCAAGCGCGAGGATTTGCCCAAGGATGGCAATCTGTGCGAGTACTGCACGGCCAAGTGCTGCCACTACATCGCCGTGCCTTACGAGGCACCCGACTGCTTTGAGGACATGGAGTACATCCGCTGGATCGTGCTGCATCACAACGCGACCTACTTCAAGGACGGCGACGATTGGTACCTGCTGGTGCACACGGTGTGCGAGAAGCTGCAGGACGACTACCGCTGCGGCATCTACGAGAACCGCCCCCAAATCTGCCGTGATTACACGTTCGACAACTGCGAGTATGACGAAGACTGGACCTACGACTTCTACCTGGAGACCCACGAGCAAGTGTGGGAATACAGCGAAGCGTGCTACAAGTCGAAGGGTAAGAACATCCGCAGTAAGAAACCAGATCTGCTGCCGGTGATGGCGTAGGCGCGTACAACGGAATTTATTCCGTTACTGGCCGGGAAGAGTCGCGGGTTTTTGGGGAACACTAGTCTTCGCTAATAAAAGCATGTCCAAGTCAGCCTTTGTTGAATTCAGAGGGCATGGATTCTGGGCATACGATGTCGCGGTGGGGACGCTTTTCAAGCACGTAATTGATCACGCTGTTCCTCTCGCTCCAGGCGATGGATGGCTTGATCACCTTATCCAGAAATGGCGCTTCAATGCGGTTGTCGCCGACTGCGGATTGTATTTGGACGACTCCTGGTCCCCACATCAGCTGAAGACGGTTGATGGCCTGTTACAAGACGCTTGTGTGACACTTCAGCAACAAGATCACTTCACCGCCGAAGAAATGTACGGGTGGGATATCTTGGATGGGCAGGGCGTGTTTGATCGTGGGCACGATGGCTACGATTCAGCTCCTGCTATCTTGCTTGGCGAGGCAATTCGGAAGTTGTTGGAAGGCACGCTCGAACCAGCTCCGGAAGGCACTTGGTGGTTCTATGGCGTTCCTGAGGGTCGGTCGACGATGAAGATGCGAACCAATTAGCGAAGATTAGCGCCCGCGAGTGTTCCCTGCCTCAATCCGCGTCGATCCGCTAAAATCCGTGACGATCCGCGACTGATTCTCTCCCAAGCTCCCCCCAAGCTTACGCTGGGGGCACAAGACTGTTGAAGACTGCCATGATCCAGCCCCGTACGCTTAAAGGTTTTCGCGACTACTTGCCGCAGGCGATGCTGGCGCGGGAGAGGCTGATTGAGACGGCTCGCGACGTGTATCGCTCGTATGGCTTCGCGCCGATTGATACGCCGGCGCTGGAGTACTTGGAGATCCTCTCGGGCAAGGGCTCCGACGAGACCGACAAGCAGCTCTACAAGTTCACCGACGCCGGTGGGCGTGAGGTTGGCATGCGTTTCGACCTGACGGTGCCCCTCGCGCGGTTTGCCGCGCAGTACGCCCAGGAGCTCGGCCTGCCTTTCAAGCGGTACCACATCGCCACGGTGTGGCGGGGCGAGAACACGCAGCGAGGCCGCTATCGTGAGTTCATGCAGTGCGACTTCGACACCATCGGTACCGAGAGCGCAGCAAGCGACATCGAGACGGCCCTGGTGATTCACGATCTGCTGACGAAGATCGGCTTCGCGGGCACCTTCACTATTCAAGTTAATCACCGTGGCGTGCTGAATGGGCTTTTGGAATCGCTCGGGCTCCAAGAGCAATCGACGCACGTCCTGCGGGCGATCGACAAGCTGGCGAAGATCGGTGCCGAGAAAGTCTCCGCCGAGATGCAGGCGACCGCCGGTGCGACGGAGGCGCAAGCCGCCAGGGTGCTGGAGTTCGCGGCGCTCGAAGGCACCAACGCACAGGTGCTCGACAAACTCAAGCCGATGGTCGCCGGCAGCGAAGTGGGCGAAGCGGGACTCGCACGGCTGGGCGAAGTGCTGGGCGGAATCCAAGCGGCCGGCGTCGCGACGGACCGTGTGAAGCTCGATGTCTCCATCGCGCGTGGCCTCGACTACTACACCGGCATGATTTACGAGACGACGCTCACCGCGCTTCCCGAGATTGGCAGCGTCGCCAGTGGCGGGCGGTACGACAACCTCGCCCAGATGTTCACGAAGCAGCGTCTGCCCGGCATCGGGGCGTCGCTCGGCCTCGATCGCTTGCTGTCGGGCATGGAAGAGCTCGGTATGGTGCCCGAGGTCCGTACGCCCGCCGAAGTGTTCGTGCCGCTGTTTAGTGATGAACTGCTGGGGCCGCTGCTGAAGCTCTCGGCCGATCTGCGTGCCGCAGGCCTACGGGTCGAAC
Organism: Aeoliella fuhlenseeensis; assembly: GCF_052161615.1. Classification (NCBI taxonomy): domain Bacteria; kingdom Pseudomonadati; phylum Planctomycetota; class Planctomycetia; order Pirellulales; family Lacipirellulaceae; genus Aeoliella; species Aeoliella fuhlenseeensis. The sequence continues at coordinate 661,179 of NZ_CP197417.1, forward strand.
TCTATAACGAAGCGAAGAAGCTCGGCAAGCAACTGCAGTACGCCGACAAACGGGGCCACCGCATCGCCGTGATCGCCGGCCCCGACGAACTCGCGGCGGGCGAGTGCCAAGTGAAGAACCTGGCGGATGGTTCGAGCGCGACGGTGAAAATCGCCGACGCACCGGCAGAGATCGCGAAGCTGCTCGGCGCGGTGTGATTGGTGAACACATTCAAGCAATCATGTCATTCTGAGGGGAGGTGCACGACCCGAAGAATCTCGCCTTTGAACACGCCGAGAGAATGGCGAAGGAGATCCTTCGGTCGCTTAGGCTCCCTCAGGATGACACAGGGGCTTGGGCTCTCAAGGGCCCGGGGCGAACACCACGCTCCGGCACCTACCCCCGTAGCTTCCTCACCAACCGCTCCAGCTCTTTCCGGTAGCTGAAGTGCTCGACTTCTAGCAGATGCCGGGGTGACTTCACGTAGTCGATGCCGCGGTTGAGTTTGGCTTGATGCGTCTGCTTCCGCTGCTGGAACCACTTGGCACTTGGCTTATTGGCTTCGAGTCCCTTCAGGTACGCCGCGATCAATTGGGCCTGGCAGTCGACGAGGCCCCACTGACCGCTATCGGGTTGAATGAGGCCCGCGATGAACAAGTCGTCGCTCGTGGGGTGGAACACGTTAAGGTAGAGCTCGGGCTTGTCGTTCTGCCAATTGAGTTCCGCGGGGTCGATGAACGGGATGGTGATCTTGAAGCCCGTTGCGTAGATGATCATGTCGATCGTCTCGCTCGAACCATCGACGAACTCGACGCGGTTGCCATCGAAGCGTTTGACGTTCGGCCGGATCGCAATATCACCATGCCCCACGTGGTAGGCGAGTTGCGAGTTGATGATTGGATGGGACTCGAATAGCCGGTGGTCGGGCTTGGGGAGTCCGATCTGTTCGGGCGAGCCGAGCACGATATTGATCATCCGCCGCGCCAGGATTCGCCGGAGCGCGAGTGGCAGTCGCAGCTTCAAAACAAACTCTCCCACCGCGTCGGTGGGGAAGCCGCGGTAGAACTTCGGCAGATAATGATACCCGCGCCGCATGCTGTGACAGGTCTTCGCCGCGTGGGCGGCGGACTCGACGGCGATGTCGCAGCCCGAATTCCCCGCACCGATCACTAAGACCCGTTTGCCTGCGAGCACGTCGGGCGTTTTGTACTCCGACGAATGCAGCACCTCGCCGGTGAACTCGCCAGGGAACTCGGGGTAACGTGGATCCCAGTTGTGGCCGTTGGCAATCACGACACCGCGGTACTCACGCTGCTCGCCACTCTCCAGTTCCACGAGCCAGTCGTTGTCGCCGCGGCGTGTGATCGTGCGGACGGCGGTGTTGTACTGGATGTGGTCGTTTAAGTTGTATCGCTCGGCATAGCTCTTCAAGTACTCGAGCACCAGCCTCTGCGAGGGATACTCGGGGTACTCTTCGGGCATCGGGAAATCGGTGTACTCGGTCAGGCGTTTGCTGCTGATGAGGTGCGTCGAGCGATAGACGCTGCTCGCCGGTTTGCCATAGCACCAGTTACCGCCGAGCGTGTCCTCACGTTCTAGGCAGTCGAATGGGATGCCGGCGTCGAGAAAATTCTTGGCGGTCGTCAGGCCCGACGTGCCGGCACCGACAATGACAAAGCGTTTCATGGCGGAGGGGAGGGCGGGGTACGGAATCTTCGAAGCAGTAGGGTTCTTGAGCGGGTTCTACTAGCTTAGTTCGAGCGGCCCGAGGTTGCTAACCCGCGCCGTGTGGCGAGATTTAGCAAATTGCACCTTGAGGATACCCGCATTACAATCGTCCGGCATCGACCCCGTGGTGCGCGGGGCGACCTTTTCACCACCTCTTGTTTGAGGAGCCCGCTAATGTTGCAACGACTACGTGTGGTGCTGCTGTGTGCTGTCGGGTGCGGCGTCACTCTCTCGTCCCCCGCGATGGCTCAAGACCTCTTCTTCAACACCGAGATCGTTTCTATCGATCTGACCGGTTCCGCGATGCTTCCTTTAGGCCCAGCCGGGGAGTCGTTGGATACCACGATCCACATGACGAAGGTGCAGGATCACAACTCCTCACGCTCCAACAAAAGCTCGTCCATCATCGCGCCTCCGGACCCGGACGATGTGAATCCGAACGATCTCGATGGCAAGGTGTTCCCGCTTTACAGCACCATCGATACGAAGTTCGCTATGGACATCTCCGCGGTGGGTATCGATCCTCCGCTCGTGGCGACGCTCGAAGGCGACGGCGTAGGGGATTCGGTGGTGATGGATCTCGACGGGCAGCCATCGAGCTTCGAGTTCGCCGCGCTGGAACCCGACTTCAGTATGTTGTTCGGGGGCGGCTCGCGGTCGTTCACCTATCGCGGGCACGTGACCGTGCTGAAAGTCGCGGCCGGCGGTGGTGGGGGCGATGTCGAGATCCCGCTTAGCATTCTGGAACTCGTTGTAAATCCGATTCTCGATAGCCCCAAGCTCCTGCCCGACGGGCGTCATCAATACACCTCGGAAGTGACGCTTAGCATGACCGGCAACTACCTCGGGCAGGACATCGTGATCGAGGGACTCACCGGCTTGATGGTCGAACGGGGGGCACTGCTCAACAACGTAGTTCCCGAGCCGTCGACCTTTTTGCTGGCACTAGGTGGGGTCGCCTTGTTGGCCGCCGGCCGTCATCGCCGGGTGTAATTCTTGAGAAAGATGGGTGGTAGGGTTGACTCGGGTGGCGTTGCAGTGTATTGGTGGATACTAAGTGTTATAAAGTATCCCTTTGTTGCTTGCCCGCCATGATCGCCATTGCCCCCGGTCCGACGGTCCCCGCGCGAGTGGTGGCCCACAACGTCCGCCGATTGATGGCGAGTTTCGACATGACCTACGACCAAGTGGTTGAGGCGTCGGGACTCGACCAGCGGACAGTCCGCGCCATCGCTCGAGCCGAGAAGAACACGCACGCCCGGACGCTCCATCGGTTGGCCGAGGGGTTTGGCGTGGCGGTCGAGGAGTTGTTCGTCGACGCCGGGTCGATCGCGGCGGCCGGCTTCGACGAAGCGACTAACCCCGTGGTCAGTCATGTGATCGAGAGCCACGCATCGGTGTTCGAAGGCTGGTCGGCCGGCGACTTCGCCGAACTCCACAGCCGCTTCGGACACGGTGGCGAGCTGAACGAACGAGGCACCCTCGAAGCGGCCGAGCAGATGAACCGCAAACGCGAGGTCATCGCCCAGGCCCGCGTGGTGCTTGAAACGAGTGACGGAAAGTTGCTCGAAGAGTTCGTGAAGATGCTGTACGACCGCGTGCAGGTGAAGAGCTGAAGTCGAATCGAAATTGAGTAGACCCCAAGTCTTGAACAACTCAAGCCTTGGCCGCCTCGCGGTACTGGCTCATGTCGATCACCCGTTCGTAGCTTTGGGCGGGGAGCACGAAAATCTTGCCGTCGCCCATTCTGCCGGTGCGGGCGACTTCGACCACTTTGCGGATTACTTCCTCAGCCCGCGCGTCGTCGACCCACAGGATGATTTCGACCTTTGGCAGGAACGCCTGGCTGTACTCGCTATCGGTATACTGGTCGAGGTAGCTCTTCTGTTTACCGAAACCCTTCACCTCGCGCACCTCGACCGCTTCGAGCGGTGCCCGGCGGAGGTTGTCGAGGATCTGCTCGACGAGAAACGGTTTGACGATGGCGATGACTTGTTTCAACGAAGTAGCCGGGGGTCAGGTGTCGGGATGCGCAAGGTGCCTGCGGTCCGCCAGCCTCGATTGTACTAACCCCGCAGGGTGGTTGGCAAATGTTGTGTTGCTGGCAAGGAACACGCAAGCATTGCCGGTTAGCCCGGGAATTCACCGTCTGGGCTTCGAATGGCCAGGACGGTAGAATCGCACGTCCACTTTGCACCTCCTGACCCCTAGCTATTCGCCCCTACGATATGGCCAAAGATCTCTCCAAATACCAACAGAACATCATCAAGCGGTACTACGACAACCGCGATACCGTCGCATTGCAACGGCTCAGCGAGCTAGTCACCGAGTTGTACCTGGCCGAAGGCAAGTCGCGCGAAAAGCAGTGGAAGTACATCCTGGCGGCGCTGGAGAAACTGGAGATTCCTCAGACCCGCATCGACCACCTTCGCAAAGCCGACGATCCGAAGCTGCTGGCGCAGTTGGTGGAAGAGCTGATGGCGAAAGAATAAGCGAAGCGAGAAAAGTCGCACTCCCATTCTGAGGGAGCCTCACGGACCGAAGAATCTCAAGTACAAAATACCTCTCCATTGCCAAGGGAACCGAAACGTAGAGCGTGTCCCGCCGCGAGATTCTTCAGTCGCCGGGGCTCCCTCAGAATGACACGAGATCGCCGTTCCTTCAGGATGACATGTGTTCGGCCGCTACTTGAGGATGACGTGGCCGAGAAGTAATTGACTCAATGAAACAATACCTTCAACTCCTGAACCGCGTCCTCACCGACGGAACTCCTAAGTCCGATCGCACCGGTACCGGTACGCGGAGTGTGTTTGGGCATCAGATGCGGTTCGATCTGGCGGACGGCTTTCCGCTGATCACCACGAAGAAGCTCCACACGCGTTCGATCCTGCACGAGCTCTTGTGGTTCATCGCTGGCGACACCAACACCAAGTACCTGACCGACAACGGCGTGTCGATCTGGAACGAGTGGGCGGATGAAGATGGCGAGCTCGGGCCCGTCTACGGCAAGCAGTGGCGAAGCTGGGCTTGCCCCGATGGCCGAGTGATTGACCAACTGGCGGAAGTGGTCGAGCAGATCAAAACGAATCCCGACTCTCGGCGGCTTATAGTCACCGCTTGGAACCCCGCCGACATCGGCCAGATGGCGCTCCCGCCCTGCCACTTGCTGTTCCAGTTCTACGTGGCCGATGGCCGGCTTTCGTGCCAGTTGTATCAGCGGAGCGCCGATGTGTTTCTGGGCGTGCCCTTCAACATCGCGTCGTACGCGCTGCTGCTGTTGATGGTCGCTCAGGTTACCGATCTCGCACCAGGCGAGTTCGTTCACACGCTCGGCGACGCGCATTTGTACGACAATCACCTGGAGCAAGCCCGTACGCAGCTTGCCCGCGAGCCAAGGCCGCTTCCGACGATGACGCTCGATCCGTCGGTGAAGTCGCTGTTCGATTTCAAATTCGAGCACTTCGCGTTAGGCAACTACGATCCTCATCCCCACATCTCAGCACCCGTGGCGGTGTGAGTTCCCGTCCAGCGAGCGTTCGTTGCCATGCCCAAAGAGTCACTCCCTCGAATCTCGCTGGTCGTCGCTGTCGCCGACAATGGCGTGATTGGCAATGCGGGTGACCTGCCGTGGCGAATGTCGGGCGATTTGCAGCGGTTCAAGCAGCTTACGATGGGCCACGTCCTGGTGATGGGGCGGAAGACCTACGAGTCGATCGGCCGCCCACTTCCGGGCCGCGTGACGGTCGTGCTCACCACGAATCGTGATTACGCCCCCGGGCACACCGAGGTCCGCGTCGCCCATTCGCTCGAGGATGCCACCGCGCAGGCGCTGAAGTCGGGCATGAACAACGACGAACTGTTCGTCGTCGGCGGGGCGGAAATCTATCGCCTCGCACTCTCCGCTGCGTCACGCATCTATCGCACGCGAGTGCACGCTTCGCCTGGTGGCGATGCTCACTTCCCGGAGCTCCCGAGCGCCGACTGGCAAGTTATCGAATCGCACGACTACCCAGCCGATGCGAAGAGCGAATTTGCATGCACTTGGGAAGTGCTGGAGCGGACGCCCTAGCGTTGTCAAGGTTGATGGACTTCAACCGCCGGGATAAACTGGTGGTATGAATGCCGTTTCCTCCACCAAGTTGATCTCCGTCGCCGACTATTTAGCTGGTGAGCGAGATTCCCAGGCACGGCATGAGTATCTGGGTGGCATTGTTTACGCCATGGCGGGTGGGACCAATTTGCACAACTTGCTCGCCGGCAATCTATTCGCGGCCTTGCACAACGCACTTCGCGGCCAACCCTGCAAGCCCTACAACTCCGAGACGAAGGTTCGCATTCAATCTTCGACGCAGGTACGCTTTTACTACCCCGACGCCATGGTGGTCTGTCAGAAGAATGCCCCCGACGAAGTCTTTCAAGACCAACCGGTGGTACTTGCCGAAGTCCTCTCGTCCTCGACGCGTCGCGTCGACGAAGGGGAAAAGAAGGACGCCTACCTGACCATCCCTTCGCTGTCGGTCTACCTGCTCGTCGAACAACAGGCCAAGGTCGTCACGGCCTTCCGCCGGACGGAGCAGGGCTTTGTTCGCGAAGTTTACGAAGGTCCCGACGCAATCATTCCGCTTGATACGATTGGTTGTGGACTGGCGCTCGCCGATATCTACCTCGACGCAACGCTAGGGCCGGAGCCAGCGTTGGATTCGTAAAGGGATCCGACTGAATCGACGGCGAGTTACTCGCCGTCCATACCCAGTCGCATCTTCAGTTCTTCGAACTGCTCGACGTACCGCTCGTTGCTCGAGTGGACGTGCTCGGCTTCGGTGATGAAACGCATGTCCTCGCGGCAGGGGAGGTCGCCATCGGCGAGGATCCGCTCGTACACCGCCAGGTCCGCGCCGTACGCGATCAGCAGCTTGTGTTCGTCGAGCTGAATCTCTTGTGGCAGCGACGGATTGAGCACCGCAATGCCTGTGCAGCCATCATTCACCAGCAGGTCTTCGTAGTCCCACAGAATGCTCTGCAGGATCGGCATGTCGATGTGTTCGCGGTACAGGTCGGTGTGGTGACCAGCGCGGTGACCATGGCTCGTTTCGAGCACCACGTCGACCGTCGGGCCGAGTTGCTCGATCAGCTCCATGAAGATGTCGAGCAGTCGCTCGCGCGACGCCGCGGCCATCAGCACGGGGACGTCCGAGCGATTCTCTTCGTCGCGGTACACGTCGTGACGGTAGCCGGCCGAAGGGACCACTTCCAAGGTGTAGGAAGGGCGGACCGCGTCACTAAGCGTGAAGTCGCCGTACTTGGCCACCTTCAGGTGGGCTTCAAGCTGGACATCGCTCAGTTGCTCGAAGCTGCTAGCCGGAGGCGCGGTTGCCAAGGCCGGACGCTCGTCCGCAAACACGTCGTCGAAGAAGTTCTTCAAGAATCCCATCGCAGGTTACTCGCAAACAGTGGGTAGTTGTCTCATTCACCGCTCCATGTGAGCGGTTGTGGGGGGAGGGACGGGATGTTTGGTTTGTTCCTGGCCGACGCATGCACGCCACTCGGAGGGGGAAATCCCTCGGCCATCTCTGTCAGCCGCTCAAACTTAGGTCACCTCGTTTGCGCGCAAGTCGAAACCCACTCGCGAGGGCCAGAATTCACCCTAAGAAGTTGCCTGCATAATCGGAACGCTCCGCGCAGGCAGAACCGAGGATTTCGGAGATGAACCGAGGCGGAGGCCTAACTGTCGTCCCGCAAACACTTTACGAGCGAAGTCACGGCCATCGCCGTGCCGTACTGGCGGTGATAGTTGTAGAACGGGTAGTCCCACCAGCACCCATCGGTTTCCTGTAACGGCATCAGAATCGCCGCTAGATGGTCCTGAAAATAGCCCCGCTTCTCCTTGGGCACGAGGTCGAGCGTCAGGGCCGCGTAATAGTGGCCGTAGTAGTAGAAGTAGCCGGCGATCGCGAAATGCGACTCGTGCGGCACGGGGCGTTTGCGGCCGATGCTTAGCCAGCCATTTCGCGCGTACAAACGGTTGAGCCACGTCTCGATCACTTCATCGGTGACCCGCTCGTCGCCGAAGATTCGCAGGGCGTAGTTGCACGCCTGCGATCGACCGAGACTCCCGGCCGCGCGATTGATGGGATACATGGGCCGCATCATCAAGTACTCGCCATAGGCGTAGGAGAAGTCGGGCTGCTGCTGGCGTTTAATCGACGCAATCGCCTTGTCGATCGTTTTCTGCGATACCTCGACGCCGATTTCTTGCGCCTGCTTAAGCGCAACGAGTGCCGTGGCCGTTGTGAAACTGTTGGGGCTGTCGGCGGGGACCTGCGTGCGGTAATCGAAGTCGTAATAGCCCCAGCCACCCTTGAGGTACTCGTACCGCTGGAGTTTCTGGACTTGCATTTCAATGGCGTCGCGGAGGTTACGCTGGCGCGAATCGTCGCCCTTCGCCCGATGGTACAGAGCTACCAAGCCCGAGATGCTGTAGGCGTGGCCCCAGGTGTTATAGATGGCGTCCCCCTCAGCGCGGCGAACTTGCTCGGTGTTCTCGAGCATCCACTTCTCGCCCTTATCGATTGCAGCGGCGATCCGCTTCTTCAGCTCTTCGTCTTCCGCAATCGGCTCGGCTGCGACGAGGGCCTCGAGCGCGAGACCGGTCACGGCGGCACGAAACGCATGGTGCGCGCCCGGTATCGGAGCGTAGATATTTAGCTCCTTGGTGTCCTCGGCACTCCCCCAACCGCCGCTCGGACGTTGGTCGACGAGCAGGAACTCGACACCGCGCAAAATGCTCGCGCGAAGGTCGTCCTGGTTTACCGGATCGATTGGCGCGGGCTTAGGGCCTTCGGTCGCGCGGGGCGAAATCGTGGCGGCCACGTCGTCCGCTTCGGCCATCGCCCGCGGCATGGCGACGTACTGACCAACCAACAGCAGGCCAACTGCCAGAATCCAAGCGGTGCATTTCATCGCGACACTCCGTTCGACCTACTAACTGGTGTCCCCTCTCCCCGTCCCGGGTGAGGGACGGGGAGAGGGGGCTGGCGGCTACTCGTCTTGGCTACTAATCCTTGGCTTCGTCATCGAGCGAAACCACGTCGCCGGCTTCGAGGCCTTCGACGATCTCGATATCTTCGCCCTTCGTCTTACCGGTCGAAACGGCTTGCTTCTCGACCTTGTCGCCATCGACAATCCAGACGTACTTCGAATCGTCCGCATCTGCGGTGTGAACGGCCGACTTCGGAACCAGCAGTGCCGACTTGCTCTCGTAGGTGGTCATCTTCGTCTTGCCGGTCATGCCAGCGACCAACCACTCGGGAGCGTCTTCGCCGGTGAGTTCCAGCGTCAGTGCGAACTTGCCAGCCTCGACGGGGATTGCCGACACAATGGCGACTTTCGCACCAAGCTTCACCTCGCTGTCGGCCGTGGGTACTACGGTCGCCGCTTGGTCCTTCTTAACGCCGACGAGATCCTTCTCTTCGAGACTCGTCTCCACCACCAGCGGCTTGGGAGCGACAATGGTCATCAGCACCGAGTCGGTCGGGGCACTGGCATCGATCTTCAAACGTTGGATCATGCTGGCCATGTCGGTCCACTCGCCTCGCGTGGCGCTACCGTAGTAAACCACACCGTCTGCCGGTGCTTTGATCTCCAGTAAGCCCAGGTCCTTCGTCAGGTCCGCATGCTTCTCCAGGCTCTTGGCCCGGGCGCGGCGTGCCTTCTCAAGGTCGTAGCGACCACGCGTCAGGTCGGTCTCGAGCGCCGTTTTCGCCCGCTCGTACTGCAATTCGATCGACTCGAGGGCTTCCTTTTCCGAGATGTCATTGCGAGGCATCGTTAGCTCGTGGCTCCGCGCGTGCTGGATCTTCGAGCGCTCGAGCATGAAGTCCGCCATCTCTACCGCGACGCGCTGACGCTTGAGCACGATCTCTTCGGTCTCTTCCGTCAGGTCGTCGGCCAGGTACATCTTTTCGAGCTGATCGAGTTCCTCGCGGGCGTTCTCGGCGCTCTGCTGAGCACTCTTCAGCTGCATGTCGATCGACCGCACCATGATTTCGCGGTCGACGTCCTGGTAATTCTTGTAGTCGACCTTCGCATCGGCGAGCGCCCGCTCCGCTTGCTCAAATGCTTTCTTGATCGATTCTTCGGCGCGGGGCAGTTCCTGCTCGGCCTTCAGCAGGGCGAGCTCCTCGATCTTCTGGTCGAGCTCCAACTCGGCGATGGCTTCCTTCAGTTTCTCGCCATCGAACTTCACGAGCGTCTCGCCTTGACGCACTGTGGCACCGTGCGGGACGATCTCGACAATCTTGAACTCACTCCACTCCTCGGGTTCGAGCTTCACCTCCGAAGTGTCACGGGCGACGAACTTGCTATCCACTTCCAGCTCTATCTTCAGCGGGCTCGCCTTGACGGTGTGAGTCTTCCGCTCCGACTTCTCCTCCTCCTTGGCGTCGTCGTCTTTGGAGTCATCGTCTTTGGAGTCATCGGTCTGGGGCTCCTCCGTTTTCTTCTCTTCATCGTCCTCTGCCTCTTCCTCCTCAGCTTCCTCATCGTCCTCTTCCGCCTCGTCGTCATCCGCCAAACTGGAGACGTACTCGGTGGCCGAGTCGTGGATCCCGCGTAGGACATCGGCCGACGCGTTATTAGTGAGGGCGGCTAGCACCAGGGCTAGCAGCAGAACCAGGGGCAAGGCAAACATTCTCATCGCGACGATACTCCATCGAACGGTGCGGATCTGACATAACCGCTCGCATTCCTCCCCCGAGGTGCGAGCGCGGCAATCTTTGCGTAGCTTCTCCATTCTGGTTGACTGGCGGGCAGGTTGCAACACGGTGTGCCGCCGCTGGGCGTTCGGACGCCGTGTGTTAGGATACCGTCGTCCGTCTGTTCGTCCCGATGCGTGCCCCTGGAGTTTTTTCCGATGAAGATCTACACCAAAACTGGCGATCAGGGGCAAACGTCGCTGTATGGTGGCGGGCGTGTGGAGAAAGATCACCTGCGTATTGAGACCTTTGGCACCGTCGACGAACTCAACGCCGACCTAGGCATGGTGCGTGCCGAACTGTCGCGGCTTGGCGACAAGTTCCACTCCATGGACGAGTTGCTGGACCACGTGCAAAACCAGCTTTTTGACTTGGGGGCCGAGCTCGCCACGCCCAACGCGGCGGCCAAGGGAACGCAGCTTCTCGCCACCGAGGCGATCACGTCGCTGGAGCACGCCATCGACCACTGGGAGTCCCAGCTTGCGCCGCTCAAGCAGTTTGTGCTCCCTGGCGGCACCGAGGCCGCCGCTCGACTGCACGTGGCTCGCTGCGTCTGTCGGAGGAGCGAGCGGGTGCTGGTCACGCTCATGCGGACCGAGCCGGTTCGGCCCGAAGTGGTGGTTTACCTGAATCGACTGAGCGATCTGCTGTTCGTCCTGGCCCGAGCGGCCAATCATCTGGCAGGTGTGCCGGACGTGCCGTGGAAGAAGAGCACGGTGTAGGGATCGCCGGAGAATTGGTGACTGAGTTGCGCATTTCCGTCCGCCACCCGCTTTACGGTGCCCGCCGGGGACGGATATCCTAGGGCGGTTAACTTTGACCGGCGGGGAACTTGGCGGAACCCCACTTGGCTAGTTCCTAATTCCACGAAGCAATTTTCGGGAGGGCTCAGTTGATGGGCAAACTGGCTCATTGGGGTCGCGTGGCGGCGCTTTTGGTGACGTTGATTCTGGCTAGCAGTTCCGCCAAGGCGCAGGGACCAGCCAATCCCGACGCGATGGCTCCCTTCACCGAAAGCATCGAGACGGCCGCACTCGCAGGCAACAACGCCTGGATGCTTACCAGTTGTGCGCTGGTGCTGTTCATGACCGCCCCCGGCCTCGCCATGTTCTACGGCGGCCTGGTCCGCAAGAAGAACGTCCTGAGCGTCATGATGCAGTGCCTGTTCCTCATGGGCCTGATGACCGTGCTTTGGGCACTCTACGGCTATTCGCTTTCATTCGGGGGCGATGGTCCCTGGATTGGCAATGGCGAGTACCTGTTCATGGAAGGCGTGCAGCGCGAATGGGATGAGGAAGCAGGCGCGCCCCACACGCCCATGTTCCCGGACGAAGCAATTCCGATTCCGATGATGACCCACATGCTGTTTCAGGGCATGTTCTTCATCATCACCCCCGCGCTCATCTGCGGCGCGTTCGCCGAACGGATGAAGTTCAGCGCGATGGTTGTGTTCTTGGTCCTGTGGGGCACGCTCGTTTACTGCCCGCTCTGCCACTGGGTGTGGGACGGGGGGATTCTCGCCTTCGACAAAACCCAGGAAATTGAAGACGGTACAAGCACCTCGATCGCCGGCGGCGCGCTTGACTTCGCCGGTGGCACGGTGGTTCACATTAGCTCGGGCATCTCGGCCTTGATCTGCGCCATCGTACTTGGTCGCCGCATCGGATGGGGCCAGGACGACATGCGACCGCACAACCTTACTTACACCGCCATCGGTGCCGCGATGTTGTGGGTTGGATGGTTTGGGTTCAACGCTGGCAGCGAGTTACTAAGCGATAATCTGACGCAAAGTGCCTTCTGCGTTACCCACTTCTCCGCCGCCGCGGGTGCCGTGGCGTGGGCCGTGTACGAATGGGTGACGCGAGGGAAGCCAAGCGTGCTGGGCACCGCCTCCGGTGCCGTAGCCGGACTGGTTGTAATCACACCTGCCGCCGGCTTCGTACAACCGATGCCCTCGCTTCTCATGGGCGCGCTCGGTGGCGTAGTTTGTGCCATTGCCTGCGGTTCGCTCAAGCATCACTTCAAATACGACGACGCGCTCGATGCCTTTGGTGTCCACGGTATTGGTGGCACCTTAGGTGCCATTCTCACCGGTGTGTTCGCCACGCGCGCTTGCTGGGACATCGACAATGGTCTGCCGCTTGGGCTGATCGATGGCGGTGGTACGCGTATTCTCATCGGGCAGATCGTCGCCGTGGCGATCACCTGGGTTTACAGTATTGTGATGACGCTTATCCTTCTCAAACTGGTCGACGCGGTGATGGGCCTGCGGGTTGACGAGGCAGCCGAGCGGATGGGTCTCGACGTCAGCCAGCACGAGGAAGAAGGATACATTTTGTTCTAGCCGGCACGACCGTCCGGTCGCTTTCTGGTAGAATCAGGACACATCGTTCACGCCACGCACTGGTGTGCATCCCCGTTCGGAGGAGTTGCGGACATGAAAAAAATCGAGGCGATTGTTCGCCACTATAAGCTCGAGGATGTGAAGAACGCTCTCTCCGAACTCGGCGTCGTCGGCATGACGATCACCGAGGTCCGGGGGTTCGGTCGCCAGAAGGGCCACACCGAGATGTATCGAGGCACCGAGTATGCCGTCGATTTTGTCCCCAAGGTCAAAATCGAGATTGTGGTGGCCGACGACCAACTGAAGCCCGCGGTCGATACAATCATTCGATCCGCACAAACCGGTCAAATCGGCGACGGAAAGATTTTTGTCTCCGATCTTCTCGACACCATCCGCATCCGCACGGGCGAGACCGGTTCCGAGGCGCTATAATAGCCGGTGGAGCAGTCGCCCCTCGCGGGCTGCCGGGTGCCCTTGCGCTCGGTCACCTGTTGCGCTCCGACCGCCATTTGTTAACCGCCTCTGCTGATCGTTCGCCTCCATGAGCTCCTCCTTGCGCCTTCGTGCCAGTGTCCTCGCCGCCCGCGAGCAGGTGCAAGCCGGCCTGGAGGAAGTGCGGCGGCTGCACACCAGTGGCATGGCGAGCGTCCAGGTTTGTGCTCGCATCGCGACCGTCATCGACCTTGTCGTGCTCAAACTGTTCGACGCCACGCTCACGCAGATGCCCGACGGCCGAGGCGAGAAGCTCCGTGGGCGACTCGCGCTCGTGGCTGTCGGCGGGTACGGTCGCCGGCAGCAAGCTCCAAGCTCCGACGTCGACCTGATGATCCTCTACGCGGGGTCGCTCGACGACGACGTCAAGAACTTCACGCAGCGCCTTACGCAGGACCTCTACGACGCCGGCCTTAAGCCGGGGCACAGCCTTCGCAGCATCACCGAGGCGGTTCGCTTCGCGCGGCAGGATACCGTGATCTGCACGTCGCTGATCGAGGCGCGACTCATCATTGGTTCGTCGAAGCTGTTCGATGAGTTTCAGTCGACCTTCCGCCAGATGGTCGAACGCCGCGCCACGGCGTTCTGCCGCGAGTTCATCGCCGCTCGAAAGGAAGAACGCCACAAGTTCGGCGAGACGGTGTTCTTGCTCGAACCCAACATCAAGCGATCGCCCGGTGGGTTGCGCGACATTCATCTATTGCGGTGGTTGTGGTTCGCCAAGCACGGCGAGTCCGACCCCAACCGTCTGCTTCAGATGGGGGCCATCTCGAACTTCGATCATCGCCGACTGATGTCGTCGCAGAGTTTTCTATTGCAAGTGCGGAACGAAATGCACTTCGGTGGGTCGGCCGCGAGTGATGCCCTCGATCGCGCCGAACAGAAGCGACTCGCCGACGCGTTGCACTTTCGCCCACGCGGGGCGCTGCTGCCCGTCGAGCAGTTCATGCGCGAGTACTTTCGCCACACCAGCCACGTGTCGTTCTTTGCGACGCGCGTCAGCGATCTGGTGAGCCCGCCGCCGGTGGTGTCGCGGATGCTCGAGCCGGTGCTTAGCCAAAGTCTCTCCGCCGAGTTTCGGCTAGGAACACGGGAGATTTCCGCCACGCAGCTCGGCTCCGCCAAGCTCAGCAAGAACCTCGAAGACGCCGTGCGGTTGGTCGACCTCGCGCGGCTGTACGACAAGCGGATCGCCCAAGAAACGTGGTACCAAGTCTATCGCTCGGCTCCCAGCTACTCACTCGATCTCGACGACGCCACGATCAAGCGATTTCTCGAGATGCTCGCGACACCGCTGTACCTGGGCGACGCGCTCCGCAAGATGCACGAGCTTGGCATCCTCGAAAAGCTCATCCCCGAATACACCCACGCCCGTTGTTTGTTGCAGTTCAACAACTATCACAAGTACACGGTCGACGAACACTGCATTCGCTCGGTGAGCGAAGCCACCCGCCTTGGCGAACGCAACGACCAGGTCGGCGAAGTCTATCGCAAGCTCCAGCGAAAATGGCTCCTCCACTTGGTGCTACTGCTGCACGACCTCGGTAAAGGGATGGAGGGCGACCACAGCATTGTCGGTGCCGACATCGCCCGTCGGATTGGCGCAAGGTTTGGTCTCGCCGAGGGCGATACGGAGCTCGCTGCGAACCTGGTGCTCAAGCATTTGTGGATGTCGCACGCCGCGCTGCGTCACGACACCAGCGACCCCGCGTACGTCCGGCAGTTCGCACAGAAGATGACCAGCGTCGAGGAGCTCGACATGCTGTTCGTGCTCAGCTGCGCCGATCTCGCCGCCGTGGGGCCTGGCGTGCTGAACGACTGGAAGGCCGGAGTGCTGGGCGAGCTGCACACGCGCGCTCGTGCGCTGATGACCGACGTCCCCGAGGCCGAACAGCTTCCGCGACGTGCCGCGGCGAAGAAGAAGGTGTGGGACAAACTCACGCAGCCCGAACGCAGCGACTTGTGGTTCGAGCAGTTCTTCCGCGCCCTGCCCGAGACGTTTGTCACGACCGTCGATCCGGTAGCCATCGCCGATACGCTTCGCCGGTTCCGAAACCTCGAAGAAGGTGCTGGCAGTGTCACGGGTCGGTACATTGCCGATTCGAAGACCGTAGAGTTCGTGGCCGGCATCAGCCATGGCGTGGGGCGCGGTATTTTCTCGGCGATGGCCGGCGTCCTTAGCGCCCGGGGCATGAGCATCCTTGCCGCCGAAACCGCGGTGCTCAACGGCGACATCCTGCTGCTTCGCTATCAGGCGACCGACAGCGAAACCAAAGGACGCTCGAGCCAGGAACGCCTGGACGACATTGCCCGCGAGATGGCTGCCGCGATTGATTCGAACGATCCACCAAAGTTCCGCCGCATTTGGGGCAAAGAGCAGACGCACCAGCTGGCCGAGCTATCGAACATGCCGATGGAAGTGCGGCTCAACAGCGACATCTCCGCCGAGAACCTGATCATCGAGGTGTTCGCGTTCGACCGACTCGGCTTGCTCTATCAACTGGCCCGCACGATCCATCAACTGGGCCTCAACATCCGCTTCGCCAAGATCGGCACGAACCTCGACCAAGTGGTCGACGTGTTCTACGTCACCGAACGCGCCGGCGGCAAACCCACTGGCCACGAACGATTGCACGCCATCTGGGAGAAGCTGATGGAAGTCGTGCACGGCGAAGCGAAGGTATAATAGGGTCCGTAGCTGGACTCGCAAGAGTCCGGGTTACCTTGGAGATGCCCGAACTCTTGCGAGTCCGGCTACGAGAACATCCTACCCCAATAGCTCTTTCACCACCGTCCCATGCACGTCGGTCAGCCTAAAGTCTCTCCCCGCGTAGCGGTACGTTAGCCGCTCGTGGTCGAAGCCGAGGCAGTGCAGCATCGTGGCGTGTAGGTCGTGGACGTGCACCGGGTTCTCTTCGGCGCGGAAGCCGAACTCGTCGGTGCTGCCGTAAACTTGACCGCCGCGGATGCCGCCGCCGGCCATCCATACGGTGAAACCATGATGGTTGTGATCCCGGCCATTCATCTTGCCGGCGTTCGAACCTTCTTTGGGGAGTTCGACCACCGGCGTGCGGCCGAACTCGCCGCCCCACAGCACGAGCGTATCTTCGAGCAGGCCTCGCTGCTTGAGATCGGTGAGCAGCGCCCCGATCGCTTGATCCGATTCGTTCGCCAGGTTGCGATGCCCCACCGCGATGTCGTCGTGATGGTCCCACGGTTGGCCATCGCCGTGCCACACTTGGACGAACCGCACGCCACGCTCCACCAGCCGTCGCGCGACCAGCATCTGCCGAGCTTGCAGTCCTTCGCCATACATGTCGAGAATGTGCTGTGGCTCGCGGGCGACGTCGAAGGCGTCGGTCGCTTCGATTTGCATCCGATAAGCCAGTTCGAACGAACGCATCTGCTGCTCAAGCTGCGTGTCGCCCGGCCGCGCCTCGGCGTGGGCGGTGTTCATCGAAGCCAAGAGATCGAGTTGCTCCGACTGGTCGCCGAGCGCGACCCGCTTGTTCTTGATGTTGTCGATCAGTTGATCGACTTGTTGCTGCTTGGTGTTGACGTAGGTCGCTTGAAACACGCCCGGCAGGAAGCCGGCTTGCCAGTTCTGCGATTCCTGAATCGGATAACCGGGGCAGAGCGACACGAACGCCGGCAGGTTGGCGTTCATGCTTCCCAGGCCATACGTGACCCACGAACCCACGCTGGGGCGAATCAGCCGGCCGTCGCCACAATTCATGAGCAGCAGCGATGGCTCGTGGTTCGGCACATCGGCGTGCATCGACCGCACCACGGCGATGTCGTCGATGCACCGCGCGACATGCGGGAAGAGCTCGCTGACCTCGATGCCACTCTGTCCGTACTTCTTGAACTTGAACGGCGAAGGCAATGCGCCGCCGGTCGGACGCTCGGTGCCAGGGTTCGAGTACGGCAGGGGCTTTCCCGCGTACTTCTCCAGGATTGGCTTGGGGTCGAACGTGTCGACGTGCGACGGACCACCGTTCATGAACAAGTGAATGACATGCTTCGCGCGCCCCGCGAAGTGAGGCGTCCGCATCGCAAACGGATCGGTCGCCCCGCGTGCCGCCTCGGCAAGCATCCCACCGGCCATCAAACTCCCCATCCCCATGCCCGCTCGGGCAAAGAACTCGCGTCGCGATACGGTCGGCATGGGATTCATGATTTATAGCTCTAGGAATTAGTCGCGGATGAACGCGGATCGAGCGGATCGGACGCGGATTAAACGAAGGGAGAGATCAATCTCAACTACATTTGCGAATGAAGTGATTGCTTACAGGAATTTCGGAGGGGGTCGTTTCATATCAACTTGTTATCCGCGTCCATCTGCCAGAATCTGCGAATATCCGCGACGAATTCTTCCTTAGTCGACGTACAAAAACTCATTGCTCATCAGCAGTGCTTGCGCGAACTGGGCCCAAAGCTGCATTGGCTCGCCCGTCGGACCGCGGAAGCCCTGCGTTGTGTGCCACACCCGGCGTTCGGTCGCGGTGGTCAGCGTGATCGTTGCTTGCCAGTTGTAGCTGTCGAAACCATCGTTCTCGCGGCAGCTCACCACGAAGTCGATGTGCTCGCCCGGCTCGACATCGCCAACACGCGCATTGGTGGGAAGCTGTCCGTGCTCGACCACCCAACTCTCAAGCACTCCGCGGCGCGAGCTGACGAGCATCGCTTCGATGCCATCCCCTTGACTCTCGGGGCGATCAGCCAGGCCCTCGACGATCAATTGGCCCGCACTCGGCGCTGTCCATCGGCGTATTGAAGCGTGCTCGCGGCTACGGCCCGGATGACCACCCGTTGCCGTCAGCGATACGTAACCCATCGCGTCGTCGGCGGGGAAGCTCGTTGACTGCCAGCGATTCTCGGTGAACATCGGCAGTGGCGAGAATTGCACCGTTCCCTCCACGAGCCCACCGTACCCAAAGTTCCACTCGTCGCCCGCCAGCTTCTCGGCCTCGCCCCGCGAGACAAACTGCCGCGCGAGCTCGAGTTCCCTGGGTGTCGGTGCTCGGCCGAGGATCTTGCGATAAAGCTCCGTCACTCGAGTGTCGGTATCCGCCGACGCCAGCGATCCCACCAGCGACCCCGCAATCTCGGCGACCATCGGGCTGTTCATCAGGAACAGCGCCTGCTGCGGCACCAGTGTTTGCGGCCGCTCGGCGACGTGCTCGTCGGGGCTGGCAAAGTCGAACGTGCGGAAAAGATTCGGCAGGTTCTGGCGATCGATGTGGGCGTAAAGCGTCCGCCGCGTACCGCCGTCTTCGCCGGCGATATTCTGCGATGCCCCACCGACCTGCGTGTCGAGTTTGCCCGCCGACGCCAGCAAGCGATCACGTAGCGACTCGAAATCAAGCCGCCGCCGATTCATCCGGCCCCACAGCGCGTTTTCGGGATCGGCGGCGAGTTGCTCGGCGGTCGTGGTGCTTGATTGCCGATAAGTGCTGCTCGTGACGAGCTCACGGACCAGCCACTTCAGCGACCAACCGTTCTCGGCGAACTCGATGGCGAGCAAATCGAGCACGTCTTGTTGCAGTGGCGCTTCGCATCGCAGCCCAAAGTCGCTCGGCGTGCCGACCAACTGCTCGCCGAGCAGATGCCCCCACACGCGGTTCACGTACACTCGCGCCGTCAGCGGATTGTCGGGATGCACGATCGCCTCGGCCAGCTCCAGCCGCCCGCTCCCTTGGGTGACTTTGGGCGCGAAGCTCGTGAAGAAGGTCGGAAAACCCCGTTCGACGACATCGCCACGATTGTGCTCCGAGCCGCGGATGAACACCTGCACGTTCTCGGGCGCGTCTTTGTCGACCAACCTCGGCGGGTTCGTCTCGTCCTGCTCCTCGCGCGAACTCTGCAGAATTCCATACGCGGCGTAGTAGTCTTCGTCGCTCACAGGGTCGTACTTATGATCGTGGCAACGCGCGCACGCCACGGTCAGCCCCATCAACCCACGGAACACCACGTCAATGCGATCGGCGGCGATGTCGTGCGGATTGTTGATGAACCGCCGGCCCAAGGTCACGAAGCCCTGCGCCGCCAAGTGATGTTTGTCGGCGTCCTCCGTCACCATGCGATCGGCCGCGAGCTGGTACTTAATGAATGCGTCGACCGGCATGTCGTCGTTGATCGCCGTGATGACCCAGTCGCGATACTTGTAGGCATTGGGGTAGTTGCGGTCTTCGGTGAAGACGTAGCCTTTGGTGTCCGAGTACCGGGCTAGGTCCAACCAGTGCCGAGCCCAGCGCTCGCCAAACTGTGGCGAACTGAGCAAGCGGTCCACAAGCTTTTCGTACGCCACGGGGTCGCTGTCGGATTTGAACGCTTCGATCTCCTCCATCGTCGGCGCGAGGCCCACGAGGTCGAAGTACAAACGCCGAATGAGTACCTCGCGCGATGCTTCGTCCGTCGGCGTAAGATCCTTCGATTGCAATCGCGCCGCAATCAGGCGATCGAAGTTCTTCGCGCTCCAGCCCGTGGGATCCTCGGCAACCTCGGGCCGCACTGGCTTTTGAAACGCCCAGTGCTCTGCCGCACGGTCGGCGATGGTCGATACCTCGGCAGCCTCGCCATCACGCGGGTCGGGCGCACCGCGAGCGATCCACTCGCGGAACGCGGTGATCACTTCGTCCGATAGCTTGCCATCGGGTGGCATTTGCAGCGCGGCGTCGTGGTACTCGATCGCCCGCATCAACCGACTGGCAGCGGGATCGCCGGGCACAATCACCGGTCCAGAACTTCCACCGCGGGCAACCCCTGCGCGATTGTCGAGCGACAACTCTCCTTCGGTGGTCCCCGCCGCGGACGAGTGGCAAGCGTAGCAAGACTCGACCAGCACGGGCCGAATGCGATTCTCGAAGTGCTCGATGCCCGCTGCGTCGAACTCCTCGGCGTTGAGTTCTTGGGCCAGCGCGAACCGCGAACCCGGCATCAACGTGCACAGGGCCAACACAAGCACAAATGGCCGTCGCATGGTAAGTCCGTGGCAGGTGGGGGTGGGAGTATCTCTGCTGCCGGTGGGACTCGTAATTCTATCGGTCGCGAGCAGGGGGTGCAAACTCGAAGGCCTGCGGCTATGTGCCAAAGTTCGCAGTTTTTAGGCGTTGAGTCCGCAGTTCCCACCAAAACGTGACCCGGTCGGCGGGGTCAAGGAAGATCCAAGGCACCTCGCTACTAGGACCCCAATTAAGGCCATTGCCATGAAACCCAATCCCGTCGGCTGGTTTGAGATCTACGTCCAAGACATGCCCCGCGCCAGGGCGTTCTACGAGCGGGTGCTTGGCACCAAGCTCGAGCCTCTGCCGACCCCCACGCCCGAAATCGAGATGCTCATCTTCCCGATGGACGCCACTTCCTACGGCGCACCGGGTGCGCTCGCCAAGATGGAGGGGATGACCGCGGGGGGCAACAGCGTGATGGTCTACTTCAGCTGCGACGACTGCGCTGTCGAAGGTGGCCGCATCGCCGAAGCAGGCGGGCACCTGATCAAAGAGAAGTTCTCGGTCGGCCAGTACGGCTTCATCGTCATCGCCTCGGACAGCGAAGGCAACGTCTTCGGCTTGCACTCGCAGGCGTAAACGAACTCAGTGCAACTCAAACATAGCCCCGACCAAGCCTGGTCGGGGTCGGAGAAGACGCGCCCTACGTAACGTCTCGTGTGAGCCGGGTCGTCCCCGCCCCCGGAAGCTTCAACTGTAGGAGGGCTCTCTGATCCCGAGACTCGACTTTGAAGATCGGACTCGGAGAGTCCTCCCACAAAACACATGCTCGACGTTGGAGACCCCTCCCACAAACCCGCCTTACGCAGGGCTATCCGTATCAAACGCCTTCCACTTCATGGCGCGACGAAAGGGTTCGATGCGTAGCTTCACCTCCCCGTTCTGGAAGACCCGCACCGTGCCATTCGATTCGCTGATCGCGATCGCAATAGCCGACGTGGCCTTGGTGATCTCCGCGGCGGCCCAATGACGCGCGCCCATTCCTTTGGGCAAGCTCAGTTCGGGGACGTTCGGTGCACTGATCAACTGCGCGGACGCGATGACCGTCGCGTCGGCCGACACGATGAACGCCCCGTCCATCTGGGCGATCTCTTTCACCCCTTCGCGAACCTTCACGTCCATCAGCTGACGCTCGGCCTTGCTGTAACCCTTCACCGGATCAAAGCCCATCGGGTGGCAGTAGCTCATCGTCTTGCGATGGTCGCCCACAACAAACAACGAACCCACCGGCTTACCTTCGCGACCCTCGCGGCCAATCTCCACGGCAAGGTCGACCACCAGCTTGATGGTCTCCACCGGTATCTTGGTCTTGAGTTGACGCAGGTCGCGGACGGTCAGGCGACCCAGGTGCTCGTCGAGCTTGATCAGGCTCAGCGAGTCAATCACCCCCGCCTCGAAGCCGCTATAAACCGCGACGATCGTTGCCCCCTCGGCGAAGTACTCCATCGCCACCCCTTCGAGCAGCGCCTGGGTCAGTCGCTCGTAAACGGGCGTCTCGTCCGACATGTTCAGCAGAATGGTCGGGTAGTTCGACTCCGAAGCCCCCTCGAGCGACGAAGGCATGCCACCGGCGACCACCAGCTTGGCACCTGGCATTGCCTTCTCAAGCTGCTTGAAATCGGTCGGGCGTTCGAGCAACAACAGCACGGCGTCGGCCTTACGCGCCGTTTGAAGGCCAAGGGACAGCTCGCAAAACGCCTGAAACTGATCGCTGAATTTCGCCATTCACCTACACCGAGTCGCGAGCCTGACCGTACGAACAGATCCACCAGCACCCGCGAAGAACCCGCGGCGCTGGACCCTCGCTAAGTGTAGCTTATGGACGGATAGGCGACAATTCAGGCACGATTCGCACGTCAGGCCCGCTCTCTGTTTCCTGACAGGAAACCACACAAGCGGTGCGAGGGCTCTCCGAGCCCGATGAACCGACGACCAGCGCCGCCACACGCTACCGTCGCTGCTGCTGCCCATTCGGCCGCCGCGCGGAGTTCGTGTTCTGCTGCCCCGCGTTGCCCGCCGTTTGCTCCGGCTGATCGTGCGGTTGGAACACCCGCTCGTCGTACAGCGCCAGCGCGTGCAGGGCGTGGCACAGCGGCCCAATCTCCCACTCTTCGGTCGACTCGCTATACAGCAGGTTCGTCAGGTAGTTCGTCGCGCTCACGATGCGGTTCGATGTGAGCTGCTCGTCGCGAACCTGGTACATCATCCACTCCAGCTGATGCCCTGTGGTCCGGCACCGGCGACCGATGTCCTTCTCCTTGCCAGGACCTTGGAACCACGACGTGCTGAAGCTGCCGTCCGAGTTCTGCATCCGATAACAGTACTGCTCGTACTGCGCTGTGAACTGCTTGGCCCGCAGCCACACGCCATCGATCGGTTCGCCGCGCGCTTCGCGCTTGCGGACCGCCAAGCTCAGGCCTGCCAATCGGTGAGTACCGCCGCACGCCGCGCCGCGGATGGGTTGCTTCAGTTCCTCTTCAATCAGCCGCTCGATGCTCCACTGCTCGCCGCGATCGTTCACCCATTGGGTGTCCGATGGCAAGTAATGCATCAGGCCGATGAGCTTGAAGGTCAGCTCGGTGTTGGGGTACGCCGTCTCCTGCTCGCTCACGATCAAGTCTTCGATCGTGAACTCTTTGTCGTCGACGCGAATCGGATAGGTCCGCTCGACGTTGCACTGGGCAAGCATCGCCAGGAACTGGCCCATGTGCCCCTGCAAGCCGACGCCGTACTGCGCGCGAATCTTGCCTTCGTCGTTCAGCCGCATCAACTGCTTGTTCTTGCACGGGTTGTTGTAGCACAACCAACCAATCGCGGTGACCGGCTCGCCGCTGGGGCCGCCCGAGCGAATGCGGCTATGTAGCTCGTATGCCAGCATGCCGTGCATCACTTCCCACGCGTCGTTGTCGCGACTGTTGAGTGGCTTGCGGTAGTAGTACGCCAGCACCTTGCGCATCTTGTTGCGCAGGAAGATCTGATTGCGAGTCAGCGGACGCAAAGGCTTCGCCGGCGCAACGTCCTCGACTACTTGTTCCGTCGTGGTTCTCGGAGCTGGCTCCGCGGTCGCTTCCGATTGTGTCTTCGCGGGGGCACGCTCCAGCACCGGCGTTTCCACCACTCGCGCCATCGGCGCTTGCGGTTCGCTCACCACCGGGCCTTTCCCGCTCGCAGCCTTCCCGCTCGGTCGCCACTCCGGCGTGAACGCCTCGGGCGCTGATGGTGGTTGCTCACTCGGCGACGCTTCGACGGTGGTTGCAGCCGGCGGCGATGTAAGCGGATCCGAGGTACTGGTTGTTGCCGGCGTTGCCTTCACCGGGGCGTTGGTCGGCGCCACCAAGCTTGGCATCGTCAGCAGCGCGGGGCCGGTGGGCTCTTCGACCTCCTTCGACGGCTGAGGCTGCTTGGCGATCGGCAAGCGAACCTTCGCCGGCTGCTTGAGATCGAGCCCATGCACCGCGCGGAGCGACTCGACGGGCAGCGGAATGTCCGCGCTCTCTTCCAGCGGATCGACGGCCACCGTCTGCTCCACACGTGGATCGTGCGTCGCCGACAGGCTCACCGAGACGAAGCTTGAGCCCGCGAACAGAGCTGCCAGCGCGGCGATGCCGAGTCGCTGGCGCTGATTCTGGTCGGTGCGTGGAATCAGCGTTGTTGGTAGATAAAACCGCACCGCTCCCCCCCAAATCGCAAACAGTTCGTGTCAAGCACGCCATCCCCGCCAGTGCTAGCAATCGCATGGCGAGGGCAGCCCGCGGGCCTAACGGAACAACCCTAGGACACTCTATCGGGAGTTCAGGGGGACGAACTCAAACGTTACGGAACTTAACACTTCCGTAAAATTCTTCGGGAAAAAGTGGCCTAGTTACGTAAGCCATAAGGGGGCTGTGGAATCGCAGAAAGCGCAATCGAATTGTGGGAGAGCCACTAGCCGTTTTGGCGCTAGCCACGGTTGCTTCGAGATAACCGTGGCTAGCGCCAAAACGGCTAATCACCTCGGGGCATCACTTAAACGGATTCAAACCACCAATCCGCTCCGCAACCGAGATCTCTCGCTCCGTCGGATTCGGATTCTCGCCGCGTGCGTATTGTAACCACGCCGAGACATCGCCACCCAGGTCCTTGCCGCTAATCGCCTTCATGCTATTAACGCCAGCAAACTGCATCGCGGGGTCGCGATCTTCCATGGCTATCGCCAGTGCCGCGTAAGCATCGGGCGAGTTGATCTCTCCAAGTGCATTCACTGCGGCGATGCGAACTTCGAGTTTCTGTTCGGTGTTGATGGTCTTCGCTAGCACCGGCACCGCGGCAGGGTCTTTGCGACGGCCCAGTGCCAGGCAGCAATGCCGGCGGACCTGCATGTCCTCGTCCGACAATCCTGCTTCGAGCACCTGCGATGCCAGCGGCGTCTTGAAGTCCGACAGCGTGTCGACAATTGCCACCCGCACTAGTGGATCGGGCTCGACCTGAATCTGCCGGGCAAGCTGATTGGCGATTTCGCGCTGGTCGGGCGAGTCGGCACCGGTAGCCTTCGAACGCATGTCGCGAACCGCGTCCATACGCATCTCGGCCGTCCGAAAGGTGGTTCGCTCGGGCCGCTGCAGCATTCGCAGCGGCCAAGGAGTGGTCGTACAACCGGCACCCAACATAAGTGCCGCCAGTAGCAGCGAAATTCGAAGATTCATGCTAAACTGGAGTGACAAGGAAAAGGCAGTCGACAAGGCATACGGATAGCCCCGGCCAGCGCGCAAGGCTACCGGGCCGCGAACCATAGCAGAGCTTGCCGAGCGTCGCCACAGCGTTTTTGTTCGCCGACATTCCTTGCTAGCATCCCCCGCACCGCATTCTTCTCTTGCCAGCACCATGTCGCACGAAACCCGCCACGCCCAGCTCATCACCTGGCTCGAAAACCAAGGCCACACCCCCGCAGAGATCGACAAGATCCTCGCTCGCGTCGGCGACTACGACGCCCAAACCGTCCACGAGTCGATCTTCGACTCCATCGACACCGGCGCCTTCGACATCCAAAGCATCATCGCCGAAGCACTAGGCGACGAAGAGAAGTAGAAGCTGGATGCGGGAAGTAGGCCGGGTCAAGCTCCGCGCCGACCCGGCGCTTCACGCTTTGCCCTGCCATCACACCTCTGCCTAGTGTCACGTCAATCCTAGCGGCAGGGCGCAAGCCCTCCGGCCGCCACTTCCTCACGTGTTCTATTCCTTAGGGTGTCGGTGTCGCTTGCGACAAGAGGCGACCGACTGGCAATTTAAGGTAGGCCGTATCAAGCTCCGCGCCGATACGGCGCTTACGGGTTTGTCCTGCCAGTCAACCTCCGCCTCGATTGTCTGCATCGCTTGCGACAACAGGCGAGCGACTGGCAAGTCCATGACGTGATAGCTGTAGGCACGCCGTGAATCGCCGGATCGGCGCTCCGCTTGATCCGGCCTACGGTCATTCGTCATTCACCACCTCACCCTTGATCCATAAAGTGCCCACACGAGGGGCACTTCGCGTACCACATCGGCACCGATGTGTTGCAGAAGCTGCAGCGGACGTTGTGACGGATGACGCTCGAACCGAGCATGCTACCACTCGAACTGGGGTCGGCGTCGTGCGGCACGTCGTCGAAAATCGACGAGCTACCCGTGTCGACCGCGTGCGCTGCGCGATGCTCGTCGGTCACGGCTTGGCGATACGCCTTGGCGAGCGCGTCGGAACTTTCGAGATCCGGAACCTGCACCACGACCTGCTCGGTGCAGTGGGGACACAGACCCCGCTTGCCCGCGTACTTGTCCTTCACCTTGAACGTGTGCCCATGCGGACAACGTACCTGAATGCCCATGCCCAGCACTCCTTCCACCGCCCAGCCGCGCGTGGTCTATGCCGACAGTCCCCCGCCACCGGCCAGCCGCCGACAGTCCTGTAAGAAAGAAAAGATCTCTACCGCCAGCATATCGCACCCGCCACACGCACGCAATAAAAACCGTAGTGCCACCCGATCTGGGGGTAAAGCTGAAGCTTCTACATCTTGTCCCCTCTCCCCCGATTCGTTCGCGCGCCGTACTGCCAACTGTCTTCCATCTACCCACGAACGAATTGGGGGAGAGGGCTAGGGTGAGGGGGCCAGCCCTTCGCAGTACGCTCTCCCTCGCCGCGAACATCGCGTGGGAAAATCAACCCAGCCGCGGAGCGGCGAAAGCGCATAGCCCGGGGCGCGAGCCCCGGGACCAATCGCCCCACACACCAAAAGCCGCGGAGCGGCGACAGCGAAATCACCATCCTACCCTCGTTCCCACGCTCCCGCGTGGGAACGCGTGGAAGGCCGCTCCGGGGCCCTTCCGCACAACGGCCGCAGAGCGGCCAAGCATGCATTCCCACGCAGAGCGTGGGAACGAGGTGGGGCAACTTTTCCCACATTCTCCCCAGAATTCCCGGTCCGAAAACTATTTTCGAGAAAATGTACGTTTGTCCAAAAAGGGACTAGAAAGTACTCGCGCCTGTGGTAGGTTGATGACTGTACATATAAGTAGGCCGGATCAAGCGGAGCGCCGATCCGGCAAAGGACGCTGAGAAGAAAGGAGAAACAAAGCCATTTAAAACACGCACACGCCATCCATTTCCTAGCCACGAAGTGGCGCGCTTCGATAGCCCAGGACGAAGTCCTGGGAACTCGTCCATAACCCCGCGATAGTCCCAACGGGACGCGCTACCGGCGCGCAAACGTTAAACGGTAGCGCGCTCTTTCAGAGCTGACAATCACCATCTCATCACTCTACCCAGGGCTCCGCCCTGGGCTATCAAAGCCGCGCTCCTTCGGAGCTAACCGCTTGCGCCTTGGCGTCTCTGCGCCTTTGCGTGAGACAAGAACCAACTTAAACCCGAGTAGCAAACGGCGACATCGCGAGCGGCAACAACTGCAACACGCGATGCGCCGGGTCGGCGCGGAGCTTGACCCGGCCTACTAGTCACATGGACCGTTCACTCGCAAACTCAGCCCCCACCCCAGCCCTCCCCGAGACGTCGTTGCGATTCGCACTATTTCGAATGGTGAAGCACCGCGCGCAACGACTTGGGGGAGGGAGCAAGAAGCGAGTAATGTCGCACCTGCGGTGAACCCTGCGACTTTACTCTTTTCAGTCCCGAGAGCAAGCAATGAATTCGACCGAGAAAACACGATGTTTTTTGAAGCCCGCGACTTCGCGCCGAAAGAATAAAGTCGCACCCAATGAAATAATCGCCGATCTGCGACATTAAATGGGTGTGGAAAGCGAATGCACTATCGTGAATCACCACGGCCCTTACGCTCACCCGCTCGCCTTGATGTTGAGCGAGCTTGGCGCATTGCGTTCGATGCGCGGAGCCGCCATGCTAGTCCTATATTATTACTCGTAGTCCCTCCCTTATTCCGCCGCCATGTCTTCGAAGTCGCTCTTATCGAACCTCGCGAACACTCGCTCGCTTCGCAGCGTGCTGTGGCTGTTGATGCTTGCGCTCATGCTCGGCACCTCCGGGTGCGGTGGATGCCGAAGCGAGACGCCGCAGGAACGCCAGGCAAGGCTCGATCTCGAAGCCGAGGACCTTCGCAAACGAGAAGAAGAACGCCGCCGTCAGGAAGAGGAGAAACGCAAAAAGCAACCATTCGTCGTCGAGGCCCCCATTTCGCTCCCCAGCGACACGGACGTGAAAGTGTCGCGCGTGAAGCGGGGGCACTGGATGAACGTGTCGCAGCTCATGAAATCCAACTACGAGGACTGGGCGGGCGAGACCCTGCTACAGGTGCTCGACAAGTCGGGCCGCCCTGTGCCGATCGAAGAGACGCCGTTCACGCTCAGCAGCTCGCGCCCCGTCCAACTGGCCAAGGGCCGCCCTCGGCAAGTGGAGAACGTGTTCCTCGTACCGAGTTCGCAGGACTCCGCCAGCGTGCGTTGCACGCTTCGCGAGCGGAACTATGGCGCCGTGGTGGGTGGCATTCCACAAGGAGCCGGCTTGTCGATGATGGACTCTTACCAGTACTTCTTCGTCGTCCTGGCGAAGGAACCGAATCGCTACAACTTCCTCAAGACGCTCAACGGCGTGCAGGTTCCGCAGGACGACGAGTACTTCGGTGGCGAAGACGCCGTGCATTACCAAGTGCTGCTGCCGGACATTTCGAAGCAGGTGCCGCTCCCCGACAACCCGATGTGCTGGACCACCGTTGCCTACATACTATGGGACGAGGTCGACCCCGCGCTGCTCGACCGCGAGCGCCGCGAGGCGCTGATCGACTGGTTGCACTGGGGCGGGCAGATCGTGATCAACGGGCCGGACTCGCTGAAGCTGCTGGAGAACAGCTTTCTCTCGCCGTACCTACCTGGAACCGACGCTGGTGTCGTCGACATTACCGAAGACGACGTGCAGCCAATGGCTCGCTACTGGACCGACAAAACTCGCCCGCAAGACTCGGCGAAGGAGCCCAAGCAACTGCACGTCACCCGCGACTGGTCAGGCATCGAGCTTGATCTCGCCGAGGGAGTCGACACGTCCACAGGACTTGCCGCTTCGACCGGTGGTCTGCTCGTCGAACGACAAGTCGGTCGTGGGCGTATTGTCGTTTCGCGGATGCAACTTGCCGAGCGCGATCTACTGACTTGGTCGCCGCACTACGACGACCTGTTCAACGCCGGCATCATGCGACGTTTGCCGCGCGAGTGGAGTGCGGGTGCTGGCTATGGCGGGGGCGTGGGAGCATTGCACGGCGAGTGGGCC
Organism: Aeoliella fuhlenseeensis; assembly: GCF_052161615.1. NCBI lineage: Bacteria > Pseudomonadati > Planctomycetota > Planctomycetia > Pirellulales > Lacipirellulaceae > Aeoliella > Aeoliella fuhlenseeensis. The sequence goes on from NZ_CP197417.1 coordinate 690,222, forward strand.
GGCAACGAAGGGCACATGCGCGACGCCCAGTTTGTCACGCACCTGAGGCTCTTCTCCCGCGACGCCCATAAGGACCCGAACGCCACGAACTACCGCATCACGAAGCGTGTCGAGCAGCAATACGACCAGTTCGGCAATCCCATCGGACCTTATGATCCGACGGCGATGGAAGACCTCGACCCGCAGCCTCCCGTGGTGCTCGGCGGCATTGGTTCGTGGAACGACTTCAACGCCACGAGCAACGCCGCACGCGAGTCGCTTCGCGAAGCCGCCGGCGTGCAGATCCCCGACGCGTCGTTCGTGGTGACTTGCCTTGCCGTTTATTTGGTGGTGCTCGTGCCGATCAATTGGTTTTTCTTCAAAGCCCTGGGCCGCGTGGAGTACGCGTGGATCGCCGCCCCCATCATCGCCATCATTGGCACGGCGGTGGTGGTGCATCAGGCGCAGCTCGACATTGGCTTCGCACGTGCACAAACCGAGATCGCGCTATTAGAGGTGCAGGGCAAGTACCCGCGAGCCCACCTTTCCCGTTACACGGCGCTCTACACATCGCTTTCGAGCAGCTACGACATGCGTTTCGACGACCCAACGGCCGTCGCTGCTCCGTTCCCGAACAGTCCGCAGGGTGACTTCCGCCTGCTCATCGGTCAGTCACGCGACAACGTCGAACTGCATCAAGCGAAAGAGACGAGCCTCGCCGGCTTGCAAGTCTCGAGCTCGACGACCGATATGATCCACAGCGAGCAGATGATCGCCCTCGACGGCGCGCTAGTGCTCGATCAAAGTAGCCCGACGATGCAGGTGCTGAATCAATCGCAGTTTCAGCTCGCCGACGTTGCGGTGGTTCGCTGCGAGAAGGACGCGAAGGGCACCCCGCGGCTTCTCGGGTGCTGGATCGGCGACCTGGAGCCACGCATCGCCAAGTCGCTCAGCTTCACCCCCGTCGGCGAAAAGGTGTTCGGCGATGAGCGGGCGAAGCAGACTACGGGCGACGAGAAGCGACTGAATCTCGAACCGATGTTCCGCCTGGCGCTCGACCCCGCGCACATGGAAGCGGGCGAGATTCGCCTCGTCGGCCGCGTCGACAAAGTGCTGCCTGGCGTCGAAGTAACACCCTCCGCCGCCCAGCTCCGCGGCGCCACGCTGGTCGTCGCCCACCTGGCCTACGCCCCCCTCACCGAACCCACGCCCGACGTGAACAGCCCGCGAGATTTCGCGATCCGATCGGCGGGGGAAAACTTGGAGTATTTGGACCCGGAAGAATTGGAGGGGATGGAAGAGTGAGGTTTACATTCGAGAAGCAGCTCGCTCCTGTCATCCTGAGGGAGCCTCAGCCCTTATGTCATCCTGAGGGAGCCCTAGCGACTGAAGGATCTCGCCTGCCATCAAATCGTAAGTTTCCTACCATCGCAACGTAGATCCTTCAGTCGCCTAGGCTCGTTCAGGATGACACCCGTTCGGTTCCCACTAACCTACTAACCTACTAACCCAAATACGCATGATCTCCATACGCAACTTCCGCAAGACCTACGGCGACTTCGTGGCGGTCGAGAATTTGGATCTCGACATCGCGGCGGGGGAGATGTTTGGGTTCATCGGGCCGAACGGCGCCGGGAAGAGCACCACCATTCGCTTCCTCGCCACGCTCTTGAAAGCGACGCACGGCGAGGCGACCGTCAACGGGCACAGCGTGACCAAGGAGCCGCTCAAGGTAAGGCAGAGCGTCGGCTACATGCCGGACAACTTTGGCGTGTACGACGGGATGAAGGTGTGGGAATTCCTCGACTTCTTCGCCGTCGCGTACCAGATTCCCAAGGCACGCCGCAAAGCGGTAATTGGCGACGTGCTGGAGCTGCTGGACCTGACGCACAAGCGCGACGACTACGTGAATGGCCTTTCGCGGGGCATGAAGCAACGGCTCTGCCTCGCCAAGACCCTGGTGCACGACCCGCCGGTGCTGATTCTCGACGAACCATCGAGTGGCCTCGATCCTCGTGCTCGGCTGGAGGTCAAAGCGCTGCTTAAAGAACTCCGGCGGATGGGGAAGACCATTTTGATCTCCAGCCACATCCTGACGGAGCTCGCCGACTGCTGCACGTCGATTGGCATCATCGAGCGGGGGCAGTTGCTACTGCACGGGCCGATCGACAAGGTCTATCGCAAGATTCAAAGCAACCGCCACATCGACATCCGCTTCGCCGGCGACATCGAGCGCGGCGTGAGTCTCATTCGCAGCGATCCGAATGTTCGCAGTGTGCAGGTCAACAGTCGCAACTGCTTGGTCGAGATGAGCGGCGAAGACGCCGATGTGAGCCGCCTGATGCGATCGCTGGCGAGCTCGGACGTGGGGCTCATCTCGTTCGCCGACAAAGAACCTACGCTCGAGGACGTGTTTATGATGGTGACGAAAGGCTTGGTGACCTAGGCGTTTTTAGCCACGGATTCACACGGATGAAACACAGATAAGAAAAAGACGAATGACGAAATACCCAACGACGAATGCCGATCGTTTGCTTCCTCATTTGGGTATTAGGTCATTCGTCTGTATTGTTCTTATCCGTGTTCGATCCGTGCCCATCCGTGGCTAAATAATACTCACTCAAACAGAATCGGCCCCGGGACACCGTCGTCTTCTTCCCACGTTTTGCGAATCTCTTGCAGGCCGTAGGTGCAGATGTCGAAGCAGTCGCTGAGCCTTTGGAGAACTTCGGAGGTGGTTTGTTCGCGCTCCACGGGAATGGTACTCGCGATCAGGTAGTTACGTTTGCCTTGGTCGCGATAGTCGAGCAGACGATCCTTGCCGCCGGTTTGCTGCATGCGATCGGCGATTTCGGGATAGAGGCCCGTCCAGAACAACGTGAAGTCACCGATATGACGATGCAACTGACGCTTGGCGGGACCTTGGCGATGCGACGCTTCCTCGAGCATGTCGGCCACCTGCGTGAGCCTCGCACCTCGCGGGCCGCGAATCGCGTAGACCTCTTCGCTGCGGAGAAAGCGGGTGAGGAGCTCGGAGATGTAGTCGACCATCGGAGGGTCCGCGACCCCGAGGCGAGTGTGGAAAACGTACTCCGTCACGCCGGCAAAAAACCGACGGACCTGCTCACCGCGCCGTTGCTCTTGCATGTCGAAGGCCTCCAAACGATAGCCAGTGAACTTGCGGTCGCAAGCCCAGTTCGCCTGTGGACATACCATTCGCCAAGCGATCCTTTACCACAAGATCGCCCGCTACATCAATAGTAGTTGCGAGTGGTGGGGAAGGTCAAATATTTGGGGGGAAGATCGTGGCCGTGGTTGTGTTACCATCGGGCACCGAACTAGCCGCCCGTCCAGATTGGTTTCGGAGAACGAACGCATGAAAAATCCTTACGAAGGTAGTCAAGCGATTGCAGAAGAAGCACGCGTTCCCTTGACGTCGTTCCAGCGATTTCGCCGACAGGTGCTGCGAGGCGCGACCTTCGGTGCGGTCGCGCTCGGGGGGCTAATCCTGATAATACTACTCTTAACGCAGGGGGCGCCGGAACGAAGCAACGCCCACGAACTTCTGCTAAAGCTGCGAGCGTGGTCGGATAAGTATGCCTTCGGAGTATCACCACTAATCGTGGCACCCTTACTCTATGCCGTGATTGGTGCTCCGTTTGGGGCAGTACTAGGTGCCGTGTATCACGTTATCGCTCAGCTGGCGCGACTCGTGCTTCGACGTTAGCATTACGCGTGCGCGCCGTTAGAACGCCGCGAGCAGCTCTTCGACATAGTCGCCGACTTCTTTGAGCACTTCCTCACGCGGACGTTCGGCGGCGGTGGCGACTCGGCGGACGATTGCGGAGCCGACGATCAGGCCATCGGCCACGGGGGCGAGGAGCTTGACATGCTCGGGGGCGCTGATGCCGAAGCCGATGCAGATGGGGAGTGGCGTCTCGCTGCGGAGCCAGCTCACGTTCTCGACAATGTCCGGCGGGAGCTCGGTGCGCTCGCCCGTGATGCCGGTGACCGAGACGTAGTACACAAAGCCGCTCGACGTTTCGCAGATGTGGAGCGCTCGCTCACGTGGGGTCGTAGGAGTAATGAGCTGGATGAGCGACAATCCTCGCTCGCGGCAGATCGCGGACAGTTGGGCGGACTCCTCCACCGGAAGGTCGGGCACGATCAAACCATCCACTCCCGCGCGGCGTGCGTCGTCGCAGTATTGGGCGAGCCCGTGGCGATAGACAATCGCGTAGCTGACCATCGTGACCACCGGCGCGGTGAGCTTGGGTGTGGTTGCCGCGAGCATGTCGAGGATCGCCGCGAGCTTTACTTTCTTACCAAGAGCCCGCGTGTACGACGCCTGGATCACGGGACCATCGGCGATGGGGTCGCTGTAGGGAATGCCGACCTCGCAAAGGTGCGCGCCGCGACCAACGATTTCCTTCAGCACCGCCGAGGTGAACTCGACGTCGGGATCGCCCGCGGTGACGAACGGCATCAACGCCTTGCGGTTCTCGGAGCGGAGTTTCGTGAAGAGTTCGTCGATAGCCGGCATGATGATGGAACGCGAAGGCGCAGGGAGGCGGAGAAACGGAGTCGGTTAGCGAGGTCGCTCTCAGTATCGTATCAGGTCGCTAGAGGTCCGAAAATCCTGGGCAATTTCGCCGAGAATGTTCGCGTCGTCTTCCCTGCGTCGCTTTCGTAGGCGATGTGTTCGCTACTCCGCCCCAAGCTCCACGCGGCAGCTTGCGGCCATGGTGGGGTCGGGGCGGGTGGCGAGCGATTCTAGGATGTCGGCGGCCGAGCGGTTGGGGGTGATGGTTTGAGGCTTGCCGTTGAGGTTGACTTCGACGGGTTTGTCGAGATCCAGCAAGTCATCGGAAAGCAGTAGAACCACCTTGGTGCCCGTGAGAGGCTGGGGGTTGCTATCGCGCTCGCCGATGTGCGTAGGATGGCCTTCGTCGAACTCTTCGGAAAGCTGCTCGGCGGTGACTTCGATCTTGCCGGCTTTTCGATCGGCGGTGGCGACGATGCGGTTGCGACCCGTGCGATCGGTGTCATCGAGGCCGATCCAGTAGAAGCGGTCGCGGCGATGTTTGTCGAGCGGTTGGTCTATCCAGACGATCTTCTCGGGAAACGGTTTGCGAGTGTGCTCGGCAATCCAACCCGGGCCGGGGCGGTAGTCGACGCCGTGGCCACGGCCTTCCTGGACGTTGATCGAATGCTCGTAGCCATCGGGATCGGCTTCGTGCAGTTTGTCGAGTTCCTCATGAAACTCGACGGCCAGCTTGCGGCGATCGAACATGTTGTCCTCGGCACCAACGTCGGAACGATAGGCCACGTTACGAAGGTTCGCCGGCGGGTTGCCAAGTCCGACGCCCGAGGCCATAGCGCTCGCGCCGGCGAAACGATCGCCCATGAACGGCGCGAGGATGTCGGTGCCGTAACCCCCTTCGGAGATGCCGAGCAGGTAGACGCGGTTGGGATCGACCCCCCAGTGGGCGATGGCGTGGTCGATCACTTGGTCGAACGCTAGTTGATTGTGGTAGTGCCACCAGCGACCGAGGCGGTCGTCGGCCATACGAGGAATCCAGTAGATGCCCTCGGACGGATAGGCAAGTAGCGACAGGTGCAACTGCGCTTCCATCTCCTTCGTGTTGATCGGCGACGAGTGCGGTCCATCGGCGTCGCCAAACTGGCCTCCGCCATGGAGACAAAGAAACAGTGGCCTTCCTGCTTTGGGAGCTTTCTTCTCTTCGCGCCGAATCACGGCGAAGGGCATGTTGTGTTCGCCGAGCGTTAGCACCCCCGAGGTGATATCGATTCGGCCACCCTTCTCCGATTCGGCCACCGTCTTGGGGAGCGGGCCGAGGGGCGACTCGTCATCGGTTTCCTCAATCAGGTTCCACAGCTGCTGGGTGACTTGCTTGGCGTCGGCTTTCGAAAGCTGGTCGGGGAGTCCAAGCGTGTCGATCGCGGGGCGCTGGTCGGCGGGGGTGGCGAGCCACGACTTGACGCTGTCGAGCTGCTCGGGAGTCAGCGCCGCGAAGGTGGGCGATGTAGCGAAGAGGAAGAGAATTAGTAAGGCGATGCGGGGCATATTAGGTAACCTTCCAGTTCGTGCCAAGCGAAATTCGCCTGGCATTTAAGTTACCCTAAGAGGCCCGTCGAGGTTTCAAGAAAATGAGCCGCGGCGCAAGATAATTCTCGACGAATTGCGGGAGAAAGTACGTAACCTGGGAGCGTGCGCGAGACGTATCAGTCTTCGATGAACTCCATGCCGCCGGGCATGGCGGCCCGTTCTTCGGGAGTGGCTTTTTCCATTAAGACTCGGAGGGTGTAGGCCCCGGCCATTTTTCCTCCGTCGAGATACATCCAGTCGGAGATTTCGCTCTTTGGCACCCTGAGCTCATCGCCGATCTTCACGTTTTTCAAATCGAGCGGCTCGTTGTTCAATACACCAACGAACTCGTCCCCTTCCAAACGCACTGGCGATAGCCACATATGCTCGCCTTTCGGGCCATCTTCGACGAGCAGCTTGATAGAGAATCCATCCTGCTGAGGAGTGGGATTCTCCATTGCGGTCACGAACTTATCGACCGAGTCGCGAGCTTTCTCGATGGCCGCGGTCATGTCGGCGTCGTCTTCCTCCACGTCAACCACTGGTAGGCCGCCAGAAGTGCGCGGCGGGGACGCGGCTTTCTTCTCACAACCCGGGACGAGCGAGATGGAAAGAATCATGACGAAGATGGCTTGAAGTCGCATCGCATCCCCCCTTAGCTTGATGGGTCGTAGGTCTGTATTGCCGTGGCGGAAGCTTCCAGCTTGCGGTTCTTGGTTCACGGCGAAGAGGCAAGCACGTGGGCTAGCTCGCCGAACTTCGTTAACCGAAGTCGACGCCCTTCAGTCTTGCGATCTCCATCGCGTCCTTGTCGCCGCGGCCGCTGAGGCAGACCACGATTACCTCGTCGGACTTGCGGGTCTTGGCGATCTCCATCGCTTTCGCGACCGCATGCGATGATTCCAAAGCGGGCATGATGCCTTCGTTCGCCGCGCAGGCGTCGAAGGCTTTCATCGCGTCGGTGTCGTTGCAGCTGGTGTACTTGGCACGCATGGTGTCTTTCCAGTAGCTGTGCTCGGGGCCGACGCCGGGGTAGTCGAGGCCGGCGCTCATCGAGTGGACGTCGCACGTTTGGCCATCGTCGTCCTGCATCACGTAGCTGTACGAGCCGTGCAGCACGCCGGGTTGGCCGAAGGTGAGGGGCGAGGCGTGGTCGCCGGGCTTGTTGCTTCGTCCACCGGCTTCGACGCCGACGAGTTCGACATCAGTGTGTTCGACGAACGGATAGAACATGCCCGCGGCGTTCGAGCCACCACCGACGCACGCCACGACCGTGTCGGGTAGGCGGCCGAGTCGCTCGCGGCACTGCTCGATGGTCTCGCGGCCGATGACCGATTGGAAGTCACGGACGATCTGCGGGAAGGGATGCGGGCCGACCACCGAGCCGAGGATGTAATGGGTGTCATCGACCGTGCTCATCCAGTCGCGCATCGCTTCGTTGATCGCGTCGCGCAAGGTGCGCGAACCACTGGTCACGGGACGGACTTCCGCGCCGAGCAGCTTCATCGAAAAGACGTTGGGCTTTTGGCGACGGATGTCTTCCTCGCCCATGTAGACGACGCAGGGCAGTCCGAAGTGGGCGCATGCCGTGGCGGTGGCGACGCCATGCTGGCCGGCACCGGTTTCGGCGATGACGCGGGTCTTGCCCATCCGCATCGTGAGCAGGCACTGGCCGATGGTGTTGTTGATCTTGTGGGCGCCGGTGTGATTGACGTCCTCGCGCTTGAAGTAAATCTGCGCGCCGCCGCACTGGTCGCTCAACCGCTTGGCGTGGTACAGCGGGCTGGGGCGTCCGACGAAATCGCGGAGCAGCAGCGACAGTTCGTCCTGGAACGCCTTGTCGGCCTTCGCCTTCTCGTACTCGGCGGCGAGTTGGTCGAGGGCCTTGATCAGCGTTTCGGGGACGTACCGGCCGCCAAACTGACCAAAACGGCCAGCGGAATCGGGGACAGCGGGAGTAGCGGTAGAAGTGCTCATATTCGTGGGGTTCCTTGGGACCCTTCATTGTCCGTTGCGGGGGGCGGCGGTTCAAGGGCGGCGGGGAGTGGGAGTGGGAGGGGGCTTGGGGCTGGAGGCTCGGGGCTGGGGCATGGCGGGATGGAATCGCGAGGGTGAGTGCGGTTTATTAATGGTAGTGCCCGACTCGCCTATCGCCGAATGAGTGCCTTGACCGAAGAGCCGCCCACCGTCGTTGAAGAGACGCCAGCCGAGCCGCGGGGTTCGCTGCGCGAGCGGTGGGTGCCGTTGGGGTTGGTGCTGGCGTCTTGTGTGTTCAATTTTGAGGTCTGCCACCAGATCGTCCTCCAATCGTTATCTGTGTATGTCGTTCAGTGCCTGTATGGGGCGATCATGGCACAGTACTTTCTCTGCGGATTGTGGGGAGCCTTGGCAGCGAGGCCCTTAAAATCGCGAGTGCCCACGGCATTTGCTGTCGTCATGCTTTTGGTGTTCTCCCAGATGCGCGGCTCCGTCTACATGTGGTCCGGCTCATTGCTTTTATGTGCCACCTATTTTCTGGCTCTTACTTACCTTAGAAGGGTCCGAGGCTTAGTCCTCTCCGCTAGAAGTCCGAGTGGTACGGTTCAGCAGGATGAGGAACTCACCCGCTTTGATCTTCGCTACCTCTTCACCTGGACGACCGTCATTGCAGTGCTTGCAGCGATGGGAGGTATGAATACTTGGTATTCCTCGCGTGATGGCATGTTGAGCTGGTTTGTTGTCTGGATGACTTTTGCCATTCCCGTTCTCCCAGGTTGCATGGCAGCAATCCTAATTCTCAAATCGGCGCCTCGACCGTTAACCATGTACGTGTACTTGGTGCTTTCCTTCCCACTTGCGATAATTGCATACTCATTGACGTGTGATTGGATCCGCTACATACACTCATCCAATTCGACATTTGAGCTTACGACGTCTGGGGCACATACGCTTTGGTGCGGTGCCTTTGTTCTTGGTGCGTTATTGGCGAGTTCGGCGTACAGTGTTGCGTTACGTCTTGCCGGCTACCGTCTCTATACCCTAACCCCTAACCCCCTCCTCCATGCCCGAACTTCCTGAAGTCGAAACAATGCGTCGCGGGCTCTTGCCTGTGTTGGGTCGGCGCGTCGTGGATGCCGAGAAGTTGGCGTGTCCTCGCAAGCCGATTCGCATTCTGCCGCGGATTGATCGGCTGCGTGCGCGGATGGTGGGGGAGACGGTTACCGAGCTTGGGCGTGTTGGCAAACGCGTGGTCGTGGTGCTGTCGAGCGGCGATCGGTTGGTGATCGAGCCGCGGATGACCGGTTTGGTGCTGCTTGCCGATTCGCCGGACCCGTTGTACTTGCGGCTAAGAGTTCAAATGGCGGGGCGAGGGCCCGAGGCGTTTTACTACTGGGACCGTCGCGGGCTGGGGGGCGTTCGGCTGTTCTCCGAGGCCGAGTTTGCGGAGGAGTACAGTGCCGCGAAGATCGGTCCCGACGCCCTGGTGATGACCGCCGACCTTTACCGGACGCGACTGTGTGCGAGCAAGCGGGCAATCAAAGTGGCGCTCTTGGATCAAAAAATCGTTGCCGGCATTGGCAACTTGTACGCCGCCGAAATGTTGTGGCTTGCCGGCATTCATCCCGAGAAACGGTGCGACCGCGTCACGCGGAAAGAATGGCAGCGACTCGCCGACGCCGGGATCGAAGTGCTCGAAGAGGCGGTTCGGCACGAAGGCTCCACGCTGGGCGACGGGACGTACCGCAACGCGCTCAACCAAGATGGCGGCTACCAGAACCTGCACCGCGTCTACGGCCGCGCGGGCGAAGCGTGCCCGCGGTGCGGCGAGGGGATTCTGCGCATCGTGCAAGCACAGCGGTCGACGTTTTACTGCCGGGGGTGTCAGCGGAAGTCGTCGTAGAAGATCGCCACGAAGAGGCACGAGAAGCCACGAATAGGAATAAGAACTTACAGCTGCTACCACGCGTTGCTTGAACAAGTAGAGCAGGCAGCTGGATCGAGTCCATTCTTTTCGTTCTTCGTGTCTCTTCCTCCTTTTCGTGGCCATTCCTGATCCGCAGGTAACGGAATAAATTCCGTTGTACGTTGTGGCAGCGGATTTATCCCGGCTCTACAATGAGGGCGTCCCACCTTCCTTTCTCTAGGAGCCAGCGATGTTTCCGTTGAACCAGGCGAGTTCGAGTCGGCGTGAATTCTTGAACAATGCAGGTAAGCTGGCCGTGGGGGCGGGGGTGGCGTCGATGTTGCCGGGGGTTCGTTTGCTGGCGAGCGAGCCGGCGAAGAAGATCGTGACGCCCGAGCTAATGACCAAGGTGCTGTACGATTCGTTGTCGCCAGGGCAGCGCGAGGCGGTTTGTTTTGCGTGGGACCATGAAGATGGTCGCGGGCTGCTCCGCACGCATGTGTCGGCGAACTGGGACATCACCGACAAGTTCGTGGCGAGCGATTTCTTCACGAATGACCAGCGCGAGATGGTGCGGCTCATCTTCGAAGGGATCGTGCAGCCGGAGTGGCACGAGCGGATTTACAAGCAACTGAAAGACGACTCGGGCGGATTCGGCAAGCAGAACAGCTTTGCGATTTTTGGCGAGCCGGGTTCCGACAAGTGCGAGTTTGTGCTCACCGGTCGGCACATGACGCTGCGGGCCGATGGCAACACGACGCCGCACGTGGCGTTCGGCGGGCCGATCTTCTATGGCCACGCGGCCGAGACGTTCGACGAAAGCCCCAAGCATCGTGGCAACGTGTTCTGGCCACAAGCCGAGGCTGCGAACAAGCTCTACCAAATGCTCGATGGCGAACAGCAAGAAGCGGCGCTGGTGCTGAACCCGAACATGCCGGCCGAGGACGACGTATACTTCGAGGGCGACGCGGTCAAGGAGTTCCAGGGCATCCCAGTGGGCCAGCTTTCGAGCGATCAACAAGAGCACATGCAGGTGGTGCTGAAGAAACTTATCGAGCCCTACCGCACCGACGATCAGAACGAAGTGCTCAAGTGCCTCGAAAAGCACGGCGGCCTCAACGCGTGCCACCTGGCGTTTTACCAGGAGGGTGACCTGGGTAACGACAAAGTGTGGGACAACTGGCGGCTAGAAGGCCCCGCGTTCGTCTGGCACTTCCGCGGCGCGCCGCACGTGCACTGCTGGGTACACGTGGCAGATAGTCCCGAGGTGGAACTCAACGCGGGATAGCGACTTGAGTTCCCTCCCCCCGACCAATAGAGTTCCCTCTCCTCGTCCCGGGTGAGGGACGGGGAGAGGGAACGTGGCGCCCCGCTCAGCTGTGATACTTGAGAAGCCTGTTGAGTCGGTCCGACGACGCGTAGGTCGTCGGCTATTGGGGGATTTCTTCTAGCAACTTCCTTGGGATCCCGATGTCGATCACTTCGACTTCTCCCAAGTACGCTTGCGCCGAGGGATTTGCGTAGCCGACTTTCGTGGTGACGAACGTCGCGGTGACATTCGCGCGAACGGTAGTCGCTGATGCGATGCCCGTGTCGCAGTCGAGGCCGCTGGGGACGTCGATGGCGAGGCGCTTCGCGGGTTCGGCGTTCATCCATTCGATGATCGAGTCGTACGGCGGGCGGGGATCGTCGGTGGCGCCGGTGCCGAGTAGGCAGTCGACGAGCCAGTCGCAACCTTGGCACGCGTGATCGAGTGCGTCCGGCAATGCGGCTGAACCCCCTTCGTCGGCGAGTGGAATAATCATCGAGCCAGACTTCCGGAGGATTTGAAAGTTCGCGGCCGCGTCGCCGGTGAGTTCCTCGGGGCGCGGCACGAGTATTACGCGGGCTTCGTACCCGCGAATCTCCAGATGCCGCGCGATGACAAATCCGTCGCCGCCGTTGTTGCCTTTGCCGCAGAGGATGGCGACGGGGCCGGCGATGCCGCGGCGCTCTAGGAGATCCACGCACCCACGCCCGGCGTTTTCCATGAGCACCAGACCCGACATGCCGTACTGGTTGATAGCAATGCGATCGACTTCGCGCGATTGCTGGCGGGTGAGGGCGATGCGGTCTTCCATACGTGTGTTATCGCGCAGGGCAGGGGCATCCGCAACCGCCTGTGGAGGCCGCGAAGTTCTGCTACAATCCGCCCTATGAAAGACACGGTAAAAGATCTATCGAAGCAAGCGGTGCCGAGACTCGAACCTCGCGATCAGCAAGGGCATAAGGGCAATTATGGCCGAGTGCTGCTGGTGGGTGGCTCGCGTGGGATGGCTGGGAGCATCTCACTGTCGGGCATGGCGGCGCTGCGCTCGGGCGCGGGGCTGGTGACCATTGCGACGCCGCGGTGCGTGCAGTCGACCGTGGCGAGTTTCTCGCCCGCCTACATGACGGTGGGCCTGGCGGACGACGACGATCGGCTCGATACGCACGCGATGGATCCGTTGATGGAGCTGGTCAAGGAAGCCGACGTGATTGCAATTGGTCCGGGGCTGGGCCGTTCGCCGGCGATCGTATCCATCGTCGAGCAACTTTACACGCAGGTTGCGAAGCCAATGGTGGTGGACGCCGACGCGCTCAACGCACTGGCGAAGCTGCCCGAGGCGCTCGCCACGCCGCGCGGCCCACGCGTCCTCACTCCGCACCCAGGTGAGTTTGCGCGGTTGACGGGGGACAAACTCGGCGCGCGTCCTTCCACGCGAACGAAGGGAGCACTGGCACTTGCGCTGCGTGACAAGTCGCACCAGACAATTGTGGTGCTCAAGGGATCGGGCACCGTCGTGGCGAACCACAAGCAGCACGCCACCAACGCGACCGGCAACCCCGGCATGGGAACCGGCGGAGCGGGGGACGTGCTCACCGGCGTGATCGCGGCACTGCTGGCGCAAGGTCTCGACGCTTGGCAATCCGCACGTCTCGGCGTGCACGTGCATGGACTGGCCGGCGACCACGCGGCGGAGAAGCTCGGACAGGTTTCGCTGATTGCGACGGATATTGTCGACTACTTGCCGTCGGCGTTTCGGGAGTTGGGGGAGTAGTGCATCGGACCGAGGCTCATGGTCCGACGACACGTAGGTCGTCGGCTATTCACCTTCAAGTGGAGAGAACACTCTTTATTCTCACACATTAGCCGAGGACCTACGTGTCGTCGGACTCCCCCCGCTGGTTTCGGCATCGAGTGTGGTAAGAACATCGTGCCCCAGCTCTCGGAGTCGTTGGACTATGGGAAGCGGGAAGTTTTCATTGGCGTAGAGCCGAGCCATTACGCGGCCTCATTGTCGACGATCTGCTGTTCGATTTCGTCGCGATGGAGTTCGACGTATCGCCACGCGTTGATGAGGTCGTCGTCTCGCAAAGAAGGGTAGGCCGCCAATAGTTCGCTATTAGATTTCCCCAACCGACGAGCCTGCTCCAACAGCCAGACGGGTATGCGCGTGCGAACGATCCGCGCTTCGCCGCCGCACACACGGGGATCGACATCGATTCCGGTGATCAGGTCCGAATTTCCCGCACCCGTGAGCCCCGTCTCGCGTGTCAGTTGTTGGGCGAGCAGCAGGCGTTCCGCCGCCGATAGTCGTGGCAGGATGGCTTCGATTTGTGCAAATTCGGTGCTCATGAGATGGGATCCCTGGGACGCTTCAATTCTACCATTCTATTTTATCACGCGGGCAGAGCACCGTCCCAGGTCGAAACTCCCCCCGCGTTGACCTAAACCCCCGCGGGTTCGATACTGGTGGTTTGGTAGTTTTTCAGGCCGCACGAGAGCCAGCCGGTGCAAGTTATTCGCCATGTTCACGATTTGCCACCCATTGCCCGTGGGGGGGCGGTGAGCATCGGGAACTTCGATGGCGTTCATCTGGGGCACGCTCGCATCATTGCGAAGCTGCTGGAGCGGGCTCGCGAAGTGGGAGGGCCGGCGGTGGTGTTCACGTTCGACCCCCACCCCGCAAGGCTGTTGCGTCCCGAGGCTTGTCCGCCACCGCTGACGTGGACTGAGCGCAAGGCCGAGTTGCTCGCCGGGCTTGGGGTCGATTGGGTGGTCGCCTACCCCACGGATATGGGGCTGTTGTCGCTGGTGCCGCGCGAGTTTTTCGATCGCGTGATCCTCGAAGTGCTCGATGCCCGCGCGATTGTTGAAGGGCCGAACTTTTTCTTTGGCAAGAACCGCGCAGGGAACATCGCCACGCTCGCCGAGTACGCCGCGAGCGAGGGGATCACGCTCGACATCGTCGAACCGTTGGAAGAAGACCAATCGCTCATTAGTAGCTCGCGCGTCCGCGACCTGGTGCATTTGGGGCGTGTGGGCGAAGCGAGGCGTTGGCTCACGTCGCCGTACCGCATACGTGGCTTGGTGACGCACGGGGCAGGGCGGGGGACCGAGCTCGGTTATCCCACGGCGAATCTCGAAGGAATCGACACGCTGCTTCCAGCCCACGGCGTGTATGCTTGCGTGGCGTGGGTGGCGGGTCGCGGAGTGCCGGCGGCGCTCAATTTGGGGCCCAATCCGACGTTTGGCGACATGACCACCAAGGTCGAAGTACACTTGATTGGGTCCGACGAGACTCTGTACGGCCAGATTCTGGAAGTCGACTTCCTGGAGCGGCTGCGTGACACGCGGATGTTCGACTCAGCCACCGCGCTTAAGACGCAGCTCGAGATGGACGTCGCCTCGGCGGGACAACTGGCAACCGAATACCTGGCCCACATCGGCCAAACGGCAACGAGGACTTGATGGCAATTGCGTGGCGAGAGTTTGTCGACTTGGTGGCTGCGAACGAATCGTTTGTGCTCACCACGCACATGCGCGCGGACTGCGACGCGCTCGGCAGCGAGATGGCAATGGCCGCCGCGCTCGAGGCACTAGGCAAGAAAGTCCGCGTCGTGAACTCCGACTCGGTTCCGCCGCACATTCAGTTCATGGATCCGCACCGCCGCATCGAGACGCTCGGTGAGAATGTCCTTCCCAGCGAGCTGCTGGCGGAGGGCGTCGACGTGATGATGGTGCTTGACACCAGCGCTTGGCAACAGCTCGGTCCAATGGGCGAAGTGATTCGTGCATCGAACGCCCAGAAGGTGGTGATCGATCACCACGTGAGTGGTGACGACATGGGTGCGATTGTGTTCAAAGACGACTCGGCCGAGGCCAATGGACGGCTGGTGCTTGAAGCGATAGAGGCACTCGGCGTTCCCGTTTCGGAAGAGATGGCCTCGGCACTGTTCGCCGCGATTGCGACCGACACCGGTTGGTTTCGTTTTCCCTCGGTTGGCGCGACGACCTACGCGGCGGTCGAGAAGTTGGTGGCCGCAGGAGCTTCGCCTTCGGACATGTTCGGACAGTTGTACGAGCAGAACACGCTGGCCCGGGTGCAATTGCATGGCCGGATCATGACCAGCATTCTCGTCGACGCCGATGGCCGCATGGCGCACGCTGTGGCGACGCTCGACGACATCGCGGAGACTGGTGCGGAGGCGAGCGATAGCGAAGACGTGGTAAACCGCTTGCTGACGATCGCCGGCGTCGAGGTGGCGGCCCTGCTCGTGGCGGTCGACCCCGCGCTGACGAAAGTGAGCCTTCGCAGCCAGGGGGAATTCGACGTGCGAGCCGTTGCCGAGAAGTTCGGGGGGGGCGGGCACCGGGCGGCGGCGGGATTGCGAATTGCCGCTCCGGTTACCGAGGCTCGGGAGCAAATCGTCGCGGCGCTCGCCGAGAAAATGATGGCCCGGTAGAAAAATGTGTGCCAAAATGGCTGTTTGCGGACAGTTAAAAGGTGGAGACTCTCGCGATGAATGATCAATCAACCCCCGCGCGCGATGTGCCGCGGCGCTCGTTTATGTCGAAACTCGCCGCCGCGATGGTGGGCCTGGGGGCGCTCGCGCTCGCCACGGTGCCGGGCCTCGCGGTGCTGGTCGACCCGCTGCGGAAGAAGCAGAAGTCGGCGGACGGCAACTGGATTCGCGTGACATCGCTCAGCCAACTGCCCGCCGATGGCAAGCCGCGGTTGTTTCCGGTGATCAACGCCGAGCCGCGCGACAAGTGGAATCTCTACGACCCGCAGCCCGAGAAGCCGGTGTTTCTGATTCGCAAGAGCGAAGACGAATTGCCGATCGCGTTCAGCTCGGTTTGCCCTCACCTTGGTTGCATCTTCAATTTCAGTTCGGCCGAGGACTGCTTCATCTGCCCGTGCCACAACGCCATCTTCCACGTCGATGGCCATCAGGACGCGAACTGCACGACCAGCCCCCGCGATATGGACACGCTGGACGTGAAGGTGGACAAGGCGACCGGCGACGTGCTGGTCGACTATCGACGCTTCAAGCAGGGTATCTCCGAGAAGGTGGCGATCTAGTACCATCCTAAACGGTGCGGCGCGGGGCGGAATCTCACAAGACGTGACTTGGTGCGACAGGTGCGACGGATCATGCAATCGATATTGAACTGGCTAGAGAGTCGGACGGGTTTTCGCGAAGCAATTCGCTCGGTGCTGTACGAGCGCGTCCCCGGTGGACCCAAGTGGCGATACACGTGGGGCACCGCGCTGGTGTTCGCCGTGGTCGTGCAGTTCATCACCGGTGTGTTCCTGTGGATGCATTACAGCCCCAGCACGCAGACGGCTTGGGAGAGCGTGTACTACATCGAACACGAGATGCAGGGTGGCACTTGGCTGCGAGGCATTCATCATTACACGTCGTCGGCCGTGATGATCCTGATGGCGATCCACCTGCTGCAGGTGGTCATCTACGGCGCGTATCGCGCCCCGCGTGAGGTGACGCACTGGATTGGCATCGCGATGATGCTGGTGCTGTTCGGGCTGGGGCAGACGGGTTACTTATTGCCCTGGGATCAGCGTGGTTATCAAGCAACCGGCGTCGCGACGAACATTGCCGGCGTGACTCCTGGTCTCGGGGATCAAGCGCGAGCAATTGCTCTGGGTGGCGACGACTTCGGGCACCACACGCTGACGCGATTCTTCGCGCTGCACGCGGGTGTGTTGCCAGCGATCCTGTTATTCCTGGTGGTGCTGCACGTCGCTTCGGTTCGGCGGCATGGCTACACCGAACCCGCCACGAAGAGCGACAAACCCGATGGCGTGTACTGGCCCGACCAGGCGCTGCGCGATGGTCTGGTGTGCCTCGCCGTGATAGGGACCGTCATGATGATCACGGCGTACCGCCCCGCCGAGCTTGGCCCGCCAGCGGATGCATCGATCGCGTTCAACACGGCACGGCCCGAGTGGTACTTCCGCTTTCTGTTCCAAATGCTCAAGTACTTCCCCGGTGCGAGCGGCATGTTCGTTGCCTCGCAGTTGATCCCGGGCTTACTGCTGCTGACCTTGGTGCTGATGCCGTTCATCGGCAAGTGGCAACTCGGCCGGCGGTTCAACGTGATGTTCGTGTGCGCGGTGCTAGCGGGCATCATCGGGTTGACCTACGTCTCGTACCATGAAGACCTCAACGGCGAGACCGAGAAGTCGCTGCACTACCAATCGGACCTAAGGCTCGCCCACGCCGAGGCCGAGCGGGCGGTGGAGCTTGCGTCGCTGGGCATTCCCGTCGAAGGCTCCCGGCATCAGACCCGCAACGATCCGATGATCGCAGGCCGCCGGCTGTTCGAACTGCACTGCGCGTCGTGCCATAGCCACCACGACCCGGCGCTCGAAAATCCGCTGGACGGTCCGCCACTGCAAACTGTGTTCGTCAAAGAGCCGACTGCCGCCAACCTGTTTGGCTTTGGTAGCCGGGAGTGGATGGAAGGGATGCTCGACGCCGAGAAGATCGCGGGGCCCGACTATTTCGGCCACACGATCTTTGCCGAAGGCGAGATGGTCGACTGGGTGAACACCAATATTCGCGACACGCTCGAAGAAACGCCCGACGAAGAGAAGGAGGCGTTCAAGAAGAAGGTCGCCGCCACGGCGTGGGCCATCTCGTCGCTCGCCCAACTGCCTTACCAGAAGGAAATGGACGCTCGGGATTCAGCGCAGATCGAGCTCGGTATGGAGCTTGCTCTCAACGAGTTCTCCTGCATCGATTGCCACACCATGGGCGACGAGGAAGTTGGCGCGGGTCCCGACCTCACGGGCTACGCCAGCGATGAGTGGCTCACCGCGTTCATTCGCGACCCGCAGACCGAGCGGTTCTACTACAGCGAAGACAACTACGACGACCCCGAGCGCCTGATGCCCGGCTTCGCCACGCATCCCGACACGCCCAGCCTCAACACGCTGACCGACGACGAGATCAGCCTGATCGTCCGTTGGATCCGCCGCGACTGGCCGGTGGGTGACAAGAAACAATCCGTCGCGGAGGAGAAGAATTAGTCGCGGATTGGCGCGGATCAAAGCGGAGAAACGCGAATATGTTTCAATATAGCTTGCGAACGCTCCTGCTTTCCATGCTTGTCGCGGTACCGGTAGTGGGCGTAAATCTAAGAGTGTCACCGGACGCAGCAAAGTATGGAGTGGAGCCGCCGAAAAACTACTCCGCGCTCGGCAAGTTCCTACTAATGCGAGGTTGGCCGCTGCCACCCTGGAAGTGCGCAATTTATGGCGCCGACGGGATGAAACGACGACTACCGCCTGAAGTAATCTGGGGTGCGTGGCTGGTGAACCTTGTCGTCGCCGCATTGATATTCGCTATTAGTGTGGGCGTTCTACGGAGACTCTTGTCGACCAAATGGGCATTCGTGTCGAAGACTTGCGATGAATCTCCGCCAAGAGAGATCCATTAGCGAAGATTAGCGCGGATTAGCGTTCCCAGAATCCGCGTGCATCCGCCTCGATCCGCGAATATCCGCGACGAGTTCTTTCGCCCCTCAACTCCCTGAAATCGTCAAAGTTTCGCGCGCCACCCGGCCGATGCTAGAAACGACGATCTCTTCTTCGACGTGTGTGGGGGCTTGCGCGAGTATGTGGTGCCAGCATTGCGGGCAGGATGTTCCGGCGATTGCCGCCAAAATCGGTGCACCGGCCGGGTGTTCGCGCTGCGGACGCGTGAGCGACAGCAGCCACCGCGTGGAAGCGATGCGGCCCAAAGAAGCCGCGGTGTCCGAAGAGTGGTCGACCGATCGGCGGATGCGTCGCATTGGTCGTTCGCTTCGCACGCCACTTCGACTTGCTAGCAGCGATAGTCTTGAAGGAGCGATCCATTGGGTTGATGCCTTCTCGATCGTCGACGATCGAATACCAGCTGCCACGACGAACGCCGCGGCACCCGTGCACCGTTCGGTCCGTGGTCGCCGCGCGAGTGAACTTCGCACGCAGTGGGTTGCATGGTTCGCACTCACCATCGGGCTTGGCCTCGCCACAGGTGGCGTCGTGCTGATGGGGATGGGGCTGTTTAGCGAGTTCCCCGAGTTCTGGCAGTGGGGAGTCGGGGTAACGCTTGCGGGCCAGGCGTTCCTTATCGGCGGGCTTACACGCGTGCTGATGAGCCTGTGGAACACCAGCCGCGCGGCCGACCATCGCGTGATCGAGATGCAGCAAGAACTTGCCGAGGTGGGCCGCACTGCCGAAGCGATCATCGCCCAACGGGCTGGCGGCCCGAGCGGCTTCTACGGCGAGCTGGCTCGCGGCGCAAGCCCGACCATGCTGCTCGCGAACCTTCGCGGGCAAATCGAGCACCTAGCGACTCGGATGCACCAAAACTGATTGTGCCTCCACAATTCATGTGGAAACCCTATTCGGTGCCCCAGCGATCAATCAGGCCATTCTCGATTTCTAGCTGATCCAGAATCCGCGCCACGACAAAGTCGATTAGATCTTTGACCGATTCGACACCGTGGTACCAGCCGGGGGAGGCGGGGAGCACCACGGCACCGGCTTCGGTGGCGCGGCGCATGTTGTCGATCGCGGGGAGCGATAGCGGTGTCTCGCGGGGCACGAGTACGAGTTTGCGGCGTTCTTTGAGATGCACTTCGGCGGCGCGTTGGATCAAGTTGCTCGCCGAACCCGCGGCGATCGCGCTGAGCGTGGTGCCCGAGCATGGGCAGACGACCATGCCCCCGGTGAGGAAAGAGCCACTCGCCATCGGCGACATGAAATCGCGGTAGCCGAAGTAATGCAGCTTCCCCTTGCGAACCATGCCGCTGCCGAGGACGTTGCTGTCGCCGGTCGAGACTTCGGTGATGTCGGCGATGGTTTTGCCACTCGAAGAGCGACCAGCCCCCAGCAGCAAGCTGTCGGCATGAAAGTCGTCGAGGTCGACGTGCAGGTCGAGCTCCTGCCGAATCACTTCGCGACCCGACGGGCTGATCGATAGGTAGACATCGCGTCCGGCGATAAGCAGCACTTCGATCAACCGCACAGCATACGCCGCGCCGCTCGCCCCCGTGATACCAACAACAACCGGCTTCTTCATTCGTACAACGGAGTATATTCCGTTACCTAAATAGGATTAACCACAGAGGGCACGGAGGACGCAGAGAAATCAAGAAAGGTAAGAATGGGACGCGGATGAACGCGGATTTGTTTCTCTTTGATTTAATCTTTGCTGAGATAGAAGTAGCGACTTGACTCAATCAGCTTACATATTGAACTCTTCACTCCTGATCCGCGCAACTCCTGCCAAATCCGCGTGATCCGCGTCCTATTCTTTTTCCTCCCGTGTCCTCCGTGCTCTCCGTGGTAAGTCAGTAATTAATAATGCAAGCTCCGTTCTACGGTTTCTCACCTACGTACAGCGTCGCGATGCCAAACGTCATGGGATAGAACCGGACGTTCTTCAGGCCGGCGGCTTCCATTCGCTCGGTGAGCTCTTCGTACTGCAGGAACTTGCCGACACTTTCGGGCAGGTACTCGTAGGCAGCGGAGTTGTTTCGCATCAGCACTTGACCAATGCGTGGCAGGACGTTGCGGAAGTACCAGCCGTAGAGACCCTTCATCGGTTGGTAGCGGGGCGTCGTGAATTCGAGCACCGCCACTTTGCCGCCGGGCTTGCAGCACCGCGTCATCTCGGCGAGTCCGCGATCGGTATCCGCCACGTTGCGAAGGCCAAACGCGACGCTGACGATTTGAAACTCGTTGTCCGGCAGTGGCAGGTTTTCGGTGTCCCCTTCGACGAAGTCGATGCGATGGTCGCTGCCACGCCGGCGACTCTTCACTTCGCCAAGCTCGAGCATCTCGGGGCAAAAGTCAGCCGCCACGATGGGGAGCTTGCCGTGCGCTGCCTTATCAAACGCAATGGCAAGGTCTCCGGTGCCCGTGCAGACATCAAGGATCGGCCCGCCATTCGCCACCGGCTTCACCTTCCGCACGGTCCGCCATCGCCAGTAGCGATCGACGTTCATCGAGAGCAGGTGATTCAAGAAGTCGTACCGCGGCGCGATCTCGCCAAACATCCGGCGAACCCGCGACGACGACTTATCAATGGTGGCAGCGGTGGTAGTCATGGTGGACGTCGAAAGGCAGTGAAGAATCAGTCGCGGATGGGCACGGATCGAAGCGGGTTACACGCGGATTCTTATTGGGGGGGCTAACGAGCTCATCATCCGCGATTCTCCGCTTCAATCGGCGCAAATCCGCGACGAATTCCCGGCTCTAACGCAGTGGGCTTCGGTAGGGTCTAATAGAGCAGCAATTCGTTCTAACTTCTACGGTCTTGCCTGCCATGCCTTCGCTTTACGTTCATTATTTGCCGCAGTTTTGTGCCGAGCACGATTTGGCGGACGTGGCCGTGGTGGTGATCGACCAACTACGGGCCTCCAGCACGGTGTGCCACGCCCTGGCCGCCGGGGCGAAGGACGTCGTGCCCTTCGTCGAGGTCGACGCGGTGCTGGCGGCGGCCGGCGACTACGACCGCAGCCAGGTGCTGCTTGGCGGCGAGCGGGGGGGCGAGCTGATCCCGGGGTTCGACCTCGGCAACTCTCCCTCGGACTATACGCCCGACGTCGTGTTCGGCAAGCGAATCCTATTCACGACCACCAACGGCACCCGGGCAATCAACCACGCCCGCCTCGCCTCGCGAGTGATCATGGGCTCGGCGGTGAACCTTTCGGCGCTGGTCGACGAACTGTTGGACGAACCGGTCGTGCATGTTCTCTGCGCGGGGACGGGCGGCCACGTCTCGCGTGACGACCTGTTGATCGCCGGCGCGCTGGCCGATGCTTTCGCGGCGCGTGGCGAGTGGACGCTCAACGAAGGAGCCCAAGCCACTCGCGGTGAGTGGAACGAACTGGTAACGAGCGCGAAGGCATACGGCCGTTCGCTCGACGCGCAGCTCGCCCTGGAACTCCGCGAAACCCCCGGCGGCAAGAACCTGCTGGAGATCGGCCACGACGAAGATTTGGTCGTGTGCGCAATGATCGACTCGAAACCGGTGGTGCCCGAACTTGATCGGGGGGCGGGGTGTCTTCGGTTGTAGAGGGGGTGTGCGATAGAGCAATTTTCTCCGGGCGCTTACGCTTCCGGCTCGCCTTGAGTTGAGGTCATAAAGTATCGTACGCTAACCTCAAGTTTCGAACGAATCCCGGAGGGAGAACCACTTATGAAGATCGACATTATCGGCGTTTACCGTGTTAAGTCGCGCCAACCTTGTCACCTCATAGAGTTGCATATCTCCAATCATCGTGGTCCATTAGATGTCGGAGCGTTTACGCAAGAATGGCCCGACAAGGATCGCGGTAGTTGGCAATGTCCGTGGGATGAACGGGTGCTGGACAGTGAAGGCAAGTCCGATTTGCTTGGTCAGTATCCGAGAAACATCGTCGTCGACGAAGAGTTGCGACTGACGTTCTTCATGCACTATCTCAACTGGGACTTTCCGTTGATTACGCCTGCAGGAGAACTGGAGCTTCCCGACTCGTGTGAGCCACCTGCGCGGCTGAGCTTCATTCAATATGAGGAACCGGATTGAGATAACGTACGCTTGTGGAGATTGCAGTGTCTTCACGCCCCTCGCCGCATCTCTCGACCACCGGTAGAATGCGTGTTTTCGCCCTTTTCGCTCCCTGCGTTTCATATCGAGCCGAGGCTTCCCAATGGACATGGAAAAGATCGTATCGCTCTGCCGCCGTCGCGGTTTCTTGTTTCAGTCGAGCGAAATCTACGGCGGTTTGAACGGCTTTTGGGATTACGGACCATTGGGCGTGGAGCTCAAGCGGAACGTCAAAGAAGCGTGGTGGCAGGACATGGTCACCCGCCACGACGACCTCGATACACTCCCCGGCGCGCCGACCAGCTACGAAATGTGCGGCCTCGATTGCACGATCATCATGCACCCGCAGGTGTGGAAGTGCAGTGGCCACTTCGACCTGTTCGTCGACAAGATGGTCGACTGTCGCGAGTCGAAGAAGCGTTACCGCTACGATCAGGTTCGCGGACGTTGGGCCGAGTATCGCGATCAGAAACTGTTCGTCACGACGATGGCCGAGGACGAAGAACCTGATATCGAGCGGCGTGCACTCAAACACTTCAAGCTCCGCACGAAGGATGCCGAACAACTGAAATGGGATGGACCGGTGACGACGCTGGACAAGATTGGCGAGGTCACCCAGGCCTTGGGTCCTGATGCCAGCGAGCCGGGCACGCTGACCGAGCCGCGCGACTTCAACCTGATGTTCCCCACGACCATCGGCGCACTCGCAGGTGAAGAAGGCCGAGCGTTCCTGCGCCCCGAAACGGCCCAAGGTATCTTCGTGAACTTCAAGAACGTGTGCGACAGCACGCGGGTTCGGATTCCGTTTGGCATCGCGCAGGTTGGTAAGAGCTTCCGCAACGAAATCACGCCACGGAACTTCACGTTCCGCTCGCGGGAGTTTGAGCAGATGGAGATTGAGTTCTTCTGCCATCCCGAGTCGTCAAAACAGTGGTACCAGTACTGGCGCGATCGCCGGTTCAAGTGGTACTTGGATCACGGGCTGGCCGAAGGCCGACTGCAACTCCGCGATCACGACCCAGACGAACTGAGCCACTACTCCACCGGCACGGCGGACATTGAGTACGCCTTCCCGTTCCTGCCCGAGGGTGAGTATGGTGAGCTCGAAGGCATCGCGCATCGTGGCGACTTCGACCTTCGCAGCCACATGGAAGGAAAGCTCGACCCCAAAAGCTGCCCGCTGACTGTCGAACTGGGCGAGGATGGCAAGCCGGTGCATCGTGGATCGGGGCGTGACTTGACGTACCGCGACGACATCACCAACGAGCGTTTCACGCCGCACGTCATCGAGCCCTCGGCCGGTGCCGACCGCGCGACGCTCGCCTTCCTGTGCGAGGCCTACACCGAGGACGAAGCGCCGGACGAGAATGGCAAGATGCAAACCCGCACGGTGATGAAGTTCCACCCACGCCTCGCGCCGGTGAAAGCCGCCATCTTCCCGCTGGTGAAGAAGGACGGAATGCCGGAAGTCGCCAAGGATCTGTACCGCGCGCTCAAGGCGAAGTTCCCGGTGTTCTACGACGAGAAGGGTGCGGTCGGTCGTCGCTACCGCCGCCAAGACGAAGCCGGCACGCCGTATTGCATTACCATCGACGGCGACACGCTCACCGACAAGACCGTCACGATCCGCGACCGCGACTCGCTAGAACAGGTGCGTGTGAAGCTCGACGACGTGGTGGGCGAGATCGAATCGCGGATGCGGTAGGATACGAATTCGTCGCGGATGCTCGCGGATCGGGGCGGATACGCGCGGATCAAAACCTCCATGCTTCGCAATTCGCCCTAGCCCATGACGGAAGTCTTGGGTTTTGCAGCCATGCCACGTTTCAATCTACGCACGTTGCTGACCTCGGTAACGGCGTTCTGCGTCGTGCTGAGTGTGTGGTTGTTGCTGGTAACCTCACTGGTCGAATCCCACCTAACTCTCCGGTTCAGCGTAGCAATCGGAGCCTTCGCTGCCGTGGGCGTGACACTTGCAATCAATCAACATCAACCCTCCGAAAGCCAACAACCAATACTCGCCGAGGCCGTACTCCTCTCGGCAATGTGCCTCATGATTTCGGCGATGACGGTTCCAATGGCGATGTTGATGTTTGGTGATTGAACGAATTCGGAACTCAGCAGTGCTCCCCACGATTAGCCCATGACGGGAGTCTTGGGTTTTGATCGATACGTACGCATTGCGATTCAGATCGCGCCGAAACCTACGACTCCCGTCGTGGGCTAGGGGTTTGAACAATGCGATTGTTCCCACCTACTGCCGAATCGCTTTCCCCTCGTTCGTCAGCTTCAAAATCATGTCGGGGCCATTCAGGATCACGTAGACGTTGCCATTCGGATCGCACTGGACATCACGGACGCGGCCGGCGTTTTTGAGCAAGAGCTCTTGATGGATCACGCGGTCGCCATCGACTACCAACCGGCGGAGCTCTTCGTGGCCGAGGCCGCCAACGAGTAAGTTGTTCTGCCACTGCGGGAACTCATCGCCCTGGCAGAACCGCGTGCCGCAGACGGCGATCGAGGGAACCCAGTAGAGCACGGGTTGCTCGGTCCCTTCGAGCGTCAGGTTCTCGCTGATCACTTCGCCTGTGTAGTCGAGCCCGTACGTGGTCTTGGGCCAGCCATAGTTCGCGCCGGACTTCAGGATGTTCACTTCGTCGCCACCCATGGGACCATGCTCGGTCTCCCAAATAGCGCCCGTCTCGGGATGCACGGCGAGGCCCTGCGCGTTGCGATTGCCGTAGGTGAAGATGGTTTTGAGACCCTTCTCGCCGTCGGCAAAAGGGTTGTCCTCGGGCACCGTGCCATCGGGCCAGACGCGGTGCACCTTGCCGTTGGGCCAGCGGGTGTCTTGGGCTTGCTCGCCAACGCCGCGGTCGCCGATCGAGATGAGCAAATGCCCCTCGTGATCGAACGCCAGTCGGCCGCCGTAGTGATGCCGAGTTTGGGTGTAGCTGAAGTCCGGCGCGGTGAACACGTCTTGCTGCTCGACCCATTGGTGATCCTGGATGCGACCTCGCACGACTCGCGTCATTGTCAGCGGACTCCGCGCGGTGGCACCCGGCTTGGTGTCGGCGAACGCCAGGTACACCCAGCCATTCTCGGCGTAGTCGGGGTCGAGCGCCACGTCCATGTAACCACCCTGGTTCTCAGCGTTGGGTACCGGCGTGCCACGGATGGGATCGGGATGCAGCTTGCCGTTGAGAATCACCCGCAAACGACCGGGCCGCTCGGTGACGAGTGCCGTGCCATCGTCGGCGAACGCGATGCCCCAAGGTGTCTCGAGCCCTTCGGGAATCCACTTCTCAACGCCAACGTCGTAGTGGCGCGTGAGCAGCTTCTCGGGAACCGGCGGACGCTCCACCCCCGCGCGGTTTTGGGCTTCCTTAATGAATGAAATGACTTGGCGAATCTGATCGTCCGACATCACGGTGCGGTATTCGGGCATTCCGACCGACGAGATGCCGAACTTGATGTTCCGCATCAGGTCGCCATCGCTACGTCCGAACTGCCAGTTGCCATCGACCATGCTCTGCGTGTTGCCACCGGTGAGGTCCTTGCCGTGGCACTGGGCGCATCGCTGTTGGTAGATGGCCTCGCCAGCGGACTGCGCCAATGTGGTGGACGACAACAACGCGAGCACTCCGAGCGACAGCAGCGTCCGAATCATCGATGGCATGACCAAGTCTCATGAAATGCAAAAGGAAGTAAGTTTGAAAACTAGTCGAGCAGCCTAGGGCGTATCCGAGTCGGCGTGCAGGCCTTCGCCGCGGGTGCCTTGGCGGCGGTGAATCTCAGGGTCGATGTCGTAACTCACCAGCCGCACCGAGGCATCGGCAAATGCAAAGTAACAGCCGGCGACGTGCGCGGCACCAAAGCGCGTGTGCCCCGCGACTTCGCCGTCGGGGATGGGTGGCAGATTGAGCGCCGTGTAACGCGAGGTGTCGTTGCCATGCCCCAAGAAAGCGTGCTGGTCGTCCCCCCAGTCGTAGCCCTCGGGCGTGCAGCGTTTCTCGCCGACTAGGTAAGTTTGCGAAGTGCCGTCGGTGATCTTGGCGGTGCTCACTTCGCTGCGAGGATAGAGCACGCCGGTGGCCTTCGCCGTGTTCTTCCAGTCGTACACGCCATTCTCGGCGTCCTCGAGCTTCTCGGGGCCGAGGTCGCCAATGATCAGATCCCCCGCGTTCGCGGCGTAGTCGGTCTTGAACACCATGGCGGTTGGCTCGGCGTTGCGGACTTCGTGCGAACCACCGTAGGGATACGTGGCCAGTTGCCGGCGGCTCGGGCAGTTGAGCGAAGCAATTGGAGTCGTGGCAACTTGTGCGGCCAGCGTTCGCTTTACCGAATCGCTCGCGCCGCGGCCGAGGGCTTTCAGTGAGGTTTGCTCCAGGTAGGGCAAAATCGAAAACGCCCAACCGCCGGGCTGCTTGCGCCCGGAACCTCGATCGGGGTCGCCCGTCCAGACGTAACCCCAACCGCCGCTCGGAAAATGCTTGATCGCGTCGTGGTGCGAGTACATCGCGATGGCGACTTGCCGGAGGTTGTTTTGGCAACTCGATCGCCGCGCCGCTTCGCGTGCCGATTGCACTGCGGGAAGAAGCAGAGCGACCAGGATACCAATGATGGCGATCACCACCAGCAGTTCAACCAACGTGAAGCCACGCAGATGGCGGGGGTTAGGCATGCTGACTTTGCGAGGCTGGCCGGGGGGCGGGGGCACCGCGGCCACACCAGCCGCGAAGCCTCGGCAGTATAAACCATGTCCCCGCGCCGCACCACAAGCTCGAACACGCTCGGCAAGGTCTATCACCGCCACGATCTGGGCGGATTTCGTTTGAACTATTTGCGGGAATGGGAATAATTCAAAGCGAGGGGCTCGGCAGGCCCCCAATTCACGGGGAGTGACGGTCATGGATTTCCAACAGCTCAAATTTCGAGTATTCGCCGCGATCGCAATCGCGAGCATGGCGTGGTCGGACGATTCGCTCGCTCAGATGATCCGCACCGCTCCCGATATCGAGACGCCGCGCAACTACCAGCCCGGCACCGGCGTCGATCGCAACGGCATCAAGGCCAATCCCTCGCGGCGACGCACCACTCACTACACCGTCCCCGGCGGCGGTTACTACTACGGTTGGTACCCCGACCGCTACACCTACTATGACGACTCCTTCTACTACGGCGGCAACTACCTTTGCCCGTACTGCGGCGGTCGTTGGTGCAACGGCCGATGCCGCAGCTGGGGGCCGATCTACTACCCACCCGTGGCGGGCGACGCGGGGGCGATCTTCGGTCCGCGTGCGGTTCGCGACTTCCTAGGGGTCGATAACAACAACGCCGGCGGTGGCGGCAATCTGAATCCAATCATCCAAGCCGCAGCCCAAGCACCGGCCGCTCCGCCCAAGCTCAGCAATCCCACGGCTCGCGCCCGCGCGTGGAAGTTCGTCGACTATGGCGATCGTCAGTTCAAGCGTGGCGACTATCGCCAAGCGGTCGAGCGTTATCGCAAGGCCCAGGCCCAAGCCCCCGACGTGGCCGACATCTACTTCCGGCTGGGCTTTGCCGAGATGGGGGCGGGTAAGTACGGCGAGGCGGTTTCAGCGATTCGCAGCGGACTGCAGCTCAAGCCCGATTGGCCCAACTCGGGGTTCGTGCTCGAAGAGCTTTACCCCACGGCCGAAACGAAGCGCGAGGTTTTTCGCCAGCTGCACACGTACCTCGACCAGAACCCCAACGACGCCGACGCCCAGTACCTGCTCGCGGTATTGCAGTACTTCGATGGCCAGAGCGAGGCCGCCGAGGTCCGATTCCGCCGCGTCGTCGAGCTCACCGGCGTCGACACCCACGCCAGGGCGTTCTTGCCAAACGAGTGAGGCTCCCTCCATACTCGGTAGGGGAGAGGCCTTCGTCAAAACGCGGCTCGTGGAAACGCACAGCAAGTTTCCCGTGATCGCCCAGGGTCTCTCCGCACCGACCGTGGAGATACGATGCTCAGGACCCTCACCCACCTACTTTCCCTCATCCGCTTCAGCCACACGCTGTTCGCGCTGCCGTTCGCGCTGATGAGCGCAGTGATGGCCTGGTGGTTGACGGCCGGCCTTACTTGGGGTGGCGATGTCGTCCTCTACAACAGTTACGTCGGCATCGGATCATGGACAATTCCGATTCCATCCGCTCTCGCGAATCTACTACTACCCTTGTCTGGTATGGAGAGTGGTTCAGAGGTTACTATCGCCGACCGCCTCACCGCCTTCTATCACGCCATCCGCTGGCAGGAAGTCCTCGGAATCCTCCTCTGCATGGTCTTCGCCCGCAGCGCCGCAATGGCCTTTAACCGCCTCGTGGATCGAAAGATCGACGCCGGCAATCCTCGCACGGCTGGCCGTCACATTCCTGCCGGAATCCTTAGCGTCGGCGCGGTCACCGCCTTCACCATCACTTGCGCCTTCGCGTTTATCGCCGGCACGTTATTGTTCCTCCCCAACAAGCTCCCGCTCTACCTCAGTGTCCCCGTGCTCGCGTTCCTTTGCGGCTACAGCCTCACAAAGCGTTTCACGTCGCTCGCCCATTTCTGGCTGGGCGCGGCGCTCGCGCTCAGTCCCATCGCCGCGTGGATTGCGATTCGGGGCGAAGCGGTCATGGCCAATCCGTTCGATTTGATGCCCGCCGTGGTGCTGGGCGGGGCGGTGCTGGCGTGGGTCGCGGGGTTCGACATGCTCTACGCCTGCCAGGATTTCGAGTTCGACCGCGACGCTAAACTGCACAGTATCCCCGTACGCCTCGGCATCCGCGGGGCCCTGCGTCTCGCCGCGGCGTGCCACGCTGCGACGGTGCTGCTGCTAGCCGCGCTGCCGGTGGTCTACCCACCCCTCGGCGGGATATACTACCTGGGCGTCGTCGCCGTGGCCGGGCTGCTCGCCTACGAGCACTGGCTGGTCCGCCCCGACGACCTCGCCCGAGTGAACACCGCCTTCTTCCACGTCAACGCCGTGATCAGCATCGGCATGCTGGTCATTACGTTGGTGGACCTAATAATCGTTTAGAGCCCAGCGGGAGTCGCCGGTTTGTTTTAGCCACGGATGGACACGGATATGCACGGATAAGAAGCCGCCTATTCCCTACCTGAGACGTTCACATGTTTGGCATCGGACATATCGAGTTGGTAATCGGCATCCTATTGTGCCTACTAGCGGCCCAGCGCTGAGTCGAGCTCCTTCCCCATCCGTGATAATCCGTGTCCATCCGTGGCTAAATAAAACAACCCCTTGGCGTCTTTGCGCCTCTGCGTGAATCAATCAAAAATGCTCCGAACCACCACCGAGATCCTGAAACCCATTCGCGACAAAGTCGAAGCCGGTGAGCGGCTTACGACCGAGGACGGGCTGTTGCTCGAATCGCCTGAAGTGCCGCTGCCCGAGCTGGGCGAGCTCGCCAACTTGGTGCGCGAGCGGAAGAATGGCAACGCCGCGTACTACAACATCAACACGCATCTCAACCCCACGAACATCTGCGTCTACCGCTGCACGTTCTGCGCGTTCCGCAGCGACCTGCGCGAGGCGAAGGGGTACTGGATGAACGACGAGCAGGTGCTCGCTCGCGGGCAGGAAGCCGTCGACAACGGGTGCACCGAGATGCACATCGTTGGCGGCCTGCATCATCAGGCGAAGTACGAGTGGTACCGCCAGGTCGTGTCGGTGCTGCACGATGCGTACCCCACGCTCCACCTCAAGGCGTGGACGCCGGTCGAGATCGACTGGTTCTGCCGGCTCACCAAGAAAGACATCCGCTGGGTGCTCGAAGACATGCGCGATGCGGGCCTTGGCAGCCTGCCGGGCGGCGGGGCGGAGATTTTTCATCCTGAAGTTCGCAACCAAATCTGCGAGCACAAAGCCGACAGCCGGCGGTGGTTCGAAACGCATCGCACCGCGCACGAACTCGGCCTCAAGAGCAACTGCACCATGCTCTACGGCCACATCGAGCAAGCTTACCACCGCATCGACCACCTCGTTCGCTTGCGCGAACTGCAGGACCAGACCGGCGGGTTCCAGACATTCATCCCGCTGGCGTTTCATCCCGAGAACACCAAGCTTGGCGACGAGCGAAACATCAAGAAGCCATCGAGCTTGATGGACCTTCGCGTGATGGCGGTCAGCCGGCTGATGCTCGACAACATACCGCACATCAAGGCCTACTGGATCATGCTCGGCGTGGGCACCGCGCAGGTCGCGCTCGCCTACGGAGCCGACGACATTGACGGTACCGTGCGGCACGAACTGATCTACCACGACGCCGGCGCAACGACCCCCGAGATCATGTCGGTCGCCGAGATCGAGCAGTTGATCCGCGAAGCAGGCCGCGAACCAGTCGAACGCGACACGCTCTACCATCGCGTCGAGCGAAGCGCCGCGGGCTGGCAGGCCAAAGAAGCCATCGTCGCCGCGGTGTAGCTATAGCCACAAAGAGGTGCAAGAAAACACAAAAAGGCTATCAGCTCGGAGGAGTGTGGGACAGATTCGTGCCCTTCCTTCGGCTAAACATCCACTTGTGTTTTCGCGGCTTGTCGTGCCTTTTCGTGGCAATTCACTAACGTGGCTGACCTACTGGTGCGCCTCGAATTCCGGCGAATTCGGCTGCCGTTAGCGCGCAACTTACAGCCCCAGCAGCCAGCCTAAGAAGCCGCCGAGGCCGCCACCTCCGTTGCCATTTCCATTGCCGGAGTTGCCGTTCCCGTTTCCATTGCCGTTGCCTGAATTTCCGTTTCCATTCCCGTTTCCATTCCCATTCCCGTTACCGTTGCCGGAATTTCCGTTGCCGTTACCGGAGTTTCCATTCCCGTTGCCATTGCCGTTGTTTCCCGAGTTGCCGGGCACATTGCCGCTATTCTTGCCCAGCGAGCCGAGCTTATCTTCCATGTTCTCGTACGCCGCGGCGAGCAGGTCGTCCATCTCGGCGTCGGTCTTTGCTTCACGTGGAATGGTCGTGATCTTGTGGATGAAGTCCCCCACGAAGTACTTCGGCGTCACGTAGCCATTGCGGGCGTCGAGCGGTAGCCGCAGGCCCACGGTCACCACCTTCGTGTCGTCGGTCACCACGGGGGGCTCGACTACCACGTCGGCAGCCGACACGCCGACCATCCGCAGTTCGTTCATCACCACCGCGCGAATGTCGTCGGCCGTGGTCCCCAGGATGATTCCTTTGCGAGCCCCTTCGGCCGCCGCGATCTTCGCCGAGTTGATCAGCACGTTCGCGCGACTGAACTCAATCGCCGCAAATACGATCAGCAATAGGATCGGCAGCGTGATAGCAAACTCAACCGTCGTAGCACCACGGCGGGACGGAAGGGGACGTGAAGTGATCATAGTACTAACTTAGGGTGACTTCGTTCGAGATAGATGGGGGATACGAATGACCAATGACGAACTTTCAATGACCAACGAGGTTCGCATGCGAGTTCATTGGTCATTGAAAGTTCGTCATTGGTCATTCTTCGATCTGGTGCTATCCCTGAAGGACGTCTACTGGGTCAACTGCGTCGGCAAGGTTTTCGCGATGGTCCGGAACACTTCGGCGAGCTGCGAGCCGTTCGACGCGTGGAACGTCTTGCCGCCGGTTTCGTTGGCGACCGCCAGCATACGAGGCTTGTCGGCCGAATTGCCGAACGTGATGGTGTGGACGGTGATGCCCTTCTTGGCCGCTTCACGGGCCCACACAATTGGCTCGGTGCTGGTATTGTGATTGCCGTCGGTCATCAGCACGATAATCGGTGCCGACAGGGTGCGATGATTCTTCCCCATCACGCCGTCGATCCCTTTCTGAAGTCCCAGGCCAATCGCCGTCATGCCGTCAGCCTTTAGCTTGTTGACATCCTTGCGAATGTTGCTGTAGTTGGTGTCGAGGTTGCGATCGAGCGAAGCATTCGAAGCGTAACTGGCCAATGCCACCTGCTCGTCCGACGAAGTGTCTTCGAGTTCATCAAGGAACACGTTCACCGCGTTCTTCAGGTCCTTCAATGGCTGGCCTTCCATCGATCCCGAGCGGTCGAGCACTAGGCAGATGTCAACGTTCATGAACGTCGACGTCGCGGTGATGGTTGGCTCAAAGTTATCAACACCATACAGCCGGCTGAAGAATAGTCCCACGCCGCCACTGCGTGACGACTCACGGCGATCGCCCAGCACCTGCACCGAGTTAAGGGGTTGACCACCATTCGTAAACACCCACTGGCCCGCGGCGTTACGCTCGGACCGGCCCACCAGGATGTCACTGGTCTTCAGCTTCAGCGGCTGACCGGCCACGTTGTTTCGCTCGGCCATCGCCACCGCAGCCGCACGGGCGTCCGCGGCATTCTCCGTTTTCGCCAGCTCAATCGCGCCGGCGCGCGCCGCCACGTCGGTCGCCGCGCGAAGCTCCGCCCGCGTGTTCTGCATGAACGCCAGGTCCACCGAGAACCCCAGCATCACGATCAACACGGGAAGCAAGATAGCAATCAGCGGCAACATCGCACCACGGCGGGCGCGAAGCGTACTGGAGTGTGAACGAAGATGAGGAAGGAACATGGTCCGGAACTCTCAGGGAAAACTCGGGGAATGACGAATGACGAATTAGCAATGACCAATGAATACAGGCTCTGGGAGTCAGCTACTGGTCATTGGTCATTCGTCATTCGTGCTTGCTATTTCGGTCCAACCGCTGTGTGCGCCAGCGTACTCGGCATCGGGAACCACCGGCTCAGGGCGACGTTCGGTGTGACGTTGGCCGAGACGCGAACGCTCACGGGCGTGCCCTGTTCCAATTGGTTCATCCCTTTGCCGCCGGGCGTGATGGTCACAGCCGACTGCTTGATGTTGTGCATGGCGAGAACTTGGTTCACGCGCTCGGTCACCGAGTCCGTCGTCGCATCGGGGCGAGACAATTCCAGCGTCCCCTCGTAAGCCGCGCTCGTCAGGGCGTGCTTCAGGTAGATCAAGTTGCACGCCTGGATGCTGCCAAACACAAGTAGCGCCAGCATCGGCAGGCACACCGCCAGCTCGACCGTCGCCGTGCCCCGGCGGGTAGTGTGTTGCTTACGTCGGTTGGTGCTCTTGAACATGGAACGCGTGAGGGTAAATAGGTGAATAACAGAAGAACTGTGGGAGGGCTCTCCGAGCCCGATGATTGGCGAGGCGAGTGTCTCTTACACTCCAGCCATCTCCTCTTCAGTGGCAAACGAAGCGTTCGGACGACCTTCGAGTTGGTCGACGCGCGCCCGAAGCTCGGTGATCGTCGTTGCGATGCGATTGAACTCGTCGGCCAGATCCAGCCAGTAGTCGCCATCGCGGAACTTGAGCGTCGGAACCTGCTGGCCATCGGCGAGCTCCCGCATCATCCGCCGGAGTCGCACCACGGGGCCGGCGAAACGATGCGTGAACTTCAGTAGTTGCAAAATCGCAATCGGCATGGTCACGGCAAACGCCATGACCAAGGGCACGACATGCATCCGCGTGTTTTCGAGGTAGTACTCAAACCCTTCGGTGGGGTTCGCAAAGAACTGCAGCACGAACCACAGCATCGTCGCCAGGACGATCGAGGCGACCCACAGCCCCACGAGTCGCAGGACGATGCCACCTTGCA
Source organism: Aeoliella fuhlenseeensis (assembly GCF_052161615.1). Classification (NCBI taxonomy): domain Bacteria; kingdom Pseudomonadati; phylum Planctomycetota; class Planctomycetia; order Pirellulales; family Lacipirellulaceae; genus Aeoliella; species Aeoliella fuhlenseeensis. The sequence continues at coordinate 724,715 of NZ_CP197417.1, forward strand.
CGTGGCGGTCGACGTAAATGCGTTTGCGTTTGGTGACGGTAGCCATGCCCGTGGGCTCGCAAGGGGAAAGTGGGTGAAACCAATTAGTAAACCTTATGTCGCGAACCGACGTTTGCCGCCCCAAACCGCCCGAGGCCCCCAACTTGCCGGTGCGAATGTAGGGATTCTGCGGAACGAATCCCCCGCGAGCGGCGTCCGATGGGGGCGAAAACTTTTCTCCCCTTTTGGCCAGATTCTTGAACCCTTTCGAGCCCCGCCGTGCACTCTGGTAGCATGACCGCCGTGAGCGTGCCCATCGAACAACCGCCGAAAACCTGCGATTTGGCCCAACTGGTCGCCGACCACCAGGCCACCGTCTGGCGGTACGTCCGCTACCTGGGCGCATCGGCAGCCGAGGCCGACGACCTGGTTCAGGAGACGTTCGTCGAGGTCTGGCGGTCCGATTTCACGCACATTTGCCCCCAGCAAACCGCCGGCTACCTGCGAACCACCGCCCGCCACCGCCTGCTGATGCTCCGCCGCCGTCAGAAATGCGAACCGAGCCACGTCGAGCTCGAACTGGCCGACCAGGTGTGGAGCGAAACGTTCGCCGAAGGCCCCGTCGACCCCTACCTCGAAGCGCTCGACACGTGCCTCGACCAACTCGAAGGTCGCGCGCGGCTAGCCCTCGACCTGCACTACACCGAACAACGGACCCGCGAACAAATCGCGGAAGCAATGAACATGAAACCCGGCGGCATAAAGTCACTGCTCCGCCGCACAAGAGAAGTTCTCCGAAACTGCATCGAGCGGAAGCTACGCGCTTAGTCCCCTCTCCCCGACCCGCGCCGAGGGTCGGGGAGAGGGGACGAGAACCCTAGAGCCCCCACGTACAACGGAATTCATTCCGTTCCCGCACCACAAGAGTACCAGCTAACGGAATAAATTCCGTTGTAAGACGATGTCCCAAGAATTCACCAACTCGAACTCCGCTAGCGACTCCAGCGAATGGCGCGACCGACTCGTCGACCGCGCCCTCGCCGAACGCCTGGGGGGCGACGCGCCTCCCGATCTCACGGCCCGCATCCTCGCCGCCGCCGAGCCCTCTTCTCTCGCTTCTTCTCATGGAGACAAGTCAATGGATTCGCAAAGCTCTTCCCGTCGCAGCAGCGCCCGCACCTGGGTCCTCGCAGCGAGCCTCTTGCTGAACTGCGGACTCGTGGCAACGCTCCTGATTGCCTGGGACAAGGACCGTCAAACCGCGATGAACCAGCAGCAGAACAATCTCGGGGCAATTCAAGGTGCCTTCGATAGCCAAGATCCAATCGCGAATCGCGAGTTCGAGACAGCTGCACGCACGGAAGGGGCCGGTATCGATACATCCAAAGTGTCAGACCTAGAGATCGCCGCGGCCACTGCTGGCGGTCGTGTAAATCTGAATGCTCACGGTGATGGAAAGCAGTTTACGACAGACAGCTATGAGATTAAGCCGGCTGCCCCCATCACGCAGTTGGAACGAGATGAGGTGCGAGTGCAGGTAGTTCCTGACGGAAACATTGGGCTACAAGGACTGATCGACAACCCTAACCCAGTGATTTCTTCACCTTCTCGCCGGGCGCCTCTAGCGATCTCACCCAGCACTGCAAAGTATGACGAACTTGTACGTCTTAAAAGAGATCTAAGACGAGCGTACCAGGGCCAAGAGGGTGGACAGGACGGACTTTCTAGCCTGGCCACTTCGGATGGCAAAGCACTGAGTGATGGTTCCGACGATCCACAAGCGATACACCGGTTTGCCGGTGCGGCTGGTCAGGGGCAAGCGGCTGAGCCGGGCGAGATTCTAGATGCCAACGATCCAGTTCACTTTGGAGTCGAAGTATCGCTCGGCCGCGATCGCTCAGGCGAGGCTGAGCGGCTGAAGGAGCAAGGAACTCACCTCGGTTACGCCTTCCAGAGTAGTGCCGCTCCGCCACGCAACTACGACCACACCGCCATGTACTCCCAGTTGATGGATGCGCGGGGAGACGTTCGGCTGAAATGGGGATTCCAAAGCAATGGTCGCAAGTGGCCCGGCGGCCAACCCTGGCACGGCAGTCCCGATGGCCAAGGCATCGGCCCCGATGCGTCTGGCGACAAGTACGACCTGATCGTCGAGAACGACTTCATCCCCGCCATCGGTGGCGAGGCGGTGAGCACCTTCTCGATCGACGTCGACACGGCGAGCTACGCCAACGTCCGGCAGATGCTGCGGAACTCGCAGGTGCCACCCGCCGACGCGGTGCGGCTCGAAGAGTTCGTGAATTACTTTGATTACGATTACGAGCCGCCGAAGTCCGACGAAGAGGCTCCATTCGCCGCCCATGTCGAGACGGCCGCTTGTCCTTGGCAGCCGGCTCATCGGCTGGTTCGTATCGGCATCAAGGGGCGTGAACTCGCGCCGGGGAAACGTCCTCTCTCGAACTTGGTGTTTCTGGTCGACGTGTCGGGCTCGATGAACGAAGTCGACAAGCTGCCGCTGGTGGTGCATGGGCTCAAGAAGCTCACCGACCAGCTTGGCGAGAACGACCGCGTGGCGATTGTGGTCTACGCTTCGAGCGAAGGCCTGGTACTCCCCAGCACGCCCGGAACCGAGAAAGAAAAAATCCTCGCCGCGCTCGATAGCCTCGCGGCAGGTGGTTCGACGGCGGGGGGAGCGGGTATCCAGCTCGCTTACCAGATCGCCGAGGACAACTTCATCGAAGGGGGCACCAACCGCGTGATCCTCTGCACCGATGGCGATTTTAACGTCGGCACCACCAGCACGGCGGAGCTCGAACGGATGGTCGAACAGAAGGCCAAGGATACTAAGGTGTTTCTATCCTGCATCGGCTTCGGCCGTGGCAACCTCAACGACGCGATGATGGAGAACATCACCGGCATCGGCAACGGCAACTACTACTACGCCGATGGCGAGCAGGAGTCGGAGCGAATTTTCGTGAAAGGGATGACCGGCATGCTCGTGACCATCGCCAAGGACGTGAAGATCCAGGTCGAGTTCAACCCCGCGAAAGTCGCCGGCTATCGCCTGCTGGGTTACGAGAACCGCGTGCTCGCCACGCAGGATTTCAACGACGACAAGAAAGACGCCGGCGAAATCGGCGCGGGCCACACGGTTACGTGCCTGTACGAAATCGTCCCGACGGGCGAAGAAGTCGAAGCCGCCAAGATCGACGAGCTGAAATACCAACGCCCCGCCGGCCTGACCGACAAAGCCGACACCGACGAACTGCTGACGCTCAAGATGCGCTACAAAAAGCCCGATGGCGACACCAGCACCAAACTCGAATGGCCCGTCGCCGATAGCGGGCACAAGTTCGGCGAGGCGTCGACCGACATGCAATTCGCCGCCGCCGTGGCCAGCTTCGGCATGCTGCTCCGCGACTCGCAGTACAAAGGCGACACTAGCTACGACGCCGTGATCGAAATCGCCGAGAGCGCCAAAGGCAAAGACCCCGAAGGCGAGCGTGCCGAGTTCGTCGAACTAGTCCGCGCCGCGAAGAAGCTCAAGCCAGTGGTGAGTGAAGAGAATACTGAAGAGAAGGAACCAGCACCGGCGCAACAGAAGTAATAAATCGCATTCGGGTGGCTGGGGACGAGCCCCGCGAGCCCCCAGGTAACTGCTGAACCACAGAGTACACAGAGGGTGCGGAGAAAGAAGAGAAGAAAAAGAATAGGACGCGGATCTACGCGGATTTGGCCGGATAGCCGCGGATCAAGAAAGAAGTATCCAGAGGCCCAACTGATATTCGTATCCGACCACACTATTGCTCGAGATCTAAAACAGAAGACAAACCAAATCCGCGTTCATCCTGCCCAATCCGCGTGAATCCGCGACCTAATTCTTTCTTGACCAAAGCTACTTTCTTGACCGAAGGATCTACTCGACCCCTCTCGTGAAGTAGGCAAAGCTCTCAAAACTTCACCGCCAAGGTCCTCCCCTTTAAGGCCGAGGACGATCCTTCGGTCGTTTGAACTCCTGCTGAAGATGACACTGGTTGCTAACCGCGATAGGATAATTGCTAACTCTTCTCAATCTCTTATCAATCGTTCTCAAGGGGGGAACTTCGATGACCCATAAGTCTCTAATTCGCACGTTGACTCTCGTCCTCACCGTGATGTTCTTCGCGATTCCCGCCCACGCTCTGATATTCGGCGGCGAGGGGAGTGGCAGCGTCGAGCGGCCCGATTGGCCGGCGGGGGCGGCGGCGGTGTTCAATGTGCCGCAGCGGATCGCTTACTGGGAAGGTCCGCCGCTCGGCGGTGGTCAGTTCCACGCCGAATGCCGGGGCAACACCGACGAGCTCAACGAGCTCTTGGTGCTGTTCGGCCGCATCGAAGCAGCGAACAAACGCATTGTCGTCGAAGAAGGACCGGGCCAAAGCTTCTGGCTCAATCGCAACAACGAGGCCGATAAACGCAAGAAAGCCGAAATGGACTGGTGCTTCGCGGTGTGGAGCCAAAGCGGTTGGGACCAACTCAAGAACATGCCGGCCGACCTCAACCCCACGTCGCCCGAGGATCGCGAGAAAGGCCCTCCCTGCGAGCTTACGATCTACGTTGGTGGCAACGTCGATTGGGAGCAACTGAAACTGCCGGAGGGCATCACGCTGATCGACCATCGCCTCGCAGCGCATGGCTTCACGCGCGCGGATGGTTACGTCGTACGGGGAACGCTATTCGACGACGCCACGAAACGACCGCTCGCAGGAGTGGTCTACCTGGAGAAAATCGAAACGCCGGAGCAGGGGGGCTACGAGTACACCCGCGGACCCGAAGTGAAGGTGACCGGCGATGGTTTGTGGACGTTCAAGAATATTGAGCCGGCATGGTATCGCATCATCGCCACGAGAGAGGGTTACGTGCCACGCGTGGTGGGCTACGCCAAGCCCGACGGCCGGCCGCGTTTCAGTACGATCGACGGTCGCTTGGCGAAGGGGGGCTCGATCAGCGGAAGCGTGACGGATAGCGATGGCAACGGACTGGAAGGGGCGCGCGTGCAGCTTTACGACGTCGCGCCACCTGCCGGCACGCGTTACGATACGCCCAGCGAATACCGAGCGACGACGGACGCCGATGGCAAGTTCGAACTCGTGGCACCCATTGGCAGCGCCCGCGTCGGGCTCAGCAAAGAGGGCTGGTGTCATCCTGGCCTTGGTCCCGAGATCTCCGTTCCCGCCACCGACCTTCAATTATCGATGCAGCGTGCCGCCACGCTGACGGTGATCGTGCTATTCGAGTCGGCAGAGGTACCCGAGCAGTACATGATCGAACTCACGCCCGAGGGGGGCAACGTTGTGGGCTCGTGGGGCGGGTCGGCGACGCTCGACGACAAGAATCAAGTCGTGCTTCGCAACGCCCCGCCCGGGAGATACACACTCGTCGGCCACCCCAATCCGAGCTCCGACGCAGAGCGAACTCCTCCGATGGAAATCGAGCTAACGGGTGGCGACGACATCGTGAAAACGATCACGGTGACGAACTGACTTGCATCAAACCAGTTGCCGAACGTGGTTGCGGGCTCTTGGCGACGGCGGGTTCCTTCGGCCCCTCGGTCCGCAGCACGATCCAGTCGTCCACAAGCTGAACGGTCATAGGTGGCAGCGCACCTTTGTCAGCCGCGAGCGGTACCGGCAAGGCTAGCTCGGGCAACTTGATGCCGAGGAGGTTTTGATTGATCCAGCTCTGCGCACCCTCGGGTAATGCCGGCGGCGCAGGAAGGGCGGTGGGGAGCATCGACGCGTTGATCCACAGCTCTGTCTCGGCTGGCTCCAAGCGATTGAGCGGGCAGATTGTCGCGGTCGATGCTTCGACGCCAAAGAAAGCGAGGTGGATGCAAGCTTCGTTCGTCGACATGTGCACCATAGACGAGTCGAGCAGCGGTAGTAGCTTGGCGAGTACCGCTTCGGACTGAATGCGCTCGTTGAGATCGTTGATCTTTTGATCAATCGTGTGATCGACTTCAGCGAGGACTTTCTCGCTGGTTTGGCGATCGACGCTGCGTGTCGCGGCGGGGCGAAGTTCGAGTTCTTTCCGAACCCCGATGCGTTTCACGAGTCGACCACGAAGCCCAGGCAGCGTTGAACCGATGCCAGTGGACCAGAGATCGGTCTGGCTTTCGATGGTGCCCGGGCGTGTGACGAATTTGCCATTCTCGAACCGAATGGTCTTATCGACTTGCCACTTCGTGACGCTACGACTGTTGACGATCGCCGGGCCACTCCGACCCCGAGTATCCGCGCGACTCTCGCCGGTCACGGTGACTTGGAACGCGGCCTGGTTCGCGGCGGGCTTGGGCTGGACGTTCGATTTTCCCTCCGTGTGCGAGGGCCCGCGCGCCCGCACGCCGACGACCATCATGTCGACGTCGTCTTGCTTGTTGATATCCGAAGCCAGCGTGCGATCTAAGAGCTCGCCGGAAATACGGAGCACGACTAGACCGCGGACTTCGTGGGCGGCTGCACCGGAAGGAATCTCTTCCGCAGGTGCGCTGGACTGGGCGAATGCTGGGGAGACTGCCAACATCGCCGTAGCGAAGATCGTTAATCGATAACTGGGGTAGGGTGCTACGCGTTTCATGGGACCGCCGAGGGCTCAGAGAAGGTCGAGTATGCCACCGCGCGACTCGGCGAGCCGCACGCGGTGGACGGACCCCACTTATGGCAATTATCGAGCCAAAGAGTTGACCCCACTTTCGCAGGGCTTCCGACCGGCATATTCGCTGCTGTCGGTTCCGATGGTGGCAGACGTGTGGGCGAGAAGCGACCAAGCCGGTCGGCCCAAAGGCAGCCGCAGGACGCGTTTTATCCCACGTCCGCTAGTTCGAGCGCTGCCCCGTACCGGCGTAGCATTTGTGCGCGGAGCTTGGCGTGTTCGGGGTTCGCGAGACCTGGGTCTTGCTTGAAAAGTTCGAATGCGGCGGCACGGGCTTCCTCGAGAATCTCGGCATCGCGCACCAGGTCGGCGATGACGAATGGCGGAACGCCATGCTGCTGCGTGCCGAACAAGTCGCCGGGGCCGCGGAGGGCGAAGTCGATCTCGGCGAGTTCGAAGCCGCTCGACGTGTCGGCGAACTTCTGTAGTCGCTCGCGGACGGGGTCGGGGACCTCTTCGTCGATCATCACCGCGCAGTAACCTGGGTGCATGCCACGCCCCACGCGGCCGCGAAGCTGATGCAATTGGGCGATGCCGAAACGTTCGGGCGAGGCGATAATCATGAGCGACGCGTTGGGCACGTCGACGCCGACTTCGATGACGGTCGTAGCGACGAGCACCTGCGTCTCGCCACGGCGGAAACGCTCCATCGCTTCGTCTTTCTCGACGGGCGTCATACGGCCGTGCAGGATGTCCACGCGAAAGTCGGCCAGCTCGCCGCTGGTGAGCTCTTCGAACGCGCGGTCGACGCTCTTCGCGGCGATGTTCTCGGACTCTTCGACCAACGGCGTGACGACAAACGCCTGGCGGCCCTCGCGGAGTTTGTTCCGCGCGAAGTGCCACCAACGTTCCTGCTCGCTGGGGCCAACGACGTAGCTCTTCACCGGCTGGCGGCCGGGGGGCATGTCGTTGAGCGTCGAGACGTCGAGGTCGCCGAACTGCGTCATGCTCACCGTACGCGGAATTGGAGTCGCCGTCATCACCAAGTAGTGCGGCGATTGATCGCCGCGGCGGAGGGCTGCGCGTTGTTCGACGCCGAACTTGTGTTGCTCGTCGATCACGACGAGGCCCAGGTTTTTGAACTGCACACGCTCTTGCAACAGGGCGTGCGTGCCAATCAGCAGGTCGAGTTCGCCGGCGGCGATTTGGCGAAGCGTCTGCTCGCGCTCGCCTGACTTGAGGCCGCCTACCAGCAACCGATACCGCACGCGGCTTTCGTCGAGCAGCCGCTCGAGCGTGTGGGCGTGTTGCCGCGCGAGGATTTCGGTGGGGGCCATCAGCGCCGCCTGATGCCCATGCGCGACGCAGGCGAGCAAAGCGTAGACGGCGACCAGTGTCTTGCCACTGCCGACATCGCCTTGCAGCAGGCGGTTCATCGGCGTCGTGGCATTGAGGTCGACGCCAATCTCGTCGATTGCACGCCGTTGCCCGGGCGTGAGGGCGAAGGGGAGCAGTCTGGTGATGCGGGCATCGATTTGTGCCGAGACTTCCAGCGCCGGCGCGCGGAAGTTGACTCGCTGCTGATGCCGGCGCGCAGCGAGGGCGAGTTGCAGCACCAGGAGTTCCTGGAAGATGAACCGCCGCCGTGCGCGGGTTACTTCTTCCATGTTCATCGGCAAATGAATCGCGCGGAGGCTCTCGCCAATCGGCATCAGGTTGTACGCCGCGAGCACCGGCTCGGGGAGCACTTCTTCGGGCACATCGGCGAACTTCGGCACCACCTCGCCGGCGATGCGCCGCATGTGGTACTGCGTCATCCCTTCGGTCAGCGAGTAGATCGGTTGCAGATCGCTCGTGGGTGTCTGCTTGTCGGCCTCGGCGAACTCGTCGCCGAGCCAGACGGTGTGCGGGTGCGACATCTCCCATCGGCCGCCCCGCATCTTGGGCTTCGCCGACATTTGGACGCGCTGCCCCATCTTGAACTTCTCGCGCATGAACGGCTGGTTGAACCATGTCGCGCGGAGCAAGAGATCGCGATCGGAAATCAACACGCCAACACGGCTTTTTCCGAAACCCATCGAGCGGCTATCGACCTCGACCACCGTACCGCGAACAGTCTGTAGCACGTCCTCTTCGAGTTCGTCGATGGGGCGAAGGTCGGAGAGGTCCTCGTAGTCGCGGGGGAAGTTGAACAGAAAGTGCCCCACCGATCGCATCGCGAGCCGCGCAAGCTGCTGTTGCTGCGGCGGCCGAAGAGCCACCACGTCGGCAATGGGCGTTGCGAGGGTTTCGAGGGGAGTAGGCAAAGAATGACCAATGACGAATTAAGAATGACCAGTTAGGAGATTTGTTCCATTGGTCATTGTTAATTCGTCATTGGACATTCACAAGCACCGCGTGGGCTTTTTGGGGCGTTCACAGGTACTTCTGGTACGCGGCCACGGCCAGCACGTCGCAGCGGTCGTTCTCGGGGTGCCCACTATGCCCGGCGACGCGGGTGTACTTGAGGGTGTGCTCGGCCAGGAGGGCGTCGAGTTCCTGCCACAGGTCGACGTTCTTCACCTCGGCCCACTTCTTGCCCTCTTTGCGCCGCCAGCCGTTGGCTTTCCACTTGGGCATCCACTCGCTGATCCCCTTGCCGACGTAAACGCTGTCGGTGAACAGCTCGACCTCGGAGGGTTTCTTGAGGGCCTCGAGTCCCTTCACCACCGCCGTGAGCTCCATGCGATTGTTGGTGGTCTCTCGCTCGCCGCCCGACTGTTCCATCTCCTTGCCGGTCGGCACGTGCCGTAGCACAAACGCCCAGCCCCCCGGGCCGGGATTTCCACTGCATCCGCCGTCGGTGAAAAGATGGATCATGGAGCGAGTGGAATGCGTAAGGAGTTTGATGCGGTGAGTGGGAGTGGCATTCTAACCGGTGGGAGGAGATTCGTTGAGGGTGCGCGAGCGGGCGCTCTAAGGCGAGCCGGGAGCGTTAGCGACCGGAGGTTGGGAACTCACTATTCCCAAGTGAAGGTCAGCGGATCATCCGATCCGTTCTGAAAGTGGTAATGTGGAAGGCGAGGTGCGAACTCAGCAATGAATCTAGGCTCTGATTCATGCGGCTTGCGTGGTCTGAAGAGATCATTTCGCAGCGCATGTTCGTAGGTTGACTCGTCGAGTGGATACTCAGACAAGGTGCAGGTGAGGGAGTAACGCTGAATGAACTCTCTGGCGAGTTCTTCGGTTCTGAAGATGCCACCTGGAATTCGACCATGTTCTCCGGTCACGACCCAGACCGTTTCGGTTCCGTCCATCACTCACCCCGCGTCCCGCTGCTTCGCCCCGCCGGAGTTCGCGGCGTCCACCTTCGTTCCGTCGCTCGTCACCACGTCGCTTTTCACCGCGTCGCCCTTCACCGCGCCATTCGTTCCGTTCGCTTCTACCTTCGGCGGGGTCATGTAGTCGCCGACGTGGGGGCGGTTCAGCGCGGCGACTTGTTCTTTGAGTTGGGCGTCGAGGTCGCTCGTGGCTTCGATCTTCCAGGGCAGGGTGACCGTGAACGTGCTGCCTTTGCCGACGACGCTCGACAGCGTGACTTCGCCACCTAAGAGACGGCACAACTCGCGGACAATCGACAAACCCAAGCCGGTGCCCGAGTACTCGCGGGTCATGGCGTCGCCGCCGGGGAGGGCGGCCGTGCCTTGGCGGAACTTCTCGAACACCAGTTGCTGGTCGGCTTCGCTGATGCCGATGCCCGTGTCGGCCACTTCGACCCCGAGCATGCCCGAGTCGTCCGTAAACGAGTTGATCGTGATGCGGCCACCCTCGGGCGTAAACTTGATGGCGTTCGACAGCAGGTTGTTCAGAATCTGCTGCACCTTTGCTTGGTCCTGCACCACGCTGGGGAGCTTCGCCTCGAACGTGCATTCGAGGTCGATGTTCTTGCTCTCGGCGAGCGGCCTTGCCATGTCGCACAGCGACGACACGATCGACTCGATGCGGAACTCGGTCGCGCGGATCTCCATCCGCCCGCTTTCCATCTTCGCGAGGTCGAGAATGTCGTTGATCATTTCTAGGAGCAGTGCGCCGCTGCGGCGGATGTTACCGACGTAGCGTTTTTGCTTGTCGCTCAATGAGTCGATGTCCTGCAGCACTTCGCTAAAGCCCAAAATGCTGTTGAGCGGTGTGCGGAGCTCGTGGCTCATGGTCGCGAGGAAGTCGCTCTTGATGCGGTTGAGCTCGTACAGCCGCATGTTGGCCTGGGCGAGCTCGTCGAGCTTGCCGTCAAGCTCGCTGTTCACTTCGCCCAGCTCGTCGCGCTGCCGCAAAAGTTGGCGAACCATTCGGTTGAACGCGGCGGCCAGTTCTTCGAACTCGTCGCCGGTGTAGATCTCAGCCCGTTGGTCGACGTCGCCCTCGCGGACCGCGTTCGCCACGTCGCGCAGATGCTGCACCGGCTTCACGATCACGTACCGCACGACGGCCCAGAGCATCAGCATCGACAGGAAGCCGGTGATGATGGCCGCGGTCCACAGGATCGCTTCGCCGCGTGCGAGCTTGCTGGCAGTCGGCCCGTGATCGAAGGAGATCCGCATGATGGCCAGCAGCTCGCCATCTTTCAGATTCTTGCGAGCCGAGTAGCCGAGGTATCGATGACACGCCACGCACGACTCGCCGCGGGCGTACATCGGATAGTAGTACTGGTACACCTCGTGATTCTGGATGGGGACGACTCGGTCGAAGGGGAGCACGTCCTTTGGCAGGAGCTTGTCGCGTTCCTGATTGCCGTTACCGTTGCTGGTGGTCGGGGAGTTGGCGTCCTCTTCTTCTTCGTCTGGTTCGGGCGTGAGCGTGTGCGCACTATAGAGCGCCATCAACCGCTTCTCTTCATCCCCTTGCGGTGGATTCAGCCCCCGGTCGTTCGGCGGCAACACGGTATCCCATTTGAAGTCGGTGCCGTAGGAACTTCCCTCGTCGAGAATATCGCGATACCAATTGGAAAAGTCGTCCGCGATCGCCTTGTCGGCAGTCGAGCTTCCTTCGATCGCCGCGGATGGATCGGCGTCCAACAGGGCCATCATCTTGGGGTCGATGCTGCGATGGGCATCGGTAAACGCGGTACGAACCAGCTGCTTGCCCAGCTCGCGATTCTGCTCGTAGATCAGCCGCTTGGCGTACGCCCCGTAAAAGTAGAAGCTCAAGAAAATCAGCAAACCCAACGAAATGCCAAACCACCAGCGGCACTTCCGCTCGAGGCTCGACTCGCCAAACACGCGTTTAAAGGTGGTGTAGGACAACTGCGGAAGGCGGAATTGGGAATGCGGAAGGGGGACGGCTTGCTAGCAGCGATCCCCTAATTGTAGAGGAGACCTGCGACTACAGCCAACGGCAGTGCAGTGTACTGAGTCCCCTCTCCCCTGCGATTTCGCGAAGTGCGAGTCGAGTATTGGCTTACGTCATGCCGCGAAATCGTGGGGGAGAGGGTTAGGGTGAGGGGGGAGTTTGCTCGCACGCTGTGCCCCTCACCCCAACCCTCTCCCCCAAGCTGCTGGTCATAGTCTGCCCGATGCGAAGTTTACTCCGCCAGCAGCTCGGGGGAGAGGGAGCAAGAAAGCAAGCTTCCAATCTCCAGCCCCAAGCCCACGTCCCCAGTTCACATCATGTCGATCGGATCAATATCCACGATCCACTGCACGTCCTCTGGCAGTTTCAGTTTGCCGGCGAGCGGGGCGAGGGCTGTGCGGAGCGTTTCGCGGTTGGGGGCGACCACAAGAATGTGGTAGCGGAACAAATTGCGGAGCTTCGCGATCGTACACGGCGCGGGGCCAATCACCCGCACCTCGCGGCACGCCTCGCGGACCTTCGCCGCTAGGTCGTCGCCGACGGCCAGCGTCACCTTGTCCACCGGCCCGCGAATCACCAACCTCGCCATTCGGCCATAAGGCGGATAGCCGAGCATCTCGCGCTCGGGGAGTTCGCTCGCGGCAAACCCTTCGTAGTCGTGGTTCATCGCCGCGACGATCGCCGGGTGGTCGGGCGACAGCGTTTGCACAAGCACTCGCCCGCCGCGCTCGCCACGCCCCGTGCGACCGGCGACCTGCGTCACCAAGTGGAACGTCCGCTCGGCCGCGCGGAAGTCGGGGAAGTGGAGCGACGTGTCGGCATTCACCACGCCAACGAGCGTCACGTTCGGAAAGTCGAGCCCCTTGGCGATCATCTGCGTGCCGAGCAAGATATCGACCTCGCCATTGCGGAACGAGTCGAGCGCCTGCTCGTGACTCCCCGGCCGCCGCATGCTGTCGGTGTCCATTCGCAGCACCGGGTGATTCGGAAAGCGCGCGGCAACCTCGGCCTCGAGCTTCTGCGTGCCGAAACCGCCGTAACGGATGTTGGCATCCTTGCAGTCGGGGCAGTACGTTGGCGGAGGCTCGGTGCGGTCGCACCAGTGGCACACCACGTGATTCGCCTGGCGATGGTACACCATCGACACGTCGCAATCGGGACACTTGAGCGCGAACCCACACGCGGGGCATTGCACGTGCGTCGAATATCCACGCCGATTTAAGAGCAACATCACCTGCCCGCCATCCGCCAGCGCCACCGTCATCGCCTGAGACAGCGGGCGACTAATCGCGCCGCGCGAACCTTGCCGATGCTCTTCGCGACGCAAGTCGACCGCGCGAACTTCGGGCAGCGGCAGGTTCGACACGCGGTCGGGCATCGAGATCAACTCGTACTGCCCCGACTGCGCTGCTTGCCAAGTTTCGAGCGATGGCGTCGCACTCCCCAGCACCAGCGGCACCTTATCCATCCGCGTTCGCTCGAGCGCCACATCACGCGCGTGGTACCGTGGTGCCGTGTCCTGCTTGAACGACGTCTCGTGTTCCTCGTCGATCACAACGAGTCCCAAGTGCGGTGTGGGGGCGAAGATCGCACTCCGCGCGCCGACCACCACTTGCACGTCCCCCGACGCGATCCGCTTCCATTGGCGATGCCGCTCGACGTCACTCTGATGACTATGCAGCACGGCGACGCGATCGAAACGCTCACGAAAACGCCCGACTGTCTGCGGCGTCAGGCTAATCTCGGGCACCAGCACAATCGCTTGTCGCCCAAAGCTCACCACCTTTTCGATCGCCTGGATGTAGACTTCCGTCTTGCCGCTCCCCGTCACGCCATGCAGCAGCATCGTCCGCGGCCTTCGCGAATCGAGCGCCGCCGTGATCGACTTGAGCGCCGCGACTTGCGCCGGGTTCAGCGTCATCGGTCCGCGACGAGTGAACTCCTGATCGAGCAGCGGGTCGGTGTCGATCCGCTCGACGCGCGACGCGATCAGCTCCTTCTTCCGCAGCGTGTTGATTGGCCCTGACGTGCACTCGGCCCGCATCATCAGTTGCTTCATGGTGAGCGGCTTCGTGCTACCCGCCAGTACCTTGAGCACGGCGAGCTGCTTCTCGGGCAGTTCGAGCGTTGTGAGCCGCGCGGCAACTTTTGTCGGCACGGAGAATAACGTCGTCTCGCGCGTCCCCGCCTTGCCACGCACGCCAGCCGGCAGAATGCACTCCAGCACCTGCCCCAGCGGCGTCATGTAGTAGTCGGCGATCCACTGACCGAGCTCCAGCATGCGTGGCGAGAGCAGCGGCGACGCGTCGAGTACCCCCGCGAGTGATTTCAGTTTTCGCCCGCCGGTCGTGGTGACGCTCACATCGACGCAGTAACCAACGACGGCCCGGTCGCCCCGCCCGAGCGGCACGCTCACCCGCCGTCCCGCTTCCGCCAGAAACTCCGGCTTCCGCGCGTCGGCGAACTGGTCCGGCACCAAATAATCAAACTCCCCCGCCGGCCCACTCGACAACACCACCCGCGCAACCCGCCTTTGCTCGGCATCGTCGAGCTCCCACACGGGAGGCGAAGTATCAAACAAACTTTGCTGCTGTGGCATAAAAACAAAAGCGAGCGGGGCCCGTTAGGGCCGTGGTAATTCAACAGTGGATCCAACGCTATGGACGGAGAGAGGACACCCAGAACTCAGGGGCAACAGAATGGGACGCGGATGAACGCGGATCGAGCAGGATTAACGCGGATAAGTTTTCTCGAACGGTTAATCGTCTTACTTGTTCAAAGGACCAAATGCGTGAAGCGTTTCGAATCAAGCCCTTTAAATTTTAATCCGCGACCATCCTGCCAAATCCGCGTTCATCCGCGTCCTATTCTTCTCTTTTCTTCCTCCCGTGACCTCCGTGTTCTCTGTGGTTAGTTTTGCGATTCTGGGGGCTCGCAGGACTCGACCCCAGCCACCCCACGCGACTAATTCTTCCGACCAAGTGGCAAGCCAGTCGCACCCCTGTTACCATACCAGTCTCGCACCCCAACCCCCCAGCCCCCTCATGCGACTTGGACTTTTCGGCGGCAGTTTTGACCCCGTGCACCGCGGGCACGTCGAGCTCGCGCGCGCCTGCCAGCAGGGTGCGAATCTCGACCAAGTCTGGTTCCTCCCCGCCGCAAAACAACCGTTCAAGCAGCACGGCCCCGTGGCGAGCGACTCCGACCGCCTGGCGATGCTCGAACTCGCCATCGAGGACGAACCGACTTGGAGAGTCAGCTCGCTCGAAATCGACCGCGGCGGTGTCAGCTACACCGTCGACACGCTGCGCGAAATCCACGAGCAACTCCCCGACACCGAGCTCTACTTCCTGATGGGCGCCGACGCTCTGCATGATTTGCCAAAGTGGCGCGAGCCCGAGGTGATCGTCGCCCTCGCCACGCCACTCGTAGTCGCCCGCGCGGGGGAACCCACCCCGAAGTTCGACGCGCTGCTCTCCATCTGCTCTCCCCAGCGCGTCGACCAAATCCGCGCCGCCCAAGTCACCATGCCCGAGATGCCCGTCTCCAGCAGCGCCATCCGAGCCTTAATCGCCGACGGCGACATCGTCGCCGCGATGCTACCGAACAAAGTCTGGGACTACATCATCGAGCAGGGTTTGTACAAGCAGTAGAAGTAGGCCGTATCAAGCTCCGCGCCGATACGGCAATTGGCTGCCACTGTTTGGTCCCCACCGTGCCACCAATTAAACTTCCAAACGAATCCATGCCGCGATTTCCTCATTCTTCCAATCGTGAAGCGCCGGATCGGCGCGGAGCTTGATCGCGGCCTACATCACAACCCTTCGCCTTGCCTCACCCCGTTTCGCGAGCTATCCTTTACTATCTTCGAACGGCGATGGAGTTCGCCATAACCGCCGGTTCTTGCCAGCCGAGCTGATAACTCCTACAAGTGCACCTGAAACAGTGCGGTTGTGGGAGCGTGTTTGCTGGCCGTCTGCCGGCGAGGACTTTCCCGCGAAATAGCTCGTTGGGATACGTCCATGTTCTTCCGATTTCAACTTCGCGATCAACTCTCGCTCGCCGTCCACGTGCTCAAGTGGATGGCGCTCGCCATTCCAGTCGCCGCGCTGGTCGGTTCGGCGTGTGCGCTGTTTCTCTCCTCGCTCGATGTCGCCACGCAGATGCAGTGGGATCATCCTTGGTTGCTCTACTTTCTGCCACTCGCCGGCGTTGGCATTTACTTGCTCTACGCCTCGGTCGGCAAGAACTCCGAGGCTGGCAACAACTTGATCATGGACGAAATCCACGAACCCGGCGGCGGCGTGCCGGCACGCATGGCACCGCTGATCCTCATCAGCACCGTGGTGACGCATCTGTTTGGTGGCTCGGCGGGTCGCGAAGGTACCGCCGTGCAGATGGGGGGAAGCATCGCCGCGAGTGCTGCGCGATGGTTCAAGCTGAGTGATATCGATCGACGCACCTTGCTGATGACTGGCGTTGCCGCGGGGTTTGGTGGTGTGTTCGGTACGCCGGTTACCGGTGCGATCTTCGCGCTCGAAGTGCTTGCCATCGGACGTATCTCACACGAAGCCCTCATTCCTTGCTTGCTGGCGAGCATCGTCGGCGATTGGTCGTGCGCGGCGTGGGGCGTCGGGCACACCGACTACCACCAGGTCATCCAAACGCTGCCCACCATCGACCCCTGGCTGCTCGGCAAAGTCGCGGTCGCCGGCGTGCTGTTCGGCCTCGCCAGCGTGCTGTTCGCCGAACTAACGCACGGCCTGCAACACTTCCTCAAGCGCGTGCTGAAGCCCGGCATCCTGCGACCCGTCGTCGGCGGTTTGGCAATCATCCTCCTCGTGCAACTCTTAGGCACGCGCGACTACCTGGGCCTCGGCGTGCACTCGATTCCGGGCGAACCCAACGGCGTGAGCATCCTGTCGAGCTTCGAAGCCGGCGGCGCTCACCCCTTTAGCTGGTGGTGGAAGATCCTCTTCACGGCCATCACCCTCGCGAGCGGATTCAAAGGAGGAGAGGTCACGCCGCTATTCTTCATCGGCGCGACCATGGGCAACTCGATCGCCGTGCTGATGGGGGCACCGATCGACCTGTTCGCCGCGCTCGGCTTTGTTGCCGTGTTCGCCGGCGCGACGAACACCCCCATCGCCTGCACCATCATGGGCCTCGAACTCTTCGGCGCCCAGCACGCCCTCTACATCGCCACCGCCTGCTCGCTCGCCTACCTCTTCAGCGGCCACACCGGCATCTACTTGTCGCAGCGCATCGGCACCCCCAAACCCCACACCGCCGCCGTCCACCCCAACACCTCCCTCCGCGACTGCCGACAGGAGTAAGCCGGGTCAAGCTCCGCGCCGACCCGGCAATTGGCTGCCACCATTTAGCTCGCACGTTGCCACCAATTAAACTGAACTTCGATACGATGTGAGGTTCTTCTCAACGTTCCAGGCGTTAAGCGCCGGATCGGCGCTCCGCTTGATCCGGCCTACTTGCTCGACACGTCTTCCGTAGGCCGGGTCAAGCTCCGCGCCGACCCGGCTATTGGTTGCCAAAGTTTGGCTCGCACGTTGCCACCAACTAAACTGAACGTGGATACGATGTCAGGTTCTTCTCAATCTTCCAGGCGTTAAGCTTGCGAGTTCTTATGTCGGATTTTCGTCGGTACTATGTGGCGGGGGCGACTTACTTCTTCACCGTCGTTTCGTACCGTCGGCGACCGATCTTGACCACCGAACCGGGACGCCGATTGCTTCGCGAAGCCATTGAGAAGGTTCGATCTTCGCATTCATTCGATCTGGTCGCGAATGTCCTGCTACCCGATCATTGGCATCTGGTAATGCAACTTCCCTCTGCCGATGCCGACTATTCGCTTCGAATGCGGCGGATCAAAGAAGAATTCACAGAAAGCTGGCTAGCGGAAGGCCTCCCCGAAGCACGAGTGACCACCTCGCAGCGCGAACGACACGAGCGAGGCGTTTGGCAACCTCGGTTCTGGGAACACTTGGTGACCGACGAAGAAGACTTAGAACGCTGCGTGGACTACATCCACTGGAACCCAAGGAAGCATGCATTGGTGGATCGTGTGCAGGACTATCCGTGGTCGTCATTTCATCGATTCGTAGAGCAAGGGCAGTACGAACGCGAGTGGGGCGGCCAAGTACCTCAAAGCCTTGACATTGACCGCGACTGGGGCGAACCAACGTAGGCCGGATCAAGCTCCGCGCCGACCCGGCTATTGGCTGCCACCCGTTCGCTACTAACTTCGCCATCGAGTAGAATGTCGTCGGGCCCTTACCAATGTCGTGTGGGAAATAAGGTTCCAATCGTGAAGCGCCGGATCGGCGCGGAGCTTGATCCGGCCTACTCAACCTCTCCTCTAACTTGGTGCAACTTTCATGGAAATCGTCTGGTTCCTCTTGATTGGACTCGTCGCGGGTTGGCTTGCGGGGCAATTGGTGCGCGGCGGCGGGTTTGGTGTCATAGGCGACATCGTCGTCGGCATCCTCGGCGCCCTCATCGGCGGCGTTGTGTTCGGGGCGCTGGGCCTCTCCGACAACGGAAGCCTCCTCGGCTCGATCATCGTCGCCACGGTCGGCGCGATCCTGTTGATCGTGCTCCTAAGAGTCATCAAACGCGCGTAGGACCGTAGGCCGGGTCAAGCTCCGCGCCGACCCGGCTATTGGCCGCTTCGGTTTGGTTTCAAACATCGCCATCGATGGAACCGAAAACTGATCCGATGTCGTGTTTGTTTCGAACTTCCAACCGTGAAGTGCCGGATCGGCGCGGAGCGATCGCGGCCTACTTGCCGGACACGCCTACCGTAGGCCGGGTCAAGCTCCGCGCCGACCCGGCTATTGGCTGCCTCGGTTTGGCTTCAAACATCGCCATTGATGGAACCGAAACCCGATCCGATGACGTGTTGGTTTCTAACTTCCAACCGTGAAGTGCCGGATCGGCGCGGAGCTTGATCGCGGCCTACTTAGAGTTACCGACGCCGCACCGCGAGCCCCAATCCAACGAGCGCCAACCCACAGATCACCATCGATCCCGGCTCGGGCACCACGGTGTTGTTGAAGAACGCGAAGCTGAACACCGCTTCGCCGGCTCCGATGTTCTGCAGCGAGGGGATGATGTTCAGGTTGGCGGGATCGTGATCGGATAGGTCGCGGGTTTGGATGACCCAGCCGCTCAGAGTGCCGTCCCACTCGTAGGTGTTGATGTTGTCGAGCATCAGGGTGCCGCTCGAGGGCTGATTGTTCTCGACGCTCACGATCAGCGTGCCAGTAGCGTCCGTCTCGCCAGGGATCTCAAGCAGGTAACGACCCGCACCGAGTTCGCTGACCGAGTACTCGCCGCTACCGACGATGGTTCCGGCGTCGCCATTGATGCGGCCCACGGCGGCGGTCGACGGGTCGTTGAGCGGAACGTAAACGAACGCGAAGGGATCGTTCTCCTGCCCACCCGCGTTGTCGCCGTTGTCTTTCACGTCGAGCGTGAACGTGCCATCGGCGTTGGCGGCCGACTTGGCGTAGTTGTCTTCGTTCTTCGCGCCATTCACCAGCAGCACGCCATTCGAGCTAGTCGCCAGCGTACCGGTGGTCGGCGCAATGAGCGTGCGGAGGTCAATAGTCGATAGGCCATTCGCGACCGCCGGATCGTTCACCACATGCGTCCCCAGCGCGATCGACGGACTTCCCGTGACGCTGGTGATGATCGCGTTGTTCGCCGAGTTCAGGGCGAAACCACTCAGGTACTTGTCGAACGGAAAGTAAGCCACCGCCAAGTTCGCGTTGGTCTCTTCCCCCGTCGGCGCGTCGAACAGTGGCAGGTAGTAGTAAGGCAATCCATCGACGTCCGACGGTCCGGCGGCGCGGGAAACAGCGGGCGTGGCGAAACGAGTGCCGGGCAGAGGTTCCGCAGGCGTCTGGCCAGCAGGCACCGTGTTGTCGCGGCCGTTCTGCGCCACCGAAACAATTGGCACGCCGTAGGTGTGATCGTTTACGCCGGGGACAAAATCAACGTCGTAGTCGCCACGATTGGCGTCGAACACGTTGAAGTTCCCCGCCTTCACCACCGCCGAGATGGCGACCGAGGGGCTGGCATTGGCGAAGCTGCCATTGCCGCCGTTGAGCTGGGTGACGTTAATCGCCCCGTGAATTGGTGCGGCATTGCAAGAACCAACGCCGAGCGCACTCCCTGCGACGACACCCGCCGCGCAGCCAAAGACCCAGTTGCGAAACATTAGAACCCATCTCCCGGTGAAAACTCCAAGTGCAAGCCGCGAGCCGCGCTTGCTCCTACCGAAGAGAAGTTAAACGGCGGTCGTAAAGATGTGATGAAGGAAGTACGGCGCGAACGGTGAAGAAGGCATGAAGGAACTCGCGCGTTACCGTAAGTCGTGTAGGCCGGGTCAAGCTCCGCGCCGACCCGGCAATTGGTTGCATCGATCTGGCGACCACTCCGCCAGTGGCCAACTGGTACTAGAAATGGTGTCGCGTTCTCCTCAATCTTCCACCGTAAAGCGCCGGATCGGCGCGGAGCTTGATCGCGGCCTACCTTCACTTTTTCCCTCGTTTTTCACCCTCAAACTATTTCCATTTTTTTCCAAAATGTGACTAGAAAGCGCGCTTCGAGTGTGTTCTCATGAACACGTACTGCTTTTTAGATGGTTTTAGCTCTTTGACAATTTGAAACAGAGATACGGCGTCCAAAATGCGAGCTTGGAAGACTTCCTGAGCATCGCCTTGGCGTCTTTGCGCCTTTGCGAGTGAAACGTTTCCGGCTGGAACCCAATGGCAAGCGAGATCCTTCAGTCGCTAAGGCTCCTTCAGGATGACATCCCCGTTACCCAGCGAGAGTAATGTCGCACCTGCGGTTACCCCCTGCGACTTTACTCTTACGAGCAACTGCACGACGAGCTTCGTAACGTGTTCTAAGAGTGGAACTTAGAACGAAGCTCTCGCTGGGCGAAAAAGGAGTAATGTCGCACCCAATGAAATGTTGGCAATGTGCGACTTTACTCGCTTAGCCAACGAGCCCTTTAGCGGACCGGATTTCGCTTGACCAGCGTGCGAAGTTCGGCGGGCAGGGTGGTCTTGGCGGGCAAGGGCTCCGAGGCGATCGCGGCGGCTAGCTGTTCGAGTTGTTCCTCGACCGGCTGCGCCACATCGACCACCACCCACTGACGATTCCCCACCCGGCAGTAGCCCGTGCCGCTACCACCGAGGTGCTCGTAGCGAATCTCGAAGCCTTGCTGCTGGAGAATAGCAATGGCCTCGTTGAATAGTTTGCCGGCGATCATGGAGTGCCATCGTTGGAGGAAGCTTGCGAGGCGGCATTCTAGTTCGTTGTGCTTGAGTTGCCCACGCGAATCCGACGATAGGTGACTAATAGTGCTAAAGGGCGATTTGGTAACACGTTAAGCCCTGTCGCCCACGAAGTTCGGGCAGCTTGGCCTTGGTGCGGCAACCTAGGCGAGCGAGCAGGGCACGGCGGAGTTTACGGGCAACTTGGTTCAACGAGTGGGAGAATGCAATGCAAGCGGGCGAGTCGGTCAACATCTCCGACCTCCAGCACCAGCTCCGTCAGGCGAAGGAAGAACTTCGCCGGGCGCAGGGCATGGCGGCGCTGGGTGAGCTTGCTAGCACCACGACGCACGAGTTCAACAACGTGCTGACCACCATCCTCAACTACGCGAAGATGGGACTACGCCACACGGACGAACCAACCCGCACCAAAGCCCTCGAGAAGATCCTCGGCGCGGCGGAGCGGGCGAACAAGATCACCAACAGCGTGCTCGGGCTTGCTCGTAATCGCAGCACCGACCCTGCACCAACGAACCTTGCCGAGATCGTCGACGAGACGATGGTGCTGCTCGAACGCGAGCTGATGAAGTACCGCGTGTCGGTCGAACGGAACTTCGACACCGTCCCGAAAGCGATGGTCGTTGGTAACCAGATTCAGCAGGTGCTCGTGAACCTGCTGACCAACGCCCGCCAGGCGATGCCATCCGGTGGGCAGGTGATCCTGAAACTGACCCACGAGCCGAGTTCGGACTTCGTGGAACTCACCGTCCGCGACACCGGCGCCGGCATGACTGCCGAGGTGCTGCACCGAATCTTCGAGTCGGGATTCAGCACCAAGAGTGGTCCCGATGCTTCGGGCAAAGGGGGTGCCGGACTCGGACTCTCGGCATGCCGCGAGATCATCGAATCGCACGGCGGCCGCATTCGCGTTGCGAGCACGGTAGGCAAAGGCACGGCGTTCACGCTGAAGCTGCCCGTAGCCACCGAAGCTGAGTCGAACCCCACGTCGCAGCCCGTTGTGGCACTGGGAGTGTGAGCTCTAGTCCCCTCTCCCCGTCCCTCGGGTGAGGGACGGGGAGAGGGGACTAACGCATCGCAGTACGTGACGAATAGCCCATGACGGAAGTCTTGGGTTTACGCGAACCCAAGACTTCCGTCATGGGCTAGGGCGGGCGAATAACTGCACTACTGCGTCGGCGTGAGCGTCATCGCTCCTTGGGGCGCGAGGGACAAACGTTCGCGCATTTCGCCAAGCATTTTCTGCTCGAGCGGAATGTCACGACCCAGCATGATCCAGTCCTGCGACCAGTCGCTGCGACTTACAAAGCCGCGGTTGGCGATGGGTAGCGAGCTATCATTGCGGTACGTCGCTGCACCCGCGGTCGCCGCTTCGGGGCGAGGAAGGTCTTCGAGTTCGCGGACGACTTGCAGGTCGATCAAGTAGCCATCGGGTTCGGGCACGACGCGAACCACCGCTCGGCGTCGAATGGTCTGCAGCGTGCTCTGCCACAGATTGAACCCGCCGACGCTGTCTTTGCGCTGAGGTTCGAACACGGTGGCCCCGATCTGGTAGGGGGTTTCGATGCGACCCTCGGTCCACATTTGCGGATCGATGTGCACTCGCTGCTCGCTAGCGATCGGGAAATAGTCGCTCACCACGTCGGCGATTTGATCCCACGCGAAGTCGTGATTGGTCACGGGGACCTTCAGCGGGTTCGGCAGACCGGGCTTCGTGGTGTCGGCGACGGGAAGGCCGAGTTGCGGGGCGATGGCGGTCGTTGGTTCGGGGATCACGCTCGGGGCAACCGCCCCCGGCGGCGCACCAATCTGCGGAACCGCGGTGTACGACTCGGGGAAGCCCGGGACGCCCGTGCTGGGGACGACCACTTGCTCGGGCATCACCATTTGTTGCGGAGCGGCGAACACCGGCGTGGGCATCAGGACGACGGGCGTTGGTTCAGGCTGCGCAAACCCCTGGCAGCCCACGGCACTAAGTGCGAAGGCGGCGAGAATAAAGGAGGAGTTTGTTTGCGAACTAGCCATGTCGTCACCCACCATTTGAGTGGCGGACGAACGGTTCAAGGAGGAGAGTGCCCGCGGCACGGATGCCGCCTTTTTTCTCAGGCACGGGTTTTCGGTGGGGGATGGTCGCCGATTGGCGAGTTGCTGGCAAGAGCGAATGCTGGGTGCTAGCAGGGTCCGAGTCCGCAAACGGAAGCGTTTCATACCTCACGATTTCGCGATGGGGGAATTGGTGTCGAAACTTCGGAAAACTGCGGGCAAGAATCGACCTTGAACGCCCTGCGACCAACCCCCGTAGCGAAGTTGCCGATCGCAACGTGTGGGCGGCACTGAGGGTTTTCCACATCGGAGCAGTTCGGTCAGCTTCCCGGCAAGTGTGACGCTAGCTTTAAGCTGAGACCCCGCCTGAGTGGGGGATCAAGCGTTCGCGTGGGGCAGACGTTTAATAGACGACCATGGCGAGTTGCTGGAGATCGAGCGTTGGACTTTGTATCGTTGAAAAACCGTAGCCTCGTCACGGCGTGGTTCATCCTCATAGTAGGGGGAACTGCGTCGGTGCTGATGGCGTGGCATGAGATCTATCGCAAGAGCGATCTTGCAGGATCGCTGTTCGTGCTAGGGATGTTGGTGACAGCGCTGGTCGCCTATCTTGCACAGCGGCAGGGGCGCGAACTGCGCCGCGCGACGAAGCTTGCCGAGGACATGACCGAGCAACTTCGCCGGTTGGCGATGGTGGCTGAGCGGACGACCAATGGCGTGATCATCACCGACGCCGACCGGCGAATCGTGTGGGTGAACGAAGGCTACACACGCATCACCGGCTACTCGCCTGAAGAGTCGATGGGACAGAACCCGGGACACCTGCTGCAATGCCCGGCCTCGGATTCCGAGGACCTGCGAAAGATGCGAGAAGCCGTGCGAAACGGAGAGTCGTTCCAAGGCGAGGTGCTCAATCGCGCACGCGATGGGCGCGAGTACTGGATCGACCTCGAGATCCAGCCCATGCATGACGATAGTGGAACGCTCACGGGTTTCATTGCTATCGAAAGCGAAATCACCGCCCGCGTCCACGCCGAGCGTCGAGCCCGAGCCATTGCCGATGTTCTGCGTGAAGCGCCAAACGAGATTTACTTCATCGATGCCAACACCTTGGAGTTCGTCGAAGTCAATCAAGGGGCGTGCGATCAACTTGGTTTCAGCCGTGAGCAGCTGCTTGGTTTGTCGGCCGTGGCCGTGAAGCCCGAGTTTACGCTCGACCAGTACCGATCGAAGGTGACGCCGCTCTTGGACGGAACGTACGAGCAATTGGTGTACGACACCACGCATAGTCGGAAAGATGGCACGACTTACCCGGTGCACGTGAATTTGCACCGCTCGCGGTTCGAGGATCGCGATGTGCTCGTGCTGTTCGTGGTGGACCTCACCGATCGGCAGACGCTAGAGGAGCAACTCGCTCAGGCGCAGAAGCTCGAATCAATTGGCCAGCTCGCAGCGGGTATTGCGCACGAGATCAACACGCCGATGCAATGCGTGATGAGCAACGTCGAGTACTTGCAAGAGATCTGCGCGAGCTTGTTCACGGTGACCGACGCCCATCGCGACTCGCTGTATGCCGAGGCGCTGAGTTGGCAACAGCGTAAGGCGGCACTGCATGACCTAGAGCAGAAATACAACTACGACAAACTTCGTCAGAACACGCTGGAAGCCATCGCCGAGTCCGTGGAAGCCTCGTCCCGCGTGGTCGAGGTCGTGCGGGCGATGAAGAACATGACCCATCCCGGCGCGGACGAAAAGCGATGGATGGACCTGAACGAGATGATCCATAGCGCGACGATGGTCGCCCGCAATCACTGGAAGTACTGCGCAACGATGGAGATGGACCTGGAGAAGTCGCTGCCTTTGGTGCCGATGTTCTCGGGGCAGATCAATCAGGTGCTGCTGAACCTGCTGGTGAATGCGGCGGACGCGATCACCGATCGTGTCGAGGCCGAAGGAACCAATGAGCTGGGCACAATTCGGATCGCCACGCGGCACGTCGATGGCGGGGTGCTGTTCGAGCTCACCGACAGCGGCTGTGGCATGAGCGAGGAAGTGAAAAAACGGGCGTTCGATCCGTTCTTTACTACCAAAGAGGTAGGCAAAGGGACCGGACAGGGTCTTGCCATCACGTACAGCGTCGTCGTGCAGCACCACCAAGGTCGTATTGAACTCGATTCGGAAGTGGGTGTGGGGACGACCGTACGCTTCTGGCTACCCGGCGAAGAGATGGACATCGAACTGGTGGACGAGGATGCGGACCAGTGCGTCGAGCACATCTCCCAGGGTAGCGATTACGTCGCAACGCTGGGGTAAGAGGAGAGATTTTGGGAACTTTCGCCGAACGCCGCTCGTCTACTGGGATAGCGAGTTTTTCCCGGCTGTTCGTTGCGAGGTGGTTCCCATGTTCAAGCTACCCAGATTGCTCAGTTACTTGGCTCTCTTTGCGTCGCTGGCTCTCGCAGGTCCCTTCGCTAGCGGGCAGGGGTTGCTGGTGGACATGTCTCCGCGGCATCCGATGCCGCTGCCACGGCCAATTCTTCCGCCACACCCCGAGACCCCTCCATCGAGCTACAAAGTCGAGTCGATCGACGTCCACGTGCACCTCGTCGATCAGGTGGCGAAGGTGACGATGAGTCAGACCTTCCAGAACACGGGCAGTCAGCAGATGGAAGTCTGCTTCCTATTCCCGCTGCCGTACGACGGAGCGGTGGATCAACTGACGCTGATGGTCGATGGCAAGGAGTTCGAAGGAAAGGTTCTGCCGGCGGACGAGGCTCGGAAGATTTACGAGGAGATCGTCCGCAAGAATCAGGACCCCGCACTCTTGGAATGGATGGGAAGCGGGTTGTTTCGCACCAGCGTGTTTCCGGTGCCAGCGGGGGCGAAGCGCACGGTGAACCTTCGTTATACCCAAGTCTGCCGGCAGGCGCAGGGGCTCACCGACTTACTGCTGCCGCTTCGCACGGCTCGTTATACCAGCGGAACGCTCGACTCGCTGAAGGTCACGGTGGCCATCGAATGCAGCGAACCGATCAAGAACATTTACTCGGCGTCGCACAAGGTGGACATCGAGCGAAATGGCGAGCGGCGTGCCGAGGTGACTTTCGAATCGAAGAACGAGATCCCGGCCAGCGACTTTCGATTGTTCTACGACGCGACGGCTAAGGGACTGGGGGCGAACGTCGTCAGTTATCGACCTGATAAGGACGACGCGGGTTACTTCCTGCTGCTAGCGAGCCCTGATATCAAAGCGACCAACGACAAGCCGCCGGCGAAAACCGTCGTGCTGGCGGTCGATCGCTCGGGGAGCATGACGGGCGAGAAGATGGAGCAAGCCAAGGACGCCATGCGGTTTGTGATCAACAACCTTCGCGAGGGGGACACGTTCAACATCGTCGCCTACGACAGTGCGGTCGATACCTTCCGGCCCGAGCTCGAACGATTCAACGATCAGACGCGCGAAGAGGCGCTCGGCTACGTTGCGGGGCTCTACGCGGGTGGCAGTACAAACATCGCGGGGGCGCTTGAGCGATCGCTCGGAATGCTCACCGACTCGTCGCGGCCTTCGTACATCGTGTTCCTCAGCGATGGCATTCCGACCACCGGCGAAACGAACGAGGCGAAGATCGTCGACGCGGCGAGCAAAGCCAATCACGCCCGAGCCCGCATTTTCTCGTTCGGCGTGGGTTACGACGTGAACAGCCGGCTGCTCGATCGGCTGGTGAGTGCAAACTTTGGCCAGAGCGAGTACGTTCGGCCGGAGGAGAACATTGAAACCGCCGTGAGCAACGTCTATCGCCGGATCAGTACGCCGGCGCTGACCGACGTGAAGCTCACGTTTGACGTCGAGGGGGCCAAGACTTCCGACGGACCAATCGTCACGCGGACGTATCCCGCTGGGGCGTTCGATCTGTTCGCGGGGGATCAAGCGGTGATCGTCGGACGTTATTCCAAACCTGGCGATGCGAAGGTGGTGCTGAGTGGTGCGATCGAAGGCAAAGAGAAGAGCTTCGATTTTCCGGCCAAGCTCGTCGAGTCGAGTGCGGACGACACCAATGCCTTTATTGCCAAGCTGTGGGCAGCGCGTCGCGTTGGCGAGATCATCGACGAGATCGATCTGAAGGGGAAGAACGACGAACTGATGAAGGAGCTCGTTGAGCTCGCCACCAAGCACGGCATCTTGACCCAGTACACGAGCTTCCTAGCCGACGAAACGAATGCTCGACCAACGGACATGGCCTTCAACCTTCAGCGTGGCGGCGAGATGGCCGAGGAGGGCCTTGCCGAGACCAACGGGCGGTACGCGTTCTCGCAGCGGGCGACGAAAGCCAATCTGCGTAGCGCTCCGCAGGCCGACGCGTTGTCGCTGAGTGGTTTGGGCGAAAGTCGTGTGCCGGCTGAGATGCCAGCGCTTGAACAAGAACAGATGAAGCGGCAAGTGGCACTTGGAAACTCGGTCTGGTACAACACCAAGGCCGACTGCGCCGAGGTGGCTACCAACATCCTGTCGTGCGGCCGCAAGACGTTCTTCCAACAGAATGGTCGGTGGGTCGATTCGTCGCTCAGCGAAACGGAACAGCAGAACACGATCAAGGTCGAGCGCTACAGCCGAGAGTACTTCGACCTCGCGTCCCAGCATGGCCAGCACGTGGGACAGTACCTGGCGATCGATGCCCCGGTGATGGTGCGAATCGATGGGAAGGTTTACGAGTGGTAAGTCTGTTGCAGAATTCGTCGCGGATGGACGCGGATTGGAGCGGACGGGCGCGGATAAGACTAAGCAAGTAGGAATGCCCGCGCTTTCTTGGAGAACGCGCGCATTCACAGGAAGGTTCTATCCGCGACTATCCGCCTAGATCCGCGACATTCGCGACTAATTTGTGTCATGAATACGCCGGGAGATCATGCCCGCGACGTAGCCGGCTTTGAAGCCGGCGTCGATGTTGACCACCGTGACGTTGGCCGCGCAGCTGTTGAGCATCGAGAGCAGGGCGGACAGGCCGCCGAAGTTGGCTCCGTAGCCGACGCTTGTCGGCACCGCAATCACGGGTACCGAAAGGTAACCACCCACCACGCTGGGAAGGGCACCCTCCATGCCGGCGACGACCACCACCGCGTCGGCCGAGTCGAACTCGGCGAGCCGCGCGGGGAGCCGATGCGGACCCGCGACTCCAACGTCGTGCACCATCGTAGTGGCCACGCCCATCCACTCGATGGTCTCGCGGGCTTCTTCGGCGACGGGTAGATCGCTGGTACCGGCGGTGATAATGGCGACGTTGCCAATCAGCTTGCGAGTGGCGGATTGCTCAAGCCGCAACGTCCGCGCGGTATGGTTGTAGCGTGCTGAGGGGAGCGCGGCGAGCAGTTCGCGGGCTTGCTCCTCGGACACACGCGTGGCGAACACTTCCTCACCGCGGGCGTGGAGTTCGCTGGCGATCGCCTCGATGGCGGCCGCGGTTTTACCGGCGGCGTAGATGACCTCGGGGTATCCACAACGGCGGGAGCGATCGACGTCGAGCGTCACCGCGTGCTGCGAAAGGTTCGGTTCTTGGGGGTCGTTCTTGGTGGGCTGGCTCATGCCGCCAGTTTAGTCCGCGAGCGACCGAGAAAAAAGCACACCGCCGCGAGGGCGATCGTTGCCAGCGTAGAGGGTTCAGGCACTTGGGCGGTCACGCCCGCGACTTCGCCCGAGCTGTTGCCGAAGTTCGTTTTCCAGAGCTGGTAATCGTCGGCGTCGATGGTGCCATTGCCATTGCCGTCCGCACCCGTGCCGGCGTCGACGGTGGCACCCAGATTGTCTCGCCACACGGTGTAGTCGGCGAGGTTCACGAAGCCATCGCCGTTGTAGTCGCCGGCGAGGCCCGGGAGTTCGACGAGGCCCGAGATTTCGAGGTTGCGGAAGGCGAAGACTTCCTCGTCGGCGTTGAGCGCCGCGGTGAAGCGGACGATAAGTTCCTGGCCCACGCCGCTCAGCGCCTTGGTGAAAGTGGCGAAGCTATTCGTCAGTAGTTGCCCCTCCATCAATAGGGGATCGTTCAACGTCCGAATCGCTCCGCTCTCCATCACGTAGTCCTGCGAGATTGCTTCGTCGACGGTGGCCTCGAACAGCGTGCTGAAGGGACTGCCGTCCATGGAGGTTTCGAAGCGAATGATGTCGCCACTCACTTCGAAGTCGCCCATCGCGGCCATGTCGATCGACAC
The DNA here is from genome assembly GCF_052161615.1 of Aeoliella fuhlenseeensis. Classification (NCBI taxonomy): domain Bacteria; kingdom Pseudomonadati; phylum Planctomycetota; class Planctomycetia; order Pirellulales; family Lacipirellulaceae; genus Aeoliella; species Aeoliella fuhlenseeensis. The sequence continues at coordinate 754,216 of NZ_CP197417.1, forward strand.
CTTCAGATCGCCAAGCGCCTGGGAGATGTCGAACGTCCAGGTGGCGGTAAGCGGGCCGGCGTTGTCGTTGTTCTCGGTATCGGCGACGCCAAAGAAGTTGGCGAAGTCGCTACCGCGAACGATGCCCGAGGCGTCCGACGGACTGCCGATCGCTGTGTTGTCTAGCAGTGCGCTGGCGGGCGCGTCGTTGCGATCTTCGATACCGAACATGTCGCCAGTGGAAGCGAACGCCAGCGTGCGGGCATCGGATCCAACAGGCAGGTTGCCCGCGGGTACCTCGGAGGTGAAAGCACCGCCAAAGGCGAAGGTGGTGACGTTCAAATCGTCGGCGACGTTGGGATAGAGGGCCCTTGCGATGACTTGCTCGGCGGTCGGGTTGGGTTCGCCAACCTGGAACGAGATGGGAATGTTGACGAACGCGTTGCCGGCACCCTGGCTCGATGATTGAACGATGATCGAACCCGACTTGGCTCCCTGCGTGCTGGTGTCGAGCGTAATGGGGAACGCCAATGCAGGGTCGAGAGCATTCCGGACGCCCATGCCGCCACCTGACAGAGCCCCCGTCGTTGTGAACGTGAAATCAAGCTCGTCGGCCCCCAAGGCCGTGATCGCACTGGCGGCGTTGCGGATGAAGAGGTCGAGGGTGACATTCTGCCCGACGCCAATCGTGCTGGGTATGGTTTCGGCCAGCGCTTCGAGCATCGCCGGGATTTGATAGTCGGCTACGACGGGCAGGTGGTCGCTTGCGCTTTCGAGGGCGTTGAGCACTTCGGTCTTCGTAAAAGACGAGATGCCTTGGAAGTTGATGGTGTTGCCGACGTTGATCGCGTTGTTGAAGGTGCTGCCGTTGTTGCCAAAGGTGTGGTAACTGTCGGGGATGTAGCTGAGGCCTTCGCTGTCGAGAAACTCGCCGGTGACGAGCTGAAAGTCGAACCGATCGTCGACACCCCCGCTGGCGAAGCCGCCGGTGCAGTCATTCTCGCACGGACTCTGTGTATGCCACTGGGCGTACGTGGAGTTGTTGGTCCACGAGCCGATCTGGTTGATGGGGTCGTTGGCTTGACCGGGCCCTTCGGAGATCAAGTGCTGAAAGCCGGGTTCGCTAGAGCGATAGGTGTTGAAGTCGCCCGCGAAGATCGCATGGGCTCCTTCGCCCAGAGCGTCGGCGTTGGCGCGGACTGCGATCGCTTCGTTGTACCGTTGTGCCGCTTCGGAGGTGCCGTCGGACGCCTTGTAGTGATTGTTGTAAGCGTAGAAGTCGGCCGCCGAGTCGTAGCCCACGGGCCGCAGTTGGTAGCGAAGTGTCTGCCGCGCTGCCCCTTCGGAACTAATCGAGCCGAAAGCGATCTCGTCGACGAGTTCGACGGTGTTGGTGTTGTAGACAATCGCTTGGCGAATACCCGAGAAAGGGGGGCCGCCTACCTGCACGCCACTCGCGTAAGTCCCAGGGCCATAGATGCCGTTTAGGATGTCGACGATCTGACGCGTGCTGCCGGTGGGGCTGAGGATGTCGTTCTGCTCTTGCAGCAGTAGCACGTCGATGGGCTTGGCAAAGCCGCTGTACGACTCTTCGCCGATTGCCTGGACCACGGTGTCGAAACCGGGATGCGGGCCTTGGATCGAGTTGTAGGTGACGATGCGAAGCTGAGCCTGGCTCTCAGCGGCGATGACCGCAGCGCCCAGAAGCATCAGAGTTCGCAATACGCGGTTGAAGTCCACCCGTTGGGTCCCGAAGCTGGTAGAACGCCTGCAAACCATGCAGTCTACCCAGCTATCGCGAATTCATCCATGCGGTGGCTGGTCCGCGAGGGCGGATTGCGGTTAATAGTCCGCACTTTACCGCAGGTGACAGCTAAGCTGCCCGGGCGAACGCCAATTCGCTGGCGACCGACTGTACCAGCGACGGGTCGACCACGCGGGCACCGTTGGCGTAGCCAACCAGCAGGGCGAGGTCGCCCAGGCGATTGATGCGGCGGGCGACGCCGTGCGAAAGTTGGTGCAGCGTATCGACCGCGTCCTCCGTGAACAATGGCCGCGTAGCACCGGCGTGGGCGAGGCGGTGCTGGACGTAGCTGTGCGTCTCGTCCGCCGACAGCGGATCGACCAGCGCCGAGATGTCGAGGCGTTCTTCCAGCCGCGGTGTGCGGCCAAGCGTCGAAAGAAGTGCGCTCTGTCCGATTAGCAGCAGCGTTAGTAGTGGTGTATCGTTGCGCTGCAAGTTGAGCAGCAGGCGGATGGTCTCGAGCGTGCCGTTGTCTTCAAGCAGGTGGGCTTCGTCGATCACGACGATGGGCCGCTCGCCCCGCTCGGCCGCGGTGGCGAGCGCCGACTCGATGCGAAGCCAGCTTTGATCAATCGAGGGAGTCACCGTGGTTGGTTCGGTCCCCGGATCGAGTCGCGAGGCGAGGTACGCGAGCAGTTCGCGGCTCGACATCTGCGGATAGATCACATGGACGATGGGCCGCACGGTATCGGGCAGTTGGGCGAGCAAGCGGTGAACCAGCAGCGTCTTCCCCACGCCACTCGGCCCGGCGACGAGCGCGGCACCGCGGCCGTTCTCGAGCGCGTAGCGAAGCTTGAGCAGCGCGCCCTGGTGCGATTCCGAAGCGTAATAGAACCCGCCGCTGGTCGTGGGTTCGAATGGCTTGGAGGCGAGTTGCCAGTGTTCGAGGTACATGGTGATTCGCAGAGGTAGTGAAGATTGGTAGCGAACGAGCGTTACGCGGCTTCGATCACGCCGGCGAGTCCCAGTCCCGCGGCCGCAAGGGCTTCGACGGTCGCCTCGACATCGGCGTCGGTGCAGTCGGGCGTCCGCGTGGCAAACAGGTAGTCGATGCCCATCGACGTGGCGAGACTGACTTCGCCGCGAGCCACGTTCCCCAGGTCGATCACCACACGCTCGTAGTGGCGACGAAGTGAACCAGCGGCGAGCGACGCGCGGAAGCGTGACGCCGATTCGATGTCGGTCGAACGCCGCGAGCCACCGAGCAAAAGGTCGATGCCGACGTCGTCGGCTGGTACCAGTGCGGATTGAATCGATTCACCCGCCGCGAGCACTTCGGGCCAAGACGCGTACTGCGACACGCCGAGCGCCTTGGCGAGCCCACCGTGGACGATGTCGCCATCGACCAGCGCGGTACGGCGTCCGAGTGCGGAGCTGCGTAGTGCAAGACAGATCGACGTGGTGGTGCAACCTGCCCCGGGTTTCACACCAACCACGCCGACCAGTGTACCAGTGGGTCCACCCGCAAGTTGGCGGAGTAGCGAGTCGTAACGATCGGCCGCGCGGGCGACCAGTTGTTGGCATATCTCCGGCCAACGGTAGGTCGAGGGCTTCTGCGTGCGCTGTGGCTGAAAGCCAAACAGCTCGTCGGCCTGGACCTGCGACAAGGGCCGCCGAACCGAAGTGCGGCGCGTGGTGGTCTGGGAATCGGTGGCAGGCGTGCTCGCCCAGTCGCCGACTTCGGACGTATCGATCGATTCGACCGCCATGGCGACCGAGTCGGTTATCACCACGTGCGCGTCCATCGACTCAGCAGTCGAATAGGAAGCGCGGACGGGTGCCACTCGCCGAGACGTGTTGTAGGCGTCAATAAAGGCCTTGTTCGTCGTGGTCATTGCTGAATCTTTTGGGGGACCGATTGAAGCTGATTCGACAAGCGTGCACCCGGAACTACGGGCTCGCTATTTGCTGTCGTCGGAAAGGTGAGCGAGAACGCCGGATCGCCGGTGGATGGATAGCCGGATTCGCTCGCGGGCACTTCGCTCTCTTGGATGGGCGTGATGTTCGGTTCGCGGTGCGGCGGGATCGGATCGAGCATTAGCGGCGCCGCGGGGCTTTCGATCGTCGGCGGAACGTTCTCTCGTTGAACCCTGCCAGGACCCTTCGCCATTCGCACGCTTTCCGGAGCCGACGCTGGTTGGTGCGCGTGTGTCACGTCGGCGAGCGGCATCGGGCCGATTTCGCCGATGTCGATGGTGTTGGGTGCAGTGCTATCGGGCGTCTTCTCGATGGCCGGCGTGCGTCCGTCCATCACCAGTGCCATCAATCCGGCGGCGGCGATCAGCGCGGCCAGCATGATCATGCGATGGTAACGCCGTAGCACCGCGTCAAGCGCAGTTACGGCTTCGTGCCAGACTGAGCTTTCGTCGCGCACCGTGTGCTGTGGCTGCGGCTGCTGCACGGGCGGTTCGACGACGCTGCTGATCGGTGGATCGAACCGCAAGTGGGTGATCCCTTCGCTCGTGGGCGTCGTCACTTCACGCACCGGCAGCGCGGGCGGAAGGCTGGCGGGAGGCGCGACGGGTGTGGTCGGGGTCGCGGTGGTTGTGATAGGTCGGCGGAGATGCACTTCGGCCGAGATCGGTCGATCCTGCGGCGGATCCACCCGCCAGTGCGTGCGGACGGTGCCGAAGTCGGTCTCGTCCATGTCGGCGGCAGCGACAAGCTGGTGCGGCTCGAACAGCGCGCGATCGATAATTGGTTTGCTCGTGGCGCGAGCGAGCTCCACGGCCGCCGGTGTCTGCTTCGCACCAAGCCATGGCACGCGAACCAACACAGGTGGCAACTCAGCCGCTTCGCATCCCTGCGGGTTCGGTTCGTAATTGGTGGCGGTATTCACTTGCCCTACGTCCTTGTAGCTGGCGGCGAGTCTTGGCTATTGGCGCGTCCAAAGCAGCGCGCCACAGCCGGGGCACAGGGGTGCCCATTGGCAAGTATCGGATTCGATTGGGAAAGCCTTGAGGATTCGTCCGGTTTTGCCGGTGATGCACTGCTAGCGGATTAGGCGTCGGGGCTTCTTTTCTCGGCGATTGTGCATCGTGATGAACGGGAGTCGCATGCAGTTTCTAAAACGTTCGGTCACCCCCTGATCGTGTGGTAGGGTTGCGTTGAGGGCAGTCTGGTTCTCCGTATTGTTTACCCTTACCCGTTCGCTCCGCGCCATCATGCTCCGAACTACCATCCACTTCAGCCTGCTAGCGATCGCCATGGTGGCGATGTCCGCCGCCGACGGTCGTGAGATTAAGACCGTCAAGTTCGAGGTACTTCCGTCGTCGAGCGTCGCGCTGCAATTCGAGGCGCGCAAGGTCGAGTGGGTGCTCGGCAAGGTTCGTATCGAAGGAACCGTGACCAACACGGGGCCCGACAACTACAAATGGGTCGAAGTGGTCTACACAGCGCTTGATCGCAATCGCAACGTCCTGGGCCGCGAGATCTGGCACGTTTCCCCGTTTGATTTGGACAGCGGTATGCGGGGCGAAGTGGATGGCGACTTGATTTATACCAAGGGTCGCATCCCGGCAATCATTCAGGTCGATATCTCAGGCGACCTGCCTTAGGTAAGGCGACAGCGCAAGTTGCTAGCGGGCGTCGCTAGCATCCTTGGCCCGCCAATCGATGGTCGGCCACAGCATGGCGGTGCCATCGCGGCTCGCGGACAACGCGGTGCCGCCGGTGGGCGAAAAGTCGACGGCGGTGAGATCTTGCGTGTGGCCGGCGAGGGTGAGTATTTCGTCGCCGGTTGACATGTCCCATAGCTTCGCGGTCACGTCCTGGCTTGCGGTGAGAAGTCGTGCTCCGTCGGGAGACAGAGCGACGCCGGTTACTGCCGAGGTGTGTCCCGACATCGTGGCGAGTAGCTCGCCCGAGTTGCAGTCCCAAACGCGAGCCGTGTTGTCGCGACCCCCCGTGGCGATGCGTTTACCGTCGCCCGAGAACTCGCCACACAGCACGGCCCAATCATGGCCCGAGAACGTTTGGAGCGGATGACCCGTGAGAGCATCCCACAGCCGCGCGGTGCGATCGCTGCCCGTGGTGAGGAGCTGCATGCCATCGGGCGAAAAGCGAACGGTATGCACACTGCCGGTGTGACCATCGATCACGGCGGGCAGAAGTTCGCCGCTGGTGGTCTTCCAAAGTCGTACGGTGCCGTCGTCGCTGGCCGTGGCGACCATCGAACCATCGGGCGAGAAATCGATGCTGTTGATGTAGCCCGTGTGGCCGCCAACGAGTTGTCGCACCGATCGCTGCGTGGCGACGTCCCATAGTTTGGCGGTGCCATCCCAACTGCCGGTGGCGACCAGCTTGCCGTCGTCCGTCGCTGCGATCGCCGCCACCGCCCCGTGGGGGCTGAATCGCAGCATGACGCGGTCGTTTTCCAGGTCGACGATCCTCGCATCGTTGCCGCCGATCGTCAAAATACGCTGACCATCGGGCGTGAACCGTGCGGTCCACAGCGTGCCGGCTGCTTTGGTCTCGACGATGGGGCGAGTGTCGGCGAGATTTGTTTGCCTGTCGGCGTTCCAGTCCCACAGCCACACCGATTGGTTCTCGGATGAAGTCACCAGGCATCGCTGGCCGTCGTGCGACAGCGCAACGCCGGTGGCCGAGCCCATATCGAGCGTGGCCTCGGCGATCACTTGGCGGGTGGCGAGATCCCACACGCGGACTTTGCCATCCTCGCAGGCGGTGAGCATCAAGCGACCATCGCTCGACAGGTCCATCGCCGCGACCCAATCGGGGTGAGCGAGCACACCATCGGCGACTTCGTTGCCCGAAGCCACGTCCCATTGCCCGCAGGTGTTGTCGCCACTGGAAGAGTAGAGCGTGGTGCCGGTGGGAGCGAACTCGAGGCCTGTGATCGAGCGGTTGTGACCCGTGAAGCTGGCGATTAGCTCGGGGGCGGCATCCGTGAGTTGCCACACTCGGATCTCACCCCGGTCGTCGCCGGTGGCGAACAGTTTGCCATCTTGGTGGAAGGTCGCCGTGGTGACTTCGGCTTCGTGACCTTTGAGCTCGGCAAGTCGCTCGCCGGTCGCGAGGTCCCAAATCTGCGCAACGTTATTCCGACCACCCGTTACAAGCAAGCGGCCATCGGGATCCACGCCCACGGCGCCAACGCGGCCGGTGCCGCGAAACTCACGTAGTTCGGCACCACTCGCGGCGTCCCAGAGCCGGACGGTATTGTCTCCCGCGCCGGTGACCAGTCGCTGGCCGTTGGCGAAAAACTCGGCGGCCGAGGCGAGGTACTCGTGTCCCTCGGAGAACTCGGCGACTTCTTTCCCTTCGTCGTCCCACAGGCGAGCCGTGCGATCGCGACTCGCGGTAATCACGTGACCATCGCCGGTGAACCTGGCCGCGAGTACCGCGTCGTTGTGCCCCGCGAGTGTGCGACTGCCGAGGCTCTGCGACTCGGCGTAGCCCATGATGTCCCACACGCGAAGCGTGCCATCCTGGCTCGCCGAAGCGGCGGCGGAACCATCGGCGCTCACGGCAACCGATTCCACGCGGCTGCCATGACCGCGAAGCGTCTTCAGCTCGCGCTCGTTCTCTAAATTCCAAAGGCGTAATGTGTTGTCGTGACCGCCGGAAAGCAGCGTCTCGCCACCTGGCCCAAACGCCACGCTACGCACCGCCGCGGTGTGGCCGGTGAGGACGGCGTCGGAAGTCTCAGGAGCTTCGTCTTCGCTGAGTTGTGCAACGAGGTCGACTTGACCCACACGATCGGGACTCCAGACACGGATCGTTTTGTCGTAACCCGCCGAGGCTACCTCGTCGCCCGACGGCGAGAACGCGGCGGTGTAGACGGGGCCATCGTGATCGGTGAAGCGAACCACTGGCTCGTACTGTCCCGTGGCGTCACGCCGCCACACGATGGCACTGCTGTCCTGGCTGGCGGTCACGATTGCCTTGCCGTCGGGCGCGAACTGCGCGGCCCACACCCACCAGCTGTGCCCCGCGAGCGTGTCGGTCGACACACCGCGTTCGAGATCCCAAACCCGCGCGGTGTTATCGTACGACGAGCTAACGAGCTGCTTGCTGTCGGGCGAGAAGTCAACGTCGAGCACGCCATCGGTGTGGCCTTCGAGCGTGCGAATCGGTTCGCCGCCCGTGGTGCGGAACACTTGCACCTTGCCATCGCTGACACCGGCGGCGACGAGCTTGCCGTTGGGCGAGAACGCCACGCTGTAGACGTACTGACCCAGCGGCGTGGCGAACGTCACGTCGCCCGTCGCGGCGTCGCGAAGCGTGAGCTTTCCTTCGCGGTCGCCCGTGGCGATCAGCTTTCCGTCGGGCGAGTACGCCACCGCGTCGAGCGGCGCGGCGTAGTTGTAGACCGCTTCGCTCAACTGGCAGAGATAACCCAAACGGCCCCACTCCCAATTGCGACGTTCGGCGGGCGAAGCGTCGAGCAACTCGCGGGCAAAGTCGTAGGCGTTCTCGTCAATCTTGGCTGCCGCCAGACCAATGCCGGCGATATACGCTTCGTACGCTTCGCGGTCGCGTGCGATGAGTGCCTCGCGTTCGGCGGCTCGGGCCGCCTCGGCGTTCTGTTCGGCTTTCTGGCGATTTTCGTTGGCGAGTGCTTCCTGCTTCTCGGCTTCGGCCTTCTGTCGTATGGCTTCCCTCTCGTTCGCCACCGCTATTTCGGCTTGCTTCTTCGCCTCGACTTCTTGCAGGCGGGCCTCTTCGGCGTTGGCGGTGGCCTTTACCTCGTTCTCGGCGGCCAGTTGCTCGTTGGCCTTAGCGATCTTCTCTTGCTCTTGGGCTTTGTCACGCTGCGTGAGGGCTTCGCGGCGACCGCGAGCGATCTCGACGTACGAATAAGTCCCCAAGCCGACGATCGCCACTAATAGCGCCGCCACCGCCCGCTTGGTCCATTTGAGCAGCGACTGTCGCTTGTAGCGTTCGCGTTGCGCCTTGCGGACGCGGGTAACGAGCTCGGTGTGTTCTTCTTTCGATTTATCGAGCAGCGAGTCGGCCAGGTCGAGATCGTCGTTCGCGAGCGCTATCCCTGCGTACTCAAGCTCGGTCTCGGTTAGCAGCTTGCGAGCTTTGACGTTGTCGGGCCACAGCGACAACGATTCGCCAAAGCCGTACAGCGAGCGAGCGAAGAGTTGGTAGTCTTTCTTCTCGCGGGCTTCTTTGAGACGCTGCTCGGCGTGCGACGCCAGCACCAAGCTCTCGGAGTGCGACAAGTAGGTACGCACCGCCGCTTGGAAGTCCTTCACCGACTGGTAGCGATCACGCTGCTCGGTCGCCATCGCCTTGAGCGCGACGTCTTTCAGCTCGCCCAGGTACTCGATGGGATCGAGTGTGTTCTGCGCCGCGGCCATCAGGCACTGCATCACGTCTCGGCCCGAGTGGGGTGGCCGGCCGCCGATGATCTCGTAAAGAATCGCACCTAGCAGGTAGATGTCGCTGGTGTGATCGATCTTCTCGACCGGCCCGCGAGCCATTTCGGGTGACATGTACGCCGGCGTGCCACCGAGCGAACCCGCCTGGTAGATCGACTTGGCGCTCGGGAACTGCTGGGTCACGCGGGCGAGTCCCCAGTCCATTACCAGCACTTCGCCGAACTCGCCGAGCATTACGTTCTCGGGCTTGAGATCGCGATGCACCACACCGCGTGCATGGGCGAACGCCACGGCGTCGGCCACACGCAACAGAATGTTCAGGTTCTCGTCGAGGCTCTTTTTGTAGAGCACGTCTTCCCAAGGCGTGCCTTGGACGTGCTTCATCGAGTAGAATAGCGCGCCCTGATCGTTCGATCCCAGATCGTAGATCGGCACGATGTTCGGGTGGTCGAGCTCGCCGGTGACCACCGCTTCGCTGATGAACTTGTCGCGCTGGTCGGCACCCACTTTGGCGCCGGGCTTCAGCATTTTCACCGCCACGGTGCGGGCGATGGACGATTGCCGCGCGGCGTACACGACACCCATACCACCCTCGCCGATCTGGCGGAGCAGTTCATAGTCGGGAGCGTCGCTAGGGCGAATGTACGACACATCGCCGGTCGGTGCGGGGCTGAGCGTCCGCGACTTCACGGGGACGGTCGAGCGCTGCGTGGGCTGTTCGCCCGACTCCATCTGGCGGATGGTCTGATGCTGAGGCGTTGCGAGGTCGATGGTCCCCGCCCACTGGCTGCTTAGCTTCGCGGCGAGTTCGGGATGCGTGGTGCTGAGGTCGACCGTCTTGTCGGAATCGAAGTCGATGGTCGCGCCGTTCTTCTCGGCGCTGGTTGGAGACGGGCCGAACTCGATGGTCTTATCAGCGACAAAGTCGACCGTCGAAGTGGGGTCGCCTTCCTTCCAAGTGTCCCCTTTCAAGGTATTGTCTTTGGAAGGGTCGCCCTGCGAAGGGCCATCGTCTTTGGCATCCAGATCGTAAACCACCGATTCGACGGTCGCGTCCGAGGAATCCGTCACCTCGGGCTCGATGAAGTCGACGGTCGAATGATCGTTGTCTTTCGCCGATGCCGTTTCTTCAACATCGATGTTGTCAACCGACGGGGGCAGGATCTCTACCGTTCGGCCGAAGGGCAGGGTGGCGTCGGCGTCGTCTTCTTCGAAGCTGAGCTCGATGTCGTCCAGCACGTTGTCGCTGGTGCTGTCGGGGAACAGCTCGAACGTCTGCTTTCCCGCGAGGCCCGAGTCGTCGAGCGCGAGCACGCCACCGCAATGCGGGCACACTCCACCGGCGGTTGCCGGGGTAGCGAGTGAGTGCTGGCAGTGGGGGCAGTAGCTCATACGGGTCTCAAAAGGTCGCGCGGGAAAAGTTTAGGTGACGCTGTGTCGAGGGCCGGGGAGATCGTGATCCCCCGCGGCGTCCCCCCAAACGCCTACCTTAGTGTAATCAAGATTTGTTCAATCCGGATTTGTCCAATTAACGGGGCCGCCGTCGTCGCAGCCGCTGCCAATGTCGGGTGTCGGCCTGGGCGAACGCCCGGTCGAGCCGGACGGCCCAGTCGGTTTTGGGGTCCAAAACCAGCGCCGCCGCCGCCACGGCCGACGCCGCCGCGACGCGACGGGCAGTTTTGGTGATTGGCGATCCCGGAGTGGGTTCACCCTCGCTGGGCAGTACCGACGATTGGTCGTCAAACAGATCGTCCGCTGGCTCGGCGGGTTCGCCCAGCTCCCCTTCTTCCAACGGCGGCAGTTCGCCCGCCGGGGCATCGGGAGCCGCCGGGTTTTGATTCTCTTTGGGACCCTGCTCGGTGGGGGGGCGATCCCGCGTGCCGTCCGACGCGTCCGAGGGGTCGATCGGGCGATGATCGCGAACCACCACGTCCAGCACCAGCCGCTCCGACTGGTTGTCGCTCCGCACCATGTAGATGCGGTAATGATTGTCCGGCAGGCGAGCGAACAGTTTGCTCAGGTCGTCCATCGCGCCGTCCGGCAGGCGAATGCCTTCGAGCATCCGGCCGTCCGGCAGCACCACGTGCAAGCGGAAGAACCGCTCGCTGCTGCTCGATACGTCGCCGCCGCCTGATTCGATGTTGTTGGTCTGCGCGAGCTGCACGTTGCCCGACGTGTAATCGAACGTCGCCACGGCTTCGACAAGCGCTGGAAACTCCACGGTCGGAATGTCTGCCGAAGTGTCGATCGCGAACTTGGCGTCGTCGGTGCCGGGCTGACCGACGGCCACCGTCATGATGTTGCTCTCGCCCACGGCGAGCGTTTGCGGGTTGTGGAAATCGTCGTCGCGGATCACCACCGAGATCGGCACGTCGCCCGAGATGTCGTTGGGGTTCGGCGGGCCATCGTACTTGTGTTGCAGCACGAAGGTCCCCGGCGTAGGCCCGGCGTAAACTTGTTCGACCACCCACCGCTCGGCGAGTGGTAGGTGCTGGTTTTCGCCCCAAGCCACGAGGATCTCAAAGGAGTCGGCACCTGGATCGCTGAACGTCAGCGTCAATGTCGTGGTTCCGCCCGACGTGATGTCGATCGCAGCGATGCCGTGCAGCGTCGGGGCGACGTTCATCACGGTGATCTCGAACGATTGGACATGCGTGCCACCATCGTCGTCCATCAAGGTGACGGTGATGGTGTAGGTGTTGTCGATGTCGTTATCGGTGTACGTGTGGCTATCGGCGAGCGAACCCGCGGTCAGCACACCTTGCCCGCCATTGACCAGCGACGCGGGCAGCACGTTGGTCTCAACCGGGGTGCCATCGCCCCAGTTGATCGAGTAGCTGAAGGTCTCGTTCGATGCACCGCTAGGACGATTCGGATTGTTGTAGCCCGGATCGGTGAAGGTGCCGAGGTTCGGGATGTTGAGCGTATCGCCCTCGTTGATGACGAACGACTCGCCCGTGAGCGTCAATGTCGGCGCGACGTTGTTAACCACGATGGTGAAGGTTTGCGAGACCATGCCGCCATCGTCGTCGGCGAACTCGACGGTGACGGTGTACGTGCCATTGTCGGCGTAGGCATGATCGGCGTGGTCGAAACCGGCCTTGGTCGTCAAGCCGGGCGAACCACTCACGCGATTCACCACCGAGACGGGCGTGGTGGTCGTGCCATCGCCCCAGTTGATCGAGGCCGCGGTGAAGGTCTCTGTCGAAATCGGGGCGGGACTCGACGGGTCGGTGACGCTGTCGACCACGCCATCGAAGCCGGGATCGCTGAGTCCTACGCCAAGGTCCGCAAGCGAGAACTGCTGGCCCTCGTCGAGCACGTGCGGGGTGTCGACACCGGTAAGCTGCGGCGCGACGTTGTTCACGGTGACCGTAAAGGTCTGGACCGCTACACCACCGTCGTCGTCCATCACGGTGACAGTGACGGTGTACGTGCCATTGTCGGCGTAGGTGTGCGAGGCATCGAACGACGCCATCGTCGCCACGCCCTCGCTACCAATCTGATCGACGGTCGCCGACTGCGGCGTCAACACCACAAAGGGATCGTCGCCCCAATTGACGGTGTAAGTAAACGTCTCCTGCGAGCCGAGGGCATTGTTGTTGTAACCAGGATCGCTGATCTGCCCGATGCTCGGCAGTGTGAGCAGCGAACCTTCGTTCACCGTCTGATTCGGCGAGACGTTCAAAGTCGGCGCAACATTCGCGACCGACACCTGGAATGTTTGCGTCGCCGTGCCACCATCGTCGTCGGTCACCGTAACAGTCACCGTGTAAACGCCATCGTCCGCAAACGTGTGAGCCCCATCGAAGGAAGCGAGCGTCGGCAAGCCTTCGCTACCAAGCTGATCAATCGTGGCGTTCCCGGTGTCGACCGCGGTCCCATCACCCCAATTGATGGAATAGGTGAACGTCTCGCTCGAAGGCGGGTCGATGTTCGAGTAACCGGGGTCGCTAATCTGGCCAATGTTAATCAGGGTGAGGAGTGAGCCCTCGTTCACCGTCTGGTTTGGCGAGACGGTGAGCGTGGGCGCGACGTTGCCGATAGTGACGGTGAAGCTCTGCGATGCCACACCGCCATCGTCGTCAGTGACCGTGACGGTCACCGTGTAAACGCCATCGTCGGCAAACGTATGCGAGCCATCGAACGACGCCAGTGTCGGCACACCTTCGGAGCCAATTTGGTCGATCGTGGCGTTCCCAGTATCCGCGGCCGTGCCATCGCCCCAATTGATGGAGTAGGTAAACGTCTCGCTCGAAGGCGGATCGATGTTCGAATAACCGGGGTCGCTGATCTGCCCGATGTTTGTGAGCGTGAGGAGCGAGCCCTCGTTGACGTTTTGATTCGGCGAGACGGTGAGCGTCGGTGCGACGTTGCCCACGGTGACCGTGAAGCTCTGGCTTGCGACACCGCCGTTATCATCGGTGACAGTGACCGTAACCGTGTAAACGCCGTCATCGGCGAAGGTATGAGCACCGTCGAACGACGCGAGCGTCGGCACGCCTTCCGAGCCAACTTGGTCGATCGTGGCGTTCCCGGTATCCGCGGCCGTTCCATCACCCCAATTGATGGAGTAGGTAAATGTCTCGCTCGACGGCGGATCGATGTTCGAATAACCAGGATCGCTGATCTGCCCGATGTTGGTCAGGGTGAGGAGCGTGCCTTCGTTGACGTTCTGGTTGGGCGAAACGGTCAGCGTGGGCGCGACGTTGCCAACGGTGACCGTGAAGCTCTGGCTTGCGACACCGCCGTTATCATCAGTGACAGTGACCGTCACCGTGTAAACGCCATCGTCGGCGAAGGTGTGCGAGCCGTCGAACGACGCCAATGTCGGCACGCCTTCCGAGCCAAGCTGGTCGATGGTGGCGTTCCCACTATCCGCGGCCGTTCCATCTCCCCAATTAATGGAATAGGTAAACGTCTCACTCGAAGGCGGGTCGATATTCGAGTAGCCGGGATCGCTAATCTGGCCAATATTGGTCAGGGTGAGCAGCGAGCCTTCGTTGACCGTCTGATTCGGGGAGACGGTGAGCGTTGGCGCGACGTTGCCTACAGTCACCGTGAAGCTCTGGCTTGCGACACCGCCGTTGTCGTCGGTGACCGTGACGGTCACGGTGTAGACACCGTCATCGGCGAAGGTGTGAGCCCCATCGAAGGAGGCGAGCGTCGGCACACCTTCGGAACCGACTTGATCGATCGTGGCGTTACCGGTATCCGTGGCCGTGCCATCGCCCCAGTTGATGGAGTAAGTGAAGGTCTCAGTCGAAGGCGGGTCGATGTTCGAGTAACCGGGGTCGCTAATCTGACCGATGTTGGTCAGGATTAGCAGCGAGCCTTCGTTGACGTTCTGGTTGGGAGACACCGTTAACGTCGGCGCGACGTTGCCCACCGTGACGGTGAAGCTTTGCGAAGCGACGCCACCATTGTCGTCAGTGACCGTGACGGTCACCGTGTAAACGCCATCGTCGGCGAAGGTGTGAGCTCCATCGAACGACGCGAGCGTCGGCACGCCTTCGGAACCGACTTGATCAATGGTGGCATTGCCGGTATCCGCGGCGGTGCCATCTCCCCAATTAATGGAATAGGTAAACGTCTCGCTGGAAGGCGGATCGATGTTCGAATAACCAGGATCGCTGATCTGCCCGATGTTCGTGAGCGTGAGGAGCGAACCCTCGTTGACGTTCTGGTTGGGCGAGACGGTCAGCGTCGGGGCGACGTTACCCACCGTGACGGTGAAGCTTTGCGAAGCGACGCCACCATTGTCGTCAGTGACCGTGACGGTCACCGTATAAACGCCATCGTCGGCGAAGGTGTGTGATCCGTCGAACGACGCGAGCGTCGGCACGCCTTCACTGCCAACTTGATCAATGGTGGCGTTCCCCGTGTCCGCGGCCGTCCCGTCACCCCAGTTGATCGAGTAGGTAAACGTCTCGGTCGAGGGCGGGTTGATGTTCGAGTAGCCGGGGTCGCTGATTTGGCCGATGTTCGATAGGACCAGGGGCGTCCCTTCGAGCACCGCTTGGTCGCTCGGCACGGTGAGCGTGGGGGCGATGTTGCCCACCGTGACCGACAAGGTGTCTTGGGCCGAGTTGCCATCGCCATCGTTGATCGTGATGGTCACCGTGTAGATGCCATCGTCGGCGTAGGTGTGGGCACCATCGAACGACGCGAGTGTCGGCATGCCGATGCCGCCTAGCTGGTCGATGGTCGCCGTGCCCGCGTCGGCGGTGCTGCCATCGCCCCAATCGATGGTGTAGGTGATCTCGTCGGTCGCGGGGGTGAAGCTGGGATCGCTGACCGAGCCGATGTTCTCGATCGTAAGCAGAGTCCCTTCCGTCGTGGCTTGATCGCCGGCCACGGTGAGCGTGGGGGCGGCGCTGAGCACTTCGACTTCAAACGTCTTGGTCGCCATGCCACCGTCGTCGTCCGTCACCTTGACGGTCACGGTGTAGTTGCCGGCGTTGGCGTAGTTGTGCGACCCATCGAACGACGCCATGGTGGGCGAGCCAGCGAAGCCAATCTGGTCCATGGTCGCGGGGCCAGTGACGGCAGGCGAACCGTCGCCCCAGTCGATGGAGTAGCTGAACGTTTCGGTGGTCCCCTTGGTCGGATTGGCGAATCCGGGGTCCATGATCGTGCCGAGGTTCTCGATCGTAAGCGGCGCGCCTTCGAGCACCTGCTGGTTGCCCACCACGTTGAGCGAAGGATCGACGTTGCCGACCGTGACCTTGAAGGTCCCCATCGCGGTGCCGCCATCGCCATCGCCCACGGTCACCTCGACCGTGTAGATGCCATTGTCGGCGTAGTAGTGCGTGGCGTCGAACGAGGCGAGCGTCGGCACACCAGGACCGCCCAGCTGATCGATGGTGGCGTTGCCGGCGCTTACCTTTCCGTCGCCCCAGTTGATGTGGTAGGTGAAGGTCTCGGTCGTCCCGGCGTCGGGGTTGTTGAACCCCGGGTCGGAGATCATGCCGAGGTTCTCGATCACCAGCGGCGCGCCTTCCTGGGTGGTCTGATCGCCAACCACGGTGAGCGTGGGCGCAACGTTGTTCACACCGATCTCTCGCGTGGCCATGCTCTGGCCCATCGGATCGGTAACCACCAAGTCGATGGTGTAGTTGCCATCGTCGGGGGGGGTGAACTCGAACAGCTGCTGGTTGCTGGTGGCGATGACCACCGAATCGACGGAGACGCTCCAGTCGAGTTGCGTCCCGCCACCCGGTGCGGCGTCGGTCGACACAGTGACCGTGTCGCCCTCAGACGCGGGGGTGGGAGCAATGAGAATCGTCGGCACGGTGCCATTGAGTACGCGGCGGCGCTCTAAATGCCGAAGCGCGAGCTCCTCGGCCGAGCGAGGTTTCCCCGATCGCGACGAGTGCGGTGGTCGTTCAGGCCAGCGGTTGCGACTCATCGGGGGCGCGTTCCAGTCCAGACAGCGGGGGCGGGCCACCGGGGCACGCTTGGCAAGGTGGGTAGATTCGAGGGAGTTTGGTACCAGGTCCTATTATCACGAGCCGCCGGCCAGAGTGTCAAACTTTTGGCATGCCAAAACACCCCTAAAATCCCGTGAAAAACGCTTGACCAATCTGCTTTCGCTGATCTACCCGAGCTTCGCCGCCTCAGGCGCGTCGCGGACAATTGCTGCAGCAACCCGTCGCGGTCGGCCGATGACTGAATAACCGGTATATCCGGCCTGCTCGCCGAGCGACTCGGCCTGCGTGAACGTGGGGGGAACCATGCTGGCGTCGAACAAACTTGCCCGGGGCTTGGCGTGCCTTTGCGTCGCGGTTGCCGCGTGCGCGGTCCAGGCCAAACCCAAAGCCACCAATCCCTTCCGCACGACGGAAGTCCGAACCAAGGCTGCTGCGCCGTCGGAATCGAAACGAGTCGACTCGAAAGAGCTCGACGCCGCGCTCGAAGACCGCAACGACAATCCATTCCGCGGCCCCATTCCCGGCCCCTTGCACGACAACGAAGCGAAGCAGACGGCCGCCGCTGTGGAAGTTATCGCGCCGCCCGCGATTTCTTCGGAGAAGAAGCCGCAACCTGCGGGTAAGGACGAAGTGTTCTTCCCCTTCGCGTGCGATCCTTTGACGTGTGACCCCTTCGCCACCGAGAACGTGCTGCTCGCCAACCCGCTCGCCGTGAAAATGGGCGACGTGAAGACGGCGTGGGTTCCCGCGGCCGCCGAGGAGGTCGCCACGCCCCGGTCGCAGCCCTACCAAAAGCCAATTGGCGTATTGGGCGTGAACATCTCGCTGCCTCAGGGAGCACTCCCCAAGAGCGAATCGCAAGAGATCGTCAGCAACGTTCCCTTCGCCGGCAACATGCCAAGGCCTTGGCCTTCGCTCGTTTACCACTGGGAAGCGGCCGCCACTTGGCATCAGCCGCTGTACTTCGAAGAAGTCAACGCCGAGCGCTACGGCTACCAGTGCAACTGGGTTGCCCAGCCGTTCGTCTCGACCGCCCACTTCTTCGGCACGCTACCCGCGCTGCCTTACCTGATGACGGTCAACTGCCCGCGTGAGTGCGTCTACACCCTAGGCAACTACCGCCCCGGAAGCTGCCCGCCATGGCGCCGCCACTGCATCCCGTGCTACGACTTCCGGCTGTGGTAGTCCTCTCTTGTAGCCGGACTCGCAAGAGTTCGGGGAAGACCCTACTGATTCGCAAACTCAGTTGTGTCGATGGCAGCCAGAAATGGCGGTCGTCCCAAAGCAAAACCGGATCCGCGTGCATCCTGCCAAATCCACGCAAATCCGCGTTCTATTCGTCAGCCTGATACGAAGACCCGAACTCTTGCGAGTCCGGCTACGCGTGAATGGAAACGCTACGGCAGACGAAACGTCTCCCGCACCTCGCGCGTGATCCACTCGCCCACCGTCGTGCGGCCGACATCGATTTTCGCCCGCCCACCGCTATCGAGCGGTAGCTCTGCAGGGCAGTCGTCGAGGTCCACTAGCGCCTGGTAACGCGTGGTGATGTCGGCCGGGGAGGGTAGCCACTTTGAGTCGTTGCGACCCGAATTGCGTTCGCTCGACTGACCGACGCGAGCGATCTCGCGGATCGTCCCTTCGAGTGGCGTGCTGCCGGTGGCGGAGAGTTGCACGCGGACGCGCTGCCCAGGCGCAACGCGTTCGATGTCGCGCTCGTCAATGTCGAGCGCAATCTCACGCCGTTCGCGATCGGCTACCATCGCAACCGGCGTCCCTGTTTCGAGCCATGCCCCGCGATTTACTTCTTCAAGCGGTGTCCCCGACCACGTGGCAAGCGTCACCGTCTCGCGCTCCGCCGGTTTTCGCTCAGTTGGCAACAGCTCGCCAGAGCGTGGAGCGCGAAGCACCAATCGCTCGCGTTCGGCATCGAGTTCCTTGACGCGCCGCTTGGCATCGGCGAGCGTCGCCCGCGCGGCGGGCAGTTCGCGACTCGACTCGGCATCGCGGGCACGGAGGGTTTCGAGCTTCTCGACCGTTTGCTTCGCCAGTCGCACTTCGCCGGCGAGTCGCGCGGCGGCTAGCTCTAGTTCCGGACTCGCGAGTTCCGCAACCACATCGCCTTGCTCGACCATTGTCCCCGCCGGCAATGCTGTGCGAAGCGATCCCGCCATCGTCGTGACAATCGGCACGGCATGCGAAGGAGCGACGTGCGCCGCGCACTCCACGTGCCCAGGAATGGGTAGCCGCCACAAGCCCGCGAGCGCGAGCCCCGCGACCAGCAGCACCCCGAGCGACATGCCAGGGCGGAACTCGCCGCGGCGTACCGGGTTTTTGAGCGTGGTGGTGAGTTGCTGCGCCGGCCGCGCGACCACGCCCGCGAGCATCACTCCGCCAATCGCATAGGCAATCACGCCGGCACCGAGCGGTTCGAGCGCCACGAGTGTCATCCAGAAAATCGCCACCAGAACCAGCGTCATATAAATCGTCGACATCCCGCCATACACGGCCATCCACGCCGGCTCCGCGACTTCGCGCTGTGGCGGGCGGAAGAACAGCCTCGCCACTCGGCTTCGCACCGCATCGCGCGAGCGCTGCCACAAGTTGGGCACTTCGCATAGATCGGCGAGCAGGTAGTAGCCGTCGTAGCGCATCAGCGGATTGGCGTTCACCAGCACGGTGCCAATCGACGCGACAATCATCGTGTTGAGCGCGAGCAGGTTCACCAGCCCCGGCTCGCTGAACCACCACACGAACGTGGCGAGGCTCGCGAGTACCAGCTCGACTCCCATGCCGGCCGCCGACACCGCCATCCGCCGCCACTTGCTCGCGAGGCTCCAAATGTCGGTCACGTCGCAGTACAGCGTCGGCACAAACACCAAAAGCAGCACGCCCATCTCGTGCACCTCGGCCCCCAAGTACTTGGCGACCATCGCGTGCCCCAGTTCGTGCAGCACCTTCACCACCGCAACGACCAATGCAAGCAGCAACCAATTCTGCGGAGCCATCAGCACGTCGAGCGCGGGCAGGCGATCGACGAACTCCTCCCCATGCGAAACGACAAGCCCCAGCGCACCAAGCACCACGCACGCTGCCACCACAAGCGACATCGGATGAAACAGCACCCGCGCGAGTGGCAGTAAATGATCGAGCATTCGATCAGGATCGAATCCCGGCAGCCTCAGGGCCAAGAGTTCGGCCCAGCTCCACCGCAGCCGGCGAGCCCGCGTTTCCTCGGCCCGCTGGCCGAGCGCCTCGCCTTGCCCCACCGCGCGAGCCACGACCAGTCCCGCCTGATGGAGCCGGCCGAGGTAAGTCTGTATCTCCACAATGTTGAACGTCCGCGGCGCGAACCGCGCGGCGAGCGCCCGCTGCAACTTGCGAAGCGACGTCCGCCCACCAAGTTCGGTGAGCAACAAGTACTCGATCTCGCCCAGCTCATGATGCTCGAGCGTCATCGGATCCTTAAGCACCCACATCGCCCGCCCCGGCACCCAAACCGCCGTCGCCATCACGTCCGCACGCGGCGTGAGCAGAAGCGGTGCATCATTGGTGGCAGGAATGGGGTTCATGATTTACTTGTAGCCGGATTCGCAATTCGTAGCCGGATTCGCAAGAATTCGGGGGCCATCGAGAGTCGCCCGAACCATCCTTAACCCAGGGCGGCACTCCGGCTCGTACCTCGCCTCCGCTTCCCCTGGGCTGACATGTTGAGCCCCTTCGGGGGGCAATTTCTCTCTTGTTTCTATTGGCGAAGATTAGCGTCGATTAGTGTTCCCAAAACTCTTACGCCGTTTGTATCCGTGTTCGATCCGTGTCCATTCGTGGCTAGTTCTTCTCCGTCTCCATCGTCATCACCACCGGTTGCCCCGGCCGCAGTCGGCCGTCGCGGTTATCGAGCTCGGCCCACAGTCGGACTTGGCGATTGATCGGATCGATCTCCGGGCTCACGAACACCACCCGGCCGGTCACCGCTTCGCCACCCTCTAGCTGCACGCGAACATTGTGCCCAACGAGATTTGTCGCCGCTTGTGTAGAGGTCACGAAGCCCTCGGCTTTGAGCCTTTCGGTGCTCACCAGCCGAACCACCTTCTGTCCCGGCTCGACCCACTCGCCGACGTTCGCGTCGACGTCCACCACCACGGCATCGATCGGCGCGATGATCCTTCGGCGGCGAATATCGAGCTGCGCGGCCTCGAGCTTCCGCTCGGCGACCGTCTGTGCGAGCTGCGCGAGACGCCGCTCTTGCTTGCCCGCTTCGACTTCGAGCTTCAGTTTGTCGACGCTCAATCGTTCGACATCGATCTGCGATTGCGACACGCTCTTCGGAAACGCGGCGATCGACTCTTCGCTCCGCGCGAGCTCCGCTTCCGCCACCCGCTGGGCGGTCTCGGCGGCACGGATCGCCACGTCGTTCTCCGCCTCAGCCTTGGCGAGCGCCAGTTCGGCCCGCGATGTCTTCTCGGCGATGAGTGCCGCGGTGTCGTCGATGCGGGCGATCAGGTCGCCCTTTTTCACGGTCTGGCCTTCGCTCGCGTTGAGTTCGACCAGAATCCCACTCTCGCCCGCCGCCAAGTCGGCTTCGTCCAAAAGTTGCAACACCGCCGACTCGACGACGATCGACTCGGCCGCTGCCGAGGCCGAGCCGATGCCGCCGAGTGCAAGACAAATCGCGATAATGGTTACGCAATGGCCAACACGCATGAATTAGAACTCCCACCAGTTGCGAACCGCGCGGCCCAGGTCATGAAACAACACGTATCCCAGCGGCCGCTCGCCCACGACGATCCGCGCCCGCACCGACCCACCAGGCCGAAGTGCCGCTTCACGAAGTTCGTCAGGCAGCGCCGCGTCAGGCGTCGCTTCCACACGCACCCGGCGAATCTCTTCTCCAGTTGGTTCCGTAACCACGTCCACGCGGTCGGCGATTCGCGAAACGGTTGCCATGTGCATTCGGCTGGCGTCGCTACCCATGCGGTACTCGACCTTCAGAGGTTCGCCGCCGGCTTCGCGAAGCTGGTCAAGCCGCTCGTCGGGCAGGTCGAGCTCCAGTTTCCAGTCGCCCGCCGTGTCGGCCACCGACACCAGCACCTGCCCACGCTCCACCGGCCGGCCGGGAGCAAGCCGCTCGTCGGTTTGCCACGTGGTCACCGTGCCGGCGATGGGGCTGGTGACGGTGAGCGACTTCGCTTGCGTTTCCAAGAGCGCAAGCTCCGCAGCCAAGTTGTCGAGCTGTGTCTTCAGTTCTTCTTCTTCGGCGCTCAGTTTGTAACGCTCCAGTGGCGTGGCGGTCGTCGCACCACTCGTAGTTCGCGTCGCGCGAACCGATTCCAGCTGCCGGCGGACCTTGGTTTCTTCGCCGCGGAGTCGTTCGATCTCCACCGCCAGTTCCGGGTCGCGCAGATCCACCAGCACCGCGCCCGCATCTACGGCATCGGCGTGGGCTACCAACAACTGGTCGACAATCGCTGAGCGGGGTGCGAACACGTCTTGCTTCACCACCGGCACTAACTGGCCGCGAACATCCACCACAAGCGGCGTGCGAATCATCAGTAGCGCCGCGACCACGCCCGCCAGCACCAAGCTCGCCACCGCACTGCGGAACATCGTCCGCGGCATGCGAACCCAGCCCAGCGTCTGCAGCACGCCACTCAGTGGCAACTCGTGCCACGTGATCGCGCTGGTCATCGCTGGCGAAACAGCGCGGGCCATCTCGCCCAAGTACGGCAGGTCCAATGCGCCACGCTCACCGGAGAACTGCTCGGCAACTAGCACTCCTCGCGAGCGCCGCCGGTTCTTTTCATTCGCAGGAAGTGGCATCACCACCAGCGACCTGGCGTGAAACTCGTCGACGTAATGACTCACCACGCTCGCCACTTGCGGCAGCAGGTCCGCCGCGTCGTCGCCACTCGAATCGCTGTAGTAAATCGGCTCGTCAAGCTTCACTGCCATCGTGGCGAGTTGCTCAAGCGACCGCGCCGCGCGACCGCGCCGTTCGACGCGATCGGTGCCACTTGTGGCGAGCAGCCTCGCACCGCGCGTGGTGGCCGTCAGCACGCTCATGCGATCGCAATGGCCAAC
The DNA here is from genome assembly GCF_052161615.1 of Aeoliella fuhlenseeensis. NCBI lineage: Bacteria > Pseudomonadati > Planctomycetota > Planctomycetia > Pirellulales > Lacipirellulaceae > Aeoliella > Aeoliella fuhlenseeensis. The sequence continues at coordinate 776,868 of NZ_CP197417.1, forward strand.
CCGTGCACCTTCGCTGGCGATCCGCTGCGCCGTTTGTTTCAGGTCCGTTCCACCGCCGACTTGCTCGACTAGCGCGAGCAGTGCGTCGTGTTGCCCTCGCTCGCCGGCCATCTCGGCGAGTTGCCGGCGGACGTGGTACTCGGCGGCTTGCTGCCGAACCGCGTCGACAAGTTCTGCCGCACCGCGATAGCTCGACGGAGCACGCCCGTCAGCCAGCGTCAACTCAACGAGCGCCACGCCGCTCGCCACGCCCCGTGTCCAGTCGGCGAGCGACACCGGAGCTAGCAAGTAGTAGTCGGCCGACGTGTTGCTGGCACCGGCGTAGCTCTGACCCGGCGGCAGCGAGACGACATCGCTCGCTGCTAGCGCGGCGGTCACCAGCACTTCGTGGACACCTCGATCCGCGATCGACTCCATCCACCCCGAAGTGTGGGCGACAACGCGCAGCGTGCCATCCGGTTCGCGAAGCCATACCGCCGCGTGCGTCGCCGCTAGCACGGGGGCCACACGAGCGATCAATTGCCTGTAAAACTCGGCCGGCGAGACCGATTGCCGCGCGAGTTCGTCGAGCTGGTCGAGCACCAACGACAAGTCGTCCCACACCGAGGTTTCGGCTGGGGGCGTGTCGGACGGGTTGCTGGCAGCGGAGCGCATAACCTCCAGTATAGGTAGAGCGGCTGGATTTGGCCTGCAACCTTTTGGGAAACCGGGCTAGCACCTCTGGCAAAATTTAACGGTTGTACTGAATGTGCACCCCGCGGTTGGCCGATGACAGATCTCGACCACATGGCGCAAGGACCGCGCCGTGTGCGGTCGCCCTGTGGTACCCACTTCGGTGGAACTACCGGTGGGTGGCAGGACATGACGACCTGTTCGCAACTTTTCATGCACAACACGCTCCGCATCTACCTGGCGATTGTGATGCTGGCCACCAGTCTGGTGGGCTGCCGGGGAGATAAATTGTCGGAGTTCAAAGCCCATAACGATCCCAGCGCCAACCACTACGAACTGGTGAGCGCGGAGATCGAGTACCCGGCCATGAATGGTTGCTCGATGGCCGAGTGCGACACTGGCATCGATTCGCTCGCACCGCGCACCATCTCGACCGACGAACCCGCCAATTACCGCGACATGGCACTGTCCGAGGCGGTACAGATTGCCTTCACCAACAACGACGTGCTTCGCGACGTCGGTGCCACGGTGGTCCGCGCGCCGGACAACACTCGCACCAAATTCGATACGGCCATCGTCGAAACCGATCCCGTCACCGGTATCGAGTCGGCCCTGAGCGCCTTCGACGCCCAGTGGACCAGCAGCTTGTTCTCCGAGAAGAACGACCGCGCGATCAACAACGAGTTTTTCGGCGGTGGTACTCGACTACTCGGGCAGCACGTCGGCGCGCTCCAGTCGCAAATCTCCAAACGCTCCGTCACCGGTACCGAGCTCGCCGCGCGGAAGATCGTCGAGTTCGACGGCAACAACGCGCCGGGCAACCTGTTCGACAGCGCCTGGACCATCAAGGTCGAAGGCGAAGTCCGACAACCGTTAATGCAGGGTGCCGGCTTGCAGTACAACCGCATCGCCGGTCCCACGCGGACTCCCGGCGTGTATCACGGTGTGGTGCTCGCCCGACTCGATACGGACGTCGAACTCGCCGCGTTTGAAGTGGCGGTTCGCGATTACGTCAGCAACATCGAAAACGCTTATTGGGATTTGTACTACGCCTATCGGGATCTCGACGCACAAATCGCGGCTCGCGATGCGGCGCTCGACACTTGGCGACGCATTCGGGCTCTGTACGATGCAGGGCGACGCGGCGGCGAGGCAGAGAAAGAGGCGCAGGCCCGCGAGCAGTTCTATCGCTTCCAAGAGGAAGTGCAAAACTCGCTCGGCGGACGCCTGTTTGATGGTACCAGGACGGGCAACGGCAGCCTGGGGGGCACGTTCCGTGGCACTGGCGGTGTGCTAGTCGCGGAACGTCGGCTGCGTCGGTTGCTCAACATGCCGGCCAGCGATGGCGAACTTCTTCGCCCGGCCGACGAACCAATCCTGGCACCCGTCCACTTCGATTGGAATGAAGTGGCCTTCGAGTCGGTGGAGCGCCGCGCCGAGCTGCGTCGCCAACGATTCCTCATTCGCCGCCGCGAGCTGGAGTTGATCGCCAGCAAGAACCACCTCATGCCACGCCTCGACGCGGTCGGCCGCTACCGCTTCCGCGGCTTTGGCAAGGACTTGCTCGAAACCGATGGTGGACTCTACGGACGCTTCGACAACGCGTACGACGACCTCATGTCGGGCGATTTCCAAGAGTGGCAAGTCGGTGTTGAACTCGATGTGCCAATCGGCTTCCGCCGCGCTCACACCGCGGTACGCAATGCCGAGCTCGAGCTGGCTCGTTCGCGGGCGCTGCTCAAGGACCAGCAAGAAGAAGTGATTCACGGCACCGCGAATAGCATTGCCGAACTCGATCGCTCGTTCGTCGTGTCGCAAACCAGTTTCAACCGTCTGCAAGCCAGCCGCGAAGAACTGGCTGCCGTCACCGCTGCGTTCGAAGCCGATAAAGCGTCGCTCGATCTACTGCTCGACGCACAGCGTCGCGTCGCTGAGTCGCAGTCGAGGCACTACCGCACGCTTGCCGAGTACGCCATCGCGATTAAGAACGTCCACTTCAGCAAGGGCACGCTGCTCGAATACGACGGTGTGTACTTGGCCGAAGGCGCCTGGCCCGAGAAGGCGTACGAAGACGCCGCCGCGCTCGAACGCCGCCGCGGCCGCCAACGCCGCATGAGCTACGCCTCGTCCCTCGCCCCGGTCGTCAGCCGCGGCGTGTACGACCAGCACCCGAGCGACAAGGGTTACGAGACGGTGATCTCGACCGACGGAACGCCTGACTACAGCGAGGCGACGCCGGACAACACCGAGCCGCTACCTTTAGAGACAACGCCGCTGAGCACAGAGCCGCTGAAGTCGGAGCCGTTGAAGACACAGCCGCTCAAGCCTTTGCCAAACAGCAGCGACGCCACGAAGCTCGACTCTCTGCCCAACTTCGACGAGCCCGCGCCGGCAACTCCACCGTCCGATCTCGGCCCCATCGCCCCGCTGTCGCACGAAGCCGACCTCGACTTCCCCGGCATGTTCAGCAAGCTAGGCACCGACGAACGCGTCGCCAGCGAACCCGCCGAAGGCAACCCCTTCCGCGAATAGCGTGGGGTAAGCATCCCCTCTCTCCTCGTTCCCACGCTCCGCGTGGGAATGCATGGATGGCCGCTCTGCGGCCCAATCGAAAATTGGGTGGCACGGACTTTCGGCCGACTCACGCCCCGTCACCTCGCAGTTTCACCACGGCCGATTGTCCGTGTGCGCAGCACAAGAGGTCTCGCCGTGCTCTATCGCCCGGGGGTGCCTGGGGACGAGTTCCACGAGCCCCCAGTGAGTTGCGCGACTTGCACGAGCTCGCGCATTCCCCTTTTCACAGCCGCGGAGCGGCGACAGCGCATAGCCTGTGGCGCAAGCCACAGGACTGCGCGCCAACGCGCATCAAAAGCCCCGGAGGGGCGACAGCGAACCCAAACATGCAGGGAGCCTTAAGCGCATGTCATTCTGAGGGGAGTAGCACGACCCGAAGAATCTCGCCCCTGTGCCCAGCCTAAAAAATGGCAAACGAGATCCTTCAGTCGCCTAGGCTCCCTCAGGATGACATAGGGGCCCAAACGCTCAATTCCCCGCCCCGCCAACTATTTCCCACAAAATGTCCACGCGTACACATCAGCACTTGACAAGTGAGTGTACATCCGCTACAATCCACCCCGTTCGTCGTACGCGAAAGCGCACGGGGAGTGACAGTTGTGCTTCGAGATAGCGGACCACCTTAGTCGAGGGGACCCAACCGGACGCGATACGTATCGAGACGGGTGGTTTGGCCGATCAGCACCTTGGACCTTACGAGTTCAAGTAAGGCTGTCTCGAACTGCGCGCCCGCTGTGTAGGAACTAGTTGCCCAGACTGGCACAAGTGAAACTGAGCAAGCAACTAGCGAATACCCAGCCGCCCGACGGGATCCCGTCACTTTTTTATTTGGCCGTAGGCCGTATCAAGCTCCGCGCCGATACGGCGCTTCACGCTCGACCCAATCGCGAATACCCAACCACTCGCACCTCTAATCCCGTAGCCACGAAGTGGCGCGCTTCGACCGCCCAGGACGAAGTCCTGGGAACCCGTTGCCAATGACAACCTTAGTCCTGAAGGGACGCGCTACCGTAGCGCGCTCTTTCAGAGCTAACAACTAAAACTCCCTACCCGAACCAGGGCTGCGCCCTGGCCTATTAAAGCGCGCTCCTTTGGAGCTAATCGCTTCGCGTCTCTGCGCCTTGGCGTGAGAAAGGAAAACCGCTACGCCAATCGATCACACCATGGAGAGGTAGAAAAATAGTCGACACGGCAAGCGCCGTATCGGCGCAAGCTTGATACGGCCTACGTCTCTCGAAAGCCCCACTACTCCCGCCCATGTCCGCTGAATCTTCACAATTACCCCCTTCGCAGTTGGGGCTCGGCTGGGCATTATGGATGCATGATTCTTCGCTCGCGGCTGTTCGTCCGGCTGTTCCTGGCTATCTTTGGCTTGGTGACTGTGGCAACCATTGCCACGGCCGTGTTCGCGCATGCCTGGCGTGAGTCGCCCGATCTCAGCAGTCAGTTGGTGCAGTGGGTCGTGGTGGTGTGGGTCGTGGCAGCAGTGGCGGCGGCGCTGGTGGTACGCAGCGTGGTGGTGCCGCTCGCCGAACTCACCCGCGCGGCCCGGGCTATCGAATCGGGCGACTACGGCGACCGGGTGCCTGTGCGGAGCGACGACGATGTCGGCGACTTGGCCCGCTCGCTCAACCAGATCAGCGGCGAGCTGGGCGAACGATTGTCGCAGCTCCGCGAGCGCGACGAACGCCAAGCCGCGGTGCTTGGTGGTATGTCCGAAGGGGTGGTGGCGGTCGATCGCACGCAGCGGGTGCTGTTCGCCAACACGGCTGCGGGCAAGATGTTTGGTTTCCTGCCACCCAGCGCCGTCGAACGGCCGCTGCTGGAAGTGATCCGCGAGCACACGCTGCAAGAAGCGGTCGCCGAGGTGCTGCGTACTCGCAAACCGAAGCGAATCGAAATGGCCTGGCAGCTCGACGCCCCGCGGGTGCTGGCGGTGCAGATCACGCCGCTGCCGCGATCGGTGGATGTCGGCGCGGTGATTGTGCTGCACGACAATACCGAACTCCGCCGGCTCGAAACGATTCGCCAAGAGTTCATCGCCAACGTATCGCACGAACTGAAGACTCCGCTAAGCAGCATCATGGCCTACACCGAGACGTTGCAAGACGGAGCGGTGAACGACCACACAATCCGCGACCAGTTCCTGCAGCGCATCGCCGAACAAGGGGCACGACTCAACGCCCTGATCCAAGACATGCTGAGCCTCGCGCGGATCGAGACCGCCCAGCAACCGTTCGAAATCGTCCCGCTCGAGGTCGGCCCCGTCATTCACAGATCGATGGACGACTACGCCCAGCACGCCGAAGCGAAGTCGATCGAGTTGAAGATCGAGGGAGACGAGCCAGTGCTTCGTGCGAGCGCCGACGAAGAGGGCTTGCGAACCATCTGCAACAACCTGATCGACAACGCGGTGAAGTACACGCCCGAGGGGGGCCGCGTCGTGGTCAGTTGGCGGCGCGAGGCGGACACCGTGCGCATCGAAGTCGCCGACAACGGTCCGGGCATTCCGCGGAGCGACGTCTCGCGGGTGTTCGAACGCTTTTACCGCGTCGACAAAGCCCGCTCGCGCGAACTCGGCAGCACGGGCCTCGGACTGTCGATCGTCAAACACCTGGTACAGTCGTTCGCCGGCCAAGTGGGGGTCGAAAGCCAACCAGGGCAGGGGTGCCGATTCTGGGTCGAGCTGCCCGCGGCGGAGTAGCTATAGTACCTCCATACTCCGTATGGAGAAGCCGGGGTGCATGCTTGGCGACGGAGTTCGCGCGATGGGGTAGCAGGCTCTCCACCCCGCAATGGGAACACCCGAGAGATGTCTTAACCATACGGAGTAGGGGTGTACTATGGGGCCCGGCTACGGCCAAGAAGGTCGCCCTACTGCGTATAAACCACTTCGACCGGGATCTTCGGCAACACCTGATAGATGTCGTTGCGGCGATCTTGCAGCGGTTTGACGCTGCCGAGCACGCGCTGGGTGGCGAGGTCGTTGAGGTCGAGTTCGGCAATGACCACGGTTTCGCAGTTGGGATCGGCTTCGGCGAGGATGCCATCTTTGGGGAAACCAACATCGCACGGCGTCAGCACCGCGGCTTGGGCGTAGTTCACCAGAAAGCTCTTCACCTGAGGCAAATTGCCCACGCAGCCCGCGAGTACGACGTAGATCACGTTCTCGATGCACCGCGCTGCCGCACAGTGACGCACGCGGTGATAGCTCTTGCGTTCGTCGGTGGCGAAGGGGACGAACAGCACGTCGATGCCCTGCATGGTGAGCAGTCGCACCAGCTCGGGGAACTCCACGTCGTAACAAACCACAATGCCAATGCGTCCCAGCGGCGTGTCGAACACCTTGAGCTTGTCGCCCGGCTGGCAGTCGTAGTAGTGACGCTCGACGGACGTAATGTGCATCTTGTCTTGCGTGTAGACATTGCCGGTGGGCGTGAAAAGGTGGGCCGTGTTACGAAGCTCGTCGCCATGCTCGACCGGGGTCGATCCACCGATGATGTACAGGCCATGTTCTTCGGCGCACTTTTGAAACATCTTCACGTAGCGATGATGGTACCGCGCGACTTCCTTCACGGCGTGACGCGAGTCCATGTCCGGTGGCAGCATGCTGAAGAGCTGCGCCGTGAACAACTCGGGGAGCAGCAAGAAGTGGCAGTGGTACTCGTTGGCCGTTTCGGCGAAGAAGTTCACTTGCCGCTCGACTTGCTCCCAGCTATCGACGGGCCGCATCTCGTACTGCGCGGCGCACACACGAATCTTGCGTGCCGTCTTGCGAATGGGGGACGCGGAGATTTGTCGCTTCGCCAGGTCGTACTGCGGATTCTGCATCTCGAGGTACGTGGCGTAGTTCAAACTCTCGGCGTCGCTCAGGTAGGCGAACTCGACTCCTTTGACTTCGTAGCCCGCCTTCAGGTGGGCCGAGAGCGCCAGGTCGTGAATCTTCCCTTGCTTGACGAGCTCGACGTACTGCTTTGCCGACATCTTCTTGGCGTAGTCGGCGTAACCCGGGATGCGTCCGCCGGCCACCATGCGGCGAAGGTTCAGCCGCTTGAGCAACGATTTGCGACGCGTGTAAAGCTTGCCCGCCACCCCCATGCCACGGTAGTCGGGATGCACCGCGATGTCCGAGCCGTACAGTGTATCGCCACTGGGGTCGTGCGTGCTGAACGTTCCGCAACCGGTGATCTCGTTGTACGAATACCAAGGGGAGTCTTCGTCGAGATGAACGATCAGGGCCTGCGTGTAACCGACGACACGGCCGTTGTGCTCGGCGAGAAACTGGCCCTCGGGAAACGCGGCGAGCTGCATCGCCATTTTACGTTCGTCGTTCAGGCTCTCCTTGTCGAGATGCGGGTAAGCCGCGTTTTGACACTCGACCACCGCCGGCACGTCCGAAGGCTTCCAGTGCCGAATTTTGATTTCTTTGAGTGGCACCTTGGTTTGCGATTGCTCAGCCATCTCTTTCGATCCATCCGTTCGGTAGTGCGCGAGTTTGTCGAAAACGGGGTCCGCGGGGCTGCCAAAATGACGTTCGCGGACTCGCTAGGTGCGTCATTTTGGCCTACCAGCCGCCCCACTGGAAGCCACTCAACCAAGGTGGGAGCAATAGAACGCGTCGATTTGTGCGAATATTGAATCGAGAACGTTTGGCGCGCAGTTTGCTTTTCACGTCCGCCATGCCTTGCCTGTCAAGGCAACCAATGACCCAATCGGCGGAAGCAGCTAGCAAAAACCAACTGGCAAACTTTGCTGCCTCCGCCAACGTAATAACTTGGAGCCCTCCCCCCGTGCGGCTTCCATTTGTTGACGAAAGGAAGAGTGAGCAGATGAAACTCAAAGAACAAACCACCCCGAAGAAGTTGAATCGCCGCATCGAGAAGATTCGCGAGAACTGGACTTCCAGTCAGCGTCGCGAACGCGCTCAGAAAGCGGTCGAGTTGCAACTCACCTTGCTCGCCCAAACTTTGTTTGGCCGCGGACAAGCCGGCACCTGAGGGGATACTGTAGGAGGGCTCTCCGAGCCCGATAAACTACAGCAACACGCCGCAGTCATCATCGCATCCTGAAGCCGAGCCGGCGGCGCGTTACTCGCGCCGCTGGCTCCAGCTCTCTTGCCGGGCCCTACTGGCAAAGTACTCGGCGAGTGAGTCTAAACGCTCCCTTACCGAGGGTGCATTCACTTGCTCGGCGATGGTCTTTACAAAATCCTGCACGGCTTCGTCGAACTCCAACTTCGTTTGTTCGAGCTGTTCGATCGTGCCACCGTTCTCACAGAGTTCGAGTAGCTCTTCCGCCGACTCCTTGACTCGCTCGTTGGGGACGTACTGCAGCCATGTCTGATTGCCACCTTCCCCGCCGTTATGGGCCGAATCGCCCATCGCCTCGGCCACCCGTCGTTCGTCGTTTCTAAGAGCATTCACCGCGGCTTCTTCATCGGCGGAGCTGGCAAAGAATTCGGCCTCGTCGAGTGCCGCGGCGATCATGGCGTAGTGCTTTTGCAAGCAGGTGAGCACGTCGTGAACGGTCTTATAAGACATGGTTGCGTCTCCTGGCGGGGTGCGGGGCAATAGGTGCTTCGCACGGCTAGATGCTATAGTGGTCGCTTCAGGGCGCGGTGTGCCCTATGGATGTACAAGATGTGCAAACGCCGGGCCAGATAACCGATGTCGACTCCCTCCGAACCCGAACCGACCCCCGTGGTCGATGTCACCTCCGCCAACCGCCGCCGCGAGGCGCGGATATCGCTTTGGGCGCTGGTGATCGCGTCGGCGTTCATTGGGTTTCTGTTCTATCGCATCGTCGAGCCGTTTTTCGCGCCGCTGTTTTTCGCGGTGGTGCTCGCCGTGCTGTTTCGACCCGTCCATGTGCGAATCGCGCAGTGGCTCGGCGGTCGCCCTCGCGCTGCCGCGGTGATCACGGTGCTGCTACTTGGTGTAGGGCTCGCGGCGCTGTCGGGTGTGCTCGCGCTCGCGGCGCGAGAGATGATGGTGACGGGTGAGTCGTTCGCGCGGGATGGCGACGCAGCGGCCCAGCTGCTCGATCGCGCTACGACACTGGCCCGCGACTACCTGCCCGGCGTAGAATGGGCGCAGGTCCGCGAATGGATTAGTTCGGGGGTGCAGTCGAGCATCTCGAACATTGTCGAACGGACTGGCGAGTTCATTTCGAACGCGTTTCGAGTTGTCGTGGGCCTCGCGATCACGGCGATTGCGGTCTACTACTTCCTCGCCGAGGGATCGACGATTCTGCGATCGGTGCGATCGATCTCGCCCTTTGCCGCCGAGGACGAGTGGGTGTTGTTCGAACGCTTCGCTGTCATCTCGCGCGGCGTCGTGGTCGGCATGTTTGTGTGCGCGTTCGTCCAAGCAGGACTACTCGGCATCGGCATGGCCATTGCTGGCGTCGATCGACTCTGGATGCTGATGGGCCTGACGTTCCTGTTATCGATGATCCCGTTCGTCGGTGCCGCCGGCGTTTACCTGCCCGTGGCGGTTGGACTGATGTGGGAGGGCAACGTCACGGCAGGCATCCTGCTCGCGATCTACGGCATGACCATCGTCTCGACCTCCGACAACTTGATCCGCGCATTGGTACTGCACGGGTCGGCGAAGATGCACCCGCTGCTCGCCCTCATCAGCGCGCTCGGCGCGCTGCAAGTCGTGGGCTTGTGGGGCATCTTCTTGGGACCAGTCGTCGCGGCGTTTTTCTACTCGCTGTTGCGAATCTTGCGAGACCGATTGCAGGGACAAACGCAACCGCCGCCGGTCACCGAGGTGTATTGACTTTAGGCGAGCCGGGTCGTCCCCGACCCCGGAAATGTCGCAAATGTAACGTACAACAAGTCCGGGGCCGGGGACGGTCCGGCTCACACGTTGTGTGTTGGAGTCGTTCGCCAGGCTCTTGGTGGCTTCGAGGCTTCGTTGGGAATGATTGCCAGCATGCCCAGCAGCAAGCCAACAAAGATGTAATTCTGAAGCGCTGGATCCAAGGGTGGTGTGGCGCTGAATCGTCCGAAGCCAATCAGCCAGAGCGCCACCGCAATGATCCACCAGTGCGCCCACTCCGTGGGTCGCCAGTAGGAGGCGAGCGCGAGGACAATCACCAGTGTGCCTGTCGCAATGTCGCTGGCCCACCACGTGGTGGCGTCGTCCGGATGGCGGAAGATGAAGGGGCTCAAGAGTAGCCACAGTCCCAGCATGCACTCAACCACGCGTGCCCACATCACGTCACCTCGCTTAGCATTTGGCCTGTCATCTGGTTGCCGACGCGCTCGCCTGCCTCGGTTCGGTAGCCAGCAAACGCGAGCCACACTTCCCGACCGCTATGCGTTTCTTTCCAGACCTTCCACAAGTAAACGACCGACGCCCACACCTCGTCGTACGCCCAGTAGGCGAGGATCAGCGAAATGATGGCGGTCACCAAGCAGAGAAAACACCAGTAACCCACCACGGTCCCTTGCAAGATGACGAGCACCGCGCTCACCACGCCAAGCGGAATCACATCAACGCCGAATAAGATGACCATCCAAGGACGGTACTGCCACCGCCGCGTGGAACCGGCGAGGCCGAGTATGGCGTCGCCGAGGTACGCAAACGCACCGAGCGCGGCGTCGGGGATGCCAATCCAGTGGTCCATCGTTTGGGCGACTTTCGAGTCGAGCACTTTCTGCGTGCTGTCGCCGAACATCGGGTCCCACACGCTATCGATTAGTCGCCACTGATAGAGTGCCATGTAGGCCGCGATCGCAGTGGCTACCGCGGCGAGAATGCAGATGGGGATGCGCTGCGACCACGCCGAGGGGTTGTAGGAGAACGGCGCGGGGGCGGCCTGCATCGGATCGGTGGAGGGCGTTCGCGGAGTGGACATGATTGGCCCCTACAATTGGATCGCTTCGAGCTTCTTTTCGTCCGGCAGTGGCAGCTTGTTCTCGCGGTACCATCGCGCCGGATCGGCCTGCAAGTTGGCGAGCATCACCGGCAGTGTGCGGGACAATTTATGCTCGGCGTGCCAACCCAATCGCTTCGCGGCGAGCGACGAGTCGACCGGGTAGTGGGCGTCAGCGAGGTCGACCATCCACGGTTTGATGAAGGGCCGCTCCTCTTCACTCGACGCCAGTTTGTCCTTGGCCCACGCACCGGCTTTGGCGACAAGCTTCGGAATGCGAATGGTCGGCCAATCGTCAACGCCATGCAGGTGCTCGCCGATGATGTCCTGCAACTGGTCGTAGCTCAGGCACTCGTCCTCTGCGATCAGGAACACCTCGAGCGTGTCGAGGTCGTGCCGCCGCTCGATGGTCTTTTCAAACGCCGACACCACGTCGTCGAGATGAACGAAGGCCTGTCCGCGATCGGCGTTGCCAGGGAAAAAGTAGCTCTCGAATTCCTTCTCGGCGATGCGGCGAATGTTTTGCGTGATGGGAATCGAGTGCCCGTGTTCGTCGTACACGCCGGCGATGCGCAATATGACCGCCGGAATGTTGCCCCGCGTGCTGCGAATCGCTTTCTCGGCTTTGATCTTCGATGCGGGATAATCCCACACGCCCTCCATCGGGCAGATTTCCGTGAGCTTCTCCCCCACGTCGCACGGCTTCATCACCAACAGGCTGCTAGAGAAAATAAACTGCTCCACACGCGTGAGTGTGTGAAGCTGTTCGAGCAACCGCCGCGTACCCTCCACCGTCAGCTCGTCGTACAGCGGACTCGGCTCGCCCGCGAAATCGTAGTAGGCCGCGAGGTGGACGACGCTCGCCAAGTGATCGCCATGGTCTTGCCGCACTTGCGCGATGGCGTCTTCGACCGACGGACCTTCGGTGAAATCGCACTCGATGAAAGCAACGCCATCGAGCTCGTTCTCGGGAGACTTCACATCCAGCCCGACGACGCGGTAGTTCTTTGCGAGTCGCTTGCAGATGCGCTGGCCGATGAGACCGGAGCTACCGGTGACCAGAACGGTTGGTTTGATGGCTTTTGTGTTATCCATAAATGGCTCGAATTGAAGTGGTTCTTGCATGCTCGTGGTTGAAGGAAGTGAGCGTGCAAAGACGATGCCAAGCGAATTTCGTGCGAATGGGCACTGATGAGAGCGTGACGAGTGCGCGGCGAAGCCTCAACTTGGTCGCATAAGAATCAGCGCGCAACGGCAACGAACGCGTGCGAGCCGGGGCGTCCCCGCCCCCGGAAAGTTCGACGTGGAGAGAGCGTTGTCTATCGAGGGTTATAAAAGTCCGGGGCCGGGGACGGCCCGGCTCACGCGAACGGAGTCGCTATCGCGAGGAGCTCGTTCGCGCGACCACCAAACTCCCCACGACCATCCCCACCGCGGCCATGATCAGGCCGGCGAGCAGTTGAGGGAACACCTCGCCCATCGGCGTGTTCATGAACAACAACCAGGTGCCGACGCCGAGCACGATGCTGGTGATCGCGCCGGTGTTGTTCGCGCGTTTCCAGTAGAGCCCGGCGACCAGCGGCACAAACGCTCCCACCACCGGCACTTGGTAACTGCTCGACACCATGTCGAAGATGGAGGTTCCTTCCATGCGAATCGCGTACACCAGCGTCCCCGCGGCGAACACCACGGACGTCACTCGCATGAGCAGCAGCTCGCGTCCGTCGGTCATTCGCGGCATCAAGTGCTTCAGCACGTTCTCGACGAAGATGGTCGATGGTGCGAGAATCGTTGCCGAGCCGGTCGACATGATGGCCGACAGCAGCGCGCCAAAGAACAGCACCTGCGTGAAGTAGGGCATGTGGTTCATGATCAGTTGCGGCACGATCGTTTCGCCATCGTCTTCCGCCAGCAGTGCGTCCGCTTCCTCGGGCATGATGAGGAAGGCAGATACGACCAGGAACATCGGCACTAGCGCAAACACCATGTAGCTGATGCCGCCGATGATCGGACCGACGCAGGCGATGTTCTCGTTCTTCGCCGACATGACACGCTGGAACACGTCCTGCTGCGGAATGGAACCGAGCATAATGGTCAGCCCGCCGGCGATGTAAAACAGGATGCTCTGCGTATCGGGATGCGGAAGGAAGTGATGCAGATCGTTGGCCATCGCGTGGTCGATCACCACGCCGGGGCCACCTGCCATGTTGCCGGCGAGCACCGCGATCACGGCGAGACCAATGACGATGATGGTCATCTGCACGGCGTCGGTGAGCGCGACGGACCACATGCCACCGAGCAGCGTGTAAACGAGCACCACGCCCATGCCAATCATCGAACCGGTGAGCGGCGCGACGGCTTTGTCCGAGAGCAGGTAGAACACCAGCCCGAGCGCCGTGATTTGCCCCGCGACCCAGCCCAGGTACGACACCACGCTGACCGCCGAGCAAAAGATTTCCACCACCGGTCCGTACCGATCGCGATAGTAGTCGCCGATGGTGAGTAGCTGCATACGGTAGAGCTTCCGCGCGAAAAACATGCCCACCAGCACCAAGCACATCCCCGCGCCCCACGGGTCCTCGATCGTCTCGCGCAGTCCCCCCTCGGCGAACTTCGCGGGAATACCGAGCACGGTTTCCGAAGCAAACCACGTGGCGAACGTCGTCGCAATGACCACGCCTAGAGGCAGCGACCGCCCCGCCACGGCAAAGTCGGCCGAACTCTTCACCCGCCGCGAGGCATACACGCCAATCGCGATGTTGCCGAGCAGGTAGAGCACAACCATCGAGAGCAAATTCATCCGTGAGATTCCTTTCTAACGATGCTCAATACCCTAACTACTAACCCAGCGAGCGGGGCCCGTTAGGGCCCCGCTCGCTGGGTGTTTTATACGTCCTCATCTTCGACAACCTCTAATGCGTCGAGCGCCGCGCGCATCGCTTCTTCTCCCGCCAGGAATTCGATCTCGACCACGACGGCCCACAGCGGAAGCGTCCGCAGCATCGGCACGCGGAGTTTCACCAGGTCCTTCTGCGTGCAGACGGCCATTTCGGCGCCAGAGTCGTTGGCGGCGGCGGACACGGCAGCCACATCTTCGGCTTGGTAGTCGTGGTGGTCGGGGAACTCGCGCCAGCCGACCAGCTCGGCACCGGCGTTCTCGAGCGTCTTGCGAAACGCCTGGGGGTTGCCGATGCCGCAGAAGCCAAACACGCGGGCGCCGCGGAGCTTGTCCATCGAGCCTTCGATGCCCGACGAGTTCAGCAGAGCCGCGGGAGCGTGCGACACCTCGCACCACACGGCGCTCGATGCGTAGTGGAGGGCTCGCTCGCGGATTGCTTCGCGCTCGTCGGGAGTAACCAAGTTCGCGCGGCTCAGGCAGACGATGTTCGCCCGCTTTAAATTCCGCGCGGGCTCTCTTAAAGTCCCTCGTGGGAAAACATGGTCGTACCCAAATGGCTGCGTCGCGTCGAGGAGCACGATGTCGAGGTCGCGACCAAGCCGGCGGTGTTGAAAGCCATCGTCTACGAGCAGCACTTGGCTGGCGAGTTCCTCGACGGCCGCCTCGGCGATCGCCACGCGGTCGGGCGATTGGAGGTGCGGCACATCGGGAAGCGACTGTTCGAGTTCGAGTGCCTCGTCGTTCCGCCCGCCATCGGTCGCTCCGTAGCCCCGGCTCAAAATCGCCACGCGCAGTTCCCGGGCTCGCAGGTGTCTGGCGAGCCACTTGACCATCGGTGTCTTGCCCGTGCCACCAAGTGTCAGGTTGCCAACGCTGACCACGGGGACGCTGACTTGGTGGATCTCGGTCTTCCCCGAGTCGTACCGGCGGTTGCGAAAACCGACGCCGGCCGTGTAGGCGACCTCGGCCCCCCGCAGCACGGTTCGCAGCCCCGTGGCCACGATTCCCCGCCGGCGACCACTTACCAGATCGTAAAAATCGCTAGGTTCGAACACGCTCTGGCAGCCGGTGGGGCGAAAAATAGGTCATAAAACGCCCGGCGGGTGGAATTGGAAGCCGACTGGGCGAAGAATCGTATAATAAGCCAGACCCCCGCGGAACGAGAGACCCCGCTGGTGCGTCCAATATTATCCGCACAGCCCCGGCCCACGACGGAAGTCTTGGGTTCCTATACGGCGTCCCAATATGTCGACCCTCCAGCAGCCCCCCGCGCCACCCCGCAAGAAGCCCGGTGTCGAGTACGTCGAGTACGACAAGTACATCAACCTGCAAGTCGAGCGAACCCGCAAGGCGGTCAAGCTGATCGACCTGGCGCAAGCGGTATTGGTGTTGGTGATTGGCGTTGTCGGGTTCCTACTCACCGCGGCGGTCATCGAGCACTGGATCTTTCCGGGCGGCCTCGGCACGATCGGCCGGTTCGCGCTATTCGTTGTCATGGCGGGCTCGCTGGGTTACTACGTGGTGCGTTACGTCTGGCCGCTCATCACCAGCAGTATCAACCCGGCGTACGCCGCGGCGGCGATCGAGCGCGAGCACCCGGCGCTGAAGAACAGCCTGCTGAACTTCCTGCTGTTTCGTTCGCACAAAAAAGAGATGCCCGCCGCGGTGTACGAAGCGCTCGAGCAACAAGCGGCGCAGCGATTGTCGCAAACTTCTATTGAGGACTCGATCGATCGCTCGGCGCTGGTGAAGCTGGGCTACGTGCTGCTGGCCGTCGTGGTGTTTGCGACGCTCTACGCGATGCTGTCGCCGAAGAGTTCGTTCACCACGGCCGCGCGGGTGTTGATGCCCTGGGCGAACATCGCCGCGCCAAGCCGAGTACGGATCGACGACATCAAGCCGGGTGACGTCGAGATTGTCGAAGGGGATAAAGTCGAGATCACCGCACAGGTCACTGGGCTGAGCGAAGGCGAGCTCGTCGAAGTTTCTTACGACACGGCCGACGGGCACCGCGTCGACCAACGCGTGGCCATGCAGCCCGCCAATAGCGCCGGTAAGTTCGCCGTCACGCTTCCTCCGCCCGGAGATCTCTCGGGACTATCGGGCATCGATCAAGACCTTCGCTACCGCATCACGGCGGGGGACGGGCGGACGATTGATTACAACATTCACGTCCTCACCGCGCCATCGATCCGCGTCGAGAAGGTGCACTTCGATTTCCCCGACTACACGGGCTACGCCGACGTCACGATCGATGGCCGCGGCGATATTCGGGCGATCGAGGGAACTAAAGTCACCATTGCGGCCACGGCGAACACCGACATCGAAGCGGCGTTTCTTGATCTGGCGTCCGATGGTCGCAACGACGCGCGGATGAAGCACGAGGGCTCCAAGGCGCAAGTGGACGTCGACCTGCGGCTCGACGATCGCCGCGCGATCAAGACCACCAGCTACATGCTGCGCTACACAAGCACCGAGGGCTTGGCGAACAACCAGCCGCCGCAGCACAGCCTGGAGATCGTGCCCGACTACGCGCCGGAAGTGAGTGTGCTCGCTCCCGAAGAGCGTGCGAAGGACGTGCAGATGAACGAGACGATTCCGATCTCGGTCGACGCGCTCGATCCCGACTTCGCGCTGCGGACGGTGACGCTGAAGTTCGCGAAAGAAGATGGTACGGCGGTGCACGACGAGATGCTGGTCGATCGTGCGCACAAAGGTCGGTTTCAGAAGGAGTGGAACTTCACGCCGGTGGAGCTGAAGCTCCAACCCGGCGACATCGTCGAGTACTGGGCCGAAGCCACCGACATACGCACACCGCAAGCCAATCGCACGGCAAGCGACCGCAAGCAATTCCGCGTCGTCGGCAATCCCAAGCAAGGCCAAGGAGAGCGTGGAGAAGGTGCGGGCCAACCCCAAGATGGGGAGAACGGCGAACAGGGCCAAGCGGGTGAGAATGGCGAGCAAGGACAGAACGGCGAACAAGGTCAGCAAGGCCAAGCCGGCGAGCAAGGCGAGAACGGCGCGCAAGGACAGCAGGGCCAGCAAGGAGAAAACGGCCAAGAAGGAAGTGAGCAAGGTCAGCAGGCAGGCGAGCAAGGCCAAGGCAACGAGCAAGGCGAGAACTCCCAAAACGGCGAAGGCCAGGGCAACCAGCAGGGTGCCGGTGCGGCTGGAGAACAGCAGCAAGGCGGCGAAGGAATGAACGAAGGCCAGCAGCAAGGTGCTGGCGGCGCAGCGGGCGAGCAACAGTCCGATTCCGAATCGCAAGACGGCGCGGGTGGCGAGCAAGGTCAAAACGGGGCGAGCGGAAGCCGTGAGGCTTCTGGTGATCAGGGCGCGCAAGAAGGTGATCCACAGCAAGGTGGCGATCAACAGTCGGGCGAAGGCAATCAAGGTGGCGAGCAAAACTCGCGCCCGGTCGCCAACGATGGCAGCGACGATACGTCTGCGTTCGAACGACTTCGCGATCACATGACGCAAGAAGAGCAGAAGAACGCCACGCGACAGCAAAAAGAAGGCACCGCCGATCCCACCGGCAAAATGGAGCAAGGGGATCAGCAGGACGCCCAGCAAGGCGAGCGGGGTCAGCAAGGCGAGACGCAAGGGAAGAAGAGCCCCGAAGGCTCGGGTAGCGAAGGCGCTCCAAAACCCTCGCAAGGCCAAGGCGAAAAAGCAGGCAGCAACGAAGCCGGTGACAAGCAAGCCGGCGAGCAAGGTCAGAAGGGCGAGCAGAAACAGCCCGATGGCCAAGAAGGTACCGCCGCCGAGCGCGAGGCCGAAGGGGCTGGCGCCGACGCAAAGACCGACGCCCCGCAAAGCGAAGGTGGCAAGCCCAACGAGTCGCAACCCGACGCCGGAAGTAAGTCCGCCGGCAGTGAAGAGCGCAACGCCGGGGGCGAACCCGGCGCGGGCCAGGACACCAAGGCGGAAGGAACGCCCGAAGCACAAGAGAAAATGCGCCAGCGAGACAAGAAACCCGACATGGGCGAAGGTGGTGAAGGGCAGGGGGACGAGCCCCCGACTCCTGCCCATGGAAAGCACCAGAGCGATTCGGCGAGTAGCCAAGGTGGCGATCGCGCGGGCGGCGGCGACGAAGGTGGCGGTCAGAAAGCTCCACGCAAGGGCACAGGTAGCGCCGGACAAAACGAAGCCGCCGACGAAGGTGCTGGTCAATCCGACGACCAAGGCCCCGGCGAAACCGGCACGCGCGCAGGCGACTCGCAGAAGGCCGATGGCGAAACCGGTCAGTCGGGCGACGAGAAAGGCAACGGTTCCGAATCGCGCCAGGGCCAAGGCCAAGGCCAGGGTCAACAACAAGGGGAGCAGCAAGGAGCGCAGCCACAAGGAAGTGAGCAGCAAGGCGAACAGCAGCAAGGAATGCAGCAAGGAGAGAAGGGCGAGCAAGGCCAGCAGCCAAGTCAGCAACAGGGCCAGCAACAGGGCCAGCAACAAGGCCAGCAAGAAGGCACCGAAGCCGAGGGCGAACAAGCCAACCAAGGCGAGCCCGGCAACCAAGGGCAGCCTGGCAAAAGCGAGCAGCAGCAAAATCAGCAGAACCAAGAGCAGTCCGAGCAAAGCTCGAACCGCCCCGCGTCGCAAGGTGGTCAACCTGGCGGCAACGACGGCACCGCGCCGGGACAACCTCAGGGGGCGTTCGATGGCAAGCTCGCCGAGGGTGACAAAGCGAATCTTGAGTACACCCGTCAGCAAACCAACATGGTGCTCGAAAAGCTCGCCGATCAACTCGACAAGAACGAAGTAGACCAGAAAATGCTCGACGAGCTTGGCTGGAGCGAAGAGGACCTGCGGCAGTTCGTCGATCGTTGGAACCGCCTCCGCGCCGCCGCCGAAAAACCCAATGCCAGCGAGGCAAAGCAGGAACTCGATGCCCGCCTTCGCAGTCTGGGGGGATCGCTCGGCATCAAGGGTGGCACCAAGGAGCGGACCGAGGACGACTTCCGCAACCTGAGCGAAGGCTACCAAAGCAAAGTGCCCCTCAAGTACCGCGACCGCCTGAAGGCGTACACCGAAGGGGTCTCGCGCGGTGACGAGAAGAATTAGTCGCGGATCACCACGGATCAACAGACGATTCTCGCGGACCGTCTGTAAGGATGGACGAATCCCATGGTCCTGGCTGTAGATTTCGTACTCTTATCCGTGGATATCCGCTTCGATTCGCGTCCATCCGCGACTAATTCCTCTCGCCACGTCGCCCCACTATAATCCCCGCATGCCATTCTCTCCGCCACGTTATTTGGTGCCGTTTCACCCGAAGCGGATTTCGCATCACTTCGTCGACGTGATGATCATCGGCGGTGGCATCGCGGGTCTGCGGGCGGCGATGGAGATCGACCCGCGGCTCTCGCTGCTCGTGGTCACCAAAGATCACATGCGCGAATCGAACAGCACCTACGCCCAGGGTGGTATCGCGGGTGTGCTTGATACGGCGGACAATTTTGCGAACCACGTCGCCGACACGCTGACCGCCGGGGCGAATTTGTGCGACCCCGATGTCGTCGAGATGGTGGTGCGCGAAGCCCCCGATCACATCCGCCAGCTCATTGCGTGGGGAACCAAGTTCGACACCGAGGTGGGTGGCGAGTTGATGCTCGGCCGCGAAGGAGGGCACAGCCACAAGCGAATCGTCCACGCGATGGGCGACGCGACCGGTGCCGAGATCATGCGGGCGATGACCGTCCGTGTTCGCGAGGAACTCAAAGCACAGATCTGGCCCAACACGTTCACGATCGATCTCTTGACCACCGAGGGCGAGTGTCGCGGCGCGCTGGTGTGGAATGCCCAGCATGGCAAGACGTTCGTGTGGGCGAAGCAGACCATTCTCTGCACCGGCGGCACGGGGCAGGTCTATCGCGAAACCACCAACCCACCCGTCGCCACCGGCGATGGACACGCGATGAGCTACCGCGCGGGGGCGGTGCTGTCGGACATGGAGTTCATGCAGTTCCACCCCACGGTCCTCTACATCGCCGGTTCGAGCCGCAGCCTGATCACCGAAGCAATGCGTGGCGAGGGGGCCGAACTGGTCGATGCCAATGGTCACCGCTTCATGCCCGACTACGACCCGCGTGCCGAGCTTGCTCCGCGCGACATTGTGAGTCGTTCGATCGTCGAGCAGATGGCCAAAACGAACCACCCCTGTGTTTACCTGAAGCTCAGTCATCTCGACGCCGACTTCGTTCGCGGACGCTTCCCGGGCATCGCCCAAACTTGCAGCGAATTCGGCATCGACATCGCTCGCGACCCCATTCCGGTCCGCCCCGGTGCGCACTACATGGTTGGCGGGGTGCGCGTCGATCAAGATGGCCGCACTTCGCTCCCGAGGCTCTGGGCGGCGGGCGAGGCCTCGGCGAGTGGCTTGCACGGCGCGAATCGCCTAGCGTCGAACAGTTTGCTCGAAGGCCTGGTGTACGGTGCCCACGCCGGCCGCGCGATGAGCGCCGCCGCGCTCGAAGAGCCCGACACCTTCCAAGCCATTCCGCTAGAGAACCCGGAAGCCGGCGCGCGTCACGAACCACTCGACCTCGCCGACATTCGCAACTCGCTCAAGAGCCTGATGTGGCGCGACGCCGGGGTGTGGCGGAACGAGCAAGTGCTGCAAGAAGCCAGCCGCACGATCGACACCTGGATTCGCTACGCCCTGCCACGCCAATTAACCGACCCCAGCGGCTGGGAGCTGCAAAATCTTCTCACCGTCTCGCGCGTGATGATCGAAGCGGCACTCTTGCGCACCGAGTCCCGCGGCGTCCATTTGCGAACGGACTATCAAGAGTCGGACGACAAGAACTGGCGGAAGCACATACTGCTCCGCCGAGACACGGAGCCCGAGTTCGTGGGGTTATGAGCTAATCTTCAGGCGAGCCGGGACCGTCAGGCCCGGGGTGGTGTTCTTCCTGATCCCAACGTGGAAATCCAGTCCAAACCCACCCGCGGCCTGACGGTCCCGGCTCGCCTAAAGGGCCAAACGCATGCATTTTCTGGCCTCCGCCGCGAACCCCCGCCCGATCTCTCCCGTAGCCACAAGTGCCGTCTGGTATG
This sequence comes from Aeoliella fuhlenseeensis, assembly GCF_052161615.1. NCBI lineage: Bacteria > Pseudomonadati > Planctomycetota > Planctomycetia > Pirellulales > Lacipirellulaceae > Aeoliella > Aeoliella fuhlenseeensis. The sequence continues at coordinate 797,956 of NZ_CP197417.1, forward strand.
GACATTACGTGCGGTCGCGGGTTACCTTGGGCGTTCTCTAGTGCTTTGTCCTCGCCGGTTTTGACGGCCGGCAGCGGGCAGGGCACTCGCTCAGCGGGTAACAGGCGACCTGCGTGGTGCCGACGGCCCGCTGCCCCCACCTGTGCAATCTCCCTTACTTCCTTTCTCGTAGCACCTTACGAGAACTTGCGGAGCGAATGACGATGAGCGAGCCGAACCCGGCACCGAAAAACGACACCATGATCGAGGCCGTGAGGCTGTCCAAATACTACGGGCACTTCGCAGCCACTCAGGATGTCTCGTTCCAAATCAAGCGAGGCGAAGTCGCGGCTTTTCTCGGACCCAACGGTGCTGGCAAGAGCACCACGATGAAGTTGCTCACCGGCTACCTCGCGCCGTCGACCGGCAAGGCATACATCGCCGGCTACGACACGCAAACCGAGCGGCTCGAAGCCTCGAAAGTGCTTGGCTACCTGCCCGAAAACGGCCCGCTCTATCCCGATATGACCCCGCGGACGCTGCTGCGGTTCTTCGGCGAAGCCCGCGGCATGTCGTCCAGTGAAATCAACGAGCGGATGCACGAGGTGATCAACCTGTGCAACCTGCACGAAGTGCTCGGCAAGCCCATCGGCAAGTTGTCGAAGGGTTATCGCCAGCGCGTCGGCATGGCGCAAGTGCTGCTGCACGAGCCCGAGGTGCTGATTCTCGACGAACCAACTTCGGGTCTCGACCCCAATCAGATTCGCGACGTCCGCAAGCTCATCCGCAAGCTCGGCGAAACCAAGACCATCCTGCTGTCGACGCACATCCTGCAAGAAGTCGAAGCGATGTGTAACCGCGTGGTGTTCATCAACGAAGGCCGCGTGGTGTTCGATGGCAAACCCGGGGACCTTGGCACCAACCCTAGCGAGTTCGACAAGAAGTTCCACGAATTAACGGGCGCCGCGGCCTCGGAGTAGCTTGTCAAAGTATTCCCCAACCAGGCTTGGTCGGGGCTACTTGTTCCCTCCAGATCCCAGCCCCCAGATCCCAAACTCTAGACCCCAGCCCCCAGTCCCTAGACTATGAATTTCACCGTCATCAAGGCGATCTTCAAGCGCGACTTCATCAGCTATTTCTCGAACCCCACGGGGTACGTGTTTATCTGCGTGTTCGTCATGCTCAGCGCCCTGGCTGCGTTCTGGCCGCCGGAGTTTTTTAACAACAACCTGGCGAACCTCGACCAACTCAGCAAATGGATGCCGTTCATCCTGCTGGTGTTCATCCCCGCCATTACGATGAGCACTTGGAGCGAAGAACGCCGGCAAGGAACCGACGAGCTGCTGCTTACCATCCCCGCGACCGACATGGACGTGGTGCTCGGTAAGTACAAAGCGGGCGTCGCGATCTTCACCGTCGCCCTGTTGTTCTCGATGTTCTCCATCTGGCTCGTGTTCAGCTGGGGCCTCGGCTCGCCCGACGGTGGTTTGTTCCTCTGCACCTACCTTGGCTACTGGTTCCTCGGCATCGCAATGCTGGCGATCGGCATGGTCGCCTCGTTCCTCACCAAGAACCTGACCGTTGGCTTCGTGCTCGGCATGGTGTTCAACGCACCGCTCGCCGTGTTTGGCGTCGCCGACTGGATCGTCAAAGACCCGCAAACCGCCCAGATGATTACCCGCTGGAGCGCCGACGCCCAGCTCGCCGACTTCGAACGTGGCGTGATCAGCCTCACCGGCATCACGTACTTCGTCAGCATCGCCGTCGTCATGCTTTACATCTGCATGGTGCTCATTGGAAAGCGGCATTGGGGCACCGGCGACGATGGCGACAACCGCTGGGCTCACTACTTGCTCCGCGCGGTCGCATTGCTGCTGATCTTCGGCGGCGTGAACGTCTTCCTGTCCAACTACAATTCGCTCCGCGCCGACGTGACCAGCGAGCGAATCAATTCGCTGTCGGGTTCGACCATCACGTTGCTCAAGGACCTGAGCAAGAACGACGAAGTCGACACCATCCAGGTCGACGCCTACGTCAGCCCCGTGGTCCCCAGCGAGTACGCGGCCCACAAGCTGAACCTGATTGGCACGCTGCAAGAACTCGAGTCGATGAGCGGCGGTAAGATTCGCACCAACATCTACGAGATCGAGAACTTCAGCGAAGAAGCCTCGACGGCCGACACCGCCTTCGGCATCACACCCCAGCGCGTCAACACCATCTCGCGCGGCGTCATGAGCACCGAGGACATCTTCATGGGCGTCGCCGTGCGGCACAAGCTCGACAAGGTCGTGGTGCCGTTCATCGACAAGGGTATCCCCATCGAATACGAACTCGTGCGGTCAATCACGACGGTGGCCGAGGACAAGCGGAAGCGCGTCGGCGTGGTGACGACCGACGCCCAGCTGTTTGGCGGCTTCAACATGCAGGCGATGACCAGCACGCCCGAGTCGCAACTGATCGTCGAACTTCGCAAGCAGTACGACGTGGTGCAGGTCGATCCCAACCAGCCAATCACCGAAGAGTTCGACGTGCTGCTCGCCGTTCAGCCTTCTGCTATGGCTCCCGACGCGATGAATAATTTGGTCGACGCGGTGAAGCGTGGTACGCCGATCGCCGTGTTCGAAGACCCGATGCCCGCGTTCTGGCCGGTCCCCGGCACGTCGCAACCACGCACGGCGGGTGGCGGTCCGATGGCGATGATGGGTGGCGGTCAGCAACAACCCAAGGGCGACATCAATCAGCTCTGGCAACTGCTGGGTATCGAGATGTATCCCGACCAAGTGATCCTGCAGGAGTACAACCCGTACCCGCAGTATCCGTTCCCCAAAGACTTTGTGTTCATCGACGAAGGACTCACCGCCTACGAGGCTCCACAGCCATTCAATAGCGAGCAGGAGATTTCGGCGGGCTTCAAGCAAGTGTTGTTCGTCCGCCCGGGTTCGCTTCGCCAAGTCGACGGCTCGAAGATGAAGTTCATCCCGCTCACGGTGACGGGCAAACTCACCGCGACGCTGCCGACGCGAATCTTGGAATCGATGCGCGACACGTCGAACATCTCGCTCGAAGCCTCTCCCTCGAAGGACTCGTACGTTATCAGCGCTTTGATTGAAGGCGATTACGAGAATACCGAGGACCTAGCCGGCGGGTTGTCGCTCGACGCAGCCGCAGGCGAAGCGAAGGACGATAAGGCGGGTAAGCCAATCGAGAAGACCTTCATCCGCGCCGTGGTGATGACGGACATCGACTGCTTGTTCGACGCGTTCTTCGAGATTCGTGCCCGTGGCGAGCAGGAGTTTAGCGATCTCGCAGAGCTCGATTTCCAAAACGTCGCCTACGTGCTCAACGTGCTCGACTATTTGGCGGGCGACGAGCGGTTCGTCGAAATCCGCAAGCGAAGCCGCCCGCACCGCGTGCTCACGAAGATCGAAGAAGCGACCAAAGACTCGCGTCAGGATTTCCGCGACGATCTGGCAAACGCGCAGGCCGAACTGAAGAAAGCCCAAGAAGAGGCCCAACGAAAGTTCAGCGAGCAAATCGAAGCCATCGAAGCCCGCAAAGACTTGAACAACCAACAGAAAGCGCAGGCGATCGCCCGCATTCAGGAAAGCGAACGCCGCAAGCTCGATCGTCAGCTCGAGCGCCTGCAAAAGGAACTCGACCGCGAGACGTTGCAGACGCAAAGAGCGCTGGAGAAGGAAGTTCGCGGCGTGCAGGACCGGTACAAGGCCTACGCGCTCTTGTTGCCGCCCATCCTGCCGATCTTGCTGGGCATCCTGGTGTACTTCCATCGCCGCAGTGGCGAACGCGAGGGCGTGTCGAAGACCCGCCTGCGGTTCAACCAAAAAGACGACGCCGCTAAATAGATTGCCACGAATAGGCACGAAGAGGCCGCAAAAAGAATAGTCAGGCAGAACTGAACCTAATGCGAACCGATGGAATCGACTAGCAGTTCTTCCCTCACCTTCACCAATTCCTTTTTGTGATTTTTTGTACCTTTTTGTGGCCATCCGTTAGTCACTCGAAACTAGATAACCAACCACCGAATCCTACCCATTCGTTGTCCTACCATGTCCGAACTCAGTAAGACTTGCGTGTTCTTTGTCGTCGCCGTTGGGGCGATTGGCCTCGCGCTGTTCACTCGGCCCACCTCCGAGGAGTACAACGTCGAAGCCCTTCGCGGCACGCCACTTGTCGACACCTTCCCCTCCGACGCTCCGAAGCGTCTGGAGATCGTCACTCGCAACGCCGAGACGGGCGACCTTGAGCGATTTGAAGTCGCCGAGGTGAATGGCACGTGGACCATCCCCTCGAAGAGCGGCTACCCCGCCGACGCCACCGCCCAAATGGCCGCGGCGGTCGAAGGCGTGGTGGGTCGCGACATTCTCGACGTGATCGATGCCGGCAGTGGCGATCAAGCGATGTACGGAGTGATCGACCCTTCCGACTCTTCCGCGGACGAAGGCCATGGCACGCACGTGAAGCTCTACGACGGCTCGGACAAGGAACTCGCCGACCTGATCATCGGCAAAGAAGTCAAAGACCAGCCCGGTCAGTACTACGTCCGCAAAGCGAAGCAGGGCGTCGTGTACAAAGCGATGCTCGACCTCGATAAGTTCACGACGAACTTCGAGAACTGGATTGAGAAGGACTTGTTGAAGCTGAGCACGTTCGAGGTTTCGAAAGTTGGCATCGACGACTACACCATCGAGACCGAGCTGATGTTGACGCAGCGCGGCTTGGAGCAGGGGATCAAAGAAGATCGCCGCGCGAAGATGGAACTGAAGTACAACGAGACCGACAGCAAGTGGGAGCCCGTTACGCTTGAGACCTACAACAAGGCCGCCGGCAAATACGAGGAGTTCACGCTCGCCGAGGGCGAGACGCTCAACGCCGACGCCCTGCGCGAACTCAAGAACGCGCTCGATGATTTGGTGATCGTCGACGTCGAGAAGAAGCCCGGCGGATTGAGCGCTGATCTGCGAGCGGGCGACGACTTCATCAAGAGTCGCGAGACCGTCGAAAGCCTCGCCCGACGTGGGTTCCTCGCCACGCGGGATCCCAATAACCCCGAGGGCGACATCCTGTTGCTCTCCAGCGAGGGCGAGATCGTCATCACGCAGAACGATGGCGTCCAGTACGTGCTGAGGTTCGGTGACCTCCAAGTCGACACCACCAAGCAAGCCGAACAACCCGAGGCCGACGCCGAGGCGGAAGAACTCGCCAAGGCTGGCGACGAGGGGCTCAATCGATACCTGTTCGTGATGGCACGCTTCGACGAATCGGCGATTCCTAAGCCTGAACTCGAAGCCCTGCCCGAACTGCCCGCCGAAGACGCCACCGCGGAAAAACCTGCTGCAGAAGGTGAAGCTGCCGAAGGTGAGGAAGCCAAGCCTAGCCGCGAGGAGATCGAGGCCGAGCGTGCTCGGATCGAGCAGAACAACAAGCGTGCGGAGGAAACGTACAAGGAGAAGATCGAAGCGGGCAAGAAGCGGGCAGAGGAGCTCAATGCCCGGTTTGGTGATTGGTACTACGTGATTCCGAACGAGGTCTTCAAGAAGATCCACCTGGGGCGCGAGGAGCTGGTCACCACTGCCGAAGGTGCCCCGGCTGCCAATCCTAACGAGTCGATGCTGGGTGCCCCGGGTGCCGCGATTCCGGGCCTGCCGCAACTCCCCGCCGCCAGCACTCCGCCAGCTGCCCCGCCCGCCGAGTCGACTCCGCCCGCCACCGAAGCCGAACCCGCCGCCACGGAAGAACCTGCCGCAACGCCCGACACTTCGGAAACTCCCGAAGCCACGGACTCCGCCGAAAGCGCGGAAATGTCCGAGGCAGCCGAGACTAGTGACGCAGCCGAGACGGCCGAACCAGCCGACGCGGAGGGCGCAGCCGAAACTCCGGAAGCTGCTGAAGCTCCGGAGGCTACCGAAACTCCCGCGGCGGAAGGCGAGACGCAGCCTGAAGGCCAGCAGTAATCGCTAAGGCGATTACGGCATCAGGACTTCGATGCGGTTCTCAAGCGGTTCGTCGTTCAGCACTCCGAGCGCGGCGTGCTGGGCGAGTTGCTTGGTGTGGAACGTTGCACAACGTCCGGTGAGCACGATGGCTCCCGCTTCTTCTTCGACTTCCAAGTTGCTGACGCGCTGGTTGAGTCGTTGACGGATTCGATCGCGAATGAGCTCGCAGAGATTGGCAGTATGTACGGGCATAGCAGGGTCGGTCTTTCCTTCGTAGAACGATCGAGGGTCGTCGTCGGCCATTTGCCAACCGCCTCGCACCGCACCAGCCGACATGCGTTTTGCCATGGCACACTCGCCTCCGTTGCCCGGCCTTAACATCCTCTTGAGTTGCTAAAAGACAACTCCGCCGGGGTATGCCAATCTAGCGCCATTCACCTCCTTCTGTCAATGCGAGCTACGCCGCTTCACCCTAATTGAACACCAATTTCATCGATTATTCTCTGCGACTCTTTGCTAGCTACCTAACTTGCCACTCGCGCGAAGGAAATCGACCACCCGATCGGCTAGTAGCTCCGCCGCGAGCTCACCACCCGGAAGGGTTAGTTCGGGCGAACTGGGCGCTTCGTAGGGATCATCGATTCCCGTGAAGTGCTTGATCTCGCCGGCACGCGCTTTCTTGTACAGACCCTTTGGATCGCGTGCTTCGCAAATCTCAAGCGGCGTGTCCACGAACACTTCGATGAAGTCGCCCGGTGCTAGCACTTCGCGCACCGCGAGACGATCGCGGCGATAGGGACTTACGAACGCCGTGAGCGTCACCATTCCCGCTTCGCAAAACAGCTTGGCCACTTCGCCGATGCGACGGATGTTCTCTTCGCGATCCTGCGAACCGAAGCCCAGGCCGAAACGCTGGGCGAATACTTCGCCATGCTTGGGGGCGAGGATCTGCGGTGTGGCGTTGAGCCCATGCCGAACGTTGTCGCCGTCGAGCAGGTAGGTCCGCACGCCCGAGTGAAACAGGTTCTGCTCCACCAGATTCGCAATGGTGCTCTTCCCCGAACCTGAGAGCCCGGTGAACCACACCACGCACCCGCGATGCCCGCTGAGCCGCTCCCGCTCGTCGCGAGTCACCGCATGATCGTGCCAGATTACTTTGGGATTCGAGGGGTCGGACATGGGATGGGGAGGGGCTGGGGAGTAGGGGCTTGGAGCTGGGGATTAGAAGGAGTGTGCCATTATGTCATTCGCTAACCATCGGAGACCATGCCCAGCCCCGCGAGTTCGCACAGATTCGCGTTCATCACCGGTTGGGGGCAGCTCCACACTAAGAAAAACAGCGCCTCGCGGCACCAGCGGCCTACGGGGTGGCCGGCGACGTAGCCCGCTCCTTTCGCGGCGGCCAGGGCGGCTTGGGTCGAGCGGAGGACCAGGCTGTTGGCTCGTTGGCGGAGCGACTCGCTCGAGCAGACCGCGTTGCCTTCGGCGATGGCGAGGAGGTCGCTCACTACTTCGGCGTGCTCGGCGGCGAGCGCCTCGTGCGCGGGGCGGAGTTCCTCGCGCTTCGCGGCTTCCTGTTTCAAGAAATCGAGAGCCGCCGATGCCAATCCAATCGCTAAGGTCGATGTCTCGTGACCACCAGGCCGCGAAGCTCGCCCCGCCATCATCACGTTCGCCACGGGGCCAGCGACGATCCACTCGTCGCTCACCAAGACGCTATCAAACTGCACACGACCCGTGTGGCTGTGCGACACGGCAACCAGCTTCGCGGGCATATCGGCACGGACACCGGGGTCGCTCGTGGGAACGAACGCCAGGATCTGCTCGTCGGTGACGACATCGCCGTCAACGACTACCGCTCCCACGAGAATGCAACCCGCGTGATCACCTCCCGTGACCCACGGCGAGAAACCATCGAGCACGTAACCCGCTGCGGTTCGCGTCGCGGTCAGCACGGGTTTTCCCAGATGGCGATGGCTGGTGGTGAGGTGCGAGATGCCAACGGTCGCGAAGTTGTCGGCGGTGGCGAGGGCGGGGAGGACTCGCTGTTTGAGTTCTTCGTTCTCGCCCGACGCCACGCGGCGGCACGCGCCGGTTCGCTGCGTAATGATGAACGTCGTGGTGAGGTCCGCCGCAGCGAGAGCGAGATACCCACGCACGACATCGAGGTCGCTCCAGTCCTGCCCACCGTACTCGACCGGCAGGAACCACTCATACACTCCTGCCTCGCCACACAGCCGAAGTTGCTCCGCTGGCCAGGCACCCGACAGGTCCGCCGCGTCCGCCCTCGCGGCAAGCTGCGCACACAGCGTGGCCAGGGCAGGGGAGTCGGGTGAGGTAATGCGTGGGCTACTCATGGATTTACGGGAGTTAAGGGACGTCGCGGTAGCGGGAATAAAGTCGCCGTTCCGCCACTATTTTAATGGGTGCGACATTACTCTTTTGAGGGGCTCGTCAAACCTTGTTGTAAGTGGTTGTTGTCAAAGAGGTTAGGGGGTGAAGGGCGGTCGATCGATTTCGAGTAATGTCGCAGGGGGAACCCGCAGGTGCGACTTTATTGGGTGGAGAGCTAGGGGTTGGGGGCTAGGGGCTAGGGCCGCTGTCATTCTGACGGGAGTGGAGTTCCGGAAGAATCTCGTCCCAGCGGCGACCTCCATGATTCCTCCACCTCACGCAGTTAAACCTCCGCCCCAGCCTTTCTATGTCGAATACCTAGTAACACAGCGAACGTGTTCATCAGAACATACCCAACGCGCGCTTTCTAGTCACTTTTTGGAAGAAAGTGGAAAATAGTTGGGGGCGAGATTTCCACGCTCGGGGCAGCCCGGAATAGTGGAAAGTGGGGAGAAAAACTCGTTCACTCTCCGAACGGCATTTCCGTGGCCGGGCAGGGTGAAAATCGAGAGAAATACGGTCTGCTATTTCGCACCGTTTGCTAAGATGGGAATCTCTTATGCGTAAGAGTCGAAGGGCGCACAACGCGTGGCTTGCAGGGGCAGAAGTTTCCGAAGTGAGGAGTTTCGACATGCAAAACCGATTTCAACGAATGTCTGTATTGCTGCTAACGACGCTATGGCTGACGACCCCCGTCGCCTCGGCTGGCACGTACGTGTTCGATCTGCCGGTGCCGCAGCAATCGCTGGCGTATGGCGATGCTGCCCTAACCGTTCCCTTCTCGACCTCCACGAAATTTGAGTCGATCGATACCATCACGGTCGAACTGTTCGGGGTTGGCGAAGAGGGCTTGAAGCGACTCAACACTCCCGAGGGATCGATCGACGATGTGTTCGCCCCTCCGCTTTCGGTCCGCCTGTCGCGGCTAGGTAGTCATCCTGTCGGCAATTACGCGGACTTGTTGGCAGGGGAACCCTCCAGTATCTGGCATTCCGACTTTGGGTGGTTTGGTGGATTAAGGAGAATCGATGTCATGCCGGGTGTGTTCGACGATTTCTTGGACGGCGACGCCGAGATCACCTTCGATAGCTCCAATTACTTCGTGACCATCGGCTTCAACACCATCGACATTCTCACGCCCTCGGTGATCCATTTCGGAAGTGCCCGCGTGACCGTCGTCGGCCAAGCGGTCCCGGAACCTTCGAGCGTGGTGTTGGTTGTCACGGTGCTGCTCTTCGCGGGGTGTTGGGTAAGGAGTCGCGGGCGCAGAACACCCAACTCAAACTCTTTCCTTGCTAATAGTTGTATGCGGTAACTTTGAGTTGACGCTGTCGCCATCGAGTGCGTCGCAAGATTGCGCCCTAGTCAGACGGTATACTTCGAATGAAACGACGAGTCGCCAAATTCTCAGTGACAGTGTTGGTAATGGCTTGGTCGTTAGGCGGGGTTGTTCTCGCGGAGTCGCTCTCTATCGTTGCCGTGTCTGGCCAATCCACTCCGGATGACGATGGTGTTTTTTCACTGATCTTCCTGTCATCTCTCAATAACCGCGGCCAAATCGTTTTCGAAGCGTATTTGGATGACACCAACGATGGCAGAGACGCCGTTGCCTCTGTCTTTCGCAGCGATGGGGCCAGCGGGTTAGTTGAAATCGTCCGCAATGGCGTGAGCGATCCGTCCGGCACCGGAAGGTTTCGTAGTATGTCGCAGCCCAGCCTTAACGACGCTGGAGAGATTGCGTTCAGAGCGAATTTGAGAACGAACGATGATACGGCCAACTTCGCGGGACTCTATCGCGGAGTTGGAGGGAATGGCCTGCAAGAGGTTTTTCGATCCGGCCAGCCGGCTCCCGATGGCGATGGAATTTTCGGCAACGCTGGCGGGCCCGTGTTGAATGAGTCGGACCAAATAGTATTCTTCAGCCAATTGTGGGTAACCAACGCAGTCGATGGCATTTTTCGTCGCGATGGCTCGGCCCCCATCGTACAGCTTGCCCGCGCCGGCCAGTCGCCGCCGGATGGCGATGGTGTGTTCCAGAGGTTTAACAGTTTGGCCATCAACAATAGTGGACTGACCACTTTTCTCGCGGACATAAGGGATGCTCACACGCGAGGCGATAACGGGGGCATTTTCGGCATCGATGACTCGAATGGCCTCATGGTGGAGATGGTGCGGACATTGGACTCCGTACCTGTCGGACACGGGTTCTTTAATAGCTTGGGAAACAGCGCGCTCAATGAACGGGGGCAAGTTGTTTTTAGCGCGAGTATCGGCGGCCTGGGTGTCGAGGCCAGCGAAGACAGTGGGTTATTCCTTGTGCAGAATGGGACCGGAGTGACGGAGATCGTCCGCGAAGGTCAGCTAACACCCAGCGGAGATGGAGAGTACGAGAGATTCGGCGTCTTTGCGCTCAACGACGCGGGCCAAGTGTCGTACCATGCGACCATTCGAAACGCAGCAAGTGGCTCAGCGAATCTTGGAGGCATATTTCGAAGCGACGATTCCGGAAGCGCTATTGAAATCGTTCGTAGCGGCGAGCCTGTTAATGGCGGTGATGTGATTCTTAACTTTGATTCGATCGCGCTTAACAATTCTGGGCAGACGGTCTTCCTGGGTCTCCTCAGCTCCCGTATGGGTACACACGTTCCGGCCGGTCTCTATTTTCACGATGATGCCCTGGGCCTCCTTCAGATAGCCCGTGTGGGTGACTCCTTGTTGGGCAGTACCATCACACGCCTCCAATTCAAGGGACATGGCGAATCAATCAATAATCAACAACACAGTGGCCTCAATGACTTGGGCCAAGTTGCCTTTACTTTTGACTTAGCCGATGGTCGGGACGGTATCGCCATCTGGTCGCCACCCGCGACGGTGCCGGAACCTCAAAGCCTGGTTCTGGTTTCGGCACTCCTCCTCGCTGCGTGTTGGGTGCGAAGTCGCGGGGGGGTAAAGCCACCCCGTCGTTAGCCCCTGCCGGTCGACAACTATCCGCCCGCTAAGCGCCCTTTCCGGAGACCCATCCCATGAGCATGATTGGAAACTTCGCGCGGATCCCGGAAGAGCTGCGCCAGCGGCTTCATGCTGCTCCGGAGATCATTACGTCGGTGGTGTACGCCGATTTCGATGGGGGAGGCTCGGAAGGCGATTCCATTCCCGAGGCCGATCAGCTGGATGTCGACAAGGCGTGGCACGCCATCCATTTCTTGCTGACCGGTTCGGCGTGGGAAGGAGATTTCCCTGAGGGCTTCATCGTCTCGTGCGGGCAGGTGGTGGGAGACGAGGACCTGGGGTACGGCCCCGCCCGGTCGTTCTCGCCGAGTGAGACCGCCGCGATCGCCGACCTGCTGGCGAGCATTTCTGACGACGATCTGCAGTCGAGAGGCGACCTCGCCTCGCTGAACGCCACCGGCATCTACCCAGAAATCTGGGACGAACAGTACGAGGACGACGAACCGTGGGAGTACGTTCAGGCCTACTTCCAAACACTCCGAGCCTTCGTGGTCGAAGCGAAAGAGCGAGGGTTGGGGTTGTTGGTTTGGTTGAACTAACTTGGCGAGAAGTAGTGAACCTCGCTAGTGTGCAGGAGTGAGGACGGCGGAACGTCGAGAGTTGCAGCGATGTCTTGTGCGAAGCTCCGGGCGCTGACGCTTCCGGCTCAAGGGGCGTTGTTCGTTGTTCTCTCCAATAGCCGAGGACGCCGCGTGTCGTCAGACGAAGGTGGTAGCACACCCATTCTAGCTCCACGGCATTCCTGTTTATCTACTAGTTGCGAGCAGCGCGTGGCTCCCACTATACTGGGAATAGTTCGAATTGGTGCCGCGAACTGTTCCCTGCAGCGTAACTTTCTTCCCATCTCAGGCGGTGGAGTGAATAATGGGACGACGAGGCGGAATTCGATTGGCGCTCTGGTTGATGTTGCTTGCCGCGGGCAGCGTGGCAGTGGCACAAACGACAACGATTGTTGTCCACTCAGGCCAGACCGTTCCCAATGGCGACGGCACGTTTGAGTCGGCCATGTATCCGGAGCTGAACAATCAAGGTGAGGTGGCGTTCCGATCGGTATTAACCGGAACGAGCTCCGCCGATGGAAGGTCGATTGGCATCTACCGCGGTGGCGGGCCAACGGGCTTGGTGGAGATTGCTCGGATAGGGGAACTTGCCCCCGATGGCCAGCAGATGTACGAGGTGCTCTACCATTTCTTCCTGAACGACGCGGGCGAGGTTGCCTTTCAGTCGACGCTTAGTGAAGTAGGTGGCGGAACGGAGAGCGGTACCGGCGTCTATCGAGGCGACGGGTTGAGCGCTCGCGTGGAGATTGCGCGATCTGGGGACGCTATCCCGGGGGACCCCACTGCGCTAGGTGGAGTTGTGTTGCAGAAGCTCGGCGACAACGGGAGAACCCTGATCTCCAGCGTGCTTGATGAGGCGACAAGTGATGGGGGTCTGTTTCTTAGCGACGGCACATCGGGAGTGATGCAGATCGCTCGCAGTGGGCAGTTGGCACCGGATGGAAATGGAACGCTCGCCAATATCGTTGCGCCCACGCTGACCGCCGGCGGGCAGGCGTACTTTATGGGAACCTTGACTGGTACCGCCGGAATTCGCGATAGGTCGGGCATCTTTCGCGGAGATGGCTCCGCTGCTTTGGAACAAGTGGTACGAGGTGGTCAGTCGGCCCCGGATGGCGACGGATCGTTCTCCAGCTTCGGATACCCTTCCCCCAACGAGGCTGACCAAGTGGCGTTTCGGGCGAGGCTGAGCGGTACCGCTGCCCGTGGGCTCGACGAAGGGGTCTTCCGCGCGGGGGGACCAAGTGGACTTGTGGAAATCGTCCGCAAGGGAGCCCCCACGTCTGGTGATGACGAGATGTTGTGGGAGTTTTCCACCGTCGTCTTGAACAACGCGGGACAAGTTGCGTTCGAAGCCGGTCTTCGCGGCGACATGACCGGTATTGATATCCCAGCGTTGTATCGTGGCGATGGCACGACCTCTCCCATCGAGATCGCCCGCGCCGGACAAGCTTCCCCTGACGGCAATGGCACTTTTGCTGACTTCTTAACGCTGACCATCAACGACCAGGGACAGACCGCGTTCTTGGCGCGGATGAATCCTCCGATTGTCGGGCTCGCCGATGTGGGTCTCTACTTTCACGACGACGAACTGGGACTGTTGGAGGTGGCGCGTCGAGGGGATGCGATGCTGGGTAGCACGATCGCCTATTTGAGCTTCGGAAACGATCACTCCTATCCGGGCGACACGCGCCGCCGAGGCCTCAACGATCAGGGCCAACTTGCCTATGCGTTCGCGCTCGAGGACGGCCGATGGGGCATCGCCCTGTGGTCGCCACCAAGCGTCGTGCCTGAGCCACGGACGATCACACTACTTGTGCTTGGCACGTTGGCGATGGTGGCACGGCGCCGAAGGTGTAGCAACTGACGTCATCGCTTATTCGCCCCCACCCTAACCCTCCCCCCAACGATTTCGCGAAGGAGTGGGAACGGGGGACGATGGTTTCTCACGCGAAACCGTTCGGGGGAGGGGACTTCTTTACTCCACGCCCTTCTTCACCAACCGCACGTCGTAGATGCCGCCGGCCATCGAGCCGTCGTGGGCGGTGAATTTGATGGTGAGTTTGCCATCTTTCGCCGTCGCGAGTACCTCGGCGGGGATCTTGTAGCGGTGCGTTACGAATTCGCCCGGCGTGGGGCCTTCGAAGTCGACTTTGGCTAGCAGTTCGTCACCCGCGTGGATGTCGAAGTGGCGGTGGTCGTCGCCCCAGTAGGTGAGCGCGAGTTCGAGGTCCTGTTCGCCATCGGTCGCCAGGTCGTAACTCCACCAGCCTTGGGCGTGGCGGTAACGGCGATCGTTCCACACGCCGGTGTCGGTCCGCTCGCCTTGGAAGTTGTGCTCGGTCTCGGGTTGTTGTTCGCCCGGCGGGACGCGATCAACCGTGGCGCGATCGAGCGCGAGGGCGGTTTGCTCGGCGGCTTCGATGCGAGCGAGTTCTTGCTGGTACTCGTCCGGCGAGACGAGTCGCCAGTAAACCATGTAGCGAGCATCGTGCACGCCGGCGAACGGAACGAGTTCGAGGTCGTCGAACGTGTCGGGGCGGATCGCGCCGGCGAGCTTGAACGTCATCGGCTTGCCGGCGACGGGCTCGAGCATGCCTGGGAGCTCATCGCGATCGGCCACGAGCATGGGGGCTTCGTTGAGCGATTGCATCGGGCCCGAGGCGCTTTGGTTGTCGCGCTCGGCAGTGGCGACGAGGCCGTCGAGACTCTCGGTGCCGGTCTTGGCGGCGAGGACGATCGGCCCGTGCACCAGCGCGACGTAGTCGTCCTGGTAGGGGAGCGACTCGACAGTGGTGTGCATCGGGAGCGAAACGTCGATGGTGTCGCCATCGTTCCAGGTGCGATCGATCTCGACGTAACTGCCGGGCTCGCTGGTGATTTCTACCGGCTTGCCATTCACTTCGATGGCGAGTTGACCTTCGGCGACCCACGAGGGGTATCGAATCCGAATCGCGAGCTTGGTGGGCGAGTCGGCGCTGAGCTTTAGCTGCGTCTTGGGTTCGTTGGGGAAGGTGGTGTTCTGCGTGACGACGAGGCCTTTGTCTTTCCAGTCGAGCTTCGAAGGGACGAACAGGTTGACGTACAGCGCGGTGTCGCCGTCGTGGGCGTAGATGAATCGGCCGTACTTGCTTTGGCTTTCCATGCCCGAGCCGACGCAGCACCAGAAGTTCTCTTCGGCGTCGGAGTAAACCCGATAGTGGCGCGGGCGGGCGGGCGTGTAGTAGACGTAACCGCCGTGCTCGGGATGCTGCGACGACAGGATGTGGTTCATCATCGCCCGCTCGTAGAAGTCGGCGTAGCGCGTCGTGGGATCGACGGCGAACAACTGCTCGGTGAGGCGCAGCATGTTGTAGGTGTTGCAGGTCTCGGGTCCGCCGCGGCCATCGATCCAGGCCATCGACTGGTCGGGGCCCGGAAAGTGCTCGTGGACGCTATTGCCACCGAACGCCAGCGTGCGGCCGTCGACCACTTTGTCCCAGAACGTCACCGCAGCACGGTGGTAGTCGGCATCGTCCGCGAGCTGGGCGATGCGTTCAAAGCCGACGACTTTGGGAACCTGCGTGTTGGCGTGCAGGCCGGTGAGGCGATCTTCGCCGCGTACGAGTGGATCGAGAATCGCGCGGTGGCTGAAACGCTTGGCGAGCGCGAGGTACTTGTCGTCGCCGGTGATCGAGGCGACGTCGGCGAGCACTTCGTTCATGCCCCCTTGCTCGCAGCCGAGCATACGCTGGAGTTGTTCGTCGTTGAGCTTACCGATAAGTTCGGCGGTCCAGTCGGCGAGACCAACGAGCACTTCGCGAGCCTGCTGGTTGCCGGTGATGAGGTAGGCATCGCGCAAGCCGGCGAACGTCTTGTGCAAGTTGTACCAGGGGACCCACCGGCCATCGAGCGAGAAGCCCTGTACGTCGTACGAACCGGTGGCGATCTTCGGCCAGTAGTCGCGACTGCTTGGCACCCCGCCGACGTAGCCATCGCCGTTGGCTTTCTGTGCCCGCGCGAGTTCGGCGACCATGTAGTCGAGTCGCTCGCGGCACTTCGCATCGTCGAGCGCGGCGGCGGTGATGGCGAGCGCGGTGAGATAGTGCCCCGCTGTTTGGCCGTTGAGGCCCGAGGTTTCCCAACTGGGGTAGGCCTTGGCCTTGGGTTCGAGCCCCGCTTCGGTGAGCATCGGCGCGAGCAGGCGGTCGGGATCGTAGAGCAGGAGCTGATCGCGATTGAGCTCGGCCGCGTGCCGCAGCGGTCCACCCGTGACTTCGACCTGCGAATAGTCGAACAACTCGACGGCCGTCGCGAAGGTGGGGAGTAGAAGCGTGGCCACGAGGGCTAGCAGAAAGGTTCTCATCGCCTGAGTTCCTGGGTTGGCGGATATCTCATAAAAATTTAGCTAACGTGATTATAGCGAAGCGGCGGCGGGGATGGAAGCAAGTGGGAAAAAGGCAGGTAGGCCGGATCAAGCGGAGCGCCGACCCGGCATTTAACGCTTTGCCGGGAGGGTAGCGTCGCAACAACAGCCCGCGCGGGAATTGCCGCACGCGGCGCGGAGCTTGATGCGGCCTACGCGCGGTTAGATCGCTAGAGCGGTGTCGAGGGTTACTTGTAGCTCCGACTCTTCCTGTTCGCTCTCCAAGGCGAACCAATCGAGTGGTTCATCGGATTTCATGATCGATTCGCCGTCGAGCAACAGTAAAAGCGCTGCGTCGATGGCAGAGCTGCTGGCGGAGGTGGAGTTGCTCGCGGTGTCGACTTCGCTCGCATCGGTCGATGGCGAGGCGAGAGGCATCCACGCCCGCGAGGCGGGGCTGGGGATCGCTGTGGATTCGTCTTCGAGTGTGGCGAGGGCTTCGTCGTTCGCGGTATCTTCTTCCGCTGGTGGACTTACCACGACGGCGACCGGTGGCGGCAGCGTGGCACCGAGGTTGTCGCGCCAAATGGTGTAGTCGGCGAGGTTCACGAGGCCATCGCCATTGCCATCGGGACCGGCGCCGAGCGTGAGGAGCGACGCGCCGAAGTACTGCTTCCACACCGTGTAGTCGGCAGCGTCGACGGTGCCGCTATTGTCGTAATCGCCTGCGAGTTGGGGCACCGCGATGCCCGACTTGCCGGGCGTGCCGCCAACGGTCGCGCTGGTGCGCCAGTTGGCGGGGTCGTTGAGATCGCCCAGCGGGTCGATGATCTCAAGTGATGGCCCGCCCCCGTCGGCCGCGGTTGGCCAGCCGTCGCCATCGCTGTAGGTGAGCGACTGAAGAATTAGCCCACTGGGGGTGCGGAGCGTGACGGTCTCGCCACCGTTGCTGAAGTTGGCGTCGAAGTAGCCGTTGGCTGCCAGGTTGATGCTCGTGCCATAGTGCGACTGGAAGATTTCCGGCGAGCGGGCGATGACGATGAACTGGCCGGCGGCGAGGATGGTTCCGCTAGCGAACACGTAAGGCGTGTTTGCAAAGTCGGCGATCTGATAGCCCGAGAGATCGAGGTCGTTGTCGCCATAGTTCCAGATCTCGATGAACTCAAGATCGGCACCGGCGATCGGGCCAGCGCTGGCGGGGTTGTAGTTGAGCTCGGTGATGGCGAGCGTCGGTTGCTCGCTCGGAGGCGCGGCGAGCAACTCGATGGGGTCGGACCAGTGGCTCCAGTTGCCCGACGCGTCCTGCATGCGAACGCGGGCGCGGTAGGTCTTGCCGGCTTCGAGCGCGGTGCTGGGGACATCGAGCTGGCTGTCGAAGGAGCTCAGCGTACCGGACTCCCAAGTTCCCTCGATCTCGTAAATGTACGGCGTGCTGGCCACGTAGTTGGCGACGCCCGCGTTATACACCTCGGCGATGCGCCACTCCATCGCGGCGAACGTGCCTGGGCCTTGGGGATCGCTGAACGTGGAGGTCTCGAAGGCGAGCTCGTCGACCGGGAACTCCGCCGTACCGGTGTAGCTGATGGTGGGTTTGGTAGGAACACCGGTGTCGTTGCCCTGGCCCTGCACGAGGTTATAACCGTAGCCGCCAGGGCCGACGAAGTCCTGCATGTAGTCGACGAGCCCAGCGAACGACTTCTGGCTCAAGAGCGCGGGGTTGAAGTTCTCGTACCAGATGCCCTTCTTATTCTTCTGCGGGTGATAGTCCCACATCGCCTGATTGGCGTTGACGATCGAAAGGTCGCCAGTGCCGAGCGTAAGGACACCCGCGAGCTCGGCAATGACTTGCGCCGCGTCGCCACTGTTGAGAAGTAGGTCGGTGATTTCACGCAGGCGATTGTTGTAGGCTAGCCGCGCGGAAGGATGCTGGCTCAGCAGCGAGCGGATGTTCTCGCGGGTGGTGACGGGCTGGCCGTGATGCGGAGCATCTTCAAACGTCAGGTCCAGATCCCAAGGAATGACGTACCACTGGCCGGTGACTTCGTTGCGGTAGTAGTTGACGTTCTCGTTCGGACGGATGTCGGAGTTGTTCACGAGGTGGTTGACGATGTTCCACGCGAAGTAAACATCCCAGTTAAGATTCTCTTGCCACCACTGGAGCGATTCGAACCCACCGTCGGTGCCATTGACGAACGCGGTGAGGTCCGAGCGATCGGTGGGCGAGTTGGGGCCCTGATGCCGCTGGGTGGTGGCACCCCAGACGCCGCTGTGCATGTTGTAGATATTGCCGTCGTCGAGGCCACGCTCGTCGAGGAAGCTACCATCGGGCTGCTCGATACCGATGTAGAGCCCCCAGAAGTCGCCGGCGAATTGATTGGCGCCGGTCTCCGACGCCCCGTCGATCACCCGAAAATTAAAGTAGTTGGTTCTGGGTGACGGCGCGCCGGCCAGTTCGAACAACTTGAACGCTGCGGGTTCGAACAGCACGGTTCCTTCGGTCGACACGTCGTTCCGCCACCAAGGATTGGTGCCGGGTAGGATGTTGATTTCGTCCCACAGTTCGTTGTAAGGCTTGCCGTAGTTGTCGTAAGCCTGGAAGTGGTGACCGGTGAGGAACTCGATCTTCCACTTGTTCTTGCCGACTTGGTAGGTCGATGCTTGGCCGCGATTGCGGAACTCAACGTGATCGTACACGACGCCGTTGTAGACCAGCGTGCCACGGAACAGTACCTCGTTGTACTGGCCGTTGTACTGGCTGTTTTGCACGTCCGTGGGGTTGGCGATTAGGTGATAAGTGGCGATGTCGTCCAGCTTGTCGCCGCTGTAAACGACGTTCGAAACCTGACCGGGACGCAGCGAGGCGGAGTAGTCGGGCACGCCGTCGTAGACGAAGTAAGCGAAGTTCGGCTGCGGGTCGTCGGCGTAGGGACCCTGGACCGATGCACCGAGGGTGTCGGTTGCCGTGATGCGATAGCGGACCATGCTGCGGTGGTTCTGCAGCGAACCAGGGAGCGTCACGGAGTACACATCGTCCCCCGCCACGGCGTCGCCAGCGAGGCCATCGTCGCGCATGACCAGCGTCGTCCAGTTGGTTTCGTACGCCGCGTCGGTGATGCGGATGTAGTTGCCGGGGAGTACGATCTGGTAGGCCAGCGTCACACCCGCCACTCCATTGGGATCGGTTGCTTTGATCGAGACGACCACGTCCTCGCCCGACTGAGGCTGCGCGATCGACTGATTCAATTGACGCAGTTGCGGGGCGGCGTTCGTGGAGTACACCGTGTTGACGGCGCCCGGCGTCGGTTGGCTGATGGTGTCGTCAGGTACCGATAGCTGCAGGTTGAACGACAGGTCGCTGCTGGCGAGGTTGCTGTTGAGCAGATGGACCGCAATGGTGTTGACGCCCTGCACCAAGTAGCTCGAGGCGTTGGTCAGCAGCACCGTTTCCCACTCGGCCTCGTGATCGGTCTGCGACAAGCTGTTGTAGTTGGCACTCCCGGTGCCCATGTAATGCCGCGAAACCTCGACGCCGTTGATGGTAACGATCGCACCGTCGTCGAGGTAAATGCGGAGTTCGAGATGGTTCGGCACCGCGCCTTCGATGTTGAACGACTTGCGGAGGTAGACCGTCGAGTAGTTGTTCTGCATGTCGGCGAGCACGGTGACGTCGTCGCCATCGCCGTAGCCGATGGTCGCCACCCCGCTTTGCCACGCGACAGAATCGTTGGCTTCGACGAAGCCGCTCGATCGCCAGTCGAAGGCGGGGGTCCCGGGGTTAGTGGGAGGATTGGTCACAATGCCCTTGCGATATCGCCACGATTCCCCCGAGGCGACGAGGTCTTGCCCACCGTTTGGTGTCGACGATAGCCCCGACGAGCGCCAACTGCCGGCAAGGTCGTTGTCGAGATCGGGGTGAATGAGTTCGAGCGAGCTACCGTAGTCGCCGGTGGTGGGCCACGGGAAGCCAGGGCGATAGCTGACGATGTCGACCAGCGTGCCCGAGGCGTCGAAAAGTTCGATCGACTCGCCATCGTTGCTCAGCCGGTCGCCGTCTTGCCACTGACCGAAGGCAGCGAACCCATACTTTGTGGCGAAGTCGCTGGCGTTCTGCGTGACGACCAAATAGCCACCCGCCGCGATCGACGAACCTACTGGAAACGTGTAGTCAACCGCTTCGTCGAGGATCCAGTTCGAGAGGTCGACGGCCGATGCCCCCGAGTTGTACAGTTCGATGAACTCGACTTGCTCGGTAGCGACGTTAGGGTCGTAGTGGATCTCGTTGATGACCACCGCGAGCAGGTGGCGTGGTTCGAGCGTTTCGAATCCGATCCGAGGCTGATGCTTGGGCGTGCTCGGGCGGCGGAGTTTCGGCTGTCGCATGGCGGAAGAGATCGATCGGGGCTTAGAGAAGAACACACAAGCGCGATCCCCGAGGCAACCTCTCCGTTTCCGACGGCGAGGTCCATGCGGTCCGGGACGCAGGACAGCCAGAGCCGTCCAATTAGTATTGTCCTAAAACCTGCAGAATCGTGTCAGAAGATTCCGCTAAAAAATGTGAAAAAATGCAGCGCCGGGGGGGCCGCGAAGCCGCAGTTTGCCGCAGGTGGGGCAGGGGGTGAAGCTTCCAGGCCAGCCCCTGTCGGGGGGCGTGGGTGGGTACTGCGTGGACGCTAAAACCCAAGGCTTCCGCCATGGGCTATGGGGGATTTGGAGCTGCTTTTGGGGAAATGAAGAAAGGCTGCGCATACGAGCAAACTCAGCCCCCACCCTAACCCTCCCCCGCACGAATTCGCGAGAGAGGTATTCTCACAGGGTGACCGCTACTAGCGCGAATTTGTGTGGGGGAGGGGACCGAAGAGCTCAATCGATCACGGCGTCGGCTTCGATCTCGATCTTTGCTTCGCCATCGATCAGTCGGGTGACTTCGACGATGGTCGTCGCGGGACGGATGTCGGCGAAGACTTTGCCGTGCACCTTGGCGACTTCTTCCCACTGCGAAACGTCGGTGACGTACATGCGGGTGCGGATGACGTTCTCCATCTTGCCGCCAAGCGACTTGATAGCGGCCTCGATGATGGCGAGCGCCCGCGCGGCTTGCTCGCCGACGGTGGGAGCGTAGGTGCCATCGGCGTTGACGCCGACCGAGCCGGTGACCGCGATCATGTTGCCTGCCCGTACCGCCCGGCTATAACCCATCAGCGGCTCCCACTTCGACCCGCTGGACGCGTGCATGCGGTCGCCACGGGCATCGGTTGAGATATGGATTTCGGACATGGCGGGGGGCTCCTGGAAGTTGGCTTTAAGCAATGGGTTGTAGGCTGTTAGCTTAGCGATTGGGGTTGGGAACCGACAGGTACGGGGAGGAATTGACATGCAACTAAAGGGTTGCATAATCGAGCGATGAGTAAACCACCGGCCGACTTCGATCTGGTGTTCAAGGCGCTCGCCGACGCCACGCGTCGCGAACTGCTCGATCGGCTGCACGCGGAGAACGGCCAGACGCTGGGGCAGTTGTGCCAAGGTCTTGCCACAACGCGGCAGGCCATCACCAAGCACCTCGGAGTTCTGGAGCAAGTAAACCTCGTGGTCACCGTGTGGCACGGCCGCGAGAAATTGCACTACCTGAACCCGGTGCCGATCGACCAGATCGCGCGGCGGTGGGTGCACAAGTTCGAAGCGGGGCGCGTGCGGCTGCTGAACGATTTGAAGGAACAGTTGGAGCAAGAAGAGTCATGAGCCAATCGAAGTTCGTCTACGTCACCTACATCCGCACGACGCCCGAGAAACTGTGGCAGGCGCTCACCGAGCCCGAGTTCACGCGAAAGTTCTGGTGCGAGTGCTGGCAAGAGTGCGACTGGCAGGTTGGCTCGGAATGGAAGTTGATGATCCCCGACGGCCGTGTGGGGGACAGCGGCAAGATTCTGGAAATCGTACCGCACGAGAAGCTGGTGCTCTCGTGGAAGAACGAGTTCAAACCGGAGATGGCGGCCGAAGGGGCCAGCACGCTGAAGTACGAGATCGAGCCCCTGGAATCGTCGGTCAAGCTCACGGTAACGCACGAGATCGACGTTCCCGAATCGAAACTGGTCGACGCCGTAAGCCAAGGCTGGCCTCACCTTTTGGCGAGCCTCAAGAGCCTGCTCGAAACGGGCGAGCCACTGGTGGAGACCACCAAGTGGCCCGAAGGGATGTAAGCGATTTCGCAACGTATCAATTGCAAGAGCTAACTGGAGTTCGCCGTGGAAAAACCTGCCTTCGTTTACGTGACCTACATCGACAGCACGCCCGAGAAAGTTTGGCAAGCGATCACCGATGGCGAGATCACCAAGCTCTACTGGGGCTGCCAGTCGAACGTCTCGGACTGGAAGGTTGGCTCGCCGTGGCAGCACCGCGACTGCGACGATGCCACGAAGGTCGCTGTCGAAGGCCAAGTCCTCGAAAGCGATCCGCCGAAGAAGCTCGTGCTCACCTGGACGCACCCCGGCAGCGATTTGCCGGCCTCGCAGGTCACGTTCGACATTGGCATGATGTCGGGCATCGTCCGCTTAACCATCACGCACGCAGGGGTGGACCCCGAAAGCCAGCAAGGGAAAATGATGGCGACGGGGTGGCCAATTATTATGTCGAGCCTCAAGTCGATGCTCGAACGTGGCACGCCGTTGGCCCCTACCACGAAGCGTTGGGGCGGCTCGTCCGAGTGAACGAATGTTGCAACTCACCCTAGTCTGACTGCAAGGAGGCCTCCGATGTCCGTCGCCGCGCGAATCAACCTTGTCACCTTAGGCGTTGCGGATGTTGCCCGGGCTCGCGAGTTCTACGAGCGACTTGGCTGGCAGGCATCGAGTGCTTCGAACGAGAGTGTCACGTTCTTGCATTCGACGAGCGCGGTGCTTGCGCTCTATGGCCGCGAGGCGCTCGCCGAGGACGCGGGGGTGGCGAGTGAGTCAGATGGGTTCGCTGGAGTTACGCTCGCCACGAATTACAACAGCGAAGCGGAAGTCGACGCGGCGTTCGGCCACGCGGTGGCCTGCGGGGCGAAGGCCGTCAAGCAACCGGTCAAAGCGTTTTGGGGTGGCTACTCGGGCTACTACGCCGATCTGGACGGTCACCTGTGGGAGGTGGCGTTCAATCCCTTCATGCCACTCGATGCGAATGGGAATATGACGCTGCCTTGAGTCGAGGCAGAGTAGCCAATTGGGGGCTGGTCCGCCGACGCGTAGGTCGGCGGCTATTACGGACTATTCGATGATCAGCGCGGCGTGGTGTCCGCTGAAGGCGATGAACCTGTAGGGCTTGGTGATCGTCTCGCACAGGGCTTTGTACTCTCCTACCTGCCAACCGGGGTAGGCTAGTAGTTCGTCGAAAATGACAACCGAGCCCGACTGCAGGCGATTGTGGAGCAACGACAGGATCAGCTTGCAAGGCGTGTAGGTGTCGGTGTCGACATGCAGCAGTGCGATGGGCTCTGGGTGCTTTGCCAGGAAGGGAGGAAGCGTCTTATCAATCCAGCCGGCGATGAGTTGCACTTGCTCTCGCACCGGCGGCAGTTTTCCGCCCAGGTCGAACGTTCCGGCTAGGCATTCGTGCCCCACCCAGTCTTCCTCGAGTCCTTCGAACGAATCGAAGCCGTAGAGAGGTCTCGGGTCTTCCAAAAAGGCGAGCGCATCGGCCAGGGTGTTGATCGAATCGCCTCGAAACACTCCAAACTCGAGGATCAGGCCCTCCTTGGGGAGTTTTGACAACGCATAGGCGTGCAACTGGCTTCGCGCGTCAAACAGGAGTGCGTGCTCGATGTGTTGTTCCACAAAATCCAGGCTCGATTCGAGGGCACGATCCCACATCCGCTGGCGAATCGGTGGCCCAATCCGTTCGGCGGGGGAGTCTCGAAATAGTTCTCGGATGCGTTCGAATCGATTCTGGTCGCTCATCGTCCACTCACATAACTTGGTCGTGAGCAACTTCGACTTCGCGCCGATTCCTCCAGCGAGTGCTCACCTCGCCGCTCATCATAGCAGCCCGTCACCGAAAAATGTCCGCCGACGCGTAGGTCGGCGGCTAGGGCGGACGGCGCAGAGAACTAGGAGCATGCTTGCGAGGACGAGCGAGCTTAATTCGGGGACGGACTGAGCGAAGCTGAATTCAAGGCCCGAGGTTTTGATCGCTTCGCGCATCAGGGCGACGTCGTCCAGGTCGACGATGCCGTCGAAGTTCATGTCGCCAGCGCGGTAGCGGTCCGAAATATAGAGGTCGCTAGTGTTCATCCTCCAGTTGGCGATGAAGGTGTCGATGTCGGCCGCGGTGATCTCTCCATCGCCGGTCAGGTCGCCCGGCACGTCGATGTCCAGCTCGCGGATGTCGAGCGTCGGCCAGTCGATTGTGCCGCCGCTGATCAAACTGGAGAACAGCGAGCTGGCGTCCCCCTCGGTGCCAGCCTTGTTGAACATGATGACGTAGTCGGTGCCGTCGCCGCGCTGCATGGCGATGACGCTGGTACCTTCGAACCCTCCCGTGTGGGCGAGCGACCAATTGCCGGGGCCGGGGCGTGGCGCCCCGATGTTGCTCCCCGCGATGGTGTAGACTTGCATGTACTCCAAGAGCGCAATCGGGTCGGCCACGATGGCACCCTGACCAATACGCGCTTCGTGATGCCAGCCGCCGTACGGGCGGCTGACAAGCTGCGGCTGACCATTGCCCGAGTTCCAGAAGACGTTGGTCGAGGTGGTCGACGACATGTAGTGCGGCTCGCGCGGGTCCTGATCGGCGGCGAACGTCCGACCGTGCTGGATCATGTGATCGGGGACCCCCATCGGCCGGAAGACTTCCTGGTGCATTGCTTCGATGTGGGGCAGTCCAGTGACCTCTTCGGCGATCAAGCCGAGCACCATGTAGCCAATATTGGAGTAGGCACTCCGCGAGCCGGGACTGAACTGCAAGCCCTGGTCGTTGCCAAGAATCCAGTTGAGTGTCGCCTCACGACCTGGCGGGCTCGCGACGCCCATATCGCTGGCGATGGTCCGTTCGGCGTACGTCCAGTCGCCCACCATCTCGCGATCCCAACCGCCGCGATGCTGGAGAAGATGATTTACCGTAATGTCCTTCAGCCGAGGGTCGAAGTCGTTGCCGAATGGTGTGTGATCGAGAATGCCGGTTCCTGGTTCGTCGAGGCTGAAGACGCGCTGATGCAGTCCGATGTGGCCGTCGGCGATGAGGTTGCGAATCGTGGCGGCGGTGAGTGGCTTGGTGACACTCGCGATGCGCATCGTGGCGTTCTCTTCGATCGGTACGGTGCGAGCGGCGTCGTCCCATCCAAACGCCCGGCGGTAGATCAGATTGCCATTGCGCATGATCGCCGCCACGCCGGCGCTGATGTTCTGCTCGGTCATTACGGTTCGCATCGCGTCGTCGAACGCTGTGAGCTCGGACACCAGCGGTCCCGCTTCGGGGAGTGCTTGGCCGCGTGCCGGTGATAGAAGGATCGACCCCACCAGAACCACGAGGATCCATGCCCAGCACCGCGCAGGGGGGGCGAGGGTGTTAGGTATCGAATCCGCTTCTTCCGCCTGGCACATCGCTCGGTTCCTTGTTGCACGACTCGAGGACGGTGGCCTGCGAGTTGTAAAGTCCGCAAGCCAACCTCCTCTAACGATGCGGCGAAGGAGTCTTGAGCGATTAAAAGCAAAATTCGACGGATGGGTGCGCTGGATTCGTAGGCGATATAGAGCGCGTCGCTTAAGTGTTGGAGCGCCGCGGTGAGACTCTGCAGGCACTGATGATTCCAGCAAGCACAAGGCCAACCATCCGTAGCGACGCGGGCTCGGGGATGGAGGTGGGGATGTCGAACGTGAGGCTTGATCCCGCTTGTCGCAGGGCGTTCCGAAGTAGCCACGCGTCCTTCAAATTGACGGTGCCATCGAAGTTCATATCACCCCGGAAGTAGCGGTCGGAAATGTAGACGCTAGACGTGTCGGATCGCCAGGAGGACAAGAAGGCGTTGATGTCGGCGATGTCGACCGCTCCGTCGCCCGTCAAATCGCCCGGCACGTCGATCTCGAGGGTGCGAATGTCGGTGGTGGGCCACTGGA
This sequence comes from Aeoliella fuhlenseeensis, assembly GCF_052161615.1. Classification (NCBI taxonomy): domain Bacteria; kingdom Pseudomonadati; phylum Planctomycetota; class Planctomycetia; order Pirellulales; family Lacipirellulaceae; genus Aeoliella; species Aeoliella fuhlenseeensis. The sequence continues at coordinate 824,279 of NZ_CP197417.1, forward strand.
TGGTACCGGCGTTGATCAGTTTGTTGAACTCGGAGTCGGCGGTGCCCACGGTATCGGACTTGTTGAAGAAGATGACGTAGTCAATTCCATCGGCGCGCTGCACCGCCACGGTGCTCGTGCCAGATAGACTGCCACCGTGCGATCGGGTCGAGCCGCCCGACGTGGGAACGGGCAACCCGATGTCGCCGCCCGAGATGATGTAGTGCTGCATGTACTCGAGGATCGCGATGGGGTCGGCCACGATGCCCCCTTGGCCAATGCGGGCTTCGTGGTCCCAGCCACCGTAAGCGCGATTGCTGACGAACCCCGAACCAAACACGCTCAAGCCGATCCCCGCTTCGTAGTGCGGCTCGCGGGGATCTTGATCGGCCGCAAAGGTGCGGCCCTGCTTGATCATGTGGTCGGGAATACCAACGGGGCGGAACACTTCTTCACGCATCACTTCGAGGTGAGGCTTGCCGGTGACTTCTTCGGCGATCATGCCCAGGACCATGAAGCCGATGTTGGAGTAGGAGTAGGTCGAACCAGGGTTGTGCTGAAGTCCCGCGTCGTTACCAAGTATCCACCGCAGCGTAGCGTCGCGGCCGGGAGGGCTAGGGAGGCTCATGTCGCTGGCGATTTCTCGCTCGTCGTAGGTCCAGTCGCCAACCTGGTCGCGATTCCAGCCGCCGCGGTGCTGGAGCAAATGATTGACGGTGATGTCCTTGAGACGCGGGTCGAAGTCGTTACCGAACGGCGAGTGATCGAGGATGCCACTTCCAGGCTCGTCGAGACTGAAGACTCTTTGGTTGAGGCTGATGTGGCCATCGGCGATCAGGTTGCGAATCGTCGCGGCAGTGAGCGGCTTGGTGATGCTGGCGATCCGCATGGTGACGTCTTCGTCGATCGGCACCGTGCGGGCGGAATTGTCCCACCCAAACGCGCGGCGATAAAGCAGCTTGCCATCGCGCATAATGGCGGCGACACCGGCACTAATGTCGTGCTGGGTCATCGTTTGCCGCATGATGTCGTCGAAGGCCGTGAGTTGCGGGACGACCAGTCCCGCCTCGGGCCGCGATTGAGCCTGCGCAGCGGTCGTAGAGAATACTCCCGCCGCGAACGCGGCGAGTAGGTAGACCGCGTTTCGGCGCAGATTCGTAGTCGAGGACATGGATAAACGAGTCGCCAAAGACATGAGTAGAAATCCTCTTGCTCAAACCGTTCAGAATTTAGACGCGGGCGAATACTCGCGGGGGCGATTTACAAACGGACTTGGCAAACGTAGGGATGGCGTGTCCGCGATCTCGTACCCGCTAAGGAGGCCAACAGCATCGTGCTCGCGAGCACCGCAATTGTCCCGGGCTCGGGCACCGCGCTATGTCCCGACGTGACGCTGGCTAAGCCACCGGCGCCGACGCCAAATTGCGATTTCCATAGCGCGTAGTCGGCGGCGTCGACCACGTTGTTCCCCGAGCCGGCTCCGTTGAGGGCGTTTTCGTTCGCGGCCCCCAGGTTGTCTCGCCACACGGTGTAGTCAGCAAGATTGACGATGCCATCGCCATTGAAATCGCCTTGCAGCACATCCACGTAGTAGACGCCACCGCTGGTAAATGGCACGGCGCTGCTGGGCGCGCCGGCGAGCTGAAAGCTGAACCTTAGATCTTGCGAGTTCAGGTTCTTGTTGTAGGCATTGCCAAGGCTGATGCTCGCGCCGGCCGGAATGAGGGCGCCGTCGCCCGCCGCGCCTTCGGACAACTCGGAGTTCGTTCTGCCGAGTGCCGTCCATACATTCGCCCCACCATAGTTGGTGAAGTCGAGGCTGGTCCAGCCGCTGAAGCTCAAGGAGTTCGAGCTGCTTTCAATGGCGTAGAACTCCAGGGCAATGTCGTTCGTCGTGGTGTTCTTGAGCGTTATGTTTCCTGTGTCGGTGTTAACGGTGATGGTCAGGGGATAAGCTTCCTGCAACTGGCCGTTGCCGTAGTTCGCGGGGTTGCTCAGGTAATTCATATGCCCCTGAGTGAGTGGTTCGTCGTAGATGCGAACATCGCCGAGGGTGCCATCGAAGTACCACAGAAAGTCGTCCATGCGAGGCGTCATGCCAATCCCCATGCGGGTCCAAGGCTGGTTGAACATGAAGGGAGCGTCGCTATTGGCGTAGAGCACCCCATCCAGGTAAAGCTTGGACGAGCTACCGGTACTCGTATAAGCCAAGTGGTGCCAGTTGCCATCGTCGGCGTTCGCAAACGTACTCGACTTGTTTACCCCCGACTCCAGGTTGTTATTCACGTACTCGGCGGCCCGCGATGCCTGTGTTTGGTTCTCGAGATGCAGACGAGAGTAAGAGTTGTCGCTCCGGCCGCCCACTCCAAGCAGCGAGTTGTCGTCGGGCGTACCACCCGCGTCGCGGCGATACCAGACGCTTATCGTGCCAGAACTGAGGCCACTGAAATCTCCGACATGAGCGTCCAAGTTGATAAACTGCGAGAGAGCGGTCGCGGGGCTTCCCGTGTTATTCAATCCGCCGGCGAAGCGAAGCCCATGCGGCATCGTAATGCCGTCGCTGGCCCCCGAGAGACCACTGTTCCAAGCGGGGTTCGCGCCGAAGTTCACCAGTGTGCCATGGTTGGCCGCGCCTCCGCGTGGCGTGGGACTAGTATCGCTGGCGGTGGTGCCCCCGGCATCGGCCAAGTTCCACCAAGCGACGAGATCTGCGGCGCGCGAAACGTCGGCATTGAGAAGGCTAGCGGCAGCAATAAAAGCTGACACAACTGGCAGCCCGAGCAGTCGTCGTGGTAGTCGGCACGCCGCAGCCAAGGCCACTAGCGCCAAAAGGCCCAACGTACCCGGTTCGGGGACCTGAGTCATGGCACTCAGCGGAAGTGCCGCCGCGCCGGGATTGGCGGCCCGGTAGTATTGGTTCCAGATCAGGAAGTCGAACCGATTGGTTACGCCATCCTTGTTGAAATCTCCCGCCTCGTACTGCTCGGCGGGGGAGAATCCCGCGGTCGACAGGTTGTAGCGCGAGGCAAACACGCCCGCGAGGTCGGCCACGTTCACTAGGCCATCCGAGTTTAAGTCGCCTGGAATGATCTGGGTGACGTTATGCACTCCACCGATGTAGGTGACGTTGAGTGGAATAAACAGCCCTGCGGGAGTACCGTTGTCGACGACGATGGATCCCGTAATGTCTTCGATCGGATTTTGGATCCACGCGTTGCCCAGTGATACTTGCTGTGAATTGAAAAGCGTCGCACCATTGCCTGGTGAAGCGCTGAACTGGAACTCGCTTAACTCCGTGCGACTCGACGTGCCAACCAGTTTGTCCCACGTGTCATCGGGATCGACGGTGTTCGAGCCGTTGTGGCTATTCTCGTCGTAGTTGTCGGCGATGGAAGTCCACAGCGGGGCGTCGAGGGCACCCGTGGGGGAGAGTAGCTCGTAGCCGACGATGTTCACCGGCGCGGCGGTGCGATTGATCAGCTTGATCTGTCCACTCGACCGATTGATTTCGAGATCGAGCGGCGGTGGCACGGCGTCGAGGAACATCTGCTGAACGGCGGTCCCGCCCGATCCGGTGCGAGATCCAGCCGTGAATCGCACGGCGACGATTTCGGTAGGAATGAAGTTCTCCGAGGCCAAAGCCAAGTCGACGCTGCCATTGACCTGCGCCTTCACGCCGTTCAAGGAGAACTGATAAGTCGACGAGCCGATAACATAGTCGAGCACCACGTGGTCCCAAGCCGCTCCGTCGGAGTGCGTGAGGTTGGTGTTGGTGACGGTGTTGCCACCGGCTTGTCGGTTGACTCGATGCTGCAGCGTTCCGTTTGGATTGAACGGCATCAGGGTAATCGAAGCGGCGTCGGCATTGACTAGTGAGAACCCGGGCCCCGACGTGTTGAGAGTGCTGGTGGCGAAGTAGGTTTCAAACCGCAATAAATGACCTTGATGGATGGCCGTGGTCATCGGCGACGTCATGTTCGCGAAGGCCGAGGAGTTGGTGTCTTGCCGATCGATGCGCAAGTAGTTCTTGCCAAGTACCGGTGCCGGAACGGAGGGCGTTAGAAAGTCGGTGACCTGGATGTCGCCCGGCACGGCCTCAGGAATGCTTCCTTGCGGTGTCCCTCCGCCATTGATTTGCCAGCTCCCGACGGACGCGACCGGATCAAAATCCGCCGTGACATTGGGAGCCCAGTCGACGTGACTAACGTTGCTCCCCAGGTTCTCGAAGTTGTCGTAGAACAGCAATTCGCCGGTCGTCATGTTGCGAATCGAGACGCCCCAGGCCATGGGCGTGAGTGCCACGAGGCTAGCCACCGCTGAAAGGAGCCACAAGCGAATCATTGGTACCCCGTCCGAAAAGAATGCCTACCCATTCCGGCAGAGCGGGGCTAAATTGCCAGGCCTCGGAGTGTTCCGCCACTCCCGATCATCCACCGGATTAAGGCTATTTCTCGCGAAACGGGCCTCTTCTTGCGTGGTGCGCTCTGCCGTAGGAGCAGTATAGTCGATTCAATCCTGCAACGCCAGTAATATTTAATTCAGTCGGGAGATATTTGTAAGTCGGTGGTGACTTTTACTCCGTTCGGGCCATGGACGTCTGTCAATCTCGGCGAAGCCGACGGTGCTAGTCCATCGCCTAGCGGGGCAGGCTCTTACCGCTGTTGCGGAGGACTCTCCGTTGAAGTAGTCTGCCAGCGATTCGCCTAAGACCCCCCGAGTGCACTTCGTGCTAAAGCGCATCTACACATCGCGGTGGTACCAGTGGACTTGTCGTCTTGTCGCAGGCTTTCTTTGCCTGCTCACCGCGATCGTCGCCGTGATGAGCGTCGCTTCGGTCGACTTGCCAGTTCAGTACAAATCCGCAAAACCCGCGGCCGTCGTTAGCAAGAACGTTTGGCCGGCACGCGAGTCGCCGGCTCTTCCCGAGATGGCGCGAACCGGCCCCGGTCCGATCGACCTGGGTATCCACGGATGCTGCCGCGTACTTAGCCTTGCTAACGATGTCGAGTCTGGCGTTGACACTTATCTCTTGGTAACTGCGTCGTCGCCGGCCGCCGACGACGTTCAGGGAGAAATGGTGTTCCGTGGTAAGGCATCGGTCGGTGGTGGCTCATCCGACTTCCAAATGACGCTTGGGCGTCAAAACATGTCCATTGCCCAGGTGATGCCGGCGACGCACTCCGCCCAAGGCACGATGCTCTATTTGGGGAGTATCGATATCCTGTCCGCCGGGGAGTCTCGAATGCTACAACGAGCTCGCGACCAAGGCTGGAACGTGTTGGCGTGTTCGATTGGAATGGACTCCCGAATGCCTGAGCAAATCGTCGTCGACGATCGAGGCTCCACTCGATTGGCCCAGCGAATCGACGACCACTTGGCGGATCGAGCTTATGCCATGGAGGCGTTGATCGCTTACGTCGAGCAACAGTCGCCCGAATTGCTGGTTGGCCCTCGAGTGCTGGTCGGGATGAGCGCGGGTGCCATCGCCCTTCCCACCGTCGGTGCCCGAATCGGTGACGTTGATGCCGCCGTCGTGATTGGCGGGGGCGAGCACGTCGCCGAGATCATTGCCTGCAGTCCCTTGTTCGGCCAACACATCGAACTTGTCGATGTGCAGTACGAGATCGACAAAAAAGGTGATTGTATCACTCATCTATTTCCATGCACGGACCGACAAAAGAGGACCGAGTTCGCGGACGCCGTGCTGCAGAAATCGAAACTGGACCCGCACTATTCGGCCGCGGCATTGAGAGAGACGCCCGTGCTGATGGTGCAGGCTGAGTACGACCATATCGTCCCCGCCGCGGCAGGCGAAGCGTTGTACGAAACGCTCGGCCGACCCGAGCGCTGGCAGTACCGCACGGGCCACATCGGACTAACGTTGCTCATGCCGTGGAAGGCCGATTACGTTTTGGATTGGATGGCGACGCAGGTCGCGCGATGAGCAGTTGGGCACGGGGTCTTTTTGGCTGTCCGTTGCTTCTCGGCGACGATGGTGACTTCCATCCAGCCCATTTTTTGGCGGGCAGGTTCGCCAGTGCCACCTTGTGGCATCTCTCCTTGAGAGTAGAGGTCTGTCGGCTAGTACGGAAACACCGTCGAATCGATCGGAGGTCGAAGTACTTGAAGCCGTTTGTCAGCACGAGATTTTACCTTGTCAACATCGGTGGAACTGCCATTCTTTATTTCAGACAGTGGCCAATTCGCTTCAGTACCTCTTCCATCGTCGGGCGATCGGTTGCTCGCGCCGCACGCATCGGAAGCGTGATGCCATCGACTCGCTGGGTGGTTCCTCCGCATTCGACGCCGGGGCGGGCGGTGGGGATGGCGATCTTGGCGGATTGCATGGCCTGAGTATCTTGCCAATCGAGGGCGATCGTGGGAACCGTTGAAGGCATGTCGAGTTCACCGCCAACCACGAGGACGGCGTCGGTTTCGCCTCGGCTCAGCAGCTTATCCGTGGTCCATTCATCGGGGCCGTACTGGGGGTAGCCCGCGGCGAAGCTCACGCCGAGCGGGTAGCCGGTTTGCCACGTCAGGACATTCGACGCACCGGATTTGTTGCCCGCGCTGCCGGCAGGGACGGCGACCCATCGCGTGTGAGCGGTGAGGTCGGCCATGAGCTGCGTTAGCGCAACCGTCGCCTCGCGACTCGCGGCGAGGTTGCCACCGTAGATCACCGCGCCGTATTTGGCGGACTTCATCGTATCGACGAGCGATTGCCACTCGGTGAGCGTGACGCCCGTCTGTTGTTCGATGTTCGCGGCATCCGGTGCCATGCCGGCGAGGAGCATGCGAAGCGTGGTGAGCGCCTCGAAGTCGGAACCAGCGGTCAGGAGAATTGTGGCGTCGGCGAGCTTCGAAGTCTCCGACTTTTGATCGGCGATCACAATGAGCTTGCGATCCTTGCGGCCTTTGATCCACGGGCTCGTCGGTTCGAGCGAGTACCGCTCGAAGTGCCTTGGGTGCGTCGTGGCGAGATCGACTCCCCACACAATCACCAGGTCCGATCGCTGGGCAACTTCGCCGAGCGTCGCGGTGACGCCGCCGGCGGTCTGCAGGGCGAGGGTCGATGCCGCGTCGCTTGGCTTCGAAGTCCAGTCGATGCACGCGCCCAGTTGGTCGGCGAGCGCGACGGCCGCGCGGTTGGCTTCGTTGGTGGCGGACTGAAGCCCGGTTACCAACGGTAGTTTCGCTTCGCGGAGCAACTTAGCGGCGGCCACGATGGCCGCGTCGAGCGTTGCCGGCTTACCATCGATCAATGCCGCGGGTCCGGCGAGCGAAGGCTTTTCAAACCAGCTCACACCTAACCCACACGCGTGCACCGCTTCGACAACCGTTCCGCTCTTGTCGACCGACAAGCGAATGTCGTCGCAAGTACAACCGCAGGCGGTGCAGGTGGTGAGAGTTTGCATGGAGGTTCTTTGCAAGGCGAGCCGGAAGCGTCAGCGGCCGGAGTTGAGCTTAAATGCCCAATGACGAATTAACAATGACCAATGAAGGACGATGCATAGGTTGGTCATTCGTCATTCCCCCTACCCTCGCGCCAGGTGTTCGTCACTCTGGGTCGGCGACCTCAGGTGGTGGACTTCCAGGTCGTGGATGTGTAGGTCGGCGGTTTCGACGTAGAAACCAAAGGCCCCCTCGTCGTACCGGTGGTCGGCCAGCGACAGGACTACGTTGTCGTTGATCGACAGTTCGTGGTAGCTGCCAAACACGTTGAGGCCGATCGTCACGTTGTGGCGGTCGTCGGCGTAGTAGTTGCCCGTCTGCAGGGCGGCGAACTGCATCATATGCTCGCCCGACCGATTGGGGCCGGTCCCCCAGGCGCGGAGCTGGGCGATCCCTTTTCGCAGGTCGAGCGACAGGTAGTAGCCGTCGTGCGTCTCGCGGTTCACGCGGTACAGCAGCCCGCACTTGCCAGCGCCGATCATGCTGAGCCGTGCGGTCATGCGGAAGCAACTCGCCGGCTCGCGAAACACGTAGGCTTGAAAACCGGCGTCGCTGCTCAGGTGCAAGTCATCAGAACTAATCTGGCAGTAGTCCTCGCTCGACGTTTCTTTGAGCGTCTTGATGGCCGACGTGTCGATGCGCCCAAGCAAGTGCTTATCGAGTCCTTCGTACGAACGTGCCTTGAGCTGCCCCAACTCGGTCCGCACCAGACGCTTGGGCAGTGGCATCAAGTTGCCCATCGTGCGATCGTGCAGATTGGCGGTGTAGAAACACCACAGCAGCACGCCTTGGTCGTCGTAGCAAATGCGGCCCGCGTAGTTGCCGGTGGGGAGCAGCACGTTGTCGGAGTAGTTCCGCCACGGCTCGCCAATGCGGTGCGTGTGCCAGTAGCGAATCTTGGCGTCCTCGCGAATCGAACCAATTAGGTAGTACTCGCCTTCGACCTTCAGCAAGTTTGGCACCTCGATGTCGTCGTAGTGCATCGGCGCGTAAAGCGGCTCGTGGGCCTCGAACTTGTCGGGAGCAACTTCCTTCATCGCCCCGATGCAACCCCGGCGGACGAGCGGCCCGTAATTGGTCCGCGCGGCCATCAGCAACCATCCCTCGCCGTTCTCGCGGTAGTAGAACGGATCACGGAAGCTGATCCAATTGCGATCGTCGTCGTACGACGCTTCGTAGTGCTTGGGGTCGGGGGCCAGTGGATAGCCACTCGCGGGGTCACGAGTCGCCTTGATGCGCGTGCATTCTTGCGGCACCAAATCGGCGACCGCTTGCTGAATCACTGGTGGGTCCGACTTCCCGCGGCGGTCCTGCCAATTCACCGGCACCTTGGTCCAGCGATAGAGGTCGTCGCTCACGGCGAGGCCAAGCCGCTGCATGTTGCCTTGGTCGCACCGCGAGAGGCCCGTGTAGAACATCCGCCATCGGCCCGGCTGGTGCGGATCGGGGGTGACGTGCATGGTCCAGAGCATCAGGTCGTCCCAACTGCCGGGATCGCCAATGAAGATGGCGTTGTCGACCCGCCGCCAGTTCACGCCATCGTCGCTCACCGCGTGGGCAATGAAGTCGTGCGTCGGCAGCACCAAGTGGAACAGATGATAGAGCCCGTCGTGGTACACCACGTCCACGTCGCCAATTGACTTGCGGCTCCAGTTGGATTCGGAAAACATCGGGTGCAACCTTCTTCTCAGATTCTGCGGGCGTCACCCCCAAACTACGATGATCGCGATGCGAGGCCAAGTGGCAACGAACATACAGCGCCGACCGTTGCACTCGCTTTGCGAGGCGTCCATACTTCCACCCATGCCCGACTATCAATACCTATTATCGTTCCCCCTCGCCGACGATTCCCCCGCGTCGGTCACTCAGTTCTTTGAGCAACTCGCTGCCGGCGAGACGCCTGACGCGCTTCCCGAGAGCGATGAGCGGGCGCTCGAGACTTCGTCCGCCGAGGTCATTACGCTGCTCGCCGGACGGACTCGGTTTGCCGATGGCGAGGTGACGATCGTCGGCCGGGCGACTCCCGAGGAGTTCTTCATGCCGTTCATGGCGCTCGCCGAGTGGCTGGCCCGATGGTCGGCCGGCCGCGGCCCCGTGGGGTATTACCACCACACGGCCCTCGCGCACCCGACGGTGCTGTACTTCGCCGCCGGTAAACCGTACATGGCGCAGGCGACGGCGACGCCGATCGGACTGGCGGACGGGCTGGCTATGAATGACCAATGACGAATATCCAATGACCAGTGGCTTCTTAAGCCAAGGGGTCATTAGCATTGGTCATTGGTCATTCCCCCATTGGTCCTTCCCCCACTCTGGGGGTCTGAAATTCTTCCGATTTCCCGGACTATTTTTCTGGCGTTTTCCACAGATTTGGTAAATTAACGCCTGCGTACCCGCTGCCCGGTGACGCGTTCGAGAGATTCTTCAGGCGTGCATCTTGAATGCGGACGTCGACTTGAGGCGGGGCGTATGCCCATTGTATCGGCGGTAGCCCGACCGACTCGTGGTTGTCGTGGCCACTGCACGTCCGCGTCTTGGAGAGTTTCGAGATGAAGATCTACGTCGGCAACCTTTCCTACAACACGACACAAGCTGGCCTGGAAGAGAAGTTTTCTGCGTTCGGCCAAGTGGACGAGGTTGCCATCATTAACGACCGCGAGACCGGTCGTCCCCGCGGTTTCGCCTTCGTGACGATGGCGAACCACGAAGAAGGTTTACAAGCCATCGAAGGCATGAACGGCGTGGACCTCGATGGTCGCACGCTAACGGTGAACGAAGCACGCCCAAAACCCGCTGGTGGCGGCGGTGGTCATGGCGGTGGTGGTCCACGCCGAAGTGGTGGCGGAGGCGGCGGCGGTCGCTGGTAGGGGAAGCACGCGTGATTTGTGGGAGGACGTTTGGATTGTGGGAGGGCTCTCCGAGCCCGATTTTTCGGCCTCGGAGAGCCCTCCCACAATGAAGCTGCACTTCCACAACGAACCCTCGCTCACAACAGCATCGCTAGCAGCCGTCCCCTCTTCGAGGGCGTGCTTTGCGAATTCTGGGTAAACGAGGTTCCCTGCGGGCCACCTCGATGCTAGCGCAGCGTCGCAATAGTTTGCCGAATCGCTATAATGCGTCCGGTTAGTGTGGACCGTGCGCACCCGAGTGGGCGATGTTGGTCTACGCACCAAGCCTTGCCTGGCGGGCCGCATTGCAAGTGGACTGCATGCATTTGGCGATTCGCGCCAGGCGGATACGAACAGGCTATCGTTAGGATCAGGAATTAAGAGTCAAGTCATGAGCCAAGTAGACGACGGAACCACCACGGCCTTCGAACGAGTGAATTGGACCGAAATCACTCCCCAAGCCCTCTACAACAAACTGCAAACACTAGCGGGCAACCTCTGGTGGAGCTGGCACCCCGAGGTCGTCAGCTTGTTCCGCGATCTCGATCCGGTCCGCTGGCGGCAACTCGATCACAATCCCATCGCCCTCTTGGCCGAGATGACGCCGGAACTGGTTGCCGAGCGCGCGGGCGAAATGGTGATGTACACCCGAATCAACCAAGCCCATCGCCGGCTGAAGGATTACATGGCCGACACCCATCACACGTGGGGTGGCCATCACGCCGGCGTGCTGGGCTCGAAGCCGGTCGCGTATTTCTCGGCCGAGTTTGGCATTCACGAATCGGTACCCATCTACTCGGGTGGTCTCGGCGTGTTGTCGGGCGACCATATCAAGAGCGCGAGCGGACTGGGCGTGCCGCTGGTGGCCATTGGTTTGTTCTACGACCAAGGCTACTTCAAGCAGCATCTGGACGCCGAAGGCTACCAGCAGGAAGAGTACCTCGACACCAAGGTCGAGAACCTGCCAATGTCGGCCTGCAAGGGTCCCGATGGCAAGCCGATTCACGTGACCATCGACACCCGCGAGGGCAAGCTCATCGCCAAGGTGTGGTTGATGATGGTCGGCCGCGTGCGGTTGTACCTGCTGGACTGCGACGTCGAAGGCAACAGCCCGCAGGACCGCGAACTCACTTCGCGGCTGTACGGCGGTGACCGTCGCACTCGTATCCGCCAGGAACTGGTGCTCGGCGTCGGTGGCGTGAAGGCGCTGCGAGCGCTCGGCATCACACCCGGTTGCTACCACCTGAACGAAGGCCATAGCGCGTTCGCACCGCTCGAAGTCATTCGTGAGCGGATGCATGGCGATGGCTTGTCGTTCGACGATGCCCTGCGTGATGTGGCACAGCACACCGTGTTCACCACGCACACTCCGGTTCCCGCGGGTCACGACCGCTTCGACGCCGCGCTGATCGAAGAGCATCTCGGTCCACTTCGCGACCAGATTGGCATCTCGCACGAGCAACTGATGGGCCTCGGGCGCGTCGAGCCACAAAACGAGCACGAGTCGTTCTGCATGACGGTCATCGGCCTCAAGCTATCGCGTCGTGCCAACGCCGTGAGCTCGCTGCATGGCTACGTATCGCGTCGCATGTGGGCGCATTTGTGGCCGTGGCGTGTCGAAGAAGAAATTCCGATTGGCCACATCACCAACGGCGTGCACATCCCAAGCTGGATCGCCCAGCCGATGCAGCAGTTGTTCGAGCGCCAACTCGGCCAAAGCTGGCGTCTGCGGCTCGAAGAGCCCGAGATGTGGAGCAAGGTCTACCAGATCGATCCGGGCGAGTTGTGGGAAACGCACCACGCCCTGAAGAGCCGACTGCTGGAGTTCGTCCGCCGTCGACTCAGCCGCCAGTGCCGTCGTCGCAACGAAGACGAATCGTCCGTGGAAGCGGCTCGCATGGCGCTCGATCCGAGTGCGCTCACCATTGGCTTCGCTCGCCGGTTCGCTACCTATAAGCGGGCCGACTTGTTCCTCCGCAAGCTCGACGACATCGCCGAGCTGATCAACGACCCGGAACGCCCCGTGCAGTTCCTCTTCAGCGGCAAGGCACACCCGGCTGACGAAGGTGGTAAGAGCTTCATCAAGAAGATCGCCAAGCTCCGCCAGGATCCCCGTTTCTCGGGCCGTGTGGTGTTCATCGAAGACTACGACATCAACGTCGCGCGTCACCTGACGCAGGGCGTCGATGTGTGGCTCAACAACCCACGCCGTCCGCTCGAGGCCTCGGGCACCAGCGGTATGAAGGTTATTCTCAACGGTGGCCTGAACTGCTCGATCCTCGACGGTTGGTGGGCCGAGGCCTACAACGGCCGCAACGGTTTCGCCATCGGCAATGGCACGCAGCACGTCGACGACAACATCACCGACGAGCGTGACGCCGAGAATCTCTACAGCGTGCTGGCTGACGAAGTGATCCCGGCGTTCTACGAACGCGACGCCGACGGCCTGCCATCGAAGTGGATTCAAATGATGATCGAGTCGATCGCCACTCTGGCCGAGCGATTCAGCTCGCACCGTATGGTGGTCGACTACGTCCGCCACTGCTACGTCCCCGCCGCAGGGGGCTTGAGCAGCCACATGCCCGGCTAACGCTGGGTGCGAGGAGTTCGAAACTTAGAAGACCGCCGACCATCGGGTCGGCGGTCTTTTTTTCTGTTTTCACCATCCAGCAAGCAGGGCGTAGGATGGGTGCCTGCACCCATCAATAGAACGGAGATGTGGCGGATGCATGGTTTGGCGTTTGGTGGGGCCATGAGGTACAGCACAAGAACGCCATCGAAACGGAATGACTCAATGTCAAAGGCAGAGCTGATTGAAATCGCGGCCTATCGAGCAGTCATGACTGTTTCCCAAAGGAGACCGGATCAAATGAAGTGGGAGAGGTTGGGTGGCACCGACTTTCGGCCGGCAAAAACTCGGCCACTCAGCCACCGCCGTTGGGCCGATTGTCGGTGTCGCTTGCGACAAGAAGTTTCTAAGTGGTCCATCCACTTGGCAAGTCTTCGAACTTGGTGGCGGACGCCTCTTGTGCTCCGCACACGAACAATCGGCCCAAGTCACCAATCCTGCTTCGCCATCACGAACCCAAACCCGAATGGACCAGCAAGCCGAACGGCTGCTTCTGGCATTACCTCGGGATGATACTGTTTATCGTGGGGGTGGCGTTGTTGGTTAGGTGGTTACGGTGAGGGAGGATGTCGAAGTCGATCTGTAGGGACATAAAGCTCATAGAAGCTGTAAAGGGACCGTCATGCAAGCGCTCACAAGCAGTACCAAGAACAAGCTTCCCATCAACACGGCGTAATTTAACAGGGTAAGTGCTTTCCACCATCCCCACCACGTGAACCACGTCACCACAAGGCCGTCCGCGAGTAGGAAGCCGATGACTAGGAGGTACCAGAACTGCAGTACCAACTGAGAAATACTCGCAAATAGCCTTGCAAAGGGATAGAGATCGATCCCCGCCTCCTGAGCCACCATGTAATGCTCGGGCACGACGAACACAAACACGGCTTGCACCGCGAAGAATGCGAAAAAGTGCATGGCGAATGCACCTAGTCCATTAGCGATGGCCCAGCCTCTGGTTGGTAGTTCTTGTCCCATGATGGGTGCTACTCGCTGATGGAACTCCCTATCTCGCCGTGGAATGGCGGGCAACAGGCATAGTTCGGAAAATAGAGAAGGATTATTCCGGTCAGCAACCATCCGGGCGAATCGGTGCTCATCCGTGGCTGAGAAATCGCCACGCTTATACGATGTCTATCGCGTGCAGCGCCGGGTCGGCGCGGAGCTTGATCCGGCCTACGAAAACGCCATCTCGATCTCAGCGTTTCAAGATCGACGGTGTCTTGCCGGTGATCCCGATGTAAAGGCACACCGTTCCCATCAAAACGCTTACGAGCGCCGAACAAAGTTGCCGCCAGCTTTCGAGGCTCCATTCGGAGTGAACCACTGCGAAGGCGCGATCGGGAACGGACGAGATCATCAGAAGACCAAACCCCACCAGTAGAACGCGAAAGATCGGACGCGGGGCTGGCTCTTCGAATTCGAGTAATGGTTCGACTGCCGCAGGCGCCATCTCGGTCTGGGGCGGTTCGTAAGGATTCTCCGTCATGCCGGCCCCCACCGTTGTTTCGCGCTACTAAAGTACCACCAATCTCAACGAGCATCCGTGCTCATCGGTGTGCATCCGTGGCTAAGAACTATCTCAACTGCTGCATCGCGAGTGGCAGGGGTTGCTCTTGCGCGAGATCCTTCGGTCGCTGAGGCTCCCTCAGGATGACAAGACTGCCACGCGTTATGTGCGGCCTACTTATTCTCCGCTTCCGGCGCGTAGTCGATCACCGTCACGTCTTCGAGGTAGGGACGCAGGATCGTGCCGAACTCTTTGTGGGCTGGGTGGGGCAGGTAGGCGTCGCGGTCGGCGGCGGAGTCGAACGTGAGCAGGAAGCAATGGGTGAAACCTTTGTCGTGCTTCTCGGGGCTGTTGTTGGTGCCCCATTCGAAGTCGGCGATCTCTTCGATCTTCTCCGGCAGCGCGGCGAACGCCTTTTCCACTTTCTCGATGTCTGCTTCGGTCGTCCCTTCTTTGAACTTAAAGAACACCACGTGGCGAATCATGCCCTCGGGGGCCGCTGTGGCGTCCGCGGGTTTGGGGGCGTCTTGAGCAGTGACCAGAGTGGCGACCCAGGTGGCGACCAGACAGCAGGCGGCGATAGCAACGAGGCGGGATTTCATAATAGAAAACTCCGGTTGGGATGGGGGTGTTGGGGGGACGAGAGCGGTTTGCTGCCCGGCATTTTACCACAATTTCCACCGTTTTGCCCCAAGCTTGAAACCCGGGCGGCGAATGACAGGTAGGTTATCTTAGGCTCACCAGTTTGGGGGCCTTCGGGGGCGGGTGGGGAACGCGGGGCGGTTTGTTTTTGACCGTCGGCTGCCGTACAACAACCATCTGCACGCCCGCGCGTGCCTACGAGCTTATCACGACGAAACTAAACAGGCCTTAACTCGAATTGCCGAGGATCCGACGCCATGCGATCTCTTCTAGCCCGCTCTGGACGCCTAGCGCTTCCAATACTGATGGTGACGCTGCTAGCAACCGCGCCTCGCGCGCTGGCCGCCGACATGCGCGACCATGCCGAGTCGCTCAAAGCCGTGCCCGCCGACGCCGCGTTCTACGCCGCGTGGCTGAATGGCGAAGAGCAATGGAAGAGCATCACGCAAACCAACGCCTGGAAGAAGCTGATCTCGATTCCCGTCGTCCAGATGGGCTGGATGCAGGTCGAAACGCAGTGGCAGTTCCCCACGCAGCCCGAGCTGGTGCAGTTTAAGAAGTGGTTCGACAGCGAAGAAGGCAAAGATGTCTTCGCCCTCGCCAAGGAAATGGTCGCCCAAGAGTACTTCGTCTGTGGTGATGGCAGCGTCACCACGCTGATGGAGGTGGCCATGCAGATGAACTCAGAGATAAACCGCACGCCTTTCGAGGCCCTGCAGAAGTACGGGAACCCCGAAGCCATTGATGAGAACGAAGTCATCAAGGAAAACATCGTCAAGCTGCTGGAGAAATACCAGGATAAGCTGGACGTCCCCAACATCACCATGGGCTTCCGCATTAAGGACAAGGCCCGCGCGATCCGCGTGCTGGATACGGCCGAAGCTCACTTGCGCAAGCAGCTCGAGAACGAAGACGTCCCAGCGTGGGTGAACGATCAACTGGAGCGCAAGCAAGTGTCGGGCCACGAGATGCTGACGCTCACCGTCACCGGCGATGAGCTCCCCTGGGGCGAGATCGAAGAAGAAATGGCCGACACGCCCGAGTTGTTCGAGTCGGTCAAAGAGATACTGGAAGACAAAGAGATGATCTTGGTCGTCGGCCTGATCGACGACTTCCTAGTTTTTGGTGTAACCAGCACGCTCGACACGTTTGAGGACATCGGCGAAGGCAAGTTGCTGGCCGATAGCAAGGAGTTCAAGCGTCTCAACGCCCACGCCGACGAGGACGTGATCACTCTGAGTTACGTTAGTGGCGCGTTCATGGAGGCCGCCAATTCGCAGGAGCGTTCGTTTGGCGACCTAGCCGTGATGGGCAAAGGCCTACTGTCGATGGGCGACCTGACCGAAGAGGAAACCGAGACGATCGAAAAGGACATCGACCAGTTAATCGTCGAAGTCAAAGCTTTGCTGCCGACCCCTGGTGCCATCGCGTCGGCGACCTTCGCGACCGAACGCGGTTACGAAGCTTTCACTTACAACTACGGCACCATGTCCCCCAGTGCCGACGGCACCAAGCCACTGCCGCTGATTAATCACTTGGGCGAGGACTCGCTCGGCTGGTTCGTCGCTCGGGGCACCCAGTCGGTAGAGGACTACGACCAGTTCGTCGATTGGTGCAAGCGGGCGTTTGGCCATTGGGAAACCATTGGTAAGCGGAAGTCGTCCGAAGAAGATTGGGCCAAGTACGTAGAGGTCCGCGACATCGTGGTGCCGCTGCTGGCCCGCATCGACAAGGCGAACCGCGATCACTTGCTCCCCGGTTTTGCGGATGGCCAAAGCGCGATCGTGTTCGACGCCACCATGACCGACTCGTTGTGGTTCGACCAAATGCCGCTCAGCGAGACACCGTTGCCCATGCCTACGATTGCAATCGCAATGGGGGTGAGCGACGCCGGTGCGGTTCGCGATGGTGCGGTGGAGTACTTCGACGTAATCCAAGCCGCTATTAACGAAGCCCACGAAGCCGACCCCGAGGGAGTCCCGGCTTTGGAGCTGGAGGCCCCGAAGGAATCGACCACCTCGGCCGGCACGATCTATTCCTACGAACTCCCCGCCGAGTGGGGCGTGAACGATCGCATCGCGCCGTGTGCCGGCCTGAGCGATTCGGTATTGATCCTGAGCACGCTACCCGAGCTGAGCGAGAAGCTGATGGCTGGTTCGAAGCCCGAGGTCGATGGCCCTGCCGCCGACTTCGATAAGCCCCTGTTGTGGGCCGCCCACTTCCGGTGCGCAGCGATGTTCGAAACCCTCAAGCCGTGGGCCGATTACGGCATCAAGGTTGCCATCGAGCAAGGGGACGAAGAAGCCCAAAACGCGGTCGCCGCGATTGGCTTTGTCAAACCGCAAGTCGATCAACTGATCGAAGTGCTCCAGTGCCTCCACAGCATCACCGCCACCACCTACCGCGACGGCGACGCCTGGGTGACCCACAGCGAGACGCGAATCATCGACCTCGAAGACTAATCGCCAAGGTCGTTGAGAGACGCAATGAGTTTGGGAACACTAATCGACGCTAATCTTCGCTAATAGGATTGTATTAGTGGGGATTGGCGGAGATTAGTGTTCCTGTATTTGTAGCCGGATTCGCGAGAATTCAGGACACGAATGAAGATTGCCATTCGAAGCTATCTCGCCGGAAGCTATCTGCTTGAGACCGAGCCTCATCAGTGGTCGACTATTGCCATACTCGACTCTTCGATGAAGCATTCAAAGTTCATTGGCGATTACAGCAAGAATCACCTCTATCTCACCTTTGATGACATTGTCCTAAACGAGCTAGGTAAAAAGACTGTGGACGCTTCCCATCTGGAGCGTGCGCTGGCCTTCGCCAAAAACGCCGACAATCTACTTGTGTGTTGTCGCGCTGGGCAATCGAGGAGTGCGGCGACAGCCTTCATACTGAGCTACGCACTTCAAGGGAAGGAATTTGCACTTGCACTACTAAACCCCAAAAGGCACGTCCCGAACTCTTTTGTCGTTGAACAAGGCGCAAGACTACTTGGAAAGCCAGAGATATTACACCTTTTTCAAGCGTGGCGAGACGAGCACCGCAGTGTAAGGCTGGTAGACCACTACGACGAGATCGAAGCGGAAGTGATGGAGTTGGAACGCCAAGGAGCCCAAGATCGCATAACACGGTAGGTGTCGAATTCACGATGGATGTTATCTAAGGAGGAGTGATTAGTGTAGATTAGCGAAGATTAGTGTTCCCGTACTCTCTTCTTTTTCATGCACTTCTCATGCGTTTGTTAACATTAAAGGTGTCCGTTGCTCTGCTGTTCCTAACGCCGTTCGCGTTCGCCCAGCAAACCCCCGCCGATCTCGCCGGCGCTCCGCTCGCGGAAACGCGTCAAACGGCCATTGATACTCGTCCGTTTCATCGACCGCTGGATGCGGCGAAGATTCGGAAGTGGATGGAGATCAGTTCGCGGACGACGATGGAGGAGTTCGAGCTGTTCCTCGCGCCGCTTACCGAGGACGAAGAGCGGCTGGTGTTGAAGCTCGACAAGATGGCGGCACCGATCGTGAATCGGTTGCACTTTGAGGACCTGCGAGCGGTGCTGAAGAGTGGCGAGCTGGCGTCGTTCTACGTCGAAGAGGAACGAGGCAAGCACCTGCAGCACACGACGCCCGCGATTGAAGACGAACTCTACGGGGCGTACGACTGCGTGTTCGCGAGCGTCGGTCCGCCGGATGGTTCGCCGCAGTATGGCGAGGTGATCATCAGGCTCTCGGACGAGATCCGCAAAGGTGCCTGGGCGACACCGTTCAGCGGCATGTATTTTGTGTACGATATCCGGCACCAAGACGCCCGCAAGATGCAGAAGGTGCTGGAGTCGGGAAAGCCACTGCCGACCGATTCCACGAATCCGCTGGCTCTAGGTTTCGACGATCGCTTGCACTTCTCGCACTACGTAGTGGTGGAAGATCATTGGGAGCGGGCGCTCGCCTACCAAGCGATCCTCGTGCTTCGTAACGCAGGCGACTCGGCCGCGGGTGACGCGATCCGCGAGCGATTCTCCCAGATGCTCGACGAAGAAGACGCCGACAAATTCTGGGACCTGTTCATCCCGGCCCGGGACAAAACCCTCACCGGCCCCGAAGCCATCGCGCGGACACCATTCGGTTATCTCGAAGGTAAGTTCGATAATCGCGTGACGATGAAGCACATAACGGCCATCGAAGTCCCGCCGGACAAGCTCGAAGAAGTGCTGGGCTGGCCGGAGGCGAAGCCTTATCGCGAACTGATACGCGCGAAGGCAGCGGACGTGCCGTGATGGTGTAATTGGTCCGACGGACTTGCATTGCCAGATCAAGCAATGGATTCGAATGACGAAGCTTCTCAGCATTCACGGAGTAATTGCCGCGATAGTTGCAGTACTTACGTTCGTTACTCTCAAGCATGAACCCGAGGGAATGGGTTTGGCAGACCTTGTGAGCGACACCACGTCTCTTATTCTGCTGGCCATCGGGACCCTCGTTGCGTTGCCGATGGCCTTTGTCATGCCTCGTCTCAAGGCGGGGTCTATGGGCAAGCTCTGGCGCGTCCCGTCTGGTACGTACCTTATGCCCCGCTGGATAATGTGGCTGGGCATGTCTACCAATCTCGGACAGCTAATCGGCTTGGTTACCTTTGCGGCAGTGCATGAGCCTCGGCTCCTCTGGTTGGGAGCGTCACTCGCGTGTATCTGCGCCGCATTCTGGATCGGTGCTTGGCCACGATTAAGCCGGTCGGCAGGGACCGAATTTACCATGCCTTGGTGGCGGCTTCCGTGACTGGTGTGAGATAGCCGGTATGCGCCAGAAGTCGCACTGCAATATTTCCCACTCAACGTTTCAGCCAGTCCTCAAACCGCGTCGAACCTAATCTCGCAGCTCCAATCGGCGTCAGCGTGTTCTCTTCCAGCGGAGTGCCGAAGTACGTGGCCTTGGGGTCCGCGATCACTTCTCTTGAGTCGTTCTTCGACCCGAGCAGCATGCCGACGAACTCGTTCATGCGAATCCGATCGGGTCCCGCGATGTCGAGCGTGCCATTCACGGGACTCGCAGTGGCCACGTCCGCGAGCAGCGCCGCCACGTCGTCCGACACAATGGGCTGCATGTAGGCGGGCGGCAATCGGACGAAGTTTCCGTCGGTTCCGAACTGGGCGATTCCTTCGATGAACTCGAAGAACTGCGTCGCCCGGACGATGGAGTACGGAATGCCCGACGCCTCGATGAGCTGCTCTTGCACCAGCTTGGCGCGAAAGTAGCCACTCGCTTGCAACTGGTCGGTGCCCACCACCGAGAGCGCGACGTGATGCGTCACGCCGACAGCTTTCTCGGCCTCAAGCAGCGTGCGGCTCGACGTTTCAAAGAAGTGCATCACCGCTGCATCTTCAAACGACGGTGAATTCGCCACATCGACCACGACTTGGGCACCTGCGACTGCTGCGGCGACTCCTTCACCCGTTAAGGCGTTCACGCCCGTGGAGGGGGAAGCGGCGATCACTTCGTGACCACGCTCGCGAAGAAGTGTTACCAGCTTCGTGCCGATTAGGCCGGTGCCGCCTATGACGACGATCTTCATGTTCTGCTCATTACTTCGATGGTGTGTGGATTCGGTAGGGTGGGTAGTTCTGCTGGCGAGGTTTCGTTTGCCATGGTTGAGGCTTTGCCCGCCAGCAGGTTTACCCACCTAAATGGCTGAGGTGAACGGTGGGTGAACCTGTCGGCGGCGGAGCGTTTTTGCAATCCACGGCTCCATACGCCGACAGAACCTCCCACCCTACGGGTACTTACCAACTTTAATGGCGTGGCGGCTGGTATTCACCCGGCGTGGCGTGCAGGGCGATGCTTATGCGGTTCCAGGCGTTGATCGACGCGATGGTCCACGCCAAGTCGTTCATTTCCTCTTCGTTGAAATGCTCGCGGACTTGCTCGTGAACTTCTTCGGGCACCGGCATGTGGGCCACCTTGGTCAGTGTCTCGGCCATCAGCAGACCCGCACGTTCGCGCTCGGTGTAGTAGGGGCACTCCCGCCAAGCCGGCAGGCTGTAGAGCCGCTGTTCGTCTTCGCCGTACGCGCGGGCGTCTTTCCAGTGCATGTCGATGCAGAACGCACAGCCGTTGATCTGGGAGACGTGCAGCTTGATCAACTCGCGCAGCGTTCGCTCGATCGTGCACTTTGCGAGATGCTTCTCCACGCCAAGCATGGCCCGGTAGGCGTCGTTCTTCGTGCGGTCGTAGGTAGCGGTTTCCATTTCAATTCTCCAGCTAAAGGTAGAAGGGCAGCCCGCCCGATAGCAAGCTTGTCCTTGCTTCTGTGCTCTCACCAACAAGGACGCCGGAGCTCCGCGGTTTGTGACCCGGCAGCAAAGATATTCGCGAAACTAGCGAATATCTGTGGCGGACCAGCGAGCTAACTTCTCGGGATTCAGCGTCATGTAGATCGCTTTGATGTCGCCATCGATGGCAAACGACACGACCTGAACCACTTTGCCTTCAAGCGTGAAGACCACACCGAGCGAGCCGTTTACCCGCGCGGCGTGCATCTCGCAGTTGCGCCGCTTCTTGTGGAAGACGCCCGCCAGGAACCTCGCGGTGAGATTCCGCCCGCGAATGACGACGCGGGCCGCCGTCACGCGTCCGCCGCCATCGGAGTGCACCTCGACATCGTCTGTCACCAGCGACTCGATCAATGCCTTGTCCCCCGCCCGGCAAGCGTCCATGAACTGCTCGGCGAGTCGATCGGCCTTGGCGGTATCGGTTTCGAATCTCGGAATACCTTGCTGCAGTCGCGACTTCGCGCGGCTGACGATCTGCCGCACGGCGGGTTCGGTCTTGTCGAGCACCTCGGCGATCTCGCTGTACTCGTAATCGAACACCGACCGC
Source organism: Aeoliella fuhlenseeensis (assembly GCF_052161615.1). NCBI lineage: Bacteria > Pseudomonadati > Planctomycetota > Planctomycetia > Pirellulales > Lacipirellulaceae > Aeoliella > Aeoliella fuhlenseeensis. The sequence goes on from NZ_CP197417.1 coordinate 846,248, forward strand.
AGCAGAAACGCGGCTCGCTCGATTGGCGAGAGGCGTTCGAGCATCAACAGAAATCCTTGGCTCAACGAGTCCACAAGTTTCCCTTGGTCTACGCCGCTGGTCGTATCGACGGGCTCGGGAACCCACGGTCCGATGTAGGTGCGGCGGCGCTGCGCCGCGCGAAGCTGATCAATGCAACGCCGCGTGGTGGTGCGAATCAAGAAACCCTCGGGCGAGGTCACGCTGTCGGCCGTGTGCAGCCGCAAGTAGGCGTCCTGCACTGCGTCCTCGGCATCGGCGACGCTCCCCAGCATGCGGTACGCGACCGACATCATCCGGGGCCGCAGTTCGTTCAGGTTTTCCATCATCATGCCGAGCACCCTCCAGCCGTAACCGCCACGCCGCATTGTACTTCGATCGTTGCCAACTATTCCATCACGTGCTCGGAAGCCGTTTCAGGGGTCGCGATTTCCTTGGCGTCCCGCGGATGGAGCACTACGGCGATCAGCCGGCAGCGCTCTTTCTTCGAAGGATTCCGCGACACCCTGTGCAAGCATCCCGACGGCTCGTAAAAGGTTTCGCCCGCCTTGAACTTCTTGGTCGGCTTGTCGTCGATGCCCAGCTCGTACTCGCCTTCCAGAACGTAGACGATTCCAGGCCCCGGATGCCGGTGCGCGAGACCACTCTTGCCGGCCTCGATGGTCACCTCGACCACGGTCGCCGCGGCCTCCTCGCCATCGAGTTTCTCGATGATATCTTGCTGCGAAATCACCCGAACCTGCTCGCCATCCTCATGTCCCTTGGCGAGCACGAATCCGGCCACTCCCACCAGTAACAACATCGACCCAACTAGCATCTTTTTCATGGCGATCATCCTCCGCAAGGCTTCGGTGCAGCAGGCAACTCACCCGCTGATACCCATAAGGACGAATGAGGGCGTAGATTTGTGACAGGCCAAGGATTTTGTAGCCGGATTCGCCAGAATTCGGAGAAAACACCCACCGTGCTTGGCCGCCAAGTGTCGCCGAGCTACCTTCAAGGTCATGAAAGACAAGATTCGCCAGTGGTTTGAGCAGCACGACATCAGCCGCGATGACATCAACGATGGTGATTACTACATCCCCGATAGAACTTATCCATTCGATGTCATTCCGCCGAGAGCCGATTCCGAAGCCGTGCTCTACTGCACTAAAAAGAGCTGCCTCCACCGATTTGTAATGTCGCTTGAAAATCCTCCGACCTTCGGTGCGGTAGCGTATGCTGGACTCCCCCCAGAGGACGATATGGGGTGGCTGCACAAACTAGTCGGTTCGCGGCACCTACTATTTTGGGGCGATGCGGACCCCGCCGACCTGTTGGTCTATGCGTGGCTCCGCGAGCTCTTGCCGATCGAACATGTTGGAATGTCGGATCGGCTGCTCGGCGAGTGCAAAGTTGTGGTCAAAGAAAACTATACGATTGAGCTTAGCTCGTTGGAGCGCGCCGCTCTGCCACTCATCGCCGAATGCCTCGGTGATCTGACGAAGCTACTTGGCCCTACGTGTGCGGGACTACTGAGCGCCGGTCGCAAGATCGAGATGGAAGTGCTGCTAGGCTTTCATCAGTGCACTCCGCAAGAGCTGGAGTCGGCGCTGCTTAGAAAATAGCGTCTCAGCAGCATGGTCGAACTCGCTTGCACCCATAGCCGACGACCTACGTGTCGTCGGACGAACCCTGGGAATGGTCTGTCTCAATGGCAAACGAGATCCTTCAGTCGCTTAGGCTCCTTCAGGATGACATGAAGGCTTAAACTCCCTCAGGACGACAAAAGGGATACGGCTCCTTCAGGATGACATAGGGTTGGAGTCTCTCCCATAGCGGCAGAAACCCGGAACTCGTGCGTCCCATCTACACCTTCCCGCCCGCGCGTCCATCGATCAAACTATCTCCATGCCTCACACCACCAAAATCGCCGGCGGAACGGTTTACGATCCTGCGAATGGAATTGATGGGGTGGTGCGCGATCTGTGGTTCGCGGACGGCAAAATCATCGCCGCCCCTACGGGCAAGGACGCGCGGGCCGACAAGGTGATCGACGCGGCCGGGCTCGTCATCATGCCGGGCGGCGTCGACATGCATTGCCACATCGCGGGGCCCAAGGTCAACGTCGGCCGCAAACTGCGCGCGGACGATCGTCGAAGTCCTGCCGAGGCGCTGGAGCGGGCGCGGCTCGCCAATGGTGGCTGGACGCGAAGCGGGACGCTCGGCAGTGTTCCTTCGACGTTCGCCACGGCATACAAGTACGCCGGCCTCGGATACACCGCGGCGTTCGATGCGGCGGTGCCGCCGCTAGGCGCGCGTCAGGCTCATCAGGAACTCGCTGACACGCCATCCATCGATCGCGGCTTCTACACGCTGGTTGGCAACAACCATTACCTGATGGAGCAGATCGCGGCGGGCGAGCCCGAGAACGTCGAGGCGTACCTCGCGTGGCTATTGTCGGCCACCAAAAGCTACGCGCCGAAGCTGGTGAACCCGGGCGGCGTCGAAACTTGGAAGCAGCTTGGTGCCGGTAAGAACACGGGGCTCGATGATCGCGTCCCGACGTTCGACGTGACGCCGCGCGAGATCATCCAAGGGATCACCCGCGCGGCGAACGCGCTGGGACTGCCTCATCCGGTACACATCCACTGCAATCAGCTCGGCATGCCGGGCAACTGGCGGACGACGCTCGAGACGATGAAGTCGCTCGAAGGCCATCAAGGGCATCTCACCCACATTCAGTTTCACAGCTACGGGGGTGGCGAGGGCGAGGAGACTTCGCTCAAGAGCCAGGTCGCCGAACTCGCCGAGTACGTCAACACGCACAAGAACTTGTCGGTCGACGTCGGGCAGGTGCTGTTTGGCAACACGACCAGCATGACGGGCGATGGCCCTTTGGGTTACTACCTGCGAAACATTTACGGCGACCGCTGGTACTCGGCCGACACCGAGGTCGAGGCGGGCTGCGGCGTCATGCCGATCGAGTACAAGAACAAGAACCTGGTCCACGCCCTGCAGTGGGCGATTGGCCTGGAGTGGTACCTGCTGGTCGACGATCCGTGGCGGGTGGTGATGAGCACCGACCACCCCAACGGCGGTTCGTTCCTGGCGTACCCCGAAGTGATCCGCTTGCTGATGGACCGCACGTATCGCCGCGAAGTGATCACCACCTGCCCTCGCGGTTTATTGAAACGATCGAACCTCGCCGACATGGAGCGCGAGTACACGCTGAATGAAGTTGCGATCATCACGCGAGCCGGCCCCGCACGCCTCTTAGGACTCAAACAAAAAGGCCACCTCGCCCCCGGCGCCGACGCCGACATCACGCTCTACACCCCGAGCAAGAACTACGCCGAGATGTTCCAGCTGCCAAGGATGGTGTTCAAGGGTGGCGAGCTACTCGTAGAAAACGGCGAAATCCGCACGGCGACCGTGGGCCGCACGCTGCACGTCGACGTGCCGTACGATGAAGACCGCTTAGCACGTTTGCCGGAGTGGTTTAACTCGCGGTATTCGATGGAGTTTGAGAATTTTGCGATTGGGGCGGAGGAATTAGACGCGGATCGGAGCGGATGAACGCGGATCCGCAGACCTCATTCTTCCGAAACGTAGGCCCATGCGATTCTCCATTACACAAGTTGCCGGCTTAGTGGTTAGCATCGCCCTCTGGGTGACCATTTACTCGTACATTGTCTCGCAATCGAGGACTGCGCCTACTGTCGAAGTACTTGGCCAGGATGGATATGACTACGCCTGGACTTGTATTCGAGCAGGCGGGGTTGCCATGGGGGTGACGAACTTCTTAATTGTGAGTTGGTTCACGAGAAGAAGGGGATGAGTTGGAGGCTGCGCGGACGGGGAAGTTAATCGATGGTACTAGTCCTTGACAAACTTGAGGGAGTGAAGTGAAAGATGCCAACGAAGCAGGTAATTGATTTCATCGAAGCAGGTGTTCCCATAACTGAGTATTCCACCAAATTTGGTGGCCAACCGAACTGGATTGCCCTCCCAGAGTGGCCGCTCAGCAAAGAGACGGGAAATCCAATGCGGTTCATTTGCCAGATCGCCCTTTCCGACGTGACAGGCGTCATCACACCCGCTCGAATGGCATACATCTTCATGACTGACGAGGAGGATGGCGAGTTTGTTGACGGTACTTACGAACCGAATGGTGGCGAAAACGCCATCATTCTCCAACCTGGCTCCAATGAATGTTCGACCGCAGAACTCAAAGTAGGGCCGACTTTATATCGAATGGTAGAAGTTGCGAATTCGGATAGACTTCAGCCAGAACCTTGCGAGTTCGCCGTGTATCGGAGTGCTGTCGAGGATGTCCCGTACATGTCGGAACAGGACCGCTGGAAGTTGCCGGAACACGAACGCAATGCTGCGATGGGTCTTGTGGGAGAGTGTAAGGTCGGTGGAACTCCCGCATTCCTCCAAGGGGATGAGATTCCCTTTGACGATGGCTGGCAATTTCTATGTCAGATCGACTCATGCACTTCACCCTTTTACGTCAACTTTGGTGATGGAGGTGTTGGCTATGCTTTCTTGAATACTGATGGTACCAAGGCGAAGTTCCTATGGCAGTGCGGGTGAATCGATGCCGGCAGATACCTGCGCTGGCCCATAGGCAGCCACCAATCGCGCAAGCCACCTCGCCTGTCCGCCGTAACGGCGCGGAGCCTGTTAGCGGCCTACGTGCTTTCGCGTCTTCGCGTGGACCTCCAACAACTCCTCCAACTCCTCCTGCGTGTTGCAGTTCCGCATACTCACGAGCTCCGGATCCACTGCAGTCAATTCCTCGCGCGACAGATATCGAACATCCAGCTCCGTCACCCAGTCGATCACGCGGCGTTCGCCGCGCGCGAGTCTGGAGTCTGCTACGCTCGCAACCCGCGGTTGATAGACAGCCGTAAGCGGGTAGAGCTGCCCGTTGATCCGTGGTACTACGGCGTCGTGATTGGCGAGTTGCCTGGCGAGGAACTCCGGCACCTCGGGCACGATCAGCGGGGCGTCGCAGGTGGTGACGAACACGGCATCGGCGTCAGCCAGCGCACTGAGTCCCGTGGCGAGTCCTTCCAGCGGTCCGCAGTCTTCTTGGCGATCGAATACGATGCGAACCGGCGATGGCAGCGGCGGCAAGGCTTGCCCGTTCGCCGCGACGCACAGGATGTTCTCCACCGGAATCGTGGCACTCAGTCGCCGCACCACTCGCGCGAGCATCGGCTCGCCGGCGAAGTCGAGCGTCGCCTTGTCGCGACCCATCCTCCGGCTGGTGCCGCCGCAGAGAATGAGGGCGTGGAGGTTCGGGGATTCACGATCGGCAGGCATGTTCCTTATAGTAGTCGATAGGTCCGGCGAGGCGTAGCTCGCCGGCTATTCGTTTCGCCCTTCGACGCTCGCCACTTGCCACTCACGATTCGCCCACGTTCGCTCGACACGATCCCCGTCTCGCTCGCCGGCGTGACGCCCGATGCCCTTGTGGAAAAGTCGCTCGTAGAAATTGAAAAGACCCTGGTGTGGCATGGCAACCGCCAAGTGCCGCTCGCCGAGCTGTTTCAGGTCTCGGGCACCGTCGGCGACTTAGTTTTGCAACTCGAAGGCGACTTCAGCTACGTCCATCACATCGGCGCTGGCATTTCGCAGGGCGAAATTCGAGTCGAAGGCAACGTCGGTCGTCACGCGGGGCAGGGGATGCGCGGCGGGTCGCTGGTGATCGAAGGCTCGGCCGGCGACTGGCTCGGTAGCGAGATGCGCGGCGGGCGGATCGAAGTGCAGGGCGACGCCGCGAACCACGTTGGCGGTTCGCTCGCGGCGTCGAAGGTCGGCATGCGTGGCGGGCAGATCACGGTGCATGGCAGCGTCGGCACCCACGCCGGCGAGCGAATGCGCCGCGGATCGATCGTCGTACTCGGCGACTGCGGCGAATGGCCCGGCTACCAAATGCGAGCCGGCACCATCGTCATCTGCGGCGAGTGCGGCCCCCACCCCGCCGCCGGCATGCGCCGCGGGACGCTGATCTTGCTGGGCGAAACGCCGACGCTGCTCCCGACGTTTCGTTACGCCTGCGACTATTCACCGCAAGCCTTGGGGCTTGTGTTCAAAGAGTTAGAGCTCGATCGCGAAGTCCCGGGGAGCGTCGAGCTCTACAACGGCGACCTCCTCGAAGGAGGCCGCGGCGAAGTGCTGATCGCGAAGCGGTAGTCAACACATCCATGTGAACTCATTCCCCCCAAAGCCGAACTTCAAACTCTTGGCTCTGAGGTTTATCTAGCAACATCTCCACGTCGATGAGCTCTTGCTGAACGCGCTCCAATTTCGCTTCGAGTAGCTGAACTTGGCGATCGGTGGCTTTTCGCTGGAGTTCGATCAAGCTCGCGCTGCGAATGCTTTGGGCGACACTCTCTAGTTCGATGTCGATTGCCTCGCTGCGGGCGGCAGCGGTATCGGATTGAATGGCCAATTGCGATAGCATGCCATTGAGCGATTGTAGCTGTGTCCCGAATTGGGCCTGGGTAAGTTCTTCCTTCTTTCGCAAGTATTCGATCTTACCTTCCATCGCGGCGTGCTCGGCACTTCCAAGTATGTCTTGATTGGGTAGCTGGGCGTGCGCGAGCTGATTCCTGGCGTCGCGTAGTTGCTCTAGCGCCTGTTGCGTCTTTGACGGCCCAGGTGAAGGTGAATCGTCCGACGTCGATTTTGTCGCCTCGTCCTGCACGGTGCGTTCTAACTGTTCAATCTGTTTCTCCAGCTCTTCCACTTTGGCTGAATGTGCCCTCGCATTGTGACGAAGTCTTAAGAGTGCTTCATGACGGGAAGCGGCCGCGGCCTTCAGTTCCTCCAGGAGCGGCGTCGTGGCACCCGTATCCGTTTGCTGTCGAAGCACTTCGATTTGCTTCTCCACCGCTTGCCGTTCCGCATCGATGTTGAGGAGGGTGAGGCGATCCTCGCGGCGGCGCTTGTCCAGATATAGATAGTGTTTTCTTAATTCCTCGCTACTGACGAGTTCGTCCTCCGCCAGAAGAGTTTTCTGAAAACCGTAGATTTCCTCCGTGAGGGTAGCTGACCGCTCATTGAGGGCCGCGTGTCGCGTTCTTAAATCCCTAGCTCGTTGATCTACTTGCTTATCGAGTTGCTTTTGCACTCGCTGGCGAAGCATATCGACTACAACCTTAGGAGCTTCTGAGGCGAGCTTAGCTTGCAACTCTTCGGATGGATCGACGAACATGAGGACAAGCGAACCGACCCGAGAGTCGCCGTTTCGTCCACCGGATATGTAGGCGAAGTGTGGGCCGGGGTATCGGTGCAGGTTAACTTCCTCACCCAGGGTTTCTTTCAGTTTGGCCCCCGCCTCCGCGATAAAGGAACTTGTGAACAAGGCGTTGAGCGACCCATCGTCGAGCGGAAAAGCCGAAGTGTCACCTGTCACCAATACTGACGTGGTCACCATGACGGAGTTTTCGGGCAGTCCTCCTCCGAACTGGGCCACGACGTGACCTGTGGGAGCTAGGGCGAGAACAAGAAGAGCCACTGAGAGCTTGGAAGCGTACGACATAGGGAAGTTCCTCAGGAGGAGGCGGTTCGGTCTATGGGGAATCCGTTGCAAGTAGCAACTATTGGGTAGCAAAGTTCGTCAGCGCAAGTCGCGCTTCGTCGCCCCAAGGCGTACCGGCGTACGACTTGGCGATCTGGCGATACGAGTCGGCTGCCCGATCGGGGGCGATCTTGGCGTCCTGCCGTGCGAGTTCGAGCCGCAGCGCGCCCGAACGAAACCATGCCCGCTCCCAGGCGAGCGCGGCGTCGCTAGCCGCGGCGTGGTTCTCGAGCTCTGCGAGTTCAATTCGGAGTTTCTCGCGATACGCGGGGTCGTTGTGGGAGGAATGCTTCATCGCCGAAATAAGATCGTAAGTTGGTGCCGGTGAGTCTGCGATCTGTGCTTGCAACTGCGCTACTTCCGACTCAATCTCCGCAATCGCCGCCGAGAGTTCCTCCATGGACGTCTCCTCCGCGGTTGGCATCGCCACTTGCTCTGTCGAACTCGGCCAGAAGCGAACGCTCGTGATCAATGCCACTATCACCGTGGCAGCCAAGACAGTTCGCGTCGCGGTACGCTTGCGCCGCCGCTCGGCGACCGCTGTGAGCAGCCGACCCGCATCGAGCGGCATGGTGACTTGCGGTGTCGATATCGCGTCGGCTTCGCGAAGCAGTTGCGTAAGTTGTTGGTCCGTGGGAGTCATTGCTAGTTAATCGTGAAAGAGCGTGGGGTCGATGCGTTCGCGGAGTTGTGCCCGGGCGCGGCTAAGTCGCGTTGCCGCCGCACCTGCGGTGATGCCGAGTGCTTGGGCCGCTTCGTCGATGGTGAGTTCTTCAAGGTAGTGCAGCACCACGATCTCGCGGCTGACGGTTGGCAAGCGGGCAATCGCGTCGCGGACTTGCTGGGCCGATTCGCTGGTGGTCGCCCGAGTGTCGGCTGGACCTGTGGGCTGCGATGGGTTCTGGTTCTGCCACCAGCCGAGCAGTAGCTTCCGCCGTCGCTGTTTGCGGAGGTACGCCCGGCACTGGTTGAGCGTGATGCTGGTGAGCCAAGTCTTAAGGGTGGAAGTCTGTTGAAACTGGTTTCGTTTTTCGATCGCGCGGAGGAACACTTCCTGCACCAAGTCGTCCATCGCCAGTTGGTGGTCGCCGCCGAGCATGCGAGCCGCGAGTCGAACGACGCTCGGTTGATGCAGTTCGATCACCTCGGCGATGCAGGCGTTATCGCCCGCCGCAAACCGCGCTGCCAGCTCGCTGTCGGTGGAGTTGGCCATGGCAGCGGCGGGGCAAGGTTTCGTACGCCCGTCCTCCGCAGCGGTTGCTGGCCCCGCCCGACGGTGGATGGCGACTGTGTCCGTCATTTCCCTATTAGATGCGCCAGGGTTCGATGGCTTACCGACATTCGTACCGTTATACGAAAAAAGCCCCGACCAGGCTTGGTCGAGGCTCTTCGAGGTTCATTGTACAACCATACTCCGTATGGTTATTTGGCTAGCAAACCATTCCATGTCAGGGATGCGGAGGCTAGCTCCGAATCGAGCTTATTCGAGTGGCAAGCTTCTTTCATGGTTCTCTCCATACGGAGTATGGAGGTACTATGATCGCTTTTCGATCGGGACGAAGTTCCGCTCGGTTTCGCCCGTGTAGATCTGGCGAGGGCGGCAGATTCGCTTCTCGGGGCTGGTTCGCATTTCGATCCAGTGGGCGAGCCACCCAGGCAGGCGGCCCATCGCGAACAGCACGGTAAACATGTTCGACGGGATACCCATCGCGCGGTACAGCACGCCCGAGTAGAAGTCGACGTTCGGGTAGAGGTTGCGATCGATGAAGTACTGATCGGTCACCGCCACGCGCTCCAGTTCCTGGGCAATCGGGAAGATCGGGTCTTCGATCTTCAGTTTCGCCAGCACCTTCTTGCACGCGGCCTCGACGATTTTCGCCCGCGGGTCGTAGCTCTTGTAAACACGGTGGCCGAAGCCCATCAGGCGGAAGTTGTTTTCTTTCTTGCGAGCCATCTCGACGTACTTGGCGACATCGCCCCCGTCGGCGTGGATCATCTCGAGCATGTTGACGCACGCCTCGTTCGCCCCGCCATGCAGCGGGCCCCACAGCGCGGCAACACCCGCCGAAATCGACGCGTACAGATTCGCATCGCTCGAACCGACCATGCGGACGGTCGAGGTGCTGCAGTTCTGTTCGTGGTCGGCGTGGACGATCAGCAACATGTCGAGCGCTTCGGCCAGCTCGTCGGCGATCTCCAGCGGCTTGTCGGGCTGGCTGAACATCATGTGCAGGAAGTTGCGGCAGTAATCGAGGTCCTTGGTGGGCTCGACGAAGTCCTGCCCCGTCGTCCGGCGATAAGCATAAGCCGCGATGGTTGGCATCTCGGCCAATAGCCGCGCAGAAGCTTCTGCCACCTGCTTTGGGTCGGCCGGATCGATGCGTTCCAGGTGATGCGCGCTGAGGCCGGCAACGGCGGCCATCACGATGGCCATCGGGTGGGCTTGTTGTGGGAAGCTTGCGATCAACTTAACGATCGCCGGCGGAATCGTTCGCTCGAAACGCATGGTCGATTGCATTTCGGTGAGCTGCGTTTGGGTGGGCAGCTCGCCGTGCATCAACAAGTGAGCGATTTCAATGAAGTCGGCATGCTCGGCGAGTTGCTCGATCGGATAGCCTCGGTAACGCAGCACACCTTCTTCGCCATCGAGGAAGGTAATGGCGCTGGCCGTGCTGCCGGTGTTGACGTAACCCTCGTCAAGCGTGATGCAGCCGGTCGAGGCGCGGAGCTTGGAGATATCGAGCCCCACTTCGTTCTCGGTGCCGACCAAGATGGGTAGTTCGATCTCTTTGCCGTTAACGGATAGCTTCGCCGCCTCGCTCATCGAGGACTCCCTGATTGATTGCTGTATTGTCGTCTGTGTGCCCGACCAGTTCCGAATGGTCGAGCGACCTCGGGCGAAGTGGCACCCCTCGAACCACTTTGAACCTTGTCATCGCAGTGTACCGGCCCACGCCCCGCGCAGCAATCGGCGCTTGATTTTCCGAGAAAATACCGGCGACAGAGCGTCGCGAGCAGGGGGCCAAATCAGATGGCTGATGCCGGCCGGCGAGGTTCGCTCGCCAGCCGGCTATCAAGCCGATCGTGGCCAAGTGGTAAGCCGAACAAGCATTGCCCCCGATTTCGCCGCACGTCGACAACAATCGTCCTGCTAGCGCCGAATTCTGCTGGCGATAGGTGCGGTTATACCGTTTGGCGAGCGCCTGCCGCGCGAGACCAGCGGCTACGCTGGTCGCCGCAACGCCTGACACTGCCCGCGGGCCACCGTGTTGAGCGGGCAGGTCTCGCCCCAACCGCGAAACCGGCGGTAGCGTTGCGCCCGGCACGCAACGCAGGGAAGCACCACGCGGCTACCACAATTCGGACACCGTCCGATGTTCGCCGCGGGTTCGTACACTAGCGATTCGCTCCGCGAGGCATCCTGGCGACGATCGGCCCGCCGTCGACCTCGGGCCACGAGCGACACCGTCCGCGGACTAACGCCCGCGCGCGTGGCGATGTCGCGGTAGCTCGATTCTTCGTTGCTGCTGATAAGGTGCTGAATGTATTCGATTTGCGCAGGAGTAAGCATGGCACTCGTTCGAAAAGGAAAACAAGAAAAACAGGGCGAGCGGGTGAGCGTAAGGGCCGTGGTGCGTATCACTAGTTGAAAGTTGAAAGTTGAAAGTTGAAAGTTGAAAGTTGAAAGTTGAAAGTTGAAAGTTGAAGTCCACCTCAAATCACAGCTAGTCCTCCTCCTCGTCGTCGCACGGTTCGCACCAGAAATCCCCCTCATCTGGCAGAGGTTCTCCTTCGTCATCGGGGAGGAAAACATCCCAGGCTTGGTCGGGAATAGAACGTGCGTGCATTGTGTGGTTATGTTCACTATTCATGCCACGAAGTTAACACAGGTACAGCGCGCTTTCTAGTCACAATCCGAAAAATTTGTGTACTTTTCGTGTGCCGACTTTTCGGACGTTTTTACCCAATCCAATCCACCTAAGCGGCATAGATGGCAATCTCAAGGAGGCACTGAAGACAGCTGGCCAGACGGGCCGAAGAAACTGCTGATGGCATGGAATGCCTCCCCGCCAAGCGCACCACGGAAGCGTGCCCGCCCCGCCGCACCCTCCCTGGATTCCACCATGCCCTTCGACCTGCACCTATCGGTCCTTGGCACGTGCTTTATCTGTGCCTGGGTGTTCATTGGCGGAATGATGGTCCGCGATTCGCTCGACCACGCTCGGCGATTAAGATTTGACCCGCCAAGCGAGCCCTCGGCACCGCATTCGCGCGAGAAACTGAAGGCGACTTAGAGCTTGAGCCCGCGGTACCGCTCCACCAACTCCGGGTCGGTCAGCATGTTCTCGATATCTGTTGGCGTGACCAACGCCTTGTAGCGCTGCGCCTCGGTCGTGTTGCCCAGTTCGGTGTAGGCCACTGTGAGGGCGACATTGGCGAAGGTCCGCGTGGCGGTTTTGCTCTCCGCGACGTTCGCCAGCTCGATGAGGTAGGGTAACGCGGCCTCGTAGTTCTCGGCAGCCAAGTAGTACCGTGCGAGGCCCTTCTTCGCTTCGTCGGTGAAAAACGCATCGGCAGTCGGAAACCGGTCCAGCACCGCGTTCCATCCTGCAGGGGTGTTGACCATCTTGGCATGCCAAAACTGTTGCTGCGGAGTGTCGTAGGCAAGCATCGGGAGTTCGTTATTGGCGAGCACGTAGGGCCTTCTCGCCGCTCCGGCAACCAACGCACCCACAATCACTGCCCCGGCCAAGCCAGCGAACAACCAGCGACGATTCGTCTTCGGCAGTTGCAGCATCCGCGTGCCACGCATCAATTGATCGAGTTCTCCGGTGGCGGGAATCGAATTGCCACCGTAGGACGAGAGGTCGGTGAGCGACCAATTCTCCGGTCCTTCGGCCCACCCTTCGGCGGCGGCTTGCTTGGCGAGTAGGCGCAGTTCGCGCATCAGTTCGATTGGATCGGCGTAGCGATCTTCCGGTCGCTTGGCCATCATCCGTTCGACCACCGCGACGAGCGCCGCGGGTGTTTCCGATGCCCGCTCAGCGAGCGGCGGTGCCTGCTTGTTGATGTGCTGCACGGCGACAGCGAGTGGCGTCTCGCCCTGGAACGGTGGCTCGCCGGCCAGCATGTGATAGGCCGTGATGCCAAGCGAGTAGATGTCGCTGCGACTATCGATCGGCCGGCCTTCGATCTGCTCGGGGCTCATGTAAAGCGGTGTGCCCATCGTCACGCCAGCCTGCGTGCGATTCGTCTCGTCGGTCGTGACGCGCGCCAGGCCAAAGTCTGCGACCTTCACTTCGCCGTTGCGGGCGAGCATGATGTTCTCGGGTTTCACGTCGCGATGCACGATTGATCGCTCATGCGCCTTCGACAGCGCGGCGGCCACTTGGCGGAGGATGTCGAGCGTTCGCGCGGCGTCGGCCTGGCCGTTGCGGTGGATCCACTCGGCAAGGTTCTGCCCCGCGACGTACTCCTGGGCGATGAAGTGCGAGCCGTTGGACTGGCCGACCTCATAGACTTGCACGATGTTCGCATGCACGAGCGCCGCCGCCGAGCGGGCTTCGTGCTTGAAGCGTTCGACGTACGCGGGCTGGGAGGCCAGCTCGCTTGATAGCACCTTGAGCGCCACCTGCCTGGCGAGCGACTGCTGTTCGGCCAGGTAAACATCGGCCATCGCCCCGCGGCCTAGCCGGCGGAGCACCCGATAGTCGTTCAGCAGCGTGCCAGTAAGATCGGACAAAGGCGGAGGGAAGATAACGTAGGGCAGGGGGGTGTTTTTCGACGAGTCGCCTACCGTGGCCTCGTGCCTCGCCGAAGTGCAAGCTCCCCCATTCTATCCAAAACCGGCTGCTTGCGTCAGAACAGTCGTCCCTTGCCCAGCTTCCCTAGGAATAATTGCTTCCATTTCAGGGGAACTTCTCCGGCAGGCCGTCCGTCTAACTGGCAGCTTGTTGTTAGGGAAACTAGCGATAGCGGCCGGCCAAAAATGCTGAAACTTTTAACCGTTCGCGATGGTATTTAGACCAAGAAGCGGAGATAATCGCCGAATGGTTATCGGGCACTCCGCCCGGGCGGGGACCTATTCCTACTCTTAGTCCTGCTGACTATTTCTTTCTAAACAGGGAGGCACACTGGCATGCCACGGAACATGAAATCGCTGTTATTGGCGGTCGTCGGATTGGTTGCGATAACTGGCCTGGCGCTGGCGATCGAGGTCGCCCAAACGCCCGATACCCAGACGCCCGACACCAAGCCGGCCGTTGTCGCTGCCGAAGAGGCACTGCCACCCGCCCCGGTGGTGAAATGCACCGACGCTAAGTGCGAGGCTTGCGAAGCCGGCACCTGCACCGACCCCAAGTGCCCCGCCAAGTGCTGCGAAGACGCCGCCAACGTAGCGACAGCGGTCGTGAAATGCGAGGCATGTGAGAACGGCACCTGCGATGCCGAGAACTGCCCGCTAAAGGCCGCCGCCGCGGCGGTGGTTGCCGAGGGTGGCCAGCCAGTGATCTCGTCGACCGAGACCGAAGCCGAGCTCGCAACCCCCACGCACAAGCAAACCAAGATCATCGCCGCCAACCAAGAAGGCCTGCCAAACACCACCGTCAACTGCTTTACGATGACCCGCGATGGTCGCCTGCTCGCAGGTTGCGGTACCAGTGACAAGGATGGCCAGGTTCGCGTGTTCGACGCCGATGGCGAGTACGTCGAGACTTGGTCGACCCCGGTGCAGGTCGAAGCGATCAACATCCGGTCGACCGACGGCATGGTGTTTGTCGCCGGCGGCGGACGACTGGTGAAGCTCGACGAATCGGGCAATCTAGTCGCCAACGAGCCGTCGCCGCACGCCACGGTGACCAAGGAACAAGCCGCGAAGATGCGCGAAGCGGTGATCGTTCAGATGAAGTCGCAAGCCGAAATGTACAAGCGGCAAGCCAAAATCTACGAGCAGCAAATCGAATTGATCGGTGGTCAAATCGAGAAGCTGCAAACCACGCTCGCCGAACTTCCCGCGGACGAGTCGGCCGATGAAGAATCGGAGGACGATCGTACCCGCAAGATGCTTGAAACACAGATCACACAGCTCGAACGCAGCAAGACGAGCCTCGAGCGAACCCAGAAGCTGTGGAACGAGCGCATCGCCCAGATGGACGACGCCGAGCCCTCGGACGAAGAGATTCAGGCTCAACTCGATTCGCAAATCGCTCGCAAGCTGGGCGTCGCCTCGATCAGTGCCGTGGGCGACACCGTGTTCGTCGCTTGCCCATCGTCGGTTGGCTACGGCTACAGCGTTTGGAAGATCGACGAAGAATTCAAGGCGGGCGAAGAGATCGTCGCCGACTTGAGTGGTTGCTGCGGCCAAATGGACGTCCAGGCCAACGACCAAGGCATCTACGTCGCCGAGAACTCGAAGCACCGCGTGGTTTGCTTCAACTACGAGGGGGACGAAGTCACCCACTGGGGCGAGTCGGATCGCGATGGCTACCGTGGCTTCGGAAGCTGCTGCAACCCGATGAACGTTGCGTTCGGTCCCGAAAGCACCGTCTACACCGCCGAGAGCGGCACCGGGCGCATCAAGCAGTACAGCTCGAAGGGCGAACTGCTGCAAGTCGTCGGCACCGCCGACCTCGTGCCTGGCTGTAAGAAGGTCTCGATCGGCGCGACCAGCGATGGCAGCCGAGTCTTCATGCTCGACATCACTCGGAATCACATCGTGATGATGGAACGAATTCCGGAGGAAGAGCGTGCCGAGATGGTTGCCAAGACCAAGGCCGGCGAAGTCCCTGCGAATGCTGCGGACGAAGCGGCGACCACCACCACAAGCACCACGATGCGAGCCATCAGCGCGCCGCTGCGGGTGCTGATGTCTCCGCTACAGAAGAAGGCCGAGGCCGAATAGGCCGTTCTTGGTTATTGGTCATTCGGCAGCAAATACATCCCCCTGGAGTCAATCCATGTTGGTTAAGCGTTTAATCGCCGCGGCCTTGCTGGTGCTCGGCACCAGCCAGGCCGCCATGGCGGCGGACCCCCAGCCACTGCACTTGGTGGTGATGGACCCGCTCGCCCTGCCGTTGTCGTGTCCGTGCGTCGAGGGCTACGCCCAGCGCGACTACGACAAGCTCGGTGCGTATCTGAGCAAGAAGCTTGGCCGTGAAGTGACCGTCGGGTTTAGTGAATCGCTGGTCGGTGCGATGAAAAAGTACGAGCTCGACACCGTGCACATCGTGATCGGCAAGGACTCGGTGGTGCGAGCCGATGCGGCGAAGAAGAATCTGAACGTCGAGCCGGTCGCCCAGCTCACTGGCAAAGATGGGTCGACCACTCAGACCGGCCTGATCGTCGTCCGTAGTGGCGACTCGGCGAAGACCGTGTCCGATCTCAGCGGCTATCGCATTCTGTACGGGCCGGCCGAGTGTGCCGAGAAGTTCGCCGCCCCGCGCGACATGCTCACCGATGCCGGCATTGCGGTGGTCGACGCCGACAAGGCCGAGACGAGTGCCGCGTGCAGCGATGGTGCCGTGAAGATTCTGGAGTGGGGCGACTCCGAGCAAGCTGCCGCCGTGATTTCGAGCTACGCCGCACCGCTGCTCGAAGGCTGCGGCACGGTGAAGAAGGGCGACCTGCGTGTGGTCGCCGAGACGAAGCCCGTGCCTTTTGTCACCGCGTTCATCAACACCGACCTTCCCGAGGCCGATCAGCAAATCATTCGCGAATCGCTGGTTGGCGTGATGGACGAGCCTGAGTTGATGCTGGCGCTAGAGACGCTGCAAGGATTCGTGCCGCTGACCGACGATTATCAGGCGTATCACAAGAAGGACGCCAAGGGCGAGAAAGACTCGGCCAAGGAGAAGTCCACTGATAAGCTTGGGACCACTTCGCCTCGCGAAGTCGAGTCGGAAGGGAAAACGATGTGCGAAGGGCCGCCGGGCGAAGGGCCGCCGGCGGCCACCGCCTGGCAGTCGACCCACGGGTGGACTGGTTGGCGGGGCCCGCACCGCGATGGCCGCGTGCGAGCTCTGCCAACCAGCCTTCCCGAAAAGTTGCCGGCCGTGTGGGAAGTTCCGCTCGCCCACGCAGGCCTCGGCGGCATCATGGCCACCGACAAGTTCGTCGTGATTGGCGACCGCAACCTGCCTAACACGGGCGACGAATTTCGCTGCTACGACGCCGCCACCGGCGACCTGGTGTGGATGGTCGACTACGACGCCCCCGGCAAGCTCGACTACGACAACACTCCCCGCGCAACGCCGCTGGTGATCGAAGGGGACGAGACGCAACTGCTCGGCACGCGGGCGATTTTGCTCGGTGCGTTTGGTCACTTGTCGTGCGTCGACCTTGAGACGGGGCTGGTGTTCTGGCAGCAAAACATTCGCGATCAATACGGCGTCGAGAGCGAGATGGTGTGGGGCACGTGTGGCTCGCCTCTCATGGCCGGCGGCAAAGTCGTCGTGAACCCCGGTGGCCCCCAGGCTTCGCTGGTGGGCATCGACCCCGCGCTCGGCATGGCCGAGTGGCAAACCCCCGGCGAATCGGCCGGCTATGGTTCGTTCATGGTCGGCACGTTCGGCGGCCGCGAGCAAATCGTCGGGCACGATCGCACGTCGCTTGGTGGTTGGGACATCGCGACCGGCGAGCGGCTGTGGACCCTGAAACCCCCGCGTGAAGGGGACTTCAACGTCCCCACGCCCATCGAAATCGATGGCAAGCTGCTGGTCGCTACCGAGGGCAATGGCACGCGGCTGTACGAGTTCGACGACTCGGGCAACATCGTCCCTGAGCCGATTGCGGTGCAGGCGAAACTCGCCCCCGATATGAGCACACCCGTGGTGGTGGGCCGGCGAGCGTACTGCGTCGTGCAGCGGCTTTTCTGTTTGGACCTCGACAATGGCCTCAAGGAACTCTGGACGCTCGACGACCCCGCGTTCTGCGACTACGCGCCGCTGATCGCCGATGACAATCGACTGCTGGTGCTCGGCCGCGGTGGCGAACTGATCCTGATCGACATCACCGGTGACAAACCCAAAGTCGTCAGCCGCACAAAGCTATTCGACGACGAAGCCACCGAAGAAGCCGAACTCTATTCGCACCCTGCAATTGTTGGCAATCGCCTTTACGTGCGAGGCGAGAGGTCGCTCGCGTGTTTTGAGTTACCGATGGCCAACGAGGGATCGGAAGTCAAAGCGGAATAGCCGACGAGCACTAAATGCTAAGGGTTTGTCCGACGAAACGTAGCTCGTCGGCTATTGGGTACAAAGCTGTCGACAGGTCCTCGTCGACTATCGCCCCACTCCTAAGTTCTCCAGCACCGCGCTCGCCGCTTCGGACTTGTTGAGCACGTAGAGGTGGATGCCGGGGACGCCCGCCTTGATCAGGGCTTCCATTTGCTTAGTGGCGAACTCGACACCCGCTTCGAACTGCGCGTCCTCGTCGTCGCCCGCAGCTTCGAGCGCCGTGGCAAATTCCTTTGGCAGCTTCGCGCCGCACAGCGAGGTGATGCGCTGGATCTGGGCGAAGTTGGTCACCGGCAGAAGCCCTGGCACGATGGGAATGTCGATACCGAGCGCGGAGCAGCGGTCGCGGAACGACAAGAAGTCGGCGTTCTCGTAGAACAACTGCGTGACGACCACGTCGGCACCCGCGTCGACCTTGCGCTTGAGATTCGCGAGGTCGACGTCGAGATCGGGGGCTTCGAGGTGCTTCTCGGGATAGCCGGCAACGGCGATACCCATGTCGGCGAAGTTCTCGCGGATGAACGCCACGAGCTCGTTGGCGTAGCGAAAGCCACCCTCGGTAGCCGTGAACGCGGACTCACCCTTGGGGGGATCCCCGCGCAGGGCCACCACGTTGTCGACACCCCGCTTACGAGCTTCGGTCAGGTACTCGGCCAACTGGTCGGCGGTGCTGCCGACGCAGGTCAGGTGCGTGGCGACGGGCAGGCCACTCATCTCGCGGACCCGAGCGACGATGTCGAGTGTCTTGGTCTGGGTCGAACCCCCTGCGCCATAGGTGCAGGTGATGAAGCCTGGCTGGAACTCTAGCAGCCGCTCGACGTGACGGAACATCGCTTCTTCGCCCGCGTCGGTCTTGGGCGGAAACAGTTCGAACGACAAACCGAAGCGGTCGGCACCGTAAACTGCGCTAAGGGACATTCCGTCGATTCAGGGGTTAGTAGTGGTAGGCGAGCGGACGCCGTGAGGCGTCTGGTTATTACGCATCTGTTGTTTGTTGTGCTGCCATCAATCCTTGCGAACGGCGTCTCCGACGCCGGAGATCGGGCTCGGAGAGCCCTCCCACAGTTCGCGGCGTGGCGACCTCTGAGCGTGGAATTCTACCAAACCGCGGCCCCGCAGGCGTAGGGTGGGCGTGCGCAAAATCGTCCTATTCGGCACCACCCGCTCAATTGACAAGATTTGGCCCGCCAAGTTCACCGACGTGGAGGTTGGTCGACACTCGACCATGGCCTACGCTTGGGCAAGCTTTTACTGCGTTTGTCGGGGCACTTACTCTCATGAACTCCACGGTGTTACTAGTTTCGGCGGGTTGCGCGCTCGGCATTTTCCAGCTCGCGGCTGGCATTGCCATCGGCTGCTGGCTTCGCCGCCCCGCGCCAGGCGCTCGCGATGGCGATCTTCGGCGGGCAAGGCTACTCGCCCTCGAACTGCACGGCATGACGCAGCGAATTGGTGACCATGTTTCCGACCATCGCACCCAGTTTGAAGCCGCGGAGGCCAAACTTGCGAACGTAGACACCGACCACGACGGTCCGACGACGGACTTGGTCGTAGGCGTCGTGGCGGAGATCCTTGCCGCCAATCGCAAGCTGCAAACCGAACTCAACGCCGCCGAGACGCAGATCGCCGAGCAAGCCCGCGAGATCGAGTCGCACCTGACCACCTCGCTCACCGATCCACTTACTAGGCTACCCAATCGCCGGGCGCTCGACGAGCAGCTCGTTGCGCGGATGGAAGAGTACCGCAAATTCGGCGCGCCGTTCTCGCTGGTGATGCTCGACGCCGATCACTTTAAGACGATCAACGACACCTACGGCCATCCGGTGGGCGACGAAGTGCTGATTGGCATGGCCACCGTGCTGCGTGCCGCACTGCGGAAACATGACTTTGTTGCTCGCTACGGTGGCGAGGAGTTTGCGTGCGTCCTGCCGCACACCACGGTGGAAGAAGCCGAGCGTGCCACCAGTAAAGCCCGCGAGGCGGTGGAGACCCTCAGCGACACGTTCGCCCACCTGGGACGCGACATCACCGCGAGCGCGGGACTTGCCAGCATCCAGCCGGGCGAGAGCATCGAGTCGCTGCTCCGCCGCGCCGACGCCGCGCTCTACATGGCCAAGGACCACGGCCGCAATCGCACGTACGTCCACGACGGTCACGAGTGCTTGCCGCTGGCCGAGTTCTGGACGGGTCGCCTCGCGGCGGGTGCGCTGACCGATCTGGAGCCCTTGGCCAATCAACCCGCCACACTCGCCGAAGCCTGCGACGAGCTGCGTAGCGCCATGCTGGCGACGCTGACGGCGGAGTAAACTTCCCTGGTAGCTAGCCTCGCAAGAGGCTGGGCCGTACACCTCACCTACTTTATCTTAGTGAGCCGGGTCGTCCCCGACCCCGGTCTGTGCAGTACACAGAGTGTTGAATTTGAGGCCTTCTTTCCGGGGTCGGGGACGACCCGGCTCACTGGCTTGCCAATCGCCCCATTTCCGCGCCTTTCCGTAGGTGCAGTTTTCGGCTCAGTCGGCTATAATCCGGGCACTCCCGCCCCGCGTCGCTTTCGTTCCCACCTGCCTCGAGCGACCATCGATGTTCCGACTCTCTATCGCGTACTGCGTGCTCTTAGCCCTCGTTGGTGGGGTAGCGCGCGCCGAGGAGACTCTCGAGCCCATTGCCGAGTACTCGGCGATGGCGGGGCCGCTGGTCGAGCAGTACTGCCTCGACTGCCATTCGGGCGACGCTCCGGACGCAGGACTCGCTCTGCATTCCATTGAGGCGGGCGACGGGTTTCAGCGCGATCGGGCGAAGTGGAAGAAAGTGGTTCAACGGCTTCGCGCCGGCGACATGCCCCCCAAGGATTACGACACGCCAACGGATGACGAACGATCGGCGCTCGTCCAATGGATCGAGACGCGACTTGAGCAGTTCGATTGCTCGGTGCCGCAAGATCCGGGCTGGGTAACGCTCCGCCGGCTGAATCGCGATCAGTACCGCAACACGATTCGCGATCTGCTGTACGTAGACTTTCAACCCAGTAAAACTTTTCCGCCCGACGACTTGGCGTATGGCTTCGACAACAACGCCGACGCGTTGTCGCTCACGCCGGGTTTGATCGACAAGTATCTAGCCGCTTCGCGGACCATCAGCCGTCAGTCGATGTTGGTGCCCGAGTCGATTACCGACAAGGTGTTCGACGTGCCGAAGAAGTCGTGGAAGGGGGGGCAGTATGACTACGAGCATCGCCGCGACCTGACTTCGAACGGAGCCATCGAGTTCCTGTACGAGTTCGCCAAGCCAGGTCGCTACTGGCTTCGTGTGAGCGTCGGTGCGGATCAAGGTGGTGCCGAGCCGGTACGCATGGGGGTGCTCGATGATAGCCACTTGGTGCAAACCGTCGACGTGCATGCTGATGGCGATGAATCGGAGCAGTTCGCATTCGCACTGGATGTCCAGAAAGGTCGACAGCGACTTGGCGTGGCGTTTCTCAACGATTGGTACGAAGAAGGCATCGGCGATCGCAATCTGTTCGTCGAACGCCTGGAAGTCATTGGTCCCGCCGAAGACCTCATGTCCGCCGCGCCGCGAGCTCATCAGCGATGGTTTGCGGGCGCCCCTTCGGCCGAGGACTGGCGTGACGAGAAGAAGTGGAAGCCGACGGTTCGCAAATCGCTCAACAAGTTCGTCAGCGCCGCCTATCGCCGTCCGGTACCATCGAAGCAGCTCGATCGATTGATGGAGCTAGTCGACTCCCGCCGTGGCGCCGGCGACACCTACGAGCGGGCGATGGAGATTGCCATTGAGGCCACGCTCGTTTCCCCTCGTTTCTTGTTCATCGGCAACGTCGACGAGCCGTTGCAAGCGAAAGCGGGCGAGCAGCTTGGTTACGACGTGGACGAGTACGAACTCGCCTCACGGCTGAGCTACTTTTTGTGGAGCTCGATGCCCGACGCCACGCTATTGCGACTGGCCAGTGCGAATCAGCTTCGTAGTCAGCTGCCGCAGCAACTCGACCGCATGCTCCGCGATCGCCGTGCCGAGCAGTTTAGCAAGCACTTCACCGGTCAATGGCTCGGCACACGGTTGCTTGCGGATTTGGTGCCGGACGAGAGTCAGTTCGATTCGTTCGACCAGCCGCTTCGTGCGGCGATGGCTCGCGAGGCCGAGATGGTGATGGCGGATGTGGTGCGGAGCAACCTGCCCATCACCACGCTGCTCGACGCCGATTTCACGTACCTCAATGGTCGACTGGCCCAGCACTATGGCATCGAGGGCGTCGACGGCAATCACTTCCGCCGCGTGGAGCTTGCCGAGCTTGGTCCTCTGGCAGCGATGCGAGGTGGTGTGCTGACGATGGCCGGTGTGCTTGCCGCCACGTCGAACCCCGACCGCACATCGCCGGTGAAGCGTGGCAAGTGGGTGCTTGGCGAACTGCTCGCCGCCGAACCTCCCGCACCACCCCCTGGCATCGACAGCCTCGAAGAGATTCAAAAGCACAGCGCCGAGAAACTTTCGGTCCGCGAGCAGATGGCTCGGCATCGAGCCGACCCTTCCTGCGCGGTGTGCCATGAGCAGATGGACGCGTTTGGTCTCGCCCTGGAGAACTACGATCTGGTCGGCAGATGGCGGACCGAAGATGGGGTGGGCAAGGTCGATGCATCGAGCACGCTGCCATCGGGCGAGCAGCTCGAAGGCGTAGAAGGCCTTAAAACCGTTCTCCTCGCCCGCAGTGCCGCGTTTCGCAAGTGCCTGGCCGAGAAATTGCTGACCTACGGCCTCGGCCGGGGGTTAGAATATTACGACGAGTGTGCGGTTCGTGAAATCGTCCGCCGCACCCGTGACGATGGCGACAAGATGCGAACCTTGCTTCTGGCCGTCATCGAAAGTTCTCCGTTCCAACAAAGGCGGTTCGACACCGCGGCCGCCGACTAGTCGTCTCTTCGTCCGTTCCCGCTAGCCAGCTTGTCCTTGATCATGCTCCGAATTGCTCACTCTGTAAGTTACGCCCTTGCTGTCGCTTCCGCCGGACTGCTGCACGCCGACGCGCGCGGCGAGAATCCCGCGTTCCCCGGTGCCGATCCACACGTCGCCGTGTTTGGCGATACGTACTGGGCCTACCCGACGCACGCTCAAAACCCCGACGCCCAGTTCCATTCGTTCGACTTCGTCGCCTACTCGTCGAAGGACCTGCAGGAGTGGAAGCCGAGCGAACCAATCCTCAAGATGGACGACATCGCGTGGATTAAGGACGATGGTGCCCCTGAGCATTGGCTGTGGGCGCCGGGCATCATCGAGAAAGATGGCAAGTACTACTTCTACTTCAGCGTCGGGCCGCAGACTCCCTCGCCCAGCCGCATTGGCGTGGCGGTCGGCGATCGTCCCGAGGGTCCGTTCAAAGATAGCGGCAAGCCCCTCATCACCGGCGGCGATGGCTTCGAAGCGATCGATCCAATGGTGTTCCGCGACAAGGATGGCACCGCCTACCTCTACGCCGGTGGTAGCGCGGGGGCGAAGCTCCGCGTTTGGAAGCTGAAGCCCAACTACATCGAGCTCGACGAAGAGATCCCCGTCGATACTCCTCCCGAGTTCACCGAGGGGGCGTTCATGCACGAGATCGATGGTACCTACTACCTGTCGTATAGCCATGGTGGTTGGAACAACCCGAACTACTCGGTGCACTACGCCACCAGCAAGTCGCCAACGGGTCCTTGGGACTACAAGGGTGCCATTCTCAACTCGGACGACACCCACAAGGGTCCCGGACATCACTCGTTCTTCCAGAATCCCACGACGGGCGAGTGGTTCATCTCGTACCACTACTGGCCTTCGACCAAGAACGAGCCACCGCTCACCGGTCAGCGTCAGTGCAACGTGCAGAAGGTAACGTTCACGCCCGATGGCCGCATTGAGCGAGTTGATCCGTCTGCTGCGAGCCCCGAGCCCTCGCCAATTGACGAAATTAAGTAACTTCACGTTTGCCCCGAAGAGGTCACGATGCCCTTCCAGCCTGTTGCACGTCGCACGTTCCTGCGTGGTCTGGGTGCTGCCATTGCGCTTCCGGCGCTCGAGGCGATGACACCCTTGGCGTCTGCGGCGTCGAAGTCGACCGCCTCGCCGCAGCGGCTGGCGTTCTTCTACGTACCCAACGGCGTCCACATGCCGAACTGGGCACCGGAGAAGGTGGGCACCGACTTTGTGCTGCCCAAGACGCTCGAACCGCTCGCCGATCTGCGGCAGCACTTCTCGGTACTCAGCGGTTTGGCGGTCGACAACGCCCGCAGCCACGGCGATGGTCCCGGCGACCACGCCCGCAGCGCCGCGGCGTTCCTCACCGGCATGCACCCGGTGAAGACCGAAGGCCGGGATATCAAGGCGGGCATTTCGGTCGATCACGTCGCTGCAAAGTACATCGCGGGCGACACACCGTTTCCAACGCTCGAACTCGGCTGCGAAGCGGGGCGACTCGCGGGCAACTGCGACAGCGGGTATAGCTGCGCCTATTCCAACAGCATCTCGTGGCGTTCGCCGACGCAACCGGCGGGCAAAGAAGTCAATCCGCAGCTGCTGTTCGATCGTTTGTTTGGCGGAGGCACCGCGGCCGACATCCCTGAGTCGCGCTATCGCCGTCAGCAACGGCAGCAGAGTGTGCTCGACTTTGTGTCCGACGACGCGAAGCGCCTAGAGCGACGCGTCAGCATCGCCGATCGTCACAAGCTCGACCAGTACCTCGAAAGCATCCGTGGCGTGGAACGGCAACTTCAGGATCCTGCGAGCCGGCTTTCGGGCGAGACGTTCGCGCGGCCCGATGGTGTGCCCGAGGATCATGGTCAGCGTGTGCGGGTGATGGGCGACTTGATGGTGCTGGCGTTCCAAGCCGACCTGACGCGGGTCGCGACGCTGATGCTCTCCAACGAGGGAAGCAACTACCGCTACCGCGAGCTTGGCATCAAGGGTGGTCACCATCAGTTGTCGCACCACGACAACGACGCCGAGAAGCACGACGCGCTAGGGCGGATCAATCGCTACCACATCGAACAGTTCGCTTACATCCTGAAGCGAATGAACGAGATCAAGGAGGGCGACTCCACGCTGCTTGCCAACTCGGGCATCGTCTACGGCAGCGCCATTCGCGACGGCAATCGCCACGACCATCACGATGTACCGATCCTGATGGCCGGCAATCTTGGCGGCAAACTCCCCACGGGCCGGCACCAGATCTTCCCCGGCGACACGCCGCTGATGAACCTGTTCGTCACGATGCTCCAAGCCGCCGGCGCGCACGGTGCACTCCGCTGGCGACAGCACCGGAACGCTTACGTTGGTGTAGCTTCGACGCCGCCCCGCTCCGCGACATTCGCCAAGTAGGCGAAGACCTACGCGTCGTCGGACCACGCGCATCGGATCTCCCACGCTCCCGCGCCAGCCCTAGTCTCCGTCTGGCAATGGTGATCCCGTGGGGCTGCTTCACACGCTTCACCACGAGCCGACTTGTTCGGGAGTGTGCATGCGTTGTCATGCTCGGAGGGCGAATCCCCATTACTTTCCTGTCATTTTTGCTGCCTTTTCTCGCAGCCCCTTCCCCGCAGGAAAGAATTACAAAGCGGCAAGAGTCGGAATTTGCTCCTATTTCAATTCAGGCAAAATGCCGAAAATGCCAAAAGGACGGGTTGCGCCGCGCGTAGAGGTTGCAACGGTCGAATCGATTCGCCCCTGCGCGCAGCGTTACGAGTCCGACAGCTAGCAAGACGTAGGCGCCGCGTTTCGTACCATAAAGAACGAGCCATTCAAACTACCGCGAGGCGTTCCAGGCCGCCGATCGCACCCATCCCCCCGCAAATATTCCCACCAAACCTATGAACGCGTCCGCGAAGCTAATCCCTGCCGTCCTGCTTGCAGTTTGCTGCCTGGCCCTGCCGGGGTGCGACCACTCCGTGGCGGAGGAGCATGCACACCACGAGGCGCGGAAGGTGACAGCAACCAATCCAGTCGCCAAGAACGTCAACACGAAGCAGCAGTACGTCTGCCAGATCCACTCGTGCCGGCACATCGAAGTGAAGGCGCTGGAGAGTGGCTATCTCGAATCGATTCCGATGAAGGAAGGCCAGGTGGTTCGCCAGGGCGAATTGATGTTCAGCATCCTGCCGACGCTCTACCAGGCTCGCCTCGAGGCGGAACAAGCCGAGATGCAGCTAGCGGAGATCGAACTTGGCAACACCCAGAAGCTATTTGACGATGGCGTGGTTTCGGACAAAGAAGTGGCACTGGCGAAGGCCAAGCTCGCTCGGGCGCACGCACAGCTATCGCTGGCTCAGGCTGAGTTCAACTTTACTCAAGTGAAGGCTCCGTTCAGCGGCATCATTGATCGGTTGATGAACCAACAAGGGAGCCTAATCGAAGAGGGGGATATCCTCACGACGCTGTCGGACAACAGCGTGATGTGGGTGTACTTCAATGTCCCCGAAGCTCGCTACCTGGAGTACCAGCGTCAACTCAGCGAGCCCGGCGGATCCAATAATGGTTTGCAAGTGCAGTTAGAACTCGCCGATGGTTCGACCTTCAACCAGCCCGGTGTGATCGGTGCCATTGAAGCCGACTTCAACAACGAGACAGGCAACATCGCCTTCCGAGCCGATTTTCCGAATCCCGAGGGACTGCTGCGACATGGGCAGACCGGCACCGTGCTGATCAATCGCTTGGTGGAGAATGCCATCGTCATTCCGCAGCGGGCCACGTTCGAGATCCTCGCCAAGAAGTACGTGTTCGTCATTGGCGACGACCACGTGGTTCACCAGCGCGAGATCAAAATCCTTAACGAAATGGACGACGTGTACCTGATCGAGTCGGGCCTCGCCGTGAACGACAAGATCGTCCTGGAAGGCATCCGCCAGGTTCGCGACGGCGAGCACGTGGAGTTCGAGTATCGCAATCCGGAAGAAGTTCTGGCCAACCTGAAGTACAAGGCAGAATAGGTCAGTTCTTCCATGTTCGCGAAGTTCCTCCATCGGCCCGCGCTGGCCATCGTTATCTCCCTGCTCATCCTGTTCATGGGTGGGCTGGCGATCAACATGCTGCCGACGTCGCAGTTTCCGTCGGTCGCGCCGCCAAGCGTTCGCGTTGCCGTCTCGTACCCCGGCGCGAGCGCCGAGATTCTCATCAACTCGACGCTCGTCATCCTGGAGCAAGCCATCAATGGCGTCCAGGACATGCGGTACATGATTGGTGATGCCACGAGTGCGGGCGAAGGGACCATTCAGATCATCTTCGAGCCCGGCACCGATCCCAACGTCGCGGTGCTGAACGTCACGAACCGCGTGCAGATGGTCAAAAGCAATCTGCCGGAGATCGTGCAGCGCGAAGGCGTCATCGTCATGCAGAACATGACGAGCATGCTGATGTACGTCAACGTATTCAGCACCGACGAGCATGTCGACCAGAACTTTCTGTACAACTACACAACGGTCAACGTGCTGCAGGAGATTCGCCGCATACCCGGCGTGGGTCGCGCGGATATTCTGGGCAATCGCGCGTACGCCATGCGTGTCGACCTCGATCTCGAACGGATGCGGGCGTACAACATTTCGTCCGAAGACGTGATGAAGGCGATCGCCGATCAAAGCATGATTGGCTCGCCCGGACGACTCGGCCAAGCAACCGGTCAGACTTCGCAGACCATCGAATACGTGCTGACCTGGATCGGGCGGTACGACAAACCCGAGCAATACGGGAATATTATCTTGCGGGCGACCCCCGAGGGCGAAATCCTCCGGCTAAGCGACGTCGCGCACGTGTGGCTGGGGTCTTCGTTCTACGACCTTTATTCCGATATCGATGGCCACCCTTCGGCCGCCA
This sequence comes from Aeoliella fuhlenseeensis, assembly GCF_052161615.1. Taxonomy (NCBI): domain Bacteria; kingdom Pseudomonadati; phylum Planctomycetota; class Planctomycetia; order Pirellulales; family Lacipirellulaceae; genus Aeoliella; species Aeoliella fuhlenseeensis. The sequence goes on from NZ_CP197417.1 coordinate 873,914, forward strand.
TCGTGCTGAAGCAAACGCCCGGTTCGAACGCCACCGAGGTGATCGAGAAGGTCAAAGAGAAGATCGCCGAGATCAAGGCCGATTCGTTTCCTCCGGGAATGGATTACGAGATCAGCTACGACGTTTCGAGCTTCCTCGACGCGTCCATTGAGCAGGTGCTGCACACGCTATTCGAAGCGTTCGTGCTGGTGTCGCTGGTAGTGTTCCTGTTTCTTGGCGACTTCCGCTCTACGCTCATACCAACGCTTGCCGTGCCAGTGTCGCTGGTCGGTAGCTTTTTCTTCATGCTAATGTTCGGGCTCTCGATCAACCTCATCACGCTCTTCGCGCTGGTGCTGGCGATCGGCGTGGTGGTCGACGACGCCATTGTGGTGGTCGAGGCCGTGCACGCCAAGATGCACGAAAAGCATTTATCACCCTACCGCGCAACACAGGAAGTGGTGCATGAAATCAGCGGCGCGATCATCGCCATCACGTTGGTGATGACCGCGGTGTTCATCCCGGTCACGTTCATGACAGGGCCGGTGGGTGTGTTCTATCGCGAGTTCGGCCTCACGATGGCGATGTCAATCGTGCTGTCGGGCGTGGTCGCGCTGACGCTCACCCCGGTGCTTTGCGCGATGCTGCTCAAACCGCACGCCAAGGCGGGCGAGCGACGCGGAATCATAGCGAAGGTGTTCGGCGCGATGGGCGATTTCATTGGCCGCGTGGCCGGCCCCGTGGCTCCGATTATTCGCTTGCTTCTCGCCGTAGTGCTCGGCGTCGCCGTAGGTGCCGGAGTGCTGTGGTTACTCCGCCAGTCGATGGTGGTTCATTTGCTCCACGAGAAGTTCGGCATGACCGAAACCGGGGCGATGGTCCTCGCCGGGGCGGTCGCGTTGTTCTTTATCCTGACATTCCGCGCCCGCCTTGCGCCGCGAGAGCATCAAAGCCGCGGACCGTTGGCGTGGTTCCTGCACGTGTTCGACCGCGGTGTCGAAGGGGTCACGCGTGCGTATACGGGCTTCGTTTCATGGATTGTGACTTGGCGCGTGTTGACGTTGCTAATCATCGGTGGATTCGTCGCCGGCATCTTCTTGGTAAGTAAGATCCTACCGTCGGGATTCATTCCGCTCGAAGATCAAGGAATCATCTACGGCGTCATCCAAACTCCGCCGGGCTCGACGCTCGAATACACCAACGCCAAGTCGCACGAGTTGCAGAAGGTGTGCGAGGAGATCGAGGCGGTTACATCGGTGTCGTCCATCGCCGGCTACGAAGTGCTGACCGAAGGCCGCGGATCGAACGCCGGTACGTGCATCATCAACCTCAAACCTTGGGCCGAGCGAGAACTGACTTCCAAGCAGGTGATCGAGGAACTCGAAGAGAAATGCCAAACGATCGCCGACGTGAAACTCGAATTCTTCGAGCCCCCCGCGGTGCCTGGCTTCGGTGCAGCGGGTGGCTTCTCAGTCAACCTGCTCGATAAGACCAACTCGGGCGACTACAAGGCGCTCGGCGAGGTGACCGACACTTTCATGAAGGCCCTGGGCGAGCGAAAGGAACTGAAGGGTCTCTTCACGTTCTTCGCGGGCAACTATCCCCAGTTCGAACTGGTGATTGATAACGACGTGGCAATGCAGAAGGGAGTCTCCATTAAGGACGCCCTCGATAATCTATCGATCGTGATTGGCAGCACCTGGGAACAGGGCTTCGTGCGGTTCGGCCAATTCTTCAAGGTTTACGTCCAGGCCGCTCCGGAGTTTCGCCGGTTCCCCGAAGACTTGGAGAACATGTTCGTCAAGAACGACCGCGGCGAAATGGTTCCTTACTCGGCGTTCATGAAGTTGGTTCCTAAGCAGGGCCTCAACGAGATCAGCCGCTATAACCTCTATCCAACCGCACCCATCCAAGGGGCCCCCGCCGCTGGATTCAGCAGCGGCGAGGCGATCAAGGCCATCAAGCAGGTCGCGGAAGAAGTATTGCCGAATGACTACGACATTGACTGGCAGGGTCTTTCCTACGATGAAGCCCACGAGGGGAATATGGCGATCTACATCTTCCTGATCGTCATCATCTTCGTTTACCTGGTGCTGGTGGGGCAGTACGAGAGCTTCCTGCTGCCGCTGGCCGTGATCATATCGCTGCCGATTGGACTCTTCGGTTCATTTGCCTTGCTTCAGGCCATGGGGCTGTCGAATGACGTTTACGCGCAGATTGGTTTGGTAATGCTCGTTGGTCTGTTGGGTAAGAACGCCATTCTGATCATCGAGTTCGCCGTCCAGCGTCGACACGAGGGTGCTAGCATTCGCGACGCAGCAATCGAAGGAGGCAAGCTACGCTTCCGACCGATTATGATGACATCGTTTGCATTTATCGCCGGCATGATTCCGTTGGTGCGAGCCACGGGTCCCGGTGCTATCGGAAATCGTACCATCGGCACCACCGCGGTAGGTGGCATGCTGATGGGTACCTTGGTCGGGGTACTGGTTATCCCCGGCCTCTACTACCTGTTTGCCAGGATGGCCGACGGGCGCCAATTAATCAGGGATGAACACGATGAACCACTCAGTGAGCTCTTCGAACGAACGTCGGCGTCGTAAGAAGCAATCGCTATCGGTATTGATCGTTGCTGGCGCCCTCCTGGTGCTGCCGTCTTGCTGCATACCCAAAATATGCCGGCCGGAGCAGGGCCCCGAGATGCCCAGCACCTACAACGGCGATACCTCGCTCGATAGCAGCGCGCAGCTAGGGTACCGCGAGTACTTCGAGGACCCCACGCTTGTCGGACTGATCGACCAAGCGCTCGTAGGCAACCAGGAACTAAAAATCCTCGCCCAGGACATTCGTATTGCCCAAAACGAAATCCGCGCACGCCGGGGCGACATCTTCCCGTTCTTTAACTTGGCGGCCTCGGCGGGCATCGACAAGCCGGGCGAGTTCACGCGAGATGGTGCGGTAGAAGATCAACTGCAGATTGCCCCTGGCAAGCCATTCCCCGAGCCGCTGCCCAACTTCCTGCTCGCCGCGAATGTCGCCTGGGAAATCGACATCTGGAAGAAGCTCCGCAACTCCCGCGACGCCGCGGCCTTGCGTTATCTCGGCACCCGCGATGGTCAGAACTACATCGTGACGCGCCTCGTCGCGGAAGTCGCCGAAGACTACTACGAGCTCATCGCGCTCGACAACAGTTTGCTGACGCTCGACCAGACCATCGCGATCCAGGAACAAAGCCTCGACATCGCCAAGGCCCGTAAGGAGGCCGCCCGCGACACCGAACTGGCCGTACAACGTTTCGAGGCCGAAGTGCGTAAGAATCAGAGCGAGAAGTTCTTGGTGCAGCAGCGCATCGTCGAAGTCGAGAACCGCATCAACTTCAACCTAGGTCGCTACCCACAATTGGTTCAACGTTCGTCACTCGACTTCCTCGACTTCGAGCTTCGCGCGCTCAGCATGGGCATGCCCTCACAGTTGCTCGCCAACCGGGCCGACATCCGGCAGGCCGAGCGGGAAGTCGCGGCGTCGGGTCTCGATGTGCGTGTCGCCCGCGCTCGGTTCTACCCGTCGGTCACCCTGCGAGCGGGCGTTGGCTACGAAGCGTTCAACACCAACTATCTTTTTCAAAGCCCCGAGTCGCTCATTTACAACGCGATGGGCGATATCGTCGCGCCGGTCATCAACCGCGCGGCAATCAAGGCCGACTACCAATCGGCCAACGCCCGGCAGCTCCAAGCCGTGTACGACTACCAGCAAACCGTGCTGACCGCCTACACCGAGGTGATCAACCGCTTGGCGAAGGTCGACAACTACAGCAAAAGCATCGCGCTGAAGAAGCAGCAACTGGCCGCACTCGAGGCCTCGGTCGACAGCGCGACCAAGCTCTTCCAGAACGCCCGCGCCGAATACATGGAAGTGCTTCTCGCCCAACGCGACATGATGGAAGCCCGCATGGTGCTGATCGAAACGAAACAGGAGCAGCTCTCTGCCATGGTAAACGCCTACCAGGCTCTCGGCGGTGGTGGTCGTGCGGGCTTCGATATCCTGACCGACGTCGAAATGATTGCTCCCGGCGAGGAGATCATCCTTCCTCCCAACCAAAACCCCGCCGAGCCCGTCCCCGCGCCAGAGGCTACCGAAGAACTCTGAGCATAGGCAGAGAACGCAAACCTGTGGGCGGCGCAAACCTGTGGGAGGGCTCTCCGAGCCCGATTGGCGATCGCAGACTGGCGTCACCACTTGGCGTGCGCAATCGTCTCGCGATACAGTTCAACGTACCCTTGCGTCACGCGGTGCGAATCGAGCCATGTGCGAACGTACTCCTGCCCGCGCCTTCCTCGCTCGACGAGAGCTTCACGATCGCCCAGCAGCGTGGCGATCTCTTTGGCGAGCACTTCCGGCGTGTTCTCGGTAATCACGCCACCACCGGCTTCGAGTTCCGGCCAAATGTCGACACCGCGCGTGGTCACCACGGGCGTACCGCAAGCCATTGCCTCGGGCAGCACGAGTCCGAAGTTCTCTTGGTGTGTTGGCAGCACGAACAAGTCGCACGCCTGGTAGAGCGAGAGCTTCAAGTCGCCCGTCACCAGACCGACGAAGTGCGTGTGGTTGGCAATGCCACGCACTTTGGCAAGTTCTTCGAGTGCCTCGACGTATGCGGGTTCGCCCGAGCCGGCGATAATTAGTTCGAACGCGTGTGAATCGTGGTGCAGTAGCGCGGCCGCCTCGATTAGAAGGTCGACGCCTTTCTTAGGATGCAGCCGGCTGAGAAACAACACGGTCGGCTTGTCCGTGGCCATCGCTGGAAACGTTTGCCGCGCAAGCTCCGCACCAGGCAACTCATCGGGCACGGGAATGTCGACCACCAGCGGCAGCACCACCGACTCGCCCCGCGGATACCATTTGCGTGCTTGCTGCACTTCTCCTTCGGCAGTCGCATGGACTCTAAAGGCACGCTCGAGCATCTTCTTACCCGCCAGCCACAGGTAAACTCGCTTTTTGAACGGCTTCTGATCCATGCTCCAATCGTCGAGCATGCCGTGGATGCTCACGACGTAGGGTTTGTGAGCATCGCAGGCGACCTTTGCAAAACCAGCGTTCCGGCGATCCCAAGGCGTGTGCAAATGCACCACGTTCGACTCACGAACGGCGCTCGGCCAAGCCTCCGAACTGCTTGAGAGATCAATCACCCGCGGCGCGACCGGCTCGCTTTGCCACTTCGTGGGAACGTCTTTCGTGTCATAGGACGCGAGCGTCACCTCGCACCCCTGGTGCGCGAGCGCCGCGCACAGATCGATCACGCACCGCACCACGCCCCCCGCTTCTTCGCGGACGGCGTCGATGTAGTGGAGCACTCGCACGGGTGGGTTCGCAGAATCAGTCATGGCCGTGGTGACAAGGGTTTACGGCATGGTGACCGATTGGCGGCGGTGCGGGAAGGGGAGTTGTTCAGCGGGGCTCGGGGATCAGGAAGCTCAAGTGCAACTCAGCGTGACGGCAGTGGAACTGGAGCCATTCGTCCGGCGTCATCGGCCCCAACGTTGGAGATCGCGGCGGCAGGTCCGCCGTCTTGAAGCGCTCAATGGATTTCTTAAGGTGCGCGACCCCTTCGTCGTCCGTCGCTCCGTCTTTCGGCATGAAGATTGGCCGCATGCCTGCCGGCATCCGGAATCCGGCGGGAAGCGTTTCGCGAAGCGCGCGGGACTTCAATAGCGGGCCGATGAGTCCGATGAACCATCCTGGCTGATACTGGTTGTTGTCCGTCGCGCTGTCCAGCGCGTTGGCCAAGTGATCGGCGATTTCGCCCAGCGACCAGTTCCCCAGCCGCGTGTAAGGCCCACTCGCTAGCTGCTCGACGTCGGCCCAAACTTCGTCGAGCGACTCGAACCGCAGTTTCCGCCTTCCGGTGGCACGTTTTGTGTTGATCGTCGTCGACATGATTGGAGTCCTAAGCTTCCTTCTGCTCTCCCTCCGCCGGCTTCGCTTCCTCGGCTGGCTTGTTGAGCTCTTCCAATTGCTTCTTGATTTCGCCCAAACGATCGGCGGAAGCCTTTTGCGTGGCCTCGGCTGATTCCATCGCCTTCTTCGCTTCTTCGAGCGCGGTGGCAGCAGCGGCGTTTTCGGCTTCGACTCGTGCAAGTTCCTCGGTCAGTCGCTCGCGTACCACGCCCGGGTGATCCCAACCCAAGTTCACTTCAAGACCCGGCGTGTGCTTTTCTAAAGCCTTCGCCGCATCGTAGCTCGCCGCGGTCTGCCAGAGATACAACTTCTCAAGAGCCGCAACGCTTTTCAAGGCTTCGAGCGACGCGTCCGTCACCTTGGTGCTATGCAAGTTCAAGTAGGCAAGATAGGGCATCTCAACTAGCCACGATACGGTCGCATCGCCCACGCCAGTCTTCTCCAAGTGCAGCGTGTCGAGGTTTACCAACTGCTTGAGCGATTCGCCGCACGCGTCGGTGATCTTGGTACCCGACAAATCGAGCTCCACAATCTGACCGGCAAGCGGAACGAGCGCCGCCACCGTCTCGTCCGTCACCTGCTCGCGCGACGAGGGAAAGCTCACCCGCAGTTCGTTGCTACCCGAGTACAACGGAATCACCAAGGCACCGGTCGCCTCGACGGCCTTCATCGCTTCGGGCGAAGCCGCTTCGAGCTTCGGACGTTCGGGCACGTCCTTCTTCGCCGGCGCGGCTTCTTCCATCGGTGCCTCGGCGGCAGGGGCGTCGGCCGTCACCAGCGTGCCTCCCTCGGCGATCCACTGCTTGATCAGGTTCACGTCCTTCTCGCTCAGCGGGTCGGCACCCTTGGGCATCCGCTTCGAGTCGTCCTTCGGCAATACCAGCCGCGCGTACAGTTCGCTCTTGTCGGGATCCTTGGCAATCAACAGATCGCTGTGGTCCTTCATCCCTTGCTCAATCGCCTCGGGCGAGTGCAGCCGAAGACGGCCCAAACCTTTGTCGGCTCCGTGGCACCCAGCGCAGTGAGCGGCGAAGATCGGTGCGATCTCGGTGTTGAAGTCGACCGCGAGACTCGTGGAAGCCGTTGACGCGAGAGCCAGCGAAGCAAACAGCACAGGGAGGGACCGCATGATTGAACTCCAGAGAACTAGGAGGGACTTCGGGGCAGGACTTTCTATTTTAGCTCAGCGGCGAGCCCGGCTCCAGCATTGCCCGCTGCCCGGCAATCCCGCACCTGTTATGATGATCGCACTTCCAGATTTTCGACTTTGGCCCCCACGGACGCCCCCGACCATGCTCCGCCCCCTCGCGATTGCCGCACTATTTGCCATCGTTTTTTCGCACGCCACGTCCAAGACGTACGCCCAAACCGCTGGCAACCAAACCGCCGGCGACCAGCTCCGCTCGCTCATCGACGACACGTGGGAGTATCGCCTCGCCCAGTCGCCGCTCTTCGCGACGCGGGTCGGCGACCATCGGGCGAACGATCGCCTCGACTCGCTCACGATCGAGGACATTGACCGCCGCGCCCGTGACACGCAGAAGTTCCTTGACCGACTAAACGCGATCGACCGCAGCGAACTCGAAGGTGCCGATCCGATTCACTACGCCGTAATGAAGCGCGAACTCGAAGGCGATCTGGCCGAGCATCGTTTCAAATCGTACCTGACGCCGATCAACAATCGATCGGGCTTTCACATCGAGTTCCCGGAGCTTCGCCGCGAAGTTCCGTTGGTCACTACCAAGGACTACGAGAACTACATCGCCCGGCTCAACGACTTCGCCCGTTACACCGACGAACACATCGCGCTGATGCGCGAGGGCGTCCGGCTTGGGTACACCGTCCCCTCGGTGATCATGGAAGGAAGCCTCGAGTCGGTTGACGCCCATGTGGTGAAGAATCCCGAGCAGAGTTTACTCTACGAGCCACTCAAGTCGCTTCCCACCACCGTGCCGGCGAGCGAACACGAGCGACTGAAAGCGGCAGCCCGCGACGCGATCGCGAAGAGCTTGGTGCCGGCTTACCAGAAGTTTCAGAAGTTCATGCGTGACGAGTACCTGCCGAACTGCCGCGACACGATCGCCGCCCGCGCGCTACCTGACGGCCGCGACTTCTACCGCTTCCGTGCCGCAAAGTTTACGACGCTTGACGACATCACCCCCGAGGCCATTCACCAGCAAGGGCTCTCCGAAGTAAAACGAATCCGTGGCGAGATGGACGCGATCATCAAACGCGTCGGCTTCCAGGGCGACTTCAAAGAGTTCGTCGAGTACCTGCGCAACGAGCCCAAGTTCTACGCCACCACGCCCGAGGGACTTGAGAAGGAGTGTGCCCTTATTTGTAAACGGATGGATGGCGAACTGCCGAAGTTGTTCTCGCTGCTCCCGCGAACTCCCTATGGCATCCGGCCGATCCCCGACTACATCGCCCCCAAGACGACCGCCGCCTACTACCAACCACCGGCCGGCGATGGCACCCGCGCGGGCTTCTACTGCATCAACACCTACGACCTGCCGAGCCGCCCGCTCTACATGCTCGAAGCGTTGTCGTTCCACGAAGCGGTGCCGGGCCATCATTTGCAGATCGCGCTGCAGTACGAGCTCGACGACCTGCCCGAGTTCCGCAAGTTCGCCGACTTCACGGTGTTCGTCGAAGGCTGGGCGCTCTACTCCGAGCGACTTGGGCTTGAAGTGGGCTTCTACGAAGACCCTTACAGCGACTTTGGGCGATTGTCGATGGAGATCTGGCGGGCGTGTCGACTTGTTGTCGATCCCGGCATGCACTACCTCGGCTGGACCCGGCAGCAAGCCATCGACTACATGGCCGAGAACACCGCGCTCTCGATGCTCGACATCCGCTCGGAAGTCGATCGCTACATCGGCTGGCCTGGTCAAGCCGTGGCTTACAAGATTGGCGAGCTCCGCATCCGCGAACTCCGCGCGATGGCCGAAGCAGAGCTAGGCGAAAAGTTCGACATCCGCGGCTTCCACGCCGTGGTGCTCGAAAGCGGCGCGGTCCCGCTCGATGTCCTCGAAGAAAACGTCCGCGCCTGGGTCACCGCCGTCAAGCAAGCTACCTCGTAGCCAGGCGCAATTCGTAGCCGGACTCGCAAGAGTTCGGGCTGCCCTCAATAGACCGGCACAATCCTCTGGCCACGGATCGACACCAATACGCGCGGATGGAAGAAATTAGGAACACAAATCGGCGCTGATCTTCGCTACAAAGTGAAAAGTGCAGAGGCGCTTACATCCGTGAACATCGGTGTGCATCCGTGGCTAAGAAATCCGCGACCATCCTGCCCAATCCGCGTTCATCCGCGTCCTATTCTTCGGACTCCAGCTGGACTGAGCATCAAGATCGGAAGATTCCCGATCCTTCCTCGGGTCCCGTGTCTTCGGGGAATTCGATCTTCGCATAAACATCGGCGAGCTTCAGCGTGCAACCAATCGACGCGATCGAAATCGAACCACTCAAGTCACGCGCCTCGGTCAACAGCCAGCCATCCTCCTGACGCGTGTAATGTTCGATGTGAGGGCGTTTCTGCGACACGAGAAGGTAGTCGCGAAACGATTCGATTTCGCGATACTGCTCGAACTTGCGACCTCGATCGTACGATTCGGTACTGTCACTCAGCACTTCGATCACTACTTGCGGGTTGAGCAAGGTGTCGAAGTGATCGTCCTCAAACCGAGGCTTCTCACAAGTCACCACCACGTCTGGGTAGGTGTAGAGACCGGTGGTGGGTACTTTGACTCGCATGTCGCTTGAGTACACCTCGCACGGCTTCCCACGCAGCGCGTTGTAAATCTCCGCACTGAGGGAGGTGGCGAGCAAATTGTGCTCGCGCGAAGCACCGCTCATGGCGAACATCTCGCCACGATAGTACTGGTGGCGAGTCTCGCAATCACGCTCGATCGCCAAATACTCTTCGGGCGAGAGACGCTTTTGAGGAAGTGCGCTAGCCATGGCTACTTTGTGGTGGCGGTGTCATTGAATGGGTTAATTTCCTTATTATCGACGCTTTGGAGAGGTTGAGCAAGTCGAACCTGCATAGTAGCCGGATTTGCAAAGGTTCGGGCTGCCCGTCGTTCAGAACCAGATCGTTTAGCCACGGATCAACACAGATACGCACGGATGGAAGAAGTTTAGGAACACGAATCGGCGCTGATCTTCGCTAATAAGTGAAAAGTGCAGAGGCGCATACATCCGTGGAGATCGGTGTGCATCCGTGGCTAGATTCCCGAACTCTGGCGAGTCCGGCTACGATCACGAGCCTTCAACCGGTCGTCCACATCGCCCGCACCAAGATCGCCATCGCCGAAGCCGCCGACACTCCGAGCACCGCCGGGCGCATCGCGCGTTGATCGAGATAACGCGTGGCGAACGTCGAGATCCAGAAGCCCAGGATAATGCCCGGAAGTAGCAGCAGTCCGAGCCACGCGTCGTCCACCGTGAACTTGCCGACCCATGCCAAGCATAGAATCGCAAACGTCGACCCGATGGCGAAGATGGCCGATAGCGTCGCGCGGATGTGCTCGCCACGCTGCGACTGATACACCAGCGCCATCGGGGGCCCACCTGTTGCCGCGAGTGTGTTGGAGATGCCAGAAACAAGGCTCACGAGAAACAAGTTCGTACGAGTGAACGGTAGCGACCAACCACCAAAACCGATCCCGACTGCTACCAAAATGACAATAGCGAACAGAATGTTGAACAGCCGCTGGTCGATCATGCTCACCAAGTAAGCGGTAGGCAGAGTCGTCGCGAATCTCGCCAATGACGAGATCACCACCTCACTTCCCACCACCGCGTGCCGTTCGCGGCATAGCACCATTAGCGAGAGCGCCGTCGCTGACAGCATGAGCGAGCCCGGCACCATCGTCGGTGCGATGATTAGCAGCACCGGCGCCGAAACCATGGCGAGCCCAAAACCTACCGAACCCTGTACCACCGCGCCGAGCGTCGTGACCACGATCGCCAGCACAACGCTCTCAATAGGAAGACCAAGCAGTTGCACGGAAGGATGCCGAGGGTGCGGGGCAGGGGAGGGAACTCTAATTGTCCGCCGAGCGAAGCCGTGCGTCAAAAGGGGGACGAGATTACAAATGAAGTATGGTAATTTGATTTCTTGCCTCTCCGAGGTTTTGGGACGATAATGGCTATGGTTGTCCTGTTATCAAGCGGAGATCCTATATGTCCGAACAAGAATTAGTTGACCAACGACTGGGCGCACTTGAGCGAGAGGTCGCCCAGATTAAGCAGGTAATAGCGACTTCACTCCCGACCGGGAAGAATTGGGTGGAGGAGATATCTGGCTCGATGGTAGAGTTTCCAGAGTTCGACGAGGTGGCCGAGTTAGGGCGAGAGTGGCGGCAGAGAATGAATGAAATAGATCAGCAAAACTAGCCAATGTACCTTCTCGATACGGATTATTTGATCCTTCTTCAGCGGCGAAGCCAGCCGGACTTTGGAAAGGTCGCGGCCAGCATGTCGCAATACGCGGCCACTGATTTCTATCTATCAATTCCTACGGTCCATGAGCAAATCCTGGGAGCCAACGCCTATATAAGTCGGGCGCGCAATATCGCTGGCGTAATTAAAGGCTATCGAATGATCGAAGCGAGTTTACGTGATTACCAGCGATTTCAGGTTCTGCCATTCGATGAGGCGGCTGCCGACGTGTTTAGCGAGTTACGCAACTCCTTACGTGTCGGCACCATGGACCTTCGCATCGCTTCGATCGCACTCGCCAATGGTTTGACTTTGCTCACTCGAAACACCGTCGACTTTTCGCAGGTTCCTCACCTAGCCATCGAAGACTGGACGAGATTCACCGCAAGTTAGCTGGGGATGGGAGTGAGAAGTTCGGAACAGTACGCTTGTGGCATCGGGACATGTTGCTGGATTCAACTTTCGTCTTCATAACTTCTAGCCTCGTTCGTTGTGCCTCCGATACAACTCGTCCCGCTTCGCTTCCCATTCTTGGTAGCGAATCTTCTCTTTCCAAGTGATCCAGCCGTACGCGCCCGCGAGCGCGAGGAAGGTTAGGATGACGAATAGCGCTCCGTAGCCAAACACGAATTGCCCAAGCACGAACACCACCGCGAGCGCTGTCATCGCCCATAGCAGGTGCTTGGTGCCGAATTGGAACTTGAAGTCCTTTAGATAATCCTGCAGGTCGTTGATCGCCGTGTCGTCGTGATCGCGGTAGAGCTCGTTGATGTCCACCGTATTGGACGCCTCGGCGATGGCTTCGTCGGCGCGGCGTTTCGCTCCGGCGATGATCTCTTCGTCGGGGGGCTCAAGCTCGTACTCATCCTCGTCGTCGGCCTCGGGGTCTTGGCCGCGGTAGAACGTTTGCCGGTCGAACTCGTCGTCGAGGGGCGTGTCGTCCAGTGGTTTCTTGCTCATCTCTTCGATTCGCGGAAGTAATTCGCTTGGGGATTGCTTGTGCCGAAGAGTATTCGTAGAACGATTCGCAGTATTGGCTTTCCTGCAACTGCCTTCTGCGACAGCTCTTCGCCATGCATTTCATTGTAACCGCCATCGGAAGCTACGGCGACGTTCATCCCATGGTGGGCTTGGGGGCTCGTTTGGCGGGGCGGGGGCATCGCGTCACCGTCGTCACCAACCCCTATTTTGCCGACGTGGTCACGGGGGCGGGGCTCGAACTCTACCCGCTCCGTACCACCGACGACTACCTGAGGCTCATCAATCACCCCCACATCTGGCACCCGACCCGTAGCGTTCCGTTCGTCTTTCGCGAAGGGGTGGTAAACATCATGCGCGACCTTCGCCGCGCGCTCGGCGAACTCTACGTCGAGGGCGAGTCGATTGTCGCGGCTCACACCCTCGACGTGGCGAGCCGCGTGTTTCGCGAAGAGACCGGGGCTCGCGTGGCCCTGGTGACGTTCTCGCCTCAAGCGATGTGGAGTCGGTTCTCACCTCCGGTGCTGGGTGGCGTGCCGAGTGGTCCGCATTTACCCCGGTGGTGGAACGAGGCGGCGTTCTGGGTGGGTAATCGCGTGATGCTCGATCCAGCGCTTGCTCGCCCCGTCAACGCGTGGCGACGCGAGCTTGGCCTGCCTCGCGTGCGGCGACTGTTTCCCGATTGGTGGTACGTGAGCGACATGAACGTCTGCCTGTTCCCGGAGTGGTTCGCTCCGTTGCAACCCGACTGGCCCCGGCCGATCGAAGCGGTGGGCTTTCCGCTCTGGGATGCCGGCGATCGCACGCCGCTGCCTGACGAAGCTCTGCAGTTCCTCAGCGAGGGCTCGAAGCCGATCGTCTTCACGCCCGGCTCCGCGAACAAACAAGCAAAGGTGTTCTTCGAAACAGCGACCGACGTGTGCCAGCGCATTGGGCACCGTGGCATCCTGCTCACGAAGTTCGCGGAGCAAGTCCCTAAACACCTTCCCGACAGCGTGCGACACTTCGAGTTCGTACCGCTCACACGACTCTTGCCGCTGAGCGCGGCGTTCGTGCATCACGGCGGCATCGGGTCGAGTTCGCAGGCCCTCGCCGCGGGAATTCCTCAGCTTGTTCGTCCGCTGGCGTTCGATCAGTTCGACAACGCCGCACGCCTCAAGCGACTTGGCGTGGCCGAGCAGCTTACCCCGCGACAGTTCCGCACGTCGCGAGCTTCGCGGGTCCTGGAGAAACTTCTCGCGAGCGAAGCGTTTGCCGCCAAGTGCGAAGAATTCGCCGCTCGCACGGAGACCAACGCCCTTGATCGTGCGTGCGACTTGCTCGAACGCGTGACGAAGTAGCCGCTTGGTTTAGTACTTCACCGAAGGCTGGCGGTTCTGGCCCATTCGCGTGGTATCGTTGCTGGTGCTCATCGGAGCCACCGCAGGACCACCCGCCGCATTGAGCGACGCCACACGTGCCACGACATCGGGTTGGAAGCGATTGAGTTCGAGCGACCGCTGGTAGTTGGCCATCGCTTGCACGTAGTCGCCCGATTGATCCCGCAGTCGTCCGAGTGCTGTGAGCGCTCGGGCGTTGTTGGGGTCGATCGTGATGGCTTGAACCAGCGTCGCCTTGGCGTCTTCAGGTCGGCCAGTTTCTTCGTACAGACGGGCGAGCTCGATCCGTGCGTCGGGCGAGTCGGGCGATTGTTGCACCCACGCCGAGAGCAGTCGGAACGATTCTTCCTGGCGATTCGTCTCGGTGAGCAGCACGGCGAGTCCACGGTAGCACTCGGCGTGATTCGGGTCGCGCTCCAGGCACTGGTTGTAGAGCACTTCGGCTTGCTGCAGATCGTTGGGGCGGTTGTACATGGTGCCCGACTTGTGCAGCGACGCGGCCAGGTTGTAGTAGCCGTTCGCAGAAGCGGGATCGTGAGCGATGGCTTCTTGGAAACGGACCGACGCCTGCTGATAGTTCCCTTGCTGATACAACCGCACCCCCTCGGAGTTGAGTGCCTGGCTGTTGAGATTGTTACAGCCGGCCGCCAGGAGCAGCAGGGCTGCAACGGCAGGAGCGGTGGTTCGGGAGTTTGGGGCGTACACGTCGTGAGCCTCATGCTTCTGGGACGAGTCACAGCCAGCCGCCACGGGGGTGCGGGCAGGCGAGCGATGCATCCATACATGCGCGGGCGCCTGGATCGGGCTGAGGGCGCGAAAACCGTACCAACCTCCCCAATCCCACGCAATACGAACCTCCGCGGGCGTCCCAGACGGCAGAGCTTGCCCCGGCCGGCAAACACGGAAAAACGGGCAATTTTGCTCAAATCGCAGTCCTTTTCTAAGTGGTATATTTTTCAGTGCTAGCTTACCGATCCTCCATTGCACACGGAGGTGGCTGCCGCTCGCAGGCAGCAATCGGTCCACGGCAGGCCACGCGTTCCCCGACCACCGCTTCGACAGGAGACCTCCGTCGTGCCTACCCGCAAGACCACCACCACCGCCAAGACCGTCAAAAAAGCCACCCCCAAGCGGTCGTCGACCACCGCTACCGCCACCAAGCGTCCCGCGACCAAAGCAAAGCCCGCCGCGACGAAGAAGCGTGCTGCTTCGCCCGCTGGTGAGGAAGAAGTGACCATCGACCGCCGCCGCAACGAACGCCGTGACGCCGAAGTCGCCGCGGTGGAGCCGAAGCTCGAACGTCGTCAGAAGGTGGCTCGTCGTCGTCAAATTGATCCGACCACTTGCGAACGTGACTACAGCGATCAAGAAGTGGAGTTCATGAACGCCCTGGATGAGTACAAGCGGAAGAACGGGCGGATGTTCCCCACTTGCAGCGAAGTGCTGGAAGTGATTCGCAGCCTGGGCTACGTACAGCTCTCGGGTGTCGAGCTCACCGCTCGCAGTGCCGAGACCGAACCGGCCGTTTACGTCGACTCCGCATCTTACGAAGACGCGGAACTCGAAGCCGAACTGGTCTAGTTCGCCCAATTCATCGTGGGAAGCGCGACAGGGGTGGTGAGCATTTTGTGCTCGCTGCCCTTGTTGCGTTTGGGGAGGAGGAAAAAACTGTAGGAGGCCTCTCCGAGGCCGATTAAGCCACCAGGGTCACGTCCAGCTGATTGATCCAGCCGGTTTCGCCTTGGGCGGGAGTGGCGGATTCGCTGCCGGCGGGCCACCAGATGCGGAAGGTATCGAACAGCGGGGTGCGCTGGTTCTCGTTGTTCTTCGGTTGAGTTTCCGTTTGCGAGGAACTCGAACGCATCCCCACAAGAGAAATCGAAGCCAGTCCTTGGCCGGTGCGATAGAACACCTCGCCGCCGGGGATGCTTTGCCTCGTGCTTGCAGGATCGCCTGCGAGCGATCCGGTATTAGGGGCGCTCGTGTAGGGTGGGGCGGAAGTTGTCGCTTCGCGAAGGCGGACCAAGCTCACGACCACCAGCACCGAAGCAGCCAGGGCGATCGCGACGCGAGTCCACGTAGGAGTCGACGCCATGCGTGGTTTGGCGATTTGGGCGACGGTAGTATTCAGTTCGGCGAGCACGCGGTCGGCAAGGCCATCGACTGTATCCGTGCGCAAAGGCAGACGCGCACCGGCCATCGCGGCGTACGCGCTGGCGAGCACCTGGCAGTCGGGGCAAACTTCGATGTGCCGACACACTTCATGGTCGGTATCGATGTCCTGGCGGCTATCCAGTAACGCTTGCAGCCGCGACTCGAATTGCTGGCAATGCATTGCGGACCTCGTTGCTGTCGAATCTCTCCGAAACTTGCTCCACCACGCCGCGGCTAATCAGCCGGGCGGCCATTTCCTGTCGGGCGCGGTGAATCCATGTTTTCACCGTTCCCACAGGCACTTCCAGCACGTTGGCAATGTCGGCGTAGGCGAACTGCTCGAAATGAAACAGCTCGAACGCCTGACGATACTCGGCTCGCAGTTCGCCCAGCGCCAACTGAACTTCCTCGTTCAAGTGACGCAGCCCGTGACCGCCGTCGTCCCTTCCGGGCACCTCCTCGGCGAGCACTTGGGTGTCGGACGGAACGGGTCGCCGCCGAGTCAGTGCCGTGCGGCACCGATTGGCAGCAATCGCTAGCAGCCACGGACGAAACGCCCGCGTGCTGTCCCATCCGGCTAGGCCGCGGAACGCACGGACAAACGCCTCCTGCACCACGTCTTCAGCATCATGCCGATTGCCGAGCATCCGCTGGCAGAGCCGCAGCACCAAACCCTCGTGCGTATGGACCAACTCGCGCATCGCCAGTTGATCGCCACCGCGAGCCCGCAGCGCGAGCGCTCGGTCGACGTCGTCGGCTTCACGGCGTTGTGGGTCGCTTTCAGGCAAGGTGCTATACCGGTTGCTTTGGTTGCAGTAGGGGATACTCGGAGAGTTCGCTCCGAGTTTCAAAATGTTGGCGGGAATTTCAAAATTCCCGCGAGCGGCAAAGTACGTATTTTGCGGGATCTCTGAGGCCCCATTAGACCACCCCACGGCGGGGCGTTCTACATCGATTTTGAGGGAACTTAACCAGGTTACTTACCACGGCCCTTACGGGCCCCGCTCGCCGGTAATGTCGCAAATTGGGGCTATTTCATTGGGTGCGACTTTATTCCTGTGGCGCTCATCGATCATCTCGTCTTAAATCATTGAGGCCAAACGCTTTACAAACGGCTTCGAACGATTGGCAAATGGGGTTTTGTCGCAGGGGCAACCCGCAGGTGCGACATTAAAAAGTGGGAAGGGGGAAACCGGAAAGGGAAGAGGCGAATCGTCCGTAGGCCGCGATCAAGCTCCACGCCAACCCGGCGCTCCACGCTTTGCCTAAGTACACACCCCAACCTCGCGCCAGGCCCCACGCCCTGCGAACTTCCTTTCCTCCCTTTCAACACGTTCCAATCTCCCAGCCTCACTGACGAGTCCGGTATGTGTGCATGTGAACACAACCGAAGCGCGCTTTCTAGTCGGATTTTGGAAAAAAGTGAAAATAGTTTGGGGGGGGGATATCAGGGGTTTTAGGGGAATCCGAGGGCATGGAGACGAGCTTTACCTACCTCACGCGGAGAGGAAATCAGAAGTGGATCTCCCGTGAACCATCCGCTGTTGATTGCCGTCCTCCCCTCATAACCGCCCGATACCCAAACTAGTTGCCGCCTATGTGTCCCACTCCATGATGACCAGAGATAACTACCCACGCACCAAGAATTGGAAGCTGGTTTATACTAGGTCGAACAAGCTACACCGCGCGAAACAGCTTGGATTCGAATACCCGCGCATCAGCGAGTTCGAGATGGTGAATCGCCAGTTGCTCAAGGTCTTGTTCGTTTGTTCGATGAACCAATGGCGAAGTCCGACAGCGGAGAAGGTTTTTGGGGACCGACCACTTGTTCTCACGAGATCTTGTGGGACCAATACCGGTGCACGCAAAAAGATGAGCTCCGACGACTTGCAGTGGGCCGATATCATTCTGGTCATGGAACAGAAACACAAGCAGCGATTGTTGGCAGCGTTTCCAGGCGAACTGCGATTCAAGGAAGTGTACGTACTGGACATCCCCGACAACTACAAGTTCATGGACACCGAATTGGTTGACGAGCTTGTGGCAGTGGTTGATCCAATCCTTACGCAGAACGCGTGACTCGCGTCAGCCCCCGGTATGGCACCTCGCCGCTCCCATTGCGGTCTCGGCAGCGCGCGGGCTAATGGCATACCCGCTCCTCGACCGCCTCTCCGCATATCTCACTAACCCAGGGTAGCCCGTGCGCTCGTTTCACTCGCGACGAGCAACCCTGGGCTGACATCCGAAACCCCTTCGGGGTAGTCGCGTCGTACAACGGAATTCATTCCGTTACCTAGTAGGGAGCCGTAGGGAGGGTGGTTCCGTCGCCGAGAGAGAACGTGACGAGCGTACTCCTGTAACCGCCGCCGGGTTCACCCGCCATCGAGCGGTCTGCGCAAGAGGTTGGTGAACCTGCCGGGTGATCGTGCGAGGTGTTAAAACATGACTGACGGCAGAACTAGCCACTCTACGGAGCTTCAGTCGCCCTCTACGAGATCCGACGTCGTGCTGGCTTTTGCCAAGGCTTGCAGCGTTACATAGCGTTGACTCATTGTGTAAGCCCACGGCCTTCCCGATGCGGCGCGAATATCGTTTAAGATGGGCCTTGCTAGTTTCACCGTGTCGTCCGAATCGGGGGCAGATAGAAACATCACGTCAAAGTGCGAGCCTTTCTGCCGAGTCGAGTGCTCCAAGAGCTGAACTGCCAGTTTCTTAAGATCTCCCTTGAGCTTGGTCGGGTCAAACTCCACGTCTACGTGAGCTTCAAGAATCCGAGGTATCAGTGTTTGGATCGCTCCATGGGTATAGAAGCCCATTCGTTGGACCTGTTGAAAGGTCCTATTTGGTTGGCAGACGTAGGCATGGTAGTTTTGATATTCGGGCCAAGCTTCCCGAGCGGCCACGACGACAACATCGTTCACGGATCCAATTAGCTTCTCTCGCAGGAGCATCGCTTGCAACTCCCGAAGTAGAAATGCTTCTCGCTCTGAGATTACTTCTCTTGGATCGGAAAGTAACTCTTCGATGACTTGGTCGACAATAGCGAATGATGTCCAAACGAGCCGTGGGTCTCGAATCTTCTCCATTGCGACTGGAGCACGATCATCCGGTGTGATGACGATGAGCTTTTGCTCTGCCTCTCGCGCCTGATCCAATCGCTTTAGGTGTCGCTCGAGCTGATCGACACGAACTGCATTCCGCTCCGTTTTCGTTTCGATCAGAAGGCACGTGCTGCACAGAATCCTTGCATCGGGAACCCCGTGTCCCTCTCGTGCGATTTGGTTCTCAAACTGCACAAGGGTAAAGTCGGTGGATTCAAGCATTGCCTGTAGGATTCGGTCTATGCGGCTTAAACTAAGCGATTGCAGAACCGCGAGCAGAGAAGCTGTTACCCGATTCTCACCGGTTGAGTAGGTGGAGAAGATGTTTGTAGGCATTACGAGTCTGAAGTGTGATTCGACTTAAGTGAATTGACTATGCTCCCAATTTATCTGGCTATTTTACGAGAATGGGGATGTGCCTGTCAGTAGGTTGCGCCAAGAGATGTAACGCCTAGAGCTAAATTATTCCCGATCGCGGCTCCCAATGCGGTCTCGTCCACATTCCGGCTAATGGCGTACCCGTTCCTCGACCGCCTCACCGAATATCTCGCTAACCCAGGGTAGCCCGTGCGCTCGTTTCACTCGCGACGAGCAACCCTGGGCTGACATCCGAAACCCCGTTGGGGTAGGCGAGTCGTAGAGGGGAATTCATTCCGTCAGCGACGCTGAGGTAAGAAATGAATCGCGTCGCGCGCTCAACTCCCTAGCCGACGACCTACGCGTCGTCGGATGAATGAGAGGCAGCATTCTCCTTCGCGAACATCCGCGTGATTCGCGGGCCATGCCTCACTCTTGCCTCGTCGCGTGTTTGCTTGCCATACTCGGTGCATGATCGACATTACTCACCTAAATTTTGGTTGGCTTCAGGCACCCGGGTTGCCGCCGGCTTGTTGTCATGGGCTCGTGGTTCGCTCGGCTGGGGGCGTGGTGCTGGTGGATCCGGGCATCGGGATGCAGGACGTTTTCCGTCCTGTTGAACGCGTGGGCCTCGAGGCGATCGAGTCCGCGGGGTTTCAGTTCCTGCCCCAGGTCACCGCGGTGCGTCAACTCGAGGCGCTCGGCATCACGGCGGCCGATGTGACCGACATCGTGTTGACGCATGCCGATCCTGATCACGCGGGTGGCCTCGCCGATTTTCCTCACGCGCGCATTCATCTCTCAATCGAAGAGCGTGAGAACCTCGAATCGGGCAATCCACGGTATCGCGAGGCACAGTTCGCGCATGGTCCGCAGTGGGTGACGTACGCCGAGAACGATTGCGAGACGCTTGGCATGCAATCGCGACGTGTGGCGACGGCTGGCGAAGCTGACATTCGCTTGGTTCCGCTGTTCGGGCACACGCTCGGGCACTGCGGCGTCGCGGTGCAGGACGGCGACGCGTGGGTGTTGCACGTGGGGGATGCGTACTACCTGCGCGGCGAACTCGCGAACGAAGCGCACCCGATTGGCGCGCTCGCGACCATGCGGGCGGACGACAACGACCAGCGGCTGGCGTCGCTCGCGCTACTGAGGCGCGTGACCAAAGAGCAGGAGAACGCCCTGACTTACTTCGGCTATCACGACGTCTCGGAGCTCCCCGAGGGAATTTCGATGATCGATGAAGTACGGTGATTTATCGCGCGGGGAATTGGTAGCGTGTTCCTTCGGGACTAAGCTACCGTTGAGGTATCGGATGCCGGGACTTCGTCGCGCGCCGACATCTCATGCCAAGGTCCCGTCTCGGACACGTCGGGCGCCGGATCCCAATAGGCTGCCTTGCCGCAAACCCGGTTTCGGCCCCCCGCTTTTGCCTTATACATGTGAGCGTCCGCGTGGGCGATTAGATCGGCGCGACTTAGGTTACCACCTGTGGTGGCTGCCACACCGATGCTCACGGTGACGGGGCGCAGCTCCCACGGGTGCATTTCGATGGCTCGGCGAATTCGTTCGGCGGCCACCGCGGCCTCGTGTCCTCTGCAGTTGGGCAAGATGATCGCAAACTCCTCGCCTCCATAACGCGCGACCACTGCTTCGGAGCGGCTTTCGCGAGTAAGGATTTGGGCAACTTGGATTAAGACCTTGTCGCCTGCCGGATGTCCAAACCGATCGTTGAACTGCTTGAAGCGGTCGACGTCAATCAGCAGCAGGGAGAGTGGGGTGCCGTAGCGAGCTGCTCGGGTGTACTCGGCGTCGAGGGCGTTCTGAAACTCTCGATGGTTGTTGAGGCCGGTCAATCCGTCGGTCGTTGCAAGGGCCTGAAGCCGGACGTTCGCATCCTCGATCTCGGCATTCTTCCGAGCCAATTCGCGTTGCGTATTCACCAGCTCGTTGTTGAGGCGGGTGAACTCCGCCAGCATTTCCTGGTCATGTTGCCCAGATCGAGTCGCCTCGATCTGTTCGTTCTTCATGATCGTTCTAAGAGAGTTCAGCTGCTCGTTATGAATCTCCGTCATTTCGCTGAGCAGCTTGTGAATGCTGGCCCCCGAAGGGGAGCCACACACGATGATCCCTTCGCCGGTAAGCCCGCCGGTGAGGACCAGCCCGGTTATCTGATTGTCGCAGCGAACGTTAAGCTCCCAACCGAACGCGGCATGCGATTCGAAGGCTGCGCGAAGGAACTGCTGGGCCTTCTCACGACTATCGTGGTCGAAGATGCCAATGAGCGTAGCTTGGGATTCAAGGCCTGTGGTGATCCCGATGTCATCGCGAATGACCCGGATGATCTGGCCTGACGGATCGCATTGCAGGACGATACCCGCGTGATCATCGCAATGGTTCATGTGACCACTTCCTCAGGTAGAAAGAGTTCAGCCAGTTCGATTGCTTCGGCGGCGTCGGCCGCTTGTGCATCTGCCCCCACTTCGCGCCAGAGATCGGGTGCCACTTGAAATGGGTGGCCGCCCACGAGAATGATCGTGTCGTTGCATTGATGATGCGAACGAACCTCCGAGATTAGTGTGGTGACGGAAGATATGTTGGTTGTGAGCGTTGTCGACACTGCCAGCACATGGGCATCGCGATCGATCACGGTTTGCACAATTCCGTCGTTGGGCACGTCGGCACCGAGGTAGAAGGAATCCCATCCCGCCATCTCAAAGAAGTCGGCAACCATGCGGATGCCGATTTCATGCAGGTCACCCCCCACGCATGCCGCAACAACTCGCCGATTCTTCCGCTCGCTGGCGAAGATAAGTGGGTAGAGTTGCGACATGATTAGCTGCGTTGCCGCCGTGCAGAGATGCTCCTGCGCGATGCTAATCTGGTTGGCCTGCCATAGTCGTCCGATTTCGTACTGCGTTTGTTGAAACACGTGCAAGTAGATATCTTGCACCGAAGTTCCCTGCTCCACGGCGTCCATGATAAGTTCGCTCGCCTTGCGACGATCGGCCTCGAGCAAGGCACTCAGGTACTCTCTAGCGAGATCCGCCAGCGGCCGGTCGGAGTCGAAGTAGCTTGGCATGGCGGTCGGTAGTGCAGGAAGGCGTACGAGGCTGTCGGAGATATACTGATCGGCGATAGCAGATTGGGAGTGTGGCAGAGCCCCTTCAATAGTTTCGCGGCATAGCTCTAGAGATTCTGCCAGATCTTGCTCAGGAGCTCCTTGCGCATGAAGCGTGACCTTTGCCCACGCGATGTAGTCCGCAAAGAGTTGCGACCGCCCCGCGGCAATCGCCTCCGCCAGGCAGTCCAAGTAACACTTCACATCCTCGACACGCTTGGCCCGAATAGGATCCTCACGGCGGAGGGCGAGGGCTGGCCGCAGCGCGTCCTGCCGGTCGACAACTCGATCGGCGAGTAATTCTCGTAGACTGTCGATCGACTGGCCGGTTATAAGATTCTCGGATTGCATCGTGCTTCTCTCGCTGTGGGGCCAAAATGCCCAAGGGAATGAATCGACACGCGCTTCGGAACTAAGCCTATATCGTTAGGGAATTTCCGGGTGAGATTCCTAATAAAATAAAGAGGGCGGGAGTGCTATGCTCGGAAACTGGACCGTGCTGTCCAGAATGTCATCAACCATGTACCGTGACGTGAATCGCAAGGGCAGGAACGTGTGGTGCACTTGGAAGCGAGCGCGGTGTCGACCGGATAGGTCATACGCTCGGCTAATGAAATATACGGTGCCATTCCTGGTAGCAAATAAGCTGTGGCAATCCCTAGAGTCCGGGCGGCCATTATGCCGCTTGTACCGCTCGTGCAGAGGGTGGAGCCGACCATCGCGCGTTAGCGCTTGGCGGGTTTCCGAGACTTTGCGGGCGTGCCAGATCCCAAAGAGTTGACGTGCAAAATTTGCACTCGCAAAGTCAGTCGAATGAACTCAACCATTGGCGTTGGGTTCCGGAGCCGGATTCAGACGTCCGAGTTCCAATTCGTATTCTGCTATCCGCTGCTGAAGCTTCGCGATGCGGGGCAAGTAACGTAGGGTGAGTGGTTCCGTCGGCGCGACACGATTCGCGCGTCGTACACGAGTGAAGGCCGACAGGTTTACCCACCATGAAGCAGTCTGCGGAAAAGGTGGGTGAACCTGCCGGTCAGCGTGCTAGTGGATTGAAGTTGACTGGCGGCAGAACCACCCACCCTACGAAGCCGGGGTATCGGCTCTATTGCTTAGGCGGTCGGCGTTTGAGTAGCAGCGAGCGCGGCGCGAAGTTTGTCTTCGTCTTCGTGCGACAGGCTGGTTCGGATGACGGTGCCGCCGAACGGTTTGATCTCGTCCAGCACCTTGTCTTCGGTCATCTGGCGGACGAGCACGCACAGGGCGGCGGTGCCTGGCTTTAGCGTTTCGGCCATCTTGCGCATCATGTCGTCGTTGATGCCAATGTCTTGCAGCGCCCCGGAAATGGCGCCAGCACCCGCACCCACAGCGAGTCCGAACAGCGGGTTGAGGAACAAGATGCCAACCAGCGTTCCCCAGAAGCCACCTCCCACGGCACCGGCTGCCGTGAGGTTGTACATTTGGCGGAGCTTTACCTTGCCATCGGCGTCGCGAACGACCACCACGGCATCGGCGAGGTCGATGAGGTAATCCTTTTGCAGCTTGATGAGTGCGAGGCGAACTTCCTCGGCTTTGACTTCGCTCTCGTAGCCGATGATGACCAATGTTGCCATGTTGCTCTCCCTTATTTGCAAAAGGGCCCTCGGAAGTGGGGCCAACTTGTCGTCATGCTAACACTGGTTCGCGCCGCTGGCAATCCAATGGGAGTGGAGCGTGTGTCTTGAATGGACTGACGCAGAGTTCACGACTCTTTGAATTTCATGTCCGTCAAATGGGATCCTGGGTTTCGGAATCCGCGGGCGCGATGTCGTGAAGAACTCTTGGCGGGAACGCTGCTCGTAAGGCGTTGAGCACGGCTAGCACGTCGATCACTTCTTGGATGATTGCGCCGGTGACGGGGCTTAAGTATCCAGTGGCGGCGAAGGCCATGCCGATGATGCTCAGCAGCATGCCGCCGACCGCGCTTTCGAGCGCTATGGTTCGCATCCGCCGACTGATGTGCAGGAACTCGTCGACCTTGGTGAGCGAGTTGTCCATGATCACGACGCCCGCGGCTTCGGCGGTGACGTCACTGTTCTGGCCGATGGCCATGCCGACGGTCGCGGCCATCATGGCGGGGGCGTCGTTGATGCCGTCGCCCAGGTACAGCGTTTTGGCTTTCGCCGTTTCTTGACGCACGATGGCGAGTTTTTCCTCGGGCGTTTTCTGCGCGAAGATCTCGGTGATGCCCACTTGCTCGGCCAGATAGCGCACTTCCGACTCGCGATCGCCGGAGAGCAGCATCAGGCGCGTGAACTGATGCTTGGGGCCGAGGTGGCCAATGAACGACCGGCTCTCGGCACGCGGCGCATCGCGAAACTGGTAGGTCGCGGCGTAGCGGTCGTCGATCGCGACGACGCACTCCAGTCCGCCGGCTGTCGGCGGGAGCTGCTCCGCTGTCGCCATGCCGAGGTCCACCACCTTCTTGCGACTGGTGATGAGCAGTTGACGCCCGGCGATGGTGCCCCGCAGGCCTTGGCCGGGGGCTTCGCCGACGTTGGTGGCTTCGGGGAGCGAGAGGCGTGCATCGCGGGCAGCAGCGAGGATGGCCCGCGCGAGAGGATGCTTGGAATAGCGTTCGAGGCTCGCCACCAGGGTGAGGACTTCGCGTGGATCCAGGCTGGGGGCAACCAATTGCTGCGTGAGTTTGGGTTCGCCATAGGTTAGCGTGCCGGTCTTGTCGAAGATGGCGGTGCGGCACCCGGTGATCTGTTCGAGCACGACAGGGCTTTTGACGATGATCGCGCGGCTGGCCGAAAGCGAGACCGAGCCGATAATCGCGATGGGGATCGCGAGAAGCAGCGGGCAGGGGGTCGCAATGACGAGGACGGCCAGAAAGCGAATGGCTTCGCCGCTCATCCACCATGCGGCGAAGGCGACGGCAAGCGCGATGGGGGTGTAGATGGCTCCGAGTTGATCGCCCAGTCGCCTGAGTTGCGGGCGCTTGCTCTCGGACTCGCGCATCACTTCCATGATCTTGGCGTAGCGCGAATCGCTGGCGAGTTTGGTCGCGCGGATCGTGAGCGCGGCTTCGCCGTTGATCGCCCCGGAGATGACCATCGAGCCCGAAGTCTTGGTGATTTGAAAGGGCTCGCCGGTCAGGTACGACTCGTCCATCGAGCCGTGGCCTTCTAGCACCTCTCCATCGACGGGGCAAATGTCGTGGGGGTAGATTACCAGCGAATCGCCGATCGCAACTTGGTCGAGGGCCACGTCGACGATGGCGCTACCCTGTTTGCGGTGGGCAACCGAGGGCATGCGTTTCGCCAGGGCGGCGAGCACCGACGAGGCGCGTCGCAACGCGTAACTTTCGAGGGCTTCGCCCCCCGAGAGCATCAGCACGATGATGGTGCCGGCCAGGAACTCGCCCAGCAGCACCGAAGTGACGATCGAGATACCGCCGAGCAGGTCGGAACCGAACTCGCGGCGGAAGAGCTTCTGAAGTAGCTCGAAAACGAGTGGCACACCACCGATCACCAGCGAGACGAGGAGCGGCAGTTGGTACGCCTCGGGGCTCGCATGAAAAACGAACCGAAGCAACAAGTGCAGCACGATGGCGGCGATCGCCACGCCCGCGATGAGAATCGACTTGCGATTCCAAACTCTACCAGCAAAGCCTACGAGCGAGGACATCGGGCAACTACCCTTTCTTCGAGCACGGGCGCGACTCCCGCTTTGCCGGCAGTGCTCTTGCAGGCAATCGTTCGCAGGCAGCACTCAGGCGAGCTTGCCGCCGTCAGCCCACATCCGAACTCCTCTTGAAGTATACCGCGCCCACGAAGCTGGTACCGAGACACCTGCGGCCCAACCGAACCTACTCACAATCGCAGGACGCTGGTGCTGTTGCATCGCGGGCGTCGGATGCGGCTTGCGAATTGTGACGCTACTTGTCATCTTGTACTGGATCGATGTTCGCGCCCGCGGGGGAGAGGCCATGCTCGGCTTCTTCACGCAGCAGGGCGATGCCCATCTTGCTGTGGCGGCGACCGTAGAAAAAGTAAATCGCGAAGCCAACGAGCAACCAGCCGGCGAGTCGCAACCAGTTTTCGATCGGCAGGCTGAACATCAGCAGCAAGCAGAACCCGATACCCAGCATCGGCAGCAAGGGAGAAAACGGCACTCGGAATGGTCGATGAGCGTCGGGGTGGGTGCGGCGCATGATGAGCACCGCCAGGCAGACCATGGCAAAGGCCAAGAGCGTGCCAATGTTCACCAGGTCGGCGAGCACCGAGAGGGGTAGCAGCGAACTAAGGCCCGCCACCGCGAAGCCAGTGACGATAGTCGACTTCCACGGAGTCTTGAATGTCTCGTGCACCGCGCCGAAGAACTTTTCGGGGAGCAGTCCATCTCGCGCCATTGCGAGCAGCACGCGGGGCTGGCTGAGCATGGTCACCAGCATCACCGAGGTCATGCCCGCGATCGCGCCGATGTTGATTAGCAGCTGCGCGCCGGGCATGCCGATCTGTTCGAACGCGTCGGCGACGGGGGCACCTTTGTCGAGCTGGTTGTAAGGAACCATGCCGGTGATCACGGCGGCCATGGCGATGTAGAGCAGCGTGCAAACCACCAAGCTGACGATGATGCCGATGGGGACATCGCGTTCGGGCTTCTTGGCTTCTTCAGCGTGCGTCGAGACCGCATCGAAACCGATGTAGGCGAAGAAGATAATTGCGGCACCGGCGAGCATGCCGACCGGCTTTCCGCCGGCACTCTCCTGACCGAGCACGGTGTGGCCGAAGAAGCTAACGCCGGTGTACCCGTAGGGGGCGAACGGGGTCCAATTATCGGGGTTGATGTAGAACGCCCCAACCAGGATCGCGAACAGCACGACAGCGACCTTGATGATCACCATGATGCCATTGGCCCAGGTGCTTTGGCGAATGCCAATCACCAGAATGACCGTCACCGCCAGCGAGATGAGAAACGCGGGGAGGTCGAAGTAACTGCCGGTGCTGTGGAACTCGCCGGTGTGCAGGTTGTAGTCAAACGGCGCGTCGCGCCATGCGAGTGGAACTTGCAGGTCCACCATGCCTAGTAAGTTCTGAAAGTACTTGGACCACCCGTGCGCGACGGCGGCTGACGAGACCGCGTACTCGAGCACGAGGTCCCAGCCGATGATCCAGGCGAAGAGCTCGCCCATCGTGGCGTAGCCGTAGGTGTAGGCAGAGCCGGCCACGGGGGCCATTGAGGCGAACTCGGCGTAGCAGAGCGCGGCGAAGATACACGCCGTGCCCGCAACGACGAACGAGAGCATCAACGAGGGCCCGGTGTAGTCGTGCGCCGCTTCGCCCACCAGCACAAAGATGCCGGTACCGATGATGGCACCAATGCCGAGCGCCGAGAGGGCCCAAGGACCGAGGACGCGGTGAAGTCGGTGCTCGCCCGAGGCCTCATCCAGCAGAACCTGTAGAGGCTTACTCGTAAACGCTTGGCGTCGCCACATAGACGTCCCTCGATCTCGCCTGCAAGTTCCGTGAACGGTTTGGGACTGCCCAGTCTGACCACTGGCGGGCGGCATGAAAAGGGCACATGCGGAAGATGCGCGAGAAAGTTGGAAGTTGGGAGCCGGGTTACTACTCTTCGGCGTTCTCCAGGCACTCGGGGCCTTGATTCCTTACGTTATTGACATACTTGCTCTTCGGTTCTTCCAGCAGCTCCCCCTCGTAGGGAACCAGCAGCGATTCGAGATGCTTGTAATCCTCGAACGCGGGATCGAGCCATAGGTCAATCGCTTCGTCGTCGGGATCGGTGAGCGCCGGCATGCGGTTGTGAATGTGCTCGATGCTGGGGGCGGCGTCGGTCGTGATGATGGCGCAGGTTTCGAGCGGCTCGGCGAGCGGGGCGTCCTTCGGCCCCGACCACGATTCCCACAAGCCGTAGAACACCATGGGGCGACCATCGGGCATATGGATGTAGTGCGCCCGCTTGTCGTTCTTCGGCCCCGTCCATTCGTAGTAGCCATCGGCGAGGACGATGCACCGCCGCTTCTTAAACGCGGCGCGGAACGAAGGCTTGTCCGCTACCGAATCGGCGCGAGCGTTGAAGCACCGCACGGCACTTGAATTGTCTTTCGACCACGAAGGGATCAGTCCCCAGCGCACCGCGGCCGGTTCGCGACCCGCTTTGAGAATCGGTACCGTGCTGGTGACTGCGACGTTGTAGCGCGGACCAAGCGTGTCGAGAAAGCCTTGCAGCTCGACCCAATAGTCGCGCGTAGCGGGACCGAAGACGTAGCGTCCGCACATGATGCAGGAGAGGGCAGGGGGAGTGGAAAGCAAATGAGTATAGCAAAAGAAGAGTCCCCTCTCCCCGTCCCGGGTGAGGGACGGGGAGAGGGGACTCAATGCCTCGAACTCCGTGAATAAAAACGGCAGCCTGGAACAGGGGCTTGGTGCGGAATCCACCTGTCCAGGCTGCCTGATACCGCTTTCGCGGTATTTATCGATGTGCGTTCTTAGCTGCCCGAGCCACCACCGCCACCCGCGCCACCAGCCCCGCCACTTCCACCAGCACCACCTCCGGCACCACCCGTGCCCGCTCCTCCGGTTCCGCCACCCGCGGGGGCAACTCCACCGCCGTTCCCGGGTGAATTACCCGGGAACGGCACGGGTACCGTACTCGGATCTCTCGGCGCCCCCGCTCTTGGATTTGGATTGCGGGGCTGGGTGCCTGTGTTGCTATTGCCACGGCGGTTGCCAGTATTGTTGTTCCCGGGCGCGGCACTGCCGTTGTTATTGTTGTTGTTCATATTGGGGTTGGTGTTGTCGTCGAGGTCACCCGAGGTGCCACCCGGGCCGTTGTTGGGCGGGCCACTGGTCCCCGACCCGGGAGCAGTGGGTTGGGGTAGACCAACTCCACTACCTTGTCCCGCACCCTGTGGCAGTCCCACACCCGAACCAGGATTGGGGCTTCCGGGAGTACCGGTATTGGGGCCCGTCGGGTTCGCGGCTTGTTGTGCACCCGTATCGATATCTTCCGCCGAGCGAAGGAAGTCGTTGTCGTTGAACTCAAATGGGTTGCCCTGCATCTCTTGCAACTGCTGCCGCTGGCGATCGGTCAGGATGCGATCGAGGTCGGCTTGCGTTTGTTGACGCAGGTCGTTGAACGCTCGGCGTCGCTCCTCGGGATCGCCCGTAAAGCGACTGAGCTCGTCCATCCGTGCGTTGTAGTTGCCTTGCAAGCGGTCGATGTATCCAAGCTGACGATCGTCAAACCCGAAGTACTCGACGTAACCCGGATCGCTGAATGCGTTGATCCCTTGGTACTGCGTATTGAGTTGCTGATAACGCTGCCGCTGCGTGTCGTTCATATAACGCGACGCGTACTCTTCCATGTCGCGGTTGTAGTTGGCGCGAAGATCCTTTGCGAGTTCGGCCTGCTCTTCGGCGGCTTGCTCCTCCGCGGTGCGACCCGCTTCGAGCTTCGCCTGGTTCTCTTTGTAGCGTTGCCACACAAGGGCATAGTTGTCGTAAAGCGGACCAACTTCCCGCTCTTGAATGCCAAGCTCGGCGCGCACCGAGTCTTCGAGGAACCAAGGCTTCTCTTGGGGTTCGTTGCTCCACGAACGCGGCGTGATTCGCTCCTGTTGGCGTGCTTCCGCGCGGCCCGTGGGGGATGCCGAGTGGCCAACACCTGACCCCTTATCGAGATCGGGCGAGCCTTGTGCGAGGGACGTGGTTGGCAGAGCGATCAGCAAGCTGGTCGCTGCAAATCCAGAGATAAGTTTTGCCCGACGCATGACGTTGTTCCTTGTTTCGTTGACGAGTGACTGAGTGCGTGTCACACTCAGTTGTCTGAGAAACCAGAAAAGCAAACGCTATGCCAGAACGAAGAAACTCGGGAGGTCCCGAGCAGGGCGAGGTGCCAGAACAACTACTTAGAGAGCACGTCGTTGAACGTATCGCGCAGCTCTTCCGAGGAGACATCGCGGAGCGACTTGCCTCGTCTGTCGAGCTTCTCGGTCACGCGAATTACCGTCTCACGCATGACACTATGCGTTTCCTCCGAGCCCCCAGCGAGCACAAAGTCCTTCGACCGAGTGAGCCGGGTGTGGCCATCGCTGCCATCGAGCGCTAGCCCCAACAGTGCGGGGCCCTGGCCAGGTTGAGACTGGGATTGGGGAAGGCGATTCTTGGACATGATGGTGGGGACGCTGGTCAGAAAGAAATCAGTACGATAGGTCGCCGCGCACCAGCGGCGACCTGCACCAATATCGTACGCAGCGGTGGCGCAAAGACCACCCCGATTGGCATCGATTCCGCCTGGCACTGTTAACGCCGGCGGGTCATCTCGCGAAGAATATCGGCCGCCGCTTCGCGACTGTCCTTGGTCGTCTTCTTCGGCACCGGAGGAAGCTTGCCGTAGGACTTCTTGGACTTGTCCTTCGACTCCTCGGCCACCTCTTCGGTCGTCTCGGCAGTCTCGTCGGATTCGGTCGTAGCGGCTACGGGAAGTTTAGGGATGTCGGAGATGGTACGCGTCTCGTCCATGCGGAACGACTGCGTGTCGCGCGATGCCGCCGAGGTGGCGGGGTCGGGTCCGATCAGCCAGCGGCTGATGTCGTCTTCCATCACCGCCGAGTCGTCGGGGTTCGCCGCCGCGGTGCGAGAGACCGCTTCGCCAATGCTGGCGACCTTCGGCTTCTTCGTGCGGTTGATGTCCTGCCCGAGGTCGATACGGAACTCGAGCGAGCCCACGCGCAGTTTATCGCCACTCTTGAGCAGCGTTTCGGCTTCGATGCGATTGTCGTTCACCCAGGTGCCATTGCGGCTACCGAGATCGCGAACCTTGAGCCCCTCCTCGCCGCGCACGATGGCGCAGTGATGCCGGCTGATCGCCTCGCTGCCGGCGCGTAGTGTGCAATCACTCGCCCGACCGATGACGAACTTTTCCTTTTTCAGCGGGATTTCCGTCCCCGATTTGGCTCCTGCCAAGACAACTAACTTCATCGTCTTCTCCTGCCTCCTCCGCACCTGCTGTTATGAATGACTACAGCAAAATAGTCCGAATGGGGTGCACGTACGGATTTACAGAAAGTCGATTCCCATGGATGTCCACACGGATAAGGGTGACCACGGTGGGTCCCTGTGGAGTTTCATCGGCACAGCTTCGCCAGGTGGTTGATGATGATTGAGGTATAAGTACGAACCACCGAGCTAGCCAATACTGTAAATCTTAACTGGAACTCGTAAAGAGAGTTGAGAGGAAAATTCCAACTTTTCTACGACTGTACGAACTCAATGGGTTGCGGCAGCCGGCACTTTGCGCCAACACACAACTCTTTTGCGCTAAAGCACGCTTATTGGTACCGCCTCGGACCCAGTTGGTCACAAGCGGGCAAACCGTGTGCCTTAGCGCCGGGCGGTCCAAGCCGGCGAGGCGAACTTGGCCGCCGCGATGTCGGCGACGGCCCGGTACGCCTTCGGGGATAAGGGTTCGGCGGGGGTTAACCGCAGGGCCAACCGGCCGCCGAGGGAGCTAACCCATAATTCGCCGAGCTTTTCGGGGGTTATTCCCAAACCGGTTAGCTCCGCCAGACCCGGCAGTTCGGGCGCCCGTAATGACTGGCCCAAGAGCACACCGCCATGCTGGACGACGGCTCCGTGATGCTTCCGCTGAGCGCTCCCGCAAATCTTGTGGGAGCCATCGCCGGTGAGGGGCTGTGGCTGCGCGGGATCGATGAAGATCACATCCCCCTTAGCCCGGCGGAGAAAGCAAAGGAACGGCTCCCCCACGCCACGCCCCTGGGTCTCGGCATTGAGCGAGAATCGCCCCTCGCCGGGCGGGACAATTTGGCCCAACAGGTCCACCAGCGTCTCATGCGCCGCGTCGTAGAGCGCCTGGGTATCGCGGGCCAGCGGATGGCTGGCCGGGACGGCGAGCGTGTAGGTCAGCTCGCGATCGTGCACCAAAGCCCCACCCCCCGAAGCCCGCCGGACCACGGGGCAGTCGCTGCTACCGGCGTGCAAGCCACGATCGCCCAGCTTCTGAAAGTACCCCAGCGACAGCGTCGGCGTGTCCCACTGATAGAACCGCAGCGTCATCACCCCATCCCTCAGCGCCCGCCCCAACAGCCACTCATCCACCGCCATGTTCCAGGACCCCGTCTGCGGCGGGTCGATCATGAGTTGGCAGTCGGTCATGGGGATGTCACGCAGAGACGCGGAGGGAATGGGGACGCGGATGGAGGTTGGCTACAGGCGAGAGAGTGTAGAATGCCTAATGCCAGTCAGAACCACAATGGAGGCACTGCTTGGCGAAGGCGGAACGCAATGCTTTGCCGCAGTTGGGGCATGGTGTCTCTCTTGGCTTAGGCCACTGGGAATGTTCCTCGGGCCAGCGTTCGGGTTCGGAAACACCCAGTCCGCTCAACTCCAGAGCAGCTCTGATGTCTGGATGAACGTCTTCGACATCCCAAGTGTCCATATCCTCGGCGGCAAAGCTCTCCAAAATGCGAGCAGTGAATTCAATCCTCTCTTCGGAGTCAGGGATGTGCTTCACAATCAGCGGCCAAATCTCTAGAAAGAGCGCGCTACCCGTTCTCCAAGACATCGCCATCTCCGAAAACAAAGATCCGTTGTGTGCCCATCAACTAATTTGAACGTACGGGCATTGTAGCGAATCCAGTTGCGTCTTCGCGGCACTTGGCCATATCTTCCAGCGGGCCTGTTTTCTCACGCAGAGACGCAGAGACGGCGGCGGGAATGCGAACGTGGATTGGACAGAACGTACGTGGATGAGGTGGAAACACATCCGAGTTATGCATCGCGTTCACCATAGCCGACGTGATAGAACCAGTCGATTGAGTCGAATCGCTCGGCAACGTGCAGCATTGTGCCCTGAGCTTTGGAGCTACCGTAAGGTTCACGTCTGCATCCGGTACCCGTGTGCTCACCGAGTCGCAATTCAATCCAACTAACGAAGTCAAAATTTGGAGACAGCTGGATGCAGAAGTGAATGGGCGTTAGCGTTTGGTCGGAAATGAAAATCGCCAGCCCTAGCAGTTCGGCTTCGCGGTCTCCAATCTTGCGGAAGAATCGAGGATAGATGCCATCCAAGGCCTCACCCCTCCATTCGGCGTGAACTTCGCGCAACACTTCTGGAAGAAACCACTCGAAAGACACCATCAAGTCGCCGGCGGTGAGCTGGTCGCCGAGGGATTCGCCAACGGAATGCTCTCGGAGAAGCGGCCCAAGTCTTTCGCAAACACGTTGCTCAGGAATTGAGATTTCAGCCAAATCCGCAACCTCAGCAGTTATGACGAAAATAGCCGTCGGGCTAGTCCGCAGCTTTTAACTGCGTTGTCGTCCTTCCCTCCTCGTTCCCACGCTCCGCGTGGGAATGCATGCCCGGCCGCTCTGCGGCCAATGACCTAACACTAGCTTTCAACAACTTCGGGACCGCGGAGCGGTCATCCATTGTGTTCCCACGCGGAGCGTGGGAACAAGTTGTTTGATTACATACAAGCCAAGCAAGGATTCCGCGCCGCCGCCACTTCGTTCGGCCGGCTGACGCGGGTCGTGTGGGGGGCGTCTTGCAGGATGCCGGGGTCTTCTTCCGTGATGCGGAACAGCACTTCGGCGAAGGCGTCGAGCGTGTCTTTGCTTTCGGTTTCGGTCGGCTCGATCATGATCGATTCCTTGACCGTCAGCGGGAAGTAAACCGTCGGGGCGTGGAAGCCAAAGTCGAGTAGCCGCTTGGCGATGTCCATCGCGGAGATGCCCCGCTCGCTCTTGAGCTTCGAAGCCGTGGCGACGAACTCGTGCATGCAGCGGTCCCCCTGCGGCACCGGCAGGAAGTGCTTCACGCGGGCGAGCAGGTAGTTGGCGTTCAATACGGCGTTCTCGCTCACCTCGCGCAGGCCCTGCGGACCATGGGTGCGAATGTAGCAGTACGCCCGCAGCAACACGCCCGTGTTGCCGAAGAACGCCCGCATCTTGCCGATGGACTTCTCGGGGGTTACCAGCGAGTAATAGGCATCGGTTTCGCCGTCGTGGGTCGTTTCCGACTTCGCCACCACCGGGCCGGGCAGGTAGGGGGCGAGCTTCTCCACCACGCAGATGGGACCCGCGCCGGGGCCACCACCGCCGTGGGGGCCGCTGAAGGTCTTGTGCGGGTTGTAGTGCTGCATGTCGGCGCCAAAGTCGCCGGGGCGGGTGATGCCGAGGATGGCGTTCATGTTCGCGCCGTCGAGATAGATCAAGCCACCGCGAGCGTGCACCTCGTCGGCGAGCTTGCGCATGTGCGACTCGAAGATGCCGACCGTGTTGGGGTTGGTGATCATGAACACGGCAATGTCGTCATCGAGCTTCGCGTGGAAGTCGTCCATGTCGACGCCGCCGTCGAGGTTGGTCTTCACGGTCACCGTGTCAAACCCGGCCATCGCCGCGCTCGCCGGGTTGGTGCCGTGGGCGTTGTCGGGCACCAGCACCTTGCGGCGATGGTCCTCGCCCATGTCCTTGAAGTAGGCCGCGGCCACCAAGAGCGCCGCCAGCTCGCCATGCGCGCCGGCCGCGGGTTGGAGGCTGCACGCTTCGAGGCCCGAGATCTCCTTGAGGATCTCCTGCATCTCGAACAGCATCTCGAGCATGCCCTGCTTGGTTTCGTCGGGCTGGTAGGGATGCACTTCGGCGAAGCCCGGCATAGCAGCCGCCCGCTCGTTCCGCTTGGGGTTGTACTTCATCGTGCAACTACCGAGCGGGTAGAAGTGCGTGTCGACGCTCATGTTGAGCTGCGACAGATTCACAAAGTGCCGCACCACCTGGGGCTCGGTCACTTCCGGCAGCGCCGGCGGCGCGGTCGCGAGCATCCCCGCGGGCAGCAGCACCGAAGCGTCGGACGCCGGCACATCGCACTCCGGCAGCACCGCCCCCCGGCAACCAGGACGCGAGAGATCGAAAATCAACTTGGTATCGCGAGTGTTTCTCATTGCAGCGGGGGTTTGAGTGTTTTAGGCGAGCCGGGAGCGCCCCTTCGCAGGAAAGCGGCGACCGGAGTGTGTTTTAGTTTTTGTTTACCACAGAGGGCACGGAGGTCACGGAGAGGATTTGGGGCGTGTGAAGTACAAGAAGTGGGACCCATCTTGGGTCGGAGCAACGGCGGTGAGTTCCCAACCCTTCTTCCCTAGCCTGTTTGCTTCCCTGTAATCAAGAGTGCCGGCAGCTTGACTAATTACTTCATACTCCCACTGCGTCACCACTGGTGCGACTGCTTGTTGCTCCTCAGCGCGGCTCGTTTGATAACTCACAATGCCGAGGCCGACGAGGAGGGCAACCGCCCAAAAAAATTCGTTGTTTACCGAGCATGCCTGAGTCCTCGCGATGAAAGTGGGGGATTTTGAAACCGAGGCTTCTCCTCCGTGTCTCTCTGTGCTCTCTGTGGTTCAATCCGTTGAAGAAAGGTGGCTGAGTGCGGCTTGGTTGCGGTCTCGGCGTTGCTCCGGCTAGTGGAACGTGTTCTCCTCGACCGCTATCTCTTGCTTGCTTCCAACCCAGGGTGGCGCGGCGGCTCGTACCTCGCCTTCGCTTACCCTGGGCTATCCTATTTCGCCCCTTCGGGGCTGTTCTCGTCGTGTCCGTCGTTTCGTTGTGGTTCCTTTACTCCGGTCGCTGCTTTTCTGGGAAGGGGCGCTCCCGGCTCGCCTTAGTTTACGCTCGCCTTAGATCCCGGCTTGAATCAACTCATCCGCTGCCGCCTTCGCGGCGCCGGTTTGGAGCACTTCGACCAGGGCGTCCATTTGGGCTTTGGTTCGTTTTTCGGTCACGCACACGAGCATGCAGTCGGCGAGGTCCGGGTACCAACGGCCCAGCGGGATGCCGGCGAGGTAGCCTTCCTTCGCGGCGTCGGCCACCAGGGCTTCCACCGCGTTCTCTTTGTCACGCACCACGAACTCTTTGAACGTCGGCGCGGAGAACACCACCTCGAACCGGCTCGTGGCGTCGAGCTTCTCGGCCAGGTACCGGCTCTTCTGCAGGCAGAGGTTCGCCACATCACGCAGGCCTTCGGGGCCGACGAGCGTCAGGTAGACCGTGGCCCGCAGCGCGAACAGCGCCTGGTTGGTGCAGACATTGCTCGTCGATTTCTCGCGGCGGATGTGCTGCTCGCGGGTTTGCATGGTGAGCGTGTAGCAGGGGTTGCCACGACGATCGGTCGTCAGGCCCACCACGCGGCCCGGCAGGCGGCGGATCAGTTCTTCCTTGCACGCCAGGATGCCAAGCACCGGTCCGCCGTAGCTCATGGCGGTGCCCAGCGATTGACCCTCGGCCACGGCGATGTCGGCTCCCCAGTCGCCGGGGCGCTTGAGTAGGCCCAGACTGATCGGATCGAACACCCCGATGCAGAGCGCGCCGGCATCGTGAGCCACCTTGGCAATCGCCTCGGCGTCTTCCAGGCAGCCGAAGAAGTTCGGCGTCTGCACCACCACGCACGAGGTCTGGTCGTTCACCTCGGCGGCGAGTTCCGCCACGTCCACCACGCCATCGGGCGTGCCCACGGTCACCACCTCCACGCCCAAGTTGGCGAGGTACGTCGCGATCACTTGGCGATACTCAGGATGAACGCTCGCCGGCACCACGACGCGGCCCATTCGCTTGGTGACGTCGACGGCCATCAGCACCGCCTCGGCCACGCTGCTGCCACCGTCGTACAAGCTGCTGTTCGAGACCGCGAGGCCCGTCAGGCGGGTGATCATCGACTGGTACTCGAACATCGCCTGCAAGTTGCCTTGCGACACTTCGGCCTGGTAGGGCGTGTAGCTGGTGTAGAACTCGCTGCGGCCCGCGATGGTGTCCACCGCCGCGGGGACGAAGTGGTCGTAGCTACCGCCACCCAGAAAGCAAACCGAGTTGCTGGCGTGCATGTTGCGGCCACCCAGCTCGCGGACGTGCTGCTCAAGAGCGAGCTCGCCCAAGGCCGGCGGAATGTCCAGCGGGCGCTTGAGGCGCAGGTCCGAAGGAATCGGCGCAAACAGCTCTTCGATACTGGAAGCCCCGATCGCCGAAAGCATCTCGGCCTGATCGTCGGGAGTGTTGTAGATGTAAGGCACAGGCGTGTGGGTCGTTGGAGGTTCAAATGTTAACTAGAGACAATGACCAATTTCGAATGACCAATGACCAATGAGTTTTAATTGGTCATTGGGTATTTGGTCATTGGACATTTCCCCTAGTGTGCTTCTTCCGCGCAGACGGCTTGGTAGGCGGCGTGGTCCATCAGTTTATCGAGGCCAGTTTCGCCGGTGAGCTTGATCTTGCAGACCCAGCCCGCGCCGAAGGGGTCGGTGCTGAGGGTTTCGAGGTTGTCGGGCAGGGGATCGTTCACCGCGACGACTTCGCCTTCGACCGGACTATAGAGATCACTCACCGCTTTGACCGACTCGATTTCGCAAATCGAGTCGCCGGGCTTCACCTGCTGGCCCATTTTGGGGAGTTCCATGAACACCAAGTCGGTGAGCGCTTCGACGGCAAACGCCGAAATGCCAACCGTGGCGACCTTCGAGCCACCCTCGTCGGCCAGCGATACCCACTCGTGCGTCTTCGCGTACAGCAATGTTTCGGGATTCATCTTGGTGTCTCCAAATGGGGCAGGCTTAACTTGGTAGCCGGAGTCGCAAGACTTCGGGTGGACCTCGGCGAGGCCCGAACTCTGGCGAGTCCGGCTACGGAGGAGGTTGAGTTTGTATTACTTACCGCGTTCGTAAAACGGCAGCGGGACCACGGTCGCGGGGAGGTGGGTGCCGCGGATGTCGACGGTCAGGGGCGTTCCAATCGCGGCGACGGCTGGTTTCACAAACGCCATCGCGAGCGGGCGCTCGAACGTGGGGGAGTAAGTGCCGCTGGTCACCGTGCCGACGGGGTTATCGCCTTCGAGCACGGGGCAGCCTTCGCGAGCCGCGCGGCGGCCATCCATTTGCAAACCGACTCGCACGGGGCGGGCTCCGTCGATGGAGTTCGCCAATGCGTCGCGGCCGATGAAGTCGCGGTCGGCCAGGTTCACGGCGAAGTCGAGCCCCGCTTGTAGCGGCGTGATGTTCTCCGAAAGCTCGTGCCCGTACAGCGGCATGCCCGCTTCGAGCCGAAGGGTGTCGCGCGCCCCCAGTCCGACGGCCGAGCCGCCGCACTCTTGGATGGCGTCGTACAGCGTCTCCCAGATCTCTAGCGCGTGCTCCGCGCCGCAAATGATCTCGCAGCCATCCTCGCCCGTATAACCGGTGCGGCTCACGTAGCAGTCGTAGTTCAGCACGGGGGACGCAATGCCGCGATAGTAACGCAGCGAGGTGAGTTCCTCGGCGCACAGCGGGTCGGCGATCTGAATCGCCATCGGACCTTGCAGGGCGATCATCGCGGTTGAGGGGGTGAGGTCCTCGACGCGTACGGCGAACTCGTTTTGGCGATCGGCCAGCCACTCGACGATCTTCTGCCGATTGCTAGCGTTGACGACCATGTGGAATTCGGGGGGCGTCGGCATGCTGTTGAGATGCCCGTCCCAGCGGTAAACCAGCACGTCGTCGAGAATGCCACCCTCGGCGTTGCACACCAGGCCGTAGCGAATCTGCCCCGGCTTCATGTCGGTGATGCGGCGGGTGACCATGGCGTCGAGGAACTTGGCCGAGTCGGGGCCGCGGATCGCGAGGCGACCCATGTGCGAGATGTCGAACAGCCCGGCGGCGTTTCGGGTGGCGTTGTGCTCGTCGACGATCGACGCGTACTGCACCGGCATGCTCCAGCCGGCGAAGTCGACCATCCGCCCGCCGTGCGACGCGTGCCAGTCATGAAGCGGGGTCTTGGCCAAAGTAGCGGTAGTCGCCATGCGATAGCTCTCACGCGAACGGGGCGGTTTGCCCAGAGAAATTGGGCCCGGCGGGCAATATGGCATTCTAGTCGTTACCCCCCGTCACGGTAGCCCCCGCCAGGAGCGCGAATTGCCATCGAATTTGCGGAATCGCGAGTCGCAAGATCGGAAGCGAGCGGTGAACGTTTTGGTCCCCTCTCCCTCTCGGCTACGCGCGAGCAAGCCGACCACCTTGGTAAACTTAGTCGCGAAGGCGTGAGGGAGAGGGAGCAGCGGAGGCTACCGCTTCCGCTTCTTCCGCCGGTCTTTGTTCTTACCCTTTGGCTTGCGGTCCTTGTGGGAGGTCGCGTCTTCCTTGGGGCGTGGGGCGTGGCCGCCGGAGATGTGGCCCAGCATTTTGAAGTCCAGCGTGCGGGCATCGACGTCCACCGTCGCCACCGCCACGCGGACAATGTCGCCCAGGCGGTAGGCGTTGCCAGCCTGGAAGCCGGTGATCGAGTGGGTGTCGCGGTCGAACTTGTAGTAGTCGTCGCCGAGGGCCGAGATGTGGATGAATCCCTCGGCCGGTATCTCCCGCCCGACGACGAACAGCCCAAACCGTTCCACTCCGGTGATGATGCCTTCCATCTCCAGCCCGATCTTGTCGGTCAGGTAGGTCAGCAGCTTGACCTTCGTCAGTTCGCGCTCGGCATTGGTGGCCCGTTGCTCGCGCTCACTGCAGTGGTCGCCCCACGCGAAGTACTCTTCGATCTTTTGCGGCGGCTTCTTGCCCAGGTTCAACTGGTTCAGCAGTCGGTGAACCATCAGGTCGGGGTAACGACGAATCGGCGACGTGAAGTGGCAGTAGCAATCGGCCGCCAGGGCGTAGTGGCCTTCGTCCTCGGGGCTGTAGATGGCACGCTGCATCGACCGCAGCACGGCGTAGTTCACCGCGTGGCGGCGTGGGTCGCTTTGCACTTGGTCGAGCAGCTTCTGCAATTCGAACCGACTCTCAAGGCTCTCGACCTTAAAGCCCAGTTCGCGGACAAAGCCGGTAAGTGTCTTGAGCTTTCGCGAGTCGGGGTCGCCATGCACCCGGCGGAGGAAAATGAGGCCGGCGTCGCGGAGCTTCGTCGCCACGGCGATGTTCGCCGCGAGCATGAACTCCTCGATCATCTGGTGGCTTTCGGTATTCGTCTCGACGTGCGCGCCCGACATCCGGCCGTCATCGTCCAGGTCGATCTCCACTTCCGGCATCGAGAGCTCTAGCGCCCCGGCGTTGAACCGTCGCTTGCGAAGGATCATCGCGAGCTCGAACATGTCGCCAAGCAGCTTGTCGACTTCGGGGGCGAGCTTCAGGTGGTCGATGGATCCGTGATCGCCTCGCTCCACCAAGTTTTTGGCGGAGAGGTACTCGTCGACCTCTTCGTAGGTGAATCGTCGGCAACTCTTGATCGCGCTCTTGTAGACCTCGACCGCCACGGGTACGCCTTCGGCGGACAGTTCGATCACGCAGGTCATCGCGTAGCGCACTTTGCCGGGCTGCAAGCTCGCCAGGTTGTTCGAGATGATCTCGGGCAGCATCGGGATGACGGTGTCGGGCAGATAGACGCTCGTCGCGCGGTTGTACGCTTCGTTGTCGAGCGCGGTCTTCTCGGGAACGAAGTGCGACACGTCGGCGATGTGCACGCCGAGCAGCCAGTGGTGCCCCGTGCCGTACCGGCTTTCGATTCGCTTGAGCGAAATGGCGTCGTCGAAGTCGCGGGCCGTCGCGGGGTCGATCGTGATGATGGTGTCGCCCGTCAGGTCCCGACGATCGGGTCCGATCGACTCGTCGAACTCATCGGCTTGCTGATGCGCGTCGGCGATCACTTCGTCGCCGAACTCGCCGGGCAGTCCGAACTCGTAGACGATGCTCATCGTGTCGACGCCGGGCTCGCCCTTACCGCCGAGCACCTGGACGATCACCGCCTCGCCATCGCGGGTGTGCGACGGAAAGCGGACCATGTCGATCACCACCTTGTCGTCCGGCTTCACGCCCTTCGCGCCCGGGTCGCCGACGTAGATGGGCTGCGTGAAGACCTTGCCGTCGACGTCCACGAGGCCCATGTCGTCGCGCTCGAAGTACGTACCGACGAACCGACTGGTGGCGCGCTCGACCACGTCGATCACTCGGCCTTCGGATTTGCCTTTGTAGCCGGGCTGCTTGTCGACCTTGATGCGCACCTTGTCGCCCGTGTGGGCATCGAGCGCGGCGTTTTTGGCGATATGCACATCCTCATCACGACCAGCGCTGGCCATGGTCCCTTCGGGACGGACGAAACCCTCGCCCGTCGAGACGCGGCGGAACGTGCCAAGCACCTGGTTGGCGGTGTCCGCGGGCTTCGGCTTCTTCTTGGGGGCAAGATTCTCACGCGAGGGATGGTCCTCGTCGGTCGGCATCACGAGGTGATTGGGGCCGTACTCCAGCTCGCCGGCCTTCACCATCTTCTTGATCACCCGCCGCACGGCGAGCACGCGATCTTCTTCGATCAGCCCCAACCGCTCAGCAATCACCACGGGCTTCACTGGCGTGTAAGCCGGCTGCCGGGTGTAGGTGTAAATGGCAACGCGAAGGTCAGCGTCCATGGCGGGGGCAGTTCAGAGTTGGAAGTTGGGAGTTGGGAGAATTGGCGAGCGAAGGCATGCGTATTCCCAATAGCCGACGAGCTACGCCTCGTCGGACAGAACCTCCATATTACTCTGCCCGCAGAGTGATTGTTAGTGCGCCGGGCTCGAAGAACGCAGGCTCATGTCATCCTGAGGGAGCCTTAGCGACTGAAGGATCTCGCCCGAATTCTCGCTACACCGCACCCCAACATCGGCTTTTTTGAGGACTTGGTGGGTGGCTGGGGACGAGCGGAGCGAG
This sequence comes from Aeoliella fuhlenseeensis, assembly GCF_052161615.1. NCBI lineage: Bacteria > Pseudomonadati > Planctomycetota > Planctomycetia > Pirellulales > Lacipirellulaceae > Aeoliella > Aeoliella fuhlenseeensis. Next base: position 916,097 of record NZ_CP197417.1, read on the forward strand.
CCCCCAGAAGCTCTTAGGTATCACATGCCGAGAGCTTGTACTCGGCGAGGGCTACCTGCCACCGGGCGTCGGCGGTTTTAGATTGTTCTTCTTGTTCTTTGCGTTTGCGAAGGTTTTCTCCCTGCGCTGCGCGACAGAATCGCACGAAGAAGATAACGGCAACGATCCAAATCAGAACTGCAACTGGCAGGCTCCAACTGCTAACGACTATTCCGACAAAAAATCCCGCGAAAGATACCGCCCACGACACCGTGCCGGGCTGCTCTGAAATGGGCGTGCCTCGCATGCCCTTGCTCGGGACCATAAACCGCAACACCAGCCAGAGCGGGGCCAGCACGAATACGCTGGGCCAATACTTCCAACCGTCCATCCAGATTAGGAAGGCCGTCACGCATAAGCTTGGCACGAACATCCATGCAAATATTCGATCGATGTCGCGTCGAGTTGTGCGCGATCTGCAGGACTCAACACCCGGTTTCAGGAGCGGAATCGCACAACGCACGCAGAATAAATCCCACCCAGTTTGCTGCGCCTCGGGGAGCTTGCTTCGCAAGTGTTCAATCAATGGGACACGATCTTGACTATCGAGAGCTTGGAAGGGAATCGAAATTCGTGTCGTGGACGAACGGGCGACCACCGTTCCCCTCGGCGCAGCGCTTCGCCAATCAAGGCGTGTTGGATCATCGAGCAGCAGCTCTCGCGAAGAGAACACACCCCGTTCCATGAGTCGCGGACCATCGATTACGAGCCGTGTTCGATAGTAAGTCATGATCTCATAGCCCGCCAGCAGAACCCACATAAACCAGAATGCGGCCATTACCAGCCACGCGAAAGGACGTTCGGGATCCAGCAAGCTAACCACTAAGCAGCCGATGACTATCAAACCAAAAATCAGTCCACACCAAATGGCTGTTGTCAGAATGTGTCGGCCAAGTCGAAAAGTGCGTTGCATCGTGGTGAGTCTCCCCACCCTATTCGCCGGGAGCGAGCAATTCTTGGAGCAGACGAAGGATTAGCACGGGGTGCCTAGGGAAGAGTCCTGCGATCCCCCAGCACGCTAACATCTGGGGGCTCGTAGAACTCGTCCCCAGCCACCCGAGGTTCTTCTCGCCGAACTTGTTGCACTGCGAAACGCGAGATCCTTCCGTCGCTAGGGCTCCCTCAGGATGACACGAAGCGCTCACTCCGCCGGCGCGCTCTTGTACAACTTTCGACCCAAGTTCGGATAGTACTGCGTCCAGTTGCTGTCGCTGTTGGGGCAGTCGGCGATCAGGCTGCTGAAGCTGGCGATCTTGGCGTCGAGGTTATCGAGGTGGTGCAGGGCGACCGCTTCCAGGGTCATGGGCAGCTTCGCGCTGCCGTACTCGTACTCGCCGTGGTGGCTGATGATCATGTGCTTGATCTCGGTCACTAGCGACCGCGGGATTGGTTCGCCGCTGAGTCGTTCGGCTTCGATCACTTTGGAATCGAGTAGCGACATGGCCATCACCATGTGACCTAGTAGTTGTCCTTCGTCGGTGTAGCCGATTTCGCGGTCGTACATCAGCTCGTCGACCTTCGAAGCATCGTGCAGAAACGCACCGATCAGTAGTTTGTCCTGGTCGAGCTGCGGATATCGCGGGGCGACCAGCAGTACCAGTTCCATCACGCTCACCACATGTTCTACGAGGCCACCTTTGTAGGCGTGGTGGTTCTTCATGCCGGCCGGGGCGGTGGTGAATTTCTGCATGAACGTGTCGTCCATCAGAAAGCACTCGGCCAGGTTCTTCAGCTCGGGGGTCTTGATGCCACGCAGGATCTCGGCGAGGCGGCGGGCGTACTGATCGATCTCGGCCGGCGCACGGACCAGGAAGTCCCCCTCGTCCACTTCGTCGGGACGGGCGCGGCGGATCGAGTTGATGATCAGCTGCATGGTCCCCTGGAACAACTGCGTGCTGCCATCCACCAGCACGTAGTCGCCGTTGTCGAAGTCCTTGTAGTCCTTCTCGCTGGCGTTCCACAGCCGCGCATCGATCACGCCGCTACGATCTCCAAGCTGCAATTGCAAATAGTAGTTGCCGTTGCGGTTGGGGCGGAGGTTCTTGTCGCTGGCGAGGAAAACCTGCCGAACCTGTTCGTTGTGGGCAAGTTGCGTAGCGTGGCGTCGGGACATCGTTCGGTTTCGTGGGTCGGGGGCGAGGGGTAAGCGACGAATGTTAACACGGTATCGCGGATCGAAACTAGCCGACGATCTACGCTTGGTCGGAAAAACCGGCCAATTCGGGGTTCGCGTCGCGCCCCGAGCCTCGGATTTAACAGAACATCCAACTGCCTTAGAATGGCGAGCTCGAATTCCTGACCTCTCGACCCTTAATCCAGATCTTGCATATGGCCGCGATTTCCCCCACCCGTACCGAAGACTATCCCGAATGGTACCAGCAGGTCATCAAAGCGGCGGAGCTGGCTGAGACGTCGGATGTCCGCGGGTGCATGGTCATTAAGCCATGGGGCTACGCCATTTGGGAGAACATCGAGCGGCAGTTCGACACGATGTTCAAGGCCACGGGGCACGAGAACGCCTACTTCCCGCTGTTCATCCCGATGAGCTTCCTGGAAAAGGAAGCCGAGCACGTCGAAGGCTTCGCCAAGGAGTGTGCGGTGGTCACGCATCACCGGCTGGTCGATAACGGCTCCGGCGGACTGATGCCCGATCCCGCGGCGAAGCTGGAAGAGCCACTTATCGTGCGGCCTACGAGCGAGACGATCATCGGCGCGACATTCGCGCGCTGGGTGCAGAGTTACCGCGACTTGCCGATCCTCATTAATCAATGGGCCAACGTGGTGCGTTGGGAACTGCGGACGCGAATGTTCCTCCGCACAACGGAGTTCCTATGGCAGGAGGGGCACACCGTCCACGCGACGAGCGAAGAAGCCCAGGCCGAGACGCGGCAGATGCTCGACGTGTACGCCGAGTTCGCCGAGAACTACATGGCGATGCCAGTGATCAAGGGTCGCAAGACCGCCGGCGAGCGTTTTCCCGGCGCGGTCGACACGCTGTCGATCGAGGCGATGATGCAAGACCGCAAGGCGCTGCAAGCTGGGACGAGTCACTTCCTGGGGCAAAACTTCGCCAAGGCGCAAGACATCAAGTTCCAGAACGAGGCGGGCGAGTTGACCCACGCCTGGACCACGAGCTGGGGCGTGTCGACGCGACTCATCGGGGGCATGATCATGACCCACGCCGACGACGATGGCATGGTGGTGCCGCCGAAGCTCGCGCCGGCCCACGTCGCGATCCTGCCAATTTACAAGAACGACGCCGAGCGGGCCGAAGTGCTTCCCTACTGCCAGTCGCTCAAGGCCGAACTCGAAGCCCAGACCTACAGCGGCGCGCCAGTCCGGGTGAAGCTGGACGACCGCGACATCCGCGGCGGCGACAAGAAATGGCAATGGGTGAAGCGCGGCGTGCCCCTACGCGTGGAGATCGGACCTCGTGACGTGAAGGGCGACGGCGCCTTTGTCTCGCGGCGTGACGTCGATGGCAAGGGCGTCGGAACGCCCCGCGCCGAGTTGGTGGCGAACATTGCGAAGACCCTCGACGAGATGCAGAAGAACCTATTCGACCGCGCGGCGAAGCTCCGCGACGAAGCCTCGGTCGAGTTGAACTCAATGGCCGAGTTCGAGAAGTTCTTCGCCGAAGACTCGCCCGGCGGCCTGGCCTACTGCCACTTCGTCGACGGCCCCGAGATGGAAGCGAAGCTTAAAGAGATGAAGCTGACCGCTCGCTGTATTCCACTCGACGGCAAGCCGGAGAAGGGCAAGTGCATCTTCAGCGGCGGCGAGAGCGAGCAGCGAGGAGTGTTCGCGCGGGCGTATTAGAATCAGTCGCGGATTTGCGCGGACTGGAGCGGAGCTTCGCGGACTAAAGATAGCGCAGTTTTAAACGTGTCCGCGAACATTCGCTGTATCCGTGTCGATCCGCGACGAATTCAACCCTTAGTTGGTTCTTATGGGTTCCATCCAATCCCCCCAACCCGTGCTTCGACTCGTCCCGATTGTCAGTCGGTATGACGAGGCGCTCGCGTGGGCGCGCGAGCAGATCGAAGCGACTTGGGGGCCACATGCTCTGGTGAGCGATGCGTTTGTGTTCGACGACACCGACTACTATCAAGCCGAAATGGGCGCGGGGCTCAAGAAGCAGTTTGTTGTGTCCACGGCGCTGATGGACCCAGGCACGCTTCCTGATGTGAAGCGACTGACCAACCACTGGGAAACCGAGTACGCCCAACTTGCCGGGCACGACGAACCCCGGCCGCTGAATCTCGACCCCGGCTACATCGCCGAGTCGAAGCTGGTGCTGGCGTCGACGAAGAACCACTCGCACCGCATTTACCTCGCCCGGGGCATCTTTGCTGAGATCACGCTCGGGTACTCACGTTCGGCCGGCTGGACGAAGATGCCGTGGACCTACCCCGACTACCAGCGGGCCGATTTTCAGCAGTTCTTCACGGCTTGCCGCGAGTATTTGCGGGCCGAGCTGCGCCGCCGCCCACCCGGCGTGGAAATCGCGATTGATTGACCCGCCCGCCGCGGTCGCCCTAAGATAGAAGGAGTTGCCAGTCGTCTTTCTCCTTGTGTCCCGAGTGATATCGTCATGCGTGTGCTTCCGGTGGTCGTGGTGTCGGTGCTCCTGGGGAGCGTGCTGGGGTGGTGGGCCGCGGTGCGAACCGTCGGCGAGCAGCACTCGGCCGAGGACATCGCCATCCTGCGTGCCGACTCGGGCGCGCCTATGGGCTTTCCGAAGTTCGAGATCGATTCGCGCGAGTACAACTTCGGCACCATGCAGCGCGGCACGGAGCGCAAGCACTCGTTCGTCGTTTCTAATCGAGGGACCGCGCCGCTGTCGGTCGCCGTCGTGAGCACCACCTGCAAGTGCACCGCCGGTGAAATGAAGAACAATCCAATCCCGCCGGGCGAGTCCACCGAGCTGACGCTCACGTGGCAAGCGAAGACCGTGCCGGGGACGTTTCGCCAGACCGCCACGCTCGAGACCAGCGACCCCCGCGCTCGCCGTGTCGAGCTCACTGTCGAAGGCCAAGTGACCGATGTGAGCGCGATGGAGCCCAAGGAGTGGTTCTTCGATAAGCTTCGCGTTGGCGAAGGGCGTAAAGAATCGATCTACGTCATGTCGTTCCAGGACGAGCCACTGAAGATTGAATCCGCCGAGCCCGCCCCCGAAACGACCAACACGGGTTACAAGGTCGAGGTCGTCGAAGTCGCCAAGGACGAACTGCCCGACCCCAAGGCAATCTCGGGCTACCGCCTCGACGTGACTCCGCCCGACAGCTTGCCACTTGGTCCCTTGAACGACTGGATCGTCCTGAAGACGAACATTGCTGGGGCGGAAGAGCTTCGCGTGCCGATCATGGGAACCGTGGTGGGTGACATCGAAGTCCGAGGTCCCTCGCAGTGGAACGACGTGACCGGTGCCATCCATTTTGGCGACGTCCAAAATGGCGCCGGGGCGGAGGTGAAGCTGTTCCTTAACGTCAGTGGCGAGCATGCCAAGGACATTGAGTTCGAAATCGAGAAGCTCGATCCCGAGTTCATGGAAGTGGAACTCGGTGAACGAAAGCTGCTTCGCGACGATCTGGCCCACGTGCCGCTCGTGGTACGGATTCCCAAAGGAGCCCCGCCGGCGATCCGCAACGGGTCGGGGCAGGGGGACGCCGGTCGGATCGTCCTAAAGACCAATCACCCCACGAACCCCGAAATCAGCCTGGACGTACGGTTTGTGGTGAAAGGTGCGGGCGTCACGAAGTAGTGCCGCCGAAATGGCCCCCAAGCGTGCCGGTTATTCCAGCTAGCGGTGGAGGGGGTGGAGAAGTTTAGCCCGAGCGCCGACAATCCGAGTACGGTGTAGTTCGCCCACGACTTACCAATGCCCCCTACGCTCTCTATGACGAAGCATCCCGCCCTCCGGCACTCACGACCCTTCCTGTTGATCCTCGTGCTGCTGGCCGTCCCCATGTGGGCGACGTTCGCCCTGACGAACGGCGCGGCCAGCGAATCGCCGCGGAAGAAGCAGCCCAAACCGATCCGCCTCGGCTCCAGCTACGAAGCCCACTTCGTGGGCAAGCCCGTTGTGCGTATCGCAGCGGGTGGCACGAGCAAGGTCGATCCCATCCAAGCCAACGGCGAGATCTTCGTCGACTGGCCCAAACCCGACCTCGCCCTGGTGTTCACCGGCGAGCAAATGGGCTTCCTCGAACCGTGCGGCTGCGCGGGTCTTGAGAACCAGAAAGGTGGCTTCAAACGCCGCATGACGATGCTCCGGCAGCTTCAAGATCAAGGCTGGCCTGTCGTCGCGATGGACACCGGTGGTCTGGTGCGTCGCTACGGCCCACAGGAGCAGAATAAACTCGCAAAGATCCTGGAAGGCCTCAATATGATGGACTACCAGGCCGTCGGTTTCGGCGATAAGGAACTAAAACTCGACATGCTTTCCGAAGCGGCGAACCTCGATCCCAACCCGCTGGTGTCGGCCAACATCGGCCTCGTGGATTTCGATTCGGGATTCACCCAGCGCTATCGCGTGGTGGAGAAGAATGGCTTCCGTGTCGGCATGACTTCAGTGCTGGGGAAGCAAGAAACGGCTGCCGCCGAGGTGATGCGTGATCTGGTCACGCTTCCTCCCGAAGAGGCGATCGCCCAGGTCCTGCCGCAGCTCATGTCCGAGAAGTGCGACGAGATGGTGCTGCTCGTCTACGGTGAAGTGGCCGAGGCGCGGGCGCTGTCCGAGAAGTTCCCGCAGTTCCGCTGGGTAGTGGCAGGCAAGGGGGGCGACGAACCACCCAAGACCGCTACGCCCATCCCCGAATCGGGTGCTTACCTGATCGAAGTGGGGCACAAGGGGATGTACGCCGTGGTGGTGGGCATCTACCGGCAGGGCGAACCCAAGTATCGCTACCAAAAAGTTCCGATGGATCATCGCTTCGAGGACGCGCCCGAAATGCAGCAGCTCCTCGTGCGTTATCAGGACGAACTGAAGACATTGGTCACGGCGGCCGGCAGTTTCAAGCCGCTCATCGGTGGCGATCCTTTACCGCCTCCCGGCGGCGGTGGCGGTTTCATTGGCAGCGAAGCGTGTGCCGATTGCCACAGCACGGCGTGCGAAATCTTCATGAACAGCCCCCATGCTCACGCGACCGAGACGCTGGTGAAGCTCGACCCGCCCCGGCACTTCGACCCCGAATGCCTGAGCTGCCACGTCACTGGCTGGAACCCTCAGGGTTTCGCTCCGTACGCCACGGGCTACCTGAGCCTCGAAGAAACACCGCAGCTCACCACACAGGGCTGCGAGAACTGCCACGGCCCTGGCAAAGATCATTACGACGCCGAGAGTGGCAATATCGACGCCACGGAAGAGGAGATCGAAAAGTTCCGCGCCGCCCTGCGTATGGAAGTGATACCGAACGAAGGCAATAAGGAAGGCCAGGACATGGGCCGCGTGGTCAAGAACTGCCTTGAGTGCCACGACCTCGACAACTCCCCCGACTTCGACTTCCAAGAGTACTGGAACCGCGAAGAAAAGCCGGTGAAGCACGAGGGCAAGGACTGAGCCTTCATCTTCCCACTAGCCGCCGACCTACGCGTCGGCGGACTTAGGCCTAGAAGGCTGCTGGCCTTCAGCTTGATGGGATATTTCTTCAGCTATTTGTGTAGATTCATGTAAGATGTCCCGCGCGGCGTTCGTTAACTTATCGAATTGCCGATGCCTCGGGGCCAGCCGACATGGAAGAAAGCAAAGCATTCTGCGACCGGCACGGGCCGCTGGTCTGGCAATGCGCTTATCGTGTGCTCGGAAACGAAGCCGACGCGCTCGATTGCTGCCAAGAAGTTCTGTACGAAATGTGGCAGCGAGGTCCCGACGAACAGTGGAACCCGCCGCGTATTCGCTGGTTAGCCACGCGCCGCGCCATCGATCTCCTACGTCGCGTCCGGCGGCACCGCGGTCGGATGGATCAAGAAGTCGATGCTGGTGCAGTTATCAGCGGGGCGCCATCGCCTGAGTCGGAGGCGGCCTACCACGAACTGACCAATGCACTGCGACGAGTGGTCGCCGAGCTCCCGCCACGACAGGCCGAAGCGTTTTGGCTCCGCACAATCGATGAACTTTCCTACGACGAAATTGCGTTGCAGTTGAGTATCGAAGTGAACGCCGTCCACGTGCTGGTTCACCGGGCGCGGAAGCAATTGCAATCGAAGCTTGCAAAGTGGGTGGATCGCTGCGCGACGAAGGACAAGAGATGAACGATTCCGAACAACTGCTGGATGATGCGATAGCGGAACTGAGGCGGCAACCCGTTCCGGCATTTCCGCGCGACGCAATCGCCCTACATGCAATTCAATCAAGGGCCAGGACTGGAGGTCGCCTTTCACGCGGTGGCCGGCAACTGGCCAGACTTTCGACCCGTGTTGCCATCGCTGCACTTGTGGGACTGGTCGTTGGCGTGGTGCTGTGGCACGGGGGGCCACTGGCAGGGGAAGAGTCGTTCGCCTTGGGGCAAGTAGGTGAGGCGGTGGACCGAGTTCGTTCGGTGCGGTACAAGTTGACGAACACCGGCTGGAAAGGACAGCCTTGGCCTGACCCCTACGTGCGTGAAGTACAAATACTCGAGCCAGGGCGATCTCGCACCGAGGACGAGTACGAAGTGAGCGTAATGGACGACCAGAAAGGGCGGTACATCCGCCTACTGAAGAAAGAAAAGAAGGTCGCCGTCCGTCCGATATATCGATCGGACAACACCAAGAAGCAGACGGTAAACACCTTCTCGCACGAACTGCGCGCCCTCGCAACGGGCGCCAAAGAACAGGTGAATCGAACGGAGGCGGATGGTCGGCAGGTCGTGGAGTTTCGCTGGTCCCGTGGCGACGACGAGTTCCTGGTGGTTGCGGACGCCGAGACGAAACTGCCAATTACCATGACCATCGATCACGGAAAAATTGGTGGCAAGCACATCCGAGAAGTCTACAGCGATTTCGTTTTCGACGGGCCGATGGACGAGTCTGAGTTCGAGATCGACATCCCCGAAGGATATACCGTCGAGGAGTGGAAGGCCGATCCCAACAATTCGACCTATCCCGATCAAGACGCTGAGCAACTCGTGGTGTCGCACGAGGGTTTCGGGCCGGTGACGGCAGGAATGTCTTCAGAGGAGGTCATTCGACTGCTCGGACCTCCCGATTTTTTGTCTAGAGAGGTACTGCCTGGTCCCATGCCGCAGCCAGGAGTTCGCGGAGGGCGTGCGGGAGGTGAAATGGTGACCCTAGAGTACCCGTCGCGTGGCTTCAGCCTGACGCTGATGCCCAACGCAACGCTAACCGTCCACGCGCAGTCGCAGTCGACACAGGGTCCTTTGGTTCGAGACTTCGCGGGTAGGTCCAAAGAGGGAGTCCGAATTGGTGACTCTCGCGACCAGGTGATTGAACTATACGGCCAGCCCGATGCGGAGACACGCGATACCCTGCAGTACATTCGCAAGGGGTGGCACTTTGGAATAAGTAAAGGACGCGTGGCGGGGTTCTCGACTTTTAGGCCGACTCCTCCGCGGGATGCTAACGGCATTCAATCGCGCGTCCTCAAAGATGGCACGGTTATTCAAGCAGCTCCGGGCGTCGATATCGATGCGATGCTGGACGAGGAAGGCAATCTCAAAGAAAGAAAGTCACCATCCAAACTCGACAAACCCTGATCTGGACCCACCGCACGGCTCCCCAGTGCCATCGTTTGTCGCTATAACCAACACCATCTCGGTGGAACGCTCCACCAGGCGGACGTCGGGTTACGAGCGAGGGCGTAAGGCGATGGAGGCGTATCAAAGCGAGTTTCTAGGGACAGCTCTTTTAGTGCTCCTCGGGGGCGGCGTTTGTGCGAACGTCGCGCTCGACAAGTCCTATGGTCACGCCAGTGGCTGGATCGTTATTGCGACGGGTTGGGCGCTCGCGGTGTTCGTGTCCGTGTGGTGTTTCGGCGCGGTGAGCGCGCACATCAACCCGGCGGTGAGCGTGGGCCTTGCGATGGCGGGGAAGTTCCCGTGGGCCGACGTCCCGCTGTTCATCGCAGCGCAGCTTGCGGGAGGCTTTGTGGGTGGCGTACTGGTGTGGGTCTACTACCGCGATCAATTCGCGGCCACGAAGGATCCCGGCACGAAGCTCGGCGTGTTTTCGACGGGCCCTGCGATTGCCAACCCCACGAGCAATTTCATCTCGGAGCTGATCGGCACGTTCGTATTGGTGTTCGCGCTGCTCATGGCCGTCGAACCCACCGTCGAGTTCACGTCGCCCTTGAGCGGCGAGTCCGAAGCACCTCTGCCCGCGAAGCTGGGCCTCGGTGCCCTCGGTGCGTTGCCCACGGGATTGCTCGTGCTGGCGATCGGCGTGAGCCTGGGCGGCACGACGGGCTACGCCATCAATCCGGCTCGGGATCTCGGACCGCGCCTGGCCCATGCGGTGCTGCCCATTCGCGGTAAAGGCGACAGCAACTGGGGCTACGCGTGGATACCCGTAGTCGCCCCGCTAGCCGGGGCTGTGCTCGCAGCACTTGCAGTGCGTATGCTAACGTAGTCATCCTGACTAACTGAAGCGAAGAGTTGCAGCGCAGAGAGCCTCATGGAACCCGCGGACCCAAGCAATCCCTTCAAGCCACCAGAGACTACCGAAGCGCCGCTTCCCCTCTCGCCCACGCACCCGATTTTCATCCCGGCGTTTCGTGCGTACCTGTTGGTGCGGTTCTGCACCATCACCAGCGCCTCGGGCATGGGGCTGATCATCGCGTGGCAGGCCTACAACATTGCCCGCGATACTTACGGGATGTCGCCGGCCGGTGCCGCGTCGCAGCTTGGGCTCATTGGGCTGATTCAGTTTGTCGCGCTCTTCTTGCTCACCCCCTTCGCAGGCCTCGCGGCCGACAACTACAAGAGGACCCGGGTCGCCAAGGTGACGCTCACGATGACCACGGGTGTCGCGGTGACGCTGGCCGTATCGAGCTACGAAGGGTGGATCGGCTTGCCGCTCATCTTTTCGCTGGCCGCGGTGCTAGGCGCTGCTCGCGCGTTCCAAGCGCCCGCGATCGGGTCGCTCGCACCGAACATTGTCCCCACGCCGCTCTTGCCGCGGGCGATCGCGTCTAGTTCCATCGTCTGGCAGGCCGGCAGCATTGTCGGTCCCGCCGTCGCCGGATACGCCTATGCGTTCAAGCCACATTACGCTTACATCTTGAGCGCAGCGCTGTTCGGCGTTTCGCTCTTCTGCCTGACGTTCTTCGTTGGCCATGTGCCGCAAGCGCCCCCGCAGCGTGATCGCCATCCGCTGCGTCAGGTGATCGATGGGTTTGACTACGTCCGCACGAACCGGTTGGTGTTCGGTGCGATCACGCTCGATTTATTCGCCGTGCTGCTGGCCGGCACCACGGCGCTCTTACCCGTGTATGCACGAGATATTCTCGACGTCGGCTCGGCTGGGCTCGGCAAGCTCGCCGCCGCGCCCGGCATCGGGGCGGGGATTACGGCGCTCTGGTTTTCGTTCCTGCCGCTTCAGCGGAACGTCGGCATGAAGATGATGGGTTCGGTGATCGTGTTCGGCCTCGCCACGATCGCCTTCGGCACCACGGCATTCATGCCGCAGCACATCGGTTTCATCGTGGCCTTTTTATCGATGATGATCTGGGGCAGCGCCGACATGTTCTCGGTGTTCGTCCGGCAGTCGCTCATTCAGATCCACACGCCCGACACCATGCGGGGCCGCGTGAGCTCGGTATCGATGCTCACCATCTCGGCGTCGAACGAACTGGGGGACGCCGAGAGTGGTTTTCTCGCCGCGCTGATTGGACCGGTTGCCGCGGTGATCTTCGGCGGCATCGGAGCGATCGCCGTCACGCTCGCCTGGATGCGACTGTTCCCAGAACTACGCAGCGCCAAGACGTTCGACATGCCGAAGCATTTGGACGTGAAACCTACCGACGAACCGCACAAGTCCCGCGAATAAATTGTGGGAGGGGTCTCCGACCCCGATTCTCGGGGCAGAGCTCGCCGCCGTTGGTGATTGGGTCGACGGTTCTAGCGCCCGTTCTTGCCCAACTCGCGAATCTTCAGATTCCGCCACCGCACTTCGTACGGCCCTTCGTTCGCGCCGATGCCGTGGACCTGCAGGCCGATGAAGCCTTTGGGATGCGACTTAAAGATTTCTTCATCGGTCAGGTCCGACACCTGCTCGCCATTGATCCACGTTTGAATGCGCGGGCCTTCGGCGACAATGCGGTAGTGATTCCAGTCGCCGTCCTTGAAGTGCTTGTGCGGGACGAGTTTGTCCTGCGGCGTCAGCCATCCGCGAGACGTTCCCTCGCCGTACACGTAACCAGCCTCAGCACCCGCGTCGCCGCTGGCTTCGATCTCCACCTGCGGACCATTCACGCGGCCCGTATTGTACACCGAGTGCTCGCCCGGCTTGTCGTCGGTCTTCGAACGAATCTGCACGCCCGAGTTGAGCTTGTCGTCGACCTTGGTTTCGAACTCCATCTCGAAGTCGCCATAGTCGTTAGTCGAAGCGAGGAACGAGTTGGGGCTACCCTTGGATGTTTTGCCCACAATCACGCCATCCTCGACGTGGTACGTCGCGGTGCCATTCTTCTGCGTCCAGCCTTCCAGCGTTTTGCCGTTGAACATCTTCGTCCAACCCTCTTCGGCGTGTGCGATGGTGGTCAGCATGCTAAGTGCGATTAGCGAGGCGAGGGTGGTCTGTGTGCGAGTCATCGGTGGTTGCCTGTGATGGAGAGATTAAGCGAAGTAGTTGTTATTGTAGCAGCCCGTCCGAGAGGGTTGGTACTGCTAAAGTATTAGTGTCCGTGTTCTTTGAGATACGTTTCGAGGTACTTCGCGCGGTACGGATACTCGTCGAAGGGGGCATTCTCAGGCCGCGGGTCGCCCGTTTGCTCAAGGTACTCCATGAGCTTAGTTCGTAGCTCCGCCACGGTCGCCGCGTGCGCGGGGTCGGACGCCAAGTTCTTCACTTGATCGGGATCGGCCTGGCAGTCGTAAAGTTCGACCGCCGGCCGCTTGCCGAAACTCAGTTCGAAGAACGGCGCGATTTGCGGGTCGTTTTGGTGCTCGATGAAGAACTGTTTCGTGGGTCCATCGTCGGTGTCCGCGAACTTGTCGATCGGGTGGGTTGCCCCCGACGCCACGCCGGTCGGCCAGCGATCGGGCTCGAAGTTCTGAATGAGCAGCCAGCGATCGGTGCGAATCGCTCGCGACGGATAGCCATCCATCGAAGGCATCGCCTGAGCGGGAGTGTGGCGTTCGCGACCATAAACCACGAAGTCGCGGTCTTGCTCTGCGCTCTGTGTTTCGGAAGTCACCATCGGCAGCAGAGACCGCCCCGTCATCTCGTCAGGCACCGCGACGCCCGCGGCTTCGAGGAATGTCGGCGCGAGATCCGTAAGCGACACGAAGTCGTCTACTACTTGGCCTGGCTCAATCCGCGCGCCCCATCGCATCGCCAGCGGCACGCGCGAACCCCAGTCGTACAAATTGCCTTTGCAGCGCGGGAAGGGCATGCCGTGATCGCCGGTTATCACGATCAGCGTGTTCTCGAGCTCGCCCGCTTCTTCCAGTTGCTGCATGGCCGCCGCAACATCGCGATCCCATCGGGCCACCTCGAAGTAGTAGTCGGCCAAGTCGCTACGTATCTCGGGCGTGTCGGGATAGAAGTCGGGGACGCGAATCTTCGCGGGGTCGATGCCCGACTTTATTCCAGCTCCCTTTTCGTAGGGGCGATGTGGGTCGGCTGTGCCGAACCAGAAGCAGAACGGCTTGCTCTTGTCGCGTTCGCGGAAGAACTTGGCGAACGATTTGGGAGGGCCGCACGGATGTTTTTTGTACCCTAAGGCCAACGGATCGCCCGGCCCCCACACCTTGCGCCAGTGCCCGATTTGGTAGCCCGCGTCACGAAGCAGGAACATGAAGTTGGGGTGCCGCGGATCGAGCGAGCTGTGGAGGTTCGCTCCCTCGTCCAATCGGTAAAACTGCTGCCCCGTCAGGATGGAGTTGCGGCTTGGGGTGCACGACGGGCTCGAAACGTACGCCCGCTGAAAGAGTACCCCTTCACTAGCGATGCGGTCGAACGCCGGTGTCTCGGCCGTTTCGTCGGCATACGCGGCGGCGTGGGGCCAACCCCAATCGTCGGCCAAGCAGAACAGAATGTTGGGCCGGTCCGCGGCCGTGGTCGCTGAACTCAACACCAACGCGAGCAACAATCCGGCGAGGCGAGTTGTCATCCAACTTCTCCCGTGGTGTAAGTTCGTCTAGAAGGTGATGCGCGGAGCGTGCGAATCACTGGTCTCAGTTGCCTGCGGAGATCTCGGCCAGCACTTCGTCGGAGATATCGAAGTTCGCCGAGACGCTTTGAACGTCGTCGTGATCGTCGAGGCGTTCCATTAACTTGAGCACGTTGCGAGCGTCGTCGCCGGAGACCTCGATGGTGTCGCGGGGAATCCACGTGAGCTCGCGGCTCGACGTTTCAATTTCGGCCGCTGCGAGCGCGTCGCACACGCCGCGGTAGCTATCGGGCTCGCAGATCACTTCGAACACCTCGCCCTCACGGCGGACATCGTCGGCACCCGCTTCGAGGGCCAAGTCCATGAGTGCCTCTTCATCCGCTTTGTCGGCGGCGATGAGAATCAGCCCTTTTCGGTCGAAGGTCCACGCCGCGCACCCCGTCGCGCCAAGCTTTCCGCCGCATACTTCGAACAGCTTGCGAATCTCGGGGGCGGTGCGATTGCGGTTGTCGGTCAGGATGTCGCACATGATGGCAACGCCCGCCGGGCCAATGCCCTCGTACAGCACTTCCTCGTAATTGCTGCCGTCGATTTCACCGGAGCCCTTCTTGATGGCCCGTTCGATGTTGTCCTTCGGCATCGAGATCGCTTTGGCATCGTTGATGGCGTAGCGAAGTCGAAGGTTGGAGTCGGGGTCGGGGCCACCCATCTTGGCAGCCACAATAATGGCCTTAGAGAGCTTGCTCCAGACTTTGCCACGCTTGGCGTCGATGACCGATTTTTTGTGGGCGATGTTCGCCCAGTGCGAATGTCCAGCCATGGTAAATCAATGTCCAATTTGCAATGACCAATGACCAGATTCGAAATCGAAGTGGTCAGTGGCAATTGGTTCTTGGGCAAGGCTCCTACTTCGGTTTGCGCTTGGTGATCTTTTTGGTCGGTTTGCCGGTGGACTTCTTCTTCACGCTTGGGCTTCCCCCGGAGGTCTTTTTGGCGACCTTCTTCTTGACGGTCTTCACGACCTTCTTTTTGACTTTCTTCTTCGGGGCCGGCGCGGGCGCTGGTGCCTTGGTGCTCGGCGACTTCGTGATCGGCTTTGCCGGCGGCGCGGCGACCTTCTTTTTCTTGTCGGGCGCGGCGACTGGTGCGGGTGCCTCGGCGGCCGGCTTCGTCGGTTGCTTGGTCACCGGCTTTTGCGGCGGTGCAGGCGCGGGGGGTGCCACCGGTGCGGGAGCCTGTTTGGGCTCGGGCTTCTTCGGAAGCCGCATCTTGCACTCGGGGTCAATCGCGAGCAGCAGTTTCTTGGTGTTGGGACCGTAAGGGCTCTTACCGACCTCGACACCAAGCTGGTGCAAGATGGTTGACATCTCGGTCCCCTTGCTCTTAGGCACGGCTCGCTCAAGACCGGGGATGTGCCACTGCGACGCTTCCTTCTCCGTGATCAGATCGAACGCCACGAAGGCAATCAACAACCCCTGGTTCGCCGGAATAGCATGGCCACCCAGCGCGTTCTGCGTCACGTACGCCACGGTGAAGGGCGAGGTCCCTTCGTACTTCTCGATGGTCTTGGTGGCCTGGCCGAGGTTCTGCTTCTTCAGATGTTCGAGGTCGTAGACGTAGACCGATTCGAACACGCTGTGCAGCGTCCGCTTGAGACGCTCGGCCGCTTGCTCGGGGTCGTTCAATTCCTTGAGTGTCTCGGCCAGTTCACGCTTAGTGCTGACGCGGACTTCGTTCCAGTCGAAGTAGTCCTTCACCAGACGATCGAACGCCGTTTCGGCCGCCTCGTACGAAGAGTTTTCGAGCAGGCACGCGAACAGCAGGTGCTCGATGAGCGTGCGGTTCTTCGCGACGTTTGCCGGCTTAAAGTGCTTCTTGATTTGCCCCAGCACTTTGGTAATGCGGGTGCCACGGTTGGGGGTGGTCATGCGGTCTGCCTCAGGGCCGTCTCTAGCTTGCGATCATGTAAACTTAGGTCACTATCCGCCACCGGGATGGCAGTTAGTTGTCCGCCTCGCGAGGCGGCTCTTCGATGTCGTCTTCATCGATATCGTCCTGTTCCATGACATTTTCATCTTCCGGGACATCCTCGTCCGTCGGGGGCTCCTCGGGCAGCACTTCGCGGAGCATTTTGGCGATAGCAATGGACTGTTTCACGCCCTGATCGAGCGAAAAGGTCAATCGCGGGGTGTAGCGGGTATCGATTCGCTGGGCGATCTTCGACTGCAAGAAACCAGCCGAGCTTTCCAGTCCCTTGAGGCATGTCTTCTGTTTGGCCTCGGACCCCATGACCGAAACGTGCACCTTGGCAGTCCGCATGTCGGGAGCGACCTCGACGTACGTGACGGTCACCCCCTCGATGCGAGGGTCGTGGAGGTCCGTCAGGATCGACATGCTGACGACCTCGCGGATGGCTTCGGCGGCTTTGAGAACGCGGCGGGAGGACATGAGGGGCTGTTGCTGGAGGCGTAGTTGCTAAGTGCGTGGTGTTGCAGGGATGGACCGGGAGGTCGATGGTTTAGGAATCGAACGTACGGCCGATCTCCACCACCTTATACACTTCGAACAGATCGCCTTCCTTCACGTCGTTGAAGCCAGACAGCTTGATGCCGCACTCGTATCCTTCGCGAACCTCCTTGGCGTCGTCCTTCTCGCGGCGTAGCGTGTCGATGGAGTAGTCGCCAATCACCGTGCTGTCGCGGATGACGCGTGCGCGGGCATTCCGCTCGATGGTGCCACCCAGCACCCGGCAACCGGCAACGGCACCCAGGCGGCTGATTTTGAACACCTGCTGCACCAGCGCCCGACCAAGTTCCACTTCGCGCTCTTCGGGCTTGAGCATGCCTTCGAGCGACAGCTTCAAGTCGTCAGTGATCTTGTAGATCACGTCGTACCGGCGAATCTGAACGTTCAGCTTGTCCGCAAGGCTGCGGGCCTTCTCGTCGGGCACCACGTTGAACGCAATGACCACGGCGTCCGAGGCATTGGCGAGCTGGATGTCACCCTCGGTCACGCCGCCGACCGTGGCCAGCAGCGTGCGGAGCTTGACCTCGGGATGGTCGAGCTTGGTGAGTTCCTTCTGGATAGCTTCGATCGATCCGCGTACGTCGGCACGCAGGATGAGATTGAGCGTTTGCACTTCGCCCGTGTGATCAAGGCGATCAAACAGGTTCTCCAGCGTGACGTGCACAGGGCCATGGCTGCCGAGCGTGTCGGAGCGATTCTGATCGCGTCGCGACTCGGCAATTTCGCGTGCAGTCGCGATATCGTCGAGCACATAAAAGTGCTGTCCGGCACCAGGAGCCACGTCGAGGCCAAGCACATTGACTGGCGTGCTAGGCCCGGCTTCGGCCACCGCTAGGTGAGGATTGAGCGTATCGAACATCGCCCGCACCGTTCCGAACGCGTCGCCGCAGACGATAGCATCGCCAACGCGAAGCGTACCGTTTTGCACCATGACCGTGGCGACCACGCCTCGGCCCGACTCCTGGTGGGCTTCGAGCGAGGTACCCATGGCGGGGCGGTGCGGGTTGGCCTTGTACTCGTTGAGTTCGGCAACGGTGAGCAGCGTTTCGAGCAGTTCGTCCATGCCTTCGCCGGTGAGGGCGCTGGTCCGAACCACTTCGATTTCACCACCCCATTCGGCCGGTTGCAGCCCATTGGCCGACAGGTCGGCCAGGGCCTTCATCGGGTCGATGCCGGGCAGGTCGATCTTGTTCAGTGCCACGACGATCGGCACACCGGCCGCCTTGGCGTGGCTGATGGCTTCTTCGGTCTGGGGCATCACGCCGTCGTCGGCCGCCACTACCAGCACTGCGATGTCCGTGACGTTCGCACCGCGGGCACGCATCTCGGTGAACGCTTCGTGGCCCGGCGTATCGACGAACGAAATGCCGGCTCCGTCCTTCTCGATTTGGTAGGCACGGATGTGCTGGGTAATGCCGCCGCTCTCGCCCTTCACCACGTTGATGCCAATCAGGCGATCCAGCAGCGAGGTCTTGCCGTGGTCGACATGACCTAACACGGTGATAACTGGCGGACGCAGTTCGAGTTGGTCCTCGGGATCGGCCGTTTCGCGGATCGCGGTCAGGACCTCGTCCTCAAGCGTCATCGGCAGGACGAAGTCAACGTTGATACCGAGCTCTGCCGCCACGAATTCGGTCAGTTCCTCGTCCATCACGTCGTTAATCTTTGCCATCACCCCTTCCTGCATCAGGATCCGTTGGATCTGCATCGCAGGAATACCCGCCGCTTCGCTCAAGTCGCGAACCGTGCAGGGGAGTTCAAGGGTCACGCGTTCTTTACGCGGCGCGGCCGTGCTGGCACCGCTGCGTCGAGCGGTGCGGCGGATCGAACGGCGACCGCCGCGACCCGAGTCGTCGTCCTCCGAGCGCGGACTGCGACGTCGGCTGGCCTGCCGCTGTTCGCGGCCACCCAGCATCGTGCGATCTTCTTCGCCGGGCTTTCCGCTGCGACCTTTAACGCCCCGTCCACGCCCCTTGGAATCGTCCGTTTCGGTAGTCGCGGGTGCAGGACCACCCGCCTTGCGGGCTTTTTCGGCTTCGAGGGTTCGTTCGGCGCGACGGAGGTGCGCGGCCAGCGGCTTGTCGCCTGCCTTGCCACCGAGGATCTCGGCTGGCAGACGCATATCAGGCTTCTGCGCGGGAGCATCGTCAACGCGGGGGCGCGGACGGTTGGCCTCACTCGGCGCTGGAATCGGCGCGAACTTGATGGCCGGGCGAGCGCGATTGCCGGAACCACCTTGGCCAGTCTTGGGCTTCGGCTTTGCCGGCTGGCCCATCACGCGGGGCTTACCCGCCATGGCGCCACCGGGACCAATGTAATCTTCGCGGCGCAACATCCCGGCAAGCGGACCAGACGGTTCGCTAGGAGCCGTCGGACGTGGAGCGGCGCTCTCTGGCGCGGCACTCTCTGGCGTCGAGGGCGTAGAAGAAGCAGTAGAGGCGGCCGACCCTTCGTCTGTAGCAGGAGTCTCGGCAACGGGCTCGCCCTCGAACTGCGCCTCGTACTCGGCGGCTTCCGCCTCAGCGGCCTTGGCCTGGCGAGCGGCTTTGACGGCCTCAAGCGGCGAGGCGGTCCTGGCAGTGGTAATCACCTTTAGGCGATCGCCCGAAGGACCGGCAGGGCGGGGGCGCTCCATCGGAGCAGGACCACTCGCTGCCTTCGGCTTGGCGGCCTTGGTTCCTCCAGAGAGGTGCTGTTTGACCTTCTCAACTTCAGCTTCGGTCAAACTAGCCAGCGCAGAACCCTTGCCTGGGATACCAATGCGCGTGCAGATATCGACTAGGTCTTTGCTGTCAAGTTGTAGCTCTTTAGCCAGAGCGTAAATACGAACCGCCAAAATGCGTTCTCCATGTGGCTTCGATTCCGGGTGGCGATGCTTCACCGAGCATGCACCTCGCGGGGGTCGACAGCCGTCCTTCGGTTACCGAATCATAGCCACGTCTCCCGTGATGATTGCGGATAAAAATAGTAAACTCAAATGTACGCCCATCACCCAACGTCGGCCATGGTATCGGCACTCCAGCCGCGTTAGAAAACTCTCTCGCGACAGGAGGGTGAAAGCCGAAACTCGACCGGCGTTTTCGCCGCCGTCAAGCCCTGTACTATCGGCTAAGCGGGGGGCTCTTGTCCAGCGTCCACGGCGTCCAATTCGCCCGGTTCGCCGCTCAAAAGCTCCTCGGCTACGCCATCTACCTCGTCGCCCCCCTCAGGCTCCCCTTTGTTGCGACGGGCTTCAGCCGCTGCGGCTTCCGCCTCGGCGACCTCGGCGGTCAGCCGCTCTTGTTCGCGTTTGTTCCGGCGAGCCTCGGCAGCGGCGGCCTCGGCGGCCTCGGCACGCTCTTCGGCCTGCTCGACGATCACATTGACCTGATCTTCGCTCAACCCACCCATTTCCATCAGGTCGTCCGGTTCGATGATCGACAGGTCGTCGTAGCTCAGGAAGCCTTCTTCCACCAGTTTCTCGGCGAGTTCGACACTCATCCCGTCGAGCTGGCTGAAGCCCTGGACGGCGCGGTCGATCGATTCGGCCAGTTCTTCCTGGGTCATGATTTCGATGTCCCAGCCCGACAGCTTGCTCGCCAGGCGGACGTTTTGACCGCGGCGGCCGATGGCCAGCGACAGTTGGTCCTCGCTTACCAGCACAATGGCCCGGCCCAGCATCCGGCACAGGATCACCTGCTCGACGGTCGCGGGGGACAGGGCGTTGGGGATCAGCACTTCGAGGTTCTCGTCCCAACGGACGATGTCGATCCGCTCGCCGGCGAGCTCGTCGACGATGTTCTTGATGCGGTTGCCACGCACGCCAACACAGGCGCCCACGCAGTCCACCCGGGCATCACTGCTCGACACGGCCACCTTCGAGCGGTAGCCCGGCTCGCGGGAAATGCCGCGGACTTCGATCACGCCGTCGGCGATTTCGGGGATTTCCTGCTCGAATAGCCGTTGCACCAAGCTCGGCGAGCGGCGGCTCAGGATCACCTTGATCCGGCTGCCGGCCTTGCGAACTTCGTACACCGTGGCACGGACCCGCTCGTTGGCGTGATGCGTCTCGCCGGGGATTTGCTCGCTGCGAGGCAGAATCGCCTCGACGTTGGCCAACGCGACCGTCGCGGCCCCACCCTCGTACCGCTGAATGATGCCGCTGACCATGTGGTTCAGCAGGTCTTCGTACTCGTCGTACAGGGCGTCCCGCTCGGCTTCGCGGATCTTCTGAATCATCACCTGCTTGGCGGTCTGAGCGCCAATGCGGCCGACGGCTTCTTCGCTGTCGAGTTCTTCGCCATCGATGCTGGCGCGGATAGTTCCGTCCTTGCGATCGATGGTGACCGTGATATCCGAATCTTCCCCGTAGTGCTTCTTCGCGGCCGAGACCAAAGCAGCCTCGATCCCTTCGAACACGATCTCTTTATCGATGTTCTTGTCGCGATGGATCGCGTCAACGATTCTCAGCACTTCGGTGGCGTTCATGTAAGTCCCATTCCCGCGGCACATTCGCCTACCGCGCGAGGCAATTCAAGTTGTCGGATTGTGAGTCGGATTGTAGTGCCGGCCGCGCCCAAAAGTCTTGTTGTGGCGACGAAACCCATTATAGGGTCAAGACTTAAGGCGGGCCGTAATCCGCTAGCCTACCTCGCTTAACAGGGGGTGTCAACCGGGCGAGCCGGGCGTGGGGGACTGGACTTTTCAGTTCGAATTAGGCCTGCAAGGGCGGTATACTTCTTCTACACGCCCACTAACTTCATCGAACTCAGCCCCATGTCCGTCACCGGCCACATCCATCAAGGTGCCATCGTCCCCGACATTCCGCTCGGACTACCCGAGGGGGCCCGCGTGGAGTTTGTGCTCGCAAACTCGTGTGAGGCCACCCGTCAAGAAGCAAGTTCGCCGAAACGCAGGCAGGGAGGGTGGCTCAAAGGGCAGATTCACATCGCCGAGGACTTCGACGAATTGCCGAGCGATATCGCCGACGCGTTTGGGATGAACTCATGAAGCTGCTACTAGACACGCACGCCTTGTTGTGGTGGCTCGATGACCCGGAGTTATTGAAAGAGGAAGCTAGAGAGGCAATCTCGGACCTCCACAATGAGATACAGGTTAGCGCCGCTGTCTTGTGGGAAATTGCCATCAAACGAGCTATAGGCAAATTGGATGTTTCCTTGGCGTCGATCGAGCAAGGAGTGCAACGTTCCGGCTTTACCCACTTACCGATAACGGCACAGCACGCCTTTGCGACTGCCAATCTTCCGTCGCACCACCGCGACCCTTTCGATCGTATGTTAATTGCGCAATCGATTTGCGAGCAGGCAACGCTGATCACTCGAGATCCTTCATTGCAACGCTACTCAATTCAAATCATCTCTGCCTAACTTCGTTGGATCAACGAGCTGACGATTGTGACTTGCGAGGCACTATCGGCGCATCGGAACCTCTCGAGGTCCCCTCCACCACCCCCCGCATCCCCTCCGCCAAGTTCCTCCCCAACACCAACTGCCCCGGCGTGTCGTAATGCACGTGGTCGCCGTTCAGCGTGCAGTGGTCGGTCGACACCATCACGGCATCGGCGATCGCCAGCGGGTCGCCCGACTTGCCGTCGGCTTTCTCCATCTGTTCACGCACCACTTGCCGATACACAAAACGCTCGGGAGCCGGCTCGAAGGGCAGCACTTGGCCGAACGCCATCGGCAGCTTCTCGACTTCGAGGTCACTCGCCAAGCGATTGCGAAGTTGCTTCAAACTCTTCGCGTACCCGTTGGCCGGGATTTCGTGCTTCGCGTCCTGCTCGCCCTGCATCCATACGAACCCACGCACCCGCGGAGTGTGGCCTTCGTCCTTGAGAGACTGGATGCCCGCTTCAAACGTCCTCAGCATCTGCCGGTAGAGCGTCCCCTGGTTGGGATCGTCAGGCGAATGCCCCGGGTAGAAGTTCCGCCGCCGGGGTGCCGGCTCGTTGCCTTGCCACTCGCCGCCGTGCAAACCGTGATGGAGCGGCATGCCACTCGCCGCGTACTTAATCAGGTACACCGGCTTCTCCGCGGTCGCCATTTCGAGTGCAAAGCCAACCTCGGGTCCAAAGTTCGTCGCCTGCTTCGAGATCGGCGTCTTGCCAATCGCCATCGGCTCGAACTTCTCGCCGTTGAAGAACCATGCGTGCGGAATCTCTCGTGGCACGTCCTCAGGCAGTTGCGCGATCTTCCCCGCTCCCTGCATGTTCGATTGCCCAGAGAGCAAGTAGACGTCAACCTCATCGGCCCGCGAACTCGCCAGCGGAACGAACGCCAGCAACACGGCGAGCGACAGAATGCGCGACCGGATCATGGGAAAACCTCGGCAGGGGACACAGGCGAAGGCCAGCCCTACGATCGCGCCGGCCCACCCATTGTATCAGCAGTCGCCTGACCGAGATGACGGCCGTTCGCCGTGCGGTCGTCCGCCGAGTTGTCCTCTGGCTTCTTGAGCGTCAGCGTGGCGTCACCCAGCACGCTCCAAAAATAAGATCGCTTGCGATCGATCTCGCCACGGTTGTGCTTGTCCCCCTTCGTCCCCGACTCGTAGGCAAAGTAGTCGGCCCAGGCCTCGCCGAAGGTCTCTCCTCGCCGCAGCGACTCAACAAACCCTCGCGGCTCGTCGTAGTACACCTTCGCGCGCCCGACCAGCGACAATCCGTTCCCCATCAACAGCAGCGCCTCGGCGCTCTGGTACCGGCCGTAATCGCGATGAGTAAACGGAAGCTTACTCGCACTGGCCGGCGTGACGCTGTTGCAGCCGGTGTGATGGTAGAACGCGGGCTCCGCCGCCACCTGACCATTCTCCCACAGCGTTCGCATCAAGAACCAATTAAACATTCCACGCCCGGACGAAGCCGCGAGCGACGGTTCCAATCGATCACCGCGCGGCGTCCACGACCAGCATGCACCCGCCTCGCCAATCAACTCGTCGAGCACCTCAGCGTCGCCATTGCGAAACTGACTTCCCTGCGGAAAGCTATGCGCACGGATCGTCCGCAGCACCGACGGATAGGCCATCCACGCCGCGAAGTCCGTGAGCTGCGGGCGGTTCCGAACATCGGCCATTCGGCGATCGTCGTGCGACTGCCAGTCGTCCGCCGCGTGACGCATCACCCGATAGCCTGAAGGCAAATCGCACGAGATGGCCGAGGGCCGCCACGCGATCGAACTAGCGCCGGTGCGATAGGCATGGTTGCGGGCGAAGTAGTCGACCAATAGCCCGAGTTCCATCTCCGCATCGGCGTCCCAGATACCATTCCGCCAATCAGGCACCTGCTTCTCACTCGCAAACGTCACGGACTGAGGCCGGCCCTTATCGTCCAGCAGTTGCTTGCCCTCTTCGCCGCGAATGTCCTCCCGCGGTTTCCACGCAATCCCCGCCGCATTGATCCGCGACACCAGAATCTCCGGGTGCGCGATCGCGTTGGGTAGTTTTTTGTCCTCAGCGGTGCACTCGGAATCCATCTTATGCGCTCCCACGCGAATCATCGGCGGGCGAGTGCTCTTGGTGCGCGATTCAACGACTCTCAGCTCTCCATCGGCGATGTGAAAAAAGTCCTCGTAGCGTTTCGACTTCACTTCCCCGTCGAGCGAGCGAGCACTGTAGTTCTCTCCCATCGGCTCCTCGAACACCGCAATGGTGCTCGGCAGTTCGGTCGACTCGCGGACGTATAAGTCCTCCCAATTCCCATCGAGGTCCGCCAACACGATGTCCGCACGCGGCGCGATTGGCTCCGGCACTCGGGCCAGGTAATGCACCTTCTTGTACTTCTTCTCGTCGGACTTGTTCTTGCGAAGCGTCACGTCTCCCTGCTTGTGCCAGTTGCACGAGCGAACCAAGTACGCGTCCGGAAACCGCCCCACCAGCACCACGCCGGCAAGTGCGTGGTCGCGATGCAGTACCCGTAGCACTTCGCGCAGCGCGAGCAGGTGCTCGCCATCGCGGTGCAGGTTGTCGGTCGCGAATTCGATCGCCAGCACGTCCGCCGCGTAACCCTCGTTCGCGAGATCCTTCGCCCATTGATCGACCGATGTGCGAAGCTCGCCGTCCGCATCGATCTCCAGCAGTCGCTTCTCGACGAACATCACGATCCGCCCTGCCGGCCGCTTGGCAGTGTGGCTCGCCAGCAGTTCGAGCGATTCAATCTCGCCCCGCCCATCCGACTTCCAGTCGTATTTCGAGAACTTGGCGCAGACCTCGGCGAGCGGCGACTCAATCGGCTCGGCACAAACCGGCGAGACCGTCGCGATCAATAGTAGCGTGTGCGCAATCATCCAGTGGGTGTGGTACACGACGAATCTCCGAGCGTTCGGATGCGAGGCGGGACGGCCGGGGGCCGCGGGAGTGGGGTGGGAAGCGAGTTTACTCGCCAACTCCATTTTACGAGCCAGTTCCCGCGAAACGTACATGAGAATAGAGCAGACGAGTTCCAACAATTGAGCACCGATTCGATCCATTGTGGGAGGGCTCTCCGAGCCCGGTTGCCCACCGCAGTACTCCCCCCACAGGAGATGCCACGAGGCCATCACCGCTCTACGGCTAACTGCAGCCACCCCCAGCGTTGGCGACGGCCAACTCCCCGTGTATGCTCCAACGCATGCCAACGCTACCCACCCCGCCCCCCGCCGCTCGCCACTGGCGACTCGACCCACGCGTCACCTATCTAAACCACGGCTCCTACGGTGCGTGTCCCACGGCCGTGCTCGACGCACAGGCTAAGTGGCGCGATCAAATGGAGGCCGACGCCGTCTCGTTCTTCGCGCGAGGACTGTTCGACATGCTCGACCGCTCGCGCCGCGCGCTAGCCGCTGAGTTCGGTGGCGAGGCAGGGGACTACGTCTTCTGTCGCAACGCCACCACCGCCGTCGAAACGATCCTCGAAAACGTCGCGCGAGGTCATGGGCTTGCGGATGGTCGTCCACTCGGTCCCGGCGACGAACTCCTGGCGTTCGACCACGAGTACCGCGCGTGCCTCAATAACCTGAATCGCCTCGCCGCGCGAACTGGTGCTCGCGTGGTCCACGTACCAATGCCCTTGGAGCGAGAAGAACTCTGGCCAATCGGTGTCGACGAAATCGTCGAGTCACTGCTCGCTGCCGTCACCCCGCGCACTCGCATCTGCCTGCTCAGTCACATCACTAGCGCCAGCGGAGCCGTGCTGCCCGTGGCGCGAATCGTTCGCGAGCTTGAACATCGTGGAGTGACGACGGTGGTCGACGCCGCGCACGGTCCTGGCGCTGTGATGGTCGACATCGCCGCGCTCGGCTGTGCGTTCTACACGTCGAACTGCCACAAGTGGCTCTGCTCGCCCAAGGGTGCCGCGCTGTTGTGGGTCCGCCCCGACTTGCAGGACGGTTTTCGCCCACTGGTACTCAGTAACCACGCCGAGGCCAACGCGTTCCCCCTCGGGGCAGGGGAGCGAAGCAAGTACCAAATGGAGTTCGACTACACCGGCACCGACGACTACACCGCCGCGGGTGCGGTGGCCGATGCCTTGGAGATCCTGCCCCAAATCGCCGACACCGATTGGCGAGGCATCATCGCCCGCAACCACCAGCTAGTGCTCGAAGGTCGCGATCTGTTGTGTCAACGCCTTGGCGTCGAACCACCCTACGCCGACGAACTCATCGGCCCCATGGCCACGCTGCCGCTTCCCATCGTCGAAGAATCACGCCGCCAGTCGCTAGCCGCCCGCCCCACCTACTTCGCCGACGCATTGCAAGATGCCTTGCTTACGAACCACGGCATCCAAGTCCCCGTGTGGCGCAACAAGAGCGACCTAGCCGACGGCCGCCGCTACTTCCGCATCAGCGCGCAGCTCTACAACAGCGTAGAACAGTACGAGTACTTGGCGGGCGGGCTGGTGGAAGAGCTAGAACGCGAATAGTGGGGTAAGCATCCTGCTTGCCATCTTCCATCTTCCCCGGTTGGCACGGACTTTCGGCCGACTCACGCCCCGTCACTTCGAAGATCCACCCCGGCCGATTGTCCGTGTGCGCAGCACAAGAGGTGGCGCGTTGTCCTTTCGTCATGGGTGCCTGGGGGCGAGTTCCGCGAGCCCCCAGTGCGTTGCGCGACTTGCACGAGCTCGCGCATTCTCCTCTTCACAGCCGCGGAGCGGCGACAGCGCCTAGCCCGGGGCGCGAGCCCCGGGACCACTGACCCCCCGCGCCCCAAAAGCCCCGGAGGGGCGACAGCGAACCCATACATGCAGGGAGCCTTAAGCGCGTGTCATTCTGAGGGGAGTAGCACGACCCGAAGAATCTCGCCCCTGTGAGTACTTTCCCAATGGCGGAGGAGATCCTTCAGTCGCTAGGGCTCCCTCAGGATGACACAGGGGCCTGTAGCTCGCAGATTTCGCGGTCCACAACTATTTCCCACAAAATGTCCACGCGTACACATCAGCACTTGATAAAAGCGTGTACATCCGCTACAATGCAACCGTTCGTCGTACGCGAAAGCGCACGGGGAGTGGCAGTTGTGCTTCGAGATAGCGGACCACCTTCGTCGCGGGGACCCCACCGATACGTATCGAGACGGGTGGTTTGGCCGATCAGCACCTTGGACCTGCGTTATAGGTTTACGCCAGGCTGTCTCGAACTGCGCGCCCGTGGGGCGAGGTGATACTGACGATGCCTGCCGGCAAACACGAACACCGGTTACCCCATCCAAGTTCCACCCCGCCCAACCGCCCGACGGGATCCCGTCACTTTTTTTAAGAGCCGTATGCCATTGGCCGTAGGCCGTATCAAGCTCCGCGCCGATACGGCGCTTGACGCTTAACCTTATCGCAAATACTCCTCCACTCACGCACCCAGTCTCGTAGCCACGAAGTGGCGCGCTTCGACAGCCCAGGACGAAGTCCTGGGAACCCGTTGCCAACAACGACCCTAGTCCCGAAGGGACGCGCTACCCCTACGCGCCTGCGTGAGATAGCGTGCTCTTTCAGAGCCAACAATTAAAACTACCCATCCCTAACCAGGCGTGCGCCCTGGCCTATCAAAGCGCGCTCCTTTGGAGCTAAACGCTTCGCGTCTTTGCGACTTGGCGTGAGAAAATGATAAACGCCTGGCCAATCAATCACACCATGGGCAGGTAGAAAAAAGTCGACAGGTGAAGCGCCACACGCGCCGCAGGCATAATACGGCCACGTGTGCCGAGGGACTTCGCACCCTTGTGAGGGCGTCACAGCAATTACATCCGCCTGAGTAGTTGGTCGTATTCGGCGTGGGTGCCAATCCAGAACCCAACCAGAGCTCCCTCTTCTTCGACCGCCACAGCACGGTAATGAATCCCGACCCGCACCGACCACATGCGCCCTACCTTCTTGAGGTGTAGGGATGGATGGCGAGGATCGTCTCGAAGAAGCCGATAGCACTCTCTCGCCAACTGCTGAATATCATGCGGAAGCCGCCGAAAATCCTGCCAGAACCTGGGGTTGGCTCGATGCTTCACAGCTCCGTCGTCCGTCCAGCCTGGAGGTCCGCGATGGCTTCGTTCGCCAGATCATCCAACCTTCCGGCCAATACG
The DNA here is from genome assembly GCF_052161615.1 of Aeoliella fuhlenseeensis. NCBI lineage: Bacteria > Pseudomonadati > Planctomycetota > Planctomycetia > Pirellulales > Lacipirellulaceae > Aeoliella > Aeoliella fuhlenseeensis. Next base: position 944,469 of record NZ_CP197417.1, read on the forward strand.
TCCTCTTCGAACTGTTGATCCCACTGGGCGGCATCGAACTCGGCGAACCAATTTCGAAAGGCGCTTAGGTCATTGGGAGGTAGTTGGCGAATCGCTGCTTCGATTTCTTGAACCGTGCTCATCATGGGCTCCATTAGAGTTGGACACCACCATTATACCTCGCCGATATCCACGAACCAAACAGCGAAGTCGTTACGCCGTTGCAGAAGAGACTGCGTGCGAATTCCTCCCATCGCACGCTAAGCGCGCCCGCCGGGCAAACCCCACCCCGCGCCAACTACCCCGCGACGACCGCCAGCACCGAGGCTTGGCCTTGGGGGGTGACGCTCAGCTTCAGGAAGCTTTTGCCGGGCGATTGCTCGCCCGTGGCGACGGTGATGCCGCACTCGGGGTCGGGGGTTTCGTAGTTCAGCGTCTTGGGAAGCTGGCCGTTCTTGAGGGCGAGCAGACTGCCCGCGAGTTCCACCACACCACTCGCGGCGCCGAGGTTGCCGAAGTAACTCTTCAGCGAAGTCACCGGCACGGTTTTGCCAGCGTCACCGAGCGCGGTGCGGATGGCGGCCGCTTCGTGCTGATCGCCAGACTTGGTGCCCAGGCCGTGGGCGTTGATGTGGCCGACGTTCTCGGGGGCGAGCTTTGCGTCGCGCAGGGCAGCGGCAATCGCATTGGCCAGCGCCTTCTCGGTGTCGCCGCGAAGTTGTCGATCGGCGACCAGGCTCGAACCGACGCCCACCACTTCGCCATAGATCTTCGCGCCGCGGGCCTTGGCGTGTTCGTACTCTTCGAGCACCACGGTCCCCGCACCTTCGCCCGCCACCATACCGGTGCGGTTCTTGTCGAACGGTCGGCATGCGGCACTTGGCTCGCAGCTTTGATCGGCGAGTTCGCCCGACTGCATGGCGTGGATTGCCTGCATCGGCAAAATGCGTGTGCCGGTTGCCCCGGCTACCATCACATCGGCGTGCCCGCGCGAGATGGTGGTGAAGGCTTCGCCCACTGCCATGTTGCTCGAGGTCTCGCGCATGGTGAGCGAGTTGTTCGGGCCGCGGAAGTCGTTGAGAATAGCGATGTGGCTCGCCGGCATGTTTGGCAAGTACTTCAGCATCCACAGCGGCGTCATCTGGTCGAGGCCTTCGGTGCCCCAATCCGTGTAGTCGAACTGACCCTCTTCGGTGCACTTGCGAATGCCATCGACGTAGTCTTCAGGCACGGTCAGCATGTAGTCGCTGCCGAGCACGACGCCCGCACGCTCGGGATCGATCGAGCCCGCAGTGATGCCCGCATCCGCCAGAGCAAGTTCCGCAGCGGCCACTGCCATCTGCGTCTCGCGGCACATGACCTTGAGCGCCTTGCGGATCGACTTTTGCTTGTCCTTTTCGAGCTCGCCAAAATTGGAGATGTCGCCCGTAAACTGCCGGCACTCGCCCGCGAATTTCATCGGCAATCCTGCCGACTCCACAGGCAGCGTATCGCAGTTGGTGATGCCGCTGGTGCCGGAAGAGAGTGCCGACCAGACGTCGTCCACTCGACTGCCCAGCGGGCACACGACACCAATACCGGTAACGACAACACGACGGGGCTGGGCGGTGGGATCACTCATAGTCTTGGCAGAATACCAAATCGCAAAGTCTTAGGTGAGGGTCCACCAGCCGCTAGCAACCGGGCCGATCTAATACCGCCCGTGGAAGCTCGCGGGATTGCGGTTAGCGGTCGAGACGGGGGCATTCGGGGCGGCCGGCGGCAGGACGCTTCCCTTGGCCTCGATAAACACCAGCGCGTCCGCGCGGGCCGCCGACTTCAGCATAGGAATCGCCGAGGTCAGGGCGTTTTCCTTCGTCGGTCCGGGCGTACCAATCACGCCCATCGACAACAGAAGTACTTGGTCGGTCGGCCAGCGGAATCGCTCGTGCAGATTCGCCATGCTCACCTGTGGCACCTGAACCTCCATTCGCTGGTTCTGTGCCACGGGGGTCGGAATGTCGAGCACCACCGGCACCAACTTCTCCACCTGGTGCAGCCGCAGTTTGAGCACCGCGTCGCACGTCGACTTGTCGAGCGAGAGCAGCGGACTGAACTCGAGCGAGAAACCTTCTTCGAGCTGACCTTGTTCGGGTTGGAAGCCAGGCCACACGTTGGGCGTGGGAAGCACGCCTTTAATGTACGATCGCGGACGCATGGTGCTGATCAGGATCGATTGACCGTTGCCGACAAGCTGCGTTGGCGAATTGAACTCGCGGTAGTCGCTTCGACGCGTGAGGTCGGCGAGCAGTTGGGCGACGTTTTCCTTCGCCATGATCCAGCCTTGCACGCCTGGCGACTGCACCGGCAGTGGCGTCATCAGCGGCAGCGCCTTGGCCCGCCAGTTAGGGCTGGTGACCGTCGCCACGCGGAGCGAGAACGCTTCGGCTTCCGACTGTTGATTCACATAACGATCGACGATGTCGGCGACCATGGCCTGCATCTCGGGCGTGTGGTACACGCGGAGCGTGTCATGGTTAGCGCTGAGAATGCCCAGCGGCTCGGAGTGCCACGCTTCGTAACCGGTCTCGCGAAGGATCCAGTCCACCAGCGATTGCTCGGGCTTTTCGACGCCCGCGGCGCGGGCCGTGAAAGGGCGAATGTCGTACTCCCGCCACACCTGGCCCTGATCGTTGGGAAGCGTCCCCGCACCCTTCGAAACTCTCGCCCGCGAGGGCGCCGGTCCCGTGATCGGAGTCAGCGGCGCCGCGGCAGCAGGCTGGGTGTTCGGAATCGAAGCGGGCGCACTGGCTGGAATGGGAGTGATCGGCGCAGCGGCGGGGAGCGTGGCATCGCCATAGCGACTCGCGCCAGCCGTCTGCCAGCTACCGTTGTCCTGAGCACACGTTGGTGCAGCGGTGACCAACGCCAACGTGAGTATTGCCAGCGAGAGCAGGGAAATTCGCGCGCCCATCGTGTCGTTCTCCATCCATGGAAATGCGCACGGCGTGCAACCCGCGCGGCGGGCGAGTATAGAAGTGCCCCGGTGATGGCACAACCCCGAAGGCTGTGGGGCGTCCGCGTGGAGTTTACACCCAGTGCTAGCAAAAACCTTTGCGGTGGTGCGAACTTCGGTGCGTCTTCGGTTGTCCTCATCGCCAACCGAATAGAACTAGAAAGTGATCCGATGTTTTCTGAATACTCACCATGGCTGTTTGCCTCCGGCGCCGCAATTGGTTCGCTGCTTGCCGCGTTCTGGACGCACGTTCGCAGTGCGTACCAAGTGCTGGCAAGCCGCGTGTTGATGTCGGTGACGCTCGACGGCTATCAGGCCGAGGCGATGCTGTGTTACCTGCGTAGCCAGTTCACGGCGTCGACCTGGGGGCCACGCGCGTACGTGGGTTGGATGTTGTACGTCCAGCCGAAACGTCGCGTGCAGATTGTCTCGATGGAAGTCACTCCGCCAGCCGGTCGTATTTATTGGCAAGGTTGGCGAGCGCTGTGGGTTACCTCCGGACGAAGCTCCGAGATATCGCTCGAAGATGGCGTGAACTCGAGCGACTACGACCAGCGCAGCCTGTCGGTCACCTACCTTCGCGGCATGTTCGATCCCGAACGACTAGTGATTGACGCCACCGAGTATTTCAATCGCCAAGTGCACGAGAACTGCGAGGCGGAAGGTCGACACTACGTGAAACACGTCTTCGGTTCGGCGGGGCGGATGCGGTTTCCGGGCCAGCAGCAGGGACATCCTAGCATGAACGCCGCGCACGGCGACCTCCGGCGATGCTTGCAGTACCGTCCACTGGGGTACGAGTTCCATCAACTCGGCACACCCCGACGCAAGGGCCGCCGCGCGGTCGATCGGCTGGCACTCGATGAAAGCGGTCAGGAGCTTGTGATCGATGCCGAGCGCTGGCTCGCGAGCGAAGAGTGGCACCGCGAGCGCGACCTTCCTTGGCGACGAGGTTGGCTGCTGTATGGCGAGCCAGGCACCGGCAAGACCGCGTTCGCGCGAGCGATTGCCGAGGACCTGGACCTGCCGGTCTTCTCGTTCGACCTCGCCAGCTTGTACAACGACGAGCTGCAAACTGAGTGGTCGAGCATGCTGACCGAAGTCCCTTGCATGGCACTCCTCGAAGACATCGACGCGGTGTTTCACGGCCGCGAGAACGTCGTCGCCGGCGAGAAGGGCGGGCTCACGTTCGACTGCCTGCTGAACTGCCTGGACGGTGTCCAGCGTGCGGATGGATTGCTGCTGGTGATTACTACGAATCACTTGGAACGAATCGATCCCGCGCTCGGCGTTCCGGTTAACGGCCGATCGAGCCGACCAGGTCGAGTGGACCGCGTGGTCGAGTTTTCGTCGCTCAATGACGAAGGTCGCCGCCACCTGGCAGCAAGCGTCTTGCCAGACGCCCCAGAACTCTGGGACCTGCTGGTGGAGCAAGGCCAAGGCGACACCGGCGCGCAGTTCCAAGACCGCTGTGCTCAGCTCGCACTGGCACTGGAGTTCGGCGATCGTGAGAAGCTGGCGGAGTGTTTGGTGGAGTGAATTGAGCCGCGAACTAAGATCAATGACCAAAGGAGGGGCGTCCATTTCCCTTCCCTGGTCATTGGGTACTTGGTCATTCGTCATTCGCTACGCGTGCGCCCGGCTCCACGCGTCGATATCCAGCGGCGTGTCGTCTTCGCGGTTCATGGTGGGTAGCACTTGGTTAATGAGCACCGAGGTGTCGCACAGGTCGGCGACCGAGTCGACGACCAAGTCGGGCTGGTAGGCGTAACGCTCCAGGTCTTCACGCTTGGTGCCGCCCGACAGAACGAGCACGGTGCGGTAACCCATTTGCACGCCGCCGAGGATGTCGGTTTCCATGGTGTCGCCGACCATGATGGTCTCGCTGGTGGCCATGCCGAGTTCCTTGCGAGCTTGCCGCATCATTACGGGGCTGGGCTTGCCGACGCTGAAGGCTTTGACGCCGGTGGCCTCTTCAATGAGTTTCACAATGGCGCCGCAACCAGGGCGAGTGCCATTCTTCGTTGGGCAGTTGGGGTCGAGATTCGTGGCGATCAGTTTCGCGCCGTCGAGCACCATTTGCACGGCCGCTTCGAGCATTTCGAAACTAAGTGTGCGACCTTCGCCGACCACCACGTAGTCGGGATTGCGATCGACCACGGCGTAACCATTCTTATGCAAAGCGGTTTGCAAGCCACCTTCCCCTATCACGTACGCGGTGCCTCCTGGCTGCTGCCGCGCCAGGAACCGCGCGGTGGCCATCGCGCACGTGAAGATGTGTCTCTCAGTAACCGGGATGCCCATTCGCTCGAGCTTCATCGCCACATCACGTCGGGTGCGCTGGCTGTTGTTCGTCAAGAACATGAACGGGATTTCGCACCGCTCGAGCGTCGCGATGAACTCGCGCGCACCGGGAATGAGTTCACTCGAACGGTAGATCACGCCGTCCATGTCAATCAAGAATCCTTTTTTCATCGTCGCATTCCGCAGAGGGTATAGGTGGGACCGGCATCACGCGCGCTCAAAGAGCGCGGTGGACGTTGTGCCGGCAGGTTGTTGGTGGGAATGGCGACCAACGCAATCGATGTGCCAAGTCGCACGCCTTCGCGGATTACCGGGCGAAACTTAACCGAAAAAGCTCGGAAGTTCGTGAAAACCAAGCGTTTCTAGGCAACAGGGAAACTTGTCCGCATTGGGTCGACAAATCGGCTGCCTAGTTGTTGGGCAGAAATGCTGAGATTTCTTCGCGGCGTGCTGGCATTTGGCGTCGCGTTTGCTCCGCAGTTTGCAGAATTATAAGGCAGAACGATAAGATCGAATTGACCACTTCTTTTTGCAAAGGAGCAACCCATGCCCGCAACCTCCGACCGTCGCCAGTTCCTTCGCACCGGCGTCACTTCTGCTGCGCTCGTGGCGCTCGCGAGCGAAGTGTTCGCTCAGCAGCGCGACGATGCCAGTGGCATGCCGCGTCGGCCGCTCGGTAAGACGGGGCCGCAGGTGTCGATCGTCGGACTCGGCGGGCATCACATTGGCCAGATGGCGAAACGCGATGGCGAGCCCGCAGCGATTGGCTTGATGCACCGGGCGCTCGACGAAGGTCTAAATTTCTTTGACAACGCCTGGGACTACCACGATGGCTATAGCGAAGAGCTGATGGGCAAGGCGATTCACGATCGTCGCGACAAAGTATTTTTGATGACCAAGGTGTGCGATCGCGACTATGAGGGTGCGAAGAAGCACCTCGACGAAAGTCTCAAACGCCTGCAGACCGACGTGATCGACCTGTGGCAGTTCCACGAGATGGTTTACGACAACGATCCTGACTGGGTATTCGAGCGTGGTGGCATTCGCGCAGCACGCGAAGCGGTGAAGGCTGGCAAGGTGCGCTACATCGGCTTCACCGGTCACAAAGATCCGAGCATCCACCTGAAAATGCTCGGCAAGCCCCAGCCGTGGACATCGTCGCAAATGCCAATCAATGTTTGCGACTATTTTTTCCGTAGCTTCCTGCACGACGTGGTTCCCCAGTGCGTGGGGCAAGGAGTCGGCGTGATTGGTATGAAAGTGATGGGAGGTGGCACCGGAAACATTCCAAGCAAGACCGAAGCAACTCACGCCGAGTGCCTGCGGTTCGCGCTGTCGCAACCGGTGAGTACGGTAGTCACCGGCATGACGAGCGACCGGGATCTCGATCAAGCCCTGGACATCGCGCGGAACTTTAAGCCACTGTCGGAGGCCGAGCTCTCCACGCTGCTAGCCAAGGTTGAAGAAGTCGCGGGCGATGGACGGCTGGAGTTGTTCAAGACGGCCAAGGACTTCGATGGTCCGTACCATCGGAAGCAGCATGGGTTTGCGACTTAGAGGTTTGCAGAATTACGACCGGCGAATCTGTCGCGTTGCAAGTAGCAGGCACGCACCGGCTACGAGCAACATGGCAGAAGGCTCGGGCACCCTCGCGGTCGCGACCGATGTGTTTGCGATCACCGTGCCGAAGTTCTGCTTCCACACTTGATAGTCTCCCGCGTCGACGACGCCATTCCCATTCGCATCCGCGGGTGGGAAGTCGCCGGATGTGCCGAGCGCATCTCGCCACACGGAGTAGTCGGACAGGTTTACCAGCCCATCGCCATTGAAGTCGCCTGCAGCTGCCGAAGGGGACGCGAAGAAATCGGCCGCGGTACCCAGCCACAGGTTGCTGACCGTAAAGCTCCCCTCGTACAAACTCTGCAAACGAACGTCGGCGATGAGCGGATTGAATCCATTGCTGCTTGTGGTGGTGAGGTTCCACTGAAAGTCCTCAGCGGCGAAGTTGCCAATGCTGGCTCCCGCTGGCAGCAGCGATACGGAGAGGGTGTTCGCTCCAGCGCCGTTGCCCTGGATTCGGCCAATTAGCAGGTACGTTGTGTTGGGGGCGAAGCCTGCTGCGGTGACATCCCCTCCTGTGGTATCGGCTTGGCTGCGAATCGAAACCTGTTGCTGCTGTCCCAGGAAAGCAACATCGAACTGGTTGCTGCCTGCGGCGTCCACGAATTCAATCGCTAGTACTCGATTAGGGGACGTCAGTTGAGTGCTTAACAGCGAGGACGTGTTCTGCCGAACGAGCATGGTGAAATAACGCTCGTCGTGGCCGCCGAGGTCGATGGGCGATTCGAGCGGCACGTTCAACGTGCGGGGGGCGGTGTTGAGCGTGTCGTACCGTTCGGCCGCGTTTTGATTGCGGAGGGTGATCGCCGAATTGCTATGCATCGCCGCCCCGACACCGCTGGCGCTAAAGGGCAAGTAGTTGGCAGCGTGCTGCGTGAAGTTGCCTGTCTCTTCAAGCTTGTCCTCGGAGTCACGGCCCACGAGCCATCGCCCGGCGACCCCACGACTGTCGGTGAATCGCTCGAACTCGCCCGTGTAGCTCAGGCGATCGGGGAGCGCAACGCCGAGTGCCGTGAATCGATCGGCCAGCCAGTCGGCATCGTCTTGACGCACAAAGCCATTGCCATCGTGATCACCTTTTTCCCAGTTGCCGCGGATGTAGAAATTCTCGAATCGAGCCGCCGTGTTCGTACCGGTCCAGCCCGGCACGGTGCCCATGCGGTCGGACAATCCGGTCGCGTCATCGGCGTCGACAACGCCATCGAGATTCAAATCGGGAACGTCCTGGGCGAACATCGCGTAGTGGTGCGCCACGCGGTGCAAGCTCATCTGGTTGGTGGCGTCGTAATGGAGTGTCCAGGACATGATGCCCGGCATATTGTGATCGAGGGCAAACTGCACCTTGTCGCGAACTTGGTCACGACTCTCGATAGTCCACGTGCCGGTGCGGGTGGCGCCGTTGATATCGCCCACGGTGCCCGTGTACGTGCCGGCATCGCTCGGCAGGTTCGGGGCAGCGGCGACGATGTTCTTGAGGCTCACCACCCCAGGTCCGTTGGTTCCCCAGGTGCCGATGCCGGGCACAATCTGTTCATTGACGAACGCCTTTTCTGCCCCTTGGCCGGTGAGGTTGCGGTGCGAAGCGGCAAACGTCTCGTAGTCGAGATTGGTGCCGTCATCGGCCGGGTAGTGGTATCCCATGAGGAAGAGCTGGTCGTAGGTCCGCGCGTCGAACGTTGGCGTGTCGTCCCAGTCGGAGTCGGCGTAACCGAAGTCGTCCACCGAGACTTCCCGCGACGGACCTAGAGCGGCCTTGAGGTCCTTGGCCAGTTGGGTGTAGTTCGCCCACTCGGTGTCGGTGCTCGGCCGTTCCCAGTCGAGATTGAACCCCGACATGTTATTGGCGTTCATCAAGTTGACGACGTTCGAGACGAAGTTGGCGCGGTTGGCGCTGTTGCCGACAATCGAGTTCCACACGTCGTCCACCGTGCCACCCGAGACGGTGAACATGCTCATGTGAAGGCGGAAATCGTGCGTCGCCGCGTGCGCTTTGAGCTTACTGAGGTGTTGCGCCCCGGCCGAGGTGGTGACGAGGTTCCCATTGGCGGTTGGGCGGACACCTCCGAAGTAAATCACGTCCGACACGTGGTCGTAAACGCCGTCGGTCGAGAACGAGGTGACTTGGGATTGAGTGGTCCAGTCCGGCACAAAACCCCAGATACGAAACTCGGCCGCGTCCCAGGCCGAAACCGCGGTGGTGACCGCCGAGGTGTTCGTCGAACAGGCCAGAAGAACGAACGCCGAAAGGGCAAAACGTGCGAACGACATGTAGGCCAATCGAGGTGGAGGGGGCGGGTGAGTACCTCGTATTCTGCCCATGAATTGCAGACGGTGCAAACGCTAGGTAGCCGTCGCCGGGCTAGATTTGGCCCTGCAATTCACTTCAGCGCGGAGGCGAGAATGTTCTGCGCAAACCCGAGCACTTCGTCGTGCGAAACAACGCGATAGCGGCTATCGCGAAAACCATCAAACTGCCGGGTTCGGGGACCAGCGAACCTGTCGGCAAGGAACTTGCGTTGGCGCTTACCGCTCCGAAGTTCGTTTTCCACAATTCGTAATCCGCACTATCGACGCCGTTCAGTCCATCGCCGGCGCTAAAGATCAGCGACTCGTCCGTCGCGCCGAGGTTGTCACGCCATACGGTATAGTCGGCGAGGTTGACGATGTTATCGCCATTGAAGTCGCCTAGGAGAGTTTCGGCGAAGACTGCATTGGTGTGTGCCACCACCAGTGGTATGGCGTTCTCCAACGTCACGTCAAACGAATGCCCTCCTTCAAGAATGGTAAGGGTGTGGTCGATGTCGGCCGCGGTAAGTTGGGCCGAGAAGTTTTGATTCATCGTCCGGTCAAAAGCAGTGGTCCCAGTGATCAACTGAACGGACATGCCGGAAAGATCCTGTACGAAGTTCATCGGATTGTGGGCTGGCCAGTTACTCGGATTGCTCGTGAAGATTTCCGTTCGGATGTCGTACCTTTGATCCTCGGGGAAAGAGCTTTGATCGCGCGGGTAATCGATCACCCCGATGATGGGCGAGACCGCGGAGAACTCATCGGCGTGAGTTTGCGCGTAGCGAACTGCACCGTAACCTCCCATCGACCAGCCCGTAATCGCCCGATGTTTCGGATTGCTGGACAACTTGTAGAGGTTCTCGGCCACGGCAAACGTTTCTTCAAGGTAGGTGCCGTAGTCCCCATAGGGCGAGTCTATCCACCAGCTTCTATCGCCGTCGGGAAGGATCGTGACGTAGTTGCCCGCCTTGAGAGCATCACGCTTGCTTTGCACATCCACTAGCGAACGCTCATGACGCCCACTGCCGTGAAGAAAAAACAAGACGGGCCAGTCATCGATAGCCGCATCGTAATTCTGGGGAAGGACCACGGTGAAGCTTTTGTCTTGCTCCAGCACCGTACTGCGAAACGTCACCATTTGCACACGGTTGTACAAAGTCTGAACAACCGGATCGTCGGCGAAGCTCCGTTTACTGGGGGCGCACGCGAACAACGCAGCCACCAACAGCTTGGCGATGAGGAGGGCGGTAATAACTGAAGGCCTCATTGCAGGCTCGTTTAGGTTGGCCGGGACCGGGGATTGGGGTTCGTCTACGGTTGGCTCGGGTTCCAAACAAGAGGAGCAACGCGGCGAGACTGATCGCCGAACGGGGCTCTGGGATCTTCATTGTATACACAGGTATGCCTTTTGGCGAGCCGAAATTTGCCCTCCAAAGATCGTAATCCCCGCTGTCCACACCGTTCTGTCCATCGCCTGCGCTACCGATAAGCGACTCATCCGCCGCGCCAAGGTTGTCACGCCACACCGTGTAGTCGGCCAGGCTCACAATGCCATCGCCATTGAAGTCGCCGGGCTGAATCGAAAGGGCGGCCTCGTTGATCTCCGTCGCGGCTTCGAGTAGTTGGTCCGATGTTAAGCTGTTTGGCAGGACCACGAGAAACGGGTCCGACGGTTCGTAGGCCGGCGAAGTGAGGCGGGCGAAGAAGGCGTAGGCACCGCTCTGACCGGCGGACGCCGAGGCGTTCTGAACGATGTAGTAAAGCGAATGAACGTGCTCGCCCAGGTCGTCGGCGAATGGCTCCATGAACTGGAGAGAACCGGGGGCATCGCCAAACTCAGTGACGGTCCGATCGCCGAAGCCACGCGCCGATACGAGTTGCAGTTGCTGGCCCGTGGGGACGCTCGCAATCGCACTCGTCGATGCCGACCAGTACCAGAGCCATCGCTCAGGAGAACCCTCGAGCGATCGATCGGGACGCGAGATCGGTTCGATCCACAGTCCCGAACCCGGTGTGACGTTCGTGACATCGAACCCGGGGAGATCGGTAAAGAGGCGGTTGCTGGTGATTGCGAACAGCGCGGCGTCGGGATGCGCGTCGGCGAACACTTCGCCAGCGAAGCCAATGGGGTTCGTGACGTTACCGGTGACGACTAGCTTTCCGGTGGAGCCATCGACGTGCGCCGGTGAGCCATGTCCCCACGCGATGTTGGGGAGTAGGTTGGCGAGCAGAAGCAAAGCTATTGCGGCTTGGCAAAGTTGAAAGGTTGTTCGATCCATACTTGTACCTGCTGATCGGAGATAGCGTCGACGTGTCCGTCGACGTAGAGATAGTGGGAAGTGTTCGCGTGTCGCTCGGTCGAGATATCTCGGTGAACGAGCGATTCGACCAGTCCGAAAGAAATGGCCGACGGGGTGAACCAGCCACTCGCGTGGGCGTGGTCGTACTGGTTGCGGACGTCGTTGTGCGACGTGCTGGGATCGGCGATCTCAAACACCGCGATGGTTTGCGAGGTGCTCGAGAGCTTGTTGATGTTTCGCACTCGTCCCTGCACCTTGCCGGCGAGGTAGTCGTTGATCACGTAGCTAGTGAGTCGATGACGTAGCCGGTCGCCGCCGAACAAATCGCTCGGACAGACGCGGATCTCGTCGACGCTCTCTAGGTGCGGCGCCAGCGTGAAGATCCACGATGGTGAATCCTCGGCGTACACGCCCCCTGAGCCGGCATGATCGAGCTCGGGGAACTCGCCATCGTGCAGGTTGCCGAACTGATGGATCGCGATGCCAATTTGCCGCAGGTTGTTCTTGCACGAGGCAGAGCGCGCGGACGACCGCGCGCTCTGCACTGCAGGCAAAAGCAAACCAACGAGCACGGCAATGATGGCAATCACAACCAGCAGCTCTACCAGCGTAAAGCCTGGTTTGCGAAGCATCGTTTAGGCCTTTCGCTTACGCCACAAAGCGACACCACCGATGGCCGCGGCCGCGATCACGAGCGCTGATGGCTCGGGGATCAGTTGGCCGACGACCTGCACCGATGCGGGCGAAACGCCGAGCGACTCGATCGCCGCGCGGATGTCGGCGTGCGGGGCGTTCTTGTGCATTACGAAGTAGAACTCGTCCGAGTCGGCGATGTTCTCTTCGCTGGTCGACAGTTTCAGGCTCAACAGGTAAACGCCATCGTCGGGCTCGGTGGTGGCATCAACGCCATCGCCGAGAAACTGATACCGCGCTGTGGCGTGAGCCTCGCTGTTGTAACCAGTGGCAATCGCGGCGAACGCCAACGACTCGAACGGGCCACTGTCCGATGTCGTGGCCGTCGCGGACATCGATGTCGGCGAACCACGAAACGCCCGCACCTGTTCGGTGCCGGGATCGTCGAACGCGATGCCATTCCAGGCCAAGAGACCATCGGTGAGCGAAAGCGTGAAGACGCCTCCGGCAGCGAACGCGTCGGTGGTACCGACTTGCGAACCGTACGCTAGCCCAGGGCCCGAGTAGTACTGCGGACCGCCAATGACGGGGCGCTCGGCGGTGTTCGGCCGCGTGTACCAGATGCCAAGGTCTTCGAGCACCGGCATGACGTAGACCGAACGCGCCGGCGTGGGACTTGTATACGAGCCATCGCCAAACAGATCACGAGTGACGATCTTGTCATCGGTATTGGTGATCTGAATTTGCGGGCCGTGCGCGAGCACCGGCGTGGAAGCGAATAGCGCAATCGCGAAAGTTGTGGTAAACCACTTCATGGAAAAACTCCTTGGAGGTAAATCGTAGAGAATGCGTTGCCACGTTGACTTGCAAAGATGCAAGACAAGTTGCGGCGCAGAGAGTTCCTGTCACTGCGATGCACAAGACAATCGCAGCAGGGCAGGGGAGCGCGTAGTACGATCAGCCCACAAGAAGTCGAGGCGGTGGCTCGGCGGGCGGGTAGGAGAGAGAAGGAGCCGTGTCTGACCCATGCGGGCCGAGCCACGTGACGCGTGGCAGAGTGACAATCAACTGATCGACGCCGAACACAACGGTCGGCGTAGCAACCAGCCATCCCATTTTATGTCCCTGGCAAGCGAGCGCTCGCCAACCGATAACGCCCGAATCCTGGGAGTCCTTCGCCTTCTTACTGGCACAGCAAGCTTGCGTCCCCTTCGTGCTGCAGCAACTGCTTTGCGCCTGGCAGCAGGCCGGTTTGGCGAGCTCGGATTCGACTTGTGCCAGCACGTAGGCTGGAGGCGTCACGCCCTCGCGCTCGGCCCACGCGAGTCGCTCGGCGAGCGTGTGGCAGCAGCAATGCGACCAGCACTCGTCGGCCGACCCGCAGCCACACGAGCAATTCTCGCACGGGTAGCGCTCGGTCGTCCGCTTCACCACGCTCGGCAGCGGAACACCGGCCACGAGGTAGCCGTACGCGAACGCGAGTAGCAACGCCACTCCGCGTCGAGGCCAAGCTGTTCTGAGAATCCGCCGAAACCGAAACATGAGGCCCAGTGTAGGCTCGCTCGATTGCCAGTTCCACGGGTGCGACGAATTGTCACGTCGCAACTACTGCGCAGCGGGGAGACTCACCGACTCGTAGTGTTCTTGAAGACGCTCGAATAACGCGTCGGCGAGCTGGGCGTGCATGGTGGTCGTGGGGTGGACGATGTCCCAGTACAGGAACTTCTCGGGTGTCGCGGAGATGACTTGTTTGTTATAGAACAACGTCCCCACATCGAGCCCCGGCGCGGCGGAGAGCTTCACGTCTTCGAGCCCGTACTTCTCGGGGTGCGCCACGACATCGTCGAAGTAGGCTTCGACATCGAAGCGGACGAGCTCGATCTCTGCGAGGTTCTTCTCCAGCTTGTCGAGCGCGGGGCTGTACTTCTTGTTGAACTCCTTGGTCAGCCGATTCATCATCTTGCCGCGATCGGGCCGGCGAAGGTAACGCGGTGAGCTTCCGAGCATCGGCAAGTTCATCACCAGGAATCGTCGCGCGCCGACATCGTAAAGTTTCTCCATGGTTGTGATGATGTTCTTAATCGGCACCTTCACGTCGCGCTGGCCTTCGAGAAAGTCGTTCGCCCCGACCCACACGATATACAGCGCGCCTGGATCGACTTTGTCGCGTTTCAAATAGCGAGCGAGTTGCTCGTCGAGATCGTCCACAAACGCCTCGCGATTGCCCCGCGTGCCGGTGGTCTGCGCTCCACCCGAGGCGAAGTTGGTGCCGCCCGAGGCGCTGCACTTCACTTCGCCAAGGCCCAGCAGGCTGGAGAGTCGCTCGACGTACACGGGGCCATTCGAATATCGTCCTTGCCAGTATGCGGAGCCCGGCGCGATGCCGAGCGAGACGCAGGTCGAATTGCCCGCGTCGGAAAGGCTATCGCCGAACACGACAAGGCCCGTGTAAGGCTGCGCGAGACAGGGCATCGCGCTGAATAAGATCGCAATGATCCCAAGGAACGACGATGGGGCACGCATGACGTCGAGATTCGTAGGCGAGCGGAAGGGACGGTACACCCTCGTTATTGTATATCGAGTGTGTCCGACAGCCGCTCCGCAAACACGGTCGACGAATCCCAGATTTCGCGATCGACCCGGCTATACCCGGCCGGCGACGAGCGATGCGTTGTGGCCGCCGAAGCCGAAGCTATTGCTCATCACGACGCTGAGCGGCTTCTCTTTGGGCTCGTTCGGCGTGTAGTCGAGGTCGCAGTCGGGGTCGGGGTTCTGCAGGTTGATCGTTGGCGGGCAGAGATTGTGCTGAAGTGCCAAGATACTGAGGATGATCTCGACACCACCACTCGCACCGAGCAGATGTCCGAGTTGGCTCTTGGTGCTCGACACGCTGAGCTTGTAGGCGTGGTCGCCGAACACGTTCTTGATCGCCGTTGTTTCGGCCTTGTCCCCCAGCGGGGTACTGGTGCCGTGGGCGTTGATGTAGTCGACGCGCTCGGGGCTGAGTTCGGCGTCCTTCAGGGCTTCGCTCATCGCGCGGCCAGCGCCGGTGCCGTTGGCGTCGGGCGAAGTGATGTGGCCACCATCGGCGCTCGCACCGTAGCCAAGGATCTCGGCGTAGATGTGCGCGCCGCGTGCCTTGGCGTGTTCGTACTCTTCGAAGATCACGAGGCCCGCGCCTTCGGAGAGCACGAAGCCATCGCGCTGGGCATCGAACGGACGGCTGGCACCTTGCGGGTCGTCATGTCTTTCGCTGAGGGCCTTCATGTTCGCAAAGCCGGCGAGGCCCATCGGCGTGCAGGCCGCTTCGGTGCCGCCGGTGATGACGATGTCGGTTTCGCCCGAGCGGATCGACTGAAACGCCGAACCCATCGCGTTGGTGGCACTCGCGCACGCCGTGGCGACGGCGAAGTTGATGCCCTTGAGGCCATAGCGAATCGACACGTGACCGGCGGCCGCGTTGACCATGAGCTTGGGAATGGTGAACGCCGAGACTTTGTCGGGGCCTTTGGTGATCAGTCGACCGACTTGCTCTTCGATTTCGTTGAGGCCGCCGATGCCCGAGCCGATGATCACGCCGCAGCGGAACGGATCTTCCTTCGAGAAGTCGAGGCCCGAGTCGTTCACCGCGTCGACAGCACAGACCAGCGCGAACTGGGTGAAGCGATCGAGCCGCTTGATTTCCTTGCGGTCGATGTATTCGTCGGGGCTCCAGTCGTGGATGTCGCCGCCGAACTTCACCTTGTGGTTGGTGGTGTCAAAGATCTTGAGTTCGTGGATACCGCTCTTGCCGGCGATAACCTTCTCCCACAAATCGCCGACTTTGAGGCTCAGCGATGTCACTGCTCCCATGCCGGTAACTACCACGCGCCGTTTCATCTTCTGTCGCTTTCCGGAACTAGGTGAGTAAGTGAGTAGGTTAGTAAGTTACTGGGCAGGAAGTCGGAATTCGAAGTTCGACCAACTCGCCTCCTCACCTCAGAACCTTATTCAATAGAAAAGGCGCACGTTGCTGAAGCGTGCGCCTCGGTTGTTTCGCGCACCGCGGGCGAAATTGTCGGCGCGGTGTTGGTTTCCGGCATGGTTTTGATTAACCGTTGCCGTTGGCCTCGATGTAATCCACCGCCTGACCAACGGTCTGAATCTTCTCAGCCGCGTCGTCGGGGATGTTAATGTCGAACTCTTCTTCCAGCTCCATCACTAGCTCGACGGTGTCGAGCGAGTCGGCGCCGAGGTCGTTCACGAACGAGGTCTCGGGGGTAATCTTATCTTTGTCGACACCGAGTTGCTCGGCGACGATGTCTGCAACGCGCTCCAAAACTGAGGCCACGTCAGGTCCTCCTTAATCTTCCGCTGGATGTTGTCGAAGGCGAGGTCCAGAAAGTCGGGGTTCGCCCTGGTTTCTGTTGCGTTCCGGTGGGTCACCGGCCTCGGTAAATTGGCAGTGGGGTAATTGTGCGTAGCTCCTCAAGATAGAGCGTCTGCACAAGAGTGGTCAAGATATACCGCGTTTCGCCCGTAAAGTCTAGCCGGCTTGGGTTTGCTGGCATCGGGTCGTAAGTCGCTATCCGCTAGGCGGTTAAGCCGCCGTCGATCACCAGCACCTGGCCCGTGATATAACTACCGGCATCGCTGGCGAGGTACAGCACGCCCTGGGCGATTTCGTCCGCTTCGCCCAACCGACCTAGCGGGATCTTTTGCTTCACCATTTCTTCGAGCGCGGGGCCCAGGGCGTCGGTCATGTCCGAGGCGATAAACCCGGGGCAAATAGCGTTCACGGTGATCTGCCGACGCTTGCTGCCGAGCTCACGAGCCACGGTTTGAGTAAAGCCGATGATGCCGGCCTTCGACGCCGAGTAGTTCGCTTGGCCCGGATTGCCCATCAGGCCCGAGACGCTCGAAATGTTGATGATTCGCCCGCGCTTGGTCCGCATCATGGCCCCCGCACCCGCACGCGTGTAGAGGAACACGCTGCGAAGATTCGTGGCGATCACGGCGTCCCAGTCGTCGTCGCTCATGCGGGGGAGCAGCGTGTCACGCGTGATGCCCGCGTTGTTCACCAGGATGTCGAGCTGTCCCCACTCGGCGACCACCTTCTCAACCGCGGCTTCCGCTGCGGCGCTGTCCGTGGCGTCGGCGGCGATCACCATCGCATCGCCACCCGCGGCTTTGATCTCGTCGACCGTGCCGGCAAGCTTCTCAGCATTACGAGCGAGGCACGCGACCTTCGCCCCGGACTTGCCGAGCGCCAGGGCAATCGCCTTGCCAATGCCCTGCGAGGCGCCCGTCACGAGGGCAGTTTGTCCGGTGAGATCGACGGTGAGATTGGGCATTGCGTTCGTTACTTATTGAATAGTTGGAGATAGTTCTTCGGTTCAGTAGTGGCATGTCATCCTGAGGGAGCCTGAGCGACCGAAGGATCTCGGTTTGCCATCTAATCAGCACTCCTCAGAAAGTTGCTCGCGAAGAAAATTGGTTGCCATGGTTGAGTAGATTCTTCAGTCGCCTAGGCTCCTTCAGAATGGCACAACGGCTGGAAGTTTAGTATTGACCCCTTTGCTACGCCGTCACGCCTTCGCAGGGGAACTTGCGGTCGATGCGCTTCATCAGGCCTCGCAGCACGCGCCCCGGGCCGATCTCCCAGCAGGTTTCAATGCCGTAATCCGCGAGCAGATGCCGCATCGAATCTTCCCAGCGAACGGGGCTGACGACTTGCTCGCCGAGTAGGCGGCGGATTTCGACGGGATCGTCGTGCGGCTGGGCGTCGACGTTGGAAATCACGGGGATACGTGGCGGGCGGAGGTCGACGGTTTCGAGCACCGCTTCGAGTCGCGCGACGGCGGGCTTCATCAGTTCGGTGTGGAACGCCCCCGCAACGGCCAGCGGCACCACACGCATCGCACCACCATGCTCGGCGAGTTCCGCGGCACGTTCGCAGGCACTGGTGGTGCCCGAAATAACGATGTTGCCGGGGCAGAGGTGATTGGCCACAGCGAGCACTTCGCCCTGTGCGGCTTCGCGGACAATCGTCTCGATGTCGGCGAGTTCCATGCCGAGGATGCTTACCATGCCGCTCGGAACCGCTTCGGCCGCGTCCTGCATTGCGGCACCTCGCTCGGCGACGACGCGCAGGCCATCGGCGAACGACAGTGCTCCGGCGAATGCGAGGGCCGTGTACTCACCCAGGCTCAATCCGGCGGTGGCGACGCAGTTGTCCACCACGTCGGGCGATTCGGCGTCGAGACGCTCGAGGGCCGCTAGGCTCGCAACGTAGATCGCCGGCTGGCTGTGTGCGGTGGAGTCGAGTTGCTCGGCTGGCCCGCCCGTGCACATGCCCAGCAGGTCGTAGCCAAGGATCTCGCTCGCCTCGGCGAATCGCTCGCGTGCTTGAGGGAACTCGGCGCAAAGCTCGGCGGCCATGCCGACCGACTGTGCCCCCTGGCCGGGAAACAAGAATGCCGTTCTAGCCGCCAAGTGAGAGCTCCTTCTGTCTGATCGCTAAACTAGAAATCAGACTTTGAGTGGACTACGAGGCCGACTGAACCATCTGGCGACCCATGTAGTGGCCGCAGTTTTCGTTGGGGCAAATCACGTGGCTCGGGATGAGCGTGCCGCACTTGGGGCAGGCGTGCAGTTGCTTGCCTTTGATCTGGTCGTGCGAACGACGCATGCCGGAACGCGAATTCGAATGCTTACGCTTGGGGACAGCCATCGTCGGGCCTCAGGTATCAATACGGGAGCTGGTAGGTCGGGGCGAAACCAAGGAGGATACCGCAAATAGCCGCGAAGTGTCAATGGCCCCGGCCAGTGCCCGATCCCTCGAAACCAGCGAAAAAACGGCAGTTTTTCGAGCTTTCACCGGCCGGGCAGACGCTCTTCCGGAAATGCAAGAAGCCCGCGGCGCTCGCCACGGGCTTCTTGGGCGAATCGTCGAATTTTCAGGCGGGTTTAGGCCTTGCGGCGGCCCACCGCCACCAGGGCGATACTTGCCAGGCCGGCGAGGGCGATCGTCGAAGGTTCGGGCACCACGGCGTCGCCGTTGGTCATCACCGAGGGATAGAACTGCACGGGGTCGAGCGTAGCCGACGAGTTGTCGTTGTAAAACAGCGGCGTCTGGGCGTCGGCCGTGTTGCCCACTGCGGTGAGCAGGAACGTGAGAACGTTGTTGTCATCCGCCTGGACAAACGAGGTGATCGCCGGACCGGCGAAGTCGAGTACGTCGCCGTTCGTGTTGACGCCAAACGTGATCGATCCCAGGAACGTCAGCGCGGCGTCGGCGACGTTGTTGTTGGTCGCGTCGGCGTCGGTGATGAAGGGATTGGTGGCCCAGGAGCCGGCGGTGTTATTGGCGGGCTGGGTGAGGGCTTCGCTGGCGTGGCCGTTGGGAACGCCCCAGAGTTCGAGCGTTTCTCCTGCGAGAAACTGGTTGGTGGCACCAGCCGCGATGTTTCCAGTGGCCGTCGCAAACCGCTCGAGGTCGACACGAACCGAAGCCGCGGTCACCGGTCCCAGCGCGGACGAGTCGAACGTCATGATGCCGACGCGGTCTCCACCGTTGTTGCTGGAATTCTTCACGAGAATTCGGTTGTCTACCACGTTGTTGTTTCGTTGCAACGCCCAGTCGTTGCCTTCATTCAAGGTCGTGATGATCGCGCCGCTGGCGACGTGACCAAAGAGAGTCATCGCCAATGCACTGGCCATGACCGCAATTGTTCGCTTCATGAGACGTACCTTTCCCAGATGTGTTTCAGAGAAATAACAAGCTGTGGGGCTGCCCTCATCGAGAGCCTCACCGAAGGTCGGTGGACCGCCTGCGAATTTGCACGCCGGGTGGCGGAATCGCGTAAGATGAGAGGAGGGTGCTGGCCCTAAGTGGCCATAGCCCCCGAGGCCGTTTTCTATGGTAAGAAGTCCGTAAAAGGTCCTGATTCCGCCAGAATCGCCCGATTTGGCAGCCATTTCCGCACTCCTCGGCTGCCACCGATCTCAATATCCCGATATCGCCATGCCCGAAATCACCGTTCGCCAAGTCGATTTTCGAAAGCCCGCCGAGGTCGCCGCGCTCGTCGCGATGGTCGACGCCTACGCGTGCGACGAGATGGGGAGTGGCGGCACCTTGGGCGTCGAGATCTGCAATCAGATGGCCCTCGGACTCGCCCAGCACCCCGGGGCACTTGGCTGGGTCGCGTGGCTCGGCGACACACCGGTCGGCGGCGCCACGGCGTTCTGGATGTACGGCACGTTCGCCGCACGACCTCGGATCAACATCCACGACCTGTCCGTCGTCGAAGGCTATCGCGACCAAGGCATCGGTCGCCGACTGCTCGAAGCCGTGGAAGCCCACGCCCGCGCGACCAACTGCCACGCGATAACGCTCGAAGTACGCTACGACAACCCTCGCGGCCGACACTTGTACTGGTCGCAAGGTTTCCGCGGCCCAACAGAATGGTCACCGCCCGAGACAATGGCGTTTTGGAAGAAGACGCTGGACTGAAGTGTGTGGAGATTAGGTAGCCGGACTCGCAAGAGTCCGGGGCGCACCGAGATGCACCCGAATTCTTGCGAATCCGGCTACGTTGGCGATTCCAATTGCTGCGCGTCGACTAGTTCTGATCTAATGCTGGAAAAGGAACCCAATAGCCGACGAGCTACACCTCGTCGGACCAACGTAAAAGCACAAGCTGCTCCACGACGGACCGTACTCATGTCCTCCCCTGAACTACCGCGTCCCGACGAGAACCCGTTCCAACCGCCGCAGCAACCGGTGCGATACTCGGGCCCTATGGAGCGGGATGATCCCATGCGTCAGCGTCGCCGGAGGGTATTGCTGATCCTCTTGGGGCTAGTGCTAGTGCCCATCGCGGCCGCGATCGGTGGTTTTGTCGGCTGCTTCGCCGGACTGGGGGCCTTGTCGGCCGTGGGAAACGAAGAGGCAGGTGTGGTGCTCTTCTTTATTGCAGTCGGTCTGGGAGCGATCGTAGCGGCCGGGGTTACGATCTTTTTGCTCGTCTTGATCGGTACTCGCCGATGACTTGGCAGCAGCTTTCCCTTGTTCGCAATCGCGAGATCGAATCGTGAACCAATCACCAGATCATCCGCCACCCCCAGAGCCCAACCCCTACGACGCACCGCAAACGTCGGTTGATCGCCGCGGCGAAAAGCGGCGCGTTATGCTCTTCGCCCTTGGGGTCTTCTTGGTTCCGGTCGCCGCGATCATTGGTGGGTACATCACTTGTTGGGGAGCTATGGTCCCCGCTGCGATGATGGCACCGCAAGACAACTATCTGGTGATCATGTTGGCGGCCTTCTTCGGATTTGTTGTCGGAGCCATCGTGGCGGGATGGGTAGTTGTCCGGTTCTTGAGAAAGTGGATGGACCGGTGAGGAGCAATATGATGACCATTGCAATTGAGATCGTGGTCGCGTTGCTACCTGCGCCTTGTTGTAAGGGCTCGGCACATTCATGAACAAACCTTCTGATAGTTCGCCGACGCCTGACGAAAATCCTTACAAGGCCCCGCAAACCCCGATTGCCAAAGTTCGGAAAGTTCGCCCACAATCGCACGGGCGGTTGGCGGTGTGGGCGTTGGCAGCCGTGCTGCTGGTGCCGGCGGGATTGATAGCGGGCGGATATACTTGCCTTGTCGTTGCGATCGAAGGCACCAATGGGAACTTTGTGACCGGTGGTTTCGTCGGGACAATCGTATTTCTCCTCGTTGGCTTCCTTCCCGTGTGGGCACTTAATAGATGGTGGGCCAACAAATGAACTTCCGCGACTACCAATTCCTCGGCACCACGCAAAGTCTCTGCCCCGAGTGCCTTGCCGTGGTCCCCGCGAAGATCATCAACCGTGGGGGGCGGGTTTACTTTCGCAAGCGGTGCGAAGTGCATGGCATGCGCGAGGACTTTATTTGTAGCGACGCATCGTGGTTCGATCGGCACGTTGGCAGCGCGCCCGGAAAGGTGCCGCTCGAAATGGCCATCGAACCGAACCGCGGCTGCCCCTACGACTGCGGTTTGTGCACCGAGCACGAGCAGCACACGTGCCTGGGCCTCTTGGAGATCACCGCCAACTGCAATCTCGAATGCCCCATGTGCTTCGCGTCGAGCGCGCCGGGACTCAAGCACTTGAGCTACGACGACTGCCTGCGCGCGATTGACCATTTGGTCGCCGCTGAGGGGCAGCCCGAGCTGCTCCAACTCTCTGGCGGCGAGCCAACCATCCACCCACGGTTCCTTGACATCCTCGACTACGCCTGCGGGCAGCCCATCGACATGGTGATGATCAACACCAATGGCGTGCGGCTCGCCCGTGACCGAAAGTTTTTGGAGCGCGTCGCCGAGTACCGCAAACGGGCCGAAGTCTACCTGCAGTTCGATGGCTTCGACGACGGCATTTACCAATCGCTCCGCGGCGAGCCATTGCTCGACACCAAGCTCCAGTGCATCGAAGCGTGTGGCGAACTGGGCGTCAACGTCACGCTCGTCGCCACGCTGCAAGCAGGAGTGAACTTCGGAAACGACGATCCATGGCTCGCGCAGTTGCTCGACTTCGCCGCCGAAAGGCCCTGGATCACGGGCGTCAGCTTCCAGCCCGCGTGTTACACGGGTCGGCACTTCTTGCCGGAGGAGTTGGAAGACCGCGTGACGTTTCCGGACATCATTCACGCGATCGATCGCGAAACCGCGGGGCGGTGGGCCGAAAGCGACTTCACGCCGCTGCCGTGTGCGCATCCGAACGCTCACACCGTGGCGTACGCGTACCGCGCGAATGGCCGAGTGACGCCGCTCGCTCGGTTGATCGACATCTCCGAACACATCGACTTGCTCTCAGGTCGCATCACTTACACCCGCCCCCGTGCGCGAGACTTGATCCAAGAAGTGATGAACC
Organism: Aeoliella fuhlenseeensis; assembly: GCF_052161615.1. NCBI lineage: Bacteria > Pseudomonadati > Planctomycetota > Planctomycetia > Pirellulales > Lacipirellulaceae > Aeoliella > Aeoliella fuhlenseeensis. Next base: position 967,479 of record NZ_CP197417.1, read on the forward strand.
GCCAATGCTGCGGCGCAGGAGGTTGCTGCGACCCGAGCGACGAGAAACCCATAGCCGACGACCTACGTGTCGTCGGACAAAATTCAGGGAATGGTTTGCCTTTGCTCGCGGACATTCCGACGACACGTAGGTCGTCGGCTAAGGAACAAACCCTCGAAGAGATCGGTGCGGAGTTCATCTCGCGTGCGCTCACCGAAGACCTCGACCCTCGCGACATGTTCCGCATCACGACCACCAGCTTCATGGACGCCTACAACTTCGACATCCGCCAATTGATGAAGTCCTGCGTCCACTTCGTCCTCCCCAGCGGCCACATCATCCCCTTCAGCGCCTACAACGTGCTGTATCGCGAAGGGCACGTGAAGCTGCCTGAGTTAAGGGACGAAAGAATGTGCCACTCGAAAGAAAGCTAGAAGTCCGTGTCATTCTGAGGGAGCGTCAGCGACCGAAGAATCTTGCCGGCCATTTCTTAGCCACGGATAAACACCGATGAAACACGGATTGTTGACAGGAGGAAACGGAGAGAACAGAGATGATTCATAAGAGCATTTGGGAACACTAATCTTCGCTAATAAAGCATTTGTGGAGATTGGCGCGGATTCGTATTCCCTACTCTTCTTCGTTTCCTTCGTTCCCTTCTGTTAAATATCCTCGGCTATTTTTTGAACAGAAGGAAACAAAGAGAACGAAGTAAGAAATAACTGACTTGTTGTGCCTCTCTGTTCTCTCCGTTGCCTCCTGTTCCTATTTCCGTTCCGACCCTGACCCGTGTCACCCTACTTCCTATCCGTGTTTCATCCGTGTTTATCCGTGGCTAAGAAATGGCGAAGGAGATCCTTCAGTCGCCTAGGCTCCCTCAGGATGACACGATGGTCTTAGCTCCCTTAGGATGAGAACGCGTGTAGTTGCAACTGGTAATTCGTCATTCGTGCTTCGTCATTCACTCCATGTACACGCTCATCATGTTCCTCGCCGTCGCTTCGGGGGCGGCGCTATTGAAACTCTCGCAGCGGTCGCTTCCCATGCCGTGGGAGGATAAGCTCGCGATTGGCGTGGGTGCGTTTTGCGGGGCGATGCTGGGGGCGAAGTTGCCGTTCGCGCTGTTTGGCGAGGCCGAGTTCTGGACCGCCGCGGCGTGGCTTTCCAATGGCAAGACGATCCTCGCGGGGCTCGTCGGTGGCTACGCGGGCGTGGAGTTCGTGAAATGGGTTCTTGGCATCCGCACCAAGACGGGTGACACGTTCGCCGCGCCGGTCGCGCTCTCGGTTGCGGTGGGGCGGCTCGCGTGTTTCGTGGGCGGGTGCTGCTTTGGCACGCCGACCACGTTGCCATGGGGCGTCGTGTTCCCGGCGATCGACTCGCTGCCACGCCACCCGACGCAGCTTTACGAATCGGCGTTTCATTTTGCGATGGCGATCGTGCTACTTGTCTTGCAGCGGCGCGGCATGTTTCGCGGGCAGCTCATGAAGCTCTACATCATCAGCTACGCGATCTATCGCTTCGCGAGCGAGCAAATCCGTCCCGAGCCCGAGATGTGGGGGCAACTCACCGCCTACCAATGGGCGTCACTCGCCATCGTCGTAGTCTTCGGTTTCTTGTGGTGGCACGATCGCCGCGCGCTACGAGACGGCGAAGTGGCTGTCGCTGGCTAAGCGTGGCTCTTCTTCCGCGAGGGCAAGAACCCCACGCAGAAGCTCACCAGCATCAGACCCCAGAACACCCAGAACGCGGGGTGCTGCCAGTCGTGGAAGTCGACGACGTGCGGATGCTCGGCGGAGTTAAAGCCCCAGTCGACCAGCAGCTTGCTGCCAATCACAATCACCAAGAGGTACGCCGCGGTTTCGAACCGAGGGAAGCGTTCCAAGAGGCGAATGAACATCGCCGCCGCGAAACGCATCAGCACCACCCCCATCAGGCCACCCGAGATCACCACCCACAGCTTGGGGTGCAGCGACTCAGCGGGATGATCGGCCGGCGGCGCGCCCACCAGCGCGATGGCCGCCAGGATCGAGTCGACCGCGAACGCGATGTCGGTGAACTCGATCACCAGCACCGTGGGCCAGAATTTCGCGTAGCCCTTCGTAGAAGAGTGCACCACACTCTCGGGCATCGGCATTGGTACGCGTTCTTTGATCTCCGTAATCTCTTGTTCGTCGCTAAGCGGCTGGTGCGTCTGCGAGTCGACCATCGTCAATTGGCCCGACTCGTCGACGGCCATCTGCTCATCGCCGGTTTCTTGCGACTCGAAGAACAAATGCTTCACCGCGATGAACACCAAGTAGCCACCGCCGATCAACTTCACCCATCGCCATTGCAAAAGATAAGTAGCCGTAGCGACTGCAAGGAATCGAAATACAAACGCACCGACGAGTCCATACGTCAGCGCCCGCGTACGATACTCCGGCGGCAACCGCTTTGCCAACAAGCCGAGCACTAGCGCGTTGTCGATCGACAACACCCCTTCGAGCACGATCAAGAGGCCAATGACGGAAAGATCGCCCCACTGAATCTCTTGACCGTAAAGCGTGTAAGCAAGCAACTGGCAGGGATCTAGCACGGCGGGGGCTCAAGGGAAGGTGCGCGTTCCGAAGGAAGGAACGTCAAGTATAAAGCGCACCCGCCCGATTTCGACAATCCCCCCACCGCCCGCGGATTTCCGCGGCAAGTGGAAGGCCAATAGCCCCGCCCAAGCCTGGGCGGGGCTATTGCAAGCATCCATCCGACCGCCAATCACTGTGGTGAAGGAATGATTTGTGGAGTGGGCTCGCGGTATTCTTCTGGAACCAGCTCCGCCGTTGCTTCGGCAGCCGGTATGCCTTGTTCGGCGCGGTTGATGGGATTTCCATCGGCCTTCTCGATCATCCATCGGAGCATTTGTTGGTCGATCTCATTGGCGATTGCTTGCACACTTCCATCGGTGAAACCGGCTAGGAAAATACCCGGATGTCGACCACCAAACTCTGGCAGAGGCTTCGCAGCATCGTAGGCAATGTCTTCGGGATTGGTCCACGGAATGTCACGCTTGGCGTCGACCAGGGCGATGGTGTTTGACGTACCATCGGTGATGTCTTCCATGCGAGTTCCTTCGCCTTCGGTGGAGAACGCTGTCGTCGGACCGGTGAGCACAAAGTACCCGGCGTCAGTCGACGTGAGATCGTCCGACGGAGCGCGGTAGATCGCCGGAATCTTGGCGAGCACTTGCTTGTTGGCCTCGCTATCCCACGGTTCGTCCTTGCGATACTGCTGGTAAAGGGCTTCGTCGCCGAAATAAGGGAGTAACTCTACTCGCCAACTCCGCGCGACCTTCTTGCCGTCGGGCAGAGTCTCGTAGATCACCGCCGGTGGAAAGTGATTGTACGCTGAATAGTACATGTGCATGGCCAGCAGGATTTGCTTCATGTTGTTCATGCTCTGCGAGCGCCGTGCTGCTTCACGAGCGGCTTCGACGGCCGGCATCAATAGTCCGGTGGCGATCGCCACTTTGTCGGCGTCCATCTTCTTGCTGGTGAAGCCTAGCTTTACTTCATCCCCTTCAGCGACGATCTGAGCGTCCGCAGAGAATTCGGCTACCAAGTCGAAAAGCGAGTCAATCGTCCCTTGGTACGCCGCCATGCCCGGCAGCATCTGCTGCTTGGCCGCCGCACGCTGCTGCTCGGCCAAGTTACCCAGCAGTACTTTCGCCGCTTGACTGGTCGCCGCGACCGACTTGGCGCTCGCCTCGTCCTTGCACTCGGCGATGGCGTTGATCGAGAGCGATTCCTTCATGTTGACTGACGCCACGCACCAGTTGGTACCCTTTATCACGGGAGCGAACATAGTTAACGGCATGTTCATCATCTCATCCGGCTCGTCGCGCAGGACGACCCTGTAGAGCGTTTCGACATCCAGAGCCGCAGTGACCTGTGAATCCGCGGCCGCGTTCCACGCCGCTTCCCATCCTCGTTCGGGCTTCAGCACAGGGGGGAAGGACTGGGGGCTGGAGCCTTGGCGGACAATTTGATCGAGTACCGCCGTACGCTCGTCGATCTTCGTGAGTCTCTGATCATCGGTAGCCCAGGTAAGGGGTGGATTGGAGGCGTTGAAGCCAGATGAACTCTTCATCTCCTCAACAGTGCCGGCAATATACGCCTCGCACGCCTTAGGCTGAGTGAATCGGAGGACGAAACGTGGTGGAGCATTATTCTGACCGTAGAAGACGATCAGCACCTCACTGATCTGGGCGATGGTTATGCCTCGCTGCTTGAAGAAAGGTGGCATCACGTCGTTGATCTTCGTAGCCAATTCGCGGTAGGCGGGTTGAGTGAAAACCTCGGCGGGCCGTATCGAAACTACCGCCAAGCTATTGTCCGGCACCACTTCCAAGCCAATCCGTGGCACCTTCTCCAACTGCTGCTCGGATGATTCAGCCACAGCAGCGCCAGGCCCACTCTGTCCACTCGCCACTTGTCTCACACCCGCCACGCCAACGGCGAGCAACGCCACGGCGAACATCGTCGCCAGTCTCGCGGCGGGGCGTGAAGTGGCGGACGCGGTGGATCTTCTCGATTCGCGGAGCATTTCGACTCTCCTCATGAGTAACGATCGGCCGGGGATAAGCGTCTGGGCGGGGCCTGCCAGGCGGTGGTGGGGCGTTGCCAAGGCCAACGATGCCAGCGAACGCAAGTAAGTTTGCCGGTCGCCAATCACTTGGGCCGCCATCGCGTCGGCGGCCAGTTCCTGTTCGAGCTGCAATCGCCGCGCGAGCCAGTGGACCAGCGGATGGTAGAAGTGCACCGCCACCGCGAGGCGGGCCACCAGCCACGAGCGATAGTCGCGGGCCGCGATGTGGGCCAGCTCGTGCGCGAGCGCGGCTTCGAGTTCGTCCGGAGTCCAATCACGCCACGACGCCGGCAATAAAATCGTCGGCCGCCGCCAACCGACGGTCGCCGGCGTTGCGATGGTCGTGGACTCGCGAAGCGAGACGATTCGCGTGAGGCTCAATTTGGCTTGCAGGATGTCCAAAAGTTCGGCCGCCGCGTGGTCGTCATCTCCAAGAGGCTTACTGCTGCCTACCAAACTACGCACTACCCACACACCCCACACGAAGCGAACGAGGCCCACGCCGATACAGGCCATGAGCAACCACCGCACGGCCGTTCGCCACGAGAATGCGGCTGGCGTCGTTTCGGCCGGCGCGACTTCGGGGGAAGGCTCCGCAATCGCCGTCGCGAAAGCACTCCACGCTGCTGCGAGGGGAGATTCAAGCGGAGGAGCTTCCACGGCGTTCACAATTGGCGCAGCACCGTCGTCCACGTCCGCTATTTCCATTGGGGATATCGGAACCGCACGAACCTCCGCTTGCATGTTCGCGGTGCGCGCCGAGAAGTCCCACCGAGGCCAAGGACTCGCGGCGAGCACCGTTAGCACCAGCACCAGCGCGAGGCTGAGCGCCGCGGTGATCGAACCAAGCGACGCATGCAGCCGGCGAGCGACGAGGTACACCACCCCCGCGGCGGCTGCGAACAACGTCACTTGCACGATGCACGACACGATGGTTGCCATGTTCATTTCGCACCCCCTTCGAGAATCTGTTCGAGCACCTCGCGCTCTTTCTTGGTGAGCTTCCGCCCATCGAGCAGCCGCACGAGCATCGCCTCGCGCGAACCTTGAAACACCCGCTGCACCATGTCGGTCACCAGCCGCTGCGACACGTCGTCGAACGTCTTGAGGGGCTCGTAGAGGAACGGCCGCTGGTCGCCGGTCTGGGCCAAGAAGCCCTTGTCGACCAGGATCTTGAGGAGCGTCGCCACCGTCGTGTACGCTAAGTCCCGCCCCGAAGTCTCGAGTCGATCCCGGGCATCCATGGCGGTCATCGCCCCCTGGTCCCAGAACAAATGCATGAGCTCGAGCTCACGCTCGGTAAGCTCGGTAGCCTTAGGTCGCGCCATAAGAAGAGTCTCCGCGGCGTGAAGTTTGTTTCGTTAGATTTGGTTTTATAGATTTCACGGGTGAGAGTCAAGAAGATTCTCGGAAATCTTGTAGCCGGTCTCCCAAGAGCTCGGGAGCCATCAGGAAAAGCGACGGCCCGCGAATCACGCAGATGTTCGCGAATTGAGAAAAGAGTTATGAACAGAAGGGAACGAAGAGAACGAAGGAAGAGTTTGGAGAACAGGAGGCAACGGAGGGCACGGAGGAAAAAAGAAGAGACTCAGTAAGAATCCAATCCTTATTTTCTTCTTCGTTCTCTTCGTTCCCTTCTGTTCATAATCCCTCTTCTCTGTTCTCTCTGTTGCCTCCTGTTCCCCGGCTTAAAAAAATGGCGTCCGGATACGATCAGAAGGAAACAAAGGAAACGAAGGAAGAGTTAGAAGAACAGGAGGCAACAGAGGGCACGGAGGAGATAAATATTCAGGTAGAATCAATCTTCATTTTCTTCTTCGTTCTCTTCGTTCCCTTCTGTTCAAAAATCTTTCTTCTCTCTGTTCTCTCCGTTTGCTCCTGTTCCCCACGTCCGTCAACTCGCGAATAAAGTCGACGCTGCGGGGGGCGATTGGCCCAGGTGCTCATAACCCTTGGTCGTTAGCTTGCGACCGCGGGGGGTGCGGACTACTAGCTCGGTTCGCAGCAGGAATGGTTCAACCTCGTCGGTCAGCGTGTCGCACGCTGTGTTGAGCGTGTGGGCGACGGCTTCCACGCCGACCGGACCGCCGTGGAACACGCGGAGGATCGTCTCCAGGTACTTGCGGTCCTGGGGGTCGAGCCCCAAATGATCGACGCCGAGCATCTGGAGTGCGGCGGTGGCTACCTCGCCGGTCATGTCGCCGGTGGCTTTGCTGGTGGCGTAGTCGCGAACCCAGCGGAGGCGGTTGTTCGCGATGCGTGGCGTGCCGCGACTGGCGCGGGCAATTTGGTGGGCGGCGTCGTCGTCGAGCACGGTGCGAAGCTTCGCGGCGTTGCGGCGGACGATTTCCATCAATTCGTCGAGCGAATAGAAGTCGAGGTGCTCGCGAATCTGGAAGCGATCCCGCAGCGGTGCCGAGAGCAAACCCGTTCGCGTCGTCGCGCCGATCAGCGTGAACGGCCTCAGGTTCATGTTCACGGTCCGAGCGTTGACTCCTTCGCCGAGCGTGATGTCGATGCGAAAGTCTTCCATCGCCGGGTACATGAACTCCTCGACCGCTTTGGGCAGGCGATGGATCTCGTCGATGAACAGCACCGAGCCTTCCTCGGCGTTGGTCAGGTAGGGGAGCAGGTCCTTCGGCGCAGCGAGCGCCGCACCGCTAGCAATCTGCAGCGGTACGCCCAGCTCGCGGGGTATGCACGTGGCGAACGTGGTCTTGCCGAGCCCCGGCGGACCGTCGAGCAGGATGTGCCCCAGCGGCTCGCCCCGCTTCGCCGCGGCGTCGACGGCAATGCGAAGCCGCTCGGCGACCTGGCGCTGGCCGACCATCTCGTTCATCCGCTTGGGGCGGAGCGCTACATCCTCTTCGCCCCCCTTTTCGAGCGGCTTAAAGTGCAACGATTCCTCTGGCAAATCGTCGTCCCAGGAGTCGTCGGCGGAGAGAATGGTTTCGCGGGGCATGGGGGCGTCCGTGCGGTGGTGGCGTCTGGTGTTCGCCCGATCATACCAAATCGTCCCCCCGGCGTGAAACGTGGTTCGGGGCGGAATACCGAGCGAATCGTGCTATACTCGCCGCTTTCCCGAATCAATTCCTGCAAAACTTTTCCCGGTATGCAGCTCCAGCCCTACCTCCGCCGTCACACCCGCCAGCCGGAGTTCCTTTGGAAAGTCGTCGTGGCGATCCTGGCCATTGGCGTCATGGTGGCCCTCGCGGTGCAAGCACCCGAGCCCGAGGTGGAGATTACCCCGAACCAAGAGCAACAACACGAGCAGTTCGGCGAGCACTTCAGCCAGCAGCAGTTGCTAGCATCCGAAGAGCGATGGGCCGAACTGTGGTGGAGCATTCCGACGGCGATGTGGCTCAGTGTCTCGCCCGGTGCCACAGTGTTGGCGGCCATCACCGGCATCTGCTGGTTCACGTTCCTCTTGCAGGCCGGCCAGCCCTATCGCCCCACCGGCATCCGCTGGTACCTCGCGGCCATCGGCGTCGTGCTCGGCATCGCGAGTGTCTGGCCCACGCTGTTTCTGATTTGGTGGCAAGAAGCAGGCATGGGGCTCGAAGAATCCACCGAGCTCATCCCGGGGCTTCGTTTCTTTATCCTCGGAGTCGGACTCCGAGAGGAACTTTCCAAGCTACTCCTCTTCTTGCCGCTCGTGCCGTGGATCATCTGGCGACGGAGCGAACGCGAAGCCCTGCTCGTCGCGGCGTGCGTGGGACTGGGGTTCGCGATGGAAGAGAACGTCAGCTACTTCTACGGCAGCGCCTTCGCCGCGCCAGGGCGCTACCTCACCGCCAACTTCTTTCACCTTTCCGTTACCGGCTTGGTAGGCCTCGCCCTTTGCCGCGGCATCTGGAACCCGCGTGAGCGAGCCGGCGAAGCGGTCGCCACGTTCCTGCTGGCTGTCGTGCTACACGGGCTGTACGACGCGTTCATCGTGCTCCCGGCACTGCAGCAATATGCCCTGTTCAATAGCGTGCTTTACATCCTGCTCGCGTACCGATTCTTCCACGAGATGCGAACTTGGTGGCAATCCCCGGGCGAAACGGTGAGCCTCACCGGGACGTTCCTGTTCTCGATGGCGGTGATCGTCTCGGTGACGCTCGTCTATCTGTCGGCCGAGATGGGAATCGAAATGGCCGTTGCTGGATCCTTCGGACAAGCCATCGGCCTCGGCGTGACCATCTACATGTTCCTCCGCGAAGTCCCCGAGTCGATCATCGACGTGTAAGAAAATTGTGGGAGGGCTCTCTGAGCCCGATTTGCCGAGAAGACCGCAAGCTGGAAGCTTACGCCACGAGAGCCCTAGTTCGCTTGCAGCAACTCGTCCTCGGCGCGCGAGGCGTCGCCGTACGAACGATTTTGCTCGACGAGCTCTAAGAAGCCTTCGAGGGCCGTGTAGTATTCCGGCGGCAGCGGTTCGTTGTGCGTGCCGTAGGGGATCTCGAAGAATTGTTTCGTCGCGCTGGGTGCACGCTCGGCGAGTTTCCGCGCGAGCTTCACCGGCACCACCTCGTCGGTCGTGCGATGCGACTGGAACAGCGGGCCTTCGTACGCTTCGATCCGCGCTAGCGAATCGTATCGGTCGAGCATCAGCGTCTTCACCGGCAGCCACGGGTAGTGGTAGCTCGCGGCGTCGACCATACGGGGGAACGTTGCATCGAGAATCAGCGCCTTCGCGCCACGCTCGGCAGCAACCGCAACGCTCACGCCACCACCCAGCGACCGACCCACCACCAGCACGTCGTCCGCGCTTGCACCGGTGCGATCGAGCAGCCACTTGTGGGCCGCCAAACCGTCGGCCACCAAACCCTTTTCCGTGGGTCGGCCTTTGCTCTTGCCGTAGCCGCGATAGTCGTACACCAACACCGTGGCGTCGAGCATCGACTGCAAACGCAAGAGTAAATTAACTTGGTTGCCCACGTGCTCGCTGTTGCCGTGCGAGTAGAGCACGATTTGCTTGGGCTTGGGGTGTGGCACAAACCAACCGTGCAGCGGCGTGCCGTCGGCCGATTCGAACCAGACATCCTCCTGCTCAATCCACTTGGGATCCCAGTCGCCTTTGCTCTTCGCGGGGGCGGGGTAAACCAGCAGACGCTCGACGGCGCGGATCGGATTGAGACTGAAAGCTGGCATACTGGCCGAGGCGGGGCCCGATGGGGGAGGGAGGCGGGGCATCACGACCTCCTTCACACTATCGGAAGGCCGAGTCGCGACACAACAGAGTAGCTCAAAGGTCCTTGTCTGTCGATCGGGTAAAATGCGGGGAATTTGCGGCCTGGTCCGGGTGTTTGGCCTATTTCAGGGCGATTTCTCCCCCTTCAACAGCTGTGCGGGCAACCGCCCACTACCATCCGCAGGTTCGACACTTGGCAAGCCTTCGAGAAACTCCCGCAGCACCGGGTAGTAGCTCGCTGGCTGCGGCGTGTTGTGATATCCACCCGGAACGTCGACCCACTGTTTTTGCTTGGACAGCACCGCTTCGAATAATCGCCGCGCTTCGCTGTAAGGAATCACCTCGTCGCTCGTACCATGACTTTGCAGCACGGGGCCATCGTACGCCGCGATCCTGCCAATCGAGTCGTAACGGTTTCGCATGAGTAGCTTCACGGGGAGCCACGGGTAGTGCACCGCCGCCGCATCAACCATCGTGGCGAAGGTACTTTGCAGCACCAGCGCCTTGGCACCTAGCTTCTCCGCCGCAGCGATTGCCACACCACCACCCAGCGAGCGACCCACCAGCACGATCTCGCTCGTGGGTACGCCAGCCCGTTCGGCGAGCCACTGCTGCGCCGCCATGCCATCGGCGATAACCCCAGCTTCGTTCGGCTTGCCCTCGCTTTTGCCGTAGCCGCGATAGTCGAACACCATCACCGTGGCGTCGAGCTCGTCGCGAAGTTCGTCCATCAGATCGGCGTTGAACGCCACGTGCTCGCCATTGCCGTGAAAATAGAGCACGATTTGCTTCGGATCGGGATGCTCGAACAACCAGCCATGCAGCCGCGTCCCATCCGCCGACTGAAACTCAACATCCTCATGGTCGAACACGCTGGACACCCAGTCGCCCAACGTCGGTTCGGGCGCGGGATAGACGAGCCAGGTTTCGAGAAACGTCATGACCAGCAGCACCACGAGGTAGGCAATCAAGAAGGGCTTGGCGAACCACCAGCCCCAGCCCAGCACTTTGGCCATGTTACACTCCTGCACCAGTTCCGACCAAGTCACGACCGATTCGGCCGCGAAGCCGAGGTGCAGCAATTATCGAGGCCAAGCTGCTTAGAGGGAAGTGCAGATGACCAGCAAACGCCTGGAACGAACGCTCGCCCTATCGGCTGAACTTCGCTAGCAGGCCACCCACCGCCATCACGGCGAAAATCACCAGCTTCACGATGCCGCCGTAGCGTTTCGCTTTGCCGGTGGATGTCTCTTCGACAATCTTGCCGTTTTCGTCTTCCATGAAGTCAAAGGTGATGCCGCACTTGGGACATTTATCGCCAGCGCCCATTTCCCTCGCCGTGTGCCAAGTGTGATTGCAAGAAGAGCAAGTGTACTCGTTCATCATCACCCCTCCCGATCCGGGATCGGCAGGGGCGCTCGCTGGGAAGGTGGGCTCGTGCATCGACGGGCCGGGAGAGAACGACTCGGGGGGACTGGGCGCTGAGTGCGATGGCGTCGATGGTGCCGAGGCCATGCTATCCATCTCGTCTTGCTGCCCACGCATCGCAGCCCATTGCTCCTCGGCGCGTCGCTCGTTCTCCAGCCGATTCTGCTCCATACGTTCCATCGCCGCGTTGTGGGCCGCCATCGGGTCTGGAGGTGTGGACTCTATCGGGCTGGCCGCGCTCGAATCGAACCCCGGATTGGTTCGACCCCGGATCTGGTGCTGCGCGGCTTCAAACAACGTGGCCGGCGCGGCCGCTACTTGAGGAGGAGGAGGTGAAGGGGCACCGTAACCATTTCCTGAATTGGGCGTTCCCGAACTCGGCGGTGCATTCTGCTGCGCCACCCAATCCTGATCGGTTTGCGAGAACTGCGCAAGCGGCACTCGCCACTCGCGGTTCTGAAAGAACAACACGACCTTCTCGCCCTCGACGCCACGATACTCCGCGTCGATCTTCTTACCATTCGAGTTGGTCCACTCGCGCGATTCGGTGGCTCCTGTTCCACCTGCCATGGGGCTCTCAAACCCCGGTGCCGTGGCGGTAGCCGTGTCGAACACCGTGGCGAGCAACTGGCGGTCGACATCGCTCAATTGGTCGATGGTCAACTCGACAGACGCGCTTCCTTCTTTGAGCGTTACTTCGTCTCCCTCTTTGTTCTCGAACTTCAACCGACGCTTCGTGCCATCGATCATCGTCCATTCGCGCCAACGGTTTAGCTCGCGGACCTTCTTGATCCACTCCTGGTCCGCGTCACTCAGTCGACCAACCGGCGCGCGGACGATCTTGCCGTCCTGATCGAGAATGGCGGTGCTGCCCGAGAGCCGCAGCAGCTTGGCGCTCACCGACTTCCCCTCGTCGTCGGTCCACGATCGTTCGGAGTACTCGACGGCCCAGCTCGGCGCGCACACCAGCGCCGCGAGCACCATGATGGTAGCGGATACAAGTCGCATCCCGACCTTCCTCCCCGTAAGGAAGCCACATCTTAAATGTTAGGAAAAGTGTCCCTCCGGCTGCACAACGGCCGGACTTTCATCCTACCGTCCGGCCCGCGGGTTGCCGACAGACAATCTGTCTGAAAAGTCAGAAATTCATCGCCCGCCGGCCCCAGAATGGGGTATTCGCCCTAGTACCAGCCTAATAGCGGCGGGGCGCAAGCCCCCCGGCCAGCCCCTGGTACCACCCTGTTTCGCTTCCTGCCAGCCACCTCACCGGTTCTCGTACACACTCCGCAGCAATTCCTCGACATCCTTGTACTTCTTCTTCCGGCCGAACGCGTCGTCCAGCAGTCGCCGAGCGTCCGACTCGCTGTGCCCCAGGGCTCGCAAGGTCTCGAACGCCTCGCTCGCCAGATCGAGTTCGCGGGGTGCAACGTCGGGTGAGTCGCGGCCAATGAGGAGCGCGAACTTCGGCACCTTCCGCCGCAGCTTGGCAATCACCCGCTCGGCCGTCGCGGGGCCAATGCCCGGCAGAGCGGCGAGACCCTTGGCGTCCTGATCTTCGATCAGCGCGGCGACTTCTTGCACCGGCCGAACCATCGCCCGCAGCGCCTTCTTCACGCCGACGCCATCGACCTGGCAGAAGAGCTCGAAGAACTCGCGCTCGATGCTGAGCGCAAACCCCACCATCCGCGGCGTCATTCGCCCGCGCGAGGGGTCTCCATCCATGTACTCGATGGTGTGGAGCATGGTCTCTTTGCCGATCGAGTCCTGCAACTGCCGGCGGGTGAACTCGGGGATGAGCACCTCGTACTCAAACGCCCCCACAGCCAGCGTCAACGCATCGCCCGCCAGGGCAACCAATCGTCCAGTGATTTTGGTGATCATCGCGGGGGAGGGCTCAGGTAGGGAAGTTGGAAGCGTGCAATCTTAGCAACTCCCTAGCCGGACCGCCACGCGGTCCGGGAGCACCCCCTTCGATCGAGTCGGTATGTTAGCCATCAGGGGTAGCGGTCCAGTCTCCCTCCTTCCCCTTGAAGAAGTCATCGTCGCGATACCAACGAATGTCTGAGACTTCGGTGTTCGATGCAAGCACTTTGTGAATCGCGACGCATAGTGCAGCTAGTTCGCTGTCGTCGCGAGTTCCGATCCAACGTTTGTAGAACGGCAATTGCGACTGAACAAAAATGAGCCAAACGTCTTCGCCGTCCACTTCGTAACCGCCGAACCCCAACAAGAAAGGTCGGTTCTGCAGCTTGATCAATGATGCCCATCCCCAGTCTTCCATTACTGGCTCTAATCGAACTCGAATCGTTGGTGTGGAGCGCAAACCATCCAGCACCATCCGAGCTGGTTCGTCGCCGAGGCAGTTGGGATTATCTAGGTCAACAGCTCCCCCTCCGTATCGAAAGTTGCATGAGTGAAGGTGACAAAGGTTCGCATAGAGTAAACGTAAACCTATTGAGCTATCTCGCGAGACTTTTGATTGTCGCCATCTTCAGTTGCTGCGACATCGAACGCCAGAGCTTGGCGAATGTCCTCTTCCTCTAACTCGGGATACTCACGCGCGAGTTCTTCGCGATTGGGATAGAGGGCTACCGCTTCGAGAACACGGCGGACTGTTAGCCTCATGCCTCGGATGCAAGGCTGGCCGGACAGTACTGCGGGGTCGATTGTGATTCGGTCGAAGGCGTTCATGGTCAATTTCACAAGAGAAGTTGATGGCTAACTTCCTTATAGCCGATTGACCCGATCTGCACCTATCCAGTCCACAAAAACCCGTGCCCTTCGCATTCTCTGTTCCCTCCGTTCCCTCCTGTTCATCCCGACTTCGCCAGCTAGCTCACAATCCGTGTTTCATCCGTGCCCATCCGTGGCTAGACCAACACCTCTCTACTCCCGGTTCATCACCAGCCGGCTCAGGAACCAGTGCGTCATCGCGATCGCCAGCGCGTCGGCCACGTCGGGGGGCTCGGGGGTTTCTTTCAGGCCCAGCTCGCGCGTCACAGCGGCCTGCATCTGTACCTTCGGCGCGCGGCCATTGCCGGTGAGCGTTTTCTTGATCTGCGTCGCCGCGTAATGATTTACTTGTAGGCCGCCAAGTTGGCCAGCCAAGATAATGGCACCTCGCGCGTGGCCCATCAGAATGGCCGTCTTTGGGCGTTCGTAGTGCGAGTAAAGCTCTTCAATCGCCATCACCGCGGGCGAGTGCGACTCAATCACCTCGGTCACCCCGCGATAAACTTCCGCCACACGTTCCGCCAGCGTCCGATTCGCCGAACTCCCACCGCGCACGACACCCGCCTCGACCAGCCGCACCCGCCGGCCCGACGCTTCAATCACGCCGTAGCCCGTGGTGTTGAGGCCAGGATCGATGCCGAGGATTTTCATAGAGACAAAAAGGTTGACGATGCAAATGCCGTTAGTGAATTTAGCACCCAATACTTCTGACGATCGATGCTAGCGAAAAAAGCTAATACTGGCACCCCACACGTACGGCATGAGTCGCGCTGCCGGATCCCGGGACGTAGAGAATTCGACGAGGAGAGGTCCACTGCACTTGCCCTCCAGCAGTGGATGTTGGGGGATGTGCTCCGACCAATTCGCGTCATATTCCACATGGCATTTCCCCGCCCACAGCACCTGCCAAGGGCTATCGGTGACTCTCCCAGGGCCAATCTCGAATTGGTGGCGAGCGTTCTTGCCGCGCTCGTCAGGCTGAAGTAATGCCAGCACCTCCTCCGTTGTCATTGCATTTCTCTCGCGCTCGAATCGACGCGCGTCGTAAAGTGGTTGCAGTCGCCAGGCCAGCAAGCAACTGAGAGCTAGCGTCAAAAGCAACATTCCGCCAATCGAGAATCGTCTTGGCAGCCAGTTCGTTAGCGGATGTAAATCCACGGAGGCGCTCCTTGTTAATTTAAGCACCGCCTCGACCAATCGCGCCCGCTTGCCCGACGCTTCAATCAGGCCGTAGCCCGTAGTGTTGAGGCCAGGATCGATGCGGAGGATTTTCATAGGGGCTCAAATAATCGTGATGGCCGTCAACTCGCGGCTTGTTTCGCGCAGTTCCAGTGTGGGGACATCGCGAGGAGTGAAGGTTGCTACCACGTCGTCGCTTCCGGAGGCCGAGAACTGACTCCATCGAACGTGAACGATGACGGTGCATTTTCCCGTCACGATCACTTGCCACGGGCTGTCAACGATCTCTGCGTGCCAAGTGCTGCGATTGCCCTTGCATAACCACAACCGAACTTCGTCCTGCCTATCCGATGGCAGGCGAGCGACGACCGTATCGACGTTCGCCGATCTGGCGTCCGCCGCGAACTGGCGGGCTTCCAGTAGCGGCTGCAACCGGTAGGCAAGTACGCAGCAGAGAACCAACGTCAGCAAAAGCAGCCCACGGATCGAGAACCGAAAAGGTCGCCATCGTCTTTTGGATGTGTCCGTCATCCTTGCTCCCTTCCGTAGTCCCGTTGTGATGTGCAGCCTAGCTCCGCCCGAATTCTTGCGAATCCGGCTACAAACACATCTACCCTCGCGTCCACTCGGTTCCGCCCGCGCGGTCTTCGAGCACCACGCCCAGGTCCTTGAGTCGATCGCGAATCGCGTCACCCGTCGCGAAGTCTTTGTTGGCACGGGACGACTGACGCAGTTCGATCAGCATCTTCATCACCCCTTCGAGCGAACCCTCGTTGCCGCCCGTCCACTCGGTGCCGCCGCCTCGGTCTTCGAGCGTGATCGCAGTAGGCACCAGGCCGTCGCGAATCGCGTCGGCCATCCCAAAATTCTTTGCCGTGCGGGCTTTCGCGCGTAGGTCGATCACCAGCTGCATCACCTGACCGAGCAACTCATCCGAGCCACCGGCGGAAGCCGGCGGTTCCAAAAACAACCCTAGCACGTTCGACAACTCTTTGATCGTCTCCATCAATAGCCCGAGCGTCGCGATGCTCGCGGCATCGCTCGCCCCGGCGCCTTCGAGCTGAGCGTCGTCGCAGTACTTGTTAGTCAGCTTGGCGAGTTCAAACAGCTCGCCAATCGCGCCACCGGTGTTGAAGTCGTCGTCCATCGAGGCAAGGAACTTTCGCTTGCACTCCGTCGCCGCGGCGAGCGCAGGGTTGTCCCCCAGGTCCATCGCCGGCGCGCCACGCCTGGTCGGTGCCGAGATCGAATAGAAGTCGGCACCCGTGATTCGCTTGTAACGCTTGATGAGACGATAGAACGACTCAAGCCCAATTGCCGCTTCTTCGATGGCGGGCTCGCTGAACAGCACGGTGCTGCGGTAGTGCGTGCGAAGCAGGAAGAACCGAATCCGTTCGCCACCTTGGCGGTCGATCAGCTTTTGAAGTCCACCTGCTCCCGCGCTGCGGCTCATCTTGCCACCCGCTTCGTCCGCAGGGGGGGCTTCGTTTGCGCCGCGATCGCTCTTGCCGCCGATCTTGCCGGCAGCGTTGTCCTTACGCAGCAATCCGTTGTGTGCCCAGTACTTCACCATCGGCTTGCCGTGGCAGCACTCGCTCTGGGCGATTTCGTTCTCATGGTGGGGAAACACGAGGTCGAGTCCGCCGCCGTGGATGTCGAACGTCTCGCCGAGAATCTTTTTGCTCATCGCCGAGCACTCGATGTGCCAGCCGGGGCGACCTTTGCCCCACGGACTGTCCCAACTCGGTTCGCCCGGTTTCGCCGATTTCCAGAGCGCGAAGTCGGCGGGGTTCTTCTTGCGATCCGCCGTGCCACCACCTTCGCCTTGCATCGCTTCGACCGAACGATTCGATAGCTTGCCGTACTCGCGATCCTTGCCAACGTCGAAATACACATCGCCTTCGGAGGCGTAGGCGAAGCCCTTGGCGACTAGCTCTTCGACAATCGAAATGATTTCGGGCATGCACTCGGTCGCGCGCGGGAACACGTCGATCTGATCGACGCCCAGCGATGCGAGGTTCTTCTGGTAGTCGGCGATGTTCTCTTCCGCCACCTCGAGCATCGTGATGCCGCGCTCGTTGGCTTTGTGAATCAGCTTGTCGTCGACGTCGGTGATGTTCACGACCCAGGTCACGTCGTAACCGCAGTACACGAGATAGCGCTTGATGCAGTCGAAAATCACGGGCCCGACCATGTGACCAATGTGGGCCTCGGCGTAGACGGTGGGTCCGCAAAGGTAGATGCCCACCTTGCCCGGCTCGACGGTTTCGAAGGGCGACTTCTTCTTGGTGAGCGTGTTGTAAACCTGCAGCGTAGGATGGGCAGTCGTGGACATAATTGCGAGCCGGGCCCGTAAGGGCCGGGGTGAGTAAACGAAGTAGTCAAGTTGAGAGCCGTCTAAGGTAAAGCCTCAGGCGGGTCGAGGAAAAGGGCAACACCCGGTTGCAAGTACGAAGTTCGGTTACTTCGAGGTCTTTTCGAGCAGCACGACGGCCCGGGCTTCGATCGCCTCGCACCGCCCCACGGGGCCGACTTCCTCGCCTGTTTTGGCCTTGATGCCAATCGACAGGGGGCTGACGCCGAGCATGCCAGCAATCGAGTGCCGCATGGCGTCTTTGTAGGGACTTAGTTTCGGCACCTGAGCCGCGATCACGCAGTCGGCGTTCACCAGTTCGTAGCCGAGCTCCTGGACCTTCGCGTACGCCGCCTTCAAGAAATCGACCGACGCCCGGCCGCGGTTTTCCTCGACCGTGTTGGGGAACAGCGCGCCAATGTCGGGCAGGGCGAGCGCACCGAGCAGAGCATCCGTCAGAGCGTGTAGCAGCACGTCGGCGTCGCTATGCCCCGCCAGATGGTGGTCGTGCGGAATCTCGATTCCGCCGAGCACCAAGGGACCTCCCGCCGCCGTGCGGTGCGTGTCTTCGCCTAATCCTATGCGATGCTGACTGATTCCTTACTCCTGCGTCTCCGACGCGGCTACCTCGACGGTGATGACGGTTGCTTCGAGCGAAGCTTCGTCCAGTTCCACCTCAATCTGCACTCCATTGTGGAGCGCCTGGACCACTTTGGCGATTCCCGCAGGACCTTCCATGATCTCGGCCTCGACTTCAGGCCGCGTTGCCAGCGGAGGGCAAAAGCCCAAGTGCAGCGTGGTTCGCCGAGCACCCGCTTCCATCTCGCCGCGAAGCGTGGCGTGCACGTACTCGCGGCCGCTGGCGTCGCGAACGCGGACCACGTGCTGAAGCACGACTTCGCCGTCCTCTTCGGGTTCGAGCTCTGGTTCGTCCTCGGGATCGAACGACTCCAAGTGCGGAGCGGGGATCGATTCCTTGCCCAAAGCGCCCTTCCCGTGACTGGGCGAGTTACGGCGGGCTGGGACGCTTGCGAGCAACAGCCCGGAACAACTCGCAGCCTGGAACCAAGGTCCAAAAATCTGCCAGGCGGCGGGGTTGCGGCTGATCGAAACCAGCAGCAGGAGCACCACCGCCGTGGCAAGGGTGGACGACAGGGCAAGTGACTGGAGGTCTGGGTAGCCTGCATGGAACGCAGCGACCCCCAAACCCATGCCACTCACCAGACCAAGCGCGATGGTCGCAACTGGAACCCGAACGGGCCTGAAGCGCGGCACCAGCGTTTGGCCAGCAGATTCTCGCTGGGCAACTTTCATCAAGCAGGCAGCAGTATAAGGTACTCGAGCACGACGCCTAGCAATGGGCAGCGGCGTGCGGGCACGCCATGGTCGGCCTTTCGTACTCGATATGCTCACAATGTCGCAGGGCGAGGACTAGCTTTCAACCGTTTTCTGCCGATTCGGACAAAAAACAGCCCGCCCTGTTTCACTAGGTTGCCGCGGCAGCGCCTTCGGCGGCCTCAGCCAGCACCTTGGCTTTGTCGGTCTTTTCCCAAGTGAACTCGGGTTCCGAGCGACCGAAGTGCCCACCAGCGGCCGTCTTACGATAGATCGGGCGGCGGAGTTCCAGATGCTTGATAATGCCAGCCGGCGTGAGCGGGAAGTGCTCCTTCACCAGCTCGCAGATCAACGCATCGTCGATGCGGCCAGTCCCTTCGGTGTCCACGTACACGCTGACGGGCTCCGAAACGCCGATGGCGTAGGCCAGCTGCACTTCGCAGCGGTCGGCGAGACCCGAGGCGACGATGTTCTTCGCCACGTAGCGGGCCATGTAAGCGGCCGAGCGGTCGACCTTTGTGGGGTCCTTGCCGCTGAATGCACCACCGCCGTGACGGCCCCAGCCGCCGTAGGTGTCGACGATGATCTTACGACCGGTGAGACCGCAGTCGCCGTGAGGACCACCGACCACGAACTTGCCGGTCGGGTTGATGTGGTAGGTGATGTCGTCGTTCAGCCATTCGCCGAGCGTCGGATTGATGATCTTCTTGATGATTTCCTGCTTCGAGGCTTCGTCCATCAGCTTGCCATCTTTGGTCAGCACGCTCTCGTCGTGCTGGGTGCTGACGACCACGGTGTCGATACGCAGGGGGGTGTTCTCCTCGTACTCCACCGTCACTTGGCTCTTGCTGTCCGGACGCAACCAAGCCATTTCGCCCGACTTGCGGGCTTCGGTCAGGCGGTTGAGGATGCGGTGCGACAGGGCAATCGGCAGCGGCATCAGTTCGGGAGTGTCGTTGCACGCGTAGCCGAACATCAGGCCTTGGTCGCCCGCGCCGATGTCCTTGCCAGCCGCGGCGTCGTCGTTCACGCCCATCGCGATGTCAGGCGATTGCTCGTCGATCGCGACCATCACCGCACAGTGGTCGGCGGAGATGCCCATGGCCGAGTCGGTGTAGCCGACGTCCTTGATCACTTCGCGGACGATCTTTTGCATGTCGACCGTGGCTTCGGTGGAGATTTCGCCAGCGATCACGACCACGCCTGTCGTCACCATGGTTTCGCAGGCAACGCGACTCATCGGGTCCTGAGCGAACAGGGCGTCCAAAACGCCGTCGGAAATCTGATCGGCCAACTTGTCGGGATGGCCCATGCTCACCGCTTCGCTGGTGAATAGGTACTTGCCTGAAGCCACGAGAAAATCTCCACTCAAAAGGTAAACATTGCCCTGAAACAGGTAGCACCACAGTATAAGGATGGGGACGGGGTATTTACAAGCATCGGAATCGCAAGGTTTTCAGGCAATCCAGCACCTTTTCAAGTAAGCTCCCAGGCGAGCGGGGCCCATAAGGGCCGTGGTCGCCCACGCCCCTGAGCAACCTCCCTCGCGCGCGAATAAAGTCCCACTTTGGCGACTTTTTCATTGGGTGCGACTTTACTCTTCGCAGGCATTCGGGCGGGCGTCAAAAAGTGTCGTGTTTTCTCGGATGAAGTCGTTGTTTGCTCGTGGGATGGAACGGAGTAATGTCGCAGGGGTAAACCGCAGGTGCGACTTTACTCGTTTCTTACCCCCTCCCCCAAGTCGTTGCGCAAATAGCGCTGTGATCGATGACGCATGAGTCGCAACGACGCCATCGGGGGAGGGCTGGGGTGGGGGCGGAGTTTGCGAGTGGGCGTTCCATTTCGCTGCTCACGCCAAGGCGCGTAGGCCGGGTCAAGCTCCGCGCCGACCCAGCGCTAAACGTGTAGAAGTTGTTAGCACGCACCATGTCTTCTTGGGGTGTGTAGGTTAAATGTTTTCTCACGCCAAGGCGCAAAGACGCGAAGCGATTAGCTCCGAAAGAGCGCGATAACTCACCTACTTGCGCACCGATAGCGCGTCCCTTAGGGACTAGGGTTGGGGTTATGGAGGAGGCCCCAGGATTTTGTCCTGGGCTGTCGAAGCGCGCCACTTCGTGGCTACGGTGTGTTTGGCGAGTGGTTAGGGGGGAGGAGAAGGTTAAGCGTGAATCGCCGCAGGCTTGATCCGGCCAACGGCCGCTGTACGCCCCACGAGTGGGACGAACAGGGTGTATTGTAGCAGATGTACACGCGTCTATCAAGGGGCAATGTGTACGTGTGGCCATTTTGTGGGAAATGTTTGGCGGGGCGCGAAAATCAGGTCGCGTAAGCTTCCAGCTTGCGATCGCCAGCGACGCAACTAGCCGCGGAGCGGCGACAGCGCATAGCCAGGGGCGCGAGCCTAGTTGGGGGTGCAACGCGTCATCGTAAGCCGCGGAGCGGCGGCAGCGAGGATCGCCACGGAGTATTCGTCGGAACCCGCCCGTGAGTTCGGCAGACATCAGGGCGCCGCAATCCCTAGGGTGCGTCCGCTGTCGCCCCTCCAGGGCTTTCGTGGTGCTGAGGGCACCGAGTCCTGTGGCTTGCGCCACAGGCTATGCGCCATCGCCGCTCGGCGGCTGTAAACCGGGAAGTAGCAACGCAACTTGCGGCCGAGTGTCCGTGCCACCGGGTTTGCTTCGGGCCGCGGAGCGGCGGGGCATGCATTCCCACGCGGAGCGTGGGAACGAGGGTAGGAAGTGTGCTACACTACCGCTCATGTTAATCAACTATCAATGTCCGCGGTGTGGTCGTACGGGGCAAGCGCTGGGGCATCTGGCCGGCAAGGGGATTCGATGCCCAGGATGCTCGGCATCAATCCGGCTTCCTGTAGGGACAAAGCCGGCGCCGATGTTTCCTACGCATCCCATCGCACCGCCAACGGCCACGGCGATGGAAGATGCCCAGGAGGCGCCGGAGATCCACTTGCTCGTAGAGGCGGCCAGAGAGTGGATGGAGCTGCAGGGCGAGATGTTCACCGAGATGCAACGTCAGGGCCAGCAGTTGGAGCAAATCTCCAAGAACGTCGGGTGCATCTACATCATGGTGGCGATCTGGTTCACGGTGTGGGTGCTTTGGTTGCTAGCATCGATCTTCGCCGTGCTCGGTTCCTAGCCGTCGCTGGAGGGGGGAGTGATAATGCTGGAACACCGCGTTGCAGGCATGTTGCTCAAAAGGGGGTCGCCATGATTGTGATCAGCCGTTCCATCGGGGAATCCATTCGCCTGGGAGAGCATGCACTTGTTCGTGTGGAACAAGTGATGGGCGACCGAGTGGTGTTGGCGATCGAAGCTGGCCCCAAGGACTCGGTTCAGCGTGGGGAGGTGCTCTATGGATTTCCGCGACTCGACGAAGAGGCGGAAACGATGGAGCGAGACTCTCGTTAGCCAGTTCAGTTAGCTGCTGCGGGATTGGCTCTCGCGAAAAGCAAGTAACTCGCAATTCCGCCGAGTAGCAGGAGTGTTGCCGATGGCTCGGGGACCTGAGTGGAGCTAATGGGCGCGCTTGGAGTGAAGACTTCGCCGAAGTGCGACTTCCACAGATCGTAGTCGTCCTGGGTGACGGCGCCGGGGGTGAGGTCGCCGGGCAGGGTGATGTCGCTACCGAGGTGGTCTCGCCACACGGTGTAGTCGGCGAGGTCGACAACGCCATCCGTATTGAAGTCGCCGGGGAGGGTCAGGGTGACGGTGAGGGTACCAAGAAAGTTGGCCCGCGAATCAGTGGTCAATCGACGGTCGAAAGGCGAGCCATCCGCCAAGGTGCCGGTGAGCTGCATGCCGTGGGTGACCTCGATTGTCTCGGTCTCGCCGAGCTCCAGGCCACCTATTGGAACTCCATTGATCTGGAAGTTAGAACCGTAGAGATTGAGGGTACTGTCGAGAACAACCAGATCATACTGTATGGTTCCCCCCGACAGATTGATGATGCTCTGGCTGCTGGCTGCTAGTTCGGAGATCGTGCCGCCCGACATGTTCAACGTGGATGCGAGGTCGATCTGTGCGCGGCCAATCGCGCCGCCGCTGATATACACTTGACTGGTTTGCGTGGCACGAAGGTAGTGGCCAACTTGACCGCCGCGCACGTCCAGTTGGCTGTTTGAAAATTCGAGCCCTTCACCGACGCTTCCCCCTTCGATACGGAGTGATGCATCTAGCATTGCAAAACTGTTGCCCAGCGCGCCGCCTTCATGAAGGGTTAACGTCTGGCCCGCTCGTAATCCTTTGGGAGCGATAGCCGAAGGAGAGTCGATGACAAGTGGCGTGGTGTCGATGGCGGGTAGCGTCACACGGGTGAGTGTGACATTGTGGAGGGTGTCTTGATCCCGTCGAGTGAAGATAAAGGGCGATCCATCTGCCAAGGTGCCCGTGAACACGTCGCCGATGTTTAGCGTGCGATCGAACAATACAGTGGGATCAACGATTTCAACTCCGTTTAGTTGAAAGTCACCTCCAACCAGTTCCACTACAGATCCGGCGGTGGCTGTGAATGCGCGGCCGAGCGTTCCGCCGCTAATTCTACCTTCTGCTCCATGGCCAAAACCAAAGCCTGGTCCTAACTCGCCCCCCGTCATTTCGAGGATGCCACCGAAATTAGAGTTCCGTCCCAAGGTTCCTCCAGTAAGGCTCACTCTAACTCCGAAGTTCGCTTCGTAAAGGCTGACCTCCCCTCCAGACACATTGAGCGCGCTCCAGGCGGACAGATGGCGAAGGTTCACGCTGCCGCCGCTCACGTTTAGCACGGCATCCGTTTCGACCACGACCGGACCGACGACATGGCCGCCGGTTACAGTGACTTCGCTTCCCGTGCGAAGGTGGACACCTCTTGCGTTGGTTCCCGTGATGCCTATCGTTCCGCCCGAGATATTCAGCTTACTTCCGGCATAAGTATTGATTCCTTCCTCGGCGGTTCCGCCCGAGATGTTGACCACGCCTCCTTCGAAGATCGCCATTCGACCTGCAATACCACTCCGCAGATTCATCGTCCCATAGGCCACCTCGATACCATCGCCTATGTGTCCCCCTTCGATGTTAAGTGTGCCGCCCGCTACCGCGCTGTAATCACCCAGAATCCCTCCCTCGATAACCGTGAGTGTCTGACCAGCTCGAAGTCCGCTAGGTTGACCCGTAGTCTCGGGGCCAACGACGATGGGCGTCGTGTCGAGCGTTGGCATGGGGACGGTGACTAGCTGTACCTCTTGAAAGACATCGTCAACGATAGGAGTGAACAAAAACGACGATCCATCGGCGAGGGTACCGGTGAAAATATCAGTAGGGCCCAACGTAATGCTGCTGGCGGTGTGGGGAGTGCCGTTGAGCTGAAACTCGCCTCCGAGGATTTCTACATCGCCGAGGCTGTAGAAGGCGACGCGCTCTCCGATGGCCCCGCCGCTGACGACGAGCCGGCCACCACCCTGTAAGCCAAGTTCGTCCGCGATCGTCCCGCCCTGTAAGTATACGGTGGACTGTTGGGCAATTCGCATCCGTCTGTCGATTCGGCCCCCTGTCATGTGGACTTGGGATCCATCGGCAAAGATGGCATCGACCCCAATCGTGCCGCCACTCACGTTGACGGTGGTTCCCGAAAAGAATCGAGGGCCGCTCGCGATGGTTCCTCCAGTAACGTTGATCTCGATGTTGGAAGTCGTTCCCGCGGTACCTCCGGCGGTGAAGGAGTAGGGAACGGTGCCATCTTCGCTCAAGTTCAACTGCGTATTCGACCCAATCGTGCTTGGCACCGCGTCGCCGGGAACATTGATCACCGTTTCGAAGTTCGAGGGATCGCTCTGCGCGTGGGTGCTAGCGGAGGACGCGAGGGCGAGTAGGGCGATGAGTAGCGTAGCGAAGCGGGGCATGGCGCCGAGGGGAAGGGGCAGAGGTTGGGGGTGGGGCCGCACCGGTTCTATGATAGCCGATCGAGTGTCGGGCGTCGATGTTTGCTCGGACGCTAGCTGGGTGGGGTAAAACCAGTAAGTGTTGTGTTGCGCGCGACCAAATAGAACGCGCCTTGCCATTCGCCACTCACTGGGGGCTCGTAGAACTCGTCCGCAGGCACCAGCCACGGAAGACCACCGCGCGACCTCTTGTGCTGCGCACACGGACACGCGGCCGGCGTGAGTTTGCGAAGTAACAAAGAGGAATCGGCCGAAAGTCGGTGCCACACTCGATGGTGCGTTTGCTGTCGCCACTCCGTGGCTTCTGGGGCACGCGAGGGGCGTTGTCCTGTGGCTTGCGCCACAGGCTATGCGCTGTCGCCGCTCCGCGGCTGAGGATAGGGCACCATGCTTTGTTCACACGCGTGAGCGTGGGAGCGAAGGGAAGCCACATGTTGCGCTGCCTCTCATGGGAATCAAGGAACGTCCTCCGTTCGCCGGGATCGACGATGCCTTGATATATTTCGAGCGGGCCGATGCTCTTTAATTCGAGAAGGGTGAGAGAGTCAACTCGATGGGCCGATGATCGCTGGTCGTGTTGTCGTCGGGGAAGTCGCCGTCGCGGACAATGACTTCACACTCTGGCGACCACTCACTGGCGGGACCGGCCACGAAGGCGAAGTCGAGCATGGAGTCGGGATAGTTGTCCTTGCCATCCCTGTCTCGGTCGTCCCAATTCGTGTCGACCAATGGGTTCGGCTTTGCCCACACCCAGACGTTGTCCCGAAGCATTTCGGCAAGCGCAGCGTTGCCACGTTGGTCTTGGAAGTTGTAATCCATGTTGAAGTCGCCGATGCTGATGACGCCAACGCTCTGGGCCAGGTCCCGCGCCCACTCTCGCAGTCCAATGGCCTGCTGATTTCTGAACTTCTCGTTGCCACGAGCCAAGTGGTTGGTCATCACGACGAACTCTATTCCGGACTTGCGATCTTTGAGTCGGACGTAGATCGGCGAGCGGTGACGGCCGTCGTTGAGCACGTAGTCGCGATAGCGTTCCAACTCCCGTTCTTCCAGCATCTCGAAACGGTCGGTGTTGTAGATAATCTGAAGTCGATCTTCATCACCCGACTTCGAATCGAACGAAGCAAAAGAACTACCACGGGCCTCGCGGTACGTTGCAAAATCGGATGGGTGCACTTCGCTGAGGCAGTAAATGTCGCTTTGGTCGAAGGCGGCTAGCTGCTTAGCGTTTAGCTTGGGGTCGGCTCCGCCTGACTCGACATTCCACGCCAGAATAGTAAGGGAGTCTTCGGGCTTGGAGGTCTGGGATTGAGGATTCTGAGGCTGGGAGGCCGGGGTGGATAGAGAGGTTGGCCCCGCTGGGGGGCTCTCGTCGCCCGTTGTTTTCTGACAGCCTACTGAGGCAACCAGCAGCGGAAACGCCAGGAGAAATCGGTGCATTTGCATCTGCGGGGGCCTTGCTGCGCATCGGTGTGAGACTTGCCAGTTACGTGTGCCACGAAGCCTGCCTATTATCGCCCGCGGGCAGCCGAAGTAATAGGTGTCGGCTTGCCTACCGCACTGGCTGGCACGCAGTCGTCATCCCCGTGGATGCGGGGATCCAGAGCCAGAGTTTGGAGACTAGCTCTCCGTGGAGAACCGTGGGCCGATCCTGCGGAACAGGCAGCAGCTGAGTACCATCGCTAGCATCAAAGGAGTGGCGGCTGGGGGTTCAGGTACAACGTAGTAAACAAAGGCCTCACCTGAGACAGGACTCGTCACTGCATGCGGAACCTGCCCTACGAAAGCGTGGTGGGGCCCCAGCGCCACACCGATAGCATACCTATCGTACTGTTCGGGACTTGGATTCGCGAAAGTGTGAAGAAGTTCGCCACTCGCCAGATCGAATAGGTACGCACTTCCCCCTCCAATCGGCGCGCCGATCAGTGCGAAGTGATCGTTCATCGCCATTGCCTGTCCAAAGTAAGAGGTCGATCGGCCGGGATTGACGAAGGTTCGAACTAATTCGCGGGTAGTTATGTCGAACAAGTGTGCTTTTCCACGACCCTCAAAGTCTGCAATCAGGGCGTAATCGCCGTGCATCGCTACAACCCCTCCAAACCCAGCATTGTTTTCGGGCGTTGGATTCTCAAAGGTATGCACAAGCATGCCGCTGGTTGTGTCGAACAGATAGGCCTCTCCTGAATTTAGAAAGCCGTCTCCATCGTAACCACCGGCGCTAATCAATGCGTATCCGCCGCTCAGAGCAACCGATTGACCAAAACGGTCCACTACCGTAGGCGATGGTATGTTGAACGTGTGGAGGAGGGTTCCTGAGGCTACATCAAACAGATGAGCCTGCCCGGCGTCGGGACCAAATGGGCCGTCAATGGTGCCGAAGGTGTCGTCACCAGGCGCGCCTACCAACGCGTGCCCTCCCCGCACGGACACGGACACTCCGAAAACGTCGTACGAGGTTGGAGTTGGATCGTTTAGCGTGTGCAGCAATTTGCCTGTGGATGCTTCAAACAAGTGCGCTTGCCCCACGCTCAGCCCCTTCGAAATGTCTTGTGGTGCCCCAACTAAGACGACGTCTCCATCCAGACTGACATCAAAACCAAATCGGTCGTGATTCGTGGGAGTCGGATCCCGAAAGGTTTGGACGTAGCGACCTTCCTTTAAGTCAAAGAGGTAGGCCTGGCCGCCACTTGGAGCATGACTTGGATCTTCTCCAGCGCCGACAAGTATTCGGTTTCCTTGGATTTCGGCAGACTGTCCAAATTCGTCGCCAACCCTAGACGCCGTGGGGTCTGTCAGTCGGAATCGCGGCGTAGGGTCTAGGCCGTGCGCAAGAGTTGGGAGCAGAACGATTCCCGCGAGCGCGACAAGGTGTCGGTGACGATTCATTGGCCCTAAACTTCGTTTGGAGATCATGCTGCTGTCAACGCACCAGTGTAGCCACCACACGGGCGTGATGGAACATGCGCCATCATGGGGTGAATCTACTACCGGAGGTGCCGTGGCGAATGCCCGGTCACACTGCTGGTCCGCTCCAAGCTGACGAGTTGCTGAAAGCAGGTATCCGTAGTTGTCGTCCCAAACCGAGGCAACACTCGACAAGCCAGCAGTGGCACTCACTAGGAAGTTAGATCGCGACGTACTTACTCGTGGCCAGCGGGCGGACTTTGCCGATGGACTCAAGTGTTGCGAGGATTTCGGCGATGCGCGGGCGGCTCGCGCGGGTGAAGCCTTCAGCCCGAGTAGTCTACCAACCCCTCGTCCGCCTTTAGTTGCTTTATGCTCTCCCGCTCGCGACGGAGCTCCTGTCGAAATGACACTAGTTGGCGGGACGTGGCCAGGGCTTGCGTTTCCGGGGGCGGGGACGCCCCGGCTCGCGTTTGCGTGTCATTCCGACAGGAGTGGAGCGACTGAGGAATCTGGTTTGCGTGGGAGGGGCACTAAGCCACTATTGGAAGTTCGTAGTTCGAGCTTTGAGAAGTGACGCAGTGTTTTCAGCTCCTAGCGAGATTTCTCGGTCGCAGGGTTCCGGTCGAAATGACCCACACTCGCGGGGCTGGCTCACCCTAGTCCTCTTCCCCAGTTCGTTCGCGAGTGGCGTGTGGTTCGTGTTGGTGGAAACGGTACGTGGCTCTTGCTAGAATACGCCCGCGGGGGGTGCGAAGGGGCTCGAGGGCAATTGGAGTTCCGTCTCGTTCCCAGTTCTTGCTGGTGGTGAACCTTCATTCCGGGACGTCATTACTCATGCAAAATACTTATGGCCGTTTGTCGGATTGGAGCTTGCCGGTCTTTGCATTTGCCGCGTGCCTTGGAGGGATGGCCGGGGCGAAGGGGGCGGAGTTCATCACCCTGGTACCCGAAGTGGTCCCTTGCGAGGTTGCCGATCAGCAAGAGATGGTGATACCCGACCGAGTGGAACTGACGGGTTGGGTGGGCCATCGGGTGGAGGCGAACGCACGTAATCGTCTGGCGGCCATGGATATTGCGCGGCTGCTCGAGGGTTATCAGAAGCGTCCGGGTCGCCAGGCTTGGGATGGCGAGCACATCGGCAAGTGGCTGCACGCGGCCACGCTGGCGTGGGCTCAAACGGGCGACCCCGCGCTGCGCGCGAAGCTTGACGAAGCCGCCGCGGCCCTCTGCTTGTGTCAGTTGGACGATGGCTACTTGGGGACCTATCTGCCGGCGGAGCGGTGGACCGAGTGGGACGTGTGGGCGCACAAGTACAATTTGATTGGTCTGATCACTTACATGTGTTACACGGGCAACATGGCTCCGTTGCCAACGTGTCGCCGGATGGCTGACCTGCTGTGCCGCGAGTTTGGCGATGGCCCTGGGCAACGCGACATCATCACGTCGGGCAGCCACATGGGCATGGCGGCCACCAGCGTGCTGGAGCCGATGGTGCTGCTGCATCGCCTGACGGGGGAACCTCGCTATCTGGAGTTTTGCCACTACCTGACGCGAGCGTGGGAGCAAGAGAACGGACCGCAGATTGTATCGCGATTGCTCGCGGGCAAGGGCGTTCACCAGGTGGGGAATGCCAAGGCGTATGAGATGCTCTCGTGCCTCAATGGAGCGCTGGAACTCTATCGGACCACCGGCGATCGCAAGCTACTGGATGCCAGTTTGCTGGCGTGGCAGGACATTGTGGACAATCGGCTCTATCCCACTGGCGGCGCGAGTCACCACGAGCTGTTCCAAGACGAGTATGTGCTGCCTAATGTGGAAAAAGTTGGTGAAACGTGTGTGACCGTTACTTGGTTGCAGTTCAATCTCCAACTGCTGCGGCTAACAGGCGAAGCACGCTTTGCGGATCAAATTGAGCACGTCACGCTCAATCAGTTGTTCGGCGCGCAGCAGCCCGATGGTGCCGGCTGGGGCTATTACGTCGAGATGGAAGGGAAGAAGCCGTACAGCGCGACGCTTGATGGGCATTGCTGTTTGTCGAGCGGCCCGCGTGGCGTGGCGTTGCTGCCAACGTTGGCAGTCACGACCGATGACGAAGGCGTGGTGGTCAATCTCTTTGAGCCGGGAAGTATCGACCTGATACTCCGCGATGGTACGGCGGTGACGGTGACCATCGAGACGGTGTTTCCAACGGATGGCCACGTACGCATTGTTGTCGCGCCGAAAGTCCAGAGTGAATTTGCGGTGAAGGTGCGAGTTCCGGGGTGGTGCAACAGCGTGGAGTTTACACCCGCCGAGGGTCGAGAGGACGTGCGTGGTTACGCGACGTTCCGGAAAGTATGGCACGCGGGCGACTCGATTGACGTTGATCTTAAGCTGGAACCTCGCGTGCTGGTTGGCGACCACATGAATAAGGGCAAGGCCGCGCTAATGTACGGCCCACTCGTGCTCGCTGCTGAGGAGGCGCTGTCGAAAGAACAGAAGATACCGCTGGAGTCTCTGGCGCTCGCAGGCACCGAGTTGGAGGCTCTTGAGATCACTCCCGAACCCGCGGCGAAAGCGCGCAAGTACTGGCCCAGCGCGCAAGCATTTCGCGTGAACGTCGTGAATCAAAAAGAGAATGCGACGAGCCAAGTGCAGTTCCTCCCCTTCGCCGATGTCGGCAGCACGGGATCGCACTACAAAGTTTGGGTGCCCCTTAGTGATCGGGGTGGGCGGGATTAAGTGGCGTGAGCTTCCAATTCCCGATTTTGGGTCCGCGGCTTGTGGCAAGCAGAGTTTGCCCAGGGTGCGCTACGGATCGTTCGTCACTCTCACGCGACCCTTCGCTCTGATGTGCTTCCACGTCGTGGAACATTGCGAAGACCGCTGCATTTTGCCGAAGGGAGTATCCCTTAACTCACGTCGCACTCGCTTGCGTCCGGCCATCCAATAGGCAACTTACATTGACGTCGCCGAGGACGTTGATCGTCGTGCGGCAGCGGTCGAGGAACCAGTCGACGGTGAACAGCAGGATGATGTACTGCGGCGGTAAGCCAACGGCATTGAAGACCAGGGTCATGGTCACTAGGCCGGCTTCGGGGATACCAGCGGCTCCGACCGAGGCGATGATCGCGGTGAAGACGACCATCAACTGCTGGACGAACGAAAGATCCTGACCCAGTAGCTGGGCGACGAACAGCGCGGCCATCGCTTCGTAGAGTGCGGTGCCGTCGTTGTTGAAGTTCGCGCCGACGAGTGAGCCGAGGCTGGCGGATTGCTCGCGAAGTTTGACGTTGTCCTTGAGGCACGCGTAGGTGACCGGCATGGTGGCGGTGGAGCTGGCCGTGGAGAAGGCCATCACCAGGGCGTCGCGCACGCCCACCAGCACGTACCAAGGGCGAGGCCAGGAGAAGAGGCGAATGCGAACGAGGTACCAAGTGGCTTGAAGCGCGAGGGCGACGAGCACGGCCAGGACGAACGCCGCCATGGCCTTGAACGGCTCGAAGCCTTCGGTGCCGACGACCTTGGCAACGATGCAGAACACGCCGATCGGGACGAGCTGGATGATCCAGTGCAGAACAGTGAGCAGGGTTTGATACGCGATTTCGACCAGATCGGTGACGGTTGCGACGGGGCGATCTTTGACCCCGCGCATGGCGATGCCAAACGCCACGGCGATGAGGATCACGCCGATGATGTTCTGCTGGTCGCCCAGAGGACCTATGATGCTGTGGGGGACATTCTCGACCAGCACTTCGAGGGGAGTTTTCTGACCAGCGCCTTCCCCTTTCTCTTCGACGTTTTCTTCGGCGGGGGCGTCGAGTTTCGACCACGTGCCGGGACTCATGACGTTGGCGACGGTCAAGCCGATGACCACGGCGACCGTGGTGTTGAGCACCAGCAGCCACGCGAGCCGCGCGGCTTTGCGGCCGGGGATGTCGGTGGTGATCATGACGTGGGCGACCGCGACGAGAATGAGAGGCGGCGCGAGCGCCCCCAGTAGCCGCAGGATGATCTCACTCGGTAGCGCGAACATGATGGCCCGCTCGCCAAGCACAAGACCGACGACGATGCCCAGGATCATCGCGACGACGATACGGGTGTAGAGCGGAATGCGATTCCAGCGGGTGAGCCACGAGAGGGATGGCGGAGTGGGAGGCGCGGGTTGGGGCTCCGGGTTCGGCTCGTTGTCCATCGGCATCGCGTGGCTCCTACGTTTCAGGCGTTGGTAGGAGTTTAGTCGATGGGGAGAGTGAGGGACACCTGCGGGGGATTCGAAGTGGGCAAGAATTGCAACGACGCACCTAGCGTGTCATTCCGACAGGATCTCCGCGACTGAGGAATCTACGTGGCTTATGAGGGCCACGTCGTGATTTGGTGAGATTGCGCAGCCTTGCTTAAATCAATGGCTTAGCGACTGCCAAGGCACACCAGATTCCTCGGTCGTGTCACTCCCTTCGGAATGACACGATGGAGGCACGCTAGGAAATCGCAACGCGTGAATTGCCGGATCGGCGAGGGGCTTGATCCGGCCTACTTCGTTATTCCGCCGCTGGCACGGCGGGGCCCAATGTGTCGGAGCTGAGTTGGATTGATTCGTCGTCGGACAGGACGTACATGGCCATCGCGGCGAGCATCAAGCCGACGACGACCCAGGTTTTCCAGTCTTTGTGGAACTGCGACTTGGGTTTGGAGTGGTGATGGTCGTGGGTGTGGTCGTGCTTGGACATGAGATTAGTGTGAATGGCGTGACGTGTGAGCCGGGTCGTCCTCGACCCCGGATGACGTTGATGACGATAAGGATTTGCGAAGTGGCGGAGCGTTAAGCGCCGGACGCGGCGCGGAGCGTGATCCGGCCTACCTGCTACTTATAGCGTATTGCTTTGCGCGTGGTGGGAGAGTTCGGGGAGCATGATGATTTCGACGCGGGAGTTCTTCTTGAGCTCATCCTGCGTGAGGCCACGCGAGGCGGGTTCGTTGCTTTCGGCTTGGCTGAGGCGGAAGCGGCGGGGGTCGATGCCGTGCTTTTCGAGCTCGTCCTTCACGGCAAGGCACCGCTCGTAACAGAGCTGCCAGTGGTCGGTGTGATCCGAGCCACGGCCGAGTGGTTGCAAGATGCAGTGCGAGCGGATTTCGATGCGGTGCGTCTTGCCGAGCAGCAGGTGAAGGTTTGAATCGATCTTCTCGCGCTCCTCGTCGGTCAGTTCGGCGCTAGTGGGCGTGAACAGCACGGCGATGCGGATCACATCGGGGTACTGACTGGTGACGCTGACTTGGCCGATGTTTTCGTCGAGACCCGGGGTGCTGCCATCGCCGGGGCCCGATTGCTCGAACCCGATTTTTCCCTTGGCGACTTTGCCCTTCGGCAGCTTGCTAGGGAGCGACGATTGCTTGGGATGTGCGGCAACGCCGGGCTCAGAGGCGAAGGGATCGCGGAAGTACTCGGCGATGGCTTCTTTGACATCGGGCTTCTGTGACGTGAGCCACATGACCATGAAGAAGGCCATCATCGCCGTCACGAAGTCGGCGTACGCCACTTTCCACGCACCACCACTACCAGCCATGATTCAAGTTCCAAAGGAGCGGTGATTGCGGGTAGGTTGAGGAAAGGAAAGCGGTGGGCATGGACGAACTTACTTCGCGTCGACTTCGGCCAGCAGTTGTTCGAGTTCCTCGCGCGACAGGCGGAGGTCCGACGGCATGCTGCGGCGCGTTCGTTCGATGACCACCTTTGGCGGCACGTCCGAGGCGAACGACATGATCATATTGGCGATGGTGCGGAAGTAAGTGATCTCGGTGTGGCTCTGCGACTCCATGCGGGCCGCAAGTGGCGCGAAGAACCCGTAGGACAGCAAGATGCCGAGGAACGTTCCCACCAAGGCGGCACCCACCTTGTGGCCGATTTCCTCGACGGGGCCGTCGATGTGACCCATCGTCACCACGATACCTAGCACCGCGGCGACGATGCCGAAGCCCGGCAGGGCGTCGGCGGTCTTCGACAGCGCAGCGGCTGGGGCGTGGTGCTCGGCTTCCATCGCGTGGATCTCGGCCTCGAACATGTCGGGCAGGTCCTCGCCACGAGCACTACCATCCACCAATGGGCCGAAGCCATCGCAAATGAAGTGCAGCACGTGCGAGTTGCCAACGATCTTGGGATAGCGGGTAAAAATGGCGCTTTGGGTTGGATCGACCAGATGGCCTTCGAGCGCTAAGAGGCCTTCGCGACGACCGACGCGCATCAGGTCGTAGTGGCACTGCAAGAGTTCTTTGTAGGAGTCTTTGTTAAAGGGCGAACCTTTGAGCGTCTTGATCACGCCATGGACCATGTCGACCAGTACTTTCTTGGGCGACATGACGATGAGCGCGCCGAGAGACGCCCCACCGATCGTGACGATTTCGGAGGGATGGATCAGCGCACCCATGTGCCCACCCGCCATGCTGAAACCAAGCAGCACGCAGCCAATGACCACGATACATCCAACAATGACAATCATCTAAGGCGTCCGCCAAAAGTTGTCGAAACACAGGGCCGTCGAAACCTAGGGGTAGGAAGGACGCAGAAATATAAGTCGTGTGGGTGTGCGCGGGGTTGCGGGGAACGGAATTCGCGCCCCGCTAGCGGGGTTTCAGGTCGGCGGGGAGCGTGGGTGGGGCTGTAGGGCCGGTTGTAGGGATAGTGCCAGAGAGGGGGCGGGCAGGCAGTTTTGCGCATTGCTCGTTCGTAATGTGCCAGCTTTCCGGCGGGTTGCCGGCGGAAAGCTGGCCGGTCAGCCCGTGTGTGGGTAAATTGAGAGTTTGTCGCTCGCCCGCCACGTTGGGGCTGGCAGGACGTTCTTCGCGGGAGTCGATGGAAACGATGATGCGTGTCAGGTGTTTGTTGGGCGTGCTGGTGTTGTCGATGGGCCTTCAGGCGGCGGCGGCCGATTGGCTGCGCGATCTCCAAAGCGAGGCCATCGAGAAGAAGGAAAGCAAGGCGGCCCACTGGGGACCTAAGCCCACCAAATACAGCTCGTGGACCACGCACAGCAATCGCCTCATTCCGGTCTACACGTTCGGAACGCTCGGCAAGGGCGAGGGCATCGACCTCGATAGCTACACGGGCGAGCGGAGCGTCTATCGCAACCCGTCGGCGCTCGACCGGCTGTACCAAGGGAACATGCAGGACTCGGTGAACCCCAGCGCCGACTACATGGATCAGACCAACGTGTTCGATCTGCAGCTCGCCGCGCTCCAGGAAAAAAAGAAGCACATCATCTTGGTGGTGTTCGACGGCATGGACTGGCAGACCACGCAAGCCGCGTCGATTGCGAAGCTCGGCCGCGTCGCCTACACGGAAGGACGCGGCGAAGGATTTCACTTTCAGGAGTACGAAGCCGATGGCACTTCGCAGTACGGCTATCATGTCCCCAGTCCCCAACGCAGCAAAGCCCAAGTCGACGTCGACAAGCAGAAAGTGCAGCCGAGCGGCGGACTGCCGGGGGGATACTGTCCGCTGATCGCGGGTGAGTTCCCGTGGTCGTGCGCGACCGACGCTGGTTACTTGATCGCCGACTCGGGCGAGGGGCTTGTGCGGCACGCTTATCCCGACTCGGCGAGCACCGCGACCAGCATGATGTGCGGCGTGAAGACCTACAACGCGGCGATTGGCGTCGGACCGCTGGGCGAACTGCGTCCCTCGATCGCGCTGCGTGCGCAGGCCGAAGGCTATAAGGTCGGCGTAGTAACTAGCGTACCCATTTGCCACGCGACGCCCGGCTCGGCGTACGCGGCGAACGTGCATCGCGATGACTATCAGGACATCAGCCGCGATCTGCTGGGGCTGCCCTCGGTGAGTCACCCCGACACGCCACTGCCGGGTCTCGACGTGGTGATTGGCTCGGGGCACGGGGTCGAGAAGGATAAGGACGATGCTCAGGGAAAGAACTTCAAGCCGGGCAACAAATACCTCGCCGATCAAGATCTGGAAAAAGTAAGCATCGACCGCGGCGGCAAGTACCTCACTTCGGTTCGCACGCCGGGCGTAAACGGTGCCAAGGCCCTCGCGGCCGCCGCCGAGCGTGCCGCGAAGGAGAACCATCGCCTGTTGGGTTACTA
This sequence comes from Aeoliella fuhlenseeensis, assembly GCF_052161615.1. Taxonomy (NCBI): domain Bacteria; kingdom Pseudomonadati; phylum Planctomycetota; class Planctomycetia; order Pirellulales; family Lacipirellulaceae; genus Aeoliella; species Aeoliella fuhlenseeensis. The sequence goes on from NZ_CP197417.1 coordinate 1,003,191, forward strand.
CGGCATCGGCGGCGACGACTCGCACGCCGCGGGGCACTTGCCCTTCGCCTCGGCCGACGGCGACTTCAAGCCCGCCCCAGGAGTCGATGGCAAGGAGTTCAACTACACCGAGGCCGATCTCAACGAGAATCCCACGCTCGAAGACATGACCAAGGCCGCGCTCACAGTGCTATCGGCTGGGGACAAGCCTTTCTGGATGCTGCTCGAAGCGGGCGACGTCGACTGGGCGAACCACAACAACAATCTCGATGCCTCGGCCGGCGCCGTGATCAGCGGCGACGCGGCGTTCAAGGCCGTCACCGATTGGGTCGAGGAGCACAGCAATTGGGATGAGACCGTGGTGATTGTCACCGCCGACCATGGGCACTACCTGGTGATCGACGACCCCGAGCTGCTCGCGGGGCCCAAAGAAGTCGCTTCGAAAAAGGACGCGAAAACGACCGATAAGAAGTAGCCGGTGGGGTAAAACTAGGAGCCAGTTCCGAAAGTCCCCTCTCCCGGACCCTCACCCAGGTGAGGGTCCGGGAGAGGGGACTCTATGTTGGTGGCCCCCTTCTGCGACTTGCGGTTATACTCGAAACTCCGCGCGGCCGAGGCGTCCGCGTGAGCCTTCAAGTTTCGAGCACTCCCGCCATGCCCCGCCGCCGGTTTCCCTGCCACTCTCGTCCGCTCTGCATCGAGCCTCTCGAAGACCGCCGCGTGCTGGCGGGGCTCGTGGTGACCAACAACGTCGACACGATCGACGGCGACACCACCAGCATCGCCGCGCTCCTTGCAACGCCAGGCCTCGACGGCATCAGCATTCGCGAAGCGATCGAAGCGGCGAACAACACGCCGGGCGCGGACGAGATCACGTTCGATTTCGGGCATGATGGTCCGGAGGTGATTCGGCTGACGCTCGGGGAACTTCTGGTAACCGATTCACTGTCGATCACGGGAGCGGGGGCGGAATTGCTGACGCTGGATGCCGATCGGCAAAGTGCTGTTTTAAGTATTGAAGCCGATGCCGTGGTATCTATTACGGGAGTGGCTGTTACTAAGGGGCTGGCAAATGCCTGGATCGACGGTGCCGGCGGGATTGATAATCGCGGTGATCTAACGCTTAAGAACGTCTGGTTGACGCAAAATAGTGGGGGTGGCGCAGGTGGGATCCTGAATCGTGGGAAGCTGCTCGTTCTCGGCTCGCACGTCGCCGAGAACGGAATGAGTGGTCTAGTAAACGAAGTGGACGGCACTGCCTCGGTACAGGGCTCCACTTTCTCAGGCCACTTCGGTGCAGATGGGGGCGGAATCATTAACCGAGGCGTGCTGGAAGTGGATGAATGTATTGTGAGCAACAATGCGTCCTTCTATTGGGGAGGAGGAATCATTAACGCCGGATCGGGAGTGGCGGTGATTCGTTCTTCGCGAGTAATTGAGAATGGCTGGGAACCTAATAGCAGTCCATTTGCTCCAAGGGGCCTTGGGGTTTTAAATCAAGGGAATGCCACGATCATAGACACAACTATTTCGGACAATCGCACCGATGGAACAGGTGGCGGTGTTTACAATCTCGGCGAAATGATGATTTCGCGTTCGACCCTGTCGATGAACAGTGTGCGTCTATATGGAGGAGCCATTTTCAATGGGGCAATGGGGACTCTAACAATCGAAGATTCTACCATTTCTAATAACTTCGCTACTTTAGATGGCGGTGGAATAATGAACGTTGCGAAGTTAACGGTTCGCAGATCGACCATTGCACAAAACGACGCGGGGAGAGTTACCGGAGGACTGCTCACTCAGTCGCAGCAGGTGACTATTCAAGGTTCAATAATTGCGGGAAACGGGCATGGAGACATCGACCTTGCCAACGAATCTTTTGTGCTAGCCGGTTCCCACAATCTCATACAAGACGGTACGAACGTTATGGGATTGAGTGACACGATGCATGCCGACCCCCGCCTCGGCCCCCTCGCCGATCACGGCGGACCCACATACACGCACGCCTTACTCCCCGGCAGTCCCGCCATTGATGCGGGCGATTCGTCGATTGCCTTCGATCCAGCAGAGTTCGATCAGCGCGGCTTCGCACGTGTCGCCAACGGCGGGTTGGGCTTACGGCTCGACATCGGCGCTTATGAGTCGCAAGGCATCCCCGACTACCCCGTCGGCGACTTTAATCACGATGGCATCGCCAACCTCGCCGACTACACCGTGTGGCGCGACACGCTCGGCAGCAACACGCAGCTCGCGGCCGATGCCAGCGGCAACAACGTGGTCGACGCGGACGACTACGCGATCTGGAAACAGCACTTCGGCAACACCACGATTCCATTGACCAGTGTCCCGCCGACCGAAGCGGCCCTCGACGCCGCGCTGGCGATGTTCGTGTCACCGGAGAACGAGCAACCCGAATCGACCCCGGCGGCTCTTCCAACCTCTGGTAACGCAAATAGTGGGACCGGGAATACCGGCGAGGAGTTGCTGCTCGCCGTCCGCGGGAGTGCGGATAGAGGGGAACACTTAGGTGGCAATTCGCTGAGATCCGCAGGTGATACCCAGAGCGAGTGGGGTAAAACAAGGAGGGGGCGAAGTCTCGCCGCGGGGCTCGAAAGCCTGCTGTACCGCGACTGATTGATTGACACCCTCGGGGTAGACAAGTACTCTGGGTTTTGGTGAAGGGCTGGGCTGACCTTGATGGTCAGGCCGTCCTTTTCTTGGGCGTATTGTGCATTTGGTCCACCAGCTTATTGGCGTTTGCTGGAGGAGAAGTCTCAAAGTGCACAGCAACACATATTGATAATTCGGCCGGCACGCCGGTCCGGTGGTGCGCATCCTTAGCGCTTGTGCTGACGGGTAAGCGTTCTAGGGATAAGGCAAGGTATGGAATCGAAGAATGGGGGGGCCTTGCAGCCTCGGATTATGGTGCCCTGGTCAACTCGTGCGCGCTCGCAGCAGTCCCATCGGTCGTCTTCGCTGCAAGTCGAAGTGCTTGAGCCTCGCCATGCCTTCTCAGGGCATCCCCTTCTCAGCGAGATCGTGGCTTCCAACGAGAATTCCGTTCACGATGGTTATGGCCTAGCGCAAGACTGGATCGAAATATTCAACGCCGGTGACCACAGCGTCAATCTGGGCAGCTACGCACTTACCGACGATCCCGACGAACTCGACAAGTGGGAGTTTCCCTCGGTCGTGCTCGGACCTGGCGAGTACCTGGTCGTGTTCGCTTCGGGACTCGATCGTGTCGACCCAAGCGGTGGGTTGCACACGAACTTCAGCCTGAGCGCTAGTGGCGAGTACCTCGCGCTCGTAAGCCCGGGGGGGAGCGTTGTGTCGGCGTTCGGCTCTCCTAGTCAGGACTTCCCTTCGCTCGTGAAGAACCAATCGTATGGGCTGCCGTTCGAATCGGTGTACACGCAGGTCGTAACGCCGACGAGTCCTGCCAGCTATCACGTGCCGACTTCCAATGCGCACGGTCATGCTTGGACCGAGCTGTCTTTCGACGATAGTTCGTGGACAAGCAGCATGGCGGCGGTGGGCTTAACGGACAGCACCAACCTTTACACACCGCATATCACGACAAGTTTACCGGCCGGCACGACCTCCGCTTATCTTCGAATTCCCTTCGAAGTCTCAGACCCGAGTGCGGTACTGGGAACGCTATCGGCCAAGTTCGACGATGGATTCGTCGCCTACCTGAATGGTGAGCGAATTGCCAGCTTCTCGGCCCCGGGGTCCACAGCATTTGATTCGCTAGCCACTGAGTTTCGCCCGCGTGAAGCTGCCATCGAGAGCGTCGTGTTCGATGTGAGCCGCTTCTCGCACCTGTTGGAGTTGGGCGAGAATGTCCTGGCGATCCATCTGCTCAACTCTCCTGAGGGCGAGAGCATCGACGCACTCATGGCTCCGACGCTGACCATTGGCAGCGGGGTGATGGTCGCCAGCGAGTCGCCTGCGAAACTCATGCAGGCGACGCCCGGCATGCCCAACACGTTGGCGGCTTCGTCGGAAGTGGAGTTCTCGCGGACTACGGGCGTATTCACGACCACGTTTGAGTTAGTACTGTCTTCGCCCGGGGGCGAACCGATTCGCTACACGCTGGATGGCACCATGCCTACCAGCAGCTCACCTCTCTACACCGCCCCGATTTCCGTCAGCGCGTCGGTGCAGGTGAGGGCCCGGACCTACGCGGTGGATGGTAGTGTCGGGGATACGAAAACCGAGTCGTTCTCGCTGCTCGGCACTGTGCACGACGGATTCACGTCCGACCTGCCGATCATCGTGCTGGAGAACTTTGGTCAAGGACTGCCAGATCGCGAGTTTCAAAGTGGCTCGCTAGCGCTCTACGAGCCGTCTGCGGAAACGGGCCGCACATCGCTGGACAGCACGCCCACGTTGACCTCTCTTACGGGACAACATCGCCGGGGTGCCAGCACCTACAATCACCCGAAGCCTAACTTGGCGCTAGAGTTTCGAGATGAACACGGATTCGATAAGAGCGTGTCGATCTTGGGAATGCCCGAGGAATCGGACTGGGTGCTCTATGCCCCCTACGGAACGGATCGCTCGCTGATTCGCAATGCGGTAATGTACGACCTGAGCCAGCAGCAGACTGGTTACGCCGTTCGTACCCGGTTCGTTGAACTCTTCTATAACATCTACGGAGGCGAGCTCGATAACTTCGACTATCGAGGCGTCTACGTGCTCATGGAGAAGATCAAGATCGACGAGAATCGCGTCGGTATTGACGGAGTCGATCGATCGGACGTTTCGGAGTCGGACATCACGGGGGGCGGATACCTATTCAAAATTGATCGAAACGAGGGTGAAGAGGATTCGTCATGGGATTCTGGAGGAACGCCCAACGTTTCCGTCCATGCCCACGTCGATCCCGAGCGATCGGACCTTACGCAATCTCAAGTCGATCACTTGCGGGGCTACATTGATGAGTTCGTGACCGCGCTATCGGGTCCCAACTACCGAGACCCGTTGACAGGCTACGCAAGCTACATCGACGTCGATGGGTGGATCGATCACCATTTGTTTAGAGTGTTCTCCCGAGAGACCGACAACATCGTCTTGAGCGAACACATGTACTTGGCGGGGGAAGGCCAGTTGACCTACGGGCCCGCTTGGGACTTCGATCGGTCTACCGGAAGTTCTGGTGCAGGCAACAAGTCCGCGGAAGGATGGAACGGGAACGTTGCCAATGTGTTCGGCTACGGTTGGTGGGGCCGACTTTGGACGGACCTCGATTTCCGGCATGGCTGGGCGGATCGATGGGCCGAGCTCCGTCAAACCGTGCTGTCGGACGAGAACTTAACGAACACGGTATTGAAGCACGCCGACACCGTTCGCGAGTCGCAGGTTCGCGATGTCGCTCGTTGGCCGGCAGGAGCGCCGACGGGTGGTGCTTACTCGGATCCAGGGACCACGGGTTGGGATGCGGAGATTAGTAATCTGAAGAACTGGCTGCTGGAGCGCGCCGCCTGGATGGACAGCCAGATGGTCACGGCTCCCACCATCAGCTTTGCCGATACCGAAAACTCACAAGAGAGACTCGTTACCCTCCAGGCACCCTTGGGAGGTCCGATCTACTACACGCTCGACGGATCGGATCCCCGCGCAGCGGGCAATGGAGCGGCTCCCAACGCGATCTTGTACACCGGGCCATTTACCGTTGGCACTGCCGATGAGGTCACCGTGCGAACCACCGGCAGCGTGTCGTACTGGACGTGGAGCGCGCCGGTATCGCAGCGGGCTGTCGAAGCTATCCCCGCAAGCTCGGCCAACCTGCGAATTTCAGAACTGCATTACAATCCGCTCGACCCTACTCCGGGCGAGCTTGCCTTGGTGCCTGGAGCCGACAATAACAGCTTCGAGTTCATCGAACTCGTCAATACTAGCGCGAGCTACATCGATCTAAGCGGGGTCCACTTCGACGAAGGGATTACTTTTGATTTCAGCACAAGCAATGTGCAGATATTGGCTCCCGGTGAGGTTGTCCTGGTTGTGAATGACGTGGCCGCTTTCGCCGCGCGGTACGGCAACAACTTGCTGGTGGCAGGCGAGTACTCGGGCAACTTGAATGGTAGTGGTGAGGAAATTGAGTTAGAGGCTGGCGACGATTCGATCATCGATGCCGTCGATTACAGTGACGACTCCCCCTGGCCCGAAGCGGCCGATGGCGATGGGCCCTCGCTGGAGCTCATAAGCTACACCTCCGATCCGAATCTTGGTCAGTCCTGGCGAGCAAGCAGCGCCGACCATGGCACGCCCGGGGTCGTCGACAACCTGCCGCTTTGGGGTGACTACAATCTTGATGGCATCGTCAACCTGGGCGACTATACGGTCTGGCGTGATGCGCTCGGGGCCACGGGCAACTTCGTGCTCGATGCCAGTGGCAATGGCGTCGTCGACGCCGCAGACTACCTAGTCTGGAAGCAGAACTTCGGCAACACCGCTCCGCCCGTCTCCTTAGTCGTCGCACCCGCTCCCGTGGTCACTCCACCGCAGCGCTCGCAGGCCACCGAATCGCCGGTATCGGAGATCGAACCTGTACCGCACGCAGCGGCAGCGGCCGACGCAGCACTCGCCCTGTTCCTCTCTCCTGAAAGCGAAATTTCCCCAGCGACATCGTTAGCGTCACGAAGTGAAAGCGATAAGACTGTGGATTCTGGTAGTGGCATTGGCGCCGAACTGCTGCTCGCCATTGCCGAAGTATCGGAAGTCGACGCACCCGCGTACGACTACGCGCCTGGGAAGTCCGCGGTCGAGCAGGACGAAGCGCTGGAACTCGCGCTGGCCCTGGACTGGGACCTAATTGGGGAGTAATCCCCCGTCGCTGCGCAATTCTATCTCGTTTCTGCGGTGGTTTGCTTTCGCCGGCCTCTGCGTCGCGCTATCATGGTGCCGTGAGGTTGCCGGCGTGTGTGCCGGCAGCATTCCTTTACCTTTCGAGATGCGACGTCGTTATGAGCTGTTCTCGCCTTGAGTTGTCGCGTGCTTGCTTCCTGCTCATGACTTTGGCGTGCGCGTTGATAACTTCCTCCGGCACCTCCTCCCGTGCCGACGAGACCATGAACTACGGCAAGCCGATCGTCCTCACCGAGCGCGCCAAGCAATTGCACGCGTCGAGCTTGCTGATCGATGGACACAATGATTTGCCGTGGGCGATTCGTGACGACTTCGGCGGCAGCCTATCGGCCCTCGACATTGCGAAGGGCGAGCCCAAGCTTAACACCGACATTCCGCGTCTGAAGGCCGGCGGCGTGGGGGCACAGTTCTGGAGTGTCTACGTCCCGGTGAGCGCCGGTTATCGCGGCACTGCCCTCGGTGACACCATCGAGCAGATCAACCTCGTCAAAGAGATGATCACCCGATATCCCAACGAGTTTGAGCTCGCGCTAACGGCCGACGACATTGACCGTATTCGGGAAGACGGGCGCATCGCGTCGCTCATCGGAGTCGAGGGAGGACACTCGATCGAAGACTCGCTGTCCAACCTTAAGAACCTGTACGGCATGGGGGCCCGCTACATGACGCTCACACACAACGACTCGCTCGCGTGGGCAGACTCGGCGTCGGACGATGCGAAGGCCGACGGGCTCAACGAGTTCGGTGTTCGCGTAATCGAGGCGATGAATGACCTGGGCATGCTAGTCGACCTGTCGCATGTCTCCGACGCCACCATGCACGCTGCCTTGGACGCCAGCCGCGCACCAGTGATCTTCTCGCACTCTTCCGCACGCGGCGTTGCGGACGCAGTACGGAATGTGCCCGACGACGTGCTGAAACGGATGCCGGAGAACGGTGGTGTTGTGATGGTGAATTTTTATTCCGGCTTCTTAGTTCCCGAGGCGGTGGCCGTTTATCGCGGCAGCATCGAGTATCGCCGGACGTTGCCCAAGGACATGTCGGAGGGGGATGAGAAACTGGCGATGGATCGCTGGCGAAGCGAAAACCCGATGCCGCGTGGCACGATTCATCACTTGCTCGATCACATCGATCACATCGCCAAGACCGCGGGGGTCGAGCACGTGGGCATTGGCTCCGACTTCGATGGCGTCGGATCGCTCCCCACGCAGCTCGACGACGTGAGCTTCTATCCCTACATCACGCAGGGGCTCATCGACCGCGGTTATTCAGACGACGATATCCGCGCAATCCTAGGTGGTAACTTGATGCGAGTGCTTCGCGCAGCGGAGAAAGTCGCCGCCGAAGGTTCGAAGTAGCTCCTTACCCTTCACGTAACGAGGCTTACTCCTAACAGCACCATCAAGAACAGCACGATCGCGATCACGAGGAAGATCCCAAAAAAGATCTTCGCAATCGCGGCAGCGCCGGCGGCGACGTTGGTGAAACCTAGCGCACCAGCAATGAGCGCCACCACAGCAGCGATAATCGCCCAGGTTAGCAGGTCCATTTCAAGCTCCTTGAATGGGGGTGTGATTTACGCGAGGTCGAATAAGCAAAACGCGTGCCCACGCCTCGCTAACTGGTTTCCTTCGAAAACGCGTAGGCTAGAAATCGACCGCGGGGTGGTCGATAATCGGGCTTTCCGATGGCCCGTTTCTCGAACTCTTCTGCCCCGCGTAAGTAATGCCTCCACAAGAACTTGCGAACCGTTTTCAGTCGTTTGGCCAGCAGCACGCCCTGGCATTTTGGGACGAACTGTCGCCCGACGAGCAGTCGCATCTCGCCTCGCAGCTCGCGGCGATTGATCTGGAATTGATCGATTCGTTGTTCAAAGGGGACGTCGATCAACCGGACTGGGCGGCGGAAGCTCGCCGCGCGACGCCACCCCCCGCTATGCGGCTCGCGGACCGGCGGGGTGAAGGGACTTCGTCACTTGGTCTCTCGCCGGCCGAAGCAAAGCAAACCGGGGCCGCGGCGATGGCTGCCGGCAAGGTTGGCATCCTGCTCGTCGCGGGAGGGCAGGGGAGTCGACTGGGTTTCGAGCACCCCAAGGGGATGTACCCCATCGCGCCACTGTCGCACGCGACGCTGTTTGAGATTCATCTGAAGAAGGCTGTTGGCCTGGCGAAGAAGTATGGCAAGCCGGTGCCGGTCTATTTAATGACCAGCCCCGTGACGCACGACGAGACCGTCGCGTTCCTCGCCGAGCATAAGAACTTTGGATTACCCGCCGGCGACCTGCTCGTCTTCTGCCAAGGCACCATGCCGGCGGTCGATGATAAGACCGGCAAGCTGCTGCTCGCGGGCAAAGACCAGCTGTTCCTCAGTCCCGATGGGCATGGTGGCACGGTGGCAGCGCTGGAACGTAGCGGGGCGATTGCCCAGATGCGCCAGCGGGGCATCGAGCAACTCTTCTATTTCCAAGTCGACAATCCGATTGTCCCGATCTGCGACGCCGAACTGGTGGGCTATCATCTGCTCAGCAAGTCGGAACTCACTAGCATCGCCGTCGCCAAACAAACGCCAGCCGAGAAACTTGGCAACTTCGTCATGCTCGGTGATCGACTTCATGTGATCGAGTACAGCGATTTCCCCGCCGACGTGGCTGCCAAGCTCAACGACGATGGCTCGCTTCGGTTTTGGGCCGGTAGCATTGCGATTCATGTGTTCGACGTCGCGTTCCTTGAGCGGATGTTGTCGTTCAAGGACGCTCTGCCATTCCATATCGCCCACAAGAAAGTGCCGCATCTTAACGACGAGGGTAAGCTCGTCGAACCAACCGAGCCCAACGCTTTGAAGTTCGAGCGGTTCATCTTCGACCTGCTGCCCCAAGCCGCCCGGCCGATTGTGGTCGAGTACACCGAAGAGGAATGCTTTGCGCCGCTCAAGAACGCGCCGGGCGAGCCGAAGGACACTCCCGAGTACGTCCAGCGATTCATGATCGCTCAGCACCGCGAATGGCTCGAAGCGGCTGGTGCGAAGGTCGCTGAGGGAGTTGCCGTGGAGATCGATCCGGTTTGGGCCGTCGATGCCGAGGAAGTGGCGAAGCGGGTGAAGGCGGGGACCGCGTTTAGTGAAGAGACGTTGTTCTCGGACGCGAAGTGAGTTCGGTCGCGGACCGCGTGGCGGTCCGGCTAGGGCCCATTCGTATTGTCTAAGAAGGAACGTTTTATGTCGCTTGAAATTGAACAGAAGTTTCCGATTGACGACGCCGGCGAGTTTCTCGCGCGGGTGGCGGCGCTTACCGCGGAAGAACTGAGCGAAGTTGAGCAAAGCGATACCTACTACAATCACCCGGAGCGTGACTTTCGATTGACGGACGAAGCCATGCGCATCCGCCGTACCCACGAGGGGGCAGTTGTTACGTACAAAGGCCCCAAGCAGCAGTCGGAAGTGAAAACGCGTCGTGAGATCGAACTGGTGCTCGCGGAACCCGAAGCTTGGCCCGAGTTGTTCGAGGCACTCGGTTTTCGCGAAGTGGCGACCGTTGCCAAGCGGCGCCGTCGGTTTCGCGTTCGTCGCGATGGGTTCGAGGTGGAGCTGACGCTCGACAACGTGACCGACTTGGGGCAGTTTGCCGAGATCGAGATCGTCGCGGATGAGGCTCAGGGCGCCGACGCGCAAGAAGTGATTCGCTCGCTTGCCCGCGAGCTCGCCCTCGGCGAGGCCGAGAAGCGGAGTTATCTGTCGATGCTGATGGCCCAGCGGGGCGAATAACGCCCCATTTTCTCGGGCCGAACTGCGGTTTGCTTGGCGTGGCGATTCTGGGATACTCGCGGCCCTCAAGTTGCCCAGCTCCCCCGACCCTCCGCGGCTAGCATGAAAATCTTCTTCTCCGTTGGCGAACCCAGTGGCGATTTGCACGGTGCCAATCTGGTCCGCGCACTCAGGTCACGCAAAAGCGACATCCAGTGCGTTGGCTTTGGCGGACCACGCATGGCGGCCGCCGGGTGCGAATTGCATCAGGACCTGACGCAACTCGCCATCATGTGGATCGGCCGCGCGCTGCTGCACTTGCCGAAGTTCTTTGGATATCTTCGCCAAGCCGACGAGTACTTCGAGCGGGAGCGGCCCGACGCCGTGGTGTTGATCGACTATCCAGGGTTCAATTGGCACGTCGCCCGCAAGGCCCACGACCGTGGCATTCCGGTGTTCTATTACGGCACGCCTCAACTGTGGGGCTGGGCTCCGTGGCGAATCAAGAAGATGCGCCGCAACGTCGACCACGCGCTCTGCAAACTGCCGTTCGAAGAGCAATGGTTCCGCGAACGCGGGGTGAACGCGACCTACATCGGGCATCCGTACTTCGACGAGCTTCGCGAGCGAAAGCTCGACACCCCGTTCGTCGACGCACTTCGCTCGACGGAGAAGTCGCCCCTGGTCACCATCCTGCCAGGTTCGCGGACACAGGAAGTGAAAAGCAACTTGGCCGATTTGCTGAAGGCGGCGAAACTCGTCCGGCAGCAGGTTCCTGGCACGCGTTTCGCGATTGCGTCGTTCAAAGAGAGCCAAGCCGCAATGGCTAAGGCGCGAGTCGCCGAGTCGGGGCTCGACTGCGACGTGCATGTCGGTAAGACGCCCGAGCTGATCGACGCGGCGTCGGCGACGATGGCCGTCTCGGGCTCCGTGTCGCTCGAACTTTTGTACCACACCAAGCCGAGCGTCATTCTTTACCGTGTGTCGCGCTTCGCCTACGCGGTTCAGAAGCGGTTTCGGCTCGTACGATACATTACGCTGGTGAATTTGCTCACCGCGACCGACCTGTTTCCACGCAAGCCGGCAATCTACGATCCCGCGAGCCCCGAGGACGCCCATGTTCTTATGCCCGAGTATCTAACTTCGGAAGATCGCACCGAAGACCTCGCGGGGCATGTGGTCGAGTGGCTCACCGACGACCAATCGCGGCAGTCTCTGGTCGACAGAATGTCGGAGCTGAAGGACCGCGTCGCCCACGGAGGTGCCAGCGAGCGGGCCGCCGATTATATTGTGAGAGAACTAGAGCACCTGGGCCGCGAGGCGGCGTGAGGTGCGTCGATTGACTGCCCGCCTCTGAATACCCCGAAGACCACTCATGCTCGGCGAACCCGCACCCACACCCGGCGACGTTCACTTTCGTGTGGCGGGCTTTCCGGTTCGCGTCCATCCTTTCTTCTGGGTGATCGCCCTGGTGCTGGGTCTCAATTCGTGGAACGGCGAGCCTGTCGGCACGCTGTTGTCAGTGGTCGTCGTGTTCGTGTCGATCCTAGTTCACGAACTAGGGCACGCCGTGATGCAGCGCAAGTACGGCGGCTGGCCTCGAATCGTTCTTTACGGCATGGGTGGTCTTGCGATCTGCGACGATTGCGATCGGTCGTCACGTAGTCAAATCATCATTTCGATTGCCGGTCCCGTGGCGGGATTCTTGCTCGCGGCACTGGTAATTGTGGTGCTGGGGGCCACCAGATTCGTTGAATTCGTACCTGCTTGGGGAGAACCATCGCGGGAAGCATTCGAGATGGGGGCAACGCGCCTTGAAGAATCATGGCTCGTTGTGGGTACTTTGCTGTTCGAGCGTTTCCAGTCCGAAGCGGTCAACATGGTGGTGCAGATGCTTCTTTGGATTAATATCTTTTGGGGCCTCATCAACTTGCTGCCCGTCTATCCGCTCGACGGCGGACAGATCTCCCGCGAGGTGTTCATGATGGGGCATCGCTCCGCAAGCGACGGAATGGTTCGATCGCTGCAAGTATCGGTTGGCGTGGCCGCCGTGGCGGCTGTCCTCGGAATGGTGTGGCTGCAGTCACTTTTCACCGCGCTGTTGTTTGGATTCCTCGCGTACGATAGTTATCGCGCGCTTCAGGCTTACACGGGGCGTGGCCCTGGCTACGGTTGGGGATGAGCACGGTGGAACCCAACTCGGCGCCACCACCTGTCGCAAGGTTGGTGCTCTTGGGGGCAAGTAACCTTCGCCTGGGGCTCAATTCGCTCTTAAGACAGGCCTTGCCACGCTTCGCGGGCCCTATTGAAGTCTTTGTCGCGCATGGTTTTGGGCGTTCGTATGGTCGGAGGTCGGCCATTCCGTATCGCGCGCTTCCTGGCATCAAGCAATGTGCTCTGTGGGATGACTTGCGAAGTCGACCAAGTTTACCCACTTTCGCACTCATCACCGACGTTGGTAACGACCTGTTGTATGGTGCTTCGCCCAACCAGATCATCGAATGGGTAGGTGAGTGTGGCGCTGAACTACGCGCGATGGACGCCAACATCGTGACAACAGAACTACCGCTCGACGCGATTCTGGCCACCACCAGACTACGCTTTCAAGTATTTCGCACAATTTTTTTTCCACCGTCGCGACTGACGTTCGAGCGCGCGTGCGAACTGGCACACGAGACCAATGAAGGGCTCAAGAATCTGTCGCATGAACTTGCTTCGAGCGTTGTTCGCATGGACCCAAAGTGGTACGGCATCGATCCCATTCACATTCGAATGCAGTACCGCACCGCGGCGTGGAATAAGATCGTTGAAGCATGGCGCGTATCGACCACGTCGCCAAGAGAACGTGTATTTCGCCGGAAAAATAGCATGTTGCTTCATATGGCGTACCCTCACGAGCGGTGGTTTCTTGGTCGTCATCAACGACGCACGCAGCCTTCGGTAACGCTTAGCGATGGTTCGGTGGTCGCCATCTACTAAGTACGATCGCGAGTTAACAATCGTTTTTCGTGAAGTTGTTGAGCAGCGCGCGTAAGAGTCTCTCGTCGCGCTTCACAGCATGGCCAAAAGGCATCGTTGAGTTCCTCTTCAGCGCACGCTACGCAAAATTTTTGCTTAACACGTGTTGCATAACTCGTAAGAATTCGTACAACTACCGACTAAGGAACTATGGTAGCTTGCGATAGGTTGCAAACTGTGTGTTTCAAACACTCACTTGCTCACCCTTCGCAAGATGCCTTTGGCCGTCGCGGAAGGACGGTCAAGTTTTTCGCTGACGGGTTCGGTGGGCGAATGTCGAAGGCAGGTCCTTCGCGTCTGTCGAGCCTTGATGCCACTTTCCATTAATGGAGGATTAACCGTGGCCAAGAAGAAGAAGGTAGCCAAGAAGAAGGTTGCCAAGAAAGCGACCAAGAAGAAGGCCGCTAAGAAGAAGGTAGCCAAGAAGGCCGCCAAGAAGGCGCCGAAGAAGAAGGCCGCCAAGAAGAAGACCGCCAAGAAGAAGGCAACCAAGAAGAAGGCAACCAAGAAGAAGGTAGCCAAGAAGAAGGCGACCAAGAAGAAGGCTGCCAAGAAGAAGACCGCGAAGAAGATGTAGCTCGATCGCGGGTTTCGACCCGCGTCAGCCTCATTTTGCAGTAACGAGAAAGAGCCGTTCAGCCGACGCACCTAGTGCAGGGGCTGCCCGGCTCTCTTTTTTTGCGCTGATCTGCCGTGCCGTAAGTACCCAGGGCTGCGCTGCGGCTGACATGTGCGGCCCCTACGGGGCAGTCCTTCGCCAGACCTTTATTCGCGCAGATGCGCGTTATGCGCGGGAACTCTTCTCTCCTGCGCTGGGTATCTCCCAACCGTCTTAGAGAACCGGCAGGCCCATGCCCGCGGCGGGTTGGTTCGCCCGTTCGCGGAGGATGCTTCGCACCGTTTGGGCGGCGATGGCCTGGAAATACCGGCTCGTTTCTTCGTCGGTCAAGTTGCCGGACGTTTCGCCTGCGTCTCCGCGTTCGCGGATCGCGATGTTGATCGGCACCTCGCCGAGGAACGGCACGCCCAGCTCAATCGCTTTGTCGCGCGCCCCACCCGAGCCAAAGATGTCATACCGCTTGCCATTGTCGGGGCAGAGGAAGTAACTCATGTTCTCCACCATGCCCAGCATCGGGATGTTGACCTTGTGGAACATGGCGATCGCCTTCACCGCGTCGAGCAGCGCTACGTCCTGCGGAGTGCAAACCACGACCGCGCCGGTGAGGGGTAGGAGTTGCGATAGGGTGAGCGCGATGTCGCCTGTGCCGGGTGGCATGTCGATGATCAAGTAGTCGAGTTCGCCCCACTCGGTGTCACGCAAAAACTGCGTAATCGCTCCGTGTAGCATGGGGCCACGCCACACCACGGCTTCGCCCTCGGCGACCAAAAAGCCCATGCTCATGATCTTGAGGTCGTCTTTCTCGATGGGCTGCAATCGCTTCTCGATGATGTGAGGCCGCTCGTTCACGCCAACCAAGTGCGGAACACTAGGGCCATAGACGTCCGCGTCCATTAGCCCGACCTTCGCACCGCTGTTGCGAAGCGCGTAGGCTAGCGATACTGCCACGGTGCTCTTACCAACGCCCCCTTTGCCCGAGCCGACGGCAATAACACTCTTTGCCGCGAGGCCAATCTGGCCGATGCGCTCTGCGTGGCGATTGTGGGGGACGATGCTGACTTTAATGCTTGTGGCGGACGGAAGACGCTGGCGGAGGTGCTCTTCGCACTCGGTGCGAATCGCTTCGCGGAGCGGACCGACCCAGGACGTGAGGCCTAGTTCGACATCAACGGCTCCGTCCGAAACATGGATCGCGCGGACTTGCTCCATCCGCACGACGCTACGACCGGTTTCCGGGTCGTTGAAATCGCTTAGTGCCCGCTCTACGTCTTCTCGTTGGACGGCATCGCCCGCCATGCTGAACTCCCATCTTGCTGCTAAACATTGCTTCGAAACGGCCCGGAAACTACCCGATGCCAACGCCCTGCGTCACCCACAACCGTAGGCTTCAGCGTCGATGTTGCCAAGCGGGGCCCCAGCACGGCAGGGGCAGCTCTGTTAGCGGATCGTGGCTAGTCTGCCGAGATTTAAGGTGCGAAATGAGGGGTTCGAGTCGCGGCAAGGCGGCGAGCGTCGGAATCACCTCGCGGGAACCTGCTTCCAAGAGCAACCGCTCGGCCGCCACGTGGGCTTCGGGTTCCCCGAGCGATCGCCGACATAAAAGCGCCACGGTCGAAGTGCCGGCCGGTCGCTGGGCGATCCAAGCGGCCAGAGTGACGAGCGTTTCAAGCGCCACTAGCACCACGTCCAGTAGTTCCGGCCCGGTTGCGGCGTTGTTCAGAGCGGCGATGTTCTCGAAATGTAAAAGCCCCAAGGGTGCATCCTGTTCCGCACGCCATCGATCAACGCCCCGCCGAATGGCTGCCTGCCAGACGGGATCGTCAGCGATGACACGAATGGCGGGCCCACGGTGATCCGCGGCGAGCGGCCAAGGATAGCGTACCGAGCCATCCACGAGTTCCCAGCTTGGGGTGATCATTCTCCCTCCACCGGCAGGAATTCGATGCCTTCATCTTCGTCGACCGGCGATTCGATCGCGGGGGGCGTCGAGAGTGGAGTCTTTGCGGCATCTCTTTCCTTCAATGTCGCTGGTTCGACGAGGCCCATCTGCTCCAGCTTGCGGTAGAGCCGTGGTCGCGAAACACCGAGTAGCCTCGCTGCTTCGGCCTTGTTACCGCCCGCAAGCTCTAAGGCTCGCAGCACCAGCGTCGACTCCACGCGGCTCAAGTACGCATCAAGATCAATCGGCTGCGGACGATCCGTGGCGAGCGCAGCTCCTTCGACCGCGTGGAGCATGACGCGTGGTAAATCGCGGGGCGTGATCGCCCGGCCTCGCGCGCGGACGTGGGCTTTGGCAACCACATCGCGAAGCTCGGTCAGTTCGCCCGGCCACGGATAAAGCATCAGCAGGTCGAGCGAGTCGGTGCTTATAGTGACTTGCTTTGGTTCGTCACGATTGAGCTCGTCGAGAAACCACGGGGCGAGCGCCGGAATATCTTCAGGCCGCGAGGCGAGCGGAGGCACTTCGATGGCCAGCGTGGTAAGTAGCGCCATCAACTCGTCGGATAGCGTCGACTCGTTGGGTTCGGGCGAGTCGTCGCCCACCTCCAGCGTCGCGACCATCGGTGTTCGCCACTCACCTCGGCTGGCGTGCGTGAGTAGCTCGGCCTGTTGCTCGGCGAGCAGGCGAT
Organism: Aeoliella fuhlenseeensis; assembly: GCF_052161615.1. Classification (NCBI taxonomy): domain Bacteria; kingdom Pseudomonadati; phylum Planctomycetota; class Planctomycetia; order Pirellulales; family Lacipirellulaceae; genus Aeoliella; species Aeoliella fuhlenseeensis. Next base: position 1,020,054 of record NZ_CP197417.1, read on the forward strand.
CGATCGACTCGATGACCAGCGTACCGTGCTCTTCGGCGCGAGCGATCGATTGCAGGACGCGGCTCAGTTCGTTGGGCAGCGCCTCAGCGGCATCGAGCGTCCACAGCGATCCTTGCCCCTCCGCATAGCGGCGGTAATGGATCGCCTGGGCGATGTCGGCAAGCTGTGCGGCATCGCGTCCGCGAACCAGCACGTTCGCGCCGCTGGCGGCCGCTGCCGCGACTTGATTGCGGATCCGCTTCATCGCGGGGCTGTCACCCACCAGCGACTCGCACCGGCCTTCCGCGAACCGACTCGCCTGCTGCTGCCGGAACTGAATCAGGGCGTCGGCGGGCGAAGGTTTACTCACGACGGGCGGACTCGATGGCGCGATCAGGGGGAACTGACATACTCGCACCAGTATAACCCACTCCGCGAGACGCGGGCATGTCGCCAGTTGTACGCACCAAAAAGCGAAACCGCGACGCCGGCCTGATGGCTGGCGCCGCGGTTATCACAGAGCTTCATTCTCTAAGTCGATTGAGGCACGCGGGGCGTCAGTCCCCCCGAAATGACGCGACCCGAGGCTGAGGAGCCCGAAGGCCCCTCGATCAAAAGACGTCGAGGATGAAGTGGTGTCCGGAGTGGTACTTGCGTGGCGACGGATAGTAGTTGTGCCAACGCTTGTTGTAGACCGGGATCCGCATTTCTGGCGGATAGCGGTAATACAGGCTGTCAGCGCTGCGGTAGTATTCGTTACCCCAGAAGTTCTGGGGATAATAGACGTAGGGATAGTGGTAAAAGCGGTCCCAGTCTTGGGTCGTGTAAGTGTGGCCCCAAGCCCGCCCGTAGGCCTGCTGAGCCTCTGCCGACGACGCGGACAGACCGGCGAGCAGCATCGCTGCCGAAGCAACGATGATAGCAAAGCGGCGATGCATGTTTCCCCCCGGAAATCAAACGATGGCAGTGCGGGTCAAGTTCCGCGAGCCAAGGTGGTTGCTGGTGCCACCTGACTCCCGGTGCCTATACCATCGGCGGACGGCAGGACCGGAATTGAGAGAAAATCCGGCAGGACCGTTACAGGCGGCATTCTCGTGCGGGTTTGCGTGGGAGAGAAGATTGGCTGGAACTCCGTATCCATCGAGCCCCGTGCGTGAGCACGGGGAGCATAAGGAGTAAGTAAACAGCAATGTGTTAACTCGCTCCCCCCGCCGACTTCACCTGCTCAATCAACTTCTGAGCTTCGTCGGCCGCTTCGGTTCCTGGAAACTCTTCGATCAGCGTCTCAAGCTGCGCCACCGCGCGTTCGATGGCCGCGGGCGTGTTCTTCGAGCCAGCGCGGATGGCGGCGGCTAGTTTCTTGGCGGCCTTGTGCTGTTGCTGGACACCGTCCGACTTCTTGAGCTCGTCGTACTTCTTGGCGACCGCGGCGGGGACGGGGTAACCATCGTACTGCTTTTGAAAGCTTTCGATTGCCTGGAAGGCCGCCCATTCTTCGCCGGCTTGGAGTTGTTCTTTGATTGCCTCGAGGTCAGCGTCCATCGACGCTTTGACCACCGAGTAAAGCTGCTTGGCGGCTTCCTTAGTCTCGGCGTTGCCTTGCTTGCCAGCACGCATCAGCGCCTTGGACGCGGTGCCGTAGTCGCCGATTTCGACGCGCTGCCACACGGGGAGTAGTTCTTCGGGCATCGTCGTGGGATCGACGTTCCAACTTCCGGTCTCGGCCGCGGTCTCGGCGGCGAGGCCGAACTGGTCGGGCGAAACGCCACGCCATTTGCCATCGGGGGTAAGCACGCGAACTTGGTAGATATTGTTCAGGCTGATTTCTGCGGCAAGGGCTTCCTTCTCAAACGACCGATCGGGGTCGACAATCACGGGCCACTTGATGTTGTTCCGCGACAGGTAGCCGCGAATCTGTTCGGGCGTGTTGCCCGAGTTCACGGCGATAAACACCACCGGCTTGTCGCTATTCTGCTCTGCCGCAGCGAGAAGGCCTTCCCACTTCTTCTCGCAAGTTGGACATTGCTCTTCGAAGAAGTAAAACACCAGCGCCTTGTTCTCGAGCTTCGCCAAATCGAGCGGCGAGCAGTTCATCCATTTGTCGGGCGATGCCGGAAGGGCGGCGAGCTTGCCGTCCGCACCGTACCACTGAATCTTCGGCGCCGAATCCGTCGGTGCCGCTTCGTCGGCACCAAACGCGCCGGACGCCACGAGCATTGAGCAAAGCACGATCCATGAGCGAAAAGCAGTTAGGCGATTCATCTTGTTCCCCATTCCCCGCGAAAGTTCTCTGTAGGTCGGACCACCAGGTCCTCTAGTCCGCCGATCATAACCTTTGGCGGCTCAACATTGAACCACGAAAATCGCGCAGATCGGCGTGGTGGTTTCACCTCAAAAGGGCGGAAATGGGCTGCAACTGCCAGGAAATCAATTGCGGGACGATAGCGGCAGCTGCCCGAGAAGCTTCCGGGCATCGTCTGCCGCTTCCGATTCGGGATACGCGTCCACTAGCCGCTGTAGCATCGCGGTTGCTCGCTTGATGGCCGCCGGCGTGCCCGCGGAGCCCGCCCGAAGTGCGAGGTCGTACTTCTTGGCCGCCACGAGTTGATCGCGAATACTGTCGAGTGCTGCTAGTTCGTCGTGCTTCTCGATCATCGTTTCGGGAATCTCGTACCCCTTGTAGGTCTCGAGCAGCGAGCCAATCGCCTGGTACGCGTGCCACTCGTCGTCAGCCTCGAGGAGTTCGTCGATTGCCTTGAGCTCCTTCTGCATCTCGATGTCGACGGTCGCCTTCAGGACATCGGCCGAGGCTTTCACTTCTTCGCTACCTCGCCGCGTCGCTTGGTTGAGCAGCGGTAGCGCCTGCGAGAAGTTTCCAAGTTCGATTAGTCCCCAGGCGGGCCGAAGCTCTAGCGGAACGGTGGCCGGCAAAACTTTGAATCGGCCTTCCTTGCCCGCCGCCGTCGCGGCTGCCGACATGCGCGACGAACTGCGAATCTCCCACTTCCCCTTGTTCGGGCGCATGCGGACTTGCGTGGTGTTCTGCAAGGTGATGGGGTCGCGAATCGATTGCCGCTCGAACGAGCGATCGGTGTCGGCAATCACCGGCCAGTTGATTTGATGCTCGCGAAGGTACGCGGCGAGCTTCGCCGGCGGTGTGCCCGAGTTCACGGCAATGAACACGATAGGGTCGAGCGACCGCTGCCGCGACTCTTCCAGCAACTTGGGCCACCGAGCTGCGCACTTGGGGCAGTCCTCTTCGAAGTAGTAGAGAATGATCCCCTTGCCTTCGAGTCGATCGAGTGACAACGGCGCGTAGTTCATCCACGCTTCGGGCGCTGTGGGGAGCGTGTAGTCGACGAGCGCTGTTTCTTCCTGAGCCAGTGCGACGCTGGCTGTGAACGAGAAAAGTATCGCCAAGGTTGCGGCATTCACGATGCGCATGATCTGAAGTCCCCGATGAGAGCAACTGGCCGACGAAAGGCCGGGCCCTCTATCGTAACTACCGCCGGGAGACCGGACCACCAAAACCGCAAAAACTCGGCGAGTTCCGCAAGTCAGGCTTATTCAGGAGTTTTGCCTTCGAGCAATTCCTGTTCCCACTCGTCCATCAACGGCCAGTCGATAGCGCAAGTGCCGAAATCGGCCATGTGCAGGTAGGTTTCCAGCCGGTCGATGGTTTTCTGCAGCATCGCGTTGTCCTTGCGGAACGCGGGGCCATGGCTGGGGAGCAGCCACTCCACGTCGCTCTCCTGGATTCGCTTGAGGGACGAAATGAAGCCCGGGATGCTGCTGCCATGATGAGCGTCGATTGCGCCGACCGAGCCATCGCGGAAGATATTGTCGCCCGAGAGCAGCAGGTTGCCCAGGCGGAACGAAAGCTGTCCGTCGGTGTGCCCGGGCGTGTGCCAGACTTCGAGTTCGACGTCGCCAATCTGGATCTTATCGCCCTCGTTGAGTCGGCGCTCGATTTCCACCTTGGGCATGTCGAGATCAATGCCCTGGGCTTCAATGGCTGCAAAGGTCGACAGCCGATCGCCTGACTCCAGAGGAATGGCGGCAGCAGGATGACAAGCAACCGTGGTCTTGAGAATCTGCTTCGCCTTGGCGAGCCCCTGGATGTGATCGACGTCGGCGTGCGAAGCGATCAGTGTCACGCACTTGCTGTAGGGGAAGTCGAGCTGGCGAATCAGCTCAAGCACCTCGTCCACCGCGTCCTCGAACCCGATGTCGAGCAGGGCCCAGTTGTTCTGGTCGTCATAAATCAAGTAGACACTGCAGGTGATCCGCTGCCGGGCCTGGTGATTGAGTTCGATGACGTGCGGGAACAGTGGATTGCGCTGAAGCATGACGCGGCGTGGGGGCGTAGTAGGGTCGACGGGAAAATTCTCGGGGCCCTAGATGATAGAGCGAATGGCTCCAATGAGCAACGTGCGGACCGTTTCAGACGCTAATGCAACCCAGTCGCAATAGGTGTTTAGCTCGGAGATTCCCACTGAATTGTCTTCGCAATGCCCTGTTTATAATCCTCGCACGAAAGCTCGATCGGCAGATCCGCCATCAGGCGCCGATTGCTAACCCGCTTGTCGGCAGCGGCCCTCGCCGCGCGGGGGCTCCCCTCTTCGGGTTCGGTGAACGTTGGCTCCGGCGTGCCCAATTGGCGGGCGACCTCACGATAGTACTCGCCCCGCACCACGGGATGCCCGTCGCTCACGCAGTAGGTTACGGGGCCGCGAACTTGTCGCGCGGGGGCAGCCAGGGCCACCACAATTCGCGCACCGTCATAAACGTGAATGAGGTTTAGGTAACCCTCCTGCGGCGCCTCGATCGGCTCACCCGCCTTGAGTTGCGCGAGGTAGGGCAAACGGTGGGGGCCGTAAATGCCAGCAAGTCGCAACAGAATTGCGCGATCGGCGAATTGGCTTTCTCGAATGAGCTGTTCGGCCGCCAGCGAAGCGATCCCGCCCGGGCGGGTGGGGCAGGGGGGAGTGTCTTCATCGATCCATTCGCCATCCGCATTGCCATACACGCCGGTGGTGCTGATGTAGATCAGCCGGCCAATGTCATCAGGCAGTGCCGCTAGGATGTTCTTCACTCCGTCGACATAGACTTTGTCAATCGACTTGCCCGAGTTGCGATCGTAACCCACCGCGATGAGCACCGTGTCAACGGTTGGCAAGTTGGTGAGCGACGCGGGATCGGTGACATCGGCGACGATCGGCTGCCAACCACGCGTGCGAAACTCGTCCGCATTCGCGTTTGATCGCGTCACGGCGTGCACCGTGTCGCCTTGCTCGCTTGAAATTTTGGCGACACGCTCGCCAAGGTAGCCGCAGCCGAAGAGGAGGAGAGATTGGGGCATGGGCTGGGGCGGGATGGGATTTTCTGGTAACGACGTTTCCTGGCCTACGTCTCAGGAGTATACTAAATAGTACGCTTTCCGCTCCCCCACTTGGTTCAAGGTATTATTTACGCCATGTCGCCTGTCGCCACGTCGTACATCGAAGCACGCGATGAGAAATGCGGTGGTAAGCCCTGCATTCAGGGGACTCGTATTCGTGTCCACGACATCTTTGCTTGGCATTTCTTAGGAGGCCAGTCTCCTGTCGATATCCTGGCCAGTTATCCGGAACTCTCTCTGTCCTCGATTCATGCTGCGATTAGCTACGTGCTTGACCATCGAGAGGAGATTGAGCGAGAGATTGCCGAAGAGAATGTGGCGTTCGACCAATTGAAGCGTAACGCTGTCTCAAAAGTCGCGATGAAACTTCGGACTAAAGATGGCAGCGATTCGATTTCATCTTGACCAGCATGTGCCTAATGCGGTCGCTCACGGGCTGCGTCAGTTCGGTGTCGATGTCACGACCACTCAGCAAGCTGGGTTGCAAGATGCAGATGATGCTGACCATTTGGCATTTGCACTTGCCGAGGGTCGCGTCCTCGTGACGCACGACCGGGATTTCGTCGATCGTCATCTTAACGGCGAGGTTCACGCGGGCATCTGTTATTGTCCGCAGGTCAAGTATCAACGCCGCGCTAGTGATTTGCTGCAGTCGATCTATCTGGTTTACGCTTGTCTTTCGGCCGAGGAGATGCAAGGCCACGTCGAATATCTTTGACGCAACTTTCTACCGAAAATCCCGCGACCGATGTTCCAACACATCCATCTCGGTTTGTAAGTCCTGAATCTCTCGCGCGATCACGTGGACCACGATGCCTTGGCGTTCGAGCCGGCCGGTGACCGTCATAGCATTGGTGCGGCGGGCGACCAGTTCGTACCGCTGCCAGGTTCGCAGGTGAACCACCAGGTTGATGGTGCCCGTTTCGTCTTCGAGTGTGACGAACGTGATGCCCCCCGCGGTGCCAGGGCGTTGTCGCATCAGCACTAGGCCGGCGACCTTTACGCGGCTGCCATGTCGAAGCTTGCCGAGCCCCGCCGCGGTGGTGATGCCAAGCGTGGTGAGCCGGTCGCGGTAGAACGCCACCGGATGATCGCGGAGCGACAGCCCCGCCGAGGCGTAGTCGGCGAACACCTGTTGTTGCCGCGTGAGCGTGGGGAGCAACGGTGCCTCTTCTTCGTCGTCGGCATCAGCGAACAGCGGCATCCGCTCGGCCGACAGCGGTTCGTCGAGTGCCTGCCACAACGCGGCGCGGCGATCTTGTTCCAGCGAATCGAGCGCTCCGGCGTCGGCGAGTTTCTCCAAAGTCGCCCGGCCAATCCGCGCACGCGTGGCGAGTTCGGCCGCCGAGTTATAAGGTACTACTTCCTCATCAACGCGCCGCTCGCGAATTATTCGCTCGACATCCGCTTGCCTTAGCCCGCGAACGAGCCGCATACCGAGTCGCACCGCTCCCTCGCGACCATCGCCTTGTGGTTCGAGCGTGCAATCCCAATCGCTTTGGTTGATGTCAATCGGTCGGACTTCGACCTTGTGATCGCGGGCGTCGCGGACCAGTTGTGCGGGAGCATAGAAACCCATCGGTTGGCTGTTGATGATCGCCGCTGCGAACGCCGCGGGGTAATAGTGCTTGAGCCACGACGATACATAAACCAGTTTGGCGAAGCTCGCCGCGTGCGACTCAGGAAAGCCATACTCGCCGAAGCCACGAATTTGGTTGAACAACGCCTCGGCGAACTCGGGCGTGTAACCCTTGGCCAGCATGCCGTCGATCAGCTTCTTGCGATAAGTATCGATCAGCCCCAGCCGCCGCCACGCCCCCATCGCCCGCCGCAGTTGATCGGCCTCACCCGGCGTGAACCCCGCGGCTACGACCGCCAGTTGCATCGCTTGCTCCTGAAACAGTGGCACACCGAGCGTACGCTCCAGCACTTGCTCGACCTCGCGACTGGGATACACCACGTCTTCTTCTTTGTTGCGCCGCCGAAGATAGGGATGCACCATGTTGCCTTGGATCGGTCCCGGGCGGACGATCGCCACTTCGATCACCAGGTCGTAGAACTTCCGCGGCTTGAGCCTTGGCAGCATGCTCATCTGTGCCCGGCTTTCGATTTGAAACACACCCACCGTGTCCGCCCGGCAGATCATGTCGTACACCGCCGGGTCTTCTTCCGGCACCGTGGCGATGGAGAGCTGCCGGCACGTGTGCTGGCTGATGAGATCAAAACACTTGCGAATCGCCGTTAACATGCCGAGGCACAGGCAGTCGACTTTGAGGATGCCAAGCTCATCGAGGTCGTCTTTGTCCCACTCGATGACGGTGCGGTCCTGCATCGCCGCGTTCTCGATCGGCACCAACTCGCACAGCGGTCCGCGCGTGATCACCATGCCACCGACGTGCTGCGACAGATGCCGAGGAAAGCCCAGGAGTTCATTGACCAGCAGCATGAGTTGCTGCCCCAGTCGCGACTCGGGGTCGATGCCACTTTGCTCGCACCGCGCGGGGAGCAGCACGCTCTCGCCACGGTAATCGTAGTTCTTCGCCAGCACGTCAACGCGATCGACCGACAGCCCCAGCGCCTTGCCAACATCGCGAATCGCACTTCGCGGGCGATAGGTAATCACCGTCGCCGCGAGCCCCGCTCGTTCGCGGCCGTACTTGTTGTAGATGTACTGCAGCACTTCCTCGCGGCGTTCGTGCTCGAAGTCGACGTCGATGTCGGGGGCTTCGTTTCGCTCGGCGGAGATGAAACGCTCGAACAACAGCTCGTGCTCCGCCGGATCGACCGCCGTCACCCCCAGGCAATAGCACACCACCGAGTTGGCCGCCGAGCCGCGACCCTGGCACAGGATGTTCCGCGAGCGGGCGAAGCGGACGATGTCGTACACGGTGAGGAAAAATGCCTCGTAATGCAATTGGGCGATCAGCGTCAGCTCGTGCTCCAGCAGTCGGCATACCTTCTCGGGCACGATGGTCGGATAGCGCTGCTTCGCTCCCTGCCACGCGAGCTGCCGCAAATATTCAATCGGCGTCTGGCCGCGCGGGGCGAGTTCCTCAGGGTACTCGTACCGCAAATCGTCGAGCGAGAACGGGCACCGCTGGGCGATCTCCATCGTCCGCCGCACGGCGTGAGGCACGTCGGCAAAGATCGTGGCAATCTCATCGAGCGGACGCAGGTGCCGCTCGGCGTTCGGCAAGCACGCGTCGCCCAACTGCGCCACGGTCTTGCCATGCCGAATCGCGGTGAGCACGTGCTGCAATGGCATTCGCTCGCGAACGTGGTAATGCACGTCGCCCCCCGCGACGAGTGGCACGCGAGTCGTTTTACTCCACTCCTTGAGTTGCCCGAGCCACTGGTGGTCGTTGGTGCCATAGTGGAGCTCGGCAAGCAGATAACAGCGGTCACCGAATAACTCGTGGTAGCGATGAAGCTCGTCCGTGAAATCAAGCGACGATCGATTGTCCGAGTTTTCTCCGACGAGACGTAGCTCGTCGGCTATTTCGGACTCCGCCGACGCATTGCGTCTCGTCGGAAGCACTAAGGAAATCAAACCTTCGTGATGCTGTGCAATGTCGTCGAACGTGAGTCGGCATTCCCCCTTCTCCGCACGCCGTCGACCCACGGTGAGTAGCCGCGCGAGATTGCCATACGCCCGGCGATCGGTTGGCAGCAGCACCACCCACGCCGCGTCGTCGGGCGTGACCTCGGCACCAACGAGAAGCCGCAGCCCGCAGTCCTTCGCCGCCGTGTGCGCCCGCACCACACCGGCGAGACTATTACGATCGGTCACCGCGAGCGCCGCGTAACCCAACTCCGCCGCCGTCAGCACGAGCTCATCCGCATGCGACGCCCCTTCGAGGAACGAAAAATTCGTGAGGCAATGCAGCTCGGCGTAGCGAACTTGAGAAGCAGTGGAGCCCACTCGCTGCTCGACGTGCAGTGGTGTGCGTTTCAGAAATGGCGGCGGCTCGGGCATAGAACGATCGGCGACAAGCAGAATCAGTCGCGGATAAACGCAGATTCAGGCGGATGTTCGCGGATCTAAGACGCAAGACTTGCTACTTCTTGGACATTACTTTGCGAGTGAAGCTTGGCTCGGGACCAAAATTAAGAATCATGCCGAGTTCGGTTTCTGTAGCAGTCAGATAGTTCAGAAGTTGGCTTTTGTGGGCATCGCAAATGGCGTCGCAAATCTTAATTTCGACGATAACCAGTTCATCGATACAAAGATCGGCAAAATACTCGCCGACTATGGTCCCATCGAATCGGACCGTGATTGGCCATTGTTGGTGAACGACGACGCCTCGTTTGCGAAGTGCGATCACCAACGCGTTCTCATATACCTTTTCCAAGAACCCATGCCCCAAGGTGTTGTAAACCTCATAGAACGTCGAAATGATCTTTTCACTGAGTTCTCGATGTAGCAACTTATCTGACATTCTGTTCTCCCCCTGAAAATCCGAGTTAATCCGCTAAAATCCGTGTCTATCCGCGACGAATTCTTTTCTTTGTCTTGTCACTCATACGCCCCGTGTAAAAACCATTTCTGTCGCCTTAGGCATCGGAAGAGCCAGAAGCGGCGGCCTTCGGTGGTTTCGACGCGGTAGTAGTCGCGGCGGACGCCTTGGTGGCGCCACCAGCCGGTTTCGATTCGCTCCGGGCCGCGATAATGGGCGACCGTGTGCTGCTGGCCGGCGAGCGTGAAGCGGATCGGCGGGCCTTCGTGCAGGAACGACAGCGTCTCGATCCGCTCGGGCTTGCTGTAAAATCGCAATGGTCGATCAAGCGGTGCGAGTTTCGTCACCACCGGGCTCGGCGGCTTCTTACGCATCGATAGATTTCCCACCAGCGACTCCTCGGTGTAAGCAAACTCGGCCTGCGCTTCGTGCTGCACTCGGCAGCGAACCACCGCCTCGGCACCCAGTCGCCCCGCGAGTCGATTCACGAGGCCCGCGAGCTGCGTTGAGTGTTGCCAATTGGTTTCGCGCTCGAACAGCACGCGTTGCTGCCGCGCGAGCGGGGCGTGGCGGACCACGTGTACCCGCACCGCGGTTACCGGATTGGTGAGTGGCAGTCGCTCTGTCTTGAGGGCAACAATCTCCATCAGGTGCACGGCGTCGCTCGTGGGGCGGAACAATCGCGTGTCGAACGTCACATCAGGCCCCGACTGGCACTCGAGTTGGCAAGCGATTTCGAGCGCCCCCGCGTCGCGTGCCGAGAGCAGGTGCGACAGTTGCCCCAAGAGTCGTTCCAGCACTTTGTTGATGTGCGTCCACTTGGTAAGCGGCGGTTCGAGCAGCCACTGGGTGGTGAGGTGCTGCGTATGAGGTGCCCCGCGGATCACTTCGTCTTGATCGCCCAGCACTTGGTGAATCCGCGTGAGCAATTCGTGCCCAAACCGCGACGCCAGGCCCGAACGTGGCAGTGCGAGCACCTCACCCACGGTCTCGATTCCTAGCCGCGCGAGCGTTTCGAGCGTCGCGCCATCCAGCCTTAGCGCCGCCGCCGGAAGTGCCGCGAGCGCGGCAACGTTCTCACCCGATGGAACTATTTGTCCCCTCTCCCCCGAACGGTTGCGAGAAGTAGCGTTCCGTAATGTTGCTACTTCGCCCGCAATCGTTTGGGGGAGAGGGTTAGGGTGAGGGGGCGGCAGCTGATAATGCGCCACCCCCCACGCCGTGGCGATGTTGTCTGCCAGCGCGATGCGCGTGGTGAGCCCCAAGCGCGCGAGGCCCTGGGCGATTTGTTCCACCAGCGGTTCTTCGCCGCCGTACAGCGGGGCGAGGTTCGTGGCGTCGAGCACCAGCGTGTCGAGCCCTTCGACACCCACCGAGGGACTAAAGCGATGGCACCAGCTCGCTAGTTTCTCCAGGCTCCGGCGATCGGCCAGCGCGTCGTGGGGCAGGCGGACCGCATTGAGGGTCGACAGCGCCGTCGCCTCAGCGACCAGCATGCCTGGCTCGACCCCGGCTTCGCGAGCTTCGGCCGAACAGGCGATCACTCGCTGGCCGCGCGCCGACGTGCTTTCGAGCACCAATGGTCGCCCACGCAGTTCAGGCCGTTTGCTCGTGATGCGTTCGATGGGCCAGTGAGGCAGCCAGACGGCGATCACCCGCTTGGTGCTTGTGGAGCGTTTGCCCATCGAGCATTTGATAGTGGGTGGGGCGAGGGTGAGTGGTTTCGTGTGGTGCGGCTTCATGGATGTTCCCCGTTTGTTCGTCGACTTCCAGTTCCACGCTTTGATGTGCTCGCCCGCCGCGACTTCGCAGCACGGTGACGCACAGCTTCCAGCTACTCGGCAGTTCGTCCTCTTCCTCTTTTATTTCCATCGCGGGCATCTCCATCGCCGGTCGGGGCGAGACCAACAATCGCGCGGCGGCCCAGGTTGGTTCGCGTTCGGCGCTGGCAGGACGGACGAAGAGACCAATCGCGCCGCTTGCCTCGGCGGCCAGTTGCCACCGGCGGAACGTGAACCCATCGATCTCGTGAGGCCACGCCAACACGGCCGCCACATCCGGGCAGCGAAGCGTTTGGTCGATGGCCCACAGTTCGTCGGCTTCGGACGTGGGGCGGAGGACAATCGTTTGTGCGAGATCGATGCCCCACGCCGAAGCGGCTGGTGGATAAAAGTTGCCTCGTCGGTCGACCACCACGATGGCCCCGCCGCCGCGCTGCAAGTTCTTCAGCGCCACGGTTGGCAGCAGGCTCGCCCCGCTCCCCGGCCCATCGGCCACCCATTCCACCAGCATCCCGCCGCGAAGCCCGCGATGGGGCAGCAGTCGATCGACTGCCGCGACGCCCGTGGACAGCGTGGGCCTCGCCTCGCGGTGACCTGGGTGTTCGAACCGCTCGACCAGTCCCTTGAGTCGGGAAAGTTCGGCAGGGCGCAGTGGGGGTGTGGTGGTCGTCATGGTGTTCATACTGCCTTGTGTGGCTTTTTGTTCATAACACACGCAGTATATGACCGTACATTTAACTTGCAACCCACAAAATAACCCGGGAAAAAGGCTGCTAGCCACCCTCAGGTTGGGCTCGCAGCCGAAAAACACGCTAGCAGTGCTAGCTGGAGTCAGGCCCAGAGGGGTGCAAGAAAGGAGTTGTACTTACTGGACAATTGGGCAGAAGGACGGCAGAGCCAGTAGCCCACACGTTGTATTGCTCATCCGCGACAGAATAAAAGGCGGATGGCGCGGATCTAGCAGGATGGTCGCGGATTAGGAAGCGACGGATCGACACAGATAACTTAGTGGTCTTCGTCCTCTTCCAACTCTTCGTCATCGTCTTCCCAGCCATCCCATGCCGCGTCGCAGGAATCGGAGTGCCACGTGAGACGCCCCATCATCGCGTACCACAATCCGGGAAGGCCGAACGCCAATAGTCCGAGCACGGCGTTGACCGCGCAAGTCGCCGAGCCGCGTTCGCCCACAATCCACGCTCCTTCTGCCACCATCATCACTACGTACGCGACGTAGACTAAAAACACGAGTGCTCCCACCACGCGCCAGCACCAATGGAATCGCACCGAGTCGTAGAAGCCTAGTAGTGCGCACGCCGCCATCACTTCCAGCACAACGATGCCGACACCAGCGAACAGCGTCTTGGGTGGTTCGAGCAATAAGGGCATCGCGAGGAACGCCAGAAGAAACGGCGCGAGGCACCAGAACATGAACCGGCTGGGGACGTAAGTGTCGGACATGCGGCACGCAATAAGAAGAAGCACTGAATAGAATCGAATCGGATCAGCCACAGAGCGCGAGCTCCGGGTTCACCAAGAGCGCTAGCTCCCGGTTCCCCAACAGCTTCTCTCAAGTATAGCTCACCGACTTTTTTGCCCGTTTTCGCCGCTAAAACAGCGACTGCTGCTTTTGCACCACTTGCCCCGGCCACGCAGGGAGAGGCGGCAAATTCGGCATGTGCTCCATAAGCCGCGTGTGGAATAGCGCCGCGACGGCGGGGGCGAAGGCGTTGTTCGGAGCGTGGGTGAAGAAGTAGGGCGTCAGCCCCCGCGCGAGCCAATCGGCGACAACTCTCACCCACTCGTTGATCCATGACTCGACCGAGGGTACGTCGTTGCGGGCGATGAACCTCACGATGGGCGAGCCACTGGTGACGGTGAATCGCACCGGCACCTGCGGCTTGCGGCCTTGCGACTCGACTTCGAAATCGTCGGTCGGCGGAGCGGAGAACAGCGGCCGGCTATCGAACAGCACGCGGTCCACACGGTACTCGGCCAGCAACGCATCGAGCGCGTGCTCCGCAGGACCACTGTCGAAGAAGTCGTCGTGCCGAACCTCGACCGCGTAAGGAAACTCGCGCGGCAGACGAGCCAAGAACGCCTCGAGGTTCACGAGCTTCGCCGCGTCGAAATAGGGCGGCAACTGAATCATCGACGGGCCAAGCTTATCGGCGCGGCGCAAGATGGCGAGCAGCGACAGAAACGCCTCGGTCTCGTGCTCGGCCGCAAACAACATCTTGTCGTGCGTCACGGTGCGAGGAAACTTGAGCACAAACCGAAACCCCTCGGCCGCCTCTTCCGCCCAGCGCTCCACCGTTTCCCCCTTCGGCAGCGCGTAGAACGTACTATTCCCCTCGACCGAGTTGAAGGCCTGCGTGTAATCGGCAAGCCACCGCGTCCGCGACTTGCCCGCGTAGACCGATCCCACCCAAGCATCGCACACCCACACAGGGCAACCAAGATAGTAGGGCAGGGCGGGCATGTTGTAACGGAACAGAAGGAGTCAGTGTTGTATCCCTCTCCCCGACCCGGGTGAGGGTCTGGGAGAGGGAACTTTTCCACGTTGTTAAGGATTTATAACAGGAGGCAACGGAGAGAACAGAGGGAAGGCAGCGGAGGGATAAAGTGAGGAACACTAATCTTCGCTAATCGGCACTAATCGGGAGCGAAGATTTGCGTGCCCCAAGATGGTTCTCTGTTACACTTCTTCGTTCTCTTTGTTGCCTTCTGTAAAAAAACAAACTAACACAAGGAAACGGAGAGAACAGAGGAAGAAAAACGGAGAAAGTCGTCCAGCTCGGTGTCATTCCGACGGGAGGTTCACGACCGAGGAATCTGGCGTGGAGTTGATGGTGCAACGCCATGTCTGAACGTTAGGACTTCAAGCTTATAGAAGTATCGATGAACTCAGGTCAGCAAGCTAGATTCCTCAGTCGTGCGACTCCTTCGGAATGACACCTGCAGTGCTAACCACTTACCCAATCGATCCCGGATCGTCATTGCTCTTCGCTCCCGCTTCCAAGTACGCCGCGAGCATGATTTGGGCGGCCAGGGCGTCGAGCCTTGCTTTGCGGCGTTTCTTCGTGAGGTTCGCGCCTTGGAGCAGTTCCTCGGCTTGGGACGACGAGTAGCGCTCGTCGAAGTAGTCGACGGGCAGGCCCGTGATCTCGGTCAACCAATTGCCGAACTGCCGGGCCTCGTACGACTTAGGGCTTTCCTCGCCCGAGAGGTGCACGGGGAGACCGACCACCCAGCGGAGCAGGGCCTCGTCGGTGGCGAGCCGGCGGAAGTAGCGGGCGTCGACTTCTTTGTTCTGCCGTTGATAAATCTCCAGCGGCGAAGCAATCCGCACCGACAGATCGGCGATGGCAATCCCCACGCGAACCGTGCCGTAATCAATGCCAGCAATGCGTTGGGACATTCAGTTCTTCAGCCACGGATGAACACGGAGGAAACACGGATGGAACTAAAGGCTACGTTGGGGACGAACAGGAGGCAACGGAGGGGACAGATGAAGTTCCCTTACGGTTCAGAACAAGAACTAACAGAAGGAAACGAAGGGAACGAAGGAAGGAAAGGAGGAACGGTAATCTTCGGTAATTGTCGCTAATCTGCACTAATGTCTCTTCGTCTATTAGCGAAGATTAGCGCGGATTAGTGTTCCCAAAAATTTCTTCGTTTCCTTCGTTCCCTTCTGTTCAAAATCCTTCCCCAATCCGTGTTTCGTCCGTGTCCATCCGTGGCTAGTTCTTGTCCGGCTTCACTTCCAGAGGCGTGCGGGCTTCTGGGGATTCGAAATAGCCGTGCTGGAGGAAGTTGGCGGTTAGCTTCTGCACGTGGGGGTCGTCCATCATCGTAGCGTGGATCACGTTCAGCACGCGGAAGTCTCGCGCGCCGGGGAGGCGGGTTTCGTCGACGCCGACGATCATGTCGTCGTCGCCGGGGATCAGCGGGTTGTGACCTTGGTCATCGCCCAGGCCGCCGGCGAGGATGCCGAACTCACAGGTGGGTGTCGCCAGGCACGGCGCGAGGTTGCCCCAGTCGCCGCAGAGTTGCTGTCCCGCTTCGCCCGCGATCACTTGGTTGTAATCAATCGGCACCAGCGTCTGGGCGAGCGACGGGCGATGATTCGGCGGGCCGATCATCACCACGCGGCCGAGTTCGATCTTGCGATTCTCGAGCGTCTTATGCTTATCGAGGTCTTTGATCCAGTGACGAATCACCAAGTTGCCAAGGCTGTGGGCGACGAAGTAAACCTTCTCGACGCCATCGAGATTGTCAATTACTTGATTGAGCTTGTCGGCATGATCGCCCACTTTACCTCGAGTCGACGGATAGCCTAGCACGATCGGCTGCCAACCGGTCTGCTTGGCGACGTGTTCGGAGATGCCTCCCATGCACCAGCGAGTACGAAACAGCCCATGCAAACAGACGACGGCGGTCTTCGAGTTCTTCAGCGACGGATTCTCGACGCGAACTTCCGCGAGTTTGGCCTCGCATGCTTCGAGCGAACCCCATGCCACGCGCTGGTACTCGGGATTGAGCAGTCGGAAATGACCAGTCAGCGCCTGCTCCTGAATTCGCCAACCCGCGTGGTAGCGAACGTCGGCCCAGAACTGCTGCCCGCCATTGGTACCGGTTGGCAAGTTGGGAAGCGACCACTCCAGCGACTCATCGCCACGCGCAAGCGAAGCCCAACCTCCGGCGAGGAGGCCAGCGATGCCAAGTTGAAATTCCCGTCGGTTCATTCCATTTATCCTCGTCGCTCGTCAAACGCATTGGTAGCCGGATTCGCAAGAATTCGGGCCGCCGTTTTCTCTCGCCTAGGGCTGCGCTGCGGCTCGTTCCTCGCCTTCGCTTCCCCTAGGCTGACATGTTGGGCCCCTTCGGGGCGGTTTGTGTTGCTTCGTCCTAAAGGTGTTCGGTCCAGCCGCGGGATTCGAGTTCTTTCACTATCTTACGGATCGACTCTTCGTCGTGTTTGCTGGCTACCAGTGTGGCGTCCGGGGTGTGGACCACGATGCAGTCTTCGAGGCCCAGCGTCACCACTAGGTGATCGTCCGAAGTGCGGACGATGGTCCCCGTGGTATTGAGACCGATGTGCCGGCCGACGATGGTGTTGTCGTCGTCGTCGGTGCCGAGGCGGCGGGCGAGCGACTGCCAACCGCCGAGGTCGTCCCATT
The DNA here is from genome assembly GCF_052161615.1 of Aeoliella fuhlenseeensis. Classification (NCBI taxonomy): domain Bacteria; kingdom Pseudomonadati; phylum Planctomycetota; class Planctomycetia; order Pirellulales; family Lacipirellulaceae; genus Aeoliella; species Aeoliella fuhlenseeensis. The sequence goes on from NZ_CP197417.1 coordinate 1,036,852, forward strand.
CGAACGGAGCCTCGATCACCACCACGTCCTCGGCGTGCTCCATCACGGCGTAGTCGATCGAGATGCCTTCGATTGCGGCAAACTCGCGGTCGAACACTTCTTGCTGCTGGTCAGTGCCCCAGGCGCCCGCGATCTTTTCGAGGCGCGCGAGCATCGTGGGCTGACGTTCGGCAATGGCTTCGAGAATGGTCGAAGCCCGCCACACGAAGATACCACTGTTCCAATAGTACTCGCCCGACTCGACGTACTTCGCCGCCGTCGCGGCGTCCGGTTTCTCGCGGAATCCCTTGACGCGATACGTCGTCGCGAGCTCCTCGACGGTCGACAAGCTCATCGGGACGTCGCGATGGATGTAGCCGAAGATCTCCGCGGGATACGTTGGCTTGATGCCGAACGTGACGATGGTGTGCGGGTTCGATTCGATGAGCCGCTCGGCTTGACGAATCGCGGTCTGGAACGCTTCCTCGGGCGCGATCACATGATCGGCCGGCATCACCACCATCACCGCATCGGGATCGCCGGCGACGCGAGTCACCAGCAGTGCGGCCAAGCCAATGCATGGCGCGGTGTCGCGCTTGCAAGGTTCGCCCACGATCGACGCCGCGGGAAGTTGCGGCAACTGCTCGCGGATCGCCTCAACCAGTCGGGCGTTCGTGATCACCAGACATCGCTCGGGCGGAGCTAGGTCGCCCAGCCGCTCGACCGTCTGCGCGATCATCGTCCCGCCTGGCACCAGCGAGAGCAATTGCTTGGGAGTCGCGTTGCGGCTCGCGGGCCAGAATCGAGTGCCGGAACCGCCGGCCATGATGACAGGATGAAGCATGAGGGGCGAATGACCAATGACGAATTAAGAATGACCAAGGGATAGATTATTTGTGGGAGGGCTCTCCGAGCCCGATCTTCGATAGCCATCGAACTCGGAGAGGCCTCCCACAGTTCGTGCCCCTCATTCTACCCCAGATGCCGATTTCGCTGGAGACGAATGTCCAAGCACGCGGAGCAGTTCGCGGGCCGCTTTTCCGGGGTCCGCGGCCCCGGTCACGGCTCCAGCGACCGCCACGCGCTCGATGCCCGTCGCCAGCACGCTTGGCAGGTTCTCGGCGGTGATGCCACCGATCGCGTAAACGGGGAGCGACACTTCGCTCGCCACCTGCCGTAGGTAATCGAGCCCCGGAAAGTCGTCGAAGCTCTTGGTGGTCGACACAAACGTCGGCCCGGCACCCAGGTAATTGGCCCCGTCGAGCACCGCTTGCCGGGCCTGCTCGATGGCGTGCGTCGATACGCCGACCAGCATCCGCGTCCCCACCACCCGCCGCGCAGCGGCGACGCCCAGGTCGTCCTGCCCCAGATGCACCCCATCGGCCCGCGCGGCGACGGCGATGTCGGACCGGTCGTTGAGGATGGCGAGCGTCTCGGTGCCGCGCGTGAGCGCGACCATTCGCTCGGCACGCGCAAGCAGCTCGGCATCGGAAAGTTCTTTGTCGCGAAGCTGAACCACCCCTACGCCCGCCTCAACCAGGCGACTTACGAGCTCCTCGAACTCCACCAGCGAACTCCGCCCATCCGCTAGCACGTACAGCCGCGCACCGGCGAGCCGCTCGCGAGCGTCCGTCGCAATGCCAATCGCCTTCTCCAGCGTGTACCACTGGTAGCGAAGTTGCTCGCACTTCGCGGCGAGCGAGGTGTCGATCACTTTTCCGTATTCTTCGATCGTTCGCAGCGATTCGGCGACTCTCCGCGAACTGGCGACCGCCACGTCCGCAGCGGATGCTCGTAGTTGCTCGCTCGCCGTGGTGTTCGTTGTGCCGACGTCACCGAGCGTATCCCGCGCGGCGAGGCGATCCGCGGTGGCGAGGGACTTCGAAGCGTCCGCCAAATCGTGTCGCAACTGCTTCACCCGCCCCGCCAGATGCCCATCCTCCAGCACCATTCGCAAATAGTCCTCGACCACGCGCAACCCCTCGCTCGCGCGGTTAAGCGCGGCGTCCAGGATACGGAGGGTGGAGGGGTCAGCGTTGTCGTTCATCAGTTAGCAGTTCGAAGGCAAGTTCTCAACTTCGGAATTCTCCGCCTCAATCGCATCGGGACATTAGCCACGGATGAACACCGATGAAACACGGATTTGAACAGAAGGCAACGGAGGGAACGAAGAATGGATTTTTGGAACACTAATCCACGCTAATCTTCGCTAATGAACGATTAGTGCAGATTGGCGATGATTAGTGTTCCTTCTTTACTTCCTCTGTTCCCTCCGTTTCCTCCTGTTCATCCAAACTGTGCCCTACCTAAATCAATGCTTCGTATTCTTATCCGCGTCGATCCTGCCCAATCCGCGTTCATCCGCGTCCTATTCTTCTTGCTACTTTGTCCCATCCATCTGCGGGCTCGCAGAACTTTTCCCTAGTCCCTAGCCTCCAGCCCCTAGTCCCTACCTTCTCGCTAGCACCAATCGATCTCGCCGCCAGGCGTTACAGGCGGTATGTTCCCCATAATACGTCCCCAGCGTCCCCCCCGGCAGCGTGCGATTGTGCGCGATGGTCGGGCGGGGGGATGCCGAGCGGCTGACCGCTGGGGTCCTAAGTCGTGACGAGTACCCGAGTTGCCTTGAATCGTCCTCGCGCAAACCTAGACTTGCTCGCATCGCCAAAGGCTTGGCGTTGTCGAGAGCCAAGCGGGTGGTGCGCGGGAATCGCGTGAAAGCTGTTTCCTTGCCCCATCCATCGCCTAAAAAACGAGTCCCCTGGCTGGCCTATTTGTGGCCAGGACTACCCCACTTGTGGGTCGAGGGGTCTTGGGCGGGGTTGGCCCTCGCGATAGGATTTACTGCACTAGTGAATCTGGCCATCGTCAACCTATTTATATGGCCTGAGCTCTTGGAGCCAAGGGCAAAATGGGTAGGCGGGGCAGCTTTGCTCGTGCTGTGGCTCGCCGCGCTCTGGGAGACGCATGGCGAGTTGCGACGGCAAGCGGAGCGGCGGCGGGCGGAACGCGAGGAGCGACCCGACCCCGAAACCGAGCGGCTTGCCGACCGACAGGCCGACGCCGACCGACAACTAGTAGCCGCCCAACGGGCCTACCTGGCGGGCGACTGGGCCGGGGCCGAACGACTGCTGCTCGAACTAACCAAAACACACAACGAAGACATCGAGGCCCATCTGCTGCTCGCCACGCTGTGGCGACACTTGGGCCGGTCGCGATACGCCTCGCGACGATTAAAACGAATCGCGCGACTGGACGCAGCCAGAGCGTGGCGCTACGAGATCGAGAGAGAATTAGAACTGTCCGCGCAAGCGGACGTACCAATGGATAGCGACGAGGGCCATTTATCCGCCGAAGCGGCCTAGTAAAGGGATAGAGCGGGGGCAAACCCTACTGCGATTGGATTATCGCGAGGCTTATGCCTAGAATTCCGCAGGTTCTCCCAAATCGCCATCCACACCAACTCCACTGATCACCGAGACAATACAACACACGGCTGAAGACCCAGATCGAATGGGGCATTCCCGCCCCAGCGATCTCCAGCAACGGAGATAGGCAATGTACGAACGATTCACCGACCGCGCTCGCAAGGTGATGCAACTGGCGAACCAGGAAGCCCAACGGTTCAACCACGAATACATCGGCACCGAGCACGTCCTTTTGGGACTGATCAAAGAGGGCAGTGGCGTCGCCGCCAACGTCCTCAAGAACCTCGACGTCGATCTGCGCAAGATCCGCCTCGAAGTCGAAAAGCTGGTCCAGAGCGGCCCCGACATGGTCACCATGGGTCGCCTGCCCCAGACGCCCCGCGCCAAGAAGGTCATCGAGTACTCGATGGAAGAGGCTCGCAACCTCAACCATAACTACGTCGGCACCGAGCATATCCTGCTCGGCCTCCTGCGCGAGCAGGAAGGTGTCGCCGCGCAGGTGCTTATGAACCTGGGCCTCAAGCTCGAAGAAGTCCGCGACGAAGTCCTCAACCTGCTGGGCCATGGCCTCGAAGGTGGCGAAGGCGAACGCGGCGGCCGCACCCCGTCGGGTGGTGGCGGTGGTGGTGGCGAAGAAGAAGGCGAAGGCCGCGAAGGTGGCAAGAAGGGGAGCCGCAGTCGCACCCCCGCCCTCGACAGCTTCGGCCGCGACCTCACCGAACTCGCCCGCCAAGGCAAGCTCGACCCCGTCATTGGTCGTGCCAAGGAAATCGAACGTGCCGTGCAGGTCCTCTGCCGCCGCACGAAGAACAATCCAGTGCTCTTGGGTGAAGCGGGCGTCGGCAAGACCGCAATCGTCGAAGGGTTCGCCCAACGCGTGGTCGATGGCGATGTGCCTGAGATCCTGCTCGACAAACGCATTGTCGTCTTGGACCTCGCGATGATGGTCGCCGGTACCAAGTACCGCGGTCAGTTCGAAGAACGCATCAAGGCGGTGATGAACGAAGTTCGCCGCGCGAAGAACACCATCCTGTTCATCGACGAGCTCCACACCCTCGTGGGTGCCGGTGGTGCCGAAGGTGCCATCGACGCTTCGAACGTGCTGAAGCCGGCCCTCGCCCGTGGCGAGATCCAGTGCATCGGTGCCACAACGCTCGACGAGTACCGCAAGTACATCGAAAAAGACTCGGCCCTCGCCCGCCGGTTCCAGGAAGTGCTGGTCGAGCCGACCAATCCTGCCGACACCGTCGAGATCCTCAAGGGTCTTCGCGATCGCTACGAGGAGCACCATCGCGTGCAAATCACCGACGACGCCATTCAGTCGGCGGTGGATTTCTCCGATCGGTACATCACAGGTCGTTGCCTGCCGGACAAGGCGATCGACGTGATCGACGAAGCCGGTGCACGGGTACGGCTCAAGAGCATGTCGAAGCCGCCAAATCTCAAGGAAATCGACGAAGAAGTCGAGAGCCTGAACAACCAGAAAGAAGAAGCGGTTGCCAGCCAGGACTTCGAGAAGGCTGCCGCGCTTCGCGACCAGGCCGACAAGCTGAAGAAAAAGAAGCAGCAGATCCATAAGGAATGGCGTGAGAAGTCGCGCGAGAACGGCGGCGTCGTTGACGAAGAAGTCATCGCCGAAGTCGTCTCGAAGATGACCGGCATTCCGCTTACCCGCATGAGCACTGAGGACAGCCTTCGCCTCATGCACATGGAAGAGGAACTGCACAAGCGAGTCATCAGCCAGGACGAAGCGATCAAGGCCATCAGCAAGGCCGTCCGCCGCAGCCGCAGTGGATTGCAAGATCCCAAGCGTCCGACGGGTGCGTTCATCTTCGCCGGTCCCACCGGTGTTGGTAAGACGCTGTTGGCCAAGGCCCTCGCCGAGTTCATGTTCGGCGACGACGACGCGCTCGTGCAGATCGACATGAGCGAGTACATGGAGAAGCACAACGTCAGCCGACTGATTGGTGCCCCTCCTGGCTACGTTGGTTACGAAGAAGGTGGTCAGCTCACCGAGCAGATTCGCCGTCGGCCTTACGCCGTGGTGCTGCTCGACGAAATCGAGAAGGCCCACCCCGAAGTCTTCAACATGCTTCTGCAGATCATGGAAGAAGGCCGACTGACCGACTCGTTCGGCCGGAACGTCGACTTCCGCAACGTGATCTTGATCATGACCACCAACGCTGGTGCCGAAGCGATCAAGAACGAATCGGCGTTCGGGTTCCAAAAGCCCGACGGCGATGCGTCGTACGATTCGATGAAGTCGCGCGTGCACGACGAGATCGAGAAGGTGTTCCGTCCCGAGTTCATCGGCCGGTGCAACGACGTGATCGTGTTCCGCCACCTCCAGAACAAGGACCTGCAACAGATCGTCGATCTCGAACTTTCGAAGATCACCAAGCGTCTGGCCGAGAAGGGCCTGAAGCTAGTGCTCACCGAAGAGTCGAAGCAGTTCCTGATCAAGAAGGGCTCCAACACCGACTTCGGTGCCCGCCCGCTACGTCGCGCCATCGAAACCTTCGTCGAAGACCCGCTGGCCGAAGAACTGCTCAAGGGCGAGTTCGCCGGCAAGGACACCGTCGAGGTCGAGATCAAGAAAGTCGGCGACAAGAAGCAGTTGGTGTTTGAAGGCAAAACCCTCAAGTCCACCGACGAACCGAAGCCCGTCCCCGCCGGCGTTGCCGCCGAGACGAGCGAGTCGACCGACGACAGCGACGAAGAGTAAACCGCGCCCTGCGAGGCTATCTGTCATGGCCGAGAATACCGTAGAAGATCGCCTCGCGGCGCTAGAAGAAGCCGTAGCGAAGCTAACCCGCCGCCTTCTCCCGGGGGAGAAACTCCCCCCGGAGAAGGACTGGCGCTCGACTATCGGCATGTTCGCCGGCGACCCCATCATGGCCGAGATCATCGAAGAAGGACGCAAGATTCGAGAGGAAGACAGAAGGATCGCACGCGAGAATGATCATTCTTGACAGCGACCATCTGTCATTCTTAGAGCAGCCCGATAACCAGCTCTCGCAGCTACTGGAATCGAAGCTGTCGTTCGTTACCGACGAACCTCTAGTCACCACAGTCGTCTCTATGGAAGAGCAAATGCGTGGTTGGCTCGCGGCAATTGCCCGTACCAAACGCCTCCACGACCAGCCGCTCTATTACAAGCGTCTGGCCGGTCTCGTTCAGTTCTTCAGTCGATGGGAGCTGCTGCCCTTCGACGAGCCCGCGGCCGATCAATTCGAATCGCTGCGTATCGCTGGGGTCCGCATCAGCACCATGGACCTCAAAATTGCGTCCATTACCCTAGTCCACAACGCCACGCTGCTATCGGCCAACCTCCGCGACTTCGAAAAAGTTCCCGGACTAAAGGTCGAGGACTGGTTGCACGCATAGTTCTCTCCGCGTGCTGCCGTGCGACCCTAGCCGGACCGCCACGCGGTCCGTGAGTGGCCACTTCTCCAAAATTCAGCTACTTCTCCTAGAATTGGCCTCTTTCGCCCCCTCCTTCCAGCAATTCTCCCCCATATTGCTATGAGCCCTGAGCGGTGGACCTGCTAGGATCGGCGGTTCGGGTCCGCCGTGCCCGCGTTGATTTCGTGATGCGGAGCCGTTTTCAACGCCCATGGCCCGCACCCTCACGCCATGTTGTTTGCACCTTGATGCCATTGCCCCTTGATACTTCTGCCCCTTGAAGTTGGAGAGACCACGGATGGGACACCCTTTTTCTGCCGCCGCGCAACTGACGTCGATTCGCCGCGTGCTCGACGAACTCCGCGAGCCGCTGGATATGAACGTGTCGGTGCAGCTATGGGATGGCAGCGTGATCCCGCTCGGCAACAACGTCGACGGCAAGTACCTCATTCAGTTCTCCGGGCCCGGCGTCATCGGTTCGCTACTCCGCCGCCCGTCGCTCGAGACGCTGGTCCGCCTGTACGCGACGGGGCACGTCTCCTTCGAAGGGGGCGATCTCATTGAGATCTCCTCCGCCCTCCGCGCCTCGCGATCCAATCGCGAGCGACTCAAGAAAATCAGCAAGTGGATGCTCGCCAAAGCGGCGCTGCCGTTCCTGTTTGCCAGAACCAAAGATTCCGAGGTCAGCAAGGACTTCCGCGACGACATGGTCGGACGCGTTGAAAAGCGGCGAAATAACAAGGACTACGTGCAGTTCCACTACGACGTCAGCAACGAGTTCTACGAGCTGTTTCTAGGCGAAGAGATGGTCTACACGTGTGCCTACTTTAAAGACCCCAACAACTCACTCGACCAGGCGCAGCGCGACAAACTCGACATGATCTGCCGCAAGCTCAGGCTTGTGCCGGGCGACCGACTGCTCGACATCGGCTGCGGCTGGGGCGCGCTCCTCTGCCATGCCGCGCAGCACTACGGAGCCATCGCCCACGGCATCACGCTCTCGCAGGAACAGCACGACTACACGGTGGCGAAGATCAAGCGACTTGGGCTCGAAGATCGCGTGAGTGTCCAGATCTGCGACTACGCCGATCATGTTGGCACGTACGACAAAGTCTGTAGCGTCGGCATGTCCGAGCACATCGGCGTCGCCAACTACCCGCGGTACTTCAAGAAGATCAACTCGCTGCTCCGCGACCGAGGCCTCGTGCTCAATCACGCCATCGCCCGGCGAGCGAAAGTCTCCCGCCGTTCGATGCAGCGCATCCGCCCCGAGCGCCGACTACTGCTAAAGTACATCTTCCCCGGCTCCGAACTCACGCCGGTCGGAATGACCACCGACTTCCTGGAGAAGACCGGCTTCGAAATCCAAGACGTCGAATCGTGGCGCGAGCACTACGCCCTCACGACTCGCATGTGGTGCCAACGCCTGTCGGCGAATAAAGAAGAAGCGATCCGGCTCGTCGGTGTCGAACGCTATCGCCTATGGGTCGCGTATCTCGCCGGCGCCGCGGGCGGCTTCGAAGCCGGTTCGATCAAACTGTTCCAGGTACTCGCCTCCAAACACAAGGCCAAAGGCCTCTCCGGCATGCCCCCGACGCGCGACGACCTCTACCGCGCCGCGTGAGCCCCGTACAACGGAATTCATTCCGTTACGTATCCTCAAGTCCCCTCTCCCCCGACCCGGTGAGGGTCGAGGGAGAGGGGGCGTGAACCCCGTACAATGGAATTCATTCCGTTACCTAGCGCCCCAAAAAACTCCCCACCTTCCGCAAATCGAGCCGTGCCCGTCAGGGCCCGGAGTCTTCTACACACTCCAGTGGCGTACGGCCTCCCCCCACTCACTTCAGTGGTAAGCCGAGCACCAACCATTCCAGTTGATCGTCTTCGACATCCACCAAGCAAAGCCAACGAGCAAGCCGGATCACAGAGAACTTGAGAAAAGGGTTAGCGACGCAGAGTGCCACCCGGCCGGCTACGGTGGCCTGACGAGGCGTGGCCCCCTTGGAGGGGAGTAGGCCAGAACTACCCACAGCTCATCGATCAGGTGGCTTCTACCGTAAGTTCCTGATTTTCTTGTATCTCGGTTTCTCCTCCGTTAAACTGCGGTTCAGGCGGTACTCTTCTAGTTTTCGGTGGGGAACCGAGATTCCTTGGGGGTTCGACTGGACGGGCCCTCTTGCTCTTCATTCGGGGGTATCTTCATGGGACCATTTCCATTCTCGTTCTTTCGAACTGAACGATTGCGATGGATTCTCGTTTGGGCGATCGCTTCCGTGAGTCCGCTCTGCTTGGCTCAGGCCGCCCGCGCGTCGGAACTGTGGGCTACTGACTCCGGCAATCGAAATCCGATTGAGTTGAATCAGCTCAGTGTTTCGACAGGCGCAAGGGGCTTGATCTCTCGCATCCCTCACGGGGGCACAATTACATCCGATGTACTCGATTTGGCCTCCGACCCGCTGCACGCGCGTTCGATGGTATGGGGGGTTCAGCTAACGAATCGCATTGAAGGGGAGAAGAGTTTGGTGGCGATGGATCCTTACCGCGAAGTGGTGATCTCATCGACGAAATTAATTGGCGGTACCACGATTGAAACCCTGGCCCTCGATCCAACGGATGGGACTTTCTACGGGGCGTCCAGCACCACGCTCTTCACCATCGACCCCGTGCTGGGAGGAGTGACGCCTGTTGGTGCATTGTCGCATGACGTTAGTTTCGGATTGGCGTTTGACCTTGCCGGAAACCTCTACGGCACGTCGCCTGGAGGGGAGCTTGTCGCGGTAGATAAGCAACTGGCCAGTAGCTCGCTCCTCGGATTGACGACGACGCCACTGGTGGACCTCGCCGCTCGGCCGGAGGACGGGGTGATGTACGGCTTGGGGAGGAATGGCATCCTTTATAAGGTCGATTTGCAAAGCGGAGCCCTGACGCAAGTCGGAGCATCGATCTTTCGGGGGAGTTCACTCGCCTTCTCGGTCGTGCCAGAGCCATCGACGTGCGGACTGCTTGCCGTTGGCATGCTGGGATTGGCCCTTCGCCGGATGGCGCACTCTGCATGCCCCGTTCCGATCGGCACTGGTGGCTAGCGCCCTTCAGCTGGTGGATGGCTGCGTGCGATTTTCTATCGGCCGCTTGCGGTTTCGCGTCCGGCTTTAGGCCTCGACATCCCCACCTTCGCCAACTCCTCATGGTCGGACGGCACCGGACCATACTGGCCTCCAAACGTGGCGACGGTGTCCCTCGTCGGCCTCGCGCGACCGACCCACTTACCCCGAAGGGGTTCCGGATGTCAGCCCAGGGTTGTCCCCACGCGAGTTCCACGAGCGCGGGGGCTACCCTGGGTAAACGTGCCAAAACCACCTAGCGGTCGAGCAGCAGGCTCGCCACAGGCCGGAGCGTTGCCGAGACCGCAACGGGGCCGCGGGGCGTGGATGTCGGAAAAACGGAATTAATTCCGTTGTGCGACTATTTACATTTTTTTCCAGAAAGCGACTAGAAAGCGCGCTGCGGGTGTGTTCTGATGTGCATATTCACTAAAGTAGTGGACGGGTGTTCTTTGGCAACTGAAAAACTAGAGGATAACGGCAGGCGGGGAGTTTGGCGGAGGATCGCGGTGCGCGCTGGGGCACAGCGTGAAGCGCCGGATCGGCGCGGAGCTTGATCCGGCCTACTAGGGGAGTAATGTCGCACCTGCGGGTTGCCCCTGCGACTTTACTCTTCGGGGCGAACAGCCAGCTCGCTCCGCAAGGCGTTGCAGCAAATCAACTTGCAACGAAACTCCTCCAGGGAGCAAAAGGAGTAATGTCGCAGTCAATGAAATAGTCGCACGAGTGCGACTTTATTTGCGAGCGGGATGCTAGCTCGCACGGCTTGCCTAATCGTTAAACTTTACTCAAGCGGCAGCGTAATGGAGGTCGATGTGGAAGATGAAGTCCCGCGCTTGCGCGGTGGTTTCGCCTCGCGCTAATCCCCCCAACGCGAATCCTTTTCATGGCTACTGGTACTGCTAGCATCGACCGCTCCACGCCCGGGTTCTTCCGTCGGTTGTCCGACGGAATTGCCGACATTGGTGAGATTACCATCGCGTGGGTCGAGGCGATTGGCGATATCACGCTGTTCGCGTGGCAGACCTTCCTCTGGATGGTCACTCGCTTGCCGCGTCGCGACACGCTGGTGTTCGCGTTCTACCAAATCGGCGTCCGCAGTTTGCCCGTGGTGGCGCTGACGGGCACGTTCATCGGCATGGTGCTCGCCGTGCAATCGTACTCGCAGTTCCGTGCGTTCGGACTCGAGACGCAGCTCGGCGCGGTGATCAATCGCTCCATGTTTCGCGAACTCGGTCCCGTGCTAGCGGCGACCATGCTGGCGGGGCGTGTGGGAAGTTCCATCGCCGCGGAGCTCGGAACCATGCGTGTCACCGAGCAAATCGACGCCCTCGTGGCGATGGGCTCGAACCCGATACGCTACCTGGTGGTGCCGCGGTTCCTGGCTTGTTTGTTCATGATTCCCTCGCTGACGATCATGGCGGTGTTCATGGGCGTGGTGGGTGGTGCGTTTTATTGCACTTATATCCTGGGTGTCGACTCGTTCTATTACGTCAACAACGCCCGGTACGCCGACGCGAACTGGGACCTCTGTTATGGCATCTTTAAGAGCGTGTTCTTTGGTGCCGCGATTGCGATTCTCAGCTGTTACCGCGGGTTCCACTGCATGCCGGGTGCCGAGGGCGTGGGGCGTGCTTCGACCGCGGCGTTCGTGCAGTCGTTTGTCGTCATTCTGATTCTCGACCTACTGCTGAGTATCGCACTGGACGACCTTTACTACTTCATCTGGCCGGAACAAACACTGTGAGCGAACTCGAAGAAACTCGCGAACCGAAGGACGAACCGTTGATCACGGCTCGGCAGCTCACGGTGCGCTTCGGCCGCCAGACGGTGCTCCGCGACGTCACGCTCGAAGTTCCGCGTGGCCAAACGCTGGCGATCATTGGTGAGAGCGGTTGCGGGAAAACGGTGCTGCTCAAGTCGCTCATCGGACTGGTGGCGCCGACCTCGGGACACGTGGTTTACGATGGCCAGACGCTCGACAGTTTGAACGACAAACAGCTGACGAAGCTCCGCACGCGATTCGGGTTTGTGTTCCAAAACGCGGCGCTTTTTGACAGCCTGACGATCGCCGACAACGTGGCGTTCCCGCTTCGCGAGCACCAAAGCATCGGGCAAGAGGAAGCGTACCATCAGGTTCGCGAAGCCTTGGCCATCGTTGGTTTGCCTTCGAGCGTGATGGTCAAACGACCGGCAGAGCTCTCTGGCGGTATGCGGAAGCGTGTAGGACTCGCTCGGGCGATCATCATGCAGCCCGAGATCGTGCTGTACGACGAACCGACCACGGGACTCGACCCGATTATGAGCGACGTGATCAACGAGCTCATCATCCGCACGCGCGAGCAGTCGAAGGTGACCAGCATCGTGGTGACGCACGACATGACGAGCGCTCTTAAGCTGGCGGACCGCATCGTGATGCTGTACCCGCTGCCGCGTCTGCCGAAGGGCGAGTCGCAGATGATTTTCGATGGGACGCCCGCCGACATCAAGAAGTCGACGGACAAGCGCGTGGCACAGTTCCTTCGCGGCGAAGCGGGCGAGCGACTGCAAGAGCTCCGCGATCAGTTCGAATCGTCGCGGATGCACGCGGCCCTAAAATAACTTGCTAAGGATTGGTGTAGAGAAGAATTGTGGGAGGGCTCTCCGAGCCCGATGACTTGCTGGAAAGCTTTGGTAATAAATCGGCCTCGGAGAGGCCTCCTACAAACCTGCACCACGAAAATACGAGAACGATCATGGACGAACGCAGAATGCAACGGCTGGTGGGCATGGTGGTGTTATTCACCATCACGTTCCTCGGCGTGCTATTGATCGCCAACAATCCGACTTCGTCGCCGTGGGGCTCGCGCGGGTATGAGATCTTCCTCGACGTGCCAAGCGCTCCCGGCATCGCGGTCAACACGCCCGTTCGCAAGGACGGCGTGCTGGTGGGTCGCGTCGCGGGGCTGGAGTGGACCGACGATGGCGTGCGTTTGCGGATTCGCATCGACCGCGAAGACGTGCGGATTTACGAGAACGACGAGGCGAAGATCGAACCGTCGAGCCTGTTGGGCGACGCGGTGGTGACGTTCACTCGTAAGCCCGTGACGCGAAGCACCAGCTACCCACCGCAGACACAAACACCGGCAGATTCGCGAGTGCCGATCCTGGCGGGGGCGGTGGTCGATGGCACGGTGATGGAGGATCCCCTCGCCGCCATTACAGAACTCAATCAGAAGATTGGGCCGTCCATCGAGAAGCTCGGCGAGGCGGGCGAGAAGATCTCGGTGCTTGCCGAGAAAGTGAACGTCATCCTTGGCGACGACATTGGTAACAATCGCCTGCACCGGTTGATCGACGAGACGACGCTGACCATGCAGGACTTCCGCCGCACGACGAACAACATCGATCAGATGCTTGGCGACGAACAATTGCGTCAGCAGATGCGAACCTCGATGGAGGAGTTCCCCAAGCTGATCACGGACGCGCGGGCCACGCTTCAGCGAGCAGGGCAGACGCTGGCGAACTTCGACACCGTCATCGCCTCGGCCGATCGCAACATGCGGAACATCGAGGGAATCACCAAGCCCCTTGGCGAGCGGGGCGAGGAACTCGCGGATCTGCTGATCTCGTCGATCGACAACCTGGACATCGTGATGAAGGACATGTCACGCTTCGCCGGCTCGCTGAACACGGGCGAAGGCCTCTTGGGCCGATTGGTGCGTGACAAAAAGATGAGCGACGACGTCGACCTGCTTGTGAAGAACGCCAATGTGCTGATCTTCAACATCAACGAACGAGTGAGGAGCGTGATGGTCGACCAGATTGTGGAGAACCTGAAGATCTTCACCGACAAGATTGCCCGCGAGCCAGGCCGCATCATTGGCGGGGCGCTGAATCCGAGCATCACCAAGTAAGGAGTACGAGTCCACGTAGCCGGACTCGCAAGAGTGCGGGCCGTTAGCGAATGCCCCCGAAGTCTGGCGACATCGGCTACAAGACTAGGGCCACGGAGTTTGAGGGGGCGGTGGAGGAGGCAACGTCGCTGGTGGTGGTGAGACAAAACCACCGGGCGGAGACATTGGAATCGTGGGGCTGGTGGTGATCACACCCGGCGTGCTTTGCACGGGAAGGGGCGGCACTGGGACTTCGCCCGACGTCGGAAGCACGGTGCCCGACATCGTGCGACTACGAAGCTCTTCGCCGCGTCGAATGATCTCCTCGGCTGGGAGCATCATTTGTTGTTCGAGATTGAAGCTGACCGTGCGGTCGTCTCGAATCTTATGGAGGGCAAAGTTGTCGCTGAAGAAGTCGAGCGGCGGAACTTGCCACCATGGGGTGGGAATGGGTTGATTGACGGTGAGAGTCTCGTAACCGGACTTCACGAGGCGAATCTCGCGCGTGCCGTAGTAGGTGAAGTCCATCGAGCAAGGAGTCGTGCCGATCATTTGATTGTCGACAAACACCATCGCGCCGGGGGGATTGCTTCGAACGTTGAGTCTTCGCCGTACACAACCCGAAGCCGATGCCAGAACGAGCATCACGAGCAGTAGCTTGGCGAGCCACGGCTGGAAGAGGATCGGGCGAGCTGGGGGAGGAGCGAGTTGCATGGCGATGCCAAGGGACGAGCGGCGGGCTGCGGCTTCCGCAGCGGGCGGCGAAGTATAGCGACGCCGCGGCGTGTCCTCCAGAGCGAATGCCCTGCTGCTAGCAGCGAAAACGAGCGCTACGCGGCGGATTCGCGAGAACCTCGGGAAGTCCCAAACCAGTTCGCTATCACTTTGCCGGCCGGCTGGCTAGAATAGTGAAGAGCACGCCCACCCGCCTTTTTGTCGGATTTCTCCCATGCCCAACCCCACAGGCGATAACGTCACCTTCGAGGTGGTGCAGGCTGCGCTGTCGGACGTGGGGATGCGTCGGGCGAACAATCAGGACTCGATCGCCGTCGCCGTGAGCGACGAGCAGCAGTGGCGGTCTCGCGGCCACTTCTTCATGGTCGCCGATGGCATGGGGGCACACGCGGCTGGCGAGCTCGCCAGCAAGCTGGCCGTGGATAACGTGCCGCACACCTACCACAAACTTCGTTCGCTCCAAGCACCCGCGGCGCTCCGCCAAGCGGTCCATAAAGCGAACAAGCTGATCCACGACAAAGGGCAGTCGTCCGCCGAGTTCAACGGCATGGGGACTACGTGCAGTTGCCTGGTGCTGCTCCCTCGTGCCGCGCTGATAGCACACGTGGGCGACAGCCGCGTCTATCGTTTGCGGTGCGGGCAGCTTGAGCAGCTTACGTTCGACCACAGCTTGGTGTGGGAGATGGCGGCGGCGAACGACACGCCGGACGAGAACATCCCGGCATGCATTCCGAAGAACGTCATCACCCGTTCGCTCGGTCCGCACGTGATGGTGAACGTCGACCTTGAAGGCCCCTACGAAGTTTGCCCCGGCGACAAGTTCCTGCTCTGCAGTGATGGGCTGACGGGCGTCGTGGATAACGATTTGCTAGCAGGGCTGCTCGATTGTTTGTCGCCGAGTGAAGTAGTGGCGACGCTCGTCGACGTGGCGAACCTCCGTGGAGGCCCTGACAATATTTCGGTGATCGTGGTCCAAGTAGCTGGCGACGATTCCGCCGTATGTGCGGTCAATGGCGACGCGAATAGTTGTTGCGGAACAAGCGAAAAAGGTTGGCTGGGTAAACTGTTCGGCAGCATGTTTGGAGGCGGTTCGACGGCCCCCGTGGAGCAGGAACTCGGCGGACCTTATGGCAACGGCCCGTATCGCCACTATCGCAGTCATCCTGACGCGTCGGCGGTCGAAATGGCGGGGCTTTGCCGGGAACTCGCGGCGCTCGAGCAGGAAGAGGACTCGCCGCTCGCCGAGTACAAAGGGATCGACTGGCCCGCGTTTCACGAGCGTTGCCAGCAAGCAGCGAGCGCCGGCGATGCCGCGAAGGCAATCGAACACTACGCCGCAGCCGTCCGTACGTTGATGGCGCAGGTGCGGAGCACGCAGCCCGACGAGTCGGGCGTGCATCGCGTGTTCTAGCTGCACCCGGGGGACTGCTAGCATTCGCGCGGAACTGTCGTTTTCCTCTGCCCGCGTGCCTGCTACATTTCCGCCGGAATTGGTCTCTCGGCAATTGGCGCTTCGAGTCTCGACGTGCGCATCTTCACGAAATACGTCCTCAGCGAACTACTCAAGGTGTTCCTACTCACGCTCGGCGTGATGACACTGATGATGTTCGTAGGCCTGTTGGGCAAGAAAGCCGTGGACCTTGGCCTGGGGCTGGGCGGACTGTTGCAGTTGACGCCCTACGTCCTGCCCGAGGCGCTGCAGTTCACGTTACCCGGCGCGCTGTTGCTCACGGTCACTGGCATTTACGGGCGGATGGCGGCGTCGAACGAACTGGTGGCCATCAAGTCGATGGGCATCTCGCCGATGGTGATGGTCTGGCCAACGCTGATTCTGTCGGTGTTCGTTAGCTTCAGCGCGGTGTGGTTCAACGACCTCGCGGTTTCTTGGGGCCGCCAAGGCCAGGAACGCGTGATCCTCGAGTCGATGGAAGCCATCGCCTACGGGCAGCTTCGCGTCAAAGGAAGTTTCGAGCACGGCAATCTCACCGTTCACGTGCAGGGCGTCGAAGGTCGTACGCTCATCGAGCCCACGCTCGTGATTCGCGAGAAGGGCAAGGAGTTCGCCAACATCGTCTCGGCTCGTGCGGCGCAGTTTGCCGCGAACGTCGAAACGGGGCAACTCGTACTTCGCATGCAGGATACCGATGCTACGGGGCAGCTCGACATTGTTGCGCCGGGGGTGGAGGAGTACGTCTTTCCGCTCGAAGAGTTGCTCGGCTCGCGAAACAAAAGTCGCAGTCCGTCCGATTACTCGCTCGGCGAGATCGGACCTGCTAAGGCAAAAGAACTCGACACGATCCACAAGGTGCGGCAGGACATGAGCACCGAGGCAGCATTTGCGATGCTCACCGGCGACTTCGACGAGCTATCGGATGGCGCGTGGCGGTCTCAAGAAAAGGTGATTCAGAATGCCGAGGGGCGACTCAATCGGTTCTACTCCGAGCCGTATCGCCGTTGGTCGAATGGCTTTAGCTGTCTCGCGTTCGCCGCGGTGGGAATCCCGGTGGCGGTGATGCTGCGCAAAGGCGAAATGCTAGCAAGCTTCTTTGCATGCTTCGCGCCGATCCTGCTGATCTATTACCCGATGTTCTACAGCTGCATGGTGCTCGCGAAGAAAGGCTCCGCCGCGCCGCAATGCCTGTGGATCGCCAACGCCGTGCTCCTCTTGATTGGCATCTATCTGATGCGCAAAGAGGTCAAACACTAAGTGGAAATGACCAATACCGAAGGACCAATGACCCAGGAGTGAGCTTACATTGGTCATTGCTGAATTGGTCCTTGCCGGTGCTAGCATTTTGCCATTCTGTACTTGCCCCCGGCCATCGGAGGTTGTTAGACTCGCCCCCCAAGGCGGGGCCCACGGAAGGGTCCTGCGTGTCGCGTCTGGAGCGCACTGGTGCGCGGCTTATATCGCACGAATGAGCGACAAGGAGGTCGCGGTTGATTTCGAATTGGCCAATTCGCCTGAAACTTCGCGTCGGCTTGGGCTCGATGGCGGTCAGCATTTGTTTGCTGTTCGGCGCCGCGCTGTACGGCCTGTACGCGTATCGGGGTTTGGTCAAAAGCCTCAACGCACGCTCGCAAGAGTTGCCTCTTGCCGATCAACTCAGCGCCCACGTCGGCGATCTCAAGGTCATCCTGGCTGAAGCTCGGCAGAGTCTCGGCAGTAACGGTCAAATTGCGTTCGACGGCCTTACGAATCTGATGAATCCCGACTCGCTCACCGACGAGGATCGGACCGAACTCGCTTTACTGCGCGAGCAGTACCGACGAGAGTTCGAGGAGTTCACGCTGGTGCTCGCCGAGTATCGCGAGCGACTCGACGTAAGCAGCCTGCACGCGGGAGGTCGGATTGGCGACGATCAGCGCGAGCGGGCCACGCTTGCCGAGATCGTCGAAGTGATCAGCCAGATGGAACAAGTGCAGCCTCTTGAAGACTGGGTGTACGACGATCTTAATTCGCTGGAAATGAACGTCGACAAGCTCCGCGATCTTGCCGGCGAACTGCCGAGCCACTTGCACGAGCGTTTGCAGCATTTGGCGGGTGAAGTTCGCTCGCAATACCGCCTGGCGATTCCGCTCGCCTGGGTAACGTTTCTGCTGTCGGGAATGGTGATCATCCTCGCGGTGGTGGTGTTCCGCCGAACCATTTCGCGGCCGCTCGGAATTCTCGTGGAAGGGTCACGCCGCGTCGCCGCCGGCGACTTCACCCATCGCATTGAGATCAACAGTCGCGACGAAATCGGCGAACTCGCCGTCGCCATGAACGACATGACCACCCGCTTTCAGGAAACTCGCGACGACCTCGATCGCCAGGTCCAACAGCGAACTCGCGAAGTGGTCCGGAGCGAACAACTCGCGAGCGTCGGCTTCCTGGCTGCGGGCGTCGCGCACGAAATCAACAATCCACTGGCGTCGATCGCACTTTGTAGCGAGTCGCTCGAGAGCCGCGTCAAGCAAATGTTCGAGAGTGGCGAACTGGAGATCACTCCTGAGCGCGAGGTGGTGCTGAGCTATCTCGACATGATCCAGCGCGAGGCGTTCCGCTGTAAGCAGATCACCGAAAAGCTGCTCGACTTCTCGCGAATGGGCGACTCGCAAAGGCACGCGACCGAACTGCGTGATTTGGTGGCCGACGTCATTGAAATGCTGCAGCACCTTGGTAAGTACAACGACAAGCACGTGCGGCTGGAAGAGGGTGAGCCGGTGATCGCCGACCTCAATCCTCAGGAGATGAAGCAGGTTGTATTGAACTTGATCACCAACGGCCTCGACAGCCTGGATGCAGGTGGCGAGGTGTGTGTGGCGGTCGAACGCGCTGGCGGGGAAGCACGCATTGTCGTCCGGGATAATGGTTGTGGCATGACCGACGAAGTGATTCAGCATCTTTTCGAGCCATTCTTTACTCGCCGACGTGGTGGGCAAGGAACCGGACTCGGACTGTCAATCACGTACCGCATCGTCAACGAGCACGGCGGGAACATTCAGGCCACGAGCCAGGGCGTCGGACACGGTTCGCAGTTCGTCGTGACCCTGCCGTTGTCGACGCTCGCTGGTCGAAGGAAAGCGGCGTAGAAGTCGTACGAGTTAAACGCGGCGGCATTTTGCATGCCGCGCGAGTTGGATATCGATACAGAGAACGAGACCATGAAGATCACTTCGGATGCACCTCAAGGGTTGTCGATGCTGTTTGCGGACGACGAACGGTCGCTGCAGGAGCTGATGAAGTTGGAACTGCCGCGGATGGGCCATCGCGTGACGGTCTGCCCCGATGGTTTGACGGCCGTCGCGGCGCTGGAGAAGGATAATTTCGATTGCATCCTGGTCGACCTCGACATGCCGGGACTCAATGGCATCCAGGTGATCGCAAGGGCGAAGGAACTTTCGCCGAGCACCGAAGCGGTGGTGCTGACCGGCAAGAGCTCGACCGACACCGCGATTGCCGCGCTGCGTCACGGCGCGTTCGATTACCTGACGAAGCCGTGCAAGTTGGTCGAGATCGAGGCCTTGCTCAAACGTGTTCAGGACAAACGCGAGCTGACGAACAAGTACTACGCCCTGGCCCATCGCCTCAATAGCCTGGAAGGATCGCCTAAGCTGATTGGCGAAACGGGGGCCATGCGGCAGGTGCAGTCGATGATTACGAAGGTGGCACCGACCGATTCGACGGTGCTGATTCTTGGCGAAACGGGTACGGGCAAAGAGCTTGTCGCCCGCGCCGTGCACGACAACAGCACGCGGGCTGGAAAGCCGTTCGTGGCGATTAACTGCGGCGCGCTCCCCGAGAGTTTGATCGAGAGCGAACTGTTCGGCCACACCAAGGGTGCGTTCACCGGTGCCGACGATCATCGGGTGGGCCTGTTCGAAGTGGCGACCGGCGGGACGATCTTCCTCGACGAGATTGGCGAACTTCCCAAGAGCATGCAGGCGAAACTCCTGCGAGTGCTGGAAAGCCGCGAGATTCGCCGCGTGGGTGAAAACAAGACGGTGAAGGTCGATGTCCGCGTCGTCTGCGCGACGCATCGCAACCTGGAAGAGATGGTCGCCGAGGAAGAGTTCCGCGAAGACCTGATGTACCGCATCAACACGTTCGAAATCCACCTGCCCTCGCTCCGCGAACGCATCGACGACATTCCGCAACTGGCCGCGCACCTGCTGCGTCGGTTTCGGCCAGGTGGCAAGGCGTTCGATCACGAACTGTCGGCTGGCGCGATCGATGCCCTCAAGGCACACGTGTGGCCGGGGAATGTTCGGGAGCTCGCGAACGTGATCGAACACGCCACGATCTTGTGCGACGCGGGGCCGATTGGTGCCGAGCATCTGCCGCAGCACTTCAATCGCCGCCAGCTCACGGGCGGTGCGAAGCCACAGCTGGCCCCGATGACGCTTCGGGACTTAGAAATGGAAGCCATCCACCAAGCCCTCGAACGCCACGCCGGCAACAAGCCGAAGGCCGCAGAAGAGTTGGGCGTGAGCCTAAAGACGCTTTACAACAAGCTGAACCAGGAAAGCGCGCTGGATAAGTCGGCGTAGCCGCGATTTGCGAACGATCCGTCGCTGAGTCATTGAGAGCGAATTTTTAGCCACGGATGGGCACGGATGAAACACGGATAGTGGAAAGGAGAAAAGGGAGAAGGTTCCTTGGAACACGAATCCACGCTAATCTTCGCTAATAGAACATCGGCGATGACTATCATTCCTTCTCTTCTTCATTGTCTTCGTTCCCTTCTGTTCATCCAATCGTGGCCCTACCGATTTCATTCCTTCCGTCTTTGTCTATCCGCGTCCCACCACTGACTTGCGGCAAGATGGCTGACTTCCAGTTGACTGTCACGCCAGTGCTGCGAAGTTGACCTACCTACAAAAAGCTCGCCGCTGGTCTCAACGGAGGAGACCAGCGGCGAGTTTGAATTTGTCACAGCAACGAACTCGCGCTTTTACAGGCGGCGAATGACGCCGGTGACGATGCCGAGGACCTGAGCGTCCTTGACGTAGATCGGCTTCATGCTGCTGTTGGCTGGTTGCAGGCGAACGCGGTTCGCTTCGGGGAACCAGTACTTCAGGGTGGCTTCGCCTTCGTCGGTCATCGCGACCACGATGTCGCCCTTGTGGGCGGTGCGGGCCTTGCGGCACAGGACGATGTCGCCATCGGCGATCTGGGCCTCGATCATCGAGTCGCCCTTCACTTTGAGGGCGAACTGGGTCTTCTTGGCGGGGAACCAGTCCTCGAACTCAAAACGCTCGGCCTGCTCGATGGCTTCGGCCAGGCTACCGGCGGCAATTTGGCCCACCAGCGGGATGCCACGGTGGGCAATCACTTCGGCCGAGAGCTGGATGGCCCGCGACATGCCAGGTTCGCGGTGGATAATGCCCTTCTTTTCCAGGGCCTTGAGGTGGCACATAACGCCGTTGGGCGAGGCGATCTCAAAATGCTCGCCAATTTCCCGGACGGTAGGCCCGTACCCGCGGTTGCGGATCTTGTCCTCGATAAAATCGAAAATTTCCTTCTGACGGGAAGTGAGGCGATCGAACACCATGGTGAGGCGGTCCTTTGGGACTAGGGGTGAATGAAATTTCAGCGGCCGTGTGTAGGATTCTGGGGGCCAACCGATTAAACTTAGGGTTCCGGGGAGCCCCCCGAGGGTGGGGAGGCGGCCCGCCACGGACTTTCGTCTGTCAGTTAGTTTACTATATACGGGTGTACATAACAAGTACTGCCGCGAAATTTCTCCGTAATTTTTCTTGCCACCACGGTTTGTCCCGCACACTGCGGGGCGCTAAAATTCCCGCATCTTACCCCGCCCCGCACGCGATTCTGTTGGAGTTCGAAGCGATGAGATGGAGCCTGTGCCCCGCGGTTGCCGTAGTTGTTTTGCTCTGGAGTTCACTCCAGCTTGCCCCCACCGGCTGGGCGCAGGAATCGCCACCCGAGGGTTCGCCTGAGCCGCCGGCGGTACAACCGGAGGAAACCGGAGAACCTGAGAAGGAATCCGCGGAAGAATCTTCCGAGCCTCAACAGGACAGTAAGTCCGAGCAGGAGAAGAAGGACCGCGAAGAGCCGAAGGCCACGGCGAAGCCCCAGAAGGGCGAGGAGCCTCAGAAAGACGGCGAGCCTCAAGAGAATCCGGAGCCCAAGGCCGACGAAGAGGCCGAAGAGGGAGCCAAAAGCAGCAAGGACGCCGACGCAAAAGAAGACACGAAGGGCGACGACTCGGATAAGAAGCCCGCGGAGCCTGAGTTCACGCCCGTCGAATGGAACGACGAAATCGAGAAGGTGCTCGAGCGGCGTTATCCGCGGAACGTCGCGGACCTGAAAGTCATTCAAGAACAAACGCAGCGTGTCATCAAGCACGTGGACCCCGCGGTAGTGTCGGTTCGCGTGGGGCAGGCGTTTGGTAGCGCGGTGATCGTGAGCCCCGATGGTTTGGTGCTAACCGCCGGGCATGTGGTCGGGAAGCCTGGCGAAGACGTGGTGTTCATCTTCGCCGATGGCAAGATGGCCCGTGGCAAGACGCTCGGCATGTTCCGCGAGATCGATAGTGGCATGATGCAGATCACCGATCCCGGTCCTTGGCCTTACGTGAAGCTCGCGAAGAAGAACGAACTCGAAACCGGCGAATGGGTCGTTGTGATGAGCCACCCTGGTGGTTTCGATCCGGACCGAACTCCGCCTGTACGACTGGGCCGCGTGCTGTTCTCGAACGACGACGTCATCTGCACCGATTGCACCCTGGTGGGTGGCGACTCGGGCGGGCCGCTGTTCAACATGCATGGCGAAGTGGTTGGCATCAATAGCCGTATTGGCCGCCGCATCACCGACAACTTCCATGTCCCTATTGGCACCTACCACGACACCTGGGACCGCTTGGTTGCTGGCGAGTCGTGGGGCTCGCCGCTGGGTGGGCAGGCCGAAGTCGAAGCCCGACCGCTGCTCGGCGTCACCGGCAATCCCAAGGCGGCCGATTGCCGCCTGTCGCAAGTGTTCCCCGGCATGCCAGCCGATCGGGCCGGGTTGAAAGTAGGCGACGTGATCCGCTCGTTCAACGGCAAACCGGTGAAGAATTTTGACGCCCTGGTGGACTTGGTTTACTCCAACGAAGCACGTAAGTCGATCAAACTAGAGGTCGAGCGTGGCGACGAGAAGCTGGAGGTCGAAGTGCAGCTCGCACAGATTCAGCAGCCCCTGCCCGGAAGCGCCGACCTGCCCAAAAAGGGATCGAACGAGAAGGAACAACGGTCATGAGCATGCCCGCAAGCAACTATAAATGGTGTTGGCAACTTTTGGCGGTGATCGCGACACTGTTCGCTATGCCCGTGGCGATGGCGCAGGAGCCGAACACTCCCGATCCACTCGATCAGGCCCGCGATGCGTTTCGCAACGCGATGCAGCGGGTGATGATCCCCACGTCGAGCCTCAGCGATGGCCCGCAAGTCCGCTCGGCGTTCCGCGACACGGTGGACGAAGCGGCCGAAGCAACGGTTTCTGTTCGCGTCGGTGGCAAGCAGGTGGCGCTCGGCGGCATTGTCGGCACCGATGGTTGGGTGATCACGAAGGCTGACGAGTTGAAAGGCCCCGTTTCATGCAAGCTCAAGGACGGCCGTGAGTTCGATGCCCGCGTGGTGGGCATCGATAAGGCGTACGACATGGCGATGCTGAAGATGGAAGCCAAGGAGCTACCGGTGCTGAGCCTCAAGCGCGACGACGACGCCGCGGTAGGCGAGTGGGTTGCAACCGTTGCACCCGCACGCGATCCCGTGGCGGTGGGCATCGTGGCGGTCGATACGCGGAAGATTCGTCCGCAGCGCGGTTGGCTTGGGATCCAACTCGACATGAACGTCAATGAACCACGCGTGGCCCTCGTGTACGAGGGGTCGGCCGCGGAGACGTGCGGCTTGCAAGTGAACGACGTGATCGTGGAGATCAACGAAGAGAAAGTGAAGACACGCGAAGGATTGTTCCGCCTGCTCGGTAAGTACACCGCTGGCGATGTGATCGGCTTCGAGGTCGAGCGTGATGGCGAGCGGCTGACACTGCAGGCCGTACTCACGCCGCAAGTCGCAGGTATGCCCAACGATCGTAGCGAGATGCAGAACAATCTGGGGAGTGAACTGAGCAAGCGGCGCTTCGGGTTCGACGCCGCGTTCCAGCACGACACCGTGCTGCGGCCGAATGATTGCGGGGGTCCCCTGGTGGATCTCGAAGGCCGCGTCGTTGGCTTCAACATCGCACGCAGCGGCCGAACCGAGAGCTACGCGATCCCCGCGAACGTCGCGATCACGCGGTTCTACGATCTGATGTCGGGAAATCTGGCCCCTGCCGAGGTGCCCGAGGACCAGCCAAAGCCCGAGCCGCAGCCCGAGGCTCAAGAAGTACGTCAAGAAGCGGCCGAGTAAGCGCTTTCGCCCGCTAGATCCCACTCACCCGGCGGCCCATTGATCACGGGGCTGCATCGGTTCTAATTGCGTGTCCAGTGCCGCCAGCGGGGGAGCACTGCGAAATCCGTCTGCACCCAGTACGCCGCGAAACGATCCCGTTTCATCCCGGCCGGAGGACCTTACGTTGATCCACGTCATCGCCACGATTACGACCCAGCCCGGCAAACGCGACGAATTGATCGCGGCTTTCAAGAAGCTCGCCCCCGAGGTGCATGCCGAGGACGGTTGCATCGAGTACGGCACGGCGGTCGACATCGCCACGCCGATTGCGGCGCAAGTCTCCCTTCGCGACGACGTGGTGACGGTGGTCGAAAAGTGGGAGAGCATCCCGGCGCTCGAGGCGCACCTCGCCGCTCCGCACATGGAAGCGTTCCGTAACTCGATGGGGGACGTGATCACTGGCATTTCGATTCAAGTGCTTGAACCGAACGTTTAGTTCGCCACAGTAGCCGCCACTTCTTGGTTCAGGGACGACCTTGCCCATGCCTTCGCGTCAATCGATCGCCGATGCTGCCGACACCGTGGTGGTGAAAGTGGGCACGCGCGTGCTCACTGGTCCCACCGGCAACCTGGACCTCGACCGTGTGGCGTCGCTCGCCGATCAACTCGCGCAGATCACCAGTAGTGGGCGCCGCGTGCTGCTCGTGAGTAGCGGCGCGGTGGGTGCAGGCATCGGGCGGCTGAAGCTCACCGAGCGGCCCAAGGACCTCGCCGAACTCCAGGCCGTGGCAAGCGTGGGGCAGAGCTGTCTGATCGAGGCCTACAACCGCGCGCTGGAGAAGCACGGCCGCCACGCCGCGCAGGTATTGCTGACGGCCGACGACTTCAACGACCGCGCGCGATACCTGAACGTCCGCAACACCTTGTTCGCATTGTTTCAACTCGGCGCGGTGCCAATCGTCAACGAAAACGACGCGGTGCGGGTCGACGAGTTGCAGCGGAGCTTTGGCGACAACGACCGGCTCGCGGCGATGGTCGCCAACTTGCTCCGCGCCAACTTGTTGATCCTATTGTCGGACGTCGAAGGCGTGTACGACGCGGCGGCTTCGACCGACACCGAGAAGGTAGTGATCCCCGAGATCGACCTGTCGACTACCACGACCGGCAGCCTCGTACGTCCTGGCGTCGCCGCGCATCAAACCGGCCCGCAACTGAGCGTCGGTGGCATGCAGAGCAAGCTCGAAGCCGCGAAGCTAGTGGCTTCAGCCGGCGAGAGCGTGGTGATCGCCAGCGGTCGCCGTGCCGGAGTGCTGCTCGACATCCTCGCCGGCAAGGACGTGGGGACGCTGGTCGTTGGCTCCGGTGCCGGCACGACGTCACGCAAGCGGTGGATCGGCGCGGCAGCCCGCTGCGCGGGTCGCTTGGTGGTCGACGCCGGTGCCGCCAAGGCGGTATGCGAACGTGGCAGCAGCCTGTTGGCGGTCGGCGTGACGCAAGTCGTGGGCGAGTTCGTCAAAGGAGACGCCGTCGCGATCGACAACTCCGAAGGGCGCGAAATTGCTCGCGGGCTGACGAACTACTCGTCGACCGAGCTCTTAAAAATCGCCGGCGCGAAGGCGGAGCAAATCGCCGAGCTGTTAGGGCATCGCCCCTACACCGAGGTGGTGCATCGCGACAACTTGGCGCTGGTGGGTTAGGCGGTTACTCGGCCGACTCCAACGCCCGCCCGGCGATCACTTCGTAGGGATGCACGGCCCGAATTTCGTCATACCGTGCGAAGTCGGCTGTGTTGAAGGTCAGCAGATCGACTCGCGACTGTCATCCATGAGTCGATTGTTCGAACGAGTACAAGGCGACCACGCATCAAATGCTTTCAGGCACTTCTCAAGGGAGAGGTTGCGCGAGCCTGCCGCTAAATTCGCTTCGTGTTCGATCAATAGCTTGACTCGCAGCGCCTGGAGCGCCGCAGTTACCACTTCGTCTTCGGACCGATAGCGGCCCGTCGCGACGAGGTCACGAAGCCGTTGTTCGTTCCGCGGTGAAAGGTAAACCATGGTTTGGATCCTTTTGCACTATCTTATCACGCCGCCACGCTGGGGGATAATCGTGCTTTTCCCTACCCACACCGGCTGGACTACTCGGCCATCAGCGCCGCCTGGAGGCCGGCTAGGGTCACGTAGCCGACCGTCTGCTTTTTGCGGTTAGTGACGCGGGCGATGGGGGCGTCGGCGGCGAGCATCAGCGACAGCGTCGCGAGGTAGGGCTTCTTCTCGCCCACCGCGACGATGGGGCGGACCGGCAGTTTCGAGTCGTTCGCCAAGGCGCAGTCCACCGCGCGGACGTAGCAGGTCACTTCGCGCGAGGTTCCCACCAACTCTTCAACAGGCAGCAACGATTGCCCGCTCCGCCGGGCGAGCGCCAACGCCTCGGTAGGCGACTGCGAGGCTACTAGCCTCGGGAATCGCGACACCGGTTCGATGAACGCCGCGATTGACTGCGGGCCCAGCGAGATGGTCGCCTGCGCCAGGGCCTGCTGCGTGGGCTGAAGCAATCCAACGGCCTGCCCCTCGTCGAGCAACTCGCCCAGTTCGCGCCTTGCGATGGTCATCTGCAGTAGCTCCGGCGACTTTCGTCCGACCACTTCCAGCAGCTTGTTGGTAAGCCACAGCACGATGCTGATAGGAGCAAACAACACCGCCGCGATGGCGAAGGGAATGCCACAGCGGCGTAGCAGTCGATTTGGAGCGGCGAGGAAAACGTTCTTCGGCAGTAGTTCACCGTACACGAAGAGTATCGGTGACAAAAGCGCGGGCAGCACCACGTCGGCTGTGTTCCAATGCGGAAAACCAAGTCGAGCCGCCATGCCAAGCGAACTGGCCACGATGAAGTTGGCGACGTTGTTTCCGACCAGTGCCGTGGCCACAAACACCGCGGGGTTGTTGGAAGCCCATAGCAGACCACGGCTGATCCAATCGCCTTCCAGGGCATTGATGAGCAGCCTCGCACGGTTCTGTCGATAGAAGCCGGTCTCGGTACCGCTAAAGAACGAGCTGAGCATCAGACCCACGCAGAACATGAGGATGGCGATCATCATATCGCACCTCCATTCGCAGCGGTGTCGCCAGGCAATTGTTCATCGCGAAGTCGCTCGACGGTCGCCGTGAGCACGCCGGGCCGTGGGGAATCGATCACCGTGAAGCGACAATTGCCCCACAGCACTTCGTCGCCCGGCTCGGGGATGCGTTCGAGGTACTCCTGCAGCATGCCCGCGATGGTCACGCTTTTCACCAGTGGCAGCTCGAACTTGAGCTGCTTCGAAAGTCGGCGGAGCGTGATCGCACCATTGACCTTATAAACATCGTCCCCCAGAGGCTCGATCGATTGGGCGGCGGCTCGCGATGTCTGGCGGACCGCAGGGTTCGCGAACAGCGCGTGCATCACGTCGTCCAGCGTCACGATGCCAATCGTCTCGCCCAGTTCGTTGATCACCACGGCAAGCCCGCTGCGAGTGCTCCGGAGCAAATCGAGCGTTGCCGCTCCCGAGGCACACCACGGCACGTACGGCACGCGCTCGCAAGCCGACTCTAAATGGGTGCTGCTGACATTGGGTAACTGCGCTAGCGGCATCGCGCGTTCGATCTCTTCGCTGTCCGACTCGGTCACCAGCAGGTAGTCGCAGTTCGGGGGATTCGCACGAAGATCGTCGAGCGTCACCGGGGCTGAGTAAAGCGTCAAACCCATCCGCGGACGCATCAGCTCTTCGGCCTCCATCTCGCTAAGCCACACGATCTGATGCAGGACTAGTTCCTCTTGCTGAGCCAGCGTCTTGTCGGGTGTGCTGATCGAGATAGCCCGTTCGATGTCGCGAAGTTCGAGGTAGGGCTCGCGTTCGAAGTTAGGCAACAGTGTTCGCAGCGAAATGCGATTCACCATGAGGAACGTCGGCAGTATCGGCCGCAACACGTTCATGGCCGCCGTTATGGGAAGACTGACCATCGCCGAAAGCGACTGCGGCCATAGCACGGCGAGGTTCTTCGGCAGCATCTCGCCAAATAGAATGAGGCCGAACAACGTGGCGAGCGTGAAGCTCGATGCGACGTCACTATGATTCTGCGTCCGCAGCACCGCATCAATTCGCGACGCGATGGCGAAGTACAAAATGTTGATCATCAGATTCCAGAACAAGATGCTCGTGAGCAGCCGTTCGGGCTCGGAGAGCAACTGCTCCACGCGCTTCTGGGCACGGGTGCCCTGGGCGAATCGCTTGCGATCGTCGCGTGACAGGTAGAAGAGTGCCGCCTCGCTCGCCGAGCAAAACGCCGACCCCGCCATCAGCACCAGCATGGCGATCAAGAGCGGGACGAATGGAAGCAGCAAACTCACGGCGTGCCGAGGCGGAGGTTTTGGCTATCGAAGGCAAGAAGTCACCAGTATAACCCCCACCGAGGCTTTCTCCCAGCGACGCCCGCGCCCAGACGCGAGCGTCGATCCGTCACCGATGAACCCCGTAGCCTCAATTCCAGCGGGAAAGGGAACACCGGCCGCGAGATTCCTCCGTTCCGCCCAATTACTTGGCCGGTGGATCCAGCTCTTTCAGTATCGCTCGCGTTACTTCTTCGCCTTGTGCCCGCTGACCTGTGCGGTTGTAGTGGACGTTCCCGGGCTTCGTCCACCATTTGGATTGGTGAGGAGCCGTAAAAGAGTGCAGATCGTTGATCACGATGTCTGGGTAGTCATTCAGCACCTGGATCGCCACTTCGTTGTACCGCGCTGCATCGTCCGCCTTGCGACCTTGCGAACCTTCCGGCACAGGCGTCGTGGTGGCAAAAATAATCTTGGCGTCTGGAAAAGTCTTCCGAAGGTAGTCAAAGTCTTCGCGAAGGTGCTTTTCGTACTCGGCGGCCGTGTGAACCTGAGTCCCACCATTGGCTACCATCTCGCCGTCCTTGACGTACTTCAGATCGTGCAGGCCGACGTTGATGTGAATCACGTCCCATTTGCTTGGCCACCGCTGCTCACTCTCGAAGGGGGCCATCGTGCTTTGCAGCTTCTCCAACAGGCGAACCACGGCACCTGAATGGCTACCATTCGTGTGCAGGCGGTAGACGTTCGCCCGGCCAGCGAGTCCTTCTCGCACATAGGGCTGGTAACCCATGGAGATCGAATCACCGTAGATCAGTACCGAAGGGAGTTTCGGGTCGTACTCGGGAAACGCGAAGGCTGGACTCTTCCGGTCCACACTATTGAGCAGTCCCCGCCAAGCCTCCTCGGCCGCATCACCGCGAACCACACCTGGGAACATCGCGGCGAGAACAATCAGCAAGGATAGTGAAATGGGCTTCATGGTGTGGCGGTTCCTGGTCGAGGCGTGCGATAGGGAAGGGCTAAGTATAGCAGGCAGCCGAAAGGGCGAGTTACCAGCTATTGGCGACAGAACTCGGCAATTTCCACACATCGCCGGTGAACCCAGCCGACGCCTTTGTGGTCTAGCAGGGCGTGGCAAGCCACCTCCACTTCTCAGCGTTGGGTGCTTCGCCGAAACTAAGCACTTCCTTTCCTACCCGGCCATCTTGCACCGGGCCGACCCATGTAATTCCCACCGTCCGATGTTGCACCGCCTCTATCGCCGCTATTGGTCCAGTTTCGAGGGCCTCCCCGCCCAACTGTGGGTGCTGGCACTGGTGATGCTGGTGAATCGCAGCGGCGCGATGGTGCTGGCTTACCTGACGCTCTACCTCACTAGCCAGGTTGGGTTCAGCGACGCCTCGGCGGGCTCGATGATCGGCGTGTTCGGCATCGGCTCGATCGCCGGCGCGCTCTTGGGTGGCAGACTCGTCGAGGCCATCGGTGCGGTACGCGTGCAAACGTTTTGCCTGCTCGCCGCGGTGCCAGGTTACTTGTTGCTCCCCGTGTGGCGTGAGCCGTGGGCCATCGCGCTCAACATCTTTTTACTGAGCCTTGCCACCGAAGCCGTCAGGCCCGCGAACGGCACCGTGATCGCCAAGGTGGCGAAGCCCGAGGATCGCACGCGAGGGTTCGCGCTGCAAAGGCTCGCGGCCAACTTGGGTTTCGCCATGGGCGGCGCGATTGGTGGTTTCCTCGCCGCCATTGACTTTCGTTTGCTGTTCGTCGTCGACGCCACCACGACACTCGCGGCGGCGTGCATCCTCTTGATGTACTTTCGGTTGCAGCGACTCCCCGGCGAAGCGCCACCCGCCGACCAAACGCAGCTCGCCCGACCGATTCACGACGTGGTGTTCGTCGTGTTCCTCGCGCTGTTCGTGCTCAGCACCATGGTGTTCTTCCAGTTCGTATCCACCTACACGCTCTACCTGCGAGACTACTATCACCTGTCGTCGGTCCAGATCGGTGTTCTGTTCGCCGTCAACACGCTGGTGATTGTCGCTACCGAGATGTTGCTGATCGACTACGTGAAACGCTGGCCGCTCTTGCGGACCATTGGGTGGGGATGCTTCTTCTCCTGCCTGGGCTTCGCGCTGTTGCCATTTGGCTCGACGTTCCCGTTCGCCATCTTCGCGATCCTGGTGATGACGCTCGGCGAGATGCTGTCGATGTCGCTCGCCGCGGGCTTCGTGGCGAA
This sequence comes from Aeoliella fuhlenseeensis, assembly GCF_052161615.1. Taxonomy (NCBI): domain Bacteria; kingdom Pseudomonadati; phylum Planctomycetota; class Planctomycetia; order Pirellulales; family Lacipirellulaceae; genus Aeoliella; species Aeoliella fuhlenseeensis. The sequence continues at coordinate 1,067,852 of NZ_CP197417.1, forward strand.
CCGTGCCCCCGCCGGCGCCGAGGGTCGCTACATGGGCTGGTGGTCGATGGGCATCGCGGTCGCGTTTGTCATCGGACCGATGGCGGGTGGGGCGTTGTACCAGTACGACCCCAATTGGATCTGGTACCTCTCGCTCGCCGTCGGAGTGATTGTCCTCGTCGGGTTTCACTTGCTCCCTGAAGTTGCAACCTTATCGAGCGGCGAACTTCCCGCCCTTCAATCGCTAAACCCGGTGCCCGATCCCGGCGATCTGATCGCCGAGTCAGTGGGCAGTTGAAGCACAAGCGGACCCACGCGGCGGTAGCGATCGTGCCGCCCCGTGGAAATTGCTTCGCCGCCGCGAGCGCGGTGTTCCGAAGCTAATACTGGTGCGCCCCGTTTGGCGCCCGCGCTCCCCGTTCGTCTTCACGCAATCGGAACGACCATGTCAGTCCGTTCAATTTGCCTCGGAACCGTTGCCACGTTGGCGCTGCTCGCGGCGAGCTCAAGCACCTTCGCCCAACAGCCCTGCCGTGGGTGCTGCCTCTTAGACCCAGCGATCCGTCATACCAACGGCATGCCGATCGCTAGCAGCGAGCCCCGGCGGAACTCGTCCGTCACCTGGACCTGCAATCCCGACAAGCTCGGCTACTGCGGTGGCAAGTACTACTGGCCCTGCTGCGATTCGGTCCGCTGCGGGCCGATGCTCGACGCCTACCACGGGTGTTACACGCCAGTGCAGCTCCGTGGGTACAAGACCTTCATCGGAACCGTCTGCCCCCCCGGCGAAGCGGCGGTGGGCATGGATGGATTCGAGCCTGTTGGCATGACGACCCTCGGTGCCGTCCCCAACAACTACATGACCCCTGGCGCGGCTTCTGGCATGGGACGCGGCCTTGGACCCGAATCGCCGCGCGTCTCGCCGATGGGCTTCACAGGCAACTGAGTCTGTCACCCAGCTCCTCGATAGCAGATAGCACAGGCCGAACATTCGGCCGATTCGGCTAAAGAGGCTCCAAACGCCCGCCCGATATTATTAGCGTAACGATACGGGAGGGCGAAACACAGCTGTGTTTTGCTTCAGGATAGAGGTCATGGCAGGACGACGGATCGACCTGCCATGACCTTTTTTTATGCGCTCAAGCGAAGGCTCACGAATCGAGTTACTTCAGGGACCCTTTACTTCAGGGACTCAATCAGGGCTTCGGCTTCGGTGCGATTGACGAAGATGCCTTGCTCTTCCTTCAGCGAGTTTTCGAGCAACTGCAGGGCCATGTCCTTTCGGTTCTGCTCGGCGAGCAACTTGGCAACGATCAAGGTCGAGTCGGCGCTCAACGTACCCAGGCGCAGGCCGTTCTGGAACGCCTGATTTGCTTCGGCACCGCGACCACGCTGACGCAGCACCCATGCCAGCGTGATGTTCACGTCGGCGTTGTTTTGATTGAGCTGCTGATTGATGCGGGCGATTTGCTCGGCACGGGCCTTGTCCTCGTCGCTCGTGTTACCAATCAGCAAGAGAGCAAGCTGATTATTGGCGTCGCGATTTCCTGGAGCGAGAGCCAGCGTGTTGTTGTAGAACTTCGCCGCTTCGTCGTTCTTACCAGTCATCTGAGCGAGCACGCCACTCAGAAGCATGATCTCGTGCGAATCGGCCTGAGCCTGGCGAGCTCCTTCGAGCACGGTGGCCGCTTGTTCCAACTGTCCGGTGCGAATCAGCCACTCGGCGTAGGCGATCAGCGTGGTTTCGTTGGTCTTGTCCTCGGCGTAAGCACGTTCGAACGACTGACGAGCCTTCGACTCGAACTCGCTCTTCTTCTCCGAGTTCTCCGGCACGTTCGCAAGCCGCTGGTACATGCTGGCGGCCGAAACATACGGCGAGGGAAGGTCCTTGTTCAACTCCTTCGACTTGGTGAAGGCTTCGTAGCCTTCCTTCTCGCGACCTTGCATGAATAACACGAAGCCCAAGCGATTGTAGGCGTTCGACTCCTCGGGGTCGGCTTCGATCCACTTCCGCAGGTCGGCCTCTGCGCCCTTCCAATCGAGCCAACGCTGCAGCACAGCAGCCCGGCCCGCGTAGCCTCGGATCTGGAACTTCCGCTTGCGGCGAGGATTCGTGTCGTACTTCTCGGTGAGCTCGATACCCTTGTCGTACAGCGCGCTGGCCTGAACAGCTTGAGCCTGCTGAATCGCTTGATCCGCGAGTAGCAAGTAGGGCTCTGGATCGCTCGCGTCGTCGCGGGCGGTTGCCTCGAGCGCCTGCAGACCAGCGGGGGCCTGGTTGCTCAGGAAGTACAGCTTCGCCATCATCAAATTGACGGGAGGCAGCCGGTCGTCCTTACGCTTCGCCGCTTCGAGAAACTGCTTGGCACCCAGGGCGTCGTTGTTGTTGTAACGCTTAATCGCCTCGGCGATGTCCGAGTAACGCTGGGCGTCGGGCTCGGTCACCGAATCGCCTATGAGCGCTTCCGCCGTGATCTGGGCTTGAGCGTTGGCGTCAGCACTCGCGAAGAGCAGAGCCACGATCGCGAGTGCGAGTGCACTCAAGCGACCAGCATTCTGCGAAACAGCGGGCAAGCGAACTGGATGAGTCGCCATGGAAGGTAAGTCCTTTGAGTTCGTTAAACTACTGGTGAAAGTTACAAGCATTGGCCCAAAGCCTTTGGGCGCGAAAAGTCGGGCGCACAATGACGCCGGCCTGACTGCGATTCTAAGCAAAAACTACCTCAACTGCACCGGCCGGGGGGCAACTACCGCACGAATCTGCGACTCTAGGGTAGGATATACGGATTACACCGGTCATAGGTTCGCTCAGCCGCTCGACCCTCCGCCCAAGGGTGCCTATATTTGGGGTTAGCACTGCTTTCCCTTGGCTTGCTCGTGGCTGAGCAGCCTTTGTTTTACGCCACTTCCCCGCGACGAGCAGCGAGGCCAACCGTTGTTTATTGGGCCGGTTTTCACACGCGAGGCGACCACTGCGCCACGAGCTGCGCGGTTCTACGTCGTCCCCGCCGTGGCCGTTGGCACCCTGCTGGGCCTCCTCTGGACCTACTGGCAGATCGTCACCGGGAACCAGCCCTTCCAGACCGCGGGGACGTCTGCACGCTTCGGCTCCGAGGTCTTTCAACTGCTCGCTCCTCTGGAAATGGCCGTCGCCACGCTCATGGCCGCGGTGCTCACCGCCGCTGCCGTTGCGCAGGAGAAAGACCGCAAAACGCTTATTCTCCTGCTCCTCACCCGGCTAACCAATTGTGAACTCGTCCTCGGGCGATGGCTCGCCAGTTTGCTCGTGGTGTTGATGGTCGTCGCTGCCTCGGCTCCATTCTTCTTCATCATTGTTCTGCTCGGTGGTATTAGTTACGGACAAGTGGCCCGCGTCCTCGCGGTTACTGTGATGAGCGCGCTCGCGGCCGGCAGTCTTGGCTCGACGCTCGCCCTGTGGCGTGACAAAACGTTCCAAGCCATCGCCATGACCTTCCTGGTCCTCGTGCTGTGGCTCCTTGGTTGGGAAGCCGTTGCCGGCGGCGCACTCGGTCCCACTCCTTTTGGCATCGCCGCCGAAGCGCTCGCCACGGCGATGAGTCCCTGGCGAGCCGTGCTTGCCGCGGCCGAGTCCGACTTGTTTGCAACGGCTGCGGATCGCGCCACCATCTTTGGTGTGGAGCCTGTCACGGCGTTCCTCGTTGTCTCTGCTGCTTCGATCGTTCTGCTCAACGGCATTGCGATCGCGATGGTCCGCGTGTGGAATCCATCACGCGAGGCTCGCACCGAAGAACGCGAGGACGAATCCCGCGCCATCTGGAGTCAGCCCCACGCCGTTCCCGCCAAGAGCGATACCACGACGGATGAAGCTGCTCGAGCCGCTGCTCACCGTGCCCCCGGCAAACTTCGCGAGGTGTGGGACAATCCCATTCTCTGGCGCGAAGTCTGCACCTACGCCTACGGCAAGAAGATCCTGGTCATCCGTGCCGCGTACTTGGTCGTGGTGGCCCTTTCGGCCCTCGCACTTTATTCCTTGCTCGGCAGCGACGAGGGGCTCGCCCAGCTCGGTGCCACCATCCCCCCCGCTTCGCGAGCACTGGTGCCGCTGATGGCATTGAGCGTCGTGCTCGTCAACGCGCTCGCTGTGACTTCGCTCACCAGCGAACGCGATAGCCGTGCACTCGACCTCTTGCTCGTCACCGATCTGACTCCGTCCGAAATCGTCTTCGGCAAGCTCGGCGGCGTGCTTTACAACAGCAAGGAAATGCTGCTGTTGCCTTTGGTACTGTGCGGCTATGTCTGGTGGCAAGGATATGCTTCGACCGAAAGCCTCGTGTTTCTCATCATTGGCTACCTGGTGATGGTGTTGTTCGCCGCGGTGCTTGGTCTGCACTGCGGCATGACTTACCTCAATTCCCGCCAAGCCGCGGGCGTGAGCATGGGGACGCTGATTTACCTGTTCGTGGGCGTGCTGGTGTGCATGCGAATGATGGTCGCCGTGGGTGATAGTTTCATGTCGCAACTGCCGACGTTCCTCGGGTTCATCCTGGGTGGTGGGCTGGCTCTCTACGCCGTGCTCGGCTGGCGACTCGACTCGGCAGCGCTCAAGTGGGCGTGCATGCTGACGCCTTTCGCGACGTTCTTCGTGATCACCAGCTTCCTCGAACATCATTATGGTTCCGTGTTCCTCGTTACAGTGCTCGCGTATGGATTCGCGACCGCCGCGATGCTGGTCCCCGCGGTCTCCGAGTTCGACGTAGCCACCGGACGCACCGGCGAACGCGACGACTGACCGAGACCCTTCCGATGCCCCACGTCTTTGTGTACGGAACACTGCTAGTCCCCGAGATGATGCACGCGGTGACCGGCAAGCACTTCGAACTGACGCCCGCCACCGCTCATGGTTTCCACCGAGCGTACCTCGCAGGCCGCGTGTACCCCGGCATCGCAGCGAGCACAGAGCGCGATCAAGTTGAAGGAGCCATCTACCGCGACGTCGACCCCGAGTCGATCCGCCGCCTCGATTACTTCGAAGGCGACGAGTACGTCCGCGAATCGTTGCTCGTCACGCTCGCCGATGGCACCACACTCGCCGCCGACTCCTATGTTGTCCCCGCAGCCCAGCATCACTTGATGACCGATACCGCCTGGGACCTCGCGACGTTCCAAACCTCCGACCTCGCCGGCTTCCTCCAAGTCGCCCACGATTGCATGCGGACGTATCCGTCGGTTGCCGGATTCGCCAGAGTTCGGGGTCGCGAATAAAGTCCCATATTCGCGACTATTTCATTGACTGCGACATTACTCCTTTTGCTCCCTGGAGGAGTTTCGTTGCAAGTTGATTTGCTGCAACGCCTTGCGGAGCGAGCTGGCTGTTCGCCCCGAAGAGTAAAGTCGCAGGGGCAACCCGCAGGTGCGACATTACTCTCTCGTAGGCCGGATCAAGCTCCGCGCCGATCCGGCGCTTTACGCTATGCCCCCGCGCACAGCGCGATCCCCACGCCAAGCTCCCAGCCAGCCGTTTTTCTCTAGTTTTTCAGTTGCCAAAGAACACCCGTCCACCACTTCGGCGAACGTGATCATCAGAACATACCCGAGGCGCGCTTTCTAGGCCGTGTTGACATTCAGGCCAAGAGGATCATTGTGGCTGCCAGATGCAGCAACGCGAGGTAGTTTCGTGCTGTTTTGTCGTATCGAGTGGCAATGCGTCGGCATTGCTTCAGCTTGGCAAACAGTCGTTCGACTTGGTTGCGTTCTCGATACAGATGCTGGTCGTAAGCCCGCTGCACTTTGCGATTACTTCGCGAAGGGATGACGGCCGTCGCGCCTTGGCGCTCAATGGTCTCTCGTACTTGCTCGCTGTCATAACCCTTGTCGGCGATCACGTGTTCCGCCGTGAGTCCCTCCAAGAGCGGCACAGCTTGAGTAACATCGTGAGTCTGCCCGGGTGTCAGGAGGAGCTTTACGGGATTGCCGAGTCCATCGCAGACCGCATGGACCTTCGTTCCGAATCCACCACGCGATCGCCCAAGTTGCTGATCTCCCCTTTTTTTCGAGCCCCCGCCGCGTGAACGTGGGCCCGAATGATGGTGGCGTCCAGCATCACCCACTCCCAATCCGCCTCTTGAAGAGCGGCGAACACCTGCTGCCAGACCCCCTTCTTCGCCCAGCGGTTGAACCGTTGAAAGACGCTGTTCCACGGCCCAAAACGCTCTGGAAGATCACGCCACGGAGCGCCAGTACGAACGATCCACAGCACAGCATCTAGGAACAACCGGTTGTCCTCCGCACTACGCCCCGGACACCCCACCCGACCCGGCAACAGCTTCTCCACACGCTCCCACTGATCGTCCGTCAATTAAAAACGTCGCATCTAATCCTCCTCCATGAGGTAACGGTTACTCGCCTACTTTACCCGATCCACCTAGATGCAACATAGGTATGTCAACACGGCCTAGTCACTTTCTGGAAAAATGTGGAAATAATCGTACAACGGAATTCATTCCGTTTTTCCGTCATCCACGCCCCGCGGCCCCGTTGCGGTCTCGGCAACGCTCCGGCCTGTGGCGAGCCTGCTGCTCGACCGCTAGGTGGTTTTGGTACGTTTACCCAGGGTAGCCCCCGCGCTCGTGGAACTCGCGTGGGGACAACCCTGGGCTGACATCCGAAACCCCTTCGGGGTAGGTCGGTCGTCCCGGCCGACGAGGGACGGCCCGACCACGTTTGGAGGCGCGCGTGGTCAGGTCCAGTCCGAATCAGAACAGTGGTCCACATGGGGACGGACATCTCGGGTATAACATGTAAGTGAAAGGCTGTTGCTGGCGGAGCGAATGGCGCGCGTTTACAAACTCTTCTCGGGGCGGACGCAATGACGAATCATCGAGTTGCTATGCGGTGCGTGTGGCTGATCGTGCTGTTTGTCATTTCGGTGGGCTGTGGTCGACTTATCGACCAATCACTCCAGCAGAAGATGGGCTGGAAGGCGGAAGATTTCTTCGACGATCCCCAAGTGATCGCGCTCTGCGAAGCCATCGAAGCGGAGAATCTTGAAGAAATGGAGCGACTGATTAACGCGGGTGCCGATGTCAACGCCAAGGGTAAGGGGAACATGACGCCACTGCTGTGGGCATTTCCCGATAACAAGCCCGAGCGATTCGAAAAGTTGCTGGAGCATGGTGCCGATCCGAATGTCGTCGTAACCAGTGACTTCAACACGAAGATGTCGGGCATCGTTCCTGGAGATTCGGTGACGCACTTGGCCTGTCGAACCCACTTCCCGAAGTACTTCGATTTGGTGTTCGACCATGGGGGGGATCCGAACTTGGTTAATGAGGGGGACTTCGAAAACACTCCCCTCTTTGCTGTGATTACCGGACCTGCTGGTGACAAGATGGACAAGATAAAGCGACTAGCCGAGCTTGGAGCCAATCTGGATCTTCAGGTACGCGGAGCAACCGCTGCCATGCAGGCAACTACTTGGGGAGGGCAATACGATATCGCCTTGGCGCTGCTAGAGGCAGGGGCGGACCATCGCGTCTACCTGGAAAACAATAATTCGCGCCTTGTCCACACCGTCATCGCCGAAGAGCGAAGGCTATCCGTGATGACGCCCGAACAAAAAGCGAGCTACGTAAAGCTAATCCAGTGGCTAGAAGACCACGGCGAATCCTTCGATGAAGCTCGTGCGGATTTCAAACGCTGGGAATCCTGGGCAGGAGATCTTACCCAATATCGTACCAAGCTAAACCGTGAAATTGCTGAGCGCAAGCAACGGGTAGCGAGGGAGAAACGGCTGGCAGAGAAAGAAGCTGCGGCGAAAGGTGGACAGGAAATCGAAGAGCCGCGGGAGGGTAATAGTCAACGCGTGAGGGTCGTCCCTGGGTACACGAGCGATCGGCGTGGAGAACGTTCGGACGGCGCCAAACACTCCGGGCCCTGACGGGCACGGCTCGACGGGGGGGAAGGTGGGGAGTTTCTTGGGCGTTAGGTAACGGAATGAATTCCGTTGTACGGGGGTCACGTCCCCTCTCCCTCGACCCTCACCGGGTCGGGGGAGAGGGGACTTTTGGGGCTTGGTAGTCGGCGTGTGATTCACAATAATTGCCCCCATGCCAAAAGTTTACGATCAACACGATTTGCGATTTATCTACCCCGACAACTGGGTTGTTGAAGAGGACGAGCCGGGGACGGCGGATGTGGCGGTCACGGTGGCCAGTCCGCAGACGGGGTTTTGGTCGGTGATGCTGTATCGCGGCGAGCGGGAGATGGAGCCTTTGACCAAGGCGATACTCGACGCCATCAAGTCGGAATACGCGCAAGTGGAAGTCGACGAGATCGACGACGCGCAGGGGGTGGGGTACGACGTGAGTTTCTCGTACGTCGACCTCCTTAATACCGCTAGCATCCGCGCGTTTTACCATGCCGGCAATACTTACGTCGTGCTGTGCCAGGCCGAGGATCACGAGTTGCCGATGGCCGAGCAGGTGTTCGCGGCGATGACGATGAGCCTGACGCGGGAGCTTCCGGATCTCGAAGGTTTGTAGGAGTTACAAACCGAGTTTGGAGTGTTTTGCAAAGCTTACTGCTGGCACTCCGGGGAGCTAGCTTCGCGAATCGCCTGGAAAAGCGAGGGAAGTGAAAATCGCGAGTACTTCGGCGCGGTTTGGCACGGTCTGTGCATTAGTGTCGTGTCAGCCTCCAATGCCACGCATGGCCGGCCGTGGCCTCCAAACGCGGCCGGCCAGCGAGGGCATGCCTAGTACGACTGGCCTCCTGACTGGGACATCAGGGGGTCGCGGGATACACGGAGACTCTGGGAAACGGGATGTAGAAAAGTTCGCAAAACTTCGTTCGCAAAACCAACGCCGCTAGCCTCGCAGAAATCGCCACCAAAGTACGGTGGCCAATGCCCGCCACGGGAATCTGCAACACGCGGCACCGAAAGAACCCGGTTGGCATCCTCGCAGGGCCAACCGGGTTCTTTGCTTTTGGTAGTGAGAAGTGGGCAGGGGGCGGTGGGCAGTAAGAAACCCAGGCGAGCGGGGCCCGTTAGGGCCGTGGTGACTTTGGAGCTGATGACGCGCTCTGTGCCATCAGTGCTTTCAATGCTGAGCGTCGAACGCTGGGGGCTCGTGGGGCTCGTCCCCAGGCACCCGGGGCTTTTATTGAAAGTTGCCAGCTCTAGGTGATTTTCGCAAGCTGGAAGCTTACGCCACTAGGGGAACTCGTGTTGGCTTAGGTCTGTAAACCGAGTAATCTCCCGAGCCGGAATCTCCTGGCTAGTGGGTTCCCTTTGGAAGCACGCTGTGACGACCGTACCTATTCATATTCGCCGTAGCCATTTGTTTGGTTCGCTCGCCGACGACGAGGTGCATGACATCCTCGCTTCGTGTCGTCGCGTGACGCTTGCGAGTGGTCAGCATGCGGTTCGCCAGGGCGAGCCGGGTGAGAGTATGTTCGTGATCGTCAGCGGACGGGTGAGCATTAACGTCGACGAGCCCGATGGCGACGAGCGGGTGCTCAATCATCTTCGGCCCGGCGATCACTTTGGCGAGATGTCGCTGCTGGTGGGTGGATCGCGGTCGGCCAACGTCACGGCAGTGATGGACACCGAACTCTTAGAACTTACCCGCGCGGACTTCGAGCGGACGCTATCGCGCGTGCCGGGCTTTGCGGCCAACCTTTGTCGTTCGCTGGGGAGTTGGCTGCGCGGACAAATCAGTGGTGGCGAGCGGCAAGAGCGGATGCAAGTTGCCTTAGTGCGCGGCGGCGCGGCGGCACGCACGCTTGCGGCGCAGATGCTGGCGACCGTCGAAGGGCAGGGGGGATCGCTTGATGTACTGAGCGATCAATCGCTGCCCAACTGCAAGACAAATTGGCGGGTGGTTGCTGGTGATGCCCGATGCGAGCAGCAGTTGCTCGGTTACTTATCGAACGCGGCGAGCGCCAATCGGCGGACGCTGGTGGATGTGGATGGCGACCACGCGGCGATGTCGATGCTGATGCAGCACGAGCTGGTGCTGTGGGTGGTGGACAACGGGGACGACGTGGAGCGCGATCAGTCGCTAACGCGCCTAGCCAGGCTTCTCGACAAGGCCCCCGAAGAACTCGCCGAGCGGATTCAGATCGTCGAAGCGGTGCGCGACGCCGAGTTGTTGCCGGCGGCGTTGGAAATTCCCCGGGCCCTTGCGCGTCATTCGCTGCGTCTTGCGCCGATGCGGGTGCAGTACTATTGCGACGGGACGTTCCATCCTCGCGATCTCGCGCGGCTGGTTCGCACGTTGCGCGGAATTCAGATTGGCCTGGCGCTCGGTGGTGGCGGTGCGCGGGGCATTGCGCACCTGGGTGTGCTTGAAGTGCTGGAGCGCGAAGGGATTTACTTCGATCGCGTTGCCGGCACCAGCGCCGGAGCGATTGTCGCGACGGCGTACGCGGCGGGCATTCCGCTGCCGACGATTCGCGATGTGTTCTCCAAAGAACTGACTCCACCGCGAAGCATCGCGTGGTTGCCCAAGGCGTCGCAGTGGTACCTGCTGGGCGTTTATCGATTAGGGCTCGCGGAGCTGAAGTTCCGCCGGTACCTGAAGCGGTACTCGTTCGACCAATTGCTCATGCCAGCGCAAACAGTGACCGTTGATCTTATTAGTGGCGAGCACCGCTTGCGTGAATCGGGCGACGTCACTTCGGCGGTGCTGGAGAGCGTGAACCATCCCGTATTCGGCGCGCCGATTCTGCGCAATGGCGAGGCGCTGGTGGATGGTGGCGTGCTGATGAACGTGCCGGTTACCGCGCTGCGTCAGAAACAAGTCGACTACACACTGGCGATTGATGTCAGTAAGCAACTGTCGCGCGACTTCGCCGGCAACACGCCCGACACGCCAACCGCGAAGATGCGACGGCCGGGCTACTTGAGTACGTTGCTGCGTGTGACGGACGTCGAGCTGACGAATCTCGCGCGGCTGCATGGTGCGCAGTGCGACTTCTTGATCGCCCCCGAGACGGCGGGATTTCCGTTTGGCGATTTCTCGCGAGCCGCGGAATTGGTCGAAGTCGGTCGCCGAGCGGCCGAGGCCGAGCTGCCAAGATTGAAGGAATCGCTCGCTCGGGTGGAGAGCTGGGACCAAGGTTCCGCCGGTGGTGTGGTGGTTCGGCGGGTGGCGTAAAGTTGGCCGATTAGCCGCACGGCGCTAGCCGCGGTTGTTCCCTAAGAAACCGCGGCTAGCGCCGTGCGGCTAAGAGCAGTGGCCGAAACGGGCGGTTTTCTGCGGGTTTCCGCCCAGCTGGCGCGGCTTCCTCATAAAGTCTTCATATTTTCTTCACACTCGTCGCCTACTATTTGGACTCCTGAGCGACCTTTTGCCGCCAAGCGGTGGGGGGAGTTCCCCGAAGGTTTGGGGTCGCTCTGCATTCCTTTCGCCGAGTAGGTCTCGATGTACCGCAACCTTCCCAGTTTCGCACTCGCTATTGGACTGTTGGCCGCTGCTACCGGATGCACGAAGAGCTCCATCGATGTCCGCGTCGATGGCTCGAGCACCGTTTATCCGATCACCGAAGCGGTGGCGGTACAGATTCGTCGCGAGCAGCCTGGCATCCGCGTGACGGTGGCCAAGAGTGGCACCGGTGGCGGCATGAAGAAGTTCGGCAAGGGCGAGATCGACATCTGCGACGCGTCGCGCGAGATGAAGGAAGAAGAAGCTGCCGCGTGCGAGAAGGCTGGCATTCGATACGACCATTTCACGGTGGCCTACGATGGCATCGCAGTGTGCGTGCATCCTGAGAATGACTGGTGCACCAGTCTCACCGTCGATCAGCTCAAGCAGTTGTATTCGCTCGATAGCCCCATCAAGACGTGGAAGGATTTGAACGAAGCCTGGCCTGCCGAGGAGATCAAGCTGTTTGGCCCCGGTGCCGACTCGGGGACGTTCGATACGTTCAAAGAGCAAGTGCTGGGCAAGGACGCAAAGGTCCGTACTGGTTACACGCAGAGCGAAGAAGACAACGTGCTGGTGAACGGCGTCAAGCAAGACAAGTACGCCCTGGGTTACTTTGGTTATGCCTACTACGCCGAAAACACCGCGGCGCTAAAGGTGCTGGCGATTGATCCGGGCGACGGAAAGCCGGTCGCCCCCAGCATTGAGAGCATCCGCGATAAGACTTACACCCCGCTTTCTCGTCCGCTGATGCTGTACGTGAACCTCGAGTCGTTCGATCGCCCCAAGGTGGCGGAGTTCGTGAAGTTCTATCTCGACAACGCCAACGAGATGGCGGCCAAGGTGAAGTACGTGCCGGTGGCGGAAGAGATTGGCGTCGAGAACGCGGAGAAGTTTGAGAAGCTGAAGTCCGCAGCGAAGCCCTCGGCGGACGAGGTTTAAGCGATTGTCCATTCCCCGAACTCTTGCGAGTCCGGCTACGGTACTAATTAAAGATTTATGAGCACTGTTTCCACCACCAACGAGACTTCCGCGCCCGGCATCGATGCCGAGACGTCGGCACGCCTATGGCGGACGCGGAGCGAAGCGGTGATTCGGACGCTGCTTTTGATCTGCGCGGGCGTTTCGGTCGCGACCACGGTGGGCATCGTGGTGCTGCTGTTGTTTGAGTCGCTGCCGTTCTTTGCCGAAGTATCGGTAGTTGAGTTTCTTACCGGTACGAAGTGGGCTCCCACGAATGAACAGTTCGGTATTTTGCCACTTTTCTGCGGCACGATGCTGGTGACCGTCGGGGCGATGATGGTCGCGTTGCCACTGGGGCTTGGGTGTGCGATTTACTTGGCCGAGTACGCGACGCCATGGGTACGCGAAACGGTGAAGCCCGCGCTTGAGGTGCTTGCCGGTATACCTTCGGTCGTGTTTGGATACTTGGCGATCGTCGCGATCTCGCCGTTCATCAAGTCGTGGATTCCTAGTGCCGATCCTGCCAACGCCGCCGCCGCTGCGATTGTGGTGGGCTTCATGATATTGCCGACCATCATTTCGCTGTCCGAAGACGTGCTGCGCTCGGTGCCGCGGAGCCTCCGCGAGGGTGCCTACGCCCTCGGGGCGACCAAGTACGATGTCACGGTGAAGGTAGTGATTCCTGCCGCGCTGTCAGGCATCGTGGCTTCGTTCCTCTTGGCCGTGTCGCGGGCGATTGGCGAGACGATGGCCGTGACGCTAGCGGCGGGTGGGACGCCGCGGATGACGCTCAACATGTTTGAAAGCGTGCAGACGATGACCGCTTACATCGTCGAGAAGTCGGGGGGTGAGAATTCCTATGGCACCATTGAGTACCGCACCATCTTTGCGGTGGCTCTGGCTCTGTTCGTGTCGACGATGGTGCTGAACATCGTCGCGCAGTGGATTTTGGCTCGGATGCGGGAGAAGTACGAATGAATCTCACCGCAACCGAACAAGAGGCGATGGTGCGTTATCGCCGACGGAAACGCTTGGTTTCGAAGGTGTTCAGCGCGCTCTGCTTGGCGGCGACAATTAGCTGCGTGCTAGTGCTTGTGCTACTGCTGGTCAGCGTGGCGTCGCGTGGGTTTAAGTACCTGAACTGGAACTTCATCACGGGCTTGATCTCGCCCGATCCGCACGACGCCGGTGTGTGGGTCTATTTGGTTGGTAGCGTGTGGTTGATCGGGCTTACCACTTTGTTCTCGGTGCCCGTGGGTGTCGGAGCGGCGATTTATCTCGAAGAGTACGCGGCCGACACGCGTTGGAAGCGACTCGTGCAACTCAATATCGCGAACCTCGCCGGCGTGCCCTCGATTGTGTACGGCCTGTTGGGACTAGGCATCTTCGTGTGGGCACTCGACTTCGGCCACAGCGTACTTTCGGGGGCGTTGACTCTGTCGCTGGTGGTGCTGCCGATCGTGATTCTCTCGGCGCAGGAAGCCCTTCGCGCGGTGCCCGGGACGATTCGACAGGCGTCGTTCGCTCTGGGGGCGACCCGTTGGCAAACCATCTGGCGACAAGTGCTTCCCGCCGCCACGCCCGGCATCATGACCGGCGTGATCCTGGCGATTGCCCGCGCGCTCGGTGAAGCGGCTCCCCTGGTGGCCATGGGTGCCATGCAGTACATCGACTACGCCCCGCAGAGTGTGTGGGACCCGTTTACCGCACTACCGCTCGCTATTTTCGAGTGGGCGGGGCGTCCTCAGCAAGAGTTTCACGACCTGTCGGCGACGGCGATTTTGCTGCTGCTGATGGTGCTGGTGACGATGAATATGGGGGCCGCGTACGTCCGTTATCGATTTGGCAAGGCAATCCGATGGTAAGGACCTTTTGGGGTCGATGCCAGCAAGCGATGCGAGCGATAGAATGACCATGAGCAGAACCGCAACAACTCGCCCCGGGAGTTCCTCGGCCGTGGAAGATTCGCCCCTTGCCATCCGCCGTCCATCGGCCACCGTCAAGCCCGCTCGCACACCGAGCGAGGTTGCCGACAAGAAGAGCAAGTTCACTGCGAGTAACGTGAACTTCTGGTATGGCTCGCATCACGCGCTGCACAACATCACGCTCGACATCCCCGAGCACTGCGTCACCGCGCTCATCGGTCCCTCGGGCTGCGGCAAGAGTACGTTCCTGCGTTGTTTGAATCGCATGAACGACATGATTGAGCACACCCGAGTCGAGGGGGACATTCTGCTCGACGGGCAAGAGATTCGCGGCCCGCGAGTCGATGTGGTCGAGCTTCGCAAGCGTGTCGGCATGGTATTTCAGAAGTCGAACCCGTTCCCGAAGTCGATTTTTGAGAACATCGCCTACGGCCCGCGCGTGTCGGGCATGCGGTCGCGGGCCAGGCTCGAAGAGATCGTCGAGAAGTCGCTCCGCCAGTCGGCGCTATGGGAAGAGGTAAAGGACCGCCTGAACGACTCGGCGCTCGCGCTCTCCGGTGGTCAGCAGCAGCGGCTTTGTATCGCCCGCGCGCTGGCGACCGACCCCGACGTGCTGCTGATGGACGAACCGGCTTCGGCGCTCGACCCCACCAGCACGCTCCGCATCGAAGATTTGATCTTCGAACTGAAAGACACCTACACCATTGCCATTGTCACGCACAACATGCAACAGGCGGCACGGGTGTCGGATCGCACCGCGTTTTTCTACGAAGGCCGGCTCGTGGAGTCGGGCCCGACGAACGAGGTGTTCACCAATCCCACCAAGCAGGAAACCGAAGACTACATCACGGGCCGTTTTGGTTGATGCCGCCTGGTTTTCTTTATTCGCTGGTAGTTTGAATATGAGCAAGCATTTAGAGCGTGATCTGCAGAACCTGGAGCGGCAGTTGCTCACCCAGGCGTCGGTGGTCGAAGGAATGATCCGCACCGCCAGCCGCGCGCTTTGTCAGCGCCAAGCCGACCTGGTGTGGGAAGTGATCAAGCAGGAACAGCAGGTCAACGCTCGCGAGGTGCTGATCGAAGAAGAGTGCCTGAAGATTCTGGCGCTCCACCAACCGGTGGCCATCGACCTTCGTCGCACCGCCGCGGTGCTGAAGATCAATGGCGACTTAGAGCGTATTGCGGACCTCGCCGTGAACCTGGGCGAACGCGTCCGGTCACTGGCCGAACAACCAGAGATCCATCTTTCGGATAACCTCGAGAAGATGGCGACGATCACCGTCGAGATGGTCCGCGGGGCCCTCGATGCGTTTGTTGAGTTCGATGCCGATGCGGCCGAGAAGGTTTGCCGGCGGGACAACGAGGTCGACGACCTCAACTTGAAATTAATTGATGAATTGCACGAGGTCATGCGGACGCGCAGCGATCTGGTCGAAGCGGCGCTCTATTTCTTCTCTGCCACCAGGCACATCGAGCGCATTGCGGACCATGCTACCAACATTGCCGAAGACGTTATCTATCTGGTGGAGGGCGAGATTGCTCGTCACCGCCATGAAGAAATTCGGCAGGATAAGTCGGCACGATGAGAGCGCTAAAGAGACATGGCTAAACCACTAGTGTTGATTGTCGAGGACGATCGGTCGTTGGCCGACGTACTGGATTACAACCTGCGTCAGGATGGTTACGACACCTTGGTAGCTCGCGATGGGCAAGATGGCCTTTCGCAAGCACGACTTCGCGGCCCGCAATTGATCGTGCTCGATCTGATGCTGCCGCTCGTAGATGGACTTGAGATATGCCGTCGGCTGCGGAGCGATCCGGCGACCCGCGAGATGGTCATCCTGATGCTCACCGCCAAGGCAGAAGAAACCGATCAGGTCGCTGGCTTCAGCGTCGGCGCGGACGATTACGTTACCAAACCGTTCAGCGTCAAAGTGCTGCTCGAACGCATTCGAGCGCTCTTGCGTCGTCGTCAAGGCAACGCCATGAACGGCGACACCTTGGTGAGCCAGGGCATTATGGTCGATCGCCAGCGGCATCGCGTCACGGCAGGCGAGCAACTGCTCGACCTGACGCCCAGCGAGTTCAGCTTGCTAGAGTCGCTGATCCGCCATCCCGGTCGAGTGTTCAGTCGCGCGGAGCTCATTGACTCGGCACTCGGTGGCGATTCGCTGGTGCTGGAGCGGACGATCGACGTCCACGTCCGCGCGCTGCGGAAGAAACTCGAACGGCATGCCGACTTGATCGAAACGGTCCGCGGCGTTGGCTACCGCTTTCGCGATCCTGCGTCGAGCTTCAGCATGGCGTAGAGTCTGCGCGATTCTCCCTAGCCGGACCGCTAGGCGGTCCGTGAGCTGGAAGCAGATCTCGACTAGCTCTTGGGTTGCGTCGACCCCGCCGCCGGTGGTTGGCAAGTAGGACACCAGTAGGTGGTGCGCCCCAAGTCTCCCTGCCGGCGGACGCGAATCGGCGTGCTGCAAAGGTAGCACGGCGCGCCGCTACGACCGTAGACCCACATGCGGCCCCCGTCGCCGGCGAAGCGGGTGGTGCGTGCTGGCCCTTCGAGGTTGTGCTGCATCAACTGGCGTGCGAGGTCAAACAGATCGGCGAGCCGTGCGTCGTCGAGATTCGCGACGGGGGCGAACGGGTCGATGTGCTCCAGGAACAATAGCTCCGACTTATAGATGTTGCCAATGCCGGCGGTGAGTGTCTGGTTCATCACCGCTTCGCCCACCGGCTTGTGGTTTTGAGTGCGGAAGCGTGCAATCACCTCGCGGACATCGAGCTCCTTGCCAAGGAGGTCGGGGCCAACTTTCGGAAGGTACGGATGCCTGCGGAACTGCGTGGGGGTGAGCAGTTCGAGTGTCTTGGGGCTGAAAAAGATCACGACAAGCCTGGCCGTTTCCATGACCAGGGCAGCGCGGCGTTCGGGCTTTTGCCAGGGCTCGCCTAGGGGATAGATGTGCCAAGAGCCAGTCATGCCCGAGTGCCCATGCACCACTCGTTCGTCGTCGAGGTGCAGCAGCAGGTGCTTCCCGCGGGCCTCGACCTCGATGACGTGATGGCCGACGAGCGATGCCGAGTCGATCCAGTCGTCCCAACCTCGCGCGGCGACAATCGGCTCGCCCACCAGCCAGGGGCGGAGCGTGTTGGCGGTTCGGTGGATCGTATCGCCTTCGGGCACGTCAGAATGCGGGTTCGGGCAGCAGGGAAGTAGCCGCCAATCAGAGGCGGCGTCGGTCCTGTCATGATTACCCGCGAAGAGCCGCCGGCAAGGGCGTCGCGTCGGCAAAATAAAAAAGGCCCAACGACCCCCGGCGGCTTCGGCTAAGCCGGACGTAGCGGTGAACTTCGGCGGAACGCCGTAGGCCGCAGGGGATCGCTAGGTCGTTGGGCAGTGAAGGATTGGGGCGAGGATTGGGGTAAAACCATGAAACAAGCATCCGAAACGAGTGCCGTCACTCAATAAGACAGCCCCCGGGTGCCTAAAGTTTCATTATTCTGGCGGAATTTATTCCTGGCTGAGTGTCCCGGCCCCCCCTGAGGGCCCCCTCCAGGACAACCCAAACCAGTTTGATCCGAACGCCAGCCCCCAAAGTTCCGGTTTTTGAGGGACTCGCAAGATTCGCGCTCGCGTCGCGAATAAACCACAACGCTACGTGAGAACCTGTAGTGGGACTCCTCCAAGCGGGGGGCCCAGGTTATCTTTGTCGTCTACTTGCGTGCCTCGGTCAATGAACGCAGTATGAACGCACGCAGATGGTTCGAACGAAAATGCATCGCCTGGGGAGCGATTTACCGATTGCGAAAAGCTGGGAGGGGAACTCGGCAGAATGGGGTGGACTCAACAGCCAGAAGGTCGATCGCTTGCCTGCAACGGTGAGACCATTCGCTTTCATCGTAATCATTTGGGTTGGACGCAGCAGCAGCTCGCCGATCGGGCGGGTTACTCGTCGCGCGTCATCGCCAAGGCCGAGGCCGATGGTAGCTTAAGTCCTGCGACGATCGAACATCTGGCCGATGCGCTGAGCCAGCCCGATCGCCCCGTCTATCCCGAAGATTTGATCTTCGCACCGAAGCGAATTGCGCGGAAGTTTATCGAATACTACGCCCGCTACGAAGAAAGGTGTGGCGAGTACTGGGCAGAGTTCTTAGCGGACGACGCGCAACTCGTCGTTCCGGGCGATCCCGCCGTGTTGCCATTCTGTGGAGTCTACGAAGGCAAAGAAGGCTTCGCGCAGTTCTGGCGTAACTTCTTCGCCGTCATGCAGCGGCACGATAAAGACTTGATCGTCCGAAGTATGCGTGTGTTCGCCGAAGGGAATCACGTTATCGTACTAACCAGCGACAACGCGGCATTCATCGGCCAGCCTGGGCCCTACCCGTCCTCGCCGCTGGCGTTCATCTTCGAGTTCGAGCGAGGCAAGCTCAAGCGACTGGAAGACCATTTCAATACCTCAGCAGCCGAGAACCGTGTGTTGCAGCTCCTGAGCGAATCAACCAAAGCTCGCGAAGCCTTGCGAGCGGCGCAGGAGACGAAGGACGGTTTTAGAGGTGAAAAGTAAGTGGGTATTTTTAGACACGGATAATGTTGAGTAGTAGGACATAGTAATCCGTACCGATGCTATCGAATCAGATGCGAGGCCTAGAAGGTGGCTGAACTTTCGGGAAGACTGTCATCCGTGTTTCATCCGTGTGCATCTGTGGCGAAAATAACTTCTTACCTACCACCTTCTCCGTTTGGGTAGGTTCTCTCGCGGGGAGTCGCGGTAGAGGAAGCCGCGGCTGGTGGGTTCGAAGCCTGCCGCGCGGAGCGCGGGGGCTAACTCGCTGTTTGCCACCGGTTGGTCGTCGACTTTCGTGAGCACGATGGGTGCGCGGCCGATGGCCGACTGAATGAGCGCATTTGCGATTGCACCGATCGCTTGCGTCCGGTCGGGTTCGCCGGCGGGAAGCAGGGTGGTGAGTTGGCCGCCACTCGCGCTCACGAAGCCGACGAGTTCGCCGTGATGCAATAGAACACTTGCTCCAACTGCCCGAGCAAGTCGTCCGGTTTGTTCTTCGCGCGTGGGCCAGGGGAGGGCGGCGCCGTAGGGGTTCGCAGGATCCGTCGCCGCGAGTAGCGTTGCCGACGGTGTGTCCGCGTCGTCCGCGGTCATTGGGCCTCGGCGAAGCAGGTCGTCGGCTCCAGGGGCGGCGAATTGCGCGCCTCCAAGGCCCGCCACGAAGTATCCACGCCGAAGCTTGCCCGACTCTTCCATCTGCTTGAGCACTGGATAAATGGCCGCGAAACCGCCCGGCACTAGTTCCTTCGCCACGGCGTTTTTCGTCAGCACGCCGTGGCGTGCCACGAGCTGGGACACAAGCGCCACGGTACGCTCGGTCGACGACGGCCAGACGGCATCGGCACTGGGAAGTAGCGACCAACGTCCTTCGCTCCCCGGTACGCGAGTGGCACGGCGTGAGCGAAACGCCCGGCGACGGCGATTCGAGCTTCCCGCCTCGCTCGTCCGCCCTCGACCGAGCGAGCGGAGCGGCGCGAGCGTGTCGTTGGTCACCTCGCCACGCCACACTAGTTGCCAAAGTACGTCGAGCACGTCGGGCGGAAACGCCCCCGTCTCGCGCGTCAGTTGGTCGAAGAACAACGCGCCGCGAGAAGCGAGCAGGCTGCGTACCTGAGCGAGCAATGGATCCTCTTCCCCCGATTCGATACTCGCGGGAAGCGGTGCGAGCAACGGGTACTCGTCGGCGAGATAGAGCGCGATACGCCCATCGCTAGTACCAATCGATTCGATGCCCCGCCACACGACTTCGCCCGCGAGGAACAACTCGTCGAGGTCGCCTTGAGAGTAGTCTCGCACTCGGGCGGGTAGAATCTCACTCTCCAGCGTACTCGCTGGCAGTGGGGCTCCTTGCAGTTGCTCGATGGCGTCGAGCAAACCATCGAGCCCCGAACGTGGCTCGTCGAGTCCTTGCCACACCGGCAGGAAACGTCCGAGCGCCGCTGGCGGAACCGCTTCGACTTGCTTTCGAAGTCGCGCGAGGCTGCGGCGCTTGAGCGTGCGGAGCACTTCGGCGTCGCACCACTCGCGGCCACGACCGCCGGGCAGGAACTCCCCCTCGACTAGCCGACCTTGATCGACCAGCTTCCGCAGTATGATAACGATTGGTGCCTCGCCGAGCCCAAACCGCGCGGCGACGCTCGCGGCGGTGAACGGCGCGTGCGTCCGCGCGTGTCGGCCAACGAGATCACCTAGCGGGTCGGCGACCTCTTCGAGGAAAGCATAAGGCAATCCTTGCGGCGGAATCACTCCCAGCGCGTCGCGGAGTCGCCCCGCGTCCTCGGCGGCCGCGAAGTGATCCCCCGACGCCAATCGCACGCGGACGATTCGCCGGGCTGTGGTGAGTTCGTCGAGCCAAGCGATGACATCACCGCGATGAGCTTCGTCGGTTCGTAAGGTAATCGCTTCTTCGCTGAGGGGCCCGAGCCGCAGAAGAAGATCGTGCAAATCGTCGGGATGCTTTACCGGCGGTCGGCTAAGCTGCTGTAGCTCGCGCTCCAGCTCCGCCATCACTTCAACATCGAACAGCTCGCGAAGGTCCGCCGAGCCGAGAAGTTCGCGGAGCTGCGCGTGGTCGAGCGTTAGGGCCTGGGCACGGCGCTCGGCGAGGGGCACGTCCCCCTCGTACATGAAGTTGCCTGTGTACGAAAACAGCAGCGACCCCGCGAACGGCGAGGCGATGGGCGTCTCGACGCTCCGCACCGCGATCTCGCGGCGTTCGATCTGCTGGAGGATCGACACCACGCCCGGCAAGTCGAAAACGTCGCGGAGCACTTCGCGGTACGTTTCGAGAATCAGCGGAAACGCCGGGTAGCGCGACGCCACGGTCAGCAAGTCGGCCGAGCGGCGACGCTGTTGCCACAAGGGTGTGCGGCGCTGTGGATGTCGGCGGGGCAAGAGCAAGCTCCGCGCAGCGTTCTCGCGAAACCGCGCGGCAAACATTGCCGTGGAGCCAATTTGCCTTGCGACTTCGTCCTCGATCTCATCGCTTCGTGGCAAGAACCAATCCGCAGGGGGCGGACGATCGGATTCGGGCAGACGAAATACCATGCCGTCGTCGGTCCAGCTGAAGTCGACTTCGCCAATCGACTCGGCTCGCAACCGTGCGGCGGCGGCCATTGCCCATGGCGCATGCACTCGCGATCCAAACGGCGTCATCACCGCCACGCGCCAGTCGCCAATCTCGTCGAGGAACGACTCGATGACCACCGTGCGGTCGTTGGGCACTTCGCCGGTCGCGGCGGCTTGGTCGGCCAGGTAACGAATCAGGTTCACCGCCGCGCGGCGATCGAGCCCATGTTGGCCTTCGAGCTTCTCAATCGCGTCGTCTTCATCCTGATGCCGGAGCTCGCGAGCAAGCCGCCCGATCGCGCGGCCGAACTCCAGGGGACGCCCCGGACCTTCGCCACGCCAAAACGGCATCTTTCCCGGCTCGCCGGGTGCGGGGACGACGATTACTTTGTCACGCGTGATATCAAGCACCCGCCAGCTCGACGCGCCGAGCAAGAACACGTCGCCCGGGTTGGTTTCGAACACCATCTCCTCGTCGAGCTCACCAACACGACTACCGGTGCTCCCTTCGTCGCTGGCGAGAAACACTCCGTACAGCCCGCGGTCGGGAATCGTCCCCGCGTTGAGTACGGCGATACGCTGCGAGCTCTTTCGCTTCGACAGCGTGCCGGCGATGCGATCCCAATTGAGGCGAGGACGGAGCTCGGCGAACTCTTCCGACGGGTAACGCCCCGCGAGCAGGTCGAGCACCCCTTCGAAGCTAGAGCGCGGCAAGTCGGCCAGCGGCGCGGCACCGCGGAGCATCGCGTACAGCTCGTCGACCGTGAGTGTCTCCATCGCGACGATCGCCACGATCTGCTGAGCGACCACATCGAGCGGATTGCGCGGGTAGTAAGTCTCTTCGACGTGCCCGGCGAGCATCCGCCCGGTGGCTCCTGCGCACGCCACCAGGTCGCCACGGTACTTGGGGAAGATAATGCCCTTGCTGGTCGCGCCGATCTGATGCCCTGCGCGGCCGATGCGCTGCAGTCCCGACGCGATGGATGGCGGGGCTTCGATTTGGATCACCAAATCGACCGCGCCCATGTCGATGCCAAGCTCCAGCGAACTGGTCGCGACGATGGCCGGCAGCACGCCGCGCTTCAGTCGATCCTCGATGTCGGCGCGCTGGTCCTTGGCGATCGAACCATGATGCGCTAGCGCGATTTCTTCTTCGGCAAGTTCGTTGATCGCCGCGGCGAGTCGCTCGGCGAGGCGCCGACTGTTGACGAAGATCATCGTCGAACGGTGCTCGCGAATCAGCTTCACCAGCCGCGGATGAATCGCCGGCCAAATCGAAGCTACCGCGGCACCCGCAGCGGGGCCCGAAGGAATAGGGCCTAGGGGCTGGAGGCTAGGGGCTACGGAATTCGATTCAAGCGACCCCTCTTCTTCCGTTTCTTCCCCAGCCCCAAGCCCCAAGTCCCCAGATCCAAATGACATAGTCCCGAGTCGCGCCATGTCCTCCACCGGGACTTCGACGGTCAAATCAAACTTCTTCGGCTCGCTGGCGTCGACGATTTCGACAGGGCGAGGTCGGACGGGATGGTTGGGGTCGGCCGTGGCCTCGGCACCGCCGAGTAGCCGCGCGATTTCTTCGAGTGGCCTTTGCGTCGCACTGAGCCCCACGCGTTGGAGCGGCGGGGCATCGGGATTCGCTTGACGGCGCAGTCGCTCCAGTCGCTCCAGCGACACGAACAAATGCGAGCCGCGCTT
This sequence comes from Aeoliella fuhlenseeensis, assembly GCF_052161615.1. Taxonomy (NCBI): domain Bacteria; kingdom Pseudomonadati; phylum Planctomycetota; class Planctomycetia; order Pirellulales; family Lacipirellulaceae; genus Aeoliella; species Aeoliella fuhlenseeensis. The sequence continues at coordinate 1,090,955 of NZ_CP197417.1, forward strand.
GCCTGCCACCATCACATGGATTTCGTCGACAATCACGGTCTCGACTTCGGCGAGCGCTTCGCGGGCCTTCGACGTGAGCATCAAGTACAGCGACTCGGGCGTAGTGATGAGGATCTCGGGCGGCTCGCGGTTGATCCTCGCTCGCTCGGGAGCAGGCGTGTCGCCACTTCGCACCGCAACACTCGGCATGTGGTAATGGGCACCCTCGCGCTCCGCCACGGCGCGAAGACCGGCGATCGGCGCGCGGAGATTGCGATCGACGTCCACGCCCAGCGCCTTGAGGGGCGAGATGTAGAGCACGCGGACTTTGGAGCGCGTGGGCTTCGCGTTCGAACTATCGGCCTGTATCTGTTCCCTGGGGAACATCATCTTGTCGAGCGCCGCCAGGAACGCGGCAAGCGTCTTGCCCGAGCCCGTGGGTGCGAGCAGCAGCGTGCTCTTCCCCGCCGCGATCGGCTGCCACGCGAGTGTCTGTGCGCGGGTTGGCGACTCGAAGGCCTGCGTGAACCACGCCTGAGTGATTGGGTGAAACGCCTTGAGGGCGGGATGCGAATTGGTGGTGGCGATTGCCATGCGGGTCTACGTGTTGCCAGCCGAGCGAGCGGACCCGACCGGGAGAACCGACGGGCAGTGTATGGTATGCCAGTCGTTGCCCAATGGCGAGCTTCCGGTCCGATTATGTCGGTTTTCGGAGTCGCAGCGCCCTTGCCTAGTGGTAGGCTGTCGCGCGACCCCTTTGACGGTCGCTATCGTCGAAGAATTGCGGAATAGGCGAAGGCGTGCCCGCGCGTTTGTATCCCCGACACACGGCAGTTGGTAAGATAGAAGGAGCAGCCCCGCCCGCCATTTTCAGGCCTCATGCCCACCTTCCGCCCCATGCCGCGATTCCGCCCGCTTACCGCGCGACTCTTAGGTGCTTTGTTGCTCGTAGCAGCGATGATGCCGTCTTGGAGTGCGCTGGGCGATGGTGGTTCGGAATCGCCGCAGTCGCCCCCCGCGAAGGTGAGTTTCAACGAGCACATTCGCCCGCTGTTCGCCAAGCATTGCGTGGGTTGTCATGGCGGCGTGAAGCAGGCGAGTGGCGTGTCGTTGATCTACCGCGACAAGGCTCTGGCCGAAGGGGACTCGGGCATGCCGGCCATTGTGCCGGGCGACGTTGCCGCGAGTTACTTGGTCGAGCGCATCGCCGAGCCCGACGACGACTTGCGAATGCCACCGGCCGAACATGGACCGGCGCTGAGCGCGGACGAGATCGCGCTGGTGAAACAATGGATTACCGAAGGTGCGAACTGGGAGGAGCATTGGTCGTTCGTTGCTCCGCACCAGCATCCGTTGCCTGAATCAAAACTAACGTGGGGACATGGCCGCATCGATCCTTTCGTGCTCGCGGGGATGGAGTCGCATGGGCTGTCGCCATCACCCCCGGCTTCGAAGAGCGAATGGCTCCGTCGGGTGACGTTCGACCTGACGGGCATGCCACCCACGGCGATGGAGCGTGCCGAGTTCCTCGCTGATGAATCGCCAGAGGCTTATGAGCGAGTCGTTGATCGGTTGCTCGCATCGCCACGCTATGGCGAACACTGGGCGGCGATGTGGCTCGACTTGGCTCGCTACGCCGACACGATGGGTTACGAGAAGGACCCGCATCGCGACATCTGGCCCTACCGCGACTGGTTGATCCGCGCGCTGAACGCCGATGTGCCTTACAACCAGTTCGTGATCAAGCAACTTGCTGGCGACTTGATCCCCGAGTGCACCATGGACGACCGTATTGCGGCGGCGTTCCATGCCAACACCCAGACTAACACCGAAGGTGGTACGGACGACGAAGAGTTTCGCACCGCGACCGTGCTCGATCGCGTGAACACGACGTGGCAGGTATTCGGCGGGCTGACGTATGGCTGCACGCAGTGCCACTCGCACCCGTACGACCCCATCGAGCACCATGAGTACTACGCGTTCGCCGCGGTGTTCAACTCGACGCGCGACCACGATCTCGACGAAGAATCGCCCAGGCTCCGCGTACCGATGAACCGCGAGGACGACGCGCGAGCCAATGAACTCGATCGCCGCATTGGCGAGCTTCGCCGTGCGCTGCACGCTGAAGAAATGAAGGTGGCGAGTGACAATCAGCCGTGGCAGCCGCTGACGCCGGACGTTGCCACGTCCACCGGGCAGACGAAGCTGGCCGTTCAGAAGGATGCCGACACCGGGCTAGCCGAGTACGTCACCGTTGGGACGGTCACGATTGGGTCGCTCTACACGCTCGAAGCACCGCTGCCCCAGGGCATGTCGGAGCTCACCGCGATTCGCCTCGATGCGCTCCCCAAGGACGTTCAGGCCGCGATGAAGATTCCAGAGCTGGGTTTCGCAGTCACACGACTGCGGGCGTGGATCATCACGCCGGGAAGCGAAACGCCGGAAGAGGTGATGTTCCGCTTTGCGATGTGCGACGAAGCCGAGCCGGTGCTCGATCCGTCGGACAGCTTGATCGATAATAATGATGGGTGGGCGAGCTTCTCGAAAATCGATCGACCACGCTGGGCGGTGTTCGTGCCATTGGACCCTTTGAAGGTTGCCGATGGGTCCCGCTTAAGACTCGAGCTAAAACAAAGCCGCGCGGCAACGGGTGCGCATCCGACAGTCGTCAATCGCGGACGACTGGCGGTATCGAGCGACGCCCGCTGGGCGGAGTTGGTAACGAATGCCGAGTTCCAGAAACTAGAAGACGATCTGGCGAAGGCGCGAGCCGAGCGCGACGCGATTCCGGCCGTATCGATTCCGGTGATCGCCGAGCTCGACGACGAGTTCCGCCGCCACAGCTACGTGTTCGACCGTGGCAACTGGCTCAGCAAGACCGACGAAGTCGCCCCCGGCGTGCCCGCGGTGTTTCCGGCGATCGCCGAGGGGACGAAGGTCAACCGCCTCGCCGTGGCCGAGTGGTTCGCGTCGGCCGAGCATCCGCTTACTTCACGAGTGCAGGTTAACCGCGTGTGGGAGCAACTGTTCGGCCGCGGAATCGTCGAGACTTCGGGCGATTTCGGCACCAGCGGCATATTGCCGACGCACCAAGAGTTGCTCGACGATCTATCGACACGATTTGCGACGGAGATGAACTGGAGCACGAAGACACTGCTGAAAGAGCTGGTACTGTCGGATACCTATCGCCAAGCATCGCGTGCATCCAAAGAATTGATCGAAGCCGATCGCGACAATCGCTGGCTCGCTCGCGGGCCTCGGCTGCGACTCACCGCCGAGATGGTACGCGATCAAGCGCTCGCGCTGAGTGGCAAGTACGTCGACAAGATGTTCGGCCCACCCGTGATGCCGCCTCAACCCGACGGAATATGGCGGAGCGCCTACAATGGCGCCCGCTGGGAGAACGCTGAGGGAGTCGACCGCTATCGCCGGGCGATCTACACGTACTGGAAGCGAACAAGTCCCTACCCGGCGATGATGATGTTCGATACTCCGAGCCGCGAGGTGTGCAGCGTCCGCCGAATTCAAACCAACACACCGCTACAGCCCTTGGTAACGATGAACGATCCGGCGTTCGTCGAGTGTGCTCAAGCCTTTGCTGCGCGTATGGCGAGCGAAGGGGGCGGGACGACGAACGAACAGATCGCCTGGGCTCTTGAACAAGCGACTTGCGACGAACCAACAGAGCGAGCGATCGCCGTACTCGTTTCGCTGTACGACGACGCGATTGCGCAGTTCGACGCGAGTGACGAGCAGATGAAAACACTAGCGGATAATCGAGAGTCGTACGCACGGACCATTGTTGCGAGTGCGATTTTGAATTTGGACGACGTGATGACGCGGTAGCGTAAGTTCCCTCCCCCTCCTCACCACGGCCCTGACGGGCCCCGCTCGCTTAGGGCTGATATGAACCTTTTCCAACACCTTCAGCACGCGACGCTTCAAAATCAGACGCGGCGGCATTTCCTGCGCGATGGGATGGCGGGGCTCGGGGCGTTTTGGCTGGCTTCGCAGGCAGCGAACGGTTCGTCGAGCGCCGTGACTCACGATCCCGCGCGACCACTTCTGCCGCGTGACCCACAGTTTTCGCCGCGGGCGAAGCGGGTGATTTGCCTGCACATGGCGGGTGCGCCAAGCCAGTTGGAGCTCTTCGAGCACAAGCCGGAGCTCACACGACTCAGTGGCAAGGACTGCCCTCAAGAGTTTCTCGAAGGCCAGCGATTCGCGTTCATCCGCGGCGTCCCTCAGTTGCTGGGGTCGTACTACCCGTTCCATCAAGCCGGGCAGTCGGGGCAGTGGCTTTCGGATCGCTTGCCGCACTTCGAGCAAGTGGTCGACAAGGTGACGTTCATCCGCTCGATGAAGACCGACCAATTCAATCACGCTCCCGGGCAGCTTTTGATGCACACGGGTAACCAGAACCTCGGTTACGCGTCGATGGGTTCGTGGATTGGTTACGGGCTAGGCAGTGAGAACCAGAACCTCCCCGGCTTTGTGGTGCTGGTGTCCGGTGGCCGCACGCCCGACGCAGGCAAGAGCGTGTGGGGCTCCGGCTTCCTCCCGTCGGTGTACCAAGGGGTGCAGTGCCGCAGCGAGGGCGACCCCGTGTTGTTCCTGTCGAACCCTACGGGAATCGATCGGCCGATGCGCGAGCGAATCCTATCGGCCATCAACGACGTGAACCAGGAGACGTACGAGCAGTTCGGTGACCCCGAGACCGTCACGCGCATCGCCCAGTACGAGATGGCGGCGAACATGCAACTCACGGCGTCCGATGCAATGGACCTCACTGCCGAGCCCGAGCACATCCACAAACTCTACGGCACCGAGCCCGGCCGCGAGAGCTTCGCGAACAACTGCGTCCTCGCCCGACGACTCGTCGAGCGAGGTGTGCGGTTCGTTCAGCTCTTCGACTGGGGTTGGGACTCGCACGGTGCTTCGGAGGCCGAGGGCATCAACCTGGGCTTCAAGAACAAATGCACGAGCATCGACCAAGCGATGGCGGCGCTGCTCACCGACCTCGAGCAACGTGGTTTACTCGAAGACACACTCGTGGTGTTTACAACCGAGTTCGGCCGCACGCCGATGCGCGAGAATCGCGGCGGGCAGGAGATGGCGTTCATCGGCCGCGATCATCACCCGCACGCCTTTACCATTTGGATGGCCGGCGGCGGTGTGAAGCAGGGTTTCAGCTACGGGCAAAGCGACCCCATCGGCTATCACGTGACCGAGAACCCCGTCGAGGTCCGCGACCTGCACGCCACGCTGTGGCATCTATTGGGCATCGACCACCAACGGCTCATTTATCCCCACCAGGGGCTCAATCAGAAACTCACCGGCGTGAAACCCGCGCGGGTGATCAAGGATATTTTGGCTTAGTAGCCGTAGTGTGCCACCGCGTGCAGCTTGGCGAGTTCCATGTCGTTGAGACCTTGGATGCGATTCTCATCGAACAGGTGGTCGCGCGTCAGATGCGTCCAAACCGTCATGCCGCTCACGCCCGCTTCGGGGACTTTGACATTCGGCAGCCATAGACGCAGCTCTTCGGCGTACAGACTGCGGAGCCACTTGCTTGGCGGGCGACCGTCGCGGGCCTTGCGATGCGCGGCTGCTTCGCCATAGTCTTCATCGTCCTCGTCGGCGAACTCGTGCTCCTTCGCCTCGCTGCTTTTGCCAAAGCGAATCTTCGCCGGCACCAGGCTCTCATCGAGATAGCCTTCGACTCCCGCCAGTGCTTCACCCGTCCGTCGATCGATCGGCGTGGTGCGGCCGGTGAGTTCCCACTGGCCATCGACAAGCGTCTCGCGTTCGAACCACCGCCAGCGGTCGTCTTCGTGATAGCTCCAACGCTCTTCTTCGACACAGACTTTGCCATCGACGAGCTTCTCGGTGCATTGCATCACCACCGCGGCAAGCGTGTCGAATGCCTCGGCGTGCAGGCGTTCGCTCAGCGTGAAGAGCCCGGCACCAATCCAGTATGCGAACTGACGGCGATTCATGTTCTGATAGCGTTGGGGAGGAAACGAAGCTAAAGGTGTCTGAATTCCAGCGGAAACCTACCCCACAGTTGGTGCGTAGCAAATGAAAATTTGCCGCACGTGTAACAGTCGTTACGCAAGGAATATTTCGCCTGGGTTCACTGAATTTCCACATCGGTAGACTCGCTTCGAATCGAGTTTTCCGATACGATGCGTCGATGGAGGCGGTACAGATTCATCCGGGCTAGCGGTGCGGACGCATGTTCTGCCACTTGCAAGCTCCCCGAACACTCGACCTCTGACCCACGATTCTTCCCGCCATGAAACATTTCGATTGCGTCGTCATCGGCACTGGTCCTGCTGGCCAGAAGGGTGCCATCCAAGCCGCCAAGCTCGGCAAGCGGGTCGCAATCATCGAGAAGACGCGCGTGCTGGGTGGGGCACAGATCAACACGGGCACTATCCCGTCGAAGGCGCTCCGCGAAGCCGTGCTGCACCTCACCGGTGCCGCGCAGCGGGGGCTCTTCGGTTCCAGCTACCGCGTCAAGCGAAACATTACCATCGCCGACCTCGTTTCGGTGTCGCAAACCGTCATCCGTCACGAGTGGGACCTGATCCTCAATCAGTTCGAGCGCAATGGCATAGAGCTGCTGTGGGGTTCGGCGCGATTTGCGAGTGAGCACGAACTGTTCGTCGAAGGGCCCGAGTCGGTTGAGAAGATCTCGGCCGACAAGTTCCTGATCGCCGTTGGCACCAAGCCCGCTCGTCCCGCGGATATCCCGTTCAATGAGCACACGATTCTCACTAGCGACGAACTGCTAAAGCTCAATAGCTTGCCCAAAAGCATGATCGTCGTCGGCGGCGGCGTCATCGGCACCGAGTACGCCTGCATCATGGCGACGCTGGGCGTGAAAGTCACGCTGGTGGAAGGACGTCGTCAGGCGCTCGGGTTCCTCGATCGCGAAATCGGCGACGCGTTCCACTACTTCATGCGGCAGCGCGGCATCACGCTCCGGCTCGGCGAAAAGGTCGAGTCGATCAAAGAAATCGAAATCCTCAACGGTACCACGCGCAAACTCGTCGAAGCTCAACTCGAAAGCGGCAAGACCCTCCGCGCGCAGACGCTGCTGTACGCCGTCGGGCGTCAGGGCGTGTGCGGCACGCTCGGACTCGACAACGCGGGCATCGAGTACGACGACCGCGAGCGATTGCACGTCAACGAGCAGTATCAAACCAATGTGCCGCACGTTTACGCCGCGGGCGACGTCATCGGCTTTCCGGCACTCGCCTCGACTGCCATGGAACAAGGCCGCCGCGCGGTCTGCCACGCCTTCGGCCAGTGCGACGTTGGCAACTACAACACCGAGCTCTTCCCGTTCGGCATCTACGCGGTGCCTGAGATTTCGATGGTCGGCAAGACCGAAGAGCAACTTACCGAAGCGGGCATTCCCTACGAAGCGGGCATCGCCCACTACCGCGAAATCGCCCGCGCTCAACTGCTCGGCGACACACTCGGCATGCTCAAGCTGCTGATCCACCAGGACACGCACAAAATCCTGGGCGTCCACGTCATCGGCGCGGGCGCCACGGAGTTGATCCACATCGGCCAGGCCGTGATGGCCCTCGACGGCGACGCGGAGTTCTTCATCAATAACGTGTTCAACTTCCCGACGCTCGCCGAGTGCTACAAAGTCGCAGCCTACAACGGCCTCAATAAGTTGAATCTGGTCTACGCGTAAGCGCCAAAGCAAAACCGCAAACCTCCGCCCCGCCAAGAGACTCGCCAACGGCTAGCCTCTTCGCGGTGAACGGCGACGTTCAATAATCGTCATCCACCTGCGCCAACTTCCACAGCTCCCGATACTTTTCGGCGACACAGGGATTGAACTGGTCCGCGTAGTCCTCCGCTAAGCTGTTGGCGCTGATGAGCCTTGTCACGTCCGCCAAATCCTGCATGCGGTGCGGGGCGGTCATGCCGCTCGTGAGCTTCAGCTCTAGACGCGTCGGCAGCGTGATGTAGGGAATCCCGTCGATCGTTGTGTTGTCAATGGATTCGGGATCGGGAAACGCGATTGGTTTCGGTAACCCATCGCCCGGATAGTCGCCGACCAAAAGCGTGACAATACTCACCTCGGCGACCGCGTCGCGGAAATTCTTCGACCCTTCGAACTTATCCACCCAACCGCGACCCAGATGGGCCTCTTTGAACCGCTGAAGGTTCTCGCGCGAGATGAGGATATTGATGTCCGCCGTCGTGCGGTGGTAGCCGTGGGCGTTGGCGGCCATGGCTCCGGCGATGGCGAAGGGGATGTTCATTTCACGGAGTGTCTTGGTGAGCCGCGCCATCGCTTCGTGAATAGGGGAGGTGCCCATGAAGAATGCGTCCGCAAGTTTAGCAATGTCCAGCATCGAAGTGGTCACTCACACCGTTCCACAAAAAACTCACGCATGCATCATATCCAGTCTGCCTAACCTAACACGCTCAACTTCCTCCGTCCGGCACGCAAACTGCATTCTCCCGGCCCACTTCCACAACTCCATTTCCTGTCCAAGGATGCCAACATGCCGGTGCAGCTTGTTACTCCGTCCGATAATTCGCCCGAGCCCGAGATCGATCCGCCCCGGCCGCCCCATCCAGGTCCGCCGCAACCAGGCGAACCGCCGGGAACTCCGGATCCCATGATTGATCCTCCGCCGAGCAATCCGGTCGTTCCGCCGCCAGCACCTGTGGAGCCGCGAGATCAGCTTAAAGTGCCGGTGCTAGCCGATAGCTCGCTCTCGGTGATCAGCAATCCCTACGGGTTCATTGGCGAGACGTGCCGCAAGCACCAGACACCGCTGTTCGAGACGCGGCTGCTACTGAGTAAATCGGTTTGCATGCTGGGGGCGGATGCGGCGCAGATGTTTTATGACGAAACGCGGATCACGCGCAAAGGCGCCACGCCCGGTCGGGTGCAGAAGGTGCTCTTCGGCAAAGGGGGCGTGCAAGGCCTCGACGATGCGGCCCACAAGCATCGCAAAGCGATGTTCGTCGAGTTACTAAGTCCCACCGAAGTAGAGCGACTAGTCGCGGCGTGCGAACGCATCTGGCCAGCCTATCGCGAGCGATGCAAGACGACCGAGCGTGTAGTTCTCTACGACGAAGTCTGCGAACTGCTCTGCCAAGCCGCCTGCGACTGGGCGGCTGTTCCGCTTAAGGCCGACGAGGTGCAGCAGCGGACTCGCGAGCTGGTCGCCATGTTCCAGTTCGCCGGCTCGATGGGGCCGAAGTACTGGTGGGCGCGATGGATGCGCAATCGAGGCAACGCGTGGATCAAGGGCATCATTCGCCAGATCCGTGCGGGCGAGCTCCAAGTGCCTCACAACAGCCCTGCTTACGTGGTCGCCCAGCATCGCGATCTCAATGGAAAGCTGCTCTGCGAGCACGACGCCGCAATCGAACTGATCAATTTGCTAAGGCCGATCGTCGCCATCGCCGTGTTCATCGTCTTCACGGCGCACGCCCTGCACGAGCATCCCGAGTGCCGCGATCGAGTTGCCAATAACGACGAGTACCGCGAGTGGTTCGTCCAGGAAGTGCGAAGACTCTATCCGTTCTTCCCGTTCACCTCAGGAATCGTGCGGAAGAACTTCACCTGGCGCGGCTACGAGTTCAAGGAGGGACGCCGGGTGCTGCTCGACCTCTACGGCACGAACCGCGACCCCTCGATTTGGGACAACGCCGAGGCGTTCCGCCCCGAGCGATTCGCCAGCGGCGACAACAGCCCGTTTGGCTTCATTCCCCAAGGGGGTGGCGACGCTCGTGTCACGCACCGCTGTCCCGGCGAAGGAGCCACCATCGAGATTATGAAATGGGCCGTCGCCAACTTGGTGAAGGACCTCAACTACCGAGTCCCGCCGCAAGACTTGAAACTCGAGATGACAAAGCTCCCTGCGCTGCCGCAGGATCGGTTCGTCATCGAGTGCAGATCGTCATAGCTCGAACGGCGGGAGTGTCGTCGACTCGGCCGGAATCGTCACCTTGAGTTCGCTCTTGTCGTGGTTGTACTTGCCGCCGAGCTTGTCCTTGGGCGCAGGAGCCGACTCGGGGTCGGCGTTCTCAGGAATCGCTTCTTCCCACAGAATAACCACACGATAGTTCCCGTCCGGGGCACCGTCGCCGGACGTGTAAGAAGTGATCTCAAACGACCCATCCTCTGCGACAGTGGCCGAGGGAATCGGCGACTTCGGGTCGCTGAACTTCTCATCGAGCCCAATCAGCGTTACCTTCGCCCCCGCGGCGGGCTGCCCCGCGACGGTGACCGAACCACTCACGGGATAAACCGCCATCTGACCATCGGGCGGGCCACATCCCACGACTGCCGCCAAGACCAGCATGTAACCAACACAAGCAGCGAAACGTAAAACCATCATAACGTCGTGAGTATCCTCGAAAGAGCTAGCAGATTAAATCAGACTGCGTTCGACTAGGCGATATCACTCCGTGGTAGGAGCCACGTCCTCGCCAGCACGGGTGAAGAGCGAGACGTAGGTTTCGGGATCCACCGAGTCGCTAATGAATCGCACGGACGCATCGCCCATCGTGTAGTTGCAGCCGCCGGTGTGAAAACTGTAGGTCTCGTGGTTGTTGGTGCAGTTGTGCATGGCGTTACCGCACACCTCGTGGACGTCGTACCAAGCCTGGCCATCGACCCACAGTGCCCCGCGAGTCGTGCTACCTTTTGGGGCGCCGTTTTCGTAGAGATCGGGCCGGCCTGCGTCTTCGAACCACATGATCGAGTTCGACTGTCCGTCCTTCACGTACCGCAGCTTGGGGATCTGAAACTTACCGCTGCTGTGGGTTAGCGAGGTCGCCCCGGGAGTGTAAGTGCCCGAACGGACGTTCGACGCCAGCATGCTGTTCCAATCGGCGCGCATCTTGATCTTCTTGGTGGCTAGCAAGTTATCGATGTTCGCGTTGTCGGTGATCGAATCGCAAATGGCGTAGTCGCACAGACCGGCCGTGGCACTGGTCGATGGCAAATCGGTGGGGCCGGAACTTGCGGCGGGCGGGGGCGTCGTGGGGCAACGAAACACGTCGATCACGGTGGTAAGTGCCAGCTTCAGGTTGTTGCGAGAACTTGGATTGAATCGATCGCCGACCGTTTCATAACCAGGTACGCTCCAGTCGTACTGATCGGCGACTGCCTGTTGCTCCATGAACGGCATGATGTAGGCGATGACGTTGTGATTGCTGCCATCGGAGTGCGACGGCGGAAGCTCCTTCTGCGTGTCCTCGTAGTTCAGCACGGCGAGGCCCAATTGCTTCATGTTGTTCACGCAGCTCGTTCGTCGGGCTGCTTCGCGAGCCGATTGCACGGCCGGCAGCAAGAGCGCGACCAGGATGCCTATGATAGCGATCACGACCAGCAACTCGACGAGCGTGAAGCCCGGGTGGGGTAGGGAAGTGGGGCGGGACAGGATTGCCGTCAGACGGCGGGGCGTGCGTTCCATTGCGCGTGGCCTCAAATACAGGGTTTTTGTTTGCCGACGGGGGGGAAAGTCGGCACATCGTTCGATTGATAAAGCGGCACCGCGTGTGTTCGCCATCCGACGTCTCGGACCAACAAGCACCGCGGTGCCGCTGCTGCCTACGCAGTTATAGGGAGTGGTAGTTACTACTTCGCCGAGCGCAGGCGAACGAACCAGGCACCGGCGAGTCCTGCCGCCAGCACAAGGTAAGTCGCGGGCTCGGGAACATTGTTGGCTTCAAGGCCGCCAGTGAGACCACCGAGCGAGCTGCCGAAGTTGGCCTTCCATGCTTGGTAGTCCGCCGCACCGATAACGCCCGTGCTCGCGAGGTCGCGAGAGCCTTCGGCCAGCGCCGAGGCATCGCCACCCAGGTTGTCACGCCACACGGTGTAATCGGCGAGGTTCACGGTGCCATCGCCGTTGTAGTCGCCCACGAGACCTTCGGGCGTTTCGACGCCGTAGGAGAAGTAGGCGAAGCTGAAGGGCGTATTCACTTGCGCGTAGAGCGAGCCCATCTCGGCATCGATGGCGATATCGTTATCAATTTGGACACCGAGTGCCTGGATGATGAACGTGCCGTCCAGGCTGCCTGTGCCCGCTTCGTACGACATTTGAGCACCCGAACTGCGGGTCTCGTTATCGATCACGCCGGACGACAGGGCCGAATTCAAGAGCAGCATACCATCATTAGGCGTAACGCCATCGATGGTCAGATGGTAGATGCCCGGGCTGGGGTTCGTCAGGCTGAAGTCGCCCGCATCGCCCGCCAACACCGAACCATTCGCGGCAATGCGAGCAGCAACGGTATCAGCGTCGGAGTAGGGAACGTACAGATGATTCACGCCATCGGTGCTGTCTTCGGCGAGACCCGAGTTGTCGAATCGCTCGACCTTCCACGAATTGCCCGAGATACCAACGGTGGCGTAGTTGTCGTTGTTGCCAGATGCGGTTGCCAGGAGGACGCCGTTATTCACGTCGTTCGGATTGGTGGGAGTAAACGTCAGTTCCGAGGTGCTATCGACTCCCGAGGTGAGCACGCCAGGCGTGAACGGTGTCGCGGCGTTTGCCACGGGAGCGTACTTGGCATTCGACTGCACGTACATCACGGCGAAGTCAATATTCAACTCGGCGTCCGCATTGCCATTGGCTGTGCCCGTGGCGATCTCCCACTTGCCGTTGATCACGCTGGTTGCGACGACTCCCGAGCCAGAGGCACCGCCGGTACCGCTATTGTCGCGATTGATCTGCGTGGGCGTGGCGAACAGAACGCCTTCGGTTCCACGAGCGTACGTATTGGCGACCGAGATCGCGTAATCGCCCCGGTTGATGTAGGGAATGTCAACGCCCGGCGATCCCGAGGCGACCTCGGCATCCGTGTCGTCGTTCTCGTTGCCGGGGCCGTTCTCCGTGACCTTGACGTTGCCGCCGTAGGCCGATTGCAGCGAAGCGTCCCAGTTCTCAATTGCGCGAATTCCGCCATTGACGGTTCCGCCCTCGTTGATGTCGTTGGGAATGAAGGCAAAGTTGAACGAAGGGACCGTATTGCCCACGTTCTGGAGACCGGGTTGGTTTTCCGACACGGGCGTGTCACGCGAAGTCAGCGTCCAGCCTCCTTGGCCGTTCGGCTCGGCGGTGACCATGTTGTCGCCACTCGCACCGCTGCCAGTGCTCTCGGCGCTGAACAGCAGCGTGCCCGTTTCAGGAGTCTGCCCGGCGATCGTCAGCGTGTACACGCCATCGTTGCCCGGATCGTTAGGCGAAGCACCCGGTGTACGAGTAACGGTGAAGTTGCCCTGCCGAAAGATCGCGTTGCCTTGACCGTTGACCTTGCCCATGGTGATGCCTTCCACTCCGGCGGGAATGTAGGCGAACGCGACAGGCTGTTGCTGATAAGTCTCCAGCACTTCTTCGGTGATGTGGCGAGTGTAGATACCCAGGCTCGTGCCATCGGCCGAGACGCCCGAGAGGGCGAAGTTGTCGGCATTCGCGCCACCGCTGACGAACAGCAAGCCTTGTCGTGCGTGATCCGTTACGCCGAGGCTCGAGAGATTGAGCGTGTGCTTGCCGTTGCCGCCATCGATGAACTGATTGCCAAGCTGCAAACCCGCGGTCGCATTGATAGACGTAAACGCCGTGTCGACAGCACCCGCCGTATGTCCAGCGATCCAACCATCGGCAAAGGGAAAGTACACGGCCGAGACGTCGACGTTCCACTCGACGCCCTGGAAGGTGTCGTGGGTGGCCACAAAGTAACCAGCGGTACCCGTACGCGCGGCGGAGGCGATAGCATATCGGCGATCTTCAACGCCCAAGGCATCTACGATGACCGATGCGCTGGAATTCTGCGCGACACTTGCCAGCATGATGCCGCTCGTCTGATCGTCGTCGCGAGTCTCGCCGAACTGCAGGAAGTAATCGCCACGGTCGGCGCTGAAGACACTTACGGTGGGTGCTCCGCCAACCGTCGAAACATTTGCCGCAGTCAGAGTTACAGCAGCCGCGTTGTTGGCGGTCGTGTTCTCGACGACTTTGATCGTAATGTGATCGATCGCTTGGGCACGCGGTGCGGTCCCGCAGAAGGACACGGCGAGTGCCCCAACCAGTAGAAACTTCTTTCGGTGCATCGTACTAAATCTCTATGTGAATTTCGGTAAAGACGGTGTTAGTTCAACTCGGACAGCGCGATTCGCAAGCGCGAAGTCGGGTTGGATCACACGCACGAACGACGTCGCGCCCATAGTGCGAGCGCCACAGGGACTCCCAGGAGCATGAGCGAAGTGGGCTCGGGAACGCTTGTCGAGATCGAACCAATGCTGCCGCTGAAGTTGCCGTAGGTGGGGCCCGTTGGGGCATTCGCGAATGGCATGAAGGCGAAGCTGAACGCGGGAATCGCACCCACCGACTCCAGTTGAGCCTGACGAAGACCGATGTCGCGAACCGCGATGTCCCAACCACCGCTCTGATTCGGTTGGTACGTCACGAAGTTGTCGAAGGACGCCGCAGTATTGTCGAGCGAGCTCTCCGGCGAAACCATCAGCACGCCGGTCGAAGGGTCCTGGCCCGGAATCGTTAGCGAGTAGAGCCCATCAATTGAAGTCGAAACGGTCGCTCCACCTTGAACCAACGTAGTGTCAGAAATCCCGTCATTCACGGTGGCGAAGGTACCATCTCCATTGACTTTGCCCATGGCGATCGGGGTCCCAACAGCATTGGTTTGTCCGAAGGGAACGTAGACAAAAGCCACGGGGTCCTGCTCGGTACTAGTGCCGTTGCTTCCGTTGTCGCGGGTGATGATGTGGAATGAATCGCCCGACGCACTCGGATGCGACAGGGCGTAGTTGTCTTCGTTCTTTGCGTGAGCGACGAACAACAGGCCATCCGTACGAGTGTCGGCGTTGAGGTTCGTTGGCAAGAACAGTTGATGCTGTCCGTTGGTGCCGCCGAACAAGGTGCCCGTCGTCGAGGTTGGCGATCCGTTTAGTGTGACAATGTTGTTGCCGGTGGAGCTGATGATGCCGGCGTTGATGCTGGTAAACACGCCGCCGTTCGCCGTGTTGTTCGCAGCGCCAGTGATCCAGCCTTCGCTAAACGGAAAATAAGCCGCGGAGACGTTGGTGTTGAGTTCGATCCCTGAGTTGCTCGCCGCAGTGGCGATGAAGTACTGCTCGTAGTCGTCCGCCGTGTCTTCCGGAGTGCCGTTGTTGAGCAGCGACTTCGCCGCCGAAGCGGTACCGACGCCGTACAATGGAATGCCAGCTTTGTCGAAATGCTTCGAGAAATTCTGCGTTACGAAGGGGAACATCACGCCGTTTGCTACGTCGTCTTTCGACCCACCTTGCGAAGCGCTGAAGTCGAGATTGTAATCGCCCGCGTTCGAACCTTCGCGAACTGCGGCGCCCGCAGTGGATTGGCCGGTCGGAATCGTGAAGTTCACGCTCGTGGCGTTGTTGCCGAAGTCATTCTGAACCACATTGAAGTTAGCCAACTCAACACCCGCCGCTTGCTGCACACCCAGCAGCATCAACGGGACTACAAACATCCCGCATCTGGCGTTTTTAACGTGCGTGATTCGCATTTGCCTCAAGCCTCCAGCCGATCGTTGAAGTAGAAAACAATGGTCGTATTAGTACCGCTAACCGCGAGCTCCGAGATGCGAAGCACGTCCATAGCGTTCCTTGAGCGATAGCTCCGAATGCGGAGCTCCGCCGTCTATCAGAGAGGCCCGGCACCGCGGGCTCGCCTGCTGCAATTGGTTCTAGAATCCAATCGCAATCGATGTGGTTGAAGAATACACAATCGACTCTCCTCGCGCGCGAAGACAGCGTTAGAGTTGTGTGAAGTTCGGGCGAAACTATTGTGAAGGATTCAAGCCACGTAAACTTGGGCGTTTACGCGGCTTCAGCATCCCGCAAGCCTCCGCGAAGTGCGAAGGGGATTGCCGCAGGTGGAAGTCATGAGAGAGTGACTTCTCGATTCGTCATCGCGCAACACATGAGATGCGCGACTAAGCCTAGTTCCGAGTGATCGTCTCACTCAAGTTCATCAGCACGCGGCACGCGCTGGTCCACGCGGCGACTTCGATCACTTGTTCGTCGCCCACCGATTTGCTGAGCCCGATGCTGGTGATCTGCTCAGCAGCTGCGGGGTTGGCTTCGTACTCTTGTCGATGTTTCTCGACGAGTGCGAGCACGGCGTCCGCTTCGTCGGGCGAGGCGTCGCGGTTGAGCACGTGATGCCACAACCAGTCGATCCGCTCGCGGTCGCTTCCCTTCGATTCGCCCAGTGCCCGCTGGGCGAGCACGCGGCTCGACTCGACGTACGACGGATCGTTCAAGAGCACAAGTGCCGCGCTCGGGGTGTTCGAAGTGGCCCGCTTCGCCGTGCACTCCTCACGCGAAGGAGCGTCAAACGCCACCATCGCCGGGTGCAAGAACTGCCGCTGCCAGTGCGTATACACACCCCGGCGATACTGCAGCTCGTCGGTCGCCGGCTTGTACTCGCGCTCGGGGAAGTTGAGCTGGGCGTAGTAGCCCGTGGGCTGGTAAGGTCGGCCCGACTCGCCACCCACGGCAAGGTTCAACAGCCCACTCGCGGCTAGCGAGTTGTCTCGGATGTACTCCGCGTCGAGTCGCCAACGACCTTGCCGCGCGACCAGCACGTTCTTCGGATCGAGCTCCATCGACTCGTCAGTGGGAATCGAACTCTGGCGGTAGGCGCTCGAAGTCACCAGCAACCGAATCATCCTCTTGGTGTTCCAGCCCGTGCGAACGTATTCGCTGGCGAGCCAGTCGAGCAACTCGGGGTGGTCGGGGGGCGAGGCCTGCGAGCCGAGGTCAATCAGGCTCTCCGCGATCCCACGGCCATAGAATATCGCCCACAGGCGATTGGTCACCGTCCGCGCCACCAGCGGGTTCTTGCCATCGACCAGCCAATTCGCGAGGTCCAGACGCGTCGCACGGCGACCGCCCGTGTCGATCTGGTCGAGGAAGTGCGGCACCGCGGGCTCCACGATTTCGCCCGTTTCGTCCATCCAGCTTCCGCGATTAAGTACGCGAACCGTGTGCGGCTTCTTGATCGCTTCGGTCACCATCGCTCGCAAGTACTCGCCCTCAAGCTTGGCGCGCTGCGACTTCAGCTCCGCCAGTTGATTGCGCAGCTTCTCCCAATCTGCTGCAATGCGGCCATGGAGCTTCTTCTCGAGTGCAGCAATCTGCACGTCGAGTTCCTTCATCTTCGTGTAAGTCGGAATGGTCCACGCCATGATTTCGGGCGGACGCTCGGTGAACTCGGCGTTACGCGACACCGACTCAAATGACCCATGATGATCCACGTCCGCGAAGAACGCCCCGAGGCTATAGAAATCGCGGAGCGAAATCGGGTCGAACTTGTGGTCGTGGCACTGGGCACAGCCCGTGCTCGCCGCGAGCCATACTTCGCCCACATTCCGCACGCGATCGGCCAAGTGAATCGCCAAGTACTCTTTGTTCTGGGCTCCCCCCTCGTGCGTCGTTTGCAGCAACCGGTTATAGCCGGTCGCGACCTTTTGCCACATTGTGGGATTCTCAACCAAGTCGCCCGCGAGTTGATCGATGGTGAACTGGTCGAAAGGCAGGTTCTCGTTGAACGCATTGATCACGTAGTCGCGGTAAGGAATCGCGGCGTGCATCTGATCGCCGTGATAGCCGACGGTGTTGGCGAATCGAACAAGGTCGAACCACCACTGCGCCATCCGCTCGCCGTAGTGGGGCGATGCCAGCAGCTTGTCGACCAGTCGCTCGTAAGCATCGGGGCGATTGTCCGCTTCAAACTCCGCCACTTCCGCTGCCGTCGGCGGCAAGCCGGTGAGGTCGAAATACAAACGGCGGGCGAGCGTGCGGCGGTCGGCTTCGGGGCTCGGTGACACTCCTTCGCGCTGGTAGCGCTCGTACAAGAAACGGTCGATCGGCGTCCGCGACCACTTATCTTCTTTGTCCTTCGCGGGCTCCACGCGCTCCACCGGCAAGTACGACCATAGCTTCTCGTACTCGGCTCCTTGCTCGACCCACTTCTTCAGCAGCTCGACCTCTTTCTTCGTCAGCGCGGGCTTTTCTGCCGAGGGAGGCGGCATCATCAGGTCGGGGTCGTCCGTCACGATGCGGGCGATTACCTCGCTGTCGTCGGGGGCTCCGGGGACGATCGCCCAGTCGGTGGCTCCTTCGAACGTGTCGAGTCGCAGGTCCGCTTCACGGGATCCGCTGTCCGGACCGTGGCAGCTGAAGCAACGATCGGAAAGGATCGGCCGGATGTCGCGGTTGAACTCGATCTTCTCCTCAGCTGAGGCGGAGGTGGCGAGCAGAACGACGGTGGCGAGGTAGGCGAGGCGGGCGGGCATAAGGCGAGGCAGAAGCGGGGCAAGTGCGGCGAGCCAAGCGAGGCGGTTTCGAGCAGAACTCGAACTCCGCGCGGGCGACTCGGTGGAGGGAGAGCAATCCATCTCTAACTGCATGGTGGGGCTAAGTGCTTTTCCTAAAAGGCTTTGCGCAAGGCATGCGGCTGTCGTTGTGAGCAGCGGTCCTCTACTTCTTAAGCAAAGGGGCATCCTCTCTATATTAGACGTAACTAATCACGGTTTTTTGCGAATTAATCCCGAAATCCCGCCAATTTCGCGTCCTTGGACGTTTTCCGGAGTTGGGAATTGGATTCTTAGCAGCGAGCGGAGCCCTCCACTCTTTTGCACAAAGTTCCCAGTTTCCGTCCGACAAGTCGCACGTTGGCGAAAACGCATTCACTGCGACAAAACGAATTTTTCCTCCACAGGGAGTTGTGGCGTAAAGTGTTGTGCTTCCATGGTTTATGCCGAGACTTAGCAGCGGTCGCCATGGAGTAAAGTCGCAGGGGCAACCCGCAGGTGCGACATTACTTGCCCACGGGGTGGTACCCGAGTGTCATTCTGACGGGAGTAGTGCTCCCGGGAGAATCTCGCCCCTGTGATAGCTGAAAGAATGGCGAGCGAGATCCTTCGGTCGCTGGGGCTCCCTCAGGATGACACGGTCGTGTGCCACGAACTGCGGGCTAGGCAGATGGGCTGACGTTTTTATCTCGTTTTTCAGGTTGTCAAAGAACATACGTCCACTTATTCTGTGGATGTGCACAGTAGAACACACCCAACGCGCAGCTTTCTAGTCGGATTCTCGAAAAAAGTGAAAAAAGTTGTCTCCCTGATTTCACTCGGAAATTGCAAAACAAGCTGTCGATTCTTCGCCCCTCTGGTCGGCTAACTTGTACCTATCCACTTCCGCCACGAATCCATCAAGGAGCTTGCCATGAGCACCGTACCCCATCCCCCGATTGTCTCGCGCGACGAGTGGACCGCGGCCCGCAAAACGCTGCTCGCCCGCGAGAAGGAACTGACCAAGCACTACGACGCCGTGAACGCCGAGCGGCGGCGACTGCCGATGGTGCGGCTTGATAAAGAGTACGAGTTCGATGGACCCGGTGGCCGCGTGAAGCTCGTCGATCTGTTCGAAGGCCGCCGGCAACTGATCGTCTACCACTTCATGTTCGACCCTGAGTGGGAGGAGGGCTGCTCGGGCTGCACTGGGCTTGTCAACGCGATCGGCGACCTGTCGATGCTCGGCGACCGCAACACGTCGTTCGCGCTCGTCTCTCGCGCACCGCTCGCGAAGCTCGAGAAATACAAGAACGAGCAAGGTTGGGCATGGCCCTGGTACTCGTCGTTCGGCAGCGACTTCAACTACGACTTCCACGTGACGCTCGACAACAACATCGTCCAGCTCGAATACAACTACCGCGACCGCGCCGAACTCGAAGCGCGCGAAGAAGCGGAACCCTACTTCACCTCCGGCGAATCGCACGGCCTGAGCGTGTTCTTCGAACTCGACGGCGAGATCTACCACACGTACTCCACCTACGCCCGCGGCTGCGAGAACCTCACGAACTCGTACACGCTGCTGGATAGAACCACGTATGGCCGGCAGGAGGATTTTGAGGACTCGCCCGAGGGGTGGCCGCAGAGGAAGACTTATGGGTGATGCGTGTTGAGTCCGAACACTAAGTGACGGCTGAGTGAGGTGCACGAACGAGGTACTTAGCTTATGATGCTATTCATGAGAAGCCTCGTACTTGCAACCGTCGCCCTGCTTGTTTTTTAGTCGCGTTTGCCCATGATCGTGGTGGATTCAGTTCTGCACATAGATCGCCTAGAGAAGCGGAGGCTTCGAGCCGCCTACTCGGGTGCGAATTGGGCGGTGGCGATAGGGCTGGCAGTGAGTGTGCTATTTGTCGCCCTGTCGGTCGCGACGATAGTCTTCGCAGAGTACTACCCGAATATCTATACGATTGTAGTTAGTGCAGGGGTGTCGGTGGGCTTGATGGCCCTGTCAGCCACTTACGCCGGCCTGAAGTTGCTGACGACGAGGATGCTCCTCGTGGTGCGTGGTCATCGCGTGCGCTATAGGCACACTTCGCTTTTCAAGCGGACTGGTGGTGAGGTGAAAACTAGCCAATGCTCACTCTCAATCGTTGAAGTGGATATAGCTCCGGCGAGCGAACTCTGGCATCGAGTGCTGCTGACAATTGGCGAGAGGGACGGCATTATCGTCCATCTGTTTTCAACCAGTTCACGCGTAAAGGCCGAGGAAGTTCTGGATGAAATAGCCACCTGCACGGGTATCGAGACTGCCGAGAGCGCAGCCTCAAATCTTGACTAATTCCTGATGCACGAGGCTACGTAAGTACGTGGGCTAGCGAGTGGCACGTCAAAAAAGTGGGGATAGACGTTGCCGCTCGGCCGGCGATCAAATCGTTAGTCACTTCGATCCGCGATCATCGATTGAACGATGGAACTCGAAATCCGGTCGAGATGCGAGGGCGGCTAGTGAGTCGTATGTGGCCGTGAGCGTTTGCCCCGATTCCGATAGCCAAATGGTGACGACTCTAGGTACTTCGGACGAGGCACCGGCGGTCGTGATGGAAAGTCTGGGAGGAACCCTCAGCAGCCTACGCGGTTTCGCCTCTATCTCCATCGCCGAAACGATTCTCGAAGGAAAGCGTTGCGGGTGACGCCCACGCTGTGCAAGTATCAATCCTCGACGGCAGAGATAGAGCGTCGCACGATCTCCTCCCAGTCGCCAAGCATCTACCAACCCATGGAGTCCGGCTAGCGCGCCTGAGGCCAACGCCATTATTGGCACCCAGAATAGCAAGTAGAGGCCCCAAGGTTGGCCCTGCTGTAACTTCTCGATAGTTGTTGGAATAACGCCAACGCAAAGAAGTACCGTCATTGTGGCCAATGACGAAAAGGCAAATCGTGCCCCGAGTGTTGGCCACCGAGTGTAGCCATTCAAGCAGAATCGTTGGATGCGAGAGTTCATTCGCAGTTGTTAAGAGTTCAGTTTGCACGCCGCAGACGTTGGAATGTAGAGTAACGAATCGTCGAGGTGCATTGATTGGCAGGACGGTGCACTGCAGGCAGCAGATGAGCGGGTGGAGGTACCGTGATGAGCCACTGACGCTCGACGATAGTTCTGTCAATTCTGCCATACTACCTCTGCGACTGTAGTATATATACTACAGTCGCAGTTCTTGGATCGCTGTCCGGGGTCGGGGACGACCCGGCTCACTGGAGGGCTTCAGCAGGTAGAGCATTTGCCCTCCCCGCGCTTACAGCGCGACCCTCCCGGAGGGAGGGTGCAGGGCGTCGTGGGGCAACACTTCTGCCCTACAAGTTCCCCGCCAGCACGCTCACGTCGACGCCGAAGTACTCCGCTAGGCGGCGGATCATCTGACGGCTGAGGGGTTTTTTGCCGGCTAGAACTTCGGAGAGGGACGACTTCGAGATGCCGGTTTCGCGGTGCAGTTCGGCTTGTGTGACACCCTTGGCGTCGAGCAGGTGGCGGAGCATATCGGCGTCCGAGGCGGGGCCGATCTGCACGTGCTCGTCTTCGTACGACGCGGTCAGATTGCTTAAGGCATCGAGGTAGGCTTCCTGCCCACGGTCCAACTTGCGAGCAGCAAGCAATCGGTCGATGACCTTCTGCGCCGCCGCCAGATGCGCGTCGGAGACGATGGTCGTGAGTGGGAACTCGAGGATGCAGTTCAAGTACGAATCGCGGGCCTTGCCTTGGAAGCGGAATGCGTAAGCGACGGGCATGATCTAGGTTCCTTTAGCGTGAGAAGTGAGTGGGGTCGCATGCCCGTAGTCGCATCTTCGGCTGTCATTAGAAATTCATTCCTCCGTCTGCTTCGGCGGCTTTCTCCACTCCAGCAAGAGAAACGGCAGCGACAGCAGAGTCGCTTCCAAAACGATCACCACTATCGCCGGGATCCACCAGGTGTAGTCGACCTTCATTGGCCAGTGTGCCATCGCGTAATATTGCGGTCCCAGAAGAGTATCTGCCATCGGATAGCAGCTCTTCATGAATCTCTCAAACGGCGTTCGCGCGATACCCATGCTGAAGCCTACTCCGAGCACCACGAAGTAGGCAAATAGGTTGGCAACTACCATTAGAATCGAGAAGCTGATGATCCAACGCATGCGCTACCCATCTATTCCTAGCCAACAAGAAGTCCGCAACCGCACGACCCTGCGTGACGACACTCGTCAGTATACACGAGATGAAAACCTTGTGGCTGTCCGGGGTCGGGGACGACCCGGCTCACTGGGAGCTTTAAGAACTTGGAGCACTTACCCTCCCCACGCTTACAGCGCGACCCTCCCGGAGGGAGGGTGAAGTTAGTGGGGGAGAGCGAAGGATAAGCTACCTACACACAATGATCGTCAAATCATCCGCTTTCGATGGCTGGCCGTCCGCGGCTTCGTTCATGCGTTGGCGGGCGAGGACCTGTAGGGCTTGGCAGGCTTTTTGGACGGGGCCTTTGCGGGCGAGTTCGATGATCTCGGGCAAATGCAAGTTGTCGAACAGGCCGTCGCTGGCGATGAGCACGGTGTCGAGGTCGGAGAGTTGGCGTTCGGATCCGATCTCGATGCGGATGTCAGGGGTTCCTACGACGTTCGATACCACGTGGCGGTGTTCGTGGTGGATGGCGTCGGCGGCGTCGATCAGGCCGGCTTCGACGCCGTAGCCTACCGGCGAGTGGGCGGTGGTTTGCAGTTTGACTTTGCCTCGCTGGCCGAAAGCCAGGATCGCCGAGTCGCCGACGTGGTAGGGGCGGATGGTGCTGCCGGTGAGTTCGATGACGGCGAGCGTGGTTGCCGCGCCGCGGCCAAGTTCCAACACGTCGCGATTGGCGGCTTCGATGCCGTTGAGGATCGCCGTGCGTAGTTCGGAGAGCTCGGGGTCGCACTGCTGGACGGCGAGTTTGAGCCGGCGGACCGCGAGTGCTGAGGCTTCTTCGCCGAGGGCTTGGCCGCCGAGTCCGTCGGCGACGACCAGCACGGCGCTGTTTTCGCCCCAGGGAATGATGGCGGCGGAGTCTTCGTTGGGAGTGTCTTTGCCGGGCGAGCGCTGTGAGAGCACGGCGATACGCCTACCGGCAACGGCGTGCACGTCCGGCGACTCCATGTTGGAGGCGGTGTAGAGCTTCGCGCGTTCTAGCACCTTGTCGTCCGGTGCTCCCGCGACTAGCGGACCGTCTTGAGCGCCTTGGTGCACCATGGGCAGTAACTCCAGTAATCCCCCGCCACGCCCCAGCCACAACGCTGGCAACTGTGTTTCGAACCGCTGAGTTGCCAACGGCGTCGCACTTTCGTTTGGCACCAGGGGCAGTAACGCATGAAGGGCATCAGGACCTTGCGCGAGCATTTGAGGTTGCCGCACTTGGCCGTGTATCGCTTGTCGGGGTATTGTCGCTCGGATTCGGGTTCGAAGCCAGGACCGTAGCACCAGGGACAGTAAACCCAGTCGAGTTTCATGCCGCGGTGGCAACGTGGGCAACATTGGGGGAATTTGGTCGTGTCGTTGTGCCGGGGGCGCTTCTTGCCGCACCAGGGGCAACCGTGCATTGCCTCGGACACGGGGCCCGCGCAGTGGTGGCACTCGTAGTTGGTCTCGAGCTCCGCACCGAACAGCTTCAGGAATTGCTTGCGCTGGACGGCCCGCCAGTCTTTGGCGCGCTTGGTGGTCGAGCCGGTGCTGGTGGTCTTGCCACCGACCTTGAGCGCCCGGGTGCGGATGGCGTCGTAGGCGGCTTCCATTTGCACGGCGTCGCGGAAACGCTTGCGGGCGTCGGGCTCCATCGCGCGGCGGAGCAGCGAGATCATGTCGGGGTGCACCTTGGTGCGAAGCCGATCGTACCCAATAGGGGGCCACTCGTACGGGAACTTTGGCAGCTTGCCGGTGAGCATGCGGTAGAAGGTGATGCCGAGCGAGAAGACATCGGCCCGCGGCGAGACGTGCCCCATCGCTTGCTCGGGGGCGACGTACCCTAACGTCCCCGCGCCCGAGCCTTGCAGCGTGTGGAGCGCGACCCGGGCGATGCCAAAGTCCGTGAGGCGAATGCGATCGCCCGGGAACATGACGAAATTGTCGGGCTTGATGTCGCAGTGAATGATCCGCTCGCTATGGGCGTAGCTCACGGCGGCGAGCATCTGGTCGGCGTAGTCGAGCGCGAGCTTGGGGGAGAGCCGCCGCTGTAGCCGGTCGTCGAGACTCTCTTCGCCCAGGGCCGTGATGATGACGAACTTGCCATCGATGTAATCGGCGTACTTGAGCGGCAGGATATTGGGGTGATCGAGCCGGGCGACGAGGCGGACTTCCTGGCGGAACTCTTCGAGCGTCTCGGAGTTCAGCAGATGCGCGTAAGGCATCTTGAGGGCCACGCGTATGCCCTCGATGGTATCGCGCGCCTGGTACACCACCGCAAAGCCGCCTTCGGCGATCTTGCGCTCGATGATGTACTTACCAAATCGCTGGCGAGCGCGAAACATACGGAGGAGAAGGCGGAAGTTTGAAGGAGGAAGGGGAAATGAAAGTACGCAGGGCCAGCGGGGAGAACCTCCCCCCGTTCCGCCTTTCTACTCCCGCCTTCAATTATACCATCGGTTCGGGATGTCCAACCTGTTTCCGTGTGTGTCCGCCTTGCAATAGGCGGAAACCAATGTCCGACCGGATAAATCCGAACAAGCTGGCCACGATGGCTACCAGGACACCCACGGTGAGGGCCCTATTATAGTCAACGGCGACAAAAACGGCCCCTTGGCCAGGCTCGAACTGGTCTCGGATGGCGGTGAGTTCCTCGGGGAGCGGAGGAGCAGTCGGCAGGCCGTAGCGCTCGGCCAAGCTGACGATGTCGATGACGTTGATCACCGGGACACCCAGCTTGCTGAAGCGAGGCATTACGCCGTCCAGCTCCGGTGGCATGCGCATGGGAGGCCGCATGTTGAGGCCAGCGTCGAACAGCTTTTTGCCGAGGCTGGTACCTGCGGAGACGGCACCACCGCCGACGTTGATGTAGGCCCTAATGGCTTGAAGTCCGGCCTCCTCGCGCATCAGTCTCATGCGTTCGTCGACGGCGCCGGTGAAGTCGTTGGCGATGATCATGGGCAGGTCACAGCGTTCGATAGCGGCCTGAATGGCGACGATTCCCTCGGGCGAGAGGTTCTTGCCGCTGTCCTCGTCACCACCGATCGAGGCGGCGAGCGAACGGTGTTCGATGATGCCTTGGTCGTAGAGGAGTTTCTCCATGTCGATCCACATGAACTCGGGCAGGTTCGCGCCCCATTGCGAGGCGGCACCGCTAGAGATGATGAGCGGCGTCGCACCGATGGTCTCGATGGCCGTGATCGTGCAGACGTTGAGGGCTGGGAACGAGCCGGAGAGTCCCACGCCGACCATATCGCCTTCCTTGACGCCGGCCCGCATGAGCATGTCGACCAGCACGGCGGCGAAGTTGGGGTTGGCGGAGGTTTGCTTGCTCGGGAGCACGCCGTTGACGCTGGTGATGACCGACATGTTGATGCCGATCAGCCCGGTCTCGAGCGGATCGTAGGCCGGATCGATTTCCTTGACCTTCATCCGCTGCTTCTTGATCTCGTTGAATGCCCGATCGGCCGTTTCGGTGGCGGCGATCTTTAGGTCGAAGTAGGGCTGCTCGCGATCCACGCGGAGCCGCTCGACCATCAACATGCCAACGCCCGAGAGCAGCGCAATGAGCATGAGCGCCGGACGCGAGACAGCCTTGGGACGCCAGATTACTTTTTTCATGCGATTGGGGAGGCGTTGATAGTTGGGAAGTGATCGAGAGTTTTTTGGTGTGCCTCCGGTCGCTTACGCTCCCGGCTCGCCTGTACGTTTACAGGAGGTTTAGTTCGATGCCGAAGATCAGGATCAGCACTAGGCGAATCGCCACGGCGGCGGTGAGCAGGGCGCACAGCGTCTCGATCCAGCCTTGGCGATCGAACCAGATGGCGATCAGGCCGGGGATAATGTAGCCGATCACTTGGAACTGCGTCATCTCGTTGGCCAGCGGCTCGACGGTGGTGATCAGTTCCATCGGGATGTAGTTAAACAGCATCCGGACCAGATAGCCCACCAGGATCATCAGCACCGTACGGCGGCGACCGTAGACAATGATGAACGTGCTCATCAGGTAGACGATCAGGTAGGTGGCGAGCGCCGCCAGGATGGTCAGGATCACGTCGATCGGGCGATTGAGGGCCACGGCAAAGTAGCCCGGCACGACCATACCACCGGCCGCCAAGCCAAAGAGCTCGGAGAACAGCAGGCTGACGGCGAGTCCGATGCCGATCGCGACGCTAAGTAATTCGACCATGATTATCTAAACGAGAGTTTATCTGCGGGAGTTGGTTTACTTGAAAACGGTCTCGGTGCTGCGGTTGGCGAAGTAGCGAACGACTTCGAGGCCAATGCCACCGATGTTCGCCATGCCCATCGCCAGCGACGACCGGCCGGAGAGTTCGATGATGGTTTCAAAGATTTCTTCGACGCGGCGATTCTCGGCGAACACGAGCTTCAACGGATCGAGACCAGCGTCGGTGGCTGCTTTGCCGAAGATGTAGGTACCCGAGCCGATCAGCACGTAATAGTCGGCCGGTGCCCAATCAACCACGATGCGACCGAGCTGCTGCGAGCGGTCGGGGCGGTCGGCGCGGCAATTAAACACGGCGATGCGTCGTTCGACGTCGGCGTAGCGTTCGAGGGCCATATCCCAGATACGTTCGGTCGACTCCGGGTCGTTGGCCGCAAAGCCGTTGACGAAGTTGATCCGCCGGCCGAAGAAGTCCATCTCGTGAGCGGTCATCGCCCCCGGATCGGGCTTGGCTTTCCACATGCCTTGGAGGGCGACGCCACGTTCGATGCCCATGTCGGCACACACTCGCAGGGCGAGGGCGACGTTCTCGGCGTGTTCGACGTACGGGAAGTTGACGAGTTCGAGCGGCGTAATGCGGTTGACTTCTTCCAGCGTCACGCCGATGCACTCGGTGCCACGCTGGGCGCAGACTTCTTGAAAGATGTCGAGGTGGTCGCGCTCAGCGGTGAACAGCTTTCCCTTGATGGGAATCATGCCGGCGAGCGCCTTGGCGACATCGCGCTCGGTGGGGCCCATCACGTCGAGGTGGTCTTCGCGGGCGTTGGTGATCACGGCGTGCGTGGCGCGGACGATGCGGTTCTCGCACAGCCACTGCAAATAAGGGATGAGCGCCATGCACTCGATCACCAGACCATCGGCACCGGCTTCGACGGTAGCTTCGACGATGCGAAGCTGCTCGATGACGTTGGCACGCGAGGGACGGAACACCGGGTACTCGGTGCCGTCGGGCAGGATCATCCGCGGCAGTGTGCCGGTGGTCTTGCAGCAGGTGCGGACACCGCCGGCGCGCATGCCCGCGGCGATGAGTCGGGCGACGCTCGACTTGCCACGGGTGCCGTTAACGTGCACACGGGTTTTGATTTGTGCGAGTCGGCGTCGGTGGGAATACGATTCCACCAGACCTCCGGCCGCGAGCAAACCGGTGGTGGCCAACAAAATGGCAGCGGCGGACATCGAGGTCGTATAACCCTAATTGGGGGCCAGGTCGACCGGCCATGGTGGGCGATCGGCAGGCTCTGGATGGGATGGAAAGTTGCTAGCGGCTCGGCGGCAACGTACGCCGGTGAGCGACTTTGCGCAAAATGTATCGGCAACTAAGTGCCATGACAAGCGGAGGTTAGGCAGGGTAGGGCGAACCTTACCGGCTGTCGAGGTCGTAGCTGTCGCAACAGTTATCGACCGGCGGGGCAAAAGACTCTACAATAGAGTAGAAGTGGCAGCCGACCTGCCAGTGGACCCGCGGGATACTGCGTGGTCCAATAAAAAGTCGGCGAAACTTATTTCCGCGGCTTGCGTACTAATAAGTATGTTCTCAAAGCGATATCGACGCTGGACGGCCTGCCTCGCTCTTTTGAGCGCGCTGGGGCTGTCGTTGTCGGTGTTTGCAAATCGCCCGCCCTGTGCGTGTGCGATGAAGGAAGCCGTCGCTAGCACCCCCGCCTGCCCGCATTGCGCCAAGATCGAATCCGCCAGCACCGCGGCAGACAACTGCTGTCAGGGCAAGCACGGCGTTAAGAACGACTGTGAATGCCCCTGCTGCGATAGCTCCCCCGCCGATCAGCCACTCGTCGTGACCGCGGCGACGGTTCTGCTGCCAGTCGGTGCTGACCTGGCGCTGTTTGTCGACACGGCCGACTATTCTCTACCAGCATTGCACGCTAGCTTCGCCACCCGAGGTTGGCGAGAACGGCAATTGGTGCTACACGAAGCACCGCGGCTCGAACGTCTCTGCCGCTGGATCATTTGATTTGCTCGGAGCGACAGTTCCTTCATGGAATTGGTGCGCTCCTGCGATGCGTTTCAAGTGTTTCCAATTTCTTCTCAAGCGCAGAAAGACTTCTACCATGAAATCGATGATTCTGTTCGCGGTGATTGCTGCCGCGATTTCCACCGGTGCCTACGCACTGCAAGGTGATACCGCCGACTCGGCGGCCACCGGGGCCTCGGCCAAGTGCAAGTGTGGCGACAACTGCAAGTGCGATCCGTGTGAATGCCCGAAGACCGAGGCCGTTGCCTTGGCTGCGTGCAAGTGCGGTGAGGATTGCAAGTGCGACCCGTGCAAGTGCCCGAAGACCGAGGCCGTTGCCTTGGCCGCGTGCAAGTGCGGTGAGGATTGCAAGTGCGACCCATGCAAGTGCCCGAAGACCGAGGCGGTAGCCTTGGCGACTTGCCCGTGCCCAAACTGTGGCGAGAAAGAGTGCGCTGATTGCCAGTGCACCGACTGCCAGTGCCCGAGCTGCGACTGCGGCAAGTGCACGGAAGCCTGCCCTTGCGAGAAGTGCGATTGCACCGACTGCAAGTGCGGCGAAGCTACTGAGGTAGCCGCGCAGCCCACCACCCGCAGCTAGACGCTCTTGCTAGTTGAGTAACCTACAGCCCCTCGCAAGCCAAATTGGTTTGCGAGGGGTTTTTCGTGCGCGGGATTTACCATGGACCCCCGGGAGGGCCGCCGGTTGGGAGGCTACCAGCCCCTCGAGCAGTCAGATGGCGTCCGGGGCATGGTCGCTCGCCGGCCGGCTTTTTTTCGGGCACTCTGCGGCAAGTACCATGGGGCCATTCTGGGGCATTCGATCACCTGCCGACTGGCATTTCGTCCGCACTTAGTTTGCCGTGCGAATCGAACAGATCGAGCTTACCGTGGCGCAACTTTCCTCAGGTAAAGGTTGTAGGGTACCCCCCATTTGAGCATGGTGGCTTTCCGAAGATTCAAGATCAGCACGTCTTCGACACCTCTTCGATGTTATAGATCCCTTAGAGGTCTTTTGGTGTGTTTCTGTCTGCCCCCGCTTGAGGAGATCACCATGGCTAACGAAGCGATATTTGATTCCGCTGCCCCGGCAACCGAAGATCGCAATGCGACGACCGTCTATCGTCAGATTCCCATCTCGGCGCTCCCCCTCAATAGCACCCTGCCTTGTGCGGTGCATGGTCCCGATGGGGTCAAACTGATTGCCGCCGGCATTCAGATCACGGATGCTTTCCTCAATCGCCTCAAGGCACGCAACATCAAGAAGGTGTTGGTTTCCGAGTCGGCATTCGACAAGGTGGTGCCGCAGCTAACACCGCCGAGTTCCACGTCTGGCTTTGCGTGCCCCAACTGCATGAACAGTTTGCCGCTCCGCGAGGCGGCCAACGACGAGTGGTCGGCCACGTGGTTGTGCAAGAAGTGCAACACGCAGTTTCGCGGGCACTTGGATCCACAGCTAGCGCAGAAGTGTGGTCAGAACGTGGGCATCTTGCGCTTCCCGATTCGAAAGGACCACCTGATCCATCCCCCCGTCGCGATCACGCAGGCTATCAATACAATGGTCCCCAAGCCCTACGCGGGGCCCGAGCGCCGCGAGAACACGCGAATGCGTATCACGATGCCGGTGGCGGCTGTGCCGCTCGACGAGTTTCTGCATCCCGTTGGCCAGCCCGGCATGCTGATCACCCGCGACATCTCGGTGACCGGCATCGCGCTACTGCACGACGAACCGTGGCGTCCGAAGTACATGGTGGTCGAACTACCGGCGGTGCATCCTCATGTGCCGCTGCAGCTAGTGGTCGAAGTGCTGCGGTGCAAACCAATCGAATCGCTGTACGAAATCGCCGGGCGATTTGTGATGCGACCGATGGTTTAGAGGTGCCAAGCGGGTGGCGAGGTCAACAATATTTACGCGGTGGATCGACGGTGGAAAGAGGGGGAGAGGATGCGAAGCGAACCGGAGGTCAGCGGTATCACCCCTTACCGCTCGTTGGCCTCCGCCGCGTCCTTCTTCCCCTCTTTCACCATCTCGGCGGCTTGCTTGCGGTCGTCCCCTTCCGGCTGCGGCCGAGTCGCCTCGTAACCTTCGAGCGTAAATTCGGCGAGAAACCCAAAGTGATCGGACCCCGGCGTATCGAGGCGTTCCAGCCGGACGACGCGGGCACTTGCCGGAAGAAAGACGTGGTCGATCGGAAAGCGAAACAGCGGATGGTGGGCGTGGTACGTGTTATAAAGCCCGCGACCAACTCGTGGATCTTTGAGGCCACTCATTCTTTGAAACAACCGCGTGGTGTGGCTCCACGCCACGTCGTTGAAGTCGCCGGTGACGATCCAGTCGTCGGCTTTGTGCTCGGCAATGTGCTTGGCGACGAGCATCAGCTCGGCATCGCGGATGCGGCTATCGTGCCGGCCATCGGCGTGACGCTGCTCCAGTCCGGGTGGCGTCGGATGTAGTCCAATGAAGTGCGCGCGGCGACCCTCGGCGTATTCGAAGTCGGCGAAGATCGACGCCCGATCCTCGGAAACCAAATGACGCACCTCGGTGTCGTGTAGAGGAAACTTGCTCCAAAGCGCGATGCCGAGCCCTTTGTCACGCACCACGTCCTCGCGATAGGGATAGTCGTCGGTGAGCGGCGCAAGCCCTTTCGCCCACGCCTCGTCGTATTCCATGAGTAGCAGCAACTGAGCGTCGAGCTTGCGGAGGGCTTCGAGCGTTGGTTGCTTTTCGGCGTTGTCGAATTGCAAGTTAATCACCGCCACCGTGATCGACGGGTCGTCGGTGTCCGTGGCGTCGGGAACCTCGCGCGGCCACAGTGGCGTGTACCACGCAACGTGGCTCAGTTGCCAACCAAGAACCGCGAGGCCCAGCACGCTCCAGATCGCGACGGCCGTGGTGCTAGGAAGGGCAGTGTAAGCTCCCCAAAACGCCAGCAAGGCGAGCAGCGTGATCCCCACCACTTGCAGACGCGGGAAGTCGAACAGTCGCACCGTCCACGCTCCCACCGGAAACAGTGGTAGCACCGAGGCCACGACCATCAGCGCGAGGAGAACACGGGCAACAATAGAAACCACGAACATAGGGCGAGGTTACTCGGGGTAATCGGGACCCTGCGATTGTAGCAGGCGAGTGACGTTCGCCCAATCACCAAGCTACCGCCTTGAGCGCATAAAACAGCCCGCCAGTGAGTGCGAAGGGAAAACGCACCCACCGACGGGCTTCCACGCAGTGCAGTTGGGAGTTGGCAGTCGGAAGTTGGGAGACCGCAACCTACTCACCTACTCACTCTGCCACTCATCTCCAATCGAGCACTCCGAACAGGCCTTCGCGGTTGCGGACCTTCTCCGGCAGGGCTAGCAAGCGGTCGCGGTAGATGCTCAGCATCACCGCCACGGCGAAGAACGCTCCACCACCGATCATCATGTAGACCGAGGCATTCTGCAGTTGGAGGTTTACGAGCGTGACCAGACTCAACACCCAAACGGTCGTCACGGTCGCACCGACGAACGTTGTGGCCCGCATCCGGCATACAACGCCGGCACCTAGCAGCGCAAGTCCTGCCAGCAACGCACCTACTTCGTTTGGCACAACAGTCCATACGGGATGGTAGTCGCCGATGCGTTGGGCGAGCATGCCGATTGTCAGCGGGATGGCGACCAGCAAGCTACCCGCGAAGATGTGCAGGTCCACGGCTGGGTCGCGAATCTCGCCTTCTCGCTTCCAGCGAATGTGGCCCGCAGCCAGTAGCAAGGTACCCGCGGCAACCAGGATCAACTCGCCACGTTCCCACATGCTGAGTCCCAGCATCATGTTAGCGACCAGCACCCCGGCGAGCACATGCAGCCCAGCCAAGGTTCGCGATGTGGTCTTCCAGTCCTTCGACTTAGTGAGCACCGAGGCGATCACCGCGGCGATGGCTTGGCCCGCCGCGAGGGTTACCAACCCCCACTCTGCATTGTCGCCCAGCACACGGCCGAGCGTCATTAACAAACCGCCTCCAGCGCCAAGCGTTACCAAGCTTGCGCCGAGCGTGGTCAGCAGGTGCGTCGGTTGGTCGGCTTCCTGCTTGCGGCGTCCGATGGCCATAACACCGAGGCCCACGACCGACGCCGCCACGATAGCCGAGTACTCGGCTAGACCCACGGCGGTGAGCAATTGCCACACGGCGGCGCATCCGCTGAGTCCCGCCGCCACGGCGGGGAGCAACGTCTTCTGTCGCAGCGAGCCTGCCATCAGTAAGCCAGCCGCAGCAGCGTAGAACGCAGCGAGGGTGTAATTGTCGGCAACCATCACCTCGCCAGTTATTCCGGTCACCGCGGCGATCGAAACGGTAAGCAGGAACATTGTGGCCGCGTAGCCAGCGTACGACAGATCGGCGAGCGGGCCATCGCCGCGACCAAAGCGCCCGGCAACTTCCATCGCTATCGGAACAAGCAGCAAGATCGGGAGCAGCAAGGCGAGCGACTCGACGCCGGCCATGGTGGCCCCCGTAGCGACAACCGCCATCGCGGGGATCGCGGCGGCCTGCATCCACACCTTGGCGTGATCGCCAAGACCCCGCTGGCGAGCCACCCGTGCGGCCATCATCGCCGCGCCGGCGGTCATCGTCATCGCGATGGCGTACAGGGGATCGAGCAGAAAGCCCGCTTCGCTGCTCACCGGCACCAACAGGCCACGCACCAAAGCGACCGTGCCCCACAGCGAGGCAATCGCGGTGCAGAGCGCCCCGACGCTGCCGAGAGCCGTGCCCATCGGATCGACTTCCTCGGTCGTGCGACTCCAAAACGACGTAGCGATGTAGGCCAACAGCCCCGTGCTAGCCATCACGATCAGCCACAAACTTTCAGTCGCCGGCACGTTCAGCAGGTCGAGTAGTATGACTTCGCTCCACACGAGCGCCAGAACCGACGACCAAGCGTACCGGCGACTGGTGGGGCTCACCACGATCTGCGAGTAGGCGTAGGTGTAGGTGCCCAAGAGTGCGAGTAGCAGGGCGGTGAGCTTCGAACCGATGACGGTCGAGACCTTCGGAGCGTGTTCGAGATACTGCGCGAAGACCGTTTCGTAGAAATCGCCCACCAGACGGCCACCCAGTAGCACCGCAAGGCCCGCTCCCATGGCAACATGCCCCGCGATGAAGAACGCCCGGCCGAAGTTGGCGCGATTAAAGGGACCCTCGCCCGTGTGGAACAGCCTCTCGACATGGATGCAGATCGCGCCCAGCAAAACGAGGAACGTCGAGGGGCCAAGCACGGACCAGAAGCGATCGACCGCGTCATCGGCGAGAAACAGTAGCCCTGTCATCGCAACACCCGCGACTAGTGCGTAGACGAACTTCGCGTCCTTGAGTAGTCTCGCGATGCCCGCGTAGATGGCGCAGCAGACTAGCGCTGGAACCCAGAGGGGCTCGCCTTTGCGGATCGAAATAAGGTCCTGAGCGTCGTAGAACCAAAGGTTAAGTGGTAGCGCAAGGCAGGCGAGGAGCGTCATGGCTCGCCCGGCGGTTTGGTAACGCGTGTAGCGGACCAGCGCCGCACCGCCGGCGAGGACGCCGAGGTTCACGGCGGCCATCGAACACGCTACCACTATCGGATTCTCAAACACGCCCACCGACCACAACCAGATCACGAGGCCGAGCATCAGGAGCGCGCCGCCCGTGATCATCAGCGCTTGCAGGCTTCGGGGATCGAGCAAGTACTCCATGAGGCTACGCCCCGGCGGTGCTTCGCTTGGCGGCGTGCCCTCAACTGGCGCGGCGGTGTAGTTGAGAGTCTTCTCCACTTCTGCCAACTTACGGCGTACGTCGGCGACTAACGATTGAGCCTGCACCATGGTCAAACGCTCTTGGCTCGCTTGTCGGCGGACTTCTTGCTCGGCAA
The DNA here is from genome assembly GCF_052161615.1 of Aeoliella fuhlenseeensis. NCBI lineage: Bacteria > Pseudomonadati > Planctomycetota > Planctomycetia > Pirellulales > Lacipirellulaceae > Aeoliella > Aeoliella fuhlenseeensis. The sequence goes on from NZ_CP197417.1 coordinate 1,125,557, forward strand.
AAACCAAGTTCCGCCGCTCGGTTTCCAATACTTGGTGCTCAGGGGCACAGAGGCGCGCGGGGGGGAGGACGCTCGTGTAGTCGACGTCGGGGACAAGTTCGGCGGCCCACTTGTTGTAGACATCCGTGATCCGTTCCCGCTGCGTCGGGGTGACTAGCCCGGTTTCCTGCCAGGCGGTTAATTGAGTACGGAAGTGGTCGATCGCGGCGATCAACTCGTGGTAGGTGCGGCTCATCTTTTTTCCCTTTCAATCGAAGCCCTGCTGAGCGGGCGGTGCGTGGTGGGACGCGTGGAGGTGTCCCGTTCGTCACCTCGCTAAAGCAAGAGGGATGCCAGCGTTCTAAGAAAAGTCGCAAGTTGCTTGTGGAGAATGGTTTGCGATTATTCGCGGCGAACACGCAACCGCTGGGAAGCGTGGGTGTGGTACACTGGATGTAGGTAGTGAAGTTCATTGAATGCGCGCGGGGTAGGCCTTGTTTGACACTCAGGATTTGCCGTTTCTCGAAGCTTTGGCCGAGATGGTCTACTCGAATCCGTTCAGCCGCAGGCGAATGGAACTCGAACAACAGGCCCTTGGTGCGGCCGACTCCGAGGAGAACGCCCTCGTGTGGAGCCGCACGCAAACCACCGAGCACGAGGAGCGGGCGACCGTCCGCGCTGTCACGGTGCGGGCCGACTCGCTTGCTGAAGAGTGCCGCGAGCGTTTAGCAAAGCGTCGGTCCGTAGATGCCCGCAGTCGCGAGCTCTACGACGGGCTGGTGACCTACGTACTCTACTACCGCCACATCGCGTCGCACACCATCGACGAGCTGTACGCCCCGCCGCGTGGGAAGAATGGGCAGCGGGTATGGCGCGAGTTTCTAGCGGACTACGAGCGAATGTTCGCGGTAGGGAGCTTCGAAGGGCACAATGCACACGCTGCCGCGCATTTGTTCGCTTGCCTCTGCCAAGTGCGGAGGGCGTTCAAGCATATCTTCGATTGCATTTTGGGCGAGTCGGCACCTGCGGGTCGACTTCGTGAAGCCGTGTGGCAGTCGATCTTCACGCACGACATGCGGCGGTATCGCCGATCGCTTTACCGCACGATGCGCGAGCTCCCTACGCTGATCACGGGTCCATCGGGAACGGGTAAAGAACTGGTGGCCCGCGCCATCGCGTGCTCGCAGTTCCTCGACTTCGACGCCGAGCGAGAGCAGTTTGTCGACGATCCTGCCATCGCGTTCACGCCGCTCAACTTGTCCGCGCTATCGCCGACGCTGATCGAATCCGAGTTGTTCGGTCATCGTCGTGGTGCGTTCACGGGGGCGGCGGAGGATCGCGTCGGTTGGCTCGAAGCGTGCCGGCCACACGGGGCGGTGTTTCTTGACGAGATTGGCGAGCTAGACCTTGCCATCCAGGTGAAATTGCTTCGGGTAGTTCAGCAGCGGACTTACACGCGACTGGGCGATTCGGCCGAGCGGACGTTCGCTGGCAAAATCATTGCCGCCACGAATCGCGACTTGGCCGAGGAGATCGACGCCGGCCGGTTCCGACATGACTTGTACTACCGACTCTGCGCCGATCGCATTGAGACACCTAGTCTCCGCGAGCAACTCGCCGATCGCCCGCAGGCGCTCGAAGGTTTGATTCACTTCATTGCCGAGCGTGTCGCGCCAGGCGAGGCCAACGCGGTCGCCGCAGAGGCCCAGGAGTGCATCGCCTCGAACATGCCGGCGGGCTACGCGTGGCCTGGCAACATCCGCGAGCTCGAACAGTGCGTCCGCAACATCCTCGTCCGGCGCGAGTACACGCCGCGATCCAAAGAGACCGTCCAGCGAACCGGCTGGCTTGCCGACGCGGAGGCCGGCAAGCTGACCGCCGACGAGTTGTTATGCTCGTATGCCACGTGGCTCTACGCCCAGCTTGGCACCTACGAAGCCACTGCCACGAAACTCGGCCTCGATCGACGAACGGTGAAGAGTAAGATCGACCAGAAGCTGTTGGCAGCCATTCGTCGGGGAGGGTGAGTTACCCCGCAGCGGTCGGAATAGCATGCCAGCCCATGACGGGAGTCTTGGGTTCGACATCGGCAAGACTTCTTACAACCCACGACGCCCGTGGGGGCTCATGGATTAGAATCCTCACGATTTCCCGACTCCCCCGCGAAAAATTCACGGCCGGCCGTACCGCCTGGCGCGCCGCGGTAAGCTAGCATTAAGTTTCGGAAAGCTCGCCTTTTGGGCGCTAGTAACTCTTGGGCGGCGTTGGTAGTGTGGGACGCGTTTGTAGGAGGCGGTCGGGTGTGCACCCTGAAGGGTGCCGTCCGGATTTATCCTTCCTCTACCCCGCCTATATCCTGCCGCTGGTACCATGAAAGTTGTAATTGTTGGTGGTGGTTTTGGTGGCTTGAATGCCGCTCTCGGATTGCGTCGCGCCGATTGCGAAGTGACGCTGGTGGATCGCGAAAACTACCACCTGTTCCAGCCGCTGCTGTATCAAGTGGCGACGGGCAGTTTGTCGCCTGCCAACATCTGTGCCCCGCTGCGGAGCGTGCTTAAGCGACAGAAGAACGCTACGGTGCTGCAAGGCGAGGTGGTCGACTTCGACGTCGCCAATAAGGAACTCGTTCTTGAAGACCGGCGAGTACCGTTCGACACGCTGATCGTGGCGGCGGGGATGACGCACAGCTACTTCGGCAAGGACGCGTGGGCACAGGTCGCCCCTGGTCTAAAGTCGATCGCCGAGGCGACCGAGATCCGTGCTCGCATTTTGAGCGCTTTCGAGCTTGCCGAATGGGAGACCGACGACGAGAAGCGAAAGAAGATGCTGACGTTCGTTGTCGTTGGCGGAGGGCCGACCGGAGTGGAGCTCGCCGGCACGCTCGCCGACCTCGCTAGGCACACACTTCCCAAAGAGTTTCGCAATATCGACACGGCGTCGACCCGCGTGGTGCTGGTTGACGCGGCACCGCACGTGCTAGCCGCTTTTCCGGAAGACTTGTCGGTGAAGGCTCGCGAAGCGCTGGAGAAACTTGGCGTTGAGGTCCACACTGGCCTGAAGGTGTCGGCAATCGATACGGATGGTGTTACGCTCACGACGGACGACTGGGAGCAACGCATCGAAGCAGGCACCGTGCTGTGGGCTGCCGGCGTGAAGGCATCGCCGCTGGGCGCAAAGCTAGCCGCTGCCACGGGCGCCGAAGTCGATCGGGGTGGCCGTGTGATGGTCGAACCTGATCTGTCGATCAAGAATCACCCGAACGTGTTCGTGGTTGGTGATCTAGCGAGTTTGGTGAATGGCAACGGCAAGCCGATTCCCGGCGTGGCTCCGGCCGCGATTCAGGAAGGCAAGTACGTCGCCAAGTTGCTTCGCAATCGCATCGCGGGTAAGGAAACGCCGGTGTTCCACTATCGCGATTTGGGTTCGCTCGCGACGATTGGGCGAGCGGCGGCCGTCGCGAAGTTGGGGCGGCTGAAGTTCACTGGCATATTTGCGTGGTGGCTGTGGCTGCTAATCCACCTGATGCAGCTCGTGGAATTCGAGAATCGAATTCTTGTGCTGATGCAATGGACCTGGAGCTACGTGACCCGTGGCCGCTCGGCTCGACTGATCACAGTGCGGCCCCACAAACCGACGTAAGAGTTCGGCTTATTCCATCGCCATTGCAAGGGATCCGAGAATCCCGGCCTGCGGTCCCAGTCCCGGAGCGACGACGTAGGAGTCGATTTCGCTGAGAATCGCGGGCGACTGGACGTAATTGTTGAGCAAGCTCAGCACGCGTTCGCGAATCATCGGCAGAAGGAACGCCTGCTGCATCACGCCACCCCCCAAGATCACTCGTTGGGGCGAGACCGTGCATACGAGGTTCACGATGGCCTGCGCGAGATAATCGGCTTCGAGCTTCCAAGCTGGATGGTTTGCGTCAAACGCGGTAGCCGGCTTTCCCCAACGGGCCTCGATCGCCGGGCCGCTCGCGAGGCCTTCGAGGCAGTCGCCATGAAAGGGGCACGCGCCGGTGAAAGGGTCGACTTCGGCATCGCGCGGCACGCGCATGTGGCCCATCTCGGGGTGCACCAAGCCATGCATCACGCGACCCGCGACCATACCGCCGCCGCCAATTCCGGTGCCGATGGTCAGGTAAATGAAGGTGTCGAGTCCTTGCGCGGCTCCCCAGCGATGCTCGCCCACTGCCGCCGCGTTGACATCGGTATCGAACGCCACGGGGACGCCAAACGCTTTACGCAGAGGGCCGACGAGATCGATGTTCGACCAATGGGCCTTGGGCGTTGCGGTGATGTAGCCATAGCTGGGCGAGTTGCGGTTGAGGTCAATTGGCCCAAATGAGCCCACGCCAATACCCGACAGCTTGCCATGCTGCTCGATTGTTTGGCGAAAGAACTCAATGACTTGCGGGAGCACCACACTTGGCGTGGCGGTGTCGAATCGCTCTTGGGCGACAATGTGCTGGGGCCCGCTCGCCACCATGCAAAGGAACTTCGTGCCACCCGCCTCCACCGCACCATAAAGGGGGCCACTCATACAGCTTTCTCCAGTTCTTCCAGTTGCCCGATATCAAAGTTCGCCACGTTCTCGTCCAGGAGGCCGTAGTGCTTCAGACCTTCGATGATACCGTGTGCGTAGCAACCTTTCGAGAAGTGGATGCGATGGCTTCGGGCATGGGTCTTGAGCGATGCCAGTTCGCGGTCGTGGTTGCCAACCACGATGCCCGCCGTACGCCCTTGCAGCATGTCGCGATCGTTGCCCGAGTCTCCGGCGGTGGCAACTTGCTCGATGGGAATGTCCCATTTTCGCGAAAGGTATCGCACCGCCTTGCCCTTTGAAGCCCGATGGGGAAGCACGTCCACGTACGCCCCATGCGACATAATGAGCGAGTAAGCCGACTCGGTGCTATCGAGCGCCGCGTGCAGTAGTGGTTCGGCTTCTTCCATGGTGATATCCGCCGCAAGGTCGTAGCTGATCTTGAACTCGCGCTGGGCGTGATCACGATCTTGCAGGTGCAAGAAATCGAGTTTGTCGAGGGCGTCGCGGATGCGGTCGGGTTTCCACTTTGAACGAAGCTGCGTCGCCCAGCCGCGGTCGGGGGAGAATTCAGCGCCATAGTAGATCTCCGCACCCACGGACGAGATCACCACGTCGATGTCGTGGATGCCGTACTCGTCGAGCACCTGCTGGACGAGTTCGAGCGAACGCCCCGAAGCGATGCCAAAGCCGAGTGTACCGCGATGATCGGCGAGCAGCTCCTTGAGCTGCATCAGCGCAGCGTCGTCACCGATCAGCGTGTTGTCGATGTCGGTGATTAGCAGACGGTCGAGCGACGCCAGCCGCTGCTTCACGGGCGCGCCGGTTGTACTGGTGACGGACAAAGTGGGCCCAGTTTTTAGGTGGTTCAGTGCGTCAACAAAGTGCTCGACATGCGTCTCCCATGTGTAGTGCTCGCGGACGCGATTGACGCCGTTCGACGAGCAGACGTTCCATTTCTGATCGTCCGTTAACAGTTCGAGCATCGAACTGGTGAGCTGGCATTGGTCGTTCACGTTCACCAGTAGACCACTTTCGCAGTTCTCGGCGATGTCCTGGGGGCCACCATTCTCGGTAACGACGAAAGGAAGGCCGACCGCCGACGACTCAATCGACGTCAGGCCAAACAGCTCGACGAACGCCGTGTTGACGAAGATTCCACGACTCGCCGCTGCCATTCGATAGAGCTCCGGCACCTCGTACTCCGAGTCATGGTGTTTCGGAATCGCCAGCTTGCCGTACAGGTTGTAACGATCCATCGCCAGCAGCATGTCGGTGAGCACACGCTGCTCGTTCTCAGGCATCGACTCGATGTCGTTGCGAATACCGGCGAAGATAGCCAGGTTGGCGATCGCCTGCAGCTCTCGGCTGTTGCCGTAGGCTTCGATGAGCGCGCCGATATTCTTGCGCCGATCGGGGCGGCAGAGCGCCAGGATCAGTGGCTTCTCGGGCGATGTGTAGAAGCGATTGAGATCGGCGTGCAGACGAACGCGAGCTTGTTTGAACCGCTCGTCGATCTCCGTACCGGCAAAGTCGTAATCGTAATACGGAAAAAAACGCTGGAGGTCGGTGCCTGGTGGGATGACATGAAACTCGAGTTCATCACTCTTGTGATACTTTCCGTACTGCTGGTCGCGCTCGTGACGCGTGCTGGTGATCACTGCGTCCGCTGCAGCGAGGCACTCTTGCTCGATGTTGATGCGGTGCTCGATGGCTAGCTCTTTGTTCGCTTGTTCGAGAGACCAGCCCTCTTCAAGCAAATAGTCGAGCTTCGGCTTGCCGAGCGAGTGCCCCGTGAACACGAACGGCACCCCATACGCCGAGGCAACTTCCTTGGCAACGTAGCCTGCGTCGGCGTAGTGGCCATGAACAACCGCAGGGCTGCGACCCTCGCGCGCGGTGAATGAAATCATCGCGTCAACGAAGTCCTCGAGATAAGGCCAGAGTCGTTCCTTCCGCAGATATCGACCTGGCCCGCATGGCAGGCGAACGATGCGGCAGTTTTCTGAGAGCTCTTCGATGTCCTGGCCGTAGTCGGGCGACACGCGTTTGTCGCGGATGCGGCGCGTAAAGAGATCCACGGCGTCGACGGCGGGATGTTTGGCGAGCGTTTGAGCGAGTTCGAGGACGTAGCGAATTTGACCGCCGGTATCGGCATCGGCTCCCATCTCCACATTCCGACCACGAACCAGGCCATGAATGCTGACGAGTTGAATGTACATGATGTTGTTGCGGGTCTCGTGTCTTCAGTTTTAGAAGTAGTAGCGTGTGGCTTCAATGGAAGTTGGACAAGCCATGTTTCCAGAGGTGGGACGATTCGACTCCACGCGGAACACTCCGTCGCGTTTGGAGGCAGAGTCGAAGACCTTCGTGCACCTCAGTGTAACGGATGATTGTCATCGAGTTCGCACCGATCTCAATGCTAGACACCCGCAAGAGGGTGCGAGCCCGGGAGTGGTGATGCGAGAGAGCAACTAGCGCGCCATGAACGTCACAATTGACCTAAGCTGCCAAGATTCGACGTAAGTCGTGACGAGCACTCGAATAGCGTGTTTGCTGAATAGCGAAGAAGGTGGACTCAGGGTGACCACGTCGATCAGCGAGTGACCAAATGTGTCGCACGCTGCCCCAGATTGATTCGCGCCGAGAAGAGAAAATAAAAATAAAAAAAGGCAGCGGAGTGAGCATGCTTTCGCACGTCGCTCCGCTGCCTTTAGTGATTCGCGAGACCTTACTTAGGAGCTTCGGTCGCGGGGGCCTCGGCAGCAGGCGTGTCGGTGGCGGGAGCTTCGACCTCTGGTTCGCCAGTGACAGCTTCCTTCACCTCGTCTCCCATCTTCTCGACGTTCTCAGCCGTGTCCTTGGCAGCGCTACCGATCGCATCGCCAGTCGCTTCAACGGCATCACCCGCCTTGTCGACAGTCGTCTTCGAGCAACCAACGCCGCACAGCATCACGCCGGCCAAAGCCAGGCAAAGTCCAAACATACGCATTGCATCAACTCCTGGAAACATATTCTTTACACCCCACCCGTCCTCAAGCGAAGACGGAATTACAAACCAACCTTACAGGGGTTCTCGGTAACTATTGCACACGTACTATCTATTGCACGAAGAACCCGGCTCGCCAGACTGCATACATGCTCGCGATGGCCACTAAATTCCACACAATCAGCACAATCGCCAAGTGTCGTGCCGGGATGGCCCGGTTGCCATGCACCGCGGCATCTATCAGAAACCCCAGTCCCGCGAGGGCGAGGAACCCCACCACCCACCGGCGAGCTAGTTCCGCCTCGTACGAGGTCGACACGTCGCCCACCCAGTTCGCCAAGACGCCCGCCTCGATAAAGAGAAGAGCCGCAACCACGAGCTTCGTCCATCTGACGCCAATCACCACGGCCGTCGTGCGACGCCCCGCCGCGCGATCGGGCCCAACGTCGGCCGTCTCGCCGAGCAGATGCGAGTGCATGGCGAACAGCATTCCGAAAATAAACACGGGCCAGGGCAACTGCGGCACGTCGTTCACCCAACTTGCCAGCACGAACACCAGCAGGTAGCCACTTTGGCACAGCACGTCAAGCAGCGGGCGGCCTTTGAAATCCAATCGCGGCGAATTGTAGAGCGTATTGACGACCACCGCCGCTGCGATCCATAGAAGGAACTTCGCGCCGACTAGCCAAATGAAGGCGATGAAGAACGGCACCTGCACCACCGCGATCCACCACGGCAACTTGGCGAGCGAAGGCTTCGAAAGCCGCGCACCAAAAAGGACATTGCCTTTTCGCGGATTGCGCGAGTCGGTTTCATAGTCGGCCCAGTCGTTCCAGCCATAGAGCAAAAGCCCCAGTGGAAACGTGACGTACACCGCCCCCAGCCAAAACCCCAGCGTGTCGAGCACCCGATACCCACCGAGTGGCAGCAGGTAAAACCAAAGGTGCGTGGACCACAGCCCGGGGCGGGCAACCTGCAGCACTTCGCGGGTAGTAATGGAAAGCTCCCAGGCAAAAACGCAAATTTCGGAAAACTGTGCAGATGTTCAAAAAAGTGCTTGCACCGGGTCGGAAGATCGGTAGTATAGGTGGATTGAACGGGCGTACATTGTAGGTAGTGAACTGAAATTCTCGGGGGAGATTGCAACATGACAGCCACCATCGCTCCAGCCAATCAAGATAACGCTAACGGTATTCCACGCGAAGCGGCGGCGAAGCTCCGCGAAGTGTACGGGTTCGAATCTCTCAGGCCGGGGCAGGCGGACGTCATCCGGTGTTTGCTGCAGGGAAGGTCGTCTCTCGCGATTTTTCCGACCGGCGGCGGAAAAAGCCTGTGTTATCAGCTCCCGGCGCTACTGCTAGATGGCGTCACGATCGTTGTCTCGCCACTTATCGCCCTGATGAAAGACCAGCTCGATTTTCTCATCCGCCGCGGTGTCGCCGCCGCGCGGCTCGATTCGAGTCTAACGCGGGAGGAAAATCTTCAGGTCTACGACGACCTGCATGCGGGGCGAACGCGGTTGCTGTACGTTTCGCCCGAACGATTGGGGAACGAGCGGTTCCTCAAAACCCTGGAACGGCTCAAAATTGCGATGCTTGCCGTCGACGAGGCGCACTGCATTAGCCAATGGGGACACAACTTTCGGCCCGACTACCTGCGGATTGCGTCGCTTGCGGCGAAGCTTGAGATTCCACGAGTGTTAGCCCTCACTGCCACTGCGACGCCCGAGGTCGCCGGGGATATTGCCGAGGCGTTCAGCATCGAGCCCGGGGAGGTGGTGCAGACCGGCTTCTACCGCCCCAACCTACACCTTCACGCCACGCCTTGCGCGACCGATCAGGAACGCCGCGACGTGTTGCTCAAGCGAATCAAGGAGCGTCCCGTCGGCCCGGCCATTGTGTACGTCACGTTGCAGAAGACTGCCGAACAAGTCGCGGCGTTTCTCGCGGGGCAGGGGATCAGCGCTCGGGCCTATCACGCAGGGCTAGGTACCGATAAGCGGAACGAAATCCAGGATGCCTTCATGGCGGCAGACGACATGGTGGTGGTCGCGACGATCGCTTTCGGGATGGGAATCGACAAGGCGAATATCCGATCGGTCTACCATTACAATTTGCCCAAGGGCATTGAAAGCTACATGCAGGAAATCGGCCGCGCCGGCCGCGATGGCGAGCCAGCGCACTGCGAACTATTGGGCTCGGCCGACGATGTCATCACACTCGAAAATTTCAGCTACGGCGATACTCCCACCCGCTCTGCCATTGCGAGCCTCGTGGAAGAGGTACTCGGCACCCGTGGTGACGAGGTCGAGTTGTCGCTCTACGATCTTTCCAACAACCACGATGTCCGCGATATCGTCGTCCGAACGCTGATGACCTATCTGGAATTAGAAGGCATCGTCCAGCCGACCGGCGCGATTTTTACGCAGTACCGCTTCAAACCGCTGCGGCGTTCGGCCGAAATCCTTGCTCGTTTTGACGCCGACCGGGCAAAGTTTATCGGTAGCATCTTTAAGCAAGCCAAGCAGGCGAGCGTGTGGTTTTCAATCGACGTGGCGAAGGCCTCCGATGCGCTCCGCGAGCCGCGCGACCGCATCGTGGCAGCGCTCGACTACCTCGATCAGCAAGGCGATCTGGTGTTGGAGACTACTGGTGTTCGCAACGGTTATCGCATCACCAAAAGAGTTGAAGATCTGCCAGCGGTGGTGGATTCGCTGTTTGATCGCTTCGTGACACGCGAGCAAAACGACATCGCTCGCATCCACAATGTAATCGACCTCGCCGAATCCACGGGCTGCCTGACCCAGACGCTGCTGGAGTACTTTGGTGAGCAACGAGAGCCGTGTGGTCATTGCGATCGCTGTGCCGGCGTTGCAGGCAAACCGCTGGGGGGTACGCCCGCATCGCTCACGGATAGCGATCGGCAAACGATCCGCGCTGTTGCCTCCGAACGGCATAAGGCTCTGGCGACCGCCAGGCAGATGACCCGTTTTCTGTGCGGCGTCACGTCGCCGGCCTCAAGCCGGGCCAAGCTTCGTACCCACAAGAGCTTCGGCGAGTTGATTCACGTCCCGTTCGCCGAAGTAATGGGAGCGTGCGAAGAACTGGGGCTTCCCGACTAGACTATTCCGATTCGGCGTAGCGGGCGTAGCTGCCGGCAATGTCGGCGTCGAGGTGATCTCCCTTATGAACTATCACGCGATGACGCAGCACGATTGGCTCGCCCTCCGGACGCTCCAGGCCACCTTTCACTTTGCCACCCGAGTAGTCGTGAGCACCAATGGGGTTCGCGGTGAACAGCCCGTAGTCACGGACATGCCAGCGAGGTTCGGCCTGCAGGCTCGAGGGATGGGCGAGAATGGCGATGCCAACTTCTTCGCCTTCTACCGGACCTTGGTAGTCAACCCACGCAGCCGGTTTGCCCCACGCTCCGCGTTGATCCACGTCGCCGTGGCTGTTGACGAACGTGCCTCCAAGCTTCTTCGCGACGTCCATCGATCCGGCCACGCGGACCGCGAAGGCACCCTCCTTAGTATCGCTCAACTTCAGCGGGCCGTTGGGCGACCAGAGCTTAATCGTGTAGTCGATCCATCGGGCGCCATTGTCATCCGTGCCGAAACGAATGGTGCGTTCGTCCTTGGCTACCAGCTTGTCCGCGGCGTCGACGTAGTCGTTTTCCGTGATCAAGAGAATCGTATCGCCATCCTTCTCGAGCTTCTTGATGCCGCGATGGATTTGCCGGCCATCGGTGGGCTTGGGCTTCTTCGGGTCCGAAGGCTCCAGCCAGAAGTCGACGCCATTGATCCCCTGGTACCCGAACCAAAGCGAGCGATGGTGAGGGTGGTCCTTGCTCTCGTGCGGCCGGGCGTCCTCGATGGGGTAGCTTCGCGTAACCGGCACTCCGCTGGGGCTAACGACTGGGTAGAGAATGGGCTTCGTGCCGGAAGAGAACACGTAGCGAGTGAAGAGATCTCCATCGACCGTGATGGTTACGCCATCTTCTTCTTGAGTGTATGCGAGTTCCGCCGCTTGGGACGGGGAGCAGCACAAAATGCTTACGAGTATGGCTACAGCTACCAACGCCTTCGTGGCACGCGACATTCTCAGGCCCAGCCTAGTATTCATCTTCAGAAATCTTTCAAAAGCATTGGAGTTAAAGAACTACTCGCCAGCGACGAATCGAGCGAAGTTGTCGCACAGCAACAGCTGAACATCGCGCCGCATGTCCGCTTCGGTGATTGGCCAGCCGGTCGCAGCGATGTCGGCGTACTTGTCGGCCAGCACCTTGGCGATGATTTCGCGGCTGTGAGCCCATTTGTAGACGATTTGCTCGAGCACCCGGGCATCGGAGTGTTGGGGCGCGAACGACAGGCCCAGCAACTCCATTCGCATCCGCGTCATCTCTTCGATGAGCGAGGGATTGTTCAAGAACCACCAGCAGCCAAACAGCATCAAATTGTCAAACTTCCGAGCCGCGACGGCGAGCTCGTGCTGGTTTTCGCGAGACAACAGAGTCACCAGAAAACGGTTGTTGGGGAAGTCGGCACAAAGGCGCGAAACGCTCATCACGTCGGCCTTCTCCAAGGCGTCGCCCGCGAGGGTCAGCCGCGGATTCACGCCCCGTGTGACGCCGATCATCAAGGCCATCGTCAGGTTGCGTTCTTCGAGTGCCGGCAGGATCGCCTCGCGGAATATCACGCTGCTTGCCTGTCGGTCGTCAGGACCCAAGTAGCGGAAAGTCGGGGGCAAACTCACCGCGCAGTAAAGGGCACCGATGCGATTGATCCAGTCGCCAAGGAATCGCTGCACCTCGGCGATACACCGAGGCGAGATCTCTTCGGTCGTCTCGTATCCCCACGCGGACATTTTCTTTGCGGCGGTCGGCCAGTCGCACACCAGCGGGTCGAATCGCAGCACCGGTGCAAACCGCGGGTCGCTGCCAACTCGGCCATCAGCCAACCACCGCTCGCGCTCGTTGTCGTCAAACACGTCGTTGGTCATAGTGATTCGCGAAACGCCCGACACTTCCATCACACGGTCGATGTGTTTGTCAGGGTCTTGTTCAGCGAACCACCGGCGATAACCAGCGAGGTTCTTGTCCGACGGATCCAATCCCAACCTTGCAAGAGTTGTCAGCACACCGCGGCACGCTTCGCTGACGGGCGAACGCTCGACGAACAGGTGCTGCCAAATGTGATCGGCTTGATCCTCTTTCGTCATCTTCCAGAAAGTGTCGTAGGGCAACTTCCGCGATGGCACCACTCGAAAGACTTCCGCCACCAAGTAATGGTAGGTCAAAAGTTCGTCGATGCCCCACAGCATGAGCCCCCTCGGGTCCGCCCCGTGCCGTCCGCCGCCCGCCATCGGAGTGCCAAAGGTCGGGGGATACAAATGGGTGTGCAGGTCCCACACGGGAGTGGTGTCTACGACCTGGCGGACTTGATGATGAAGTTCAGTGCGATCCACGCTTATCAATTTGTTGGAGAATGGAGAGAGGAGGAAGTCGTAGGCCCCATAGCCCTTAAACGCCTTCAATCGGAGGTGAGGTGCATCCTTTATAAGTCAATTCGCGACCGTAGTTGCGAGCTCGGCGAATTGGCGGGGAGACGCCGGGTGTATTTTAAACCAAGCCGTGGTGCCGAGCGACCCACAGAGTCCCGACCAGCCATTCCCCTGACTCGGCGCGAACGCGTGGTGTAGAATCGACGAACGTCACCAACGCCGATTTCTTAGTAACTCCCTATTTTGCTTTTTCTCCGATGATTTACGTCCAACAAGAGCTGACGCCCAGCGATCTTCTGCCCCGAATCGCTAAGATGTGGTCGGCCTCAGCAGACCGCCTCGATCGCATTGAAGGACGCTGGAAAATCGGCAGCCCAACTCCGGTTTTTACGATCGACGGGCTCTACCAAGCCCAAGGCTGGACCGAATGGACGCAAGGCTTTCAGTACGGCAGCCTGCTGCTGCAGTTCGACGCGACGGGTGACGAGCGATATCTCGAACTCGGCCGCGACCGTACGGTGGCCGCGATGGCGCCGCACATCACCCACATCGGCGTCCATGATCACGGCTTCAACAACGTGAGCACCTATGGCACGCTGTTACGGTTGATGAACGAAGGTCGCATCCCCGATAACGAATGGGAGCGAAACTTCTACGAGCTCGCTCTCAAGGCAACCGGAGCGGTGCAAGCCTCGCGGTGGTCGACGACGCGCGAGAAGGGGGGCTACATCTACTCGTTCAATGGCCCGCAGTCGTTATTTGTCGACACCATCCGTTCCTGTCGAGCGATCGCTTGGTCGCACCAGTTGGGCCACTCGTTCATGGGCGAACGCGACGAGCGAATTAGTTTGCTGGAGCGGATCATCGACCATGGTAGCGCCACCGCGAAGTACAATATTTGGTACGGCGAGGATCGCGACACCTACGACGTTCGCGGGCGAACAGCACACGAGTCGCTGTTCAACACCAACAATGGCGACTATCGCGCGCCGTCGTCGCAGCAAGGCTATTCGCCGTTCAGTACCTGGACTCGCGGTTTGGCGTGGGCGATGGTTGGTTTCCCAGAACAGCTAGAGTGGCTGGCGACGCGTGAGGATGCGGAGCTAGAGCCGCATGGCGGAAGAGAAGCCATCGAGCAGTTGTTCCTGAAAGCCGCCCGAGCAACTTGCGACTTCTACATCGAGTACACCCCAACGTGCGGCGTGCCTTACTGGGACACCGGCGCGCCAGGGCTCCCCCAACTTGGCGATTACCTCGATAAACCTGCGAACCCCTTCAACGACGTCGAGCCCGTCGATAGCTCCGCCGCCGCGATCGCGTGCCAGGGGTTGTTGCGGTTGGGGCATTATCTTGAGTCTAGTGATCCCGCAGCGGCCGCAAGGTACACGCAGGCGGGGCTCACCGTTCTTCACACGTTGCTCGACGAGCCGTACCTTTCGACCGACGATCGCCATGAAGGACTGTTGCTTCACACGGTTTACCATCAACCCAACGGCTGGGACCATGTGCCGCTCGGCCGCAAAGTTCCCGTGGGCGAGTCGTGCATGTGGGGCGATTACCACCTTCGCGAGGCGGCGCTTTACGTTGGCCGCTTGGCGAAGGGCGAGCCGTACTACACCTTCTATGGTCCTCCCCGCACTAAGTAAGTTTGAATGCAGCCCTCTATGTCTACAGCATCACACAAGCGAGTTGCGTTAGTTACTGGCGGCAGCCGAGGCATTGGTCACGGCGTTGCATGCGCGTTGGCCGGGGCAGGGTTTGATGTGGTGATCAATGGCCGCCGCCCCTTGGGTGAAGTTGCCGAAGCAATTGCCGATATCGAATCGCGGGGCGCGGCGACGCTCTATTGCCAAGCCGACATTGGAGAACTCGCCGATCACGGCACAATGCTGTCGGAGATTCGCGCGCGGTTTGGGCGTCTCGATGTGCTGGTGAACAACGCGGGTGTCGCACCGGAGGTTCGAGCCGACTTGCTCGACGCCACGCCCGAAAGTTTCGATCGTTTGATTCGAATCAACCTTCGCGGCCCGTACTTTCTCACGCAAGCCGTCGCCAAGTGGATTATTGAGCAACGAAGGGCAGACGCTCAATTCCAAGGGGCCGTTATCAACGTATCGAGCATCAGTGCAACCGTGGCGTCGGTGAATCGCGGGGACTACTGCATCTCGAAAGCCGGCGTAGCGATGGCGACGCAGCTTTGGGCCGCGCGGCTCGGCGAGTTCGGCATTCCCGTCTATGAAGTTCGGCCCGGCGTGATTCGTACCGACATGACGGCCGGCGTCACCGAGAAATATGACAAGTTGCTTGCTGAGGGATTAACCGTCGAACCACGCTGGGGAACGCCGGAAGATATTGGCCGAGCGGTGGCGGTGCTGGCCAGTGGTGCGCTGAGCTACGCGACCGGTGCCGTTTTGCCGATCGATGGTGGGCTAACGCTGCGGCGTCTATAAAAGAATAAATCCAACATGAACAAGATTTGTGAACAGCTTGAACTCCATCGCTTGGTGCCGGTCATTGCACTAGACGACGCTTCGCGTGCCGAACCGCTCGCCGAGGCGCTCGTGGCGGGTGGACTGCCTGTGGCGGAGGTCACGTTTCGCACGCCAGCGGCGCTACAGGTCATCGAGCGAATGGCCAAACGCGGCGACCTGCTAGTGGGAGCGGGCACGGTGCTCAACATCGAACAAGCCAATCAAGCGCAAGCGGCGGGTGCCAGTTTCTTAGTGTCGCCCGGTTTCAATCCAAAAGTGGTCAGCCACGCGGTGTCGATCGGCATGCCCATCTTCCCGGGTGTGTGCACGCCGACGGAGATCGAGCAGGCGCTGGAGCACGAGATCGAAGTCGTCAAGTTTTTCCCCGCCGAGGCTTTCGGTGGGTTGGCGACGATCAAGGCACTCGCCGGGCCCTATCGTACTCTTCGGTTCCTGCCCACGGGCGGAATTGGTCCGCAGAATGTGCGGGACTACTTAGCCTTCGATCGCGTCGTGGCGTGTGGGGGAAGTTGGATGGTAAGCCCATCGCTTTACGCAACTGGCGACTTCGACCCCGTTCGGCAGGCGGTCGCCGAAGCGGTGGCGCTGGTCAGGCAATAACGCAATCCGTCTCCAAATGAAACAGCCGATGAGCTACGCCTCGTCGGATAGCCAACCGAAGCTCTCCATGGCATCTCTTCAGATCAAACCTTCCGGCTCCTGTGTTTTCGATCAAGTGTCGCTAGGCGAGGTGATGCTTCGCCTCGACCCTGGCGAGGGACGCGTTCGCACTACGCGGCAGTTTCAAGCCTGGGAGGGCGGGGGGGAGTACAACGTCGCCCGCGGACTGCGGCGTTGTTTTGGCATGCGCACCGCGATCGTCACGGCACTTGCCGACAACGAAGTCGGACGGCTGGTTGAGGATCTGATGCTCCAAGGGGGCGTCGATCTCTCGTACCTTCGCTGGGTTCCATACGATGGCATCGGCCGAACGGTGCGGAATGGTTTGAACTTCACCGAACGAGGCTTCGGGGTTCGTGGGGCGGTCGGTTGCTCCGATCGAGGGCTAACCGCCGCATCGCAACTGAAGGTCGGCGACATCGACTGGCCTACACTCTTCGGCAAGCAAGGAGTTCGCTGGTTCCACACTGGTGGTATCTTCGCCGCCCTGTCGGACACCACGCCCGATGTTGTGGAAGAAGCCCTTACGATTGCAAAGCAGCATGGTGTCGTCACGTCTTACGATCTCAACTATCGGCCATCGCTCTGGAAGTCGATCGGCGGTCAGACGCGAGCGCAAGAAGTGAATCGCCGCATCGCGAAGCTGGTGGACGTGATGATTGGCAACGAAGAAGACTTCACCGCCTGCCTGGGACTAGAAGTACCGGGCCTCGACGAACAACACCAAGAGCTGCCGCTTGAGGGCTACAAACGGATGATCGAACGGGCGGTCGAAGAGTATCCCAACTTCCGAGCAACGGCCACCACGCTCCGCACCGTTCGATCGGCGAGCACCAACGATTGGGGGGCGCTAGCTTGGTACGACGGCAAGTTCTACGAGGCCACGCATCGAGAGAACCTCGAAATATTGGACCGTGTTGGTGGCGGCGATAGCTTTGCGTCCGGCTTCATCTACGGAATGATGACGACCGGCGACGCCCAGATGGCGGTGGAGTACGGCGCGGCACACGGTGCCCTGGCGATGACGACGCCGGGTGACACCACGATGGCAACGCTGAAAGAAGTCGAGAAGCTCGCCGCTGGCGGGTCGGCCCGCGTGGATCGCTAAGGCAAACGTTTAATTTGGACCAGAGGAGTGCAGATGCGTTACGTCGATCGATTGTTGGCGGAGTTTGAACATGAAGTAGCCCGCACCCGCGAGGTTCTGCTGCTGGTGCCCGACGAACTGCTGGACTGGAAAGCTCGCGAAGGCATGATGACTATTGGTTGGAACGCCAATCACCTGGCGGAGATCGCCGACTGGATCGCCGGCATCTTTGACTACGACGTGTGGGACATTGCGCCCCCCGGCGAGGAAGAGTATGTGTCGCCGAAGCTGACGAAGGCGAGCGAGATCGTTGAGCTTTTCGACTCCAACGTCGAACGAGCCCGATCCGCGTTCTCCAAAGCCAAAGACGAAACGATCGACGACCCGTGGACCCTCGCTCGCGGTGGCGTGCCACTCTTCACGATGTCGCGTAACTCCGTGCTACGAAACTTCGGCCTCAGCCACATGGTGCACCACCGAGCGATTCTCCGGGTGTACTTGCGGCTGAATGGCGTCGAGGTACCGGAGGCGTACGTGCCGGGATGATTTCCGTAGTAGGTTTGCTCTCCACAACTTGGATTGACTCTAAAGAACCTGCTTGCTTCAATGGAGTGTAAGGGGACGCAGGAGACTTATTGATGACTGAAGTAGAAGCAATTCAATCGGCTATAGACGCACTCACGCCGCATGATCTGGCGATCCTTCGTTCGTGGTTTGAGGAACGAGACTGGGAACGCTGGGATCGTGACATCGAAAGAGACTCCGATTCCGGAAGGTTGGATTTTCTGATCGATGAGGCAAAGCAAGCTGCGGCGCGAAATGAGCTGGGAGAGCTGTAAGTGCATCGCACAACTCCACAGTTCTGGGCGCGGTTCCGATGTCTTGACCCAGAAGTGCAGCAACTAGCTAGGAAGAGCTTTGAGTTGCTCAAGCAGGATTGCAAGCATCCATCAATTCGCTTCAAGAAACTGGGACACTTTTGGTCAGCCCGCGTGGGGAGATCGTATAGGGCTTTGGCTATAGAGGACGAGTCGGGCTACGTCTGGGTCTGGATCGGCCACCATAGCGAATACGACCGCATCATTAAATAAGACGCGACATCCCTCTTACCCCAGCACCGCCATGTCCTGGTGATTTGCAATCTGCTGCCCTGCTTGGACCAGCAGTTCCTTGACGACGCCATCCACGGGGGCCGGTACTGGCACTTCCATCTTCATCGCTTCAAGTACGAACAGCGGTTGGCCGGATCTCACGCGCTCGCCCGGTTTGACGTTCACTCGAAGCAGTAGTCCTGGCATCTGCGACTGGACGACCGTCGTGGCGGCGGACGGAGGGCTAGGGTCGGAATTTCCAGGCGCACGACTGCCAGATCGCGGGGTGAGTGCTACCTGGTAGGTGTTGCCATCCACCACGACGTTGTTGCCGTTGAACGCCAGGAAATAGTCCTTGCCGTTGACGGTTACCGTGTACTCGGCCGGTTGATTCGGCGCCGGTGGCGTCGCGGCGGGGACGGTGTCGGACTTGGACGTCTTTTCGACTTTGCGAACCCCGAGTTCCGCTTTGCCTTCGAGAAAAGCAATGCCTTTGGCCCCGCACGTTGCGACAATGAATAGGTTCTCGTCGCTCTCGGGAAGGCTGTGCTCTTTCAGCGTCTTACGCGCAGCTTCGAGTCCCTTCTTTGGGTCTTCGTCGTTCATCTCCAGCGGCGCGCGAAGGGTTGGCTCGAGGCCTAGCTGAGTGGATGCAAGTTCGACAATCTTGGGGTCTGGCGGCACCGGTGTTTTACCGAAGTAACCGAGGACCATCTGGCCATAAGGTTCGGCGATCTTCTCCCACGGACCAAACATGACGTTGTTAAAGGCCTGCTGAAAGTAGAACTGCGACACAGGCGTGACCGAGGTGCCGTAGCCACCGAGGCGAACGACATCGCCCATCGCTCGGATCATCTCCGGATACTTGTCCATGATGCCATTGTCGCGGAGCATCTGCGTGTTGGCGGTGAGCGCGCCACCAGGCATGGGGCTCCACGGGATCAGCGGTTCGACAGCGACCGCCTCGGGGGGAAGGAAGTAGTCCTTCATGCATTCCTTGAAGACTTCTTCCGCTTCACGAACCTTATCGATGTCGATATCGAGCTCATACTCGCTGCCACGCAGGGCGTGCCACATCACCAAAATATCGGGCTGACAGGTGCCGCCGGAGCAGGGGGCGAGCGACAAGTCGATGGCGTCGGCACCGGCGTCGAGTGCCGCCTTGTTCGCCAGCACACTGACGCCGGCCGTTTCATGAGTATGAAAATGGATGTAGGTATTCGCGGGCAGCATCTTCCGCGCCCGTTTGATGGTCTCATACACCTTCGAAGGTACGGCGGTGCCCGAGGCGTCCTTGAAGCAAACCGCGTCATAGGGAATATCAGCGTCGAGAATTTGCTGAAGGGTCTTCGCGTAGAAGTCGGCGTCGTGCGCGCCTTCACAGCCTGGTGGCAGCTCCATCATCGTGACGACAACTTGGTGCAGCAGGCCCGCATCGACAATGCACTGGCCGCTGTAGATTAAGTTGTTGACATCGTTCAGGGCGTCGAAGTTGCGGATGGTGGTCATACCGTGCTTCTTGAAGAGCTCGGCATGTAGCTTGATGACATCGCTCGACTGCGAGTCGAGCCCGACGACGTTGACGCCGCGCGAGAGCGTCTGCAGGTTGGCATCGGGGCCGACCGTCGCGCGGAAGGCGTCCATCATGTCGAACGCGTCTTCCTGGCAGTAGAAGTAAAGCGACTGGAAGCGCGCCCCGCCGCCGGCCTCGAAATAGTCGATGCCCGCATGCCGAGCAGCTTCAAGAGCAGGTAGGAAGTCCTTGGTCAGCACACGAGCTCCGTAGACGGACTGAAAGCCGTCGCGAAACGCGGTGCACATGAAGTCGACTTTTTTCTTCGGCACGGTGATACTCTTGTCGAAAAGATCCGAGGCGTGACTGCAATAGGGACTTGGTTATTGACCCGCAAGGACGCTCCACAACACACCCGCGGCGACTGCGGAACCAATCACGCCAGCGACGTTGGGAGCCATAGCGTGCATCAGCAGGAAGTTGTGCGGGTCTTCGCTTTGACCCACCATTTGAGCAACTCGAGCGGAGTCGGGCACCGCCGATACGCCCGCTGCGCCAATCAGAGGATTGATCTTGTGGGTAAGAAATAAGTTCATCAACTTTGCAAAGAGTATCCCCGATGCTGTGGCAACGGCGAAACTCAGAGCCCCCAGCCCAAAGATCATTAGCGACTGTTTGGTAAGGAAATTGTCGGCGTCGGTGCTGGCCCCCACCGAGAAGCCCAGCAAGATCGTGACGATGTCAATCATCGCGTTGCGAGCACTGTTCGCGAGTCGCTCGGTAACGGTGCTTTCCTTCAGCAAATTCCCGAGAAACAACATGCCCACTAGCACCAACGAACCAGGGGCAATCATTGTGCAGATGAGAAATGCAGCAATTGGAAAGATGATCTTTTCACGACGCGTGACATGGCGAGGAGGCTTCATCCGGATGAGCCGCTCTTCCCGGGTGGTGAGAAGTCGCATGATCGGCGGCTGAATCACTGGCACGAGAGCCATGTAAGAGTACGCCGCGATAGCAATGGGGCCGATGAGTGAGGGGGCAAGTTTCGACGCGAGGAAGATGGCCGTAGGACCATCCGCGCCCCCGATGATTCCAATAGCGGCCGACTCTTTGGGAGAGAAGCCGAGGTACATCGCGCCGATGAGCGTGAGAAAGATCCCCATCTGCGCCGCGGCGCCAAGAAGAATAAGCTTAGGGTTCGAGAGCATCGTGGAGAAGTCGGTCATTGCCCCGATGCCCAGAAAGATGAGGGGAGGGAAGATGCCCTGACTCACCCCGAAATAGATGTACGACAACACGCTGCCGGAATCGTACACGCCGAGCTGCATGTCGTCGCTTGCTGGGATGTTGCCGATCAAGATACCAAACCCAATCGGCACAAGCAGCAACGGTTCGTAGTCCTTGATGATCGCCAGGGCGATGAACACGAGGCCCACCAATATCATCACCAGATTTCCGACCGTGAGGTTGGCGAATCCGGTGGTGTCGAGAAACTGGTGAAAGATATCCATCGGATCGAGGCTCGGCGTGGCGACGCGGGAGAAGAGGGCCGTCAACTATTCGGTTCAGTCCGGCTTCTGGAGCACCTTTTGCAATTCGGTATGCAGCACAAGTCCAATCGCAGCCACTACCTTTTCCTCCTCCAGCGTTGTCTGCTCATCCCGTGTTGGAGCGTCCGGGCCGTGCCCTTTCGGTAGATAGGGATCGAGCCATTCGAGCACTTTGGGGAGTGCCGCGATGAACAGCGAGATAATCACGAGCGCGGAAAACACGATCGCCATGCCAACGATCGTCAGTTCGATCCCGCGGCCTTCGACAACGCCTGCCCATCCATCGGCGTTCGATGGCGGTACTGCCTGAGCAATTACGAAAAATACTTCCACCGGCGTATCCTGCGAAGAGGGTAGGGGGCCGACCTGAAGGGTTGTGTCACGAACCTCGTGCCCACTCAGGATAGTGGGAGTTGCGCCGAATTTGAATCCTGGTCGCTATTCGTTCACTCAAACCCCACAACCACCCCGCCGTAGCAAGCTTCTACACCTGCGGCAGTGCGTAGGAGGAGTGCCCCGTCGTCGGCGAGGCCTTCGCATACGCCGCGAATCTCCTGCTTCGGCGTGGCGAGCGTGACCGTGCGACCGGTGAGCAATGACCTTGATCGCCATTCGTCGGATAGCTGAGCATCTTCGTTCTCGAATCGCGACAAGTGCCTCTCGATCTCCGTCAGGCATGCCACGAGCACCGCCGTGCGGTCGAGGGTGGTGCCCGGAACAGATTGGTTGTCGATAAGACTGGTGGCACGATCGCGAACTTCCGGCGGAGCATTCAGGACCGAGTTATTCACATTCAGTCCAACGCCAATCACCAGCCGGCGACGATCGCTTCCCGCAAGCTCGATCAGGATGCCTGCGAGCTTTTTGCCGTCGAGATACA
Organism: Aeoliella fuhlenseeensis; assembly: GCF_052161615.1. Lineage (NCBI taxonomy): Bacteria > Pseudomonadati > Planctomycetota > Planctomycetia > Pirellulales > Lacipirellulaceae > Aeoliella > Aeoliella fuhlenseeensis. The sequence continues at coordinate 1,147,841 of NZ_CP197417.1, forward strand.
CGTCGTTGGGCCATTTGAGGGCGACGTCACCACGTGTGAACTGCTCGACAGCTTCGCAGAGAGACAGCCCGATCGTCAAAGACGCTTTCGGCAAACTTGCGGGTGGTGTGTCAATCGCCCGGGTGAGCACTGACCAAGTTAGTGAACCATGGTCGGACCACCAGCGATTGTTTCCGCGTCCGCGACCGGCCGTCTGCTGCTGGGCGACAAACAGCTCGGTGAGCCCTTCGCTCGCCGTCGCCGCGTGCTCCAGCGCGCGAGTGTTCGTCGAATCGGTTTCGTTGTAGAAATGGACACGTTCGATCCACGTTTCCTGCGTCACGCGGGCGAGGTCGAGGGGGTCGTCCATATTGCAAACTACGATGAGGGCAAAAGCCCCGATTGTCTAGCGAAGGAACGCCTCGTGCAATCCGCCATCGACCGTGATGATCTGCCCGGTGGTCTTGCTCAAACGCTGGCTCACCAGCAGAAAGTACGCTTCGGCTTGGTCGGCGGGCGTAATTGGCGACTTGGTCAGCGTGCGGTTGGCGTAGAATTGAGCCAGTTTGTCGACCAGCGACTCGGTGGGCTCGTCGTCGGTGTAGGGGATGTCGTACTTGGCGAGCGAACCAATCACCCGATCGCGAGGGAACATGGCCGATCCCTTCACCACCGTGGCCGGCGCGACGCCGTTAACGCGAACTAGCGGCGCGAGTTCCATCGCCAACTCGCGAACCAAGTGATTCGCCGCGGCCTTCGACGTGTCGTAGGCCAGGCTACCTTTCTTCGCGACAGCAGCGTTCGCGCTAGTGGTTAGCACGAGTGCGCCCCGCAGGCCTTGATCGCGCCAAGTCTTGGAGGCCTCGTCGGCCACTAGGTAACTTCCGGTAACATTGATGTTGTACGTGAGCGCCCACTTGTCGTCGGGAATGTGGCCCGTCGTGTCGCTGGGGACAAAGATGCCGGCCGTCACTTCGATCGCGTCGAAGCCGCCATATGCTAGCGCGACTTCGTCGAGCATCATGCGAATGCTCTGGCGGCTGGTGATGTCGGTCATCAAACCAATCGCGGGACCGCAGCCACTGATGCCCGAGCCAGCCACGCCGATCCCCGCGCCCAATTTCGCGGTGATCTCCGCGGCGGTCGCCTCGGCCGCTTCGCGATTTAAGTCGACTGCGACAATGTGAGCTCCCTCTTTGCTCAAACGGTGAGCGGTCTCTTTTCCGATCCCCGAGCCAGCGCCAATGACGATGTGGACTTGTCGCTCGAGTTCCTTCTCGGGCGGCATTCGCTGGAGCTTGGCTTCTTCGAGCAGCCAGTACTCGATGTCGAACGCTTCCTGAAGCGGCAGGGCAATGTACTCGTCGATCGCCTCGGCACCACGCATCACTTCCACCGCGCAGTTGTAGAACTCGGCAGTCACGCGCGACTCGCTTTTGCTCTTACCCCATGCAATCATGCCCAGGCCCGGGATCAGAATGACCGTTGGGTTGGGGTCGCGCATCGCCGGCGAGTTGGGCCGTTTGCACGACTGGTAGTAAGCGGCGTAGTCCTCGCGGTACTGCGCAAGTCCTTCGTCGAGCAATCGCTTCAGCTCCTCAATGTCACCCGACGCCGGATCCCACGCCACGTAAAGCGGCTTGATCTTCGTGCGAAGGAAGTGATCGGGGCAGCTGGTGCCGAGCTCGGCTAGTCGCGGCGCGTCGTGCGAATTGACAAACCGACGAATCGTCTCGTCATCCTGCACGGTGCCGATGAATCGCTTCTCTTGCGATACACGTCCGCGGAGCCAAGGAAGAATCGTGGCGAACGTCGCCCGGCGGGTCGACTCGTCGAGCGAGGCGTACTTCTCACCCCCGAACGCCTTTGCATCGCCACCCTTCGCTAGGTATTTCTCCTCGATATAGGCAGCTGCCTTCTCGATCAAGGACAACGTCAGCTCGTAACACCGCTTGTCGTCATCGTCCCAGTTGATGAGCCCGTGCTGGCCCATGATGATGCCGACCGCTTCGGGATGCTCGGAAACGATGCGCTGCATTTCGAGACCGAGTTCGAAGCCCGGCCGAAGCCAAGGCGTGTGAATGACCGTGTGACCGTAGATCTCTCGCGTCAGTTCGACGGAGTTCCGCGACGCCGCGACCGAGATCGCCGCATTCGGGTGCATGTGATCGACATGCTTGAACGGAATAAACGAGTGCAGCGGCGTATCGATGGACGAAGGCCGAGGGTTCAGGTTGAAAGTCGCGTGTGAGTACATGCCGACCATGCGATCTTCGGCGTCGGACTTTGGCCCTCGGTTGGGATCGGCGTTGTACGCATGCTGCAGGCCGAGCAGCTTCGACTGGTAGAGCGACGAAAAGTTCTCGCGCTTCGATGTCCGCAAGTCACCGCCCGAGCCTTTCACCCACAGCACTTCGGTGTCGTCGCCAGTCAGCGGGTCGACCTCCAGCGTTTTCGACGAGGTGTTTCCACCGCCCGTATTGGTGATGCGCTGATCGGAACCCAGCAGGTTCGACCGGTAGACGAGTCGTTCGACCGGATCGAGTGCGGCGGCCTTCTCGTCGTCCCACAGGTAATTGACGTAGCGGTAGTGGTGCGAACTCATTGGGTTAACTCCAGGCTGGCGAATCGCCGGCGGGCTTCGGCCCAGGCATCGGCATTCGTAGGTTGGTAGGTGTCGATGGGGAAAGATTGGCGGACCACCTTGCGAAGCGACGCAAGGTCGTCGAGCTCGCCGAGCGCGATCGCTTGGATAAGCAAGTTACCGATGGCCGTCGCTTCGACGGGGCCGGCGAGTACCGTGCGCCCCGTGGCGTCGGCGGCGAATTGATTGAGCAGCCGGTTCTGGCTGCCACCGCCAACGATGTGCAGCTTGCGAATCGTACGACCGGTGAGCGACTCGATGACATCGAGCTTGTCGGCGTACATCAGCGCGAGACTCTCGAAGATGCACCGCGCGAACTGGCCTGGAGTTTCGGGAGCTTGCTGACCTGTGGAACGGCAATAGTCGGCGATCGCCGTCGGCATGTGCGCGGGATGCATGAACTGGGATGCGTTGGGGTCCACCACCGAGACGAACGCCGGGGCCTCGTGGGCAAGCTGCGTGAGTTCGGCGTAGTCGTACGATTCGCCGTCGCGCTCCCACGCTCGCCGGCATTCCTGCAATAGCCACAGGCCGATGATGTTCTTCAGGAACCGAACACTATTGCCGTATCCGATCTCATTGGTGAAGTTCTCTTCGCGTGCGCCGTCCGAAAGCAGCGGCTCGGGAAGTTCGACGCCAATCAGCGACCACGTACCAGAGCTTAAGTAAGCCCAGTCATCGCCCTCGGCAGGCACCGCGGCGACCGCCGCCCCCGTGTCATGCGAGCAAGTGGCGATCACCTGAACTTCTTTGAGACTCGTATGCTCTTCGATGTCAGACGCCAGTGGTCCCAGCACCGTTCCCGAGGGAACGATGATAGGAAAGATCGCCTGCGGAAGTTCGCACTCGTCAATCAACTTGACCGACCAGTCTTTCACGACAGGGTTGTAGATCTGCGTGGTGCTCGCGAGGCTCGCCTCGCACCGCGCGACACCGCTCAGCAGAAAATTCATGTAGTCGGCCGTCGGAAGAAATTGCTCGGCTAAGGCAAGCACTCCGCGACTGTCTTTCGTATCGGCCATCAACTGGTACAGCGTATTGAGGGCCATGAACTGGATGCCGGTCTCGGCGAAGATCGTCTCACGGCCAACCCGCGCAAGCGCCTCGGCAAGCATTGGCTCGGTGCGAGGATCGCGGTAATGGTGTGGCAGGGCGAGCATCGGTTGCCCCGCCGCAATGAAGACGTAGTCAACGCCCCACGAATCGACGCTCACGCCGGACGCGGCAACCCCTCTGCGACCAATCTTGCGGAGCCCTTCGAGCAGGTTCTCGTAGATGCCGATGGTGTTCCATCGCATCGAGCCGCCGATTCGCACGGCATGGTTGGCGAAGCGATGAACCTCCTCGAGCGCAAGTCGTTCGCCATCGAGCGTGCCAAGAATGACGCGGCCACTCTCGGCTCCGAGGTCGCAGGCGATGTAGTGATGGGGTGAGGGCATGACGTTACCAGTCTAAATCTGAACCTGTGTGTCGTCGACCTCTCGCTTGCGGTCCATCCACAACGGTGTGACGCCAAACCAAACGATGGTGCCCACGAGCGCCACCCACATCACTCCTTCGAGCGTAAGTGTGCCGTTTAAATACAGCAGACTTGGAGCGACGGTGGCTGCCAGAGCAGCGAACGAAACGGTTCGGAGTGCCATGATGCTTCGCCTTTCTTATTTGCTCGCTAGTTGGTCGTACTCAGGCACCGGGTGCTGCACGAACTTCGACAATATCAGGTAAAGGATGCCACACGCAAACCAGCACGGGATGACCAAGTAGGCGGCAAACACCCCTTGCCAGAAGATCAACCACAGTCCAACCGCCACGGGGAGTACCCAGGCTAAGAGCACGGCGCTATTGAAAGTAATGCCACTCTTGGCCGCGTATTCATCCGTCAAACCAAATTTTCGCATTAAATAGAAATCGACGACGATCACCGCGCCCATGGCCCCCAGCACGGTGCCGTAGGTGCCGACGAAATCGAGCAGCTTGCCGGAAAGGTTGGGGAACGCACCAGCGATCGTGGCCACCGCTCCAGCGAGCAGTGTCATCGACACCCGCGAACTGCGTGGGAAGAGCCCCTGAAAGGCGAGGCCGGCGCGATAGATGGTGGGATTGGCGGTTGTCCATCCGGCGATGATCACGCATAGGATGCCCGTCCAGCCGAGCGACATCCATGCGAGCCGACCGGGGTTTGGCGTTGCGTCCTGCGAAAGCTTGATCTGCACGGCGAGCAACAGCGCGGCGGCGATCCAGGCCATGTAGTGCCCCAGGAACATACCGATCGCTGGTGCCCAGCCCGACGACTTATCGCGAGCGAAGCGAAAGATGGTAAGGTCGGCCATGCCGAAGTGCATCGCGCCGTTGCACAGCCACGCAAAGAGCACGATTTGCCAGAAGTTGAGCTGCATGGCGTTAGGATTCTTCCCCTGCACGAACTCGATGGCATTGTTCCAGTTTTCGGTGAGCGAAGCGTAGCTGGTTACCTCCATCTGGCCCAGCGAAACAATGCCGCACGCGGCGAAGATGGCGATCATCCAGGGTGCCGCGAGGTTGGCAACTCGCGCGACCGTTTCGTAACCCGCCGCGGCCACGATGGCCATCACCACGCCCACCATGACCACCAGCATCGTGAACGAAACTTCGCCCAGGGCGAACAGGTTGTCGGGAACCGTGTAGTTGATATTAAACGGCACCCCCACCGCGCTCGCCGACACAGTGACCATCGCTCCGGCAAGGAAGCAGAATAGCACGCCGTTGACCACGTTATAGATCTTGACCATCGAACCACCGGCGATGCGCTCCAGCTGGTAGTACAGGGTCATTCGCTTCGCCATCGCGATGGGTACCACGAGATACCGCCAAGTGAGTACCGCGAGAATATTTCCGAGCAGTAGTCCCAGGATCAAGTCTTGCAGACTTGCTCCCGCGCCAAGAAACAGCGGACCAATCATGAACTCGGTCCCCGCCGCGTGTTCGCCGGCGTACATGCCCCAGAACTTGCCGGGGCCCATCAGGGCGGACTTAGGCACGGGCTCGCGCTCGTACTCGCCCCCCGAGGACGTTTCGATTGTCGCATCCATTTCCGCCATAGAAATCTCCGCCCAAAAGGTCGTGCCGCCAGTTCGCCTATCGCTTCGCGAGTGTGTTCGCCTCGTACTGTCGAACCTTCTCCAGCCAGCCCATGCCGACCGGAACTTCCATCTGCTCGCAGTAGTGATCCCACACCACGCCAAGTGGTAGCGTCTTGATCTCTTCCATCAGCGCCAGTCGCGCGGTGAGATCGCCTTCAGCCTCGTACTGTCGTAGTTTAGTCGAAGGTTCTAGCAGGGCGGCGAGTAGCGCCTTAATCATGTTGCGCGTGCCAATCACCCAGGCGGCGATGCGATTGATGCTGGCGTCGAAGAAGTCGAGGCCGATGTGCGTGCGCTCAAGGTAATCGCCGCGAACGAGCTCGCCCGCGATGGCGAAGAGCTCGTCGCCAAGCGTCACCACGTGATCGCTATCCCAACGTACGCCGCGACTGACGTGCAGAAGTAATTCGGGCACATACTCCAGCACCGACGAGATCTTGTCGCTGATCATCTCCGTGGGATGGAAGTGGCCCGCGTCGAGGCACAGCAGTTTCTCGCGGGTGATCGCGTAGCCAAGGTAGAACTCGTGCGAGCCGACGACGTAGCTCTCCGACCCAATGCCAAACAGCTTGCATTCGACCGCGTCGAGATTGTAAGCGGGATTGATGGGTACGGCGAAGATGGTGTCCAGCGACTCGGCCAGTCGCTCGCGAGGGCCTTTCCGATCAGCCGGCGTGTCTTTATAGCCGTCAGGCATCCAGAAGTTGGTAACCGCTGGTGTGCCGAGTCCTGCCCCCATCGCGGCTCCAATGTGCCGGCAGGCGATGCCGTGCTCCATCCAGTAGTTTCGCACGTCGGCTTTGGGATGCGAGAGCGTTAAACCATCCGCAGCGAGTGGATGCGCGAAGAACGTAGGGTTGAAATCGAGCCCCAGGCCACGCTCGTGTGCCCAGTCGATCCAGCCCTGAAAGTGTTCGACGCCAATCTCATTCCGCGCAGGTACCTTGTCGCCGAACTCACCATAGATGGCGTGCAGATTCAACCGATGTCGGCCTGGTAGAAGCGAGTAGGCGAGATCGAGATCATCGCGAAGCTCGTGGACATTGGTTGCTTTACCGGGATAGCTTCCCGTAACGGCCAGCCCGCCACCGAGTTCGTCGCCCGACTTTTCGAAGCCGGAGACATCGTCCCCCTGCCAACAATGGAGCGAAATGGGGATGGTCGCGAGCCGCTTGAGGGCCGCTTCGACATCCACTCCGTAGGCCGCGTACTGCTCACAAGCACTCTGGTACGCTGAACCGCCACCGGTATTCATACTGTCCGCCCGCCGCTTGGAGATGCTATAGAAGAGAGAGTTACCGCCCGTCGCGTACCGATCATACCCTATCGAGCGTCCGGGAAACCTTGACGATTGTGTCTCCCGTTAGCACAATAGTGCCAGGCTTGCGAGGACTTCGCAGGCGGACTTTTCCTCAGGTGGCTCGCGTGATTCGCACGCTGACAAAGGACGATTGGTTTCATGCCGATGGGTTTCCCATAGTCGTGGAGCGGCGCGATCCGCAGGAGCCCTTTGGCCTGCACGCTCACGATTTTATGGAGATGGTGCTGATTACGGGGGGGCAGGGTCTTCACGTGACGGGCGAAGATTCCTGGCAGCTCGCCGCCGGCGATGTCTTCGCCATCGGGGGTGACCGGCCGCACGATTATCTCAACATGGACCGCCTGCGGCTAGTAAATATTCTCTTCGACCAAAACAGCGTGGCGTTCGAGCAGATGGACCTGGCCTCGCTGCCAGGATACCACGCGCTATTTCGTCTAGAGCCCGCTTGGCGACGCCGGCATCAGTTCCAAAGTCGGCTGCGGCTGTCGCCGACCGAGCTAGCTGTGGCGATGGGCTACGTCGACGCGCTCGACGACGAACTTCGCCGCCGTGCCCCAGGGTTTCGCTGCCTAGCGATGGCATCGTTCGTTCAGCTCGTCGGCTACTTGTCGCGATGCTATGGGCGGTCGAAGGGCTCGAACTCGCGCGCACTCTTACGGATTGCCAAGTGCATCACGCATCTCGAAACGCACTTCGCCGAGCCGATTCAACTCGAAGAGCTCGTCGCGATCTCCAAGATGTCGCGGCGGAGTTTCCTGCGAGCGTTTGAGTCGGCGATGGGATGCACACCGATTGCCTATCTCATCCAGCTTCGCGTGAAGCACGCCGCCCAGTTGCTCCGCGAATCGCCCGGCAGCGTGACCGACATCGCCTACTCGGTGGGCTTTAACGACAGCAATTATTTCGCACGGCAGTTCCGCCAACACTTCGGCACCTCGCCTCGCCTCTATCGGCAACGCCAACTCGGCTGAGGGTTGTCTAGCGCCGGATACGCACGGATGCAACACGGATGTGCGATGCAGGCGCTGTTGCCCAGTTCTTGGAACACTAATCTGCGCTAATCTCCGCTAATAAGAATCAAGAAGGCTCACGTCGGAGGAGTGGTGCAGTTGGCCATTTTTCGGGATTAGTGAAGATTAGCGAGTATTAGTGTTCTCTTTCTCGGCCTTGGTATCCGTGTTCGATCCGTGACTAATAAAATCCTGGTCAGCATCTAGTCTCGGCGCTGGATTACGGGAGAATGGGGAGGCCCGTGGTGCTGGGCTCGGATGCGAATCTCTTGGACACGGAGCCTCAATCAATGGCACTTATCGGATCGTTGCGGTTTGGAGCTCGGGCGCTCGCGCTCAAGGCGATGTCGTCGGCGTCGCAGGAGACAATCGAGCGACGGCAGCAGATTCGCTTACGGCGGCTTGTCCGCAACGCCAAGCAGAGCTCGCCCTATCTGGCCGAGAAGTATGCTGACATCGACCCCGAAACCGTGACGCTCGCAGACTTGCCCACGTCGAACAAAGGCGAGGTCATGGAGAACTTCGACCGCTGGCTGACCGTGGGCGACGTGAAGCGTGACGAGGTCGAGAAGTTCTTTGAAGACGAATCGAACCTCGGCAAGCTATTCCTCGACAAGTACGTGGTGAGCCACACTTCCGGCAGCACCGGGCAGTCGCTCTTGCTCGTGAAGTCGCCCGACGACTTCGAGCTCAACTTCGCCCTGCAGGCAGCTCGCGGGCACGCGGCGTCGCTCGACCTGAAAGAGATCGTGACGCGCTTCACCGAGCGAGTGAGACTCGCGGCGGTGACGCTCAAGCCGGGCTTTTATCCCTCGGGCACGGCGTTCACTTACATGCCGGCGGGCGTCCGAAACTTCATCGACGTCAAGCAGCTCAGCCTGACCGACGACGACCTTTTCGCTCAACTCGCCGAGTTCAAGCCAACGCATCTGACCACCTATGCAAGCATTTTGCATCAACTCGCGCGGGGCATTGAAGCGGGTGAGCTTGATCTGGGTGGCGAGCTGGAGCAGGTGGTGAACATCAGCGAAAAGCTAATGTCCGAGCCTCGCAAGCACTACGAGAAGTTGTTTGGCGCGCCGGTGCTCGATGACTACGGAATGGGGGAGTGCCTATTTCTCACGTGTGCCTGCATGACCACCGGCGGCATGCACGTGAACGCCGATTGGGCGATTCTTGAAGTCGTTGACGACGACTACCAGCCCGTCGCGCCGGGCGAGCGAGGCACTAAGGTGTTGCTCACGAATCTCGCGAACCACATTCAGCCGTTCATTCGCTACGAAGTAAACGACATCGTCGTGATGGCCACCGAACCTTGCGAGTGCGGCGTGTCATTGCCTTTGATTGCAGAGATCGAAGGCCGCAGCTCGGACATCCTGTATGCAATCCGCGATGGCGAACTGAAGCCGTTTCATCCGGCGGTCGTCGAAACGGCGCTGGGCGGGGTCTCCAGCGTCCGCGAATACCAGATTCAGCAAGACGTACCGGAGAAGCTGGTCGTCCGCGTCGAACCAATCGAGTCGGCCAGCATCAACACGGACGAGGTCCGCGAGGCAATCTTGGCGACTCTCCGCGAGGATGGCCTCGATTCGATTGAGGTCACCGTGGAAGTGGCCGACAAACTGGTCCCCGACGACGACGGCAGCAAGTTCAAACGCATCGTGACCAACGTCGAGCCGCCAAGTTGATAAGTCACCTCTCCCCGACCTTTAGTCCCCTCTCCCCGTCGCGGGTGAGGGACGGGGAGAGGGGACTTATGCCCCGAGTACGCATCGCCATCGGGCTCGGAGAGCCCTCCTACAGCCTGAGATTCAATCGGCAAGCACACCAGCCGCGCGCTCAACGACCTCCAACCCCATCGCCAAACACTTGAGTCGCCACGGCGAGTCCCGTGGCGCGAACGCCTCGGCCAGTCGGCGTCGCGACCAGTGTGTATTGGGTAGATTTGGCACCGCGCGTGTCCAGCGGTTTTCGTCCGCCAGCGAGCGCACTACTTGCAAAGGTTTGTAGGTGCCGAATTCGGCGGCCGCGTAGTGGTAGTTAGTCCCTGGCAATCGTTCGGCCATCCAAGGGCCAAAGCTGCCGCGGACCGTGTAGCGACTCACCTGATTCGACTCGACGACGGGGTGTGGCGCGAAGTGCTCTCGCCACCACTGAGCACCAGCGGTAGACTCGCGCTCGGAGAGTAGCAACTCTAGATTCGCCCAGCGGCCAAGGCCTGTGTGAAAGTCGAGATGAACAACTTCGTTCGCATGGCCCAGCAGGTTGGGCAGCAGGTCACCTAGCAGTTCGCCCGACCGCGAAAGCTGGCTGCCCCCGTAGAACAACCAGTCGGCGTGCTCGTACTGACCGACGGGAAGCGTTTCCCAGAACGATCGCTTCCCGTGCCGCGCGGCGAGGTAGCCCATGCGAAGCGTGGATGTCGCAATGCGGAAGGGTCGTGTGGGCGGGCCGAGAACCTGTCGGAACACATTCGCTAGTCGCGGGGCACCCACGTACTCGTCGTCCGCCAGCAAGAAGTTGCGGTTCAGGTCGACGTTGTCCTCATTGAAGCGCCGCCGCATCGCGAAACCATACGGATTCACCGCGTGGAGTAGCGCAATCGAATAGCCTTCGCCCGGTTGTCGCTTCCACTGTTCGAGCATCGCTAGCTGCAGTGCCGAGCCGAGCGGGGTTTCGACGCCATGGACGCCGCTCGACACGATCAAAGTCCGTTTGGCGGCTGGATCGCCTACCAAGGCCACATCGATGGTGAGCGAATCGTGCGACTCGCAAGCCGGTACGACTTCGAGGGCGCGGGACACCGCACCGGCGTCGCTCGCCGCGCTGCGAAAACGCTCGCGGGCTTCGAAATAGTCGGCGGAGTAATACGAAAGCTGGGCGGCTGGCTGGACCAAGGCACTAAAGGCAGTTGAAGGAACGCACCGGTTCCATTATGCGCCGATTGTCCGCGAAGCCGAACCACCCCCTCCGCATCTCTCGAGTGCTATCGCGGTGGCAGAGGTCCATCAATGAGCGCAATGCCCGAGCCGTTTGCGTGCGGATAGTGGCAGACGCCCTTTTCCACGCGTGCGCCGGTTGCCACGTCCTTGGCAATCAGCACCGCACCGTCCATATCAACGTAGTCCAAGAGTGGTAGCAACTGGGCAATCGCCGAGATGCCGACCGTCGACTCGGTCATGCAGCCCACCATTACGCGGAGCTTTCGCTCGCGCGCCTCGGCAATCATGCGACGCGCGGGAGCAAGGCCGCCGCACTTGGACAGCTTGATGTTGATGCCGTGGAACATGCCGGCACACTTTGCGACATCGGCCTCGGTGATGCAGCTTTCGTCGGCCATGATGGGAAGCGCCGAGTGCTCGAACACTTTTTTAGCACCGTCGATGTCGCCGGCGGCGAGCGGTTGTTCGATGAACTCGACCCCCAGCGTGGCCAGTTCCTTGGAATACTCGATCGTCTGGTCAGCGGTCCAGCCACAGTTGGCATCGACGCGAAGCGTGGCCGAAGTGTGCTCGCGAAGCGCGCGGACGATCTCCGTATCGCGATCGGTGCCCAGCTTGATCTTGTAGACCGGCCAGCCGGGCATTTCTTCCATCTTGGCGACCATCTTTTCGACCGAGTCGATACCGATGGTGTAGTTGGACGAGGGAACTTTGTCGGTGGACAACCCCCACATCGCGTACACCGGCTTGCCGTGGAGCTTGCCCCACAGGTCATGCACCGCCGCATCGAGCGCCGACAGCGGGAAGCTTTGTCCTTCGAGCTCTTGGGCCAACTGCGCGAGCACGGCCTCGGGCTCACGAGCACTCGACGCCTTGAGCAGCGGGGTCACGCGATCGAACGCGGCGGCCATCGCTTCGAGCGTGGCACCGTAGTAGTCGTTGGTCGTCGCTTCGCCATAGCCGTGCATGCCGTCCTCCGACAACTGCACAACGATGGTTTGCTGCACGGTGGTCGAACCGCGGGCGATGGTGAAGACGTGGCGGAGGGGAAGATCGTACTCGCGGTAGGAAACGTCCAAGGCAGAAACTCAATTCCAAGGTGGGGTTAGACAGCAACCAGGTTCTTAGCGGGAAGCTCACCAAATAGCTCGCGGCGCAAATCGAGCACCGCGTCAACCAGCGGGCCAGCACCGTGACGATAAACGTCGCACACCACTAGGCCAAGCTCGCGCGATACTTTCTCGCGCTCTTCTTCGGCTTGGTCGGGCGTCAGCAGGCGGCTGTTCATCGCGACGCCAATGGTCTTGGTCGGGAAGTGCAGCGAGGCGAGGTTCTCGTAGGCGTCGATCAAACGCGGGAGCGATACCAGTGGCACGCCCGGCATACCATTCACTTCCTTGCGACCGGCCTCGTACACCATGATCAGGCCGTGAGGAATACAGCCATGCAACAGGCCCGCGCTCACGGCGGAGTAACGTGGATGGGCGATCGAGCCCTGGCCTTCGAACAGCAGGAAGTCGTGGTGCTGGTTGGCGAGAATCAATTTCTCGACCGCCCCGTTCAGGAAGTCGCTCACCACACAATCCACCGGGCAGCCATCGCCTTCGATCATGATGCCGGTTTGGCCAGTGGCAACGAACTTGGCGTCGTAACCCTGGCGTTCTAATTCACGAGCCACCTCGACCGACGCAACCATCTTGCCAATCGAGCAGTCGTGACCCACCGTGTGAATGCGAAGGCAATCCTCGCGGATGCCCTTACGGTTCGAGACGTCGCGCTCGTCGTTCTTGCGGACGTCGTGGATCGTGACGCCACGCTCGGCAGCGCGCTTGGCGAGTTCCGGATCGTTCGACAGAAAATCGTGTAGTCCCGAGACGATGTTCATGCCACGATCAATCGCATCGAGCACGATCGACTTCCATGCCGTTGGTAGCTTGCCGCCGGGAGGGGCGATACCGATCAGCAACGTGTCGGGCGAGTCGACTTCGTCGAACGACGCCACCACCGGTTTATTGCCACCCACGCCCAGCAGTTCGCCGGCAGTCTTGCCGGCCTGGGTGGTGTCGTACAGGGCCACGAATTCGTCGGGCTGGTAGCGGACCACGCTAGTGGCTGTCTTGGCAGTGACCGGATTCGTGCTGCCTTCGGTGAGGACTACAATGCGACGCAGGGACATGGAAGTGTGCCGATTGGTAAGTAAGGAAGTCAATTTAGTAAACAAGCAAGGGCACTACGTAAGGTCGGCAGCCGGAAGCTCCCCCTTCGATCGGCTTGCGTAAATTCATAGGACCTGCTCGGCCAATTTGCCCTGACAAATCGCACCTGGGTCATCGAGCGAGCAGCAACCAAACTACTCATCCGACGGTGCTTTGTCACTCCACCTTAGTGACTCAAACTGCGGTGTTTGCCGAGTCAGAATAGCGGTTGCCCTCATTCTCGCAAGTGGAATCGTCTAGGCGATACGTTGCTGTACCGAAGTGCCATCAATTTTGCGCAGCGTACGCGATTGCTTTGCGCGAATGCGTGATTTTGAACCGTGGCAAGATGAAATCAGGCACCACCGCGAAGCGGCATGCAGCGGTCGGGGCAACCACGAGGGGCGACCGTTACGAATCGCCGTTGAGTAGCCGCGAGCCTTCGAGCGTGTCGAACACCACCTCGACGCGTACCAGTTTGCCGCGTTGGAAGCGAAGTCGCTGCACCAGGTTCATCGGCTGTTCCATTGGCTGACCGATGGGATGCATCCACGACTGGCCCCACACCACCACTTCGTTTCCCTGGCAGAGAAAGCGGTACCAAGGTCGATGGTCGTGATTCGCCGGCACCTCGATCACCGAGTAGAAGATGGCGAACCCGCGTTGCATCGCATCGACTCCACGATGCTCGCCCGCGAAGGGGATGGCGCTGGCGTCGCCGACGACGTGCAGCACCACATCGTCATCCAGGAAGTGCCTGACGTGCTCGACCACTCGGCCAGGTTGCTCGTACTGCGCGGCGATGTACTTCTTCGCCAAGCTCACGGGATCGCAGATCAGGTCTTCGGGATAGACCGGATGTTCGGGCGTGGTCAGGGCGTCGGCGATGTCGGCTAGCGTCTCCACGGCGATCGAACCGCCCGACTCGGCTTTGCCAATTAATCGGTCCGTGTACCCGGCCTTCTCAGCCAACTGCCTCTGGGTCCAACCGCGCCGCTCGCGCAGGTAGATCAGTGTTTCGCGATTGCACGCATACGCCCGTTTCAGTGGCTGTTGCTTCCAGCCCATGCAGCGATGCCCTTTGCGTTCCGGGTGGAGCCTGAGATGAGAGTAAAGACAAGCTGCTTTCGAGAAAGCTCGTACTTCGGATCGTAGTCCCCCACAAGTGGGGTGTCAACTTTACGGCGGACTTCGGCTTGAAAACTCAAGGATTTACCCCACTTTCGGCGATAGCCTGCCGACTCTGCTCGCGGAATTCTCGCGGCGTTTTCCCCATGGCCGTCCGAAACTGTTTGACGAAGTGGCTCGCGTCGTAGAAGCCCGTCTGGTCAGCGATCGACTCAACGCTCGCCGAACTTTCGCGCAGCAGCAGGCACGACGCGTTGATGCGGACGCGAAACAGGTACTGACTGGGCGTCACGCGAAAGTGTTGCTTGAACACCCGCTTGAACTGGCTTACCGACAAGTGCGACAGCTCGGCGAGCACCTCGAGCGTGATCTTGTCGGCGAAGTGGTTGGTGATGTGCGTGATCGCGGCGTTCAGTCGCTCGTACGGTTCGAGCATCGCCCCGGCCTTCTCCAGATCGTACATCACGCCGGCGATGCCGATCGTTTTACCACTCGAATCCACGAGCGGAATCTTGGTCTCCACGTACCAGCGAAGCACCCCCGCCGCATTGGGGACCGCGCAGACGTGATTGTTCTGAGCGTGCCCGCTGTCGATCACCACCTGATCCTGCTCGCGGTACTGCGAGGCGATCTCGGGCGGAAACAAGTCGTAGTCGGTCCGGCCGATCACTTCCGCGGGATCCGCGAAGCCAAGCACTTCGGCGAGTGCCGGGTTCACGTGGACGAATCGCCCCGCCAGATCTTTGGAGAAGAAATAAGTCGCCGGAAGGTTGTTCAGCAGGCTAAGGAGCTGCGCAGGGCTCTCCAGCTGATCGAAAAAGCCAACAGACGCCCCAGCATCCCCAAGGCGAGCGGGGCCCGTCAGGGCCGTGGTGTCGCTCTGATCGAGGAAGTTCGTTTCGGCGGCGGGGGAATTCTGGCTCATGAGCCGATTATACCACAAGTCGCGTCGTTTTTACCTTGTGTTTAACCCCAGCCCCGCTGCAAACTACAGGAAGACCAATTGGCGGTCATTGGACTTCTAATGGCGGGACAGGCGTGAGCCGGTGTCTCGCGGAAAGGCGGCATTGCCATGGCGAGTGCGTCGTTGGCCGAGAGCATCGGCAAAGTTCTGGATAACGCCCTGGATGCAGGCGAGGGCCTGTTGAGGCTCGCACCGACTTGGGTTCCGCGGAGCTTTCTGCATCCCGGCAAGCGAATTCGCCTTCGCCCCGAGGACTACTATGCCTACGGCGCCGAGCGGGGTGGCATCGACGAACGCTGGTTCGCCAGCACCACCGACGCCGCCAACGAAGGTCGCGTGTGGCACGAGGGGCAGAGCTTTGTCGTGTTCGGCGGCGAGCAGTTCTTGCTGAAGGACGCCGTCGAGGAATACGGATCGCGCATGATTGGTGCCGCGATGTGGGATCGCTATCGCCGGTGGCCGGTGTACTCGAAATTCTTCGACAACATGGGGCCCATTCCGCATCACATGCACCAGGGCTTCGACGACGCCAAGCTCGTCAACCAGGAAGGCAAGCCCGAGAGCTACTACTTCCCGCCGCAGTACAACAACTGCGACAACAACTTCCCCTACACGTTCATGGGCCTTGAGCCCGGCACTACCAAGGATCAGGTTCGCGCCTGCCTCGAGAATTGGGACCGCGGTGAGAATGGCATCCTCGATCTGTCGAAGGCGTATCGACTCAAGCGCGGCAGCGGTTGGTTGATTCCCCCCGGCGTGCTTCATGCCCCCGGTTCGCTCTGTACTTATGAGCCACAGTGGGGCAGCGATGTGTTCGGCATGTACCAGAACATTGTCGAAGGCCGTTACGTGCCATGGTCGCTATTGGTGAAAGACATGCCGGTCGACAAGCACCACGACCTCGACTTCATCGTCGAGCAGCTCGATTGGGATCGGAACGTCGATCCCAACTTCAAAGCCAACAATTATCTGGAACCCATCACCGCCGACTCGGGCGACGGTTGGCGGGACGACTGGATCGTTTACGGCCGAGTCGACGGCGCCCAGCTTTTCAGCGCGAAGCGTTTGACGCTTCAGCCCGGTGCCAAGTGCACGCTCCGCGATCCCGGGGCGAGTGGATGGATCACCGTGCAGGGCGAAGGTCGTCTGGGCAAGCTGAAACTACAAACGCCGACGATGATTCGCTTCGGCGAACTCACGGACGACGAAGTATTCATCACCCACGAAGCGGCCCAGCGAGGCATCGAGGTCGAGAACACCGGCAGCGAACCGCTCGAAAGCCTCCGCTACTTCGGCCCCGACACGTTCACGAGTGTCCCCAACGTCGGCGACGCGGGGTAGTCCCTTTTTCGTAGCTGGACTCGCAAGAGGCCGGGTGCCATCCATTCGCGGCCCGAACTCTTGCGAGTCCGGCTACTACTTTCCTCCATGGCTAAACAACCTCTTCATTTAATCTCATGAGCTACCCACTTCCCAAATTGCACAACGCCATGTGGCCGGGGCTGGTCGGGAAGGGGGATGGTGCGGACCAGGAACCACCGCTGTCGCTCGACCGAATGCTCGACCTCACCACTGCGGCCGAAGTCGATGGTCAGCGGTTTGATGGCGTCGATTTGTTCTTGTTTCTGCCCCATCTCGACGCCGACGCCAGCGACGACGATCTGAACCAACTCGCGGACGACATCGCCGGCCGCGGTTTGGGGATTGGATCGCTCGTTGCGCCGGTTTGGCCGGGCACGGTGGGCGATTCGGCGATGGGCGATGCCGACGCGCGCGAGAAGTTCCTCGACGCCATTCGCTCGGCCTGCCGCATCGCGGGGGTGCTCGACGCCACGGGCGTACGGAATTGCGGCGTGATTCGGATCGACTCGGCCGAGTTTGGCGTCGCCAAGTGGCGAGAAAACCCCAAAGCTAATACAACCCGCATCGCCGACACGTTCCGCGAGGCGGCCCGCATTGCCGCCGGGGCAGGGCAGCGACTGGCCGCCGAGGGCGAGATCTGCTGGGCTGGCATGCATAGCTGGCGGGACATGCTCGACCTGCTCGAAGAGGTCGACATGCCCAATACTCTCGGTTTTCAAGCCGATTTAGCGCACACCTACCTCTACCTGCTCGGTTACAATAGTCCTGAGCACGCACTAATCTCGCCCGGTCACACAACCGACGAGTTCTACGCTGCGTACGGAGAGATGGTTTCGAAACTGCGGCCCTGGACCACCGACCTGCACATCGCTCAGAACGATGGCGAGGTGATGGGTGCTGGCTCGCACGACAAGACTGGCAAACACTGCCCGCCGGACGATCCGAACGGCAAGCTCGACATTGTCCGCTGTGCTTCTTATTGGCTCGAAGGGGCACGCGAGCGCGGCATCGAACACATTTGCTGGGACGGCTGCATGTTCCCCAACCGCGTGCTCGAAGACGGCCAGACTTGGAACGCGGTTCTATCCACGATGATCGAGGTGCGAGACTCTGATGGCTGGAACTAACTCGGGCAAAGAACCACTGCGGATTGGCCTCATCGGGTGTGGCTTCATGGGCCGCGCGCACTCGAACGCCTACAACCGCGTAGCGAACTTCTTCGATTTGCCATTGGTCCCCGAACTCAAGGCCGTGTGTTCACGCAATCCCGCCGACACGCAGAAGTTCGCCGAGACGTGGGGTTACGAAACATTCGAAACCGATTGGCGAGCGCTGGTCGCCCGCACGGACATCGACTTGGTCGATATCTGTGTCCCCAACAACTTGCACTACGAAATCGCTACGGCCGCCGCGGCCGCCGGCAAGATGATCCTCTGCGAGAAGCCTCTGGCGATGAACGTCGAAGAGGGTGAGGCCATGTGCCGCGCTGTCGAAGTGGCCGGCGTGGCCAACATGGTGTGGTACAACTACCGCCGTGTGCCGGCCGTGATGCTCGCTAAGCAACTGATTGACGAAGGCAAGCTTGGCCGTGTGTTCCACTACCGCGCGAACTTCCTGCAAGACTGGACCATCGCCGAGGACCTGCCGCAAGGTGGTCGCGCGCTCTGGCGACTGGACGCCAAAGAAGCCGGCTCGGGCGTCACCGGTGACCTCTTGGCTCACTGCATCGACACCGCGATTTGGCTCAATGGCTCGGTGACCGATGTCACCGCAATGACCGAAACGTTCGTCAAACAGCGCGTCCATCAACAGACGGGCGACGTCACGCCTGTGGGCATCGACGATGCGTGTGCGTTCTTGTGTCACTTCGAGAATGGCTCGCTCGGTGTGTTCGAGTCGACCCGTTACGCCCGCGGACACAAGGCACTTTACACCTTCGAGATTAACGGCCAGCACGCCTCACTCCGCTGGGACCTGCACGACCTGCATCGTCTGGAGTACTTCAGCCACGACGACGAAGGCCGTCTGCGTGGTTGGCGTTCGATCCACGTCACCGATCATGACGGCAGCCAGCCCTACATGGATAAGTGGTGGGTGCCGGGCCTGCAGATTGGTTACGAGCATAGCTTCGTGCATCAGGTCGCCGACTTCATCGAAGGCCTCGCCACGGGCAAACCCGCCGCCCCCACGTTCCGCGACGCCCTCGAAACGCAGAAGGTCTGTGAGTCGGTCCTTCAAAGCGCTGAGTCAAAGAGCTGGGTTCAAGTCGCCAAGTAAACGAGCATCCTCGCAAAGTACCAATCATGATCCACAACCTTCGACGAGTCGCTTCCATCTGTGCATTTCTAACGGCGCTCCCCGCTGCTTGCCTCTTCGCCGCCGAGAAGAACACAGAGAAGACCACCGAAAAGAACGACGACGGTTTCGAAGTCCTCTTCGACGGCCAAACTCTCCAAGGCTGGGACGGTAATCCCAAACTATGGAGCGTGGTCGATGGAGTGATTCACGGCGAGACCTCCGACGACGCGCCGATCGGGACCAACGAGTTTCTTATCTGGGACGGCACGGCATCCGACCTTCATTTGATCGTCGAGTTCCGCGTCGCCGACCATGGCGTTGGCAACTCGGGTGTGCAGTATCGTTCCAAGCGATTCGAAGACGCGGGCAAATGGGTCGCCGGCGGCTACCAGGCCGACATCGAACGGACCAACCAGTACATGGGCATCGGCTACGAGGAGCGTGGCCGCGGCATCCTGGCGATGCGTGGCGAAGAAGTGGTGCTCAGCGAGAAGCCCGATGGATTCAAGAAAGAAGTGGTCGGCTCGGTGGGCGACCCCAAGGAAATCGTCGAGGGCGTGAAGGCGGGTGAGTGGCAGACGCTCGAAATCATCGCCAAAGGCAATCGTCTGGAACACAAAATCAACGGCCGTACAACCGCCATCGTCACCGACAACGACACCCGCCACGCCGCGAAGGACGGCATCATCGCCTTGCAGTTGCATAGCGGTCCCGCGATGGCGATCGACTTTCGCAACATTCGCCTCAAGAAACTTCCCGCCGACAATACCGCCGAGTGATCGACTCGCGTCTTGCGATCCTACCTCTACCTCCCCATATCGTTATGAAAAACCAAGCAAAGACTCCAAGCCGCCGAAGCTTTCTGAAGACCGTCGCCGGTGCGAGCGTGGCCATTGGTGCGCCCATGATCGTCCCCGCCAGCGTGCTGGGCCGCGAAGGTGCTACGCCTCCCAGCGAGCAGATCGTCCTGGGTGGTATCGGCATTGGTAATCGTGGTACCTACGACCTCGGCTGTTTCCTCGATCAGCCCGACGTCCGGTTCGCGGCTGTCTGCGATATCAAGCAGGAACGCCGCGACGCCGTGAAGCAGATGGCCGACCAGAGGTATGGCAACACCAAGTGCGACACCATTCGCGACTTCCGCGAACTGCTCGACCGCCGTGACATTGACGCCGTGCTGATCGCCACGGGTCCGAATTGGCATGCGACTGCCGCGGCCTACGCGGCGAACGCTGGCAAGGACATGTACTGCGAGAAGCCGGTTACCAAAAACATCGACCAGAGTCTCGAGATCGCCGATCTCATGCGCCGCACCGGTCGTGTGTTCCAGGCGGGCACGCAGCGGCGGAACATCCCGCACTTCGCATTCGCTTGCGAACTCGCCCGCACCGGGCGGCTTGGAAAACTTAAGCGTGTCTACGCTCACCCCGCCGGTATGCAGGCGATGATGAGCGGCTGGCTCCCCGCCGCACCCGATCCCAACCCCGATGTGGTCGACTGGAACATGTACCTCGGCCCCGCGGCGTGGCGTCCGTTCAATGCCGCGCTGTTGGATGGGTTCAACTTCGAGAAGGGTGGCGGACTCGTGGGTGGCGGCGTGCTCGAATGGGGTTCGCACTGCGTCGACCTCTGCCAGTGGGCCGTCGGCGATGGTCCGCCCCCGGTGGAATACGACGCCCCGAAGGATGGCCAGATGGTCGCCCGTTACGCCGATGGCGTCGAGCTCATCCTCCGCGAGACGGGCTGGATTCCGTTGGGTTCGTGCCCCGTTCGCTTCGAGGGCGAAACCGGTTGGGTCGAGGCCGGCGACAGCGGCAAGATGGTGTTGAGTTCGCCCGATCTCATCGCCGGACACGAGGTCGCCGAGATCGGTGGCTACCCTGCGACGTTCCACGTTCGCGAGTTCCTCGACTGCGTGAAGTCGCGTGGCAAGACCAAGGGCAACGCCGACGGAGCCTGCAACGCCCACATCGCCTGCCACGCCGCGAACATCGCGCTGGCGCTGAATCGCCAAGTGAAGTACGACACCGTGAAGCACGAGTTCATCGGCGACGCGCAGGCGAACCGCCTCCGCTCCGAATCGCTCCGCGAACCGTGGCGAATCTAACGCCCCGTTGTGTGACTGCCCTGCGTTGTTCCCATTGTTATCGCACCGAAATATGTCCAGCAAAGTAAACACCTCGAGCCGACGTAGCTTCCTCAAGACGGTTGCCGGCGCTAGCGTGGCGGTCGGCGCGCCGATGATCGTTCCCGCCAGTGTGCTGGGCCGAGAAGGAGCCACGCCCCCTAGCGAGCAGATCGTGGTGGGTGGCATCGGCATTGGTCTGCGCGGCACCTACGACCTCAGTTGCTTTCTGACGCAGCCCGATGTCCGATTCGCGGCCATCTGCGACGTGAAGCAGGATCGTCGCGAAGCCGTGAAGAAGATGGCCGACGAGAATTATGGCGACACGAAATGCGACATGATCGCCGATTTTCGCGAGTTGCTGGATCGCCGCGACATCGATGCCGTGCTGATTGCCACCGGCCCGAACTGGCACGCGACGATGTCCGCCTACGCAGCGAATGCCGGCAAGGACATGTATTGCGAGAAACCAGTTACCAAAACGATCGCACAGAGTCTGGAGCTCGCTGAGGTCATGCGCCGTACAGGTCGTGTGTTCCAGGCCGGCACGCAGCGACGTAATGTTCCGCACTTCGCGTTCGCCTGCGAACTGGCTCGTACGGGCCGACTGGGGAAACTCAAGCGAGTCCACGCTCACCCCTTTGGTATGCAGGCGATGATGAGCGGATGGCTTCCCGCCGATGACCAGCCCGACATGCAGACGCTCGACTGGAACATGTATCTAGGTCCCGCGGCGTGGCGTCCGTTTAACAAGGCGTACCTCAAAGGCGACGATTTCGAAAAGGGTGGCGGCCTTGTCGGTGGTGGCGTCCTTGAGTGGGGTTCGCACTGCGTCGACCTCTGCCAGTGGGCCGTCGGCGACTGCCAGCCACCCGTGGTCTACGACGCACCGAAGGATGGCCAATTGGTCGCGCGCTATGACAATGGCGTCGAGTTGGTCCTTCGCGAGACCGGTTGGCTTCCGCTTGGTTCTTGCCCCGTTCGCTTCGAGGGCGAGACCGGCTGGGTCGAGGCCGGCGATAGCGGCAAGATGGTGCTAAGCTCCCCCGAGCTCATCACGGGGCACGAGGTGGAGGAGGTTGCTGGCTACCCCGCAACGTTCCACGTTCGTGAATTTCTCGACTGCGTGAAGACACGCGGCAAGACCAAGAGCAACGCCGACGCCGCCTGCCGCGCTCACATCGCCTGCCACGCTGCGAACATCGCGCTCGCACTCAATCGCCAAGTGAAATACGACAACGTGAACAACGTGTTTATCGACGACGTTCACGCCAACCGGCTCCGCTGCGAAGCGGTTCGCGAACCGTGGCGATTCTGAGTCGCTGCAATCCTGCCTTCCCAAGAGTCGATCCCACCAACTTAACCTACCCGAAACGATATCATGCGAGCTCACACCCCCGCCATCGCCGTGAAGACGCTCACCTATCTCCTAGTATCGTGTGTTGCCTTCACCGCACCCGCGACGGCACGAGCGGACGAAAACGAGGCCGACCTGATCGCTGTACTCGCTTCGGATGCTCCCGAGGGGGATAAAGCCCTCGCCTGTAAGAAGCTCGCGATCTACGGTTCGAACGCCGCGGTGCCCGAACTTGCCAAGCTGCTTCCCAACCCGCGGCTCTCCTCATGGGCTCGAATTCCGCTGGAAGTGATTCCGGGTTCCGAGGCCGACGAGGCGCTTCGCGAAGCGGCGGGCAAGCTCGATGGCCTATTGCGCGTTGGCATGATCAACTCCATCGCCGTGCGGCGTGACGCCGAAGCGGTCGGTTTTCTCGTCGAGCAGCTCCACAACGAAGACCCACAAGTTGCCGAGGCCGCGGCGGTGGCGCTAGGCAAGATCGGTGGGGACATCGGCACCGAATCGCTTCTCGCAGCTTTGAAAGCACCGAACTCCTCCAACATCAACTTCGTCGCCGAAGGTTGCATCCTCCTAGCGGAGCAAGCGCTCGCCAAGGGCGATACCGCTCAGGCGCTGGAGATCTACGAAATGGTCCGTAATGCTCCCGTAGCCGAACCTCGCCAGGTCGCCGCGACTCGCGGTGCCATCATTACGGGCGGGCCGCATGGGGTTCAGTTGCTCGTCGAGCTGCTGGAATCGCCGAGCAACGAGATGCGAAACATCGCCCTCATCACCGCACGCGAACTCCCCGGCAGCGACATCGATCGTGCCCTCGCCGACGCGCTGCCTAAGCTGAAGCCCGAAGTCGCGGCGCTCGTCATTGGTGCAATGGCCGATCGTCCCGACACGGTCCACTTGCCCGCTCTGCTAACCGCATTGGAAGAAGGCGAACCGCAGGTTCAAGCGGCCGCTATTCGCGGGCTAAGCCAAGCGGGCGACGCCAGTTGCCTGGAGCCCTTGCTCGCACTCGCCGCCGACGAACAGAGCGAACTCGCACCACTGGTTCGACAGACGATCGCAGCGCTCCCGGGCGATGAGGTAGAAGTGCAAGTGCTGGCGATGCTCCCTAAAGCCGACGAAGCCTCGCGGCTCATCCTGCTCGACACCATCGCCCGCCGTCGCTTGCCAGCTACCGATACCCTCACGCCCTACCTGACTCACGAGCAGCCCCAGGTCCGCCACGCGGCTCTGCTCGCGCTGGGCGAGACGATCGACCAAGACGAACTCGACCTCCTCATCGCGCCTGTCCTCGAGACGAAGCACGCCGAGGACACCCCCGTGGCTTACCAAGCCCTGCGAGCCGCTAGCGTCCGCATGCCCGACCGCGAAGCGGCCGCCGCCGAGCTCACCGAGGCTATGGCCCAAGCCGAGTCGACCGAGATCAAGATCGCAATGCTCGAGACGCTAGGTGCGATGGGAGGCGAGAACGCACTCCGGGCGCTTCACCAAGCGGCCAAGGAGAACAACATCGCGCTCCAGGAGGTCGCCACCCGCCTGCTTGGCGCATGGATGACTCCCGATGTCGCCCCGGTGCTGCTTGATCTCACACAGGAACTCCCCGCCGGAAAGTACCGCGTTCGCGCCCTTCGGGGTTACCTCCGCGTGGCACGCCAGTTTCGGATTCCCCGTGCTCAGCGTCTGGAAATCTGTGAGAAAGCCCTCGAGCTCGCCGATCGCGACGAGGAACGCTTGCTCGCCCTCGAAACGCTAACTCGCTCTCCCCACCCTCGTTCACTACGCGACGCCGCCGCACAGTTGGACTCCGATAAGCTCGGCGCGAAGGCCAGCGAATCCGTGATCGCCATCGCCGAGCAGATTGCCGCTGAGTATCCGGACGCCGCGGCCGATGCCGCCAGGCAGGTACTCGACGCCGGCGGCAGCGACGAAGTGCTCGCAAAGGCCCGCGCCCTAGCGGGGCAATAACCAATGCGATCCCTTAAGTTCGCCACCATCTCTGCTTGCCTATTCACCGCGACTCTCGCCTCGCGCGCCGAAGAACCAACCTTCCCACGCTTCGAGGTGAAACCCCTGGCGGTCGACGCCAACGAGGGGATCGCGCTCGCCGACTTCAACAACGACGGCAAGCTCGATGTCGCCGCGGGTCGCAACTGGTACGCCGCGCCAGCGTTCGTCGGCCGGCCGCTGCGTGAGATCGACGACTGGAATGGCTACGTCCAAAGCAACGGCGACTTCGCCTACGACGTGGACGGCGACGGCTGGACCGACGTCATCGCCGGTGGGTTCACCACACGCGAAGTCTATTGGTTCCGCAATCCTGGAGCCGCCGGCCTCGCGGCCGGGCTTCTGTGGGAGCGCCGACTGCTATTCGACTCCGAGTGCGAGTCGAACGAAGGTAATTTGATGACCGATATCGATGGCGATGGCGTGCCGGAGTGGATCGGCAACTCGTGGATCACTCCCTCGTCAGTTAGTGTGTGGCGTTTCAAGGCATCCGACGACAACCCCGCCCCCGCCATGACCCGGTTCATCGTAAACCAACAGGGAAATGGTCACGGCATGGGCGTGGGCGACGTGAACGGCGACGGCCTGCTCGATATTGTCTGTAGCACCGGCTGGTACGAGTGTCCCAGCGCCGAGGAGCGTTTCACGAAAGAGTGGACGTTCCACCCCGATTGGCCCGCCACCGACTTCAGCTTGCCGGTGCTCGTCTACGACGTCGACAGCGATGGCCGTGCCGATATCGTCTGGGGCACGGGGCATGGATTTGGGCTGCAGTGGTGGCGACAGCTCTCGCCCACGGCCGAGGGGAAGACGCAGTGGGAACCTCGCACGATCGACGAGACCTTCTCGCAGGCGCACGCGCTAGCGCTTGCCGACCTCAATGGCGATGGCAAGGACGAACTGATCACCGGCAAACGTTATCGGGCGCACAACGATGGCGACCCCGGTGCCGAGATGCCCCCCTGCGTCCATGCCTACTCATGGAATCCAGAGAGCCAGCAGTTCGATAAGCAGGTGCTTCAAAGTGGCGTCGTTGGCATTGGGTTGCAGATCCGCACCGGCGACCTTGACGGCGACGGCCGCACCGACATCGCGGTCGCCGGCAAGAGCGGCACGTTCTTGCTCCTTAATCGCGAGTAATCGGCCCTCTCCGAAGCCCGCTCCCCGCAGGCGCTACAGGCGGTCCAACTGGTACCCCCAGCATCACCGCGAGGATCTCCGGTTCGGATATCCGACATCAAGGTCTCGTTTGGGGTTCCCTTAGCGGGCCTCGGTCTACGCTTTTCTGCCAGCCGCCGCGGGCCCTGTCTCGCGGTACGCCAACACCGACCTTTGCTCTGGTGCCTCGCCGATGATCGCCCGCTATCGAAACCACCTGTGGTGCGCCGCCATCGTCGGGTGGTGCCTTGCCGCGACGGCCGTCTGGTGCTGGGCCACCTCGTACGAGTTCACCACCTACGCCAATTCGGCACCGGTAGCCACGCGATGGCCCGCGGGCACGACCCTCGAACTCGCGGCGGGTCGCCCTTCGCTACTACTGTTCCTGCACCCGCGTTGCCCTTGTTCGCGGGCGACGGTGCACGAACTCACCCGCGTCATTGACCATCTGCCCGACGCCGACCGCCCGCGTTTGACGATTGTCGCCACGCTTCCGCCAGATGCCACGCCCGACTGGCGCGAAACGGACACGGTGCGTAACCTGTTGAAGCTGCCGCACTCGTCCGTGGTGTGGGACACCGATGGCGTTTTGGCTAACAAGTTCGGCGCAACCACCAGCGGAACGGTTCAGCTTTATCAGCCCGATGGCGAGTTGCTCTACGCGGGTGGCATCACGCCCTCGCGCGGCCACCAAGGAGACAACGCCGGCAGCGACACCCTCACCCAATTGCTTACACGCGAGACATCCATCGCCACCGCTTCGCTTCCCGCGTTCGGCTGCCGGCTGTGCTTGGGCGATTCTGCAAACGCAGCGACCGCCGTGTGCGACGAGACGACCGGGGCATGTGCGATCGACTCGACGGGGGGGACTCCATGACCTGGCCACTACTACTTCGTTCGCCCGCGAACCAAGACCCGTCGCCGGCGGTCCAGCAGCGACTCACCGACCACTACCAGCGGATCTATCGCCGCACGGACCGCATGTTCGCGGTCCTAATGGCGCTGCAATGGATCGGTGGCATCGTCATTGCCTACTACGTTTCGCCCCACACCTGGATCGGCGCGACCAGCCAGGTGCATCCCCACCTGTGGATGGCAATCGTCGGCGGCGGTGTGCTCGCCGCGCTGCCCATCGCGATGGCCATTTTCCATTCGGGGCAACTCCCCACCCGCGTCGTGATCGCGTGCAGTCAAGTGCTGTTCTCCTCGCTGCTCATACACCTCGCCGGCGGACGGATCGAAACGCACTTCCACGTATTCGGCTCGCTCGCGTTCCTCGCCGCGTACCGCGATCCACTCGTACTGCTCCCCGCCACGCTGATCGTCGCGGCCGACCACTTGATCCGCGGCGTGTTTTGGCCCGAGTCGGTGTTCGGCGTCACCACGGCCACCGAATGGCGATGGCTCGAGCACGCAGGCTGGGTCATTTTCGAAGACATCGTCCTGTTGATCATCATCCTCGAAAGCCGCCGCGAGATGCTCGAACTCGCTCGGCACACCGTGCAGCTCGAAGAGCGCGAGGACGAACTGGAACTCGCCATCGACGCCGCCGAGCAAGCGAATCGCACGAAGAGCAAGTTTCTCGCGAACATGAGCCACGAGATCCGCACGCCGCTTAACGGCATTCTCGGCTTCACCGATGTGCTGCTTCGCGATCGCGACAGCATCTCACCGCAGGAGGTCGACGAGAACCTGAACATCATTCGCCGCAGCGGGCATCACTTGCTCTCGCTGATCAACGACGTGCTCGATCTGTCCAAGATCGAGGCGGACAAACTGCAAGTCGAGTCGATTGCCTGCTCGCCCCATCAAATCATCTCCGATGCCGTGTCGGTGCTCCGCGTGGGAGCGACCGAGAAGGGCGTCGGTCTCCACTATCGCTGGGACGGTCACATCCCCGAGACCATCCACACCGACCCTTACCGGTTGAAGCAATTGCTACTCAACCTGATTGGCAACGCCATCAAGTTCACCCAGCAGGGCTCCATCGTGGTCGTTGCCCGCGTCGAACGGAAGCACGCTCAACCACTGCTCGCCGTCGAGGTTCGCGACACTGGCATTGGCATTCCCGCCGCGAAGCTCGAAGAAATCTTCCGCCCCTTCGTTCAGGCCGACGACTCGGTCACGCGAAAGTTCGGCGGCACCGGTCTCGGGCTCGCCATTGGCCGCCAGATTGCCGAGGCCCTTGGGGGAAGCCTTACCGTCACGAGCACGGTTGGCAAAGGCAGCACGTTCGTCGCCCGCATTGCGACGGGCAGCCTCGATGGCGTGGCCACCTACGACCAACCACCACAACTCGTGGGGGGCGACGTTCGCGAGTCGAACCCCACCGCGTGCGACCTCACCGGCATGAACGTCCTGGTGGTCGACGATGGCGATACCAACCGCAAACTGATTCGCCTGCTACTCGAACGCGCGGGGGCCAAGGTCCGACTTGCCGAGAATGGCCAAGTGGCGGTCGACCTCGCCACGCAGGCTTCGTTCGACGTGGTGCTGATGGACATGCAGATGCCGGTGCTCGATGGCTACTCGGCCACCGCACGCATTCGCGAGCGTGGCTTCACCGGTCCCGTCGTCGCCCTCACCGCCCACGCCATGAAGGGCGACCGCGAGAAGTGCGAACTGGCCGGCTGCACCGACTACTTGTCGAAGCCCGTCGAAGCGGGCGAGCTGTACGCACTGCTTAGCAAGTACATCGCCACCCAGGCGGGTACCACGACCAACCTGCCGACCGAGATTCGATCGATGCTGCCGACGGACGATACCGAGATCCGTGAGATCGTCGAAGAGTTCCTCGATACGCTCGAAGTGAAAACCATCGAGATGCAACAGGCGTGGGACGCAGGCGATCTCGATGCGCTTGCCGACCTCGCGCACTGGCTGCGCGGGGCAGGGGGGACCGTCGGATTCGCCTGCTTCTCGAACCCGGCAAGCGAACTGGAAGACTGCGCGAAGCAGGGCCACCGAGCCAACGCCTCCGCACCCCTGCAAACCATCTGCGAGCTCCGCGAGCGGGTCGTCCTGTAACACGCACCACGCGAGTCGACCACCATCCAACTTGTGTCCATCGTCGAAACGAACATGTCCACCGCAACCGCCACCAGCACGACTGCCGCCTACCTCCAATCGATTGGTAACTGCGCCATGCCCTACGCCCGGATCGTGGTGATCGACGACGAGCCGGTGAACATCAAAGTCGTTCAGCGACTGCTCCAGATCGAGGGCTACGAGAACTTTGTCTCGACCTCCGACGCGCGCGAGGCATTGGCCCTTGTCCGCGGCGAGTCGCCCGACTTGGTGCTGCTGGACTTGATGATGCCTCACATCAGCGGCCTCGAAATCCTCGCTGCACTTCGCGCTGACATCAACACTTTGCACACGCCGGTGATCGTGCTCACGGCGTCCACCGACCGCGAAACGCGCATCGAGGCCCTCAGCACCGGTGCCAATGACTTCTTGAACAAGCCGATCGACCCCAGCGAACTCGTCCCTCGCGTGGCGAATTTGCTCGCCCTCAAACGCCAGCAAGATATCCTGGAGGACTACTCGCGCCAATTGGAAGTCGCCGTTCGCGAGCGGACGGCCGAGCTCGAAGCCTCGCGGCGTGACATCCTCCACTGCCTGGCCCGCGCCGCAGAGTTTCGCGACGACGATACCGGCCACCACGTGCTCCGCGTCGGGCGTTACGCGCGTTTGCTCGCCGACGCGCTCGGTTATGACGAGGAGTACCTCGATTTGATCGAACAGGCCGCCCAGCTACACGACGTGGGCAAGATTGGCATCGGCGACGACATTCTCAAGAAGCCCGGTCGACTCACCGAGGACGAGTTCGAGTGCATGCGACGCCACAGCAGTCTCGGCAAACGCGTGCTCCAACGGATGTCGCCGCAAGAAGAAATCGCCCTGCGTCACCACGCCGACATTGGTGCCAAGGTGCTGGGAGTGAGCAATTCGCCGGTACTCGACATGGCCACCCGCATCGCGCTGACGCACCACGAGTGGTGGAATGGCCGCGGCTATCCACTAGGGCTCGAAGGCGAGGACATCCCGATCGAGGGCCGCATTACGGCGGTCGCCGACGTGTTCGACGCCCTCAGCACCCGCCGCTGTTACAAGGAAGCGTTCCCGATCAGCAAGTGCTTCGAGATCATGGAAGCGGAGCGCGGGACCCATTTCGATCCCGCGCTCCTCGATGCCTTCTTCACCAAACGGGCTGAGATCCTCGAAGTGCAGATGCGCTACGCCGACGAAGTCTAAAGCCCAAACTTTCAAACGGCACTCGGGCTTACCAAGTGAACTCGCCACCCACCAAGGCACCGTGATAGAACACGTCGCCCGAGGTAGTGATTGCGTCGATATCCGAAGTCTGCAGCTGTACGTTCGCCTGGTCGCTAGCTAGCGCGACCTCGTTCACCCACAGCACTTGATAACCGCCACGAATGGCAAAGTGCCGAGTGACTTGGTAGGCAGCGTTGATGCCCATTTCGCCAACGAACGCGACCGACGTATCCGAAGCACTTCCTTCGACGATGGGGGTTCCCAGCACGTCGTAGTTGAAGTTGTTGTCAGCGCTGTTGCCGAAAATGCCAGCCTTGAAGATGCCATTGATCGACAACGGGCCGCCAACTCGCCATAGCTTCAGGTCCGCACCCATCTGCGCGCCGTACAGGTCGTTGTCCGTGTCCCAGTTCACGCCCGAAAGGTTCGGCACCAGGAAGTCGACGTCGTAGCTCAGCGATTCGTCGAGGCGCAAGTAGCGGAAACCGGCAAGCACCGTCAGGCGATCCGAGTGCTGATGACGCCAGTTGATTTCGACGTTGTCGAGCTTCGAGTCGTATTGGCTGATCACGTCGATGGCCAGCGGAATATCAATCGGACCAATTTCGATGTCCCCCGTCGCCCCGTAGTCGACTCGCGAGGACCAGTCGAGGGCACCGAAGTACCGCACTTCGATGCTGTTGCAGCTATTGCCCATCCGACGCTCGACCGAGATGTCCGGGCCACCCGCCACACCAAAGTCGAAGTCTTCGCCCCCCGACACTTGAATGAGTCCACCCAGTGGCCGGGCGAGTACCAGCGCGTCGGGTTGATCGCGTTGGAGCAAGATGGCTCCTGCACGAACCGTCCACTGCGGCTGGCAGCTCACGTTGCACAGGTCGCAACCTTGAGAGTACGAGGTCGCCGTTACCTCTTCGTCAAACAAACCGCCAAACCCGGACACGGCGTCGCCAGTGCTAGCTTCGCGTGCAGGTCCCTCGGTGGACAGTGGCTCGCCCGCCGCACCCACGCTGGCAACCGAACACAAACCTATGACGCCCACATAATGCCAGAACTTACGCATCACTACCGCCTCCCTGCCACAAGAGCTCGCAAGACGCCTTTGGTATCCATGCCCGCGGCAAGAACCTTACGATCGGAATACAATCTCGACATCCGGGGGGGTGCACCCGCGGCAATTCATGCGCTTGCGTCGCGACCCCTGCGACGATGAAGTGAGGAAGATTGCAATCTCCTTACCGCACCCGCAAATCTTAACACCGGCAAAGTCTAACAATTGACAAGCGTGGCAAGCATCCTCCTGGCGTTAAATCAGAGAAACTCACGGGTGCCTGAGGACGAGCCCGGCGAGCCCCCAGTGAGTCCGAATGGCAAAACGGTTCTATTCATCTCACGCAAAGACGCCAAGTCGCAAAGGACTTTTTCGGGAACACTAATCGACGCTAATACTCGCTAATAGAAATCAGCGAACATCAGCGTCGATCAGTGGTTCCTAAGCCTTCACTTTGCGTCTTTGTGCCTTTTCGAGAGACATTCTTCCGAGTGGGGCATTCACTCGAAAGTCTCCGGTCGCTTACGCTCACCGGCTCGCCTTCTTTATCGGCATTTAAAGCGGCCCACAACTATTCCCCACAAAATGTCCACGCGTACACATTAGCTCTTGACGGCGAAGTGTACAGACGCTACAATGCACCCCGTTCGTCGTACGCGCTGGGCGTGCGGTGAGTGACAGTTGTGCTTCGAAACAGCGGACCACCTTAGTCGAGGGGACCCAACCGGACGCGATACGTATCGCGGGCGGGGTGGTTTGGCCGATCAGCACCTTGGACCTTACCAGTTCATGTAAGGCTGTCTCGAACTGCGCGCCCGTAGGGCGAGGTGAAATAGACGGTGCCTGCCGGCAAACACGAACACCGGTTACCCCATCCAAGTTTCACCCCGCCCAACCGCCCGACGGGATCCCGTCACTTTTTTAAAGAGCTGTAAGCCGTTGGCCGTAGGTCGTATCAAGCCTGCGCCGATACGGCGCTTCACGCTGAATCCAATCGCGAATACTCAACCACTCGCACCTCTAATCCCGTAGCCACGAAGTGGCGCGCTTCGACAGCCCAGGACGAAGTCCTGGGAACTCGTAACCAATAACGACCTTAGTCCCGAAGGGACGCGCTACTATAGCGCCTCGCGAAGCGCCGCACGCGGCGCGGAGCTTGATACGGCCTACGCGCCTTCCCCTTAAGTAAAGTCGCACCTGCGGGTTGCCCCTGCGACATTATTAAATTCCACCCCAGGAGCAAACGATGACTTCAACCGAGAAAACACGGCACTTTTAGATGCCCGCCCCGATGCGGCCAAAGAGTAAAGTCGCACCCAGTGAAAAAGTCACAAACGTGGGACTTTACTCGCGCCTTAGGGAGTGAACCAACCTGCTTTGTCGTCGAGCGGACGGACCCAGACATTGCGGAAGCGGACTTTGGAATCGTGATCCTGCAGGTACAACGGGCCGGCTTCGGATTTGCGAATGTGCTCGTTCACCTTTTTCGTATAAGGAGAAACTCGAAACGTCATTGGCGCGTACTGCGACAGCGGTTCGTCGAACTCGGTCTCGTGCTGCACCAGCACGCCGTTAAGCAGCGCCGTAACCTTCCCCGGCTTCACCACCTTGCCCTCCTCGTCGCGCCGCGGCGCGGTGAACAGCAGGTCGTACGTCTGCCACTCGCCGGCCGGTCGACCCGCATTCACCAGCGGAGGATTGATGCGGTAGATGGCTCCCATGATGAGATCGTCTTCTTCGACTTTCTCCTTGGCACCATATATCTGCAACTCGCAAATGCCATGCAAGTAGAGGCCGCTGTTGCCGTGGGCCTTATCCACTTTTGGTTGGAGGAACTCTAAATGAATCTGAGCATCCCGAAAATGATAGGTCGACCACACGCCGCGGTTCGCATTCTGCGTCCCGGGGACCACGAGCGCGGCGTCTTCGATCTTCCAATCGCACGGCGAGCCATCGGTTTTCACCAATTGTTCGGTGGTCGTGCCATCGAAAATCATTACGGCATCGGAGGGGGGAGCGTCGGCTGGCGTGGCGACTTCGGGGACATCGGCAAAGGTGATCGTCGGCAGCAGCGTGCCAAGGAGCATGAGCATGGATTGCGCGAGGCAACTTGCGGAGCGCGATCGGAGACGGGGAGCGTGCATGATCGAAACGTGGGCGGTGGGCTATGGGGGCGAGAAGCGACGGCGGAAAGCACTCCGGCTACTCGTCGAGTTGAACTAATAGCGTACCCAGCATCTCCGCGTGGCTCAATCGTTTACCAGCAGGTTGGGGCGATTCCATTCGATTTGGGCAACAAGCACGTTCTTCTCGCCCGGAGTGGTGACTCGCTTTGCCACCACAATCCAACTGATGTTCGGCGTGATGTTGCAAACACCGAAGTTGCCCAGGGCTTCGGATCCTTCCTTGGGTACGACGATTCGCTCGGTGTCGCGCAGTACGCGCCTTGTTTGCGGATCGATCTGGGCCATCACAAGCGGCGCGCGGTGCCGCATGACATCGTCGTTATCGAGGCCCCGTCGCGTGTAGACCAGAAACAGCCCGTCGGAATGCGTGAGGAAATGCTGCTGGGTGTTGTAGCTACCCAGTTCCTCGCCATCATCGAATCGCCAGGGCTCGGCTTCGCTAAAACGCAAGCCATCCGAGCTCGTGCTGACGTACGCCCCTTGGTCGTTCCGCATGGTCATGAAGTACTGTCCCTCGAACTTGGCAAGCGATGGTTCGCTCATTCCACGGCCAAAGTCGAGCTTGTGCTCGCTGCCATGCTCGACGTAAGAGAGCTTCTCGCCATCGAACTTGCAGCGAGCAATTGTCGCGTAGTGGATGCTGTTATTGTGCTCGCCAAAATAGATAGGAAGGAGCACGTCACCATTCGGTTCTACCAGAGCTTGGCAGCATCCCGTACGCTTATATGGCCAAGGGAAAGACGCAGGAAACTCGAGGGTGGTCCACTGGCTCCACGCGTGGGTCTTCGGATCGTACGCGGCGTAGAACACATCGCTGGTACCGCCGGGCACGTCTTTGTTGGTCTTCGTGTCCACCTGAAAAGTGGCACCCGTCAGGATCACTTTGCCGGTCTGCGGATGGTACATGGGCGTGGCATCGACTGGCACTTCGTAAATCGATCGCCCATTTTCCTCACGCGGTCGCGTGCGGATATCGAGCTCCTTGTGCGCCGTAGGGAATTGCCAATTTCGACCGAAGTCGTTGGTGAGCGACGAGACGATTCCTTTGTAATTGTGAGTTCCCTCGAAGCCGTGAGGCTGCATGGTCAGCAGGATCGAGGGCTGTCGACCCGAGTCGGATCGCTGGTTGGGGATCGCCGTCGCGCGGGCCTGGAACCAAAAGGCATCCTCTGGGCAGGCAAAGTGCCGAGTGACCTTCGTTGTGTAATCGAGTGCCCCCGGAGTGTCGGCATGCAACGTTCGGAGGGGGGCCGCCGTGAGTAGAAGTGCCGCGACCGCGAGTATTCCCGGGCGGGCGCGAGGCAGGAGCAAGGGGGCGTTACTATTCGCAACCTTCATGACGCAGTCCCCATGGTGGTGGCATTGGCGAGTCAGGAAAAAGTGTACCGGTGCGGAATAATATTCCCGCACGCGGCTCGACTTCCGAAATCCTAAGAATTATAATAACCCGTGTCCACAGAATATTGCTAGTTAGATAGGAATTTTAAGAGGCCCGGAAAATACGGGCTCTCCTTCGAACTTAATAGCCTCCAAGACTCCCATAGAGAGGGCCTGGAAGTTCAGGCCGGCAAAGAGAGGATGACCTTTGAACCCTGACAACGAGCGACTTACCGGCCTCTTGGCCGCCACCTTCACGCCAATGCGGGGCGACGGATCGATCAACGTGGATCAGATTCCCCCCATGGTCGAGCACCTCAAGCGAACTGGCGTTTCGGGGCTGTATGTCTGCGGCAGCACTGGCGAAGGCATGTCGCTGACCACCGCCGAGCGAATGGAACTCACGGAGGTCTTCGTCCAAGCCACTGCTGGCGAATTGAAGGTGGTGGCGCAGGTCGGGCACAACTCGGTGGAAGAAGCTCGTCGACTTGCTCAGCACGCTTGGAAAGCGGGCGTGGACGTGATCTCGGCTACCGCCCCCAGCTACTACAAGATCAATCGAGTTGAAGTCCTTGTCGACACGATAGCGCACATCGCGAGCGGTGCCCCCGAGGCTCCATTTTACTACTACCACATTCCGTCGCTCACAGGCTCCAGTATCAACATCACCCGGTTCATGGAGCTCGCAGGCCGCAAGATTCCGAACCTAGTGGGTCTGAAGTATACGGCACCGCTGATTCACGAGTTTCAAGCGTGCAAGAGTATGGGCGAAAGTCGATTCGACGTGCTTTGGGGCACGGACGAGATGCTGCTGAGTGCGCTAGTCGTGGGGTCTACCGGTGCGATTGGCAGTACCTACAACGTCAAGGCGATGTGGGACCAGCGTATTATTGCGGCCTACGAAGCTGGCGAGATGGAAGCGGCGGCGGAGATGCAATTGCGTGCCGTGGAGTTCATCGACATTTTGCTCGCCTATCCGTTCCATGCCGCAGTGAAGTCACTGCTTACACGGATGGGGATCGAGTGCGGACCATGCCGATTGCCGATTGAGAACCTGTCGACGGCGGAAGAGTCGCAGCTCCACAGGCGGCTCGAAGAGTCGGTGGTGGGCGAGTGGTTGTTGAAGCAAGCGAGCCGCACGCATGAAACGGGTACTAGCATGCGGCGGGCTCCTTTCAGTCGTCCCAAGCTCGATCCATCGGCTCGGACTAGCTCGCTCTAGATCGGTGGCGAAACGCGTTCGGTTTGCAAGGAGTGGGGAAAGTGAGAGCCCGCAGCATCAGCGCCGTCATGCGATTCGTCCTGCAGGGATGGCTGTCGCTCGCGGTTTGGTGTGCACTCTCGCCTTTCGCCCAGGGTCAGCCACCAACCTGGTCTCGGTTACCGGACTTGCCCGATCCCCTCGGCGTCGCCGGACCGTTCGTGGGTGTGCATGAGGAGGTGCTGATTGTTGCCGGCGGCGCGAACTTTCCGGAAGGTGTTCCGTGGCGACCTACGGCGAGTGGCAAGAGGTCGCCAAAAACGTACCACGATCGAATCTACGGCCTGGACCTGAGCGGCGATAACCTGTGCCGGGTTCCCCTCTGGCAAACCTCGTCCGACGGCCTCGCGCGGCCGATGGGCTATGGAGTATCGATCAACACCGAGCAGGGTGTTCTTTGCATCGGTGGTGAATGGCTCGAGCACCACACGGACGAGTACGGCGCACAGCCTGCCACACTACAGCGATCCAACGAGCTCTTCTTACTGAAATGGAGCCGTGAAACTCAGACGGTCACACGAGTCACTACCTGGAGCCAGGGCGAACGCGAGTACCCGTTGCCCTCGCTTCCGTGCGGTGTGTCATCCGCCTGCGGGGCAACGATCGGTGACGTGGTGTACCTTGCGGGTGGCGATTGTGGGGAAGGGGGGAGCGGCCAATTCTTGCGACTCGACCTCGGAGCTCCGCAGGACAATTGGCACTGGGAGGAATTGCCGACCTGGCCAGGGCCGCCGCGTTCGCACGCTATTGGAATTGAGGTGTCGGGCAAGTTCCTGTTGCTGAGCGGCCGCAACAAGAACGCAGAGCGAGGTTTCGAGCTGCTCGCGGACGCGTACTGCTTCGACCCTGCACTCGACTTTCAGAGTTCCAAGTGCAGCGGATGGAAGCGGTTGGCGGATGTCGGTCGCCCGGGCGAATC
The DNA here is from genome assembly GCF_052161615.1 of Aeoliella fuhlenseeensis. Taxonomy (NCBI): domain Bacteria; kingdom Pseudomonadati; phylum Planctomycetota; class Planctomycetia; order Pirellulales; family Lacipirellulaceae; genus Aeoliella; species Aeoliella fuhlenseeensis. The sequence goes on from NZ_CP197417.1 coordinate 1,184,516, forward strand.
GCCGACCTGCGTGATGGGGGCGACGGCGGCAGCCACTGCCGAGGGAAAGGTAGTCGTGTTCGGTGGCGACTCGGGAACCGAGTTGGTGGAGCGCGAACAAACGCTACCCCGCCGATTGCAGCAAGCCAGAAAGAGCGGAGACGATCTGCTCGCTGCGACACTACAAGCGGAGATCCAAGCGAGATTTGAGGACCACGTGGGATTCAGTCGGCAAGTACTAGAGTTCGATCTCGAGCAGAACGCATGGCGTGCTGCTGGCGAATTGCCCTTTCCAACTCCGGTGACCACCACGGCCGTCCGATGGGCCAATTGTTTCCTCCTCCCTACGGGGGAGATTCGTCCAGGAATTCGCACTAACCAAGTTTGGGCCCTCACGTTTCCCCTAAGTCAGTTGGACTTCGGGGATTGAGCGAATTCTCCTTTCCTTCTATCGAGGCGATACCGATGGAACTAAAGTGTTGTGGAATACTCTTGTTGACCCTTCTGCACATGCAAGTGCAGTCAGCAGACGCCGCGGCTCCACAGTCTGGTGTCACGCAGCAAGACCTGTTCGTCAGCGGCCAGGGAGGTTACGCCACCTATCGCATCCCGTCGCTCATCACCACAAACGACGGTACGCTGCTGGCGTTCTGCGAAGGTCGAAGGAATGGGCGTGCGGACTCGGGCGACATCGACCTACTCGTGCGTCGATCGACCGATGGCGGTACCAAGTGGTCGGATGCCACTGTTGTGTGGGACGAAGGGCCGAACACGTGCGGCAATCCTTGCCCGGTGGTCGACGCCTCGACCGGCACCATCTGGATGGCGATGACGTGGAACAGTGGCAATTTGACCGAGAAGGACATCAAGCCGGGCTTTGGCGTGGACTCCCGCCGCGTGTTCATCGCTTCTTCGAACGACGACGGGGTCACATGGAGCGAGCCAAGGGAGATTACTTCGGAAGTAAAGCAGAAGGAGTGGACGTGGTACGCGACCGGGCCAGGTGCAGGCATACAGATACAGCATGGAGCTCACCGTGGGCGGATGGTGTTTGCCTGCGATCACAAAGTGCCGAACGAAGCGCCGAACGACTGGTTCTCGCACGTGATCTACTCGGACGACCATGGTGCCACCTGGAAACGTGGTGGTTCGTCTCCAGGGGGGCAGGAGAATGAGTGCGAGGTTGTCGAGCTGAGCGATGGTCAGTTGATGTTAAACATGCGAAACAAGGAGCGGAGCAGCGACCACCGCCAAGTGGCGTTTAGTAACGATGGCGGGGCGACTTGGGAGAATCAGCACTCCGACCCCGTGCTCGTCGAGCCGGTGTGCCAAGCAAGCATCCGTCGCATCGCTTGGCCGGCGAATGGCGAACCCGGCATGTTGTGCTTTTCCAATCCTGCGGACAAGGAGAAGCGTCGGAACATGACCGTGCGGACGAGTCTCGACGATGGCAAGACGTGGCCCTACGTGCTGCCGATTTACCAGGAGTCGAGCGCGTACTCGTCCCTCGCCAAACTTCCGGATGGAACGGTCGGCTGTCTTTACGAAGCGGACGACTACGGCCGAATCGTGCTCGCGCGGATACCCGTGGCGGCTCTTCTTTCCGCCAAGGTGGAATAGTTGCGACGGCTGCTAGAGCGTGCTCAGCAGCTCGTCGCTTAGCATTTCGAAATCACCGATCTGGTCGTCCGCGTCGGACTCAAGCACCGCGAAGTCGACGGTGATCCCCTCGGCGTCGTCCAACCGGCTGAACGCCAAGTCGAGGAGCAGGAGCTCGTTGGCGGAGTTGCTCGACGAGCCTGCAGAGCTGGTCGAAGCAGTCGTCGAGGTGGTGTGCTTAGAACCCGTCGAAGAGCCATCGAGCGGGTAGCTTGGTGTCGAGAAAGCGCTCGGCGCTGGATCGGCAACCGCAGTGACTTCGTCGGACATCGGAGCAACGACAGCGATGGGTTGGTCCGCGGTCTCGTTGGCGACGACCACGGGCGAAACGATGGGGGCGACGACGGGGGGTGGCGTGAACGTGGCACCCAGGTTGTCGCGCCAAATGGTGTAGTCGCCGAGATCGACGCGGCCGTTGCCATTGCCATCGGCGGCGAGCTGGGTGGTGGAGCCATAAGTGGACTTCCACACCGCGTAGTCGCCGGCATCGACCGTGCCGCTGAAGTCGTAGTCGCCCGCCAGCGTGATGTGGACGCCGGGCGTCCCGCCGGCAACGGCGCTCGCTCGCCAGTTATTGCCGTCGGCGTAGTTCCCGAGCAGGTCAATCACTTCCATCGAAGGACCATCGCCGTCCGCAGTAGTCGGCCATGGTGCTGCGTCGTCGTAAGTGAATTCGTGAATGGGGTTGCCCAGCGAATCGAACAACGAGAGCGCTTCGCCACTGTTGCTCAGATTGCCCGAGGTATAGCTACCCGCGATGTTGAAGCCGGTGCCGTAACGAAGCGTAAAGGCGTCGATGTTCTTGACGACCAGCACCGTCTCGCCGGGCTGCACCGTGGTGACCGACGAGGTGGTGAAGTCGAATACGATGCCAGTGCCGAAGGATACGCCATTAAGGCTAATGGCTTCGGTGCCGATGTTGATGAACTCGATGAATTCGTAGTCGTCGGCGACGAGGTCAGGTCGCGCGGCGAGTTCCGAAGGCGAAGGATCGGCGGGGTGGAAGTGGAGTTCGCTGATGCGGAAGTTGGACGCATCGGCGGGGACTTCGACGGAGTAGAGGCCCGTGACGAGGGCGCTCCATTCCGTCATCGCTGCAACGGGATTGCTCAACTGCGTGTGCACTGCCAGCGCCGCATCGCCGGCCGCGAGAATCTGCGTGCCAGTCCCGTTGGTGGACTGGAAGAACTTGATGTCCGCTACCTGCATGTTGTTGGCGTTCTTAACCGTCGGGAACACCAGCTTATAGGAAGTGTAAGCCGTCGCGTTGTCGACGGTCACGACAGGCCCATCTGTAAAGCGAGCACTGGGCAGCGAAACCGTTCCCGAGTCGATCTCGACCCAGTTTTCGGCGAGCCCCGTGCTATTGTTTGCGCTTGTGATGGCGTCGTTCGTGCCGTACAGAACCCAAGAGGAGGGATCGCGACCTTCGGCGTCGTTGGCCGTGGTGAGTTGGAAGCTGCGAACGGTTGACGAGCCAAAGTTGGGGGTGATGATGATGCCCGAGTTGGCACCGGCGAAGTTAAGGTACTTGGTGTTGGGGTTTTGGTCGACCGCGCGGAAGGGTTCCTCGTTGTTGGGGAAGCTGCTATTGCTCACCACGCTGGAACCGGCCGAACCGAACGCCCGAGCATTGATCAGCGTGGTGCCGGTGGTGGTGATGGGACCTGTGTACTGGATGGCATTCGGCGAGATGCCGCCGCCCGACTCGCGAGGATCGCTGCCGTCCAGTGTGTAGTAGATGATGCTACCGGGGGCCGCCGAAAGGACGATCTGCTGTCCTAAGGTCGTGCTTCCGGGAGGCGGCGAGAGCGAGGGCATCAGCACCAATTGTTCGTCGATCCAGTTAGCGCGAATCAGCATCCAGTTCTTGAAATGACTGACTTCGGCGTCCCAACCGGTGGTGCCGGGGTCGGCGTAAGCACCGCCGTTGGGTGCGACGTTCGACCAGCGAGCGAAGTTGCGGACTTGAGCCTCGGTGAGCTGGGACGACATTCCATCCATGGTGGCCTCGAGGCTAGCGTCGCTCAGTACTCCTTGCCGGAGCTCTTGCCAGCGATCGACCCACCTTTGTGCAAAGTTGGGGTCGTCAAACAGCGGACCCCACCAATCGGATTCGAAGAAGTTGACGTCGGGCAGCGTCCATCCTTCGGGACTCGCAGAGCGTCCGTCTTCCCCTCCGGCCGAGCGATCGAAATCCCACAGCGGACCAAAGGCCATCTTGCCGTCCCGATCTTTCGTCAGGTAAGTACTGAGGCGTAGCGAGTCGGGCTCCTTCGACAGGAGACGAATCATGTGATGGTCGATCGACGCGTCGACATCGAAGTAAGCCTGGTAGCCCAGTAGCGGGTCCGTGGAGTTGGGGCCGTACAGCGCGTCTTCAAAATCCTGCACGTAGTTGCGTAGGTACTGAATCTGCGCTTCGGTGAGGACTTGGTAGTCGGGGTCGTCGAACACCAGCCATGAGTCGCCAAGTGTCGGGATGTTCCGTTCGGTCTTCCAGGCGGAGCCGGCGGGAGTTTCTCCGTCGATGCCGTCCAGCGCGAAGATGTAGCCACCGGTAATGTCGGGCGCGGTGTTTTGCGTGGGGGTGAGTTCGGCAATATCGACGCGGTTGGAATCACGCTTGATGTTCTCCATCAGGACGTAGACGCCCATGTAGTCGTCTTCGTGAAGGGTGTCGCCATCGTAGTTGGCGTAGACCTCGACGAACCGCGTACGCGGTGCCCAGTTGCCCATCTGGCGGCTGAGTTCGAAGAAGGTCGTATCGCGAATCATCGCGCGGTCGAAGCTGTAAGGGGCGTAAAGCACCCAGTCCGATTCGGACGGCATGCCGAGAAGCTCGACCGCCTTGTCTTCGCCGGCTTCGTCGCGGATTTCGATGCGCAGGTTCGTTTTCGGATTGTTAGCCGTGCTGCGACCACGACGATGCTGTCCAATGAGCGTGCTGAGGTCGGCACCGTTTGCCAGCGACGCGCGGCCCGTACTTTCGTCGATCTCGTACAGCGACATCACGGCGTCTTCGAAGTCGAGGGTGCCGGGAGTACCAGCACCGAAGTTCTCGAGCACGATGATGGGGAGGTCCGACGTGAAGGCAGCCGTCGTCGAGGTGGTGCGAGTGAAAGTTTCGGTGTGCGGAGTGCCAACCTGACCCTGCGGTCCGAATGCGCGAGCGCGGATCTGAACGTTGGTGCTGACGGAAATGGGACCCGTGTAAAGCGGCGATGATGCCGTCGGGACCGTGCCGTTGGTGGTGTAGCGAATCTGCTCGGTGGGATCCGAGGTGCTGAGCACCAAGCTGAACGGGTTGAGATAGGCTCCACCGACGTGCGAGAAGACAACGTCCGACGCTCGCAGATTGCTGTTGGGGGCGCCAGGAGTCGGGGCCTGCAGCGGTCCGACGGAGGTCGAGCCACCGGTGGTGGTGGTGAGCTGGATCGAGGCAAGCATGTCGGAGCTGCTGCTGAAACGATTCAGCATGTGAATCGCCAGGATGTTCTCGCCCTGCACGAGTAGATTCGAGTACTCCGATACCGGGAAGTCGACGAAGTTCACCGCGAGTCCATCAGGATGGTCGCTGGTGGCGATGGAGTTCCAAGCAAGCGTGCCAGGAGCATTTGCGCTAGCGATGACTTGCCCATTGAGGTAGGCGACGAACCCGTCATCGTACTTCATCTGCAGCTTGCCGAGCATGGTGCCCAGTTCGCTGATATTAAACGGAATGCGGACGTAAGCGGTGCTCGTACCGGAGGGAATCGCCGTGCTAATCAGCCCGGCGAAGTCGTTGCCGAAGGTCTCGTAACCCAGGCTAGCTACGCCGGTGCTCCAGGTGGCGTCATTAAAACTCGGCTGCATCCAGGTCGCGTCGACCGACGAGTTGGTGGGTCGGAGGTAGGTCACACTGCTCGCCGGGGTGACGACGGTTTGTGTGTTGAGATTGAAACCTAGACCGTAGGAGATGTCGGAGAACTGTTGTGGATAGTCGGTACCGCCAGGGCCGTACTCGCTGAGCACGTTGTCCAGCGGATCGACGAGGGCTAAGTACTCGCCACCCGCGGAGAGCGAGAAGTTGGTGTGCAGGTTGCCGGCGGAATCGGGCGTGTTGTTGCCGCTGGCGAATACCACGAGGTAGTGACCAGGCGCGAGTACGGTCGAAGTGGGGAAGACCCACTTGTTGAGGTCGTCGGCATTGTCGGTGAGGCTGTAGCCTACGAGGTCGGCACTCTGATCGCCGGCGTTGTAGATCTCGATCCAGTCCGAGGCGGCTCCGTTGCCGTCTTCAAGCGAGTTGCCATTGGAGGCCATGAACTCGGTGATAATCAGGTCGGCGGCAAGAAGTTCACGCGACTCCAAACGCTCCATCTTCAAACGCTTCTGCATTGATCCACGCCGTGTTGAGTTCCGAGGAAGAGTTGCACCTAGAAGAGGCGCGCATTAACGCTCTCTTAACCTGAGATTAATGTAAAGGAAAGAGTTTTGAAAACGGTTTTCACCGCATAATTTCCGAGGCGAAACGATGTAACCGGTGGTTACAAGAAAAATGCTTCGTGGAGAAAAGAATTCCCAAAATAGTTGCTCTCGAAGGTCCTCCTAAGGTGGCTAAACTGCCTTGGAGACCTCCCCAACGAAAGCAGGCCGTTTGCCCCGGTGGGCAAACGGCCTGCTGATGATGTCCGAAAGGTTGTTAGTCGCTTGGCCGAACTTAGACCAGTCGGCGGCGTGCAGCGGCTACCAGACCTAGGAGTCCGAATGCCGCGGCGACGAAGGTCGACGGCTCGGGGACGGCGACCTGGTTGAAGCTCAGGTTGTCGAGGGCATGGCGACCGTTCGAACCATAGGTGGACGAAGTTCGGTTGAAGGTCAGGGTGTAGCTCTCGCCGTCGAGGCCGGTAAAGTTGGGCGAGATCGTAAACGCCTGGCCGTTCAGAAAGGTGACCACTTGGCTCCAGACGACCGCCGCGCTGGAGTCGGCAAGAGTGAGATCCCACACCGTCGTGCCAGCCGTCTCTGCTGTGTGGCCGAAATCAAAGGAGTTCAGCACCAACGCGTAACCAGGGTCTGCGGCAAAGCCAATGGTGTGGATCCCAAAATCGAGCTGACCGATGCGGGCGATGTTGCCCTCATTGTCCCACGCTCCCCCGCCGGCCGTCAGGTTCTCGGCAGGAAGGAAAAAGTTAGATGTGTGGATGTCCCAGCCGTTGGTGGCGAGGTTGCCGTTGTTGTTTTCCCCATTCACATCCCAGGTTAAGGCGATGTTGGGCGTGGTGCCGTTGGAAACAACGTATCCGCTTCCGTCAGCGGTCGCTGCCGAAGCCAGCGTTTTGGGAACCGTGGTGTTGTTTCCCCCAAGTTGGCCAAAGCCAATGATGGTCGCCTGCGAGATGCTGGCGGTGGCGAGGAACATTCCCGCCAGTGAAAGAGTTGCTAGTTGTCGCTTCATGAGACTCAGTACCTCCAAAAGATGTAACAGACTAGATCGGACGCGTTGCTTCTTCTTTGTAATGCTTCTCTTCTTTGTTGCTGCTTCTCCGAGTGCCAAGCGAGCAATCGGACTGTACTTGGCGAAGGATGTGCAGTGGGTGGAATCGCCCTTTACTTCGCCCGAAGACAAAGTTGTCTGCCCAACAAGGCAATCCACCCACCGCGCACATGCCTTACTAAGCCTTGGTGATCTTCGACCTGTGACGTACGCCGGCAATCAAGCCGACAATCGCGGAAATCGCGACCAGCAGCGAGCTCGGCTCGGGAACCGTCGCACTCGCTACTGCACCAACCAGCGGCGAGCCAGCGCCGAAGTTGCTCTTCCACACGGTGTAGTCGGCCGCGGTCACGGTGCCAGGCGTCGAGTCGTTGGGGAGGGTGATGCTTGCCCCCAAGTTGTCGCGCCATACGGTGTAGTCGGCGAGGTTGACGATTCCGTCGTCGTTGTAGTCGCCAATCTGCCCGGGGGCGGTGCCGATGTACTCGACGCGGGCGTTGTACACTTCGCCAGCCGTGTTGCTCCACAGAAAGACGAGGTCTTCGATGCCACTGAGATTGTTGTAGGCATTGCCGAGGCTAATTGGGCCCGTGCCGGCGTTGAGGGTCGTCTCGCTGGTGAAGTAGGCTTCGGCGAGACGGTTGGGATTGAGGTTGTCCGCTAGCTCCCAGCCATTGCCACTTCCGTTGCCGAGGGAAAACATGGCGTCGCCACGCAGGCCGTTGAAGGCACTGGTGTTGAGCGCTCCGCCGACACTTTCGATGGTGTAAGAGTTCATGTCGATGTTTGCCGCACCCGACAGATTATTGCGAAGCGTCATCGCGCCATTGGAGCGATCGACCGTCAGTACCACATCGCTCGGACCTTGGAGCAAACGGAACTCGTGCCCGCCTATACGGCTGGTGGTATTGAGGGCTCCCGAGGCGGCAGTCTCCGTGATTCGCATGGCAACGTATCGACCGGAGTGATCGCCACTCAGGGTGTAGGGACGGAATAGGCTGTCATTGATTCGGTTGTCGCCTGGCTGGAGTTGGAACACGGCATCAGGAGTCGTGGTCGGCGCGGTGCCAGCAAAGTCGGTGTTGCTGAACCAGAACTCGAACTTGCCGACCTTGTCGGCCACCGGGTTGTTGCCGGTCCGCTGCGAGTAGGCAAACCAGTTGGCCGAGATGGGGCTGCCGTAGTCCATGAACACGACGGCGGAATCGGGCTGGCCGGGCGTCTCGGCCCCCATAGCGTATTGTCCGAGAAACCCAGTCGGGAACTGCTGGGCGCTAGTGTAGTTGGTGAAGAACAGGTCGTAGTCCACGTGACCGGCTTCGTCGACAATGGCGTCGTCGAACATCTTTTCGGGGCCGGTGTTGGCGTTCTCGTTCTGCTGCGTTGCAGGTATCGACGTGACGGGGGTCGAACCGGCCACGGTGAAGTGCAATTGCGATTGCGCCTCAGCCGTCGAACCCAAGGCCACCGTCGCAAGGACGGCGAGTGCCGCGGCACCACGGACGCGCCGACCTGCCCAGACCACGACGCCGGCTAGGGCAATCAGCGCCACCGACGATGGCTCGGGAACTTGCGTGCCGAAGAGCGCCCCCATGCCGCCGGCGAGGTCGACGAAGATGTTGAAGTCGTGAATGTCGCTATCGAAGTCGCCATCAAGGTCGCCGCCTAGGTAGGCCTCGATTGCCGACATGCCGGTGTAGTTGCCGCTGTACCCCGCGCGGAACAGGGGCCAGTCGAGAATGTCGATGGAGAGGTCGCCGTTATAATCGCCCCAAGGAACGGGCGTGCCGGTGTAAGTCGGGGTGACAGCGAGCAGCGAACCGCTCGGGTCGTAGATCGTGAAGCCGGCGTCTTCCCAGTTGGTCGGCGTTGTGCCGTCGCGGCGGAATGTGGGCAGGATGCTAAATGCTTGGCCCAGGTCGAACTGACCGCCGGCGGTCAAAGCGAGGCCGTTGTTCGGACCGGTTGGGCCATCTTGCTCGCGGAGAGAGTTCGGCGTCGAGTTCAAAATCGACCAACCATCGGTGGGATCGGCACCCGATTCGGTGATCGAATTCCATTCCTCGGGATTCAGTGCGCCGACAGTCGAGCGAATTTCGTACTCGGAGAACGAGAAGGCCTGCGTCGCTTGAATCGACGCGGTGCCAGCGTTGGTTCCACTGCGGTTGATGACGAGCGAGCCGATGGGATTCGACAAGTCGGGAAGTTGATTGAAGCTCAAATTGTCGATGCCATGGCGCCCATTCGAGGCATAAGACTCGCTGGTGCGGGTGAAGGTAAGAGTGTAGTCCTCACCTTCCAGGCCGATGAAGCTGGGCGACACGGTTACGGCCATACCGTTGGTGAAATTGATCGCCTGGCTCCACACGGTGTTGGTCGCCGAGTCGGTGAGTTTCAGGTCCCACGCGGTGTTACCGGCCGTCTCGGCAGTGTGGGCGAAGTCGAACGAGTTGAGCACGAGTTGCGCGCCGGGATCGACGGCAAAGCCGATGGTGTGAATACCAAAATCAAGCTGCCCAACACGCGGGATAGCACCTTCGTCGTCCCAAGCACCACCACCAGCGGTGAGGCCTTCGAGTGTTGTAAAGTTAGTGGAGGTGTGAATGTCCCAGCCGTTGCTTGCGGGATTGCCGTTGTTGGTCTGGCCATTCACGTCCCAGGCGATTTCGATGTTGGGAGTCGATCCATTGGATACAACGACGCCATTTCCATCGGCTGTGGCTCGCGATCCGAAGTTCTTGGGGATGGTGGTGTTGTTGCCGCCCAGTTGGCCGAAGCCAAGGATCGTGGCTTGACTATTGCTGCACGCAGTAAGGGCGGCTGCCAGAAGTAGAGCTCGGTATTTCATCAATGATACTCCCAAGTTGGAATCGTCTATGTTCGTTGTTGGTTTGCCGGAGACGGCGAATTGATCGAGTGTTTCGTTTGAAGGCGACTCACGAGTGAATTACCGCGTCGTCGCGAGGGGGTTGGGTTACCGAATGGCGACTTTCGGGATGCCGCCATCGTTGCGAGCTCCCATCTGGCGGAACACTTCGGCATCAACATCAAATCCGACGCTGGTGACCGAGCCATCGCAATTCGAGAACAGGCAGACCGCCGGATGGCTGCTGCCGAAGATCTCGCGCGTGGCAGACACGCCGATGTCGGCTTGCACCTCGGCGAGTGTTTCGCTGGAAGATCGTGGGATGTGAGTCGCCTTGCGGGCCGCTCCGGTGGGCGAATTACCAGTGAAGAACGTCGAACGGACCATGTCGTCCTGAAAGCCGACGAACATCGACCAATCGTCCCCTTTGTAGCTACCCGATTCAAACTCTTCTGCCGGTATCCACTTCTCGCCCAAGGCGATCGTGTTGCTCAGTCCGTCGGTGATCGACTTCGACTTCACCGCGTTGCCGCAAAAAGAGATGCCGGAGAAATCCTTCAACGGGGGCGGAAATCCCGCCGGAAACGTTTCGCGAACGTAGTTGTCGGGTGTCACGTTTCGACACCGGCTGGCGCCCGAGATATCGTAGTCCGTCTCGTCGCCGACGCTGACGGCGTAGTCCGAGCGAGCCGCTTGGGTGTAGGTGTAGTTCATCACTCCGCCACTTCCATTGCCGGTGATGCCGGGCTGGTTGTGAGGGAATGGATAAGGACCTCCTTTGCGACGCGAAGGGCAGTTAACCACATCCACGGGTGTGGCGTCTCTTTGTTGCAGCAACGTTGTGCGCGTCGGTCCGGTGACGCCTTGCCCCATGTCGTGCAACGCTTGCTGTTCGATGAACGGGAGGGTGACGAACAACCAAGAACCGGGTTGCTCCGCTCCGCTGCCCCGATCGGGGTCGGAGTTCCACGCGCCGGGCCAACCCGAGGCGGGCCACGCCTTGAAGGTACTCTCGTGATTGATCATCCCGAGCGTCAGGTTCTTGAGCTGGGAGGTGCACTGCGAACGTCGAGCGGCTTCGCGGGCGGCTTGCACCGCGGGCAGCAGCAAGGCCACCAAGATGCCGATGATGGCAATGACAACTAGTAGCTCTACGAGAGTGAAGCCACGAACAAGTCGGGTCCTCTGCGAAGTGGAAGGTTGCATCGATGCGCGGAGATTCTGCCTGTCGAGGCAAATCATGAGATCCCTTTCCTCTGTTCGCCGGTAGTTTGGCTCTGCCGCACGAGGGCAGGCCTCTCGGCCATCCGTTTGTTCATTCCGCGAGAAGAGTTCTGTCCTAGTGGACGCTTCGCCGAAGACGGTTCGTTCTCGTCAAGTCGCGATCATCGCGATGCCGAGCCGTACTTCGTCGAGAATCAACTCGCCTGTCCTGCGAGGTTTGCGGCAATCCAGGTGGTTCGGGTTTTCCGCACCACGCCTCTGTCTGCTGCCTCCCGTCACGGCATTCGATGGGGTATCTCTCTGCCCGTGTGGGGAAACCTCACCCTAGACATACCGGTTTGCTAGGAGGGGTTGCGCGGTCCGAAAAGTTTTTTAAAACAGCAAGTCTTTTGACCAAGAGGCTGTCCCGCGTCTGTGCCCAAAAACACCTGCATTTGTAGACCTCTAGCAACCATCAGAGGGAGGGGCGAACCGATGTCTTCACGTAGAATTCATTTACTGCGCAACCTGTCCGGCCGACGTGGTATAACTATACGGATGAGTCTTGAATGAACGTTCGATGAAGATTCGCTGAGCGTGGATTGGCGGTCGAGGGCAGGGGGGATATGGATCGAGCGAGCGGGGGATCCCATCGCAGAGATCGACCCATGTCTCAGTCGCTTGTGAGCTTTGATTTAGAGGTAGGCGTGGAAGATATTCGTGAAGTGGAATCGACAGGCCCCGCGGTGAACCGCGATGCCTTTGTCCAACTGCTGACCAAGTCGCAGCTTGGACTTATGCGCTACATCACCACGCTGGTCGGCGATCCCGAGGCGGCAAGCAATATTCTGCAAAACACCAACCTGTTGCTATGGCAGAAGGCGGGTGAGTTCGAGATGGGAACCAACTTCGACGCCTGGGCCACCAAGATCGCTTACTGGCAAGTGAAGGCCTATGGTCGCGATCGAGGCCGCGATCGACATGTCTTCAGCGAGTCGCTATCCAGCCAACTGGCCGAGGACTCCGACGATCTGAAGGACATGGACCTAACGATCCAGTTGCTGAGGTCTTGCTTGCAGCGGATGCGTGGTGGCGATCGCGAGCTACTCACGAAGCGTTACAACAGCGGTTTGTCGATCCAGCAACTTTCCTCGCAGTTTGGAAAGTCGCCATCGGCCATCAAGGGAGCGCTTCTGCGGTCCCGGCGGGCGTTAAGAGTTTGTATTGAATCAAAAATGGCGCAGGCACGCTCGAGTTAAGCGCCATCCCACTTGTCTTTGTTGGGCGTTGTCGGCTGAGGCCACTGCAAGCTAGGAGAGTATGTTGAGCAGTAGCAAGTTCGAAGAATTGGAAAAGCTCGTCTCCGAGATGTACGACGACAGCCTCTCCGTGCGCGATATGCAGCGACTGGAAGAGTTGCTGATCGACGATCCACTTGCCCAACTTCGGTACAAAGAACTCGTCGGCATTCACATCGCTCTAAGCGTTGCCAGTGGTGGCTCGGACACGGCGGCACCTAGCGATGTTCGCGGTACAGAAGGACTGCTCCTTGCTTCACGAAATGAACGAACCCCCGTCTCGAAGGCTCCCGCGGCTCGCCCGGTGACACACCTCTTGCCTTGGGCACTGGCGGCTGCCGTCGCGCTCGCGCTAGGCCTATTTGCTTTGCAATCCGCCGAGGACAGTGCCCTGAAGGTAGAGAGTTCGTCTCTCGCCAACATGGCGCCGAGCTACCCAGCACTACCGGAGATCAAGCACGTCTCGTGGGAAGGACCGTCGTACCAACCTGCGCCGCGCGATGCGATTCCGACAGCCGCTATCTTCGCCGGCGCGATTAGTCTTCGGCTCGGCAAGGGGAAGACCGCCGATGGCTACGTGATTTGTTTGCAGCCGGGCATGTCCGTCGATTTAGTATCGACGTTCGACGCAACCGGTGAGAACAGTCTTTCGATCGTCGAACTTACCGGAGGAGATCGACCTGCCGCGAAGAAGTTGACGTTCCATAATGCAGGCGAAGGTCCCATGCCGTTACATGCTAATCCGATCGCGAAGAACCGGCGATACGGCGTTCTTGGACACTGGTCCGAGGCCAACTTCGGTCCCCACCCGCGTTACTTCCTGCTGACGGGCGTCCACAAGCTGGCGATACCCACCGCCGTCGAGGACTGGCGGATGAGCGACATGAAGGTGCTAATCGAGCACGAGAATGCGGTCCACATTGGCTGGGACGACAGCGGACCTCCTCCGTCCGAAGGGCACCCCTATCGTCCGGATGGCGACTACGACGATCTGGCAGCCACGCTATTCTACACGTCTAACTCTTCTGATGAGTTGCCCGCGAGTAGTTCCCTGCGCGTGCTAGCAAGCCACGACCCGACGCCGATCAACGTGCCGGAAGTGATCGATTCGGCTTTTGAGTTTGAGTTGCCACCTGGAAGCATCGCCCTGGTGAAGGCGATTTGTGAAGCACGCGATCCCAATGCCCTGGTGATCATGGATTGCCAAACCAAGGAAGTTGTGTGGTCGGGCACTAAGCAACCCGCCGAGGGAGTCTATCTGGGGACTATCAGCATCAGCAATCCGACGCAAGCCGCGCGAAAGCTGTGCCTGCTGGCCATCCATAAGGTGCCGACCGCAACCGATGAAGTGTGGCACGCATCGAAGCTGCGCACCCTGTACGAGCAACCCAACTTCTTCATCCTAGGTTTTGAAGACTCTCGCAACGACGACGACTTCAACGACCTCCGTGTGAACCTGCTCATCGAATCGGCACCCAACTCGGTCTCGGACGTTCTGCAGTAGGAAGTAGGGCCGTAGGCCCCGGGCCGGCGTTCATCTCACCTTCGAACCGGCAATCGTACCGCAACAGGCCCCGATATCGACATTTCTCGGCCAAAAACGCTGCGTCCGCCCCGACCTTGCGAATTTCGCATAGCTCGGATAGTCTAACCTTTTGCGCGGCCTCCGTGCCGCACCCCATCGGGCTGTAGCTCAGCTTGGCTAGAGCGCTGCGTTCGGGACGCAGAGGTCGGAGGTTCAAATCCTCTCAGCCCGACTTGATGAGATAAGAAGCCCTTCGGACAAGATTTCGAAGGGCTTTCTCCATACAGGGATTAGACTTACGTCATCGAGCAAAAAGTTCAAACAGACAATCTCCATGATTCGCCGTTTCTCGGCGTGGTCCGCCGTAAACCATCTGCGGCTAAGGCTTTGCGAAAGTTCAAACGCTTTCATAGCTAGGTCAGCCACTTCATGGCGAGCACGTTTCAGAGAAGCAAGTTGCAGTTCCAACTTCGCTTCTCGATCTCGAAGCTCCGTCTTCGTGGAAGCAAAGGTTTCCGCATCAATCTCATCCAACATCCGCATGTTGACTAAGCGGCTCTGCTGGCTGTGAAGAAGTGAAATCTGCCGGTTCAGTTCCTTGATCCGATTCTTGCTTTCAGTTTCTTCAAGGTTGTTGCTCTTCCGAAGCTGGTCGGTGACCCAAGTCCGCACTTCATCATCATCGATTCGCATCCGCTCAAAGTGATGAACCATTTGGGCGTCGAGATCACTCTCCTTCAACCTAATTCTCGGATGCCCTGGGCGATTGTACTTCGCACATCGATAATAGACGTACTCACGCTCACCCTTCTTGGTCTTCTTGATCTTCCGCTCGCCCGTGATGGTCTGACCACAGTAACCGCAGGTCACCATCTCACCGGCGTAAGTGAGTTCATGGGATCGATAAATCTTTTGTCCGAGCAAGACTGCAACTCTGTCCCATACGTCTCGCTCGACAAGTGGCTCATGCACGCCTTCGTACCAATGACCCTTAGCCTTGTCCACCATTGCAAGACCAGTTCTCGCTGACGGACGCTACGGACCAAGAAATCAACGAAGCGGTTAAGCTCGTTCTGAGTAACTTCGACCCCTTGTGCGTTGAGAAGTCGGTGGAGTTTCCGACTTAGCGTTCCCGCCTTCAAATTGTTTGTCGCAACTGTTGGGCTACAGCCCGACTCGCCTTCGTCGATGCAGAATCGGGAGCTGCGTTTGCTGTTAGCCATAGTGCCCTCATTCTACCGAAGACCTTTTCACGCGTTAGAAGGCGGCCTTCCCGCTGGGTGTCTCGCGGAGAGCCAGCAAGTCGCGTGTCGTACCGCAGTGCGAGTATGCGTAGTGGCAATGGCAGAGAATCCCAGCACGCGGGGAGATCGACAGCTGCGAATGGTTTGCAAGCCGTGACATGTTCGGCAACTGGAGGTTAATAGCTACCTGCCTAGCTTCCTCCAGAATGGCGGTGGGGGAATCATCAGGATTCTGGTATTGGTCGAGCCCGCGTAGAAACTTGACTTGCTCGGATAACCATCGTTTATACTCTGATAGCTTCATAATCAGACTCTTGTAGTTCTACGCCGTCGATGATACCAGAGCACACGCCGAACACTGCTTTGAAAGTTTGGGAAGCGAATATGTAGCTCGCGTATACGTCAAAGCCATCATTGAGACGTATGGGTTCCACACCCGGATGTTCTGAGCCTCTACAGAATTGGTTGAATATGAGTGACAAACTTAACCCGAGCGTACCACCTCCCCAATTCTCTCGTATGCACTTGCCGTAGTACGGGCCACGCTGGTTAGTCCACTCAAGAAAGTCCGGACGGAAGACGCCGCGGAGAGCACGGTCAAACCCAGTGTAAACACACACTCGGGTCTCTCTGTCTTCCGGCCCTAGAAATTCAATCGCGATTCTGTGTAGCACAAAGATGAAGGCCACTCCCTCCAAGTAAACCGATTCATCTGAGGGAGGATTCTCATTGTGCTCATTCAGGAAGGCAAGGCAGCTAGCTGCAAGTGCTTGCCCGAGTTCTTCAGGTGTAGCGATGGCCATGAGTGGTCCTCCAACGCAAATACGCAAACATAGCTTACGCAACCCTAGCACTGGGTTTCTTGTCTCCCTAGTCAGTAGAATAGGCACATCCGCCCCTGGAGATTGTCGCGATAGGTTGTCGGTCGATATGATGTTATCAGATACCCCGAACGAACGAACGAACAAGCAAGACATCCATGAAAACCAGTAATTTGCCACTTCTATCGGAATAATCGGTTGACGCTCCACCGACCGGGGGTAGGATGCGTCCTGGAGGAGTTGACTATGTTCCGTCTAATGATTCTTGCGGTTTTCTTAACCGCCACCTGCCAAGCTGAAGAAATCCCACTAGGTGACATTTGGGCATATGACATGCCCGACACCAAAGACGTTAGGGAGTTGGAACCCAAACTTCCGGTTGACACTCCCCGCGACGATATCTTCAAACTCTCCACCATCCAAAAGATTCGGGAGTTCCTTTGCACTCGGCTACCTGAAGGCCGGAAAGCTGGCACCGCGTTTGTCGTTGAAGGTGTCGATAAGGACGCCTTGCAGAAAGCCCACGAAGTATTCGTTATGAGGGCCAGCAAGGAACGTCGCCCAAAGCGTGAACCCGGCGTAATCGTTTCACCAGAGACGGATTTGTCCCTGGTGTTCTTCTCGCACTACACGGGGCGTTATGTCCGGATTGAGTCCGTGGAGCGTGAAGGCAACCAAGTGACAATCAAGTATCGGTTTGTTGCTCACAACACAGCCGATGCTACCGACCATTTTGCCATCATTCCTATCGGGCAATTTGAGGAAGGCGTAGGACGGGTGAAGGTGGAACAACTGCCACCAATCGACAGGGAGGGCAAACCCGTTGAACCCGTTGTCGACCCACTTCGGATTGTGTCCGATTCGTTCTCTTTTGGGGTGGAAAAGTGAGAGTAGGGATTGTTTGTGTGTTGTGTCTGTGTTGCGGTCAGGCTCTTGCTGATAGCACCACCGTGAGTGACTTGGGCATCAACTCAGAGGTCACCGGCCTGGATGGCTCGGGAGTCTTGATCGGAGCCTTCGATTTTCTTAGGTCTGCCAAGGCTGGTTACGAGACTGGCGACGACCCGCCTAACTTTTCGGCCAACACGATACCAACTGGCGTCTATTTCGGCACTGGTGGCGGCATGGACCCTGCCAACTCGGGAAACTCCGATCCACACGCCACTAACGTAGCCCAAGTGATGATAGGTAAGATTGTCGATGGCAACTTCGGCAACTACATCGGCGTAGCCCCAAATGCCGAATTACACACAATTGGTGCCGGAACGAATTCCCCCGATACCTCCGCGTTGGCGATGAATCGACTTGCGACACTATCAGGCGGTACGGTTCGGGCAATCAATCTCAGTTACTTCGGACCCGAGCCGAGTTTCGGCGAAGCTCTTGACGGAACCACCCATTGGACTGAGTTCGTCGATTGGTCCGCAAAACAACATGACGTTTTGTATGTGGTCGCCTGGGGTAATGATGCGAACCTCAACGAACGCCCACCCACCGACAACTTCAATGGCATAACGGTCGCGGCGTCCAGTCAGATGGTTGTTGGTCTGAATAACGTCTACACGAAGTTTGCCGACATAAACAATGAATTTGGGGACGCTGTTGGACCGCGAACGAGTATCGACATACTCGCCCCTGGTGAAGAGATAACGTTGTTGGAATTCGGAGGGGCGGTAGGTGTTCGTAATGGGACCAGCTATGCCGCACCACACGTTACTGGTACTACTGCTTTGCTGCACCAGTACGTTGGACAACAACTAGCAGCCTCTAACCCGAGATTTGTCGAGAGCCGAGCCCGACGCCATGAGTTGATGAAAGCAGTAATGCTCAACTCCGCAGACAAACTTTCAGGCGTACACGGGTCGACCCGAACCATAATCATCGACTCTGTTGGTAGAGACTGGACCGACTCTATTGCCTATACCAGCCAGTTTCAATCGTTAGATGAAACAA
Organism: Aeoliella fuhlenseeensis; assembly: GCF_052161615.1. Taxonomy (NCBI): domain Bacteria; kingdom Pseudomonadati; phylum Planctomycetota; class Planctomycetia; order Pirellulales; family Lacipirellulaceae; genus Aeoliella; species Aeoliella fuhlenseeensis. Next base: position 1,202,543 of record NZ_CP197417.1, read on the forward strand.
TTGGAGCGGGGCACCTGAATGCCGCCCGGGCGGTTCAACAAATTGAATCGGGTGAATATGGTCCGGGCAACGTCCCTATGATTGGATGGGACGTTGGGCGTACTGGTGGCAATGGGGATCGGTTTGAGTACATCCTAGATCACCCGGTTGCCGCCGGTCAGTACATCGCTATCACGTTGACTTGGGATCGTGTTGTAGAGAAGACTTCGCCCGGCAACTACACCTCGGGTGACCAGTTCTTTGGCTATAACGACATTAACGACGTGATGGCGAATCTCGACCTTCACTTAATGGACGTGAACGAGACCAACGTCAATCTATCGCTATGGAGTTCCGAGACGCTTGAAGATAACGTCGAACTTATTTTCTTCCAGTTTGGCGAGTTTGAAGCCGGTCAGTATAAGATTGTTGTTGAGCACAACGGCGGACTCGACGCCCTCACCGATTTCGCGGTTACTTGGTGGTATGGCAATCCAGTGACCCCGGTTACCGGCGACTACGATGGAAGTGGCACGGTAGACGCTGACGACTACACCCTATGGAAGAATGCTTTCGGTGGAAGCGTCACACCTGGAACCGGTGCCGATGGCAACGGGGATGGTATCGTCAACCTAGCAGACTACACGGTATGGCGTGACAATCTTGGTGCTACTTCAGCACTCAGCACACAATCGGTGCCCGAGCCTTCAACACTACTCATACTAGCCGTCGTCTTAGGATTCTGGATTCCTGGTCAACGTAAGATGATCGACAACAGAAACCGGCGGCGGCTAGTTTCTAGTGGGCGTGCCGTCAAACTTCCTGCCCGAACAACTCGGCAATTACTTCATCAATATAACGATGAAACTCGGGTTCATTAGTTGCCTCAAGCTGCTTTTCTCTGTACTCGCCCTGCATCTTGAATCCGCGAACCACCAAAACAAGCGGTTCCCTGGGAGTGTCGCATTTCTAAATGCCTTCGCGTCAGGCACAGTTGATTGCCGGAGCGAAGTTTATGAGAGCCGCGGAGAACCCTAGGGCATTTGCAGTTATCGCAAGCCATGCTGCAAGGTTTCGCGACAGAGTAACAGCTACTTAAGGAATTTGGCCATCGAGAGGAGTGCTTTTCAGCATTCATCGTGGAAGACGACGAGCCTGGGCTTCAGGATGGCCGACCGACTAGGAGGCGGTAAGTCTGAAATGGTAGCCTTGAGCCTGAACGCGTAAAAGACAGATTAAATCGCGATTACCTTAGACTGGGCTAAAGATATGAACACGAACGCTCACGCCGATGAACTCGTCGGCAATGCATGAGAGCAGCGATCCGACACACACCGGGGGGAGATTAGGATCTCTCCATTAGGAGAAAAGGGACGGTACGGCTATGTCTATTCCACGAACAGCTCTCTTGTTCTGGGTGTTCTTGATTGCACCGGTATGCGTGCCCGGTACGTCACTCGCATCCGGCACTCTCAAACGGTTGTACGACGAACTAGCAAATCGTCGAGCAACGCACATTGCCCGCTTGCATGAATACGCGGCACGGGGAGACTTTCCCTTGAACAAGGATTTCCCCGGACAACTCGTGCCGTATTTTGTTGATGAAGCTGGGATCGCTTGTGCCGTTGGGCATTTGATGCGGCTTGATGGCGAAGCACCGTTGGTCGCCAGCATCGCTTCAACTACGAACCATGTTCGGATTGCAGATGTTGACCAAGGGCCATTGATTGAGTGGATTGGCAATAGCGGCTTGACCAAGGAGGAGTGTGCCTTGATCCAGCCCAGTTACGCAACCATTGAAGACTATCGACGTGGACAACCTTGGCAAGACGAGATTGCACGTCTGCGAAAGCACTTCGCGGAAGTCGAGCGAGAGCTAGTGAGCGAGACTCAGCAGAGTCTACGCAAGGCTTTAATTGCAGATGTAGATGCTCGACTTGCCGCGAACGCGAATGACGCCGCATTGGCATTTGACGCACTCACTCAGGAGATAGGCAGCGATGAGCCAAGTGTCCGCATGGCCGCTGCGTACGCTATCGCTCGGCTTGCCAACCCCAGCCGTAGTGCAAGGCTTGCAGCCCTATTGCCCAACCTTTCTGACTCCGACAGAGAGGTTAGATTCTGGACCGCAGTTGCCGTCCAAGAAACTGGGGCTGAATCTCCAAGAGGTAAAGCCGAGTTGTATAACCTTACTCTGCCGATATTCCTGGAAGCATTCAAGAGCAGTGACACGGAGTTGCGACTTGCGGCATTAAGCCAATTGGCGAACACCGCCCCCATAACGATGGGTACGCATCGGCAACTCAGAATCATGCCAGAGATTCGACAAGCTATGGTGGAATCATGCGAAGACAAGGATGGCGAGATAAGCCAGTTCGCCCGAAGCGTCCTGAAAAGCTGGCGTTGGCAAAGAGTCGCCTATGAATCGCAACGGATTCGCAGGCAATACCTCGCCGAATCTGCCGAGCTAGAGGCGTTGGCAACCGAAACTTTGGCACTCGGACGCGAGTTTGCAGAGCAGCCAAACGCCATCAGGAACCTCGTAGATTTGCGTTCGATCTACGATACAGCCAGCAGTACGATTTATTTACTACCCGTGGCAACTGAGACTACGTTGCCAATAACCGATTCGCCAACGGATGCCGAACAAATAGTTAATAATTACTTTGTTGCGACCTACGAACGCTACCGTGGACAGACAAAATCGCCGTGGCCATTTTGGGAAATCGCATCAACCGACACTAACGGACAGGAACTCTACTTCATAGTGTTTGCAAAGCGGACTGATACGAAGCCCTCCTCGGATTTGATCTACTTACTGCCACGCCCGGCAATGCTAGCGAAGGCGAGTAGCCTGCCGTACTACTGGTTCAAGCGTGAAGCCTACCCAGTGGAGGATGCAAGAGCAGGTAGGCAGCAGAATACCACCTATCATCCGAATGAAAACTCAGAAGTAGTGCTGGGCAATCTCGCACGAAACAACAGGGTTGCGTTCACGACGACGTGCGACTTTTTCGCGTACTTCCTGACGCACCATTCGCAAATAGTAATCGACCGTGAGATCGTCGAGTCACCCGACACCTTGGTATGGACCGGGCAATTTGCATTATTTCGTGCCCACAATCCAAGATTTTTCGGCGAGGGGGTCGGTTCCAGCACCTATGGCGGTGGAGGATGGGACTTCCACCAGTTCAGCTTTAGCTGCAACCGCACCACGGGACGACTCACGTTCTCGGCAAAGCCAATCGAGTTCCCAATTGCTCAGTTGCCATCAAACGTGCTCTCGCCAGAGTGGGTAACGCAGGAGCATAGGTTAATGGGGTGGAGGCCGATTGAATCGCTTGACTTCTTCGGTAATAGGCTTCTGCCGCCCGAGTACCACGATGCTATTGACGCCTTCAAACCACACGACGCCAGCGAAGCACGTTCGATCCTTTATCGACGGCACGTCGCTGAGCGTTGCCTGCCTCACCCTGGGCTGGTATTAGGGCTGTTGTATGAGCAAGCTGGCGACAGAGAGTCCGCTGTTAGATCGATGCAGCAAGCCGCTGGTAGCAATAGGCACGATCCAGACATCTTGGCCGATGTAGCCCGCTGGGAAACGACCGTAGGACTCCATGACGACGCACGAAAGCATGCCGAAGCCGCAATGGCGTTGTGGCCCGAGCATCCCGGAGCAAAGCAAATGGTGCGGCAACTTGATGTATCAGTGCGGGGCAAATAGGAACCATCCGCTGCGTAAGACCATTGCCGCGTAGTGGCGACGGTATTGCGTTCTAGGACGCCAATAGACCGACCGTAGATGGCGGTTTGCACGCCGCTACGCACCCCGGCAGCTGGAGATCCATAGCTATCTGCCTATCCCCCAGAATCGCCGCAGGCGAGTCTTCCGAATTCTAGTACTGGTCGAGCCCGCGTAGAAATGCGACTTGCTCGGCCAGCCAGCGTTTGAATTGGGAGACGTTCATACCCGAAGTGTATCTTACGGATCAAGCCTCAAATTCCCTGATGTATACGCGAAACTCCTCTGGCGTCAGAATCGTAATTGGACAACCTTCAGCAATCCGTTGTTTAGCTGTCTTCAACTTGCTGGACTCGGTTTCCCCATTGCGAAGGCTGCTAAGGTCCACCGGTCCCGATACCACAATGTCAATCTTCTTACCAACCGTGGTTTTGATTTGACCGCCTAATTTTTCAATCAATGCCTCCGCGTCTGGTTGCTTGCAGAAACCTAGATTCCCAGTTATTACGATTGCTTTTCCGTATAACGGGTGGCTAGTGATATCAAATCCTTCCGGCACCTTGAACCTAGCATTCCCGTCAGACGATTTCTTGGTAGAGGACGACGAAGACGCCGGTGTCTTTACTTCACTGTAAGCACAAACACTCGCACCAAACGATTTGGCCAACTCGCGGGGGCAAGAGTGTGAATGCTCCTGCAATGCCTTCAAAAGTACCCTCGCCGTTGCTTCAGCGTCACTTTGTGGGCAATGGTGTACCAGCGGAATACCGAACTGAGCCGCCAGATAGTCAAGTCCATGCTTGTCTAAATGTCGCAATATCAATCTGGCTAACTGAAGTGTGCAAAGATAGTCAAATTGAGGGTGCGGAATCTGATTGGCGAGAAGCGAGTCACGTAGTACGTTGATATCAGTTGACGTTTGGTGTGCGACGATCAAACGTCCCTGACACACTTCCCAAATACTAGGCCAAAGCTCCTTTAGTGTGGGAGCGTCTACTACGTCGCGACTGCGTATACCATGAATTTGAGTGTTCTGCCACTCGAACCTAAGCTCATGCGGACGGATTAGGTGCTTCTCTGAGTGGACTATCTGCCCATCAACAACCGAGGCGAGTCCAATAGCACAAGCACTATCAAGTTTCTTGTTTGCTGTCTCGAAATCAATAGCAACAAAGTCGACCATTATTGTGCTTTCTTGCTCGCGAGTAGTTGACGATCAAACTTCGCTTGTGCCCGGTCGCGTTCCTTTGAGTAAGGACCAACGGCAAAGCTCCTGCCAGTAACCGAGCAAGTGATGGTTTGGAAGCTGCCTTCCAACGCGACAATAGATAGATTCTCGCCCCGCAGACCTTGCCAGTAGGCCAGATAGTGGAAGCTATTGCGGCACCAGCAGGTTTCGACAAGCTCGCCCGCAACCGCACGAGCAGCGAGGGAGGGATTCTCCGCCGCACGTTGGCGACCCTTTTCCCAACAGAGAATCAAACCTCTATCCTCACCCGACCACAGTTCGTCCGTGCTAAGCCCTTCACGGATTGAGGTAGCAGCCGGTATTGATAAGTTTGGAATCGTGGAACCCCCGTTGGTTAGAACGCCCTAGATTCTAACTACCCGAAAGCGTAATCGCAATGAATTGCAGCCAGACGCCGGGTTCCGGTACAATTGCCAATTGGTCCCAACCAATGGAAGGCCGACAACGGATATCGTGCGATGAATGACCTGCAATCCCTTGCCACTTTGGTTGCGATTGTCGTCAGCACTCTTGGGATAGTTGGCGGTTTGTTGACCTTGCCAGATACGATTCGGAAGTACCGCCGAAGTAGGCAGCCCCACGGGTCCAAGGGCGTCGGGTTTTGTATCCTGAGTCGCGTAGATACGTCAGAGTGCATCACAGTTAGGTTTCTGGTCACTGACGACGTTTTTCAATTTGTGACCAACTTGATACAAGAGAATACCGGGGTTATGGTTCTCGACGTGCAATCCGTAGGCGAATACTACACGGCAACGGTTGTTTATCCACCGGGCACCGATCTAACTTACCGTGTGACCAAACGGCGGTAGTTTCTACGATGGCTCAGCAGTTCATATACGGGCTATGCGAACCCGAAACCGATATCCCGCTCTACGTCGGTCGGAGTAAGGACGCAATCGAGCGGCGACGGTGGCACGGTATCACGCCTAGCGACTTTTCACCAAAGGGTATTTGGAACAAGTATCTAAAGATAGCAAAGCTACAGCCCAATTTGATAATTCTTGAGGAAGCGACGTTTGGTAGTGATGCGGAGGCGGAGACGTGGGCAAAACAGCAAGAGCAAGTATGGATCAAGCGGCTATTCGCGGAGGGCAACTATCTCTTTAATCATGGTTGTTGGTGGAAGCATCCGGACCGCAAAGAGATTCCTAAAGGTGTTCGGGTCGCTTGGGAGCACCTGCATGCCGTATACTTCCGGTTGGAGTTCTGGTTGTCATTCGATAGGGATGACACCCACAACGAGATTACTCAATTCATCGCGTTAGGCGGTATTCGAGCGTTGGTAGAGCAATACCCCGCGTTAGAGTTAGCTCCGATCAAGTGGCTTGATCTAAAGAGGCGTTAAAGTGATGAACGAACTAGCAACCGACGCAATAGAACTATTGATTCTTGAGGCGTCTAATAGATTCTCTCTAAAGTTCATCCCCATACCGTGTCTGAAGGATGGACGGCAGGGAACATTCGGGGCCAGATTGCGACGTGTAGGCCAGCTCGATTCTATTAGAGATGAACATCTGGCGGACGTATCAACTTGGTTTCAGGATCAGGGGTACTTATTCACCTACCAGAAAACAACGGCTTACAGTTGTGCGATTATTGGTAAGCCGACCGAACCCGTGTTGGTTGGATACCATGCAACGCCATCCGACAAAGTCGAAAGAATTAAAGAGCAAGGGCTACGTGCTAAGACCGCGAGTGACGCAACGGATAGGCACGACACCATCGGGAATGTCTACGTGTCTGCGACCTTCGAGGATGCTTGTTGGTGGCAAGAGCATCTTGCCGGAATACGTCGTGAGCAGCACTCAATAATCTGCGTAGACCTAAGTAGCTATCAGCAAGTTTTATATCTCGACCCGTTCTCGCAAACGGGCTACGCCATCAGAGCGGACATTGCCCGCGAATATATTCGCACAAAGGACCACTATGGGACTACTTAGTATTCTTACTGAGTTCGGTTTTGACCCTAAGTGGCGGGCAAAGATGGTCCGTCACAGAGATACCCGCATGGGTGCTCAATGGGACGAGCTGGTATCGTCGCCCCGCTTTGAAGAGTATCAAAGCTGGCAAAGTAGACCCATATTCCGCGATGTGGACTATGTTGTTTCGATGATTGGCAATGCTCCGGGGCGTGCTCGATTCAGAGGCGTTTATCGTGTGCTCGGGAGTAAACTAGTTGAATTCGATGATCTACCGAAGAATGTACCGTGGTATTGGAAGGAAGATAGAGCACACTATCTCTACGAACTTGAGTGCATTCCCGGCTTCAGTCCATTGGAAGACACGCTGGTTGTCGCGTGGACGAATGCGATTCGTTGGGACCAGCATTTGAAGGATAATGAAATCCTGGAGTGCCCAACGCTCCACGATATCGACATTCCTTCATGGTCGCCCCTGTATGAAGGCAAGGCGTTTAGCCGGTTGGTTACCTCACGCCAACGAAGCCGAGAAGCCCGCGAGAAGTGTTTAGGTATTCATGGTTGCCGATGCTCTGCCTGCGGGATGACATTCCCGGAGCAGTATGCAGGACTAGGCGAAGGGTTTATGCACGTCCACCACAAGACAGAAATTGCAAGCAAGTCCGGTGAGTATGAGGTGGACCCGGATAAAGACTTGAGTCCGGTGTGCCCCAACTGCCACGCTATGCTTCATTGGAACACGGATACGCCGCGGACAATTGAGCAATTGAGGACGATATTAGACAAGTAACTGAGTAAAATCTCAAGGTGCAAATTTTACCATGCGAACACCACCTACACGCGAAGAGATTCTGGCAAAGTATCGAGACGTTATCGCGGAGGAAGAATTTGAAGTGCTGGTGGCAGAATCGCCGCCTTCGCCAGCCGAAATGCAGCCGGAGGGGGCGTGGTTGCAAATCCTCGGACCAGTTGGTGATTGGTTTGTAGTGTTGAAACGAAAATTACACGGGCCGGTGGTCGCAATCGCCCTATTTGGTTCGGTTTGTTCAGGATTGGAGTACGCTTTAAGAGTAGCTGTGTTTACTCATGATTCCGTTAAAAGCATTGTGACGCTCGCTCAAGAGCATTTGGATCAACCTGCCAATTCGTATGCGTTCATCCTCCCCGATGACGACAGCAAGCCTAAACCAGACTACGACTGGTACGATCTTCCGCCCGGAACCGGGGTCACATCCTTTAACGCCGACTGGGGCCTTTACTCATAAGGAACGTGTCATGCAAGGTTGGCTGTCAGATAACCGCGACGTAAACAAGGCTAACGAGTTCTACCGGCTGTGTGAGAAGAGCAACCAAGCCTACATCACGATCAAACCCGCACGGAAGTTTGCCGACGTATCTCTCGATATGATTAGTACCGATACGGTGCTGACGCCTGAAGCGTCCAAGAAGGTCTTTGACCTATTCGACCAATATCGAACTCCCCGGTCAAAGGTGATCGGCAACGGGTTCTACTTCCACATTACCCAAGTATTGGTAGAGGAAGCGGAAGACCTTGCGGAGATGCTGGACGCGATTGCCAGTATTCCTAGAAGCCGGAAACCTTCTCGGCGTGCTGCTCTCGCCGTCCTCAGCGTGGGGTAGATTCACCTGCTAACAATCCCCGCGGAGACTCTCGTCAAGGAATAAGTTGTCTTGACATATACGCGAAATTGCCGCGTAGCCTCCACCCGCCCAGTCAGTATCACTGTGAGTTGTAGGCTAGGCTTTAGGCCATGTCGCTCTCAAACATCTTCTGTCGCTTCGCTCTTTATTGGCTCATGACACTAATCACCGACATTCAGAGCTATATTGCCTACGGAAGTGTTGGAGCCTCTACTGTCCGAGGTCTTCGCACCAAGGGGGTTGTGGATGCTTGCCGCAAGGCTTTGAAGCAGACCGACCTTCGCAAGTTTGCCACATCCAGCGAAGCTCGCTTTCAAGAGTGTTTAGACATTGAGACTGCCCGCATTAAGCGAGCGATACCGTCCACTGCCAGACATTGGGGAGTCGCTCGCAAGGTGCTCAACATCTTCCTCCGAGGATGCCTCTACAACATCTATCTCAATCAGCATTTCAAGTTGTCCAAAGCAGAGCACCTTTTCGAAATCCCGCTGGACTCTATTTCAGCAAAAGCAATCAAACTGAATTCTGATTGGGAAAATACGCCTAGATGGCGTGGCGTTAAATATGTCACGCCAGACGTGAGTCACCGGTATCAGGAACTCGCCGCCGACATTGCCAAACAGAGGAATATCTGCCGAGTGCATTTAGATGCGTTGTTCTGGGGCGGAAGGTAAGCATGCTGGCTATCGCTCGCATGCCTCGGTTTTCAAGGATCGCTCAGATGACAGATAACCCAAAGTCCTACCTGACGCCCCCAGAGATATGCAAGCAACTGCGAGTGTCTTCGCACAAGGTTCTTGGTTGGATTCGACGTGGTGAACTAAGAGCCGTGAACGTTAGCGATACAGGCTTTCGTCCTCGTTATCGAGTTAGTCAGCAAAGCCTGGACGAATTCTTAGAAAGTCGTGAAGTTCAACCACCGCCTCCCCGTGTTCGCCGAAAACGTCAGCCACCGGAGGGAGGGCCTCTTGATCCTGAGTTGGGCGAGCAATTGATGAAGAAGAAGCAAGCAGTAAAGGTCAACGGCAAGTATTATCGAGTCTGGGATGGGGTAATACTCTTTTTCTAGCAGCGAATATGTTTGACCTCTACATCGGCATCGACTACTCAGGTCGAGGGACACCCGTAACCCTAACCTCTGCCTTCTAGGTCTACGCCGCCTTCGGCGACGAAGACCCTCGGAGAATCGAGTCCTCATCGTCACCCGATAAGAAGTTTAAGAACTGGTGTCGCAAAGAGATCGCCGAGTGGCTGATAGTACAAGCCAATACAGATATCCGATTCATTGTTGGTTTAGATCACGCCTTCGACGATAGCTGGAAGGAAGACATCTGCTGGACAACCCTCATGCCCGAAAAGCAGCTATTGGACTACTCTCAGACGGGGAATCGATTTTATCCAACACAGAGTTAAGAAGCCTTTGAACAGTCTCCAGCGATTCCAGGCAAAACTCGTGAGTTAGTTTAATTCTCTTGACCTTGCCAGATGTATCCATGCAGCCTTTGCGGATAAGGAATTGATTTACACTGGGGGCGGCCATGGTTAGCAGAGCATCGCTATGCGTTATGCAATTGCGGATCGTTTTGTAATAGTCACCTGCGACTTCCCAGTCTGGATGTTGGTCGGAAAATTCGGAGCCAAAGCATGCGTTCAAATACCTTTGACACGCAAGCATCTTGCTATGCTCCCTCCCATTGAAGCGTCGCCCACTTCTGATCCTATCGTGCTTACAAATTGAAACGAGTGTTGTTTCAAACCAGAGATACACGTTACAGAAGGTAGAATTGCGAAATAGTGTTGGGAAATATTCGGACACATTCCAATCCTCATCTTCAAAGAGTTCTCGGACATCCTGGGCGGTGTAGTCGTCGAAACCTTCCGTCAGCATGCCTAGCTCATTTGAGAACCGCTTAGATTCTGCTAACAAGGCAGTGTTGATGGTGCTCGCATATCCCCGGAGTTGTTCGCTCCTTTTCCAGATTGCCTGACGGTAAAGTGGCACGGAATTCATTCAAGCTCCAAATCACTCTGTGGTGGATTGGCGTGCATGTACTACCAAGTGGACATTAGAAGGAAAGTCCATCAAGGCGAACGTTATCTAATACGTGTGCCTGGCTCTGGATGCTCTAGCTGTAGAATTCAAACTAACTTGGGGCACCTATGCATTATCAAACTGCTCCATCATTTCGTCCACCCAGCTTCTCTGATCTTTTATAAGTGAAGGCAGTGGGTGCCGATACCGATTGGTTGTCCCCGGCTGCATCAGCCCGAAGAACTTCTTTTCCTTGGGAAGCTGCTTCATGCAACGTTCTATCAAAGGGGCCAATCGATCACTGACTCCCCATGCCAAGACTATCGATAAATGTCTACGTCTTGGTAGTTTCGCCCGTAGCTCGTCGTTCCGCTGCTCGGAAAACACGGAGTGAGACTCGAACCCAAAGTCATTCTCCAAACGCTGAAACATCTTGATAAACTCGGGACTCTTAGGGCTACGAATGTCGGACAAGTTCAGCACCCGCACATGTCGCCATCCTTTGAAGTGCATGATTCGCATCACTTGATACTGCGTGGTATCAGGCATGGAGGGTACAAGCGAAACTTTGAGCTTGTTGATAGCCCCACTGTTGATTTGTTGATTGACGCCAATAAGCGGTTTCGAGGAACCAGGATTCATCATGATGAATACGGCATCTGGAACTTTCTTTGAAAGTCTATTGCAGTCGTCCACTAGTCCATGCTCCGCAAGCTCCAAAACGCTCCGGCACGCTATCACTTCTCTTGTTGGAAGTTCTAACGAGTAGAAGTGTCCGAAAACGCTGTAGCGTTGCTTGAGTTCCTCGGCGGGGATGAATGGTCGGTTCTCCATTCGTATGTTTGGACTTAGGTCTAATGCGTGGAGTGTTGCAGTATCAGCGAGTACATGGACTGAGTAAAGCCGCACCCTTCGGTGAAGCGATCAAGTGCTTCAGCCCCCCACGTATGCCATTGCCTGGTCAAACCATTCTTTGATCGCCACGAACTCCTTCGCATCACCACCTCGATCTGGGTGGGTATCCTTGGCAAGAATCCGGTAGGCGGCTTTGATTTCTTCCACCGTAGCACCTCCAGGCACCCCAAGCCTTTCAAAGCACTCAGGTCGATTCGACCTTTTCAGTTCAGCAAGGTAAATTGATGGATCGGCGTAAAATACATCGTAGCCCCTGCTCTTGGACTTTGCCCGCCCAGTCTTTTCGAACTCTTCACGATCCAAAATGAATGTACGAGTATGGTAGTCATACCACTTGCCAGTTGGGCTCTTGGGCATGTCGCTGTACAAGTTCCAATCGACATATATCCGCTTCTTCGTCTTTTTCACGATCCTGTACATCATGAAGGTGTCCCAAACCGAGTCGGGCTCGTAGACAAATTCAATCGGTCGAGCTTCGTTCGTACCACTAGAGGCCGCCCTGCTTCGAGCAGTTGCACGCTCCTTGGCCCAGGTATATTTAGCGTGATGGTTTCCGACTAGGACCACAGGGCCAACGGACTGTACTGCCTGCTCGTAAGCTGCATCTGCCGAATCAGCGATCCCTTGTGCCAGTCGGACAGCTTCTCGACCTTCAATGTCACATGTCACCGAGAGCTTGGCTCCGTTGCCTGAGTGGCTTGGGATAGCCGTGTAATGGTCGCTTTCTTCGATAACGGTTGATTTGACGTTCAATGAGAGCGGTTGGATTGTGTCAAATTGCTCCTTGTTGTCATTCGAACTACTGTTAAGAAACACCCCGCTCCCCAAGGGGAGCGGGGTTAATGCATCATTCGTTATCGAGTCCGAACAAATCATCGATGGCATTGTCCGAAGCGATCAGGACGTTAATCCTTCACGCCGATCACATCCGGGCCCATCTCTTACCTTTGAACGCAAATATGCGTGGCTCCGTTTTTACAATACTTAGTATTCGCCGTTCGCTATCACAGACGAAGACGAGTACGTTGTGTCGCTCGTGTACTACGAATGACTTCTCAATCAATGGCCTTGCAGTTTCATCTCTCCTTTGAACGTGCCTTACTGCACGCTTAATTATCTCCGAATGCTTGAAATCGTTCATGTTATTTCTCTTTATAAGGGGGTAAATCCAAATATCACATCACTCGGGCGAGACGCTCGATGCGAACTCGCATCCGCAACAGATTGAAGTGGAGTTCGACTGCTCGCTTTCACGCGATCAATACGCGCTGTTGTGCTTGAGAGAGAACTCCGAAGTCTCGGTGGCCGTCAGCGATCACCTTTGCACCGGCGTAGTTTCCATCCAGCATGGTGGCGACCGTCGCGTGGCGGAGGACGACTCGCAGATTCCTGATGAGGGCATAGGTATCGATGCCTTCGAATTCTGGTGCCCCCAACGCCGGCCCCACGGCAAGAACCTGGCGTTCTCAGTATCGCCCTCCATCGAGGCCTACGCACCAGCGAACGTCGTAAATGGTCTGTCACGCCCTGTCGACCACGCCAACGCGTGGGCTGCCGACCCAGAGGACCCTGCCCCTCGGCTTACCCTGAGTTGGGACACTCCGCAAGCCTTGAACCAGGTCGAGATCACGTTCGACACCGACTGGGATCATGCGATGGAAACAGTGCTGATGCTGCACCCCGAGAGCGTAATGCCCCACTGCGTTCGCGACTTGCGGCTGCTAGACGAACAAGGAACAGTGCTCGCCGAAATCACCAACAACTACGAAACCAAGCGAACGATCAACTTCGATACGCCCCGCAAAGTTCGCGAACTCCACATCGAAGCAAGTCACTCCTCGAACTTGGTGCCGGCGGCATTATTTGAGGTAGCGTGCTACTAAGAAGGCATTAGGGAAGTTAGCCCTCAATCGTTCGGGGTGACTGCTGTTTCTACTGAGGGTGCTGTCGAGCATCCTCTCAGGCTTGCAACTTGCAACCATCATCCCAATTGTGGTGCTGACAGTTAGACAAGATCCGCGCGAACCTGCGGCCCCTCTTCTCGGTCCTGCTCATCTCTCATTGATTGGATGCAACGACCGAAGGAGGTGTGCCATGCGACAGAATATCAACGAAAACCACTCCTTTCGAGCCGATGAGCAAACGTCGACGAGGTTTCCCCTCCGAAACGCAGGTGAAGGTCGGCGTCCGCGTGGTGCACGGCGATAAGCTGCTCGTCGAGAAGCTTGGCCGTCGCGACCTCTGCCCGTGCGGCAGCGGCAAACGGTTCAAACACTGCTGCCTCCGCCGAGGCCGGTTTTGACGGGTCGAACCGCGACGACTATTTTTAGGGACACCTAATCCATCTCTTTCCGATGATCTCCCTCCCTAAGAGGCGGGAGGTCATTCCATAAATAGGGGGCAATGGCATGCTCCTCACCATCTCAACAACCCACCAGCCGGCCACCGATCTCGGCTACCTGCTGCACAAGAATCCTGCGCGGTGCCAGACGTTCGAGCTGACGTTCGGCCAGGCTCATGTGTTCTACCCGGAGGCGAGTGACCGCCAGTGCACGTGCTGCCTGCTGCTCGATGTCGATCCAGTGGGGCTAGTGCGTGGCAAGGGGAATTGGAAGGAAGGTCTGCTCGACCAGTACGTCAACGATCGTCCTTACGTAGCGTCGTCGCTCATGAGTGTGGCGATTGCCGGAGTGTTTGGGTCGGCTCTGGCCGGGCGATGTAAGGATCGGGCCGAGCTGGTCGATGTAGAACTGCCACTCACCGCGCGGATCGATGTGCTGCCGGTACGTGGAGGCGAGGAGTTGCTCCAGCGGATGTTCGGTCCGCTTGGCTACCACGTTATTGCCACGCGCCATCCGCTCGATTCGCAGTTTGCGGAATGGGGAGAGGGGCCGTACTTTTCGGTGGAGCTATCTCACACCACGACGATCTCTCGATTGTTACAACACTTGTACGTGCTGATTCCCGTTTTCGACGGCAAGAAGCACTACTACATCGGGCCCGACGAAGTCGAGAAGCTGCTAGCAAAGGGTGCGGCATGGCTCGCCGAGCATCCCGAGCGGGAAACCATCACCCGGCGCTACTTACCTCAGCGGAACAGCCTGGTCCGCCAGGCGCTTGCGCGGCTGGTAGAAGAAGAGTTGGTCGAGCATGAGGACGATAGTGTAGCGGCCGAGGAATCTTCATCGCCGCAAGCTGAACGCGAACTGAGTTTGCACGAGCAGCGCATCGGCGCGGTACTCGCCGCGATTCGTGCTTCGGGTGCGACGCGAGTGGTCGATCTTGGTTGTGGCGAAGGGAAGCTGCTTCGCGAACTGCTGGCTGACAAGCAGTTCACCGAAATTCTCGGGATGGACGTGTCGGTCCGTTCGCTGGAGATTGCCCATCGCCGGCTCAAGCTTGATCGCGTGCCCGAGCGGCAGCGCGAGCGGATCCAGATCATTCACGGAGCGCTGACCTACCGCGACGAGCGGTTGGCGAACTTCGATGCCGCGGCGATTGTCGAAGTGATCGAGCACCTCGACCCCGCGCGGCTAGCGTCGTTCGAACGCGTGGTGTTCGAACACGCCCGTCCCGGCACGGTAGTCGTCACCACGCCAAACCGGGAGTACAACGTAGTGTGGGAAACCCTCCCCGCCGGCGAAATGCGACACAGCGACCACCGCTTCGAATGGACCCGCGCAGAGTTCGAAGCCTGGGCGAACGGTGTCGCGGAGCGTTTCGGATACGCGGTGCGATTCCTGCCGGTCGGTCCGGTGGATGCGGAGGTGGGAGCGCCTTCGCAGATGGGGGTGTTTGAGGAAGCAACAAGAAATGAATGAACCCAAACAATCCGTTGAAGAGCTTGAAGGCCATCTTCGATCGGCAAGATCTCGATTCCAGAAATCGCAAGAGGCAATCGAGCAAGCACATGGGGACGATGTGAAAAGGGAGTTTAAGGCCGCGTGGTCGGGTCTTCTGGCCGCCGAGCGTGCGCTCTCTAAAGCAAAAGGAGAGCAGTATGCAGAGACAATCGACTATCCCTATCAATGGGACCTTGGTGCACCCTATCCCCACTTGCTGCAAAGCGAAGACAGAGCCTTCCTTGCATACTTAATGCCAGAAGACGTGCCTGACTGGCAGTGGACTTACCTCACCGTGGTGGTTGAGTTTTTCCCATGCCTTGCAGCGAAATTGGGAAGCCCCAATGACGAGGTATTTGAAGGGCATCCCTTGCATGGCAGGGGACTGGAAGGCTACCGAGCTCAGGAGGTTCATAACTCCGAGTGGCTGAAGGAGATTAAAAGGATCAACAGCGTCCACTCACAGTACTCGCCGACAAGCTACAGCGATGTGCGGCATTTTGCCTTTTGGTTTCACGATTCAAGTGTTGAATGTCTCGCGAAGTCCTACTCGGTCGAGGTATATCGTGAAGGTATTGCAGATGTGCTGAAGCGAATCTGCGATAACTTTGTCGAAGGTTAGAGTCCAAATGATTTCACGCACCCATAACAGCCCGAACCTCATCTACTCGGTGGGAACGCAGGTCGTTGCACTGAAAGCAGTGCAGGGGACCGACGGGGGTGTCGTGCATCCGGCGGGGGCGGTGGGCGTGGTCGTTCGCTCTCCAGCCGACGGATCGCACTCGTATCGGGTGCGATTCCCGGATGGATTCGAAACCCCGCTGGCACATCATCAGTTGATGCAGCTTGCGGAGTGGAAAGAGATGCCCGTCGGAGAAGATGCTAGCCGGGCAAATCCGGCACTCACAACGAACGGACTATTCGACCGCGTGATTTATCGGTGCGTGGTTGGTTCGCGGGCCTTTGGTCTCGACACCGACGACTCGGACACCGACCGCCGCGGCATCTACCTGCCACCGGCCGAGCTGCATTGGTCGCTCTACGGTGTGCCTGAGCAGTTGGAGAACGATCGAAGCGAGGAATGCTATTGGGAACTGCAGAAGTTCCTGATCATGGCGCTGAAAGGAAACCCCAACATCCTGGAGTGCCTCTACACGCCGTTGGTCGAGCATGCGACGCCACTGGCCGAGGAGCTGCTGGCGATGCGCGAGTGCTTCCTCTCGCGGCTGGTGTACCAAACGTACAACGGCTACGTGATCTCGCAGTTCAAGCGAATGCAAGCCGACCTGCGGAACCAAGGCCGGGTGAAGCCTAAGCACGTGATGCACCTCATTCGGTTGCTGCTCTCTGGCATCCACGTCTTGCAACGTGGCTTCGTGCCCGTCGACGTCGGCGATCATCGTAAGAAGTTACTAGCTATCAAGACGAGCGAAATGCCATGGGACGAAGTCGAAGCGTGGCGGAAGCGACTGCACCTGGAGTTCGACAAGGCATTTGCTGAGACTTCGCTCCCCGAACGGCCCGACTACGAGCGAGTAAATGAGTTCCTGCTGAAAGCGCGGCGTTTGGCCGTGGAGGATGAATTGCCATGAATGCTCAAACAATAGACTTCGACAAGCTGCAGCTTCAAGTCGACGCCCATCCGTACCCGCTCGTCTTCGCAACGATTAGCGGGGCGCATCTGTATGGTTTTCCGTCGCCCGATTCCGACTTCGACCTGCGCGGCGTGCATCTCTTGCCACTGGAGCAAATTCTTGGACTCGACGCGGGGGATGAGACAGTCGAGAAGTCGGGCGTGCATGATGGGCTTGAAATGGATCTGGTGACGCACGACGCTAAGAAGTTCTTTGGGTTGATGCTGAAGAAGAATGGCTACGTGCTGGAGCAGTTACTCTCGCCGCTGGTAGTCCACACGACACCGGAGCACGAAGAGCTGAAGGAGATCGCTGCGGATTGCATCACGCGCCACCACGGACACCACTACCTCGGCTTCGCGGCGACGCAGTGGAAGCTATTCACCAAGGAAGCCCCACCACGGGTCAAGCCGCTGCTGTACGTCTACCGCGTGCTGCTCACTGGCATCCACCTGATGCGAACCGGCGCAGTCGAGGCGAACCTGCTGGTACTTAATGAGACAGCGAGGCTAACTTACATCAATGAACTGGTCGAACGAAAACTTGCCGGCCCCGAGAAAGGCCGGCTCGAAGCGGCGGACTTGGCGTTTCACGAGCGAGAGTTCACGCGGCTGGTGAGCGAGTTAGAAACCGCGATGGAGAAGTCGACGCTGCCGGAGCAGGCGACGGGGAAGGGGGCGTTGAATGATTTGCTGGTGCGGATTCGGCTAAGAAAGAGGTAGAGGAATTAAGTGGAAGCGATACTATTAGTTGGCATACAGGCTTCTGGAAAGTCGACTTTCTGCAAAGAGAATCTGTTCGACACACACGTCCGCATCAATCTCGACATGCTTCGAACTCGCCACCGCGAAAGGTCTCTGATTGAAGCATGTCATCAGTCGAAGCAGCCTTATGTCATCGATAACACGAACCCCACTTGCGATGAGCGTGTCGGTTATCTCCAGGCGGCGAAAGCTGCTGGCTTTCGTACAGTCGGATACTACTTTGCTTCAAGTGTGGAAGAGTGTATCGAGCGGAATAGCCAGCGGCCTACCAGGCAAGTGATTCCCATCCCTGGTCTCTTAGGAACTTACAATAAGCTACAAATCCCCAATCGAGGCGAGGGGTTCGACCAGTTGTTCTACGTATCCATCGATTCGGAGGGCAAATTCATAACATGCGAGTGGATCGATGAAGTTTGACGATCTAGACAGTCGGATGCGGGTCTTTGAGACTTCTGATGACCGCTGCGTTCTCCCTGGGATTTATATGGTTGCCCGGCTGGATGGTCGCAGCTTCACGCGACTAACCAAGGAGGTGCAAGCTTTCGAAGCGCCATTTGACGAGCGATTTCGAGACGCAATGGTACGAACCGTTGAGCACCTGATGCAGTGCGGGTTTCGGGTAACTTACGGCTACACTGAAAGCGATGAGATATCGTTGTTGCTTGACCGCGACGAAACTACTTTCGGAAGGAAGACACGGAAGTTAATTTCCATACTTGCTGGCGAAGCTAGTTCCCACTTTTCCCTGTATTTGGGCGTTCCCGCCTGTTTCGATTGCCGAATCTCGCAGCTACCGCGTAAGTCCGACGTCGTGGATTACTTCCGCTGGCGAAACGAAGACGCACACCGGAACGCCCTAAATGCCCACTGCTATTGGGCCCTTCGTAAGGAGGGAAAAGATGCAATGGACGCCACGAAAGAATTGGCACACCTTACCAATGCTGCTAAGAACGAACTGCTTTTCCAGCGGGGAGTCAACTTCAATCTAGTTCCTAGCTGGCAGAAGCGTGGCGTCGGAGTAGTCTGGAGCAACCATGAAAAGCACTCTACCAATAGTT
Organism: Aeoliella fuhlenseeensis; assembly: GCF_052161615.1. Lineage (NCBI taxonomy): Bacteria > Pseudomonadati > Planctomycetota > Planctomycetia > Pirellulales > Lacipirellulaceae > Aeoliella > Aeoliella fuhlenseeensis. The sequence goes on from NZ_CP197417.1 coordinate 1,221,339, forward strand.
TGACTGGGCAACCGGTCAGCACACCCCGCCGGCGGCTCAGAAGCGTTTTGGATTTACCTATGCGAGACGAATATAGCGAGTTTGTCGCCGCGCTGCTTGAGTGACCTGATATGCCGAGTTTTTCCCTCCCCAACCTGTCCCTCATCCTCCTCATCGGCCCCAGTGGGTCCGGGAAGAGTACCTTCGCGCGCCAGCATTTCTTGGCAACCGAGGTGCTGTCGAGTGATTATTGCCGGGGGCTCGTCAGTGACGACGAGAATAACCAAGCGGCAACCGGCGATGCGTTCGAGGTGCTACATTACATCGCGGCCAAGCGGCTCGCGGCGGGGCGGCTCACTGTGGTCGATGCGACCAACGTGCAGCGCGAAGCCCGGCAGCCGCTAGTCGCGCTCGCCCGCAAGTACCACGTGCTGCCGGTGGCGATTGTGTTCAACCTGCCCGAGGACGTGTGCCACGAGCGGAATCGCGGGCGGGCAGACCGCTCGTTCGGGCTGCACGTCGTTCGGCAGCAGCGGTCGCAGTTGCGGCGTTCGATCAAGGGTCTGAAGCGAGAAGGGTTCCGCCATGTGTGCGTGCTGAACTCGGTGGAGGACGTCGAGCAAGCCGTTGTCGAGCGCGTGCCGCTGTGGAACGATAAGCGGGACGACCATGGGCCGTTCGATTTCATCGGCGACGTGCATGGGTGCTGCGACGAACTCGAAGAGTTGCTTGAAGCGATTGGCTACGAAGCGACCATTGTCCGCAACGGCGATTCGGTGTGGGGCGGCGTGAGTTACGCGCATCCTGAAGGCCGTAAGGCGGTGTTCGTGGGCGACTTAGTGGACCGCGGACCACGCGTGCTCGATACGCTCCGCGTGGTGCGCAACATGATGGCGGCGGGGAGCGCTCTTTGCGTGCCAGGGAATCACGACATGAAGTTGCTGCGGAAGCTGCGCGGCAAGAACGTCCAGCCCACGCACGGCCTGGCGCAAACCTTGGCGGAGATCGAAGCGATGCCTGAGGAGGTTCGTCTGCCTTTCTGCAAGGAGCTGGCGGACTTCCTTGATGGGTTGGTGAGCCACTACGTGCTTGACCGCGGCAAGATCGTGGTTGCGCATGCCGGCATGAAGGAGTCGATGCAGGGGCGTGGCTCGGGCGGAGTGCGCGAGTTCGCTTTGTACGGCGAGACCACCGGCGAGACCGACGAGTTCGGTCTGCCTGTGCGCTATCCGTGGGCGAGCGACTATCGCGGTAACGCGATGGTCGTCTACGGCCACACACCGGTGCCCGAAGCCGCGTGGCTAAACAAGACGATCAACATCGACACGGGCTGTGTGTTTGGCGGCGCGCTAACGGCGCTGCGCTATCCGGAACTGGAGACGGTATCGATCAAGGCGCGTGAAACCTATTGCGAGCCATCGCGTCCGTTCCTCGCCGATGCGCAGAAGTCCCCTACGCTCTCGACGCAGCACGCACACGACGACCTACTCGACATTGCGGACGTAACCGGTAAGCGCATCGTCTCGACTCGGCTGCGGCACAACGTCACTATTCGCGAAGAGAATGGCACCGCGGCGCTGGAGGTCATGAGCCGGTTCGCTGCGAACCCCAAGTGGCTGGTGTACTTGCCGCCGACGATGTCACCTTCGGAAACGAGTAGCAAGGACGGCTACCTCGAACATCCCGACGAGGCGTTCGCCTACTTCCGCAGCCAGGGGGTGCCCACCGTGGTATGCGAAAAGAAGCACATGGGTTCGCGGGCAGTGGTGATCGTGTGCCGCGACGAACTCGCGGCCCAGAAGCGGTTTGGCGTCGAGGGCGAAGCGGGCATCATTACCACCCGTACGGGTCGCCGGTTCTTTGGCGAAATGGATGTCGAGCTAGCGCTGCTCGGCCGAGTTCGCGGTGCGCTCTCGGCGAGCGGCTTCTGGGAGGAGTTCGCCACTGACTGGGTAGTACTCGACTGCGAACTAATGCCTTGGTCGGCGAAGGCCGTCGAATTGCTGAAGTCGCAATACGCCGCGGTGGGTTCCGCCGCGAGTGGCGCACTGCCGCGCGTGCTGGAGTCGCTGCGTGTGACCCACGGCCGGCTACAGGGCAGTGAGGCCGAGTTAGTGGAAAGGCTCACGGAGCGTTTCGCCGAACGGTCGGAGTCTGCCAATCGATTCGTCGCTGCCTACCGTCAGTATTGCTGGTCAGTGGAATCGATCGACGACTACAAGATCGCACCGTTTCATGTTCTTGCCACCGAAGGACGAGTTCGCGTGCAGCAGAACCACGAGTGGCACATGCAGACGCTAGCTAAGGTGTGCGCGACGGACCCACAGGTGCTGCTCGCGACGCCCTGTCGAACCGTCGATGTGACTTGCCCCGACCAAGTGGCAGAGGCCACGCATTGGTGGTCGGAGTTAACCGGGCGTGGCGGTGAGGGAATGGTCGTGAAGCCACTCGACTTCATCGCCAAAGGCAAGCATGGGCTAGTGCAACCCGCGGTGAAATGCCGGGGCCGTGAGTACCTGCGGATCATCTACGGCCCCGACTACACAAGCGACGCGAACCTCGCGCGACTTCGACAACGCGGCCTGGGTGCCAAGCGTTCGCTCGCGCTACGCGAGTTCGCACTGGGGGTGGAAGCATTAGAACGCTTCGTCCGCCGCGAACCGCTCCGGCGAGTGCACGAATGCGTGTTCGGCGTTCTGGCACTGGAGAGCGAGCCCGTCGACCCGAGGTTGTAGACGAATCGCGTAGTGAGGCTGCCAATACCTGGGCGAGCGAAATCCTATCTACTGAGTAGTGGGATGCAGGGACACTTATCGCACGTGGTGATTTGGGAGTCCGAACTCCAAAAAGGTTTGGACGGGCCTGATCGCGGGGCGAATGTTTGACTGGGAGACTTCGGCAACCATTACTGGGCAGCTTAACGCGACTTGACGCGCTGAAGCGCACGCGGACGACGAAAATGCGAAAGCGAGTGCTCGAAAAACGGCGTCGGTTTTGGCGGTCATCGGATATAATGGTCTAAGTGAGTCGAGCGGGGGATCATCATGTCCTCGGAGAATGGCGGTGGGCCGCGCAGGCCGGCGGTTTCGCACCACTCGAAGCGCTGTTTCATGGAATTGCGTATCGTAGAATCCCTGGTAGGCAAACTGATGAATTGGTTCTGCTGGTGCAAAGACTCGCGGTCGCCGTTATCTCTTTATTTGTGGGCAGTCGCCTTAGTGTTTTCCATGGCGAGCGAGTCCGCTGCTGCCGCGTCACTAGAGTACAACCGCGACATCCGTCCGATACTTGCCGAGCATTGCTTCGCGTGTCACGGGGTGGATAGTGCGGCTCGCGAAGCGGATCTTCGATTGGACTTGAAAGACCCGGCCGTGGATTTTGGCGCGATCGTGCCTGGCGACGCCGATGCGAGCTCGTTAGTGGAGCGGATCGAAACGCACGATGCCGACCTCTTGATGCCTCCGCCGGAAACAAAGAAGAAGTTGAGCGCTGCGCAGATTGCTGCGCTTCGGCAGTGGATTGACGAAGGGGCCGAGTACCAAGCCCATTGGTCGTACCTTCCGCCGACGCGCCCAGCACCGCCAGATGCCGATTCCAAAAAGTGGGCGAAGAACCCCATCGACCACTTCGTCGCTGCGCAACTATCGGAGGCCGGACTTGAACCCGCTCCGGCGGCGGATGCTCGTACGCTCTGCCGGCGGTTGCACTTGGACCTCACGGGATTGCCACCAACGCCCGAGGCGGTGACCGCGTTTGTTCTTGCGTACGAAGCCGATGAGGATGCGGCGGTTGCCGAATTGGTGGATCGCCTAATGGCTTCGCCCGCTTGGGGCGAGCATCGAGCTCGCTACTGGCTCGACGCGGCGCGTTATGCCGATACGCATGGCATGCACTTCGACAACTACCGCGAGATGTGGCCGTACCGCGATTGGGCGATTCGCGCCTTTAATAAGAATCAACCTTTCGACGAGTTCACCATCGATCAGCTGGCGGGTGATCTGCGTACTAATCCGACGGAAGAACAGCTAATTGCCACGGGCTTTCAGCGCTGCAATCCTACGACAAACGAAGGAGGGACGATCGAAGCAGAGAATCTGGCGAACTACGCATCCGATCATGTGCAGACATTCGGCTGGGTGTTTCTTGGGCTAACGGTCAATTGCGCGCAGTGCCACGATCACAAGTTCGACCCCATTTCGATGCGCGACTACTATTCTCTGGCAGCCTTCTTCCGCAACACCACGGCACCGGGCCTGGATGGCAACTCGAAGGATGGAAAGGGACCGGTTATTGAGCTCCCTAGCGAAGAGGATCGCAAGCGATGGGAAGAAGTGAAGGTGGAGATCGCTCAATCGCAGCGCAATCTCGCTGAGATTCGCGACCGGGCAGAGCAGAACTTCGATGCGTGGCTTGTCACGGGATCGAGCGATTCGCTTGGGAACATGGCCTCCACCGAAGGGCTGGTGCTGCACCTTCCACTGAACGAAGGAGTTAGCGAGCGAATTACCGACCGATCAGCGGTCGCCAGCAAGGCGAAGCTCGCGGGAGAACTTGCTTGGGAGACCGAGGGCCGGTTCGGTGCCGCTCCTACGTTTAAAGGTGCACAGGGCGTTGGTATCGAAGCTGCCGGTGACTTCGAGAAACAGCAGCCGTTTAGCGTAGGTGCATGGGTCAAGACGGGCGATCCCAATCAATCGGCCAGCATTGTGGCGAGGATGGACGTTGCGTCGGGGCACCGTGGCTGGGACATCTGGCTATCCAACGGCACGCTGTCGTTCCATGCAATCGACGTTTGGCCGAACAAAGTATTCAAAGTGACGACGGATAAGCCGGTGATCGCTGCCGACCACTGGCAACACGTTATGGTGACTTACGGGGGAGCCTCGCCAGAGAGTGTGAAGATCTACGTCGATGGCAAAGCGGTGCCTCACCAAACGTTCCATAACACGCTCGCCGCTGAGTCGTCGATTCGCTCGAAAGCTCCCTTCTTCGTAGGTCAGCGAAGTGGCGGTGACAATTTGCAGCAAGCGAGCGTGCAGGACGTGCGAATCTACGATCGCTCGTTGGGTGCTGACGAAGTGGAAGTAATCGCTAAGGCGCCACTGCTTGCTGAGTACCTTGCTGCGCCGCAGGCGGAACACTCCGCTGAGTCTCGTGTGGCGGCTCTCGATGGGTACCTTGCAGTAGTGGATGCCGACTATCCGGCTGCGATTGCGAAGCTGGTGGCACTGGAGACGGAGTTCGCCTCGATGCGCAAGCGGGGAGTCATTTCGCACATCCAGCAGGAACGCATGGACACGATGCCCACGGCACATGTCCTCATGCGTGGCGAGTACGATCAGCCTGGAGAGCAAGTAAGTGCAAGCACTCCCGCTGCGCTGCACGCTATGCCAAAAGGCGTTCCCAACAATCGGCTCGGGCTTGCGCAATGGGTGGTCGACCCGAAGAATCCACTGACCAGTCGCGTCACGGTTAACCGCTTTTGGCAGGAGCTTTTTGGTCAGGGATTGGTCGCAACAGCGGAAGACTTCGGCGTCTCTGGCGAGGTGCCAAGTCATCCAGAGTTGCTCGACTGGCTCGCGGTTGAATTCGTTGAGAGCAATTGGGATGTTCAGCACATGTATCGTCTAATGTTGACTAGCGCCACCTATCGGCAGTCGGCACTCACGACGCCCGAGAAATTGGAACGCGATCCCGCAAACAAGTTACTCTCCCGCGGCCCCCGGTTTCGGATGGATGCCGAAATGGTCCGTGACTACGCGCTTGCCGCCTCCGGTCTATTGTCCCCCATGCCCTTTGGGCCGGGAACGAAGCCCTACCAACCAGACGACATCTGGAGCGTCGTAGGCGTACCGGGAAGCAATACTCGCGATTACGTGCAGGACAAAGGCGTTAACCTGCATCGACGCACGCTGTACCATTTCTGGAAACGGATGGCCCCGGCGCCAAACCTCGAAGCATTCAATGCACCCACGCGCGAAGTGTGCGCCGTTCGCCGGGAGCGAACCAACACGCCTCTACAGGCGCTCGTGACGCTCAACGACCCGCAGTTCGTAGAAGCAGCCCGGAGACTTGCGGAGTCGGCGCTAGGCGCGGAGCGATCGCCGAGCGAGACGGCGCAGTTCATCGCCCAGCGCGCGTTGTGTCGTCCGTTGTCGGACGACGAGTTAAAGATCGTGCTCACCTCGCAGCAGCAATACAGCACTCACTACGCGAATGATGCGGAGGATGCGAAAGCTCTGATCGAAGTAGGCGATACCATCGCAGATACCAGATACACTCCGGCCGAGCTGGCGACCTGGACGATGGTCGCTAGTCAGCTCCTCAACCTGGACGAAGTCCTGAGTAAGTGAGACCTCATGTTTAGCTTTCCCCAATCAAGGCGGCAGTTCTTTACCACCGGCGGCAGCTTGCTCGGCGGGGCCGCATTGACTTCGCTCGTCGGCGATTCGGCTGCGCAGGCAGCATCACGCGGAGCGGTGCTTCCGCACTTTGCGCCGCGGGCACGGCAAGTGATCTACTTGCACATGGTCGGCGGTCCGTCGCAAATGGACCTATTCGACTACAAGCCGGCGATGGCAAAGTGGTACGACAAAGATCTTCCCGAGTCGATTCGCAAAGGCCAACGACTTACAACGATGACCAGCGGCCAGACGCGATTCCCCATCGCCCCGTCGCGATACAAGTTCGAGCCGGTTGGCGACTGCGGACTGTGGATGAACACCGAGCTTTTGCCGCACCTAAGCAAGAAGGCCGACAAGATCTGCTGGATTCGCAGCCTGCACACCGAAGCAATCAATCACGAGCCGGCCATTACGGCGATCCAGACCGGCAACCAAGTAACGGGCAGGCCGTGCCTCGGAGCGTGGGCGTCGTACGGGCTGGGAACCATGAACGACAACCTGCCGGCCTTCGTGGTCCTGGTCGCGAAGCCTACGAATCGGGAACAGGAGCAGTCCATTTCGTCGCGCATCTGGAGTGCCGGATACCTATCGGGCGAGCACGCGGGCGTATCGTTCCGCAGCGGCGGCGATCCCATCCTCTACATCAACAATCCGCCGGGGGTGCCGAATGCAATCCGCCGGAACTCTATCGACGGTATTAACGCCCTGAATCAATTGAACTACCAGCGGCTGGCAGATCCCGAGACGCACACGCGCATTCAGCAGTACGAAATGGCATTTCGCATGCAGGCGAGCGTGCCCGAACTTACGGACATCGAGAGCGAACCCGAAAGTACCTTCAAACTGTACGGCGAAGAGGCTCGCAAACATGGCTCGTTCGCCTACACAGCGCTCATGGCGCGGCGGTTGGTGGAGCGCGGCGTGCGATTCGTTCAGGTCTACCACAATAACTGGGACCATCATGGCAATCTTGCAGGACGGATGCCGCATCAATGCAAGGACGTTGACCAACCCTGCGCGGCGTTGCTGGAAGATCTTGAGCAGCGAGGGCTGCTCGACGACACCTTGGTGATCTGGGGGGGCGAGTTTGGACGCACTATTTACTCGCAAGGACAACTGTCACCCACCAACTATGGCCGCGATCATCATCCCCGCTGCTTCAGCATGTGGATGGCGGGGGGCGGAGCGAAGGGAGGGGTCGTTTACGGAGAGACCGACGACTTCTCGTACAATATTGTCAGCGACCCGGTACACATTCGTGACTTCCACGCCACCATCCTGCATCTGATGGGCTTCGATCACGAGCGGTTCACGTATCGCTTCCAAGGTCTGGATCAGAAACTCACAGGCGTGCTGCCCGCGCGGGTCGTCCCTGAGTTGATATCCTGAGTAAGTCCTGGGTACTTAGGTAATCAGATCGTGAACCACTTCGCCATGGACATCGGTCAGTCGGAAACGCCGTCCCTGAAACTTGTAGTTCAGTTGACGATGATCGATGCCGAGAAGATGGAGCATGGTGGCTTGTAGATCATGGACGTGCACGGCACCGGTCTGGAATCGGTCTTTCGTGGGATTCATCGGCGCGCCGTCGGCGTTGACGATGTTGTAGCCATACTCGTCCGTCTGCCCGTAGGTTAAGCCTTGCTGAATTCCTGCTCCTGCGAGCCAAACGGTAAAGCATCGCGGATGGTGATCGCGGCCATAGTCGGTGCGGGTAAGCTTGCCCTGCGAGTAGGGGGTCCGCCCGAACTCGCCCCCCCAGATCACCAAGGTGTCGTCGAGCAGCCCTCGTTGCTTAAGGTCGGTGAGTAGTGCTGAGGAAGCTTGGTCGGTCTCGCGAGCTTGGACCCGTATCTCGTTGGGAAGGTTACCGTGTTGATCCCAGCCTTGGTGGTAGAGTTGGATGAAGCGCACGCCGCGCTCCGCCAGTCGGCGGGCCAGTAGGCAGTTCGCGGCGTACGTTCCTGGCTGCTTTGAGTCCTCGCCATAGAGTTTGAACGTCGACTCGGATTCGTCGGACATGTCGGTGACCTCGGGCACGCTTGTCTGCATGCGATAGGCCATCTCGTACTGGGCAATGCGCGATTCGATCTCGGGGTCGAGCTCTTTCTGATACTGTAGGTGATTGAGTGCAGCGAGCGTGTCGAGCATCTCACGACGATTGCTGCCGGTTACGCCGCTTGGGTTCGTGAGATACAGCACAGCTTCTTTTCCAGCACGAAGTCGTACTCCTTGGTACCTTGAGTCGAGAAAACCGTTGCCCCACAAACGGGAGTAGAGGGGTTGCCCGCGTGGGCCGGCGCTCACGAGAACCACAAAGCTAGGCAAGTTGGCGTTGAGCGTGCCGAGACCATAGGAAACCCACGCCCCCATCGAAGGTCGGCCGGCGATTTGTGAGCCCGTCTGAAAGAACGTAATCGCCGGATCGTGATTGATCGCATCGGTATACATCGACTTCACGAAACACAGTCCATCCACCATCTTGGCGGTGTACGGCATGAGGTCGCTGACCCAGGCCCGCGACTCGCCATGCTGCGCGAACTTAAAGGCAGAGCCAGCCAGCGGGATTGAGGCTTGGCTTGCCGTCATCGTCGTAAGCCGCTGCCCTCGCCGAATCGCCTCAGGCAACTCTTCGCCATGTTTGGTGTTGAGCAAGGGTTTGTAGTCGAATAAATCGAGCTGCGACGGGGCACCCGATTGGAACAGGTAGATCACCCGCTTCGCACGGGCGGGGACATGCAGGGTCTCAATCGCACCACCTACAGATGGCGTTGCGGAAGGCGCGGCGCTTGTTGCGTTATCGCCCATGAGCGCTGTGGTAAACGCGATGCTGCCAAGCCCTACAGCCGAACGACCGAAAAAGTGCCGGCGCGTGCCGGCAAGTGGATGTAACGAATCCGCGTGGATGGTGCCTAGCTGACGCTCAAGTGTGCTGCTCATTACTTTACCTTTTCCACTATCTACCGCTTCCACACCGTGGCGTCGAGATTCTGAATGGTCTGAACGACGATGGTGGTCGCTGCAAGGTCGGCAACGGACAATCGTGCGTCCGGCTTTCTATCCCCCAGCGACACTAGCTCCTTGGCTAAATCGGGATGCTGCTCGAAGTGCGTGCGCTGCTTGTGAAGCAGATCGACGAGCAATAGGAGTTCTTGTTCGCTTGCCGGTCTCCCAGTTAGGCGAACGAAAGCGTGAGCCACGCGTTCTTGGTCGCTGGAGCCCGCGAGCTGGAGCAATTCCTCTGCCAGTACGCGTGCTGCCTCGACGAACTGCACGTCGTTGAGCAGTACGAGGGCTTGGATCGGCGTGTTGGTGGTGGTTCGGCGTGCGGTGCAGACTTCGCGCGACGACGAATCGAACGCCGTCATGTTGGGTGCGGGCGCAGTTCGCTTGATGACGGTGTAAAGGCTCCGTCGATGAAGATCCCTGCCAACGCTTTGCCGATAAGCGGGGCTCATGGAGTTGGATTCCGTCCACAGGTCGCCCGGTTGATAGGGACTCACCGGGGGGCCACCAAGGCGTGGATCGAGAAGCCCTGATGCGGCAAGCGCTCCATCTCGAAGCACCTCAGCCGACATCCGTCCCGATGGGCCACGAGCGAGCAAAGTGTTCTGAGGGTCCACCTCCCACGAAGTAGTAGCGGAAGACTGACGGTAGGTCGAGGAGAGAACGACTTGTTTGCAGAACCGCTTCACGTCCCAGCCGCTGTCGATGAAGTCTCGCGCCAGCCAGTCGAGCAGCTCGGGATGGGAAGGACCTTTGCCCTGCGTTCCAAAGTCTTCGGACGTTTCTACGAGCCCCCGGCCAAAGAACATCTGCCAGTACCGATTAACTGCCACGCGGGCGGTAAGTGGATGATCGGGCGCGGTGAGCCAGCGTGCTAGATCCAAGCGACTTCCGCTTGCTCCCTCCGGCAAGGTACCGAGAGCCGCCGGCACCGCGGGTTGGACGAGTGTATCGTTACTCGTTGGCGCGTCATAGTCGCCACGGGCGAGCAGGTGCGTGTCGCGAGGCTCAGGTAGCTCTTCCATCACCATCATTTCCAAAAGCCCAGTCTGGAAACTTAGCAGCTCCGCCGCTCGCTTATTTCGCTGCTGCTTGGCGTCCTTCACTTCGGCGTCGATGGTTTCTAGATAGTAATCTCGGAGCAAGGAGGCGTCTTGATGCTCGAGCGCTTCGGTGAGCGAGTTCCCGTCGTGGAGCTCGACGATCTCGATGGACGCGAGGGGGCGGTCAAAGGTTCGTAGTTCGTCGAGCTTCATCTGCCGAAGCGTCTGGTCGCGGAATCGTTCGCCAAACGTGAGGCCCTCTCCATCCTGGCCAGGGAACTTCGTCAGTTTGTCGCGGACGACGCGATCGACTCTTGTGCCATCGATATAGAGGTGCATCCCATCGGCCGATATGCTGGCGTCGTGGGTAATAGCGACGTGGACCCACTTGCCTTTAGGGAATGAATCCTTCGACTCCACGGCAATCGCGTTACCGGGCCAGAACCGTATCATGCCGAAAAACAACCGGCCATCGCGAAGCTTTAGTTCGGTGCCGTGATAACCCATATCGGTACCGCCCGATCGGTGAAAAATCAGGCCATCACCGGCGCTCTCGGGCACCTGCAACCACATAGCCACCGTAAACGACTCGTCGGGTCTCAGCGAGCCGCAGACCTTCGGAAAGTGTACCGCTTCATCGCCGGCCAGTTGCAGGGCATTTCCAACTTTGCCAGGGACGACACTATTCGCCGCGGAGGTCGAACCGTGGGCAGCTGGATCCACCAAGTTAGTTAGTTGGTGATTGGGACCGATATCGTCCAACGAGTAGTAGCCTACGAGGCCCTGGGATATACACTCGCTCGGCTTCGCCATGGTGAGCCAGTCTCGAAACCGCTCTTCGCCTGTAGGGAGGGCGTCGTGCAAGGCTTGCTCCGAGTTCGCCAGGGCTTCTTGAAGTTGTCGCCACTTTTGTTCCTGCTCGGGTGTCGGGAGCAATATCGTGGGCGTAGGAGTACGCTCCATGTCGCCATAGGTGCCCCACTCGTCGATGTTGTCGAAGAAAGCGGTGAGTTGGTAGAACTCGCGCTGCGAAACGGGGTCGAACTTGTGGTCATGGCAGCGCGCGCACTCAACCGTTAAACCGAGCACCGTCGTCCCCAGTGTTTGCGCGCGGTCGGCAGCGCATTCCAGACGGAATTCCTCGGCGATCGATCCCCCTTCGTTCGTCATGCGATGCAGACGATTGAAGGCGGTTGCCAATCGCTGGTCTCGGGTTGGATTCGGCAAGAGGTCGCCAGCCAGTTGCCAAGTGAGAAACTGATCGAACGGCAAGTTCTCGTTCAGCGAGCGAACCACCCAGTCACGCCAGGGCCAGGTGGTGCAAAGCAAATCCGACTGATACCCGTACGAATCGGCGTAGCGTGCGGCGTCGAGCCAAGCCACCGCCATGTGTTCGCCATAATGTGGGGAAGCGAGTAGCCGATCGACGACCTTTTCATAGGCATCTGGCGTAGAGTCCGCCGTAAAGTCGGCTATCTGTGCTGGCGTTGGCGGGAGTCCCGTTAGATCGAACGTTACCCGCCGAAACCACGTGAGCTTCTCCGCAGGTGGCGATGGTCGCAGACCTTCGGCTTCCAGTCGAGCAAGTACGAAATGGTCGATCGGCGAAGTGGGCCAAGATGGATTCTTGAGTGCGGGCGGCGTGACCTTTCCAGGGAGGGGAACAAACGACCAATGCGCGGCGTATTTGCCACCTTCCGCGATCCACCGCTCAAGTAGCTCAGCTTCGGCAGCAGTAACCTTCAAATTCGACTCAACGGGCGGCATGCGCATCGAGTCGTCAGTGCTACGAATGCGTTCAAGTAGCATGCTCGCAGCAGGCTCCTTTGGAACGATTGCCTGGCCGCCACCTCCCAGCTCGGCGAGTGCGCCAGCTTCCGTGTCGAGTCGCAAGTCGGCCTCGCGACTTCCGGCATCGGGACCATGACAGGTAAAGCAGCGATCCGCGAGCAGAGGCAAGATATCCCGTTGAAAGTCGACGGGCTCGGCACGGACGGTGGTGGCACAGCCGACCAACATCACGGCGATTGCAACAACCTGTGTGCGAACCGAGGCGTCCGACATTGATCTCCCCAAGAACTCCATGCGAAGGCCCGCTTTCCAAGGTGCTAATTCGTAATGCGCCCAACTAAAGCAAGACATCCGTTACGGGGTGTTGTTTTTCAACACCGGTCAGTCGCATGTCGAGGCCCTGATGCTTGTAAGTCAGTCGCTCGTGATCGATACCAAGGCAGTGCATAATGGTGGCGTTCAGGTCGTGGACGTTCACCGGACTCTCTACGATGTTATACCCAAACTCGTCGGTGGCACCATAAGTGATGCCCGGCTTCACGCCACCCCCTGCCATCCAGACGCTGAAGCAACGCGGGTGATGATCGCGGCCGTAATTCTCTGGTGCCAACTTTCCCTGGCAGTAAACCGTGCGACCGAATTCGCCACCCCAGACCACCAGCGTATCTTTCAGCAACCCCCGCTGCTTCAGATCTCGGACAAGGGCCGCCGAAGCCTGGTCGGTATCCTTGCACTGCTTCGACAGGTGGTCGGGCAGGTTGTCGTGTTGATCCCAACCCATATGGTAGAGCTGCACGAAGCGGACATCGCGCTCGATCATGCGACGGGCAAGAAGGCAGTTTCTCGCATAAGTGCCTGGCACATGGACGTCGGGGCCATACATGGCGAGCGTGTCTTCGGTCTCGTCCGAGATGTCGGTGAGATCTGGCACGGTGGTTTGCATGCGAAACGCTAGTTCGTATTGTTCGATCCGTGTGAGGATCTCTGGATCGCCTACCTTGGCGTAGTTGTGCTTGTTGAGCTCGGCGATGTCGTCAAGCATCCGCCGACGAGTGGAGTCACTAATCCCCTCCGGCGTGGGGAGGTACAGTACAGGGTCTTTGCCACTACGGAATTTCACGCCCTGATAGCGCGAAGGAAGAAATCCACTTCCCCACAATCGGCTGTACAAGGGCTGGCCAGCCGCACGCCCTGTGCCCCGCGACACCAGCGCGACGAAGGTTGGCAGATCGCGGTTCATGGTTCCGAGCCCATAGGCAGCCCAAGCGCCGATGCTGGGGCGACCCGCCAGCTGCGATCCGGTTTGGCAGAAGGTAATCGCTGGGTCGTGATTGATGGCCTCGGTGTGGACCGATTTGATGATGCAGAGGTCGTCGACAATCCCTCCTGTATGGGGAAGCAACTCGCTGATCATCGTCCCCGATTTGCCGCAAGGAACAAACTTGAATACCGAGGGGGCGATGGGGAAACTGGCCTGCCCCGATGTCATACCGGTGAGACGCTGACCCATGCGGATGGACTCGGGTAGCTCGGTCTTGGCGTACTTCTCCAAGCTGGGTTTGTAGTCGAGCGTTTCGAATTGGGACGGCGCACCCGACTGAAACAGGTAGATCACTCGCTTCGCGGTCGGCGGATGATGGGGCAGACCGGCCAGCCCAGCTTCCGTCGTGGTGCGACTCGTGGCGCTCGCGTCGGCTGTGGTGCCTTGCATCAGGGCACCTAGCGCCGCTGCGCCCAATCCAACGCCAGAGCGACGTAAGAAAATTCGGCGATGGTGGGATTCGCTTGAGCTAACCAAGTTGTTCACCTTCTGAAACATGTTCGTAGGCAATTACTGATGGGTAATTGTTTCGTCGAGATTGAGGATAACGCTCGCGATGATCGTATAAGCAGCCACCTCGGAGGGATCGTGTGAATTGCTAGAATTCAAGTCGGCGACTGCCTGCAGTAGTTCGGCGTCTTGGCGTTGCTCGCGGTAGTGGGCTAGGTGGCGGTCGAGCGCTGCACGAAGCACGGCGAGTTCCTGATCGTCAGGTTGTCGGCCTGTCGCAAGTTCAAACCCGTAACGTATGCGAGCACCAGGCTCGTCGACAGCTTCGTTCAGCAGTCGAACCGCGAACGCTCGAGCAGCGGCGACATAAGTCTTGTCATTCAGCAAGGCTAACGCCTGGAGCGGTGTGTTAGTCGCCATGCGCCCCGCTTGGCAAATCTCGAAACTCGGGGCGTCGAACGTGCTGAGCGTCGGTTGGGGGACCGTTCGCTTGCGATTGGTGTAAAGGCTTCGTCGAAACAGGTCCGCACCTTCACTCAGCACATAGGGGCCTTCGCCAGCCCCGCCGGCCAGTTCGTCCCACAGTCCTTCGGGTTGGTACGGCTTCACCGAAGGGCCACCAACCTTGTGGGTGAGAAGTCCGCTGACTGCCAAGGCGTTGTCGCGGAGCATTTCGGCGGGCAACCGAAATCGTGCACCACGCGCCAAGTGAATGTTGTTCGGATCTTGTTCGTAAGCAGTGGGTGAGGCGTTGGAGGACTGTTGATAGGTCGCGCTAAGCACAATCTGCTTCTGCAGCGCCTTTAAGTCCCAACCCGACTCTACGAACTCGACCGCCAACCAGTCGAGTAGTTCGGGATGCGAGGGAGAGTCGCCTTGCACACCAAAATTATCGGGGGTGGCAACAATTCCTCGCCCAAAAAGTCGCTGCCAAACGCGATTCACCTGAACGCGGGCGAAGAGCGGGTGCGATCGATCCACCAGCCAGTTTGCAAGCGCCAAGCGATCGCGCGGTGCATCCTTGGGTAGCGGCGGAAGCATCGCGGGTACGTCGGGCGAAAGAGCCTTCGATTCATCCGGCGCATCGTAGACTCCGCGCTCGAGAACGTACGTTGGCCGCGGCGTCGCCCGGTCGCGAAGGATCATCACCGTTGCCAGTTCGTCATCCACCTTCTTGCGTTCCCCTTCGAGCTTGGCGAGTTCGGCATGCTCAGGAGTCGCGCCTCCCGGTTGGTCACGTGCGGCGAATCGTTGCAGGAGTTCTTGCCGACCCTTTGGCCATTGCTTGATTTCTAACCCCTCTGCTCGCGCAAGATCATGGGCTGTCAGACTGGCTACACCCCCTTCGTCGAGGGCCTGCGGGCACCAGTGTAGTGAGGCCATTGCACCTTTGAAGTACAGTCCCGACGACCGGCGGCCGACTCGAAGTGGTTGATCCGACACGGTCGTGCCTTCCAGGCAATCTTGTTCCACCTCAAGCTCGCTTGGCTTGCCATTGACGAAGATCCGCACACCCGCCGCCCGCCCGCTACCGTCGTAGCTGACCGCTACGTGCGACCACTCACCTTCGGGAATCGTGGCACGACTGATGACGGCAATTGCATCGTCGTTCCAGTGATGGATTAGGTGAAACTTAACCCGTTGGTTCGGCAGCACGATCAGATCCCAGCCGCGGTAACGTTCGGCGTCGTTCATTTGGCTGAGGATGGCTCCCTCACCTCCGTCGTGACGAATCCAAATCGCGCTTGCAAACGGGGTGTCTCGGCCGGGGCTGTTGTGTTGCGAAAACTCCAGGTGCGAGTCGGGCTCACCCGAGAACTTTAGGGCTTCCCCCGTGATGGAGTCGTCCCATTCGGGCGTCCCCCCGCGGTACGTCACACATAAAGGTGGCAGGTCTTCGGAAGCCACCAGAGGTTCAAGTGATCCATTCAGCGGAAGGGACCACACGACGGGGGTGGATGCACCGTGATCAAGCGATTCTTTTGCCCAGTCAATCAGCGTTTTGGATTGGGATCCCGCGACCTTCGCGATCTTTTCCCGCGCCTGTTCGATACGAGTATCTAGTTCAGCGAGTCGAGCTTGCTGTTCGGGCGTGGGCACCTTGAGTAGAGGAGGAACGTTGCCACGCTGTTCGACATAAACGCCTTTCTCGTCGATGCTGTTGAAAAAGGCATAGAACTGATAGAACTCCTCCTGGCTGATCGCGTCGTACTTATGGTCATGGCATCGCGCGCAACCCATCGTGAGGCCGAGGAACGCCGTCGCTGTCGTCTCCACTCGATCGATGTTGTTCTCCACTCGCCACTCCTCGTCGACGGACCCATTCTCGGTCACGGTGCGGTTGTTGCGATGAAAGCCCGTGGCGATGAGCTGCGACTGGGTGGGCGAAGGGATCAAATCCCCCGCCATCTGCTCCAAAGCGAACTGGTCGTACGGCATGTTGGAGTTGAAGGCGTCAATTACCCAGTCACGCCAGATCCACATCTCGCGGCGGAAGTCGTTTTGGTAACCGTTGCTATCCGCGAACCGCGCCAATTGCAGCCACTCGGCTGCCATGTGCTCGCCGTAGGCAGGGGATGCTAGCAGCCGTTCGACAACCTTCTCGAGTGCCTGCTGAGTGTCGGTGGGATCGTCAACAAACGCTTGGATTTCGCTCGGTGTGGGAGGCAGACCGGTGAGGTCGAACGTGACTCGGCGCAGCAAAGTGCGCCGGTCGGCAATCGGAGAGGGTTCGAAGCCTTCGGCTTCCAATCGAGCCAGCACAAAGTGATCCCATGGAGCCTGGGCCCAGGACTTCTGCCGCACGGCCGGCAGCTCAGTCCGACGAGGAGGCACTAAGGACCATAGCTTTTCATAGGCAGCCCCTTGGTCGATCCAGCGGCGAATGAGAGCAACTTCGGCCTCGGTCAACTTCGCCTTGTGTGAATCCGCGGGGGGCATCAATAAGTCCGGATCCGTGGAAACGATCCGCGCGAGCAACTCGCTCGCCCCACTATCACCCGGCACGATGGCGTCGGCCGAAGTAGCCGACTCGCGATCGTCGAGCCGCAAATCGGTGAGTTCGCTCACTTCGCTGCGTCGATCGGGTCCATGGCAAGCAAAGCACTTATCCGAAAGTATCGGCCGTATGTCGCGAGTGAACTGCACGGGCGCATTTGCCGTTGCGCTGGACGCTCGCGACTGAAAGCTCGCGATAGCAAGGCCGACTAGCAACAGAGTTCGGTAGTGAAAGTTGGTTTGCATGGAAAACCTCTTATGGGTGCATGCACCCGCCGAATAGCCGTCCATAACCTGGAGGGCCGACGAAGGAGCATGTCGTGGGCAGCAGGTGTGATTACCTACCTTCGTCCAGCGCGATAGTTAGCTGAGGTTCTTGAACCACGAGCTCTACGACTTCTGTAGAATCGCGCGACAGTTCGTACAAGCCCCGAATCTCATCCGGAGAGAGAGCGTGATTGAAAATAGCCAATTCATCTAATCGCCCGTCCCACATACTGCGGTTGGGCATGTCGGCTGGCGAGTCGCCACTGTCCTCGAGCTTGGTTCCAATGGCCAGAGCTCGCAGATTGGGTTCCATGTGAAGCGACTCATAGGGAGCGCTGCCAACCTCGACGCCGTTTCGATAGAGCCTTAGCATCGAGCCATCGGCCACCATCGCCACGTGGTGCCATTCGTGTAAAGGTAGCGGAACCGAGTCCTGAGCGCAAACGTCGCGGATGTACCCTTCTTCATCGCACGGATTGTCGGGGTCGAAGATGTGTGCTGCTAGCTCGCCAGAGAAATCCAATAGCCCGAAATGGAACTGCCCGCGAGTTACCGGGTTGCCCCAGTTCTTGGCAATGCTCGCCCAGAACGGACGCGACTCCGCATACACCCAGCAAACGACAGTCAGCTCATCTCCTTCGGCCTTGGGGTAGTCGGCGGCGACGGCAAACGTCTGTTGCGAAGGTCCACCAAGGGCGAAAGCTGCCCCCACCTTCCCACCAGTCCAGGGGGATCCCCCTGAGCTCGACGTGTGAATCTTTGCATGGGCACCCGACGGCGAACAATCTTCCAGCCAGTCGCCGTCTCCCACCGGTTCCATCCGGTAGTAGACAGCCGGCTTGAGGGCGAGGACTGCGTCGGCGTAACGATTCTGAGCCACTCCTAAGTGCCGGACGAAGCGGAGATGGTCGACGTCGATCCCCGACGGTATGGACGAGAAAGGATTGATGCGTGATGCATGGCCCGCAAACAACTGCAGAGGCTGCACAGCTTCGCCCGTCTCCTCCGCCGTTTCGACGCGGACCTCTCCCTCGAACACGTGCACATCGGCACTCTCGCCGCGCCGGGCCTCGACTCCGAACGAGGTTCCTAAATCTACGACGCTCCCTCCCACGGTGTCGACCGTGAAGCCAATGGCGGCCTCAGGGATGTCTGCAGAAAGTTTACCATCAACAAGTTCCACCCGCATGGCGTCCGCCAATCGGAACTCAGCGGGCGACATGATGACGAGATTGGCACCAGAGGGGTACTCGATCTCCAGTAAGCCATCGAGCAGTTCGTAACTTCCCTGGCGAAGGGAACTCCCCGGCTTGGGACGAGTTTCGCCATCGCTGCCATAAGCAAAGCGGGCACCCACGGCCGCGCGGACAGTCGCTACCTCATCTCCGCGGAACGGGCGGGCGGAATGGGTCGCATACAGCAGACTGCCAGCCCCTGTTGCCACGACGAGCAGCGAGGCGGCGATCGCCATAAGGAGTCGGTAACGCCCACCTAGGCCACCGCCTCCACTCAAACGTGCGGTAATGGAGCGCGGAGCGGGAGATGCTGAAGTCTTGGTCGAAAGCTGGAGGAAGTGCGAGTCGCGGTCGCTGCCGCCGAGCGCGACCTCCAGTGCACGGTCCGGAAACACACTGGGAGGCAACTCTAGCGTGTCGTGATGCCCATCCAGGTGAAGCAGCGAATGCACGAGCGATACGCGGTCGAACCATTCGCACGCTTCGTCATCTGCTAACAGGATTTCCTGAAGCCGACGATGCGTCGAGGCATCCGCCAACCCATCCATGTGTGCGGAGACGAGTTGCGCTAGTTCAGACGATGGTTGGTAGGACGAATGGCTCACGAGATATCTCCCGACTTCATCTCCATGCATTGAAGCAGCACTAGTCGAATCCGCATTAACGACTTGCGAACCGCCCCAGGCGACTTCCCCACGTCGGACGCCATCGTCTTTACCGATTGACTTTGAAAATACCGGCGACGTATCAACTCTCTCTGGTCGTTGCGAAGCTCTTGCAAGCATGACCTGAGGGCCACGCGGCGTTCATCCACGTCTTTGGGAGTGCGCAGGTCCGCTAGCTTGGTCACCAGTTCTTCGTCAAACACAAGTCGCTGTCGCTTGCGGTCGCGAAGGTTGGCCAGCACTTGGTAATAGACAATTCGTGAAGCCCAGGCTCCAAACTCAGTGCCTGGCTCGAATTCGTTGGCCTTTTGCCAGATCGCGAGATTGGATTCCTGCACGACGTTGTTCGCCTCGTGCGGATCGCCCAACAACTTGGCTGCGTAGGCAAACATGGCAGTCTGATGCGCCGCCAGCAATTGGACAAACTCACCAAGTAATTCACTAGGCAGTTCGGGCGTGGATTTGGGGTCGGCGTGGCTACTTGGCATTTCGGCGTCGTTCCCCATAAAAGTCGTTAACGCGGCCCGAGGGCTGTGGGATGGTGTTGGGGGCCACTTGTAAATCGCAGCGCGATGGAGGCCAACAACGCCATGACGAGCATTCGAAAATCGCGAAACCTTCACAAACCGTCGTAGCATAACCCGCCGTCGCCGGCTTGCCAGCAACATTCACCCATTTCTTATACCGCGGCGAAGCCAAATTGCCCCTAAGAGGACAAAAAAGGAAGGAGAATTCTGTGGTGGATATCACCAAACGCGGCGGGCTGCACCATTCGCAAAAATTTCTGAGACCGTGGGACACTCCAAGAGAAATCGGTATATATCCGTTAGAAACACGTTTGTCCGCAAATCAACTTCTTGTCCTGTTCGGATAGGCGTGCTGATCTCGTTCGTCCTGGTGCTGTGACTCGGCCGGTTTCGGCGCGAGGCGGTAGGTCCCTCGTCACGCAGTGCCGAAACCGTGGGGTTCGCGGCGTTTCGCAGAAGTGCAACTTTTAATAGAGCTCGGTCCGAGCATCCGCTCGGCCGGCTAAGGTGGCATTGCGCAGGGGTGACGACGATAGGTAGGGCAGCGTTCGTCGTGCCCCTGCGCATTCAATGAGTTCCAATTGCTTTGACTAGCCAGGAGAAGTCCCGATGATGCTACAGAGACTCGTGTTGGCTGCGACAGTTCTTCTCTTAAGTTCTTGCAGCACGATGGGGCAAACCCTGGTTCATCGCTGGAGCTTCGAAGGTAACTACAACGACACATCCGGCAGCGGTCACGATGGAACAGCTACCGGCACCCCGACGTTCGTCACAGGTAAGTTTGGCCAAGCGGCCGCGTTTGATCCTTCTCCCGATGGAGGCGCAACACCTGGTGACGGGGTGGAAAACACTTTCGCCGAGGCTGTTCCGACCTTGGCTACCGATAGTTGGTCGATGAATATTTGGGCGAATCTGACAACTGCTCCGCCTGATTTGGTTCACGTGATGGGCTTTGGAATCAACGACGACTACAGCGGTGGAGGAGATACCGGCCGCGGGCGCGCACTATTGAACTTCGGCGGTATGCACTTCTGGGGTGCGAGCGTCGACGTTAACGCAGGCACCGCTTTCTCTGTCGATAGCGCCTGGCACATGTATACCGTGACCTACGACGCGACTGCCACCGCCATCAGCTTGTACAAGGATGGGTCGTTGTTAACAACGGGCACCGCGGCCCTCGTCGATACGTTTCCGCAGGTTCAGGTGGGCAATCCGTCTTTTTGGAGCGAAGGGTTCGCGGGTAGTCTGGACGAGTTCACAATCTTCAACGGTTCGCTGAGTGAGCCTCAGATCGGCGGACTCTACTTCTTCAACGATCACACACAGAATGTCACGCTCGATCCTTCGCTGGTAGTGAATCGCGACACGGGCGAGATTGTCCTCACCAACGACTCCAGCTTCGAGATCGACCTGCTAGGCTACACGGTACGTTCCGCCTCCGGAGCACTCGATCCTTCGGCCTGGGATACCATCGCCGGGCGCTTTGACGCTCCGCCGGGTGGAGATGGTTCGATTGACGCCAACGACGATTGGACAGTACTAACCAATACCGCGAATGAGTTCAGCATCGAGTTCAGCGAAGGTGTCCCTGGCACCGATGGCGGCACGATCGATATTGGAAAGGTGGTCAGCTTCGGCTTAGGTGCCTGGATTGCCAATCCCAACGAAGACATTGAGATCGACCTGCTGCTCAACGACGGAGAAGGTACCTTAAAGACGCTATCTGCCTCGTTCGCGGGCAATGGTGGCGAAAGCTTCGGTGCCGGCGACTTCGACGCCGATGGCGATATTGATGTGAATGACTACGTCCATCTGCGTACCGCGTCGGCTTCCAATACCGCTGGGATGTTGCCGGTCGAGGCCTATCTGGGCGGTGACCTGAATGGCGACGGCCGCAAGAACCTCACCGACTACGCCATCTTCGCGGGGCTGTTTGAAGCCGCGAATGGCACTGGCACCTTTGCCGCGATCCATGCTTCTGCATCCGTGCCAGAGCCGGCAACTCTATGGCTTTTCGTTCCGCTTGCCGCCATCACGATGCTTCGAAAGTATCGAGGGTATGCCCTGGCGATACTCGTCGCGACGTGCTTTGCCGGTAGCGAAGCAACCGCACAGCTTCATGGCTACTATCCGCTCAACGGCAGCGCGAACGACGCATCGGGTAATAATATCGACCTCAATATGGTCGGTGGCGCGCTGTTTGGCGGTAGTATGCACCCCGGGTTGGGGACAGCGTTCAGCGGCGATGGTGTCGATGATGCGGCCGTTGGTCAAAATTTTGTAAAGGTGACCGGCAGCAATATGACGGCAGTAGCATGGGTGTACGCCGAATCTACTGATCACACTACCTGGGAGACCATCGTCAAAAACTGGGGCGAAGCCGTTGCCGGCCAGTTTCACTTCGGCCTTGGAGTGAACGACGCGAATACCCTGAACAACTACTATGGCACCGCCGGTGGCGCAGAGTTTCCGAACGACGTTTCGCCAACCGATATTCCCGTGGGCCAATGGGTGCATACGGCCTTCGTCTTGGACGCGGCAGCAGGTCAGCACCGCCTCTATATCAATGGCACCGTAGTTGCCACAGGTGCGTATGGAGGCAGCTTGATGCAACCCACCGACGCGGGTTTCGCCACGGGGCTTGGGATCGGTGGAAAGCCCAACGACGATGGCTCGGCTGCGGCGGGTGGCTTCGGATTCTGGCGAGGACAGATCGACGAGGTAGGTCTCTACGCCGAAGCCCTTTCGACTAGCGACATCGCTGAGATCATTACGAATGCTCAGCAAGGCATCCAGCTTAACGGCACTACGAATCCGTATGTTGAGATCGAAGTGAACCGAGCCACTGGCGAAGTCAAGCTACAGAACAACACAGCCGGCTCGGTGAATCTCAATGCCTACGAGGTGGTCAGTCTTGGTGATCACCTCAATGCTGGTGGCCTCGATCCGCTAGCTGGAAACGCGGGCTTCCCCACCGGGACCGGTTTCGGAGATGGGTGGGAGCTTGACGGTGCGAACGATTCAAGCCAGATCATTGAGGGATTCTTTGGCGGCGCCTCGACGTTTAACACCGGCGAGACCTCCTTGGGATTCATCTACGACGGAGCGTCGGCCGGTCATGAAGATCTGACGTTCCGATTCGCAACGCCAAGCGGAGTCATCACGAGCCTCGTCACGTACATTGGCGAGTACGCCTCGCTCAATGGCGACTTCAACAACGATGGCATCGTGAATCTGGCGGATTACACCGTCTGGCGTGACAACCTCGGGGCCGCGACCGAAGAGGCAATCAACAACGCGGGAAATGGATTGAACGGAGTGGATGCCGCCGACTACCAAGTGTGGAAGTCGGCGTTCGGCAATGGAGGCTCAGGCGCGATCGGTCAGGTGAGCGTGGCAATTCCCGAGCCGGCAAGCTACGTGAACTTGCTAACTCTATTAGCCATCGCGGGCTGGAGAAGCCGCCGGTCGAACAGACGTCGAAGCGAGTGATGAAGGGTTCGAGAGCAAGTTGCGGCACCGTACGTATCCCCGGAAGCGACAGAGAGAACGAAGGCGAAATGCAGAGACTACTTCAGCACAGCATCCCGATCTTGGTACTACTGGGTTTCGGCTTCGCGGCATCGGGTTCCTTGGCTGCCGTTCCGCTGGGCGATGTTACCGTGCAGCTTGAGACGTTCGCCACCGGCTTCGCCGGCAACGTGGCCGGTGTCGACCAACTCTCGGCACTCGACATGTCTCCGCTGGGCGACGGTCGGCACTTGGTGATGACACTCGGCGGACTCGTACGCCTGGTGGACGCGGATGGTTCGGTCGCTCCCGGAGCTTATCTCAACACGGCGAACCCTAACTCCATTGGTGCGGACGCGGGTAACGGGCCTACGAGCATTGAAGTGCATCCCGACTTCCTCGTGGCCGGCTCGCCCGGCTATGGCAAGTTCTACACCATCACCCACGAACTTACCGGCACCGCCGCCGCCGACTTTGGTACTGGCATCAACCACCAAAACGTGATCTACGAGTGGGGACTCACGAATCTAAACGCCACCTCGCTTACCTTGGGAGCGAACCCCAGCGTACTTGAACCCGGGGATAACGCGATCCGTCGGCAGGTGATGCGGGTGCAGCAAGAAGGCTCGATTCACAATCTGGCCGATCTGGCTTTCGACTCTCAGGGGTACATGTACGTCGCATCCGGTGATGGGGGTGGCAACCCCAATTTCGCCCAGGATAACACGAGCATCTACGGCACGGTGTCGCGGATCGATCCAGTGCACCCGAGCTCGAATCCATCTAGCACCGATCCGACAAGCACCAATGGCGCCTATCGTATTCATCCTGGGAATGCTTTTGCCGCGGACGCCAATCCGGCAACCCTGCGCGAGATATTCGCCTATGGCTTCCGCAGCAACTACCGCATCACTGTCGATATCGAGACGGACGAGGTGTGGCTGGGAGACGTCGGAGCGGCGGGACGCGAGGAGATCAACCGCGTGACCAATGGTGGAAATTACGGCTGGCCCAACCGTGAGGGGACTAACGGTGGGCAACCCATCGGTGGCAGCATCGACCCCGTGTTCGAGCTCTTCCACAACGATGGCACCACTAGCGAATCGAACTTGGTGGTCGGCGGATTCGTGTATCGCGGAACGCAGATTCCGCAACTCATTGGAAAGTACGTCTTCGCGGATTTCGGCGAGGACTACACGCAGTCGACGAACGTGGTTGACCTCTACTACGGCGACCCGAGTACGACGATGGCTTCGAGCCGTGACAACTTCTACCGCTTGCGCATTGCGGCGGGTGGAGAGTCGCTTCCCGAACGGATCTGGAGCATCGCCCAGGACGAGAACAACGAGCTAGTTCTCATTGGCGGACCCGATCGCTTCGACTTTAACAACGGAACGGACAGCGTGCTGCTACGCATCGTCGCGCCGCCGGGAATTCCGAACGGTGTCCTCGGCGATGTCAACCAAGATGGCTTGGTAAATTCCGCCGATCTGGATGCGATGAAGCTCGGCTGGTACACCACGGGGCACGCCACCGATTTAGCACGCGTGACGCATGGCGATCTGAACTTCGATGGTATCACTGATATGCGCGACTTGTATGAACTGCACAAAGCGATGATTGCCGCGGGGCAACTCGTTGAAGGACGCCCAGTGCCAGAGCCCGACGCCTGGTATTTGCTGTTGGCGGGCGTTGCGTTTGCCGGCACGTGGCGGTTGCAATCGATTCGCCTTGCATGCCGGACTGCTCCGCGTGCATTCGGCAGGGGATAGATTCGAAGAATTACTTCTCACACGGAGCATCAGGTTATGCCATCCAAAAAGAATCGCATTCGCCTCAGCCATTTGTACCGCGAGGCCTTTACGCTGGTCGAGCTGCTGGTGGTCATTGCCATTATTGGTATTCTCGTGGCGCTGTTGCTGCCCGCCGTCCAGGCAGCTCGCGAAGCCGCACGCCGTACGCAATGCCTGAATGCTCTCAAACAGGTGGGCATCGGCATGCACAACTTTCACAGCACACGCAACCACTTCCCCTACGGAGGTCATTCGGACGAACCACCCGTAGGCAAATCGACCGTTGACAACTGGGGCAGCGCCTGGACGGTGTGGTTGCTTCCGTTCGCCGAACAGGACGCGATCTACGACAAGATGCTGTTCGGCGAGACGGCCAACGGCGCGGTTAACAACAATGGCTCCGGCTGGACCGATCCTCATAACTACAACGTCGCGGGCAACGCGCAGATTCCCATCTACCAGTGCCCGTCTTCCACCATCACCCAGCGAACCACAACCGGCGGCAGCTTCGGCGATCCCTGGCTGCCACGCGACGTGATGCTGAATCATTTTGTGGGAATCTCTGGCTTCGCGGTGCCGCAAACGGGGGCCGCCGAAGTGAACTTAATCGGCTTCAACGAAACTCGCAAAACCCGAGCTCAATTCGGTATGTCTGGCGGCGGTGGCGTTCTGTTCGCAGGTGGCAAAACCAAGATCAGCAAGATCACAGATGGCACCACCAACACGCTAATGGCGAGCGAGCAGAACGACATGCTTTTCTCCACCGATGGGCGTGAGCTACCGATTGGCTCGGGGCTGGCCTACGGCTGGCTGCTGGGGGCTAACAAAAAGACTACCCCGCGATTGGATCACCCCGATGCCAGTGGCGATTGGCGGGCCCATCAATGCACCACTGTACGCTACGGTATCAACCAAAAGACCGGCTGGACCTATCGCGAGGAATTTGGGCAACCCAGTTCTGACAGCCGCCTAACCGGCGTCGGCGTCATCGGGTCGAACATTCCGCTCAACTCGGCTCATCCCGGCGGGGTCAACGCACTGCTAGCCGACGGGTCTGTCTTGTTCCTGAAAGACGACATTTCGCTGCCAACCCTCGCAGCGCTGGCAACCCGAGACGAAGGGCAAGTGATTAAAGAGGGCCTCTAAACTAGTTCGACTAATATCGCTCGATGGATTCGATCATGCGCGCTAACCTTCTTTCCCCTCTCCTCGTTCTGCTGGCATTGGCAGTTTCAGTAGGTTGTAGTCGTGGTCCCGAGACGGCAATGGTCGCCGGCGCGGTTTCGCTCGATGGCAAACCACTGGACGACGCCCGTGTCGAGTTCGACCACGGCGATGGCACCCCTCCTACCACTCTCCTGGTGACTCAAGGCCAATTCAACGGCGAAGTGAAAACCGGCAAAAAGATCGTTCGATTCTTTGCGCTTCGTCCGAGCAAACCCAACCCGCGACTCGGTCCCTCGGACGTTCAGAATCCATTCGACAACATCTTGCCCGACAAGTATGGCTACGACAGTGACTTGGCTTTAGAAGTGGGTACCGGCTCTGCCACCGAAGAATTGAAATTCGACCTCAAATCGAAGTAAACTACGCTCCTGTCTGCATTCGGTGGAATCACCACCCATAACGCCACGCGGAGTGGGGTTCCACCACTCTTCATTTCGATACTCCTCTACCACTCACCACATCGCCCTCGCCGCAGGGACGATGTTTCTAGGAATTGCGCTGGGCAAGGCTAGCCGCAAACCGCGCGATGGGGGTAAACTCGAAGAGACGGATGCGAATTCTATCTTGTCTCTCCGCCAGCGATCACCCTATCCGAGGAAATGATATGAGTGTCCCCCATGCGAAGGTGAAGAGTGTCTGCACGGCCGCCGAAGTGGAATTGGTGAAGGCCAGCCGCGGTGCAGAGTTGAAGAAGTTAACGCTTGCCGAAGCGCGGCAACAGGCGAAGCGGGCTCGCAACTTGCTCGAGAAGTCCCAAAAACTGGGTCGCACCCAGGCTCGTCCCAATGCCAAGATCAGCGTGGGAGCCACGCCCGATCGGACCAAGCTGAAGGAAGAGATATTCCGTGACGCGCTAGCGGCCTTTGAAGCACAGGCCGAGAAGCTCGAAGCGGCGGGAGCTTCGTCGAAGGCACCCAAGCGGGCCACCAAGGCGAAGCGTGCCGTTGGTCATCGTGCCGATCGGGCAGCCGTTCGCAGCGAGTTGACCGAAGAGAAACGGACAATCAACAAGAAGAAGGTCGCCAAGAAGAAGGTTGCTAAGAAAAAGACCGCAAAGGCACCAGCTCCGGCGGACGTTAGCACCCTGGCGCCGGAGACGACGAAGGGCAAAAAGGCGGCCAAGAAGAAAGTAGCGACAAAGGGCGTCAAGAAGAAAAAAGTGGCCAAGAAGAAGGTGGCCAAAAAGACAACCTCCAAGAACCCCAACATTGCGGTTACTAGCAAGCGGAAGGCAAAAGGATCGGCTGCGTTGCATGTCGACCATACGTCGCAACTCGAAGTCCAGGCGGCTGCCACGCAGAATCGCCTCGATAAGAGCGGCCTCACATCGCGATTGCGGGGCCATGTTTCGGCTCAAACCCGGCGAAATCAGGCTCGTCGGCAAAGCAAGTAAGTCGTAGATCCTCGAAGCTGCACCATCAGGACCGCTCCCCCATGCGCATCGGCCTACTCGTTCTCGTCTCGTTGCTGACGCTTGCATCCTATACGCTCGCTCAGCATCGAGTGGCAACTCAGGGCGCCGGCAAGCTCGTCATGCTTGACGATCAAGGCGAAATCGAGTGGGAGATGCCGTGGGGAGGTATCCACGATATCCATGCCCTCGAGAATGGCCACCTGATGGTGCAGCGCGGCGGTGCCGCCGTCGTCGAGCTAGACCCCGAGACCAAGGAAGTGATCTGGGAGTACAACTCGGCGACGGCAAATGGCAACGATGGCAAGCCAGTCGAGGTCCATTCCTTCCAGCCCGTTGCAGGTTGGCCAGCGGAGGATGGACGGGTAATGATTGCCGAAAGTGGCGTGGGGCGAATCATTGAAGTCAATCGCGACGGCGAAATCGTCCATGAGACCAAGCTAAAGGTGGATCATCCCCACCCCCATCGCGATACACGCTTAGTACGCAAGCTCGACTCGGGCAACTACTTGGTGTGCCACGAAGGAGATGGTGCCGTTCGTGAATACGCCGGCCCCGAGAGCGACAATACCGGTGAGGTAGTCTGGGAGTACAAGGTTCCTCTGTTTGGCCGCCAGCCGCGCGATGGCCACGGACCTCACGCCTTTGGGAATGCGGTGTTCGGAGCCGTGCGTCTTGATAGTGGCAACACTCTGGTTGCCACCGGCAATGGACACAGCGTGCTCGAAGTAACGCCGACCGGCGAGGTCGTTTGGAAACTTGCGCAGCGCGATCTCGATGGTATGACGTTAGCGTGGGTGACGACCCTCGAGGTCCTGCCCAATGGCCACTACGTCATCGGCAATTGCCACGCCGGACCCGACAATCCGGTGCTAATCGAAGTCGATCCGGCTACCAAGAAGGTCGTCTGGCAACTCGACGCGCACGGGCTCCTCGGCAACGACGTGTCGAACACGCTGCTGCTGGATGCTGAGGGTGTCAGTCGCTAGTCGCCGCGATGTCTAGTTGCCCGGAATGGCTTTCTTGTACCATGCCACCAAGTCGTCGCGAAGCTTCTTTGCCGATGGCTCGTAGATGTACATCATGTGGCCACCCTCGTAGTGATCGACCGTCACGCGATCGAGGTACTCGGGCACCAGCATCAAATGGTCTTTGGTGTAGCGGAACGCAAACTGGGGCGTCGCGAGATCGTAATACCCGCAAGCGACGAAGAGCTCGAGGTGGGGATTCTTGCTCATCGCATCCCGCAATGTTTCGCTCGCGTCGACGTAGCTGTTCTCGAACGATCCATAGTTCCACCGGCGGACCGCGCCACCCATTTCGTACACGCGGTCGTCTTCGTAGTTCAGCACCCGGCGCAGGTAGTCGTTCATGCCGGCACCGAACACGCCGGTGATTGCCGAGTTGCTGGCGTCGTAGCCGTAGCGATCGCTTGCGTTGTCGCGGTCGATGCCCTTAAACCGGCCATCAAAGCGGCCCACCGTGAAGCCCTCCTCACGTAACAGCTCGCGGCCGAAGCGGCTCATGTCGACCCGCAGGTTGGCCCGGCGGACGTACTCTTCGTCGAGGCCAGTGAGGTCCGCGTACCGCGATACCACCTTGTCCATCTCCTTTTCGGGAAGCGAGGTGCCTAGCAGCAAGGCGTGAGCGTAAGGGCCGTAAGCGAACTCCTCGGCCATCTCCACCACTTCCTCTAGCGATTTCTCTTGGAGCTTTCCGCCCAGCTTCCGGTGGTACCACGCCGTCGCGGTATAGCTTGGCAGAAAGCAGATATAAGGCAGCTCGTTGTTCTCAGCGAAGCGAATCGTCGCGAAATCGACTACCGGCGAGATCATTACAATACCATTGAGATACATTCGGTAGCGATCTTGCAGCACTCCGCTGAGACCAGCCGAGCGAACACCACCGTAACTCTCGCCAAGTACGAACTTCGGCGAGGTCCAGCGCTCGTGCTTGGTGGTGTAGTCGTGAATGAACTGGCCGACGCTCGCCAAATCCTCTTCGTAGCCGTGAAACTGCTTTGTGTCCTCGCCCTCGCTCGGACGGCTGTAGCCCGTGCTCACCGGATCGATGAACACGAGGTCGGTGACGTCGAGCAGCGAGTGAGGGTTGTGCTCGGTGGTGTAGGGCGGGGCGGGGGTCGTCGCGTCGTCCGGCACGCGAACGCGCTGAGGCCCGAGCATGCCCATGTGAAGCCAAACGCTCGCCGAGCCAGGGCCACCATTGAAGCAGAACGTGACCGGCCGCTTTGTAAGGTCGGCGTCGTTGCGAGTGTAAGCAATGAAAAAAATCTCGGACTTTGTCTTACCCGCGTCGTCCTTCATCGGCAGCTTGCCGGCGGTCGCCGTGTACTTAAACGTATCGCCGGCGAGGTTGATCTCGTGTTCGGTTACCACGGGAGGCGTGGGCTTTTCCTCCTTCGCGTCCTTCTTCTCCTCTTCGGCATGGGCTAGAGAACCGATACAAACTAGGGCCAGCGCCAGCAAGGTTCGCAAGTCGAGCGGCAACTTCATGGTGTGAATCACTGGGGTTAGGAGCCGAGAGGAAAGATGGACGGGCCTCAAGTCGGCCCAGGCAGGTGGGCCTTGATTGTAATCGCCCCGCACAAACGAAACCACTATTTCCGCTATCTGGCAGCCCTCACGATGGTGCGCAGTAGACTTAAGCGTGGCCATCTCACTCCCCCCTCGCGGTGTAGCTTTCCGGCGAGTTTCGGGCGATAATGGGATATTCGGATCGCAATCGAGCGTGGAACTGGAATCAAGGTGTACGCATATTTGACGCTGTTGTCCGGCGAGAAGGCCGGCACGAGTTTTGCCCTCGACCCCGCGAACGAAACGCTGATGGGCCGTGGCACTAATTGCCAGATTGCGCTCGCCGACGCGCTCTGCTCGCGAGTTCACGCGCGGCTTGCCATGTGCGAAGACGGTTGGCTGCTTCGCGATGCCCATAGCCGTAACGGTACCTACGTGAACGGCCAGAAGATCGACGAGGCAATCCTCTCTCCCGGCCACATCGTTCGCGTGGGCGATTCGGAGATGGAATTCCAAGTCACCGACCAACCGCCGACCGCCGGTGCCGAAACCGGCACGTTCCTGAAGCAGACCATTGTTAAAGACCAGTCGATCGCTCTCCAAGCACCCACCAGCGATTCGATTTCGGGTCTACCTGATGCCGAGCAGGTGAAAGAGCTGATGCTGCTGTATCAGCTCTGCATCAAGCTCTTGGGTTGCAGTGACCCCAACAAGGTGGTCGACATTTCGCTCGAACTTCTAAGAACGCGAACCAAGGCGTCGATTGTCGGGTTCTTGTGGGTCACGGACGATGGGACGCTCAAACCCAAATCCGTACTACCCGCCGACGCTGCGCAGCGGGTGACGTTAAGTCCCAACTTGACGAAGCTGGTCAGCCAGCGAGGCCACGCCGTATGGGTCGCCAATCAGACCGAAGAGGGGTCGAACGTCGACCACTTCGCCGATGCTATCTGTGCTCCCTTGGTGCGGAGAGGCGAAGCAAAAGAGCGAAACACTTTAGGGGCAATCCACGTATATCTCGAAGATGGCCGGTTCCGGCAATCCGATTTCGACTTCATTATTACGGTTGCCAACCTGGTAGCCATTGCTCTGGTGCGCGCTCGCGAGATTACCAGTTTGCAGAAGGACTACCAGCGATTGCTCGAAAGCACGGCTGGCACCGACGAGCTATTGGGCGACAGCAAACCAATGCTGGCGCTCAAGAGCAAGATCCAACGCGTTAGCCGCGCGGCAGGTTGCGTATTGGTCCGTGGCGAAAGCGGTGCTGGCAAAGAACTCGTCGCCCGCGCCATCCACCGCGCCAGTGGGCGGGCCGACCAGCCAATGGTCAGCGTCAACTGCGCCGCGATTCCGGCCGACTTGATGGAGAGCCAGCTGTTTGGCCACAAAGCGGGCGCGTTTACGGGTGCCGATCGCGACCATCAAGGTTTCTTCCAGCAAGCTGATCTAGGGACGCTGTTTCTCGACGAAGTCGGTGAGCTCACTCTCGAGGGCCAGGCCAAGCTGCTTCGCATTCTCGAAGGACATCCGTTCCTGCCGGTCGGAGCCACGAAAGAAATAACCGTCGACGTCCGTGTCATCGCGGCCACGAACCGCGACCTGCAAACCTACGTTGGTGAGGGTAAATTCCGCGAGGACTTGTTCTATCGGCTTAGTGTCTTTGAACTCTTTCTGCCGCCGCTCCGCGAGCGCGAAGGGGATATCGAGCTTTTAGTCGATCACTTCCTGGCCCATTTCCGCCGGGTGCATGGTCGGCCTGGTCTCGAGCTGAGCGGCGCCGCACGCAACAAGCTGCTCGCGTACCGATGGCCTGGCAATGTCCGGCAGCTTCGCAATGTGATGGACAGCGCCGTCGTGATGGCCGATGGCGACGAGATCGAACCGTCGGACCTCGCGCTACGCGATACCGGTAGCGACAATCTCGACACCCTAGCCATCGACAAGTGGGAGCAGAAGCTCATCGTCGAAGCACTCCACCGCACCGCGGGAAGCGTTCCTGACGCGGCGAAACTACTTGGCATCGGCCGCGCGACGCTCTATCGCAAAATCGAGCAGTACAAGATCGAACGATGAGCGCACGCCCCATAACCACTTACGAACAGCGGCGCCAGCTCGAAGCGCTCGACCGCGGTGCGCTCGAAGCGTATCAGTTGGGGCGGCTCAACACGCTGCTCGCCGAGATACTTCCAAGCAATAAGTTCTACGCCGAGAAGCTCGTCGGAAGTCCCAAGCAGCTCGAGTCTTTCGAGTCGCTGAAGGAGTTACCTTTCACAACGAAGGACGAACTACTCCCCACCGGCGGGCCGCCCATCGTTCCGGCGAATCTGACGCACCCGCTCGAACAGTATGTCCGATTCCATCAAACATCGGGCACGCGGGGTCGACCTCTCCCGGTGTTCGATACCGCCGACGACTGGCGGTGGTGGATGAACTGCTGGCAGTTCGTGCTCGACGCGGCTGGCATCACGCCCGCCGATCGCGCGATGCTGGCATTTTCGTTTGGACCGTTCATCGGGTTCTGGAGCGCGTTCGATGCCCTCGTCGAGCGTGGCGTGCTTGTCGCACCCGGGGGCGGAATGAGCTCACTCGCGCGGCTCGATCTGATGGAACGGCTCGCCACCACGGTGCTCTTCTGCACGCCGACCTACGCACTGCATCTGGCTGAGGTCGCCCGCGAGAACCAAATTGATCTGCATCACTTGCCGGTTAAGAAGATCTTCGTCGCCGGCGAACCGGGCGGTTCAGTGCCCGCGATTCGCGAACGGATCGAAAGCACCTGGAATGCGAAACTATTCGATCACTCGGGTGCAAGCGAAATCGGACCATGGGGATACGGCGATTCGGCGGCTCGCGGGCTGCACGTGATGGAATGTGAGTTCCTCGCCGAATTCATCGGTGTCGAAACGGGCGAACCAGCCGAAGAGGGAGAGCTGGCGCACCTCGTGATCACCACTCTCGGCCGAGCGGGGGCGCCACTATTGCGCTATCGCACCGGTGACCTCGTTAGACCGCGCTGGAATACGGATGGCCCGTGCCGATTCGTGCTGCTCGAAGGGGGTGTCCTCGGCCGCGCGGACGACATGCTGGTGATTCGCGGCGTGAATATCTATCCGACGAGCATCGAACAGATTTTGAGGAGCTTCCCTGAAGTCGTCGAGTACCGCCTCACCGCTCGTAAGCGCGGCCAGATGGATACCGTGGTGATCGAGGTGGAAGATCATCTCGAACGTACCGATCGCATCGCCGCAGAACTACAGAAGCGATTGGGACTGTCCATCGAAGTGCACCTTGTGCCGGCAATGACGCTACCGCGGTTCGAGGGAAAAGGTCGACGTTTCGTAGACGAGCGGTAGGAGTTGCGTCTCGTAGCCGGACTCCGTGCCCTCTGTGCTCTCCGTGGTTAGCTCTACACCACGACCTCGTCAATCGATTCCGCTCCCACCGCCAGCATAACCACGCGATCAAACCCCAGCGCGACCCCCGCACTCGGAGGTAGCCCCGGACTTGTCATCGCAGCGAGCAGTTGCTCAGGCAAAGGGAGGGCAGGGCGGCCATCGGCAGTTCGAATCGCATTCGCCGTTTCAAGCCGCTCGCGAAGCTCTACCGGATCGGTGAGCTCGTGGTAGCCGTTCGCGAGTTCCATACCTTGATAGTATAGCTCGAACCGCTCGGCGACGCGCGTCCCTTGTTCGTCGGTCGTGATCGCGGCAAGGGCCGACTGGCTGGCGGGATAGTGGTAGAGCATTTCCGGAACGTCAACGCCTAGCGATGGTTCCACGTGCTTCGCGATCAGCCAATTGAGAAGTTCGTCGCGGTCCTCGATCGCTTCGCCGACGAGCTTCTGTAGTTCTGTAATCTTCGCCGTATGAGGATCAATACCTAATGCTCGCTCGAACGCTTCGCGATAGCTCGTTCGCCGTGCCGGAAGGCTACCAAGTAGGTGCTGCAGCAGTTCATCCAGCAGTGTCATTCCCGTCTGCATGTCGTCGCCCGGCCGGTACCATTCGACCATCGTGAACTCGGGGCGGTGAAGCCTACCGCGCTCCCCGCGTCGAAAGCACTTGGCCACCTCAAAAATCGGCCCGCTTCCACCGCATAACAGTCGCTTCAGGTGCATCTCGGGCGAAGCTTGCAGAAATCCCAAGCCGGGCACGTCGTAGGGGTCGATGTGGGCTTCGGGGATAATCTCGGCGTCGACACTCGGGGTCGAGACTTCCGTGAATCCGCGGGCGACAAAGAACGCGCGGAGCTTCGCGAGCAACTCGGCTCTCTCTTTGAGGAACCTCACGACTGGCTCTCTGGAAAAGGGTCCTTCCGAAACGCTCCCGATGGTGCCACCGATTGGCCGGCGAGCAGCGGTGGCATCGGACAATCGAGCAGGTCGGCGATGCCTCGCAGCAGCTCGGCTTCGGCGAGCTTTACGGTGCCGTCCGCACAGATCACCTCGGCACACGCGTCGAGCACACGACCACGCAGCGGCGCGGTGGCCGTTGCAATGGTGTCGAGCGTCCCACGCAGTTGATGGAGCCCGCACTCCTCGCGGCTCAGGAACTGAAGTTGCACCTCGGGCAGCAGTGGCTTGGCGGCCGCGAAGGCCAGCTCGGCGGCTTCGGGATTGTGTCCCACATGAGCGATGGTCGACAGTAGCATCGAACACTCACCGCCAAGCCGCTGCAGCCCATAGTACCGCGTCGCCACACGGCGGTGGCCTTCGTATTGTGGTGCTAGGTGCCGATCGACCATCCGGCCAAGCGTCCATTCAAAGAGCCCCAGGCTATTATCCGCAGCGATCAGCGCGTTCAGGCACTTGGAGAAAACGTCGAATTGACTCCGCGATAGCGTCCGCAGCGCGGGCATGGCGAGTTCGACCACCGGCACGCGAACACGCGGGTCGAGCTCGGCAATGGCCGCTTGCAGTTGGCTGGCGACGCTCAGCACTGCGGGATCGGCTGTCTGCCGCAGCGCGGCGATCTGCTTCTGGCGAATTTCGCTTCGAGGATCGAGCAGCAGGCAGTAGATCACCGCTCGGGCACCGAATGGCTCGCGTACGGCGTCGCGGATCTGCGGCGGCAAGTCGGCTAGCAACTGCGCCGCGTAGTCGCGATGTGCTTTCTCCGGTGCACCGACTTGCTCGATGGCTTCGTCGACGACGGCGGGGTCGACCATCATTGCGGCTGGAGACAACGCCGCGGCACGCAGGGGGTCGGTGGCTCCGACGAGCCCCGACATGCCCGCGCGACCTTTGTACCCCGTCGTCTCGGCGGGGCCTTGCGGATACTGGCCGTCCCAGGTCGGTTCGATTGCCAGGATGCGTTTGGCGAGCGGCGGATGGGTTGCCATCAATCCGCTGAAGCCCTCGAACACCCCTTGGGCAAAGAACATATGACTCGCTTCGCCGGCCGCCGGAGCTTTGAGCCGCGATCCCGAGACGGTTCCGCCAATTCGCTTGAGTGCCCCCCCAATGCCACCAGGGTTGCGCGTGAACTGCACGGCCGAAGCATCGGCCAAGTACTCACGCTGCCGCGAGATGGCCGCCTTGATCAGCCCGCCGATAAAGGTACCTAAGTATCCGATGACGATCAGCGCGACGCCAATCGCAAGGATCACCAATATCCCTTGATTGCGATCGCGGTTGCTGCTCCGCCCGCTGAACGCGATGCTCCGGAACAGCATCTGCCCCATCAGCCCCAAGAGCAAAATGCCGTAGAGGATCCCCATCATGCGAATGCTCATTCGCATGTCGCCGTTCAGCACGTGGCTGAATTCATGGGCGATAACGCCTTGAAGTTCTTCCCGAGACAGTTGCTGCACCGCTCCGCGCGTGACACCCAGCACCGCGTCACCCGAGGAATACCCTGCAGCGAAAGCATTGATGCCGGGCTCCTCCATCATGTACACCGGAGGCACGGGAACCCCTGAAGCGATGGCCATTTCTTCGACCACGTTCAAGAGTCTTTGCTCGTCGCGTCCGGTCGCGCTCGACAGCACGAGTTTACCACCAAGCTGATCGGCTACGCTCGCACCGCCCCCCATTCGCAGGGCAGTGACCTTGAACAGCGAGCCGCCTACCACCAGGGCGAGCGATCCCCCCGCCGCTAGGACTGGGATTTCCCACGGGTAAGGCTCACCTCCGCCGCTGAGGGACGAGTGGCCGTTGTCGAGCTGAGTTACGGCAATCGCGGCAACGATAAACGTGGTCGCCACGATGCCGATCGTCGCCACCACGAACATGGCAATCAGCCACACCGTGTTGCGGCGCGCGGAGGTCTGCCGCTCAAAGAAGTTCGTGGCCATGCGACACCGATGGAAGGGCAGGGTGCGCCCGTCCTACGTGGCTAGTTGAAGGAAACCTTGGGCGCGGTGGCAATGGCTGCCGAATCGAACCGCAGCAGTTCCGCGTTCTGCGAATGACCAAAAACACCGGCGAACACGATCGGCGGGAACGATTCGCGGTAGGTGTTGTACTCCATCACGGCGTCGTTGTAATGCTGCCTTGCGAAGCTCACCTTGTTCTCGGTCGCGGTGAGCTCCTCGGTCAGTTGCATCATGTTCTGGTTGGCCTTGAGGTCCGGATAGGCCTCGGCCACGGCAAACAGCCGCCCCAGCACGCCTGAAAGGCCTTGCTCGGCACCGGCCAAGTCGGCCATCGCTCCCGCGGCACCGGGATGAGCCGCGGCCGCCTTCAAGCTACCAACCGCCTGATTGCGTGCGGTGATCACCGCCTCGAGCGTTTCGCGCTCGTGCGACATGTACCCTTTGGCGATCTCAACCAGATTGGGGATTAGGTCGTACCGCCGCTGCAACTGCACCTCGATCTGCGAAAACGCATTCTCGAAGCGGTTCTCAAGCGACACCAGCCGGTTGTAGATGCCCACGCCCCAAATCAGGACCACGGCAACCAAACCACCAATCACCAATACCGGAATGAGCCAAGTTTCCATGCGTCGACCTTTCGGGGAGGACAGTCGTTATTACGAGTTAGTATTCGCAAGCCGCAACAGAATCTTGGCACCAATTCCAAGAAGGTTACTCCAAGGGTCGAAACCTACTCGGGGGCGCTCGTCCGTTCGATGTACTCGCTGGTGCGAGTGTCGACCCGAATCCAGTCGCCCGCGTTGATAAATGCGGGGGCTAGGATCTCGCCACCGGTCTCGAGCTTCACCGGCTTCTGCACGTTGGTGGCCGTGTTGCCCTTGGCACCTGGCTCGGCGTATTCGACCTTCAGCACCACGTGATTGGGGGGCGTCACCGCGATCGGCAGGTTGTTGAACGTGATCAGCTGGCAGTCCAGCCCTTCCTTCATGAACTTGGCGTAATCGCCCACCTGCTCTTCGGTCAGCTCGTATTGCTCGTAGTCGATATTGTTCATGAACACGTAGGCGTCCATCTGCTTGTACAGGAACTGGGCCGTGAACTCGACCACGTCCGCCGCTTCGAGCGTCTGGCCAGCTCGGTAGGTCCGGTCTACCACGGTGTTGCGGATCAGGTTCTTGAGCTTGCACTCATACAGCGCGGTCCCTTTGCCCGGCTTGCGGAAGTTCATTTCCACCATCAGGTACGGGGTGCCGTCGATCTGAACCTTCAATCCTTTGCGAAAATCGCTCGTGTTGTACGTGCTGGGCACTGCTGGGTTCCGTTTTCAGTGGGGGAACAAATGGTGTATTCTGGGAGGCTTCGGTCCCGCCCGACCGCCACGCGGTCCGCGAGTCGCGGTCAGCCCAAGAGAGCCCAACATTCTAACTTCCCCCCGCCAGTCTGTCCGCCCCACTCCCATGACCCCGCCCCCCGAAGTCTTGGTAACCGAGATTTCGGCAACCGGGGATTGGCGGAATGCACTGCGCACTGCCTTTCGGTCGCCCGCCGAGCTGTGCGACTATTTGGGGCTTCCCACGTCGCTTGGGGCCGCAGCGGGCGATTTTCCGATGCTGGTACCTCGCAGCTACGCCTCGCGGATGGTCCCGGGCGACCCCGCCGACCCGCTGCTCCGGCAAGTCCTACCCGTGGCCGACGAGCATCAACCGGCCGCCGGATTCACTTCTGATCCCGTCGGCGACCTGGCCGCCGAGACCGGTCGGGGCGTGCTGCACAAGTACCAGGGCCGGGTGCTGCTGGTGCTCACCGGGGCGTGCGCCGTGAACTGCCGGTACTGCTTCCGCCGCCACTATCCGTATAGCACCGCTTCAGCCAGCCCCCGCGAGTGGCAGTCGGCGCTGGCTGCCATCACGGCCGACACCACGATCGAAGAAGTCCTGCTGAGCGGTGGCGACCCCTTGGTGCTCGACGACGAGCTGCTCGCCGATCTTACGCAGGGCATCGAGTCGATACCGCACGTCCGCCGTCTTCGCATTCACACGCGACTTCCGATCGTCGTCCCCGAACGCGTCACCGCGCGGTTCGCCGAGGTTCTCGCTTCGACGCGACTTAACACCGTGGTGGTCGTTCATGCCAACCACGCGAACGAACTCAACCACGAAGTGGCGGGCGCGCTCCTACGTCTCAAAGCATCAGGCACGCTGCTTCTCAACCAAGCCGTGCTCCTGCGTGGCGTGAACGACTCCACCGCCTCGCAGCGTGCGCTATGCGAACGACTCATCGAGCTGGGCGTGCTGCCTTATTATTTGCACCAGCTCGATCGCGTAGCGGGGGCGCAGCATTTCGAAGTCTCCGTGGCCGAGGGGCTGGAGATCATTCGCGAGCTGCGGTCGCAGCTACCAGGGTACATGGTGCCGCGATACGTTCAGGAGATCGCCGGCGAGCCGAACAAGAGGGTGCTGGCATGAGTGAGAAGATTTCCCTGTACGACACCGCCGGCATTGATTCATTGCGGCGCGAATTGGCTCTCGATCCACACCAACTACATCGCTTGCGGACGGCGTTCTGGAAGAAGTCGGCCGGCGCCGAAGCCGCGATCGCTGAGCTACCTGCGATGGCTCAGGCCACAGTTGCCGACCGAGTGGAGTTTCACCCCCTCACGCTCGACGTGC
The DNA here is from genome assembly GCF_052161615.1 of Aeoliella fuhlenseeensis. NCBI lineage: Bacteria > Pseudomonadati > Planctomycetota > Planctomycetia > Pirellulales > Lacipirellulaceae > Aeoliella > Aeoliella fuhlenseeensis. The sequence continues at coordinate 1,260,483 of NZ_CP197417.1, forward strand.
GGCTCGACTCGCAAGAAGACGGTGCCACGAAGCTGGTGTTCGTCACCAAGAACAACCAGCGCATCGAATCGGTGCTGCTCCGGGCAGGGACCGGCCGCACGGCACTCTGCATTTCGAGCCAAGTTGGCTGCGCGGCGAACTGCGACTTCTGCGCGACCGGGAAAATGGGCTTTCACGCTAACCTCACCACCGGTGAGATCCTCGATCAGGTCGTCCAGGCCAACGAGCAGATTCGCGGCGAAGATCGCTCGGTCCGCAACATCGTCCTCATGGGGATGGGCGAGCCGTTCCACAACGAGGCGACCGTGTACGAGGTGATCGACACGCTCATCTCGGGCCGCGGTTTCAACCATCCGGCGAGTCGCATTCTCATCTCCACCGTTGGCATCCCCGAGGCCATGCTCCGCTGCGGCCGGCGGTACCCCAGCGTGAACATCGCCATCAGCTTGCACTCGGTACGCCAAGAGGTCCGCGAGCAGATCATCCCCCTCGCCCGCAAATACCCTTTGGGCGAGCTCCGCCGAACGATCGTCGAGCTCAATTCCATCCAGCCATCGACCGTGATGGTCGAGTACCTAATGCTCGCCAGCGTGAACGACTCGCTCGAAGACGCAGCCGAGCTGGCCGAGTTCCTCGATGGCCTCCGCGTTCACGTCAACTTGATTCCGTATAACGCGATCGAGGGAGCCCCCCACCTCACCGGCAGCTCACGCGAAGTCCGCGACGCGTTCGCCAACTCGTTGAAGTCCGCCGGCCTCACCACGACCATCCGCTACTCGATGGGCGCCGATATCGAAGCCGCATGTGGGCAGTTGGTGCAGAAACTGGAACGGCAGCGCAAGCAAGTTTCCTCATCCCGAACCTCGTGAGGATCAGAACGAGAGGGCGTCAGTTGATCGATTCTTAGACGGGCTGGCAAGCTGCGTGGACAGCGCGAAGCGGACGCTGGCGTAACGAGATGGGTCACCTAAAGCCCGGCAGCCAACTGGTCTATCTAACATTCATGCTGGCGGCACTGTCCGAAAGTGTTGAGCTAACTCAATTAGCCAACTACTCCAATCGCTTTTCTGGAAAGGGGCTCACAAACTGATCTGGTACGTCTAAACCATCGGCAACCGCTGCGTCATATCGTTGACGCTTAAGTTCATTGAATTCAGCAATGAACTTCCACTTAGCCTCCTTGAACTGAGTTAAATTATCATGAGAAGAGTCGCCAAATACTTGTTCTTCGGGGAAAGCAAGCAGTCTCAGTCGATGCAGGGAGGTTAGTTTCATCAACCCTTCAGCGCTGACCGCAGTATTCGTTAAAGAGATTTCTTCGATGGAAGTGATCTTGGCTAACTCGTCCAGTGCTTTGTCATCTATCTTGGTGCCGGAAAGGTGAAGCTTGCGAAGGTGTGGTAGGTCCTGCAACTGCCCGAGCCCATTTCCATCAATTTTAGTTTGTGCCAAACGTAGCGCCTTCAAATCCTTCATTTTTCCGATGTACTCCAAGGACTTGTCGGTGAGAGGATTGTAGCTCAGATCAAGGTCTTCGACCCACGTCATCTTAGATAGCAGAGCGACATCGTCATCCGTTAGTTCGGCTCCGATGGTTAGGGTATCTACGTGACGGAGTTTGCTAATCTCGGCAAGCTGGTCTGGTGTTAACGGGACCGAATAAATGCTGACTTTGTACAAATCTGGAACGTGAGCGAGAGCCGGAACTAGGTACTCGGCCCCTTCGGCAGTCATTATCCGCACCTCTGGAGCATTGATTGCCCCCTTTCGGACATGTCCATATTCCTTTGCAAGTTGCATTGCTTCGTTGCGCGCGGCCAAGTGAGTCACTGTCCAGCCGGCGAATAGCGTTGCAACTACAGCGAATCCCGCTTTCCAACTTAGTGCTATCGCCATTGCTCACTCCGACGTATGAAGTGTGGATGTGAAACCGGTTTCATTGAAAGAATAAGGGGGCATTCTGCTTGTTGGTAGCATGTCCCTTGAAGCCGGTGCGGAAGGTCTAGCACCTACTTCAAATTCCACGCCGGCGAATGCCGCCGCGTGAGATCGACCTTCAGCGGGGCTCGGTACTCCGCGCTCGGCAAGTCCTCTTCAAGAATCACCGCGTAGCCGACGATTTTGGACTTCGTCGCCGGTGCGGTGGCGTGCGTTGCCAAGCGGGCGCCGAGGTCCATCGCTTCGCCAACGAACAGCGGTGCTTTCCCCGCGCCGGTGAGCAAGTACACGCCTGCTACGCCATTAAGCTTTGCCGCACCGCGAACCGACAGCTTCTTGGGACTGCCGAAGTTGCGGGTGCGGAACACGTAGTCGTACGCCTTGGCTTCTTCTGCCAACGTGTGGCGACTCTTGCGAAAGTCGATGGCGGCCCAGCGGTACTGGGCGGCGGTGAAGCCGGGTGCGTAGCGTTCGGCGAGGCGGTCGAAGAACGCTCCCTTTTCGGGCGAGATGAACAGCTCGTCGATCGACTCGATGCCGAACTTCTCACTCGTCAGCTGCCACGCAATCTCAGCAGCGAACTGATACTGGTCGAGTTCAGCCGCGGTTACGGCTGCGAGCTTCGTCTTGGGCTGCTTGGGGAGTTTGCCCGACTTGCGAAGCCGTACGAGCTCGTGGTTCCAAATCTCGCCATTGCCCAACAGGCCCGCTGCTTCGCACTCTGCGTGAAACGCGGTTTGCAACTCGGGGTTGGCGAGCAATCGGTCGACCGACTGGCCACCCGACGCCGCGAGAAACGCCTTGCCAACCGCGACGCGCTGCAGCTTTCGAAGGTTGATCTTCACCGGTCCCAGGGGCTTCGCCTCGGGGGCGGCAGGGGCTTGTGTGACCGACTCGGCGGCGTCGATTTCGGTGTCGATCGTGTCCTGATCGACCACGTCTTCATCGACCACGATTTCGTCAACGATCTCTTCCGTCAGCGGTTCGTCGACCGGTTCGGGCGCGACGAAATCGGCAATGTCGAACGTCGGCAGCAGCGGTTGGTCTTTCAGCCGGCGACCATTCGCGGTCGTTGGTGCGCTGGCGATCGCGTCGGCGGGGCCATCGAGCGTGTCATGCTCCTTCACCGAGTCGAGTCGCTCGCTAGCGTAGCGAACGTATTCTTCGGACAGTTCGGTGCCCAGGAACTTGCGTCCCAGCTTCTTCGCAACGGCGAGCGTCGTTCCACTCCCCGTGAAGGGATCGAACACCGTGTCACCCGGATTCGAACTCACGCGCAGAATGCGGCCGAGCAGTTGTTCGGGCATCTGGCAGCCGTGGAAGCCTTGGCGTTCCTTGAACGTCCCGGCGACGCGTGCGAAGTACCACGTGTCGTCGATCGCGTCGAAGCCATAACGGTCGGATTGGAAGTCTTGCGGACGCAAGATCCAAGTGTCGTCCGGCAGGCGTCCCTTGGGATTCGCCCGCTTATCGCCATACACGAGCGCCCGCGCCGACGGAATGCGCACGGCCGGGTCGTCGGCGTTGAACGTGAACTGGTCGGGGTCTTTGACGAAGTGGAACAGATGGACGTGCGACCGGCTGAACTTGCGTTTGCAGTTCACGCCGAACGTGTAGTACCAGATCACCCAGCTACGCGTCGTGAAACCAATCTGCCGATCGGCGATCACCTTGAGGTCCGCCGCGTACTCGTCGCCAATCGCCAGCCAGAAGGTGCCATTGGGTTTGAGGATGCGATGAATCTCTTCCATCCAACCCCGCGACCATTCCAGGTAGTCCTCGTCGGCGTGCTCGTCGTGGTAGGTGTCGTACTCGTACCCAATGTTGAACGGCGGATCGGCGAACGCCAGATCAATCGACCCAGTCGGCATCTCGCGCATCAGCTCGATGCAATCACCCTGACGAATCGCGGTATCGAGAGCGGGCATGAAAGGGGTACTACGGGGAATGGAGAAGTAGGGTGAACTTAACTCATCCAACCTAACCGAGGCCTAAGCGCGCTTCAAGCCTTTCGCCCCCGCTAAATCCCCTGCGAGTGATGCCTTACCCGCACGATGCTTACAGTTTGCCCAGATATGCGAGGGTCTGCTCAGGAATCGGAGCTTTGAGGGCCATCGACATCCTGGTCGATCAAGATACCGTGACGCTTGCCGAACTCAGCATCGAACTCTTCTAACGGCCGTGCCAAGCCGGCATCGAGTTCTGCCAGGCCTCGGAGAATTGCCTCACGTTCGCTTTCGTTGACGGGCTCACTCTGCATACAACTTGCCTTTCGCTTAGGGTATCCGCTCCAGCCGCGTCAAATCCTCCAGCGATTGCCGTTCGCGAATCAGTTGGGCTTGGCCGTCTTGGATCAGCACCTCGGCACATAGCGGCTTCGAGTTGTAATTGCTCGACATCGTGTAGCCGTACGCTCCGGCGCAGCCGATCACGACGAAGTCGCCAATCTTGGCGTCGGGCAGCGAGCGGCTGCTGACGAAGCCGCCGTCTTCCTGCGTGAAGATGTCGCCCGACTCGCATAGCGGACCACCCACCACCACTTGGCGGTCGGGCCGCTCGGTGTCGCCATTCGCGGGGCACACGGACATCGGGTGGTACGAGCCGTACATGATCGGTCGAGCGAGGTTGTTAAAGCCCGCGTCGAGCAAGTAATAAACGTTGCCACCCATCTGCTTGACCGCACGCACCTCGGCGATCAAATAACCACTCTCGGCCGCCAAGTAACGCCCAGGCTCGATCTCCAGCGACACGTGGTGACCGAACTGCTGGGCCAGTCGTCCGCGGGTGGCGTCCCATTGTTCGAAGTACGCGGCGATGTCCACCAGGTCGTCGCCATCGCGATAAGGCGTTGGCAAACCACCGCCGGCGCTGATGCTCGTGATGCTCGAACCAACGGCAAGCGCCGCGCGTTCCATCGCCGCGCTCACTTGGCTCAGATGTTCCATGTCGGTTCCCGAGCCGATGTGCATGTGCAAACCAGCAATCGTCACCTTATGCTCCGCGGTCCGCTCGATGCATTCTTCGATCTGCTGGTGCCAGATGCCGTGCTTCGATTGCTCGCCACCTGTGTTGGTCTTCTGGCTGTGCCCATGACCAAAGCCTGGATTGATTCGCAGCGTGATGGTTTTGCCCGGGGCCCGCTCGCCATATTGCGAAATCATGTCGGGCGAACCGCAGTTCACCGGGATGTCGAGGTCGACCACCATGTCGAGCGTCTCGCGGTCGAAGATATCAGCCGTGTAAACGATCTGTGGGGGATCGTCGAAGCCCGGCTTGTAACCTGCCGCCAGCGCGCGATGAATCTCGCCGGCACTCACCGCATCGACAACCACATTGTTACGTCGCGCGAGGTCGAGGATGGCGATGTTCGAGCAAGCCTTCTGGGCGTACCGCGTCACGTCGAACGACGCCAGGTGGCCGATCCGTTCGACGATCACCTTCGCATCGTACACGTAAAGCGGCGTGCCGAACTGGCTGGCGAGTTTGGGGATAGACAGGTCGGCGATTTGGTGGAGCAGGGGAGTCATCGAACTTGGCATTCGTATCGGTGAAGGAAGCTGCCGAGCCAGCTGGCCCGGCAATCGCCAACCGTAAACCAACGGCGAGCGGGAAACCAGGGCCCGCGCAACAAAAAAGCGGTGCCGGACTCCTGGAGGAGAGCCCGGCACCGCTCGGAAGGTTCACAGTGGCGTCGGTTCTAGCGGGCTAGAAACCGGCCGCGGCACCTTGGCGACGGGCTTCCATCGCTGCAGCACCAATGGCCTCGAGCACACCCTTCTCGATTTCGATGCGGGTGCGGAGCTGGCCGTCCACCGCCTCGATGGTCATGTGGGCTGAATCCATTCCTTCGCCCTTGGTCGTCAGGGCTTCCAGCATGGCTTCGCTTTCAGGCTTGGGATCGGTCGCCACGGCCATCTTCAGGATCGGGGTCAGGGCGAACGATAGCTGCATTGGCTTCACGGCCGAGGGCGAGCTGCCCGAGGCGTCGATGGCCTGCTTCATGGCGCTCACGCAGTCGGCACCAGCCGCCACGTAAAGCTTGTCGGCAGCCAGACCAACGGCCACGTCGAGCGTCTCGCCGAACAGTTCGCGAGCTTCTTCTTCGTGGTCGGGAACGGGGATCGCCATCGTGTGAATTGCGGCACCGCCGTGCTTATCGGCGTTCCACTTCACACCGGGGAACTCGGGATCGTCTTCGACCAAAGCGGCCAGCTTCTTCAAGGCTGCCTCGACCTTGGCGGTGTCCTTGGCGTAGCCACCAGCGACGGCCACCGCTTTGCCGTCGGCAAAGTTGGCGTAACCGGCGGTGTCCATCTTTCCGCCCAGGGCAGTGGCTTCGAACACGTCCATCAGGTCGTTCGCGGCGGCCTTCACCGTTTCGCGAGCTTCCTCATTGGGCAGGTCGGCTTCTTGGTCGATGGCGGTCATCATCTGCTGACGCAGCGACTTGAGCTGGCCCTCGGTCTGCTTACGGTACTTCTCCAACAACTCGGGAGGCGAAGTGACCGACAGGTTGAACTGCATGGCAGCCCCGTCCTTCAGGAACCCTGCGAACTGAGTGCTGGCGCTCTTGTAAACGTCGATGCCCTTGGCCAACTCGGTGCCGGGCTGGGCGCTGTAGGCGAGGTCGAGCAGGACGTTGCCACCCTCGGTGTCGGTGTTGAAGCCGATGAACATTTCGTCCAATTCGTTGATGAACTGGGCAATCTGCTCAATGCTCGCCTCGGTCATTTCCTTGCGAGCGGCGAACGCTTCGTCCGTCTCGTCTTCTTTCTGCTGCAGTTCCTGCTCGGCGCCGGCACGGAGCTGCTCAATCGCGATCGAGCGGTACATCTCGGGGACGTTTTCCACCATGACGGTCACAGCCACGTCGTGGTCGGTGGTCATCTTGGCGAACGTTGCGCCTGGATCGGCAGGCAGGTTCTCGAGCATCTCGGCGGCCTGAGCCACGTATGCCCAGTTGCCCGACTGCTTAACGAACAAGCTCTGGTTGGGGATTTCGATTTCGGTGACGCCATCGCCGGCGTCCGAGGTGCTCATGCCGAACACTTCCATCAGGCCGAGCAGCGGCTCGAGGTCGGTGACGGGCAGGCAAACCAGCGGCACGAACTGGAAGCCGTCGGTCTGAATGATGGCACCCCAAGGCTTGCTCTTGTCGAGCCCTTCGAGGCCCTTGTTCTGGGTGAACAGCATCAGCATGTTGTTGAGCTGCTGGCCGGCCTTCACCTGGCCACCAAACTGGCCCAGGTAGTCGACGTCGGCCAGGATCTCGTCGTAGTTCGTGGCGGCAATGATGGCCACGGGCTTCATTTCGCCCGAGGGGGCTTCTTGGGCCGAGGCGGTGCTGCCCATGGCGCCGGCGGCCAAGGCCACGAGGCCGCAGGCTAGCGCGCTGAAAGGCCGGAAGCGGACAAACTTTTGCACGGTGTGCTCCTGTATCGCTGAGAAATGGAAAGATGGCGAACTAGCGGGGTCGAAGCTGGCGCGTGGTATTCCACGGCCCGCCTGACGACGTCCCTAAGTGTACGCCACGGTTGCGGTTACGGGTCGGCAAGCCGAACGGGTCGGCTGCCACTAACCCTTACTACCCGCTCGGGCGGGTTGGGGTTTTGACAATTTGGCCGAATTCTAGCGATAGCACAATCTGCCAGTGGGGGCCTGGCCAATGCCACCCGCCGCAGAGGGGGGCAGGCATATCGCTCGGCTTAGTAGAAAAGGAGGCTTGGAAAAGGGGCTAGCGGGGTACCCCAAGGCGCAGCACTCCGATCGAGCAACCGGCGGCGAACCGCTGAGCAACCTAGCCCTATACTTTTCAGGGCAACCGACGCGGAGCGAACGACTCTTAGCGTTCGCGGTAGGTAATGCGACCCTTGGTCAGGTCATAGGGAGAAAGCTCGACGCGGACTTTGTCGCCAGGCACGATACGAATAAAGTGCTTCCGCATGCGACCAGCCACGTGAGCGGTCACCAGGTGTCCACCCTCGATTTCCACGCGAAAACGCGTGTTGGCGAGAGCTTGGGTGACGGTGCCCTCGACTTCCAGGGCCTCTTCTTTTTGCTTCGACATAAACGCCTTTGGTTTCCTCCGCTGTCGGGAGGACCTCCGCAAAGTGGTGGCGTGCTGGCGTCGGCCCACAATTGGCCTCTACCGCTGCCGCCAGAAAAAATACAATCCGTAATAATATCACCTATGGACCCGGCGAGTCCAGTCAGTTACCACGCTTTCGTTCGAATCGGACGTAACGAGGCTGCCGGTCCTGACGATTGCCAGCGGGTGCCAGCAAAAATCCGCCTCCTCCGCGCTACCTAAACACGCCTAAATCCGCACCGGGCGAGTACATTAAGAAGTCTGTGAGCACTGAATATTCCAACGCGCCCCGTTCCAGCGAGTCGTCCGTGTCGGTCGATCCGGAAGATGTTCAACGCGCCAAGCGCGAAATCCAGACCATCGTCCAGCAGATCGCCGAGCTGTCGCGGACCGACACCACGATCGAGCAGTTCTACGAGGAGTTCCTCAATAAAGTAGTCGCCGCTCTGGCCGCCGTCGGCGGGGCGGTGTGGACCGTGACCTCGGGGGGCATGCAGCTCACCTATCAAATCAATCTCCGCAGCACCGGCCTGGTCGACAACCCGATTGGCCAGGAACAGCACGGCCGGCTGCTGCAACGGACGCTAGCATCCGACGAAGGCCTGTTGGTCGCGCCGCATTCGGGATCGTCTGCTGGCACCAGCGATGGCGACGAGCACGCCGCGGCCAACGCCACGGACTACTTATTAGTGATGGTGCCCGTGCACAACGACCAAGGCCCCCAGGGCGTGGTCGAGGTGTTCCAGCGCCCGGGTTCGCGTCCCGCCACGCAGCGGGGCTACCTGCGGTTTTTGCAACAGACCTGCGACCTCGCCGGCGAGTTCCTCCGTGGTCGTCGCCTTCGCCACTTGGCGGAGAAGCAGGGCCTGTGGGAACAGCTCGAATCGTTCACCCGCACCGCCCACGAGACGCTCGACGTTCGGGAAGCGGCCTACACCATTGCGAACGAAGGTCGCCGGCTCATCGGTTGCGACCGCGTGAGCGTGGCCATCCAGCGTGGTTCGCGCTGCACGGTCGAAGCGGTGAGTGGCCAGGATACGTTCGACAAACGCTCGAACGTCGTCTCGCTGCTCAATCGCGTTGCCCGCGCCGTGACCAAGACCGCCGAGGACGTGTGGTACACGGGCGACACTTCGAACCTGGCGCCCCAGGTCGAGAAGACGCTCGACGCGTACGTCGACGAGTCGCACACCAAGAGCATGGCGATCCTGCCCCTGTTCAAGCCCGACCGCGATGCTCAGGAGGGCGTACCGAACGAGCGGAAGCGCCGCGAAGTGATCGGCGCGCTGATTGTCGAGCAGATGGTCGACACCACGCCGTCCGAAGGTTTCACCCAGCGCGTGGAAGTGGTTCGGACGCACAGCGCGACGGCCATCGCCAACGCCCTGGAGCACAACAGCCTGTTCCTGATGCCCGTGTGGAAAACGCTGGGCAAGGCGACTTCGCTGTTTCGCGGCCGGACCAAATGGAAGACGCTGGCGATCACTTCGGCCGTGGCGGCGGCGATCGTCGCCGCGGTGTATTACCGCGTGCCATTCAATCTCGAAGGCGATGGCAGCCTCAAACCGGTGACGCTCAAGGGCGTTTACGCCCGCATCGATGGCGAAATCAGCGACATTCACGTTGGCTACAACCAGGCGGTCAACGCCGGCGACCTGCTGGTCGAGATGAAAAGCCTGGACCTCGATCAGGAACTCGTTCGCCTGCGGGGCCAACTGTCGGAGATCGACGAACAGATCACTGCCTCGTTCCGCAAGGCGGGTGAGCAGCTAACCACCGCCGAGCAGAACGAACTATCGCTCAAGCGGAGCGAACTGCGCATTCAGCGCACGAACGCCGAGGCGCTGATCGCCAAACGCGAGGAGCAAATCAAAATGCTACAGGTCACCAGTCCCATTTCGGGCCGGGTGATTACGGGCAAAAGTCAGATCGAGCAGCTTCCCAATCGGCCCATCTCGCGCGGACAGCAGATGCTCGAAATCGCCGAGCTATCGGGCGACTGGTACCTCGAAGTGCTGATGCCCGAAACGCGGATGCGGCACGTGGCGGAGGCGTGGGAAGCGAGTCAAAAGGCCGGCGAGAAACTCAAAGTCACTTTTTACTTGGCAACGCAGCCCGCCGTTTTGTTCACGGGCTACGTACAGATGATTGAGACCACCGCCGAAGCTCGCGGCGAAGAGGGCAACACCGTGCTGCTGCGGGTGGCTTTCGAACCGGGCGAGCTCGAGCGGCTTCGCGGAGTTATCCATGGCGAAGACCCCAAGGTGGGAACCGAGGCGATTGCCAAGGTCCACTGCGGCGAAGAGCCGATCGGCTACGTGTACCTGCACGACCTGTGGGACTTCTTGGTGCGGGGTTGGTTCCGCATCTGGTAAACGAGACTTTACTGCGGCGCGCAACTGCTCGCCGTCCCCAACTTTTCGCGAAGGCGACCAAACTCATGCGACTCTTCCTCACGCTCGCCATGATGGTGCTATCGAGTTCGACCGTGTGGGCTCAGACGGCCCCGAGCGGTAATCCGGTGCTCGAAGACTGCCAGTTGTCGCTGCTCCCTGAGAACTACATCGAAATCTCGGCGGACAAAGAAGGCATCCTACAGAAATTGTCGGTTCGCGAAGGCACGATTGTTCGCGAGGGAGATGTGATCGGCCAGATCGACGACGCCGAACCCCAGATGCAACTCAAGGTGGCAGCGCAGAAGCTACTTGCGGCCAAGGCCAAGGCACTCGACAAAATCGAAGAGCAGTATGCCCAAGCCGCGTCGGACGCGGCGCAGGCGGATTACGAGTCGCTCGACGCGGCCAACAAATCGGGCATCGACCGTGTGGTTCCCGAGACAGAGTTGCGAGCCAAGAAGCTCGAATGGGTCCGCGCCCAACTGCAAATTCTCAAGGCTCAGAAGGATCGCGAGCTGGCGAAGTACGATTATTTGGTCGCCAAGGTCGAAGAAGATGCCGCCAACTTGGAGATCAATCGCCGTGTCGTCAAGTCGCCTCTCGCCGGACAAGTGGTCAAGCTGTTCCGGAAGCAAGGCGAATGGGTCGATCCGGGGGAGTCGATCTTGCAGATGGCTCGCTACGACGTGCTGCAGTGCGATGGTAACGTGAATCTCGCGCAGTACGACCCGCGTGATATCGAAGGGTGCGAAGTCACCATCGAGGCCACCGTCGGAGGCGGTCGCAAGGAAGTCGCCAAGGGACGCATCACCTACGTCGAGCAGCAGGTGATGTACGACGGCAACTACACCTACCGCGTCGTCGCCGAGGTACCCAACCGCGTGGATCGCGATCGCTGGGCCCTCTACCCCGGCCTGCGGGTGAAGATGAACATCCACCTCGGCACCGCCAACCAAAACATGAGTAGCCGCATCGAGGGACGGTAAAAGGTGGGCAGTGGGCAGCAGGCGGCAGTGTCCAACCCTAGCCGACGAGCTACGCCTCGTCGGAATTCTTCTTTATTCATTGTTTGGTCATTAACCTCCGTTGGCTCAAACTACTCTCGCCGATAGCCTGGTTTCGAGCTCGTCGCGGCCGCTCCCCATTCGGGTAAGGCCCGACCTCGCCGCGCGCAAGCAGCGGTATCAGGGTCGCGTCTACTGGGTGGTGAAGGATCCGGTGGGCCTCCAGTACTTCCGCTTCGAGGAAGAAGAATTCGCCATCTTGCAGATGCTCGATGGAGTGGCGAGCCTCGACCAGATCGCCGAGCAGTTCGAGGCGATGTTTCCGCCGCAGACCATCCGCACCGAAGAACTCCAGCAGTTCATCGGCATGCTGCACCGTAGCGGTCTGGTGATCACCGGCGCTGGTGGGCAGGGCGAGCAGCTCAAGAAGCTTCGGGACGAGAAAGTAAACAAGCAGCGCCTGGCTGCGATGAGCAACATCCTCGCCGTGCGGTTCAAGGGAATCGACCCCGACAAAATCCTCGACTTCATCAACAGTTACGTGTGGTGGTTCTGGACCAAGCAAATGCTGGTCGTGAACCTGATGTTGATGGCGTCCGCCGCGCTCTTGATCCTGGTGCAGTTCGACGTTTTTCAGTCGAAGTTGCCGTCGTTCGACAGCTTCTTCGCCGCCCAGAACTGGCTATTGATCGGCAGTGTGCTCGCGGTGACCAAGATCCTGCACGAGTTTGGCCACGGGCTTTCGTGTAAGTACTTCGGTGGCGAGTGCCACGAGATGGGCGTGATGTTCCTGGTGCTCACGCCGTGTTTGTACTGCAACGTGTCCGACTCGTGGATGCTGCCTAATCGCTGGCATCGCGCGGCGATTGGCGCGGCGGGCATGTACGTCGAGCTCGTGCTCGCCTCGATCTGCACGTTCATCTGGTGGTTCAGCGAGCCCGGCATGCTGAACTACCTTTGCCTGAACATCATGTTCGTCAGCTCGGTCAGCACGCTGTTGTTCAACGCCAACCCGCTGCTGCGTTACGACGGCTACTACATTCTGAGCGACGTGCTTGAGATTCCCAATCTTCGCCAGAAGGCTTCGAGCATCCTTAGCCGCAAGCTCGGCAAGTGGTGCCTGGGCATCGATCCCCCCGAGGATCCCTTCCTGCCGCAAAGGCACCAAGGTTTGTTCGCGCTTTACAGCGTAGCCGCCGCGCTCTATCGCTGGGTGGTGGTGTTCTCGATCTTGTTCTTTCTGAACGAGGTGTTTGAACCCTACGGACTCAAGGTGCTTGGACAAGCCCTAGCGCTGGCGAGCGTCTACGGTTTGTTGGTGCAGCCGCTGTGGAAACTGTATAAGTACTTCAAGGTCCCTGGGAGGTTAGGCAAGGTGAAACGCTGGCGACTGGCAGTCTCGACGGCGATGGTGCTCGCGGCAATCGCGGGCCTCGTGAGCATTCCCCTGCCGACCTACGTCTATTCGAACCTGGTGGTCCAGCCTCGTGATGTGGAGGGCGTGGTGGTCAAGGTCACCGGCACGCTCGAATCTCTCGGCGAAGGTGTGCGAGCAGGCGCCTGGGTGGAGAAAGGCCAAGTTCTCGCGACGCTCTCGAACCACGAACTCGAAGCAGCCATCATCGAACTCGAGGGCGAGAAGCTGCTCTACGCCGAGCGGCTCAAGTCGCTGGAGATCATGAGTCGCACGAGCGACGACCGCGAGCGTGCGGCAGCGCGGGGAGAAATTGCCTCGCTGCGCAAGAGCATGGAGTCGATCGACTCGCAACTCGCGGTCCAGCGCCAAGACATCGAGCGACTGACGCTGCGTGCCCCGCGCGCAGGCGTGGTCATCCCGCCGGATATCGTGCCCGAGCCCAAGGACGTGGAAGACCAGCTCCCCGGCTGGTGGGGCACGCCGCTCGAAGCGAAGAACGTCGGTGCAACGCTGGAGCTGGGGACCAAGTTCTGCAGCATCGGCGATCCCTCGAAGCTCGAGGCGCGACTACTAATCGAACAGGACTACTCGAGCGATGTTGCCGTCGGACAGCCCGTGAAGCTGCTGCTGAATCAATCGGCCCAATACACCTATTCGACGGCCATCGACGATATCGAGAAAGGTAAGGAGGTACCCGTCGCCCCCAGTCGCTTGTCGAGCCTCAACGGCGGTCCGCTTCCGACGCAGATGGATTCGCAAGGCGTCCCGCGCCCGCTGACCCCACACTACTACGCCTACGCCCCGCTCTCGCAAGACCAAGTCGCTCTGCGAGTCGGCCTCATCGGCACCGCGAAGATTTCGATTCCCGATCGCACGATCGCCGAGCGGCTGTACCGCTACGCCGCGCGGACGTTCAACTTCGATCTGTAGCAACTAAGTCTCGTCACGTGTAGAGTCCCCTCTCCCCGTCCCGGGTGAGGGACTGGGAGAGGGGACGTGACTTGCGCTGGCACGTTCGTGTCTCCGCTACCACCGCTAGCACGTCGCATACATTACGTCTGGCCAATGCGCCCCTCCGCCGTTAAACTCGCCACCCCCGCGTAGGTCGCGGGTTCCGGAATGAGTTCTCTGAGTGGTGAGGCCAATAATGTGGTTAGCAATGGCTAACAGGTGGCGTGGCGCGCGCTTGCGCGTGGGCGCGGTGAAGCGTAAGTTGATCGTAGGGCTGGTGGTCGTGCTGGCACTTCTGCTCGTTGCGCCGTCGATCGTGCTCTACAGCCCGCTGCGCGACAGCCTGCTCACCAAAGTCGTGCCGCCGGAAGTTGGGACCATCACGGTCGGCCGAATGAGCATCGGCTGGCTCACGCCGCTCACCGCAACGAACGTCACGCTTTTCGACGTTGATGGCAACCGCCTCGCGGACATTGGGCAACTATCGATCGACCGCACCGTGCTTGGCTTCCTGGGCGGCGCGTCGGACCTCGGAGTGATTCGCCTCGAGAACGCCACGGTCTACGCCCTCGCGCGACCCGATGGCAGCAACATCGAAGATGCCCTCGCCCGCGCAGCGGCGGCGAGCAAACCGAACAATGGTGACCTCGGCGTCGACACCGGTGGGCCCCAGTATCAATTGCAAATCGTGAATGGCCGCTTACTGTCGCGCGACGCCGTGACGGGACAGACTTGGTCGTTCGAGCAACTCGCCGCGACGATCGATCACCCAGCGAACGGCCCCCTGCGCGTCAACGCCGCGGGCATCGTTCGCCCCGCTCCGGTCGAGGCCGGTGGCCTGCCAGGCGGTCAACCGGCGACGAGCGCCGGCCGATTCGAACTCGTGTGGGGCGAAGACCCCGCCAAGCAAACGGATGGCTTCCGCATGATCTGCCAGGACCTGCCCGTGGCGTCGTGCGTGCCGTGGTTTCGGCGGTTCGATCCGCAGATCGCGATGGCGGGCGTGCTCAGTGGCGAGCTTTCTGCCAGCTATCCCACCACGCAGTACGATTCACTGTCTGGCGACACGGCGGGACGCATCTCGCTCGCCAAGTTCGCCGTCACCGGCACCACGCTGGCTGGCGAACAACTCAACGTCGAAGAAACCAACCTCGCGTGGAAATGCACCGCGAGTGGCGGCCGCGTGTCGGTCGAGAACTTGTCGCTCGCAAGCGATGTGGCGATGTTCGACCTGCGCGGCGTGCTCGACGAACGCGTGGTTCGCTCGGTGATGGCTGGCACCACGCACTGGCATGATCTCGCCACGCGTGGCGACCTCGAAGCCGAGGGCAAAGTGAACCTCGCCCGCCTCGCGCAGCGGCTACCCCAGCTATTCAAGATTCGCGAAGGGACCTCCATCACGTCGGGCCAAGTGAAGTTCGCCGCGCGGAGCATGCCACAGGCCGATGGCCACCAAATCACCGCGTCGCTCAACACCACGCCCCTCGCCGGCACCACGCGCGGGCAGGCCATTCGCTGGGACGCCCCGCTCGACATCGACGTCGTTGCTCGCCACACGGCGACCGATTGGCGGTTCGACAACGTCTCCTGCCGCTCGAAGTTCCTCGAAGTCACCGGCTCGGGCGACGCAAGGCAGATGCAACTCGCCGGCCGCGTCGACCTCGATGAACTCACCAGCCGGCTCGATCAGTTCGTCGACCTCACCGACTGGCAACTCGCCGGACGTGGCGAGATCAATGGCAACTGCCGCCGCGATGGCACCGGACAGTTCGTCGCCAGCGCGACCGGTACGCTCAGCGACTTCGTCATTGCTCACCACGGCGCGCAGATGGTCACCGAGCCACAGCTCAATTGGAGCATCGAAACCATCGGTGCATCACCCGCCACCAGCATCTGGCCCGACCGTTTGATGTCCGCGGAAGTGACGCTGCACGCGGCGGGGGACAACCTCGAGCTTCAGCTCACGCAGCCCACCGTGCTCGGCGCGACGTGGTCGGCCACCGATTGGCCCGTGCACATCGCCACGACGGGCAACCTCACCGGTTGGACCCGCCGCCTCCGGCCTTGGGTGGATCTTTCGCAGTGGAACACCGCCGGGCAGCTCAAGCTCGACGCCCGTGGACGCGTGCGCGCGACGCCGCTCGTTGCGACGATCGCCGAGTCGCAGCTTACCATCGACCAACTCCGCGCGGTTTCTGCCAAGTACCAGATCGAAGAGCCGCGTGTGCAGTGGTCCGGCGACATCGCCTGGGACAGCACCACCAGCACGCTGGTGAGCCGCGCGGGGCAGCTTGTATCCAGCACCGTGGCGGCTAGCTTCCGCGATTGGTACTGGACCGCCGACCCCAAACAAACCAGCCGCGTGGGTGGACTCGCCGCGGTGCGAATGGACCTCGGACGCCTGGCTCGCGCCCAGCGACCAACCACCGGCCAGCCGCCAGGCATGCAGCCGGTCGGCCAAATGAATGGCACCGTGAAGCTCGCCGCGCAGGGTGGCCAAGTCGTCGCCGCCGTGGACCTCGCGGGCCAGAACATCGAGATCCAGAAGCCGCAGCCCGCGCTCCCCGGTGCACCGCCAACCATGAAAGCCATCTGGCGTGAGCCCTCGCTTCGCCTTGTCGGCACAGTGAGCTACGCCCCGGACACCGACAGCGTGAGGTTCGATGGACTGCAAACGCAATCGTCGACGTTCGCGCTCGCCGCGAGTGGCAGCATCGAAGGGCTCCGTACGAATCAGATGACAAACCTCGCCGGCACGATCGACTACGACTTGGCCAGCCTCTCGCCGATCATCGCCCAGTATATTGGCGAAGGCCTGCAAATGGTGGGCCGCGAGCAAGCTCGGTTCGAGTTCCGCGGCGCGCTCGCCGCTCTCGCCAGCGGCCAAGCCCTCGCTTCGACCGTCGCCCCGGCTCAGCTCGCGTCGAATACTTTTAGCCCGAGCGCTGGCGGCAACATCACCAGCGTGTCGAGCGTCACGAACGCCTCGAATGCCGCCGGTGGTATCGCCTCGTGGTACGGAAGGGTGCTCGCGCCGTGGCAGAGCGCGTCGTTCTATGGCTTGCCAATTGGCCAAGGACGACTCTCCGCCGAGCTCACGCAAGGCCGCGTGCTCATCGAGCCGCTCGACTTCGCCGTCGGTGGCGGACGACTCACCGCCGCCCCCGCGATACGTCTCACTCCCGCGCCGGGCGAGCTCACCCTCCCCGCCGGCCCGCTGCTGACGAACGTCACGGTCACGCCGGACGTCAGCGAGCGAATGCTCAAGTACATCGTCCCCTACGTCGCGAGCTCCACGCAGACCGATGGCACTTTCTCCATGACCCTGTCGGGTGGCCGCGTGCCACTGGGTGCCCCGACGCAGTGCGATGTTGCAGGCCGCTTGGATGTCCACACGCTTCGCGTTGCTCCTGGGCCATCCCTGGGCGAACTCGCTAGCCTCGCCAGCCAGATTGAGGGGATCGTCAAAGGCAAGCCACTGCTCGGCGGGGCTCCAGCCCAGCCGATTACGCTGCTCTCGATGTCGCAGCGAAGCATCGATTTCCGCGTGGTCGACGGCCGCGTGTACCACCAAGGGCTAGAGTTTCAGGTAGGGAACCTCGTGTTTCGCTCGCGGGGTTCCGTGGGGCTCGACCAAACCATTTCGGCGATGCTCGAAGTCCAGCTCCCCGCCGAGGGACGCCTGCGAAACGTCGGAATTACCAAGATCGAGGTGCCGGTCAGCGGTACGCTTGGTAGTATGAAGATCGACACCTCGGCGGCCCTGCAAGGGCTGCTGCAACAAGCCGGCGGTAACCTGCTGAACGACGAAAACATTGGCAACGCAATCAACAAACTACTCGGCGGCGGCCGCTAACTTTGCCACTTGTGGCCCCGTCTTCGCATGGCTAGTCGCTGCGTGCGCTCTGCTGCTCGTTGCGACCCACGCGTCCGCGCAAGCAACGCCCGCCGCTCGCGCGCAGGCGATAGCCCAATGGGCTCCGCCACGATCCATCGACAAGGCCAAGCTCGCCCGGCAAGGTTTCCGCGTGCTCGAAGGTCGCCACGCCACGATCGTCACCGATCTCGCGCCCTCGCCCGAAGTCGACGAACTCCCTAAAGTGATCGACGCCGCGGTGCCACTGTTGGCCGAGCGCTTTAACATCGACCCCAGTGCCGTCCGCGACTGGCGCGTCCTGACGATGGTGCTTGACGATCGCCAGAAGTTTGCCGCCGCTGGTCTGATGCCGGATCGGAACGAAGAGTTTCCCAACGGTTTGGCGATTGGCTACGAGCTTTGGGTTGCCAATCAGCCGAGCGATTACTACCGCCGGCATCTGTTGCTCCACGAGCTGACGCACAGCTTCATGGCCACGCAGCTCGGCGGCTGCGGCCCTGGTTGGTACATGGAAGGCATGGCCGAGCTCTTAGGCACGCACACCTGGGACCCGCGCACGGCGAAGCTCGAACTCGCCGTCATGCCCGAGAGCCGCGATGGCTTCGAAATGTGGGGACGCACCAAAGCCGTTCGCGATGCGATCGCGAAGGACGCAATGCTCCCCATCGCTGCGGTGATGAAGATCGACAACCGCCAGATCCTCGACGTCGACTCCTACGCGTGGACCTGGGCGTTTGCGAAGTGGCTCGACACCCACCCGCGCTACCAGCAGCGGTTTCGCAGCTTGCAGGGCATGACGCTCGATCCCGCGTTCGAACAGCAGATGCGAAAACTCTACGCCGACGATTGGTCGAACCTCGAAACCGAGTGGCGACTGTTCGCCGCAAACCTCGACTACGATCACGACATCGAAGCCGAGGCAATCGACTTCCCCCAGTCGATGTCCGAAGTCCGCCGCGTGACCACTCCCGCGCGCGTCAAAGTTCTCGCCAATCGCGGTTGGCAATCCACAGGACTCGTGCTCGACAAAGGAAGCACCTACGAACTCAAAGCCAGCGGCCGCTTCGTCGTAGGCACTGACCCCGATGGCACCCCATGGGTCTCCGAGCCCAACGGCATCACGCTGGAATACCGTAACGGCCAACCCCTCGGCCAACTCCTCGCCGCCGTCGACGAGCGCCCCCTCACTCGCACCAAGTCCCAACCCCCCGCGACCAGCGCGTTCCTAGAGCCCACCCCCCTCGGCACCGACGCCAAGCTCACGCCGAAACTAACGGGCGTGCTCTACCTGCGCCTCAACGACTCCCCCGGGAGCCTAAAAGATAACCGCGGCGAAGTAACGCTGAGCGTCAGAAAACTCCCGTAGGCCGCGATCAAGCTCCGCGCCGATCCGGCGCTTGGCTGTGTGAAGTTCGCTGCAATTGAGGCAATGTTTGTCGCAACCCCTAAACCGTCAATCGCCGGATCGGCGCTCCGCTTGATCCGGCCTACGACACGCCTAGTTGGCGTGAAAAGTACACAGCTGCTAGATGCAGACAAAGTTCTTGTATATGTGCATATTGCGCATCATCTATCAATTCATTGCCCCACGGAACAACAATCAATAGCGGGAACTCTGAAAGTTCGGAAATGGCCTCAAACGCATCTGAACGTAGACTACCTACTATTCTCTGGCTACTCGAGCGAATTGAATTGGTAAAAAGGGTGGTGACTTGGCGATCTACTTCATTCGATTGCCCACTTAGAAACATAGCTGATGACGCCACAGTGCTTCCCACGCAAAAAGTCGCGATTGCTGCTCCATTGCAGGACGCGAACTGAAGCTCGATTCCGCCGAACTCGCCGTCCAGCGATTTCTGAAACACGGGTCCTTCGTCATCCAGCAATTCGGAACACAGGTGCACTATCAGGTCCGATTTCAAGTTTTCATCCCATGCGCCGACGCCCATGAGTTCACCATCTATTGCGAATGGCGCAATTGTGAATCTTCGGATTCTTGTGTCCATCTGCATACCCCGCACTTCTATCGGTTGAATCGACATTATAACGGAACGCTTGGCTGCCAATGTTTAATAAATCCGCATCCCAACTGCCGTTGACGCACCCCTCGAACCTCCGCTACACCACCCCATTTCTCCTCCGTCCGCCCACACCCTTTGATATTCACTGCTCTCGGAAGCTTGGCATGTTGCGTTACCTGCTTGCCATCTTTCTGTTGTGCGCGATCTCAGGCGTGGCCCCAGCGCAAGCATTGCCAGCGATCGGCGTCGAACCGTTCGCCGCGGAGCCGAGAGAAGCTGAGCCGATTGAACCAGGGGCTGAAGAAACCTCCGGTGATTTGTCTTATCAGTTGGAACTCGACAGCGAGCCGCTGTTTCACGAACCCCTTCTGCCTGACGCGATGCTCCCCGCCGACGTGGCGATTGGAATCGAGGAAGCCGAAGCTCCCAGGCCATTGAAACGTCGTGGCGGGGGTGGTGGGCCGATGGGTGGTCCGCCTGGTTACGACGCCACTTGGTATCCCACCCAAGCGGTCTCGGGGCAGAATGCCGACATGGGTTTTGTTCGCCAGGGGATGAATATCGCAGCGCCGGTGTGGGGCGACTTCAAATCGGGACGCGTCGTGCTCGCTAGTGTCGGTGTTCGCAACACACTGTTCTCCACCGACGCGATCTTGCCCGATAGCCTCACGGCGTTTCCCGAGAACTTGTGGAACGTCAACTTCGGCCTCAACTACATGCACCAGTTCGACAACGGCTGGTCGGGCGGCCTGATGTCGGGCTTCGGCTCGGCGAGCGACGAACCCTTCCACTCCATCGACGAGTTCACCGCCAACCTCGGCGGCTTCGTCAAGGTGCCGGCAAGCAACGGCCGCGACTCGTGGCAGTACATGCTGATGTATATGTACGGTGGCCCCGTGAACTTCCCGCTCCCAATGATCTCGTACAGTTGGAACCCCAACGACGAGCTCCGCGTGAACATCGGCCTGCCACTGTCGGTCGAGTGGCAACCCACCGAGCAACTTACCTTCAATCTTTCTTACTTCCCCCTCTACAACATCAATGCCCGCGCGACGTACGCGTTCACACCGACGTTCGCCGTGTTCGGTGGTTACGAATACCTCAACGAGTCGTACTTCCTCGCCGACCGCATCGACCATGAGGACCGCTTCTTCGTCCTCGAACAGCGCCTCATCACCGGCCTCCGCTGGGACGTTGGCAAGCGTGGCCAATTGCAGTTGCTCGGCGGCTACTCCTTCGGCCGCAAATTCGGCCAAGGCGACAGCCAATGGGACACGCTGTTCGACCAAGTCAACGTCGACCCCGGCCCGTTCGTCGGTGCAAAATTCCAACTGATGTTCTAGTAGGCCGCGATCAAGCTCCGCGCCGACCCGGCGCATGACGCTCAACACTTCGGCACAACATCGCCTTCGACTTCGCAGAATCTGATTGGGCTCCGGGTGGCTGGGGACGAGTTCCACGAGCCCCCAGAGAGTTGCCCGCCAATCACGCCGATGGTCGCGAATGGAAGGAAGAAGAACAGGAGGAAACGGAGGGAACAGAGCGAAGACTCCCATCCGCTCCACGGAGTGGAACCACATCCGAGCGAAGGGTGGGCAAGGTGAGGGACGAGCCGAGGCGCATCCTGGGCGGTGCTGTCCCTCGACGGCAGAGACGACCGTCGTACGGGGACTGAACTTTTTTTCACTTTCTTCGCCGATGGGGCTTGAAATCGCGCGCCGGTATGTTCTAATGATCACATGTTGTCGCCGCAGTGGCGATGGTAGTGGGGCAGCGTATACGGGGAGGGCGAATCTACAAGCAAAAGCTTGGTGGGGGTTCTAAGCCTGCGCTCGTATCGCGAGCGGGGCCCGTTAGGGCCGTGGTCGATGTCGTGGTCACGTGCCTCAAATCGATTGCCGAGCGAAGGGTCGAGATCCTTCTGTCGCTGAGGCTCCCTCACGATGACAGGCAATCGCACCGTCCCCAACTAGAGTAAAGTCGCACCTGCGGCGACCCCCTGCGACTTTATTCCTGGGCGAGTCCGGCCACCGGCTTTGTAAAGTGTGTCCAGCGTGGGACTTGGGGCGAGGGTGGCACCGAACGCTAAAGGGGTAATGTCGCAGTCAACGAAATAGTCGCGAAAGTGCGACAAAACTCGCGAGGCCCGGCGATTGAATTTCGTAGTAACTTGGGCTGCTTTTTCTACCTAATTGACACTTTGACCCTAGGGCTCGACAATGAAAGGCCCTCCCGTTTTTTCCCGTCTTTGCGGCGTTTTAAGCATGAATTTTATCGAAGAACAAGATCCTCAGTTGTGGGCCGCTATTGCCGGCGAAATCGAACGCCAGCAGGATGGCCTGGAAATGATCGCCAGCGAGAACTACACCAGCCCCGCCGTGATGCAGGCGGCCGGTAGCGTGCTGACCAACAAATACGCCGAAGGTTATCCCGGCCGCCGGTACTACGGCGGTTGCGAGTACGTCGACGTCGTAGAGGACCTGGCTCGCGATCGGGCGAAGGAGCTGTTCGGGGCGGAGTTCGCTAACGTCCAGCCGCACTCGGGCTCGCAGGCCAACGCCGCGGTGTACCTGGCGCTATTGGAACCGGGCGACACGGTGCTGGGGCTCGACCTGGCCCATGGTGGTCACCTGACGCACGGCATGCACCTGAACATTTCGGGCATGCTCTACAACTTCATCAGCTACGGCGTGCGGAAGGAAGACCACCGGCTCGATTTCGATCAAATCGCCAAGCTCGCCCGCGAGCACAAGCCGAAGCTGATCGTAGCCGGTGCGAGTGCCTACCCGCGTGAGATTCCGCACGACAAGTTCGCGGAAATTGCACAAGAAGTCGGCGCGAAGCTGATGGTCGACATGGCCCACTACGCGGGCCTGGTCGCCGCGGGACTGCACAACAGCCCCGTGCCGTACGCGGACGTCGTCACCACGACCACTCACAAGACGCTCCGCGGTCCGCGATCGGGTTTGATCCTGGCGAAGCAAGAATACGCCAAGATCATCAATAGCCGCGTGTTTCCTGGCACCCAGGGTGGTCCGCTCATGCACGTGATCGCGGGCAAGGCGGTCTGCTTCCAGGAAGCTTTGCAGCCCGAGTTCAAGAAATACGGTCAGCGCGTGATCGACAACGCCAAGGCCCTGGCCGAGGTGTTGCTTAACGGCAAGCTAAACCTAGTGAGCGGTGGCACCGACAATCACTTGATGTTGGTCGACGTTACGCCGCTGGGCATAGGTGGCAAGACCGCCGAGGAAGTGCTCGACCGCTGCGGTATCACGGTGAACAAGAACATGATTCCCTACGACGAGCGCAAGCCGGTCGATCCGTCGGGTATTCGCGTTGGCACGCCCGCGCTAACCACGCGTGGCATGGGTGTCGAAGAGATGCAGACCATCGGCCACTGGATGCTCGAAGCCCTTCGCTCGGCCGACGACGAAGCGGTGCACCAGCGCATCCGCGGTCAGATTCGCGAGATGTGCATCGACTTCCCCGTTCCCGCCGCCGCGATGGAAGCCCGCGTTTAGTCGAGTGGAACTGATTCCGCTCCTTTAGTCCTCCATAAGCTTTGCCCAACGAACACGATGTCCGAAAAAAGCCGCATCCTGATTGCCGACGATAACGAGCCGAACGTCGAGTTGCTCGAAGCCTACTTGGCGAACGTCGACGCCGAGATCGAGATCGCGGTGGACGGTCAGGACACGCTGGACAAAGTGGCGAGTTTCAAGCCGCACGTCATCCTGCTCGACGTGATGATGCCGAAAATGAGCGGTTTTGAGGTCTGCAAGAAACTGAAAAGCGACCCTGCGACCCGTGGTATCATGGTGCTGATGGTCACCGCGCTCAACGAGCTGGGCGACATCGAGCGGGCGGTCGATGCGGGGACCGACGACTTCCTCTCGAAGCCCGTCAATAAGGTAGAGTTGACTAAACGGGTGGAGAACATGCTAAAGCTCCACTCGGTGAGCGACGAAGTCGAGCGGCTGCGGCGATACATCGAGCAGATGGAGCAGCGGTCGGCCACTGTGTAAGCCGGCTGCTATCAATTGCGTCCAAGAGAGAGCCTGAGGGTTGCCGGAGATGCCGAACGAAATGCTCGCCGCCGCCAGGTGGTTATCTCTCGCGATACTTCTCATCGCATCGCCCGCCACTGCCGACACGGGGGCGAGCGGCGACGCGGTTGCAACTTCCGCCTCGGAGATCGACGCGAAGCCGGAGTTCGTCGATGGCGAGCAAGTCGGGAAGTGGATCGAAGACCTTGGCAGCCGCCACTACGTTACGCGCCGCGAAGCGCAGCAGCGGCTGATGGAAATCGGCATGAAGGCGTTCGATCAGATCGACGCCGCGGTGAACGATCCCGATCCCGAAATCGCGGCAACCTGTCGCTACTTAGTGAGCGAACTCACGGTGCGGTGGACTCGCCGGGACGACTCGCCGCAAGTGAAGCTGGCACTGGAAGACTTCGCGAGCAGTGACGACGAGAAGCGACTTGCTGTGGTGCAAGCTCTCGCCAGCCGCAGCGAACCGTGGGCGATTTCGCCGTTGTGCCGAATCTGCCGCTACGATGCTTCGCCTCAGGTATCGCGCGAGGCGGCGATTGGGTTAATGCGGACCACCAAATACGACCTTGGCTACGGGTCCGAGACACCAGCGATTCTCCGCGAAGAGATGGGCACCAGCGTTCGTCCGGCGGCCGAATGGGTACGGCTGCTGGCGTTGCAAATGGAAGATCCACAGGCGGCCTCTGCCGAGTGGCCGGCGGTAATTGATCAAGCGGCAGCCGCAGTCGCCGTCGCCATCGACGAAACGACCGCCACGCTGCAACTCGCGGATTTGTTACGCAACCAAGCAAGGCTCGCCTTGCAAACGGACGACTCGGAAGCCTTCCTCGCCGTCGTCGATCGCATGTCCACGACACCGGGTATCGTGGTGGTGGACGAGTTACAGCGGCTCCTGGCGTGGGAACGTCTTGCAAAGGACGCCAAGCTCGTCGATTTGCTCTTGGCTCGGCACGGGGAAGAACTCAACGCCTCGAAGGCGGGGCTCTACATGATTGCCCAGATACGTGCCGAGCAGGGACAAACGGAACTTGCCGAAGAGTTGGCCGAGCAGGCGTTTGAGATCAAGGCCACGCCCGGTAGTGACGGAATGCCCGAGGATCGCCTAACGCTGGGGCAGGTGCTGATTTCTGAAGGTCAAGTCGATTGGGGCCGCCGCGAGTTGCGAGCGACCATTGAAGAGGTTCCGGTAGGAAGCGAGCTGCATTCGACCGCCGCGCTGCTGCTTGCGACATCGCTACACGATTGGCAGCAGGACGAAGAAGCCGCCAAGGTGCTAGGCGATTTGACCAAGGCGATTCGTGCGGATGGCGAGCTCCTGAAGCGTTACAACAACCAGGCCCAAAACGGCGTGCGCATCAATGGAATACGCCGTCAGCTCACGCCGCTCGACGAAATCGACTCAAGCCAAGCCTACTACGAAGCGTGCCACTTGCAGACCACGGGCGACAAGGAGAAGCAGTGGAAGGCACTGCAGCGGGCTCTGAAAGCGGACAACACTAACGCCGACATCATCATCGGGATGTACCGCGCGAGCGAAGGAGACGAGGCGAAACGCAAGGAAGCGATGGAAATCATCGCCCAGCGCTGCCGCACGCTCGAGCAGTCGATCAGCGACTACCCAAGTTACGACGAAGTGACCAATTGGTACAACGAATGGGCGTGGCTGGTTGGGAACACCGAGGGGGACTTCGAAAAGGCCGTGCGGTATTCGCAGAAGTCGATCGACCTGTTCCGCGAGCAAATCGCGGGCAATCCGAGCTTCACCGAAGAGGACACCGCGGGGCTGCTCGACACCTTGGGGCGTTGCTACTTTGCCGCGGGCGATCTCGACGCGGCGATCAAGACGCAGGAACTGGCAGTGAAGTACGAACCTCACCTCCGCGTCTTGCAGCGGCAACTCGACGAGTTTCTAGCCGCCCGCGCCGCCAAGAAGAGTTAGCACGCTGCCAAGTGAGCGGCCGACTTCTTTCCCTCATCTCCGCATTAGGATTCATTTGCCATGACGGTTCCGCTGCACGCGATTGATCGAGGGAAAGGGGAGACGCTAGTTCTGCTTCACGGGTTTCCGCTCGATCACACGATGTGGCGGTTTCAAACCGAGGCCCTTTCGCAGCACTATCGCGTGATTGCCCCCGACCTGCGTGGTTTCGGGCAGTCTTCGATTGAGCCCATCGCAGCGAAGACAGGCGTTCCACTCGGCGACTACGCGGACGACGTGGCCGCGCTGCTCGACGAGAAGGAGATCGCGGGACCGGTGACGTTCGTGGGGTTTTCGATGGGGGGCTACATTTTGTGGCAGCTTTACCGGCGGCATCGTGATCGCGTGCGGGCGATGGTGATGTGCGACACCCGGGCCGCGGCCGACACGCCGCAAACGCAGGAAACGCGATTTAAGATGGCCGAGAGCGTGGAGGGCTGGGGCTCGGCGCACGTGGCGCATTTGATGACAGGCAAACTCTTCGGTCCGGCGACCATGGCGGGCTCGTCGAAGTTGGTCGAGGAGATTGTGAGCGTCATCGGTCGAACCGATCCCGTCGCGATCGCCGCGGCGCAGCGTGGCATGGCTCACCGCGACGATAGCACGCCGCTGTTGCCGACGATCGACGTTCCCATATTATACGTGGTAGGCGTGGACGACGTGATTAGCACGCGCGATGAGATGAAGTCGATGGCCGCGGCGACACCGAATTCGAAGTTCGTCGAGATCCAAGACGCCGGGCACATGAGTCCGATGGAGAACCCAGCGGCGGTGAATCGCGCGATTGAGGAGTTCGTCGAGGGGCTGCCCACCTAAACATCGGGCTCGGAGAGCCCTCCCACAAAGATTTGTGGTATTACACGGTGGCGGGCAGGGTGAAGAGCGATTGGCTCTTGAGGATCACGCCATCTTCGGGGAACGTGTGCAGGGCTTGGATGCGAAGCGTCCGGGCGCGGGATTCGAAGTGGATGTAGCTGAAGGCCCCCAGGCCGACGCGGCCACCCGACTCGAACTGGTAGAGCACGCTGTGCTTCTCACCGGCCAGTTGGAGTTCCTGCTGGTAGCTGCGAATGGTCGAGTGATCGGCGTGTTCGAGCGAGAGTTCGGTCTGGTACACGAGCCCACCAGCACACTCGATGCGGTCGTCGTGCTCGCCACGGACACGCTGCGACATCAGCCGACGCTTGATCGGCAGGTCGTGGAGTGCCGAAGTGGCGACTTCGGTTAGCAGCAGTCCTTCAGGCTGTTGCCAGCAGATGGCGTGACCGGTGCTGGTGATTTTGATGGTCGCCGTGTAGGCGGTCCGCTCGACCTTGCGTTCGCGCTGCACCTCGAACAACTCGGGATGGAGCGACCGCCCGTAAAACTGAAACACCAAGTCGGCGATTTTGGGGCGGGCGGATATCACGGGTCGGCAGCAGTTAAAAGGAAGGGTAGGGCGGGGTATAACGGAGTGCTGGCAAGGATGGCAACGCCTTGAGATCGAACGATGTTTTCGTTTGCCTCGCGATGCCACTGAGTGAATTATACCTTGCCGCGCAAAAGGCTACAAAGGTCGCTTCTACATCGGTGAAAATCTATTCGATTCGCTATTGACGAATTTGGTCTCGCAACTACTACTTGCCCATGCCGCGCCGTTTACCACCACCCATCGAATTGTATAACGACATGTACTCAGCATTGGGCCCCCAGAATTGGTGGCCTGGCGAGTCGCCGTTCGAAGTGGTAGTGGGCGCCGTGCTTGTCCAGAACACCGCGTGGCGGAATGTTGAGCGGGCGATTGCCAATCTCAAGCAGCACGACTTGATGGACATCAAGCGACTGTACGCGGTGAAGGTTCCCAAGCTCGAGCAGTTGTTGCAGCCGGCCGGTTACTTTCGCGTCAAGACACAGCGACTTCGCAACGTGCTGGAATACTTGATCACGAATCACGATGGCGAACTCGACGGGTTGTTTGCGCTGCCGCTTGAGGAGGCCCGACGGCAGCTGCTGGAAGTGAACGGTGTCGGACCTGAAACGGCCGACTCGATCCTGTTGTACGCAGGCGAGATGCCAAAGTTCGTTGTCGACGCTTACACCCGGCGGATTTTGCTGCGGCATGGTTGGCTTGCGCCGCCGGCCGCGTACCCAGAGATGCAGCAGTTGTTCGAACGCCGGTTGCCAGTCGACTCGCAGTTGTACAATGAATACCACGCCCTAATCGTCCGCGTAGGGAACGAGTTCTGCCGGAGCCGCCCCAAGTGCGAGGAGTGCCCGCTCCGCCATCGATTGCCACGCGGCGGCCCGATTGAGTTGTAGTTCGCCTCGAGTGTCCCATGTCCGATCTATTCGCCAGTGCCGAAGCCAGTAACCTTAACCGCGTGGCACCCCTGGCTGCGCGGATGCGACCACGAACGCTTGCGGAGTTTGCGGGTCAGCAGCACTTGGTCGGCGAAGGGCAACTGCTCTGGCGATTGCTCCAGGCGCGGAAACTCGGCTCGGTGATTTTCTACGGACCACCAGGTACCGGCAAGACAACGCTCGCCAAGCTGCTCGCATCGCATCTTTCGTATCGCTACAGGCAACTGAGTGCCGTGACCAGCGGTGTGAAGGAAGTTCGCGAAGTGCTGGTCGAGGCCCGCGACAACGTGGCGACGGGTGGGCAGCCGACGCTGCTGTTTCTCGACGAGATCCATCGCTTCAATCGCTCGCAGCAAGACGCACTCTTACCCGACGTGGAAGATGGTGTGGTGATCCTGGTGGGGGCGACGACTTCCAATCCGTTCTTCGCGGTGAACTCGGCGCTCATTAGTCGCAGCCGGGTGTTTGAATTTCAACCGCTCACGACGGACGACATTTCGCAGCTGCTTCACACAGCGATTGCCGATCGCGATCGCGGACTGGGCCGATACAAGATCGATGTCGATCCCGCTGCCATCGAGTTCCTGGCCGAGATCTGCGATGGGGATGCTCGGCAGGCACTTTCGACGCTGGAGATTGCCGTGATGTCGAGCAACCCCCAGGCGGGACCAGTTAAGCTGACGAAGGACTTAATTGCGTCGGCCGTGCAGCGTCGGGCGGTGAACTACGACGTGCGTGGCGACGAGCATTACGACTGCGCGAGTGCCTTGATCAAGAGCATCCGCGGCAGCGATCCTGACGCGGCCGTTTACTGGCTCGCGCGAATGCTCGAAGGGGGCGAGGACGTGCGGTTCATCTGCCGGCGGCTCGTGATTCTGGCGAGCGAGGACATCGGCAACGCCGACCCGCGGGCACTGCACGTGGCGGTGTCGGCGATGCAGGCCACCGAGTTCATCGGCCTCCCCGAGTGCCAGCTCACTTTGTCGCAAGCGGTGACTTATCTGGCGTGCGCGCCGAAGTCGAACGCCGCAACCACGGCCATTGCCGCCGCGCGAGCCGACATCCAGCAAGGCCGCACGGTGCCGGTGCCGCGGCATTTGCGAGATGGTCATTACGCCGGTGCCAAACAGCTAGGCAACGCGGTCGACTACGAGTACAGCCACGACGCGGAAGGTGGTGTCGCGGCGCAAGACTACCTGGGAGTCGACCGCGAGTACTATCATCCGACGGACCGAGGATTTGAACGGGAGCTAGCGGAACGGCTAGAAGTGATTCGCGAGAAGTTGCGCGGGGCGAAGGGGAGTGGGGAGTGAGTTGAGCGAGCCGGGCCGTCCTCCGGCGCTTCATTTCCGCACTTCTTCGAGTCCATACGGCAAACAACTTAGGCTCCAGTCGCGATCTGTTCGATCTGATGAACCTCGTCTTTACTCAGACCTTCGTACACCTTCGCAGCTAGATGAAGTTCGGTTGGCAGTGCATTCTCCACCGCCGTGGCAACCGTCATCCGCACCTTCGTGCCATCTGCAAGTGGAATACGCTGGGCGTACAATGGCCGGAAGATGCCATCTTCGTAGATTGCTTCGAGATTGATGGTCATCGGTGTGCTCCCACAAGGATTCGGTCGCGGGCTTCATAGCGGTCTCGTCAACGCTCCGGCCGATGTCGTGCATTCTACTCGACCGCATCCGACTATTGGACCGTTACCCAGGGCGACGCATTGGCTCGTACCTCGCCTTTGCTTGCCCTGGGCTAGGATGTGTTTCCCCTTCGGGGAATTGGTGGGAGGCATCGTTCCTTCTACTTTCAGCCCAGCGAGCCGGGCCGTCCCTGGCCCCGGATGTGTTCCGAATCGCAACAGTTCGTTTTCCGGGGGCGGGGACGCCCCGGCTCACACGATCAGTTCCTTGCTAGCACCGATGGCACCCCGCCGCGTGATTGGCATGGCGTCTCGTTTGGGTTTCTCGTACCATCCCGCGCCAAAGCTCAGGTAGCGCTGCGCTTAGAGTAGTCCTATAGTTGCCATGACGGATGCGATGAAGGCCATGATTCCCGCGAGTCCCAGCACGATCCACCACCAGGGTTTGCCGGTCCACGCGCGGGTGTCCCACGTGACGTACTCGCCGCAGATCGGGCACCGCACCGAGTCCTCGGCGATCAATGCGTCGCAGTTCGGACAGGGCAGTTCGTCCGGTTCGTCGTCGTCATACGCCTCGTCGGCTTGCCAGTCGTCGTCGGGATTCTCGTTCAGCAGGTCGTCGTCCGAGTCGTAATCGTACATTGCAGATTGTTGCCCACCAAAAGCTGAAACGAAGAACTCACGCGTCAGCTCCTATCGTAACCCATAAAACAAGTTGACGCCTCGGCAGAGGCCAACGAACCTATCATCAAATTTCGGCAGCCGTATCGGATGGCTGCTACAGGTCATGGAGGACCGAATCGATGAGTGCCATTCGTCCGCTCGCCACCATTGCGATGTTGATGGTGCTGGGGTACTTCTTGTGGACCCGCATTAACGCGCCGACGCTGGAACAAACGAGCGAGTCGGAACTCGCGCTCGAAGGCGTGCCTCCACTCGACCTCGATTTAGGTGACGATGCCGTAGCGAGCGAGAGCGCGCCCCCGGCGTTCCTGCCGACGCCGCCGACTGGAACGAACGCGACGGAGAAGAGTGAAGCGAAGGCGAACGGCAAGACCGATCCCGTCGCCGCGATCCCCGCTGCGCCGCTTAGCGCGGATGGTTCGAGCGCGATGCCCGAGTTGCCTCCGCTGCCGACGACTGTTCCGGCGGCAGATGCAATGAACAATGCTCCTTCGACCGGCACCATTTCGGGCAATGTGCCGTCGCTCGGGACGCAGGTTCCTCCGGTGCCGGCTGTGATTCCTCCACCCGCTCCCGTTGCTGATCCGTCGAGCGAAATCGCCGACGCGGCTTTGGCGGGCGCACCGCCAGCGGCATCGATCAACGCTTTGCCACCGATAGATGAATTGCCCGCCACCGAGCCAGTCAGTCCCGAGTCGACCGATTCCGAAATGGCCGCGAGTGCGGCCCGTGAGTTCTCGCCGCAAGGTTCGGCGTTTGCTGCGGCGCTTCCCGAGATTGATGCGGCACTCGGCGCCGGCAAGATCGAAGAGGCGCATCGACTGCTCACTCAGTGGTATGGCGATCGTTCGCTCACGAGCCAGGAGCAGCAGGAAGTCGATGCTCTGCTTGGACAGCTCGCCGGTTCGGTGATTTACAGCAACGAACACCGCCTCGAAGCCCCGCATCGCGTGGCACCGGGCGAAACGCTCGAGACCATCGCGCAGAAGTACAATGTACCTTGGCAGTTGCTCGCGAAGATCAATGGGGTCGCCGAGCCGTCGGCGGTCACGCCGGGGCAGGAACTCAAGGTGCTCCGCGGTCCATTCTTCGCCGTGGTTGATGTCGAACGTCAGCAGCTTGCTTTGATGGTTGCCGAACGCTACGCCGGCCGGTTTAGCGTGAAGACCGAAGGCCAAGCCACGACCGAAGGGGAATGGGTGATCACGCAGAAGCAAATGCCCTCTGCCCCTGGTGCGACTTCGAAGCAACTGGTGCTCGAAACCGTCGGCGGGCAGGTCGGTGGACCGCAGCTCGTCATCGGACCTCCGTCGGACAGCAGCCCCGTAACCGCCGGTGCGATTCTTGTGGCCCCAACCGACCAAGAGGACCTGTTCGACATCCTGTCGATTGGTTCGCGGGTGATTATTCGCCGGTAGTCAGTCCCAGGCAGTCGGACGTCGCCAGTCTTTCGCCGGCAAAGCGGCCCTTGCCACACGTGGCTGGATGGACGAAGTTAGCAGGCAATCTACTTCGATCCACTTGGGAGCCCGACCATGTACGACCGCGAACACCTGAAGAGCCTCGTCCGCCAGCACGCCCTGAAGTTCGGTGACTTCACGCTCGCGAGTGGGAAGAAGGCGACCTACTACCTCGATTGCCGCCAAGTGACACTGCTGGCCGAGGCGCTGCCATCGGTCGCGGCGGGGATGCTCGAGTTCATCGAGCACGACATGCCCGAGCTGGTGGGTGGCATGGCGATTGGTGCCGATCCGATCACGGCCTCGATCCTCACGCTCGCCGGTGTCCAGCAAAAGCCGCTGCGTGGCATCATGGTTCGCAAAGAAGCCAAAGGTCACGGCACGAAGAAGTTCGTCGAAGGTCCGTACAAAGAGGGCGAGCGCGTGGTGATCGTCGAGGACGTGGTGACCACCGGCGGTTCAAGCCTTGCCGCCATCGAACATTGCGAAGCGGTGGGCCTGAAGGTCGAACGCGTACTGGCGATCGTCGACCGCCTGGAAGGTGGCCGCGAAGCGTTCGAGGCGAAGGGTTACAAGCTGGAAACGTTGTTCACGGTGGAAGACTTTGGAATTAAAGTGGGCGCATGACATTGTCATTCTGATGGGAGTGGAGCTCCCCGAAGAATCTCGCCCCTGAAGGAAACTCCGGGTGCCTGGGGACGAGTCCTGCGAGCCCCCAGTTGATTAACGTCTGAACAAATGGCGAAGGAGATCCTTCAGTCGCTTAGGCTCCTTCAGGATGTCAGGAGTTCGGAACATCGCGTATGGAAACCTCTCTCCACCAACAACTGAAGGCCCTCTACGCGGGCGACACCGGGCAGGTGGAGGTTCGCCTTGGCGACTATCGCATTGACGCGGTGGTGGGGAAGGAACTCATCGAGATCCAGCACGCAGGACTGGGGGCGATTCGCGATAAGATCCGCACGCTGCTCGCGGGGCACACGGTTCGCGTCGTGAAGCCGATCGTCGCCTCGAAGGTCCTCATCAAGCGGGATGCTTTGGGTGGCAAGATCGTCTCGCGGCGGCAGAGTCCCAAGCGGGGGCAGTTGCTCGACATCTTCGACGACTTGGTTCACTTTTCGAACGTCTTCCCGCATCGCCGGTTGTCGCTCGAAGTGCTGCTGGTGGATATCGAGGAGTACCGCTTCCCCGGGCATGGTCGGCGGCGTCGTTGGCGGCGTGGCGACCACCAATGCGAGGATCAGCACTTGGTGGCCGTGCGGTCGAAGCACACGTTCCGCACCGCTGGCGACCTCTGGGGGCTGGTCCCCACCGGTTTACCGCGAGCTTTCCACACTGGTCATCTTGCCGAGCGGATGGGGGTCGACCGCTGGGTGGCCCAGCGGATGGCGTACTGCTTTCGCGAGATCGGCGCGGTTCGGCAAGTGGGTAAGCAGGGCAACGCGCACCTGTATGAGGCGGCCGTTCGCCGGCGGAAGTCGGCTTGAACTAGCCTGCCGGGGTTGCCCCTTTTCGCGCAACACCGTACCTTGCGGGGACTAGAGACGTTGGGGGTTAGCACCGTTGGAAAGGCGATTTCATTGGGAGACACGACCGAAACAAAAATCGAAATACGCCGTCCGCCGCTCCATCGGCTTATGGGCGTTCAGGTCGTGGGTACGGGCAGCTTCGTGCCCGACAACGTGGTCACCAACGACGATCTCGCCTCACTAGGATGCGATAGCGAGTGGATCATTCAGCGCACGGGTATCCGTGAACGCCGCCACGCCCCCCCCGAGATGACCACCAGCGACATGGCCATCGCCGCCGCCGAGCGAGCGATGAAAGCCGCTGGCGTCACGGCCGCCGACGTCGATCTCGTGATTCTCGGCACGTTCACGCCCGACTACTTGTTGCCGCAAACCGCGACGACCGTGCAGCATCGCCTGGGCCTCAACTGCCCGGCGATGGACCTCGCCGCCGCGTGCGCGGGCTTCATGTACTCGTTCATCACCGCCGCACAGTTCGTCGCCAATGGCACTAGCAAGTGTGCCCTCGTGATTGGTGCTGACTGCAACAGCCGTGCGCTCAATCCTAGCGACGTGAAGACCTACCCGCTGTTCGGCGATGGCGCCGGCGCGGTGATCCTGACCCAGGGCTCGCCCGAACAAGGCATGCTCGCTTACACGCTCGGTGCCGACGGCGCGGGGACCGAAGTGCTGCTGCGGCGGATGGGTGGCGCGAAAACGCCGTTCGACCCGGCGAAGTGCTCTACGGGAAACCCATGGCTGCTGGAAATGGACGGCCGCCCCGTGTTCAAGTGGGCGGTGCGGCTACTCGAAGACACCTTCGCCCAGGTGCTCGAAGGTGGGGGCCACGAGCGCGAAGAGGTGAAGCTCTGGATCCTGCACCAAGCGAACCAGCGAATCATCGACGCCGCCACCGGTGGATTTAACATCGACCCCGCCCGGGTCCCCGTGCATCTCGACCGCTACGGCAACACCTCGGGTGGCAGCATCCCAATCGCCCTCGACGAAGCGATGACCGCCGGCCAAATCAGCCGCGGCGACCTATTGATGTTCTGCGGCTTCGGCGCGGGACTGTCGTGGGGAACGGCGCTGGTGCGGTGGTAGGGTGTCGTACAGATGTCACGCAGAGACTCGGAGACGGCAGAGGGAAGCCTAGCAATCCCTGAACATGCCGACTAGCCGACGCCACCAGGCGTTGTTGGCAAAAGCACGGTAGGTCTTTAAGTCTGCTCGCATCTCATCAAGCCACACTTCGCCATCGACGGGTGGCAGGTAGGGGGAGTCAACCTTTACGCTCCCGCTGAGAATGGCTATCGCCGAGCGAAGCCGGTTGGCTGCGGCACGATATCGTCCCATGGCCGCATAGGCCTTGGCTGCGGTCGCCAGAGCCTCAAAGGACTGATGATTGGTGAGGTGGCAAGCATGTTCGGCGAGGAAAGCGGCCTCTTGTGCGCAGAAGTGCTTCGCGTCTTCTTCGTTTAGGTAGAGCCTAGCCAAACACAGGTACGAGTCTGATGTGGTCGGATCCTGCTCAATTGCCATCTCGTAGTCACGAATGGCCGCATCGATTTGACCTTGGAGTTCCCACGCACCGGCGCGGTTGAAGAAGGCTTCGGGAAAATGTGGCTCGAGTTCGATTGCCTTGGTAAGATGTTCGATCGCTGCCGCATACTCTCCGTGCAGCTCACAAGGAAGGGCAGCATCAAAGTGTTCTTCGGCCGTCATCAAAATAGTCTCTGCTGTCTTCGCGTCTCTGCGAGAGATTCTAGCACAAGGCCTCCCTGAACGCATCACATAACAAGAATGCCCACACCATGATCTAGCCCCACGCTCCCGCTGGTGCTATCCTGCGCATCTCCCCGAGCTTACGCTGCGGGGCTCGATCCAGTTCCTAACGCCTCACGCTCAATACCGAAGATATGGCCACTAAGAAGCTCCCGCCTCGTTCGAAAGTCAAAGTCGCCGACACCTGGGACCTTGGCAGTTTGTTTGCCTCGGACGACGATTGGGAAGCCGCCTTCACCAAGTGGCAGAAGCAGATCAAGAAGTACGAGTCGTTTCGCGGCACGCTGGGCGATGGGCCCGACGCGCTCGCCAAGCTGCTGAAGTTCGATAGCACGTTCGATCAAGAGGGCGAACGGCTCGGCACCTACGCGTTCCTCAAGACGGCCGAAGACACTTCGAACAGCACCTACCAGCGGATGGTCGGTCGCTACACCAACGCCGCGAGCCAAGCCGGTCAGGCCGCCAGCTACATTCGCCCCGAGATCCTCGCCCTGTCGGCGGCGAAGCTCAAGCAGTACCTCGGCTCGAAGGAACTCGCGCACTACAAGCTGATGCTCGAGCGGCTCGTGCGGTTCAAGCCGCACACGCTCACCGACAATGAAGAGAAGCTGCTGGCGATGCAGACCGAGATGGCCGGTGCTGCGAATCAGGCCTTCCGCCAACTCACCGACGCCGACATGAAGTTCGGCGACCTGGAGAACGAGAAGGGCGAGACCATCGAGCTCGGCCACTCGTCGTTCTCGGCGTTCCTCAACTCGCCGAAGCGCGAGGTCCGCAAAAAAGCATTCCACCAGTACTACTCCGAGTTCGTCGATCATCAGAACACCCTAGCTGCCACGCTCTCGGGTTCGATTCAGCGTGATGTCTATTATGCCCGTGCGCGGAACTTCCCGAGTGCCCGCGAGGCGTCGCTGTTTGCCGACAACGTACCGGTCGCCGTGTACGACAGCCTGATCGACGCGGTGCACAGCAAGCTCCCGGCGGTGCACAAGTACCTCGACGTTCGTCGGCGGAAGATGAAGCTCAAGGACATTCATCACTACGACACCTACGTGCCGATTCTCAGCGAGCTGAACGTCACCCACACTTGGGATCAAGCGGTGAAGAAGGTCGTCGAGTCGCTCGAACCACTCGGCGACGAGTACTGCCGGGTGCTGGCCGATGGTTTGTCTAAGGCTCGTTGGTGCGATCGTTACCCGAACAAGGGGAAGCGAAGCGGCGCGTTCAGCTCGGGCAGTTTCGCCGGGGCGCCGTACATCCTGATGAACTATCAGCCCGACGTGCTGAACCATGTGTTCACGCTCACGCACGAGGCGGGGCACTCGATGCACAGCTACTACTCGTCGAAACACCAGTCGTACGAGTACTACAACTACACCATTTTCGTCGCCGAAGTGGCGAGCACGTTCAACGAAGAACTGCTCGGCAAGTACCTCTTGGACCGCGCGAAGAGCGACAAGGAAAAGGCGTACCTCGTTAACCGCGCGATCGACGACATTCGTGGCACCATCATTCGCCAGACGATGTTCGCCGAGTTCGAGAAGATCACGCACCAACTCGCCGAGTCGGGCGAGCCGCTGACGCTTGAGTGCCTCAAGACCGAGTACCACAAGCTGCTCGCGATGTACTTCGGCCCCGACTTCACGCTCGACCCCGAGCTGGATCTCGAATGCCTGCGCATTCCGCACTTCTACTCGGCGTTCTACGTCTACAAGTACGCCACCGGCATGTCGGCCGCCATCGCCCTGTCGAAGCGCGTGCTCGAAGGGGGCAAGCCGGAACTCGACGCCTACCTCTCGTTCCTCAAAGGTGGCTGCTCGAAGTACCCACTCGATCTCTTGCGCGACGCCGGCGTCGACATGGAGAAACCCGAACCCGTCCGCACCGCCCTCGAACACTTCGAGTCGCTAGTGGATCAACTCGACGAACTGCTGTAGCGTTCTCGCAGTACAAGGGTGGCTGGGGACGAGTTCCACGAGCCCCCAGAGATTGCAGACTCTAAGTCAAGAAGAATAGGTCGCGGATGAACGCGGATCGTGCAGGATGGTCGCGGATTTGTTGCTCGAAGGCCAACATCGGTCTGAGAAGTTGCGTTCGATCTTGAAGTGAACTTGCCTCCGATCCGCGCAAATCCTGCCAAATCCGCGTTCATCCGCGACTAATTCTTCTTTCCCAGTAGCGGCGATTAGCTCGACAACTTCTTTGGGCTCGTGGAACTCGTCCACAGCCACCCAACACGTTACCTCTCTAACTACTTCTTGTTCCTGTTCTTTCGCTTCTGACCTTCGGGAACCGGGCGGGTTACGAAGCCCGTGAGTACGAAGCCCATCGCCAGGCCGACCACGAGCACCAGGATCAGGTAGAAGGCACCGCTCTTTTCCGACCACTCTTCGAGTGGGTTGTAGAGGTTCATGCCGAAGATCCCCGCGAGCGTTGCGATGGGGAAGAAGAACGCCACCAGCAAATTCAATCGATGCGATGCGATCGCCATCTGTTCGGCGTGCTCGGCTTGATGCTCGGCACGCAAGGCGATTTGGTAGTCGAGACCATGCCGCGTGTCGGCTGCCAGGATTTCCACACGTCTAGCCATCGCGTACGCCGCGTCGCGAAGCACCAGCAGTTGCCGATCGTCGGGCACCGCCTCGCGGGCCTTTTGCAGCGTGTCGTGCAAGTTGTTCGCCGATCGCGTGAGAGGGTTGAGGTCCTTCAGGATTTCAAAGTACTCCTCGGCCGACGTCGCGTCGTTCTCGCGCTCGTCGAGGTCGTCGATCACCTTGTCGTATTCGGCGATGAGCTCCGCCAGCGCGCTGTCGCCATGCCGCAACCCCTTCGGCATCCAATTCCCCTCGGGGTCACGCCAGAAGATACGGCCCGCACGCTCCTGATCCTCGGAGTCGGGCGGGGCGTGCAAGATGATCAGCAGATGCCCATCGGCCTGCATGATTCGCTGGCGACCCGCCTTATGACCAAGGCGGTGGCGGAAGACTTGCGGCACCTGCCACGTGGCAGGGAGCAGGGCAGGGTGCGTTCCAGAATTTTTGATGTCCATTTGCGAATCTATTCGTTGCCCGGGGTGGAGTCTTGGCAACAAACTTTTAGCCCATCCTGGCCGAGAAATCCAGTAGAACGGCACCGTACCCTACCGGACTCTAGCTTTATTCGGCGGGCTGTGGCGAACGTGGCGTTCCGTTGACCTCGACGTTTCGCTCGTCATCGATCACGACCTTGTCGCCGACCTTGAGGATTCCGAAGTCCTGGTCATTGAACTGGAATCGGACCTCCGATGCATTCACGCTTTCGAGTTGAATCGCGACATCGTCCCCCAAAGTGAATCGCTTGCTAGCGCGAGACTGCTTAGGATCGGTGAAATCGGCGTTAATTGTATCGTCGGTACTCACGCCGCTCGAGTTGGCGCGGACGCTAAAGTCGATCCCAAAAACCTGCGCGGTCCCAACACCATCGTTGTTCTTTACAAAGTCACCAGCGGTGGGAGGAAGTGCGGGCGCGGAAGTTTTGGTGCACCCGGCGATCACCAGCAGAACGAGGGGGACGATCTTATGCATGACGGTTCCTGTGTCGATAGAGAAGCTCTTGCGTAAAACAGTATATTCGCTGTTGGCTAAATGAGATTGGGAGAAATCTTTAATCTCCCGGAACATCGGCTCGGAGATCCTTGCCCATCGCACGATGGTAGACTCTGGAATTGCATTACGGTTCCTGATCGTAATAGCGCCGCAGTTGATAATCGATATGGTCGAGTAAGTGCGCGGAGGCTCCAGCCTCCTCACACACTTCGCGCATGAAGCGAAGTTCTGCTATCGATGCGCCGTCTTCAGCATCGCCGGCCAAACGGCTATGTTCAGCAGAATCTCGCGAGTGCCATGCCAACAGGGCCGCGTACTGAATTGGATGGTAACTATTTCGGAGTTCGCTCCAATTCACGAGCAGCACTTCGTTATTGCGGCCGGTGAGTGCAAAGCCGGGCGTATCCCAATAGGATGATACTTCCCAAATTGTTCGAACCCTTGTTGTCACGTCGGTAATAAATACGGACGCCGTGCGCGCAAGTGTCTCTAGTGCACGCTTGGTTCTCGCCACGAAATAGGGCGAGCCTTCGATGTTCACTGAGAACATAGTCGCCTGGCGCTTTATGCCCGCAAGTACTCGGGCATCCCGCCGTGCACAGGCAACCGGAAGTCTGCGGCGGAGACGATGAAGCCACCGCCTACGCCGTTCTTGTTCTCCAGCAGTGGCTAGACGAGGGCCAATAAAGCTCCGAAATCGCCCGATCGACGCTCTCTTCGAGCGATCGTCGGCCTTAAGGTCATTTAGTGTTACAGCTTCAACTGCCTCGGCCGTCGATTCAACTAACGAATTAAAACGAGAGCTGGTTCTCAGTTGGTACAAGAGCCGAAGTGTCAAGATTCTCGCGAGGATGCCGGCATATTCAATGTCACTTAGCAACCAAGTGCTCTTGGGAATCACTTCGACGTGGTACCCAAAAAGAAATCGGCAGCCGTACAACCAGCTTTCGCACAGAACGACCTTTGCTTCACAGAGCCGTTTTCCAAAAGTGCAACCCCGAGCCAATTGCAGTGCCCGTGCCGTCGACTTCTTGAACTTCGGCGATCCGGCAATGATGACGTGGCAATGTTGCTCCTCTCTCAACATCTGAGAGAGCATTTTGCCGCCTCGTCGATCTTCTAGATCGTGCCACCACATCTGTTCTATGACAACTCCCTAACACGTTCGCACGGGTGCCACTGCTGGCTTGTCGAGCATCGCCACGTCGGCACCCTTATCAAACGACAAGCTATCAATAAGTTCGCCGGCTTGGAGCTACACCAGCAGTGCATTTCGGCAGTACTAATCGGTTAAGGCTGCAAGCTCGGTCCGCGGCACTAGGCTCATTCTGGGAGTATATCCGCGTCGGGCCGCGCGATCCACCAATCATCCAAGGTCCTGCATTACCCTGAGGCCAGCACTGCTGGTCTCGTGCAAGCCGGCGGCTGAAGAATGGTGATTGCCACTCATCGTGGCTTCACGAAGTGGCGATGCCGACAAGCCAGCAGTGGCACCCAGGATTAAGCCGGGATTCGGAAGGGCACCCAGTTAAAGGTAGGTGCAAGCACCGTACCCTACGGGACTACGAAACTCCCCTACGCACCAGCAACATAGAGCGTAAAGAGGTATAAGAGCGTTCCGGGCAACACGCATCCAATCAATGGAGCACCGAACAAGGCGGCATACCACTGTTTCAACCAATGATGAGTCACTAGGCTGCAGGCAACTGTAGTAACTACACCCAGTACGCTCCCCGCTATGACGGCAAGCCATCGATTGCTGAGCGAGAGCTCGGACGGTGACTCACCTAATCCGGCAGCCACACCGAGTAGTCCACTCCAACTCGAGAGAATCAGGACAGCTACGAACAAGATTGCGAGCAACCAAGGCGGGGCTTTCTGGAAAGCAGCCATACTCGCACCTCTTCCTTCCCTTCGACAAAAACTCGCTCCTGATTTCGCGAGTTGCACCTACCGCGAAATCCAGTAGAACACCGTCCCCGCTTCGTCCATCTTCAGCTCGCCGCGCAGGCGGGCTTGGAACAGTAGGCGGTCGATCACGCGGATGAGGCTTGTGTTTTGCCGGGCGAGTTTGACTTGGATCTCCGCGGGCACGATCTTTCGTTCGCGGAGCGTGGCGTGGTCCCATAGGATCGGCACTTCGGCGCGTGGTGCGATCGAGTCCATCGCCTCGGCCAATGAAAAACCTTCGACCTCGGCGTTGAGCCTCTCCATCATCTTCGGCGCAAGTTTGGTCGGCGGTTGGTTCGGCTTCCAACCGATTGGCCACACTTCGCTTTTAATGTCCGAAGCGAGCGCGACACGGTGCACCACTTCTTCGCCGCGCTCTTTGGTCGGCACCAGCACCAGCCCGTCGCGCTTCAGGAGAATAGCGAGTGCCGTTCCCACGGTCAGCTCACCCACTTCGTCGGAAACGGGCTCGGCTTTGCTGACCACCCGCCAAGCCGTGTCGTCCATGCGCAGGTCGAGCTTAGTCCGCGCGTCGGCGGCCTTAAGAACGTCGGCGAGCGACTGGCCCTTGGTTTCGGTATCGAGCACGAGCGCGAGGTCGTCGTGCATCAACTTGGTCTGCTTCTCGGTGAGCCCAAACGCCCCGCGCGGAGCGGTCACTCCCTCGGCACCATCGGACCCCAAGCGATCGAGGTAGTCCTTCAGCTTGTCGCGACTCCCGCGATCGAACCGACCACCGGGAAGCACGAGCTGACCGCGCCCGTCGAGCATGCCAACGAGCGTGTAACGAGGCCGCTCGGGCGAGCCGCTATCGCGAAGCTCGGGCTTGTCGCCCGCGTGCGCGCCGCGAATGCGAACATCATCCGCCCCCGCCGCGGTGAGCATCTCAATCCACTCCCGCTGCCCGGTCGGCTGCGACCCCGGTTCGGTCACCACTTCGACCGTAATCCAAGCCTCCGCCGCCAGCAGCGGAGCCTTCAGCAGCACGAACGTAACGGCCGTAACGACGATAGTGAGTAGGGAGCGTTTCATGGTGAAAGTATAGCACATGGGAGAAGTCGTTCTTTGCACCCTCCCTTGGGAGGGTCGGACGGTACACGGCCGGGGAGGGAAATATGGTGGGTGGCTTTAATACAGTTGATGGGAAAATCGAGTGGGTCTGAAGTGATGGTAAGTCGACAACTTTCGTCGGCAATCGCAGAATGCTGGGTCGGCTTGGAGCGAAGTGTGGCAAAGTTGGAGACGTGTCGCTATCATGTTGTGGCTGGCATCACTGTCATGTGTACTCTTGCAAGTCTTCCTACTAGGGGCAAAGTATGGACCAGATTCCTTTCGGGGCAAATTCTTTCAGTGAGAATCCAGAGCCGCGAGTGCCTTGCGTTCTTCTGCTCGATACAAGCTATTCGATGAGTGGCCAGCCGATTGATTCGCTTAATGATGGAATCGTTGGATTCAAGGATGAGTTGGTCGCCGATGCCCTGGCGAGCAAACGTGTCGAACCCGCAATCATCACTTTTGGCGAGAGTGTCACGTTACTGTCTGATTTTCAGACTGCTTCCACTTTCGTTCCTCCTTTGCTTACCGCTAACGGTAGTACCCCAATGGGTGAAGCTGTCCACCTTGCAATTGACACCTTAGAAATCCGCAAGCAATCCTACAAGCAGCACGGGATTGGCTACTACCGACCGTGGATATTCCTGATTACTGACGGAGCACCGACTGACGAGTGGGAAGATGCCGCATCGCGGGCGAAAGCGGGAGATGGCACTAGCTCATTCGCTTTCTTCTGCGTTGGGACCCCCGAAGCCAACAAAGACATACTGGCTAAGTTTACCAGCCGAGAACCTCTTACCCTCGACGGCCTCAAGTTTCGCAACTTGTTTCTATGGTTGTCGAGTTCCCTGCGATCCGTCTCGCAGTCTACCGTTGGCGAGGATGTTCCCTTAAGTGATCCTACATCCGGACCGACCGGATGGGCCAAGGTTTAGGGGAAGTCGATGTCGAAGTGGAAAATCCTTCACGACAGTGTGGTGGGAGAATTGCACAAAGAGCTCGGACTGCCATGCCAGGACAGCCATCGGGTCCTTGAGCTGACAACTGCGTCCGAGTCCATGCTAGTTGCTGTGTGCGCTGATGGGGCTGGAAGTGCCACCTATGCGGAGGAAGGCGCGGATTTGTGTTGCAATTCCTTAGTTGAGCTTGTTGCGGCACATGAGTTCAAGATAGGTGACCTCGCAGAAGTTACTCGCGATACTGTGGTTGGTTGGTTGCGCGTAGTACGTGAACGAATTCTCCACGCAGCGGAATTGAAGGGAGTCGGTTGTCGCGAGTTTGCATGCACGGCGCTGTTGAGTGTAGTTAGCCAAAACAATGCAGTATTCGCCCAGATTGGCGATGGAGCAATCGTTGCCTACAGCGAAGGTGTATGTGGAGTGGTGTTTTGGCCTCAGTCCGGAGAGTATGTCAATCAAACGCACTTCATCACGGATGACGACTTTGAGGAGCGGATCGACTTTGTGACCAGTCAGTCGCGGCTGAACCGTGTTGCATTGCTCACAGATGGACTCGAACGGTTGTTTCTCGATTTCGCAAGCCAAGCACCACACCGTCCTTTTTTTGATCAAGTATTCGATCAGCTCGAGTCCGCGGAAAATTATGAGGATCTATTTGATCCCATGCGGATCTACTTGGAGTCCGTCGCCATCAACGAGCGAACTACCGACGACAAGACTCTGATTTTAGCTAGTCAGAAATATGTAATGCCAGATGAGCCGTTTATACCGTGATGCAAGAGGTAATCAGATACGGCTCGACGCACTTCTCGGCAAAGGGGGAGAAGCGAATGTCTACACCGTGAAAAATTCTGCTTCGCATCTGGCCAAGATCTACCACGATCCTGTAAGTATGCGGAAAGCAAGGAAGTTGGAGGTCATACCTTCACTATCTTCCAGTCAGCTTATCAAGTTCAGTGCTTGGCCCGAATCTCCATTGTACGACGCGAACAGCAATTCCGTGAGTGGTACATTGATGCCACGGATAAGCGGATCCGTGCAGCTTATTCATGAACTTTACAACCCTGCGAGTCGCAAGGAGCATTTTCCGCAGGCAACGTGGGGCTTCTTGGTACGGACAGCCAGAAACTGTGCAGCCGCTTTTGCCAAGCTCCATGAAGCGGGAGTTGTAGTCGGGGATGTAAACCAGGGAAATCTATTTGTCGATAGCAACGCCCTCGTTTACTTCATTGACTGTGATTCGTTTCAGATCCTGTCGTCGGGTGATGTATATCATTGCGAAGTTGGAGTACCGCACTTCACTCCTCCTGAACTACATGGATGTGATTTCACGAAAGTCGTACGTAGTCCGAACCATGATTCTTTCGGACTTGCGATCCTCATATTTCATTTGCTCTTCATGGGACGACATCCGTTTGTAGGGCGATATCGTGGTCATGGTGATATGCCTATTGAGCGAGCAATACGGGAAGGTCGATTTGCCTACGCTATATCTCACGCAACGTCACTAATGCAGCCTCCACCGCATGCTTTGACGCTAGCCGATTTACCTCGTCCAGTAGCAGATTTATTTACTAAGGCATTTACGCAATCGAATCGCCCTTCCGCGAAAGAGTGGGTCAGTGCACTAGGCCAACTCGAAAGTTTGTTGGCAACATGCAGTGACGATTGGGGGCACCTCTTTGTGAGGGGCCAGCGCGTGTGCCCTTGGTGCGCGATATTTCAGAAAGGAGGACCGGACTTCTTCGACACAGTGGCTGTCTCTAGTGCTGGCTATGAGTCGAAACAATTCGATATTTCACAGGCTTGGAGAGAAATTAACGCCATTTCTCCCATTTCACATTCGTCCATCGCCGATCTGCGGGCACTGCTTCCGCGTCCCCAGCCGCAGCTGTTGAGTTGTGAAGATCCCTTTGGACTCTTAAGGCGCTTGACTGGTGCAGCTGCCATAGGAGGTGCAATATTGTCGGCGCTATCTTCCCTGGCGGCACCGTTACTTTATCCCGGCCTTGGGCTTGTGGCAGTGTTTTCAGTCTGGTGGTATGTCCTGCTGCTACAACGCCGTTCACACAGTCCAGAGACGCTTGTACGTCATGAGTTAGATATTGTTACCAGAGAATTTGCTACCGCGGCGGCAAGATA
This sequence comes from Aeoliella fuhlenseeensis, assembly GCF_052161615.1. Lineage (NCBI taxonomy): Bacteria > Pseudomonadati > Planctomycetota > Planctomycetia > Pirellulales > Lacipirellulaceae > Aeoliella > Aeoliella fuhlenseeensis. Next base: position 1,305,309 of record NZ_CP197417.1, read on the forward strand.
CGAAGAACTTTACCAGCAGCACCTTCACGCTTTGACGGAAGCCCGCCAAGGGTTTGACTCGATTCGATGTGAATGGGATCAGTTAGACAGCGAAGAGCAGAAAGAGGTTGACAGTATATCCAAACAGACTGAACATCAGCAGAGGAATTCTTATTTGTCCCAGCACTTCGTCGCGCATGCACAGATTGATGGCTTGGGGGACGGTAGATTGGCGGTCCTCGAATCCTATGGGATCGAAACGGCGCTCGACGTGACTGAAACCAAAGTGCGCAATGTGCCTGGGTTCGGCCGCAAGTTGGCGAAGCGGCTCTGCGCGTGGCGAATTCGAGTGGAGAATGGGTTTCGATATGATCCAGCACGCGGTATACCAAGAGCAACGCGTCAAGCGATTGCGGCGAAATACGTGAGGCGGCGCCAGAGGCTTCACCAGCAGTTGCAGCGTGGCCCTAAGGAGCTTCAGCGAGTGGTCCAGTCAGCCCGTGCGCCACTGGACCAAGCTTACTCAGCAGCCCACGATGCAATGGTTGAGCTACTTCAAGCAGAGGCGAATGAGCGTGCACTCCGCCACCTACAGTGAGGCAAGCAGGGGCCACGACCGCGGCGGCCATGGTACGTTCTCTTGCCCATTTTGCCGCGGTTTTTCGCCCCCAAACTATTTTGAAAACTTCCGAAAATGTGAGTAGAAAGTACTCGCCGAGTCGTTCTAATTACGGATTCTGAAGGCCGCTTTAGGGTCGGCAGGGGGCTCGAATCCCCGCCTCTCTAAAGCCTTCGGAGAGGCGAGGCGAGAGTAAAGTCGCACCTGCGGTGAACCCCTGCGACATTACCCACGCGAATGAGAGAAGAGAACGTTTCGTAAGTAATGGACTAATAAGCACTTATCGCAAAAGGGGATCCAGGCAACCACAGAATAAAGTCGCACCCATTGAGATTTCCAAAAAGGGCGACTTTACTCGGCGCGAAAACGAGACAACTGCCCACAAGGGCGCATGCTCGATCGCAGACTAGTTCGGGGAGTGTCGCTCCTCTTGAAAGAGCTCGGTTTGCCAGATTTCTTGAAGAACTAACCACCAACTCAACTACCAAGGCGAAGGATCACGAATGTCTCGACCGGTTACGCTTTTCACGGGCCAGTGGGCCGATTTGTCTTGTGAGACGATGTGCCAGAAGGCTCGCGACTTTGGTTACAGCGGGCTGGAGCTGGCGTGCTGGGGCGATCACTTTGAGGTCGACAAGGCGCTGAGCGATTCTGGCTACATTCCTGCCAAGCGCGAGCTACTCGACAAGTACGACGTCGAGTGCCACGCGATCAGCGCTCACTTGGTTGGTCAAGCGGTGTGCGACATCGTCGACCAGCGCCACAAGAGCATCCTGCCGCCGCACGTGTGGGGCGATGGCAATCCCGAGGGCGTCAACAAGCGAGCTGCCGAAGAGCTGATGAACACGGCTCGCGCGGCACAGAAGTTCGGCGTGTCGGTCGTGAATGGTTTCACGGGATCGAGCATCTGGCACCTGCTGTACTCGTTCCCCCCCGTGCCCGAATCGATGATCGAAGCGGGCTTTCAGCAGTTCGCCGATCGCTTTAATCCGATCCTCGACGTGTTCGCCGAGTGCGGTGTGAAGTTCGCGCTCGAAGTTCATCCTACGGAAATTGCCTTCGACATCTACACGGCGGAGAGAGCGCTCGCAGCGGTGGATCATCGTCCCGAGTTCGGTTTTAACTTCGACCCCAGTCACCTGCACTGGCAAGGTGTCGATCCCGTGGAGTTCATTCGGGCGTTCCCCGATCGCATTTTCCACGTGCACATCAAGGACGCGATTGTCACGCTCAACGGCAAGAGCGGCATCCTGGCGAGCCACCTGAACTTCGGCGATCCTCGCCGCGGTTGGGACTTCCGCTCGCCGGGCCGCGGCGGTGTGAACTTCGAGGAAATCATGCGTGCCCTGAACCTGGCGGGCTACGCGGGACCGCTAAGTGTCGAGTGGGAAGACTGCGGCATGCAGCGGGACCACGGTGCCCGCGAGGCGGCGGAGTTCGTTCGCCGCATGGACTTTGCTCCGTCGAACGTGCAGTTCGACGCGGCGTTCGAGAAGGAGTAAGTACAGGCGAACGTCGCGGGTCCGATTATGCCGATTAGTCGGGCGCGCCGTTTCCATCGTGCCCATAGTAAAATGAAGGAGATGAAACGCCCCCGCCACATTTCGTGTCTGCTCTCGCTCTTCGCTGCACTTGGTGCAGTGTTCGCGAGTGCTGCCCACGCGAAAACGGTGGAAGAGATTCGCACGGAGTGGAAGTCGCTGCGGAGCTACGACACGCTCGCCTGCGGGCAATTCGTGCTGGTTGCTCCGGATGACTACTCGGGCACCGAATCCACCAAGCCCGCCGAACCCGAACGAGCCGCAAAGCTATCCGCTCTCGCGCACGAAGCCGCGAAGCTGGGCGAAGCGGCCCTCGCGATTCGGCTCGCCACCGAAGCAGTCGCCGCGGATCCCAACTGCGAACCTGCAAGACTCGCACTAGGGTACGAGAAGCACGACGGTCGCTGGCTCACTGCGTACGGCATCCGGATGGCGAAACGTGGACAAGTGTGGAACTCGAAGTACGGGTGGATCGACCCCGCGGACGTTGCACGCTACGACGCGGGAGAACGTCGCCGCAATCGCCGCTGGGTTTCCCAGGGGATCGACGCGGCGGAGCACGCGGACATTGCCAAGGGCTGGACGGTTCGCACCGATCACTTCAACGTGACGACGAACCATAGTCTGGAAGCGGGCGTGGCGCTCGCAGGGAAGCTGGAGCAGCTTTACCAAGTGTGGCTGTCGTTGTTCGCGGACTTCGCGATCGACGACGCAGAACTCCGCGATCGCTTCGAACGCCACCGCGTGCCGGGCGTTCGCTCGCGGCCGTTTCAGGTGGTTTACCATCAGAATCAGGATGACTACAACAAGCACCTCGTCTCCCGTCAACCACGCATCGCCGAGACGATTGGCATTTACTTTGATCACCAGCGCGAGGCGCACTTCTTCTTCAGCGAAGAGTTCGAAACCGACCCCACGTTGTTCCACGAGTCGGTCCATCAGTTGTTTCAGGAGTCGGGCACCGCACGGCGCGATCCAGGTTTGCGGGACAACTTTTGGGCGATTGAGGGCGTGGCCACCATGTTCGAGTCGCTCTCCGAGCAGCGGAGTGACGATGGAGATGTTTACTACACGATCGGCACGCCCGAAGCTGGTAGACTGCCGGCCGCTCGCAGGCGACTGCTGGACGAGGGCTACCGCGTGCCGCTCGCCGACCTCGTGACGCTGGGGAAAACCGACCTCCAAACACGTCCCGACCTCGCGCCGCTCTATGGTCAGATGGCGGCGCTGGCCACTTGGTGGATGCAGACTCCCGAGACTCAGCAGGAGTTCGTCGAGTACCTTGCCAAGGTCTACGCCGGCGACGCCGAGCCCGCCTCGCTAGCGGCTCTGTCCGGCAAGGCTTATGCCGCCTTGGATGCCGAGTTTCGCGAGTTTATGGAGCAGTTGCCTGAGTAGCGCGGGGGCGGTCGGGCCTCATGTTGCCTAGCCAACGGGGCCTAGATTGGGTATGACTGTAGAGTACGAATTCCCTGAACCTTACCCACCCGCGAGGGTCCTAATATGAACTTCCTGGCACACATTACCCAAGTCGAAACCCCCACGCTAACCGCGATGTTCCTGCTGGGACTGGCCTTGGGCGTCGTAGGGACGTTGATCGCTTCCCGCCTGTGGGTGCGATAGCGGGAGGACGCCGGGTGCGGGGAAATCTAGGCGATTTCCGCCGCTTGCCCAAGCGGCCTATTTCGAGGTACGATTTGGGAACGCCGTCGCTCCCGCGACGCGTCCCGCAAAGGGTGCGCAAAACGCCCCCGCATGGTGGCTGTAGCTCAGTTGGTTAGAGCGTCGGATTGTGATTCCGAAGGTCGGGGGTTCGAGACCCCTCAGCCACCCTCTCTGTTGGGGAAGACTTACGTCATCTGGGCTCCACTTTCCCCAGCGTAATTGACACCTAATCTGATACGCCTCAGGGGCTTGCGGGGCGTCGTATCGCAGGATGCACCCAGTTGAACAGGGCAGGTCAAGACTGGTTGGAAGCCGGTTACTTTGCTCGGGGCGGAAAACCAATCGAGGCGATTTATTTTGCGATCCTTTTTCCCTCAGATGAGGATCTGCCGGTCCTGTCGAGAACTTTCTTGGGTGGCGAATCGCATTTGAACTCGCTCACACTGCAGACGCGCCACGCCTTCGCGCGATCCGGCTCTAGTCGCCCGCGTGTGAAACGTATCTCTTACAGGCCCTTGCAACGTCGGCGCCGTTGTCTCCCGCGCCGTTGTGAATGAGAATGCCGTACCTTAATCGCAAGGTCTCTCCCGCGGCGACTACCACCTTGCTAGGTTCTCCCTTGCCGAACGCAGCTCGGCCGAAAGGATTTGCGGCCAATAGCCCATAATCGCGCGCGTGAAACCAACTTGGGCGAAAGTTCTCCGGGTGGCATAGGAAGGCAATGCCCACCGGCTCGCCATCCACCTGGCCCGAGTAATCACACCAAGGTGCGGTGGTTCCCCAAATCTCTTGCGATCCCTTTCGCTTCGTCGCGTCGAGAATGTGCCCAGTGCCCGAGACTAGCCCTTTGTCGGTCGAAGGATCGGCTCGCAATGCGGTCGCCGTGCGGAAAGCAATACCCATTTCCTCCTGATCGCCGAACCACATATCCTGGTCCGAGGAGAAAGTTGAATCCCACAAGATGATGTAGCCTGATTCAACTAAGAGGAATCGAATCTGGCACAGTTCGACAGCTAATTCTTTCTGCAAGTCATGTGGATCAAGGTAATGGTTACGAACCGCAAATGACCCTTCTTTCTCTCCACCCTTCGGCGTACAAAGCAATTCAGTACGAACGGTAGCCTGGTTGCGCCAGTAATCCGCACCACTCAAATCGCCGAACGACATCCAAATGCCCGGATGATACTCTGGATGGTCTGCCAAATCTTGATCGGCGACGGGAGGATGATTGCGGGTGACCTGTACGCCATTTAAAGCACGCACGTTGCTCAAAAAAGGGCGTGGAATTTTATTTCCGTTGTACTCGTAGAGCGCGACTTGCTTGCCGGCGATAAACACCGGAATGCGCCCCGGTGTGGCTCCGGGGAAATCTACGATCGGCTCGGTGGCGCTAGCGATACCGCTGCCGGCTAAGAGTATGCCGATAACAAGAATCTCGATACGACATGGTGTTGAGAAGGCGATGGACATAGGAGCTTTTCTCGGTATCGTGTACGGATCGGTTGGTGAGAACAAGTAGTAAGCGGGGGATTCTGCCTCATTGCTTGGACCGATCTGGACGGCCTGGATGATTGCACCGTAGTGGAATTCGCCCCAGCCCGGTTTCTCCCCTTGAGAAAGGCTAAACGGTAATTAGATCTGCATCGGCTCGGAGATTCCGTTTACCAGATAGTTACGAGGAGTACGCAGCCGCCGATTAGTACTACGACTCCCACCCAGGACAGGGCGAAGCCGACGACGGTGGTGACCGAAGGTTGGGGGACTTCAAGGTCAAATGCTGTTACAAGCATGGGGCGCTGATTCGGGGCGACGCCATCAGGAAGTTGGCAAGGCAAGTCGATAACCTCACCGGGATGGATGGGCGTCTTCGTCAGGTTGTAATACAGATCGAGCTGCTCTGAATTGACACGTGGAGTGACGAGACTCACTAGGATGCCAGAAATGAGCCCAGCGCCGAGATAGCCAGTGATGAGCCAGGGCTCGTAGAGCGCAGCGCTCTCGCCGGTGCCAGTTACGAAATTCAAGGACTCGGCCATTGGCAGTTCTGCCGCCCAAGCGACGAAGCTCGGACGTGTTCCAACCCACCAGCCAGCAAATCCGGCGATAACGCTGGCCCAAGCACCGGCTACGGTTGCTCGGCGCCATAGCAGGCCTAACCAGAACGCGATTCCCATCATCGGGACCACCTTGTACCAGATCTGGAGAGCGGGTACGACACCTTCGACGTAGTACGCAAAGGCGACTCCAACGGCGACGACTCCCATCGCTGCTAGGCGGCCGACTCCGATATAGTGCGCTTGCGAGCGATCGGTGATTATCTGCTTGTAGATGTTCTCGGTAAACAACGCCGATGAGGAGATCATGAAGGAGTCACAAGAACTCATGATGCCGGCCAGCAGGCAAGCAATGAACACGCCGAGCATACCTGGCATTAAACCGGGAAGGAATCGATAGGCGATGTCGCCGTAGACAGCGTCTGGGTCCACTTGCGAAAGTTCGACTCCGCTTTGCAAATACCATGCGACTGCGGCCAGCGCCGTCACGGACCACGCTACGGTGCAGATTCGTTTGAGGAAGTTGCCGGCAACGAATCCGACTCGACCCTCCCACTCCGTTTTACCCGCGGCACAGTTTCCCATCACGCTCGGCAGGGCGACGATCAGGAAGAGCGTGTTTATCGATAACGCGGTGATGTAGAACACGCCGATCTCTCCGGGTGCGATCAGAGATAGCATGCTGCTGCCAAGATCGGCACCACGGATTGTATCGAGAGCCCCGCCCCAACCTCCGACTTCGCTAAGCACAACGGGTATCAGCATGAACGAAAAGAACATCGTCATAAGTCCTTGGACGACGTCAGTAACGATGGCACCGGCGAGGCCACCGGCCATGCCGTAGAAGACGAAAAGCACCGTGACAATTGGTATCGCCCAGCCTGCGTCAACAAGGCCGCCGGTTCCGGATTCGATCAGGGCACCAGCCCCAACCAGCATCAGCCCAATCTTCACCGCCATACCGGCTACGCCTACCACTGCGAACAAGGCGGCGACACTTCGATCGTAGCGCAGAGCGTACACATCGGCGGTGGTGACGGCTCGGAAGCGGCGCATGATCGGTGCGATGATCCAATAGAACGGTGTCACGAAGAGGAACATCCATTGATACCAGATGCCCGAGAGCCCGAATTTGACGGTCGCGGCAGCGACACTCACCGCCTGGTCGGACGCAGTGCCTGTCCCGAAGGCATGGAGTACCATCGCGGTGATGCCGAACTTTCGTGGCATGAAGTAGTCATTGGTGCTTTGAATTCGGCGGCCCATCCAAGCCCCTAGCGCGGTAATGCCGATCAGATACACCACTAGCACGATCGCATCAATTGCACTCAACCCTGACATACGGATTCTCCGTTTAATGATTTGGCTAGGATGGCCTCGGCACCGACTAACTGATCGCCGCCACGCGACTCGAGACTCAATTCCACTTCATGCACTTGAGCGATGCCCGAGCTATCGGACGTGTAAACAATTTGTCGACCATCGGGAGAGAACTGTGGGTGTGGATGGGTGTGTTGCGGCGCGTACACATTCGTAATTCCGTCATCGTACGGGCAATGGGGGGTGTCCCAGTGGTCGCCCTTGTTGCTTGCTCCGGGGTAACAAATAAGCTGGCGTGTACCATCTACCTCTCGCGGATCGAAAAGACTTATTCCGGCATCGGGATTTCGGGTGTCTGTAATCATCATCGTACCGCATCGGCTGATCATGGGATGCCACGCGTTGAAGCGCGAAATCCATCGCGTGTGACCGGTGTCGGCGTCGACTCCCATCACCCCGTGTGGCCAGATGACGGTGAGGATCTCGCGGCTAAGAGGCCGCCATGTCTCGTGGACAACCCACTCCTTGGCCGCGACGTCTCTTTGATACACTAGCTTTTCACGCGCCCCGTCGCGACGGATCACCCAAATCCTCTCGGTGTGAGGACCTGCGAATCGAAGCCAGCCGCTGTCGTCGGGGTGGAACTGCGGGTGTCCGATGCTTTCGTGCTCGGTAATCGTCTTTTGATCGCCGTTCAGTGTGTTAATGACGATCAAACTCGCCCGGTCTTGTTGTTTGACTGCTAGGGCCCACCATGCGTCGTCGCGGCTAACGGTTGTAGTCCCCATTGCGGCACCGACCATGCCGCGCTCGCGAATTGTCGTAGCTCCCCAGTCCGCTAGTACTTCTTCGCGTAATGATTCTGTGTCGGTCCGACACGCCTCGGCACCGGCTGTGTAGTAGATGTAGCGGCCGTCGTGCGAAGGGTGTAGCGACCATTCATTCAGGTCAGGTCGGTCGGTCATTTGGACCAACTTGCCGTTCTCGCGAAGCTCGGCGAATACTTGCGGCGTGCCGGTGCGGTGCGAAACGAAGTACAGCCTTCGCATCGCGTCGTCATATGCTGGTAAGTAGTAGAAAGGGTGATGATGGATGGACGGATGGCTGGTCACGCGACGTACGGTCGCACCAGAGTGCGAATCTCGAAACGTCGTTGCTTCGCTCGGGAATAGTTCGCCTAGTGCCATTATTGGAGACCAAGAATTCGTTGCGCATTTCCGAACAAGATGGCGTCTCGGGTGGCGGGAGCGATTGTCATTGCCTCGATCGCCGCAAGTGTCGATCTAATGTAGCCCGGTCCACCCTCGGGATCAAAAGGCATGTCGCTAGCGAAAAGCAGTCGTTGCTCGCCAAAGAAGGACAAGCCACATTCAATGGCACCTTGTGATCCGAAAGACGCCGAGTCGGCGTAAAACCTACTGAACCTATCGATGGGGGGGACTGCGCGATCCACGCCCACGAGTTCAGAGAGTTCGGGCGGATTGCGAGTACCCATCATTCGAAGGCCCGAATCCAGTCTGCCTTGCATCATCGGCAGGACGCCGCCGACATGATGTGCGATGATAATGGCGTCCGGATGTTGATCGAACATGTCGGTGAATGCGAGCCGAGCCATTGCCAATGAAGTTTCGTAAGGCCATCCGAGCGCCCACCACAAGTCGAATTTGGAGTAGGGCTCGGTGCGATAGTCGGAGTCCTTCATTGTCCGGATGGGATGCAACCAAAGGGGGCGACCCAGAGACAGCAGATGCTCGACGATTGGATAGACTATTGGATCGTCGAGAGGTCTGCCGTTAACGTTACTGTAAATCTGAAACCCCACGGCACCCAACTCTTGCAGGGCATACTCCGACTCAATCACCGCTCGGCCGTGGTCCAGCAGTGGAACCGCGGCCACAAAGCCCACAAAGCGTTCGGGATGGCGATGAACCCAGTGTGCCATCGCCGTATTGCCAATGCGAGCGAGCTCCGCGGCCTGTGCGCCGCTAGCCAGTTGATCGACCGACGGGGATGCTAGGCTCAGAACCTGACGGTATCCGGGAAACTCGTCCAATACACGCAAGCGAGCATCGATGTCTACCAGCGCGCGGTTTCGCAGTGCCCGGCTAAACATCCAGGGCACATTCTCGCTCAAACGTTCTACTGCCTCGCAGAAAGTGGTGGGCAGGCAGTGGCAGAAAATATCGATAGGGCCCAGGGGCATGGACGAAGCTTCTCGTGCTTAGCGTATCCGGACGGTCAATCTGAAGCGGTGGTGTCTGCGCGGACGGATACTTAAACCCGGCTGATATCGGCCTCGGTGACCTGGGTTGGACACACGTAGCCAATTCCCTCAAGCTGGGTTCGAATGTTCTCAATATCCGAGTAATCCAGAGGCCGAACCGGGCGTCGGCAATGCGGGCTAGGAAAACGACCCATGAGCCATCGGGCCACCTTCATGCGTTGGTGTGCACCACATCCTGGCTCGCCAAAGTCGTAAATGATGCGCGCTAGCGGAGCCACCGTTTGCTGGGCCATCTTGGCGCGTGGCAAGTCACCATCGAGTGCCGCGGTGACGAGGTCGACCATCAACTCGGGAGCAAACCCTGCGAAACCGATCAGGGCACCGTCGGCAGCTTCTAGCAGTGTTGGTAGGAGGAACTCATCGTGGCAAGTGACAATGGGAACGTGAGGTGCAGCCGCTTTGAGTTGCTCGTAGTCATACAGCCAGCGAGCCATATCCCGAGTGCCCATTTTGATCATTTTGACCTGTGGAATTTTTACCATCTCGAGCATTTCGTCAAGGCTGTAGCCCGCATTCGTCCAAGCCGGGTACTGATGGATGACGATGGGCATATCCGCGCCATTCGCCACATCGGCGATATAACCTACCGCCTCACGGAAGGTCCGGCCGAATCGCAGCCAGTGGTGCGGGGGCATCAACAGGATTGCATCGGCCCCCGCATCTTTCGCTGCGAGCGCGTGATCGATGCCTTCGAGGCTTCCTTCGGCAGAAACGCCGGTAATCACTTTGACATCGCGATCGCACTGAGCGACGGCGCGGGCAACGATCTGCGTGACTTCGGCGCGCTCATCGGGACGAAGCCCCATGATCTCGCCGGTGTGACCATTGCATGTCACTCCCTTGATGCCATCATACGAAGCGACCTCCAGCGCATATTCGTGCAGTCCTTGCTCGTCTATGGATTCGTCGTCGTTAAAGGGACAAAGAAGAGCGGGGAATACGCCGGCCCAGGGATGATCGTTCCATGCCATGTATCTAATTCTCCAATACGGAAGACGTAGGGTAAGTCGCCTGTTTAATGAGTTGGATCGTGCCGAGTCGCTTCCGACACCTTCTAAGGGCCGAAGCTAGTTACGCCAGTTCGGGGATACTCCAATGCCCGCCTTCGCGGTACTTCCGACCGAGCATCTGATTCCCTTCGTTGCAGTTCACAAATTGCCTAGTCTTTGTATCGAAGTGCAACGTCTGCCCAAGGAAGGTGGAGATATTTCCGAGATGAACCACATCGGACGTCAGTTGGGCAACCTTCGCGTTCGCCTCCGGTTCGTTGCCCGACCTGATGCAGTCGACCCAATTGCGTTGGTTATCGCCGACCACGGCCTTTAAGGGTGCATCAATTTTTACGTCCACGCGCTGCTTGCTCTCATCTCGCACTTCGATCTTCCCCCGCTTGCTGAGGAAGATGGTCCCGCCAGGCCCCCAGAACTCTGCTCCCGAGTCGACGTTGTAGGGATGGTTGGTCGACCAGAGCCTTTGTTCGTAAATGAACATCTTCTTGCGGCTATCGGTGGGGTTGTCGAATTCCATCGTTACCTGCTGCGTGTCGGGGAATTGCTGTTGATCGTCGAAGAAGTACTTTCCGCCTAACCCCGCGATTTTGGACGGATGGCCCTCGACACCGAGTCCCCAGAGGGCGTAATCGATTTCGTGAATACCGTCGTTTCCCATCCCGCCGCACCCAAAGTTTCGCCACCAATGCCATGAGTAGTGGAATCGATTTTCCTGGTACGGCAGCCACTCGGCTGGACCCACCCAGGTGTCGTAGTCGATTCCGGATGGCAGGGGGCCTGGCTCGGCGTGCCCGATATTGCTGCGTAGTTGCCAGTTCCAGCACTTGGCGACTAGTACGTCACCAATTAGCCCATCCTTCAGTAGGCCAATAGCTTGCTGGATCCCGGCCGACGCACGGCTCTGCGTGCCATGGGCCAAGACGAGGCCACTGCGATCAGCGGCCTCACGGAGCCATTCCCCTTCATGGATATTGTGGCTGAAGGGCTTCTCGACGTAGACGTGCTTGCCGGCCTTAAGCGCCAGCAGCGCGGCCGGCACGTGCCAGTGGTCGGGTAAGGCAATGATTACCCCATCAACCGTACCGTCGTCGAACACGGTACGAGGATCGCTCGCCGTCTTTGGCTTGAGCTTAAGCTCGGCTGCAAGAGCCGCCGTCTCGCTTAGGCGGTTTTCATCGATATCGCATAGGTAGACCAGTTCGCAGTTGTCTAGCTTGCTGAGTTCGCTCAGATGAGTCTTGCCTTGATTGCCGCAGCCGATAATCGCGATGCGAACTCGATTGTTGGCATTAGGAGTCTTAGCGAAGGCAGGAACGGCGACCAAACTACCAGCGGCACCCATCGCGACTGCTTGTACGAAAGAGCGTCGGGTAAAAGCAACCGGGCCGGATTGGGTGTTTGACTCATGCATGGGAACAGATAGGATTGGGAGGAGAGTTGGAATATCTAGCGAGTGCTCAACGCGCTTCAACCTTAACTTCAAAAGGTGGGTTGCTGCCCGTCTCAACGGTTATTTGCAGTCCCGAAGTGTCAAACGCTGAGTACTTTGGGAAAACCACGGGCAGCTTGCTGGGCTCGTCGGGATCGCCGCGGTTTGGCGGACTGGCGACCGCGACCTTATGGACCCCCGCGACCGCACCTAAGGGGGACTTGGAGTCAATGGCCGCCTGTCCTTCGGTGGCCGTGCGAACTTCAGCCACACCATCGTCCCCCGCTTCTCCGCGAGCGATCAGGTTGGTGTCCTCCGATTTCAGCGTGACAACGGCATGTGGAATGGGATTCCCGGTCCCATCTAACACCTTGACCTGGATGGGATAAGTCTTAGGCCCATCGCTGCAGCCGCACATGACCAGTGCGACTGCTCCGACGGCCAGCACAACGACCAAGTGTCTAGCGTGCAGGATCATTAATGATTTCTCCGTCATCACGTGCTGCGTAGCGATAGTACGCGACTAGGTTAATATCGCTCTGAATGCTCTGAACACTGCCATCACACAGCACGAAAAGTGTGGTGCCTGGGTGTTCGCTGCCGAACAAGTCGTTCCATCGGTTCACGCCGTCGTCTGGTGAACCGGCTCCGCCGTATTCGGCGGAGGGGGCAGGGGGATAGCTCGGCATGCTGGGATTGCTTGTCAGCAAGTTCAAGTTGGCAGTGCCAGCTGCGCGGATGAAACAGCTAGGGTAGTCGCCGTTATAGATCGAATCGTCTCTCCCCTCGGAGCCAAACTCAGACCGCGGCACCTGCTTCTCACCCGCCAAAAAGGTATTGCTGAGCCCATCGGTGATCCGCTTGAAACTGACTTCGTGAACCACCACAGCTTTACCATTCGCATCCCTCCGCCACTTGTTAAGGTGTGGAGTTACAATTGCGCCGCGAAAGTCGGGATAACGTGCTGGGTCTTCTGCACCCAGGCTAACTGCAGGTCCATCAGGATTAATACCGCCGGTGCAGCCAGCGTAGTCACCAGTCCGGCCTTCGATGGCATAGACGCCTACTCCCACACGTGCCATGCCTCCCTCGCCCTCTGCGGATCGGCGACTGGGGCAGTAAAATCCGCCCACGGCGACAGCCCGAGCCTGCCGGTTGGTAGCGTGGGTGTACCACTCGCCGAAATTCCAGAGGTCGTGCGCGCTTCCCTGTTCAAGGAACGGCATGATCAGCGCAAACCATGATGGATGCTTGTCGTAGTATCTTCCAGGTGGGAGGGCCTTAAACGTATCGTGATAGTTTTGGCCAGCGAGTCCAATCTGCTTAAGGTTGTTAGTGCACTGAGTACGTCTAGCAGCTTCGCGTGCTGCTTGGACCGCAGGAAGTAGTAACGCTACTAATATTCCGATGATGGCGATAACTACAAGCAATTCCACAAGTGTGAAGCCTGCAGAAACTGTGAGACTTCTAGTCTCGATGCGTTTCTGTTTTGACACCGTGCGCCTCCTAGATTAAGCGTTAGTAGAGATGAGAGGTGTGGGGACTAGACTACGCGTACGAAACAGGCGAAGGAGTTAATGGTGGCGACTGCCGTTCTATTGCTGCTGCGCGCCCAGCGATCGTGACACTATGTCGCGCCACTGGTTGCTACAGAACAGCAGTCGCCATTTTGTTGCGACTAGCAACTCACTGTCACCGGCGTAGCGAGATGGCTGTGAGCGAGAAAGCTAGAAGGGACATGAGCATCGTGCTCGGCTCCGGAACGGAGGTGTTCGCTACAGCGGACAAGCTGCCGGTGTTGCCAAAATTAGACTTCCAGATTGTGTAGTCGGCGGCACCAATGGGGCCCGTGAGCGACGGGTCGCGATTGGGGAGTGCAGTATTGCCACCTAAGGAATCACGCCAAACGGTATAGTCTGCAAGGTTTACGAGCCCGTCATTGTTGTAGTCGCCAACCAGGGAGCCGGAGTTAGTGGCTTGCAGAATCAGTTGGGTGGCCGACATGGACAGGCTGAACATGCTTGCCGTTGCTTCACTCAGGGTAATTCCGACAGCACTCAGCGAGGACGCCGTGAGCAGCGTGAAGGATTCAGAGCCGGTGAGCGTAAAGCCTTCGGCCAGTTGCACATCAATGACAGTACCGTCGATATCTGCGGCACCTGTAACCAGCCAGGAGTCAAAAGCGAGATTTCCGGTGCCGGCAATATCGAAGTGGAGGGTGCCCGTGCTGGTGAGACTACCTCCAACGGTCGTGGATCCGGCAGTACCCAAGGTCCCATTGTTGATGATACCGCCACCCGAAGTATTGTGGTTGATGTTTACCAGACCTCCGCCGGTGACGGTGATGTCATTGCCGTTCTGGGCGATCGTGTTGTTAAAGCTCAACTCCGAATCCGCGGCGGCCGAGAACACGGCGTCGTCGGCTAGCTGTACGGCGACCTGGACCTGCGCCACTCCTTGCATAATCTCCACAGATGCACTTCCTGTGTCGGCGTCCAAAGTAACGGTCCCTGGACCCGCGAGGGCAAGTCCTCCGGAAGCGTCAAAGCGGATGCCTTTTACCGTCGTCGCTTGGTTGGTGAAGATGGTGTTACTAGCCGTCAGGTTGTTGCCAAAGACGGCAGTTTGAGTGTTGGCATTGGGGATGGCATTCAGATTCCAATTGGCGCCCACATGCCAATTGCCGGAGTTGCCGTTTGCCCATACCAGCTCCGATGGGCCACTGCCATCATGGAACACCGTGTATTCCAAGGTGTCGGGCGATTCGCCTGACATATTCATGAACAAGTCGCCAGCCGTGAATCCAGACTGAATGGTGCCGGCATTGACATTGAAGTCGGCAGACTCGGAGAGATCCATGGAGAAGTCACTTCCGAGTACCACCTTGACTGCAGTTACATTCAAGCTGCCACCCTGATTAATGGCCGATTGCCCGTTGGTAAGAATCGAGCCGTTAAGCGTGATTACGTTTTGGGCGGCCGTATTGGCAGAGAAATCACCGGGCAAGAAGTCAGGGGGGCCCAAGGCTACGAGGTTGATATCGCCATTGGCACCCGCTCCATCCACTCGGTTGTTAAGTGTATCGATGTCACCGAGAGTCATACTTTTGGCCGTGATATACATCGGGAGACCGCCACCGGCACTACCTGATTTATCGCTGGAAATAATCTTTCCGATGTCGACGTGGCCGAAGGCGGTGATATCGATGGTTGCCTGCTGAGCGTCGTCGCGAGTTAAATCGATCTCGCCCACAGTGAAATTGCCTTGCGAGTTGACAACCAGCGTCATGCTGTCACCGCTTTGCTCGCCTAAGACGGTGATACCGTTGAGGATTCGGCCGGCGTTCGGATTCAAAACGCTGACATCGTTATCATTCATCTCCAAGGTGAAAAACCTGCGAGATTGGTTTCGACTACCGACGTAGGTATCGATTAAGCTCGTTTCGTCTGTAAACGTCAGTCCGCCGTTTCCAGTAAAATTAAAGGTGATGTTATTGCTCACAGAGGAGCCAAACGGATCGCTCAAGAACAGCTGCGAGTTGGAACCGATTATCAGCTCCTGCGGGATGGTATAAACATTGTTCGAAAGGGTGACACCCTGCGCCGCATGGGGATTGTTGATGCCGTCCCACACTTCCAGGCCGCTGACAACAATCTGTGCGTGGCTTGTGGAGGCTGCGATCGACCACGTAGCCACCGCGTAAAGGACCAGGGCCGATGCCCGCCGCGGGCCAGTCTGACAGAGTGTGAAGCGACGATTTCGCCAACCGAAGTAACCCAGGATTCCGGCTAGCAGCACGGCGACCGAGGAGGGTTCCGGCACTGTTACGAGCGTAAGCTGCGTAGAGCTGGCAACTAGCCGGAACATGCTCGCCGCCGAGCCTGAGAGCGTTAGACCTTCAGCGGACAGTGTGTCCGCAGTCAGCAAGACGAACTCTTGCCCAATTGCCGGCATGAACCCATCCGCCAGGTCCACGATCAGCGAGCCGCCACCGATATCGGCCAGTCCCGCGATTGCAAAACTTGGAGCTTGGTCGTTACCAGAGATTTCAGCGACCAACGAGCCGACGCTTACCAAGTCGCCGCCAAAGTCTGTGGCACTCAAGGTCGATAGCGATCCTGTAACAAGGACGTTTCCGTTTATGACGGCATTGTTGAGATTCACTGTCCCATCGCCGGCGATGGTGAGCGTGTTGCCGTTTAGGTCCACAACATTGTTGACATCGAGCTGGGCGCCGCTAGCAGCTGTGAACACAGCATTGGACTGGACAGAGAGGGGAAGTTGGATTTGATGGCTTCCTTGGAGAGCCTCAATCTCGGCATTGCCTGTAGCTGCTTCGAGCGTCAGAGTATCGACGCCACCGATAGCTACTGTGCTGGAGGTGTTGAACTGAACCTTCTTCACCGTCGTTGCTGAGTTCATGTAGATGGTTTGGGATTCCGTAATGGCCGATCCGAAGACCGCCGTTTGTGTCGATGAGCCAGGAGTGGAGGCTGGCGTCCAGTTACCATCGACTCGCCAGTTACCCGAAGCATTATTCGCCCATTCGAGCACGGGGGGGCCCACGCCGTCATGAAACACATTGAACAGCACTTGGTCGGGCGTCTCTGATGACATGTTCATGAACGTGTCAGCTTGAGTGAAGCCCGGCTGCTCGCGACCCGTATTGACGGTGAACTCACCATTCTCTGAGAGGTCGAGGTCAAAGGTGTTGGCAAGAACCACCTTTGCGGCGGTGAGGCTCAAATTTCCACCGGGATTCGATGCTGCCGGAGAATTGTTGTTGATCGCGCCCTTGAGCGTTATCGAATTGACTGCCACAAAGTTGGAATTGAACTCGCCTGGCGAATAAGCAGGAGCACCAAGAGCTGTTAAGAGAATTTCGCCGCTATCTCCTGAGCCATCTGGGCGGAACGAGCGGGCGTCGACGTTGCCCACCTCAATCGAACCGGCGGTTATGGTGATCGCACCTGCCGAACCACCGCCGGCTGAATAGTCCGTAGTGTTCATGCTACCGATGTTAACGTGTCCGGCCGCCACGATATCGATTTTGGAACTCTGTGCGTCTGATCGACGCACATCGACATTTCCGATGGTCACATCGCCTTGGCTTCTAACGATGAGAGCCATGGTGTCACCTGATAAACCGTCGTTTACCGTTGCGCCATGCATCACTTGGCCTGGCCCCGAAATGGGGTTGGCATTCATGTTGAGCCTAAATTCACGTGTCGGCAGATTCCGTCCGCCCACGCCGGTGTCGATGATGCTTGTGCTGTCCGCGAAAGTCAGGCCGCCGGTTCCAGTAAAGTTGAACGTGATGGAGTTGCTCGGCCCAGCACCCATCGCCGTATCGCGGAGAAACAAAGTTGCTCCACTTCCGATGATTAACTCTTCGGGGATCGTGTAGGTGTTGTTAGCTAGTGTGACGATTCCGGGATGTGGGTTATTGACACCATCCCAGATTTCGTTGGATGAGATAAGCAACGCCCTTGCGGGATTGCCTAGCAGGCATCCGACAACAACGGAGCAAAATGCCATTAAGACGAGACCACGCCTAGTGCCACGCAGATCATTCATCCGCTTAGTCCTCATGAGTAGATCAAAGAGAAGAAGAGATCGACACACTATCCCGCGTTCGGAATCGAAAACAGGAGGAGTCGCCGCCTTGGCGAACTGGGTCGCTAGTGTCATGAACCGTAAGTCGCATTCTACTTGTGTTGCAATGCAATTCCAAAGATTAAGATGCCCAGGGTTGAGACACGTGGTTGCCAAGCTCGCTAGCTAAGACGGCTCATCGAGAATGCATCAGCGATTGAACAACACGTTTCATTCGCTCGAGGCGCTAGAAGTGCGTATAGGGTATAGTAAGCAACTTCATGGAGGCCGCATGCCACGTGTTGAGACACGCTCTAGACCCGGCTTTGGATCTTTTTCCCTGGAATTGAGGGTTCAATATCGCCGAAGTGATCGCCCGCCGTTGCTTGAGTTAAGACTCTTGCTTAGACCGACTGGTACACAGGCCGTTCCGCGGAGTGCCACTGCACGTTGGCCGATCCTGGAAGCAATAGTGTTTCATTTCCACTAGCTATTGCCTCCGACTCGGAACGCGATGCCGAACTCAATGCGGCAAGCCGCTGTGCGGGTGAGCGTCGCGTGCCGCTTAGTTAGCCAAGAGCATGTGGCAACGCGGTTGGAGTAGCCCCGCTGATGAATCGAAGTCCATCGCGGAATGCGTGGCCGTTCTTGACGCACTCGCTGAATGAGGAGCACAGTTCAAGCGAGGATTTCGCGGATTACCCGCCGCGGTTCGACGCCTGTGAGACGGAAATCGAGCCCCTGACGGGAGAAGGTCAGTTGCTCGTGGTTAATACCGAGGCAATGCAACGCCGTGGCCAAGACGTCGTGAATGTGCACGGATGACTCCACGGGATGGAATCCAAACTCATCGGTAGCACCAAAAGTGATCCCGGGACGAATTCCCCCGCCTGCCATCCACATGGAGAAGGCCTGGGGGTGATGGTCGCGGCCAAGTTTTCTTCCGAGTGCGAGATTCGCTTCAACCATTGGTGTCCGACCGAACTCGCCACCCCAGATCACAAGCGTCTCGTCGAGTAGCCCGCGTGCCTTTAAGTCCTTGATCAGAGCCGCGCTCGCCCGGTCGGTTTGCTCTGCATTGTCTCTCACATTGCCTTCGACATCCGAATGGGCATCCCATCCTTCATGGAAAATGCTAACGAAGCGAACGCCTCGTTCTACCATTCGCCTCGCTAGTAGACAGGCGCGGGCGAATGAGGGCTTACTGGGATCGCAGCCATACATCTCAAGTGTGGCAGCGCTCTCATTGGCCAAGTTTGTTAAGTTCGGCGCGGATACCTGGAGTTGAGCCGCCATTTCGAACGAGGCAATTCGTGTCGCAATTTCAGGATCGCCAGTCTCTCGAAGACGGTGCCGATTCAGCGACTCAATGAGATGGTACGTATCCGCCTGTAGACGCTCGTCCACACCCGCCGGATTCGAGAGATTGAGAATCGGATCGCCATTGGCTCTCAGTTGGACGCCCGACAGGCTCGTGGGCATAAAGCCGCTGGACCACAGGGAGGCTCCTCCAGTAACGCCTCCAGCCGTGCTCATGACGACGTAAGAGGGCAGCTGGTTTGTTTCGGTACCCAAGCCGTAGAGCACCCACGATCCTAACGATGGCCTACCGGGCTGCGCGAATCCGGTGCTGAGAAAGATCTGGGCGGGGGCGTGATTGAATTGGTCAGTGTGTACTGCTCGCAATATACAGATGTCATCGACGACTTCTGCCAGATGGGGGAGGGCAGAGGAAAGCTCGCCTCCTGACTTCCCATTTTTCGCAAACTTGAATCGTGGTCCTAGCACCGCAGCATCCGGCCGAATGAAGGCATAGCGCTGGTCGCCAATTACCGACGGCGGCAGCGACGTGCCTTCTAAGCGAGCTAGTTCCGGTTTGTAGTCGAATAACTCGAATTGGCTCGGTGCCCCGGCCATGAAGAGATGAATTACGCGTTTAGCTTTTCCTGAAAAGTGCGGAAGGGGTCGCACTGCCGTTGTTTGTGGATGGGCCGTAGCTTTCGACGGGTTTCCGCCTGCAAGCAAACCGGCGAGCGCTGTGCTACCAAAGCCCAAACCGGCGTTGGTTAGAAACTGCCGCCTGCACAACTGCAAGCCTGGGTTTCGGGGATCACGCATACTTTAGTTCCTCGTTAGAAACTCATCTAGGCTTAGCAGAGCACGAGCAAGAGTGGTCCACACAGCGACTTCAGATGCGTTCGCAGGTGCACCCGCTATCGCCGCGGTATTCAATGTTTCTTCGCTGATGCGCCGCCTCTGGGCCTCGATAAACTCGCAGATATCTCGCAATTCCGCATCACTAGGGGGGCGAACAAGGACTCGGCGGAACGCGTAGTTGGCTCGTTCAGGATCGTCGCCACTTCGGTTTGCTACTCGCCGACCTAAGTGCTGAGCTGCTTCCAATATCATTGCGTCATTGAGCAGAGTCAGGGCTTGCATCGGTGTATTCGAAATCTGCCGGCGCGCAGTACAAAACTCTCCACTCGGTGAGTCAAATATCTCATACATGGCAAAGGGTGCAACGCGCTTCTTGAAGGTGTAAAGGCTACGTCGATACCTGTCCTCGCCACTGCTTGCCTCCCACGTAAGATTTCCGAAGACCACTTCGGTCACACCTGACGGTTGCGGTGGTCGTACCCCCGGTCCTCCCATTTTGCTCGATAGGATACCTGAAGCATGCAGCGCCGCGTCACGAACCAATTCGCCTGCTAGCCGTGGCCGCGCGGCTCGCGCAAGCCAGCGATTCTCCGGATCGCGCTCCAGATGCTCAACGGAGACCGCGCTCGATTGACGATAGGTAGCACTCATGACCATAAGCTTGTGCATATGTTTGAGCGACCAACCGCTATCGACAAACTCCACTGCGAGCCAGTCAAGCAACTCGGGATGCGATGGAGGATCCGCAAGGACTCCGAAGTCATCGACAGTTCGAACCACGCCGGCACCAAACAGCGCGGCCCACTGTCGATTTACCACCACCCGAGGCGTGATCGCGTTCTCGGGAGACACCAGCCAATACGCAAACCCCAAACGGGTGCGTGGCCAATGTTGATTGAACTTGTGCAGAACACGGGGAACTCCTGGTGTGACAGGATCCGTTGGCTGTAGGAATTCTCCTCGATTATGGATAAAAGTTGTGCGCGGAGCATTTGCGGGACGTTCCTGCATCACTAGGGAGGTTGCCCTTTCTGGCGGTTCGCGTAGCTCGAGCACTTCAGCCGCAGAGTCCTTTAGTTCGGGAGCTGTCAGAAGGAAGTATTCCCAAAGAGCGCGCATCTGCTCAGGAGTTGTTTTGTCAGGCGAGACTGCAAGAGCTTGTTCGACTTCGGGTGGTTGAGCGAGCGCCTTACCGGGATTAGGCGCGGAAGTGTAAGAGAAACGAAAGCGGCCCAACGTACTGGCAAAATGCCGCCCGAAGCTAAGCGTAACTTCGACCGTAGTGGGACCTTGAATCGGTTCGGCTAGGTGGAATATTGCGGTGTGGCGTTTGCCCGATCCCCCTTCGATGGACCAGCCGGTATGGGGGTCGTCGTCCACTGCTAACTGAGCAGACACCTCATGTTGGTACTTGTTTTTTGCGTAACTTTCCGTTGCCTTGGAAACGGTGACCGCAGAGCGGTTGACCTCAATCCTAAGGTCTCTAAGAAAGAAGTCACCTTTGGTTCCCTCGTAGTAGGTCATGCCGGGCCCGCCCCCAGGTAAACTCGGATGCGGTAAGGCTTCGAGGCGAAAAGCCGTGACGTCTGTGCTAGGGAGTTGATAGACGACAGTTATCACATCGTCCTTCGTGGTGTCGCCCGACGCGAGAACGGAGTCGTCGTCCAGGGCAGTTACAGTTGGCAACGTACTTTGCATTTCCTGAGGCGCGAGTCGCACCCAATCAACGCGCGCAGCCCTTTCGGCCACTAGCCAGCGATCAAACTCTCTTCGAGCCCGTAGTGCTGGGGAGGTGCCCTCGCTGTCGGTGGTTTGTGGCCATTTGTTGGGAAGTTCGTCAATTAATTGCTTCGCCCGAGCGAGATTCTGACGCACCTGCTCATCAAGCTGGGGGGCAGCCAATTCCATTTCGGGCTCGTCGGCGTTGTTGAGGAACGCCATGATCTCGTAGTATTCGCGATGGGTGATGGGGTCGTACTTGTGGGTGTGGCATTGTGCACAACCCAGCGTGAGACCAAGCCAAGTAGTTCCCGTCGTCGCTACCCGATCGGTAATCGCTCGAAAGCGGTATTCGAGCGGGTCAATTCCTCCCTCCGCGTTGAGCATCGTATTCCTGTGGAAGCCGGTGGCAATCCGAGATTCTTCACTGGCATCTGGAATTAGGTCACCCGCGATCTGATGGATGGTGAACTTGTCGAACGGCATATCTTGGTTCAGAGCATTGACTACCCAATCGCGGAATGCCCAAATGCTCCTAGGCTCATCCTTTTCGTAACCATTGGTGTCGGCGTAACGAGCCAGATCTAGCCAGTGCATTGCCCACTTCTCGCCGTACTCCGGTCTTGCGAGTAGCGAATCGACCTGCTCCTCGTAGGCGCGATCCATTCCTAGTCGTGCTACCTGTTCTTCGAAAGCTTGCACGTCTTTCGGCAGTGGGGGTAACCCGATCAGGTCGAGCCACAGGCGGCGGAGAAGCACGTCCGCCGAGGCAGCGGGCGAAGGCGATAAGTTGTTTACTTCCATGCGATGCAGCACGAACTGGTCGATTGAAGACTTCGCCCACTCACTCCGGCGAACTTTTGGCAAGTCGCCTCGCCGCGGCGGGACGAGTGACCACAGTTCCATGTATTGAGCGCCTTCCTCAATCCATACCCGCAGCGTTTCAATCTCTTGCGGCTTGAGTACTTTGTGCGAACCGACCGGTGGCATTCGAAGGTCGATCTCTTGTGCGGTGATCCGTTGGTAGAACTCGCTTTGCTCCGCATCTCCCGGCACGATGACGCTCAAGCTGCTGTGTGGCTCATCAAGCCGAAGTTCCGTGGCTCGACTCTCTTCATCAGGTCCATGGCAAGCAAAGCACTTCGAAGAAAGTATCGGCCGGACATCTCTATTGAAGTCGAGGACCTCCTTAGCAGTCCCCTTCGAAGCCAACGGGGACAATAGTAGGCATGCAACTACCTTCACCAGCGCGAGTATCACGAAATGGCAAGATGAAATCTGCATATCACTTCTTCTCAGACCTTGGGATACGCTTGCGCTGCTAGATCATCGAGAACAATTCAGGCGGTAGCTATTTAAATGCCCGCCGCCGTTTTCGAACGTCATGCTCTCGATCGGAAGAGCAACTAAATCAAGCTACTTCATTCGCCCACCCATGGCAATAAAATGCCACCAATCGAGTCCGTGCGAAGGAGCAAAGTACGAGCTGCAAGTCGCTGCGATGCAGGTGCGAAGTACTTGCCCGACAACGAGCGCGAATCGACAGGTGGCTGCAGGCAGCTTTAGAAGCTCAAACGAAGCAGACAGTCTGCTTAATGCCCATTTCTTCCCGGCGGCGGCGACGATCCCGCGCGGCGTCCTGGGCGTATCCGCTAGCGCGATGCTCCGCTAGGGGGTCGGCCCCCAAACCACGACCTCGCCTCCATTCGGCAATGGCGCCAGTCACGTCGGTGTTGAAGGCTTTCTTCAATACTTCCTCGGCATCTACGATCTGACCTTTAGATTGATGTTTCGATAGTTCTTCATGATTCACCAACGCGGCCTTGGCGTACAATTGCTGCGCGGTGGTGACGGTTTGAAGCATGGCTTCGATCTTCGGCTTAATATTGTGGCATTGATCGACCACGTAGGAGATCTCGGGGTACGCGCCCCCTTGATCCGCAGCGTATCCATGAATCTCGTGAAAGATCCGGAATATCTGATAGGGATCGATGGAGCCTAGCGTCAGGTCGTCGTCCGCGTATCGACGATCGTTGAAGTGAAAGCCCCCTAGCATCTTCTCGTCGAGGAGCCAGGCAACGATCTGCTCTATGTTCTGCGACAAATAATGATGCCCTGTGTCGACGAGCACCTTGGCTCGGGGCCCAGCGGCCTTAGCCAAAAGGTAAGCCATCCCCCAGTCTGCAATATCGGTGTGGTAGAAGGCCGGCTCGAACGGTTTATACTCGACGAGTAAACGCTGATTCTCATCTAGGTGGTTATGGCACTCCTGCAAAGCCTGGGTGAAGTGCCTTTTTCGATTCCGGATGTTGTCTTGTCCTGGATAGTTCGTCCCATCGGGAAACCATAGCGAGAGAAGCTTGCTATTGACGCGTCGTGCAATATCGATCGCGTCAATCGCATGGCTTATTGCCATCTGGCGGACTGCTGGATCAGGCGACGCGAAGGATCCGAGCATGTACTCTTGGCTCTGGAACAGCGTAGGATTCACTGCCCCGATACACACCCCATGGCGATGGGCTTCGAGCGCGACCTCGGCTGGATCGCTATCTGGAGTGAAATCCCAGAGCGCATGGACGGCCACCGTTGGGCAGCACCCAGTTAACGCGTGCACATGCCCGGCATCGGCAAGCTTGTCGGCCGTATTAATGGCCGCCGCATCTTGGAAAAACTTACCGAATCTGGTGCCGGTGTCCGAAAAGCCCCACGAGGGAGTTTCGATGCAAAAATGGTCCAACGCCGCATGGACGCGGCTGACTTGATGTTCGTTCATGGGGATACCTGTCAATTAAAAGAGTTAGCTTCGCCTGGCTCCCGATTCGCTAGAAAGGTTACCAGGAAGCCATAGCACGCAATAACGACGAAACAGCCGAAGGGCAGGAGGAACGACGCACGTACGGCGTCAACGGTTTCTCCCAGCAGTTCTACGGTGCCCAGGTCAATGACGCTTCCTTGCGCGAATGGCAGTATTGCGCCACCCACGATTGCAAAAGTTTGGCCAGCGGCACCGAGCTTAGCTTCTTCGGTGTTTAGGCCTTTCAATGCGATTCCGTAGATCGTTGGAAACATGATGGACATGCAGGCCGAGATAGCAACGAGTGAGTACATGCCGGCCATTCCTTCGAGGAATACGGCGCCGGAGCTGAATGCCATACCGCCTACGGCTAGTAAAGTAAGAAGTGCGTGTGCCGAGATGTACTTTAGGCAGGCTGTGCCTAAGAACCGGCACGATAAATAAAGGAGCATGGCACAGATATTGTAATACTGTGCCTCTGAAGCACTCATGCCCAGTAGTGTCACGCCATAGTGGATGATGAATGTCCAGCTCATGATCTGCACACCCACATAGAAAGCTTGCGCAATGACTCCGCCGATGTAGCGAGCACTGAGCAGGCCTCCTAACGTCGAGACTAAGCTCTGACGTGGTACGGTGACATCGCCATTCGGTAATCGCAAGAACGTAAACAGCACCATTAGCAATCCCGCGGCACCCGCCAACCCCACGTAGGGCCACTTGATCAATGACAAGTCATGCGACTGCAGTTCCCGGTGCTCCTGTGGTCGGTTGTCTCGGAAGCTTTCAAGCGCGTCTGTGATTCGAACATCCGCTTCGCTAGGCAGTAAGGATGCATAGCTAGGGTTTTCTTGGACTTCCTTCGCCCTAAATTCCTCCACATTCAGATAGGGAAGTATCAAGGCCCCGCACACAAGCATTCCACTAAGGGAACCGATGGGATTGAATGCGGCAGCCAGATTCAGCCGGCGAGTCGCAGTCGAGGCGGGTCCCATTGATAGCACGCAGGGGTACGCGCTCGTCTCGATGAAGGCGAGGCCGAACGATAGGACGTAGATGGCCACTAGGAATAGCGAGAAGTCGCGATAGAGGCTCGCTGGCACAAACAGCATGTTTCCAACTGCAAATAGGAATAGCCCGACAGCGATCCCCGCGTTGTAGGACCTCCATCGAACTAGGAGCGCGGCAGGGATGGCCATCGTCGCGTAGCCACCATAAAAAGCTGTCTGGACGAGACTGCTCTGCGCGTTACTGAGGAGAAAGATGTCCTTAAACGCTTTGACCAATGGGTTCGTCACATCGTTTGCAAATCCCCAAAGCGCAAACAGAAAAGTCACCAGCACGAACGGATAGAGGTACTTGCGCGGCACCAGCGAATCGGACTGAAACGAGGCATCCATAGGGCCTGCTATCGACGGAGAATTGAGGAGTACCAGGACGAGAAGAGGCCGCCATGACCTGTAGCTTGCAAGGTAACGTCGTGCAATTGTGGCGCGAAGTGATTTGGCTCAAAGACAGGCCAATTAGTCCGGGCGAGTTTTGTTAAAGCAGTCATATTGTGCAGTATCCTGCAAGA
This sequence comes from Aeoliella fuhlenseeensis, assembly GCF_052161615.1. NCBI lineage: Bacteria > Pseudomonadati > Planctomycetota > Planctomycetia > Pirellulales > Lacipirellulaceae > Aeoliella > Aeoliella fuhlenseeensis. The sequence continues at coordinate 1,331,051 of NZ_CP197417.1, forward strand.
AAATCACTCTGTGGGCGTGGCTCATTTCGTGTTACTCGGAATATTGCTTGCACGCTGAAACACTTTAGCGATTGCCTTGGTACCCATTGGTCTGGCACGCACGGATCAAGCCTCTCGTCAGCCGTTGCCAGAGGTAACCGTGTACCACTTGTTGGCACGCGTGAAACCATTCGGGACGACAGCGTTCAGCACGAATGTTCGACGTGCCCTCGTAAGAGCTGCGGGAGACGCGATGAAGTGAATGAATACTGTGGTCGTTTACATGCACTTCAGACGTGAGGCGCTCAACATGCGATACCTTTTCCTCGAAATGAGAAGCCCACGTACTACTTTGCCTAGGTGAGATGCCACAGGTAGTCGGTGGGTGTTGGGGTGCGAGCCGCTCTTTAGAACAGCTTGCCAGAAGCGGAGGTGATCGCAGGGTTCATAGTCTTCGGCCTCTACACCGATGTGTTTGGGGTGGCCTAAATCGTGGCATGCGAACTCACGCGAGCATTGGGGCGCGAGTCTGGAAGGTCATCGTCGAGCCAGTATTAAAAGGCTCCTGACGTGATTGATATCGGGCGCGATCGCGACCTAATTCGTGGCGTATTGCATGTTGCAATCGGACGAAACCGCTGCTAACTTCAAGAGGGCCGTGTTAGTGGCGGATCGGCTCGAAGGGGAGACTTTCACGGACTCCTGGCAACTTTTCACAGGTGTTACTTATGTTTGTTTCTACCCGCGGCTTTGAACAGCGCGTAGCAATCACCGTATTGGTTTCTCTTAAGGTCGTCGTAGTGTGGTGCGGTGGGCTGGGGGGGTGGCAAGCTTTCGCTGGCGTTCCGGTTGACCGCTTCGATTCGATTCAGGAAGCGATTGACAAGAATCCTGGCCGAGTTGTGACTCTCGATGGCGGTGTGCACGAGATCGATCAGCCGCTACGTTTTACTACCAATAACAGCGGGTTGGATGGAGATGGTGTCGTCGTTCAGCGCAACCCTAACGAGCCTGTGGTTGTGGTGGCAGATGCGGAGCACGTCCGTATTGCCCATGTGACCCTTTCGCGTCCAGAAGACACCGACCGTGCAACGGCGAGTGCCGTGCTGGTGGCCCGCAGTAGTGCTGTTACGCTCGATGATCTTCGAGTCCTCAACAATAAATCACAGAGTGCTGCCGTTGGTTTCGACGAATGCCAGCATTGTACGATCAGGGATTGCGAGGTGGTGAACTATAAGTGCATTGGCGTCGATGATCGGACAGCCAATCCGATGCTTGGGTATGCATTCAACTGCATTGACGGGACCGGAATAGCTGTAAGGCGAAGCCAAAGTATGAGTATTCGATCTAATCGAGTCATCGAACGAGTAATCCGTCCAACCCGTGAGAACCAGGAAAAGTACGACCTGGGAAGGCTTACCGAAGGGAGTCATCCAACCGAACTGGGAGAGTTGGGGCGACGTGCGGTGAAAGATAATTACACCAATAATTGGCATCAAGGTTCAGCGATTTTCGTGGGAGATCCGTCTAACACAAAGCATGTGCATATCGTCGACAACTACATCGAAAATGCCGCCCAGGGGGTGGATATGCATTGCGACCAATCAGTTTGCGCTCGAAATATCATCTGTGGTGCAATGATCGGCCTAAAGGCTACTCATGGGGCTCGCAACCTTGTGCTTGCCAATAACATTGTGTCGCGTGCCGATCTGTGGGGCATCCTGCTGAATCCTGGTGCCGGCTCACATTATGGCGAACTCGATGAAGATGCTGAGCAAGTCTCGAACGTTGACGGTGGGACTGCTATTGCTAACAACGTTATCACCGAAATGGGCTATGGGGATGATTACTGGCACTACGGTGGCGCCCAGGACGATCGTGGATCAACTTACGCCATTGCACTTCAGGCTGCACAGTTGCCGTCGAACCCACCCCTTCGCAACGTGCTGATCCAAGGTAACGTGGTTTACGACGTTCAAAGTGAGGTGCAGCAGTCCTCGGCCAGGAAGCCTAATTATCGCTTCGCGGTACACGTAGAATCGAGCGAGCCGCAGCCGATCAACATTACCTTTTCGGGAAACTCGTTCGCTCCGGGAGCCGACGGTATATCCAACATTGAAATAGCGCAGTAACTCTTCCGCAGGAGTCGTGCAACGACTGCTGAAGGAAGACGTTGGGCTCCATCGGCAATCTTGAGTTGGGCCGACCTTTTTGCGACCTTACTCGCGCATGCTGGGGCAAGGGGCAGTTGGACGGTGGCAGGGAGGCGACTGGCGTGCAACCTCGCCACTCTGGTCCGTGTCCATGCAAAGTCATTACCAATTGCCGTGTAAATCCAATTACCCATAACACGTAGAACTGATCTTTCGTGCCTATGTTAGGCTCACAAAATCAAACTGAGTCAATCTGTCATTATCTGCCAGTGACATCCGCCGATGTGGAATGGGGGGGGTACGTCGTGGGCGCGGGGCGTCATCGTTGCCAACCTGGCGAAGTGTATCCGCCAGAAGAGCACCCGACCCTCTATCATTATTCTTGGCGAACTGGACGAACATTACCCGAGTACCGTATTACCCTCGTTAGTAATGGTGGAGGGACCTTTGAATCGGAGGCGGTTGGGTCGGTGCAAATTGAAGGTGCCGCGCTGCTACTCGTTTTTCCCAACGAATGGCATCGCTACAAGCCGAGCAAAACGACCGGCTGGACCGAGCGGTGGGTAAGCGCAAACGGTACCCAATTCCATCGACTCTATCAGACGTACAATGTCCTGCCGACGTTCGCTTACTTTCCGCTACTTCCAAGCTTAGTTCCGGAGATGCAAGCGAGGTTTGACGATTTTCTGCAACGTATTCATTCCCGTCCGGCGCAGAATTCACGACTGCTCTCGCTGCATGCGCTCTCGCTGTTTGGCGACTTACTTCAGCCACTGATTGAGTCGAATTACGTCGAGGGAAAGTCGATTGCGCCCATGCAAAAGATCGACGATCCAACGGTACTCGCCGCCCTCGAGTATATATGGACTAGAAGTCATTGCCCGCTTTCCGTCCATGACGTTGCGAAGCAGCTAACGGTTAGTCGACGGACGCTGGATCGAAAGTTTGCAATCGTAATCGGGCATTCAGTCCTCGATGAGATTAATTACTGTCGGCTCGGGAGGGCCAAAAGACTGCTTCGGGAGACCGACTTACCAGTGAAGGCGATTGCCCATATGGCAGGCTTTGGGAGCCGGGAGGGCATGCGCATCGCGTTCCGCACGTTCATTAATACCAGTCCGAGGCAGTGGCGAGCTACGGCGAGAATGCAATCGTGAACTGAGTATGGTGGGATAGTGGCTTAACTAACCAAAGCATTGTGTTGAATCGATTTATTGGATCCCGATGACAGATTATGCAAAGTATGCGAAGTCGCCGATTGCAGTTGTCGGGCTTGGACTGCTCGGCACCGCTATTGCCGAACGGCTGCTTGAAGCAGGCTTCGAGCTAGTAGTGAACGACCTTCATCGAGCGAAGGCGGATTTGCTGGAGCGACGTGGTGCCCAGTGGTCTAACGATCCGCTTAGTGAATGCAGACGAGCCCTATTTTGCCTGTACTGTTCCAATGACACTCAGCAGTTTCTGGAAAAGCACGCCGATAGCCTTAGCGCCGGACAGCTGTTCATTGATGTCGCTACAACACCTCCCGATGACGCCGCACGCCTTGGCGTTGAATTGTTGGCACGAGGTGTAGATTATCTGGAGTCGCCATTCGTAGCGTCTAGCGACCAGACGCGTAGTGGACAAGGCGTTGCGTTAGTAGCTGGTTCGAAGGGTGCTTTCCTGGCGTGCCAAGACTTGTACGACGCGATGGCCCCAACCCGGTACTTCGCGGGTGCGTGGGGAAGTGCGACCAAAACCAAGCTGGTAAGTAACTTGATTCTCGGTTTGAATCGAGCAGCGCTGGCCGAAGGACTATTATTGGCCGAAGCCTTGCAGCTCGACATGCCATCCACTCTCGACGTACTAAAGGGGTGCAATTCCTACTCTGGAGTCATGGATACGAAGGGAGACAAGATGATCGCTCGCGACTTCGCTACTCAAGCGAGGTTGTCACAGCATGCGAAGGATGTGAGGATACTACTAGAACAAATGTTCCTTCGTGGAGGTCGACTTCCATTTTCTGAGCTGCACCTATCCGTTCTGCAATTTGCAGAAGAGATAGGGCTAGGCGCGTTAGATAACTCGGCAATCGTAGAGGCTATTGCTCGATACGGGATAGACAAGTGTGGAGCGCGACAGTAAGTCCAGTGGAAGGTTAGCAAATCGTCGCCTTCGGCGTGAGCGAGGCATTTCGGCCTAAAGCGTGCTGATCTGATCGTGGTTACGAAATGACTACCGCTAGCTGGAGGTGGTATTGATGCGTTGCGGTAGCTTCAGTGCCCGTCACTTTTTGAATACGACTTGCATGACAATTGGCGACCCTGCCATTTTCTATCCTATTGCATCCACGCAAAGATTTGCCAAGAATATATCCGTTTGCTTTACGCTCTTTGCTCTTCATAGCGGCCCACTCACTTAGGCGGTGAATTGATGGATGGCGACGAGTTACCGCATGTTGCCGTACTTGTAGATACTGCGACTGGCTGGGGTCGGCGGGTAGTGCGTGGCGTTATCCGTTACTCGGATAAACACGGCCCATGGCATTTAACGGTTGAAGCGCGAGGCCAGGCCGAGGCACTGCGCTTGCCGCCGGGTTGGCGAGGCGATGGAATCATTGCGAGGATCACCTCGAAGCAGATGCTACGTGCAATGAAGGCGACGCGACTGCCGGTAGTCAATGTTTCCGCAGTGCATCTTTCGAACAACTGTTTCCCTCAAGTGACCACCAATTACTTTGAATCCGCTGCGCTAGCGCTGCAGCATTTCCGCGATCGAGGATTGGTACGATTCGGCTACGCCGGCCTTCCAGAAACAGACTACGGTAGGCGTCACCGAGATGCGTTTGTCGGGGTTGTCGAAGACGCTGGATACGGGTGCGATGTTTACACCCCATCGAAAACTACGGCCACTGCTGGGCATGCGGCTCAGTTAAAACACAAAGCCGCCTGGCTGCGGTCCCTTCCGCGCCCCGTCGGCATCTTCACTTGGGCGACGACCGCTGGAGCTAACCTGCTCGAGGCATGTCGGCTTGCACGCCTTTCGGTACCGTACGAGGTGGCTGTGTTGGGAGGTGCCGACGATGAGTTGCTTTGCGATGCCTCGTGGCCATCGCTCTCTGCGATCAACGTGCCGGCGGAACAGATTGGGCACGAGGCGGCGCGCAGCTTGGATCAGATGATGAGGGAGGGCCGAAGTCCACAACCACAGCTACTCCTGTCGCCGACCGGCGTCGTGTCGCGGCGATCCACGGATACGTTGGCAATAGATGATCCAGATGTCGTCCAAGCTCTTCGAGTCATTCGCGCCAAAGCATGTGGCCCGATTCAGATTAGTGACATATTGAAGGTCGTGCCCGTCTCGCGTAGCTCACTAGAACGCAAGTTTAGGCAAGCACTCTCGCGGTCTCCCACAGAGGAGATTCGCAGAGTGCGGATGGCGAAGGCGAAGTCGCTGCTCGCGGAGACTAGCATGTCGATGCAAGAAGTTGCTGACGCCTGTGGCTTTGCAACCTACAACTACCTGACACGTGTCTTCACCAATGAGAACGGTGTCACGCCGCGAGAGTTTCGTCGCAGTGTTCAAGGCCGCTAGAAGGTGCCGGAGTATTGGTAGGTGCGATTTCCTATCAACTTATAGCCCCTCTCGATACGTTAGAGATCAAGGTTCGCAGATGCCTACTAAGAACATATGGGTCCGCCTTTTCGGGAATTGCTGGTTGAAGCTACCCGTGATTTTGTGGGTGGCTCTTTTCGTTACCTACTGCTGCAGTGCCGAATCTGAGGAAGTGGAGTGGAATCGAGAAGCGTTCGATTCTCCCCCTGCGTACGCCGAAACGGATGCCTACGGTGAGGAAGGTGTACAAGCAATTTTATTCGATGGCGAGGCCTACAAGGGCCGACCGACCAAGGTCTATGCCTATATAGGACTGCCAGATCGCTCGAAGTTTACGCCTCCCTATGCGGGAGTTGTGTGCGTCCACGGTGGTGGTGGTACGGCGTTTGCGCAATGGGTGCGGATTTGGAATAGCCACGGGTTCGCGGCGATCGCAATCGACACCAACGGAAGCGTACCCAAGAACGTTCAAGAAAACCCAGATCTATTTCGTCACGAATTTGCAGGCCCCCCGCGTTTTGGGTTCAATCAGTCTGAAGATTCGCCGCAAGATCAGTGGCCATTTCATGCCGTGTCGGCAATCATTCGGGCCAACTCGCTATTGCGATCTCTTCCCGAAGTCGACTCGTCGAAGGTCGGCATAACGGGGATTTCGTGGGGTGGCTATCTCACTAGTTTTGCGGTGGGAGTCGATTCGCGATTCAAGTTCGCCATCCCGGTGTACGGCTGCGGATTTCTCGACGAAGGGCCTTCCTGGTCGAAGGCGATTGACGAGTACGGGCACGATAGATGGATGCGACTCTGGGACCCTTCGACCTATCTGCCCAACGCCAAGTGTCCGATGCTCTGGATCAACGGTACCAACGACAAGCACTACTATCTTCCCATGTTTCAGCAGTCGTACCGCTTGCCGACAGGGCGTCGCTCCGTATCAATCCGCGTCCGAATGGATCATGGCCATGGTTCCGGCTGGGACCCTCCAGAGATCTACGAGTTCGCCGCTTCTATGGTCGATAAAGGTAGGCCACTCGTTCAAATTATGAATCAAGTGCACCAGAACGAACACGCATCGGCGAAGTATGTCGCACCTGAAGGTGTTCATGTCGAATCAGCTCGACTTGTCTACACGGAAGATCACGGTGATTGGTATGCACGCGAGTGGAAAGAGTTAGAAGCCACCGTCGATACCGAGACATCGACGGTGAGCGCAGGAATACCTACCAAGGTATCAGTGTACTACTTCAATATTTATGATAGTCGTGGATTGATTGTGAGCTCGGAACACTCAGAGGTTCCTTCCCAAGACGACGACTCTGCTGCCCTTAAGTAACTAGAAGAGAGGCACGCGCAGGGGTGACGCACTTGGCTCGACGTTGCGACGTAAACAGACATATTCTTGACAAGGTTTGTCATTGCCCCGTACCTCCTGGGCTGCGACTATGCAGAGTGTCAGTCTGATGGTTCTTCGACGTATCTAGCGAGTTTGCGGGCGGCTCCTCCACGAGTTGTTCTCTACGGCCGAAATCCAGGGTTGCTTTCGGCGACTGCGGGAATTAAGGCGGTGAAGGCGAATCTTTAGGGCGAGCATGTCCACGGATTCGAAGTTCTGCGCGCCATCGCGTCAGTCCGCGAAACATTCAGTGTAGCTAACACGGCGTCTCAATCTCGATCCAGTGCACATTATCTTGGGAGCCATGCAATGAACCGCCGAAACTTTATCACCCAAGCAGTAGGAGGGGCTGTTGCCAGTTCCGCCCTAATGGCGATGCAGCGAAGCGCTTTGGCGGGATCTGACAGCCCATCTAGGATTCGTGTTGGCGTGATTGGTACGGCGCATTCCCATGCCGCCGGCAAGGTGGCTGCCATGCGTGATCTGACCGAAGACTTCGAAATCGTTGGTGTCGTGGAAAGAGATCCAAAACTGCGAGAAGCTGCGGAGTCGCTTCCCGAGTATGCAGGCCTCTCCTGGATGAATGAGAAGGAGCTTTATGCCCAGGACGGCCTGCGTGCTGTACTGGTGGAGACCGAATTCGTTGACCTCATCCCCACCGCTGCCAATGCCGTCAATCGGGGCTTGTCGGTACATGTAGATAAGCCACCAGGTAGGTCGGTGCGCGAGCTAGCGGATTTGTTCGCAGCAGCGGACAGCCGACGGGTTCAGGTCCAGATTGGTTACATGCTGCGTTACAACCCGGCTTTTGAGTTTTGCTTTCGAGCGGTGCGCGAAGGGTGGCTCGGTAGAGTCTTTGAGCTCAACACGACCATGAGCACGGTGCGTCCGGCGGAGCGCCGGGCGACGCACTACGAGCCGCTCGGGGGCGCAATGTTTGACCTTGGTAGTCATGTGATCGACGCGGTTGTCACGGTTCTAGGGGTGCCAACAAAGGTCCATGCTTTCGGACAGAGACTCTATCCGAAGCAGGACGATGTGGTCGACAACCAGTTAGCCGTGTTCGAGTATCCCGAAGCATTGGCGACCGTGCGAGCGACCTTTGTCGAGCCATTCGCAGGCGATCGGCGTCAGTTTGTAGTGTGTGGCGAAAAAGGGACTGTCGAGATTCGTCCGCTCGAAGAGCCGAAACTCAAGCTGACGTTGGCCGAACCCGTCGGCGGATTCAGCGCCGGTCACAACGAGATCGAATTGGCGAAAATGCAAGGAAGATATCACGACCAGCTTCGCGATTTTGCCGCTACCGTGCGAGGTGATTCCGTGTCACGCTGGTCGGCAGACCATGATCTAGCCGTTCAGAAAGCCTTACTTCTGGCTAGTGGAATAGTCAGGTAAATCAGCGAGCCTAAACGCATGCTAGTGGCGCTAAACAGGAGTAGTCGCAGTGTACTTTAAGTGGTTCACCATTGGTGTTGTGCTTATCCTGCCGGTGGGATTGCAGGCTGAGTTGATGGCCAAGCAAAACGTCGTCATTATTCTCGCCGACGACGTGGGACGCGAAGTTCTGGGATGTTACGGAGGCACGTCGTACAAGACGCCTCGGATCGATGAGTTGGCAGCTAGTGGCACTCGGTTCGAGCAGTGTTATGTGATGCCGATGTGCCATCCAACTCGCATTGCACTCCTAACTGGACAATATCCCTTTCGTTTGGGACACCCTGAATGGATGACCTTTCCTAAAGCAGCAGAGGCTCACACGATTGCCCACACCTTCCAGCGTGCTGGCTACAGGACGTGTGTATCGGGGAAGTGGCAGCTCGCATTGATTAGTGAAGATCGGGATCATCCGCATCGCCTCGGCTTCGACGAGTACTGCGTTACCGGGTGGCATGAAGGACCCTGGTTCTACAATCCGCTTATTTGGGAGAACGGCGAAGTGCGGAGCGACACTGCCCATCGCTACGGGCCGGATGTCGAATGCGATTATGTGGTCGATTTCATAGGGCGCCAGGGAAGTGAGCCCTTCTTCATTTACTACTCGATGACGTTGTGCCATGCCGAGACCAATGATCTTGAGAAACCGGCCCCTTATGGACCCAATGGTCGCTACGACACGTACGCGGAAATGGTGCCGAAAATGGACCACTGCGTTGGACGAGTCCTCGACGCCCTGGAGGGACAAGGTCTACGTGATAACACTCTGGTCCTGTTCTTGGGCGACAATGGCACTGCCAAAGTGAACTTGATTCGCGCAGAGGGTCAGCGCTTCGTCTACGAAGATGTCTACTCCGAGATGGGTGGACGCAAGATAGCCGGTGGAAAGGGTACGCTAACAGACTGGGGCACTCGGGTACCTTTGATTGCTAGTCAGCCGGGTGCAATTGAGTCTGGCCAAGTAAGCGACGATCTTGTTAGCATCGTCGACTTCATGCCATCCGCCGCTGCGTTGCTGGGTGTAGAACTTCCGCGCGAAGTTAGGCTTGACGGTCAGACCATTCCTGCAATCGACGGGCAAGGTTCGCCGCGAGAGTTTGTATTTTGCGAACATCACCTTGGTGGAAGTTTCGTCCGCAATCAACGATGGAAGCTCTACGACGATGGAAGACTCTACGATATGGAGCACGACCCTGACGAATCGCATGCCTTAGAGTTCGCCAATCAAAGTGACGAAGTCGCCAAGACGAGGCATCGGTTGCAGGAGCATCTTGTGCGCCTCGGCTACACCGCGCCTCGGAAGTAGCTGCTCGTGCCATCCCTACCAAGAGAAAACATAGATGAGTCTGCTCGGTGTGACAGTGCGCGATCGCCATATTGGTGTCGCGTGGATGATCTTGATGGCACTAAGTTGCTTGAACAGCAAGGCTGCCTCCGCTGAAGGTGGGGCTACTGCCCATATCGACTCTCGGTTAAACGTCATCATCCTTTACGCGGATGACATGGGTTGGGGCGATCTTGGGTGCCAGGGGCATCCTTACGTACAAACCCCATGTATCGATCGACTAGCTGTCGAAGGCTGCCGACTCGAGCAGTTCTACGTCACTGCGCCTGTCTGCTCCCCGTCGCGGGCGGGACTCCTTACCGGACGCATCCAGAACCGGTTCGGTATGCAGCATCTGATTCGTGAGCAAGGCCCGCAAGTTTTTCACCACGTGCCGGTAGCGGAGCCATCACTTCCACGGTTGCTGCAATCGGCCGGGTATCGCACGGCACATATCGGGAAATGGCATCTCAGTTTTCTGGGGCATGATGACGAGCCTTCCATGCAAGACTACGGCTATGACTACTCCATGGTGCTTGGTGCCTCTCGGCATGGAAGCTACCGCGACTCGAAGTGGAGACGCAACGGTAAGGAGTATGAGACGCCCAACCGCTGGACTGCGGAAGTATACGTTGATGAAGCAATTGAATTCATTGCCGGCGCTCCGAAGCAGCCATTTTTTATAAATCTATGGAGCTTTGCTCCACATCAAGAGGTGGACTGCGCGGAGAAGTACCGCGACATGTATAGCGCACGACCGGAGAGCGAACAGTATTTCTGCGGTGCGATAACCCAGATGGATGAGCAGTATGGACGACTTCTCGATTACCTCAAGGAAAGCGGCCTGGACAAATCCACGATCGTGATCTTTTCGAGCGATAATGGCCCCGAGCCACATCTTATTCCTTGGAGCGACCGAGCGCGAGGCTCGACTGGCGGATTGCGAGGTGGCAAGCATTATCTCTACGACGGAGGGATACGGGTACCTGGTATCATTCGGTGGCCCGGTGTGACTCGTCCAGGGAGTCAGTCGCGCGAGGTAAGCTGGACTCCAGACTTGCTGGCGACGCTTTGCGCCGCCAACAACATCTCGACCGATGGGAGCTACCCGCTGGATGGTGTCGATATACGTCCCGTACTACAGGGGGACGCGGTCCAACGGGCGCAGCCGCTCTTTTGGCAGTTCCCATTTGGTGTGGTCCTGCGCGACGACACACGGGCGGCTGCTCCCGGCTTGGCCCTGCGCGACGGTGTTTGGAAGCTCCACTGTAATTCGGAATACGAAGAGGTGGAGTTGTATAACATGGACATCGACCCGAATGAGAAATGGAACATGAGGGACGAGTACCCAGAAGTAGTTGATAGGCTAATGGCTAAGATGGTTCAACTCCACAATGCAGTGAATGGACCCTACTCGAAGACTGCAAATACTCTCAATCAAAAGATGCTCGATCGCAATCAAGCGGTGCGCGAATTGTCTGACTAGGTCGGTATCTTCTCAACAACAGGTGGATGATGAAGTCAATTCTAGGACTCGCCGCGCTTTCGCTGCTGCTGCACCTCAACGCGTTCGAAGCGCACGCAGAGGTCAAGCTTGGGACCTTATTGTCCGACGGTGCTGTGCTCCAACGTGATAAGCCTGTCGCCATTTGGGGATCAGCGACTCCAGGAGAACAGGTCACGGTGGAGTTCGCCGACCAGAAGCAAGACGGAGTGGCTAATGCAAAAGGGTCTTGGTTGATTCGCCTCGCACCGCTTGCCGCCAGTTCGCAACCGCGGGAATTGAAAGTTCGTGGTGAGAACGAGATTGTGCTGCGAGATGTTCTAGTTGGGGATGTATGGCTTTGTTCGGGGCAGTCCAATATGAACCTACCATTGGATTCGACCGAAGGAGGTGATCAGGAGATTGCCGCTGCTAGAGATCCGCTACTCCGTTACTTCGAAGTGAAGTCAGCTATTCTCGAAGAGCCCTCGGAGTTCGCAGACGGAGTCTGGCAGTCTTGCTCGCCCGACCTTGCGAGGCGATTCACTGCCGTAGGATTTCATTTCGCCAAAGAACTGCGATCCGAGTTGGGCGTTCCTGTTGGGATCATTAAGGCCACTTTGGGTGGGAGCCCCATCGAGGGGTGGATGGCTGCTGAAAGCCTTTACGACGAGCCCGCGGCTATCCCTGCTTTCGATGAGTGGCAACGATTAGAGCATGCCTATCAACAACGAGCGCAGCAACACCGCCAAGATGTTAGCCAATGGGAGGGGCGAAGAGATGCTGCCAAGCTGTCCGGAGTAGAATTCACCGAAGCTCGACCCACGCGACCGTGGGAGGATAGCGATCGCAATAAGCCGGGTGGCCTCTACAACGGGTTTATCCACCCTCTCGAACCCTACACACTAGCGGGCATTCTTTGGTATCAGGGGGAGGGAAACGTACCGCGACCTGCGGAGTACAAAGTTCTTTTTCCAAAGATGATCGGCCACTGGCGTGAGGCATTCCAGCAGCCCGAACTCCCCTTCTTGTTCGTTCAGTTGCCAAACTATGACCAGCACGACGATCTGACCAAAGAGTCGTGGCCGCGTCTGCGAGAGGCACAGACGGCCGCGCTGCGGTTGGAGGATGTGGGCATGGCCGTGACTATCGACATTGGAGATTCTGTCGATCTACATCCACGCAACAAGCGCGATGTTGGCAGGCGCCTCTCACTTATTGCGTTGAAGCAAGTATACGGACGCGACGTGCAGGATAGAGGGCCCGTACTCGCGGACGTTCAGTACGGCGCTTCGGAGGTCCGTCTTGAGTTCGATAACGCAAACGGACTTGTCGCGCGTGGGAACCTCAGCGACTTGTTTACCGTTGCTGGACCTGACAGAAAGTTCTTCCCGGCTACCGCCCGTATCGAGGGCGATAAAGTGTCACTGTCATCCCCGCAAGTCCCACGACCAGTCGCAGTTCGCATGAACTGGATAAATGACCCGCAATCCTCGCTTAGAAACTCGGCTGGGCTCCCAGCGGCTCCGTTTCGAACGGATAAGTGGTGAAGTACCGGTATCCTGCGGGCAAAGGTTCAACGTAGGTCGAGGCTTTGCCAAGACGCTAAGAGTATCGCGAACACATGCGATATGTTTTTGGCAACCATCGGCATTTACCGGTGATCTTCAGCTCACGAAAATTAGGTCGTCAACGGAGTACTATCAACCTTAGAGCGTCCGATGGACTATCTAGAGCGCGGCGCATTGCGATCCAGCAATCATCATTCAGATGGTGGAATCGCCGTACGCCCATTAGGCAAATTCGTCGCGCTCTCACTTATCGGATACTTGCTTCTCGGGGTAGTACCCTGTTCTTGTGCATCTCCACCGGGCGAAGATAACCTTGGCTCGAGGTGGGAGTCGGAGATTCGGCCGCTGTTCGATAAGTACTGCCTCGCCTGTCATGGCGGTGATTCGGTGGAAGGTGAAGTCGATTTCTCGCGAGTTGTCGATGGCGCCGGTGCGCTGCGAGAGGAGTCGCTCTGGCAATCCGCCGAGGAAATGCTGTCTGAGCAGCTTATGCCGCCGGAAGGATCGCCTCAACCAACTGAAGGCCAGCGGGAGCAGCTGGGCAGTTGGCTTCAGGCTTACTTAAAGTATGCCGCGTCTGCGCGGTCGGGCGATCCAGGCCGTGTCGTGCTTCGTAGGCTAAGCAATGCAGAGTATACGTACACAATTCGAGATCTAACGGGAATTGAGTCGCTTGATCCAGCTCGGCATTTCCCAGCAGACGGCGCGGCGGGCGAAGGGTTTACGAACACTGGCAATTCGTTGGTCATGTCGCCGACTTTATTGTCGAAGTATCTTGACGCCGGTAAGGAGATTGCAGAGCACGCCGTGCTGCTCCCCGACGGCTTTGAGTTCTCGCCTCACAAGACGCGACGCGATTGGACAGATGATCTAATCGCTGATATTCGCAAAGTCTATGCCCGCTACACAGTTCCTTTGGGCAAGGAAGAGATGAACTTGGCCGGTATTGAATGGGGCAGTAGTAGAGGGGGCCAAATACCGCTGGCCAATTACTTCGCCGTTACGCTCTGCGAACGCAAACTGATCGAGGAAGGGCGGCTCACTATCGACGAAGCGGCGCGGCGACACGGTCTCAGTCCAAAGTACCTGCATTTGTTGTGGGACATCCTCCACACGGAAGATCTTTCACCACTTCTAGCCGAATTACGAGATGCGTGGCGAGATGCAGATTTAGCCGATGCCACGGCGCTTCAAGCATTAGCCAACACTTGGCAGCAGCGTCTATGGAGTTTTTCTCCCGTAGGCCAGATCGGACGCCGAGACGGTCCAGAGCAATGGCTTACCCCTGTCAATCCTGTCGTGTCAGAACTGAAGGTGCAAGTAGCGATTCCCGAGCGCACCAATGCCAAAGAGATCATCCTCTCCCTGGTCGCCGGTGACGCTGGCGACGGAAATGAGAATGACTACGTCGTTTGGCAACGCCCACGACTGACAGCGATCGGGCGTGCGGATTTACTCATAAGCGATCTCCCTCGCGTCGTAGAGACCTCCCGCTCAATTCACAAGAGGGCGGTGCTGGAAACGGCTAATTGCCTTGCTGCGTTACACCAAATCTCGCAATCCGCGGATGAAATCGATTGGGTGCAGCAAGCAGAGAGATTCAAGGTCAGTCCCTCGGTGCTTAGGGCATGGGCGGAGTATCTTGGAGTGCGCACACCTGGTCTAGCCAAGGTGTACGATCGATTTGTCACTACCGAGACTCTGTTTGGCGCCGAAAGCCGAGTAGTGGGCTGGGGAAGGAACGATACTCCCTACATCGTTGCGAATCCCGCGGACAAGGAAACAGTGTTGCCTGGGCCCATGAGGGCCCACGGAGTCGCGATGCACCCGTCCGCCACACAGAGCGTTGCGATCGGATGGACTAGCCCTACGAGTGCGAAGATGCGGATTAGCGCCTCGGTGCTAAGAGAGCTATCGAATTTCGAGAATGCTGTTAGCTGGTCATTGCAGTTAAGACGCGGTGGCACCCGACGGGTGCTGTTCTCGGAAACCCTACCGACAGCGGCATCGAAGCCCAGGGCAGGGGAGGTGTCGCTGATCGATGTTCCGATACTCAAAGGCGATTTGATCTCTCTTATTGTCACATCGGACGGTGGGCATCGCGGCTGCAGCCACTGTTGCGTTGAGTTGGAGTTGGAGGACGTCCATGGCAGCGAGACGTGGAATGTGGCCAATGACGTTGCTATGGATATCATGGCTGGTAACCCCCATGCTGATAGCAAGGGTCGCCCCGGCATCTGGAGCTTCTACACAGAAACGGAAGAATCCTCCAAACGGCAGCTTTCAATTCCCCCGAATTCGGTCTTGGCTCGTTGGCGCGAGGCAGCCACCGAGAAGGACCACCAGCGGTTAGCGGTTCAGGTGCAAGACCTGCTGACGCGAGATTTGCCCCCGTTCTGCAGCGGTGCCGACCGGGATTTGAAGGAGCAGCTTCACTCGATAAGTGGTCCCCTGCTGGGAGCGGCGATCCACGAGGTGGCATCGTCGTCGGAGCAGGCTTCACTTGACAGAACGGAGAAGCACTTCGGGCGGGGGCCTGATGGTCAAGCAATCGGCCCAGACAACCTGTGCGTCCGCGCTCCGTGCGTCCTACAACTTGCGATCCCCGCAGAGATTGCGCAGGGGAGCCAATTCGAAGCCGACGTGATATTAGAGTCAGAGATTGGGGTAGAGGGTTCGGTCCAATGCCATGTGGACATAAGAGAGGTTGCGGAAGACATAACGCGACCGACCGACGTGCCGATGCCCGCCATTATTGAAGAAGTGAGTGCCGGAGAGAATCGGCGTGTAGATCCTTTGCATCCGATCCTAGTTGGCGAAAGTTCAGCCGCCCGGCGAGCAGTCCTCAGCTCTTTCGCCGACTTTCGGGAACTCTTTCCAGCGGCCGTATGCTACGCCTCGGTAGTTCCGCACGATGAAGCCATCTCGCTACGCCTCTATTATCGAGACGACGCCCGCTTCACTCAGTTGCTGCTTGACGAAGGTGAAGCGCAAACTCTCGACCGCCTGTGGGAGCAGCTTCAGTTCGTTAGCCAGGGCTCGCTTTCGCAACTCACCGCCCTTGAGCAATGGCTGGAGTCTGCCGGCGAGATAGGTGTCGCGGACGATTTTCGGCCGCTGGAAGTTACGTTTGAGAAAGAAGCCAACGCCCTGCGGAAGCAGCTCATAGACAGCGAATCCTTGCAACTAACAGCGCTTGGAGATTTTGCAAGTCGCGCCGCTCGCAGACCACTTACCTCCACAGAGTCGAACAGGATAAATACCCTCTATGAGAACCTCCGCGACCAGGGCGTCCCGCACGAGGAGGCATTTCGCCTAACCTTGGCGGGTATCTTTTCCAGTCCAGAGTTCCTTTATCGCATCGAGGTGCCACCACCTGGGATGGACTCCTCGCCAGTTTCTGATTGGGAAATCGCGACCCGCCTTAGTTATTTCTTATGGTCCGCGCCTCCCGACGAAGAACTACGTTCTCTAGCAGCATCGGGGAAGCTATCGGATACGGAAACGCTTCTCGCCCAGAGTCGCCGAATGCTGGTCGATCCAAAAAGTCGGCGATTGGCACTGGAGTTTGGTTGCCAGTGGCTACATGTCCGCAACTTTGATCAGCTGGATGAGAAGAGCGAGCGGCACTTTCCTAGTTTTTTAGAGCATCGAAGAGACATTCACGAAGAAACTATCCAGTTCTTCACGCACCTTATCCAAGAGAATCAACCCATTCTTGATGTAATCGATTCTGATTACAGTTTCGCGAATGAGCGGCTCGCCCTCTATTATGGCATTCCAAACGTGGCGGGCGAACATTGGCGCCGAGTGGATGGTGTAAAGCAGTTCGGCCGTGGTGGCGTGCTAGCCCAGGCCTCTGTGCTGGCAACACAATCCGGTGCCTCACGTACCAGTCCAATCCTACGAGGTACTTGGCTCAGCGAGGTAATACTCGGAGACCGACTTCCGAAGCCGCCGCCGGGTGTGCCACCTCTACCGGACGACATTGCCTCGAACAATGAGCTTACAGTTCGTGAACTGGTGGAGCGACACGTTAGCGATTCGAAGTGCGCAGTATGCCACCGCCGGATCGATCCGTACGGATTCGCCCTGGAGTCTTTCGACGCGATCGGAAGGTTTCGAGAGCTAGACGAATCGAACCGTGCTATCGACGACCGCGTTGCCGCCTTCGACGGTAGCGAATTCGAAGGGATCGAGGGGCTACGTCGATATATCTTAACCCAGCGGCGTGATGAGTTTCTCAAGCAGTTCTGTCGAAAGCTATTGGGGTTCGCATTGGGGCGCTCGGTGCTGCTCTCCGATCAGCCGCTGCTGGATGAGATGATCGTGAACTTGCACGAGAATGAGTACCGTTTCGCGTCGGCCGTAGAAACAATCGTATCAAGCAAGCAGTTTCGCGAGATCCGCGGCCGTGATCTACAGGATGCTAGCCTTACAAATCAGAAAGCCCCCACACCATGAGTAAGCGATTCTCTCGTCGGGCAGTCCTACGCGGCTTGGGCGTGACCATGGCGCTACCGTGGTTGGAGTCGGCAAGGGTATGGGGTTACGATACCGTAGAACCGCGGAATGCTAATCAAGCGCCAACGCGGCTCGCCGTTCTATTCTGTGGCAATGGCTTTCACGCAGGAGAGTGGTGGGCCAGCGGCGATGGAGCGAACATGGAGCTGGGCAAAGTGCTCGAACCACTCCGCGACTTGACGGATAGAATGCTGTTCATCAGCGGCCTTTACAACGAGGAGGCCCTGAAAGGAAACATTCACAGCTCGCAAACCGGCAACTTACTTTCGGGTGCTCCGATAGCGTCTGGTGGAGACATTCGGTCTGGGGCGAGCTTCGATCAAGTGGTAGCGCAGAGCCTTGGAAATACAACAAAGATTCCAAGCCTTGTACTAGGTTGCGAGAAATCGAATCCAGCCGTCCACAAGAACTATTCAATGCTCTACAGTTCTCACATTTCTTGGGCATCTCCAACGGCGCCAACTCCACTTGAACTCTATCCAGCGTTGGCGTTCGACCGCTTGTTCAAGGACTCCGCCTCCCAGGCCGACAAGAGCGTGTTGGATACCGTACTCGCAAGCGCTCACGACCTGCGGCGTAACATCAGTGTCAATGATCAACGAAAACTGGACGAGTATCTTGATTCAGTCCGACACGTCGAGCGTCGGATCGACGATGCTGGCACACGTGGCGAGTTGCAGGGGTGGAAGCCTACGCTTCGAGAATCCAATATGCCTCGCCCGAGCGAGGGTATTCCGCAAGATATAAGCGAGCACATGCGGTTGATGTGCGACATTCTCGTACTCGCCTTCCAGACGGATACAACACGCATCGCAACATTGAAGCTGAATAACGACCATTCTGCTCTGCGTTTTCCTCATCTAGGCGTCGATTACATAACCCATCATTTGCTGTCACACAGCGACACGCCGGATTGGTTGAAGGTAAACCAGTTCTTTGTGGAGCAGCTCGCTTACATCGCGAAGCGACTCGATGCGACTCAGGAAGGCGAGCACACGGCGTTAGATAACAGCATGCTAATGTTTTGCTCGTCCATGCTAACCGGGCAGCATGATGCCACGCAGCTTCCGGTCGTACTACTTGGCCAAGGCGGCGGGAAGATTCAAACAGGACGAACACTCGACTACAGTCAAAGCCCAAACCGCCAGATGTGTCGGCTGTACCTGTCGATGATGGACAAGATGGGAGTGCACCGCGATAGGTTCGGCGATGCAGATGAGCCGCTATCCGAAGTGTAATGGAGTCCCTAACGAGACCGCCTGGTGTCGTCGTTTCGGAGGAAGGCCAAAATGTCAAAGAGCCCGTATCCTTCACATGCGAGCCGACTCGACAACCGGAGTGCGTGGTGCAGGCCAGAAGAAGGATGGATAGATCACGGAGCGTCTTCTTCTACTTCGTTGGTCTGGTTGCGTACTCCAGTTAACACGAGTTGTCCCCGACCACATCAGTGCAGGCGAACTTAATGATACGGAGTGTAGCTTACGGCGCTGCCCTCCATTCCAAGGACTCTCAGCGGCCGCGGAAGGGGCTATTTGTCGAAGCGCTGAGGAAGAGAGTTGAGAGCGTATTCCGACACGCGACCGTTACACCGGGTGCGGTAGCTGTCATTTCCCTCGTTGCGATCTAAAGTACCTTGAGATCGCTCCAACAGAAGGCGTATCACTATGAGCTTGAGAAGGTTGTCTATTGTCGCTGCCGTTCTACTATTGCTTATCTCAGATCCTACGATGCTAGGCGCTCAAGAGGCCACACTCCGTTCGTTGGGAGCCAAGGGAGACGGACACACGGACGACCGCGCCGCAATTGAGTCCGCAATTCGACAAGCAAAGGGCGCGATCCTCGATGGTGAGGGGGCTACCTACGCTGTGCATGGAAACATCGTGATTCGCACCGATGTGCACTTGCGGAATGCAACCTTCGTGCAAGTCATGAAGCCTATCGATGTTAGCCAGTACATACCTTCCGCTGGCGGAAGGGGAGAGATGATTGTTGAACCACCTGAGGCCTTTCGGTGGAATGTTGGGTCGCTACCGGTGTTGCATGCCAACGGCCTCGCGAGCTACTCAGAAGATACCGAGCTCAGCAGCGACCAATCGGACGCGGTTCTTCGCACGATCAATCTAAATACCCTCGAGATTGTTGGTGAGAACGACAAACCTGTTTCGGTCAAGCTGGAAGCAATCGTCGTTCGGCGCGGGGAGCACGCGTCTCTTGGTGACGACAATGCGGCGGGAATCTACCTTGCCAACGCTAGCCCCATCACTTTAAGTGACATTGAGGTCACTGGCGACGGGAAGGGTTGCGGCGTGTCTATCCGCGATTGCTCCGATGTGAAGATAGAGCGGCTGAACATCCACGATATGAACTGGGCTCCTTACATCGGCGATAATGTATTCGAAGTCGCATCGGCGAAGAGCATCAAAGAAGATTTTGGATGGAATAATTTTCCGCTTTATCGTTTCGACAGAGGCCTCAAGAAGTTTGTACGGGCGCGCGTCCGGGAGCAAATCGCTGGTCTGTACATCTCGGCGACCAATAACGTGCAGGTGCTCGATTCGACCATTGCGAGACTTCAAACGCGGATTGGTGACCAAATGTATCCATTGCAGGCCGATGGAGCCACGCTGACTGGCGTGTCGAACGTGCTGATTCGAAACTGTCAGTTCTCGGAGGTGTGGGAAGGCATCGACCTTACTGGTCAGCTTAGCGAGAACTTCGTGTTCGAAGATTGCACCGCTAGTGACACTTTGACGTTTGGGTTCAAACTAGCGCACCCAAAGCGTCACGGCAAGCTGGTTAATTGCACTTCGTATCGAGCAGGCAATACGGCCTTTGTTATGGAATCTGAGGTTGAAGATATTGAGTTTGTGAACTGTCACGCGAGAGAGACGGGAGCAAATGGATATTGGACGAAAGAAGGCCACGAGCGCCTTGCCACGATCAAAGGCTTTGGAATGTCTACCAATCCCGAGCAGAGTACTCCGGCGAGGGTAAGTTTCGTGGACTGCTCGGCGGAAAATATTGAGTCTCCGCTCGTTATGGATTTTGGGTTCTTCTGCGAAGACGGTATTGATCCGGCCACACGAAGTATTGTTGCCATCTCCTGCACAGTAAAGGGCGAGCGGGTAAAGGGCATCCAAGGGATTGTGGTCGAGTAACTTGTCCGAAGGATTTGCGTTCTCCGAGTATCGGACTACGAGTCTCCTCTTCCTCGGGGCGGTGCATCATATGGCTTATTGCACCGCCCCTTGGGAAGGGGATTACTTTGCTGGGATCGTCGCGATCCGTGCAGGGAAATCGAACATGTACCGACCCGAGGGCAGCTCAAACTCTACCCACCCATCCGTCGCCCGTGATTGGACTTTCAAACTTGCCAACGGCTTATCGTCGACCTTTATTGCGCTCGCGTCGTCGGTTGGCAGGCGAAACAGCGTCGTCGTATTGGCGGGAGTCTGCGCTACTAAGTGCATCTGGCCATCGGAGATCGTCCAATCGGTACTGATCGGGCCTCGGATGCTGTCGTAACTCGTTCGCGCTGCGGTTACGGTACCGCCAGGTTGTGGGGCGATAACAACTTGGCGGTAAGCAGGGGCTCCGCTGCGAATACCACCAATATTCTCAACCATCCAGGCGTATACGGAACCAAACGCGTAGTGGGAGAACGAGTTCATGTGAGCATCTTCGAAGCCTGTCTGAGGAGTCCAGCCATCCCAATGCTCCCAAATGGAAGTAGCACCCTGGGTCACCGAGAACACCCAGCCGGGATAGCTATTCTGCTGCAGAATCGCGTAGGCCGCGTCGTTGCGATTGATCGAAGCGAGAGTCGGCATTAGATCACGAGTGCCGACGAAGCCAGTCGACATGTGCCAATCGCGCTCCTGAATTCGCGTCAGTAGGTGTTGCTCGACTTTAGGTCGCAACTCTTTGGGGACCAAGTCAAAGCTGAGTGCTAGGACGTACGCGCATTGGCTGTTGCACTCGATTCGGCCGTTCTCGTCGACGTACTTGTTCGTGAAACCCTGCTGGATTTCAGCGAATAGTTTGTCGTAGCTAGCGGCATCCTGTTCGTATCCGAGCTCACGCGCAATCTTCGCCATAAGCTGGGTGCTGAGTCCGAAGTAAGCGGTATAGACTAGGTCTTTGGGTGTCTCGTCTTCTACGTTTAGCCAGTCGCCAAAGCAGTGGAACGATTCTGGGGCAATACCACCTGGTTGACTCCGGTTCTCGCAGAACTCGATGAATTTCTGCATCGACGGGTAAAGCTTCTTCAATAGGGTCTTGTCGCCATACACTTGGTACATGGTCCAAGGGCAGATAACCCCAGCGTCGGCGTAGCCGGGCCCGCCATCGGCGTTAGTCACACACAGAGGTGCGACACACGGATACTGACCATCCTCGCGCTGAGCGTCGACTACGTCGATCATCCACTTGCGGAAGAAACTCTGAACGTCAGCGTTCAGGCACGCAGAAGTCACGTAGAACTGTGCGTCACCGGTCCAGCCAAGGCGTTCATCTCGCTGCGGACAGTCGGTCGGCACCTCAATAAAGTTAGCTCTCTGCGTCCAAAGAATGTTGCTTACGAGCTTGTTTAGTTGATCGTCTGAGCAATGGAACTCGCCCGTCTCGTCCAAATCCGAAGTGTAGGCCACAGCCGTCAGCATGTCCGCTGTCGGACGCTCATCTACGCCAGTAACTTCGGCGTATTGGAAGCCATGGAATGTCTGCCTAGGCTGCCACACCTCTATGCCATCGCCTTTGCATGTGTAGTAGTCAATCGCCCTAGCGGTTCGCAGATTGGTCGTGTAAATGGTGCCATCTTCGTTCAATCGTTCGGCGAATCGAAGCTGTATCCGCTGCCCAGGCTTGCCGCGGACGGCTAGCCTACAAACACCAGCGAAGTTTTGACCAAAGTCAAATACGTAAACGCCGGGTTTGGGCTCCGTAATTTTGTCGGTCTGCCACTCTTTGAATACTACAACGGGTGGCGCAGGGTGGGCTTCTAGAACGGGGTCTACTTCACAATCCGCAAACACAGGCTTCCAAGAACTGTCGTCGTAGCCGGCCGAGCTCCACTTGCCGAGTTCCTTGCGGGCGTCATACTCTTCGCCCATTAAGATGTCTGCAACAGTTGTGGGGCCAAGCGACCGCCGCCAGCCTTCGTTGGAAGTGATTGTCTCGACCGTGCCATCCTCGTACTCGACGTCTATCTGGGCCTTCAGACGCGGGTGTTCTCCCCAATGGGCCCGGAGGCCTCTCCAGCCAATATGTCCGCTGTACCAGCCATCGGCCAATATGGCCCCCCACGCGTTGTCTCCAGGCGTCAGCATCGAAGTCACATCGTAGGTGCGATAGTAAGCACGCTTCTTGTATTCGGTCCAACCCGATCCGAAGAGATCGTCCGAAACTCGCTCGCCATTGACGTAAACGTCTGCCCAACCCAATGCAGTGACTGACAAAGTGGCGCGGCGTACTCCCGATTTGATGGAAAAATCATCTCGCAGGTAGTGGGGCGGCTCCGTCGCCAACCGCGTCGTGCGTAAATGTCCCCATGGAGCGTCGCCATATCGCCCTGCTACCCAAACATTCTCGTTATCTTTCGATGTCCAGAGCTTGGGATCGGTTGCCTTGGTTTGACGAGCGAACTTCCACTCCCCATTGGTGGTGAATATCAACGGAGTTCCACTTTTCGGCTGAACGACTAGTTTGACACAGGCCCCGGGTGGCCCCTCGTTGTTCTGGCGAACCATCATGCTTACCTGATTGTTGCCAGGATTAAGTTGTGAGCGCACGTCGACTGACAAGGGCTCGTCGCGAAACATAGTCTGCGTCACTTCATGGCCGTTTAGAAAGACACTAACGATCTCCCCGCCTACCGCCGTGAGCCACGCCGACGCGATGTTCACATCTTCTGGCAAAGTCCATTTCGTAAAGAACACGCGTTCACCATTGTCGCGATCCTCTTGCTTTGTCCAAATCCAGTCGGCACCCTCGAGGTCCACTAGCGGATTCTCGGCAGAACCAGTGGCCCCCCCGATCCATTTAGCTTTCCACGAGGTGTCGCTCAGCAATCCGGCCGACCACGTGGCCTGCTCACTCCAACTGGAAGGAGTGCCGCGATCATCCCAGACTTGCACTTTCCAGTAGACTTGTTCGCGGTCGCGGAGCGGCCTCCCTTCGTAAGGCGCTCGAATCGTCTCATCGGATTCTACGCGTCCGCTATCCCACAGGTCGCCACGATCTTCAGCGAGTTTTTCGGGCGAACTCGCGACCAGAATGCGATAGGCGGTCTGCATAGCACCCCGACGATCAGAAGCAACAATCCAACTAAGTTCGGGTTGTTCCACTCCGATGCCCAGCGGATCGACGAGGTAATTGCAACGCAGTCTTTGTGCAGAGAGCGCGGCATTGCTATTGCTTTCGGCCAATATCTCGGACGCGAATAGAGCGGCGGCAACCACCAGGGCGATAGTTTTCAGGCCCACATGAACACGGGTCCAACCGATCGAGAAGTCGCGAATGATTTTGAACATGAAATGACACTCCGCTTGTGTGAACTCTGGAAACCGCAGGCATGCCGTTAGTGGCAAAGGTGAGCGACGGACCCAACTCCGCAAGTGCGTATTCAACCATTTAAGTTCGCAGTGCGTGGTTCTGTGGGATGGCACCGGAAAAGTGATGAAAGCAAAGAACGCAAGCATCTGGGACGAACGAACAGACCAGCTAACGAACGAATAGTGACTTGCACCAACCCCCAGTTAGCAGGGTGGGTCTGGCAGTCTTGTCAATTTTTACCATCGCACAATGGGTCCCATTGCGCCTATGTAAAATCGCTCAAAACTTATATCCGTTTGCGTACACTGATCTCCATGGTCACGACCGGCCCCTTCGAGAGTTGTCCTGCGCGGGCAGGGGTGTAGCAAGCCCTTGTTTAGAATGGTTAGGTGACTTTGTGGATACCTTTGTGACGAAATGTTGCATGGACAGAGTTGCCGTCCGTAGCGAAGATCGTGAGTAAGGTTAGCTTTTAGTTCATTTGGTTCCGGCGAGTGCCTGGCTCCTACTCTGCTATAACTCATGGAGTAATTGGCTGTCGCGACGAGCGATCCTTTCGAGGATCGATCTTTTGCGTCAAGAGTTCTCTGGGCAAATCGCTCTCGCCTTATCCCCATCTCCGTACGAAAGCGATCAATGCATCCATCACTTCTCCTTACCGTTTTTCTTAGAGGTGGATGGTTCAGTGTTGTGCTCTGGTCCCTCGCGGCCTGTTTGGACCGAAACGCCGTTGCTTCCGAGCCGCCATACATGTGGCTGCCTGGCGTAGCCGCTGGAGATAAGGACTATCATGTCGCCTTTCGCGGAGAGTTCGAGCTACACTCCGATCAGCCTGTTTGCTTAAAGGTATTTGGCGCTTCCTGGTTCGTTGGCTGGCTCGACGGTGAGTATTTGTGCGAAGGTCCCGCTCGTTTCACCGCCGCGTGTCCGGAGTATCAAAGCTACACGCGAACCCTCAAGAAGGGAAAACATACGATTGCATTCCAGGTCACTCACACCGGAGAGGTGACTCGCATGCTGAAAGATGTGGCACCACTCGTGTATTGTGTGGTGGAATCGCAGTCCAGCGAGATCCCCGTCGCGTGGAAGTGCATGCTACTGGATGGTTACTCGTCACAGCTTGCAAGAGTCAACAAGCAACTTGGATGGGTTGAATGGTGTGACACCCGAAGAATCCCCGTGTGGCAGTCGCCAGATTTCGACGACTCGGCGTGGGTCACGCCTGAGCGAGTTGATCGCACGCTAGGGCCGCTTAGACCTCTGAGCACCCGTAACACCCAATCCATCACGCAAGTAGTCACGCCTAGTGATGCTGGGAACTTGGTCGAGATGTTCGGGTATGAGAAGGATAATCCAGCCGCCCAGTTCTTTCTACGAGAGCTGAATCCGCAGTCGGTAGCCACGCCGCTCCCGCCGCAAGGCGTGTGGCGTCGTTACGACCTGGGACGCGTGCGACTGATGCGACCGCGCTTCGAAATCGACCTTCCCCCTGGTGCGGTGGTGGAGTTTGCTTACAGCGAGTCGCTCTATCATGGACGGGTCTCGCCTTGGATTGCCCTTTCCTCAAGCGACTCCTGCAACCTTGACCACTTCGTTGCCCGTGGTGGACCGCAAGAGTTCTTTCCGCTTGCCCCTAAAGGTGGGCGGTTCATGGAGGTGCACGTGCTGGCACCGCCCGAGAGGGTGAACTTCATTCGGGAGGAAATTGTCGAACGCATCTACTTTGGAGAGCCGGAGGGGTCCTTTAATTCTGATGATGAGCTGCTTAATCAGGTGTGGTCGACGGGAGTTGCCACGCTTCGTGCATGCTCAGAGGACGCTCTGACCGACAATCCCACGCGGGAACGGGGACAGTGGACGGGCGATGTTGTCAGTGTGGGGCTCGACCTTACGGCAGTAGGGTACTCGGATCTCTCACTATTGCGACGTGCCCTTACCCAAAGTGCAGCGTGCGCCGACGAACAGGGAATGGTAGCTGCTGTGTGTCCTGGTACCACCTACTACATCCCGACGTTCGCAGCGCAGTGGACCGTTGCTTGTGTGCACTATTGGGAGTTAACTGGCGATCGAAAAATCCTTGAAGAGTTGCTTCCGGCCGCCAAAAGAAACGTTGCTGCTTTCAAGGCGAATTGTACTGCGGATGGCCTCGTGTTCGCCCCGCGTGATGCACTCATAGGTGCTTTTGTGGACTGGGGGTATGTTCCCAGCCCTGGCGTCTCGGATATGGGAACCAATTTGCAGTACTTGGCCTGCTTGCGGGCCATGGTGCGATGGTGCAACGCCCTTAACGATGACGACACGTCCTATTACGAAGGTCTTGCACGCCATATGGAGACGATCGTACGCCGCTACTTCGAGCAAGAGCTTTCGGGCTCAACAGATGCCTGGCAACGAATAGGCTACCATCGCGCGGCGTTTGGTCTGAAGCTCGGGCTGTTCGATGAGCAAGAAGAGCGTGATTGCGTCGAGTACTTGAAGCAGCACATGTTAAGCTGCTTTCCTAACAACGCCACTGCCCCACGCCTAAGCAATCCCGAGGTTGGCGATACGCAGCTTGTCACGCCCTACTTCGCACACTTTGTGTTGCCAGAGTTGATTTGCCGAGGCGAGTTTGAGTTCGTGCTCGACCAGTACCGTAAATGCTGGGGATGGTCGCTAGGCGATGGGCGAACAACTTGGCTTGAAGTGTTCGACCCTAGATGGAGCCACTGCCATCAGTGGGCCGGTTCGCCAACTTGGCAGTTGAGTCGCTATGTACTAGGAGTTACGCCGAGGTTCGATCTCGGCGAACGTCACTACGAATACTCTCTGGTCCCTTGCTCCCTGCAGCGGGCTTCGGGCACCGTTCCTCTGCCAGATGGCAGTGGGGTTCTGCAGATTGAGTGGGAAACCAGAGAGGGGAAGCGAAGCTATCGCCTCAAAACTCCTGTGCCGATCACCCTCCATCTTCCGCCATCTGCTACAAGCATCGCGCCGCGGGTCGTCAAGATCGACGACATCTGGGAGCACGACTTCCCAGTAGAAGAGTGAGCTGTCGGACGTAGGGTCGCTCGTGCAGATGGTATTTCGCCGGTAGCAAATGACTTAATTCGATACAGTTTTGCCGATGGGTTGAATGTACGCGCGGGGCAGGAGTTGCCATGCTAGATCGAGCGGGGAGTATGTGTCTGGCGCGCCAGACTCGCGGAGGCCCACGGCCTGCTTGTCGTGAACGGTGGAAATGTAAGGTGTAGTATGATTGTCGTGGAAGCGAAGCGACACTTCGACGAGCTGGGTTTCGTGGTCTTCGAGGGCGTGTTGGATCCGCTGCGCGACCTCCAACCGGTGATCGATGATTATGCGGCCCTGCTAGACCGACTCTCCAAGCAATGGGTGGCGGAAGGACGGCTAGGGTCGACCCATGCACATCTGCCATTTGTCGAAAGGCTCACCAGGATCATGGCGGAGTCTTCGATTAACGTAAGCCGCTACTTGGACATTTCGTTACCGGATTCTCAAGTGTATGTTGACGAGCCGATGCATCTGAGCGATCCGATTTTTCGGCTCCTTACCAATCCAAAACTGCTCGACATTGTGGAAGATTTCGTTGGACCCGAGATCCTTTCAAACCCGGTGCAGCACGTCCGAATTAAGCCACCTGAGAAGTCCGTGCAAGGTAAGTTCGAGCAGGACTTCCTGGTTCGGCGGACAGGTTGGCACCAAGATCAAGGTGTTATTCGAGCCGACGCGGACGATACGCCTATACTCACCGTGTGGATACCGATTTGCGATGCTACTGAGAATAATGGTTGCTTGGCCGTAATTCCGGGAAGCCATCGACGAGGCCTTGCTCATCACTGTCCTGGAGGTAATGGACTAACGATTCCCGAGCGACTACTCGAATCGCAGGCTATGCCACTTCCGATGAAGCCTGGGAGCATCCTTTGCCTACATCGACTCACCAAACACTCATCGCTTCCAAATAACAGCGATACCGTGCGATGGAGCTTCGACCTGCGATATCAACCGGACGGATTGCCGACAGGGCGAGACGAGTATCCCAGCTTTCTGGTTCGGAGCACGTCAAGACCTGAGGCGGTGGTCAGTGACTTCAACGAGTGGGTTCTACTTTGGCAATCGGCGAAGGAGCGCCTTTCGCACGCAGACCGACAGGTCAAACATCGTTGGCCTCAAGACGCGCCGGTTTGCGCTTGATAGCGACATGGACGTTGCGCGCCGCTCTCGATAGCTGTTCGCTGATTTGGGCGGCGTTACTCGTTTGCTGGCAGCAAATCACTGGGGGCCACTTTGCGTTGTGCATGCAAAGTTACGGGTCCCACGAGCCCCGAAGGGATTGGCTTCCAACCGCTTGCGTCGAACGGTTGATACAGGATGTCCACAAAAAGGAACTTCTTCCAGTCGACGCGCCGTCGATCCAGCTCCGCCACCCGGTTTGCCGGCAAGTTCGCCACTTCGATTTCAAGCAAGTTGGACCCGGCGCGAACCGCAGAAGTTATATCAGCTTGATATGGTGCGATAATCAACTGACTGACAAGTTTGCCATTGAGTCGCACAGTTGCTGAGTGGTAGACGTCACCGAGATCGAGCATCCAGCGTTCTGCCGCTGGATCTCTAACCTCAAACGAAGTCGTGTAGCGAGCAACGCCCGAGAAGGACTGGAGCGTGCCGCTGTTATCTTTCCATTGTGTCCAATCGATCAACTCGCTTCGTGTGACATCCTCGGGCAGAGTTGGCCCGCCCTCAAGGAATTCAATCTTCCAGGGTCCTTCTAGCGGCCTTGATCCTACCTCCCGCACATACTCCCAATCTGCATAGGTACTCGGTTCATCGGTTACCCTTACAATCAAGGAGCTAAGGAGATTCATCTGTACAAAGAACTCCAGCTTTCCGTTGTGCAATCGCGTGGTTGCCCGCCCTACTTTGGCAGTGGCCGGGTCGAATAATACGATGTGCTCACCTACCGCTGTTACGGGTACCCACGTCTCAAGTCGATTGCCTGAGCGATTCAAGATAAAGTAGAAACTGCCGGCGGCGTCTTTTCGGCGGATGAACTGAAGCCCCATATCGACCATCGATTCGCGCCGCCCACCTGCCTGATCAACCATTGATTCGAGGGTCGTCCCCATAATCACACGCCCAGAGGGAAGAGGTTCGGCTCGTGACGCCGGCGCCTTGTGTAGCGTGCGGATCTCGCGCATAGCTTCTAGCAAGCTGGCCTGGCGGCGTTCGCGGTCTCCTAGGCCGGGAACCGCAGAGGCGGGAGAGTCTCCGAGGATGACAGTCGCCCCTTCGTCGACCAGTCTCAAGAGGTGATGAGCAGTACGGTCCGGCATCACCTTACAGGAGGGGATAAGGATTGCGCGATACTGTGTGCCTGCACTGGTGAGTTTGCCATCGGTGACGGTCAATGTTCCGATTTGTCGGTCGGAGATGCAGTCAAAGGTGTAACCTCGATTTACCAATTGGCGGGCAGCGGCTGAAAAGCCAGGCATCAATTCATCGATCCAATGGTGAGCATGATGGACCCCCGTGTATTGAAGAAGATCACGCTCGCCTTTGTCGGTTACCCAGACATCGTAGATGGGCAGGTATACAAGCAGGTCGTTGTCAGGCTGGCCTGATTGTAGCCATGCTTGGCAACGCGCTATGTAATTGCACAGCGCCGGCATGTCGCGCCAAGCCGGCATGTAGGGGCCAATGTTCGTAGATGCGTACCACAACCAGCCTGGCCACTCTACGTCGGCAGGAGAGTAGGCCGCGCCATGAAAGAAAATGTGGTTCACGCCCATCAGGAACATTTGATCGGCCTGCGCCTTCATGTGCCCTAAGGGAATCTTAAAGTGGTCGCCAAGCCAGGTGCAGGTCTCACTGCTGCACCGCTGTCGCCCGGCGACGTGTGCGGCTGACGAGGCCAACTTGCAAGCCAGCACGTCGGGGGGGCCCCCAACTCCTTTCGGCACTCCCTCCACAGGTTCGAGGCCTAAAACGTCAAGCCAGCCCGTGCCAAACACTTCGGTCTCGGGCATATCAGCAAGCGCGTATAGGTCCAGCGGATTGCCGGGCGAACCATGTGCCTCGTTGCGTATCTTCATTCCCCGCTGATGGGCCCAATCGACCCAAGTCGTGGTGAAATCGTCGTGGATCAGATCGGCGATTGTCTCCCGATAGTCGGATCGTACCAGCCTTGCGACATCCGACGTGTCGCTGATCGATAGCTGGTGCAGATGCCGGCGTAAGTCGTACCCCCGCCGACGCTGGAACTCATCGAAAAGGTGTGGCGTCCAGTTCGCTCCCCAGTTTTCGTAGGAGTCGTTGTACATGCTGCGTACACGGACGTCGCCGGACTCTTGGAAAGCCTGATCAAAGTGCCGCAGATACTGCTGGATTGCCGGCTTGCTAAAATGGTCGAGAGTGGGGCCCTCGCCACCTGGCGCAGCTCGCTCAACGGGCAACCCGGTCGGAGTTTGGAAGAGTGCGGTTAGCTTCCATCCGGCGTCCGGTGCTGTCCACTTGAGGGTGCCGTTCGAATCCACTTCGTCGGTTAGCTCTAGGGCGTCTCCTTCCGGACCGTAGGCCATGAGGACTACCAGCGAACAATCCGCAAACCCCTTCGCCTGCGGGCGAATTGATTCCCCAATCGGCACGCCAACTGGCGGAGAAAAGTCTTGCAGAGTGAAGCGGGCCGCAACGTGTTGCGGCTCTACCCACGGACCGCCAAACGGCCAGCCCGTGCCGGTGGTAATGTCGACGCCCATATCCAATCGATTGGCCTCGTCGACACAATGTGATAACAGCTCCATCCAACGAGGGGAGAGGAATGGAACGTATCTCTCCTCGACACCCTGAACCCCGTATACCGGAATAACGTGAACGCCACCAAGTCCCGCCTTGTGGTACTGTTCAAGGTGGCTTGTTATCCCCGCCTCATCGACGGCTCCCCCCATCCAATACCAGTAAGTCCATGGTTTGGAATCTGACTCGATACGTGGCCAAACGTCACGACCCGACTGCGAAGTAGCGGAAGACACCGGCTCCGCAGCCATGGTGTGCGGTGATTGGCAGACGCAAGTCAGGCTCACGAATATCGAGAGTAAGGTGCGCGGCGTGGAACTGAAGAGATGATGTTGCACCATACGTTTTCTATCTCTAGCAATCGTTTGAGTTCCGCATCTGTACTCACACTTCGACGCCTTCGCCGAGGTGATCAGTCCGAACGATCCCGAACGAAGGAGGATCGGGGGCAAGCCCTGTGTCTTCTATGTTGCTATGCACTGTATTGCTGTCCTCTTCGGAGGGAACGTTGATGTACGCTTCGAAGGGTGAACCCGAATTGCTAGATTCGGCGACAACTATGCCCCGCTGTTCGTCGTTATCGTAGGAGCGGTTGTTGATGATGGTATTGTTGCGGACGCGGTCGGACCCAACCTGGGCCGCCTGTAGGTGGATCGCTGCGGGGGTCGACAGGGCGAAGTTCGTATCCCAGAAATCGAGGCCAAATCCTTGTCCGATGCCAACTAAGATGTTGTCTTGGATCAAGTTGTCAAACGACCCACCGTAGCTGGCGACGCCTGCACTAACCCAAATGCCAGTCAATCCGTTGTTGCGGAGGTAGTTGCCTTCGACCACGTTATTGTTGGAGCCATTTACCAGTTTGATACCAGCCGAATGGATCTCGTCGATGAAGTTCCCAGCAACAGTCAGGAAGCTAGAGGATCCCAAATCCATTCCTTGCCCCGTCATGGAGACATAATTGTCTGTGACTGCTCCGCCGACGCTGGCGATAACCTGGATAGCCGAGGACTGGTGCACCCCTTTGATTACGGCGGTTTCGAAATCAATGGCTACCGGAGTACTCTGAATCACGCGATTGTTTTGCACGGTAACATTAGAGTTGCCCACGAAGTTGACGCCTACACCGAATACTTGATCGTGAAGACCAGGCTGCTCGGGGCTCTCCTCGGAACGAACCACTTGATAGTTCTCGATTAGTGAGTCGCGAACGGTATTGTCGGAACCGCCTAGCAGACTAATGATGGGTGCCCGCGATGCACTGTCTAGGATATGAAGGTGTTCGAAGACCAAGTCGCTGGCGAGGTCGGTGCGGATGATCTCATTGTTGGAGTTTTGAGTCTGCGGGCGCTCCATGGTGAAGTTCGAGACGGTGATGTTCGACTCACCATCGACACGAAAGATAACCGTGTCGGTCAATGTCTCCAGTTTGGACACGCCAACTTCATCGCCGCGAAGCGTCTTGTTGGAGGGAATGAAAACATGCTGTCCAAAGTGATAAGTGCCGGGAGGGAAGTAAAAGCTGTCCTCGAGGGCTGTGTTCAATGCGTTTTGCAACGCGACCGAATCATCGACGCCATCGTTGGGGATGATGCCTAAAGTGGTCACATCAATACCCTTCTGGACTGCCGGCGACGGATTCTTCTGCAAGATACCCATGTACATAACACCGGAGCCTAAATGGGTGTGGGTTGCGCTACCAAATTCGTCCCCGCCGGTTGCAATTTTGTATCCCCCGAACCCGTCCGCGCCCGACAGTGCGATTTCCTGTGCCTTGATAAAGCCATGCTGGGCAGTAAACGTACCTTCGTTGGCGACCGTGGCTGCGACTAGCACCAAATCACCAGCTTCGGTCGACCGAGGCGAGGTGTTGATCGTGCTCCCGCCCTCTTGGGTCCCCGAGTCCTGATCTCGGATCGGCTGCGGTTGGTAAATATTGGTCGCAAACACACTGGAATAGTTCACCGAGTCGGGGGTTGTATTCCAGGTGACAGCAAATTGTCCGTGCGCGGCCATGTTGATCTGGTCTTGCAGCAAGATCCACGCCGAGACGTAGGTCCGAACGCCATCCGCCGTGGCGAGCCTGTCATTTAGCTTCGTGAGTGAGCGACCACCGTAGGTCACTG
This sequence comes from Aeoliella fuhlenseeensis, assembly GCF_052161615.1. Classification (NCBI taxonomy): domain Bacteria; kingdom Pseudomonadati; phylum Planctomycetota; class Planctomycetia; order Pirellulales; family Lacipirellulaceae; genus Aeoliella; species Aeoliella fuhlenseeensis. The sequence goes on from NZ_CP197417.1 coordinate 1,363,970, forward strand.
CGGTGGCGTTCACGTCGGCATCCGCATCTTCAGCGTAAGTGAAGAAAACAAGTGCGCGATTGAGAGCGATCAGTTCCTTTTCATGGGTTAAGCCAACAGCCCAATCGCCAATGATCGCGGCATCACCGGTGCTGGCTGGGCCGAACTGTTCGGTGATGAACGCATTGTTGGAGAAAGTATTGTTTCCGGACCCCTCGCGGATGTAGATGTAGGTATAGCCCAGGGAGTTGTAGATGCGATTGTCGGAAACAGAGGTCAGCTCCGCATTGTTATCAACGTATATGCCGCTAATGGCGATCGGCAGTCGATTGTTGGCTGCGATGTTCCATATTCCCCGCGAGCCCGTGTTGACGAGGTCGTTATCGATTATTTCGTTACCTACCGATTGATTGATCGCGCTGTGATCGCCGACCCATATGCCAACTGCCGCGTCGGCTATGTAGTTCTGGGTAATGAGACTGTCTTGCGATCCGATCACCTTCACACCAAGGCCATAAGCCATTTGCAGGGTGTTATTTCGGAGCGTAATGTTGTCGGATACGAGAATGTCGACCAGTTCGCCGCTATTCCAGATACTGTTGAACTCTACTAGTACATAAGAGCAATCGCTCAGCGTGATGCCGTCTGCCTGGTGAGTCTGGGGGCCATAGCTGGGGACCAGCTCCGAGATGGATGCTCTTCCAAGTGGACCGACATCAATGTTGTGAATGCGGTTGTTGGTGATGCTACCATTGATTGAGCGGGTGACTCGTATTCCGGCTGGCGAATCTTGAATCATGTCAGATTCGTAGCCATTGGGGTTGGACTGGTTCATCAGAAAATCGTGTACGTAACAATTGTCGATGACGAAGTCGCTACACTCTATCAAGTGGATGCCATATCGAACGCTGTAGTTTTGGATTTCGACGCCCGCGATGGTTATATCGCTACGATTGTTGGCGATGATACCAACCGCGTAGCTACCATCAATAAAATCCTTATCGATGGCTAGGTCTTGGATCACCACTCCATCGCCGGTGATCTCAATCGCGTAGTTATCCGTGGTCGACCCCGTATCAAAACGTACCCTTAGCACCGCCGGAGGACCGGACGAAGGTCCGTATAGCTTCCGACCGGCAGGAAGTCTCAATTTGGAGTCCAGCCAGTATTCACCTGCGGGGAGGTAAACGGTCTCGTTCGCATCAATCGCGCGCTGAATCGCTTGGCTGTCGTACGTTGAATCGTTGGGTTGCGCTCCGAAGAAACGCACGCTGTCGTACGGTTCGTCCTCGGGAACCGTCATTCCGAAGTTAGACTTCCAGAGAGTGTAGTCGTTAACGTCCACCTTTCCCGAGCGATCGAAGTCGGCGCTCAGTTGGACTTGAGAGCCGAGCGTGTCTCGCCATACGGTGTAGTCTGCAAGGCCTACGACTCCGTCGGCGTTGGCATCGCCCGGGAAAACTGGTACGTGTGCAACCGAGTAACTCAGCAGGTCGGGCGCGGAGGCCGAGCGGTTGACGAAGACGTCGCCCTGGGTAAACCCGCCCCCCGCCATGCCTGAGGAAATCTCAAATTCCGCGTGCTCCGAAAGATTGGCAGAGAAAGTCTCGGCAAGAACTACTTTCGCGGCGGTCAGATTCAGATCGCCACCACCGCTGAGCGTGTTGGGAGGACCGTTAGTGTTAATGGTGCCGGTGAGGGTGATCGTGTTGTAAACGACCGAGTTGCCAGCGGTTGGTGCGATGCTGTTGACGGGCTGCTGAAGCGCGCGTAGATGGACGTTCCCGACATTGGCCTCCGTGCGATACGCTCTGGTATCGATGTCGCCAATGAGGAGACGTTCGCCAGTGATATCAATGTCTCTTGTCGAACTCCCACCGGCGCTAGTATCCGCATTTGCGAGGTAGTTGATGTCGACGAGGCCTTCGGAGTTAATCTCAATCCGAGCAGTTGTCGCGTCGTTCACACGAAGGTCGATAGTTCCGAGCACTATGTCCGCACGCGAATTGATCACTACTGATAGCGAGTCGCCAGTTGTCCCGTTTGTTACATAGTCGCCGTTGATAATTCGCCCGGCCCCCGTACTGGAGCCTCCCAACATGTTGTTGTTCATGTTAAGCGTGAAATTGGCCGCGGCAAGGTTTCGGCCCCCCCGGCTGACGTCGATCGTGCTTGTCGCATCGCCAAAGAACAAGCCACCAGTATTTGGCGCAAAGCTCCAAGTAATCGAACCGCTCGGCTGGTCGGCAGGGGAAGGGGTGGGATCATCCAAATAGACGGTCACCCCGGGTGCAATGGTGATGTCGGTGGGAATCGTGTAATGACCATTAGCTAGTGTTACGCCGTCTGCTGCACGGGGGTTAGAAACTCCGTCCCATATCTCGTCGCTATAGATTGTGATGGAAAGTAGATTACGTACTTCCAGCCCCTCGAATCGCAGTTTTCGATGATCCCGGCGACCGCGCCTGTTCCAGCCTGCCATAGATGCTTACCGCCTTTCAACGCTTCCGCGAGTCTCTGCCTTGACACACTTATGGGGCCCATCGGAATGTTTTCGATAAGGTCGCGGAAATGGTTCACTCCTGATCCTACAAGCAACTGTTCGCGGACCCTACAAAAAAGGTCCGCGAACAGTGATGATGGCCAGGCATTTACCGAACTAACGCCCGTAAGCCATGCCAGCAAGAGGCCAGCATCGCTCCTTCTAACTCATCTTGCATAACGGGAGCGAAGTCCGCCATAGGCGAGCCCCGCAAGAATGACCATGGCGAGGGTTCCCGGTTCGGGAATTTGGCTATGCGCTACGTTGAAGCTAGCTTGGTTGCCTCCGGAACTCATGTCCATAAAGAGATCGGATTCGACAAACCCAGGGATTAGCTCACCAACATTGAACGTGGAGGTGCCAGTTTCGTTGAGCATTGTGGAGAACCCGCTCGCGAGTACCACCTTGACGGCCGTTACGGTCAAGCCACCATCCGTGCCATCGGGAGCCGGACCATCGGTGTTCACCAAGCCGGTAAGAGTGACGATGTTCGATGCGGCCGAGTTGGAACCGGGATCATTCGGGTCGAAACTTGGCGCACCGAGTCCCGTAATGGAGATCGGACCGTTCGTCGGATCGCTATTGGTGCGAGCGGAGTAGGTGCTAATGTCACCCACGGTGACATCGTTCCCGCGAATCAACACCGGGCCACCACTCGCGCCCCCGGTGTCAACGTCGATGGTTGAGATCGCACCAATATTGATGGAGCCATGCGCTTCGATCTCTAGAGACCCAGACGCAGCATCCCGTTTGGAGAGGTCGATTACGCTTAGGTCGATATTCGCTTGCGAAGTGATGACAACTTGGCCCGGATCGCCCGTTTGGCCGCCATTCACGAAGGCGCCGTTAATAATCCTTCCTCCACCTTGGATGTTGGTCGCCCCCATCACAAGCGTGAAGGTACTTGGATTGGGAACTTGGCGGGTACCAGGGTGGATGTCGATGGCGCCCGAGGCTCCACCAAACACGATGCCGCCACTGGCCGCAGAGAAATCAAAAGTGATGCTGGGGGATGGTGTGTTGCCGGGACTGTCCCACGCATTGGCCGGGTCGTTCAGGTGAATAGTTGCGCCGCCCGGAATGAACATCTCTTCCGAGAAGGTGTACGTATTGGTGGATAAGTCGAGAGAGGCAAAGGCCGGGTAGGGGTTGTTCACGCCGTCCCATATAGATCCGTCTGCGACTACAAATGCCTGGGAGGCGGAGAACGTGTAGGCCGTGCCCCACGCCACCGCGGATAAGAGAATAGATGTAAGAATTCGCTTCATTGGAACTTGCGCCTCCGGGTGATACATCAACGAAAAGTGAAAGCTTCCGCTAGTGCTTGGTAGCGATAGTGAATGCTCGTGCAAGCCAAAAATATCAATCGTCGGCAGCCATCCGCTGCCTCCGCATCGATAGTGACAGGAGTGAAGAAGAGTGCCCCGCTGGGCCGCCTTAGCCAAGGGAGTCGCCATCGATACTTTCGTGGGCACAAGGACGATGAGAGCCCAGCAATTGTTTCATTTGGCTAACCTCTATCGATCCATCCTAACTCTGTGGATGGGTGGGTAAATGCAACGGTTTGCCAAATACATATCCATTTGCATCAGGTGGGCCCAGTTATCTCCCGATCGGCGACATCACAAGGTAGCAGACGGCCTAGCTGCATTTCCCGCCCCACCACGCGCTTATTCGCCCCTCGAAGAAGAAATTTCGCTGGTGGCGGACGGCACCCAGTGAAGCGTAGTGTTGATGCAATCCGAGCATGCTCAGCGTGTATCGCAATGGCGCAGAGTGAGGGGAATTAATGGGGCATTGCTCAATCTGGATACTAGTCGGTTCGCAGTGCAGAGGACGAGCCTAGGAAGCTTGACCAAGATTTCGTGGCGAGCAGTTTTCCTTTGCTTTCCAGCTTTCAACCGTTGTTATGCCGGCCAACTTAAATTGAAGGGGTCACCTATCGCCCATTTAGCATGACGCAATTCTGACACGAAGGGCGGGCCATGTTCGCGCCACGTGACCAAGTGCTCGACAGCACGGGCATCTATGGCGAGGGGTTGAGCCTGTACACGCTCATCCAGCAATCACACGACGGCGGCGACAGAAACAGCAAGCTCGCTCAGAAGATTCGGGGAGAGCTAGGCGGCATGATGGCGAGACGCCGTGCACTTTCAATTGTTCGCACAGAAACCACGAACGCCAAGAACTCAGGCCACGACGCATCGTATCAGAAGTTAGAGGAGATCCTCGGGATAAGCACTGCCATCGTATGCAGGTGCTTCCGATGGCGTGCCTCTAGGGTCTGCTAACTATAGAGTCGCATGGCACCATCGGGCCTTCGATATTGCCAGTGCAGATCCGCAGTCAATGGATTGCAAACGCCGTTCGACATCGGCATTGCGATAGTCCACCGTAATCATTCAGACCCCTTTGTCCCCATGGGCTTCCCCATGCTGGCAAACGAAGCACCTATAGACTCTAGATCAAAGCAGTGTGCTTGCCAGCGTACGTGTCCGGGACGTATTTTACGAAAAGCAGCGTGAGAAAGTCGTCCTAGCGGCACGAAGCATCCAAGCGGTCCCCTTTCTCGTTACAAGTCTACCAGCGGACGTCAAGCTATTGTGTTTTCAGAGCGATTATCAATGACGATGGATCCTGGTTGAAATCGATGACTCTGCCGTCGTCGCTCCCCATGGGCATTTCTGGCAGCAGGAGCGCAGCGAGCTCGCCTACAAGCACCACTTTGCGACCGTCCGGGGCGCCGCGCGTCCTTCAAGGATTCTGACCGGGCGAGAGGAGTCTTGAGGGTGTCCGTTCCGCCGTGTATTCGACGGGCATCTCTTTCTGCTGTATGCCCTAGGCACTTGCCTTTTCTGTCTGGGCTTTGACGATTTGCGCGTCAAGCAGATACGATTACCCCATAGGCGGAAACCCTGTGGTGGAAGCCAAAGAAACAGCCTTTCGACGATGGGTGTCGCACTGCGACCAATTCAATGAACGCAAAACAAGTCGGTTTCGTCGATGATCACCTGGACAATTTTCATGCCAATACGTATCTGGATGCCCTTCGCGGTCCGCTCGCGTTTCGCGGGTGGAAAGTTTCGGGGGTAACGGCACTGCAGTATGAGAAAGGCGTTGCTTGGGCGAAGGAAAAAGGCCTTCCGTACTTCCATTCCGTGGGTGAGCTGGCTCCGGTATGTGATGCGTTCTTGGTACTTGCGCCGTCTACTCCCGATACGCACCTAGCATTGTGCGAGATGGTTCTGCCGTACGGCAAGCCGACGTTCGTCGATAAAACCTTCGCCCCAAGCGCTGCGATCGCCGAGCAGATTTTCCTGTTTGCGGACGCATCGAGTGCACCCATCCAGACAACCTCGGCGCTGCGAACTACGAATGTTCAGCAAGTCGTTGCGGCACTCGATGTTCCTCTAACTGGCATGGCGTTGTGGGCAGGCGGATCGTCTTTCGAGGAGTACGGAGTCCATCCCGTCGAGCTGGCCGTAAGTTGCCTGGGGCCTGAAGTCGATCGGATTGCCGTAAGCGGCGGAGGCAGCTGTTCGACTCTTCTGCTTGATTTCAGCGGCGGCCGCACAGCGACCATCCACTTCAATGCCGACGCCCACATTCCTTTCTTTTCAGTGTTGGAAACCGAGCGGGGTGCTCAACCTGTGGAGGTCGACGATTCGACCCTATTCTTAGATGCCGCTGCCGCGATACTGGACTTCTTCGACGCTGGTAAGCCACTTATCCCTCGCGAGCAGACGATCGCCATCATGCGAGTCTTGGACGCCTATCGTCGACCTGAATCGCGTGATGGCTGGGTGAAACTCGGGACATGATCCCAGCAACATTGTCAACTATGTCCGCGTAGTTCCCCTGTTGTGTTCTGCCTGCTGGCCAACCATACTTCTCGGATTGGCGACTCAAGAGCGCGTAGAAGTGACTACGGGATGGTTGGAGAGAACGGGAATGACTATGCGATTGGCAATCATTGGCGCCGGATCGATCGGCGAAAAGCACGCCGCGGCCGCAGCAAGCTCCGGGGTGCGCGTGGCCCGAGTGGTAGATCGGAATAGCGATCGGGCCGCTGCCCTAGCTGACCAATACGGTGCCCTATCGGACGTCGACGCGAAGGCGGTTTGGGACGACGATTCGATCGACGCTGTCGTGATTTGCGTTCCAAACCATTTGCATCGTCCGATGGCTCTCGACGCCATGCGTGCTGGCAAAGATGTGCTGCTCGAGAAGCCAATGGCCCTGACAACCGTGGAATGCGACGAGCTCGTAGACGTCGCTGAGCAGACTCGCCGTGTGTTGCAAGTGGGCTATTCGCATCGATTCACCGCAGTAGGAGCAGCCGCTCGCAAGTGCATCGAGACTGGAGAATTGGGAGAAATCTACCACGCCAAAGCCCATCTCCATCTTCGAAGGGGCATACCGGGTCTGGGGGGATGGTTCACGACTAAGGCTCTGGCCGGAGGCGGAGCCTTGATCGATGTAGGAGTCCACTTGATTGACTTGGTGCTATTCCTGCTGGGGCAGCCTCAGACGGCATCGATTACGGGGAAAGCCTACTCCAAGTTCGGCGTGAAGATGGAAGACTACGTGTATGAGACGATGTGGGCCGGCCCGCCGCATTTTCCGGGAACCTTTGATGTGGAAGACCATGCAACGGCGCTAGTTTCATTCGAGGGTGGCGCGACGCTGGACCTGCAAGTTGCTTGGGCATGTAATCTGCCCGACAATGCCTTGCCCCAATCGATGGTTGCTGTACTGGGGGACCGAGGCGGTTTAGCATTCGAACTGTTCGGCGACCACGTGCGGCTTTGCCACCCCATCGCAGGTCGGAATGCCGATTCCAAGCTTGCGCTACCCGCAGCAGATCAAATGGCGCTGCAAATGCAGGACTTTGTCGAAGCCGTCCGCACCCGCAAGCATGTGGTCGGAGCCACTCCGATCGAGGCGCGACGGGTGCAGACTATCGTCGATTCGATCTACCAGTCCAGTCGGACCAACGCTCCAGTGGAACTATAGACAGTAACCGGGATGCGACCGTCAGCTTGATGACCTTAGCGATACCCTTAGGTTTGGCCGCCACTAGCGACAAGATCGTTGTCGTGGTTTACCTACTTGGCAGTCTCGCCTTGGGCATCGCGGCAAGCCGATGGTTTCGGGGAAAAGGCGCGCCGGGGCAGGATTCGGAAGACGATTATTTTCTTGCCGGCCGTCGCGTGCCTGGGTGGATGAATGGAATTTCGTACGCCGCAACGGCGCTGAATGCTGACGTAGGGCCAACCTACTGTGGGTTGGCCGTGGTGGTCGGATTGCCGATCGCATTCTTCTATCTACCGCGATTTGCGCTTGCATGGATGATCGCCGCGCTAGTATTCGCTGTTCGTTGGCGACAACTTGGCATTCGCACTGGACCTGAGTTCTACGCCCTTCGCTTTGGTGGACAGCGAACACGCATCGTCCGCATCTATTCGTCGTTGTTCGCTGTATTCGTAAACATGGCCCCCTGGATCGGGGCGGGCCTGCTAGGGGTCCATAAGATATTCGGGCCGGCATTTGGGATTACCGACAAGGCAACTACCTTGAGTATTGTGCTGCCAGTGCTGCTGATCTACGTGTGGATCGGGGGTTTTGCTGGCGTCGTGGTCACCGACATCATGCAAACGGCAGTGATTGTCCTAGCCAGCGTTATCCTATGCGTAGCCGTTCTGTGGGAGCACGGCGGTCCCAGTTCGCTGGCCACCGCTATTCAAGCTGCACACCCCGACAACGCAGCCGACATCCTGTCGACTTGGCCGGTGCCCGACCATCGCGTCCTTGGGCCTCTGGTGGTTTTGGCCTGGTTGATCGTACCGACGGTAGGTCGAGGTGGCTCCGTTGACCTTGAAGGTCAGAGGCTCTTCTCGTGCAAGAGCGACCGCGACGCAGCGCTGATGAACGTGTGGGCGGTGATCGGACTGTTTGTCATGCTAGCGCTACTGACTCTGCCTGCGATGGGGCTGCTAGTAAAGCACCCTGACTTGTACTTGGCTGAACCAGCTGAGCGGGAAAAAGCCTACTCGCTGTTGCTGGACGAGTACCTGCCATCCGGTCTCTATGGCGTCGCGCTCGCCGCGCTCCTGGCGAGCGTCATGTCTACCATTTCCAGCCACCTTAGCTACGGCTCGCAAACGTTAGTAAACGACGTCGTCCGGCAACTGATTCCTGACGCAAAGATGATCGCTCCCGGATCGAAGGGCTCGGTCTGGGTGGGAAGACTGCTCATGCTGGTCATTCTTGGACTCGGAATCGCCGTAACCTACCAGGCGGATTCGCTCATCGGTATCGCTATTGTGCTTGCTGGAATGTACGGGGCCACGGCAACCGTCTACTGGGGGCAGTGGTGGTGGTGGCGAGTGAATTTCTGGAGCTGGCTTACGGCCATGGTTGGAGGCCCGATTATCTATGTGATGCTCGGTGGGCTAACGATTGGAAGCTGGCGTATTCCCGGACTGCTTGAGTACGTCCCCGGTTGGACGGCCGCTCGCGGCGCGAGCGAGTCGGCCGCTCAAGGCATGGACATGATGCAAGCAGCTATAGGGATGGCCATAACCTGTATGGCATGGGTATTGGTCACCTTGTTAACGAAACCTGAACCGATGGAAACGCTCACAGAGTTTTACCTTCGTGCTCGCCCCATGGGGTATTGGGCACCCGTGAGGAAACAATGCCTGGCAGAAGCCGCTGCTGGCCAAATCCCACGCCCGGGACTTCTGGTCGATGGCTTGCTGATCGCAGTAGTGGGAGCAGTCGCAGTCTCGAGTGGTGTGCTAGCGGCCTCCGTGGGATTTGTTGGCCGATGGATCGAGGCAGCGGCCTTCCTGACCGTGGCGGCAGCGCTTGGCTACTGGTTCGTACATTTGTTCAATCGCCGCATGCACCGCCTCGGTGCCGACGATCACGGCGATGATACTGCGGGTTCGTCAACGTAGAGAGACCTGATGACCTCGCCGTGCGGCTTCAGTCCGTGGTGGTAAAAGAACACTTCGCCCGCAAATCCCAGTTCGCGGTTGATCTCCACCATCCTGCGAACTTGTTCGCTGGGTGGCTGGTAGCGATTGGCTAATCCGATCAGTACGCCGGGTGCCACTTTGGAGTGGAGTTCGACAGGAATCTGCAGCTTCACCTTCTCCAGTTCCATACGATATTCTGCCAGGTCTCGCCGATAAATCTGCGGACAAAACAAGTCGCCCCAGCCCTCTCGTGCCCACCGTGGCCAATCCTGAAGGTAATTGTCGCGACTCCAGGGCCAGACGCTGGGCGCCCACGAGATGCACAATTCTGGATCAAGGGCCTTAATGTCTTGGTACATCCGCTTGACGAACATGCTCAATTTGTCGGCCCGCCACTGCACCCAGTTGGCATCGCTTGGATCTCGCGGCGGCGATGCCCCAGAATGTTCGGAGCGATAGAGTGCGACCGTGTACGGATCGTATCCTGCGGTATGGGGGAGGGCCGGCAAGCGGTCGTCGCCTTGAACTCCATCGACATCGTAGTTTTTTACGACTTCCGTGATGATGGCGAGCATGAATTCTTGGACGTTGGGATCAAACGCGTTCATCCACTGAAAGCCATTGCGTTGGACCAACCTGCCGTCCACATCCAGTGCCGCCCAGTCGGGATGCCGCCGAATCAGCGGTCCGCCGTCTGGCTGCTGGTAGCTGCAACTGAAGCCAAACTCGAACCAAGCATGTACTTGGATCCCCGCTTCGTGAGCCACCTCGATCAACTCGCGAAGTGGATCGCGACCTTCTAGCCGGGGATCGATGGCGACGCCCGTTTCGCGCCTCATGATCTCACTGGGGTACAAGGTAACGCCTTTGTTCCAGGTTACGACGAAGATGGTGTTGATGCCCAAGCGTTTACACCGATCCACGGTTTCGCGAATGACTGCCGTAGAGAACACCGAATCACCACCAACGCCTGCGAGCCAGACACCACGCATCGGCTCCGGCGGCAGTTCGTCGGCCCCTAATGGACCGGCAAGAGCACCCCAGACGCAAAAGAGAAGTGCGTACCTCCTTATTTGCTTCGTCGTTAAGGGCGCACGCGCGACGGTATTCAAGACCAGGGCCCCCGTGATGTGCACATGCCAGCGCAGGCGGCAACCCGGCAACCAGTCGTTTCGGGCGTCGACACGGGTAAGCCGCGCTGGTAGCGAACGGCGAGCCAACCGAAGCTTTCTGCGTGCAAGGTATCCGGATTGAGGTTGCGCTGGCTCACGTTACGCACCTCATCAAACGCCGTGCTCAGACGCTCAATGATCAGCGGGTGTCGGCTGCCGGCGCCTGTCACCCAGGCGAGCGTCGGACGCTCGGGTAGTTGCTCGATGGCGGACAAAACCGATTCGGCAATGATTGCGCAAATGGTAGCCGCCCCATCCGTAGGGCTCAGACCCGATACGTCAATGGTTTCGAAGTCGGACCGAGTTGGTGTGCGGGGCAGGGGGCGGGAAAAGAAGGGACTTTCCAAAGCGTACTTCACGCTCGCCTGATCCACTGTCCCCGCTTTCGAAACGCGTCCATCGTAATCGTGGGGAGCCTCGGCAACTTCCTGAACCCATTCGTCGAGCAATTCGAATCCGGGGCCCACATCACCGGCGATGATGTTGTTATCACGACTAAGCCAAGTCAGGCTAGTAACGGGTCCCAGATTCAGCATCAAAGCTGGCCGGGGTTCGCGGGCCATCAACGCCCAATGGTACATCGCTTCGAGCGGCGCGCCCTGACCACCAATCGCCATGTCATAGCGGCGAAAGTCGGTGACTACGGGCAAACCTGTTAGTTCGGCCAGCAGCCAAGGGTTGCCGATTTGGAAGGATATGCCCTCCTGCGGCAACCTCCTCAAAGTGTGGCCGTCCAAGCCGATTACGGTCGCCTTTGCCACTTCGTCGCCCCAGCACGCTCTCAACTGTTCTACTGCCAACACATAATGGCGAGTCAGTTCCTGCTCGAGCCGGAAGATCTCGGTTGAGGGCATGTCGTTCTGCGTTGCTTCCAGAAGACCCCAGTGCAACGTTTCGGGGCAGGGCAAGCGAACACCCCCAATCGAGCGGATCTCATCTCGTCCATCCGTCTCAATGATCGCCGCCTCGACGGCATCCCCCGTCACCGAAGAAAGTAGGCCAATTGCATATTGCAATGGAGGTGACGTAACTTGTGCGGAGTTGGCCTTCGATGCATCATTCATGGGTCACGCACTTGCCGCGGGGGCCGTTGGTTCGCCGAGTTAGGTGTGTTCGAGAGACAGTTATCGCTAGCCGCTCGGCTCGCGGTGGATGGTATGCTGAGGAGGTGACCCGTGCCGATTCACAACGTGGGCGTGTTGGTTGAAACCGATGCCAGTTGGGGACGCAACGTACTACGAGGTGTCGCAAGCTACGCCGAAAAGTTCGGACCGTGGAACCTGCTCGTAGAAACTCATCATAGTTTCATTAACTGGGCGGTACCAGCAACTTGGCGGGTAGACGGCCTCATCGCTCGCATCTCGACGCCGTTGCATTTGCAGCGTCTGCAGTCTCTTAAGGTGCCGATTGTGGACGTTGGCGATCTGTTCTTGGGGGCTGAAGGCATCGATTCGGTGGTGACCGATTTCGACACGTGGGCCGATATGGCGATGGAGCATTTTCGTAGTAAGGGCTTCGTCAACTTCGCTTACTACGCGCCACCTAGTCGCGACTACTCCAATCTTCGCGGTGAGGCGTTTGCGGCTGCTGTCGAGCAACTGGGCCTAGTATGTCACCGCTATCGTCCCGGGTACCGCATCGGCCGCGAAATCAGCCCCGACGAGCACCGCCGACGCGTCACCCGCTGGCTTCGGCAACTTCCTCAGCCGGTGGCGGTATTAGCCGCCGATGCTCTTCGAGGAAAAGATTTGGCCGAGGTGTGTGGGCAAGCCGGGCTTACCGTGCCGGACGAGATCGCCGTTCTCGCAGGTGATTCCGACGAGCTCACCTGCGAAATCTGCATGCCTCCACTCTCAAGTATCGAAGTCGCCAGTCGCCGAATCGGTTACGAGGCCGCCGCCCGATTGGCCGGCCACCTCGCCAGAGGTAGCTCTCCGTCCGGCTGCCTGCGCGTGGAGCCCGACCGAGTGCTGAGCCGCCAGTCGACCGACGTCATGGCCATTGACGACCCGCTGGTCGTCCGGGCACTCCGGTTCATGCGGCTTAACGCTTACCGTGGAATCACGGTGCTCGACGTGCTCCAAGAAGTCCCCGTTGCAAGGCGTCAGTTGGAACGGCAATTCAAGCGGTACCTGGGAAGATTGCCCGCCGAGGAACTAAGGCGGCTCCGTCTGGAACGAGCGCGTCAGCTGCTGACGGAAACAGAACTCTCGATGGACGAGGTCGCAGAAGCCAGTGGATATGCGGGCTCCACACAACTGGGCTCCGCTTTTCGCAAGGCGTTTCAGCTGACGCCCCTATCGTATCGTAGACGTGCACAACTTGACTGAGAGCAGCTTGTCGCATTCGATGGAAATAATAACGCACATAAGTTTGACGGCTTAAGCTAGCCCAGGTAGTGTGACGTTTACCTGCTTTTTTTGCCTTGTTTCTGCGGGGCGTTCTAGCGCGCTAGCTGTTTAACGTGCTGCAACGCCGCGAGCTCGCATTCGTCATCGTATGCCAGACACCCCGCCCTACGGCTGGGAACAGGTGGAAGCGTGTTCTCTTATCACCTTTGGAGGGTCGCCTAATGAAATGCCAACAGAGTTTCCAACTTCTCGCCTCAATGGTCGTGGCATGTGCCATGACGGCTTCGGCACAGGCAAGCTTGCTAGGGACGGATTCCTACGTCATTGGGGCTGACCCCACTGCCGGCCAGTATGTCGCCAACACAGCGATCCGAAGCCAGCCGGCCGCACTCACGAACCTTGGCTTCGTTGCCGGACCCTACGCTTCGGGGACGGGAACCTCACAATTCTCAGCTACCGCATCGGGACTCAACTACGCGCCCCTTGGCGAAGACAGTAGCTCTTCGGGCAAGGTGAATTACAACGCGGCGGGTCTCGACGGAGCCATTCGAACAAACGCCCGAAATCTCAGCGGCGTCACGCCTAGCAGCACCTACTGGATTAGTCACCTTGTGAATCGGGGTAACATCCCTCAAGGCGGAGGGACTGGGTATGCCCTCACCGGTTTTGGTAACGCTATCGCGCCACAGTCCGGAGCGACAACGGGATTCCTCGAAGGAGCCTTCGTCGGGTTCGACCAGGACCCAACCAACCCTAACAACTTTGGCAACTTGATCATTCGCTCGCGCAAAAGCGCCGCCCAGACAGCGGAAGACGAAGTTCTGATCGATGGTGCTGCGGCATCGACCTTCGGGACGACCTATGCCGTAGTGATGAAGGCAGAAGTCGACGTAATAGGCGGCCAGGACCGGATCTCCTGGTGGCTTAATCCAACGAACTTCTCCAACGAAGCCACACTCACCAGTTCATCCCTCAGCTCTGGGTCGTTCTTGAACTTCGCCTATCCGGCCGACCGAGTTCTGGACCGCCTGAACTACTCCGCCCAGAACTGGAATGGCAACGTGTTCTTCGACGGCGTTCGCCTGTCTAGTACGCTCGATGGGTTAGGCGGAACAGTGCCAGAGCCGTCGTCGATCGCGCTAGTGGTGCTGGCGGGATTGGGCCTTGTTGCAGGCCGGCGCTTCCGCTTGAACTGATTTTTCGCCTTTTATCTGCCGCCGTGCGGCTCGCAACCACGAGCCGCACGACGGCTGTTTTAGCTACGAATTGAGACCTTGCCATGTTGCGCGGGGGTCATCCATCCGCGGTTACTTGCCCAAGCAAAAAGAGATCCATCGATGAATTCCTTCCTACGCATCGCGGCCTCGGTCGTAGCCCTCGCCGCGCTACCGACGGCGCGATCGGATGCAAGCCTTCAAGCATCCGATTCCTACGTCATCGGCGCTACTCCTACTTCCGGAGAGTACACCGACGTAGCCCCAACCAACCAACTCAAGAATCAATCGCCCGACTTAACCAATTTGGGTTTCGCTGTTGGGCCGTATAACCAAGGGTCGGGGACCGGGCAGTTCGGTACGACCAGCTTGGGCCTGACGTACGCGCCCTTGGGCGAAGCACAAGCGACCAGCGGTAAAGTGAATTACACGTCCGCACCACTCGATAGTATCGTGAGATCGAACGCCCGCGGTTTATCCGGTGTCTCCCCCAGCAATACCTACTGGATCAGCCACCTTGTGAACCGCGGCAATATCGATCCAGCCGGCGGGAGCGGTTACGTCCTCACGGGATTTGGGAACAATGTTGCTCCTCAGCGAGGTGCGACCACGGGGTTTCTGGAGGGAGCCTTCGTCGGTTTTGCACAAGATCCCGCACAGCCCGACAACTTCGGTAGTCTCGTGATTCGCTCGCGCACGACCGCCGCGCAAGAGGCAGCCGATACCGTCCTCATCGATGGCAGCACGACCTCCACTTTCGGCACGACCTACGCTGTTGTCATGAAGATCGATATCAGCTCGAACGGGGCGGAGGACACTATCTCGTGGTGGCTCAACCCTCAAAACTTCTTATCCGAAGCGACTCTCACCAGCTCTGCAGCGGCATCGGGATCGTTCCAATCGTTCGCGTTCCCCACGGATACGATCATCGATCGATTGAACTACTCTTCCCAAAACTGGAACGGCAACGCATTCTTCGATGCACCGCGTTTATCCACTACGCTGGAAGGGCTTGGTGGAGTAGCGATCGAAGGGTTACCGGGCGATTACAACGACGATGGATTGGTCAACCTAGCCGATTACACCGTATGGCGTGACAACTTGGGTGGCGATGCGGCGGCCGTTTTGCCCGCCGGTTCCCGCGATCCGGGCAACGCCGACCCGACGATCAATGCCGCGGACTACGAATTTTGGAAACAGAACTTCGGAAGCCCAGGCTCCGCCGGTGTCGGCCCGCTCGGCGAGACAACCATTCCCGAGCCAAGCACCTGGACCATATTCGCGCTGGCAGGAACCGCTTTAGTATCTTATCGCCGGTTGTCGCGGCGAGCGTTCATGCGATGAAGTCGCTCCGCGCGGCTTCTTTGCCATCACCGGCGGCTCCTCGGGCAGCGGAGCCGCCGGGGATGGTGCTTCAATTATTCTTAACCGCCAGAAGGACTTGGACATGTCGAGCAGCCAGAGTCACCTGCGTTCACGCGGATTCACTCTCGTCGAGCTACTGGTTGTCATTGCAATCATTGGCATCCTCGTAAGTCTGTTACTGCCGGCGGTACAGGCTGCTCGCGAGTCGGCACGCCGCAGCCAGTGCACAAACAACCTGAAGCAAATGGCACTCGCCTGCCAAAACTACATGTCGACGCACGACGACAAACTTCCAATGGGTTTCGAAGGCAAGCCGGCCGCCGTTGGGGCCAACTACAGCAAGCGTGGTTTGTTTTCGGAAATGCTTCCGTACATGGAGCAGCAGGAAGTTTACGACAGGATCGTATTTGACTACGGCAAAGACCCCTTCAACCCCGTCGATCCTATGGCCAGCAAAGTGATCGATGCCTACGTTTGTCCGAGTTGGAATGACCCAATCGTGATGTCGGGAAATGCACCGGTCGAGCCCTATAAGGATGGGGCGCTAACGCTCTACGCGGGCGTGGCTGGTGCCATTACCAGCGCGGTGAACGTCAACGATCCAAAACAACTCGTCAAGTCAGGCTACGGCGACCTACCGACGAACGGTGCGTTTTTGATGGTGCAAGGCACGCTTCCTGGAACCTCAACGTTGGGCCCCGTCGGACGCCCCCGTAAGGGCTCGCAGATTACGGACGGTCAGAGTAACTCGCTGTTGATTGGCGAATTCGTCGATCGCCCTTGTCAGATCGGTGGCAACTGCAGTCCGGCACCTGGGTCGGTTCGCCCTTGGATCTATGCTGGCTTTGTCCAGGCACCCTACGGCATCCGCGTGGTGACGAATCCGCCAAACAGTGTGTTCGATACCATCCAGTCCTCGGGCGTCGCGTTCAATCACCGCCCGTTCGGGAGCTTCCACGGGGGCAACGTCACCCAGTTCGCGTACGTCGATAGCAGCGTCCACACCATCTCGAACGATATCGATCTAGCGACCTATCAAGCACTTGCGACCGTCAACGGTGAAGAGGTAATCAATGAGACCCCTTAGCAGTTCGTGCAAGTTGTCTAAGCGCGCAACATCGGCGTTGCTGTTGACGATAATATTCACTTGTCTAGCCGGCTGTGACGCCGGCAGGCCCAAGGCACCCGTGGCCAAGGCGTCGGGTCGTGTGTTGCTGGATGACGAGCCGCTCCGGTTTGGCACCATAACGCTTCAGCCGACATCTGGGCAACCGGCCGTGGGTGATATCGGCAGTGACGGAACATTCACCCTTTCTACCTACGCTCCGATGGACGGGGCGGCGTTGGGTAAGCATCGAGTGAAAGTGACTGCTTACTCTTCACAAGATCCCGCATCCGACAAGAGCGAGCAGGCAGGCGACAATCTGGGAGAACTGCTCGTGCCTCAGATGTACGCCAGCGCCACCACCAGTGGGATCGAGGTTGAAGTGGTGGAAGGTGCAAATGAGTTCGAGATACGCATGACAACACCGGTTATTGTGGAAGCCGCCGACGAGGAAGTCGATGGCATCGAGGCGGAAGGCGACGCCCCAGCTGCCGGAGTGATGAATGAAGAAACGGAGGGGGGCGCGACGAACCCCACGCCCTCTCCAGGAGACGCGGCTGGCGAGCCCGCCGATCCGAATGATCCGAGCAACACGTTGGATGAATGACCCGGCTTTCCGCAGTGGTTGGGTAGTTGAGCACACTACCCATGGCCATCTTGTGAACGCACTAATTCCATCCACAACCGTTCCCCACGCTTCAACGCGAACCGCCAGGATTAATGACGTGATCCGCAACCGCCAATCCTTCTCGCGCAGGATGAGTACTGCTCCACTGGTTTTGCTGGTTTGGGTCTGCGCAGCAAGCTTGCTGAGTGGGTGCAATTCGGGACCGAAGGTAGCACCAGTCTCGGGAAAGGTAACCCTCGATGGAAAGCCGCTCAAGTTCGGCACCGTCATGTTCCAGCAAGCGACCGGCGGACAACCGGCTGTAGGCGAAATTCAATCCGACGGCTCATTTCAACTATCAACCTTTCGCCAAGGAGATGGTGCGATCGTCGGCACGCATTTGATTCGGGTCGCGTGTTATTCATCGCAAGATCCCGCTAGCGGGCTCAAAGGCGGGGATTCTCTGGGCAACCTGATGATTCCCGTGAAGTACACGGTGCTCACCTCCAGCGGCCTGACGGCCGAAGTCCCCAGCGAGGGATTGGAATCGTTCGCAATCGAACTGAAGAGCGATCGCCCCGCGCGGTAGCGGATTCTTCCGGCACACTCATGTCCAGGCACCACTGTGAAAGGGCCACCATTTGGTGGCTTCGCTATGATTCTTATGAACTTTCGCCAACGACCCGCAACCTTCGTCATCCTCACAGCGCTGGCTGTGGCGATCGGGTTTTCATGTCCTAGCGTGCGGGCTGCAACCCACGCACACGGCGAAGAGCTTCGGGAATATGACGTCGTTATTGCCGGTGGATCAACGGCTGCGCTCGCCGCGGCTGTGGCATCTGCCCAGAGCGGCGCACGCACGGCGCTCGTGGAGCCGACCGATTGGATCGGGGGCCAGCTTACTTCTTCTGCAGTGCCGGCGGTGGACGAAGCTTGGCACCAGGTCCGCCACCCTCAGACGGGGGAAATCCTGGTCGACGTTTCGAAACAAGCTCGCGATCCGCGCAACATGACGCCGCTCTTTCGCGATATGCTCGCGGCCACCGGTAACCCAGGCGGGGGCTGGGTGAGCCGCTACTGCTTTGAGCCCAAGAACTTTCTCGAGCAGCACCTCGAGCCCTTGGTCGAGAGCTGCAGCCCGCGCCTCGACGTGTACCTCAATACGGTTATCAAAGAGGCAGAAGCAAATACGCAAGACGGCAAGATCGAATCACTGTTGGCCATCCAGCGTTTTCCGACCGACCGGGCCGAGCAGGCTGGCTACGATCGCTTGCCGTCGCGAGACATTGTCGACTGGTACGATCGGCGGCCCTCGGATCGTTTCAACAAGAAGCTGCTGCGGTTGAAGGGCAAGGTATTTATCGACGCGACGGAGTGGGGCGAGCTACTTGCCTTATCGGATGCCGCCTATCGCATCGGCGTGGAACAAGACGATCTGAATCAACCAAACTTCGAGAACTGCGGCCAAGCCATTACGTTCTGTCTGGTGCAGGAGATCCTGGCCGAGCCCGCGGCGGAAGTCGTCCAGCACGACCAAGTCGATCGACTCGGTTACGGCAATTACGAGGACCGTCCAGACGCTTGGGGCCGCATATGGACCTACCGACGCATTCGCGGCAATGGCGACGAGCCCGCGGTCGGCGATCTCTCCCTGCAGAATTGGGGCTACTCTTCCAGCCACGGCAGTGGTGGCAACGACTATCCCGACGGTTACTTATTTAAGAACCGAAGTGAAACGGCCGCCGAGAAAGGCGACTGGACGGGTGGCATCGATATGACCGTACTGGCAGCGGCGGAACAGCGCGCCTTAGCCTGGCACACATGGTTCAAGAGCCAAGCCCCTTCGCCGTTTGTTCCCGAACAGATTCACCTCTCGAAGACCGCGCTAGGCACCGGACACGGGCTGGCGAAGCTCCCTTACATTCGCGACACGCGGAGGTCGATCGGTATCGACGGGTTTACTTTGCAACTCGAAGACCTCAGCGGAGGTGCGGACGACCAGACCGGGAAGAAGTTCGACGATCGCATAGCCCTGGGAGCCTACGCGGCGGACATCCACCCGCTGGCCGTTTGTATGTATCCCGACTACGTGCACTTGGAACGCACGACGTTGCCTTTCTACATTCCGTTCCGTGCCCTGACGAACTCGGACTATGGCAATCTGCTCGTGGCCGGTAAGACGATGGCCCAGACCTTCATGGCCAACTCCGCCACCCGGCTCCATCCCATCGAATGGTCGACGGGCACCGCGGCTGGGGCTGCCGCCGCCTACTTGTCGCAGAACGATATGACAACGGGTGAAGGTCTAGAGGACATCAACGAGATTCAAGAAATCGTCAGCCGCCACACACCCATCGATTGGACCTTTGTCCCGCAGGATTAGGTCCAATTGCCAAGAGACTTTGACACAAGCAATGTTCACAAAGCGGCGGTTGATGGTATTGACCTGGTTTCGCGTCATCAGTTGCGGCCTAGCGTTCGGGGTCGGCGTTGCAAGCGGTGTCTGCGGGGCGGCCCCCGCTGAAGTCCGCGGCACATGGCTCACGACCACCGGTGTCGATCACATTCGGACCGGGAACAATACCGCAGAAGTTTTGAGCGACTTGCGGGAGATCGGGCTCAATACGGTGTACGTCGAAACGTGGAAGAACGGCTACACCAATTATCCGTCTACGGTGCTCGCGTCATTCACCGGAGGGCCAGACCGGTCGACGTTCCTAGGCTCGACGAGAGATCTAGTGGAGGAGACCCTCATCCATTCGCATCGACAGGGTCTCAATTACATTGGTTGGTTCGAGTACGGTCTCTCCGCGCAGTTTGTGGGGACTGGGGGAAACCCTAACAATCCGCTTGCCGCCAGAATGAAGAGCGAGGGCTGGTTACTTCAAGATCAGTCGGGACAGTACGGAAACGCTTCCAACGGCTTTGCCTGGATGAACCCCGCAGTGCCGGAGGTCCGGCAGTTTGTAATTGACCTGACATTGGAAGCCGTAAACCGATACGACTTTGACGGTATACAATTCGACGATCGACTGGCTTGGCCGAAGGAGTTTGGCTGGGACGCAACAACGGCAGCACTTTACGCTAGCGAAACCGGTCGGTCCCTTCCCAGCAACGTGAACGACACCCACTTCCGTTCATGGAGACAGGGTAAGGTGACGCAGTTCGCGGAGGAGTTGACGGCCGCGGTGAGAACTCATCGTCCCAACCTTCACTTATCGATCAGCCCTTCGATAACCAACTTCTCGGAAGCCCAATACAACGCCGACTGGCCCGACTGGCAGGATGAGGAGTTGTTTGACGAGTACGTCATTCAGGTCTACCGAGATAACATATCTAGCTTCAACTCGACCATAGGAGGCCAAGTGTCTCAGTTCCCTGGTGGCGAGTTGAATGAGCTGGTCGTCGGTCTACGGGGCGGAACGGCATCGGCTGGTTCCGAAACCCCCTACGCTGACCTCGAAGCCATGATCGAGCGGACGCGTGCCGAAGGAGCGGCCGGACACAGTATCTTCTTCAGCAAGTCGGTTCGCGACGTTTACGGGCAACAATTGACGGAGTTCTACGACGTTGAGAACCAGGGACCCGCAGTGAATCCATTGTTCGCGGCAGATTGGCGTTCCATGCCCATCGTCGGCGCTCCTGAAGGGACGACAAATACATGGCAGTTCGAGGTGCAACAAGGAAACCGATACCGGGTTGTTGCCAAGGTGGGTGCTTACTGGCAAGAGTTATCGAGCATGCCCCTCGCCAGCGGCACTCAAGAACTGGTGGTGCCGGGGGCCTCCGCAGTGGAGCTCCTAGTCGATCGTCGTCCGCTTGCTTCGCCAGACTTTAATGGCGATGGTTTCGTGAACTTGGCCGACTATGTTGTATGGCGCGACAACCTTGGATCGACTGTGGACCTTCGTGCCGACTTCGACAACGATCAATTAGTCGGACCAACCGACTACCTTGCCTGGAAGAGGTACTTCGGCATGCCGTCGGCCAACTCTCAGTCGGGGGTCGGGTCCGCACAGGTACCGGAGCCGATGTCCCTGGTGGCAGTTATCTGCTTCGTGATTATGGTTAGCGGAACCAAGAGGTGCCTCACACCGAAGCCGTGCGTCGCTAGTTGAGTTGTTGGAAATTGCTAGTCGGGGATTCGTTGTGGCGGCTCGTTAGGTCGCGACTGTTTTTCCGGGTCGGCTTCGAACTTGCTACGCTCGATTTTGCTTCACCAACGTTGCAGTAACGCTTTGGAGGAATTTCTAGAGCGGCATGGTGAACGCGAAGGCCGACCGGTGCTAGAACCTAGTGGTGCCAGCGGGCAGACAGAGGCGTGTTGATGAGCAGATCGGCGTCGTCGCCATTGGTAGCTCATTTGGCGAATTCCCTGCAGTCGTCTTGTCGGATATGAAGTCCCACTGACCAGCCTCCAATTCCGTTTCCGGTTCATCGGGCAGGACTTCAATCGCTCGCTCCGACGAAACAGCAGCGGACCACCCCACGGTCGCCACTAGCGTTTACCGTCTAATGTCATTTTCCTCCGAGCTTCCAACCAAGTGTTCTGTCGATGTGCCAGCTTGTGGCCATGCCAAAAACTCGGGTTGTGATTCCGAAGGTCGGGGGTTCGAGACCCCTCAGCCACCCTCTTGAGAACTCGGCAATCTTCGAGTTTTTATGGGTTAGAGTCGATCTATGGTCGACTTCGGCTTACTTCAAGCTACCCGAATTAGCCCCCGATTCCTACACGGGGGGCTCCAATTCACGGAGTTCTCCTACCATGTCGGTGACTCTTCCGGAAAGAATTTGCGCCACTTTTTCGTGATGGGTGCAGTATATAGGTGGTCCGGTGCGCCGGGGCGTAGCGACTGGCTACTCGATAATCACAATTCCAGAGGAGACGGGTGCACCGAGGCGGGATTCGGAGGCCGCCAGGAAGACGGTCTGGCCCACTCGGCAAACTTGCTGCGCTTCAGAAGGGCTAATGGTTTTGGTGAAGCATTCCAGACTGCGTATCGAGCAACTTGAAAGCCGCTGCTTGCTTAGTGCGGCACCCGTCATCACCGAGTTCCTGGCCTCCAACGAGGGGAATCTGCAGGATGAAGATGGTGACTTCTCGGATTGGATCGAGATCGCCAATCGCGGCGACCAAGCGATCGACTTGGCTGGCTGGCACCTGACGGATTCAGCCGACAATCTAACGCGCTGGTCGTTCCCTTCTTTGGTTCTCGCTCCGGGCGACCACTACGTGGTTTTTGCATCAGGCAAGGACCGAGCTGTCAGCGGCCAACAACTACATACTAGTTTCTCGCTCTCCGCCGACGGTGAGTACCTTGCACTGGTCCGGCCAGATGGGCTTACTGTGGCGAGTGAGTTCGCGCCCGAGTTTCCACCGCAGACGGAAGATGTGTCCTTCGGATTGGGAAGCGACGTAACCAGTTCGGTCGACTTGGTTGTAATTGGTTCGCCGGTGAAGGTCTTCGTGCCGGCAAACGGCTCGCTTGGCACAAGTTGGACTTCCGAGGCATTCTCACCAACAGGTGGATGGATCTCAGGCACAACAGGCGTGGGATACTCGCAGGCCGTCGACCCGGAACCTTCGATCGTCTTATTGCAATTGGACTTCAACGATCGAGCGGCGAGCGGGCAAACTGCAGCGGGATTCAGCTCGTTCGTAGTAGGAAGTGGAAACGAAATCCAAACATCGTCCATCACCCGAAGCTATGGAGCGTTGGATGTCACCCTCAGCGATGTTGGTGGAGCAGGCTATCAGGATCGCCACCGGAATGGTAATCCCGCGAACTCGGGCGATTTCACCGACAGTTTACTGCTCACCGATTTCGTGTTCTCTGGCGATCAAACGGGCACCGGTGGTTTGGATGTGTCGATTGCCGGACTGACGCCTGGCGAACAGTACACGCTAACATTGTGGTCCTTCGATACGGGCAGCAGCAGTAATCGCGTCTCGGACTGGACGGTCAACGGTGTCGTTGCGAAATCCAACTATACATTCGACGGTAACAACGACCCTACGAACAACAGCCAGTACAAGTTCGGCGTGGTGGTGCAGGCCAGTAGTCAAGGGAACATAGTCCTTTCAGGCCGCAGGGATCTAGAATCTTTGAGCTTCGGTGTTTACCTCAATGCATTGAAACTTGAGACGGGCAATACCCTTGATGGGGCAGGGGGTAGCGAAGCAATACGCCTGGACTTCAACGATCGCACAGAAGGCGAATCGGGCGCCGCGAACACCGAATCTGGCTACACACCGATGACGCTGGAAGACAATGGCGCGGACTTTGGTGGGGTGAAGTTCACCTTCAGTCCGTTCAACGGCTCCTCGCTCGACGACAGGGACCGGCCGGGACCACTGGATAGCGGTCAGTTCACTTTGGGGCAGGTGTACGACGATCACATTCTCTCGACTGGTCCGCAGGGCTCCGGTTTGGATCTCTTGATCGAAGGACTGGTACCCGGTGTGGAGTACGATGTCTTGCTTCGGATGTTCGATCCGACGGCCGTGGGCAGCCGATCTTCGAGTTGGACAGAGGAGAGCAGTGGCCAGTCGATACCGATCGCAACGCCATATGTGTTTGATGGTTCCATCGCGCCCACGACCAATAGCAGCTACACGGCTAAAGCAACCTTGACCAGCTCTGCGAATGGGACTTTGCTAATTCGTGGCGTTCAGAATGGGATGGATCGGAGTGTGGCATTGTGTGCCCTCGAACTATCTCGGAATAGCTTCTCCGAACTGGTGAATCTTGATTTAGAATCCGCCATGAAGGGAACGAACAGTTCGGTCTATCTTCGGCAAGAATTTACGGTTGCTGACCTCGCAGCCGTAGATCGATTGCAGATGGATATTCGCTACGATGCTGGTTTCGTTGCCTACTTGAACGGCCAGGAAGTTGCGCGCCGCAATGCACCGACAATCGCAAGTGTGGCCCCCAGTTTCAACGCGTCTGCGACGGTCGAAAGAAGTCTCGCCGAAGCAGTGGCCAATGAGAGCCTGGACCTGTCGCCCTACATCTCTTTGTTAAATCAAGGTGCAAATAATGTTCTGGCCATTCACGGACTCAACAGTGCCGCGGGTGACGCTAATTTCCTCATGGTTCCCACGCTCCGTACGCTAGAACTTTCGACCGAGTCCTTCCGCTATTTTCTTAGTCCCACGCCAGGAGCTGTTAATGGCGAAGGTGTCTTGGGATTTGTGGGACCGACATCCGCGAGCGTGCCGGGCGGTCTTTACGACGGGCCCATTCAGGTGCAGCTAAGTCCTAGCACTGCCGGGGCGACAATCTACTACACGCTTGATGGAAGCATACCAGGGCCTACGAATAGTGCCTCGGCAATCTATAGCAGTGCCATTCCGATCTCGTCCACTACAATCCTGCGCATCAAGGCGTATCAGCAAAACTACGCAAGCTCCACATCGCAGACCTACAGTTATCTGTTCCTGGAGGACGTACTCATTCAGAATCCTCTCGCTGGTCTCGACGCCGCGAACTATCCACTGTTCTGGCAAGCGAACGCCTCGGGAGATTACAGTATGGATCCTCGGGTTGTTGCTCTGTGGGACGACGATAATCCGGCGAATACGGACCTTGGCATCCGCGAGTCGCTCGCCTCGCTCCCCACCATGTCGATCGTGCTGGACCATGAGGATTTGTGGGGTGCTCAGGGAATCTACCCGAATGCAACGAGTGAGGGCCCCACTTGGCGTCGCCCCGGCTCCGTAGAGTACTTCGATCCCGCGACGGGCGAAAGATTTCAGCACAACGTGGGCGTGCAGATGCACGGCAATGCTAGCCGCGATAACGTGCGGACAAAGAAGCATTCGTTTCGCCTTATTTTTAGCTCGGAGTACGAGGGCCCGGGCCGGCTCGAGTTCCCGCTCTTCGACAATACGGACTTCGCCGACATCAACACGGTGGTGCTCCGCGCCTCGTTCACCGATAGTTTCGCCACCCGAACGGCTACGGGGCGATACTCGCCACTCGACTCGACCTATACTCGAGACGTGTTCATGCGGGACACGCAACTCGCGATGGGGAGCTTGTCGCCTGCGAGCACCTACGTGCATCTCTATATCAATGGATTGTACTGGGGCCTCTACAATCCCGCTGAGAGAACGGACGACGCATTCCTCGCGTCTCATTTGGGAGGAAACGAGGAAGACTGGGACATCATTCGCGACTTCAATGAGCTGTATCGTGGCGGCCGCAACGTCTACGACCAGATGTTCAATATTGCCGATCAGATTGCCGCGGGTTCCGCAACAACTGCCAACACTCTGTACCACTCGCTACAAGGATTGAATCCAGATGGGTCAGTAGATCCTGCGGGCACGAAGTACCTCGATGTCGATAACTTCATCGACTACATGATTCTGCACCTTTATGCCGGAGTCGAAGACTGGCCTTCCCACAACTGGGTGGCGGCTCGCAATCGTGTGGATCCAGAGAAGGGATTCCAGTGGTTTACTTGGGATCAGGAAATTGCCTTCGACGGGCGGTTTAGAGACAGGACCGAGGCAAGCGACGACCACACTCCCGCCGAACTCTTCGTCGACCTTCGCAACAGTTCGGAGTTCCGCCTGCGTTTCGCCGACCGTGTCGAGAGGCACCTGTTCAATGGTGGGGCCTTAACCACCGAAGCGAACGCCGATCGATGGCTTGCCCGCGCGGATCAAATCGAGGGGGCGATCATTGCCGAATCAGCTCGTTGGGGCGATGCGCGAGAAGGCGAAGTGGTGGACGTTCCGCCGGTGACTACTATACCGCTCATGACGGTTAACGAATGGCGAGAGTCGATCGACGAAGTGCTCGCCTATTTCCCGCAGAGCCATAGTCTGGCTATCAGTCGTTTCAGGGCAGATGGCCTGTTTCCGAACATCCTAGCGCCAACCCTCAATCAGTATTCGGGGAGTGTGTCGGCGGGATTCGATTTGTCCATGACGTCTCCCTCCGGTGGGACGATCTGGTACACGCTCAATGGCGAAGACCCGAGGCAGGTGGGAGGAGCAATCAACTCCGGTGCCGCAATGAGTTACGCCGGCACTATCGATGTGACGCAAAGTGTTACGGTAAAAGCGAGAACTCTCGTGGGCTCCGTTTGGAGTCCATTGGTCGAAGCGGAACTTACCGTGGCGGTAGGTGCTCAAGGGATCGTGATCAGTGAGTTTAACTACCACCCGCACGCTCCTACTTTGGCGGAAAGCGCGCAGGTGCCTGGGGTGGTAGAAGACGACTTCGAGTTCATCGAGTTAATGAACACCCATCCGACTCAATCCATCAATCTCTCTGGCATGTCGCTGGCCAATGGCTTGAGTTACACGTTCGGCAGCGCAACGCTCGCTCCAGGTCAGCGGGCAGTTGTTGTGGAGGACGTTGCGTCGTACGAAGCTCGCTACGGCACTGACACTATTATCTTTGGCGAGTGGAGCGGAGGTTTAAGCAATTCGGGCGAGACCATCGAACTGCGGGATAGCCTCGGCAATATCCTGAGTGCCGTGGCGTACCTGGACGAAGACCCCTGGGGAGAGGCTGCGGACGGCGATGGCGGGACTATGGAGCTAGTCGATCCTTACAATACGCCGGTGGCCGAGCTAGGTAAGTGGTACCGATGGCGAGTCAGCACCGAGTGGGGTGGAACACCGGGCATGGCTGGGTCGGGACCAATCGGTGTTGTTGTCAACGAAGTGCGGGTGCACTCCGCGTCGCCCGAAGTCGATGCCATCGAACTATTCAACACCACAACGCACGCGATTGATATCAGCGGTTGGTATCTCAGCGATTCGGGTGGTACTCCTCTGAAGTTCCCCATCCCTCAAGGTATCTTATTGCAGCCGGGTGCTTATGTTGTGTTCGATGAAGAGGACTTCAATCCAAGCTCGCCGGCCCCCGGCCAGATACCCTTCGCCTTAAGTGCCCTGCAGGGTGACGATGTCTACCTAGTGGTGCCCAACGGCAACGGAGGCGTATCGTCGATTGTGGACGTGGTGCATTTTGGGGCCGCGGCCGAAGGCCAATCGTTCGGCAGGGTTGATACCGAGGTTGGCCGATTAGCTCCCCTTGCGCGCCCTTCATTTGGGGGGCTCAACGGACTCCCGGCTGGTACGCCCATCGTCATCACTGAAGTGGAATCGACCCCCGCCGTGCCAACCAGTGCCGCCTTGGCTATCGACTCTACAATGACGGTGGCCGATCTGCGGTTTGTCGAATTGCACAACGCCACAGCTTCGACAATGGACCTGCACAACTACAGGCTGGCGGGGGCTATCGGTTTTGATTTCGCTTCGTCCACCCTCGTGACGGCTGGCGGCTCGTTGGTGCTTGTCCCGTTCAATCCATCGACACAACCCAGCAAAGCGAATGCATTCCGCGCCCACTACGGCATCTCCGTTGCCGTACAACTAATAGGGCCCTTTAGTGGAACTTTGCTTGCCTCCGGGGGACGGATCGAATTGCAGGAACCTGACCAACCATCTCCAGAGCAACCTGGAACTGTGCCGCGGGTACGGATCGATGAGATTCTGTACGACGACCAAGCACCCTGGCCGGACAGTGGACAACCCGGCGCATCGTTGCACCGAATGACGCCCGCTGCCTTTGGCGACGACGGGCAGAGTTGGAGGGCCGCGGCTGCCACTCCGGGCTCGGTCGATTTCGCGGCCTCGGCGACCGGCGATTTCAATGGCGACGAAACCATCGACCTTGTCGACCTACAGATGCTGGTCGATGCGGTGGAACTCGGCAGCGAGGTGATCTACTTCGATTTGACTGGCGATAACGCGATTACTTTGTCGGACATAGCCAATTTGGCCAAGGAGGTTGTCCATCCGATCGCGGGAGACTACGACTGGAATGGAGTGGTGGACGCCGCGGACTACCAAGCGTGGAAGGCTAGCTTTCATTCGAGCTTCCGCTTGAACGCCGATGGGAATGCCGATGGCACGGTGAATCTGGCGGATTACACTATTTGGCGCGACAACTTGGGGGCCTCAGCGCCATTGCTTGCACCGAAGACTGCTGAGAGTTCCGTTCAGGAGAGCGAGCCATTCGCCAGCTTGAGGACCACCGCATCTGACGAACCGCTGGCAGTGGTTGGTGCCGTGTCCGGGTCGCCGAGTGCAACAGCCGAATCAAGTAGCCCATTCTGGTTGGCTGGCGCACCACAGGAGGACCGTCGTGGCAATCCGCCCGCAATTGGCTCTCATCGTAGCACGACTGTCGTCGCTGACGAGCAGCACGACGGAATGGTGTCTTTACTCGATAGGACTCGGCTGGCTCGCTCGCTGGGCGTGGCTATGGATGCTGTTACGCGGTCGCCGCACAAGGCTCAGGAAGGTCCTGTTGGCAAACCCTGTGAACATCGGCACCTCGACGAGGTTTTTGCCGATTGGGAAAGCGACTTGATGTAACCGACTCAAAGCCACACTGTCCAGTAGAATTGGTCGAGAAGCCGGGATAACAAGGTCGCCCAGCGCGCGTGGCCCATTGCGAGCGACGTGGCAGGTAACCTGATAACTGCTGCTGTGAAGCGGTTTTGCGGAAGCAACTACCCTAATATTTCAGCAAGGGCCGATCGGAATCGCCATTCGGCCTGACTCGCCTGATGTAGTGTGTTTCCACGCATTCCGAAAAATCGGAGATGCTGTGTCGGGGTATCAGCCCAGCCGGCAGATTGGCGGGGCGTCCCATGGTGGGTACGCTACGGCTCCACTCAGATCGGCCCATTGCTCTACGCTTGATTAAGCAAGTGCAGATTTGCTTTCCACACGAGCGGTCGGGTACGATACAGGCCTCGATTCATCGCGAGTGTGAAATTGCCTCTGTGCGTTTAGCTGTCTCCTAACCCTGCCGGACTCCTACCACTTGAAGAGCACCTATGCATCATCCAAAAGTGAGTTTAGTTCTCGCGCTATTAAGTACGATCGGTGCGAACTCGCTGGGCCTGGAACTACCCGTCGCCAGCAGTGTCTATCAGGATGCCTCGCTTGCTCAACTTACTCTAGGAAACACGCTGCAGTCCCCAGACGGATTGTTCACCTTCGACAACTTCAGCGCCAGCGGTTCTTCGTTGCCGGGCATTAGCAACCTCAGGATCGCGGCGCACTCGGATGGGACGACGGCGTGGCTCACGTACACGGTTCCGACGAATCACCGCGTGCTCACCGATTCCGAGTCGATTGATCTCGCTATTGAGTTCTCGGCAAGCCATTCGGATCCCTTAGTCGAGCTTTCCACGGTGTCGCTCGATGCCCAGGGCGCTACCTTTGGTACGGCGGGGTCGGGCGTTGTGCAGGTGACATCACGCGTGTTCGACGGCAGTGCTGAGCTCGCCGCGATTACGGTGGGTGACTACGCGGGACCTCTCGACGATCTTTACCAGGACACCCCAGTGCAGGGCGCTAATCGTTGGGACGTGCACTTGGCGATTGCCGCCAGCCCAGGACCAGATTCGGGCTCGGCTGCGGTACTGTCCGACTTTCAGCTCTCCTTCGGCACTGTCAGAGTTCCCGAGCCCACTTCCATTGCACTAATTGTGGTGGGCACGGCATGCCTGGCGGGGGCGACACGATTCGCAAGACGTCGAGCTGGTGCTGCGTAATATGGAATCTTTTCGCGTCTCCTCTTCTCGGCACCTTGTCAGTTGGCTGAACGAGAACCGAACGTCGATCGCGTTCACGACCTACCAAGCCGGGAGGTTGTTTTTTATTGGCACCAATGCTAGCGGCGAGCTTTCCGCTTTCGAGCGAGCCTTTCCGCGTTGCATGGGGCTGTGGACCGATGGTCAGACGATTTGGTTGAGTTCTACCTACCAGATTTGGAGGCTGGAGAACTCACTTGGCGAAGGCGAAACCGCTGACGGTTACGACCGCTGTTTTGTTCCCCGTGTCGGTTACGTGACTGGCGACTTGGATGTACACGATCTTGTCGGCCGGGGCGATGAAGCCTTGTTTGTAAACTCGCTTCACAGTTGTCTCGCCACGACCAGTCATCGGTTTAGCTTTCATCCCGTGTGGCAGCCATCTTGGATCTCCGCATTGGTGCCCGAGGATCGGTGTCATCTGAACGGCTTAGCCATGCGAGACGGCCAACCTGGATTTGTTACCGCCTGTAGTCAGTCGGATGCCGTTGAAAGTTGGAGGGGCCACCGCGAGCACGGCGGCGTCGTAGTAGACATCCAAGATAACACCGTGGTAGGCGAAGGTCTTTCCATGCCCCACTCGCCGCGGTGGCATGGAAATCGGATCTGGGTGTTGAACTCAGGCTCCGGATTTCTGGGGTTTGTGGATCTAAAAACCGGAGCCTTCGAGGAGGTGTGCTTCTGCCCTGGATTCTCACGAGGTCTTGCCTTTGTGGGCAAGTACGCCATTGTGGGGCTGAGTGAGTGCCGGAAGGAACGAACGTTCGATGGTCTTGAGCTCGATCGAAGCTTAGAACGGCGAAAAACGGCACCCTTCTGTGGCTTGCTGGTCATCGACACCGAAGCGGGTAACATCGAGCACTGGCTTCGGATCGAGGGAGTCGTGCACGAGCTTTATGATGTGGTGGCCGTCCCGGGTGCGAAGAGGCCAAAGGCACTTGGATTCAAAACAGACGAGATCTCTCGCCATATCAGCATGGCGGAAAACCAGTAGTGGGGCCCGGCTGTTAGCGGTGCCAAAAATTTTCGCCCAAGTTTCATGTCCTGTGGGCGATTGAGATCGCCTATACTGCCTGCTCTTTATTCTGCGATAGTACCAGACTTAATACACCCGACCGGGCGCAATGCTATGGGATGGAAGCCTCGAAGCGGCAAGGCATCAAGATCGCACCTTAATCGGCACAACCGTCGCCAAAGTGCCGGCCGGAGCAGAAGTCTGACGTTCGAGCTACTGGAAGGCCGACGTGTACTGGCCGGCCTGTTTCCTGGAGTAGGTGGCACGGGCCAGTTTGTTCAGACTGCTCAATTCGCAGGTCAACTCAATCTCGATGATATCGCGCTGGGCGATATCGATGGCGACGGCGACATCGACGCGATCGCCGAGGGGAGAAACAACTCCCCTGCAACGCTCTACAGAAACAACGGCAAGGGTAGTTTCACTGCGGCGGGTACCTACCAGTTTAACAACTCCGGGAGTACCAGTTTCACAAACTATCGCGTGGAGTTGGGCGATCTGGATGGCGATGGCGATTTGGACGTGGTCGGGTCGGGCCGCTTCGGCGCTCGAGTGTGGAAGAACACGGGGTCTGGATTTACCAACACGAATCAAAACCTTGGTCAAGAAAGGAATCGAACCGTTGAGCTCGGGGACCTAGACGGCGATGGTGACCTCGATCTGCTGCTAGGTGCAGGGCTGTTCTACAATAATGGCAGCGGAGTCTTTACCGCGGCCGTAGTCCCGTCATTCCAGCCCAGTAGTCTGACTTACGCCCAAATTGTTGATCTGGACGATGATGGCGACAAGGACATCGTCACCGGTAGTAGCACCCAAGGACAAATATGGCTGCGAGATGGCAGCGGGTATGTCTTGCGAGACACTCTTGAATGGAGTGATGCGAGTCCCCGGGAGTTTGCGGTCGGCGATATCACCAACGATGGCAACCTCGACATAGCACTGACAACCAGTAGCAAACCTTCCGCCTATTGGGTCAGCGATGGGACGGGCAAGTTCGCCAAGTCCGCGGTTGAGGTCGACGTCGTAGGAGCTTACGTGAGATTACACGATTTCGATGGCGACGCCGATCTAGATATCCTGACCTCACAGCGACTGCTGCTGAACAACGGGTCGGGCGGATTCGTCGCGTCGCCAGACATTCTAACTCAGACGATTGACGAGATGGATGTCGCGGATCTGGATGGCGACGGAGACTTGGATGTGTTTGCCGACGGAGCGTCGCAGCCGGTAGCTTGGTTAAACTCGGATACCAAGGTCCAGGTGCGCGTGGTGGGTGTGCCAGCCAGTGAGTGGGTAGCGCCAAGCGACAACCTTGTTTACGAGGTCGTCGTCGAGAACAACAGCAACTGGCAAGTCAGTTCATTAAAGGTAGCCGGCATGCTCGGAGGTCCCGCAGTGGGGCTGACGTTGCTGAGCGTCACGGCATCCCCTGGAGCCACTCATACGCTGACCCCGGGTGCGATCGCAGACGACTTGCAGGACACGCTTACCCTGCCGGGCAACTCCAGCGTAGTCTATCGGCTCGCCACCTCCGTGCTGGCGATGGACCATCCTGAGCTGGAGCTGGGCGATTTCGTAACGTTAACGATCGACGTCAAATCCAATGGTACGCAGACCATCGGTAACGCCTCGCAACACGTTGCCATCGACAAACGGCAACTGTTGCTCGATACCCCAACGCTCGGTAGCCGATTGGTCGACTCATCTCGACGCCTGGGGGACGGGCCTACCCGCGATGTTGCATTGGGCGATCTCGACGGCGACGGCGACTTGGACGCCTTTGTCTCGCCGGGAAGTAAGAACAATCAGATTTGGCTGAACGACGGCACGGGCCTATTTCACGACTCCGAGCAAAGGTTGAGCACCGATCCTCACCCAGATTATGGTGATGGCAATCGTGGTGCAGTTGCCCTTGGTGATGTGGATGGTGATGGTGATTTGGATGCAGTTGTTTCGGCCGGCTATCGAAGTCGACTCTGGCTGAACGATGGCTCTGGCAATTTCACCGTATCCTTAGTGCGCTTTAATGTTACCGCGGACCAGTATGAGCCAGGTGGCAGTGTCGTGCTGCTCGAGGACTTCGACAACAACGGCACTCTAGACGTTGCGTTGCTTGACGCCTCGCGTCAGTCTCGCATGTGGTTCGGTGCAGGCGATGGAACGTTCAACCGTTACACAAACATCAATTTAGGCAGACATGCTTCCGCAGAAGCGGCCGATGTGGATGGGGATGGTGATATCGACATCGTGGGCGACGAGGTAGTGCTCTTAAATAATGGCGCAGGTGTGTTTGACGACAGCGGCCGGGGTTCGTTCGAAAACTTCGTCCAACTAGGAGACCTTGATGGCGACGGGGATGTCGATTTTCTGGACAGTAACGCGTCGGGGCGGACGACAGTTCGCCTCAATGATGGAACCGGAAACTTCAGCACCATTGCTGGCTACCTCGAAAGTGGAACCGCCGGACTTCGAGATGTTCAAGTCGCAGATTTTGATGGCGATGGCGACCTTGACGTTTTCCAGATTCATCGGAATGGAAAGGACCGGCTGTGGCTGAATAACGGACTTGCCACATTCACGGATAGTAAGCAAAGCTTCCCGCTTTCCGCGGGGGAACGTGGAGCAACCGGCGATCTTGACGGTGATGGCGATGTCGATTTGCTGATTGGCAACTTTTTCGGCGCTAATCGAGTCTTCGTGAACGCTTCGCTCCCCGAACTAGTCGACCTATCCGTTGAGCGAACACCATTGCCGCTGCATGTGCAGGAGGGCGAGCTACTCACGTACTCGGTTACCGTCTCGAATCCAACTCGCAGCGATGTGACGGGCGTCAACTTCAGCGAAATGCTTACCAAGAACTTGGTCGACGCCGTGCTGGTGGCCATCGATACCTTGGGCGGCGCAGTAAGCGTCGCCGCTACCGGCAGCTTCGGGTCGAGACTAAACGATACGCTCACATTGCCTGCCGTTTCGACCGTCACCTATCACTTCACGGCGCGCGTCGCACCGTCAGGGACACCCTTCCATTCCGCGAAACAAACGGCCGTTGCCTCGTCGGAAGCCAAGCTACCTATCGGATGGCTCGATCCCCAGTTACTGAATAATAGCGCAAGCTCGTCGATGGCCGTCGACCTGGCAGCCACGGGAGGTTCGGCGGCTTTCAATAATGTGTTTGCAACCGGTAGTCCGGCTCCACTCAATGTGGAAGGGGTGGCACTCGGCGACTTGAACGGCGATGGAGTGTTGGACGCCGTGATCGCGGTTAGGTACGGGAATACGAACTTCCCAAATCAGCAGGACGCTGTCTGGTTGGGCAATGGAGACGGGACATTCAAGGTCAATGCCCAGGCACTTTCCCAGCTTGATGCCACCGTTGGAGTTGCGCTTGCTGACATGGATGCCGACGGGGACTTGGACGCTGTCTTCATTACGGCCAAGCCTGCTCTCCGCGTTTGGCTCAATGATGGCAGCGGCCACTTGGTCGATTCGCTCAACATTCCGCTGGCTGGTGGAGCCAGCTCACTTGCCGTCAGCGATTTGAACGGCGACGGAAACGTAGACGTCTTCGTGGCCGGGGTTTCCCGCACCGAGTCCGTTTGGATGAATGATGGCGTTGGCAATCTGTCGTCGACAGGGCAATCGCTATCGTTGGGAGGAATGGTAGAACTTGGCGATCTGGACGGCGATGGGGATATGGATGGCGTTCTGGGCGACCAGGTAATTTTCAACGACGGCCATGGGATTTTCACTGCCGTTCGTGGTGCGAACGTCGCGGGCAATATCGAGCTGAGAGACTTTGACGCCGATGGCGATCTGGACTTCGTAGTTGCAAACAATGGGGGCGTCCGCCTGTGGTTGAACGATGGCCGTGGAACGTTTAAAGACTCTGGTCAATTCATGGCGGCCAATCATGTGCGGGATCTGGCTGCCGCCGACTTTGATGGTGACGGCGACATCGACTTTGTAGCGGCCTGCGTTACTGCCTTTGGCGACCGCAATCGGGTATTTGTGAACGACGGAACAGGGGTGTTCTCGTTGTCCACGGTAGAGTACGGCGACGACAACACTACATTCGTCGTGGCCGGCGACCTGAATAACGATGGAGCCATAGATTTTCTAGAGCTTAACTCCGACTACAACGAGAGCCACCGCGTCTGGCTGAATGCGTCGCTCGACATCGCGGTACGCATCGACGAAGTACCTTCCAGCAGCAAGTTCCGTTCGGGCGATACGATTCGGTACCTTGTGACCGCGGAGAATCTGACCAGCACGGCAGTGGTCGATGCCAAGCTTCTTGCGAAACTGACAGGATTCGATCAGATCGAGCTTCTTTCCATTACCCGCTCGCCCGGTGCGACGTCGTCACACTCAGTGGGTGCTCTAGGGGCAGTGCTGGACGACACGCTCAACTTACCTGCTGGTGGTAGCGTAGTTTATGAGATCGAAGTGCGGGTGGCGGCCAATGCTGGAAACGATGTACCGTTCGGCCTTGTCGCGCATCTCACCCCGCCCGAAGGCCTGCTTGACGGGGATCTTTCCAACAACTCGGCCACGGAACTGAATCGGCTCGAACTGGCTTCGACGGGCGGGACCGGGTTGCTGCAAGTGTCGCCGCAAGTCTTTCCGAATGCCGAATCGATGTCCATTGCCATGGGCGACCTGGACGGCGATGGCGATCTGGATGCCTACATCGGAGTGGACAATCTTTCGCCGTCCATCGTGTTGCTCAATAACGGTGACGGAACGTTCGCCCAAGGTGTGACTCCTCCCGACCGAGGGTACGCTCGGAACGTTCTACTTGGCGATCTGGACGGCGATGGGGACCTCGATGCCGTAGCGGGTCATGTGCTGCTGAATAACGGAGCGGGCGTCTTCACCCGCCATGCGAGTTCGCTTCCTGGAGACAACTCCATCCCAT
This sequence comes from Aeoliella fuhlenseeensis, assembly GCF_052161615.1. Lineage (NCBI taxonomy): Bacteria > Pseudomonadati > Planctomycetota > Planctomycetia > Pirellulales > Lacipirellulaceae > Aeoliella > Aeoliella fuhlenseeensis. The sequence continues at coordinate 1,399,863 of NZ_CP197417.1, forward strand.
TCGGTGCGCTGGCCGATGTGGATGGCGACGGCGACCTCGATCTGGTCCCCGACTGGGGGTATGGCAGCATTCTGCTCAACGATGGCACCGGTCGATTCTCTGTAGGCGTGCAGGTGGGGTCATCGCGCGCGGTGAATGTGGCCCCCGGTGATATCGATGGGGATGGCGATATCGACTTGGTGTATGGGTACGTTCTGTTCGTGAATCGTGGCGATGGTTTCTTCGAGAGGGTCAACTTAGATCCGTCGGAGGATTACGCCCGAGTTGCGTTGGGCGACGTGGATCATGACGATGATCTCGACATCGTCTACTCCTTCAGTTCTACCACCTGGATCTTGCTGAACGATGGTCTTGGACGGTTCAGCCAAAGCGGGCAATCGCTAGGCAACCTTGCCGCGTCCGACGTGTCCGTGGCCGACTTCAATAGCGATGGCCACATCGACATTCTGCTCGATGGGCGCGAACTGTGGTTGAACGATGGATCGGGCGTATTCAGCAACTCCGGGCAATCGCTGAGAACGTTCGAGACCCGCGCCAGCGCCGTTGGCGATTTGGATGGGGATGGCGATATCGACGCGTTCTTCGTCGGCGGGGAGTATACTTCGGGGGGTGTTCCCAACGAGGTATGGCTCAACGGATCGGGCAGCGACTTCGTCGATCTATCCGTGAGTAACTCCTCACCCTCCAGCACCGTCGTGCAGGGGCAAACCACTAGCTACACCCTTACCATCACGAACAACGGGCCCGCGCCCGTCGTCGGTGCGGCGTTGCTCAACCGCTTCTCTCGGAACTTGACCAATGTGCATATCGTATCGGCGTCCCCGACTGGAGGTGCTAGCGCGAATTTCGGGTTGATCTCGGCGAATGGCTATCGACTCGACGGGACCCTCAATCTGCCGGTTGGCAGTAGTTTCACTTTTCAGTTCGAGGCCCTTGTAGCGGCGGCGGGAACCGCGTACGAATCTGCCGACACAGTTGTGTGGAGCACGGCGTCGATCACGACCCCCGTGGGCGTGGAAGAACTGACGCCGATCGACAACCTGTTGGCGGATAGCGATCTGGTCAGGCTGACAACCACGGGGGGCAATGCCACCTTTGCCCAACTTGGAGACAGCTTCGGCAACACCCGTGCGGTGGGGGATGTTGCCTTAGGAGACATCGATGGAGATGGCGACCTCGATATGTTCATCGGAAATCGGGACCGACAACCCGATACCGTGTGGTGGAACGATGGGCGCGGCAACTTTGTTGATTCCGGCCAGCGACTTGGAAATGACGACACGGAGGGAGTTGTCTTAGTCGATCTCGATGGCGACGGCGACCTGGATGCAGTGGCCAACACGGCCGCTTGGCGGAACAACGGTGAAGGCATATTCGAGGCCATCCCGGGCAATCAGTCGGGGCGAGGAACATCGCAGACAGTCGCCGCAGATCTGAACGGCGACGGCTCGCCGGACCTTATCACTTACGGATTAGTACTATTCAACGACGGGCAAGGCAAGCTTACTTACACCAATCAGGAGCTTCCGTATCGAGTGACGTTAGGGGACGTCGATGGCGACGGCGACCTGGACCTCATCGGCCGCGACAACACCAACGAACTATGGCTAAACGATGGACGCGGCCAGTTCACCTTCGCGCGATCGTTTACCGCAGATGGGAACAACTACCATGGCATTCCCAACCTCGTCGACCTCGACGGAGATGGCGATCTAGACGCCTTCTTCTCCGGCGCGCAGCGTCCCGTGTGGATCAATGACGGACTGGGGGGATTTACTCGTCATGCCCAATCGCTCACTGTATCTAGCGCTCAGCAGGTGCAGTTCGCCGATATCGATAACGACGGAGATCTGGACGCCCTGTTTGCGGTGGGGGGCAACGTACCGAACACCATTTACTTGAATGATGGAAATGCCAACTTTGTACTCGCCAGTGCCACGCTTGGCTCCAGTTGGGCCAACTCCCTCGCACTTGGCGACTTGGATTCGGATGGCGACATCGATGCTGTCGTGGTCAACTACTCCGACCAAGGCGTCGCCATATGGTTCAATCTCGATTCGCCGCGCGCCTACGACCTGAAGGTAGATTCGACCTCCGATCGCACGTCGGTTGCGCCGGGCGAAACCGTCACGTACTTCGTCACCGTGCGTAACGATGGTCCTCGCGGCGTATTCGGGGCGAAGGTCAGCGATTGCTATTCAGGGCCTGTGGCGTCGGCAAAGCTAGTGAGTATCGAAGCCTCGCCGGGAAGTTCTTCTTCCCTGAACTTGGGCACGCTGACCGGTGGCTTTGTCGACACCGTCGACTTGCAGGTTGGCGCGTCGATTACTTACAGAATCGAACTTACCGCCGCATCGTATCTCTCCGATCACGGAATGTCGGAAGCGATCATCAGCAATGGCATTCGTGTTTCCACCCAGCTAGGCGAGGGCACCGATCTGGAGCCCGCGAACAATTCCGCGGTGGATGCCGACGTCCGCGTCGTGGCGGCCCCCATCGGCACCGGCCACTTCACACCAAGCGGGCACGAGTTCGGTGTAAACGCGTACGCGCAAACCAAGGTCGCAGACCTCAATGGCGACGGGCATCTGGACGTACTGATTCTGCATCGAGATACGGCATCGACGGTGTGGTTTGGTGCGCACGGCGACTTCGTCGCGTCGGAACAGGTGCTTGGGTTTGGCTACAACACGGGTGGCGTGCTCGGCGACTTAGATAACGATGGAGATTTGGATCTGCTGCTGTTCGTCTCCAGCAACTCGTCGCATGACGACGAGAGTGTCATCTGGCTCAACGATGGCTCAGGTCACTTTCTGCCTCAAGGGCCGATGGGTCGATCGTTCAGGTCGCAGCTGTTTGCATTGGGAGATATGGACGGCGATGGCGATTTAGATGCCGTGTCGACTGACGGTGTGTGGACGAACAATGGCCAAGCGCAATTCAGCCCGACGGCGTTCTCTGTACCAACAAACAACTCCACGCATATCGACCTTGGAGACATTGATGGCGATGGAGATCTCGATGCTATTTTAAGCGGCGGACCAACAAGGGTCTGGACAAACAACGGCCTCGGTCAATTCTCGGAAAGTGTTCAGTCCCTCGAGACTTTCTGGACCAACAGCACCCTGGGGGACATTGATGATGATGGCGACCTTGATGTTCTTGTAGGCCGCGCTGTGCTCGCCAACGACGGTAGGGGCAAGTTCTCAACCCGCCAAGACCTTCTAGCGGCAGGGATTGCTTCGAGCAATGTGATCGACTCTCAGTTACTCGACTTGGATGGCGATGGAGACTTGGATGCGTTGATTATCGATCGCGCCGGTAGCCGCGCGTGGTTTAATGACGGTACCGGTCGATTCGTCACCAATCACCAAGTGTTAGCGATGGCATCCGTGGGCTCCGCAGCATTCGGCGACTTGGACAGCGATGGAGACATCGACTTTATTACCAGCTCGGAGACGGAACCTACGCGCCTATGGCGTCATGTCGATGCGTCCGAAATTGCGGACGTGTCGGTCGTGAAGACGGCACCGCCCGACCTCTATCGTGGCGAACTCATCACTTATCGAATTGAACTCCGCAATGATGGAACGGGCGATACACGGGCTACGTTCGTCGATCACTACGACCCATTGCTTAAGAACCTGAAACTCAAGGCAATCGCACTGACGGGGGGTGCCACAACGGGCTTGCAGTTAGGAGCCATTAGCTCTCTCTTGCAAGAGGTGGTCTTCTTGCCCGCCGGCTCATCCATCGTGTTAGAGGTCACCGCGGAGACGCCCCCGAGCCTCGGCCCCGGCATGGTTGCAAACATGAAGCTTTCGAGCGGCGCAACCATCGCTCCCATCGACAGCTTGCTTGACACCAATCCAACCAACCAACATTCGGTGGCTCTAACCATCGCCCAGCTTCCAAGTGTCCCGAACAGCGGTATTCTGCAGAATACAGGTCAGCAGCACGGAGCCACTCAAGTCGGCGGCGTTGAGTTGGGCGATCTGGATGGCGACGGTGATCTCGACGCGTTTGTGGCTAATCGCGAAGGAGCGAATCAAGTCTTGATCAACGATGGGCGCGGATGGTTTACACCCACCAGCCAAGTATTTGACGAAGGGCTGTCAAGCACTGATGTCGCACTGGGCGATTTCGATGGCGACGGCGACTTGGATGCCTTCATTACCACTCAGCAGAACTCTCAGCGATTGTTTTGGAACGACGGCACCGGAAAGTTCGTTGACAGTCAGCAGTCTTTTGGAAACAGCTACGGTATTGAAGCACTGACGGTCGATATCGATGGCGATGGCGATCTCGATGTGGCCGTCAATGTCTGGTCGGGTGACGGTTGGCGTGTTTGGCTGAACGACGGTCTCGGTAATCTGTCCACGCAGTCGTTCACGCTCACGTCGTCACGCTGGCGTGGTGCCAACCTTGGAGAGCTCAACGGCGACGGAGTGCCCGACGCCTTCGTTGCTTGGGTCCGCGACGATCGTACCGTCTACCTCGGAGCCGAGCCTGGCAAGGCATTGGTGAAGGGCTCGCAGTACGACGAAGTTTTGGATAACGTCGACTATTCGCTGAAGCCAATCTTCTACGGCGATGTTGATCGCGACGGTGACCTCGACGTGTTCTCCGTCAGCGAGAACGTGAATCGATGGTGGATAAATGACGGCCTCGCAAACTTTACCCCGGGACCAAGTCTAGTCTCCCCCATGGGAGCCGGCGGCGCCGTCGGCGATATCGATGGCGATGGGATTGTCGACGCCCTAGTCGCTGGTCGAAATGGGACAAGCCAATCCTACCTCAGCGGTTCTCCCACGCAGGTGCTGGCAACAGGCGTAGTTTGGGACGTGGCGCTCGGTGATTTGGACGGCGACGGCGACTTAGACGCCGTGTTTGCCGCTGAGTTGGGAACGCAGGTGTGGCTTAATTCCGAGCCCACCGATCTGACCGTCGAAACCCGTTCTACGCCCAATGCGGCGGTTGGCCAGCCTTCGACTTACGTGGTAACCGTTCGCAATGACGGTCCTTCCGATGCGTACCAAGCCATCGTGACCACGAACTTGCCGCTCGTGGCCACGGATTTGCAACTGTTAGAGGTGCACAGTTCAGACGGGGCTGCGGTTCTGAAGTCGTTCGAGGGTCCGGCCAGCGCCTACCAGTCCGTCGTAGATCTCCCCGCTGGCAGCTCGCTGCGATTTGTATTCAGTGCGATGCCTGGCACGTCCGATTTTCTTCGCGGAGCCTCCGACGCGTCGCTCACTTGGCGTTCCAGCGTTCAGCCGAGCATTTCAGCACTCGACATTGATGGATCGAACAATCAAGACTACTCCGTACAAAAACTTGAGCCCAAGGCAGTCGTTGGTGGAGCCCAGTTCACCCCGAGCGACGCGACTTTCTATTCCGGCATAGGGACCGACGTGAAGTTCGCCGACTTCGATTCCGATGGACGTGTCGACATCATTCTTTCGTACCGTTTCGAAGGAACAAAGATATTCTTCCAGAGTGCGACAGGAGCTTTCAACCAACGGCGAAATACCAACACCGCCAACTTTGACACTTTTGCCATTGCCGTGGGCAATGTCGATGGCGATCAGCACGTCGAATCAGTGTTAGGGAATCGATTGGAAACGACGAGGCTAGTGCAAAGCTCGGCCAGTGGAACTTCGCTTATCCAGCTGGCCTACAACGGGAACACCAGGACCAGGGACCTACTGCTGGCTGACGTAAACGGCGACGGGTTTCAGGACATTATCGAGCTGAACGTCGGCGAGCCCAGCCGAGTGCTGATTGGCTCGGGCAGCGGTACCCTTCAACGAACCAGCACCTTCGCTTTCCCAACCTCTCTCGTTCGAGCCGGAGTGGGTGACTTCGATGGCGATGGCGATCTTGATCTCTACCTGGCGTGTGGCGATGGTAGTTCTGACCAGCTGTGGTGGGGAGATGGAACGGGCAACTTCGTCGACTCTGGGCAACGCCTTGGAGTTGGTAGAAGCACCGACGTCGCGATTGGTGATATCGACGGAGATGGAAGTCTGGATGCCGTCGTTAGCTCGGATACATCGCCCAATACCATCTTCTTGAACGACGGGTATGGCCGCCTCGTCGCAAGCTGGCAGACCGCCACAGCAGGTGGTGCAGGTGCCGTGGCACTAGCCGACTTTGACGCCGATGGCGATCTGGACATCGTCCTTGCTTCGAGCGGTAACCTAGCTTCGCGAGTGCTATTCAACGATCATGGATCGTTCACTCAATACTTGCCACTGAACGGAGGTTATCAGAGCACAGGAGTTGCCGTTGGTGACATCAATGGCGACGGAACCGTCGACATCGTCTTTGCTGGTATTGCTCAATCAAAAAGCCAGCTCTGGCTCAATCAAGATCCGCGTGGCTTTGGTGACTACGATCGAAATGGAGTCACGGACGCAGCGGACTATTCGATATGGAAGCTCCAGTTTGGCGCTACCGGTCAAGGATTGAGCGCCGATGGAAATGGCGACGGGCGCGTTAACCTCGCCGATTTCTCCGTATGGCGCGATCAGCTCGGTACCAGTCGTACGCTCATGGAGTCGCTTGCGGGCATCGACTTGACCGTTGCCCAACTTAATGTCGCACCGTTGGTCGATCGTTTAGTAGGCGACGCCGAGCCCGTTCCCACTGGCTCGCTGCCGTCGGTCGAGATCGGCGCCTCGGAAAAGCTGCCATCGAGCATCCGCCCGAGCTTCCCCGTAACGACTGGACTGGCAACCCTCGCGAAATCTGACTCCGTGATCCGGGAGGAGTCGCCTATTGAACGCATCAAAGTTGCTGTCGATCTAGCTCTCGAAAGCCTCGATGACGCAGGCTACCGCGAAGTCGCTAGAAAAAGGGTCGCTGAGAGTTCCGCCCCCAAGAAAAGTCGTGATACCGTTAACAGCGATGAGGCCTTTGACTTAAAACTCCATGCACTTGGGCAGCAATTACGTCGATGGCGACGTTAATAGAACAAATGGCCCTCGTGAAGTAGCGCGGGCAATAGATCGGCGGTGGCGGTTCTCGTGCGACGTCCGAATCCTTGGATTCTGGCGGGGACTAGTGCGCTCGATTTAGCTGCCCGTCGAGCGTTACCATTTCTTTTGCAGGCAGCGACATTTTCGCTTCGCGATCGGTGTTTCGGATGGAGAGGGACTGCGTTTGATCGGTCGTCGAATGGATGGTCGCGGAAACCAGTTTGCTGTCTTTCCAGGCGATATCAATTTCGATTCCTCCGCGTACGCGTAAACCGGTGACGCTGCCATTAGCCAATGCGGACGGGAGTGCCGGCAAGAGTTCGATTTCGCCGGGGCGAGTTTGGAACAGCATCTCCGTGATTCCCGCGGCGCCGCCGAAGTTGCCATCGATTTGAAAGGGAGGATGTGCGTCGAACATGTTCGGGTAGGTGAGTTCGGGCGTGATGAGGTTCTGCAGGATTGAGTAAGCGCGATCGCCATCGCCGAGGTGAGTCCATAGGCAGATACGCCACGCGGTGGCCCAACCGGTGGAGCGATCGCCGCGCATCTCTAGCGACTTCTTCACGGCATCGGCAAGATCTGGTGTGCTGCGTCGAGAGATGTCGCGTCCCGGGAACAGTCCATAAAGGTGCGATACATGGCGATGATGTCGATCGCCGACCTGCATGTCCCAGTCGTCCTTCCATTCTTGAAGCTGACCTGCCGCACCGACTTGGTTGGGAAGTAACCGTGCCCGCGTTTCAGCAAGCTCTTCGCGAAACTCGGGGTCGACACCCAATAGCTCAGCTGCCTTGATGGTGTTCGCGAACAGGTCTCGCAGAATCTGCATATCCATTGTTGGACCTGCGCTGATTGCAGAGCCTTGGGGATGAACGAGCTCGGGCGAGATTGACGGGTTGGTAACGAGCCACTTACCGGTCGCGTCCGGTTGTAACGTATCGATGAAGAACAGACACGAACCTTTCAGAAGGGGGTAGATTCGTTCGAGCACTTTTGGATCGCCGCTGAACTCGTAACGATCCCACAGATGAAGACAAAGCCAGGCGCCGCCGGTCGGCCACATGCCCCAATTGGGTCCGTCGATCGGGGCGGTTGCTCGCCAGAGGTCGGTGTTGTGATGCGTCACCCATCCGCGGGCTCCGTACATTTCCTTGGCGGTTCGACCGCCTGTCACGCTAAGGTCCTCAACCATCGCGATGAGTGGCTCCACGCACTCGGCGAGATTGCCCGACTCGGCGGGCCAGTAGTTCATCTCGGTATTGATGTTGATCGTGTACTTACTTTGCCACGGAGGATTGGTGCTGGCGTTCCAAATGCCTTGCAACGTCGCAGGCTGCGAACCAGGTCGCGAGCACGAAATGAGCAAGTAACGTCCAAACTGATAGTAGAGTGCAACCAACTGAGGATCATCGCCGGTCGCGAAACGCTCGATACGAACGTTGGTGGGCTGCTCGATGGCTTCCGTTTGTCCAAGCTCGAGGCGGACGCGGCGAAAGAGCGATTGATAGTCGGCGAGGTGAGCATCGACGAGCTGGTCGTAACTCATTGCCGAGGCCGACTCGATAACTTCCTTGGTGATCGCGACAGGATCTCCGCTTGTGTCCTCAAAGTTCTTGTAGTTCGTCGCGGCGGAGATCAGTAGCAGGACGGAGTCGGCACCTTCGATGGCGATGGCGTCCGGAGTTGCCGATGCGTTACCCCCGTCGGCAATGACCTTAATCCGCGTTTGGCAGCGAACCACTCCCATTATTCCCCCGGAGTTGCCTCCGCCAACGTCAAGAAGCAAGGTGTCGTTTCCTTCGGTCGAAACAGCGAAGGCTTCCATAGGCGAGTTGGCCCCGACATGAAAGGAAAGGCTCCCGGGCTTGCTGGCGGTCAGACACATAACGATCACCTTGTCGGGTGCGCTAGCGAACACTTCGCGAGTGAATCGAACTCCATCCGACACGAAACTGACAGTGGTCATTGCGCGATCGAGATCGAGGTCACGGCGATAGTCGGTGAACTCGGCGTCCGGAAAGGTCAACTGCAAGTCGCCAATCGTTTGATAAGGCATTTGCCCTCGTGGGATGGCGATGACGTCGCTGTCGACCAGCTTTTCGGCCGCTTTGAATTTGCCCTCGTTCACCAGTCGCCGAATCTCGGGCAGCGCCTGCTTGGCCTTAGGATTCACCGGGTTGTAGGGACCGCCTGCCCAGAGCGTGCACTCGTTGAGTTGCAGTCGCTCCTTGGTTGGGTGTCCGAACACCATGGCACCGAGACGCCCATTGCCGATGGGAAGCGCCTCTTCCCATCGCTCGGCTGGGCGATCGTACCAAAGTACGTACTCTCCAGTTTCAGAGCTGAGGGCCTGCGGAGCGGACCAAGAGCACAGCAGAAAAGTAAGAAGTGCCGCAACGTACCGAAGGACAAGCATGACGAGGTTCCTGTTGCACGGAAGTCGAAGAGCCACGGCAGCAGTGTACCACATCGGCTCAGCAGCGGGTTCACACGATGCCGTCCGTCAGGTTGTCGGCCGAATTCAGAGCAAGTTCTTCGAGCCATGATTCGTCAGCCGACGCGTCGTTACCAGCGGCGTCGGCAGCGAGCGAATCAACTTCGGTGAGTTCGCCTTCCGATTCGAGGTAGCGGTCCAGTAGCAGAGTCAGGTGCGAGGTGTCGAACGATTCTGGGGCAGAGCTTTCTCGGCTCGTGGGCGACGCCGCGAACGCCGTGGAACTGGATGCCAGGAGCGTGAACGCGTTGGTGTTCGATCGGATTGGGCTTGAACTGCTGAAGGCAGCGACAGAGCGAAGCAAAGAGCCTCTGGCACTTTCGGCGGGGCCGACTCCTGAGGGGGCCGGTAGGCTATCGAGCTGGAGAACGAACTTGTCGAGGCCGGTACCGTTTTCGCGATAGGCGATCTCCAGAACATGCCGACCGGCGCTAAGGGTATCGACTTGCGGACTCTCGGTGGAGTACCACGAGCCGCTCCCAGCGCGATTGTTCTCCATCACCCAGTTGCCATTGTCCACACGCCAGAAAAACGAGTCGTCGTCGGCCGAAGGAGCGACGATGCGGAACCAGAAGCGGTAGTTCCCACTGGTGGAAATGTCGAACTCGTACGACGCGATGCTCTCTGGAGATGTACTCGCCGGGGTGGTGCCGGTGTGATTGTAAGCCGGGTTGATGACGATGTGCTGCCCGTTTGAGCTACCGGCGTTCGCCACCAGTAGCCAGGAGCTACCGATGGAGCCATTCTCTGCCTCCATCGACACGACGCCACCGGCTTCTTGGAAGGCGCTACCGGTAGTGGCGGTGGCTTCGTTGCTCAGCCCGCTCTCGCCCGAGCCATTGAGGGCCGTCACGCGGTAGTAGTAGATAGCACCATCAGCGAGGCCCAGGTCAGCGTACTGAGTAGACGTTACGTTGGTAGCAATGAGCGTGTAGGGTCCCCCAACCGAGTCGGCTCGCCAGATGTTGTAACTGCTAGCGCCGCTGGCGGGGGGCCAGGTTAAGTCGATTTGGTTCGAGGAACCGGAAGAAGCAACGAGCCCCGAGGGCGTGGCGGGCGGGGGGTAGTCGACATGGGGCAAAGTCGCAAGCAGTAGCGGGCGTAACGCAGCATTCGCGACATCGGACGAGTGGAAGCCGACGAAGTTGTTGCCCGCGCTCGTCATCGTGAGTTTGAGCGACAAGATGCCATCGCCAGCGGCTTCGCCTTTGGCCACGGCGGTCAGGTCGATGAACTTGGCTTGGCCCACCACGTAGTTGCCGACCGTGGCAACAATGTTCCCCGAGCCCGCCGGCTGGTTGTTCCAGGTGACGGACTGCTCGTTCCAATTGTCGTCGCTCAATAGTTCGAAGGTGATCGAGGCATTAGCGGCGTCGACTTGGAACGGAATGAGCTTCAGAAGCACACTTTGGGCATTGGCGAGATCACGCACGTCGAAGCGGAGATAGGTATTGCGGTTGAATCCGGTTCCCCCGTCGTACTTGACGACCAGCTGGTCACTGGAACCAAAGTTTGCATCCGCGCTACCACCGTCGCGCACGAAGGTGTCTGCCACCGGTGGAAGACTTGCGCTGGCATCGGTCAGGGCCATCACTTCGCTGCTGTTCGCACCCTCGCCAATCGAATTGGTTGCGGAGACGACGTAGTAGTAGTTCGTGTCGGCGAAGAGACCACTGTCGCTGAACGTGTTGCCCGCGATGTTCAGGGCCACGGTGACGTAGGGGCCACCGGGCGTGATGGCCCGCTTCACCGTATAGCTGTCGGCACCCAGCACGGAGTGCCAGGAGATCTGGGCTGAGTCGTAAGCAAGGACGGCCGCCGCGACGTTGCTGGGTGCTGCTGGGGGGGAAGAAGTGAGTGTTGTCGCCGTCGACTCAGAGCTAAGCTGGCTCTCGCCTTGTGCGTTAACGGCCAAAACGACGTAGTAGTAGGTTTCTAGCTCGTCGAGCGCGGTGTCGCTATAGCTCGTCCCTGTCACACCAGTGGCGATCGTGGCGTACGGACCGCCGGCGGAAGTGGCTCGCTTGATTACGTAAGACTCCGCCCCTGGCGTTGTCCACCAAGTAAGGTCGACCTGGGTCGTTGAAGCGGGGGTTGCAGTGAGCGACATCGGCGTTACAGGCGCCGATCCTTCGAGCCATGCAACTCCTCCCTTCACTTCCAAGCTGTCGATGTTTGGTAGACCGAACGCGGTCGAGGCTACCAGTCGAACCGCCCGATCGCCGGCGGGCACGCTGGCGTTGATGGTGATATAGTCCCAACTGGAAAGGGAGCCGGTGGAATGGAATTGAACGTTCGAGGCGACCTTCACGCCGTCGATGTAGAGATCGGCCGTGTGAGTAACGTTGCTCGCGTAGCGTACCGTGAAAGTCTTCACGGGGGACGAGTTGAACGACAGAGCCCAATTGGCACCAGCGCCGATGGCATCGATCGTGTCCAAGTAACCGGAGCCGGTAAAGCCAGATTGGTTCGAGCTGACGACTCCGTCCACCCCTGCAAAGCCGTTGCTACCCTCTTGGATCACAATCCCGTCGCCGTAAGCAGTCGGGGCGACGACGATGTTGTCGAAGTAGACGGAACTCGGCGCGGTGGCGCGGGCGCGGAGTTCGACGGTGTTCGCCCCGGCGTTAAGAGGAATGGTGACTTCGGCTACCGACCAGTTGCTGTAGGAGCCTGTTTGAACGAACGAGGGCGCGCCGAGGTTGACGCCGTTCACGTAGAGATCGATCGTATTGACGTTCGAGCCTGTGAGCGAGTAACGCGTCTGAAGGCGATAGTCGCCGTCTTTCAGGACGGTGACCGTGTCGCGCACGGCGGCGGCAGAGTTCGTGCCGAAGCGGATGTAGCCTTGCCCGGTGAAGTTGTCGACGCCGGGAGTGTCGAGTGCTGCATTGGCTACGTAACCCGCTGTGTTGCGGAAATCGAAGTGTTCGCCTTCGTATTGCAGTGGACCGGTGTAGGGCAGGGGGACTGCAGGCGCGACGATCGTCGCCGGCGTGTACTCGGTGAGCCGGTTGGTCGCCGTCCCGGCGGCGTTGACCGTGATATCGAGGGGCCCGTTGTGGCGCACTGTGAGAGTGAAGACACCGTTGGACCAGTCACTGGTGACGATACTCGCCTGATGTTCGCCTCGATCGGCGAACGCCCACGTTGGCTCGGTGGTACTGCCATAGATGGTGATGGTGTTAGTCTTCAGACTGGTGTCGAGGACATTGTCGTAGTTGTTCAGGTAGAACGTCAGCGAATCGGCGAACTCCTTCACGACGCCCGCGGTGTACTGCGAGAAGGTGAGCTCCATCCGATCGCTGGTGTTGTACTTGAATGGAATGCTCGCGCTGGCTAGCTGGTCCGTCTTAAAGGGATTGTAGGCAACCCAACCATTCTCGTGGCGGCCAGCGTAGAGGTCACCCGTGTACTCCTCGGCGAACAGCGACTCGAACTCGTCCGCCTTCGCGGCGACAGTCGGCCAGCGATTGTTGTAGTCCGAACGATTGACCTGGACCTCAAACGACTGAGCCAATTCGTCGGCAAGGGCATAGACCGTTGGGATCGTTGGGTAACGCCCCGTCGATTTGAAGAAACTCGTGTTGTTGAGCAGATTGCCATCGCCCTCGACATTGTAGAGTCCTTCGAACAACGTCTCGGGCGAACTGTAGATGGCGTCGACGCTCCCAGAGTTGACGTCGTTGATGACGACCACTTTGGTTCGCTCGATGACTTCTTCGCGTGTGGGGATGCGGACCGTTCCGTCGAGCACTTTTCGGAACAGATCGATACTGACGTTGTCGAACTGCGTAAAAGTATCCCATCGCCGCTGCGTGTAACCCCCACCCGCCGAGCCGTTGCTGAGTTCGCGGAAGTTGTCGCGCCAGATCAGCTCAGGACCGTCCACCAATGCTTGGCCCGTGAGCATCGCGTGCTCAAGTTGGGGTGCTGCGCCGGTAACGAGCGTGTAGTTCTCGTGATTGCCATTGGCGTCGGTCCAGCCGGTTTCGTCGTAGCGAATGCCGTAATGCCCGCTGTAGCCAGAGAGATAGGCCCCGAGGGTTAGGCTCTCCATGTCGTATTGGTACGACTGCTGGGTGTACTTCTCGAAGAGGATGTAGTTTTCCGTGTACTTGCGACTGGCCTCTTCAAACGCTGGATTGCGTTTGAGCATCGCAATCGGATTGATGTTGGGACTCCACTGGTTTCCGCACCAACTTACAACGAGGTAACCGCCATACTGATTGCTGAGCTCCAGCAAGTTGGCGAAGTGCGTAATGCGGTCCATCCAGTTGGGAGACAGCGGATCGCTTGGGTCGTTGTAGCCCCAGAACTGCTCCGCGTAATTGAAACCGATCAGGTTGGGATACTCGCGGTAGAACTCCTCGTAGACGCTCAGGTCGAAATCAGAGAAGTGGGCGAATCCGCCACTGGACTGCTGAATCATCGCCCACATGTTGTTCTGAGCGATGACACGCAGCCAGGACTTGGCGGTCTCGTAGGCGTCGTCGAGTCGCTGCCAGTCGCCTGTTGCGACGTCGTGGCTGATGGAGATCGAAATGTTCATCACCACGAAGGGGCGGATGTCTTCGGGTACCAGATCGATGATCTTCTGTGGGTCGGCGTAGTTCCACGTATCGATGTGGATAATCCACATCGGTTGGTCGGGCGTGATCGGGCGGCGCAGCCGGCTGAGCTCCGTCGTGATCGGGTCCACAGGGCTCACGATAAGGCGGTCGAGGTGAGGGCCACCTTCGCCGGTCGTAGCCAAGCGTATGGAGTTCACGCCCTCCTGGAGCGCAACGGTCACGGTCAGCTCTTGCCAAACGCTCCAATCACCGGTTGCTTCGAACTCGACGGTTGGGTTGACGGTTGCCCCGTTGACGATGAGTGCCAAGTCGCGACCTTCGGCAGCGACCAAGGCGTAGCGGAACGTTAGGACATGGCTGCCAATGTGGGCCGCTTTGACTTGCCACTCGACGGTGGAGTTCGAAGGGGATAAGAACTCGATGTAACCACTGCCGAAGTAGCCGGTCTCTTCCGTGGCGACGATTGCGCCGGAGAGCGTGGCATTCTCGGCCTGAAGCACCGTGGGGGGCGTCGCTTCGTTGCTGTCGAAGCTCTCGCTCTCGCTGGTCATGGCACTGACCACGTAAAAGTACTCGCTACCTGCAGCTACCGGGTCACTAAATCCAGTGCCCGTGATGCCGGTTGCGATGGTTTCGTACGGTCCGCCGACCGTGTCGGATCGCTTGATGTTGTACGATTCGGCTCCCGGCATGGCGTTCCAGGTGAGCTCGATGCGATGGCTAGCAGAAGTGCTACCGAAGTTGGTCTTCCACGCAGCGTAGTCGGCGGAATCGATCTTCCCATTGCCGTTTCCGTCGGCGGCCGAGCCAACGTTCACCGTGCTGCCCAGATTGTCTCGCCAAACCGTATAGTCAGCCAGTCCAACGCTGCCGTCCTGGTTGTAGTCCCCCAGGACTGAGCCATCGTCGCTCCACACAGCCGCGAGCTGACTGGGGAAGTACGAATTCGCTGAAAGTACCATCCGCTGTTCGAGCTTCTCGAAAGATCGCGGGCCCCGAGGTGCACGGGGCCGGTCGCGGTGAGGGCGATCGGTGCGCGCACCGCTACGCCGACGGGAAGACCACATTGCCATTCTCTCTGTTTCCGTAAGCTAAGTGGGCGAATCTTCGGAGGTAGGTGGCCCTAGTAGGCGCGAAGTCGTGCGCCCGCAAACTATTTCGACTTCTTCGGCGGGACATCAAAGTCGACGGTCATCGAGCTCTCTTCGCCGGTGACCACGAGATTATCTGGTTTCCAATCGGCGGGGACGAGGCTCACGTCGTCGTAGGACTTTGTCTGTCCGGGGAGCCCGTCCAGGCAGATCACGCGAACTTCGTACGTGCCGGGCATGAGGCCATCCCCTTTCTTAAAAGTGGTGACCTGAAACTCGCCGTCGGGGCCGAATGCTGCGCTGCCTGGCCGGTACGGAAGTTCGCCACTGCCAGAGCCTGGGACAAGCTGAAACGCCATCCGGCCTGGCTTTGGTGGTGGGCTTCCATTGAAGGTCACCTTGCCTGTGATTTCGGTCATGGGGTAGCGCGAGTCGCCGCAGCCTGCGATGAGCAGGATGGCCAACGTCACGAGGAGCGTTGGTGCAGTTTTGGACTTAGTCACGTCCACCACCTCCCCCGCCAGTGCCTTTGAGGGCTTGAGTGCCTTCGGTTTCACCGCCGGCCGTTGTGCCCAGGTAGTTCCACATGCGGTAGTCGATATCGTCTTGGGTGAACTGCACAGACCCGTCGCCGTACGCCATGTTACCACCCGACGGATGAGCACTTCTGAATCCGTTAAACACATAGTAGGCATCGGGATCGCCATCTCGCCAACTTGCCTGAGTGTTCATCGGCGTCTGAGTACTCGCGAGCGGGGTGTTCGCGCAGAAGATGCAGTTGCGATTGCTGTCGTCGGCCAGAGTCTCGCCAACAAGGAAGGTCTGCGACAGGCCGTCGGTCACCCGGCGGAACGCGATCCCTTTGGGAACGCGATTGATGAAACCAACTCCGGTTCCTTGTTGCACACAGTTCTTCGAACCAAAACACGGGGCGTGACTTAATCCCGTGGGAGTACCCCAGTTCGATCCCATGCAAACATCGGCCGCGTTGTCGAAGGCACACACGTCTTGAATCGTCGGCCCCATCGAACCCATGTACGAACTGCCTTGAGCTGTGTCGGGGTTCTCGACCCAGAACTTCTTAAGCTCGCCCGGGGCCTTCATTGTGATCGACGCGAACGGATCACTCGGGCAGAGCATGGTGGGGATGCGAGCGGCGGCGCATTTACCATTGTTCGTATTGAGGTCCGTAACCGCCCCATCACCGGGCCACACGCCGGTGGTGGCTCCGTAGGTAGTGCTGAACGAGTCCATAAGGGCTTGCTGTTCCATGAACGGGAGGATGGCGGTGATCCAGTTCCACTCCACTCGCTCGCCATTCTTCCAATAGTTGTTGTTGGCGTAGTAGTTCGGGTAGGAGGAGCCGCCCGGAGCCCTCTTGAACGAGCCTTCGTAGTTGTGCACGGCGAGCGCGATTTGCTTCAGTTGGTTAGTGCATTGCGTTCGCCGAGCGGCTTCGCGGGCTGCCTGAACAGCCGGCAGCAAGAGTGCCACTAAGATACCAATGATGGCGATGACCACCAGCAGTTCGACGAGTGTAAACCCCAAGCGGCGTTGCCTGTTGTCAGTATGGATCCCGGCCATATCGTCTTTCCTAAGAATAGATGTGTTGAGAAGGTGAAGAGCGATCCGCTTCGAATTGTGCTTTCCCGTTCTCATGGCATGCCCCTGCGTATTCCGTGAACCAAGAGTAGTAGGGAAGCGTGCCTTACGCTTTCGAGTAAGGCACGCTAGTTCCCTAAAGCTGCCCAAAGCTTCAAACCTCTTATGAATCCTGCCTCTAATTCCGACCCTTTCTCGATCGACCGCGAATCACTCCCAAGCCGACGATGCCTACCACGAACATCATCGCCGACATGGGCTCGGGTACGTTGGCGGAGGCGGTGAGGCTTCCGGCACCGGCGACCACAGCCAATTGGCCAGTGGTTAGCAGGTTGCTGGTATCCCAGGCCAAGCCGGCCGTGAGCGTTGGGAGCGCCAGCGTATTGAAAGCGCCACTCGCCCCGGCGAAGTCGAGGATGTCGAACACGTCGCCCGCGATCGGATCGGCAACCGTCTCGTTTAGAAGTACTTCCAGCGTGCCACCTGCGATCAGGTTGCCCGTCAGAGTGAGCAAGTCGGAGGCTGCCGGCGTGCCGATGTCGATCGACAGTGTCGAACCGGCGTCGAGCGTCAGGTCGCCATTGATAGTAAATTCGGAGCCGACCACCGTTTCGCTACCAATACTGATACCGTCGTACCAAGTACGGGCGGCGCTGTTGGCGCTGTTCTCATCGATATAGACTTCGATCTGGCCAGAAGCGTTGGCGGTGAGCGTCAGAGGTGCTCCGAGCATGGCTCGATTACCTTCGGCGGTGAGTACCAGGGAGTCGAAGGTCAGCGTGCCCGCTGCCGTGCTGTTGCCTACGTTGTAAACCGCGAGAGTTCCAGCCGAGTCGCCGGCCTGGATCTGCCAGCCACCACCGTCGGTCCAGTAGTGGACGAAGATCTCATACTCTTGGCCGGGGTTGAGTCCGCCCACCGTGGTGCGAAGGGTGGGGGCATTATCGGTGTTGGTCCCCAGTTGGCCTTGGAGAACGTCACCACCATTTGCGAAGCCTCCTCGCTCGATCCAGGTTGCGGCGGTACCTTGGAATCCAGCGTTGAACGTCGGGGTGAAGACGCTGCCATCGGCCAGTGTGGTGTTGCCGGTGGCACCGAAGTTGGCGTCGGTGTACGAGTAGATGGTACCCGACTGCAGTCCTGCCCCGCCGACGCGAATCGTCGAGCCGCTCCCGGCCTCCACGTTGCCCGTGACCGTACCAAAGTTGCCGGTCAAGAGTTGCCCATTACCAAGTTCGAACGAGGCCTTCGCCGAGACGTCGAGCACACCACCGTTCACCGTAATTTGTGGAGAAGTCACGTTGGCATTGGCGCCGATGGCCAGGGTGCCAGTGCCGAGCTTCGTCAAGTTGCCATTGTTGGTGATGTTGCCGTTGACCGTCATCACCGAGTTCGGGCCAACGTTGGCCGTGACCTGACCTCCAGCCGAGCCGGAGATGTTATTGTTCACCACCAAGGCGTCCGGTCCGATGCTGCCGTTGACGGCAAAAGTGCCGCCGCCGGCTGCTACATTGATGGCGCCCGTTAGGGTGACGGCATCCGCGTCGCCACCACCAATGGTAATGACGCCGCCGTTGAACGTGAGGGCTTCGCTGTTGGAGACGTTCTGGAAGTTGAACCACAGATTTCCACCGGCGTTGATAGTGGTGCCAGCGTCCGTCGTACCCAGTGCCTGTGCGTTGGCGATGAAGGTAATGGAGCTGAGAGAAATCGGGCCAGTGAAGGTGCTTGCTCCGTTGAGCGTGGCGCCACCGTTAACGATCAGCGTGCCACCACCGGTGATGTTGCCATTAACCGTCGAGCCGCCACCGAGTTCGAGCGTGGCATTGTTGCCGATGGTGACCGTGCCTTCCAGCGTGTTGGGATTCTGCAAAGCGACCGTGACGTTCCCCGTTAGATTGATGGGGGTGTCGCCACCGAATCCGTTGGTGCCGGTGACCGTGTATCGATTGCCAATGGCACTGGTGAAAGTGGCGAGCGACGGGTAAACGTCCTCGCCCGCGATGTTGACGGTGACGCCAGCACCTGCGGAGCCGAAGTTGGCTTTCCACAAAGCGTAGTCGGCTGCGTCGACGATGCCCGCGCTTCCGCCGGCCTCGTCGCCATTGCCACCGAGGTCGAACGAGCCACCGAGATTATCACGCCAAACGGTGTAGTCGGCGAGGTTCACGGCGCTGTCGTTGTTAAAGTCACCAGCGATCGGTGGAGCGGCGCTATCGTCAAACGTTACCTGGTCTTGGTCGAAGAAGACTTCGGAGCCGCCGTCGGTCCAGTTCTGAGTGGCGTTCTTATCCCAAGCTGTTCCGTTGGCCCCGGTCCAAGTGAGGCTTGCTGCCTCGCCGGTCACCAACAAGTTGACTTGCCCCGCGGTTGAGGTGACGGCCAGCGACTGGCGGGCCGTCAGAGCATTGCCCAGGGCATCCAAGAAAGCAGGTGTCATGCCGCTAACGTCCACGGCACCGCCCGAATGCGAGATCAATCGGTATTGACCGGCGCTAAGGCCACCTTCGGCCGCAATGACTCGCACTGTCATGTCGGGCGAACCAATCGTGGTCAGACTGCCGTTGACTTGAATCAAGTCGTTCTCGGTGCCGCCGATGGTGGCGGGGGTATTACCGAGTTCGAAGCTCAGGATGCCTCCCTGCGACTCAAACTCGTCGCTCATCTGTACGTTGCCATTGATGGTGAGGGTGCCCACTCCATCGCCGGGACTCAGGGAGTTGTCGGCGAAGACTTTGAACGTCGTAGCCTGGACAGTTCCACCGCCACTTAGTGACGAGCCTTCGGACATGGCGTAGGTAGTGAAGTTGTCGACATCGAAGGTAGCACCACTTCGCAGTTCGATGGGACCCCACAGTTCGCCTGCGGTGCCGCCGCCAGCGAGTACTTCGAGCGTTCCCTGCTCGATGAAGGTGCCTCCTCTCCAGAAGTCAGCAGAATCGCTTGTCGCGGTGCCAATGGTCAGCTTACCCGCCCCTTGCTTGTAGACGAACACGTTCGCCTGCGTGTCGAGCGAGCTGATCAGACGGTTGCCGTTGGCATCGGTCTCGAAGTCAGTAATCTTTCCGGTGACATTGGTATTGCCAGCGCCCTTGAACACGAAATTGCGAATGCCGTCACCGCCATCAGGAGCGGAGATCGTTCCACTCAACGTGAGCGTGCCCGAAGTGGATTCGAAGTTGTAGTTATCGCCATTCACATCGCCCTTGATGTTGCCACTCCACGTGTTGCTGCCAGCGCTGGTGACATGAACCAGGTCGGCGATGCCTTCACCGCGACGAGGGAACAGAGTCAGCAGCTCGCCGGCAATATTGACATTGCCACTGATGGCCAGCTTGGCCGAGCCCTGGCCGCCGTTGGTGCCGATGGTGGTACCTGTGGCAGGGGTGCTGTCCCCAGACCCCAAGCCCCCGGCGTTGTTGATGGCGAGCGTGCCACCAGTGAGCTGAGTCGTCCCCGAGTAGGTCTTCGCTCCGCTGAACGTTACGGTCTCCGTGGTCAGAGACCCATCCAGCAGCACGTTACCAGCACCCGAGATGTCACCTGCGAACGTGCCGTTGTAACCGGCTCCGAAGGCTAGCTGTGCTCCGGTACCGAGGGCTGTTGCTCCGCCGCCGCTCGCTGCGTTGTTAAGCTGTAGAACACCGGCTTGCACGTTGGTGCCACCGGAGTAGGTGTTGGTGCCGGAGAGAACGAGAGTTCCGCCGCCGGTTTTGTTGAGGCCCGCGGAACCCGCGATGCCGGTGCTGATGCCGTGAGTACCACTGCCAACAGAGATCTCGGCGGCACCGCTTAGCGTCAAGTTTTGCGGACCGGTGATGTTGTAGCGATTGGCATTACTGATGACGATGCGACCCACATTCACCGCGGAGTTGAGCGTGATATCAGCCGGAGCGTTAGCACTGGTGAGCACGCTACCGAGCAACGCTTCGCCACCAGCCGATGGGGAACTTCCTCCCGCCCAGTTGGAACCGGTGTTCCAACTGCCGCCGCCGTTGACGTTCCAAGGCACGGGGCCACCAGGTGTGGCCGAGAAAGCAACGGAAACTTCGCCCTGCTGGAATCCTCCGCCAAACCCGGTCCAGCCCAAGGCCTTCACGCCCGCGGCTCCAACGGTACCCTCCGAAGCCGACGCGGCACCAACACTACCGCCGCCGATCCCGCCATTCGCATTCCCCACGCCAGTAAGTTGAGCAAGGGACGTCCCTAGAGGAGCCAAGGTCGCACCGTCTGTGTTATTGGCGCCCGCGAAGTTGGCGATGAAACGATTATCGACCGTGGTGGTGATCGATGCGCCAATGCCGGTATCGGCACCCGCAGAGATATCCACTCCCGACAGTTCGTAGATGAAGTAGGCGGAGTTAGCGCTTCCAGCGGTGACGTCAAAGGTCAAGTTGCCCGACGCCGCTGGATTGAAGAAGTAGGCAAGTAGGGTTCGACCGTCTTGCACAAAGCCATTTGCCGCGACGCCACCGAACTGGAAGTTGGACGCCGTGAAGTTGTTGTCGATGTACGAGCCAATGACTAGGGCATTGCCGGAGCCAGCGAGAGTATAAGGAATGCTGGCCGTGCCAGCCGCCGAACTGTAGAGTCCGTTGCTCGTTCCCGTTGCGATGATCACGGCCGACGCCGGCGACGTTATCAAGAGAAGCCCAGCAAGTAATGCAACTGTCGCTTTCATGTGTTGTTTCCTACTTTGTTCCGAGACTTAGAAGTTCATTGAAGCAGGGCACGGCACGGCCGCCGAAGGGGTCGCGAGATGCGACACGAACCACGGAGACAGCCACATGCCGATGGGCGACCAAGCAGTTCGAACTGGCAAGGAGCAAGCCAGCGCAGTGGCGCGCAAACTCGTCCATCAGGTGGGATTGCCACCCAAGAATGGAGGAACAGGTTAACCGTCTGTTGCGAACCATACCGCCGCCAATTCGCTACTGATAAGTGCCCCTTACGGGACGGAAGAGAGTTTTTGCTGCTTAGCAGCTTTTCGAAATTATAGTAAGGTTTTCACCGCTGGCTTGATTGTGAATGCGCAAAACAGTGTCGCGATACTGCGGTGAGTAGCATCGGTATTGTTTCGACTCGATAAAAATCCAGCCGATGCATCTGTCCCTCTTCAGAGCGATCGCAGGTGCAACCATGTGCCGATCAGCTAGTGTCTTCTTGCGATCGAAGGTCACCCCACCGGTGGGCGGTGGGGTGACCTATTACGATCGAATGGTCGTCCGTAGGTCACTTGTTGTTGTACCAGCGGCACGTTCTAAGAACGTGCGCGTCGTCGAAGCAATAACGCAGCGCCCACACAGGCCAGGCTGGTCAATGCGGCGGTGGATGGTTCCGGCACTACTTGCGTCAACGTCACTTCGATCTCAGGAACTCGCATTCCTTGGATAGCACCAAACGCGTAAACCGCTGCACCATAAGCTGGATCGAAGGCACTTGGGTTCGTATCAATACGCTGGAAAGGATGCACGCCACCCGAAGGCTGGAAGTTGTTGCGAGTGGTGTTGTCGTCCCAGGTGAAGTAAATCAAGCCTGAGCCAGCCAACGCGCCATCGCTGTCTGCTGTTACCAACAGATCGGTGAACGTGTAAGTGATTTTCGACGTATCGGGAGTAGCCGTGTGATCGATTGAATTGTCGGAGAATCCGAGATGCGATGGCTCCGTGTTTCCGTTGAATCCTGCGAAGGTAGAGTCGAAGACCGATAGGTAAACCGGCGTGCTGTTGGCGGGTGTTTTTGCGTCGCTGGCCTCCCAGATGGATATGGAGTCGATGCGGTACGTTGCCCCAGCTACCAGTGCTGGTTGCCAACTCGTAAATGAACTGTCGAAGTCGATCACGAAACCATCGGTGTCTCCATAAGGAGTCCCCGACCCTCCGTCGGTGAGCAACAGTGTTTGAGCTGAGACACCATGAATACTGAGCGCGGCGAAGGTCGCCGCCGCTAGTAGCCCTGGGAAAGCCATCCGCGATAAGACTCGCATTAGTCGGTACCTCCTGGTGAAAAGTCTTTGGTTCAGTTTCCAAGTACTAACTGACGATAGATCGAACGATGAGCAAACTCTCGAGGTGCACTACTCGCAACGAGTCGCAGGCACGGCCTTGCGGTGTCGCTGCGATGAGCGGCTAGCACCAGGTCGATAGAGGAGATCAGCATGATCGGCGCTGGCCGATGCAAGCCGTGTGACAGATACCACCCTGAATCGCCTGGACACTCACGAAGGCGGAGTGAGGCCGCCCTCGCAGTCGCCAGTTTACACAGGAAAATGCACAATCCGCGGCTTCTACGGGATCGCATCATGGTTCTGCGCAATCGCACCACGGCCGCGCGATTTAATGCTGGCAGTGCACCTGCGGCCGGCGTCAATCGGGCCGGTCGCGGGCTCAATTTACTCGTCTAGAGCAGCAAGAGAGATTAGCATAATACTTATGCGCAATCGCACCATCGGCAGTTGCGCTGCATCGAGCTATTCTCAAATCTTGCACTCTTGAGCCGACCTTGTCGGCCTTCCTCAGAGCGGACCGCTTGCAGCGGAATGGTCCACTGCACTCTCAACGAATTGGCCCCCTATGCAATCTTCTCTCGTCGCTCCTGCCTACCTCGATCCCAAACAGTCGATCTGCGATCGGGTGGCAGACCTACTGTCGCGAATGACCGTCGCCGAGAAGGTCGCCCAGATGACCGGCGTATGGAATGAGAAGAATTCCAAGCTACTGAATTCGGCAGGCGACTTCGATCCCGCTCTGGCGGATCAGCACTTCGGGCACGGGAATGGTATCGGACAGATCGGACGGCCAAGCGATGCCGAAGGAGGAGCGAAGCCAGGCAAACCTCCGCGCGAGTCCGCCGAACTTGCCAACGCCATGCAGCGCTGGTTCATCGAGAACAGCCGGCTTGGGATCCCCGTGTTATTTCATGACGAGTGCTTGCACGGACACGTAGCAGTCGGCGCGACTAGCTTCCCTCAACCGATAGGTCTCGGGGCCACGTTCAATCCAGATTTAGTCCAGCGCCTCTATCGCATGACTGCCCTCGAAGCTCGCTCGCGCGGTATACATCAAGCGCTCGGACCCGTGCTCGATGTGGCCCGTGATCCGCGGTGGGGGCGAGTTGAGGAGACTTTTGGCGAAGATCCACATCTCGCAGCGGAACTCGGTAGCGCCGCCGTGCGTGGACTACAAGATCAACTATCCAATGGCCGTGGGCTCATCGCGACCCTCAAACACTTCGCTGCGCACGGCCAACCCGAGTCCGGCACCAACTGCGCGCCAGTCAGCATTAGCGAGCGGCATCTACGCGAGACGTTCCTCCAACCGTTCTTACGCGCGATTCGTGATGGTGGAGCGAAGAGCGTTATGGCCTCGTACAACGAGATCGACGGTGTGCCATCGCACGCAAACACATGGCTGCTTCGCGATGTGCTCCGAGACGAATGGGGTTTCGAAGGGTACGTGGTGTCGGACTACTACGCGATCCGCGAACTGGCCGAACGCCCCGACCTGTATGGCCACCATGTTGCCAAGGACGGCAAAGCCGCAGCGGCTCTAGCGGTTGCTGCCGGCGTCAATATTGAACTTCCCGAACCTGATTGCTACGCCTTGTTGGTTGATGCTGTTGAGGAGGGGCTGGTGGACGAGTCGCAGCTCGACGAGCTAGTGGCTCCGCTGCTCGCGGCCAAGTTCGAGTTGGGGCTGTTTGAGAATCCCTACGTCGATGTTGATCGCGTGGAAACGATCGTCGAAAGCTCCGCACATCGTGATCTCGCACTCGAAGCGGCTCGGCAGACCATTACGCTGCTAGAGAACGATGGCGTGTTGCCGCTCGACGCGAGCAAGTTGTCGACCATTGCCGTGATCGGCCCCAATGCCGACCGGCCGCTCCTGGGCGGTTACAGCGGAAGGCCTCGGCATGTATCTTCGGTGCTCTCCGGAGTTCGGCAGCGTGTCGGCAGTGCAATCGAGGTGTTGTACCACGAAGGATGTCGAATCACACAGGACGGATCGTGGTGGCAAGACGAAGTCGTTGCTTGCGATCCGGAAACCGAACGTCTCCGCATCGCCGAGGCGGTCGAAGTCGCAAAACGGGCGGACGTGGTCGTGCTGGTCGTTGGTGGCAACGAGCAGACGTCGCGAGAAGCGTGGTCGAGCAAGCACATGGGCGACCGGACCAACTTGCAAATGGTGGGCCTGCAGGACGAGCTTGCGGCTGCTATCGCTGCCACCGGCAAGCCAGTGATCTCGGTGCTATCGAATGGGCGTCCGCTTGAAGTATCGCAGTTGGCTAGCAACTCGCGAGCACTACTCGAATGCTGGTACCTTGGGCAGGAAGGTGGCCGGGCTGTGGCCGAGGTGCTGTTTGGAGACTTCTCTCCTGGAGGCAAGCTCCCCATCAGCATACCCCGATCCGTAGTACACCTGCCCGCGTACTACAACTACCGCCCCTCGGCGCGTCGTGGATACCTGTTCGACGAAGTCACACCGCTCTATCCCTTTGGCTATGGTCTGAGCTACACCACCTTCGAATTTAGCGAGCCGCGACTCTCCGAGGCGACGATCCACTGCGATGGCTCGACGATCGTCTCCGTCGACGTAACCAATACCGGCGAACGCGAAGGCGACGAAGTTGTTCAGCTTTACATTCGCGATCTTGTGAGTTCGGCGACGCGGCCGGTGAAAGAGCTGAAAGGTTTCCAGCGCGTCACTCTCGCCCCGGGAGAAACTCGCACGGTTAGCATCCCTATCACGTCCGATAGTCTGGCGTTCTGGAACGTTCGGAAGAAGTACGTCGTCGAGCCCGGAGAATTCGACGTCATGGTCGGTCCCAACTCGGCAGACCTCAAGAACGTGCGGCTAACGGTGGCGAGTGGCTGCTAATCGAACGAGACAGCCACTTTGCCACATTTGCCCGAAGCCATGAGAGCGTAAGCGTCTGCCGCGGCAGCGAGCGGGAACTGATGTGTCACGAGATCGGCGGGATGGATACCCCACCGCACGATCCGTTCGACGAGTTCTTCCATCTTCCAGATGGAAGTCACCCAAGAGCCATAGAGCGTTTTCTGGTCGTGAATCATGTCTGCCGATGGGTGGAAGGCAATAGTACCTCCTTCACCCAGCAGCACGATCTTGCCCCATTTTCGCGTTGCACGAATGGCCGTTGCCCGTGCTTCGGGATTGGCGGAGCAGTCGATGGCACGCTCCACGCCGGCGCCGCCCGTCAGGCTACGAACTTGCTCCACGTTGCCGGGGCCCGCAAGCAGCACTTCGTTGCATAGCCCCAACCGTGTGGCAAGCTCAAGTCGTTCCGCCACCACGTCGATACCGATAATCTGGCTTGCCCCCATGGCTTTGCAGAGCATCGCGGTGGCCAACCCAACTGGCCCAAGCCCCGTCACCAGCACCGCGTCGTTGCCACAGATGCCGATCTTCTCTAGGCCTTCGTACACCGTTCCAAATCCGCACGCGATCTGCGCGCCGTCTAGATAACTGAGCTCGTCGGGCAGGAGCACCAAATCCTTCTCCTCGGCGATCATATGACTCGCCATGCCGCCGTCACGTTGCCAGCCGTACGCGCGGCGATACTGCTCGTTGGTACAAGAAATCATGTAGCCACGACGGCAGTCGTTGCACACGCCGCATCCGGAGATGTGGTACACGATCACGCGATCGCCCGTTTTAAAACGTCGACAACCTGGGCCAGTGGCCACGATCTGGCCCGATGGCTCATGGCCGGCGATCACCCCCTGGTAGCCCTCAGGGCCTTTACCGAGATGTTCGTGGTAAATGCAGCGGATGTCTGAGCCACAGATTGTCGAGGCGCCAACCTTGATGAGCACTTCGCCATGTCCGGGTTCCGGCACTGGAAAGTCGCGCAACTCGACCGTGCTATTCCCCGGGAGCACTGCTCCTTGCATGGTTGTCGCCATTCTTCTCCCTCGTTCAAAGATTCAATTTGTCCGGTGTCAGCTGATTACTTTGCAATGCTGCCGTCCAAGTCCCAGAGGTCTTCCCAGCATTGCTCTTCCCGCCAAAGAAAGACTTGACCTTTGATCAGCCGGACATTCTTGTCAATGGCTGCGATGACTTGCATCTCGTCCGACGTTAGCGGATCGCTGATCACCGCCTGGAGATTGCTGAGCAGGTTGCGCGTTTTGGTCGAGAAAGGGATGACGGCGTTGCCACGTTGTACGCCCCACTTCAGGCACACCGCGGCGGGGTGAATGCCATGGTTCTCGGCGATCGCAACAATCCCCGGGTCTTCCAGCGCCACCGTATCTTCCGGCGTACGATCGCGATCCGGACGGCCTGGAGAACCGAGTGGACTGTACCCTATCGGTAAGATTCGATGCGCGACTAAGAACTCGAACAGCTCGGGTTGCTGAAAGTGAGGATGCAATTCTAACTGGTTCACCACCGGGTGGATGGTCGCGTCTCGCAGCAGCAATTCCAGCTTCGGCATCGTCATGTTCGATGTGCCGATGTGCCGCACTAAGCCACGTTGGTGCAGGCGTTCGAGCTCTCGCCATGTCTCCATGTAGCGATCATGTAGATAGGGTGTCGAGTCCTTGCTACGCGAGGTCCCATCGCAGCCGGGTGGATGGTAGTTCCGGAACGGCCAGTGAATGAGGTAGAGGTCGAGGTATTCCAATCCTAGATGCCTTAGCGATTGCTCACAGGCCGAAGCGACATCGTTCTTGTCGTGCTTATCGTTCCAGAGTTTGGACGTGATCCAGAGCTGTTCTCGTTCGATGCCTGCCGCCATGAGTTGGGCGAGCGCTCCGCCGATCTCGGGTTCGTTCGCGTACACGGCAGCGCAGTCAAAGTGCCGGTAGCCCATTCGTCCAGCTTCAATCACAGCGCTGGCCACGGTGTCGGCCGTAACATGGTCGGAGCCGAATGTCCCGAGACCGATGGCGGGGATCTTGCTTCCATCGGCGAGTGGAAAGCTGGGGACGCGGCTCGGGTCGACTTGCTCGGTGGGCGATGCGTTGCTCATTCCGGTGCCGTAAGGAGGTGGGTGTAAGCCGTTGAGACGGCCAAGCGGCAAAGCCGTAAGCATAACAAGCTAGTGGGACGTCGTCACGCTTCGATGGCGATGACTTCCGCAGTGGCTTATTCCGCCAGGTGGCCACGGCGTTCAGCCAGTTCGATGCCCATCTCAAGTTCTTCTTTACGTCCAATTCCGTAGAACCCAAGTGCACCCACGGCTGCCAAGAAGGCAAGCGCAGGCCCAAAGCTCATCATCGCTCGAATCCCTTCAATGGCCTCGGTGGATTGAATGGCGGCTTTCGGGACGTAGCCGATACTGTCTAGCAACCAGCCGCTAGCCCCACCTCCCAGTGTCAGCCCTACCTTTAGCGCAAAGACAGTAGCTGCGAAAGTCATGGCAGTGGCTCGCCGTCCCGTTTTCCACTCAGTGAAGTCCGCGACATCTGCCATCATCGCCCATAGCAGGGGAATGCTAACGCCGTAGACAAACTGGAGTATCATCTGAAGGCCAAAGATGATTGGCAAGGAATTGCCTGGCACAAAGTAAAAGGCAGCCGTAAACACCGCCGTTAGGAGGATAGCGCCGGCGAACGTGTTCCGTTTGCCGTACTTCATTGACAGCGGTTTAGCAAAGAGGATGCCGACCATGCTGGCCAACAGTCCTAGCCCGTTGAACCATCCCATAGGCTGCAGTCGCAGGGCGCCGATGCCGATGGGATCTTGCTGGGTTACGTAGTAGTTGAAGTAGTACGGAGTAATACTACCCCGCATCGATAGGTAGAAGAACACTAGCACCGTGGCAATCGCGAGCGCTATCCACGTCGGATTGCGGAACAAGTCACCGAGGTCTTGCAGCAGCGAACTTTTTATCGTCGGGTCTGGCTGCACCCGCTCGCGAGTGGTCAGGAAGGTGATGACAAAGAACACCACCGCAATCCCTGCCCACAAGGCCATCGTCAGTTGATAGCCCCGAGCTTCGTCGACGGTCCCGCTATCTCCCGTGGCGCCGAACCAATCGACTAAATCCGGGGTGAATGTCTGCACGAGGAACGCTGCCGTCATCGCCAGTAAAAACCGCCAGGAGACGAGCGAGGTACGTTCGTCTGGATCGGCTGTGAGCACGCCAGTAAGTGCAGAGTAGGGGATGTTGTTGGCCGTGTAGAGCAGCATCAACAAGTTGTAGGTCACGAAGGCCCAAACCAACTTGCCCGCAGGACTCAGGTCAGGGGTTGTGTAAGCGAGGACGAAGAACACCGCGAACGGAACCGCGGTTAATAACACCCAGGGCCGGTACTTACCCCACCGCGTGTTCGTCCGGTCGGCGATGGCACCCATGATTGGGTCAGTGAATGCATCAAGAATACGCGAGACAAAAAAGATGGTGCCGACACTTGCCGCGGCGATACCGAATACATCGGTATAAAAACTCATTAAGAAGATAAGCTGCGTCTGGAATACGAAGTTCGCCGCGCAGTCGCCCAGCGCGTAGCCGATTTTCTCCGAGCTGCGCAGCTTAACGAACGAAGGTGTCGTTTCCGCCCTACGACTATCCAAGCGTCACCCCTCATTTGGTATTAGCACTTATCTCGACGCCGGCGGCGCCGTCGTCGAGCGAAGCATCAGCTTCTCCGGCATGACCACATTCTTCACCCCAATTTCAGAATCGGATTCGATCAAGTCGACAAGCGTTTTGGCGCCGAGTCGTCCCATCTGCGCCGTGTCGTAGCTGATGACTGTCAGAGGCGGCGTCATATGCTTGGTCATCGCCATATCGTTGAACGTGATCAGGCTCAGATCGGTAGGTATCGAGCAACCCTGAGCCCACGCACCGTGCGTAACGCCGAACGCTTCGACGTGGCAGTATCCAATCATGGCGGTGGGGCGTTCGGGGGCCAGCAGTTTGCTCATTGCCACTTCGATGCTGCAGTTCCAGTTGGCGATGAGGCTCTCGAGGCCCGCCTCGCGCATGGCTCGCTCGTACCCAGCGCGCCGGAGGCCAACGCTGAAGTGTGGTCGAATCGTATCGCTTACGAAGTAGACAATCCGCTTATGGCCCAGCCCGAGAAGATGTCGTGTCGCTAGGTATCCCCCCGCTTCGTCGTCGGGGACGATGTACGGGGCCTCGTCGCGTTTGTCGCCGATTAGAACCACCGGTACCGTCTTGCTGACGAGCAGTTCCTCCGCCTCGTCGGGAGTACTCACGAGAAAGACGACCCCATCGACCGCGCCGCCGTAAACGAGTGCCTTCCACTCTTCGTCTTCGGTCATCGGAATGAGTCGTAGGTCGTACTTGAGTTCCTGTAAGGTTTCCGTCAGTGCGACGGCGATTTCGTTCATGGGATCTTCGAAAATCCACATCGGATCGGAGTACAACAGCCCGATCGAATGCGTTTTCCCTCGCGACAGAGCACGAGCCCTCCAGCTGGGTCTGTAACCCAGTTCCTCTGAGATACGGCGGATCTCATTGGCCTTCTCCAGGCTACGACGTTGGCTTCCCTTCACGTCGCCGCGGAGTGCTCGTGCGACCGTGGAAGTCGACACTCCCGCCCGCTTGGCGATTTCTCCGATGGTGGGAGTCACGTCCCGAAACCTTTCTTACCACCGCTGCGACTTTACGGAAGTGACAGCGCTATCGAAATGATATCAAATGGAGGAGACAAGGGCCGCTGGGGACACAGGATTTCGCATTTGTCCGGCGGCAGAATGCGGAATGCTGAGGTCCCTAAGCTAGTGGCCAGTCTTCATAGTAGTTGCGAACAGACGATTATGCTACCGCTGCCGACTCAAATTGCAAGGGAAAATGGGCCAAAATGGAAAAGTCTTGTCGCCGCCGGAGAAATATTTGACACCGCTGGCAAAACGGATAGAATCGACCCTGGCTTGAGCCGAGCTTGAGGGCATGTTGGAGCCTCGGGCCCGCCAACTTCAGTCCGCCGTCGACCACTTCGCCAGATGCGATGGGCTTCCACCCAGCTTGTTGGATGCCCCGATCGACGGGGCGGTTGAAGGCGGGCGGAGCTAACACGCTCGCAGTTCTCTTCCTATAGAAAGGCGACACTACTCTCAGAGCACGATTCGCTGACTCGCTGTGCTTCAATCGGCTCGCCTTCGTCGCGAGCTTGCGATTCTTACGCAGGTGGATTTCCTATGACTATGTGCTTGTCTCCTACTCGCCCCGTTCGCCCGATGTCCGATAACACCAATGCCCGAGTTGCCTTGCTTGTCGAAACGGCGCGGGCATTTGGCAGGGAACTGCTGCAGGGGGTGGCGCAGTTCTCGCATGATCGCGGGCCATGGAGTTTCCTCATCAGCCCAGGCGACTTCGATCAAGTCGTTCCAAAATTCAAGGAATGGCGAGGAACGGGAATCATAGCGCGAATTCCGGACGTAAAGACGGCCGAGCAAGTGCTGGCGCTTGGCGTTCCGACGCTGACGATTGGCATGTCCTATCTCGATGTCGACTGTTCGGGGATCGTCGACATCTATCCTGACGAAGACCAAATCGCGCAGCAGGCAGCCGATCATTTGCTGGATCGGGCGTTCCGCAATTTTGCCTACGTGGGAAGTCCCGATCGCGGGTGGTGCCAGCGCCGGCATGACGCATTCCGGCGATACTTAAATGGACTCGGCATCGAGCCGATCGTTTACCAGTCGCCGAAGACGCCACGAACTCGAAAATGGGAGTACGAGCAAGCGGTGATGGCCGAGTGGATTCGATCGTTGCCAACCCCGATCGGAGTCTTCGCTTGCGATGACGATCGCGGTCGCGAAGTACTGGAAGCGAGCGCCATTGCCGGCTTGAACGTTCCCGAAGACATGGCGGTGGTGGGAGTCGATAACGACGACGTCTTCTGCGAGCTTTCCGATCCACCTCTTTCGAGCGTAAGGCTCAATGCCCGAACAGCTGGATATCGTGCAGCGCAGGTTCTCAGCGACATGATGGCCGGCCGCTCCGTGGCCCCGCAGCCGATCGTCGTCGAGGCGCTGGGCGTTGTGGCTCGCAGGTCGAGCGAGATCGTAGCGGTCGAAGACGAAGACGTTGCCGAGGCGCTAAAAATTATCCATAGCAATCACGGCAAAGACATGTCGGTTGACGACATCGTCGAAGAGCTTGCGGTGTCGCGGCGGAACCTCGAGAAGCGTTTTCGCGATGCCTTGGGGCGTAGCATTCTGGACGAGGTGCAGAACGCTCGCCTGAAGTACTCCAAGCGTTTGCTAGTCGATACGTCGTACCCGGTATCGCGAATCGCTCGCCTCGCCGGTTTCGGCTCGGTGGGTTACTTCATTCAATTCTTCCAGCGTCGAGTCGGGAAGACGCCGGGGAAGTATCGGGAAGACCTGACTCACTAAAAGACGCACTGGCTGGGCGATCGCTCCTGCTGCAGCCTCTGTGTGGCATGGCAACGTGTGGCGCGAGTGACTTCCTAGCGCTCTCGCTACGCAATCTGCTCACGGCCGTGGCTTACCGATAAGCTCGCTTCCTCGTTCGAATGGAAGCGATTGCTCACTCAAGAAGTTGTGCGAAATCGCAACATCGAATTGCGTGATTCAACCAGTCGACATGCCTCGAAGCCGAATCTAGGCTACATGCTCGTTCGGCACAAAAATGCCCAACGAACCGTCGAATTCTCCAAGACGTCGCCCGTCGATGACGGGTGTTCCTTCCTTTCCCTTGTGTGAGCCAGGCCAGCCGTGACCGCCTTCCCCGAAATCTCCCGCATCCCTTTTGAAGGTCCTCAGAGTCGCAATCCGCTCGCGTTTCGCTACTACGACGAGAACGCGATGGTCGAAGGCAAGACCATGAAGGACCACCTTCGCTTCAGCGTCGTCTACTGGCACACCTTTCGAGGGCAGGGGAGCGACCCGTTTGGTGCACCGACAGCGGTTCGGCCATGGGACGACGGAACGGACAGCCTAGAAAATGCCCGCAATCGAGTTCGTGTAGCGTTTGAATTCATCGAAAAGCTCGGAGCTCCGTTCTACGCCTTCCATGACCGCGACGTAGCGCCTGAAGGGCAAACGCTTGGCGAATCGAATGCCAACCTTGATGCGGTCGTCGAGGTGCTCAAAGAGGAGCAACAACGAACGGGCATTCGCTTGCTCTGGGGAACAGCCAATCTCTTCTCTCACCCGAGGTACATGCACGGTGCAGCCACGAGTTGCAACGCCGATGTGTTTGCTTACGCGTGTGCGCAAACGAAGAAGGCCCTTGAAGTTACTCACGAGCTAGGAGGCGAAGGGTACGTGTTCTGGGGTGGGCGCGAGGGGTATCAGTGCCTGTGGAACACGGACATGCGTCGCGAGCAGGAGCATCTGGCCCGCTTCCTACACATGGCCGTCAGTCACGCCAAGGCGATCGGCTTTTCGAAGCCGTTTTACATCGAGCCGAAACCCAAGGAGCCGACCAAGCACCAATACGATTCCGACGCCGCGGCGTGTCTCAATTTCCTGCGTCAGTACGATCTACTTCCGTACTTCAAGCTGAATCTCGAAACCAACCACGCAACGCTGGCCGGTCATACGATGCAGCACGAGCTGGAGGTCGCCGGTGCTGCGGGGGCGCTAGGATCGATTGACGCGAATACCGGCGATTGCCTGCTGGGTTGGGACACGGATCAGTTTGCGACTGACATCTACCTCACCACCGCGTGCATGCACTCCATCCTTAAATACGGTGGTCTTACCACGGGTGGCGTGAATTTCGACGCGAAGGTCCGCCGAGAAAGCTTCGACCCCATCGATTTGTTCTATGCCCACGTCGGCTCGATGGACGCTTTTGCTCGGGGACTACTGATAGCAGCGGCAATGCGTGCGGACGGTCGACTAGAGTCGCTGGTGTCCGATCGCTACGCCAGCTGGAACTCGGGACTGGGGGCCGAGATCGAGAACGGGCAGCACAGCTTCGACAGCCTCTCGAGCGCAATGCTTGCCAAGGGCAACCCCGCACCGAATGCCTCAGGGCGACAAGAGCGTATCGAGAACCTGATCAACGAGTACTTGTAACATAGTAGCCACTAACGCGATGCACTCGGATCGCCGGTCGGCGGCGGCGCATGATCTACGTCGGCCGGCGGACCTAGTTGCTCGGTGAGCAACGGCTTCAGTGCATCGGCCCACACTTGATAGCCTCGGAGCGAAAGGTGCAATCCATCGACGGTCATCCCGTCACGAAGAGTTCCAGTTTCGTCTGCAAGTTTGTCGTTGATGGAAACAAACTGAACGCGCTCCCCATCGGACAGCTTTTCTAAGTTCGCGTTGATTCGTTCGATGGTTGGCATCGCGGCCAGCGGATCGCGCGGGTTGTCGTTCCGCGGTAGGATACCAGTGAGGAGTATCTTCGCGTCAGGTGCTTGTTCTTGGCAGATGCGGATGATTTCTTGAATGCCCAGGGTTACTTCATCGGCGACGCGAGCTTCGTCCCTTGGCTCGTTCCCAATGTTGTTCGTGCCGGCGAGAATTACGATAACTTTGGGTTCGACTCCCTCGAGCTCGCCATTTTCCAGTCGCCAGATCATGTGCTGCGTCGAGTCAGCACCCCAACCGAAATTGCCGGCGTTCCAGCCGTGAAAATTCTCACGCCAGTTCGCGAGGAAGTCAGGATAGTCGGTCGCCCCCCATCGACGCGTGATCGAATCGCCAATGAAGTACACATCAATTTGGCCGGCCTCTGCTTTTTCGACTAGTTGAGCGTGCGCTAGCTGCGAGTTCCGATCCGTTCGCTCAGCAGCACGAGCCGAGAGAGCTTTCGAGGGGCTTGTGGCATCGTTTACTGATTCTGCGACATTCGCATTGGAGGTTCGCTCAATAATTCCGACGATCGACGACTCGTAGGCTTGCGAGGTGAACATGCGGCCGCGAAACCAAAGGACGGCCAAGTTGTCATCGTCCCACGCCGGGACAATCGGCCTAAGGTTGTCGACCGTCGAGTTTTCGGTGATTGGCTTCCAGTCCCAGTTCTTCCCTCCGTCGTTGGTTGTACCTTTGTAAATCTCGTGAAAACGAGTTTCGACTTGGCTTGCTGGATCGATCGTCGTCGAGACAAACAGCGTGTTGGGATCTCCCGGGACGAGTGCGCCAAGCCCCGTGTAATCCTGTTCGGAATCGAACAGCCTCTTGGCCATCTTGGCGACTTCGTGGGTATTCCAAGCTTTGCCGTCGTATCTCGCGTAGTACAGACGGCGATCGTCCCCTTTGCCGTCGGCACTGGGCGTCGCATCGCCGGCACGCGTCGTGAACAGTGCGTAAGGCATGCCCTGTGAATCGAGCGCGAGGTCGGTCGTCCACGCCCGATGCCGTTGCTGCTTGCCATCTTCCTCGTCAGGCGTGAACACGGGTGTCAGCGAGGACGTGGCGGGAATGTCCTTGTTGTCGTGAATGTTGGCGTCGATCAACTCCCCATCGGAGCCATACAGCTTGCCGCCCTCAATGTAGGCGTGGTAGATGCCGTTGTTGAAATCGCGGGGATGGGCTTCGGTCGCGATCAAGTGGATGCGGTCGACGCCATTCGAGGCGTATTTAAAGTAGCCGTTGACGTAGCCAACGTCTTCACTCTTGGTTAACTGACCACCATAAGTCCATGTATCCCCTTGGTCCTTGGAAAGCATCATGTTCGGGCTGCGATCGTTCACGCGGGCGAAGTTGTAGACTGTCTTTTCGGCTGGCAGGTAGAACAGATTGGAGTACGTCAAATTGAAGTCGTTGCCAGGCGTCTCGCGCCAGTCGAAGATTCGCTCGGGCCCCCACTCGGTCGTGTCTTCGGGGTTCTCCGATACGCGGTAGCGCGTGACACGATCGGTGTTGTGATTGGCGTACATCGCCAAGTACCGGCCATCGGGTCTCTTGAGCAGGGCGGCCACGTTGTGATCGTCCTCTTGGATCTTGCCAATGACTTCGCGAGAGAGATCGCCGCTGGCAAGATCGTACGTCACAAGGTCGACGTTGCCATCGCGCGGGCCATTAACGCCAGGGGGGGAGGCCGCCACGGAGCTCACCAATAACTTGCCGGCCTTGGTGTCAACCATCGCGCGCTCGTCCTGATACCACGACCACGCGCCGTTGTCGTTCAGCACGATTAAGTCGCCATGGACGCGGTCAACGTTCGAGGTGACGGGGCGCTCGACGAATAGCTGCTGGACAAAATGGTAGAGATTGTTACCCCAATGCGTTGGGTCGTGTCCGTAGGCGTCGACGTTCCATACATGAGGAACATCGTTCTCTTTCAGGTGACGATGCATCCCTTGGCTGATACGAATCAGGCCATCTTTGTTGCCACATGAAAGCCAAAGTAACTTTAGCTGTTCTTTCGTCTTCGCCGGATCGGGCACCAATTCTGCGGGCGGCTTTGTATTGGGGGCGGAGGAAAATCCACCAATCCACGCGAACTGATCGAGGTGTGACAGGCCGAAGTTGAGCGACTGCCCGCCCCCCATCGACAAGCCCGCTAGGGCTCGGTGTTCGCGATCATTGTGCGTAGAGTAACGTGACTCGATAGTCGGAATCACATCGTTGAGCAGGTCGTCCTCGAATGCGGCGAACGCCGGCGCGGTACGGAACACGTCGCCTTCCGCCCGGTCATTCTTCTGCGCCCGGCCATTTGGCATCACGACGATCATCGGCTGGACTTTGCCATCGGCCAGCAGGTTGTCGAGGATGACGTTGGGCTTCGTGAAACGCTGCCACTCGGTCTCGTCACCGCCGATACCGTGCAGCAAGTAAAGAACCGGATACTTCTTGTCCTTGCTATACCCGGGGGGCGTGTAGACCTGCATCTTGCGGCGAGTGCCAACGCTTTTCGAGTCGTACTCGATCATCTCAAGCTGGCCGCGCGGAATGTCGGCGCGTTCCTCGTTGAAGCCCTTCGGAGGATCCGCGAACACTTGCCGGTCGTCGGCATCGAGTTCGATGGGGCCGCCGAATCCTCGTGGTCCGGATCTCGAAGGAGGCTCCTGCGCAAGAAGCGGTATTGTCGCAACCAGTGTCGCAAGGATGGCTAAGTGTTTCGTAAGTTGTTTCATGGGTTGAGTCGTCATTCGATAGGAGAGTGGTTTGCAGGCAACGATGCGCTATTTCTCTTTAGCGACTTCGATCACCGCATCGAACGCCGGCTTCGGCTGGTTCTCGCGGTCGAACAGTAGTGGCCGACCATTGGCTCGCCAAGAGACGCCATCGTTGGCACCCCAGAAAGTGACGACCTTTACCGCATCCTTATGCTTCTTGAGCACCTTGAACACATTCGCGTACTGCTCAGCTTGCCGGGCCATGGCCTGGTCTACAAGCCCGCCGCCCGACACGTCCGCGGAAAGATCGGCGGTTGTCGTGTCCTGACCACGCTCGGCCGCATTGATGTCGAGTTCGGTAACATGAATCGGTAGTCCAAGCTCTTTCATCTCGGTGATTGCTCGGTCAAACTCTTCGTAGCTCGGCCACGAAGTATTGATGTGCGCCTGCGTGCCGATCGCCATTACGGGTACGCCTTGCTCCTGGAGCGACTTGATAAGCTTGATCAACTTCGCACGCTTCTCCGGGTTTTCGAGGCTGTAGTCGTTGTAGCGAAGCAGTGCATCGGGGTCGGCCTCGTGAGCGTACTCGAATGCCTTGGCGATAAAGTCATCGCCAATAATCTGTCGCCAGAGCGAATCGCGGAGCACTTCGTCCCCTTCGTCGGAGATAGCCTCGTTGACAACATCCCACGCGTGAATCTTGCCCTTGTACCGGCCGACCACTGCATGGATGTGATCGCGCATCCGTTCGAGAAGCTCCTCGCGAGTAGCACGAGGGCCGGTGTACTCCCAGCGGTTGCGTCGTCCCCGCGAGTCCTCGCGTTCCGCACCGGGAGCAGGCACCTTGCCTGCGAACACCCAATTCGGCGTCTGGCTATGCCACACCAGCGTGTGGCCGACGATGTGCATGTTGTTGCGCTCGCCGAACGCGACGAACGCATCGGCGGGCTCCCAGTCGTAGCCATCCGGACCTTCTTGAGGGTGAATCAACGCCCACTTGAGGTCGTTCTCGGGCGAGACGGAGTTAAAGTGCTTGAGCACCACGGCCGTGTCCGCACGGACCTCGTCCAGATCGCGATCTACGTTATCGGCGCTGACCGCTGTGTCGGTGGCGATAGTACGATTGATCGCCACGCCCATGAGAAAATCGTCTTTGTACGCATCCTTCAGCGTTGTATCGTCGGCGGCCGCGGCACCGCTAACGAACACGCAAATGCACAAAGAAGCGATGGAGAACACGCGTCCGATCGTCAGGAGATGTTGGAAATAGCGTTGCATCAGAAGTCCTTGGCGGAAGGCCGAAGTGGAATGGGTCGTGAACTGGCGGCGCTGGACATTCGTGATCTCGCCGCAGTTGGTTAACTCACTTGTCTTGGAACAAATGCTGGGCGAATTGATGGAAGCTTCGCCGCCACGTCTGCCATTCGTGGGCAGTATCGGGCGAGACGTAAGCGACGCTGTGAATACCCGCCGCTTTCAACTGTTCGTGGTTCGCCTCGACTGCTTCGGGGCGTTCCTTCGAGCCGCTGCTTTGAAAGACGAGTTTCACTTTTTCGTTGAACGCATCGGCGTCGGCCATCGCGCCGTCGTGTGCGGTTGCGGGATCGCCAACCGTTCCGCCGCTGAAGATGCCAATGTGCGAGAAGACGTCTAAGTTTTCCATCGCGATGGCGTTGGTTTGCATTCCACCCATCGAAAGCCCGGCCATTGCACGATTAGGTTGGTCGCCCTTTGTCCGGTAGCTCGCGTCGATCATGGGAATAATCTCGTCGAGCAGGGTTCGCTTGAAACCATCCGCCCATCCCGCGGGGGGCCACTGGCCAGGGCGACGCTCTCCCCGAGGAGGTCGCCCGGCACCTCCAGGCATCGCCCAACTTCCGTTGTCCATCACGATGATGAACGGCCGAGCTTTGCCCTCGGCGATCAAGTTATCCATGATCAAGTTCACATGACCCTGCCGCGACCAACCGGTTTCGTCCTCGCCACCGCCATGCTGCAGGTACAACACTGGGTAGCGAGTGTCGGTGTCGTTCTCATATCCAGGGGGGGTGTAGACGAAACATCGCCGCATCGCATCGTTCGAGGGACTGTAGTACTGATGCTCATGGAGGGTGCCATGCGGCACGTTCTTCATCGCGTAGAACTCTTCGTCTTTGGCCGGCACTTCGACGCCGCTACCCCAACGCCCCGCACCATAGAAAAACAGCGTTCCAGGATCAGGCACCTGTGCTCCGTCGACCACTAACTGGTAGTAGTGAAACCCTTCGTCTTGCGGGTCCGATTCGCCCACCCAGGCACCGTCTTCGCCTTTGGTCATCGGATAGCGAACTCCACCGATGTCGAGCAGGACGCCTTTCGCCTCGGGGGCGACGAGTCTGGCCTTTACTCGACCTTCGGAGTTGACTTGAGGATACTCACGACCCGCCTGATTAAGGGTGGATGGCTTGAAGGTCGTCGCTTCATCCGCTTGGACAGCTGACATGACGGATGCCACGCCAACTAAAGCTGCTATGGCTAAACGCACAGTTCGTTCCTTCATCTTTCCTTCTCCGCCTTGGTTGTGAAGATCGCCGCCAGTGGACGGCGCTCGTAGTTCATTCTGCTACTGACACGCTAACGCCTTCAACTGTTTGTTGGACTGGCCGGATGGTTCCGTCGTCTTTGTAGTGGAGGTGTTCCACGCAGACCGCACGCCGCCCCAGGGCACCTGACTGATCGCCGATCGTGTGATCGGCGAAATGATAGAAGAAATAGTTCCGTCCTTTGAACTCTGCGACGCCGGGGTGAATGGTGAAGCTGTTCTTTGCTGGACCTGTGACGAAACCGCGAAACTCCCACGGCCCTTCGATGGTCTTGGCAGTGGCGTAGGCGATCTGCTCCGAGCCAACGGGTCGCTTCATCGCGGCATAGATCAAGTAGTACAGTTTTCCGCGTTTGTAGAGCCAAGGCCCCTCAACGTAGTGAGGCAGATCGAGCTTCTTTATGTCCCCATCGAGCTCTAACAGATTGGGCTTCAGCTTCACGAGGTAGCAATCGCCGTTGCCCCAGGACATCCAAGGAGTGCCGTCCTCCTCGATCCATACCGTGGGGTCGATGTCTTCCCATGGTCGCGTACCGTTGGGGGTCGTGCTATTGGAAACGAGTGGCTTGCCGATGGCATCACGAAACGGGCCGGTAGGGGAATCGGCGACAGCAACGCCAACATTGTTTCCCTTGTAGGGCTCGTCTTTGCCCCGGGCTGTTACGAAGTAGTAGAATCGTCCGTCCTTCTCCACAACCTGCGACGCCCACGCTGAATTGGCTTCGCCCCATGCGAAATCGGTGGGCTTCAGCACCGCGCCGTGGGATGTCCACTGCTTCATGTCCTTCGTCGAGTAGCACAGCCACTCGGGCATCGTGAACATCTCTCCCTCGCCGGCATTGTCACGGCCGACGTATAGATAAAGTGTATCACCTACCACCAGGGGTGCGGGGTCGGCCGTGAATACATCGCGGATGATCGGGTTCGACCCCGGCGTGGCCTCGCTCTCGCTCGCTCGTACCGGAGGTTCGGACACATCCGGAGTGTCTAGCGTGTCGCTGATGTGGAAGTAAACAAAATCCGCGTGGCCACCCGCTTGCTTCGTCGCGTAGTTAAAAAGCCCGAATCGGTAACCCATGAAGTGGGGCAACGTGTACCGCATGGCCAGTTCGTCGCCAATCGATTTCCAAGTCTCGCCATCAAGGCTGTATTCAAACCGGGCCTTGTCCGCCTTGTTGCTAAAATCACAAGCTGCCCGTAGATAGACGGCATCCTGATCAAGCGGCACCGCCTCGACGATCGAGTAGCGCTGTGTAGAGTTGTTACTCGGGTCGGGCCGCTCGCGGCGACTAGGTCGCTGCGGAGGAAGGCCCTTGATCATCACGATCTGCTTCGCGTCTCCATCCACCCGCACGCCAACCAAGCCGTAGTGCTGCTGAAGCAGGCATAGTCCCGCGACATCGCCGTCTTTAAGTCCTGAGGTTTCGAGAAGTGTCGTACCGGTGCAGGTCGGTCCTATCGTTCGTTGCGTGAGTGTGTTGCGGGCAGAAATAAGTTCGGAGTCAACGCGACCGGTCGTGATTCGCAGATGGCCCGGGCGCTGGGTGAGGGACCAGTGTTCGTTGTCGGGATTGTGATTCCATTGCCAAACGAGGGGCAGGGCGGGGGCACCTGGATTGCGATCAAATTCATCGGAGTCAACAATCCCGGGTATCAAAGAGCGATTGGCCGGCAAGTCGAGCTCCATTCGCACTTTGCCATTCACTCCCAAGACGGGCCAACCCTCTTTCCACTCCACAGGCACGAGATACGGAATGCGTCCAACGGCCCCGCTATCTTGGAACAGATAGGCGTACCATTTTCCTTCCGGGGTGTCGATCAACCCACCTTGAGCCACACCTTGGTCTTGTAGCGCGAGGCGACCCTCGTAAGGTCCCGTGATCTTGTCGGCCCGATGAACAATCACCGTCCGCATGCCGCCCCGTGGCCAGGCGATGTTGAACAGGTAGTACTTCCCATTCACCTTAAAGAGCTGACTTCCCTCCGCCGGCAGATTAATGTTTTCTCCTGCCGGTGCGCTGGCGTTGGCGATTACCACCTCGTTGAACCCATCGGATTCGATACCGGTCAGGTCCTTCTTGAGTTCGGTGAGGCGAAGATCGCCGGCTCCCCACAGCATGTAGACTTTGCCATCGTCGTCGAAGAACAACGACGAGTCGTGTAGCGATGGCGCAAACGAGATTTCCTCCCAAGGCTCTTTCTCGATATCCGACGTGCTGAAGATGTAGGTCTTGCCCGTCGTGCTAGAAAACGTCGAGACGTAGAACTTGCCGTCGTGGTAGCGAAGGCTGCTCGCCCACGAGCCCCGGCCGTAGCTGTCCTCGCCGTTGGTAAGGGTTAGCGGATCGATATCGCCAAGCGTATCGTACGCGTAGTTTAGCATCTCCCAGTTCACGAGGTCCGTTGACTTCATGATGGGAAGTCCCGGACTCATGTGCATGGTGGTGCTGCTCATGTAGTACGTGTCCCCGACGCGGATGATCGAAGGGTCGGGGACATCAGCATGCAGAATCGGATTTCTTGCTTCCTGGGCACCGGCGAGTGACCAAGTCATCCCGAGAGCTAGCAAGCCTATAA
Organism: Aeoliella fuhlenseeensis; assembly: GCF_052161615.1. Taxonomy (NCBI): domain Bacteria; kingdom Pseudomonadati; phylum Planctomycetota; class Planctomycetia; order Pirellulales; family Lacipirellulaceae; genus Aeoliella; species Aeoliella fuhlenseeensis. Next base: position 1,441,752 of record NZ_CP197417.1, read on the forward strand.
CAACTCTGCACAAGCATTGGTTCATGAGTGGAGCCACCGACAAACGTGAGAAAGGGTTGGAGCGCTAAGGCGATGTCGCCTCTCACGGCGCGAGTTGCCAGTAGTCGACGTTGGGAAGCCGATCGCCCGTCCCCTTGAAGACGAAGTACAGATCGTGGACCCCTTCCGTATTCTTTAGCTCACAGGCGGCTTCTTTCCACGATTGCCAGCCACCCGTCTCGCCAACTTCACAGGAGCCAATAAGCTCGCCGTCCGGCGCGTCGAGGCGGAGTTCGATCACTCCTTCCGCACCTTCGCTAGCGACACTGGCGTTAAAATTACTGGCGCCATCCCCGAAATCGACGCCCGCAACCTTAATCCAGTCACCATTGCTCAGATCCGAGAGGTTCATCCCGCCATCGTCGCAGACCTCCGTCTCGACCCCTTGCTGCGACTGAAAGGTTTCCGCTTCCACCCGCTTAAAAGGATCCAAAGGAGTGTGCTGTTTGACGCCGTCTTCGGTGTAGGTGACCTTCTCGATGTTTCCCTGGTCGTCAAACGTAAATTCTTCGAACGCAATGTTCCGACGGAAGCCGGTGGGTATTTCTGCTTCTTTGGCAACAACGCGGTTGTGGTACACGTGGTACCAGTGGTCTTTGAACTTGAACTGAGCCGCATGATTGTTGTCGCCGAAGTTCAGAGGGGGCTGATCGCCCACGATGCCGCGATACTCCAGCCCTTCGATCGGATGGTCGCCGGTCATGTAGTCGATCCGCATCTGGGCACGCGGAGTTGTCGAGTAGGTGAAGTAGTACTTGCCATTGTGCTTGAATACCCACGCGGCTTCGAAGAAGTTGGGGGCGTTCATCTTGATCACGTCGCCATCGAGGCTGATCATGTCGCGGTTGAGTTTCGCCACGCGGACGTTGTCGTCGCCGTTGCCACCAAAGTAAATGTAGGCCTGGCCGTCGTCGTCGATGAACACTCCCGGATCGAATAGCCACATATTACGAGCTGGCTGGACGCCCGGTGTGTCGTGCGTGATCAAGGGTTTTCCGAGCGGATCGGTGAAGGGACCGGTGGGGCTGTCGCTGACTGCCACGCCAATATTGGCGCCGCCATTGCCGAAGTACAGGAAGTACTTGCCGTCGCGTTCGATGGCCGCAGGGGCCCAGGTTTTCTTTGCCCAGGTTGTGGCGTCTTCGGCGCGAAACACCGAACCATGATCGGTCCAATTCTTCATGTCACTCGACGAAACGCAAACCACGTTCGGAATGTTGTAGCTCCCTTGGAGCGGGCTCTCGTCGTCGTTCGAGCAGTACACGTACACGCGATCTTTGGCCACCAAACAACTGGGGTCTGCCAAGTAGCGATGCGAAACGATCGGATAGTCGGCGGAACTCGTGGAGGTCAACGACAGAATAACAGTAAAAGTCGTAGCGAAGCTTCGGAGTCTTCGGGGCAGCAAGTGCGTGAGCATGGTAGGTTCTTTAGCTAGTTAGTTTGGCAAGTGAATGGTACGGAGTTATCAAGCGGGTCATACGTGCTGCGAACGTGCGGGTCGGCCTCGTTGCAACAAGAGAAGGGTTGTGGTTACTGCAATTAAGATAACGGATTGCGGTTCTGGCACCTTTGAATCGCCCAACGCGTTTGAGGTATTTGGATTCTCGAGTGAGGTCCCGAAATGGGCCCGCCACACTTCATAGTCATCGTGGGTTACCGTTCCGTCGCCGTTGCCGTCTGCTAGCGCGAACGCGTTTAACTCAGTTGCCCCTAAGTTGTCACGCCACACGGTGTAGTCGGCGAGGTTCACGACGCCGTCCTCGTTGTAATCGCCCGACAGCAGCGGGGCCACCAGGGAGTAGCCCACGCCATCGTACCAAGTGCGAATAGCACCACCGGCAAGCGATTGCCAGTCATCAACGTACACATTAACCGGCTCGCCACCCACTATCGTGGTGCGACCTACGTACGCTCGGTAAAGAAGCAGATCGTTGTTGTTGGCGGTGACAGTCGCGGCCTCTGCGAACTGCTCCTCGGCGGCATGCTGCGAGCCGAATTTGCGAAAATCCACGAGGTTGTTCTCTTCCAACCCCGCCATCAGCCGCCAGTCCTCGTCGTTGTCGCTCCAGAAGTACGCAAAGATGTCGTACACGCCACTGCTAAGCCCTTCGATTTGCGTTCGCAGCATCGGAGCATCTTCGAAACCCGTCTCGCTGGATGTGTAGACGCTACCGCCATTGCCCAAACCAGTACGCTCGTGCCACTGACCATCGAGCAGCCCGGTCGACGCGTTGGGCTGGGTGGCGTTTAACGGAGAGTCGTCTGCCCGCCCTGTGTTCGTCGCGGTGGCGTCCACGTAGGTCACCGGGCGAGGCAACAAATTGTCGGGCTGGTCGATGATGCCGACCACGGCGGTGTCGGCGTTCTGGGCATGAAAATAGTCGCCACGAAACCAGAAGATGGGCTGTGGCCCCACGCCTTGTGTATCGGGAGCGATCGGCCGCAAATTATCAACCGTCGACTTCTCGGTAATCGCAACCCAGTTCCACTGCGCACCATCGTGCTTTCCACGATAAATCTCACGCTTGTCCGTTTGTGTTTGCCAGTTCGGATCGCGAGGGTCAAAGTCGGTGGAGATGTACAGCGTGTTCTCATCGCCTGGGATTAGCGCGCCGAGACCCGTGTAATCCTGCTCGCTATCGAACAGCCGATCACCCATGCGGGCGATCTCTTCGTTGGTCCATGTTTCGGTAGTGGGGTTCCAACGGGCAAAATGCAGCCGATGATCGATGGGGTTCGTGGTGGTTCCACTGCTGGTCGCACCATCGGGATTGTACCGCGACGTGTAGAGCGCCATCAGGTTGCCCTCCGAGTCCAGCGCCGCATCGGTGGTCCAAAACCGATTGTAGCCCTCGCCGAGCGCGTCGGGTGCGGCCACGAGCGTGAAGTCCGTCACATCGGGCACCGATCCATTGCCGGCCGTCACGTTGCTGTCGAATAAGTTCGGGTCGATCAAGGTGCCCGCCATGTCGAAGGTTTGCCCTCCTTCGATGTAACCGGCGTAGAGGCTGTTGTTGTAGTTCCGCGGGTGGGTTTCGGTGGTGGTGAAGTAGATTCGCGACTTACCATCCGACACGTACTTGGGATATGCCGAGTAACCTTGCGCTTCGCTCTCCAGGAATTGTCCCTTCCACTCCAGGGTGTTGGTGTCAGGATCGAACTCGACGATGTTCGGCATGTTCTGCCCCGCGCCATTCGTCGAGAGGCGGCCATAAGAGCGCGAGATGTCGTAGACCTTATCCTCGTCAGACAGGTAGAAGAGGTTGTGGTAGCTGACGTTTGCTTGATCGGGATTGCCAGTAGTGTTGGCTCCGGGCACTTCATCGTACCAGTTGTAATGCTGCTCGTCCGTCCAAGAGGTGCTGTCGCCTGGATGGAGAGACACTCGATATCGTGTGAACTCGTCTCCAAGGCCACCGTTGTTGCCATGATTGGCGTACATCGCCAGATAACGCCCATCGGGAAGCACCAGCAGTGCGCCGACGTTGTGGTCGTCCGACTGAATATTCCTACCACCGGGCAAATTGGAGAGCTGCGTTCGTACGCGCCGCCCAGTTGCCGGATCGAAGTCCACCACATCCACAACGCCCGTGTAGCTGGGATTGATGTACGAAGGGGAGAACCCGACCGAGTTCACCAAGACGCGGCCGTTGTTCGGATCGACAACGGCCCGCTCGTCGGTGTACCACGTCCAATTGCCATCGCCGTCGATCTGAATCAGGTTGCCATGCACCAAGTCGCCGATCTCTTCCGGCGGAGGGGCAGGTTGCAGGCTGGCGCTGATGGCATCGAACGCCACGTTCCGCGCCGAGCCGATGTTGCTGTTGCGCACTGCGCCGAGAGAGACACGGACCTTCGAAGCGGACGTTGGAATGATCGAGGACGTCAGATTCTCGACAAAGTTCCAACCTCCGCCATCAGTGGTGACGCTGCTGTGGGCGTTGCCGATCACGGTGCCACCACTATCTAGAAAGTCGTACGAAATGGTCCCTTGGTCAGCCCCGTCGCCGTCGAAGAACGCGTAAGAAAGACCTAAGTAATTGCTCCCCGATGCAATTTGCGAACTGAACGGCGAAAGGTCGATGTCCTGATACACCAGCGCACTATTCGCCTGGCCGCCAATCAGTGAATCGGCGTTGGACAAGCCACCGTATTGCCAACTAGCCGAGATAAACCGATCGCTATGATAGCCATCCGCTGGATCGGACCCACCGTAAGAGCTATCGCCGATCCAGAACGGATTGCTCCCAGCTGCCACCGTCCAGCCCGCTGGAATCGCCGCAAGCGAGCCTTCCTCAAATCCAGCATTCACCAACGGCAGAGCTATTTGTCCCATTGCCGTCATCGGCACGAGGACCACCAGGCGCATTGCGAGGCGAGTCAGTCGAAGCAGACGCTCGATCATGGCTCTCCAATGTATCTAGTGGAAACTTGGAACAGGGAAGTGCACGCGTAGCGAAAAGCCGCTGCCACGCACATCTCGCGAAAATGTCTTGACGCATCGCACCGAATCCTCCTCGTCGCGAAGGATGACATCGGAGGCGAGACGTCGGCGACGGACAAGAGCGCCTGGTACGCCGACGGTGGAACGCCGCGAAAAGAACGGTCGAACACCCCCATCGGCGATGCTTTCGATTATACCCGGATCGCGGAATGCCGGGTTCGCGATTGCGCAATTGTGTGTTGCACTTGCGACGGAGAGAGGGCGTGTCGAGTCGGGCGGATGTTCCATGAAATCGCAATTGGCTGCGTAGGACGCAGGCGCTGGCACAAGGTGCGAGTGGCCGTCTCCGGTCCCCGGGGGAGACTATCCCACCATTGTGCCCAGCACGTCGTGAAGGCCTCGCGCGTAGTACGCAGCACCCTAATTCTTCGGGTTCATCGCAACAATCGACCTGCCGCCTGCGTGGTCGCCAAGTACGAGCCATTTCCTGCGAGAGCTCTCGCCAGCGCGAGATGGGCATCGACCGCCGGGGAGACATCGATGCCGAAGCGTTTACGACTCTCGGTCGATGCCGTGTGGCGGATCCAATTCAGCGACCATTGGTCGGCATCCGCTTTCTTGCAAGCTCGATGAATCGCACGACGGTAGCTTGCGGTGGTGTAACAATCGTTGGCAGTGCGTCTGGGTTTGCCTCGCCATTCTTGCGGTAGTACTCCTTGGTATGCTGGCGATAAGCGTAAATGAGCTCGCTGATCGAGACCGGTGAGCCAGCCAATCGCTTTTCGCGGAGCATCGCCGGCGTGAGTGTAACGACTTTCGGCTGCGTCTTAGGCAGCTCGTCACTCGGTTTGGCGTCGGGTGCCCACTCGTCGTGGCGGGCCTTTTCCCACTTCTTGAGAATCTCCTGGTACCGCTGGTGGCTCTTCCGGGAGCCGTAGGGACCTAGGTAGATGTGCTTTCCGAATAGCGAGACGACCGCCTGCTTGGTCGTCTTGTGGAAACGATACTTCGGGGGCCGGTGAAAGAGTCGTGGCATGGGGCTATCTTTGCGTCTGCAGAAGGCGCAAAGAGGGATGTCTCGGAGACTTCCCTCTTAGCGTTCCCCTTTTGGCTTCGGCAAAGAGCCGCTCCGGATCGAGTGTCCGGCCCCATTTCCAGAGACCTGGCTAAGTCCAGGTGTGGCTTGGGTTTAAAGAAAGTGGCGGGGGCCGGATTCGAACCGACGACCTCGAGGTTATGAGCCTCGCGAGCTACCTGGCTGCTCCACCCCGCGTCATTGTATGGTGGACCGAAGGAATTGCTCGCCCTCGGGCGGCTCATTCCTTGGTGGTGAGTGCCACATTCTACGCCACGCCCTGGAGGGTGGCAATGGGCTCGGCTGGCGAATTCCTGGCGGCTTGGGGGCCTTGGATTCAGGCAGTCTCTCGTACTTCGGTTTTTGCCGAAGGAATGCTTGAGTGTCTTTTGGGCGAATTCTTGGAAAGTGCGTTCCCGCACCGCAGGTTTGGGACCGCGTGCCGGGTGCCGGAGCGGTTCTGGTTGCCTGAGTGCTGGCACGCCGATAGTGTGAAGGTACAAGACTTGTCCGGGCGGCCGCCGCAGCCCTGGTCGTTGTGCCCCCGCGAATGCTCCATGCAGACGGCCGAATTCGAACTCGACCTGCTTCCACCCACTGTCGCTCCCCGGGCGACGGGGCAGGGGGGTGTGCGCGACCCAGGGAACAACGAACCGCCTCCCTCGACACCGGCGCCGCTGGTCGACATTACCGGCATGCTGCGAGGGTCTCCGCCGTGGCTGGTGAGCGCCATGATCCACATGGTGGCACTGATCGTGCTCGGTCTGTTGATGACGGTTACAGCGGTTGACGTGCCATTCATTCTCAACGCGCGATACGCGGAAGAACTGGGCGAGATCGATCTCGATGCGATTGACGATCTCAATGTTCCTCAGGATATCCAAATCGAGCAGACCGAGCTCGCTTCGGACGATCTGCCCGTGGTGCTCGATCCGATGTCGATGCCCGACATGGTTCCGATTCAGCCTGAAGGTCTGGCGATGGCGAGCAACATGCCGTCGATTAGCGTGGGCGTCGCGCTCTCGGGACGAACGCCAGGAATGCGTAACGCACTGCGCGATGCCTACGGTGGAAACGCTACCACCGAAAGCGCCGTGATGCAGGGGCTCGCGTGGCTTGAACGGAATCAGCAGCGAAACGGCTCGTGGAGTCTTCGCGGTCCGTACCAGGATGGTTCGAGTCGCGAGAATGCCGAAGCGGCAACCGCGATGGCGCTGCTCGCGTTTCAAGGTCATGGATACACGCACAAGCCGCTGCCCAACGATGAGTTTCCGCGAGTAGTGAGCCGTGGTTGGAATTGGTTGCTCGCTCAGCAGTACGACGACGGACATTTCTTCCAGGACGATGTGGGCGACGCCAGGCTCTACACGCACGCGCAGTGCACGATCGCCATCTGCGAACTCTACGCGATGACTCAAGATCCGGAACTCCGAAAGCCCGCTCAGAAGGCGGTCGATTATTGCGTGAAGATTCAAACGTCGGCGGGTGGTTGGCGATACGATCCGGGACAGGGCGAAGATCTGTCGGTGACGGGTTGGTTTGCAATGGCGCTGCAAAGTGCTCGCATGGCGGGGCTCGAAGTGCCGAGCGATTCGTTCAAGCGACTTAGTGAGTACCTCGACTCGGTGGAAAAGGAATACGGCAGTCGCTACTCGTACCAACCTCGCCAAGGTGCCACGCCCGCGATGACCGCCGAGGGGCTGTTGTGCCGGCAGTACTTGGGTTGGGAACGTGACGATCAGCGTTTGCAGGAAGGCGTGGCGTGGCTATTGAACTTCCTGCCGGAGTGGGACGAACGGAACGTCTATCAGTGGTACTACACCACGCAGGTGATGCACCACATGGAAGGCAGTGCTTGGCAAAAGTGGAACTCGGTAATGCGACAACTCCTGCCCGATCGCCAGGAGAAGCGCGGTCGCGAGCGCGGTAGCTGGGATCCCAATGGCGACCGCTGGGGCTCGCAGGGGGGGCGGCTCTACACCACCTGCCTGTCGATCTACATGCTCGAAGTTTACTACCGCCATCTGCCAATCTACGGCCGCCTCGCGGTCGAGCAGTAAGACTCCAACTCGAGAATCTGCCTTCGTGATAAAGTCGCACATTCGGGGCGTTTTGATTGGGTGCGACTTTACTCTTCGGCGGTATTTGGCCGGATATCCAAAAGTGTCGTGTTTTCTCGGCTGAAGTCATCGTTCGCTCGAAGAGTGCCATTGAGTAATGTCGCAGGGGTAACCCGCAGGTGCGACTTTACTAAGGGGGGAAGGCGCGTAGGCCGTATCAAGCTCCGCGCCGCGTGCGGCGCTTTGAGTGTCGAATTGTTTGCAACCTCACCATGGTGTGATTGGTTGGCAAAGTGGTTTTCATTCTCACGCCAAGGCGCAAAGCCGCGAAGCGGTTAGCTCCAAAGGAGCGCGCTTTGATAGGCCAGGGCGCAGCCCTGGTTGTGGGAGGGTAATTTTGGTTATTAGCTCTGAAAGAGCGCGCTAACTCACCTGTGTGCGGACGGGTAGCGCGTCCCATTGGGACTCAGGTTGAAATTTGCGACGAATTTCCAGGACTTCGTCCTGGGCTATCGAAGCGCGCCACTTCCACTACGGGATGAGAGATGCGAATGGTTGAGTATCCGCGACTAGATCCAACGTGAATTGCCGTATCGGCGCAGGCTTGATACGGCCTACGACCACTTCACCCCGCACGCACGACGCGTTCCGCGAACGGTGTGAATATAGCAAATGTACACTCTCTTGTCAAGGGTTAATATGTACAAGTGGACATTTTATCGGAAATAGTTGTGGACCGCGAAATCTGCGAACTACAGACCCCTGTGTCATCCTGAGGGAGCCCTAGCGACTGAAGGATCTCATCCGCCATTGGGAAAGTATTCACAGGGGCGAGATTTTTCGGGTCGTGCAGCTCCCTTCAGAATGACACGCGTTTAAGGTCTCTCGCTCTTTGGGTTCGCTATCGCCCCTCCGGGGCTATTGATGCGCGATGGCGCGTAGTCCTGTGGCTTGCGCCACAGGCTATGCGTTTTCGCCACTCCGCGGCTATGCGCTGTCGCCGCTCCGCGGCTGGGAAGAGGAGGGTGCGCGAGCTCGTGCAAGTCGAGCAACTCACTGGGGGCTCGCGGGGCTCGTCCCCAGGCACCCGTGAGTTTCTCGGATTCACGGCAACTAGGATGTTACCCCACTAGTACTTATACAAGTACGCGTGGCGGATGTAGGGGCGGTCGCGGTTGTAGTCGCCGTCGTAGTCCTTTTGGAGCTTCCGATCGAGTTCGTCGTTCCATTCGCGGTAGTCGTTGCCGTAGTGCGTGTGGGCGGCGTGGCCGAAACGAAAAGCTTGCTCGCGATTCTCGAAGGCGTCGTCGGTGCCCATCGCTTGTTTGATGGTGTCGTCGACGTCTTGGTTCATGTCACGGGCGGTGTCGGAACCGAAGTCGGCTTTGGTTTGCTCCCAGTCGTTCGCAAACGCCGCCTTGATGCGATCCCAGGTGCTATCGGTGTCTTTGGTGTACCAGTCAGGTTTACGGGCCATGTTCGTCTCTCCGTGAAAAGTGGTTTGTGTGAAACGCGCGGCATGCATCGCCATCGCGTCGTGGCAGAGAGAATGCAATTGATGCGCCATTGGGGGTAACGTTGCGTTTTTCGCCCTATTCCCTACGCGTTCCAATGCACCGCAGGGGAACAACGAAAGAATGGAGACCGCCGACTGGCCGCAGCGCGTTCAGGTTGGTTGATCTTGAGAGGCAGATAATGGAATGCTGCGTGTCCGTGCGATCCGTTCAACTTCTTGTTCCAACGCTCCTGCGTGGGAACACCATGGGCGACCGCTCTGCGGTCCTTCGTCGGCGAAGGCCGCGGAGCGGCCGGGCATGCATTCCCACGCGGAGCGTAGGCAAGAGAGTAATTAACGCCGCACGCGACGGGCGAGCAGGGGCAAGAAGGCGAGGGCTAAGAGTACTGCGGTGGGTTCGGGGACAGCGGCGGGCCCATTCGCTTCCGGGGCGGGATCGTTCGCCGAGCGGCCGAAGTTTTGCTTCCACAGGTCGTAGTCGCTGGCAGCGAAGCTGTCGCCGAGGCCGTCTCGCCAGACGGTGTAGTCGGCGAGGTTCACGAAGCCGTCGCCATTGAAGTCGCCGGCGAGATTCGGAGGGGTGAGACCGATGACGGTGGCCATGACCATGGTCGGTAGGTAATCGATCTGCCAGTCGAGGCCGACGGCAAGCGCTGGCAAACCTTCGATGGTATCGAACACGCCGGTGATCTCTTTGGCCGTGAGCACCACGAGTTCGTCGCCGAGCGCGGGGATGAGCTCGGGGTTGAAGTTGAACTCGAGCGTGCCGGCGAGCGTGGCGAGGCCACCGGAAGAGGCGCTAATGGTCTCAATCAGCAGTTGATCGAACTCGCCGGCTTCGAAGCCGGCGACATCGATTTCGAGGACGCCGGTTGCAGATTGAACGTAGTTGCCGAGGATTTGAAGATCGCCGATGGTAGAGCCGGGGGCGACGAGGCCGTGGTTGGTGAGGATGGATTGGTTGATGGTGGTATCGCCGGCGCCAAGGATGGTTCCGCCGCCGCGGATGGTGGCACCAGCGTCGTTGGTGAGATTGGCGGAGTTGATAGTCAGGGTACCGCCAACGACGATGTCGCCCGCTGAGCGGTTATGGATCTGTTGAGTACCGCTGATGGCGAGGGTGCCGGTGGGGCTGATGTCGAAGTTGCCGTCGTTGTTCAGGCGGGGTTGTGCAAGTGAGATATTTAGTGTGTTGGCTCCCACCGTCCTTAAGGTTCCCTGCTGAATGAAGTTGCCCGCGGATTGCGTGTAGATGGTCAGGATTCCCGTATCGGCTTGAACTATCCCTTGATTTACGAATGTTGATGAACCGTAGGCGATGGTGCCATTGGTGCGGATGGTGTGCTGAGGGCCGTTGATGAGCGTTGGCCCGGTAAAGGGGGTGGACTGTTGGAACGGTCGACCCTGTAAACGTAACTCTCCAGTGCCAGTGAACTGTAGTGCGAACGGTGCCTGCAGGACGCTGGAATTCCCTAAATCAATCACACCATGATTCTCGATAACACCTGAAATCGTACCTCTGTCCACCCGAATATGCCCTCGATTTACGACGTTCTCCAGGCCGATAGCTCCACCAAAGCTGTCAATCAATACAGTTCCGCTATAGGGCTCGCCATCGGTTCCCGCCGCGGATATCACCGTGCCGCCCGAAAGTCGCGTTACCGAGATTAGGGCATTCTCGTCCGCACGTACTTCGGCCACCGTGGTGCCACTGGGTGATTCAACGGCACCGAGTGAAAGCCTCGCATTTGCCTCCGCGTGGATAAGACCTTCGTTCTTCACTAGAACTGAAGGGAGAGTTGCTGTTTTGCCCTCCGACGCGACAACCATCCCTTGGTTCTCGAGTCGTAGATAAGATGCGGCATTAGAAATGTTATGCAGCCGAAGGATGCTACTTTCGAGCGTCAAGGAAATCGGAGTCGAACTCGGAGCGGTTGAGGTTAGGCGAATATTTCCAGCACTCTCACCAATGGCTATTTCCCCTCCTTCAAGCTCAACATTGCCATTGAGATATAGATTTCTCAGCTGCAATGAACCATCGACAACAATACGGCCATCGAGCGTGAGTTCCGAACTGATGGAACCGATGCGCCCTTGAAGTTGAAGATTAGAAAATTTCGTGAACTGACTGTTGGATTGAACAATGCCATCCGGCAAATTGCTACCCGCACCGGCCGTCACAGCACGAATAGTCCCACCCACAATGCTAACCTGCGAAAGGTCGACTACTCCTCCTGGAAGTGCCTCAATGGTCCCAGCTATGTCACCTCGATAATTCGTGACCTGCGTTCCCGCCATACCTAAGCCAGTGTTGGCTGCACTTCGGAGCACGCCCGAATTGGCAATCGCACCCCCCTGAATACTAAGAATTACGCGGTTGGGCACTTGGGGGCCATCCACACCATAGCCGGCTTCGATTATCGCTCGATTGTCAAGCGCGCCACCATTCAGTGATAAGACACCTTGGCCGCGGATGGTGTTATCGAGGTTCCTGAAGACATGAGCTCCCGGCCTTGTGGGATTGGCAAAATAAAGGAACGCAGGCGATGCACCAACTTCGGTTGACACGCCCAGTTGAACCAAGCCGTGACCAGAGAGTTCCACAATGTCACTAGCTAAAGTGACATTATCAACCACCTGTAACTTGCCGCCGTTACCGATGTTCCCGGCAAGTCTAGAACGCTCAACGTTGATAGCTCCTTCAAAGCGAACGTTGGCGAATACGGAGTCTGTCGCGTCGACGGTCCCCAACCCGGTATCATCGTTGAGTGCGGCTAAAGTTCCACCCATGACTTGCACGCGATCTAGCGTGACTTTGGATAGGGGGCCTGCCTCGATACGCGCGGTAGAAGATTGCGTTATGAAGGGAAGTTGGCTGCTAGTGTACCTGAACCGAAGGTGCCCCCCATTCGTGGCCTTCGCAACACCATTGTTGGTGATCAAAGTCGAACTAGATGAACCATTGAGGTATATGTCCAATAAGGCGTCTTGAACATCGGCAGTTAAGACTCCGTCGTTTAGAAAAGTTCCCTGAGGACGAATGGTTCCCGCTCCATTTATTGCCCCATGATTCCACCACAGAGTGGAAGCGCCGTTGATGGCCACAAGCTGAGCTGGATCGCCTGGGGAAAGCTCTACGCTACCAGTTGGCCCGATGATGAAGGAGAACCCTGTCTCAGCGAGGCTTCCTGGATCAATGCGGAAGGTACCGGCAAGCTCTATGTAGCCGGTCCTAAATGCACCTTGGCTTGCGACGACCAATCGGTCGCCTTCTTTAATTTCTAGCGAGTTGACGTAGCCGGGTGCATTAGCGGTCACTGTTGAAACTGTTCCCGCATCGTCATCTACAATCGCAGTGTCCATGCTCCCCGGCACCGCACCCGTCGACCAATTGGCCGGGTCCGACCAACTGCCATTCTCCGGTCCGATCCAAATAGCGGTGGCGGCGTGCGTCGCGGTGGGGGCGAGCGCGAGCGTGGCGACGAGCAGGAGGAGGGGGAGTCGGTTCACTTGGCGGGGCACCTTGAGGGGTGTTTTCGCGGAGATTCGGGGGTAGGGAGTTTATTGTAGTCGAGGGTTCGAAATGGGGGTATTAGTGGTTTTGGGGAGCAGGCGCGTGTGAGCCGGGGCGTCCTCGCCCCCGGAAAGCGTGTAGATGGCAAAGCGTCGCCATTCAGTTAGTTTCCGGGGGCGGGGACGCCCCGGCTCACCTTTTGGTGTCATTCCGACCGTTCGTTCCCCGGGTTGCGACGTAATCGCTTCGCTAAGAGAACGTATGCGGGTAGAACGTTCTTCGACTTGCAAAGCGTGAAGCGCCAGATTGGCGCGGAGCTTGATCGCGGCCTACTTTGTCGGACCGGCAAGACCTGTTGTGCTGCGCACGCCGACAATCGGCCGTGGGATGTGGTGCGAGGTGGCGATGGTTGATGCGGCCGAAAGTCGGTGCCACCCGCGATGTTGCGAGACGAACGTTTGAATATTTGCTGAGCGTGAATTGCCGGGTCGGCGCGGAGCTCGATCGCGGCCTACTTGCTACTTGCTGCCACCTGAGACTACAGCGCGCCATCGGGCAGGCGGGTGGCGAAATTGAACGTCACGCCGCAGTGTTTGCACTGGTACGTCTTGAGATGGCCGAGCGTGGGGTGCTCGGCAGTTCGCAGATGCTCCAGCGCGAAACGCTTGTTACAGGCGAGGCACTTGCGAGTCAGCCCGACCGTGATCGGTTCGGCGAGGATAGAATGCGATGCTTCCTTCATCAATCAATTTTTCAGTTCGCTCGGCGGTTGCCGGCGTCGCGGTGGATGCGCCAGTCGAGGTCGTAGGTCATGCCGGCGACGCTGCCGTCGCAGTGGGCGACGTTCCAGATGCCGGAGTGGGCGGAGCCGAAGCGGCCCCAGTCTTCGGCGATGTTGGTCGCGGTGTCGGGGATTGGCACGCTCTCGACGATCTCGCGGCCGACGAGTCGACCGGTGCGGCGATAGTTGTCGTTATTGAAACCGGTGCACCAGGTTTCGTTGTCGCCGATGTGCCAGCCGGTTTCGTAGTGCTCGGAAGGAATGAACCGCTCGCCGATGAGATAGACGTGCGTCAGGCCCGCGGTGATTTGGCGGATGGCGACGGTGCTGCGTTCGTAGGAGATGCCACTCATCACTTGCTGCTCGGGGAGCGTACGATCGAACGGCGCGAGGTCGACCCCCCAGTAGCCGGCGGTGGACCATGTGCGAGCTTCCTCGTAGGTGCGTGGTCCGCGGCCGAGGATGTGATTGCTCCACTCGTTGAATACGTGGCCCGAGTTGGCGGCGTAGTCGCTGCGGCCGGCACGGTTGGGCGTGAGCGAATTAAAGAAGCCCATGACGCCGCTGGCGTTGGAGGTGAGCGGATAGGCAACGTTCGCGCGGCGCGAAGGGCAGTTGATGATCGACAGCGGCGTCTCGATGATCGCGGCGGCTCCTGTGCGTTGCTTGCGGGTGAGCTTTTCGGGATCGCCATCGCTGGCGGTCTCGTACACGCTGTACTGCTCGAAGTAAGGAAGCGTGTTGTAGATCCATCCGCCGGGTTGGTCTTTGCCGAAACCGCGGTCGGCGTCGCCGGTCCAGAACCATCCCCAGCCACCGGTGGGAAAGAACCCGTGGACATCGTGGTGGCTATGGCAGGCGATGGCGAGTTGCTTGAGGTTGTTCTTGCACTCGATCTGACGCGCGGCTTCGCGGGCGGACTGAACCGCTGGCAATAGTAGCGCGAGGAGCAAGGCCATGATGCTGATCGTGACCAACAGCTCGACGAGCGTGAACCCGCGCGGGGGCCCTACGCGGAAACTATGAGGAGGAGTGTAACGAGTCACGGCCGGAACTCCGCAACTGACAAGGGGAGCAAACGGACAAGGATGCGTATCGAGTGTTGGCAGCGTTTTACTATCTGCAACCGCTTTGTGAAGAATCCACTTAGAGGAGTTGACAAAGCAGTTGGATGGTAAACACCCCTGAATTGTAAACGATAGACGAGGAAAAACCAACGAGTTTTATGCGGCATTTACGACTCTGCCAAGCGGCCACTCAAGGGTGCGGCTAGCCGGCGGTGCTGTCACTCGAGGTTGTAGCGTTTCGAAAAGTAAGTCCAAAACTCCTTCAGTTCGGTTTCGTCAAAAGTCTTGTTGAACACGATCACCTCGTACATGTTGCCAAAGTAAGAGGTGCGGTGGTTGGGGTCGGAGTGACGACCGAGGTAAGTTTGTCCGTAGTCGGTCAGCGGGACGGGGGCCTCGGCGGTCCCTTGCAGCGCGCCGTTGAGCCACAGCTTGGCGGACTTCGAGTCGGTGTCGTACTGGTAAGCGAGGACCAGGGGCTTCGAGTTGTCGATCGTGGCGGAGTTCACCTCGCCAACGTTGGCCTTGTCGGGGCCGGGCCAGACCCAACCCCGCAACGAGGCGTTGGAGCGGAGCGTGAGTTCGAGCGACGGGGCTTCGGCGTACTTCAGTAGCATCTGCACGTCGGAGTAGCTGATCGGGGCTGGCATTACCACCATGAACGTGGTCTGCTCGGCCGTCGCGTCGATGGGGCTGGTGACCATGTAGGACGACCAGCCATCGAACGCCAGGGCCTTGCGACCGGCTCCGTCCTCGATGAGGCGTGGGCGGTGGATTTCGTCGAACTGCCAGGCGTTGTCGGCGAAGTCGTTGTCGCCAACGAGCAGATCGTTCCATGTTCCGACGCGGCCGTCGTCGCTCACCTGATTGCACTTGTCGGCCGCGTACCAAACGGCGAGGTCCTTGCTCGAAGGAATCGGCGGCAGGTCGTCGGGGTTGTAAACCGGCGTGACGTGGCGAATGAACTCGGCGGCGCGAGCGGCGAAACGCGTTGGCTCGGCGCTGGTGGAGTCGAACCGCATCGCTTGGTCCTGCTTGGCGTGCAGCAAATCGGCACCGGCAGCGGCCATTCGCGAGCGGGCAACCACGTCGCCATCGAACACGTGGAGTTCGGAATCGCCGAGGTCGTCGACCATCACGCCAAACTGCGTGCCGATGTCGACGAGTTCGGCAGTCGGCGTAATAACGGTGTAGCCACGCGCGGTCCGCGGCGCAGCGGCGGCGAGTTTGCCGCGGGTAAGCAGCGTTTGCAGTGCCGACTGGGTGTCGAGCTCGGCGGGGCCTTCGATCGTGACTTTGGCACCGGTGGAGAGCAGCAGTTCGACCACGCCGCTTTCCAGCGCGATGCGATCGCCTTCGCGGAGCTTGTCGCCGAACTTGAGTTCGCGTGCCCCCTCGACCCACACCGCATCACTGAGTCCGGCGACGCGTCCGATGGTTTGGCCCGTCGGAGCGGGGGCGTTGTCATTGGGGCCCTTGAGGTTGTCTTGGCTGGCGAGCTGTTCTTCAGTTCCGATTACCGAGAGTTCGTGGAGCCTGGCGAGCTGCGAGTTAAGCCGCACCGTGTAGACGCCCAGCGCCACGATGATCATTGCCGCGGCCGCGGCGATGGCGACACCATGGCGATTGACGCGATCGACGAGCCGCACAGACGTGGCCGGGGTGACCTTGGCCGACTCGGCCGTGGCGTCGGGCCCCAGTGCTTCGGGACCCAGCGCTTCGGGCCGCAGGGCTTCGAGCAACCGGCCGGCTTGGCGCTCCGTGGCGTAGTGTTCGGCGAGGAGCGAGTCGTCGCACAAGAACCGGAACGCCTCGGCACGGAGCTCGGGCGAACGGCGGAGTTCGGCGTCGAGCGCAGCGGTTTCCTCCTGCGTTGCTTCGTGGCTCAGCACGCGAAGCAGCAGTTCTTCCAGTTCAAAAGGTTGGTCGGCTGTCGCCATTCCGTCGTGTCCGCGCCTGAGTGAATTGCGCCTGCAATGGGTTGGGGTGGTTTGTGCGGTTGAATTTAAGTGGCCGAGTCGACTTCCATACGTTTGGTAATGCACTCGGCCAGCGCCTTACGAATTCGTACGAGCGCCGACTTGATGGCGTTCTCGGTTCGTTCCATTCGGGTGGCCATCGCGGCGATCGACGTGCGGCTTTCGTAACGCTCGGCGACCATCTCGCGGGAGTTCTGTGGCAGCTGGGCGATGCAGTGGCGGAGCGCGGCTTGGCGATCGACCAAGTCGACTTTTTCGGTTTCGGCGGACTGCAGCATCAGCAGCGCCAGCTCTTCGGTGAAGACGTGCCGGTCGCGGCTGCGGTCGCGGTAAAACGACATCACTTCGAACCGTGCAAGCGTCACCGCCCACGGCATGAACTCGGCCTCGGGGCGGAACTTACGGGCGTTCCGCCACAGAACGAGGTTCGTCCGCTGGAGCACTTCGGACGCGTCGTCGTAGTTGCCCAGCGCGGCCAGGAGATAGGCACGCAGGCTGCTTTGGGACTCGGTGAGCCGGTGGACGAAGCTCTCTAGCTGGGGATCGGGCGGTGCGTCAGGTTGTGGTTGTTGGTCGTCGTTCATCGCCTCCCTTACCCCTGAAACGTACCCATGAATCTGGCGGACAAGTGCTACTGGCCGTAGCCGACGAGGTGCCTATTGGCACCTATCTAGCCGTATGTCCGTGTGGTGGCAAAAGGTGTCGCGGCGAGCCGCGGAAAAGTAAGAAAATTGTCTCTGAGTTGCGACTTGCCGTCGATCCCCGCAATTTTTTCTATTTTTCTGACACCGCGGCAGCTAGGTCGGACAGATACGGCAGGGGAAGAGATGTGGCTGGCCAAGCGGACTTGGCTGGCCCGGCTTATCGATGTTTCCTTTTCTACATGTGATCTCGCATCGGCATGGATGGCCGAGAGCGAAAACGGAGATGGCGTCTTATGGAACGGTGTCACAAGAGCGGGCGGAGTCGCGAGGTGGTGGATCGGGGAAGATCACGCCGCGGTTTCACCCTGGTCGAGCTTCTGGTGGTGATCGCGATCATCGGCATCCTGGTGGCGCTACTTCTGCCGGCGGTGCAAGCGGCCCGCGAAGCCGCGCGGCGGACGACGTGCCAGAACCAGATCAAGCAGTTGGCGCTCGGCGCGATCAATCATCACGACACCCATAAGCACTTTCCGACGGGCGGCTGGGGCTGGTTTTGGGTCGGTGATCCCGATCGGGGTTATGGCAAGGACCAGCCCGGTGGCTGGATCTACAACACGCTGACGTACATGGAGCAGGGGGCGCTACACGATACTGGAGGCGACGGTGACCCGATGGTTCTGTCGCGTGACCAGCGGACGGGAGCTTCCTACGTCGTTCAGACTCCTATCGACTTTATGAACTGTCCGACGCGGAGAGCTTCGCGCACCTATCCGATGGGCACCAACAATGCTGGCGGAGGACAGGGTCTTAAAAACGCGCTGACACCCAATGTGGCTGGTCGGTCTGACTACGCAATGTGCTCGGGAGTGGCTTGGAATGAATGGGTCGACCAAAATGATGGAAGGGGGCCAGAAGACTACAACGCGGCCCTTACGCAAAGCTGGCCCACCGATCGAAGAACCGTCAAGCCTTACATGGTTGGCATCTCCTATGCCCGAAGCGAAGTCGGCATGCGGCGGATTAGCGACGGTACTTCCAATACTTATATGATTGGCGAGCGTTACATTCCGGTCGCGCACTACGAGACAGGTGAATGGGGCGGTGACAACGAGACGTGGTGCACCGGTTTCAATAACGACAATTACCGCGTCACTGGGCGATTGAATGGAGCCAACATCGTGCCGTTGACGCCGGCCCAGGACTCGGACGCGGATAACGACGGAGCAGGGCGTTTCGGTTCCGCGCATGCGGCAGTGTGGCTGATGGCCTACTGCGATGGCAGTGTCCATGCCATGTCGTTCGATATCGATGGCAATGCCCATCGCGATTTGGGCAACCGCGAGGATGGCAACGTGATCGATGCCAGCAAACTATAACTGGTTCCAATAAACTGATCGGATTCGGTGACACGCATCATTGCGATGCGGACAACTTAAGCGGGCGCGGCGGACGCCACCTTTATCCGCCACACTTATAAATGCTACTTTGAGCAGGCAACCGGCGGTAGGTGTCCATGGGGGACACGGGCGTTTCTTATCTGGCTCGCTTGCTCTTGTTGATAACTTCGCGATAAGCACCACTACACAAGCGGAGCGGATCTCATGCTGAAGATTTTATGGGGCCACGGCCACCCTGTTCTGGCCGTTGCACTTCTATGCACGCCGCTCGTTGCCACGCCGGCGCGGGCCTTCGACGTGTTCTGGGTCCCAACGGGCTCGGGCAGTTGGAATACTCCAGGCAACTGGGACTCAGGGGAAGTTCCCGACGTCGATTTCGAAGATGTTGCCATCATCAATAACGGCGGTACCGCTACGCTTAATACCGCTGCGCTCGCACCTGCCGGTGGCATCACCCTCGGCGTGGACGCAGGCGACCGCGGCACCGTGCACCTGCAGTCGGGTGGCACGCTCAATCTCGTCGCCGGAACCGGCGAAGCCACAGGTTGGGCCAATATCGGCCTCGGCGGCACGGGGGTTGTGCGAGTGGACGGCGGGGCCACCTTCTCCGCAACGCGTATCGATATGAATGCGGGGAGCAAACTCGAAGTGGGTGCCGGTACCGGAGTTTCTTCCGTTACTTCGACCAACGAAATGTGGCTCGCGGGTCGTACTGTCACGCACGGCGCGGGGCACACGCTGCACGCGACGACGTTCGCAACCTTCCAAGGTGGCACAGAGTACGTCGTGAATCTGAAGGGAGCGACCCACACGGTGCTCACTGCTGATGGACAGATCAACGACGTTCAAGGTCCGCTCAAGATTCAAACCACGAGTTTTAATCCCAGCCTGGGCGCGACCTGGACGCTGATGGACGCGGCTCAGATTAGTGGTGCGTTCGGCTCCCACACGGTCACCGCCGGTCCGCTGCCGGCGGCAGGAACGGGTTACACGACCAAGATCGTCAATGGCGGTCGTGGCAAGCAGCTTCAGATGAAGTACCAAGCCCTGCCGACGCTTACCGTCAACACCGACACTGGTGCGATTTCGGTTTCGAGCGAGAGCGGCGCGGCGATCAACATGGTGGGCTACTCGATTCGTTCGGCAGGGGGGCAGCTCAATCCAGCTGGCTGGAACAGCTTGGCCGATCAGTCGCAGCCCGACTGGGCAGAAGTGGGCACGCAGACCGCCAATGTGCTGAACGAGGTGAATCCTCTTTCGAGCAAGACTTTGAACTCGACACCGACCTCGCTCGGCACCGGCGTTTATGTGTCGCCAACGCAGTTTGGTGTGGCGCCTGATTTGACGTTCCGCTACGGTGCCGAGGGCGACGCCGCCTCGACGGCGGGGATCGTGAAGTTCACCGGATCGAAGGCCGCCAACAACTTGTTGCTGACGGTTGACCCCACGACGGGCGAAGGCCAACTGAAGAATAGCTCGGGCTTCACCATCGAGCTGTTGGGTTATCGCATCACCTCCGAAGCGGGTTCGCTCAACGCCACGGGCTGGACTAGCTTGGACGACCAGAACCAAGCTGGCTGGCTGGAATCGGCAGCCAATCAGTTCCAGCTCAACGAACTCGTGCCGCTCGATCCGCTGCCGGTGCTGACGCCGGGGCAAGAGTTTGAACTGGGCCAGATGTTCAACATCGGCGGCCTGCGTGACCTTGATCTGTCGTTCGCCGTGTCGGTGGCGGGTGGCGATCCTTACGTCGCTCAAGGAACGGTTCGGTACGGTGCGATCGAGACGACCTTGTTAGTCGAAGGCGATTACAACAACGACGGCATTGTGAATCTGGCCGACTACACCGTGTGGCGCGACAACCTGGGGGGCACCAGCCTGCCCAACGAAGGGGCTGGCATCAGCCCTGGCGTGGTCGACGCGGCTGACTACACGTTCTGGAAGTCGCGTTTCGGAGCTACTTCGGGCGCGGGGGCAGGTGCTTTGGCAGCAGCACCTGCTTCCGTTCCCGAGCCTTCCACCGTGGCCACCTGTCTGATGGCCGCGATGGCTTTGGCTGGGTGCGCTCGCCGCCGCTAACTGTCCTTGCCCCGCGTGCTAGAGGCGATGAGTAGGTTGGTTGTGTCTGCTTCTTTCGATGTTGCTACTAATTGATTAATCCTCGTTCAATGCTTCGGAGTGTCCAATGACGTGTTTAAAGTTTGCCTGCGCTGTGTGTGTAGTACTGGGGTTGGGATCGAGTCACTCGCTGGCGGCGATTCCCCTTATTGATCCCATGCATAACAACGGTAGCTTTGAACTTGCTGGCGGGCAGTTGAACACGACGAAGATCCAAGTGTGGGACGGGGTTGCCGTCCCCGATATTGACGACTGGACCGAGTGGACTGAGATGTCGACTGCAACCGGCGACAGCGGCGTACAAGCGGGTGGTCAGGCGACGGATGGCCAAATGTTTGCATTCGTCCAGCCAGGTAACGCGGTCTACAACTTGACGGGTTGGGTTGCTGCGGAGGGCGATCAGCTCTCCTTCAGTTGGGATTACATCAGCCGAGATTGGGCGACTCATTGGGTGACGCTCGTTTACGAAGACGCTGGTGCCATCCTTCCGGTCCCCGGTTCGCAAGTGGATAGTGCGGGAGTGCTAGGTGTTCTTTCGGGAAACTACCTCATCCCTAATGGAAGTCCGGCGATTGGCAAGCCGATTGGGTTAGGCCTTGGATCTGAAGTCGACTGGCCGGAGCTGGACAACTTTGTCCTAGTCGTCAATCCGGTTCCCGAACCAACTTCGATTCTGACTGGCCTCGTGGCTGCGGCAGTAGTGGCAGGATTGGCTCGTCGCCGACGAGCCACGGTATGACATAGAGATACTTTTGACGAGGCAACCGTTCAACGTACGAGGAGCCCACCGCCAGGCGGATGTTCGAGGTGGTGGCACTCATTCAATAGCTCAATAGCGTAGCTTAGTTCTCCGAGGAGGTTTTCGATGACTTTCGCAAGATGGTTTGTAGCTTTGGCGAGTGTGATGGTCGTGGCGTCGCCCGCCATGGCCGTGGTGCTAATCGATCCTGTAACGAACAATGGCAGCTTCGAACTTGCCGATGGCGTGGTGAACACCACCAAGATCCCTGTGTGGGACGGCACGCCGAACATCGACAACTGGTCGGTTTGGACGGGCGTGTCCACCGCCGACAACGACAGCGGCGTGCAACTCAAGGGCGCACAGGCTGCCACCGGCGACATGATCGCGTTCTTCCAGCCGGGCAACGCCGCTCACAACATGACCACCTGGAACGCCGCAGCCGGCGATCTCTTTAACTTTAGCTGGGACCACATCGGCAACGCCGGCGCGGCGCATTCGGTGGTGATGGTCTACGACAATGCCGGAACCATCACGGCCCTCGAAGCCTCGCGCGTCTTCAGCACTGGCACGCTTGAGACGATTTCGGGCAGCTTCGTCGTCCCCGCCGGCAGCCCCGCCATTGGCAAGCCGATGGGCATTGGCGTGCGAAGCACGGGGAACTGGCCCGAGCTCGACAACTTTATACTGACCGTCAACGAGGGTGGTCCCATCCCGGGCGATGTCAACGGCGACAATTTGGTGAACATGACCGACTACGGCATCATCAGCTCGAATTTCGGCCTGTCACCGGCCACCAAGGAGCAGGGCGACCTGACTGGTGCCGACATCGTCGACCTCGAAGACTTCTTGCTGTGGCGAGCCAACAACCCGTATCCGCCAGCGGGTATCGGAGCCGAACTCGGCGCTGCAGCGGTTCCCGAGCCGGCTACCGTGTGCCTGGGTGCTCTGGGTGTGATGCTGCTCGCCGCGCGTCGCGCTCGCCGCAGCTAATGGTTCGTGTACCACTTCGGTGCACACGCTAACTACGCTATTCGCAATCGCCACGGCCGCTCGCAAGCGGGCGTGGCGGTGGCATTGATGTAGGTCCTTCGACACTTCTCCTGACAAATGTTTGCTTTTTAGGTCCCTCACGGTCATGAAGCCGTCACTCGTGCTATGCGTTTTCGTTGCCGTCGTAAGCGTCGCTTGTCGTGGCAATGCGCAAAACGATTCTGCTGAGACTTCCGCTCCGCGGATTGTCAACATCGTCAACTTCATTCGCCTGCTCGAACCTCGCGACGCCGCGATTACCGAGGACGTGCTCTATCAGACGGTGGAGAAGCAAGCCGAGTTGATGCAGAAGCACGATCTGCCAGGGACGTTCCTGTTGCAGTACGACGCCTTGATGGACCCGCGTTATCAGAAGCTCCTCAAGTCGCTCCCGCCCGAACAGTTTGAGATTGGTGCGTGGTGGGAACTGCCGCAGCCGCTGGTGGAGAAGGCGGGGCTTAAGTGGCGAGGGCGTTTTCCGTGGGACTGGCATGCCAACGTTGGCTTCGTGTCGGGCTACACGCCCGCCGAGCGCGAGAAGCTCGCCGACGTCTACATGACCGACTTCAAGGAGATCTTCGGCTACTACCCGAAGTCGGTCGCCTCGTGGTTCATCGACGCGCACACGCTGCAGTACCTGCACGACAAGTACGGCATCGTCGCCAGTGCTAACTGCAAGGACCAAGTCGGCACCGATGGTTACACGCTGTGGGGCGGGTACTGGAACCAGGCGTACTACCCCAGCAAGCTCAACGCCTACATGCCCGCCCAGACCGAGGCGGGTCAGATGCCGGTTCCAATCTTTCGCATGCTTGGCAGCGATCCTCTGCGTCAGTACGACGCCGGGATCGGCGGCGCGTACCAAGGGGTGATCTCGCTGGAGCCCGTCTACGGCAACGGCGGCGCGAGCCGCGAGTGGGTCGATTGGTTCCTCGGCAATCTGGTCGATGGCGAGTGCTTGGCGTTCAACTACACGCAGGCGGGGCAAGAGAACTCGTTCACTTGGCGCTCGATGCGGCAGGGCCTTCAGTACCAATTCCCGCTGATCGCCAAGCTCCGCGACGAAGGCAAACTCCGCGTCGAGACCCTCGCGGCATCGGGCGAATGGTTCCGTGAGCGGTTTCCAGTCACGCCACCCACTGCGATCACTTACCTGACACCTCCGAGCGGCGACCCGAGGCAAACCGTGTGGTTCAACAGCCGGTTCTTTCGTACCAATCTGATTTGGGAGCACGGCAAAATGCGCGTCCGCGACATCCATCTGTTCGACGAGACGATGGAGTCGCCCATCCTGCGGACGAACGTCGACCGCTCGAGCGTGGAGTTTTTCACGCTGCCTGTAGTCGATGGCTTTCACTGGAGCTCGAAGGAAAAGCATGCCGGCTTGCGGTTCAAGGCTCGTGTCGATGGCCAAGTAATCGAACTCGAAGGCGGTTTGCCTCAGGTCACGAAGCAGGGCGAGGGGGTGCTTGAGATCATCTGGCCGCTCAAAAACCTCGATGGCAAGCTAGTCCTGAAGCTCAACGAACGAGCATTCACGATGCAGCTCGATGGCACCAAAGCCGACTGGTGGGTGGAGCTCGACTCCGCGGACTCAGCGACGCTTCCGTTCACGAAGATCACGTCAAAGTCGCTTGCCGGTGAGTTCCAAGGTCATCCGTACGAAGTGCATATCGCCGAGGGAACTGCCGAGCCGCTCACTCGCGGCTACAAGCTCCTTCCAGGCGACGGCGGAATCGAGATAACGTTCGCCAAGCCAAACAGTAACTGACGCTTTTACACCAACGCCGGGCGCTGAAGCGTTGGTTGATCGGTGCCATCCATCGCCATCGGGGCGACACTCGGACGGTGCATCGTCTCGCTCACGCGGCGCGCCCGGATGTCTTGCCACTCGATGTCGTCGCGCGTGTGCAATCGTGCCGCGGCGTCGGCGATATCGGGGTAGAACTCGGCCAAGTTCGCGGCGACTTGGAGCGGCACCACGTCGAGCGCCGCGGCGACGAACGTGCTCTCTGGCTGTTTCGTCTCGTAAACCCGCGCCAGCGGAAACTTGTTCCGTAGCGCCGTCGACTCGCGGAAACCCTGATTCGCCAGCACAAAGGCCGCGCGATGGTAGCTGCAGCCGGCCAAATGGAGTTCGAACAGGTTGGGAGGCAAGTCGCCCGCATCTCTGGACCGAAGACGCGTGCAGGCGAACGATTGCAAGCGGAAATCGCCCAGCGAAGCGAGCTGGCGAAACGCCTCGAGCACGCCAGCAGCCTCGCCGCTTGTGGCTTCTAGAGTGAGTTGCTCGGCGACAGAGTCGAACATCACCCGCTGGTCGATGCCCTCGTTGCGTGGCGGAACTGGAATCCACGCCGCGGATCGAAACGGAGCACTATTGGATTCGAACCGCGCGGAAGGTCCGCGCGGCGTCGCGCCGCCGACGTTGCCATGCCGCTGCACGTGTACCAGTTCCGACAGTAGCGAGTAGGTGTTGACGATCGACAACGACTCCACCGAGCCCGCTGACCGCTCGGGCATGGCGAACAGGGCGTCGACTTCGATGGCGATATCGAGATCCGCCGACATCGATCGCGCCGCCTGGGCTATGTCGATCGCGATGCCACTACCCGTTCCACCGCTAGTGCCCGCGAGCACCACCACACGAAGCTTCGTTGCCCGCGGGTTGGCGGACATCAACTGATACAGCTTGGCGTACAAACCATGCAAGATCGTCTCGGCATGATCGACTGCAGCGATGCGACCCAGCGGACGATAACCCCGTGTTTCGAGCGACCGCGGAATATTGTACAACCATCGCCGACTTACCCAGCTCAACAGGTCGCGCGAACCATCGCCGTATTCCTTGGGGCGTTTCAGCGGGATGTGTACCAGTTCGTCGGCGTGAAGCGGATGCGAGGCGCGATGAATCGCGGCTTCCTTGAGCGTCTGCCGATCGGTGTCGATCGCGAGCCAAGCGACTCGATCCGCCGTGTCCAATTCGACCAGCCGATCGCGTGCCGAACCGAACATCGCAAGCCCCAGCCCGCCAATCCCAACGATCAGCGTGGGGGAAGTGGTTCCCTCGGTAACATCGACCTCGGGAGCCTCGACCTCTTTCACCACAGCGTCGAGCGCGGGGTAGTGGAGCTGCAGCGCGGGCACGGGCTTCGGCGTCCATTCGAGGCCACTAGCGGGCGCGGCGGATCCCGCGTGCCGAGCGACGGGCTGCGTGTGGAGATTCGAGTTCGCCTCGGTGTCGATGTTGTCATTCGCTTCGCACGCTAGGGAACCGGCATTGTGCGGCGATGCGACACGCACCACCGCAGGTAGCCCACCGGAAACCAGCGCGTCAATCATCTCGCGGCACGAATCAAAGCGATGCTCTGGACGCTTCGCGAGTGCACGACCAATCACCCGGCGATCGCCTTCCGTGAGCATGTGCAGCACGGGCTCGGCTTGTGTATGCTGCTTCGCGAGCTGCGCGGGAGTGCGACCCGAGAAGGGCAGCTGCCCGGTAAGCATCTGCTGGTAAACAATGGCCAGGCTGTATTGATCGCTTCGTGAGGTGGGCGCGTCGTCGAACACTTCGGGAGCCGAGTACAGCGGCGTCATGCCCCCCATCAGCGAGTTGATGGTTCGCGAAGCCAGCTCTTTCACGAGCCCGAAGTCGCCAAGCTTCACGTGATCGCCAACAACCAGCAGGTTCTCGGGTTTGATGTCGAGGTGCTGAAGCGAATGGCTTCCGACCAAGTAGTCCAGTGCCTCGGCCGCGTCGAGAAGGTACTTGAGCAGCTCTTCGCGCGGAATGCCGGTCGAACCCGCCGCTTGGTGCTTTCGGAAGCAGGCGTCGAGGCTCATGTCGGCTAGTTCGGTGACGATGATCAACCGGCCGGCTACGACTTCAAAACGTTCGAGCGAGATGACGAACGGATGCCGCACCGAACGAATGCGCTCGAGACTGCGAAGCTCGCGCTCGGCAAGCTCTTCGTCGCAATGTCCGAACACCACTTTAACGGCCTTCTCGACTCCGCCCGGCGCAATCGCTCGCCAAACCTCGCCATACCCACCCGAGCCAATGCGCTCGCAGGCGGTGTAGCCGTCGGGCAGTTGAAGGGTGAGGGGCGTAGTGGCCATGACGTTGCTCGTGAAAGTCGTGTGCGTCGCCGCGTGGTCGTGTAGCGGAAATGGTGTTAAGCGTGAGCGGCAGCGTACGACTTCGAGGCCGACCCGCTCGCCGAATGCTGGACCAAGTGAATACCCAAGTCGCGGCACGCGGCAAGGTCGTCTTCGGCCGTGCCTGCGGGCAGGGCGACTTCGATTCCCTTCGCGCTGCAAGCAGTCTGGACGATTTCGAGCCGCTGCAAACGCCGCGGCTGCTGAGCGACTTCACGAACCACTGGCTTCGACAGCACCAAGCAATCGGGCAGCAGACTATTCATCGCCTCGATGCTTGCCGCCCCATCAGCAAATTCGTCAAGCACCACCGCGTAGCCACGATCGACCACGCGCTCCAGCAGGTACTGCACCTCGGGCGTCGCGGTAGCCGATTCCCAGTTGATTCGAAGTCCCAGTCGGTGGGGCGAGCTCAATAGCGAGGCCACTTCGTCGAGCGCCGCAACGAGTCGCTCGTCGAGCGACTCGGGATGCATCACCTCGAGCAGAAGCCCGCCGTGGTTGCCGCGAGCATCGAACTCTTCTGCCGCTAGATGCCAACTGAGTAGTTCGAGCCGCGATGCCACACGGGTCGGCGACTTCGCATTTCCTTGCGAGATCACGTCGTCGAGCGGCGCGAGCACGTGGCCCGCCGACCAAAGCTGTGCGTCGGTCCGTGAGTCGACAATGCTGTTCCACTCCAGTGGCAATGCCTGCAGCAACAGCACCTCGCACAGCCCGCGGGCGAGGGCGAGCTCCGGCGTCGTGCCGGGAAGTTCAGCGGCAGGTTTCTTTCGTGGAAGCGGCTTAGTGAGCGTCCTTTGCAGTCGGCCCAACGCCGCGCAAAGAAAGGTCAGTTCGATGTCGGCAATGGTAACCAAGTCGCCATCGACCAGCGGTGCTTCTCGCACGGGACGCCCATTGAGC
Organism: Aeoliella fuhlenseeensis; assembly: GCF_052161615.1. Classification (NCBI taxonomy): domain Bacteria; kingdom Pseudomonadati; phylum Planctomycetota; class Planctomycetia; order Pirellulales; family Lacipirellulaceae; genus Aeoliella; species Aeoliella fuhlenseeensis. The sequence continues at coordinate 1,469,224 of NZ_CP197417.1, forward strand.
GACGTGCCATTGGTGCTGTCACGATCACGAAGACAAAAACCCGTGGGTGTGCGGACGACTTCGGCGTGCTCGCGCGAGACCGAAGTGGAATTGATCTGCAATGACGCCGAAGCAGCCCGGCCAATCACAAACGGGAACTGATCGAGTTCGACGCATTGCAGCTTGGTGCTATCGAGCGGGTAGAACTCGAAGCGCGGCCGCGTGTCGCTCGGTGGTTGCGAGTTCGATGGCACAGGGCAAGCCTCGTAAAAGGACAGGATAAGGTCGCAGTAGGCGCGCTCGCTACCGCCGTGGGCGCAGCCATTCGGTTAAACTCTAGCTTACAACTTGGCGGTTCGCGCCTCGGCCTCGAGTAAATGCTAGACTCCCTGTTAGGTACTCGGGGCGAAAGCCTCCTGCTCATCATGCTCTTGGGAGTCACCACGTCGTGAAAACCGGCACCAACGATCTGTCCGTCACCATTCTGTCGTCTGATCGCGAACTCCTGTGCGATCTGTCGTGGACCCTCGGTTTGTTTGGCTATCAGGTCACGCCGACGTGCGACTTCAGCGACGAAAGTCCCTGCCGACGCAACCTGAAGCCGGGCATTTTGCTCGTCGACGCCCGGCCTGATGGGGTTGGCGCGGATGTGCTGCCTTTGCCGGCCACCAGCGACTATGTTTATCAAATGGCCATTGCTCCGCCCGAGGCAGCCGAGAAGTTGATGCTTGCGGGTGCGGATGATGTGGTGCGTTACCCCGTGAACATCGGCGAACTCCTCACGCGTTTGCGAGCGGGTGTGCGGCGACTCGAATTCGAGAGCCGCATGTCGCGCCGCCAACGTCGCGACCCCGAAACAGGACTGCTCACTCGCGAGACGCTGCTCACCAAACTCACGAGCTCGAACATGACCCCGTCCGCCACCACGTGGGTGGCCCTTGGCATCGACTGCTTTGCCGAGATCAGTCAGCAATACGGACTCTCAGCGGTGCGAACGCTCAAGGCGACGCTTGCCCGGCAAATCGCCCACGCACTGCATGAAGGCGAGTGCGCGGGGGTGCTGGGCGACAACGCGCTGTTCATCGCCCTCGCCCGAGACACCGCCGCCGCTCATCAGTTCGCCGACGCCATTGCGTCGCGGTTCAGCAGCAACGATACGCTGGTTCGCACGCTGCGCTCGCTTCCTACGCTTACCGCAGTACACGGCGACTGGGACGTGACCATTGCACCCGCCGAACAACTCGATCGCTGCGCGTCGGCCCTCGAACAGTCGTTCTCCTACGGTGGTAATCACATCGCCTCGGCTTCCGAAGTCCAGCAGCGTGTCGCCCAGTGGCGAAGCGACCTCGACACCGGCGTGCCGTTCGAGGAAGTGATCGCCCAGGACTTGATGGAGTTCTTCCCAGCCATCCTCACCCGCGAACAACTCGACGCCGGATTCGACCGGGCACTTCCTGCCGCGGGCTTGCAGTTGCCTTGCCTACCTGTGGTGGATGACGAAGGCCGCCTCACCGGATCGCTCACGTTTACCGACGGCCCGCGTCGTGGTGCTCGCGGAGCGCTGATGCCCCACATCGTGGAGTACCATCAACCACTCAGCGAGCTCTTTGAGGCGTTCAACGCCACCGAAAGCGACTACCTGGTGGTGGTCGACGGTCGTCAGCGCCCGATTGGTTACCTCACTTGCGAGAGCCTCGCGAGCCTGGTGCTCGACCAAATGTCCGCCGAACGCTATCGCGCAGGCGAGCAATCCGAGTTCACCACTGCTTCGCTCGTAGTTCCCGTCGGTCCGTGCGTTGCCGAACCCGTGGGTGTGTGAGCGAACTCGTTAGAAGTGATCTCGAAAACGCTCCGACGACCTACGTGTCGTCGGAAGGAACGTCGGTCAACGCTTCATCCTTGACACTGTCCTCGACATCATTCCTTCCCCGACATCGCCGTGAAGTAGTTATTCACCGCGTGGTCGAGAATCTCAGGCGTTGCAATCACAGGGATCTCGTTGTACTCGCAGTAGTGCAGCGCCTGATCCAATAGGTCGCGGGCTTGGCACCGTCGAAGTGGTCGGCCGCAGGAGTCGTAGTGGCGCTGAAGCAGGTAGTTCAGCGACTCGCTCGGGCATTCGACCTTCAGCTTCTTCGAGAACATCTCGAACAGCTTGATGAACTCCTCTCGCGAGGGAGCTCCGATCTCGATCTTGAACGGAATCCGCCGTAGGAACGCGTCGTCCGCCAAGTCGTGGGGTTCGAGGTTCGTCGAGAAGATAATGAGTTGCTCGAACGGCACTTGAATCTTCTTTCCATTCGCGAGGCTCAGGTAGTCGATGCGATTCTCAAGCGGAATGATCCAGCGGTTGAGCAGCTCGGTGGGATTCACGCGCTGGCGGCCGAAGTCGTCGATCAGCAAGCTCCCACAATTGCTCTTGAGTTGCAGCGACGCTTCGCTGATGTGGCTCACGGGATCGTGCTTGAGTTCCAGGCTGTCCATCGTCAATTCACCACCCACGACCACCGTGGGGCGGCGGATGCGAATCCAGCGTTGGTCGTGTTCGTTGTGCCGCAGTAGGCTCGACATCTGCGAGTTCACGCGTTCGTGACACGCCGCGTCGTACAGCTTGATGATCTGGCCATCTTCGATGATTGCATAGGGGATCAGCACGTTTTGGCCGAAGCACCGCGTGATGCGCTGGGCGATCGTTGTCTTGCCATTGCCGGGCGGTCCGTAGACGAACATGCCTTTGCCAGCGCTAATTGCTGGACCCAACCGAGCGAGCATCTCCGGCTCGACGTTGATGTCCGAAAACGCTTCGACGAGTCGGGCTCGCTTGGGCTTCTCGGTTCGGATGGTCTGTGCTTCGACCGACGCGACGTAATCATCCAGCGGCACGGGCGCGGGTCCGGCGTAGGCGCATTCCTGCATCGCCAGTCGTGCTCGTTGACGCCCGTTGTCGGTGAGCTGGTACACGTAGTCGCCCAGCATCGCCGACCCGGTGGGCGATAGGTGCTGGCGGTTGCGGAGCGTTGTCAGACAATCCTCCAGCACCGCGAGCGGCAAACACAGGACCTCGGCGATCTGCCGTCCCGTCATTGAGCCGGCATTCTGCACGATCTTCAGGATCAAATCTTCGATCGCCGCGCTCGAAAGTCCTGTCTCTGCGAGCGTTTGTGGCTCTGGCGGCAAGAAGCCTTCGTCGAGGCCGAGAGAACTGACGAGTCCGCTCTCCACACGCTTCTTCCCACCAAAATCGGGCATGCTCGGCGGCGGTGTCCGCGTTATCGATACCGGCGGTGTGGGGCTGACAAGGGACGGAACGCTCCCGTGCGATTCGGTTGCAGGCGATTCACTAACAATAGCGCGAGGAATGGTCGCCCCGAACGCCGGTTCCGGCGAAGTTGGTGTCAGCTCTTCCGCTTCGCGCCGAATTGGCGCTGTCATCTGCATCGGATCATGCGGTGGGGTATCACTCGCTACGTCAGCTCCCGCGAACTGGCGTTCCTCTTTGAGCTTCGCTGTCAGGTTGCGGCTCAACTGCCAGCCGAAGTTCGTCAGCTGAAATCGCTTGGGCACCTCCGACTGGCGAATCAGTTGCAACTCAATCAGATGCGGGACCGTTTCGCAGCACCGCATGGCGTACGTCGGATCGGCCGGATCGTAGAGCTTGTCGATGCCCGCGCGTATCGCCGGACCATGCGTATCACTCCGCGTGGCGATCTCGAAAATGCCGCGATTCTTCGCCGCTAACTGAACGACCGCCTGCTCTTCCGCGAGCAGGGTTTCGGGATGTTCTATCGTATGCATCGAGATGGCTGCCAAGCGAGAACGTGAACGAACATAGTTCCAGCTAAAGCCTAGCTCACCCGCGAATTCGCCGCACATCCGCGAAGGAGGACTCCTTGCTCAGAGATACCGGGTAATCGTTATCATCATTACAACCGGACTCAACCTTGTGCTCTTGCTCGCATCTTTTCCCAAAGGCTGATCGCCACCAGCACCAACGCGGTTACCGCGATTCCCGGGACGCCCAGCCATAGGAAGCTGATCCGCTCGTCCGCAGGTACCATCACGTAGAAGCGATAGGGGACGAATACGCCGACCGCCATCCCTGTTACGAGCGCGGCGGTAGCGGCGTTCGCGGTGGCCCACTTCGTTCGCACCCCCGCGAGCACAACGACGAGCAACACGCCCCATAGCGATAGAATGATCTGGCTGATCTCCATGATCGAATTCTCAATCGACGACCCTTTCGATAACATGGCCAGGGAAAGTAGCAGCACCACGACTCCCCACGCGAGGGTTAGCAGTCGACCCAACGCGACTTTGCGACCTTCGGTCACTGGTTCGATACCCCAACGCTGCAGGAAGTCGATGCTGGTCACCGTGGCGAGTGAACTGAAAATCGAGGAGATGGTCGACATCAGTGCCGCGAGCATCGCCGCCGCCAGAAGTCCTGGGAGCGGTGCGGGAAGCGTTGTGGTCACGAAGTGCGGCAAGATTTTGTCGGCTTCGAGTCCCACTGGGGCTTCGGCCACATGATTGTAGTAGTAGAACAGCAACACTCCGAGTCCATAAAAGATTGCCATCACCGGCACGGCCATCGCGGTTTTGATGTACACGGCACGCTTCGCGTCGGCGAGGCTCCCCGCACTGAGTAGTCGCTGCACCACCAACTGATCGGTTCCGTAGTCTTGCAGGGGCCTGAGAATCGAGTAGACGAATAGCAATGTCCAAAGCGAAAGCCGATCGGATAGTTCGAAACGATAGAACTCAGGCGAAGCGACAGCGTTGAACGCGCGGCCGTGGTCGCTGGCGTACGACCACACGGCGGCGTAGTCGTGTCCGATGAGTGACGACAAGCACCCCCAAATCACGATGACTCCCAGAAGCATCACCACGGTCTGCATAAAGTCGGTGAGCAGCACGCCTCGCATGCCCCCCAGTGCCGTGTAGAACGTGGTGAAGAGGACCATCGTGACGATCGTCCACCTCGCGTCCCACCCCGCCATGGCGTCGAAGAGTTTCGCCCCCGCGTAGCACGCCGTCGCCGCGGAAAGCGTGCGACCGATGAGGAACGCCGCCGCTGCCAGCGTGCGGGCTCGCCAGTCGAAGCGTTGCTCCAGGTATTGGTACAGCGTGCAGTTATCGCCTCGGGCGTAAAAGAACGAGAGAAACAAATACACTGCAAGAGGCGTGAACAGTGCATAACCCACCGATCCGAGCCACATGGTCAGTCCATGTCGATAGCCTTCGCTTGGTGCGGCAACGAACGTACTGGTGCTGAACAGGGTGGCGAATAGGCTTACCGCGGCGACGAGCGGCGTTGCCGTGCGGCTCGCCATGAAATATTCGTTCTCGGTGGCTTGTCGCCGGCTCGTCCAGATACTGATGGCAAACGTCGCGGCAAGGTAGGCGACGAGCACTACCCAGTCGATGGTCGCGAGCGATGCGTGAGTATCCATGTCGGTACGAGCAGTTTAAAAAGTTAGTAGACGCGAATCTCACAAATGCGTGCATGATCGATGCCGCCGGTTGCATCGACGATTAGTCGCAATGCATCGATCTCACCTACGGCGAGCGATCTTACGACGCGGCGCTGGTAGTTGCCGGTCACGCGATCGACTTCGCACCACTCGCCATTTCGTCCGACTTCAATCCGAAAGTCGGTGACGCATTCGGGCGGAGTCTCGCCCCAACGCATTTTCGCCGTGTACGAGTCGGCGTGGCTGAGGGTCATCACGCGATGCAGGCCGGTGTCAAACACGAGTTGAATACGCGTTGGCGTGATCACTTCTCGCCATTCCAGTTGCAGCCAAGCGGGAAAGCCTGCCTTCGGATCGCTCATCCAGCGATGCGTGCCGGGCGTAGCTCGTTCGGCTGCGACGCCGTTTGAACCGTGAACGCTACGGGTCGGACCTTCCACGACGTTCGCTGCTGGCCCGGCGAGTTGCTCGCTCGACGCGGCGATGGTGGCTTGCTTCGCCAGGTCGCGTGGGTCCTCGTTGGTCACTTCGATCAAGTAGGCATCGTCTTCCAGTAACTGCTGCTGGATTGCTTGGATCGCTTGGCGATCGAGCGTGAGCTCGTGCGGCGAACGCTCGTGCATCACGGCATAAGCGGCTGCTGTTCCCACTCCTTGCCCGATCTGGGTGCATGTTGCCATCACTCGCGTCGATGCGAAGGCGATGTGCGTGGCCGAGATGTTGCGACCCGCGAACATCAGGTTCTCGACGTTCGTGCTGACGCACGCACGCAGCGGGATATCGTACAAGTAAGGCACCGCGTGCTGCGTGCAGGGAGGTTCGTCCACAGCGTCGACTCCCATCACGGGGTGCGTGTCGATGAACCAGCCGCCGTAGGCAATGGCGTCGTCGTGAGGAATCGACTGCACCACGTCGTGCTCCGTAAGGACGTACTGCCCCACGAAACGTCGACTCTCGCGCTTGCCGGGCAGGAAGCCTAACCATTCGAGGGCCCAGTTCTCCGCGCCGTGCTCGCCGCCGTTCTTCACGTGGTCCCATGCCCCCAGGACGATGGCGAGCAGCTCGTGGCGGATCGTTTCGTTCTCGGCGATCGTGTCGAGATGACCACCCCACTCGATCCACCAGTACCCGTACTCGAGATTGAGGTCGCCGTGATAGCCCGAAGTCGAGGCGTGCGGTCGAAGTCGAAGGTCGTCCTCGCTGAACTTCCTCGCCCAGCTGGGCGCGACGAACGGCATGGGGCGGTCGTGTTTCTTGGCTTGGAACATGATGCTCGAACCAAGTCGCATGTTGTCGCTAGTCTCTTGAGCGAGCGATTCACCATGTTCGGCGTGCGACTCGCGACCCTCGACGAATTTCGCCCCCGCCTCGAGCCCAAGCCTTCCATCGCCAGTAGCGTCGACAAAGACCTTCGCGTGAATCGCGAAGGTGTCTTCGGTCGACTGACGTTCGGCGGTCACCGAAGTGATTCGATTGCCTTCGATCTCCGCCGCGGTGACGGTGGTGTTGAGCAGGAGCTCGATGTTCGGCTCGGCATGGACTTTGTCGTACAGGATCAGGTCGAACACCGAGGGCGATCGCTGCGGATTGCGGACGCAGTTCTCCAGGCGGATCTCTTCGATGATGCCCGACTCGCGGGCTTCGGTTTCGAGCTCTCGCCCGCGGTTGCCACTCTGATCGGCACCGACGATGTGCATGCGGATCTCGCTGGAGGCGTTGCCGCCGAGCACAGGACGGTCCTGACACAAGACGACGCGAACTCCCCGTCTTGCCGCAGCGAGCGCGGTTGCCACACCCGCCATTCCTCCGCCGGCTACCAACACGTCGCAGTCGAGTCGTTGGTGGCGCATAGAGGCTTATATATAAGGGAGCGTGAACGGCGAGAGTGTTGAGTGTATACCACGGAATGCCACTGGTCCATGCTGTTGGCCAGTGGCTGGAAATGTCGCATTCCGCCACTTTTTCATTGGGTGCGACATTACTCCCTCTCCCCCGTTGCGAGCTACCGCTGTAAGTGCTTTCGCGCGAAGTACTTACGAAGCGGGTCTCGCAAGACCGCCGAAGGGTAATGTCGCACGTAAAACCCGCACGTGCGACTTTACTCTGGAACCCCGCGCGTGGTCCTTCTGAGGGGCCCTTCTTTCCAGGCATACAGCCACGACCCGAAGGATGGCGTCGTTTAACAAGCGGCCACAATGGTAGTCGAGATCCTTCAGTCGCTTAGGCTCCTTCAGGATGACAAAATTGTGGCGCGAACCTCAAGCACGCGCACACTCGTCCGCCTGGCGATTTCAACGCTTTTCAAGTTGTCAAAGAACGCACGTTCACCACTGTGGTGAACGTGTTCATGAGAACACAAGTGAAGCGCGCTTTCTAGTCACATTTTTGAAAAAAGTCGAAATAGTTAAAGGGCCGACACTCCCGGGAAAAATCGTTTAACGCCCAGCCGCAGGCGCCGGCTACGTGGGCCAGCGGAGGAATTTGTGGGAACAGGAGCAAACGGAGAGAACAGAGAAGAATGGGAGAGACGGGTTCATTGGCCCACGCCGCCCCCTTGGCTTGGAGCGAGCAGGTCATGCTACCCCATCTAAACTAGCTGGCGTGAGTCGCCGGCGTCATGCCCAAGCTAACTACTCTGAGATCGTACGACCGTTATCAGAACTTTCTGGTGTTCTTCTCGTACTCGGAAGTGGTAAACATGTCGTCCAACTCTTGTTCCGATACTTCGACACCAGATCGAACCTTGTTCACAAAATCCTCTGCGGACTCAATGTCCCCAGCCTTGACTCGACAGGAAAAGAGGCATCCCTTGTCGCCGTCGAAGAAGTACATGGAAATCGGATAGGCCATCGCCATCGTTTCAAAGTAAGGTCGGGACCGGTGAAACACGAAATCGGCGATCTCCTGCGAAGCCTCCCCTTCGAACAGGTAATGCTTACTTTCTTGTCGATGCAGTGAGACGACGACGTGCGAGGCTTGGCGAACAAGCGACCTCCTTTGCCAGTCGGGCCAGCGCATGGCTAGCCAAACCGCGACCAGCGAAAGTAAGATCACGGCCCCGATCCGGATCGCCGATTGGTTGAATCGCCCCTGATATGCCAAGTGGTTGCCTCCCATATGGGGCCTGCTGTTCTTCGTCCGATCATTCTACGGAGCGTATGCAGTCAGTCTAACACCGTGAAGCGAGAACCGCACAGCGAAGAACGATGTGGTGCGGCGGTCTTTTTCGGTCGGCAAAGCCACACTTGGTGGTCGGCATGGGAACCTAGCTTGGTACAATGGCGAACTTCCCACTTCCGATAAAAATCCAACTCACCGACCCAATGCCCAAGTCCCCCCAAGTTCTCGTCGTTGGTGCCGGTCCGACTGGTTTGTTGCTCGCTGCGGAGCTCGAGCGGCGGCTTGTGGGGTGTTTGGTGATTGATGCCAATGCCGCGCCGCTGGAGTGGGATCGGGCGACGGTGGTCCATCCGCGGTCGCTCGAGGTGTTCGAGTCGCTGGGGCTGGTCGATCGGTTGCTCGACGAAGGAGTGAGGCAGCGGGTGATTAAGGTTTACTCCGACGGCGGCTCGCTCGGCGAAATCGATCTCGCCGACTGCGGTAGTCGCCATGGATTCAACATTGGCATCTCCGAGCAAGTCGTCGAAGCGCACCTGACCGAGTATCTCGAGCGGCAGGGGGGATCGATCCTGCGGTCGTCGCGGCTAACAAATCTTGAAGAAGTGGAAGACGGACTCGTCGCGACGTTTGATCACGAAGGGGAGTCGCAGAGCGTGCGCGTCGCGTGGGTCGTCGGTTGCGATGGGCTGCACAGCACCACGAGGTCCCTGTGTGGCATCGAGCACGTGGGGCACGACATCCCCGAGCCGTGGGCCGTGTTCGACGTAACGCTTGCGGGATGGCAGGACACGTACGAGGCGAATTACGTTTATCTCGACGAGGCGCCGGTGATTCTCACGGCGCTTCCGAATCGTCGATGGAGAGCGTACGTGCGGCCGCGGACGCAAGAGTGCGACTTGGTGGCCGAGACGGCGGAGATTCTCTCGCGTTACTATCCGAAGGTCACGTTCGAAGACATAGAACATCCGACGCGATTCCATTGCCATGCGAAAGTGGCGTCGCGGTATCGAGCGGGCAGGGTGCTGCTCGCTGGCGATGCGGCTCATGTCTGCACGCCGGCCGAGGGGCATGGCATGAACTGCGGCATGCAGGACGCGTTTAACTTGGCGTGGAAGCTCGCCCTGGTTTGCCGAGGGGAGAGCGACGCGGCGCTGCTCGATAGCTACGAAGCCGAGCGGCGACCCGTGGCGCTGGCGATCGTGGCGTCGGGCGATGCGGTCGAAGAGCTACAGACCATGGCCGATGCGACGGCGCGTCGAAGCCGTGACGAGACGCTGCGAGCGATGATCGCCGACCCCACGTCGAGGCACCACGAAGCGGTTGCCGAGGCGGAGCTGGATATCGATTACAGTGGCTCGCCGATCGTGATGGGCTTGAAACACGACTCGCTGCCACCAGGTGCGAGGCTCCCGAATACGATTGAATTGCGGTTAGTGAGTGGCGAGAGGTGCCGCCTGCACGAGGTTGGCCATTGCGCGGGGCACACGGGACTCGTCATTGGTGGACCGTCGGCTGACGCTGCTCGGCTACTAGAGCTGAAGGACGCACTCGAATCGCGGCGCGATGAGCTGATGCTGGACGTCGTGTTCGTGTGTACGACGCAAGCGGACGAGCACGCCACGGTTGCGGCGGAGTGCGCGACGATATTGGGTGTGGAGGAGATCACGCTGCTGGTGCTTCGGCCGGATGGGCATGTGGGTCTTCGTGCGGAGGCGGGGCATTTGGAAGCGGTAGAGGAGTACGGAAGGTTGCTCGCGCGTCGTTGAGAAACTTCTTGGGTGGCAGCGACACTTGCCCGATTCGTACTTAGCCATTCCGTTGAGCTCGGCTCGGGCACGTGTCGGTGTCGCTTGCGACAAGAGGTGCATCGCTGCGACATTCACTCATCGGTGTTTCTGTTAGTTCATGCAAAGACCTCTTGTGCTGAGCACACCGACAATCGGCCGAGGAGGGGGATAGACGTGGTGGAGGTTTAAGCGGCCGAAAGTCGGTGCCACCCGTCGTACAACCGAAAGAATTCCGTGGTACGACGCGAGCTAATCTTGGCTTCGAGGGGCGGTTCGATCACAATCAAGCCTGCACGTTTGCCTTCCTCATTACTCTTGTCGCCGCGCTATGTCCGATCTTGATCAGCTTGGTTCGTTTTATTTGGGGCGCGAGCATGACTTGGCGACCGCGACGACGTCCGACGTTCCACTGCTCTACAAGAGCAAGGACCTGACGACGCACGCGGTGTGCGTCGGCATGACCGGGAGTGGCAAGACGGGGCTATGCTTGTCGCTGCTGGAAGAAGCGGCGCTCGATGGCATTCCGGCCATCTGCATCGACCCCAAGGGGGACCTGGGCAACTTGCTGCTCGCGTTTCCCGACTTCGATCCCGCGAAGTTCCGTCCGTGGATCGACGAGAGCGAAGCGACTCGCAAAGGACAGACGCCTGACGAGTTCGCTGCCTCCACGGCCACGATGTGGAAGGAAGGGCTTGCGAAGTGGGACGAAGATGGCGAGCGCGTTCAGAAATACTGCGACTCGGTCGAGCGGGTGATCTACACGCCGGGCTCGACGGCGGGCATACCGATCTCGGTGCTTAAGTCGTTCAGCGCACCGGCCGCCGAAGTGCGTGACGACAGCGAGGCGCTGCGCGATCGGGTGGAGTCGGCCGCTTCGGGATTGTTGGCGCTGGTGGGTGGTGGTACCGATCCGGTGAATTCGCGCGAGCACATTCTGATCGCGAACATCCTCCTGCAAGCGTGGCTGGCGGGCGAAGACCTGTCGATCGCCGATATCGTCGAGCGGGTGCTCGAGCCGAAACTGCCGGGCGACCGCGTAGGGAGTTTGCCTCTCGAAGATTTCTATCCGAAGAAGGACCGGCAAAAGCTGGCCGTGCAGCTGAACAATCTCTTAGCGTCCCCCTCGTTTGCGGGGTGGATGGAAGGGGTGCCGCTATCGATTCAGGACCTGCTGTATAGCGCCGAGCGGAAGCCGCGGCTGTCGATCTTGTCGATCGCGCATTTGAACGACGCCGAGCGAATGTTCTTTGTCACGATCTTGCTCAACGAACTCGTGGCGTGGATTCGCACGCAGCCCGGCACTAGCAGTTTGCGGGCGATTCTCTACATGGACGAGGTCTTCGGTTACTTCCCACCGGTGGGCGAGCCGCCGAGCAAGCGGCCGATGCTGACGCTGCTGAAGCAAGCCCGCGCGTTTGGTGTGGGCGTGGTACTGGCGACGCAAAACCCGGTGGACCTCGACTACAAAGGCCTTTCGAACTGCGGCACGTGGCTCCTCGGGCGATTGCAAACCGAGCGCGACAAGGCCCGCGTGATCGAGGGCTTGCAAGGTGCATCGGCCGAGGCGGGGTCGAAATTCGACAAGCAGGCGATGGAGCGAACGCTGTCGTCGCTCGGCAATCGCGTGTTCCTGATGAACAACGTGCACGACGACGCGTCGACCGTATTCAACACACGCTGGGCAATGAGCTACCTCGCCGGCCCGCTGACGCAGTCGCAGATTAAGACATTGATGAACGGCGTGCGGGACAAGTTCTCGATCGTGAAACCCTCGCCGCCGAAACCAACCCGCGAAATGACGAAGGGGGAGGAGAAACCATTGCCTCCGACTCCGCCCGTCGTCGTCGCAAAACGCGCGGCAGTGGATAAGGAGATCGAAAAGCTCAAGAAGAAGCAATCGGACGCGTGGTATCAATTCGTGACTTCAATGGGGGACGCATTCCGTCGGACGTTCGACTTCGTATCGCGGACGATGGGGAAGCGAGCGACCACGCGAAGCCAGTCGACGCTGATGACTTCGCTCGGCAACGTGTGGGAGAAGTTCTGGAAGTGGCGGCAAGCAAGTGCGCCGCTGAGGCCGTACGTCCAGCACGCGAAGAAGCTCGATAGGCTGGAACGACGACTACAGAAGCTTCAATTGGAAGACCAGGAGAACGCCGCGGAGATTGAGAAGGTCGAAGCCGAGCTCTTGGAACTAGCGAAACAAGAAGTGGTCGTCGGCTAGTGATCCATTTGGGCCAGCCGGAAGCGTCAGCGCCAGGAGCTGAACCCGGGGACCACGCGATACTCGACGAATTCTCCGGGCGCTGACGCTTCCGGCTCGCCTTTGAGCAGAAAGTGCGAAATGGCATCGGCTGGCGACACTTGAGGGGGCTGCCTAGAATGGGGGGACTTTGTTTTCCCATTATCTCTCTGCATTTGGTGCTCTGTTGATCCGCTCCACCGCTTCGCTGTTTGTGATGGCTGCTCTGTGCTTGTTGGCGACGGGGTGCCAGCAGTCGGTTTCGACGCGGCTGGTGGGGGCGTGGCAAGGACGGCCTGACACCACGGCGGCGGCTGCCAAGCGAAGTGCCGAGCTGAAGGCGAAAGAGCGGAGCTTGGCGAGTGACGATGCGGCCGCGGCGCCGACGGACGCCGAGTCGGACGTGACGCCCGCGAAGACCGATCTGGAGTTGCACGACTTGGCGATTGAGCTGACGTTTGCCGAGAACGCCCAGGTGAGCATGTCGCTGGGGGATGGTTCGCAGCCGCTCAGCGGCACGTGGCGAGTGGTCGAGACGCTGCCACCCCGCGGCGCGGAGATCGAGATCAGCTTGGCGAAAGCGGAAGCAGAAGCCACCGACAAACCCGCACCCCCCAGCGAGAAGCGGCGATTCATCATCGACTTCCAAGGAGATGAACCCGCGTCCGGCTACACGCTCGTCGAGAAGGGGGCGGATCCTCAGTTTGGGCGGTTGTATTTTGAGAAGAAGTGACGGCAGATGACGCATATAAAGGTTGTTTTCCGGAACACTAATCTGCGCTAATCGTCACTAGTCGAAAACATTAGCGAGGATTAGCGGCGATTAGTGTTCTTCCTTTTGTAGATTGAAATCCTCCGTCGCGGCGACGTTATATTGGTCGTGCACAGCGTGAAGCGCCGGGTCGGCGCTCCGCTTGATCCGGCCTACTGAGCACACCTAACCCTTAGCCCCCAAACCTCATGACCGAGCGCGAACGTTGGATTGTTTACCCATTGTTGTTCTTGGCGCTGGGGGCGGCGCTGCGGGATAAGATCATCAAGACAACCGAAAGCCAGCGGATTAAGTGTCAGGGGCTGGTGGTAGTCGACTCCGAGGACCGGCCGCTGTTGGTGCTGGGAGCCGAGCAGTTTCCGGAGATGGGGATTGCGCGAGATCTTCTTCGCGTCGATCAAACGGAGTCGCAGATTTTGCTGGCGGGGCAGGTGGAATCGAACCAGTACGTCGTCACTCAAGGGACGAAACGCGTGCTACACCTCAACGCGCAGAACGGCGTGGCGGTCGCCAACCTGCTGAGCGTGATGTCGCACTTCATGCAGCAGCTTCAAGCGTTTCAGCAGGCGCAGCAGCGACAGTTGCAGCAAGGGCAGGGGGTTCGCCCACCGGCGATGCCTAACGCGCCCGGCACGCCAAATGCAGTTCCGAACGCAGTGCCGAACAACACCGTTCCGCAAGGCGCGGCGCGGGCATTGCCACCGGGGGCGACGCTTCCGCCGGTGACCGAACCAGAGACACCCTAAGAGCGTAAACTACAGTGCGTAACTCGACTGTTCTTTCCGCCATCCAACGACCATGATTTTTCCGTTCGACCCGCTGTATTTCGTGTTCCTCGCCCCCGCGTTGCTCCTGGCGATGTGGGCGCAAGGGCGTGTCCGCGCGACCTACGCCGCGGCGTCGCAAGTTCGCGCGCCAATCACGGGGCGTGGGGCAGCGCGGATGATCCTCGACGCCGCTGGTTTGCACGAGGTGCCGATCGAGCCGGTCCAGGGGCAGATGACCGACCACTACGACCCGGGGCATCGCGTGTTGCGACTGAGCGAGGGCGTTTACAACCAGCCGTCGATGGCCGCGGTGGGCATCGCCGCCCACGAAGCGGGCCACGCTATTCAGCACGCCCAGAACTACGCCCCGCTGATGCTCCGCAACCTGGCGGTGCCGGCCGCGCAGTTTGGTGGCAGCTTTGGCATGGGCATCTTGTTCCTGGGACTCTTGCTGGCGCAAGGTGGCTCGGGGCTCGGTGGCCTGTTGTGCTTGGCGGGCATCGCGCTGTTCGGGGCGGTGGTCGTGTTCCAGGTGATCAACCTGCCGGTGGAGTTCGACGCGAGTCGTCGTGCGAAGCAGGAACTTGTCTCGCACCAGATCGTCAGCCCGGAAGAAATGGGGCACGTGAATGGCGTGTTGAACGCCGCGGCGTGGACCTACGTGGCTGGCACTTTGCAAAGTGTCGCGATGCTGCTGTACCTTCTGACGCGATTCGGCGGCCACAGTCGTAGCGACTAATCCGTTGAAGGGGCGTGCCGAAGGGCCTTTTGCCGGCATTTCTCGCCCGCAATGGCAGTGGCGAATAAAAGCCAGCCGCGGTACGATTAAGGGGAAGGTCGCCGCGAGCGCGGCGTTGTCGCCTGTTGCCAGAAGGAGTTCCCCCATGTCCCATGTTTCCACGCTGGGCCAGTTCGCTCGCGGGCGTTATGCGTTTCTTGCCCTCGGTCTCGTTGCCGGCTTGGCGGTGGGTCTGAACATTAAAGGCCTATGGCCGAGCGTCCCGCTGCACGCTTCGGCGACCGATGGCTACGAGAACTTCTCCATCGCCACGGGCCTCGTCGATGGCGAAGTCGAAGCGCTGTACTTCCTCGATTACCTAACCGGCGACTTGATTGGTGCCGTGATCAATCCACGGACCGGTAAGTTCAACTCGCGGTTCACCTACAACATTTCGCAGGACTTCACCGCTGGCGGGCGGAACGCCAAGTACCTGATGGTGACGGGACTCGCGAACATGCCCCGCGGCCGTGCGGGTTACCAGCCCGCCGCGACGGTGGTTTACATCGCCGACGCCAACACCGGGCAGGTTGGTGCCTACATGATGCCGTGGAACTCGTCGATGCAAGCCGCGGGCAAGCCTCAAGAGGGTGTGTTCCAGGTGCTCGACATGCAACAGTTCCGCACCACCGTGGTCCGCGATTAGGGTCGCACGTTTCGGAAATCGTACAAACCTATGGACCATCTTCACCTGTCTGTTAACGGCGAGCCCCGCGAGGTTCCCCCCGACCGCACGATCGCCGAGCTGCTGGCCGAACTCGAAGTGAACGTCAAGCACGTCGCCGTCGAAGTGAATGGCCAGTTGGTCCCCCGCACCGAGCATCTCGGTTACCAATTGGCGGACGGCGACCAGCTAGAGATCGTCACCTTAGTAGGTGGCGGCTGACTTGTTTCTTTTACTCCATTCGAGCCCCTAGCCCCCAGTCCCAAGCTCCCACCGTTGAACACCATCGACCACTTCACCGACACGCCACTCCAAGTTGGCTCGCACACGCTCACCAGCCGTTTGATCGTCGGCACCGGCAAGTACGCCACCTACGAACTGATGGGCGAAGCCCTAGAGCGTTCGGGGACGCACTGCATTACGGTGGCGGTGCGGCGCGAGCGGCTGATTGACGCCGAGGGGCGCAATCTGCTCGATGCCATCGACAGCAGCAAGTACATCCTGCTCCCCAACACGGCAGGTTGTTTCTCCGCCGAAGACGCGGTGCGTGTCGCGCGGCTGGGGCGGGAGATTCTGAGTGGCCTGGAGAATCCCGGCGCGAGCTGGGTGAAGCTCGAGGTGCTCGCCGATACGCGGACGCTGCTCCCCGATCCCATCGAGACGGTGAAGGCGACCGAGCAGCTGGTGGCCGAGGGCTTCGAGGTGCTCGTCTACACCAGCGACGACCCGGTGGTTGCCCGGCGGCTGAAGAATGCCGGCGCGGCGAGCGTCATGCCGGCGGGAAGCCCCATCGGTTCGGGGCAGGGGATCTTGAACCCCAACAACATTCGCATCTGCCTGGAGTACTTGAAGGAAGGCGACCCCGATTATCCGGTGATCGTTGACGCCGGCGTGGGTGCCGCGAGCGACGTTGCCGCGGCGATGGAGCTGGGCGTCGATGGAGTGCTGCTCAACACGGCGATCGCCCACGCGGAGGATCCGCTGCTGATGGCCGACGCCATGCGTCACGCCACGCTCGCGGGCCGACTGAGCTACCTCGCCGGCCGCATCCCCAAGCGGCTATACGCCACTGCGTCGAGCCCCGAAGAAGGGGTGATTTCGCTAAAGCGGCGGTAAGGTGGGTGGGCTGCGAATCTTCTCGCCTTCTCCTGGCCGGTTGGCAACCATGCTGCTCCGCCTTAGATCGCGCGCTGGCTGAACTCGCCATCGAAGGTGGCGAAATCTTCGATAAGCGGCTGGTGCTATCGCTTAGGCGCACGGTTTGCAATCTCCCTGGCAGCAGGTCACCAATCATCGGTGATCCATCCAAATAACCCTTGCCAGGAGAACGAACGATGAACCTCGATTCGCTCGAAAAGCTCTACGTCCATGAACTCAAGGACCTCTACAGCGCCGAGACTCAGTTGCTCGAAGCGCTGCCCAAGATGGCGGAGGCCGCTTCGCATGAAGATCTGAAGGCTGGCTTCAAAGAGCACCTGAAACAAACCAAAGAGCACGTTGTGCGACTGGAGTCGATCTTCAAGACGCTCGACTTCAAGCCGGGCGGGCACAAGTGCAATGGCATGGAAGGGCTGATCAAAGAGGGCGAAGAGGTCCTCAAGGAAGATATGCCCGCGGAAGTGCGCGACGCCGCCCTGGTGGCTGCCGCGCAGCGAGTCGAGCACTACGAGATCGCCGGCTACGGCGTAGCGGTGGCGTACGCCGAGAAGCTCGGACACAAAGACCACGCCGACCTGCTCACGCAGACGCTCGAAGAAGAAGGAGCGACCGATCGCAAGCTCACACGGCTCGCGAGCCGCAGTCTCAACTTCTTCGCGCTCACTGCCTAAGACATCGTTCTTGTCGGACAACCATCTGTGGGAGGCCTCTCCGAGGCCGATGTGGGTTGGACCCCCACCTGGACATCGGGCTCGGAGAGCCCTCCCACAGTTGTTATTGATGCAGCTTCAATTTACATGAGGAGAATCGTGATGGCCGATCAACCGGATGGCTGGGGATTGTGCAAGGACTGCAAGTGGTGGCAGATTGAACCTGACGGCGAAGTTCAGGATTTGACGCTCGGTGTGTGCATCGAGAAAAAGCTGCAGGACTACAATGTCCGCATCTCGGGGCTCGGGGGTTGCAATCGTTTTCAAGAGGGGCAACCCACGGCCTACGAAGGGGCGAGCGAGAAGCCGCCGCATATGTTGACCAAGGGTGCCCCGCCTGCCGGCTAGCCCATTTGGCCCGTGAGACGTAACCTTATGGCATGACGCTCACGACGGCTGACATCCTGGGACCGGACGGCCGCATCGCGCGGCGGCTGAAGCAGTACGAAGACCGCCCTCAGCAGCTCGAAATGGCGGAGGCGGTGGGTCGAGCGATCGCGAACAAGAAACACCTGGTCGTGGAAGCCGGCACCGGCGTGGGCAAGAGTTTTGCCTACTTGGTGCCAGCGATCCTCGCGGCCACGGAGCCACCCCCCGAGGGTGCTCCGGCTGACACAAAAGGCAAGCGTGTCGTCATTTCGACGCACACCATTAGCTTGCAAGAGCAGCTAATCGCCAAGGACTTGCCGCTGCTCAACAGCGTGATCCCGCGCGACTTCTCATCGGTGCTGGTAAAGGGTCGTGGCAACTATTTGAGCCTTCGTCGACTCGGCGCGGCCATGAAACGTGCCAACAGCCTGTTCGATCAGGACGAGGAGTTCTCGCAGCTACGCGAGATCGACCGCTGGGCGGGCGAGACGCACGATGGCTCCCTTACCGATCTCGCCCGCAAGCCGCTGGGCAGCGTCTGGCAGGAAGTCGCGAGCGACAGTGGCAACTGCCTCGGCCGCCGGTGTGCGATGTACAAGAAGTGCTTCTACTACCGCGCTCGACGCCGCATGCAGCACGCCCAGGTGCTGGTCGTGAATCACGCGCTGCTGTTCAGCGACCTGGCACTCCGCCGCAACGGCGTGAGCATCCTGCCCGACTACGACATTCTGATTCTCGACGAAGCCCACACCGTCGAAGCGGTCGCCGGCGATCACTTGGGTATCCGCGTCACGAGTGGACAAGTCGAGTACACGCTCTCGAAGCTCTACAACGACCGCACCCAGAAAGGCCTGCTGCTGCATCACGGCTTGTCGCACATCGCGCAGCAAGTCGAGCGATGCCGGCTGCACTCCGACGACTTCTTTAGCGATCTGTGGCACTGGTCGGTCTCGAGCGGTCCGCAAAATGGCCGCGTCACCACGCCGGGACTCGCGAGCGGGCAGCTTGCCGAGGAACTACAAACGCTCGCTCGGCAAGTGAAAACGGCCGGCAGCCGGATGCAGGAAGAATCGGACCGGCAGGATTTCACCTCGGCGCACGATCGGCTGTTGTCGCTGGCGTTTGAGATTGAGACATGGCGGATGCAAACGATGGGCAACACGGTCTATTGGATGGACCGGTACGAGACGAGCCGCGGCCGCCCGAGGATGTCGCTGGTTGCCGCGCCGCTGGAAGTTGGCCCCGCGCTCCGCGAGCACCTGTTCGATCAAGTGCCGACCGTTGTGATGACGAGCGCCACGCTGTCAGCCGGCAGCGATCGCGCGGGGTTCGAGTTCTACCAGTCGCGCGTCGGCGTCACGCAGTGCGAGGCCCTGCGGCTCGGGAGTCCGTTCGACTACGCCAAACAGGCCACGCTGGTCACCATGCCCTCGATGCCCGACCCGTCGGCCGAGCGGACGGAGTTCGATCGCAAGTCGCTCGAAGCGATCAAGCACTACGTGCAGGAGTTCGACGGCCGGGCGTTTGTGCTGTTCACCAGCTACGAGGCGATGCGCAAGGCGGGGAGCGGTCTCGCGCGGTGGCTGGCGTCGCAGAACCTGCGTTTGCTATCCCAAGCCGATGGCACGCCGCGGACGCAACTCGTGGATATGTTCAAGGAGAACCCGCGGAGCGTATTGCTCGGTACCGACAGCTTCTGGCAAGGTGTCGACGTGCCGGGCGACGCGCTGCAACTGGTGATCATCGCCAAACTGCCGTTCGCCGTGCCCGACCGCCCACTGCTCGAAGCACGCCTCGACGCGATCAAAGAAGCCGGCGGCAATCCGTTCCGCGACTACCAACTACCCGAAGCGATCCTGAAGTTCAAACAAGGCTTCGGACGACTCATCCGCACCAAGACCGATACCGGCAAAGTGGTGTGCCTCGACCCGCGGATCGCGACGAAGCCCTATGGGAAGATGTTTTTGGAGAGCTTGCCGGACTGCCGGGTGGTGGCGAATTAGCGCGACGTGCCGGCGATCGGAGACTGATGCTCCTCAACCAAGATCAGCATCACCGTCGGTCTCACTTGCTTGCCTTGGGTGGGCGTGACATCAACTGGCACGACGATCCGCTGGCCAAAGGTAACGTCGCAAGTCATCTGGCATCGTCGCGTTGGAAAGCTCGGTAGGGCAGGAGTATTCGATCTATCGATGCCAGTCCAACCGTAGTCGATAGCTAGATGTGCGTGAGTGGCGTCGACGGTCGTCGCTGTGATATCCACTTTAGTGCCGACCCACTTTTCCATGAGGGATCGGTAGTAGTAGATCGGAACTTGTCGTCCCATGCCACACTTAAATTGCTCGTCAGCTGGGAAAACAAGGTTGGCGCGATCGACCTCTTCGGCTAGGCCCTCCGTCACGAGTAAATTTGGAAAGCTGAGTGGCAGGGCCCAGCTTCCACCCATGAGGCTGAACTTCACGCGATCATCGACGATTTCGTAGTCGATCCCTACCTTTCGTAGCTTCGCCTCATCTAATTCAAGGACTCGCATTTGTACGGCAATCATGCGAGGTGCTTCACTCGTATTCGATGCCGACTCCTGGGCTTTCGCTATCGAGCTAAATACCAACGCCGCCAAGACCAGTCCGCTGAGAGTGAGGGAGGAGTTCATCACTTGCCTTACGGATAAAGGACGGAGAAGTCGAAGAAGACGAGGGCAAGCGATTCTAGGCGATCCGTCACGCATCGCACAACTTCATAAACCCCGGTGATTTCGCCCGTGTTCGCTGGCAGGAGGACACTGCGATCGGTGGCTACGGTAGCCGGCGCCTTCGGCTGGGCGTTAGACTAGGCGTGCTCAATACTCTCTCTACGGAGTTCTTCAGTCATGCAAACGATTGAACAAGTGATGGCGGCGCTCGAAGCCAAGGGATCGGCGCAGACTCGCAAGACCTTCGCCCGGCATGGAGCGCCGGTGGATTCGATGTTCGGAGTGAAGGTGGGCGACATCAAAGAGATCGCTAAGAAGATTAAGGGGAATCAAGAGCTTGCACTCGCACTCTACGACACGGGCAACTCCGACGCGATGTACCTCGCCGGCATGGTGGCCGATGGCCGGCAGATGACGAAGGCGCAGCTCAACGCCTGGGCGAAGGGGGCGACGTGGCGCATGATCGCGGACTCCGCCGTGGCGGGCGTGGCGGCCGAGAGTCCTCACGCGTGTGAGTTAGCGCTGAAGTGGATGGACTCAAAGAAGCCGCTGATTGCGTCGGCGGGGTGGAATACCTATTCGTTGTATCTTAGTGTGACGCCCGACGCCGACTTGGACCTCGCAGAGATTAAAACACTCGTCGAACGCGCTACTTGTGAAGTTCACTCCGCGCCCGACCGAGTCGGCTACGCAATGAACAATTTTGTGATCTGCGTGGGTACGTACGTCGCACCGCTGCTCAAATTCGCGAAAGCAGCGGCCAAGAAGATCGGCAAAGTCGAAATCGACATGGGAGATACGGCGTGCAAAGTCCCTCTGGCGAGTGAGTACATTGCGAAGGTTGAATCGATGGGCCGCGTTGGGACTAAGCGGAAGAGTACGAAGTGCTGAGGATCGATCGACCTGGGTGGCACCGACAGTCGGCCGGATAAAGCTCTGCGACCTCTGCCACATGGTTCGGCCGATTGTCGGTGTGCGCAGCACAATAGGCATTGGGTATGGGGGACGGCAAGGGTCGCTAACAACCTCTTGTCGCGAGCGACACCGACACGTGCCCGGCCAAGCTACATAGCCAAACATGTTCCAATCGGGCAAGTGTCGCTGCCACCCATGATCAAGGGCGATGCCTTGCTACACCCCCGCGTCGAGCCGCTGATAATCCTCCACCGAAGCCCCGTCGAGGCACGCCTGGATGATTTGCTTACCAAGCGGGTTGAGGTCGTCAACTTGGAATTCGCGGATGTGGCGGTGGAAGAACTCGGTGAGCATCGCGGCACCCTTGTTGTAAGTCTCTTCGCCGACTTCGGGTTGCTGGGCGACGTCGAAGAACCACGAGCCGATGGTTTGGCCTTCGACCGTCAGCGTGTGCTTGGTGAGTCCCAACAGCGGGCAGCGAGCGGGCACCAAGTCGCCGGGGCGGAACTGCGCGCTGCCACGGCGTGCGAGGTACTCGCGGGCGACCCACTGCGGCGCGAAGCCAACTTTCCAGCAGCCGATGTGTTGGTTGGGGATCAACACGAACAGCGTCTTCTGCGTCTGCATGATTTGGTCGAGCAGGATGTTCGCTTGGTCGACTTTGCGACCGGTCGCGAACGGCCAGAACGAGCCGACCCCTTCGGACTGCATGCCACCCTGGTCGACGATCGATGGATTGCCATGCCCGCGCGGAGCGACCAATCGCCACAGCCACGCAAGCGACGCCGGCAGGACGTGGAACAGACCGAGGATGCCGTAGGTTGGGTTTTCAGCCGTGCACGGTGGGCAGCGAACGCCGAAGCTTCGCACGTCCACCGTCACCGGCTTGTTGATGATGCCGGGGATGAACTGCCGGGGCACCACGACGCGTGGGTTCGGGCATGGCTTGCCCGGCTCGTCCATCGTGTGCTCCCAGATGAGCGTGGTGGCTCCGGGGTGCGCCTCGATGTTGAGGAACAACAGCGGACCCGGTGGCGAAATGGTGATGCGTTCCAGATGGGGATCGATGCCATAGCGATCGATGTGGTTGATGCGAATGAACCACGCCGACTCGGCATCGGTGAGCGTCAGCTTGCCCTCGGTCGAGCGATCGGACTTGAGCTCGGTGTGACAAAGGGCCATGTCGTCGGTCACAGGGCGGAGTTCGCAGCCGCGTGGTAGCACCAACTGCCGCCGATCGCCGGTCACCGTGTTCTCGCCAAGCAGCACCGTGCCATCGGGCTCGCGGTGCATCAGCTCAAGCATCTCGCTCTTGCCGCCGCCCGAGGCTCCTTCGTGCATGATGAACGTCGAGTTCTCGTAAGGCGTGATCACCTCGACGGTCGAGCAATGCGCGGTGGTCCAAGGCGCGGCGTCGCGCTCGCCAAGCGTGAGCAGCATGCCGTACACGCCCTTCTTCGCCGACGGACCTGGGTAGAGATTGTACGAGAACAGTTCGTGCAAATTCACGTCGTCTTCGAACCGGCGATTGTGGACAACGATCTGCTTGCCGTCGAAATGCGTGTGGCGGAACGGCGGCGCCACGTACACCACGGCGCCATGATGGTAGTTCGCGCCTGCCTCGCGAATCTCCTCCAGCGGCACGATGCCCTGCAGCATCGCGAGCCCGAGCGCGAAGAACCCCGCATTGGCAGGCGCGATCGCCACGGCATTGAGCGGTTTGTCGGAAAGGCCCGTGCGGAAGAAGAACGCGGCGATCGGCTGCTCTTTGAGCCATTCGATCGTTTCGTGACGCAAGTCGGTGAATGGCTTACCGTAGCGTGTCTCGTAAGTCGGCTTGTCGGTATGCGTGTCGTCGCCGACGAGCATGCAATCGGGATCGCGCCGCCGCATGTAGGCATCCATGTAGTTTGCTGCCACGCCGTTGCGAGTCTGGCAAACAATCGCCTCGGGCACGAAACCCTGATTTGGTACGTCGTACCCGACGGTGTAAAAACCATTGGGCGCCACTTCACCCAGCCCAAGCGAAGCGTCAGGCGTCGAGAGCGCGACCAGCTCGTCGACGCTACCCGCTAAATGCAATCGCCCCGCTCGCTCCGCGGCTTCGAGCACCGACATGGCCGTGAAGGAGAGTGTGAGGTCCGGAAAAGCAGAGAGCGGCATCGTTGAACCTTCGTGTGGATGAGGGGCAACAGGAGGTGACACCCGAGTGTAAAAAGTTCGGCGGGGGAAGGAAAGCGCTGGTGCTATTAACGGCATTTTCGACCTTAGTCAGCGTCACTGGCCGCCGCTTGCCACTAGTGTCGAACCCGGTGACGACCAATTCCCGGGAAAAGCCAATGCTATATAGTGATGGTGGCTGAAGGGGCCGCTGGCCACGCGATGGGTTGGCCGTAGAATCACAACGCCGCTCTCATCGCTTACGGAGATAGAAGATGGTCCGCTTCGCCTCGTTGGTTGCCTTAGCGCTTCTCGTTTCATCCGCTATCGGCCGCGACTTGGTGGTCGATCCCCTGGGTAATGACGCCAACGCTGGCACGGCTGCATCCCCCTGGCGAACACTACAGCACGCAGCCAACGAGGTCGCGGCCGGAGACCGAGTGACGGTGCGAGCTGGGAGCTATGCGGGCTTCAATCTGACCACAAGCGGCTCAGCAGAGGCGCCGATCGAGTTCGTCGGGTCGCCAGGAGCCATTATCAGCTCGACAAACCCACAGACCAATGACGGCATCAACTTAGAAGGCGCTTCGCATATCGTCATTGACGGTTTTAAAGTTGGGGGTATGCCGCGAGCGGGGGTGCGGACGGTAGGTCCTTGGGTCAATGGCCAGCAGGCCTTTGCGCAGTTCGTGACGATTCGCAACGTGACGAGTCACGACAACGGCAAGTGGGGCATTCTCACGGGCTTCGTGAATGACTTGTTGATCGAAAACAATCGTACGAGTGGATCCATCGACGAACATGGCATCTACGTTAGCAATAGCGGTGATCGCCCCGTTATTCGCAACAATGAGATTTGGGGAAATCGGGCGAACGGCATCCATATCAACGCCGACAAGTTTTCGGGGCTCGACGGGGTTATCGAAGAAGCTGTGGTAAGTGGGAACGTTATTTACGACAACGGCCTGGGGGGCGGCAGCGGGATCAATCTCGACGGAGTACGAGACTCGTTGATCGAGAATAACCTGATTTATAACAGTCACTCCAGTGGTATCTCGCTGTACCAAATTGACGGTGCGGGTCCGTCTACGGGCAACGTGATCATTGGCAATACCGTGGTCCAGGCCTCCGACGGTCGATGGGCGTTGAATATGAAGAACGGTGCAGCGAACACAACCGTCGCTAACAACATCTTTCTCAGCAATCACTCGTTTCGGGGTGCCATTGATGCCTCGCCCGATAGTCTTGTGGGGCTAGTTAGCGATCACAACGTGTTGATTCCACGTTTTACGACTACGAATGGCGCGTCCGTTTCGACGCTAGCCCAATGGCAGGCGAGCACCGGCCAGGATCTGCACAGCATCGTCGCCGCCTCCGCTGAACTGTTCGTTGCACCCGCTCAGGGAGACTACCGGCTGCGCGGTGATTCGCCCGCACGTGACGAAGGCTGGGGAGCACATTCACCTCCGGCGGACTTCCTGGGGGTGCCGAGACCGCTAGGAGCGGGTGTAGACATCGGTGCCTTTGAATGGCGGCCTGATGGCGACTTCAATGGCGACGGAACAGTGAACCTTGCTGACTACACCGTATGGCGTGACTCTTTGGGCGCGTCGGGTTTGCGACGTTACGCTGGGGCCGATGCCACTGGCGATGGTAACGTGACCGCAGAAGATTACGCGGTGTGGAAAACGAACTTCGCCGGCGAAAATGAGGCAACTTCAGCGACTGGTACCAACGCCGTCCCCGAACCGTCCGCGTGGCTGCTATTGGCCGGCGCGGTGGCCGTCCTGAGCCGGTACGTTGACCGCCGCCCTCGTCGAGCGTAACGTAGCAGCATGCTAGCCGCACGTGTTATTCCCTGTCTCGACGTCAACCAAGGCCGTGTGGTTAAGGGGACGAATTTCGTCAAGCTCCGCGACGCGGGCGATCCCGTGGAAGTCGCCGCGCGGTACGAGGCCGAGGGGGCCGACGAGCTCGTGTTTCTCGACATCACGGCCAGCCACGAGGCGCGGGCGATCACGCTCGACATGGTTCGCCGCACGGCCGAGCGGGTGTTCATGCCGTTCACGGTCGGCGGTGGCATCCGCACGCTCGACGACGCCAAGGCCCTGATCTCGGCGGGTGCCGAGAAGGTGAGCATCAATTCGTCGGCGGTTCGCACACCGGAGCTAGTAAGTCAGATTTCGCGGTGGTTCGGAAGCTGCGCGACGGTCGTGAACATCGACCCGAAGCGCGTGACCAAAACCGACGAGGATGGCAACGAGCGCGAGGTGTGGGAGGTTCACATCAATGGCGGCCGCATTCCGACCGGCCTCGAAGCCGTCGCGTGGGCCAAGCAAGTCGAAGAACTCGGTGCCGGCGAGATCGTGCTTACCAGCATGGACTGCGATGGCACCAAGGATGGCTACGACCTTGAGATAACCCGCGCCGTGAGCGAAGCGGTGTCGATTCCCGTCGTCGCCAGCGGCGGGGCAGGGCGGCCCGAGCACCTAGCCGACGCCATTCTACTGGGAAAGGCTGACGCGGCTCTCGCCGCCAGCATCTTCCACTTCGGCGAATACACCATCGAACAGACGAAGCGCGTGATGGCCGATCGCGGCATTAACGTGCGTATGTTGGTGTGAGGGTTTGCGGAAAACGTCACGTGCCTCGTCGGGTCAAATGTTGGGCAAGCGGGGAGCGGCTTGTTGCATTCAACCGCAGTTCGTTGAAGTCCGCACCGCACAAGATTCTTGTGGATCTATTTGCCGCTTCTTAACAAGGCATGATTAGAGTGCTCCTAGCCAGCTTCCAAAGCAACCCTTCAAATCGGCAGGAGTTATCGCATCATGTTCCAACGCGTTCAAATTGGGTTTCGCGTATCGTCCGCTGCTCTGCTTTACGCCTCCTTGTGCACCTCAGCTTTTGCTCAGACGACGACTTGGCAGCTCCCCGGTGCTGGAGATTTCCTTAACTCAGCGAACTGGAACAACGGTGTCCCGGCGGCAGGTGTGGCGGGGGTCATTGACCAAGGTACGGCCCAAGCCACCACAGTTACACAACTAACTACCGCGAATCTGGTTTTGGGAAGCACCACGGGAACGAATGGTGCACTGGTGGTAGACGGAACGGACATACTGCCCCGCCAAGTGGAGGTGGGCAAGTTCGGCACCGGAACGCTGACCCTCAACAGTGGCTATGTTGACAGTGTGGATACGGAGCAGAGCATTTTCGTCGGTGGCCACGACAATGTGGGCGGTGACACTGGCATTGGCGTGATGAACATGAATGGGGGCTACGTTCGATCGGATGACGATATTCAGCTAGGGCGAAATGGTCATGGCACGCTGAACTTCACCGGCGGCATTATGCGTGGCAACTTTACCGTCATCGGCAAGTTCGGCACCGGCGTTTGGAATCAATCGGGCGGTGTGTACGCCCAGCTAGGCGGCGATTTTGAAATCGGTGATGGCGGCACGCCTGCCCAAGTTGATATTCCCGGACCAAGTGAAGGATTTATGACCTTCACAGGCGGTGTCATTCAAGTGCGAAATCGGTTTGCCATGGGCAATCGCGTGGGAAGTAGCGACATCGCCATCAGCGGTGGTGCATTATCCATCACGGGTGGTGGTATTGAGGACAACTCGCTGTACGTCGGTCGGGGTGCCAACTGGGCAGCCGAACCCGAGAATATCGGTGGCACGCAACGGTTGCGTGTTACCGGGGACGACGCGATCATCGCCGTCGCCGCGGATTTGAGATTCGACCCAGACAACGTGTTTCAGTCGGCTACGCTAATCGCCGAGATCACTGGTTCGACCCATACGCCAATTCTAGTCGGCCGGAACGCCACGATTGGCAACGGTATTCTCGAAGTCGAACTCAACGGTTACCCACCGCAGTCGGGCGATAGCTGGACGCTCATCCGCGCGGGCGTCGATCTGACCGAAACAGTGGCAGCAATTGATGCCATGGTCGAAGCCGAGGGGCCACTCGATATCAACGGCGACGGACTGCTAAATACGGATGACAAGCTTACGCACGTGTTGCCCAACGCGGCTGGTTCTATTTCCGGTCAATTCAAGGACTTCATCACCACCGCCGCGCCGCTCGCTTCGGGTCTAGAGTGGCAGCTCGACTACAGCGATGCTTCCGCCGTGGTACTCCGCGTCGTCGGTGAAACGGGTGGGTTGGTCGGCGACTACAACGACGATGGCATCGTGAACTTAGCCGACTACACCGTGTGGCGAGACAACCTTGGCGCAAGCATCACTCTTCCGGGCGAAGCGCCGGGTGCAACTCCAGGTCAGGTGACTGCCGAAGACTACACCGAGTGGAAGAACGCCTTTGGCAATATGAACTTGGCCGGCGGCCTCACCGCGTCGCCCGCCTCGGTCCCAGAGCCCACTACGTGGGTTACGGCCCTTCTAGGCCTGTTGGCTACCGGGACGGTAGTCGCTCGGTCGCGCGGTGCGCGATCGTAAGCTCTTGGCGCGAGGAAAATGGGGAAACGAACGTGGCTACACAGGGCAGCGTGTAGCTGCGTTCGGTTTTCCTTCACAGATCAGTCGAATGGGTGCAGCCGGGTGGTTGTGGCGTTGGTGGGTCGCAGTCCTCTACTCTGGAACTGAGAATATGGTTTATTGCGTAGTTTATCGCCGAAAGCAGTCGGCGTTCACGTTGGTCGAATTGCTGGTAGTAATCGCGATTATCGGGATTCTCGTAGCACTTCTACTTCCGGCCGTGCAGGCCGCTCGCGAATCCGCCCGTCGCACGCAATGCGTCAACCAACTCAAACAGTTTGGGTTGGCAATGCACAATCACGTTGACACATTGAAGGTATTCCCCACGGGAGGGAATGTTCCCCATCCGAATATCGAGCAGTACGTGAGCGGGGGGACCTTGAACGGCGCCTCGCGGCAGGGGTTGGGTTGGGGGTTTCAGCTCTTGCCCTACTTGGAGCAAGGCGCAATCCATGACCTTCGAGATTCGAACACGATCTCGCAAACGGCCGTACCCATGTTCAATTGCCCCAGCCGTCGCGGCGCCACAAGGCACGGAACAACGCTCAGGTACCTGAGCGACTACGCGGCAGCCACGCCAGGGGCGGTACCGCTCCGCGATGGACTCAGCGGCAGCTTTTGCCATCAGGGCGAGTTCTGGGGTAGTCCATCTTGTACGGACTATTCCTGCATCTGGGATGTTGAAAGCGGTTGGAAGTTTTGGGGCATCGTGGTTCGCAGCAGTTGGACGGTGCCAAAGAGCGGTGGGCCACGGGGCGCGGCGGGCACCCCTTCATTCGATCCCGGCAATACCAAGCCGACTCGACCCGCCAAGATTACCGACGGCTTGAGCAATACACTTATGGTTTCCGAAAAGCGGGTCGCCAGTGATCAGTATGAAGGAGGCGAGTGGCATGACGACCGCGGTTGGTCCGATGGCTGGGACCCCGATAACGTTCGTTCGACCATGTTTCCTATTGGACTCGATGCGTCTTCAAACGACATAGCTGAAAACCGAGTGACCGGCGAGTTTCGCGGGCAACGCGAGATCATCGAGATTCGCCGCTACGGATTCTGCTTCGGCTCGACCCATCCCGGCGGGATCAACGGCCTGTTGGGCGATGGTTCGGTCCATCTATTGTCGTTCGACATCGACCAGGAGATGTTCAATCGTATGGGACACCGCGCCGACGGCGAGGTCGTGACCATCGACTGAAGCCACCGGCGACGTCGCTATGGGGCCGGGTTTCCCTCGCCATGGCTGAGATTTCTCTATCAAGGCAGTCAGGCTTTGTGTCGCCATGGCATTCGAGGTCGACTCAGACTTTGGGAGATTGGCATCTCGCGGCACCCGCGGATATGCCTGGCGGGCTCTCCGGGGCGGGGCCGGGGGCGGGCAAAGGGCGGCCAACCGAATTATAGGAGTTTTCCGGCCCCCAGCCGCCCCTAAATCTTCTGGGCCGGGGTGTCCACTCGCCGTCAGGTTCTGTGTAAACTAGAAGTTTGCCCCCATGCCCTTTCTGGCGGGCGGGGCGACTTACGGAACACGGCACTAGAGGATGCTTCGAACATGGCTGAGCATGACGACGTCAAAAGTAGTCTCATGCACGTGCGACCCCATATTGAGGTCGACAAGCTATTCCGCGCCTGCGTCAAGCTCGAGGCGAGCGATCTGCACCTGAAAGTGGGCAGGCCGCCAATGGTGCGGGTGGATGGCTCGCTCCGCCCCATGCAGCGCGGTCCCATCTCCGACGAAGAGATGGTACAGCTTTGCTACCCGCTGATGAACGAGCGGAATCGGAAGATCTTCGAGCGCGATGGCGGTGCCGACTTTGCCCACACCTGCGACGTCGACGGTACCGTATGGCGATTCCGCGTCAACCTATTGCAACAGCTTGGCCACATGGGCATGGTCGCGCGGCGCGTCAGTAGTTGGATTCCTGACTTCGAGGGACTGAACCTACCGCCGTCCATCGAAACACTCTGCACTTACGACCAAGGCATGGTGCTGCTCGCCGGCGTGACCGGTTCGGGCAAGAGTACGACCATTGCGTCGATGCTCAACTGGATTAACCGTGGCTTCCGCAAGCACATCCTGACACTCGAAGACCCCATCGAATTCGTCTTCACCGAAGACAAGTGCCTGATCAACCAGCGCGAGATCGGCCTGGATGTCGTCGACTTCGAAGTCGGCATGAAGCACGCCGTCCGTGAAGATCCCGACGTGATGCTG
This sequence comes from Aeoliella fuhlenseeensis, assembly GCF_052161615.1. Lineage (NCBI taxonomy): Bacteria > Pseudomonadati > Planctomycetota > Planctomycetia > Pirellulales > Lacipirellulaceae > Aeoliella > Aeoliella fuhlenseeensis. The sequence continues at coordinate 1,499,525 of NZ_CP197417.1, forward strand.
GTGGGCGAAATGCGTGACAAGGAAACGTTCATGACCGCTATCCATGCGGCCGAGACGGGTCACTTGGTGTTCGGAACCATTCACGCCTCGAGTGCGGCGACCACCATTGGTCGTATCCTCGACTTGTTCCCACAAGAGATGCACAGCGCGCTGCGTAGCGCCATCGCGTTTAACATGAAGGGCATCATCGCCCAGAAGTTGCTCAAGAGCATCAAGCCGGGCGTTGGTCGTGTGCCGACGGTCGAGATCATGACGTTCACGCCGATGGTTCGCAAGCTAGTGCTCGAAGGGCACGACGAGAAGCTGCCCGACGCCATCCGGATCGGGGCGGAAGACGGCATGCAAGATTTTACGCAGAGTTTGAAGAAGCTGGTGGATGCACAGCTGATTGACCGCACGGTAGCGATGGAAGTGGCCCCGAACCGCGAAGCTTTGAAGATGGCACTCAAGGGTATCGACGTAGCGCAAGGCGGAATTCTCTGATGCAGCGACCTCTTTGGATTGTATTGTTCGCCTTGGCGCTGTGTTGCGCGGGTCCGATGGCTTCTCCCTTGTTCGCACAAGAGGGCGACCCCGCTACGGACGTCGCGCCAGCCGACCCCCCCGTCGAACCGGGCGCCGAAGCCGAAGTGCCTGCGGGGCCCGTCAGCGCGCCTGCGCCCGCAACGTGGACCGTCAAGGACATGAACGCCAAGCGAGGCCCCGCGCCGCTCAGCCTGCTCAAGTTCATCCCCGTGGTGCTGTTGGTGCTGCTGTGGACCGTGACCGGCGACTGGGTGAATCGCAGTTCGCAGATCCATGGTCTCGGATACGGCAAGTGGAACCCGATCATCTTCTTTCCGTTCCTCATCGCCATCCTGCTGATGGTATTGATACCCAACTACATCGTTGGCATCTCGCTATTAACGCTTGCCTATTTTGGCCCGTTCATTGCCTATACGGTGGTCCATAACAAGTCGGTCGAGCCTCACGAGAAGGTGTTCACTTCCGACTGGTTCCGCTACACGCTGGCCGAGACACTCGGCAAGGTCGGCATCAAGATGGAAGTCGAGCGCAAGGCCGACTACCAGAAGGGTGCCCCGGTGGAACTTAGCGCCGTGGGTGGCGACGAGTCGACCAATCAAGGCAACCTGGTCGTCGCCCGCCAGTCGCCTGGCTACTTGTTGGTAAAGGACCTCGTCGTCGACATGGTTTCGCGTCGGAGCGAGCGAATGATGCTCGACTACACGCAGGCGGGTGTCGGCGTGAAGCACCTAGTCGACGGAGTTTGGCACAGTGGCGAACCGCGCGATCGCGAAAGCGGCGACGTCATGCTAGCCGTAATGAAGCAACTGGCGAACATGGACATTACCGAGCGCCGTAAGAAGCAAGAAGGTAAGTTCGCCGCGAAGTACGAAGGTACGCAGTACCTATGCCCATTCGTCAGCCAGGGCGTGCAAACCGGCGAACGGGTGATGATGGAGCTGGTTGGCGGATCGCAAGCCAAGCTGCTGACCTACGACGACCTGGGCATGCGCGAGAAGATCAAGCAGCAATGGTCAGAGATCATGGCCCTCGACCAGGGCCTAGTGATTGTCGCCGCGCCTCCAGAGGGAGGTCTGACGACGCTCGCCGATGTCTCGATCATGGAGACTGACCGGTTGATGCGTGACTTCGTCGCCATTCAGGACGCACAGGCTCCTGACCGGGATATGGAGAACGTCGTGCTCCACACGTACGACAGCAAGAAGGGCGAATCGGCGGCGAAACTGTTGCCAGCTCTCATTCGCACCTATCCCAACGTTTACATCGTCCGCGATCTATCGGACACCGACGCGGCAAAGCTGTTGTTCGGCGAAGTCGAGGCCAATCATCTGCTCATCACCACCATTCAGGCACTCGAGGCCCCCGAGGCCCTGTTGCGGATGCTGCAGAAGAAGGTCCCGCACAAGCAGTTCGCAGAAATAGTGACGGCCGTGCTTTGTACTCGCTTGATTCGCAAACTATGCGATACTTGCAAAGTGGCGTACGAGCCAACTCCCGACCTGCTCAAAAAACTCGGCTTGCCGCCCGGCAAGGTGCAACAGCTGTATCGCGTGCCGAAGCCCGAAGAACTCGAGAAGCCGTGCCCCGCGTGCAACAACGTGGGCTACGTCGGTCGTACCGGCCTGTTCGAGCTACTCGTGGTCGACGACAAAGTTCGCGAGGTGCTGATCAAGCAGCCCAAGATCGAACTGCTGCGAAAAGCCGCCCGCCTTGCCGGCATGCGGACGTTCCAGGAAGAAGCGATCCTGCTCGTCGCCAAGGGGGTCACCAGTATCCAAGAAGCACAGCGCGTGCTGAAAGGAAGCTGACGGTAGATGACCAATTCCGAATGACGAATCACTCATCGTGTGTCGGTGGACAGCGATACCTGATACCTCCCAACTCCTAACTCCCAATTCCGCACATGTGGCTTTACTACGTAATCATCGGTGTCGTCTTCTTCGCGACCTTCGCGATGTGCGTGCAGCAAGGGTTGTGGAACAACACGCTGACGCTGATCAACATCCTGCTGAGTGGGTTGATCGCCTTTGGGTTCTATTCGCCACTCGCGAAGCTCATCGCCGACAACGGGGGCGAGACCTACGCGGGCATTCTCGACTTCATGGCGATTTGGGTCATTTACGTCGTGGCGTTTATTGTCCTGCAACGTGTCTTCGCCGCACTGCTGTCGAAGACGCAGATGCGTTTCAAAAACCCCATCGACCCCGTAGGCGGGCCGCTAGTCGGTGCCATTGCCGGTTGGTTGATGGCGGCGTTCGTCGGTGCGACACTCCACGCAGCACCGTTTCCCAAGGACATCTTCGGTGGCGTGTTCGTACGATCGGGCTCGGTCAGCACACTGACGAACCCCGATCTCGCGTGGCTGAGTATCGCCCAGAATGTGCTGGGGGAAGATAACATGGGCACGGCAAATGCTTTTAGTCTTGAGAAGTACGTGACCGACTTCGGCAAGCAGCGCGAGGGCTATGGCTTGCAGACCGACGTACTCGCCAAACCATAGTGTCGTCACGTTACCCAAGCCTCACACCAACAACACGACGGAACGAGTTAGTTTGATGAGCCAGCCAGCCGCCGATTCCCACGCAGCCGACGACTACGTCCACGACGACGTGCAAGCGGTGTCCGAGTACCGCTCGGTCAGTGGCATGGCGGTTTTGTCGCTGGTCCTGGGAGTGGTCTCGCTTTCCGCACTAGTGACGAGTTCGCTGCTGATCGTTCCGTTGCTGGGAGTCATCGTCGCGACGCTCGCGCTCCGCAAGATTTCGGCCAGCGAAGGCCGACTAGTTGGCCGCACCGTGGCGATTCTCGGGCTTGGGCTATCGCTGGCGATTGGTGCCGGGGTTTACGCCCGCGATGCGGTGGTGAATGAGTTGATCGCCACGGAAGGGGAAGAGTGGGCACTCGCTTGGTGCGATTTAGTCCGTGATGGCGAGCTTGCGACGGCAGCGGAACTCGGCGTCGGCCCCGAAGTGCGGCAACCGTTCGACGATCAGCTTGACGCCTACTACGCGACGGACGAAGAGGCCATCAAGCGAATGGAGGCGTTTAAGAACGATGTCGTGATTCGCGAGCTCATCGACGCCCCCGCAGGCTCGCGCGTGGTCCCGGGCGACGTCGTACTTGTGGAGCCTGACGGCCTGGGTGGCTACGCGATGATTCAAGCCTTCGAGTTGGTGCCACCTGCGGGCGAAGGCAATCCGTTGCGGTTTCAGCTTACGCTTCGCCGTGCCCGTCTTGCGGGGCTGGGCGGCAGCGCTTGGCTGCTGGTAAATCGCACGGCGGCGGAATAGTCTGCTTTTGCCGGCGTTTCTTCGTCCCGCTGATCCACCGGTCGGCGCGTGGTGCGCTCTCACGCCACGTCAAAGTTTACCAAATCGGTACGACCGCAACGGTCCTGATTAGGCTTAAGCCATAGGGTTTTCGCGGGCTGCCCGGCGATGTTTTGCCAGGCGGTACAGCTTATCACCAAATGTTCTTTTGGTGCGGATTCTTACGCAACTTGCCTTGCTGTCGATGCACGTTGGCGTGCCGGGGCGTCGATAAGTTCTGCGAGGCGGTTTTGTCGTTAGAGCGAACTACGACCCGCCTGCGGCGTAGTTCGCCGTGGAATACTCCCCCGTTTTCGTGTGCATGGAAATGCCGCGATGGTCCCCGAAGAAGGAGTCTTAAAGTGAACGTTGTAAAATGGACGGTGGGCTGCGCCTTGATCGCGCTCAGTGCCGGGCCGGCACTGGGTGAATCGGCAGTCCAGACGGCATTCAACTACGACCTCACGGGCTATGAGTGCGGCGAGCCTGCCTGTGGCTGTGAGGAACCGAGTTGTGAAGCCGAGAGCACTGGATGCGGCGACGACGCATGTTGCGCCGACGCGTGCGGATGTGCCGACTCGTGTGGATTGGGTCTTGGTGGTTGTTTGGGCGATTGCTGCCTCGGCGAACCTTGGGCCCTGATGGATTGCATCGACCCATGTGGTTGCTGCCGTAACAAGGTGGCTGGCTGGACTCAAGTTGGTTACCACAACGACAACACCCGTTTGTCGACTGCCCCCAACGACCTGTTGGCCTTCAATGACCAACCGGACAAGCTGAACCTGCACCAACAGTACTTCTACTTCGAACGTATTGCCGAAGGCGACGCATGCAGCGCCGACTGGGGTTACCGCTTCGACATGATGTACGGTACCGACGCGCAGAAGACTCAGGCTTTCGGCAACGACAGCCCTGTGTGGGACGCTTCGACCGGTTTCGACCATGGATCGTACGGTTGGGCTATGCCTCAGGCTTACCTGGAAGTTTCGTCGGGCGACTGGCGCGTGATTGCCGGTCACTTCTACACCATTGTTGGTTACGAAGTGGTTACCGCTCCGGGCAACTTCTTCTACAGCCACTCGTACACCATGTTCAATAGCGAGCCGTTCACCCACACCGGTGCTCTGGCGACCTACTCGGGTGTGGACAACGTCGACATCTACGCTGGTTACGTGTTCGGCTGGGACACCGGCTTCGACCAAGCCTTCGGTGGTTCGCAGTTCCTCGGTGGTTTCTCGACCGGTGTTACCGACGACATCAAGCTGACCTACGTGCTCACCGCTGGTGACTTTGGTCTGCGTTCGGCTGGTGCGAGCGGCTACAGCCACAGCATTGTGGCGAGCACTACGCTCAGCGATCGTCTGGAATACATTCTCCAGAGCGACCTCGTGAGCTACAACGATACCGCCGCTGGTGGTGGTTTCGGTTCGCAGGTTGGTATCAACCAATACCTGTTCTACACCATCAACGACTGCTGGAAGGCCGGTGCTCGTGTTGAATGGTGGAAGAGCGATGGAATTGTGGCCGCCAACAACAGCACTTCGCAGTACGAAATGACCTACGGCTTGAACTACCGTGCCAATGCCAACTTGGTTATTCGTCCCGAAATTCGCTACAACTGGATGCCTGCTGACGCCAGCTACGAAGCCGCGACCGGTATTGACTTCAATCAAACCGTGTTCGGTATCGACGGCGTGCTGACCTACTAAGGTCGACACCTGACGGACGGCTACAAGTCCTACCCCCCTGATGTCCCCCCAGTAGCCTCAGCCGTCAGACAATTTGATAACCCCCAAGACAACCGGGGCTTCTCAACGTGAGAAGCCCCGGTTTGTCTGTTTTTATGGGTACGCTCCGGAACTACCGAGTTTCTGTGGGAGGGCTCTCCGAGCCCGATCATTCAAGGGATTCCGGCTAGAAATGCAGGCACTCAATTCGTCTGGGCTCGTCCTTGGCAGTGCGGTAAGCTACGGGAGGTTTCAGCACACTTAAAGAACTCAGCTTGAAGGGCGAAAGAATGGATGCGTACCGCGCGATCGGTGTCGGCTTAATGGTGATCGCGAGTGGCTGCGCGGAGCAGCCCGCCAAAACCACCGCTAGCGCGATGGCGGAGAAGGCCGCTGCATCCACGCAGCCCATGGCGGCAAACGAAAAGGAGCCGACCGCCGTAAAACCGACCGTTCGCCAGGACTACGCCAAACTCAAAGCGGCGCTAGAACGCGGCGATGGCAAGACTGCCGCAACGCTGGTCTCCGCGGATACGATTGCCCTGTACGACAATTGCCGATCGCTGGCCGTGAGCGCGCCGGAATCGACGCTCCGTCCACTCGATCAGATGAGCGTAGTGCTTGTGTTGCAGCTTCGCTACTTGCTGCCGAAGAAAGAGCTGCAAACGATGACCGGTGCCGACCTGTTCGCCTGGGGAGTCGAGAAAGGCCTACTGAAGAAGAACACCGTCGAAGGAATCGACATCACCGGCGTCGAATTCAAGGGGGATCGAGCTGCAGCGAGTCTCACCAAGGCCGGCAAGCCACTCGATGGCTCCCGGTTTGATTTTGTTCAAGAAGACAACCACTGGAAGCTCGACATGCTGCCAATCATCGATGCCGGCAACGTGGCCCTCGAAGCGGCCCGCGCTGAGTCCGGTGGCTCGCGGGTTGACCTCGCGATGGACGTGCTAACGCAAACGTACAACAAACCGATGCCCCGTGAGATCCTCCAGGGCCCGCTGCGATAGATTTAGTCGTCCACCTTTGGAAATCACAACGCTAGGAATACCGATGCCTCGACTGATAGCCTCTCCTACTCGCGTTGAAGCCGTTGGTACACCGCCGAAGACGATCGAGGAATTTGTCGGTCGCGTTAACAGCGGAGACGCCGAAGTAAGCATCGCGCGCATGACGAGTCCGTCGGGTTGGTCGGAGCCGGGGCAGACGCCCGAGTTTGCCGAGTACACGGTGGTGCTTCGCGGAGAGCTGGTGGTCGAGACTCGCGGCGAGACCTCCCGCGTCGGGGCAGGGCAGGCCATCGTCACCGAGCCTGGCGAGTGGGTGCGGTACAGCACGCCAGGGAGCGAAGGAGCCGAGTACGTGGCAGTCTGCCTGCCGGCGTTCTCGCCCAGCACGGTGCATCGCGACGCGTAGTATTTAGTTGGATCCGCTTGGCGGGTCGTTTTCGCCATCGTTGCTCGGTCGGGCGGGCGGCGTTAGAATACGCGGCTCGCACTTCATACGCCGCTGCTGTAAGGATACGCCATCATGTCCGACGACGTTGCCGCCCCGCCGAAATGGACCCAACTCGAAGCCCTCGAGCGCCGTGTGCTCGGCGTGCTGATCGAGAAAGCCAAGACCACGCCGGATGTCTATCCGCTGACGCTCAAGGGCTTGGTGACGGGCAGCAACCAGAAGAGCAACCGCTTTCCGCAGATGGAAGTGGACGAAGACCGCATTGCCGATGCGCTCGAAGAGCTTCGGAAGGTCGGCGCGGTCGCCATCATTCAGGGAGATGGTCGCGTTGAGAAGTATCGCCACCTCGCGTACGAATGGCTCGGTGTCGACAAAGTCGAGATGGCGGTGATGGCCGAGCTGCTGCTCCGTGGTGCGCAGACCATCGGCGAACTTCGCGGTCGTGCAGCGCGGATGGAGCCGATTAAGGGTCTCGACGAGCTCGGACCGATTCTGCAAAGCTTGCAAGCGAAGAGCTTGATCGTCTACCTCACGCCTCCCGGCCGTGGCGCGGTGATCACGCACAATCTCTATCAGCCCCGCGAGATGGAAAAAGTCCGCCGCGAGCATGGCGTGTCGATGCCCGAGGATGGACATCCTCGTCCCCAGCCGGCAATGGATCGCGAAGAGCCCGCCTATGCTCCCGCCCCCACACCGATGGCGCCTCCTCGACCACAGGCTGTGCCGACGAGCAGCCCGTCGAACGCCTCTTCGGAAGTGGTCGCCTTGCGGGAGGAAGTGGCCCACCTGCGGACGTCGCTCTCGGCGTTTCGTGACGAGACCGAGGCCAGTATCGCGATGCTCCATGAACAGCTGGCCGACCTCAACCGTCAGCTTGGAAATTAGCCGAGTGGAGCGGAATTCGTTACGTTCCGCACCTATTTCGCCGCGATTCCCGTATTACTCCCAGCTTGCCAAGCGGTTACACTTGGCGGCCTGGAGGGGGGAATCGTATTGGACCGGCATCGACCATGATCGCAACGTGGATAACTCGCTTGAGCGAAGCGGTGCGGCATCATTTGCCGTGGTTGCTCATCGCGTGCTATGCCCTCGCGATAGTCCTTCCATGGCCTGGTCAGGCCATGCAGGCGTGGAGCTTTCCTGAATCCTGGCCCGAATTAGCTCGGCCGAGAACGTCGCAGTTAATGGTCGCGGTGCTACTGCTTCTCGCCTCGATGGGGATCGAAGTCCGCCGATTGCCCATCGTCGTGCGTCGGCCCGCGCTCCTCGCAGCATCGCTCCTCGCAGTGTGGGTAGTGCCGGCAGTTGTGGTGCTTGTGGCGTGGTGGCTCCTTTCGCAAGTGATCGATCAAACGGCCGCCTCGACGCTACTCGTAGGCTTTGTGCTTGTTGCGGCGATGCCGGTCGCCAATTCGGCCGCCGGCTGGACACAGCAGTCGCGCGGCGAGTTGCCTTGGACGCTGGCGCTGGTGGTATTGTCGATTTTAGTTTGCCCCTGGATGATCCCGCTGGTGCTCAATCTGTTGGGCCTTTCATTTTCCGATAATGAAGCGGAAGCCCTGGAGCAACTCACGTCAAGTTTCACAGGAATCGAGTTCGTCGTGTGGGTGCTGCTCCCCACCGCGCTTGGCATGATCGTGCGCTGGGCGGTGGGTGCCGCGCGGGTTTCGCACAATCGACAAGGTGTGTTGCTTCTCAGTGCGGGGACGCTGCTGCTGCTCAACTACATGAACGCCGCGAGTGCGTGGCCCCAGATGCGCGACGATTTCCGCTTGGTCTGGCTGATCGTCTGCATCGCGATGGCACTGGTGCTTTGCACGGCAGGGCTCGTCGTGGCGCAGCTTCTTGGGCGAATCTTCCGGTCCACCGGCACTACGATCACCGCGCTCGATTACGCGCTGACTATGAAAAACACGGGGCTCGCCCTCGCCCTGGCGAGCAACGTCTTGGTCGACCAGCATGTGCTGCTGCTCCCCGTGTTTACCACAACGCTGGTGCAGCATCTGTTTGCTAGCGCTCTGCATCGTAGCGCTATACGAAGGAATGGTTTAGTACCGGAAGTCACCGGAACTCCCGAGGAAACCGCAACTCGGGGAAAGTCTGCGGAAGCCCGGCCGTAGACGATTGCGCGAACCTCACACTATCTTGGTGTGTCCAGCCGGCACCCCTCAGGTCGGCGGGTGCGGTGGCCAGGAACAGTGGAGCTTGTGCGATGGACTCGGTGACGGATGCATCTTCGACCAACCCCTATGAACCGAGCGTGACATCGGGACCCGACTATTCGCCTAGTGACGAACAGAGCTGGTGGCGACGACCGGCTGGCGGTCGCGAAGTGTTGACGATGGCACTGCCGCTGGTTATTTCCAGCTTGTCGTGGACCGTCATGACGTTCGTGGACCGGGTGCTTCTTGCCCAGCAGTCGGGCGACGCAATGACCGCGGCCTTCGCGGCGGGGACGGTATGGTTCTCGACACTCTGCCTGCCGCTTGGAATCGCGATGTACACGAGCACGTTCGTGTCGCAGTATTTCGGCGCCGGGCGAAACGATCGCATCGGAGTCGCTGTCTGGCAAGGTGTGTGGCTAGCACTCGCGGTCTCGCCATTCTTGTTAATGGCAATTCCGATGGCACCCGCGTTGTTTCGTCTTGCGGGACACTCCGATTCCATCACGGAGTTGGAGCTCATCTATTTTCAGATTCTATGTTGGGGCGGACCACCTATGGTGGTTGCCCAGGCCCTGGCGTCGTTCTACAGCGGTCGCGGCAAGACCTCGGTGGTCATGGTGGTTGACACCTCAGTCGCGGTGCTGAACTTGGCTCTCGACTGGATTTGGATCTTTGGTTACCTAGGATTTCCGGCCATGGGGATCGCGGGGGCCGCTTGGGCGACCGTCGTCTCGATTTGGATCAAGGCACTCATCTACGCCATTCTGGTCTTACAGCGAAAGCACCAGATTGAGTTCGGTACGCTTGCCGGCATGCGGTTCGACTGGCCACTGTTTATCCGCCAGATTTACTACGGGGGACCCAGCGGTCTGCAACTCGTGCTCGACGTGCTGGGATTCACCGTGTTCATTGTCCTCACGGGACGACTCGGCAACATCGAAGCAGAAGCTACGACCATGGCCTTCTCCGTCAGCACGCTCGCTTTCATGCCGGTGTGGGGATTCGGAATGGCAGCGACGATTCTCGTGGGGCAGCACCTCGGCGAAAATCGCGAGCACTTGGCAGCCCGAGCCACGTGGACCTCGCTGGTGTTCGCGCTCGGTTACATGGCCACCATTTCGCTCACTTACTTGGCGGTGCCAGACCTTTACTTGGTGCCATTCTTCGCAGGTGATCGCGCTGCCGACACGCATGCTGCAGTGAGAGCTCTCGCCATTACGCTCCTGCAGTTCGTCGCGGCCTATAATCTGCTCGATGCCACGCTCATGATCTTCTCAAGCGCGATCAAAGGGGCAGGGGACACGCAGTTCGTGCTCCGTGTAAGCGTCGTTATGGCCATCTCGCTCTCGGTTCTCAGTTGGATGGCCGTCGAGTGGCTTAAGCTGGGCGTTTTCGGCTGCTGGACCCTCATCACGCTGTGGGTGTGGGTGATGGGCGTGGTATTCTTGTGGCGATTCCTCGGTGGCAAATGGCGAACCATGCGAGTTATCGAACAGACGCCGCCCGACCTTTCGGGCACGACGCTGGAAACCGAGCCCGCGTTGCCCTAATCTGTTGGCATTGCCACGTTGTCCTTTCGTATTGCCGAGGAGTTTTGATGAACGTCCAGCAGTCGCTCTCCACCATGCTTGAGAACAGCACTCGTGTGCTGAACGCGTACATTGAGGACCTCTCGCAGGAAGACTTGATGTACAAGCCCGCCGAAGGGTGCAATCACCTGGCGTGGCAACTGGGGCATTTGATCGTGTCCGAAAACACGCTCATGGAGATGGTAAGGCCCGGCTCAGCGGTGGAGCTTCCCGCAGGTTTTGCGGAGCACCACGGTCGGCAGGCGTTTACGGACAACGACCCCAGCCACTTCTGCGACACCAAGACCTACATCGAATTGTTCGATAAGGTCCACGCCGCTGCGCACAAGTTGATCGCGAGCCTTAGCGAAGCCGATCTCGACGAGCCCGCCCCTGAAATGGTCCGTGGCCGCTTTCCGACGATGGGGCACCTGATGACGCTCATCGCCATGCACCCCATGATGCACGCCGGGCAGTTCGTTCCCGTGCGCCGGACGCTGGGAAAACCCGTGACGATCTAGGTCTTCGCGATTTTATCGTGTTGTCGGTTTCAGAGTTCACTCCGACGACACGTAGGTCGTCGGCTATTCTCACTCGACTAGAGAGTTGCTCAGTTATTCGCAATAGCTAGCCGACGACCTACGTGTCGTCGGACAAGCCGTCTCACTTGCTCGAACCTCACGCCTGCGCCGTCCACACCCCGACGTGGCACGCTTCGAGCAGTTGCGGATCGGACAAGACGGCCCACTTCTCGTCGCGGGCGAGTTCACGCTTGCGGCTGGAAGTGAGCCAAGTTCGCACGCGACTTTCGACTTCGGGCTGGGCGGGGCGTACGGCCGCGGTCGCCTCCAAAAGATGCAGGTGCTGCCCCACCGCGCCGGCGTCGCGTAGGAAGTCTTCGAAAGTTAGTTCGTTCGTCGCCGCGGTATCTACGGCGGCTAGGTTCTTGCGATAACGGCGGACGATGGTCGGCGGATGACGTTCTTCGGGTACGAGTAACCATCCCCAGTGCTTCAGGCGCTCGCCCACTTCTTTGCTGCTCACGAGCACCGAAAGCGGCACTGCGAGGATTAAGCCAGTGGTAATCGGCAGTAGCCACAGGGCAAGCGTTGGCGAAAACCACGCCGCTCCTACCGCCACCGCGATGCCAAGCATCGTTTGCCACCAGTGGGCTGACCACGCGTCGCCCCACGAAAGACCGCGGCCTGATCGGTCCTGGGCGTTCCATTCCACGCTCTTACCGCGGAACGTCGACCACACGAACAACGAATGGAACGTCATCAAGATCGGTGCCATTAGAATCGACAGTACGAGTTCACCCATCACTCCAAGCGCCAACCGCAGGGGTCCGACGAAGCCGATCCGTTCGCGACGATCGCTGATCGCGAGCACGTAACCCAATAGGCGGGGCAGAAACAACAGGGCGAGCACGATGCCGAACACCATGATTGGCACCCAGGGCGATTGGGAGTTTTCGACCTCGCGACCGTGGTAGAACGCAATGGGACTTAGCAGCAGGAACGCTGCCCACAGCGGCGACGACCCGTACGCCAGCACTCCGGTAAGGAAGTGAAAGCGGTTTTCCATCGGAATGTCTTTGCTGGCAATGAGCCGCGTGTGCTGCATGTTGCCTTGGCACCAACGCTGATCGCGCTGGGCGTAGGCGGTGAGTGTCGATGGGCTTTGCTCGAAACTACCAGCAAGGTCGGCGGCGAGCTGCACCTTGTACCCGGCACGCCGCATCAGGGCCGCCTCGACGAAGTCGTGGCTAAGGATCTCGCCCCCCAGTGGACGCGTGCCGGGGAGTTCGCTGAGTCCGCAGTAACGAGTGAAGGCGCTCACGCGAATGATCGCGTTATGTCCCCAGTAGTTGCTGCCATCGCCAGCGAGCCACGCGAGGCCCGTCGACAGCATTGGTCCGCACAATCGCGCGATGAATTGCTGGCTACGCGCGAGTAGCGACGATTGCCCGAGGGGCATCGGGGGCGTTTGCAGGATGCCCAGGCGCCGATCCGCTTCCATGCGTCTCACCAATTCGGCGAGTACGCTCGCTTCCATCAAGCTATCGGCGTCCAGGACAACCATGTACCTGTACGCTGCTCCCCACCGCGTGCAAAAGTCCGCGATGTTGCCAGCCTTGCGACAAACGTTCTGCGGCCGGTGGCGGTAGAACACGCGAGGTAGCGACTCTTCTTTATTGAGCTGCTGCCACTGTCGCTCCTCGGCCAGCCATTTGTCGGGATCGGTCGAATCGCTCAGCACGAAGAAATGAAATTGCTCGGTGAGACCTGAATCTGCGAGCGATTGACGCATCGCCTCGAGGCCAGCGTAGACCAGCTTTGGGTCCTCGTTGTACACAGGCATCAGGATGGCTGTGGTGCAATTCGACTTCGTCGCGAGCGCTCGGGTCCTCGCCGACGAAGTGTCCTTCGCGGGAGGGTGCATAACACGTAGCACGAAGCCAATCGTGGCGACGCCACACCACAGACCGAGCCATGCCATGAGGACGAACAGCAGCGATGCGACGAGCACATCGACCACCGACACGCCACCTACGGTCATACCGGGCATAACGGCTTGCGTGACGAAGAACGACAGCACTAACGTGCAAACGACAAGCGCTACGCGAGCCGCGGTAACTTTTAGCGAGGACATGTTTTATTCAACCAGCCTTCCCTTTCGGGTGGCCCATTACCCCAGGCCGATCTTGGACCACGCGACGGTGACAAACGCCATCATCTGCGTGAAGACTTGCCGCCAGAAAGTTGGCGAGGCAGGGGTGACCAGTTCGCCCAGCGGTTGGGCGGGCATTTGCCGCTCGCAGCCCCGTGGCACCCAATCACTCGGGCTAGCCGACTTGCGAGGCTCGGGTTTAGCGAGCAAGCCAATTCGCCGTGCCGCGATGCGAACCGCTACGCCCGAAAGCGTATGCGAAGCTCCGCCGGCATCCTGACGGACGATCCACTCGTCGGCGTTTTGGACGCATTCGTTGGCGAATCGCGCGATGTCATTGGGGTCGCGCAGTCCGTGGTGCCGAGCGTAGTCGGCAACCAAGATGCGCGCGGCTTGACGCTCGCGATTCACTTGGTCCGCGGTCTGGGGGTCGAACTCGGCGACACCGAGCGACGTGACGGTAAACGTGTTTTGGGGGTACTCGTGTTCCATTACTGATTGGCTAACTGCAGGTTCTCTTTTCCGGACTTCCAGCGATAGCTATACACTTCGCTAACTTTCTTGGTCTCTTTTTCCAGCCACACTTCGACGCGTGCCTCTTGCGCTTCGTCGGGCTGATAACGTAACGTCACTTCGACGGTCGAGTCGTCGGTCCAGGCGACATCGACCGAAGTGATTTTTCCATGGGAACAACGGGTTCCAGCGATCAGGCCTTCGAGGTTCGCCTGAAGTCGCTCGGGGACTTCGAACTTCACTCGCATCTGGCCCACTTCTTCGCGAACTTTCGACTCGATCACGGGAGCAACTTGATGGCCCCATGGTATGGTGGTGCCAAAGGTGAGCTCGTAGTTAAACGCGATCGACTCCGCGAGGTCGGCCTTTTGATCGATGACGAAGTACGCCCCGATGTTGTCGATTCCTTCATGCTTGGCGTCGAGTTCCAGCAACTCAATTCGTCCCGGCCCCCAAGGATTCTGAGCACCGGCTTCGACCCAAATGCTGGGGCGTTGGTGGTAATGAGCCTCGTCGTCCTTGTAATGTTCGGGGTCGCGATCGCGTTGCATCAATCCGAAGCCGTGCAAGTTTTGCACGGGCCACGACTCGACCTGTGGCTTGTCGGGCCGCTTGAGATCACGCCACACCCATTCATTATCGTCACGATGGATCAGCAATCCGTCGGAATCGTGCACAGAAGGACGTGGATCGTCGGCCGGCTGGGTCTCAGGGTTCCACATGAACATGCTGGTGAGCGGCGCGAGCGCGAGCTTTTGAATGCCATGTCGACGCCAAACGCGAGCACTCACTCCTACCTTGGTTTCCTCGCCGGGACGAATCGTGAACTCGTACGCCCCGACCACGCCGGGACTTTCGAGCAAAGCCCACATCCGCTGCGGCGCGTCGGCCTTGGGACGCTCGACCCAAAACTCGAGGAACCGTGGAAACTCTTCCGGCGAACCCAACCCAATATCTACCGCGAGCCCACGCGCCGAGGCACCGTACCACTGCCCGGCACCAATGCCGCGAAAGTAGCTAGCGCCCAGGAACGTGAGGAATTCGGTCTTATGTTCGTTGCCAGGCAGCAGCGACATGAACCTCAGGCCTGCGAAACCACCACCCGGCTCCTTAGCCAGCGGTGCGGACTCGCCACGGAACTGAAACCAATGATCGCTGTATTCGACGTCGGTGATTTTGTCGCCATCGACCACGTGGATCTTCACGGGGTATTCGAACAAGAAGCCAGCGGGAAAGAACTCCATCCACGTTGTCAGGTCTTCCTCCCGCCACAGGGCGTTTTCGTGCCGCTGGGCGATTAGACGGAAGGTGTCGTACGTGAGATCGAGATAGGGCTTAGAAACCCTAGTCGGCGGTACGTGCGGTTTGGAGGCCATGTCGCGGGCAATCCGCTCGACGCTAGCAAGGCCGAACTCGTCGGCCGTCGCTACCCCGGCGACACCCCACAGCACGACGCAGCTCCAGAGCAAATTGGACGGCAAGCGAAACATGCGAAACTTCGCAATCTCTAACGATCTGTTCCTAAAAAGGAGGTCGCCTGTTGCCGCCCCCTGACACGGCCCCAACAGCCTTGTCCGGGGCGTCCATTATGCAATTCTAGTGCCAAGCTTGGAAATGCCCCGAAAGGGGGTAAACAGGGCAAGAATCACCCAAAGATTGCTCAGAAACTAGGCAAGGCGGGTAGCGTAGCGGATTTTCCTGGCATTTTGGCGGCACCATTCAGGCCACCAGGATGGTTGCCTATCGGCCACAGTGGGTGCTAGCGGTCCGAAATCTTTACAGGGGTTCTTGAACCAGCACAACCCAATCGGTCGGAATGACCTCGTCATTCTCTAGCTTCACTTCGACCGGCGCGACGGCACACCAGTACCGCTTCTTCCGGCCCAGTGGATCGGGGTAGTCTTCGATGATCCGAACCGTATCGCCCGACTTTAGAGCCTCCTCTACCTGTGCCAGCAACTCCGGCGACAGGCGTTTCTGGTTGCCGAGTTCGCTAGGATCGGCCATGTGATTGTGGTGGAGGATGAGCCCGCGTTGAGGAGTTCCATCGATTTCGTCCTCTCGCAGATCCACCAGCAGCACTTCCTTCCCTGGGGGCAACTGGTCTTCCAGCGCCAAGAAGCTTCCCAGGTCGAGGCTCATGGCCAATACACCTGAAACTTTGCTGGTCGTCGTTGGAATGAGTTGATCACGCACCGGTACGCTAAACGCTACTTTCAATTTGTGCGTCGATGTGCTCTCGTACACGGCGGAGCGATGCGGCTCGCTAACTGGCTTGATTACCGTGGTACCTTCAGGCAGGTTTGACCCTTGGCCGTGAAAATAGTCGCGGCTAGCGTAGTTGCTTCCAACGCTAAGGGAGTGCGGTGCCCGTGCGACCTGAGTTCCATTACTGAGGGCCACAAACCAACTCTCGGCGGGCATGCGTGCTTCAAGCGACTTCTTTTGCTCCCCTAGCCACTCGCTGAGTGGGTCCCACATCTGCTGAAACTCGTTCTCGGGGATCGCTGAGTCGCGAGATACCTCGTCCAACCGAGTGACGTAATTCTGTAAGGTCACCAATCTGCTCTCTGCACCTTCGCCGGGCAGCACACCGGTTTTCGAACTGCTCAGTTCGCTTAGGGCCTGGAAGCGATCACGAACCTCTCGGGCGATGTTCTTCGCGGCCGTGCGGGCGGCGTAAACCGCGTTTTCGCGTTTAGTGGTCCGCAGGCGCTCCTGTCCCTGTCGAGCTTGGTCGGCGAACCATGCCCCCACGCCCAAGGCCAAGAGTAGGGCAATCGCCGCCCCCCACAGCCATCGCTTCGTGGCCACCGGAGTGGCGGTGAGCGTCGAGCCGAGCTTTTTCCCGGCGAGCTGCGTGTCGCTTTGCGGCCCGTTGCCCGCTAGCGTGTCGGTGGCGTGCCCAATTTGCGTCGGTGCCTGCGAGGGCTTCTGGCGAGCTTGCTCCACTAACGCCACCAAGTTATTGCCCGCCGCGAAAGTCGCCAAGTCGTTCGCCAAATCCAGCGGCGACTGGTAGCGCTCGGCCGGATCTTTAGAGAGCGTCTTGCGGATCAAGTTCCATAGCGGCCGCGGAATTTCCGAACCACCTCGAATCGGGGGTACTTTGCTGCGCTCATGCGCTTTCTCGGGACGCAGGTCCGAATCCAAGAACGGTGGCTTACCACTCAGCAGGTGATACAGAGTACACCCTAGACTGTAGATGTCCGAGCGAATGTCGACGCTGGTCGTCCGCCACTGCTCGGGGCTCATGTACATCGCCGTGCCCATCGCGCGATAATCGAGCCGCGTGAGACGTTCGTGGTCGTCCCCCACTAACAGCGCGAGCCCAAGATCCAAGATTTTCACCAGGGGCTGTTGCGAGCCGCTGGGCGTGTCGCTGGACAATAAGTGGGGTGTTGCAACCGTGGTGACCATCAAATTCGATGGCTTAATGTCGCGGTGCACCATCCCCCGATCGGCGATGTACGCCAGCCCGAGCGCTGCCTGCCTTGCGACCTCACAGGCGTTGGCGATTGACATTGGCCCGAAGCGCTCGACCAGATCGCCTGCACTTGTCCCGTCGATGTACTCCATCACCAGGAAGTGCGTCTCGTCCTCGGGCGTGGACGAGTCGATGGCAACCACGATGTTCGGGTGCTCGAGGCCTCCAATGGCCTTAATTTCCTGGTAAAAACGCTTCACGATCTCGTGCTGACCGGCGGCCACCAGGTGAGGCTTGATCACTTTCACCGCCCGCAGGCGACCGAACTGTGAGTGCCGCGCTTTGAACACATCGCCCATGCCGCCGGCACCCACCAACTCGCCCAATTCGTAGTTTCCCAGTCGCGTCGGGCGAGCCACCACGGTGCTGGTTGGCACCTGACCATCGGGCACGAGGCCGGCGATTTTTGAATAGGCAACGGTCCCCGAACGCGTCGTCCACTCGCGCGGCGTTTCCGCCGAGGGTTTCCGGCGTGTGTCTTGAGGTTTGCGGCCATCGAACAGCAGTTCGTGCACTTCGACCGGACCGATTCCTTTGAGTTCACGCCGTCCGTGCGCGTGGAACTCAACGCCGTTGAGCCCTGCGTCTTCCAGAATCGCCCGTGCCGCGCGCGACACCAGGATCTGCCCGCCTGCGGAGAAGTCATTCAGTCGCGCCGCGTAGTCGACCGCTTTGCCGATGAAGTTCTCGGCGTCGTGCGGATCGATCTGAGGCGACCCCAAGTGCATGCTAACCCGAATATTGGCCTGCGAGCCGCTGGGGCTGGAGAGAGGATGCTCCTCATGGTTTCGTACGATACCAATCGCCCACTTAGCCGCCGACACCGCGTCGCCGAACACCAAAAAGTGCCCGTCGCCCGCCGTCGATACGACGCGTCCCCCAAAGTCGGCCGTAAACGCCTCGACGCGCTCGCGGTGGGGAAGGAGTATCTGGGTCAAGAACGCCTCGTCCCGCTCGGCATCGCTGCCTCCGGGCATTTCGCTCTTCAGTTCCACCGACCCCGTCAGGTCGGAGAATACAAACGTCCGCAGTTCGGCCACAGTTGGCGGTTCGCCCTTCGGTTTTTTTTAGCGGTTTTTCGACGTGCGAGCCCCCAGGGACGAGCTTCCGGACCAGCCACTCCGGTGTCGAACGCCCGAATTCTACGGCCTATCCGGGCAATTTCCCATTCCAAACACCCCTACAGTCCCACACCAGCTTACCGCACTCCACCCGAAGCCCCTAAAAATCGCTTGAGGGTTCTGCACGCCTGAGTAAACTAAGGGGATGGAACAGAGACTGCCGGCCACGCCCGTAGCCATGCTTTAGGCTCGGAGCTGCGCGGACGGCACCTCTTGTACAACCGGCTTTTGCCGAGGTTTTTAGATCCCTTCGTCGAGCGGGCCCGTGCATCAAGAGGCACGAGTTCGGGGCAAATCGGCGTCGAGCGCCAGCCCTGGCGGCACCCCAAGAGGTTCATCCGTGAATAGCTTTTCCGCTCGATTTCCCCGCGTTGCACGCTATTTTGCCATGCTGTGCGCGGTGTGTGCCTTCCAAGTGCCGTCGCTCGCCCAGCCTACCCACTGGATCGATCTCAGCCTCAACTTGATCTACAACGACGAGAACGACCCCACCTCTGGCGGCACCTGGCAAGTCGCCGCTAAAACGAGCCATCACGGGCTAGCTGATGTGTCGTTCTATTTAAAGAACATCGTTAACACCGAGGTCCCAACGCTTCTGGCACCCCGTGGGAACGTCAACGGCGGGGCTCCCGGAGGCCCCAATGCTGGGTTCAAGAGCGCTCATAGCCTGGTAAACGCGGAGGGAGCTGTTGGGCACTACATGCAGGTTTTTCAGCAGTCGCTCGTCTCGACCACGCTCGATCAGCCGCTGTTCTATGGCGTAGGGGCTCTCGTGGATCCTGAAGGCGCTGTGCCTAATTTTCCGGGAGCCGCGACCCAATTCCCCGACGCTTCCTCTGCCGGTCCGTCGATCCCCACCCTCGCCGATTTGCAAAACGCGCCGTGGGGTAACGGCGATGTCTTCGGCGATGCTGCTTGGGCCCACGCGGCACTGCTGCTCACCGGCTCGTTCGATCCTGGGCAAACTCCGTCGTTCATCACCGAAGGCCCCGGAAATCTCGCCGATCCACTCGGCACCGTATTCGTCACACTCCCGGCAAACTCCACGCTCGTCGGCGACAAGTCCGCCCAACTAACTCCTACGTTCTTCGTCCGCGACAATCTCGTCGACGCACCGGGAACCGGTGGCGACTACAACGGCGATGGCATCGTCAATCTGGCCGACTACACCGTCTGGCGGGATTCGCTGGGTGCCACAGCGGCCCCTCCCGGCTCTGGCGCCGATGGGGACAGTAGCGGCACGATCGACGCAGGAGACTACACAATCTGGAAGAACAACTTCGGGCTCACGATTCCCCCACTAAGCGGCGTCAGCGCCGGCCCCGTGGCAATCCCCGAACCTCAAACCCTTATCATTACAGTGCTTGCGATGCTCGGCGTGGGCTTCGCAGGTCGCTTTTCAACCCCGCGCTAAACCGTAACAGTCAGTATCGACCCGTCCGTCAAGGGTGAATTTTATTAAAAAAACGGATTCACCTTTAAAACTGCTTGACAGCCTCGAAAAGCCCTAACATAATGCGTCCGTGTTGGCCATTGAACTCGCTGCCCGTTTGGTGGTCGCCAAGAAAGTTGTGTTATTGGTTCGGATGGACAAATTCCAGTGCTTCGCACCTTGGTGGTGTGGGGCGACTTGGCGTTTGTCTGCTTGACCACCACTCATCTTCTACGGGCAATGTTTCAGCGGTTCGGAAAAGCTCTCAAGCCATAACCCCGGACTCGCCTGGTTTCTATACTGGGCAAAGCTGAAAGTTCCCCGTAGAAGAGGAGTGGCCAAGCGGCCGTTGCACCAATGACGAGACAGTCACTGTTGATCCAATTTCGCAATCGTCTTTCAATCAACGAGGGTGGAGAGATTCTAATGTCCTGGACCAAATCGATTTGCTACTTTGCTTTCTGCGCCTTGTTGGCAGCACCCGCCGTGGCCGCTCCTACGCTGGAGATTCTGGACGGTGGACTTGTCGGTGGTAACCGCAAGTTCGAAGTGTGGGTCACTCCTGATCCCACCCTGTATTCTGTTGACACCAACAGCGACACCGTAATGGACGCCTCGTCCATCGCCGTCGAGTTGGGTCTGAGCTCGATCAACCCCCGTGGTGGTGCTCTTCCGAACATTGTCAACGGTTCGATCGTTGTGACCGCAGCCTTCCAGGACGACAACGTCGCCCCGCTCGGCAACACTGGTTACAACCCTTACCAGTCGGGTGCCCTCACTGGCATCAACTACGAAGCCAGTGGTAAGGATGCCTTTGCCCCGCTTGGTAGCACCGGTACCATCAGCCAGCCGCTGGTTGGTGTTCTGTCGGGCCGCACCAAGGTGATGGACTTCCAGATCAACGATGACATCGGCGTGATCGACCTGCGTGGTTGGAATGCCACCACCTCAGCCGTTGGTGGCGCCCTGATTGCTCAGGACGCAACCATCTTCACTGTCGACGCCAACTTCGGTATCGCCGGCGATTATCAGCCCAATGGTATCGTCGACATCATCGACTTCGGTCTGTTCGGTGCCGCGTTCAACCAGCCCTCCGCTAACTTCCCGGCCTCCGACTTCAATCGTTCGGGTGGCAACATCGACATTATCGACTTCGGTATCTTCGGTGGCAACTTCGGTCGCGCCATGCCGACCACGGGTGCCCTGCAGACCGCAACGGTTCCCGAGCCCAGCTCGGTACTGATGGTGCTCGCGGGTGTCGCCGGTCTCGCCTTTGCTCGCCGCTGCCGTTAGGCAGCGGGAGCGGGGGGGCAATGAGAATTGCATCCTTGGTAGTCGGAGCTGCTAATGTAAGACGGCGTGATGCTGTAGAGAAGTTTAGTAGTTGTGATTAGAGACCGTAGAGTGTTGCTTCTTAAGGTTACGGGTTTATTCAGGGAGTAAGATTTTAATGAATAGAATTTTTTATGCAGGTGCAGCCCTTGCGGTTGCTCTGTTCGGTGGCCAGGTAATGGCCGGTAATATTTCAGTTTCCTACGATGGTGTGGCTACGACCGGTCTGGCCGGCTACACCACCTATACCGTCAAGGTCGACTCCGATAGCGGAGCAATCAACGGTGTTCGTGCTTCCTTTGATGGTGCGATGAATCAAGTGAGCCCCTTCGGCCTGCCCACCATCTTCACCGATAACAATGGTGTTATTCAGGGCACCGGCGGTCAAGTTAGTCAGGACAGCCAGTTCAAGTTTGCAAGTGCTCAGGTCCTCTCGCTTGAGACGGCTGAGAGCGCGACTTTTCTTCGCGGTGCACTCACCAACTTGGCCTCGTTCGATCCGGGAAGTGGTCTCACTCTCGCGCAAATTGTAATCGCCGATGGTGCATCGGTGGCTTACAGCTTGTCGGTAGATGATGGTAGTGGCGTCGCGATTGACGTCATGGGCACCATTCCCGCCGTGAGTGTTGGACCGACCCTGGTTGGCCTTCCCGCCAGCGGTTCGAGCCTTTCGGCTGCCCTGCAAGCTGCTTTCGCGAACCGTCAAGGTGGCCCGGCAGTTGTTGCCGACGCCATCATGGTGATGAACGAGACCGGCACTCTAGAAGAGCTCGGTGCCATCAACATCAGCGGTATCAGCGACAGTCTCCCCAGCATCAGCACCACGCTGGTGCCAGGTAGTGCTCTTGGCAAGTACAGCTTGGTGATGGACGGTCCGTTCGACACCCTGGATCCAGGCACCGTAATCACCGGTGACATCATCATCACCGCCGAGAACGCCGTGGACCAAGCCCTGGTCTACTCGTTCAGTGCAACCATCCCCGAGCCTTCCTCGGTAGTGCTCAGCGGACTTGCTGTGCTCGGTTTGGCTGCCTCCGCACGTCGCCGTGCTGCCTAAGCAACACCTAGCAGTAGAACAATCAAACAGAGCCTTGGTGAATAGCCAAGGCTCTGTTTCTTTTAGTACTTCGTGAATGGTATGCTCTTCCTTAAGCAATCGCGGGGACGTTGCGATTGTCTTCAAGAACGCTGATGGTTGAGCCGACCAATGGTGGGAATCGAAGTTGAACTGAGGCAATTGCTTTCGATTGGCTCAACTATTGCCATCTTGATCCTGGCCACATCAAGCCTAGCCGGCAACATCGATGTCTCACTGCGCGCCATCCCCACGCCCAATCTGCGCGGCTTCACGACGCTCACCATCCATGTCGCCTCGGACGCCGGTGCCGTTAATGGGGTGGATGCGTCCTTCGAAGGCACACTGAACCAAATCAATCCGTTTCTGCTGCCCACCATCTTCCAAGATCACAATTCTGTTTTAACCGCCGCTGGGGGGTACGTGATCATGGATAGCCAATTTCTCTTCTACAGCGATAAGGTTGGATCGTTCGACACGGCCGAAAGCGGCACGTTCCTGCGGGGCGCACTAACCAATCTGGCTCCTTTCGATAAAGGTGCCGGCTTTGATTTGGCCCAGCTCGTTATTCGCAACGAAACTTCGCTCCACTACCACTTGGCTATTGATGACGGCAGCCGGGAGCCAACGATGGTCACCGGCATCATTACACCTCCCGACCTGTCCTTGCGGGGCACGTCCAACGGCGGTCGCTATCTCTCGAAAGCCCTGTAGGCGGCGTTCGACAATCGTGGCGGTGGTCCGGCTGTCGTCGCGGACGCAATCACCGTCTGGAACGATTTCGGACCGCTCAGCGAGTTGGGCGAGATCTACATCACAAGCGTCAGCGACAATCTATCCAGCATTTCGACACGGCTGGTCTCAGGAAGTGGGCCCGGCAAATTCAGCCTAGTTATGGATGGTCCTTTTGAGGACCTCGTTCCAGGTACTGTCATCGCCGGCAGCTTCACTGTCACAGCCGAACATGCTATCGGGCAATCGCTAACTTACTCATTTAGTGCGGCCATCCCCGAGCCCTCCTCGGTAGTGCTCAGCGGCATTGCTGCTATTGGTTTGGCTTTTTTCGCTCGTCGCCGAGCCGCGTAACATGTGGGGTTAAGCGGCCGAATCAGCTGTCTGCCTCCGATTTTGAGGGAGGATATCTATCCGTTAGCGGCTAGCGCACCTGGAATAGTGCGTCTTTTGCCGATTTCGGGCGGTTGTAGCGGATGGCTCGCCCGTACGAAAAAATGCTTGTGCTGGTTCGCGGCTGCGGTTATACTAGCTCGGAGAGGCCGGTCGCTAGACGCTTGAAATCGCAATAACCCTCGGGTTTTTGGTGAAAAACGACAATTTCTGTTTTTTTCCAAAAAGATGGTTGCAATAGAAGCCGTGGCTCGTTAGTCTAGTAGCAGTTACAAGCTTTCCAATCTCGCAAGAGTTCGATCTACTGTAGACCCCAACAATTAAAGGAACCACAGACCGCCAACGCGGTCTTGGTTCCTTTTTTTGTTGGGGTTTTTTCGTTTTTAGAGGTGGAAACTTTACATACTCTTGGCGACTCGCTCTTTCGTGACAAAAGAACGCTGCCCGGTCGCCCGGTAGGAATACAAAGGCAACTAGTAGTCAGGATTACGAGGTCTAGTGAAATCGAAACCGTGACGCGTGCCCCGACCCAATAAAGGGGGGCGAGAGTGCTTTGGGCCCCTTGGGGCAAATTCAGAAGTAATTAAATACAGTTTCGTTCCAACGAGGAAATTTCACCATGCGTAAGTTTTCATTCCTGTTTGCTGTTGCCATCACCGCTTTCGTTGCCGGCGTTTCCAACGCCGCTGTCGTAGTCACCGCCACCTCCGCGCCAACCACTGGTCTGTCCGGCTTCGAAACCTGGACAGTGCGTGCCGCATCGGACGGTATGGCCATTAACGGCATCGACATTTCGTTCGATGGTGCCATGAATCAGGTCAATCCCTTTGGCCTCGCCTCGATTTTCCAGGACAACAACGGTACGTTCGTTGCCGTCGGTGCCAATGCTTCGCAAGACAGCCAGTTCCTGTTCACTTCCAGCCAAGTGCTGTCGCTGAACACCTCGGAAAGTGCCACCAAGCTCGCAGGTGCCTTGACGAATCTTGCGGCACTCAACACCGCCAACGCGATTAATTTCGCTCAGATCGTGATTCCAGTTGGTGGCTCGGTAGCCTTTACCGCTGGCTTTGACGCCGGCACCGGTGTATCGATTCCGGTTACTGGTAACATCGGCGGTGGCGGTGGTGCAGTCGACCCCGTTGCTATCGGCAACCCCGTCAGCGGCAGCTCGATTTCGCTTCAGGGAGCCTTCGAAGATGGTACCGGTCTTTTGGAGAATGCCATTGTTCTGACCAACGGCGAGCCCGGCAGCGATCCGGCCCTAGCCATCACCAGCTTGGTGATTTCGAACGACGCCGAAGGCCTGTTCAGTGCCACGTTTGATGGTCTGAGCATCGACCTTGGCCTGGATATTGCTAAGGCTATCGCCGGTCCTGGTCGTAACGTCAGTGCCTTGCTGACCGTCAACACCAACGGTGGCGTGCTGACCTACAACCTGGGTGCCGCTGTGCCCGAGCCCTCGACCGTTGCCCTCTCGGCTCTGGCCCTGGTCGGTCTGGTTGGCTTCGCCCGCCGCAAGAAGTAAGCTCCGGCTTACGAGCAGCCTCGGCTGCACAACTTGATACCCACAAGCGGGGTCGAGATGCTTCTCGACCCCGCTTTTTTTGTTTCCCCACGCAGAATTTTAGTTTGTAGGTGATGACCCACCCGTTCGTCCGAGGGGACGGACTCATTCCAGATAACTAGAGTGAACTGTTAGCCGCGGGTCGTCAGGATCTACTAGTGTAGAATGGGTAGTCGATTTCGTTTAGAATCTAGACGATCGTTCGAGTGGTTCGATGTCGCCAACTTCTTTTCAACCAAGTGGAATCTTATGAAGCGTTCATCTTCGCTGCTGTTCGCTACGGCCATCGCGACAGTCATTACTGGTGTCACGAACGCCGCCGTCCTCATCACCGCCACTTCCGTGCCCACCCCCGGCTTGGCAGGCTTCGAAACCTGGACCGTGCGGGTTATCTCCGATGGTTTGCCCATCAATGGTATTGATATCTCGTTCAATGGTCCCATGAACCAAGTTAATCCCTTTGGGTTGCCTACCATCTTCCAGGACAACAACGCAACGTTTGCGGCGGTGGGAGCGAATGTGTTGCAAGACAGCCAGTTCTTATGGACTTCCGGCCAGGTCCTATCGCTTAACACGTCCGAAAGTCCGACCAAGTTGGCAGGCGCATTTACCAATCTTGCTCCGCTAAATGTCGGCAACGCCATCGAATTCGCCCAGCTGGTAGTTCCCATTGGCGGGTCCATTGGCTTCACAGCCGGTATCGACGCGGGCACGGGGATTTCAATTCCGATAGTTGGCCACTGGATCCCATCGAATCCCATCGCCGTCGGCATTCCCGTCAGCGGAAGTTCGATCTCGCTCCAGGGTGCGTTCGACAATGGTACTGGCTTGCTAGCTGACGCGATCACGCTGTTCAATGACAACCCGGAGACAAATACTCCGCTGTCGATCACCAGCTTGGTGATTTCGAACGACGCCGAAGGCCTGTTCAGTGCCACGTTTGATGGTCTGAGCATCGACCTGGGCCTGGACATCGCGAAGGCTATCGCCGGTCCTGGTCGTAACGTCAGTGCCTTGCTGACCGTCAACACCAACGGTGGCGTGCTGACCTACAACCTGGGTGCCGCTGTGCCCGAGCCCTCGACCGTTGCCCTCTCGGCTCTGGCCCTGGTTGGTCTGGTTGGCTTCGCCCGCCGCAAGAAGTAAGCTCCGGCTTACGAGCAGCCTCGGCTGCAAAACTTGATACCCACAAGCGGGGTCGAGATGCTTCTCGACCCCGCTTTTTTATGCGCTGACGGCTACCCAAGTTGGAAAGTTCTGTGTGAGCCGGGTCGTCCCCGACCCCGGAACGATAAGCTTAAGTTCGCACGAGAAAAACCGGGTTGTGGTAAACCTTAACGCCTAGGCCATCTCTCCCTCCTCCGAAGTCCCTGCCGGCGGTAACGAAATGGGGGGATTCCCCTCCGCGGTCGGGTCGATCTGTAACGGGTACGGCTGCGGGTCAAGGACGACGCGCGGCCGCGACTCGCCACCCCACGGTCGACCCTCCCCATGCCACGGACGGCACTCTCTCAGCCACAACTCGGCGGCAAGGTGTTTCGCGCTGCGATCGCGTCGCTGCTGGTGGCGGTCGTTGCCTACACGTGGAAAGCCGGTTCGAGCGACGGATCCGCTAGCCCGGACCAAGGGCAAGTCGAGCCACCAATCCATGTCGTTTCCAACGAGCCAGCTCCCTCGCCGGTGAATGCCACCCGAATGGCAGAAATCGACGGGCTCGTCGCGCAAGTTGCCACGGTGTGCCCCACCTCGGCGTTGGAACTCCGCGAGCAATTGATCGCCGCCGAGCGGGAAAAAACGGTGCTCGACATTCTGCCCTCTTACGAGCGGACCGCGCACCGCGTTACGACGCCGGCCGCCGCGATCACCAGCGTGCGCGTGGCCCAACTACCGGGGCGGCTGGCGTCGAACACATCACCAGCCACGTCGGGCGAGTGGCTGGTTGATCCAGGGCAGTGGTATTCGCCCGAGGATTCGCAGTCCAAAGTTGCACCCCCCGTGGAAGAACCGCAAGCAATTGAGCCCCCGGTAAACAACGTCGTCGAGGAAGTCGTCGAAGACCCCGCCCCTTCGAAGGCGAGTGAGAAAGAGCCCGAGCAGCCGGCGACTACCGGGGCCACCCCTAGTCCGCACATCCAACCTGCCCCGCCCACGGACATCACGCCGATGGAAGCGGAACCGGCTGAAGTTGCTCCCGTCGCTGAGCCAACGTTGCCGGCGGAGCCACGGTTGCTTCCCCCCGTGCCAGCATCGCCTCCGGTTGAATCGCCCGCGGAGACGCCTGCGGCCGCCGATCCCCAACCAGTTCGTTTGCCAGCTGCTCCCGCTGCGCCGGAAGCAAGTGTCGACGTAGCTCCGATGCCTGTAGATGAGAGTTCAACCGCCGGTACGTCATCGGTTCCAACCGAAGATCACCTTCCCTATCCGCCGGACGCAGTACCTGTCGCACCCGCGCCAGTGGCTGGTTCGGGCTTTGCTCCGCCCCCGCTTTCAGTACAGACTCCAGTAACTCCGGCGCCGACAGTGCCGACGACGCCGAATCCCTCCATTCAAGCTCCGCCCGCGCCGGCGCAGGCCAACCCGTCGCTCCATTCGTCTGGCGATCCAAAATCGCTCGACGATGCCCGCGCGGTTGCTAAGGAGCTCGGCATGCCCGAAGGCGTCGATCCACACTCGGTGCTGATGGCCGAGGGTTGCTATCCGTCGGCGAAGACGTGCGCGAAGTGCCACGAGAAGATCTACAAAGAGTGGAGCTGCTCGAGCCACGCCTATGCGGCGATCTCGCCCATGTTTCAGAAGTTCGAGCAGCGCATCACCGAGGTCAGCATGGGCACCGTTGGTTACTTCTGCCAGCGTTGCCACTCGCCCATCGGCACGGCTCTCTGCATACCGCGTGATACCCCCATGTGGATGCAACCCGAAGTGGCCCGCGAGGGCGTGACCTGCGTGGCGTGCCACCGTGTGAATGAGCGCTACGGCAAGAGCAACGGCGAGCGGCACATCATCCCCGGCGATGAGTTCGCTCCCGTTTACGGCGGCAAGACGGGCGAGGGAGTCGCCGAAGTGATCGCCAAGAAGGATCACTTCAAGGTCCTTACCTCCCCCGAAGATAAAGGGCCGGGGCAGAAGATTCATCTCGAAGGCCGCTACTTCGATCAAATCACGCGGTCCGAGTACTGCACGACATGCCATCAGGTCGCCGTGCACCCCGGCATCAAGCTTGAAGTGGTGTGGGAGCAGTACCGCGCGTCGCCAGCGTGCAAAGCGGGCGTGTCGTGTCAGGACTGCCACATGGGCAAGGTTCCGGGCGTGGCGAGTGGCTACGAGTGCGCGGTGATCGCGGAGATCGGCGGCAAGAAGGTCGGCGAGCCGGTCAAGCATTCGAATCACATGTTCTACGGGCCGGGCTATTCCATCGCGCACCCGGGCATCTTCCCGTTCCACCTGAAGGCCGACCGCTGGAAGATGGAAGAGTGGCTGCTATTCGACTGGCGGGCGGGGTGGGGCACCGACGAGTTTGAAGAACGCCTGGAAGACGGCGAGATCCAAGCGACGTTCCCACCCGTTTGGGACAATGTCGACGATCGCTACGACGCTCGCGAGATCATCGAAGACAACCAAAAGCTGCTCGCGCTCAAGACCGAGGCCCGCAAGGCGGTAATGGAGAACGGCTCGCACGTCGATGGCCCGTTCTTCGACACGCCACCGATGGTAGGCCGCGAGCTTCATATGCACTACGTCGTCGCGAACACCAACACGGGGCACAATTTGCCGACGGCATCGCTCGGCGCGCAACCGCAATTCTGGGCCAACGTGGTGCTGATTGGCCCTCGTGGGCAGCGGCTGTGGGAGACCGGCTACACCGATCAGTACGGCGACGTGTGCGACATCCACTCGCGGGATGTCCGGGCGAAGCTGGTGCCGTTCGACTCGCAGTTGTTCAACTTGCAGACGATGTTCTTGATCACGGGTGCGGTGGGCACCGATCGCGAGTTCTACCTGCCGGTGAACGTCGACTTTGACCAGCTACCGTTCCTGCGTCCTGGCGCGATTCCGGTATCGGTGACGAACCACCCGCCGTTCATCCGCATGGAAAGCCGGTCGCTGGCACCACTGGGACAGAAGCAGGTGAAGTACAAGATCCCGGCCGCGGCGCTGTGCGAACCAGGTCGTTATCGCCTGAGCTTCCGGATGCGAAGCCGCGCGGAACCGATTTACTTCATGGACTTCTGCGGCGCGACCATCGAGATGCAGCGTGCGATGAACGAAGGGGTGATCGACGTTCATCCGTACTCCGTTGAGTTTGATGTGCGGTAACCAGAGACAACCAACTGTCGACCACCCTTAAAGAACACATGCTCTGCACCCGCGCCATCTCGAAACACGTAGCGATCAGACTGCTTAGTCTGACGATCGTGGCCTGCGCGCTGGGGTCAAACGCGGTAGGGCAGGGGGCGGGCGGTTCTCTGTTCGCTCCTCCCCGAGTCGCCGAATATCCCACCCAGGACCCGGCGACTCCGGTGACTCCGCAGCCAACCTTGGTGCCCAACGAATTAGTCGCCACTCCAGATCAGGCTTGGTCGACCCTACCCGAACCTTTGAAGGTTGCCTACGACTGCGGCACCGAAACGGCGTTTCAGCCTTCGGTACTGCGTTTCGGTGTGCTCCCACCGCCACCGCTGCCGAACACCGCGGGCATGCCTTACGACTGCGACTTGCCAGCGTTCGGTGCCACCGAGCACAAGCCGGAAGAAGGTCACGTACTGGAGCATCCCCCCGCGACCGATTGCCGGGGGCAGATGTCGACTTACTACGAAAACGACTTTAGCAACGGCCCTGTCTACGACTGCATTCCGTGGGATAGCAATGCAGCTCTAGGAGTCTACGGCGACAAGTACCAGGTGCCCGTGCAACATCCGCTCGTCGAGTGGGGTTTCCCGCTCTACCGCAACGGTCCGGTGCCGCCGGCGCAGGATTTATTCGGACCGACCAACTTGGTGCAGCAAAAGTTCTACGTCTACGGCGACTACCGCGTGGGATTTGCCCAGAACAACGTCGTCGGTAGCGACAACACGGTGCTTGCTCATCGGCTGAATCTCGAAATCGACTACTGGCTCACGAGCACCGAGCGTTTTCATATGTTCTCAGGTCCCTTTCAGGAGGGGAACAGCTTCATGCGCATCGAGAATGGCGAGTTCTTCAACGAACTCGACTTCTTCGACGTGAATACCGACACGCTGTTCTTCGAAGGCGACCTCGGGCAGATCCTTGGAGGTTTCAACTCCCAGTACGCGGCGTTCGACTTGCCATTCACGGCGGGGTTGGTTCCGCTGTTGTTCCAGAATGGCGTGTGGATGCAGGACGCGATGGTCGGCCTCGCGGCGACGATCCCCGCTCAAAACAGTCCGGGCCTCGATTGGTCCAATTACGATGTCACGTTCTTCGCGGCGTTTGACAACGTGAGCACCGATGCCGTGAACTTCGACGAGAACGCCGCGCAACTCTTTGGTGCGACGACCTTCATTGAGAGTCGTGGCGGGTATTTCGAGGTCGGCTACGCCTACGTCAACGACACGAAAGACGCCGACTTCAGCTACAACAACATCGGTATATCGTACACACGCCGATACCTGAACATGGTATCGAACTCGATGCGAGTGATCCTCAACGCGGGGCAAAACCTGCCGGAAGACCAGCGTACGGCCGACGGCGTGCTGCTGCTGGCCGAGAACACGTTCATCACCGAGCGGCCATACAACTTCATGCCGTACACGAACTTCTTCGTCGGCTTCGACCGCCCGCAACCCGCGGCGCGGGCGGCGGTGTTCGGCGGGGTGCTGTTTAATACGGGCATTTTGTTCCAGAGCGACGCCCTCACGGGCTATCCAACGCTCGACGCCACGGGCAACAACACCTACGGCATGGCAACCGGTATTGACCTATTGGGGCACAATTTCGATCAACAGCTAATCGTCGAAGTCGCCGCGCTCGGCGTCATGGGTTCCGATATCGATCGCAGCGCCCCCGGCAACCAAGCGGGTGTGGGCGCTCGCTACCAAGTTCCCATCACCAACGCACACCTACTCCGCTTCGACGTGATGCACGGCTGGCTCGAGAACGCCGAAGACATCACCGGCGCTCGGGCCGAGTTCCGGTGGAAGTTCTAAGCAGGCTTCTTGCGACGACACGTAGGTCGTCGGCTATTTCAGCTCGACTGGAGAGTTGCTTCGTTACTCGCAGTGAATAGCCGACGACCTACGCGTCGTCGGACAGCCCCTGGCGCAACTCATCCATCGTCTTGAAATATCCGACTCGCTCGTCCCACTTCCATCCTCGATGATCGGGTAGGTACGAGTTTACGAGATAGTCGAAGTGATCGCGATCTTGAATCTGCTTTCGCGATGCGTCCCGCGAGAGCCATTTGTGCGACGAGTCCAATCCCTTTAGCTCTAGGGTCATCGACTTCTTAAAGCTTGAGCGTGTTTGCTCCCATCCTCGCTCTTCGTTCTTCCAGCTCACGAGCAGGTGGATGTGGTTGTTGTCCGTTGCAATGCTGTGGGGACGGCAGTCCACATGCGGTGACGCTTTCAGCAAGGTCGCGATGATGGCTAGTTGAACTTCGTCAGCAAGCGAGACCGTTCCATGCACCATCTGACCACGATAAACGTCGGCTAGGTCTTTGTTTTGAGCAAGAAGACCCGCGTGCCTCCGCACAAATCCACGTGGGCGGTCGGGAAGCCATGATCCGTAAGTGTGGAAAGTGAAAAGGTAGCAAGGCACGTTGATATCCCCTTCTGATCGATCGAGGATATTCTAAAGACGCGCCGTGGGAGGATGCAATGTTTTCTCCGACGACACGTAGGTCGTCCGCTATTTCAGCTCGACTGGAGAGTTGCTTCGTTACTCGCAGTAAATAGCCGACGACCTACGTGTCGTCGGACCAAATGCTCCCACTCAAGCATCCTCTCACTTCCAAGCAAACTCCGCGCCCGTCAGTCGTTCGAAGGCTTCGATGTACTTCGCACGCGTCTTGGCAACAATCTCTTCGGGGAGCTCAGGCGGCGCGCTGTTGCGATCCCAAGTGCTTGCGAGTAGCCAATCGCGGACGAACTGTTTGTCGAACGACGGTTGAGGGCCGCCTGGATGGTACTGGTCGGCGGGCCAGAAGCGCGAGCTGTCGGGGGTCATCACTTCGTCGATCAAGATCAGCTCGCCGTCGCAATGGCCAAACTCGAACTTCGTGTCGGCAAATAAGAGGCCGCATCTGGCCGCGTGCTCCGAGCCGCGGTTGAAGAGGTCAATACTTCGCGTGCGGAGTTCTTCGGCGAGCTCGGTGCCGATGACGCTCGCCATGCGTTCGAAGCTGATGTTCTCGTCGTGCTCGCCCATTTCGGCTTTGGTGGCGGGGGTGAAGATCGGTTCGGGCAGGCGATCGCTTTCGACGAGGCCCCCGGGCAGTTTCACGCCGCACACTTCGCCCGACTCGCGGTACTCGTTCCATCCCGAACCGGCGAGGTACCCGCGCACCACGCACTCCATCGGCACCACCTTGGCCTTCTTCGTCAGCATCGACCGGCCTCGCAGCACCTCCCGGTCAGTCCCTTCGGGCAGCGGCATCTGGTCGACGTCGGTCGTGATCAGGTGGTGGGGCGTCTGCAGGTGGTCGAACCAGAACTGGCTCACTCCCGTCAACACGCGCCCTTTGTCCGGAATGCCGGTCGGCAGCACCCAGTCGAAGGCGCTGATGCGGTCGGTGGCCACCAGTAGCAGGTACTCGCCCAGGTCGTAGACATCACGAACCTTGCCCCGCTTGGCCGGTAGGTTCCCCACTTGGCTTTCGATCAGTGGTTCGCTTGGCATCCGCCTTCTCCATCCAAAATGAGGCTCAGCCTCGATAAAACAGGGCTCCAACGCGGTCTACCGAGGAGTATAACGCCCCAGATGCCGGGCGCAGAGTGCTTGCCCCTTTTGCCGGCCTTCAAGTACACTGGAAGGCTTGCTGCGAAGCGATGGAGCAAGCTGCCACCTCCTGCGAACCGGCACCGCTTAGACAACCCACTTGGCCGGCACGTTGCCGCTGCTGGTACGCCCCCGTAGGTCCGCTCCGTCATGGGATTGATGCGACTGTTTGTGCATGACGGCAGCCGGCTTGCTGGTCTGGATCCCGCGCGGGTCCACATGATCGGGTTCGAAGAGCTCCCGTGGTTTTGCAGCGTCTTCATTTCGGAAAAGCAACTCGTTATCCAGCGGGTTGAAACGGAGTCGGGCGCGGTGTGCGTTCCGTGGCAGGTGGCTGATCGCGGCGAATTGCTGCTCGCCACCTCGACCCTCATGGAACGCGACACTCCGTACTTCCTGGAAGTCGAGCTCGCCCGGGGCATGGTGCACCGCTTGCGGAATCAGCTCGAAGCGTGGCGGCAGTTGGGGTTAGTGGTTGCCGCGGAGCTGGAGGAAGAGATTCTCGCGGCGACGAAACACTTCGCGCGCGCGGCATCGAGGCAGCACGATCCCGCGACCGCTGCGGAAGAGGCCAATAAAGCGATTGAGCTGGCCGTGGTGGCTGGCGAGCACTTGGCCGCGGTGTATGCCGAACAGGCCCTCGCGCTTCGCACCCGTTCGGGTCCGCTGCATACGCTGTTGGGGGTCGACCTCAGTGGCGAGCTTCCCGACACTGAACTCCGCGCACAGGTCGCCAGCACGTTCAACTTGGTCACCTTGCCCATGTCGTGGCGAGATGTCGAGGCGAGCGAAGGCAAACGTAATTGGGACGCCACTGACAGCGAACTTCGCTGGGCGCAGAAGAATGGGCTGAAGGTCGTTGGTGGTCCGCTGCTTCAGTTCGACGAACGTCGCGTTCCTGACTGGACCTACTTGTGGGAGGGCGACTACGACACGCTGTCGAGCTTCATGCTCGACCACGTTCGCCACACCGTGAAGCGCTACCGAGGCAAAGTGCAGCTGTGGCACGTCGCGTCGCGGATGAATCGCCCCCGCGTTTTATCGCTAGGGGACGAAGACCGACTGCAGATCGTCGCCTCGGCCATCCACGCCATTCGCGACCTTGATCAGCGAACGCCGATCGTCGTGAGCTTCGACCAACCGTGGGCCGAGTACATGGGGACGCAGCAGATCGACCTCGCGCCGATGCACTTCGCCGACGCCCTGGTACGAGCCGACCTGGGGCTCTCGGGCATCGGGCTCGAACTCAACATCGGTTCCCAGCCACTCGCCACGGCCCCGCGCCCGGCGCTCGCCTTCAGCCGTCTGGTCGACCAGTGGGGGCTGTTCGAGTTGCCCCTGTTCCTAATGCTCACCGTCGACACGCGGGCGCACCGCGACGCGCAGCCGCAGGAGACGGTCAGCACGCGTGCCGAGTGGGTGGAGCGCTATTTGCCGCCGCTACTTGCCAAGAACTGCGTCCAAGTGGTGGTCTGGAATCAGCTCTCGGACAAGAGCGGGGAATTCCCGGGCGCCGGGTTGTTCGACGACAACGATCAGCCGAAGCCAGTGCTCAATGCACTCGCAGCGCTTCGAAATCGCTATCTTGGTTGACTTCGTCCTGGTGGGCGTAGGCCGGCAGCGAGGAGGACGACTCTTCGGTGCCAAACACCGCCGTCACCAGCGACGAATGGCTGGTGAGACGCGACTTCATCTTCGACTCGGTGCAATAGGTCGCCAAGTTGTCGGCCGACTTCTTGTTGAGTCCACACACCCGTAGCGCGCCATCGTAGGCATCGAGTCGGGTGCGGAAGGCGTCGAGCTGCGCGATCATCATCGGCGAGAGTTGGCCAAACTTGGGGCCGAACTCCAGCACCACACGGTAGATAAAGTGCCGCGAGACAATGCCCCACAGGGCGTCCGCCAGTTGTTGATCGGTTCCTTCCTTGGCCGAGTCGAGTCGCAGGAACAACCAGTTCGGTCCGCGGCTCACATCAATAGCGAAACCAGATTCACAAGTACTCATGCTAGGGCGCTCCGTCTCTAGAAGTAGAAAGGCAGCGACGCCCGATCGCGGGCGACACAAGCAGACCCAATTCGATCGACTACCGGTTTTACCTGACCGGCCGCTACCAGCACGCGGAGCAACAAAGAGTAGTTGCGTTTGCCATGAAGTCCGTCCAGCTCCGCCTGTGCCCTCATCTTAATTCCGATGGCCACGTTTGATCAACCGAGGCTTAAAGAAAATAGCGCGCCAAAACGCTAGCAATTCGTGAAGAAGTGATGAGGAAAGTCTTGTCCCCTCTCCCCCAGCTTGGTGTCGCGAGAACTCTCGAGAGTGAGCTTCCGCGCCAAGGACACCAAGTTGGGGGAGAGGGCTAGGGTGAGGGGGCAGACTTGCTAGTGTACTCTGTCCCACCCAACACGGCGGAGGCAAGATGCTCCCGCTAATGTCGCGAGCGTAACCAGCGAGCCGGGTCGTCCCCGACCCCGGAAATGTAGACGAAGGCACGACTGAGCCTTACTCAATGTTTCCGGGGGCGAGGACGCCCCGGCTCACTCGGGTTGGTTGATTGTTCGACGACCGCTCAACCGCCGATCATCTCGGCGATCGTCTTGTGCGCGACTTCGAGGGCCTCGGGCAGCTTCGCGGGGTCTTTGCCCCCCGCTTGGGCCATGTCGGCACGGCCACCGCCGCCGCCGCCAAGCACCTTGGCCACGGGGCCGATCCATTTTCCGGCACTCACACCTCGTTTTTCGAGGTCCTTCGACACGCCGGTGATCAACGTCACCTTGTCGTCTCCCTCGCGGGCCGCGAGCAGCACGGCGATGCTATCCTTCTTCGCCCGAAGCTGGTCAATGAGCTGCCGCATCAGGTTTTGCGGGGCACCAGGCGTTTCGGCGACCACGATCACGGTGTCGCCAATCGTCTTGGCCGACTCCAGCAGCGTGTCGGCAGAGAGCGGACCCGCCGCCTCGCGCTGGGCGAGCTGCTTCTTCAGGCCTTCGACTTCGGCGAGCAGCGACTCGACGCGATGCAGCACCGCCAGCGGTGCGACCGACAAATGCCGGCCAGCCTCGGCGAGGGCTAGCTTGACGCCCGAGTAGGTCAGCTTGCCGGTCGACTTCGGCAGTTTCTCGACCTCGCCAGCCGCAGTGCCGCCGCCGAGCTGTTTCTTGAGCCCGCGCTGCTCGTTGAGTAGCACTAAGACGGCCGCGGGGACTTGGTCGGCTTCGACACTAAGCAGCTTCGCTACTGCGTCCAGTGCCGCGGTGGTCTCGGTGGCTTGCTGCTCGGCCCGAGGACCCGTGAGTGCCACGATACGCCGCGTCCCAGCCGAGACACCTTCTTCGCTGAGGATCTCGAACGCGCCGACCTCTTTGGTATTCGTCAGGTGCGTACCACCACACAATTCGCGGCTGTTGGTGCCATGTGCCAGCGGGCCCATCGACACCATTCGCACGGGGTCGGGGTACTTCTCGCCGAACAGCATCATCGCGCCTTGCTTGCGAGCTTCGGCCAGCGGCAGGGTTTCCCACCTTACCGCTGCGGCCGTCTTCACGTCGGCCGCCACGTCGTCGGCGATCGCCGCGAGTTGCTCGGGCGTCACGGGGCTAAGGTTCGTGAAGTCGAACCGCAGCCAGTCGGTGTCCACCTTCGAACCTTGCTGCTGCGCGTGCTCGCCCAGGTGCTTGTGCAGGGCGTGGTGCAGCAGGTGCGTCGCCGAGTGGGCACGGCGAATGGCGTCGCGGCGCGAAGTGTCGACCGTCGCGGTGACGGTGTCCCCTTCGCTCATCACGCCCTTCTTGAGGTGCCCCAAGTGGACGAACAGCTCGCCATCTTTCTGTGTGTCGATGACGTCGAACTCGAAGTTCTTGCCCACGAGCTTGCCGACGTCCCCCACCTGACCACCGCTCTCGCCATAGAACGGAGTCTTGTCGAGCACCACGCGGACGGGGTCTTTGTGTCCGACCTCTTCCATCTTGTCGCACAGGTGGTCGTTCGGCGATTTGCCGGCGATGATGCCGATGATGCCGGCCGAGGCTTCGGTGGTTTCGTAGCCGAGAAACTCGGTCTTGTGGAACGCTTGCTTGAGCGAGTCGATCGGCCCCTTCGAGCCCATCACCGTATGAACCAGCTTGCCGGACGCTTCGCCGTGCTCTTCCATCGCTTGGGTGTAGCCGTCCCAGTCGAACGCCAAGTTGTGCTCCGCGGCGAGGGATTCGAACAACTCGGGCGGGACGCCATACGTCTGGTACAGCTCGGCGGCCACGTGGCCATCGACCGTGGTGCGATTGTCCTTACGCATCTCGTCGAACGCTCGCTCGATGCGATTGAGTCCACCATCGATGGTTGAGAAGAAGTTGGCCTCTTCCTTCTCGATCACGCTCGCCACGCGACTGACGGTTTCTTTGAGCTCGGGGTAAGTGCTTTGCATCATCTCGACCACCGTCGGGACGATCTTCCCAAGGAACGGCTCGCGCATGCCCATTTGATGCCCGTCGAGCACAGCGCGCCGGAGCAGACGCTTTACGACGTACTTCTCCTTGTTCGCGCCCGGGTAGACGTTTTCATGCACCGCGAATGTGCAGGCACGGACATGGTCGGTGATGCGGCGCAGCCGGCGGCCGTTCTCCGAATCGTACTCGTACTTCACGCCGCACACTTCGGCAGCCGCGCCGACGATCGGTTTCAGAATATCAATGTGGAAGTTCGTCTCGACGTTCTGCAGCGCCGCGGCAGTACGCTCGAGGCCCATGCCGGTGTCGATGTTCTGCGATGGCAGGGGACGGAGGTTATTCGGCGGATCGCCCACGCGGTTGAACTGCGTGAACACCAGGTTCCAAATCTCCAGCGCCGGACGGCCTGGTGCGGTGTAATAAATTTCGCTGCACGGGCCGCACACGCCATCGGGGCCTTGGCTCGGCGCACTCGCGGGCCAGAAGTTTTCGTCTTCGTCCTCAAACGAGATCCGCGACATCGGCAGGCCAATCTTCTGGTGCCAGATGTCGGCCGCTTCTTGATCGTCCTTGTAGACGGTGACACTCAACGTTTCCGGCGGCAGGCCGAGCCACTTCTGGTCGGTCAGGAACTCCCACGCCCACTCAATCGCTTCGCGCTTGAAGTAGTCGCCGAAGCTGAAGTTGCCCAGCATCTCGAAGAACGTGTGATGCCGCGGCGTCCGGCCGACGTTGTCGATGTCGCCGGTCCGCATGCACTTCTGGCAGGTGGTGGCCCGGGTGTACTCGAGCTTCACCTTGCCCAGGAAGTGGTCCTTGAACTGGTTCATCCCCGCCGGCGTGAACAGCACGCTGGGGTCCCAGGTCGGCACGAGCACGTCGCTCGCCACGCGGGTGTGCCCCTTGGTCTCGAAGAACGCCAGGTACTTTTCGCGAAGTTCGTCCGTTTTCATCGTTGGGCGCGAGGAGTCAGAGGTCAGGGTACAGAAGGTGGGAAGCAAAGGTACCTGTGGGAGGCCTCTCCGAGGCCGATTCCTCAAGGGACTTCGGACTCGGAGAGTCCTCCCACAAAAACACCCAGCTCATA
The DNA here is from genome assembly GCF_052161615.1 of Aeoliella fuhlenseeensis. NCBI lineage: Bacteria > Pseudomonadati > Planctomycetota > Planctomycetia > Pirellulales > Lacipirellulaceae > Aeoliella > Aeoliella fuhlenseeensis. The sequence goes on from NZ_CP197417.1 coordinate 1,538,081, forward strand.
GCAGCTAAACCCTGAATAATAACGCACTTCGGGCGACTCGGGCAGGGATGGCAATTCCGTTGCACCGCCAGCCGACCGGCTGCATAATAGAGGGACAGCCCGCCACCCGCCGGCGGTTCGCGGACTTTCTTCTTGCAACCCCAGAAACCCATTGCCAGTGAAACGCGATTCGACCTGCTAGCCGGCCTCGCCGGTGCGACTTGGTGGAATTCTCTCCTAGCGTTTCTCTTCGGCGTTTCCCTACAGTGTTTCTCAGTCTGGGCGTGGGTGGCAAATCATGCGGCGTAGCTCTCGATACTTGTGGGTCCTCATTGCAGCCTTCGGCCTCGGCGCGTGGCACTCGGCGATGGCGTACGGGCCGTTTCAAGGAAAGTGGCCCCAAGCGAATCTTGGCGACCCGGTCTACCTGACGTACAGCTATCAGAATCTGCTCGACGGGGGGCTGTTGAACCCGGCGGGCGATCCGGTCCCCGAGTCGCAGATACGCACGGCTATCGAAGAAGCCTTTAGCGTGTGGGCCGAGGTCGCGCCGCTCCACTTCACTGAAGTGCCCGACGATGGGCTCCCCTATGGCCAGTCGACTCAGTACGGAATGATCCGGTTCCGCCACATTTACATCAACGGCCCCGATCCGCCGACGGGCAATCCCACGACCAAGGCCCAGGCCCGTTTCCCGGGACCCAGCGTGTCGAACGGCGACGTCGACTTCGACCACAGCGACCCGTGGCAATTGAATGGCACACTCCGCGAGCCCGACATCCTTGGCGCAGCGATCCACGAACTGGGGCACTCGCTGGGACTGACGCACAGCGACGTAGAGGGCTCGAACTTGTTTTGGATCTTCCGACGGTTCGCTGGCCCCGGCACCGGCGAGCTTCACCCCGACGACCTAGCCGCGATCACGACGCACTACGGCACCGGTCGAGGCAGCGTCACGCCCCTGGTGCGAATCCCCGAGCCAACGAGCGTCGCCTTGGCACTGGGGGGAGTGGTGGCCCTCTTAGCCCTCAGACGGCGATCGAGTACCGAACGTGTCGGTCTTCGCCGTCCCTAGTGCCCACCCCCAGTTGCATCGCTTCAGTTACGCATGGCTCCAGTTAGATAGCCCCCGTCTGAAGCCCCCGCGGCGCTGCTAGCGGCGACGACCAGCGTCCCAAACCAACCAGCACAACACCATCGAGCAGACCCAAAAATCGGGCGTCATCGTCATCGAACTTCCTTCACACAAGCTGGAGTAGACCTAAAAATCGGCGGATTCATTATTCGCCAACTGCTATACGCACCCATTACCGGTGGGTTCGTTTATTTCATCGTCACTATTGCCGAATCCCGCCCAACTTCAGCGATCCGTACCTCACCACCGGTTTACACGGCAGTTCTTCGCGCGGGAGGGTGGTTGCACGGCGGTCAGCGACCTTCCGACTCGCGGACCGCGTGGCGGTCCGGCTAGGTGCTTCCTCGATGGTGAGCTTTCAATAGCCGGACCTCCACGAGGTCCGCGAACAGTAGCGTACTAAGCGGATCGCACGTCCTCGCGAAACCAAGGCCAAGCGTCCCAAAGGTACAGCCCAAAGGGCACCCACCAGATGAAGTCGTTCGTCAGGCACAGTACCAGCGTCGCCGGCGGCCACTCGCCCGAAACGAGGAGCCCCGCGAGCCCGATCGGCCCCAGCACCTTGCCGGTGAGTCCCACGGCCGCGATCAGCCACCCCCGCTCGGGCCTTCGGGCGACTTCGAGATAGAGCACCCCATAAAGCCCCACCACCATCCCCAGGCAGGCAAAGATCTGCGGATGCACCGCCACCGGCATCTCGGCGAAACGAAACAACCACTGTGGATCGAACGCCGCGTAGAGCCCCCACGCAATGTTGTAAACACCCGCGGCGAGGAAGACGAACTGGTGCCAACGGCGGCGTTGGAGAACTCGTTCAACCATGCTTACTTGAGTTCCCGCACCATCTCTTCGGTGATCTCGACGTTCCCCTTCACAATCTGACTAGCCATCAACTCCGCGGCCGGCGCGATGACGCTGAAGTGGTCGTGTCCCGGGACGGCGAAGAAGCGAATGTTGGGGTTCTTGTTGTTCTCAGCCATCACCGAGATCGAGCCCTCCCAGTTCCCTTGGTTGGCTCCTTCGATCACGACCATCGGCGACTTCACGTCCTTCATCCACAACAGTGGAGTACGAAGCGATACTTCCTGTTCATTCTTCGGATCGCAAAACAGGAACTCGCCGCCGTACTGCGTTGGCGAAGCCACGGGGCCCAGTGCCAACACCGCTCGGAAGCGATCGCTCGTCTCGCTAACCAGCATTGCCATGGTTCCCCCGGTGCTGTGCCCGCCCAGGTAAATCTGATCGGCGTCGACATACGGCAACGCGGCAAGATAGTCGGTGGCCGCGAGAATGTCGTCGACCTCGCCGAGGAAACCCTCACGCTTTCCTGGATTGTCGTTCCCACCACGCTGTGACGGAAACATCATCACGATCCCCGCCTCGCGAAATGCGCTCGCCGACTGGTCGTTCTCCCGTGGCTGTGGCGACCACACGTCGCCAATCGTGTTGCAATCGCCCCCGGTGATCCACACGATGGCCGGATGCTTCTTCCCGTCGCCGGGATCCTTAGTCACGTACGCCGCGAGCGGACCGACTTCCGAGGTGTACTTGATCAACTCAAACGCGTCGCCAGTCGGCTCTTCTGCTGGCCCCGCACTTTCGTCCTCGCGAACGATTGTGGTAACGAACCCGTCCCGCGCCTCGGCGAGGGTTTTTGACTGCGCCGCGGCGCTAGGGTCCGCCGGTTTCGTGCTACACGCCGAGCCGATAAGTAGAAGCAGCAGGACCAGAATTCGCATCGCGTTACCCCCGATGGTGGAAGAGTGGCTTCGTCGCGGTCCAGTATACTCGACCGTCGAACGGCGCGAATCATTCGCTCCCGGACGAGTTCTCATTGACAAGTATTAGACGTTAGAATGGAGCGTTGCTGTCAATAGCCACGTCACCTGCCACAGAGTATCCAGATGCTCCTTTATCGATGGATGGTCATTGCTTTTCTTCTGACTTCACCCTGGGCGTTCTCGCTGTCCTCCGCCCGCGAGCCCGTCCGCGTCATCTTCGATACCGACATGGCGGGCGACTGCGACGACGTGGGGGCGCTCGCAGTGCTGCACGTTCTTGCCGATCGTGGTGAGTGCGAGATCCTGGCTTGCACCATCTCGTCCAACAATCCGTGGTCAGCCGGGTGCGTCGACGCCATCAACACCTGGTACGGCCGGCCCGATGTGCCGATCGGCGTGGCCAGCAAGTTTCGCGGCGAACCTGCCAGCGATAAACCGATCGACTCGAAGTACACCAAACAGGTCGCCGCCGAGTTCCCGCACGACACTATCGATGCGAACAAGCTCCCGTCGGCGGTCGAGCTCTATCGCAAAGTGCTTGCCGGGCAGCCCGATGGCAGTGTCACCATCGTGTCGGTTGGCTTCCTCAACAATCTCGCCGCGCTGCTGGAATCGCCTGCCGACGAAGTGAGTCCTCTCACTGGTGACGAACTAGTGAAGGCAAAAGTGAAGCAGTGGGTCGCGATGGCTGGGATGTTTCCGAACGGAAAATTTGACAACGGACACGGCGAGTACAACCTCGAAGTGCTGCCTAAGTCGGCCCAACACGCCCTCAATCATTGGCCGACCAACTTAGTGCTTAGCGGCTTCGAAATTGGCGAGCCTGTCCTCACCGGCGCGCTGCTCCGAGGCAAACCCACCAGCAATCCGCTCCGCCGCGGCTACGAACTTTATACGGGGCTCAAAGATCGCAACAGTTGGGACCAAACCGCCGTGCTCTACGCCGTCCGCGGACCTCAGAAGTACTGGAAGCTTTCCCCCGCCGGAAACGTCGCGGTGCCCAACGAATCCGATGGCGTGCACACCTGGACCGAATCCCCCACCGGTCGCCATCACTATCTCATCGCCATCGCCCCGCCGAAGGAAGTGGCGGAGAAAATTGACGAGTTGATGTTGGAGGGGCCGAAGCACGAGTGACGAGGGCAGTGGCCGGACTCGCAAGAGTTCGGGCCGACTATGATTGATCCCCTAAGGTGAATCGGACTACCGATGCTTGCTCTTCTGCTGCGTGCTGCCACGGCTGCCGGGAATGAATGGATCCCGGAAAACGCCGATCCTTCGGGCCCAAAAACCCACCTGCGTGTAAACAATCGATTACACCCCGGGATTTGTAGAACCAATTGTATTGCGTTTATCCGCGGGTCGGCCATACTGGTGGGACTACTGCGGTGGTAACGATCCGGGGAACTCTGACGTTAGGAAGCCTAATGAGACTCATCTACAGCTTGGCATTCACCCTGTTGGCACTCTTCGCTGCGCCTTCATCATTCGCCAACCTCATCGTGAACGGGTCCTTCGAAGATCCCGTTGTTCCCGCGAACTTCTACGCAAACTATCTCGGCGGATCGACGGCTGTCACAGGCTGGACCGTCGTCGGTGTCGACACCTCGATCGTAGATGGTGGGTTCACGCAATCCGGCATCACGTTCCAAGCCCAGGACGGAGAGCAGTGGGCCGACATGGCCGGCATCATGTCCAACGACCCCAGCAGTGGACTGACGCAAAGCATTGCCACCACCATCGGCGATTCCTACCTGCTCAGCTTCTACGTCGGTTCTGCAACCGGGGGTGGCCAGTTCTTTCCCTCCACGGTCGACCTTAGTATCGATGGCAACCCGCGCGTCCCCTACTTCAATCCGACGGGGCCGACGAACATGCTCGACTGGCTTCAGTTCAGCGTTCCCTTCGTCGCCACCAGCACGTCGACTTCCATCACGTTCTTTAATGGCAGCGCCCCCAACAATTTCCTAAGCGGCCTCGACAACGTCGTTGTGGAAAGAGCCATCCCCGAACCCTCGTCCATCGCCCTGCTATTACTCGGCTCCGCCGCACTGGCCTACGGCCGGTATCGGCAGTCGTAGAGGACCGCGAAGTGCCATAGAAGCAGCGCCGTAGAAATAGACAAGCTTCCGTAGCCGGGGTCGCAAGAGTTTGGGGCCACCACTTGGTGACGCCCGAATTCTGGCGACTCCGGCTATTTTTGTTGCTGCGCTCCCTACGGCTCCGCCAGTTCACCCGGTGTTTCGCCCCGCGCACTCCACGCCGATGTCCACAGTTCGCTCGGATGCACATTCCCTTCGTGCATGGTGCGTCAGCAACTTACTCTTCATTAGCGAAGATCAGCGCCGATTAGTGTTCCCAAAATCCGCGCTCATCCTGCCCAATCCGCGTTCATCCGCGTCCTATTCTTTCGGGCCTCAGACAAATTGATCCATCCGTGCTTGTCCGTGCGAATCCGTGGCTCCAAACAAATGGATCTTCCACTCTAGTGCCGCCCGAATTCTTGCGAATCCGGCTACCTCGAATTCCTCCGTTCTCTCCGTTCCCTCCTGTTCCTCCCCCCAATCCCAACGTCGACTCTACTCTTCCTCTTATTAGCGAATATTAGCGCCGATTAGTGTTCCCAAAATCAACTTAAATCCTTGCGAATCCAGTACCTTTTTGCCACAGAAGTATTTTCGACTTTTTTCAGAATGTGAGTAGAAAGCGCGCTTCGGGTGTGTTAGATTCGCGAATGTATCTTCATGTTCAGTAGTAAACACTTAACCCCCTAACTTGCTATCCCTGATTTCCCGATTTAACTCCGATTTTAGTTTTGTCGCACCCCCTGCGACAAAACCCTTTTCAGCCACCTTCTGATGATCACGCTAAACTCCTACCGCCGAGCGACTTACGACCTGCCTCCACAGGCACGCCGGAAGAATAAAGTCGCAGTCAATCGAATTTCGCCGAAATCGCGACACTATCGGCCTCGGTTTCAAACTGCGCAGCTTCTCCGAACTATGCCCCTTCAATTGGGGGCGTCGATCGGCGAAAATGGCAGGCAACTCAACTTGCCCCTGCTGCCAACTGGCTCACCGATGGATCGACCTGCCCCGACTGCCGCCGCGTCGCCTGAGGGAAAATACGCTCGCGAGCTGCGCGAGGTGCTCGCCAAGTACTGGGGCTACGACAGCTTCCGCCCGCTGCAAGCCGAGGCGATGGCATGCGTCACCCAGCATCGCGATTCGCTGGTGATTCTGCCCACCGGCGGTGGCAAGTCGCTGTGCTATCAGGCTCCTGCCCTGGCAATGCCGGGCGTGGCGGTGGTGGTTTCGCCGCTCATTTCGCTGATGAAAGACCAGGTCGACGCCCTGCGTGCCAATGGAGCGTCGGCGGCGTTCATCAACAGTTCGCTGTCGCACGACGAGCGGCGTGAGGTGACCGCCAAGGTGCGTAGTGGCGAAATCAAACTGCTATACGCCGCCCCCGAGCGAATCGTCCGCCCGAACACGCTGGAGTTCCTGCGTTCGGTCGAAGTGTCGCTCGTCGCGATCGACGAAGCCCACTGCGTCAGCAGCTGGGGGCACGACTTTCGGCCCGAGTACACGGCCCTCGGACAACTCAAGCGAGCCCTTCCCGGCGTGGGCGTCCACGCTTACACGGCGACCGCCGCCGATCAGGTGCGACAGGACATCATCCGTGGCCTCGCGCTCGAGTCGCCCGAATTGCTCATCGGCTCGTTCGACCGTCCGAACCTCGTGTTCCGAGTCCGCCGTGCAGCGCAGAAGCTCGACCAGATTCGCGAAGTCATCTCGCGTCACAAGGGCGAGTCGGGCATCGTGTACTGCATTAGTCGCAACGAAGTGGAGAGCGTCGCCTCCGAGCTCAAGTCCGCCGGTGTGCGAGCCGCTCCGTACCACGCGGGGATGAGCGACATCGCACGCTCGCGGAATCAGGAGGGCTTTCTCTCCGACCGCATCGAGGTGATCGTGGCGACCGTGGCATTCGGCATGGGCATCGACAAACCGAACGTCCGCTTCGTGATCCACGCGGGCATGCCCAAGTCGCTCGAAGCCTACGTGCAGGAAAGTGGCCGCGCGGGTCGCGATGGTCTCGAAGCCGAGTGCCTGTTGCTCTACAAGGGGAGCGACCCTGTGTTGTGGCGGCGGATGATCGAAGAGGGCGAAACGGCGGCGCTCGAAGGAGCCTTGCGATCGCTCGAAGAAATGATGCGATTCACCACGTCGCTCAAGTGCCGTCACCGCGCGATCGTCGAGTACTTCGGGCAGGAGTTCGACCGCGACAACTGCGGCGCGTGCGACGTTTGCCTCGCCGAACTGAGCTTCGCCGACGACTCGCTGATCAACGCCCAGAAGATCCTCTCGTGCGTCGCGCGGCTCGAACAGCGTTTCGGAGCCAGCCACACGGCGAAGGTCCTCGCGGGTTCGAAGGATCAGAACGTCACGAAGTTCAACCACACTAGACTCAGCACGTATGGCATTTTGAAACACGAACGCGGCACGACGATTCGCGACTGGATCGAGCAACTCGTCGGCCAGGGACACCTGATGAAAGCGGGCGAGTACGGTGTGCTGCAAATCACCCCCACTGGCCGTGAAGTCCTTCGCGGCGAGCTGGTGCCGCAACTGCTCGCTCCGGCGAAATCGGCGGGCAGCTCCAAGGCCAAGCCCGAGGAGAACTGGGAGGGAGTCGACCGCGGTTTGTTCGAGCACCTGCGAACGCTCCGCAGCGAACTGGCCGCCGAGAAAGCGGTCCCCGCGTACATCGTGTTCGGCGATAACGCCCTCCGCGAAATGTCCCGCCGCCGCCCGACGAGCGAAGAAACCTTCGCCCGCATCCGCGGCGTTGGCGCCGCCAAACTCCGCGACTACGGCGAGGTGTTCCTGAAGTCGATCAACGAGTACTGTTCGATGATGGGCCTAGCAACGGACCTGGGCGAGAGCGAGTGAGCTGCTCATTCGCTTTTCAAACAGCCGACGACCTACGCGTCGTTGGACTCGGGGAAGCTTTCGAGGTACTTATTGCCGAAGCCTTGGACTTCCAGCGTGTGCGCATCAAGTTGCTTACCGTGGATATTTAGATGACACCAAATCGATATGCGATTGGATAAGAAGACAAAGCCGATGAGGAGATAGACGTACAGAATGTTAGCTCCCCGTAGCCAAGTCATATCCGCGCCAGGGATCGTCATGTAAATGGGAAATACCACACCGACGGCACTGACCGTCCATCCAAGGACTTGACTATACCAAGTGACGTACTGATGGCCGCGGCAAGTGTAGAATTCGATCGCTATGCTGTCTCGCCAACGCGTCGCGAGCAAGGCCGCACCAGCTCCTCCTACTAGAAACGGAACTATCCAGGGTGATATGGGGTACAACTCGAACGGCAAATTGATGCCGGCGCACGCACCCGCAAGAAATAAGAATGCGAGCGCTGCGGCAGCCACCGCGTACCAGCGGTAGTCCCGCTTTGGTTTAGGGTCAGGCTTGACGATAGTGACTTTCAACGGATGCGGAGCGGGGCGATTGCAGCTGACACAACGATGCGGAATCACAACATCGACAGGTATCCGAAGGGAACTATCCTTGCGACGGATTCGAGGATCGTCCTTTAGCGCAGGATCAAGCTCGTCGAGCTCTGCCTGCGGCGCTGCGTAGGGATTCTCGTCGTGCATGAAAGGATGGTGGAATGTAGGAGATTCGGAAAACCTCGACCATTAGCCCGAATTTCCCCCGATAGTTCAACCTTTGGCTTCCAATTATACTGAAGGTTTCCCGTTTTCCCGAGTTTCGCTCCCTGAACCCTCGCTACTTAACTCATGCTTCGTTATTGGACCGCTGGTGAATCGCATGGGCAGACGCTCATTGCTCTGGTCGATGGCTTTCCCGCCGGCGTGGAAGTGGATCCTAGTCAGATCGACGTCGAGCTTCGGCGGCGGCAGGGGGGCTACGGGCGTGGCGGGCGGCAGCGGATTGAAACCGACGAAGTGCAGGTTCGCACCGGCATTTGGCGTGGCACCACGCTTGGCAGCCCCATCGTGCTCGAAGTCGTCAACCGCGACTACAAGCTCGAACGCCTCGAAGACCTGCCGCGACCTCGACCGGGGCATGCGGATCTCACAGGCTCAATCAAGTACCTCGGTTCAATTCGCGGCATCCTCGAACGCTCTAGCGCCCGCGAGACCGCGGTTCGCGTCGCAGCCGGTGCGCTGGCGAAGCAATTGCTGGCTCACTTCGGCATCACGGCACTCGGGTACGTGGTGGAACTCGGCGGCGAGCGGATCGATCCGATCGAAGGGGACTACGACACGCTCCGCGCGATTCGCGATCAAAGCGAGATCTACTCGCTGAACCCCGAGCGCGACGCCGACATCAAGCAGTTGATCGACGCCACACGCAAAGCAGGGGACACGCTCGGCGGGGTGATGGAAGTTCGCGTCGATGGGTTGCCGTTCGGACTTGGAACGCACGCCCAGTGGGATCGCAAGCTCGACGGGCGACTCGCGCAAGCGGTGATGGCGGTGCAAGCGATTAAGGGAGTGGAGATCGGCATGGGCTTCGAAGCCGCGCGGCTGCCGGGCTCGAAGGTTCACGACCCCATTCAGTACGACGCCGCGCAGGCCGACAAGCCGCACATGGGTTACATCCGCCCGAGCAACAACGCGGGTGGGCTCGAAGGGGGCATGACCAATGGCATGCCGCTTATCGTGCGTGCGGCGAAGAAGCCGATTAGTACGCTCGCCAAACCGCTGGAGTCGATCAACCTCGAAACGAAAGAGCCCGACACCGCTAGCTACGAACGTAGCGACGTTTGCGCCGTGCCGGCTGCTAGCGTCATCGTAGAAAGTGTGGTTGCATTCGAGATCGCCGCCGCCTTGGTCGATAAGTTCGGTGGGGACAGCTTGCCTGAGATGCAAGCTCGTTACGAACTCTTCCAAAAGATGGCTCGGGAGAGGTAAGGGGGAATCGGTTCGGCGCTAGCACCCGCGGCAGCCGGATCACTCACTTGCCTACTTGTCCGCGCCTTGCCGGGCATGCATCAGTCGACCCAACGCCGTTTCTGTCGAGTTGTATTTCTCGCTGGGTGCATCCTACCCACGCTAGCAGTGATGGCGTGGGCGACCTACGAGCGATTGCCGAGCACCATGGCTTCGCGACTCGCGATGATCGAGCACGCACTCGCCGTTCGAGTGAAGGCCGACAGCGTGGTGACGCCAACCCCTGGTACGTTCCGTGCCGAGGGAGTCGAGATCACGAACCTCGAAACGGGCGAAGTGGTTCTCGCTGCCACCACTGCAACCTACGAATCGCTCGACGCGGGAAGCCTGGTGCGACTCACTGGCGTCGAGCTTGCAGAAGAAGAACTCACACACCTTGCTGCGAAGCTGCACGAAGTGCTCGAAGTCGATTGGCCCGAGCGCGTGCGTGTCGAGGCGAGCGACGTGCGCTGGCGTGGCGAGGCTTCGCCATCGGCGACAGCACTCTTAGCGCGGGAGAGGTTGCAGCTGGTGCTCGATTCGACCGAAGCAGGCGGAGTCGTCACAGGCCGAAAGCTCACCCTTCAGCTTGGCACGGACGGCGCCAAGCTCGAGGTCGATCGCAACCGACAAGTGTCTCCGCCGGCGACCTGCGTTCGCGTGGATACGCTCGGCAAGAGCGTCCCCGCTAGTTGGTTGATCGCGCTGGGGGCGGTGGTGGTCGATGGCGGGGAGGAAGTCACCTTCGCCGGCAAGTTCGAAGTGTTTCATTGCAACGGCTCGACTTCGGGGTCGGCGGTGGGAACCCTCGCGAATCTTCAGTTAGCGGAAGCCACGGGATTACCGATCGCGGCCGTAGGTTCGATTCGCAACCTGGATCTTAGCTGGAGAGATGGCCGCGTGGAGTGGGCAACAGGCGAGCTGGCCGCTGGGCACGGGAAAATGCCTGGGGTGCTGGCGCTGAAGCTGCAAGAGCTTTATCAAAATGTTCCGCAGGCGGGATCGCAGGTGGAACCGAACGGCACGCTAGAATTCGCTACCCTTCATGTCGATTTCCAATTGAATGGAAGTTCGCTCACGTTGAAGCCTTCCACCACTTCAGGAGGAACGGCGTGTGTGGTCGGTCAAAGCTCACAAGTGCTTTTCGGCACACCGCTTTGCTGTGTTCCCGTTCCTTACCTAGCCACTGTGCTGACGAACTATGGCAGCGATTCGGCGACTGAGCTGAGCGCTCATTTGCCACGATCGTTGCGACGCTAGATCACTTTGTCCGACGACGCGTAGGTCGTCGGCTACTTCTGAATTCTCTTGCAGCTTACTTCGCACTTAGCGAGATCACCTGCGAGTCGCCCGTCGTTCGTTCGTCCCCTGCGCGGCGGCCGAGGCGGCGATGGTGTTCGCGGCGGATTTCGGAGAGCAGGAACTGCGTGGGGAGTTCTGCGGCGGGCTCGATCGCTTCGAGCAGCCCTTTCGCCGCATCGAGATTACCTTCTTCAAACGCGGCGAGCGCGGCTTCGTACTGCGGGATAGCAGCTAAGGTCACCGCGTTCGTGTTCGAAGGCAATTGCGCAAAGAGGTCGATCGGTTGCTCGATGCCGGCGAGTTGCGCCTGGCACAGACGATAAACGATTGCATCGCCGCCGAGTTGCGACGCCACCTCGCGCGTGACGACGATTGGCGCTTCGACGCGCTTGGTCGCTTGTTCCAATCGACTGGCGAGGTTCACCGTCGTGCCACGCGGACCGTACTTGTGTTGGCGACTGCTACCGATGTTACCGACTTGCGCGGGTCCGGTGTGGATGCCAACCCCCAGGGCGAGCGGCGCGGCGAGTAACGGTTCCCAGCGGTCCGAAAGACTGGCGAGTGCTTCCTGCATCGCGAGTGCCGTTTGGCAAGCGAGCGGCACGTGGCGAGGTTGGTCGAGCGGGGCGTTCCACATCGCCGCGAGCCCGTCGCCGTAGTAGTCGATCAGCGTTCCGCCATGGGCGAGCACGATGTTGGTAAGCGTATCGAGCACGTCCCCCAGCATTTGGTAGGTGTCGCTCGCCGAAAGCTGCGTGCAAATCGCCGAGAAGCCGCGGAGGTCGGCGAACATCACGGTGACTTCCCGCTCCGAGGCTTCCAGCTTGTGCGTGTCGAGTTCAATCTCGGCGGCAACCGTCGGCGAGAAACGTTGTTCGAGCGTCACACGTTGTCGCGCGGCGTCTGCATCGGCATCTAGCCGGGAGAGCCCGCAGCTTACGGACTGAGCCAGCAGCTCAACCAAATGGGCTTCGAGGTAGCGCACACCGCGTCGGCCGTTGGTGGAATGCGTCGAACGGTAACCGTAAACCATGCCCACGACGTCGCCCGACGCGGTGGTGAGTGGCGAGAGAACCACCGCGTGGCCCTGATCGTTGAGCGATTGGAATAGCGTGCGGCGCTCGCTGGCTGCCTGATCGACGAGCTCACGCAAGTACGCGACACCGAGTTCAGGGTAGGGGAGGTGGCTGGCGACGATGTTCCAATCGCCTGAGTCGCTCCTACGAAGGACCATCGCTCCATCAAGCCCTACTGGATCGACGACGAATCGGGCGGCGCTATTGTAGAACTCGCGGCAGTTCGCGGGCCAACGGTGCAGGGTGCCGAGCGCTTCGAACCAACGAGCAACCGTCGCCGGGGCTGGCCCATTGGTCTGCGTGTCGCGACGCTTACCGAACTCGTCGCTCGACAGTCCTTCGAGCGGCGGTTCTTTCGCCAAGGCGGAACGGGGATCGATGAATTCTAGAAAGCTGTCGCCCACCTGAAGAATCGCACGACCCGCCAGACGAATCCGCATGCCGCGGGGTAGGGGCTCCAGCGTTCGCGCAAACCGGGCGTGGGGGTAGTCGATGGTCAGTGTGTAGCCCGATGCCGAAGGGATGCACTCAATGCGGCCCGCCGAGGCCGGCAGGTCGGGTGGCTCCACCGTGCGCCAGCCTTCGGGCGTGGACACTACGGCAACCAGACCCGCGTGCCTGGTTTGCGTGTGTTGGTCGGAGTTGTAAATCGCGATATCGATCATGGTGCTGGCGATGGGGCGCGCTACGGAGAAATGCTCGTAGAAATATAGGTCAGCGAGTTCGCCAAGACGGTCCTTTAGCGAGGGCGTGCAATCGTTACATTCGTGCTAGCACGTACGCGGCGATTGTTATGGACACCTGCTGGCGATTGCGAAATAATCGCGCCGCAGCGGTCGCGGTGCGCGCACTGCTGGTACTGCGGCCCACATGGAAGGACAGGCCCATCGCCCCCGTTTTGTACTACGTCGGACTCACGCTTTGCTTGCTGGCCAGTGGCCGGGTGGCGATGCTTGCGCTGGGCGGATGGAGTCGAACGCGTCACCGCCAGAGGCGCTACGAGTCGGACAAACGGGCGTTTGTCGAAGAAGTGGCGGTCGCAGCCCGTGCGGCTCGCGCCGATCGCCACGAGTACTTGGCTTGGACCGGAACACGCCCCTTGCGCATCGCGGCGATTGTCGACGAAGCTGAGGATGTGAAGTCGTTCTATCTGTCCGATGCCGACGGTGGATTGCTCCCATCGTTTGAACCCGGGCAGTACCTCACCTGTCACTTCGAAACCGCGCCGGGCGAGAAGCCGCTGGTGCGATGCTATTCGCTCTCCGATCGCCCTCGCGAAGAATACTACCGGCTGACCGTGAAACGCTGCGATGCACCAGACGATCAACCTCTCGCACCGCCAGGCCGCGCGAGCAACCGCCTGCATGCGATGCAAGTGGGTGACTCGCTAGCCGTGAGTGCGCCGCGCGGTGGGTTCTTTCTCGATCCGCGACGGAATCACCCCCTCGTGCTGATTGCGGGTGGCATTGGTGTGACGCCGATGGTGAGCATCCTCGCCTCGCTCGCCGCGGCGAACGACCGTCGCGAGGTGTACTTCTTCTACGGCGTGCGAAATAGTCGCGAGCATCCGCTCCGGGATCAACTCGAACAAATCGGTCGCGAACATCTGAACCTGCACCAGTTCGTGAGCTACTCGCAGCCATTACCGCGGGACCGCGAGCATCACGATTACCATCATCGCGGGCGGATCGATGTCGATTACTTGCAGCGCGTGCTGCCAAGTGGCCAGTTCGACTACTACCTGTGCGGCCCGGGCCCGATGATGGAGCAATTGGTCGAGGGGCTGCTCGCGGCGGGCGTGCCTGAAGACCGCATCCTGTACGAAGCATTCGGACCAGCGAGCATTCGCCGCGTACCCGCTATCGAGAAGTCAGCCGCCGCCAAAATGCCTTCGGGTCCCTTGCCGACCGTAAGACTCGCCACGAGCGAACGTCAAGTCGACTGGGATGGCGACTGCGAATCGCTGCTGGAGTTAATCGAGGGCCTCGGGGTCGCGATCGACTCGGGTTGTCGTGCGGGCAACTGTGGGATGTGCGCGGCGCGCGTGCTTGAGGGCGATATCGAAATGGTGAAGCAGCCCGGTGCTCAAGCGCCCGAGGGTTATTGCCTAGCTTGCATCAGCGTGCCGAAGTCGCCCGTGGTTTTGGAACTTTAGAACAGCTTTGTAGCCGCATGAACCGATCACGAAATCACTGGCGACTCACGCTCCTCGTGGCGGTTGCGTTGATCTCAACCAGCTGGCTGGTGGCGGCCGACACGCGCGATGGCGTGCCTGAGTTCACACCCCGTCAGTGCGACCCGGCGACGGTGATTGGTGCCGACACTTGCACCAAGTGCCACGAATCGGAGATGAAGCAGTGGATGCAGACGCCGCATTACCGGACCTTCGACACGCTGCACCGCACTCCCGAGGCGAAGGCGATTGCGGATAAGCTGGGGCTGCGCTCGATCAAGCGGAACGAAACCTGTCTCACTTGTCATTACACGCAGCAGATTGTGAACGATCGCGAGAGAATCGTGGCGGGTGTGAGCTGCGAATCGTGCCATGGTGGTGCGAAGGACTGGCTCAACTTCCACGCCGACTACGGCGGGCCGAACATCACCCGAGAGATGGAAACCGACGCCCATCGTAAGATGCGAATCGAGCAGAGCATCTCGCTCGGCATGAACAACCCGACGAACGTTTATCTGGTCGCCCGGCAGTGCCTGAGTTGCCACACGGTGCCCGACGAGAACTTGGTAAACGTTGGTGGTCACAAAGCGGGTACCGATGAGTTCGAGCTCGTGACGTGGTCGCAGGGCAGCGTGCGGCACAACTTCGTTCGTTCCAATGGTGCAACGAACGCCGCCAGCGACACGAATCGACTTCGCCTGATGTACGTGGTAGGCACGATGGCCGACCTCGAGGCAAGCCTGCGTGCGGTCTCGAAAGCAACGAACGTTTCGCAGTATGGCCAAGCGAGCGCGGCCCGCGCGGCGCGTGCCAAGCAGCGGCTGTGGGAGATTCAGCGGCGGGTCGATAGCCCGATTGTCGCCAAGGCGCTCGACGCTGTGGCCAAGCTTCAGTTGACGCTCGGCAACGAGTCGGCGATTTGGGCTGCCGCGGACGTGGTGGGCCAAGCAGCGTATGAGATGGCAAGTGTCGATGGTGCGACGCTCGCCGGCGTCGATCCCATGCTCCCCGCACCGAGCCAGTACAAGTAGCCCTTTATGTCGACTGCCGAACAAACCTTTGCTCGCCCCAGCCGTTGGGATGTTCCGTTTGGCGACGCGATGACCAATCGCGACGTCGATCGGCTGCTTAGTGTCGAGCCGTTTCGCAGCGTCGACGCTAGCCGCTTCCCATCGACGTTGCCACTGCGCGGTATCCTGCGAAACGACGCTCGCATCGTCGAGTTCCAGCCGGGCGACTTGGTGATTCGCGAGGGGGACTACGGCAACAGCGCGTTCATGCTACTTCACGGTACGCTGCACGTGGCGCTGCAAAGCCTGGCACCGGAGCTGATTGGTCATCCGCCAAAGCCGAAGAAGAGCTGGCTTGCCGCACTGCGACATAGTTTGGGATCGCAGCAAGTTCCAGAAGTCCGCCGCCGCCTTGCGCAGCCCGAGGGTGCAGTTGGCGTGCGTGGCGAGGGAGCGAGTGCGCACGTTTTCTTGCAGGACGTGCCGCGCGTGCTGGACGAGACGCGGACGGCGAAGCTGGTGGCCGGGGAGTTTTTCGGCGAGCTCGCGGCCCTTGCGCGTTCGCCGCGGACGGCGAGTGTGTTCGCCGAGACGGCTGCCGTGGTGCTCGAAATCCGCTGGCAGGGCCTTCGTGACATCATGCGCCGCGCGCCGGCGCTTAAAGACCATATCGACAATCTGTACCGTACCAACAGCCTGCGGGTCCACCTTCGCGAGACGCCGTTGCTCGCCGACCTTGCTGCGGCGGAGCTCGACCAAGTGGCCGCGGCGACCGAGTTCACCTCCTATGGCAGCTTCGATTGGAACAGCGACTACGCGAAGATCGAATCGCTCACACCACTCGAGCGCATCGCCCGCGAGCCGCTGATCGTTGAAGAGGGCACGCCGGTCACGAGCGTGCTCTTAGTCCGGTCGGGGTTCGTGCGACTGAGCGAGCGGTTCGGGGCAGGGCACCGCACGCTCGCTTATTTGGGCAAAGGACAAGTGATCGGTGCCGGCGAGTTGCTCCGCGCCGAACCGGGCGAGATTCCGACGCATCGCTATTCGCTGCGGGCGGTTGGCTACGTGGACCTGCTTGAGATTCCGGTTGAGGTCGTTCGGGATAGCGTGTTGCCGAACCTGACGCCGCAGCGGAAACAACAGCTAGCCGCGGCGGCCGCGCGTGCCATCCCGAATCAGAAGCAAAACCAAACTGCCGAAAGCACCGACCCCACCGCGCCGACGCCACTTGTGGATTTCTTGGTCGACACGCGATTGATCAATGGCACGCAGGCGATGGTCATCGATCTCGATCGCTGCACGCGGTGCGACGACTGCGTCCGCGCGTGTGCGACTACCCACGACGGCAATCCTCGATTCGTCCGCGAGGGACCGCAGTTCGGCAAGTTCCAGTTCGCTGGGGCGTGCATGCACTGTACCGACCCCGTCTGCATGATCGGCTGTCCGACCGGCGCGATCCATCGCGACCTCGATACGGGCGTTGTGCGGATCAACGATGGCACCTGCGTTGGCTGCGCGACCTGCGCCAACAGCTGTCCCTACACCAATATTCGCATGGTCGAAGTCCGCGACTTGTTCGGCACGCCGGTCGTTGACGTGACACAAGGTCTGCCGATTGTCAAAGCCACGAAGTGCGATCTATGTAGCGATGGTGTTGGCGGCCCGGCATGCGTCCGGGCCTGTGCCCATGACGCGCTGGTGCGAATCGACATGTCGGACCTTTCGAAGGTCGAAAGGTGGATGGAACGATGAGATCCCACGATTGCAACTTTAGTTTGGCCGCTGACTGATGCACTTTTTTGTTCGACGACGAATGCGATCGCTCGTCATCACCGCGATGGTGGTGGTGCTGATCGCGTATTGGCTCCGCTGGCTCGACGTGCATCTCTACCGGGCGAGCTACGCCTCGGGTTACTTGCTTTACGGGTTGGTGGCCTTCCTCGCGCTATTCAATCTGCGGAAGAAACTCCCCAGCTTGCCGCTTGGTAGCGCTTCGACGTGGCTGCAACTGCATCTCTACGTTGGAATCATCGCCGGAGCGGTGTTTGGAATGCATCTGGCGTGGCGGGTGCCGAATGGTTGGTTTGAAGGCCTGCTTGCCGTGACATTCATGATGACGTTCATGAGTGGCGTGGTCGGGCTCGTTGTCTCTCGCCGAGTTCCGCACCTGCTCAACCGCGTGCGTCACCAAGTCACTTACGAGCGAAGCCCCGCCATCCGCCGACTGCTCGCCGAGCGTTCGCGGCAGACGGTGCTTGAGTCGGTTGCCGCATCGGGAGGGACGACGCTCGCTGATTTCTACACCGCGAAGTTGTTCGATTTCTTCGCTCGGCCTCGGCCCTTCGGTTATTTTGTGCTTCCCTCAAGTGCTCGCCGCAAGCAGTTGCTCGCCGATATGCAGCACCTTGATCGCTACCTCTCGCCACCTGAGAAGACGGCGTGCGAGCGGCTCTTCGCCATGGTCCGTCGCAAGGACGACCTCGATTTTCAAGAAGTGCAGCAGCGCCGCGTCAAGCTGTGGCTGTTCGGGCACATTGCGCTCACCTACGCGCTGATCGTGTTCGCAACAGTGCACGGCGTGCTGGCCCTCGCGTTTCGGGGGGATGGTCTGTGAGAGATTCGCTTCCCAAATTCGAACCCGCGGGCTACGACCGTCCCAACCAACCGTGGATCTGCGGCCGGGCGGCCGAGGGCGAAGCGTGTGCGTTTGGACCGGGGCCCAAAGGCGTTTGTCCTGCGCTCGCCGAGTGCAAACCCGTTGAGCGCGCCGGCCAATGGCACTGCGACCGTTCGCAGGTTCGCGGTGGCGCGTGCGATCACGGTCCGACGCCCGACGGCAAGTGCTGCCACAGCCATGCGTGCAAGCCGGTTCGCAATCTCCGCGCGGTTCGCGGTGTGCTCGTGCGGGCGATGATGATCTTTGTCGCGGGGTTGTCGCTGATGATGCTCGGCAGTCGCTCGCGCGATCATTGGATCGCGCCGGGCCCGCTCACGTCGCACCATTCGCAGGTGCTGCTGGGTGAAGGTTGGGAACAGCGCTGCAACCAGTGCCACGGCGCGGCCAAGGAGCCCGTCGGCACGTGGCTCTCGGCGATCGTTGGTTCCAGCATTGGCCCCGTGCAGTCGACCAAGTGCATGGACTGCCACGACAAGACCATCTCGCGGGAACTAGCATTGGTCGCTCACAACGTGCCAGCCGAGATGCTGCTCGAGGACGGCATGCCTCGAAAGGACCAGATCGCGAACAACCTCGCGTGTGCGGTATGCCATCAGGAGCACCACGGCGCGGACCACGCGATCTCGGCGATGGACAACACACGTTGCCAGACCTGCCACACGCAGCAGTACGAGAGCTTCGCAACCGATCACCCCGACTTTCAGCTCTGGCCTTACGAGCGGCGCACCCGCATCGCGTTTAACCACAGCACGCACGGCGGGAAGTACTTCGCCGAGAAGCAGAAGGAGTTCCGCTGCCAGCAATGCCACGTCGAGGACGACTCACGCGGCGTGCAGTTGACGCTTGGCTTCGAGGCGTCGTGCGCCGAGTGCCATACCGAAGACATCGCGACGACGACCGCGAGTGGCGTGGCGCTGGTTGCGCTACCGATGCTGGATGTAGACGCCCTCGCGGATGCGGGGCATCCCGTGCCCAATTGGCCGGAGCGAGCGAGTGGCGACTTCGATGGGCGACTGCCGGCGATGATGAAACTGCTCCTCGCCCGCGACCCGAAAGCCCGCGAAGCAATCGAGGTGCTCGGCCCGGGCTTCGACTTCTTCGATGTCGATCCTGATGACGAGCAGCAAATGGCCGCCACCGCCACGCTCGTCACTTCGATGGAGCAACTGCTCGCCGAGCTAGCGACCAACAAGCAAGCGGACGGCTCGGTTGCCGCCGGACTTTCGCCCAAGCTTGTCGAAGCGGCCCGCGGTGCTTGGCTAGCCGACGACACGGACTCAGCCGACACCGATCGCGACCCCGGTCGTTGGTGGAGCGATGCCGACAGCCTTTCGATTCGCTACCAACCCAAGGGGCACGCCGATCCGCTGCTGCGGGCGTGGCTCGATGCGATCGTCGCGCTCGACGACGTACCGCTCCGCGACGCACTGCTCTCCGACTTCACCGGCCCCGCCGCACCCGGACGCTGCACCACGTGCCATAGCGTGGAGCAAACCGCAGGGGGCAGGCTGGTGATCAACTGGCACGCGAACAACCCGCGCGAAGCGCTTCGCGGTTTCACCAAGTTCTCGCACGCCCCGCATCTGCTGCCAGTGGAACTCCGCGACTGCACGTCGTGCCACGCCCTCGCGCCGATGCCAACGGCCGATGCCAACTACACGGGCTTCAACCCGGCCGTCCACACGAGCGACTTCCACCCCATCTCTAAATCCATGTGCGCCACGTGCCACACCCGCGGCGCGGTGGGGGATAGTTGCACGCAGTGCCATAACTACCACGTGCAGGAGTTTGGTGGGCGCTAGGCGGTGGGTGGCCACTGTCCGAGGTAGCAAAAAAGGCCCGCGTAACCAACGTCACGCGGGCCTTCTGAGTTCCTGTCGTAAGTTACTTAGACATTACCGCTTCGCGGGCAAGCCGACGATCGACAACTGCTTGTCGTACTCGATTTGAATCGTGTACTTCATCACGAAGCGGTCGACGCCCGTGGCACCGGCGGGGACTTCGACGTCCCAGCGGAGCATTCCTTCTTCGAGGCCACGCTGTTGGTAGGCGCGGTCTTCGCTCACCGGTTTGTCGCTCTTCACCAGCGTGATACGGATGTCGGCTTCGCCGGCAGTTGGCATGCGGTCGAGCAGGCGGACTTGAGCGGGGGCGTCGCCGAAGTTCTCGATCGCCAGTTCGTACGTGAAATCGACCACGCGGTTACCGCCTTGGGTCCGCTCGGTCTTGTCGACCAGCTCGCGGCTTGTCCGCAGCGACGTGTCGATGCCAAGACCAACGCTGAACTGCTCGCCCACGCTCACGGTTGGGACTTCGCCGCGGCCGACGAACTCGTCACCCAGGAAGGTCGATGCCGGACCAGCAAGCAACACTTGGTTGCTGGTGTTCGTGGCGCGGGCCTCTTCAAACACGCTTCCGGTGAGTACCGGAATCGCGAGGCGATAGAAGTCGGCCTTCAGCGGGTGCGCCGAGATCTGAATGAGCTGCCGATCGCTGCGGCTGGGGAGCGTCATGCGGCTCGCCAGTTTGTAACTAACGCTCACGCCTTCACCCTCGACCATCTGCCGCTCGTCGGCCTTCTTGAGCTCGACGCGGGCCGTGTTGTAGTCGAGGATCTGCATTTTCTGGGCGACATCGTTCAGGAAACGATCGGCCTCTTGGCGATCGCGGCCTCCCCAGGGACCATTCACCGAGGCTACTTGCTGTTGGGCGGCTTGCTGGCCTTCCTGCATGGCTGTCGCAGGTTCACTGGCTGGCACCGGACCGTCGAATAACCCTCCCATGGCCGGAATCGCATTGCCCCGTGCATCGGCGATCTGCCGACGCTGTTGTTCCAGTTCGCTCTTGGCCTCTTTGTAGTCTTTGCCGGCCATTTCGGCCTGCGCGACGAGCTCCGGTGCATCGCGGCCCAGCTTGATCACCAACGTATCGAGTGCCGGAGCCTGAGCAACCAGCGATGGCGTGGCGGTCGACAGTGTCATTGCCACGTCGGTCCAGTCTTCACCGCTCATTTGCTGAATGGCGGCATTGTATTCGACCAGCACCTTGTCACGCTCGCTCGAAGCACGCAGGTTGTACGAAGGAGACCACGTGGCGTTCGATACCAGGTAGCTGAGCTTCAACCCGGCACCACCCGCTTCTTTCACGTTCACGAAAACCACTGCTTCGCGAAGCGTCTGAGCCGAACCCGCGGCGACGGTGCCGCGCTTTCGCGCGAGCGTTTCGAGTTGGCGCTGTAGATCACGCAGCTCGCGGGCCAGTTCCAATTCGCCCTTGGCGATTTCGGAACGCTGTTCGAAATTAAAACCGGTGAGCTCCTTGAGCGTTTCGGCGTTGAGCACGCCATCGCGGAGTTCATGGTCGGCCGTGACGGTGGTGAACTGCTCGAGCCGCGACATGTACTGCAGCCGTTCGGCGAGCAACTGTTGCTGGCGCTGCACCGAGGCGATGCCGTCCTGGGTCTCTTCGAGCTGGGCGTCGAGCGCTCGGACTTCGTCGCGAACGTCGAGTTCCATCGGCCGAACGCGATAGCGAACCGAGCGAATCTCGACCCCATCGCGAGGCTCGGCGTAAAGACTCGCGGGCAGCACGTTCTCTGGAAGGTTCGTGACCACCACTTCGGTCAGTCCCGATAGCTCCGCGAGATCCACAGTCCGCGTCACGAGGGCTTGGCCCTGGTAGACGGTCACGGCAGTCACTTCGCCCGCCACCACCAGGGCATCGTCACTCGGCGCGTCGGCGGCCCAGGCGGATGGCAATAGAAGCAGAGCTAGTAAGTAGATGAGTAGATGGCGCATCATGGCGGCCTCCAGGATCGAAGTCGGGCGAACAAACGGCGATGGACCTTAGATGAGGCCACGCCCGGGAAAGTTCCCGTCGCCAGAATGAAATCTGAAACCCCCTACTGCGCGGCCGATTCTTGCCGCGAAAACTGGGCGAAACCGGATGCTACTGGGCCGTCGAATGCCTGGCGTGCGTGTCGTACCAACCGGGAACCGGTTGGCGCGAGAACTGCTGAAACGCCCGGCGCGTGACCTTGCGCATCAACTGAACCCCGGGGAACTGCCAGCAGCCCACCATGCCGGTGTTGCTCAGGTACTTAAACCGCCAGTGGTCGGTGTAAAAGCGGCGGAGTACTTGCTCCTGGGTGTACCAGTCGCCCGGCAACTCGCGACCAAAGGCCCCTGAGGAACCCAGTCGGAAACGATGGTCGACGTAGCGTCCTTCGAGAGGTGGATTGGGTAGCACGTGCGTGGCGGGTATAGAGGACTGCTCCACGTCCTTGAAGGCGTTGTAACCCAACGAGGCCAAACGATCGACTTGTTCGGCAGCCGCCTGGAAGGTCGTAAAGTCGGCCTCCACCGAAACATAGTCGGGGCGAACCTGGAAACGCTCGAGGGCATCGATACAAACCATGTCGACCCCTTCGACGTCCACTTTCATGTAGCGTGGAATTCCCTGCTCGCGCAAGACCTGCACGAAGTCGATCACCGGAACTTCAACCGCCTCGAAATTAGTGCCGAGTTGGTGATTGCGGTCGACCCAATCGTCGCAAATGGTTCCCCAAACCGACATGCTGTCCGAGCGATAGAATTTGATGCTTGTCTGCCCCGATTCGATGACCGACGGGGGAACAATCGCCCCTTCGACGATCGTCAAACGCGATTCGGCGATTTCCGCCTGGAAGCGCTCGCGGCACTCAGCGGCGAGCTTCGGATTCGCCTCGACGGCCACCACGCGAAAACCCTTGCTTAGGTAGAACGCGGTGTCGGTTCCGTTATGCATGCCAACGTCGAATACCAAGTTCGGGTCTTTGGCCGTTTGAAAGAGTTCGTCCATCGGCGGTGATTGCATGGCCCCCGCGCTCCCTAACCGGGTGAAACTTGGCGGGGGCGCTGGCTTGAACGGGCTGGGGTCTGAATGGAGTGCCGCACAAGCCTTCGACCAGTGAGAATCGGCGATTCTCGCAGTATAGTCAGCGGCGATCCTTCGCGACAACCCGCACGCCCTTCGAGGGAATTGCGCCCGCCGTCTAGCTTGATTCGGGGAACTTGAGGAAGTACGGAACTCAACGGCGTCCTGAGGCGTCTACTAAGTCGAGTTCCACGAGTTCGACGAAACAAGACCACAGAGTTGGAAGCCTACGATGTCCCCCCGATCTACGCTCGCGTTCGTTCTGATGCTACTGGTAAGCGGGGGTTGCGGCCCAACACTTGTCTCACCGGGCGGCAACTACACTCCGGTCACGGCCCAGCAACTTGCCGGCAAGCAGATGACTCACCGAACGGGAGCACACCCCGGCAGCTTCACGTGGGTTTTCGACAACGATAACTTCGTGATTGAAGGGCAGGGTATCCCGATCGACTTGTCCGAGGCGATCCTTGGCCCAGGAGTTCGCTCGGATCGCATTGAGGGAACTTGGTCCCTTGTGTCGAATCAGCAGATTCGTTTCGAAACGGCCTCGGGTCAACCCGCCGGCACCTTTCGCTCGGCCGAGCTCCCCATCTTTTTCACCGGCGTCATTCGCATCCAAACCGACGATGCCCAGTACTGCTTTCCGGCCAAGTGACCGGGCCGTAATTGACGGATGACGCCAGTGGGGAACGGAGAGAAGCGACGTGTTGCGAACATCGTCGCTAACTCCAAGCTTTGCAGTTCTCAAACGTCTCGTCGGACTCTTTGGACCGATCGCTACGTCGACGGCGCATCGCGTAGCGTGAGCAGCGAGCAGTCGAGAGAGGGTAGTAGCTTCTGCGCGGTCGATCCCAGCAGGATCCCCGTCATCCCACTCCACGCCACGGCACCCATTAGCAACAGGTCGATGCCTATCTCTTTGGTCTTTTCGAGGATCACGCGGTTGGGAACGCCTTCTTCCAAATGAACCACGGCTGGCGATTGTAGTTCGCGTACGTCGGCTCGCGCTGCGATAGCATCCATCTTCTTACGTGCGTCCCGCATTGCGTCGACATGCTCGCGCTCCAGCTCCACATCGTCCACGGCGACAAACTGCATGAACGATCTAGGGGAATTCGCGATCACATGCACCACATGCAACTCGGCCGCGAAGAGACGTGCCAGCTCGATGCCGTACGCAAGAAGTCGATCGCAGACCGGGGAGAAATCTGTGGCGACGAGAATGCGACGTGGCGTATCGCTGTCATGGGGCTTAACGACCCAGACGGGGCACGCGGCGTGATGAATCAGCGCAATGGCGGTACTCCCCATCACCATCCCCGCAAACAACCCATGGCCTCGATTGCCGACGATGACTAAGTCTGCCGCGCCTTCTTGAGTTCGCTTGATGAGTTCCAGCCGAGGTTGCCCCATTAGCACTTCGCTGTCCGCCGTTACTCCCGCTTCAGTGGCGAGCTTGACTTGCCGCCGAATGGCTTGTTTAGCCAAGTCCAGGGCGGTTGTCTCGCCCTCAGGAGTCTGGCGGATTAGACGCTTAGAGCGTTCGTCGAGGTCGAGCGTGGCAAGGAAGTGAACGCGAGCAGTCGAGCCTGAGTGCTGTCCGATCGCAGCGGCCAGCGCGATGGCTTGCTCGCACGCGAAATGGCTAGGGGTTTCGCAATCCTCCGAAGCACGCCAGTCGCCATGCGAGAGATCGACGCCGACGAGTATTGTGGAGATGTTTAACATGATTGCCCTCGCGATCAGCAGAGAAGTTCGTGTCTTCCACTGATTCTCCCCATCGACCTCGTGGTCGCAAGGGCAATAGCCAGACCGCGCATAAAAACACCGGGCGACGCTTGTGCTCCAGGATTCACAAGGCATCGCCCGGCGCAAGGGGCTATCGAAGAGGGAAAGCCCGATTCGTAACTTACATTTAGTCGCCGCGGCCTCCTCCGCCGCCACCACGATTGCCACCGCCGCGGTTTCCACCTCCACCGCCGCGATTGCCGTCGCCACCGCCGCGGTTACCGCCGCCCGAGTTGCCGCGAGCTTGGCCTCCGCCGCCACGATTGCCGCCGCCTGAGTTGCCACGGGCTTCGCCACCGCCGCCACGGTTGGGGCTGGGCCCTCGACGGGCTTCGCCACCACCGCTGCGGTTGGAACTCGAGTTGCCGCGAGCTTCGCCGCCGCCACCACGATTCGGGCTGGGGCCACGGCGGACTTCACCTCCGCTTGGCCGCGAATCGTTAGGACTACGGAAGTTGGGTTGCGGAGTACGATTCCGATTGCCAGTATCGCCGCGCTCAACGTTCCCACGATTTCCGCGATCGACGTTCTCGCCACCGCCGCGAGGCTGATTGCGCGATTCGATCGAGCGACGTTGATCTTGTTGCAACTGACGGATGCGATCCTGTTGCTGCCGTTGACGGTTCTCGATCGATTGACGTTGTCGCTCGACGCTTCGTTCGATGTCCGAGCGATTGCGGATCTGGTCACCAGGGTTTTGCGTACCGCGTTCACGATCGCCACGGTTTGCTTGGTCGGGGCGATTCGGCAGGTTGCCACGGTTCGGCTGATCTACACGTGGGCCGCGATTATCTCCGCGATTATCTCCCCGGTTGTCGAGGTCCTGACGCATCACTTGTTGCTGATAACGCTGGTACCGCTCACGAGATTGACGACGTAGGTCTTCGGCTCCGTCGGCAGTTTGTAGACGGAACGTCGAGGGACGGAAGTCGTCCGGCACGTTCCCACGGCTCTCGCGGTTGCGATCACGATTGCGGTCGCCATCGCGCTCGCCTCGATTGCTGTCGGCGAGCCGCTCTCGGTAATCGCTCCGATCGCGACCCTCGAACTCATGCCGAGCGTTACGGAACTGCTGCATCTTTTGCGAACGCTCGAGGGCTTCGCGACGTTCGTTGTCCGTTAACCGGCGGTAGTTGTCTTCCCAGCGGTCGTTGCGTCCATCGCCGTCGCGACGATCCCAACGCTGCAAGTCGTCAATGGAGCCCACTAAACCACCCCGGCCCCGGCCATCGAAGTCGCGGCCGTTGCCGCGGAAGTCATCACGACCGCGACGGTCGTAGTCAAAACGATTGCGCCATTGGTTGCTGTCGCGGCCGTACTGCCACGAGTAGAACCCGTAAAACGGACTGTAGTAAGCTGAGCGGCCGCCCGCGTACCAGGGGTGGAAATTGTTCCGGCCACGGTAGCCATTGCCGTAGTAGTAATAGCCGCGGTTGTCGTTGATGAATAGCGAACTCAACAGGAGAGCCGTATTTACCACGCGGTTAGGTGTATAAGCGTAGTTGTTGCCGTAGTTGTAGCCGTTGCTCCAGTAAACCGGAGCGTATAGCAAACCGCGCCGCTGCACGGGATAGTCCCAGTAGCCATTCACAAGCACCGCACCACGCGGGGTGTAGACGTAATGGTCGGGGGTCCACATCCAGTTCTGTTGGCCTGGGTACCAGTAACCTGCACGCCACGAGTACTGTTGGTTTTGCCAAGTCCAGCAGCCGGGAATCCAGAAGTGATTGTCACTCGGAGCCGCAGTCGAGGGCCCTTCTTCGAGTGTTTCAGGAGGGTAGGGGAGGTACGCCACTTCGTCAGCAGTCACATCGCTCCAGAACCCACTCACCCAGACATAGCCACCTTCGGCTTCGGCCCAATGCCCGGGCGTCCAAGCACGTCCTGGCGGAATTGCCCGCCAAACGCCGCTAACCCAGACGAAATCGCTCCGATCTTCGAGCCACATCCAGTAGCCGGGAATCCACTCGACGTTCTCCCCTTCGGGGCGATACTCGGGAGGAGTCTCGTTGATAGGTTGGGGCGGCTCCTTATTGATGATTTCACCAGCCTCGACCGACGCCGAGATCGGCGTCGCAAAGGCTTCGTGCACAGGCCCTTCTTCAAGCACCTGTGCTTCGCCCTGCTGCTGATCCCCTGCAGGCGCAGCCGCTGGAGCGGCGGTTGGATCCTGCGGCGGAGGAACGAGCTCGGGCGTCGCTGTTGCGTCGCCTTGCGGCCGAAGCACCGACGACTCGTCGGGCTGGATGGGAGAGTTTGGGGCTTGGCTCAACGCAAATTGTGCGACGCCAACAGACACTGCAGAGGCTCCTGCCAACGACATGAGCCATCGCATGGCTACGGAAAGGGTCATCACTTCACCTTCGGGGGACACACGGTTCGGGGGGCGAAATCGACATTGGTCACCAGCTGGCCAGCCAGGCATCCGCCGTCGAAGCACCAAGAGATAGTGCAAAGCGGATGCCCAATCGGAAATAACTGGGGAATGGCTGCTTTTGGCACGGTTCGAGAGGTTATAGCGGGCGAGTCAGAGCGCAGCCCGGCCACCTCTGTGACTATCGGTCTAGCACCGTGGCCGCTGCCCGGTCACTTGCCAGAAACCCGCAAAAATCGACACAATAGCGGATTGCCCGCTACCCAACGGAGTAACCCGATGACGAGCCCCGACAAGATTGCGACGCTTGGACTGACTTTCGACGACGTGCTGATCCAGCCCCGCTACAGCGATGTAGTGCCCAGTGATGTGGACGTTTCGACTCGGCTGACGGCTCGCATCGGGCTCAATGTGCCACTGCTCTCTTCCCCGATGGACACGGTGACCGAACACCGCATGGCGATCGGCCTCGCGCAGGTTGGCGGCTTGGGGGTGATCCACAAGAACCTGTCGATCGAAGCCCAGACCGAAGAGGTCGACAAGGTGAAGCGGTCGGCCAATGGCATCATCGCCGACCCTGTCACGCTGCCCCCCACCGCTAGCGTTGCTACTGCCCGGGCGACGATGGCCCAGTCCCGGGTGTCGGGCGTCCCCATTACGCTGCCAGGAGGCAAGCTAGTTGGCATCCTAACGCGTCGCGACATGCGTTTTCTCGAGGGAGACGACCGCCCCATCTCGGACGTTATGACGAAGGAGGGGCTCGTTACGGCTACGGGGGCCGTAACGCTTGAGGAAGCTGAGAAGATTTTGATGACAAAAAAGGTCGAGAAACTTCTGCTGGTTGACGAAGATTACAGACTGACAGGCCTGATTACCATCAAAGACATCGACATGATGCGTCGCTTCCCCCGCGCGGTGAAGGATGCCCAAGGTCGACTACGGGTGGGAGCAGCTGTCGGCGTGTTCGATTTCGATCGCGTGCAAAGCTTGATTGCCAAGGAGGTCGACTTCTTGGTGGTCGACAGTGCTCACGGTCACTCGGGCAACGTCATTGAAACCGTAAAACAGATTAAGAGCCGATTTGATATCGATGTGGTAGCAGGGAACGTGGCGACCTTCGATGGTTGTCACGATCTGATCAAGGCCGGTGCTGACGCCGTGAAGGTGGGCATCGGACCGGGGTCGATCTGCACCACACGAATCATCTCGGGCATTGGCGTTCCGCAGATCACCGCCATCAGCGAGGCAGCACGTGCTGCCGAGGGAACCGGTGTGACGATCATCGCCGATGGAGGAATACGTTACTCGGGTGACATCACGAAAGCCATCGCCGCGGGTGCGGACGTTGTCATGATCGGCGGCCTTTTGGCCGGTCTCGACGAAAGCCCGGGCGAACGCGTGTTGTACCAGGGACGCACCTACAAAGCGTACCGCGGCATGGGGTCGTTGGGCGCGATGGTGCACGGATCCAAAGAACGCTATCGCCAAAGTGACGTCGACGACGACGGCGGCAATGGCAAGTTGGTTCCAGAGGGAGTTGAGGGACGGGTGCCGTACAAAGGTCCGCTGGGGCCGTTCGTTTACCAATTGGTGGGCGGACTGCGAGCGGGCATGGGGTATTGCGGCACCAGGACAATCGCGGAGTTGCGTAAGGATACGCAATTCGTCCGGGTAACGCCGGCAAGTGTTAGGGAGAGCCATCCGCATGACATCGCCATCACCCAAGAAGCGCCCAACTACAGCACCGAATACCACGCAGGCGAGGCAAACTAGCCACGCCCGGTTCGAGGCCGTGGTGGGCGATGGGCCGATCACCAGCCTGGAAGACAGCACCACCATTGTCATCCAGCGTTCGAGTTACGAGCCTTCGACTTGGCTCCCCGCCGCACTGCTCGCGACGCTCGCGCTACTCGCAACAGCGCTGCAAGCTTTTGGCGAAGAACCATCGCAGCTTCAGTGGCGACCTGCTCGCAAGTCGGCGGCTCCTCAAGCTGCTCAAAACATCACACGTCCTAACGTGGCTCCCTCGGCCCATCGTCATGCTGTGCATCACGGTGCGACCGATCGCAGTGCTCAGCAGCACGCTGTGGTGCGAGTTGCCTACGACGATTACGGATCGGCGGGCATGGCGGAAGGGCAGGCTTCGCTGAAGAGCGTGCTCGTTCATCCTCGCGATCCGCAGTTCGAGGGAACCGGCCCTTCTTACCGCACGGCTCAAGATCCGTTTGAAGAAGACGACGAAATCACTCGTGGCATCAACGAACCCTTCGGTGCCGGGGAGCAACCAACGGTTCCGGATCTGAGCGAAGAACTTCCTCAGCCCACCGAGCCTTCGTTGCCCGAAACGATGGTCGAGCCCGAGCTTCCTACCACTGAGCTTCCTAGCACCGACCTTCCGAGTGACGAGGAACTGTTCAACGATCGTACGCCCACCGCGCCCGATGTGACCAACCAAGTGCCTAGCACTCGGCCCACCACGCCACCAAGCACGACGCCCGAGTTCCGTCAGCCACCGCAGCCCGTGCGTCGAGATCCTCCTCGCACGACGCCCGCTCCAACGAACACCACGCCTCGCACTACGACTCCTTCGCCAACCGCCACCAGCCCTCGCGCTCGTGCCAAGTACGAAGAAGAGCGTGAGAAGGCGATGGAGACTTGCGACGCCGCACGCGACCACGTGATGGCCGACAAGATCACCTCGATTCAGCTCGGCATCAACAACTCGGGCGAAGAGGGGCTCGACTATCCCTTCGAATGCGTGCTCGACAATGGCGACATGTACGCCGGTCGCCACTGGGACGACGTGACTTACATGTGGAAGGCGGCAGCCAACTGCCACAAGCCACTGTACTTCGAGCAAGTGCAGCTGGAACGTTACGGCCACTCGTGGGGTCCCTGCGTCCAGCCGCTGGTTTCGGGTGCTCATTTCTTCACCCGTCTGCCAGTGCTCCCTTACTGCATGGGTATCACTCCGCCGAACGAGTGCATCTACCCCCTGGGCTACTACCGCCCGGGCAACTGTGCTCCTTACATGATCCCGGCGGTTCCATTCACCTGGCGTGCCGCGGCCTTCCAGGCAGGTGCGACCGTCGGTACCGCAGCGTTCCTGCCGTAACGAGCGGGAAACGGTCGAACCTGTTCGACTACCTATCCTAAGCCATCCAAACGAGCTACGCTTTGTCGATCCGACGAGGCGTAGCTCGTCGGCGTTTGGGACCTTTCTTTTGACGCTTCAACCCGTTCGCCATGCCACTCGACGACACGACGCACGACGAAATCACCCAAGCCCTATTTGCAGGCCGAAAGATCGACGCGATCAAGATCTACCGCGACGCGACGGGCGAAGGTCTGATGGAGTCAAAGGAGTTCATCGAGGCCCTGATCGTCCGGCTGCGCGAAGAGTACCCCGATCGCATCCCGGCTCACACCTCGGGCTGCGGCACCGCGGCGCTGCTATTGGTGGGGACGACCATTGGCGCGGTGGTGTATCGCTGCTTAGGTTAGGAGTGAGAAGTGCGACTTGCTTTTCTCGTTCCCTCCCCGGCACTCCCTGGCCTGACGGCTAGGGCTCGAATAACTCGACTGAAGGTTTGATGGCTGCGTTTCCGACCAAACTCGAAAGACCCTCGGACGACGTGCTTCGCATCGCGTGGTCAGATGGTTCGACGCGCGAGTACAAGGTTCGCGAGCTCCGCAACGCATGTCCTTGTGCCACGTGCCGCGAGAAGCGAAGCGCCCCGCCGCCACCAGCGCACGTGCTCCCCGTCATTCCGCCAGGAGCAGGGGGCCCCATCACGATCACCGGCATGCGCCCCACGGGCAACTACGCCTACAACATCCAGTTCAGCGACGGCCACAACAGCGGGCTGTACACGCTGGAGTTGCTTCTGGAGTTGGGCGAGGTGGTCTCGTAGCCGGATTCGCCAGAATTCGGAGCCCACTCGCAGCACCCCGAATTCTGGCGAATCCGGCTACAAAGCGAGGAACGAGTAAAGTCGCCATTCGTCACAATTTCATTGACTGCGACATTACTCGTTTTCGGCCCAGTGGGAGTCTCGCCCCAAGTGCTTGTCGGGGCACTGGTTACGACCACACTGATCCTAACGTCCGCGAGAGTAAAGTCGCAGCGCGAACCGCAACTGCGACATTACTCACTTTGAGACGCTCAACCGGCGCGCACCCCGCACCACCGATGCTTGTCGTTGTAAGTACATTTCAAATTGTCAAAGAGCAAAGACCACTTCAAAAGTGGACAGTGTTCATGAGAGCACATGTGAAGTGCGCTTTCTAGTCAGATTTTTGAAGAAAGTGGAAATAGTTGGGCCAATAGGAGTCGTGCAAGAATCGCGACTACCGGACGTAGAGGGATGTCAAAACCCATTAGCCGATGGGCGCTAGCCCCGGTTGATTCGAGAACGTGTGGAAGTCTCAATTCTGCTCGACTATTCTGGATGTGTGGCAAGAGGTCTAATAGTTGCCTAGTCCTGCGTTTCGCAAACCGCGGCTAGCGCCGGCCGGCTAATGGGGAAGGCGACGATGATATACAACGACCCGATCGCCTACTTTATAACTTGGACGGTCTACGGAACCTTTCTCCAAGGAGATTCGCGCTGGTGGCGGCAACGAACACGGGGCGAGCGCGCGCCGCAGCCCTTGCTTGAGAAATGGCACCGCGAGCGTTTGAATCATGACATCGTATTGCTCGACGTAGAGCAGAGACAGATCGTAGAATTGGCCATTTCACGCCACGCCCTTCATCGCGGTTGGCACTTGTGGGTGGCCAACGCGCGCAGTAATCACGTGCATGTTGTTATTACGGCAACGAATTACGCGGGTAGCACCGTGCGCGAGCAGTTGAAGGCGAACTCGACTCGCGAGTTGCGGCATAGCTTCCACCTGTTTCTAGGTCGACCAGTGTGGTCCGTAGGCGGTGACTGGCAGTGCATCAATTCGGAGGATGAACTGCACCAAGTTGTCACCTACGCTGGCGAATCGCAGGATCGAATGGATCGCAAGTGACCCAATTAGCCGGTGGGCGCTAGCCCCGGTTGCTTAGAGATCGTGTGAGGACACTGGCGATGCGCCAATGATAATGCGTGTAAACAACCCACTACAAAGTAAAAGTTGCAAACACTGCGTGGTTCAAACCGCGGCTAGCGCCGTGCGGCTAATGGGGAAAGGCGACGCGTCTTTGGTAGCGGCAATTAGCCGGTGGGCGCTAGCTTCGGTTGAATATCTAACGTGTGGAATCATGCGCAGTCCCCAATTGCGATCCATTTCCACACTCGAATAGGAGAAGATGGGCAGCACCGCGTGACAAGAACCGCGGCTAGCGCCGTGCGGCAAATGAATGAGTTCATTTAGCCACTCATCTTCCTCAGCAACCAATCTCCCAGGCTCGGCGAAACTTGATTCAGCACGAACAAGAGTCTCGCTTTGCTCGGCACAATGAGTTCTGCTTTGCGCCCTTCGCACGCTTTCAAGATTTTCTCGCAGAGCACCTCAGGGTCGATCGCCGAGACCTTGGCTCCGCCGCCCGGTTTGGTCGCGGCGTTGGGAAGGCCTTGATCGGCGGCGGCGTAGCGGTCGCTTGGCGCTTGGTCTTTGCGGGCGATGGGGCCGGGGCATACGAGCAGGGTGTGCAGGCCGGTGGGGCCGCGCTCTAGGCGGAGCTGCTGTGCCATCGCGGTGAGGGGGAATTTGCTCTCGGCGTACGCGCCGAGGTAACGCGGCGAGACGCGGCTGGCGAGCGAGCCGATGAAAACCAAGTGGCCACGACTAGCCGTGAGTGCGTCGGCTGCGGCGACGGCCAGATCGAATGCTGCGAGCGTGTTCACGCGCCACAGCGATTCAAAGTCGTCGCGCGATGTCGCCGTGAGTTCTCCCCGCATGGATCGACCAGCGGCGTGACAGGCGAAGTCGAGCTTGCCGAACGCTTCGATGGACTTCGCCACGAGTTCGCTTGCGAAACCAGGCTCGGTGATGTCGCCGGTGATGCCGACGAAGTTTTGTTTGTCACCGAACCCTAGGGACTGGAGTTCGTCGACGGTTTGCGCGACGCGCTGGGGGTCGCGGCCGTTGACCACCACGCGGGCACCTTGGCGCGCGAGTGTCGCGGCGAGGACTTTTCCGAGGCCCGCGGAGCCACCGGTCACCAAGCAGGCTTTGTGGCTCCAGTAAGGCATGGCGTTGAGTGCGAGGCGAGGTTCGGAAGTCCGTGGTAGCCCCGCTATCTTAGTCGACGCGAATTGCCTTCGCCAACGGTGGTAACGATGGGAGCGGTTATGCTGGTTCGTTTTTTGAGCTATGTTTGGAGGCCCGCGAGCTCGCCGGGCGAAACCCCGCATTCCCACACGCCGCATGTGGCGTAAGAATAGGGCCACGGGTGCCGGGCGGAATCCTTTCCTATTTGTTAGAAGTTCTCGATGCCAACGCTAGATATCCGCCAACGTTCGTACACGAAAATTGTCGCCACGGTCGGTCCCGCCTCGCAAAGTCCCGAGCGGATTGCCGAGCTATTGCAGGCCGGTGTGAACGTGTTCCGCCTGAACATGGCCCACGGCACGCCCGAAGACCAGCAGCCGAAGGTCGACATCATTCGCCGCGTGAGCGAAGAACTGAACCTTCCGGTGGCGATTCTCGCGGACCTCGCGGGCCCGAAAATTCGTCTGGGGGAAGTCGAGAACGGTTGCATCTACTGCGAGCGCGACGCCGAGTATTCGTTCGTCGATGGCGATACGGGGAATGGCCCGCACGAACTCACCAGCACCTACGAGCCACTGACCAGCGAACTATCGAAGGGCGATAGCGTGATGCTGGCCGATGGCACGGTGATCATGCAAGTGATCGCCAAAGAGCCGGGCCGGGTGCGGTTGAAGGTGACGCAGGCGGGCGATCTGCGCTCGCGGCAAGGCATCAATCTTCCTGGCGTGAAGCTCAGCGTGCCGGCGATTAGCGTCAGCGATCACATGCACGCCATTTGGGCCGCCAAGGCCAAGGTCGACTTCGTAAGCCTGAGCTTTGTTCGTGCGCCCGACGAAGTGAAGGCACTGAAAGACATTCTTCGCTCGGCTGGTTCCAATGCGGGCGTGGTGGCCAAGATCGAGAAGCGCGAGGCACTCGATCGGCTTGAAGAAATCGTGGCTGCGAGCGACGCGGTGATGGTGGCGCGTGGCGACCTGGGCGTCGAGATCGACGTGGCGGAAATGCCAATCCAGCAGAAGCGAATCATTCGAGTGTGCCATCGCTACGAGAAGCCGGTGATCATCGCGACGCAGATGCTCGAAAGCATGCACGAGTCGTCGCGTCCCACGCGCGCCGAAGTGACGGACGTGGCGAACGCGGTGCTCGACGGAGCCGACGCCTGCATGTTGTCGGGCGAGACGGCGATTGGGAAGTTCCCCGTCAAAGCAGTGGAGATGATGAACAGCATCGCCCGTGTCACCGAGAGCGCCATTCCTACGCTGATGTGGCGCGACTCGGAACGAACCGAGTACGCTACGCGCCACGATGTCACGCGTGCGGTGGTCAGCGGTGCGGGACTAATGGCCAAGCAGCTCAAAGCCAAGACGCTGGTCGTGGCGAGTCACTCCGGTGGCACCGCGCTCGCGCTATCGCAGCAGCGTAACTTGGTTCCCACGATGGGTGTGAGCACGAAAGAATCGACGCTGCGGAAGATGTGCCTTTACTGGGGCGTCACCCCCGTCCGCGGTGCCCCCGCGTGCGACATGCAAGGTCTCATCCGCCACGCCGACGAGTGGGCCCGCCACACTTGCGGCGCGAAGAAGGGGGACCGCATCGTGATCGTTGGCGGTTCGCACCTCACCGCGGGACCCGACGGCGAGCAAATGGCGAGCGGCGTGCACGACGTCGTGGTGGTGCACGAAGTCGAAGGGGAGTGAGGCACCGCGAAGACCCAAGCGGAAGTTAGCTTACTCCTGAGCTTTGCTGTCCGCTTCGCGCGCCGCCTTCTCCGCCTGCATACGCGGCCATGGATCTTCTAGCGAGAGCTCGCCGTTGGGGAGCTCGTAGTAAATCCGGCCGTTGATGGAGTAGACGTTCGGGACGCCGGCGCGGCGGTTCTCTTCTTGAGCTTTGGCGTATGCCGTTCGCGCGATGCGGATTAACTCGTCTGCTCGGGCGTACGTTTCGGCACTTAACATTGGAAATCTACGGCTTTAGTACAGGGACGCGGTCACGAAACAGACGCAGTAGATTCGAATCACGAATACTTGTTTCGGTATGGGATCCAATTGCCACGTCACCTGAAAGTCCAGGCCCATTATACATCAGCACCCAAGTATCGGCCAATTCTCGGTAGACGTTCCAAAAGTTGTGCATGCTGCGCCCGAAACGACGGCGAATGTCCAGCTCCGGGACGTGATGGCCGCCTCGTCGCACACGCAGAGCGACGCGCGCAACGCACGTATCGGGCGAGTCGACGAACACGTAGTAGATCGAGACCTTGTAGCCTTTCAGCCGAGCTTGCTCGATTGTTCGCTTTAGCGTCACTCCTGAAAGCGTCGACTCGACAACGAACGTTTCGCCACGGTCCAGGTATTGATTGACCTTCACCACGAACTGGCGCCCGGCTTGGACTTGGACGCTTGCGGGGTCGTGCGGAGCCAACTCCGCTGCAATTGCGTCTGCTCCGAGGTACGGCACGCCATACTCGGCAACGTACTGCATCGCGAACGTTGTCTTACCCGTCCCGTTGGCACCCCCGACGATGATTAATTCGCGAGCGGCGGCCATCGTCAGGGAGTCCTCACAGCGGGGTTACTTGGCCGGAGCTTTGGCTTGCGAGGCCACCTTCTGCTTCGGTCCATCGAGCAGCTCTTCGTCCATCTTCATGACGTAGTGCATGCTGCTGGTGGGGCCGGCGAAGCCGAGGACGCGTTGGTCGACTTCCATGTTCTGGCTCAGGACGCGGCCCCTGGCGATGTCGAACTTGACGACGCCCTTCATCAAACGCTGCACAAGTTGGGCTTCGATCGCGGGATCGATGGGCGATAGGACTTGGTAGCTCACCTGAATGGAGGCAACGCCTTCGGCCACTTTGGTGAGTTCGTAATGGCGGCGGGTCTGGATGTCACGCTTTGCGCCGTCGGCGGTTTGGACGGGGACCGTACGGGGTTCGTTCCACGAATCGCCAATCGCGACAGGACCTTCAGGGAGTAGCAAGGTCACCGGGGCTTCGGTGTCGGCGGCGGGTTGCTGGTGCTTGACGTCACGATCGATCACCTCGCCACGCGGCGACATGCGAATGATGCTCAGCGGCACACCCACCGCAGCGGCGGCGTCTTCAAAGCCTGCGGGCGGGTCCTTGTCCTTCTCGCTGTCAAAGATCATCTCGGCCCGCTCGGGGAGCTGATTGGTCATGCGGACGCTGTCGACCATGTGCATGAACTCGATCTCGCCATCCGGCATGACGTCCATCACCTTCCACACCTTCACCGACTCGCTGCGGGTGATGGCCTTTTGGGTGGTGCCTTCGATCGTGCTGCGAACGCTAGCACGGTGGTCGATCGAGTAACGCAGCGTGTCGCCAGGCTCGAACTTGTAGGCGAGCGTGTATTTCTGAGTGCTGGGCTTCTCAGTGGAAGGTTTCTCGGTCGTGGGGTTATCGGTCGTCGCAGCGCTTGCGACCCCGGCGAGGAGAATAACGGCGGCGAGGGAGTGTAGAAGCTTCATAGTGGCGTCCTTTCCACGTTTGAAACAAGGCGGGTAGTGGCCGAGCTCGTCATGAGATCGGGATAGTATTAGTCGTCGTCGCACGTGGGCGTTGACGTGAGCTTATTCGCGTAGTTGTCCGCCCCAGCCGAGTTTCTCGCGGAGCGTGCGGTAGTATCCTTGTCCAGGAATGTCGATTTGTTTGAACGTCGCGCGGCTGCGAGCGATGCGGATGCGGTCGCCCGACTGAATGTTGGCCATCAATCGGCCATCAACGACCAGCGACGTTCCTTCGTTGGGTTTAGGCACCGATAATTCGAATACGCGGTCGGCGGAGTCGACGATCGGGCGGTTGCTCAGGGTGTGGGGATTGATCGGCAGGATAACGAACGCCTGCAGCGTCTTTCGCAGGATCGGACCACCCGCCGAAAGGCTGTGCGCGGTCGATCCAATTGGGGTGCTGACGATCAAACCGTCGCAACTATAGGTAGTCGCCAATTCAGCGTCAACGTAAAGCTGGACATCAATCATAGAAAATGGCGGGCCTGCTAGCACCGACGCTTCGTTAAGGCCAAGCGTTGTCTCGACCAGCTTCCCTTGGCGCGCCAGCGAGCAATCGAACATCAGGTGCTCGACGATGCACGCGTGCTTGCTGCAAACGGTGGGAAGCGCCGCCTCCAGCTTATCGGGGCGGATATGGGCCAGGAAGCCGAGCTTGCCCAGATTCACGCCGAGCACGGGGAGCTGCCGCTCGCCCATTAGGTGCGCGGTTCGCAGCATGGTGCCATCGCCACCGAACACGATGGCGAGGTCGGCCTCGTCAGGGATGGTGCCGCCGGTGAGGTCGAGCACCCGGCCGACGATGTCCATGTGCCGCGCGACGACGGGTTCGAGTCGCTCGAGCTCACCCGAGAGATGCGGCCTGGAACCATCGGCGACGAGAACGGCACGTTGGCGAGTTTGCGAGGACATAAGCGCGAGGGTAAAGAGGTGAAGCTAGCGAAGGAACGGCTGCTTCAGTGTCTCGCCCCGCGTGGATTGAGGCAAGTCCGGCTACTTCGCGAGTTCCTTGGACCGAACCCCTTCGCGGCACGCCCGGGCGATGCCTGCGGCGTCGAGGCCGAGGTCGGCGAGCAGTTCTTCGCGTTCGCCATGTTCGACGAAGTGGTCGGGAATGCCGAGGCGTTTGAGGTTCGCGGTGTCGACGCCGGCGGCTTCGGCCGCTTCGAGAACCGCGGAGCCAAAGCCACAGGCGAGAGCTCCTTCTTCCACGGTGACGACCAATGGCGTATCGCGGAGCGCGGTTAGCAGCGTTTCTTCGTCCAGTGGCTTGATGAACCGAGCGTTGACGACGCCAAAGTCGAGACCTTCGGCGTCGAGCGTCGAGGCGGCTTCGAGGCATTCGGCGAGCAGCGCCCCGCACGCCACGATCGTTCCGTCGCGACCCCAGCGAAGGACTTCGCTGGTGCCGAGTTCAATAGGCGTCCGCGGTTTGCCATCGGTGCGGGCGACGGTCACCGACTTCGCCTTGGGATAACGAAGGCTGCACGGTGAAGTGTGGTCGACGGCGAAGTCGAGCATCGCCTTGAGGTCGTGTTCGTCACCGGGGGCCATCGAGACCATGTTCGGAAACAGCCGCATGTAGCCGACATCGAACACACCGTGGTGCGTCGGGCCATCAGGGCCAGCCAAGCCGCCACGGTCCATCATGAACGTGACGGGCAGATTCTGCAGGGCGACTTCTTGGAAGATGTGATCGAACGACCGCTGCAGGAACGTGCTGTAAATGTCGACGATGGGCTTGAGGCCGACCTTCGCGTGACCCGCGGCAAACGCGACGGTGTGGGCCTCGCAAATACCGGTGTCGAAGAACCGCGTGGGGAACTCGTCGCGAATCGGCTCGAGCTTGTTCCCCTGGCACATTGCCGCGGTCATCACGGTGACTTTTTCATCACGACGCATGGTGGCGGCGATGGCATCGCGGGCGGCGTGCGTGTAGGTTCGCGACGATGACTTTTGCATCTCCAGCACTTGGTCGTCGCGGCGACTGAACTGCGGTGGGGCGTGGAACAGCACAGGGTCTTCGGCCGCGGGGCGGAAGCCATGGCCCTTCTCGGTGACGACGTGAAGGAGGATCGGGCCTTCGAGTTGTTTCGCCATGCGAAGGTATTTTCGCAACAACGCGATGTTGTGGCCGTCGATGGGACCGAAGTACCGCATGCCAAGGTCTTCGAAGAACATGCCGCCGCTGAGTCCCGCCTTGGCGGCTTCCTTGAGTTGCACCAGGAACCGCTCGACGGGGTCGCCTAGCACGGGGACACTCGACAGCATCCGCGCGACTTCGTCCTTGAGGCCGATATACCCGCGGTTCATCCGCAGGCGATCGAGGTAGTCGGCCATGCCGCCGACGCGGGGGCAGATCGACATCTCGTTGTCGTTGAGCACGACCATCAATCGCCGGCCGAGTTGCTTGGCGTTGTTGATCGCCTCGTAGACGACACCCGATGGGAACGCGCCGTCGCCGATCACCGCGATGCTCCACCGATCGTCGCCGGGGCGGGCGAGTTGGTCGCCACTGGCGAGGCCGAGGGCCGTCGCGACGCTCGAGCCGGCGTGCCCGGTGCAAAACAGGTCGTAGTCGCTCTCAACGGGGTTGGGGTAGCCCATCAGGCCCCCCTTTGTGCGGATGCCTTGGAATTCTTTGTAGCGTCCGGTGAGTAGCTTGTGCGGGTAGATCTGATGCCCCGTGTCCCAGATCAGCCGGTGATGCAGGAAGTCGAACGTCTGGTGCAGCGCGATCGACAGCTCGACGACTCCCAAGTTCGAAGCGAAGTGGGCACTGCGGGCGGATACGAGGTTGCATAGCACGTCGCGAATCTCGTCCGCCAAACGCTCGAGCTCGGGGAGCGACATCTTCTCGAGGTCGCGCGGCGAGGCGAGGTTCGGCAGGATTGGTTCGACGGGTTTCTTCATCACTTGGCCCAACTGGTCGAGGTCATTTCCACGACCGAATAAATGAAACTACTTGTCGCGGTCGACGAGTCGACGCGCCAGCATCCGCAGCGGTTCGGCCACGTCGCCAAACACGTCGAGCACGGCCTGGGCCTCGGCGACCAGCCCCTCGACCAGCCGGCGGCTCTCTTCAATTCCCACCAGGGTAGTGTAGGTCAACTTGCCTCGGTCGGCATCTTTTCCCACCCGTTTGCCGACTTGCGTTGCGTCGCCGCGAGCGTCTAGCAAATCGTCGGTGATTTGGAACACCTGCCCAAACCGCTCTCCGTACGCAGCCAGGGCCTTGTGTTGTTCGGCGGTGGCTTCGGCGGTGAGGGCACCGAGCTCTAGCGACACCAGGATCATGGCAGCCGTCTTGCGGTGGTGGATGGCCTGCAGGCGGGCGAGGTCGTCACCCGCGGTCGCACCGGCGAGGTCGTCGGCTTGGCCACCCACGAGCATGGTCGCCCCGGTCGCTTTGCCAAGCGCTGCGCAACCACGGGCGGCAACGCTCGCGGGGGTGAGCTCGCTGGCGATCACTTCGAAAGCTCGCGATTGCAGCGCGTCGCCGACGAGGATCGCCGTGGCCTCGTCGAACTTCTTGTGACACGTTGGCATGCCACGACGCAGATCGTCGTCGTCCATCGCCGGTAGGTCGTCGTGTACCAGCGAGTAGGCGTGGATGAACTCCACCGCACACGCCGCGGGCATCGCGCGTTCCACGCTACCACCACAAGCCCGCGCGGCGAGCAGCACTAACAGTGGCCGCAAACGTTTGCCTGGCGCGAGCACCGCGTAGCGCATGGCTTCGGCAAGTCGAGAGGGGCACCCCGCGTCGAACACCAGTCGCTCGGCAAGCGCCACTTCGACAACAGCTCGCAACTCAGCGAGGTCGGTTAGAATTTCAGAGTCGGTAGCGAGTTGAGGCACAGCGAAGAGTGAGGTAAGTAAGTTGTGGGATGAAGAGGTGGGCGGGTGGCTAGGAAGATAGAGCTGGATGGCGACCGAGCGATTCTTCACGCGCTGGGCTGGTGGTTAAGATGCCGTTGGAGCTGAGCCTTGCTGCGAACTCGCTCCCCACAGGCCTAGCAAGTAGCCGACAATTCCGATTGCTGATACGATCCAAAGGATAGGCGCAATGATCAGCAGATCGACTCGGATGTTCGCGTCTGGCGGCATGCACCATTCGTAAACGCCGTACGCGCCCCATATGCCTGCTGCTGCCACTGTCCCGATCCAAGTCGCTTTCGCCCCTCTCCCTAGCATTCGTAGATGCCCTGAAGCGACAAGGAACACCAGGGCTGGTATGAATGCCAGCCAAGGCTGCTCGATGAACCAAGGTATTGGGGCATAAAGTACCGTTCCCATTGCAGCGGACCTCTCAATTCGAGTCGAGTGCGGCGTAACCTACTCACCAGCCAAAGAGGGATCACAGCTTCGTGACGTGATCAACCGCACAATCCCATTCTAAAACAGGGTCGCCTCATCGTCCACGCCGCCGCGGCGGCGGGTGCGGGCGGCTTTCTTGGCGTCGAGCGACTCGTGCTCGTCGTCTTCGAAGGGCCGAGTAATGGGGTTCCCGGCGGCGTCGAACCCGGAAAGAAGCTCGATTTTACGCGTGGCCTGATCGAGCTGGGCGTGGCACTGCTTCAGGTGCCCGATGCCCAACTCATACCGCCCGAGGGCTTCGGTGAGGCCGAGTTTTCCCCCTTCGAGGTCGTCGACAATTTGTTCGAGTTCCGCGAGCGCGTCCTCAAAGCAAATGGCGTTTTCGCCGACCGACTTGCGTTTGACTTTCTTCTTTTTGGCCATAACCATCACAAGGGTTGGGGGACTTCAGCGAGAGCGACTTACTCAATTACTTCCTGAACCACGCTTAGCACTTCACCCTCTTCGAGGCGCGTACGGAGTAATTGACTGGGTTTGACTTGCTTCGCGCTGCGAATGACTTTGTCAGTGCGTGCATCTTGGGTCACACTGTAGCCGCGGCTCAGCACGCCGAGCGGGCTGAGTGACTCCAGTTTGCCTGCAAGGTTCGCGAGGCGATGCGATCGGGTGGTCAGCAAGTTCTGAATCCCACGCCGAGCGCGGGCGTCGAGTTCGTCGGCCAGTCGCACACGGTCTTCGACATGACTATGCGGATGCGCGAAAGGGCGGCGGCGTGCGAGCATTTCCAAACGCTGCTTTTGCATTTGGACCATTCGCCGTACGGTGCCGTGCAGTCGGTCGCCCGTGCGAGTGAGTCGGGCGATCACTTCCTCGGACGAAGGCACCACGCGCTCTGCCGCTTCGCTGGGGGTGAGCGCGCGAACGTCGGCAACCAGGTCGCTCAAGGAAACATCGATCTCGTGGCCCACCGCGCTGATCGTTGGAATGCGTGACGCGGCGATCGCGCGGACCACGGGCTCCTCGTTGAAGCACCACAGGTCTTCGAGACTGCCACCGCCGCGACCGACGACCAGCACGTCCAGCGGTGGCTCGATGCGATTAGCTGCGTTAATGCCCGCGGCGATTTCGGCCGCCGCGCCGTCGCCTTGCACCCGCGCGGGGATCACGATCACTTCGATCCCCGCCCAACGACGACGCAGCACTTCGAGGAAGTCGCGAATCGCGGCACCGGTTGGACTGGTTACGAAACCAATACGCCGCGGGAACTTCGGTAGCGGTCGCTTGCGCTCGGCGTCGAACAAACCCTCGGCCGCCAGCTTGTCACGCAGTTGCCTTAGGGCGAGTTCCAGCGCTCCGACGCCTTGCGGATGCGCTCGATCGACTACCAGTTGGTAACTACCTCGCGGGGCGTAGACATCGAGCCGTCCGAAGCAAACGAGCTCCAAGCCATCGGTCATTTGGAAGTCGAGTCGGGTGGCGGAGCCTCGCCACATGACCGCACGAATCTGCGCTTGGTCGTCTTTGAGGGTGAAGTAGCAGTGCCCTGACTGCGGCCGCGAGAAATTCGATACCTCGCCGGCGATCCACATGCCAGGGAAGCTTTCTTCGACCAATCCCTTGAGCTGTCCCGTGAGTTGGCTGACCGTGAGCGGATTTTGATCCGTGGTACCAAGCGGCAGTTGCGGGCGATCGTCGAACGACTTCATGGGGCGGCCAATCCGTTAGCGGGGAGAGTCCGTATTCTCCCCAGAACGGCCGGCGAAGTAAGCCCCCAACCGTTACGCGGCACGAGAACGTGTGTGAACCAGACGAAGTTGCTGGCGGTGCTCGTAGGGCACGGGGCGTGGTGCAAATGTCTTGTGCATCACCTCCTCGCCATCCCGCCGCAGGCCACTGTCGGCCCAGGCGTTGGCTTCGTCGGTCAGGTCGGTGAGCAGTCGCTCGACCGCCGCGCGATAGGGCTCCACATCGTCGCGTTCGATTCCGAAGGGAATGTGGACCGCTGGGCCGACGATCGCGCGGGCTCGACTAAACGGTCGTGGTACGGCGAACTGGTCCCAACTTCGAAGCCGCCAAGGACGGTCGTATCCGAAGCCCAGGGGAATGATTGGTAGCCCCGTACGCGATGCCAAGTAAATAGCACCATGGGCCATCTGACGTCGCGGACCCCGTGGCCCGTCGGGCGTAATGGTGACATGCTGATCGCGGCTCAGCGTTACAAGTTGCTCCAGCGCCTCGCGGCCACCATGACCGGTGGAGCCTCGCACCGTTCCATAGCCACTGAGCCGCGCGATCTCGGCGAGCACATCGGCATCGCGGTGGCGACTCAGCAGCATGGAGAAATGACACCGTCCACGAAGGTAGAGCGGGAACACGATGTTCTCGTGCCAAAAGACGTAGATACCCGGATGCCGAGCGCCATTCGCGGGGTCAAGCGTGCGATCGTAATAGAGCACGCGGTAATCCAGGGTGCTCATCCACCCGAAGATCCCTTTGGCAGCCAACAGACCGGCCAGGCCTTTGACGTTTTTGAATTGCAGCTTCATCGCGACAACTAACCACGCACCGCCAAGCTTGAAGTAGATAAGTCCTTACTCATCTACGTCTTTTGCCAACGGAAACTTGAGCACATCTTGCGCAGTCGTCAAAGTCGCAGGTTGTGTGGTTGCTAGCAGTCGCTCCACTCGCCCGAGAACACCTCGACCGCGGGGCCGGTCATATACACGTGATTGTCCGACTCGTTCCACTCCAATTCGAGTTCGCCCCCCAATAGCTCAATGGTGACTCGGCGTTCGGTGCGACCCGTGAGCACGCCAGCAACGCACACAGCGCTAGCACCGGTGCCGCAGGCCAGCGTTTCGCCACTGCCGCGTTCCCAAGTTCGTTGGCGAAGGCGGGTTCGGGAAAGCTGCTCGACGAACTCGACGTTCACGCGATTCGGGAACGCATCGTGTCGTTCGATCTTCGGCCCAAGGCCTAGCACCAGGCTGTCGTCCGCGCGATCGACGAACAGCACGCAGTGCGGATTGCCCATCGATACGCTGGTGACGC
Organism: Aeoliella fuhlenseeensis; assembly: GCF_052161615.1. Classification (NCBI taxonomy): domain Bacteria; kingdom Pseudomonadati; phylum Planctomycetota; class Planctomycetia; order Pirellulales; family Lacipirellulaceae; genus Aeoliella; species Aeoliella fuhlenseeensis. The sequence goes on from NZ_CP197417.1 coordinate 1,582,375, forward strand.
GGAGCAAGTTGCCGGCCACACTCATAGGGACCTCGACTACCGGATCGCCGGGTAGGAGCGTCGGGATGTCGGGGGCGTGGAGAATGGGTTCGCCCATATCGACGCGGACGCGGTCGACTTTGCCGCCAGACGTGGAGAGCTCAAGGCTCAGTAGCTTGCCCGCCGACTCGATGGCGAGCGTTTCCTTCTTGGCGATGTCGTGGTCGTACAGGAACTTGGCAACGCAGCGAATGCCGTTGCCACACATCTCGCTGTACGACCCATCGGCGTTATACATCCGCATCTCGGCGTCGCCCCGCTCGCTGGGGCAGATGAGAATGAGCCCGTCGCCACCGACACCAAAATTGCGGCTGGCAATCTTCTGGGCGAGCTGGTCGACGTTCTCGGGCACCGGTTGGGCGAAGCAATCGACGTAAACGTAGTCGTTGCCCGCTCCGTGCATTTTGGTGAAACGCATGGGGAGTGGGGGGCTGGGGGCTTGAGGTTGGGGGCTGGGGAATTGCCTCAAACCCCATTCTATCCCAAGGCCAACGCGGCCCGTAGGGAGGGACTTCAGGCCTCAACCCCTGGGGTATGGATCAAGCCTCTTGGCTTGCCTGCGAGGACGATGCCTTGTCCGGCGCACCGATGAACCAGATCGTGAGAACTCCTATTGCGTAGAGAATACCAGCCAAGCTTATATAGGATCCAATCCGATGCCATTTCTCGACAAGTGCAATCGACTCCCCGATTGCGCGCACCGAGTCACCTTCGCCGGTTCCAAAGAGTGCGTCGAACGACTGGGACATGCCAACCGCTCCGATGGCAGTTCCTATCAGGAATACCGCGATGCCAATGACAAGCTGAGTTCGAAGGTAGCGTGGCATTTTCAGATCCATCGTAGTTAAAGTTGGGCAATCGTTAATGCAACAGGTCGTGACTGCAACTAAATCGCTTACCCCGTCAAATCGAGCTGCGTCCCTGCCTGGCCGGTGGGGTCTTTGACTTTAGGAGGTTCGCCCGCGGCGGAAGGTTCGGTCGCTTCATCTCCGGCCGATTGTTGCTCGCCGGTGTCTTCGTACAGCCGTCGGCCATCGGCGTCGCGCTCGCCGGCTTCTTGGTCCGCCTCGGTGGTGCCGATGCCCGAGGCCATTTCCGACTTCTTGTCGGCCGTCGCGACCCGTTCGCTGGCGGTCGATTGCTGCGCCCGGTCGGCATCGCCGCCACGCACCTGTGACAATGGTGCTCCAGCGGCACTGCCTTGAATTCCGCCAAACGAACCAATGCTCATGGGAGTTCTCCTCGCCGTACGAGCTAGTGTTCTAACATCACCTAGTCACCTACTCACCCAACTTCGATACAACCACGGCCCTAACGGGCCCCGCTCGCCTTGGTTAACGACTCCAGAAGCCTCGGCCCGTTTTCGGGGTTGCGACGGCTCCTTCGGCGCTCAGGTGTTCCATGAACTCGTTCACGGCCGGCAAGGGTTCGCGGGCCACTTGAGCATTCTCAGCCGGGCCGGTCACTTTGATCAACATCAGATTCGCGCTCGCTTGGCCAATCATCGACTTTAGGATGGGCAGATCCGAGTTGATCCGGCCCACCGTCGAGTAAAACTTGAGGTCGAGCTGGCGATCGAGCGTGGCGTCGCCTTCGCCGTACAAGCTCACGGCATCGCCCAGCAGGTTGAGCTCGTTGAAATGAATCTTGGAGCCATCGAGCGTGAACTGGGCATCGACACCGTTGAACGCGGTCTTGTCGGGCACGCGGTTGCGGAGCACTTTGAGCATCCGCGCCATCACCGGCAGCTCGTACATCTGAGCGTTGCGAATGGCCATCTTGCCACCACCTTCGAGCAGATCGACCGAGCGACCCATACCATTGAGCGTCGCCTGGCCGGAGAGTGTTCCTGTAAGGGCCACCGCTCCACCAAAGTAATCGGTGCCCACGCGGGCCAGATCGCACTGATCGATGGCGAGGTCGAGCACGTACTTGGAGGGAGTATCGAGATCCACCGCGGCATCGAGCTGCAACTGACCTCCGTAGAGGTTCGCGAACACTCGCTCGGGTTCGCCTTGCCCGTAGGAAATCTTGTTGTCGGCCATTCCCTTGATGGCACCGCGTCCCAGGCGACATTGATGCCTATCCACCCATAGCGGTCCGCGGACACTGGTGAACTGCACACCGTTCCAGAAGACGCTATCTAAATCGAGCTTGCCGGCAGCGAAGCGCAGGCTGCCATCGTGCAAGCCTGTAAGATGCACCACGCCCGAGACGCTCTTCAGCGGAACTCCCAGTTCGAAGTTGTTCTGTTGGCACACGAGCGAGAGGTTCCACTCGCTATGCACTTGCGACGAGCCTTGTGTCTCTTGCGAGAAGCGTACCTGCCCGTTGTGAAGGTTGAACGAACCCTCGGGCTTGAGCGAGTCGATGACCTTCTTCACCGAATCGGGCACCGCGTTGCGAAGGTCCCAGTTGGCGACGAGTCGATCGACGTGCAGTCCGTCGAACTGCAACTGCCAACCACCTTGGAGATTGGGCACCCACACGCCATCGGTTTCGAACAACGTTTGGCCATGCTCGGCGCGAAGGTCGGTGAGGGTGACCTTGGGACCGACGACTTCAATCTTGCCGGTAAGGTTATCGAGGCGATAGGGGAAACAGGCTGGCTCGATACTCACCGTTTGTGGCTGCGGCGTGATTTGCAGGTGAACGCTCGGTTGATGGTCGACGCACAAGTGATGACCAATGTGGGCGATGAAGTTCACGCGACCACTCTGCGGACGCACCGCGGCCCACACCGATTGATGCACCGGAGGGAGCGCGAGTCGCAGCTTGTCGTCGAGCGGCACTTGGTCGCCGACGAGCGTGAGCACCAGTTGGTGCCCGACGTCGGTCTTCGTGCAAGTACCGGCCGCGCGGACCACGCGGTTGGTGCCCGACTCGGTGCTGATGAGGTTGTCGAATCGCCAGTTGCCGTCGCGTTCGGTCGCGGTACCCTCGACGTGTTCGAGCGGGTAACGGAAGTTCTGGAACTCTACCCGGCTATCGTGGAATACGAGGTCGGTCTCCGTATGGGGTTTGGAGAACGGATCGAAGCGTTCGAATCGCCAGCGAACGGACACGTGGCCTTTCGCGCCCAGCGACTCGACGATGTGGCGGACCTTTTGAGTTTCGGGCTCGATCGCCCGCACGACGTCGTCGGCGATGCGAAGTTTCTCGCCGGTCATTTCGAGCCACCCCACAGCCGGCAAGGGAGCGCCACCCAAGGTGCGACGCTCGCCTAACCCCGGCAGGCCTGCGAAGCTGCCACGCATGGTGATGGGGGTGCCGTCGGCGAAGGCCGTCATGTTGTTGATTTCGAACACAGGTCCGCGACCATCCCCTTTGTCCGCGATGACCAGCGTTCCGGTCCCACCAGTGAGGCGGTAGTCGAACTTCTCGCGATCGACGAACGATACATCGTGGCAGGTAAGTGTGACAGCGGGCTTCCAGTGCGTGCCATCGAACTGCGTGGCAACGTCGGCAGTCACCAAACCGGCCGGGTGGAATCGATTCCAAGCCCCCATCGCCGCTGGAGGAAGTAACTCGGCGAGTCCGTCGTCGATCACCAAGTTCTCGGCCCTTGCACGTAGGGCAAGGGGTGCCGTTGCGTGCCAGCCGTGGCGATTGAGTGCCAGCGATAAAACCGCCTTGCCGTAGTTGGCCTCGGCGCGCTCGACGAACAATCGCTCGCCCGTCGCGTGGCCATGCGCGGTCAAGTTGGTGAGCGGCCTTGGCACACCAGCGAGGGCGACGCGGCAACCGGTGAGCTTGTAGTCGGCTTGCCACGCGAGTTTGCCGCCGTAAGGCTGAGCGACCTTCAACGTTGTATCGACATCGCCCCGCACCTCGGCAATGCGATCGAGCTGCGAAGCACGGTGCACAAGCGAAGCCACCAGCGGCGACGCTAAGTCGAGCCCTTTGAGTTCGAGCGTCATGTCGTACGCGGGCTCGCCCGTCTGAACGGTGCCGGCGAACTTGAACACATCGGCGAGCTCGCCGCCGACGGAGCCTTCGAGTTGGTAAGTGCGCACCGGTGGTGCGAGCGGATCAAGTGCTTCGCGCGATGCGATGCACTCGGCCGCGAGATTCACGTCGCGAAGCGTCAGCGGTTTGCCATCGGGATCGAGGCTATTGCGAACGGTGAGCAGGGCACCGGTCACTTCAACCGCTGCCGGTCGATCGCCGGTCGAAGGTGGGGGGAACAATTGGGCGAAGTTCCACGACCCATCAGGCCGTTGCTCGGCATGGACGCGGGGCGAGCGAATGCACACCCGCTCGATGAGTGGCTTACCCGCGGTGAGGGCTTCGATGTCGAACGGACCAAGCAGCTGCATCTCGTCGACTTCGGCCACCGTGACGAGGCGGCCATCTTTGGAACGTTCGCTAAGCGTCAGGTTGCGAAGCATCACACCACGCCCCGCTTCGAATCGCGCGGAGCCCAGCTTCACATCGAGCTCGGAGTAGTGGCTCGCGAGCACTCCCTCGGCGTAGCGGCGGACCTCGTCGTCGAGGCGAAGGTAAACGTAACCACCGACCACTAGCGCCGTGATGAGCATCGCAGCGATGCTCCACTTGAAGACGAACCAGCAGGCGTTGATGAGCCGACAGAAAATGGTGGCGCTTCCTTGCGCAATGGGGGCGGTGCGTCGGGCGTCGGCCCTCCTTGGTCGCGATGTCCAAACGCACGTTGAGCCCGGGATTTTGCAGGCGGGATAGTAGTTGCTCGCCGCGTCTAGGGTCAAGGGAAATGCCGCTAGCAAGCATGGCACGTCGCATCGTGCTAGCACGTAGCCCTTACCGCACGGGTCCCGTTAGAGTGACATCGACGCCCTGACGACCGACCATGATGCCGCCGGGCAATTGAAACGTGCTAGCATTGGGGTCCGCGACCGCGCTCGCAATGCGTTGCCACTCCCCCATCCCCATCGCCTGCTCGGCCCAACCCGCGGAGCGCCAAAGCGTCCGCGCCACTTGTTGAACCAAGATCGTCGGCTGGTTCGCAAGCTTGCTAGCATCCAGATGAATCGCGAGCGTCGAGCCCGCACGCTCCACGCGAGCCGCCCGCTCTGCTAGCTCGCCGGCAATGGCATCAATTGCCTCGCGCCACTGAGCCGCTTGGCCGGCAAGTCGTAGGAGCGACTCGGCCGGGTCCTGTGGAAGGTGACTACGGAGCATCGGCAGCACTTCCCGGCGAACCCAGTTGCGGGTGAAGCGCGATTGGTCATTCGTCGTATCGTGCCGATGCGCTTGCCCAAGCTGCCCAAGGTATTCTTCGACCTCAGCCCGTGTAACTTCCAGCAGCGGGCGGACGAGTGTCACCGCGGGGCCGAGCGGCCGCGCGAACGGCATTCCCGCCAGCCCCTCAATGCCCGACCCTCGCAGGATGCGAAGCAACACGGTCTCGGCCTGGTCGTCCGCGGTGTGGGCCGTCGCCACGTAGCGGGCACCCAATTGCTCGGCCGTTGCTTGCAGGAACTCGTAACGGGCGCGACGGGCCTGGTCTTCGCTCGCCAGGCTCGCGGCATGCTCGGCACGACCGACGTTTACTTCGAGGCCCAATTTTTCGCCCAGCCGAGCCACCCACGCGGCGTCCTCGTCCGACGCCTGGCCGCGAGTGCGATGGTTAAAATGGGCGACCAACAGCCGACCGTCGCCGGGCGTTCGCTGCGCGACCTCCGCCAAGCTCCGCAGCAGGGCCACGCTGTCCGCCCCGCCGGACACGGCCACCAGCACGTGGCACGAGCGCCACGCTTCGGGGGGCCATGCAGCTTGGAGTTGGTCGGCGAGCATGAGAAGCTGGGGCGGTGGTAGGGGTCAAACTGGCGGGAAACTGCCGAAGGCCCCTTTCCTGGTGTCCCCGGCCCTCCTTTCCCGTGTTGCGGTCAGGCAAGTATCTGGTAGCATACAAGTTACAGCAATCGAGCCGGGCGGTGGCGACCGATCGTGGCTTGTCACTTCTCCCGTCCGCTTGCTGCAAAGGCGAATACGGATTTCCGTTGCGCTCCTGGCGAGGTTTTCACCTCGTACGGCGAGGCAATCGCTGGATAGGTACTTCGGTTGATGACTCTAAGCACAATTGTAAACAGTATTGCGACACGTTCGCAGTGTGCCTTGCTGCTGGCGATGCTGGTGTGGAGCTGGTTAATGGCTCGCTCCTGCCGCCCGCATCGCAGCCTCACACTGCGACCGACAAACGCGTGGCAGTCGCCCTTGGCGTCTAGCCCCCAGCAACCAGCGCGAGTGATCGTGCTGCGTGCGAAGGGGTGGCTCGACGATGGGGGCGATCTGCCAGATGTTTTCGCGAGGTGGGTGTTCCGCTGGCTTTGGGGCCTGCGGGCGGCATTTCGCGGTGGCCGATTCCTCGATGGTTCGCCTTGGCGACCCCTGGCCGTGGCCTACGCCACGCCCCGGTGCCGGGTACCCAGCGACGGTCGTCCGCGGGCTTAGACTCTTTCAACTGGTTGGCAAAGGGTCGCCCACTTGCGGCCCGTTTCCACCTATCTAGCGACCCCTGCTGGTCCAGAGCGTGATGGCCGTCAACCGTCCATACGCGCTCGTCGGGCGACTTCTACGGTCGCGCGGCGGCGACGATTTCATATAGCCGTTGTGCATGAAAGGTGAACCCATGGAAGACAGCATCCTGGTAATCGGGGCAATTAGCGAAACAGTCGCCGCCATAATGGGTGTGGTGATGTTGATGCTGGGTGTTGGTGCGGTGAAGGGTATGGATTACCTCCGTCGCCATGACGCCGAGAAGCTCGCTCGCATGAAAGAGGAAAACGCCAAGGAGAAGGCCGAAGCCATTTTGAAAGAAGCTCGCATCGAAGCCAAGGAAATGGCCTTGGTCGAAAAGGCGAAGATCGAAGAGCAACTGTCGGAAGTTCGCAAGGAACTGCACGAGCGCGAGCGGACGCTCGATAAGGCCGAAGATGGCATTCAGCAGCGAAGCGACCAGCTTCTGAAGCAAGAAAAAATGGTGGAGAGCAACCAGCGCAAGCTGGCCGAGAAGCTCGAAGACGTCACCCGCCGCCAGTCGGAGCTCGACAACCTGCTCGACGTACAGCGGCAGACCTTGCATCAACTCAGCGGTCTCAAGAAAGAAGAAGCGAAGGACCTGTTGCTCAAGAAGCTCGACACCGAGCTCGCCCACGAGCAGGGGGTGTTGATTAAGAAACGCGAGCAGGCCATCGCCGAGGCGATCGAGCCGAAGGCTCGTGAAATGCTGATTACCACGCTGCAGCGTTTCGCCGCTGCCCACACGGCCGACGCCACCACCAGCACCGTCGACATCCCCAACGACGACATGAAGGGCCGCATCATCGGCCGCGAAGGGCGTAATATTCGGGCGTTCGAGAAGATCACCGGCGTCGACGTGATCATCGACGACACGCCGGGCGTTGTGATCGTCAGCGCGTTCGATCCCGTGCGGCGCGAGGTCGCACGGTTGTCGCTGTCGAAGCTGATCGCCGATGGGCGGATTCATCCTAGCCGCATCGAAGAACTGGTCGCCGAGACCGAGCAGGAAATTGAGAAGCTGATCATCAAGTACGGCGAAGAAGCGGCGCAGGAAGCCGACGTGCATGGCCTGCATCCCAAGATCATTCACCTGCTGGGCCGGCTTCGCTACCGTACCAGTTACAGCCAGAACGTGCTCAGGCACTCGATCGAAGTGGCGTTTGTCACAGGTATGTTGGCCGAGGAGATGGGGCTCGATGGCGATCTAGCTCGCCGAGCTGGTTTGCTGCACGACATTGGAAAAGCAGCCGATCACGACACCGAAGGTGGGCACCCGAAGATTGGTGCCGACCTTCTGAAGCGTTACGGCGAGAACGACGTCGTGGTCCACGCCGCGCTCGGTCACCACGACGACATCCGCCCCGACATGCCCTACACGGTGCTCTGCGCCACAGCCGACGCGTGCAGCGCCTCGCGTCCAGGTGCACGCCGCGAGACGCTCGATCGTTACATCAAGCGGATGCAGGAACTCGAAAGCATTGCGACGAGTTTCGAAGGTGTGAGCCAAGCGTTTGCGATTCAGGCGGGCCGCGAGGTCCGGGTGATCGCAAACACGGGCCACACCACCGACGAGTCGGCCGCCAAGATCTGCCGCGACATCGCCAACGCCTTCGAGCAGCAACTCACCTATCCGGGTGAAATCAAGGTGACGATGATCCGTGAGACCCGATTCATGGAGACGGCGAAGTAGCGGCTGGGCAGTAGGCGGGGGCGGTACTTTGTAGGCAGTTGTTCACACACCTTGAAATCCGAAGCCTCCCATGCGACTCCTGTTCATTGGCGACATCGTAGGTAAGCCGGGGCGAGATATCGTCTGCCAAGTGGTCCGCCCGCTCATCGAAGCCGAGTCGCTCGACCTGGTCATCGCGAACGCCGAGAACGCCGCGGGTGGTTCGGGGCTCACCCCGGCCATCTATCGCGAACTCGTGGCGGCAGGAGTCGATGGCATTACGTTGGGCGATCACGTGTACCGCCGGCGCGAGATCTATAGCGTGCTGGAGTCGCAGCGGAACATCGTCCGTCCGGGTAACTTGCCTGACGAAGCCGTTGGTCCACGCTGGGCGATGGTGGAAACGCGCGCGGGTGTCACCGTAGCGTTTGCGTGTTTCCTTGGCCGGCTGTTCATGAACCCGATCGACAGCCCCTGGCGGGCGGCCGACGCGGTGATCGCACAAATGCCATCGGACGTGAAGGTTCGCTTCGTCGACTTCCACGCCGAGGCCACCAGCGAGATGCAGCAGATGGGCCGGTACCTCGATGGCCGCGTATCGGCGGTGCTGGGCACGCACACCCACGTCCCGACGGCTGACGAGTGCATCTTCCCCGGCGGCACGGCATTTCAGTGCGATGTCGGCATGACCGGCCCGCACGACAGCATCATCGGCCGCCGCGTCGACCGCGTGCTCGAAAGCACCCTGACTGCCCACCCGGTGCCGTTCGATGTCGCAACGGGCGACGTCCGGCTCAACGGCACCATCGTCGACATCGACGAAGAAACCGGCCTCGCCACGGGCATCCAGCGCCTGATGGTGGACGAACGCCGTGCGAAAGAACTCGCGGGGTAAATCGAGAGGTAGCCGGATTCGCCAGAATTCGGGCCCCCAGAGAGCGCTGCAAATCGAACAGAAGAGAACGAACGAAAAGATTTAGCTCGCGAAGGAGCGCGGATGTTCGCGAATGGGGAAGTAAGATAACAGGAGGTAACGGAGAGAACGGAGGAAGAAGAGCAAGGTAGAATTGGGTGACTCCCTTTCCTCTTAGTTTCCTTCGTTCCCTTCTGTTCTCAAATCGATCGTCTCCGTTTGCTCCTGTTAAATTACCTACGTTGGCAGTCCGAATTCTGGCGAATCCGGCTACATCACCCAATGTCTCCTTCGTTCGAAACCAACGCGAAGCTCTCCCCTCGCCAGCGGCTTGCGCTGGTGCTGGTCGCCGTGGTGATCGTACTCCTGCTGATTACCGCTGCTCGCCTTGAGCCCGACGCTAGTGGCTATGGCACGCACAAGCAGCTTGGGCTTTCCGACTGTTTTGTTCTCAGGCAGTGGGGCGAGCGGTGTCCTTCGTGCGGCATGACCACGGCGTGGTCGCGGCTGCTCCGTGGCGATCTCCGCGGCGCGGTGGCAGCGAACGCGGGTGGGGTACTACTCGCCGTGGGTGCCATCGCCGCGGTCCCGTGGCTGCTAGCAAGTGCCGCGCGGGGCGAATGGTGCTATTTACGCCCCTCGGCCAGTGTGGTACTACCGGCCGTCGCCGTTCTTGCGCTGGTGGTGTTACTGGACTGGATGCGGCACACGGGACTCACGCTGCTGTTGGATCACACCACGTAGCGTCCGCTTATCAGCAAAGTTCCACCGGAGCCGAACGGAATCGAGCTTCGCGGAACACGAATCTAAACGACTTAGGAAGACGATGGAACGTTCTCCCAACGCGAACCGCCTGTACCGACTGGCCGGCAGTTTTGTCGTGCTCGCCTCGCTCACCTGGAGCACTGGCTGTCATCAAATGCTGGCGACCGGCATCTACGTGCTGGAAGGTGGCAACGTCGAGCCGGCCCAGTGCAAAGAGTTCGAAGGCAAACGCGTGGTGGTGGTTTGCCGCCCGCCGTCGACGAGCGAGTACAGCCACGCCGGTGCGGCGCGAGTGCTGACGCGTAACGTGACCACGCTGCTTCGCGAGAACGTGAAGAAGGTCGAGATGGTCGAAGCCCGCGAGGTCGACAAGTGGCTCGACGAAAGCGATTGGGACGACATCCAGGAGCTAGGCCGCGCGGTGAAAGCCGACCGCCTGCTGGTGATCGACATGGAGCACTTCGATTTGTACAAGGGCAAGACCCTGTATCAAGGTGCCGCGACCATCAATCTGACGGTGTACGACGTGAACGAACGCGACAAAGTGTTGTGGGAAAAGGATCTCGGCGAGATGCTCTTCCCAGCCAACAGCGCCATTCCTGTGCAGGACAAGCCGGCTCAGCAATTCGAGCGCGAGTACATCGCTATCTTGGCTCGCCAAATCGCCGTGTACTTCTACAAGCACGACCCGAACGCGAACTTCGCACTGGATGCTTTGGCGAATCGGTAGGAGTTGGGGCCTACTTGTTCCCACGCTCTGCGTGGGAACACAATGCCTCGCCGGTCCCCGGCGCAATTGAATCTTCACTAGTTGGCATGACCGCAGAGCGGTCGTCCAGTGTGTTCCTACGCAGAGCGTAGGAACGAGAATTGGCGCCACTCACAGCTTCGGCACCGGCCGCGAGGGCTTCTTTGGCGGGACATTCTCCATCCGCGGCTGGGGATTGCCATCACCTTGGTTTTCCATGCGGGCTCGGACGTTCGTGAATTCCTCGCGCCATTCCCAGCCAAAAGGGCTTTCGAGTTCGATGCCGGCGAGGTACGCCCACGGGGTGTCGGGATGCTCGGTCACCACGCGCTCCAGGTACATGCGTGCCTGGTCGGCTTCTTTGGACAGCACGCTGCCGGTGGTAACTTGGTCGGAGGGGGCGAGCAGCCAGGTGTCGTTCTTTTCGTTCTTGAACTTCATCCCTTGCTTGGCCATCGCGAGCATGGTGTTGTAGCCCTCGGTGCGAACCTTGGCGGCGAGCGCTCGGCCGATCGCCAGATCGTATCCCGCCTGCCAGCGGGGCTCAGTCACTTTGTCGCGATCCGTTTCCCCTTGGCGGAGGATGCCTACCAGTCGTTCAAGCTGCGGTTCGAGCTTGGCAGCTTCGCGCTGGGCCATCGACAGATCACGCGCGAGTTCCGCCTCGTCGACTTTCGGGAATCGCAGGCGGATGTCGTCCATCTGCTCGGTCCAGCTCAGACTCGCAGCCTGTACTAGGGCCATCTTCGCGGCGTTGGCAGCAAGCTGTTGTTTGAATTCACTCTCCGTGATGTAGTCGGGGCGGTAATTCCGCATGATCATCGGATCGAAGAACTTCGCGATGTGAGTGGTCATCGCGTCGGTCTGACCGCGATTGATGTACCCGTTGCGGCGGTTCGGGTGGACCGAAAAGTAAATGCCCCCCGTCTCGTAGGTGAGCCGCGCCAGACCAAACGGCCCGAAGCCCGACTCGATGCGGTCGTCCTGGTCGTTGCGACCAAGGAACCGAAGGCGAATTCGCTCGGGCATCATCGACTCGGGGCCTTGATCCACCGCAACGAACTGGGGCGTCTGGTCGTACATCGGATCGGGGTCGACGTACTTCACGAACGCCTCGCGGCGACCAAACGGAGCGGGCACGCCCACCACGTACACCGGGATCGCACTCTTCTTGCAGATCTCGACGGCAGGATCGACATTGTGGAAGTCGTTGCCGGTCTCGTCGGTGAACACCACGATCATCACGTTGCGGTGCGGCGACTTGGTGCGGTACTTGCGAAACTCGGTAGCCAGCTGTCCCACGGAGCCAAACACGTTCTCCTGGCCGGTGGCGTTGTTGCCTTGCTCGTAGATCATCGAGGCCTTCTCGTCGATCGCCTGCATGGCGGCTTTCACCGTCGCAAGGTCGCCGGTTGGCTGCTTGGTGTGGACGGTGAGCGCCGCTTCAAAGGAAGCCACCACCGTGAGCAGCGGCTTGTCTTCGTCTTTCTTGAACGCCGGGTTATTGGCGGCTTCGAGTACACCGAGCTCTTCGTACACGCGATCGAACCGCTTGCTGATCTCCTCGCGCTGCGGCTGAAGGCTACCCGACTCGTCGAACAACCAGATGACCAGCGTTGGGCGTTGCTCGAGCGACAACAGGATTTCATTGGTCAACCGGTCGATCGCCCCCTTGGCTGCCGATGTCCCCACGGTGCCGGTTCCTTTCACCAGCATGTTCTCGTTGACATTCGGCGCGGTCAGCACCTCAATGTCGGAGTCGATCGCCGGCATGTCGGAGACCAGGCTCACCGGCTCGATGGCCGTGAGGATCTCGGAAATCTCGGCCTCGACCGGCGCCGACGCTTCGGCGTTGGTGACCGATTCGCTGCCGAGTGCGCCGATCTCCATCGGCATCATTTCGGAGAAGTGGACCTCCTCGGGCAGCAGCATCTCCTCGACGTCCAGCGGCGCGGAGGTCAATAAATAGTCGTTGTCCTGCGGAATTAAGAAAGCGACCGTCGCCAGGAGGATCAAAATCACCAAGTGAACGCAGAGGCTCACCAGCCACGACGCACTTTCGCGGTCCAGCGGCAGCTCGTCGGAGCCGGTGAACTCAAACCACCAGGTTCGTAGTCGCTGGACCAAATTCATGCGAAATGACGGTAGGAAAAGGAGCTTCGTGGGGTCGAGGCTTTATTACCTCTATTCTCGCCGAATCCCGAGGACAGGGCAACTACTTGGAACCGGCAGGCGTCGACTTTGCGGGCTAAACTCCACTCCCGAAGGAGCTTCTGTTATAATAATCGAGTGAACTGGGCGTTTTCTTGCATTCGAAGCCCAGTCGACCCCCTCATCCAACCCGCGAAACTCTGCCTCGGACCGAAAACCGATGATTTGCCGCCGTATCGATATGTTTCTGCCCCTCCTCGCCCTTGTGGTTCTCGTAAGCTGCGGGCCGGCACTCGCTCAGTCTGGCAGCAGCAAAGGTGCCCCCAAGCCCGAGACGGTCACCTTGGCGACCAAAGACGGCGTGGCCCTCACCGGCACCTACTACAAGAGCTCGGCAGGCAAGGACGCCACGCCCGTCGTGTTGCTGGCCGACTGGAAGGACTCGCGAGCCGTGTTCGACTCGCTCGCCAAACGGTTGCAGACCCCTGATGCCAAGGCGGGCGACAAGCATCCTTCGTTCGCCGTGCTCACGGTCGACCTCCGCGGCCATGGCGATAGTACCAAGCAGCGCATGGGCAACCAAACGCGTGAACTCGACGCCGCGAAGATCGATCGCAACATGCTCGGGGCGATGGTCGCGATGGACATGAACGCTGTCCGCCGGTTCCTGGTCGAGAAGAACGACGCGGGCGAACTGAACATCAACAAACTGTCGCTCGTCGGTGCGGGCCTCGGGGCGTCGGTTGCCGTCAACTGGGCGGCTCTTGATTGGAGCTACCCGCCGCTGGCCGTTGGCAAACAAGGTCAGGACGTGAAGGCCCTGGTACTCATCTCGCCTCAGTGGTCGTACAAGGGACTGCAGATGAATCAGGCCCTGCGGCAACCGGGTGTTCGCGAGAAGGTCGCGATGTTTTTGATGTACGGCTCGGGCGAACGTTCGAACGTCGCCGATGCCAAGCGGATCGAGAAGCAACTCGAGCGCTATCACCCCGTACCCGACAATCTGCCCGAGGGCGAGCCCAACTCGCTGGCGTCCATCGGCCCCAGCACCAAGCTGCAAGGAACCAAGTTCCTAACGCAGGCCGGTGCGAACGCCGAGGACGCCATCATCAAGTTCTTGACGATCCACGTCGCCAAGAAGGAGTTTCCTTGGACCGAGCGCAGCCTTCGCTAACGCTTAGGACCCCGTGCCGACGAGACTCGCGCTCACCGGTGGTTGCAAACGCGCCCGCGGGGCGTTGCGCACTTCCTCCGGGAGTTCCGGCAAGGGCATCATGCGGCTCTGCGGTACGTAGCTCGCCGATGGCATCCCCTGAGCGTCGTACACGTTGATGGGGTTCGATGGCGTCGCCACCGGTAGCGGAGCCGCTTGCGGAAGTTGTAGTTCGGCGCCAATCGGCAGCAGGTCGGGACTCGAAAGCTGGCTTTGGTTGAGCTCGTAGATCTCGCGGGCTCGGTTGGGATCGCCCAAATACCGCTCAGCGATCTTGGCCAGCGTGTCGCCATCCTTCACCACATGCCGCGTCGAGTCGCCGTACTGGGCCACCGGCTGGGCATTTGCGCTGGGGGGCGGAGTCGTCACCACGGGGGGCAACCAACCGTTCGCCGGGGCCAAGCTCGGTCCACTTAAGGGTGCGGAGTTACTGGCGAACGACGGGGCAGGGGGGGCCGCGTCCGAAGGACGCGGCGGAAAGCCCGACGACTGCATCGATTGAATTTGTGCCGTTTGCATCGGGGCGGCCTGCATGGACGGGTCGAGCAGCGCCGGCGGTGGCGAGATCGAGGCGAATCGATCCTCCGGCGGCGACATGCTATTGGTTGTGTTGCTGATCGGCGGGGGCAGCGATGGCTGCGTGCTCGTGTTCGCAAACGCCTGGGGTTGCCACGCAGGTCGCGCGACTTCGTGCTGCGTGAAAGTTTGCCCCGCCGCGCGATCGTAAGGATCGCTGTGGTTGTGGCCCGTTGCGACGATGCTCGTATCCCGAACGGGACTAGGCGTCATCGTGTTGGTTGGCGTCGTGGACGCGATGGGCTGTAGGGCCGTGGGAGTCCAATCTCCGCCGGGACCGCTGCCAGTGGTGCCCGAGTCGGGCGAACCAAACATGGCGGCACCAAAGAAACCCGCAGCAATCAATGCTGCAGCCGATAGCAACTTGGTAATTTCAGACACGGACGTTCCTCGCCGAGGACCTGCGTAGGCGAGCGCGTTGTGCGCATGCCCTGCCAAGGCCCAGCTGGGTGCAATGCAATCGTCCGTGAAAAGTAAACTGCTAGTGGTTCGCTGCCCAAGGGCCTGCTTGCCACTGGTACGGCGCTCCCGCCGTGCAGTGTTCCATCACAAGTAAATTCGGATTCGGCCAGAGTTTGGTTCAGCGATTCACTGCTAGCAAAGCAAAAAATGCCTGACGAACCGCTTATTGCAACGCCTAACGAAACGCGTCCGACTAGGAAGAGTTTACTAGCGAGCCGGGCCGTCCCCGGCCCCGGAAGGCTCGGCATTGCCCTGCTGCGCCGCCCACCACTCGGGGAGCGCTGGATTGAGCCACTGCCAAGCGATGCCGTGGTACGAAGGGCGACGTAGTTCGATCGCCACCACGATGATCGTCGCCACCAAAGTGAGACCGAAGGTTGCTAGCCATCCTGGGTATTCCGTTAGCGTTGTCGAGATGCCCAAGAGCACGAAGAGGGCCGCCCAAGCAAGTTCCAACGGGCGTGACACTCGAGCGATGTTGCAGAACAGGAAGAAGTGCAGCACCACGAAGGCAATGACTGCTGCGAGCACTGGCAGGACCGACCAAGTCACCGCAGCCGCCACCGCCGCGATCACCAGAACCGCGACGTCGACGGCAGAGATCCGAAACCCAGGTTGAAAGCGGGGAGCAGGCATCCTGCTATTCTACTCAACGTCCCGTTCCGCTGCCGCAGTTGCCGCGCTACTAACGAGCATGAGCCCCGACCCGGCAATGAACAGCCACACGCCCATTTGCTGGGTCGACTCCCGGAGAAAAAGAATGCTGCCTACGAAGAACAGCAAATTCCCCACCACCCCCTCGGCCACAAAGAACCAACGATACCGATCGAGCGCCGAACGCAATTGCTTGAGCATGGGCTAAAGGGCGGGAGCTAGAGAGACTGGTGGTCGTGTGAGCCGGGTCGTCCTCGACTCCGGACGGAGGTAGATTGCGTATTCTAACCTGGCTGCGGAGGAAACCACCCAAACATCTGCTCAGCCTGCCGGATTCGCAATCGCCTTGGGTTGTTTAAGCCCAAGGCAATAATGGTGGCACGTCCAATTTCAGTTCGGCCGACCAGATGGTAGTCGTCCCAGTCGAAATGTTCTTGCCAAGGATGAACCCTCGGGTTGAACAGCGGAACGACACGGTCGTGATCCTCGCAAGAGGGGATCTCCACACGACTCGATTTATGGAGATTGCAACTCGGGCAAGCCCAGGCCAGGTTCAAGAAGGAGGTCTCGCCACCGCGCGATTTTGGCACAACGTGCTCTAGGTGAAACGTCGCTCCTTGCAGCGATTGATGCATCTGGCAGTACTCGCACCGACCCCCCGCGCGCTGTTCGATTTGGTCGGATAGGTTCGGCAATCGATCACTCGGGCTGGCGGCCGAGAAGCATCAAAGCCTCTGCCCGTACGATTGAGAGAGATTCGCTGAGGGCGACCAGAGCCTCTAGATCGGACCGTTCGGCAGGAGTGAGTACGCCCTCATTATTCCGGTCCATCAAGTCTTGTAACCGCCGATTTGATTCCGGAGGAAACCGAAGGGCACTGACAGCCTCGACCCATTCAACGGGGGCATCAATAGTGGGCGACATGGAACTATGCCAGCATGAAGTAGCGGAGCGAATGCGGTATCGATAGTTCCATTATCGTTTCTTACTCCGCAAAAGTCTATCTCACGCCGTCTTCACCCCAGCGCATTAAAAAACCCCGCCATGCCCAAGAAGCTTGGCGGGGTTCTCATTTCTTGGCGACAGTTTCGCTCACGCCGCTAGTTCATCGACACTTCGTACGTCCCCGCTTCCTTGATCTCCAGCCGGCGATCGAGTGCCCCGACGCGGTAGGCTTCGGGAATCGCTTTCAGGTCCGAGGGTTGCTTGCCTCGTTCGATGTAGTAGGTGTAGGTGCCTGGCACGACGCTGGTCACCAGTTGACCATTCACTACGTCGCCTACCGCCTGGCCACCACCGACGAGCGGTTGCAGCGTCAGCGCCACGTTCTTCACGGGCTGGCCCTTGGCCGTCACTTTGATCGTCACTTCCACGGGCTCGTTGGTCGGTGTGATCGATGCCCCGCAGCCCACGAGCGTCATCATCGACAACATCGCCACCACGCGGATGGGCGACACTGGTTTCATGTTACGCATGCTTCCTATCCTCACTTGTATTGAATCATCGCCGTGGCCAGCGCGTTAGGTTGCCGGCCACAGCGATGTTTCCCCGGTTGGTTTACGTTGAGTGGTACCACCCAACAACTTCAGATCTGTTCGTTAACGACCACGCCATCCTGCGAGCCGGCCATCGCCTTGAGAGGCACCCAGTTGATGTCCTCTTGCAGGAACCGCACCGAGCCGTCGGCCATCACGCAGTTCACACCGCCGGTGTGAAAGCTGAACGGCTCGTCGTTCGGACCGCAGTTGTTCTGCTGCCACCGGCACGCTTCGGGGCCACCCAGGGGCGAGGCGTTTTGATTCACGGCAAGCGTGCGCGAGCCAAGCGAGTTACTGGGGCCCGACAAGCCGTTGGTGCCCGAATCGGGATCGGCCCAGGCGTACATGCGACGTCCACCGCTCGACCCCCCGGTCCACGCCACGGTGTTGTCGGCGATCACGGCAGGGCGGGTCGATAGCGTGGCGAACTCGCCCGCGTCGGGATGCGAGCGACCAGCGTCCTCGATGCAGAGAATGGTGGTCGACGTACCATCGACGAGGTTCTTGAAGCCCCATTTGCCCTTGCAGGCGAGCGCCCCTTGCCGCGTCATCGCCAGGCGGCGGGCGCTATCTGTGGGACGCGTGCCGGCCGCGGCACCTTCTTCTTCCACGTCCGTCACCGAGATGAACATGTAGTCCCAAACGCCAAATCCATCAGGCGAGCGTTGCTCGGGCGTGGCGGCCGTGGTGGGGCAAACAAACGAAGGGATTTGGGTCTTCGCGGCGAGCACCGTGTTGGGGTACTTTGGGTCGTGGTACACGGCACCGTGCGAGTCGGGGTGCGTGACGCTCATGTTGTATCCCGCGGACGACATGGTCGCGGCGGTCAGGGTGCTATCCATCATGTCGTACACTGTTTGCATTTCGATGTACGGAAGCAGCAGTGTCGGCGTCGACTGCGTCATGTACACGGTGCTCGCACCACCCGTGCTGTCGCACTGGCCGGGATGGGGCAGCTTATTGAAGGCGCTCGCGTAGTTCTGCGCAGCGAGGCCAATCTGCTTCATGTTGTTCGTGCACTGCGATCGTCGCGCGGCCTCGCGCGCCGCTTGAACGGCCGGCAATAGCAACGCGACCAGAATGCCGATGATGGCAATTACTACCAACAGCTCGACGAGCGTAAATGCCTTCTTCTTTCCGCCCCGCACCCGACGTTGAATGTCGTTCATCAAGGATCTCATTTCCTGTACTGACTGGGAGACCTTCCCAGCCCCAATTGGATCTTCCTGCCAGGAGCGTGCACCGCTTGCGGCCCCCCGGAAGTGCAGCAAGCTAGCGGTGCCGTGTGAAGGAAAAGCGAAGAACGCGTGAATCTTCTGTGTAAACCCGCACCGCCTCCCCTGACCGGGGGTGTCGAGTGCTCTTGAGACGGCGAGCAGGGGTGCCAAGCTGTCTAAAAAGACAAGAAGCGAGGATTGTAGTTCCTCGTCAATGAACGAGTTGAACGTACTTCCTCGCGGCTGGAAGATCCCGGGCGTCGAGTAGGTGGACTAAGCGAGAGCCATCTGCGTTCCGCTCGCAATAGCCGACGACCTACGCGTCGTCGGACAAACGGCGGCGCGTGCCCCCATTCAAACCCCGTAGGGTGCGCGATAGTTCTTCGTCAGCATCGTATTGGCTTCGTCGCAGTCGCGGAACTTGCCGGCATTCGTATCGAACTCGAGGGCGCCGCGCGTCATCGCCGCGATGTTCGCCAAATGTACGAGAGCCGAACTGCGATGGCCCACTTCAAGCGGTGCACGAGTTGGTGTTCGCTGCCGAATGGCTTGGAGAAAGTCTCTCATGTGTTCAAGGTATCCACGCTGGCCTCGGATGGCCTTGTCTTCTTTCGGACCCGGCGTGCCTTTAGGACCAAGGTACACGTTAAAAAATCCCCGCCGAGAGAACAGCATGTATCCTTCGGTGCCGTAGAACACATTGCCGTTGTCCACACCGAATAGGCCGTACGGGGTAACCGAGTGCATCTCGTAGATAAGCTGCTGGCCCGTAGGGAACTCGTAGGTCACTGTCATGTCGTCAAAGAATTCGGTGGCGTAAGGTGGGAATAGGTGGCCTCCGTGCGAGGTCACCCGTGTCGGCAGCACGTCCCCTTTCATTCCTAGGCCCCATGCTCCGAGGTCGAGTTCGTGCACGCCGTCGTCGCCAATGTCGCCATTCGCATACTCCGGGTACAGCCGCCACTTCTTATGGAATCGATTGACGTTGAAGGCGTGCACCGGCGCCGGACCGAGCCAACGGTCGTAGTCCACCCCCTTGGGAGGCGTGCTGTCCGGAACGAGGATCGACGCGGGCCTTACCTCCGCGCTCCACGCCCGGGCGAACTTGATCTCGCCCAGGATGCCATCGGCGAGCACCTTGGCCGCCTGATCGTACACCGGGCTGCTTCGCATCTGCGTGCCATGTTGCACGACGCGGCCGTACTTCTCCGCGGTCTCGATTAACAGCGGACCCTCGGTGAAGCAATGCGACGCCGGCTTCTCCAAATACACGTCCTTGCCCGCCCGCATGGCGGCGATTGCCAGGGGCGCGTGCCAGTGGTTTGGTGTGGCAATCACGCACGCGTCGACGGTGGAATCGTTGAAGATGTCTTCGGCGTGCTGCGTGACTCTTGGTTTCGCGCCGCTGGACCGATTCAGCCGGTCAAGCTTTTCCTTAGTATTCTGCGGATCAACATCGCATAGCCACGTAACGGTCGCCTCCTTTGGCATTTGCAGCAGCGTCTTCACGTGGGTGTTCATGATCCCGCCGCAGCCGATGAGCGCGATCTTCAGCGGCCCCGATTTCTCGTTGCCCGCGGCATGCACCTGACCCAGGCTTGCCGCCGCGAGCACTGCCGCGGTGTGCGACGTGGTACGCAGGAAATCTCGTCGTGTACGGCCCATTGTCATCGTTGCGCAGGCTCAAAAGGATAGGTGACAGTTCGGCTTCAAGTGAGTGGCATGCCGCACGCCTGGAGCAGCGTCCGTTGCACCGCGAGGTCGTGAGCGTACGGGTAACTGGGCGAGGCTTCGCCGCGAATCACGCGGGCCATCTCTTTCGATTCCTCGACGTACCGTTCGTGCGCCGGAAACGTGAGAGAGTGAACACCCGCCTTGTACTTGCCGGCTGGTTCTGACAGGAATAGACGCCCCGACGGCGCGTCCAGTTGATCAATACGCAGTGAACCCTTCGTACCGTTCACTTCAAGATAACGCTGCTTATTGCCTTCCTTGCCGATGGCGTTTGTCTTGACGGTGGCGATCGCCCTTGGGTAGTCGAGTACGGCAACCACGTTGTCGGCGAGGGTATCGTCGGCAC
Organism: Aeoliella fuhlenseeensis; assembly: GCF_052161615.1. Taxonomy (NCBI): domain Bacteria; kingdom Pseudomonadati; phylum Planctomycetota; class Planctomycetia; order Pirellulales; family Lacipirellulaceae; genus Aeoliella; species Aeoliella fuhlenseeensis. Next base: position 1,602,901 of record NZ_CP197417.1, read on the forward strand.
CCAGTCGCTGCACGTGCGGCGTTACCTTCGTCGGCTCGCCGAGGATGCCGACTACCAAGTCGACCACATGTCCACCCAGTTCAAACAGCAATCCCCCAGAAAACTTCGCCCAGGCCTTTCTGTCTTTGGCATCCGCCCCTTTACCCATCGCGGCGGTCACCTCAAAGACTTCTCCCAGCGAACCCTCCGCCAGCATTTCGCGCAACAGGACAACACCAGGATTGGTGCGATACATGTAGCCCATCTGCACCAGTAAGTTTTTCTTCGTTGCGATATCAAGCAGCCGCGCGAACTGCGGCAAAGATGTCCCCGCGGGCTTGTCGAGGTGGATGTGCTTATCTGCGGCGATACACCGCTCGGCGGTGTCGAGCAGCTTCTCGATTTCGGTCTCGACAAGCACGCCTTGCAGGCCCGGCGTGCCCAGCAGCTGTTCCTCCGTCATCCAGCGAAGGCCCGCGTAGTCGGGGTCCTGCTGCGCTTCAGCGCGAAGGCGTGCATCGGATTCGACGATTCCCACGACCTCGAAGTCTGGCAGACCGCGATGGGCTCGCATCTGACCCTTGGCGTGAGGATGGCCCACGCCGATTTGACCAAGCTTGATGGGTGGGGCAGGGGACCGCTCGTCGGAGAGGGCGTTAAAGGCCCACATGCCGAGCATGGCCCCGCCCACCTGCTGAACTGCTTGCCGCCGAGGAATTCGCTGCACGATCGACCACCTGCTGTTTGCTGAAGGGACGAAGGGATATCGCGTCGTTATCGCCTTGCTGCCCATTGGAGCATAAAGTGACCAACTCGACTCACTCTCGTAGCTCAGCAATCATTCTAAACAGCGATCCATGCATGGTAAACCACGGTATACAATTTTGGCGACTCCATCCAGAACTTTCCGAGAAACGGCGGTGCCCGGGGCGGAGACGAGCTCCCCCCATTCCGTTCCGGGCACCCCGAGCCACGGCTTACTCCTCCGGCACTTCTTCCGTTTCGGCAGCAGGTTTCGCCGGGTTCGTGAGCGATTCCTTCTGTGCCTTCGTCAACACGTCGTACACGCGCTGCTCGGCGTCGTTCAGGATCATTTCGATCTTGACGACCTGAGCTTTGGTCAGATGCGCCGTGTTGGGAGGATCGAGCAGAGTGCTCGTCACCAGTGGTGCCGCTTCGTTGCTCACCACCGCCGGTTGACTGCCTTGCCCAAGTCGCAGTTGCCGCCAACGACGGCCATTGCCGGCCCACATTGGGCGGAGGCTACTATCACGAAGCACGTGTTGCTTGCCGGCTGCAGTCACCGACACGGCAACGTACTCGTTCGGCGATAGCCGCTCGGTGCGAAACACTTCCGCTTCGATGGTGTCGCCGAAGTTGAGCTCCTCGACCATCGCCGCGACTTCGGTCGCCGGTCCGAGGTGGACATTCAACTCTTCTTGTCCCACCGTCAGAATCAGATGCGTGCCGATAGGCGATCGTCCAGTCGTGTGCTGACACGGGCCAGTGCGAATTTCTTTCAGCTCACCGGCAATCGATTCAACGTCCGGTTTTACGGGCTGCCTTGCCACACCATCGCGCGCGCCGGTGCCGCGCTGTGCGACCGCCAGGCTCGCCGGCACTAGCATCACCAATGCCAAGCCAAGGCTCATCAAGATTGTTCTCATCTCACTGCTCTCCTTCCAAGAATGTACTGGAGATGTCGCTGGCGCCAGTGCGATAGCACGTGCGCAACGCTTGAGAACGTGCAAGTCCAATACCGCGGTGGGCGCGATAGAGGGCTTTGCCGAAAGAAGCTACCCATCCCCCAACGATGAAGCTGGCAGCCGCTGGGGAATCGAACGGCGATGTGCTCGTCGGCACACCCAGTACGTGCAATGACACACGGACGCCCGCGGTAGTGAGAATGATCCGACCACCCTAGATCACCTACTCACCTACTCGTGTCATCTCCGGCCCCACCTCTTCAAACAGCTCCACCCACGATAGCCAGATCGCGTTGTGGATCGTCGCCTCGCCGGTCTTTTTCAGCTCACGCAGCTTCACGGGCGACTCGTCGGGCCAGTGGCCGATCCAGCCCTGGGCGTGGGGGCGGCTTTGGAGCAGGAACGCCCGAAGGTCGTCCGCACCACAGCTCAGCGGAAAAGTCTCGCCAATGACAATCGGCTTGCCCCAATCGAATCTCTTGAGGAGCTCGATTTCCTCCGCTACCTTACCCGTCTTGGGGTACAGATGCGGCGAGACAAAATCGAGCTGCTCGGCCGCCACTTTGTACGCACCGGGAAAGGGAAGCATTCCCATCGTCACCAAGCGCTCTTTGTCGTGCTCGCGAATCGCCTCGACCATCTGCTTGGTCCACGCCGCGAAGATCTCGTCTCCCGAGCGACCCTTCGCATCGAGACTCAACCGCTGGCAGAACTCCACGTCTCCCATCCGGCCCAAGTACCATCCTTCGGCTGCCGGCCCGACGGCGCCGGGCTCGTTCACCAAGTCGTACGCAAACACGGCCGGGCTCTCCGCGCACGTGCGGGCAATCGTCTCCCAGAACTGCGCCTGCGTTTTCCAACGATCTTCCTCGCTCATGGAATCGTACCATTCCATGCGGTCGTTGATTTGGTAACACGCCAGCCCTGTGATCATGAGGCGTACGCCCGACTTCTCGGCAATCGCAAGAAGCTGCTCCAGTTGCTTGATCGCCCTTTCGTCGATCTCCCCTGGTCCCTTAAAGAATCGGGGCATCTCCGGATGCACGCGCGCTACCGTGGTCCCCGCGGCCCGCATCTCCGCAAACTCCCGCTCGACCCGCGCCGGATCGGCCGCGAGCCGCTCCATCAAGTCGACGGAAGCGTAGTTATGCCCCCAAGGAACAAACCGCTCGCCGGACGGGGAGAGCACGAACCCACGCCCCTCGGGCGCGAGCTTGACGGGTTCCATAGCGGTAGCAGTAGTCGTGACCGCCAAGAGGACGAGGAAGAGAACGCACGGTTCGAAACGTTTGAAAAGCATCGTGGCGACCTCGATTGGTTCGCACATAGTCAACGAGAACTCTTGGCCTCCATTGTATCAACTTTCGCGGACGGGGAGTTCTCTCAGCGCTAACCGAGTTACGGCGTTCTTTCAGGCTCCCTGTGAATGGTTACCCCTTTGTCCTCCATGTGACCAACGGCCTTGTCGCAATCGCCGGGAGCTAGCTCGACGCCCCGCACCCCTTCCAGCAGCAGACGGACCTCGAATCCAAGCTCCGCCGCGTCCACTGCCGTGTGTTTGACGCAGTAGTCGGTGGCGAGCCCCATCACATCCACGGCAGTCACTCCTTGCTCGCGAAGGAATTCCGCGAGCCCGGTCGACTTGCGATGGTCGTTATCGAAGAACCCACTGTAGCTGTCGATCATGCGGTCGGTCCCTTTGCGAACGACGTGGTGGATGCCCGCGGTGTCGAGATCCTCTGGGAACTCGGCTCCCCACGTCCCTTCGACGCAGTGGTCGGGCCACAGAATCTGCTCGAGCCCATCCACCGTGACCACCTCGCCCACCGAACGACCCGCGTGCTGACTCGCAAACGACTGATGATCCGCCGGGTGCCAGTCCTGCGTCGCCACCACCAAGTCATAGAACGGCATCACACGATTCGCTACCGGTACAATCTCGTGCCCACCCGTCACCCCAAGCGCACCACCGGGCAAGAAATCGTTCTGGATGTCGACGAGGATTAAGGCTCTCATATTTGTCCTCCGAAAGCTGGATGGCTCAGCACTTGTCCCACAACTCCTTCGATCGAGTCGCACAAGGTAACGTCAGGTCGGCGCAAGCGGAGTTGTGTTTCCACATCGAAACGCCTTGCGTAGGCCAAGTCCGCACCAACAACCAATGGAACATTCGCTGCGCAGCAGGCGCCTAGCTCAAACAGAGCAATGGGGCAAAGCGTTGGCGGAGGGAACCAAAAGGCCACCAAGGCAGCATCCTGAAGGTACCGCCATTCCCACTCGACTTGCCGCCGCAGTTCCTCAAGATCGCCCATCGGAAACTCCATTCTTCTGGGGTTCAACACCGTAACATCATGGCCTTCGATGCGCCGAAGGAACTCGGCCTGCCAGTTGGCGGTGTCCGAGATTCCGCCAGCCAGAAACACGTACGGCATGTTGCCGTCATACACCGCCGGTGCTTCGAAATAATTCATGCGTCCATCCTTTATGCGGCAGCAATAGTCGGCGGATTCTCCTGGCGTCGTCTAGTTCCGAGCAAGCATCCCAGAATTTGCGAGTACAATTCCATCCTAAATCTCAAAATTAAACCCCTGCTTCGTCAGCCGGTCGTACGTGCGTTTGTCGAAGCGGTAGAGCCGCGCGGCTCGGTGGGCGACGTCTTTCTCGATTTCTTTCGTCTCTTTCACGATCTCCATCGCCAGCACCTTCTTGCGAAAGTTTCGCTTGTCGAGTTCGCGGTCGAGGATCACTTCGTACAAGTGCTGGAGCTGCCTCAGCGTGAAACGGTCGGGCAGTAGTTCGAAGCCAATCGGTTGGTAGCGTACTTTGCCTTGCAGCCGCTGATGAGCAACATCGAGAATCTGCTGGTGGTCGAACGCCAGCGCAGGCAAGTCGCCTAGTGCGAACCAAGCGGCATTCCGCGCGTCAGAGCTCGCCTGGACGTGGTGATCCTCGAGATTCACCAGCGCGTAGTAGGCGACTGTCACCACACGCTCGCGCGGATCGCGGTCGACCGCGCTAAACGTGTAGAGCTGCTCGAGGAAAATATCCTTGAGGCCGGTCTCTTCGCACAGCTCGCGACGCGCGGCCTCGTCGAGCGTCTCGTCCATTTCTAAGAAGCCACCCGGCAAGGCCCATTGCCCTTCGAATGGCGGCAAGTCGCGCTCGATGAGCATCACCTTCAGATCTTGGTCGTCCAGGCCGAAGACCACAATGTCGACCGACATGGCGGGTCGGGCGTATTGGTACGTGTAAGTCATTTCGCAGCTCTTCCGAAGTCGATCGTACGCTAAGATGGTGGGGAAGTGATCCGTTAGAAAATGGTGATGCCGGAATGTTTCGTTCAACCTTTGGAATCCAGTTCGGCAAGCTCGCGGCGAAATCCTCCGGACAGAATCGGAAAGCGGCACCATGTCTTGGGATCGAGATTCTTGTCGTCTACGTGGAACGACGGGGCGTATCGCTCCCGCTTCCATTGGTTGCGGCTCCAGAGTTCGAAGAACCGCCGGACCCACTGCGCAAGTTGGTCCGAGCTGTACTGGCGGAATTCCGCGGAGACCGCGGCCAGCGTTTCGGCGGGCGATCGCTTCTCGCCAATCGCATGGTCCTCAATCGCATCGAGCAAGTCGTACGGCATCAAGTCGTCTTCGTCCGTTTGCCCTGCCGAACTGGGGCGAAGTTCCGCCGTGGGTTGCTGCCGATTTACGACATTGAGTTCGGGGATTCCTCCGAGTCCGTCGGGTCCTTCCGACTCCAACCATCGCAACCATTGGCGGAGAAACGCCTTGTCGATGCCGGCAATGGGGCTCAGCCCGCCGCAGGTGTCGCCGTCCATCGTCGCATAGCCAACCGCCGCCTCGCTCCGGTTGCTGGTCGCCAGCAGCAGCGCGTTCTTGATGTTCGCCAGCATCCACACCGAGGGGGCACGCGAGCGGGCTTGGATATTCTGAAGGGCAATGTCGTCCGTCTCCCACGTCAGTTCGCGGCCCAGCGCCGCGGCAACCTTCTTGCTGTATCCCTCACACAGATCGTCGACATCCAGTTCGAAGTGCGTGGCGTGTGCGGCTTCGGCGACCTTGCGGGCCGCGTGCCGGGTGATGTCCGAACTATTGCGGGTCGACTGGTACACGGTGGTGAGGATCGAACGAGTGAGCACCGCGACGGGATCGCTCTCGCTTTCGTCCACTTCGGGTAGGCCGAACGCTTCGCAGATCGGGGCAAGCCCGAGTTCCCGGACGCCTCGCCTCACCGCCATCGACACCAAGCAGGTCACGGCCGCCGAGTCGGCGCCGCCACTCAGTGAGACGATGAACCCCCGCGAGCGACTCTTGCGGGCGTAATCGTACAGGGCGAGCGTCACCGCGCGAGTGAATTCCTCTTCTTTCAGGTGCTCTGACTTTTCCCAATCGGCGACGCTCGCGCGCTCTGGAACGGGGCTCGCCTCGGGAAGGACGAATGGCACTGGGACAACGCGCGAATCATCGACCATCACCTCCGGCTCGAAGCTCGCCGACACCGAACGTCGCATGCGGGTCGCATCGACATCAATCGTCGCAGCGGTCACCGTCACAGGAGCAAACCCAAGCCGCCGCCCGCAGGCAATGGTCTCACCGCACGTGGCAATGATCGTCTGGCCGTCGTAGATCACGCGGCCTGCTTCGTTGCCAACCAGGTTGCTGTAAACATACGAAACGCCAAGGCTGCGAGACGCTTCCTCCACGAGTCGCCGGCGCGTGTTCGCTTTGCCAAACGCAAAATGACTCGCGCTGGGATTGAACAGAATGTCGGCCGAGAGTTTGGCGTGATCCAATCCAGGTCGATTCGCAACCCACGCGTCCTCACAGATTTCGAAGCCCAGGCGAATCCCGTCGAAGTCGAACAGCAGGTCTCCGATCGGCACGTCGAAGCCGGCGAGTCGATGGGTTCCTTTTGCGTTGTCGGGCCATGGTTTGAACCATCGTGGCTCGTAGTGCAGCCCATCGCCGGCAAGATGCTGCTTGGCAACCAAACCAACGAGCGCGCCATCCACCACCAATGCCGAGGCGTTGAACAATGCCCCCGCGTGCAGCACCGGCAAGCCCACCGACACTGCCATTCCTTGAGTCGCGGGGAGTAGTTCTGCCAGCATCCGCTCGGCCATCTTGATCACACCACGGGAGTAGAACGCATCTTCGCAGCCATACCCTGTGATGCACAGTTCGGGCAAGCAGAGAAGCTTGGCGTCCGCCTTGCGTGCGTCTGCGATCGCTTGCCGGATGTTGGCGGCATTGGCGTCCCAGTCGAGCGGGGTCTGATTCAGAGCAGCGGCGGCAACGCGAACGAGTCTCATGGTGCACCTATTAACTTAACTTAACTTTGCTCGGTGAAATCCCAACGCATCTCGCGGATCATGGCGTCGCGCTGCTCGTGCAGTCCCACATCGATGCCGACGGGGAACTCGTGCGGATTCAGTAGTCGCCGAACCGTCGGATGGAGCCTGGCAAGTTCCTGCGAGGCCCGCGTGCGAGCGACTTCCAGCGTTTCGGTGCCATCGGCGAACGGCCCCATCAGTTTGCCCTGTTGCATCACGGGTACGAGCAGATCGTGCCCCACGGTGCCTTCGGGGATTCGTTTGCGACGATTGCTGTCCTTGATGTCGACGATCATCTCCCGCGAATCGATTCCCCGCGTCAGGTCGTAAATCATGTCGCCGACCAGTTGATCGCCCCCTTCGGTGTTCCGTTCGGCGTTCCGTTTCTCGAAGCGTCGCACTTGCAGTACGCCCGGGATGGTCGTCTTCGCCACCTGCTCCGACAGCTTCACTTTCGGTTGCCACTCGCCGCGATCGTCTTTCATCGCGCCGAGCTTGTAGACGCCCCCGAGCGCGGGCTGATCGTACGCCGTGACCAGTTTGGTGCCGACACCCCACACGGCGATCTTCGCTCCTTGTACTTTCAGGCTCTCGATAATGTTTTCGTCGAGATCGTTCGACGCGACGATCGCCGCCTTCGGAAAGCCACCCGCGTCGAGAATCTTGCGGGCCTCGATGCTCAAGTACGCGAGGTCGCCCGAATCGAGCCGAATGCCGATCATCTCGTGGCCTTGTTCGCGAAGCCGCTGGCCTACCTTCACCGCGTTGCGGACCCCTTCGAGCGTGTCGTACGTGTCGACCAAGAAGACGCAATTGTTGGGCATCGCGCTAGCGTAGCCTTCGAACGCATCGAGCTCGTCGTCGAACGACATTACCCAGCTATGGGCGTGTGTCCCCTTCACCGGAATGCCATACGTCTTGCCGGCCAGTACGTTCGACGTCGCCGCGCACCCACCGAGGTAAGCGGCACGACTCGCGGTGAGCCCGCCGTCGATCCCTTGCGCCCGCCGCAGCCCAAACTCCAGCACCGGATCGCTTCCCGCCGCCGCGCAGACGCGTGCCGCTTTGGTGGCGATGAGCGTTTGGAAGTTCACGATGTTGAGTAGCGCCGTCTCCAGTATCTGACATTGCAGCATCGGCCCCTTCACTCGCAGCAGCGGCTCCTGCGCGAATGCAACCGTTCCTTCGAGCATGGCGTCGATATCAACGTTCAGGCGGAGGTTGTGCAAGTAGTCGAGGAACCCTGCTTCGAATAGCGGAGCACGGTCGTTCCCCGTGAGCGTCGCTAAGTACTCGACGTCGGAGTCGTCGAAGCGAAAGTCACGCACGAACTCGAGCGCCGGCCCGAGCCCCGCCACCACCGCGTAACCACCGGCGAAGGGCTTCTTGCGAAAGAACAGATGAAACACCGCCTCGCGCTCCGCACGCCCCAGCTTCCAATAGCCATAAGCCATCGTGAGCTGGTAGAGATCGGTCAGCAGGGCAAGCGACGTGGAAGTCTTCATGGCGGCCTCGGGTGTTTGTTAGTGTAAGTATTACACTAACATCGGCCGAGGCAAGAGCAGATTGAAGAAAATCTTTGATGCTTCCACGAATCCACCTTAGCCCGCGACGGAAGTCTTGGGTTTCTTGGGAACGGCTGCGAGAAGCTAAGTAGGGTGCATGTAATCCACGACCGTTGGTCAATTTGCACCTACTGAAACTATTTCCACTATTTTGCCGGCGGGGACTTGAAATGTCCTAGGGGATGTGCTCTAATGAACACTCTTCGCGAGCCGGGTAGCGACTGATACGAGCAAGCGGAGGATGGGGAAGAGGCGAACATGTTGTTTCGCCTGGGGGTCGCTGTGCGCGATAAGTGGGGCCGAGGTTTAGTGGAATTCGATTCCGCATTTCGAACTCTGCCTTCCGTACTCGCAGGTAATGTCGCACCTGCGGGTTACCCCTGCGACATTATCCCAAATGTCCTTGGACGAAGCCGCTCAGCAAACCCTTATTTACCAAGCACTTACGACCTAACTCCCGGTGGGCCGAAAATGAGTAAAGTCGCAGTCAATGAAATACAGCCGAACTGCGACATAACCCGCCAAGCGGAGCAGGGGAGCGAGCGGCGTCCTGGGCTAGGCGACCGTGGTCGAAACACCCCAATTTCCCCGGGGCGTAAGCCCATTGTGAGATTGGACTTAACACGCTAAATTTAGAGATTCGAGCGATTTTCGCCAGCGTAGCTTCAATTGGCAGAGCACCGCATTCGTAATGCGGGGGTTGGGGGTTCGACTCCCCCCGCTGGCTCTTCATGGAGCGTCAGCTTCCGGGCCGTTAGGTCGGGGCTGGCCTCGAAGAATTCACCTAACTTCTTACCAACCCGAGGTTTAAAGCATGTCGGTAGCTCAGGCTCCTACTGCCGCAATCAAGTCGATGGTGGTCACCTCCACCGGGTTCGGTCCTCGCGAGATCGAGGAAATCACACGTGCCATCTCCGAGAACTACGCCAACTACCGCGAGCTTCGCGAAGGGGTGCAGGAACTCGAGAATCAGCCCAACCGCTCGCCCGCAGCCTCGGCTCGCCTGGGCGTGTGCCAGTTCCTGCTGGGTCGTTACTCGCAGGCCATCGAGACCCTGAAGCACAGCGACGGAGGTGCCATGACGCACTTCTATCTCGGTCGCTCCTACTTGGCCCTCGACCAGTACGATCAAGCCATCGAGTCGTTCGATGCTTCGCAGCGTGCGGGCTACGATCGCGATATCGTCACCCTCGCCAAGGCGGAATCCCTTCGTTACGCCAAGCGTTACGAGGAATCGCTCAAGCTGCTCGATTCGCTCTCTGGAGCCGTTGAGCAAACTGCGGAGTACCTGTACCAGCGTTCGGCGACCGTCGAAGTGCTCGGCGGAAGTCGCGACGAAGTGCTCGCTCTCTTGGAGCGAGCGGTCCAAGCCGGCCCCACGCATGGCGGAGCCCTGTTTGGTTTGGCGCTGATCAACGATCGCCACGGCAACGACGACTACGCTCGCGAGCTCTACGAGCGTGCGACCAAGCAGTTCCCAACCCACGTTGGCACGCTGCTGAACCTCGGCATTTTGTACGAGGACATGCAGGCTTACGAGCGGGCGAAGCAGTGCTACGACCGCATCCTCGACATGTACCCCAATCACCCGCGGGCTCGGCTGTTTTACAAGGACGCCGACGCTTCCCGCGACATGTACTACGACGAAGAAGCTCGCCGCGAACAGGATCGCTTGGGCCAGGTGCTCAGCATTCCTGTGACCGACTTCGAGCTCTCGGTTCGCAGCCGCAATTGCTTGCAGAAGATGGGCCTGATGACGCTCGGCGATTTGACCGAGACCACCGAGCTCGAACTGCTGTCGAGCAAGAACTTCGGCGAGACTTCGCTGGTCGAAATCCGCGACATGCTCTCCTCCAAGGGCCTGTCGCTCGGCCAGTTCGCTCACCAGCGCCGCGAAGAAGAGCCCTCGTACGATCCCACTAGCCTGTCGGAAGACGAGCGGGCACTGCTCGATCGTCCGATCTCCGACCTCAACCTGTCGGTTCGTGCTCGCAAGTGCATGGTCCGCCTGGGTCTCACCACGGTTGGCGAGCTCGTGCGTCGCACGGGCGACGACCTGCTGGAGTGCAAGAACTTCGGCGTCACCAGCCTGAACGAAGTCCGCGAGAAGCTCACCGTCGCTGGCCTTAAACTGCGTGGCGACTGAGCATGCGAAGGCGGAAGTGCGAATGGAGAAGGCGGAATCGAGTATGAGCGAGGTTCCTGCTTCGTCCACGTCGCACGCGGTTCGCTATCGCCTCACGCACACGGATACCGCATGCCGTGCGCGACTCGGCGTGCTGAGCACGCCACACGGCGAGGTGCAGCTGCCAACCTTCATGCCCGTGGGAACCGTGGGCACCGTGAAGGGGGTAACGATCGACCAGGTGGCTGCGACCGGCGCAGGGGTCATCCTAGGAAACACGTACCACCTCGCGCTTCGTCCCGGTGCGGACGTCGTAGCGAAGTTGGGCGGACTGCACGCCTTCAGCGGCTGGCAAGGTCCGATTCTCACCGATAGTGGTGGCTTCCAGATCTTCAGCCTCGCCGAACGCGTGAAGATCACCGAGCAGGGGGCGGCGTTTCAGTCGCACATTGATGGAGCTCGCCTGAGTCTGACTCCCGAAGAATCGATAGCGATTCAGGAGCAACTCGGCAGCGACATCGCGATGCAGCTCGACCACGTGATCGCACTTCCCGCGACTCGTGATGCCCTCGCCGATGCGATGCTGCGAAGCGTTCGCTGGGCCGAGCGTTGCAAGCTTGCGGCACGGCGAGAGGATCAGTCGATCTTCGCCATCGTGCAAGGTGGACTCGACGCCGAGCTTCGGCGGGAGTCGGCCGAGCGATTGGTGGAGCTCGATTTCGCAGGGTACGCAATCGGTGGTCTGAGCGTGGGCGAGGCTCCCGCGGACATGTACCGCACGATCGAAGAGACCACGCCGCACCTGCCAACGGACCGTCCTCGCTACCTGATGGGGGTGGGAAGGCCGGAGGATCTGGTCGAGGCGGTGTATCGAGGTGTGGACATGTTCGACTGCGTGATGCCCACTCGTAACGGGCGGAACGCTCTGGCGTTCACGGACGCAGGTCCGGTGCGACTGCGAAACGAGTGCCACAAAGTGGACCCCAAGCCTCTGGAGGAGCACTGCCCGTGCCCCGCCTGCCGGCACAGCCGCGGCTACCTGCGTCACCTGTTCATGGCGGGCGAAATGCTGGGGCCGATCCTATTGTCGATTCACAACCTGACTTACTACCAGCGGCTGATGACCGAAGCCCGCGAAGCAATCGCCCAGAACCAGTATCCCGAGTTCCGGGCAAGGAAGCTGGCCGGATGGGGCGCTGCGGAGGTTGGATAGTGGTGATTGGTCATTGGACCTTCGGCATTGGGGCTTGACCCCTTCAAATCCCCCTTCCGCGTTGTGGCGTAAGGACTTATGATACCCGCTTCGGTCCACGGACCGGGGCTCGGCCTGCGCGCGTCGCCGGGCCATTTTCGTTCTTTTGCGACCCTGTATTAGTACTCCCAAACGGTTAGGCGGCGCACGGTGGATTGGACAACTCATCTACTGCTACTCGCCCAGGCTGCCGAAGAGGCCGCCCCGGCAGCGCCTGAGCGGCCTTTCTACATCGACTTCATTCCGATGGTGCTGATCGCACTATTGGCGTACTTCATGCTGTTCCTGCCCGAAAAGAAGAAGCAGGCTCAGGTGAAGCGACTCGATGCGGTGAAGGAAACCGACCGAGTGATCACCACCGGCGGTATTTATGGCGTGGTGACGAACATTCAGCGGGATGCGGGGCGGGTGACGCTGCGAGTGGACGACGTGACCGGCACGAAAATCAAAGTTAGCCTGGCCGCCATCGCTCAGATTCTGGGTGACGACGATGCGGGTGGCAAGGACAAGGCGAAAGACTAAGCAAGCGATATGAACCATCTGAACCAATTGCGGCCATGGGCTGCTCTGTGCATTTTGTTGGCCGTGATGCTGGCCTGCGTGGCGATCGCCCCGAGCACTCTGAGTGCACAGGAAACGCCCGCCGCTCCCGCCGACGAAGCCCCGGCTGCCGAAGCTCCTGAAGCGCCGGAGACTCCTGCTGCGGAAGAGCCAGCGCCCGAAACTCCGGCTACGGAAGAGCCCGCTACCGAAACGCCGGCTACGGAAGAGCCTGCTACGGAGACGCCTGCGACGGAAGAGCCTGCTGCCGAAACTCCCGCGGACGACGAAGTGGAAGTCGAAGAAGAGGAGGTCGTCGTCGAAGACACGCCCACCGATTCGACTCCTGAAGCCCCAGCTGACTCGACTCCCGAAGAGGAACTAACCGAAGGCGAAGAAGTTCCCGCTGGCGAAGAAACCACTGCGACCACTACGGCCGAAGCAAAGGCCGATGCCGCCGAAGCGACCGACTACTCGTCGGTGATCATGGGTCTCATTATTGTCGCCCTGTTCGTGGTGCCAGCGATTGTTGGCAACGCGCTGGGCAAGTCGCTCGGTATGCCCGACCACGGGTGGAAGATTGCTCTGGTGATTGGTGCGATCGCGCTGAGCGCCTTGGCGATCGGATCGGCGATGACTCGCCCCAATGGCTTCAAGCTCGGTCCCGACCTGGGTGGTGGTGTTACGCTGATTTACGACCTGGTCGATCCCGATTTGGTGAAGACCAAGGATCAGGAACTCATGGGCGATGGCGTTGAGGAGCCGGAGACCAAGGAGGGGCGTGGTAGCGTAAGCATGGATAAGATGCTCGCCGCGCTCAAGCAGCGTGTCGATCCGAGCGGAACGAAGGAAGTAACCATCCGTGCCCGTGGTAAGAGCATTGAGTTCATCCTGCCCAAAGCAGGTCAGGCAGAGCTCGATGCCATCAAGAAGAAGATTATTGAACTCGGCCAGCTTGAGTTCCGCATTCTCAGCGACCGCACTCGCGAGGACGAATACGGCGACATCATCCGTGTTGCCGAAGCCATGCCTCCGGGGCAGACAATTGTGCGTGTGAACGGTGCCCCCGTCGCACGCTGGGTGCCGTACGATGTCGAAGAGTTTGGCGCCCTTGGCGAGGTGGGTACCTCTCCCGAACGCGATGAAGCTGCCGTGAAGCGGCGTGGTGTCTCGGGTGATGAGATCTTAGTGATGCTCGACCCGTACAACGTGACCGGCGAGTACTTGGATAAGGCCGTTGCTGGTGTCGGACAGGAAGGTCCCGAAGTTGTCTTTAACTTTGATTCGCGAGGTGCTTATCTTTTCGGTAAGCTCACCGGAAGTCACGAGCCCAATCCCGGTAGCTACTACCTGGGCGTGATTCTCGATGGCCGGCTTCGTACGGCTCCGAGCATCCGCACTCGCATTACGGACGTCGGAACGATCAGCGGCCGGATGACTAAGGCCGAGGTCGATCACATCGCTGAGATTCTCGACGCGGGTAGCTTGCCTGCCGAACTCAATAAGACGCCCGTGAGCGAGGACCAAACCGGTCCCGAAATCGGTGCCCTGACCATCCAGCAGAGCACGCGGGCTATGATTGGCTCGCTCGCGCTCGTGCTCGTGTTCATCATGGTCTACTACCGCTTTGCCGGTGTGGTGGCGGCAATCGCGCTGATCCTGAACATCGCGCTCGTCGTGGCGACGATGGTGCTGCTGAACGCGGCGTTCACGCTGCCAGGTCTCGCGGGTTTGGTGCTGACCGTCGGTATGTCGGTCGACGCGAACGTGCTGATTTTCGAACGCATGCGTGAGGAACTGGCACGTGGTGCGACGCTGCGGATGGCCATTCGCAACGGTTTCTCCCGTGCGACGACAACCATTATCGACTCGAACGTGACGACGCTCATCACGGGCGTGGTACTGTACGTGATTGGTACCGATCAGATTCGTGGTTTCGCGATCACGTTGATCCTCGGCATTTTGATGAGCATGTTTACCGCGATCTTTGTCTCGCGGCTGATCTTCGACATTGCCGAACGTCGCGGCTGGATCAAGAAGCTGCACATGATGCAGATGCTGTCGAAGACCAATATCGACTTCATGAATAAGTGGCAGCTGACGACTGTGCTTTCTTTGGTGCTGATCGCCATTGGTTTGGTGGCTGTTGTGGCTCGCAAAGACAACTTGCTCAACATCGACTTCACCGGTGGTACTTCGGTGACCATGGAGCTCAAGGACGAAGAAGCGATGACCATCGCCGAAGTCCGCGACATCCTGGCCGAGTCGGAGCTTGCCGACAAGAACTTGCTGGTCGTTGCTCGCGATCAAGAAGGAACGTCGACTACCACCTACAAGATTGACACCAACGTTCAAGACGAAGTCGATGAAAACGGCATGCCGACCACGGACGCCGTGGAAACGGTGGAGAACATTCTTGCCGAATCGTTCGCCGGTAAGCTGAAGACCTATACGCTCAAGTCGGATGGCGTCGAGGCGTTCACTGAAGGCGAAGAAGGCGAGAACCAGCATTCCGGGTTCCAAGCTACCTTGCACTTCGGCGAGGAAGGGACCGATCAAGAAGTCTACGGCATCTCCCATGAGACGCTGCTAGGAACTGTGCAAGCAGTGCTGGACGACATGGAGCGCACGGGCGTTTCACCGCTGGTGACCAATCCCGACTACGTCGATGGCAGCAGCCGCCGCTTCCGCACCTGGACAGTCCAGTTGTCAGGAGTTGATGAGAGCGAAGCTCGCGCGGTGATTGATGGAGTGGTCGCCAAGTACGATGGCAAGCCGGTGTTCCCGCTTGCCAGCAAGATCGGTGGCCGCGTGGCTGGCGACTTGCGTACTCAAGCGATCTACGCCATCGTCGTCAGCTTGATTGGAATCATTGGATACCTGTGGATTCGGTTCCAGAAGATTTCCTACGGTGTGGCTGCTTCGGTGGCCATTGTCCACGACGTGCTGATTACCTTGGGTGCCGTGGCACTGAGCTACTACTTGGTGCAGTTCATCCCGGGTCTGGCAGCGGCGATGAGGATCGACTCGTTCCAGATCGGCCTCACGATGGTTGCCGCGTTCCTGACCATTATTGGTTACTCGCTCAATGACACCATCGTTATCTTCGACCGCATCCGCGAAATTCGCGGCAAGAGCCCGAAGGTGACGGCGGACATGATCAACACGGCGGTCAACCAAACCTTGAGCCGAACGATCCTCACCTCGCTCACGACCTTGATCGTGTTGGTGGTGCTGTACTTCTTCGGCGGCGAAGGTATCCACGGCTTTGCGTTCGCGATGGTCGTGGGCGTGCTCGCGGGTGTGTACAGTACGGTGTTCATCGCCTCGCCGCTGCTCCTGTGGCTGGCGAACCGCGAGGCGGCGACCTCGAAGTAGCCGACGGCGAGAAACTGCTAGCAAACCGGGCGATTTTGGCCCGGTTTGCCCCTGTTTTCGCCGACTCGCTTTCCCACCCGGGTTTCTCCGGTGCCTATAATGAAGGGTCGTCCTCGCCTAACCTCGGGCGAGGAATCTCCTTCGGCACCGGAGCGCGCCAGGCGTGAAACTGGATCGGCTACAGAGTTTCTTCTCCGCGAATCCCGCAGCTCGCCTGCTGCGCTCGCCTCACGCTGCGCCGATCGCGCATTTCTTGAACCTCCAGTTCAAGAAGACCGGTGACATAACGGTTGGACACGCCGAACTTGTCCAGCGGCTTGGCGAATATCTCGACGAACTGCACGTCACTGAGCCCGATTGTCTCGTCGATCGTCCCGATAATTACCTCAACGACTGGACTTCGGCCGAGGTGCGATGGCTGCGAAGGTACCACGACGCCGATTACGCCGAGCCTGTGTACGAACTGACGCCGCATAGCGAAGCGGTGCTGAAGTTCTTGGACCAGGCTCTCGACCGCAGCGCCGGTTTCATTGGTACCGAGTCGCGGCTCAAACGGATCATCGACACGCTGTCGGACATCGTGGTGCGAAGCTCGGCGGATCCCGAAGCGCGGCTATTGTATCTTCGCGCGGAGCGAGCAAGGCTCGACGAAGAGATCGCGGCGATCGAGTCGGGCACTGGCGTGGCGACGTACTCGGCGACCGCTATTCGCGAGCGATTCGCCGACGCCGTGAGCGACCTCGGCGACTTGCAGGGCGACTTCCGCGCGGTGGAGGAGTCGTTCAAAGAGATCACGCGTGATGTGCAGCGGCAACAATCCGACGCCGCGCTTGGTAGGGGGGCGATTCTGGGGTACGCGCTCGCGGCCGAAGATCGTCTCAAGACCGCCGATCAAGGAGTGAGCTTTGACGAGTTCGTGCGGCTCATTCTCTCTCCGAGCCGGCAGGAGGAGTTGGAGACGATCGTCGAGCGTTTGCAGGACCTCGACGCGCTCGCCGGACAGTCGAATGGGATGGAGCGTGTCCGCGGGATGATCTCGCACTTGGCGGACGAAGCGGAGAAGGTACTGCGAACAACCCGGCGACTGAGCGCCACTTTGCGGCGGCTACTTGATGTCGGTTCTTCCGGCTCGCGTCAGCAGCTTGCCACGGTGCTCGGCGAAATCAAGTCGATGGCGCGCCAGTTGGGCGATTCGCCGAGGACAGAAGGAATTGGCCTCGCGCTGGCGACCGAGCTTAACCTGCATGCTCCGATGGAGCGAACGTTTTGGAGGCCGCCGGCGACGTTTGACGTTGGAGAACTGGTGCAGCACGAGCCGGATGAACTCGATCGCTTCGCCGCTTTTCGAAACTTCGCGGCGCTCGAGCGTTTGGACTGGGGGCGGATGCGAGACAATATCCGCCGTGTGTTGGCGCATGCCGCTCGTGACGTGGCGCTGGTGGACCTCCTCGCCGAACATCCCGCCACCAATGGGGCCGTGGAACTGATGGGCTATTTGCAACTCGCCCACGATGAGGGGCACGACGTGAGTGCGGGCAAGACGCAGTTGGTGAAAGTTGCTGGCGTGGACGGTGTAGAGATTGCCTACGAGATGCCTGTGGTGGTGTTTCGAAAGCATCCCACTGGGCGAGTCGTTGGCACGGGAGCGAGACTATGAACTTTGACGAAACCAGGAGCGGCGATCTTCCGGAATACGACGACCTCGGCGTCGCGGCGGTGGGGCTGCTACAAGGAGTGCTCTACGACGACGATCCGTTGGCGTGGGACGTGCTGCTCACGCGGCAGTCGGATCTGGAAACGTACTTCGCAAAGATTGGCCTCGTGCTCGTAATCGATCGCGCCGAAGGAATGGCGTACCTCAAGCAGCTCGACGACGACCATCGCACCGATGGGTACGAGAACTTGCCGCGACTATTTCGCCGCACGGCACTCGGTTATCCAGCGACCCTGTTGTGCGTGCTGCTGCGCGACGAGTATCGTCGATTTGAAGACGAAGATCTTGATAACGAACGCTGCGTCGTGGATGTGAACGCGATGCTCGACGACTGGAAGCAGTTCTACCCGCAGGAGGCGGACGAGATTCGATTGCGTAAGCAATTGATTGCAACCTTCGCTTCGCTCGAAAAGCTGAAGTTCGTCCGCAAGTTCGGCGGTTCGCCCGACACATGGGAGGTGTGTCGATTGCTGAAAGCACGGGTTCCACTCTCGGAGCTGGAATCGCTTCGCGAACGTATGAAGACGGCGTTGGAAGGATCCGACGACATGTAGGTCGTCGGCTATTTGCAACTCTCGGCTCCCAAATTTCAACCCAACTCCCAACTGCCCCTACGATGGACGATCTGTTCGAAACTCAACCCGAGCGACCTGGCTATCGGCTCCAGCGGCTGGAGCTGTTCAATTGGGGGACGTTCGATAGCACCGACGGACACGTCTTTCGGTTCGAACCGGAGGGACGGACGTCGCTACTGGTGGGGCATAATGGCTCGGGCAAGTCGACGCTGGTGGATGCGATTCTTACGCTGCTGGTCGAGCCTCGCATTCGCAATTACAACGTTGCCGCGGGTGCTCGTAAGACGGAGCGGACGGAGAAGAGCTACTTGCGAGGTGCCTACGCGCGGACAAGCGACGACGACAACGTGGCCGTGGTCAAGTATCTTCGTCCGCAGGGAGGGAATCTAAGTGCCATCTCGGCGGTGTTTGCCGACGAACAGTTGAACCGATCGTTCACGCTCTGCCAGGTGCTGCACCTCGCCGCCGATGGTTCGACTGACAAGCTGTTTGCAATCGCGGACGAACCACGGGAGCTGCAAAACGACTTGGCCGGTGTGCGGCAGGCCGATGAACTCGTCGGCCACTTGCAGCAGTTGGGGTACGAGACAACGAAGAAGTTCGTCAAGTATCGCAGTTGGCTGGTTCGACGGACGGGCATGCTCCCCAAGGCAATGGACATGTTCAACCAGACGGTCGCCGTCAAGGACATCCAAAGCCTCGACCGATTTGTCCGCGACCACATGCTGGAGCGACACGACTGGCAGGAATCCGTCAAAAGCCTGTTGGTGCATTTTCATGATTTGAGCATTGCTCACCAAGAGCTAGTGCGGACTCGCCGAGCGGCCGAGTTGCTGGCGCCGGTCGAGAAGCTAGGGCAGCGCTACCGCGAGAGCGAGCAACAGCTGGAAGATCTCAAGAATCAGCTCGACGCCGCGGAGACGTTCTTCCGCCAGCAAACGGTGGAGCTACTCACCCCCGTAAAGCAGAAACGGGAATTGGCACTCGACCAGCTCCATACCACGCTGTTGGACAATCAGGTGAAGCTGGCCGAGGTTGGCGAAGAGCAGCGAAACCTGAAGAACGAGATCGACGAAGCCGGCGGCGAGCGACTCCGGGCGCTCCCGCAATTGATTGAAAACGCGAGGCTGCAGCTCGGCATCAAGCAGGAAGTGGCCACACGATTTCATGCGAGCCTTCGCCGCGCGGGTATCGAGTTGGTCGTGCAGGACGGGACCGCTTTTGCCACGGCTGGAGAGCTACTACGCGAGCGAGCGAAGGCGGCGCGCGAGCGTGAGCAGCAGTTGCAGCAAGAGCACAACGATCTAGTGGTGGATCGCGGGGCGAAGTTGCACGCGCTACGTGAGAGCGAGCAAGAGCTGGCGGCGCTCGGCGATCGCAAGTCGAATCTACCGGCGGCCTGGATGGTGATGCGCGAGCAATTGTGTGCTGATCTGGGCATCAAGCCGAACGACGTGCCGTTCGCGGCGGAGTTGATATCGGTTGAGCCGAACGAGCTCCGTTGGCAGGCGTCGATCGAGATGGTGCTCCGGCGGTTCGCCCTGAGCCTGCTGGTGCCGGAGCCACTCTACGCGAAGGTGCGTGCTTACATCGATCGCACGAAGCTAATCGACGGGCGCGGTCACGGGCAGCGACTCGACTACCTACTGGTTGGTCGCGGCGCCGAGGTGGCTTCGGATCGATTAGGCAAGAAGTCGCTATTGAGCAAGCTGAAGTTCCGTGATCGGCATCCCTCAACGAGCTGGGTACGTGGCGAGCTTGCGAAACGATTCGATTACGAGTGCTGCGAGTCGGCTACCGAGTTCGACCGTGCGTCGAGCCGCGCGATTACCGAAAATCGCCACGTGAAGTATGGTACCGATCGCCACACCAAAGACGACCGCGCTATTGTTGCCGACCCGCGAAACTTCGTGCTCGGATGGGACAATCGCGAGAAGAAACGCTTGCTTGCCGAGCGGATCGCGGCCGATCGTGTGGAAATCGACAAACTAAATGTCGAGGTACAGCGCGTTGCCGAACTAGTGGCCGAATGCCGTGGCACGCTTACCGCGATTGCGTCGGCGCAAGAAGTCACTCTGTTCTCGGCGATGGATCGTCTCTCGCACGAGCGCGAACTTGAATCGCTGGAGCGAGAGAAGCGTGAACTTGAAAGCTCGAACGATGCGGTGCGCATATTGCAACGACGCCTCAAAGGCCTCGCCGATACAGCAGTCCGATTGTCGTCCGAGCGAGACGAAGCGAACAAACGGCTTGGTCTATTGCAGCATGAGTTGCAGCAGACAGTAAGTCGTCTTACGGAGGCAAACCGCGCCATCGAGCAGTTACGAATGGCGGGAGAGCATGACCAGCACGCGGCGTGGTTCGCTTCGATTGCTGAATCGATGGAGCCACTTGCGCCTGATACGATCGCGGAAACCGAGAGTCGGTGGACAGCGGATCGTCGCGACGAGCTTGATAACCGCCGCGCGGCCTTCGTCAAGCTTGGCGACCGCATGACGGAGGAAATGGCCAAGTTCCTCCGCTACTTCGCTGAGCAAGAGAGTGACCTGACAGCCCGGCGAGAGTCGCTCGACAGTTTCATGGCGCTCGCGGCGCAGATACGTGAAGAAGATCTGCCCCGTCACGAACAGCGTTTTAAGGAGCGACTCAACGAGAAGGTCACGCAGGAGATCGCGATTTTCCACAACGCATTGAGTCAGGAGCGGCGGCAGATCGAAACGAAGATCTCCATGCTCAATCGCTCACTGGCGGCGCTCGAGTACCGCGCGGGGACGTTCATGAAGCTCGAGCCGCACGAGGTGAAGGATGGCGAGATCGTCGAGTTTCGCAAATCGCTACGCTCGTGCCTTGATGATGCATTCGATGGAACGAGCGAGGCGAACGAAGCTCGCTATCTGCAGATCGAGAAGCTCGTGGCGAGGCTTGCTGACAGCGAAAAGTCGCGATGGCGCGAGAAAGTGGTCGACGTGCGTAACTGGTTCACGTTCGCCGCCCGCGAAGTGGATCGCGAGACGGGCGAGACACGAAGTTTCCACGAAGGAAGCAGCGGTCAGTCGGGGGGCGAGAAGGCCAAGCTGGCGTTTACGATCCTCGTGGCGGCAATTGCTTACCAGTACGATCTCGACCCCGAGCACCCGCGGCCGGGAAGATTTCAGTTTGTGGTGGTGGACGAGATGTTCTCGAAGATCGACGACCAGAACGCCGAGTACGCCCTGCGATTGTTCGAACGCTTTGGCCTACAACTATTGATCGTGGCGCCGCTCGACGCCAAGGCCCGCGTCACCGAGTCGTTCGTGCAAAGCTACCTGCAAGTGGTGAAGGACGACACGACGGGCAAGTCGCAACTGTTCGCAATGACCGCCCGCGAGTACGACGAGGTGGTGGGACAGTTCGCTGTCGAGTCGCGGCCTAGCAGTGTGCGGCGGGTGGTGCCGAAGTGATGGGGCGATGTTGCCCAAGCTCTGGCAAAAATTCTTGAAACACATCGCGTGCTTCCGAGGTAACGTGTGGTAGCTACATGCCGCGCTAGCTCGTACCGCAATAATCCGGTAACGTAGTTCGCGTGGAAGAGGAGCCACCTCGTTTGGATTTCCTCAGTCGTTTGCCTGCCAATTGCTGAGGAGTTTTGTATTGGACGCTGCCGGATTTATTGACCGCTGGCATCGCGTGATCTTGCTGTTGGGCGGCGCGCTGGCGGTGGCGAGCATTGTTAGCCTGTGGCGGCCGGGGCTTTCGGACGACTATTCCCTTCGGACGCTCGCTGGAAGTAGTTCTGAGCAGTTCGGCACGCTTGAACAATTCATCGATAAGTTCGCCGGCGTCGAGCTGGCGATCATTGTGGTGCGTTCGGACGACGCCCTCTCTCGCGACAGCCAGCAGTGCCTCGCCCAGATTGTCGCCGATGCCCAAGCATTGCCGGCGGTGGATAGCGCAGCGGCCATCTCACAGGCTCCGGTACTGTTTCGCAAAATGATTGCCGAGAGCGACATCGTTCGCGGGCTTTTGGTGAGCGAAGATGGCAAGGCGGCGAGCGTTGTGCTTCAGATGCGCGACGACTCCGACGTGCGCGATATGCCCCGCAGCGAAACGGTCGCGGCGCTAAAGAATTCGCTTGCTCGCGCTCGGCAGGACTTTCCCGGGCATGAGATGGTTCTAACGGGCCCGTACGTCCTGAGTTATGAGATGACTCATTTGGTGTGGGACGATTTGATCACGTTCGGTCTCTGGGGGGCGCTAGCAGCGACGTTGGTGCTGGTGTTGTCGCTCGGGTCACTAAAGCTCGCGTGTTACCCGCTGCTGGTGGGGGTGGCGAGCGTGGCACTCGCGCTAGGCGCTTCGGTAGCGATGGGAGTGAACACGGCGCTCAACCTGCCGATGCTGGTGCTGCTGTCGGCGGTGCTGACTATTGCCAACTGCGTCCACTTGGCGGTGGGGCACGACGAAACCCGTGGCAACGCACAGGCGACGCTGCGGCGATTGCTTCGGCCGTGCGTGGGCGTAGTCGGTACGACGGTCGTTGGGTTCGCCGCGCTCGCGGTATCGCCCCTCCAGCCGGTGCGGTCGTTTTCTTTGCTGATGATACTGGCTCTATCCGCGGGGTTGGTGCTGAGTCTTGCCGGGGCGTGCGCTTCGCTGTCGCATAGGACGACGATTCCTCTGCTGCGATGGCCCATTTACCGTCTGCTGAGGGCGACGCTAATCGCCGTGCATAGCAAGCCCGTGTTCGTGGTAGTCATTTTCGCGGCGCTTGGGTTGTGGGGCGTTGCGCTAACGAGTCAGTTGGAGTTCAATCTCAAGTTCCTCGATAACTTCCGGCCGACGGACGAGATTCGTACCAATTACGAGTTCGTACAGCGGACGCTCACGCCGATGCAGTCGATCGAGTTACTAATTGATCGCCGTGATGGCGGGCCGGCGCTCACGCCTCGGGCGGTGCAGGCGATGTCGACCCTTGCGGAGGAGTTCGCAGGGCAGGGGCCCATAACGCGTGCGGTGTCGGTGGTCGACTTCATGACGTTTGCGGGTTGGAAGCTCCCCGATACGCAAACAGCCGTAGATCAGCGCGTGGCGTTGATTGAGAGTACGATGTCTGCCGTGCTTGGCGATAACCCCTTAGCGGCATTCGTAAATCGTGAGTCGGGGACCCTGCGAATGGGTTTCTTCGCCAACGAAGGTCCAACAGCAAGAGAAAAGATCGCCCTGGGAGACGCCATACAGCAGCGAGCTCAAGAACTGTTTGGCGATGCGTACGAGGTTCGTGTGACGGGGCTCTATCACTTCTACGCCCATGTGGCCCGTGACCTCCTGCGCGACCAGGCCGTGTCGCTGCTGGCCAGTGTGGTGGGGGTGTTCGTGACGATGTCCCTGGTGCTCAAGAGTTGGCGGCTCGCGATTTTGGGGATGGCTCCACCTCTGTTTGCAGGCGCTTCGTGCGTAGGGTTGATGGCGCTGCTGCATGTTCCCTTCAATACCGTGACATCCATGATGCTCGCCATTGCGCTGGGCATCGCGGTGGACGATACCATCCACTATCTATGGCGATATCGCCAGTGCCGCGCCCGCGGGCACTCAGTGGCCCGCGCGGTGACCGCAACGCACCTGACCATTGGCCAGGCATGCACGCTGTCGCGGATCGTCATTGCGGCGGGGTTTGCAGTGATGGGATTCTCGCGGTTTCTTCCCATCGCCTACTTTGGCGGCGTGATCAGCGTGGTGATGGGGGTGGCGCTTTCCGCCAACTTGGTGCTGCTGCCGGCACTGCTGCTTCTCGTGGACCGCTACAGTCGGCGTGCCGAGGCGACTGCCTAGGCTCGAAAATCTGCAATTTAGGTACTTGTGGCAAACCTTCGATCGGGCTATTCTGGTGCCAAAGGTTACATTGTGTACTAAGTCATGTTGGGCGATTCCGTCGCGGCCTCTCCCGGTGACGGCGCTTTTTTCGAAGGAATTCTCTCATGCAAACCAAATGGCACGGCGTGTTTCCCGCCGCGACGACTCAGTTCCGCGGTGATTATTCCGTCGACATCGAAGCGACATTGCGACATCTCGATCTGATGATCGATGGGGGCGTGCACGGCATGATCATGCTGGGCACCGTGGGCGAGAATTGTTCGCTCGCGTTTGATGAAAAAATTGAACTGCTGAAGGCCACCGTTGATCACATAGGTGACCGCATTCCAGTGCTAACCGGCGTGGCCGAGTTCACCACGGCCACGGCGTGCAACTTTGCGGCTGCAGCGGAAGATGCTGGCGTCGATGGCCTGATGGTCCTGCCGGGCATGGTTTACAAGTCGGATCCGCGTGAGACCATCGTCCACTATCGCGCCGTCGCCGACGCCGTGAATCTGCCGATCATGTGCTACAACAACCCCGTGGTTTACGGCGTGGACATCACCCCCGAGATGTTCGCCGAGATGGCCGACGAGCCGAAGTTCGTGGCGATTAAAGAATCGTCGGAAGATACGCGGCGTATCACCGATCTCAAGAATCTTCTTGGCGATCGCTACACGCTGATGTGTGGCGTGGACGATCTGGTGCTCGAAAGCGTGGCGCTCGGCGCCGAGGGGTGGGTATCGGGGCTCGTCAACGCGTTCCCCGCTGAGAATCGGCTGCTTTGGGATCTGGCGATGGCGGGGCGGTATGAAGAAGCTCGTGAAGTTTATCGCTGGTACACGCCGCTGTTGCACCTCGACACGCACGTCAAGTTGGTGCAGTACATCAAGTTGGCGGTGGCCGAAGTCGGTTATGGCTCGGAATTGGTCCGTCCCCCGCGTTTGCCTTTGGCGGAACCGGAACGCTCGCAGATTCTCGAAGTGATTCGCGAAGGCATTCGCACCCGTCCTCGAATCGAGGCGGTAGTGGGGTAGAATGGAGGGACGCAAGTTGCTTGCTCCCAACGTTTCCTGCTAAGAGCCGATAGCCCTCCCATGACTCTCGCCGACTTCATCGTGGCCGACATGCGTTCGCATCTAGATGCGAAAGGAGAACCGCCGTGCAAGTTGACCTACGAGTCTCTGTCGAGGCATTACCAAGTTAGCCTGACGCCTGTCCGCGCGGCGATCGAGCGGCTGGTGGACGAGAAGTACCTCGCTCTGCTAGACAACGGCCGGTTGGAAGTGGCGCCGCGCGGCAAGCGGCGAATGACACGGAAGACGATTGTCGCGCCTACGCCGGTCGATCACGAGAGCAACCTCCGAGACTTCCTCGTGGAGAAAAGTCTCGTTGGAGATCAAAGTTACTTGCGTGAGGAGCAGTTGGCCGCGACGTTTGGTATCGGGCGGACCGTACTGCGCCCCATTTTAAGTCGGTTGGTTGGCAGTGGCGTGCTCGAGCACGTGCCGCGCTGCGGTTGGCGGCCTCGCCCTTATGACGCCCGCGACTTGCAGCAGTACTTGGAAGTGCGTGAGCTGCTGGAGCCCCATGCATTGGATCAGGCGTACCCGCTGCTCGATCGTGAGGTGCTCGAAGAACTGCTCGCGCAGAATCAGTCGGGCGTGCTCGGCAAGACGGGCGACCTCGATAACAACTTGCACGGCTACTGGGTTCGCTTGGCGGACAATCGATTCACGGCCGAATTGCTGATGCAGCAAGCAGCGTACCACACACGGCTGCTCGACTACGCGGCCCCCGCCGCAGACGTGGTCAGCCAGATGGCGGCGCAGCACTGCGATATCCTTACCGAACTTTTGGCGGGGCGGAGGGTGTCGGCCCGGCGAGCGCTCGTCGATCACATCCGCGCCCAAAAGCCGATTGTCGAAACACTCATTGAGAAACTACGGAGCTCGCGGGCGAAACGCACAGGTTAAGTATCCTGTCGCAGACGCGAAGCGAAAGTCGAATGAATATGCAGAAAGTCCTTCTAGCTGGCGAGTGGCGTGAAGCGAACGCTTCGAGTGAACTTCGCGCTCACGATCCACACACCGGCGAGGCGATTGGCGATTCGTTTCCCGTCAGTACTTGGGACGATTGCGATACGGCGCTTCGCGCAGCGGAGGAAGCCGCGAGCGAGCTCGAACTGGTCGACGATGGTGCTATTGCCTCGTTCTTCGACGCGTACGCCGTGGCCATCGAAGCAAATGCCGAAGAACTTAGCGAGCTCGCGAGTGCCGAGACAGCCCTCGCGTACAGTCCGCGGCTGAAAGATGTCGAGCTGCCCCGCACGACCGCCCAGCTTCGCAAAGCGGCTAGCGCGGTCCGCGACGGAGCGTGGCGCGAAGTGGTACACGACACCGAGGCGAACATTCATCGATGCTACGGCCCGCTTGGTCCGGTGCTGGTGATCGGGCCGAACAATTTTCCGTTTGCGTTCAACGCTATTTCAGGGGGCGACTTCGTGGCCGCCATCGCCGCGGGCAATCCGGTGATCGCGAAAGCGCATCCCGCCCACCCCGGCACGTCGCGCCTGCTCGCCGAACTCGCCCATAAAGCCGTGCTCGAATGCGGGCTGCCTGCCGCCACGGTGCAGATGCTGTATCACATGGCACCCGAGTATGGCCTTCGCATGGTTGCCGATCCTCGATTGGCTGCCGTGGCTTTCACCGGCAGTCGACCAGCAGGCGTAGCGATCAAGGCCGCAGCAGACGCCGCCGGTAAGCCGAGCTACCTCGAAATGTCGAGCGTGAATCCTGTGTTCGTGCTTCCTGGCGCCATCGCGGAGCGTGGCGACGAGCTCGCGGCCGAACTCGCTGGTAGCGTGCTCCTGGGTAGTGGGCAGTTCTGTACTTGTCCGAATTTATTCGTGATTCGCGCGGGAGCGGATGCCGATCGATTTGTCGATGGCGTACGGACAAAGTTCGAGTCGCAAGCGTCAGCACCTCTGCTGGCGGCGAGCGCGACGAAGTCGCTGGGCACAGCCGTGGAGCGACTCGTGGCCGCCGGTGCGAAAGTGCTTACGGGGGGAAAGAAGGTTGATGGTCCCGGTTATCGATTTGCCAACACACTGCTGGAAGTGAGCGGTAGACAATTCCTCGCGAATCCCGATGCTCTGCAAACCGAAGGGTTTGGTCCCGCGACCTTGGCAGTGGTGGTCGAGAACGACGCCGAGATGCTCGAAGTTGCACGGGCCATCGAAGGAAGCTTGACCGGGGCCATCTATTCCGCAAAGCAGTACGGAGACGATGAGCTTGCACGGGAACTCACGCGGGTGCTGCGTCGACGCGTGGGGCGACTGCTCAATGACAAGATGCCGACGGGCGTGGCCGTGTCGCCTGCGATGAATCATGGCGGGCCATTTCCCGCCACGGGGCACCCCGGATTTACGGCGGTGGGCCTCCCCGGTTCGATCCGCCGCTTTGCCAAGCTCGACTGCTACGATAACGTGCGACCCGAGCGATTGCCCGCCTGTTTGCGGACGTCGTAGTCGATTTACAAGAGCCCTCGCCGAGAGAAACTCAACTTGGACTTTGCCTTAAAAGTGATTGATTCGCACACCGGCGGCGAGCCAACGCGGGTGGTGTACGAAGGCGTGCCGTCGCTTGGCGGGGGCGACATGCGTTCGCGGCGCGAAGCGCTCGCGAGCGGGGCCGATTGGGTTCGCACGAGCTTGACGCTCGAACCACGTGGAGCTGCGTGGATGGTCGGCGCGGTACTCGAGAAGCCTGTGAACCCCCAATGCGAAGCGGGGATCATCTTTTTCAACAACGAGGGATACCTCGGCATGTGTGGCCACGGGCTCATTGGCGTCGTAGCGACGCTTAAGTACCTGGGACGCATTACGGCGGGCCGGCATCGTTTCGAAACCCCCGTGGGCGAAGTCGCCGCGACGTTGCTCGCTGACGGCCGTGTGGAGTTTGATAACGTCACCAGTTATCGATTGCAGAAGGATGCTGCCATCGAAGTGCCCGGTCGCGGGGTGGTGAAGGGAGACATCGCGTTTGGTGGCAACTGGTTTTTCCTCACGAAGGAATCGGAGCTCAACTCGCTTTCAGTCCCCGAATTGATGGATCGCGCTGTTCGAATTCGTGAGTCACTGGAAGCCAATAGCATCACGGGCGCGGACGGAGCGTTGATCGACCATATTGAACTCGTCGGGCCGCCGAGTGATTCGAGCGTAGCGAACTCAAGGAACTTTGTGCTTTGTCCAGGCCGCGAGTTCGATCGTTCGCCGTGCGGCACCGGGCTGAGCGCGAAGCTCGCCTGCCTGGCAGCCGACGGAGTGATTGCCCCGGGCGAGCCGTGGGTGATGGAGTCGATCGTTGGAAGTCGCTTTACGGGAAGCTATCGCGTGGTCGAAGGTGGAGTCGTTCCGACCGTATGCGGACAAGCCTTTGTCACTGCCGAGACGACGGTAGTCGTCGACCCGGCGGATCCGTACCGGTTTGGTTTCAAAAGTGCGCCGGACGATGTGTCTTCGGTGCCCGCTTAGTTTTCTTCGTATCCGATTGTGAGTGGACGCGACATGTCGAAACCGACCACTGCTATTGTTATCGGAGGGGGGCTCGTCGGATGTTCGGCGGCGTACTACCTCGCCAAGCGAGGCTGGCAGGTTCGACTGCTGGAGCGCGACCAACTCGGTAGCGGTGCCTCGCTCGGCAACTGCGGTTATGTTTGCCCGAGCCACGTGCTACCTCTCGCGGCTCCGGGTGCGGTTGGTAGTACGCTGCGAACGATGATGCGCGGCGACTCGCCGATCGCGGTGAGCATGCCACCGAGCTTAGGACTGCTCGACTGGTCTCGAAAGTTTATGGGCAAGTGCAACAAGGCGTCGATGGAGCGGGCATCGGCTGGTCGCCATGCGCTGCTGGTCTCGTCGATGCAACTTTATCGCGAGATGGTCGCCAGCGAAGCGATGCACTGCCAGTGGCAGGATAAAGGCCTTCTGCTCGTCTTCAGTTCCGCCAAAGAGTACGACGCCTACGGCGCTACCGCCACGGTGCTCCGCGATCAATACGGTATCGCCATGTCCGAGCATGCCGGTGAAGCGGTACGCGAGCTCGACCCCGCGCTACGCTCGGGGCTCGCCGGTGGCTGGTTGTGCGAAGGAGACTCGCATTTGCATCCGGGCAAATTGCTTTCGGCGTTTCGCGAAGTGCTCGAGAGACTCGGCGTCGAGATTGTCGAGCAGGTCAAAGTCGAGCGCGTTGTCGTCGATCGAGGGAAGGTGACACGGATTGTCACTTCGGCGGGGGACGAATCAGCCGACAGCTACGTACTCGCCGCGGGAGTGAACTCGCCGGTGTTCGCGAAGTCGCTCGGCTGCACGATTCCCATTCAGCCGGGCAAGGGGTACTCACTCACCATGCCGGCGGTCGCTGGGGGTCCGACGCGGCCGATGATTTTCGAAGAGCATCACGTGGCGGTGACGCCCTTCGATGGCGAGGTTCGCATCGGCTCGACCATGGAACTGGGTAGCCACGACCTTCGAGCGAACCCCAAGCGGCTGGCGCTGCTGATGAAGTCGGCGCGGGCGCATCTGGCGGTTTGCCCCGACGAGGCCGGCGTCGAGCCTTGGGTGGGGCTGCGTCCCATGACTTACGACGATTTGCCCTGCATCGACCGCAGTCCGGCGGCCAGCAACGTGATTGTCGCCGCGGGCCACGGGATGATTGGTGTGAGCACCGCCCCCGCGACGGGGCTTTTGGCAGCCGAGATGCTGTCGGGCGAAGAACCGCACCTCGACGTACAGCCTTATCGGCTGAGCCGCTTCTAAATGGCGGCCCGCAAGAAAAAGTACCCCAGACTGGATTCGAACCAGTAACCTCTGCCTTCGGAGGGCAGCGCGCTATCCAATTGCGCCACTGGGGCTCGCGATCCTACAGGCTAGCTTTTGCGGGCCGGTATCGCAATCCGGTGGCGGGCAGATATTGGACGCTCGGGTCTCCGATCGGGAGAAATGTGGGCTGTGTCCTTGCCGCTAACTGCCCTAAAATCCGGGGGCGACTAAATGACTGAGCTTAGGGGACCTTATGGAATTTTCCGGCGTTGATGGATTTCTGGGCACGCGAGCGTCCATCATGCTTGACGTGGTGTTCCTGGCGATGTTCGCCGTGGTGCCGGTGATGGTAGCGAGCATCGCGCTGGCCCGCTACCGAAACGACTTCACCTGGCACAAGCGGATTCAGCTCACGCTCGCGATTGTCCTGGCGGTAGCCGTGCTGGCGTTCGAGATCGACATGCGATTCTTTACGAACTGGGCCGAGCGAGCCGCGCCGTCGCCGTATTTCAACTCGGCTTCG
The DNA here is from genome assembly GCF_052161615.1 of Aeoliella fuhlenseeensis. Lineage (NCBI taxonomy): Bacteria > Pseudomonadati > Planctomycetota > Planctomycetia > Pirellulales > Lacipirellulaceae > Aeoliella > Aeoliella fuhlenseeensis. The sequence goes on from NZ_CP197417.1 coordinate 1,633,255, forward strand.
AAGTGGACCTCACCGGTCGGCATCTCGCTGCTGGTACACCTCTGCTTCGCGATCCCCACGGCATTCATCTGGATCTACGTCGTCAGCGGCGCGATCCGGCACTTCCCCGTACCACCAACCCCCAACAGTTACAGCGCGAGGCACAAATTCTGGGGACGCGTCGCCGCGATCGAGATGACGATGACGGCGATTACAGGGTGGGTGTTTTATTATTTGGCGTTTGTGGCGTGAGGGGTTCCCGCGGTTTGATAGCGTATATATTATCCACTTGTGACGAATCGCCGTTCCGCTGGCGGAGAGGACGAATGTATGGGTGCTGCGTATTTTGTCGTCCTCAACATCGATGATCCCGGCTTCGACTCGACCGTCGATGGCAAGGCACTATCTCGACATTCGGCGCAGGTCGACGCTATTGCCACCAAGCTGGGCTTCAAGTCACTGAATGAGTACTGCAGCTTATCACAGGTCGACGCTCGCGCGATGATGGCCGATCTGATGGCACTGGAAGACGAATACAATCTTCCGTCCAATGCTGAAGAGACGCTGGCGAAAATGCCACCAGAGGTGTGGTATGACGCCGATCACGGAATTGATTATGCGAAACAAGTGGCGGACCGTATTCGTGAAGCTCCGGAATCCGTAAGGGACGCCGAGGCGATACTCTGCGATCTGGATACAATGCTAACTGTGCTCCTTCAAGCTAAAGATCGCGAACTTAAGTGGCATCTACACGTCGACTTCTAATCAAATGGAGCGTGCTGCGAGCCAGCGATCCAAGCGTTCCACTCGGGTGAACGGCGGCATCCGTACCGCCTCCAGCCTCACTAGTTCTACGGTTTAGAACTTTATGGTCTGCCGACATCTTGAAGAGTTGGAACGCTCAATTATCGCAGCGGGATACTCCTCCACTTTTCGCGGACAAGCTTGGTCAAAAAAATGTCGCGAGTGGGTGTATTTCGATTGCGTGCTGAACATACCCGTAATTCGCGAAAAGTATGATCTCAGGACGTGCAGGGACCACGCTAACGAAGATTCTAAGAGCGGCACTGAAATGGGATTTGTCTGCGACGAATGCAAGGACGCAATCATGGGGATTCATCCGAAGGACGGCGGTGGGAAGCCTTGGTTTCCGTACCGATAGCTTAAGCTTTGTCGCCACCGCAGCGCTACCACTAATCGTTGGTAGGGAATTTCCTCCGAGTCCTCCGTGGTTCAACCGAACGGCCGTCACACCGTATCCCGATACGAAACCTGCGGCGGTTGTCCCGCGGACATTAGTACGCGGTTCGTGGCGTTGAGGAACGCCAGGGTGCTTGCTTCGACGGTGTCGGTCGAGACGCCGCGGCCTCGGAAGACGCGGCCGTCGTATTCGACTTCGATGGTCGACTCACCCTGGGCGTCCTTACCTTGGCTCACGCTGTGGACGCGGTAGTCGCGGACCACGACCTGGATGCCGGTGATCTTTTCGATGACGCGGAACAGGGCGTCGAGCGGTCCGTCGCCGCCGAAGAACGTGTCGGTCTGCTTTTCGTCGCCACGACTGAGCGTGACGGTGGCCGACGGAATGCCATCGGCTTCGAGCCGGAGCTCGTACCGCACCAGCTTCCAGCGATCACTTGCCGAGCTGGCTCGCTTTTCGATCAAAGCGGCGATGTCCGAGTCGTAGACTTCCTTCTTCTTATCGGCGAGTTTCTTGAACGCCTCAAAAACCTCTTGCAGCTTGTCCCCCTCCAAGTGGTAGCCGAGAGCAAGGGCGCGGTCGGCAAGTGCCGCGCGGCCGCTGTGTTTGCCGAGCACGAGGTCGGTTTTCTTGAAGCCAACGTCTTCGGGCCGCATGATCTCGTAGGTCGTGGGATTCTTGAGCATCCCGTCTTGGTGGATGCCCGCCTCGTGGGCGAACGCGTTGCGGCCAACGATCGCCTTGTTCCGCTGCACTTCCATGCCCGTGACGCTCGTAAGCAGCCGGCTGGCGGGGACGAGCCGCGTGGTGTCGATCCGCGTGGTCTTATTGAAATAGTCGCTACGGGTGCGGAGTGCCATGACGATCTCTTCGAGCGAGCAGTTACCGGCCCGCTCGCCGATGCCATTGATGGTGCATTCCACCTGTCCTGCACCGTTCTCGATCGCCGCCAAGCTGTTGGCTACGGCGAGCCCGAGATCGTTGTGGCAGTGGACGCTGATCACCGCCTTGTCGATGTTCGGCACGCGATTCACCAGATCGCGAATCACGCCACCCATGTGCGCGGGGGTCGCGTAGCCAACCGTGTCGGGAATGTTCACCGTGGTGGCACCCGCTTTGATGGCGGCCTCGACGACTTGGCAGAGGAAGTCGGGCTCGGTCCGCGCGGCGTCCTCGGGGCTGAACTCGATGTTCGATGTGTGCATCTTGGCCCGCTCGACACCGGCGATGGCCCGCTGGATGATTTCATCCTTGCCCATCTTCAGCTTGAACTCGCGATGGATCGCGCTGGTGGCGAGGAACACATGAATGCGTGGGTCCTCGGCAACCTTGAGTGCTTCGCCCGCCCGATCGATGTCCTTGTCGTTGCACCGCGCAAGACCACAGATGGTGACACCGCGAACCTCGCGAGCGATGGCCTGCACCGCCTCGAAGTCACCCGGCGATGCGATGGGAAAGCCCGCCTCGATCACGTCGACCTTCAGGTCCACTAGCGCCTGGGCGACCTCCAGCTTTTCAGCAAGATTCATGCTGCAACCAGGAGACTGTTCGCCGTCGCGGAGCGTGGTGTCGAAGATAACGATGTTGTTCATGGAGGTGAGGACGGGGCTGGAGTGAGGAAGTGCTGGCTATCAACAAAAAAACCCCGAGGCGGTGAGGCCTCAGGGTTTGGAGATTGCAATCATAAGTGTGCAAGGACCCTAAGGCGTGCTCGGAGCAAGCAGTAGTAGAGCCAAGCTTAGGAGGTTCTTGCTGTTCATGTCTGTAGCGTAACTGACCCGCCGGCCCGGGTCAAGGTTCGTCCCGGCGGTATGCAGACGGCAGATTTCCGATTTTTCGCTACATTTCGCGGGGCTAGCGCCGCTTGCGAATGGCCGCGATCAGCTGGTCCTTCTTCATATTGCTCCGGCCCTCGATGTCCATCTCCGACGCCATGTTGCGAAGCTCCTGAACGGTTCGATCTTCCAGGCGATTGTTGGGGTTGCCGGTCCCTTGGGTTTCTTTGTTGGGGGTACGACCCTCGGTGCGACGCTGTTTGTTGACGGTGCGAGCGGCGATCTCTTCGGCACGCTCCTCGCTCCGCCCTCGCTCCATAGCGCTCTTCTTAACGTGGTCGTACTGACGTTCGTCTTTGTCGGTCCATGCTTGAGGCATCGATGGCTCCTTTCTTGACGTGAGTTGGAACGCAGAGCGTCGAGGGACGCACCACGAGGTGTGCAATCGCTGCAAATCGCAAGCCGGAGAAGTAGAATGGAATGAGGAGTTTGCCCGTTGCTTGCCCATTCGCTGCTAACCAGAAATCTCCCAATGCCCGGAAAGTCTATCCTCGCCCATCACCTGATTTGGACTCTCTATGGCCACTGGTTACCGAACGACCCCCGTGGCAGCGGGAGTTCCAGTTTCATCGACGAGAAGCTTGCACCGCTGGGCGAGATTCACCGAGGTCGAAAACCCGACAGCGAGCAGCCCTCCAGGAGCGAATTGCGTACGTTCCAGCGGCGTGCAGAACCTTTGCTGACCCACCAGCGATTTTGGATCGACACGACTCTAAGGGATACTGTTGCCACCTCACTCGCGGAAGCCATTTCCAAGTACAACTACACGGTCTGGGCATGCGCGGTGCTGTCCAATCACATGCACATGGTGATCCGCCGCCACCGCGACGATGCGATGACCATGTGGCTGAATATCGCTGATCGTCTTCGGATCGATCTCCAGCAGGCTGCGGGCATCGATGCAGGGCACCCGGTGTGGGCTGATCGACCTTATAAAGTGTTTCTGTTTAGTCCCGAGGACATTCGCATTCGAGTGAAGTACGTGGAGCAAAATCCGGAGAAGGAGGGACTGCCGCCGCAGAGGTGTGCCTTCGTGAAGGAGTACAATGGTTGGCCTTTTCATAAGAGGTGACGCCTCATGCTTCGCGGCGAAGAGGCGAAGCCATGGGAGAACTGCTTGGAAACTTTGTGATTCGCTGAGTTTCGCGTACCTAACCCTTCCCCACGCCACTCTGATATAATCCCCGCATGTACCGATTGCTTGCACTTCTGACATGCCTTGGAGTCGCGCCGGCGATGGCGCAGGGGGTCGACTTTTTTACAGGCGCGCCCGCGGCGCCGGCTGAAGCCCGGGTGCTATCGGTGCCGAGCACGGTGGAGCGGGAGCTAGCGCAGATCGACGTGCTGATCGAAGCGGCCGCGTGGGACGAAGCGGTCGATGCAATGCTGAAGTTCGTAATCGCACCGTCGCACGAGGTGATCGATCTTGGCGGTGGGCACTTTGTGCCCGTGGCGTTTGCCGCGCAATCACGCATCGCCCGCTGGCCCGCCGAAGCGATCGCCGTCTACCGCAAGCGAGTGGATAACACGGCCCAGAGTTTGTACCAGCGCGGTATCGACGGACATGACGCAAACGCATTGTTGGCCGTCGTCGATCAGTACCGCGCGAGTAGCTTTGGAGACGACGCCCTCCTCGCCCTTGCTGACTTCGCGCTCGAAGCTGGCGCTACGAACCAGGCTCGAGGGTACTTGTTGCAGATCGCTCCTGGAGCGAGTGCTCCCGATGGCCGACCTTGGGGGGTGGCGCTTGCGGGATTGAATCTGAACGACCAATCGGTGCGAGATGCGATCGCTACGCAAGTGGCGAAGCCGCAAGTTGGTGACCAAGCAGACTCCGTTTACCCCGATACCGACCTGCTCGTCGCCGACATCTTCGCCCGGTTGGCGATGGTGTCCATTCGCGAGCGGAATATTGAACGGGCCGAACGCGAGCTCGCCGTGCTGCGGCTCACGTTCCCTGACGCTTCGGGATTGATTGGTGGGCGCGAGTCGAATCTTGCCGATGCGATTGCGAGCGCGCTCGATGCCGCGCGCAACTGGCCGTCACCAAATGTCGAAGGAGATTGGCCCACTTACGGAGGTTCACCAGCGCGCGGCGGAGTTGCCCCTGCGATCGGCGAGCTCTACGGCACCGTGTGGCAACGCGAACTGACGGCACCCGATGTTGGCCTTCGCCCGAACAACACCGAGTTGTGGCTGAATGGTAATCGCCTGATGCAACGAGTCGTCCCACCGCCGCGGAAAACGTTTACCTACCCGCTCGTGTCCGATCATGCTGTCGTTTGGAAGGACAACGGCCAATGGCTCGCCGCCCGGGTTTCGGACGGCAAACCTTTGTTTGGTGATGCGGGAGTGCTCGACGGAAAGAAACGCCAACAGCCAGTCGATACCCGGGTGAGCCGACCGGGTGTGAACCGTGAAGCAATTGCTGTTCAGCAAGGTAATGTGATTATTGGTGGCAACGCCCAGATTCAAATTCGCGTCAACAATGGACCGCCAATCATTCAGGGCGGCCGCGCGGTGTTCGGCGACATCGGTCCGACGCCTGCCGAGGTAACGCTAGAGAAAGTACCGCTGGCGATGGCGGACGACGAGCTGCTGTATGTCCTGTCCGACACCTCGGCCGCCGGCGTGATCTACAGTCCCAATGCACCCCCGCCGGCCAAACGGCTGCTTGCGCTCGACCTGGGTGCCGAGGGGAAGCATCGCGTGGAAATCGCTCCCGAGAAGGGGCTGCGAATCAGCGGCCCGCCGGTGGTGATCGACCAACGGGTGTACGTACCCGTTCGCGACAGTGCGGCGGGTGGTCGTGTGGCGATTGCTTGCTATGTCCGCACCACAGGTCGGCAACTTTGGCAGGCGCCGGTGGCGTCGATGATCGGGGAGACGGAACCCGCGGAGACCGACCTAATCGTCTATGGCGAGGGAATGTTGTACCTGCCCACCGACGGTGGTGTAATCACTGCGGTCCGCGCCAGCGATGGCCAAGTGATGTGGGCCCGCACCTACCAGCGTGGCACTACGACCGAGCCCAACGATCTGTCGCAAGTCGCAACGCGCGAGCGTGGTGCGTACTTGCTCGCCGACGGTACGCTCATCTGTGGTCCAGCAGATGCGGCGAGTCTCTTCGCACTCGACCCCATAACCGGTCGTGTTCTGTGGGAGAATCGCGAGGCGTGGGACATCGAGCAATTGCTGGGAGTGGTCGAGGGGCGACTCGTCGCGACCGGCCGCCAGCTCTGGTTGATCGATCCCACGAGCGGTCGGACCCAGTTCGCCTGGCCCGACAACGCGGCGGCGAACATCACCGGCAGCGGCCGCGGCTGCATCGCGGGAAGCGAAATTTTCTGGCCCACGAAAGAGCACGTCTACGCCTTCGACGCTAAGACTGCCCAGCAATCACGAACCCCGATTTCGCTAGAAGATGTAGACCTAGTTGGCGGCGCGAACTTGATTCCGTGCAGCGAAGGCCTGATCGTTGCTACCGAGAAACACCTGACCCTACTCGGCAAACCGCTAGCCGCCAAACAGCCTGCGGAACCGGCCAAGCCGGCGCTATCCTTCTGGCGACCTCCGGTGGAGTAGGGAATTCACGGCGAATAATCTATGATGGCCGGACGAGTTAGCGAGTTGCAGTAATTGCACAGCGTCAGGTTGGCGAAAGTTTCCTCCGCTTCCACCCCTAGAAAACTGAAACATGCTCGGCGACAACGACCTCGACAATATCAAACATCTGGGGCAGGCCTATCATCGGCTTTCGAGCGAGCTTGGCAAGGTGATCGTCGGGCAGCACGAAGTGGTTGAGCAATTGCTAATCGCCATGTTCGCGCGAGGACATTGCCTGCTGGTGGGCGTGCCAGGGCTTGCGAAGACGTTGCTCATCCGCACGCTTTCCGACGCGCTGTCGCTGAAGTTCAGCCGTGTGCAGTTCACCCCTGACCTGATGCCTGCCGACATCACCGGCACCGAAGTCATCCAGGAAGACAAATCGACCGGCGTGCGTGAGTTTCGGTTCCTCGAAGGTCCGTTGTTCGCCAACATCGTTCTGGCCGACGAAATCAATCGCACACCACCAAAGACGCAAGCCGCGCTCCTCGAAGCGATGCAGGAGAAGCAGATCACGGTAGGCGGTAAGCGATACACACTACCTGAACCTTTCTTCGTGCTCGCCACCCAAAATCCCATCGAGCAGGAAGGGACCTACCCGCTACCCGAAGCGCAGCTCGACCGGTTCATGTTCATGGTGAAAGTCGATTATCCCGACGCCGACGAAGAACTAGCGATCGTCAAACAAACTACCGCCGACTTCGAAGCCAAGGTGACCGAGGCCCTCACGGCCGAGGAGATTCTGAGCCTCAGCCACGTGGTCCGCCGCGTGCCAATCGCCGATCACTTGGCGAAGTACGCGATTGCGATTGTCCGCAAGACACGTGCAGCGAAGGGAGAAGGAGACCCCATGGTGGCGAAGTACGTCAGCTGGGGTGCCGGCCCGCGAGCGAGTCAGTACCTGGTGCTGGCCGCCAAAGCCCGCGCGGCGCTAGCCGGTCGCCACTGCGTCGAGCGCGAGGACTTGGTAGCCGTCGCGGCCCCCGTGCTCCGGCACCGCCTGATTACGAACTTCAACGCCGAAGCGGATCGGATCACCTCGGATGATGTGATTGAGCATTTGGTGAAGACGACGAGCGTCGAAGCCGAGTCGGCGGCTTAAGCGTTGTTAACGACGGAAATCCGTGCTCTCTGCGGCGAATCCTCCCTTCGCACTGCGAAAAGGCAAGCATTAGGCTAACTTCCCGTAACGAACAACGCAGCGTATGCCCGACACCCTCAATTACCTCGACCCTGTAGTGCTCGCCGAGCTGGAAGGGTTGCAGTTGCGCGCGACGCGAATCGTTGAAGGGTACGTGTCGGGGCTTCATCGCAGTCCGTATCAGGGGTTTAGCGTTGAGTTCGCAGAGCACCGAGAGTATGCACCGGGGGACGACCTGCGGTACGTCGACTGGAAGGTGTTTGGCAAGACCGACAAAGTCTACTTAAAGCAGTACGAGGAAGAGACAAACCTCATCTGCTACTTGGTGCTCGATACCAGCGAGAGCATGCAGTACCGCAGCGAGTCGGCGGCGATGAGCAAGCTCGACTATGCCCGCTGCGCCGCGGCGTCCCTCGCCTACATGGTCATCCGACAGCAGGATAGCGTGGGGCTGGTGACGTTCGACGACTCGGTGCGGCAGCTGGTGCGTCCCAGTTCGAGTGCTACGCACTTGTCCCAGATCGTGCAAGTATTGGAGGCGAGCGACGGCCCCCGCAAAACGCAAACAGGCCCCATCTTTCACGAGCTGGCCGAGCGATTTACACGGCGGGGGATTGTCTTCATCCTCAGCGACTTGTTCGACGATGCCGACCAGATGCTCGCGGGGCTCAAGCACTTTCGCCATCGCCGGCACGACGTGGTGGTGCTCCACACGCTTGACCCCGCAGAACTCGATTTCCCGTTCCAGCAAGCCACCATGTTTCACGGGCTGGAGCAGCTTGGAGACTTGCTCGTCGAACCGGCCCAGCTTCGCCGCGCGTACAAGGAAGAGATCAACCGCTTCACGCAGAAAGTGCGCACCGGTTGCCTCGCCCAGGGTGCCGACTACGTGCAAGTCCGCACCGACCAACCGCTCGATATCGCCCTCACAACCTACCTGGCTCACCGACGAAAGCGCAATCGTTAGTGGCTATTGCCTTTCCTTTCATTCTCTCCCGTGTCCTCCGTGTACTCTGTGGTTATTCCCGATATTCCCCTCGCCTTCGGATTCAGCAATCTAGCCATGCTTGGCTGGTTGGGGGCTGCGGCTGCGCCGATTCTGATTCACTTGTGGATGCGGCACACGCATCGCGACACGCCGTGGGCGGCGATGGAGTTCCTCCGCGAGGCGATTAAGCGAAACGCTCGGCGGCTTAAGCTGCAGCAGTGGTTGCTGCTCGCAGTTCGAACATTGCTCCTGTTGCTCGTGGCACTCGCGGCGGCCAAGCCGTACTTGAGTGGTTGGAATATCCTCACCGGCGGACCCAAGGTGCATCGCATCCTGGTGCTCGATGCGTCGATGTCGATGCAGTACCGAGCTGGCGACGAAAGTGTCTTCGAGCGAGCCCGTCAGCTTGCCACCGAAGCGATCGACCAAGGCCGGCCCGGTGATGTCTACTCATTGCTCCTACTCGCCTCGCCACCGCAGACAATCGTGGCTGGCCCGGTCGCGGACGCGCGGGGCGTGACGGCACAGCTGCAATCGCTGGAGCCTACTTACGGCGACGCATCTTTGGGCGCGTTGATGACCACCATCACCAACTTGATTTCGGAGTCCGAGGCCACCCATCGCGACCTTTCAGGCCACGAAGTTCTTCTCTTCACCGACCTCGCGAACTCCACTTGGCAGCAAGCAACCGGCGATGCTCCCGCCGCGGAAGAGATCCGCAAGCTAGCGGCGCGAGCAAAGCTGACTGTCGTCGATCTCGGCCCAACCGACCCTTCGAACGTCGCGGCTCACGGCACGCGCATCGCTGGGACTTTAGCAACCATCGTCGATCCGCTGCGAATTGAATGCGACGTAACGAACTATGGCGACGTGGCGAAGTCGAATGTGGTTGTCGAGCTTTTGCAAGATGGCACTAGCATCGACGAGCACACCGTGACGCTGCCTGCCGGGGGATCAGCCACAGTGACGTTCGACGCCAAGATCGCCCAGCCCGGCTGGACGTCGCTGGCCGTGCGGACCAATGACGACGCGTTGACGCCTGACGATGTGGGATGGCTGGCGGTCGATGTCCGCGAGCAAGTGCGGGCGCTACTGGTCGAAGGCGAATCGGGTGCCGCAAGGTACCTTCAGCACGCCCTTGAACCCGGTAGCAACCTGTCGCCCATCGAGGCCACCGTGGTTTCGGAAGGTGAATTGATGGAGACGCCTCTCGAAGAGTTCGACGCCATCTTTTTGTGCAACGTCGCACGATTCACCTCCAGTGAACGCGAGTTGCTCGCTCGTTATGTGGAACAAGGAGGGACGCTGGTCTTCTTCCTGGGTGATCGTGTGCTGGCCGAAACCTACAACGAGGTGCTCGCTAGCGCCGAAGGACTGCAGAAAACTGACGGCGCTCTTTCGACGCTGCTCTACGAACCTAAGAGTCAGTCGCCCGCATTACAAACGGTGCAGTCGACTTCGGCCGAAGTACCCTCGAGTTCCATTGGTAGTTTGCTACCAGTGACTATTGGCCCGCTTGAAACCAGCGGCACTTCGGGTATCAATCCGCTCGACTATGCTCATCCCATCGCGGCCGCGTTTCGTGGCAGTGAGCGGGCGGGCCTGTTGTCGACGCCGGTGAATCGGTTTTACCAGCTAACGCCGCGCGAAGGCGCGGAGGTGGCGCTCGCGCTGCCCAATGGCGAACCACTGCTCGTGACCGCCGCTTATGGTCGGGGCATGGTGGCCGTGGTTGCCACGTCGGCGACCCTCGACACCGTGGACCGGGCGACTGCACAACCATGGACACTCATGCCCGCCTGGCCCAGCTTCCTGCCGATCGTCCGCGAATTGGTCGCTTACGGCATGGGCGCTAGCCGACTGCAAAGTGAACGAACGATTGGTGAACTCCTTGATGGTCGCTTGCCCGCGAGCTGGAGCGATACGACCATTGCCATTACCCGCCCTGACGGCCGAACGGATATTGTTCCGGTTGAACGGGGCGCTGGCGCAGAGTGGAGTTATGCGTCGAGTGACGAGCCCGGCATTTTCGCGGTTGAAGATGCCACTAGTAGCCGTGTAATTGCGAAGATCGCAGTGAACGTGCCTGGCGACGAAAGCAACGTCGCCCGAGTCGATACGCAGCTGCTCCCGGACGAGCTTGCGATAGAGACCGCGTCGCTCACCAGTGGGTCCGCGGGGACGGAACTGCTAGCCGATACTTCGCTACACCGAACGCTGTTGTACGTCGTGCTGGCGCTTCTTTTGATCGAGCCTGTCATGGCGTGGGTGTTTGCGGGGAGGGGGGCATGATGCTCGGCGTCGAAACTCCTACCAATTGGCAGTTTGAAACCCATTGGACTTGGGCACCGTGGTTCACCGTGCTCTTCGTGTTCGCGGTAGTCGTGGGAATCGGCTACCTCTATTCACGCGAAAGTTCGCCGGCCGGCAATTGGTATCGCGCGATGCTTGCGGCACTTCGTTTGACGTCCATCGCCCTCGTAATGGTCATGTTAAGCGAACTACTACTGTCCTCGTCGAGGCAAGGTTTGCCTCGGCTAGTGGTGCTGGTCGATCATTCGGCCAGCATGGGACTTGAAGAGCCGCAGTCGACTTCAACGGCGGAGCCAGTGACGCGGCTCGATTCAGCACGCGAGCTGTTTTTGGCCGATAACGCGAGCTTGGTGGAGAAGTGGCGGCAGGAATACGAGGTCGAGTTCGCGAGTGTAGCCGATGGAACGACTCGGCTGGAGGGACAAACGCCCGAAGCCATCGCTGCGAGTCTCGAACAGCTAACGACGGATGGCACGGAGTCGGCTCAGTCGCGAATAGGCGATGCGATTGCATCGACCATCGACTCTCGACAATCGGCGCTGCCCGCCGCCATCGTGCTGGCGACCGATGGGCGAACCACGGCTGGGCGCTCGCTCGACGAAGCCCGCGAGCTAGCCCGTCGCCGGGGAGTGCCCGTTTACGTTGTGGGATACGGCGCAACGAGTGCGGCGGTGGACATTCGGCTCACGAATCTGCTTGCCGATCGAAATGCATTCCTCGACGATTTGGTGGCGATGGGCGTTACGCTCGAAGCCACCTCGCTGGCGGGGGAAACGGTGAAAGTGCAGGTGCGCGATACCTCGACAGGCAACATCGTTGCCGAGCAGTTGGTGGAGGTGAAGAGTCCCCAGTTTGCGGAGACGTTGCAACTGGTGGTTCGGCCCGAGCGCGAAGGCGAGACCACGTACTCCATTGAAGCCATTCCCGCAGCGAACGAGCGCGACACGTCCAACAATCAACTTACGCATGTGGTTGACGTTCGCGATCAGAAGGTTCGCGTGCTGCTCGCGGCTGGCTATCCGAACTACGAGTATCGCTATCTCAAGAACCTGCTCGAGCGCGATTCGACCTTCGAACTCACGAGCTACTTGCAAGAGGCCGATCTCGAGTACGCTACGCAGGATTCGACTGCTATCGCTACACTGCCGGTTGAAGAAAAGTCGCTCGACAGCTACGACGTGTTGGTGTTGATGGACCTCAACCCTCGGCTAATGCCACCGCGATGGTGGCAGAACGTCGAACGTCACGTGGTAGAGCAGGGCGGGGGAGTCGTGCTGGTCGCCGGTCCGCGCAACTTCCCATGGCAGTACACAAGTGCTCCAGCCGTAGGGACACTTTCGCCGATCGAGCTTCGTGCAGCCGGGCGTGTTGGCGGCGTCTACGATTCGGGTTTCGATCTGGAACTGACGCCGCTCGCCAAGGAAACGCCGGCGATGCAGTTGGGGTCCACGCCCGCGGAGTCGGCCGAGCTGTGGCGACAATTGCCCCCATTCTATTGGTTCGTCGCGGCCGATAAGCTCAAGCCCGGCGCGCGGGTGCTGGCTACCCATCCGACCGCGCGGACGCGCGACGGTGGGCCCGTGCCGCTGATCGTCACGCAGTACGTCGGTTCGGGGCGAGTGCTTTATCATGGCGTCGATGCCACCTGGCGATGGAGATATCGAGTGGGGGATGTGTTTTTCGCTCGCTACTGGGGGCAATCGCTGCGGCAACTAGCTCGTGGCAAAATGCTCGACTCCGATCGCGAGGCCGAGATTGTCGTTGAGCGCGATCAGTACGAACTAGGTGAGCCGGTGCGATTGGGGCTTCGGCTCGACGGCAAGCAGCTAGCCACACTCGACCGCGATTTGGAACTGCTGCTGACCGCGCCGGGGCAGCCGAATCGCCGGGTGGCGCTCGCGCCAAGTCGTGCGTCGGGGCAACTTCAAGCGGTGGTGGGCGACCTCGCGCCTGGGACCTATCGCGTAACGGTTGCGGGTGGTGGGCTAGAAAATGCACCGGTTGCGGGCGAGTTCACTGTGCTGGCACCACCGGGCGAGCTGGCGGACTCGACGATGAATCGAGCGGGACTCGAGGAGCTTGCTCAGGCAACCTACGGTAAGTTTTACACGTCGGCGAGCGCCTCGCAGCTTGCCGACGACCTGCCGGTGGGTGCCCGCGTGCCGCTGGAAGTGATGCCGCCGGTAGAGCTTTGGAACCGCTGGTGGATGCTGGCAGCGATCACCACCTGCCTGTCAGCCGAATGGATTTTGCGAAAACGCCGCGCCATGCTGTAGCATATTGAGAAGCATCGCCCCCACCTATAGCCGAGTTTTCCACGTGCATCCCCTACAACAACGCATCGACCAAGTTCGCCACGGTCACAACCGTCGCGCGCTCATCGAGACGGGTTGCTGGGGGTTCACCTCCGCAATTGCAATCGTGATGGCAATAGGTGCCATCGACTATCTGCTTCGCACCACGGACACGGGTCTGCGGGTACTTCTGTCGCTCACCTTACTCGCAGCCGTGGCGGCCGTGGTTTGGCGACTGGTGCGATGGTGGCGGGGTGAACGTTGGACCGAGCTATCCACGGCGCAGCAAGTGCAGCGAACTTATCCGCAGTTAGGTGATCGACTCGCGAGCGCTCTAGAGTTCCTCCGGCAGGAAGAAGACGATCCCACGGCTGGATCCGCCCCACTACGGCGGGCGGTCGTCGCCGAGGCAACGTCGTCGCTCGAACTTCTGCCCGCCGACGAGGTGTCGCAGCGTCCGGGGGCTAGACGTGCCATCGTCGCAGCGGTCGCCATGCTTTGCGTGGTTGGTACGATTGCCCTGTTTGCACCTGTAACTACACGAACAGCGATCACTCGACTCGTCGCCCCATGGAACAGCGTCGAATGGCCTCGCCGGAACGATTTGGTGTTCGTCGATCCGCCGAAGCTCCTTGCGCGGGGCGACACCTTTGAGGTATCGGTCCAAGACTCTACCGGAACAATGCCGACCGACGTAGCGATCGAGTATCGCTACACCGTGGATGGCCGACCGAGGACCGAGCGAAACTGGATGCAGCGCGTGGGGGACACGATGGTCGGCCGCCGAGAGAACGTTCGGCGCTCGTTCGAGTACCGCGCGACAGGGGGCGATCATTACTCGATGCCTTGGACCAAGGTGACCGTCGTTGACCGCCCGACCGTGAGCGAGTTGCAACTCACAATGATTCCTCCACCTTACACCGGACTGCGAACCGGCGAGGCACAGAAGAACAGTCACGTCCTATCCGGCTCCGTAATCGAGCTCGCCGGCACGGCTTTCGAGCCACTCGCCAATGCCACTTTAATATTGGGAGACGGTGATAGGGTAAACGCCGATGTAACTGGACCCGATGCCACCGAGATTCAGCTTCCGAAAGGAAGCTGGACCGCGATCGCGGAGTCGACGCCGCGCCCCGTGCAGGCCAAGCTGCTGCTAACCTCGAAGGCGGGGCTCACTGGTGAGGTATCGCTGCCGGCTTTTGAAGTAGTTCTTGATCGCGCGCCCGCGGTCGCTTTGACCTCGCCGAGCGAAGACCTCCAAGTAGTGGCGAGCGCCCAAATCCCCTTCGCGGCTACCGTTGCTGATGATCTGGCGATTGCGGACGTAAAGCTCTTGGGCAAGCTGACAATGCAGTCCGATCCCAATACGCCCGCCGCACTTGATGTCGAACTCTACCGCGGTCCAGCAAAGCCGCCGGAGCGGCCAGCGATGCCGGCCGATGGCGAGCAACTGGAGACGCTCGAAGTTCAGCAGTTAGTGGATCTCGCGCCGCTCAAGCTCGCTGCCGGCACGGTGCTCGAGATCACCGTCTCTGCGGGGGACTATCTGCCGCAGCGCGGTGAGACCGACATCCCTCGGCGAATCACCATACTCACGCCGGCCGAACTCGACTCGCGGATTGCCAGCGATCAGGCTGAGATATTGCGATTGCTCGAACAAGCCCTCGCCGACGAGCGGCTGGCTCGCCAGCAGACCCAGTCCACTTCGGCAACGGATCTAGGCACCCCTGCGGCGCTTGATGGTCTGCTCAATAGTCGTCTCACGCAGCAGCAAGTCCGCCGGACGCTCGCGGAGAAAGAAGTCGGTGTGCTTGATCGCGTTCGAGCGCTGCTCGATCGACTGTCCATCAATGGGGTGGCGAGCACGGAGCTGGTCACCGAGCTCGATCACATTGCAAGCGTGGTGATGCAGCTAAACACCGGCGCGCTCGCCACGGCCGAGCAGCAACTGACGGATCTTCGCAAGTCGGTCGAGACCAATCCGGCCGACACTAGCTTGGCCGAGTCATTTGCGGCCGTAGATGGTACGCAATTGTTCGTTATCGAGACGCTCGAAGCCCTAGTCGATCGTGCCGAGGCTTGGTCGGATGCCGAACGATTTGTTCGAGAACTCGCGAGGTTAGAGCAAGACGAGTTAGAACTTCGGGAGCGATCCCTCGATGCACTACGGAGAAGCTTCGAAGCCCGAACGAATCGCAACGTTCAGCCTCCCGACCCTGCGGAAGTCGAACGTTTGGCTGCCGACCAAGCCGAATTGGCGCAGCGATTCGACAAGCTGGCGCAGGCGATGCGTGACATGGCCAGTAGCGACAGCACAAGCAGCGAGATGGCGGGCAAGCTCTCCGACGCGCTCAACGAAGCGGATACCCAGAACCTGTCTGCTCAATTGGCCGATGCCGCACGCGATCTTGCGAGCGAGCAATTCGGTCGAGCCGGCGAGACCCAGCAATCGGCCGCCCAGGTGCTTCGCGAGATGGTCGATCGATTGCGAGATCGTGCGCCGACAGATCCAGGCGAACTTGCCTCGCGACTTCGGCAGTTGCAAAGCAAGCTCGACCAATTGGGACAGCAAGCCGAGCAAGCCCAGGGCGAACCCAATGAATCCGCGCAAGCCGAGCAGCGGAACGAGCTCGCTAAACAGCTCGCACAGCTGTCTCGCGAACTCAATCGACTTACTGCCCAAGCCGCGGGGCAGAGTGCGCAGCAGGCGAGCAGCAGCGCCGCGCCCAAGCCTGGGGAGTCGAAAGAGAACGCCGAGCAAGATATGAAGCAGTCGAAGGAGCTGATCGAGCAAGCGAAGCGCGATCTGGCTCAGCGTATTGCCGAGTTGGAGGGCGAGCGACAGCAGCGATTGCTCGACCGCTTGGCCGAAGTGCTCGATGGACTTATTCCGCGCCAGCAGCAGACGCTCGAACAAACGCTGAAGCTCGAAGTAGCGAAAGAGTCCGCCGAACCGTCCAACGAAACTGCCGAGGCGAGCCGGTCCCTCGCCGACGCGGAGACACGAATCGCCGGTGAGCTTCAGGATGCGATGCTGGACGTGGAGAAGCGGGCAGTGTTCCAGCTCGCGCTAGGGGGCGCAGCGGCAGAAATGCGGCAAGCTGCCAAAGCCCTTGGTCAAGACGATACCGGTCGGGTGACGCAGAACCTCGAACTGTCGGCTTTGGCTCGCATGCGGCACGTACTCGAAATTCTCCGCGATCCGCCGCCACCACCCCCAGAAGGCGAAGAATCCCCCGGCGGCGGAGGCCAGGGGGGTGGCAATCAGCCGCAACAGCCCCCGCTGATCGAGCTCGCCGAGGCAAAAATGCTACGATGGTTGCAGACCGACTTGAATAGTCGGACTCGGCTGTTCGAGGCCGATTTGGCGGACAATTCGCAAGCGGCGGCCCAAAAACGAGAGGCGGCCAGCCGCTTGGCGGCGGAACAGCAGCAATTAGAGGAACTGGTCCGCGAGATGATGCGTCGCAATAATAGGAACATGCAAAGGCCCGTCGATTTGTGATCGCCCGCCACGCAAGTGATGAAGGAATACCTCATGTCGATTCCGATGATCCGACTTACCACCCTCAGCTTGGCCACGTTGGTGGTCTTGGTGGCCGCATCGCAGGAGGCTCCCGCCGCGCCAACCAAGGCGGGAAGTGAGTCGCTCGAAGATCTCGGCGGCGACTTGCTCAACGACCCGCTGTTGGGCGACTTGATTGACTCGGCGAGCAAGCAGAAGGCGGCGTCTCCGCAAGAGAAGGATTCGGCTTCCGATTCAAACGAGCCTGGGTTGCAACCCAACATCGACGAGCTTCGCCGACTGCTCGATCCGCCTAAGCCGCCGGCGAAGATCGATGGCGAAGACATTGGCGAGTCGCCACTCGTTCGTATCTCGGGTCGCATGGCGGCGGCCGGTCAGTTGATCGAGTCGCAGAACGCGACGGGCGAAACTCGCGAGGTGCAAGAAGAGATCGTGTCGGATCTCGACAAGCTAATCGATCAGCTCAACAAACAGTGTCAGAACTGCAAGAGCGGGCAGTGCAACAAGCCGGGGCAGCAACAAACCCAAGCGCAAACGCCCAAGCCCGGCACTGGCAAGCCATCGTCCAGCAGCAGTCAGCAGTCAGGCCCTGCCGAATCGAAGGTTTCGCAAGGTGGCGGCGGTGAAGCCCAGCCCGGCAACCCCGCCAGCCAGGACACAGTTAAACAACTGTGGGGACAATTGCCCGAACGGCTACGTCAACAGCTGTTGCAATCGACGGCCGACGAGTTCCTGCCTAAGTACCGCGCCGAGTTAGAGCAGTACTTCCGCCGTCTTGCAGAAGAACAATCGTCCGACTTGAGCCGCGAGTAGGACGTAGTCGTTGGTAAGATAATCTGTTTGTGGCCGCTCCATCCCACGAAGGAACGTTATGATTCGCAGCGCCATTTCCTTCTCGATGCTCGCTGCGTTCTGCGCTTCATCACTACTAGGGCAAACTCCGCAGCCCGAACAAACCGCAGCCGAACTGGTTCGTCCCGCAAGTGCCGCCGTCGATAAGGGCCTGCAGTTTCTCGCCGCCCAGCAGCGCGAGGATGGTACGTTCCGCTCCAGTGGCATGGGGCGCAATCCGGCAGTGGTAGCGCTCGGCGGGATGGCCTTCATGGCGAGTGGAAGTTCGCCCGACCGCGGGCCGTACGGTAAGGAAATCACCCGCGCGGTGGATTACCTCATCGCCAGCACTCGCCCCGACGGTTTCATCTGCCCGTCCGACGCCCAGAGTCATGGCCCCATGTATGGCCACGGATTTGCCACGTTGTTTTTAGGCGAAGTTTACGGCATGACCCCTCGCGAGGATTTGCGAGATAGCCTAGCTCGTTCCATTGACCTCATCGTCCGCACGCAGAACAGCGAAGGGGGCTGGCGTTATAACCCCGCACCACAGGACGCCGACTTGTCGGTAACCATCTGCCAGATTATGGCGCTGCGTGCCGCGCGGAACGCGGGCTTACACGTTCCCAAAGCGACCATCGACAAGTGCGAAGAATACGTCAAGAAATGCCAAGAGCCCGACGGCGGTTTCAGCTACATGCTCGACAATCGCGGCAGCCTGTTCCCACGCTCGGCGGCCGGAGTGGTGGCGCTCTATAGCGCTGGCATCTACGAAGGCCCCGAGATCGAACGCGGTTTGCTGTACCTCGACCGCCATCTCCCCAACGCCGCACAGGCGGGGCGCGAGTCGCACTACTACTACGGCCATTACTACGCCGTGCAGGCGATGTGGCACTCGGGTGGCGAACGCTGGGAGCGTTGGTACCCGGCCATTCGCGACACCCTCTTGCGATCGCAGCGCCCCGATGGCTCGTGGATGGACTCGGTAGGGCCCGAATACGCAACGGCCATGTCGTGCATCATTTTGCAGATACCGAATAACACCCTGCCGATTTTCCAGCGATGACCCGTACCGCGTTGCTACATGGGTTCGTGGCGGTGCTTGTCACGATGGGACTAGCCAATGGCCAAGAAGCGAACACGCAACTAGTGCTCGCTGATGGCGAGCGCGTGGCTGGTGCGCTCACTCAACTCGACGACGACACTCTCGTGCTCACGCCCGAAGGCGCAGAGCCCAAAGTATTCACACCTGGCCAGTGGGTGCGATGGGGCCATCCGGCAGAACCGGCTCGCAGGCCGATGCTTTATTTCGGCAAGCAATCCATCTTGGTGGCGAAGGTAGACTGGACCGGCAAAGTGCCGGCATCTATCGATGCCGATTTCGTCACTATTGCCACAACAACATTCGGCGCCGTCCAGCTGCCGCGTCGCGACGCACGCGTATTGCTCGTCGAAGCGGCGAAGGAGCCGGAGCTAACTCGGCGACTGCTTCGCGAAGCGAAGAACCCCTCCACGCAAGATCGTGTATGGCTCGTTGAGGGAGACTTACTTACCGGGAACGTGGTGGGCTTCGACGGCACGACCCTCGACCTGGAGTTCAGCGGCCAGAAGCTTCCCGTCCTCGCAAGCTCGATCGCCGCCATTGCCTTCGCTAAAAGGGAACAGCAAACGGGCACTGCACCGCAGTTACTCGTTGGGCTGGGCGATGGCTCGCTCGTCGAGGCGGCATCGGCAACGTTCGACGCGAAGAAACTCACTGTTCGTTCCTTCGTTGAGCTGACTTCGAAGACCGCGCCCAACGTGGTTTTCGTCCAGTCGCTCGCTCCTGAGATCACCTACCTGTCGGACCTCGATCCGGTTGACTTTCGCCACACGCCCTACTTCACCGGTGAGTGGCCTCTGGGTCGCGACCGCAACTTGGTTGGCGAGGAGTTAAAGTCCTCCGGCGTCCGCCATGCCAAAGGGCTCGCTATGCATTCGGCGTCCCGAGCTGTGTATCGCGTGCCGGAAGGTGCTTCAGAGTTCGCAGCCGACATTGCGCTGGACGATACCGTGGCAGGCAGTGGAAGCGTGGTGTTCCGCGTCTACTTGGTGACTGCCGACGGACTCAAGCCAGCCTACGAAAGCCCTGTCATTCGCGGAGGCGATGCACCGGTACCCGTGTCCGTACCACTCGACGGAGCCTCGGCCCTGGTGCTGATTGTCGACTACGCGGACTATGGCGACGAACGCGATCACGCCAACTGGCTCGACGCGCGGTTCGTGCAGTAGGGCGAACGTCTTCCGTAGCCGGACTCGCAAGAGTTCGGGAAGCGTGGCAAAGGTCCTAAGCCCCGAACTTGTTCATCCGCCCCGCGTTGGCGAGGGCGAGCGACATCAGGTACTTCGCTTCGAACTGACCCAGACCACCCTTCAAGCATTCGGCTTCGCCGAACGACTGACATGGGTCCGTGCGGCAGTACTTGGCCCAGAGCAGCGTCGGCACCGGATGCCAGCTATGACTTGAGAGCATTGCCGGTGTGGAATGGTCGCCCGTGCAAATGAATACGTCGGGACCAAGTTCCATGATCTTGGGAATGCAGGCGTCGAGCTCTTCGGTCCGCTTGGTCTTGGCTTCGAAGTTTCCGTCCTCGCCGGTCGAGTCGGTGTACTTAAAGTGAATGAAGAAGAAGTCGTACTTGTCCCAGTTCTCCTTCAGCACTTCCATCTGCTCGTCGAGCGTCTTGGAGTCGCCGATCACGTCCATGCCAACAAGGCGAGCGAGGCCCTTGTACATCGGGTACACGGCAATCGCCGCGGCCTTGAGGCCATACACTTCTTCGTAACTGGGGAGCGATGGCTTTGATGCAATTCCACGGAGGGTGCAGCCATTCGCCTTGGGCTCGTCCTTCAGGATTTCGAAGGCCTGCTTCAGGAACTCCGCACACACCTTGGCAGTCTTCTCGCTACCTTTGTCGTTCGCCTTGGGTGCGAGCGGCGGGACGCCAGTCGCTTGTGGGTCGGTATCGTCGACGTTGCCTTCGAGTCCTTCGCCACGCAGCACCACTACAAATCGATGCTCTTTCACTGGCTCGACGAACACCTCAATGCCGGGTATCGAAACCTTGCGAAGCTTGATCGCAATCGGGGCGCTTTCTTCCGAAGCAATGCGGCCCGCGCGGCGGTCGCTGATATTTCCATTGGCGTCGAGCGTGCAAAAGTTCGCGCGGATGGCAATGTCGCCTTCCTTGAGCTCGAATCCGATGCCAGTGGCTTCGAGTGCCCCGCGGCCGATCATGTATTGAAGCGGGTCGTAACCAAATAGACCCAAATGCCCAGGTCCGCTGCCGGGGCTAATGCCGGGAAGCACCGGAATGCTGCTACCCAAAACGCCCTCTTTCGCCAGCCGATCCAGGTTCGGCGTCTTGGCGGTTTCGAGCTCCGTCTTACCCCCGGGGGTCTGTGGCAGGCCTCCCAGTCCATCGCCTACCAGCAGGACGATCTTCGAATCGTTTTTCGTGTGCAAGTCGCGAGTCAGCGTATGGAGATCCATGGGGCGGGGCGGGGGGCTGAGGGCTGGGGAGTTTGGGGCCCCAATCCGATTCGATGGGCGAGGTCATGTTTGCCTCGATTTTGGTTACGAACCGTATTTTAGCCGCGAAACGCCCCATCGTCACGGGAGCACGTGGGGTACTTGCTTCACGCCCAAACTTCGCGACGATGGAGGGTTCATTCACCACCATCTAAGCCTTCAGCCCCCACATTCTCATGCTTCAGTACAATCTCGACGGCACGCTCATTGGACCCGGTGGTTTGGAGGCGGCGGACCTGGAGAAGCTGGCCAGCCCGCTCACGAGCATCCGCGAAGAGGTACTCGCCGAGGCCGACCTGTGGGCGAGCGGGGGCAATGTGCCGGACGCCAAGCAGCCGCTCGACGCGGGTTTTCACCTGCTCCCCAATCGCTTACTCGACGAGCTGGCTGCCGAAGGCGACGACAGCGAGTTGGCCCGCATTCAGGCATCCGCCGATCGCCTTTCGGAGTTGGTCGATCGCGTCGTGGTGCTCGGCATTGGTGGTTCGTACATGGGCGCGCGAGCCCTGCTCGAAGCCTGCTGCCATCCTTACTACAACCAAGTGGCTCCAACGCTTCGCCACGGTCGCCCCGAGATTTACTTCGAGGGCAACAACGTCGACAACGACGCCGTGCATGGTCTGCTCGATTTGCTTGCTGGTGACTCGCGCGATTGGGGCATCGTGTGCATCAGCAAGAGCGGTGGCACGCTCGAGACGGCCGCCGCGTTCCGCATCTTCCTTCGCGAACTCGCCGAGTCGGTGGGCGACGAGCAGCTCGGCAAGTACGTCGTGCCCGTCACGGGCGACAGCGGCAAGCTGTTTGATCTCGCCACCGCCATCGGTTGCAGCGAGCGATTTCCTGTACCCGATGGAGTCGGTGGTCGCTTCAGCGTGTTGTCGGCCGTGGGGCTTTTGCCCGCCGCGATCATGGGTCTCGATATCGAGGCCCTGCTCGCCGGTGCTGCGGAAATGAACGAGCACTTCGCCACCGCATCGTTCGAGAAGAACATCGTGCTCCAATACGTCGCCGCGGGCCACGCGATGGAAAAGAAGCATGGTGCCGACATTCGCATTCTCTCCACCTGGGGCAAACGGCTTGAAGCCGTGGGGCTGTGGTACGACCAATTGCTTGCCGAGAGTCTGGGCAAGCACGAGAAAGGTGCAATGCCGCTGACGATCGTCAACACCCGCGACCTCCACTCGCGCGGCCAGCAGCATCAAGAAGGCAAACGTGATAAGTACATCACCAACCTGATCGTCGCCGAGGGGACTCGTGAACCGATCGCCATTGGCGAAAGCGACAACAACCAGGACGGCCTGAACGAACTCGCGAAGAAGACCCTTCCCGAGGTCCTCTCCGCCGCCATCGCCGGCACGAACCAAGCCTACCGCGAAGACAATCGCCCCACCGCCGACCTCGTCATCCCCGAACTCGACGAGCTCCACCTGGGGCAATTGCTGCAGATGCTGATGCTCGCCACGGTCGTGGAAGGCCGCCTGATTAGCGTCAACCCCTACGGCCAGCCGGGTGTCGAGGCGTATAAGAAGAATATGAATGCGATTCTGAGGAAGTAACGGGGCGACCGGCCGTTTGTGTCATCCTGAGAGAGCCCCGGCGACTGAAGGATCTCGCTTGCCCTCGGAATCCAAAACGTCTACTCGTCAGCCGAAATCGATGGATTCGCCTGTCGAACCGAAGATAGTTGGGGCGATTGTTGGCGGGGTAGGATAACACTTGAATCGCGTCCGGAGTAAGACCATGAAGAAGTCTGGCGAATGTCCGAAGTGCGAATCGAGGAATGTTCTCCGCGATGTGAAGGCGATTGACCACTATGACTACGGCGTACAGCAAGAAATGAAGGTGGGGATTGATAGTAATCCCGCGGCGTGGCTCTTCAAAGGCCAAGCAAGCTGCACCGTTTCGGCGTGGGTGTGTGGAGACTGTGGCTTCGTCGAATTCTACGCGGACGATCCCAAAAAGTTGGTCGACGCGGCCGAAGCGGCACGCCGGCAAAACTTCTAGGCAACGTGATTCATGTGGACGGAATCGTATAGATCCACATCGCTGGTCTCTGGAATTAATGTAGTCGTCTGTCGCCCCCATGTTCCTAGACCTCTTCCGCACCTTCTGGCGATGCTGGCGACCCCTGGTGCTCGCCGACATCCTGTTCAAGGTCGCCGCGACGCTGGTCATCACGCCTCTCATCGCGCTTGCGTTTCGCGCCTTCGTCGAAGCCTCAGGCCGCGAGGTGCTTGCCGACGAGGACATCCTGCGTTTTTTCACCAGCCCCATTGGCCTGGTGAGTGGCGTGCTGATCGGGGGTGTACTGCTAGCCACGCTTGTGCTCGAACAAGCCGTGCTGCTTCGCATTCTATGGACCTCCGCGGCGGGGCATTATCCTCGCGTCACTTCGGCGCTCATGGGGGCGATGGCCGATACTTGGACCACCGTGAAGCTAGGCAGCCTACTCGTGGCGTCGGCCATTTTGCTCACTGCGCCGTGGGCGATACTGTTGGGACTGGTCTACTGGTGGTTGCTGACGGGGCACGACATCAACTACTACCTCGCCGAGCGCCCGGCCGAGTTCTGGTGGGCCGTCGGCATTGGTGTGGCACTGGTCACGGCGTGTGTCGTGATGCTTGGCATGTTGCTGGCGTCGAACATTTTCGCGGTGCCATTGGTCGTCGTCCGTCGAATGCACGTTCGTCAGTCGCTACAGCGAAGCCGCGAACTCACCCGCGGTCGGCGGTGGCGGGTGACGGCGTGGCTGCTCGGGTGGCTCGCCGTGGTGATTGTTTCGCCGTGGCTGTTGTTCGCGGCCTACTTGGCGGTCGGAGGTTGGATTGCCGATTTGCCGGAGTCTCTCGCCGTGTTAACCGTGCTTGTTGGATTGCTGACGCTAGTTCACTTCGTGCTGTCGTTCGTGCTTCACCTGATAGCGGTCATTGGTTTTGCCCTCATCGTGTGGCGATTGTGGCAGCGGATGGATCCCGACGCCCTCGAAGCCACCTCGGCTGCCAACGTCGAAGCACTCGACACCGACCGCCAGTGGTTGGTGTGGAACCGTTGGCGGCTAGCGTTTGCAGGGCTCGTTGGGCTGACGATTGCCGGCATCGTCGGCTCGGCTTCGCTCGCGGGGCTCAAACTGGTCGACGACTGCGAAATCATCGGCCACCGAGGCGGCGCGGCACACGCGCCGGAAAACTCCCTGGCCGCGATCCGAGGCGCGATTCGAGCCCGAGCGCATTGGGTGGAGATCGATGTGCAAGAAACGAGCGACGGCCACGTCGTCGTCGTCCACGATCGCGATCTCAAACGTCTCGCTGGAGACGGGGGCGAGGTCCACGCGTCGACTCTCGAACAACTAGCCAAGCTCGATATCGGTAGTCGCGTTGGCGCTGAATTTAAGGGCGAGCCGGTCGCCACGCTCGACGATGTGCTCGAACTAGCCAAGGGCAGGGTAGGGGTGGTCATCGAACTCAAGCAGTACGGCCACGACGACCAACTCGAACAACGCGTCGTCGATCTGGTCGAGAAGCACGAAATGGCGAACGAGGTGATCATCATCTCGCTCGATCGGAAGATGATCGCCAAGATTCGAGAACTGAGACCCGAATGGAACATCGGGCTTCTCACCGCTGTGAAGATTGGCGACCTCACGCGAATAGACACCGATTTACTCGCCGTGAGCAAAGAACTTGCGACCCCGGCACTGGTCGCCCAAGCTCACTTTCGCGACCGCGACGTGGCGGCCTGGACGCTCAACACGCGAGACTCACTCGACCGCATGATGGACCGCGGCGTCGACTACGTCATCACCGACGACGTCCCTCTCGCCCGCGAAGTGCTCGCCGAGCGTAACGAACGGCCTCTCCCAGCGCGCTGGTTGCGGGCACTCGTTGCCGGGATGGATTGACCAAGTCCCCTCTTCCCGTCCCGGGTGAGGGGCGGGGAGAGGGGCGAAAACATTGATCTCCTACTCTTCCCTATCACGACTGAAGATTACCGCCGTGTAGGGGGGCAATACCACTTCAGCGCTGTAC
The DNA here is from genome assembly GCF_052161615.1 of Aeoliella fuhlenseeensis. Lineage (NCBI taxonomy): Bacteria > Pseudomonadati > Planctomycetota > Planctomycetia > Pirellulales > Lacipirellulaceae > Aeoliella > Aeoliella fuhlenseeensis. The sequence goes on from NZ_CP197417.1 coordinate 1,658,565, forward strand.
GGCATTTCGTCCCACGGTTCTTCCTCCGACGCGATATCGCCGACGGGAGCGTCACCGAAGTCGTCGCTGTAGATCTTCGCGTCGCTACTAAACCGGCACTTCCAAGTCCCGGCCGCAGGGAGGCCGATACGATACGCGTCGCGGTGAACGTTGGCGAAGTTCAGCACTACCATCACGTCCCCTTCGGGATCGTCGTCCCGCCACCGACGAAACGCGACGATCTTGTCGAGATCGTTCACGTGGCTCACTTGCACCTGCTGTCCCGATAGCCCGTGCGAATTGCCATCGCGATTCAGTCGAAGGCGAATCAAGTCGCGATAGAGCCGCACAATGCCCTTGAACTCGTCGGCCTGATCCCAGTCGATCGGGTTTCCGTCGTCGAACCAACCAAAACGCAGGAACTCTTGCCCCTGGAACAGCATCGGCACGCCGGGCGCCGTAAACACCAGCGCCGCGGCGAGCGTGGAACGCTTCTGAGCGAACAAGCCCGTCGGGTCGTCGGGATTGATCTCCGAAACCACGCGCTGTTTACCGTTCGCCACTTCGTCGTGCGATTCGCTATAGATTACCCGCTCGAAGGCGTCGATGTTGTAGCGATAATTCACCGCGTCGCGAATGGCGATCATCGAGCGATCGGCATCGTGGGCGGCTTGCACCACCGCGCGAACTGGATGTACGAACGCTGCGTCCCACTGGCTGTTGAATCCCGCGCCGCCGAAGTCCACGGGCTTCGTAAGCCATTCGTTCTTTTGCAGGTCCTCGGCAATGGTCACCGCCTTGGGGAATTGCTCGATAACGGAGCGATTGATCCACTGGGCGAGCGACCAGCCTTCGGGGATCGTCTTCTCTTCCGTGCCGTCGACCGAGCGAATGAATAGCGTCATGTCGTAACGCAACCCATCCATGTGATAATCTTCTAGCCACATTAGCGCGTTGTCGCGGATGTACGACCGCACCTCACTGCGCCCATAGTCTGGGCGCGAGTCGCCCCATGGCGTGACGCTCCGCCAATCGTTGTAGAAGTAGATGCCCCCCTTGTCGTTCTCGCTCCAGCCGTCGAACTGCCAGATGTCGAGGTCGCTGGGACCGAAGTGGTTGTAAACGACATCCAGAATCACGCCGATTCCATGCTGATGCGCGAGCCGAACCAGCTTCTTGAGCGCGTTGGGTCCCCCGTACGCCGACTCCACCGCGTAGATGTGAGCGGGGTTATAACCCCAGGAGTAATCACCCGCGAACTCGGCAAGCGGCATCAGTTGAATCGCGTTGACGCCCAGCTTCTTGAGGTAGGTCAGCTTGCGGCCGACCTCGGCCAGCGTGCCGGGCCCATCCTCGCCCGTCGCGTTGAACGTGCCGACGTGCATCTCGTAGATCACTAGCTCATTGAGCGGCGCGAGCTCGAAGTCGTCCCCCTGCCAATCGAATGAAGGGTCGTGGACCACCGTGTTGCCTACCGAATTCGTCACCTCGCGGGCGTACGGATCGATTCGGCGGAACGACTGCTCGCCGTTGTGAATTAGATAGAGGTACTCATCCCCAAACTTCACGCCCGGGACATCCACGTACCAGTGGCCGTTCCCTTCGGGCTCCATGGGGGTCCGCTCTTCGTCCCATTCGTTAAACGTCCCAATGACATAAATCGCATCGGCGTGCGGCGCCCACACTCGAAACGCGGCACCTTTTTCGTGCTTGATACAGCCCATGCCCTCAAGATGCAGCGTGACAGCGCTTGAGGCGTAAAGATGCGTATTGGCGTCGGGCATGGTGGTCATGAAAGGTTCTCGCGTTAGTGTGTCTTCACTCCGCTAGCAGCGGCGTCGCACCCCCTTAAGCAACCGCCGTGCCATCGTCCACTTCATCGCCGGAGATCTACGCCTAGCTATTAGAATTGTTAGGATTGGCAAGTTGCATAGGCCGGGGCGAAGTCGTTCGCGCCAGCGCGGCGAGCACACTGATCGTCGGGCGCGCACCTGGCGAGCGGAGGTGAAGCGATGGGGATTTCGAGAAGATGGGGGCCGCAGCGGCATGTTGGGGTAAATGTCCAAATCAGCCCGAATAGGTCCCAAATTTCCACAAGCACATGTTCGCGAAAACACCTAAACGATTGCTCTGTATGGAGTTGCGGTAATTATTTCAGTCTTGACGGCACCTGTCAGCCCGATATAATCCGCTCACACCTGGCAATTCAGGTAACCTCGGCGAATGCGGCGGATGCTGTCGATTGCAGAGGCGTGTAGAATTGTGCAAGCCATGACCTTTTTGCACTTTACGGCGGACAGGAGCTAAGGGGGCTTTGTCGCGACGACAAGATGGAACGAAGTCGGTTGCACGCGTACTTCCCAAGACGGGTTGGAGCGTGAGGTGGTCGAGTCGTTCTGCTCACATGACTAAGGAGAGAGGTGCTTGAGCGTATGAAAACCGTATTCACTACCGGCGAAGCCGCGAAGATATGCAAAGTTAGCCAGCAGACCATTATCCGCTGCTTCGACTCGGGACAGCTCAAGGGATTTCGCGTCCCAGGCAGCCGATTCCGCCGCATCCCACGCGACCAGCTGTACTCCTTTATGCGAGACAACGGCATCCCCACCGATGCTCTCGATAGCGGCAAACGCAAGCTGCTGATCGTCGACGACGACGAAGATCTGGTGGACCTGCTCGTCGATCACTTTGAGCGCGATGGCCGGTTTGATGTGCGCAGCGTCAACAATGGTTTCGGTGCTGGCATGCTGATCAAGGAGTTCGGCCCCGACCTGGTGATCCTCGACGTCATGCTTCCGGACATCAATGGCATGGAAGTTTGCCAGTTAGTTCGAGGCGATAAGACCATGGACGACGTGCGGATCATCTGCATTTCGGGCATGGTTGAACCCGAACGCATTCAGCAGCTTCGCGACGCCGGTGCCAACGACTTCATGAAGAAGCCGTTTGACGTCGATGTCTTGTCGACTCGCGTTTGCCAGTTGCTCGAAATGGAATCCGCCTCGGCCAACTAAGGCCGAGCGGAAGTCACCACGGCCCCGCGGCATCGGAACAGAACAGCCTCATGCTCTGGTTGCCTGCTCTCTGTTCCACTTCGGGTGCGCGGGCCATATCGGTGTGCGATGCCTCGGCACTCGCGATCGAGCGTGCGCTGCTGGAGCCGATCGCCGCGGCCGAGCATTTGACCGCAGCGCTGGTGGCCGACCCGTGGCTTTGCCGGTGGGCGGCCGCGGTCGAACCGGACTCGGGGACGGTGCATGCGATAGCAACCCAAATTGCCGAGACGCTCGTCGTCCGCCTTGCGAACTCCGCGCCATCGCCACTTGCGTGGACTCGCACCGACGAGCAAGCCGCGACCGACTTCGCCGCGCAAGCTGCGTCGATCCACGCTGCAGCGGTCGCTGTGCTCGATAGCGATCGCCCCGCCGAGCACTCGCCGGCGTACTTACACGCCATGCTTTTCGCGCCAGCGATTTGGGTACACGCTTCGGGCGATTACCTCGCGGAGTCCGAAGGGGTCGACTGGCGATTGTCGCGGCTGGTTGCGCGGCTCGCGTGGTTCGCAGGGCTGGCGCACGACTTCGATCATGCCCTCACCCGTGCGAAGCTCGACGCGATGAAGGAGCTTGCGTACGGCGCCAGTCACGAGATCAACAATCCTCTTGCCAACATCTCTGGCCGCGCGCAGTCCCTGCTTCGTGACGAACGAGACCCCAGACGCCGCCGATTGCTCGCGTCGATCGACGCTCAAGCCCTCCGTGCCCACGAGATGATCTCCGACCTGATGCTTTTCGCCCGTCCGCCACTGCTGGAGAAAGTATCTGCCAAGCTGGACGAAGTCGTCTATCAAGCCATCAGCGATCTACAAGTCATCGCGACCGAGCGGGCGATTACCTTGTCCGTCGATGCTTTGCCGGAACCTGCGGTAGCTTTGTTCGATCCGCTGCAGATGCTCATCGCCATCAAGGCCGTTGTCCAAAACGCGATCGACGCGATTGGCAACGACGGTGCGGTGACTATTTCGCTACGGCGAGAGGGGACGAACGTTGTGATTCGCGTGGCGGACACGGGACCAGGCATTTCCGACACCGTACGCAGGCACCTATTCGATCCCTTCTTCAGTGGCCGGGAAGCGGGGCGTGGGTTAGGATTTGGGTTGTCGAAGTGCTGGCGGATCGTCACCTTGCACGGCGGCAACGTAAAGGTCGAACGCACCAGCCCCGCCGGCAGCGTGTTCGCCCTCCGATTTCCTGCCACCGGTGGAGAACCTTAAGCGTGGGTTGGATCTGGCAACACGGCATGCGATGGGTCGCTTCGCAACTCGCGAGCGAAGCGCGCCGTGCCAGTTCAGCGGCACCCAAGGACGCATCCCAAGAATCACCCAACGATTCGGACGAGCCACTCGCAATCCCTCACACGGCCGCCGCGTTCCTGTGCGAGTCGAAGCTGCTGTTCGACGCGGTAGCGGACGAGCTATCGGGCAAGCAACACGTTCGCGCCCATCGCATCGCCCTCTGTCACGGTAAACTCGAAGGCAAGCGAGTCGTCGTTGCCAGGCCAGAGACCAAAACGCCCGACCTCAAGCAGTTCGTCAGTGCCGTGATCGAGGGTCACGCCCCGCGGTTCGCCCTCTCCATCTCCGAAGCTACTAGTCTCCGCGAGCGAATCGAGCCCGGCACCATCGTCATGGCGAGTCGCGTCTTCGCGCCTTGTGGCAAGTCGCTTCGTATCGATGGGCAGACGCCCATCGGCAAGGGCCTTGTGCGGGGCGGCGTGTCGACGCCCGGCTATCAGAAGTCCGAAGAACTCGCCGACCCCACCGATGCCCCACTTGCCGAGGACAATTGGAGCGAACCGATCGCCCGCGTGTGCGGCGAGCTTTCACTGCCGCTGATGGCCGCCGCAGTCGTGCTCCGACCACCCGCCGAATGCCGAACGGGCGAAGCCGACAAGTACAAACACCAGCGGTCGTGGGCGGGCAAGTCGGGCGTTCTCGTTGGTTTGGTGTGGAAGAACCACACGGGCCTTGGCGAGTTGTGGAACGAAAAAGAAGCCCGCTGGAATTCCTCAGTGCAACTCGCCAAGCTGGCCCGTTTGCTCATTAAGTCAATCACGTGAGTTTGTGGTGCGAAGGAACACAGGACACCATCATGGGTAAGGCTGGTAGCGCCATCACGCACTTCAACTCGACCGTCCGCACGCTGCTAATGGCGGTGGTCGTCGGCGTGCTCGGCTTCGGTGGGTTCCAAGCGTTTCAGGCCTACAGCACCCCACGCCGCGAACTCGCCGGCAAACAGCGCGAGCTCGACGCCGTGCTAAAGGGACTCGAACAAGCCAAAGCCGACCTCGCCGCCCGCGAGCAAGCCATTGCCGAACTAAAAGAAGAAGTGGCCGAGCGCGATGTTCGCATCGATCAGCTACTGGCCGATCTCGATCGCGTCCAGACCGCCGTCAAACTGCTGAAACTCCGTCGCCGCCTCGCTCGCATCGAGGTACTCGATCAAACCACCGCCGACGATGGCACGGTGTCGACAAAAATCCTCTTCACCGAAATCGGCGACAACGGCCAGCGCGTCGGCGAACCCGCCGAGCTCACCATCGACGGCGACCGCGTCTACGTCGAGTACCTGGTAGTTAAGTTCGACGACAAGTACGTCGAACAAGCCGACCTCGAACGCGGCACCGCGATTTGCCTCCTGGAACGCATCTTCGGCGAGAACCAAGAACCGGGCCAAGGTTTCGTGATCGACCAAGTCGGCTCGCGGCCGAACTCCTACGAACGCGGCTCGATCACCAGCGACTTCGAACAACAAATCTGGACCGACTTCTGGACCATCGCCAACGACCGCCAGAAGGCGGCCGAGTTAGGCATCCGCGCCACCCACGCCCAAGCCCCTTCGATGCGCGTCGAGAAGGGGGCAACCTACGAGCTCGATCTGCGCTCGACGGGGGAGTTTAGCTTGCAGCGGATGGAGTGAAAGGCAAGTAGCGCTTGGTAGTTTCTGGCACTATGGAGGTTAGAGAAGCAGCGTGCTCATTTGCCGGGCGCCTCGGGCCGTGGAAATAGTTCTACCGAGAACACTGGCAACTTCTCAGGATAGCCAGGTATTTCTTCCAAAAACTCGATGGACTGCCCGTCCCCTGAAAGGCTGAGCTCGTAGCGGTAATTCACAGGGATAGAGGCGAGACGAACAAAATGGTCACCCTGAGCCGCATAGATCGTATGATCCGCTCGGCTGTTGGTGGACGGAAACGATCGCTGCAAGCTCCACACTTCTGCGGTACCATTCGATAAACGCTCGATCCGAAGTCGGGTGTCGCCCGTTGCACTCGCGAACTCGTTCATCGCTTCGATCGAGCTAAACTGTTCCGGAAGGCTCGGTATCTTAATGGTCTCGAAGTTATCACGAAACGCTTCTGGGAATTTCGCGGCCAGCAAGCGTTCCGCTTTCCAACTAAAGGAGCTGCTTAGGCCTCGCTTGGATTCCCCAACAAGGAGCTCTCGTACTGGCAGTAGAGCTGTTGCGTCTAAGGAACCGAAGACATGCAATGCGTACGCCTGCCCTTCATACGATCCCTGGTGAAACAGATCGACCATTGCCTCGATCACCTCCTGCTGTTTACGAACCGTCGCCAATAGCCGAGTGGCAGCATGTCTTCGGATACTAGGATCCTTATCCATCAGCAGCGCGAGCAGCAACTTGGTGTCGTCGAAGTGAAGATCCTTCTCAAGCCATCCTGCCAACCGCTGGCGATCGAACACATCAGGCGATTTGGCGTAGTCTTCGAGCACTTCTACGGCACTTGCGTTCGTGGCCATCGCCAGTAGTGCCACAGCCCCTGCCGCGCGCACACTTAGTTGGTCGTCCGACAATAGCTTTTCTAGATGTGGGGTCGCGGGAGCGGCAAACTCATGGAGCTCGAACAACCGCGTCGCGGCACATCGACGTCGATCGGGCTGTTCCGATGACAACTCGCCAATTAGAGGTGCGATGGCCGCTTCACCCTGGGCGAAGAACGGATACCGCACAGGGTCGATGCATCCCAGAGCATCGCAAGCCATCTTCCGATCCAGCGGTCGATCGTTCGCGGGATGTATCCCCCACTCTAGCGCCGGGATCGCTGCCTTGGCAGCGGGGCCGTACGTGGCGAGCATCCCCACGGCAGCATCTTTGGGCCTATCGCTATTAGGGCAGCGAACGCCGGAGGCGCGATGGTCGTTTAGGGTCGAGATCAATGCCGGCAGCGACATCTCCGCTGGCACGTTGAATTTTCTCAGGAAGAAGATAGCCAAATAACAGTCGCGAGCATCGGCGTCTTGATGGATAAAATCCAACACGGCCTCCTGCGCCAGTTTGGACTGAATCCCCGCGTCGGCTAGGCTCCTGAGCACCATCATTCGCTCGGGAGAGGCCGGCGGCGACGTACGAAGTTCCTCTAACAATTGCTCTTCGCCCTCGGCTGCTTGCGTAGCCGCCCCATCGGCTTGCTCCATTTGCCGAATGTCGCGTTGGCCATCGTCCACCACAGGCGACGCGTCCCGAGCCGCCGCATTACCCACGAGCAAGCCAAACGCCAACAACGCTCGTATCACCAAAGCGTTCATGCGATCTCCCCCTTGTCAGATAGTTATTCGCGCCCCTCCGAGAACACTGATTCGATTTTACGAAATGGGTCTGCGCTGGATAGGCGAAAAATCTGCTAGCAAGTTCGCCGCACCTGCGTTGGCGTGCCTACTGCACTCGTCGCTCGGCTACGCTGAATGAAGTATTTTCGATCGCGTTGGTTGCGAGCAGGATAGAAAGCATCAGGTGGTGCTAGTTCAGCGGACCTTTGCTTATCAGTACTGCCTCAGACGAATAGATCGCTTTAATCGCTGAATTCCGAGCGCCGTTCCGCGCTTGCAGACGGATACTACTATTTCCGCATCGATATTTCATAATCAACGATGCGAAGGTCCTTCAGCGCGTTTGTCTCGGTTCCGCCAGCTAGTTTGAGCCTCGCGTAAGACTTCAGCTTCGCTGCCAAGGTGCTCGCCACCTCCTTGGATCGCAGAGAATTGTCGTCAGCTTCGTTCAAGAGGCGCCGCAGTTCTTGGTTAATGTCGTCGGCATGCTGGCATAGTATGCCTACGTCGTCGGGGGTGGTCGCCTCGAGAACCACTCGGGCCTTAGCAGCAAGCACCTCAGGAATGTCGCCGCTTTGGTTCTCGATGCGCCAGGCCTCAGAGTTAGCCAATGGAACTGTGCATTTCAGCTGCCGATCGTCCTTGTCGGCGACATCGCTTTCTTTGAGAAGCTCGTCCACCCAGGTGCTAAAGATTCCGTACTTGTCTTTCTTGCAACGTTCGTACAAGTCCAGTCGGCCTGGGGCGAAGGGCGCGTTTGCGTTCGACTGATCGTTCCAGCGAGCGGGATTTGGCAACGCGAATCCATCACCAATCAGGAACCAATCAGAGAGGCCGTAGAAAATATACCCAGGCCTGCCATCTTCGCCCGGCACGGGTGCAAGGACACGTGCTTCATCCACCAAGAGCTGCCCAGAGCCGTCTCGTGCGGGATCAGATAACCCGAGCAAGACTTTATCGTTCGGTTTGATGATGCTGCGCAGATGATTGACGATAAGAGAACGACAACGCAGTGCTCGGTCAATGTCGGCCGAGGTAACTTGCTTCGTCTCGATCTCCTGATCCCGGCGAGCTTCCAGTTCGGCCCGCGTGGCGACGTTCTTGAGGCGGACTACCTCTCGTTTGCCCTTGTACATGACCGCAATCGTCGCGATGTCATCGACTTCGATCAGCGTGGCGAGATAGGGTTCGTACTTTTCTCTCCATCGTTCACTCGTCGGATCGACCGGTACGATGTCGGCAATCGCGGTGCTATTCGCGGTAGCAAGTCCCAATAGAAAGAGCCACACCAAGAGCGTATTTGCGTGTTGGTTTAGCATCAATGGCTTTCTCAAGAAGAGTGCAAAAGCCTAGCCTGCCTGCTCGTATCATATCGGCATTTATTACGACTGTCGAATCGACTGGGCTTCATTGCTCAAGTTATTAATACTCTTGCATCGCGGCAGGTCCGTCTAAGTTAGCCGGGCGAAGGGGCACTTGCACCCACCTTCGAAGGCGATTTCACCTTCCGGCACTGCGTCGACTATAATCGATCAACTTATTCGAGCCGTCTCATGGATCCAATATTCAGCCCACCCTTATTCAACGATGAAACTATCCTTATTGGCGGTTGGACTAGGAGTGCTGACGGCCATGCAAACTAGCTCGGCTGTCGATCGCCTCGAAGGCCGCACGTTCGTTACCCGCTCGCCCGCCGTCGGCGCCAACGGCATGGCGGCCACTAGCCAGCCGCTCGCGAGTATGGCGGCCATCGAAATCCTCCGCGCGGGCGGCAACGCCGTCGACGCGGCCATCGCCGCGAACGCCGTGCAGTGTGTTACCGAACCGACTTCGTGCGGGCTCGGTGGCGATCTGTTTGCCATCGTCTGGGACGACAAGACGCAGAAACTCTACGGCCTGAATGCCAGTGGTCGAAGCCCACAACTGCTCACGCTCGCCGAATTCGAGCGACTCGGACACAAAACCATTCCCAAGTACGGCATGCTGCCGATCAGCGTGCCGGGGTGCGTCGATGGATGGTTCATGCTGCACCAGCGATTCGGCAAGCTTCCAATGGAACAAGTACTCGCCCCCGCGATTGCCCACGCCCGCGATGGTTTCGCGGTCACAGAAGTCATCGCCAAGTACTGGGCCGGCGGCGTGGAAGCCCGAAGCAATCAGCCTGGGTGGGCGGATGTGTTCTTGGTCGATGGTCGCGCCCCCGCGCAGGGGGAAACCTTTCGCAACCCCGCACTCGCCTCGACACTCGAGAAGATCGCGAAGGGCGGGGCGGACGAATTCTATCGAGGCGACATCGCGCGACAGATCGACCGCTTTATGCGAGACAATGGTGGTTATCTGCGATACGACGATCTCGCCAACCATCGTAGCGACTGGGTCGAACCCGTCAGCATCCACTATCGTGGCTACGACGTGTGGGAGTTGCCTCCTAATGGCCAAGGGATCGCGGCGCTCCAGATTCTGCAACTGCTGAAACGGTACGACTTGGCACGGGCGGGCTTCGGTAGTGCCGATCATCTGCACTTCTTGCTCGAAGCTAAGAAGCTCGCGTTCGAAGATCGGGCTCGCTTCTACGCCGACCCCACGTTCGCACCAGCGCCCATCAAGGAACTCATTTCTGACGAGTACGCAAAGCAGCGCTCCATGGGTATCGATCCCCTTCGTGCCGCGACCAACGTCGAGGCGGGGGATCCCGTGCTACGCGACGGCGACACCATCTACCTCACCACCGCCGACAAAGATCACAACATGGTGTCGCTTATTCAAAGCAATTTTCGCGGCTTCGGCGCGGGACCTTGTCCCCCTGGACTTGGCTTTTGTTTTCAAAATCGTGGCGAGCTGTTCAATCTCGCGCCCGGCCACGCCAACAGCTACGCACCCGGTCAGCGACCTTTCCACACCATTATCCCCGCCTTTGTCACCAAGGATGGCAAACCGGTGATGAGCTTCGGCGTGATGGGTGGCGACATGCAGCCACAAGGTCACGTGCAGATTCTCGTTAATCTGCTCGACTTCAAAATGGGCCTTCAAGAAGCAGGAGACGCCCCTCGCGTGCGACACGATGGCTCGTCCACCCCCACCGGCGAGGCTGCCACCGAGAACGGCGGGACTGTCTATATCGAGAGTGGCATCGCCGACAACACGCACCGCGAACTCGCCCGCCGCGGTCACCAGCTCAAGTTCGGCGATGGCGACTTCGGCGGTTATCAAGCTATCTGGTACGACGCCGATAAGAACGTTTACTTTGGAGCAACGGAGTCGAGAAAAGACGGCATTGCGATTGGATATTAATCACGGACTCAGTCACACGTCAGAGAACCCACGATGTTCAAGAACCTCATCCCCAAGATCTTCTATGATCATCTGCAAGACGGCCTCGATTTCTTCGTGGGAGGGCTTGGGTTCTCTATACTCTACCAAGACGCGGGCATGGCGGTTGTTGCTCGTGACGGTGCTAAAGCCTACATCGTCGAGAGCCCAGAGTACGCGGCCAAGGATCGTCCCGAACTTTCTATCGAGACCGATAACATCGACGAAGTATTCGCCGATTTGTCGTCACGTTCTCCCGAGTTGCTGCATCCAAATTTAGCCCAGGTGACGCTCAGGCCATGGGGTGCGCGGGAGTTTGCGATGCTCGATAAGACGACGGTCTGCGTTGTCTTTCGCGAGTGGCCACCCAGCGATGGCTGAGTTGCTCGCCATCGCGGATGATTAACGCCTCACTCTCCCTCCAGCAAATCCTCTCCGTACCCAGGCGGAAACGGATTGTCCAAACCCCCTTCGGCCACTGGGGGAGCGTGCGGCGTGCGTTTCGTCGTCTTCGGGATGATCTTGGGAACTTCGGTCGCACGGAGTTGTCGCTCCATTTCGCCGATGTCCTCGCCGTCGAACTGCTCGACCCAGTAGTCGACGCTGCCTCCCGCCGTGGGTTTTCCCTGCTGAGCGTCATTGCCCTTCGCTCTTGCACGGGTCGATAGCTCGCGAAACCAGAGGTCGCTGTCGATCCACTTCGAACCTCTTCTCCGTCCAGCACGCTGCACTCGATGATCGCTTGATACCACCGTGAGCCCTTTCGGCGCGCCGTGCTGATCGATGATCTCTTCGAGCAGGGCGTCGGCATCCGCGAAATCGCTTGCGTAGCGAACCGTTATCTGCTCGTGGTGCAGCGTCTTCGGCAAGCCGGGTGGTGCGCCCGCCGCGTCGAACACGATGGTCGTGTCGCGACGTTCTCCGGCGGATAAAGTCTTGCCGAGGAAGGTGAGCAGCGCATCGCGCGACCCCTGTAACGTCCCGGCATTTTTGCCCGAACCGAACAGATCAGTGACGTGAAGCAGGTTATAGCCATCGATCAGAAGTCGCATTCAAGGATTGTACCACGGCAGAGGGACAGCGCCGCGGGCGGGATGGTTCGCGTAAGCCTCTCACTTCAGGTGCCAGATTCAATACCTAAGCAGTGCTGCCACATGTCCCGATTTCTCAAGGCCGGGCAGCGGGTCGGCGTAGTTCACCGAGCCACTCGAAAGCTCAACTAGTCGCGTCAGTGTGTCGACAAGATCGACCTCGAACAGCGACTTTGAGCCACATTGCTGGCAAGTCTGAGGAGTACCATGCACCACGTGGTCGCAGTCCCGGCAGTGCGTGCCGGTGACCTTGGCATCGCGGGCAACCAGCATGGTTTCCATTCGCCCCGCGCGTGCCGCGTCGAGAACGCGTGTCGCTCCGACAGTTCCGCGACCGTTTGCCATGTACTCGTCTTTGATTTGTTGCCAGAGATTTCCTTCATCCTCGCGTTCGTCGGCGAAGAACTGCTCGTAGGCCTGCGTGATGAGTTCATCTTCATTGCGGTTGAGATCAAACGCATCCCGCGCCACAACCAACCCTCGCAGCGACTCCGGAAGTCGTTCGTCAATCTGCCGAATCGTCTCGGCCGATCCGGCGAGGATGATACGGACGACGGACTCATCCTTGCAGAGCGACTCCAGCGATTCGCAAACCTCGTCGGCGTAGTGCAGCAGTTGGTTGTCACGTCGGCGTTCGTACCGCTGTTGCGACCAGCCACCTTTCCGCACGTGGTTCTTCACGTCGCCGCGAATTGTGGATTCAAGTTCCGACTTTGCATCGGTCACCGTAAAGATGCGAGTCTTCTTGTTGTCGCACGCCACGAGAGCGAATGTTTCGTACTCGTCCTGAAGCTCTGCAAGTGGCCGGATATAAGGAGATGGGCCAACATGCATCGCGGTGGGTACAGGCAGCGCAACAAAGTGGCCCTCTACGAAGTCCATCAATGCACAAGCGAAGAGACACACCCCTTCGACGTCTTCGAGCGACTGGCCATCAAGCACTTCGCGAACCATCGCGATATTCGCGTCGAACAGTTCGAGCTCCGTATCGTTGTCGGCGAGCACTTCGCGAAGTGATCGCTCGCGAGCGGCGAGGCTTTCGAAGCCTTCCCGTCCAGTGAAGTAAACCGACAAGAAGTCTCGCCCGTTACCACGAAGCTCCGCCAGTCGGCGGAGATCGATTTGCTGAATCGCTGCCATCCGAACCGCCTGTTGGATAGTGCGAGCCAGAGTGTCGCACGAGGGCCTGATGTAAGAGAGGCCGGGACTGACGTGCGGTGAAGCAACCTCAGAGCCCGGCCCTCATGATCCGCTCTTAAATCACAGGCAAGGTGTGCAGGGAGCCGGCAATGGAAGAGCGGATTTAAGTGACGTACGCTGACGACGGTCTAGTCGACCGTATCGACTTCGACGTCCGTACCCGGGGCCGAGATGTCGATCTCGGGCTCGTTGTCATCCACGTCGGGGGTGGTGATGACGGGGGGAGCATCGTCCAGGTCGCGATCCTCGACCACGCAGCCCGTCAAAGGAATGGTCGTTACCGCGGCCACAAAGGCGAGTTGGAAGAATCGCGTAAGCATGGTTCGTCCTCGAGTAAGTTGCTTGAGTTGTTGAGCCCCTTGTGGGGCAGCAACGACTTAAGCAAACTCGATGCCAATGCGATACGGCGAGAACTCCATATCGGATAGCTCATCCTAAACGCCGATGAAATGCGGCAATTTCGAGTCCGATAGGCATTGGAATACGATCGCATTCGCGCCTATTTGATCGTGGTGCAAGCAGCGTGGTCGCTGTGCGAACTACGCTACGCAACGTTCGCCGAGGGGAAGGAGCTCTTCGACCACTTCTTCCTTCGCGACCACTTCCACCGGAGGTCCGCCCCAGAGACTGGCTCCGCATGCAGCTCCGACGAACATCGCCACGAACAGCACGAGCGTCGGGGTGTAGCTGCCCGTCAGGTCGAACACCACGCCCATGACAAACGGTCCGACGGCACACGAGGCGATCGCTGCGGTCCACACGGAACTGCGAATCGCTCCGAGGTGCTGTCGCCCGAAGTAACGTGGCCACAGGCTGTTGCCCACGACCCCCATTAGTCCCTGCCCGCCACCAATCAGTGCGGCGGCGACGTGAGCGGTCCAGAGCGACAGGCCACTCGCGAGTAGCACCATACCCACGCCCATGATGGTCATCGAGAACGTTTGCAACCACTTGAGCGGTACGCGGTCGGCGATCAGTCCACCTTGAATCTGCATCGCGGCCATTGCCATCGCCATCGTTGGGAAGATCGACGCGGCGTGAGCAGCGGTCAGTCCGCTGTCTTTAAACAGCGGAACTAGGTTGAAGAACACCGCGGTACACGCAAAGCCGAGCACCGACGAGCAACCCAGCGCCACCCAGTACGAAGCGGTTTGCATCGCCTCGCTGCGCGAATATTGATGACGCGGCTTGGCGAACTTCGCAATCTGTCCGATGCTGGTCATGCTCGAAGCGTCCGCCGAAGCGGGACTGTTGCGATACACGGCAAATAGGAGTGGAAGGAGCACCAGCATCGTTACGCAGCCAATCATGGCGTAAGCCGAACGCCAGCCGAACGTGTGGATCAGGTACAGGTAAATTGGCGGAGTCACGGCGATGGCGGCGGACATGCCGACGCCCGCGATGCCCGATGCCAAGCCGAGTCGACGATTGAACCACATGCCGAGCGTGTTGCCCGCGGCCATCGAGAGTCCTCCTTGCCCGCACGCGCGGAGCAGGAACAGTCCGATGGTCAGAGCCACAACGCTTTGAGCCCCCGCGACGACAAAGCACGCGACGCCAACACTGGTAGCCATGGCGATCGACACGATCTTCAGGCCGTGACGATCCATTCGTCGGCCGATGGTCATCAGCGGAACGGCTGCCAGGAGACTCGCCACCAGGTACGCGCCCGACAGCATGCTATGGCTCAGTCCTAGCGACTCGCGCATGGGCTCGTTGAACACCGAAACCGCGAAGGTCTGCCCGGGGCTAGTGCCGATGTTCATCAGCATCGCCACGGGGAGCATTACCCATGCGTATCGGGGGTCACGTTGTTCGTCGATCGTGGGAGCGCGCAGGGCTGCTACGGTTGCCATCTTCTTCTAGCTGCTCGGCCAGCGTGGCCGCGGTGGGAGGTTAGCCTGATGTCGTATTCTACGGAGTTTTCCACAAACCTGTTAAGGGCGTGCGTCGCCAGTTGTCGGAACACCACAGTATCGTGCGGACCCTACCGCACGAAATGACAACCGAAACGCATAACGTTACTGCCCTGCGTGCCCAGGACACGCAGGGCTGCGTGCACGTTCAGAGTATTTCTGTGTGTACGCACGCCAGTCGCGATTGGGTTGCTCGCGTTTGGGTGGCGAAGGCTACTCGTTTTCCGCCGCCCGGGTAAGAGCGAACTTCCCGGCGAAGGGTGCCTTTGCACGAATCCGTGCCCACAACGATTTGGGGCGAGTTTTGTCCCATATTGGCGACTATTTCACTGGGTGCGACAAAACTCCTTTTTCTCCCCGCGGGAGTTTCGCCGTAAGCCCCACGGCCGGAATGCTTTACAGCATCCCTCTTGGCCGAGCCCCAAGAATAAAGTCGCAGGGGCAACCCGCAGGTGCGACATTACCCCTCTCTGCTCCCTCCCCCAAGTCGTTACGCAAAGGGTACCGCGACTTGGGAAACCTCGAATCGCAACGACGCCCTCGGGGGAGGGCTGGGGTGGGGGCCGAATCTGCGAGACCCATCCCCAGGCTTACCGCTAGCCCCCGCCCGACGAAAAATCGACGTGCTGCTGCTTGTTTTTCTAAGTTGTCAAAGAGCGAACGTACGTACCGTTAAGTGGACGTACGTGTATTATGCACATTCGACGCGCGCTTTCTAGTAGCGCGGGGGAATAAAGTGGGAAATAGTTTCGGGGGATGGGGCAGGAAGGGCAATCGGCGACGCGACGCGTCGTACAACGGAACTTATTCCGTTACTGAAACTAAACGCTTGGCCACCTTAGTATCCCGAGTCGCCGAGACCGAAAAGACGACTTGGAAAGCCGTGGTACCCATTGGGACGCTACTCATCGAAAACTAGGCACCTGCGCGGGGGGGACGTGCTAGTTTGGGAGTCGCACTCGACGACTGCATTTCGGCTGTTGCTCCCTACGCGGAGCTCGCTAACCCATATTGAGCGATACCCGGATCTATCCTAATTGGGCGGGCTGCTGAGGTGTCAGTCGCGAGAGGAGAAGGAGGGCTCCACAGAGGAGCAGCCAAGTTGCAGGTTCTGGTACTCTAGCCGCCTGTACGGGGGGAGCTAGCGTTGAGCCTAGATTGTCTCGCCAAATTGTATAGTCGGCGAGGTTCACGAGTCCGTCGTTGTTTCCATCCGCACCAGTCCCCGCGGTGACGGAGGTGCCGAACGCGCCCTTCCATATCGCGTAGTCTTCTATTCCGACCGTTCCATTGCCGCTGTAGTCGCCTGCGAGAAGTTCGACAAGGACGAGCCTAACAGTGGAAGTGGCATCTAAGCTGTCCAAGAAGTTAGATTCGAAAAAAGAGAACGAAGTTCCATCTTGGAGCACCCCCGAAACGACGCCATCGCCTTGGGATACATCAAAGGGAACTCCGGGAGTCATATCGCCGGAAATATTCACTCCGTCGAGCACGAAGCTCGTTCCCACTAGCGTTACTTGGGAATTGTCATAGATGCTGAGCCAGCCGAGGCTGCCTCCCCGAATAGTTGCGTCGCCTTCGTTCTTGACGACCAGCCACTCGAGTTCGCCACCGCTCATTTCGAGATAGCCACCACCTTCGACCTTAGTTCCGCCCGACGAGCCCGAATACTCGTGGCCGACTGACCCTGCGAATATGTGTGCTTCGCCCCCGCTCATTATGGTTAGGTCACTGGAGACTACACCACCTTCGACGCGTAATACGCTGCCACTTCCAACCCGGAAGCCGTCTGGCAAAGTCCCTTCCTCTGTCAAAGTTAGCGAACGTCCCGAAGCAATGCCTTGTGGGCCGATGCCCTCGCTCACCGTCACGGAAGCGGGCAACGAACCTATATCCGCAAGTTTAAGAGTGATGTATTCGGCCGAACCCGAGCGGATGTCGAAGGGAGTGCCGTCGGTCAAGGTACCAGTAAGTTCGCTACCAAGTAATGAGCCCGAGAGGGTTACTTCGTCTCCGATGTTTAGCAGGCCAGCAACGGGCATGCCGCCCCTTAGAAACTCCGCGCCTTCTAAAATGAGAGCCGGCGAGTCATAAAAATTGTCCGTGGTTCTGAGATCGACAGACCCGCCCGTAATCGTAATCTGCGCGCTGCCATAGGCTGGGATGGCACCAGCACCACCATCCCGGAGGTAGCCACCAGAAATGTTTAGAACGCTGTCGGCGTTGGCCCGAAGGCCGAATGCTATTTTGCCACCGCTGATGTAGACCGAGCTACCGACATCCGCGACAAACCCGTAGCCTACGTGTCCTCCGCTAATGTTGACGACGCTTCCGTAATTCGCTTTGAAGTAGTCGCCCGCATCACCGTCAGTGACGTTAACGGTACTGCCGTGTCCAGCCTGGAATCCGTCGGTTAGGCTCGTAAACTGACCGACTTCAAACGTCTGACCTTCTCTTGCACCGGCGGCCTCGAAGTAGATTAAGTCGGGGTCGGGAAGTGGCACCGACTTCAGTTTTAATTCGTTTCCGTAGTAGAGGGGTATGGCGAAAGGAGTTCCATCTTCAAACGTTCCAGAAACAATCGAATTGATCGGGAGTTGATCTCCATCAATGGTGACGCTGTCGCCATACTGATTAAGGCCTGCTACTGGTACGCCATTCACCCTGAATTCATTGCCATGAATCAAAACCTCCGATGTGGAGTGAAAGTAGAAGCCGTGCGAGACTTTCCCGCCGAAGAGGTTCACGGAAGTATCGCGGTCGATGAATAGATTCGGACGTACCAAGCCGCCGTGGATGTTCAACTCGGTCGGGTTGCTGATCGTACCTTCCACTGTCGTGTTCCAATCGATGACGCCGCCGGGATAGAGATTCACCTGCGTGCCGGGCTCGATGGTTGAAATGTTGGATAGGGTGTCGCTATCGACCACATCCAGTACTGATAAAAACTGGTTTCGATCTCCAACACGGAAATTTAGTACTTGCTCATTCCCAAGGCCTCCGCCCCAAACCTCGACTAGGCCACGGACGTTTGCCACTTCCCCTTCTTCTAATACGACTTGTGCCAACTCGAAGGGTAGAGCGGATCCGAACTCATCCCAAATGTAGGGGAGCTCAGCGTTGAGCTGCAAATGGTGCGCGCTTTCCGATGCACCACTGATGCTCAGGGGTGCAATGGTGGTGCCCACAAGGAACTGCGAATCTTGTTCGATTGGCACTGCTCCAAAACTGCCATTGTTGGACTGGTCCACGGTTGCAGCTCCAGACGGATTGAATTGCTGCAACTCGATAGACCCATTGATTCCAAAAATTCCGTAGTCGATGCGTGAGTCGTAGTTGCCTGATCCATCGCCACCGAACTGGAACCCTGAGATGGCCTCGTCTTGGTAGGGGAGAAGCGTTACGGTCCATGTATTGAACCCCGGCATTCCCGGTGTGGGAACCGAAGTAGTCGACACTGCCACCTGTGCTTGCAGGTTCGTTGAAGACAGGAATAGGAGGAGACTGCAGAGAGCGAGAGCGATACGGCGAGGCATGATGAGTTGCAACAGGGGAGGTAGAAGCTACCGAGGAGATTTACACAACCTCCGTCGTAAGCGAGAACAAGTACTGAACCACGATAAACGGGAGTCGATCGGCGGACAAGTGTAAGGTTTAGTTGACTGCGCCAACGTCCGCGAAACTGTTGCGTGCAGGGTGAGCATGGTCCGAGGGAGGGACGCAAGGGCCATCCTGGAAAAGTAGGAGGTGGCTTTGCCAGTGTCGGGCCACTAGGCGAAGGCTTTCTTGCGAGAACCTTTGCTGCTCCCACCCGAGTGGGGGGGGCTTTCGGGCGAAAGAGCCGGGCACCGAAAACGGTTAGCCTTAGTCCGAATTCTAAGATTTCTTGTGTAAGAGGATACGTGGAATTGGAGTGCTTGAGCGGCAACCAGTACCTTCCAAACGGAGCGATGGCTATCCGAGGCGGGCAAGTGTCGCTGCCACCCAAGAAAAGTATTCGTAGCGACACTCGCCGCGGAGCGGCCGTCCATGCATTCCTACGCGGGAGCGTGGGAACGAGAGAGTTGCACTCAGCCGGGCGGGACGGCCGGGCTATTTTGTTTCGTCGATGTACTGGGCGGGCGGTGATGTCGTCGATGGGCTCGGCATCGTCGCGGGGGTCCAGATCGGGGTGAGGGCGAAGCAGAGGGAGTCGACGGGTTTGTCGCGGTCCTGCAGGCGGGCGATGGGGGCGACGACGAGGGTCTCGCCGGGGGAGAAGCGGAGGTGGTGTGCTTGCACGACAACCTCTTGGAGCTGCGGCACTTGAAAGACTTGGCTGAAGCCGGGGAGGCGGCCTTCGGTGACCGATTCGATCTCGGAGAAGGTCGCGCGGCAGCTTAGTTCAAGCGTGCTGGCGTCGACGACATCGCCCCGCAGTTCCAATAGTGTTCCCTCGCTGAGTACGGAAACGACGGGTTCGAGTTGCGACTGCTGTGGGTCGCGGGACCGAGCGAGTCCCGTCACGTAGGGGGCGAAGGATTGATCGCGGACGAAGCCAGAGGTTCCGTTCGCTAACAACACGCGGGGGGCATTTAGGATGTTGCTCCGGCGATTGCTCTGGACGCTTCGCACCGCTCGCCGCATTTGGTCGTGACTTAACATCGAAGTGGTGAATGGCCCTGAGGAGGTAGTGACCGAGGTCATCGACAAAGCCGCTTCGTTCTCACTCCGTTGTTGCCAATCATTCCGAGAAGAATCGGGGAACGGAGCGGGGGCGTCGACTAGCTCCCATGTCAGGTCCCCGAGTTCCTCCAGGGTTGCTACTCGGAAGAACCGAATTTGAATCTCGACGTTCCATGGTCCCGAGCGTTCAATCCCGGTGAGTGCGTCGGCGAAGTTGGCGTGCTCGTATCGGGTCATGCGGAGCTTCAGGCGGCCCGCAGTGCGATCGAGGGAGACGAGCGCTGGTTTGGGCGAATCATTGCCGTCGGGACGGATGTGCGTGAGCAACCACTCAAGCGCGTCGGCCTTGGGGTCGGCCTCGGAGAGTTTCTCAAGCGCGTCGGCAACGTCGTACTCCCGCTCTTCGACAATATCGGAACCGGCGGGGCGAGGATCGCGGTGGCGTGCCATGGCGACCTCGGCCGCGGCGATGATCTCGGGTGAGGCCTCGATCGGCTGCGGAGGCGCGGGGGCCTGGATGACGCTCGACGGGGCGCGATCGGTGAGCCCCACGCAGGCGACGATCGCCAGGAGCACCAGCGCGACAGGCCGTGGGAGTCGCCACCGTCGCTGACGCCCTGGGGCACACGCAGCAATGCGAGATTTCAGGCGACGCATGGGGCGAGCAAACCACAGCCCGATGAGTCCTAAATTGATCGAGGGCTTGGCCGAAGCGAAACGGACGATCAGCTCGCCGTACGAAGGGTGCTCGGCCGAGGTGGTGAAGCGTCGAACTGCCTCGTCGCAAGCGAGTTCGCGGGTGTGAGCCACCTGCCGAGTGACGAACCATGCGAGCGGATTGAACCAGTGCACGGCTTGAACCAACTTTAACAACCAAGCGACGTAGCCATCGTAACGCACTAGGTGAGCCAGCTCGTGAATCAACACCATCCGCAGTTCGTTTCGCGGCAGTTCGTTCCGGGAAGGGGGATCGGCAGTGACTGGCAGGCAAAGCGTCGGTCGCAGGCAACCGAACAGGGCGGGGCAGGTGAGCTCGGGGACGAATTTTACTTTGGGTGCCCGGCGGATGAGCATGGTTTGGCAGACTTCGCCCAAGACTTCGAGGAGCAACGGGTCGCTTGCGCTAGGGATGCGGCGGAGTCGTAAGGCAAATCGCACTGAGGCGACGACGGCGCGTCCGAAAAGACTAAATGCCACGACGGGCCAGATGAGAAGAATGCCCAAGACGACGAGCATCTCCCAATCCCAGGTACTCGAATTGGTTGGTTGTGGAGTCGGCGCGCGCTCGGAGTGCGTGGTTGCCATGATGAGATCACTGCCGACGTGCTGAACCAACTGTTCGCCTGGAATCACAGGTGGCGAGTCGGGTCGGGGTTGAACCGGGCTCCGATGAGATGCCGACTCGTGGGGCGAACCCCCTTCAAGGACGGCCCATCCCAGATTGGGCAGCCCCGCGGTGTTGGGAAGTCCAATCGGAATGAGCATCCGCAACGCGACAAGCGTCCATAGGAGTGACCGAATCGCCGCCCCGAGCCATCGTCCCACTATCAGGTCGAAGAGAAGCACGATCGCGAGCAGAGGCAACGACGCGAGGGTCGCGATGCATGCGTAGTAGTAGGCAGGCAGCAAGCAATCCAAGATGAAGTTCATCGCTTTACGTCCTTATCGTCGAGTAACCGGCGAAGCTCGGCCACTTCGGTTTGGCTAAGCTCGGAATCTTCTACCAATTGAACGAGCGCCGGCGCCCACGCCCCGCCGAACACGCGGTCGAGGAACGAACGACTCGCTTGACGGACCGTGGTGTCGCGATCGACGACCGCGCGATAGCGGTACCGCTTGCCCTCCACGTCGAAGGCAAGAACGCCTTTCTGGGTGAGCCGGTGGATCATTGTCTTGATGGTGCCGACGCTCCAGCCATGCGCAGCGGCGAGTTCGTCGACCACGGGCTGCGCCTCGACGGGCTGCTCGCGCCAGACGACGTTCATCACGTGCCATTCGGCGTCGGAAATGGAGATAGACCCAGCCACTAAAGTTGCTCCCAGCGTGTGTGGAGCGGACTCTATTTACAAACGTAAACGGAGTCAACGGCAACTGGCTCGGTCAGGCAGGTTGGTAGAATGGAGGGAGTGGAGGCGAGGAGGGAAGGTGAAGGGGAAGTTGTTGAACAGAAGGGAACGAAGAGAACGAAGCGGGGAGTTTTTTAACAAGAGGGAACAGAGAGAATGGAGAAGTGATTGTTTGGGTGGCACCGACTTTCGGACGGTTTCAACGTTGCCACTGAGACCAACATCGTTCGGCCGATTGTCGGTGTGCGGAGCACAAGAGGTGTTGGAGCTTGGGTACTCGAAGACCTTTTGTCGCAAGCGACACCGACACGTGCCCGATTGATGTCTGCTCACCCAGCACGTGCCAAGCGGGCAAGTGTCGGTGCCACCCGGGGACTCACTCACCGGCACGCGTTCGATTCGGCGTGCAGTCTCAGGATTCGCGCGACTTCGGCGATGGAGTTCTTATCGCGGGTGAGGTCGGTGTGTTTGGAGCCGACGATTTTTTCGCTCTGGACGTTGTAGAGCCTGGCGCTCGATAGGGGGACGACGCCGTCCGTAGGGCCGGGGCTGCACGGGCGGTCGGCGACACCGCAGATGGAGTGGACCGCGATGCCCTGGCGGTACGGCAAGCGGAGCGTGGTTTGGAGGAACGGGTTGCCGGGCTCCAAGAGGTCGATGCTTCGCGGGTAGTGCTTAAAATCGTTGTGGAAGGCCTCGGGATTGTCGCGGAGTAGCTGGGCGTGCTGCTGCTCGATCTCAGGCGGCGTCTCGACGAGCGCGGCACCGATGCGGCCCATGCAGCGCGTGGCGTCTTCGGAACCTTGGTGCGGCGTGCCAATATAAACGACGCGGGCGATGTTAGGGTTGGGGTCGAAGTACAGTTGCTCGACCAAGCGATTGCGAACGTCGGGCGTCGTGACGATCATGTCCGGCGGGCGGTTGGCGAGTGTGTACCACAGTTGATCGCCGCTGTAGGTGATTTGCAGCTTGGCGAGCAGCCCTCCCATGCTGTGGCCGACGATCACCATTTGCGAGAACGCAGGATCTTCGTGACACGGATCGTACGCTTGCTGCACCTCAGCCAGTTGTCGGCGGAGCAGGGCGGCGCTGCGGAAGAACTGCGTCCCCGTAGAGTAACGAAACGCCCAGAACTGGTAGCGGTCGGTCAGGTGGCGATGGGCGCGAAGCTGGTTGACCATGTCGGTCCAGGTGAGCGGATCGGAGAGCAGGCCGTGGACGAACACCACCGGAATCTTGCCGGGCTGGTAGGGTTCGAGCAGGAACAAACCGTCGTCGCGCGTGGAGCTCCCCGGCAGGATGAAGTCGGTGAGCCAGTCGCGATCGCGTCCGCGCGGCGGGTAAGCGAACGGCGCGGTGATGTCGCGAGCGAGCGGGGCGGTGCCGCAACTGGTGGTAATGGTGTCGTTCGAAACGGGGTTGATGAACTCGAGTACAAACCGGTTCGAGGTACTGTCGCAGCCCGGGGCCGGGCGAAGCACCACCGTGGCGGCGAACGACTGCGTGGGCTGCATGAAGGGCTCGCGGACGTTGGAGCGGCGCACCACCGCCAGCGGCACACCAAGACCACCCGCGCGGAACTTGTACTTTACGCTGGGGTCGGAGTAGTGACCGACCGGCGCGAGCTGGGTGAAGTCGCTTGGTTGCCAGGCGAAGCCTTCATAGCTTGCGACGACCGGCGTAAGGCCAGTGGTGCGGCGGACGAGCAAGCCACACTCGGGCGACCATCGGCGATGCTCTTGCGCGGCGATGAGCATCTGCGCGACCGCCGAATGATAGAGCTGCCACTCGGGCGTTTCTTCGATGCCGGGACGCACGCATTCGATGGCGGGCCAGGCGAGCGTGGCGGCCATGAAGTAGTGGTCGACGCACTCGGCTCGCCCCGCTTCTTCGAGCTTGACGGCGCGATCGTACTGAGTCTGGGCGAAAGAAAGTCCGCTGCCCGCTTCATGGAGCGAAGTGAGCTCGACCGGAGTAACGGCTTCGGGGGGAGTCCACGATGGGTGGCGGAGCGAGCAACCACCGACCATCGCGAGCGCGATGCCCGCGAGCGCGAGTTGGTTGTGCAAGTTGTTCCGTCGGCCACGCACGCTCGCACCAGCCGCCTTCCGTGGGGCAATGGGGTTCAGCAATTCCACGGTGCGCAGCATGGCGCGCCGGGTCTCCATGCGAAAAGATACACCACCTGTTGCGCGCGGCGGATGTGCAAGGGGAGAAACGTCAACTCGGCGCGAAGTTTTTTCGCGGGTCGGCGTTGCATTGCGTTCGATCGGTCGACTTTCGCTCGGCGGCAAAGTTTGCCAAGGGCGCACCAACTACCGGGCTGCGGGTGCGCTGAGCAAGTCGGCGTAGTCGTACGTGGTGCTGCGGAAGCGACGCTGGCTGTGGTCCTTCAGGTCCTTGCAGGGGCAATCGTCGGGCCCAATGGGCCGGGTGCCATCGTCGCTCAGCACCAGCAGGCGACCACCTTGGTAGTCGGGAAGCACGGCGATGGCTTCGGGGTTGAGGTCGCCGAGGTCGAGCGCGGCAATCGGCTCGGGGCGTGTGTTGTCGCCGAGCCAGCGGTAGATCCGCGGGTGATGCTCGTCCCCTTCAGGATCGTTAGCGGCGATTAAGTAGTAACCATCGTGCGACGACATGCCACGAATGCCATTGCCGTCGAGGTCGAGCAATTTCGGCGGGGCGAACCGTGCGGTTTCGCCTTCGAGGACTTCTTCGGGATTCTTCAGCGTAGCGATGAGCGTCTTGCCATCGACGAGCGGATTTCGGAAGCCAATGAGCAACTCGCCAGATGGCGTATCTGTGATGCCTTCGATGCTCAAACCACCCTCGGCCTTCGGCGCTTTGCCGGCGGCGGTTTCGAGATCAAACGCCGCGTACTGCGGATCGGCGAACAGATCGTCGAGCAGTTCGTCGTAGGGCGTTCCGTGCGGAACCAGCTCGAGGTTGTCGCCGGCATCTTCGATTGTTGTGGCGAAGAAACGCATCCGCTCGGTGGCCTGTTTGCCCGATGACTTGCGACCGTGCGAGGCAATCCAGTAGATGGTGTCGCCGAGACGAGCGGCCCCTTCGATGTCGACCTCCATCACCTTGGGAGCTTTCGGCTTGCCATCGTCGGGCTTTGGTTTCTTGTTGGGCTTCTTCTTCGAGTTGGCTTTCGGGGCCTTTGGTGGCTTTACGACGTCGAGGAATCGCGAGACCTCGGCTTGGTAGAGCGGTTTGCCATCGCCGCCAGCTTGGTAGATCACTAGCAGATTGAGTTCGTCGTCGGCCACGGCAAATCGTCCGCCGCCGAGATCCACCACGCCGGACGCATCGCAGATTCCTTGATGCTCGACGATGGGAGAAGGGGGCGTGGCAGCCGTGGCAAATTGCGTTGCGGCAATCGAAAGGACGAACAACGCAAGCAGCAGCAAGCGGGGCATGATGATCTTCTCGTGCGAGTTGATGAATCGTGCCGAGCGCCTGACCGCTGCGGCAAAAACGTACCTGCAATTGTAGGTCGCGGGGCGGGGCGGGTAAGGCGGAAAATGCCGTATTTGCCGAAGCTTGCGGGAGCGTAAGGAACTACCGCACGCGCCGCGAAACGCTCGCGGCGTGGGCCGTCAGGCCTTCTTTGTTCGCCATCAGGAGCACGTCGTCGGCCACCGCGTCGAGGTTCTCGCGGGTGTAGCTGATGACGCTGTTGGTCCGCAGGAAGTCGTTGCTCGACAGGCCACTCGCGAAGCGGGCCGTTGCGCCGGTGGGGAGCACGTGCGAAGGACCGGCCGCGTAGTCGCCCACGGCGACGGGGGCGTAGGGACCCAGGAACACCGCGCCCGCGGCGCGGATCTTGTCTAAGAGATCTTCGGGATTCTTGCAAGTGATGTGGAGATGCTCGGTGGCGAGTGTGTTGGCGAGCTCGGCGGCTTCGTTGCGATCGCGAACCAAAATGAGTGCGCCGAACTCTTCGAGCGCGTGGCGAGTCAGGTCACTTCGCGACAGCTCGGCGAGTTGCGTGGTGAGTTGTGCTTCGACGGCGTCGAGCAGCGGCGCGTGCCAAGTCACCAGCACACTGGAGCCCGGCGAGTGTTCGGCTTGCGCCAATAGATCGGCGGCGGTCCATTCGGGGTTGGTGGTCTCGTCGCCGATGACGATCACTTCGCTGGGGCCGGCGATCGAGTCGATGTCGACTTCGCCGAATACATGCTTCTTGGCGAGGGCGACGAACAAGTTGCCCGGGCCGACGATCTTGTCGACGGCTTTCAATACTCTCTCCCCCTTGCGGGGAGGGGAACTAAGGCCATACGCCATCGCGGCAACCGCTTGCGCCCCGCCCATGCGATAAACTTCACCTATGCCGAGTTCATGGCACGTGGCAAGCAGGTCCTGGTTGTAGCTGCCGAACGGCGTGGGGGGAGCCACGACGACGAGCTCCTTCACCCCCGCGGCTCGGGCGGGGAGGGCGGTCATCAGCACCGTCGATGGATACGCCGCCGCGCCGCCGGGGACGCAGAGGCCGGCACGCTCGATCGGAAGGTACCGCTGCCTGAGCCAACCGCCAAGTTCTAACGCAACGGTGGTGTCGCTGTGCAAGATGGCGGTTTGAAACTTCAGCACGTTCTCGCGAATGCGGCGGAGCGTGGCGAGGAACTCGGGGTCGGCGGCGCGGTGGGCTTGCTCAAGTTCTTCCTGCGGAACGCGAATCGTCTCGGCGGTGAGCGTCGCGCCGTCGAGCTTCGCGGTGTACTCCAGCACCGCGTCGAGCCCTCGCTCGCGGACATCGCGGCAGATGCGCGAAACCACTTCGACCGGCGACAGCGGCTCGCCGAACACCTCGATGGTTTTCTTCCGCCCCGCCTCGCTCACGACGTCACCACTCGAAGGAGCCAGCTTCGCACGGAGCGTGGCAATCTGTTGTTGGGCGTCGGGCGTGCGGGTGTCGATGCGAAGCATGTCTGGGGTCTGGGGGCTGGGGGCTGGGGGCTGGTGCAGCGTTGCGCTGAGAGCATTCCCACCCTAGATGTCTGACAAACAAATACTGGTCACGTATGATACACACTCGCGAACCCCAGCCCCCAGCCCCCAGCCTCCAACCTCCAGCTCGTCCCCAAAAATGATCGATTTACGCAGCGATACGGTGACCCTGCCGACCCCCGAGATGCGTGCCGCGATGGCGTCGGCGGAGGTGGGGGACGACGTGCTCGGCGAGGATCCCACGGTGCTAGCCCTCGAGCGGCAGGTGGCCGAGATGCTGGGCAAGGAGGCCGCGTTGTTCGTGCCGAGTGGCACGATGGGCAACCAGCTTGGCGTGCGGGTTCACTGCCAGCCGGGAGATGAGTTCCTGTGCGACTCGCAGTGCCACATCTATCACTACGAGCAGGCCGCGTACGCCCAGCTTTTCGGCGTCGCCACGCAGCCAATCGACACGCCGCATGGACTGCCGACCATCGCGCAGCTTGCGCCGCGCGTGCGTGGCAGCGACTTCCATCACGCCCGCACGAAGTTGTTGTGCCTGGAGAACACGCACAATCGAAAAGGGGGTGTAGTGCTCGATGACGATGGAGTGGCGGAGGTGTGTGCGTGGGCGGCTGAAGCGGGGCTCGCGCGGCATCTCGACGGCGCGCGATTGTGGAACGCCTCGGCAGCCACAGGTCGATCGCCGGCGGAACTGGCGCAGCACTTCGACACGGTGAGCGTTTGCTTCTCGAAGGGACTTGGTGCGCCGGTGGGGTCCGCGCTTGTCGGCCCGCAGAGATTAATCGACGAAGCCCGCCGCGTTCGCAAGGCGCTCGGCGGCGGTGTGCGGCAGATGGGCATCCTGGCAGCCGGTGCGCTGCATGCTCTCGAGCATCATTTTCCACGACTCCACGAAGACCATGAGAAGGCCGAGGTGTTCCGCGCGATGCTCGACGATGCCCCGCACCTGACCGTCGAACGCCCCGACGCCCAGCTAACGAACCTCGTGTTCTTCGCCATCGATCCCGCCTGGGGAACAGCCGGGGAGTTCGCGAAAGAGGCCGGTGAGCAGGGCGTGGCGATGTTTGCGCTCGACCCTACGCGTGTCAGGGCGGTGATGCACCGCGATCTCACGCTGGACCAAGTGCAAGAAGCAGGGCGCGTGCTGCAATCGCTGGTAGGTTCCCGTTAGAATGGCTCCAGCAGAACTCTTCTCTGGGGGCCGCGAATGTTTCGGATGCCAAAATTCACGATCGCGGGACTACTGTGGCTCACCGTCGCGGTGGCGCTGGGGTTCGCGATCAGCCAGGGGCCGGCACCGGAGGGGGTTGGTCCGCAAGATTGGAGTCTCTGGTTTCGCTATCACTGGCAGATATCGTTGATCACGTGTGGTGCCGTGATGGTGCTGTTCGCATTAGTGCAACAGGGCCGAAGATACTTGGCGGTAGCTCGCGTCACAGAGGAGCAGGCCCAGTTTTCTATAACACTTCAAGCAGTCTTTTGCATCGGGCTTGCGAGCGCGCTTGCTGCTGTCTTGATTATCCACTTCCTAATAAATCGCCAATTTGTTTCCGAGTTTAGGCGGTACTACATTTCGTATCTCTACGATGATCTTTGGCGATCGCTTGTCCTGCAATTAGTTCTAATTGCGTCGCTGCTGCAGTTTCGTGTTCGTCCAGCGGTAGAATCGCCAGCATCGTTCGGAACTCGGGTAGTCAACGTTCTAATTCTCATGGGTGCCAGTGTGTGGCTTGGATGGATCGTTACCAATGGGGCAACGATTACCATGCTTGTCCACGCCGCAATTAACGCTGTCGAGGCGGCAGAGCCGACGTGGCTGCAGCGTAAATCAGCGTTTCCAAGCCATGTTGCCGAAGGCTATCGGACATTCTGGACAAGCTTCGGCGCTACCGTGACCGCCGGATTGGCAGCTCTTATCTTACTAGCTGATGGGACGATACGTGGGAGAACCGCGCGGCTCTGCCTTCGGATCTTGTTTGCTGTGGCGATTGTAGGACTTGCAGGATTCGATGGGTGGTTCTTCATCTTTGAGTATCCACGAATGAATCCAGACTTCGCATCCGTAGGCGCGGCGCGCCTCTGGTCGGACGCGCTCGCTGGTTTGCTTTTGTATTGTGGCGCAAGTGTGGGGCTTGCCCATTGCAGCAGCGTTCGTGGGAGTCCGCAGCTGGCTGGTCCATTCATCCCCAAAGGTGGTGTGTTTGTTTTTCTCGGAGCACTGCTTATTAGCGTTGCAGGTGCGTGGCCAGTTCTCAATGCACTAGGACTATTCTTCCCTCGATTACTCACTTCCCCTTTCAGCGTGGCCACAATGGGGTTGTTAGAGACGATAGGAGATATGGCACTTTCACCAGAGGTTCTTATCTCCGTTTTACTGACGATCTGCGCATTCGCCGTTGCTTGGCAATACCTCCGCGGTGTGGACACCGCGAATCCAATAGCATTGATTGATCCTCGCTACTTCGTCCATCAAGTTGGCGCATGGTTGGTGCTCTTCGTCTGCGCTGTTCCCGCACTCGCGGCTTTCGCAATGTGTTACTGGCTCGGACCCTTCGTCCTCGGGTTCTAGCTCGTCGCTCGTTCAACAGCCGGACCGCCACGCGGTCCGCGAAGAAACCCACCATCAAGTTCGCCTCCAGGGTGGCGCTCTGCTGCGTTCCACTTCGTAGAATGAGATCGGGGCTCTTGCTTCCTTTGCTCCCTTCGTTTCCTTCTGTTCAACTCTTCCTCCCATTCGCGAATATCCGCGTCCATTCGCGGGCCCAAAGGTTTTTCGGAATAACCCGAATTCTGGCGAATCCGGCTACATCCCTGCCTTGGCGGGATTCCGTCGTTTGTTTGCATTTCGCGAGCGTCTCGGCGACAATCGGCGGGCGTGTTGGATGTTTCGAACACTCCTCTATCCACAAGCGGTGCCATTGTGACTTCTCTCTTTGAATCAGCTTTGCAGCGTCGACAGTTCCTCGCCACCAGCGCCGCTGCGTTGGCGGCGAGCATGCTTCCAAGTGCCGTGACTCGTGCAGCGGAATCTAGCGTTCCCGAGAATCGCGGGCGGATCTACAAGTCGGTGAAGTGGGGCATGATTGGCGCTGGAGGTTCGGTGCTTGAGAAGTTCGAGCTCTGCAAAGAACTCGGCTACGACGGCATGGAGCTCGAAGCCCCGCTGCGGCATGACGTGGCCGAGGTGCTCGCCGCGTCGAAAGCCACCGGTATGCCGGTACATGGCACGGTCGATCAGAAGCATTGGGCGGTGCGGCTCAGCTCACCCGATGCGAAGACTCGCGACGAAGCACGGAACGATCTCTTGGTATCGCTTCAAGAGACGCACGACTTTGGCGGCGACAGCGTGCTGTTGGTGCCCGGCAAGGTGGGAGGCGACGACGAGACGCACGATCATGTGTGGGAGCGCTCTATTGAGCAGATTCGTCTCGTACTACCAACCGCCAGCAAGCTTGGCGTGCGGGTGTTGATCGAGAACGTGTGGAATGGCTTCTGCGAAACGCCGGAGCAGCTTCGCGACTACCTCGACGAGATCAACAGCCCGTGGGTTGGCTCGTACTTTGACATTGGCAACGTCCAGAAGTTCAGCCCCAGTGCGAATTGGATTCGCGTGCTAGGTGAGCGGATCGTAAAGCTCGACGTCAAGGATTGGGGCACGAGCAATGGCTTCTGCAAGATCGGCGATGGCGATGTGGATTGGCCCGAGGTCCGCAAGGCGCTCGCCGAGATCCGGTTCACCGGTTGGTGTACCGCCGAGGTCAATGGCGGTGGGCGGGAAGAACTCGCGGACATCGCCGCGCGGATGGATCGCGTGCTGGCGCTATGATCGTTTGTGCGTTGACCCTGGTGTCATTCTGAGGGGATTAATGCGACCCGAAGAATCTCACCCCTAAATAAGCCTCAAAAAATGGCAACAGAGATCCTTCAGTCGCCGGGGCTCCCTCAGGATGACATGGTTCGTGGCTTGCTCTCAGTCATGCGTCACTGGGGGCTCGTGGAACTCGTCCCCAGCCACCCCTAGCGTAATCCAGTGGCGGAGGAGATCCTTCGGTCGCTTAGGCTCCCTCAGGATGACACAAACGCAGGGGAGTTCACACGCACCGGCCGAAGCAGGCTAGGCACATGTCGTCGCTTTGGGCGAAGTCGCCGACGAACTTTCGGACGTCAGCCAGGACGTGGTGGCCCAGGGCTTCGACGTCTTCGGTCCCAGCGGCAATTTGCGCAGAAAGGCGTTCCAGCGTGTAGAGGTCGCGCGACGAGTTCATCGCCTCGCTAAATCCATCCGTAAACATGGTGACCGACTCGCCCGGGGCGAGTTCGATCTCAATCGACTCGTACTCGAAGTCGTCGATCACGCCAATCGGCAGGCCGGCGATTTCGTCCCCCACCTCGATCACTTCACCCGATGTCCGGCGAATGAAAGGAGGCATGTGGCCCGCGTTGACCAGCGTCATGATGTTGGTCGCAGGGTCGACCACCGCCACTAGCATCGTCACGAATCGACCGGCCCAGTCGTGCTGAGCGAACGTGTTATTGGCTTTGGTTACCGCGGCGGCGGGGGACTTCTCGCTCGCCAGGCTGAACCGCACGTCGCTCGACAGACGGGCCATGAGAATCGCGGCGCTCACGCCCTTGCCGGCCACGTCGCCCAGCACCACGGCGAACCGCCCGTCGGGGAGCATCACGTAGTCGTAGTAATCGCCACCGACCTGCCGTGCCGACTCGTAGTAGTCGAAGAACTTGTAGCCGGGCACTTTGGGGGCTTCGGAGGGCAACAGGGCTCGCTGCATCCGCGCGGCAAGGTCGAGGTCGCGTTGCAGCGCTTCCTGCTCGATGGCGAACTCGTGCATCCGCGCGTTATCAATCGCCACCGCGGCTTGGCTCGCCACGGCGGCGAGCACTTCGAGGTCCTCGTTGGCGAACTTGCTTCGCTGGTTGCTGGTGTCGACCTGGATGACGCCGAGCGCCTCGCCCTCGGAGTTGAGCATCGGGGCGCACATCATCGAGCGAATCTGGAAGTCGGCGATGCTCTCGGCCATGCTGAACCGCTCGTCGGTCGCGGCGTCGGCCGACAAAATCGCTTGCTTGCTGTTCATCGCCTGCTCGACGATCGTGCGGCTGATGCGGGTTCGCTCTTCGCGGTCGGCCTTGCGATACTTGTCAGCCACTGGGACCAGCGGAGCGTCCTTTTCAGGTCGCATGATCACGAAGCCACGGTCGGCCTGCACGAAAATCTTGAACAGGCTGTCGAGAATGCGGGGCAATAGTCCTTCGAGCTCGAGCGTCTTCGCCAGATTGTTCGAAATCTCGATCATCGCGGCCAGCTTTGCTTCGGGCTTGGCCGACAGGTTCACGCTCGCCGTGCCACCCGACACATCGAGCGTTGCCATTACGCTCGCTGTGTTGTTATCGTCGAACATCGCCGCGAGCGAGGTATCGTCCTTCGGCCGGTGTCCGCCGAGCGCCACTTCGTCGTCGGTGTGGACGGCTAGCACTTGATCGCAAATCAGAATGCGGTCGCCGTGATTCAGCGCAGTGCGGCGTTTGACGGGCTGGTCGTTGACGAACGTGCCATTGCGGCTTTGCAGGTCCTCGACGTAGTAGGTGCCACCCTCGGAGATCATGACCGCGTGCTGGCGACTCACGGCCGCCACGTCGAGCGGAATGTCGCAGTCGCTGCTGCGGCCAATCACGGCACGGCCCGATCGCAACGGAATCCGCCGCCCTGGCTCGACGCCTTCAACAATTTCAAGGTACGCCATAGCGGTGCTTACGCGGTCGGAGGGAACAGCCTGGCAATCTTACGTGGAGCGTATGCCGGCGGTGGGTGTGGGGGCTGGCCCGGACGCCGTGCCCCCCGAATCTTAGTCCACCTATCTTAGAAAGTGCCGTGCCCGCGTGGAAGTAGATGGCCGGGGGCCGCCAACTGACCCTACTTGTGCTCCCAGGTGTCGGCTGGCTCGAGGATCTTGCGGACTTGGTCGCCCGATTCGATCCACTTTTTGGCCTCCCCGTCCTCTTTCAGGTAGGTATCCCAGAACGCGGTGGAGGTGGCGAGGATCGCACGATGATGGTTCTCGTTGCGGTTCCCGCGGTCGCGCGGCCGGGCGCGGTGGCTAAACGCCGAGTGGTCGGCCCCGTCGAGCACCAACTGAAACTTGTCGCCGGGCGGCAGGGCAGGGTAGACCTTCAGCCGGCTTTCGGGGGTCTGATCGCCAATCGGCGAACTATCTTCGGTGCCCGTGAGCAGCAACCAGGGTAGCTTCACCTCGCCAAACGCACGGTCGGGACTGCCGGCTCGCGGCGTGCTGGGGCTCATCATCACCGCGGCATCGATCCGCGGATCGGCGAGTGTCCGACCCGCGACGAACGCCTGTCCCGAAACGGCCTGCGTGGTCACCGCGCCAAAAGAGTGGCCCGACATGCCAACGTGCTCCAGATCCATCCGGCCGACGAGTTTCTTCGTGCTGCTATCGCTTCCTTCTTGCGTGGTGTCGGCTGCGTTCCACACTTTCAGTTGATCGAGCACCGCGGGAATGTCCTTCACTCGCAGGGCAAAGTTGTCGGCGCTGGCCGCGTCGCGCATCTTCCCCATGATCTCCCTCGGCCGAACGCCTTTCCAAACCGACTCGTCACTCCCAGGATGCTGAACAAACACCACGACGTACCCCCGCCCAGCCCAATGCTCGCCGAGATAGGGATTGTTCATCCGCGACCCACCCAGCCCATGACTAAAGAGAACCACCGGCGCGGGATCCTTCAAGTTCGGAAGGTAGATTCGCACCGGTATCTCGCGGTCGCGCTTCGCGTCTTCGATCGTGAGATCGATCGGCGCGGGGAGCTTGGCTTTATCGACGGCAAGCGGATCGTACTCGGCCGCCGCCGAGGCTTGTACGAGTAGCAGTAGAACAATGGTGGTTAGAAGCGGAGTAGAGGTTTTCATAGCGCACCAAGTAGGAGAAACAGGAGGACGCGCCCGCCAATCTACGTGCCGCCACACGAAGAGCAAGAGTTTGAACCCCGGACCGCTGGGGGGGGACCGGGCGGGGTGGGGAATTCGGACGTTCCGGCCGGCCTTGATTTTCCGAACCCCGCGGCCTATTCTTGTGTCCCTGCCTCCGCTCATTGGGGAGTGGTGTAATCGGTAGCACGAAGGATTCTGATTCCTTTAGTCGGGGTTCAAGTCCCTGCTCCCCAGCTTAATTTTCGCCTGATGGTACCTCAGATGGTACCTCGGCGGCCGGTTTGTGGTTCTCCCACAACGCATCGGCCAGTTCGTCGCATTGTTCCTCCACGTAATACGCCATCGTGGTGGCAATGTCCGCATGCCGCATCAGCGACTTCAACCGGGCAACGCTCATATTCGGGCGACGGGAAAGCCTTGTGCCGAACGCTCTGCGTAAATCGTGCGCCGACGCGTACTTCGGGCCCTTGTAGCCCGGCTGGCCTTTGGTGCCCACGCTGGGCGTCACAATCACACCAGCAGCCTTGCCAATGTCGCTTACGGTCTGACTGACGTTGACGTAGTGGTGGTGAATGCCCTTGAACACCCGTCCGCGCCGATCGCCCTGGGGGACCGTCAACAGCAACTCGGCCAGTTCGGGGGTCATCGGCAACAGGCGGTTGCGCTTGCCCTTCTCCACCGCGGCGGGGATTCGCAGCATTGGACGCCGGCCCTCCATGTCGACACTGATCGCGTCCGGCCGCTCGTCCCACGATAGCGTCAGTGATTCCGTCAGCCGCAATCCAGACTCCCATAGGGCCCGCAGGTAGAACGTCCACGCCGCGGCCTTGTCCTCGCCCACCTCGCTGGCCACTTTGGCCAACATGCGGTCGAATTCCTCGCCGCTGATCGGTCTGCCTTTCATCGCCCGCTGACCAGCTTTCCAGCCCTTCGGCATGTTGCACTTCGGGACCGTCGCCAGGATGCCTTGCTCCTTTGCCCAATTGAGCACCGCGGCGAGCGTCCGCAGGTGTTTGGCAATCGTGGCGGGCTTCCTGCCTTGCTGCTGGAGCTTCGTGCGGAAGTAGGTCACCTTGGCCGTGGTGACGTCGGCTAGCTTCTCCGGGCGGCACGCTTCCTTGAACACCGACAGCGTGCTCAGGTAGGTATCGGCCGAGCTGACCGCCATTGTGCTAAGGTGGTTGGTGTCGACGTACTCCACGAACTCATCCCAGCCCATCCGGCTCGATCGCTGGTAACGCCCCTCCTGTAACTCAGCCTCCCACTTCGCCGCGGCCTTGGCGGCTTCCTTGGCGTTGCTGGTGCCAGTCGTGCGCGGAACGTGCTTGCCGGTCAGCGGGCACTTGTACCGCATGACTAAGTTGGTGCGGTCGGCATAATGCACTACATGAACTTTGATGGTTTCAAGCATCGGTTTTTCCTTTGTGGATAGATTCGGCTAGCCAGTGAACCATGCCAGCCGGCGAAATATGCGTCTCGTTCTCGGCGCGAAGGAAATGCGTCTCGCTCTCAAAAAAGAAACTAACAGCAAATCCGAATAGGGCACTTTCATGCTTGTTGCCGTCGTCGTCAGTCCAAGCCAACGGCATCCAATCGTTCGCTCGTTTTGGGTCCATGAAAACTTCGGGGAATCGATCCGCGATGCATTCTTCGGCGTCGTACCAACACCTGAAGTGTTTTGCAGGCTCCCACTCAAAATCGCCTCCAGCGAAAATCACTTCGATACTCGGTAAAAGTCGGATACTACTTCCGTCGTCGGCGGGAATGAATACTTGCTCCTGCATCGGTTTTCTCCAGGGGTCCAAGGTCGGGTTAGTTGCTCGGCGCTCGTTAGGGGGCGTCCTGTGCGATCGTTTTTGGGCGACAACTGCGGAAATTCCGCAGTTGAAGAAAAACACCCCGCCGCATCCGTGCAGCGGGGCTTGTGAACTACTTCGACGGTTGACGGTTCAACCGCAATGCGACGCGCTCGGCCACTTCGCGGTACTGCTCGGCGATCGAGTGCAGCTTGTCGACGATGGTTTGCGGCAGGTCGCCGTTGTTGTCGCGATCATCGACCCACACTTCGAAACCGAAGTCAGGGAACTCGCCGTGTTCGTTCCCGGCGATGTAGAACAGGTGCCCCTTAGACTCCCTCTCGGTGTAGCTATCGAAGTCCTCAGAGAACGCCGTCGGGTGATACTCCAGCGAGTAACAGCCCATCCGTTGCGATAGCTTCTCGGCGAGCTTGCCCTTCGGACCGGTCGTCGTCTTTTCGAAAATGGACATATCGAATCCTTCCGTTGTGATGAGTTAAACGCGATCCAGAACGACAGCACCCACAATGCCAGCCACGATGTCGACGGCGCGGTGAGTCATTACGCCCGGTTGTCGCATCGCGTTTTGGATGTGCTCCTTCGTGAACTTGTCGATGTGCAATCCCGAATTGAGCTTCTGCAAGAATCGCTCGGGCTCGACGATGCCAGTGCGGTAGTTGCCCGAAGTCTCCACCCACTTGTACCGCAGCCAGATACCGATGGCCTCTTGGTACATCGCGAAAGCATTCGGCAATCGACCGGCTTCGTGTTCCTCAACGGCAGCATCTAGGACGTTGCAAAGGTTGCCGTAGCTAACACGCTGCGACAGGCGAACAGCCTCGGAGATAATGGCGGCCATGCTTGACCAATCCCTTTCCAGCTCCCAGAGATGGAGCAAAGAAAGTGTTTGCCCGTACTGGCGACTGCAAGGCGGGTTCTGACGCCGCCTCGGGGGCCTTACGGCTTACCCACACCAATACGGGCAAACACTCTGATTTCAGAACAGAATTTAGCATCAGAACTCCAGATTGTTGCCTTGGTTGATCAGAAAAAACCAAGGCGGGTTTTGCAGTCCCCGCATTTTGCTTCACTCCCACGTCCGTCGTCAAGTCCGAATCGAAACCGCCCCAATTCGCTGGGGAGGTTTTGTTAAACTGCGTCGCCCTCCACCTGCACCCGCCCGCTCCACTCCTGCAGCTCCCACCCCACCGCTCCGACCACTTGCCGCTTCGCCCGCTCCCTGGGGGTCCAGGTCGCTTGGATCTCAGCACACCGCTGGCGGATGGTTTCGGGGTCGGGGTCGCCTACGTCATTGCCGCCGTGATCTGCTCGCACGAGGGCACTCTCTTCAGCCACCCCTCCCGATCGGGCGACAGTTCCGCGATTCGTTCCACCGTGTCGCGGTACCGAACTAGAAGGAAGTTCCACGTATCGCACTCCAGAATGGCGGGGAGCTCGATCGCCCCGACCGCGATGCCGAACTCGAATATTTCGGTGAGCTGATCCACCGTGGAGAGTCGCAGCGCGTCGAGCTGGATGTTGCCGGTGTACGTCTTGCGCACCACGTTGCGGATGTGCCAGTCGATCATCGCATTCCCCCGCCGGTTGGTGACTCTTGGACAGTTGAGCCACCACCATTGCTGACCGCCCGCTCCGTACCGCCGACATGGACGTTGATGCTTCGGAGAAGTTGCAGCACCTCTTGCTTCTCGGACTCACTGCCGGCCGTGTCGAGCAGGAACGATCCGGCCTTCTGTCTCACGTCGGGGGCGATCATCTGGGAGTTATTGCGTAGGGCGTCGTCGATGTAGAGGCGTTCGGTGCCGAGCTTGTCATCAATCCATGATGTCCACTCACTGCCGTAAGCTCGCCACCGCTGACCGCGTTGTTGTTGGTAGGCCAATCGAGAATTACGAACGCTCTCGAAAACGTCTTGCTGCCGTGCATACTGGCGTTTTGCGTCAGCCAGTTGACCTTCGGTCTGGGACTTCAGTTGCGATGCGTCCGCCGCCTCGTCGGCCTGAAGGAAGTATTTCGAGTCGATGGTGCCCGTAGCGCTAGCAAGTTGGGTGCGATACTGACCAACCAGCGGCAAGTCCTTTACCAGTGACTCCATTGCCTTTAACGCATTGCCTTCGAGCAGCTTGGGGTTGGCCTTCATCTGCTCTTTGATGAACGGCACCGTGGCTTCGAGCGAGCCTTGCCACAGGTCCTTTTTCTGGATTTGAGCTAAGAGCTCGTTAATCTGCGTGGCGGCAATGTCGACGTTGCCGGCGTGCTTCTCGGCGACCATCTGCGCGGCGAGACCTTCATCGCCGGCCATCCCCAACATGGACGCGAGTTGAGCCCACTGCGTGCTGCCCTTTGCGAACTCGCCGGGGGACGACGCGCCAGGACCGGAGGCCACTGCGAGCTTGTCGAGAACTTGGCCGTATTTGAGGCTCCCCTGGGGGTACAGGTTGGCGACCTTCTGACCGCTGATTAGCGCGCCGCTCGCATCCTCGGGCTTGATTTGTCGGCGTTGTAAGCGGTCGAGGAATTGGTTGCGCTCGTCGTCACTCAGCCCTGCGACGCTTATGTCGCCAGCGATGCCATAGGAAGCTTGTTCGTCGACGATGCCTCGCTTTACGATCTCTCGGGCGACGCCGATGTTCTTGAGGAAGTCCTGTTTGTTCTCACTGATAAGCTGTAGATCGCCGATAGACGCGAGCGAGCTACCGACACTCGCCGACGCTTCCTTGGCAACTTGGTCGATGCTCCGAAAACCTGCGACGATGCCCGAGACGATCGTTCCGAATCCGACCATGCCCGAAACCATGCCGCCGATTCTGCTGGTCATCCCGGCGCCGAAAGCTTTCTCACCAGCCTTGTCGACTTCGTTGTATCGCTGTGCGAGTTTAGTGGCTTGAGTATGCGCGTCCACCAATTCGAGCTTGCCCGCTTTGACCATGCGGGCCATCTCTTCGAGCTTCTTGTTGTACTTCTCTTGCGGCGACAAGTTGGAGTCGGCGATTCGCTTCGCCTGCAACTCCAGGGCCTTAGCTTGCCGCGCCGTCAGCTCCAGCGTGCCATCGACCTTGGCGACGGCCTTGTCTAAATCAGCGAACGCCTTAACACCGGCACGGGCATCGGCGTCTAGTTTCAATGTTGGCATGTTCAATCCTTAGAAAACACTGGCGAAGCGGAACCGCCCGTTACACACCGCGCCGCCAAATTTGCATCAGAGGGGAGCGTCGCGGATCGACTAAGGCACTATGGGTTACAGGAAGTTAGGAGAAATCCCATGTCCCGCTTCACCAAGGGTTTTGCTTTACTCTGCTAAGCGGAAGTGCAAGATGTTCTCAGGGTTTGGGCCACCGTCCGAGGTCGCCGCCATTACCTTCGCGTGGTTGTTCACCGTACCGGCCAGCCCGTTCGATAGTGCCGTCAGCTGCGCGCGGGCGATGTCCATTTGGTCGTTCAGGGCTCCGCGCTCTTGGGCAATCTTCGTTGCCATCTTCGTGAGCACCCTTGCTTCGATCTCCATTTCGGCGAGCTTGGTTTTGAGACCACCAGGCTTGGCACGTTCGTCGGCGAGCAAGCGGGCCGTCTCGATGCGTTTGCGAACCAGGGCGTAGTCGGCTTCCATTTGCAGTTCGGAGCGCCCGAAGATCTTCGCGGCTTCGTAGGCTTCGGGGGTCAGTCCACCACGGTTGGCGGAATTCACGACGGCTTCGCGGTACTTGTTTTCCCACACCGTCTTTTGGTTGGTCTTCAGCATTGGTTCTCCTAGATGAATAGCCCATCGCGTTCATCACGAACACGCGAGCGGATGTAAGATTCCTCATCCGTGATGCCGAGCGTTGCGAGAGTCGCACGCTGACTACGGAACTCGGCCCGAAACTTCTCGGTATTGCTGCCATGCTCGCCGGTCGATTCACCACGCCGCTTGGCTAGCACCATGTCGCAGATTGCCGCCTTGGCTTGGAGCGTCGTCAGGTTGTCGCTAGCCCACTGCTGGGCGAACGATTGGTCGAGCCCCGCATTGGTGGCGATGGTCGACAGCTCCGCGGCGGTCGCAGGTCCGAGGGGTCGCTTTTGTTGAACTAGTTCAACAGGTTTGGCACCGCCGAAACGAGTATCGAGGTAGCGGCTCAGGAACGCCTTAGCCCGTTGCTCCACCACTTCGCGGGTTGCGGTGGCGAACATTTGGTCGAGCACCTTAGTGGCCGCCAGCGGGGCGTCTGCGAGCGACAGTTGCCCACCGAACAGACCACCGCGGGTTGCGGCCGGCTCATCCACGATGTCGATGGCAGCGAGCGCCAGCACTCGGTAGGGTTGCACCCCTTCGGAGTCGACTTCGCTTTCCATCGCCTTAGTGTCCATCGTGCGGGGCGCGAGCGACACACCGAACGTGTCGTCTTCGCCGTCTGCCATCCGCAACAGCCACTCGCCACGCGACATACCGAGGTCAGGGTCGGGCTTCGCGAACGCCAGTTCCGATAGGTGAAGATCGGCGAGCACCGATTGATTGTCGGCGCTCATACGGAATTCGAACCAGCGGCCGAGGAAGGTACCCAGCCCATCGCTGCTCATGTTCGGATGGGTCCACCGGGCTTTGAGTCCCTTCGTGGTGGTGTTGCCGATTTGGAGCACTTGGGCGAGCGTCTTGCCGTCGATCGTCAGTTCGCGGTTGTCGTTCACGCGGCCGGCTTGCAGCACCGTGATACCGCGGATGACACGGGCTTCGCGATCGACCCGGAGCCCCGCGGTGGCAATGCTGGTGCCGCGCAGGTAGAAGTCGGTCGCCGGCGGGGTTGTGGTGATGTTCTTCATTTGGACCTCCGCGGGATAATGCCACCATCGACGTAGCAAGCCACGCTCAGCGGTAGGGCGTTGTCGATGGCCTCCAGAGCCTGCACAGCTACCGGATCGATGCCAGCCGCATCGAACACGGTTAAACTTCGGTCCATCGGCAAACCATGCGTGTCGGCCAAGCAGCTCGACACCCAGCCTTTGATGGTGCCGCCGCCGGCGCACAGCTCTTCGGCGTTGCTCAAGAATTCCTCGCAGTGAGTCGCGAGAGGGAGCAGTGCCGTCAACTGCTGGGAACTCAGGGTCTTTTGAAAATCAGCAAGTCTCATGGTCAAACCTCCGTGGTAGCGGGTAGTGGTTGGCGGCCTTCAATGGCTGCATCGATGTCTTCAGACGCCCATCCAGCGGTCATCAGCGCCACTCGCATGTTGCCGACGATTCGCCGTAGTCGTTCGATTTCGGTGTCGCGCCGCTCGTCGCAATACTCGGCCAGCATCGGAGCCCAAGCGGCGACAGGCACCTCGGCGCGGCGAATGGTAGTTCCGAATCGGTCGAGCTCACCGGCAAACATCTCTCGCAGTTCACCGGGAATCAAAGTCGGCACATTTGGAGCAAATTCGATGACGGCCAGAATCTCGCCGGTGTCTTTGTCGCGGGCGACACGGCGGAAATTGAATCCGGCTCCGCCTTTGCTATCGAACACGTAGACGGCCGCGGCCATCGTGGGTTGTTTCTTGGGCATGGTTCAATCCTTTTCCATTTCGCGAATGATGGCTTCGTAACCCGCTTCGTCGAAGAAAATCAGGGAGTCGATCGCCAGTGCGGGACGAATCCCAGCTTTCGCGATTAGCTCCTCGATCTCCGAGGGACCGGCAAGTGTCTCGTGGCTTATCCGGCCCATCGAGTACAGTTGCCGTAGTGCGGGGGGTAGGGTGATCATGTTCTAGCTTCCTTGTCGGGCTTGGTGTTCGGCGTAGATCGCCGCGAATCCGTTGGCGTCGTAGTAGTTCACTTGGTCGAGCTTGAGCGCCGGTCGCACCTGGGCCGATTGCGCCAGCGAACGAACCATATCGGGCTCGCACTTCAGCAACTCGCAGCAACGGCCGAGGCTGTAGAACGCCGGCTCGGCTTCGCGTTCGGTTTTGGTGATGGTGTTGCTCATGTCTTCATTGTCCCACTATTCGCTGGTTCATCCAGATACGTTTGGTCATTTAGAATCCGCCCGCGGATTGTATTTTCTGCGTGACTCAATTCGAGTTACCTTTGGGATCTCGTACCAAGCGCGGTCACGATAGCCGCACAGTTGGCAGTCGCGATTGCGAACCAACTCGCCTAGCACTTCCTTGGTGCCGTGGAGCTTCAGTCGCTCGCCGCATTGTGGGCATCGTTCCATCGTCTGAGAGGCTTCCTAACGCATCGAGTGGTTAACGGGTGTCAGTTGTCGCGTGATGTCGTTTGCGGCGGTCTGGGGGCGTGTGGAAGGTATTAGTATTAGTACCCTCAGGGCCGGGGACTCTCTCAACGTGACGTTTGATCTGCTGTCGCCCTCACGGGTGGCCACCTCCCGGAAAGAACCTAACCGGGGGGTAGGGTCGGGGTGATGGCATAGGGAGGGGGGCCTTGGGTCCCATCTGACGGGTGTCGCCCTCGGAGGTGCAGAGCGGATCTGCGGCCAAGTACAAACAGTCCGTCCGTCCTGCTCTTGGCTCACCTGGGGCTCTGTGCGGCTCATGCACGCGGTGCGGTTGTGATCGAGGCTTCCGAGTCGCGTGGCGCTGTGTGTTCGGATTGCTCGTTGTGTGCGATGGGGCGGTTGGGTCCTCCGACAGGCTGTGCCGCCGTGGGGTCGGGACGGCATCGGCGGCAACGTAGAGAGAGTTAATTACCACGGTGCCACCTCCTCGATGGTGCCGAGCTTCACGTCGCGAGCCATGCTCACGCCCACTTCCTCGGCGATGAACTGCCGTTGGTTGGCGTCGGTGATCGAGGTCGGTCGGTACTTGCCACCGAGCTTCCTCAGTCGCTCACGGTAGGAAGCCTTGAATGGGTTCACGTGGTTGGTGGTACGTGGTTGGGTCTTCTCGCTCGCGCCTACGTGGTGGACGTGGTGGGTGGCCCTACGTAGTAGGCCACACACCACCCCACCCACCGACGTGGTACGGGACGTGGTTGGTAGCTCCGTACCACGTTTAAGCTGGGGGGTTTGGGATAAAGTATTCATGGCATTCGTTGCCCCTGATTTCGGTGATGGTGTAGTCGATATGGCCAGCCGCTTTGAGTCGATCAAGGCTTCGTTGAACCCGGTCCTTACCCATGCCGGTGGTCTCCCGGAGCTTCCGATTGGTGGCAGGTCCATCGACCAAAGCTTTGATGACGGCTTTGTCTGTGGCTTCGTTCTGAGCGTCCCACTGCTCTTGCTGCTTGCCCTTGGTGCCCTTCAGCTCGCCCGGGTCCATTCCCTCAGCAGGCACCCACAACGGGAATTGCCACTTGAGCACCAGCGGCGAGACGGGCTTGAAGCTTCGCACAGCAGCATCGAGAACGATGTGCCCGGGTTCTTCGTGCTCCCTCAGCACCATATGACAATCCGCCGCGCGAGACTGAGCACCAGCGCCCGCGCCGACGTCGGTTACCGACTTGCCGGATTGAGCGCCCTTGCTGCTGTGATGCACCAGCAGGAACGCCGCGCCGGTCATCTCGGCGAATCGGTCAATGAGGTTGTAGAATCTCGCCTCGCTGGCGTTGTCGTTCTCGCTGGTGCCCTCAAGTGCGAAACGATATTTCGCGTCCATGATGATCGCGTCGAAGGTGCCAGGCTCCATGTGCTCGAACTCGAAGGCGAGCTCTTGTGTGCTCCGCAGGTCACCCCGCAGCGGCCACACCTCGAGGTCCTCCTGCCAGCTCGCGTCATCGCCCCACGGGTCCACTCCCATAGCCTGGGCGACGATGGGGATTCGATGGGCGAGCGTCGATCGATGCAGCTCGTTATCGAGAATGAGCACTCGGCCGCGTGTGGTGGCGAACCGGTCGAAGATCGACCAGCCCATGATGATGCACAACGCCACGTAGTAGCAGAACCACGACTTGCCCACCTTGGGCGACGCAATCACGTTGCACGTTTCGCCCTTCCTTAGCAGCCCGTCGATAATCGTCGGTTGCAATTCGGGGTACGCTTCCCGGAGCTCGGCAAACGTGAACTTGGCAATCGGTGGCGGGATGTATTCAGGCTCGCCGTAGTCGGCTTGCTGCTGTCGACCCTCGCGGGCGATGTATTCTTCGTTAGACACGTTGGGCCCTCCGTCGTCGGTGGCCAACAGTGTCGAGCCCTTGAAGTAGTTGCCGATGGTGATGGCGGTCGATGGATTGGCTTGGCGTCGCGATGCTCACCACGTCATGCGCTCGAGGCGAACTATCGAGCAAGTCCGCATAGCACCTCGGCAGTTGATGGGCGACGACTTCCTCGGCGAGCACTTCACCACGCTTGGTGCCACAGAATGGCAACGTGGCAATTCGCACGTCGATGGTGTCGCCGCAGTAGATTTCGACATAGGGCCGGTTGGCAACGTCCTGCCGAATCAAGCACAAAACCTTTTGCCGGATTACCGGCGAGCGTGTATCCTTACGCATTGGATCTCCTTTGCCCCGTGTCCTGTTGGTCCAGGCGCGGGGCTTTTCAGCCACCGCAACCGCGGGGGTGGTACGGGGTTTAGGAAGCAACGACTTCGCCGAACTTGGCTAGATAGTCGTTCCACTCGCGGCCGATGATGTAGTTCGTGCGACCGACGCGACGAACGGTTAGGCCACGACGACGGGCAGCTCGAATGGCTGCGCGGCCGAGTCCGGTGATTCGCTCAAACTCCGCTTGGGTGTAAGAGCTGTCCGAACGGATTTCACCAGGGGTGAAGGTGTAAGTTTGACGCATGGGGTTTCGCTCCGCGATTGAATGTGAATGTCGTTTCCGACGATTGCATTCAAGCGGTTTCAAAACCCTTTGTCCAAGCGTTTTAGACGGCAGAAACAGGCGTTTTACGGCTTGTCGGGTTACTCGTTACGGCTTGTCGGGTTACTTTGGCTGAGCCTTGGTAAAACGGTGGTTGCAGACCTTGCAGCGGACATACCGAATACCTCGTTTCGTGTCATCGGTAACAGCTTTTCCGTTGCACTTGGGGCAGGTGTAGCCGCGCCGTGTTTTTACTTCGCCAACGATGTCATCGTCGGTGGAAGTGGCGGATACCGGTTTCAGTGATTGCAACTGATCCAGCACGCTCGCTGGCAGAGAAAGTTTCAAGCGATCTATTGCAACTCGCAACCGTTCATAGACTTGCCCCTGCTCTTCAGTGGTCCAGCTATCCCGATTCTCCCAGTCGCCATCCATCGCACAGAAGGCCAGAAGTCCCTCGAATGCGAGCGTGCATTCTTCCAGTAGCGGAACTATCGCAGCGTGAATACCTAGCTTCATTCCGTTTTGCAGCGCGAGACTGTGCAGCCGCCGAATGGAATGCTCGTTTCGCCGATACTTGTCGATGAACCATCGTTCGCGTGTTCGCTGTCGGGTTTCCTCTAACCCCTGGAGCCATTTGGGGGCGTCATCCCAC
Organism: Aeoliella fuhlenseeensis; assembly: GCF_052161615.1. NCBI lineage: Bacteria > Pseudomonadati > Planctomycetota > Planctomycetia > Pirellulales > Lacipirellulaceae > Aeoliella > Aeoliella fuhlenseeensis. Next base: position 1,703,526 of record NZ_CP197417.1, read on the forward strand.
GATGCGTCGGGATGTTCATAGAAGAACTGCTCCCACTCCCACGCGCAGTCGGCTCGGTTCTTATCCTGCCGAGTCCAATGCTTGCGATCTCCGGGGACCCTCCTCTTGGGGGTGATCCTCGCTGCAACAGACGAGTAGTCGCCGTAATACACGTCGTCATAGCAGTGGGCTCGGTCGAGAATGTCCTCGCGGTACCCAATCTGATAGATGTACTCCGCGAGCGCGCGAGCACTTTCATTGTCTGCCATCGCGAATTCCTTCCCACCGTGCCCGCCGGCCAGCGGTTGCTCCTGGGAAGGATTCGCAACCGCTGGCGAGCGACGCGGGGAGCTACCCCGCTAGCATGGTTAAATTGTTACCGCAACTGGTACCTAAACGCACGTCGAAGCGACGTTTTGCGATTGAGGCACCCAAAATAACCCTCGGTAAATTTCGACTTCGTGAGCCTATCAGAATCCTATCCGCACGCATACCACTGATTCTGATTCCTTTAGTCGGGGTTCAAGTCCCTGCTCCCCAGCTTCTTTATATCTCACATCGGGCCTTCCCCGATTGCTTCCCTGCGGCCGTTTTCAGGCCCTTGGGCTGCAAATCTGAACGTGTACCAATATGGGTACGCCATCGACATATCGGGGAAACGTGTCGATGAAACGGCAGAATATCGACATGTCGAGTTGCCCGGGGATCACCGCAAACGGTTTTTCCGGAGGTTTCACAGATAGCTGTGGCGCAGAGTTTGGTCGTCAGCCACCTCACCCCGGCCCTAACGGGCCCAGCTAGCCTTGAGCTTCCGTTGGTTGGTTGGAGAAGATTCGAGCTAGGCGGCGACCGCTGCTGGGAACCAGTGGTAGAGCATGAAGTAGACCACAACCCCCGTGACCGAGACGTAGAGCCAGATGGGGAACGTGACGCGGGCCCAGCGGAGGTGGCGCTGGCGGTAGGCTCGGGTGTACTCGGCTTGCTCGCCGGAGCTGGCGTGCTTGATGGAGTCGGGGAGCCAGTCGCCGTGGGCTCGCAGGCCCAGGACGATGGTCGTGATGGCGAGCGGCGGGACCGTGATCGCCAGCAGGATGTGCGAGATCAGAATGGCAAAGTAAATCTGCCGACTGATGCCGGTGCCACCGAAGGGCGTTTGGAGTTGAAGCGCCAGGTGGTAGTACAGGTAACAACCTAGAAACACCACCGACACCACAAACGCCGCGAGCATGACCACTTTGTGCGCGGCTTCTTTGCGCTGCTTGATGAGCACGAAGCCCAGGATCAATAGCAGCGTGGCCAGCGTGTTGAGCGAGGCGTTGACGTGCACCAGCGGGTGGGCGGCGGCGAGTATCAGGTTGGAGAGCATCATTTCAGGTCGCCCTTGGTCCGCGTCGCGACAATCTTCGTGGCCATGGCAAGCATCACCACGGCGAACGCGATGCTGATGCCCCACGAAAGTTCCAAGCTCGGGAGCCAGCCATCATCGATTGTTTCGCCACCCGCGAGCAAATGCCGTAGCCCGGCGACACCGTATGTCAGCGGGTTGAGCATGACGATGTAGCCCATGACGGTGCCCCAGTGAACTGGGAAAAACGCTCCCGAGAGCAGCCACATCGGAAACAAAAGCACGCTCATCATCGCGTGATAGGCTTGGCTTGAGTCGGTTTTCCAGGCCAGGAAGAACCCGAGGGCCGTGAGCGCGATGGCCATAACGAACATCAGCACCAGCGCGACGGCCACGTTGATGAGCGGTGGATCGATCGCGGGGATGGTGAACCAACCCAGCAGGAAGAACAAGAACGCCTGCAGCCACGCGATGACCGCGCCGCCAAGCACCTTGCCCATCACCATCGCCCATCGCGGCACTGGCGAAACCAGCACGCCCTGCAGAAAACCTTCGTTGCGGTCCTCGATGATGCTGATGGTGGTGAAGATGGCCGTGAACAGCAGGATCATCGCGATGATGCCTGGAAACTGATACGCGTAGCCAAGGTCGACCGATTTGAATCCTTCGCTGAACATCAGCCAAAAAATGATCGGCTGGCCGAGCGCGCCAAACACGCGGGTCCGCTGGCGAAAGAATCGCACCAGCTCGCGCCAGGCGAGCGTCGCGATCGCCGGCAGGGCGGGGACGGGTCGGGTTTTGAGCGTGGCGGTGGACATACTTGATTACTTGTCTGTCGGTTCGACGAAGAAGCGGTGGCCGGTGCGGGCGATGAATACGTCTTCGAGTGTTGGCTTACCCAGAGTCACTGCGTCGATCTCGGGGCCGAACGCATCGACCAATTGCGGAACGAGTTGATGGCCACTGGGGTGTTCGAGTCGCACGGTGCCATCGACCACCGTGGGCGTGAGCGGGAAACGCGCGGCAATCGCGGTGGCAAGAGCTTGAGGGTCGGCCGTGCGAAGGATGAGCGTGTCGCCGCCGAGCGAGGCTTGCAGTGCCGCGGGAGTGTCGAGCGCGGCGAGCTGGCCCTGATGCATAATACCAATGCGGTCGGCACGCTCGGCTTCTTCGAGCAAGTGCGTGGTGAGGACGATCGTGACGCCTTCGGCCGTGAGCGTCGCGAAGTAACGCCACAGGTCGCTGCGGGCGCCAGGGTCGAGCCCGGTGGCGGGTTCGTCGAGCACCAACATCTTCGGGCTGTGGAGCATGGCCTGCGCGAGTTCGACGCGGCGGCGTTGGCCACCCGAGAGCGTCTCGACGTTGGCTTTGACTTTTTCGGTCAGGCCAAGTCGTTCGAGCATCGCGAGCGAGTGCGACTTGAGTTCACGACCACCAAGCCCATACAGCCGGCCGTGGTGCATCAGATTTTCAAGCACCGTGAGTTTCTTGTCGACGCTCGGCGACTGAAACACGACACCAATGTGCCCCCGCACCGCGGCGGGATGCTGGCGGACGCTGATGCCGAGCACGTCGATCTCGCCCTGCTGAAGCGGGACAAGCGTCGAGATCAATCGGAACAGCGTGGTCTTGCCGCTGCCGTTGGGGCCGAGCAGTGCGAAGACTTCGCCCCGTGCAACGTCGAACGAAACGCCACGGACCGCCTCGTTCTCTCCATAGCGGTAGCGAACGTCGCGGATCGAAAGGGCGGGCGAGTCGGACATAGGGACGGGCTGGGCAATGTGTGTGGAGGGCAGCGGGAAACCGAGCTATGAGACTACTTTCAAACTGCCACCAGGAATAGCCCAACAATCCATAACGGCAGGTACAGCAGGCTGGCTCGCAGCAGCGTCCGCGAACTCGCGTCGCCCGGCGCGCGAGCAAATCGCACGGCGGCCCACAAGTAGACAATTCCCAAAAGCGAGGCCCATACGACGTACGCCCCGCCAAGTAAGGGAGAGGTGGCAATGGTCGCGGGGATTAGACTAACAGGCAGCAATGCCACGGCACCGGTGATCGCCTCGAACCCCGCGCGGCGGCCGGTGGGGTCGACCGTGGTGCTCATCACGTAGCCACCGCGCTCGTAATCGTCGCGGCACCGCCACGCGATCGCCATGAAGTGGGGGTACTGCCACAGGTACAACACGCCAAACAGCGCGAAGGCCACCATGTTCCACTCGCCCCCGGCAGCGACCCAGCCCATGAGGATGGGCAGCGATCCACTCGCGGCGCCGATGGCCGTGTTTAAGGTCGACCGCGTTTTTAGCGGCGTGTAAATCACCACGTACAAACACCAGCACGCGAGGCCGAGCGCCAGGGTCGGCACGCCGGGGCCGGCGTAGAGCAGTGCGGAGCCCGCTGCGAGCATCACCGCGCCAAACACCACGGCTTGCCATGGCTCGAGGCGACCCGCAGGGAGGGGGCGATTGGCGGTGCGGATCATCAGGGCGTCGAGGTCACGCTCGATCCACATGTTGAGCGCACTCGCACTACCAGCCACCAGGCCGGTTCCGAGGCACGTGGCGAACAGCACCCAGCCCGACCAGTCGCTACCCGCAGCCAAGTAGAAACCCATGGCGATGGTGATCAGTTCCATCGCGACGATGCGGGGCTTCGTCAGTTCCCAGTAGTCGGCGACGCGAGCACGCCACGCGGCTTGCTCGCCAGTCATTGTAGTAGAAGTAGTCGAGGGCGACGTGTTCATGCGGTCGCGCTTCCTTTAAACGAAATGGCTTTTGAAGAAGTGGCTTGAGGTAGTTTTGCGACTTCAGTGGAAGTGTCTTCTTGCGGTGCATAGCGCCAAGCCCACATCGCGATATAAACGAGCGTGACCAGTAGCAGCGACCCAGTGGCCTGATGAGCGGTGACCATGTGCGATTGCAGCCAGCCATCGGCGAGCGTGGCGTGCGAACTGGCCGGGTGCATGCCACGCAGCCAAACGGGAGTGCCGTACTTGGTGAGCCACGTGGCGAGTCCGAGCAGCAGTTGCAGCGTGACGATTCCCAAGGCGAACCAGCCGCCTCGACGCAGCCCAGCGGGATTCGCGGAGGCAACGGCGCGACGAGCAACGATCAGCGTTAGCAGCGCCACGACCGCCGCGAAGATCAGATGAAACTTGACGATCGACAGGAACGACTGCGGCGTCGCATCCATCGGCATATGACGCAGCATCGCTCCGAGTAGCATTTGAACGTAAGTGATCAGCGCAGCCATGGAGGCCAGCGGGGCGAGATTCGATAGCGACGCCGAATCGAGCCGCACCGCTTGCACCCAGCGGTCGGTGGTCCAGATGGCAATCGCCACGGTGAGCGCAAAGAACAAAGGCCCCGTCGAGCCGTGCACCAGAGCGAGCATCCGCTCGTCGAGCACCACGCGAAGCCCACCGAGCACTCCTTGGGCGATAACACCCACCAGCGCGATCCACCCCATCACTCGAAGCCAGCGACGCGACTCGCCTTTCGCGAGCAACACCACGAGCACAATCGTTAGGAGCCCCGCGAGTGACGCGAGCAGACGATGTCCATGCTCGACGAACAAATCCCACGGCCCGTAAAACCATGCGGTCCACGGGTAGAGGAACAGGTTGTACCCATAGGTGCCGGGCCAGTCGGGGACCGCCATACCACTCTTGGTGGTGGTCACCAGGCCGCCCAACCACAGCAGCGGGAAGGTCACGGCACACAGCGTCCACGCCACCATGCGAATCCAGCGGCCAGCGTCGCGAGTCGGTGTCGACTCAGCGGGGGCGGCGGTTCGGGGGGAAGGAGGGCGACTGGACATGCAATGCCGGCAAGAGATAGGTAAGCCTAACAGTATAGAACCGAGCCCCACCCCGGCAAAAGCGGTCAAAATGTCGCACCCTTGATGTTTCACGCCCCCGTAGCATGGCCGCCCCGGCCGTGGACTTTTCCTAATGCGTTGGAGAACACGGCTGGGGCGGCCATGCTACTTCGTGGGAGTTGCGGCAACCGGCATCCCCCCAGCCGGCTAGAACCCCCGTTTTTTGGTCGCATTGCATACCGAGGAATGGCACAATGGCGATAAGCGAATTCCCCGCCACACCGTGCCCCCTCCAGGAGCCCCGACGATCATGGCCGAATCGACCCCCCAACGCGGCAATTTTCTTTCCACGAATTCCCGCCGCGACTTTTTGAAGCATTCCGCCGTGGCCGGTTCAGCGCTCGCGGCGATGAGCATCCCGTCGTACGTCCACGCCGCGGGAGCCGACGAAACCTTGAAGGTCGGTCTTGTTGGCTGCGGTGGTCGTGGAACCCAAGCAGCCGAGCAGGCGCTGCGTGCGGACAAGAACACGAAGCTCGTCGCGCTCGGCGATGCTTTCAAGGACCGCGCCGAGTACGCCCGCGAAGAGCTGTTGGCCAAGAAAGCGATCAAAGATCAAGTCGACGTGCCGGATGACCGACTGTTCTCCGACTTTGGCAACTACAAGCAAGTGATCGATAGCTGCGATGTGGTACTGCTGGCCACGCCGCCGCATTTCCGACCCGAACACTTCCGTTATGCCGTCGAGCAGGGCAAGCACGCGTTTGTCGAGAAGCCCGTGGCGGTCGACGCCCCTGGTGTGCGGCACATGATGGAAAGTTGCCAGATGGCCGAGGCCAAGAACCTGACCGTGGTGTCGGGTCTCTGTTGGCGCTACGCTCCGCCAGTGCGAGCGATCATGGACAAGATTCTCAACGATGGTCTGATCGGCGACGTGGTGGCCGTCGAGTCAAACTACAACGCCGGCGGCCTGTGGCATCGTGGCGATCAGCCCGATTGGAGCCGCATGGAGTACCAGATGCGAAACTGGCTCTATCACACTTGGCTCTCAGGCGACCATATCGCCGAGCAAGCCATCCATAGCCTCGATAAGTGCGCGTGGTTGCTGGGCGACATCCAGCCCACTTCTGCCATGGCTCTGGGAGGGCGCCAACAACGCGTCGAGCCGAAGTTTGGCAACATCTACGACCACTTCAGCGTGACGTACGATTTTCCGACGGGCCAGCGCGTGTACTTCACTTGCCGGCAGCAGGATGGCTGTACGCAGAAGGTCGATGAGTGGGTGCTCGGTACCAAGGGTCGGGCATCGATTCTCAATGGCCACTACATCGTCGACAACGATGGCAAGGAGATCTGGCGTTACGAAGGGCCTAGCCCGAACATGTGGCAGCAAGAGCACATCGAATTGTTCCAGGCGCTCCGTGATGGCAAGACCATCAACAATGGCGACTACATGTGCAACAGCACGATGCTCGCCGTGATGGGACGCATGGCGGGCTACACCGGGCAGACGCTCGACTGGGACACCTGCTTGTCGGACAGCGAACGCCTCGGCCCCACTGAGTACGCGTGGGGCGACTTCGAAGAATCGCCCGTCGCGATCCCCGGCCGCACCAAGCTCAAGGGCAAAGAAGCCGTGGCGGCAACCAGCTAGGCCCCGCGTTTCGCCCGTATTCGATTGCTACTTCCAGGACTTCCTAGGCGATGATGAAACTCCGCGCGCTGTTCATGCTGCTTGTGCCCACCCTGATGCTCGGCAACGTGCATGCCGAAGAGACCGACGTCCCCGGCCTCGTCAGCGAGCGCCCCACTGAAGGCCAGTTCGTTGAGACCGAGCAAGGTTTCATGGTGCCCTACACCACGACGATTCCCGGAACCGACGTGAAGTACACGATGGTTCCGGTGCCAGGTGGCGAGTACGTGATGAAGCGGCACGACAAGACGTTCACGGTGAAGGTCGAGCCGTTTTGGATGGGAGCAACCGAGGTCACCTGGGCCGAGTACCAGAAGTACATGGAGCTGACCACGGCGTTCAGCAAGTTCGACGACGCGGGGCTTCGCCAAGTGACCGCCGAGAACGAGATCGACGCCATCACTTCCCCGTCGAAGCTGTACGAACCGAGCTTCACGTTCTCCTCCGGCGACGATCCTAACCAGCCTGCGGTGTCGATGTCGCAGTACGCGGCGAAGCAGTACACCAAGTGGCTGAGCCTGATGTCGGGCAAGTTCTATCGGCTGCCGTCCGAAGCCGAGTGGGAATATGCGTGCCTCGCTGGTTCGAAGGCCAAGTACGCTCACGGTGACGATGCCGAAACGCTCGGCGACTTCGCTTGGTACATCGACAACGCTGACTACGAACTCGGCGCCGTCGGCACGAAGAAACCCAACGCCTGGGGACTGTCGGACATGCACGGCAACGCGGCCGAGTGGGTGCTGGATGGTTTCGATGCGACCGACACCGATCCCGCGGACGGCAGCACCGTCAGCGTAGGCGAGTCAATTGCGTGGACCGAAGAGCTATATCCTCGGACGCTCAAAGGAGGCTCGTGGCAGCACGAAGCCGAGGAGTGCACGGCCGACTCCCGTTGGCCAAGCGACGACGACGAATGGCGAATCAACGACCCCAACTCGCCACAAAGCCCTTGGTGGTTCGCGGGCGACGAAGGCCAGCAAGTTGGGTTTCGCCTTTTACGTCCCCTCGCCGACGCCACGCGCGAGGAGAAAGAACGCTTCTGGAAACCCGAGAACCCGCGCATCCTCGCCCACGTGAACCGCCGCATCGACGAAGAAGGCCGTGGCGAACGGGGGGTGGTGGACCCGGAATTGCCGGCGGCGATCAAGGGTGTGGAGTAACGATTGAGTTCGCCTCTGCACCACCCCACTGGTGTGCCACTGGCTCCGCCAGTGCTGACGAGGTTGGTTAGGGTGAAATTACCAGTAAAGCGTTCCCTAATCGAACTTCCGATCGCTCACTAGCATGTTTGCTTTCTTGCTATCCGTTGCAACGGCTGCGATCGCATGGGCTTTCTATGGTGGCTTTGCTGCGTATCTCTACTGGCGGTCTTTTCGGTCGATGGCCGGATGGCGTCCCTTTGCATGCCGGTGCCTCGTGCTGGGTCTCCCGCTTTCAGTCGTCTTCTTGGCTACGTTGTTTTCCTACTGTTGGCTCATCGGAAACTTCGAAGGCTTGTCCTTCCCACAGCTACTAGCGTTTCCTGCGATCGCCTTCCTGCCAAGTTATGCAGCGATAACATCATGGCTAGCCATCTACTGCATCGGGTTCCGACGATGGCCGTTCAATCCCACGGTCTCGTGGCCGGCGAAGAGTTCGCCCAGTGACCAAAACTCGGAGGGCTGACCGGTTGACCCCGGTCCGTTTGCTCACGGCGTGACAATGGGCAAATCTAGTGGTTCGACAGCGCCGCGAACACCAGCCCGCTCTGGTTGAGGAACCAGTAAACTGCGACGCCGCTGATATAACCCAATAGCGCCCAAGGACCGATGTTCTTGGCGTACCAGAAGAAGTTGATCTTCTCGAGGCCCATCGCCGCGACGCCGGCCGCCGAGCCAATCACGAGGCAACTACCGCCCGTGCCCGCGCAGTAGGCCAGCAGCAGCCAGAAGTCGGCGTCGGGAGGGAACGGGTACATTTGCATGCCCGCCGCCACCAGGGGCACGTTGTCGACCACGCTGGAGAGTAGGCCAATTAGCACGGCGATCACCGAGTAGTTGCCCACCGCGTCGTCGAGCTGGATGGCGAGGTCCGTAAGAATGCCAGTGGCCGACAAGCTTCCCACTGCCAGCAGAATGCCCAGGAAGAACAGTACGCTGCCCGTATCCACTCGGCGAAGGATTTCGACCACGTGCGTCGAGCTACGGAGCGGCTCATCCAGCTTCCGGCGCAACACATCCGCAACCAGCCATACAATCGACAAGCTTAGGAGTGCTCCCATAAAGGGTGGCAGGTGAGTGTAGGTTTTGAAAATGGGAATGGATAACAAGCCTAGCGCGCCCACCGCAAACATCAAATTGCTTTGCCACCCATCAATACGAACTTCGTCCTCCTCGCCTTGATCCTCCGGCCGCTCGACGTTGCCGCGGAGTACCATGGACAGAACGATGAGCGGGACGAGAAGGCACGTTAGGCTTGGGAGGAACAACGCCATCGAGGTATTCATTGGCGTAATGAGTCCCTTGATCCAGAGCATGGTGGTGGTGACGTCACCGATAACGCTCCACGCACCACCGGCGTTGGCCGCGACGACGATCATGCCGGCGTAGAACAGCTTCGTGTCGCGATCTGCCACCAGCTTTCGCACCAACGAGATCATCACGATGGTCGTGGTCAGGTTGTCGAGCATGGCCGACAAGAAGAACGTCACCAGGCTGATAATCCAAAGTAGCTTGATACGGCTGGTAGCCTTAACCGCGCTGGTGATCACGGTGAAACCTTCAAACGCGTCGACCACTTCCACGATGGTCATGGCAGCCATCAGGAAGAACAAAATGCCAGCGACTTCGGCCACCAAGTGCGACAACTGACCTTCGAGAAGCCACTCGCGAGAGATGGGATGCGCCTGGTCTTCCGCTTCGCCTTCTTGCGGGTGTTGATCCCGGTCGCCACTCGACTCGTGGGATTCGTGGTCGCCGGAAGTTACTTTTTGATGGAACCAACTCGGAATGCTGTCGGGTGGCACCATCGAGCTGGAATTGAGTGCGTAGATTCCCCAGCAAAGCACACCCGTCAACAGCGCGGCACCCGCTTTGTCGAAGTGCAGACTGTGCTCGAACACAATCATGGCGTAGCCGAGCACAAAGATCGCAATCAATAACCAGGTCATGGTGTCACGCGAGGAAAGTTAGGGTAGGGGTCCGGTGGCCGGGCCATCGTCCGGACTGCGGGTGGGCTAGGTGGGCCGCGGTAGGCAAGGCTGCAAAACGGCCGCAAAGGCAGGGGTAACTGGCCGCGGAACACGGGTGACAGGCCTTAAGCTCCCTCCTGAGCTCCCTGGTCACTCCGCGGCACCAGTTACAAACCTACATGGTAGAGGGACTCTGGCCTTTTAGAAAAGGGGAGTTATGGCCGGGTTTTGGGCGTCTCACCGCCCCGCCACCCCCAGGCACTCCTTAACAAAGGGATTCTATGCTGGGGTGCCGTCGTGCCTTCGGCTAACATAATGCCTGAGCCGGTTCAGCTGGCTCGGCGTATCGGTATTTCGCCTCGGTATCTCGCATTCGCACGAGTAATTCCTCCTAACTTCTATCCGCCATGGTCAGCCCCTCACGCCGCGACTTCCTCAAATCCGCCGCCTTCGCCGCCACCGCGACGGGGCTGGCGCATCTGCTTCCCGGGGCCATTGAGCGCGCCCACGCCATCGAGCCCACCCCTGGCAGCACCGTGTGGGATGCCGAGCACGTGGTGATTCTGATGCAGGAGAACCGCTCGTTCGACCACACGTTCGGTTCGCTGCAGGGAGTCCGGGGGTTTGACGACCCGCGTGCCATCAATCTCCCCAGCGGAGACCCCGCGTGGGTACAGACCGACGCAGCGGGCAACAGCTACGCACCGTATCGCCTCGACATTAAAAATTCGAAAGCCACGTGGATGGGCTGCCTGCCGCATAGTTGGACCGACCAAGTCGACGCGCGAAATGGTGGCCGCTACGACGGGTGGCTGGACGCCAAACGCTCGGGCGTCGTCGAATACTCCGAGCTACCACTGACGATGGGCTTCTACACGCGCGAGGACCTGCCGTTCTACTACGCCCTTGCCGACGCGTTCACGATTTGCGATCAAAACTTTTGCTCGTCGCTCACTGGCACCACGCCCAACCGTCTCTACTTGTGGTCGGGCAAGATCCGCCACGACCAGCGCCCCGAGTCGCCGGCCAAGGTGCACAACTCCGACGCCGACCATCGCACGATGGTCCATTGGAGGACATTCCCCGAGCTGCTCGAAAACGAAGGCGTCTCGTGGAAGGTCTACCAAAACGAACTCTATCTCGACCTGGGACTTGGTGAAGGAGGGCCCTGGCTCGACAACTTCGGCGACAACCCGCTGGAATACTTCAGTCAGTACCACGTCCGCCTCGCCGAGTCGAATCGCAACTACTTGAATGGACTCGTCGCGAAGTCGCAGGCGAAAGTCGACGAGATCGAGTCGCAGCTAGCCGATGCCAACCCCGAGTCGCAACTGCACGAAGAACTTACGAAGCGACTGAAACAAGCGAACGCCGAGCTTACCTCGCGCAATCGCGAAGCACGTAAGTTCTCCGCCGAAGCGTTCGCCAAACTCTCCGAGCGCGAGCAGAGCATTCACAAGAAAGCCTTTTCGACGAACATCGCCGATCCCGCGTACCACGAACTCGAAGAAGTCACGTACCGCGACGGCGACGACGAGCGCAAGCTAAGGATTCCCAAAGGCGATGTACTTCATCAGTTCCGCGCCGACGTCGAGTCGGGGAACTTGCCCGCCGTGTCGTGGATCGTTGCGCCCGAGAAGTTCTCCGACCATCCCTGCTCGCCCTGGTATGGTGCCTGGTACTTGGCGGAGTGCTTTAACATCCTCACCGAGAATCCCGACGTGTGGAAGAAAACCGTCTTCATTCTCACTTACGACGAGAACGATGGCTACTTCGATCACTTCCCGCCGTTCGTCGCCCCCGACCCACGCCGGCCGGAGACAGGCCGGGTTTCGCCCGACATCGATGCCCGCGTCGAGCAAGTCAGCCGCGATGGCCGCGACAGCCCCATCGGCCTTGGCTACCGCGTGCCGATGATCATCGCGTCGCCCTGGTCGCGCGGCGGAGCGGTCTGCTCGCAGGTGTTCGACCACACCTCGCCGATCCAGTTCGTCGAGCAACTGCTCTCCAAGAAACTCGGCCGCCCGATCCGCGAAACCAACATCAGCGAGTGGCGGCGAGCCGTGTGTGGCGACTTGATGTCTGCATTCCGATCGGCTGATGCGTCGACAGACGCCGGGGTCGCTTTCCAAGCCCGCGAGCCATTCATCGAAAGCATCGACCGCGCCCGCCACCAACCTATCCCCACCGGTCACACGCGACTCACGAAGGGCGATCGCGAAGCGATCCGCGCGAACCCCAACGACTCGCCCCACCGTCCCCGCCAAGAACCGGGCGACCGGCCGTCGTGCCCGCTGCCGTACGAACTAGCCGCGGATGGCCAGCTGAGTGACGAACGCGAGCATTTCACGCTACGCCTGCACGCTGGCACGAAGCGGTTCGGTAAACGCTCGGCGGGCGCTCCGTTCACGGCCTACTTCCACGATGCCAAGGGCGAATTCCAAGTTCGCAATTATGCCGTCACGCCTGGAAGTACCATTGAAGATTCCTGGCCCCTCACCACCTTCGCCGAGGGCGTGTACGACATCGAACTCCACGGCCCCAACGGTTTCTACCGCCACTTCCGCGGCACCAAAGACGACCCCGCGATCGAAGTATCCCTCGACGATTCGAACGGGTCTGGCGGGTTGCAATTTCAGATCACAAACGGATCGTCGAACACGCAAAAACTCTCGCTCATTGACCGTGCGTACGGCAACCCCGAGCACAGCATCGAAGCCGAGGCCAACCTAACCGTCACCATTGAAATCAATACCGACACGAGCCATGGCTGGTACGACGTGCAGCTACACGACCCAGCGAACCTCTACTTCCTAAGAGTCTACGCCGGCCGCGTTGAGGGCGGCGCATGGAGTCGAAGCGATCCACAGATTGGGGCGGTGCGAAACAGAGCCTAGGATTGGAGGCGAACGGGGAAAGAGGCAAGTGTGCGAAGGCTCTTCGCACACTTGCCAAAGGATTTGCTTCGGATGGAAGTAACTTCTTAAGCGATACGGCGGCGTACAGCCAACAACGCGAATCCTCCGATCGCAAAGAGTGCAACCGAACTCGGCTCGGGCACAAGCGAGAACGAGACTCTCAGTACAGGGGTATTCGGGGATAGCAGAGAGCTGTCGAACGTATATCCGGCAGCAGTCGTCAGACCGTTGAATGCCGAGAGATCGGAGAAGTTGAAGCTAACCGGGAGATTCTCATTTGCTCGTTGGTCATTGACGCCACCGACGAGGAAGGCGGCGTTGGCGGGATTCTCCGTTTCGGAGCCGGCATCCCAGATCCGGGCGGCATCCTCGGTGAAGCTATTCAGAACTAGGTTGCCGCCTGCATCGAAGACCTCGAAGGCCACGGGGTTGGCGTTGCCCAGAAAGTGGTCGTTGCTCGGTACGACCATCGTCCCGAACGTAAAGAAGCGGTTTGACGGGTCGATCTCGAAGATGGCCGAGTTGGATTGGCCGGGAAGAAAGGGACCAATCACAGGGCCGACCACACTGCCTAGGTTGGCGTTCGGTTCCGCCGACTGAAAGGCAGGAAACCAAGCTGCTGCAGAGCCGCCCTCAGCTATCGTCACGATCGGAGCACCGGCGATGGTGCTGGCTCCTAGCAAGAAAGCGGGTTGGTTGTTGTCGAAGGCGTCGAAGGTCCCGTTGCCGAAACCAAATCGAAAGGGTGCCAGCGAGATAGTGTTGGTCGGAGCAAGGTTCTCGACCGTGACCCGTAGTTGGACCGCTTGTGCGGTAGTGACTGCGGTTAGCAGGGGCACGGAAAGTAGGCCGAACAGTAGAAACTTCTTGTAGCAACACATCGAACAACTCCTCTGTTAGTGAAAAACTCACCACCGAAAACAGACTTCGTGCTCGCGGCGAATCATTAAGATCACCGAACTTCACGGCAACCTGACTACCGAGCACTCAATGGTGATCAGGGAGTTAGACTTCGTGCCTGCTTTGTGATTACAGCAATCGCTGCAAAACTTGAGAGTTTCTCGCCCCATCGGAGAAGTCGCGAAGGCGCGTCTAGGCCGGAGCATCACCGGGAGCCACGGAGTCAAGCGACTCGAAGACGCACTAAAGTCACCAAGCCTTGGCGAGGCGATGCAGGCTGGGCGCAAAACGACACGTTGCTAGTGAGCTTTTCACTCCGACGATTCGGCTCGACGTGACTCAGTTAGCAATCGCTTGATCTGAGCTCGTCGCTCGGCCGACAATTTTGCGGCGTTATCCGACCACCCTTCCCGGACGGAGTCCGGAATGTTGGCAATCGCTTCGCGAATAAAGATCGTTTGGCGAGCAAACCGCTGGCAGGCAGTGCATAGCAAGGTATGAACCCGTAGCGACCACCGTTCGCGGCGAGTCAACTCTCGATCAAGCGAATCCGAAATAAGTCGCGACGCTTCGCAACATGTCAGCCCAAGTAGAGAAATTTTGTTGTCCGGCTTCACGAGGTGCCTCCTGGTTCGTGGTGGAACCACTTGCTTTCCAAACACTGCCGGAGAAGCAGCCTTGCTCGATGAAGGCGAACGGCAAGATTCTTTGGTGTCACGCCGATCTTCTTGCTAGCGACTTCCACTGTCTCCAAGGCGAGTTCGCGCATCTGAAAGGCCTGTGCGAGGTGCATCGGCAGGCCGGACAGGCAGCCCTGAAATACGATCCAGAACTCCGCGTTCTCGGCCAAGTCTTTCGGAGTCGTTCGCCATTTGGTGCACGAGCTCGTCCATTTTCCCTTGGCCGTGAAAGGGTCGTGAGCAGCGGCCAGCGATTCGGCGTCGAGGTCCGGGGAGCGCCCGGATTTGCGATGGTGGTCGGCGATTTTTCGCCGCAGGATGGCGACTAACCAAGTGCCAAACGTCGATTTGCCATCAAACTGAGACCGGTGACGAAATGCGGCTAGAAAGGTCTCTTGCACAAGGTCTTCGGCGAGTTCTCGACTAGCTACCCGCCCGCCCGCAAAACGTAAAAGCGCGTCCCCGTAGCGATCAACCCAGTCAGCGGGATCGCTAAGCTCCACTGGCTTCGGCTTCGGCTGCATAGGGTTTTGGGCCATGAGCGGGGTGGGGCGGACTTAACGTGATCAACGAATTAGACGCGATCCGATGCGGACGATTACAAGAATTCGGAGTTGCTTGCCCAATTATTTTACAAACCCCGGCAAGCGTACCGGTTTCCGGCAGCCAGGTAGGTGGGGGGACTGCCAATAACCGATGGTGCCCCCTCCGACCCATGTCGTCGCCGACTCCAGAAGTCTCCCAGAGATGAGGAGAACCTCGTCTGTTCCATCCGGCCCCCAATACGTTTTAATACGCACTCAAGCACGGTTAGCCAACCCATCGTTACTCCATTCCAAGGACGGAATCCTCGTTGCCCAAACGCCCGCCCCCACCCGCCGTAGCGACGAACATCGAGCCCTCCGTCGGCCTGACGAAGCTCGCGCTCGCCTCGATCGTCGTGGGCGCGGCGGCGGGGCTGGTCGGTGCCGCGTTTCGCCTGCTGCTCGATCGCGCCGGCGAGTGGCGCGACCTTGTTCTCGACTGGGCGCACGAGTACGACGCAATGGGGCTGCTCGCGGTCGTGGCGATTACCGCTCTCGCCGCCGGCGTTGCAGCGTGGCTCGTTGCGAGTTTCTCGCCCGAGGCCTCTGGCAGTGGCATTCCTCACGTCGAAGCGGTGCTCGCGGCCAAGCTTCCACCAGCGTCGCTGCTGCTCATCCCCGTGAAGTTCGTCGGCGGTCTCTTGGCAATCGGCGCGGGTCTCGCGCTCGGACGCGAAGGACCCACCGTGCAGATGGGGGCGACCATCGCCCACCAGATCGGGCGCTACCTCCGCTTCTCGCCCGACGACGCGAGGATCCTGCTCGCCTCTGGCGCGGGGGCAGGCCTCGCCACGGCGTTCAACGCCCCCATCGCCGGCTCGATCTTCGTGCTCGAAGAACTCCTGAAACGTTTCGACACCCGCATCACCATCGCCACGCTCGGTGCGTCCGCCTCGGCGATCGGCGTGTCGCGCGTCCTGCTCGGCCAAGACGCCGACTTCGTGGTTCCTGCGCTCGACTATCCGTCGCAAGGCGCGCTACTCTTGCTCGCCGTTATGGGTCTTTTGATTGGCGTGCTCGGCGTCGCGTACAACCGATTGATCCTCGCCTGCCTCGACGTTGCGGAGCAATTCGCAACCATTCCGCCTGCAGTGCGTGCAGCTATCGTCGGCGCGGCGGTCGGCGTCGTCGCGTGGTACTTGCCCGCAATGGTCGGCGGCGGGCACAACATTTCGCAGTCGGTGCTCGATGGCAAGGCGATCGTCGCCATGCTCCCCGCGTACTTTTTACTGCGGTTCGTGATGGGCCCCGTCTCCTACGCCGCCGGCACGCCGGGGGGACTCTTCGCGCCACTCCTGGTGCTCGGCGCCCAAGCCGGTTTGTTCTTCGGAACCTACGCCGACGAGTGGTTCCCGAGCTTCGAGTGCAACCCCACGGCGTTCGCCGTCACCGGCCTGGCCGCGTTCTTCGCCGCCGTGGTCCGCGCGCCGGTCACCGGCATCATCCTCGCCATCGAACTCACCGGCAGCGACTCGCAGCTCGTGTCCATGATCGCCGCCTGCTTCACGGCAATGCTGGTACCAACACTCGCGAAGAATCGGCCCATCTACGACGCGCTGGGGGATCGAGGGCGGAGTAAGTGAGTAAGTGAGCCGGGTCGTCCCCGACCCCGGAAAGTGTGAGGCAAGCGGACCATTGCCTTTAGCAGTGCACTCCACCGACTAGACCTGGCGCTTACGCCGGGGTGGCTCTTACACAGTTACCGTCTCGATGACTCGCTTGATAGACTGGCGTCGCAGTTCTGACAACTGCTCGCGCACTTGTTCCACTTGAGTATCGCCATGCCCACTCTTAAGCATTACGAAGACCTGCCCGACAACGTCACATGCGCGGAACTAGTAAAAGAGTTTCATACGTTACTCGCAGAACCCCAGGGTATGTCGCCATTGGACTTGTCAGACGCACTGTTTGAACTCGCTAGTAGGCAATGGAACACCTTCGAACATCTCAGCGACGAGATGAAGCAGATGGCCTCGGCGAAGGTGATCGAGTGGTGGAGCGACTCGGACACACGTCGGGCCGAAGCTTTACTTGGAGCGATTGCAAGGCTGGGACTTGGGGATACATTGCGTTTATTGCAGGCACGCGATATATCACGGATGTCTGATGAAGTAAGGCAAAGCTTAGTCGAGGCGTCCTCGGAGTTTGGCGAAACCGTCGACGATCCTTATTCGGGGCTAGATGTTTAGTTGCCCAGCGGCCGCCACCCTTTCTCCTATTTTACCACATACGCGATGGAGGACTTGGGGTTACCCAGCTATCCAGATTAGCATACGGTCTCAATCCTCACTCCCTACGATTTGCCTCAGACCCAACAACATGGTTCGTCAATCACACGTCTTAGCTAGTTGCATCCTCGCACTCCTAACCACCGGCTGCGGGGCCGAGTCGCCGACGCCTTCGCCAGATGCGGCGGCCGCTTCGCCGAGCGCCGAACCGCCCAAGCTCGCCGAGCCGCTTAGCCGTAGCGAGTGCCTAGCCGCGGGAAGCCTGAGCGGACTGACCATGCCCGCCGATGCAGTGCGGACCGAGACCTCGCCGATCCACTACTGGTTCTCGGCACCCGTGACCGCTGAGCGGACGTTGCCGGGGGCGATTGCTGAAGTCACCGAGAAGCTCGAAGCCGCCGGTTGGAAGCAGCTCGCCGATCCGGCACCCGTGACCAACGAACACGGTTCCGCGAGCTACTTCAGCAAGCCCAGTTCCAGCACTAAGCAAAACGTCATCGCGCAGGTGTCGATTGGCAAGAGCCCCGACTCGCCCGCGGGGGCGGAGATCAACGCCGTTGTGATGCTGGTTGGCAACCTCGACGCGCGTGAGTTCCCGGTGCCCGACGGTGCGAAGTTCGAAGCCGAGTCCCCTGCGAGTGTCATCTACAACACACCGCTAAAGCCACTGGACTTGCACAAATTCTATAAGGAGAAGTTGAAAGACCACGGCTGGATCAGCTACCGCCCGCCGAATATTTACGAAGGCTACGAGCCGACCGCCGACGACTTGGACCGCGAACAGTACTTCCTGAACCATGGCATCAAGCTCGAGTTGATGTACCTCAAGGGTGACGGCGATACCCGCGTCATCGCACGCCTGGGAGTCGTGAAGTTCGAGCTCCCACTGCCCACGGATGCCGACCTGGCCGAGTTCGGCGAGGACCCACCCTACGTGTCGTTCTTCTCACGCCAACCAGCCGAGGACCTCGTCGCCCTCTACACCAAACACCTCGAAACCGACGGCTGGAAAGCGGGTGAGCCCATTTCCAAAGAAAAAGCCGACATCGCCCGCGGCTTCACTTCTGAAGGCCGCGACCCCCTGTGGCTCGGCGCGCTCAACCACAAAGGTGGCGGCACGTTCTTGCAGTTGAAGGTGGATAAGGGGGAGTAGCATCTCGTCACGAGCCTTGGCGGCAGTGAGCCGGGTCGTCCTCGCCCCCGGAAAGTCGGAATCGCGCGGTGCTTTGCCATCAGAGTAGCGCGGGTGGCACCGACTTTCGGCCGCTTGGAACGCCGTCACTTCGAAACTCTAACCACGGCCGATTGTCGGCGTGCGCAGCACAAAGCGGCGGTGGGATGTTCTGCCTGCCACTTTTAGGAGTGACCAACTCACTAGCAATTCTAAACACCTCCTTTCGCAAGCGACACCGACACGTGCCCGACTGAAGTCGTTCAAGTGGCGAAGCTGCATCCGGGCAAGTGTCGCTGCCACCCCTGTTTGAGGTAAAAGTGGTGTAAAACATCTAGTAGTCAGCCGTGTTGGCGAAGGAATGGCAGCAGACGCGAAAAAAGACTAGACATCTTCGCCACCCGCTCTCTATAAAGGGGTACGGAACTCTAACGAGGAGGCGAGATCTGATGAACGTGACGAGAGCTGTAATTGGATGCTGCCTACTGCTGGCATCCACGGTCATGGCTTACGCCGACGTGGCAATACGCACCGTCGCCCTCTCTGGCACGCAAGCATTAGGAACGCCTGCGGGCACCGAGTTCCTCGGTTTCACGGAGCCGACAATCAACAATGCCGGGCAAGTTGCGTTTAAGGGCATTTTGCAGACCGAAGTGCCATCGCCGATTTGGAATTATGGCATTTGGTCCGAAGGATCCGGTAGCCTTGCGCTCCTGGCGGCCGAAGGGATGCAGGCCCCCGGAGCACCCGAAGGCACAGCGTTCGTGCAGTTCTATGATCCCCAGATTAATAATGCCGGGCAAGTCGCCTTCGTGGGGTTAGTGTCTCCTCAGGTACCAGGTGCCCTTGAACCCACGGGTGTGTGGTCGCAGGGAACGGGCGATCTCAGCCTCGTGGCCCTAATTGGCCAAGAAGCACCCGGAATGCCAAGTGGTACCATGTTTGCTAACGGCGAAGACCTTGGCTTCCGCTTTAATCACGCCGGGCAAACCGCGCTTCTGATCGGTTTACAGCGTGAAGGGGCAAATGTCCGTTCGACTATCTGGGTCGAGGAGGCGGGAACGCTCGAACTTATCGCCGAAGTTGGCAAACCTGCGGCCGGGATCGACTCAGGCAATTACAGGAGTATTCCGGGTGGGGCTTTGTTGCTCAACGGAAATGGGCAGATCGCGTTCTTCTCCCTGCTCGACTCGCCACCGATTGCCATCAGTACGCTCGATTCTGCCGCTTGGGTGAGTACCAATGGCACGCTCTCGCTGGCAGCCCGTGCAGGAACGCCTGCGCCTGGGATGGCGAGTGCGATGGTACTATCGTATCCGGGCATCACTGGCTTCAATAACGCGGGCCAGTTCGTGCTCTCGGCGGGTACATTTGTTGCCGATGAGGAAGGTTGGTTTATTAGCGGGAGCCAAGGTCTTTGGACGAATCGGTCGGGCGACCTGGCGTTGTTAGTCCAAAGGGGAGACACGGCTCCAGGAACCGCCGATGAAAAATTCGCTCGCATCGGTGGGAGCCTCATCAATAGCCAGGGGCAGATTGTCTTTGCCTGCTCGCTGGAGTCGGAGACTGGGAACTTTGAGGACGAACGATGGGGCATCTGGACCGAGGGGCCTAACGGTTTCGAACTAGTTGCCTTGGAGGGAGAGCCCGTGCCAGGAGCGGCTACTGGTGTCGTGTATCGAGGCCTTGGGCAATTCGCGATCAATGGTTCGGGCGATATTATCTTCGGCGCCAGTTTTGGCACCCCAGACAGTTGGCCGAGGGAGCTTGAAGGCGGCTGGTTAGTACGGGAGAGCGAGGGACAGTTGGAAATGCTGCTGAGCACCGGCGACGAAATCGAAGTATCGCCGGGCGACTTCCGTACCGTCGATCGAATGGGGGCCCGATTGGAGTCGGGCGGTGAAGACGGGAGAGCGATTGCGTTCAACGACGATGGGGCGCTCGCTTTTTACGCATACTTCACGGACAACTCCGTCGGAGTGTTCACTGCCCAACTCGCTGGCAACGCGATCCCCGAACCCAGTGGTCTGCTGCTGTTGGCGTTGGGCACCTGCGGAGTAATCGCGGCGCGCTCCTGCGATCGTCTGTTCTAGCATCCATGATTCCTGGGTTGGATGCCTGAAGTCCGAGATAAATCTGGGGTCAAAAGGACACCTCTCTAACCTGCCTGCTCCCAACGCCCCCCAAACTATTTCCACTTTCTTTCAGAATCTAACTAGAAAGCGCGCTTCGGGTGTGTTCTCATGAACACGTTGCTGAGGGGGCTTGGTTAGAGGAGGGGAAACACCTTCCTCCAGTCGGGATCCCCAACGCTACGTGGGGAGGGCGTGCGGGCGAGTAAAGTCGCACCTGCGGTTTACCCCTGCGACATTACCCTTTCGGGAGTCGCCATGAGATGAGTTGTAAGTCGTGTTATGACAACGGTTTATGGAAAAACAGCAACGCGGACCAAGAGGAGTAATGTCGCACCCAATGCAATATCCGGGAAACTGCGACATAAACGCTGCAGAATAATAAGCTGAGTAGCTTTTCGAAGGCGACAACGAAGCTCGAGAGCGACGAGCGGAAGTCGAAGGTGACCAACTCCGAAAACTCATCGTTTTGCGCACGCGAGTTGGCAATCGGCTTCGCCGGGGACGACTCGGACGGAGAACCCGATTATGCTGGAAACTTGGACCGAGCGGCGACCTTCACGCCGCTTGCGATTCCGCAGGTGGTCGATCGGGCCCCGCGTGAGTCGAAGCACAAATGGACTTGGCGGTTTGGGCTCTATGGGCCCGAGTTGCCACCAGCAATGAATGACATCGAATAGAACCATGAGCAGCGTATCCGACGTGCCCCCCGCGAAAATGCCCGCGAAAATGACTGACACTTACCGCCCGCAACGTTTCGAGAACGTCCCGCTCGACGAAGTCGAGCACATCCCTTGCCGGGTGTTCCGCCACGCCACCCAAGCAAGCCAAGCGGTCGCGCAGCAAATCGCCGCGCTGATTCGCACTCGCGAAGGCGAAGGTCGCCCCTGCGTGCTCGGTCTCGCCACCGGTAGCACCCCCGTGGGTGTGTACAACGCCCTGATCGAGATGCACCGCGAAGAGGGACTCTCGTTCCGTAACGTCATCACGTTCAACCTGGACGAGTACTTCCCGATGCAGCCGCACGAGCTGCAAAGCTACGTCCGGTTCATGCGCGAGCATTTGTTCGACCACGTCGATATCGATCCCGAGAACGTCCACATTCCCGATGGCACGCTCGACGAAACGACCATCGAAGATTACTGCCGCCGATACGAGCAGAAGATTCAGCAAGTCGGCGGTATCGATTTGCAGCTGCTCGGGATTGGGCGCACGGGGCACATTGGTTTCAACGAACCGGGTTCCGGTCGCAACAGCCGCACGCGTTTGATCACGCTCGATCGCGTGACCCGGCGTGATGCCGCGAGCGACTTCTTCGGCGAAGAAAACGTTCCTCGCCGCGCGATCACGATGGGTGTCGGGACGATTCTCGATGCTCGCCAAGTCGTGATTATGGCGTTCGGCGAAGGCAAGGCACGTATCACTGCCGAGGCCATTCAGGGACAAGTGTCGAGCCTAGTTGCCGCGAGCTTCTTGCAGGAGCACCCGAGCGCGCAGTTCTTCATCGATGAAGCCGCCGCCGAAGCCCTCACTCGTCGTCGCTGCCCGTGGACGCTCGGCAAGGTGAAGTGGGACGAAGTGCAGACTCGCAAAGCGGTGATCTGGCTCGCCCAGCAAGTGAAGAAGCCGATCCTCAAGCTGACCGAAGAGGACTACAACGAAGAAGGCCTTCAAGAGCTGGTCGCTACGCGCGGCAGTGCGTATGAGATCAACCTGCAAGTATTCCGAGCGCTGCAAAGCACCATCACCGGATGGCCTGGTGGAAAACCCTTGCACCAGAAGCAGCCGGGCGATCGTTCGCAGGCGCACGAGCACATCTTCCCCAAGCGCGTGCTGATCTTCTCGCCGCACCCGGACGACGACGTGATCTCGATGGGTGGCACGCTGATTCGCTTGGTGGATCAAGGTCACGAGGTCCATGTGGCGTACCAAACCTCGGGCAATATCGCCGTGTTCGACGACGACGCGATTCGCTTCGCCGAGTTCGCCGCCGAGTTCAATCGACACTTCGGCATCGACATCGAGCGGACCGCAGAACTCGACACCCACATCGACGAGTTCGTCAAGCACAAAGCGCCGGGACAAGTCGACAGCCCCGAGGTGCAGTTCATCAAAGGACTAATCCGCCGGACCGAAGCCCGTGCGGCGACGCGTTCGTGTGGCGTCCCCGCCGAGCAACTGCACTTCATGGACATGCCGTTTTACGAAACAGGTCGCGTCCGCAAGAAGCCGCTGGGCGAAGAAGACATCCAGATGACGATGGACCTGCTCAACCAGCTTCAGCCCCATCAGATTTACTGCGCGGGCGACCTGAGCGATCCGCACGGCACGCACCGCACTTGCCTGAGTGCTGTGCTCAACGCGTGCATCCGCCTGCGTGACGCCGCGTGGTATCAAGACTGTGCCGTGTGGCTCTATCGCGGTGCGTGGCAGGAATGGGGTCCTCACCAAATCGAGATGTCGGTGCCGCTGAGCCCGCAGGAACTGATGCGCAAGCGTGCCGCGATCTTCAAGCACGAATCGCAGAAGGATCGCGCCTTGTTCCCCGGCCCCGACCCCCGCGAATTCTGGCAACGCGCCGAAGACCGCAATCACGCCACGGCGCAGTTGTTCGATCAGCTCGGCCTCGCCGAGTACGAAGCGATCGAAGGCTTCGTCCGCTGGAAGGGCGACCTGGACACGGTGCTTTAGGGCCAATCAAGGTCCGCAATACGAATGAAACACACCAGCCCCGAGCCCGATGCTCGGGGCTGGTTCTACGTCGGGAAGGAATCTTGGGTGCCGAACTGGGACGCAAGGCTTAAGAATCCTAGCATTTTCGGGATCCTACGGGGAACTATTTCGGAAGGAGAATCGACTAAAAGTTCAGTCCGATCACAATTCGGCACGAACGGCGGCCAACGGACGCAAGAACACGGAACTCATACATAAGGGGGAACCTCGTGCAACGTTCACCTGTCGGATTGCTTGCTTCTCTGCTAGTTACGCTTTGCATGCTCGGCTGCTCACAGCCAGAAGGTGGCAATGCAAAGGAGGAACCACCGGAACAGTGGCCCGAGCTAGTGGCGACGAGCGACATCGAGGGGACGACCTTTGTCCCCACGCTCGACACGCCCGTTGATGGACTGAATAACGCGATCTGGTGTGCGACTTTCCAAGTGGCTTGGGACCACGCATGCGACGACGTGATCGGCGGGCCGCTTGAGATCGAGAACGCGGAGGAGGTGGCCGAGCGACTCAACCACTCGCCGGTGAAGGAGGATGTCCTGCCGCCGAACAGTTTCTACGCCACCGCGGGAACTACGAAAGACGGAATCGTCGAAACGATCCGCACGGAGATGGCAAAGCGTTTTCCAAACGTCCAGCCCCCGACGTTCAGCACGCCGGAGACGACCAGCGAGAATGTGATGATCGCCTACGCCTACCTCAACACGGCGGCTAAGTTTACGACCCCTTTTGAAGCGAAGGACTACTCGTGCAGCTTTACCGACGCCTCGGGCAAAGAGCATCCGGTGCAGGGCTTCGGTCCCTACAAGGGATCGGACTGGGCGGTAACGAATCGGCAGCTCGCGCAGGTAAAGGTGCTGTTCAAAGACCGGCCCGAGGATTCCAAGTTTGGCGAGCTCACGGCGTTTGCGCTTGACCTGACCGCCGACCAGCCTGACGTGCAAGTGGTGGTAGCCGTGTTGCCTCATGCCGACAACTTGCAAGCGATGCTCGATGATCTGAATGGTCGCATCGCAAACTATAAAGGCGATGGCAAGATCGGTTCCGGCGCCGCGATGATGGTGCCGAACGTGTTGTTCAGTCTCGCGCACGACTTCACCGAACTCGAAGGTCCCCACAAGCCGATCCAGAACACTGGCGAGTTCGAAGGGGGCTACATCGCCAAGGCGTGGCAGTCAATTCGCTTCCGTCTCGACGAGAGTGGCGCGATGGTGGTCTCCGAAGCGAAGATCGAAGCCGCCGCAGCCGCACCCGCGGATCGAGTGGCACCCGATCGTTTCGTCGTCGACCGTCCGTTCTTGGTCTTAATGAAACGCCGCGACTCGGCGGAGCCGTTCTTCGCCGCTTGGATGGCGAATGCGGACTTGCTCGAA
Organism: Aeoliella fuhlenseeensis; assembly: GCF_052161615.1. Taxonomy (NCBI): domain Bacteria; kingdom Pseudomonadati; phylum Planctomycetota; class Planctomycetia; order Pirellulales; family Lacipirellulaceae; genus Aeoliella; species Aeoliella fuhlenseeensis. Next base: position 1,728,244 of record NZ_CP197417.1, read on the forward strand.
GCGTTCAAGAAGAGTGAGTAAATCAGGGGTAAGATGAGGCGCGCTGTGAATCACGGCTTCGGCAGATGCAACGCTGTCCCGGCAACTTGATTGGGTTGCGATGGAAGTACGTGCAGATGATAGTAGTCGACATCCAGGACGTAGTGACGCTCCTCCATCTTCAAATGCCGATCTCCGCGTTTCAAGTCATAGTAAATTGTGTATCTGTAGTGAGTATGGTGCTGCTGCCCCGGCCCGACGATAGGATAAACTCTCGCGGGCTCCACGTGCTCGGCCGTTTGCTGCCGAACAATCCGGATGTTCGTGGATCCTTTGGGAAACTCTTTCGTGACAAACCCACGTCGTTTGGCCAATGCCTTGCGTAGCGCGAGCAACACCATATCGTCCGAAGGAGGATCGATGTTTTGAGGAGGGCTCCCCGACGTTAGGGGACCTTGGATGGTTTGCAGTCCCACCATCGCTTCCGCATTTTCGACCCATGAAATGACGGCGACAAGTCCAACGCATACCGACGTGATGAGGATAAGCAGTGTTCCAACGCCATATCTCAAGCGAGGCTTTTTCATTTCCGAACTCCGGCTTCCCAGAGCAAGCTTGCTCAGGGCTATTCAAATCATGAAGGCGACTACGAAGAGAACTTCCCCACAAATCCCAGTCCCGTGAAGTTGTCGGGGCGCAAGGGGTCGATGTACTTGAGAGCCGCGACGGAGCCGTATTCGAGCACAATGAATCGCGCGCCGAGTTGGTCGGGGTTCGAGCGTTCGAGCAGTAACATCTTGTCGGTGGTCATGAAGCCTTTGAAGGGGATCTGCTCGTCGAGCACCGTGGTCACGATGCCGCGGCGCTGGATCGACGTGGGCCACTCGAGGAACATCCGCTGCCATTCGGCGCTGTTGGTCATGGTGTGAACTTTCGGGGAGCTGAAGAGCAGTGGGGAAACGGCGAACGATTGGGCAATTTAGGGGTAGGGCGACGTGCGAGGCAATAGCGGCACGCTGCTCATGCGGTCCCTTGGCGGGGCGGGGGCGATGGGGGTAGTCTGGGTAGCCCGTTTTACCCCCACCACCGGAGCGAGATCATGCGCCTCTGGCTTGCCATACAGTCGTTTTTCAAGGTCCTTTCGAGCCGCGAGTTCGCCGAGGGCGTCGAGCAGTTGCAGCTTGGCGCACCGGAGGTGACGGAGCAGGAACCTGAGAAACCCGCCGCTAAACCCGAACCTCCCAAACCAGTCGCTCCCGCGCGAAGCGAGGCGATCACGCTGCTGGCAACGCTGCAGCGCGAGGCGAGGTTTGTCGACATTGTGAGCGAGTCGCTCGACGGTTACTCGGATGCTCAGATCGGCGCGGCGGCGCGGGACGTACTTCGCGATTGTGGCAAGGTGCTCTCGCGGATGTTCGCGCTAGAGCCACTCGCGACGCAGGGCGAAGGAGCACGCATTGAGGTGCCCGCGGGGTACGATGCCGCGGAGTTTCGACTGACGGGCAACGTCTCGGCTCAGCCACCGGTTGCTGGTCAAGTGGTGCACGCAGGATGGAAGGCCACGAAGTGCGACGTGCCGACGTGGTCGGGAAGTCGGGACGCGGCGATGGTGGTTGCTCCTGCCGAAGTTCAAGTAGGTTAGGAAGGAACGCCCGCACATGACCGCCAAGTACGTTATTGGAATTGACCTCGGCACGACGAACTGCGTGCTCGCTTACGCGCCGCTCGATAGCGATGCGCCGCAGGTCGAGTTGCTGCCGATTCCTCAACTCGTTGCCGCAGGGACGATTGATCAGCGGAAGTCGCTGCCATCGTTTCTCTACATTGCACCCGAGCACGAGGCACAGGGTGGACTCGATTTGCCATGGGCGAGTGGGCGGAAGTACGCGGTGGGTGAGTACGCGCGGCGACAGGGTGCCGACATGCCCGATCGTACGGTGGTCGCGGCGAAGAGCTGGCTGTGTCATAGCCGCGTGGATCGCCGCGCGCCGCTGTTGCCTTACAACGCGCCAGTGGAAGTCGAGAAGGTTTCGCCCGTTACTGCCTCGCAGCGATACCTCGAGCACTTGGTGGCCGCGTGGCATCAGCAGTTTCCTGAAGCACCGATCGGCGAACAGCAGGTCGTGCTCACGGTGCCGGCGTCGTTTGATGCCGCGGCGCGAGAGCTCACTCGCGAGGCAGCGCTCGCCGCTGGTCTACCTTCGAACTTCGTGCTGCTCGAAGAGCCGCAAGCCGCGGTTTACTCGTGGCTTGCCGAGCGGGGCGATCAGTGGCGGCGTGATCTCAAGGCGGGCGATCGACTTCTGGTGTGCGATGTTGGTGGCGGTACCACGGACTTAACACTCGTCGACGTCGCCGAAGCGGGTGGCGAGCTCGCCCTTGAGCGCTTGGCGGTGGGTGATCACCTGCTGGTGGGTGGCGACAACATGGACCTGACGCTCGCGCATCAGGTGGCGGGACTGTTCGCCGAGCAAGGCGTGCAGCTCGACGCGTGGCAATCGGTGTCGTTGTGGCATTCGTGCCGGGACGCTAAGGAGACGTTGCTCTCCGCCGACGCGCCCGAGCCGCATCGCGTGTCGGTGCTCGGTCGTGGCAGCAAGTTGATTGGCGGAACCGTTTCGGTTGATGTGCCTCGACAGTTGGCCGTGGACTTGCTCGTAGGTGGCTTTTTTCCCGAGTGCGGTCTCGGCGATCGGCCCGAGCGCCGGCGTGCGTCGGGCTTTCAAGAAATTGGTTTGCCGTTCGAATCGGACGTGGCGATCACGCGGCACCTCGCGGCGTTTCTCTCCGCGCACGCTGGCGAGGCGGGGGGCGCGGCGTATCCGACGCACGTGCTGTTCAACGGCGGGGTGTTCAAAGCCGACGTGCTGCGGAGTCTGGTGCTCGGCATCATTGGCAATTGGTCGGGCGATGCCCAAGCGGCCGACGAGCTCCCCGGTGCACGTGATCTCGACTACGCGGTAGCCCGCGGCGCGGCGTACTACGGCTGGACCAAGGAGCACGGCGGGGTCCGGATTCGCGGTGGCGTCGCGCGTTCGTATTACGTTGGCATCGAGACCGCTGGCCTGGCGATTCCCGGCATGCCGCGACCGATGCGGGCGCTGTGCGTGGTGCCCTTCGGAATGGAGGAAGGTACCAGCGCCGATGTCCCATCGGGTGAGATTGGTCTGGTACTTGGCGAGCCGGTGCAGTTTCGGTTCTTCAGCTCGGCAGTGCGGAATGCCGACAAGCCAGGGGACCTGCTGCCCGCGATTCGCGAAGAGGAACTGTCGGAAACCGCACCTCTCGAAGCCACGCTCGCGGCGAACGAAGGAGAAGGGGAGGACTACGTCCCGGTGCGGTTTCAATCGCACATCACCGAGCTAGGGATGTTCGAGCTCTGGTGCTGCAGCACGAAGTCGGCCGATCGCTGGAAATTGGAGTTTAGCGTGCGGGAGTCCCCGTAAAGCGGCGTTAAATCGCAACTTCAGTACGTTTTCAGAGTCAAGTTTCGTTCCTATCGGCCATATACTGGTACTAGGTGTTAGAGCAGCGTAGCACCTCCCTCCCTCCGCAAATGGCTTGATCTGTGCCGGATTTGGTAAGCGATTTGCGTTGCCTGCAGTTTCGTGCGGATGGCAGCACTGAGTATAATGAGCCGGTGCTTGATCCGTTGCTAAGTCGGAATGCTGTTGGGCACTCCACACGCTTCGCTTCCCACCTCTCCCTTCCCTCGGAGATAGCGACGACATGATGGGCGGTCGTATTGTTCGAATCCACGGTGCGAGTTGGCTCACGTTGGTCGGCTGTTTGGCGGTGGTCGGCGCAGCTAGTGGCGAGACACGCATCGACTACAATCGACAGATTCGTCCGTTGTTGTCCGATCGCTGTTTCCAGTGTCACGGTCCTGACGAAGCCACGCGCGAGGCGGGGCTTCGGCTCGACGATCGCGAAGCGGCTACGAGCGAGACCGACTCGGGCATCACGGCGATCGTTCCGGGGAATGTCGACGAGAGCGAGTTCGTCGCCCGCATCGCAACGAGCGATCACGGCCTTCTGATGCCACCCGCCGAGTCGGGAAAGAGCCTCAACGCCGAAGAGATCGCGCTGCTCAAGCAATGGATCAGCGAGGGTGCCGAGTACCAACCTCACTGGGCGTTCATCGCGCCGAAGGCCATCGAGCCACCAGCGGTGTCGAAGCCGGAATGGCCGCGCGGGCCGATCGATCAGTTTATTTTGGCGAAGCTCGAATCGGAGAAACTCACGCCATCGCCCGAGGCCGATCGCGTGACGCTGCTCCGCCGCGTAACGCTCGACCTGACCGGTCTACCTCCGACGCCCGAAGAAGTCGAAGCCTATATCGCCGACGAGTCGCCCGAGGCGTACGAGCGGCTCGTGGATCGGCTGCTTGCGTCGCCCCACTATGGCGAACACATGGCTCGGTATTGGCTCGACGCCGTGCGGTATGGCGACACGCATGGGCTGCACCTCGATAACTACCGCGAGATGTGGCCTTACCGTGACTGGGTCGTGCGAGCGATGAATTCGAACGTGCCTTGGGATCGTTTCACGCTGATGCAAATCGCGGGCGACATGCTCCCCGAGGCGACGCTCGACGACCAGATTGCGAGCGGATTCAATCGTTGCCACGTGACGACCAACGAAGGGGGCTCGATCACCGAGGAAGTTCATATTCGCAACGTGGTTGATCGCGTGTCGACCACCGGCAGCGTGTTCCTCGGCCTGACGATGGGCTGCGCGGTGTGCCACGACCATAAGTTCGATCCCATCTCGGCGCGCGACTTCTACTCGATGTCGGCGTATTTCAACAACATGGACGGGCCGGCACTCGACGAGAACCGCGCGGACCCCGCGCCAACGATCAAAGCACCAACTCCCGAGCAATCCCAGAAGCTGGACGAACTGCGAGACGAGCTAGCCATTGCTCGGATCGAGCTTTCCAAACCGCGCGCCGAAGTCGATTCGCAGCAGGCGATCTGGGAAGACGAGACTCGGAAGGCCCTGGCGAGTGGGGAGCTCGCGCCCGTGGTGGCGGGAAGCTGGCACAGCATTGGCCCGTTTCGATCCGACTATCGTTACCTCGCAAGCCGCAAGCATGGCCCCGAAGGAAAGCCAGTCGATCTGACGAAGCCCTTGAAGGATTCCGACGACGTGCTGCTCCATTGGCAACCGCGGCCCGAGTGGGTCGATGGCGAGGTGCATGACGACTTACACCAAGTCACTTCCGCAACGTTCCTATACCGCGAGTTCGAGACTAACCATGCTCAGACAATCACCGCGGGCTTCGGCTTCGACGACGGGGCCAAGGTCTATTTGAATGGCAAGCTAATTTACAGCAAGCATGGGCTTCGCGCTGTCAAGCCGGACGATGAGAAGCTGAAGTTAAAGCTCAAGAAGGGCAAGAACGAGTTGCTCATCAAGGTGTCCAATGCGCAGGGAACGTCGGGCTTCTGCTTTACGATGCCCAAAGAGGCCGACGGCCTCCCGGCCGAAGTGATTGCCGCGCTCAATGTGTCCGAAGGGGAGCGAACCGACGAGCAGCGAGCACGGCTTCGCCAGCATTACCGGATGCTGGTGTGCGATGCCGAGGAGATTGAGTCGTTGACCGCGAACATCGATCGATTGGACCGCGAGATCGTCGAACTGGAGTCGGCGATTCCGACCACGCTGGTGATGAAAGAGCGCGCCGATCCGCTGCCGGCCTACTTGTTGCTGCGTGGCGACTACGCGTCGCCGGACAAAGAGCTAGGGCCATTGCCGCGCGCGGTGCCGAGTTTCCTGCCGCCGCTGCCCGAAGGGGCCTCGAACGACCGGCTTGGTTTTGGCAAGTGGCTGGTATCGCCCGAGCACCCGTTGATGGCTCGCGTGACGGTAAATCGGTTCTGGCAGCAATTCTTTGGCACAGGTATCGTCGAGACCGCCGAGGACTTTGGCTCGCAGGGCGCGTGGCCGAGCCATCCGGAGCTACTCGACTGGTTGGCGGTCGACTTCCGCGAGCATGGCTGGGACGTGAAACGGCTGGTGAAGCAACTGGTGATGTCGAGCACCTATCGGCAGTCGTCGGTGACGAGCGAAGAGCTACAGACACGCGATCCCCGCAATCGACTGCTCGCTCGCGGGCCGCGATATCGAATGGACGCCGAGGTCATTCGCGACCAGGCGCTCGCTGTGAGCGGGTTGTTGGTCGACCGCCTCGGCGGCCCGGGAGTGAAGCCTCCTCAGCCGGACGGGCTGTGGGAAGCGGTGGCCTACTCGGGTTCGAATACGCGTTTTTTCGTCGCGGATACCGAGCACGAGAAAGTGCATCGCCGCAGTCTCTACACGTTCTGGAAGCGGACGTCACCGCCTCCTCAACTAACAACGCTAGATGCTCCTTCTCGCGAAAGCTGCGTGGTCCGCCGCGAACGCACCAATACACCGCTGGCCGCGCTGCTATTGCTAAATGATCCACAGTACGTTGAGGCCGCGCGGGCGCTGGCAGAGCGGTCGATGCTCGAGGCAGCAGGGTCGGCGGACCAGATAGCGGCGAGGATGCTCCGCTTGGCGGTGATGCGAGAGCCAACGGGGGCGGAGACGGAGCGCTTGGTCGGTGTGTATCAAGCTAGTCTTGATCGCTATCAAAACGATAGCGAAGCCGCGAGCAAGCTGTTGGCGATTGGTGTTGCGCCGCCAAGTGACGAGCTCGATCGGGCCGAGCTTGCTGCATGGACGCTGGTGGCGAATGTCGTATTGAATCTCGACGAACTGGTAACTAAAGAGTAGCGAACCCTCGCGATTGCACTCAAGGGCGAAGATATGTTCCCGATTCAGGATTACCTGCAGCAACTTACTCGGCGGCACTTCTTTGCCCAGGGAGCCATGGGGCTGGGGACCGCGGCATTGGCATCGATGGCGGGTGGCGAGTCGATGGCGAGCTCGGCCAGCGTAGGAGGGCTAGGTAACATCCCGCATTTCGCCCCCAAAGCAAAGCGGGCGATCTACTTGTTCATGGCAGGCGCACCGTCGCCTCCCGATCTGTTCGACTACAAGCCCAAGATGGTTGCCAAGGAGAAGGCGGACCTCAGGCTCGAAAAGTACGAAGATGGCTCGCCCGTGCTTCGCACGCGAGTCACCACCATGACCTCCGGGCAATCGTCGTTTCCAATCGCTCCCACGCGATACAAGTTTGCTCAGCATGGAAAATGCGGCGCGTGGGTGAGCGAACTTCTGCCTCACACCGCGAAGATGGTGGACGACTTGACCTTCGTGCGATCGGTGTGGACCGAGGCGATCAACCACGATCCGGCCATCACGTACATCAACACGGGCAATCAACTTCCAGGTTATCCGAGCCTCGGCGCATGGCTTAGCTACGGCCTGGGAAGCGAGAATGCCGACCTACCGGCTTTCGTGGTGATGACGCCCAAGTGGTCGGCGAAGCGCGACGCGCAGGCCCTCTACAATCGCCTGTGGGGAACGGGCTTCTTGCCGAGCAAGCACCAGGGCGTGGCGATGCGGGCGAGTGGGGACCCCGTGTTGTTCCTTTCGAATCCGCCGGGAATGGATGCCAGCGACCGTCGCCGGGTGCTCGACACCATCGCGCAGTTCAACGAGGAACATTTTGCCTCACACGCCGATCCCGAGACCTCCGCGCGGATCGCGCAGTACGAGATGGCTTACCGCATGCAGACGTCAGTGCCGGAGTTGGTGGATATTTCCGACGAACCGCAGCACGTGCTCGACATGTATGGCCCTGAAGTCCGCACGCCCGGCACGTTTGCGGCGAGTTGCCTGCTTGCCCGGCGGATGATCGAGCGCGGCGTTCGGTTCACCCAGATCTTCCATCGCGGCTGGGATCAGCACGACAGCATCCCACGCGACCTGCCTGCCCAGTGCCAGGACGTCGATCAAGCAAGTTGGGCGCTGGTGCAGGATTTGAAGATGCGCGGGTTGCTCGATGATACTCTCGTGATCTGGGGTGGCGAGTTCGGCCGTACGATTTACTGCCAAGGTGAGATGAGCGCCACGACCTATGGTCGCGACCATCACCCCGGTTGCTTTACCATTTGGATGGCCGGCGGTGGCATGAAGCCCGGCGTTGTGCATGGCACCACGGACGACTACGGATGCAACATCGTCGATGCCTCGGGTGCGCCGACCACGAAGTTCGAAGACGGTGCGGTTCACATTCGCGACCTCAATGCCACGATCCTGCATCAACTGGGCATCGACCATGAGCGACTGGCCGTGAAGTTCCGCGGCCTCGACCAACGACTCACGGGCGTCGAAAAAGCACGCGTGGTGAAACAGATACTGAGTTAGTCCAACGATCTTCCTAGCCGGACCGCCCCGCGGATCGTGAAGGAACACCCCATGCGCGAACTCCACCTCACGCTGCTGCGAGTCCTGTGTGCCATGGTGCTCGTCTCGGTGAGCGCTCATGCGGAGGAGGAGACCTTTCCAGCTGCGGCCTCCAAAAAAGGCTTGCAAGTCGAACAAGTCGACGACGCGCTCGCGCTTGGCATCGCGCACGCCGCGATCAACGTGAACCTCTCCGGGCTGTTCGTCCCGCCCGGGGGAGAGCAGGGGGAGGGCGTGCTGGTGGTCGAGCATCACGGAAAGCCCCTGGCCGTGCGGCGGGGTTATCTCGAAGCGCTCGACGCGACCATTCGCCCGCTCAGCGATCGTGGCGTGCTGGTGTACGTCATTCTGCTCGCCTACGCGTCGGGCAACGCCGAGCAGGACGCGGTGCTGCTTCATCCCGACTACGACCCAGCGGCGCCGAATCGCCTCGGCGCGCTCAACACGCGCTCGCCGGAAAGTCGCGAGCAGATCGAGGCCCTGTTGTCGTTCCTCGCCGCGCGGTGGTCCGACCCCGCGCAGACGCATGGCCGGGTGGTCGGCCACATCGTTGGCAACGAAGTGAACTCGCACTGGTACTGGAATAATCAGGGGCGCGCGAGCTTCGAGCAGTTGGCCGAAGACTACTGGCAGACGTTGAAGCTGGTGCACCGTGCCGTGCGGCGTGAGGCGAGTTGGCCGCGAGTTTACCTTTCGCTCGAGCACCACTGGAACATCCGCTACCCCGCGGCGGACGAATTTCAGGCGTTTCCGGGCAAGTGGCTCATCGACGATTTCGCGCGTCGGGCCACCGAGTCGCCGGAGGAGAACTTCGATTGGCACGTGGCCTTTCACCCGTACCCCGAGAATCTGTTTGAACCGAGGTTCTGGAATGACAAGTCAGCGAACCCCAGCCCCGACACGCCTCGTATCACGTTTAAGAATCTTGATGTGCTCACAGAGTATCTCAAGCGTCCAGAGCTTTTGTACAACGGAGTTCCGCGACGAGTGATCTTGAGCGAGCAAGGTTTTCACACGCCGGCGACAGCGGATGGCGAGGCGGTGCAAGCCGCGGCTTACTGCCTGGCGTACGATCTGGTGGATCGGCTGGACGGAATCGATGCGTTCATTCTGCATCGCCACGTCGATCATCCCGACGAAGGGGGACTGTTGCTCGGGCTGCGACGCCGCGAGGCGGATGGTACTACGCCGGCGAAGAAGGTTTGGGATTGTTTCCGAGCCGCTGGCACCGATCGTTGGGGCGATGAGTCGGCGTTCGCGAGAGACATCGTCGGCGCGCAGGTTTGGGACGAGATGGTCCCAACAAAAGTCGACTAGTTCGCCGCGTGACTGCGTTCCGCCAGCTTCGCTAAAAGCTCAGCAGCCGCACCGCTATCGATCGCCTGCGTGGCGAGCTTCGCGGCAGCTTCGGGCGAGTCCGCTACCCCCGCAGCAATCAGTGCGGCGGCGGCGTTCAGCACCACTACGTCCCGCGCTGCACCTCGTTCGCCCGCCAAGAGTCGGCGTACCACTGCCGCACTTTCTTCGGGAGTGTCGATTGCCAGCGATTCGGTCGTCGACGCTTCCAGTCCGAAGTCGGCCGGCGTCCAGGTGAAGTCCTCGATTCCTTCATGAGTAACCGAAAGCACGCGCGTGGTTCCGCTACACGTCACGTCGCCCATGCCATCGCTACCGTGCACGACCAGGGTGCGCTTGGTGCCGAGGAGTTGCATGGCCCGGGCGAGAAGCTCCTGGTGCTCGCCGCGTCCCGCGCCAAGCAGCTGGTAGCTGGCGCTCGCTGGATTCGCGAGCGGGCCGAGCAGGTTGAAGATGGTGCGAATGCCGAGCTTCTTTCGGACCGGCCCAACATGCCGCATGGCGGGGTGGGCGAGCGGGGCGAAGCAGAAACAGAGGCCCAGCTCTTCGAGGCAAGCCTCCACCTGTTCGCGGCTGGCATCGAGATTCACGCCGAGCGCCGCAAGAACGTCGGCCGAGCCGCTACGGCTCGTAATGCTGCGATTGCCGTGTTTGGCGACCGGCACGCCGGCTGCCGCGGCGATGATGGCGGCCGTGGTGCTGATGTTGAACGTGGTGGAACCGCCGCCGCCGGTGCCGCAGGTGTCGAGAATTCCCCGCCGCGATGTGCGGATGGGCGTCATGTGCCCGCGCAGGGATGCGGCGGCTCCGGCCAATTCTTCGACCGTTTCGCCCTTCGCCGCAAGACCCGTTAGCAGCAGGCCGATTTCTTCGTCCGAGCACTGTCCCGACATCACGAGGTCCATTGCCGACTGCATTTCGGCCATGGTCAGGTCGATCCCTCCCGCCACGCGGCCAAGAATTTCAGCGATTTGGGGGTTCATCGAAGGCTCGGGGGCTTTCTGGCATGGAATCCGCATTGTGCTATCGTAGTGGGTTCAGGATAAAGGAAGTCGAGGCAGGCCGAAAGCGGCCCGCCCGCCACTCGCCCTGCAACTGTCCGCGAGCCAACTAGATAGACGACCATCGAGGTGCCGATGCCCCGCAAAGTGATATTGGATATGGATCCCGGCTACGACGACGCGCTGGCGCTGTGCGTCGCGCTGGCGGCCGAGGAGCTCGACGTGATCGCCGTCACCGCGACGGGTGGCAATGTCGCCCCGAAGCTGGCGAGCCGCAACGTTCAGGCAGTGGTCGAGCAGCTGGACCCCGTGCGATGGCCTCGCATCGGTGCCGCCTCGCCCGAGCAAATGCTCCGCGTCGACGCGCGGCACCTGCACGGCGACGACGGACTTTGCGGCGCGCAGTTCCAGGTCGCGGAGCTCGCCAACCGCCACCTGTCGATGAAGGTGCTCGCCGACGAGATCCGCCGCGCGCCGGGCGACGTGACGGTCGTCGCCATGGGCCCGCTAACGAACATCTCGGACCTACTGCGGTGCGAGCCCGACCTCGCCAGCATGATTGGGCACCTGATCATCGTCGGCGGAACCGTCACCGCGCCCGGCAACGTCACCGCGGCCGCCGAGTTTAACATCTACTGCGATAGCGAAGCGGCGAGCCAGGTGTTCAAGTCGCCCGTGACGAAGACCATCCTGCCGATGGACATCACCAGCGAAGTCATGCTGGGCTTCGATTTCCTCGAGAAGCTGAAGTCGCAAGATTCACGCACCTCGGCGCTGCTGCAGAGGATCTTACCCGGCGCTTATCGTAGTTCGCGGCAGCATCTTGGCATCGAGGGCATTTACGTTCGCGACGTGGTCGGCGTAGTGGCGGCGATGCGGCCGTCGCTGTTTACCACCGAGCGGATGTACGGCGACGTCGAGACGGGCGGCAATCTGACGCATGGTGCGACCGTGTTCGACCGTCGTCCGCACAGCGCCGAGCAGCCCAACATGGACGTGGCAACCGAAATGGACGCCGCGGCGGTGGAAGCGGTGATCGTCGAGACGATTAGCCGGGCGCCGTAGCGTACTTCGTAGCCGGACTCGCAAGAGTTCGGGAACTTACCACGAAGGCCCGAACTCTTGCGAGTCCGGCTACTTGTTGAAATGCCCTCGGGCTGCTTACTTCTTCGCCGCCATCGTTTGATCGTCGCCGATCATCACCGACATCGGGATCGCACGGCGGTCGCGGAACACCATGATCGGCACATCGCGTCCGATTTCCGTAAGGCCCACCAGACTGATAAGGTGGTCCATGTCGGTGACGCGGACGCCATCGTACAGAAGAATCACGTCGTCGGGTTGCAGGCTGGCGCGAGCGGCGGGCGAGCCGGGTTCGACGGTCTTCACTCGGGTCCCAGCTAGCCCGGGAAGCCCAAGGGCCCGCGCGCGGCGGTCGTCGAACAGCGAGTCGAGCGTAACGCCTAGGAAGCCGCGATTCACTTTGCCGGTGCTCGTAAGGTCTTCGGCGATGCGGACCACGGCATTGATGGGAATCGAGAAACCGATGCCCTCGTTGCCGCCTGAGTTGCTGGCTATCGCCGTATTGATACCAACGACCTCGCCGCGCAGGTTAATCAGTGGCCCGCCGCTGTTACCGGGGTTGATCGCGGCGTCGGTTTGCAGGAAGTTTTGCAAGCGAACGTCGCCATCGCCGAGATCCAGATTGTAGCGCCCCTTCGCGCTGATGATGCCACGCGTGACGCTTTGGCTCAAACCGAAGGGACTGCCGACCGCCACGACTTGCTCACCAATCTCAATGCGATCGCTATTCCCAAGCCGCGCCGACAGCAAGTTCATGCTCGGCAGTTGCATGACGGCGACATCGGTTTCGGGGTCGCTCCAGATTCGCTCGGGGTTGGTGACGTTGCCATCGGCGAACTGCACGCGGACGTTGGGCTCGGACGAGTGCTTGATGACGTGGCGGTTGGTGAGCACGTAAGGCCGGTTGTTGATCATCACGATCACGCCGGATCCCGCTTCTTGGAGGTCGGTCCGCTGGCCGGAAGTTCGTAGGGGGCTGGCCTCGATATGCACCACCGACGGCGTGACCAGCTTGACGACGCGTTTGATGATTCCGAGCTCGCGCTCCAGGGCATCGACATCGCGCGAGAGTTGATCGTAGTCCCGTTCGCGCTCTGTTTGGTCTGCCGGCGTCGCCAAGGTGTTGAGCAGCGTTGTCTGCGCCACGGCCACAGCCGGCAAGCTGCATCCGGTCGCGAGGGCGAGCAGGGCAGTCAACTGGCGGAAGCGGGGCGAGCGAAACACGGCGGCCTCGACGGGAAAGCGCTGAACGGGCAGAGGGGCAATTTACTCGCTAATTATAGCCCACCAGGAGCGACCGCCGAGTGAAAGATTTGGCGGAAATGGCGGGGCCAAAAAAGAAACCGCCGGCATGGTGCCGGCGGTTTCGAGGGATCGCGTAAGGTCTATCGCCCGAAGTTGGGCGTGGGTAGCTTATTGAAGTTCGAGGTCGGTCAGCGACACGTCGGCGTCGCTAAAACCGGTGTCGACTACTCGCCCCCAGTCGCTGTCGCGGCGAAGATCGAGTTCGCCCGTCTCCACGGCGCGCTGGCAGTCGATGCACATCGTGGCGTAGGGAAGGGCTTGTAGGCGGGCCAGTGGGATTTTGGCGTCGCAGTGCTCGCAATTGCCATAAGTTCCCTGACGCATGCTGTCGAGCGCTCGCTCGATGTGCGCCAGTTCGCGGCTTTCGACTTCGGCCAGTTGCGAACTGATTTCGTCTTGGGCGGCATCCAGGGCGGCGTCGACAATGTCGCTGCCCGATTGCTCGCGGAGTTGATTCAAGAGGCTCAAGTCGCCGGCGAGGGCTTTGCGGAGCGCGTCGCGGCGCTTGATCAAAACTTCCCGCATCTTGGAGATGGAATCTTTGCGTGCCATGGTGTGCTCCTCAGTTGCCGACGGTCGGATTGGAGTCGCTGGATCACTCCAATCGAATAGCCGCTCCGCCTTCTGGTTTCCTCGCCGGGGCAAGTCCTGACGAGGAACGGTAAATAGTAGTATCACCGCCCGAGGGACACGCGTTTTCCGCGGCTTCTGGGGCAGTTACGGTAACTATAGTACGCAACCGAGGAATGAAAGGTTGTCGAATCGTGGTGTTTTTACCGCCTGGCTCCGTACAGAGAGAACAATCGCCAAAAGCCCTGTTTTTGTACCGTCATTTGGGTATGCCTCCTGCGGAAGTGCCGGTCCTTGAACTCCGGCGGAGAGACGACCACCAGGCAAGACACCTTGGTGGACGAAACCCCTCGGAAGAAGTATGGCAACTCTCCACCCTCCAATTCGGCAGAATCGTTCTCGGCGGATGAGCCGGATCACGCTGAATGGCGAACTTTAGTTTGAGAGGCATAGGTTTTTGACCAGTTGGGTGCTGCGAGCTAGACCTAAGCAGCTATTGTTCCCCGAAAAGTGCTAGCGGAACTCCCCTCCGCAAGCACCAGAGAACAGCCAACGTATCGCCCCACGCCCAACGTCGCATGACCGCCAACACCCTGACTCGACGAACCACTTCGACCGACGCAGCCACCTGGGTGCTTCGCCGCGCCGACGGCATTGGCTGGGACTTCGCCCTCACCGGCGACAAGGCCACGATTGGCAGCGGGCAGAGTTGCACCGTTAGGCTGATTGATCGCGGTGTCCGCCCGCTTCACTGCTTGGTAACCAAGGGCCAACATGGGCTCACCGTGCGTCGCTGGTCGGACGACACCTTGCTCAACGGCGAGGTCTTCACCGAGGCCACGCTGGTACCCGGCGATCGGCTGACCATCGGACCAGTGGACCTGTTATTGGAATACAATGGGCCGGAGCCCGCCGAGGAACAACTGTACTCGGCACCGATAAGCAAGTCCGCGGAACCGGAAGCGACGGTCGCAGAGGTTGCGAATCAAGTCCAAGAACTGCTTGCCGCGCCCAAGGTTGCGAGTGTTCCCGCAGAAAAGCGATCGGACACCAACCGCCAGCGGGCCAAGCAGTTGGTGAACATGGTTCGCCACGAGCGAAGCGAGCGCGAGCGGCTGGCAATGGAGATTGCATCGCTCGAAAGCCGACTCGCCAGCACCGAAACCGAGCGCGAGCGACTGGTGTTCGAGCGCGACGAACTCGCCGGACGTCTTGCCTCGCTGACCAGCGAAATCTCGCAAGTCCGCGACGAAGTCCGCGCCCTGTCCGCTTCGCATCACCAGCGCGAGCAATCGCTGGAGAACCGTTTGTCGGAACTCGAACAGCAAATCGCCGATCGCGACTCGCTGGTGATCGAGCTGCGCGACGAGCTCACGCGGCAACGACAAGAGGCAACCGAGCAGTTCCGCGGCGAAGTCCAACCGGCCGAAGCGACCAGAGAGCTATCGCCGACCGAGCCAGCCCCGATTGCCGACCGGGCGACCGAACTGGACGGCGAAGCGGAGGTCATCGCCAAAGCCGAGAAATTCGTTGAGTCGGCCACTATCGACTGGTGGAAGGACGCGCCGCGGATCGAACTGCCGACGCGGCCGAGCGAAGAGTCTGACTCTACCTTCCAACTGTTGCCGCAAGGCGATGGACCGATTGACGATTACCTGCCGGTGGAAGTAGGGAGCCGCGAACTCGACCACCACCCGATCGCCGACCCGCCTTTAGCTGAAAGTGAGTCGGAACCCGAAACCGAGCTCGACTCACTCCAGCCAGAATCGTTGTGGGACATCGAGGTTCAATCGCCTGCCATTCGCGAGAGCGAGCCGGTGAACGCCGCCGAAACGTTCGCGCCGGAGCTTGAAGTCACCTCGATCGTCGAATCCGAACTTGATACGCCTGCCTCCTTCGATCGCGGCCAGTCCCCGGACGCTGAGCCTGTTCGTAGTGAGCAGGACCTGTGGGGTCGGCTGTCGTCGCTGCGGGCCGAGGCGTCCGAGCGCTTGCACTACGAGGTCGAGCACCCCGAAGCCGTAACCGAGGCGTCGCACGACTTCTGGGCCGCACCGCCGGTGGAGAGTGAAGGAGGCGAAGAGGCACCTTCGGAGCCACACCGCGAAGGGGCAAGCCTTTGGTTGCCCGAAGCGCCTGTCGAAGCCGAAGCGGAGACCGCCACCGACGAAGCTGTGACAGAGGTCGAAATACTAGCGCCCGTGAAGCGCGAGGAGCCCGTTTCGTTCATCGAGAAGTACAAGCACCTGCTCGACGAAGACGACTCGACCCCCGCCCCCTCGGTGCCCGTCCACCGCGAGCCCGAGCCGGTGGCGATGCCGGCGCCGAAAGCCGAGCACCACGACGACGAGTCGATCGAAGCCTACATGGAAAAGATGATGGCCCGCCTGCGGGGCGAGCCTGCTGGTCCCACCTTGATGGGCGATAAAAAGCAGCTTGAGGCCCAAGCCGCCAAGCAGCAACAGCAGGTGGTTGCCGAGGCGCAACCCGTGGTGCTAACCCCGGTGGTGCCGGTCAAACCTCTGGAAAATCTACACGAGATCAAATCGGGGCCCACGCCCGAGCATGCGACCGACATGTCCATGCTGCGGGACTTGGCGAACAACTCGGCACGCGAAGCGATCAAGATCGCCCACTCCCGCCGGCAGCGCGAACGGGCCGGCTCGAACCTACTGATGTGCCTCATCGGCTGCGTGTCGGGTGGCTTCCTGGTGTGGGCGTCGAAGGGCCAAATGGGCATGCCGCTGTACGCGGGTGCCGGGGCGATCGCCGCCGCCGGTTACTGGGCGATCCGCTGCGGCCGCGCGTTGCTCGCACCGGGGCAGCCCAAAGCCGATCGCCGCCAAGTGGAAGTCACCACCGAAGCAGCGCTGCCGATTCGCTAGAACCCTCGGGCGACGACAATGTCGTCCCACTCGCGGACATCGTAGGCAACGCCAACGTAGTCGAGCACGCGACGCAAGGCACGCAGGGCGACGCCCATGCCATCGGGTCCGCTGAACCCACCGAACTGCCCGCCACCCTTGAGGTGCGGCTCGAGATCGAGGAACACGCCGGGAATGCCACGCCGCTTGAGCTTCCGCTCGAGCTTGGGCAGCATCTCCTTGAAGTCGTCCATGATGCGAGTGTGGCCCGAGTCGCCAATATCGGCGGGGACGAAGTTCTTCAGCTTGTCCTCTTCAACGTGGCCCGTCTTGCCGCTCATCGACGGATCGCGGTAGTCCTTGATGTGCATCCAGCCGATGCTCGGCTTCATCGCTAGGTATTCCTGGAACACTTCGTCGGTCGACATCCCTTGGCTCACCAAGTTGCCGCCATCGAAAATGGTGACCATCGCGGGGTGGTTCACCTTGCGATGCAACTCGGCGAGCAAGTGGCCGGTTTGTCCGACAAGATTCGCCTCGACTTCGAGGCCAAACGTCAGATCGCTGCGATGGCAGAGCTCGGCGATCTCACCGAGTTGATCGGCTGCCTGATTGACGTATTCCTGCGGATCCGAGCCCTTGGGGTGGTAGAAGCTGAACCCGCGGATCAACTTGGTTTCGAACGCGTGGGCTAGTTCGCATGCCTTGGCGACTTCGCTCTTCAAGTACCTCTTGAAAGGGACGTAGCGATTCTTGGTTCCGTCGCTCTTGTCTTCGAGCTTCACCTTGCCGATGGGCGAACCAATCGAGGCAACGTTCATGCCGTACTCGCTCTCCAAATGGCGGAGCTTGGTGATCTCGCCCTTGGTAAGCTGCATCACGTTCTTGATGCCGCTGCCGACGTCCACGAAGCGAAGGCTGTAGTACTCCAGGCCAATCGCGGCGAACGCGGCGAACTGCTCGACGGCCGTCTTGTGAATGGCCGCTTCGTCGGCGAAGCCGGAGAGGATTACGCGAGGTTGGTCAGCCATTCGATTCCCGAGGGGTAATTTGCCAGGTTTTTCTGGTGGATGCGTGGTCGTTGGGACAAGCAGCGGCACGCGCCGCCCGTACTACATCGCCGAAGTGTACTGCGAGGTAACGGTTTCGGTGATTCCGCCGCGGGCATTGAACGCCGCTACGATCTTCATCCAGCGTGGTCGGCTCACCGCTACGAGGTCGTCGAGCATCGTGTTGGTCACGTGCTCGTAGTAAATGCCCTGGTTGCGAAAGCTCTGTAAGTACATTTTCAGACTCTTCAGCTCGATGCACACCTTGTCGGGCGTGTACGAGATGGTGATCGTGCCAAAATCGGGCTGACCCGTTTTGGGACAAACCGACGTGAACTCCGGGGCCACGATTTCGATCTTGTAATCGCGGTCGGGGAACTGATTTTCAAACGTTTCGAGTAGCTGACGATTTTCGGACATTGAGGTACCTCTCCTTTCAGGCGACCGGCCATTTTGGCATGATGAACCCCAAGGCGAAAGGTGCCGCAATCTGCGAGTCTAGTCGCTTGGCGGCCGACTGTGCTCCGAATTTCCCGAGCGTTCCCCCGTTTAAACTGAGATTCGGAAAACCCGATGTCCGCCGCTTCCCACCCACCAAAAGCAGTCGTCTTGCTCTCCGGCGGTCTCGACTCCGCCACCACCGCCGCCATCGCCCGGCACGAGGGCTTCGAACTCTACGCCCTGAGCGTCGACTACGGGCAGCGGCACCGTTTCGAGCTCGAATCTGCTGCTCGGGTGGCCCAGGCTGTCGGAGTTCGCGAGCACAAGACTGTTGCAATCTCGCTCGACGCCTTGGGTGGAAGCGCCCTTACCGACGACATCGCCGTCCCGCAGGACCGTGACGCGGAGTCGATGGCGGGTGGTATACCAATCACCTACGTGCCGGCCCGGAATACGGTGATGCTTTCGCTGGCCCTTGGGTACGCAGAGGTTATCGGGGCGGCGGATCTGTTCATCGGCGTCAACGCGGTGGACTATAGCGGTTATCCCGACTGCCGGCCCGAGTACATTGCGGCGTTTGAGACCCTGGCGAATCTCGCCACAAAAGCGGGCGTCGAGGGGACGCTTCGTTTCCGAATCCACACGCCGTTAGTACAATGGACGAAGGCCCAAATCATCACGCGGGGCACCGAGCTCGGAGTTGACTATAGCCTAACGCACACGTGCTACGCGCCAAATGACGAAGGCACGTCGTGCGGTCGCTGCGACGCCTGCCAGCTCCGTAAGAAAGGCTTCGCCGAAGCCGGCCTCGAAGACCCGATTGCCTACCAAACCTAAACGCTTACAGCTTTGAGCTAACAGCTCGATCAATGCGAATTGCTGAAATCTACAAGTCGACGCAGGGCGAAGGGTTGCTCACGGGCATTCCGAGTGTGTTCGTTCGCGCGAGTGGGTGTAACTTGCGATGCTGGTACTGCGACACGCCGTTTGCGTCGTGGATGCCCGAGGGAGTGGATCTCGGGGTTGACGAAATCATCGCCCAGATCGACGAGTGGGATTGTCCTCACGTGGTGATCACGGGTGGCGAGCCGATGCTGTTCGCGGAACTGATTCCGCTGTGCCAGGAACTGCGGCGACGCGGTCGGCACGTGACCATCGAGACCGCCGGTACGCTGTTTCTTCCCGTCGAGTGCGACCTGATGTCAGTGAGCCCGAAGTTCGCGAGCTCTGCTCCCGACCGCCAGAAGCACCACCGCTGGCACCATCGCCACAACGAAACACGCCATCGCCCCGACGTCGTCCGGCAGTTGATGGAGCAGCACACCTACCAGTTGAAGTTCGTTGTCGACTCGCCCAACGACTTGGCCGAAGTCGAAAGCTACCTGGAAGCCATTGCCCCGGTGGACGCCGACCGCGTGCTGCTCATGCCGCAAGGGGTCGAGCAACCCGAGCTCCTCCACCGCGAAGAATGGCTCCGGCCCTACTGCCAACAGCACGGGTTCGTCTTCTGCCCCCGCAAGCAAATCGAGTGGTTCGGTGCGATCCGCGGGACTTGAGGTTTCGTTTTTTTCTTCAATAGCCGGAGGCACACTTGCCTCCGGGAATTCCCGGACCGCGTGGCGGTCCGGCTATTGAATGAACCTCTAGTTCGCCTTCGCAGGAGGCGCGCCCTTTGGCGCGAACACCAGCACCATCGCCGAACCCGCGATCGCGAGGATCAATCCCGCGAGGAAGAACCCCCCCAAGTTGCCGAACGCCCCCTTGTGATACGTGTCGAACAGCACGTTCACCACCGGCGCGCCGCCGAAGATCAATGGCATCACAAACACCGGTTTGCCACCAAAGTTAAACGCCATGATGATGCCGAGCGCGCCAAGCGCTCCAGCGGCTCCCGCGGCGAGACTCCACGCGGTGCCAGCGAAGTTGTACTCGCTTGCCTCTTCAAACGCCGGCATCAAGAGCAGAATGTTCGGTACGACCACAGCGATCACAAAGTACGCGAGACCAACACACAGTAGCGGCCGCAGTCGACTGTGATCCATCGCGGCTTGTCCTTTGTGCAGCACGGGACCATAAGCCCCCCAACACACGATCACCGTGGCGATGGATAGCAACTGGAGGAGAAAGTTAAACGAGAAGAAGTCGACTTTGGCTGTGGTGGCTGCGGGATTGAAGGCCAGCACGGTTACAGCCCCGATCAGCACGATGATGAGTCCGGCCAGGAACAGTGGGCCGACTTCCTTCGTGCGCTTCGCCCAGTAGATGGTCAGGAACGAATTGACCACCGGCGCCCCGCCAAAGACGAGCGGCATCACGTAGATTGGTTTGCCATCGAAGTTGAACGCCATGATAATGCCCAGCGCGCCAATCGCGCCAAGAGCACCGCCGGCGAGACTCCACAAGATGCCGGTCGTTGACCAATGCCCCTTCTCGCCCTTCAGCCACAAGATGGCCGCCGGAACGATCACGCCAATTAGGAAGTACGCTAGACCAACGCACACAAAGGGCCGGAGGCGGGCATCGGGACGATCGCCCGTGCCGATGTACATGTCGTGCTGCCCAAAGTGCAGCACCGGACCGTAAAGCCCCCAGCACAGGATGGTGACGGCGAACGAGGCAATGACTAGCAGGAGACTACGCATGAACGGCAATCGTTAGGTGGGATAAAGGGCAGGGGGGAAGGCCCCAATTTAGTCGAACTGACCCAGATGGGCCACAGCGCTCAAACTCAACGCAGTGAATAGCCCCGACCAAGCCTGGTCGGGGTCGTGGGCGAAATCTCTGCCTAATCCCCTCGCAGCGCCGGCAATATGGCTTGCCGCAGTGCTCCCCGCGTCGCGAGCCACGTCGCCAAGACGCCCACCAGCAGCACGATGGCCAGAAGTCCAAGCATGGTCTGCCACGGCACCGAAGTCTGCTGAACGCCGAGTTGCGGCAGTAACGCTAGTGCCGCGGCCGCGCCCCCCAAAGCGAGCCCCAGGAGCAATAGCGCGAGATTTTCCAGCAACACCATCGCCACGACACGGCCCCGCGAAAACCCGACAGCTTGCACCAGCGCGAGCTCGCCACGGCGTTCGAGCACATTGCGAAGCTGCACGACAGCAAGGCCGATCGTGCCCAGCAGCAGCCCCAGTCCGCCAAGCGACTGGAACGTTGAGAGGTACGTATTCTGCACAGCGAGGAAACCAGCGAGCCGCTCGTCGGTCGAGGTCGCCGCGAAGCCGTAATCACCGAGTCGATTCTCAAGCATCGTATCAAGCGTAGTATCGAGTGGCGACTCGTTCTGTTCCGTCTTGTCGCGGATCAGGAACAACTGCGAGCCCGATTCGCCAGGGAACAGTCGGCGAAAGTTCGCGTCGCTCACGAGCAGGTCGCCCTGCAAGATGCTGTTCTGTAAGAGCCCGACAACTTCGACGGTCACCTGCTGGTCGTCGCCATCACGAACGACAAGCTGCGAGCCCACACCGCCGGTCAGATGCAGACTGTACATAGCCGTGTTGAAGTCGAGCACCACCGGCACAATCGGTCGATCGCGATCATCCACGCCCAGGTCGACATCGAGATCGGGCACGGGGCGCTCGTGATTAAGTTTGGCCGTCCACGCGAAACCCGCGAGCACGCGATCCGCATCGCGAACGCCAAGGATCCGCGGCTGGGCGGTGCGGTAAAGGTTCAGGCAGCTCGCGTCCTCGCCGCCGTGAACCCGCAGTGACTCGACCTGACACTCGGCGAGTTGGTCCATTTCGGCGTCGCGGAAGCCGAGTTCGAGCTGGCCATCGCTCGTCCCCAGATCGTAATGCAGCGGGGCAGCACTCGTGGCGTACCACGCAAAACCACCGGTCCCCGCTTCGGTCGGTGCGAGGCGGAACGCGCTGATGGCTAGGAGCAGAAAACTTGCCGCCGCGACAAGCCCCACGGTTAGCGTGCTGCGTCCCGGACGCCGGGCAAGGTTCGCCACGGCAAGTCGGACCAGCGACAGCCGCGTGACGTTCGACCGCGCGGAGGCCATGTTTTGCCAGTACCGGCGAACGAGCCCGAGCATGCCAGCGAGTGCGAGGGCCCCGACGCCGAAGAACGCGCCGGCCTGCGCTTCGCCTTGCTGCGTGGCACCGAACGCGCCGAGCACCACCGCACCCACCAGCGCGAGTTCCGAGAGTCGCCAGTTGCGGCGCTTGCCGGTCGCGCGCGGGGTCGCTTCGTCCATTGTCCCGGCGAGCAAACCTCGTGGCGACTGCCGTACGATACCTCGGAGCGTCCACCAAGTGGTTGCCCACGCCGTGAACAGCCCCAGCAGCAAGCCAATCACCAAACTCCACGGTCCAACGTGCAGCTCCAAGAACGGCGCGGCAATCGCCGCTACCCACAGCGTCTTGAGCCCCGTGATCATCGCCCACGCGTACGCGATGCCGAGCACGACACCCACTAGCGCGCCGACGACCGCCACCAACATTGCTTCGCGCGAAAGCAATTGACGAGTGCGTTTGGGATCGAAGCCAACCGCCGACAGCAGTCCGATCTCTCGCGCCCGACTTTCCATTCCCAAGCGAAACAGAAGCACCAGGAGCATGATCGCCGCGGCGATTAAGAACATACTGAAGCCCAAGAACAGCCCATCGAAGGGCGTGGTTCCACTGGCGGCAGCGAGGCCCTGCGCTTTCACCGGCAGGAAGACAAAGCCAAGCTCCGCCGGTTCGACCGACTCGCTCAGTCGCTGGGAGACGCCTTCTACGGTGTTGGTGGTGTTCGCTGGCAAACGGAGCATACTCACGTCGCCCCACCGCGTGCCCCACAATTTGCGTCCGAGTTCGAACGACACGAACGCCTTGGGGGTCGCTCGATGCTCGTCCCAATAGTCCTCGTCCGCCCGCGAGATCGGTTCGGTGAGCTCGAACGGCAAGTCCCAGTCGGCGATCGACTCCTGATCGGTCACTCCTTCGAGCTGCGGCGTGAGGTTCGGATCCGCTGCACGCGTCGCCTTGCCATCGCGTGCCAAGGGCACGATCGCTCTGACGGTTAGCTCCAGCGGCGGATCGTGTTCACGCAAATTGCCATGCGTGCTCTCGGGTTCGTAGTAGCGAATCGTCACGATGTCGCCGATCTTGGCAGCGAGCTGCTCGGCGGCCCAATCATTGAGCGCGATTTCGTTCTCGGCGAGCACGATCGGGTTGCCCTCGTCGTCGACGAGCGGTCCGAGCTCTTTCGCAGAATCGATTCCCACCACGGTGGAGTACGAAATCGACTTGTCCCCCACCCGCATCGTATTCGCGAGGTACGTAGCGAGTGGCTGCAATTGGTCGTTCTCGAATTCACGCTCCGCGGCTTTCATCACTTGCGGCGGGATGACCATGCCTTGGGCCGCAATCTGCATGTACTCGCCATCCGCGTCGTGTCGCTCCACCGACAAACCAAGGTCGTCGAGCGTTGGTCGGAAATGATCGTCCAGCCACTCGCGAGCCGAGGCGTCCGTGGCCTGCGTGATCGAGTCGCTGGTCACAAGAATCGCGTTCGCGCGACCTGGTTTGTCGATCGCGTTCGCGAGCACATCGAGTGGAATGAACACCGCGCGGGGTGGTCGCTGCGAGGGCTGAAGTCCGAAACGCGCCAGTCCCTCGTCTGGGAGCACCCCCGCAACGCGTTGCCGCTGGCCCGCCACGGTATCGACCTTCTCGCCCAGCGGACTGTCGGCGGGCACTTCGGACACCAGCGGCAATTGCAGGACGATTTCGTCACCCGCTTTCACGCCCAGGTCCGCAGCGACCTCGCGCGTGAGCCACACCCCCTCAGCCGCAGGCGTGGCTCTGAGATCCCCATCGCCGGCGGACCAAAACGCGTCCGTTACGCCGAACAGATCGAGTTCACTCGCCCGTCGTGTTTGATCGTCCACGCGAGCGGTCGCCGAACCACGCAGGACTAGTGCGGGCAGCGCGGCCGCAAAGTGCTGGTCGAAACCCTCGGTCGCCGACAGTTCGTTCGCGAGTTCTGTACGGAACAATCCTGGCGTGACGAGCGCTTGATCGATCCGCCCCAGCCTTTGCAGCGTGAGGTCACGCAGGCTGCCGCGAACCGAGTCGCCCACCACCAGCGCCCCCGTGAGCACCGCCGTCGCCACCGCCACCGCCGCCCCCACCGCCAGATGCATCCGCCAGTGATGCCGAAGATTGGCCAGGATGTAGCGGAGAGTGTTAATGTGTGGGTCCTTACAAGGAATCAGTCGCGGATCTACGCGAATCGAAGCGGAGGCTCACGGATTCAGGACGTCAGGAACTTAGGCGCGAATCCGCCGCAACTCGACACGTGCTTGTTAGCAAAGATTTGGATTGTCTCAATTGGCCAAGTTCCTATCCGCGCCCATCCGCTTCATCCGCGCAGATCCGCGACGAATTCCTGTTAGTTAATCGCCTTGTCCGAGATGTCCTTCCGGCACCACGCGCCTTCCCAGCGGATGCACTTTACGGCTTGGTACGCGGCGAGTTTCGCCTTGGCGATCGTGTGGCCGAGCGCCGTGACGCCGAGCACTCGGCCGCCCATGTTGACCACCTGGCCGTCGATGTTCGATGTACCGGCATGGAACACTTTGACGTCGGGCAGGGCTGCGGCAGCTTCGAGTCCGCGAATCGGATAGCCCTTTTCGTAACTGCCGGGGTAGCCTTCGCTCGCCATCACCACGCATACCGCGGGGCGAGGATCCCATTCGATCTCGCCGATCTCGTCAAGCCGCCCATCGACCGCCGCGTCGATCACTTCCAACAGGTCGGTCTTCATGCGCATCAGCAGCGGCTGGCACTCGGGATCGCCGAATCGCACGTTGTACTCCAGCACCTTGGGGCCGTGTTTGGTGAGCATGATGCCCGCGTACAAGATTCCCTTGAACGGCCGCCGCGAGCGCTTCATCTGATGAATGGTTGGCACTAGTACGGTCGCTTCGACATCGGCGAGCAGCTTGTCGCTCACCATGGGCGTGGGGCAATAGGCACCCATGCCGCCGGTGTTGGGACCTAGATCGCCATCGTACGCCGCTTTGTGATCCTGTGCAGCGGGAAGCGTGATGATGTTGCGGCCGTCGGTGATTGCAAGCACGCTGGCCTCCTGGCCCACTAATCGCTCCTCGATGACGATCTGCTTCCCTGCGTCGCCAAACTCGCGATTGCCGGCGATTCGCTCCACCGCTTCGAGGGCCTCAGCACGGTTCTGGCAAACGATCACGCCCTTACCCGCCGCGAGCCCATCGGCCTTCACCACCACCGGATCGTCTTCGCGTTCCGTTAGGTAGTGCGTCGCGCTCTCGATGTCGCGGAACACACGGTAGTCCGCGCTAGGCACATCGGCCGTTCGGAGCAGGTTCTTGCAGAACACCTTGCTCCCTTCGAGTTCCGCCGCGGCCTTCGAGGGTCCGAACGCGCGAAGGCCCGCTTTTTGCAACGCGTCGACCATGCCCGCCACCAGTGGCGCCTCGGGGCCGACGATTGTGAGCCCGATGTCGTTCGACTTGGCGAACTTCACCACGCCGGGGATGTCGGTCGCCTGAAGGTCGACGTTCACGGCATCGATCGCCGTACCCGCGTTGCCCGGTGCGACAAACACCGTGCCAGCCCGCGGGCTTTGCGAAATCTTCCACGCCAGTGCGTGCTCGCGGCCACCATTGCCTACAATCAAAACGTTCATGCGTCGGAAAAACTCAGGGATTCGAGGTGCAATTGTGTAATTCTAAACCTTCGCCAGCAGGTCCGAAACCCACGCGATTTCGGCAGCAGAAGCCGCAAGTGCGACGTTTTGACCCGTAGCCGCCGACCCGCCATTGAACTAACCTCAAAGTAGGTGGGTTTTGGGCCACGGATCGCCATGGATGAAACACGAATCGAACAGCAGGAAAGTCCGCGAACTGAGGATGCGGAAGTATGGAACAGAAGGGAACTAAGGGAACGAAGAGGACCAACTAGATAACGTCTTCGTTCCCTTCGTTTCCTTCTGTTAGAATGCCTGACCGCCACTTCTAAACTTTCGATGGATGAATCGGTGTTTCATCCGTGTCGATCCGTGGCTCTAAAAACTCGAACCCATCACACTTCTCTGTTCTCTCCGTTTCCTCCTGTTCAAAACCACTGAGCCATTCGAAAGATGAAACGACTTCCAATACTTCTGTGCTGCTGCGTTGCGCTCGCCATTCCTTCGATTGCTCGCGCCGACGAAGGGTGGGGGACGCTTTCGGGGCGGGTGGTACTGAAGGGCGAGGCGCCGAAGCTGGCGAAGCTCGATACCTCGAAGGACCAGTTCTGCTGCACCGCCGATCCGCAGAACGAGAGTTTGAAGCTCGGCAAGGATCAGGGCATTGCGAACGTCGTGGTGTTTCTCAAGCCCGCGCGTGGTGAGAAGGTCGCCGTGCATCCCGACTACGCCAAGTCGCTCGGCGAGCCGGTGGAGTTTGACAACAAGGGTTGTGCGTTCACGCCGCACGTGGCGCTCGTGCGAGTGGGGCAGCCGCTGGTGCTGAAGAACACCGACACCATCGCCCACAGCATCAAGGCCGAGCTCGCGGACGACTCGTTCAACTTCATGCTCGCTCCCGACGCGACGCAGAAGCTGGAGTTCAAGGACGAGCAGCGCCTGCCGCGTCCCGTGGCGTGCAGCATACATCCCTTCATGCGCGGATGGCTCGTGGTCCGCGACGATCCGTACATGGCCGTCACCGACGCCGATGGTAACTTTACCATCGAGAACCTCCCCGCCGGCGAGCATGACTTTGTGTTCTGGCACGAGCGACCTGGTTATCTCAAGGACAGCGCGTCGGAAACCGCCGAGCTTGATCGACGCGGTCGTGTGAGCGTGGAAATCAAGCCGGGCGAGAAGACCGACCTCGGCACGTTGAGCGTGGATGCGGCACAGATTGCGAGCGAGAGCGAATGATGGATCGTGTTGTTTACTCGACTCATTCTTGGAAAGCTTGTGTTGCGATCCTGCTCGCAGCGATGGCTGGCGGCTGCACGTCCGGCACGCCCGAATTCGAGCCGAACACGCTGGCGATGGCGGAAGTGGAGCTTGCTCCCGCGTACGCCGAGCAGATTGAGCAAGCATTGGCGGACTTGTTTGGGACGCCTGACGAACCACGGGTTCCTCCGGGGACAAAGTTAGATTTGGCGAAGCTGCAAATGGCGGCGGGGCAGGCGGGGTACGTAAAAGATGACGAGGGGCGTGAGTATCAGCAGCGTGGGCTCTATCGCCAGCACTGCGCCAGTTGCCACGGCACGACGGGCGATGGGCTTGGCACGGCGGCTGCGGTAATGGAGCCCTACCCGCGCAACTATCGCCCCGGCACGTTCAAGTGGAAGTCGACTTATCATTCGGCGAAGCCCACGGACGAAGACCTGCGTCGGGTGATCGAACAAGGAGTTCCCGGCACCGCGATGCCCTCGTTCGCGCTGCTCGACGACGAGCAAACGGACTCGCTTGTGGAGTACGTGAAGTACTTGGCGATGCGGGGTGAGGTAGAACGTGAACTCATAGAAGTGGTCGCGGACGAATTTGATTACGATCCGCGGACAGGGGAAGTGGTGGATGCATTGGATCCTGCGAAGAACGAAGAAGACCAGGAACTAGTCGAAGAGATCGTGGCGGGAGTGGTGGAGTCGTGGCAGCAAGCTGGCGAGCAGGTGGTGGAGCCTTCGCCGGAGTTCGTCCCGAGCGAGAACCGCACGCCTGAGGAGATCGCCGCTTCGGCGAAGGCGGGGGAAGCGCTGTTCTTGTCGCAGCGAGCGAAGTGCACAGAGTGTCATGGTCAGCCAGCGACGGGAGTGGTGATTAAGGAGCTCGATGATTGGAATCGTGCGGTGTACGACTTCGACAACAGCACGGCAACGCTCGCCGCGCAAATTGATCGCCGGACGGCGGAACTTGCGAAGCTCGGCGAATCGCAGCGTGCTCGGGCGAGCGAACGCCTCGAGCTCGATCGGCGGCAGTTGTCTGAACGGGAGCAAGTTGCCGCGACGCTGTTGCCGCCGCAACTCGTGCGTCCTCGTGACTTCGAGGAAGGAGTGTTCCACGGCGGGAGCGATCCCGTTGATCTATTCCGCCGAATCCACCAAGGCATCGCCGGCACTCCCATGCCCGCGTCGGGTTCTCCGCGCCCAGGAGTTGCAGGCGGCCTGAGCGAAGAGGAAATCTGGCAACTGGTGGACTACGTCCGAACTAGGGCAGGCTACAACAACTAGGCGAGCGGGGCCCGTAAGGGCCGTGGTGACCTGAGTCCCTTAACTCGCTCACCACCTCGTACGAATAAAGTCGCACTTTCGCCATTATTTCATTGGGTGCGACTTTATTCCTCGGCGGCCAACTCGTGGGCGTCAAAAAGTCTCGTGTTTTCTCGGGCGAAGTCATCGTTAGCTCGCAGGGCTGAATTGAGTAATGTCGCAGGGGTAACCCGCAGGTGCGACTTTACTGGGGCGGAGGGCGTGTAGGCCGGATCAAGCTCCGCGCCGATCCGGCGCTTGGCGTGTCGAAGTTGTGGTCGCTTGGCAAGTCGCTGACGCGAAGCGCGTAGCATGGCCGCCTCGTCCGTGTGGTGGGATCGAGTGCGACGTAGGACACGGCCGGGGCGGCCATGCTACGGGGGTTACTCAGGGACGAGATTCTTCGGTCGCTTAGGCTCCCTCAGAATGACATGAGGATTTGGAGTTATTCGATGGCTTCGTTTCTCCTTTGTTTTCCAGCGTTAATTGCCGTATCGGCGCGGAGCTTGATACGGCCTACTTATATGTACAGGGATCAACCTACCATGGGCGCGAGTACTTTCTAGTCACTTCTTGGGACATTTGTACATTTTCTCGAAATAGTTTTCGGACCGGCAATTCCGCGCAAAATGTGGAAATAAGTGGTCAGTTGATGGCAGCCGCGGAGCGGTGAAAGCGCATAGCCTGGGGCGCGAGCCCCAGGTTGGAATAGCACCGCGACACAACGAGCCGCGGAGCGGCGGCAGCGGATTGTTTTAAAGAGCTGTGCGATTTCCAATATCGCGCCGGGAGCGAATCGTTGAATTGAATCCATTTCGATTGCTGAAACGCGCTGTCGCCACTCCGTGGCTTTCGACCCTGCGGTAGCATGTGGACCCGGGGCTCGCGCCCCGGGCTATGCGCTGTCGCCGCTCCGCGGCTTAGGCACGCGGCGCGACCCCTTTACTTCACTTCCGGTTCGTTCGACGTGACTTCGAGCTCAGCGCGGAGGTTGGCGAGTTTCTTTTCTAGCTCGTCGCGAATCTCGGCGTAGTTGGGGTCGTTGTACAGGCTCATCAGTTCGTGGGGGTCGTGTTCCAGATCGAACAGCTCCCATTGGTCGAGGTCGTAGTAATGGATCAGTTTGTAGCGGTCGGTGGCGACGCCGTAGTGGCGGGCGACGGTGTGCACCGCCGGAGGGCCTTCGTAGTAGTGGTAGTAGAAGGCGTCGCGCCATTTGTCGACCGGTTCGCCGCGGAGCAATGGCGCGATGCTGGCGCCTTGCATGTCGCTCGGCACCTGGACGCCCGCGATGTCGAGGAACGTTTCGGCGAAGTCGAGGTTCGACACCATGCGTTTCTCGACCGAGCCCGCCTCGGTGACACCGGGCCAACGCACTAGCAGGGGGGTGCGGAACGATTGCTCGTACATGAAGCGCTTGTCGTACCAGCCATGCTCGCCGAGGTAGAAACCTTGATCGCTGGAGTAAACGACGATCGTGTTGTCGGCGAGTCCATGCTCTTCGAGGTAGTCGAGCACCCGGCCGACGTTGTCGTCGACCGAGGCGATGCAGGCCATGTAATCCCGCATGTAGCGCTGGTAGTTCCAACGAGTTTTGTCGTCCCCCTTAGGTGGGTTGGCCATGTACGCGGCGTTTTCTTTGGCGTAGGCGGCGGTCCATGCTTTGCGCGTTGCAGAGTCCATGAGCTTGAGTTGCTGCTCGGTGTACGGTGCACCTTTGGGCCAAAGTTTCATGTCCTCCATTGGCCGCATGTCGTCGCCGACGCGCATGGTGGCATCGGCGGCGGCGTCCGAGCGATGGCGGTAGTCGTCGAACAGCGTTTCGGGCTCTTCGAACTGGGTGCCCTCGTACTTTGCGACGTGCTTGGCGCTGGCCATCCACTCGCGGTGCGGCGCTTTGTGCTGGAGCATCAAGAGAAATGGTTTGGTTTTGTCGCGCGAGTCGACCCACGAGAGGGCTTCGTCGGTCACGACGTCGGTGACGTAGCCCGGTATCACGCGACGGCCTTCGGGCGTGTTGAACACGGGGCTGTAGTAGCGACCCTGGCCTGGCAGAACCATCCAGTGATCGAAGCCCGTAGGGTCGGAGACCAAGTGCCACTTGCCGATCATCGCGGTTTGGTAGCCGGCCTGTTGCAGGAGCTTGGGGAACGTCTGCTGGCTGCCATCGAAACGACTGGTGTTGTCGTAGAAGCCATTCTTGTGGCTGTACTTGCCGGTGAGGACGCACGCGCGGCTGGGGCCGCAGATGGAGTTGGTCACGACGCAGCGATCGAACCGCATGCCTTCGTTCGCGAGGCGATCGATGTTGGGGGTGGTGTTGCGCTTCGAGCCGTAGGCGCTGATGGCTTGGTACGCGTGGTCGTCGGAGAAGATGAAGACGATGTTGGGGGGCGAAGCGGCACTGACAGTACTGGAGATGGCAACGAGCGCAGCGAGTAGGTACTTGGTTTTCATGAGGAGAGTCCGCTCTGAGGAATGACCAATTAAGAAGGACCAATGACCAATGGGCCTGCTGCCCACCGCCTACTGCCCACCACCCACTTCTAACTCGCCGATCGGCTCGAGGTGTTTGGCGTAGCGGTGGACGGCTTCGCGTGGTTCCATGTTAAACAACACGCGGCCTGCTGTGGACCATTGGCGGCCCTGCCATTCGAGCAGGGCGGTGGCACACCGCAGGTTGCTCACCGCGGCGACTTCTTCCATGCCCCCTCCGATCACGGCTTCGAAGGCCACGGTGATGCGGACGAGGGCGTAGAGTTCGCCATTGGCTCGATCGCGGGCGAGGAGGGCTCGGTCGTCGAAACGGGACTTCGTCCAAATCAATCCGCGAGGTTTGCCGGTGGCGGCGGCGGATTCGAGGAACAGCAGCTCGAGCTGTTCCCACTGGCGGGGCAGTGCTTCGCGGGCAGCGTCGAGCTTGTTGCTCCACGCGCGGCGTCCCCAAACGCCGCGCAAGAGCCACGCAGCGATTAGCAGCAGGACGATCGTAAAGAAGCAGAAATAGACGAACACCAAAACCCCGGCAAGCAATCGAAGGACTGCCTGGAGCTTACCGCGCCGGAGGGGTCGATGCTATTCGCCGGAGGACTTGTGAAGTCTTTCCAGGGACGGCCGGACGGCTTGCGCCGTGCCGCTAGGAGGGATGGGCGATGGTTAGCGGAAGGGCGCGAGCCCTCCGGCGGTGTGGGGTTCTCGCGCAACCGTGGCTAGCGCCAAAACGGCTAAGAGGATTTGCTTTATGGCAGGCGTGGGGCGGATTCCGACGGCGATGGGGGTTCGGGCAGGAGCGTGGGCTTGTTGGTTTCGTAGGGAAGCTGCGAGGGGGCGAACTGAGGGCCGGCGGGCATCAGTTCGCTCGCTCCGAAGTGGTTCGCGGAGTAAAAAGAATCCTCCACGCCGTATCCAGCGAATCCCCCGGCGCATTGTGGGCATGGCGCTTGAGGGGGATGGGCCACGCGCTGGACGCCCGGGCTGGCGGGCCACGATTTCCAAGTGGGTCCCAGGATCATCGGCGCGTGGTAACCGGGCCCGAAACCGTAGCCCATGTACTGGCACGGGGTCGACGGGACGTGCCAGCGGCCGGCCGCGTGGCAGGTGGTTGTCGGCAGCGTGCCTACGACGAGCAGGGCGGCGAACGCGGTGGCGAAGTGTCTCATGGCCGATGGGCTGCGAACGGGGGAAGTTGGCGGTGTCTCGATTCCGCGGGGATCGTTGATTGCATCGGCAGCACGCGGTGTTCGGCCCGAGTGGTGGGTGGCTCGGAAAGTCGAAATTGGCGGAACTAACTTCGGCGGTCGCGGTTAGAGAAGATCGCCGGGCGCTCCTGCTGTGGGAATAAGCATGCCGGCGGAACAGAACCAAGCTAGAATTTCCTGCGTAAGGAACGCGGGTGCAAGCATCTGCGTGTTGCAGAAGCAGGGCGAGTTAGCTCGATCTTGCCGCTTGCGTAGAATACAGCTATTATGCGATAAGTGCCGAAATCCGAGCAACTTACGTCGTTAGGTTGCACGTCGGCCCCTGTTAGGAACGGCCACTTTTAGAAACCAGCCGACATGCTGTCACCGGCTCATCCGGGGGTTACGTCGCCGAAAGGCGCTGTCGTTGCCCCCGAATCTGTACCGATAAGGCTTACGGACTCTCCTTACGACTTGCCGCTGGCCGCCTCGGCCAGATCTCAACATTTAGGATGTTAGACCATGCAGCACACTCTCGCCGCACGCCCCATCATCGCTAGTTTGTCCCTTGGCCTTGCGGCCCTGGTGCTGGCTGCCCCGGCCCTCTCGCGTCCGACCGAACCTTCCGCGACCGATCGTCAGATCGCGCTGGCGGTGTCGCTGTTGATGGAGAAGCAACACATCGCGCAGAAGCGTCTGGACGACCAGGCCTCGGAGCGGTGCCTCAACTCACTGCTGAAGATGCTCGACCCGCTGAAGTTGTTCTTCATGCAGGAAGACGTCGACCAATTCATGGCCAGCAAGCACCAACTGGACGACCACGTGCGGAGCGGCAACATCAAGATGGCCTACACCATCTTCAACCGCTTCCTGGAGCGCGTGGACCAACGCGTCCAGATGGCGCTAGAGCAAGTCGATGCCGAGCACGATTTCACGTTGAAGGAAGACATGATCCGCGACGCCGATACGTCGGTGTACGCGAAGAACGAGAGCGAAGCCCTGGATAAGTGGCGTCGCCGGGTGAAGTACGAGATGCTGAACCTGCTGGCCGACGACATGGAAGCATCCGAGGCGAAAGAGAAGCTTCGCCGTCGTTACACGAGCCTCGAGAAGCGCTGGGAACAGACGAACAACGACGAGTTGCTCGAAATGTACCTGACTGCCATGACCACGGGCTTCGATCCTCACTCGACCTACATGGCCCCCAGCTCGCTGGACAACTTTGAGATTCAGATGCGTTTGAAGCTGGACGGTATCGGGGCATCGCTCCGTAGCGAAGACGGCTACACCAAGGTGCACCAGATCATCAAAGGTGGTGCGGCCGATCAGGATGGCCGGTTGAAGGAAGGTGATGAGATTGTCGGCGTCGGACAGGGTACCGACGGCGAGATCGAAGACATCATGGACATGAAGCTGAACGACGTGGTCGATCGCGTCCGCGGCAAGCGGGGCAGCGTAGTCCGTCTGGAAGTTCGTCCGGTGGACAATCCCAAGGACCGTGAGATTTACACCATGACGCGTCAGGAGATCAAACTGACCGAGAGCGAAGCTCGTAGCGTCATCATTCCTTGGGGTACCAAGGCCAACGGCCAGCCCTACCAAGTCGGCGTGATTTCGCTTCCTAGCTTTTACATGGACATGGACGCCGCTCGTGCTGGCGATCCCAACTACAAGAGCACCACTCGCGACGTGCGTCGGCTGCTCAACGATTTCAACGCCAAGGGCGTCGATGCCGTGCTGGTCGACCTACGGTTCAACGGCGGCGGTTCGCTGACCGAAGCCGTGAACATGACCGGCCTGTTCATCGACAAAGGCCCCGTGGTGCAGGTGAAAGGTCCCGATGGACGCGCTCAGCCGTTCGTCGATCCCGAAGCCGGCATGGTGTGGTCGGGTCCGCTCGTGGTGCTGACCAACAAGTTCAGTGCCTCGGCTAGCGAGATTTTCGCAGGTGCGATGCAGGACTATCGCCGAGGTTTGATCGTCGGTGACGACGCCACCCATGGTAAGGGTACCGTGCAGCAGTTGTACGACGTGGCTCAGCTGTTGTTTAGCATTCGCAACGACATGAACCTCGGTGCGATGAAGCTGACCATCCAGCAGTTCTACCGCCCCGATGGCGATAGCACCCAGAACCACGGTGTGGCTGCCGACGTGATCATTCCGTCGCTGACCTCGCACCTGGATGTCGGCGAGTCGGACCTCGACTACGCCCTGGCGTTCGACAAGATCGGTGCCCTGAGCCACGACGTGTACCAGATGGTGGACACCAACACGGTCGGTCAACTCCGCGATTCGTCGAAGGCCCGTATTGCTAGTTCTGAGGACTTCGCCAAGGACCTGAAACGCATCGAACGGTTCGAAGCCCAAAAGGACAAGAAGACCGTCACGCTGAACCAGGAAGAGTACCTGGCGGAGCTGGCTGAACTCGACGCGGACAAGGAACAAGAGGACGCGTTCGAAGAAGCCACCAGCAACGACCGCCCCGTGTTCGACATGGAAGATCACTACAACAAGGAAGCCCTGGCGATCCTGATCGATTACCTGATGCTGCTGAAGGACAACCGCGTCGCCATCGCGC
The DNA here is from genome assembly GCF_052161615.1 of Aeoliella fuhlenseeensis. Classification (NCBI taxonomy): domain Bacteria; kingdom Pseudomonadati; phylum Planctomycetota; class Planctomycetia; order Pirellulales; family Lacipirellulaceae; genus Aeoliella; species Aeoliella fuhlenseeensis. The sequence continues at coordinate 1,762,707 of NZ_CP197417.1, forward strand.
GGTAGTCACCGGCCATGCCCCGGCCTGCGGGCCGGGGCGTCCGTAAGGAGTGTCGGTGCAAGCGCCTCACGAAGCTAAATCATCTGGCGGTTTCACCGGCAAGCTGGTCCGCGCCCCTTGGTGCTATCGGCTCTGGCTTCTGGCAGGTAGTCGCGAGCGACTGTTCTCTCGACTGGTCGAGGAGTTTGGCGACTTCGTTCATTACCGGGGTGTGATTGAGTTCTACCAGGTGAACCACCCCGCGCTGGTCAAGCAAGTCCTCCAGTCGACGCACGATGTGTTCGACAAACGGAGCCCGCTCTACGATCGTTTCAGCCGTGCATTCGGCGCTGGCTTGGTGGTTGCTGAAGGCGATGCGTGGAAGCGCCGCCGCATGATCGTGCAGCAACTGATGGGTCCTAAGCGGATTCGATCGTACTTCGATACCATGGTGGAGTGTGCGGACCGAACGGCCCAACGCATCCGCGCGCACTGCGATCCGGAGTCGTCGTCCTTTGATCTGGCGCCATTGATGAACCACTTGACGCTCGACATCATCGGGCGGTCGATGTTCAGCGGGCAATTCGAGCAGCTCCACGATTCGATCACTCGATGGACCGAAGTGATCGATCACTACAGTTCCAAAAGTCCGTTGCCGATCGTGCGTTCGGCGTGGTTTCCTTCGAGGCTCAACTATCGCTTTCGCCGCGCGCTGACGGAGTTTCATCAGTGCATTCAGCAAATGATCGACCTGAGGCGCGAGTCGGGGGCCGACGATCTGTTGACGCTACTGCTGCGCGAACAGTCGTCGGTCGACGAGCCGCCACTTACGGACCAAGAAATCCGCGACGAAGTGCTCGGAATGATCATCGGCGGTCACGAGACTTCAGGGGTCGCCCTTACTTGGATCTGGTACGAGCTGTGTCAGAATCCGCAGGTAGAACAGCGCTTGCAGGATGAATGGAGCGAAGTGCTGGGCGATCGTCCGTTGCATTTGGACGACGTGCCTAAGCTCCGGTACACGCGCATGGTGATTCAGGAAACGTTGCGGCTTCATCCGCCTTTCTGGTTTGAGAATCGCAACGTCGTTCGCGATGTCGACATGGGGGGCGTCCGCATTCCGGCAGGGGCGATGGTGGTGTTCAGTCGCCATACCCTGCACCGGCATCCGGGCTTCTGGAAAGAGCCCGATCAGTTCGATCCCAATCGGTTTGAACCCGGCAGGGAAGAGAATAGCCATTCATCGCACGCCTACGTTCCGTTCGGCGGTGGTCCGCGTGTCTGCGTTGGCCTGCACTTTGCCATGCAGGAACTGGTCGTGCTACTCACCGTTCTAGGTAGAGAATTTCAGTTCGATCTCGACCGAAGCGAACGACATGAAGCGACTGCTCTGATGACCATGCGACTCAAGAATGGTCTGCGCGTAACGGCGTCTCAGCGCGAGCCCCGGCAAGCGCGGTAGACCCAGTCGACTGGCTTGAGGGCCAGCAACAGCGCGATTAGCACTAACGGCAAATGCGTGGGGGGCGTCGGCAACTGGCGGCGCTCGGCGTCGAAGCAGTCGTAGTCGAGTGTCGTCGCCGCGGCCGTCTGCACGCACCACCAATCGCGTAGCGACCCGCCTCGCACTCGAGTTCCCATTTCGCGAGCCAGTTGGTCGCAGTAGGGAAACATCTCTACCGGGTAGATCCACTCGGTGGCGACGCCGCCAAATCGCTTGCGTCGGTGTTCGAGGTCCGTTTGGTGCCGCTGTTGGATGTCGTTTGGCAACGTGATTTTTCCGGCGATGGCGTGCAGCACGTAGCGGGCCTGCATCTCGCTCATCGACGGGATGTTGCCAATCACCGGTCGCGCGTAGCCCACCAGGTAGAGCCCCGGGTGCTGGACGTTGCAGCAGCCGTGATAGAAATCCTTGAGTTCGGTGAGCCCGCCGGTCAGCTCGGCAACTCGCGAGCGAAATCCTACCGCCGGCACCAACACGTCGGGGCGCACGTCGATGCGTCCTTCGCCATCGAAGTCGGTGAAGGTTTGCCACTGGTCGTCCACCGGCGGGCCGATCACTTGCAGGCGATCGGTAGCGATGGCGTTGAGGAAGTCGTCGCTCTTGTTGTGGAACATGTCGAACAAACGCTGCGGGGCACGCTTGTTGAGCTTCATGGTCCACGCTTTGCGTTTTGCCTCTTCGTCGCCATTGAGTTGTGGTGTCGGGTTCTTCGACGGGAAGAGTTTCGTAAACCACTTCTGGTACCGAATCCGCGCGTTGACGAAACGCTGGCCAATCCAGTTGCGAAGATCGGGGTGGATGGAGAGCAACAATCGGTTGCGAAGAAAATCGGAGGGGACGCCATGAATAGGATGGTAGCGAGGGCTCACGCGGATGCCGGAGCGTAGCGAGAGATAGACGCGATTATTCCGCGAGGGCTCGGCGAGGCGGTTGGCGAAGTCGGCACCGAGTTCTCCGCCGCCGACGATTACGACCGTGCTATCGACGATTCCATCGACGTCTTCCTTCCGTGCCACTAACCGCGTGGTCGCGGGGCAGTGACGCATGTCGGCGAGGTTTCTTGGCTCGGCAACCACGCTCGTGCAGATGACTACCGCGTCGTAGCTGGCGATTTGCTCGGGCGAGCCCTTAGGCACGAAGGCTACGCGCCAGCGCCCGGTGGATTCATCGCGCGCGACGCTGGTGACTTGGTGCTGCATTCGGATGCAGCGCCGCAGATCGAAGTGGTCGGCGAACTGGTTTAGGTAGTCGCCGTACTCGGGACCTTGAAAGAACTCGCGTTTGTCGCCAGCGTTCCCGACGGCCGAACTGTCGTACTGGGGATAGCAAGAAAACTGGGTCGTGTACTTCGTAGAAGTAGAATTAAAGCCAGCGTAAGGATTGCCCCACACGCCGCGGATGCTGTCGGATTGTTCGAAACAATCGATCTCCCAGCCAGGCAGCATGTCGAGGGCGTACTTGAGCGTTATCAAGCCACTACTACCCGCCCCGATGATCGCCAGCCGGCGGACTTCCTTTGATTCGTTCATGGCACAATCGCGGTGAGGCTAATAAGTACAAAGTTAAACTGACCGGACTCGGGAACGAACAGCAGCAGGCGCTGGCCGTCAACGACGTTTTGCGTTCGCAAGTATTCGTCGAGCATGATGTAGATGCTTGCCGCCCCCGTGTTTCCTGCGGTGGCGAGGTTGGTCCAGTAGGGTGGGACGCGACTGGGGTCGGAGCATCGCTCGGCGATAGTTCGTTCCAGCTTCTTGCGAAAGAAAAACGACGAGAGGTGAGGCAAAATCATTTGGTGCGCTTCGATCGAATCGTCGTGCCGCTCGAACGCATGGTCAAGAAACACGCCAGCCGCTGGGAACAGGTGCTTGGAGAGAATCGATACGTCTTGCGAGAGTTGACCTCCGCGGCTCTCCAGTTTCATGCACAGAGGAGCGGTGCTCGCGAGCGACAGCGAGTGCGTCCAGTTGACGCGGAGTGAAATGCCGTTGGACCGTGGTTCGTCTGCCAGTACCATCGCACCGGCACCGTCGGAAAGCATGAACCGCAAGAACATCGACATGAACCACTGGCTGTCGCGAAGGTTGGCGTAGCTCGCCCGGTCGTCAATCGGATTTATCGCCGTGGATTTGATGACCTCCGAAGAATGCTCGGCGGCGACGCAAAGTGCCGCTTGGTGGTCGCCCGACTCGATGGCTCGCACCGCCCCCATCAAGGCGGCAGACGCCGAGGAGCAGATGCCGGCGTTCGAGCTAATCTCAACAGGATGCGTCAGCAAGTCGGCCTCGGCGAGCCTTGAGTGCAGGATCGACGCGTAACCGGGTGCGGCGAGTGGCGCGTACGTGGTCCCGGCTGACAGGTAGGTGATCTGGCCGAACCCCTCGCGCTCGACGAGCTCCCCGACCGCGTGCGATCCGAGCCCGTACACGTCGTCGGTGGGTTGTTGGTGCGGGTCCTGCGCGTAGTGTCGCGAGCGAATGCCGTTCATCGCGAGGATTCGATCGCGAATGAGCTCCTCGCCTTCGACTACGCCCAAGTACCGGCCAATGTCGGTGTTCGAGATGGCCTCGCCCGGAAGGTGCGAAGCGGTTTGGACGATGTAGCAAGGCATCGGCGCTACGCTTCCTGGGGCGTGGCGGGTACGGTCCGCAGCAAGTCATACACCACTTCGTCGAAGACGATGTGATAGTAGAGATACTGGCTGGGGTTCGAGAAGAAGGCGCTGTTGTTGTAGTGCCCTCGGTTGGCGACCTCCTGCATGAAGAAGTCGAGGTCGGTCTGCACCGTCTGGTTGCCCGCGTAAATGCGTTTGACGCACCACAGTAGGATCGAATCGGAGCCAAATGAATTGAGCGCCGTGATGGTCGTCTTCAGGTCGCCGAAGACCGTGATCGCCATCACAATGAGCATCACGACGTTCGTCGGCCCTAACAGTTGCCACGAGCACCGGCGATTTGCTTCGAGCACGGCTTTGCTGATCTCGTTGTGGTCACAGGGTTTCGTGCTGCGGATGTAGTCAAGATTATCAAGAAATACCTGCTTGTCGAATCGATCGACAATCTCGTAGGAGAGCAGGTCGTGACCGATGGTTAACTGATGATGCAGCAGGGTCTTCTCGTCGTCGAGGCTAAAGTCGCCATCAATGGAATTGAGCTTTTTACCGTTGCACTCAATCGGAACCCCGCGTTGCTGTAAAATGTACTGATACAGCAGTGGTTCGATCTGAACATGCCGCATGAATAATTCCGCGGCATCGTAGCGGGCGAGGTATTTCAGCCCGAACACCATGAACCAGTCGATGGCGTACGACTCGAATCCCCAGGGTCGGCGATGAAGGACGAATTGGAGGGGGAAGCTGATCGTGCGGACGAAGAAGTAAATGACCAGCAGCACGGGTCGAAGGTAGATGAAGTCCCACCGCTCCCGCTCCCTCGCGAAAACGTCGTTGACGTAGGGAGTGATGTAGGGAAACTGATGCATGGGCCGTGCCACGAACGATCGTAGGAGCGAATTCTAGGAAGAGCGTATTCTAACCACTACGACCATCGTGGGATAATACTAGTTCCAATTTACAGCGGAATTCGTAGCCCATCGTACGCCAGGGCCATGCCAGCAGGTAACCGGGCGTTGGTCTCTTCGTATTCCAGCTCGTGGGCGATGTGGGTGAAGTAGGTTTGCTTCGCGCCGATCCGTGTGGCGACCTCGATCGCCTGGTCGAGCGTGTAGTGGGTGCTGCTGGGCGTGAGCCTGAGGGCGTCGAGGATGAGCACGTCGAGCCCTTGGAGCAGCGCCTCGCTCTCGGGCGGGATGTTGTTGGTGTCGGTGCAGTAGGCGATGTTGCCGAACCGGAAGCCGAGCACGTCGAAGTCGCGGCCGTGGTGCAGTCGGAACGGGATGATGTGCCCGCCCAGAAGGTCAAAAGGCTCGAGCCCAATGGTGTGGAGCTCGAGCTGAGGCACTAGGCTCTGCGACTCTTCTTTGGCGAACGCGTAGTCGTACGACTGGCGAATCCGGCGTTCGACGATGGGCTCGACGTACAGCGGGACGGGGCCATTGAGGTAGAACTGCATGAGCCGAAGGTCGTCGAGCCCGAACACGTGGTCGGCGTGCTCGTGGGTGTAAACCACGGCGTGGACCAAGCCGATGCGCTCTCGGAGCAATTGCTGGCGAAGATCGGGCGAGGTGTCCACCAGCAGGTTTCCCTCGGGGAGGCCCAGGATAATGCTAGCCCGCGTGCGATTATTGCGAGGGTGGGTGGATTGGCAGACCGGGCAGCCGCAGCCAACGGCCGGCACCCCGACGCTGGTGCCAGTGCCCAGCAGGATCATCTGACCTCGGATGTCGGTGGTAACTAAGGACTTGGGCACGGGGCAGGCAGGGCGAGGGAGCGTTTTGATTGGCAGTCGAATCCGTGTGGCCGTCGTGCCAGCGGAGCCGCTGTTGACCGTCTTTTTCGACGGCTGTAAACTTTTATCCTGTAGTATCTTACGGCGAGAACCAACCCCCTGCCAGACCTGCCACATGGAATGAGGCTCGTCTGCGGCACCGTTATTGCCTCTGGTGTCTCGTTTGCTGGCGGCACGGATGCCCCTGCCATTTTGACATTCTCTTACGATTGCTGCGGTAGACGGCCATGGAACTGTTGGAACGTATCTGGGAAATCCTTACCGGCATCATCAACGCGATCCTCGGTAGGTTCGAGCGGACGATCACGTCGCTGTTCGGTTCGGCGAACGCCCGCTACCTGCGACGACTGCACCCCCGCGTGGCGTCGATCAATGCGCTCGAAGCTCGTTACGAGGCGATGAGCGACGAGGACCTCGCCGCGCAGACCGTGAAATTCCGCGAACGCCTGGCCGCGGGCGAGACGCTCGACGACCTGTTGGTCGAAGCATTCGCCGTGTGCCGCGAGTCGGGTAAGCGCTTCTTGAACATGCGGCACTACGACGTGCAGCTGCTAGGTGGCATGATCTTGCACGACGGTAACATCGCCGAAATGGTGACGGGCGAAGGCAAGACGCTGGTAGCGACGCTACCGGCGTACCTCAACGCGCTCGCCGGAAGCGTGCATGTTATTACGGTGAACGACTACCTCGCCCGCCGCGATATGGAGTGGATGGGCCCGATCTTTACCAACCTGGGGCTCAAGGTCGGTGCGATTTACTCGGGCATGGAACCGAGCGAGCGCCAAGAGTCGTATGCCTGCGACATTACCTACGGCACCAACAACGAGTTCGGCTTCGACTACCTTCGCGACAACATGCGGATTGCTGCGCGTGGTGACGAGCGCTTCCCCAAACGCGACCAGCAGGCACAGGGCCCCCTCAACTACGCCATCATCGACGAAGTCGACAATATCCTGATCGACGAAGCCCGCACGCCGCTCATCATCTCGGGCCCGGCGGAGGACGACCTGTCGAAATACCAGCGTGCCGACAAAGTGGCGCGAGCACTCAAGAAGGACGTGCATTTCGAAGTCAAGGAAAAAGAGCATACGGTCAACCTGACTGACGAGGGCGTTCGCGAGGCGGAGAAGCTGGCGGGCGTCGATAGCTTCTACACCGCGGGCAACATGCAGTGGCCGCACTTGATCGACAATTCGCTCAAGGCCCACTATCTGTATAAGAAGGACGTGAACTACGTCATCCAGGACGGCAAGATCATCATCGTCGACGAGTTCACCGGCCGTCTGATGGAAGGCCGGCAGTGGAGCGATGGCCTGCACCAGTCGGTGGAGGCCAAAGAAGGCGTGCAGATCAAGGAAGAGACGCAAACGCTCGCCACGATCACGCTACAGAACTTCTTCAAGCTCTATAACAAGCTGTCGGGCATGACGGGTACGGCTCTGACCGAGGCCAGCGAATTCTGGAAGATCTACAAGCTCGACGTTATCGGCGTGCCGACCAATCGTCCGATGCAGCGCATCAGCCACCCGGACGTGATCTATCGCACCGAGCGCGAGAAGTACGAAGCGATCGCCGAAGAGATCGAGGGCCTGATCAAGTTCGACCAGATCCGCCTGAAGTCGGGCGAGATCATTCGGGGCGAGATCGTCGAAGAGCGGACCGATGTCGTCGTGTTCGCGGCGGACGACACCAAGAAGCAGGAGAAGATTCCTCGCGACAAAATCGCCGAGATGCAGAAGGCGGGCCGACCGATTCTGGTGGGTACGGTGTCGATCGAGAAGAGCGAAAAGCTCAGTAACCTCTTGAACGGCCGCGGCATCAAGCACGAGGTGCTCAACGCCAAGCAGCACAAGCGCGAGGCGGAAATTGTCGCCCAAGCCGGCCGTAAGGGTGCGGTGACCATCGCAACGAACATGGCCGGCCGCGGTACCGACATTATCCTCGGCGGTAACCCCGAGAACATGGCGTGGGCCGAGCTGCAACAGACCTACTCCAGCCGGTTGGATGTCCCCAAGGAAGAGTGGAAGCGACTGACCGACGAGTACGACAAGAAGTTCGGCATGCGCGATCAGGGTAAGGAGATTCGCGAGCTTGGCGGTTTGCACATCGTCGGCACCGAACGCCACGAAGCCCGCCGTATCGACCTGCAGCTTCGCGGCCGCTGCGGTCGCCAAGGCGATCCGGGTTCGAGCCGATTCTACCTGTCGCTTGAAGACGATTTGATGCGTATCTTCGCCGGTGAATGGGTGAAGAACATGCTCACGCGCCTCGGCATGCAGGAAGGCGAAGCCATTGAGAGCAAGATGGTGAGCCGCCGTATCGAGGGGGCTCAGAAGAAACGCGAAGAGTACAACTTCGAGGTTCGTAAGAACCTGCTTGAGTACGACGAGGTGATGGACGAGCAGCGGAAGCGGGTGTACGGCTACCGCCAGCAGATTCTCGATGGCACGAACTGCCGTGACCTGATCACGACGATGATCCGTCAGCAGATCGATCATAACCTGAGTATCATCCTCGCTCAGAACTACGGCATCGACTCGTTCGCCGCGGTGGCATCGGGTCTGCTCGGCGTGCAGCTCGATGCCCGCGACTACCGTAATCAGTCGTACGACGAAGCCCAGCGCGTGGCGCGGGACGTGGCACAGCGGATGGCCGAGTCGCAAGTGCTCGACGCCATTGAAGAGAATTTGCCCGTCGACGAACCGGACGACTGGAACTGGAATGCCCTCGCAAAGTGGGCCAATGCGCGTTGGGGTTACAACTTCAACGATCGTGAGCTCAAGAAGCAGGGCATGGAGAACATCGCCGAGTTCCTGATTCAAAAGGCGCACGAAGCGATCGACAACATCGATTTGTCGGAGACCGAGCGCTATCTCGACCCCGACTATTCGGTGCAGACCGCGGTGAACTGGCTTCGCGAGAAGTTCGGCATCGAGCTGCCGCTCGACGAAGCGAAGTCGCTTTCGACAAGCCAGCTTATTGAAACGGCGCACCAGCGGGTTCAACAAGCCTACGACCTTCGCGAGTGCGAGTACCCGGTGATTGCGGGCCTCTATCGCTTCATGAGTCCTACGGCGAGCGCCTCGGGGCTCGGACGTGAGGACCTCGTCGAGTGGGCGCAGCGCCGCTTCGGTGCACCACTGTCGGCGGAAGATCTGAAGAACAAGCAGCGTGAGGAAATCCAGCAAGTGCTGGTAGCTTGCAGCCAGCAGTCGTCCGCCAAGGCGAACGAAGTGGCCGCCGAAGCCCGCCAGCGCGTGGAGAAGCTGTTTGCCGGCCACGATGGCTCGACGACCACACTGGCCCAAGTCACCGGCAGCAACGGCAAGCTGGACGACCTCGCCGCTTGGCTGCAAAGTTCGTGCGATTCGAAGCTAACCAGCGATGAGCTGGCGTCGCTCGGCTACGACGAAGCCCTGCGTCGTGTATCCCGCGAAGTCGAAGACAAGTTCCGCCCCGAGATGCGACGGATGGAGCGATTCTTGCTCCTGCAGATTCTCGATTCGGCGTGGAAAGAGCATTTGCTGGCGATGGACCACCTGCGGTCGAGCGTCGGACTGCGTGGTTACGCGCAAGTCGACCCCAAGGTCGAGTACAAGCGCGAAGGCATGCGGATGTTCGAGGCCATGTGGGAAAACGTCGGTGCCTACGTCACGGACTTGGTGTTCAAGATGGAACAGCTCGACGAGCGGTTCGTGAAGAGCACCTTCACCGAGACCAAGGCGATTCACGAAGAAGCACCTCCCTCGGAAATTGCCCAGCAACAGCAGGCGGCCATCGAGGCTTCCGGTGCCCCGCGCGAGACGAAGATTGACCCGATCCGCAATCGCACTGAGCGCGTAGGCCGCAACTCGCCTTGCCCTTGTGGTAGTGGCAAAAAGTTCAAGGCCTGTTGCATGCGAGAAGGAAGTAGCTAAAGTAGTGCACTGTGGTCGGTGCGGGGAACGACCTATCGAGTTTGGGGAACAGGCGATTGTTCACAAATTGATAGGAAGCTGTGATGCGTTTCTTGGTTTCTCGCGGCGCGCTGGGCGCCTGCGGTCTGTTGTTGCTAGCAGGTTGCGCTGACCCTGAATCTCCGATGAAGCCCCATGTGGCTTCGCCCGTTGCCAGCACTCGCCCAAAAGCGACTGCTCCGGAACTGGATCTCCACGATCCCTTAGGAACGGACGACGACGCAGCGATGTTGCGTCAGACGCCCGATTATTCGATAACCCCTTCGGACCTGACGTCGGATTCGACGCTGGGGGTGGCGAGCGGAGTTGGTGTGGATCCGTTGCAACCAACGAAGGCGACGCTGCCGGGGGACCTTCCGGAGTCGCCCGAGATAAAGGTGGATACCCAGATCGTAGCACCAACCATCGAGCTTCCAGCAACGACCACCCTCGATCCGTAGCAGCGCGAGCGACGATTACCCTGGGAAAGGAATCCCAACATGTGGCGTGTCGGAAGTTACTTGCTGAACTTTGTGTATCTGGGCGTGCTTGCGCTCGTATCGCCGCTATTCGTGTGGAACTCAATAACCAAGGGCAAGTACCGCGAAGGCTTTCGCGAGAAGTTCTGGGGCGAGGTCCCCGAGCGGACTGGTGACCGCGAGTGCATTTGGCTGCACGCCGTGAGCGTGGGCGAGGTGAATTTGCTCGCGACGACTCTACGCGAGTTGACGAACCGCCGCGCGGACATGGAGATCGTCATCAGCACGACGACCAAGACCGGTTACGAGTTGGCCCGCCGCAAATATGGCGAGCAACATTCCGTGTTCTACTGCCCGCTCGACTTTAGTTGGGCGACGCGGCGGGCGATGCAGCGGGTGCGCCCATCGCTGCTCGTGCTCGCGGAACTCGAGTTATGGCCGAATCTGATCATCGCCGCGAAAGAGCAGGGGGCACGGGTCGCCATCATCAACGGCCGGCTGAGCGATAACAGCTTCCGCGGTTACCGTCGTGCGAAGTGGCTCGTCGGCCGCGTGCTTGGCATGGTGGATTTGATCGCTGCCCAAGACGCGACCACGGCGGGCCGTTTTCGCAAGCTCCGAATCGCCGAACGCTCTCCGGTGAAAGATGCGGTGATCGTTACCGGTTCGCTCAAGTACGACGGCGCGGAAACGAACCGCTTGAACCCTCGTACAAAATCGCTGCAGACCCTCGCCGGCATCACGAAGGACGACATCGTGTGGCTGATCGGCAGCACGCAGTCGCCCGAAGAGGAGATGGCGATTCGTTTGTACGCCGAACTCCGCCAGCGGCACCCGCAGTTGCGACTAGTTATCGTACCGAGGCACCCTGAGCGTTTCGACGAAGTCGCACGGCTTCTCGATGGATCGGGCCTCCCTTGGCATCGCCGATCGCAACTCGAAGCGTCGCTGCCGGTACCGCAGTCGGTCATTCTGGTCGACACCGTAGGCGAACTTGGCGCGTGGTGGGGCACCGCGAGCATTGGTTTCGTGGGTGGCAGTTTCGGCGATCGCGGCGGCCAGAACATGATCGAACCCGCCGCCTACGGCGTGGCGGCGTGCTTTGGCCCCAACACGTGGAACTTCCGCGACATCGTCGCGGCGCTGCTCAACGCCGACGCCGCCGAAGTGGTTCACGACGAAGCGGCGCTCGAAGAGTTCGTTGCGCGGTGCTTGGACGAGCCGGAGTTTGCTCCGGCACTTGGTGAGCGTGCCCGCGAGTTCGTGGCCACGCAATTGGGTGCGACGAAGCGGACGGTGGATTTGCTGGAGGGGTTCTTGCCGGAAGTCAGGGCCAAGAACGCCGCGGCTTAAGGGGCTTGTGCAGGCGCGCTTCGAATTACGGGAGCGCGGCCCCTATACAACGGCGGCACGGTTGGTACCCCAGGGCGGTTGTCTACGAAGGTTGGTGCGTCAAACTCCAGCTGAACTCTGTTCCATTCCAGCTTCAACTTCGAGTTCTCAGCGGCCGATGCTTCTAGAGCTGGCCTGTCAATGGAAAGTACTCGTCCCGCCTGCGCTACATTCACGTACTGAAGATTCCCCATCGCGGTAAGTGATCGAATACCTTCTGCGTCAACCGCTGTGTAGCAAAGACAGAGGCTAGCCAGCTCCGTTAGACCGCTAAGGGACTCCAGTCCATTGTTGGTGACCTTCGTGCGGGCCAAGTTCAAGACTTGTAAGTTTGGAAGTGAAGTCAGTGCCGCGAGCCCGTCATCCGTGACTTCGTTGAAGCCCAAGGACAGATCGGTCAGACGTGGAAATACATTCAACTGCGCAACGTCGTCATCCTCGATGCCACATGAATAGAGCTGCAAGCGTTCCAGTTTCTGCAAAGGCATCAATATCTTGAGTGCATCCGGAGGAAGCTGGCAGTCGACTAGCGACAGGCATCGCAGGTTTTCGAGTCGGGCGATCGCTTCAAGCTCGGGGATCGTGAAGATTTGGTTCTTTAGCCACAGTTCTTGGAGGTCCGAGAATGCCGCGAGTACTTCCAGGCCAGTGTCGGTGCTCATCGGCAGCGTGACTCGCCTCCCGTGGTGAGCTTCCAACTCCAGATGCGTTAATCGACAGCCGAAGTGAGGATGTGCCCAGCTGCAAAGTAGCTGGGCGGGGCCACTATCTCCGAGAAAGCCCAGCCGATAATGGGTGTGCAACGCCGTGTAGTAATTCGAGCCATCGGCGAGCTTGCTGAGTGCACGTTGTTGTCCCCGAGCACGGCGCATCTCCACCATGAACAGTCCCACCCCCACGGCGCAAAGTGTGAACGCGAGCAGAAGTGTTCGAAGCTTGAACTTGGGGAGAAACCCTAAACCGCTGGGCACCGCGACGTCGCTCGACTTATCGCTGCGAAGTTTCTCGACCACTCGCACCAGCGTCCGCATCCGCCAGACAAGCCAGCAGCAGACGAGGATTACCACGAGGAGCAAAATCGCAAGTAGCGTGATCGCAATCCACGTAGCGTCAAACGTGGCCGAGGGATTGGAATTCGAAATTGGGGGGGAGACGAAGCTCGAAGCGATGGGGCAAATCGGAAAGGCCTGCATGCGAGACTCCACGTGGCGGACGGAGCATGGAGCGAGCGCTAGGCCGCTCACCCATGCAGTTTACCGCTTCGCCGGCTCGGCCACCACATGTTCGTGTTCGCGGATGTGGTCGGGGCAGTAGCACTTCTGCCCATCGCATTGCGAGCAGTAGCGGAACTGCGTCTTCGGCTCGTCGGCACTCGAACGGCCGCAGACGCCGCAGATGTGGACCATCTTTACCGGCTTTCCATGCGGGGCGGTCTTGGCTTCGAACGCGGCACGGCGGCGCTTCTGCTGGAAGTCGCGATAGTGCTCCTTCCAAAAGAACAGCAGGTAGTTGGCGATCGAGGCCAGGATGACCAGTCTCATTGGCTTTACAGAAATGAGGGCCACCGCGATGCCGAGCCAGCCCATGAGTGCGAGCCACTTGGCCTTAATCGGAAGCACGTAGAAGAGATTGATAATGTGATCGGGGTAGAGCCGCGCGAAGGCCAAGAACACGGTCGCGTACAAGTAGGTGTTGGTGCCGATGTAGGGTGGCCATAGCAGAGCAGCCGCCACGGTGGCGAGCACACCGACGAAGATGTAGGCGTTGTAGCGGAAGGTGCCCCAAGTGTTCTCCATCACGGTGCCGACGAAGTAGAAGAACAGCCAGCTGATGATGTTGACCAGAATTCCGTTGGGGCCAAAGCTGGAAGGGATGAACATGAAGGTAATGACTCGCCAGACTTCACCCGCCCATACCAGCGGGCCGACGAGCATCAGCCGTTCGACCACTGTCCCCACGCCCTCGTCCTGAGCGCCCATCGCGACATCGGCCATGTACACCGCCACCTGTCCTGCGATGAGCAGCATAGTGAGGTGCGGAATGGCGAAGGGCGTGAGGGTACGCTCGAGCCGGTCGAGAAACTTCATAGTCGGTGGACGCCTGCAATGCATCGGGTGCCAAACCATCAAGCGTACCCCGGAATGCAGTCGTCCGAAAGCCGCGTGGCCGCCGGCCGGTGAATTGGCGTCTCTACCCGATGCCGGGTGGCGGGCTTATAATCAGGGTCTATGGCCGTCATCGAAATACGCGGGCTGAAGAAGTCCTACCGGATCTACCAGAAGCGGGAAGGGCTGTGGGCCTCGTTCACCGGCCTGTTTAATCGCGAGTATCGCGATGTCCATGCGGTCCGCGGCATCGATCTCGATGTCGAAGCGGGCGAGTTCGTGGCGTTCCTGGGTCCCAATGGGGCGGGAAAGACGACCACGCTCAAGCTACTGTCGGGCGTGATCAGTCCCACGGCGGGTGAAGCTCGCGTGATGGGGTTTGTGCCATGGGAGCGTACGAACGAATACCGCCGCCGCTTCGCGCTGGTGATGGGGCAGAAGAATCAATTGTGGTGGGACCTGCCCGCCGCCGAGTCGTTCCGTTTGCACCAGCAAATCTACCGCATCGAGCCAGCGGAGTTTGACCGCACGCTGAACGAATTAACGGATCTGCTCGACGTGGGGCGGTTGCTCAACCAGCCCGTCCGTGAACTGTCTCTAGGCGAGCGGATGAAGATGGAGTTAATCGCCGCGCTGTTGCACTCGCCCGAGGTGTTGTTCCTCGACGAGCCGACGATCGGCCTCGACGTGATCGCGCAGCACAACATTCAGAAGTTCCTGAAGCACTACCAGGAAGTTCGCAAGATCACGATCTTGCTTACGAGCCACTACATGAAGGACGTGGCCGCGCTGTGCAAGCGGGTGGTGATCATCGCGAAGGGCCAGATCATGTACGATGGCTCGCTCGCTGGCGTAGTGGACAGTTTCAGCACGCACAAAGTGCTGACGCTACAGTTCGCCGACGACCGCGTGCCGACCGACCTATCGAGGTTTGGCGAGTTGATCGAGGCGGTCGCACCGAAGGTGAAGATTCGCGTCGAACGTACTGACATCTCGCGAGTGCTATCCAGCGTACTGACCGATTACGCGGTGGAAGACGTGAGCGTTGAAGACCCGCCACTGGAAGAAGTCATCGCCGCGCTGTTTGTAGAGTCGAGCGAACGCGCCGAAGACAACCAGCGCGAAGTCGTGAAGGCGTGACAGAAGAATTCTTAGCCACGGATGAACACGGACGAAACACGGATTCGGGACTTGTAAACAGCGAGAGTATCGACTCGAGGGCCACAGTAAATGACTAACAGAAGGTAACGAAGAGAACGAAGAATTCTCTTCAACTCATTTCTTCGTTTCCTTTGTTTCCTTCTGTTCAAGTCCGCTTTCATTGTATTTGATTTGATGCTGTTAGATCCCATCCGTGTTTCATCCGTGTCCATCTGTGGCTTGTAAAACTTAAGCTCTAAGACTTCCGCAGCATGTACGCACGCGTTTTAACCTGGTGGACGATTCTTCGTATTTGCATCGAAGAGCGCCTCGTGTATCGCGGCGACTTCGTGCTTGGCACGTTGATGCGGTTTCTGCCCATCGTCACGCAGGTGTTCCTGTGGACGGCTGTGTTTCAGTCGATGGGGGAAGGGACTATTCGCGGTTGGACGCGCAACGATGTGATCGCCTACTACTTGCTGACGATGGTCGCCCGCGCGTTCTCGAGCATGCCGGGCTTGGCGTCGGGCATAGCCCAGCAGATTCGCGATGGGGAGATTAAGAAGTTCTTGATCCAGCCCATCGACCTGATTGGTTTTCTATTGCTCGCGCGGATCGCGCACAAGCTCGTGTATTACGGCGTCGCGATCGGGCCGTTCGCCTTGGTGTTTTATCTCTGCCGCGACTATTTCACCGCAGGCTGGCCGCCGGTCGAGGTGATTGCCGCGTTCGTGCTGTCGCTGGCGATGGCGTTTCTACTCGGGTTCTTCCTCGAAGCGGCGATGGGGATGGTCGGCTTCTGGTTCCTTGAAGTCAGTTCGCTGCTGTTCGTGTACATGCTGTTCAACTTCTTCTTTTCGGGCCACATGTTCCCGCTCGACTTCCTGACCGACTTCCTGCCCGGCTGGTTGCAACCCATTGCCCACTACCAGCCGCTACAGTACCTGGCGTACTTCCCCGCTGCCGTTTTCTTGCAGAAGATTACCGGGCCGGAGTTGATCGAGGGCTTGCTCGTGCAAGCGGCATGGGTCGTCGTGTTCGCCGTCGCCTGCCGCGTCGCGCTGAAGCGAGGCTTCCGTCGCTACAGCGGCTACGGGGGTTAGGCGAAAGCTCAGTCGAGCGGACGCCGTAAGGTGTGTGGTGATTTCTGAAGATCACTTAGAAGGAACCTGACCATTACTGCGAACACCAAAGCAACTGCGAGCCAAGCGGCGCGGCCCCCACTGTCTTTGCCGATCTATTACGGCTGGGTGATTGTCGTCATGGCAGCCCTCGCCATGGTTGGCACGCTGCCTGGCAGGACACAAGGTTTGGGGCTAATCACCGAGCCGATGTTGGCCGACCTTTCTCTCAGCCGCAGTGGATTTGCCACGATGAACTTCTGGGCGACGCTGCTGGGGGCACTGTGCTGCCTGCCGGTGGGGCGCGCCCTCGATCGCTTTGGCTCACGCGTGGTGCTGGTATTTGTCGCGGCTGGCCTCGGGCTCACGGTACTGACGATGAGCCAGTTGGCGACGGCCAGCGGTTTGTTGGTGCTGTTGATCCTCACCCGAGCACTCGGCCAGAGTGCGCTGTCGGTTGTGAGCATCTCGCTGGTCGGCAAATGGTTTGACCGCCGCGTCAGCATGGCGATGGGCCTATTCTCCGTGATGGTCGGATTTCTATTTGCCATCGCGTTTGGCGTGGTCGGATTAGTGATTGAAACAGAGGGATGGCGAACCGCGTGGCAGTGGATTGGACTGGCGCTACTCGTCGGGCTGGCACCGCTGGCGTGGTGGTTGGTCCGTTCGAATCCCGAAAGTTGTGGCCTAGAAGACGACGTCACAGCGGACACTAAGTCGCACGACGATCACCACGGCATGACGCTTACCGACTCGCTCCGCACCCCGGCGTTCTGGGCGTTTGCCCTCGCGACGTCGTTGTTTGGTCTCGCTATTTCGGGCGTCGGGTTGTTCAACGAAGCGATTCTCAAAGAGCTTGGCTTCGACGCCTCGACCTATCACGCCATTCTCGCGGGAACCGCGCTCATTGGACTGGTGAGCCAGATGCTCACGGGTTGGGCCGGGCAACGTTGGTCGCTTCGAAGTCTGCTGGTATTCGCGATGGTGCTTTACGGTGCCTCGATGGTGTGGCTGCCGCACGTGACGACGCACGCCGAACTCTGGGCCAATGCCGTGCTGATGGGTGCGGCAGGCGGCATCATCACCGTGGTGTTCTTCGCCATCTGGCCCGAACAGTTCGGCCGTCTGCATCTGGGTAGAATCCAAGGCGCCGCTCAGATGCTCACGGTGTTGGCATCCGCGATTGGGCCCGTGTTGTTCGCCCAATCGTTCGAAGGGACCGGTTCTTTCGCACCGGCGCTTTATGGCCTAGCCGCAACGACCTTCGTGGCAGCGGGGTTCACGGCGATGGTGCGGTTACCTCGCAAAGTGGCGGCAAGTTCCTAACTCCTCCTACCGCCACCGCCCAATCGGCTCCATGCCGCGCTCTTCGCGGCGCTCGTTGACCATCTTCATCATCTGCGTCATGGTCGCTCGCATCTCCGGCGTCGATCGGTCGAGGCGACTCTTGCCGCGCTGTGCGCGTTCGGCGCTGGTCATCTCACCGCCAGGAGGGCCACCTCCGCCGCCACCTAGTCCAGCTCCGCGACCGCCACGGCCTGCTTCCCACTGTTTACGACGCGACTCCATGTCGTTGATCCACTTGTCGAGCTCGGCGCGACGTTGGGCTGGCGGCATGGCAGATAGGGCGTAGACGCGTGACTGCATTTCGGCTTGCCTCGCTTGCATCATCGAGCCGAACAGCATTTGCCGCTGTCCATCGTCCAGGGAACGCATTCGTTCTCGAAAGGCTTGTCGCTGTTCGTCGGTCATGTCGTCCTGATTCTGCATCTCGGCGATCAGCGCGGCGACCTCGGCATCGTCCCCGCCAAACCACCCCATGGCCCAGGCTCCAGAGAGGAGCATCAGGCACGCGACAAAAGCGCCAAATACATGCTTACGGTTCATGTCTCGCTCTCCCTAGTGAGCTCTAAGTTAGAAGGTTCGAATTGCCGTCATTGGGCAACGATCAGGCCATCGACGTGGCCATCGAGGTACAGGAAATTCCGCGAGCCATCGTCGCCGGGGCTGCCGTGGAACGACTCGAAGTCGTACGCGATCCACACTTCACCCGAGCCGCGCGGATCACCACGCCGGCTTGTGAGTACTTGCTGCCGAGTGCGATCTTCGAGGCGGTACGAAGGGTATTCGTAACTCAACCCTTCGTTGGCGTAATACGAATCGCCATTGGCGAACGGCGCGCCATCGGGGCGGACGTAACCATCGTAGGCCACGCGGTCTTCGTTGTATTTTTCCGGGCCGTGGTCGCTGGCACAGCGGTACATGGCCTGATTCGACTCGCCAAACTCTGCGAGCACCTGGTAAATGGGCCAAGTGCTCTTGTCCTTTTCGTCGTAAGGCGTTGCCGACGGAAGTATCGCCGCGCCGGGGAACTTCCCGCGCGGGCCCTGCACGTCGAGGAATTGCGTGAGCGCAAGCCCTACCTGCCGCAGGTTGCTTTTACATTCGGTCTTCCGGCTCGACTCCCGCGCCGCTTGCACGGCGGGCAGCATGATACCGACCAGAACACCAATGATCGAAATAACCACCAACAGCTCCACCAACGTGAAGCCGCGGTGCGTGAGGTGGGTGCGCACAGCGATCCCTTTCCGCGCATGGGGTGAGAAGCGACGTACTCTGGAACACCGCAGGACTGTGCCCGCGCCGAACATCGCTGAGAGTTAAAACACCGAAGTGGTAGGAGGGTTGCGGAAAAATTTTCGCGCGGGGTGTTTGGCGAATGCTAGCGGTTGGTAGAGTTCGCCGAGGCAGTTCGCGGATAGAGGCGGATTCCAGGGGCCCATGTAGAGGTCGACCCGTTAAAAGGAGCAATAGACTATTTTTTATGCTCCGTTGTAACACGCCGACGCAGACTCGATCGTCGGCTCGCCTTCCGAGGTCGAGTAGGCACTCAGAACCACCTGGACTGCGAGGCGGCAGAGGAATAGACTTCTATTTCCCGTATTAACCCCGCCAGTGTGGCGTATTGCCGAGCAGGTGCGGGCGCGAGTTCTATCGGAGATCGTCCACAGCTACGGGAATCAACTATGCTGTGGCAAGTTCTACAAATCGCCGTCTGGTTTCCGATTCTAGTCGTACTGATGTCGCTTATTGAGCATCAGGTACATCAACGGCTGATGCACAAGAAGCCGCGCTTCTCGTTCTTTCGGCGGCTTGCAGTACGGAACAAGATCTTCACGCACCATGCGGTGGATCATCATGGCCAGTATCGCAAGATTTTCCACGACGCCCCATCGGCCCATGGCAGGGATCGCGGCATCCGACTAAATGTTTGGGAAGGGCTGCTCGAGTCGCTCCCCGTGAGCTTGCTGCTGGTCTGTTTCTCGACAACGGCCGCCCTGATGTTCCCCCTAGTCGTGTGCCTGCACCACATCTTATGGAATCAGGTGCATATGGAAATGCACAAGCCCGCGAATCGCTTCTTTGCGAATTGGCCGATCTATAAGTTTGTCGCGAGGCATCACTTCCTTCATCATCGCCACCCAGATAAGAACTTCAACGTCGCCTTGCCCATTGGGGATTTTCTGTTTGGCACCATCGCCAAACCAACTGATGCCGATCGGGAATCGATGAAAGCCGAGCGCTGGTTCGTGGGCAACGAAGCTTTTTAGAAGCGAGGCTTACGTAGCAGTGCGGAGAATACAAAGATCCGTTTCAGCGCGTGGGTCCATCACGGCGTATTTTGGAACACCGCGGGACCATGCCCGCGCCGAACGCCGCCGTGAGTTAGAAACACCGAGGGGAGACGACGGTTGCGAAAAATTTTCGCGCGGGGGTGGGGGGAGTGATAACGGGACGGGCAAAGTCTTGGCAGATGCTCGCCGGTGGCAACGCTCAACGCGATATGTTCGGTGTGGATAAGCGAGTTGCCCACGTCCCTTCGCACCTCTAGGTGGGCAATTCGTTCGTGTCGCCGTACAGGACTGTCCGTTGGGAATTTACTATACTGATTGGTCGGCGTGCACGTTGACAGTGTAGTATGAAGGGCGAGCCTTCTTAGCCGTCGAATGGCGAACTCGCGTCGGCAATTTCGGATTCATCAATGGGCAATTTTCCCTTTGGGTATGTTTTGGCAGGCGACACCAGCCGTCGGGATTACACCGTAATTGACTTTAGTCCGCCTATGTATGTCGCCGCTGATGTTGACCAAAGTATCAACTTCATGGAATTCGTTCGGACGCGCTTTGCGCAGCTCGTGAAAGGGGTTCCACCTGAGTGCGAACTCTACTTGATCGCTGGTGGGCACGCTCACAACCCAAGCGGAATTGGCAATACCGGCCTCGTTCCACTACTCGTGTTATGGCTGCCACCTGAGAAGCGGGCAAACCTACCGGATTGGCATAGTATGATAGAGACAATCGATAAATGGTGCGAGTCGCTAACCTTCGACGAGGTGCGAACCATCCTGAACATGACTTATGCCCCTACGTGGAAACAACTACTACATGTGGGGAAGTACCCGCACTGTTACATTCGCAGATAGAGTAAGCAACTCTCTCTCTCTGACGAGTAACCATACGCGGCACGCCAGGCATCGCCCTTGGATCTCCGTGCCAATCCGCGACAAATTCTTCCTTCCTCACGGAGCCACAATCGCCCCGTAAGTCTCCGGCCTTCTATCCCTAAAGAACTGCCACGTGTTCCGCACTTCGCGGATCATGTCGAGGTCCATGTCGGCGATCACGATGTCGTCTTCGGTACGTTTCTCGCTCTGGGCGATGAACTGGCCGCGGGGGTCGCAGAAGTAGCTTTGGCCGTAGAACTCGCCGATCCGCCATGGGTCTTCCCAGCCGGGGCGGTTGATCGCGCCGACGAAGTACTGGTTGGCCACCGCGTGGGCGGGCTGCTCAAGCTTCCAAAGGTACTCGCTGAGTCCGGCGACGGTGGCCGACGGGTTGAACACGATCTCCGCGCCGTTGAGCCCCAGGCACCGTGCGCCGTCGGGGAAGTGGCGATCGTAGCAAATGTAAACACCCACCTTGCCGACGCGAGTGTCGAACACGGGGTAACCCAGGTTGCCCGGTTTGAAGTAAAACTTCTCCCAGAAGCCTGGGTTGCAGTGCGGGATGTGAATCTTGCGGAACTTGCCGAGGTACTCGCCATCGGCGTCGATTACGGCGGCCGTGTTGTAGTACACGCCGGTAATGTCCTCTTCGTACATCGGCGCGACGATCACCATCTTGTGCTTCTTCGCCAGCTCCTGCATCAGCTTGGTGGTGGGACCGTCAGGGATTCGCTCGGTGGTGTCGTACCATTTGCACTCTTGCTCGGCGCAGAAGTAAGGCCCGTAGAAGATTTCCTGCAGGCAAACGACCTGGGCGCCTTGATCCGCCGCCTGCTGGATGAGCGCGACGTGCTTGTCGATCATCGCCTTCTTGATCTTTTCGACCGGCGACGTGGTGGGTTCGCAAAGCGTGGCTTGGATCAGTGCGCCGCGGACAGGGCGTGGCATGGCGGATTCCTTCGTAGTCGCCTGGATTTCGGTAAACGCATTGGTCAGCTTGGAGCGTGCTGAACAAACCGCTATCCTAGCGAATGCGAAACCTGCTTCCTACCAGCGCCAAGGAAAAACCGATGAGCACCGCCACTACCCTCGACGTTGTCCCGCAGCTTTCTGGCGGGGAGTGGCAAAGGCTGGACGCCGAGCGGCACACCGACGTGTTCAACCCCTCGACCGGCAAACTCATCGCCCGGACGCCGCTCGCGACTGCCGAGCAGACGGCCGCGGTGATTGAAGCTGCCGCCAAGGCACTGCCAGCGTGGCGCGAGACGCCTGTGGTCGAGCGGGCACGGGTGATGTTTCGCTACCGCATGCTGATGGAGCAGCACTTCGAGGAGCTAGCAGCCCTCGTGACGCGCGAACATGGCAAGACGCTTGCCGAGGCCAGAGCCGAGGTGAACCGTGGCGTCGAGATGGTCGAGTTCGCCGCCGGCATGCCGAGCCTGATAATGGGGAGCACGCTTCCGAACATCGCTACGGGTGTCGATGCCGAAGTGGTGCGGCATCCGGTTGGCGTGTGCGCGGGAATCACGCCGTACAACTTTCCAAATATGGTGCCGCTGTGGATGTTCCCCGTGGCGATCACGTGTGGCAACACGTTCGTGCTGAAGCCCTCGGAAAAGGTGCCCCTGTCGACGGTGCTACTT
Source organism: Aeoliella fuhlenseeensis (assembly GCF_052161615.1). NCBI lineage: Bacteria > Pseudomonadati > Planctomycetota > Planctomycetia > Pirellulales > Lacipirellulaceae > Aeoliella > Aeoliella fuhlenseeensis. The sequence goes on from NZ_CP197417.1 coordinate 1,784,915, forward strand.
GGCGAGTTGTTGCTCGAAGCCGGTGTGCCGCCGGGGGTGTTCAACATCGTGCATGGCGACAAGGAGTGCGTCGATACGCTGCTCACGCATCCCAAGGTGGCGGCGATCTCGTTCGTCGGATCCACACCGATCGCCAAGTACATTTACGAAACAGGAACCGCCAACGGCAAGCGAGTGCAGTCGGCGGGCGGAGCGAAAAATCATCTAATCATCATGCCCGACGCCGATATGGATCAAACGGTGAAGCAACTCGCCGCGAGTGCGTACGGCTGCGCGGGGCAGCGGTGCATGGCGGGGAGTTTGGCGGTGGCGGTGGGCAGGGCAGGGGACGAGGTGGTTGGTGGCCTCGTCGATTTTGCCGGCAAGTTCCGTGTTGGACCAAGCGATGGCAACGAGCAAGTTGACATGGGCCCCGTGATCCGCGACGAGCATCGCCGCCGGGTGGCGGAATACCTCGATATCGCCAAGAGTGAAGGAGCCACGGTTCCGCTGGATGGCCGCCGTGACTTTGCAGGCGATGGTTTTCTCTTGGGCCCGAGCGTCATCGATCAAGTAAAGCCCGGCATGCGGGTGGCGAAGGAAGAAATCTTCGGCCCCGTGCTTTCCGTGGCGCGAGTGGATTCGCTCGACGAAGCGCTCGCGATGGGCGATGACTGCGACTACGGCAATGGCGCCGTGATCTTCACGCGGAGCGGTTACGCGGCGCGGCAGTTCAAGCAGCACTTCAACGCCGGCATGATCGGAATCAACGTTGGGGTACCGGCACCGATGGCGTGGTTCCCGTTCACCGGCTGGAACCGCTCGTTCTTTGGCGACCTGCACATTCAGGGTGTTGAGGGCATGCAGTTCTACACCCGTCAGAAAGTGACACTGACCCGCTGGCCACAGGAAAATGAGTCGTACCAGGATCCGGTGTGGAAAGGTCGCCAGAACTAGCGTCGCGAGAGTGGTCTCTTTACTGGTCTCTGCTCCCAAAAATCTCAGCAAAAGCGTGGAATAATTACCGCTCCGACGGCGAATTGTCGTCTGGCGGGGAAGGCCAGCGCGCTCGGTGTTCCTAGCCCCACTTTTCGTCGAGTGCTCGAACGGCCTAGGGAGCGGACTTCGTGTATCCAGCATTCAACCTCACGCTGGTGGTGAATCACGCCTGCAACCTTCGTTGCCGGTACTGTTACACCGGCGACAAGTTCCATCGCGCGATGCCACCGGAGGTCGCGCGGCGAAGCATCGACCGAGCCGTGGCGTCGCTCGATTGCGAGGGTGTCCTTGAGCTCGATTTCTTCGGTGGCGAGCCTTTACTCGAAGCCGCAGCAATCTCGGACTGGATCGCTTACGCCCGCAGCCGTACGCAGGCAGCTGGAACGCACCTCCGTTTGGGGATGACGACCAACGGCACTATCTGCGATCCGATAGCATGGTCGGTGATGATGGGCCCTGGGCTCATGTTGCACGTCAGTTGCGATGGATCGCCCCAGGTGCACGACCTTCATCGGATAGACAAACGAGGGCGGGGCACATCGGAGTTGGTAGTCCGCAACATCGAACGATTGATCGACGCTGGACGCGAGGTCCGAGCCGTGATGGTGATCCGACCCGACACCGCGCAGCATTTTGCAGCCGGATTGTCGTTCCTTCGACAGATTGGCGTGGCACACGTCACGCCATCGCTTGACGTATGGTCGAGTTGGTCACGGAGTGACGCCGCGGTGCTCGCCACTGCCGTCGCCGAGGCAGCCGATGTATGGGCAGAAAGCCTTACGCACTTTTCGGTGAGCTGGTTCGATGAGAAGGCAGCATCGCTACTCAATACATCTATCGCCGGACGCACGGGCCGATGTGGCTTTGGTCGCGGGCAGATTGCGGTGGCACCATCAGGCAATCTGTATCCTTGCGAACGCCTCGTCGGCGAGGACAGAGCGGACAATACCGCGCGACTTGGCGGCACGGCGATGGATGGCGAGGATTTTCTGAACATCGAAGCTCCCGATGGTCCACTGCACTCAGGCTGCAGCGGATGCGAATTGCAGCCTCAGTGTTCTACCTCTTGTCGATGCAACAACTACTTGCGAACGGGCGACGTCCGCCGCCCCGATGGGCTGCTATGCCTGTTGGATCAAGTTTGTTTTCGCGAAACGCGACGCGTACTCGAGCAACTTATCCACCAGCAACATGAACTGGTAACCGGCTAGATGCCACGAATGGAGATTGCCATGGATCACGATCTAAACGACGACCAACAGGGTTCGGATGGAGGGAAGTACTTTGATAAAAATCAACTTCCGGACCCCAACGGACCGGTGGCACCCATAACCAACACTGGGTCTACCTCATTCAGTTTAAAGCAGTTGCTGGCGGGCGTTGGTTTCGGATGCGTGGGACTAGGGCTCCTGGGCCCCGCTCTCATGTCTGGGTCCTGTGCTGGTGCCACTCGATCTTCGCGCCTTAACTGGCAGGAGCAGCAGGAGCAAATCAATCAAGCCATCAGCGAGCAAACGGTCGATGACGAATCAAGCCCGGCTGGCGAAACAGACGATTAAGTCGTGCCGGCAATACGTCACGCTGCGCGTTTTGTTTCGTGTGGCCCGCGACGCGTTTGCCGTCATTGGCTTCGCGCTGGTCGTGTACCACTCGTGTTTTCACACTTCGCGAGTGGTTTCAGAGTCGATGGCACCGACATTATGGGGCACCAGTCACACGTCGGGCGACCTAGTGCTGACCGAAAAGGTGAGCTACCACTTTCGCGCGCCTCGCCGCTGGGAGGTGGTAACTTTCCCGGGGCCGGGCGGAGTCGTCATCATGAAGCGAGTTGTGGGCCTGCCTGGGGAGAAGGTCTCGCTCAACTCCGATCGTCAGGTGGTGATCAACGGCCAAGTGCTCGAACGCCCGAAAGAACTTGCAAGCCTGAAGTACTATCCGTACGGCAATCTCAGCGGAGGTGCTGAAGTTTATTGCGACGACGGATACTACGTCCTCGGTGACGACTCGCGTGATTCGGACGATAGCCGATTCAATGGTCTATTGTTGCCGGAATTGATCCTTGGTCGCGCGTGGGCAGTGCTCGCCCCCGCCGAGCATCGGCGATGGGTGACTCCCGATTAGCGAGATAGCAAGCGACGGCACGCTCCTGCGTTATCACGAATGCCGACTTCCACCCCGCGACAATTCGTACGCCGTCAGCACACCGACCGTTACACACAGGAGTTGCCACACGTTGAGGGGTTGTCGCGGCAGGTTTTGGGGTTCGCCACTAAGGGCCCGGCGGGCGGGGTCGAGTTGGGGGGCGGTGTTAACGGTGGGTGTGGGTTCGTCTGCCGTTTCGGTTGAGTCGACGGTCTCTTCAGTTGCCGATGCGGCAGGTTCTTCGCCTTCGGCTGATGTCTCCGCCGCGGGTTCGGTTCCCGTGTCATCGTCGGCGGGTGGGTCGGTTGTTTCGGAGTCCTCGCCTTCGTCGACAACCGGGGCAGCCGCGACTTCGGTACGAGCGGGTGGAAGTGGAGCGGTCTCGTAGGCTTCGACGCTCTTCTTGCGAGTCAACTCGGAGGAGGCGTAGCTCGCACCGAAGATGGCCGCCAGGGCAACGAGCGCCGCTAGGCCTGCGCGGAGGAAGCTTGCCCTAGCGATCGCGCCGCCCGCCATAAGACGCGCCCCGAGTCCCGTCAGCAACCCAACCACAAGGGCGAACCATACGGTTTCTCGCCCCAGGGAGCTCTCAAGTCCGATCTGAGCGGCGACGCCAACGAGCGCGCCCACGACAGCGCCGATTAAAGATGGACCGAGCTTCATAGCGAGCCTCCCCGGAATCAAAAAGAAAAGAACAGTGGGCACCGGCAGGCGGTTGCCTGCGAAACCGCCTCGGCATCACCCAACGGTAGTCTACTACTCGCGGGGGCTGAGTTCCAAGAGTGAACGCGGCATTCTCGGCGAAATGACCCTGGCTCCGGGAAAAAACGCGGGCCTGCCAACGCCCAGATTGGCTTGGTAGACTGATGGATTACCCTAAGTTCATCGCAATTCGTCGAGGAGTTTACGCCATGCCCGCCCCGCTAAAACTTGCCATCATCGCTGGCGACGGAATCGGTCCCGAAGTGGTGGGCGCGGCGATGAACGTCCTCGCGGCGGCCGCCCCGGGATGCGGCGCAAAATACGAGGCAACGGAATTTCCGTTTTCTGCCGCTCACTACATCGAGACCGGCCATGTGCTCGACGACGCGGATATCGCGGAACTGAAGAAGTACGACGCCATCTTCCTAGGCGCCGTTGGTGGCCAGCCGAACGATCCGCGTCTCGCTGGCGGAGTGATCGAGAAAGGCATTCTGCTGAAGCTGCGGTTCGAACTCGACCAGTACATTAACCTTCGCCCTGTGACGCTCTATCCGGGTATCGACACGCCGCTAAAGAACAAAACGTCGGCCGACATCGACTTCGTCTGCGTTCGCGAGAACACCGAAGATCTCTACTGCGGCATCGGCGGGTTCGTCCGCAAGGGTACGCCGCACGAAGTCAGCAACCAGACAATGGTCGCCACGCGGTTTGGTGCCGAACGGTGCATTCGCTACGCGTTCGATCTCGCGCGGACTCGCCAGCGAAAGCACCTGACGTTGGTCCATAAGACCAACGTGCTGACCTTCGCGGGGGATACTTGGTTCCGGACGTTCAAGGAGGTAGCCGCGGACTACCCGGACGTGAAGACCGACTACCACCACGTCGACGCCTGCTGCATGTACATGGTGGCGAAGCCCGAAGTATACGACGTGATCGTGGTGCCCAATATGTTCGGCGATATCATCACCGATCTGGGGGCTGCGATCGCCGGCGGTATGGGTATCGCGTCGAGTGGCAACCTGAATCCCGATGGTACTGCGCCGAGCATGTTCGAGCCGGTACATGGCTCGGCTCCCGACATCGCCGGCCAGAACATTGCCAACCCGATCGCCACGATTGACTCGCTGGGGCTACTGCTTCGCGAAACCGGACGCATCAAGGGCGACAAAGCAGCGATCGCGTGTGGCGAAAAGATCGGCGCAGCAGTGAAGGCCGTCACCCCGAAGTTCGCCGGCAAGAGCCTCGACCGCTCCGGCTACGGCACCGACGCCATCGGACAGATGGTGATCGACGCGCTGTAGAAGCACGTACTGCAGAAGTGTAGTGGTCGAATCGAAACTACTATTAGCCCCGACCATGCTTGGTCGGGGCTATTGGGCTATCTAGAACGAAGCGTCATACCACGCCCGCAAGTTCCGTGGCACGGGCGACGCGTTGGATGCCGACCATGAACGCGGCGGTGCGGAGCGTGACTTTTCGCTCGGTGCTCAGGTCCCATACTTGCTCGAACGCCGTCGCCAGCATGTGGTCGAGTTCGCCGCGAACGCGGTTGAGGTTCCACTGATAGAACTGCCGGTTCTGAGCCCACTCGAAGTAGCTGACCGTCACACCGCCAGCGTTCGCTAGAATGTCGGGCAGGATGTGAATGCCTCGCGCGGCGAGAATGTCGTCGGCTTCGGGGCGCGTGGGCGAGTTGGCCGCCTCGATGATCAGCGAGGCCTTGATGCGATGGGCATTCTCGCCGGTGATCACGCCACCTAGCGCCGCGGGAATCAACACCGTGACATCAAGCTCTAATAGATCGTGGTTGGTGATGTGCTGCGCCTTGGGAAAGCCTGCGAGCGAGTTGTGGTGCTCGCGGGCGTACCGCACTGCCTCCATCACGTCGAGTCCTTCGGGATTGTAGTAACCACCCGAAAGATCGCTAATCGCCACCACTTTGCACTCGGCCTCGGCCAGGAACTTCGCAGTGTGCGAACCGACGTTTCCAAACCCTTGGATGGCCACGGTCGCGCCACGGACCTTGCGCCCGAGTCGGCCCAGCGCCTTGACGGTCTGGATCCCCACGCCACGCCCCGTGGCTTCTTCGCGCCCCGGGATACCATAGTGCTCGACAGGCTTACCAGTGACGACGGCCGGATTGAAGCCAGCGTATTTGTTGTACTGGTTGACGAACCACGCCATTACTTCGTGGTCGGTCCCCATGTCGGGCGCGGGAATGTCTTTGTCGGGGCCGATGAGTTCGTGGATCTCGTCGACGAACTTACGGGTAATGCGCTCCTTCTCGCGCGAGCTGATCACCCGGCTGTCGACGGTCACACCACCTTTGGCACCGCCAAAGGGGATGTTGACGACCGCCGTTTTCCAGGTCATCAACGAGGCGAGCGAGCGGACTTCGTCGAGGTCGACTTCGTGGTGATAACGCAGTCCACCCTTCATGGGTCCGCGGGCGCGATTGTGCTGCACGCGGTAACCGATGAGCGACACCAAGCGGCCGTCGTCCATTTCGACGGGCAGTTGGACCGTAATTTCGCGCTCGGGCGTCGAAAGAAGTGTCCGCATATCGGCTGAGAGATCTAACTCGTCGGCCGCCGCATCGAAATACCGCTGAACCGCTTCGGATGCCTTCATTCGATGTTCCTCAAGGTGACTCTGTTTGGCCCGAACCCTGTTTGCCGAAGTGCGACTTTCGCGTAAGCTGAGGTGAACATCTTAGCCGATTTCCACACTTGCCCGCCATGTCTGACTTTCAGATCCGCACCGACAGTTCTTCGCTTGCGGAGCGTCGTGCCGAGCGACGGCAGAAGAAAACGAAGCAGATGGTGATCCTGGGGGCCTCGGCGGCCGGCCTCTTGTTTCTCGTCTTGATCGTAGCGAGTCTCACGCAGTCGGGCGAGGCACCACCCGTGCCACCTGTGGCGCAAGCACCGCCGGTGGCGGGTTCGCCCAATGCGGAATCCGCTGGCAACCGATTAACCACGGATAGTACAACCGCAACGGAGGCCAACCTACCAGCAGCTCCAGCCACGCCCGTCATCGACGACGATGGCAAGACCATGTGGATATCGCCCACCAATGGCCCGGCGATTGATCTCTCCGGATTGCCACCTGGTTGCGAGATGTTCGTAGCCCTGCGCCCAGCCGAACTCTTGGCGACAAGCGAAGGGCAGAAGATGATTGCGGCCCTCGGGCCGCGCGGGCAGCAAGGATGGAGTTACCTGCAACAGACGATTGACGTACCACTCGACGATGTAGCAGAAGTAGTCATTGGTTTTCGACCGGCGAGCAGCACGGCGATTGAAGCGGCAATGGTCGTCACGCCAATGCCCGGAACCACACCACCAGCGAAGGGGCAGGCACTCGGCGACGAGAAGAGCAGGGTGGTGATTGCGAGTCCGGCACTGCTCACTGAAATCAAAGAACTGGAGGGAGCCGCCCCGCCACTTCGCCGCGAGATGGAGTCGCTGGTCGCCACGACCGACGCCAATCGCCAAGTGACAGTGCTCGTGGCTCCGACGTTTTTGTTCCACGACGGTCGATCCATGTGGTCGGCGAGCGTTGCGCCACTGCGGAATACGCTGTTTTCGGTGATCCCCGAGAGTACGCGGGGTGCGGCACTCAGTCTGAATGCCGACGACGATTTCTTCGCTGAGTTGCGGTTGGTGGCGACCATCGATCAGAGGCCCGAAGCTTTCGCCAAGGCCTTCGCCGATCGGATCGCCGAGTGGCCCGCGATTGCCGAGCGGGCGATTGCAGCGATACCCGCTTCACCCCACAGCGCGACAGTGGTCGCGCGACTTCCAGCGATGCTACGGGCGATGATGCGTTACCAGCGCGTTGGTTTCGAGCGGGATCAGGCGATTCTCCGCGTCTACCTTCCCGAAGCCGCCGGTCACAACCTGCTGATGGCCGGCGAGTTGTTGCTCGCCGAACAAGCTTCGGGCGGAGGTGGCCAGGGCTCGATGGTCGCGGTTGCCACTGCTTCAAACGAGCCCAAGTCGCTGGAAGAGGGCCTCGCGAAAGTGACGAGTATTGCCTTCGCTCGCGATACGCTGGAAACAGCCATCCAGTTGCTCGCCGACGAAACGGGGGTCGACATCATGCTCATGGGTGGCGACTTGCAACTTGATGGCATTACGAAGAATCAATCGTTCGCCCTCGACGAGAAGGACAAACCGGCGAGCGACATCTTGGTCTCGATCCTCCGGCTCGCCAACCCCGATAAGACCGCCACCGGTCCGGCCGATGTGAAGCAGAAACTGGTCTACGTGGTGGGCAAGAACCCGGCTACCGGAGCCCCCGCCATTCTCGTCACCACCCGGGCGCAGGCCGAGAAGCGGGGGGACGTGCTCCCCGCAATCTTTACGGAATAGTCACAGTTTTAAGCAACTGGAGCGGCTGGCCGTAGCCATTATTTCGCCTGTAGGGGCTGCGCCACTGTTTGGATGTGGTAAGCTGGAATAGTCGGGCACACTTTCGGCGTAATACCGCCGTACACTATTCTGCCCCTCTGTAACGACTCCGTTGACCCGCACGCCTCTGTCATGCAGCCTTTCCCAGTCATCTGCGAAACGTGTGGTGCCAAGCTGAAGGTGCGCGACCCGTCGGCGGTGGGCCAGATTCACGCCTGCCCCAAGTGCGACAGCATGGTGCTGATCGCGCTGCCGGCAGCGATGGCCGAATCGAAGTCTTCCGCGCCAAGCTTGACCACCACGTCCTTGGCGAGCGCATCGACCATGGTCCCGGCTGACTTCGCCACGGAAGTCGACGACCTGCTCCAGCCACCGTCCCTGGTGCAAGAAGCCGAGCTGTTCCACGAGCCGGTTGCTGACCCCGCTGCGAGCGATGCCGAGATTACAGCTGCCGTTGGCGGCGGAGCGAGCAGGTCCCTTTGGATTTGGGGTGGCGTGGGATGCGCGGCTTGCTTCTCCGTCGGTCTGCTGGTTGCGGCCTGGATGTCGGGCTCGGACGAGCCAGTTACCCCGCAAGTGGCCGCCAATTCGGTGGCACCGGTGCCTGCCGACGAAACGAAGCCTCCGGTTGAACAGAAACCATCGGACACCACGAGTGAGTCGGTAGCCGTCAGCAAGCCGGTGATCGAAACTCCCGAGCTTCCGCCATTAGAAGCATTAGGCGAAGCAACCGAGGAGCCGGTGACCGCGTCTGCTCCCGAACCACTACCCGCGTTGCCTCCTGTACCTACCGAGGAAGAACCTGCCGAGGAAACGGAGGTAGCTGCAGCCCCTCAGCGGAAGCCACTCCCCACGATCGATCCTCTGGCGATCGACTCGGCGAACCTCGACCTGCTGCTCATTCCCGACGCCGCCGATGCGGCTCCCGCGCAGCCCGTAATTGCTGAGGCGACGGAGCCGATCGTCGATGAACCGCGGGATGCAGTGGACCTCCCCGCGCCCGCCGGTGACCGCCGGTTCGAGCCCGGTTCGGCGAGCCGCGGGCCATCGTACGCCGAAGCCTTGGCCGAAGGTGAGCTCGACTCGCGACTTGCAATGAAGTTGCCCGCCGTGGCTTGGAAAGACGTTCCGCTGGTGGTGGCGTTCCGCGAGCTTGAACAACTGTCGGGCGTCCCCGTGACAGTCGACCCCGAGGCCTTGAAGATGGCGGGAGTAGACGTTGCACGCGGTATCTCGGTAGAGAGCCAAAACTCGACCGTACGCGAGCTGGCGGCGAAGGTTGCCGCCACGGTTCGGCTCCAAGTAGTGCCAACGCCCGACGGACTGGCGCTCGTAAAAACCGGGGCCGACAAATGGCGTAACGAAGTGAAGTACGACGTCGACGATTTAGCGTCCGACGCCGTGGCGACGCAAGCGCTGGCGGATCTAGTTCGCCAGGTGGTGGCCCCCGCTAGTTGGGACGATCGCCGCGCCAAGATGCGGGTCGAGAACACCAGCTTCTTCACGAGCCAAGAAACCGCGGTCCACTACGACACACTGATTTTCCTTGAGCGCCTGCGTCTAGCCCGCGGACTTCCTGCTCGGAGCAAGTACCCGGCGGCGGCGCTCGCCGTCGAGCCACGGCTGGCTTCGCTGGGTGATCGACTCAAACGGCCGATGACCTTTGCGTTCGTCGACTGGACACCACTTGGCGAGGTGTTCGACTACTGGCAGCAAACGGGGCGAGTCACCATCCTGACCGACTGGCAGCAGCTTGCCGACCAGGACCTGCGGCCACTCGCGACGATGGCTGGCTCGGTGGACAATCTCGGATTTGCCGCCGCGATGGACGCGTCTCTCACACCACTCGGACTGGCGTGGGTGCCGGTGGATGGCAATACGATCGAGATCACCACCCGCGACACCGCGGACGCCACTAGGTGGGTCGAGTTCTATCAAAACGCCGATGAGACGGAGCTACGTGATCGCATTGAATCCCGCGTCGATCCCGCTTCGCTCGAACACTACGTCATCTCCCCCGATGCATCGGGGAAGTTCGTGATCGTGTACGGAAATCGCGAAGTCCATCAGGCCGCTGCGAAGTAAATAGCAGTTGGCACTAGCCGGAGGCACGATTACCTCCGCGACTTCGCGGTCCGCTTGGCGGCCCGGCTAGTGATCGCGTGCCCGATTCTACAGCGTGCGATCAACGGCTTCGGCCACCCGGCGGCACTCGGCCATCATTTTCGCGAACGCCGTGCAATCGAGCGTTTGGTAACCATCGCTCATCGCATGCTCGGGCTCCGGATGCACTTCGACAATAATGCCATCCGCCCCGGCGGCCACGGCCGCCTTGGCCATCGCCGGCACGAGCGCCGTGTGACCCGTGCCGTGGCTCGGATCGATGACCACTGGCAGGTGAGTCTTGGCTTGCAGGTAAGGCACTGTTGCCAGCGGCAGCGTGAAACGCGTGTGTGCTTCGTAAGTGCGAATGCCGCGCTCGCAAAGCATGACGTTGGGATTGCCACCGTCCAGAATGTACTCAGCCGCCAGCAGCAGTTCGTCAATCGTGGCGCTAGGACCACGCTTCAGCAGCACCGCGCGATGGCTCCGGCCACACGCTTCCAGCAGGCGGTAGTTCTGCATGTTACGGGCACCGATTTGCAGCACCTCGGCGTACTCGCTCACGAGTTCCACGTCCTCGGGCGAGACGACTTCGGTAACCACCGCGAGGCCGGTCTCCTGGCGAGCCGTTGCCAGCATCTTGAGGCCCTCTTCCTTCAGGCCTTGGAACGCGTAAGGACTGGTGCGGGGCTTGTACGCACCACCTCGAAGTGCCGTGGCACCGGCGGCTTTCACGGCACGGGCGGTCGCGACGATCTGCTCTTCGTTCTCGACGGAGCAGGGGCCCGCGATCATGCCAATGTGCGTGCCACCCACCGAAAGCGAACCGGCTTTGATCACCGATCGTTCGGGCTGCGTTTCGATGCTGGCGAGCTTGTAGGGCGCGAGTACCGGCATCACGTTGTCGACGCCGGGCGCGCTTTCGAGCTTTCGCAAGTCGCCCGACTTGCGTTCGTCGCCAATCGCGGCGATTACCGTTCGCTCGGTACCGCGGAGCAGCGTGGGCTTGAGTCCGGCATTTTCCACTTCGGCAATCATGTGTTCGATCTCCGCCTCGGTTGCGTTGCGTTTCATTACGATGATCATGTTCGGTCGGGGGGTAGCAGGAAGGATTCGGGGTTCAGGATTCGATAGTTCAGCTAAGCGACACAAGCCAAGAAACGAAAAAAGCCCTGAGAACCATGGGGTTCTCAGGGCTTTGGTTTCTTCGTGCTAGCTTGCAAGGACAATCAGGCACAACCTCCGGCCCCGGAACCCGGGTGGGTAAAGGTAAACCAGAAGTAATACCAGTAAGTGCCTTGCATGGTGCTTAGTATCGTCCCTGACGGCGGGGAACGCAAGGGAATTCCGGAGGCGAAAATCTAGGCATCCTCTCCGGCATTCTTCTCCTTCTTCTCCACCTTCGGCATCGCCATCTGCTCTTCCGACAATGCCTCTTTCAGCCCGGGCACGTCGCCCGCACCGGTGGGGACGTGGATGCTCGAGCCTTCGAGGTCGTCGCCGATCGGTTCGTAACGACCTCCCAGGATGCCGGCGAGGAAGGCCTCGGTCACGGCGTTGAAGCTGGTGTTGTTCTCGGGACGGGCGAAACCGTGGCCCTCGTCGGGGTAGAGTACGTAAGTGACGGGGATGTTCTTTTCCTTCATCGCCTCGACGATCTGGTCGGCTTCAAGCTGCGTCACGCGGGGGTCGTTCGCACCTTGGCCAATCAGCAGCGGACGCTGGATCTTGTCGACGTGCGTCAGCGGCGACATCTTCAGCAGCTCGGCCTGGCCCTCGGGCGTGCTGACGTCGCCCACGCGGATCTTCATCACGGGCATGAAAGGTGCCCAGTAGGGCGGAATGTTGTTGAGCAACGTCACCAAACTACTGGGCCCAACAATGTCGACACCGCAGGCGAACACCTCGGGCGTGTAGGCGAGGCCGACGAGCGTGGCGTAGCCGCCGTAGCTGCCACCCATGATCGCCACCTTGTCCTCTTCGGCAATCTTGTTGTCGACAGCCCACTTCACGGCGTCGAGCAAGTCGTCGTGCATCTTTCGCGACCACTCGCCGTTGGCCTTGTTGATGAAGTCCTTGCCGAAGCCGGTCGAGCCACGGTAATTCACGGCAAGTACGGCGTAGCCACGGTTGGCTAGCCACTGGTGGTACGGATTGAAGCCCCAGCCATCACGGGCCCAAGGACCGCCATGCACATCGAGGATCATCGGCACCGGCCGGTTCGGAATGCCATCGCCGTCCTCGTCGGTGCCCGGCGGCAGAGTGAGATAGCTCACCAAGTCGAGTCCGTCGCGGCTCTTGATAACGGGCGAATGCATCTTCACCAGCGGGTACTGGTCGAGATCGTCGCGGTTGCTGAACAGGTAACGCATCCGCGCGTCCCCTTCGGCTTGGCGATCGTAGATGTAGTATTTCACCGGACCATCGTCGAGGATGTACGCAATGCTCCAGTAGCGATCGTCGAGCGTCCGCCCCGTGACTTCGAACTCGCCGTCGGCGAAGTTGGTAAGGAAATCGATGTCGCCCTGGATGGCGTCGTCAAGCACTTTCCACTCGCGACGGGCGAAGGTGAACGACACGGCCTGGATGGTGTGCTTGGTGGGATGCGCGAGAATGCCACCGACATCGGCTTTGGCGTCTTCCGCCAACAGCTTGGACTCGCCCGACTCGAGATTTCGCTCGAAGAGTGCTGCCGTGTTGCGATCGCGGCTGTCCTCGTAGTACAGCACGTCGCCAGCCTTGTTAAAACCAGCCGGCCCACTGGTCATCGCGTCTTCGGGGCCGAACTCTTCGATTACTTCGAAGTCGGTATAGCCCTTGTCGCCGGGCTCCCCTTTGGGTTCCAGCCATACCTGGCCACCCGTCGGTGTGTAATTGAAGCCGAGGCGGATCTTGTAGTTGTCGTCGGCCACCAGCGCAGCGAGGCCGGGGTTCTCCTGCACCAGCTTGCGCTCACCGGTCTTCAGGTTCACACGATGAATGTCGTGGAGCTGCGGATTGCGATCGTTGAGTCCGACCAGCACCTCGTCAGGGAACTGCTCACTGGCACCGGCGATGTTTGCGTTAACGCCATCGATGGGCGTCAGGTCGATGGTGGTTTTATCGTTGACGTTGGTGGCGTAGACGTGCCAGTTCTCGTCGCCACCTTTGTCTTGCGTGTAAAGAATCTGCTCGCTGTTGTAGGCCCAGCTATGCCCGCGAATGCCGCGGAGCTTGTCGTCGGTTACTGGCTTGGCGCTCGCGGGGTCGTCGGCCGGGGCGACCCATACGTTCATCACCCCTTGGCCTTCTTCGTCCCCTTCTTGCTTCACGGGGGCTAAGAAACTTAGCCACTTGCCGTCGGGGCTGAGTCGAGACTGCGACCGCTGGGGATTGCCAAACAGCACGTCGCGGGGAATGAGTTTCACGTCGGCGAGCACTTTCGACATCTCTATGGTGTTAGATTTCTGCTTTGTGGTTTTGGTGTCGTCGGCTTCCTTGGTAGCCGCGGGCTCGGGCGACTCACTGGCCGAGGCCGCTGGTTTCGAGCAACCGATCATGGCAATGGCGGCGACAGCAAGTAGCCAAAGCGCGAGTTCCGAAAACGTGCTTAGGGCGTTTTTTAGCATGGCGGGACAACCTCCGTGGTGGTGCTGGTGAGGCGGCGGCCTCCTGGGGCACGCCGGCGACGCTAGCGGGCGATCTGGGTCGGATGGCCCTGCTAGCTGTCGCAGTTCGCCGAGTATATCCCACTCGGGCGAGGACGGCGACCACCGCTCAGAGTGCTTCGCGCCCTCCATGGATACGCCGCCGGAGGCCAAAACGTTCGGCATCCAGTGGGCCGGTTAGTTAAACTGCTAGCACTCGAAAGTCCGCGCACCAACGGTTTCCATGAGCCAAGTTGCCTCCACCACGTCAACGCCACCACAGCGAGCACGCCGCCGCGCGCCCGTGGTGCTATTGGCTGCTGGTGCGGCAACGGGCATTGTCCTCGAGCGGTTTGGAATCACCACGCTCGGCTTTGGCTATTGGTGGGCGGTGGCAACCCTCTTGCTCGCCATGTGGTATCTGCTCCACCACCTGTCGCAGGCGTGGCTCGCTGGTGCGTGCCTGCTGGCGACAATTGCGGCGCTCGCCGGTGGGTGGCATCACTGGCACTGGAGGCTCTACCCAACGGATGAAGTCGGATTGATGGCGACTCTCGAACCGTATCCATGTTGCTTTGAAGCGATCGCCGACGCCGCGCCCGAACGCATGGCAGCCGCGCCCGACACGCCTTATCGAGCCATCCCGCAAGGCGAGAAAAGCCAATTGCTGCTCCACGTTGTTCGCATTCGCGATGGCGAGCACTGGACCGAGGCAAGCGGTCGTTGCGAACTGATTGTCGACGGCCATTTGCAAGGCGTTGGGGCCGGCGATCGCCTGCGGGTGTTTGGCGAGTTCCGCGCTCCGTCGCCTGCGCGCAATCCGGGACAGTTCGACTACGCACTCCACTCACGTGCTTCGCGCGAGCTCTGTTTCATGCGAAGTGGTTCGCCCGACTGCGTTACTGTATTATCCGAAGGGAGTAGCTGGTGGCCCGAGCGGTGGATTGATTCGGTGCGCCATGGGTGGGAGCGCCAGCTTTGGCGGCTGCTCGGCCCCGAGCGGGCACCCACTGCCGCCGCGCTTCTATTGGGCTCGCGCAACACCATGCCTCGCGAAGCTATCGACGCGTATCGAGTGACCGGTGCGCTGCACGTCCTGGTGGTGTCGGGCATGCACGTGGGCATCTTGATGAGCTTAGTGCTGAGTCTGCTGGGTATGGGATGGCTACCACGCCGGCAGGCGCTTTTGATAGCGATCGTCATCGTGGTGTTCTACACCTTGCTCACGGGTGCCCAGCCTCCGGTGGTTCGAGCCGCCGTGCTGACGGTGCTGCTGTGCCTAGGCTTGTGGTACGACAATCAACCGTTCGCGATCAACTCACTTGGCATCGCGGCGGTGGTGGTGCTTGTGCTCAATCCCTCCGACCTGTTCCAAGCAGGGACGCAGCTCAGTTTCCTCTGCGTCGCCGTGCTGATGTGGTTCGCCTCGGTGAAATGGCTCGCACCGCTATCGCCCCTGCAATTCTTGCTACGAAGCGTCGAACCTTGGTACCAACGAGTCGCCCGAATCGCCCTCGCCTGGGCGGGCTGGACCGTCGCGGCGACGCTGGCCGTTTGGATTGTGTCGCTTCCGCTATTGCTTCAGCAGTACAACCTGGTGTCGCCAATCGCCATCGTCATGTGCGTGCCAGTGTTCCTGGTGGTCGGTTGGGCTCTGTATGGTGGCGTTGCCATGCTAACCATCGGCTGGCTGGTGCCACCGTTGGAGCGTCCGCTCGCGTGGCTCACGGGCAGTTGCATCGACGCGCTCAACCAAATGGTGAACTCGACAAGCCAGTGGCCCTACGCCTACGCGTGGACGCCGGCCCCGTCGCTGTGGTGGGTGCTCGGTTGGTACGTGCTGATGCCCGTGCTACTGGCGGCAGGCGGATTTCGTTTTGGCTGGAGCCGTACGGTGCAGATCATTGCTCTATGGATTGCCATCGGAACGCTGCCCGCGATTGCCGCGCGATTCCAGCATCGCGATTTCCAAGCAACGTTTCTCGACGTCGGCCACGGCATCTGCGTGGTCGTCACCACGCCCGAGGGCGCCACGCTCCTCTACGATGCAGGCTCGTTGGGGTCGGGCACTCACGCTGCCGATGCTATCTCCGGTTACCTCTGGTCGCGTGGCATCCGCACGATCGATGGTTTGGTGCTTTCGCACGCCGACATCGACCACTTCAACGCCGTGCCGGGACTCGTCGATCGATTTCGTATTGGTAGGGTGTTCGCCACGTCGCGAATGTTCCCCCCGATCGATGACAACAGCGATCATTCCGCGCCCGCTGAGTTGCAGCGAACACTCATTGCCCATGGCATTCCCATCGAAATCGTCGAGCTCGGCGACAGGTTGACACTCGACGCCACGACGCACGCCGATGTCATCTACCCCGACCACCTCGGCAACCTCGGTAGCGACAACGCCAACAGCTTGGTACTCGCCGTCGAGTTCGAGGGTCGCCGCATACTGCTACCCGGCGACTTGGAGGCTCCGGGCATCGACTTCGTGATGGCCGAGCCGCCGCTTGATACCGACGTGCTGTTGGCGCCTCACCACGGAAGCAAGAATAGCGACCCCCCAGGCTTCGCCGCATGGAGTACTCCGGAGACCGTTGTGGTGAGTGGCGGGCCGGCCACCGTGGACCCAAACGTGGCGGCGAGTTACCGCGATCGGGGTGCCCAGATCCTTTACACGGCGAAAAGTGGCGCGGTGACGGTGCACATTCGCGATAAAGTGGTGGACATAGACAACTTCTTGCCCTAGCCGAGAATTTACGAGGGTTTCGCCAATTGCTGGCATTTTGATGAACCGGCTGGTAGCGAACCGCGTACTACGAATAGCCTAAAACCGCCGAAAATCGCGAGGTGGATCCCCGCAGTGGGCTAGCCTTCGTGGGTGAAAACCTCTATCTTCGAACCCAGGAATTGAGATAGCTTTTCGGCATCTATTACCGAGCATCAGGTTTCGCCCTCCCCCCGAATTGAAACCCCCCCTCTGAATCGCGGAGCCAGGTTGAGCTCAGCGACACCCAACCCACCAAAGGCAGCCGGACGCTTTTACCTTGCCACTCGTATCACTGGCTGGTTGGACCGCGCGAACCTTCGCCCCATGGAGAAATTCTAGACGATGAGTCTACATACCAATACGAATAACGAGACATCCACCAACGTCAGCGTCCCCTCGCTGAAGAATCGGCCTTCGTCCAAGTCTCGCAAGCTGGAGAAAGTCGAAACGAGCGAGCCGCAGTTGATCGATGGACGACCACCAGCGAATTCGCCCGCAACTTGGGCGTTGGGCCTCGATTGGCCCGTGGTGATTTGGATTGGCGTTGTGCACATGCTGGCACTGGCCGCGCCGTTCTTTTTCACTTGGCAGGCCTTTGTGGTTTGCATCGTGCTCATTCTGGCCACCGGCTCGCTGGGTGTCTGCATGGGCTACCATCGCCTGCTGACGCACGGCAGCTTCAAAACCTACAAACCGATCCGCTGGTTGCTCGCCACGCTTGGCGGCTTGAGCGGCGAAGGATCGGCACTCGCTTGGGTGGCCAACCATCGCAAGCACCACAAGTACAGCGACCACGAAGGCGACCCCCATTCGCCCCGCCACGGCAAATGGTGGGCGCACATGCTGTGGTTCATGCCCAATTGGGGACAGAAGTCGAGTGATGATCTGCTGGACCGTTACGCCAGCGACTTGATGAAGGATCCCATGATGCGGTTCCTGCACAAGATGTTTCTCCCCAGCCATCTCATCCTTGCTGTTGGGCTCTTCCTATTGGGCTATTATGGGACGTTTATTGGCCTCGAAGGAGGCTGGTTCGATGGTCTCTCGATGTTGTTTTGGGGCACCGGTGTCCGGATGGTCTATGTGATGCACGTCACGTGGTTCGTCAACTCCGCCACTCACCTTTGGGGTTATCGCACCTACGAGACGACGGACGACAGCCGCAACAACTGGTGGGTCGGCCTTCTGGCCTTCGGTGAGGGTTGGCACAACAACCACCACGCCTATCAGCGTGTCGCCTCGCAAGGCCACAGATGGTGGGAAGTCGACGTCACCTACTGGGTGATCCTCGCCATGGAGAAGACGGGCCTCGCCTGGGACGTGATCCGCCTGAATGACGTCAAACGCCGTGCATCCGCGATCTAGTCGCTCGACCGTTTACCAACTACAAGCGTTTAATAGCCCCGACCAAGCTTGGTCGGGGCTATTTTTATGCGCTGGGTCGGACAATCAATGAGCCCCGGTTGCGGTTGGTCGCAGCCGATTTTTCCCAAAGAATGTCGGCTCAACCCGCGACGTGGCGAGGTCTCATGGGTAGGCTAGGGGGTTTGGAGGCGCGCCGGAGGAATTCGCTGTTGTACCGCTTGCTCATAACTCTGATCGTGGCTGTCTCCATTGCGCACGCTGTGGGTGCGGCAAATATCCCGCCAGGGTACTACAGCTCGGCCACCGGCACCGGCACGACGCTCAAATCGCAGCTGCACAACATCATCGATGGCCACACGATGTTCAGCTACGACGCGCTGCGGACTGCTTTGCAGGTGACCGATGCCGACCCCAACCGCCCCGGGCATATGCTGCTGGTGTACGACCGGGTCTCTCTCGATTTGTCGGACGTGGGAAGTAGCATTCCGGGGTGGGACAATGGCAATTCGTGGGACCGCGAGCATACTTGGCCGCGAAGCCGCGGAGTGGACACCAGCGGGCCAGACAATTCCGACTTGCACATGCTCCGGCCCAGCACGCCCAGCGTAAATTCGGCGCGTGGAAGTCTGAACTTCGGTGGGGCGTACGGTCAGCCCTTCGGCGAGGTCAGCGATGGAGGCACCAAGTGGTACCCCGGCAACGCCGACGCGGGCATGATCGCACGCCAGATGTTCTACATGGCGGTGCGGTACGATGGCAGCGATTCGGCTACGGAGAACTTGGAACTCGCCACAGGGAATCCAGGTTCGACGCTGGGAGATTTAAATCGTCTCGTCGAGTGGCACTACGCGGCTCCGGCAGACAGCTTCGAAGAGAACCGCAACGACATCATTTACGAAGACTACCAACGCAATCGCAATCCGTTCGTCGATCACCCCGAGTGGGTATGGAGTGTGTTCGTCGACCAAGCGAACGACTCTCGAGTCTCGCTCACCGGAACCACTCCCGCCGCCAACGGTTCTAGCACGTTGGAGGTCGACTGGGGACGAGCGTACGTCGGACAGGCTGTCTCTACTCCGTCTATCCCCGGCATCGCCAAGACGGGAAGCGATGGTACTTACGTCCGCGTTTCGTCGACAGAGATCGGGGGGCAGTACGACGCCGATGGAACCTATGCTTTTCGCCTGGGCTCGGCACCGGCGGTGACGTTTGGTGCGGCCGGCCTCGCCAATACCTCGGTTGCCGGGCAGTTTAGCGGCACGATTACGGTCGACAATCTCGATGTCACCACCGCTGGCGGGCAGGGTCGCGGGGCGAACGATGCCAACGACATGATCAACCTGAGTTTCGACGTGCTCAACCACCCGGTGGCTTCTTTTTCTCAGAACGCCAACCTGCGCAACACGACCATCGATCTGGGCTCGTTCGACCAGGGGAGCGGCCTCTTGGAACTAGCCGCCGGCTCCGTGTTTAATCTCCTCACTGGTGGCCCTGCGTTCGCGGCCAATCTTGATCTCGACTCCGTCCAGACCACGGGCGATTCCGACGTGCTCGGGCTATCCCTAACAACGTTCGCCGACCTCGTGCAAGGCGCTGCAGTTTCGTTCGACGCGGTGTTCGACACCTCGGTGGCAGGCAGCTATTCGTCGACGTTCGAGTTCATGCTCTCGGGCGAAGATTTGCCGGGCGAGCAAACCCAAACCCTGTCGCTCACGCTCTTGGCGGACGTTATCGCCATCGGGCTCGAGGGGGACTTCAACGACGATGGCTTCGTGGATCTCGCCGACTACGTCGTGTGGCGTGACAACTTGGGGAGTTCGCACGGCCTCGCAGGCAATGGCGTCGACGATGGCATCGTCGATGCACTAGATTACGCGGCCTGGAAGTCGAATTTTGGTGCCATTCTCAGCACGTCCACAGCGACGACCACGGTGCCAGAGCCCTCGACCAACGTTTGCATCGCATTGCTGGGGTTGGCCATGTTCGCCGCGAGCAAGATGCGGCGCGCCTGAATCAGCTGTGAGCGAAATACCTGACTCACCCATAGCCCCGACCAAGCTTGGTCGGGGCTATCTTGGTTTGGAGTTCAAACTATTCATTTAACCGTTCGCTAGCAACTCTTCCAGTTGGTCGAACGATCCTGTCCAGCCTGCCGTCATGCCGCTTCGTTCCGCGGCGAAGGCGGCGAGTTCGTCGGAGGTGACTTCGCCAATCGCTTCGGACGTTACGGTCACACGTGTCTGGTCGGCACCTTCCGCCGTAAGCTCTACCGTGGTCAGCATGGTCGAAGGCCAGACTGGTGCCATGGGATGGTGGCAGAGCTTCTCCTCGGCGTCGCAGAACTGCTGGGTGTAGACGATGCGGCTTGGCGGATTGATCTCCAAATACTCGCACCGGCCGTGCAGTGTCATGTCGGCATCATTGAACATGCGAAAGAATGTGCTTCCACCCGGCTGAATGTCTCCCCGAAGGAGTTCCATCTTAAACCCAGCAGGGGGCAGCCACTGTGCGAGGTGTGCAGGGTCGGTCCACATGTCGAACACCTGCTCGACCGTGGCGTCGAATGTGCGATGGATCACGAAACGCTCGACCCCTTCACGGCGATTTGCCAGATGCTCGGCCAAGCGATCCCACGTGGCGTTGCCGCCCGCCTGCTTGATGAATTTGGCGATCTCCTTGGCAGCCTCGGGCGTCGCGAGTGCCATGGTCATGTCCATGGTGGTCCTGCCATCCGCTTCGCTAAACAGCACCGTCACACGAAACAGCGGTGGACGGTCGTCGTACCCGCCGTGGTCGTACACCAGCTTTCGGTGTTCGTCGATCTCGAGGTAGACAGTGTGGTTGGGATAGTCCGTCCCGTCGGGCCCGTGCATGGTGTACCGCCAGAAGCCGCCAGTCCGGAAGTCCTTGTCGTGCGTCGTGATCGTGAACCCCCGAGGGCCCCACCACTGGCCAACCTGCTCGGGGTCGGTCCAGGCGTCCCACACCATCTGGACGGGGGCGTCGTACACGCGGACGAGGCGAAGCTCGTTAGGCTTTTCGCTTCGGGCCATTTGGCTTCCCTTTCGATTTCGTTTTCTTGACGTCCGCCTTTTTCTTTTCGGCGGTTACGGTCTTTAAATACTCTTCAAGGCGGTCAAAACTCTCTTCCCAGAACGCCCGGTACTGCTCCATCCACTCCACGGCATCCTTGAGCGCTTCGGCCTTCAATTGGCACGGCCGCCGCTGCGCGTCGCGCGTCTTCTCCACCAGCCCGGCCTTTTCGAGCACCTTCAGGTGCTTGGTCACCGCCGGCAGGCTCATGCGATCGAGGAACGGCTCGGCAAGCTCGTTCACGCTCGCCTCGCCCCGCGTGAGGCGCGCAAGCATCGCCCGCCGCGTGGGGTCCGCGAGTGCCGCAAAAGTTTGGCTAAGCGTATCTGTCATCGGATGAAACCAGTGGGTTAATTAACCGTGTGGTTTAATTTAGGCGTAGGCAGGATGGCGGTCAAGTCAGGTGCCTCACCCCTTCCATCCAGATTGGCAGATTTCCACGATTGGCGTCGGGCTACCGCTGGCCGTATATTGCGTCCACTTGTAACGCACGTAAGCGTACATCAGACGACTCGTGTGATTCGACGAGTTTGCGTCGAGTCCACTCAACATCTACTGAGGGATCAAGGAATGGATGGCTGCCAACACCGCTCAACACCCGGCCTAGGGAGAATAGGCGCACCGCAAGTGGGCTTGATGCTTCTTCTTTTGGGGCTGGCGTCAGGTTGCGTCGAGGAGAAAGTGGATGGCACCACGCACACGTTCACGTACGATTGGTGGATCCCGACGGTCATGCTTCTGGGAGGAGTGCTCGCGATTCCGATTGGCTTAGCGCTCAGACGGACCTCGTCGCGTTTCGGGTGGGCGTTGATTATCGGAGGTCCCATTGCAGCGCTCGGCGTAGCACCTTCTCTATTCCTCGATCGTTCGGTAGTGGACGACCAGCACTTCTCTGTCCGCTCCGGCATCTGGGGCATGACTGCCATTCATGATGTCGACTACGACCAACTCGCCCATGTTCGTTACATCGTGGAGGAGTCGACGGGGCGGCGTGGACGCAAGAATCTCGATTACTACCTGGTATGCACCCACCGCGACGGTTCCTCGTCGAAGATTCCGATGGGTAATCCCTGTGCCGAAGCCGCGGCCGTGGAGTTCCTGCGACGCGCAACCGCGCTGAATATTCCGATACACGACGAAACGCACGGAGCGCACTAGACGCAGAGAGCGCCCCTCACTTTCTAGGGCGCTCTCCGATAGTTCAAGCTGCTACGCCGGGCGATCACAATCGCGTCGGTGCACGACAAGCGGGGGCTCGCTGGGTATACTGGCGAAGTGAGCTTGCACCATCGCAAGTTTGTCGACTCGGTCGACGTTGAATCATCTTCACCCCAGTAATGTCGCAAGCCGCCGCACCGCGGGGCTCGACCTGCCAGGCGTAATCATGTTCAAAGTAGCTGCTTGTCTCGTAGGGGCCGCCGTGGCCTCTGTACAGTTCTGTCTTCCTACTCTCGCCCAAACGCAGGCCAAGGCCTCAAAGCCGAACTTCGTCGTCATCATGGTCGACGACATGGGTTACTCCGATCCCGGTTGTTACGGCGGCGAGATCGACACTCCCAATATCAATCGCCTAGCGGAAGAGGGTGTGCGGTTCCGCGAGTTCTACAACTGCTCGCGGTGCTGCCAGACACGGGCTAGCATGCTCACCGGTGCCTATCCCGAACGCGTCGGCATGCGCGAGTTTGGCCGCTCGATGCAATCCGATGTCCCGACGATTGGCGAGAACCTCCGCCAAGCAGGGTATCGCACCGCCATGTCCGGCAAGTGGCACCTCACCGAACTCCCAGAGCGGCCAACCGGGCCTCGGCGAATCCAGTGGATGAATCATGAACTTCAGCTCGACCGCCCGTTCGGTGACATCGGCACCTATCCCACACGGCGAGGTTTCGACGATTTCTATGGCATCGTTTGGGGCGTGGTCGATCACTTCGACCCTTTTAGTTTGACCGAAGGCGAAGAGCCCGTCGCCAACGTGCCCGACGACTACTACGCCTCCGACGCCATCACCGACTACGCCGTGAAGTACATCGACGGGGCAGTCAAGGACGAAAAACCGTTCTTCCTCTACGTCGCCTACACCGCCCCCCACTGGCCCATCCAGGCCCGCCCCGAGGACATCGCGAAGTACAAAGGCCGCTACACCAAGGGCTGGCAAGCCCTCCGCGACGAGCGATTCGCCAAGCAGCAAAAGCTCAGCCTGTTCGACGACGATACGCCTCTTGGCAGGCTTTCGGGCGATGCGCCCGATTGGCAGGAACTGAGCAAGTCCGATCAAGAGTACGAAGCGATGAAGATGGCCGTCCACGCCGCGATGGTCGACGGTGTCGATCAAGGTATTGGTAGGATAATGGACGAACTCAATAAAGTCGGCGCCGACGAGAACACGATCGTCCTGTTCCTCTCCGACAACGGAGCCTCGCCCGAGATCCCCGAACCGCCGGGGTACGATCGCCATGGCGGTACGCGCGACGGGCGGCCGTCGCTCCGTGAGGCGAAGCTGCGAGAGGGCGACAATCGCACCAAGCTCGGCACCGACGAAAGCTACACCGGCATCGGCCAGACCTGGGCCACGGCCGTCAACACGCCGCTGCGACTTTGGAAGGCCGAGTCGTACGATGGCGGTTGTCGCACCCCCATGATTGTCCGCTGGTCCCAAGGACTGAAGGTCGAGAAGGGGAGCATCACCGATCAGATCGGCCACGTGGTGGACATCGCCCCGACGCTCTACGAACTCGCCGGCGTCGAGTCCCTGGCCGGCACGCTCCGCGACGGCGTGAGCCTCGCGCCCGTGTTCGTGGGCGATGTCATCGACAGCGAGCGGCCGCTGTTCTTTCAGCATGGCCAAGGCGCCGGCGTGCGACTTGGAAAGTGGAAAGCCTCGAAGCGTGCGGGTGGCGAGTGGGAGTTGTTTGACATGGCGGTCGACCCCGGCGAGACCAACAATCTCGCAAAGCAGCACCCGGAGCAGCTCACTAAGTTGGTCGACGCCTGGAACACGTGGCAGTCTCAACTCGGCGAATCGAGCACCGATCTCGGCGGGTTAAATTCGTAGCGATCTCGAACCTTAGGGAGTTTGGTGCCGGGTTGGAATTCCGGACGGCGGGCGGTTGGCGATAGAATGGCGGACCGAGGTTACGCCCCTTTGCTCTGCCAACACCCCATAGCCCATGTTCTTTTCGTTGCAGCGACGACCTTCCCGCAGCGGTACGCCCCGCATTCGCCGCCACACGCCGCCAGGGGCGTCGCCGGGCACCATCCAGCCGCATCCCGACGCCCCGGCTCCAAGAATCCACGTCATTCACTATACGGCCGAGACGATCGAGGAGCAGGACGTCGCCGACCCGCTCGCCCTCAAGACATATTTGAGTCGCGAAGGTGTCACCTGGATCAACGTCGATGGCGTGGGCGATCCGCAGATGCTTGAGCAAATCGCCCAAGTCTTCGGCCTTCATGCGCTGGCGATGGAAGACGTCGTCAACGTCCATCAGCGTGCGAAGGTCGACGAGTACGACGACCACCTCTTCATCGTTGTCCGAATGCTGCTCGCCCACGAGGGAATCGAGGACGAGCAGCTCAGCATATTCCTCGGCGAGAAATACCTGCTAACGATTCAGCAGCACCCCGGCGATTGCCTCGACCCCGTTCGCCAGCGACTCCGCACCAACCGCGGCAAAATTCGCAAACGACAGTCCGACTACCTTTGCTATGCCATTATCGACGCGGTGATCGATGCCTACTTTCCTATCGTCGACAGTCGTGGTGAGATGCTCGAAGACCTGGACGAAGCGGCTCCCTCGAGGCATACCCCGCAGTTCATGGCCGGCCTGCATCAGATTCGCGGCGACCTCTCTGCACTCCGTCGTGCCATCCGCCCGCTCCGCGACGCCCTCACTCGATTGATGCCCGACTCCAACGAGCTGTTTCGGCAAGAGACGCAGCTCTACCTGCGCGATTGCTTCGACCACACCATCCAGTTGATGGACTTGCTCGACAACTATCGCGACATGTGCATCGACCTTCGTGACTATTACCTTTCGAGCATGGACCATCGCATGAACGAAATCATGAAGGTCCTGACGATCATCGCCACGATCTTCATGCCGCTGAGCTTCGTTGCGGGCGTGTACGGCATGAATTTCGATACCAAGCTCCCCGGCAACATGCCCGAGCTCAATATTCCTTACGCGTACGTGGGCGTGCTCGTGTTGATGGCGACCATTACCGCCGTCCAGATTGGGTTCTTTTGGAAGCGGGGTTGGCTCGGCTCCGACGGTGCAGCCAAGGTCGAGACCAAGCCGAAGCGTCACTGGGATTAGCTCACTCGGCTGGTTGCTCGATCATGCCGCGACGTTCGAGCATCGCGGCGATGGCCCAGCACGCGAGCGCCCACGCCGCGCCGAGTGTCCACCCCGCCAGTACGTCGGTCGGCCAGTGGACGCTCAAGTACATCCGGCTGAACCCTACGAGCAGCGCCACCACCACCGCGACCACCACGATGTAGATCCGCAGGCTTCGTTTCGACTGATAGCGCGCGAGTAGCACGCCGAGCGTCAGGTACGTCGCCGCCGACATGGTGCTGTGACCACTCGGGAAGCTCGCGCTAAACACTTCGTTGCCATGCGGAAACAAATCGGGCCGCGCGCGATCGTAAAACGCCTTGAGGCTAAAGCTCACCGCCGTCGCCCCCAGTACCGCGGCCATCACGTACAGCACCACCCAGTGTTTGCCTTGCAGCCACAGATACCCACACGCAGCGATCGTCATCCCCCCCAGGACGCTCACCGATCCGAGTGCCGTAATGTCGCGCATCGCCTCGGCGAGCCAGTGCGGGCCGATCGGTTGCGTGGGGTCGTCGGCGTGGCGAAGCGACATCAGCACCGCCCGGTCGAAGTTCTCCAAGTCCCCTTCGTTCACTTCGTCGGCGAGCTCCACAAATCCCCAAATAGCGAGCGCCACCACCAGCAGCATCGCCAACGGAATCCACTCCGTGTGCGGCCGGCTCCGGAGCTTGGCGATCGTGCGGTCCCAGATTTCTCGTAGCTTGGACATGGACGGCAGGCGGTGGGCTAGGGCGGTTCGAGGGAAAAGCTCGTTGTTTTCCCCAGATTCTACCCGAAACAGAGCACTTGTCGCTGGGTGCGGGTGCCGGTAAAATCAGGGATTCCCCAAACTCCACTGGCTTTGCCCGGGGGGAGGTGCGGGAAGGTAGTGATAAAGGTATTCGCCCGGCGCGGGCGAGAAGCAATAGTTCAACATCGCCACCCCTAAGGCGGCGGTCCCATCGGAGTTGCGAAGGCCATGAAAGAAGGCATTCACCCCAAGTACCAGGAAACCAACGTGCACTGTGGTTGTGGCAACACCTTCACCACTCGTAGCACGCGTCCCGAACTCAAAGTGGACATCTGCAACGCCTGCCACCCGTTCTTCACCGGCAAGTTGAAGTTCGTGGACACCGCGGGTCGTATCGAGAAGTTCATGAACAAGTTCTCCAAGGCCGGTTACGCCAGCCTTGGCAAGAACAAGAAGTAGCTGCGGAACCAACGAAGCCCGCGTGCGTTTTTGCGCGCGGGCTTTTTCGTTTTTTCGGTTCCCTCTTACCAGCTACTCCTACCTGACCTGCTACCATGCGCGATTTACTGGATGCCAAGCTCGCCCGCTTCGAAGAGCTCGAACGCGACTTGGTGGACATGGAGGTGCTTAGCGACTCCGACCGCTTGGCACAGACTGCCCGCGAACATGGTTCGCTGGCGCGACTTGCGGGCAAGTATCGCCGCTTCCGATCGCTGGTCGATCAGATCACCGAAGCCCGCGAGATGGCCGAATCGGCCGACTTCGAAATGCGTGAGTTGGCCGAGGCCGAGCTCGAAGAGCTTCGCGCCGAGCGTGAAGCGCTGTGGGATGAGCTGCTCGGGCTCACCGTCGGTGGCGAAGACGCCAACCGTAGTCGCTGCATCATGGAAATTCGCGCCGGAACCGGTGGCGACGAGGCCGCCCTGTTCGCCCGCGATTTGTACGAAATGTACAAGCGACACGCCGAAGCTCGCAACTGGAAAGTCGAGATCATGGATGCCAGTGGCACCGAACTCGGCGGAATCAGCCGCATCTCGCTCGCCCTCGAAGGCGAAGGTGTCTACCGCGAGCTGCAATACGAATCCGGCGGCCATCGCGTGCAGCGTGTCCCCGAAACGGAAACGCAGGGTCGCGTTCAAACCTCATTGGCCACCGTCGCTGTGATGGCCGAACCCGAAGAAGTCGAAGTCGATCTCAAGCCCGAAGACTACCGCCTCGACAAGTTCTGCGCCAGCGGACCGGGTGGTCAGCACGTCAATAAAACCGAGTCGGCCGTGAGATTGACGCACCTCGAAACCGGCATCGTCGTGCAGTGCCAGGACGAAAAGAGCCAGCACAAGAACCTCGCCAAGGCCCTTCGCGAACTCCGCAGCCGCATCTACGACCACTGGCAGCAAATCGAGAACAAAAAGCGGGCGGACGAGCGGAAGACGCTCGTCGGATCGGGCGATCGCAGCGCACGCATTCGCACTTACAATTTTCCGCAGAACCGCCTGACCGATCATCGCATCGGGCTCAACTTGTACAAGCTCGATCAAATCATCGCTGGCGACCTGCAGCCCGTGACCGATGCCATGATCGAGTACGATCGTCAGCAACTCCGCGACACGATGGAAGGATTGGAGTGAGGCTGTAGGCTTTAAGCTGTAGGCTATAAGCCAGAAATGCATTGCTTCTACCCATAGTCAATGGCTTCTGGCCTACAGCTTATAGCCCATAGCCCACAGCTTCCCCTACATGTCCACGCCGGCCGAAGCAAAACCTGATTCCGACGCCTGGACCATCGGCAGACTGCTGAACTGGACTACCGACTTCTTCCAACAGCGCGGTCTCGATTCACCCCGGCTCGAAGCCGAAGTGCTGCTCGCCCATTGCCGCGGCTGCCAGCGAATTCTGCTGTACACGGCGTTCGACGAACCAGCGAGTGAAGAACTCCGCGAGAAATTCCGCGGCCTCGTCCGCGAGCGGGCCGCCGGCAAGCCTTTCGCTTACCTCGTCGGCAAGCGTGAGTTCTATTCGCTCGACTTCGAAGTCACGCCCGACGTTCTCATTCCCCGGCCCGAGACCGAACTGCTGGTTGTCGCGCTATTAGATCATGCGAGAGGGCAGGGGAGAGCGAAGGACCCGCTCACGATCGCCGACGTCGGTACCGGCAGTGGCATCCTCGCCGTGTGCGCGGCCAAGTACTTAAAGGCATCGCTAGTCACGGCGATCGACATTAGCCCCAAGGCCCTCGCCGTCGCCGAGCGTAACGCCGCGAAGCACCAAGTCGCCGAGCGGATCGAGTTCGTCGAGAGCGACCTGTTCGCCGCTGTCAAACCAAGCGAGACGTTCGACTTCATCGTCTCCAATCCACCGTACATCACGACGGCCGAACTCGCCGAGCTCGACAAAACGGTCCGCGACTTCGAACCGATGCTCGCCCTCGATGGCGGAGCCGAAGGGACGACGGTTGTCGAGCGCCTGATCGCCGAGGCCGCCACCCGGCTTCGTCCCGGCGGCGTGCTGATGATGGAGATCAGTCCCATGATTGCCTCGCGCGTGGAGAAGCTGGTTGATGATTCGCCCCTTGAGCTTCTCGAGACGCTAAAGGACCTTGAGGGGCATGCGCGAATTGTTCAGGCCCAAAATGGTGAGCATGCAATGAAAGGTGGGCAAGTAGCGAAGGGAGAATCGACATGAATTCCTCGACTTGGCTCGCCCTCATCGCTTTAGAACGTCCTGAACTCCCCGATCCCACCGCGGTTGCTGAGCGATGCAACGCCGCGGCACCCGACTCCGCGCCGCTTGAGATCTCAAGCCGCACCGACTCGATGGTCACCTTCCAGTGGGGCGAAGCCACCATCGCCTACACGCTGGTCGACCGACCGATCCCCGCCGCCCAGCTCGCCGGCCCCGCCGCCCGCGCGTGGTACTGGCCCCAAGCCGAAGCCGCGCTCGCCCAGCACACCGCCCACTTGATCGTCGCCCTGGTCGACGAAAGCCGCGACCGCATCGCCAAGTGCATGAAGCTCACCCGCTTCGTCGCAGCGCTACTCCCCGAGAGCTGCGCCGTGGGGCTTCAGTGGGGTGGCAGCCGCGCCGTGCACGAGCCGAGTGCGTTCTGCCAGGTCGCCGAACACATGTCGCGCGACGACATGCCACTGCACCTGTGGGTCGAGTTCCAAATCGAGTCGAGCGACTTGGGAGGGCTGCGGCTCTACACCACCGGCCTCGCTCCCTTCGGCAAACGCGAAATCGAGATCCCGAATTTCACGGGTTCGCCCCAAGACCTGATGGCCCACGCCTACAACCTGGCGCATTACCTGCTGGAGAAAGATGCCCACGTCAAAGACGGCGAGGTGATCGGCCTCCCCGGCGAAATCCAAGCCACCGCCCGCGACACCACCACGTTCCTAGGCGGCGACGAACCGGTGCTGGCGTTTGAGTTTAGTTGAATGGGGCGAGGCCTCTCGCCTGGGGAACAGCAAAGGGACTCCCCTACTTCAGCCTTGAACCAAATATCGCTGAACCAGATAATGCCTCAAGAATTATTTGCAACTGTCGGGATTGGAGCGACAGCGGCCGCCTTCTATGCGGGAGCGAGTATTGCCCTAGGATTTAGCGTAGCACTTGCAGTTAAGTTCGCACAACGAGTTCGCGACGGTGCATCCATTGCTCAAAATGTTGCTCGAACGTGGTCGAAACGTCGGCGCCCTAGTCGAGGCAGCTCGTTGGGGTGATTTAGCACTCGTGCAACAACTCGTTGCAAGGGGTATTCCAGTCGACGCAACGGAGGAAGATGGTGTTTCCGCACTCATATGCGCTGCCTCAGCCGGAGAAGTTGAGATTATCGATTATCTCATTGATCATGGTGCTAATGTAAATGCTACGAGTTGTCGCTATGGAAGGACGCCACTCATGGCACTATTGGCAGCTTTGCACGATTCCGACACCTATTGCCAAGTAGCCAAACGACTGTTGGAGGCCGGAGCACGTGTCGACATCACGGATCATGCAGGCAAGAATGCTATCGACTATGCAGAGGAGAGAGGTGACCCAAGGGTAGCTGAATTGCTTCGTGCTACCAGCTGATTACGAACCGACAAGGTGGCACTGGTCACCGTGTTCTAGCTGCGTGTGCCATTGGATTCGCCGGTGTCGGCGAGGCGAGAAGGTGTTGTACTGTAGAGATCATTTACTACCAAACAGTCACATCGGCTAATCGTCAAATTTCTTCTACTACCCCAAGTAGGTCGGCCGTCCCGGCCGTCCCGGCCGGCAGCCGATGTTGCCACTTCGTGAAATGTTCTAGGTCGGACGGGACTCGACCATGCTGACCTCCAAACGTGGCGACGTTATCCCTCGTCGGCCTTGCGCGACCGACCTACTGGGGGCTGGTTTTAGGCCCGGCGTTTACGCCGGGTCACTTGGCCCAAATACCCCGAAGGGGTTGCGTATGTCAGCCCAGGGTTGCCCCCTCGCGAGTTCCACGAGCGCAGGGGGCTACCCTGGGTTCGCGTGAGGGTTTTCTTGGCGGTCGAGCGGCGAACTCTCCATCGGCCGGAGCTTCGCCGAGACCGCAATCGGGCCGGGGCTGGCCTGAGGAATCGTGACCGCTCCGATCGCAAAGGTAGCCAGCGCCTGCGGCAGAGATGACGGAAAAACGGAATGAATTCCGTTGTACAACTATTTCCACTTTTTTCAGAAAAGGGACTAGAAAGCGCGCTGCACTTGTGTTCTCATGAACACGTTCACCGAAAAGGTGGACGTATGTTCTTTGACAACCTGAAAAACTAGATAAAAATGACAAGCCGCGAGCTTGGCGGGGGATCAGCGTGCGCGCTAGAGGAAAGCGTTAAGCGCCGGGTCGGCGCGGAGCTTGACCCGGCCTACGAGGGGAGTAATGTCGCACGTGCGGGTTCCCCCTGCGACATTACTCTTGGGGCTCGTCGAACTCTTCGCTCGCAAGTCATTTCAATGGAACGACTTGCGGCCATCTCCCACAAGGCGGGAAAATAATAATGTCGCACCCAATGAAATATTGGAAAACCGCGACATTACTCCTGCCCTGTGGCGAGCGAACTGGCGGAGTGGGCAGGAGGCTAAATTTCCTCTTCCACCTTCGGCAGCGCTCCACCGCGATAGATCGGTTGGCGGAGCGCGTTGCGTTTCGAGGTGAAGTCCCCTTCGGTCGGATCGTCGGCAATCGCGGCGACCATCATTTGCATTTTGGCGTCGAGGTCGTCGGCGTGGTGGACGATCAAGGCCTCGGGGAACATCGGCGGTTTCGGGGCGCCCCATTCGGGAAGCCTTTGGTGCGAAACAATGATGTGTTCCAGCCGCAATAGTAGGTCGGGCGACAGCTCGCTACCCACGGCAGCCTCGCGCAGAATGTCACGCCCTTGCAGCACGTGACCAATTAGCGTGCCCGACGCGGTGTAGTTCGCCCCCGCAGGTCCGGTGTGGAGTTCACGCAGCTTGCCAATGTCGTGCAGAATCGCCCCCGCGACCGTCACGCCAAGATCCAGTGGCGGAACCATGTCGGGGTAAAGCACCACGTACTGCTCGGCGAGCACTTTGGCGTTTCGCGTCACGTTCAGCACGTGTTCGAGGTAGCCACTGAGATAGGCGTGATGGTTGAACTGCGCCGCAGGAAGCAGCATGAGCTCCTCGCGATTCGCTTCGTAGATGCCAATGACGAGCGCCTTGAGATGCTCGTCGGCAATGCACGTGTTCGCGATCTCCATGAGTTCGTCGAACATCGCTTCGGGATCGAAGCGCGATCGCGGGGCGCACATCAGGGGGTCGAAGCCATCCGCTTTGTCGCCATCCTCGATCGGGCGGATGCGATGGATTTCGAGCTGCGGTCCGTAGTTCGTCTCGCGAAGCTCCGCCCGCAGCTTGTAGAACGTGCCGACCTGCCAAGCGTCCTTCGCAGCCGCGGCGTGCGTGCTATCGCTCCAGATGGGAAAACTAACCTCGCGCTTCGCGTCGCAGAAACTCACGCGGTAATACGGCTTCCCATCCTTCGTCGCCAGCACCTGCTTATCAGCCAGCAGGGCAAAGAAGTCGCCGAGTTGCCCGTTGGTCATCTCGTGCAATTGCGTGAGCAGATTTTCCATTCGATTCCAAGTCTAACTGTTGGCTGGTTCTACACGAGAGTCGATCGTCACGGCTTCGGGCATGGGTACGGGAGCAGCAGGGGGCTCGGGCATGACTTCGGCAACGGGCGTACGTTCGGCAATCAAGGCGTCGAGCATTGCCTGCAACTGCTCGGCAACCTGAGCCATCGCCGGATCCTGCTGGGCGGAGCGGTCCCGCTGGCTATCCACCATCACCGCTTCCCCCACCTCGATGGTAACATGCATGGGGCCATGGTTCATGGCTTTGTCGGTAAAGTCCTCTTCGAGCCGCTCGACCGTTTCGAGCACTCGCTCGGGGAGATTGGGACCATCCGAGATGTACTTCCGCGGATAGTGAGCCATCTGCTGGGCGTAGTAGCACTTGCCGAGATCACGCCAGCGAGCCGCCAGTTCCGCTTCGCTGAGCGTCCCTTCAATCATCGCGGGGAGGATCACCGAGCGAAGGTTCTTCACCCGCGACACGACCCCACCGGAGCGATCCTTGATGCCCCATTTGTCCTCTAGCTCGGCGAGAGTCTCCATCGCGAGTCGCTCGACGCGGTCGAAGGGATTGCCTTCGCGAGTGTGACCCAAGTACTCGACTTCCTTAACGGCGAGTATGGCCTCGCCGAGTTTCTTGAGTCGACGAGCCGTGGTGAGGTGCGTTTGAGGTTCCCAGGAGAAGGCCCGTTCGAGCCTCGCGAGATCGGGAGCCACCGCTTTGTAAGGATCGCCATCGTAGGTGTAGCGAACGGCCACAGGGTGAACGACGACCGGTTTCTTGCCTTCCTTTTCACGCCGCTTGCTCGCTTGGCGGGCGATGAACCCGGGACCGTCCATCAGGTCGGTTAGGACATCGCAGTGCCGCGAGCACGCTCCCTCCGGAAAAATAACGAGGGGTCTTCGACCCGCGACTAGCGTATCGATCGCGAAGTTCACGCTCTGTCGGTCCGCACCTTCGCGATAAACGCTGAAAGCACCCAGGCGGCGGAGGATGAAGGTGTGATACCAACTCTCCTTAAACAAGTGCCAACTGGCCATGGTGAGCACGTTGTGACCAAGCTCGCCCGTGAGCAGGCCCATGACGATGGGGTCGGAAACGCGAGGATGGTTCGGCGCGATCAGGACGCTGTAGCCATCGTCGATCGACTTTCGCATCCGCTCGACGTGACGACATTCGTACGTATGAATGTTGTACGTCTTACGGAGAAAACCCCGGAGCAGCTTACGCAGGAAGTAAACCCACCAGTCCGACTCGACCGGCGGGACGAACTCGTATCGCTCGAGAAAGATGATGTTCTGCATACGGGCGATGCGGAAGGGTGTTCGAAGAGCCTGTACTGCTACCGGTCGCTAACCACGAGTCATTGAGAAATCGCTACTTATCCTCGTACCCATTCGGATGAGCCTTATGCCACCGCCACGCCGATTCTACCACTTGATCGACGCTCGTGTACTTGGGTTTCCAGTCGAGCGTTTCGAACGCCTTCGCACTGTTGGCGACCAACTCCGCGGGATCGCCGGGTCGGCGCTCGCCGATGGCGGTGGGGATCTCGTGGCCTGTGACTTTACGGCAGGCGTCAATGACTTCCTTGACGCTAAAGCCATTGCCCGTGCCGAGGTTGAGCTTCATCATCTCGCCGCGCTTGAGTCGTTCGAGCGCCGCGACGTGGGCATCGCTGAGGTCCTCGACATGTATATAATCGCGAATGCAGGTGCCGTCGGGCGTGGGGTAGTCGTCGCCGTAGACGGTGACGCGTTCGCGTTGACCAAGTGCCACTTGAAGGATGATAGGAATCAGGTGCGATTCCGGATCGTGGTCCTCGCCGATCTCGCCACTGTGATGCGAGCCCGCCGCATTGAAGTATCGCAGCGCTGCGACGCCGAACCCATAAGCATGGGAGTACGCTTCGAGTGCTTTCTCGATCGCGAGCTTGGTGTCGCCGTAGGGATTGATCGGCAGTTGCTTCTCGGTCTCATCGATTGGCACTTTGTCGGGGACGCCGTACGTCGCGCAGGTGCTCGAGAAGACAAACTTCCAGATGTCGCGGGCTCGCATCGCGTCGAGCAGGTTCAGCGTGCCGACGACGTTGTTCGCGTAGTACTTCGCCGGATCGGTAACGGATTCGCCCACCAGCGCGAGCGCTGCAAAGTGCATCACCGCCTCGGCGCCCGACTGGTCGAGTGCTTCGTCGATGTCAGAGCGTTCGAGCAGGTCGCCCACGATCAGCCGGCCTTTGGGGACCGCACGGGTGTGACCTTGGTAGAGATTGTCGAACACCCACGCCTCGTGCCCCGCGTCTTCCAAGGCGCGAACTGCATGACTGCCAATGTAACCGGCACCGCCGACGACCAGAACTTTCATCGAAACCCTTACGCTGTGTGGAACTCTGTTAAACCGTGCGAGTTGCTCCAACGACACGTAGGTCGTCGGTCGCGGGGGCAACTCTGTGGGTGAATTCTAATGCACGTAGAATCGTTGCGACCGCACCAATTTAACTCCAGCATACCCAACAACCGTCCAATCTGCCCAGGGACGCGGCAGGTGGGAGTTTCTCGCCGATGACGACGATAAAGTTAGATAGCCACTGCGAATCCCGAACTCACCGCACTCCCTTCGATTTCCCCACGACTAGTTCCATGGCCGGACCGAAGAAAATCATCAAACCGCGACGGGAGAACTCGACGGGCGAGGTTCGCGCCTGGCGCGAGTCGTTCCTGCGATACCTGCGGAGCGAGTGCCACCTCGCCGAGAACACGGTGCGGGCCTACGGTCGCGACTTGGAGCGGCTGATTCTGTGGCTTGGTGGGCGGAGGCTCGGTGGGCTGTCGGTCGCCGAACTCGCCGGCTACCCCGCGTGGCTTCGCGAGCAGGGGCTCGCCTCGACGAGCGTTAGTCGGCATGTGGTGTCGCTCAAGGTGTTCTTCAAGTACCTGCAGCTCGAAGGAGTGCTGACCGAAAACCAAGCGTCGCTCTTGGTGTCGCAGAAACTGTGGCAGAAGATTCCCACGGTCCTCTCGGAGTCCGACGTGGAGCTGTTTCTCGCATCACCGCCGAAGGGTGAGCCACTATGGCGTCGTGACCGGGCGATCCTCGAGATGCTTTACGCCACGGGTTGCCGGGTGTCGGAGCTAGCGACGATCAAGCTGGCCGACCTACAACTCGGCGAGCGCTTCTGCCGGTGCCATGGCAAGGGCGACAAACAGCGGATGGTGCCACTCGGCGAGCCAGCCTGCCGCGCGATCGCCGAATACTTGGAGAAGG
The DNA here is from genome assembly GCF_052161615.1 of Aeoliella fuhlenseeensis. NCBI lineage: Bacteria > Pseudomonadati > Planctomycetota > Planctomycetia > Pirellulales > Lacipirellulaceae > Aeoliella > Aeoliella fuhlenseeensis. The sequence goes on from NZ_CP197417.1 coordinate 1,820,542, forward strand.
AACGACCACTGCTGGTGAAGCGTCGAGGCAGCGAGCCCGCTGAGTTGTTCCTGTCGTCACGCGGACGGCCACTGCGCCGCGAGCGGATCTGGGAGCTGGTCAAAAAGTGCGCGGTGATTGCCGGCGTGAACACGGAAATGAGTCCCCACTCGCTAAGGCATAGCTTCGCCACGCACTTGCTCGCCGGTGGGGCCGATCTACGGCACGTCCAAGAAATGCTCGGCCACGCCAGCATCGCCACGACGCAGCTCTACACGCACGTAGATCACACGCGGCTGAAGAAGGTGCACGAGGCGTTTCACCCGCGAGCGTGAGGATTGTCCCTAGCCGGAGGCACAATGTCCTCCGCGAACTGGCCTTGGATTTTGATAGTGCCTTCTAAAATCCCTTCGGCGAGCCATCCGGATTTCGCATGGGGTAAAGGGTCAGAGCGATGGAGCATCCGGCATCCGCGATGGCTTTCACTAACTCGGAGGGCAACGCGTGTACGTAGGCCCAAGTGTCGCCGCAGTGGAAGCCGATATTAAACTCGCGCAGATAGCATTGCTTGAGTTCGCTTTTTGCTGACGCGGATAGAGTATTAAGGGCGTGTAGCATTTGCCCAATGTTCTTGGCTGCCTCGCTCGACGTATCATCCGACTCGATGATCGCGTGCCAATGTTCATCGTCGCTTTTCGTGTAGTGTAGTACGCTACACGAGACTAGTAGTTCCCTGTGGAGCTGATCGAAAGGCTGCGTCGACTTCAGGTCGAAGTCGGTGTTGGCGTACTCGCTTGCGATAGATTGGGTCATTGCGGCACCGTTTGCCAAGGATCGGAATACTCAGCAAAGGCATGTGGTCTGCCACTCGCCCTCTTCAATACCCAAACATCTCAAAATACACCCCCCAGCGCTCGCGCACCTTCGCTTCGATCTCCGGCGGCAGCGAGTAGCGGTTGGTTTTGTAGTCGCGGGTTTGTTCCATGTACTTATTCACGCCGGGCTCGATGCGGGCGTAGTCGCCCAGGTCGAGTTCGCTGTACATACGCGAGATTTCGGCTTGTGGGTTGGTGATGAGGTCCTCGTAGCGGAGTTCGCAGAGATTGCCGGACGGGATCAACTCGCGGTCCTCGCGGTACGCCTCGTACATCACCACCAGGTTCTTCAGCACTTCCTCTTCCATCCAGGCGTACTCGGGCAGGTCGGGCTGCAGACCCTGAACATCGGCGAGCGACTTCCAGAGCCGCATGGTCGAGGGAAAGAGCGTCAGCGGGTCGCGGGCGATGTGGACGAACTTGGCGTTGGGGAACACATCAAGCAGGTACTGCACGCGGGCCGTGTGCGGTGGGCTCTTGAGAATGATGCGGCGGTTGCGCGAGACGGCGACCGACTTTACGAACAGTTTGAGCAGCGCCTGCCAGCGACGACGGGCGCGCTTGGGGACTTGGCGGAGATCGAGGTATTCCGAATGCACAGGACCGTTCTGCGGGAACGCCCAGCACAAGTAGGGCGACGGAAGTCCCAGGTTGCAGAGCGCAAACTCGTCTTCCTGTGGCTTGTCCCATCCGGCTTCGATGTTGTCCATCGGCCGCTTCTTCGGAAGCAACCACGAAGTCGTTGGTGCCATCCATCCCTGCGTCACGAGGTGATGGATTGGCACCATGCACTCGAACGTGGTGGGGAACGTGTGCTCGGGGTCGGTGATCAAGAGTTCGTGCAGCAGCGTGGTGCCACTTCGCCAGTGACCCAGCACGAACAACGGTGGCTCGGCGAGCACTTGGCGGTGTATCGTCCGCCCGTAGCGAGCGTTCTGCCACATGGCGAAGATGGAATTGAAAGCCGCGACCGGCGTGATGGTGGCGGCGGTGAGCATCGACCGCGGCGTGAGTCGGCATTGCCGCGTGGCGAGCAGCGAGAGCCAAGTGCCCAGCCCCATGCCATGCCAGAACCGCGGAGTGAGGAGCCCGTAATTGTGCGTTGGGTCCGCAGAGTACCGGGGTTTATCGATGTTCTTGGAAGGCATCAGGACGTTGGAATAGACAAGGTGTATCGTGACGGGCGAGAGCGAAGGGTGCTATTCTAGCGGACGATCTCGCCGAAGATAATCGGAGTCTTGATCGTCGCCGTCTTGCTCATCCGCGGGCCCAAGTTCCGTATCTTCGGCTGACGGAGGTCGGTCTAGATCGCTCAGGTCCACGGGTTCTTTGATGCGTGCTAGCGTGCTGGCCGCGAAGGCTCGGTCGCCACGCGCTCGGTAGATGTTCGCCAGCCACACCAGGGCAATCACACCCATGAAGCTGATTCCGGCGATCCAACCCCAAATCGGTTGCTCGGCGGGCTCGACCAAACGCAAAGGTCCGCGGCCGATAAATAGCGGGGCGAAACGGATTTGGCTCGATCGGCCATCTCCCTCGCGACTTCCGTACCGCCAGGTCTTGAAGAAGAACCCGGCGAGCCTGACTTGCTCGCGGACGTCGTCGCCTTGAGGAAACCCCTCGGGAAGGTCGAGTACACAGAATACAAGCGGGTTGTTTTGCGAGTCGTCCGTGAACAGGGCGAGTTCGTAGTAGTGGTCGATGCCAACCGCCGCGGCATCGGCGTTGTCAGAGGTGTCGATCCGCAGCGCGCGACGGACCACGCCATCGAATACCGCGAGCTGTCCCACTTCGTCCTTGGGTTGGTTGAAGAACGGGGCGACGGAATAGCGGTCCTCTTTCGCTTGCCGGAGCACTTCGGCTGCCAGTCGGCGCTCGTTGAGGTCGGGCGACTTTTCGAGGCCGGCCCATTCTTCGCGATGACGGGGCATGTGCCGCTGGGCCCAGTTGGAGAGTTCGTTGGCCGTTGTACCGCGGGTGGCGGCGAGGATGCGGTAGAAGGCCATCGTTTCGCTGCCGAGTAGTCGCTCGCGCTGGACGATGTTGTCGAGCAGCGCGACGTCTATGCCGAGTATACCGAGCACGCTCATGCCATAATTCACCGCGGGTGGCGACCACTTGGTCGGCATCCATTCGATGTGGGGCACGGCGATCAGCGGGGCGATGACCCCTTCGTCGGTTTCGACGAGTTTGACGAAGACACCATTCACGCCAATCGGCTCGGACTCAAGTTCAAAGAGACTCCACCGCTCGGGCACGCTTCGGGTCATCATCAAGCACATGCCCGAATCGTCGCGGCCGATGCAGGTCATCGCTGGCTCGCTGGGCGACGACGCATCGGAGGGGCCCTCGGGTTTGATGAGTTTCTCTGCCTTTCCAAACCAGCGAACTGGCTTGCCGCGGTACTTGGCTGGATCGGCCAGCAGTTCGGCGGTGGTGACTTCGGTGGAGGGCGACGCATAGAACACGCGCCGGTCGAAATTGGACAATCGCGAAACCAGTCGCTCGACCTCCCGCCGTTCGTCGATGGTCAAAGGAACGCCATCTTCGAACTTGGCAAATCGGCTCTCGTCCCAGTAGTCGAGCGCCAGCGACTTGGCGAGCGGCGTCGCTTCCTCTTGAGCAATCGTGGTGGATGCGAACAAGAAGAGACAGCAGCAGACGAGGCAGGCGGTAATGAATGTCTCACGCAAAGGCGCAAGGACGCGAAGAGATGTCTTCACCAAAGAACAACTACTTTGCGACTTTGCGCCTTTGAGTGAGATCATTTCGAAGGCCCACTTTCGGAGTACGTGAGCGATTCGAAGTCGTGGGCGAGCTCCTCGGGATCTGGGGCAATGTCGGGGCGAGGATCTTCTTTGCTCTTCCAAACGATCCAAGCGACGACCAAAGCCGAGGCCAAGCCAGCGAGCGCGAAGACTTGCCACAATGGAATCATGGGACCCCGTTCGACCAGCGGTGTTGGTTCGGCGATGGGCGTGAACGACCGGGCCACGAAAACGGGGCTCAGGTCGACGCCGCCTTCGTAGTTGTAGACCCAGTTTTTGAAGAATACCGCGCGAGTGGCAATCGCGCCGCCGTCGGGAATCGCTCCACCCACTGACCAACCCTTGGGCAGTTCTAAGCAGTAGAGCGTGAACGGGCGGCGGATGTCGCGGCTCGGTTGGAGGATCACTCGATAAAGCTGTGTGATCCCCAGATCGTTGGCCGCCGGAGTGATCGATTCGACGCGTCGCACGTTGCCATCGAGTTCGACGACGCGACCGCGATAGACTTTGGGTTGCCCCAGGTACTGAGCGAAGACGATCTCGCCAACGGACGCCGCCTTGAGATCTTCGTCGCTGGCATCGCGGACCGCCGCTACCAGGTTGAACCAGGCATCGGACTCCTCGTCTCGAAACGTCGTATTGTCCTCAATGGCGTCGAGTTTGTCGCGGTCGACGCTCGCCAAGTAAGCAGGACGGCCCGGTTGGTCCTCGGCGGGGGGCGGTTCGGCCACGGGGGCGGCGTCGCCGAACATGAGGGCGAGCTTCTCGCGCGTGGCGGGTGACTTGAGGACATCCATCAGGACGAAGATCACCCCCAGGCTCACTACCAGCGAAACGAGCCTTAGGGGCAAGCCTCCTAATAGCGACCGGCGGGGCCGAGCATCTCGATGCTGGTCGAATCGCAATGCCACCTGAGAAGCTCCGAGTCGTCGTACTGGTAAATGAGCCGGGTCGACCGCCCTCGAAAAGGATATCGGATTGCAAAACCGACATCGTAACCAACCCGCTTGCTAGCGTAATTCTAAGCCGCGTAAGCACTTGCGACAAGAAAAGCTGGGGAGGGGCGGGAGGAAAGATTTTTTTTGAAGTTGTGGGAATAGGGGAGGGGAGAACCTGCGAAAATAAGGGTGGAACAGAGGTGATTCGTGATATACTACGCGAATCAATTACTCCACACAGCACGGAACAGGCTGAGAGGAGAGGCAAAGTGGCACTTACGCGCGCCGATTTTCACGGCATGGTTTCCGACCACGCGCCGGCATTGTATCGACTAGCCTACCGAATGGTGGGCGACTCGCACGAAGCCGAGGACGTGGTTCAGGAGACTTTGCGTAGTGCTTGGAGAAGCCGCGATCGATTTGATTGCGGACGAAGCCATCGAGCTTGGCTTGCCTCGATCCTACGCCGCCGTGTGATTGACGGGTGGCGCCGCAAGGCGCGCACACCGCACCCCGCGGGGGAGCAGGGTGTAGAGGTAGCGGTGGATGGCGTGGATCCATTGGCCTCGGAGTTGACCGACGAGATGCAACACGCTTTAGAACAATTGCCTCACGATCTCCGCGAATCGCTTTTGCTGGTGATCGTGGGCGAATTGACCCACCAAGAGGCGGCTGACACTCTGGGAATACCGCTCGGCACGGTTCTCTCACGAGTCAGTCGCGCCCGCCAACGACTTCGCCAGTATTACCTTGCCGAAGCCCGACGTTGAACCCGATATGACGAATTCGTTCCTCATGCCAGGATCAGACCGGGTAAAGGTTTGAGAAGCATCACGAGTGGTATTAGTGCCACCACTCGAGTGAGGTGCCGGCAATCCACCTCACTTCGACGAACCCCCCAGCGGCCAGCAAGGGGTTCAATGATTACGTCAGGGGCCCCGAGAACGGGATATTACCAGTTGTTGCAACCGGCTGTCGGTGCGCGTGCACCAGGACAATCGCTTGCCACCATGAGGAGCCGAAGAGATGGATGGAAAGTCTCAACGGTCGCGTAGCGGTCAAACTATGTTTACCCAATCCGATACCCAAACTCCGTTTACCAAGTTGCGAGTCGACTTGGAGTCGTTCTTTGCCCCCCTCGGCGGAGGTGGTGGCGGTGCCGGTCGCGATGGTCAGGAAGGCCTCCGTTTCGGCATGCCCGCCGACCCGCTGATGGACGAGGTGTTGCGGTTCTCCCCCGCCATGCCGGTGGGACTCGACGCCCGGCTGCATCGGCTGGTGGATCAGTTGATGGACGATCCGACCGTGTAGCGGACAGGCTCGCGTTTTCAACTAGCGACCTGCGGTGGATATGCGGCATTCGGTAGGTGGTCCGGCCGCCTTCTATTTAATCCGGCAGTCTAGCAATACACTCTCGCCGCCGCTGCGTATAATCAAGCGAGCGGGCTGCGCAGGTTGCCCGCATAATCGCTATGGTCGGCCTCGGCACGTCCTTGTTTCTGACCACAAGTGGGTGGCGATTCGCCAATCGCTTGGGGTAAGATGAAGGTTTGCGTGCAAGGTGCCCGTGGCGTCTACTGTCTGCCGGACCCGGAACCCGGCGAGACGAATTCAGCAAGCCACCCGCGTGCTTGCCGCACTGCTAGAGAACCATCGCCTCCAGAAGGAGAGGGATGTTGAGCCGTCTTCACTATTCAATACTCTGCATCGCCCTTGCGCTCGCGGGCTACGCCCAGGCTGCGGACGATTCGACGAAATTTCTCGAGGCGATGCGCGCCCGAGGAATGTTTGATCTGGCGCTAGACTACTTGAACGACGCCCAGGGCGACCGATTGGTGTCGGACGAGTTCAAGAAGCAGATTCCGTACGAGCGTGGTGTCACGCTGCTCGACAAGTGGCGGGTAACTCCGAGTGCTTCGGAGCGTGATCGCCTAGCCGATCAAATCAAGGGCGAACTGGCGAACTACGCTGCCGCCAATGTTGGTACGCCCCGAACGGCCGACGCACAGCAGCAGCTCGCAACGCTGCTGAACGAACAGGCCACGCGGGCACTGACCGTTCTCGAGAATCGTCCGGGCGCCTCGGAAAACGAGGGGCAGATCAAGGGCGAGGCCCGCGGCCAACTTGCCGAGGCCCGCAAGTTATATGGCGAAGTGGAAAAGTCGCTGGAATCGCAGCTCGAGAAGTTTCCCAAGGCGCTCGATCCCAAGACGCAATCGGGCGAAATCGATCGTCGTCGCGAGATGCGAGCCCGGTTATCGCAGGTTCGCGTGCTGAAGGCGCAGACGCTGTTAGAAGAATCGAAGACGGTTGCCAAGGACAGTGGCGATTTTAAGAAGCTCAACGAGCAAGCGGTCAAAGACTTCCAAGACCTGTACGACAAGTACGGCTCGTTCATCGTCGGCTTCTACGCACGCGTCTACCAGGGCGAAGCGTACTTGGCGCTCGGCAAGAACAAGGAAGCGATGGCGTGCTTTGAAGACATTGTTGTCCAAGGCGGCGACAATCCAGGCACTCGGGCGCTGGTGACCAAGGCTCTGGCGCTGCAAGCTCAGTTGATGCTGGCCGATGGCGACGCGAAGGGGCTACTCGATAAGCAGGGCAAATGGCTCGTGACCGGCCGCGGTGGCGAACTCCGCACACCCGACTGGTTGACCTTGAAGTTCGTGGTCGCCGAGGCCAAACGCAAACAAGCCGCAGCCGCCGAAACCAAGGACGCGGACAAGCGAAAGCTAATGGAGGAGGCTCGCACGCACTACTTCGATGTCGCGCAGCTTCAGGGGCGGTATCAAAACGATGCTCGCCAGATTCTGAGCAGCGAGTTCGCAAGTGCCAAGGCGGGGCCTGAACGCCAACAAGTCAAGACGTTTGACGAAGCCATTCAGGCGGCCAAAGACGCGATTAATTCGTGGAATGCAGCTCGACAGACAATTCCCGCCGCGAAGGAAAACAATCCCGAAGGCGTCGCAGCGCTTGAAGAGCAAGCTGCAAAGGGCTTCGGCGATGCGCTCTACTATCTGAACATTGCCTCGACCTTGGTTGACGACGAGACACCGGTCGAGAAAGTCAATGAAAGTCGATGGCTGAGCTGCTGGCTGATGTGGCAGGACGAGCAGTTCTATCGCTCGGCGGTACTGGCTAGTTTCCTCGCGCGGCGTTATCCCGAAGATCCCACCGCCTCAGGCGCCGCGCAAGTGGCACTGGCGTCCTACGACAAGCTCTACCAGCAAGCCGTAAAGGATGGCGGCCCCGACGCAGGCGCTGCGGAGGCCGACAAGCTTAAGGAGCTATCGAGCTTCATCACGCGACGTTGGGGCGGGACCGCACTTGCCGACACGGCGTTTGGCGTGCTCTTGAACTTCTCGATCAAAGACAAGCAGTTCGACGTCGCGCTCGATTTGGTAAACCAGCTGCCCGAAGACCAGCGGCCGGTATTCCAAGCGAAGATCGCCAACACGATGTGGGAAGCCCAGCTTCGCGCAGCGATTGAGAAGGACACTTCGTTCGATCGTGATGGCGTTCGCACGAAGGCCATCGAACTTCTGGCTGCCAGCTATCCGGCACTGGTAGCCGATGCGGCTGCTACGGATACGCTTGCCCCGGCGGCGCTGTACCTTGCACAGGCTCGACTTGAGGCTGGTGACTACGCCGAAGCGATCAAGCTGCTCGAAGACCCCAAGGCTGGACCGCTGGCGCTGGTGAAAACGAACAACCCGATTGCCTCACGACAAGCCTACGGCATGGAGGCTTACAAGGCGGCGCTTCGAGCTTACGTTTCGGTGGTGCCGCCACAGACCGATAAAGCCGTGGCGACGATGGCCGAGCTCGAAAAAATCGTCGGCGAGGGGGACGCGGATAAGCTGACACGCGTCTACCTGAGCCTGGGCGTGCAGTTGCAGCAACAGATCGAAGATCTGCAATCCGCCGGAAAGATTGAAGAAGCGAAGCGTGTTAGCGAGGCGTTCGTCGCGTTTCTCGACAAGCTGAACGAGCGAGGTTCGAGCGACCCCACGGTGCGGCAGTGGATTGCACAAACTTACTTTCGCCTCGCCGAAGGGCTGAAGGGCGACGCGAACGCTGCCCAGTTGCGCGAGTCGTACTACGACAAGGCTGCTCAGTCGTTCAAGCAGATATTGGACGACCCGAATGCTGGTATCGATGCCAATCGCAAGCTGGGGCTCCAGCTTCAGTACGCCGAGACGCTCCGGCACGCCGGGAAGTTCGCCGAGGCGATGCAGATTTTCGAGATCATCTTGGCCGAGAAAGAGATGATGATCGAAGCCCAGACGGCCGCCGCTTACACGCTGCAGGAATGGGGAAGTAAAGACGCTTCGAAATTCGCGTATGCCATCGGCGGCACCGGCCCACTGAACGACAAAGGCAAGCCGATCGTCTGGGGCTGGAACTATCTGGGAAAAGTGGCGGTATCCGTCGCCAAGTCGCGGCCGGAAATGCAGGCACGCTTCAAAGAGTTGTTCTACGAGTGCTGGCTGAACATTGCCACGATCTCGGTGCTCAAGGCCGAGGGGGGGGATCCGAAGAAAGACGCCTTGCTCAAACAAGCCCGTAAGATCATCGCCGACATGGTGAAGAACTACCCCGACTTGCTGACGATGCCCATTCGCGAGCAGTACAACGAGTTGATGAAGTCCATTCAGCGGGCGGAAAATAGCCGTGCTGTTGGGCTCGAAGAGATTTTGGAAGAGAAGAAGTCCTGAGCGCGACCCGGTGGCCGCGAGCAAGAATGATTCACGTGAAACGGAACGAACAGATGCAGTTGCCTTCGGATAATCGTGTTTTCGTCATCGCAGGTGCCATGTTAGTGGCGACACTGCTAGGTAACTCGGTGTTGGCCCAATCGACCGACCGCATTCGGACCGCCTCGGGCTCGGAGACAGGGCAGGTGGTGAAGATGTCGCCGACCTCGGTGACGATCGACCGTGGCGGCAAAACCACGGAAATACCCGTGACCGAGATTCGCAGTATCATTTTCCGCGACGAACCCTCGGAACTCACTCAAGCTCGGCTCAACGCCATCAACGCGGGCTACGAAAGCGCGCTGAGCCGTCTGCAAGCAATCAACATCGGCACGATTCGCAACCCGTTCGTCAAAGCAGAGGTGGAATACTACACGGCTTATAGCAACGCGAAGATGGCCCTGCTTGGCTCGAAAGACATCCGCGAAGCGGGACAGCAGCTCAACGCGTTCGTCAATGCCAACGCCCAAAACTATCACTACCTCGAAGCAACGGAGCTACTAGGCGACTTGCTCGCGACCATGGGAAACTACGCGGCGGCTGAGACGATGTACGAGAAGCTCGCCAAGGCTCCGTGGCCAGAGTACCAGATCCGTTCTGCCGTGCTGGTTGGCGAAGCATCCCTGGCGCAGGAGAAGTTTCCAGCGGCACTCGCCCAGTTCAACAAGGCACTGGAGATCAAAGACGATAGCGATGGCGCGAAACGTCAAAAGCTCGCGGCGGAGTTGGGAAAGGCCGTATCGACCGCCGCGACGGGCAATGTCGACGCAGGTTTGAAGGCGGTGGAGCAGGTGATCCAGAATGCCGACCCCGAGAATGGCGACCTGCTGGCCAAGGCGTACAACGCACTGGGCGATTGCTACAATCAGTCGGGCCAACCCAAGAAGGCCTTGTACGCTTACCTGCACACCGATTTGCTGTACGGCCGATCCGCTCAGGAGCATGCCGAGGCGCTGGCGAAACTGATACCTCTTTGGGAGTCCGTCGGGCAAGAGGGCGAGGCTCGGCGTGCGCGAGAGACCTTGATCACCCAGTACCCCGCAAGTCGGTGGGCGAAACAATTGGGGCAGTAGTCGGCCTTTCAGCAAGGCTTTGCCACGGCCCCGAAGCGTAGTTACACTGGAGTTTTTCGATGCTACCCCCGCCTGACGCTCATTCTGGCATCGAGGACCAGACTTATATGAATCCAAACCCTACCTGTTGTCGTGTGGAGGAAGCGTTGATGCACCGTGGCACATTCGGTCAGGCCGCCTGGCTAAGGGGTTGGATAGTTGGTCCGCTTTTGGCGGCCATTACACTTACGATGTGCTTGGGGCAGCCGACTCCCGCGTTCGCCCAGGCCGCGGAACCCGCGGCGGCTCCGGCCGAAGAAGCGGCTCCCACTCCGGCGGCGGATACGGCGCCGGCGAAGAAGCGCAACTACCTAACGTGGCTCTACCAATCGCTCGGTTTGAGTTACAGCTTGGTGTTTTTGGCATTGTCGTTCACATTGGTCGCCGTGTTCGTGATGACGCTGCTGCAGCTTCGTCGCGAGTCGATCATGCCGGCGGAAATGCTGGAAGGTTTCGAGGCCCACTTGAATGCCAAGCAGTTTCAAGAAGCTTACGAACTCGCGAGCGCTGACGAATCGTTCCTTGGTAAAGTTCTCTCCGCGGGCCTCGGCAAAGTGTCGAAGGGGTACGAGCCGGCTCTCGAAGCGATGCAAGAAGTGGGCGAAGACGAAACCATGAAGCTCGAGCATCGACTCAGCTACCTCGCCCTGATTGGCACGATCAGCCCGATGGTCGGACTGTTGGGTACAGTGCAGGGTATGATCTCGTCGTTCGACGTGATCGCTTCCGCCACGGGCGCACCAAAGCCGTCGGAACTAGCCGAAGGTATCGCTACCGCGCTGTTCACCACACTGGTTGGCCTGATGCTGGCCATCCCTGCCATCACTGCTTACAACATTCTCCGAAATCGACTGGACCGCTTGGTACTCGAGGTGGGTATTGTGAGCGAAGGTCTGATGAGCCGATTCCAAAATGCAGGGAAGAAGTCGCCCACGCAGCCGTAACGGGACTGCCGTGAATCGTGTCTGTGGATTTTGGGTGGCAAGCAATCTCGGTAACTCACCATGAGAATCGTCAAGAAGAAAGCGACGAAGTACGCCAAAGGGGATATGACCCCGATGATCGACATGGTGTTCCAGTTGATCGCGTTCTTCATGGTGCTGATTAACTTTTCGGAGATCGAGCAGGACCAGAAGGTCCGCTTGCCCGAGAGCGAACTCGCCAAGCCGCCAGAGGTGGCTTACGAGAAGCCCATCACGCTACAGATGCGAGAGGATGAGGGCATCATTCTCAACGCGGGTGGCGACGATCTGATGACGATCGAAGATCTGCGAATCGCCCTGAAACGCGAGGCCCAGATCATCAAGGCCGCCGGTAAGGACGTGAAGCTGTCGGATGTTACCGTCGTGATTCGAGCGGACAAGGGAGCTCGGACCGGCAAGGTGCAAGAGATGATCGACGCTGCGCAGCAGGCGGAGTTCGAAACGTTTGCTCTCCGAGGACAGCAGAGTGACGTGAAAATGCGGACTTCGGAATAGCTAGAACGACTTCGCAGCAGTTGCAATACAAGTCGCCATGACCACGGCCCTGACGGGCCCCGCTCGCTTACGAACATGAAGATCCGAAATCGAAAACAGCACGACACCATCGAGCTCGACATGACGTCGATGATCGACATCGTGTTTCAATTGCTCGTGTTCTTCGTGATGACGTTTAAGATCGTGCTCCCCGAGGGGGACTTCAACATTCGCATGCCTTCGCCGGCGAGTTCGGCTCCGACGGAGCCGCCAGAGGTGCCGACGCTGACGCTGCGGATGACGGCGAGCGACGAGGGTAAACTTTCCTCGCTAAAGTTGGGCGATATTTCCTTCACCGACGATGAGGACGCATCGGCGTTCGACAAACTGCGTGGCCACATAATTGGCCTTGTGAACGACGAGGGTGGTCCTGGCACCGCAAGCGAGCGCGAGGTCGAGTTGCAGTGCGACTTCGATCTCGACTACGAGAACGTGATCAATGCCATCACCGCGATCTCGGGCTACATCAAGGATGGGCAGCGGTACAAGCTGATCGAGAAGATCCGCTTCGCTCCTCCCGTCGGCGAGCCTTAGGCGGCGCGTCGCGGGCTACTCGGGACTTTCTTCCCCTTGAGTTTGTAGACGTAGGCCAACACCTCGGCCACCGCAGCGTAGCTTCCATCGGGCACAGGGTGATTGATCTCGACTTCCTTGTAGAGCAACTGCGCCAGCGGCTTTCGCTCGACGATAGGGATGTTGTTCTCAAGGGCGAGTCGGCGTATTCGCTGCGCGAGCACACCGGCGCCCTTCGCGACAACGACGGGGGCTGCCATTTCGCCGTGCTCGTACTTGAGCGCCACGGCGAGTTCGGTGGGATTGGTGATCACCACGTCCGCCTTGGGGACCGAGCTCGACATGCGGTTCATCACCAGTTGCCGCTGTATCTGCCGACGACGTGCGGCGACCTGGGGATCGCCCTGCATGTTCTTCATTTCCTCTTTGATTTCCTGGTGGGTCATCTTGAGGTCTTGCTCGTGCTTCCACTTCTGAAAGGCGAAGTCAAAGATCGCGAGCATCAGCAGTGCGCCGCCAACCCATAACAGCGTGCTGATCGTCAAGTCGACGAGCAGCGTGGCGAGTTGGCCGATGTCGAGGGCACCGGCCTCGAGGATCTCGACTCGCCGGAGCCACAGCGTCACGCCTGCCACCGTGGTTACAATGGCGACCTTCAGGAGTCCAAAACCAAGTCGCATTACGCCTTGGAGCGAGACGATCCGCTTCATGCCGGCGAGTGGGCTGACGCGGCTGAAGTCGGGGGCGAGTCGCTCGGGGACGAACAGGAAGCCGACTTGAAACACGCTGGCTCCCACCGCCGCGAGCATGAGCAGCATCATCATCGGCAGCAGCGTCACACCGACACTGAGAAGGATCTTCTGCACTTCGCCAAGCAAGAGCTGTCGATCGCCGGTGATGTCGGTCACTTCGGTGAGATTGCGTTGAACAAGGCCGACCGTCGTGTCGACGATCTTCGCGCCCATCGCTTGCAGCAGTCCCGCCGCGGCGAGCAGCATTGCGGCTGAACCGAGATCTTGGCTGTATGCAACCTGTCCCTTCTCGCGGGCTTGTTGCCTGCGATGCGGGGTTGCGTCAAAACTCTTTTCTCCAGACTCTTCGGCCATAACAAGCGAGGCGAGCGGGGCCCGTCAGGGCCGTGGTGGGGCAGGGGGCTAGGTTTGTGGCGGGCTATCTTCGGCGGTGCTCTCAAGTGGAACCACCACTTCTTGCATCCGATCAAGCGCGTCAGCGATCGGCTCTTGAAATGTCCACGCCACGCCACCGATCGAGATGAAGATTGCACCGATTGTGAGCATGGCGTTGAGACCAAAGCCGACGGCCAGCACGTTGATCTGTGGCAAGGTGCGGCTGATGAGACCGAGAACCAGCGTCGAGAGGAACAGCGCGATCATGATCGGAGCTGCGGCTTGGATGCCGAGGTAGAAGCTCTGCTGAAGGAGCTCGACCATCAACTCGGCGAACGACTCGCCCAACATCGCGTGCCCTGGAGGTGCCCACTCGAAGGTGTCGAGCAGGGCCGCCATCACTAGACGGTGGCCGCCTAGGGCTACGAAAACCGCCATCGTCGTGTAGTGGAAGATTTCGGTGAAGATGGAAGTCCCACTGTCGAAAGAAGGATCCGATACTTCGGCGAGCGACATGCCGGAAAGCTGGGCGACAATCTGGCCAGCAATCTGCACGCCCGAAAAGAGTATTTGTAGACCAAGGCCGAGCAGAAGGCCGATCAGCACCTCGTTGATCAGCAGGCTACCGAACGCGATCAAGTTCCAAGGGCTGGTGTAGCTTAGATGGACGTACAGCGGCATGATCATCAGCGACAAGGTCACCGCCAATAACCCGCGAACCGTCATCGGAACGGTTTCGAGTTTGTAGAGCGGCGCCGTAGCAACCAACGCACCGATGCGCGCGAGTACGAGCGCGAAAACGGCGATCTTGGTGAGCAGCATCGACTCTAGCCATTCCACACCGGCCATGTTGTGCTCGCCTTGCCGGGGAATTCTAGAGGTATAGCGGAATGTCGGAGATAAGTTGCTCGCTGTATTCCATCAGACGATTGAGCAACCAAGGGAGAGTCCAGGCCATCACGATTACCATTGCTGCCAGCTTGGGAACGAACGCAACTGTCTGCTCCTGGATCTGGGTTAGGGCTTGAATCAGGCCAATCACCAGGCCCACAAGCATGCCCGCGACCAGCACGGGCGCAGAGACGAACAGGGCGATGATCATCGCTTCGCGGCTAAGGTCGACGGCGTCTTGAGGGTCCATGGCGGAGGCCTACACGAAGATTTGGAAGCTTTGTAGCAGCATCTCGATCACTAGCCGCCAACCATCGACGAGCACGAAGAGCAGCAGCTTGAAGGGAAGCGAAATGAGCACCGGTGGCAGCATCAGCATACCCATCGAGATGGTCACGCTTGCTACGACGATGTCGAGGATCACAAACGGCAGGTAGATTTGGAAGCCTATAAGGAACGATGTCTTCAGCTCGCTGAGCATGAACGCCGGAAGTAACGCAGTGAGTGGCACTTCGCGTTCCTCGGGTGTCGCATCGTAGTAGGCGTAATTGTCGTAGAGTTCGCCGGTGGAGGGATCGATCTCGCTGGGGAGGTAGTTCAGGAACAGCTCGACGTCGCCGTGGTTGTCGGTTCGCTCAATCTGCTGAGCCATGAACTTCCGCATGGGGGCGATGCTCTTGGTGAACGCTTCGTCGAGCCCAATCTTGCCGTCGGTGTAGGGCTTAATGCCCTCTTGATAGCTCGCGTTCCACACCGGCATCATGATCAGCAGCGTCACGAATAGGGCGATGGAGGTAATCACTTGGCTCGGCGGTAACTGCTGCGTTCCGAGCGCCTGCCGCAGCAGACCCAGCACCACCACGATGCGAACAAAACTGGTGGTCATCAGCAGTATGGCCGGTGCGAGGCTCATCACTGTGAGCATCAGCATGACTTGCAGCGTGGAAGTCAGCCGCTCGGGCTTGGTCCATTCGCCGGGTCCGCCGACTCCTTCGAGCAGCGTCGAAGGAGCGAGCACCGTCTCTCCTGCCGAGGCGGTCGCGCAACTCAGCGTGAACGCAATTAGCAGGAAGCAAGCTTGCTTAAGCATACCGGCCTCCTTTGGAGTTGCCGGCGGTGAATAAGGAAGCTTCGGTTCCTAGAAATCCGGGTTCGGTCTTCTCTTTGGCAAACTGGCCGAAGATTTCTTCGAACTCTTTCTGACTTCCCTTGGAGGTTTTTGAACAAATAGCGAGCAATCGAACAACCTCGCTCGGCTCGTCGATCTCGGCAAGCTTCTCGACACCTGCCTGGGTCACGTGGACGAGGACAAGCTTGTTACCTAGATGCAGTAGCTGACCGAACTGCCGGCCTCCCAGCGGTACGCGGCCCAAGATGCGAACTGCCTCGGCCGGTAAAACTTGGGCGCTCTTCGGCATGCTGCGTTTCATGACCCAGGCGAAGAGCGTGAACAGTCCTACAACGAATGCCAACGCCGCAAGCGCTGTGGCCCCCGAGCCTTTGGCCCAATTCGAAAGCATGTTGTTGCTGCGCTCGCCCGCGGGATGAGCACTTTTCTCACCGCGTGGCGTGGAACGGATGAATCGGCGTCCTTTGTCGAGCGGTGCGTCCGCCGGTTCACGCAGCATCGTGGGCGAAACTGAACCTACTTGGTAGGTTGTTGACGAAGGGCTCGCAGGTTCGCGGTCCGAGGGGCCGGCTGCGTTCACCTCGGGGGGGAAGCTATCGAGGGAGTTCTGTGCTTGAGCCTGCGATACTACGCACGCGCTCATTCCGATGAACATCGGCAGCAACCACCAACCGTTTTGCGAAGCGAGTCGCATCGAGCCATCCTTGAGGGGTAGTTTCGGCGACCGCGAGACCTACGCGGTGCCAGGCAAGGAGGCGATTTATAGAAGGTCGGCCGGCTCGTTGCCAGTCCGATTGGTCGACGCTGCTAAGCGCAGGCACTATCGCCAACAATCAGTTCCGTGACACGAACGCAGAAATTGTCGTTGAGCACGAGCACTTCGCCGCGAGCGATCATTCGGCCGTTGACATAAAGGTCGACCGGATCGCCTGCTAGCTTATCCAGCGGCACCACAGCACCCTGCCGCAGTCTTAGGACGTCTTCGAGGTGCATGTGGGTCCGGCCGAGCTCGATCTTGAGGTCGAGCTGGACATCGCGGACTAGCTCGAGCGTCGCCGCCTCGGAACTCGCTGGCGTTCCGCCGAAATCATCGAGCCGGAATGGCAGCACACCGGGCGGAAGCTCCACAGGAGTATCGATCGAAGCGATAGCGGCCTCCGCCTGGTTCAGCAGCAGCTCGATGTCGTCTTGGGACACGGCGTCGGGCGATACCGCCTTCACGGGAGGGGCCTTTGCGACCGATACCGCCGGTGGCGGGCTTGCTGATAGGCCCGCGAGCATGGCGTCGAGCTCGCTCTGGTCGAGCGTGGCAGACTTGGCCGCTTGCGGGGCGGCTGGCTTGGCGGGACTCGCAGGCGGTGCGGGGGCCGGAGCCTTGCCGCTGGCTTGCTGCGCTTCTGCTAGCAGTCGTTCGATTTCGTCTTGTTCGAGGCGATCGTCCGCCATGGGATTCCCTTCCCGACATGCCAGGCACCTACCCTGCGTCCTGCAAGGCGTTCACTTCACGGCTGGATTAGCGTTCGACGAAGTTGAACTTGCTAAACAGCACCTCTTGGACCATCGGTTTGCCAAGAGCGCGGTTGGTTTTCTCCAATATCCGTCGTTTGAGCAAGCCCAACTCGGCGTCGGTGAGCTCGGTGGTGTCTGCTCCGCCGAGCGTCATGATGACTTGCTCGCGCAGTCGGACCTTATTCTTCTCGAAATGATGGGTGAAATCGTGCTCCTCCGCTGCTAGCACGACGCCAAAGAGCTCGAAGTCGACGATCAGCGTGGTGTCGTTCACGGGGTTGTAGCGAGTGACGTTGTATCGCCCCAGATCGACTTCGATGGTGTCGTGGTGGTCGCCCTCGCCGCCATGCCCCGCGGCCTTGTCCTCACCATGCTCGTCGTGCGTGCCGTGATCGCTGTGCGTATCGTCGGCAGGAGCGTGACCCTTTTCGGCCGCGGCCAGTTTGTGAGCGGTGGCTTCGGTGTCCGCGCCGGAGGGGAGAAGCATCGAGGCTGCGACTACCTCCACAACGACAATCGCGCCAATGAAGGCCACCGCCTTGATCAAGCCCATCAAGCCGATCGACTTCTTGCCGTCCTTCTCCGTTTTTTCCGTTTTTGCCGCCATTGTAGTACCACGAGCCATTTGTAAGTCAAAGCGTAGGGGACCGCGCACGAAGCCTGCGCGGTTGACCCAACAAATCTAGCTTACAAAAAGGACTCCCTGCGGCTATTCATTCGCTACGACCGTCAGTTTTCGGAAGGGTCGGAGGCTCGCTCATCCCACATGAGCACTTCAACCCGCGCATTCCGTTCACGCTCCAGAGGATCGAGGCCCTCTTCGACGGGCTCGTACGCACCGGCAGAGCCCAGGCGGATCCGCTGCGGTTCGATGCCCTGTTCAATCAAGTACTGCATCACGTTGTAACAACGGTTGTAAGCGAGGTCCCAATGGTCGCGGACACCTTGGGCTGAATTCACGGGCCGGCGAGAGGTGTGACCACGCACCTCGAGTTTCTGTGGCTTCCCAGCCACTTCCTTGGCAATCACTTGCAGCGCTGCACGTGCTTCGTCGGTCAGATCGGCAGACATTTCGTCGAAGAAGATCACGCCGCCGGTGGTTGCACTACGCCCCGGGCGGATGGTCTGCACGCGGCTATGGTCGCCCGGCACGCCCTGCGTGTCGTTGCCACCCTTCTGCAGGTTCTTTCGCTGGGCGCGGGAATGACTGGGTGCGATGAATGGCATACTGGAGTTGCCGTGAGAGAGACCAGGCATCATGGACGAGGCGGACGACTCGTGCCCAAACTGCCGACGCATCGACTCAAGCATCGCTTTGAACTTCTCTTCTTGCTTCATCTCGCTCATCGATACCAGCATGATGAAGAACGTCAGCAGCAGCGACATCATATCGCCGAACGTGACGACCCATTCGGGGATGGCTGCTGGTGGATCTTCTTCAATAGCCACGTTGGTGCTTTCGTGCGAGTTGGCGGCGCAGATCTAAGCAGCTTGGTCTATGACCCGTTGCTTTGGCGGCACGAAGGTGTTGAGCTTCTGTTCGATGATTCGCGGGTTCTCTCCCGACTGAATGGCCATGATCCCGCGAATGGCGATTTCCATGATCATCAGCTCCTGGCGATTGGTGTACCCGAGCTTTTCGGCGAACGGCAGAAACGCGCAGTTTGACGCCACCGCCCCGTAAAGTGTTGTCAGCAAGGCGACCGCCATTCCCGCACCGATCTTCGAAGGATCGCTCATGTCACCCAGCATAATGACGAGGCCCATCAGCGTGCCGATCATTCCGAACGCCGGGGCAAAGCGTCCCATGCAATCCATTAGTGCTTTTCCATCGCGATGTCGGGTGGCCACCGCGTCGAGTTCGGTGCGAAGGATATCTTCCATCACCTCGGGCCGCGTCCCGTCTACGGCCATCTGAACGCCCATCGTGATAAACGGGTTGTCAATTTCGCCCATCCTGCTTTCGAGCGCCAGGAGCCCGTCGCGTCGCGCGACCTCCGCGAGGCTGACGATCTGGCTGATGACATCGCTCAGCGGTTCCACCTTCCAAAAGAACACCTTCTTGGTGACTCCGAAGACACCAAGGAACGTGGAGAGTGGGAAGCACATTAGCGCCGCGGCAATACAGCCACCGAACACCACCAGTACGCTAGGCGCATCGAAGAACGCACCCAACGAACCACCACCGACCACAATGGATCCGATGATCAGCGCGAAGGAGACGACAACTCCGATGACGGATGCGATGTCCATGGGTTAGCTAAACGGCTCTGTTACTCTCGCCTGCGGAACTGCGGCTGGCCACGGTTGGCATCAGCAGCTTGTGTTGGTGGTAATCAATAGTTCGATGAATAATTTCTTCCGGTGTTTCCTTGACGACGATGTGTTCTCCGGTCGTTAAGGTGATGAACGTATCGGGCAGGGCTTCGACGTACTTAATCAGTTCGGCATTCAGCACGAAGGGTGCGCCGCTGAGCTTGGTGAGGTGAATCATGGCAGCTTCCTGTCAATCGATGCATTCCCCAATATCGGCACGGCCCCGAGTCGCGGACGTTCCAACTACTCTAGCTCACCCAAGTAGATCATGGCCAAAGTTGTCCTTGCTTATCTCCGCAGTGCGAGCAGTTCGTCGAGAAGGTCTTGCGACGCGCTGATTACACGGGCTCCACCGCGATACTGAGTGGAGGCGAGGATCAACTCGATCAAGTTCTGGCCGATGTCGGTGTTCGACAACTCGACGGCACCCGCGGTTAGCGTGCCGATGCCTTCCTGTCCCGGCTTGCCTAGCACCGGTTCGCCGGAGTTCACGCCAATCGAGAACATGCTATCGCCAACCTGCCGCAAACCGGCATTGTTGGCAAAGCGGGCCATCATCAGCTGCCCTACGGTGCGCTGCGTGCCATTGGAGAACTGACCTTGGATCAGGCCGTCATCGGAGATGATGTAGTCGGTCAGCACGCCCGGCGGAAAGCCGTCTTGCTTCGACACATTCAGGTTACTGATAAAGTTACCGAGCGCGTCCACTTCGCCGAGCGACTTTACCGAAGAGTAGTCGAGATCGATTTCGAGCGGAGACTCCGACGCCGTATCGTCACGGCGGATCGCGATACGTGCGATTGTATTGGGGTCGAGGTCACCATTTTGATCGAACACCAGCACACCGTCGCCAATCACTGTGGACAGACCGCTACCGGGTTCGTTGTCGGCGCTCGTGGCGTACCAGCGATAGGTCGTGCTATTCCCGTCCTTCTCTTCAAGCACGGTGGTAACTCGAACGCTCAGCGGCAAGCCAAGGCTGTCGTAAACGATGAACTCTGTCGAGGTACCGGGGCCATCGGCTGCCTGAGTGGATGAGAAGTTTAAGGCCACGGTTTCGTTGTTGATAGCTCCTTCCGGTACCAATTTGAACGCGGTAAGGGGTACGCTGATGGCATTCTCTTCGCCGAAGTTGCTGGTGATTTTCAAGCGTCCATCACCGGTGATTTCCACGCCCGCATTGGGATTGGGGAACGGGTTGGATGCATCGATGGCAGACGTGGCGCTGAGGCCCAGTGCGTCTTCCATGAAGTTCATTAGTTCCAGAAGTTCGGTATCTTCGTCGACATCGAGGTATTTCGGATCGAGCGTCACTCCGTCCTTCTCCGCCGAGAATGACAAACGTCCTGGTTGGAACGGCGTGGTGTAGGTGTCTCCTTGACGGACTAGCAGGTCAACCAGCTTTGTGGTGGGCACAGCAGGCGGACCATCTAGGTTCACCACCGGATGTGTCGAGGGGCTGGCCGTGATGTCGGCATTACTCGTCGAGTCCACGTAGGAATTGACGAACGTTCCGGTACCTGGCGCGGCGACGGTGTCAATCAGACGATGGTTAACACCGGTGGCATTCGAGCGATAAATGCGCATCTGATTGAAGTCGGTGTCTGCCGGTGGGTCGATGTCAGCGAAGTTCAACCGAATCCGACCACCATCAACATCAGAGATACCGACGGGACCGACCACAGGTGCGGGGCGAGTTTCGGCACCCGTTGAACTGTTGAGGAAGGTGACGTAGTAGCTATAGGACCCCGGCTCAATCACTGAATCGTCAATCGCGGGGCCAAGGCTGCCATCGGCAACGTTATCGGTGAAGGTCGTACTCGCGGCGCTCCCCACGTTTCCTACACGGAAGAAGTCAGTGCCGGTGGAATCCGAGCGATAAATGACGCGGTCGACCCAGTTGCCGGTGGCGGCTGGTAGCCCCGTGAGATCGACTTCGCCCGCACCTCCCGAATTGTCGACAGAGAACTCTGTACTGAAGGTGCTTTCTCTGCCGTTCGCGTCCAAGAACGCGACGCGGTAATTGACGGTGTAAGCTCCAGGGCCCGTGCCGGCGTTGGTTGCCGTGGCGGTGCCAGGTGCTGGCACCACTGAAGCGACGACATCGCTAATGTCAAAGTCCGGTGTCGTATCGTTTTCTTCAGGCGCGGCGACGTCGGCACGACCTAGCACGAGAGATTCTACCACCTCGGGCTTGGTGCCTTCGGCAACGGCCGGGTTGAGCACGCCGGTGAAGAAGGCGTTCTGAGTTGCCTGAGCGACGCGCTCCTGACCCAGTGGAATGCGAAGCGGCTGCAACGTATCGGTGACGAGATTGAAGTTGTCGTCGACACCGTAACCTAGAACTCGTTGACCTGTAGCTGTTACGACCTCGTTGTTGGCGTTGAGCTGGAGCTGGCCGTTGCGCGTGTAGAGACGCCCGGTTCCGCTTTGCACAATCAGGAAGCCATCTCCTTGAATGGCCACGTCGAGCGGATTGGAGCTAATTTCGATGGTGCCCTGGGTGAACTTCGGATTGATGGCCGCCACGCGCACACCAAGGCCGATCTGCCGAGGGTTGGTACCACCTTGATTCGAGTTGGGGGCACCACCAATGCTGACGGTCTGCAAGAACTGCGTTGCGAAGATCGCTTCGGATTCCTTGAAGCCGACCGTACTGGCATTGGCAACGTTGTTGCCCACAACGTCGATCGTAGTTTCGGCGGCTTGCAGACCGGTGAGGGCGGTCGTGAGTGCTGATTGCAGACCCATGGTCGTATCCTTGTAGCGTAGTGGTAGAGAGCTGTGCGGGGCGGGGGCGAGCGATTATTGGGTGGGTGGTTCGATCTGGGCGATGTTGTTTAGAGTTACCGTGACGCGACGAGCCACACTGAGCTGCTGCGGTTGCCCACTCAGCGCGGCACCGCGTTCGCTCGAAGCCTTCGCGTCGGTGAAGGTCGATGCCTTGCCATCGGTCACGGTCCCGACGAGTCGACGTTCGCCAGTTCCTGTCCCATCGGTACGATAGATCCGTTTGGCACCGGTCGTCTCGGGCAAGTTGGCAACTTGGATGCTGCCGTTGAAGTTCGCCAGGGTTTCGGTGTCTACGTCGACCTCGAAGCTAAACGGTGTTCCCTCGGGGCCATCCCAAACAACTTCGTACTTGTATTTGCCCTCGTCCACCTGACCTTCGTCCGCGCCGGCAAGAGCAACGGGGCCGACGGCCAAGTCGAGCTTGGGCTCGCCTCCGTCGATGGACACTCGACGGACGTTGCCCGTAACTCTCTCACCTGACTCGGTGAGCGCGATGACATCGGCCCCGATCAAGCTGGTGGCACTCGATATGTTTTGGCCAAGCAACACCGAATCGAGTGTCTCGGTGAGGCGATCCGTAGCGCCGACTTCGCGAATCTGGCTGATCTGTGCCAGAAGCTGATCATTCTCCAGTGGATTCAGAGGATCCTGGTTCTGTAGCTCGACGATCATCAAATTGAGAAATGCGTCGAGGTCCAAATTGTTCAGCGCATTCGAACGGCTGTTCGAATTGCTTCCATTGGGGGCATTCGCTGTGGGGGAAACTTGGCTCATCGCTAATCCTTGCGTAAACGCCAAATAACGCGTGCTCTAGGCAACCGCGCTGAATTGTCCGTTGTGATGGGTTCGAGTCGGAGTCGTTGCGCCAGTCGCAGGCGCTTCCGTTGTTTGCTGTTGGCCCGGTCGGCGGCCAGTGGCAACGGCGCGAGCGTGCCGTGCGTCCTCGCCATCCTGCTGCGCCTGCCAGTTCGGCTGCTCGCCCGAGTTCTGCTGCCGAACGTCCACTTCAAACTTGTCGATGCGAATCTCTTGTGTCGCGAGTCGTTCCCTCAGCGCCGGCAGGTTGTCCAAGAGTACGCTCTTGGCCGCCGCCGTTTCCGTTTCGAGCTTCGCGGTCAGCGTGCCCTGCTGAATACTCAACTCAATTTTCAGCGCTCCCAGTTCAGGAGGGCTAAGTCGCAGTTGCAGCGGTCCCCCGCGGTTCTCGGCTACCTGGAAAGCCCGCGAGACCCGACTCACAAATCTTTGGGCATCGACCTGAGGCATTTGATGCGATGGGGTTTCTGTCGGAGTCGTACGCCGCGAAGTCAGAGAGTTTGTGCGTTCGAGCGTCGAGGGAAAGTTGGTGGCTTGCACTGCCGGACGGTCTTTGGGTTCAGGAGCGGCGTGCTCGCCCTCGGCATGCAGTTTTAAAGCGTCGACTTCTAATTCAGCCGCGGCAGACGCTGTTTCGCCCGCGGTGACGGGTTCTACTTTGGAGGTTGATTGCTGACCATCGTCGTTCGACTTGCGCTCTGTTTCACCGTGAGCCGCTTGAACAGGGATCACCGGAACCATCTCCTGAGGAATCGTGGAGCCGTCCGTCGGTTTCGAACTTCCCACCTCGCCGTCTTGCGGCTGCTCATCTTGCGGAACATCGCTTGGTGTGTGCAATTTCAGCGGAGGAAGGGGTGTGCCTTGGAGTGATTCTGTTGCGACTTGTGCTTCCTGAGTTGATGCTTCTTTTTGAACCAGCGAGCTCTCCTGTATGGTTTCTGCTATCGCTGTCACCGCGGTCTCAGTCGACTGGGCGATCGGCACTTCTAGGGGAACTTCCCCTGTCGCCTGTGCTGGCATTCCATCGGCGGCGTTTGGCTTTTGCGGCGCTGCATCGGTAGACGAAGGCATAGCTTCAACGACCGGTTCGACCACGGCGTCGCCTACCGCAATCACCTCTTGGAGTACAACGTTCGCTTGCTGTTTTGCTTGTTCCGAGATTGCCACCACGTCCGCGGAAACCTCCGCTGCCGACTTCTCGTCTTGCTGTTCTTGTTCCTGCGAGGGAGTGTCGGAAGTCTGCGCGGCGGACGTATCTGCTTCGGTGTTCGCCGTATCTTGCTCGACGTCAGCGTCGGCGGGCGCCGTCGATCGCTCCGCGGATTTCGAAACCGGTTGATCCGGTCCTGCGGGCTCTGGGCGCTCGCGTCGTGCGACGGGGGCATCTTCTCGGCGAATCGCCTTGCTGAGCGACTCGGCGAAACCATCGGGTACGGCAAGCGCGCGCGCGTTGCCGGTCGCCGGGGTCGCGAGCAGAGTCATCGGATTGACGGAGGAAGTTGACATAGCACCAGAACGGGAATTGTATGAGTGTTATAAAGGTTCTTTGTCCATCATGCGGACACGCTCGAGCATGTTGTCGATCTCGGGAGCCTCGGGATAGCCTTCGAGCATCAGACGCTGGAGTTCGTGATAGTCCTTCAGTTCCGCTTCGGTCTTAAACTGCATCAGCACTTTCTTGAGCTTGTTGGGCTGCATCGCCTTCATCAGCAGGATGACATCGCGTTTGCCACCAGGCTCGTTGAAGAACATCAGGAGCAGTTTCTTCGCCTCGGACGGCCCCATCGATTCCAGGGCCGTCACCACCGCGTTGAGGTTCTCTTTGCTCGATAGCTCTTTCTGCTGATTCAAACGTTCTTCCAGCTCCTTCGCCATCTGGTCGTATCGTTGTCGTCCTTCGTTAATATCTCGGAAGCTCCGTTCGAATTCTTGTTTGCCAACCTCCAAGGCGTTCATCTTTACTTCATAGTCACGAAGCTTTACCTCGCGGATCATCGCCATGTCATCGAGCGAAGCTTCCTCAGGAGGTACTTCCTTTTCCTTACTCTTGTCCCCCTCAGCGATTTTGTTCAAATCGACGTCGTGCATCACTGCCACCATGCGAAACACTTTCTCGTTGGTGATCAACTGTGAATGCCGCAGATACAATAGCCCGATGGCCGCGGCGATGAGCGTCGCGGTCGAGACGTATCCAATAAGGGAGAACAGCGCTCGCATGAAGCGGAGAACCTACTATCTAAACTGGACTTCGTACCGCTGCCGACGGAGGAAATGCTGCGCGGCGATCTCATCCATGTCCCGTTGGTCCCGCCGGGCTTCTTGACGGATGAACTCGCGCTCGCGGCGGTCGTCAATCTTCTCGACCACGCGAACTTGTTGATCAGCTACTGCCAAATCGGCGCGGCGACGCTCTAGTTCCTGGGCGACCGTGTGTTTCTGACTACTCAATGACGCAGCTTGTCCTCTTAACATCAGTTCGTATCGTTCCATTTCCAAAAGGGTTGAGACGTTGGGAGTGCCTCGGCGGAGCTCACGTTGTGCGGTGGCCATGCCGCGGAGTTCGGCCTCCAAGGCAGTGATTTGCTCCTCGATGGCTGCTTCGGCCCGCAACGCGTCGGCAACCCGGGCTCGCTGCGCGTCACGCGCGGCTTCCCGAACTTTCTTCAGGGCAATCAGGTTGGATTGGTACTTGGGCATGATTTAGTTAGGCAGCAGGCTGAAGGTCGGGCCGCGAGTGCGTTGCGCCGGTGCTCATGTAGGCTTCGGCACGCGCGCCAAGGGCAAGTAGCAGTTCGGTCGATTGCTCCAGCGTGCACGCCTCGCTTGGCGATTGCTGCAGGAACCGGGCGATGGTTTCTCGCATGTCAATCGCAGCGTCGATCGTCCGGTTCGATCCACGGCGGTAGGCACCGACTGTGATCAGGTCTTCATTTTCCTTGTACACGCTCATCAACTTGCGAACGCGGAGACTCGCCGCCAGGACTTCGGGCGGGCTGATGTCGGACATCAACCGGCTGATGCTTTGTAGGATATCGATGGCCGGATAGTGACCGCTCGCGGCCATGGATCGCGAAAGCCATAGATGGCCGTCCAGCAGACCCTGCATGGTGTCGGCCACTGGATCGGAGATGTCATCACCTTCGACCAGCACCGAGTAAAAAGCGGTGATGCTGCCATGCCGATTGCGACCAGCCCGTTCCACCAGTCTAGGGAGCGTGGCGAATACTGAAGGCGGAAAGCCTCGCGTGGCGGGGGGCTCGCCCGATGCCAGACCGATCTCGCGAAGGGCCGTGGCGTATCGTGTTACCGAGTCGACGAGCAACAGGACGTTCTTGCCTCGGTCGCGGTAGTGCTCGGCGATGGCGGTGGCGGTATGGGCAGCTTGCACTCGAGATACTGCGGGCTCGTTGCTGGTCGCGCACACGATGACGCTTCGAGCGAGACCTTCCGGACCGAGATCGCGGTGAATGAAGTCGTTTAGTTCGCGACCACGTTCACCGACCAGCGCGATGACGTTGATGTCCGCTTCGGTGTAGCGCGTCAACATGCCGAGCAGCACGCTCTTGCCCACACCAGGACCGGCGAACACGCCCAGGCGTTGACCACGTCCGCATCGCAGCATGGTATCGACGGAACGAATCCCTGTGGCGAAGGCTTCGTCGATGCGCGGGCGTTCGGTCGGTATCGGGGGATCTCGCTCGACGAGTGTGCGGTCGGTAAGCATCGGTTGCGGCCGACCATCTACACAGCGTCCATGGGCATCA
Organism: Aeoliella fuhlenseeensis; assembly: GCF_052161615.1. Classification (NCBI taxonomy): domain Bacteria; kingdom Pseudomonadati; phylum Planctomycetota; class Planctomycetia; order Pirellulales; family Lacipirellulaceae; genus Aeoliella; species Aeoliella fuhlenseeensis. Next base: position 1,847,346 of record NZ_CP197417.1, read on the forward strand.
ATAACTCGGCCTAATAGCCCGTCGCCAACTCGCAGCTGCCGCAGCGTGTTGATCAGTCGAACCTGCGCGCCTCGACGGACCCCCACGAGGCTTTCGTAGGGAAATACCAGCGTGCGATTGTTGCGGAATCCAATGACTTCGGCCCGCACCTGTCCGCCGGAACTTCGTTCGATGTCGACCACCGAACCAACTGGCGCAGGGAAGTCGGCCACCGCGGCGGTTCCGCCGGTGGTCTCCATTACGCTTCCAACCAATCGTGTGGGGAGCGTCCGGGCCAGGGTGTCCAGGTAAAAGTTCATGGCGGCGGTACCGACTAAGCGGTCAATTCTTCCTCAATGCGGGCGAGTTGCGACTCGATGCGCTGATCGATTTCGCCGAACTCTGTTTTCACCAAGCAACCGCCGGGCGAAACCGAGGCGTCTGCCATGATCTTGGCGGGGGCGAGTTGCTTGAGACTTTCGACAATCTCGCCAGAGGCCGCGGCGAGGTGTCGGCAATCTTCGGGACTTAGGTGGATGGTGATGTTGGCTGACCCTGATGCCAGCTCAAGCGACTCGCGGATCAGCGCCAGCGGAGCCTGCGGCTCGGTGGCAAGTTCCTTACGCAGCACACGCTCCGCAATTCGAGCCGCAAGGTGGACAGCCGACGCTTCCCACTCGGCAAGCCAGCGGCCTCGGGCGTCGGCTAGTTGGTGGGCGACAGCTTCTAACGCCGGTCGCAGCGTTCGCATCTGCTTGGTGATTTTCTCGTCCAGCAACTTCTCGATGGCTTGTTCAGCCGCCGCCCGCCCTGCCGTTTCAGCTTTGCGGCGTACTTCTTCGGCATCGGCATGCGCCTGCTGTACGATCTTCGCTGCCTCCCGCCTGACGCTCTGCAAGTACTCGTCGGCGCGGCCCTCGATCTGCTCGAAGTTGAACGCAATCGGACGCACTGCCGTTCCACTGGCGTGTTCCGCTTGCGATCCGCGTTTGATAATAGTGGCCAAGGATGGTACCGCGTGACTGGAGAGTGCTTAACTAGTTGGTCGTAAACTGGGGAGCGTCGGCGTCTTGGAACAGCTCTGCGGCCTTCGTCGCCACATCCCGCTGCGCTTGAGCCAGGTCCGACAGTCGGACCGAGGCCAGCGAGTGCATTCGCCGGCGTAGCTCTCTGCCGATCGACTTCGGGAGCTGGCGTTCGACTTGTTGGCAGATCGCATCGGATGCCCCCGCGAGAGCCAGTACGACACGGTCCACTGAGCAGTGCCGGAATAGTTCGGTCAGTTGCTTCGCGTTCAGCGTGGCAACGATTTCGAAAGGAGTCTCGGGCACCGGGGGCGCAGCGACTTTCTCCGCGACAACGATTGCAGTAGGCGTAGGTGCCGGGGCTTCCATGGGAGGTTGCTCGCGGCGACTTTGCCAAAGCGACCCCGCTTGCTCGCCGTAGGTGCGCGTCGCGAAATCGCGGATCGACGTCTGGCGTGGGGGAAGTGGGGCAGGAGCCGGGCCGACTTCCGCCGCTAAGGACTGATTGGAGCGAGCTAGTTCACTTAGCACCGCATCACACGTCGCGCGGGGTGAGTGTTCTAGAATGGCTTGAATCGATCGCAGGCGATCGGCTCGGCGTTGACGTTCGGCCTTCTGGGTGGCAATCCAGTCGGCCAACTGCCGTTCGATGACTTCAAGGCTAGCACGGTCCGACTCACCAAGATCGGCGAGGCGTTCTAGTGCAGCCGCACGTCGGCTGATCGGCAGGGCAGCCAAGACCTGGCTGGCGCGGTCTGGTGGTAGGTGCGACAGGACAACCGCCACAGTCGACAGGTGCTCGCGGTCGAGCATTGCGGCGAGCGTCGGAAGATCATTCCCTTCGAGCCAGTCAAACGGCTGGGGTTCGCGCGGTGCTGGCACGGGAGCAGGGAAGCGATCGAAATGGCTGCCGATGTCATTTGCCTCGATGGAAAAATCGAGTTCCACGCCGCCGAACATGTCTGGCTCTCTCACACCGCGACCTCCACGAAGTTCGTCGCGAAGCTCTTCCTGCTCCAGCGGGTCCACTTCGCCCAGTTCACGCATGGCCTGTCGCACGGCGCGAGCTTCGTCAGCCGATAGCTGTGACAACAGCACCGTGGCCGAATCGGCGTCGAGACTGCGAAGCAGTACGGCGGCTTTGCGGAGCGAGTTGGAAACTTCGGTGGTCATGGCAGATGCGGGCGAGTCGTGTCAGGAGTGAGTGTGTCAGTTAAGCAGCGTTGTGGATCCAGCCTCGAAGGATGCTCGCAGCGGCGTCTGGATCTTCACGGACCATCTCGCTCAAATCCTCTTTCAGCGATTCGGTTTTCTTGATGCGCAGTTTGGGCCGCTCCCCTTGGGGGTCTTGGCTATCACTCGCTTCGTTGGTCTTGCTACCGAAGTCGACTTCCATTGCAGGAGCAGCCGTCGGGCCCGTGTTGGTCGAGGGGCGAATTGCCGAACGGAGAAGCAGCAAACTCACGCCCGCTAATCCGAGCATCGAGAGCGTTCCCCAATACTGACCGGTCCAGGCAAGTGCCGTATCGGCAACCGATGGTTCCGGGGGCAATGGCTGCTTGATGGAGTCGATGAAGATCACTTCCACCTGACGATACTCATCCTCACCGAGCGAGAGTCGGGGCAGAATGTTTTGAACGTACCGTTCGATGTCGAGCTTAAGGGCGCTCTCCATCGTTTGCCGTTCGGTGTCGGTCAGCTTGGTGGGGTCGCCTTCCGGATTCTTTTGCATCCAGATGCTTTGCACGTACTCGCGAGGAACGGCGATGGAGGCGCGAAGCTCTTTCGGCTTAAATCCGACGAATAGCTCTTGCGTGGTTTCCTGGCCAACTGCGTTCTCTTCGGTGGAAGTCTCTCGCTCGAGGGTCGACGAATTGGTGCGGGCCAAACCTTCCTCCAGACCGCGCCGGCTGGGGCCATTCGCCGGTGCGCCAGGTTGTCCACCACCATCGTTGACGGTGGACTGTTCGGTTTCTCGCTGAGTCTCAGAACGGACCGTCTTGCCGTCGCTCGGCGTGATGGTTGTCACGTTCATCGATTTCTTGTTGTCGAGGTCGGCACTGACTTCGACGCGAACGCCAGGAATGAAGTTAAGCCCCGTCAGAATCGACTGACGGTAAGACTTCATCACTTCCGAGCGGGCTTGCAAGTACTGATCGTCGTAGACTTGCTCGCCACCGCCGCCGATGTCGCCGTTCGAACTGGTGACGTTTACTTTTTCGAGCGTCATGCTCGCAAAAGGACCAGCCACGAGCTTTTGGATGTTACGGGCACGAACTCGGTCGACGACCTCGCCTGGTTTGGGAGTAATGAAAACACTCGCCGAGGCGTTGTTGCGCTGGTTGAAGCCGCGACGCTCCTGGATGTCGACCATCACATGGGCACTTTCCACCCAGTCCATCTTCGATACGATCAAGGAGAGCTGGTTTTCGCGAGCAACTTTAGTGCGAAGCTCCCACTGCTGCCGGCTTTCCATAGGGCTCGCGCGATCGATTGCAGCATCCATGAAGGTGGCGAAGTTGTCGGGCAGCGCACCCGCACTGGCGATAGCAGCAATACACTCTTGCTGCTTTGAGGTTGGTACGGCGATGCGATTGCCTTCGACCTGCCAGCCGGCAATCCGGGCTTCGGCCATGGCGGCTTCCATGCGGTTGATCTCGCCCTGTGAGAATCGCTCTCCTCCAAACAGAAATGCGTCGGGACCGGCCGCGGTGTTCTGAAACAGGTAGGCGACGCTTACCACGGCGACTACCAACAGCAGTCCAGCGGTGATCCGTGCACCGGGAGTCATCGACTGAAACAGATCGCGCAGTTGGGCAATCAGATTGTTCACAGAGTTCCGTCCATGGAGTTAATCACATCCGCCAGCATCCTGCCGGCGTTCGCTTCATCGATTCAGGGCTAGATGCGAATGTCGCGGATTTCGCGGTACACGTCCATCGCTTTGTTTCGCATCTGCATGGTGAGCTTGAACGCCAAATCGGCCTTCTGCACAGCGGATAGTACTTCCGCTGGGTTCACATCCTCGCCTGTCATCAGCGCTTCCACCGCCTTGTCGGCGTCGTGCTGCATGGTGTTCACCTCTTTGATCGAGTCCACCAGCATGTTCTTAAACGACGCCGAGTCACTCGCACCCGGTGCCTTTGCGGAGGGCAGGGTTGGAAGCGAGGTCGTCGAGGTGAGGGAGCCAATGTTGTTCATGATGGCACGCGAGGGGAGGGGAGGGCGGTGTCACCGTTGTCTTGTTAGGCGATAATGCGAAGCGATTGCTGCGTAATGTCTTTGGAAATCTCCAGCACACCGACATTCGCCTCGTACGCCCGCGTGGCCTGCATTGCATCGACCATCTCTAAGGTCATGTCGACGTTTGGATAGCGAACATAGCCTTCGCTATCCGCGTCGGGGTGGCTGGGCTGGTACTTCATCAATGGCGCGGCCTTCGAGATCTCGACGCTGCCGACTTTTACACCAGCCCCACCACCGGAGGAGTGTATCGAGGTGTCCGTCTGGAACGTGACGTAGCGAGGTTGGTAAGGCTCGGCCTGACCAAACTCGTTTCGCGTGGTCGACATGTTCGCCAAGTTGGACGAAATGGCGTTCAGGCGCATGCGCTGCGCGACGAGGCCACTTGTGCTGATGTCGAAACTGCCAAACATTGTTTAATGTCCCGTAGTGTTTTAGGTCGAAACCGTAAGCATCTTAAGCCACCCGTTCGGAGATGGCCGACTCTAACAAGCGAAACTGTTGCGACAGTAAACTGACCGCCACGCTATGAAGACTTTGATTCTTCGCAAGCTCGGCGACTTGGGATTCGAGGCTAACGTCGCTGAGGTCGTGGTAAAGGATGTGTTTGGTGGACTCGCTGACCTCGTCGAATTGCTCCAAGTGCTGCTCGCGTTCGTGCGGCATCATCAAGCCAGGTGAAAGTTCGGGCTCGGGAGGCGCGTTGCGAGCTTCGATGGCTCTCTTGAGGCTCTTTTGAAACAACTCAGGCGATAGGTCCCGCGTCTTGTACCCGGGAGTGTCAATGTTGGCAATGTTGCCTGCGAGTACTCCGTGGCGTGACTGAGCAAAATTGACGGTCTGCTCTAGGACAGGCACGGAGGACTGGTTGAGCAAGGTGGGTAACATGAGGGCCTTTCGCTTCGGTTCGCGCGTGCGATTCGCATCCGCGCCATGGTGATCTTTGCAATGGGCGTACCAACTCACAGAGCTCGCCCGGGGAATCCCGCCGACTCGCTAGAACCAGTTGTTTTCGCCACTTCTCGCGTTTGCCAAGTCGTCGCCAGACTCTCAATCTCCGCAGCTTACAAGGCAATTGTTGCCCTGCTATCGGCAGCTTTCGCCGCTAGCAAGCCACTAAGCTGCGTCCTCCAAGGCTCTTTCCCGTGGTGCAACTCCGTAGGTTCGCAGTTTGCCACTTAGTGTTCTTAGTCCAATTCCCAGAGCCGCCGCGGTACGCGCACGATGGCCTGCGTGCCTCTCGAGCGTCGCCAAGATGACTTGGCGTTCGAGGTCGGCGAGCGTGATGTCGAGAGGTACGACCGGTTCCGTTGGTGGCTGGGGCGTTTCATGGGACACTTCAAGCCAGGGCCGTAGGGTGTCCGCGGCGATGCTCTCTCGATCTGCTAGCACGCAGGCACGTGTCACGACGTTCTGCAACTCGCGAACATTACCCGGCCAGTGGTAATCGACCATCAACTCGATGGCGTTGGTTTCCAGTTCGCGTGGCGGGCCACCGAGTCGCGCGTTCGCTTGCGCGACGAAGTGCGCGGCCAGATGAGGAATGTCCTCGCGGCGATTGCGCAGCGGTGGGACTTCGATTGGCACGACGTTCAGTCGATAGAAGAGGTCCTCACGAAACCGGCCACGGGCTACTTCTTGGCGAAGGTCGCGGTTTGTCGAAGCCAACACGCGGACATCAGCTTGAATGCTGGAGCTTGAGCCCACTGGTTCGAAGGTTCGTTCCTGCAACACGCGGAGCAGTTTGGCTTGGAGGCCCAGATTGATTTCTGTGATTTCGTCCAGCAGAAGTGTGCTGCCCTGTGCCAGCTCAAATCGTCCGACCCTATCTGCGTCGGCACCGGTGAATGCTCCGCGACGATGGCCAAACAACTCGCTCTCAGTGAGTTGCTCGGAAAGCACGGGGCAGTTAAGGCTAACCAGTTCCTTGCCGGCTCGTGAACTCGCCATATGCAGCGAGCGAGCAACCAATTCTTTACCAACGCCGCTCTCGCCACAGATAAGCACGGTTTCATCCGTCCGGCCAATCTGGGAAATCTGCCGGCGTAGCGACTGCATGGCGAGGCTTTCACCCACCATGGAGCGATCGCTGGATCCCACAGTCTCTCCGCGATGCTCGCCTGTTACGATCCGACCCTGCGAGCAAGCACTGGCCACGGCGCTTTCGAGCCGATCGATATCGAAAGGCTTCTCAAGGTAGTCGAACGCTCCCAGTCGCATGGCTTCGACCGCCGTGCCGACGCTGGCGTGTGCGGTCACCATCAACACTTGGGTGGAAATAGCAAGCCGCACAATTTCCTGAATGAACTCAAGGCCATCCATACCAGGCATTTGAAGGTCGGTGATAACCACGTCGCAAGTGTGGCATTTTAAATGCGCTAGGCCTTCAACGGCACTCGCACAAGAATGCACGCGGTAGCCGGTCGATTCCAGCGCACGAGCGACCGACTCGCGGGCGCGAGCATGATCGTCGACAATCAAGATGCGTGGCATTTCACTAGCCATAATCTAGGCAGCCATTCCCAGGCGTCCGCGTCCTTGGCGTGGAAACCGCAGAGTGAAAGCCGCGCCACCTTCCGGGCAGTTAGTGACCGATACCGAGCCGCCGTGGGCCTGTGCGATGTGTTCGACGATCGACAGCCCTAAGCCGGTACCGGTGTTCTTTGTTGAGAAAAACGGCTCAAACAACTTGCGGCGAAACTGTTCGGGGACGCCGTCCCCGCTGTCGGCCACCTCAAGTTCCAGCGCTTCGTCGTTCTCGTAAGAGGTGATGACGAGATCGCCCCCGTCGGGCATGGCGTCCAGGGCGTTCAGCACCAGGTTGAGCACTGCTCGGCGTACCATCTCGCGATCGCCGCTCATCACCGTGTTGGGTGGGATGTCCAGATCGACGTCGACTGCCTGGGCATCAAGCTGCGGCATGAGCGATTCGATGATCTCTTCGACCATCGTGCCAACAAGAAAGCTGCTGGGTTGTGGTTGGCGATGGGCGGTGAAGCTTAATAAATCGTTCACGGTAGCCTCCAGGGAGTAGAACCCTGCCTCGACAAGAGCCAGGGTTTCGAGCGCCCCGACGTCGCCCGACAGACGGCGACGAAGCAAACTCAGGTTTAACGTAACGGGTACCAGATTGTTCTTGACCTCGTGGGCCACGTGCGAAGCCATTTGCCCTAAGTCGGCCAGTCGATTCTTACGCGCAAGCTCGCGGTTCTTACGTTCTAGCTCGTCACTTAGTCTTGCCACTTCGGCGTGAAGTGCGGTGTGAGTTCTTTCCAACCGCTCGGTGGCCATGTTCCAGGCGTCGAGTAGCGTTTCTAAGTCGCTATCTGCCGAGAGCTCGTCGTCTACCGGCGCGTGCACCAGCCTCAGCAGAGGTGCTTCGTCGTTATTCGGCGATGGTGGCGTGGATTGGTTCATGCTTGGTACCGTCACTACCGACCTCCCGCCAGCAGGTCAAGACGCACATCGGCGTTTGGCATTTCGGCGACCACCGCTCGATGGTGTGGTCCGCGATGCTGTTGGTAGGCATCCGCAGCTTGATGGGCCGTATTGGCACGGCGAAGTTGCTGGGCGACTTCATCGCGACGTTCGGTCATTCGAGCTTCTTGGGCCCGCTCCAAGTCCATCACTTCGCTCAACAGTTGCTGGCACTCGGCGGCTTTGGTCGCACATGCCGACCGATCTGCTGGAGATCGCCAAACGCGGCTATCCGGGTCTTCGGCTTGGAAGGGGCGGAGCCCTCGCTCGACCATCTGTAACGCCGCGATAAGATGTTGTTTCGCACCGAGCAGTTGCAGCAAAGCCGTTGTGGCCGATTCGTCGACCAACTTCTGCTGCCGCATACCAATGTCGCGAAGCTGCACCAAAATGAGGTGCTTCTTGCGAATCAACTCGGCGAGATTGTCGGTGGCCAGGGCAGTCATTGCAACTAACGGGTCAGGTGAAAAACAGCTTCTCGGTACGTTGGTTACCACTTTCGCATTTCGGTGAGCATCAGCTCCCATTCGCTGCGGGTAAAATTTGTGGTCGCTAAGAAGTCCGCGTCAGCGGGTAGTTGCGCTAGCAACTGCAGCGCCTGATCAATGTTCAATCGCGCCTTCACCGGCTCTTTTCGCCGCTGTTGGCAGTTGGCAATCTGGACAAAGGTCTCGAGAACGAAGGGCTCGTTCTGGTAAAGGGTCGAGACGTTCGAGAATTCGTCAATGGCGTCGCGGAAGCGTTCGGGTGAACCTTCGACTCTTCCAAGTTCGAATAATGCCGAGCCTTTGAACATGTAGCAGTTGCGAAGCATTGCCCGATCAAGGGGCGATACCGAGTTGCTACCCGCGATGTCGCTGCGAACTTTTTCGTAGTGTCGTAGCGCCTCGTTTAACAGCTTTTGCACTTCGCGGGTGCTACTTTCTCGCTCGTTGGCTGTTTTTGCCTTGTCGAGATCTGCAAGTGGCTTATTAGCAGCCTGCCGATAAGACTCGGCAATCATGTAGTTCGCCAGCCGTGCTTTGCCGGTGTCGATGTCACGCTCGACTGCTTCAGATAGGCGGTCGATCGCGTCGTCGAAGTTGCCCGTGTCGTGCAGCAGTCGACCGAGCTCGAACAGCGACTCGCGCCACTCGGCGCTTTGGGGAGTTAAGCCGCTGCTGTGAAGATTCGCCAACAGCAGTTGTTCAGCATCGCGAATACGGCTGTTTTCGCGTAGCGCTTTGGCACAATCAAGCCTGGCGCGGAAAACCGCGGCGTCCTGCGGGTGTAACTCGATGCACTCTTCGAGAGCGAGAATTCCGTCTTCCGCTTTGCCAAGTGCTAGGTTGGCTTGCCCCAGCAGCAGTAGTGCCTGTGCATTTCGTTGCACGGGCTCGTTGCGTAGGTAGTCACCGAGCATGCGGGCCGCGCTCGAGTAACTTTGCCCGTCGAAGTAAGCTTGAGCGCTGTCCCAGACGGCGGTGGTGTACTTGCGTGTCGCAAACTCACGTTTTGCTAGCTGTTCGTATTCAAGTCCCGCTTCGCGTAGTCGAAGGCGCCCTTCATGAAGATCGGCCTGGCGGTCGCCGCCCTGCTCGCCTGCGTGCTCGATCAGATGTTTCCCCCAGGCCGTTCGAGTGTGCGCCAGTAGTTCTATCTGCTTGGTCTTCCCAAGTAGAGGGCCTAGCTGCTCAGCAAGTGTCAGCGCCGATTCGAACTGGTCCCGAGCAAGAAAATCGGCGTGCGCGGCTACCATTCGCTGGCGCAGGTCGTGCAGGGGCAGGTAAGCATTGCGATAGGAGCTTGGACTCTCGAGCATCGACAGGCTGCGGCGATAGGCTGTTAGGGCCTGAGCGTCGTCACGCTTAAACTCGCGATACAAGTCGCCCTCACCCACGGACGCTGCGACTCCAGCAGTTGAAGAAGTGAATAGCTTGCGGACTCGCTCGAACTGACGTATCGCGTCGTTCGTCGCACCAGTGAGCGCGTAGGCATCGCCGACGAGCAGCATCGCCTCTTCTGCCGCGTCGTCGGATGGCGAGATTTGTTTCAGCTGATCGATCGAGGCTGCCACCGAGTCGTGAAGCTTTGTAGGCCTAGCGTCCGGATCGAGGTGCACGCCAAGATGCCGGCGAAGTTCTTCGACATCGATTCGACCCGCAGTTAGAGCTTGCTCGCTTGCAGAGATTTGATCGCTCGGGATTGCTTGCAAAGTTGCCCGCGCTTCATTGAATCTTCCGAGCCTTGAAAGGACTTCGATTCGCTTGCAAAGCGTGGTGACTCGGTCGCGGCCTGTAAGGTGTTCGCCTTCAAGAGCTGCGTCGATGTGCTTCATCGCCTTTTGATATTCAGGAGGGTCGGCCTCGATGCAGGCTGTGGCTAATGACAGGTTCAGTTGTGTCGGATCGCCTTTGGAGGTCGCGAGGGCTTCTTCGAGTACCTCGAGCCCCGCCGCTGTCTCGCCGCATTCAAGGAGCGACCGACCCAGCAAGTAGCAACCCTCTTCCGTTCGTCCCTTGGGAAATCCGCACGACTTGGCTTCCTGCAGGTACTTCGAAGCAATCAAGTACTGACTCTGGCGCATGGCCGGAGACCAGTGCGTGTCGGCTTCTGCGGCTTTAGTAGCTCCTAACACGAAGAGGGGGCCGCCGTACTCGTGGGATGTTAACGTCCCGGCGTCGGTCATTTGGGCGACGAGATATCTCGCTTCTTCCCACTCATGCTTATCGTAGGCGGCCAGGGCATCGTCAATGGTCGGAATACCGCTCTGAACGGTAAGGGCGGCCAAGTACAACCAAGTGCCCACCGTTCCGACGACTAAGAGTAGCAGGCCAGTGCCGACGGCGATGCTACGAATGGGACTAGCGCTTGCCCATTGCCGCACCGCCTGGATGCTGCCGATCAGTGTACGGCGCTGGCGAGGCGGCGCGTCGTTGTTCGATTTGGAAGGTTCGGCAGCAGCCACTTAGCCATCCTTGGCATCGGCGGAAAACGCAGCAAGCTTCGTGCTCGCGAGTGAGCGCAGTCCGTCCGAATGGCTTCTACAGAGTCAGCAAACTAGCGTCAATGCAAAAGAATGCTAGCACCGTAGGTGCTTGAAGTGGGCCACCACTTCCGAGCTCAGTTGCCGCAGACGTGTTCCATCACCCAGCGATTGACGTCCGCTAACATGCAGGTGGTCAGGTCATCGTCGCCAGGGTATTGACGGAGCGAAACGCTGCAACCCGCAGAATGCAGAAGTCGCAGATCACTGCAAACGGCCAACTCGGGGTAGCCTTGATAGTCGCGAGCCGACGCAATGAACAGCGGCAGGGATCGCACTCGATTGATGCTTCTAAGCAAGCCATGACGGCGAGGAAGTCGGCCATTGAGCGAAGCGGCGCCAGCGAATCGGTGGGGCGATTGCAGCGCCAAACGGAGTGCCATGGAGCCACCATCTCCGTGACCAATCAGGAAGACTCGCTCGCTGTGGATGTTGAACTCCTGGCGAGCTAATTGGATCGCCTCGCTCACTGCGGCGTCCGCCGCTGCAATAGCCGCGGGTTGCTGAACCCAGCGGTGACCCTTCATGACACGATTGCACTCGTGGGAGCCCCGCGGAGCGACGGCCACGAAGTTCTGTGTACTCAAATGCTGCATGACCTGCGGCAGATGACGCTCGCTACCACCACGATCGTGAAGCCAAACCAATAGAGGATAGGCGTAGCCGGGCTCGTAATTCAGTGGCAAGAACGATGCCACTGGAGCCGCTAGGGCTGAGCGAACACGCTGTTCGACCAGTGCGGTCGCCATCGCGTTATCGGGAAGGGTGGGGATTAGTTTTTGCCATTGGTGATCGCTTGCTGCTTGGACGGCAAGTCGGTTCATAATGCACGTTCTCGGGCGGGACTATGGACGAACAGCTGTAACTGCTGGGTCGTTTGAAATCGGATAACGTCCAGTGGCACCATGGACGCGGCAGAATATAACGCAGAGCACCAAACTAGCGGAGCTCACGTCGAGTGTGGCAGGATAGCGAGGCATAGAATCGACTGTCGAGGTCTTTGACATGCTTGCGTGAGGCTAACGTTCGTAAGGGAACGATGGCCATGACTCCTACCGCCAATGAAGCGATTGGATCGCCTCATCCACCAAGTCAAACTTAGTGATGAAGCCGACTCTAATCGAACCGGTGGGTAAGTGTCAACGCCGGCCTAGTTCGGCCGGCGTTGCTAGCTAGGTTGGGTGGTTGACAATTAAACAAGCTTGGCCATCGCGGAAACAAGCTCTTTCACCGCATCAACGCTGTTTTTGAAGGCAGCCGATTCGCTGTCGGTGAGCTTCAGCTCGATGATCTTTTCCACGCCCCCGGTACCAAGAATGACAGGCACACCGACGTAGTAACCACCGACGCCGTATTCCTTATCGCAGTAAGCGGCACAAGGAATAAGACGCTTCTTGTCGCGAATCACTGCTTCCACCATTTGTGCTGTTGCGCCGGCTGGAGCGTAATAAGCGCTACCTGTCTTCAACAGGCCCACAATCTCGGCGCCACCCTTACGAGTGCGATCGACGATTTCTTCGAGTCGTTCTGGGCTGATAAGCTGGGTGACAGGAATTCCGCCCACGGTGGTGCAGCTTGGTAGGGGCACCATGGTGTCGCCGTGGCCACCCATCAGCAGGGCGCTGATGTCTTCGACGCTGACACCGAGCTCCATGGCCAGGAACGTGCGGTACCGTGCGGTGTCGAGCACACCGGCCTGACCAATAACGCGGGAAGGGGGAAATCCAGTGACCTGAAGTGCTCGCTGGACCATGGCGTCCAGCGGATTGCTGACGACGATCACCACGGCATCGGGGCTGGTAACTTTCACCTGCTCGCAGACCGCGGTCATGATCTTTGCGTTGGTTGCTAGCAGATCGTCGCGGCTCATTCCCGGCTTGCGCGGGATGCCAGCGGTGATGACCACCACATCGCTACCGGCGGTGTCGGCGTAGTCGTTGGTGCCGACGACGTTGGCGTCGAAACCAAAGATGGGCGATGCTTGCATCAGGTCGAGCGCTTTGCCACGCGGCATATCGGCAAAGTCACCTGGAATGTCCAGAAGCACGATATCGCCTAGCTCGGCGGCGGCACACCAATGCGCCGTGGTTGCACCAACATTGCCCGCTCCAACGATCGAAATCTTCGCTCGACGCATCTTGCCTACCCTCCAACTGCATGAATTCGCGAATCACCGGCTAGCACTGGTTGCACACCGTCTACTGTTGAGTATCTGCGCGATGGCTAAGGGCCGCAAGTAGCCTCCATTTTCGCACGGTCCGTGTGCCACATCCGCCCGGCGACTAGTAGGGCACGGCGGTCGAGTTTGCGGTGAATGCTGCCGATCTGGACAGCCGACGGCGCATCGAGTACCGTCCGCCGCCTGACTCAAACCGGGTTTTTTCATCATTGGTCGGCATTTCAAGCCACGCTGACGTACGCATGTCCAACGCCACTTCATCCATCTTCGGCTGGCTTCGCCGCGGTCAGGAATTGATCCTGCCGCTGGGCTTCATGGCCAGCGTGCTGGTGATCCTGGTGCCGTTGCCTCCGGAGCTCTTGGACGTACTACTCGCCACGAATATCACCGTGGCGGTGATCATTCTCCTGACGACCATCTACGTTCGCACGCCGCTCGAGTTCAGTATTTTTCCTTCGTTGCTTTTGGCGACGACGCTTGCCCGACTGGTGCTAAACGTCGCTACTACGCGGTTGATTCTCACCCGCGCTGGCACCGACAAACTCGAGGCCGCTGGCAGCGTTATCACGGCATTCGCCGACTTCGTTGCGGGAAATGGCCAGGTGGTCGTTGGTTTGATCATCTTCGTCATCATCGTGATCATCCAGTTTGTGGTGATTACCAAAGGCGCGACGCGCATTAGCGAAGTGGCCGCGCGGTTTGCCTTGGACGGCATGCCTGGCAAGCAAATGGCGATTGACGCCGATTTGAACGCTGGCATCATCGACGAGAAGGAAGCCCAACGTCGCCGCGAAGAGGTTACGCAGCAGGCCGACTTCTATGGTGCCATGGATGGTGCCAGCAAGTTCGTCCGTGGCGATGCAATTGCCGGTATCATTATTACGCTCATCAATATTATGGGCGGCCTCATCATCGGCATGGCCCAGATGGGAATGGACCTCGCCGAAGCCGCGTCGCTGTTTACGCGGCTCACCATTGGCGATGGTTTGGTGAGCCAGGTGCCTGCATTCTTAATTTCGTTGGCGGCTGGTTTGCTCGTCACGCGGAGCACTGCCAAGTCGAACATGCCGCAGCAGTTCATGGATCAACTGTTCTCGCGGCCACAGGCACTCGTCGTGACGGCTGGGTTTCTGGGTGTGCTGGTCTTCACGAGCCTGCCAGCGGTGCCGCTGGTGACTCTAGGCGCCGCTTGTCTCGGAATGTCGCGATTGCTCACGAATAAAGAGAAGGCGAAGCGCGTCGAAGACGCCGCGGCCGATAGAACAGCCGCTGCCCCTCCTAAAGAAGAACGTGTCGAAGATTTTCTGGCCGTTGATCCGATGGAGATCGAACTTGGCGTGGGGCTGATTCGACTCGCCGACCCCAATCGTGGCGGCGACCTACTCGACCGGGTGGGGCGTGTGCGAAACAACGTGGCGGCCGAGATTGGTCTAGTGATGCCCAAAGTCCGCATCCGCGACAATATGCGGTTGGAGCAAAACGAGTATCGTATCAAGATCGCCGACATGCCAATCGAACAAGCCACCGTCGAGCCTGGTCTACTGCTGGCCATCGATTCGGGAATGACCACTGGCGAGGTGGATGGCATACCGACCAAGGATCCCGCGTTCGGCACGGATGCAAAGTGGATTCAACCAGGATTGCAGGACCAGGCAGAACTTTACGGTTACACAGTGGTCGAGCCTGCCGCCGTGCTTGCGACGCACCTAACTGAAGTCTGTCGTCGTCACGCGGACGAGATTCTCAATCGCGATGCGACCAAGCACTTGATCGACGAACTCAAGAAGGTTTCGCCGGCGGTGGTCGACGAGTTGATTCCGGGCACGTTGTCGCTCGCCGAAGTCCAGACGGTATTGCAGATGCTGCTTCGCGAGCAAGTATCGATTCGTCAGCTCGCGTTGATACTCGAGACCCTCGGCGACTACGCGCAGCGGACCAAGGATCCGGTGCTGCTCACCGAGTACGTCCGGCATCGCCTCGCTCGGCAGATTTGCACACGTTATCGAGATGGCGAGAGCGCGCTGCACGTGGTGGCGCTCGATCCTGCTCTCGAGGACCGTGTCCGCGCGGGCTCGGAGCATAACGACCGAGGGCTTTTCATTCGGATGTCGCCGCAAGCAGTGGAGACCACTTGCAATCGAATCCGACAGCAGGTTGAGAAGTTGGTGACGGAAAATCACGCGCCGATCGTGTTGGTAAGCCCACAGATTCGTGCGGCACTCAAGCAGCTCACTGAGAATCACCTGCCTCAACTAGCGGTGCTGAGTTTCAACGAGATTACCCGCGATACCAAAGTGGTGACACACGGTTTGGTCACCGATGCCGTTTAGTATTCTTCAAAGAGTGTTTTAGCAACTGGTTGGGGCTGACATGGAAGTGAAATCATTCCGCGCGAAGACGATGCAGCAGGCACTCGAACTCGTTCGCAGCGAGTTTGGTAGTGACGCATCCGTAGTCCATACTCGCGAGGTGAATCGGAGCCTCTTGGGTCGAATGCTCGTCGGCCGACAGGTGGAAGTGGTTGCTATGCCGGCGCCCGCTCCGGAACCTGTAGTTGTAGAACGGATCACGGCCGCGGTGCCGTCGTTGCATGAGGAGATCGACTACCGTGCTCGTTATCGTGCGAATCTCGACAACGAGCTTGCCGAGCAAATTGGCAGCCTTCGGTCGATGGTTGAGCAACTCTGTGAGGCACGAGCCGACCGCGGTTCGAACGAACTGCCTCGTGGTATGTTTCAGGCCTACACCGACTTGATCGAGGCCGATGTCGAAGAAGCAACGGCTCGCGAATTGATCGACCAATTGGGTGCGGACGGGCGTGGTGGTGCTCAGTTCGATTCGGCGGACCGGCTTCGGGAATTGGTGACGCGGCAGATTCAAACTACCGGTCCGATTCGCATTACTCCCGGTGAGAGGCGACTCGTCGCACTTGTTGGTCCCACGGGTGTCGGAAAAACAACCACTGTCGCCAAGCTGGCAGCCAACTTTCGCCTTCGCGACAAGCGGCGTGTCGGACTCATAACAGTGGATACTTACCGCGTGGCTGCGGTTGAGCAACTACGAACTTACGCCGATATCATCGACTTACCCATGGAAGTGGTCGCCACCCCGCGCGAGATGCGCGAGGCGGTGAGCCGGATGACCGATCTCGATTTGGTGCTACTCGACACGGCCGGCCGTAGTCCACGCGACGAGGTGCAGATTCAGGAACTCAAATCGATGCTCGGTGAGGCTCGTGCGGACGAGGTGCATTTAGTGCTCTCGAGCACCGCCGCTTCTAGGAGTCTGGTAAAAACTGCTGAGCAATTTGCCCAGGTGGGGGCGACTTCCCTCTTGCTCACGAAGCTGGACGAGGCCATGAGTCTAGGACATCTGCTAACCTTGTTCCGCAACTGCCCGTTGCCACTCAGCTACCTGACCACCGGGCAGAATGTACCGGACGATATCGCGGTTGCGTCGGCTGCGTCGCTCGCCGATCAAATGTTTGGTGCCGTGGCCAATTATTAGTATTCATGCCGTAAGGTGCAGTCCCACGAGGTCGGTTCGATGGACGATCAAGCCGCGAAACTCAGGCAGTTGGTAAGCGCCGCTCGCTATGCCGCAACCGTGGCTACCGGTCCGCCCTTGCTGGTCGTGTACTCACCAGCGCGGAGCGATGAGTCGCAACAGTTTGTTCATCGCTTTCGCAACCAATGCGGAGCGCGAGGAATTCGCACCGCCGATGTCCGATCCGGCAACTCGCTGAGTTCCGCGGTCGACTGGCAAGTCTTCCAAGTCGCCGGCGAGTATCAGAGCGAGGACTTTGATCACTGGCATCGTGCTTCCGTCCAGATTGTTCTTACGCACTCTGATGACGAATCGGTGGTCGAAACTTACAAGAAGCTCAAAGACGTAGCGCTGCACACGCCGCTACCACCTCTTGAACTCGTGGTGTTTACAGACGACGACCCACCCACGGCGTTTGTTTCCGCACAGAGATTGTCGCAGACGTGCCAGCGTTTCTTATTAGCGAGTATTGCTGGTATTACTTTGATCGATGGTGCCAGCCTGAGCGACGCCGCCGAAGTGTCAGCACTCGTTGAGCGACTTGCAATGATGGCACCGGTAGCAGAACGCAGTCTTAACAATCCTATTGCCGCGCACTCGGCTAACGAGCTATAACCCCCGCGCGTCACGTTGCAATCCATCGCAACGTGACAACCTTTTCTCTAGCAATCCCCTTTTCCTACGCGTATGACGCTCGTTCTCGACGACTTGTCCGCGCCCGCTTCGTGCACGCACGACCGACACGCATTGCTAGGCAGTTTCGCGAATCTGTCGACAATGCCTCAAGCCAGAATTCTCCCCATGCCGATAACTTCCGACATAGCCATCCCGCGCTCACAAGCGGCAAAATGGCGAGAGTGGATGAAGTTTAACGGCATCACACGGTGGATTCATGGGTCGAGCTTACGCCGGAGTCCTTGGCTACCTGGCTGCAGCTGTCACCTTGACGCGAGGCGTGATCGCGAGTGGCGGAGTCGAGGGCACCGTGCTCTCGGCGGTCACGGCGATGGCCATCTTCGCAGTCATTGGCTTTGTACTGGGCAGCATTGCTCAGACCACAGTCGACGGAGCAGTTCGTCAGCGACTCGAAGCGCAGTTTGAAGCGAATCAATCACCTATGGCGAGTTGACGCCAAGCCTGAACTACATCTACGCATATCCAACTCCCCATCTAATCTAAAACTAAGACGTCTCGCGCCACATGATGTGGCGCGCTAGTGGAATCACGGAGGACCGAATGGCCACGACGACTATTGCATCGAAGGAAGAAATTGGCGAGGTTTGGCTGCAGTACAAAGCCGACCCCGACAATAAGATGCTGCGGAATCGCCTTGTCGAGCAGTACCTGCCCCTGGTGAAGTACAACGGCGAACGCATCTGGTCGCGTCTTCCCGATGGAGTCGACCTGGACGACCTGATCTCGGCTGGCGTGTTCGGACTGATGGACGCCATCAACGCCTTCGACATGAATCGCGGCGTGAAGTTCGAGACCTACTGTGTGCCTCGTATTCGCGGTGCCATGCTCGACGAGCTGCGTACCATGGACTGGGTGCCTCGTTTGGTCCGAAGCAAGGCCAGCAAGCTGAACGAAGCCGTCAAGCAGCTCGAAGCTCGCCTCGGCCGTTCGCCCAACGAGAACGAACTCGCCGATCAGATGGGCATCAACGTCAAGGAGCTCGAGAAGCTGATCACCGACGCCAACGCGGTGAACCTCGTGAGCCTCAATAAGAAGTGGTACGAGACCGACAGCTACAAGGATGTCCGCGAGATCGACATTCTCGAAGACAAGAAGGGCGAAGACCCCACCAAGCGGATTCAGAAGTCGGATCTGATGCGCCTTGTCACCAAGGGCCTCAACCGCAACGAGCGGCTCATCATCATCCTCTACTACTACGAGGAACTGACGATGAAAGAGATCGGTGCCACGCTCGATCTGTCCGAAAGCCGCGTCAGCCAAATGCACAGCGCGATCGTCAATCGCCTGCAAGGACAGCTTGGCCGCCGCCGCCCCGAGTTCGGCGCGACCGCTTAGGGATCGCTCGTCATCGCAAGATCGTTCGAAGCCGCGGCCATTGGCCGCGGCTTTGTTCGTTTACACCCGTAAGTCTTCGGCGTTCGCCCCGGTGCCATACTTCGCACGCAACGGATCGATCAGCTCGGCGATAAAGGCATCGACTTGCTCCGGTGCCCGGCCGACCAGCGACTGGGCATTCACAGCCGCCGCGATGTCGACTTTCGAAAACGCTTTGTCTTTCTTGAGCCGCTCCAAAAGGTCGTTGGGCTTGCCTTGTTGCTTCACCACGGCCGCTGCGTCCTGGCTGTGTTGGCGGATCAGCTCGTGGAGTTCCTGACGATCACCACCTGCCGTCACGGCTTGCATCAGGATGTTCTCGGTGACCATGAACGGCAGCTCTTCATTCAGGTTCTTCGCAATCACCTGTGGGTAAACGACCAGTCCGCTCGCCACGTTGTGGTAGATCGACAGAATGGCGTCGATCGCCAAAAACGCTTGCGGGAGTGTTAATCGTCGATTCGCGCTGTCGTCAAGCGTTCGCTCCATCCACTGAGTGGCGTGCGTGTTGGCACCGCTTGACTCGAGACTCATAGCAAATCTTGCCAGCCCGCAAATGCGCTCCGAACGCATCGGGTTCCGCTTGTAGGCCATGGCCGAGGAGCCGATTTGTTCCTTTTCGAAAGGCTCTTCAACCTCCTTGCGGTGCGCCAGGATGCGAATGTCGGTTGCCGCCTTGTGGCAACTTGCTGCTATGCCCGACAAGGTGCTGAGAATCTGATGGTCAACCTTGCGCGGGTACGTTTGGCCGGTGACCGCATAGACATTTTCGAAGCCCATCTTCTCGGCAACGCGGCGTTCGAGCTTCACCACCTTTTCGTGGTCGCCATCGAACAGTTCAAGGAAGCTTGCTTGAGTTCCAGTAGTGCCCTTCGTGCTTCGAGCCGCCAGGGTTTCGAGACGGTGGTCGACCTCAGCCAGGTCCATCACTAGGTCGTATGCCCACAGCGTTGCACGCTTGCCCATCGTCGTTGGCTGGGCGGGCTGCAGATGCGTGAACCCGAGAGTTGCAAGGTCGCGGTGCTCGGTAGCGAACTGCGCGAGAGCTTCGATCACCGCCATCAGTCGCCCACGCAGTAGCTCAAGCGACTCGCGGATGAGAATCAGATCGGTGTTGTCGACCACGTAGTTGCTCGTGGCACCCAGATGGATGACGCCCTTGGCACGCAGGCACTGGTCGCCATACACATGCACGTGGGCCATCACGTCGTGTCGCAGCCGCTTCTCGTACGCCGCGGCGGCGATAAAGTCGATGTCGTCGACCTTGGCTCGAAGCTCGTCGAGCTGCGCTTCGGCGATTGGCAAACCGAGTTCCGCCTCGGCTTCGGCAAGCGCGACCCATAGTCGCCGCCAAGTGCTGAACTTCTTCTGATCGCCCCAGATGGCCGCCATCTGCCGCGAGGCGTAGCGAGAGATCAATGGGTTTTCGTAGTACTCGTGATGATTCATGGCTTCGTAAGACGGAATTCATTCCGCTAAATGGAGTTCTAAGAACGGAAGTATTTCCGCGCTACATATTGGTCAAGTCGTCTTCACTGCGGCTGCCTACGATGGCATCGAGTGCCGCACCTACGGCCCGCGCCTCGACCGGCGTATGTTGCTTTCGCAAATAAACTCGGCAAGCGCGATGGGCAATCGGCAGTTGCTTGAATAACTGGTCGTCGGTCAGCGGATAAACTTTGTCGGTCGAAGGATTGTACTGAAAGTTCTGCCCCGCGGTGGCCGCCAAGGCATCGGGACGGTAGATATGGCGTGGCAAGTCGATCTGCATTTCCATGTCGCGCATTTCGGCGGGCAGCTTAGCGCGGAGCGCCTGTTCAAGAATACCCGCGTCGCTGAACACGCTGGCCGCTTCGCTATCCCCCTCGCGAATCGTCTGGTTGCGGTCTTCAATGCAAACCCAGTCCACTTGCCGTTCCAGCAGTCTCGCCCAGCGATGACCCATCTCCCGTGTCCGATCGTCGTTTGACTTTGGCCATCGCGACACGTCGATCAGCAGCGACCACTCCGTGAAGTGCAGGTACTCGTCCAGGTGCTCGATGGGGTTGCCCGGAAACAGCAAGTCTCGACTGTCGCGAAACAAATCGCCAAGCGTCTTATCGATTGCGCGGACGGTGCGATGGAAGTAGACCGCGCGGAACAACTCGCTCTTGGTCTGCATGAACTTCACCAAGGCGTTCATGCCCTTCTGGTGAATCGTTAGACCTTGCTTGCTGAAGAAGCTGTAGCGCAGCAATCGATCGAGATCGTACGCGCGATTGCTGTAGCCCGACATGTAGGCGTCGCGAAGCACGAAGTCCATGTTGTCCACCGTGTAGAGACCACAGAACAAGCTCCGCAGCATCACCAACCAACGGGGATGCTCATGGGCGTCGTTTGTCTTGGGGCGCTGGATCAACATCGCGACTTGCAGTGGGTCGAGTTGCTCGCCGTCGTTCATCCGGCTATTGGGGCACTCGCGAATGCCGCGGATCAAGTGCCCAAGTTCGTCGGTAATGATCTTCGCGCCGAGGATCTCGTGCGTCAGGCCGTAGTTCTTCAGAAAGTGGGCGTCGAAGAAGTGCCCGAATGGCCCATGCCCTACGTCGTGCAGCAGGGCGGATACACGGCTTAGGCACTCGACGTACCCCCGGCTGGGCACGTCGGGGCAAGTCTCCTCCAGGCTGTCGTACAGCCGGTCAATGACCCGGCTCGCCATGTGCATCGCACCGACGATGTGCTGGAAACGGGTGTGCTCGGCCGACGGGTAGACCCACCAGGCGGTTTGGAGCTGATGGATTTGCCGCATCCGCTGCACCCATGGGTGGTCCAGCAGGGTCCGCTCGGCCACCTCGCCGGCCGGAACCATCGACAAAAAGGGGATGTACCCGTGGATCGGGTCGTGGCACAAACTCTCGCGTTGCAGGTCCTTCATACCGCATATTTTGGCCGACGCTTGGGGTAAACAGAAGGGACCGCCCTCCGATTCCCTAGTCCCGCCGACAATCGTCACATTCCATCCTAGCCATCAGAAACTGGACAGGCGCTGTGAATCTCGCTGCGCAAGCCGGACAAACTTCGAAGTAGCGGCGGGCGCTAGCTCTGCCAAGTGCGTAGCGGCAGGTCCATGCAAGCGCGGCTGGAGGTAGGAGAGCTACGCCAACGATGCCGAGCAGGGCGACGGGAGTGCCGATGCCTTGCCCCAAGTTTCCGCCTAGCATCACGAAGGCCAAGACCACCAAGACGAAGAGGAGGGGTAATAGCGCGAAAACTCCCAACATCGTGCTGAAAAATCGAACCCACCAACAGGTCACTTGATGGGGTCGCCAGAACATCGCCAGTACACATCCCAACGCCGAGATGGTCAGCAACGACCATACGACAAGGGGACCTCCACGCGGTTGTTGGGCGAGCATCATTGCGAGCTGCCAGGTGGCAAGGGCCGTGAGCAGAATCCAACACGAAATGGCGACCACCACGCTCGCCGGTAACCCGATTCGAGGATCGTATCGGGATTCGGAGGCCGAGTCGCTTTGCATGTTGATCCCTTTGGATGACCGTGCATTCCAGCGTCGATACTACGCGGCGTGCATCCTCCATCATCGTTCGGTCAAGGGGACACCCAATCGCAGCACGCGGTTACCAGACGACCCCGCAGCGTTTGCACTTACCGCGATTGAAAAAGAAGTCGTTTGCTTTGACCTTTGTATTTCCACAGCTTGGACAAACGAGACGAAAATATCGCCTTGCCGACTTGGTCCCCAAAGAGAAAAAGATGGTCCACAACAATAGGACAAAACCGAAGAGGAAGGCGATGCCTACCATGGCAGCCGTACGGAGGTCGATGTTCTGAAGTTCGGGTGGCGCGTCGGCACCCAGGATCTCTGGATTGTTGGCGATCATCATTACCCCGACGACACCAAACCCGGCACCCAAGGTGTAGAGAACGGCGCCGATCCCCACCAGAATGCGCCCCCACTGATGGGCCAAGCGATGTCCCTTAGCGATGCCCAGCAGGATGAGGATGCCAATCACGACGGAAATGAGCGAGCCAATCGCCGGCTCGCCTGCTGCGAGTTGTCCAACGCTCCCAATCGCTGATAAAAGGACCATCAATCCGGTAGCGACTAGTGCCACAATCACCGATGTCGGCATTGGACCCCGTTCACCCGGTGGTAACTCCGTGGCCCCGGCCGTGGACGACGCAACGGGGGCAGCAAATGGATTCGAGGGATCGTTGAACTGGGACACGGCGGCACCTCGGTCGGGAAGAAGTTGCTCGGCGGAAGCCAGTGCCTCCTTGGCCATTGTCGAACGTGCTAGTGGAGTCGAAATTCACCCCTGCGGCAAGTACGAAACGGGCTCGTAGAGCCCTATTTCTAGAACCGCGGAATTCAGCTCCTGCAAAAAGGGGAATAAACTGTCCGCCGTCAGCGACTCCAATGATGCCCCCTCTACCACCAGAACCCCACCAACCCGCGCAATTGGGCCTCGTTTCCCATTCCTGCGCTGGCGGACTGATTGACCCCTGTGGGTGGTAGGCGACAATAAAAGGATGCCCTTTTGAAGAGCATTTGCTCGTTTCCCCTCCTCTGTCGACGACTCTCCCCGTGCCACTTCGCCTTCTGACATTGCTCGCCCTGTTCATGGCACTCCCCGCCTGGGGTGCCACGGTGCGGCTGAATGACGGTCGCGTGCTGGTTGGTAAACCGACCATGCTCTCTGGCATTGCCGAGGATCCCACCAATCCACGGCCGATGGCGGGCGAAGTCAATGTCGCGCCTATTCTGATGGTCGACGATGGGTTGCGGCGGACTTACTTTGCAAAGAAAGACATTAAGGAGCTCGTCGAAGGCGACGAACCCCGGCAAGCAATGATCCGCCTGTGGCAGAACGTTGCGGAGCACGGTGGTGGGGTGGTGAGCGTCGGTCCAAGACTGGGCGCCGATCCATGGGATCCGTTCGGCCGACGCACCTTTCATATGCAGGCTCCTGGTGGCGCGCTCTCCATCATTCAAGGCATTACAGAAATCACGCCCGAATTCGTTCGCGTGCAAAGTCTTACCGGCAGCCCCAAAGCAGTGCAGTGGGACATGCGGCTCGCGACCAGCTCGATTCCGCCCGACGAGCTTGCCGCGATCCTGCATCAGGCGATCGATGCGAAGGACTACGAAGCACGGCTTCAGATCGTGCAGCTTTACTTGCAGGCCGAACGCTATCCGGAAGCACGCAAAGAACTAGAGCAAGTACTCGCGGACTTTCCGGAGCGAAGCGAACTCTCGGAGAACATCCGCCAGCTCCGGCAGCTCGGTGCACGCAGTATCCTGAAAGAGATTGAATTACGCCGCACCGCTGGTCAGCACAATTTAGTGCAAGCACTTTTGCCGCGATTCCCCGCCGAAGAAGTTGCGGGCGAGACGCTTCAGCAAGTTCGCGAGGTGATGACCGAGTACGATCAGCTGGCCGTTCGCAAGCAAGCGTTTCTGGAGCGGTTGGGCGAAGAGATCAAGGAGATCAAGGACGAGATCCACGCCCAGACTGCGCAGTCGTTCCTTGCCGAAGCGCAGCGGGATCTTACCTACAGCACGCTCGATCGCGCCGCAGCTTTCCTGCAACTTGCTGACGACGAGACGCTTACCAGCGAAGCAAAGGTCGCCTTGGCGATGAGCGGTTGGCTGCTGGGATCGACCGAAGCGACCGACAATTACGCGGTCGCGTCTTCGCTGCTACAGGTTCGCGATAAGGTGCTGGAGTACCTATGCGAAGATGAAGCGGCACGCCGCGCGCAGCTGCTGGCCGAGATCCGCGATCTGGAAGGTGGTACGCCCGAACGCGTCGCGCAGATACTGAAGCTGGTTCGTCCTCCCGAAGAAATTCCAGAGGGAAGCGAACGCGGTGTTCGGTTCTACGAGATATCGCTGGAACTGGCACCTCCGAGTGGCGCGATTCGCTATCTGGTGCAATTGCCTCCCGATTACGATCCCCTGCGAAGCTATCCCACGATCATCACCCTCAACGGGCATGGCTACCAACCCGAGTTGCAGCTCGACTACTGGGCAGGAGGCGCACACCCCACGCTCGGACGCATGGGCCAAGCGATGCGTCACGGTTACATCGTGATCGCCGTTGATTGGCTCGAGCCCCATCAGGCCACCTACAACAGTTCGCTTCGCGAGCACCAAGCCGTGCTCGGTACGCTTCGCGATGCGATGCGACGGTTCTCCATCGATACCGATCGGGTGTTCCTTACCGGCCACGGCATCGGCGGCAACGCGGCGTGGGACATCGGCCTGGCGCATCCTGATCTTTGGGCGGGTGTCATGCCCTTCCTGGCCCGCGCCGACAAGTACTGCTCGCGATACCGCGACAACTCTAAGTACGTCGATTGGTACTTCGTCGATGGCGAACTTGATGGCGACAACATCGAGCATAACGCGTCGCAACTCGACTTCTACCTGCGCCCTCGAGTACCTGGGACGGCGACGCTAGTAGAATACCGAGGTCGTGGCCACGAACCGTACCAAGATGAAATTCAGCGGCTGTTCGATTGGATGAACCGCCGCGTGCGACGCCCAGCCCCTACGGAGTTCGAGTGCCGAAGCATGAGGCCGTGGGACAGCTTCTTCTGGTGGTTAGAGCTTGAAGGACTTCCCGAGCGTTCAATGGTCTTACCAGAAACCTGGCCCCCCGAACGTGGCACGCGACCCACCCAAGTCCGTGGACGTCAGTATGAGACCAACAAAGTCGGCGTCTTTCACCAAGCCGAACGAACCACCGTGTGGCTAAGTCCCGAAATCGTCGATTTCACCAAGCCGATGGAAGTGACGCTCAATGGCCGTCGCATCGGTCCACGTGATCGCACGGTGCGACCCGACCTTGCTGTGATCCTCGAAGACGCACGCACGCGAGGCGACCGCCAGCGCCCTTACTGGGCGAAGATCACCGACCCTTGAGAACCGCCACACCAGCCGTCTCGGCCCTGGTGCTTCAGTTCTCCGCTTTATTGAGCAGCACGCCCGTCATCAACCAGCCGTCTTCGTCCGCGCGGACGCTCCGGCCACTAGGACCGAAGTAGCGGCGGGCGAGTTCGTAGCTCGGTAGCTCGCGGCCATCCAGCTTTTGCTCGCGGAGCAACTGATTCTTTTGGTCCGCAGGCGTGGTGAGCAGTTCGTTGAGCAACCGGGCGAAGAACGATTCGCTTTGCGGCAGGCGATTCTCGTTCAGCATCACGTAAGTCGGGCGGATCGTCTCGTCGGTCCGCGTGAACGACCAGCTGCATTGCTCCTTAGGAGCGAGCTTGGCCAGAGCGTCCTTCACGGCAATGTAGTCGAAGCTTTCGGCCAGCGATTCGTTTTCCGAAGCTTGCTTGAACGCCAATCGAAGGAACTCGACGTCCGAAGCAATGAACAACTGGCCGGCGTCGACGCACACGGCCGAGCGAGTCAGCAGACGCTCGTCGCCACCCGCATCGCCTTCGCCCTCGGGCACTAGCGCGCCGTCGTCGAGGCCGATGTCGAATTCTTCGACCTCTTCTGGTTGGAATTCCCAAATCTCGCGGCCTTCGAGGTCCTTCTTCAAGTACCCGTCTTTTTCTAGGTACTTGCCGATCGCGACCTTGAGCGTTTCGGCCTTTTCGGGCTTCACGTCGATCGCGAGCATGAATCGCTCGCTATCAGTTTCGATAGGTAGCGTGTAGTCCGTCATCATGCAGACGCGGGTGCCAAGGCTGGCGACAATATCGTTACGAAAGTCGATTCGTGGGCCGAATGGATCGTCTTTAAATCGATCCATGGCCGTCTTAAAGGCACCTTCGTAGCCTGCAATCATCGAGTCGAACACCGTGTCGATGTTGTCGAACGCGTTTAGCAGGTCGATGTTCACGGTTGTGTAGCGAGCGATCATCCGCGGCGTCCAATTGTGGAGCGTCAGATCGCTGGAGTTCGGCGTCTTGAAGATATTCATGCCCAGCAGGTACTTCTGCCCTTCGGGCGCACCCTTCACGGGCGGGGCGAAGACGGCAGTGCGATGGATGAAGTCGTGCTTCGGATCTGGCGCGACGTTGACCAATCCGCCAACGGCCTTCACGGCGTCAAAGCCTTGCTTGCGAAGCTGCTCAACGCGGTCTTCACCTTCGCGAGTGCGAGGCCGGATGGTGCGAATCGCGTCCGCCAGTGGGAAGGGGCGGACAAACCAAGTCACGTTGGCCTCGGGAATGCCGGCGTCGCTCTGGCACTTGTTGAGCACCGCTTGGTACTCGGCGATCGAATCGACGGCATCCGTGGCGCTGCCCGACATGCGACCTGCTACTTCAGCGACCGCACCGGCGTTGTCGGAGACGCACAGGAGGTTCTCATGTACGAAGTACGCCGCGGTGCGGGCGGGCTTGTCGTCGCCTTGTGGAGGCACGTCGTATTGCTGAATGGTGATGCCACCCGCTTCGCTGGTGCTCTTGGTCGCCTTCAGCCCCACTAAGTACTCGTCAAGCTTCTTGATCACCTCATCGCGCTGGGCATCGTTGCCGGTGGTGTCCACCACCAGAATCGAAGCGGCACGTCCGGTCTCGCGGTTCACAATGCCCCAGGCAAGTTCGCCGCTCGCGATGTTCTGCAGGTCCTGCAGCGATACGCCGACGCGCTCTTCGATGTCGCCCAACTTCTTGGGAACCGTCTTCTTCAGGTGATCGATAAACGGCTTCAGGCTTTCGTCTTGCGCAAACTGCCCGATTTGCGTCTGCTTGAAGCGCTGCTCGAAGTCGTCAGCATTCGCAATGCTGACGTAAGCAACGGTGGTGGCTGGAAGCAGCTTCTCGCTCCCCGGAGCGGCTGCCTGAGCTTTGCATGCAAGGATAAACGCGAGTCCTGCACACGCCCGCACCACTCCGGTCTTAATCGCCTGCTTCACGTTGGGGCCCCTCCGCTCCGTCTTGTTCGTCCTGATGCGCGCCGGGGTGCTGCTACCCAGCGATACGTATTCTTGAGGGCGGGGTGATGATAGGACGCCACGATCCATGTAGACCTCCGCCTCTTTCTTTACTTCGGCTGCCAGATTCTGAAAGATTGCCATCTTCTTACGATTCGCTACTTCTTGACAGGAATACCTAGTTGGCACCATCGTCCGAATTTATGGCGGTCGGGTAAAGTACACAATATGCCACGGCCAGCGAATTGGGCGAAAACCGGCCCAAGCTTACCCAGTGTGACGCGGTGCTACCCCAGAATCTCTCGCCGCCGAGATAAATAGTCCCAGACCACGTAGCGATCGAGATCACGCCCTGCGGTGAAGAACACGCGTCCCGTCGTCGATTCGGCTAGCCGATAGGCGAACCGCACGTCGTCTTCGGTTTGCGACCAGCTTGGTAGCAAAAACAGATTGATCGTAATACCATCCCGCTTGCATAGCAGTCCCTCGCGAAGCGTCGCCGACTCGGTTCGCGGGTCGGGTGGGTACAATAGGTAGAGCGTCTCTTGCTCGAAGTGCGCCGTTGGCAAACCATCGGTTATCAGCACGATCTGCCGGTTCGGCGTATCCTGCGCCGAAAGTTGACGCCGCGCCAGCGACAGCGCGTGCTGAATGTTCGTGAAGTGCGGCGGCACCATCGTCTCACTGATATCGTCCCGGCTCATGTCGGCCTTGAGGTGGACCACCGGATTGCTGATGGTGACAGGCTTCGGCATCAGGTTCACGACTTTCCCCGGTGGCACCATCTTGGCGAAGCTGTACATCTCGACGAACGAAAGATGATCGCCCGGATACTCGCTGCGCAGCAATCCTTGCAGTGCGAGCGCCATCCGTTTGACGTGAATGTACTGCCCGTCGTAGCGCATCGAGCCGCTCATGTCCATAATGACGCACGTCGCGCACTTCGGGGTGTTGCGCGTCTTGTGAATCTCGATGTCGTCCGAGCGAAGGCGAAACTCACCGCGGGGCAGGGGGCTACCAGCTTGGCGAACCAGGGCGTTGGTAAACGTCGATACTACGTCCATGTTGGCTATGGAGTCGCCGAATTCGAACGGTTTGGTAGACTGAAGCTCAACGGCACCCTCCCCGACGATCGCGCCCGTGTGCCTACCAGTGCGCGAGGCTTCGATCTCACTGAATAGTCGATCGAGCAACTTGCCTTGAAAGATGCGGTACGCTTGGGGAGTCAATCGAAACGTACCCCCCGACTGTTCGAGCCCCTGGCGCTCGGCCATCTCGCGCAGGTAGTCTTGCACTTGTTGCTGCAAGGAACTGAGTTGGTCGACATCGCCCGGCTCGGCGAACTCGCTGAGCATCTCCATGTCGATAAGCCCGATCTGAGCGGTCTTCGACGCTTCTTCAAGTTGTTTGAGAAGTTCGTCGATCTTCTCCAACTCTTCTTTGACTTCCAGAGCTTCTGGAACCGACATCGATTCTCGTCCGACGAACTCGTACTTCGCCGCCAACTCATCCACTTGATACTTCTCGCCAAGCCGCTCGATGAGGTTCATCATTTGCCTCGCGAAGGGCGAATTGTCGCTCTCGGCTGCGTACCACAATCGCTCGAGGTCGCGAAGCTGTTCCGACCATACCGCTTGGTGAAACCGATCGGCGTGGGCTTTGGACGGTCGTATGTCGGCTGCTGCCGACTGATAGGCCTTCCGAGCGCGCTTCAGCACTTTACGGGTCTCATACTTCTCCAGAATCTTCCGCTTCCGCTCTTCGAGCATCGCCCGCAGCGCATCAATGCTGGGACCAAGGCCTGCAATCTGACTAGGGTCAAGCCGCACCGCGCGAGCGAGTTCCTCCTCGGTCAGCTCTCGCCGTTCACCGAACATCAGCATGTGTTCGAAGGCCCCGCTCACCAAGTCGGGCGGCGGTTCGCTGGGGCTCGGAAACCTTGCGGGGTCGTATTTCTGATAGGTGTGAATCACACCGCCGAGCGTTTTGCGATTGGCCATCGTTGTCGAATTCCTGGCGGACGGTTCGGCGAGTCACCAAGTTTCACCGCGTACTTCGTCCCATTGTGCCCGCGGAGGGGGTAAAAGCACTAGTGGAACAATAGACAACCGGGCCTTTTGAGCAAGGGTTTAAGTCGGAACTGGGCCGGACAAGATTGCCTCGACGCGTTGGGTGGGCTAAGCTCAGGCTTCAGCGTTTATTGGCTCAAACGCTACTTTTATGCGAACTTCAGTACCGCCCTTATGGAATCTGTGTCTGTGTCTGAAAATCCCTTCCAAGCACCCCTAACAGATGCTAAAGACTATGCGACCACCGTCATGCAGGG
Organism: Aeoliella fuhlenseeensis; assembly: GCF_052161615.1. Taxonomy (NCBI): domain Bacteria; kingdom Pseudomonadati; phylum Planctomycetota; class Planctomycetia; order Pirellulales; family Lacipirellulaceae; genus Aeoliella; species Aeoliella fuhlenseeensis. The sequence goes on from NZ_CP197417.1 coordinate 1,877,114, forward strand.
AGGTCGACAACAAGCCTACGTCGATGGGAGTTACTTGGTGGTTCGATCGGGGGTGGTGCTTCCAACCCGTTGCGTCAAGACAAACCAACCCACATCCCCCTCTGAGGAACGGCGTCAGACTCTCTACTGGGCTCCAAGCTGGATTGGGATCCTGATACTGGTGAATCTCCTGATATTAGCCATCGTCTATTTCGTGGTACGGAAAGGCTGTGACATCACCTATTCTGAATCGCAAGAGCTTCGCGCCACTCGCCGTTTTCGGGTGCTGATCGCGTCCCTGGCGTGCGCTGGATTATTTGTGGGTCTTATTGCCGGAATCGTGGTCGAGTCGACCGTGGTAGTTGTCGTCACCATCCTGGGGATACTGGTTGGGCTGATTACGCTGCTCATCGTCGCCCGGGCACCTGTCCGTCCAGTGAAGTACAAGAAGGGCGAGTTCTGGATTCGCGGTTTCAGTCGCGAGTACCTCGATCAACTGGTGGTCGAGGGCGCTTAGTCACTCACCCTTAGCGTATCAACTGACCCGCATTCATTGAGACCTTATGATGCCTGCCGAATCCGACCCCGTCGCCCCGCTTCGAGCTGCGCTCGCCGTTTCACCCGATAATCTTCCGCTCCGGCGACACTTGGCCGATACGCTACTTTCTTTGTCGCGGTATGACGAAGCAGTAGACGAGTTTCGGAAGCTCCTCGAAGCATCGCCATCAAGCCGCGACATTCAGCTGGCACTAGCCAACGCGTTTTACCAGTCGGGTCGTGCGAGCGAGGCAGCGGTGATTCTCGAGTCGCTGCTCGACAAACCGAATCCGCCCGCCGCGGCGTGTGTACTCTATGCTCGTCTGGCGATTGGCGAAGGCCGAATTGCGGACGCCGTGGCTCGCTACAAGCAGGCGCTTGAAATCGATCCCGATGTGGCCGACGAGGAGCTTTCTACGCGCCTCGGTGTATTACCCAACCAGAGCTACCAAGAGCAGGACGATGAATTATTCGAAGGTCGCGTCCGCCATCGCGGCGCCGGGGCCGACGGCGACTTCGAGACCGAGCTCGAACGCCCAAAGGTCCGCTTCGAGAACGTTGGCGGCATGGACCAGCTCAAGGAAGAGATTCGGGTGAAAGTCATCTACCCGATGGAGCATCCCGAAATCTACCAGGCGTATGGCAAGACGATCGGCGGCGGCATCATGATGTACGGCCCGCCCGGCTGCGGTAAGACCTTCCTCGCCCGCGCAACAGCGGGTGAGATTAACGCCGGTTTCCTATCAATTGGCATCAACGATGTCCTCGATATGTGGATGGGGAACAGCGAGAAGCGGCTCCATCAGATATTTCAACAGGCCCGCGACAACGCCCCCTGCGTGTTGTTCTTCGACGAGGTCGACGCCCTCGGGGGCAAACGCTCGGACATGCAGAGCGGCACCGCCCGGCAGTTGATCAATCAATTTCTGGCCGAGCTCGATGGCGCGGAGTACTCCAATGAAGGAGTCTTGGTGCTGGCAGCGACAAACGCTCCATGGCACGTGGACCCCGCGTTTCGACGGCCGGGCCGATTCGACCGTGTGCTGTTCGTTCCGCCGCCCGACGAGCCAGCGCGTGCCGACATTCTGCGCCTCCACTGCCAGGGTAAGCCCACACGCGACATCGACTACAACCTGCTGGCGAAGAAGACCCCTAAGTACTCGGGGGCCGACCTCAAGGCGATCCTCGACCTCGCGATCGAAGCCAAACTCACCGAGTCGATCAAGAAAGGTGGCCCGCCGCAACCGATCCTGGGGAAAGACTTACTGCAAGCCATAAAATCGCACCGACCAACCACTCAGGAATGGTTCTCGTCCGCTCGGAACTACGCCCTCTACGCCAATCAAGGCGGATTGTACGACGACGTGCTGAAGTGGTTGGATAAGTAAGGCATGCTTCGTCGTCCGTAGCGCGCGAAAGCTCGCGAGCAACTTTCCGATCATCTCCACTCACGCCACGCTACAAGTGGTGTCCGTCATGAATCCCCACATCCAGCGCGCTCAGATGCTTTTCAATCGTTCTCGTTACGCCGATGCGGAGCGGGAGTTGGGCATGGCGCTACAGGTCAATCCGCACGAGCCGTGGGCTTACGCGCTACTGGGAGCGTGCCGGGCGGCTCAGGACGACTTTGCCAAGGCCGACGAGTTGGGGAGGCAGGCACTCGCGCTTGCACCCGATTCGGCCGACATTCGGCATCTGGTCGCACGAATTCAGCTTGCGCGCAACGACTTGCCGGCCGCTTTGAAAACCGCAACGGAGACGATTGAACTCGATCCCCACGATGCCGAACACTACGCCACGCGAGCCTCGGTGTACGCACAGCAGAAGAAGTGGGACCTCGCGCGCGCCGACTGCGATTCGGCGCTCGCTATAGATCCTGAGAACGTCGATGCGCTCAACGTCCGCTCCCACGCCCGGCGGGCGAAGGGGGATATGCAGACGGCGACCGCCGAACTGCGACAAGCGCTGGAGGTTGACCCTGATGATCCGTACTCGCACGCGAATCTCGGCTGGACCTACCTTCAACGTGGTGATTTGAAACAGGCTGAGACGCATTTCCGTGAGGCCTTGCGACTTGATCCTGAGCTGGAAGTCGCGCGGGTTGGCGTGCTTGAGACGCTTAAGGCCAAGGTGCCGGTGTATCGCTGGATACTCAATTACTTCCTGTGGATGCAAACCAAGGCGGCGGGGGCGCAGTGGGGCATTGTCATTGGACTCTACGTACTCTACCGAGTGCTTGCCGGGGTGGCTGCCAACAACCCGTCGATTGCCCCGTTCGTTGCCCCCTTTATCGTCCTCTACGTGCTATTTGCGGTAGCCACGTGGTTCGCCAAGCCGCTAGCTGATGCGGCACTTTTGTTCCATCCGTTCGGACGGATGGCGCTGACGGGGCAGGAGAAACGCGAAGGGTTGATTGTCGCAGCAATTGTCGCCGTAGCTACGACACTGGTTACCATTTCGTTTGTGACCGGTGAGCCGATTTATTCGGCGTGTGCTCTATTCATCGGATCGCCCGGTCTTGCTCTTGCCATGAGCTTCAAGTTCACGCCACGCGAGCCGCGACGCATCATGCAAGGTGTCGCCGCCGCTCTTGCCTGCGTGAGCTTGATTCTATTCCTCGAGCTGTTCACACCTGTCTGGCAGATACTCCTTCCGCAACAGCAGCACGAAGGGTTGATCACGCTGTTAGTGAAGGTGATGCAGTTCTCCCTGCTGGGCGTACTGATCGGCGCCAACCTGCTCGGCAGCCGCGAATGGCGGAGGTAGAACTGCTGTTAGCGCAGTTCCCCCGGCGTAAGCTGCTCCTGCCGGCCGATGTCAGGTTGCTTGCCCGTAACGTAGCCTTTGGCCATTTCGAACAGCACCGCGGGAGTCGATAGATCGTTCTTTAGATACACAACCGAGTTGGCGGTGACCAGCAGCAGCGCGAGTCGTGGATCGTCGGGACCGCCATCGCGATTGCCCCCTTCATCCGCGAACCAAATCTTCCAGTCCGGCGCGTACAATTCGCGAATGCGTGCTCGGTCTTGCGTGACGGTAGCCGTACCACTGACCGACACCCATTCCTTCGAGCTGTGATTGTAGTATCCAACGCTCACGTGCGGATCGGCTTCGATCTCGTCGACCTTGTGCGTGTTGATATCGGTCACGAACCACAGATCGGCGACCGGGCCATGGTCCTGGGTAGCCATGGGACGTGTGACCAGCATGCCGTCAGGCCTGCGGGTGGTAAGTAGCGCAACGTCCATGTCGTCGAGAAGTTCGTAAAGTTCGTCGAGTTTTTTCTTAGTGCTGGCGGTAGACATGGCGATTGGCTCCAGAGGCGTGTGGATAGAATTCCTGCCTCACTAGCTATGCATACACCGTGCCAGTCTCCGCCGCGCTACGCGAAGGATGTATGAAAGACCGCCGAGTACCGAGCTAGTGGTGCTCGCGCAACCCCACTGGTGTCGCTGCAACCATCGTGGGAGTGGCTAACTACGCATGCAATTGCCTGAGCTCGTCGGCCAGGATACGGATACCATCTTCCACCACCTCTTCGCCTTGTGAGAAGGTAACCCGAATGCACTGACGGCGGTGGGGCCAGTCGTTGTCGGCATCTTCCAGACCGTAGAAGAAATACTCGCCGGGGACGACGAGCACCCCGCGGTTCTTGAGCCGCGTGTAAAGTTCACGCGTGGCAATCGGCAACTCCGGAAACCACAGCCACAAAAAGAACGCCCCTTCGCTGCGATGCACCGAATAGGGAAAGTCGTCCGCGAAGTGCTTCGCCACCATCGCGTGCGCAGCCTCGGCCTTCTTCTGGTAGAAGGGACGAATCACTTCTCGCGACAATTGCAACAGCTCGCCACTGCGGAGCATCGGCTCGACGATCGCCTGACCGATGTTGTTGTTCGCCAGACCGACGATGCCCGTCATCGTGCGGATGCGGCTGGCGATCTCTTCGTCGGCCAGGACAATGCCGGTGCGAGTGCCTGGCAGGCCGAGCTTCGACAGGCTGAAGGTCATTACCATGCTCCGATTCCACATCGGCGCGATCGGCTCGAACACGGCACCCGGGAAGGGCTCGCCGTACGCGTTGTCGATGATCAACGGAATGTTCGCTTCCGACGCCAAATCGGCGAGTCGCGATACTTCGTCGTCCGTTAACACGTTGCCGGTCGGATTCGTTGGGCGGCTCACGCAAATCGCTGCCGAGTTCTCGTCGACCTTGAGTGCGTCGAAGTCGATGCGGTACTTGAACGAGTGGCCATCGAGTTGTTCGATGCGAGGCCGAAAACTCTGAAAGATTCCCTCGGCCACTCCTTGGTCCGAGTAGCCTATGTACTCGGGCACCAGGGGCAGCACGACTTTTCGGAAGCGGCCATCGGCCATCTCGCCGGCGAGTAGCGTGAAGAGAAAGAAGAACGCGGTTTGGCCACCGTTAGTCACAGCGATGTTTTCGGGACCGACATCCCAGCCATAAATGTCACGCAGCGCCCCGGCGAACGACTCGCGGAATCGCGGATTGCCGCCAGGCCCATCGTAGTTGGCCAGCATGCGGTCGCAGTGCTCGGTGTCGTCGACGATGGCCTGCAGTCGCTCGCGCCACACCTTTTGCACTGGAGGAACATGGGCCGGATTACCGCCACCAAGCATCCGCATGTGCGTTTTCCCGGTCCCGGCGAGGGCCGCCCCCAGGTCGTCCATCAACTCGACAATGCCGCTATGACCTGAGAGACGCTCGCCGGTGATTGAGAACTGGTGTTGCATGATGGGGGGATTTAGGTGCGAATGGGTGCCTGGAGACTTCAGCTACGTACGATCATTCCTGAAGAGCTAGAGTCTGTAAATCCGGTATTGGTTCGGAGCCCCTAAGTCAAAATGAAAATCATCGCCGCCATGAGCGAAAACCGAGTGATTGGCCTAGGAAACGGCATGCCCTGGGATGTCCCTGAGGAGTACCAGCAGTACCGCGAGCTCACACGCGGATCGACCATGATCATGGGCCGGCAGAGCTTCGAGATATTTGGCCGCGACGCCACGGCCGCCCATTTGGTCGTGCTGAGCCACTCACCCCAGCCCGTTCCCCGAGCCACGGTGTGCCAAAGCCTCGCCGAGGCCCTCAACGCCGCCAAGGCCTTTGGCAAGCCGATCTTTAGCGGTGGTGGCGCGAGCGTTTACGCCCAAACCATTCCGCTGGCAAACGAGATGCTCCTATCAACAATTAAGGGGGAGTTCGAGGGCGACACCTATTTCCCGGAGTTCAACGCCTTCGAGTGGCAGGTGGTCGAAGAACGAGACGAGGAGCGATACCTATTCCGGCGCTGGGCACGTCGGGCCGCCAATTTGGTAGACTCTTCGCAGTTGCCTCCAAGATAGCGTGGGTCCTGGCGAATACCCACGCATGAGTCTGGCGATATTCCCTCCGACCATAGCCTTCATGCCCGAAATTTTTATCCTCATCATCCCGTTGTTCCTGATCGGCTTCGGCCTGCTCGCGTACTACTCGTACCAGCAAGCCAAGAAACGCCGAGAAGAGCTTGCCGCGCTCGCCGCGCGGCGGGGGTGGAGCTACAGCCCGGGCTACGAATCGGACTGGGATAGCCGATACTCGCAGTTCGGCTGCTTCACCCACGGGCACTCGCGGTGCGCCTACAACCTGCTGCAGGGAACGATTGAAGTCGACGGCCAGCATCAGCCCTGTACGGTGGGCGATTACACCTACAAGGTGACGACCGGCTCTGGGAAGGACGAGAACACGACGACCTACTACTTCAGCTTCTTGTTGTTGGAATTGCCTTTCGTCGGGCTTCCCCAACTGGCGGTCCGTCCCGAGGGGTTCTTCGACAGCGTTACCTCGTTCATGGGCTTCGACGACATCGACTTCGAGTCCGAAGAATTTAGCCGCAAGTTTCACGTGAAGTCGTCCGACAAACGCTTCGTCTACGATCTGTTGCACCCGCGTACCATGGAATTCATGCTCGACACCCCGCCCGCCACGTTCGAAATCGAACGCGATGTGTTCTGCCTCAAGAGCAATAGTAGTTGCTGGCAAGTACCGGAGATCGAACAGCAAGTCGATTGGTGCCAGAGATGGCTAAGTCTCTGGCCGCCGCATCTCGTGGCCGATCTCAAGTCCCGCGCAGCAAGGTAGACGGACATGGAAGTGCTCATTCCTCTGGCGATCCTCGCGGCAATCGTGCTTGTGCCGCTAGCGTGGTACGTGGCGGTGTTCAATCGCTTTACGCGACTCCGGCAGCACCTGTGCGAGAGCTGGAGCGACATCGAGGTCGAGCTGCAGCGCCGCTACGAGCTGATTCCGAACCTTGTAGCCACCGTCCAGGGCTACGCCAATCACGAACGCGAGGTGCTGAGCGAGGTGACCGAAATCCGCAACCGCGCCGCGGCGAATCATGGTCCGGTGAGCAGCCAAAGCCGTGACGAACGCGACCTGGAGCTTGGGCTCAGAAAACTGTACGCCGTGGCCGAGGCGTACCCCGACTTGAAGGCAAGCCACCACTTCCTCGCGCTCCAGCAGGAACTTTCGCTCACCGAAGACCGCATTGCCGCCGCCCGTCGTTTCTACAACGGCAACGTCCGCGATTTGAACCAACTCCGCGAGTCATTCCCAACGAGCCTCGTCGGCAGCATGGGCGGCTTCGAACGAGCTGAGTATTTTGACAGCACGGCGGAGCCAGCGCAGGTGAGTGTGGTGATGCGGTAGTGAGTTGTGGGGGCAGTTTCGGCGTTAGTGGCTGATCAGAGGAAGTATCTGCTCAAGTCGTTCGGTGATTCCCATCCGCTCGCCCCAATGTCGCAAATACTTCTGGTCGATTTCCGTGGGGCAGAAGAACCGTTCGGTGATGTCGGAAATGTCTCGAAGGCCTCCGGCAGCGACTTTGAGCAGAATCAGATCTTCGACGGATACGATCCAGGCTTTGAAGCCGTTGATCTCCGCTTGCCATCTCCGCGAGAGAACGGATCGATGGTAGTCGCAACTACATAGAAAAATGTCAGCGGCGATAGATTGGTGCCGATCCCAGGCGAGTAGCTGGATGTAAGGCATACCAGCGACATTGAGCACTCGGTTGTGCTCGGAATCTGCTCGCCAACCGTACTCCGCCTCCTCCACCCATTCAAATAGGGACGCGATGTCTGCTTCGCCGAGTTTAGCGATGATATCTATGTCGTAAGTTGCACGAGGAACACTGAACGCCCGGATTGCAAATCCTCCCATCACTGCGTACGGGACATTCAGAGAATCGAGGGTGCCCACGAGGTCGCAGAAGAGTTCGTCAATTCTGGCCATCGAGTTCTTTCGAGCGTGCAAAGGCGGCTAGGAGATTTGCGTTCCGCTTCCAGTGATTCGATTCGAGCAACTTAAACTTTCGCTCCGTCAACGCAGCGTCGGCGCAGAATAGATATCCCCATCCTCCCTCAATCATTTCAATGGACATGGCGATTCGCTCGCCAGGAGTCATCGCGCGATATGCTCGAATTTGTTCGTCACTAAGCACAACATACTCCTTTTACTTAGTCAGTCGTTCAAACCCCCCGCTTCGGCTTCGGAATCCGCCCCGTCCCACGCTTGCTTCCCCCCTCGCCGTCGGAGGAATTACGCTGCTTTCCGCCACGGCGGCCTTTGTTCACTTTGCCTTTGCGTGACTTGATCGAGTCCACCGGCTGGCCGATGCTGTCGCGCATTTGTCCGATGCGGTCGCGGATGGCGGCGGCGCGTTCGAACTCCATCGCCTCGGCGGCTTCTAGCATCTCCTTCTCTAGCTCCACAATGTACTCTTCGGTGATGTACACCGCGTCGTCACCACGTCCCACCTTGGCGTTCGCCGCGGCGTGGGCCTGCTGCTCCGATTCGATGCCCGAACGGATCGCCTTCTTCACCGTCTGCGGCGTGATGCCATGTTCCTTGTTGTACTCCTGCTGCAACACGCGACGCCGCTCGGTCTCGTCGATCGACCGCTGCATGCTGCCGGTGACCTTGTCGGCGTAGAGAATGACCTTGGAGTTCACATTTCGCGCCGCACGACCGATGGTCTGCATCAGCGATGTTTCGCTTCGCAGAAAACCTTCTTTGTCCGCATCGAGAATCGCGACCAACGACACTTCGGGCAGGTCCAAGCCTTCCCGCAGCAAGTTCACACCCACCAAGACGTCGAACTTCCCCTGGCGCAAATCACGCAGCAACTCCACTCGCTCGAACGCGTCGAGCTCGCTATGCAGCCACTTGCAGAGCACACCTTGCTCGTTGAAGTAGGTCGACAGGTCCTCGGCGAGCCGCTTGGTGAGCGTGGTCACCAGCACCCGCTCGCCGGCGGCGGCGCGCTCCTTGATCTGCTCGAGCAAATGCGGCACCTGACCGCGTGCGGGAACCACTTCGATCACGGGGTCCAAGAGTCCGGTAGGCCGCACCACTTGCTCGACCACCTCGCCACCCGTTTGCCCGAGTTCCCATGGCCCCGGCGTCGCCGAGACGTACACCACTTGCTTGGCACGCTCCTGCCATTCGTCGAACTTCAGCGGCCGGTTGTCGAGCGCACTCGGCAGGCGGAAACCATGTTCGACGAGCGTCGTCTTACGCGCGCGGTCGCCGTTGTACATCGCACCGATCTGCGGAATCGTGGCGTGCGACTCGTCGATGAACAGCAAGTAGTCCTCGGGGAAGAAGTCGAACAGCGTGTTCGGCGGCGACCCCGGCGGGCGACCACTCAGCGGCTGGCTGTAGTTCTCGATGCCAGGGCAGTAGCCCATCTCCATCATCATTTCAATGTCGTACCGCGTGCGAGCATTCAGCCGCTGGGCTTCGAGCATCTTGCCTTGTTCTTTAAAGAGCTGCAGCCGGCCCGTGAGCTCTTTGCGAATCTGATCTACGGCGTTCTCGATCCGCTCTTCGGGCAGCACAAAGTGCTTGGCCGGGTAGATATAGATCTGCTGCAACTTGTCGACCACCGCGCCGCTGGTCGGATTGATGATCGAAAGCGACTCGACTTCATCCCCCCAGAATTCCACGCGGTAGGCGAACTCTTCGTAGCTGGGCCAGATCTCGACCGAGTCGCCCCGCACGCGGAACTTGGCACGCTCGGGATCGAAATCCTTCCGCTCGTACTGAATGTCGATCAGTCGCGCGAGCACTTCGTCGCGTTCGATCACTTGCCCCACCGCGAGGCCAATCATCATCTGCTTGTAGTCTTCCGGCGAACCCAAGCCGTAGATGCAGCTCACGCTCGCCACGACGATCACGTCACGCCGACTCACCAGCGAGCTGGTCGTCGCCAGCCGCATGCGGTCGATCTCTTCGTTGATCGAGGCGTCCTTCTCGATGTAGATGTCGCGCTGCGGAATGTACGCTTCGGGCTGGTAATAGTCGTAGTAGCTGACGAAGTAGCTCACCGCGTTGTTCGGGAAGAACTCCTTGAACTCCCCGTACAGCTGCGCGGCGAGAGTCTTGTTGTGCGACAGCACCAGCGTCGGCCGCTGCAGCTGCTGGATGATGTTCGCCATCGTGAACGTCTTACCGGAACCGGTAACGCCCATCAGCACCTGCTCGCGCCGCCCTTCGGTGAGCCCCGCGACCAACTGACGAATCGCCTCGGGCTGATCGCCAGCGGGGGCGAATTCACTCGTGAGCTGGAACTGAGGCATAGGTCACCCGCAGGGAGATCGAGGGTTGGAATGGACCCCGTATTCTACCGCCTTGGTGAACTCCTAGCCAGCAGCTTCCGCCTCCGCCGCCTTCTTCCGCACCGCGGCCGCCCGAAGGTTCAGCATCTCCACTCCAAGCGAGAACGCCATCGAGAAGTAGATGTAGCCACGTGGCACATGCGAGTGCAGGCCTTCGGCAACTAGCACCACGCCGATCAGAATCAGGAACGCCAGGGCCAGCATTTTCACGCTGGGGTGGTCGTTCACGAAACGCGAGATCGGGCCGCTGAACGCCATCATTACGGCGATCGCGAGCAGCACCGAGGTGACCATGATCGCGAGCGCCACCCAGGGTTGCTTGTAGTCGTCGGGGTTCACCATGCCGACGGCCGTTAGCACGCTGTCGAGCGAGAACACCAGGTCGATCGCCAGAATCTGCAGCAGCACCGCCATCATCGAGCTCTTTTGCTTCGTGCGGCTTGCATGGCCGTGATCGTCCACGGCGTGGCTGATCTCCCACGTCGCTTTGCCGATCAGGAACAATCCACCAAGCAGCAGAATAATGTCCTTCACCGACAACGGTGTCACGCCACTCTCGGCCGCGGCTTCCCCTTCGGCTGGCTCCTCGCCACCATGCCCGTGGCCCACATCGGCGGCCCCCGGCACATCGAACGGCAGCGTCACCACAATCACACTATCGAGGGTGATCACCCACGTGATGGCCAGCAGCAGCACGATCCGCCCCACAGCCGCGAGTGCGAGCCCGATAAAGCGAGCCCGAGCCTGCTTCTCCTTCGGCAGCTTGCCAGCCAGAATCGCGAGAAACACGACGTTGTCGATGCCCAGCACGATTTCGAGAATCGACAGCGTCGCGAGGGCGGCCAGGCTATTGGCGGTGAAGAGTTCTTCCATGATTCCGATGGGCTGAAGGGAGGCAATGCTGGACGCCAATAGCTTAACTAGGAATACCCGCCGGCGACAACGGCCTCGGGAGTCCAAACTTGAATCTCGTCGAATCGAGCGAAATGGGCGGAGTTGAACGTAAGCAGCCGCTCCATGCGATGCCGCACCATTGCGGCCACCAATCTCGCGTCATGCGTGGTCTTGCCGCTAATGTCGTACTTCTCGACGAGCGCGATCCAATGTGGGTAGATCGAACGCTCGTCTTGGCGCATGCGGAATTGGATGAAAGTCTCGATGCTATGTTGCGCCTCACTCTTGGACATCCCGAGGCCATTTACGGATGTAGGCCTCGTCGCGACTGACCAAAATTCATATGTGTTTTGAGGAACAACATAGAGCGTGTGATCCGCTGCAATTAATGACTCTACCGCCTCGACTGCCTTATGAAATTGGGAATCCGACTGCCCGTTGGCAATTCTCAAAAGGATATTTGTATCGATCAGTACCCTCATTCGCCACAGCCTTCGTACATGGCTTCGCGGCTATCATCCAGATTAGGATTGCGAATCGCAGGGTGGCTATACGCCCAAGCATGGAATCGCTTAATTAATTCCTCAGACGTTAACGGCTCGCCCGTGGTCAGATCTTCGTCCGCTACGGAATCGTGCGATTGCCGAATGATTGCCTCCGCCACGTATTGCTGTTCCGCCAACGGCAATGCCTGAAAGTTGGCGATTAGATTCTGAGCTTCTGTGGACATTTTGTGTTTTCCTCCACCCACATTTTACCTCACCGCCCCTCGGCAGTCAGACTTTACAGGCCAATCTCCCCGAAGCTCCCGCAACTAGCGTGCCCATGCCCCGGCTCCACCTCCGCATTTCCAGGCCGCAGGCAAAGACCCGTCTGCATCCCCGCGTCGCGGGCCGCGTCGAGTTCGGCCACGACGTCACTAAGAAACAGGATCTCTTCGGCGGCGAGGCCCCAGTCTTGGACAATACGGGTGTAACTCTCGGGCTCCCGCTTACCGCCAATCTGCGTGTCGTAGTGCCCCGAGAACATTGGCAGCAGGTCGCCCGCCGACGAATGGCCGAAGAACAACCGCTGGGCGTGGACACTGCCCGACGAATAAATCCGCAGGTCGATCCCCGCGTCCTTCCACTTCCGTAGCGCCACTGGCACGTCGTCGAACACGTGGGCGACCAGCTCGCCCGATTCGAAACCATCCTGCCAGATCAAACCCTGCAGCTGCTTAAGCCCCGTGGCCTTGATGTCCTGGTCCATCTGCCGGACGATCTCGCGCTCGAACTCGGCACGGTCATGCTCGGCGGCCGTGTTAGCCGTGTCGAGGGCGACTTGCCTGCGCACGGGGACGAGGGCAGGGGAGTCCCACGCCGCGTCGAGATACTTCGCGAGAGTCTTCCGCGCGAACGGAAACATCACGTCGTACACGTACGCCACGGCCGAAGTGGTTCCTTCGACGTCCAGTAGAATGCCCCGGCCCTGGAACTCGATCACAGCTCGACCACCGGCTTGGTATGCGATTGAACCTGGATGTAGTTCGCCCCCCAGCACACCGGCGGATGCGCTGCGTGCACCGCGTCCTCGATGTAGTGCGGCGTCCATCCGGTCGCGTCTTCAAACAACCGGATGCAGCGGATCCGGCGATCGTCACAAAGATGGAACCAGTGCATGGTCCCCGCCGGCACGTTGATCATATCGCCCGAGGTGACTTCGACCGAAAACACGGGGCCACCTTCGGGGTGAATCCAAAACACGCCCCGGCCTTCGACCGTGAACCGCACTTCGTCTTCGCTGTGCGTGTGCTCCTTGTCGAACTTGGCCAGCATCGCGTCGAGGTTCGGCGTCTCCGGTCCGACGTTGATCACGTCGGCGGTCACGTAGCCGCCACGTTCTTTCAGCCGCTCGATCTCCGGCGCGTACTCGGCCAGGATCTCTTCGCCCGTGGCGTCAGCAGCCAGCCGCCCCGCGACCGGCCAGTTTTCGTACCAGATGCCAAACGGCTGGAGGAACTCGGCGATCGCCTGCGGGTCGTCGATTCGCTCGCCCGTCGTGGAGACAGTAATGGTTGCCATAGTGAAATCGTCTATAAGTTTTTCAAATAGCCCCGACCAAGCCTGGTCGGGGGAAGTCAGCATTAAGTCTACAAAACTTTACGAAGCGAACTCCGTCCGCCCAATGCATTCGAACAGAAATTCAAACACCTCGATGTGTCGTCGCGCGGCCGCAAGGTTCGGCCCCCAAGTGTAGAGGCCATGCTTGCGAATCAAGAAGCCATGCCGAATAGGTCGTTCGCGGTCGTGCAGTCGTGTGCGAAGTTCGTCGGCGAGCGCGGCGATGTCCTGCGTGTTCTCGAAGATCGGCACCCACTCTTTCATCTCGTGCGTGACGTTCCCTTCGAGGCCCTTGAGCATCTCGAAGCCCTCGATCTCGAGGCCTCCTTCGTCGAAGTACCGATCGGACAGCAGGGTGCCCCACACCGAGTGCGTGTGTAGCACTGCACCGACATCGGGCAGCTCGGCCAGCACCACGTGCAGCAGCGTCTCGGCCGACGGTTTGTTCTCCAGCGGAAAGCTGTCGGCGGGGCGGTCGACGCGGTGGCCTCGTTCGTCGACGCGGACAAAATCTCGCCGCTCAAGTCGACCTTTGTCCTTACCACTCGCCGTCAGCAGTAGCTCCAGCGGTTCGCGCTCCAGCACCACGCTGTAGTTGCTACTGGTGCCCAGCGACCAGCCCCGGCCATGCAGCATCCGCCCCGTGTCTCGAAGGTCGTCGATCTGCACGCGGAGTTCCTCGGCCGTAGCCATAAGTTGCCGCTCGAGCTGAACGGGATCGATGTCGACGGTCGTGGTGCGGCCAGCCATGGCGGGGGAACAGGGTAGGGGAGGTGAAACGGGGAGCCGCCATCGTGCGGTTCGCGTCATTATAGCGCGAAACCCGCCAGGTCCATAGCTGCCCTTTGTTGGTGACGGTCCCGTTTCGTTTCACTACTTATATCCCATAGTTCTACCCGTTTTCTCTGCCAATTGCGGCACGACCACGTTACACTGGGGTTGAAATCTCAGGCGAAATCCAACCTGCCACGCCACCGCCTACCCTGCGAGTTTCTGCATGCCCACCGTGCGAGTTTCGCTAGCTAGCCTCACGCTCGTTTCGTTCGCCATCGCCACGGCGTCTCAAGCGGCCGATCATTTTCTGACCATCGGCGGGGGTTACGATCCGCACGGCAATCAAGTCTCGCTCGAACGCAACGTCTATTTCTTCCGCCAACTGCTGGCCGAGCAACGAACCGACAACCCGCCGCACGATATTTACTTCGCCGATGGCCGCGACCCGCATCGCGATCTTCAATTCCGCGACCCCGATTTCGAGTGCAGCCCCGCGCGACACATCGCCATCGAGCTGTTCGGCAAACTCGACGACATCGACATCTCTTACCGCAATCACAACGTCGAGGGAGTGCGCGATGCCACGTCGCCAAGGCTGATCCGCAATCGACTCCGCGAGCTCGGGGACGAACTGGGAAATGACGACCGACTGATTATCTACGCCACCGCCCACGGCGGTTCGGGCGAGGACAACACGCCGTTCAATACTTCGATCTACACTTGGAACCATCGCCGGTTCACCGCCGCCGAGTTCTCCGAGTGGCTCGACGAGCTCCCCGAGCAAACGCCGGTCGTCATGGTGATGGTGCAGTGCTACGCCGGTGGCTTTGCGCGGACCATCTTCAACGAGGCCAATCCCAACCAAGGTCTCGCTCGCCAACTTCGCGCGGGGTTCTTTGCACAGGTTCACGATCGCCCCGCCGCTGGTTGCACGCCCGACGTCAACGAAGAGTCGTATCAGGAGTACAGCTCGTTCTTCTGGGCCGCCATTGCGGGGCACGATCGCGCGGGTAATAAGATTGAACTCGTCGACTTCGACGGGGACGGCGAGACCTCGTTCGCCGAAGCCCACGCTTACGCCGTTTGCGAAAGCGAGACGGTCGACATCCCCGTGCGAACCTCCGACGCGTTCCTCGACTACTACAGCACCGACGGTACCACCGGCGAGTCGGCTTACGACCAGGCTCGCAAGAAGGACGAGCCGCGTCGTCTCCCGCCCGCCGAACTGGTTCGCGCCGAGGGTCCGTTCCCCAACTTATTGAAGCACGCCGACGCGGTCGATCGCGCCATCGTCCTGGGGCTCGCCGCGAAGCTCGGTCTCGATCCCGACGGCGATCTCTCGCAGGTCGCGGCGGCCGTCCAACGAACCGCTCGCGACGCCCAGCGCCTTCGCCGCGATGCGGGCCGCGCCACTTCGCAGTACAATCGCGCCCGCGACCGCGTGAAGAACGAAGTCCGCCGCGAATGGCCCGAACTGGCCAACGAAGTTACGCCGACGCTCGCCGCCCTGATGGCCGAGCGGTCGGACGAGTTCGAAAGCAAAGTAACCCGCATGCCGGGCTACAAAAACATGGAACAGCTCGGCAAGGACCGCGACACGAAGAACGACCTATCGCTGACGGCCCGCAAAACCGAAGCCCTTGCCCTGCGATTGCAACACACCATCAAACGCATTGTCCTCTCCGCCAACCTCGCGCACATCGCCTCGCCGAAGGTCGTCGACCGCTACCAAGAACTCCTAAGCCTAGAATCCGGCACACTGCAACACAGTAAGGCCGCTCCCCCCGAACCACGAACCTAACCGTCCCCTCTCCCCGACCCGGGTGAGGGTCTGGGAGAGGGGGCGTAGCCCCTAGATACTACCTTCGGGTGCCTGGGGACGACCCCAGCCAATCGACCACCTCCAAACCACAGCGAAGCGAAAGTTGAAGAAACCGGGGCTAGCGCCCTGCGGCTAATTCGATCAGCCGCAACGCGCTAGCGTCCGGTTCTTTCGGCGAAACTGAACACCACTAATCCCCACTCCCAACTCATAAACACCATGACGAACCTCGATTCACACTCCCTCGACCGCCGCCATTTCGCCAAGCTAGGACTCCTCTCCGGTGCCGCCGCCATAGGGCTCGGTGCTAATGTTCGTGCTGAAGAGACACCCGCTGCCAAGCCGATCGCGCGACCGAACCCCATCGCCATCTCGACCTATTCCTTCTGGCGATTCCGCGACAACCCCACCGATCGCCTCACCATCGAGCAATGCATCGACGAGTCAGCTCGCCTTGGTTTCGACGCGGTCGAGATCCTGCACATGCAGATGTTCGAGGACGAATCGCCCAAGCGATTGCAGGAACTCAAGCGCCGGGCGCTCGTGAACGGCGTTGCCCTTTGCGGCTTCTCGACGCACCAAGGTTTCGTCTCGCCCGACGCCGAAGTGCGGCAGCAAAACATCGACCATACCACCCACTGCATGCAGCTCGCCCACGAGCTCGGCATCCCCACCATGCGCGTCAACACCGGACGCTGGGGCACTTCGAAGGACTTCGACGAACTGATGGCCAACCGCGGCATCGAGCCAGTCTTGCCGGGCCACACCGAAGAAGAAGGTTTCAAGTGGGTGATCGATAGCTTCGAAAAGCTCCTTCCCGCCGCCGAGAAGTACGGCGTCCTCTTGGGCCTCGAAAACCACTGGGGCCTCGGTCGCACTGCCGATGGCGTGATGCGGATCGTCGACGTCATCGATTCGCCTTGGCTGCAAGTCACGATGGACACCGGCAACTTCCTCGAAGACCCCTACGACCAACTCGCCGTGCTCGCGCCGAAGACCGTGTACGTCCAGGCCAAGACCTACTACGGCGGTGGCGTGTGGTACTCGCTCGACCTCGATTACCCACGCATCATGAAGCTGCTCCGCGACCACGACTACCGTGGCTACATCTCGCTAGAGTTCGAAGGGACCGCTCCTTGGAAAGAGGCGATCCCCGAAAGCCTCGCGCTGCTCCGCTCGTCCCTCGCGAGTGCCTACGCGTGAGCCGCTCGAAACTCCCCACCCCATCGGTCGAACAGGTGGCCGAGCTCCCGCTCGGCCACCACGCGACCATTCCCGAGGACTACCTCGACGACATGGGCCACATGAACGTCATGTGGTACACGTACCTCTACAGCCGTAGTATCCGCACGCTGCTCGAATCACTGGGCCTCGACCACCATTACATCGAGCACCAGCAGTGCGGCACGTTCGCCCTCGAAAAGCACCTGCGCTACCTGTCCGAAGTCCGCGTCGGCGAGCAGGTCTCCGTCTACACTCGCGTCGTTGGCTGTAATGGCATCCGCTTCCACCTCATCCAATTCCTGGTCAACGACACCCGAGGCCGTGTCGCCTCGACCATGGAAACCGTGAGCGCCCACGTCGACCTCCGCGAGCGCCGCAGCACCCCAATGCCCCCGGCGATTGCAAAAGCCTTCGCCGAGCTAGCTAAAAAACATGAATCACTCGATTGGCCCTCGCCGCTCTGCGGCGTGATGGGGATTTAAGTTCTCTCGTTCCCACGCTCCCGCGTGGGAACGCATGGATGGCCGCTCCGCGGCCCTAGCCCACGAATGACCGCAGAGCGGTCGCCCATTGTGTTCCCACGCAGGAGCGTGGGAACAAGGTTGAAGAATCTTGTCCCTGAGCAAGCTAACAAATGGCCGAGCGTCGCTCTTGATCACACGTGAACCACATCTCACGCAAAGCCGCCAAGACGCAAAGAGTCTGAACCACCGTTCAACTCAAACTATGACGACATGCTATTGGCGCCAATTAGCGAAGATCAGCGGTCTGCTTCTTCGCGTCATTGCGCCTTTGCGTGAAAAACTCTTCCAACTAGACAATGCACCCTAACTTCCTCCGGTCGCTCACGCTCGCCGGCTCGCCTAAACCACCCATTTCCAGTCCACCCGATACTATTTCCCATAAAATGTCCACGCGTACACATGCGCTATTGACAAGAGCGTGTACATCCGCTACAATGCACCCTGTCCGTCGTACGCGTGGGGCGTGCGGGGGGGGAGCGGCCGTAGGCCGTATCAAGCTCCGCGCCGATACGGCAATTCACGGTTTACCTTCTGCTCGCACCTAACCACTCGCCACCCGCTCCGTAGCCACAACGTGGCGCACTTCGACAGCCCAGGACGAAGTCCTGGGAACTTATCGGTAGTCGCAACCTTAGTCCCAACGGGACGCGCTACCCGTGCGCCCAGCATGAGATAGCGCGCTCTGTCAGAGCTGCGAACACTATTTCCAACCCGAAACCAGGGCTGCGCCCTGGCCTATCGAAGCGCGCTCCTTCGGAGCTAGTTGCTTAGCGTCTTTGCGCCTTGGCGTGAGATAGGAACGAAACCCCGCCGTCGGAATCCACTGCGAAGTATCGAGACCATTAAATCGCCACACCTTAAGCGCCGGGTCGGCGCGGAGCTTGACCCGGCCTACTTACCCAATGAAACATTCGCTCGCAAACTCAGCCCCCACCCCAGCCCTCCCCCGATACGTCGTTGCGCTTCGAGCGACTGCAAATGGCAACGCACCACGCGCAACGACTTGGGGGAGGGGGCAAAACCAGTAATGTCGCACCTGCGGTTTGCCCCTGCGACATTACTCTTTTTACTGATACCAATGCACCCTGAAATCACTCGATAAAACACGACACTTTTTTCCGTCAGCTGAGGCGCCTCCCGAAAATAAAGTCGCACCCAATGAAAAAGTCCCAGATGTGGGACATTACAACTCGCTGCTAGCACGAATTGATGTCGAGCGGCGGTTGGACCTTCGCTATAGTCGAGCCCCTCCGTTTTTCTTCGGGAGTCCCGCTAGCCATGTCGCTCAATCCGCTGAATCCCGTGACCGACTACCAGTCGATGCTCAACCGCATTTTCTGGTTTACTTCCGTAACCGGATTGGTGTCGGTGTACTTAGTGCGGCAGAGCATTCCTCAAGTCAACACGGTGCTCGCCCAGTTGAGTTTCAATATCGAACTCGAAGCCGACCACGTGCTCCCAGTTCCGGGTGGTTACTTGATCCCGGCGCTGGCCATTGGAATGCTCTCGCGAGTGTTCCGCATCCACAGCCTGATCGCCGAGTGGCTGGGGATTCGCGAACGTTTCGACGTCGACGTGATCATCACCGAACTCGCCCACCGCACGGGCGTGTCTCTCGACGACGTGCCGGACGATCAACTAGTGAGGCATCGCTACGAAATCATGCGGCACGGTTTTTACCAATTCGTCAGCGGTCGGCGTCCTCAGATTGACGAGCTCCTCATCGAGCGAGCGCTCGATATGTGGAGCTGGTTTTGGATCACCGTCGAAGCGAGCGTCGTGATGGTACTCACGGGCTTCGTGCTCATCGCCGCGGGTTCGCTGCAGACCGGACTGCTGGTAGTCGTGGCGACACTGGTGATCGCGGCGTTCGGCTTACCGGCGATCCGCTTGGAGTGTCGTCGCTATGCCATCGCCCAAGTGCGTGCGATCGTCGACGATTCCGATCGCGCCGACGAGGTGCGACGGGCGTTCGAGTGCGTGGTGGTTCGCCATGCGACCTACCGCCGCGCGGCGTGAAGATCGCAGGCCGTGCGGCTCCTGATACTTAGCAGGTTACCGGTACGTCCACGATTGTTGCACTCGACTTCCACAAACTTAACATCCGCCCAATTCAAGGCTTTCGGCGACAAAACGCCCGCTGTAGCTTGAACCATTGACGCGATAGCGTGAGCGGGCGGCAGTTGAAACCGGCCAGCGGGCTGCACTATTCTATGGGATCAAGGGTGGCACCTTCCTTATCCCGCCGAATTTCGGCTCCATCAAGGAGACTCAACCGTGAAGCAGCTTGTAATTCTCACCCTAACCGCTCTCGTCTGTCTGGTGCCGTTTCGTGCCGATGCCGAGATTACCAAGAAGGATTTCGACGGCATCATGCTTTATACGCTGAAGAATAAGTCGGGAATGACCGTCACGGTCACCAACTACGGAGCCATTATCACATCGATTGTGGTCCCCGATCGCGACGGCAAGATGGGCGATGTGGCCCTCGGGTACGACAGCGTCGAAGGCTACATGAACGCGGTCGACAAGCCGTACTTTGGTGCGGTGGTCGGTCGTTACGGCAATCGCATCGCGAAGGGCAAGTTCAGCATTGATGGCGTAGAGTACACCCTGCCGGTGAACAACGGTCCCAACTCGCTGCACGGTGGCATCATTGGTTTCGACAAGGTGGTGTGGGACGCCAAGCCAGTGGGGGACAACTCCATCGAGCTCTCCTACCTCGCCAAGGACAAGGAAGAAGGCTATCCGGGCAACTTGAAGGTCAAAGTCACTTACACGCTGACCGACAAGAACGAGCTCATCTGCCACTACGAAGCCACGACCGACAAGACCACGCCGGTCAATCTGACGCAGCACACCTATTTTAACCTGAAGGGCGAAGGGAACGGCACGATCCTCGATCATGAGCTGATGCTCAACGCCAAGAAGTTCACGCCCGTCGACGAGACGCTGATCCCGACCGGCGACCTAAAAGACGTGAAGGGAACGCCGTTCGACTTCACCGAAGCCAAGGCCATTGGTCGCGACATCGAAGTCGAGGACGAGCAGCTGACCTTCGGCGGCGGCTATGACCACAACTGGGTGCTCGACAAGGGTGGCAAGGACGGCGAGATGACCCTTGCCGCTCGCGTCAACGAGCCCACTACCGGCCGCGTGATGGAAGTCTTCACCACTGAGCCCGGTATTCAGTTTTATTGCGGCAACTTTTTGGATGGCCGCTTGAAGGGCAAGTCGGGACAAACGTACGTGAATCGTGGCGGTCTTTGCCTCGAGACGCAGCACTATCCCGACAGTCCCAATCAACCCAACTTTCCCAGCACGCTGCTCAAGCCGGGGGAGAAGTACGACACCACCACGGTGTTCAAGTTCTCCGCCGAGTAGCTGCTGGGCTACGCATGCCTTTTAACGAACGAGGGGAGAGCTTACGACGATGGCGGCTTACACGCTTCCGAAGGCACCAAAGGTAACGAAGTTGCCAGCGGGCCAGGTTTACTTGATTGCCAACGGCGACCTGCGTCTTAGCGCGAACCAGAAATGCTGGGACGCGCAGAATCAGATGGAGCAGGAAATCGGCAGGGCAGTCGCCGCTGCGGGATGGCAAGTGGTGCGGGCTCATCCCTACAAAGAAGCCGAGAAGCACGGCTTCATTGCGTCGCAAGCCGAAGGCATGGAGGTTTTTCGCGGAATTGATCCCGACGCACCGCTTATCGTCGCCGAGGCCGTATGGCAGTACTCGCACCACGTACTGCACGGCCTCATCACTCACCGCGGCCCGATCCTCACGCTCGCCAATTGGTCGGGCATGTGGCCGGGCTTGGTGGGGATGCTGAACCTAAATGGCTCGCTCACCAAGGCCGGTGTCGAGTACAGCACGTTGTGGGCCGACGACTTCGCCGACCCGAAGTTCCAGGAGCAACTCGCGAGTTGGCTGAAGAAGGGCAAGGTCACGCACCCGCTCGACCACGTGCATCCTTTTGCTAAGCTCAAGGCCGCGGGCGAAGAGGTCGACCTCGGCCGAGCGCTTGCCGCGGAGCTGCAAAGCCAGAAGTCGATCATGGGCGTGTTCGACGAAGGTTGCATGGGAATGTTCAACGCGATCATTCCCGACCACTTGTTGAACCCGACCGGCGTCTACAAGGAACGCCTGAGTCAGTCGGCGCTCTACTACGAGACCACGCAGGTCTCCGACGAAGAGGCGCTCGCCGTCCGCAAGCACATGGAGGACGCGGGGCTGAAGTTCATCACGGGCCCCACGCACGAGACGGACCTAACCGACGATCAGATCCTGCTGCAATGCAAGATGTACATCGCCGCGGTTCGCATTGCCGACGATTTCGGCTGCGACACCATTGGCATTCAGTACCAGCAAGGTTTGAAGGACCTGCTCCCCGCGAGCGATTTGGTCGAAGGAACACTGAACGACAGCAAGCGTCCCCCGGTGAAGAGTCGCTGTGGGAAACGCGAACTCTACGCGGGCGAGCCACTGCCGCACTTCAACGAAGTGGACGAGTGCGCGGGGCTCGATGGATTGATGACCTACCGCGTTCACAAAGCGATGGGTCAGCCGGTGGAGAACACTCTGCACGACCTTCGATGGGGCGACTGGGACCGTTCGGGCACCGTGGACGACTACGTCTGGGTGTTCGAGATCTCGGGAAGTGTTCCCCCCACACACCTGATGGGGGGCTGGGCGGGAGCCACGAGCGTTCGCCAGCCGGCGATGTTTTTCCCCGCCGGTGGTGGCACGATCAAGGGTATTTCGCGTCCAGGCGAAGTCGTCTGGTCCCGCGTCTATATTGAAGAGGGCCGCCTGAAAATGGACCTCGGGCGAGCCGGCGTGGTGGAGCTCCCTCAGGAAGAAACCGAGCGCCGCTGGAACGACACCACCCCCCAGTGGCCGATCATGCACGCGGTAACTTACGGCGTTTCGCGCGATCAGATGATGGCCCGCCACAAGAGCAACCATATCCAGGTTGCCTACGCCAACTCCGCCGACGAGGCGGACAAGGCGATGCTCGCCAAGGCCTCGATGGCCGAAGCCCTCGGCATGGAAGTGGCGATTTGCGGCACTCGCAAGGGCGGCGCGAGCTGGTAAGGCGGGGGAGTGGGCTGCGTGGATTTGCCTAGAAAAACTCCGCCAGCCTGTGGAATTGTTATTTATTTTTAGATATACTGCCGTCTGCTCGACTCGCCGGTGCGAAGTACGAGCAGGCGGCGGTCTAGTTTTCTCGCACCGGGATTGAGTGTTATGGCGGAACAGTTTGCCATTGGCGTCGACTACGGAACCAACAGCGTTCGCGCGCTGGTGGTCAACATTGCAACTGGCGCGGAAGTCGCCAGTCATGTGTATGACTACCCCTCGGGCGATGCGGGCATCCTCGTCGACCCGCGCGATCCCAACCTCGCCCGGCAGAACCCTGCCGACTACATCCAGGGCTTCCTGGTCTCGGTCCGAGAAGCGGTCGCCGCGGCCGCGAAGACTCCGGGGTTTGCCGCGGATCGGGTGGTTGGCATCGGTGTCGACACCACGGGCTCGACGCCCATTCCCGTGAATGCCGCGGGGCAGGCTCTCGCCACGCTACCCAAGTTCAAGAACAACTTGGCCGCCTACGCGTGGCTGTGGAAGGACCATACTTCGCACGCCGAGGCGATGGAGATCACGGCGCTCGCAAAGGAGCGCAACGAACCGTACTTGGCCAAGTGCGGCGGCACCTACTCTTCGGAGTGGTACTGGTCGAAGATGCTGCACTGCGCGCGGACCGCGCCGGAAGTGGCGGAGGCGGCCCACGGTTGGGTGGAGTGTGCGGACTTCATTCCCGCGTACATCACGGGTAATACGCATCCTGACACGCTCGCGCGGAGCATCTGCGCCGCGGGCCACAAGGCAATGTACAACGAGCAGTGGGGCGGATTGCCGAGTGAGGAGTTTCTCGCGGCCCTGCATCCCAAGCTCGCCAGTTGGCGCTACACGACCAAAGCCGTGGCGTCGGATAAGAAGGCCGGCGAGCTCATTGCCGCGGTGGCGGACGAAGTTGGCTTGCCCGCTGGAATTCCCGTGGCCGTTGGCGCGTTCGATGCGCACATGGGTGCGGTCGGTGCGGGTGCAACCGCTGGCGTGTTGGTGAAGATCATGGGCACGAGCACGTGCGACTGCTTGCCTTCGCCGCTAGAGCACGAACTGCCGGACGTGCCGGGCGTCTGTGGCATCGTGCCGGAGTCGATCGTCCCGGGCATGTACGGCATCGAGGCCGGGCAGTCGGCGGTGGGCGATATCTTCAATTGGTTCGTGAAACACCTGTCGCCCGCAGCGTACGGTAACGACGCCGAGGCGCATCGCAAACTGACCGACGCCGCCGCGAAACTCAAGCCGGGCGAGTCGGGCTTGGTCGCCCTCGACTGGAACAACGGCAATCGCACAATTCTGGTCGATCCGTTGCTCACAGGATTGCTAGTAGGGCAAACGCTGCACACCACCGCGCCTGAGGTCTATCGCGCTCTCGTTGAAGCCACGGCATTCGGCGCGCTGACCATTATTCGCCGCGTCGAAGAGTATGGCGTGAAGGTCGATCAAGTGGTGAACTGCGGCGGCATCGCCGAGAAGAACGCGATGGTCATGCAGATCTACGCCGACGTTTGCAATCGGCCCATGAAGATCAGCCGCTCCGGACAAACCTGCGCCCTCGGTGCCGCGGTGTTCGGCACAGTGGTTGCCGGTGCGCACCCGAATGTTGAGTCCGCTCAAGCCGCCATGACGGGCGTGAAGGAAACCGTCTACACGCCGATTCCTGAGAACGTTGCCGTCTACGAGAAACTGTATGACATTTACCGGCTGCTGCACGATGCGTTCGGCACGGCTGACTTCCACGGATCACTTCATCACGTGATGAAGGACTTGATCCAAATTCGTAGCCG
The DNA here is from genome assembly GCF_052161615.1 of Aeoliella fuhlenseeensis. Taxonomy (NCBI): domain Bacteria; kingdom Pseudomonadati; phylum Planctomycetota; class Planctomycetia; order Pirellulales; family Lacipirellulaceae; genus Aeoliella; species Aeoliella fuhlenseeensis. The sequence goes on from NZ_CP197417.1 coordinate 1,901,563, forward strand.
CGCGCGTCGCGGAGAGTAGAGTTTGCGCTGCCATGCTCGATGCGTTGAAACAACAAGTATGGCAGGCGAACCTCGACTTAGTGTCGCATGGCCTAGTCACGCTAACGTGGGGCAACGTCAGCGGACTGAGTGACGACGGCGAAGTGCTCGCCATCAAGCCGAGCGGCGTGGCGTACGATCAGTTGCGTCCTGAGCACATCGTGCTGGTAAGTGTCGAAACGGGCGAAGTGGTCGATGGAAAGCTCAAGCCATCGAGTGATACTCCGACGCATCGACTGCTCTACCAGCATTTCACGGGCATCGGGGGCATCACGCATACCCATAGCACCAAAGCCACCGCGTGGGCGCAGGCTCGCCGCGCGATTCCGTGCTATGGAACAACGCACGCCGACCACTTCTATGGCGACGTTCCGTGTACCCGACCACTAACGCAAAAGGAAATCGAAGACGCCTACGAGGTTAACACCGGCGTCGTGATCGTCGAAACGTTTGCTGATCTCGATCCAACGGCGGTGCCCGGCGTGCTGGTGGCGAGTCACGCCCCGTTTGCATGGGGGCCGACGGCGGCCAAGAGTGTCGAGAACGCGGTGGCCCTGGAAGCGGTCGCCGAGATGGCCCTCGCCACGCTCGCCCTGAATCCCAACATTCTAGCAGTCGAGCAGCACCTGCTCGACAAGCATTACTTCCGCAAACACGGCAAAGCTGCTTACTACGGTCAGCAATAGCTCGTACTTACTCACTACCCTACTTTCATCTACTACGCGACGCATCCATGGCCAGCATCCTCCCCGCCCTTGATCACTACGAAGTCTGGTTCATCACCGGCAGCCAGCACCTTTACGGCGAACAGGCGCTGCGGCAAGTAGCGGAGCACTCGCAGCAGGTAGCTAGCGCGCTCGATGCCGATTCGCAGATTCCAGTGCGTGTGGTATTCAAGCCAGTGCTCACTCGGCCCGAGGAGATTCGCCAGCTCATTCTCGAAGCGAATTCCGCTCCGCAGTGCGTGGGTTTGGTCGCGTGGATGCACACGTTCTCGCCGGCGAAGATGTGGATCGCCGGCCTTAAGAGTCTTGCGAAGCCGTTATTGCATCTGCACACGCAGTTCAATAGCGACCTTCCGTGGTCGACCATCGACATGGACTTCATGAACCTCAATCAATCGGCGCATGGCGGCCGCGAGTTTGGGTTCATGTGCAGTCGGTTGCGGCTGGCTCGGAAGGTAGTTGTCGGTCACTGGCAAGATCCAGAAGTGCTTCGCGAAGTTGGCGTGTGGACTCGCGCCGCGGCAGCCAAGCACGATCTGGCCCACGCAAAGATTGCACGCATTGGCGACAACATGCGTGAAGTGGCGGTGACCGAAGGAGACAAAGTCGCTGCTCAGGAGACGTTTGGCTTCTCCGTGAATGGCTACGGCGTCGGCGATGTCGTCCGGTTCATGGACGAGATCAGCGACTCGCAGGTTGACAACTTGTGTGGTTTGTACGACGAGTCGTACGAGATGGCCGATTGTCTCCGCTCGCATGGCGACCGTCGCCAATCGCTGCGAGACGCCGCGCGTATCGAGCTGGGACTTCGTGCATTCCTCGAGTCCGAGAATTTCGTCGGCTATACCAACACCTTTGAGAATCTACATGGCTTCAAGCAACTGCCGGGCATCGCGTCGCAACGGTTGATGGCCGATGGGTATGGGTTTGGTGCCGAGGGTGACTGGAAAGCCGCGGCGATGGTGCGGGCATCGAAGGTGATGGCCGCCGGCCTGTCGGGTGGTACGTCGTTCATGGAAGACTACACCTATCACTTGCCGCAAGGTGGCGGCCAAGTGCTCGGGGCCCACATGCTCGAAATCTGCCCCTCGATCGCGGCTGGGAGGCCAAGCTGCGAAGTGCATCCGCTTGGCATCGGTGGCAAAGAGGATCCTGTACGATTGGTGTTCGACACGCCGCCCGGCCCCGCAGTGAATGCGACGGTCGTCGATCTTGGCAACCGCTTCCGGATGGTGGTGAGCGAGGTGGACGTTGTCTCGCCGCCTGAGTCGCTCTCGAAACTGCCGGTGGCCCGCGCGCTGTGGACTCCGCGGCCCGACCTCAAGACCGCCGCCGCGGCGTGGATCTATGCAGGTGGTTCGCACCATCCCGTGTTCAGCCAAGCTCTTTCGACCGAGCACTACGAAGACTTCGCCGAGATGACGGGCATCGAACTGGTGGTCATCGATGGCGACACGAAGCTGCGTGAGTTTAAGAATCAATTGCGGCTCGGCGACTTGCGCAAGGAGTGATCGGCTATAATGGCCCGCGCTTGTCGATCGAAGTCTTTCGCACTCTTCTCTCATTTTCTCTCGAAGGCGATGTTTTATGGCACACCTTACAGCGCTTGACTGGATTGTCATCGTTGGGTATTTCCTGGGTCTGGCGGCCCTCGCACTGTGGGTGATTCGCCAAAGCAAAGACACGACGGACGACTACTTCCTCGCAGGACGGCATCTTGGCTGGTGGGTGGTTGGTGCGTCGATCTTTGCCTCCAACATTGGTTCGGAGCATCTGGTTGGTCTCGCCGGCTCCGGCGCTACCGATGGCGTGGTGTTCGCCCACTACGAACTGCACGCATGGTGTTTGCTGGTGCTGGGATGGGTGCTGGTGCCCTTCTACATGCGGAGCATGGTCTTCACCATGCCCGAGTTCCTCGAACGCCGTTTTAGTGGCGCCAGTCGTTGGATGCTCTCGGTTATTTCGCTCGTAGCCTATATTCTCACGAAGATCGCTGTGGGCATCTTTGCTGGCGGTATCGTGTTCCGCACGTTGATGCCCGAAGTTGGGTTCAATATTGGTGAGATGCACATCGATAGTTTCTGGATCGGCTCGTTCCTGGTGATCGTGCTTACGGGCATCTACACGGTGCTCGGCGGCTTCCGAGCCGTGGCGTACACGGAAGCGGTGCAGACCTTTGTCCTCATTCTCGGTTCAATCCTTGCGACTTACTTTGGTCTCCAAGTGCTGGCGACCGAGGACCAAAGTGGTTGGACTAGGCTCCGCGAGATTTGCAGCAGCGAGATGTTCAATCTCTGGCAACCCGCGATGCCTGAAGGTGTGGCCCCGACTTGGGAGCCCGTTCGCGAGGCCGATCGCGCGGCGTGGTACTTCGACAACTCCCCAGGTTCGATGTACGGCGACAAGGGTGTCTATCCTTGGATTGGCATGTTGTTCTGCGCTCCGATCATTGGCCTGTGGTACTGGTGTACCGACCAGTACATCGTGCAGCGGGCACTTGGTGCGCGCAACGAAACTCATGCCCGCCGCGGCAGCATCTTCGCCGCCTTCCTCAAGCTACTTCCGGTGTTCATTTTCATCATCCCTGGCATGATCGCCTACGCCATTGCGAAGGTGGGCGCGGTCGAGGGAATGGAGACGCTGGTCAATCCCGATGGCACCGTCGCTCGTGACGCCGCCCAGGGGGCGTTTCCACTTCTGGTCAAGCACGCACTTCCAGCCGGTATCCGAGGCATTGTGGTTGCCGGCTTGTTATCGGCTTTGATGAGCTCGCTCGCCGGCGTGTTCAACGCGTGTAGTACTCTATTCACGATGGACTGCTACAGCAAGCTACATCCCACCGCGACGCAGTCGCAACTCACCTGGGTGGGACGTATTGCGACTGGCGTGATGGTGGTGCTTGGCCTGCTTTGGGTGCCAGTGATCGCGAACGCCGGTGGCTTATATGGTTACCTCCAGTCGGTGCAGGCTTACCTTGCTCCCCCCATCTTCGTGGTGTTCTTCGGCGGCGTGTTCTTCCGACGCTTGAATGCTCAAGGTTGTCTGGCAACGCTGATCGTGGGTTTTGCAATCGGCCTCTGGAAGCTGGTGATCGATACGCCAGTCGCACTGAAATGGCATTCGGGCTACGCCGAAGGTAGCTTTAACTTCATCATCAACAACATGTACTTCCAGTACTTCAGCCTGGCGATCTTCCTGATCTGCTCGCTGGTGATGGTTGTGGTGAGCCTCGCCACCGCACCACCCGACTACGCCCGCATCAGCGGCCTTACCTACGGCGCGATCACGGAAGAAGATCGCCTCCGCACTCGGGAGAGCTGGAATGCAGTCGATGTGGTCGCTTCGGTCCTCGTCATGGGCTTGATCATTGCCGCTTACGTTTACTTCCAAGGTTAGCCGGATGGACTTCTTTCGCCCTTGCGTCGCTGTTTTGTTGTTCCTTAGCGTCGGGCTGGTTGCTTGCGCTATCGCCGATGAAGTAGCGCCCGAGAGACGGTACGAACATGGTCCCGACTCGTCGCGGCGCGAGGGAGTACCTCGGGGCACCGTAACGACGCACGAGTGGAAGGATAGCAAGGTCTATCCTGGGACCGTTCGGCGTTACTGCGTTTACGTCCCAGCGCAGTACTCGCCCGGCAAGCCCGCTGCGCTCATGGTGTTTCAAGATGGACACGCCTACGTCAGCGAGACAGGTGACATGCGTGTCCCCATTGTGTTCGATAACTTGATTCACTCGGGCGACATGCCCGTGACTATCGGAGTGTTCGTCGATCCGGGGCATAAGAAGGAACAGCTACCTGAGAAACCAGGTTGGGATCCGCAGCCCGAGAACCGCTCCGTTGAGTACGATACGTTGTCGAGCGACTATGCGGAGTTCTTACTAAGCGAGATCCTACCTGAAGTTGCGAAGCAGTATCCGTTTACGGACGATTCCGAGGGTCGCGCGATTTGCGGCATGTCGAGTGGCGGTATCTGCGCTTTCACCGTCGCTTGGGAACGCCCCGATGCGTTTCGCAAAGTACTCAGTCATATTGGTAGTTTCACCAACATCCGCGGGGGCGATGCGTATCCTGGCATCCTTCGAAAGGCTGAGAAACGGCCGCTGCGAGTTTTCCTGCAAGACGGCTCGAACGACCTCGACAACGCTCACGGCAATTGGTGGTTGGGCAATCAGCAGATGGCCGCGGCGCTGAAGTTTCGCGAGTACGACCACCAGTTCGTTACCGGCGACGGCGGCCACAACGGAAACCACGGCGGCGCGATCCTGCCCGATTCGCTCCGCTGGTTGTGGCGAGATTACCGATTCCCCGACTGAACCCGCTGTTTTCGGCGTTTGTCGTACTTCCGGGGCCGTTGAAAATGGGCCAACTTCAGCTATCTTAAGAACTTACGCCCATCGGCGGCGTGGAGGGTAAGCGAATGGCTAGCGGCCTGATTGGAATTCAGGTGCCCCGCAAGGGGTTGTGGGTTCGAGTCCCATGCCCTCCGCTTCTTAAATTATTTGACAACCCAATCTTAGATCTTCAAAGTTAGAAGCCTTGCCGGGGCCCGCGAAAGTGCCGCAACTGTTTTGCAACACTTTGGCGTCGCGCTGGTGCCCATACCTTTCGCCCTAACTCAAGGGCAGTGCGGTGGTGGTAGAACGTCATGGTGGTTTGGGGGCTCTTGTGCCGCGCCCATTTCTGGAGCTCGGCGATCGACAGGAGCAGGTCCATCCGGTTTTCCGCAAGAAGATCTTCGTGTGCTGTCCCGAGCAATCGACGTTCCCCGCCGGATACTCTCCCCGACGATTCTCATTGGGTGGTGGCCCCCTGTGATACCCTGTGGCTCTTCGATGTGAGAGACGTGGATCACTCGATCGCGCACCCAATCGCTCGCCTGCCCATCAAGGGTGACCTTGTAGAAGCCGTGGCCTTTGACGGCCCCACTGCGTGCTGTTTGCAGATGGTGCGACGGCATTGCTAGACGAAGCAAAAGATCGATGGCTTCGGACCCTATGACTGCAAGTAGAAGGGCTCTAAACCGCGGGGTCAGGTTATGGCTTTGCCAGCCGTACGGTGTCGAACATGCGGTCGTCTAGGTCATAGCTGCGCAACTCCAACGTGTTTCCGTTCACGTGGACCATGACGTAGTGATGACCTCGGCGGACTTGGTTTTGGAAGTAAGGCCGCGACGGAGCGGGGGTCTCCAGGTTGCCACCTCCGCCCCCGACGATCATGTACATTGGCGCGTTGTCGTTCGCGGCTTTGCCATCCTTCACGGGCCACGTCCGCTCGTACGAGTGAATATGGCCAGTCCACACGATGTCGACTCCGTGCTTCTCGTAGAGCTTTACGAGTTGACGCACACGGACGTCGCCCCGCGTGCTCTCGTTCACCTTCCACAGATCGCCGTAATCATCCTCATCGGACGAGTAAGGGGGATGGTGATGGCAAGCGAACTTCCACTTCGCGTCAGACTTCGCGAGTTGCTCGTCTAGCCACTGGTACTGCTCTGAGTCGGGGCCGACGTTGCGGTTCGAATCGACCATAAAGAAGTGGGCGTCGCCGTAGCGGAAGTCGTAGTAGTATTCGGGTTTTGGAAGCGACATGTACTCGAAGTAGTTACTCGCATTCTGCTCGTGGTTCCCAAGCACGGGGTACATGGGCACGCGCGAGATCAGCTCCTGCATGCCGGGGAAGAAGTGCTGGGTCCAATGGGCGTCGTTAACCCCAGTGTCGACCAAGTCACCAGGGTGCAGGAGAAAACTTGGCCGCTGTGCCCAGGCGTGCTTCGATAATTGACTTGCGACCACCGGACTACCCTGCGTGTCGCTGATCACCACGTAGGCAAACGGGGTACCGGGTAGCACGGCGGTTGAGAACGTCGAGACGTCGCTCGTGATCTGCTGGCCCGAGTCGTCCGTGCTTTCAACGCGGTAGAAATACTGTGTCTCGGGTTCGAGACCTGTGATGCGGACCTCATGAATCTCGGAGACCTCGTCAGCGCCGACAGTCTGGGAGCATTCTGCTGTGGGTCCGTAATGTACCGTCGAGCTAGCGGGAATGGATGTTTGCCACATCACCGTCATTCCGTCCTGTGTCCCGTTCTGAAGATACGGCGAGACGACCATCGACAGTTGATCGTTGCGGGCACCGGGTTGCAGTTCGGTGAGACGCGCCAAATGTGAGAAGGCGTGCGTAACCCACGCGGCCTTTGCCGCCATGTCGTAGACGCTCACCTCACGCAGTTTGCCTCGCAATGCGTTCGATGACGCTCCGGGGATCCCTCCTACCACGTATTGGTTGTTGTCTGAGTACTCAATTTGTCCTTCCAAACCAGCTTTCTCTGCCTCCAACTCGCCATTGACGTACAACTCGGCCGTGGAGCCATCGTACACCGCGACCACGTGAATCCACTGGCCCTTCTCGTACTTGGAGTTACTACGCAGCAGTACTGCTCCCGACGGAATGCGCAGCTCGAAGGTGAGATGCGTGGAGTCGTAACCCACAAGCCAACTGAACTCTGCCTTATCGCCGCACGCGCCGACGATTCCACCACGCTCTTCGGCTTCGTCGATTGCAAGCCACGCTGAGATGGTGATCGCCTCGGTTGGTAGATCAGAGTCCTTGCCTAAATCGCTTGAAGTGGCGACCACGCCTTCGCTGTGCGTTAGGTCGATTGCGCTACCGAAGCGGTCGCTCACGATGCGGGGAGAATGGCTTAGCGTGAGGTCGGGACCAAGCACGGCCCGGCACTCGCTGCCACGTATGGTGCTGCGTTTGAACACCCAGTGGGCCACCGGATCGGGGCCTTCGTGAGCGACTGCCCACGAAGAAAAGACAAAGGCACACGAGAGCATCAATGTGGCAAGAAGGAGGCGTATCATAAGTTCGGCTTGCTTTGTAGAAGTCGTAGGTGAAACGTGAACAATAAGGCTACGCACGCGGTGACAATACTTGCTGGCTCGGGAACAGGATGCCCTGCAAGGCTACGAGCGATCGCGTTCGCGAGCGATGGATTCGTGCGATGAAGCAGCGCCCAGTCGTCCAGATTCGTAACGCCATCGAGATTGATATCGCCGCGCTGATAACGATCGGCAATCGATCCGCCACCCTCGGCCAACCAGTGGGTGACGAAGGCAGTGACATCGTCTTCGCTGGCAAGTCCGCTGCCATTGCCGAAGACCATGCCATCGAGATTAATGTCCCCAGCGACGCCCGTGGGCGAAGGGACATCGAGGCCTCGAACGGTCCCTTGCAGGTTGAGTTCAAAGGGATCGATGCCCAGGTGCCAAAGCGCCGTTGGAACGACATCGCGAAGTGTCCCGCGCTGCATCGCGCTGCCATCTTCAACGGAAGTTCCGCTGACGATCAGTGGTACGTCCCAATTTATCGGCCCTTGCGCGGCGAAGTGGCTTGTTCCTTCACCACCGTGGTCCGAAGTTACCAATACGAGCCAGTTCTCGGTGCCATTGATGGCGCCGGGGCGAGCATTCATCGCGGCGACAATGTCGCCAATCTTCAGGTCGACATTGGCGAGTGCTGTATTGTAAGCCGCACTCTGCCAGCCACTGGTGTGGCCCGCGTGGTCGACATCGTCGAAATGCAGAAACATGGCGGTTGGATCACCTGTCGCGAGCAGATCAACCGCGTGGTCACGCACGGCCTGATCAGACACGCCTGAGATCTCCAGGTCGAGATCGGTGCTCGAGATGATGGAGGTATTGATCGGACTCCAGTGCGAAATGGAAGCCGTGGAGGCCGTCGGCATTGCTTGGCGAACGTAGCGAAACATCGATGGCCAAGTGGTGAACTGGCTGCTGGCAAAAGTGTTATCGCTAACGCCGTGCGTCGCCGCGCCGACGCCAGTGAGGATGGTCGACCAGTTCACGCCGCTCGCGCCGTACCCGCTAGGGGGATTCGGTGTGAGGGCACCTTCGTTTTGAAAGTCGAGCCTTGCCGCGCCGTTGGCTGCAAGAGCGGCCAAGTGCGGCAGTTCGTCGAGGTTCATGTACTGGCCACCGGCGCCATCAATGCCGATGACAAGCACACGATTATCCGCCTCCGCACACTGGTTCAGTACAACGAACAGCAGAAAGCCAAACGCAATGAGTCGAAGCATAGTCGGATACAGTGTCAACACGAAGGTAAACTTAACGATAGTCGGCACCGCCGGTGGTATAGACTTGGCTGGCGCGGGAACCTTGGTCGCTCCATACCTTGGGGTCGATGCTCTCTTCGACTTGCTCGACATGCCCGTCGACGTACACCATTTGGACGATTCCCGAGTGAGTGCTACCGAAGCTCAATTGCAACGCCTGACAGGCGGGCGACTCAGCGGAACGACAGACGCGCTGGTTTTCGGCGGGTGTGGTCTGCAAGTTGATACCGACAGCCGTGGAACCAAGGAACTCCGAGGGATCGCTAAAGCTACTATCGCCCGAGATCGCGGTGTCGATGTCGTCACTGCCGCCGTACCAATGGTCCTTGCGATTGCCGCGGCGATCCTCGGTTTGACGGCCTTCGGCTTCAATAGTCTCGTGGTCGGAAACCGCTTCGCCGACCATTAGGGTGTTCGAAGTTCCGTCAGTGATACGACGCAGGGCGATTCTCCCTTTGTTGCGATCCTCCTGATGGTGGACGCCGACGAGCACGCCGTCCGCCCCCTCCCACAGTGGCGGAGCCCCATCTTGTCGACCAACTCGCAACCAAAACGTCGGGTACTGAAGTTTCGCTAAGCCACTGCCAACTCCAATGTAAGAACCCGGCACGCGACGCATCACGATGTAACCATCAGCGGATTGATCGTACATGTGCTCGGGAAGGGACATCGAAGGGCAGCGGTACACGGGCATCACCGTCTCGACGAGCTGAATGTTGCGAAACTGATCACCAAGAGCCGCTGCGTCCGCATACTCTCCGCCGTTGTAGCCCCATTGATAGTTTCCCCCTCGATCCTCACCGATGGTGAGGTGCGAGAAGATGCTACCTTGCTCCAAGTAGGGTAGGATGAACGCCGACCACGCGCTTCCTTCACCGAGATACGCGCCCGGCGGCAGTGTGCCCTGCGAGGACTCGTAATTGAGGCACGCCAGGCCAATCTGCTTGAGGTTGTTGCTGCACTGCGATCGTCGCGCTGCTTCTCGAGCCGCTTGAACGGCGGGCAGAAGTAGCGCGACTAGGATGCCGATGATGGCGATCACTACCAACAGTTCCACCAGGGTAAAACCGCGCGAACGAGCGGCACGTCCATCCAATAGAGTCTTCATATTACCCGCGTCTCCTCACTTACAATGGTTCTTCCGTAACAGCCCACTCGCCCCCCTTGCGCGGGACGTATTTTCTACTTAGCCTCGGCGGCTTCTGACTACTGGTAACGTCAGCAGCACGGCGGCAGCCAAGCTTACGATCAGTCCCGACGAAGGCTCGGGCACGGTGGCACCGGCGATCAATCGCAGTGCCGCCGCTCCCACCATCGGGTTAGCGTTGTTGAGAATCGCCCAATCTTCCAGATCGACGATGCCGTTGTAGTCGAAGTCGCCCCACGCACGGGTATCGAGATCGCCGACCAGTCGACTGAACTCTTCGTCGGTGAACGGATTCACGGCAGACATTCGCTTTTCGTCAAGCCAGTGCTGGGCGAAAAGTCCTGCATCGGCGAGCGTGATGTTCATGTCGCCGTTGAGGTCGCCATCTACCAGTGGCGCGAAAGCCTGGGCGTAGCCATTGTCACGCTCGAAGATATACTCGCCCCAGTCATTGAGAACATCGTTGCCACCACCGGGAAGATTGTCGTTGTCGTTCAGACCGACGACGAACATCTTGAGATCGTCTACCACACCGCGGAAAAAGTGCGCCTCGGCCAGCGGCACGTCGAAAGACGTGGGACTTGTTGCACGCCCCACGGTGAGCGGGCTAATGTCGAGCGAGTCGATGTTCGTAAATACTTCCCCTTCGCCGATGTTAACGATGGTTTCGACGGCGTATTCGCCAAAAGCGATGGCCTCGGCCACGCCGTTGATGTAGAAGATCGATCCCTGACTCGGACCCATCGGCCGTACGACCGACAAGTGGTACCACTGGTTGGCGACCGCGGCGACATCGGTCGCGTAGTCGGCCGGCGTGAGTACAGGGTCGCCGGCTTGGAGCACGTCGTCGGGCGTGCCGAGTTGACCATCGGGGCCGGGAAGCTGCGTAGTCTCGACCTCGTAGCGACTAGCGTACCGCATCGAGAACTTCCCTTGGCTGTTGATCATCACACCATGCTGCTGGCTGTCCATCACGATGGCGTGCTGACCGGTAATGGCGGTCGGCTTGGCCCACAGTTCAAACCCACGATCGTTGATGCGGAAGTAGTTGAGCGAGCCACCCGGAGTGATGAGCGACGCGGCGCTCGATGGCGACTGCTCGGGGAAGTTCAACGCCTCGCCGAAGCCAGTCCGCAGGTACTGTCGGTCGACGGTCGCCGAGTTCAGTTGCAAGCCGATCTGTCCGTTTCCATCCGGTCGATCGGCGGTGCTCACGTAGGTAGCTCGCCGCGAAGTGGGGCTAACAGCCACTAGATCGATGAGCTGCTGCTGCCCCAGTGCACCCGCGCTGTCGTAGGTGACGTAGTTGCCCTGTGAGTCCTGCTGGGAGATCATCGAACCCGCGGTCGCACTCAAGTCGGCGTCGCCGAAGCGATAGTTGCGGTCCAGGTAGGGTGCTGGGGGTAGTGCGATCGTTGTTGCCGAAATGCCAAATGCACATGTAGCAACGAGCGGCATCAACCACTTACCTCGCAAGCGTTGGCCAAAGCGTTGCCAGACGCCGCCAAACAAGGCCAAAGTGACGAGCAACGCACCGGCGGGCTCAGGGACTTGTTGACCGGCCGAGCTTGCGGCGAGCGATCCGGAAGTTGTACCAAAGTTCTGCTTCCACAAAGCGTAGTCTGCGCCGTCCACGGTGCCGAGGTTGTTGCCATTGCCATTGAGTCCCCCGTCGTTCGCGGCACCCAGATTGTCACGCCACACGGTGTAGTCGGCCAGATTCACTTTGCCGTCGAGATTGAAGTCGCCTGGCAGGCCCATTACCTCTTCGTAGAAGTACTCGATGGTTCCCTCGACGATATCGCCTGAGCTAAGCGAATAGGTAAACACCAAGTCGCTGCCGGCCGCGGCCGCGGCGGGATCGGCGGGCAAACCCGATCGCAACTGGCCCAGCGACTCGCTTCGCGAGTTATCGAACACCGAGCTGCCGAACAGAAACGCCTCGGCAAACTGATTGGTGCTCGAGCCGAGCATCTCCCATTGCTCACCCGGCCCGTTGCCCGCGATCGCGTCGGGGTCGATGGGGCCATCCACGGCTTCGGTTGCTGTTGCCGAGAGCCCGCCACTTGGGTTCACCACCAGTTGACCGCTAGCACTGAACACGTCGAAACCCGTGATGCTGCTTGGTATCACGTCGTTGCCGGCGAGGTAGGCGCGGCCGTTGGCGGTGTTGATACGCAGCGCGAGAGGTTCGGCGGCTACCGACACCAGCACGTTGTCGATGGCCCACCACCAGTCGTTCCACGCTTGTTCAAGCGCGAACTCGAGCTGCAGCGTTGTGGCCGTGCCATTGTAGTTGAGATCGATCGAGACTCGTTCGTTCGTAGCGTCGGGCTTGTAGAAATCACCTTCGTCGTCCGAGTCCCAGCGAAGTACGTTCTGCGGAGCGCCTCCGTTGTAAATCGCCCGCACGAAAGCCGATTGATTGTTGTTACTGCCGGCCAAATCGTCGAAACCTTCGGGGCGCCAGCTCGAATCGAACGACAGTTTGATGCGCCCAGCGGGAATACCAGCGGGAATGTTGATGACCGGCGTCTTCGCACGGGCGTCGTAATAGTTGAACGGAGGATTCGCGCCTGGACTGGTGGGGCCGTCTTCCCACTCGTCGGGATCGGCGATGAAGACGTTGCCCGAGCCGCGCGTGAACTCGCTGCGTCCCTGATCGCCGGCCGTGTCGACCCACCAATCGCGATCCGCGGTGGCCCAGCCAGCCCATTCGGTGACGCCGTCGAAGGCCGGGCTGCCGGTGACAGGATCGGGAGCTCCCGAAATGGGAACACCCGAGTCATCGATGGTCCAGGACGCGGTGCCACCACCGGTGGTCGGTACGACCGAGACGGGCGGGGCTTCGCTCCACACGTTGGAGCCGGCGACTTGCTCTTCGACAGAGGGTCCCAGCGGCACGTCTTCGAAGTCTTCGAACAACAGAGTGAGCTGTGCGTTGGAAGTTCCCGCCGCGCTGAATACCAGCATTAGAGAGGCGAGTCGCACCAACCAGCCTGCCCGCACTCGCACACGACGACCAAGTAAGAGCACGGCTGCTCCAGCCGCGAGCAGAATCCCACTCGGTTCCGGCACGGTGTTACCACTCAGCATCGCACTAAACGCCCCCGCACCGAATTGTTGCTCGAACAGGCGTTGGAACTCCGTGTAGTCCGCCAACGAATGCCGACCGTCGAAGTCGAGATCGCCGAGAGAGTAACGAGTGGCCTGCGTAAGCCCTGCGAGAGGTGTCGCGTACCCAGCGCGAAATTCCTCCCAATCGAGAATGTCGACCGAGCCGTCGAAATTCAGATCGAGCACTTCGTAAGGTTGGCCACTCCCGCCAACGAACTCCACAATACCGACGAGTTGATCGTCGCTTCCTTCGACTAGGTAGTTGAAGCGGATATCGCCATTCTCAACGTAATAGCCTTGCCACACGTCGGCACCAAACTCAATCGAGCCATTGGCCGCGAAGGCGTGGCTGCTGAGGTGTAGTTCGCTTAGGTCGTTGGCGACACCGCCAACCTGCGTGGCCTGCACCCAATTGCTATTGGACTCGGACAAAAAGTCGGCCGCTGCTTCGTCGAATGCGCCGGCGGTCGAGCGGATCGAGTAACCGCGGAGATCCACGGTAGCCCCCGTTTGATTGACGATGGTCACTTCGCCCGTGCCGCGATCTATGATCGCTCGCAGCACGCCATCGGGTCCGGGATCGTTGCCGGTAAACACCTGCACGTCGTCCACCGCCCACCACCAGTCGTTGTTTCCTTGCATGCGAAACTCAAACTGCACGCTGGTAGCACCAGCTGGCACGCCGGTTAGGTCGTAGACCACACGCTCGTTGGTGGCCGTGTCTTTGAAGTTGGGGTCGGTGCTTTGCGAGGTCCACACATCAAGGTCCAGCGGGGCGCCCGTGTTGAACACAGCTCGAATCGTCGCCGTTTGTAGATCTTCGGGTACCCACGACGAACTGAAGGCCAGCTTCACTTGGTTACCAAGGCCCGCGATGTTGATCGAGGGAGTCTTGAGTGTCGAGTCGAATACACCATTCTCGGGGAGCAAGTCGGTCTCGGAGCTTCCGTCGGGATTGCCGAAGTCATCCCATTCGTCGGGATCGGCGACCGCGATAATTCCAGTGCCGTTAAGAAAGTCGGAGCGGCCTTGATTGCCCGCGGTCGCAATCCACCAGGCTTTGTCGACGAACCGCCAGCCTTCGAACTCCAGCACGCCGTTCTCCGTGTCACCAACCGAGGTCGTCAGGTTGACTTCGGTCCACCCGGTCGGACCCTGCGGGCCGACAGTCTGCCAAGCTTCGCGCTCGCGAAGCTCCGATTCGAACGTCACGACAGGCATGAGCGTCACGCCCTCGAAATCTTCGAACAGCAGATCCACGGCCTGGCAAGGCGTAGCCGACATCCAAAGGCAGGCAAGCCCGAGCCAAGTAGTCACAACGGAAGATAGAAAGTGATTTCGCATATCCGACCAGACTCCAAGAAGCAAAACGTCAGTTCCAACAGAGGAGTAGCAGCGAGCAACACACGCGGTACAGCAGATTGGCATCCTCCCGAGCCTTCCTTGCCGATGCTCGACAAGGAAGGCGTGGAGGAACTGCCAAGAAGAAATCAACCAAGCTTCCGGCGGACGCCGATCATCATCGCCCCACCGAGTACTAGCAGTGCCACAGTCGAGGGCTCGGGCACCACGGAAGTGGAGAGCTCGATGTTGTCGATTGCCCACCACCAGTTGTTGCCACCTTCGTACTCAAAGGCGAAGCGAACACTGCTGGCACCGGCTGGATCGAACACTAGGCTCACCGCTTCGTTGAGCGCGTCACCGCTGGTACCATCGCGAGCCAGAAGCTCGAGTGGATTTGCGGTGTCACCATCGAAGTAAGCCAGCACCGCAATCGATTGCCCATCTTCGGCACGGTAGCCCGAGTCGAATGACAGTACGAGTTGCGTGCCGGAGTCGACACCCGTGAGATCGATTTCAGGAGTTTCGAGCATCGTCAGCATGGTGCCGGTGGGGCTCCCGAGGTCGGTCCACTCATCGCCATCGGCAATGGCCACGACACCCGTACCGTTGGTGAAGCCCTCGCGGCCCTGCTTATCAGCGAACGTCCAGAACTCGGGCGTGGCGAAGCTCCAACCTTCCCATTCGAACACGCCAATGTTGTTATCGCCCTCGTTGCCCGCGTCGATGGTCGTGTTGCGATCCCACCCTGAGGGAGCTGCATGCGTGAAGGCCTCGGCGTACGACTCGGTCGGATAGTCAGTACCAAGAATCGTCGTTGCACTTCCGGGGGCACTAGTCACCTTGGCTCCGGCGCCGAGACGTTCGTTGACGCTGTCGCCAAGTACGGTGTCTTCAAAGTCTTCGAACAACACGGTGCCCGCCACACCAATTAGATCGACCACTTCAATATTATCGACGGCCCACCACCAGTCGTTGGCGGCGTTCGCCAGACGGAAGGAAAGCGTCGCCTCGGTCGCACCAGCGGGTGCTTCGAAGAATATCTGCGAACCATCCGAGGCAAAGTGCTGATCGGGGGCATCGTCTTTGAAGTTGAGCACGTCGCTCGCATCGGAATTCCACTTCACCACCTGCGTCGAACCATTGTTGAACGTTGCAATGATTTCGACCGCTTGATTATTAAGATTAACGACCGTGTCGCCCAGCGCTGCGTCGTCGAACGCTTCTGGGCGCCAGCTCGAATCGAAACCTAGCCCGTAAAATCCGCCAGCTTCGACAGCGAAGGTGGGGCTATTGAGTGCGCTGCTGAAGTAGCCACCATTGGTGGCGTCGTTCTGGCTATCCAGATCGAAGTACTCGTCGGCGTCGGCAATTGCAACCGTGCCCGAAGCACCCGAGGTTTGTCCGAAGAGGCCACGGTCCTGATTGCCGGCTGCCTCGCTCCAGAAGTTCTTGTTGGCAAAGCGCCAGCCTTCCCACTCGTCGACACCGATCGCCGGAAGACCCGTTCCCGGAACGCCTGGCGTAACGGTGGGGCTGCCATCGTACGTGCTGAGTGTATTGTCCGTGGTCCAGCCCGGCGTGGTTGCACCCCACACGCCCGGAATCGCGGTGGTGTCGGGCGTAGTAGCCACGACAGTGAGGATCGCAGTTCCCACGCGCTCGTTCACGCTACTTTGTAGCGACGGCAGCAGGCTGTCGAAGTTTTCGGAAAAGAGCACGGTCTGCCCGTTCGTCACCGCACCAGGTACCACGCTTGCAGCAACAAGTGCCGCTAGTTTCCAACGTTGCCATCTCATCAGTACACCCCTCCAGTTAGTGGTTTCAGTTTGTTGCCGACACCAAGTTGACCCATTGCCCGTCCACTTCTCGGTTGCTCGTTGTTTCGCAACGGCACAACCGTGAAGCCGGGCGAATCTTGAGCGCGGAGTGTGAAGATTGGATGACCGCTCGACTAACTTTTGCTGCAATCCAGAAAAAGGCCGTGTAGTCCTTTGCGGTTCTTGACTCTCTGCGCAATCTGCACACTTCCTTCACAATCGGGGCGGGGTTTCGATGGGCTCTTCGCCAGACGCTGTCGCGGGGCGCTGCGCAGGGCGTCAAGTTCTCTGCGCAACACGTCCCCCTGGGATGCCAGCAGTACGTTGTTAGACTTTGTTAGCGGTGGCCACGGATCCACAACAACCCATAAGAGGGGAGCATCAAATGGCGAGCACCGATACGACAGCCACGTTTAAGAGAACCACGGACGAGGTTCGCAAGATGTTCGAGCAAGGTGGTGATTCGCAGTATGGGCACGAGCAAGTCACGCAGATCGAGCACGCCCTCCAAGCTGCGTTCCTTGCCGAACGCGAGGGTGCGAGCGACGAACTTGTCACCGCCGCGCTGCTGCATGACATTGGCCACTTGCTCCATCACCTCCCCAGCGATGCACCCGAGCAAGGTATCGACGACCTGCATGAAGTGCTCGCGGCCGAATGGCTCGCGCGTCGTTTCCCGGCAATCGTCCTTGAAACGGTTCGGCTGCATGTCGACTCGAAACGCTACTTGAGCGCCGCAGAGCCCGGCTACTGGGCAACCCTGAGCGAGCCGTCCCAGCTTAGCCTTGAGCTGCAAGGAGGACCATTCACTGATGAAGAGTGCGAAGAGTTCCGGCGTGGTGAGTACTTTGAGGACGCAATTCGGGTTCGTCGCTGGGACGATCTCGCCAAGATCGAGAACCTCGAGACTCCACCTTTGGAGCACTATCTGCAGGTTGTCGACCGCGTGGCACTAGCAAGCAACTAGTGATACAGTTTTGGAGAAGAGGTAAGCAACAAGCCGGAGATCGATGCGATGCGTGAGAAAGTTGGAGTGATTGGCGGCGGAATTGCAGGACTCGCCGCGGCGTGGCGCGAGGCCGCCCGCGGCAACGACGTGACGCTCTTCGAACGCCACACGCACGCCGAAGGAGCCTCGATTCGCAACTTCGGCATGGTCTGGCCCATCGGTCAGCCACCTCACCTTCTGGAATCGGCAATGCTCAGCCGTTCCCTGTGGCTGGAGTTTCTTGAAGACGCGGGGCTGTGGTACTCCGCTCGCGGATCCGTTTTCGTCGCCCAGCACGAAGATGAACTGCGGGTACTCAGCGAGTTCGTCGACGTGGCAGATGGTCACGGCTACCAGTGTCGAACGCTGACGCCACAGAAAGCAGCCGAAGCGTGCCTTGGCGTGCGAAGCGAGAGCCTAGTAGGCGCGATGTTTAGCGAGACTGAAGTGGGTGTCGACCCTCGGCAAGTGGTTCGCCATATGCCCCAGTGGCTCGCCGATCGCTACAACGTAAAGCTCCAGTACGGCACGCCGATCGTCGCTGTGGATTACCCGCGCGTCGAGGCGAGCGATGGACGGACTTGGGAGTTCGATCGAGTGACTGTGGCTTCGGGCGCTGACTTCGCGCTGCTCTATCCCGAAGCGTTCCGCGAACAAGCAATCGCCAGGTGCAAGTTGCAAATGATGCGGACCGTTCCGCAGCCAGGCGGTTGGAAGCTTGGACCTCACGTGGCAGGGGGGCTGACTCTGCGCCACTACAAGTCGTTCGCGCATTGCCCCTCGCTGGGCGACGTTCAAGGCCGCATCTCCGCGGAGTATCCCGAACTCGACCGGTATGGCATCCACGTCATGGCCGCTCAAAATGGCCTGGGGGAAGTGGTTCTTGGCGATTCCCACGAGTACGGTGCCGACATCACGCCCTTCGATAGCGAAGAGATCCAGCAGTTGATGATCCGCGAGCTGCAACGATTCTTGGTACTGCCCGACTGGAATCTCTCCGCCCGCTGGCATGGGATTTACGTGGTTCGCCCGAATGGCGAGTTGCAGTTCGTTCATCACCCCGAGCCCGGTGTCACGGTAGTCATTGCCACCGGCGGATGCGGCATGACTATGTCCTTTGGGCTTGCCGAGCAGCGGATCTCGCAGGGCGATGCGCATGCCGCGGCGACTCCAGCCGCATCGCTGCACAAGTAGCCCTCGGTAATAGGTGCCTTTCGTCGCGACCTGGATAATTCCAAGAACAATATTAGCGAGTTCGAGCAAAGTTCCCACGTTCTTAACATAAACGTCGATACTCAATAGTCTCTCTTTCCAAGGGTGCTACTTCGATTGCCTGCGAAAGTAGCAGTCCGTTCTGCGCACTGACTCAAACGGTGTGGTAGTTCGATCGAGTGACCATGACCTCGCCATTCGCCAATTCTTCGCCCAGTCCCCTTCGGCCCGATGCCGCACATTTAAAACGTATCGCGCTACTGATTGATACAGCCACCAGCTGGGGCTCGGGGCTGATCGAAGGAGTGGCTAACTACGCCAAAACGCGTGGCAAGCGATGGCTCTTCACGTTCGAGCCGCGAGGTAAGTACGATCGCTTGCTGCTGCCCGATGCTTGGAATGGCGATGGAGTGATCGCCCGCATCACCCATTCGGCGCTTGCCGAACAGCTCATAGCCAGGCACATTCCGGCTGTGAACGTCTCGTGGTTTCGTTATGGCGAGAACCTGATTCGCACTTGCACCTGCGACGAAATGCAAACCGCGGCGCTTGCCGTGCAGTACTTTCTCGACAATGGCTATCGCCAGTTCGCTTACTGCCGATCGACGCTTCGTCCCAGCTACTACGATCGACTCGGTAGCGCGTTCGTCGAGCACATCGAACAACTCGGCTACCCTTGCCCACAGTTTGCCCCTGACGAATCCATTCATTTGCTGGATGGGCAATCGCAACTCGATGCATTGTCGGAGTGGGTGCAACAATTGCCCCGGCCGACGGCGCTCCTCACGTTCGACTCGTTGCAAGGTCGACTCGTTACCGAAACCTGTGCCCTCGCCAACATCTCCGTTCCCGACGACATCGCGGTCCTTGGCGGCGAGCACGACGAGCTTTGCAGTCGGGTTTCCTCGCCACCGCTCTCGGGTATCGATCACGCGCCGCAGCACGTTGGTTATCGCGCCGCCGAGATGCTCGATCGTCTGATGGCGGGTCGCGACGACGTTCGCGACTTGCGATTGCCACCCGGGCGTATCATCGCTCGCCAGTCCACCGACAAGATCGCGGTGGAAGACGACCTCATCGCCGAAGCCATCCGGTACATCCAGCTGAACTTTGCGTCTCATTTGCGAATCGGTGATATTCTCGCTGCGATTCCTCTTAGTCGCCGGGCGCTGGAGATAGGGTTTCGTCACCACCTGGGTCGTACGCCGCGCGACGAGATTCGGCGCGTCCGGGTCCAGAAGGCCGTCGAGATGCTCTGCGACACCGAGCTATCCATCGCTCAGATCGCGACCGCCTGTGGCTTCGAACGAGCCGAATTGCTCACCCGTGCGTTCCGCCGCGAGTTCAAGTCGACGCCAACCGACTTTCGACGGCGTACTGCGATTCGCGTGTCGCGTCTCTCCAGCAATCCGCCCACTTAACAGGACGTGCTCAGCGAATAGTGCTCAGAACGCCCTCAAGCTCTGCGGTCGTCAACGGCGTGGGATGATTGCCGAGTCGCTCGGCATTCACCGCATGAGCCAGTGCCACGCGATCTCCTTCGCTAACAGCGCCACACGCTGCCAAGGTCGTCGGACATCCGACTTGCTGGAGTAGTTCCTCCCACCGCGCGGTTACCGTCGCCAATCTATGCGAAGTCGACCACTCACAGCCAAACTCTCTAGCAATCCCTGCGAGTGCCATGGCGAGTTGGTCATTCCTGTCGACGATTTGCTCGTAGCGATTCTCCATGTCGCGAAGGAGACCGAGCAAACAGATCGCGACCGCGAAGCCGTGAGGCACGCCGTACTTGCTGGTCAAGCGATAAGACAGCGCATGACCGGCGGTTGTTCGCGAGATGTTGATCGCTTTACCCGAGAGGTGAGCGGCTTCGAGCATTGCTTGGCGATGCGTTAACTCGGGTGCATTCACTGTCCGTTCGAGGTTCGCGAGCCCAAGTGCGAGTGCCTGACGTGCGTAGCTAAGAGACTCCTCTGTTGCTTGCTTGGCCCAAAGAGACTCGATGGCTTGCGTTATCGCGTCCAGGCCCGATGCCGCGGTTATCGCCGGTGGCAAGCTCGCCGTAAGCGAAGCATCCAGCACCACGGCGTCGGGAAGCAGCGATGGATGAGCTACCGAGTGTTTCTCGCCATTGGCATACACCACCGCGAAGTGCGTCGCCTCGCTCCCCGTGCCGGCGGTGGTGGGGACGGCGACGAGTCTCGCTCGCCGAGGTGCGAGGTCCGTCGTTCGCGACCACCACCGGTCTTTCACTCCTCCTTGTGCGTGCAGGTGGCAGGCGAGCTTCGCGATGTCGATCGCGGATCCTCCGCCAACCACTAGCACGGTGATATCGTCGACATCGCCCATCCGCTCACTGCATTGCTCGGCGTCGGCGACTTGCGGATTCGGTTGAAACTCGAAGAAGTGCGTCGCATCATGCTCCTTCGCCAGCGACGCCAATCGCTCCGCCGCTCCCGAATGCTGGTACGCACCGCGATCGGCAACGATCAGCAGCTTGCGAGGTTGCCACTCGGCCAGGAGCTTCGCCACGTCTTCCAGTTGGTCTAATCGTTCTTGCGTCACGCTGTCTCCACAACCACGAGTTCGCTTGCGGGAAGGTTCGCAATGCGATGGAGTCGAGTGTAGTACGCGAACAACGCGAGCGTAATGACCAGCGACGCCACGCTCAGCCAGAAGCTTCCTCCCTTGAGCAGCTCAAGGTAGCTCCCTTTGCGAACCAGCCAGTCTTTCGACACTAGCACTAGGACCGCTGCGAGATAGCCCGTGGCGTCCGCAAGGTACATTAGGTAACCAATGTTGGCTCGCTCGCGGAACAGGGCGATCATTCGTTCGAAAACGGTAGTGTGAAACGCTACGTACGGCACGTAGGTCCCGATGCCGATGCCGATCATGAACGCGAACGGCGAGATGGCATCGGCGGCGAACGCGGACAGTACCGCGAGCACCAGCACGAATCCGCCGGCAAGCAGGGCGAATGATCCGAGGAACGCCTTGCGATTATCGCGAATGAAAATCGCACTCCCATTCACCAGCAGCACCCCCAGCACCACCACCGCTTCGGTCCAAAAGAAGATGGAAGGTTGTCCGTTGGGATCGAGCTCGCGCCAAATTTCGACGCCAAAGTCGTCTCGAAGCGTGCGAATGATCGTCAACAGAACGTAAATCACTACCAGGCCACTGAGCCCGAAAGCGTGACGCTGGAAAAACCGCCAGCGGTCGTCACGAGTCATCGGCGAACGGGGGGATCGCATGGCGATGTCCGCGGCATCGGGTGGCGGAATACGACCCAACAGCCACGCCCCGATCAACACGGGTGGCAGGAACAACAGCCCCGTGACGAACGGCATCCAGTACTCCGAGACTCCGCCATCGACCACCAGCGATCGCCCCACCGATTTCACCACACCCGAAGCTAGTATGAAACTCGCACACAAACCCGCGGTCAATGCTTCGGTCATGCGTCGCCCTTCGAGGAACGAAAGCACGAGTCCGAAGATCATCCCCAGCGGCAAGCCATTGAGGAACAGGAAGGGCCAGTTATAGGGCGGTGGTACGATCGCGAAGAGCAAGAGCGCCGCGTGTGCCACCAGGATCAGTCCCATGATGGAGACAGCTCGCCGCGCGGGGGGCATTTCGCTGATCACCTTGATTCCGATGAACTTCGAAATCGTGTACCCCGCGACCTGCGACATAACCAGCACGGTCTTGTAGCCAATGCCCATGAGGGTCACTTCTTCGTACACTCCCGCACTGAAGGGCTTGCGGAAAGCGTACATGCAGAAGTAGGTGACGAACGCCGCGGCGATGCAGTAGGCGGCGAAACCCGCTGAGCCTTGGCGATCGGCCGCTGAAGTCGGCCGAGGAGATATCTTGCTAGCGGTAGGGGGCATGCAGATTCTTCCCGAACTAGAAAGGGGAATAGCATGCGTTGTGGATGTTAAGCCCTTGTGAAGTTCCGAGGCAAATCTATAGAAAGACGCTCCCTCACATGAACATAAACCAAGTTTACTGAGACATCCACGCATTAGGACCAGCGCCCTGGTCGGCAGCTGCATGGTTAAAACTTGGTTAAGAACAGTGTCATTCTGCGCCCTGCATGGTTACCAGCGGTCCAGGCAGTAGCTATGCTGTCCCCTGGTAACCCAATGGTCGCCCATCAACTGGGATCTTTGATATGTGCTGCTGGGCGTTCGCCTGGTCTATGGAGTTGAGAAATGATTGAGCTGGTGGTTTTCGATATGGCCGGCACGACAGTTGACGAGGGTAACGTCGTCTACAAAACAGTACGTGAATCTGTAAACGCAGCTGGCTATGAGTTCTCGCAAGAGCAAGTCCAGGCAGTCGCGGCTGGCAAGGAGAAATTGCAGGCCATTCGTGATGTCTTGGCATTAGACGGCGAAGTTCACTCAGAGGAAGAGGCGGCCTCTATTTTCGAAGATTTCAAACGGCGGCTAACAACTGCCTACCAGCAGCTAGATGTCCGTGAGCAGCCAGACGCATCGTTGGTTTTCCGGCAGTTACGAAGCAAGGGCATCAAGTCCGTCCTAAATACCGGCTACGACAGAACTACCGCCGAATCGCTAATCGACAAACTTGGATGGGTCGTCGGTCGCGAGATCGACGGACTCGTCACAGCAAGTGATGTTGCGAACAATCGTCCTCATCCAGACATGATTCATCGCGCCATCGCGTTAGTGGGTTGCAGTTCTTCCCTCGCGGTTGTGAAGGTGGGAGATTCCCAGATTGATATAGAAGAAGGGAAGAATGCCGGGTGCGCGATGACGTTTGGTATCACTACGGGTGCGCAATCAGAATCGCAACTTCGAGAAGCGCAACCAACCGCAGTTCTGCACGCATTGCCAGAATTGATCGATGCCCTCACTTCACAAGGGACCCAATTGGCCTCTCGCGAACCTACGACCGTGTGAAGTGGACGCAGGTGATTTCTTACTTGCTGCCAAGGTCTGTTTGGGAGTCATGAACGCCGGAAGGCCAAGGCCAAGGCCATAGACACGACCCCGACAACAGGCATTGCTCTCTACGCACCGGTGCGAACGCTTGCCACCTGCTCTGTGGTGACTGCGTCAAGAGAAGTCGGCCACTAAACAATCCCCTAGAAACGTACTTAGATCACATCTCCGCCCTTACGCCGCAGTGATGCTTCAATCTCGTGAAGTGGGAATAGGGTTCTACAGCGCCGGCATTACGCGATAGTGGTTACCGCGTGGTGATGTCGCTGGTCTCCAGCCCTTGGTGTGGCCGACACCGATCAGACGAACGGGCATTCTAGATACTTAAAGCTACTCTCCCACCTACGAGACAGTGGTCGAGGCACTCCTGTTCTATCATTTGGACGAAATGGCACCTAGGCGTTCTCGTTGAAGCGACTTTTGCCGGTGGGCGGACGATAACTCCGTTAGTCCTGCGCTTGCTGTCGTTCCGACTTTCCTCAAGCTTATCGACGCCGCGGGACAGGCGAAACAGAGCATCTCTAATGGGAATGTGCACTTGGCGATGGAAGATAGGTAGGACTGGAAGCGGATTGAGTAAGACTAACCTACGAGGAGTCATTGGGGGTTTCGCCTGCACGTGAAGTAGTCGGGCTACCTTGACCAGTAACCAGCTTGAGAGACTGCGGACGCCGCTGCCTGGCTCCGCAGCCTCTCTCACTGGTAGCAGTACCGCATCTGACATCGAACCCGGTGTGGTAGTCACATGGACCGCGCCGCGTGCGAGCGGTGGCGAGTACATTCAGGAGGGATGTTGATGTCGCGGGTACTGGTCTTTTGTAGGGCCAACTGGTTAGCCTCGGTCCTTTTGTAGTCGGAGCCGTAGGCAACCCATCGCTGCTATGCCGAGACCAAGCACGGCAAAGGAACTTGGTTCGGGTACCAAGGAACCAGTGACAGTGAGCGTCAACACTTGCGAGCCAGCCGCTCCGGCTCCCAAGTAATTGTCCGAGTCCGACAGACCCAAGGTGTAAGTAGCACTGTAGGAACCGTAAGCGTTGTTGGTGTCGAACAGCACCTGGAAACCTTCGCCGTTGCCAATCCCTGCATTGAGATTGGTGAAAGCTCCAGCGACCAAGTCTGTGGAGAGCACGTCCGTATCGCCGATGCCATTGATGGAGTCGAAGTCCAGCTCAGCGGTGTAGTCGAGAGTTTGCAAGGCGTTGTAGATCGCTTCGCCCAGGGATAACACGCCCGAGCCGATTGGCTGAGCGACAAAGTCAATTGTCAAGTTGTTGGCACCATTTGATGCAAACAATGCAGTGCTCGGATCGAACACGGATCCGCTCACTGCAATCTGATCGACGTCGGGATTGCCGTCATTCACCACGACGGTACCAGCCTTCGAGGCTGCTGAGCTGGTATTCAGCCCGACATTGATTGCCCCCGAGCCATTCGCTCCGATGGAGCCGCTGGCACCTGATTGAACGATGGCGTCGCCGGTAATGGTCGAAGTGTAGTTGGCCGCGGCACCGCCCACTTCATTCAGCGTTACGACTTCGGAGAGCACTGCTCCTACGACGCTGGGAAGAAAGCTGACCGTGGGTTGCGCAGTATCGATGTCGGGACTAGCCAGCGAGTTCACTTCGCCATTGAAGGTGAAGTCGTTGATGCTAAAGGTGCCCGAGGCACTGGTTCCACCCCAGCCGTAAAAGCGAAACTCGATTGGCGAGGAAATATTCTGGTAAGCCGCAGCTGCAAGGCTAATGGTAGTGCCAGTTGCGGTTGCCGAGCCGATGCTGCTGGCGAAACCGTCTACACTTGACCGAAACGAAAACGAGCTCGGACCCGTGCTGGAGCGTTGGCCGACGTAGACAAAGTTCGTAAAGTCGATCTCGAACCCTGAGTTCGGGGTGATGGAGAAAGTGAAGTAATCGCTCGCGTCGAATGCGGCCAAGTTCCAGGCGGTGGCGTTGTATCGATCGCCACCCGCGTTGGCATTGATTCCAGCACCTCTACCAATACCAGTGGAGGTTACGTTTGGATGAACTGTTTGCCCTGCGTTGAAAGGGTTCGACGCACTGGGATTCGTGTTGGTGATGGGATTGCTGAGGATAATCGCCGCGAGCGATTCTGTCGCCGATAGTGCAGCGACGCACGTCGCCAGAAAACACGCTCCGACGCGGAACGAGCACTTAGCTCGGCCGCTCCGCTTGGAGCTAGTCATCACAGATTGCAGGTTCATTAGTCTCACCTTTCAATTGAATAGACGAACAAAGGGTGTGAAGTCAGTGTGATTGCCAACGGAAGCTGGCAACGGTCTACGTCTTGGGCGACCGAGCTCGGCAAGAGCTCGTAGACACACCAAGGCGGTAAAGGTTTACCGCTTGCATAGGCGACGCGAGTTAAGGGCGAGCCCCG
The DNA here is from genome assembly GCF_052161615.1 of Aeoliella fuhlenseeensis. Taxonomy (NCBI): domain Bacteria; kingdom Pseudomonadati; phylum Planctomycetota; class Planctomycetia; order Pirellulales; family Lacipirellulaceae; genus Aeoliella; species Aeoliella fuhlenseeensis. Next base: position 1,927,467 of record NZ_CP197417.1, read on the forward strand.
CGATCACGCTCATGACGACCGCTGTGAGCGCGGCTGGCTCCGGAACAGATTGCGCGCTACCCGCCGCGAGAGTGGGGGTGCCTGTACCATAGTTGTCTTTCCACAACTGATACTGGCCATCGCCAATGACGCCACCGAAGGTGTCATTGAGCAGGACACCGGGCTCACCGCCAAGGTTGTCGCGCCACATCGTGTAGTCGGCTAGGTTTACAACACCGTCGTTATTGAAGTCGCCGGCTGGGTTGTTACCTCCACCGCCGCCTTCTTGCGTGGTGCTGATGGTAAAGTTGTCAATTCCCATGCCGTGGTCGTTGCCAACGTCGTTAATCTCAATCCAACGAACCCATAGTGACTCACCGGGCAGCCATGCAAGTCCGGCGATCATGCCACCAAGCCCTGCGGCGCGATTCTCCGCGGCATTTCCATCCAATGCACTAGCGGAAGCTGAAACGATCGGCGAAGTAAAATCAAACGTGCCACCTGGGGCTGTCCAACCAGAGACAGAATCGAAACTGCTTCCAAATCCATATTCGAACACCATGGTTTGGGCGGTGGTGTTTCCGCCGTTGCGCCACTGTTCGGCATCAAAGGAGACTGTGAACGAGTCGAACGTGGATGTAGATCCGTTTGTAAACTGCGCTGCAAAGTATCCAGCAAGCGTTCCCGTCGCGGGTGAGCCAAAGATGGCATTCCCTGATGCGACGCCACCGAGGGCCCGGTCTGTGTCGTCACTCAGCCCGAAACTATAGAAGTCGCCCGTATTCAACGAACCTGTACCTGCATGAATTCTTGGAAATGGGCTTAGATTCTTGGTGAAGAGCGACCAACCAGGAAGTGTCGAATCATTCGTCCAAGGGTTGGTGTTCCCCCCGCTGGTTGGCAGTGAGTCAAAGGTTTCCGTGTAACTGGTTCCAGTCAAGGTTACCGCAGACTGGGCGGCGGGACTCCATGCCACCGCGGCTAAGGCCATGAGGCAAGCAAAGCCTGCTCGGAGACGGAATGGGTTAAAGACTTTCACGAGTACTCTCCCTTGAAAAACAGTGGAAGTGACGACTCCAACGGTTGGCAGTCGCTTCACAACAAAAATGTAGGTGGACCGTAGGCCACAACTTCTTGGCAACGGTGATGGCCGGTAGGGTCCTTAGCAGCAGGAAGGTTGCCTAAGGAATGGAAGGCCCGTCACTTGAGAGGCACATGAAGTAGCGGGAAGGAATGGGGATGGGGCGGAACTGGCAGGTGTGTGGTGTGAATTCTAGTTGGCGTTCGAATGGCGTAGGCAAAGGTAGCGCTAATTTTGCCTCCATGCAGCTGGACTAACTGCAAGCATTACGAGCACGAGAACTAAGCAACTACTCGGTTCGGGTACCGTTACGTTTCCTCCGACCGAAGGACCGCTCACCATGTTTCCAAAATTGGCCTTCCACAGGTCGTAGTCGAGTGAATTGACGATTCCATCATTGACTCCGTTTCCATGGAGGTCCGCCGTCGATCCTAGGTTGTCGCGCCATACGCTGTAGTCGGCCAAGTTCACGAGGCCATCGCTGTTGAAGTCACCCGCAAGTCCGCCAGCGAGTACATCGACGAGGAACGACAGCGACAAAACCTGCGATTGTGCTCCAGGCAGGTTCTCTCCGGATAGCAGGAGTGAGAACTCAGCCGACTTGGTGCCAGGGGTAGCCGTGTCGACGAAGGCGCTGAAGGTCATCTGCTCGCCCTGGGCCAGACCTGGAAATGGTAGGAGGTCCACGGAGATACCCCCCGTGCCACCGGTTAGAGTGACTGCATCTAGATCCAGATCGGCGGCGAAGAACGTACCGCCAAAAGATTGGGCCAAGTTAGCGATCACTCCATCGAAGGCGTCGACGAGTCCGGAGCCCTGAGTGATTTCGCCCAGGTCGAATGTCCAGTTTCGCAGCTCGGCATTTGCAGAGAGCGAGGCAACCGGATGATTCACCACTTCGAGGCTCAGCTGGATGGTGTCATTGGCATCATTGGCTCCGCGCCCGACCCCGCCCTGCGTGGTTATGTCCAAGTTGTCGATGACGATTTGCCCTTGCTTCAAGCCAGCGGTCGCTGTGGTCGTGTTCAGTCCGACCTGCAACGTGCGTGAGTCGGTTTGCCCCATTCGAAAAGCATTGTGCCCTCCGGTGACCGAACCGGTTGCAATGCCGGAAGTCGTTACTTCGTAGTAGGTACCATCCAGCCCTGCCTTGTTCAGCGTCACGGTCGAACTCGTCACGACCGATTGGCCGACGTACGCGCGGCCGAAGTTCATGTTGAGGATGGAACTTCCATCGGAATTTGCCGTCGCTCCGCCAAGCGTGATACGGCTGTCGTTCGCTTGATCGACGTAGATGCTCCAGACGAACTCCGGATGATCGATGTAGGCGTTGCGGTTGTTGGTGTAGTAAGTCGGATTGAGACTTTGGCTATAGATCGCGTGATTGCGACGTCGCTCGAACTCGTCGGGCGGGTCCAAATAGTGCCAGGCCAGCAGGGAAGAGAGGTCGCCCATCTGATTGCTCGACGGCACGTTGTCGGTTAGCGACAATCCCGACGAGGCCCAGCGTGTGTCCATGTAGAACATGCTCCGGGCGATGTCTCCCTTATCGGCATCTCCTGGAAAGTAGTACGTACCCAGGCTTCGATGAGCGCCTGTTGTCGCATCGCTACCAAACGGTTTGTTGCCTCGCGAGCTGTTGATGCCGGGATCGGCTGGCCGAAGCGCATGAGGATCCGCCAAGGCGCCTTTGGTGCTGTTGCTGGCCTCGCCCGGTTGCAGGGATTGCGGCCAAAGATGCTCGCGATTCCAGGTCGATCCGTTGTCCCAGGTCGCGGGGACCGATGCGCGATTATAAACAAGCAGTATGTTGTTCGAGTTGTTTGGATCACGGTCGGTGATCGCAGCGGAGTACCGTAGATCGCCGTAATTGCGTTGTACGTGGCCAGCCGACATCGCCGAGGTCAGTTGCGACTTGAGCGTCGCGCCCGAACCCGTGGCCAAGTTGTAGTAGCTCGCCGGGGGACTGTAGGAAGTCGACTGGGCGGCAACGGTAGCCGCGAATAGCCAGACCGCGAGGAAAGTACATGCCTGTTTCAAAACAGAATCCATCTTGCTAAGGACAAAGCACCGCAACGCCGCGTTGGCGTAGTGGTGAACCGTGTGAGGAAGGTTGCGCACTAAGGGGCGCGGAGCTCGATATCGATCACTTGGGCGCCTGCGACTACCTCGAATCGCAAAGGGGAGGACGCCGGGTCGGCGTATCGCAACGGGACACGCCCTGGGCCGGGCAATAGCTCGGACATCATCTTGTAGTCGGACACAATAACGCGATGCCAACCGAGAACTGCCCCAGCACCTGTGTGTGGCGCAGACAGGTCGCGGCTGTTCGGCATCGAATATTGAAGTTCGAACCTACCGGTCGTGTCGGTGATGGCTCCCGAAGCGGGATTCAGCTCCGTTGACTGCGCTTCAGGAGTGAATAACACGCTCACTTCGGAGAGCGGCTTGCCATCGAGCTTTACTTTCCCGGTAACGATTCCCACTTCGGGCGTCGGGGTGGAGCAACCGCTCGCAACCAAAGATGACATTATCAGCAGAATGGATTCGCGTCGGACGAACCTTGGGAAGTTGCGAAGTTCTCTAGTCCACGACTTAGAAGAGGTCAGCATTGACCACCTCGCCTTCCCTGCGCAGTGCGGCCGCGCGAAAAACATTTCTATCCACCGAGTCGTTTAGAAATTGCACGACCCCGTCGCCGAATAAGAAGTTAGCACCGCCAGGGTGGGCGATCCCCCATGCCTGCACGCGGTTGTCGTGCTCGGTGTAGTCGCAGGCGGCGTTGTTTCGCATCCGATGGTTAATGGGAGGAACCGGCAGGCCACCTGATACGCTGGTGTAGTACATGGCCCCCATAATGTGGCCGGTGCAGTCCCATCCACCAGAACACGCCCATCCGGACCACTTGTGAAGTGGTTCGCGGAGCTTGTCCTGGCAACCACTTCCCCAAAGGCGCTCGTGCACGGGATCAACGTGGTACTTTTCGCCAAACGCGATGGTATTACTTAGCCCGTCGGCAATCTGTGAGAAGCGGTAGCCAACCAAGCGATTCTTCTCGCCCCCTTTGGCGTTCTGAACGAGAGGCAGACGACTGCTCGCTCCAACGATGCTGAACATGCCGTCGTAGAGGTAGTTGTACTGTGGCCAGAATCCCGTTGTCCCCGAGTTGGCCGCGTAGCTTGTCGCCGCGTACCACACGCCGCGCTGCGGGGCGTCCACGTAGGTGGAGGTGGTTTGAAACGGGTTCTCGGCAAACTGATCGCTGGGGCAGAGAAAAACGGGCAACACGGTGGCCGATAACGCCTGCTGTCCTCCTTGGGTATTCTTCAGCACCTGCGCATTCGATTGGCTGAGATCGGAACTATCCCATTGCCATTGGTCGGCGATGTTGCCCTGTTCGAGGTAAGGCAGCAGGAAAGCGTGGACGCTGGTGCCCGAACGCGGATTCGCGAACTGCGTCAGCCCTGGAGGCAGCCTACCATTCGTGCCCTCAAAGTTATGAAGCGCGATGCCAATCTGCTTGATACTATTCACACACGCAACGCGCCGCGCAGCCTCGCGTGCCGACTGAACCGCCGGCAACAGGAGCGCCACCAGGATGCCGATGATGGCGATCACCACTAGCAGTTCCACCAAGGTGAAAGCCGTGCGCCGCCTCGACTGATGCAAGCAGTGGTTGATAGTAGACTTCACTATGCCTGTCCAATCTCTTAAGGAATCTCAATCGTGATCTGCTGCGGTCCTGCGACTACCGTTTGTCGCAAGGGCGTCTCGCTAGGCATCGTGTACTGCACGCCAAAGCGAATGGGGATACCCCTGCCGGTGGCCGATTCTGCAAGCTGGAGATCGGAGAGGACGACTCGGTGCTGTCCGACTATGGCACCCTCCGATGGCGTGTCGGTGCGATCCATAAGTTGGAGCGAGAACCTACCGTCGGAATCCGTTTCGGCCACAGAACTCGGCCCGGAGGTTCCCACGTCGGGGAGGAACTCAATCCGAACTTTATTGCCGGGCTGGCCTTGAATGAGTAACTGCCCCGTGACAGTCCCCAACTCTGGTCCCGTCTCGCATCCTGCAACGAACAACAGCAGGAACAGCAGCCTTGAAGAACGATGGAACATGGTGGGATTAGTACTCCTCGCCACTGATGGGATTGCCATCGTTGCGTACCGAAAGGTTCGCGAGCGTGATCTGATTGATGTCTTCGAGGAGGAAGGTCGCGGACCCATCGCACATGGCAAACCCGCTTACCCCCGGATGTCCGCTACCCCAGGCATTGAATCTCCGATCCTGGGCTTGGATGTTGTCGCGAGAGGCGGTAAAGTCGCGTGTGGATTGATTGATCCCCGTGCGCGACGAGCAGAAGAGATGTGCCGCGCCTTTCATTCCTCCCGCCCAGGCCCATGCCGACACCTGATGCATCTTCATGCCGCTGTTCGCGGCGGTCCATGTGTCGAAGAACTCGTCTTCGTGAAACTTCTCTCCGATCATCAGCGTATTGCTGGAGCCGTCAGTGATCATTCGCATTTTTATGGGCGAAAGGTCGTGGTGGCTGACAGCGAGAGAATGCAATCCTGTCTTCAGCGTGGTATCGGTGCCAGTAATGAAGAAGATACCGTTGGGCTTGATCGCGAACTGGGAGTACTGAGTGTAGTAGGAACCTTCGCCGTAATTGCCGGCATAGCTGGTACCCGAGTAGTACCCTGAGGCGGCTCCAGAGGCGGTTGTCCCGGGGAACGCTTGGGGCGAACCCGAAAGCAGATAGGGATTGGATGCAAATCGGTCCGACGGGCAGACGAACCCTGGGATGAGCGTTGCGGCCCGGGAGGTTGCTACGTTGTTGGTTGCGTTCGTCGCTGGACTCGTAAAGCTCCACTGGGAATGAAGGGCATCTTGCTCGACGTAAGGTAACAGCTCGATGAGGAAGGTGGACTCTGTAAGACTGAGCCCCTGCTTCATCTTCATGCCAATGGGAAAGCTTTTTCTCGTGTCATGGTGATTAAGCGCAGCAAGGCTAAGCTGCTTGATGTTATTGAGGCATTGTGTGCGACGAGCCGCTTCGCGAGCCGCTTGTACCGCGGGTAGCAGGAGCGCCACCAGGATGCCAATGATGGCAATCACGACGAGCAGTTCCACTAAGGTGAAACCCGCGAGCACGTCAACTCTCCGTTGATCGCGATTCCAATTTCGCATTAACTTGTCTCTTTTCTCTATCCTGCAGAATGGTAGTTGTTCGAACGGCCACGAAGTTAGACCTGCAGCGCGTACCCAACTCCGCGCACGGTCTTGACGAAGCGACCCGCGCCGCCAAGTCGCTTCCGAAGATTGGACATATGCGACTTGATGGTCTGGTCGGTGGGATCGCCTCCTGCGAAGTCACTGATGATGCGGCGAAGCTCGTCGTGCAGAAACACCCGCCCCGGGCGCCTGGCAAGTCGACAAAGGATGTGGAATTGAAGCTTGGTCAACTTCACTTCCCCTTGCTCGGCCACCGTCACACGAAAGGTCAGCGTATTGATCGTTAGAGGCCCCACTAGAACGGGAGCGCTTAGGTCAGCCTGCCGATCATCGCTGCTCAGGTGGTAGCCTCGAACAGCAACGTGCAGCCGTGCGAGCAGTACGCGTTCGTCCGAGTAATGGGGGCCGGATATGTAGTCACTCGCCCCGCTCATCAAGCATTCCACCACGTGGTCTGCTTTAAATCGATCTTGAAGCACGATAATCGACGCGGAGGACGAGAGCGTCTCCCACTCTTTGATCTGGCGGCACATGCTCACGATGTCGAGGTCGTGAACCTCGCACAGCATGACAATACGATAGTCATTGGCAAGGCGTAGGAGCCGCAAGGCCTCGCGTCCTGATGGTGCTAATTCCACCTCGTAGCCAGCTTGTGTCACAATCCGTTGCAGTTGTTCCCGCCGCTTGCTGCTGCCGGCTACCAACAGCACCAGGGGACCAAACTCTTTGTGCGAGTTCATTCCTTCCGCGCTGTTGCGGATCCGATCCGAGGGACCGTCTTGATGCGACTGTCCGTTCCTTGCTACTTCTGTGACGGGCTCCCTGCGTGGTCTCCGCTTCGCGAGATAGGCAACGCCAGCGGGACCTTTGCTGTCGTCAGCGCGAAAGCTGTCTGTTCGAAGGTTGAACCTACGCGGGTAGCCGGAAATGCTACTGATGTCATGCAGTTCCATGGCTAGATTTGCTTGCTGGGAAAGATTGTCGCTCGTGGTGTGAGCAACAAGCCGAGGTGGGAGGTTGCCGCCTTCATCTGCGAAGCGGGGAGAAGTACCGTCCGGGCCACATGTAGCCACATCGGTAGATTCTGCCCCCTGCCGCACGACCGCAATTGTCTACTCGAATGATGGAGCGATGGTGCATGTGGCGCAAAGACGGTGTGAAGTTTTCATGCACGAGCGTGGAGGATGGGCAGAAACAGATGGGGTTCGCCGCACAGAGGGGGTTGCGCGAATGACGAACTGATGTTGCCCACTCCTCTGTTGCCATCCAAGCAGCGACTGGGCAGTTGACCGTGTTTGAGAGAACGCGATTCGAAATGATGACTGAATCGTGTTACAGAGTTATCTCTACGGCGGTGGAGGTATACTCGGTCGGCACAGGTGCGCACACGGACTGCATCCCTTGATTTCAACTTTTAGGTGTCTACCATGGTTCGCGAACAGACTTCCGTATTACGTCGCCCGAACGCCAGCTATCTAGTTGGTGTCTATTCGCTAACGACACTTCACCTGTGCAGGTACGCATGATCTCGTCCACTCAGCTTGTCCGCTCTTTTGATTCTTCTGAACCCGCTTACTACCGCGCGTTCCAGCTGTTTCTCAAACATACCGATCAAAAAGTGAAGGCGCGACAATGGCTCGAACAAACTGTCGAGAAGTTGCCCAACCGAATCACCCTCATTGACGCCGGAGCCGGCAACGGAGCGCTATTGCGGTGGTTGTCTACTCACTTTGAGACGTCGATTGGAGTAGAGCCCAACCCTTCGCTATATCAAGAACTGGCACCACATTGCACTCACTCGCAGCAGGCGGCGATCTTGGAATCAGAACTCGAAGCGATGGGAGATCTCGTTGTCTGTTCGCACGTGTTCTACTACATTCCGAAAAACGAGTGGGCGGACAACCTGCAGCGGCTTCTGAGCTGGGTTGCTGATAACGGTCAGTTGGTTATTGCTCTACAAAATCCTCGCACCGATTGCATGGAGATGGTGCGACACTTCACGGGGCAGTCGTTTGATCTGTCGGAACTAGTCCCATTGCTCAACGACTTGGAGGGGGGGCCTTACAATGCAGAGTTGGAGCGCGTACAAGCCATAATCAGGGCCGAAGATTTACAAACCGCGTGTCAGATTGCCGAGTTCGTGCTAAACGTGCTACCAATCCCTGACGGTCTGACCTGGTTTGAATTGGAGCAGTACGTCGAAGATCGCTTCGCGGACTTGGACGGCGGATACTCTTTCTCCTGCCATCAAGACTTCTTGAAAGTAAGTCGACTTTCCAATTGACTAAAACATACGTGGAAGAACGCGAGTAACTGCGATGCAAGCACGGTCCGCGCCTGGCGGTCTCACCCGTGTCTCACTACGTTCTGGGAATAGAGGTGTGAGATAGCCCCTCACGACGTGAGATGATCTTTCGGAGGGCCTGGAATGGGAATAATCGATGGTCGCCGAGCGACCAAGCTGGCTCATCGGCAATCACCTGGGGGCGTTTTACCCGCGTTTGTTACCAGCCGGTGGCTGCTTATACTGGGGGTTTATCCCTCTCGTAGCCTAAGCCCCGGTCGCCGGGGACCTGCCGTTCCGAAAACTCATGCCAAATTCGAAACAAACGCCCACTTCCCTCGCCGACGCAGCAGGCGCTCTCCGCGGTGGAAATGGGTTGGGTAGCGGGCAGTTTCGCAATCCACTTTATTTCTTCATTGTGCTTTCGATCGCGGCCGTGATGGTGGCCGACCTCTACACGCAACTTGGCGTCGCGGTGTGGATATTTTATCTGGTGCCCATCACGCTAACGCTGGTGCTTTGGAATCCCTTGGCGCCGATTTACGTGGCGGTTGCTGCAACGGCGCTGATGATTTACTCGTTTGCAACCGATTCCTCTGGCATCGATCGCGAGATCGCCCAGCTCAATCGCGGGTTCGGAATCTTCACGATCTGGACCATGGCGGTTGTTGGATTTCTGTTCATTCGCAACCGCATCGCCGTCCAGCGTCAGCAGTGGCTGCAATCGGTGCGGGCCGGGCTGAGCACGGTGGTAAGCGGCGAGCAATCGCCGCAGCAGTTTGCCTCCAATGTACTCACTTACCTTTGTAGGCTAATGGACGCGAAGGCAGCCGCGTTTTACGTCGGCAACGACGCGGCCTTCGAACGCACGGCAACGCAGGGTGTGCCGGAAAGTTCCGCGGTGCCCGAGGCCTTCGCCGTTGGCGAAGGATTGATGGGGCAGGCCGCCAAAGAGGGACGCATTGTCTGTTTGGAGGATGTTCCGGATGGCTACTTACGGATTGGCTCGACCCTTGGGCATTCGCGGCCGCGTCATTTGGTGATCGCGCCGATGGTTGTCGAAGGACACACCAATGCCGTGCTGGAGTTTGGATTCCTTCAGCCGATCGAAGAGCGAGTGTTCGAACTGCTTCAGTACATTTCCGAGCCGTTGGGCGTTGCTGTCCGATCCGCCAAGTACCGGGCGCACCTTCAAAACTTGCTCGAAGAAACCCAGCGGCAGGCCGAAGAGCTACAGGTGCAGGGCGAAGAGCTTCGCGTCGCCAACGAAGAAATGGAGGAGCAGAGTCGGGCGCTCCAAGTGTCTCAAGCACAACTAGAGCAGCAGCAACTTGAGTTGGAAGAATCGAACTCGCAGCTCGAGGAGCAAACGCAGATTCTTGAGGCGCAGCGGGACGATCTGGCCCGATCTCGACTGGACACCGAAGCGAAGGCTCGCGAAGTGGAGCGGGCCAGCCAGTACAAGTCGGACTTTCTGGCAAACATGTCGCACGAATTGCGGACACCGCTCAATTCGTCGCTGATCCTCGCGCAACTCCTGGCGGATAATCCGCAGGGGAATTTGACGGACGATCAAGTAACTTCTGCGAAGACGATTCACGCCGCCGGGAACGACCTGTTGAATTTGATCAACGACATCCTCGACTTGTCGAAGATCGAAGCCGGACGGATGGATATTCGGCCGGAAACCGTGTGGCTTGCTCAATTGGTGAAGGATTTGAGCAACACGATGCAGCCGTTGGCGGAGCAAAAAGGTCTCGAATATAAAACGGTCATTGCTGCCAATTGTCCCGATTCGATCGACACGGATCGGCAGCGGCTGGAGCAGGTGCTTAAGAACCTCCTTTCGAACGCGATAAAGTTCACCGATCGCGGCAGCGTCACCTTGTCGATTGGGGTGAACGCGCACGGCCGAATTACGTTCGAAGTTCGCGACACGGGCATTGGCATCAGTCAGGAGCAACAAGAGTTGATCTGGCAGGCGTTTCGTCAAATCGATAGCGCCGCCAACCGCAAATACAGCGGCACCGGTTTGGGACTGTCGATCTCTCGCGAGCTCACTCGCTTGCTCGGTGGTAGCATTGGGGTCGAGAGCAAAGCAGGGCAGGGGAGCGCGTTTACCGTAACCTTGCCGCGGAGTCTGGATGTGGTCGTTGCACCGATAGCTTTTCCCGAAAGCATCCCCTCCATGCCCATGGAAGTAGCGACTGAAGCACCGACCACGCTTTCGCTTATCCCGCGGCGATTCAAGGACGACCGCGAAGTGTTATCGGGCGACAGTCGCATCATTCTGCTGGTAGAGGATGACGAGCCTTTCGCAAAGATCCTGTTCGATCTGGCGCATGAGCTAGATTTCAAGTGCTTGGTAGCGCCGACTGCCCAGGAGGCACTAGCCCTAACGAGGCAGTACTTGCCGAGCGCCGTGGTGCTGGACGTTGGCTTGCCCGATCATTCGGGACTCATGGTCCTTGATCGGCTGAAGAACGATTCGCGCACCCGGCACATACCCGTGCATGTTATTTCAGCGAACGACCACGCGGAGTCGGCCCTCGCGCTGGGCGCGGTGGGCTACATGCTTAAGCCGGTCACCCGCGAGAAGCTCGTCGACACGCTCAAGGGACTCGAAACGCGATTAATCCAGCGGATGCGGCGCGTCTTGGTGGTCGAAGACGATGCGGTTCAGCTCGACAGCATGCAAAAACTACTGGGCTCGCACGATGTTCAAACGGTGGGTGTTGGCACCGCGGCGGATTGTTTGGAACGCCTAAGGAACGAGACGTTCGACTGCATGGTGCTCGACCTCTCGCTGCCCGACGCCTCCGGCTATTCGTTGCTGGAGACATTGAGCCGCGAAGACGCCTATTCATTCCCCCCGGTGATTGTTTACACGGGGCGGGATCTCTCCGCCGACGAAGAACACCGGCTGCGGCGTTACTCGAAGTCGATCATTATTAAGGGTGCTAAGTCGCCGGAGCGGCTGCTGGATGAAGTGACGTTATTCTTACATCAAGTGGTGTCGGATCTTCCGCCCGAGCAGCAAAAGATGATCGAGAAGGCCCGCAGTCGCGAAGCGGCCCTCGAAGGACGGCGGATTCTGGTGGTTGAAGACGACGTTCGGAATGTGTTCGCGTTGACGAGCATCTTGGAGCAACGCGGATCGATTATCGAGATTGCTCGTAATGGTCGAGAGGGCATCGAGCGATTGGAACAGGCAACCCCTGAATCGCCTATTGATCTCGTGCTAATGGACGTGATGATGCCCGAGATGGACGGCATCACCGCGACACGCGAAATTCGCAAGCGAGCGGAATGGCAGAAACTCCCGATCATCATGCTCACTGCAAAGGCGATGAAAGACGATCAAGAAAACTGCCTGGCCGCCGGAGCCAATGACTACATGGCAAAGCCTCTGGAGATCGACAAGTTGTTGTCCCTGGTCCGCGTGTGGATTCGCAGGTAAGGAAACCGCACATGGAAAGCCCGCTAGAAGACATCGAGCTCGCGCTCCTGCTCGAAGCGATCTACCGCCACTATCACTACGACTTTCGTGGCTATTCGACGGCTTCGCTTAAACGCCGATTGCACCAAGCGCAGGATCGCTTCGGATGCGAGAGTCTTTCACAATTGCAAGATAAGGTCTTGCACGATCCGGCGGTCCTTCCGGGGCTACTGTCGTACCTCACCGTCCAGGTGAGCGAGATGTTTCGTGACCCCAGCTATTTCTTGGCGCTCCGCGAGCAGGTGATTCCTCATCTTCGGACGTATCCGTCGCTGAAGGTTTGGGTCGCGGGATGCAGCGCAGGGGAAGAAATTTACTCTTTAGCGATACTGTTTCGCGAGGAAGGTCTCGAGGATCGCACGCTATTCTACGGCACGGACATTAATCCCGAGGCCTTGAACCGGGCCGAAGCGGGAACCTACAGCCTGGATCGCATCCCGACGTTTACCGAGAATCACCGCCGCGCTGGTGGTAAGTCGTCCCTATCCGACTACTACACGGCCGCCTACGGCGCCGCGGTGTTTGATAAGACGTTGCGGAAGCGAATCGTCTTCTCGGACCATAGTCTTGTCTCGGACGAAGTATTCGCCGAGGTGCAACTAGTCTCGTGCAGGAACGTGCTGATCTATTTTCGCGAGGAGTTACAGAATCGCGCAATTGGCCAGTTCAGTCAGTCGCTGTCACGACGAGGTTTTCTTGGATTGGGATCGAAGGAGAGCCTGCGGTTTTCACGGCACGCCCAAGAGTTTGTTGAGTTTGTACCCGGCGAACGCATCTACCAGAAGCTAGGGTGAAACATGGTCGGTGCGAGCTTCGAAGCAATAGTGATTGGCGCCTCGGCAGGAGCGATCGATGCGCTCGCCGCGATCCTCCCCGAGTTGCCCCGAGACTTTCCTGTGCCGATCATGGTGGTCGTCCATTTGCCGGTCGACAAGAAGAGCCTGATCGTGCAAATATTCCAGCAGAAGTGCCAGATCAGCGTCGTGGAAGCCGAAGACAAAGTGCCGCTCGAACCTGGGACGGTGTACTTCGCTCCGGCGGATTACCACTTGCTAGTAGAACCCGAAAGAGTACTATCGCTCTCAGTAGAAGAGCAAGTGAACTACTCGCGGCCTTCGATTGATGTGTTATTTGAGACCGCGGCACTCGCTTTCGGGCATGGACTGTTGGGCATTGTTCTTACTGGAGCTAACAATGACGGTGCGGCTGGTTTAAGATGCATACTGGACGCGGGCGGGACGGCGATCGTCCAGCAGCCCGACTCCGCGTACGCCTCGGCGATGCCGATGTCCGCGATTGACCGTTGTCCCGAGGCGCGAGTGATGAACTTGGTGGATATAGCGAAATACTTACAGGGAATCAAAGGTCCTTGATCAACGGCGAATCCAAACTGAACGTGCATTGCCTGCTGGTGGACGATCAAGAACCGAACTTGATCGCCCTTGAGTCGCTGCTGCGCGGCGAAGGCGTAACCTTGCTCAAGGCGCGGTCGGGCACTGAAGCGCTTGAGCTTCTACTTCAGCACGATGTGGCACTCGCGCTCGTCGACGTGCAGATGCCAGGCATGGATGGATTCGAACTTGCCGAGTTGATGCGAGGTACCGAGCGAACGCATAGCGTACCGATCATCTTTCTTACGGCCGGTAGCACCGATCAGCAGCGACGCTTTCGAGGCTACGGTGCTGGAGCAGTCGACTTTCTACAAAAACCGATTGAAACCGAGGTACTGAAGAGCAAGGCAGAGGTGTTCTTCGACCTGTACCGTCAACGGCAAGTGGTCGCAATGCAGCGAGATAAGCTCGCGGCGATGATCGCCGAGAACTCGCGCCTGCTCGACGAAAGCCGAACGTACGCTACCGCTCTTCAGGAAGCCGATCGACGGAAGGATGAGTTCCTCGCCACCTTGGCACACGAGTTGCGCAATCCTCTCGCGACCATTCTCAATGCCGTACAGTTGATTCGATCGACCGATTGTTCCGCAGAGGACATGGCCGAGATTCATGAAATCGTCGACCGTCAGGCAACGCACATGGTCCGCCTTGTCGACGACCTGCTCGAAGTCAGCCGGATCACCAACGGCAAGATTCAGTTGCAATGTGCAGAGGTTAGCCTCGCCGATATAGTTCGCAACGCCGTGGAAACTAGTCGGCCCCTAATCGAGGCGGGGGGGCTCGAACTGAGTGTACGTCTACCCGCAGAGCGTCTGGTAGTAGACGGCGACGTGGTGCGGCTCACTCAGGTGCTCGCGAATCTGCTGAACAATGCCGCGAAATACACTTCCGAAGGAGGACAAGTCTTCCTTACGGTCGATCGCATTGACAACGACGCTGCCATTCGAGTCCGAGATACCGGCCTTGGTATTCCACAGGCCATGCTCGGCGAAGTGTTTCAGATGTTTACCCAGATCAACCGGCACCTGAAGAGGGCGCAGGGTGGACTCGGTATCGGACTGACACTCGTGAAGCGACTCGTGGAGCTTCACGGCGGGTCGGTTGAGGTTGCCAGCGAGGGAGAGAATCGTGGGGCAGAGTTCACCGTCCGTTTGCCACTGAGTCAGGAGAGCGCGAAACACGCCATTGCTTCATCGAGCAACCAGATCAGCGTGACACCCGGTCAGCGCGTGGTGGTTATCGATGACAACGCGGATGCGATTCGCGTGCTAACCCTGCTCATTAAAGCTCAAGGACACCAAGTGGCCTCGGCCCAAAATGGACTGGAGGGATTGGAGCTAGTCGCCGAGTTCCAGCCTTCGTTCGTATTCCTCGATCTCGGCATGCCCGAGATGGATGGTTTCGAGACGGCCCGTCGCATTCGCGAACTGTCTGTCGGAAAGGACCTCAAGCTCGTAGCTCTCACGGGTTGGGGACAAGAAGAGCAGCGGTCCCGAACGCGCGACGCGGGCTTCGATCAGCATCTGGTAAAACCGGTCGATTCGGACGTGCTTAAGAACATGTTGAAGGCCGATTGAGCTTATTACCTTTGTGCCAGATGCGGCGATACGAGCCATGTTGGCTCGCGACAAGGAGCACCGTTGCGACAGCGAGCAGCAAGGTCGACGGTTCCGGCACCGTCTGCGACGCAAGCGAGCTAGATGGCATCGAAAGACCGAAGTTCGACCTCCAGGTGTTGTACTGAGCGGCACCAATGACGGTGGTATGGGGGTCGTTCTCCAAACTGCCGGCGGGCGATCCGAGACGATCTCGCCACACGGTGTAGTCGGCCAGGTTGACGGTACCATCGTTGTTGTAGTCGCCGTCAACACCTTGGGGGGTGATGTCAATCACCGCTAGGGAGACCGCGTCCCAGGGAAAGGCCCCGCCGTACTGGGACGGAGCGGTGCGATTGAGAAAGTTGCCGTCGGACGTGTAGCCAAAGTCGTCGTTTCCAAAGCTAGGTGGAATAGTGGGGTTCAGAAAACTTCCCGACGCAATTAGCCGCCGGCTGCCTACTCCCACTCCTTCGACCACGGTGACTGGCGCCGCGAGATTCTGCAGGTAGATGATGTCGATCGTGCCGCCTTGCGTTGCGATGGCAGCGGGTCGTTGATTCGGGCCGCCCTGGTTGATTGGATTGATGGCGCCAATTCCACTGGCGAGCGTTACGGTGCTCACCGGCACGTTGTCAATCAGCGCGCGAACTGCCGCGAGGCCGTACTCGCCGTTGCTTCCGTTTCCCGAAAAAACGACTTCCGCATAGAGCTTCCACTCTAGCGAGGAAGAATTGTACTCGAGGTCCAGATCAACGCTATCGCCGCGCGAATCCCGGGTGCTGAACGCCAAGAGGGCGATCGCTAGTAAGCGTAGGGTCGAAAATCTTAAGCAAGAAATCATGGTTGTCGTATTGATCGTCGCGAGTAGTCGGAGGCGGAGCGTTGCTGCAAGCTCAAAGAATCCACGACGACGATCGGATCGCAAAGTAACGGAGTTGAAAACGGGACAGCTTCGACCAATCCTCGAACGCTTTCTCGGCTGCATCGTCTCCGCGCACGCCGTCGGCTGAACGAGCCGCATCGCGATCGGAGGAACGTCGCAATGACTGCGAAGCATCTTGCCGGCGGGGGGAGGTGTCGAGCTCGGCGTCTTGGGCTACTGTGGATGTCGCGCCCGCGGTGCGGGCGGCCGACAGCATTGTGCTCCGCACACTACTCGGTACCATCTCAGGACTGGTGGGAGACACCGACGCCGCTAGCAACGGGCTTGCCAGTACGGGCTCCTGCTCTTGTTCCGGCTCGCTTGCAGGCGAGGTGATCGCGGCCACCACCGGCTCTGGCGCTCCGATGCCGAATTGCAGCTCGACCGCCGCCAGATCGTCGCCGTCGACATCCCCATCGAGATCCGCATCGCCTTCGGCTGGAGTGGCGTCGGTGGTGCCGAAGCCTCGCTGCCACAGTAGGAAGTCGAACCCGTTAACCACATTGTTCGCGTCGAAGTCCGCGTTGGGTACCACGAAGGTGGCCTCGGTGAGCGCGCTCCACTGACCACTGCGAAGAATCCGAGCTTTCACGGTAACGGTCTCGTCGAACGACAAAGCACCGGTCGCTGTGAAGGCGCTGGCTGTGTTCACGGCTCCGCCGACTAGGCGAGGATCACTTCCATCGGTCGTGTAATAGATGACACCCGGGGTGCCTGTATTGGTGTTCGCGAACGTCAGCAGATCGTCTTCGTCGATCGAACCCCCGTGCTTCCGAGCGCCGTTGACGACAAACTCGGGGGCGTCCGTCGTGGGGTACAGGCCGGCCGAACGCCAATGATTGAGCACGATGCCGTGACGCTGCTCGAAATAGGTATTGAGCAGGTAGTCGACCGACGGCTGCCAGTCGTCGTCCTTCGTCCGCGGCAAACTGACGTGCTGGTCACCCCAACGCGCCGACTCGGCCACGATGGCCTCCGCAACCTGATCGGCGATTCCTGCAAACCTCGCCGCCGGAACGTTATTCTCCGGATGCGCCGGATCGTAGCCAGGACTGTCGGCGTTGACGTACAACGCCCCCCCGTTAAACAGGTGGTGGTGAATGCGGTCGGCGAACTGCAGGCGGAACTCTTCGTAGTTCCGCAGTGTGTTGTACGCTTGCGCAGCACCAGTGCTGACGCCTGTGTAGTTTTCAGTAAGGCTCGTGCGATCGCTAAGGTCCAGCGAGATCTCGTTATCCCAAGCGTAGAACTGAAAGCCGAGACTTTCCTCGCCCTGACGGCGCGCGGCGTACCAATTGCGATCGGGCCAGTCGTCATTGCCGCCGTACTGATTGAGCAGCATGTAGTCGATGTAGTTCACTACATCGAGGTAAGCTTCGGCGGCCGGGTCGTTGATGCCGTTGGGTAGATTTCCTTGCAGCAGTTGGTAGGCCGCGTTCTTCGCGGCGGTGCCTGAGGCGGAGATCACACTCTGAGCCATCGCGAGCATGGTGTTGTAGGCTGTCGCGGTGCCATCCTGCACCCCGTCGGCTACCATCACGTCGTATTCTTCCTTTTCCCCACCGAGATGTTCGGCGTTAAAGGAATCGTCGGGCCGTTCGCTGGGATTGTAGAGCCCCCAGTAAAGGCCGTTGATGTAGAGGTGGGCCAGGTTGCCGCGCGCCGCGTTGTGCCCCATCGCGAGCTGCGTGTTGCGGAACCACTGATCGCGGGAGAAAGTGGGGTCCCCGAGAGCGCCGTCCCAGCCCCAGCCATCGTTGAAGTGCGGCCGTAGAACAACCGTGTCGAACTCCTCGACACCCTCGCCGAACAGCGGAAATTCCAACTTGCCTGCTCCGTACTCGCTCTTGAACAGGAGCCGCAGTCCGTTCTTCTTCGACAACGTGCGCGAGGCTGCGCCGGCGACGCGGAGGCCGGCGTCAATCTGAAAACCTTCCGTCCCGTCAGGATAAATGAGCTCGGCCGAGGCGGGGCGTTCCCACAGGATGCCCTCACCCGTTGGATTCGAGTAGATGCCACTCGGTCCGAACATGTCGTCGACGTCTACGACAATCGAGATCGTCGGAACGGCCAATAGGCTGTCAACGATCTGCGAAGCATACACGCCGCCAAATAGATCGTTGGGGCCGATAACATCGGGGTCCATTCCATAGTCGGCAGATCGCCCACCCCACGAGCTGGGATAACCTGCCGCAATCGTGGAGGCGGCTGTCTGCTGAATCACATCGGCGACGAAGATGTATGTCTGTGTGTCGACGTTCGTGGGGACAAAGCCTTGCTTGAACGCTTTCGCCCGAAGCGTGGTGGTTGCCGCTACATTGATCGGCGTTACGTATACCACGCCATTAGTGACAGCCATGTTGGCATCGACGGTTGGTTCGCTGCCATCGATCGTGTAGACAATCGTCGCACCGGGCGTCGCCGTCGTCACTTCCACCTGAAACGGGCTGGTGTAGAATCCGCGATCGACAGAGAAGCTCGTATCGCCGACGACCCCTTGGAACACCGCCCCGTTAATGGCGTTCGGTGTGGGGGTCGCGAAGCTGCCGTACTGCAGGGGCTCCGTGAGCGCAGGCGCCGATGCCACCAGTCGGGGAATCATCAGCATGTCGGAACTGCTGGGGAGATTCAATGCATGAATCGCGAGGACATTGGTGCCATTCACCAGCTTGTTGAGGTGGCTGGTGATGTCGAAGGGTACGTACGCCGAGATGATCTCTTCATCGGAGCGCAGAATTGGACCAGAAGTTGAGTTCCAACTCGGATTCGCGGGGGCGTTGTCCGAGGTAATGAGCTGGCCATTCAGGTACGCGACGAATCCATCGTCGTAGATCATGTCGAGGCGCAGTGCCGAGAACGCCGAAACGTTCGCCACATTAAACTCAAACCGCGCGTACGCCGAAGTGGTGCCGTGTGCGATCTCGGCATCTAAAAGAGCGGAGAAGTTGCTCGCACTGCCAGGGCTAGCCTCGTACCCAAGTCCCGCCGTCCCAGCGGTCCAAGTCGTCGCGTTGAACCCGGGATTCATCCACGTGGCGTCACTGGCACTGCTAGTCGGCACGCGGTAGCGCATGAACGTGGCTTCATCCACCAGCGTGGTGCTGGGCGAGCTCATCGATACCCCGTAGGAGATGTTCGTCTCCTGGGGTGGGAACTCTGGCGAAAACGCATCGACGATCGTCACACCATTCGGAGCAACCAGCCCCAAGAACTCGCCGTCAGCCCCAATTTTGAAGTTGGTGTGCAGTTCGCCCGCTGGTGGATTGCTCGCCTTGTCCGAAGCGAAGACAAGAATCGTCGAGTTCGCACCAATCACCGTGCCCGACGGGAACTGCCACTGGTCGAGGTCGTTGGCTTTGTCGGTGAGGAAGTATCCACCAAGGTCGATAGGCGACGCGGTGGTGTTGTAAAGTTCGATCCAGTCGGACGAGTCGCCATCGCCATCTCGCAACCCACCGCTGTTCGAGGCGAGAAATTCCGAGATGATCACGTCGGCCGCCATGACCGAACGAACTTCCAACTGCTCCAGGCGAAGCACACGCCGGTGCAGCCGATGTATTCGAGTTTTGCCTGCCATGCCTGCTCTCTGTTCGCGCGTTTGCTGCCAGTTTGTTCCGTGCAAGCTGGCAGCTCTGGAAAACTCTGTTTGTAAAGCAAAACCACCACGAAGCTGCCTGGCCCCTACTGCCCATCGGGGCCAAGCTGCTCCGTAGTGTGTTGTTGCGATCGATCCCTAGTGGGGATCGAGCTTAATTCCTTCGGTATTGCTGGCGGACTAGCATTCCCACTACTAGCATGCCCAAGCCGATACAAGTCGATGGTTCCGGCACGGCCGATGGACTGAGCGTGGCACTCACTGCCCCGGCGGTCTGACCGAAGTTCGACTTCCACACGCCGTAGTCGGCCGCGTTCACCGTTCCATCGTTGTTCCCATCGGCACCGGTTCCGCTGGCAACCGTGGCTCCCAGGTTATCACGCCACACGGTATAGTCGGCGAGATTAACGATGCCGTCCCCATTGTAGTCGCCGTCGGCCTGGGACAGTTCAAACTCTTTGTAAACCACCAGCCCTTCGACAAACTGACTCGCACCGCCGACCAAATAGCTGAACACCAAATCCTGGGTACCGCCATTGGCGACCGTCTTGAACGGGCTACCAAGGTCCAGCGAGGTGCCCAGCGAGAGCGCCGTAGTACCCCCCGAACGGAGCTCGGTCAGGTTATTGGCCGTCACGCCCGATTCGGTCCACGAAGCACTATTTTGATCGTCAAGGCTGTTCCAATTCGCGTTGCCAGTGAGCAACGAGCCCGAATCGGAATGGATGTTGTAGCCGTCGATCGCGACACCAACCGTCGATTGGTGCTGGATATAGGTGTCGCCGTCCACGGGATCCACGAATAGCACGACATCGTTGTAGTGCTTTTCGCCTTCGTAGATCACTTCGGCCTGAACCACGCTGCCATCGGGCATGTAGTACTGGAACTGAATGTCCTCAAGTTCCTGACCAATCGAGGAGGCGGTCGGAAGTTTGAACACGTTACCCAGGTTGAGTGGGGCACCGGTGGTGATGTTGCGTGTTCCACTAGGTTCGAGTTCCGAGATGGCATTGGCCGAACCATTCACCGGCGACTCGCGCCATTGGCCTACGTTCAGATCATCAAGGCTCTGCCAGTTTGTAGGATTGAGTCCCCCCAGCGTCGAAGTGATCGAGTAACCATCGATCGCCACGGGCACCTGGCCAGTGACGATGCTCATCGCCTTCGTGTCGCGGTTCACTTTTAGTACGAGGCGTTGCTCCATAGCCAGTTGGCCGAACTGACCGAACTGGCTGGTAGGATCCGCGACCGTCTTGAAGTACAGCCCTTGTCCAAGAGGTAGGGCAAGGTTCGGGACTTCGATATTCTCGAACGTCGACGAAAACCCGGGGGCATCGATCAGATTCCACGAGTCGCCAACCACGGGGGTGTAGCCGTTGAACTCGATTTTCAGGTTGCCGTTCGCGATCGCCGAATTGGGGGTCTTGAACGTCGAATGATCGGGACCAGTGATCTCGGCGATGTAGGTGCCTCCAACACTTTGATCGAACGTGTTCGACAAGATATTGGCGTTAGGGCCGATAGTCCGCACGCTAGTACCTGAAGTGATGGCGAAGCCAGAACTCTTACCGGGGAGGTTCGAAAGCGTCACGTTGGCGGCATTGGCCCCGCTGCCATCAATGACCACTTGGCTGCCCGTGCCGCGGAGGATGATGTAGCCCGAGGTGAGCGATCCACCTGGTTGCACGCGAAGCGTTCCGACGCCATTAAACCCGACATCGATGCCGCCACTGACGTCGTTGGTCGCGTCGTTCGGGCCAACGTAGTGAGCGAGGGTGCCCCCGTTCTCGATAGTTAGACTCGCGTTGTCGCCGGTGTCTTCGCCGATGAAAAGTTGGCCGAACGGTCCAGGCGTGTCAGTTACACGTACGGTCGCCGCGCCACCGATGTAACCGCTCTCATTAAACTCGCCCCAAGGGGGCCCAAAGACGTCCGTGCCAACTACCCAGTTACCCGGATTGTTGTAGTTATTATCACCCGCCGCCCCCGTCCAGTCGTACGGCGTCGCAGCCATGGTCGCGCTGGCGACCCCCAGGGCAGCGCTTAGGGCGCCCCCGCGTATCCATTGAGTAAGATGCAGTCGCATAACGGTATCCTGTGTGAGAAGTGATCAGAGTTGATGTTTACAGGAAACAGCGTTAAGCCTGACGATAACGACGGACCACAAGCCCTAGCCCTGCAGCGACCGCGAGAGTCACCACAGTGGCCGGTTCGGGAACATTACTGCCATTGATCTGGGCGAGAAGTCCGGGGCTCACCGAGTTTTTCCACAAGCGGAAGTCGGCCGCATCGACGAAGTTGTCCGCAACAATGTCGCCATCTAAACCAAGGGCCGAAGGAACTTTCAAGAAGTTGTTGCTGATCACGTAGAAGTCGTCGATATCGACATCGCCATCGCGGTTGACGTCGGCAATGTCGAAAGTGGGGGTTTCGCCAAAAATGTCCACTTCCGCCAGACCGGCGTAACCATTGTCCGCGTCGGTGAACTGAAGCTGCACGTACTGAATCGCCGGAGCCATGTCGGCACCCAGGCTGTCGACCACACTGTGCAGATTGGTCACCGGCGTGGTGATGGCTCCCGTGTTGTCGGGTCCCTTGGTGTACGTGGCGAGATTGGCGTAATTCACGCCATCCGTCGAAGCCCGAAGGATGAAAGACGAATCATCGCGCCCCGAGTCGGGCCAGCCCAAGAAAACGTCGACTCGAGTCAAGTCGTACAGCGCACCCAAGTTAAAGGTAACAAACGAGTTGATGGTGGTTGTTCCGTGGACGGCACCATAAGCGGCATGGTCAATCGCGTTGCCGTTGGGGCCCGACTCGTTGTAAACCGTCGTAATCGAGCCATTGGTAAACGCGCTCACCCCAGCTGCCATCTCGATTTGTACGTTTCCCGTTCCACCGGTGTAGGTGACGGCTGCGGTCAGACCTTGGGCCAAGTCGGAGCTCGAGGCGCTCAAAAGTGTCGGCGTACCCGCCGATGCCGGGTCATGAACTGCATGAACAGCACCGCCCGCAGGCGCAATGTTCTGTGAGTTGTTGATGACGACCACCGCGCTAGCCGTCGTCGTGAGGGCGACACTGGCGAAGACGCCGAGCGTCAGTTCCGAAATCCGCCTCATTGGAATACGCATCATCGATCGAATCTCCCTAGGAAAAAACTCTTGCATGGAGCATGCGCCAAGCTGGATGGAATAGGTTGCCGGCATTCGGTCCGGTTTCGGTGGTCGAGGCTTGCACCCCCTTGGTCGCTGGGCAAGCCTCTCTCTTTGGACGAGTTAAGTGAATGGCAAAACTACTTCGAAAGAAGGTCAAAGTTGCACTGGCTCGAACCCGGCTTTACGTCGACTTCCAGTTCCGAATAGTCGTTGTACTTTCCAGGTAGAACCTCCTTGATCACGGGAATCATATGGCTATCGGGTGTGTTGTACGCCTTCCGTTCCCCGACTTGCTTCGGAATGCGTATCTCCACTTTCGATCGCCCAAGCGGCACCTCGGCGCGGTAGGTCCCCGCTTCGATCTTTCCTCCAGCCGTAGGGGACTTGCCATCGAGTGGAACAAACGAAATCGATCCATCGCCGGCTGGTTGGCCATCAACGGTGATGGTCCCTTCGACTGTCCCCTTGGTAGAACTTCCTGAGTTGCAGCCCACGAGGATTGAGAGTGCGAACAAGCCACTCGTTAGAACACATCGAAGCGTCGACGGCGAAAGACAACTCATCATCTCGACACCGCCTCCTGCCCGTTCATCGTCCCCAACGAAACCCAAGTAGTAAGGCTAATGTCGTCCGAAAAGAAGTCGACCGACCCATCGCACATCGCGGCATTCACTCCGCCGGGATGACGACTGCGTGCAGCGGCTTGTTGAACTGTAAAGGCACCATTTACCACCGGCATAGCCGTGTCTTGAATGTCGACGAAGTACCCATCCGCAACGATGTCGGCGACTGAGCTATTCGGGGTGTTCATGGTTTGAAAGCGGAAGGTGCCTTCATCGTTCAAGATGTCGCCCCGCCAGTCTTTATCCTCATTCGTCTGGCCGATCAGGACTTCAGAAACCATAAGCGTGTTACTCGTACCGTCGGTGATTTGGCTAAAGGGTGTCGCCCGTGGTTTGGTGGTGACGCCCCCGTCGTGACGAAACGGTGCCACGCCGGGCGCGAAGCGATCGGGGCGATAAGTGCCACCGAACGGGACATGCCCCCAATTCACCGCGTAGCTGCCGCGGCGGCGCTGGTAAGTCCCCGTTGTGATGTCTTGTCCATTGGGGTCACTAGGGCAACGATACATCGGTAACTCATAACCACCCAAACCATTGAGCGTGCCTGGGATGGTGAAGGGCGGGTCGTAAAGATGGCTCTCGGGATCGTTCGCGGCATCGATGGCCGTTTGCTCGATGAAGGGCCACAATCGCATCACCCAAGTCTGACGAGGAATCGAATTATCTGAACGCGACCCCCGACAACCCATCGGCATCTTGCCGTGCGTATCGTGGTGCAAGTGCATGGCGATGCTCCATTGCTTGAGCTTGTTGACGCACTCGGTCCGTCGTGCCGACTCGCGGGCGGCCTGCACCGCCGGCAGCAAGAGGGCGACCAGAATGCCGATGATGGCAATCACCACCAATAGCTCGACAAGCGTGAACGCAGTTCGAACCCTTGGGTTCAACGCGACCCGTTCTTCCATGCTGACACCTCGCGCGATTACATAGCTGGCGAAGAGGGATGACGCGAACGCCACTAGATAAGGCCCCCCATTGGGGCATCCCCGGAACGCAGGTAAATGGCGCGCAAGGTCCACTTCTGACAAAGAAAAACTTCCGTGGACGAAGAAATCGAGAATTTATTCCCGCTAGCTCCGCGCCCACGAAGAATTCAGCGCGGACCGGTGGCAACTGTGCCAGCAGCGGCGCGAACACAGAGCTTAGCCGTAAACTACCCCGATTGGGTGGAGCTCACTCCACTTTGTCACAACCAAAAGCTTGCCATTCGACGCGCAGGGCAGTGGGATTGGGGGCGTCGGGCGACTCGGGTCGGGACGGCGAATTGTAGAGGTCGATGGAAATCGTGTTCCTTCCCTCGACAAAGTGGTCGGTGATCTCAATAGCGTGGAAGCTCTTGAAATCGTACTGATCCCAAGTGGTCATCCACCGATTGAAATGGACGGGGTGCCCGTTTATTCGCAGCTCGTTGATCGCGTCGTCCACCAGGAAGTAGCCCACCACGTACACCGTACTAAGGTCGTAGCCCTCGAGGTCGAAGGTCGTCTCGAACGTATGCACCGAATCGGGCGGAGCACCGGGCGAAGGACTGGCACTAAGCGAAATCCACTGCGAAATCCCCGGTTTATTGTCCTCATACGACGCTTCGGCGGCCTGAATCGTCGCCTTGCGAGGGTACGGCCCGAGCGCATCGCTTCCACCAGTGATTGTCCAGCGAGGATCTTCTGAACCAATCTCCGCTCCAATTCCTGTATTCCAGATGCTTTGGATCGGACGAAGCGGACGGAATCGAACGAGCGCGTCGGCGAAATCCATCTGGCGGGCGTCGATCAAGTCGACTCGCGAGCGAACGGTGTTGACTCGAATCGCTTCTCCGGACTTGAGTACCACGGAAGAAACTTGTGGACGGCGATCCTTCAGCGGCTCTGCTAGTACCGATCCCTCCAAGACGTGGGCCTCGACGACACCCGCGGGGTCGGACGATAGGGCGAAGCGAGACCCCAAATCGGCGACCCTTAGATCTTTCGCGAGAATGGCAAACCCCTTCGCCTCCTCCGCAACCTGGGCGGTGACCTTGCCCGAATCGAGTCTCGCCATATCCTGCGACAGCAGCGTCAATTCACAAGGGGCCTGCATCACAATATCCGCGCCGCACGCCATGCTAAGCTGCGCCGAGCCCGAAAGCAGCACCAGCCGGGAGTTTTCGCTAATGGTCTGCCCGACCATCAGCTCGCTCCCCTCGGCCCAAATGGCATCGCGTTCGGCAACGACCCGCGCCACTGGCCGCGATGGACGTAGAAGCCGGGTGATACGCGGGGTCGCCTGAATCGAAGACGGTTCTGGTGGTACATCAAGCAGGAACCGAGTCCCGAGGGCCACCATCACGCACGCGGCAATTGCCGCGATTACCAGCGGCTCGGCAAATCGCGAGGTTAAACTTCGTCGCGCGGGACTTCGTCGCTCGACGCCTTTGTCCACTGGCATACCGCGGGCTTCCAGCGAGGCTTGCAAATTCCCCATCGCTCGCTCAAGAAGCTTAGCCGAGGCGATTTGTTTGCTGGTTTCAAGGTGAACCGTCGAAATGTTGAGCAAAAGCTCACTTCGCTCGTCGAGGTTCTCGCGTAGGAAGGCGTTGATCGCTTCGTTATCAGCGTCCGTCAGTACGCCATCCCAGCCGCGGCTCAACAGGTCGATCAGCCGACGGGCATCTTCGTCGCTTGGATTCATGAAGTGCCCTCCTTCGTCATCGTCCGTTTCACGCAGGTGTAGAGGTTCTTGCGAATCCGACAGATCGCTTGGTAAATGGCTCCGACAGTTCGATTCTCGTCACGGGCGATGCGCGTGAAGTTGCTGTCCGGCGAGTAGCACCGCTCCACCAATCGACGGTCGCGATCCGTCAGCTTCTTAAGGCACCGGCTTAGTGCCTCGGAGGTATCGGTGGCTCCCCAGCATTGCTTCGCGGTGTGCGCCGCCGCGATGGCGTCGAGCACTTCGTCGCCAAAGGTGATGGCGTTCCGCTTGCGCGAACGGATGAACCCACGGGCCGTATTATGAGCTACAGTCGTAGCCCACGATGCGAAGTTGGTGCCGAGCTCGAATGAGTCGAACTTTTCCCACAGCACCAATGTCACCTGCTGGTAAACGTCCTCGGCATCCGCGTGATGCTGCACCAGCGAGTAGATGAATGCGAAGAGGTCGGAATGCACGTCCGCCAACAACTCGCCGAACAAACGCATTCGGTTCATTGTCAGGTCTTCTTGGTCGGGCATTTTCGACTCCCTCGCTAACATTCGAAAAGTGGATCCTATTCGTTGTTCCGGTTGGGTAACTTCGTTGGGTGCGAGGGAATCCCCGCGACGAGGTCGGCACGCCCCCTCTCATCCACTGCGTAAGCCGTGCCGCTCGTACGCTGGACGTTCTCGCCGACCGATTCCGGGCGGTCGGCGAGGCACACTTCTCTCACGAGTATATGCCTGCGTTCTCCGGTTTCTGACATGGATTCCAGAGAGAATTTCAAAGTATTTTTCCACGCTTTTTCCCGCTTGACCTTTCGGTTCTGGCGGTGCAACCTTTAGGAAATCTCGCTTGTCGGCGGTCGGCATTCTAGCTCCTCTTTTCGTGCTGTGCGACTCGCACACCGTGTCTCCAAGGAACCCCTATGAGGCTCTTGCTGTCTATCACTGTGGTGTCGCTGGCTATGGCGACCTTCAGTGGACCTGCTCCGGCCTTCGACATCGCCGGGCGCTGGACGCAAACGCAGGCCAGTGGCGGCGGCCTGCAGCGCGGGGACGCCATTACCTTGTCCTGGAGTCTTGTTCCCGACGGCCAAAGCTACGATCGTTCGAACAACTCCAATCTGATCGACTACCTCGACGATGGTTGGAACGTACCGCAGGCCCAACGCACCGCCGACTTCACCAATCGCAATTGGTGGACCGTCATCAGCTCCGCGTACGAGCAATACGAGCGAGTTTCGGGCCTCACCTTGGTTTATATTCCCGAGCAGAACGCGGGCGGACAGAGCACCGGCATGTTCGGCGACATGCGCATCGGAGGCGAGGTGATCGACAACAACCCCGGCGGCGTGCTCGCCGACAACACGTTTCCGAACGCTGGCGACATGCGCATCGACACGAGCCGCGATGGAAACGGAGTGCCCAGCGGCATTCACTCGAACCCCGCGCCGCTTCGCAATCTCATTTCGCACGAGAGCGGGCATGGTGTGGGGTTGGGGCATTCCGACATCGCGGGCGCCGAGTCGGTGATGGAAGGGGGCCTTCAAGACCATTTCTTCGGGTTGCAATTCGACGACGTGTTTGCCTTCAATCGCCTGTACGGCGATCCGCTCGAAAAGAATGGCGGCAATGACACGTTCCAGTCGGCCACGAACCTCGGCAGCTATTCGACTCGTGCGGCAATCTCGCGCGGCACCGACGCCATCGACTCGATTGTCGAAGCACTCGATGACGACTGGGCAGGAATCGATGGCTCCACGGACCAGGATTGGTTTCGCTTCAACGTCACACGTCCTGGGGCGATCGACCTGAAGCTCACCCCCGTTGGCCCGACCTACCAAATGGCGGGGCAGCCGTTCAACGCCGCCGCGCAGTCGAACCTCCGCTTCGAACTTTATGACCCCTCGGGCACGCTGATTCGCACAAGCGACTTCGCAGGGTTGGGGCAAGCCGAGGAGATTCGCTCGCAACCCCTGTTCGATACGGGCGAGTACCGCATTCGCGTCGCCGGCGATCAAGACAACAACCAGTTCTACCAACTCGACGCGAACATCGAGATGGCCGACCTGTTGCTCATCATCAATCGCGACACGGGCGAGGCGTACTTGAGTGGCATGACGGCCAATGGCGGCGAGTTCGATGGCTATCGCATCGAATCGTCGCGCTCCGAGCTCAACCCGGCGAACGGCGCGTGGCGAAGTCTCGCCGATCAGCAGAATGGCGAGTGGCGCGAGGCGAATCCCACGTCCAGTTCGCTGCAGGAACTGCTCCCCAATGGCACGGCGAGCCTGACCAACTCCGATTCGATCTACCTTGGCAAATTCTACACTCCGTCGGCCGACGAGCCCTTCGGCACCGTGCACCAGGACGACCTCACCTTTCAGTACCTCACTCCGGGCACCGGCAACGAGTGGCTGACCGGAGCCATCGCTTACACCGGCAGTCCCATGCACAACAACTTGGTGCTGACCATCGACCCCGCGACCGGCGCGGCAACCGTGACCAACAATAGCAGTACGACGATCTCGCTCGATGGCTACTCCCTCGCGTCGGGGGCGGAGTCGCTCGATCCCGCGAACTGGGATAGCTTCGCCGACCAGAACTTCACCGACTGGCGTGAATCCGGCCCTCGCCCCGGTGCCCTGTCGGAACTCAAACCCACCGGCGGAACCACCATCGAGCCTGGCGAAGTGCTTTCGCTCGGCCGGCCGTTCGTGTCGCTGGCGGAGCAAGACGTCGAGTTCGGATTCGTGCTGAATGGCGACGCGGCGTTCCGTCCCGGCATTGTCGAATACGACACCATTCTCGGTCCGCTCGGTGGCGAGATGACTCTTGCGGTAGATCCCGTCTCGGGCGAAGCGATCTTTACCAACACCAGCGACTTTGCCCTGCCTCTCGACGGTTATTCGATCCGCTCGGCGTCGGGATCGCTGAACCCCGATGGGTGGGAAAGCCTCGATTTCCAGCTTCCCTTGGATTGGATCGCGTCGAACCCTACGCAGTTCGCCCTGTCCGAGCTGAAACCTGAAGGGGCGATGGCCATCGAGCCGGGCCAGAGCTTTCATCTCGGGTTTCTGCTGGACACTGCGGGTATCGCCGACCTTGAGATCGGGTTTCTCTTGCTGGGCGACGATCAGTTTCGTCCCGGCGTGGTTGAATACCAGACCCTTGGAGTTCCGGGCGACTACAATCGCGATGGCTCGGTGGACGCGGCCGACTACTTGGTATGGAAACAATCGTTCGGTTCCACGCAGCAGCTCTCCGCCGATGGAAATAATGATGGCGTGGTGAATCTCGCCGACTATACAATATGGCGTGACCATCTCTCGGAAGCCGGCAGCGTGTCGGCCGCCGCGATGGTCCCCGAACCCTCGTCTGCATGGATGAGCATTCTCGCAGTCGCGGGTCTGCTCGGCTTTCGACTTCGCTGGAGATCGCAAACCGCACCAGCGCCTCGCCTCCAGTTTGCTGCTTAGTAGGATTGCTATGTCACTTCTCATCAAAACTTCCGTTCTAGCCATTGGTTGCTTGGTGGCCGGTACGCTGGCTCTGCGTGGTCCCGAGGGCCAGTTGGCGGCAGAGCGTCTGCGCTGCGAGTTCCTCACCAATCCATTGGGAGTCGATGTTGCTGCTCCCGAGTTGAGCTGGATCGTCACCTCCGATGCTCGCGGTCAGAAGCAAACGTCGTATCGTGTGCTGGTCGCCTCGACTCGCGAGAAGCTGGATCAAGATCAAGGCGACTTGTGGGACTCGGGCAAGGTCGACAGCGCCGACACGTTCGGCATTGAATATCAAGGAACCCCGCTCGCTTCGCACCAGCAGTGTCACTGGAAAGTGATGGCGTGGGATGTGGCTGGCAAGCCGGGCGGGTGGAGCGAACCTTCGCACTGGTCGGTGGGTTTGTTGCAGCCGGACGACTGGCAGGGGGAATGGATTGGTTACGACGGGCTTAGGTCCATGAAGGAGACTCCTCCGCCGGTGCCGCTGCATGGGGCGCGATGGATTTGCTACTCCAAGGATTCGGGCGACATCGCCGACGAAGGCAGGCGTGTGTTTCAAGGGCTGTGGAACTTGCCGACCGCCATCGCCTCGCCCCACCGAGCACGGCTTGCCGTTTCGGCGGATGATACTTGCGTCGTTGCCATCAACGGCCATCGTGTCGCCGAGTGCACCGATCATCAGCAACCCGTGACCGCCGAGGTTGGACCTTACCTGCATCCAGGACTCAATGAAGTTCGGGTGATTGTTCATAACAGTAGTCCGAGTCCAACGGGGATGTGCTTGAAGCTCGTGCTCACCGATGACAATGGTGAGAACTACGTCCTGACGACGGACGATCGCTGGTTCAGCCTCCCCAACAGCGAGGAGAACTGGATCACTCGTCCCTTCGATGGCGCGCCGCAGGCTCACGTGATTGGTCCTTTTGGCATGCGGCCTTGGGGACAACCGGCCGTTGGGCGGGACGTGACACTTCCGCCGAGCTATCTCCGCGGTGGGTTTTCGGTGGATCGCCCCGTACGCCATGCGACGGTGTACTTGGCCTCGCTCGGCTGGGCCGATTTGTTTCTCAACGGCGAAAAGGTAAACGAAGACTACTTCTCCTCGGGTTGGACCGACTATCGCAAGCGTGTTTACTACCGCGCCTACGACGTAAAGGAGCAACTGGTCGATGGTGCCAATGCCTGGGGTGCTGTGCTTGCGGATGGTTGGTACGCGGGGCATGTCGGTTGGCGGACGCAGCGTGATCTTTGGGGTAAGAAGCCACGCGTTCGGGCCATGCTGCGTATTGAGTATGAGGACGGCACGACGCAAACCGTGGCAACCGATCGAACGTGGTTCGTCACTCATGGACCCAAGCAAGTCGCCGATCCGCTGATTGGCGAAGAGTACGACGCGACGCTCGAGGTCCCTGGTTGGGCGAATGCAGGTAGTCACCTGGAAGTGGTCGACGCCGTGGACACGGGCACCGAAGTGAACCCGGCGATCGAGTGGCATCCTGGTCCGCCCGTAATCGAGGTCGCCGAGTTCCCTGCTAAAGCTGTCACTCAGCCTGTTTCGGGAGTGTACATCTACGACATTGGTCAAAACATTGCGGGCGTGGCTCGGATCAAGATCAAAGGTCAGCGTGGTCAGCGAATTCAGCTTCGTTTCGGCGAGCGACTCGACGACGAGGGGAAGCTCTACACCACGAACCTTAGGCTTGCACGAGCGATCGACTACTACACTTGCAAGGGCGACGGCGTTGAGGTCTGGCAACCTTCGCAAACGTTTCATGGTTTTCAGTACGTGGAACTCTCGGGCATCGAAGGACAACCCCCGCTCGATGCGGTGACAGGTGTCGCGCTTAGCAGCGATACGCCGCTCGCCAGCGAGTTCGATTCGTCGGACGCGAATCTCAATCGTCTGTATCAAAACATCCTCTGGACGCAGCGGGCGAATTTCATTGATGTCCCCACCGACTGCCCCCAACGCGACGAGCGTTTGGGTTGGACCGGCGATGCTCAGGTTTACGTGCATACGGCGTGTCGTGTGGCGGACGTGCAGGCATTCTTTCGCAAGTGGCTGGTGGATCTCACGGACGCTCAGCGACCCGATGGACAGTTCCCTCGTGTTGCGCCGCTGATGCCGGGCGAGCACGATGGTGGTCCTGCTTGGGCGGACGCGGGGACCATTTGTCCTTGGGAAATCTACCAAGCGTATGGCGACGTCGAGCAGCTCGCCCGCCAGTACCCGTCGATGGTTCGCTTCATCGACTTCTGCCGCAAACGTTCGCAAGACGAAGTGCTTCCGCCCGAGAACTACCACGCCTTCGGCGACTGGCTGAGCATCAACGCCCAGACCCCGAACGACGTTATCTACATGGCCTACTACGCCCGCAGCGTCCAGCTCGCCCGCGATACGGCCACCGTGCTCGGCAAATCCGAGGACGCCCGGAAGTACGACGAACTGCTCCGCCGGATCAAGGCCGCGTTTGTCGAGAACTTCGTCGAGCCCGATGGGCGGATCGAAGGAAACACTCAGTGTGCTTACGTGCTCGCGATCGCTTACGGTCTGGTCGAAGGCGAGCAGCGTACCCAAGCTGCCAACTACTTGGTCGAAGACATCGAAAGCCGTGGCTGGAAACTCTCCACCGGCTTCATCGGAACGAAGGACCTGATGCTCGCGCTCAGTGAAATCGGTCGACAAGACGTCGCCCTGCGTTTGCTCCACCAGCCCGAGTATCCGGGTTGGATGTTCTCGATTTCGCATGGCGCGACGAGCATCTGGGAACGCTGGGATGGTTGGACCCCCGATCGTGGTTTTCAAGATCCGGGTATGAACTCGTTTGCTCATTACTCCTTCGGAGCCGTCTACGGCTGGATGGTCGAGAACCTCGGCGGGATCAAGAACACACAGCCTGGTTTTGGCACGGTAGTGATCGAGCCGACGTTCGACCCTTCACTCACGCAGTGCCGCGTGGTGTACGACAGCCTTCGTGGTCCGATCCGCACCGAGTGGAACGTGAGGGGTGACGAGCGCGAGTACCAAGTCCACATTCCGGCGAACGTCGCAGGAACCTTGAAACTCCGCGGTCGCCACGTCGCTGACGTGACGGTCGATGGCAAGCCGCTCGCCGACTCGTCGTTGGTCGCTCAGGAGCAAACCTCCGGCGAAGGATCGCCGGTGACCGAAGTGCAATTGCCCTCGGGCGAGTACCGTTTCTCGATGCCCAAGTGAGCCGCGAGCACCATGAGTTAAAGTCGCATATCGCGACTATTTCATTGGGTGCGACTTTACTCGTTTTCGGTACTGCGGGAGTTTCGGCGTAAGTCTCCTCGCCTAAACACCTTAGGACGAGTGCGGCGTGCTCGGTCCCCAGAATAAAGTCGCAGGGGTAACCCGCAGGTGCGACTTTACTCTCTCGTAGGCCGTATCAAGCTCCGCGCCGATACGGCGCTTCACGCATCCCAAACGCGCGTACCGCGACCCCTCGCCAGACTCACAGCCCGGTCGTTGTAATTAGTTTTTCAAGTTGTCAAAGAGCGTATGTTCACTGATGTGGTGAATGTGTGCATCAGAACACATGTGAGGTGCGCTTTGTAGTCACATTATTGAAAAAAGTGGAAATAGTCGTATGGGCGGAATTCATTCCGTTATCTCGGCCGTCAGGCCCCAATTCGTTACGTCATCCCCGCGCAGGCGGGGACCCAGGGGGATGGCTTTGCGAGTGGTTTCCCGCCTGCGCGGGAATGACGAGAACCGCCGAAGGCGCCGGCTACTCCAGACTCCGCGGCCGCCCGGAACCTCCCAGTTCAGCCCAGCCGCCGTTGCGGTCTCGGCGATGCTCCGGCCAGTGGCGAGGTTGTCCCTCGACCGCCGCGGGGATTCTGCGCGAAACCTAGGGTAGCCCAGGTGCTCGTGCACCTCGCACCTGTGCAACCCTAGGCTGACAGACGCAACCCCTTCGGGGTACGGAGTTTGCGGAGTCGGGGCAGGTAAAGTGGAAATGTTACATTAACAAGTGGAAGTTCTCGCACGTAGAATGTCCCGTTCTAGCCCCGCAGTGATTTGAGATTTACATATGCTCGATTTATGCCGTTGCACGACTGTCAGGCACCTGTACGTGAGTTGGCTTGGAACCGTTCTTATGATTTCAATTGCCGGTTGCCAAGAACCAGTAGCGAGCGTAGCCGATGATCCTGTTGTAGAAGGGCATGTAGACCTGGTTGCAGTCGAGCAATTTCAATTTGATTTCGCCGAGCCCGATAGATTTGCCAAGCAGGCGTTTCCATCTGCGTACCAGGCGGCGATGGCCAGCAACGAACCACCGTCCGTGTTCGACACTCTTGAAGAAGCTGTAAGCGTAGAGATCGGACGTTCGGGGGCCGATAAAGGCATACTATTTCCCGTTTACATGGCTGTTTTCGAGGCGGACCCGCCGACCGTGGGCGGCATAGAAACGCAGCTATGGTCGCCGTGGACCATTTCACTTCACGTCGAGCCGTGCACTAGGCGCGAAGCGAAAGCCTACTTAGTCTCGCTATGTCAGATTGCCGGCTTCAACGAAGCTGAAGCTAGGGCAAAGTTCGACAGTTTGCCGTCCGAGGCCATCCCAGTTGGACTGCTAGTACAGGGCAAGGTCGAACGCACATACGTAGCAATGGAAGCATTCAAATCCTTCGATGCTGAGAAACGAGTAAGGTTGATTCTTACCGTAGCTCCGAAATAGAAATTTCAGAGAACATAGGGGACATTTCACGCTTGTTCTCCTGTCCCTTTTATTCTCCCGAGGGTAACTGTGGAGATGTCAGACCCGACACTAGCGGTAAAATAGACAGTCGATTGCCGGGCCAATTAGTAGGTGCCAGCGAGACGATTACACGAATGGAGTGCTTCATCAAATGTCGATTGATGCCATGCTTCGTCGATTCGGTGGGTTCAATGGTGCGGTTGTGCAAGCGATCGACTTTTGTACTTCGGCAGGGAAGATCGAACGCACAGCAACCATTCATCTACTCGCCTTCGATGAGGAGGCCGTTTCGAAGGATGCATGGACCCAAGTGCGCGTGGCGGCCAGGGGAGGCGCCGTCTTCAGTTGGATCGAAACCTCAAGGCTGTCGAACCTTGCGCTTAATTGGCCGGTGACGCAGGTGGTTGGTGATGGTATGACGTTCATCGACTTCGATCCTTTGCACCCGGCCCCGACGAGTATTGGCCCGATATTGTCTCACTACTTTATTGGCGGACGTGAGATTTCCATCGAGGTAGTCGACGTAGAATTCACTTCTTAGCATCAAGCCACGAAAAAAAACCGCGACTTCCGTCGCGGGCTAAGGGTTGATTGTGATGGGGCGTGGTTGCGAGCGGATGAGCGGCGCTTGGCAAGCAGGAGGCTTACCCCATTAGTTGCTCGAAGGTGTTAGTCGCTGGTCGTCTTCGACGAGGCGTTCGCGAAGGGCTTCGTAGGGAACTTCCTGCACGCTTAGGTTGTCGTCGATGGCCATCGAGGCGGCGGTGCCGGCGGATTGGCCGAGGATCATGAAGACGGGTTCCATGCGGATCGAGCCGAAGGCGATGTGCGAGGCGGACAGCGACCAGGGGACGAGTAGGTTTTCGCACTCATCCGCCGGCGGGACGATTGCGCGGTAGGAGATCGAGTAGGGTGCTTTGAGACGCGATTGGATGTCGCCCTCGTTCTTCACCATGCCCTTGTGCAGGAATCGCTGGGTGTTGTGCGAGTCGAGGGTGTAGGCGCCCATGCCGATGGGCTCGGGGACTTCGGCGGTGCCGCGGCAATGGTGTTCGGTCATGACGAAGTCGGAGACCATCCGGCGTGCTTCGCGGACGTAGATGTTGTGGGGCCAGTAGTTGTTGTCTTCGAACTCGTCCTTGGCGAGCCCCCAACGCGAGGTGCTCTTGCGGATGTTCTCAGGGACGCGGGGGTGATTCTGCAAGGTCCACAGCAGGCCAAGTTGCCAGTCGCGGTGCTTTTGGGCGACCTTTTCACGCTCGGCGTGGCTGATCGTGACCCAGTTCCAATCGTCGCCGTAGTTGCCGCCGATGAAGTCGGTCGAGATACCGCTGGCGTTGTTCGAGTCGGTCTTGCGATTGGGCATCATGTCGGTTTTGAAGAACGCGCCGGTCTGTCCCGCTTCGATGGCGCGGAACAGGATCTCATAATCCTCTTCGCGATAATTGGTGGGCTTGGTGATAGGGGAGCGGTTTTCGGGAACGTCGGTCAGCACCATGCGATAGCAGTAGGCTTGCAGGTGATGGTCGCCGGTGCCGCGAGGGCCACCCATGTCGGGATTCACGCCGGGGAGGAGTCCGCTGCTGCTCTTGCCCGGGACGACGAAGGGGTCGATGCCATCGGGGAGCTGATTGCCGTGCTGCGGGCCGGTGACGCCGTTGTGGGTCTCGCCGTACTTGGCGTTCGGTTCGCGGCCCGTGGTGAAGCTCACGCCGGCGGCGGCCAGTAGGTCGCCCTCGTACGAAGCGTCGATGAACATCTTGCCTGAGACTTGGCGGCCATCTTCGAGATGCAGGGCGACGATGCGGGTGCCTTGTTTGGTGGTTCCCTTTTCCAGGTCGATGCGACCGCGAACGATTCGCACGCCGGCTTCGAACATCAGTTGGTCAAACACCCACTCGGCCGCTTTGGGTTCGAACGTCGAAGCGAGTTCGGTCTCTTCGTCGAACGCGGGGACGCCTTGGCCTAGGTTCTTGTACTTCGATCGCGGCTGAATGTTCCAGCGATTGTCGTCCTGATAGTAGTTGTAGAGCCGATGGTAGAACTCGCGCGAGATGCCGCCGAGGATCGACGAGTTGCCGATATCGGTCCAGCCCAGACCGCTGCTGGTCATGCCACCGAGATGGCCGAACTGTGAGACGAGGATCACGCTTTTCCCCATTCGCGCGGCCTGCACCGCAGCGGCGACACCACCGGAGGCGTCGCCGTAGACGATTACGTCGGCGGTGAGTGGCGCGGGGGTGCTAAGGCGGGCATCGTCGGCAAGTGCGCTACTAACGAGGGAGCCAAGAACCGTGAGGAGAAGTAAGCATCGTCGTCGGAGAAAAGTCATCGATCAAGTGCTGGCGGTAAGGCCGCGTGTGCTTGGTGAAAGTTAGGAGGTACCGGCGCTGGGAGTGGTGCCATTATCGGGCGCGACCGTTGTAGGCTCGACGGCTTCTGGCTGGGGCAGGGCAGGGGGCATGCGGTCGGTCTCGCCCCACAACTCTAGCGTAGGAGCAGCCAGTTCGCCATGTTCGCGGCTCGCGAAGCCATGCACCACCACGTCCTCGCCCGAATTGTAGAAGCAAGGTGTGCAGCGCGACACGATGAGCGTCACTTTGCCGTCCTTGTCTTGACGTAGGAACTCGAGCAGCCGCGAACCCGCGAGCACCACTTGTTCGCCCCGCACGCCGCTGGCGTGCACGGTGAACTTGCCGAGCGTGACCGGTGCTTGGGGACCGAGAAGCTGACCGGAGAAGCGATCGGGTGCGTTGCCGGGCGCGTTGTTCCAGGTGATGTCGTTCTCGTTCCAGTCGTCGTAGTACTCGTCCCATAGTCCGGCCACCTCGAACTCCCAGGTGGTGTCCGACTCGGCGTAGGGGCGGTTCCTTGACAGGGCGTACTCTTCCGCCAACTGGTTGGGAAGCACGGTGAGGCGAAGCCGCGCGCCGATCAGATCCGACCGCGAGATGTGCGACAGATCGAACGACATCCACGCGCGGCGATTCGACTGCGTGGCGGCGGGCTCGTACTTGATGAGCAACTCCGTCGCGTCGCCATAGTTCTTGATCTCATGCCGCTGCGCTTGATCGCGCCCGCGGACGTAGGCGTCCTTGAAGGCGCTCACGGTGTAGTCGGGCTGACGGAGCGAGACGTTTTGTAGACCTCGGAGGGTTCCCTCATCGTCGAGGGCCTGCGAGCCGCGCCACAGGCTAAAGCGTGCGGCTTCGCCCGCCAAGAGCCGCTTGGGGGTTTTGTTCTTGCGGTCGGACTCAAGCTCGACCACCCCTTCGAACACCGCGACTTCGGACTTGTCGTTATTGGTGACGCTCACGCCGAACGACGTACCAAGGTCGGTCACTTTGCCATCGGGGGTGTAAACCTGGAAACCATCGACCCCTTCGTCCATGGTGACGGTCAGCCTTCCGACGTCGAGCCGCACGCGCTTGGGACCTTCAATCGCCAGCCGCGCGGGGCCGGTGAGCACGGCGTTGGCACCGCAACGAAAACGGAGCTCGGTGATGCCGGCGTCGAGTTCAATGACTTGGCCCGTCGTCAGCTCGCGGCCCGCGAACACTGGCATCATGTTGACGATGTCGGTGCTGACGGCGTCGACCACCGTGGCGATCGTGGGAGGCTTGGATACGGGGGTGACCGGAATGTCGGTCGCGGCGATCGTGGGTGTGGGATCGGCCATCGGCGCATTGGGCCGAGTGATCAGGACGCCGACCAGTACCGCCGCAGAAATGGCCGCGGCACTTACTAGCCAGCGGGTGACGTGGTGGGCCGTGTTGCGCCGAAGCGTCGCCAGTGGCGAGTTGGCTGCGATCGCCACGGGCTGGGCGACGAGTTCGCGCGGGCCGCGCGCATCGTGCTGCCACGACTTGCAGAGGTCGGTTAAGTTGGCGAGCGAGTGCTTGGCTTCGAGATACTCTTGTCGAAACTCAACGTGGTCGCGGAGCAATTGGCCGAGGACGACGGCGTCTTGTTCGTTGAGTTGCTCGTCCCAGAGCTTGACGAGTAGCGCATCAAACAACTCGCGAGCCAATGGATCGGAGGGGCGTGGCGAATCAGGCATTTCAGTGGCCCTCCCGTTGCAGGGTGAGTCGAACGCACTCGAGCAATTTGCCGCGGAGATGCGCGATCAGTTGGTAAGCGGTCACCTGTTTGCGATCCAGGTATTCGGCGATGGCAGCGATGGGTTCGTTGAGGCCGTACTTCAAACGGATGACTTCGCGGTCGCGGGGCGGAAGTTTCATCAGGCACTCGGCGAGCGCCGACCGGCGGTCTTCGAAGTAGCTGGATTGCTGAAGCTGTAAAGAGGCGAGCTCCTCGACCAGCGTGTCGTCGAATGGCACCACGGTCTTCTTGCTCAAACGTTTCTTCCGTTCGTTCATCACCTGAAACTTGGCGATCGTGCAAAGCCAGCTCACGAACTGCTCGTCGGGCGTGGTGCCGTGGTAGACGAAGGATCGGAACTTCTGCCAGGCTACGACGCTCACCTCCTGCATCAGGTCGTCCACGTCCCCGTCGAGGGGAAGCAGCGTCTGAATGAAGGCGCATACCCGCCGCTCGTGCCGGACGATCAGAGCAATGAACTCCTCTTCGCCCAGTTGGCGTTCCGCTTGGTCGCCGCGCGGCTCCGCACTCATAGTTCGCATACCCGTACCTGCCTGTCCGCCTTGTAGCGCAATGCCGGGAATCCGCCTGCGCACGATCCACTGATAGCAATAGCCGCTGGTGCTTGGTTTTATGACAAATTTTAAACCAGGGCCACCATATATATCAGCCGCAACTAACGGGGTGTGGCGTTTTCCGCAGGGAGTGCCCGTTTGCCCGCAGGTTACACGGCAATGGGAAGATTGTCAGATTTTTCTACAGAATCTGATTCAAAGCTGGCTATTGCTGATTGAGAAGGCGGAAAACTCCTCACCGTGCATCCCCCGTGGCCACAGGTCCGCGGCGGTCTTGCCAAGAAATGCTGCTCCTTAGCGCGGATGATCTGTCCTTTCCGCTGAAGCTTTTGGACGTTCCCGACTTTGGCTGAACGCGCCGAGAGCTGCGACCTCGTTTGTGCTTTTCGAGAGGATGGCGATTGATGGTCTGGTCGAATCGTGGCGAAGTCCGCCGAACACGGATTGGTTTTACGCTGGTCGAGCTGCTGGTGGTGATCGCCATTATTGGCATTCTGGTGGCGCTGTTGCTGCCGGCGGTGCAAGCCGCTCGCGAGGCCGCTCGTCGCACGCAGTGCACCAATAAACTCAAGCAACTGGGGCTTGGCGTGCAGAACTACGCCTCGACCTACCGTGGTGAGTTGCCCCCCGGTTCGCCGGGTCCAGGCGAGCATGGCGCGTTTACGTACCTGCTGCCCTACATCGAACAGCAGACGCTTTACGACCGCATCGATATCGAACGGAAGACGTTCAACGCTCGCAACGATCCGATGCGAATGGAAATCGTCGACGCCTACGTGTGTCCGAACTATTCGCTGGAGCCGATCATTCGTAACGACCCGTCCACCAGCAAAATTGGTGCGCTAACCACCTACCAGGGACTGGGCGGAGCGTTCGTTGAAGCACGCCAGCCCCGTGACGTCTCGGCGGAGTTTGGCGATCTGTCGCAGAACGGTGCTTTCCGCTGGGGTAAAAAAGTTCGCAAGCTCCGCGAGGTGACGGACGGCCTGAGCAATACGCTGCTGTTTGGCGAGTTCGTGCACACCGACCGCGTGCCGGGCCTGTACTCGGAACTGCCGGGCAACATTCGCCCGTGGATGGGAAGTCCCATTCTAGCAAGCGGCAAAGTCTCCTACGAATTCAAGGTTTCGGAGTTCGCTCCGAACACACCCATCGATCGCGAAGCGGACGAGTGTCCCTACAACCATCTGCCCTTCACCAGCCTGCATCCGGGCGGTGTGCTGTTCGGATTGATGGATGGCAGTGTGTTGTTGGTGGCCGATGGCGTTTCAACCGATGCGTTCAAGTACGCCTCGACGGTCAACGGGCAAGAAGTCTACTCGCTGGAGCAATGATCATGATGAGTTCCAACTGGGTAGCTGCGTGTTGTGTGGCGGCGATGGCGGTAATGGCTGGGTGTGGCGAGACGCGTGAGTTGGCCCCCGTCTCTGGCACCGTCTACTACAAGGACAAACCGGTTGAGTCGGGCGTCGTGATGTTTCAGCCGCCGGTGGGTGAGATCGCCCGCGGGCAAATTGGCCCTGATGGCAAGTACGTGCTCGAGACCCTGGGGCAAGGAGAGGGGGTGATTCTCGGCAATTGCAAAGTCCGGGTTTCGGTCCGATCAAAGCCCGCGAACTCGGGTGGCGAAGTGGGGCTCGGCAAGCTGCTCATTCCAGAGAAGTACACCTACTTCGATCGCAGCGGTCTGACGTTCGAAGTGAACGGTGATCGCACGGAGCCCTACGATATTCACCTGACGGATTGAGGGGTGTGGTAGCAGATCCGAGAACGATCAAAGGTGCGACGGGCATTCGTTTCGCTGCGAGTGTTCTTTGCACATTTAAGTTTGGCATCCATTGAATTAAGGGGAGTCGTCTAATGAAGAGCGTCCTACTCACTTTCTGCTCGGTTGGATTAACGATGCTGGCACTGACCGGCACTC
Organism: Aeoliella fuhlenseeensis; assembly: GCF_052161615.1. NCBI lineage: Bacteria > Pseudomonadati > Planctomycetota > Planctomycetia > Pirellulales > Lacipirellulaceae > Aeoliella > Aeoliella fuhlenseeensis. Next base: position 1,968,337 of record NZ_CP197417.1, read on the forward strand.
ACTCCCAGGCTGCGCTGCTTGCCTACGATGGGTTTGATTACGCCGAAGGCCCGCTGAGTGGAAACGGCTCTGCCTCGGATGCCGGATTTGCGGGAGCCTGGAGCCAAGGTGCTAACTCCGGCAATGTAATTTCTACCGGCTTGACCTTCGGAACCTTGCAGGTGTCTGGTGGAGCCGTGGACTTCTCGAATGGCGATGGTTCGTCTTCGACGCTTACTACGACGAACTTCCGGACCTTGGATGCGGCTTACAACGATCCAACGGACACATCAACTGGCGAGCTCTGGTGGAGCTTCTTGATTCAACCGGGGGCCTACACGGGCACCCCCTTTGCGGGACTCTCCTTCTACACGGATGCCGCTGGGACCAATGCGGATCTCGGAACCAACACGCGGAATAGCTCAGGCTCCCTTGTTTATGGTTTCTCGGATCTCGACATCACCAACAACTTTCTCCTCACAGACGTGGATGTGGTGGATGGTGAGACGGTCCTCGTGGTGGCTCGGGTGATACTCGGCGGCGGTTCCAATACCAGCGCCCATAACGAAGACCGAATCCATCTTTACATAAACCCCGCAATCGGCGGGGGAACGCCGGCAATCTCCGACGCCAATGCCAACGTGACGGCGGACTTCCAAACCATTCGCTTTGCGTCAGCGAATGGGCAGCCGTTCGTAATGGACGAATTTCGGTTTGGTGAAACGTTTGCCGATGTGACGCCGAGCACTATTCCTGAACCTTCGAGCCTTGTGCTCCTCACCGGCGTAGGTCTGGGGCTGGTCGGCGGCTATCGAATTGCTCGCCGCCGTGGTGCTCAAAGTTAACCCGAAGTCGCCCGTTGTCACCGCGTTTGCGTTTTTCGTGGCATCGAACCTTTTGAACAACGAAGCAGATAGAGAAGAGTCATTCCTATGAAGACCTGCTACCCGATGTCTCGGCTACTGATGCTGGGGCTTGCAACCGTTTCCCTTCTTGCATTTGCGACCAGCGCGAACGCCGTGCTCATTGCCTACGATGGTTTCGACTACGGCAGCGGTACCGTCGACGGCAAAGGCGGGGGTCCCTCCGATTTTGGTTTCGCCAGCAATTGGACCACTGCCGCGGTGAGCGGCAACGTCACCACCGGTTTGTCGCGGTTGCCACTCACGGTGACCGGGGGCGCCGCGGATATGTCCGGTGCCGCGACGACCACGAATTTCCGCGTGCTGTCCGAAGCGATTAGTCCCGAGAACGCGACGGAGACATGGATCAGCTTGCTCGCCGAGCGAACAGCCGACACCGCGCTTACCAACTTCGTCGGGATGTCGTTCTACAACAGTGGCACGGCCGGTGCGAATACCGAGTTTGCGATCGCAACCTCCGTACTTGCATCGACGAATCCGCAGCAGTGGCGAATTGTGGACCTCAATAATGGCGGCACCACGGCCTGGACCAATACCGGTTCGGCGATCGTCAACAACCAAGTCGACCTGCTGGTCGCCCAGATTGTTTGGAGTGCCGAAGGTACAGAGACCGTGAACATGTGGGTCAATCCACCCTCGACGGGGTTGGGCACGCCGACCACTCGGTCGATTGCCATTGCTGGGTTTGATCGCCTGCGTCTAGCGAGCCAGAACGGTGCGGCGTTTACTTTCGACGAGCTTCGCATCGGCGATTCGTTTGCCGATGTCATGCCCGTCGTTCCGCCAAATCCTGACCTCGATGGCAATGGTGTGGGGATCAGCGACTTCACCCTGATTCGAAACAACTTCCTCACTGCGAATTCCAACGCCATGGGGGACGTGAACTTCGATGGCTTCGTCGACCACGCCGACTACTTCCTGTGGCGCGAGGCGTTCTTGTCCGGCGGCGGATCGCTATCGGCCATCTCGTGGAGCCCTGTACCGGAGCCAAGCAGCGTGTTGCTCGTTGGCATTGCGATTGCCGGCGGCGTTGCCGCCCTTCGTCGTCGTCAACGCAGCTAGCCGATCGCTCCGCATCCCGCACCGCATCAAACGAATCAATATTAGGGAGAGTTTTCCATGCAGGCAGTATCTAAATGGCACCTTGGCGCATTGCTCGGCCTGGGCATGGTCGCCAGCGGCATGACGCAAGCCGCAGTGCTGGGCGTCGAGAGCGCAGTGATCAATCTCAACAACAACGGTGGCACTCTGTCCGCCGTCACCATCGGTGGCGAGCTGCTAGCGGACATGACCTTCGCGACGTCGGGCACCGTGCAGTTGTCGGCCTCGGCGACGAATCTCGATCGCACGTTTTGGAACAACGATGGAGGCACCAATCCGATCACCGACACGGCGTCCTTGAGCGGCCCTGTTGCCACGACCGGATTGCTCAACAGCTCGGCCACTTTCCTTTTTGGCCAAAATCTGACGCTCACCGACCGCTTGGTGTTTCTCGAAGCCGAGTCGGGTACCAACCAAAGCGAGAACGCCGTCTTCTTTCCCGTCGACAGCACGGGCACCAAGATTGGCAACTACTCGCTCACGCTGACCGAAGGTACCGGCAACAAGTCCGGCGTTTACGGTCCGACGCTTATCCCAGGTGGGTTTACGCTTGCTGCCGAGGATTTGGCGAGCCCTGCCACGGGTTTCAATCTGCGCGGTGTGTCATTCACGCTCGCGGACATGGCCGGCGACTTTGGCGACCTGACTCAGACGCGGGGGTTCGCGGTCGAGGATCCTTTCGGAACGCTCGATATCGATCCCGCCCTGGCGGCGATCGCCAGCTTCCTGCCCCCAAGTGCCGACTTCAATAATGACTCGGTCATCAATGCCGCGGACCTCACCATCCTGGCGGGCAACTACCAGAAGAGCGGCATCACCCGCGCCGGTGGCGACGCCAATGGCGATGGTCGCGTTGACTACGTCGATTACCTGACGTGGCGCAAGTCGGCGCTAAACGATCCAGCCACCTTGGCGTCGGTGCTTGCCGGACAAACGGTGCCCGAGCCCTCGACCATCGCTGCCCTGGCCATCGGCCTCGCGCTGTTCGGTGCCCGCCGGGTGCTGAGCCGCGGGTAACGTTTATCTGCCGCTCACGAACCTCACCATCCAACGAATAATCTTCTGCGAGTATAGCCCGATGTCCCTTAAGAGAATTACTCCACTCCTTGCCCTTCTTTTGCTATCCACCTTTGCGATCAGCGAAGTGTCCGGGCAAAACCCGCTAGGCCAGCGCATCAACTGGATCGGTCCTGTGGGCGTTGAAGCCCAGTGGAACGAACCGGAAGGCGGTCTCGAAAATGGTGCCAACTGGCAGGACATCGGCTTTGGCAACTATCAACCAGATCGTACGGTGTCACCACCCGAGTACGCTTCGATCTCGACCACTGGCGGCACCGGCCGTGCGGTGATCAGTTCTGCCATTGCAACGCATCCTACCGACATCATCATTGGTCAGGATTCGGGCACCGCTGGATCGCTCATCGTTCGCGATGGCGGAAGCATCACCGTCCAGGCTTCCGGCGCGACGGGCAATGGCGAGTTGATCGTCGGCGCAGGAGGCACGGGCAACCTCGGCCTCGAAGACGATATGGGGGCCGTGTCGGTCCAAAAATACACGCAGGGTAACAATGGTTTGCTCGTTGCGAGATTGAGTGGCGCGGGGACGTTCACCCAGCGCGTGCAATCGACTGGCGGCATCTCGCTCGATGGTCGATTGCTGGTAGAGCGACTCGCGGGAAGCGACTTCAAGCTGACCACCGGCAACTCCTGGACATTGATTTCGGGCTCGCCCGTCACCGGTAACTTCGACCAAGTCACGGTCGCCCCCGAACTGCTGAACAGCCCCGGTCAGACCCTAGCAGTTTCCACGTCCGGCAATGCCGTGACGATGAGCGTCAGCCAACGCTTGGTGCTGAACGTCGATCGTTACACGGGTGCGGCGACACTGGTTAACGAGGCAGGGCATAGCGTGAACATCGATCTGGTCGAGTACACCTTGGCCTCCACCGCTGGCAACCTCAACGGCGCGAACGGCCGGTGGAAGTCGTTCGACGACGACCCCTCGAAGCCGAACTGGATTGAAGCGGGTGCGACCGAGTTCGCCTTGTCGGAAGTAAATGGGGGCGCGCGACTCGTGGCGGCCTCGGGATTTCAGCACGATTTCGGCACTCCCTTCGACGTGAACACCTCTGCCGCCAAGGGGGTGTCGCGCGTTGATTTGAGCGGTGTGTCGTTCCTCTACGCCGATCCCGATACCGGTACGCAGCAAGCCGCGGCGATCAACATCGTCGGTGCTGCGAACGACATGGCCCTCGTGGTGAATCCTGTGACCGGCAATGCCACGATTCAAAATCAATTCGGCCAAGCGATCGACTTCATCAGCTACACCATCAGCTCGGCCTCTGGTTCGCTACTTCCGAACTCCTTCAGCGGTGTCGACGGCGGCAATGGGCCCGACTGGTTCGAAGCCAACTGGACGACCACCGATTTGAGCGAGGCCATCGGCGGGGCACCTGCCGAGTCACTAAGTTTCTTGGAGTCGCTGGATCTCGGTATTGCGTGGGACGCCGCGGCGGGCGAACGCGACCTCACGTTCCGTTATCAGGATCCGACCACGGGGCAGCTGATTTCGGGCCTCGTCTACTACGGCGACGTGGTGGAGTCCCCCGGATCGGTTGGTGGCGACTACAACGGCGACGGCATCGTCAATCTGGCCGACTACACGGTGTGGCGTGACAATCTGGGTGGCGACGCTTCGGCTCTCGCTGCCGGCACGCGCAATCCGTCTAACACTGGTCCCATCAGTGCGGCGGACTACAGCTTCTGGAAGAGCAACTTCGGCAACAGTGCGCTTGGTGGTCTAAACGCCTCGCCCGCGAACGTCCCCGAGCCCGCCACCTGCGTGATGCTGATTGCCGGTGCTTTGGCACTGGCAGTCGCTCGAAAGAGATCGTAATAAGCGATCGCTGTGAGGGTGTCGCGGCACCCGATCATCCACAGAAGCAGCACACTGGCGGCCGGAGCTCCTAGCGGGCAGCATGGCGCTTCGGTCGCCGGTGTTTTTTTCGGGCTACGGTTCAGAGATTAGGCAACAGAGAAGCAATTGAGGTCCTCCCCATGTTTAAGTGGCTGACAATAGCCGTATTGGCTAGCAGCACGATTCTCGCCCAGCCTGTCGATGCGCAATCGACGAGCAACTACGATGTCGTTGTCTACGGCGGCACGTCGGCAGCCGTTATGGCGGCGGTCGAAGTAGCCCGCCAAGGGAAGTCGGTCGTGGTCGTATCTCCTGATGCCCGCCTTGGCGGCCTCACCTCGAATGGTCTGGGTTGGACCGACCTCGCGACGCGCGACTCGATCGGCGGACTTAGCCGCGAGTTCTACAATCGCGTGTACGATCACTATCTCGACAGCAGCGCCTGGACTACCGAGACCCGTCAGCAATACATCAACCGCTCGTCGCTCGACCCCGATGCCGGCCGGCAAATGATGTTCACGTTCGAACCGAAGGTCGCCAAATCCATCTTCGAGGACTTCGTGAGTGAAGAGAACATTCCGGTCATCTCGGGACAGCTCAATCGCACGACCGGCGTGGGAATGGCGGGCCAGCGTATCACCTCGATCAGCACGCTGGACGGCAACACTTTCACCGGCGGAGCGTTTATCGATGCCACCTACGAGGGCGACCTAATGGCGGCCGCCGGCGTGAGCTACACGGTCGGCCGCGAATCAAACGCCACGTACGGCGAGACGCTCAATGGCATCCAGGCGGGGCTCAACAAAAATCAGCTTCCCTCGGGGATCGATCCGTACGTGGTTCCGGGAAATCCTGCCAGCGGACTGCTGCCGGGCGTGAATCCTTCCCCGGGAGGACCCAACGGTGCGGCGGACGACCGTCTGCAGGCGTACAACTTCCGCATGACGATGACCAACAACCCGGCTAACCGCGTTGCGATCGCACAGCCGGCCAACTACGACGAGGCCGACTACGAACTCCTATTCCGAGCCATCGATGCGGGGCAGACCTCGAGGTTCTGGAAAACGAGCCCCATGCCCAACAACAAAACCGACTCGAACAACGACACCGGCTTCTCGACCGATTTTATCGGCGGCAACTACGATCTCGACACGGGTGTGAACTTTGCCGAGGCCGACTACGAAACTCGCGAAGCGATGATCGCCGCCCACCGCGACTATCAGCTTGGGTTCGTCTGGACCATGCAGAATCATCCCCGCGTTCCCGAATCGCTTCGCAATAGTTGGGGCGTCTGGGGTCTGCCGGCGGATGAGTTCACCGAGAACGGTAACTGGCCCGAGCAGATCTATGTTCGCGAGGCACGCCGGATGGTGAGCGACGTGGTGATCAACGAGCACCATGTGAACCAGGAGCCGGGTTTCCTGCTCGCCGACTCAATTGCTTTGGGTGGTTACGCCATGGACTCGCACCACGTCCAGCGGCATGTCGATGCCAATGGCTACGTGACCAACGAAGGGGACGTGCAAGTCGCCCCCGCTCAAGGGCCTTATCGCATCAGCTACCAGTCGATTGTGCCGCGCGTGGGCGAAGCCGAAAACCTGCTGGTGCCGGTGGCGATCAGTTCGAGCCACATCGCCTACGGTTCAATCCGTATGGAGCCGGTGTTCATGTCGACTGGTCAAGCGGCGGGTGCGGCCGCGGTGTTGGCGCTGAATGGACAGACTTCGGTGCAGGATGTGGAGTACACCGCGCTGCGTCAGCAGTTGCTGGCGGCTGGCGCAGTGCTGGGGGCACCCGTTGTGCCGCCTGTTGCGTCGACGGTAACGATGGACTTCAACGGAGCCACATCGCTTCCGGCGGGTTTGCGTTTTCGCACCGACGGCACTGGTTGGTCGGGGGCATGGGACGGGACGGGGACCGAGCAGATCGTCGCCGGCAATCTTCAGTACTCGCAGGGTGGCTACAGCATCACGCAGCAGGGCAGTGGACTGCCGGGGCGCGTGCAGGGCAACTACAACGAGTCGCGGCAGAATACGCGGGCCATCGCCGAGCCGATGACTGGCGAAGTGTGGTTCTCGTTTCTAGTCCAGAATCCTCATGCGTCGGCCGTGATCGGCGTTTCGCTGAATCCCGCTACGAACGGCGACCCCGAGGATGGCCCCATCGAAGACTTAATCGCCCTTACGGGCAACACGCTTAGCTATCAGCGCGATGGCCAAGTCGTCGCGTCGGCATCGGCTTCATTAGCTGTGGGCGGAACCCACTTGGTCGTGGGTCGCCTGTCGCTGAGCAATGCGACCGATTCGCTTCGACTGTGGGTGAACCCCGATTCAATGTCGTTGCTGGGTACGCCCGACATCAGTATTGAGGATCCTACGCTCGCCGTAGGGCTCAGCTCGATCGGCCTCTTGAGCTACAACCCCGCAGGGGCGGCCTTTTCGGCGGCCGGTGGCTATCTCGACGCCCTGCGGATCAGCAACGAACGCCACGCGATGTTTGAAGTCACTGGAGCGACCTTCACCGCCGACTTCAACGGCAATGGGCACATCGATATCGCCGACTTTCATGTGCTCCGCAATAACTTCCTCACGTCCAATGCAGGGATTGCGGAGGGTGATACCAACGGCGACTCGGTGGTCGACCACATGGACTACTTCATGTGGCGGAGCGCGTTCCTGTCGGCCGGTGGCAACTTGGCGAGTCTCACGCAGCCCGTGCCGGAACCGGGGACCCTCCTTTGCGTGGCGATCCCTGCACTCATGTGGCTGGTTCATCGCAGCGCGGCCGCGCTGCGATAAAGGCTCACCCGCATACACTGCCCATATTCAAATACGCCGTAACTAGCACGACTCCCACGGCACAAATTACCGAGAGGATGATGGTCGTCATCCCCAGGTTTCGAACTTCTGCCAGCCGTGGCTTCAGACGGGGCGATTTGACGTCGTCGTCCACCCGATAACGGGTGTATCCCCAAAAGGCCATGCCGGCGAGCAGCAGAAGAGCTACCAGCGTGTAGGCATTGATCATCCCCGGCAGCGAGTCGGGCTCGACGCCGGTCGAGACGTTGCAGTACGACCAAGCCGAGTAGTAGCTGCACAGGGCATGAACTCCCAGTGCCAGGGGCGGTATCACCAGCATCCACCAGCCTTCGTACTTGACGGCCGACGTGCCGGCTTCGTCGGGAGAGGGGGATAGAGTGGACATCTTGAACCTCACGCATCATTGGCATCTCAACCAGAGGCGGGCGATCGTTCGCCGCGTGTTGCTCTAGCCGCATCTCGACTTATCAACGCAAGTAGCGTGCCTAAGCTCCGCGTTCGGTGTCGAACCGCGCGAGGAGGGCCTGCGAGCTTTCGATGCACCCGTGCCAGCGAGGCGGGCAGCGGCGAAATCCTCCTGCCGCTCCAGTGGACGCGTTGGTGCCAGCCGGCCCAGCAGGTGGGTCACTTGCGATCCGAGGTGGTCATTCGGTGCTCACTTGCTCTCTGGCATAACGCTTGCTTATGGGGGCTCGCGAATCAGGCGGATTCGACCCTCGGGGCTTCTCCCTCGCACGACGAGCAGGGCCCGCACTCGGCGTTTTGACGAGAATTCCATGCCTGATTGCCCGCACTTATCCGCGACTCGGCACTTCTGGCTAGTCGCATTGTTCATCGTGGTGACCAGCTTGTGGTTGCCGGCCAGCGGCCTCACGCAGGACGGAGCACAGAACGGGCGGTTGCTCGACCTGGAGAAAGACGAGCTGAAACTTGGTTTCATCAAGCTGACCGACTGCGCGCCGCTGGTCATCGCCAAAGAGAAGGGTTTCTTTGAGGCTGAGGGGCTGCAGGTCAAGGTGATCGCCCAGCCGAACTGGAAGACGCTGCTCGACAACGTCATCAGCGGCGAACTCGACGGGGCCCACATGCTCTCGGGCCAACCGCTCGCCGCGACGATCGGCATTGGCACCAAGGCCCATGTGGTCACGGCTTACACGATGGACCTGAATGGCAACGCGATCACGGTGTCGAATAGCATTTGGGAACGCATGCAGGAGAGCGATCCCGCGCTCTTTTCGTCGACGCCCAAGCATCCGATCTCTGCACAGGCGCTAAAGCCGGTGGTGGACGAGATGCTCAGCGACGGTGCCAAGCTGCAGATGGGGATGGTATTCCCCGTTTCGACGCACAACTACGAACTGCGGTACTGGCTGGCCGCCGCGGGCATCCATCCTGGCATGTACACGGCCACCGACATCGGCGGTCGCACCGATGCCGACGTGGAACTCTCTGTAACGCCGCCCCCCATGATGCCGGCCACTCTCGAAGCCGGCAACTTGCAAGGCTACTGCGTCGGCGAGCCATGGAACCAGCAGGCGGTCGCCAAGGGGATCGGCGTGCCGGTCGTCACCAACTACGACATCTGGAAGAACAAGCCCGAGAAGGTATTCGGTGTTACCAAGGAGTGGGCCGACTACCACCCGCAGACCCACCTGGCCGTCGTGAAAGCCCTGATTCGTGCCGGACAGTGGCTCGACGAAACCGACAGCAAGGGCAAGCTCGTGAATCGCGAAGAAGCCGCGAGGCTGCTCTCACGTAGTGACTACGTCGGCGCGGATTACGACGTGATCAAGAACTCGATGACGGGTTACTTCTACTTTCAGCGGACCGACAAGCGGGCGATGCCCGCGTTTAACGTGTTCTTCAAGCACCATGCGACGTACCCCTGGTACTCGGATGGCGTGTGGTTTCTCACCCAGATGCGGCGTTGGGGGCAGATCGCCGAACCACAGCCGGCCGAGTGGTACCACGAAGTGGTCCGCAAAGTCTACCAGCCACAGGTCTATCTCGAAGCGGCACAAATGCTGGTGGACGAAGGGCTGCTCGACCCTCGCGATGTCCCTTGGGATACCGATGGCTACAAACCGGCGACCAGCGATTTCATCGACGGCGTTCAATACGACGGCCGCCAACCGATCGAGTACCTGAAGTCGCACAAAATTGGCAATCGCGAGTAACCTCCCCAACTTCCACGAATACATCCGATCGCTATGCTCTTTACCGCTTTAACGCTGGCACTCTTAGCACTGTTGGTCGTCGCGGCCTATTGTGCGGGAAAGCACCGCACGGTCCGCGCGCTCGACATCGCGGGCCTGAACTTCTTAACGCCCGTCGTTCGGCTCTGCTACCGCGAGGAGCCCGAGAAACAACTTCGCGAAATCACCCGGTTTATCGTCGTGCCGGGCGTGGCGGTGGTGGCGTTTCTGCTGGCGTGGCAAGCGGTTTCGGACCGAGTGCAGACCAAGTCCGGCAAGCTCCCCAGCCCCAGCGAGACGATTCGCTCAGCGGCGTCAATCCTGACGTTTCACGACCGTGAGAACGACAAGCAGCGTGCATTCAATCTGGATGGGGATGCACGGGAGAAGGAGCTTGCACGCATCGAAACTCGGCTCGCCGAACTCGATCCGTTGGTGGCGGAGTCGAATGCAAAGGTAGCCGAAGCCCAAGCCAACGCGCTAGCCCGTGCGGAGAAACGGGTTGCTCCGCTGCAGCAAAAGCACGAGACGCTCGCGATGGACTACAAGTCAGCGCTGGAACAGCGTGAGGCCGCTCTAGAGTCGCTGGCTACGCAAGTCGCCGCGGGCGATGCGAAAGCCAAAGAGGCGTACGTTGCCGAGATTCGCGACCACCGCGAACGAACCAAGGCGGAGCGGGAAGGGCTCCGGCAACTTCGCGCTAGCATAATGGCGGTCCGCGGTGCGAAAGATACCGAGTTGGTCGAGGCACTCGCCGCGCAGACCGTGCTTGCCGAAGAGCGACAGTACCTGACTAAGATGCGCGACCAGCTCACGAGTGCGAATCGCCACGCGAAGCTCGACGCCGAGACCGACCGGCTGGCACAGGCACGCGAGATACTTTACGCCGCCAATGAAGCGGAACTGTTCGAGGCCGCCACGCAAGTCGCCCTTACCGAAGATCGCATCGCGAAGATGACAACATCGGGCTACGCCAAGCCGGCGACGCTTCCCTACCAAGTTGCGCGGAGTGTGCTCTGCGTGTTCGCCGGATTTCTGTTGGGGTCGCTAATTGCCATTCCGCTTGGCGTGCTGTGCGGACTTTCGAAGACCTTCATGGCCGCGATGACGCCGTTCATCGCCATCTTCAAACCGGTGTCGCCGATCGTCTGGCTGCCGGTCGCGCTGATTCTGGCAAGCTCGCTCATCCCGGATCCCGACAAGCACTGGTTTATGCAGTGGATGTGGCACCTACCGCTCTTGGGTGAGTTCAAGATCAACCCGGCGTTCCTGGCATCGGCAGTGACGGTGGCGCTCTGCTCGTTGTGGGCGACCCTCGTCAACACGGCATTCGGCGTGGCGTCGGTCGATCAAGACCACATGAACGTCGCGCGAGTGCTACGGCTTGGATTCTGGAGCCGGCTGTTCAAGATCGTGCTGCCATCGGCGTTGCCCCTCGTGTTCGCGGGGCTGCGTATCTCTTTGGGTGTTGGCTGGATGGTGCTGATTGCTGCGGAACTGCTGAGCTCGTCCGAAGGGATCGGCAAATTTGTTTGGGACCAGTTTAACAACGGCGCTTCGGATTCGTTCGCCAAGATGGTGGTGGTGGTGTTTGTGGTGGGGCTGATTGGGCTGGCGCTCGATCGCATGATGGTTGTTTTCCAACGCCTGGTGAGCTTCGACGGCGCACCAACCGCCATCTAAGGAACTTCGGAAGTAAACACCATGGCCTACTTAGAACTTGATAACGTCGATTTCGGCTTCGGCCCCGCCTCGCAGCGGTACGAAGTGCTGAAAGGAGCTTCGCTGTCGGTCGAGCAGAACGAATTCGTCGCCGTGATTGGTTTTTCCGGCAGTGGCAAGAGCACGCTCGTGTCGCTGCTCGCCGGATTACAGAGACCCGATCGGGGCGAAGTTCGTATCGCCGGACAATTGGTGCGTGAGCCGGGACCCGACAAGGGGGTCGTGTTCCAGAACTATTCGCTGTTGCCATGGTTAACCGTGGTGGGCAACATCGAGCTCGCCGTGAAGCAGGTATTCCCCGAGATGACACGCGACGAGCGTCGTGAATACATCCAGCATTATATCGATGTGGTGAGCCTCACCGGATCCGAGGCCAAGCTGCCTGGCGAGTTGTCGGGTGGCATGCGACAACGCTTGAGTCTTGCGCGAACGCTATCGATGAAGCCCGAGGTGCTGCTGCTCGACGAGCCCTTGTCGGCGCTCGATGCCCTAACGCGTGCTCAACTCCAGGATGAAATCATTCGCATCTGGGAAGAAGATCGCCGAACCGTGTTGATGATCACCAACGACGTAGACGAGGCGGTGATCATGGCCGATCGCATTGTGCCACTTACCAAAGGGCCCGCCGCCCATCTGGGCCGCGAGTTCCCGGTGACGCTCGATCGGCCCCGCGAACGTGCGACGTTGAATTTCAACCCCGAGTTCAAGCAGCTTCGCAACGAAGTGACCCGCTACATGATGCAGCTGAACGAAGAATCGCGGCAGCTTGCCGTGGAGAACGAACTGCCACTCCCCGATCTCAAACCGGTGATGCCGGGTGCGATGGTCAGTGTTGCTTGAACTTAAATTTCTGACGCCACGAACGACAATATGCCCAACTCGACTCCCAAACCGCTCGACCCTCGATTCGTCGAAATCTTCGGCCTCGTGAAGGCCTATCCCAATCCGTACGGCGAGGCGGTTCGCGTGATTGATGGGTTTGACCTCGTGATGCGCGAGGGGGAGATGGTCAGCATCATCGGCCACTCGGGGTGCGGCAAGAGCACCGTGCTGACAATGGTCGCCGGGCTGAATGACATCTCAGGTGGTGGTGTTGTGGTCGGCGGACGCGAGATCAGTGGGCCGGGCCCCGATCGAGCCGTCGTCTTCCAATCGCCGTGCCTGCTTCCGTGGCAGACGGCCTTCGAAAACGTGATGCTCGGCGTCAACCAAGTGTACCCGCACGGCACAAAGGGCGAGCGGCGACAGATTGCCGAGTACTATCTGGCCGCGGTGGGACTCGCCGACTCCCTACACAAGTACCCTCGGGAAATGTCGGGGGGCATGCAGCAACGCGTCGGCATCGCTCGCGCGCTGGCCCTCAAGCCTCGCATGCTGCTGCTCGACGAGCCGTTCGGCAGGCTGGACTCGCTCACTCGTATGGACCTGCAAGACGTCATCTTGAAGGTGCTGGACCGAGAGCGGATCACCACGTTGCTCATCACGCACGATGTCGACGAGGCACTCTACATGTCCGATCGAGTCTGCATGATGACCAGTGGTCCGCATGCTCGCGTCGGCAAGCTGCTCTCTCTCCCTTTCGATCGTCCGCGGCATCGCGCCAGCGTGCTCGAACATGCAGAATACTACGATCTTCGCGGCGAGCTGGTGTCGTTCCTCGAAGAGCAAGACCATCGCCGCCCTGCATGCCTATCTAAACCACCCGCCGAGCCTTCTTGGGACGACACGATGCACATGGTGCGTGCCTGGGACGAGACGCTGCTCGAAGAAGAACTGCAAGGCGGAGCGCTGTCGGGCGAAGGGCAACTGACGCGATAACCTGAATCCATCTGGACCTTATGACCGCAGTCATCGACCTACTACCGATCGTCGAAACCGGCAGCGCTAGCTCGCCGGGCGACCTGTTGGCGGCGCTGCTCGAAGAGTCGCGAGAGCTGACAGCGGTCGAGCGGTTTGCGAAGCTGCACGACGATACCCTCCTACCCGCACAGGCTAAGCACTATCGCGATCTCATTCCACTTTCCACGCCTGCCGCGGGACAGCAGTACGCGTTCGAGGTGGACCTGGATGCGTGCAGTGGTTGCAAGGCGTGCGTTGCAGCGTGCCACAGTCTGAATGGACTTGAGGAAAGTGAAACGTGGCGTTCTGTCGGTTTGCTGCATGGGCAGAATGGTCTCCCCGTGATTCAGCACGTGACCTCCGCTTGCCACCACTGCGTGGCCCCCGCGTGTCTCAAGGGCTGTCCGACCAATGCCTACGAGAAGGATCCCGTGACGGGCGTCGTTCGGCATCTCGACGACCAGTGCTTTGGTTGCCAATACTGCACGATGGCCTGCCCCTACGAAGTGCCGCAGTATAGCGCGTCGAAGGGCATTGTTCGCAAGTGCGACATGTGCCACGGACGCTTGGCCGCGGGTGAGGCTCCGGCGTGCGTGCAAGCCTGCCCGAGCGGTGCGATTCGTATATCGATCGTCGACGTGGCGGAAACGGTGAAGCGAACGGGTCGCGATGAGTTCCTGCCGGCGACTCCTTCCGCCGGACTTACGCACCCCACGACGGTGTATTGCACCAAGCGAAGTCTGCACGATGGTCTTGCCGCTGCCGACGCCGATCACGTCGTTCCCCAACACGCTCACCTGCCTTTAGTGATAATGCTGGTATTAACGCAGCTTTCCGTTGGCGGGCTTGCGTTCGGAGTCATCGCGCGTTGGCTCGGCGCCGGGATGGGTGCCGAACTCGACATCGTCGCGTCCGTGATTGTGGGGCTCGTCGGACTCAACGCCGCCGCATTGCACTTGGGTCGGCCTCACTTAGCGTTTCGTGCGGTTCTCGGCTGGCGGCATAGCTGGTTGAGCCGCGAAGCGGTCGTGTTTGGTCTCTACGCGCCGCTCGCGATGGTGGTGGCCGCGTACGTGATTGCTCCACTGCTGGCAGGTTGGTTGCCACAGGCGGTCAATGGATGGTCTGCTTACTTACTAGTGCCCTCGCTCCGCGGTGTCCTCGAAGTAGCGGCAATCGTCGTTGGGGCGTTGGGCGTCTACTGCTCGGCCAGGATTTATCAATTCACCGCCAGAATCTTCTGGGTGGGAATGCGAACGCTGGGCAAGTTTGCGGGGACCGCCATTGTTGCAGGTCTTGCACTCCTTCTGCTGTGTCAAACCGCGGGAGCGGGGCAGGGCGGTTGGATTGCCCCGCTGCTGATTGTGGCTTCGCTTGCAAAACTAGCTTACGAGGCCTCGCTGTTTCGACACACTCGCCACGGCGACCACTCGCTTTGGCTTTCGTCGCGGTTGATGACTCGTGAACTTCGGATGCCAACGATCGCCCGATTCGCGTTGGGTCTTGCGGGCGGGGTCCTACTTCCGGCACTCGTGCTCGTTACTCGAGACGTACCAATGGTGGCGTCGGTCGTTGCGGCCCTGTGCTTCCTAAGTGTGTTGGCGGGAGAGTTGCTCGAACGTGTGCTGTACTTCAGCGCCGTCGTGCCACTTCGTATGCCGGGAGGGGTGAAGTCATGAGCAGCCGCACCCTCGACAAGATGACCGGAGTTGGCCGCGGACTATTGCAGTCCTTGGGACAACTCACCTACCAACCCGATGGCCCGCTTACACGTGATCTTGTCCGCACGCCTGGAAGCTTTGGCCTGGGACAAGTCCCCGAGCGGCTTCGGCCCGACGCGGTGACCGACATGGTGTGCGGCTTCTGCGCGACGGGGTGTAGTTTGCGAGTGCACCTGAAGGAGGGCAGGGGGGTGAACCTCACGCCGACCACCGACTATCCCGTCAACCTCGGCATGGCGTGTCCCAAAGGTTGGGAAGCGCTGAACGTGCTCGACGCCACCGACCGCGCGACAACCCCGCTGCTGCGAAATGATGACGGCCAGCTCGAACCCGTTTCGTGGCACACGGCGCTCGAGACGTTCTGCGAGCGGTTCAAGGAAATTGGTGCGAAGCATGGACCGCAGTCCGTAGCGTTCCTCAGCACCGGTCAGATGGTGAGCGAAGAGATGGCGCTGCTTGGTGCGCTCGCGAAGTTCGGCATGGGCATGCTGCACGGCGATGGCAACACGCGGCAGTGCATGGCCACTGCGGTCACGGCTTACAAAGAATCGTTCGGCTTCGACGCCCCGCCTTACACTTACCAGGACTTCGAAGAGTCGGACGTGATCGTCTTGGTCGGCTCGAACCTAAGCGTCGCGCATCCAATCATGTGGGAGCGAGTCTGCCGCAATCCCAACAGCCCGCACATCGTGGTCGTCGATCCTCGCCGTACCGAGACCGCGATGGCCGCGACGACGCACTTGGCAATTCAGCCAAAGTCGGACCTAACGTTGTTTTATGCTCTGGCTCACATTTTGATACGCGAGGGTTGGATCGATCGCGAGTTCATTCAGGCGAGCACCACCGGCTTCGAAGAGTTTGCACTTTTCGTTCAGCCGTACACGCCCGAGCGAGCGGCTGAGGCATCGGGTAATCCGGTGGAGACCATAGAGCAGGTCGCCCGATTGATCCACGAGGGCCGGCGGGTTTCGTTCTGGTGGACGATGGGGGTTAATCAGAACTACGAGGGGGTCCGCATCGCGCAGAGCCTGATCAACTTGGCCTTGATGACGGGCAACATCGGTCGCCCGGGCACGGGGGCCAATAGCATCACGGGCCAGTGCAATGCCATGGGCTCGCGAATGTGGAGCAATACGACGGGCCTGTTTGCCGGACGTGACTTCGCGAACGCCGAGCACCGTTTCGAAGTCGCCGAGGCGCTCGACATTCCTGTAGAACGCATTCCGACGGAAAACAGTTGGCCGTACCACAAGATCATGGACGGCATTCGTAGCGGTGAGATCAAAGGATTGTGGATCGTCTGCACGAACACGGCCCACTCGTGGATTCACCAATCCGAGACGCGAGAGCTGCTGAGTCAGCTCGATTTTCTGGTGGTGCAGGACATGTACCACACCACCGAGACGGCACAGCTCGCCGATCTCGTGCTGCCGGCAGCGGGTTGGGGCGAGAAGGAAGGGACGTTTATCAACAGCGAAAGGCGGTACGGCGTTGTTAAACGCGTACGTCGTCCGCCGGGCGAATCGCTCCCCGACTTTTCGATCTTCCGTCTCGTCGCCGAGTACTGGGGTTGCGGCGACATGTTCGCCGAGTGGACGAGCCCCGAAGCCGCTTTCGAGATTCTGAAGCGTTTGTCGCAAGGTCGTCCCTGCGACATCACCGGCATCGACGACTACGCCGCGCTCGATCACGCCGGTGGCGCGCAGTGGCCGTGCACTGAACCGGTGGCCACAGTCGTCCAGCAGCGACGGCTCTTCGAGGATGGCCAGTTCTACCACGCCGATGGCCGCGCGAAGTTCCGCTGGGAAGAGTCTCGCGCGATGCCCGAGCCGCCGGACGCGGAGTATCCCTTTCTATTGCTCACCGGTCGTGGTACGGCATCGCAGTGGCACACGCAGACCCGGACCGGCAAGTCCGCGGTGCTCAAAAAGCTCTACCCCGAGCGGCTTCACGTCGAGATCCACCCCGAAGACGCGCGGGAGCTACGCGTTGAGAGCCACGCCCGCGTAGTGATTCGCTCTCGGAGGGGCGAGGTCGTTGCCACAGCGTTCGTCACACCAACCGTGGCGCGGGGACAACTGTTCCTGCCGATGCATTACGAAGCGACCAACCAACTGACGCTTCCCCATTTCGACCCCTACTCGCACCAGCCTAGTTACAAAGACTGCGCGGTATCGATTGAACCTATTCAAGAGTGAGTCGCGGCGATGAGCGCAACTAACGGCTTTACCGATGCCCAGAAAACTTTCCTCCAAGGCTTTGCCATGGGAAGCGACGTCGCGCGGGCCGTCCGTGGTCTTCCCGTTCTCGCCGGAAGTGCGATTACCAACGGCCAGACGGTGACCGTTGGGCCAACAACTTCCCCGAACTCGCGATCATCGAATCCATGCGACGCGCACACGCTAGCCCAAGACCAGCAAGTCTCCGCGGGTGGCAAGCTGTGCGCAGAGGAGAAAGCTAAGCGCGAGAAACCTCCGGAAGACCTGTGGGACGAACTGGTGGCTCGGGCTACGGCGGGGGAGTTTCCCAAGGGGACCGACGTATTCCTTACGAAGTTCTACGGCATGTTCCACGTTGCACCGGCACAAGACTCGTTCATGTGCCGGTTGCGATTTGCGGGCGGGGCGATGCGATCGTGGCAGATGCGCGGCCTAGCCGACCTCGCCGATCGCTACGCGGGAGGGTATAGCGACGTAACGACCCGCGCGAACCTTCAGCTTCGCGAGATCAAGGCCAACGACCCGGTGCACGTGCTGATGGGCCTCCGCGACCTGGGGATCATCAACTACGGGGCAGGGGGCGACAACATTCGCAACGTCACTGCGAGCCCACTAAGTGGCATCGATTCGCAAGAGCTGATCGAGACGCTTCCGCTCGCCCGCGACATGCACTACCACATCGTGCATCACCGCGAACTGTTTGGCCTGCCGCGGAAGTTCAACATCGCTTTCGACGGCGGCGGTGCCATCAGTGCCCTCGAAGACACAAACGACATTGGCTTCACCGCCGTGCGGGCGGCGGGCGATGGGCTGGCCGAAGGAGTCTACTTCCAGCTCACGCTCGGCGGCATTACGGGCCACCAAGACTTCGCCCGTCCGACCGGTGTGTTGCTCGAACCGAAGGAATGCGTCGAAGTCGCTTCGGCGGTTGTCCGCGTGTTTCTTCGCACTGGAGATCGGACCGATCGCAAGCGAGCGAGGCTGAAGTACGTGCTCGACGAATGGGGCTTTGAGAAGTTCCTGAGCGAAGTTGAGCGCGAGTTAGGCCGGACGCTCCGCCGCACGCCGCTCGACGCATGCGAGCCACGTAACTCCGACCATCGCCAAGCCCACGTCGGAGTCCACGCCCAGAAACAAGTGGGCATGAGCTACGTCGGGGTGGCGCTTCCCGTCGGGAGGCTATCGAGCGATCAAATGCGGGGGCTCGCTTCCCTCTCTGATCGCTACGGTTCGGGCGAGATCCGCCTCACGGTGTGGCAGAATTTGCTGATCCCCAACATCGCCGACCGCGATATCGACGAAGTCCTCGTAGCGATTGAGGAAATGGGCCTCGACTGGCAGGCAAGTAGCATTCGCGCGGGGCTCATCGCTTGCACCGGCGCGGCGGGGTGCAAGTACGCCGCGGCTCCAACCAAGCAGAACGCGCTAACGATCGCCGACTACGTCGAAGAGCGGCTGGAACTTGACGTCCCTGTGAACATCCACCTAACCGGTTGCCACCATTCGTGCGCCCAGCACTACATTGGCGACATCGGCCTGATCGCCACGAATGTCGAGAACCCACTCGATCCCGATGGCGACACTGTCTCCGGCTATCACGTGTTTGTGGGTGGCGGCTATGGCCTACGACAAGGCATCGGCCGCGAGTTGTTCGCGAGCGTCCCGTTCGACGACGTAACACCTCGTGTTGCGGCGCTGCTGCAAGGGTACCTCGACCAGCGGCTGTCTCGCGACGAGGCGTTCGTCGATTTTGCTCACCGTAAGTCCATTGACGAGCTTCGTGAGCTTTGCATGCTCCAGGCTGTAACTGTCTAACCCGTTGGCATGACTATGACTGTATCCTTAATCCCAGAATCGGCGCCGTTCACCGACGAGCAGCGAGCGTGGCTCAATGGCTTTCTGGCGGGCTGGACAGGCCTCGCCGGCGCCGATGGTTCGATGCTAGCCAGCCACGATATGGCAACAGCGATGTCGGCTGCGAATGGCATGATGGGTTCGGACGCACCCGCGGAAGAGGAAGCCTTCCCTTGGCACGACCCCGCGATCGAGCTCGACGAGCGGATGAAGCTGGCCGAAGGCAAGCCGCTCGAGCGGCGCATGATGGCCGCGATGGCACAGCTCAACTGCGGCGCCTGTGGCTACGCCTGCAAAACGTACTCCGAAGCGATCGCGTCCGGCGAGGAGAAGAACCTGACGCTCTGTTCTCCGGGAGGTAAGGATACCGCGAAGATACTGAAGCTGCTCAAGAAGGAACTGGAAGCAGGCACGGTAACCAGCAATGGTGCAAGTTTCAATGGCCATGCCTTGAACGGGCACGCCACGAATGGCGTCGCGAAACCGAGTGGATACAGTCGCGCGAATCCCTACACCGCCCGCGTGAAGTCGAGCGAGAATTTGAACACAGCGGGTTCGAGCAAACATACTTCGCACGTGGTCATCGATCTGGGCGATAGCGACATCACCTACAACGTGGGCGACTCGCTGGGGGTGTACCCAACCAACTGCGACTCGCTCGTGAGAGAAGTGATGGAGTGCGTCGATGCCGTCAACGATGAATTGCGGTTACGACTCCTAGAGAAGTATTGCCTGCGTTCGATCACCGACGAGCTCCTAGAGAAGCTGCAGCAGAAGTCGACGGATGTCGTCGCGCAAGCAGCCATCGCACAGCTCGTCGATTCGGACGAACTCGATACGATGGACGTGCTCGACCTCCTGCGTCGCTTCCCCGTGGCGCGGCTCTCGGGTGAGGAACTCGCCGGCTGCCTGCGTGAGATGACGCCGCGGCTGTATTCGATCGCCAGTTCGCAGCGTGCTCATCCAGGGGAGGTCCATCTCACGGTGGGCAAAGCCACGACAACGATCGGCGGCCGGACTTACAAAGGAGTCGCGTCGACCATGTTTGCCGAACGAGTGCGAACGGATCACCCGGTCTGCGTGTTCGTTCACCCGTCGCATGGCTTCACGGTCCCCGCCGATCCAAAGGCACCGATGATCATGGTAGGACCTGGCACCGGCATCGCTCCGTTCCGTGCTTTTCTCGAAGAGCGTGCCGCCACCGGCGCTACAGGGAAGAACTGGCTGTTCTTTGGCGACCAGCACGCGGCCACCGACTTCTTGTATCGGGACGAACTCGACACGCTTGCCGCAAAGGGCCAGCTTACCAAACTCAGCTTGGCGTTCAGTCGCGATCAGGACGAGAAGATCTACGTCCAGGACCGGATGCGGGAGGAAGGCGCAGAACTATTCGCGTGGCTCGAGAGCGGCGGGTACTTCTTCGTCTGCGGCGACGCCAAGCGGATGGCGGCGGATGTCGATCGGGCGCTGCACGATCTTATCGCCACGCACGGCGGAATGAGCCAGGAAGCGGCGAAGGAGTACGTCCAAACTTTACGTGCGGCGGGTCGCTATGTTCGCGACGTCTACTAGAAGTTCAGCTCCCACTGCGTGTAGAAGAAGTCGGCGTCAAACGCCCCACCGGGTGGCGTGATCTTGTTGCCCACCCAGAAGTGCGAGTAGCCAAACAGGATGTTCGTTCGGGCATTGATGTTGTACGTTGCCAGGATGTCGAGCTCGTTGCCCCAGTCCTTGCTCGTCGTGCTTTGAGCCGGCGTACCACCGAGCGAGGGAACGATGTCGTACGCGGTGTTCGCTTGGAATTGGTAATACCAGAACAACAGGGTCCACTTATCGTGCGGCTTCATCGTTAGCAGCACGTTGGGTGATTCGATGTTCGCGCGGGCCGTCGCGTCGATAAAGCCCAAGTACTTATGGCCCAGCGGAAACAACTGATTGAATCGATTAAAGTCGCCACCAGGTGTATTGCCCGAGGCGTAGTCGTAGTAGACCCAGATGGTGGGGCTCCACGCGAGGTTCAAGTTGCGACCGATGCCGACCGTGGCGAAACCCGCGGATTGATCCACGCCCAGACCGCTCTGCCGCCCAAACTGCGGACCTCCTTCGACCTCGTAAAGCCAATCGCCCGCCTCGCCATACAATCGTATGCCGAGCGTGTGAATCGAGAAGTCGCTGCTTCCCGGGGGATTGGTGCCAAGCGGGCGAGTGTCGTCGTAGCCAAAGTAGTAAA
Organism: Aeoliella fuhlenseeensis; assembly: GCF_052161615.1. Taxonomy (NCBI): domain Bacteria; kingdom Pseudomonadati; phylum Planctomycetota; class Planctomycetia; order Pirellulales; family Lacipirellulaceae; genus Aeoliella; species Aeoliella fuhlenseeensis. Next base: position 1,989,856 of record NZ_CP197417.1, read on the forward strand.
GGTCGACCTTGGCGCTTTCCATGCCACTGTAAACGCCATAAGCGCCGTAGAAACGTTGCTGGTAATCGACTCGATCGAGCTCGTTGGGGAGCACGGGAACGTGGTGCGTCCAGAATCCGTCGACGGCCCAATCCCCTTCTTTGGTCATCACCTTCACGCCTTCGAACGTGCGGCGGGTGTTGGCCCAGTCCAGCGGGGACACGAGTCGCTGCGACCCATAAAGTAGCTCTTGCCGACCGATGCGAACCGTAGCCCCTTCGGTTAGTTGGACATCGAAAAACAGATTGAGAAAGTCGCCGAAGTTGTTGTCGATTGGCCGAGGGATGTAGGCCTGGTTAGCCTGCACGTCGGCGTAGATGCCTTCGGTGTAGAACCGGATTTCCTTGGTCATCTGCCAATTGGAGTAGAGACGCGCGCGAGTGAGAAACAGGTCGTTGTCGGTGTCCTGAAAACGGGTCTCACCGGCGACCTGCCCCATGCCTACTTCGTGGTGATAGCGCAGGCGAGCTTGGCCACCAATGTCCATCTGCCCCCAGCGACCGCAATTGTCCACCGGCATGTGCTTCAGGCAATCGCCAAAGCAGTCGCCGTGATAGTCGGGATTGTCCAGGTAGTTAAAGTCGTTGTCGTAGAAGAGTATCTTATGGCTGGTCGCGCAGGGATTCGGTTTGGGTGCTGCCTTCTTTTTCTCCTGGCACGCGGGGCACGTGCACTCGCTCGCCTTCCCCTCGTCGCATGAGATTGGCGTGAGGTAAGGGTCGTCCATGGTCAGAGACGGCAACGCCAAATCGGACTGAAAGGCTTCGCCAATCGCGGGAGATACGTACTCGACCTCACTAGCCTTGGTCGTTGCTACTGCCGTAACCACGATCGCCATGCACTGGACCAGCCACCAAGCGTGTCGGGGAGAGAGCGTCATGATTGGGATCCCAAGCTGGGTGTTCGCAGGTGAGGGCCGAGGCCCGGCGAGTGGGAGACGGTGAGTTGCGGCTAGCAACGGCTGCTACCATCGCCCTTAATCGGAACAGGCGGCACGTCCGCGACAATTTTCCCAATCCAGCCCGAACGTCTTGCCAGATTGCTAACGTGTTGCGAGGCCTGTACTTAAGTAGTGCGCAGTTGAAGACCACCAGGGCCACAACGTGCCACGTGCTTCGGAATCCGCACAAATTGCCCAATCCCTGGGCAGCAGAGTCCGAAGGGGCAATCTCCGTGGCGACGTAAATGTTTACAACGCAGTGAGTTGCGACAATTTCGGGTACCGCGAGGTGCCAGCGGCACGGGAACTGCTCCCCGATCTGGGGGACGCTCTGCGCGTGACTATCGACTCTACTCCCTTGTTCGCTTCTTCGCTTCGGCCGCACTGCATGGTTTCTGACGCCCCCACCTGCGATGCGAAGCTGCCGTCGGTGCTAGTGATTGATGACGATCCTTTGGTGTCGGTGGTGGTTCGTCGGGCGATGGAGAACGTGCCTCACAGGATGCAGACCGCCTACGATGGCCAATCGGCGATGTTGGAGTTGGAGTCTCACCCGCCTGATTTGATCGTGCTCGACAACATGCTTCCCGATTGCATGGGGATCGAAGTGTTGTCTCGGATTCACGAACTCGCTCCCCAAGTGCCAGTGCTCTTTGTTACCGCGCGAGGGTCGGGGAGCACCGCGATCGAGGCGATGAAGCTCAGCGCGTTCGACTACCTTCCCAAGCCGCTCGATGCAGGTAAGTTGAGAACGCAAATCACCCGGGCACTCTCTCTGCGAACCCTGCTTCAATCGCCGGCGGGACTGGACGTATTGCAGGAGGGGGAAGAGTCTTACGTCGATCCTCCACCCGTTTCGGATGCCTTGGTGGGCGAATGCCCCGCCATGCAGACAGTGTTCAAGGCCATTGGCAAAGTCGCGCAACAGGATGTCCCCGTCTTGCTGCGGGGCGAACATGGTACGGGCAAGGAAGCGATGGCACGCGAGATCCATCGCCACAGCCGTCGTGTCGATGGCCCCTTTGTGAAGGTCCACTGCCCGGGCCTCGACGAACGGCGTTTCGACGAAGAGCTCGTCGGCTACGCGGATTCCGCGACGCCTAGTGCCATCGAACGCGCCACCGGGGGCACGTTGCTGCTTCAAGAAGTTGGCCGGCTCAACATAGCCTCGCAGGGCAAGCTGTTGCAGGTGCTCCGCGAAGGCAGGTATCAACCGCGCGGCGTGGAAACTCCTCAGACACTCCCTTGCCGGATCATTGCGATCACGACCGACGACCTTGAATTGTTGGTGCGCAGCGGCGACTTTCGTTCGGACCTCTACTACACGCTCAACTCGTTTGTGATCACGCTGCCTCCCTTGCGACAGCGACACGGGGACATGCCGCTGTTGATCCATCACACGCTTCGCAAGTTGGGGCATATTGCGGCGGGATTTGGGATCTCGCAAACTCGCGTGTCCGACGATGCCATGGCTGTGCTCTGCAAGCACTTGTGGCCTGGCAACATCGACGAACTCGAGAGCGTTCTGAAACGCGCCATGGTGGAGCAAAAGGGGCACATTTTGGTTGCTGAGGACCTCAAGCGGGCAATGGCCGACGACCCGGTTCTTGCGAGCACGCAGGATTGCGAACGATCAAGGTTTGTCACCGATTGGGCGTCCTTTTCTCAGCTTCGCATAGATGGTGGCACCGACACGCTGCACCTCGAGGCCACCGAGGAAATGGAACGCAAACTCTTCGATCGCGTGCTAATGCACACAGGTGGAAACCAGGCACACGCGGCTCGCCTACTCGGAATCACGCGTGCGAGCTTGCGGAAGAAGCTTCGCCAGTACGGCATGCAAGCCAGCCGGCTCGCCGACGAAGCGTAAGCGAGACCTTCCTTGAAGTACCGAGCCGACGCATTGCGATCCCAAACATCCGCCTCGGAAGGCAGACGATTGACCCTGCGTTACGTCGTCGCGCTAAGCACGGTGGCAATGCTCTCGATCGGAGCCCAATGGCTCGTCCAGCGGCAACTCGATCGCGGCGAACGCGACTCGCATGTCATCAACATTGCCGGTCGGCAACGGATGCTCAGCCAGCAACTCACCAAATCCTCGCTGCAGCTCGCCCGCGCCGAGGAAGGCGAAACGGCAGCGCTTCGGAAGGCGGTCGCTCGCACGCTCGATGAGTGGGAGGCGAATCACGTCACGCTGGGGGGAACCGTGGCATCTGGTTCGCCACTGAGCAGCAATAGCCCCAAAGTAGTGCAACTGTTTCGTGACATTGAGGCCGACTACCAAGCCATGCTTCGGTCGGGGGAGGCCTTGCTGCAGCCCGATGCCGATATCGACTCGCACCTCGCCGAGATAGAGAAGCATGAGGGAGCGTTTCTCGAAGGGATGGATCGCATCGTGTCGCAGTACGTGTTTGAGGCCGAGGCCAAGGTGCGTTGGCTCCGTCGCTTAGAAATCTTGCTGCTGGTGCTGACCCTCGGCGTGCTGGTTGCCGAAGGGCTGATCGTCTTTCGCCCCGCGGTTCGTCGGATTGAACAGACGGTCGCCCGTTTGGCTCGGACCACCGAGGAAATGATCGCAGCTAAGGACCAAGCTGAAGAGGCGAACGCCGCGAAATCGCGTTTTCTGGCAAGCATCAGCCACGAACTGCGAACGCCCATGACCGCGGTGCTTGGCATGTCGGAGCTGGCGCGCGAGACTGACGACGAAGCGCAGCGAGACGAGTACCTCTCCATCATTCACGATGCCGGCAACTCGCTTCTCACGCTGCTTAACGATTTAATCGACGTGGCGGCCATCGACGCCAACGAAATCCGCCTCGTCGAGAAGCCTTTCTCGCCGCAAGAAGTCACCCACAGAGTTTCGAGTTTGCTGCGACCGTTGGCGGCAGCAAAAGGGCTAGAGTTAACGTGCGATTCGGAAGTCAAGTCGAATGAGTTAGTTCTGGGTGACGCCCACCGAGTGCAACAAGTACTTGTGAACCTAGTGGCTAACGCTATCAAGTACACCGAGGCGGGGTACGTGACCATCGCTTGCGAAACTCTTACCGGCAACGCCGATCAGCGGCAGGTGCGCTGGACGGTGCGCGACACCGGCCCTGGCATTGCCGCGGAAGACCAACAGCGGGCCTTCGAGCCCTTCACGCAGTTGTCCGAGTCGAAAGGAAGCTCGCAAACGGGCGTTGGGCTTGGTCTTTCGATTTGCAAGCGAATCGCCGAGGCGATGAACGGCGAACTGGAGCTTCATAGCGAGTTGGGAGTCGGCACCTGCGCAGGCTTCTCAGCGAACTTCCCAATCGCAACAACTAGCGCCGCTGCAGTAGACATCGACGCCGTTCCTCTCACGCAGTCGCTTCGCATTTTGGTGGTCGAGGATACCGAAGTGAATCAGCTGCTACTCCGCGAACTTCTCACCAAACACGGACATCAGGTCTTCATCGCGTCGTCGGGCGAAGAGGCTACGGACCTCTATCGCCGCGAAGCGTTTGATTGCGTGCTCCTCGATCGGTTGCTTCCGGGGATCGATGGCGTCGAGACCCGGCGGACGCTTCAGAGGATCGACGACAACCGCGGGCGCACGACCCCGAAGGTGTGTATCACTGCGCAAGTGAGCGATGAGGACGATCGGGAGTTCGACGCCGTCATCAGCAAGCCCTTCACGAGTCGCAATTTACTTGCGGTCCTCTCGCGGGTCGCGAGTGCCTCCACAATCCCAGTCACAGAGCCCGTGGAGCCTGTCACCGACGACCTTCATCGCGACTTGACTCAAGCTTATCTGCAGGTGGCATCCACTCAAGCCGAGGAGCTCGCCGACGCGGTGGCTAACGAGCGGTGGCGGGATGCGGGGCTACTCGCTCATCGGCTGCGCGGGCAAGTGGGGTACTTCACGAACGGTCCGCTTGTCGAGGATTTGAAACGGCTGGAGCTAGCATGCGAAGCTGGTAACTTGGAGCGGGCCACGGCCCGCCATGCCGAGATCCAGCCGCAGCTTGCCGAACTAGCGATCCAATTGCAGTCTCCGTGTGATTCGCTTGCAAGGTAGTCGACATTCACGATCGGCGAGAGACGGTCTACATTTTGTAAGTAGCCGGTGCGAACATTTCTCGGTGTGCTGCGGTCCTAAACGCGATCAGCCACTGCCCGGCCAGCGGCGTGCTTTGCCCATCGAAAGGTGTTTGCAGTAGCGCGTTCCGGACATGGGATATTCGACGGCATGGCATGGTCAAACCATTGGTTAGCTCAGTGGGTAGAGCGTCAGGCTAAGAACCTGAAAGTCGCGGGTTCGACTCCCGTACCAAGCCGCAGGCTGCAAACCTGCTCCCTAAGAGGGAAGGCGCGAAAGCGTCACCAATGAGCCCAAGGGTAGCGAACCATCGAAGGATCCGCCTCGCCACGACTTTTCGCCCGCTTCGGCCGCGAATGGCGTGCGAGGCAGCATCGGACGACGCTTTGTAGTGCGTGGATTCCGCCTTCGTATGCCGGGGAGATACGTCGCTCGGGACGCTCTTCTGCGGCGCAGCGTGCATTGCGCGTTGCGTCAGCCAAGAGACAACCGTGTGGCAGTCGCCGCGAGCTGCACCGCTCAAACAGCATTCCGCGTCTGGGGATGTGATGCTTTGTTGCGTTTCGCTACCCGAGGGTGTTTTTTCACGAACCCCTTGAGGGACTGAGTCGTCCCTCAAGTTTCGTACACCAATTCAAATCATGTTAGGCGGATTGCCGACCGCTTGGATGGATCGGCATTGTTGGGAGGAAAGAACTATGTTGTACCGAAAGAAGATCAGAAGCTACGAAATCGGACTGTTGTTCCGCGATGGCGAGTTCGAGCGGCTATTGCCGCCCGGACGTCACTGGTTGTTCGCGCCGCTGGGTAATGTGCAAGTCGATGTCGTCTCGCAGCGAGACCCTTGGCTGGTGCACTCGAAGCTCGACGTGATCGTCAAGAGCAGAGCGCTCACCGGGCGTGCCGTCGTGGTCGACTTGAAGGACTACGAGCGCGCGCTGGTGTGGATCGAAGGCCGGTTCAGCCACGTGCTTCCATCGGGTATGTACGCCTACTGGACGGGCGTCAAGGAGGTACGCGTGGAAGTGGTCGACGCTCGTAGCGGACGATTCCAGCACACCGACTTCAAGTCGATTGTACGCTCGCCACACGCTGGGCAAGTGCTCGACATCTGCCAGGTCGAACGTCACCGCGCGGGTGTTGTGTTTCTCGACGGCGAGTACATCGAGACGCTTCCGCCAGGCGAATACGCTTGGTGGCGTGGCGCGGCCGACGCCAAGGTGGTGGAGGTCGAACTCCGCGAGCAAGCTTTGGACATTGCCGGTCAGGAAATCATGACGGCCGACAAGGTGACCTTGCGGATGAACGCTTTGGTGAACTTCCGTGTGGTCGATCCCCGTAAGTCGGTGCAAGTGTCTGACGGTGCCGTCCAGTCGCTGTACCGCGAAGCTCAGCTTGCGCTGCGAGCCATCGTCGGTACACGCGAACTCGACTCGTTCCTAGCCGACAAGGACGTGGTGGCGAGCGAGTTCGACGAGCAGCTTCGTCGACGAGCAGGCGATTTGGGCCTGGAAGTGATCTCGGTGGGTGTGCGTGACGTCATCCTGCCTGGAGAAATGAAAGACCTGATGAACAAGGTAACCGAGGCCAAAAAGGCCGCCGAGGCCAACTTGATCGTCCGTCGCGAGGAAACGGCCGCCATGCGAAGCCAGGCCAACACGGCTCGGTTGCTTGCGGACAACCCAACGTTGATGCGACTTCGGGAACTGGAGGTCCTGGAGCGGGTCGCCACGGCTGGAAAGCTGCAAATCGTGATGGGCGAGAAGGGCCTCGCTGATCGCGTTGTCAATCTGTTGTAGTTTGCACCCCTGGCTCGAGCGCTCGAGCCAGGGGTTTTTCGTTTTCACATTCTGCTCATTAAACGCTTGCGTGGGAGCGGTGGAATTGAATCGCCGCCGGGCGTCCCGTAGAGTGAGTGGGGTAGGGGAGTCGCGCTCTCGAGCCGCCCCATTCACCTAAGTTCCACTCGCAGAGACTCTCGCGAATGAAGATCGCAATCGCTTCGGATCACGCTGGTTACCACCTCAAGCAGCATCTCATCGCGCACTTGCGAGCCAGCGGCTACGCGGTGGCCGATTGTGGGACGGACAGCGATCAGCCGGTGGACTACCCCGACTACATTCGCCCGGCGGCCGAGCAAGTGGTTCGCGAAGAGGCCGACGCCGCGATCGTTCTCGGTGGCAGCGGCAATGGGGAGGCGATTGTCGCCAACAAGGTCCGCGGCATTCGCTGTGCGGTGTGCTGGAACGAGGAATCCGCCCGGCTCGCCAAACAGCACAACAACGCCAACGCCATCGCAATCGGCGAGCGAATGGTTACGCTCGAGATGGGAACCAAGATCGTCGACGCTTGGCTGGGTGCCACGTTCGAAGCCGGCCGGCACGCTCGGCGTATCGCGAAGATCGAGCGAGAGGCTGGCACCTCCGCCAATCGTTAAAGCTTGCCCGCTAGCTTCAGTTCTCTAGCCAGCTTGGCGTCGCGTTCATCCTTATTGCTCAGTTCTTTGGCGAGCTGCGAGTAGTAGATAAAGCCCATCGCGCGGCGATTGCGGTCGGTCGACCGATTGGCGTCGGCCCAGTGCACGGTCATTGCGTGATGCACCAAGAGGTCGCCGGGCTCGGCGGGGAACACCACCGCGTGTTCGCGATCGACTTCGCCACCGAAATCGGTAATGCCTTGCGAGAAACCGAGCGTCTCGGTGCGGGCGTGAGGCCGCATGCCCCGCAGGTGCGACCCGCGAAGGTAGCGAACGCAACCGTTTTGCTCGTCCGCTCGTTCCAGCGCCAGCCACATGGTGACGGCTTCCTGCGGTTCGAGCTGAAAGTAGTAGCCGTCTTGGTGCGGCGGCGTGGCCTGACCAACCATCGGCGGCTTATTGAAGTACTGCAGGTTGATTCCGCGGACCGGATGGCCCAAAAGCGTCTTGGCTAGATCTTCGAACTTGCTACCAAACATCATGTGGTGGAAGAAGCGGTCGTACTTAAACATCCGCTGCAGTTGCTTAAGCGTCGACTGCTTCTTCTTATCCTCAAAGAAGACCTCCTCTCGAGGCATCGTGGGTACCACCTCGTCAATAAACCTCGCGAGCTCCGCGTGTAGCTCGGCGACTTCTGTCGCGTTCAAGAAGCCCGGCAGGTAGACGTATCCATCTCGCTCAAACGAATCGACGATCGGCGAGGAAAAGATGTCGGACATGTCGCGAAGTTCTACCTTTGAGGAGGAAATGTTCCGCCGGCTTTGGGAAAATCTTGCCTGACGAATACAAATAGAAGTATGGGGCAGCCATGTCCGGGTCGCAAGCTCGTACGCCAGGAACGGGCGTTTCTTCCGAGTTTTCCCGCCCAATGGCCGGAACCCGACTGCGCGCCACCGAGTGGATACGCTAGGCTGTTGGGATTACCCACACCCCCAATCCTAACGCGTGCCAGCCGCGCCGCGTAGAAAGGTTTCGGCACATAATGCAAATCGCAGACAAATCGGTGGTTGCCATCGACTACACACTGACCGACGACCAGGGGGAAGTGATCGACTCGTCCGAAGGGGGCGAACCGCTGTGGTACCTCCACGGATTCGAAAACATCGTCCCCGGGCTGGAGCGAGAGCTGACGGGCAAGAAAGTGGGCGACCAGTTTCAAGTCTCGATTTCGCCAGTCGATGGGTACGGCGAACGCGACGCCGAGCTGGAACAAGAGATTGCCCGCGATCAGTTCGAAGACGTCGACGAGATCGAGCAGGGCATGCAGTTTCACGCCGAGACCGATGAAGGATATCTGGTGTTCACCGTCATCGAAGTTGGGGATGACATGGTGACCGTCGATGGTAATCATCCACTAGCAGGGATGACGCTGAACTTCGATGTGACGGTTCGCGAGATTCGGTCCGCCACGCCCGAGGAGATCGAACACGGTCATGTCCACGGACCTGGCGGCCATCACCACCACTAAACGTGGTGTTATAGCACGCGCCTCCCAAATCTGGGCGAGCGCTTGAACGGACTGACGAAGAAGGAACGGACGATGGAGCGTTTCGCTTGGAAGCGAGTGTTGGTTTGCGCGCTGCTGGCAGTGCCGATCAAGTTGGCTTCGACCTCTGCTGTGGCGTACGAACTAGCCAGTCGCTGGAGCCGCACGGCCACCAACGGCAGCGGGCTGACCCAGGGAACCCCGACCACGCTCACTTGGGGCCTGGTGGCCGATGGCGTGACCATCGAGGGCTCGCAAGAAGATGAGCCGACGTCGCCCAGTAGTCTTCGTAGCTTTCTCGATAGCCGCTTTGGTAGTAGCGATACCTGGTTTCCGCTGTTCGAGCAGTCGTACAACCGGTGGGGCGAAATCTCAGGGCTCTCGTTCGTTCACGAGGCGAATAATTCCACCGCCCCGATGTTCGCAGGGAGTACTAGCCCCTCAGGTTCGCTCGGCGCGGTACCCGATATGAGGATCGGCGGCCACTCGATCGATGGATCGAGCGGAAGCAACATCCTGGCGTACAACGGCTACCCAGGTAGCGGAAGTGGCGGCGACATGGTAATCGACACCGACAACGGGTCGTTCTACGGCAACTCCTCGAACAACTACCGCGCGCTTCGCAATACGCTGATGCACGAGATCGGCCACGGCATCGGCATCGCCCACGTGGAGTCAAGCGACTCGGCGTTTTTGCTCGAGCCCTCCATCAACACTAGCTTCGACGGGCCGCAACTCGACGAGATTCTCGCCGCCCAGCGTCACTACGGCGATGCATGGGAGAAAAACGGCGGCAACGACTCCGCGGCAAAGGCGTTTCACCTCGGCACGGTAACCAGTAGCACCGCCCTGGCCATCGGCACCGCGGCGAACGACACGGTTGTTGCCGCGACCGACATCGATTTTGTTAGCATCGACGACGACTCAGACAACGATTATTGGTCGTTTACCATCGACATCCCTTCCCGCGTCGGCATTACACTCACGCCGCGCGGGCCCACGTACAGCGAAGGCCCTCAAGGTGGAACTCAGGGGCTCTTCAACACTAGCGCCCAGAGCGACTTGATGCTCCGCCTCTACAACGGCGCGGGGAGCACCCTGCTTGCCACGGCGAACAGCACGGGGTTGGCGGGTGTAGAGTCGCTGGTGGATATGGCGCTGGTTGCTGCCGGAACGTATGCGGTACGTGTGTCAGGCTCGGCGAACGCGGCGCAGTTCTACCAGCTCGACATTACGGCGGTACCCGACTTCCTGTCCGGCGACGTGAACCTTGATGGCGTGGTCGCCACGGGATCGGGCGACCCGGCGACCGACGACGTGGCCGCCTTCGTCGCGGGTTGGAAGACGGTGCTGCCTACGGACGACGATCTGACCGCTTGGAAAAAAGGCGATCTCAATCTCGACCGTATTAGCGATCTGCACGACGCGTTCTTGCTCCGCACCGCCCTGCTGAACGCGTCGATGGGCTCCGGCGTCGAACCCGTTCGCACCGTGCCCGAGCCGGCGAGTGCGGGTCTTGCGGTGACGCTGGGCGTGGGGCTACTAGCCGCCGGTCGCCGTCAGGCGATTACCAGCTCGCGCCATTCGCGGTAGGCTTCGATGTCGACTCGCACCATTCGCAGGCAGGTCATCAGCACGGCCGCGTCGTCGACGTAGCCCAGGCCCGGGATAAAGTCAGGAATGCTGTCCACCGGGCACGCCAAGTAGAGAACCGCCGCCGCCACCGCTGCGATCGACCCAAACGGAACTTGTCGGTAGGTCCCGTGAACGTAGTCTCGCAGCATCAGCACCAGCAGTTGAAACTGCTGCCACATCGCGGCGAGAGCGCTCGGCACCTCGTCCTCCAAGCGGCGCTCGGTTTCGGCTCCCAGCCGTGCGGCACTGGACACTTCGTCCTGGCCCACGCGAGCGATGCTCCGGCGAAACCACCGGCGGGCCTCGCGAGTGCTGCTTTCGCTGTCATGGAACCACTTGAACAGGGACATTTTGAGACCTTCGGAAACGCTCGGGCAAGGGGGGAAAACCACTACAAATGATTATACGTTTTGGCCCAGGGGAGGACCGCAAAATCGGCACCGCCGGCCGAAAAGTGGGGAGAAAAAAGGTGGCGCGAGCGGCCAAAAGTTTGTGCGATTCGCGGCTGGTATCCATACTGGAGGCTCCCCCTCCCTACTGAGCCTGCCCGCCGAGAGTCTCCCAGACGATGAAGCGTTCCCACTGGTACAAGTATTTTCGCCGCCCCACGCGCACCCGTGAGTCCCTGCGTCAAGGTCGACAGCTTCAGTGCCAGTCGCTCGAAGCCCGTTGGATGATGGCGGTCGACTCGTTTGGGGACGAGGCGCTCGTCAACGACCTCGTCGCCCGCACACAGTCGACGGGGGATGCCCAGACTGCCGTTGCGATTAGCGAGCTGGGGCGCGTTGTCGTATTCAGCGGCAACGGCCCCGGCGACCAGGACGGTGTGTTCGTAAAACGCTACGATGCCGATGGCGACGAAGTCGGCAGTGCCGTGCGCGTCAACACCACGTTCGCTGGTCTACAGCACTCTGCCTCGGTCGCGATGGACGACGATGGCAGCTTCGTGGTTGTCTGGGCGGGCCGCGGCGTGGGCGACAAGCAGGGTGTCTTCTTTCAACGCTTTAGCGCCGCTGGTGCGAAGGTCGGCAGCGAGACACTCGTTAATACGACCGTCGCCGGCAAGCAGCTCGACCCCGTGATCGCCATGAATGCCGATGGCGCGTTTGCCATCGGTTGGAGCGGGCAAAGCACTAGCGACGCCTCGGGCGTCTACCTACAGCGGTTCACTGCCGCCGGTGTGAAGGCCGGCAGCGAAGTCCTCGTCAACACCACCACTGCCAATCACCAGCACGGGCTGGCGATGGTGTACGATTCGGCCGGCAACCTGGTGACCGCTTGGAGCAGCCTCAAGCAAGATGGCAGCGACTGGGGCGTCTATGGCCAAAGATTCAGTTCCACAGGTGCTCGGCTCGGCAATCAGTTTGCCTGGAACACTACCACCACCAACAGCCAGACCAACGTTAGTCTCGCCGCCGGTCCTGACGGCGAGGTGGTTGCGGCCTGGCAGTCGCGCGCACAAGACGGCAGCGGGTGGGGCGTTTACGCTCGTCGATTGAGTTCGAACGGAACCACGTTCGGCAACGAAGTGCGGCTCAACGACACCACCGCGGGCCAACAGTTCGATCCGAAGATCGGCATTGCCGAGGATGGCACTTGGCTAGCTACCTGGACCACGGGCACGACCAACGGCGCGGGATGGGAAGTTCGGGCCAGGACGTTTACTAACGCCGGAGCTCCCGAATCGGCTTCGTTTGCGATCAATCAGGACCTGGCCGGCGCTAACTCGGGCCACCAGCAGCACGCCTCGCTGGCGATGATCGACGATAAAGCCATCATCGTGTGGTCGGGCGCGGGGCAGGGGGATCGCCGTGGCGTGTTCCTACAAGAATTCGACGTCGATCTGATCGACGATGGTCCGCAGGCAGCACCCAACCTCGCTGCTATTCCCAATGGCAACGTCGAAGTCGGGCAGCAAATTCAGATCTCGATAACGGCAACCGACGCCAATTCGCGCGACGAACTAACCTTCCAGCTCGATCCCGACAACTCGCCAGCAGGGGCGACCATTGAGAAGACGGGAGAGCGTACCGCGATCATTCGCTGGATCCCAACGGCTGCATTTGAGAATCAGACTGTGAACTTCCGTGTCCTCGTTATCGATGACGGAGAACCGCCCTTGGTCGACTCTGAGGAGTTCACGGTGACCGTGGGCAATGCGGTCGTTGCCGTAGATCTCAATGGTTCCGGCGTCCTCGAAGGAAACGTTTCGGCTGTCTTCGAACCGCAGGGTGGTCCAACCGTCATCGTTGATCCGGCGATCGTGATCACCGGTGCAAACGGCGGGACGTTAACTGGTGCTACAGTCACGATGGCGGCAGCGCCCGATGGAAATGCGGAAATACTCGCAGTCAATGTCCTCGATACCGATATCACCGCCACCTACAACCCGACCACTCGCACCCTCACCCTCACCGGCGAAGACACGGTCGAGAACTACACCCGCGTCCTGAAGACGTTGACCTACAATAATACCGCTTCGGCAGCGAGCGGCGCACGTAGTATTACCGTCAACGTAACCGATGAGGACGACACCAGCACTGCCGCGACCATCTCCCTGACCATTGGTACGATTGACTTAGTTGCCCTGGCGCAGGCTCTCAACGACGCGGGGGCAAAGTTCTTTGGTGCGGCTTGGTGCCCGTTCTGTACGGCCCAGAAGGAGATGTTCGAAGACGGTGGTCAGCTACTTCCGTTCGTAGAAGTAACGAGTCCCGATCGAACACTTACGGCGCTAGGGGAGACGCTAGGGATCGATACGTTCCCCACGTGGATCTTCGCGAATGGAACTCGGCTTGAGGGAATTCAATCGCTGCAGGTGCTTGCCGCGGCGGCCGGTGTCCTAATCCCCGTTGGCGACACCCCGTTCCTGGCCGATATCCCCGACGACATACTGCTGGTGGGCTCGCCGCTGCACATACCGCTCGATGGCTACGATCCTGAAGGGGGGCCGCTCACCTACACCATTACGACCAGCAACCCCGGCGTCGCCGCAACGCTGCTCACCGGCAATCGTTCGATGCGCGTGAACGTGGCTGGTTTCGGCGACATGGTGTTCCAGTTGTTTGAAGACCGAGCCTCGCGGGCCACTGACCAGGTCATAGAACTCGCCGAGTCGAACTTCTACGACAACGTTAAATTCCATCGCATTCTGAACAACTTTGTTATCCAGGGTGGTGATCCGACCGGCACCGGCTCGGGCGGGTCCACGCTGGGAGATTTCGACGATCAGTTCCATCTTGACCTGCAACACAACCGCACCGGTCTCTTGAGCTACGCCAAGAGCTCGGACGATACCAACGACTCGCAGTTCTTCATCACCGAAGGAGGTAGCGCCAGTCTTCGTAACCTCGACTTCAACCACACCGTGTTCGGCATTCTGGTCGAAGGCGAAGCCAATCGCGCGGCGATCAGCGATACGGCTGTGGTACAGCAGCCAACCAGCTCCGAGGTCTCGAAGCCCGCGGTGGACATCGTCATGGAGAGCGTCGACATCTTCACCGACACCGAAAACGCGGTGATGATGCTTAAAGCAGATTCTACAGTGACGGGCCCCGTGGACGTGACGGTTACCGTGACTAACTCGAAGGGTGAGACATTCCAGCGCACTTTCACCGTCAACGTGCAGAACGATACCGTTAACGGCCGGCCGTTCCTCAACGACATCGCCCCGGTGAGCATCGTCTCGGGCAACTCCGCCCAGATTCAATTGGGTTCGCAGGACGCTGAAGGCGACCCCGTGGTCTACGAGGCGAGCAAGATCGGCAACATCAACTACACCTACAACATCACTCCGCAGGGTTTACTGACGGTGACTCCACCGTCGGGATTCACAGGAATCATGGAGATTGGTGTCCTGGTTCGCCGCGAAACACCTACGAGCTCCACCGACTTCGACACGCAGATCATTCGCATCGAAGTGACAGCACCGGTCGGCACCTAGTAACAACAAAGTCCTTGCACTTGCAAACTCCCGGCGCGTCCGAATAATGGGCGGCTAGCTCCTAGTTAATTCGCAGATTCACTCCCATAGGCGATAGCATCGTGGCAAAGCAGTATCGAGACGGACGGCGCAAAGGGTTTTTCGCATCCAAGTTTTTCCGCAAACCCAAGCGAAGTTCGCTAGCGACTGGTCGACTTTCCATCGAGTCGCTTGAAGACCGAAGGGTGCTTGATGGCACCGGCCTGCCAGGGAACGAATGCCCCCCCGACTTGAACTTGTCCGCTGTGCCGGCGCAGCAAGCGACCGTTGGCCAAGCGTTTACGCTCAACCTCCTCTCTGCGGGCGGAACCGCCGTGGACCTCGACGCCGAGGGTGAGCCCACCGGCGATACGCTGCGGTTCTTGCTCGATCCCGATGTGCCGTCGCAGACGCCGACCGGCGCGTCGATTTCGTCGACAGGTGTCTTCACCTGGACACCCACGGCCGGGCAAGTGGGGACGTTCAAGATCGTCGTGATCGTGGTCGATCAAGGGACGCCTCCGCTGGCCGATGCCGAGACGTTCACCATCACCGTAGCGGCTGCTGCCAACCAGGCCCCGGTGGTCGACCTGAATGGCGCCACCACGGGCACCGGCTTCACCAACACCTTCACCGAGGACGGTGGTGCGGTCGGCGTAGGCGACTCCTCGCAGCTCGCAGTTACCGATAGCGACGATACCAACCTGGCTGCTGCCACCATCACGCTGACCAATCGACCTGACGCTGCGGCAGAGGTCCTAGCCGTCAATACCACTGGCACCGGCATCACGGCAAGCTACAACGCCGAGACTGGCGTGCTGAGCCTCACCGGGTCGGCGACGGTCGCCCAGTACCAGCAAGTGCTCCGCACGCTCACGTACAACAACACCTCGCAGAATCCCACCGCGGGCGCGCGGACCATCAACGTGGTGGTCAGCGATGGCGAAGCGTCGAGCGCTGTCGCGGTGTCGACCATCACCGTGGTAGCCGTCAATGACGCCCCGACGGTGGACCTCAATGGTGCGGCCGAAGGAACCAACTTCGAGGCAACGTTCGAGGAAGGGGAGGGGGCCGTAGCCGTGGTTGCCCCCACCATGACCATCACTGATGTCGACGACAATCTCTTGCAGTCCGCAACGGCGACCATCACCAATCGCCTCAACGGTGCCAGCGAAGTGCTGGCTGTCACGGTCGGAAGCACCGGCTTGGTTGCAGTGTTCAATGAAGCAACGGGCGTGCTCACAATCACCGGGGAAGCAACTCTCGCCCTGTACGAGCAAGTACTCCGCACCCTTACGTACGATAATACTTCCTCGGATCCGGCAACCACGGCTCGTACGATCGAAGTGGTGGTAGAGGATGGCGAAAGCTCGAGCGTCGTCCGTACCGCCACCGTAGCCATAGCGGCGACGAACAGCTCACCGAATCTAACCAACATCGTCGATCAGCAAGCGACCGTTGGCGAGGAGATTGTAATCCCTGTCACGGCGACCGATGCCGACGCAGGCGATGTGCTGACATTCGACCTCGACACCGACAATCTGCCGGCGGGGATGACCATCGTGAAAACCGGCGACACGACCGCCGAAATTCGCTGGACACCCGCTGCTGGTGACATTGGTACGGTGAACATCGTAGTTCTGGTGACTGACGATGGCACGCCCTCCAAGAGCGACAGCGAGACTTTTGCCATCACCGTTGCCGCCGAGCTTCCCACCGTCGATCTCAATGGCGAAGATGCGGGTACCGGCTTCCTAGTCTCCTACATCGAAGGCGACCTACCGGTACCGCTGGCGGAACCCGACGCGGAGATCACTACCACGACGAGCGCGAACATCGTCTCGCTCACTGCTACCATCACGAACCTAAGTGATGGCGCGGCGGAAGTGCTCACCGCCGAGGGATTCGAGCACACCTATGCCAGCGGCGTGCTCACCGTAACCGGGTCGCTGACCATCGCCGAATACGAGGCGATCCTCGCCAGCCTCGCGTACAGCAACACGTCGGCAGACCCCACGCCCGGTGATCGGTTGATCGAGATCGTGGTGAACGACGGCACGCTCGCCAGCCTGCCGGTGGTGTCGACCGTTCGCATTCTGGCGATCAACCAGTTTCCCAATCTGACGCTTCCCGATCCGTACGACGACCCCACCACGCCCGCTCAGATTGAAGTGGGGCACGAAGTCGAGTTCATCGTCGGTGTGAGCGATGCCGATCACACCGCAGCGGAAATTATCATCCAAGTCGACACCGACGAAAGCGGGTTGCCCGAGGGAGCAGCGCTGCCCGTGATCATCAACCCAGGTGGCACCTTCTCGTGGACTCCGACCGCGACGGGTACATTCACCTTCCGAATTCTCGCGGTCGATGCCGAAGGTGGTGTCGATCAGGAGGAAGTGACCTTCACGGTAGTCGCCGACACCACGGCACCACAGGTCGCCACGGCACCGAATGCGGTGCTGGCTGCCCCCATTACTTCGCTCACTATTGTGTTCAGCGAGGCAATGGGCCTCTCCGCCACCAATCCGGGTAACTACACGCTTGCGATTGTAGGCGGCGCTAACAACGGTCAGACCGTTAGCATCACTAGCGTCGGCACGGGCGACGACAAGACCGTCTTCCTCAACCTAGCGTCCGCCCTGGCGATCGAAGACTACCGCCTGACGCTCAATGCCACGAAGATCAAGGACAAGGCCGACAACCTCCTAACGGGCGATACCGTCCACGAGTTTAGCGTCGAGGCCGCCGAGCTTGCGTTCGCCGATCTGGAGCTCTAGGAGAGACTCAAACGCTAGCAAACCACCGCCGGCAAAGTCCGTTTAACTGGATATCTTTGCGCAGCTTGCCGATAACGACTTGTAAGCACCACGTGCGCTCGCCGCACGTGGTGCTCCAATCTCATCTATAAGCTACGAGTCCGGGGGGATCGCGCAATGGATTGCCGTCGCGTTTTGCTGTCTGCTACTGTCTCTGCCGCTACGGCGTTCACTGCCCTCATGCCGCAGTCCGCTGCCGCTCAGCAACCGGGTCGCGGGCGGACGGCGTACAATCCCGTCACGCGTCAGGCCGAGCCCGATACGCGCTTCGAGTCGGCCCCTCGCGCCCGTCGTGCTCCCGTACAGCAGCAACAGTACCAAGAGCCCCAATCGCAGGAATCGCAGTCGCAGGTTCAACTGGCTTCGCACTGTGCGTGCGAGTCGGGGCACTCCGAGTTCCCCGGCTACGGCGAAGGCCCGTCGAATTTCGGCTGCGATAGTTGCGGCGACACTATGTGTGGCGATCCCATGTGCGGTGACCCCTGCTGCGGCGACGGCATCTGTCTCGATAACGGACGCCGCAGCCCCTGGCAGTGCTATGGCGGCTTCGAGGCCACGTTCCTGAAGCCCCACTTCGGCAGCAATAACGCCTTCACCGAAACTAACAACGTGGGAAACACTTCCAGTAGCGCGGTGACCGATTTCGAGTATGACCTCGAGTTCTCGCCCCGCGTCTTCGTGGGGTGGAATCGCGACTGCGATGACTTGGGCTTCCGTGCTACGTGGTGGCACTTCGACCATAGTGCCAACGCTGCCACCGGCAATCCCCCCTCAAACGGCCTGGGCGAACTCACCCCTCCGTCGTTTGGCGACGTCGATCTCTCGTCGAACATCCCCACCGACTCTTTCACCGCCACCACCGGCGTGAATGCCTACACGCTCGACATCGAGGCCACCAAGTCCACGCAGTTCCGCGCCTGGAAATTTGGCGTTGGCGGTGGTTTCCGTTACGCCCGCATCGAACAGGACTACGTCGGCGTGCTTTCCGACAGTGGCGACGACGTGCTGAGCAACGTGGCTTACGAGCAATCGATCCAGGGCTTTGGTCCTACGTTCTCGCTTGAAGCTTTCCGCACGGTAAATTGCGACTCGGGATTGTTCGCCAAGGCCCGCGGTTCGGTGCTGTTCGGCGACTCGAAGAGCCGCATGGTGGCCGGCGAAGACCTGTCGCTTACCACGCCATTCATTACGAACGCCACCACAGCGAGCGACGACATCCTGACCATCTGCGAGCTTCAAGTGGGCTATCGCTGGCAGGCTCCTGCCTCGAGTTGCCGGCTAATTCGGCCGTTCGGCTCGGTGGCTCTGGAAGGCCAGATGTGGGACGGGGCCGGCAACGCGTCGAGCCAAGATGGCAACATGGGCTTCTTTGGCTTCAACTCGGCGGTCGGTATCAACTGGTAACCGCCAAGGCTTCTTCAGCCGCCTTGCGGGAGGCTTCGATCACCGCAGGCGGAATGTCGAATTGGCCACCAATGTCGTAAAAACGCCCAATCGGGCGGCACCGGGTTACGCATAGCGGCAACCGAAACGTGTACCCAGAAATCGTCTCCGCGGGCCAGGACAGCACCAAGTCCCCCGCCGGGAGGGCCCGAGTGTGTAGCATCTTGACTCCCGTGCTCGAGATGTCGCGGATCATCAACTTCACGGGGTCCGCGACCGGATGCATGCGATCGTCCACTTCCAGGGCGATCGCCGTTGCCAGAACCTCGACTCGCGGCGTGGATCGGGTATTGGCAACCTGGACCATGCTGGCCTGCGCCGCCGCTCGTTCGTCGGCGCTCAGGCGGATGATGAAGTCACGTATGCCGCGAGGCAACTCCGGGATCATCACCTCTTGGTCGAATAGCGGGGTCATCGCGCGGGCATAATACTCCGACACCATCCACAGGTGGTGCTCGATGGCCTCGAGCGACGTCTGGTGGTGGACCGGTGCATCGCTGCCCTGCGCCGCGGCCTGGCTCGCCCGCCAACGATCAAGCTCGAATAACGCCTGCATTTTCGTCCCCAACAGGTCCGCGGGGATCGTCTTGTGCAGGTAATCGTCGACGCCGCGCGATAACAGATCGCGAACCAGCCGGGCGTCGCTCAGGTGGCTCAGCACTACCACTTTCGGCGATGGTCGATGGGCCAGGGTCTCGACGATCAGGGCGTGACCATGCTTGCGGGGCAGCGCCAGTTCGGTTACTAGCAGGTCGAACGCAATCGCGTCGAGTAACTGCCGAGCCTGCTCGCCATCCTCTGCCACTTCGCAGGCGAAACCTCGCTCGACCAGTGCCGCGCGAGCCCGCTCCCGCCAAACGGCATCGGGATCGGCAATCAGGGCTCGAGGTGGAAGTTGTGACATACGCGCTCTGTTCGAAGCCCCCGAGTGAACCATAGCTCACTCCACGCCCGGCCCTCGTGCCGCACCCCCCGGCGGTAGGCTTTCGCGGAAATCCACTGTCGTGTTTTCCTCGCGAAAACCGTTGCAATCGGCACAACGAGTTGTCAGCTCGGTAAGTCCGCAAATGCGGTTAAAACGAGCTTGACCGACCGCTCGCTCGACCTAGCTTTCTGCGGATGCCCGACCCTCCTTTTCATGGAGCGGGGGACCCTTACCACCGTGGGCATCCGGATGAGTTGGGGCTGAAGTCATAGAAGAGCTATTGCACGAGACACCTTTCGCTGGAATCCACACTCATGTTTGCGTCCGCCGGATCGCTCGGTCTACTCGTTGTACTGAACTTGGTCTTCGCTGTTGGCGCCGTGGCCTTGGGTTTCGTCGTGGGTGCGTGGATTGCCACCAATCGCCGCAACCAGCAGCCGGCAAGCCCAGCCCCCGCTGCCCCCGAACCCCTCGCCGAGCTCCCCAAGGAAGTGGAAATCGAGATCGAGCGGACCGCACTCGCCACCGATCGTCTCCGCGATTTGGCCACCGGTGTCGCTAGCGAAGTGGGGGAGCACTCCACCCGAATGGGCGAGATCACCGCCGGGCTGCGTGCCCTGGATACTAGCAACATCGAGGCGACTGGTGCCGGACTTGTTTCGGCCCTGGCAAAGATTGTTGCAGCCAACGAAGCCCTGCAGGAGCGCCTCGCCAAGGCCGAAGAGCAAATCGAAGTTCAGGCCCGGGAGATTCACCTGCATGAGTCCGAGGCCCGCACCGATTCGCTAACCAACCTCGCGAATCGCCGCGCATTCGATGACGAGATGAAACGCCGCTGCAGCGAGGCGCACCGCAAAGGGACACCGCTGACGCTGCTCATCATGGACATCGACTACTTCAAGAAATTCAACGACTCGCACGGCCACCAGGCGGGCGACGAAGTGTTACGAAAGGTGGGACGCAAGCTCACCGAAACCTGCCGCGACATGGACCTTCCGTGCCGTTATGGCGGTGAGGAATTCGCCATCGTGATGCCCGCGACGTTGCTCGCCGACGCCAAGATCGCTGCCGAACGAATTCGTACCGCGGTCGAAAACATGCCCGTTAAGTTCGAAGGAAAGGACTTGCGCGTGACCACCAGCGTAGGCCTTGCGCAACTCAGCGGACAGGACGATATCCCTCGTCTAGTTCGCCGCGCCGATGCCGCGCTGTACGCCTCGAAAAACGCTGGCCGCAACTGCGGGCACTGGCACGACGGCGACGAATCGCACCCCTTCACAGAGCGAATCTTGAAAGCCCAACAGGCCGATCGAGCCCGCCAGGCCAAGAACCAACCCGCGCCACTCCTCGACTCGCTCCCTAACCGCACGAGGTTCGCCGACGAACTCCGCCGACGCATTGCCGAGTCCAGCCGCACCGATCAGCCCATCGCCGTTCTGGTCGTCGAGCTCGGAAATCATGAACTGGTGAAGTCGCAATTCGGTGGCCACTCTAGCTACCGGGCCCTCGACATGGTTGCCAAGGCGCTGCAAGAGTCGCTCCGCGATATGGACCTGCTGGCCCGCCTTAGCGAGAGCCGGTTCGCCGTTATGCTCCCCGAAAACACGATAAATACCACAGAAGTAGTCGCTAGCCGTGCAGCGCAGGCCCTCCGAAAGCGAACCTTTACCGTCGGCGAACAGGCCATTCCGTTGCAATTGCGGGTCGGAAGTGCCCAGCACCGCACTGGAGACTCCGTGGAAGTCCTTGTCGGTCGGGCAGAAGCCGATCTGCTCGAACCGAGCGAGTTCGAAGCGCCTGCGGTCGCAGAACTTGTTGGCAACTAGCCAAGATCGACTGCTAGACTGCGAAGAACCGCGAACGCAGATGTCACGCGGCAGCACTCACTCGCACTTGGCAGGTCGACGAAAATGAGCGAAGCCACACCGCCCCCATTTCAGGGTGAAACCACGCCTATTCGGACAGGATTTCAGTTCAGTACCGCCACGTTGCTCGGCCTCACGACACTCGTAGCCGTTGCTTGCGCGCTTGCCGTAACGGTTCCTGGATTGCTGGGTTTGATCCTCGCGCTTTTCGTGAATCTAGTGGCGGTCGCCTTCGTCGGATTTTTATTAGCCGGAGCATGGCTCAGCTCCGGCGACCGCCGGCTTTTCTGCATCGTGGCGCTTGGGTGCTTGTTGATAGTCGGAACGACCAACGTCACGCACAAGATTGCATGGCAGTTCTACTCCGGGAGTGGGAGGGGCGATGCGATACAAATACTGGCGGTTTTCCTGATGCCGGTAGAATTAGCACTTTTCTCCCTATTCGGTGGATGGATCGCATTGCGGACCAAGCGATTCTGGGTCACGAAAGAAGCTCCACTTTCCACTCAAGATTCACCGCCATCTACAGTCAGGCGGGACTCTTGAGGGCCCTTCGGCAATCTCCAAACACGCTCCGAAAAAACCATTTCTTAACCCCCCTTGTTCCTGGCTCAAGTTAGCGTAGAATTCGAGCCGACAAAGGAAGTCTCAGCTATCACCTGACACTCAACCGAGTGATCAACAGTAGCTGAAATCCGATGTCCTCCGCCAAGGTTCGCCTTGGCAGAGGGTGGTGATCTCCTGATAGCTTCGGCCTTCAGGAAATTCTGAAAAAGTCCCCTAGGGGCCTTTGACAGAGTTCAAAGTCACTGCTAAGATTTGCGTTTCCCTGGTGCTCAGCGGCGGAAGCCGAGGAGCTGCATCCCAGGAGCCGACAGAATGTGGTCGGCTGATTCCCACCGCTTGCGGTTGGTCCCTTTGGGGCTGGCTGCCTGTTTTGGGTATCGCTCTTTGACAATTTGGTGATTTAAGCAAGAGTGGCATCTTGAAATTGGAGATAGCCCCGATGGTTTTGCAGCCATCAGGGCGAGGCTCCATTCCGAGCTCTTTGTCCTTAGACAAAGCTTCCGTCCCAATTAGACACCCAAATTTAATCGTTAGGGTGGGGCTGAAGTAAAACTAATGTGGATCTAGTTACTCGCCACCGCGATTTCGCATAGCGAAATCAACCCAAAGCGGTGGCATAGTACGTGAGACACGTTAATCTCTTGTTCTCGCACATGCACTGCGAGCCGGGTCGTTTCCGACTCCGGAATCTCTCTTTCTCTCTCGACTCCCCAAACCATCGGAGTCGAATTCTGATCGAGCGAGTTCCTGTTTCCTGACTTCCTTATCGAAGTGCAAATTTGCAAGAGCGCTGGATTAATGTGGCCAAGCTACTAAGGGCGTATGGGGGATGTCTTGGCATTAGGAGAACAGGCGTGGAAGTCTGCGAAAAGCCTGGGGGAGTTGACAAACAAACACTGATCCCGGGATACCTGAAAGAACGTGGAGAACTGAAACATCTAAGTACCCACAGGAATAGAAAGAAAAATCGATTTCGTCAGTAGCGGCGAGCGAAAGCGAAATAGCCCAAACCGTGAGGGTTTCCCTCGCGGGGTTGTAGGGCCTTTCACATGAGAGTCACAAAATTGCCGGCTAGCAGAACTACTTTGAACGGTAGACCATAGAGGGTGACAGTCCCGTAAGCGAAAGCTAGCAATCTCTCGAGAGGTACCTGAGTAGGTCGAGCCACGTGGAATCTCGACTGAATCGACGGGGACCATCCCGTAAGGCTAAATACTACCTAATGACCGATAGTGAACTCAGTATGGTGACTGAAAGATGGGAAGAACCCCTGCTAGGGGAGGAACTGAACCTGAAACCATACGCCTACAAGCGGTCGGAGCCCTATGGCCTTTTAGGCAACGGGTGACGGCGTGCCTTTTGCATAATGATCCGGCGAGTTACCGTCTGCGGCTTGGTTAAGGTCTTACGGACCGAAGCCTCAGGGAAACCGAGTCTTAATAGGGCGACATATGTCGTTGGCGGTAGACGCGAAACCGGGTGAACTACCCATGAGCAGGTTGAAGCGCGAGTCATATCGCGTGGAGGACCGAACCCACTTGGGTTGAAAACCGAGGGGATGACTTGTGGGGAGGAGTGAAAGTCTAATCAAACCCGGAGATAGCTCGTTCTCTCCGAAATAGCTTTAGGGCTAGCCTCGAGCAACTATGCACTGGGGGTAGAGATACTGATTTGGTTTGGGGCCCTTCGCGGGGTACCCTGCCGAGCCAAACTCCGAATACCAGTGTAACTATCTCGGGAGTCAGTCCGCGAGGGATAAGCTTCGCGGTCGAGAGGGAAACAACCCAGACTATCGGCTAAGGTCCCGAAGTCGTACTCAGTCACTAAGGAGGTTGAATTGCAGTGACAGCCAGGATGTTGGCTTAGAAGCAGCCATCATTTAAAAAGTGCGTAACAGCTTACTGGTCGAGCAATTCTGCGCCAATAATGAACGGGAGTAAGTACGACACCGAAGCCATAGAATCGAAAGATTGGTAGGAGAGCGCTGTAGGTCAGATACAAGCCGTACTGTAAAGAGCGGTGGTGGGGCCTACAGGTGATTATGCCGGAATGAGTAACGATAAGGCAGGTGAGAATCCTGCCCGCCGAAAGCCTAAGGTTTCCTGGGGAAGGTAATTCCGCCCAGGGTTAGCCGGTTCCTTAGTCGAGGCCGAAAGGCGTAGACGATGGACAGCAGGTAAATATTCCTGCGCTAGCTATGTGGACCGATGGAGGGACGGCGTCCGAAAAGCGATCGGGGATCTTAGATCAGCCCGTGGGTGACAGCAAGTTGTTGGGTAGGCAAATCCGCCCATATAATACAAGCTGTCGCGCCGAACTCGATTTACAGAGGAAGTCGCTGGAAGGACGTCCAAGAAAAGCTTCTAAGGGTTGAAGCATAGCTAACCGTACTAAAACTGACACAGGTAGGCGAGATGAGTAGTCTAAGGCGCTCGGGAGAACACTGGTTAAGGAACTCTGCAAAATGATCCCGTAAGTTCGCGATAAGGGATGCCGGCGCAAGCCGGCCACAGTAAATCGGTTCCACCGACTGTTTATCAAAAACACAGGACTCTGCAAACTCGCAAGAGGAAGTATAGAGTCTGACGCCTGCCCGGTGCTGGTAGGTTAAGGTAAGAGGTTAGCTCTTCGGAGTGAAGCTTTTGACCGAAGCCCCAGTAAACGGCGGCCGTAACTATGACGGTCCTAAGGTAGCGAAGTTCCTTGTCGGGTAAGTTCCGACCTGCATGAAAGGCGTAACGAGTGGAATACTGTCTCAACCAGTGACCCGGTGAAATTGTAGTCGTGGTGAAGATGCCACGTTCCCGCAGCTAGACGGAAAGACCCCGTGAACCTTTACTGTAGGCTGATATTGGGTTGAGCTATGTACTGTGTAGGATAGGTGGGAGGCTTTGAAGCCGGCACGCTAGTGTCGGTGGAGCCGTTGGTGAAATACCACCCTGTTCATGGTTTAATTCTAACGTTGATTCCTGTGAATCCAGGCAACGGACAGTGTCAGTTGGGCAGTTTGACTGGGGCGGTCTCCTCCCAAAGAGTAACGGAGGAGCCCAATAGGTACCCTCAGCCTGGTTGGCAATCAGGCATCGAGCGCAAAGGTATAAGGGTGCTAAACTGCGAGACTTATCAGTCGAGCAGGTACGAAAGTAGGGCTTAGTGATCCGGTGGTTCCGTATGGAAGGGCCATCGCTCAACAGATAAAAGGTACTCCGGGGATAACAGGCTTATCGCTCCCGAGCGTCCATAGCGGCGGAGCGGTTTGGCACCTCGATGTCGGCTCATCACATCCTGGGGGTGGAGAAGCTCCCAAGGGTTTGGCTGTTCGCCAATGAAAGTGGTACGTGAGCTGGGTTCAGACCGTCGTGAGACAGGTCGGTCCCTATCTACTGTGGGCGCACGAAACTTGAGGAGGTTCTTCTTTAGTACGAGAGGATTTAGAAGGACGACCCTCTGGTGTTCCTGTTGTCGCGCTAGCGGCACGGCAGGGTAGCTAAGGTCGGAACGGATAAACGCTGAAGGCATCTAAGCGTGAAGCCCGCTCCAAGATGAGGTTTCGTTGAGCAATTGCTCGAAAGTCCCCTGGAAGACTACCAGGTTGATAGGTCGGATGTGTAAGTGCAGTAATGTATTCAGCTAACCGATACTAACGGACGAATGCTTGGCCACATTAATCTTTCGCTCTTCAATAGAGTGAGAACAAATTAAGGCCAAAGAGGGAGAGATTCACACTCTCCATGACACTCTTGCTTTTGTCTACCAAGACAATCACCAAGTCAAAGCGGCACGTGTGGCTTTACCGTCCACGTGTCGATTTCTGGCGACCATAGCCGAAAGGAAATACCTGTTCCCATTCCGAACACAGTAGTCAAGCTTTCGGTGCCGATGATAGTGCCTACCAGTGCGAAAGTAGGTATCGCCAGTTTTTATCTTTCTTCGGAAAGATTGCAAAACCCCGTTTGAGCTTCGGCTCAAGCGGGGTTTTTGCGTTTCTACTCAGTTTTCAGCAGCTAGCTCTTCCGTGTATACTGGCAGCAATTCTATGCAGCCACTTAAGGTTCCGATGAATGATTTCTGCGAGACTTCTTGGAGTGGCAACGTTTCTCTTAGTTGGGCAGTTTGGCAATATCACGATTGGCCAAACGCTTCCGTCTGGGATCATTAATGCGCCCCCCACGACCATCGGAAACAATCAGTCCATTGGTTCGAATACGACGTTGAACGTACGGAATTCCGGAGCGGTCGGCATTAACTTTCGAGCAGGTCTGGATAGCGGTAGTAGTACAAATGTCGTCGTCAATATTGAAGGTGGCTCTTTGGGCGGTGGTTTCTGGGCCAATAGGGGCAGCCGGGTGAACCTGAGAGGCGGGACGACGAGCTCCGTGTATGTCAGCGATGGCGCGGTTTTCAACGTGTCGGGGGGGCAAACGGGACACGTCAATTTGTTAGTGGGTGCGGTGCTTAATCTTACCGGGGGACAGATCAGCGCGCTATCGGCTCAGCAGTCGCCTTTTGCTCCATACCATCCACAGATCAACATTTACGGTGGCGGCATTGGCGACACGGATCTACAGGCCGGTATGCGATTCTTCGGTGGCGAGTTTCGTTTGAACGGAGTAGAGATTGGCGGCGGCACTATCGCCATCGACGGTTTAAGTCTGCTTTCGGGAACCCTTCAAGACGGAAGGGTGTTCGCGATCTCGGGGTATGATGTAGAGATTCCCCTGGTCGAGACAGTAATTCCTGCGATAAATCCGACGCCTACTGTCGTGGATCAGGGGACGGTTCATTTAGAGCAATTGCGTACCGGTGAATCAGTTGTGCTGCGAGATGGAGGCATGATCGATGGTTATGTGACTGCCATCGGTTCCAGTCTGCTGGTGGAAGGGGGCGAGTTCCGCGGAAATTGCCTTCTTATCGACTCTGAACTTGTTGTCCAGCAAGGGAGCGTCGACTTTGCATGGGCGTCCCACGGGAGCGTGATCACCCTAGCGGGAGGAAGGGTCCGTAGAGCCACTTCCGACGAGGGGGGCGTGATTAATGTCGCAGGAGGTAGCCTGCCGCAAGGGGTTTACGCCTATTCCGAAGGCATTGTCAATATTTCAGGAGGGGTCGTCGGCCACTCGAACTTATTGAAAGACAGTGTACTGAATCTTTCAGGCGGTTATGTTTCTGGTCTGGCAGCTTGGGACACATCCGTTGTGAACATAAGCGGCGGAAGCGTCGGTGATGGTTTCGAAGCTTATCCCGGTAGCATAATCAACTTATTCGGCGATTCCTTTGCCATCAACGGTGTGCCGGTTCAGAGTCTATCACTAGGGGAGCCATTTCAGGTGACCCAGAGAGACGTTACTCTCAGTGGGATTCTGGCGGATGGAACGCCCGTGAGTTTTGAACTGAACTCCAGCGGTTCCTCGCAAGACCACTTTTTTTCAGCGAGCGCGGTGGTCACCATCACTCGAGTGGAAGTCACCCGTCTCCCCGGCGACTTCAACTCCGACGGCCAAGTGAATCTCGCCGACTACACCGTATGGCGAGACTCGCTAGGGCAAACGGGCGCGGGCCTCGCCGCCGATGGTAACGGCGACTCCGTGGTCGACGCTCGGGACTACGCCGAGTGGAAAGAAAACTTTGGACGCAGTTCCGCTTCGTCAGCTTCTTTTGAAGCGTCGAAGGTGCCCGAGCCGCGATCAATGGCAATTGCCTGCCTTCTGGTGGCGATGGTTGGTATTTCTTCGCGAGTGCGCACTATCCGTAGCGCGGACAATAACAGGGCATGATTTCTATTCGCATCCCCTTGCTTGGTGCATAAACCTTCGATGAAGATCGCCATCGCCCAACTCGATTGCAGACTCGGCGATGTCGCGTTCAACGCGTCGCGAATGGCCGACTTCGCCCGCCAAGCGGCTGAGCTTGGTTGCGAAGTGATCGTGTTCCCCGAGATGAGCGACACGGGCTATGTTCCTCAGCGGTTTCGCGAGTGGGCTGAGCCCTGGCCAGGGGCTTCTTTCGATGCGCTCGCGGCTGCCGCGGCCGAGTCGTCGATCGCAATTCTGGCGGGGTTGTGCGAGAGGGCAGGGGGGAACGTCTATAACTCCCTCGCGTTCTTCGGGCCCCAGGGCGAACTCATTGGCAGCTACCGCAAGATCCATCTCTTCTCCGCCTCCCCCGGCAGCGAAACCGACGCTTGCACGCCCGGTGACGAAGTCCGGGTCTGCGAGTTCGCCGGCATTCGGTGGGGTCTTTCGATTTGCTACGATCTCCGCTTTCCGGAACTGTACCGCAAGCTCTCCGCGGCCGGAGCAACGGTTCTGATCAACGTGGCTGCTTGGCCCGCCACTCGGCCGACCCATTGGGACTATCTCAGTCGTGCCCGCGCGATTGAAAACCAGGCATTCGTCGTCGGGGCCACCCGGGCCGGCCAAGACGAATCCATTACCATGCTCGGCCACAGCCGCGTCGTGGCGCCGATGGGCGACTTGATCGTCGAAGCGAGCGACCAGGAAGAACTACTCGTCGCCGACCTCGACTTGTCCTTGGTCGACACCTTTCGCAGAACCGTCCCAGCGATCGAAGACCGACGCATGGATTTGTTCGGGTAAGGCCCCGCCCACGGCGAGTTCAGCCCAGTCCGATTCAGTCAAATCACCTAGAGGCGTTTTGCCTTCTCCTCAATCACTCTTTGGAAAGTTTCCCAACAAATGGGCATGACCATCCACTACCGTGGCAAGCTCGCCGATCCCGCGCAGCTCGAGACGCTCGAGGATTTGCTCATCGATCTCATTCTTGAACTCGGCGGGCAGGTGGAGGTGTGGCGGTCGGTGGCCGAGCACGATTCGTCCCGTGTGGTGCGTGGTCTCCTAGTGAACATCGAGCCGGGGCAAGAGACGCTCAGTTTGCTCTTTTCGCCCGAAGGATTCTTAACACCGCTTGTGTATATCAGCGAGGCGGAGCTCGGCACCATGGAGCCACTTCCTTGGTGCAGCATCAAAACCCAGTACGGCACTCCCGTCGGGCATGCAGCGGTGGTCGAGATTCTCACCCTTCTCCTCGATCATTTTCTTCCCGACCTCGAAGTGCATGACGAAACCGAATACTGGGAGCACCGCGATCCGCAGCGGATGATCGCAGCGCTCAATCGCAACGCGATGATCCTTCGCACGTTCGCCGATGCCCTCGAAAACACACACCTTACCGACGAAGCGCTCGAATCGCCCGAGATCGTCGCCACCCGCATCGACCGCATCGCCCTACTGGTTCAAGCCAAGCTCAAGAAGCCCAGCCCTGCCATACCAAGCGACGCGGACGAAAGTGATTTTCAACCACCCTGGCCACAAATCGAAGCGGAGTGGCAGGAACTGGTCCGCCACAGCGAGGCTCGCGCGCGGCGATTTCAGCGAACTATCGAAGAGCGGTTGCTCGCTGGCGACGACGTTCGCTCGGCATTCGAAGCGGCAGAGGCGAAGGAAATGCCGGACATTCACGAATCTCTCCGTCAAGACACTGGCGAGTTGGTCTCGTCGTTTGAGGACGAAGATGGAGACGACGAGGCCTTCGGTACGAGCAATTCGTGGGCAGCGGATGAGCAGGGGGAAGACTTCTCCCCCGTCAGGCGTGAGCGCGATCCCTTGCTCGAACGCGCGACGCAGTTGTACATGACGCTCGCCAATCTTACGGACGAAAGGGACAACGACGCCATGGCCGAGTTGCTCCGGCACGCGGGCGAACTGTGCGGCGGGCTCGCCCAGGCTTTGCCGTTGCCTCCTTCGTACGACTTCGATCTTGAAGAGCGGGGGCACGCCGCTGTGCAGCTTAAGCGTGCCCTGCGTGGTGCTGCGTTTCTACGTGGGGCGCTGATTCACCTGACATACGTTTCGCCCTCGCGCGAACCATTCGACTCTATTCGCGCCGAAGTCGAGACAGTTCAGGGCGAGATCATTAACTGCCTCCAGCAAACGCGACCAATGCCCGATGCGTGAGCAACCCCCTACGAGGGAGCGATGTGCGCTCTCACCTACGTCTGCCGCCCGAGTCGCTTCATCACCGAGTTGCGGAGCTTTTTGTACTGCTTGACGATGGGGTTGCTCGCCTGCTTGTTGGCAGCAAGCTGCATCGCTTCCAACTGCGTGGCTTGCGACTGCAGTTGCCTTTCGAGCTCGTGAATGGTGTGGTTCGCTACATTCGTTTGCGACTGCCAGAACTCAATTCCCCCATGCAGCGCTCGCATTTGTTCCTGGTGCCAAGTGATCGCACCGGTTAGCGACTTTTGATAAGTGAGTAGGCGTTCGATCTCTGTCGATTTGTTCGCGCCGAGCATGTCGTAAACGCCAGGGTTGACTGAGCCATTGCCGAGCAGCGTCAGTCCTGCGATGCACTGCGAACCAAGCTCTAGCACTTCGGCCAGTTCGCAGAACGCCGGTAGAGGCTGGTGTTCAAGGTCGCCGAAGGTCGCCCGCCAGTCCTGGGTCACCGCGAGCTCGGCGGCGGTGGCTCCACGCCGGAGCCATGACTTCGCCCCCTCCACATCGCCGTCGACCAGCGCGACCTTCGCGCGCAGCAGGGCGGCGCTGATGGTTTTGGTGGCGAGCAGGGGAGCGTAGCGCAGAAAGGGCAGGGCGATGCATTCTTCCAGCAACTGCACCGCAAGTCCGCGCTGCCCGCACTCCAGCGCCAGCATCGCTCCCACGTAAGTCAGCGAGACTCCCCAACGGACTTCGATCGGCTTGGCGGCTAACCAATCTTGCTTCACCACGTGCGGCTCGAACCGATGGAGTAGCTCTTCAATCGTGTCCCACTCGGCTCCTTCACCCAGCATTCCATACGCAATGACGCACAGCGAGGCCGCTTCGTCCGCGTCGGGAACTTGGCGATCCAGGACTCGATTGGCAATCTCCTCTCGCAACTTTCTCCGCTCGGTGCGGCATCCTCGCGTGACGATGCTCGGTATGAGCCACGGGTTGTCGTATTGCTCGGCGAAGTTCATCACGTGAGTCGTGGGAGATTCGCCCACCTCGCAGAAAGCCGAATTCGTGAACTTCGCGGAACCCGGGTCAAAGGGGCTCTTCATCGCCAGGACGATGCACCACTCGCCCGGCTTGTGGGCTACGTGCTCGACATCGTACTCGTTCCATTCAAACCCATAGGTCGCCCACTGCCCGTTCTCCTTTCGCCGGCTGACGGTCTCGGCGATGGTGCGTTCGACTAGAAAGCCCGCTTCTTCCAGTTCGCGGAGAATCTTCTCCCACGTGTAGACGTGAAAGTGATGCGGGTTGGGGTCGATGCCATCTGCCTCCGCCCAGTCGTTGGGCACACTAATCATCAGCCGCCCCGCGGGGGTAAGCAGCCGATGGCACTGCTGCAAGTAGCGGTGGGGTTCGCGAAGGTGCTCGAGTGTCTCGAAGCTCGCAATGAAGTCGAACGATCCGGCTTCGAACGGTTCTAGGCACTCGGGGAGCGAACCTTCGCGGAATTCAATCGGCTTCGAACCTCCTGGGAAGTTCAACCTTGCGTATTCGACGGCGTACGAGCTGAAGTCGATTCCCGTGTAACTCGCGCATCGCGAGTTATGCGTCAGCACCGTTGATCCGTAGCCCAGCCCGCAGGCGGCATCGAGCACTCGGTCGCCTGCTCGAACGCACTGGGCAGCCTCGAAGTAGCGAACAATGTGAGCGTCGGAGCGCCGGCCCGCTTCGCGACTCATGTCCATGTGGAGCTGTCGCTCTTCCTGCAGGTCGGCAATGGAATACTTCTGCCCCGCTTGGGGCGGCAGTTTCTGCAAGAGGATGGTGCACTCGTCGAGTTGGGAATCCAGCGAACCAAACGGACTCGCCATCAGGTAGCGAGGGTGCTTGCGGAATCCGGCCGCGTAGCACTGAGTTTCCCACCATTCGCGAGTCTGGATCGTCTGGCGAAGTGAATCGCTATCGGCAGTGGTGGCGATGCGCAAGTAAACCGCATCCCGCGACACACGATGGAATTCGCGAATCGCGGCTGGGACATCGGATTCTTCCAAGTGTTCAATCGCGTGGACACAGGTAACGATGTCGAACGACGCATCCTCATGCGGAAGGTGTAGAGCGTTCGCCGCTGTGATGCGATCAGGGCACCTTCGATTCGCTTCAGCAACAACAGCGCCCGAGACATCCACACCTTGCGCATCGAATCCCAAAGAGCACAGTCGACGGACGAGACGCCCCTCGCCACACCCCACGTCGAGCAGCGAGCCCAGCCCCACGCACCGCTGGATCTCGTCGGCTACCTTTCGATCGCAATCTTGAACCCGGCGCTGCAAACGCGACACTTCGCCCCAGTATCGATCGTAGATCGCTTCGTAATTCAACGTGCCAACTCCTCGCTAAACGGGGCATCGCACAGAGCCACTGAGAAGGCTCCCAGCACCGCTGTTCCGAGTCCCGTATTTTTGTGCTCTGTCGAAGAATCTCCACCTCGGTTAATGCCCCGTAGCTCGACCATGGTACAAGTGGAGCCGGTACGTCGCAGCCCCAGAATAGGAGGCGGGGAAACGGGGAGGGCAAAGGACAGGCCAACCCACTGCGAATCGGTCAATTATGCCGCAAAAACGGGCGTTTTTCGCAGGAAACTATTTCCACATTTTTCAGAAAAGTGACTAGAAAGCGCGCTCTGTATGTGATCCAATGAACACGTTCCACTCTCGTGGTGGATGGATGCAGGAACAACTTAAATAGTGGGGGCAACGGCAAACGTGGGGTTTGACCGTGGCTCGGATTGCGCCCTTTAGCGTCCGCCTGAAGGGGACACGGCAATGCGAAAGGTTTAAGGAATTGGATTCCAAATTCCTCCTTCCGCCTTCGTAAAGTCGCACCTGCGGTTTACCCCTGCGACATTACTCTTTCGACCGCTCCTTTTGCACTTGCCCTAACAGCTGAAACAACAAGCACTTACGCGAAGGGCTTCGCACGATCGAAAAGGAGTAAAGTCGCACCCAATGAAAGAATACGAGAACGCGACTTTGCTCCTCCCCAAACTCCTCGAAAACTTGGGTGCTCTGACTGCACCACGGCGGGCTGCTTAGAATGGGCCGCATGAACAACAACTCGAACAAAGGCATGGTTTATTTGGTCGGCGCGGGCCCGGGCGATCCGCGGCTGCTTACCGTTCGCGGGGCCGAGTGCCTCGGGCGGGCGGACGTAGTAATGTACGACTACCTCGCCAGCCCACAGCTCCTCCGTTACGCCCCCGCACACGCCGAGCTCATTTGCCTCGGCCGCCACGGTTCGGGTCGACTGATGAAGCAGGACGAAGTCAACGCGCGGATGGTCGAGCACGCGCTAAGCGGTCAAACGGTCGTGCGGCTCAAAGGGGGCGACCCCGGCATCTTCGGTCGACTCGCCGAGGAAGCCGCGGCACTCACTGCAGCGGGCGTTCCGTTCGAAGTCGTGCCCGGCATCAGTGCGGCGCTCGCGGCGGGAACTTACGCGGGCATCACGCTCACCGATCGCGATCACGCTTCGTGCGTCGCCTTCGTCACGGGTCGCGAACAGGATGGCAAGTGCGAAGCGAGTTCGCTCGACTACGCGGGGCTCGCCAAGTTTCCTGGCACGCTGGTGTTCTACATGGGAGTCACGACAGCAGCGGAGTGGAGCAGGGCACTGATTGCTGGAGGCAAGGCTCGCGATACTCCCGTTGTTGCGGTGCGTCATTGCTCGCTGGCGTCCCAAGAGACTTGGAGCTGCCGTTTGGACGAAGTCGCAGAGGTGCTCGAGCCCGGCAAGATCCGCCCACCGGTGCTGGTGATCGTGGGCGAAGTCGCCGCGCACGATTCGCTCGCGAGCTGGTTCGCCGCGCGACCGCTATTTGGCCAGACGATCCTCGTCACCCGTCCCGAACACCAAGCCGACGCGATGGCTCACGACCTGAGCGAGCTCGGCGCCAACGTGCTGATGCAACCCGCCATCGACATCGCCCCGCCGAAAGACTGGCGGACGGTGGACGAAGCGATTCACCGCTTGGAGCGCTACGACTGGCTGGTGTTTTCGAGCCGCAATGGAGTGGAGTACTTCCTCGACCGCGTCCGCGAGCTGGGGAAGGACTGGCGATCACTGGCGAAAACGAAAATCGCGACGATCGGCTCGGCAACCTCCGAAGCCCTCGCCGCCCGCGACCTGAACGTTGATGTCGAACCCGAAGAGTACCGCGCCGAAGCCCTCGCCGAGGCGCTCGCACCACACGCCATCGGGAAGCGATTCCTGCTGGTCCGCGCGAGCCGTGGCCGCGAGGTGCTCGCCGACTCGCTGCGGGATAGTGGAGCGTTCGTCGAGCAGGTGGTCGCGTACCGCAGCACCGACATCGCAGAAGCGGACATCGACATTCGTACGCAGCTCTCGAGCGGCGGCGTCGATTGGGTGACCGTCACAAGCTCGGCGATCGCACGGGCGCTTGTGCATTTGTTCGGTGAAGACCTGAGGAGCGCGAAGCTCGTCGCCATCAGTCCGCTCACGGCGAGCGTGCTCGACGAGCTGGGTTTTCCCGCCTCGGCGGTGGCCACGGAGTTCACGAGCCAAGGGGTGATCGACGCGATTCTCGCAGCACGAGAGGAGGACTGAATACAACGACCGGGAAGGATGGAACGCTGCTAGCAGCTCTAGGGATGGGCGAAGGTGTGCGTCGTAACTTGCTGTGTTTTCAGCCGTTACGATTTCCTGCCGATTTCTTTATCAGCAAGCTGTAACAGTCGGCTTGGGGGCGCGTACGAGAAAGTGCGAACCCTCAGACGTCGACCTACTTCGCACCACGAAGCCTGCCATGAGTGATTCGCTGCGTTTAGCGTTGCGCAAGGTTCGTGCGACGTTGCCCCTGACCCCGGAACCACTGCATCGATTGAAGCAGTTGTACCACGCGGGTCAGGACTTTCCCGCGCGGAAAGAGGACTAGAAAGGAGGCCGTCCGCTTGCCGCATGAAAGGCCCCCGCCCATGCGATCGGTCCACCGTAGCTCCCACCTCCTGCCGTTTACCACCCGCCCCCACTACCAGGCCATCCAAAGCACTCCCGAAGTCGGCCCGTTGCGGCGCATCGAACTTCACCAAGTCGACCACGAAGAGATTCGTTCACTGCGAGAGCGGCTCTTGGAAATGATCGTCGACAACGAACGCCAGCGAAAGCTGCAACGTTTTCGGTTGGTGAACTGAAGAATGTGCAGTGCATCACCCGCTTCGACACTGATTGAGGAATGACCAATGACGAATTAACAATGACCAAAGCATTCGTGAGTCTATTGGTCATTGGACATTCGTCATTGGTCAATCCGAGTATCCTTCCCGCCTGAGACTAACCTACCTTCCTCCCATGCGATGCTTGCTGCTCGTTTTGATAATGAGCTGCACTGCTGCGTCTAGCGCACAGTGGGGGTATCGCGCTGCGCCTCAACCTCCGCATCCGGCGGTGGTACGAATCAAGGTGCCCGAGGTCGATGGCATCGCGTATGGCAGCGGAACGCTGGTGGATGTTCGCGAGGACTACGGTCTCGTGCTCACTAACTGGCACGTGGTCCACGCAGCGTCTGGCCCGATTGAGGTCACGTTTCCTTCGGGCTTCGTATCACAAGCTCGCTCGCTCAAGATGGATAGCGACTGGGATCTCGCGGCGCTCGTGATCTGGAAGCCCTCGTGCGAACCAGTGCGACTGGCAAACCATCCGCCTCAACCCGGCGACATTCTTACCATCTGCGGCTATGGCTCGGGCGACTATCGTGCGGCCACCGGTCGTTGCACGCAGTACTACGCTCCGCGGCTGCACTTGCCGCAGGAGTTAGTGGAACTCGACGTCCAAGCTCGCCAGGGAGACTCTGGCGGACCGATTTTTAACGCTCGCGGCGAGCTGGCCGGCGTGCTGTTCGGGGCAGGGCAGGGGACCACGCTCGGCAGTTTCGAGGGCCGCGTGAAGACGTTCCTTGCATCGCTAGGGCCGAATGTCGGTCAGCAGGATGGCGCGCCGCAGGTGGCGATGAAACCTGCCTCGCAGCCCTGCACCACCTGCCAAACGTGTCCTACCTGCCCCAACTGCCCGCAGGGTGTGGTGTGCGAGAACGGGGTGTGTCGTCCTCAAAACGATCTCGGCAACGTCGCGTTCGGGTGCGGCAACGTCTCGGGGCGCGAAGCGAAGCCCGGCAAGTACGACAACGACTGGCCCGAAGTGGGGAAGCTTGCTAGCGCCCCCGTCAGTTGGTCGTCGGGCGAGAAGGCCAGCAGTGCTTCGGCGCCAGGGTCGGCGTGGAGCGAATCAAACGCCGTGCAGCCCGCAGTCGCGGCGAACTCGGAAAGCCCGAGCTTTTCGCTCGTTGGCGAAAACCTGTTTGACAATGTTCGCAACGTCCTGGCACTGGCCGGAGTGATTGCGATTGCAATGCAGGTGCTCAGGTTCGTTCGATGAAGACCGCTTACACTCCGAGCTTCCCCCGAATGTCCGGAATAATGGAAGGAGGTACAAACCGAGCCAGTTGATCGTCGCTTGCCAGCGGCGTGATCTGCTTGATCAGCGAACTAGAGATGTGCGTGAACTCTTCATCGGCCATCAGGAACATGGTCTCGATCGTGGAGTCGAGCTTGCGATTCGCCAAGGTCATGGTGAACTCGAGCTCGATGTCCGACAGCGAACGAATGCCGCGGACAATCAGTCGGGCGTCGCAATCGCGAACGAACTGCACTGCGAGTCCGCTAAACTGGCGGACGGTGACGTTGGGCAGCTCGGCCGTGGTCCGCTCGATGAGCCCCACTCGCTCCTCCGCGGTGAAGAGCGACTGCTTCTCGATGTTGAAGCCCACGCCAACGATCAGTTCGTCGACCAACTGGCTGCTTCGCTGGATGATATTGAGATGCCCCAGGGTAATGGGGTCGAACGAACCGGTATAAACTGCGCGGCGTGGCATGGCGATGAACGGGGGGGGGGGTGAGAGGCTTAACCTTTAGACCTCGCGGATCAGCTCGATCAGGCGATCGAGGTCCTCCACCGTATTATAACCATGCGGACTGATGCGTAGCTTCCCCGCCCGGCAACTCAGCACAATATTGCGGCGGATGCATTCTTTTCGGACTTCAACGGGGTCGCGCCCGGGGAGCTCGAAGAACACGATGCCCGATCGATGATCGCCGCCCCGATGCTGTGGGTCGCGATTCGTGGTGATTACGGCACCCGCCGAGGCGAGCCGCTCGCAGGCGAGATCGGTATAGTCGAGCACCTGCTTGGCGATGGTCTCAGCACCGACGGCGTGGAGCAGCTTGAGGCTCTGCCCCAGGGCGAGCGTGCCACACATGTTCCACCCGCCACCTGCGAATCGCGCGGCGGAGGGTTTGAAGGTGAGGTCGATGTTGGTGTAATCGAACGGCTTGGCGACGCTGTTCCAGCCGACGTTAATGGGGTCGAGCTTGTCGAGGTGCTCGCGGCGGACGTAGGCGAAGCCGATCCCCTCCGGGCCAAGCAACCACTTCTGTCCGCCGGTGGCGAGGAAGTCGATGTGCGTCTGCGAGACATCGATCGGAAACGCCCCCAGCCCTTGGATCGCATCGAGATTAAACAGGATGCCACGCGACTGACAGAGCTCGCTTACCCGCGCAAGGTCAATCCGATAGCCACTCTGATAGCCAACCCAACTGAGGCTCATCAAACGCGTTCGCGAATCGCACGCGGCGAACAGGGCGTCGTAGTCGACCGCTCCCCCTTCGACGGGGACCAGGCGGGTTTCGACGCCGCGCGACTCCAGATGCAGCCATGGGTAAAGGTTCGTCGGAAACTCGTCGGCGAGCGTGACGAGGTTATCTCCGTCTCGCCAGTCGAGGCCCTCGGCGACGATGTTGATGCCGAACGTGGTGCTGGGGGTGAAAGTGATCTCGTCGGTCGAGGCTCCGATCATCGCCGCGGCGGTCGCGCGGCACTCTTCGGCTTCGAGCAACCAGTCGAGCCAGTTGATGTTGCCCACCTCAGCCGACTGGAGTGCGAAGTCGCAAATCCGCTCAGCGGAAGCCAGCGGCAGGGGGGAGAGAGCGGCGTGGTCGAAATAGGCCATCTGCGAGCTGCGGGACATCTGCTCGCGAAAGTCTTCCAGGGGGCAGCTCGTATCGTTTGTAACGGTTGGCATGAGAAATCGCGGGGCCTGACAGGTATCATGGTATGATGGGATTGTAGACACTCGCCCCACCTAGAGCGAGAAGCCGCCAAGATCCGATAGGCCGTTTTGACCATGCGTTCTACCCTCGTTCATGCTTTCGCAGTCTGCTTATTCCTAACCGTCGCTTCGCCATGCAACGCTCAGTCGCTCGCCAATTGGAAGCAACTGGCCGACCAGATGGTGGAGGAAGAGGTGGTGGCTGCGGGGGTCGAGAACAAACGCGTCATCGAAGTGATAAGAAGGACGCCGCGCCATGAGTTCGTGCCGCGGAGCGAGCGGACCAAGGCCTATTACGACATGGCCCTTCCTATCGGTAGCGATCAAACCATTTCGTCGCCGTTTATCGTCGCGTACATGACCGAGCAGCTCGATCCGCGCGACAGCGACCGCGTGCTGGAGATTGGCACCGGCTCGGGCTATCAAGCGGCGGTGCTCAGCGGGCTGGTGAAGGACGTTTACACGATCGAAATCGTTCCGCCACTCGGTCGCCAAGCCGAGAAGACACTTCGTCGCCTGAACTACGACAACGTCCACACGCGAATCGGCGATGGCTTCTTGGGCTGGCCCGAGGAAGCGCCGTTCGACAAGATCATCGTTACCTGTTCGCCGGAAAAAGTGCCGCAGCCTCTGGTCGACCAACTGGCCGAAGGGGGGCGGATGATCGTTCCTGTAGGGGAGCGGTATCAACAGAACTTCTATCTATTCCGCAAAGTAGACGGCAAGCTGGAGTCCGAGGCCCTACTCGCCACGCTATTTGTCCCCATGACCGGCGCGGCCGAAGAACGGCGGCAGTTGCAGCCCGATCCCAAGAATCCCAAGCTGGTGAATGGCGACTTCGAGAGCGTGGTGGGCGAAGGCGACGAGCTGCGTCCTGAGGGGTGGCACTACCTACGTCAGGTTGCAGTGATCGAAGACTCTACCGACGCGGCCCAAGGCGAGCGGTTTCTAAAGTTCACCAACGAAGAGCCTGGGCGAGCGAGCCGCGCGCTGCAAGGCTTCGCCGTGGATGGTCGTGAGATTTCGCGACTCGAGGTCACTTATCGTATCCGCGGTAAATCAATTCGTCCGGGGCAGGATCGCACCGAGATGCCTTACGTCGCGATCACGTTTTACGACAAGCGGCGGGCAATGCTGAATACGGAAGTCTTGGGTCCTTACCATGGGACCTTCGGATGGACCGACGAGCGGCACGTGGTCCTTGTTCCGGTTCATGCCCGCGAGGCAATCATTCGGATTGGGCTTTTGGGGGCAACAGGTGAACTGGATCTGGATGGACTGAATGTGATGCCTGTGCGACCAAAATAAGGGGAACAGGTGAGCAGGAATCGACCGGGCTGATCAACCGATGACCAAAAGCCCCCATGGCCCGCGAACAACCCGACCTGCTCGATCGTTAAAACCGTCCTTTTTTGCGTCCCTTCCTTGATTTGAACCTAAGCAGTGCTATTCTGGTGAGGGTTGGTTGGGGGCACTGCGGCCACCCACACCCGAGTCAAACAGGTGAATTCAGGAGTTCAAGAACAGCTATGAAGCACACACTTACCACCTCGATCGCGCTCGTGGCGATGGTCGCCTTGGCTTGTGACACGCAAGCCTTCTGGGGAAGTCGCGGATCTTACGGCTCGGCTGGTAGCTACGGCTCCAGCGGCAGCTACGGCTCGTTTGGTTCGAGCGGCAGCTACGGCTCGACCGGCTCGTACGGTTCGAGCGGCAGCTACGGTTCGTCGGGCAGCTATGGCTCGTCGGGCAGCTATGCTTCGAGCGGCAGCTATGGCAGCCACGGTTCGAACGGCGGCTTGTTCGCACGTCACCGTGCTCGCAAGGCAGCTCGTCGCGCAGCTTGGGGTTGCAGCGGCTCGTACGCCAGCAGCGGCAGCTACGGTTCGACCGGCTCGTACGGTTCGAACGGCAGCTACGGTTCAGCTGGTTCGGCTGGCAGCTACAGCACTCCCGTCTCGTACGAGGCTGATTGCGATTGCGTGACCACCACCACCGAAGGCAGCACGGTTGCCACCACCAGCGGCATGCTGCGTGTGGAAGTTCCTGCCGACGCCAAGGTGTTCGTCAACGACAAGTTGACCACCAGCACCGGCACCCTCCGTCAGTACGTTTCGAACGGCCTGAAGGCTGGTCAAAACTACTCGTACGACGTCCGTGTTGAGTACACCGTCGATGGCAAGCCCGTCACCGAGAACAAGCAGATCACTTTGACTGCCGGTAGCGACGAGCTGTTGTCGTTCAGCGCCCCCGCTGCTGAGCCGGTTGCCACCACGCTGAAGATGAACGTTCCCGCCGAAGCCAAGGTTACCCTGGCTGGCGTCAGCACCTCGACCACCGGCGAGAGCCGCGAGTACACCACCGGCCGCCTGTCGGCTGGCCAGGAGTGGGCTGACTATGTTGTCACCGTTGAATTCGCTGGCGAGCGTCAGGAAAAGACCATCACCCTGCGTGGTGGCGAGCTGACCGAACTCGACTTCGACTTCGGCACCAAGGTCGCTGCCCGCAACTAAGCGGTTCTGCGATCCCGATTGATTCGACCCAGAAGCCGTCCCTCGCCTCGCGCGGGGGACGGCTTTTTTCGTTGATGGAGCAATACCAGTAGCGGCACGGCGCAAGCCGTCCGGCCGAGTGAGAGTTCTTTCAGATCTTTTTGGCCACGGATGAACACAGATGAAGCACGGATTGGCCGACCGACACGACAGCCATCCATGACCGATGGCATGATGGTATTCGGTGATTGCTTCGTCCGTTCCTACGTCTCTATCCGTGTTTGATCTGTGTTCATCCGTGGCTAAAAAATCTCCGTCTATCCTGTTAAATCCGCGTGACTTCGCGTCCTGTCCCATGTGACAGCCCGAAATCACGGCATTGGGTCTGGCAAGCGAGGGCCTCGAATATTGCTATCGGGTGGTTTGGGAGTTTTTGGTAATTTGACGGACCCGACGTGGTAGTTGGGAGAAGGCTCGTAGGAGAGGCAGCATGAGTACCGGTACAAAGAAGCCCGACACCCCCGCACAACCTAAAGCCCCCAAGGCCCCCGCCGGTCCAGGCCCCAGCACGGCGGTTCGCATATTAATTAGCATCGTGGTTGCGTTTCACGTGGGGATGCTGTTCCTGTATCCGATGGCCAATTCGCGGACGTCACCCACCGTGTCAGCGGTCGCCAACTGGCCGGGGTTTCGCTGGTACGCCGAGCCACTGTATTTGAATCACGGCCACGGGTTCTTCGGTCCCGATCCAGGCCCCAGTTTCTACATCGACTACGTCGTGCTTGGCGAAGATGGGCAGGAAATTAAGAAGGGAACTTTCCCCGACAAGAAGGATCAGTTCCCGCGGCTGCGCTACCATCGGTACAAGATGCTTGCCGACCAATTGGAGTCGCCACACCCTGAGGCTGAGCAGCGCCGGCAGTTCATTCTGACCCGATACGCGCAGGAACTGATTCGCGAGTACGACGGCGCTGAGGCAACCGTCATCGAGAAAATGCACAACTTGGTGCCACTTGAAGAGTGGCTTGGCGATCCCGAGCGGGGAGTTAAGCCCAAGTCGCTCGACGACGAATCGTTGTATCAGGAGATTGCCCGTGCAACGCAGCGCCGATCGGACGTCGAGGCGGCCGATGCGAAACTCTTGAACCCGGCCCCCGCAGCACCGACCACGCCAGAGAGTCTTCCGGGGGTACAACCATGATCAGCGCGATACGCAGTGGACTAGCCGAGTACTGGGGCGATGCCTGGGAGGACTGGAACGAGTTCTGGTTCACCCCCGTCTCGCCCGAAACGTTGTCGGCCATTCGTGTCTTCGCCGGCGCGATGCTGTTCTACACACACTTCATCTGGTCGTTCGATCTCTGGGCCTTCATGGGGCCGAACGGATGGCTTCCGCTCGATTTCTACGGCATAGAACGTGGCTACCGCGATCCGGGCCTGCCGAGTTTCGCGTGGAGTTTGTTCCAGCATGTGAGATCACCACTTCTGCTGTGGTCGATTCACATCGTCGCGCTCATCACGTTTTTCATGCTGATGATCGGGCTCTTCAGTCGCTGGGTGGCAGTGCTCGCGGCGTTCTTCGCCATCATGTACGCCACACGCGTGACGCCGGGGGCTTACTTTGGCCTCGACAAAATCAACTGCATGCTCGCCATGTACCTGATGCTGGGTCCCTGCGGCGCGCGGTATTCGGTCGACCGGCTCTTACGGATGCGAAAAGGGATCGTCGAAGTCCCCCGAAGCTGGTCCGCGAACTTGGCTCTGCGACTGATTCAAATCCACATGTGCGCGATCTACCTGTTCGCAGGCCTCGGCAAACTTGAGGGCAATACGTGGTGGACCGGCGAGGCGATTTGGCTGTCGGTCGCCAACACGGGTTATCAATCGCTGCCCTCGACGTGGATCGGGCACTTTCCGTGGATGATGGACCTGCTCGCGCACACCACGATTTTCTTCGAGCTGTTCTACTGCGTGCTGATCTGGCCCCGCTTCACCCGCCCCTGGATGCTGTTTCTTGCGGTCGGCATGCACCTCTTCATCGCCCTGTGCATGGGCATGATCACGTTTGGCCTCGCAATGCTGATCGGCAACCTGGCGTTTGTTTACCCGTCGACGGTGCGTAAAGTGATGGACCCGCTCGCGCGGCGGATGTCGCTGCTGGTGCTGGGGGACAAGGCGGTGCAGGGGAAGCCGGACGCTCCGCGAGCGAGAGGCGATTCGGCGTAGTGCTGGGCTGAAGGACGCAACTGCTTCGCGATACAGAACCGAAGTCCGTGAGTAGCCCCGACCAAGCTTGGTCGGGGTTAGTGCTCACGTAACGCACGTTACATCCCCCGCACCTAGGGCGGCGCTGTGGCTCGTTCCTCGCCGTCGCTTCCCCTAGGCTGGCATGTTGCGCCCCTTCGGGGCCCAGTGGTATAGCTTCATTCGCGACCATCCGCGTGATTCGCGGGCAATCTAACTACGCTATTCGTCTCCGCCACCTGCCGAAACCCGCTGGAACAGCTTGACTAATCGTTCTATACTGAGCGGTTTCCTTCGCCTCGCCCGAACCTGGGTGGGGCAGGGGGTGTCTGCCCCATTCGCTGGTGTAGCGGGGCAGCCAACAGGTCGGTTGCTATTTCCTTTGGGAGTGAATCCGTGTTCGAGTCGATTGCCATCGTCGGTGCTACCGGAGCCGTGGGTAAGATTATCCGCCAGTTGCTTGAGGAGCGAGATTTTCCGTACGAGAAGATCACGTTCCTGGCCTCCGCTCGGTCGGCGGGCAGCACGATTGAATTCAAAGGCGAGAAGCACACGGTGGTCGAGATGACACCCGAAGCGTTCGACTCCATCGACCTCGCTATCGGCAGCACCCCTGACGACATCGCCGCGCAGTTCGTGCCATGGGCCCGCGAGCGTGGCTGCGTGGTGGTGGACGAGAGTGGCTACTGGCGGATGGACCCGAGCGTGCCACTGGTGGTGCCCGAAGTGAATCCCGAAGCGGCCCTCGCGCACCAGGGTTTGATTTCGAGCCCCAACTGTTCGACGACGCAAATGGTGGTCGCGATGAAGCCGCTGCACGACGCCGGACGCATCCGCCGCGTGGTGGTCAGTACCTATCAAGCGACTAGCGGCGCGGGCGTTGCCGGCCAGGCCGAACTCGTCGACACTAGCCGTGCGTTCCTCGCCGGCGAACCGTTCCAGCACAAGACCTTCGCGCATTCGATCGCGTTTAATCTGATTCCGCACATCGGTTCCGAGAAGCACGCGGGCTACACCTCGGAAGAGATGAAGATGGTGTACGAGACTCAGAAGATCTTCGGCGACGACACCATTAAGGTCTGCCCCACCTGCGTCCGCGTCCCGGTCAGCAATTGCCACAGCGAGAGCATCTTGGTCGAGACCGAGCGGAAGATCACGGTGGCCGAAGCCCGTGAGCTATTCGCCAATGCCCCCGGCATCAAGCTGGTCGATAACCTCGGCGCGAAAGAGTACCCGATGCCAAAGGACTGCGATGGCGACGACGCCACGTTCGTCGGTCGTATCCGCGAAGACCTGTCGTGCGACAACGGCCTT
Organism: Aeoliella fuhlenseeensis; assembly: GCF_052161615.1. Taxonomy (NCBI): domain Bacteria; kingdom Pseudomonadati; phylum Planctomycetota; class Planctomycetia; order Pirellulales; family Lacipirellulaceae; genus Aeoliella; species Aeoliella fuhlenseeensis. The sequence continues at coordinate 2,034,250 of NZ_CP197417.1, forward strand.
GCCTTCTGGTGCGTGAGCGACAACCTGCGCAAAGGTGCCGCGACGAATGCGGTGCAAATTGCGGAGCTCTTGGTTCGCAGCGCGGCGGCGGTTTAGTGGCGTCTGGTTATTCTGGCGTAGAGAAAACATCGGGTGCCTGGGGACGAGTCCCGCGAGCCCCCAGATTCGCTCTGCTGGGGGCTCGCATGGCTCGTCCCCAGGCACCCGCATGTCGCATCTGCTGACTGGTCATGGCTTTCGAGCTACAATAGAGGAAGCAGCGCAACCTCTCCTTTCATCTCCACGAGCACCCCATGGCCACCGTCGAAGATAAGTCGGCCAACACGGACACGGCGATTCCATCGTTTTGGGAACGGGGCATCACTCTGCAAGGAGTGAGCTGGGACACTTACTGCAAGTTCGTCGATGGCCTCGGCGAACGACGCGTATTTGTGACTTACGACAGCGGAATGATGGAGATCGAGCTGATGAGCCCTTCGTTTCCGCATGAGTCTGGCGATCGTCTGCTGGAGCGTTTGGTTTATTCCATCGCACTACTCAAGAACATTCCGGTTACTTCCGGCGGTTCGGTCACCCATCGTCGCGAAGACCTCGAGAAAGGTATGGAACCCGACGCGTGCTTCTGGATTGCAAACGCGTCGAAGATGAAGGGCGTTACCGACCTTGATCTCACTCAAGTTCCTCCGCCAGACCTCGTGATCGAGATGGACATTCACGCAAGTTCGCTCGATCGGATTCAAGGGTTCGCCAAGCTCGGCGTCCCCGAAATCTGGCACGTTCAAGATGGCGAGTTGCGGTTCCTGGTGCTCACCGAAGGGGATTATGCCGAAAGCGCGACAAGTCGTAGCTTTCCGTTCGTCGATTGCGAGTCGGTGGGCGAGGGGTTGTCGCAAATCGAAACGCTCGGCGAAACCGAGGCTCTCAATAACCTTCTCGCGAAGCTGAAGCTGCGTTGAGTGAGCCACCCGTCAACTCGGTTCGCTGGCTCAAGCTCACCGTGGCCTACGACGGCACCGCGTACGCGGGCTGGCAGATTCAGCCGTCGAATCCCACCGTGCAGCGGACGCTGATGGACGCGTGGCAGGCGATCACGGGCGAAGAAGTGACCCTTACCGCTAGTGGCCGCACCGACGCGGGGGTCCACGCGCTGGGGCAAGTCGTCGGGCTTGCGACCGCGAGCGAGCTCGCGTGCGAACGCTTGCGGCAGGGCCTCAATGCCAAGCTCCCCGAGGACATCGTGGTGACGGAGGTTACCTCGGCACCGCCCGGTTTCCACGCGACGCACGACGCGCTCCTCAAGTTGTATCGCTACCGGATTCACAACTCCCGCGTGCGGCCGCTCCTCGATCGCCGCTACCGATGGCATCTGCCGCAAGAGCTCAACGTCGCCGCGATGCGCGAAGCGGGGGCGATACTCGTCGGAAGGCATGACTTCGCCTGCTTTGAAACGACGGGATCGGAGAGAAGCTCGACCGTTCGCACCTTGACGAAGGTCGAAGTGGGGCAGGGGGGTACCGCCGGCGAGCTCATCGACATCGACGTCGAGGGAGACGGTTTTCTCTACAACATGGTCCGAGGCATTGTCGGCACGCTTTACGAAGTGGGGCGCGGAGCGCGGGAACCCAGTTGGGTCGCTGAGGTCCTCGCGGGCCGCGACCGGAAGAAGGCGGGACCGAATGCGCCGGCGCATGGGTTGGTGCTGATGCGGGTGGATTATGGGGACTGATAGCACCCCAACTCCTGCCCACACATTAGGTGCAACACGCGTATTAGAAACTACGTTGCGGCTCGCCACGCATTCTCCTACCATAGGACAATCGATCGCCTTCTGATCAAAGGGCGCTCTGAATTCCCCCACCCTCGTGATGGCTTCCGCTATGATTGTGCAATGCCTTCGTCGATCCTTCTTGCTGTGGCTCATGGCTACGGTCGCCACGTTTGCATCCAGCGCTTTGGCTGTTGAGATTCGTACTTACGAGTTTTTAGACACCCAGGCTGGACGACTGCGATTCGGTGGCGGTCTTAAAAGTGGCAAATCCTACGCCCGCCCCGAGGGCATTTTCGAGGTCACGATCGATGACAACGGCACCGCGACTCTCACGCGCTTCGACATCGCCGTTACGGGAGTCGAGATAGCTGTGGAAGGAGCGTCCCCGCTGATCGATGGCTCGCCGCTCATCAACTACCTCTCTGGTGTAAATCCAGTGGGACTGCTAGCGCGGTACGACTCAGGAGTGATCTTCTCGACGTATCCGAGTGACGTGGCCACGGACGACGGCGCTTCCTTCTCCATGGTTCTGTCGAGTATTTGCGAGGAAAACATTTCCGTATCCCTCCGAGCCTCGCCTGGGGTTTCTTCAGACCATCCCGGCCTTTCGACCGAGTTAGGGCTACAGGCGCGATTGGTCACCGTACCAGAGCCGGCGAGTGTGCTGATCCTCGTCGCGTCATCGTTGCTCGTTATATGCTCTCGTCGAATGGCGACTTGAATTGCTGTGATTAAGTTTCCGCAGGCAATGAGTGAGCCGGAACGCCGCCCTGGGGAAGTGGGCGCGATACTATAAACGGGAATTCAAAAGTCCCGTTCACAGATTTCAGCCCGGAAGCGGTCTCGCTACAATTCCTTGTAGCGACATCCAAGATCATGCGGGAGCAACTCATGCGATCACCTTTCCTGCTCGGACTAATCGGCTTCGCGATCGTCATGGGGTCGATACTCGGAGGCTTTGCACTGGGTGGACTGCTGCATTCTTGGCTCCCGCCCGACTACGAACTTATGTACGTCGTTTGGCTTTGGGTGGGCGCAATGCCGTTTGGGTGGCTTTGCGTGAGATATGCGAATGCTCCACGTTTCCGTCACCCAATGCTCGTTTACATGTCTCTCCTTCCCTGGGTGCTAACGATGGGGGCCATCCATCGATTGTTCGAGCCAGGAAGCCCCTGAGGATGGGTTATCTTCGCTGCTGGGACGCTACTGTTTGGTTCGATGTGTCGCGGGGTGTTTGCTGTTGAGCAACAAGCCGATTCGCCGCTCTTGCCCAGACCTAAGTCGACGCCTGAATAAGACACTCACCCAGGGCGGCGCTTCGGCTCGTTCCTCGCCTTCGCTTACCCTAGACTGACATGTTACACCACTTGGTGGCAAAAAGATCTCGGCGTTTTATTCGCACCCAACCGCGTCACTCGCGGGCAACTTTGCGCGCAACCAACCGTCGCGGCTTTGTAGGAACGGAATAAACTCCGTTCTACGCTTCATCCCCATACGCCTCGCGTTCGAAGTAGTTATCGCGGTACGCCCGTTTGCCCTTCCACCACGCCACGATTGAGCACCAAACGTAGGCGGGGAGGAACAGCGGTCCCCAGCGTTCGTATTGCCGGACGTGGATGTGTTCGTGGTCGCGGGCGATATCGAGGGCGATGGGCGAGACGCCGAGGATCGTGTGGCCAAGGGTCATGGCGAGCACGCCGCCGGGGAGCAGGCGATCGAGCAGCACTCGGGCGAAGCCGCCGTGGAACTCGAGCACGCCGCGCCGCCGCTGGACATGTCCGCCCGAGCAGATCGCGACGAGACCAATCAACAGGCCGAGGAGCGAATTTGGCGAAGCCCACAGAATTCTGATCGCTTGTTTCATTTCGTGAGCTAGTCAGCCGGATTCTTGATCGGGGCAGGGTAGGGCGGTGCGGCCTCAACGGGGCCCGAAGCGCACTTTATCCGCTCGCACGCCCGGGATAAACTGTAGGGATTGTAGGAAACGCCCGGCAGGGTGTTCGTACCGACACCGAAAACCCCAGCGGAAGGCCGCCGCGTGTCCACAGGCACTGAATTTGTCGGCAATTATCGCATGTTCCATCTGATCCGCGCGGGTGCCGCGTATCAGATTTGGGCCGTGCGGCCGATGTCCGAAAACACGCTCTACGCCATGAAATGGCTGCCGAAGGGCGACAAGTACACGCGGCTAGCCGTGAACGAGCTGCGGCACGAGTTCGCCGTGGGGAAGACGCTCGACCACCCGGCGGTGATCAAGACCTACGAGTTCGACACGACGCCGAACGGGGCGTACATGCTGCTAGAGTTCTTCAAGACGCCAAACCTCAAGCAGCAGATCGTCAGCAACTCGTTCGAAATCAAGCGACGTGCCAAGGAGATTTTGATCAACTGCGCGGCGGGGCTTTCGCACATGCACAGCGTTGGCTGGGTGCATCGCGACGTGAAGCCCGACAATTTTCTGGTCGCCGATTCGGACGAAGTCCGCCTAATCGACTTCAACCTCGCGCGGAAGATCAAAACGGGCCTCGGCAAGATGTTCGCCGGCAAAGCGGCCGTCCAAGGGACCCATAGCTACATGGCCCCCGAGCAGATTCGCGGGCAGCACGTCGACGCCCGAGCGGACATTTACAGTTTGGGCTGCGTGGCGTTTGAGCTGTTCAATGGCAAGCCACCGTTTACGGCCAACTCGTTCCAAGAACTGCTCGGCAAGCACCTGAAGGTCAAGCCGCCCGATCTTACCGTGGTCGACAAGAACATCACGCCCGAGTTCGCGGCATTCGTCAAACGGCTGATGTCGAAGGACCCGGGTGATCGCCCGGCGACGATGAAAGACGTGCAGATGGAACTTCGCACGCTGCGATTATTTTATGCGCCCCCCAAGCCACCCGAGACACCCCCGGCGGGCGAGGCTCATTAGCCTTGTCGCGCAGCCACATCCACCTACCCAGTTACCAACAGACGCCTTTCTAGGTGCTCGATCAAAACTATGGCCAGCACATCGTATCAACTTGAGTTTGAAGTTCCGCTGCGCGCCCTTCAGGAGCGGATTCACGCCCTGGAGGCCGGCGATCAGAACTCCGCCACCGTCCGCGACGACCTCCGTGCGGCGCGCAAGGCACTCTTGGACAAGACTCGCGAGATCTACAGCAATCTCGACGAATGGCAGACGGTCCGCGTCGCTCGGCACCCGGACCGACCAATGTTTACGGACTACGTCGACCTGATTTGCGACGAGTTCGTCGAGCTGCACGGCGACAAGTTTTTTGGCGACGACCGCGCGCTGCGGACTGGCTTTGCGAAGATCGACGAGTTTAAGGTGATGCTGGTCGGTCATCACAAAGGCAAGACACTCAAAGAACGCAACGAGTGCTACTTCGGCTGCGCGCATCCTGAAGGTTATCGCAAGGCGATGCTCAAGATGAAGAAAGCGGCCAAGTACGGTCTGCCCATCATCTGCTTGATCGACACCCCCGGTGCGTACCCCGGCATCGGCGCCGAGGAGCGCGGCCAGGCACAGGTGATCGCGGAGAGCATGCTCGAGATGTCACGGCTCGGCACGCCGATCATCTGCGTCGTGATTGGCGAAGGTGGCTCGGGCGGCGCGCTCGGCATCGGCGTCGGCGATCGCGTCGCGGTGCTCGAGTTTGCGTACTACTCGGTGATCAGCCCCGAAGGCTGCGCCGGCATCTTGTGGAAGAGCCACGACTACGCCGAGAACGCCGCCAAGGCGCTCAAGCTCACGTCGCGCCATCTCGCGCGACTCGGTGCGATCGACGACGTGATCGAAGAGCCCACCGGCGGCGCGCACCGCGATCACTATCAAATGGCCGCGCGGCTAAAGATGTACCTGGTGAAATCGCTCCGCGAACTGTGCGACAAACCCAAGGACCAACTGGTAGCCGAGCGTTACGACAAGTTCCGCCGCATCGGCCAGTTCCTGGACGAACCCGCGGCGGTTTGAAAATTCGCATTCCAAGGGGTGGCTTATGCGTTCCGTTCAAAGTGGCGTCGCGTTAGCGGCCGTGCTAGGCGGCTTGATGGCCGTGTGTGGCTGCTCGGGGATCTCGTCCACCGTGCCGCTTGGCAAACCGGTCTCGGTTGATCAGGCCAAAGGCTTGGCCGGCGTCTGGCTCGGTCCCGAAGGTGATCCCATTTATGTCCATCACCTTGGTGAGAACCGGCTTAAGTTGGCGGTCATCGATTGGGACTCAGCCAAGTCCAAGCACCGGGTCGAGCAACTCGATTGCCTAGTCACCCAGGACGACGACCAGATGTACGTCAACTTGTTGTCGGGGCCCGAAGCCGGCCAATTCATGCCTTGCAGCTTTGCCCGGATTGCGACTTCCGAAGGCGACCAACTCCTGGTCGCCGCACCCCGGATTGAGACGTTCGCCGAGGCTGTCGCCGATGGCTTGATCGCTGGCAAAGTGACTCACGACGACCGTGGCACGCAGGTGGCGCTGACGCCCGAAGGCAGCCAGTTCGACGACTTCGTCACGCCTTCGAAAGCCGCCTCGCAATTCACCATCGAGAAGCCGCTCGTGCTACGTCGGATCAAGCGTTCTGAAGACAAGCAAAAGTAAGCGGGGCCCTAGGTACCGGCCGGTTCCCAACGTCCGATAATCGCTGTTATGTTCGTTTCGGGGCCTATTTTCCGGGCCTTTTCGCTCGTTTCCCTATGGTCGCGACGTTCACGCTAAAACAGCCAAAGCTTCGCGTGAGCGATACAATTAAGTATGTTTAAGTCGCGCGTTTGCGTGCGCGAAGCGAGCTCGATGGGGCTCCGTTCGCACTCCCCTCGCGGCGCGAGTTACTGGTTTGGCCACGGCGTCGGGCCGGCACTCGTCGAGGGCCAGCCGGCGGGTGCCACGGGTTGCTGGGTGCTCGCGGGCCAGGCGGTTGGACCCGACGATGGACCGCTTGCGGCAGGGGCCCCATAGCCGGGTTGGGCGGCCGGTGGAGTGGTGCTGCCGGTGGGCCAAGCCGTGCCCCCCTGCCCCCCCTGCCCGCTTGGCAATAATCCCTGCAAGTTCGGTAGTCCGGTTCCTGCGGGTTGGTTCGGATCGAGGCCTTGTTCGATGCGGTCGACCCACGGGCCAATGACTTGCTCGACTTCGGGTGGGAAGACGCCGTCGCTCTTGGCGAGCAGCACACCGATGTAGTGACCGGCCTTCGAGTTCAAAATGTTCGAGCGCTGCGACTCCAGCAGCGTGGCGGCGAAGAACGTGATGAGGATGCACCATAGCACGCCGCGAGCAAAGCCCATTATCGCACCCATCTGACGATCGAACTCATTGAGCTTCACGCGGTCGATGGCTCCGGACACGCCACGAAAGACCATCCAAATCCCAAACGAAGTCGCCACGTAAATCGCGAGCCAAGCCGCGAAGCGGTTGAACGGTTCCGAGCTCCCGAACACGGGGGCGAGCTGCGGGCTGAATTGCTTGGCCACAAAGAAGCTGACCACCAGCGACGCCAAGTAAGCGACCTGCCACGCCATGCCTTTCATGAAACCAAAAGCCGTCGCGCCAAGGAGCACGATCACCATGATGAGGTCGTAAGTTTGCATGGGAGGTTCACTGGTGCCGGGCACCGAGACTGTGGAGTTGCTAGCAGGGGGCTAGGGGCGGGGTGGGTGGACTGGGCGAGGAGTATAGCGGGGGGGCTAGCCACCGCGAAGACCACTCTTCCCCCCAGCTCGCGAGACTCAATTGGTCATTGGTCATTCGAGCTAGATCATTGCGGGCAGGGGGCTATCACTGCTAGCAAAGCGTGTCGCTGACATTGCCCGCACGTGTGCTCGCACGTATTCTCTTGCCGCCCCCTGCTCACACTCTACGTCCACTTTCCGCATGGCCGACTTTTACACACACGTGACCACGAGCTCCGTGCTCGGCGTTGGTTATGCCGGCGCGGGGATGATGTCGGGGCTACCGATGGAAACTGCGATCGTCGCGGGTGGCTTGTGCGGTGTGTCGGGCATGCTGCCGGACCTCGATAGCAACTCGGGCATTCCGATTCGCGAAGCCACCGGCTTTGCTGCTGGCATTGTGCCGATGCTGCTGGTCGATCGACTCCGATTGTTCCTACCTCACGATGGCGTCGTGCTGGTCGCCGCGTGCCTGTACTTTTTCATTCGCTTCGCCGGCGCTTCGATGCTGGGACGATTCAGCGTCCATCGCGGAATGTTCCATAGCGTTCCCGCCGCGCTGATCTTCGCGGGCATCGCATTTCTGATCTGCGGCCCGGCCGACGATCACATTCGTTACTTCAAAGCGGGCGCGGTGTTCTTTGGTTTCATGTCGCACCTATTCCTCGACGAGATTTACAGCATCGAATGGAAGGGGGGCGGTTGGCGCGTTAAGAAGTCGTTCGGAACTGCCATCAAACTTTGGGGCAAGGACGGTTGGGCCAACTTCAGCACCTATGCCAAACTGGCAATCGTCGGCGTGATGATCGGAGGCGAACCCAGCGTGATGCAGGCGCTCGAAGAGCGTTATCCGCGCCTCGCGGGCAAGGTCGAGCGACTGAACGAAGCGAAGCAAGCGTTGGTGGGAACCGTGCGCGAAGGGGTGGCTGCCGGCGAGAGCATGTTGCACTCTCGTGCAGCCGTTGCTTCGAACGGCAACGCGACGCAGCCTCAGCTCAACACCACCGCGAGCAATCCACCCGCTGCCCAGCCAGTTTGGAATCCCACGGTGCCATGGAACTCAACTCCGACTGCGGCTCCATCGCAACCCGTTCAGTCCCAATCGGTGCACCCCCAGCCAACGGCGTTCCCGCCGCAGAGCGAAGGGTTCTTGCCCAATTCAGGTCAACCCAGTATGGGTCGAGCCGACGCCGTTTACAGCGCGGGTGGTGGTTTCGGACCAAGATAAGTCTAAGCGGGCGACTCGACCCACACCGTAACGGGGCCGTCGTTTACGAGCGCTACTTCCATGTGCTCGCGAAAACGCCCCGTACCAACTTCGATACCTCGTGCACGCACCGTTGCGACAAGCTCCTCGTAAAGCTTGACCGCGAGTTCCGGCGGCGCGGCATCGATGAAGCTTGGCCGCTTTCCTTTTTTGCAGTCGCCAAACAGCGTGAACTGACTCACCACCAGCATCGCCCCGCCGACGTCCTCGAGCGATAGGTTCATCTTGCCATCCGCGTCGTCGAAAATTCGGAGGCCCGCGAGCTTCTCGGCCATCCAGGCCACTTCCTTTGGGGTGTCGTGATGACCGACGCCGAGGAGCACCAGGAGCCCCCGTTCGATCTGGCCCGCCACTTCGCCGGCGACGGTGACTTTGGCTTGGCTGACGCGCTGAACTAGGGCTCGCATGGGGTTCCGATCGACTCTGGGGGGACTCGCAGGTGGTTGAATCAAGACGGCGTTGCGGCCATACTAACGCGCTTCGCCGCACCTTGGCTACGCTCGCACTGCCACCCCGTTTGCACGCCACCCACGCCGATGTCGTCCATCACCTATCTCGTCTACTACTGCGTGCTGATCCTGTTCGCCTCGGTGTTCGGCGGCATGATTCCTGTGTGGTGGAACTTAACGCACCGCTGGATGGAGATCGCGGTGAGCTTCGTCGCCGGCATCATCTTTGGCGTCGCGATGCTTCACATGCTGCCGGATGCCATCTTATCGGCGCTGGTGCCGGGGGTCGACCCGAGCGTCGTGCTGATGCGGCTGATGCTGTGGTTCGTGGCGGGCTTTTTGATCATGTTCTTTATCGAGCGGTTCTTCTGCTTTCATCACCACGAAGCACCCGCCGATGAAGAGGGCGAGCACGAGCATCACCACGACCACGGCCACGGTTGCTCGCACACCCCCCACTCCGATCACGTGCACGACATCACCTGGACGGGCGCGGCAGTAGGATTGACGCTGCATAGCGTGCTGGGTGGCATCGCGCTCGGAGCGAGCGTCATGCATGGCCACGGTGGCGGCATCCTGCCCGGTCTCGGTACGTTCCTCGTGATCTTTTTGCACAAACCCTTCGACGCGATGACCATCGGCACGCTGATGGCGCGGAGTGGTTGGTCGCTCGGCGCGCGGTCGGTGGTCAACGGTTTGTTCGCCCTTGCCATCCCACTCGGTGCCGGACTGTTCCTGCTTGGCGAGTCCCCTGCTGTTGGTCCCACGTGGTTCGCCCTGCCCGCCGCGCTCGCCTTCTCCGCCGGCGTGTTCCTCTGCATCGCCGGTAGCGACCTATTGCCCGAACTTCAGTTCCACCACCACGACCGCTGGAAGCTATCCGCCGCCTTGATCTTCGGAATCTTCGTGGCGTACGCCGCGGGGCAACTTGAGGGGCATAAGCATCAGCAGCCGCAGGCACCGGTAGGGACCGAAGCGGAAATTGCACCGGCGAACAATGTCGAGTGAATCGGTATCGAATTCTCTCAGGCGAGAGCTAGAATTGAGAGAGTTGGCAAAGCTACTCGGAGAAGCCGAAATGGTTACCTTTGCAGATATCGTGGATGCGGCAGATCAGCTTTCGTTGGATGAGCAAGAGAACCTGATTGAGCTTTTGCGGCATCGGGTGGCGGCTCGCGCTCGTGCGAGATTACTCGCCGATATTCATGAGGCCGATGCTGATTTTGAGAGCGGTGCGGCAACTGAAGTAACCGTCGACGAGTTGATGGGCGAGATCAGCCGTGACTCGTAAGCTAGTCAAGTCAGCCGCATTTGTGCGAGCAGCCAGAAAGTTTATCAAGAAGCACCCCTAGGCGGCCGACGACATGCGCGATGCCTTGGAGATGGTCGCCCGTGATGCTTTCGATCCAAAGCTAAGAACTCATACACTGAAAGGGGACCTCGGAGGGGTTTGGGCCTGCTCTGCCGGCTATGACTTGCGGATTCTCTTCAGAATCGGTGTGAAAGGTGGAAGCGAATGCATTGTACTGCTAACCATCGGCACTCACGACGAGGTGTATTGAGGCACCTCAAGCATTCGCACCTCCCTCCCTGCCCCGCGTAGCACCGCGGTCGCATCCCCCACGCTGAGCACTTCGGCCCCCTCCCCTGCTGGGCGGAGCCCAAGTTTCTCCAGTTTCCGCTGGGCGTCTTTGATATCGAAGTCAACTTTGGCGTCGAACTGCTCGGCGAGGTAAAGTTCGATCCAATCGCACAGAGCTTGGCTGCCGGCAGAACTATCGAGCGCGTGGCAGGCGACGTAGATCAGCAGCGTCTCTTTGAACTCCTCCTGCTTCACCTTCGCTACCAGCAGTTGCAGGGCGCTGGCGTTGTTGCCCATGTTCTGGAAGTACAGGTGCCGCGTCCGCTGCCAGTCGCGATTAATCCGCGCGCTGCGATAACCCAGCGCCGCGCGGATGCCGAGCGTGCCTAGACCGATCAACAATATCCAAGCGAGTTTCCAGAGCGCTGCGAAACCGATGGCAATTTTAAGAAGCTTGCTCACCGTTACCCCGAGCGTCCCGGCCCCGGTGCTCAACAGTTTGATGCGGTCCCACAAGCTCATTGTCACCTCCGCGTGAGGCAGTAGCGCCTCCACGTCGGCTTCCGGGATGTCCTTGAACAACTTGAGGATCACGTGCGGGTCGTTCTTCAGCCGTGCGAGAACAACCAGCCGCTTGTAGAGTGGCACTTCGACCACTTCGTGCTTCCAAGGCCGCCAGGCACAGCGCTGCCGACGGGTAGTCTCCCCCCGGCCCCGCACCCACAGCCGCAGAAACTCAACGCGTGAGGGATCGACACGGACGGTGAGGTTCCGTGATTTGGCCTTGAGCACTGCCCGCGTGATTTCGACGTCTGACAGCTCTTCGTAGTTGGCCTTGTCGAGCAGGAAGTCGATCTGCGCGCGGAGGATCTCGTAGTCGCCCGGCGCAGGGGGCTCGAAGTCGTATGGGGGCTGCGTGTCGCGGTCGGGGTTGAACCGCGCGTAGGCATCGCCCAGCCGCCGCTCGAAGGTGCCCGTTTCTCGATCAATGACGTCTTCTAGCGCTAGAGCAAACTGCCGAAAAGCCTCGGGGTCGAGTCCGTAACTGGCCACGTCGCTCGCGAGGCGGCGACTGAGGTCGCACGCGCGGACTGGGATGAAACGATCGTCGGGCCGCGACCATCCCGAGTCGGCGGAATCCATGGTCGCCAACGTGGGGGAGGGATCGGGCATGACAATCGGTTCGGTGCTAATCGGCGACAGTGGAAGGTTGCGAGGAAGGTTGCGGTGAGCGAAGCCCGCGGGCGATTCGCCAAACGCTGGGACGAGCTAGTTGCGATTCGGGCTGCGGGGCCGGCGCTTGATCGCCCTCCAGCACCCATTCTATCACACGCCAATCGAGCCAGTATCGATCGGGATCCGAACCACGCCGACCGACGAATCCAAGGTGGCCGCCACAGCCGGTGGCGAGCAACTGCGTCGCGGGACCGAGCTGCGAGCTGGCGAGAGGCTCGAGCGGCACGATGGGGTCGTTGGCCGCGGCGATGATTCGCGTCGGGAGCTCGATCTTCGCCAGCCGGCTGGCGACGCTCGTCTGTTCGTAGTAGTCGTCGGCATCGCGATAGCCGCCCAGCGGCACCGTGTATGCCTCGTCGAACTCGCGAAGCTTACGCGGCTTGGGTAGATGATCGACCGAAGGAGCACCGGCTACGATACGGGAACGATGCTGCACCTTCTTCCACAACTCGCGCGCGAAGAATTGATCGTACTTTCGATTCCAAGGTCGTTTGAGCAGCTCTTCGACCGCAAACAAATCGACAGGCGGGCAAACCGCGACGATGCGGGCAAAATTGCTCGGCACCGATGGCATTGCCGCCAAGTTCAGCGTGAGTGCGCCGCCGAGCGAGAACCCCACCACGGTCAGCGGCGAGTCGGGTGCGAGTTCGCCAATGCGGACGATGGGGGGCTCGAGGTCGGTCGCACGGCCGCAGTGCGTCGACGTGCGTGCGAGCATCTCCCCTGCCCCGCATCCCCGTAGGTCGAGACGGAAGACGCGGACACCGCGGGCGAGTAGCTTGCTGCCGATACGAACGACGTAGCGACTCTGGTGCGAACCACACAGGCCATGCACGAGCAGAACGGCGGGGGCTCCCGCTTGCCAGTCGGGCGGGCAATCGTCGTGCAGTACTAACTGGTCGCCATCTTCCAACGCCACGCGATGCTGAACGCTGCTCGGCAAGCTAGCAGTGGCGGCAACGTAGCATGCAGCCAGGGTTTGGCGGTGCCCCCCTGCTAGCAGCGGAAAGGGACGGAAATCGGCGTTCAATGGGTTCAAAATCCTTCCTCCCACTGAGGCTTGGCAACCTCGATCGTGCGCCTGGAACGTGAAAGCTTATTCGCCAGACCTAGAAAATTATTACCCACATCCCATCGAGTTGGCTGAGGGGATCGGCCTTCGTTAACCGATTTTACTAGATGGCACTAACACTCTACGGGCGAGTTTAACGGCTGGCCATCGTCCTGTCTTGTGAGGTAAGGAGTTTTCGATGCGGTTGCTCAGTCGCTGGCTCCGTGCAGTGGGTCCACCACGTGTGTCCCTACTGGTTATGCCCCACTCCGGTGCCTCCGAGGTGGCTGATCAAGCGACTTGGGAACTCGCCATTAGCGAACTCGACCGGCGTCAACTTCCCGCAACGTGGGCCGTGGTGGACGGCAGCGGACGCTGGACGCTGGGTGCCGCGCTGGTGACCAGCCGCGAGTCGCACGAGATGGCGTTCGTGGCTCGGGAAACCAATCTGTCGACCTTAGTTGCCGACTTTCGCCGTCAGTCGCAACTCGCCCAGCGTGTGCGGCTTGCGCTACGCACGTTGGTGACCACATCGTCCGGTATGCATCCCTCGCTACTCGCCCAGCTCGGTGTCGAGGCCGTGGTACCTCTCGCCGACAGGGAGACCAATCCCAGCCCAACAGGTTCGCTGCGCGGCGTTGCTTGGGGAACTTGGGAAGTGCCCGTCACCGACGAACTCGACACCCCCAGCAAGCCGATGGAGTGCAAACGGCTGCTTACTCGGCTGAACATGATGCTCAACCAGTCGACGCGGATGAACCTAGTGTGGCAACTCGGACGGCTCGAGTCGCCCCGCCAGCTTCGGCCGGCGCTCGGGTTCTTTGATCTCCTGACCGACCTGCGGCAACGTGGATGGCTCCGCGTCGAAACTTACGGCGCGGCAGCGGCGGGGGCGACCTCGCGGCTAACGCTGCCGCGACGGGCGGCGTAAGCGATTGCCAATAGCGGAAGGGCGCAAGCCCTCCGGCAGTCGATGGGATTCGCACAGCGATCAAAGATCGCGGTACGCGCTCCAGCTTAGATAGCCGAGGATGACCGCACAGATCACAAAGCCGATATCGATCAGCATGTTCGCCCGGCCGAACGGGAAACCAACCGCCAGATCGAGCCCAAAGAGCAAGAAGGTTAAGCCGGCCACGGCCATGCCACCGAAGGTCATTGCTTTGGGCATGTGGTCGAATCCTGCGAGCGCGAATCGGCGAGGCGTGGGGCTTTGGGTAAATTGCGGTAGACTTACAGTATAGTCGCCAAATGGCGGTTGTCATCGGACTACCGCCGCGCGAGGCTCTAGTGTTATCAGGGCCCGGCGAGCGTACAACCGTCAGATCTCATAAATTCGGCCCTACCGGCCGTTTTCTTCCAGCATTTTGCGGTGCGATCGGGGGCCGTTCAGCGGCGGGCTCCGGTACGGTACCATCGAAGCAGGTACCCACCCTGCCCCCCTTCAGAAGCTTAGCTCGCCCATGCCTGCCACGCATTTACCCCTGTTAGCCCTGACCATGGGGGACGCCGCTGGCGTGGGGCCTGAGGTGATTGCGGGCTGCTGGGCGGACGCGAGGGTCCATGCGCTTTGCCGCCCGGTGGTCCTGGGAAATCCTGAAATTTTGCGGCGAGCCTGTCGGCTTCGGGGCCAGTCGATCGAGGTCCAGCCGATCTCGACGATCGCCGAGGCCACCCCAAGCCCCACCACCCTGCCCTGCCTCGCGGTGGGCGGCGACGACGTGCTCGACGTCCCCATCGGCACGCACGACGCGCGGACGGGCCAGGCGGCCTACCTGGCGGTTGTGGAGGCCGCGCGGCTGGCCCTGGCGGGTCAGATCGAGGGTCTAGTGACCGCCCCGCTCAGTAAGGCGGCGCTGCACGCAGCGGGGCATGACTATCCGGGCCATACCGAACTGCTCGCCGAACTCTGTGGCACGCCCCGCTTCGCAATGATGCTGTACCTGCCGCCGGGGGTGGCGAATCGCTCGCCATGTGGGCTTGGCGTGGCGCACGTGACGCTGCACACCTCGATGCGGACGGCGCTCGACATGATCAACGTCGAAGCGAATGTCGAAGCTGCGGAGCTTGCGCGTGACATGATGCAGCGTCTGGGAGTCGCAGCGCCGCGAATTGGCGTGGCCGCGCTCAATCCGCACGCAGGCGAGGGTGGACTGTTCGGCGACGAGGAGATTCGCATCATCGCCCCCGCAGTCGCTCAAATGCGACAAGCGGGCATCGACGCCACTGGTCCGCTGTCGGCCGACACATTGATGATCGCGGCCCGCGACGGGGCGTTCGACGCCGTAGTCGCTCAGTACCACGACCAAGGACACATTGCGCTCAAGCTGCTCGCGATGCACGCGGCGGTGAACGTCACGCTCGGCCTGCCGATTGTTCGCACGAGCGTCGCGCACGGCACGGCGTTTGACCGCGCGTGGCAAGGGACGGCGGAGACCACCGGCATGATCGCGGCGATCGAAACCGCGGCGAAGCTGGTGCCGACGCGCACGCGTCGTGACTAGCTGCACCTAGGACCCCGATCAGGCTTGGTCAGGGCTATAAAAAACAAACGCAGAGATCTTGATGCACGACCACTGCCTTATTTACCTGCTACGACATGGTGCGACCGCGCACAACTTGTTCGACCCGCCGCGGATGCAAGGTCGGCACATCGACGAGCCGCTCGTCGATCTAGGGCGGCGTCAGGCGGCCGACGTCGCGGCGGCGCTGGCTCGGAAGACTCTCGCAGCGGTCTACGCCAGTCCGATGAAGCGAGCCCTGCAAACCGCCACCGTGATCGCCGAGTCGCACGGCCTCTCGGCCGTGGGGGTCGAGGGCCTCGCCGAAGCGGACGTCGGTCGTTGGGAAGATCGCTCCTGGGACGAGATCGAGCTCAACGACACCGAGGCGTATCGCGCGTTCCGGGCCGATCCTGTGGCCTTTGGCTATCCAGGTGGCGAAAATCTGGGCGAAGTGACCCAGCGCGTTGTGAATTCTATCGACCAAGTCGCTGCCGAGCACGTAGGGCAGCATATCGCGATCGTGGCCCACAGCGTGGTAAATCGGTTGTATCTGGGCGAAGTACTTTGCATCCCCATCGCTGTGCGGCGCAAGCTTCCGCAGGACAACTGCAGCATCAGCATTGTGAAGTGGCGCCCCGGTGGCTCCACCGTCGAAACAATCAATGCCGTACATCACTTGGCGAGCCATTAGCCATTCGCTTGGCGGCCTGCTGCTGGGCAAGCTGCACCGCCTCGCGTCGCTGCATCCGGTCGACGTACTGGTTCGTCACATCGTACGAGGGTGGCTCGACCGGCGGATCGTAATGGAACTCGATGTCGCTCGGCTCGCGGTCGAACGTCACGTCGAAGAACTCCATTCGCGCGAGGGGTTGGCGACTGAGCTGAAATAGCGCCGCAGCGGGAGCCTGGTCGCTCGCCAGCGGGTCGTCGGACGACCGGTACTCGATGACGTAAGGGAACAAGTCGCTTTGTCCCAGCAAGATAAGCACATTGCTCGGCAGCCGCGCGGGTAGCGAGCCCTTGGATAGCCGGTCTTCGAGCCGCTGGAGCAGCAGCTCGGCGGTAATCTCTTCGCTGGGCACGTCGTCCAACGTGGTTAAGACGCCGGCTAGCGACTCGGGGCGCCAACGGCCGATCATCGCGATCACCGGTTGATTGCCGAGATTCAAGTGCTCGGGGGCGCGAAAGGTGCCTGGCGCGGTGAATTCGAAATGCAGGCGTAAGGACTCGAGCAGCATCGGCAAGCCGCCGAAGCTGGTCGCGCTGTGTGGCGCGAATGGCGTCGAGCTCGCCAGGCCACCGGCGAGGTCGTCGGAGTTCGTGCGATTGAGCATCCGCCGCAACTGCCAGAGGTCCACACGCTCGATGGTACGACCGCTAGCGATGTTGCGATCGGTCCACAGCACGCGTCCATTGGTAGTTTGCAGGAGCGAGGCTCGTACGCCGTCGTGTTGACTCTCCAGCAGCCAACGCACGTGGCGGTTGTTCCCCCTGCCCCGCTGCAAATACTCGCCCCGACCATCCAGCCGCAGCTTCTCGACGTGCGCCTGGTGCTGGAGACGAGCGGTAACGTGCTCGCGCTGTTCTAGGCGGGCGATCGCCAGCAACATGTGCCGGTCACCCAGTGGATCGATCTGAATATTCGCGGGGAGGACCCGGCGGAAGTTATTGGTGAGCTTGTCGCTCGCCTCGCTCGACTTGGCTTGTTCCTTTTGCGATCGCCAGCGCGAGACCATTGGTTCGGCCAATAGGTAAACCGCAGCGGCGAATCCGAGCACGAGGACCACGGATGTTAAATGGCGTAATTTGTTCTTCATGCGCCGGTTTTGTCGGTTTTGCCAAAGAATGGGGTCGTATCACGCCGACTTCTTACTCCCAGAGAGCTTGCGCTTGTTGCGGCTGCCGTGCAGTGTGCCCGGCAACTGACAGCAACAGCAGCAGCTCGAAGAGGGTCGCGGATTCTAGCTTTCGAGTTGGAACAGCGTCCACCGCACTTCGCGTCTGGTGCTAGCAGGCATCCCGGCGAGACAATTCCCAAGGGGGGGACACAATGCGTTTAACACACTGGCTGCCCAGCTGCGTGCTGGCGGCCGCCTTGACGACTGTCGGATGCACCGGCGCACGAATGGCTCATAACTTGCCACCAGCGCAACAACTCATGGAACCAGGCCCCGGCGTCGGCGGCCCCGGTCCTGGCGTCATTCCTCCTCCCGGCCAGTTTGGTGGCGGGCCGATGGGTGGCATGGGTGGTCCGATGCAAGCATCGTACATGGAAGATGGCGGATTCTACGCCGGCGGCGGAGCTCCTTGTGGGCCCTGCGGACCGGGAATGGGAATGGGAATGGGCATGGGAATGCCCGGCATGGGGATGATGCCTCCCACTTCGCAGATTTCGTTCCTCGGCGAAGAGCCTTTGAGCGTGTCGTGGGATGTCAGCAACGCTGGCATGTTCGACTCGGCTCCGCTGTTCGTTCCTGGCAAGCAAGACTTTCCCCAAGGTGCCATCTATCGCCTGAAGGTCACCAACCTTCCAGGACGCGAATCGGTTGCCTTGTATCCCACGCTGGAAGTGGCTCCGGTCACTCCCCGCACCGATGCCTACTTGGCTCACGCTCCGATTCCGGTGCAATTCACGGAAGAGGACTTCGACCAAGTGCTGAGCGGCAACTTTGTGACCAAGGTGATCTACCTGCCAGATCCCGAGTTCACCGAAGTGGCGCTCGCGGGTGTTGAAACATTGGTCAGCACACGGCTTGATCCGGGTGTGGACCCGATTGCCGAAGCCGATCGTCGCGGCTCGATCCTCGCCATCTTGCGGATGGGTAACAAGGACCTGAGCAAGACGGCCGGAATGGGCGGCATGGGTGGCGGCGGTGCTGGTTGCATTACCCCTGCTCAATACAGCGAAGGCGAATCGTTTACGCCCGACCATGTGCCGGCTCCGATGGAAGGCCAAATCGAAGGCCAGTACATGGGCGAAGCTGGCGGCGAATACGCTGGCGAGTACAGCGAAGGTGGTTATATCGAAGGTGGATGCCCCGATGGCAACTGCCAGGATGGAAGCTGCAACGTGAATGGCTACGGCCCTGGCTACGGCTACGGTTATGGCCAGATGCCGATGGGCATGCCGACTTCGGGGTTTGCTCCGCAAGGCGTGCCTCCGCACATGGTGGCGAACATGGCTCCCGGTTATGGCATGCCAATCACTGGCACGCCGATCGGTCTGCCTGGCCCGCCCCACATTCCGCTGGGCGTGCCGGCTGGCTTGCAGAAGCACACCATGCGTAACCGCACTCGCGTTGTGCTGCCATCGCCGGTGGAAGAGATGAAGATGACCGTCAAGCAGCGTCCGGGCATGAACTATCCCGCACCTGTGGACCATGTTCGGATCGACGAAGTGAATCGCGCTCCCAAGCAGATGTTTGGTGGCACGGTTCCCGGACTCATTCCTTCGGCCTTAAGCAAATCGTGGAACAAGATGAAGTCGGGCGCGCATAACGCCGATTGCCAATGTGAGTACTGTCAGTAACCACTCTGACCGTGCTCGCGAGTAGAGAGATCAATCAGGAAGGTGGGGTGAGTAGGTCAGTAAGTGAGTAGGTGGCTCGTACCTCCAACTACTCGAAAATGCTTGCTTACCTACTCACCCACCAACTTCCGCCGCTACTCACCTTTTCAAAAACTCTTCTCACAGCTCATTCGTAAATACTGTGACTCAATTCACGACAACGGTCCGCCGCCTCAGACGACTTGCCTCCGTGCAAGCGATAGTCATCGGCAGACTGTGTTTGGTTGCTTGCATCAGTGCAATCGGAGCCAGCACGGCACCGGCCCAAGGGCCGCCCGGGCACCCGCTGCACGCAGGCGCCATGCCACCGGGAGCGATTGGAAGCCAACGACTCCTGAGGGGTGGACCGTTGTCGGGTTATATTCAGCCCACCGAGATTCGCGTGCCTGCGGGCGTGCAGGTGGGCCTCGCGATGGATGGCAACTTCACCACGCCCCAGCCCGACAACCCGTTGGTGGGCTTGCAAGTCGGACTGGTTTATCGCCTGAGGGTTACCAACCTGTTCGATCGGCCCGGCGAGGAGGTCTATCCGACCATCGAGCTCATCGATCGCCTTTATCCGCCTTGCGGAGCGGAACTCAAGTTCCCGGTCCCCGTCGATATTACGGCCGAAGACCTGGAACTCGCTGCCCGGGGAATGTTTGTCACGCGAGTGATCTACGTCGAAGACCCTAACCAAGCATTGCCGGTCGACGAGGTGAACGGCAAGACCACTTGGTACGAGGCTCGCGACGGCGAGGATCCGTTGACCGTCGCCGACGCCGCGGGTCGACCGATTGCCATCCTGCGACTTGGTGGCCGCGACATGCGACAAGCAGCGGGGCAAGGCTTCGCAACGTATGGGTGCCCTCCGATCATCGAGTTTGGGCGCAAACCGAGTGCAGAGTAGGCCACGCTTACAAACGTTTAGAAGCGAGAGAACACCAGACGCCTTACGGCGTCCGCTCGCCTTGAAGAATAGAACGGACGCTTTCAATCGTCTTTGCTGCCTTATCGATCATGACGACTACCGCACCACAACACATCGAGTTCTTTCCGCGGTGGTTCCGTGCGCTGGTGATCACGGTTGCCGTGATCATGATGTGCGCGTGCCAGTCGGCGTCGAAGATAACGCCCAAGGGCTACTCAGCCGTTGGAGCTCACACTGCGGCGGCGGAACCTGCATCGATGCCAGTTCGGCAAGCTCAGTACACGTCCACTTCGAAGGGATGGCTCAACGAGGTGGAGGCTGAAAGCCAGCCTTACCACGGCGAAGTCCCGCCATGCAGTTGCCACGGTTGCCAAAGTGGAAGCAGTTCGGCGCCAGCCGAGCAACTCCCGACGGTGCATCAAACAAACTACCCGCCAATGGAAGAGCAATATCCAGCAGCGGAAGAGCCGTATCCGCCGACGGGCGCCGCTTGCCCACCAATGCAGGCTCCGTATCCCATGCAAGCTCCATGTCCTCCCATGGGTGGACTGCCTTGCAACAATGGCTGTCAGAGCTGTGGGCTGATCGGTCCTTCGGACGAATACCTGTGCGACGGTGGCGACTTTCAAACTCCTGCCGGCGTCGATCATGACTGGCGGCTGCATGGAGTGGAGCAAGAGGACACCATTACGCACTACGACACGCTCGATGGCCGAGTGATCGTGAAGCCAAGCAACCGCGTTTGCATCTACGCCCCGCGCTTCGGCGCGGTACGCCGAGTCGAAGGCCTCACCGTTAACAACGGACGTGTTGGCCCAGGTGGCATCATCGACGAGATGGGCTTGGTGGCCGCCGATCGCACCGACCGCGTCACTACGACTGTCGAAGAGAAAGCACCTATAGCCAACATGGGCGATCAACCGCCAAGCTTGTTCCGAGCGCGTGAGCAAGCCGGCGCGCTTCGCACCCGACTGGCTGCCGCGGATCTCGAGATGTTCCTCGGACCGCAAGTCAACCTCGACGTCATGAAGCTCGGCATCATCGATAACGCTGAGAAGCCGATCCTCGCCAAGGCGATCGTCTCGGCCTACACGTGGGCGTCGGACGTCTCGGCTCAGGTCGTCATCGATGGTAAGCAGGTGCATCAGCAAATCGGCCGCACTCAGGCGGGTGAGATCTATGGCCTGGATCTGCCCGACTCGCCGCGGATTCGCTTGATCAAGTGCGCCTCGACCGGTGCCGCGGCGATTGGCGAAGAGGTCGAGTTCGCCCTGCGATACGACAACATTGGCGACCAGCCGATTGGCAACGTCACGATCGTCGACAACCTCGCCACGCGGCTAGAGTTCGTCGAAGGCTCGGCCAAGTCGAGCCGCGACGCCGATTTCTCCACGTCGCCCAACGAAGGTGGCTCGGTGGTGCTCCGCTGGGAGATCAAGGAACCGCTGCCCGTTGGCGAAGGTGGCGTCCTGCGGTTCAAGGCCCGCGTGCGATAGTTACGGGTACCCTCAAGGACCCCCGAGCAAGCTCGCTCGGGGCTAGTTGAGGGAGGGTGTCGGGGTAGAATCGTAGGCTCCCGCCCCCCTCCCCTGCCCCGCACGCACCGCATGGCTTACCTGTTTTTCGCGCTGACGTGCCTGTTCTTCGGCTCGAACTTCAAACTGATGGACGACGCCGCGCAGGTGCTCGGTCCTTCGACCGTCGCGCTCGGCCGGCTGTGGGGTGGCGCTGCGTTCTTGCTACCCGTGGTCTGGATGCGCCGGCAGTCGCTCAAGATCGACCGCGAGACGCTCTTTCGCATTCTGTTCGTTGCTCTTGTCGGCAATGCCTACCCGTTTGCCATCCAGCCGTGGATTCTTTCGCACGGTGCCGATCACAGTTTCCTGGCGGTGTTCGTGCCGATGACGCCGCTGATGACCATCGCCTCGGCAATTCCGATGCTCGGCATCAGGCCCACGTGGCAGCAGACGGTTGGCGTGCTCGGTGGCTTCCTGCTGCTGATGTGGGTCGTGTTCCGCGACCCAGGCGAGCACAACTTCGCCGCGTGGTTGGTGCCGTTCGCGATCACGGTTCCGCTGTCGTACGCCATTGGCAACGTCTACCTACGGCGCAACCTTCGCCAGCAGTCGTCGCTGGTCGTATCGGCGTGGCTGATGATCCTTGCCGGGTTGATGCTCGTTCCACTGGCCGGTTACGAACTCGCTACCGAGCCCCCTACCGCCAGCTCGGCTGCGTGGACCAAGGCGGCGATTGCTATGGCGGTGCTCGGTCCGCTCGGCACGGGGCTCTGCATCTACATGTTCGTCGAGATGGTCCGCGAGCGCGGCCCGCTGTTCGCCGGCATGGTGACGTACGTCGTCCCGCCGATTGCTTTCGCCTGGGGCTTCATGGACGGTGAGACCATTTCCGGAGCCCAGCTCGTCGGCATCGCCGGCATCCTGGCCATGGTCGCCCTGGTACAGTCAAGCCAGGCCAATTACGCTACGTGAAAGTGGCGGTGAGCCGTTGGCGGTGGGCAGTGAGCTGCTACTACCAAAGCCCCTTCCATTTGAGTCCCTAGCCTCAAGCCCCTAGCCCCCAGCCCCTCTCCCACCATGCATCCCTGGATCGCCAAACGCACCGAGTACGTCGACAGCAGTGGCATTCGCAAGGTGTTCGACCTTGCCGCGAAGATGGCCAATCCGATCAACCTGTCGATCGGCCAGCCCGACTTCCCCGTGCCCGACGCCATCAAAGAGGCGGCCTGCGACGCGATCCACGCCGACAAGAACGGCTACAGCCTGACGCAGGGCATCACGCCGCTCCGCGAGCGGCTGCAAGCCGAGGTCGACGCCCGCTACGGCCACGCCGATCGCCGCGTGCTCGTGACTTCGGGCACCTCGGGCGCGCTGGTGCTCGCGCTCATGACGCTGGTGAACCCGGGCGACGAGGTGATTTGCTTCGACCCTCACTTCGTCATGTACCCGGCGCTCACCGGCATGGTGGATGGCAAGATCGTGAAGATCGACACCTACCCCGACTTTCACATCGACCTCGCCAAGGTCGAAGCCGCGATCACGCCGCGTACCAAGGCGATCCTGTTCAACAGCCCCGCGAACCCCACCGGCGTTCTGGCGACGGCCGAAGAAGCCCGGGGTATCGCCGAGCTTTCGGCCAAGCACAACATCGCCGTGATCAGCGACGAGATTTACCGCCGGTTCTGCTACAACGGCGAACTGGTGAGCCCCGCGAGCTTCAACGACCAGACGATCGTGGTCGATGGCTTCAGCAAAACCTACGGCGTCACCGGCTGGCGACTCGGCTACATGCATGGTCCCGCCGAGTTGATCGACAAGATGACCATGTTGCAGCAGTACACCTTCGTGTGCGGCCCGCAGCCTTTGCAGTGGGCGATGCTCGCCGCGATGGACGTCGACATGCAGCCCTACGTCGACACGTATCGTCTGCGCCGAGACCTGTTGCTCGATGGCCTACGCGACGCCGGCTACGAAGTGGCCCAGCCCGACGGCGCGTTCTACGTCTTCCCCAAGGCCCCCTGGGGCACGGGCAGCGAGTTCGTCGCCGAAGCAATCGCACGCGAGCTGCTCATCATCCCCGGCAATATCTTCAGCGAACGCGACACCCACTTCCGCATCTCCTACGCGGCAACGGTGGAAACCATCGAACGTGGTCTGGAAGTGCTGCGGGGTCTCGCGAAGCGGTAGGTTATCTTTACCCCTTTACCCGCTACTAGGCTGTTGGAACACTGGAAGCGGACAGTTGCCGAATTAATTGAGCAAGTCCCAAACCGAAACCAAGAATCGCTAGCGGATAACCAATCCCCATCGTGGCCTCGCCGCCGAAAGTGACGAACAACCCCGCCGCAAAGAAGATCCCCACCACGCCCAGCACAACTAGAGGGATGGTGCCGGGCACCGACGTGATGCCAGCGGCATTGAGTGCGCCGACACCGATGGCTCCCGCGGCGACGACTACCAATAGCCAAATGGGGGCCTTCGCGCCCAGCGTAATGTGACCATTGATGCCCGTCACGTTGAGTTCCAGGCCATTGAACGCCGGCATCTGCATCATGGGGCCACCCTGGCCGAACGGCGAGGAATCGCCAAACGTGGGGACCGGGAACGTTAGCGATGCGTTCTTGATGGTCATCCAAGTGGTTGGTATCGAGCACAACAGCAGCCCAATCGCCACCACGCCCAGCACTATTCGATTCTTCGCCTGGTTCATCATCCCCTCCACACCCATTGGATTGCCAAAAAGAAAACTCCCGTCGAAGGAGTTCTTCGACGGGAGTTGGAGGATATCGGAAACAATCTCGAAGAAGTCGTCGTCTACTTCAGCTTCGCCGCAAACTTCGGCCCAGCGTAAATCGCCGAGGTGCCGAGCATTTCTTCGATGCGGAGCAGTTGGTTGTACTTCGCCATGCGGTCGCTCCGGCTGGCCGAGCCGGTCTTGATCTGGCCCGTGGCACAAGCGACGGCGAGGTCGGCGATGGTGCTGTCTTCGGTCTCGCCGCTGCGGTGCGACGAGATGCTGGTGTAGCCGTTGGCGTGGGCCAGGTTGATCGCGTCGATCGTTTCGGTCAGCGTGCCGATCTGGTTGACCTTGATCAGGATCGAGTTGGCGATCTTCTCGTCGATGCCGCGCTGCAGACGTTCGACGTTGGTAACGAACAGGTCGTCGCCCACCAACTGGCACTTGCTGCCCACCTTCTCGGTCAGCAGCTTCCAACCGGTCCAGTCGTCCTCGCTGCAACCGTCTTCAATGCTGCAAATGGGGAATTTATCAACCCAGCTCGCCAGCAAATCGACCATGCCGGTGGGGTCGAGTTCCTTGCCGTCGATGGTGTAGACGTTCTTCTCCGAGCTATAGAACTCGGTCGCCGCGCAGTCCATTGCGAACCACACTTGTTCGCCCGGCTTGTAGCCAGCCTTCTCGATGGCGGTGAGGATCACGTCGAACGCCTCGGCGTTGGCCTTCAGGTCAGGGGCAAAACCACCCTCGTCGCCGACCGAAGTGTTCATGCCCTTGTCGAGCAGCACCTTCTTCAGGTGGTGGAAGATTTCGGTGCCACAGCGGAGTGCTTCGCTGAAGTTGTCAAAGCCCAGCGGCATGACCATGAACTCTTGGATGTCCACCGAGTTATCGGCGTGCGAGCCGCCGTTCAGGATGTTCATCATCGGCGCGGGGAGCAGCCGAGCGTTCGAGCCGCCCAGATAACGAAACAAAGGCAGGTCGCAGTACTTGGCCGCCGCGTGCGCGGTGGCGAGCGACACACCGAGAATGGCGTTCGCGCCCAGGTTCTTCTTGTTTGAGGTGCCATCGAGCTCGATCATCATCTGGTCGATGCCAATCTGATCGAGCGCGTCCATCCCTTCGAGTTCGTCAGCGATCTTCTCGTTGACGTTGTTGACGGCCGTCTGGACACCCTTGCCCATGAAGTAGCCCTTGTCGCCATCGCGAAGCTCCCACGCCTCGTGGGCACCGGTGCTCGCGCCGCTCGGAACGGCGGCCGTACCAACCGAGCCATCGGCCAGCGTCACGTCCACCTCGACGGTGGGATTACCGCGGCTGTCGAGAATCTGGCGTGCGTGAATGTCGATGATCGTGGACATGAGGACCTCAGGGGGTTATGCGTTGCGGGCCGCGAACCCGCCTGGGGCTCGCCGCATCCGGGGTAAAGACGTACTGCGACCCGCCATTTTAAGGCCCAAGGCCCGGGTGTCGAGGGCGGGCCACAGGGGCAGACGCGTTGTGCAAGAAACGGCCGGCGGGATCGGTTAAACTGGGACAAGCTTGTCGTCTTCGCTCCTACAACATCGAACTCCAGGTGGTCTCCGTGCATCAGAATCCAATCTCTCGCCGTGGTGCCCTCAAGTCTCTCGCCGCGGTGGCCGCTGCGGCAGGGACCTCGAACCTGGTGAAGGCCCAGGCCGCCCCGCCACGCCGCGAAGAGCTGCGAATAGATCCCACACCGACGTTCGAGCTCTCCCCCTACCTCTACATGCAGTTCATGGAACCGCTGGGGGCGACCGATGGTTCGGTCGAGGCTGGTTGGGATCACCTGAAAGAGCGGTGGCGGCCCGATTTGATCGAGACCACCCGCGAGCTTGGCCCCACGCTTATGCGGTGGGGCGGCATCTACACCGACTACTACCGTTGGCGCGAGGGAGTGGGTCCGCGCGCGAAGCGCCCACCAATGCTCAACCTGCTTTGGGGGGGAATCGAGTCCAACCAAGTAGGCACCGGCGAGTTCGTCGACTTCTGTCGCCAAGTGGGAGCCGACGCCCTCATGTGCGTCAACTTCGAGTCGGACGGCCGCGAGCGATACATGAAGGTCCATGACAACGTCCGCACGGCGGGCGTGGAGGAAGCCGCTGAGTGGGTCGCCTACTGCAACGAGCCCGTGCACGCCGAGCGCGCCGCCAACGGTTCGCCCGAGCCGTACAACATCCCGCTATGGCAGATCGGCAACGAAACGTCCTACGACCGCCAAGGCTTTCCGCTCGACACCGCGGCCACTAAGACTGTTGAGTTCGCCAAGGCGATGCGCAAGGTCGATCCGTCGATCAAGCTCATCGGCTGGGGCGACAGTGGCTGGGCGCCGCGCATGGCGGAGGTTGCGGGCGAGCACCTCGACTACCTGGCGTTCCATCACATGTTCAATCCCGACGACCGACGACATCCGGTGCTCGAACGCAACGAGTACCGTAAGGACCCCGCGCGGACATGGGACCAGTTGATGAAAGCCTGGAAGCTGAACGACGATAAGATTCGCGAGGTCCGGGACTCGATGAAGGGTGTCGACATCCCGCTGGCGATGACCGAGTGCCACTTTGCGATTCCGGGTCGCGATCGTTGCGACGTTTCGAGTACCTGGGCGGCCGGAGTTTCGTACGCTCGCATCCTCAACAACCACCAGCGGCACGGCGACGTGCTGAAGATCGCCACCGCGGCCGATTTCTGCGGCACGCGCTGGCAGGTGAACGCCGTGATGATTCCTGTGCCCGAGAACGAAGGCCGTTCGTACATGATGCCGGTGGCCCGCGCGATGAGCCTCTACCGCCACCACATCGGCACACACGCCACGAAGGTCGACGCCACGCCCGATGGACTCGACGTGGTGGCGAGCGTGAAGGGGGACAAACTGTTCGTCCACGCCGTGAACACCGAGCGAACCAAGGACATCGCCGCGAGCCTCGCCATCCCCGGCCGCAAAATCACGGGCGGCACCGTGCATCAAATCGCCAGCCGACCGATGAACGAGATCACGCACTACAACGCGAACGACATCGCGCCGTTGGCCCGCGAGATGAAAGGCAACCTCACCGAGTGGACCTTCCCCGCCGCGAGCGTCTCGGCGATGGAGCTGGATTTGGAAGCCGTGGGGGCTTAATTCAATAGAGGCAGAGCGAAGTACAGTATCCCAACAAACATCGCAAACGTGAGCAGCCCTATCAGCCACGCAGCTACTGCCCAACCCCATCGTTTGCGAAAGCAAAAAATGGCTCCCCCGATCCAGCTACCTCCCGCAACAGTACAAAGCAACCCAACGGCAACAGACAAATACACCAATTGGGACGGGCCTTCTATGACAAAGCCAGCGTAGGTGACATACATTGCGACAAACAACCCATACGCCAATACCAACGCCCCAACGAGACCACTGAATACCCCGGGGATGATACGCCAGCGGAGCAGAGCGGCAGCCATGCCGGTCAGTTCGGACTGGGGTGCCTCATAAGGATTCGTCAAAGGTATGTCGCGATGGTCTGTCACTCTTCCTCCACCCTCACCTTCGCCTTCGACAACACGTCCGCCTGTACGTTCCCGGGCACGGGTTCGTAGTGGGCGAAGTCCATTGAGTAGCTCCCCTGCCCGCCGGTCATGCTGCTCAGCGTCCGGGCGTAGGTGGTCACTTCCGACAGCGGGCACTTCGCTTCGACGGTGGTCATGCCACCGCCGGCCGCGTCCATTCCTACCATCTGTCCACGGCGTCCGGCGAGGTCGCTCGACACGTCGCCCACGTTCCCCGCCGGCACCGTGATGTGCAGCAACACCATCGGCTCAAGCAGCGCTGGCTTTGCCTTCTTGAACACCTCGGCGAAGGCCTTCGACGACGCCATTCGAAACGCGGTTTCGTTCGAGTCCACCGGATGGTCTTTTCCGAAGTGGACCTCGACGCACACGTCCTGAACCTTGCAGTTCGCAATCACGCCATTCGTCACCCGTTCGAGAAAACCCTTCTCAATCGCCGGCATGAAGTTGCCAGGGATGGAACCGCCGACCACGGTATCGACCCACAGGAAGTTGCCCGCCTCGTGATAATGAATGTGCTTGAGCTGCGGGAAGCGACTCTTTGAAGCAAACTCCTCGACGCTGGTTCCCTCTGGAAACGGATACATGCGAATGTGAACCTCGGCAAACTGCCCTGCCCCGCCGCTCTGTTTCTTGTGGCGGTACATTCCCTCGGCTTCTTGCGTGATCGTTTCGCGATACGGAATCTTCGGCTCATGCGTTTCGATCTCGACGTGATCACGCCGCTTCAGCCGTTCCTGAATGAGTTGCAAGTGCAACTCGCTCATGCCGGTAAGCACGGTCTCGTGCGTCTCCTCATCGTGATCGACGTGGATCGTGGGGTCTTCTTCCGCCAGCTTGTGAAGCGACGTCGATAGCTTGGTTTCGTCGCCGCGACTCTTCGGCGCGACTGCGAGTCCCACCATCGGCGTGGGAAACTTGATCGGCGGAAGTTCGACTTCGCCGAGCGAAGTGCCGATGTGCAGCACGTCGGTCTTCGCCACGGCAACGATCTCGCCCGGCCCTGCGGAATCGACCGGCTCGGTCTTGTCGGCTTGAACCTTCAGGAGCTGCCCAATCTTGAGCCCCTTCCGCTCGCCCGAAGTTGTAACGATGTCGTCCTTGTGCAGGGTGCCGGAAAGAATGCGGATGAAACTCAGCTTCTGGACGAACGGATCGATCCGCGTGCGAAACACTTGGGCGGCGAGCGGCGCGGTAGGCTCGGGCTTCAAGGTGACGGTATCGCCATCCTTGGTTCCCTTCCGTTCGATGGCCGATGGAGGGAGTGTGACTTTCGCGAGCAGGTCGAGCAGTTCGGTGAGTCCGATGTCCTTCTTCGCCGAGACACAAACTACCGGCGTGAGCGAACCGGCCTTCACGCCTGCGATCGCCAGTTCCATCAGTTTCTCTGCCGAAGGCACTTCGCCTTCGAAGTACTTCTCCATCGCCGCGTCGTCCGACTCGATGATGGTTTCGATCGCCTTCTCGCCAAGGTGCGCCAGATCCATCACAGCGCCATTCACCCCAGCGGCTGGGGCGATGGTACTCGCGACTCCCTTCAAGTCGTCGCCGGTGCCGAGCGGCACATTGAACAAGACGCACTGCGGGCCGAACACTTCGTGGATGGTGTCCATCAGCCCCGAGAGATTGACGCTGTGGTCGTCCATCTTCGTGATGCAGAGGATGCGTCCAAGCCCCCGTTCGCCCGCTTCCTTCCAAACTCGCCGAGTGTTGACCTTCACCCCTGCGTGACCATCAATGGCGATTAGCACGTTATCGACGCCGCGCAGCACGCCGATCGTCTGGCCAATGAGGTCGGGGTACCCGGGCGTGTCGATCAGCGTCAGCTCTTTGCCGCCATGATTGCAATGAGTGATTGCAGGTTCAATCGAGTGCTTGTGGTGCTTCTCTTCTTCGTCGAAATCGCAAATGCTGTTTCCGGCGTCGACACTGGGGTTGCCCTGCACTGCCCCGGTTTTGACAAGCAGGTGATCCACCAGCGTGGTCTTCCCTGCCGAACCGTGGCCGCACACAGCGATGTTCCTTAGGTCATCGACATGCTTCGACATCGAACGCTCCGTTGTTAGAAGAGTAGAGCGACGCCCGAGAGTGTCGCTTGGAGTTTTGGTTACCGCTTGTCGGAGCCGACGACAACCCTCCTCCGTTGCCACCAGCCGCTATTTACTACTTGCCACCTCCTCGGCTATCGCGATGGCATCGCTCAAACTAAACGCACCTTCGTACAGCGCGCGGCCGATGATTGCTGCGGCGAGTCCCGCCTCGGCGAGAGCTCGCACGTCTTCCAGTGTGGTCACGCCACCCGAAGCCACGACCGGCACAGAAACCGCGTCTTGCATTTCGCGCATCGCGGCGACGTTCGGTCCGGCCATCATGCCGTCGGTTGCAATGTCGGTGTAGACAATAGCGGCGATCGGCTCGCTTGTGAATTGAAGCGCGAGCTCGACGGCCGAGACGCTGCTCGTCTCCAGCCAACCATCGGTCGCCACCAGGCCGTTGCGGGCATCGATGCCCAGCACCAGTTTGTTCGGGAACTGCTGACACGTCGCGCGGAACCAATCGGGCTGTTTGATCGCGGAGGTCCCGACCACCAATCGGCCAAGACCAAACCCAAGGAGTTCGGCAATTGCTTGTTCGTCGCGCACGCCACCGCCAAGCTCGCATTCCATGTCGACAGCGGCTACGATGTCTTGAACGGCGGGCAGGTTCACCGGCGAGCCTTCGCGGGCCCCGTCGAGATCGACGATGTGCAGATGCCGCGCGCCCGCGTTTTGGAACGAAAGAGCCACCGCCACCGGGTCGTCGTTGAACACGGTTTCCTGAGCGTAGTCGCCCTGGCGGAGACGAACACACTTTCCTCCTCGCAAATCAATAGCCGGCCAAATCTGCATCCCGCACCACTCCTAACGCCCAAAGGTCCATCGCGAATGTACTTTGAATATCGCAAATCGCGTGTGCGGGTTCAAGTAGCACGCAACTGGCGTCGCCGCTTCACGTTGCAGCAAGCAGCCTGCATCCTCACACTGGCAACCTGTGGTTGGGTCTCCACAGGGGCTCAAGCGGCACCTCCGCGAGTGCTGGTCGAGGGCTACACGCTGGAGCGAGTGGCCGCCGAACCCGATGTGGTCACGCCGATTGCCATTGGTTTTACCTCCAACGGCGACCTGCTGGTCATCGAATCGCACACCCACGAGCGACCCGATGAGTACAAAGGCCCCGGAAGCGATCGCATCCGCCGTTATAAAGACACCGATGGCGATGGAAAGTTCGACACATGGTCGACCTTTGCCGAAGGTTTTCGCTTTGCGATGAACTTGCAAGTCCGCAAGGACAATGCGGTGATTGTTGTCACGCGTCGCGATGTCTTCCTGCTTCGCGACACGGACAACGACGGAACCGCCGACGAGCGAACGACACTCGTCCATCTGGAGTCGGAAGTCGACTATCCTCACAACGCCCTCGGCGGATTCGCGTTCGATCCCGAGGGTGGCTTCTACTTGGGGCTCGGTGAGAACTTCGGCGGCGAGTATCGACTTGTCGGCAGCGATGGCGAGGCGTTCGCTGATTCGGGCGGGACGGGCATGGTGTTCCACTTCGCGGCGGATGGATCGAAGCTGACTCGCGTCGCGCAAGGATTCTGGAATCCGTTCGGACTGTGCGTCGTGGGCCAACATACTTTGTTTGCGGTCGATAACGATCCCGATGCCAGTCCGCCTTGCCGATTGATTCACGTGGTTCCGACCGGCGACTACGGTCATCGCTTCGAGTACGGCCGTGCGGGTGTGCATCCCCTTCAGGCATGGGATGGTGAACTTCCCGGCACGCTTCCCATGATTTGCGGCACGGGCGAAGCCCCGTGTGCAGTGGTACCTCACGAAGGCTTCTTGTGGGTCACGAGCTGGGGCGATCATCGTCTCGAACGCTACAAGCTCGCGCCCAAAGGAATGTCGTTCGACGCCCAGCGCGAAGTGGTCGTCCAAGGAGACGCTGATTTCCGGCCCACCGGCTGCGCCGTTGCTCCGGATGGTTCGCTGTACTTCGCCGATTGGGTTTCGCGGAGCTATCCGGTGCATGGACAGGGTCGTATCTGGAAGTTGAGCACCGCGGAGAACGTGACGCCATCGACGGACATCGCAGCCGTGACAACAGTGGAGTCTGCAGGGAACGCACCGAACGATGCCGTTAACGACGATCCATTCGCGCGCCAACGAACAGTCGCTCGCCTCGATGAAGCGAAGGCAGTGGACGCGATGCAAGACGAGAAGCTGATGTTGCTCGGGCTTCAAGCCGCTCGTTGGAACGGGTGGGACGGCTCTGACATGATGCTTCGAAAGGCCTTGGCGTCCACCGATCCCGACGTCCGTCTCTACGCAGTGCGCTGGATCGCCGATTACCATCTCACCGAACTCCGAAACGATATCGCCAAGCTCCTCGAAGGCGAGATCCCCAACGAACGATATTACCTGTGCATTCTGGCTGCGATTCACTGGCTCGACAGCGATCGCCAGCCGCCACCCAAGGAAGTGGTCGATGGACTGCTTGCTCGCGAACTGCGACATGGCAAGCGTTCGGACGACATCAAAGCCCTTGCCCTGCGATTGCTTTCGCCCGATCACAAACAGCTGACGCTCGAAGTGCTCGATGGTTACCTTGCCGGTTCGCATGCGGGGCTGCGAACCGAAGGAGTGCGGACCCTCGCCCTCAGCAAGCACCCCGAACGATTCGATCGGCTCGCGCAAGTCGCCGGCAACGAAACGGCCGATGCCGAACTTCGCGCGGATGCAGTGGCGGGTCTCGCGGCTGCTTCGAAGGATTTCGCGCCGCTGCTCGAACGCCTTGCGGCAAGCGACCAGCCTGCCGTGGCCAAAGAAGCAAGCCGCGTGCAACGTTTTGCAGGTCTCGTCGAAGTCCTCGAAGAACCAAAGCCCGAAGCGACCGACATCGACACCTGGCTGGTACTCACCGAAGGGCTCGGCGATGTGAACGCCGGGCGTCGTCTGTTCTTCAGCAGTGTCGGCCCTCGCTGCGGCACCTGTCACGCGATCGAAGGGCGAGGTGGCGACTACGGCCCCGACCTCACTCGCTACGCCACGAGTCACGATCGTCGGCAGGCACTCGCGTCGATCCTCGAACCTAGCCGCGACATTGCGCCGCGCTACGTGCCGTGGGTTCTGGAAACGATGGATGGAAAAACACACGTTGGTTTGCGACTGCCGCTGGGAGGGGATGGTGGAACGGAGCCGTATATTGACGATGAGGGGAATCGCTTTGACTTGTCGAGCGATGATGTCGACTATCGCGAGCCTTCGAAGAACTCGATCATGCCCGCCGGACTTGAAAAGACAATGTCGATCGACGACTTCGCCGACCTACTCGCGTTCTTGCTCTCGACGAAAGCGAACTGAGTGTTCTATTCAACTCTACTTCACAAACTCACCTCCTTTTACCGCTTTCGCCGTTGTTGAAACTCTGGCTCCCGCTGGCGTCAGCGCACCGCGGCGGTGGAAGTAAACTTGGCTCGCCGCCATTCGCATCGGGGCGGTGGCGAGCATCAGGTTGAAGAACCAGTCGCTCTGAAAGTGGTCGAACAGGAATCGCAGAAGTCGCTTCTTGCGGAACCTGGGATACGTCTTCGCAAACCAGTGACACGGATCGTCGCACTTTCCTTCGAGGAAGTCAGCCACCGCGTGCCCCGCAGCGAGGCCATGCTTGAGTGCGGTGTGAATGCCACCGGCAGTGACCGGCGAGACCATTCCTGCCGCGTCGCCAACGAGTAATGCACGCTCCGTTGCCACGGGTCGGATGACTCCTCCGCAAGGAATCATCCCCGCGCGAATCGACTGCGGTTCCAGCGTCCGCACGTCGAGCACGGGGGCGATCTTCGCCAGGTACTTCTCCATCACCCGTTTAATCGCATCCGCGTCAGGACGCATCCGGCGCGCGAGTCCCACCTGAACCACCCCGACGCCCGGCACGATCCAACCGATGTAGCCCGGCGCGAGCTTGCGATCGATGAAGCAGTGCAGGCGATCGTCGGCGGCGAGCGCAAGGCCCTCGAACTCGTACTCCATGCCGAATAGGAACTCGCGATTGAGTCCAAGCCCCAAACTACGAGCCACCTGCGAGTTCGGACCATCCGCGCCAATCAAATAACGCGTCTCCCCTACCCCATCGAGTTCGTATCCACCCCGCACCCGTGTCGCCGATTGAAACGGCGAGTCGAGCAGCACCTCGACGCCCATCTGCTCCGCTCGCGCAGCGAGCCAGCGCATGACGTTTGGGGTGTCGGTGGCGAGGAAGTAATAACCGGGAGCGTCGAGATCGACGTAGCGCATGCTCGGTGCGTACAAGCGAACGCCTGGAACTGCGCGGACGAACTCCGATGGCATCAGGTCTAAAAGTGCGATCTGATCCACCGCGTCCTTCACGATGATGCCCGTGGTGTGGAGCTTTTCGCCGGGGTCGGCTTTCCTCTCCATCACCCGCACGCGGAGTCCACGCTGCGCGATCACACTCGCCGCTGCGAGCCCGGCGAAGCTGGCCCCCACGATCGTGCAATCCACCGGCGAATGAGTTATTGAAGTATTCAAGCGGCGACTTGGGGCAGGACTATCAGGCGGGTGGAAGGCGTTGTGACTACGTAAGCGGGGTGGAATTGGTTCGCCAATTCCGTTTTCGGCCCCTTCAAATGGTCCGGCGGCTCCTCCCAGGTATTCCGCCGCTGGTAGAATGCTCGACTTGGGCCTCGTTTCCCCCGCCACGCACTTGCCATGAGAATTCGAAACTTCGGCCGCAATCTCGACTTCACGCCCGACCAGTATTTTGCCCCACAATCGGCGAGCGAGGTGCTCGACGTACTCGTCCGCGTGAAGGGGAAACGCGTTCGCACGATTGGCGCGTTGCACTCGTGGAGCGAAGCTCCACTTGAAGACGAAGTCGTTCTCAGCACCGAGTACCTTGATGGCTTTCGGGTCGAGAAACGCGGTACGGAGACTTGGGTTTTGCTCGGCGGTGGGTGTCGACTCAAGGACATCTTGCCGAAGCTCGATGCCCACTGGCTCACGCTGCCGACGCTGGGGCTCATTACCGAACAGTCGATCGCCGGGGCCGCAGCCACGGGGACGCATGGTTCGGGTCGCCAGAGCGTGTCGCACTTCGTCGACGAAGTGACCCTCGCTCACTACGACCCTGCGACCGGCGAGCCGACGCTCACCACGGTTCGCGACCCCGCCCTGCTCCGTTCCGCACGTTGTTCGCTGGGCTGCATGGGCGTTGTGGTGGAGGTTGGCATTCGCTGCCGCGAGCAGTATCGGGTGGAAGAACATTTTAGTCTCTACGATGATCTGACGAGCGTGCGCGACGCCGAGCGAGAGTTTCCGCTGCAACAGTTCTTCCTGATTCCCTACGCGTGGAAGTACCTCGCGCAGCATCGGCGTGAAACCCCGGCACCGCGGTCGCGTCTTGCGTGGCTCTATCGTTGGTACTGGTTCGTGTGCATGGACGTTGGTTTGCATCTGGTTATCCTGTCGCTCGTGCGGGTGCTTCGCAGCCCGCGGCTCGCCCGATGGTTTTTTCGCAACGTGGCGATCACGACCGCGATTCGCAACTGGCGGGTGGTCGACAAGTCGCAGTCGATGCTGACCATGGAGCACGAGCTGTTCCGCCATATCGAAATCGAGATGTTTGTCCCAAGCGATCGGCTCGGCGAGATGCTCGACTTCACGCAGTCGCTGCTCCTGCACGCCGCGGGCGTGCAGGAGATCGAGGCTCGTTGGCAGCAACCGATCGCGGAGCTTGGACTCGCCGACGCGCTTCAAAGTATTCATGGTGTCTACGGTCATCATTACCCGATCTGCATCCGAAAAGTGCTCGCCGACGATACGGCGATATCCATGTCGAGCGGCGACGATACT
This sequence comes from Aeoliella fuhlenseeensis, assembly GCF_052161615.1. Taxonomy (NCBI): domain Bacteria; kingdom Pseudomonadati; phylum Planctomycetota; class Planctomycetia; order Pirellulales; family Lacipirellulaceae; genus Aeoliella; species Aeoliella fuhlenseeensis. Next base: position 2,069,963 of record NZ_CP197417.1, read on the forward strand.
TACTACGCGGTCAGCTTCATTTCCTACGAAGCCCCAGAACGCCGCGAAGGCTTCTTTCAGTTCGCCGCCGTGCTTGCCCACGCTACCGGCGAGTTGGTCGCTGCTCGCCCCCATTGGGGCAAGGTCTGCCCCATCGATTCGGCGGAAGTCGTTCGGCTTTATCCGAACCTCGCCGAGTTTCGCGCGGCGTGCGAGCAGTTCGATCCGCTAGGAGCCTTTCGCAATCCGTGGCTCGCGAAAGTTCTTTTTGAAGAGTGATAAAGTCGCGATTTGGTCAGAATTTCGTTGGGTGCGACTTTACTCTTTTTCGATCGTGCGAAGCCCTTCGCGTAAGTACTTGTTATCGAAGAGGTTAGAGCGAGTGCTAAAGGAGCGGTCGAAAGAGTAATGTCGCAGGGGCAAACCGCAGGTGCGACTTTACTCTTGCTCGCTTGCACAACGACGCCGTCGTTCCGACGGGAGTAATGCTCCCAGAAGAATCTCGTCCCCCCGGGATCGTCGAACGATTGGCGACCGAGATCCTCTCGTCGCTAGTGCTCCATCAGGATGACAACGACCGTCGCCCCTCGAAGCACCCCCAACCCCCACTTCTGCCATTCCTCCTATTCTGTCCAGGTGCCGAAACATCAGTCCACTACTTAGGTGGCATGTGTGCATCAGATCACAGGTGAGTGGCGCTTTCTAGGCCGTGTTGACATACCTATGTTGCATCTAGGTGGATCGGGTAAAGTAGGCGAGTAACCGTTACCTCATGGAGGAGGATTAGATGCGACGTTTTGAATTGACGGACGAGCAGTGGGAGCGTGTGGAGAAGCTGTTGCCGGGTCGGGTGGGGTGTCCGGGGCGTAGTGCGGAGGACAACCGGTTGTTCCTAGATGCTGTGCTGTGGATCGTTCGTACTGGCGCTCCGTGGCGTGATCTTCCAGAGCGTTTTGGGCCGTGGAACAGCGTCTTTCAACGGTTCAACCGCTGGGCGAAGAAGGGGGTCTGGCAGCAGGTGTTCGCCGCTCTTCAAGAGGCGGATTGGGAGTGGGTGATGCTGGACGCCACCATCATTCGGGCCCACGTTCACGCGGCGGGGGCTCGAAAAAAAGGGGAGATCAGCAACTTGGGCGATCGCGTGGTGGATTCGGAACGAAGGTCCATGCGGTCTGCGATGGACTCGGCAATCCCGTAAAGCTCCTCCTGACACCCGGGCAGACTCACGATGTTACTCAAGCTGTGCCGCTCTTGGAGGGACTCACGGCGGAACACGTGATCGCCGACAAGGGTTATGACAGCGAGCAAGTACGAGAGACCATTGAGCGCCAAGGCGCGACGGCCATCATCCCTTCGCGAAGTAATCGCAAAGTGCAGCGGGCTTACGACCAGCATCTGTATCGAGAACGCAACCAAGTCGAACGACTGTTTGCCAAGCTGAAGCAATGCCGACGCATTGCCACTCGATACGACAAAACAGCACGAAACTACCTCGCGTTGCTGCATCTGGCAGCCACAATGATCCTCTTGGCCTGAATGTCAACACGGCCTAGTCACTTTTTTGAAAAAAGTAGAAATAGTTTGGAGGGGGTGGCGGGGGGCGAAAACGCCGCTGGAAACAGGTGGCAGGTGCTGGAATTCTAGGCCGAACTGCCATGATGACGGAGCAACGTGATTGCCAACCAGTAAAGTCCAACGGTCACCCCCGAGGCGATTGTCATGCTCGTGTAGAAGCCAACCTGCCTGCTCAGTAGATAAGGCACTAGCAGGAAGAAGGGCAACGAGGGCAACACCAGCCAGAAGATGCTGTTTGAAAGCGCAGCGACTTTCTCGCTGTCCCCCGTGTCCCAATAAAGCCAGATCATTCCGAGAATCGACACCAGCGGGAGAGAAGCGAAGACTGCTCCAAGAAGTGTGCTGCGTCGGGATGCCTCCGAGACGGCGACAACAAGTGCAGTGGTAATCAACACTTTAAGGACGTAGACCATTCGACTTTCTCCCGCTCGATGCCGATGCGAAACTTAGTGCGTGTGAGCGACTTCTTCGAAGTCGCCTGCGAACGGTGTTCCGTCTACCTCGCCACTAATCGTGCCGGCGAATTCTTGCACGACGCCTAGGCTTTCGTGCTTGCCGACGAAGCGGGAACTCTTGCCGTCCGCTTCGCCCTCCATTGGGACTGGCATCAGGTCGACCTGAAATGCGGGCTCGCTGATGCTCAGCAGCAACTTCTCTGCCGCAACGGGTGCCGCGGCCTTGGCGTTGCTATCGAGGACGTAGACCGTTGCCTCTTGGGTGTCGTGGTTCACGGTGAACTCGACGTGGTACTTTCCACCACCCCAGTCGGCCACTGCACCACCGTTGGGGCCATCGCCGTGACTGTGTCCACCTTCGGATTCCGCCGCCGCTGGTGACTCGCTTGCGGCGGGTGCGGTGGAAGGCTTTTCGCATCCGCTTACCAAAAGCAGACTTGCTGCCAGGATCAAACCTACATGAAACTTCATCTCACAACTCCTTCGTGCAAAACTTAACCGCGCTTCGATGACGTTATCGAAGCATTTCCTCTTCGCTCTTCTCTTCCGCCACGCTGTCGAGGGCATCTTTGCCGCTGAACTTCCAGAACAAACCTGGATGGATCAAGAACTCACAGAACGTACAAGTGATGAGTCCACCCACGATCACCGTGGCAACGGGGTAGAGAATTTCCAGACCTGGCTTCTGCCCCCCCAAGACGATTGGCATCAAACCCATGATCGCCGTGATGGCGGTCATCAGCACCGGTGCCAGTCGCTCCAAACTGCCTCGCAGAATCATGCTTTGCGTAAACCCTTCCTGCTCTTCGCGCATCAGATGAAAGTAGTGCGTGACGAGTAGGATGCCATTGCGAACGGCAATGCCCCCCAGGGAGATGAACCCCACGAGGCTGGCGACGGTCAGCGTTTGACCCGTCAGGGCCAATGCTGCAACCCCGCCGATGAAGGCCGTGGGAATGGCGTTGAGGATTTGCAGCACGATTCGCACCGACGGAAGCAGCATCAGCAGGACGACGAATACCCCGATCACCGACACCAGGGCCATCACGCTGATGAGCACGGTGGCCGATCGTTGGCTCTCGAACTGTCCGGCATACTCGACGTAGTAGCCTTCGGGGAAGCGAATTCGCTCGCCGATAATCCGCTCGATGTCACTGACCACGCTACCCAGGTCACGACCTTCGGTGTTGCATCGCACCACCATCCGCCGGCGGACGTTCTCACGCATCAATTGATTGGGGCCCGTCATTCCCTCCGGAAAGTCAGCCACGTCTTCCAGCTTGATCCGGCCCCGTCCGTCGGGCAGGTCGATGAGCAGGTTTCGCAAGCTGAAGTAGTCGGTTCGTTCCTCCTCTCGCAGCCGGACCACCAGATCGAATCGCCGCGAACCCTCCAGAACCTGAGACACCGTGTCGCCACGCAGTGCCGTCTGAACGTAGCCCGCGATGTAGGCCCTGCTGACTCCGTAATAGGCAAGCTCCTCGGGCCGCAAAACGATGTGAAGTTCGTCGACGAACTCCTGCGACTCGATGACGGGGGTCGTCAGGCCAGGGATTTCGGATATCTCGCCCTTCACCTGTTGGGCTAGCCGCTGGAGCGTCGAGAGATCGTCGCCGTAGATCTTGATGGCAACATGGGCGTAGACGCCCGACAGCATGTGGCTGATTAGATGAGCCAGCGGCTGATCGGCTTCGACATCGACGCCAGGAAGCTCTTGCTTAAGTTCGCTTAGCAGCGAGTGGATGATCTCTTCCCGAGTGCTCTCGCTTTCGGGATTCATGCTCAAGATGTACTCCGTCATGTTGACGGGCTGGGCATGTTCGTCCAGTTCGGCTCTTCCCGTGCGCCGAACGAAATGCACCACTTGGCCATCGGGATTGGTGGGCGTGCGGAGGAGCGGCTTGAGCTTGGCGTCGACAATCGCCGCAGCGTCGTTCGACGCTTGGAGGGAGGAACCAGCGGGGAGCGTCAGGTTGATCTGTACGCTTCCCTCATCGAACTGCGGCAAGAAGTCGGCACCTAATCCACTGAGCACGAACACGCTGAGCGCTACGAGCCCCCAGGTCATTGCGAGCAGAGTACCGGCGTGACGCATGCTAAACCGGACCAGGTAGCCGGCGAGCCACTTAAGCCCACGCAGCAAGGCTCCATCCTGATTGCGATGCGTCGCCGGGGAGTTGGGCAGCAGGTAGTACGAGAGCACGGGGGTCACGGTGAGGGACACCAGCAGCGATGCCAGGATCGAAACGATGTAGGCGATCCCCAGCGGTGCGAACAGTCGTCCCTCGACTCCTGACATGGCAAAAAGCGGTAGGAACACCAGGATCACCACGGCGGTACCGAAGACGATCGACGAGCGAATCTCTCGACTTGCCTCGTAAACTACGGTGAGGGCCGGCCTGGGTTCGGCCAGTGCGTTGTTCTCGTTGAGTCGGCGAAAAATGTTCTCGACATCGACAATGGCGTCGTCCACCAACTCGCCCATCGCCACCGCGAGCCCACCAAGGGTCATCACGTTGATCGAAAGCTCTTGCCCCACGAAGTAGCTCAGTAGTCGGAATACGATGGTGGTGATCGCGAGGGACAGCGGAATGGCGGTGAGCGTGATGAAGGTTGTGCGGAAGTTGAGCAAAAACAGGGCGAGCACCACAACCACCAAGAAGGCGCCGATCACCAGGGCCTCGCCGACGTAGTAAACACCTCTGTCAATGAAGTTCTTGAGTTGAAATAGATCGCGATTGATGAGCAGATCGGCAGGCAGCGAGTTCTCGACTTCCAGCAAAGCCGAGTGGATTCGCTCGGTCAGACCGCGAGTATCGACGTGGGGCTGCTTGACGAGGGTGATGACGATGCCGGGGTGACCGTCGATGCTCGCATCACCACGCTTGGGGGGCGAACCTTCTCGCACTTCCGCGATCTGCTCGATCAGCACCGGACGGTCGGAAGATGCGTCGACGGGCACTTTCCGCAAGTCGGCGAGCACTTCGTCGGTACCTGGCCCCAAGCGACCAATGACTCGAATCGGCCGTTCGATCTGTCCCTCATTGGTGAAGCCGCCGGTCGAGTTCAGATTGTTGTTCGTGACCGCCTGTTCCACCTGTTGGACGGACACCCCGAACTCGAAGAGTCGTTCGGGATTGATCTCGACGTGGTATTGCTTCTCGTCGCCGCCGAGGACGATGACTTCCGCAATGCCCGACAGCTGCAAGAGCCTTGGGCGAATCACCCAGTCGGCTATGGTGCGGAGTTCTCTTGCTTGTTGTTGTGGAGACAGGAAGCGAGCAAGGTGCGGCTTGTCGTCGACGGCCACCTGCACGGTGAGTTCGCCGTCGCTGGCGGCCGCCACTTCCAAGGGGGTGGTTTCTTCGAGCGTTACCTTGGTCCAAGTGGAGGGATCGTGCCGCTGCTTGGCAGCCCAGCCCAGGAACGTATCGCCGGACTCCGACTCGACTTGTTCGAGAACGAGTCCCGTATCCCCGATGCTCGCTAAGCGTCCGCCATTCGGGCCGGTTTGCCTATGAACCCCGACGTGCATCACCTGTCCCATGATCGAGGTCGGCGGTGCCATCAGCGGCCGTATGCCCTCGGGCATGATGCCGGCAATGTTGGCCAACCGTTCTTGCACTACCTGTCGGGCCGATTGGATTTCTGTGTCCCATTCGAACTCGATGTAGATCACGACGAGTCCCATGCTCGATTGGCTGCGAACGGCAACGACGCCGTTCGCACCCAGCACGGCCTGCTCGATCGGCTGGGTAACCAGCGTCTCGATTTCTTCAGGCGAGTAGCCAGGACACTCCGTAAGGATCACGACACGCGGCCGGTCGAGGTCGGGGAAGACATCAATCGGCATCGTTGTGGTGAGATAGCCGCCGAAACCAAGCGCGGCGATGCTCAGCACCAAGATCAACGGGCGATGCCGAAGCGAGAATCGAATGATGGCGTCTAACATGGCGGCTCCTAATGATTGGTGTGTACGGAACCGTCCGCATGAACGTGGACGCCCGAAGGGGCTGATCCCGCTTGGGATTTCAACACACGATTGAGCTGAGCCGCTCCCGATTGAGCAACGTAGATTCCGGGAGGAACACTGCCGTCATTCGCAATCACTACCTCGCTCGGAGTTTCGTGCAGAACGTGAACCGGTTTACGGTCGAAGAGGTCGCCGTTCTGGCGAAACACATACGCTTCGGGCACTTCGTGGACCACTGCCGATGCGGGCACGACGAAGACGTTTTCTAATTGCTCAACCCGAACTTCGAGTTGCACTCGTTGCCCAGGACGAAAACGCCAGAGGTAAAGCCTGTGGCCGTCCCTTTCGTACGTCCGCACTTGGTTTTCGAGCGGCAGGAAAACGGATATCGTTCGATTATCGTCGTTTAGGGTGTTCGAGATGTGGTGAATGGTGACGGGGGGCATTGGCTCCGACCACTCGAACTCGCTGTTCTCTAGCAGCTTGATATCAATCGTCCATCCTTCTTCCGCCGCACGTTGCAAGAGTGGTAATTCTTGCCGAAACGCCGATCCTTCGATGAACAAGGATTGGTGCTGCGAAAGTGTCGCAAGTCGCTCGCCCGCTTGAACATGCTGGCCAATCTCGACGTGAACCTGCTGCAATTCGAACACCGATGCCAAGTCGCTTTGCCCGCTCTCGTCCTGACGCCATCCATCAGGCACGTGGATGATGACATCGGAAACTAGCGTTCCCCCGGCGATCGACTCAATTTGCTGAGGCGACAGACCGCGGATTTGAAGGTCTTGCCGATGCGCTTGAATGGACACATCTAGCCGTCGTTGCTGATTGCGGAGCAGAATCAGATCTCGCCTGGGGAGGCTACCCGACTCAGCAAGTGGAGTTAAGCGATCAATCTCCTCTTGAACAATCTCGTGTTCCTTGCTCGCTTTGAATAACTCGGTTTGCGATGCCTGAAACGACTCCCCAACGAGACGCAGCGTAAACAGGCGATCTCCGGAGGTAACCGTTTCCCCTGCGAAGTGATCGATGGAAGTCACTACGGCGGTGACGGGAGCAACGACGCCCCGGTCACTTATGCCAGGTCGATCCACGACCACGCCCGGTATCTGGATGGTTCGCCAGTACTCGCGAGGCTGTAGTGATACAGAAGTGAGTTTCAGGTTCTTGCGCGCCTGGGGAGTGAGCAACACCTGCTCGTTCGGCAACGCCATGCCGGGGGAGTCTTCGCCGCTTGTTTGCTCTTGCTTGGGCGCGAACAGAGCGAGCCAATGCTCTTTTGTTAGCAGGCCTACGGTAGCCAACGCACCGAGCGCGACCAGAATGGCAACGGGTAAATAGCGATGCACGGAATGTATCCTCCAACCACCACAAGACTGCCCGCCAACATGGCGATACGCAGGTCCGCAGACACAACATCTCCTTGCGTACGCAGTCAGATACATCTGACCACGTCCTGCAAGCAGCGAGGTGGTTGGGTTACAGCCGAAGCGAGGCCGTGCTCAAGTAGATGGGAACACTACCGACGTCCGGAGGCGGTTCCAAGGTGCAACTATCGGTGACCCCCAGACAATCGCATCCAAAGGTGCTGGCCGATTCCCAGATTCCCCGGGGCAAACAGAGCGAGAAGGACACGGTCAGTGAATGCAACGAGTCGTGGCCAGCAACGTCGATGGAATTCTCGTCATGCTCGTTCGAGGAATCCTCGGGGTGAGTGGAGTCTTCTGGTTGCTCCCCATGGTGCGAATGGGAATGCGGATGGCTGTGCCCTAAATGGACGTGCAGTGTCGAATCGTGCCCAACCGGAACACCGCCCGTCCCTTCGCCATGCCCGTGAGCCATCCCCATCCCCTGAACGGGGCTGATGAAGGTCAACAAAATGGCAAGTAGCCGCAACATGCGAGTAGTCTCCAGTGGGTATCTTACTACACGGGCGAGAAAGAGCAAAAGGCAAGAATCGTTGACTTTTGGCAACATCTCCACTCCTATCTCGGCCTAATGGCTCGTTTGCGGCTACGTATCCACCGGTGCGTTGCGAAATTGCCGGGGCTAGCTTGTTGGATTCGTTCTCGCAGATGGACGCGCAACACCGGCTCGCCCTCCACCGAATGCGATTTGCGATTCCACAAAAAAAGCGGAGCGCCGGGTTCGGCACTCCGCTTGAATGGTTCTCTGGGTACTGCTTGACGGAATGGGTTCCGCCTTACTGCATCGCCACGACGTTGCCATCACCGATGGCCGAAAGCGACGCCAGGGTGTTGGTGTCGCTGTCGTTGTTCACGCCGTCGACGTGGCCGTCAAGGTACACGAACATCGTGATGCCGGGGTGAGGACCACCAAACGACTCGCGCGGGGCTTCGCCTTCTTCGGGCTTCGCGACGCGGCCATCTTCACGCAGGCCGTGAATGGCAACGCCGAACACGGTGCGGGGGCAATCCGCGGCGAGGAACGCGGTGTCGCCCTGCCAGTAGTGCTCGCCATTGGGCATGTCCTGACCATCGGTCGGCGGGATGTGTCGCTCGCCAATCGCGAGGGTGTTCGACAAACCATCGGTGACGCGGCGGGCTTTGATCTTCGAGTAGGTGTAGATCGGACCCGACTGGGCGGCGTCGATACGCATCGACTCGCCACGCGTGTCGCTGCTCGTCACTTGCAAACCAATCAGCAGGCGATGACCGACGTTGGCCGCGTAGTCGCCCGCGGTGCCCACGCCTGGCACTTGCGTCGGCTGATCGTCGTTGTCAAAGTCACGCGTGGCTTCTGCACTGCGGCGGCTAGGGCAAACGTAAACCTCAACCGGCGTCCGCATGGCGGCGGTGTTCGCCACGCTATCCATCCGCTCGGTCTTCACCAGCGAATCGTACATCGCTCGCTCTTCCATCATCGGCAGCAGCAAGAACGCCCATGACTGACCCTTTTGACGCGTTTCGTTGCGACCTGTCGGGAACATGCCGCGCTGGTCGTGATGCATCTGCACCGCGAGCCCTTGCTGCTTGAGTTGATTGGTGCACTGCGCGCGACGCGCGGACTCGCGAGCGGCTTGCACGGCGGGTAGCAAGAGAGCGACTAGGATTCCAATGATGGCAATCACCACCAACAATTCGACCAGCGTGAAACCACGCGAGACGGCAACCTTGCGTTGCATAGACACCTCCACATTTTGTAGGAAGGAACTTTGCTGCGGACGGACGCCCACAGCGGCGGGACCGCCCACGATAAGGGGGCGACGCCGCCGAAGCAACGAATGGGTGGGGTGGAATGCGCGGAAACGTAATGCGCTTTTGAGCAGGTAGGGCGCGGAGGGGTTGCCTATATTGCCCTGACTCTGATCGCGAGGCGTCTGCTGCGAGTAACCGCGGTCGAATTGCCGGGGCTACTTTACGACTCCTTTGTCTTCTTCGACGAACAGAACTTCTATCGAACGCCGCTCCTTCTTGAACTCGATGCCGGTTTGGCGGGTGATGTTCGCCAGGACGACCTCTGCTTCGTGGTTCTCGCGGCGTTCTTCGGGGGTAGTGCCTGCGGTGTTGTGGAGTCGCCAGGAGACATGACGCTGCGAAGGGTTGGCTGTTCGACAGGAGGTCCTGGAGTTGCGCGGTACGTTAGTCCTTGGTTTGCGGTTCGTTGTCCGTTTCCTTCTCCCAGGGTACTACGAATTCCAGATCCTTAATCGTCTGTTGGCCGGAATCGATTTCGAGTTCGTGGAGAAGTCGAGGCTCAGGATCTTCGAAGCCATAGGGGAGCCCGCTGAAGTAGATTTCAAAATGGCCTGAGGGGATTCGCATTACAACTCGGCCTTTAGAGTCGGATATGGCGCCTGAAACTTCTGTATGATTGCTGTCCGCTGTGATCGCCGAGAGCGAAGCTCCGACGATTGGTTCGCCTTGTGGATCGACAACGCGCACGTGGACCTCCACCGGTTTCTCCATCGTGACATTTAGCGTCATTTCCGTATCCGACGCGATCGAGAAAGGGGCAGACGGGCTGAGCACCAGTCGCTTATCTGGGTCGGTCACGCGAAGTGCTAGATTCCACTCAGGAAGTCCATGGAGTTCGTAATGGCCTTGGTCATCCGTCTCTGTGAGGAACGTCGTTCTTTGGCCAACGCGCTGGCCGGCTACGGGATGTATCTGAGCCGAGACTTTCGCGTTCGGTAGAGGCTGGCCTTCGGAAGTGCGAACGGTTCCCGTAAGCTTCCCCTGTCGATGGAACTCAAGCGTGATGTCTTCAAGTCTGCCTTCGAGCGTGTGCCACTGGGATTCGCCAAGCCCTTTCGCCGTGCCACTCAAAGACAAGGAGGCGTCGCGGAACACATCCTCGAGATGGAATGTTCCATCGCTTGCGACCTGAGTTTCGAAGATGGAAGCTATCGCCGACTCAATTCCAGCGAGACGCAGGTTTTGAGGGAACGGGGGTGTCCTCGACTCGGGGCTTGTTGCAAAGCTGTTGACGCGTACGGTAACACCAGTCGGATTGAACCCATCGGGGACTATTACCTGACCTTTCACGGAGCGTGAGGGCAATAGGAACACGATTACGCCGTCTTCTGGATTCACCGCTACCGGTCCTGGCCAGATTGCCGTCTGACTCAAGCCCACCAATTTCCCCGGTACGCGAGCGTAGTAGAAGCGATCGTAACGCTGGTCTTCAGTTGTTGGGTTCGAGATCGCCGCCGTCCACAGGGCCTTTCCATCGACGTCCGTCGTAAACGGTCCGAACTGCCGGTACTTGCCATTGTCGCCCCCTTCGTGCTGGAAGACGTAAACCTCGGCCCCGGCGACGGGTTTTTGGTCGGCGTCGAGGCATTGGATGGGGACGCCGCTACGTGCTTGGTCGGGCTGGGGCGCGTCGTCTTTGGGGTCAAGTTCCCCGGTCTTGTCGGTGTCCAATGGCTCGGCGCTCGGATCGTCTGCCTCGGGCGGTGACATGGGTCCAACGGCGTCTGTCGGCGTCGATGGGATGACGCCGTCTTCTCGATCCACCGTGCTTGGCGGCGCGATCTCTTGGAGAGAGAACGCCACACCGCGGTGGAAGCCATCGCCATCAAACAAGTCTTCCATGGAGTACCGTGCCTGGATATTCGTCTCGGTAACCTGCTCGGTGGCGCGCAGTACGCCCGCAGTACCTTCTCGGGTGAGGAACAAAAAGGCATCGCCGCTGAAGTTCCTATCGTGAGGCTTCGGAATCACTCGACGCGGCATTAGCAGTTCGACGGGCTTCGCGAGCGGGTAAGGCGACTTGCCCGTGATCGACTCCTGCAACTGGCGGTGTTCTTGCTCGCTTATCTTCCACGCCTTCACGTCAATCGGCTGCAGGCAGTACAGCGGTTTGTCCTCGCCCTCGGGCGTATGACTAACACCCACGAGATCGAAACCCTCTTCGCGCGCCCAGGCGAGTAGTTCGGGCGAGTCGAGCCCAATCTTGCCGAACTGCGGCAGGTGCGAAGGCCAACCCGATTGGCGTCCGGTGTCGAGGTCATAGAAGCAGCGGTCGTTCGTTTCGTGGATCGACGAAATGCTTGCGCCGCTCAAGGTGTTTCTCAATCGCAGTTGCTCACCAACTGGTAGCGTCGACGGACCCGCACCCCCCACTTCTTCCAACTCTAATTCAGGAAGGTTAGCCTTCGCGTACGCCGGGTCACTCACCAGTTGATGGCCTTCGGCGTCCCACCAAGCGGCCCACCGCTCCGCAGCAGTTTGAAGCTGGCGCCGCGCCGCATTTCGTTGAGTAGGCGCTTCACCAAGATGGACGGCGTTGAGTTCCATATCGCCGAAGTCCTTGTCGGTCAGCTTGTGCAGCGTGCCGACCACTTCGCGGAATGCCCGGCCATAGGAAAAAAGATCGCCGGCGTCGGATCCGAGATCGTTTTGCTGAACAAACCGCAGTAGTTCGGCGTTATCTCCTTCGAGAATCAAACCGTAGTCACTTCGAGCAGGAACCAACGTTCGCGGCAGCGCGCGAATCAGCGCCGGCACGGCACGGGGGTCGTCCATCGCCCGAAGCGTGAACGCCAGCTTGCTGAGTGGATGATCGCGAGTCTCAGCGTCGAATGCCCTGAGCACCACTAGAAAGGCCGTTTCCTTGTGCTCTACCAGATACTTGATGGCGCGCACCCATACCTTGCAGGGATCCACGTTCGGCCCTTCCAGCAGAATAGTCATGGCGTCATCGACCGAATCGATGGGTGTCTCGTCAATTTTCTGCTGGTCAGCCTTTACCGAATCGCGAATGATCTGAAGATGTAGTCGCTTCAACTCAATCTCTGATTCGATAAGGTCGGGATGCCATTGGTAAAGCACTTCCGGCTCTGCTCGGCGATCCGTCACCTCTTTACCGAGTGGCGGAATAGCGGTGGCAGCCAATTCGTCGATCGCAAAATCGGTTTCCATCTTCTGCACAAGCGTCTCGGATCGGTAGAACCTGCGCGTGCCTTTCTCTCGGTCAGTTGGGTGCGAGACTAAATGCTCGCATCGCATGGGCCACTCGACTCCGGGCACGATCTCACGATAGTCGGAGAATACCGTTAGATTTCCAGGCTCGCTTTGTGCCCACGCGGCGGCTTTCCAGTGGGCCGCGAGCTTTTTCTCCATCTCGGGCGATTGCTTCCGCCGCCAGTCCGAGTATTCAGCCCCATCCTGGAACGTGCGCCCCGCGATTTCCTTCACGCCGTCGGAGTAATAGTTTGCCAGTCCCGTAAAGACATAGTTTCGCGTGAGAGCCTTGACCAATCCTTCTTCCTTGCCAATCCAAATCGTCTCCATTCGCTCGGGGCCGATGAATATCTCGCACTCTACGCCATCGATATTTTCAGTGCCGACCTGCTGGTAGTGTGTTTCCGCGGGAGCCGTGTCGTTCTCTTCGAGGACCACTTCGGGGCCGCCCCATGGCAAGCGTCCTCCCGCGGCGACCCAGTACAGTGCGCTGTATGGTGCGATGTGCTCCATGAGCTTTCCGATCTCGCCGTATCGATAGTATCGGCGCTCGGTGGGCGCGCCCTCCCCCAGCCAGCCTGTGTCGCCGTTCCAGAAGCGCGATTGAATCCAGGGATGCTCGCCCGAAGATCGAGTAGCGTTCTCGATTAGCAGCTTCGGACCATCCCAAGCAAGGATCAAATCGGTTAATGTCGCTTCGCGCATAGCCCCATCTACATCTTGCCCCCGCGCCCGCCAGAGCAAGTCCGCTGGATCTCCGCTCACATTGCTCATGGTGGGAATGGTTCCATTCCACATACGTTGGTGGATCGTAATCTTCGGCGTCTTTTGCAAGCCGAACGTACGGCGGCGAGCTTCGGCGACGCGCTCGTTGGCGTCGATGGTAGCCACTTCCGATGTGGGTGTGTCACTCTCCCCTTCCGATTTCGACTGCGCAAACGGCGCCCCAACAAGCACCAAGGCCATCGCGATTAGCAGAACGCCCTGCGGTCGCGACAATCTCACCGGCTCCGCCAAGGGTTCGCCGAATAGCCTTGCCACGCGGCGGCGGAGTTCTGAGGGGCCTCGGCCTGTTGCGGCGAGGGAGCTTAGTTCCGCGAGAACAGGGCTGGCGGGGCTGGCGAGTTCTACCACGTGCAACAGCGTCGCGGCGTATTCCACGTGGGCGGCGGTGTCGCCCGGGGAAAGTTGCCGGCAGGTTAGTTCGTCGCAGCAGTATTCGCGGAGCGTCGCGATGCGTCGGCTGAGGTACCACAGCGCGGGGTTGAAGAACAACACGACTTCGGCCAGTCGCTGGACGAGGTTCACCCATTGGTCGTGCCGGCGGACGTGTGCCAGTTCGTGCAGCAGGATCATTTCGAGCTCGTTTGCCGAGAGCCCCGTCAGCGCCGATGCGGGGAGCAAGATGGTTGGTTTCACGACGCCAACCACCGTGGGGACCAGCACGTCGCGGGACGTTGCGAGCACGCATCCCAGGCTGACGCCCAGTTCGCGGGCTAGGCGGGCGAAGGTGCTCGCAAGCGGGCCGGGCTCGATATGCGTAGCGCGGCGACGGATGCGTTCGGTGCGGCGAATGGCAAGCATCAAACGCAACAGCATTACGAGAACGCCGAGCACGTAACACGCCGCGACCCACATCGCCGCGAAGGGCCACCAATTGCTCGCCGGGTCTGCATCGCCGTATTCACTCGCAGGCGCGACGGTGGGAATCACTTCGGACGCAGGTTCGGTGGGACTTTGCGTTGCCGGGGGAAGATCGAACTCGGCCGAGACTACCGCGGAGGGTGGCGGCGTAAATTGGGTGAGTGACTCTGCGCGAGCAACGGGGGCGATGGCCACCTGGCGAGTTGTTTGCACCCAATAGAACGTCATCGGAAGCAGCGCGAGTGTCAGCAACAGCATGCCGGCGTGCAGCGTGTAGTTGCGTTCGATGGGGATCTTGCGCCAGATGCGTTCGACGCACCACAGAACTCCAACCGCCAAGCCGACCTGCCACAGGGAGTGGAGCAGCGTGAGCGACAGCGCGGTAGTCGTTTCCGGGCCGATCCAGTTGAGCGGATTCATGGCTTCTGCTCCTTCGCTTTGCGATTGATGAGTCGACGCAGTTCGGCAAGCTCCTCGGCGTCGAGATCGGACGTTTCGAGTAAGTTAAGCATCAGAGCGGTCGGCGAGCCATCGAACACCCGCGACACCAAGTCCCCGGCCATCTTGCCAGTCACCTGCTGTTTTTCGACCTTGGGGGAAAAGAGAAACGCCTTGCCGTCCTTCACACGCCGCAGGAAACCCTTGCGGTGCATGATGTTGAGCATCGTGATCACGCTCGAATGCGCGAGCGTTCGTCCGGCCTCCGATTCGAGCTTGGTCCGCACGTCCCGGACCGGCAACGGCGACTCGGCCCACAAGACCTTGAGAATCTCGAGCTCCAGCTCGGTAGGATACTCCGACTCGGCACGGGCCATATCGCCCTCCTTGAAAAGGTGGACCCAACGAGCCAATGTGCTCGCCGGGCCTCGATCGTCGAATTCTTTAGACGATCATATCGCGGCGAAAATGCCGTGTCAACACAAAGTTTTAATTTCTTCGATGATGGGGCGGCCAGGAGTTTCAGCGCGGAGATTCACGCGGCCAGCAAGCCGGGACGTTCTCGACCCCGGATGACTAGATGAGAGAGCGTAAGGTTGAATGAAAAGGGAGCTTCGCTTACTTTCCAAACTCAAGCGGCGTTAGGAGTTCGTGCAATGCCGCGACTGCATCGTCGTCGAGGAGGCGGACATTCTGCTCGTGCTCGCCTTTGTACGAGTGAGCAAGTTCAAGACGTAGTGCTGAGACTACTCGATCAGAAAAGAGTGCATCGTACGTCCGGGCAGCACTGGTGCAGCGGACCTGGTGATACTCGTTCTCGGTGTCACCGCTGGTGAGCGCGCGGCTCGTAAGCAGGTAGAGGTTTTCCGCGTCCGCTTCGCTCACACCGTCTTCGTCAAGCAGCGACACGTCGAACACCAAGTCGAGTCGCGGGGACTGACCTTTCTGTGGCGTCACTCGATAGAGCTTCCAGAGATCACCGTTGGTGATCAGGGCCCAGGGAGCTGTAAGCGTCGCGGCATACATTCCGCCTTGGTCCCGAACGTGGTGATTAAGTCTCGACCGAATGTTCTTGCACTCGATGACCATCAACACTTCGTTGCCATCCATGACCGCAATGTCAATTCGGCCTCCCATCACGCGTAGTTCCGTGTTGAGCTGTTCGTCGGCATAGCCCAAGGCGGTTCGCAGGACATCCATGCACCACACGCGAATCTGCTCTTCCGAGCTCTTGGGATCCTCGGAGATGGCAGCCAGCCTACTATGAAGCGTACGGAATCCGTCGAGTGCGGCGGCGATGTGCTCTTGCCGAATCTGATCCTTGGAGCGGCGCTTGCGAGGCTTTTCTGACTCTTCTGCCTGCGCCTGGACGGCGACTTCGTCGCTGGTGGAGGCGGGCTCGAGTTGAAGGACGAATCGTGTATGGCATTTGGGGCAGCGAACGGCCTTGCCAATCAGCGAAGCGTGCTTCTCCAGCACTTGAATACGCGAGTTGCACTCGTCGCATACCGCAATTCCGAGCAGCTTGTTCACGGCCTGTCATCCCCCGAAATGGTTAGAGTGATTGCACCACGCACGAGCTCTTTCGGCTCGTGCGTCAATCTACCACGGTCCGGCGGTGGTGTGCACCCACAATACCCCCCTGCCCTGTCATGGATCTTTGGGAAGCGATGCAGAACGTTTCGAGATAGGGAGAATCCGCTACGTGGCCACGCTAGCGGAATGAATTCCGTTGTACGACGATTCTACGAATGAATCGCGCCCGTGGTGACGGCCATCGCCGCTTCTTTCACCACTTCGGGCAGCGTGGGGTGGGCGTGGCAGGTGCGGGCGAGGTCTTCGCTGCTGGCGCCGAAGGTCATTGCTGCGGTGGCTTCGGCGATCAGGTCGCCGGCGCGAGGGCCGATGATGTGCACGCCGAGGATGCGGTCGGTCTTGGCATCAGCGAGCACTTTGACGAAACCATCGGTCTGGCCTAGGGCTTTCGCGCGGCCGTTGGCGAGGAAGGGGAACTTGCCCTTCTTGTAGTCGATGCCGGCTTCTTTGAGTTGCTCTTCGGTCCTGCCGACCGACGCAATTTCGGGATGCGTGTAGGCAACGCTGGGGATCGCGTTGTAGTCGATGTGCCCGTAGCCGGTGGCAATGGCTTCGACGCACGCGATGCCTTCCTCTTCGGCTTTGTGCGCAAGCATGGGACCTTCGATCACGTCGCCGACGGCGTAAACGCCATTGGCCGAAGTCTTGAAGTGGTCGCCAACTGGGATGCGGCCTCGCTTGTCGAGTTCGATGCCAATGGACTCAAGGCCCAGGCCGTCGGTCATCGGGACGCGGCCCGTGCAGAGTAGCACCTGGCTGCATTCGATGGGGTCGCGGCCATCGATGGTCACGCGGGCGTGCTTCTTCTTGCTTTCGGCACCGGTGACGCGACAGCCAAGATGGAACTCGATGCCTTGCTTCTTGAAGATCTTCAGCGCGGCGTCGGCCACTTCGGCGTCGGTGCCGGGCAGAATGCGATCGAGGTACTCGAGCACCGTGACTTGCGAGCCAAGTCGGCGCCAGACAGAGCCAAGCTCCAGGCCAATAACGCCACCACCGATGACCACCAGGTGCTCCGGAGGCTTCGAATAGCAGAGGGCTTCGGTGCTGGTGCCGATTCGCTCGCCATCGGGCTCGACGCCAGGGAGACGGGCAACCTTGCTGCCGGTCGCGATCAGAATGTGTTTGGCGGTGACGGTTTGCTCGCCCTCGCTCGAAGACACGACCACCTTGCCGGGGCCAGCGAGCCGGCCGCGACCCTGGTAGTGGGTGATCTTGTTCTTCTTGAACAGCCCGGCGATGCCCTTGGTGAGCGAATCGACCACCGTGTCTTTGCGCGCCATCATCGCATCGAGGTCGAGCGACATTTGGTCGATCTTGATACCGTGCCGTTCGAAGCCGTGCTGGGCTTCGTGGTAAAGCTCGCTCGACTCGAGGAGGGCCTTGCTCGGAATGCACCCAACGCGAAGGCAGGTGCCGCCGAGCCGCGACTCTTTTTCGATGCACGCGACGTTCATGCCAAGCTGCGCGGCACGAATCGCCGCGACGTAACCACCAGGGCCGGCACCGATAACAAGAAGGTCGTGAGAGTTCATAGCGGCTTGGTGGTTTTGTTAGTAGGTGATTTGGTGAGTAGGTGTCGCAGAGTACCTACTCACCTACTCACTTACTCACCAAGATGCTTGTTGATTCTAAGCCCTTTGAGAGAGCATTCCGTTCGATCGGATGCTAAATCTCAATCAGAATCCGAGCGGGCTCTTCGATGGCTTCCTTGATCTCGCGGAGGAACGTCACCGCCTCGCGGCCATCGACGATGCGGTGGTCGTAAGTCAGGGCGAGGTACATCATCGGGCGGATGACGACTTGGCCATTCATGGCGACGGGACGATCCTGGATGGCGTGCATGCCCAGCACGCCGCTTTGGGGTGGGTTCACAATGGGAGTCGAGAGCAGCGATCCGTAGACACCGCCATTGCTGATGGTGAAGGTTCCGCCCATCATCTCGTCGATGCCGAGCTTGCCCGCGCGAGCGCGAGTGCCGTAGTCGTTGATGGTGTTTTCGATCTCGGCAAAGCCCAGGCGGTCGGCGTTACGGAGGATCGGCACCACGAGACCACGCTCGGTGCCGATGGCAATGCCGATGTCGTAGAAGTTGTGGTAGACCATCTCGTCGCCGTCGATGCTGGCGTTGAGTTCGGGGCAGTTCTTGAGGGCCTCGACCACGGCTTTGACGAAGAAGGCCATGAAGCCGAGCTTCACGCCATGCTTCTTCTGGAACGCTTCGCCATGCTCTTTGCGGAGGTCTTTGACGGCGGTGAGGTCGGCTTCGTTGAACGTGGTGAGCAGCGCGGCGTTACGCTGGGCTTCGACCAGACGCGACGCAATGCGACGACGCATGGGCGACATGGGCTTGCGTTCTTCGCGGGGGGCGCTACCCGTTGCAGCTGCGGGGGCACCGGTGATGCTCGCCGGCAGCGGTGGCATCCGCGGCGGTTCGGGCTGCCGAGGGGGCTGCACGGGGGGCGGGGTGTGACGCAGAACGTCTTCCTTCAGCAATCGGCCGCCCGGGCCCGTGGCCTGGACTTCGGTCGCGTGGAGGCCGCGCTCGCCAAGCACGCGGGCGGCGGCAGGCATCACGCGAGGCGCGGTTTCGACCAGATCGGGGTCCTCGCCCAGCGGACGATCGCGATGGCTCAGATGGTCGGATGAGTACTCGCGCTGCGGCGGAGCGGCCTGCTCATAGGCAGGAGCAGCCGCACGGGGGGCAGCGGGCTCTTCGCGGCGTGCGGGGGCGGGCTCGGGGGCTCGCTCGACGGGCGCGGGAGCCGCCGGGGAACTCGTCGTGCCGGGCGTTCCGTTGGGGTCGATGTAGCCAATCACCTCGCCCACTTGAGCGGTTGCGCCGGCTGCTTTGACGATCTTGGCGAGCACGCCGGTGATCGGCGACGGAGCTTCGAACGTGGCCTTCTCCGATTCGAGTTCGACGAGTTCCTCGTCGCGCTGGACGGCGTCGCCTTCGCGCTTGTGCCACTGGCCGATAACGACCTCACTGATCGACTCGCCGACTTCGGGTACGCGAAGTTCTTCCAATTCGACGCCCGCTACGTTTGCCATGATTTGTAAATTAGGTTAGTAGGTGAGTAAGTTAGTAGGTGAGCGGGATCGGTGACTAAGTAGGCATTAAAAGTTCCTACTCATTTACTCACCTACTCACCATGAATTCGTGTTCGCCTCGCCACCCTGAAGGAGTTTAGAGAAGGATCAACCTTCCCCTAACGCCTCGGCGATCAATTTGTTTTGTTCCCACACGTGGGCGGCTTTAGAGCCCGTGGCTGGGCTGGCCGAGGCGGGGCGGCTGACGCCGGTCATCGGGAATCGGCCGAGCAGGCGTTCGCCATAATGGATTCGCATAAACCGCCAGGCACCCATGTTCTCGGGCTCTTCCTGAACCCAAACCACCGGTGTGCCATCGGGCGCCGTGGCGAGGGCTTTCTCTAGCGCCTTGGTGGGGAGCGGATACAGCTGCTCGACGCGAATGATCGCGATGTTCTTCAGCTCTAGCTCGTCGCGGCGTTCGCGAAGCTCGTAGTACAGCTTGCCCGTGCAGAGCAGGATTCGCTCGGCATCGCCAAGGTCGTCGAACTGGTCGTCGGGAATGACACGCTGAAATTCACCGGTCGCGAGTTCTTCGAGGCTCGACGAGCATTCGCGGTGACGCAGCAGGCTCTTGGGAGTCATCACGATCAGCGGCTTGCGCCAGTGACGCAGCATCTGACGGCGGAGCAAATGGAACATCTGGGCCGGCGTCGTCGGATAAACCACTTGAATATTGTCTTCGGCACCGAGTAGTAGGAAGCGTTCGAGACGAGCACTGGAGTGCTCGGGCCCCTGCCCTTCGAAGCCGTGCGGCAACAGAAGCACCAAACCACTTAGCCGACGCCACTTATCTTCGGCGCTGGCGATGAACTGGTCGATCACGACCTGGGCCGCGTTGGCGAAGTCGCCGAACTGAGCCTCCCACATCACCAGGGCGTCGGGCGAGTCGAGACTGTAGCCGTACTCGAACGCCAACACGCCGGCTTCGGAGAGCGGGCTGTTGTAGATTTCGACTACCGCCTGATCTTGCGACAAATGGTTGAGCGGCATGTAGGTCGCGCCATTCTTGGCATCGTGCAGCACCGCGTGGCGATGGCTGAACGTCCCACGCTCGACGTCTTGGCCGGTGAGGCGAATCGGATAGCCTTGCGTCGCCAGCGAGGCAAACGCCAGCGATTCGGCCGCGGCCCAATCCAACGGCGCGGTACCATTGGCCATTTCAAGCCGCTTGTCCATGCCACGTTTGACTTTGCCGTGGATGGTGAAGCCTTCGGGAACGTGCGTCTGCACCTCCAGAAGCTGCGCAAGGCGATTGACGTCGACACCGGTGTCGATGTCCGGGGCTTCGCTCTCCTTGCCGCCGCGGTAACCTTTCCACACTTTATTAAGCATGTCCTGGTGCGGAACGAAGTTATCGCTGCGAGCCGAGGCGAGTTCTCGCTCCAGGTGGGCTTGGCGTTCCTCGGCGATCTGCTCGGCTTCCTGACGGCTAACGCCGCCTAGTTCCAGCAAGTGGTCGAGATAGCCTTCGCGCACGCTGCGGTGTCGATCGATCGCCTGATATAGCAGTGGCTGAGTGAACGACGGCTCGTCGCCCTCGTTGTGGCCCCGCAGCCGGTAGCAGTACATGTCGATGACGATGTCGCGCTGGAACTTATAGCGGAAGTCCATCGCCAGCCGCAGCACCTGGGCCACGGCCTCAGGATGCTCGCCGTTGACGTGGAAGATCGGAATTTGCAGCAGCTTGGCGACGTCGGTGCAGTACACACTGCTGCGGCCCTCCTGCGGCGTGGTCGTAAAACCAATCTGGTTGTTGACGATCAAATGGATCGTGCCACCGACGGTGTAGGCGGGGAGTTCGCTCATGTTGAGCGTTTCCTGAACCACGCCTTCGCCTGCAAATGCTGCGTCGCCGTGGATGATGAGCGCCATTCCGCGACGCCGCTGGCGGTCGTCCGCGCGGTCCTGCTTGGCACGCATGCGGCCCATCGCCACGGTGTTGACGAACTCCAGATGGCTCGGGTTGAAGCAGAGCGAGAGATGCACGTCGCGGCCATTGGCGGTCGTGCGATTACTCGAGTAGCCGAGGTGGTACTTCACGTCGCCGCGACCGACGAACTGGTCGCTATCGACGTCCTCAAACTCGCGGAAGATCTGCCGCGGGTCTTTGCCGATCACGTTCGCCAGGACGTTAAGCCGTCCGCGGTGGGCCATCGCCAGAACGATTTCCTCGACACCATCGCTGCCGGCGTCTTCGATCGCCATGTCGAGTAGCGGGATCAGGCTCTCGGCTCCTTCGAGCGAAAAGCTCTTGGCGCCCATGAACTTCTTCTGGATGAACTCCTCGAAGATCACGGCGTCGGTCAGCTTGCGGAGAATACGGAGCTGCTCGTCGCGGCGGAGGTGAATGCGGTTCTCGTTCGACTCCATCCGGTCCTGCAGCCATTGCCGCACGGCCAGGTCGTCGATGTGCATGAACTGCGCGCCGATGTAGCGGCAGTAAGTGTTGCGAAGCCAGCCGACGATTTCGCGAAGCGTCCGCTCCTGCGGGCCGTAGGATGTGCGGGTTGAGAATACCCGATCGTAGTCGGCTTCGGTGAAACCGTAGTAGGCAGGGTCGAGCTCGGGCGGTTGAGGGCGGGGCTGCTTTAGCGGGTCGAGCCGGGCGATGATGTGGCCGCGGACGCGATGGTTGCGAATGAGTTGGTCGACGCGTTCCTGCAGGGCGACCAGTTGCACGTCGCCGCGCATGGGGCGGCCTTCGCCACCTACGCGCTGGACCTTGCCCGAAGGCGCGGGGCTCGTGGGGCTAGGTGGCAGGGCATTCGAGGCCTGGCTGGGACGCTCCGAAAGCGGGGCTACTGGCTCGTAGGCAGCGGTGGCATGGTGGCTACCGTTAGTGCCATTGGCCTCGCCGCCCTGTCCGTTGGACTCGGGACTGTAGGCATTGGCCTCTGCGCTATGGGCATCTGTGCCGTTGGATTCGACGGCACCGATGGCTTCACGCCAGCCGTCCTCCTGAAAAAACTGTCGCCATTCGGGCGACACGTTTTCGGCGTTGGATAAATAGTCGGAATAAATCCGCTCGATGTAATTCAGGCTCTGACTATTCATCATGCGTGGCGGGAAACGCCAACTCGTTAGCTGCCAAAGACTTAGCGAGGCGGGACATCCAAGTCCCGTCATTTGCTTTACTTTATTATGCGCCCGTCGGTATGGGTTAGGCAATCGCGGGCAGCGCTATTAAGGGGCACTTTTTTAACTAATTTACCAGGAGGCAAGATTCGGTCGCCGTGAGAGGCTGGTTGTCCTCGTCCTGGGAAACGTGATCAATGTCGTCGCATTGACCTACTTCAAGCTTTCCGGGGGCGAGGACGCCCCGGCTCACTGGCGTTGAAATCAGCTCGCCGCGCGCCCAGGCAAGACACCTGATAGACTATTGCCATGCCCGCCAACTCGACCACCCGCTGGCTCCGCTCTCTCTTTCGCTTCCGCCTGCGAACGCTGCTGGTCGTGATGCTGCTGGTGTCGGTGGCATGCGGGTATTTGGGGAAGCATCTGTATCGCAAGAGCATCGAGCGGCCGATTGTGGCGCGGATCGAGGCGGCGGGGGGGCAGGTGGGGTATGACTACCAATGGTCGCCTTCATTGGCCAACCACATGAGCGAAGCTGACCCTCCAGGCCCGCAAGTCATTCGCCTCTTACTGGGCGAGGATATCTTTACCAGTGTTGAAACGGTGTGGCTGAGCGGGGCAAATACTAATGATGACGTAAAGCAAGTCTGCAATCTTCCTGCGCTTAGGAGTATTTGGTTAAGAGGTAACCAGATCAGCGATAACTGCGTGCCGGCGCTGGTGAATGCGGAGCGACTCGAAGGAATCAGTTTCTTCTGCACCTCCATAACGCCCAGCGGGTTGCGGCATTTCAAAGATTTACCCCGCCTCAAGCATGTTAGTTTGGCAGAAGGCTCGGCGAGCACCAACCACGTTCAAGCCGTAGCCCAGTTGCCGCACCTCGAAACTCTGCAGATTTTTCGTTCGGAAGCGAATGGCCGGGCCATCAAAAGTCTCGGCAGGGTACAACGCCTGGAGAGATTGGAACTTCACGAATGCGCTATGCTTGACGACTCTGAGCTGACTTCACTTCGAGCCCTTCATGGCCTGCGTAGGTTGGAGCTTTCATCTACATCCGCGACCAGCGAGGTCTTGAAGGTTGTGAGTCAACTTGCTGGCTTGGAACACTTGTCCATCGAAGGCCTGCCGCTGTCGGACGAGGACGTATGCCAACTTTCTTCGCTCACAAAGCTTCAAGTACTGGATATGGCGAGCACCGGCCTTGGCGACGATGGCGTAGTAGCGATAGCTGGACTTCACAACCTTCGACATTTGGACTTAGGTCAAACCTATGTGTCAGATGCCTCCGCGTCTCAGTTGGCCAAGCTTAGGAATCTGGAATATCTGGACCTTGAGCAAACCGACATGACAGACGGCAGTCTTGAGCGATTCGGACCGCTTTCGAAACTCAAGAGACTAAAATTGGACATCGGTACGGGGCGAGGGTTTACGCTCGACGGAGCACAGGCGTTTCAACAAGCTCATCCAGACTGCGAAATTGAATGCACTGAGTACTTTCCCGATGGAACTAGTGCTCGGATTGATCTAACGACTGGAGAGATCAAGACATTCTAATCCAGCCCCGCTGGCCGGAGGCACCCGCATGCCTCCGGCCTAGAGGACCTGTCCATTTCCGCGTTCTTCAAACCATAGGCTCCACTCCATGGGGGTGACGGAAGTGAGTTGCAGCCCAGCCTGCATGTTCGATTAGACGTAAACTCGCGCCACGGCTAGCGCGCCTACCAGGAGCAGGCCGACGACCACGTGGTAGGGACGCGAACTGTTGAGCATGTCGCCGGTGCCGGCAGTGGGCATTTGCTGTGGAGCGATGGGAAGTCCAAACGACTTGGCCAGCAAGATGCCATTGTTGAGATTCACCACGGGAACGCCGCGCTTGGCGAACCGTGTGGCGACGCAGTCGATCTCCGTTGCATTCTTCGGCAGCGTCTTGGTAAGTCCATTTCCAAACATCTCGCTGCCTGTCTCGCCATTGATCGAAGCCACTCCGCCGCCGACGTTAACGTAGGCCCGGACCTTCTTGCCATTGGCGAGTACGTCGTAGTAGCTCATTCGTGCATCGATGGAATGGCTCAGCTCCTCGACTTTCATCTGCGCGACGCCGTTGCGCTGGAGCGAGGCTGCCAGAACCGATTGCGATTCGTTGCTCATGCCGTGAGCATGGTCTCCTTCGCCTCCCAGAGTCGCCACGCCGGTGCGGAACGAGATGAGCTCTTCGTCACGCAGCACTTGCTCCATGTCGAGCCACATCATGTCGGGATGATTGGCACCATACTGCGAAGAGGCGGCGGAGTGAACGATGATCGGCTTCGCCCCGAGGGCTTCGATGGCCATGTAGAGCGCCGTGTTGAGGGCGGGGAGCGACCCGGTGCAGCCCACCGCAACCAGGTCGCCCTCGCCCACGCCCGCACGCTGTAATAGCTCGACGGCCACCGCAGCGAAGTTAGGATTGATGGTTGTCTGTTTCGACTCAAGGTGGCCCGTGAGGCTGGTGCAGGGACTCGATGCATCGCCAATCATTCCTGAATCGGCGGGATCCAGTTGACGGTCGAAGTCGTGCCCGCGTTCGAGCCTCGCCTTGCGAATTGCTTTTAGCCCGCGATCGGCCAAGTCGACCGCCACGCGCTGGGTTTCGACATCCCCTTGGATTCCAAGGTTGGAAGAACTCTCGACGAGCAACGTCCCGCCCACGGCCACCAGGGCCACGATGACCATTGCTGCGGACGCTCGAGTGACAGTGAGTGCGCCGTCCATACTTGCCTTCCTCCGTGAAGTCGCCGGGCAAAGGTAGATGGCCCAGCGGTAGTTTTGATGGGTCGATCTCGTCACCCGTTCCATAGGTGCCGGCTAGTCGACGCGATGCCCAAAGCAAACCAGGTGCCAGACTCATGGCAACAGCGTAGAGCCTTCCAGTGATAGCACGGCCAGCTGGCCGAATTGCCGAGAAACAGACGCGTTGTGCTAATTGGGCAAAATAGGAGTGCGGTAAATCTCGCCTAGTGATTCGATAACGACCAGCGAGGCAAGCTGATTGCGTGGTAGGAATTGCAATTCGGAATCCTGAAGTTACAACGGAGCACAGCTTTCATCGTTGCTGGCACTTACTCTATTGAATTGAATGCAGATCTATCATGCCTCACGCTGAGCTGACTCAAGACGACTGGATCCGTAGTTTGGAACTTCAGCCCCATCCAGAGGGAGGCTGGTACCGCGAGGTCTACCGGTCCGCCGAATCAATTCCCCACCCTGCCCTTCCCCGACGGTTCACAGGCGCTCGTCAGTTCGCAACGTCTATCTACTACCTGCTCGGCCCCGGCGACTTCTCCGCCCTGCACCGCATTCGGCAGGATGAGATCTGGCATTTCTACGACGGCTCGCGACTGGTGGTCCAGGTGATTCACCCGAACGGCAGTACGGAGGAGTTGTTGCTCGGCCGCGATCTAGCACGAGGCGAACGCCCCATGGCGGTCGTGCCGGCGGGGAGCTGGTTCGGGGCTCGTGTGGCTGATGGCGATGGATACGCTCTGATGGGCTGCACGGTGGCGCCGGGATTTGACTTCGAAGACTTCGAACTACCAACCCGCGCAGAACTGATTGAGCTATTTCCGCAACATGGTGAGTTGATCGAAACACTCACCCGGTAGCCGAGTTGCTCCTTTTGCGGGAGGGCTCTCCGAGCCCGAGGGAAGGCGTCAGCCTTGCAGAAGCGACTGTGCCCCGTCGACGTAGATTACGGAGCCCGTCACGTGGCTAGCTGCTTGTGACGCTAGGAACAACGCCACCGTCCCCACCTGTTCGGGAGTGCCCGGTTCGCCATCAGTTAGGGGAATCTCTCCGTCGGGAAAATGGACGCGCTCCATGGCTTCGTGACGGTCACGCATCACCGTCTTGTCGTTGATGGGCGTCTCGATCGCTCCCGGGCAGATGGCGTTCACACGAATCTTGTGTTTGGCGAGCTCCAGCGCCAGCATCTTGGTGAGTGCAACTTGCCCCGCCTTACTCGATGCGTACGCCGAGGCTCCACCGTTGCTAAACATCCGCGTGCCGTTGACGCTCGACATGACGATCACCGATCCACCTCGCTTCCTTAGCTCCGACTCTGCGGCCTTGATCGTTAAGAAGGTGCCTGTGAGGTTGATATCAATCGTCGAACGCCACTCGTCGGCCGTTAGCTCATCGATCGGTGCCCACACGCCGTTCGTGCCGGCGTTGGCGACCACCACATCGAGTCGTCCCCATTTTGCGACGATCTCGGCAACACCCTTTCGCAAAGCCTTCGCGTCGGTGACATCGGCAACGATGGCGAACACGCGCTCTCCTTCGCTGTCGATCTCCCCCGTCGCCTTTTCTAGCTCTTCGGCGTTTCGGGAAAGAATCGCCACGCGCCCGCCGGCGTCGACGAAGCACTTGGCAATTGCCTTGCCAATACCGGAACTTCCACCTGTGACCAAGGCTACGGTCCCTTCGAACGAACTCTTCATCGCACTTCCTAGACTGTTGGTGTTCATGTCCTGGTCATTGTTACGCCACATCGCTTTCCCGGCGACCAGATTCTTTGGGGGTGGTAACTGCTACCCACTGGCGATGCCCACAATGCTTGCAAGCTTTGTTCCATTCGCCATCGCTGGCCAGCAGTCCGCAGTATCCACAGCAGCATTCGCCCGCCACGTCTTCCGGACAGCGACGCCCGTCGAGTCGTTCGGGTTCAACCGACAGGCCGCGGCCAGCTTGCTCGCGCCGCAACACGCTCAGTTCACCCGACGGTTCAAGATAGGCAATTCGCACCTCGCCGAGTTGCGCCACCCCGTTCAGCCGGAGGGCTTCTAGTAGTTCTTCGTGAGTGTAACTTTCGCGGTACAGGTTTTCGACCTGAATCACTCCATCGACGATCAAGATGGTTGGGGTGCTCGATAGGGCTTTCTCCGCCCAGGCATTTCGCTCGCTGAGCATTGCCATGCCCCGCTGCATGCCTACGATTAGAGTGATGACGAGCATGCAGTGCAGCAGCGGCACATCGGACTGGAACATGGGGTCTCCCACCGCCGAGCCGAGGGCGACGATGATGGCAAATTCAAAGGGAGTAAGATTTCCCATCCCGCGTTTTCCCATACACCTTAGCAACAGCAGTGTGTAGAGGAAGATGATCACGGTGCGAGCAGCGATCTCGAGCAGGAAGATCGGCGGGTGATCGCCCAACAAGATGCGATGAAGGTCGAAAGTATAGGCAGTATCATCCATAGTTCGCGATCCTCTAACTCGCGATGTAGCCTGCGAATCGTGTGCCCGTCGTCCGGTGCCCACGGTGCCATAGTGGCTTGAAATTTGCTGGGGAAAGTTCGCAGGAACTCACCACCACTTCACTGTCGTATTGCAGGAGGAGCAAGATGAAGACCTGCCCTAACGACCGCACCCCACCCCAGCGGGAGACACTTTGCGTAGCCATCCCCGCTTACCGCGGAACCTTTGCCGCGCATGACTTCAACGAACTGGAAACACGTCGCGCCGATCGTGAACTGGCCGAGTACTTGGTGAGCCTACTGATGTGGCCCAGGCTTTCAAAGCCTCGCAAGCTACTACTTCAACTACCTCGCGACCAACGCTCACCCCAACAAGAGCATCGCACCGCCGAGGCATACCACACCATGTTCTGCCACCGCATGAAAGAATGCGGCCAGAAACTAGCCACTGTGATACCGACGGTGGTACTGCTGGTCTGCGTCGGCGTGGGAATGCTGTACCTTTCCAATCATCTCGGGGGCGAAGAAGGGTCCGGTGGGGAGAACGCCAGTAACTTTTGGCACACGTTTGCCGAAGCCATCCGAGTCGGCGGCTGGGTGGCGAGCTGGACGGCCATCGCCCTGTTCTTCTACGATGGCGTCCGCACACTCTACCGACTCTGCATTTTCTGGCGGCTCGCCCGATTGCCTGTCGAATTCTGCTACCAGCGCAGCGGCACTTCCGCGGACCGGGACGATCAAGAAGGAAGTGGAGATCAGGAGGGCATTAAGCAGCAGCCAGCAGAGCTCCCCGATTCACGGCTCGCGCACCAAAGGTAACTAGAATTCAGGCGCGCCGCGACCTTCACCTCCCCGCCTCGTTTCGACTAGAATCTAGCGCAGCCTCGCGAACATCGGCCAATCGGCCCGCGTCGTAGGGGTGTCGAGCGCCCGTAGCTTAGTTGGATAGAGCAGCGGACTTCTAATCCGCAGGTCGCTGGTTCGAATCCAGCCGGGCGTACTGTTTCTTGATTTCTTGGCGGTGGCGGAGTGGCGGGCGTCGGCCTACTGCAGCGTGAAATCCATGTTCACCTCGCCGTCGGCGTCGGCGGGAACGTTGGCTTTGAGTCCGCTCGTTCGTACGTCGGCGTACTTGAGCGGCAGGGCTTTAGTGGAGCCAGGGGCTTCATCGAAGGCCGCTTCCGAGGCCGTGACGGTGACCAAATAGTCGCCTGGGGGCAGGCCTGCGGTGCCGCGGTACGCCTGGACGCGATACTGGCCGTTGGTGTCGGTGAATGAAGTGGAGGGCCGTTGCTTGGAGCCTATTTGTGGATCGGCGGGGCAAAAGCAGACTTTGCCTCGGGCGACGGGATGCCCTTGGAACGTCACGGTACCAATGACATGGACTAAATCGCCGTGTTCGCTGCCGCAGCCAGCCATGCTGAAAAGAAGGCAAAGCAGTGCGCCACCGAAACCGAAAGATGCACGCATAAACCCAAACCTGTATCTGGAGCCAAATAAGTGAGCGAAGATAACCGAAGCGTCGATAAAGAAGGCGTAGCGAGTTACTCTTGATACACTTGCCCATCCGCCTTGTTGCCCATGTATTGGTATACGAGGTAGTCGATGTCTTCGTTGAGGAATCGCAAGCTACCGTCGCCGAACCCGACGTTGACTCCTCCGGTATGCATGCTGTTGTATCCTCCCATCGTCGCGTGGCAGTTGCCGACACGCTTATCGATCGACGGTGGGCATTCGGCTGCAACACTCGTGTCCTTAAACCAGTTGATGTAAGGATTCGTCGACGCGGCGTTGAACACCGAGTCGAAGTACATACGGTGGGACGTGTAAATCGGTAGAGATTCACCCACGAGCAAGGTGCTGCTCAGTCCGTCGGTGCAAGTTCGAAACGAGTAGGCCACGGGCCCACCAGCGAACAGGCCCGGTGCACCTTTGCTTTTACCGCTTGGAAGCAAGGCTCCTCCGCGCTCGCTTAAGCAGTTGATAGGCTGTTGATCTCGGCCGGGCGGAACGATGCTACTTACTGGACACAAGACGAGGCCGCCCCCTGAGCCTGCCCCGGCGGCGTACGCGACGGGGCCTCCGCAAGGGACGTAGGTCTGTCCCATGGATCTGGTTCCTGCGGGCCCAGGTAGGTACTTCGGCTCGCGACCGTTATCCATGAGACCGGCATCGGGGTCAGACGGGCACTTCCAGTTGTCGATCAATAGTTCGTTGAGAATCTGTGGGTTCCGTCCCTGATTGTTGTTAACGGTGAAATCGATCTGGTCGTACACCGTATCCTGCTCCATGAACGGCATCACGAACTCAGCATAGGAATGGCAGTGCTCGATAAAGCCGGCGTTGCCCGAGTCACAATCGGATCCCTTCGGGAGCTCCTTGAACGAGTCGTGGTAGTTGTGGAACGCCAGGGACCACTGCTTCAAGTTGTTGAGGCACTGGCTTCGCCGCGCCGCTTCCCGAGCCGCTTGTACCGCTGGCAATAGGAGAGCCACCAAGATTCCGATGATAGCGATCACTACCAGTAGCTCGACGAGCGTGAAGCCGCGCGGATTGCGAGAGTCCCGTTGACGCGAGCGTGAAATTGAGAGCATTTGAGTACCAATAGAAAGATGAGGGTACACCGAGTGAAACACGGCGTCCGGCTTTGAACAGGCAGGGTTATCGAACTTCAGACAGTTCCAGCGGAACGGCACAGACACCGTACATGGCAGTTAGGTAGTTCGCACCGGAGTTGGCGCCCAACACGAATTCGTCACGAGCGGGAGACTTCCTTTTCCACACAGAGACTGTCTCGTCGATCGAGTTGCCAGCGCCACGGCCGCGGGGAGGAGCGAAATACTGCCCTGCCTTAGTGCTCCACGGACCCATGTCAATTCCGACGTCGTCGCCCGTATCTTCGAATTCTTCGAGCAGCCAATCCGGCGGGCTGATGCGGTTGTCGAACAGCACGTAGATGTCGGCCGGTACGGCCAGTTCCACTCGCATAAAGTACTGTTTACGCATCTTGTCGTTATTAAACGGCTTGATGTAATCGGCCCCGAGTAGGTAGGAGGGCAGACCGTCTGCATCGACTCCATTCCACTCGTGATACGGGCGATCCACGTAGGCCCGTGCGTCTTCATCCATACCCCCTGGGACGACTTCGTAGAACTGTTGCGTGTCCGTCGAACGAAGGTTATCGCTTACGCCAATGATCACCGATTGTGGCTGATGAACGAGGTCTACCGACTGGCAAAACGTGGCATCGCCGCCGGTGAAGACGGACACTAAGCGGTCCACGTTCCCCGAGGCATTGATAATCACCCCGTCACCCGAAACCAATCGCCGCGCGTCAGCAAATTGAACGGTGGTCTCGTTATCCGCCGTGTCGACCTCCGGCACTCGCAGGTCGACTTCGCCCTCGAAGACGAGAACGCTCAAGGAATCGCCGGACGATAAGTCAAGTCCGAACTCGGTCCCTAGGTCCACTACTTCGCCATACGGCGTTTCGATGATAAACCCTTGGCTCGCTACGTCGGTAACCCGGCACTTCATCCGTCCCTTGGTCATGCGGGCCCGCATCGGCCCGGTGATTTCGAAGTCCGATTGCCCATCGAGTTGGACCGTTCCCATTCCCCCAAGCGTCAATTGCGTCCCTTGGTCACGCACTTCGACTTTGGTGATCTCGGGCCATAGCTGCCGCGGAGAACTGGAGTGGCTGGCAATCGGACCCATATCAACGCGTGGCGCAGTGAGTTGATAAACACCCAGCCAGGAAACTCCCACCAGCAGGCTAGCGGCCAGCGTCCATGCCGCCGTTCGCAACAGCTTGACGTGGATTCCGGCGAGTCTCTTGGACGCAGGTCGGCGCACTACCGTCGGCGTGTTTTCCCGATGTCTCGTTTCAATGACGCGTTCCACCAAATGCTGAGCGCGGATATCGAAGGTCAGCATCGCATGGAACTGGCAATAATCGAGGATCTGCTCCTGCGACGCGGTATCCTCGCGCAAGAGACCTTCTAGCTCGCCGACTTCCTCCGCCGTCAACTGATCGTCCAGCAGTTGATCGACGAGGTTGCGGAATCGTCGTGATGTGGAGTGGCTTCCCATGTCTATTGCAAGCCCTCACGGGCGATGGTCCGTTGAATGCACGAATAAAGCGCTCGGCGTACTCGTGAGAGACTGGTGTAAACACTTTCCGCTGGCCGGCCAAGCAACTGGGCCACTTCCTTGGCGGTTGCCCCACTGCCATAGCACATGGCGAGCAGCGACTGATCCGACTTCGAGAGCTTTCGCTGGCACTGGGCGAGTGCCGCTAGGCGATCGTCGGCTTCGTGCGGAGTCCAACAATTACGCTGAGACAACATGGTCACGAGTTCGTCGGAAAATCGGGCCCGCTCTCGCTCCCGAGATCGAAGGAAGTCCAGCGAAACGTTGCGGGCAATCGCGAACGCCCAGGCACCGAAGTTCGTGCCAGGCTCGAACTCACTGAACTTGTCCCACATCGTCAGAGACACTTGCTGGAATAGATCTTCTGCGTCTGCCTGGTTGCGCACCAAGCAATACAGGTAGCCCAAGACTTGGGTGCGATGTTGTTGGAGTAGATCGATGAAGTCGGTATCGGGCCGCGCTTCCCGATCCTCCCTCGTAGCGTCGCGTTCAGGTGCAGCCATCCTCGGCTCTCGGAGTAGGAACTGAATGTATTGAGGCCTGTTTGATCGGTACGGTACTCGTGGACGTCGTTCCTGCCCATGAGTATTGCCATAGGCGCCCCCTAGTTGACTCGGATTTTTGGGCAGGAATCGAATTTTCGCAAAATTGGCCCAAGGGCGGTGGGGCCCTCGCCTCCACCTGCCCCTAGCTGCTGCAATTTTTCGATTATCCGAATTAGGTTGTCGCCGCCCCGGCAATATTATCCATGAGCCGAGGCCCCGGGCCGTTAGCCGGCTCGCCCAGGCATTGCCCCCTATTCGAAAGTCCGGCTGGTGAAGATTCTACACCCGTTCGATGCGTGCTGGCTCCTTCTCCTCGGTTTGGCGTTTTCCATTCCCGCATTAGAAGCCGAGTCTGCCAACACCCAGCAGGTGTTTAGCTACAGCTCGACCATAACCACCGACGCCTCGGGCCCGCTCGACCTCCTGGCGGAGTTGAACTACGACAGCGCCCGGCAAGATGCCCCGATCGTGGTCGTGATGCATGGCTACTCTCCGACGAATGGCAATTTCGGCAACGTCCGTGCCAACGCGGAGCGGCTTCGCGACGCCGGCTTCTTTGCGATCTCCGTGGCCATGCGGGGACGAGACGGCTCGGACGGAGTTCGCGACTCGGGCGGTCTAGAGGTTTACGATATCTACGACGCCGTCGAGTCCGTGAAGGCGGCCTACCCACAGTTGGTCGACGAGTCCAACATCCATATCACGGGCTACTCGGGGGGCGGTGGCAATGTCATGTCGGCCCTCACTAAGTTTCCCGATTACTTTAGAGCGGGTTCGTCCTTTTTTGGCATGTCCGACTACGGGCATGATCCTACAACGAGTTGGTACGCCGAAGGGGCGGCTTCGAATCACCAGTCGCAATTGCGGACCGACGTGGGGGATCCGACGCTCGGCGATTCGCTCATTGCCGATCGGTACATGGCTCGCGCCTCCTATCGCGCGGCCGCGAACAACCCCTACAGCGAAGTGCATTTGTTCGTGAACGCGAACGAAACAGTATGCCCGCCGGTCAACATCACCAAGTATCGAGACGCAGCCGTTGCTGGTGCATCGACACCCGGCGAGTTCGACAATGTTTCTGTGCACATCGCCCCAGTAACGCCCCAGAAGTACCAAGACTTCAATCGCAACCGGCAGAATGAACCCAGCGAGTTGCAATGGTGGCCCCATGGTTTTCCGACTGCCGATCAACAAGCCGCTGGCGAGGGCTGGTATCTTCAGCGAGTTCTCTCCGGCGAGATCCCACAGCCCGTGCTGAACAGCAGCGACCAGCTAGTCGTGGCCGGGTTTGTGAAGACGACGCATTTTGAGTTGTTCATAGGTGACGGCCAGAACGGCGCAGGAGTGCTGGACTACTCGCTTTCACCGGAAGCCAAGTCGTTTCACCTTGAGATCGAGACGAGTAATTTGGCGATCGGCACGAAGCTGAAGATCGACACCAGCGACATGGCTGCAAAGCAAGTTAAAGTTATCGTCAATGGCGATCTACTGGAAACGATCACTGGTGGCGGAGTCTATCAGACCGAGCAGTTGGGCCACGAGGGCACGCTGCTATTGCAAGTCGCCGTGGATGGCGACTACGACCACAGCGGCGTCGTCGATGCCGCCGACTACTTGGTGTGGAAGCAGACCATTGGTTCCAGCGCCTTGCTATCGGCGGATGGCAATAGGAATGGTGTGGTCGACTTGTCGGATTTCACGATCTGGCGAGACAACCTCGGAGCCACGCCCTCTTCGCCGCCCAATGTTGCCTCCTCGACACAGGTTCCCGAGCCAAATGCCCAATGGCTGATGGCCGCGGGATCGCTCTTCTATGCTGTCTCGTCACTTTTTATAGATTCGCGTACATCGCTCGAACTCCGCGCCGAGAAGGCGAGCCACGTACGCCCAACTCGTTGCCTTCGAGGAAGTTCCCAAGGTGATCCGCGATAGGGAACGAACTTGTCTGCCAACGAGACCCGCGCGCCTGTCACTAGCGGCCTGCGGTGCAGAGTCTACGTTTCTCACGCTTGTTATTCCGTTTCTTTGATATCCACCGGGGTTGCTACTGCTTAGGGAGTTCAACATGATGCGATCGCTTGCGATGACTGTCTCGTTGTTAAGTGTGTTTGCCATAGCGCCCTCCGCGGGTGCCGCCCTCGTCTATTGGCAGAACTTTGAAGGGGGAAATGGCGTCGAGGATAGTGGCTCGGGTGTTGGAGGCAACCTGGGATTAGCCGGCTCCGCCACTTTTACCACGGATCCCGACCGAGGTACCGCACTGGATCTGACCGCTAACACCGGCATTGGTGGCGCAAACCTCGCGTCAACAGGAAGTGCCGGTGGCTCCTCGCTCAACCTTGGCACCTTGAATAACTTCACCGTCACTATGTGGGTCAACGTCGCCGCCTTCGGTACCGCCAATAGCACGGTCTCGGGCCGGGTGCTGGTCGTAGGTAAGAGCGGCACCGCGGACGCGGCAGCGGCCGATTCGTTCTCCATCAACTTACAGCAATCAGGGCTCTCCGCGGCGCAGAGAAGCCGCTTCAATTACTTTCATGGAGCCACAAACCTGACTCTCAACGCGGGAGTTACTGGTATCGGCCCCGAGAACGCCGTCAACACCTGGACCTTCGTGGCCGTGACCATCGACACCGCGGGTGTCGACTACTTCTACCATGGCACGGATACCGCCTCGGTAACGCCCTTTGCACTGCCCGTGGATGCAACTACCAGCCTAGCCACGGGTAATTCGGGAGTCGTGCTAGTAGGTAATCGTGCCGCGGGGGCTCGCGCCTTCGATGGATTGGTCGGCGACATTCGAATCTACGACACCGCGTTGACCGCGGAGGAAGTGGAATCCTTGCGTGCCGCGACCGTTCCCGAACCCGCTACCTGCCTACTTTTTGCTTCCATGCTGGGGGTAGCAGTCGTCGGGCGGCGGCTGCGTTCGAAATAAATGCGTCATCCACTACCAGTGACTCGAACTAACGAATTGTGGCTGAAAAAGAGACTTTTCAAGTTTGAGTGAATGCACGGAGCGGAGGGGGAAGTGGGAACGGGCAGCATTCCCACTTTTCCCCTCCGTTCGGGTGCCCCAGCGGCGGTGGCCGCCCCCTACAGCACAATTTACTTCACCCGCGTTTAGAGAGAGCAATATGTTACGTGATTCACTCGTCGTCGGATTGGCTCTATTCCTAGGAACGGCAACTTGCGAGGCCGCCCTCAAAGTCGACATCAACGACGTGTCGGCCAACACGGCAACGCAGACCCAGCCCGGCTTCACCGGGGTTACCGAAGTTGGCACCGGCGGCACTCCTATCACGGACGCCACGGACGTGGGCAATTCGATTGGGGTGTCGTTCGCTAACCCCTTCGTTGCGGGCGCGGCGGGCACGGACGATCGCGACCGCGGCACACCGGCGACGGCGAATCACCCGCTGGCTCGTTTGCTTCGCGACTTCATCTTTACCCAAGGGACTTTGCCAGTCCGAGGCACGCTGGATACCACGATCTCGGGAGTGAACCCCGGCAATTACTTGCTGACTGCCTACTTCCATGACTCGTCGACCAATCAAGTCAACGGCGATATCAGCTTGAGCGTTGACGGCGGATCGACGTTCTCGACGCCCATCGAAGACGTGCTGTTCAGCACGGGCTCGAATCCGAATCCCTTCGGCAAGCTATCGATTCCCTTCACGGCAACCGGTTCCGATATCGTACTCCAAGTAGTGGGCGACAGTTCGACGGTTGGCACTCCCGCCGCCGAGTTGGCCATTCTCAACGGTTTCGTGATTGAGCCCTTTACGACCTTCGGCGACTTCAATCGCGTTGGAGGAGTGACGGTAGCTGACTTCAACATCCTGGCGAACAACCTTGCCACGCATCTGGATGGCAATTTTGTGGGACACGCCGGCGGCGACATCGATCTCGACGGCGACGTCGATCTAGACGACTTCGGCGCCTTCAAGCAACTCTTCCCCGGCGTCGTGGCTTTGGCGCTAGGCACGAATGTTCCCGAACCGCAAAGCATCGCGTTGCTCTCCGTAGCAGTGGTGGGCGGAATGCTAATGGCAAAAAGGCGACGTACGAGCCGGCGCTAGAAAGTGCCTGTGTTCGTTGCCTTCGCATCCCATGCCATTCCCGAAATCTACCGCAAGGATTCCCTTCATGATCCACTTCCAACTAACACGCGGGCGGCTGGTCGCCGCGATTAGCGCCTACTGCTGTTTTCTTACAACAGCAGGGGCGGCCGATGTAACTTGGGTGCCGACCGGCACTAACGACTACAATGTCCCGGCGAACTGGAGTTCGAACGTCGTCCCCGAACTGACCGAGTCGTTTCAGGACGTTGCTGTGATCGCGAATGGCTCAACCTCTTTTGTCGAAGTCGCCGTTCAGAACAATGCGGGAACCACGGTCAACAGCGGAGTGCTTGAAGTTCGCCGAGGCGGAAGTCTGCTGTCGGGCAATACGTTTGGTGCCACTGGCAACATCGTTGTCGGTTCCGGTGGAACGCTTCGCATCGGCGGCCTGACCGGCAACACGGCCGCGTCATTCACAGGCCAGGGCGCAGCGAACTTATCCGGCATTACTGAAATCATTGGCCCCAACGCGAACCTCACCGCCGCCAGCTTCTCGCTCCAAGGTAGCTTGCGAACGACCGTCACCGCCGGGGGTAGCTCTGCCCTGACGACCACCGGTAACGCCCAGCTCGCTGGAACCCTGCAGCTCAGTTACTCTGGGGTCACCCCAACTGTTGGCTCGCCGGTTACCGTCGTCAACGCGGGTTCGATTTCCGGAGACGGATTCACGTCCGTGACGACGAGTTCGCCATTGCCGGCGGGCCACTTCGTGACCACCACGCAGACTGCCGGTGGCAATGGAACGCTAGTGCAAGCAGCGATCCAGCAGAGCCTCTACCTCGAGGCCAATCGTCGCACTGGTAACCTTACCATCGTCAACAGTTCGACCTCCTCCGCGCGCTCCATCGACAGCTACTTGATCACCTCGCCCAGTGGTGCACTCGTGCCGGGCAGTTGGAACAGTTTGGTCGATCAAGGCCTGTCGCAGTTCACTGAGTCCAATCCCTCCGCATTGCATCTTGGCGAGCTAAGCCTTTCGGGGTCGACCTCGATTGCCGCGAACGGCCGCCGTGCGCTGGGGGCAGCGTACGTTGGCCTGGGAGCGGCGGCCGACCTGGCCTTCTCCTATCGCGAAACTTCCGGAACCGTACGCGCTCTCCCCGTTCAGTACGTAGGCCCGCGTGACGCCGTGATGCTCATTGTCGATCCGACGGGCGAAGTCTTTTTGCAGAATCAATCCTCTGCATCGATTGCCCTCGACGGTTATCAAATCTCGTCGGCCTCCGATTCCTTGATCGCAGGGCAATGGAACTCCTTCGCAAGTGGCAATGCCGCGTGGACCTCGGCGAATCCAACGGCCAGGCACCTAGGCGAGCTTCGCTTGTCCGGAGCCACGAACCTCGTGGCCGAGGGCGAAGCCATCAGCCTGGGCTCCGCTTTTCTAACCTCCGGCACGAAGGACCTCGTCTTCACTTACCATGTCGCAGGTGGAGTAACCGTGACGGGGCAAGTCGTCTACGACGAGTCTCCTTTCACGTTTGTCACCGGTGACTATAACTACGACGGCATGGTCAACGCTTCGGACTACGCTACCTGGAAGAGTTCGTTCGGCTCCACGACCCAGCTTTCGGCCGATGGCAATAAAGATGGAGTGGTGGATTTGGCGGACTACACGGTCTGGCGCGACAACCTGGGTGCCGCGGCGCTCAGTGGCAGCGTGGCCTTGTCGAGCCAGGCAGTCCCCGAGCCAAGCACGCTCGCCATCGCTGCCTTGGCGGTCCTGTCGCTCGTGAAATGGCGGCAAAAATGAGATAATTGAGGGGCAACGATAGGATTTGCTCTCACCAAGCTAGACGAATCTCTGATTCCCGGTTAGCGTACTGGCGGCTGGCGATGGGACCGACGCGGTTTACTGCGTCGGGTTCCTACCTGCGCTTCCGTGAGATCTCGCTATGCATCGCGTCTGGTTCGCCTCGACTTTGGTTGTGGCTTTCTTCGCTTCGAATCTTTTCGCCGCCGATCCCCCCATCGACCTCGCACCCGGCCAGCGCCTTGTCGGGAAACTTGGCGTGGGGCCGGCCGCTGAGAACTCGGGCATAGTCCGCAGTCGGAATCACGACAACGTTTTTTGGATGCACAACGATTCGGGAGACGAGCCGCGGATCTACGCGGTGCGCCGCGATGGCAGTGTGTACCCGAGCGAGCGGTATCCCGACACGCCAGGTACGCTAATCGGTGGCGCGATCAATTGCGACTGGGAAGATATCGCGGTGATGCAAGATGGTTTGCTCGTTGTCGCCGATCTGGGGAACAACTCGAACGCACGCCGCGACTTGGTGCTCTACTTGCTCGACGAGCCCGAGCCAACTGCCGGCCGCACGACGTTCCGTAAGAAGCTCTTCGTACGCTATCCCGAGCAAACCACCTACCCCGCGCCGGAACACGATTTTAATTACGACTGCGAAAGCGTGTTCACGCTCGGCGAGAACATCTACTTGCTCACCAAGCATCGCAGCGACACGGCGACTCGGGTCTACCGCCTCAATGACTTCACCGAGGGTAAGACGCACGAACTCGAACTGCTCGAACGCTTCGAACTCGGCGGGCAGGCCGTCGCGGCAGATGCTTTGCCGGATGGTACGCGACTGGTGGTGGCGACTTACGATACGTTGTGGCTGTTCGACGTTCGCGACGCTGATCATCCGCTAGCCCATCCGATTTCCAGGCTGCCGTTCAAGGGCGACAACGTCGAAGCCGTGGCATTCGATGGGCCCGACCGCGTTCTATTCGCCGACGAAGCGACGGCGCTGTTGTACGAAGCAGATGTCGCCGACTTTGTCCCTTACGGCGAACGCTAAGCCTGCCCTCGTCGGGGCACGCAGGTCGCGACAACACTTGCCGGCACACGCTTTGCAGATCTGGCTGGTGATTTTATACACCACTCAGGAGCCTCGGCCATGTCCAAACTCTACGAGATAACAACGGTCCTATTACTCGCGACTCTTCCGGCACTGGCAGGCTGCGAAAAGCAGGCAACGAACCCTCCGGAGGATCCCGGAAGCATCAATGACTCGGGTACTGGCAGCGCCCCGAACGTCGGCGATGGGGAACCTTCGGCGGCCAGTCCGTAAAGTCAAACACGAAAAAAAGCGGGCGAGAGCTCCATGCCCTCGCCCGCTTTCCGCTACATCCGAACAGAGCCGCGATCTCTAGCGATTCGCGACCTGCCCCTTATCCTTTCGCTTGGCCGCTTCGAGGTCAAAGCGGTCGGCGTTCATTACCTTGGTCCATGCCGCGACGAAGTCGTCGACGAACTTTTGCTTGGCATCTTCCGAGGCATAGACCTCGGCGATGGCGCGAAGCTGCGAGTGCGAGCCGAAGATAATATCGACTCGGGTGCCAGTCCACTTGGTCTTGCCTGTTTCGCGGTCCACTCCTTCAAAAACACCATCGCTCTCTGCGACCGGCTTCCACTCCGTGCCCATGTCCAGCAGGTTCACGAAGAAGTCATTGGTCAAGGTGCCAGGCTTGTCGGTAAAGACGCCGAGGTCCGAACCTTCGAAGTTGGTTCCAAGGACTCGCATGCCACCCACCAGCACCGCCATTTCGGGCGCGGTGAGATCAAGCAGGTTAGCCTTGTCGACCATCAACTCTTCCGGGCGACGATCGAGACCTTGCCGGTAGTAGTTGCGGAACGCGTCGGCCTTGGGCTCGAGCACGGCGAACGACTCGGCGTCGGTCATGTCCTGCGTTGCGTCGGTGCGACCCGGAGCGAACGGGACTTCGACCTCGTGGCCGGCATCCTTCGCCGCGGCTTCAATCGCCGCCGAACCACCCAGGACAATCACATCGGCTAGCGATACGCGCACGTCGCCCGACTGCGCCTTATTGAAGTCCTGTTGAACCTTTTCAAGCTTCGCGAGAACTTCGGCGAGTTGCTGGGGCTCGTTCACCTGCCAGTTCTTCTGCGGCTCCAGGCGAATACGGGCGCCGTTGGCACCACCACGCATGTCCGACGAGCGGAACGTCGAGGCCGATGCCCAGGCGGTCGAAATCAAATCGGCGTTCGACACACCCGACGCGAGGATGGCCTTCTTTAGATCGGCAATTTCCTTGTCGCCGACGAGCTTGTAGTCGACTTCAGGTACCGGGTCTTGCCAGATCTGCGCCTTGGCAACGTACGGACCCAAGAGCCGCGAGTGCGGACCCATGTCGCGATGCGTCAGCTTGTACCAAGCCGCTGCAAACGCCTTCTGAAATTCCTCGGGGTTCTCGTGGAAACGCTTGGAAATGGGGGCGTAGACGGGGTCGATCTTCAGCGCCAGGTCGGTCGTGAACATGATCGGCGCGTGCGACTTGTTGGGGTCGTGCGCGTCAGGCACGGTGCCCTTCGCCGAGGCTTCGACGGGCGTCCACTGGTGAGCGCCGGCGGGGCTTTTGGTCAGCTCCCACTCGTAGTCGAACAGATTATCGAAGTAGCTGTTCGACCACTCGGTCGGCGTATCGCTCCACGCACCTTCCAAACCGCTCGTGATCGTCGCGTCGGCGTTGCCGGTCTTGAACTTGTTCTTCCAGCCGAGGCCTTGCTCTTCGATGCTCGCCCCTTCCGGTTCGCGGCCAACGTACTTCTGCGGGTCGGCAGCGCCGTGGGCCTTGCCGAACGTGTGACCACCGGCGATCAGCGCCACGGTCTCTTCGTCGTTCATCGCCATCCGCCCGAACGTCTCGCGAATGTCCTTGGCGGCGGCGAGTGGATCGGGCTTGCCGTTAGGACCTTCGGGATTCACGTAGATCAAACCCATCTGCACGGCTGCGAGCGGGTTCTCGAGTTCGCGATCGCCCTGGTAACGCTTATCGCCGAGCCACTCGGTTTCGGGGCCCCACCATACGTCCTTCTGCGGTTCCCAAACATCGGCGCGACCGCCTGCGAAGCCCATAGTCTCGAAGCCCATCGACTCGAGTGCGACGTTGCCAGTCAGCACCATCAAGTCGGCCCACGAGATCTTGTCGCCATACTTCTGCTTGATTGGCCAGAGCAGCCGGCGTGCCTTGTCGAGGTTCGCGTTGTCGGGCCAGCTATTGAGCGGGGCGAAGCGCTGCGTGCCATCGCTCGCGCCGCCACGACCATCGGCCACGCGGTAGGTCCCCGCGCTGTGCCACGCCATGCGGATGAATAGAGGGCCGTAGTGACCATAGTCTGCAGGCCACCAGTCTTGCGAGTCGGTCATCAGCGCTTCGAGGTCCTTCTTCACCGCGTCAATGTCCAACTCATTGAACTCGGCGGCGTAGTCGAAGTCGCGACCCATCGGGTTGCTCTTCTCCGAGTTCTGATGCAGGATGTCGAGGCTCAACTGCTCGGGCCACCACTCGCCAATGCCCATCGACCCGGCAAGCGTCGGCGGCAATTCGCCGTGCATCACCGGGCACTTCATCTCGGGCTTGGCGTCTTCGGTTTCGGCGACCAGGGGCGCTTCGTCGGTCTTCTTGTTCTTATCGGTCGCTGCTTTGTTCGTGTCTGCGGCGAGTAGCGCGATGGCCACTCCAGCCGCCAAAAGCGCGATGATTCCTATGGTTCGCACCATGATTTTGTATCTCCTTACGACTTGGGAAAGCGTCACGGACCGCCTTGGCCCCGACTGCGAGCTCTCAATATAAGGGTTTGTTTGCAATGTTTCCAATGCATACCTATTATGGATTTCATGCGTTACTTGCATGTGTTGAGCTGAGATTCCCGCAAAAACCCCCTCTTCGGACCCGCGCAGGGAGTACGGAAGAGGAAACACCACCGACTTATGGACACCACTCAACTCCGCCAATTCCTGGCCGTTGCTCGACTAGGCAACATCACTCGCGCGGCGGATGAACTCGCGATCTCGCAGCCTGCGCTTAGCCGCTCGATACAACGGCTCGAAGAGGAATTTGGCAAACCACTGCTCGAGCGGAAGACACGCGC
The DNA here is from genome assembly GCF_052161615.1 of Aeoliella fuhlenseeensis. Taxonomy (NCBI): domain Bacteria; kingdom Pseudomonadati; phylum Planctomycetota; class Planctomycetia; order Pirellulales; family Lacipirellulaceae; genus Aeoliella; species Aeoliella fuhlenseeensis. The sequence goes on from NZ_CP197417.1 coordinate 2,112,173, forward strand.
GGTCGAACTTACCGAAGCCGGGCGGCTGGTCCAGAGCCGTGCCGAGGAAGTGCTCCGCATACTTGATGACACCAAGGCCCGGATCGCCGACGATGGACATAAAGGGCGACTACGTATCGGCGTGATCCCCACCATCGCGCCTTACTTTCTGCCAGGGTTCCTGCGGAAGTTCGGCACGGAGTTCCCCGCCGCCGAGTTAGTGATTCAAGAAGACACCACTGACAATCTGCTGGCAAGATGCAAACAAGGCGAGATTGACTTGGCACTTCTCGCCCTCCCCATCGCCGCAAAGTACCTCGACACCGAAGAGCTTTTCAAGGAAGAACTGCTGCTCGCGATGCCGGTAGATCATCCGCTCGCCAAGAAGAAACGCGTGGTGCTCGAAGATGTCGAGCCGTACCCGTTCGTGCTTTTGGGTGAAGCGCATTGCTTGACGGAGAGCGTCATTGGTTTCTGTCGGCAGCGATCATTCCAGCCCGTGGCGGTCGAGCAAACCAGTCAACTCACCACGGTGCAGGAGCTGGTCTCGCTTGGTCACGGCGTGTCGCTCATTCCCGCGATGGCCCGAAGTTGCGACCACTCTACCACTCGGGTGTATCGCTCCTTCGACGGTGTGAAACCCGAACGCCGCATCGCGATGGCGTGGAACCCTTACCGGTTCGAAAGCCAGCTGCTGGCCGTTCTGAAGGAGCGACTAAGAGCGCACAAGGAGTAGGCCGTAACAAGCTCCGCGCCGTTACGGCGCTTCACGCGTCTCTATTCAAGATCCCAGAGCGCGAACCCGCCAGCCAATCAGCTAGGCATGAAGGGTCGCCGAAGGTAAGCTGTGATTCCTCCGCAGGCGCAGAGTTATCAGGGCATCCCCATGACGCTACAGTATTTTACGCTCGTCCACATCCTGATCAGCTTGGCGGGAATTGCCGCGGGGTTTGGCGTGCTCTCAGGGCTGCTCGCCGGCAAGCTGTTCAGAGGCTGGACCGCCGTCTTTCTCGCGTCAACTCTGGCGACCAGCGTGACAGGATTCTTCTTTCCCTTCCACGGTTTCACACCAGGAATCGCCGTCGGCATTCTATCGCTCATTACGCTGGCGGTCGCGAGCTACGCCCTCTACGGCGGGCGGCTGGCCGGAGCATGGCGTGCGACGTTCATCACGACCGCCGTGCTGTCGCTCTATTTCAATTTCTTTGTCTTGGTAGTACAGCTATTCCAAAAGGTCCCGGCACTCACAGAACTAGCTCCCAAGCAAAACGAACCACCCTTCGCCATCACCCAAGGCCTGGTTCTTTTCACCTTCATTGCGCTAACGATCATGGCCCTACGCAGATTTCGCAGCGACTTGGGACAAGCAATGTAGGCCGCGGACAAGAGAGCTTGACCGTTGGGACAATCACGGTCCCACTACTGGCTCCAATCGTCGCCTTAGGCGACATGCTTTCGACCCAAATTCGGACCCAGATTCTTGCAATTTCAGCGTCAAACTTCGAGAAAAGTCCGGCCACTCGCGTGCAGTTCGTGGGTTAACTGGCTTAGAATGGAGCACGTGCCTGTTCGCTACTTTCGAACCCCTTCCGAAGTGCCATGCTGTCGTCTTTTTGTACTATTGCCGCTTGCGTCCTTTTCCTCGGTTCGCTCGCTGCTCAAGCAGCAAGTCCACCCAACATCGTCGTCTTCCTCTCGGACGATCACACGCGGATCGACTCGTCGCTGTACGGCTCGGTCGACCTCGACACACCCAACATGCGGCGGGTGGCTCAGCATGGGATGACGTTCGACAATGCCTTTGTAGTCTCCCCCTCGTGTGCCCCCAGTCGTGCGGCGCTGCTGACAGGGTTGATGCCGGCGCGAAACGGGGCCGAGTTCAATCACGCCCGACCGCGGAAGGATATCAAGAAGCTGCCGGCGTATTTTCAGAACCTTGGATACGAGGTGGTGTCGTTCGGCAAGGTGGGTCATTACCGCCAAACTTCCGAGTACGGTTTTGATATTGCAAAGCTGTTCGACTACCACCAGGACCAATGCGTGAACGAGGCCGTCAAATGGCTCAACGAGCGCGACAGTGATAAGCCGCTCGTGCTGTTCGTCGGTACCAACTGGCCGCACGTGCCTTGGCCACCGGCGACCGACGTGGTTGCAAAGAATATCGACATCCCGTTTCATCACGTGCGCACCCCCGACACTCGGCGAGCCCGGGCGAAGTACTACCAAGCCATTCAGCGGATGGACCGCGATCTGGGCCAAGTGTTCGATGCCGCGTACGAGAAGCTCGGCGAAAACACGTTGTTCCTGCACACCAGCGACCACGGTGCCCAGTGGCCGTTCGCGAAGTGGAACCTGTACGACGAAGGTATCCGCACGCCGATGATCGCGGTGTGGCCGAAGCAGGTCGCCGAGAACGTCCGCACCGATGCCAAGGTGCAGTGGGTCGACATTCTGCCCACACTGCTCGAGGCCGCCGGTGGCGAAACGCCGAAGGGCATCGACGGGCGTTCGTTCCTGCCGGTACTCGAGGGCGACACGGACACCCATCGCGACGTGATTTTCGTCACCCATTCGGGCGACGGCGAATTCAACGACTTCGCGTCTCGAGCGATGCACGATGGTCGGTATAAGTACATTCGCAACTTGGAGCCCGAGAATGTATTTACTTCGCACGTGACGAAGGTCGCTGAAGACTCCCCCTACTGGGCGAGTTGGGTCGAGAAGGCAAAGACCGACGAGCACGCGGCCGCGGTGGTTCGACGCTACCAGCATCGCGTGCCGGAAGAGCTGTACGACACGGCGTCGGACCCCAAGGAACTCCGCAATCTGATCGACGACCCCGCCTACGCCGCGAAGCTCGACGAGATGCGCATCGCGCTCGACAAATGGATGGCCGAGCAGAACGACAAGGGGAACTGATCGCCGGCGACCGTTTTACAGCGCCGCGAAGTTCGCCAGCAGCTTCAGCCCGACCGTTTGGCTCTTTTCGGGGTGGAACTGGGTCGCGTACAGATTGCCCAGCTCGACGCTGCTGGTGAAGGGCTGCGGATAGTCGGTAGTAGTTGCAACAATCGACGAATCCGTTGGCACGATGTAGTACGAGTGCACGAAGTAGAAGTACGCCCCTTCGTCGATGCCCGCGAACAGCGGCGACTCTTTGCACTTGGTGATCTGGTTCCATCCCATGTGCGGCACTTTGTACTCGCGCGGGATATCGAACTTCACCACCTTGCCGCCAAGAATGCCAAGCCCCTGGTGCTCGCCATCCTCGTAACTGGTCTCGAACAGCAGCTGCATGCCGAGACAGATGCCAAGCGTTGGCTTGCCGCTGGCGATCACTTTGCGAAGTGGCTCGACGAGGTTCCGCTCGCGAAGCGCGGCAATGGCGTCGGAGTAAGCACCCACGCCAGGCAGGATCATCTTGTCCGCCGCGGCGATCTTCGCCGGGTTGTCCGTCACTTCGGCCTCGTAGCCTAAGCTCTCCAGCGCCTTCTGGACGCTGCGGAGGTTACCCATTTCGTAGTTGACGATCGCGATCAATGCTGGGGCGGGGGCTGAGTCTTGGGGGTGTGACAACCATCCCAGTTTAGCCCAAAGAAGTCGCCAACGAGAGTGGCCGCTTACTGGCGGCGAGTCGTTTCGGGGTAGACCACCAGCTCGATGCGACGGTTCTGCGCCTGGCCGGCGGGGGTGGCGTTGGACACCTGCGGGTGGTTTGCGCCGTGACCAATGACGAACAACTGCTCGGCCGAAGCCCCCAGCGACTGCCGGAGCAGCTCGTAGACCGTGGTCGCCTGGGCGACTGACAGATGGTGGGGCGACGGGTACTGAGCCGACATGCCCGACTGGTTGTCGGTGTGGCCTTCGATGCCGATGCGGTGGTCGGGGTAGTTGGTCATCAGGTCCGAGGCGACCTGACGCAGCAGTTGGTCCGCGCCCGGCTGCAACTGAGCGGAGCCCGGGGCGAACAGCGTGTCGCCAGCAATGGTCACGCGAATCGTATCGCCATCCTGCCGCACGTTCACACCCGGCATGTTAGCGCTTTGCAGCGGCTTGAGCAGTGTGTTGTTTGCCCGAATCTCGGCACCAACGGGCTGCTGAACGCTCGCCGTTAGGGCCTGAGTGCGGCTCTGCAATTGCTGATTGTCGGTGTGCAGCGCGGCGAGGCGATCGCTGGTCGCCTTGAGCTGTTCCTGCATCGCCACGGTCTGGTCGCGCATCAACTGTTCGTGTTGTCGAGACTGGGCAAGCAAGGCTTCGAGTTCTTGATTGTCGCGATCAAGCGCGTCGGCACGTTGCTGCAACTGTTGTTGCTGCATCGCGAGTTGCGTTTGCTGCTGTGGTGTGAGCGCGATCGGTTGGCCCGGTGCCTGGGCACCCTTCGGCGTGAACACAACTCGTCCGCAACCGGTCGTCATCACGACGGCGAGCAGCATCCAGGCGAGGGTGGCGGAGCGAAGGGACATGAATCTCGCGGGCGGGCACGAGGCGGGGCAAGCTGGCACCACTTGTCAGCTTTAGCGCGGCAGATCCTAGCAACCGCGACTGGCAGCCACAATAGCAAGCATTCGGGGGGGCAGTCGGTGCTAGCAGGGCGAATCTAGCTAATCACGCAGTTCGCAGGATATTCGCCATAGAAACGCCGGATAAAGTTGCGGTGCCACCGCTGTGGCTTGTGCTGCGACCAGCCCCAGCGTGCCATCAGGCGATCGGTGAGTCGCAGATTCGCCGCGTCGCAAACGATCGCGTCGGTCCGCTTGATCGCAGCCACTTGGTCGAGCGCCGCGAGCGCTGCGCGGAATGTGGCGTAGCTCGTTCCGTCGCTTGACACGATGTACCGCAGCGCGAGAAAGTTGTCCATGCCAAGCGGCTGATTGAAGTACAGCAGGCAACGGTCCTGCGGGCCCCGGGCGTGGAACTTCCACCGCACCGGCCACACTTCGGGCAGCGACATCAGCTTAGGCCAGGGGCGAAACCACAGCCGGCGAAACTCGCCCGACGCGCATTCGATCACGCCGTAGCGACCTCGCGCAACGCGATCGCGGTGGGCAACGAGGTCGTCGATGTTCGTGAACCAGAGCATGCTTGAGTGAACCGGGCGGGGAGCCATTTACTCCCAAACCTAGGTCACTCAAGCAGGTTTACCGTGCCTGCTGGGGTCCCAGAAGGCGGTCCTTGGCGGCTTGATAGACCGATAGAATCGCGCCACACAGCACTAGGCACACCACCAGCACCGCCGGAACTAGCCAGGGCACCATGAACGCCGTCTGGATCCACAGCCAAATAGCACCCCAGCGAACGATCACTAGGACAGTGGCCGCACAGAGGAAAGGTCCGTAGGGGAGCTCGTTATCTCGCCGGGCGATGAGTTGTACCAAGCCGTAGACGAGCGCCGCAAACGGAGCGGCGAAGAACACGATCACGCCCGCTTGCCAGCCGATGAGGGTGCCAATCATCATCATCAGAAGCACGTCGCCAAAGCCCATCGCCTCGCGGCGGAGCGCGGCGCCGGCGAAGATGCGAATCAGCCACACCACGCCACCCGCACCCACAAGGCCAACAAGGGACGACAGCAGTCCGACCCACGCCCCGCCACCCCACCACCACACAAGCGTGACGAGCACCGTGCCAATCGCCGTCACTTCACGGAGGGGCACCGTCCACCAGTCGCGGACGATACGCACAAAGAAGTACTGCACGGCGCGCCCGAATCCTCGCCTTGCAAGCCATCGCCGGCGGACGAAGGCAAAGCACCAGAGCCAGTAGCAGCCAAGTGCGATCAGCAGCGAGTAAACGTTGGGCGCCGGAGCGAGAAGTTCGGCAGGCCATGGGCTGGCGGCGGCCAAGTGAACAGGCTCTAAGTAGAGATCAACCGGCGCGCCGCCGCGAGTGGTGAGAGGCACGCCGACAATGGGGGCCACCGGCGTGTTGGTGATTTGAGGTAAGAGCGCCATCGGGGCAAGCGTCGCCAGCACTAGTCCCAGCAGGGTCCCGGGGACGGTGACCGTATCGGGGATGATGCGATCGTCGGCGTCGATGAACGTGGCAATCAGCATGAACCACGCCAGCATCGCGTGGGCGAAGAACTCGATGTGCACAATGCCCACCAGCGGCGTGGAGTCGAGCTTGCCGAACTGCCCCGGCACCTGCTCGGCAAGGAGACCGAACGCCTCGGTCTCCCACCAGTAGAGCCACGCGATGCCAAGCGGAAACAACAGCTCGATGAGCATCGGCCGGACCCAATGCCCAGGGCCGTGGATCGTCGACTCGCGCCGCAATTGCCACCAGCCGACGATTGGAAGGCAATCGAACCATGTCCGCGACGCGACGCCTTCGGGCACAGGTTGCCAGGGGGAACGCAAGCGTCGCCGCCAGGCGAAGTGATAGATAGCCGCGTTGGCGAGCGATGCCAGTACCGCGGCGACGACGAACACCAGTGCCAATCGCAGCGGCAGCGGAAGGGCGAGAAGGGCCTGCATGACTTCATGTCGTTAGTTGCCGGCTAGCATGCCGTGGATTTCTGCCGCGATCTCGCGGGGCGACCGGCCTTCGGTGCTCACGACCATCGTAGCACACTGCTGGTAGATCGGCGTCCGCACGGCGAGCACTTGCTCGATTTCCTCCACCAGCCCCGCGCCGGTTAAACTGGGCCGCCGGGATGCCGAGGTTTCATCGGCCGTGAGTCGCCCCGCAAGCACCTTGGGGGACGCAACGAGCCACACGACGTGATGCCCCGCGATCGCGGCGCGGTTCGACTCGCGCAGCACAGCTCCGCCGCCCAGTGCCACCACTTGGTTAGGTCCCGCGGCTAGCGAGCTCACTACTTCCTCTTCAATATCGCGGAACCCCTGCTCGCCATCCTCGGCAAAGATCTCCGCGATCGTTCGATGGCCACGCAGCTCGATCTGGTCGTCCGCATCGACCCAATCACTACCGAGCAGCTCGGCAAGCTCCCTCGCCACGGTCGTTTTCCCCGTGCCACGGTAACCAACGAGGAACAACTTACGGTCGAGAGTCATGGACGAGTGGCAGATGGCGAGAGTCAACAGTTACTTAAATCTTCCGGCCTACAGCTTATAGCCAACAGCCCCACTACTTCACTGGCCCCGTCACGCGCTTGAGAGTCGCACGCATCGTCTCCAGCGGCGGTTCCTGTCCCGTGAAAAGGTTGAACTGTAATCCTGCCTGGCGAACGAACATCTCGACGCCGGTCACCACGTGGCAGCCATGACTACGGGCTTCCTTGATCAACAGCGTCGACTCGGGATTGTAAACCGTGTCGAATACCAGCATCGAGGGCTTCAGGTACGAGCGGTTGAAGGGGGTCTCGTCGACGTTGGGATGCATGCCGATCGGCGTGCCATTGATTACCACGTCGGCAGGCACCGTGTGGCGGGCTTGCCACTCGACTGACTTCGCACCGAACTCGGCGGCCAGCTTGTCGGCACGATCGCGAGTGCGGCTGGCGATGACGGTTCGCGCGCCGCGCTGCTTAAGTCCAAACGCAATCGCCCGCGATGCACCACCCGCACCCAGCAGCAGCACTCGCTTGTCTTGCAGCGGACTCGGCTTCTGGCCGAGCCCGCCCATGGCTAGTTCGAGCGAATCCATCGCGGCGGTGCAGTCGGTGTTGCAACCAATCGACTCGCCATCGCGGAACAGCAGCGTGTTGGCGGCCTTAATCCCTTTCGCAGCCGGCGTCGCTTTGATGCCATGTTTGAACACGGTCTCTTTGTGCGGAATAGTAACGCTCAAGCCCTTAATGCCGAGCTTCGGCACGTCCTCGATGAACTGCCCCAGCGAATCGGCTGGCACGCGGAACGGCACGTACACCGCGTTGATCCCCTGCTCGGCGAGCGCCGCGTTGTGGATGTGCGGACTCAGGCTGTGAGCAATCGGATCGGCGATCACGCCAAACACCTCGGTGTCGGCATTGATCGACTCGTAGCGATAGATGTCCTTCATCTGGTCGAACGACAGTTGCCCTGGCGCGAGGACTCGCTCGTGATGGAAGGTCGCGTAGGTAAAAGGCCCGCCGTACTTTGCCAGCAAGATACGCGACGGGGTGCCGATGTCCCCCATGCACATGCCCACGGTCGGCAGCTTCGCCTGCTTCACCATCTCCAGCATCCGCACATTATCGTGGGGATTCTGCGCCATCGTCGTGATCTTCACCACATCGGCGTCGAGCGCGGCGAGGCGATCGTAGATCTCGATCAGATCGTCGGGCGTGTGGCGGAAGTTGTGGTAGCTGATGATCCGCTTCGTCTTGCCGTAGCGCGGTATCTTGGCGGCAATGTCGTCTTCGATGTCGACGTACTCGGACTGCAGCGCGATGGCCTCGCGGAGCACCATCTGTCGGGCTTCTTCGGTTCCTTGCCACTTGCCACCATCCTCTTCGCGACGGCACGTGATCACTACCGGGCAGGGCCGGTCCTTCAGCAATCGCTGCAAGTTCAGCCGGCTCGCCACGTAGTCGATCCGCAACTCCACCAGCTTCGCGCCGCGCTTTACCAGTTCCTGGTACTCCGCGAGCAAGTGCTTGTGACGACTTCGGCCTATGGAAACGCAAATCATGGGCTGGGGGCTGGGGGCTGGGGGCTGGGGGCTGCCCGATACTTCAAGTTTGCTAAACCGCTATTCTGACTGAGAAGGGCTGCCACTTCAAACGACTATTATCTCCTCCAGTCCCGAGTCCCGAGCCTCAAGCCCCAGGCCTCACCCTTAAATCCGCTTAAACTGCTTATCCAGGTCGTCGCAGCTGAACACCAGGGCCGTTGGCCGGCCGTGGGGGCAGTGGTGGTGGTTTTCGGTCAAGTGGCGGTGGTCCAGTAGGGCCGTGATTTCCTCGGAGGTTAGTCGGTCGCCGTATTTTACCGCGGCCTTGCAGGCGACGGTATGGAGCAGTTCGTCGAGCAAATCGGTCGCCTCGGGGAGCCGATCGGACGACATCAGCCGATCGACCACTTCGCCGAGCACCTCGCGCGGGGGCAAGTTCGCGAGCATTGCCGGATAACTAGAGACCAGGACCGTATCGCCCCCGAAGGGTTCGACCGCGACGCCGAGTTTCTTGAGCAACTCGCGATGCTCGAGCACCGCCGCCGCCTCGTCCGCCGCCAAGTCCACCGGTTCGGGGACCAAGAGCGATTGTGATTCGAGTTGTCCCGCCGCGACTTTCGCGCGAATCTGTTCGTACAAAATCCGCTCGTGCAACGCGTGCTGATCGATGATCTCCATGCCATGTTCGGTTTCGACGATCAAGTAGCGATTGTGCAACTGAATCGCTTTAGCCCCCGACTCGCGCACCACCGCCGCCGCTTGCAGGTTAGCCGCAGCGTCGGCGATATCGTCGGCCCCACCCTCCGCACTAACCTCTTCCGCACGTGGCATAGGTCTCACACCACCTGCCTCCGGGAACGGCCGAAACGGCTGCGGCAGCCGATGCATCACCAGCGGCTCGCCCACCGGTCGCATCGAAGGACTTGGCGCGGAAGCCGAATCGAACCGCCGCTGCGTCAGCTGGTCCTTCGCCCACTCGACGATCGAACTCGTTCCGGAAGCGGCGAGGTCCTCCTCGCACGTCGGCGATACCCCCTGCCCTCCCGGTCCAGCGCGAAGATCACTCGACAGGAACTTAGTCCGCAGCGTGCTCAATAGTTGACTGTAGAGCCTCCCGCCGTCCTGAAAACGTACTTCGAGCTTCGTCGGATGGACGTTCACGTCGGCCAAGTTCGCCGGCATGTCAAACCTGAGGAAGCAAATCGGGTAACGCCCCGTCAGCAAGAGCCCACGGTAGGCTTCGCCCAGCGCGTGCTGCAGCGCCCGATCGCGTATGTTCCGCCCATTGAGGAAAAGATACTGCAGGCGATTGTTCGCTCGGCTGTACTGCGGATTGGCGGCGTAGCCCTTGAGCGAGATCGGCGGATCGACACTCTCGACTTCGATCAGCGCGTCCGCGAGTTCGTCCCCGAACAGCGCCGCGATGCGTACCCGCCAATCGTCGGTTGGTGGCAGGTCGTGGACCTCGCGCTGCCCGTGCTCCAGTCGGCAATGGACTTCGGGATGCGCCAGCGCGATCCGTACGAACGCCTCGGTCGCGTGGCCAATCTCCGTTTGCGGGCTGCGAAGGAATCGCTGCCGCACCGGCGTGTTGAAGAACAAGTCGCGGACTTCGATGGTCGTTCCCACCGGACAACCGGCCGGCACGACGGGCTCGGCGACGCCGCCGTTCACGCGCAGCTCCGACCCACTCGCGGACTCGGCCGTGCGCGTCCGCAGCAGCGTGCGACTCACTTCGGCAATGGATGCAAGCGCCTCGCCACGAAACCCCATCGTCGCGACTTCGAACAGGTCGTCGGCCGAGACAATCTTGCTGGTCGCGTGATTCGACACCGCGAGCATCAAGTCGTCCGCCTCGATGCCGCAGCCATTGTCGGTGACACGAATCAGCTCCCGCCCGCCGGCCTCGAGCCGCACATCGACCCGCGTCGCCCCGGCGTCGATCGAGTTCTCCAAGAGTTCCTTCACGACACTAGCCGGTCGCTCAATCACCTCACCAGCCGCGATTTTATTCACGACCGAAGCAGAGAGTTGTTGGATGCGAGGCATGAGAGTTCGTCCGTGAGAGCTTAAGGTTATGTCATCCTGAGGGAGCGTCAGCGACCGAAGGATCTAGGTTGCGATTGAGAGTAGCGCAATCGTCTCGGTTGCTCTACTGTTCGCTTGAACCAACTTGCAAGGGAAATAAGCCATCCTTCGCGTCTCTGCGCCTCTGCGTGAGACAAAATCCGTGTCGATTATTCCGCGAGATCCTTCAGTCGCTAGGGCTCCCTCAGGATGACATGCATCTGCTCACGTGCCAACCGACCACGGCCCTGACGGGCCCCGCTCGCCTCACTTGCTACAACTCGTACTCCTTAATCTTCCGATACAACGTCCGCTCACCGATCCCGAGCATGGTCGCTGCTTCTTCGCGATTACCGCCCGTGACTTTGAGCGTCTCGGCAATGAACAGGCCTTCGATCTCCGCGAGCGGCTTACCAACGAGTGTGTGCAGGCCGTCGGCGCTCGAACCACCCGACTCGCTTTCCGGCGGGTTGAACTCCGGTGGCAAATCGTCGAGGTCGAGCACTTCGTCGTAGTCGACCACCACCATGCTGTCGACCGTGTTCGACAGTTGCCGCACGTTGCCGGTCCAGTGAAACGCCATCAATCGGCGGCGGGCGGCGGTGGTCATGCTCTTGATCTTCTTGCCATGCCGCGCGGCATGGACCTTCATGAAGTGATCCACCAGCAGCGGGATGTCCTGCGACCGCTCGGCGAGGCTCGGCAGCTTCAGGCTGATCACCTTTAAGCGATGGTAAAGGTCCTCGCGAAAATCCCCTTTCGCCACCGCTTCTTCCAGATTGCGATTCGTGGCCGAGAGAATCCGAACGTCGACCTTCACCGTCTCGTTGCTGCCCACCCGCGTGATCTCGCGGCTCTCGAGCACCCGCAGTAACTTGATTTGCGTCGGCACTGGCATGTCGCCCACCTCGTCAAGGAACAGCGTCCCGCCATCCGCATACTCGAACTTTCCCATGCGATCGCGGGCGTCGGTGAACGCCCCCGGCACGCTGCCGAACAACTCGCCCTCGAGAATGTGCTCGCTGAGTGCCGCGCAGTTGAGCCCCACGAAGTGCCGATTCTTGCGCGGGCTGTTTTGATGAATCGCCTGGGCAACCAGTTCCTTACCCGTCCCCGTTTCGCCTTCGATTAACACCGTCGCGTCGGTCGGAGCAATGCGTCGCATTCGCTCGATCAGTTCGACCATTGGCGGGCTGTTGCCGATCAAACTCTCGAAGCCGAACTTCTCGTCGAGTCGCCGGCTGAGCTCGGCGTTTGCGCGGCGGAGGTGCTGCGCGAGGGCCGCGTTGTCGACCACGCTGCGAAGCTGACCTAGGTCGAGCGGCTTGAGCAAAAAGTGCGACGCCCCCTCGCGCATCGCCTCGACCGCCGACTCGATGGTGCCATGCCCAGTGACCATGATCACCTCGGCGTCGGGCAGGTCGTCCTTGGCTTTGGCCAGAATCTCCAGCCCACCGAACTTCGGCATCCGCAGGTCGGTTACGACGATCTCGAACCCACGCCGCTCCATCAGCTCGGCACCCTCCTCGCCACTCGTGGCGATGGTACAGGCGTAGCCCTGACTCGACAGGCTATCCGCGATCGTTTCGGCATGCGCGCGATCGTCGTCCACCACGAGGACGTGAATCGGAGGACCAACTTGGGCTGTTTTGCTCTTCGACATACGATTTAGAGGACTATATTGCTTCGATGGTTCCGACGATGGTTCTTAGCCACAGATGGACACGGATGAAACACGGATGAAACACGGATGGACGTAAGTTTAACAGGAGCAAACAGAGGTAACAGAGAGTAAGGCACTTCGAAGCTTATGCCTCCTCGGAGTCTTTATTAGCGAAGATTAGCGCCGATTAGTGTTCCGTATTCCCAATCCGTGTTACATCCGTGTCCATCCGTGGCCAAAAACTCCTTGTTACTCCGGTACGATCACTTCCCTCGTCCCGCTCCCCTGCCCTGGCAACCTCGCCGGCACGGGAAGCGACACCGTGAAATGCGTGCCGCGGCCTTCTTCGGTTTCGACGCGAATCGCGCCGCCATGCGCTTCGATGATTTTACTCGTCGTCGGCAGTCCCAGCCCCGAGCCGCCTGGCTTGGTTGAGAAGAACGTCTCGAACATTCGCGCCGCCGTTTGATCGTCCATGCCGCAGCCCGTGTCGATCAAGTGCAGCAGCACCCACTCTCCCTCGGCCGTGGTGGCGACGGTCAGCACGCCCCCCTGCTCCATCGCCTGCTTGGCGTTGATCAGCAGGTTGAGCACCGCGGCCCGGAACGAATCGCGATCCAACAGCACCGTTGGTAGCTCGCGATCAAAGTACCGCCGCACCGTCACTCCCGCGGCTTCCGCCTCGGGCGCGAAGAAGTCGAGCAAGTTGTCGAGCTCGCGGTTCAGGTCCGTGGGCTTCAGCGTCAGCCGGCGAACTTTCGCGAAGTTCAAAAAGTCGTCGAGCAAACCTTGCAGCCGCTTGCACTCGCTCTGCATGGTCGCCACGCGGCGGAGCGATCGATGCTGATGCGGCGAGGGCTCGACCTCAATGTCTTCGGCCAGCAGCTGCAAGTTCAGCCGAATCGTCGACAGCGGGTTCTTGATCTCGTGCGCAAGCGCCCCCGCTAGCCGAGCGATCTCGGTGTACTGCTCCATCAGACGCTGGACGGCGGTGGCGGTTTGGTCGGACATCGTGTTCGCGGCGAGAGTGGCGTGATCCGTTCTCCCATTATCCTGCAATAAAAACGGGCCCCGCAAGCGGGGCCCGTTCTTTGGTTTTCAGGCATCGCTCGTTGGCGATGGGCTAGGCGTCGTCGCCATCATTGCCGCCGTCGCCATTGGCTTCGGCCAGCACGGCCTTGCGGCTCAGCTTCACGCGGTCTTGCTCGTCGACGGCGATCACCTTCACCTGGATCGAATCACCCACGCTCAGGATGTCCGCGACGCTCGAGACGTACTCGTTCGACAGCTCGCTGATGTGACACAGACCGTCCTTGCCCGGCAGGATTTCGATGAACGCACCAAAGTCCTTGATGCTCGTCACCTTGCCGTCGTAGATGCGACCGACCTGCACCGTGGCAGTGACCGCTTCCACACGCGACAGCGCGGCCTTCAGCGATGCCTCGTCGGCGGCGGCGATCGTGACGGTGCCGTCTTCGTCGATATCGATCTGCGAACCGGTGTCCTCCTGGATCGAACGAATGTTCTTTCCACCAGGGCCGATCAGCATGCCGATCTTGTCCGAAGCAATCTTCGTCCGAACCAAGCGAGGCGCCGTCGCGGACGTGGCGGCACGGGGACGCTGAATGGTCGACAGCATCGCCCGCAGGATTTCCATGCGTGCTTCGCGCGACTGGATCAGCGTACCGCGGATGATTTCCTCGGTGATGCCCTTGATCTTCAGGTCGAGCTGAATGCCCGTGATGCCGTTCTGAGTGCCGGCAATCTTGAAGTCCATGTCGCCGAAGTGGTCCTCGTCGCCGATGATGTCGGTGAGCAACACGAAGTTGTCGCCGTCCTTCACCAGTCCGATCGAGATACCCGCCACCGGATTCGTGATCGGCACGCCCGCGGCCATCAGGCCCAGCGTCGCACCGCACACGCTCGCCATCGAGCTCGAACCGTTCGACTCGGTGATGTCCGAGATCACGCGAATCGTGTAGGGGAACTCGTCGTGCGGCGGAAGAACCGGGTTCACGCTTCGCTCGGCCAGCATGCCGTGACCAATCTCACGACGACCGGGGCCACGAATCGGACGGCACTCGCCCACCGAGTAGGAGGGGAAGTTGTAGTCCAGCATGAAGTGCTTCGAGTACTCTTCGAACATGCCATCCACGCGCTGCTCGTCACGACCCGTACCCAAGGTCACGGTGATCAGGGCCTGCGTTTCGCCACGTTGGAACACGGCCGAACCGTGCACGCGGGGCAGCACGTCCACTTCGCACTCAATCGCACGCAGCGTCTTGTGATCACGCCCGTCGGCACGCGTGCCGGCGAGGATCAGGTCGCGGATGACCTTCTCTTCCAGAGCGTGCCACTTGGTGCCGAACGAGGCCAACGAGTAAGCACCCTCGGCGTTCGGGTCGGGGATCAGCGTTTCCAGAGCTTCCTTCTTCACCACGCTACAAGCCTCAGCACGATCGTGCTTGCCGGGAGTTTGCTTCGCGGCGTGCAGCTTGTTGTAGTACATCTCCTGAAGCTTCTCGGCGAGGCCATCGCTCGGAGGCGAGACGAAGTCCATCTTCTTCGGCTGGACCTTCTCGGCCAACTCATTCTGCAGGTCGCAGATCGCGATCACGTACTTGTGGGCTTCGAGCAGCGCCTCGACCATCCGGTCTTCCGACATCTCGCGGGCAAAGCCCTCGATCATCAGGATGGCGTCCTTGGTGCCCGAGACAATCAGGTCCAGGTCGCTCACTTCCAGTTCGTCGGCGGTCGGGAAGGGAACGAACACGCCGTCCACCTGACCCAGCCGAATCGAACCGAGCGGGCCCTGGAACGGCAGGTGCGAGATGCACAGCGAGGCACTCGCCCCGATCATCGCCAGGATGTCGCCGTCGTTCTGTCGATCGCTCGACATCACCAAGGCTTGAATCTGCACTTCGTCCATGAAGCCATCGGCGAACATCGGACGAATCGGACGGTCCATCAATCGCGATGTCAGCGTTTCCTTCGTCGAAGGACGACCCTCGCGCTTCAGGAAGCCACCGGGGAACTTACCAGCCGCGGCGTGACGCTCGCGGTAGTCGCAGGTGAGGGGGAAGAAGTCGATGCCGGGGCGAGGCTTGTCGTGGGCGCTGGCTACCAGAACGGCGGTTTCGCCGTATTGAACCATGCAGGCACCAGCGGCTTGCTTCGCGAGGGCACCAGTCTCGATGCTGAGCACCTGACTGCCAATTTGCTTTTCTACACGTACTCTGTTCACAATCTTTTCTTTCTTGCTAGTCCTAGCCGGCTTTCAGGAGCCCCAGGGAACAAGAGTGCCAGAACGGCCTCCGATCGGCGAGATACGCCCAACAGCGGACGCTACGCAGAACGCGCAGCGGCACTCGGGACGCATGGTGGCAACAGAGAATGGCCAACCGGCCCAGCACCCAGCCGCACCAGGGCGGCCGGGATACGAAAGCTACCGGCGGAATATAATTAGGCCCTAACCACTCGCGGCTGGCGAGATTACTTACGAATCTCAAGCCGACGCAGCAGGTCGAGGTATAGCTGCGGGTTGTGTCGCTTGGTGTAGTCCAGATGACGGCGACGACGGCTCACCATCCGCAGCAAACCCCGACGACTCGAATAGTCCTTGGGGTGCAGCTTCATGTGTTCGGTCATCTCGCTGATGCGGCTGGTAAGCAGCGCGATTTGAACCTCAGCCGAACCCGAATCGTCCGACTTGCGTCCAAAATCACCGATCAGCTCTTCTTTCCGTTCCTTCGTAAGCGGCATACTCGAAACCTATAAACTCGCTGGGGGCAACTAAAATATCCGGTGCTTCGTGTCCTGGCGTCCAACCACCCCTGATGCTCGGAACCAAGAGGGCGAGCACCGACCACCGGGGCCGGAGCGGGCCAATTTGGCTCTCGCGGTCGGGGGGCGCTACACTCCTTTTCCCAAGGGCCCAATTGCCCTTGCATCAAACGGGTTTCACTTGACTTATCGTTACACGTCGCTGCTAAGCCCAGTAGTTTAACCATCCCAGGCTAGCACGCAAGGGGGCCGCGGCTTACCCCACGCCAGATGCCGCCGACTTTCGGCCTCCCGAGACTCCCCCACGCCCAAAGGCCTCCGCCGGCGGGAGCCGTTCCCACACCTCGCCAACCCTCCATCCCACCTTCTTGCCAGATTGCGACCGACGCACCCCCATGTCTTCGGCCACCGACTCACCCGCCCAGCAAGCATTTGCGAAGGTTTCCCTTGGGAATCTTGCATCTCCGGCCCGCAAGCTCGATATATTGGATCGGAGTAGTCCTTTTCTAGATCCGCCCCGCAGGCCGCATTGCTGGCGAATTGCGAGTCGGTCGCCCTCGGCAGGCGATATTCCTGCCGCCGGGAAGGGGAACCGGCGAGCTCGCCCGCAATTACTGGCCGGGTTCGCGCTTTCAAACTTGTCTTCGGGAGGTTGCGACATGAGGCTCTTCAGAGGTTTACTCCTTGGCGTGGCTGGCTTGCTGCTGGTCGCGCCCGCCACCTTCGCCCAGGACAAGCCGAACGTGCTCGTCATCTGGGGCGACGACATCGGTACCTGGAACGTCAGCGCCAATAGCCGCGGCATGATGGGCTACCACACCCCCAACATCGACCGACTCGCCAAAGAGGGCCTGTCGTTCACCGACTACTACGCCCAGCAAAGCTGCACCGCCGGCCGCGCCGCGTTCATCGGGGGTTGCGTTCCCGTGCGCACCGGCATGACCAAGGTCGGCATTCCCAGCGCCAAAGAAGGCTGGCAGAAGACCGACGTCACGATGGCCACCGTCATGAAGCACAACGGCTACGCCACCGGCCAGTTCGGCAAGAATCACCAGGGCGACCGCGACGAGCACCTGCCCACCATGCATGGCTTCGACGAGTTCCTCGGCAACCTTTACCACCTCAACGCCGAAGAAGAACCCGAGAACGAAGACTACCCCGCCGACATGAAGATGGCCGACGGTCGCACGTTCAAGCAAGTGTTTGGACCCCGTGGCGTGCTCCGATGCAAAGCCGATGGAAAAGGGGGCCAAACCATCGAAGACACCGGGCCGCTCACCAAGAAGCGGATGGAAACCATCGACGACGAGACCGTCGCCGCCGCCAAGGACTTCATCAAGCGGCAGAAGGACGCCGGCAAGCCCTTCTTCTGCTGGTGGAACGGCACCCGCATGCATTTCCGCACCCACGTGCGCGACGAGCATCGCCACAAGGGGAACGACGAGTACACCGATGGCATGATCGAGCACGACGTTCACGTCGGCCAACTGCTCGACTACCTCGACGAACTCGGACTCGCCGAGAACACCATCGTCATGTACTCGACCGACAATGGCCCCCACTACAACACCTGGCCTGACGCCGGCACCACGCCGTTCCGCAGCGAGAAGAACTCGAACTGGGAAGGTGCCTATCGCGTCCCCTGCTTCGTCCGCTGGCCCGACCACTTCCCCGCCGGCAAGATGCTCAATGGCATCGTGTCGCACGAAGACTGGCTCACCACGTTCGCCGCCGCCGCAGGCGACACCGACATTAAGGAGAAGCTACTCACCGGCGTCGAACTCAACGGACGCGAGTACCGCAACCACCTCGACGGCTACAACCAACTGCCGTACCTCACCGGCGAGACCGAAGAGTCGCCCCGCCACGAGTTCATCTACGTCAACGACGACGGCCAAGTCGTCGCCATGCGTTACGACGACTGGAAAGCCGTGTTCCTCGAAAACCGCGGCCAGGCGTTCGGCGTGTGGCGCGAACCCTTCACCGACCTCCGCGTCCCGCTCCTGTTCAACCTGCGGCGCGACCCGTTCGAACGGGCCCAGCACAACGCCAACACCTACGACGACTGGTTCCTCGACCGCGTCTACTTGCTGGCCCCCATGCAACAACTCGGCGCGAAATTCCTCATGTCGATGAAGGAATACCCGCCGAGCCAATCCCCCGGCTCGTTCAACCTCGAGAAAATCCAGAAGACGATCGAAGAGTCGATGGGGGGCCAATAGCCGACCCTTAACCGTTCGACCCACACGATTCCCAACAGGCAGAGAGCGCACGGTGCGCTCTCTGCCCTTTTTTGTGCGTGCGTTCAACCGGCAATCCGACTAAAATGCGCTGCGGAATCTATTCGTGGGAACCCCTTCGAGGCGACGGAACAACAAGCCATGCCATCCCGCTTGCCTTCGAGCTTATCTCTCCTCGCGCTGACAGTAGTCCTTCAAGTCATCTTGCAAGGCGTAGCGACCTCGGGCTCAGAAGCCCAGGAGATTCACTATTGGACTGGCGCGGCAAGCAATAGCTGGAGTGATCCCGCCAATTGGTCGAAAGGCACCGTCCCGCCATCCGGTGCCAGTGTGGGACTGGGATACCGCAATTATCCGGTTATTGACTTGGCCGGTGACCGAACCGTCGATTCCCTGATGCTTTACACAGGCGGCTCGCAATCCGCTTCGCTAGACAACGGCACGCTCACCATTACCCAAGGAGTAACCACCGACCTACCAAGGTTCTTTCGGATGTTTGAGATCGCGAGCAATGTCCATTTGCCTTCGATGACGGAATGGGACATACGCAGCGGTTTCATAGTGTCCGGCGCGATCTCCGGAGAAGGCGGCATCACCAAATCGGGGTCTGGTTTTCTCACGCTAGAGGGTGCCAATACCTTCACGGGCAGCACCATCATCAACCAAGGCGAGCTCTACCTCGATCATCCGCAGGCTTTGCATTACTCAACCGTTCACTTGAATACCGAATACGGGCTGAAGATCGTTTCCGAGTCGATCAACCCCATCATCGGAGCTCTAACTGGCGGCGGCACCCTGCTATGGTCGACTCAGACTTTCGAAACAGGAGCCAACGGCGCAAGTACTGTCTATAACGGGACCCTCCATAGCGAGCCTTCGGGAATTTTTCGGCATCGCGGCACCGGTACCTTAACGATCGCTGAGAATCCAGCCGACCCAACTCGGGTGTCGTGGATTGGGCGGTTGGCCGTGGCCGAAGGGGAACTCATCGTCGACAACCGAATCATCGAGCTTAAGGCCTTTCCCATGCTCGGATCGGAGGCCGCCGTAACGGTAGACGACGCAACCCTGACGATTCAGAACGGCGGTAACGTCTACGGATCTTGGAGAGCCGATATTAGCCGTGGGCGTTTGAAGGTCATCGGCAATGGATCCAAACTCACGGGATTGGGAGCGTGGGGCATGCAGTTGGGGAGCGATGCGGGCGCGGGCATCGTGGAGATCAGCTCAGGAGGCCTCGTCAGCATCACTAACGACACTGTCTTCGCCTCGACAGAGAGCATCGTCATGGTCGATAGGGCGACCTTCCGTACCGGCGGTCTGACACAAGCCGAGGAGGCCTCGGGTACCATTTCGATTTCCGACCCCGATTCGGGCGCGGCCCTGACCGTCGGCAGTGGAAACAGATCTTCAACGTTCCATGGAACCATTCACGACCACACCAGTGGCCCCGGATCACTGCGAAAGATAGGTACCGGCAAACTAACTTTGACGGGGATGAATACTTACACCGGCGACACCTTGGTGGATGCGGGAACTCTTAGTCTAACGCAACCCTATTTCGCAGATTCAGCGGACCTCTTCCTGCTGGCAAACGCGAAACTCGAATTGACGTACGAAGGTGTTGATATCGTTAACAAGCTGGTGCTGGGGGGGGTGGTCCAAAGCCCAGGAACCCATGGAGCCATTGGTTCGGGGGCTGACTTCGAATGGTCGCAGATCCTTGGCAGTGGTGTGCTTCAAGTCGCCCCAGAAGCCCTCCTTGCCGGCGACTTCAACAACGATGGCATCGTCAACCTGGCGGACTACACCGTCTGGCGTGACCATCTCGGAGCCGCGGGCGAAGACGCCATCCACCATCGTGGCGACGGACTCGATGGCGTCGATGCCAAAGACTACGCCCTATGGAAATCGCAGTTCGGCCAGTCCTCGTCGGTCCTCGCCCCCACGACCGCCGTCCCCGAACCCTTCGCCGCCAGCGCAATCCTCGGACTCCTCGCCCTCGGGTACGGCGTACGACGCCGCAACCGCCGCCCGGCGCATCAGGATCAAACAAGCAAGTAGGGCACGGCACTCGCACCTACCTTCACTGGCACAGACACTTTTGGTCCCCCCGTGTGAGCCGGGCCGTCCCCGGCCCCGGACGTAGCCAACCAGCCAACTCCCCACCCGCCCTTCGTCGACCCTATCCCCGAGTGGCACCGACCTTCGGCCGCCCAGAACCCCGCCGGGTGCCACTGCTGGCTTGTCGGGCACCGCGGGCCGAGTGAGCTCCGACCCGCACGAGGACTCTCCCGGTAGTCGCCGCTCTGCCCGATGACCAGCAGTGCGTTAGACTTATAGTTCCTCAGCACTGCTGGTCAGCCGCAACCCGGCGAGCTCGTGGTTCGCTGCTTGGTGGAGGACGTCGTCGACGATCGTGGGCTCGACAAGCCAGCAGTGGCACCCAGCATCTTGAGAGCACTTATGGACGAATACGCCGAACTACTCGCCCTGCTGCAAAAGGATTTGGCTTCGGCCGTGCGCCGGGCCAAGCTCAAGACAGTGCCGACGGAGTTTCTGACCGTAGCCGACCGGTATGGAGAGCCTATGACGAGCCCAGCTAATATTCTCACCCTCACCGACGCCGAGTCCCATTCATTCTCTACCAGTTTCGTGCGTTGGCTTGTCGAGAAATCGAAGAGCATGAACGGCCACCCGTTGGCAGAGATCGTCGCCGCGCTCGAAGCCGATAGAAAGTTCGATGGTCAGTACATGGCGTTCGACACGATCGAGAGTTTCGCTGCCTGGTACAACAGGCCCGAGAACGCCGGCCTCGATGCCTTCATCTCGTATTTCATCGCCGATGGCTTTCCCATCTATGGGGTCTCGCTGTTCCAAGACCGGCCGTGAATGCGTCGTCGATGAGTGTCCTCCATGGGCCCCAAACATCGTGCCGCCCCACTATCCCCGTGTGAGCCGGGCCGTCCCCGGCCCCAGACTGCAACCAGTCCCATTGCACTCATCCATCCCGAATGGCATCATGACAAGGCAGTTCGGCGGAGGTGTCCCGAAGCGATCTCCTTCATCGTGAATTCCTACCATGGCCCTCTACCAACTCCACTCCTTCGATTTCCAGGCCTTCCAGAACGGCTGTGCCGGCAAGCTTCCGCTGGCCGAGGCCGTAGCGCAGCAGGTGATGTCGTGGAGGCGATCGAACATGAAGTGCCTCGCGTGGCTACCTGCGGGCGAAACCGAATTAATCGCCGCGATTGCCTCGCTGCTGGCGAGCGACACGTGGTACCCGTCGGGCGCCGATGACGAGCGGCGGGGCGACATCGATCGGCTCGTCGCCGCCCTCTTTGATAAACCGGCCACGAAGATCATCAAGGCCAAGTGTCTAGGAGACGGGGCCGACGCCGACGTGGTCGACTTCGCCCGCGGGTTTCTTCTGCTTTCCAAGAAAGGCGTGCGTCGCGATCCCGATTTTCAGGTCGATCGCACGTCCGAACTGCAGGCCGTTGGGCATCGTCCCTATCGTAACCCGGCGTGGGACGCGCAGCTGCTCGCCGAGGAAGTGAACCCCTTCTTAACCGACGAGCGTCCCCCAACCGCCGACTACAGCGTCCACGACCCCGATCAAACCAAGCACCTGGCCCAGGAGCTCGAAGCATTCGACGTCACCCGAGTGCCCGACGCCTCGCAACGCGACGAATTCGAAACCAACTTCCGCCAGCCTATCCTTCAAGCCGCGAAGAAGAAACTCGCGCTTTACGTGTATCTGGATTATTGAGCGAACGGGGCCAGGTCCTTCACTTTCGAAACGGATCAAAAAAGATCCCTAAGCGGTCCGCCAATAACGAACTCTGCCGCAACCTCGACGTGCTTGGCTCCAATGGAGTCTGCTCCTTGTAGATCGGCAATCGTTCTCGTCACTTTCGCGAGACGAGTTGTCGAGCGGGTCGTTATCTTCGCCGCGTCGGCCGATGAAGCCGACGCAGTTTAGCTACAGCCGTTTGAGAGGCAGGCTCGCCCACCCGATGTCATGAGGTAGATGCCTTGAGAGTACTTATGGCCCCCGAATAGAATGGTGGCCTGCTGATTTGAGGCGTTTCGGTCATAGAACAAGTTAGGCAATCAAAATGAAGCACCTCGACCTGCTCGAAACTGAACTTAAGAGCGAATTTCTATGCGACTTGTTTGAGACTTACGATGTGCAGGTCGTGTACGAATACGACCGCACTAACGAGAACCTTCCGGATGAGTACCACGCCGAAGTCTCGGATTTGGGCTTGCAATTCGTTTTTGACGACAGGCAGGTTTTAAGGACGCTCTTTCTAAAGCCGGTCCATGTGACGACATTTAATCCATTCGATGGCGACGACGAGAGGATTCGCAGGTTCCCTTCGAAGTCGGAGGCATTACGTTTTGCACGTGAGAATGGATTGCGGATTTCTGAAGGAGCAGTTGAATTTATGGGTGAGGAGAAGGACTGGATTCGCTTCGAGAGCGACACCTACTCGGTTCACTACGAGTATGTGGACTCCGAATTACGCAAGATTACCCTTCAAGCCGCAAGTGCGTCGGAGTGAAACTCCGACGCAGCTTAGCCTTCCCGCCTGGCCTTACCGCCTCAACCGCCCACACTTGTCGCCCCCTGCCCACCCCCAAAACTATTTCCACTTTTTTCCAGAAAGCCACTAGAAAGCGCGCACGACCTGTGTTCTCATGTGCATGTTCCACGAATGCGTGGTCCTATGTTCATTGACAACTTGGTTTTAGTGGAAAACGGCGAGGCCCGGGCTTGGCGCTCGGGATTGCGTTGGCGAGGGGGAGCGTTTGCTTGCGGGGTGAGATCCTTCGGTCGCTGGGGCTCCCTCAGGATGACATGTGAGTGGGTTACTTCAGGATGAGCATGTGAGTGGGGTCCGTTACGGTCACATTCAAGCGGGCTCAGCCCCCACCCCAGCCCTCCCCCGAATCGTCGTTGCGATTGGTGTCCTATCGCATGGCAACCACTCTCGCGCAACGACTTGGGGGAGGGAGTTAAAGGGTAATGTCGCACCTGCGGTTTACCCCTGCGACTTTATTCGTCGGGGGCCACTCGCGACTCGGTTTGTAACCTGTTCGATGCGAACGACTTACACCCTCACTTCGCTGCAAGAGAAAAAGAGTAATGTCGCACCCAATGCGATTTCGGCCAACTGCGACTTTATTTCCTAGCGGAATGAGGGCTGTGGGGTGGCCGGGCGGCGGGAGGTCGTTGACCCTGTTCGGGGGGATTGCGATTATGGGAGCACGTTCATTGAAGGGTTCCACAGGCGCGAGGAGTTGGTGTGGCTAGTTTGTTCGATTCGTTCTCGCTGAAAGACGCGCACCTGCGGAATCGCATCGTGGTGTCTCCCATGTGCCAGTACATGTCCGACGAAGGTCGGGCGACCGATTGGCACCAGGTTCACTACGCGTCGCTCGCTCGCGGCGGTGCGGGGATGGTGACTGTCGAAGCCACGGCCGTCTCGCCCGAGGGGCGAATCACCTGGGGAGACGCGGGGCTGTGGAACGACGAGCAAGCCGCGGCGCTCGAGCCGATTGTCGCCGCGATCAAGAAGTGGGGCGCCGTCCCCGCGATTCAAATCGCCCACGCCGGTCGCAAAGCCTCGGCCAATCGCCCGTGGGAAGGGGATGATCACATCCCGCTGGGCGAGCCGAACTCGTGGGAAACCATCGCTGCGTCGCCAGTTGCCTTCGGTGGCGCACTCACTCGCGTGCCGCGCGAGATGACCATCGACGACATTGCCCGCGTGCAGCGAGACTTCGTGCGAACGGCAGAGCGAGCGAGAGATCTCGGCTTCGAGTGGCTGCAGTTGCACTTCGCCCATGGTTACCTCGCCCAGAACTTCTGGTCGACCTACTCGAACCAGCGAACCGACCAATATGGCGGCAGCGTCGAGAATCGCGGGCGGTACTTGCTCGAGACGCTCATCGCGGTTCGCAAAGTCTGGCCCGAGAATCTTCCGCTTGCGGCTCGGCTCGGCGTGGTGGAGTTCGATGGCAACGACGAGCAGATGATCGGCGAGTCGATCGAGCTGCTCAAGAAGATGAAGCAGGAAGGTCTCGACTCGGTGGACGTGTCGGTCGGCTTTAACACGCCGACGGCGAAGATTCCGTGGGGACCCAACTTCCTGGGCAACATCGCCGGGCGTGTGCTGGGCGAAACCGGTCTGCCAGGGACGACGAGCTGGTTCATCGCCGGGGCGTCGGGAGCGGACACGCTGGTTCGCGAGGGGAAGGTGGATTTCGCGTCGCTCGCGCGACCATTCCTGGCGAACCCGCACTGGCCCTACGCGGCGGCGAAAGAACTGGGCGTGGAAGACGCAGCCTGGAAGACCTTGCCGGCACCTTATGCCCATTGGCTCGCGCGATACCGCTAAGGGTATCGCTAGCAAGAAGACCCACAGCGGGGTCAGATTGTACGAGTGGAGCCGGACGGGATCGAACCGACGACATCTAGCTTGCAAAGCTAGCGCTCTCCCAGCTGAGCTACGGCCCCAGGTAATCTTCAAATTATACGCTGTCAGCCTTCAGCTGTCGCTTCGCTCGGAAACGACTGCTGAAAAGCTGTCAGCTCGACGTGTCGAAAGTGGGTGCGCCAAGACTCGAACTTGGGACCTCAGCCTTATCAGGGCTGCGCTCTAACCAACTGAGCTACGCACCCGCTTATGCCTACCAACTAGTGGCAAGTCCAGTATTTTAGGTTCGGGACGCCCGGTGTCAAAGGGCCCCGCCCCCGAAGAAATCGAGTTTTCTCCAGTCATTTTCCAGCGGGGTGCGGATTGTCCCTGTTGTAACGCGGGCGGTTTTCCTACGGACATTGACCTAGCCGCGGCCCTGGAGGTTCGATAATCTTCGCCGCTCCGCGCGGAGTGCCGCGCCCGGTAGGTCAGGTCCCTCGCGCCCGGCTTTGTGTATTAGAAGGAATTTGCCATGCATTTCGCTCGCCCGCCCTTTGTTTTCGCCAGCGTCGTGGTGACGCTAGCCGCTTCGTCCGTGGCCTCGGCCGCGGCCCCCACGGCGCGTCAGGCGCTGGGGCTCAAGCCGATTCAAACGAACGTCGAGTACGATCAGCCCGCCGAGGCCGATCTCGATAAGTGCACCATCCAACCCGCCAAAGTTGAAGGAAAGACCGCGTGGGTGGTGAGCGATCCGCGTGGCCAAGTGCTCCGCCGATTCAGCGACACCAACGGCGACAACGTGGTGGATACTTGGAGCTACTTCAAGAGTGGCATGGAGGTTTATCGCGACATCGACGCCGACTACAACGGCAAGGCCGATCAGTACCGCTGGTTCCACACCGCCGGCACCCGCTGGGGCATGGACCGCGATCAGAATGGCAAGATCGATAGCTGGAAGCAGATCTCGCCCTACGAAGTGGCCGAAGTAGCGGTCGAGGCGATCAAGAAGGGCGACGTCGCGCTGTACGCCACGCTGCTCCCCGCTGGTAACGAGTTCGAGCAACTCGGTCTGACGGGGGACCTGAAGACTCAAACCACGGCAGACCTCCGCAAGGCTCAGTCGGAGTTTGCGAAGTTCGCCAAGGAACAAAAGGTCGTGGGGGCGAACACTCGCTTCCTCGACTTCGGGGCTAGCCGTCCGGCGACGGTTCCGGCTGGTGCCGAAGGTGCCACGAAGGACCTCCATGTCTACGAGAACGTTTCGGCCCTGGTCGACAACGCCGGCAAGCCCGAACAAGTTTACCTCGGTGCGATGGTTCAGATCGGCGACACTTGGCGTTTGATTGGTTTGCCGACTGTTACCGATTCGCGGGAAGCTTCGAGCCTGATCTCGTTGCCATCGGCTGAGACTGTAGTGGCCGGTGCCGATGCCGCAAACGCCCCCACCGCCGAGATGCAGGCGCAGCTTGCTGAGCTGGAGAAACTCGACGCGGAACTTGGCGGCACGAACGAACAACAGATTGCCGTGACCAAGAAGCGTTTGGAAGTGCTGAGCAAGCTCGCCGCGGCGAGTCCCGCGGGTCCCGAGCGCGAGCAGTGGCAACGCCAGCAAGCCGACATGCTGAGCGCGGCGGTGCAGACAATGCAGTACGTCGAAGCGATTGGCGAGATTGAAAAGCTGGCCGCGCAGCTGAAGCAAGAGAAGGCTTCGGAAGAACTGCAAGCTCACGTCGAGTTCCGGCGGCTGTGGTCGGAATACGTGAAGGCTCAGCTCGATCCGAAGGCCGACTACGCGAAGATTCGCGAGAACTGGCTGGCGTCGCTGGAGAAGTTTGCGACCGACTACCCGAACGTTCCCGACACGGCCGAGGCGATGCTTCAGCTCGGTATGGAACAGGAGTTCTCGGGCGAGGACGAAGCGGCGATCGAGTGGTACACCAAACTGGGCAAGAGCTTCCCAACGACCGACGCCGGTAAGAAGGCGCAGGGCGCGATTCGCCGTCTAGGTTCGATTGGTAAGGTCCTGCCGCTGCAGGGCAATGCCGTGGGTGGTGGCAACGTGGACCTCGCGGGCTATCGCCGCAAGTTCGTGCTGATTCACTACTGGGCGACTTGGTGCGAGCCGTGCAAGGAAGACATTGTCGAGCTGAAGAAGCTGCATCAGCAATACGCTTCGCGTGGCTTCGACATTATCGGCGTGAACCTCGACAGCAACGTCAAGCAAGCCGAGCAGTACTTGGCTCAGAATCGTCTGCCGTGGAAGCACGTGTACGACGAAGGTGGTCTCGATGGCCGACTCGCGAACGAGATGGGTGTGATGACGCTGCCCCTGATGGTCCTGGTGGACGACAAGGGCCAGGTGGCTAATCGCAACATTCACGTCACCGAACTCGATAGCGAGCTGAAGCGAGTCCTTACCAAGACTCCGCAGGTAACTCGCCGTCCGTAAGGATTGCGAAGATACCGAATGCAACAAAAAAACCACGCGTCCTTCGAGAAAGGACGCGTGGTTTTATTTTTTTTCGGGGGGCTCTACTAGCGCGTTGCACTTGAAGTGCGAAACGCAAGCTAGATCGAGTAGCGACGATTCGATCGAGCGGCAATGCCACAGCCGGGCGAGGCGACGGGCTTGCGGCCACGCTTGCGGATGGCTTTCGCCGATCGCTTGCGGGCGTACTGAAGGGGTTGATCGTCGTTGAAGTTATCGTTTTCGGCTGCATCGACCAGGCCGACGCGGAGAGCGTAATCGATATTGCGAGTTCCGTAAGTCATGGCTCCATCATTCCTATCGTGACAACTACTGGATTAGCGTTCCTGACTGTGTTTGTCGTTCTCATCCGATCGTGGGATCTTCGAGGTGCGGTTCCCCGAACGGTCTTGCGATGGCTCACTTGTGCATGGGCTAAAAGGCCGCTCCATCGCCAAACTGTCCGCACACCGCTGCTCACCAGATGCAAGCGGTGTACCAAACGGCCTGGATCGGCAGTAGTTCAATACGTGCCCCGACTGACTTGCTCCGAATCCGCCAATTCCGGCGAAACCACGGCTCACGCGGTCGGGCAGAAATGTGAAGAAAAGTTTGCGCGCCCGCAAGCGATCCGCATGACTCCTCACGAAAACAGTGAGTCGGTAGGAAGGCGGCTTAACTTGTTAACTTGGCTGGAGTTACGGCGTACAACGCTTGGGTCTAGCAGCTTTCGGTTTGTTGGCTCGCGGCCGAACAACGCTTTCAACTGCTGACTATCAAAGGGTTTAATGCCGATCCACGCGCATGGTGAAACAGTTTCACCATTTTGGTGAAAGCAATCAGAGCCGATCGGGACATAGAATCTCCCCGATTCGTCGCGAGAGCGCAGGTTGCCTTTGCGCGGTACCGCGCCCGACTGTCGGAGCCGTTCCGTGGTCGCGATCCGACACCCGACCCTGAGAGTGGGGTAATTCGTTCGCGCAAGGATTCGGCCGCCGGCGTCAGCGGGCGGGGCATCGGAGCACGCGCAAGGCCCGAAATTCGGCGGTTTCGCCGGCATTTCGCTTGTGGTGCGCTTCGTATTTTTACGTGCCAGCTGAGCGATGGCACTCGACTACCTGCTCCCCAATTTGGCCTCGGAGCGTGTGCGCTCGTGCGGACCGTGGGAGGTCAACTTGATTTCGACCTGCGCAGGCGCATGAGCGCGCGCAGACCGCTGAAGACTTCAAAGCAACCGCTGTGCCATAGTCCGCAACATTGGTTCAGGGCCACTTTGGGGAGGCGAATCGATGTTGACCCATTCGGGCGATTCGTCATAAGCTCTGGCCTCCACTCACCCGTGCGCCCCGCCTGGAGATCCCACCTCGATGGAAACCGCCCTGTTGCTCCCTCCCCATTTTTGGGTGGTTGTCCATATCGTGGGTATCGCCCTGGCGGTTTCGAGCCGCAGCCATTTGGGGCCCATGTGTGCCCTGTGCACCAACTTTCTGATGACGCTATCGATGGTGTCCGTTGGTTTGGTGGCAGTGGTTGGGTTTCTAACGCAGCAGCCTTTTTGGGCTGCTTCCGGGTGTACGCTCGGCTTGATGGCGGTCGTGATGTGTTTCGAAGGCAATCGCCACGAGCCCGATCGCGTGCTGCAAGCTTTTGCCCTGAGCGATGAGCCGCTGGGCGCGACTTGGCAGGACTGCTAGGCCTCGGTGCTAGTGTCTGGTGCTAGCGTTCGCGCACGAAATGATCGGCAAAACCGGAAAAAAACTCCCCTCCGCTACCACCGGTAGCCGAAGTCTATAGCGTCGCCTCGTAGGCGCACTTTTCGAGGTGCATCACGAGAGCGCCATCGTTCAATGCTCGAGTCCCGACGAAGTGGGTCGGGCTGAAGTTGGTGGTCCCCTGCCCCGCAGAATCCACTAGCTCACTAAAACCTAGGAGGGGGGAAAATGGGAAGGCGTTCGATTCATTTCGTTTACGCCTGCGCGCTACTGGTAGCTACGGCTACCAGCGCGGTTCGGGCGCAAACGCCCGAGGACACCGCCATGGCGCAGCAGGTGGCCGGCTCGATTAAATCGAGCGGGCAACTGTCCAACTACCGGCTTGGCGTAAAGTACCAAGACGGTGTTGCTTGGCTGCTGGGCTCGGTTTCCAGCGTGGAACAGGAGCAGAAGGCGATTGAGCTTGCCAGCACAGTCGCCGGCGTGGATCAAGTGATCTCGAAGCTTGAGATCGCAGGCCAGAGCGAAACGCTGGTTTCGCCCGAAGCCGAAGTTGCCAAGGCCGCACCGGCCACCGAGCAGAACTTCGAGCTTGCCAGCACCGAGACGATGTCGCAGCCGGTCGCTCAGCCTCGTATGGCCCAATCGCCAGTGATGCAGCGTCCGATGATGCAGCGTCCCATGGGGCAGCAAATGCCTCGTCCCATGAGCCCGCAGCAAGCCTCGGCGATTCGTGCCGCCGGCGGTCCGATGGGACCTCAGGGTGGTCCGATGCCTGCTAGCTACTGCGGTCCTTGCCAAGGGGGCGGCGGCATGGGCATGGGTATGGGTGGTGGCATGGGTCCGCAACCGTCGGGATACGTTCCCGGTGGCGGTGGTGGCCCGAGCTACGACAACGCCAACATGCCGAACTACGCTTGGCCTAGCTACGCAGCCTATCCTAACTACGCTGCGGTGACTTATCCCAAGCAGTACTCGCCCACCGCGTGGCCGTATATTGGTCCCTTCTATCCCTATCCCCAGGTTCCTCTGGGATGGCGGAAGGTCACCCTGGAATGGGATGACGGCTGGTGGAATCTCGACTTCAGCCACGCCAAGACTCAATGAGCCTAGGTGCTAGCGATGATACAGAGCTCGGCCTCTCTTCGGAGAGGCCGAGCTTTTTTTGTTGCGGAAGAGCGAGCTGTGGATAGGGGGCGGGGTGGAGCGCGGTGGCCGGTGCTTGCATAGATGCATGCACCGATGACGCGCAGGAAATTTTTTCGTCAAAATCCAAAGAACCCGCAAGATCCACCCAGATTATCTCGATAACTACTGCAACGACTCGTTCGCGTGAGCGTTCGGGGCTTATCCAAAATCTCATCCGGCAGTTCTCTGTTCGCAATCAAAGGTTGATCCATGCAACCGACCATTCAAGTAACGTACACAACTTCTCGTGCCGCCAAGCTGGTCATGGGCTTGGTGATCGGCGCGGTGTCGCTCTCCAGCTCGGGCTGCTTCTGGGGTCTTACGACCTTCGGTCCCAGCCTGGGCATGCTCGCGATTCCCGTTCCTGTTAGCCCGTACTTCCAGAAGAAGAAGGAAGACGAGTTCTGGGCCAAGGAACGCTACGAGCGTGTTCCGATCCTCGGACCGATCACCTCGGGCATGGAGCCGATCGCGCTGGATCCTCCGAGCGACGACGAAGTGATGGTTGCTATGGAGAAGGCCAACCCGGTACAAGGCAACTGGCCGTTCCTGTACGAGCGGAATCGTAACAACGTCCGCATCGTGAAGGAGAAGATCGCCGACTACGTCGATCCGCCTCGCCAGTACCCGCTGATCGGCCCTGCTCAGCAGCATCACGCTCACTACAAGTGCACCGTCTACTACGAAGACGTTCGCAACGTCGGCTGGCCCGTGCCGCACCGCCTGGTGGACGAAGATGCCCGCGAAGTGCTTTACATCGACCATAACCACCTTCACATGGTGGGCAACGTCGGCGAACTGGAATGCACGCCGGCTCAATAAGGCCTGGAGCGTTAGCTTCGCGAACCGTTGTCAATTCGAACTGCCCCCTAGCCCCGATTCTGATCGATCGGGGCTAGTGGCATGAACCGAGGCCTCCCATGCTACTTGCTCAAGCGCCCGAGATTCCCACCAAAAGCCTGCTCGAGATGCTGCTGGGAGGCGGCATCAGCGTGTGGCCTATCATCTTTGCGTCGTTTGTTCTGGCAGTAGTCGTCTTCGAACGGCTGTTCGCACTACGGAAGAAACGAGTCCTGCCCAGTGCGTTCATCCATTGCTTTTTGTCGCAAGTGGAAGATGGCACGCTCGATCGCCACGAGGCGCTAGAGTTCTGCGAAAGCGATCCCAGCCATATGGCCCGCGTATTTGCGGCGGGCGTACGGAAGTGGGGCAAGCCGGCGGTGGAAGTCGAGCAGGCAATACTCGACGAAGGCGAACGGACCGCCAACGTGCTTCGCAAGTTCCTGCGCGTCATTAACGGTGTGTCGACGGTCTGCCCGCTGCTTGGTCTGCTTGGCACGGTGTGCGGCATGATCACCGCGTTCAACGCCATTGCCGGCAGCGACGCGATGGGCCGTCCCGAGTTGCTCGCGGGCGGTATTAGCGAAGCACTGCTGTCGACGGCCGCGGGACTGTTCGTCGCTATCCCGGCGCTCGTCATCTACCTGTACTTCGTGGGTCGCGTCGACATGCTGGTGATGCAAATCGACCAGCATGGCCAGGAGTTGGTGAATTTGATCTCTGCGGAAGCGAGTCAGACGAAGAAGAAAAAAGCAGCGTAGGACACGGCGGGGGTGTCATCCTGGAGGATCCCCAGCGACTGAAGGATCTCCTCTGCCATCATGGAACGTTCGAGCTACTCTTCGTAGGAAATCACATCTAAATGCAAACGAGATCCTTCGCTCGCCTAGGCTCCCTCAGGATGACGTAGTTCGATTTGCTTACTCACTTACTCACTTACTCACTTACTTAACTGCGACATTACCACGGCCCTGACGGGCCCCGCTCGCCTTGGGATGAAATAATCTGTGCCTCTTAAGACCATCCAAGACGATCAGATTCAGTTGAACTTGACGCCGATGATCGACGTCGTGTTCCTGCTGATTCTATTCTTCATGGTGGCGACGAAGTTCACCGAGGAGAGCCACCACATCGAGCTGGAGCTGCCCAAGGTCGCGAACGCGGGCGAGGCGGCAGTGGTCAAGAAACCGCGGGCGGTCACGGTGTTTGCCGATGGTCGATTGGAGCTCGATGGCGAGCCTGTCGATCGCAATGCACTGGTAACCCTTCTTGGGGCTGCTCGCCAGGCGACGCCCGATCTCGACGTCGTCTTGCACGGCGACGCGAACTGTCCGTTCCAGCACGTGGCCGACGCGCTGGCCGCATGCCATGAAGCGCACGTGACACAAATTGGCATTACCGTCGAACTTGCGACGGCGATGAGCAAATCGGGCGCCACGAAACGTTAGCTCGCCTCCCCTATGTTCGGAGAAATGACGAAACTCCCCAACGAGTTCCAAGCGTGCCCACCCTCTCACCCATCCTTGCCTTCTCGGTCTGGTACCTAGCTCTCTGGGTAGTCTTGGGGGTGGTGTGCGTCGTGTCGCTGGTGGCGCTGCGATTCCATTGGGTGCAGCGTCGACCGATGTCGCGTTGCGTGTTGCTCTCTGTCGCCGCCCACGCGCTCTTGATCGGACTGGCGTCATCGATACGGTTCGTTTCCTTGCCGCCCGGTGGAGGGCAGGACGCGCCGGTTCGTGTGACGATTGTCTCGTTGGCCCCTCAAGACGTGATCGAGGCTCCCGATACTCCACCGTCAGCGTCGGAGGTCGAAGAACAGCCCACCGAAGAGCATGTCGCGCCCGAGTTGATCGAGGCTTCAGAAGAGAAACCCGAGGAGAGGATCGTCGAGAAGACGGAGGAGAAACCTGCGGAGTCCGTAAAGGTGGAGAGTCCTCCCCAAGAAGCGAACATGCAAGCAGAGGCGGAGGCGCCGCCTGAGCCTGAGGTGACGGCGGAGCCTGTTGTTGCGGAAACTCCACCGACGGAATCTCCGCAGGAAGTCGCTGACGCAGCGCCGGTGGAACCCGAGACGGTGGTCGAGCAAACTCCTCCGACTCCTGCCACGCAAGTTCCCGCGCAGCCGGTGGCTGCAACGGTGCCACTGCCCCCTGCCCTGCCCGCTTCGCTCGCCGATCGCGTGGCACCCAATCGATTGCAATCGGTCATCGAGCACGGCGGTAGCGTCGAAACCGAGCAAGCGGTGGGCCGCGCGCTAGAGTGGCTCGCAATGGCGCAGGCCGCCGACGGGCGTTGGGACGCTGATCGTTGGGGTGCCGGTCGCGAGATGATGGTCCTTGGGCACAATCGGAAGGGCGCAGGTGGCGACGCCGACACGGGGATCACGGCGCTTGCGCTACTGACATTCCTCGGCGCGGGGCATTCGCACCTCGAAGGTTCGTATCAAGACACGGTGGCACGCGGCTTGGTCTTCCTCATTCGATCGCAGGACGCCCGAGGCTGCCTGTCGGGCGAGTCGTCATTCTACGCGCGGACCTACTGTCATTCGATGGCGACCTTCGCACTCGCCGAGGCGTTTGCCCTGACCAAAGACAAACGGCTGGAGCCCTACGTCGTTCGAGCCGTCGAGCACTTGCTCGCCGGCGAGAATAAAACCGTGGGTGGTTGGCGCTATAATGACGACGGTCGCGACCAGGGCGACGTCAGTCAACTCGGCTGGGTCATCATGGCACTGCGCAGTGCCGAGCTCTCCGGCGTCCGCGTGCCGGACGAGACGTGGACGCGCATCGACGGCTTCCTCGCCCGCGTCGCGCGGGGGCGGCACGGTGGGCTCGCTGCGTATCAGGTCCGCACCGACTGGAGCCGATCGATGACTGCCGAGGCAATGTATTGCCGTCAGGTGCTCGGCCGTCCGCTCGCAAGTGCCGGGCAGGTCGAGGCGCTCGATGCATTGGAGGCCGAACTTCCTGGCGACGGTTCGACGAACTACTACTACTGGTACTACGCAGCCCTTGCGCTGCATCACGCGCAGAACGATGGCTCTGCCGCTCGCCACACCTGGAACCGGTGGAACGACCGGATGAAACGCGAGCTGGTGAACGCCCAGGTCACCGACGGCTCGAACGCCGGAAGCTGGAGCCCCAACACCGTGTGGGGGGGATACGGCGGGCGGGTCTATACCACAGCGATGGCCGCCATGTGCCTCGAAGTCTACTACCGCTACGGTTCGCCGGCTGCGGGTCGCAGCCCGTGGGTGGCGAGCCAGCCACGCGAGGGTGTGTCGAATAGGTAGGCATTCTTTTCCATCGCGACGGCTGGCCAAAACGTCATGGTCGGCCGTGCCGATTACTCCGAATAAATGAGCGGAATCGGCAGTTTTCGCGTCGTTTGACGCCCTGGTAGCAGGTTATAGAATTAGGGTTGCTGTGTGCCTATAATAGGGCGTGAGCAACGGGCGGTTGGCACAGGCCTCCAAGTCCAGTTGTACCCGCCCACCCGGCCGTGCGACAACGTACGAGCCACTCCTTGCGTTGAGGTATTGGACCATGTTTGGTTTTGGCCATTGGGAAATCATCATTGTCATGCTGGTGGTGTTGCTGCTGTTCGGCAACCGCCTACCTGCACTGGCGCGTTCGATGGGCATGAGCCTCACCGAATTCAAGAAGGGCATCAAAGAGATCGACGAAAAGAAGTCGGACGACTCGAAAGAAGCGACGCCGTAGTAGACTTTGCGTCATCACCGAAGTTGCCAGACTTCGGCCCCGCCTGATTCATCTAAGCCCACTCCGCTGGCAACGCTGGGCACGGAACCCTTCCCATGTTTGGTATTGGTCATACGGAACTTCTGATCGTCGGTGTCGTGGCGCTGCTGCTATTCGGCCAGCGTCTACCCGAGGTCGCCCGCTCGTTTGGCAAGAGCCTAACGGAATTCAAGAAGGGCATCCAAGGAGTGAAGGACGAGTTCAACGACGCTGTCCATTCCAGTTCAAGCGCCGCCCGTATCGACTACGACGACGAGCGCGAGACAGCCGCCCCGCGGTTCGAGCCCCCCACCAGTCCGCCCCGCGCCGACTGAGGTTCAAATGCGACTGGCGTGAGACCACTAGTGGCCCCTGCCGCCGGATGCTAAAATCCCCGTCGAAGCAATTCGACGAAGAAGTTCACGGACGCGTCCTTCCGCGTCCCCCCTCGGGCGGCTAGCTCAGTTGGTTAGAGCGCTGTGTTCACACCGCAGAGGTCACAGGTTCGAATCCTGTGCCGCCCACTGTTTGTAAGTTCCGCCGAGATAAAGATTTGTGGCACCCGTCGATGTTCGACGGCGCGGCGTTTTCCTGCCAGGTTTTCGAGTACGTACTCAAAAACTCTGGGTAACCTGGGAGACCCGCCGAATGGCTCGTCCAAAACAGCTCATTCCTTCGTACCGCAAGCATCGTGCCAGTGGCCAAGCGATAGTGCAAATCGCTGGCCACACCCACTATCTCGGACCGCATGGCACGGTGGCGAGCAAACGGAACTACGACCGCCTCATTGCGGAGTGGCTCGCACGGGATCGGCAGCCCGAATCGCCGCCGGAGGAGCGGATAACAGTTGTCGCCCTTTCTGCCCGCTATCTCTCTTTTGCCAAGGGCTACTATCAAAAGAACGGCCGATGCACCAAAGTCGTTCCGGGCATCAAGGCGATGCTCCGGTATCTGCGAGATTGGTACGGAAAGGAGGCTGCTGCCGATTTTGGTCCAGTTGCTCTGAAGGCAATTCGGCAACGCATGGTCGAAGACGGACTCAGTCGCCGCTACATCAATGACCATGTGGATCGTCTGAAGCGGATGTTCAAATGGGCGGCCAGCGAGCAGTTGGTCCCACAAATGACGTACCAAGCTCTGTCCACTGTGGACGGCCTTCGGAGGGGCAAAACCGAGGCGCACGAGACGGCACCGATACTCCCAGTGGACGAAGGAGTGGTGGACGCGACATTGCCATTCTTGTCCGCCGTCGTGAACGATATGGTTCAATTGCAGCGTTTCACAGGAATGCGACCGGCGGAGGTATGCGCGCTTCGCCCTGCGGACGTTGACCGATCGAGCGACGTCTGGGTCTTTACACCAGAGTCACATAAGACCGAGCATCATGGCCGCAGTAGAGTGATCTTCATCGGACCGCGGGGCCAGGAAATATTGCAAAAGTACATGCTCCGAGCGCACAATTTGGAGTGCTTCCGCCCTTGCGAAGCAACGGCAGAGATGCGGGAGAAGCGGCGTGCAAGGCGAAAGGTACCGATCAATCGCGGCAATCGTCCGGGTACGAACCGAAAGACCAGTCCCAATCGCACCCCGGGAGATCGATACGATACGGCAGCGTACCGCCGCGCTATCCACCGCGCCTGTGATCGAGCTTTCCCGCACCCTACGCTGGGGAGTCGCAAAGCGCTGACAACCGAGGAGCAGGTGGAATTGCAACTTTGGCAGTCGGAGCATCGCTGGAGCCCCAATCAGCTTCGCCACGCTGCAGCCACGAGCATACGTAAGCATTTTGGACTGGAAGCTGCTCAAATAGTACTCGGCCACGCCTCCGCCAATGTAACCCAAATCTACGCAGAGCGCGACCTCGGAAAGGGAATAGAGGTTGCCCGAGCGATCGGATAGCTGCTTGAGAGCTCCCCCACACGCGTGCGGATGGCGGACACTCTACGGAATCGCCCCCTTTTTCTTACTTCAGAGGAGAGCACGAATGTTTTCCGAGTCGGAACAGAAAACCTTGGCGTGGATAATTGAGGCAAGTCCCCTGCTCCGCAGAATGCCTTCGGATCACCCCTTGTTCTCCATGGGGATTACAATGGCGATCGCATCAGCCGCCGCCCATCTCACCTTGGAACCGCATCTCACAAAACCGCATCTGGGACGCCCATTCCCTTACGGAGGGGGAATCGCTTGGCTTCCGCGTGACGCTCCACCGGCTGCGGTCAAGTCGATGGTATTCCTCGTCTCGATGAAGAATGTGGTGGACGCTTTTGATAAGGAGAACCCGGAAGAAGTCCAGAAGGCAGTTTTCTATTGTGGGATGCCCGTCAACGAGATGTCGACAGTTGCCGACACGGGCCATACCACGTCGGAGGTAATCCAGTATTTCAATACGGCCAAAGCCCACAATTCGAAGCGATCTAAGGCCCAGATCGGCCCCGAACTAGCCGCGGAGGCCGAGTCTCGAGTACGTGAGCTAATGGAGAAGGGAATCTCTCAGAGTGGAGCGCTAACGCGAGTGGCAGCCACGCTTCTCAAAGAGGGGCGGGGACCGAAAGTTACCCCTGATGCCTATCGGAAAGCCATCGAACGTTTGCATGAGTCACGTCCGCTAGTCTCGCTGTTGCATTTCGTCCACTCGAAGCTTCATCAAGACGCGGCAGACTGATTAATTTCTTGAAATCGTTGATGTTTCCAAGAAGCCGCCTCGCAACCTTGCAGAATTACGCCATATCCCTCGGGGTGTGGCGTTTTTTCGTTTTATGGCAAGGAGTCCTGAAATGAAGTTGTTCGAGGAGAGTCGGCTCAGTCTGACGAAATTAGCTCAGCAGCAGGATGTTAATGTCAGTACCGTCTGGCGTTGGGCGCAGCGTGGTGTTCGTGGTGTGCGACTGGAAACGCTGTGTATCGGTGGTCGTCGCTTTACAACGAATGAGGCTTGGGGCCGGTTTGTCGATCTCACAACCCGCGTTGCTACCGGACAAGCCGCGATCCCGTGCGTCCCAGACCAGAGAGATCGCGAGATTGCCGAGGCGGAAGCGTTTCTAGATGCGGAGGGCGTCTAGACCGCAAGGCCGGCGCAAGTGCCACGAAACATATTCAAAATCGGCAAGATAGCGACGGGATTCTTATCGCCTCCACCGACACCGAACTAAGCGATGACGCCCTTGCCGCGTTCGCGTCGCTGCTGGTGAATTGGGCGGAGCCCGCGCAAGAAGAGAACACGCGGCACGACGCCAGATTCACCCAGCTCATAAGAACCACCGCAATTTAACACAGTGCATGTGACGTAACTTACGGAAACGACGGATGGATTCAAGCACTAAACCCCAATCGATGCAAAGCTACCGCACCACCCGCAAGCGCGTGGCGTCGCTCAAGCCGTCGCCCGAGAATGAATTGCTATATAAGCGAATTGCCCCCGACGATCCCGACATCATCGAACTCGCCAAGTCGATCAGTAGGGAGGGTGGCGTACATGATCCGTTGATCGTCACGAGGGACAACTTCATCCTCAGCGGGCATCGCCGGCACGCCGCCTTGATTCGGATTGGACAGGTTCTCGCGCCGTGTCGCGTCGTCAACCACCGCCGTTCCGATATGTCCCGCGATGAGTACATCGCACTACTGCGTGACCACAATTTGCAAAGGCACAAGAGCGTTACGGAGCAGGTCCGCGAAGCGCTTGTCGACGTCGACCGCAACCAGGCAGCCAATAACCTGTACGCCATGCGGGACCGCTCCGTGCGAGGTTACGACTTCGAGGGGGTTCCAACACTTCGAATAGAAGGAAGTTCTCGCCGATTTGGTATCAGCAATCAGAAGGCGGAACACGTCAGCCACGTAAAGAGAGTCATCTTCGAGGATCGCCGCAACTACTGGCCGCTATCACTGCGTGGCGTTCACTATGCGATGCTCAATTACACCTTTCTGCGCAACACCAATCGCAAACTACCGTACAAGAATGATCCTGAATCCTACGCTGCCACGTCGGACTTGCTGACGAGACTGCGGATCAGCGGCGTAATTCCGTGGGAGGCGATCACGGATGGTACTCGCCCGGCTGAGACGTTCGCCCCGTTCAGTGACGTTCGCCAATTCGTTCAGCAGGAGGTCAACTCTCTGTTTGGCGGCTACTGGCGCGACCTGCTCCAAACCCAGCCGAACTACGTCGAGGTGCTGGTCGAGAAGAACACCGTTTTCCATATGGCCACACAGGTCACGAGGCGGTTTCAGATTCCCACGTCCAGTGGGCGAGGGTTCAACTCGATTGATTCGCTCCATGAAGTTTACGCGCGATATTTGCATAGCGGAAAAGAGAATCTGATTCTCGTTGTGCTTTCGGACTATGACCCCGAAGGCGAGATGATACCCCACTCGGCCGGTCGCATTCTGCGAGATGATTTTGGCGTCGAGGCTCCGGTCATCATCAAGGCCGGAGTGACCCGCGAGCAGATTGCGAAGTATAACCTGCCCTCGCAAAACTTCGCCAAGGAAACTTCCAGCAACCATGAATGGTTTGTCGACCGCAACGATGGCGGCAATTCAGTGTACGAGCTGGAAGCCTTGAGCCCAGACGATATGCTTCGAGACTTGCGGGACACGATCACGCGGGTGCTGGACATGTCGGTGTTCAATGCCGAGTGTGCGAGGGAACGCGAGGAAGCCGTCTATCTGCAATCGGCGCGGGATCACGCCCGCGAAGCCCTCAAAGGACTGGGGGAATGACAATGTACAGCAGAACCCAAACTAGTTGGCGGCCGGATTGTACAGCCGGCGAACCAAGCTACCACGCCCTGCAGAGTATCGGGCGTCGCGTCATCACCCGGGCCGGCATCGTCTCTAGCACGGGGGGCCAGCAATGAGCACTTTAGCTAATGGAGTGGCCCCGGGCCCGTTGGATCTACAGGCCTACAGGGACACTTTGAAGAACGAGTTCGCCTACCTGGAGGGGCAATTGCCGCTGACGATCTGTCGCGGCAAGGCCCCTACCCCGATGGGCCACAACTGGCAAACGCAAAGGCTCGACTATGACACCGCCGAGCGGTTGATTGATCGAACTGAGTTCGTTGAGCTCGGCACGAAGTTGGGCCCTGGCGCTGCGATCGACTTCGACATTGACGGACCCAGTGAGCTCGAAGCTTTCCTCGACCTATTCGATGGCGAGCCCCCGGTGCTGCCGGCCTACACTTCCGGCCGCACTGGTGGTGAGCATCGCCTGGCTGCTTTCGACAATCGCCTCCTGGTGATCGGCAAAGCCACGGTGAAGTACAAGACGACAGACGGCAAGCATAGTGTGACCGTCCGCATCGGATGCAAAGTGCAGAGCGATGGAACCATCGGCGGCGCTCAAAGCATCATCCCTCCCAGCTACCACACGGCGGAGGACGAAAACGGGCGACTCTATTGGACCGGGAGGCAGTACCAATGGAAGCCCAATCTGTCGCTGGAGGAAATCGGGCTACCACAACTGCCATCGGCGATCATCGACAAGCTGCTGGCCGCTGTGGGCCCCCAAAATTCGCAAGAGAGTGGCGTCGAGCGGATTGCTGACGACTCCACTGAGTATGGGCCCGGCAATCGCCACGATCACTTATGCAGCCTCGCCGGGTCGCTTCGGAGTCGCGGTTGTTCGTTCGCCACGATCCTTTCGGCACTAAAGGCCGAGAACGAAACGAAATGCAAGCCGCCGAAGCCTGTCGCCGAGGTCGTCGACATTGCCAACTACTACGCAAAGGCGAAAGTGGCCGCGTCTATTGCAGTGCCACTGAAGCCCTCACCGAAGATTACCTACCAGCGAATCTCATCGCGAGAGCTCGGCACAGGTGACTACTCGGTCGAATACCTGATCGAGAACACGCTGGTCGCCGGTCAGCCGACCATCATTGGTGGCAAGCAGAAGACGCTCAAGACCTCATTCATCGTTGACGCTGCGGTGTCGCTGTCGATGGGCGGCTACTTCCTCGGCAAGTTGAAGGTGAACCGCGCGTGCCGCGTCGCTGTGATGACCGGAGAGAGCGGTATGGCGACCATCCAAGAGACTGCCCGGCGAGTCTGCATCGCCGCTGGTGCCCACCTGGAGGAATGCGACAACCTGATATGGTCCCCCGACCTGCCGAAATTCGGCCAACCCGCACACGCCGACGCGCTTCGCGAGTTCATTCAAAATGATGAAATCGAAGTGTTGTTCATCGACCCGATGTATCTCTGCATGCCGTCGACCGACAGCAGCAACCTAATGGCCCAAGGCGAGTTGCTGCGGAGTATGGGCGACGTAGTTCAACCGATGGGCGTCACCATGATCGTGGCCCATCACCTGAAGAAAAGCGTCAGCCGCGACGCACACGATCCGCCCGAGCTCGAAGATCTAGCTTGGGCAGGCTTCGCCGAGTGGGCCCGCCAATGGTGGCTACTCGGTCGCCGAGAGACGTACCAGCCAGGCACCGGCGATCACCGCTTGTGGTTGAACGTCGGCGGGTCTGCTGGCCATTCCGCATTGTGGGCCGTCGACGTGTCCGAGGGCGTGCGGTCTGAGTCGTCCGAGCGGCACTGGGGCGTTGAGCTACGACTGGCGACCGACGCTCGCTCCGAAGCCCAGGGCAAAGCCCAAGCCGCCCGCGAGGCCCGAGCGGAGCAACAACGCAAGAACAAAGCCGAGGCCGATCGGTCTGCCGTGGTTCAAGCTATGCACACCATCGGCAGGGCCGAGACGCTTACCGCCATCGCCGAGACCGCCCGCATATCAAACGCCCGTGCCCGTGCCGCCCTCATGGAACTAAAGACCGCCGAGCAGGTGAGAGAGAGCGAGTTGAAGAAATCAAACGGCCAGACCTACCCCGTGTTTGAGCTGAATCATGACGACGAATAACA
Organism: Aeoliella fuhlenseeensis; assembly: GCF_052161615.1. Taxonomy (NCBI): domain Bacteria; kingdom Pseudomonadati; phylum Planctomycetota; class Planctomycetia; order Pirellulales; family Lacipirellulaceae; genus Aeoliella; species Aeoliella fuhlenseeensis. Next base: position 2,153,706 of record NZ_CP197417.1, read on the forward strand.
CCACCCGGACTCCCGGACAAAACACACCAGGACACCCGGAATGTCCGGGTGAGCACACACCCGGACAACCCCCTATGTAATAGGGGTTGTCCGTCCGGGTGATGTGTCCCAGGCCGTCCCGGTGCATCGGGACAAGAAAAACGCGATCGACAATCCGTTCATTGACCAGATGCACCAGAGGCTTGGTGGGCAAAACCTCGCACCCAGCGTGACCCATCCGCGCGGAAACTCCAACTCCGAGACCCCCCAAACCACCTTCCCTTTACAGGACGAAACTCTCATGAACATCGAACTCCGCCCCATCAATTCGATCAAGCCTTATGACAAAAACCCCCGCAAGAACGACCAGGCGGTCGACGTGGTCGCCAAGTCGCTCGAGGCTTTCGGCTTTCGCCAGCCCGTTGTGGTGGATTCGGAGGACGTGATCGTCGTCGGGCACACCCGCTGGAAGGCCGCGAAGAAGCTGGGATACGAGTCCATTCCGGTCCACGTGGCGAAAGACCTGACGCCCGATCAGGCCAAGGCCTACCGCATCGCCGACAATCAGACAGCGACGATCGCTGACTGGGACACCGAACTCCTGCCCACCGAGCTGTTCGACCTCCAGGCAGCCGAGTTCGACCTGGGCCTGCTCGGATTCGGTGCCGAAGATCTCGCCAAGTACATGGGCAAGAACGTCGATGAAGGGTTGGTCGATCCCGACGATGTCCCCGCACCACCGGATGAGGCGATCACAAAGCCCGGCGACCTTTGGATACTGGGCGACCACCGCCTGTTGTGCGGCGACTCGTCAAAACCCGAAGACCTTGACCGACTGCTCGGCGGTCAATCGGTCCAACTCGCGAATACCGACCCGCCCTACAATGTAAAGGTCGAACCTCGTAGCAACAACGCGATCGCCGCCGGTAACTCGAGCTTTACCAAGACCCACCACCAGAAGTTCGATCTCGAGCGTCATCCCGAGAAGTCAAAACCCACGCAGAAGAAACTCCGCGCGAAGGACCGCCCGCTAGCCAACGATTTCGTGACCGACGCCGAGTTCGATATGCTCCTCGACTCATGGTTCGGCAACATTGCCCGTGTGCTGGATGTTGGTCGCGCGTTCTACATTTGGGGCGGTTACGCCAACTGCGCGAACTACCCTCCGTTCCTCAAAAAGCACCAGCTGTACTTCAGCCAGGCGATCATCTGGGATAAAGAACACCCGGTGCTCACCCGTAAGGACTTCATGGGCGCTCATGAGTGGTGTTTCTACGGCTGGAAAGAAGGCGCCGCCCATCAGTACTTCGGGCCCAACAACGCTACCGACCTATGGCATGTGAAGAAGATCAATCCCACCGCAATGGTCCATCTCACCGAGAAACCCGTCGAACTGGCCACCCGTGCGATTCAGTACTCCAGCCTTCCCGGCGAGAACGTACTGGACCTATTCGGTGGCAGTGGCTCGACCCTAATTGCCTGCCAGCAGACGAACCGAAAGGCGTTTCTGATGGAGCTCGATACGCTCTACTGCGACGTCATCGTTCAGCGGTGGGAGAAGTTTACCGGGCAAAAAGCCGTGCTGGAGGGGGCGACCTAGTGAGCGAACCCGCGAAAAAGCCCGGCAAGGCGATCGTCAAGTCGGACATGGCAACCGTGCGTCGCCGTGTGAACGAAGTGCTGCGTATCTTGCTCCTAGGAGGCGACTTCGAGGAGGTCAAGCAATACGCTGCCGCCCAGAACTGGAACGTCTGCGATCGACAGCTTCGTCGGTACATCGAACGGGCCTACGACGGTCTCAGCGAACACACCAAGCGGGACCAGAAGCAGCTTCTAGGACGGCACCTGATGCAGCGCCGGGCGCTCTACGCCCGGGCGGTTAAGACCAACGACATCCGTACGGCGCTCGCAGTGCTGAAGGATGAGGCCTCCCTGCAAGGCCTCTACGAGATGGTCAACGCCGAGCAGGAAGAGAAACATAATCAGCACTCGTCGATCCCCAAGTTCGATCGGTTCAAGCGGCTGTTGGCTGCTCGGGAGAAAGACGACGCGCAGGAGATCACGCTGGTCGAAGAGTCATCTCCTTGGATCTACCTGCCGATGCCGGACGTCCGTTGGCCCGAGATGATGCTGTATACCATGGCCGTGGTGCACTCGGCGGAGCAACTCGATCACGCCGTGATGGTAATGCTAGGGCTGTGGCGAATCTCGCTCAACGACGAGCGGTCCGAGTTCTGGGAACAGATGGCGACCATCCACGCCTGGAATTTTTCGGTTCACCGGGAAGGGTGGGATCTGTTCGTCAAAGATTTAGGAGTTTGCCCGGGGTGGCTGGAAAACACGAGTCATCGGGGGTCGTTCCTCGAGCTGTTTTCACCCCAACTGGACGCCGTGTCGCCCGACAGGGCGGAAGTTGAGCGGGTGATGGCCGAGATGGGCGAATCCTTCGATCGCCTAGCCACGCCGCGGGACGTGGCCCGTGGGCATCGGCAATTGCTCGACGAATTCCTGGGTACGTAAAACGGCCAGAAATGGCCAAGACTACGAGTTCGGACCCAACATGGGCGAAGTGGGTCCGAATTCGCTTGGGTTTCAGCCGGGTTTGAGGTAACTGGTGGGACGTGGCCCGAGGCCGTCTTGGGCATCGTCGATCCTGCGCAGGAACCTAACTCCCAATGAAGACCGCCCATTCGCCGTTGGCCGATCCCATGAAGATCCTCACCCGTAAAGAGCTTGCAGCTGTGTTGGCGGATCTGCACCGGAAGGCGCCGCGGTCGAAGAACACGCGGCTGAACCGCGTGGTGTTTCGGCTGGCGGCGTGTTGCGGCATGCGGGTCAGTGAGATTGCCCAGCTTCACTTAGGCGACATCGTGGTGGATCTCGCGCGGCCGCACATTCGGGTCCGGGCTGGGGCCGCCAAGGGGAATCGGCCAAGGGTGGTGCCGCTGTGGTGGGACGAGGGGACGCTCCGAGATCTGGCGGCGTGGAAGGAGGAGCGGATCTCTCAAGGCGCCGCGGCTGACGATCAATTCGTGGGATGCCAGAACTCGGGCCGTCTCGGCAGCCCATTGTCACGCCACACGCTCCGCAAGCGATTTCGCACGGCGTGCAAAGTGCTTGGCGCGAAGCGGCTTGATCGGCTGACCATTCACCACGGGCGGCACACGTTTATTAGTCATGCGCTCGCTGGTGGTCGGACGCTCGCGGAGGTCCGGGATGCGGCGGGGCATGCCAATGTGAGTATCACCAGTGGGTATCTGCACGTGGCGGTGGACGATGAGGGGGTGGGGAAGCTGTTTGGGTGAGTGCGCCGCTAGGGCAATTGTCCTCGACACCTCCCCCAGGAGTGTACTTGGATCTTTGAGAATTCATGCCAATAAAAAGTCTGACGTTGGAACTCGCAATCAACCCACAGAAGAAACAGTGCGGTGGCTACTGGGAAAGTTTGCTCAAGTACAGGTCTCGCATCTCATGTATCCCAACTCGTTCTTCTGATGATAGTGCGTGCGTTTTGTCGTAGGTGTCGCCGTGGAAAACCACTTGCACTTCGCCTCTAGCGTCGGCAATCGCGTTCAGCATCTTCCAGTTTTCGGGATTGTCTTTTTCGTCTGCCATTACAATCGTCCATTCCCAACAATCCTCGTGGTCATTGTCACGCAGTATCTTGTCGTACTTGGGTTCGATCACAAATCGGTCGCCGCCAACGACAACCGTGTACTTCTTAACAAATAGCCAATCTTTGTTGGTGCAGCGAAACCGCATCGCGGGCAACCAGTTCTTGCCCGACTCGACAACCATTGCGCTCACCTCATTCACATTGTTTGATTCACTAGTGGAGTTATTGTCGTAGACCGTAGCACCAGTGGCATCAACCTGCCACTTCCTTGCTCGAAGGTCCAGGGACTCGCGGTAGGTAATCAGTTTTAGCTTCTCAGTCCGTTTTCGCCACCGGACGCGATTTCTGCCGGCCGCCTCGTAGGTATGAAATATGACAGGCACTTCGTCGCCGGGCTTCAATTCCCCGTAGACGGAAAGTAGATCATCGGTCGATTCGACTGTCTTTCGGTTAACTTTCTCTACAATCGTTCCTATCACCATACCTGCATTTGCTGCTGGACCTTTGGGGACAATGGCCCCAACTACGCCACCCCTTCTCACCGGCCAGTTCTCCTGTGCATGCTCCCACGGCCACTCTGTTTCAGATACAGGAAGTAACCCAGCGCCGATGGATGGGCGCTCGAAATCAATGGTGGCTGGTTCACCAGCGATCGCCCCCTGGCAGGCCGCAAGAACAGCAGCAACGAAAATGCCCCTCATCGCTATTCTCCTTTGATGGAATTGCGCGTAACCGACTCCGTATGATAACTAGCGATTCCCCTCGGTGCGAATTGTATGGCTGATAGCGTACTTCTAAGGTGAAGCGGTAAACTTATCCGCCCGTGATGTCGCCTTTACCCCCTCGCTTCACGTCCGAAAGCTACAACCCCGCCACGCTCTTCAACTTGATCTGGATTTCGTATTCCCTCGCACTTACTTCTGGGTCGTCACAGATGGCGTAGCGGATTTTGTCGGTGATGTGCTGGGCGATAATGATGCCGCGGACGGGTTTGCCGGCTGCCAGATGCTTCTTGACCCAGTTCTTGTAACGAAATATCTGACCAGCGACGGCGTCAGGGCCTTTCGATACTTTGAGCTCGATGACGACGAAACAATCGTCCTTATCGATGGCGAGTATATCGATCCGGCCGATTGGGGTGATGAACTCCACGCCGGTTTTGTCGCCTTCGCCCACGTAGAGCTGCAGGCCCGGCTCGATTTCGTCGAGGTGAAGGGCCAAGTAGTCGCGCAGGTGTGCCTCGGCGGCGAAGGAGCTCCCGGAAACGTCGACGGGATCAACGATGGTCGCCTCAACAATACGAACTCCGAGCCGGCCGTCCGACTTCTCGTAGATCTCCCAACTACCGTGTGTTGCTGGGTCATACAGCTCAACTTGCCCCGTTGCTGGCCGATAGAAAATATCGCCGTTGGGGTCATTGGCAAGTCGCGGTTTCGTCGCTACGCCGTAGTGGATGCGGGAATCGTGGTTCACAGTTGCCGCGATCAGTTGGCACTGGATGGTGTTGGTTTTCGTGCCCGGATACTTCTGCTGTACCCAGTTCTTGACGGCGGTGTTGGTTGTGGCGCCGCCTAAGGCTTCAACGGCTTGGCGACACATCTCTCGGACGGTGGGTTGTGCGCTGCTCATATTTTCTCCACGTGACGATTTTTCCTATACATGATGGCGAACATCAAAAGACGATACCGTGATTCGCTGCTCCGCAGCTTTGGCAGTAGGAGTCCATCATCAGGCCATCTGGTTTGCGCTCCAAACATTCGGGGCAGACGCGGAAGTAGCGCTCGTTTTCCAACAAAGCTTTCATCGTTGCCCGGATGGTGACCTCGGAGGTGGTAGTTGGAAGCGTCTCCACCTTGGTCCAGTGATGGACGGGGGTACCAGGGCCATCGCACCATAACTCTCGGACGAAGACCGCGACTCCATCGGTTGTCGAATCGGCCCTTACAAAATCGCGAAGCAGTTCTTCTTCGTTCATGGGAGGTCTGAATTGGTACCGTGAGTTGAAAGCGGGAAGTTACTCGATACCGCGGAGTGAGCAACCGTCGTTGTTGACGTACAACTTGCACGGAGTGCAATAGGCAAAGACGCCTTGCCCCACCAACTGCGCTTTTTTCGCCTTCTTGAGAGGCCCTGCGCATCTGGGGCACTTGTAGCTCCACTTCATTGTATTGGTTGGTGTGATCGCGAGTACCCGTTCAACTACGACCCGAACGACCTTCTCCGTTGTCACCATACTTTGCTTTTGTCGGAAGCGTAGCCAGGGGTCAAATGAACCTGGATTATTCAAGGCTTGCACTCTGCTATCCAAGTATACTGGGTCGAAACCGGTTATTCTTTTGCAGCTTTCAAGAATGGTTGGCAGGTCTCCTGAGAAGAACTCGCGCGCAGGATTGCTGCGGGCATCGCCAAGTTCGAGATGGATTGCTCTTTCGTCCTGCATCGGAGATGTCGATGGGTAGTAGACCAAGACCTCATAGGGCTCGGGAACGCCCGTTGCGGAACTAATTTCATGCGCCCGCTGCTTCGGGTCTTTTTCTGTGACGCCGATCTTATAGAGATCAATCATCCGCGGGTTTGTGAGTACGTAAATAAACCCAAGGATCTCGATAGCAGTCGCGCTGGCAATCGATGCTTGGCAAATGGAACAGTAGAGTTCCAGGGATTCTCCCAGCGTCTGAGCTGTGACCACGAGTTCGCATCTTGGGCAGGCCGATTGAACTCTAAGCAAGTGCATCACCTAGTACCTCATGTTCCGTTGACGACGCAGCACTACACCCCCTCCAGTACCCCGTGAATCGCCGCTTCTAACAACTGCTGCGTCGTCCGCCCGCGGGAGTCTAGCTGCGTGGCGAGTTCGTCCAGCCCGGCGAACAGGCTGTCCAGCTTCACGACGATGCGTGATTGCTCGCCCAGAGGTGGTAGCGGGACTTGAAAAAATGCCTGCTTCTGGATGCTGACTTGATTGCGAGTAGTCTGAGCCATGATGGCTTCGAGTTGTGCTTGCCAGAGGGGGCTCAGAAGCACGAAATAGAAATAATCGCTGTTGAGCGCCTGCTCGTTCAATCGGTAGTACGTGACCGACGTGCCCAATAGGAATCGTCCCATTTCTGGTTCGACACGTGCGACGCGCCCGACAGTCGCATTGTGAGTAAGCAAAATGTCGCCACCCTCTGACCAACCCTTCGTCAACTGCTTTGCTTTCTCCGTGTTCAATTTGCTACATCTGTCCCAGTAGACACGGCCACCATTAATGTCTTTTGCAGAAACAAAAATCTCTCCTGCCTCACCGAACTCATTCTTTCGCGGGTAAAGCGATCCGTGGTTACCATCGGCGTAGTCAATAATCAACTTTTGATCGTACATATCTTGAACGATCACGTACTCCCACGAACTCGGCAATTTGACGAATAGTGCAGCGGGTGCATTGACCGGTGTTCGCTTCACGATCTTTTTCTTGCGTTTGTAGCCATCAGGTAGTTTCAGATCGCGTTTTAGGAGTTCGGAGGCCGGTTCATCCTTCGGGTCCTGCGGCACCAGCTTTCCTTGCACGGCGAGTTGCAGGATGGTTTGCCGCAGTTCGCCGAGGGTTTGGGGGACGGCGTAGAGCGCGCTGAAGTGGTCGTTCACGCGCTGCCAGGCTTGTTCGAGCTCGCTGCGGGTGTTGCTGGTGGTGAGCTGGGCGAGTGAGCTGCGGCTGGCGGCGGTGCGGACCTGGGTGCGGCGGGTGTTCTGGGTCTCCAGATCGTCGCATAACTTCATCAACTCGTCGACCTTCGCGACGATTCGCTTTTGCTCGGCGAGTGGTGGGAGGGCAATGCATACCTTCTCCAGCTTCCCCTTGGTAATGTGTCTCAAACCCACACCGCCATGCGCTTGAGCGATCAATTCATCCAGTCGAACATTGATGGCGAGCCGTAGCAATTCTTTCTGGTAGACATCACCGACGATCTCTGCCCGAAAAATGTGCTGGTTGAGTACAGCGTGACCGCCTGACCAAACGAACGCGCCAAACGATGTCCCCGGCGTGCCCGACCAGCTTATTAGAAAGTCCCCTGCGCGAACATGGAATTTCTCCCCGACGTCAAAATTGCAGTAGTTATATGGTGCATTGGGGTTGTTCAAATTCTGGATACGGATGATCGGGAGCCCCGAGGTGCTCCATTCGGTGGGCTTAAACGCGCGACCATTGAACAAACGCAGGGCGTCACCGATTTGAATCCACTCCCAACTGGCCGGCAACTCGTATGGTATGTCTTTGGGAGACACCGGCTCAACCAAGGCGGCAGTTTTTAGCACACCTTCATCCATCAGCTTTTGCCTGGCAACTCGGACAGTGTCAAGAAGCGGCAACGCACTTTCCCCGGCGAGTTGCTGAGTCAGTTGTCCACGTAGCCCCAATTCAAGAATCAACTCCCGCAGCTTCGCCACGCCGCCCGGCGCGGTGGCGAAGATTTCGAGGTTGTCTAACAGCATCTGTGCCGGGGTGGTCTCGCGGACCACGCGCTCCATCGCTATCGAATCGATCATCCTTACGCGCCCCCCAGTGCCGTGGCGAGTTCTTCGCGTAGTCGGCCGAGGGTTGCGCGGATGTTCGACTCGACTTCGTTCAGTTCGGTCAGCAGTTGGTCAGGGTCGCCGGGCCCCGTGTCGGTGGAGTGGGGGTTTTTGATGTCGAGGTTGTACCCGTTCTCGGCAATCTGCTTGGCCGAGACCTTCCACGCTTGTTCGTTCGCTTTGCGACCTTTGAAGCCACCGCGGGCGTCGGGTTGGCCCCACCAGCGGCGCTCGGGCTCGAACTCTTCGAGGCGGATCGGCTTGGTCTTGTTGTAGCTCTTCGCCCCCGCTGGGTAGGGGTGCTCGTAGTACCAGATGTCGCGCGTCGCGGCGGTGTCGCCCTTATGGCCCTTAGTGAAGAACAGCAGGTTGGTCTTGATGCCGGTGTACGGGGCGAACACGCCGTTGGGTAGCCGGACGATGGTGTGCAGGTTGCACTCGTTGAGCAGCCGCTCTTTGATGCGCGTCTTCACGCCTTCGCCGAACAGGGTGCCGTCGGGCAGGACGATCGCCCCCCGCCCGCCCGGCTTCAGCAGGTGCATGATGAGCACCAGGAACAGGTCGGCCGTCTCGCGGGTTTGAAACGCCTTGGGGAAGTTGAGCTCGATGCCATCTTCCTCCATGCCACCAAACGGCGGGTTGGTGACCACCACGTCCACGCGATCGCGGGGGCCATAGTCGCGCAGCGGCCGGCGAAGCGTGTTGTCGTGCCGAACCTGTAGCGGCACGTCGATGCCATGCAGCAGCAGGTTGGTGATGCACAGGATGTGCGGCAGGTGTTTCTTCTCGACGCCATGGATCGAGGCTTGCAGTTTCTCTTCCTGCTTGGCGGTTTTGACTTCGTGGGTGCGAACGTGGTCGATGGCGGCGGTCAGAAAGCCACCGGTGCCGCACGCAGGATCGAGGATCGAGTCGCCAAGCTTCGGATCGGTCTGCTCGACCATGAACCGCGTGACGGCCCGCGGCGTGTAGAACTCGCCCGCGTTGCCAGCCGACTGCAGGTCTTTGAGGATTTGCTCGTAGACATCGCCAAACAGGTGGCGGTCCTTGCTGCTGTTGAAGTCGACCTGGTTGATCTTGTTGACCACCTGCCGCATCAACGTGCCATTCTTCATGTAGTTGTTGGCATCGACGAACGCCATGCGAATGACGGCCGCGCGGGGATTACCCCCCGCGCCGGTTGGCAAGCTTTTGAGTTCTTTGAGCAGGCGGTTGTCGACGAAGTCGAGCAGCGCCTCGCCGGTCATCCCTTCCTCGTCGGCCGCCCAATTGCGCCAGCGGAATTTGTCCTTGAGCGGCGACTTGTAGTCGTCCGTCAGGATTTCCTCTTCGGCCTCGCGGTCGTCGAGAATCTTGAGAAAGAACATCCACGCCAACTGCTCAATCCGCTGGGCATCCCCATAGGTGCCCGCATCCTTGCGCATGATGTCCTGAATGGATTTAACGGTGGTGGAGATCGACATAGGGGGCGTGTAATCTTCCTTGAATTGGCGCGGACTTCCCTGATCTAATTCTGCTTACTGTGGCCGATTTGGCAGGATAGCCAAAAGCGGCTGCACCTCGGCGAAGGACTTAATGTACCCGGAGCCCACTTCTCCGTCATCGTACGGACGGAATTTCAACGGGGATGGCAGCGACTTGAGCAACGCTTGGCGGGGTATTCCACAGTAGTGAGCGATGCGATCCACGTAGAATTCCATGTATAGGCCCTGCTGTCCGTTGCCGATCGCCGGGTAAAGTCCCAGCATCGCGAGTTTCGACGACCCGTTGGGGCCGATGCCATCGAATCCGAGGTTGCTACGAGTCGTGCGGACTGCGTCAAACTTTGTCTGTGCCGCGGCTGCCAGGGATCTAAACACTTCGCCCACTCCGTTCTCGTCGGCGATGCTTTGTAACTCCTCGGCGGTGAGTGGCGGCTTGCGGGTACCGCTGACCTGTTTGCGGGCCTGAGCCTCTGCAGTCTGCCCAATAACGCGTGGCACAAGGGTTTTGAGTCCTTGGCCGACAAAGTGACGTATCTCAACGGCAAGTATCTCTGCCGGATCCAGTTGCTCGTTCAAAAACTCGATGATTCGCTGCAGCTCTTTGGGGATCTCGTCGGCGACGATCAACATCCGCACCCGCCCGGACTGCAAATTGCTTTTGACGCTCTGCCAAAACTGCTCGGGCTCAACTCCGTCGGGAAGAAATTGAATCAGTTTCTCTTGAGGATCAACCCCACCGGTGTTGCAATGTTGTTCATAGGCGGCCCGCAGTTTCTCAAGCGGCCAGTGGACGACACCATTTGCTGCGTAGTCTAAGATTTGCCCCACCACCTCACGGCGGAGTCGCGTGTCGGTGGCACGTTTGACTTCTACAAGCGTTGGGATGCCGTCTTGATCGATGAATAGATGGTCCAGCGACCAGCGGTCCGAGCCATCGAGCTCGTCGGCAACGCCCAACTCGCGGCTAACTAATAACCAGCGTCGCGGTGAATCACTCTGTATCTGATCGCCAGCCAGGAGATCAGGATAGTCCTGGAGCAAAGTTTGAAACGCGTCCTCCGAAACGAATCCCTCTTGACTCATCTCGACGAGTCGCCCATCGTCCTGGATGTTGAAAATCTTGCCCTTCAACTAAGCAGCCTCCGCATACAGGGCTCGTTCTAGATCTGCCAAGGCGTCGAGGTACCCTTTGCGTCCGCCGAACAGTTGCACGAGTTCGACGGGGGTTCCAAGCTCATCGATCGGCTTTACGCGGAGGACGTCCATGTCTTCGATGGCACGAAGTCCTTGATTCGCGTACTTGTCGAGCAGCGATTCGAGCACCCGCCGCGCCTTGTCCTGGTACTTAGCGAAGTAATCCCGCTTGCGAACGTTCTCGGCGCGCTCGCGGCGAGTGAGCGGCGGACGGTCGAACGCTACGTGGCACACCAGGTCGAAGGGGTCGAAGTCCTTGCCCACTTCGTCTGCAAGAGGCTCGAACAGCACGCCATGTTCTTCGAGTTCCTTGACGATCGCCGCCTTCTTATCTGCGGTAGTCCACGCCTGGAGGAAATCGTCGAACGACCGGTAGTCCTTGAGCACGGTCTTGCGCGTGTAGTCCCTCAGCGATTCGGTGATCAGTTTACCGTCGGGGCCATAGTACTGCACCCGCTCGGACACTACGGTCACAGAAACGCCTGCAACGACGAACTTTCGCCGTCTGGGCGGGTCGGTGAGGATGCCACCTCCGCCACCGGGTTCCATCGGATCGATGATTGTTACCCCGGGTTCGTCCTCTCCGCCTTCCGTGGGAGGCTCGTCCGAACCTTCTTCGGGGGGTACCGGCGCGTCGCCTTCGCCCGGCTGGTAGATCTGCACTGGGTCGCCATCGAAGTCGGGATCGGCGAACAATTCGGTGGCCTTCTTAAAGTCCATGATGGTAAAGAAGAGTTTGCCGTAATCTTCGTCGATGCGCGTGCCGCGGCCGATGATCTGCTTGAACTCGGTCATCGACTGGATGCGGCGATCGAGCACGATGAGCTTGCAGGTCTTGGCATCGACGCCGGTGGTCATCAGTTTGCTGGTTGTTGCGATGACCGGATAGCGTTCTTCGGGCGAGATGAAGAAATCGAGCTGAGCCTTTCCCTCCTCATTATCGCCGGTGATGCGCATCACGTATCGTGAGTCGGCAGCGCACAGGGCCGGATTGAGATTAACGAGCGCTTGCCGCATGCGTTCGGCATGGTCGATGTCCTCGCAGAAAACGATGGTCTTGTCGTAGGGATTGGTACCCTGGAGGAACTCGGTCACCTTCTTGGCCACCAACTTCGTACGCTCTTCGAGGATGAGCGATCGGTCGAAATCCTTCTGGTTGTAGATGCGATCCTCGATCTCCTCGCCATGCTTGTCGAGTTGACCTGATGTGGGACGCCAGCCGGCAAGGTCCTTATCGAAGTCGATGCGGACCACTTTGTAAGGGGCCAGATAGCCGTCGTCGATGCCCTGCTTGAGCGAGTAAGTGTAGGTTGGCTCGCCGAAGTAGTTGATGTTCGAGACGTACTTGGTCTCTTTGGGGGTGGCGGTGAGACCAATCTGAGATGCCGCGGTGAAGTACTCGAGTATCTCGCGCCAGGCCGAGTCGTCCTTCGCGCTACCGCGGTGGCATTCGTCGATGATAATGAGGTCGAAGAAGTCGGGCGAAAACTTCTTATAGGCCTTGTGGCTTTCGTCTGGTCCAGTCAAAGCTTGATAGAGAGCGAGATAGATTTCGAACGACTTGTCGGCGAGGCGTTTCTCGACCTTGGTCATCGCGGCACCAAACGGATTGAAGTCGTTGGTCTTCGTTTGATTGACCAAGATGTTGCGATCGGCGAGGAACAGAATGCGCTTCTTCGCCCCAGCCTTCCATAGACGCCAGATGATTTGGAAGGCCGTGTAGGTCTTGCCCGTGCCGGTCGCCATCACAAGCAGCACACGATCCTGGCCCTTGGCGATGGCCTCGATCGTCCGGTTGATGGCGTTGAGCTGGTAGTACCGCGGCATCTTGCCGGACCCATCGTCGTGGAAATCCTGCGTTACGATGGCTTCGGTACTGGCATCGAGGCCTTTCCACTTCCGATAGCGCTGCCAGAGGTCGTCGGGCGAGGGAAATTCATCGAGCCCGAGTTCAAATTCCGTCTGCGGGAACGTACCCGTGTGGTCGTGGACCAAGAATCGGTCGCCATTGCTGCTGATGGCGAAGGGCACATTCAGGCAATCCGGGTGGGCGTACCCCAGGGCCTGCTGCATGCCATCGCCAACGGTATGGTTGTTGTCCTTGGCCTCGATGACGGTGATAGGGATATTGGGCTTGTAGAAGCGGACGTAGTCGGCGCGCTTGATAGGGCCCCGAGTCGTGGTCTTTCCCCGGACAATCACGCGTCCATCGGTGATTTTGAACTCCTCTCGGATCTGTGTATGCACATCCCACCCCGCCGCCCGGAGGGCCGGCGTGATGTACTTGGTACATATGTCGCGTTCAGTTAGAGAAGACTTATCCACCGCTATGCACCACGGAACTCATCAGGGGACAGGTGAAAACAGCGTTTAAGTATAGCCAGGGTTCCAGTGGGCTGCATCGTCAGCGTTCCGCGCTGCGTTACGCCAGTCGGTAGGGTGAAATTGAGCTGGAGACTCGTCAAGTAACGCACAATAGCGATCGGAACGAATATCGCCGAGCTCTGGCATCTATGCAGGTTGGGTAATAGGGGCCGACTGCAATTACCGGTTCAACGACTGCGGCATGGCGATTCATCCAATTCTGTAGCGGTCGCACGCCGATTCTTCTGACCAGCACTCCCCAAAAACTACTACAAAGCCGCTCGCCAACCATAATTAGGTTGTGCCTCCGATGGGCCGTGGGTAAATTGAAGGGTTAATAAATGAGCAGTCCAATGGACTACCCTTTTCTCGACTACTAATGCCTCTTTGGGGGGGACATGGTAAGGAAGCACTATCGCCATAGTATATTAATAGCAACGGCCATCGCATTTGGATGTTTGGGGTCCTGCCTTCCCGCATCCGCCAGCCCCTTCTCAGGGTTGATTGATAAGGCCACGATCCTCGACTCCCAAGGCGCGGCGACCGATAAGGATACCGCCCGAAGCATCGTGTTCGGCCAACTGGACGCCGTGACGTTCGAGCAGTGCGACGTGCGGCTAGTGAATGATTTTGTGCTGGTGTCGGGAGTCTACACGTTCGAGGTGCAGCGGCAGCCACAGAATCGTGCGACGTGTTCGATCATGGTTGTCCCCGTCCCGCGTCCGCCCGATAGTGGACCGCTTCCGCCGGCTCCGGGACGGCTACTGGAGGAGCCTATCGCTACGATCTCGGTCGAGGAGGGTCAGCTCTGTTTGACCTGGAATCCAGAGAACCCGACCGTCCATGCCGCTGAGCTTGCCAACGCGATGATTCGGCTTGAGTGGCAGGGAGAGCAGCACACTATTGGCCTCCGCGAGCCGGTAGAGCTAGAGGCAATTGCGCTGGACTTGGAGAACCCTCTGCAGCGAGTGCCAATTGAGGTGAAGAACCTGCCGTCGGCGGGAGACTTGAGCATCGTGATGCGACCGATCGATGGCATTGACGTGCCGTTCGAGTTTGCCGGAGGGCAGGCCACGATCGAGCGCGGCGACTCGCAGAAAGTGCGGCGGGAGGGTTCGATTCCGAGCGAGTTGGAAATTGAGCTGGCGGAAGTAAAGGAGGGTGCAGAACTCCGCGTGCGAGCTAGCTATTTCGATAGTCGCAAACGTCGCAAGCCGCTGGTGGGAGATTCGATACGCTCAACGGCTATCGGGCTACAGCGTTCACAATCCGAAAGCGAGTCGAATCTGGCGGCGGCGCGAAGTGCCATCCCACGGATCGAATCCGAGGCGGCCAGGCTCAGATCGCGGCGCCCCAGCGACAACAGCGAAGCGGCGGCTATTTCAGGTCGGCTGGTCGCCCTCAAGCAGCAGCACACCAAAGCGAGAAGTTCGATCCGTCGCTACGAGAAATCACTGCCCAAGATCGCCGAGTCGATAGAAGACCTCAAGTAGGTGATCGAATTGGGCAAAGAGCTGCAAGGTAACGCCAAATTGCGGTTCGATGTGATCGCTCGGAACGGCGAGCACGAGATCTTGCTGGCTCGCATTGGTACGTCTCCTGATCGTCCGCCGGGCCGATAGACGCCACTCCGGCATTCCACACTCCCCAGCGAACTACCTCATTCCCGCCGCCTCGTTGTCATTCATGCAAGTTACCACTCGCTGCACCCATTGCCTGAAAGAGTTCGAAGTGCCCGAGGGGGTGCTGGGGAAGCGAACGCGTTGCACGAGTTGTGGCGAGCGGTTCGAGCTGGAGAGATACGAGCCGGTAGCGGAAGTCCGCGCGAACACAAGTTGGCCTGGGCCGTCCGGCTTCGAGATGCCCCCTGCACCCCCTCTATCCCACAGCGAGCCAGCACCCGTCGAGGCCGACTATTCCGTCGGTCACCAGCATCGCAAGTCGCGGAGAATCGACCCGAGGTTTTGGCCTCTACAGTACTTGTGCATCCTCTTCGAAATTGTCGCTGGAATCACTGCCCTATTGGTGCTGATTACTGGCCTCCTTCCCCTAATCGCTGTGGCCGCAGTGGAGGCTGACTATCGCTCAACAGAAGATGTATTTACGGCGCTGGGAATGGCTCTCGGTTATTGGTTTGTCGGAAGCATTGTCGTCGCCTTGATCCTACTTTTCGCCCAACTTAGTCGACTGCTGCTGGCCATTGAAAGAAATACGTCGGGGACGCAAGAACTACTTACGAGGTTCATAGATCAGCAAGGACGCCAACCACGTGCTACGCCGGCAAGTATGGCGACGCCACAAGCCGCCCAGGATCATGACAGTTTCGCCAATTGGATGGAGGGAAACGAATGATGTTGAATCGTGTTTTGGCAGTTTGCGTGTTGGGTTGGTGCATCGGCACGGGTGGCTGCATGCGCCAGGAGCCGGTGAGTGAGTCGTCCACTGCAGCCGAGGAAACCGAGTCATGCGACGAGGCAACGGAGACCCAAGTCGTGGAGAGTCCAGTTTCTGAGGTTTCCGCCGCGGAACCAGACAGTGAGGTGACAGGTGAGCCCGCAAGCGAAACAGATGATTCCTCCCCGCCGCAGCCTGAGCCTACGAGCCGTGAAGCTGCGGGCGAGCCGGGTACCAACGGGACGGGGGCTGGAACACCTTCGGAAGCTGGATCGACCGCACCTGAAGAGAGCTCCCCTACGAGTTCAGCGAGTTCAGTGCAGTCGGACGCGAAGTTCGACAACCCAGGCGACGCCATCGCCTTTGCGCGTCGAGTAAGCGACAAAGCCGCTCAGCAGGAGAAGCGTGGCGATGTGGGGGAGGCTTACCAGCAGACCTTGGAAGCGTGGCAGGCGCTGCAGCCGCACCTTGCCAACACCACTTGCCAAAGTCTGTCGAGAGAGTTGATGGCGGACATCGAGCGATTGGGCGAACAGATGAGTACCAATGGCGTCAACGTCCGTGGAAAACCGCTGAAGATCAAATAACGAAAATTAATAAGTAAGTATGCCAGCTGCCTCCGAAGTTCGTATCTCCGTTCGCCCTCGCGTGACCTGTCCTCACTGCTGGGAGACGTTCTCCGCCGACCAAACGCACTGGGTCGCCGCTCATCCCGATCTCGTTAACGATCCCCGCTTGACGAGCGATCATCAATTGCGATTTCTGCCAACGCGGTTCAATGTCGAAGGGAACGCGCTCGATCCGAGGGGCATGGCGTGCCAGGAGTTAGCTTGCCCGCGTTGCCATTTGACCATTCCCAGGTCGCTGCTGGAGTTGCCGCCTCTGTTTGTGTCCATCGCTGGCACCCCGTCGTGTGGCAAAAGCTACTTCCTGGCGGCAATGACTTGGTCGCTGAGGCAAACGTTGCCTCGCGACTTTCAAGTGAGCTACACCGACGCCGATCCGCAGTCGAATTTGATCCTGGCTGAGTACGAGGAGCAGCAGTTCCTCAATCCGCGGCAGGACGAAGTCGTAAAGCTGCGTAAGACTGAAGAACAGGGCGACGCCTACGACCAAGTGCGGTACGGTTCGCAGGTGGTTTCGTACCCGCGTCCGTTTCTGTTCTCGATTCGGCCTACGCAGCAACACCCTTCGGTGGTCAACGCCCGCCGCGCTTCGCGATTGCTGTGTCTGTACGACAATGCTGGCGAGTCGTTTCTCCCGGGGCGTGACACGGTAGTGAATCCGGTGACTCGGCACTTAGCGCAGTCGCACGCGGTGATCTTCTGCTTTGACCCGACGCAAGACCCACGTTTCCGTAACGCCTGCGCGGGCCAGTCCACCGATTTTCAAGTGCAAGAGGCTCCCGTCACGGCCCGGCAAGAAACCGTATTGCACGAAATCATCAACCGGATTCGCAACCACACGGGGCTCAAGCAAACGGAGCGTCGCCAACAACCGCTGATCGTCGCGGTCACCAAGTGCGATGCATGGTGGTCCTTGATGAATGTGGCGAACGTTCCTCCGCCCTGGAAGCCAATTCCTGGTAGCCCAATGCGATCGGCGCTAGATCTGAGCACCATCAAGAAGTTGTCGCTGCTGGTTCGTCAACTACTAAGTAAATTCACGCCCGAGTTAGTCGCGGCCGCTGAGGAATTCAGCGAGCAAACGTGGTTTATTCCCGTCAGTGCGACTGGGTGCAGTCCCGAGCGGGCGATTGTAAATCGCAAAACAGTGTGGGGCGTCAAGCCTCGGAACATTCGCCCGATGTGGTGCGAGGTACCGTTGCTCACCATCTTGGCAACGCAAGCCGGTGGACTGGTTCCTTCCATGAAGATGGGCCCGGCCATGGGTGGGCAGCAAGCGGAGGCGTCGCGATGATTGAAGAGATCATTTACACTTCGGCTCCGCGCGGTTTGAAGCCAGGCAGCCGTGGGTTTTGTACGGTGGCCAGCACTCCGGGGATGGCGAGCACGCTCGCGAACCTGCTAGAGTCGCTCAGCGGCTATCGGCATCTGTTTGCTCCCGATGCTAGCGGGCGAAGTGCCAATCCCCCCGTCTACAGTCACTTGCGAGTGCAACTCGGTGGGCAGAACCTTCACGTGTTGTCACGTGTGGTGGACGCCGGGAACGACTACTCGGGACGTTCGAACAAGCTAGCGCACCACGCCGCGTTCCCGCTCCCCGCTACAACTCAGGCAAGCCCCGCCGCGATGCAGCGTGCCGAAGGCGTTCATCCGACAACTTGGTCGGGCGACCCGCGGATGCTGACGTCGCGGAGTAAACTCCCAGTCTTATCGTCCACCCCGCGCCCGTGCAACTACTGGCAGCAAGTTACTGGCGACGCGGGATGGGGCGGATTCGTGGCCCAGCAAATGGCGATGTCGCCGAGCAGCACGCTGTGGATCGTCTACCCGTTCGATGTGGACATGCTGCGGCTGTTGGACGAAGCCCTCGCGCTACTGCCGACAAAGCAAGCTTGGGCTGCAACTTACACGACGTTCTTCACGAAACTTGCACCGGGTATTGAGTGCCGCATACGCTGCGTCGTGGATGGAACCCCCGAGGCGGTGGTAGCGCGGAAGCGGTACGAGCTGGGCACTCTCGATTTGTGCCAACCGATGAACCCACCCCAGGCGGGACCGTGGATCGACGCCGCACGTAGCGGCAAGCAGCTTGCAGACACGCGTCCCGTCGCGCCAACGAGTGCGGCATCTGGGCTGATGGTCGACGATTCGGAGATCGAGCTGGTGGACATCGAGCAGGAAGATGTCGATCTGTCGCAAGTCGTGAAGCATGCGCCGCCGCCATTGCCAGGAGGCTGGCCTGTTAATAGCCCCGTCGACAGGAGTCGCCGACACTCGCGCGGGGTATCGAAAGTGTGGATGCTTGCGGTGGGTTCACTGCTGTTGGTGTCGGCTGCGGCGGGGAGCGCGGGGGCGTATATGTGGTGGAATAGCCGTCACTTTGTAGGCTCGGAAGTCGTTGCGATCGACGCGGTAAAAGCCGAGAAGAAGAAGGCGGAAGCGGAGAAGAAGGCGGAAGCGGAGAAGAAGGCCGAGGAGGAGAAGAAAAAAGCGGAAGCGGAGAAGAAGGCCGAGGAGGAGAAGAAAAAAGCGGAAGCGGAGAAGAAGGCCGAGGAGGAGAAGAAAAAAGCGGAAGCGGAGAAGAAGGCTGAGGAGGAGAAGAAAAAAGCGGAAGCGGAGAAGAAGGCTGAGGAGGAGAAGAAGAAAGCGGAAGCGGAGAAGAAGGCCGAGGAGGAGAAGCGGAAGGCCGAGGCAGCAAGGGCTCGGCCAATAGAGATGAGATGTACGCCGCCTGAAATTGACGAGTCCGTTGGCATGAAGAAGCAATTTGCTTGGGAAGGCGCGAGCCATGGGACACGATCGGGCTTAGTGGCGGCGTCGTACTACGCTCCGGCTGTAAAGCAAGTCGATGGCAAAGACTTGCATAAAGAGCTGTCCTTAACGATGCATCACATAGACGCAGTGGACACAATTGATTTGCAGTTAGGTACACAGTCGGCCGTTCGACTCAGGCTAGCAGAGAACGCTGCCCCCTTCGTTCAATGGCAAAGGCTGGCGACCAGCAATCAGAGCTTCTTTGAGACAGTGACTTGGGGAGCTATCGGGATCCGCTCAGCTAGCGGTAGTCGTACAAATACGATTGTGACATTCGCGATGCCTAAGAAAGTTGATGCTATTTTCGCTCCCCGGCGATTCAACGAGGCGGACGACTTTGCCGGAAGTATTGTCTATCCCAAGGTTCCATCCTTCGTTGCCCTTGAACAAGGCGCGCTTCGCTTTATGGTTCATACACCGATCGAAACGGTGCAGATTGCAACCGCAGGGCAAGCGTTGCAGGTGAAGGCAGGGTCTGACTGCACACTTCTGTGGGTCGCAACCACAGTTGCTTTGCCGTCCATTGAATGGGAATGGAAATTCCGAATCAGAGATCAGGTGACTGGAAATGACGAAATTCACAATGTGGCGTCGATTGCAACAATTCTGCGCTCGAACAAGGAGCTAGAAGCCAAGTTAGTGGAGATGAAGGAAGAGAGAAGTCCAATTGAATTACACGCGATCGCGGCCGCGGCCCCTCCCCCTACTAACAAAGAGAGTAAAGAATTTAAGCAATGGGAGCGACTGCTTCCTCTCAAGGATGCACTAAACAGCCTAGTCAGGTTTCGGCACCTGAATGACGAGCTAGTAAAGGCTCTGTTCCGCGATGTGCGCGTCGACTACGACATCTACTACTTGCTTCGGCGACAGTCTGCCGAGCCATCAGATGCCACGTTCGACGACACCGTGCCTCTGCACCTCGTTACAACGGGCAAGAAACCGAAAGACGTGATCGTATTGGAGCCTCAACCCAAATGACCTCCGACTACTGGTACATCGACGAAATCCGCGACGCTGTTAGTTCGCCGCAGACGGCCGACCCGGGTACGCTGCGCGAGGCCGCGGTGGCTTACAACAGTGCCTGCCGCGATGCGAATCGACGGCTCCGCGAAGTCGAGCGGCTGCTGCGGATGGGGCTCCGCAGCGAAGCAATTCAGGCCGCGGAACAGGAGCCGGCCCTGCTGGACCACGTCAGTGAACTCGACCTAGCAATTATCGAAGACTGGCAAGGGATGCTTGCGCAGTGGGGGATGGAACTACCCCCTGAGCTGGAAGTTGGCATCGCCGCTGAGCTCAATCTGGCGTACGCCGAATTGATGCCGATCGAGCAGTTGATCAAACAGCATCGACTGCTCGCACTGGCCCGCGCACCGCTCTCGGCTCGACTCAGCGTGCTGAGGCAAATCGCCAGCCGCGACGAAATGAATCCGGGCTGGGCCTCCGATGTCACGCAGTACGAGCAGGCTAGGCTTCGCGAGGTGGGGAGCCATGCTCGGCAAGCCGCGCGCGAGGGCGATGTCGAGACGCTCCGCATTTTGCACGCAGAACTCACCGCGCCGGCGTGGATTAGCGAAGTTCCTCAATCGATTGTCAACGAAGTGAGTGACTTGTGTGATCGTGAAGTTCAGCGGCACGCTCGTGGTCAGCTGGAGCAGTTAGTCGAGTACCTCGATCGCGCGTACAGTGAGTTTGACACCGAGCGGGCAATGCAATTGGCGGATCGTTGGCAGGAGTTTTCCACGGCCGCCCGTCTTACACCGAGCGATCCGCTTGCCGTCCGGGCGCGGGAATCGCTTGAGTGGATCGATCGCGAACGGGACGCCGTGGCGAACGATGCCGCCTTCGGCGCGGCGGTTCACGCTCTCGAAAGTGCATTGGACCAAAACGCGTCGTACGAACAAATTGACAAGCTACTGCATCGAGCCGAGCGGTTCGACCAAGCAATTCCGCAGGTATTGTATCAGCGTACTATCGCGCGGCTCGACGCGATGAAGCTGCAAGCTCGCCGGAAGCTGTTCCTCATTGGCGGCGTAGCGACGCTGTGTGTACTGGCGACTGCGGGGGCCATCTTTTACTACGGCTACGCCAGCCAGCAAGAGTCGATTATTGCCCAGCACGAGACGAACGTCCGCAAGCTTCTGGACGAACACAATTGGTCCCAAGCCAACGACTACGTGACACGGCTTGACGCCACCATGCTCTCGCATCCACGGATTAGCGCCGTTCACTCGGAAGTCCAGACGGCGATCCAGAACGAACAGGCGCGCGCGAATCGCGTAGCAGCCGCATTGGAGCAAGCTGAGCAGATGGATGTTGAGTCTCCCGACCAAGCCTTGCTGAGTCGTCTGCAAAAGGAGGAGCTACTACCCGAGGAAAAGCAACGACTTGATGGTGTATTAGTGGCCGTTGGTAAGGTGGTGAAGGAGCGACAGCGGAGGATTGACGAGGCGTTCCTCGCGACCGTTGAGTCGTGGGCTGCAAAGTTAGTGGAGTTGGAGCAGCATGCTTCCGAAGGGCAAGTTGACCTGCATTCTGAACTCGCGAAGCTAAATGCCGACCTGGGAAGTCACGCCGGCGTAACTTTCGCGCTCAAGCGGCAAGGCGAACCACTGCTTGCCCAGCTCCGGGCGATCATCAATCGCGAGGCAAAGCTCGACGACGCCCGCCAAGCGAAAGAGCCTCTATTTAGTGCCGTAGGCAATGTACCACTGTTTGCATCACACCTCGAAGCGCTGGCAGGGTCCAAAGACGACACTCTGACTGCTACGCACGCCCGACAAGTACTGGACGAAAAGGCCGTGTGGGCATCGATGGCCGAGTGGAGTGCGTTCTGGCAGGCGCACGGCAACTGGGCCAGCATGTCGGCAGGCCAGGCCCAAGCGTTAATAGAAGAGGGTGATCGACTGTTGGCTCAGTCTACCGCTTGCGAACTAAGTAATGCGTTTTCGAGCCGCAAAGAGTATTTGCAGATGGTAGCCAATCGTTCAGAAGTTGACGTTAGCTCGCTCAAGTCATTCCTAATTTCCAACAAGCTGGTGAACGATGTGTGGATGGTCGAGCAAGGGGACCGTCGGTATTACTGCTCCAGGGAACCGCAAGAAGACGAAGTCCGCGGGATGACGGCATTTGCATATTTCAAAGACTATGCCAGCGAACAGAAACGCGAGCTACTGTCAAAGTCCGTGACTACTGATCTCGCGCCACAAGCCAAGTGTTCCAAGCAGCTGCAGCCGCTACTTGCCAAGCTGACCGACGACAACTGGGACAAATCTTTTCACGATATGGCTGTGTGTGCTCGTAGCGGAGTAGACGCCCAGCCTTCGATGGACGCCGTGCTCGCGATGGACATGCTCCGTCGCATCCTGACAACGGGAAGTGAAGGAAGTTACCTGTTCAAGTTGGCCTACGCTCAGACGCTTCAGGAAATTGATGAATCGGGGGTCGATCTGTCGGTTTACTGGTTTGTCCCGGGTGATCGTGACGCGGATAC
Organism: Aeoliella fuhlenseeensis; assembly: GCF_052161615.1. Taxonomy (NCBI): domain Bacteria; kingdom Pseudomonadati; phylum Planctomycetota; class Planctomycetia; order Pirellulales; family Lacipirellulaceae; genus Aeoliella; species Aeoliella fuhlenseeensis. The sequence goes on from NZ_CP197417.1 coordinate 2,176,221, forward strand.
CACACGTCGCGAAGCAGCAGCCGTACTCGCCGGCTTGCCCGACTTCACCGAGTCGTACCGCCAAGCCAAGCAAGCTCACGCTAGAAGGTGCAGTCCACCTACCGTTCGTTCCCAGTGGATCGCGGGTCTCGATCGCGACGCGAATGGAAAGTGGATCGCATTACCGCCGCCTCCATCGAACGCCACTGGAGAGATTGCCGTCGCCACTAAGGAAGGTGAGCAAATCAAGTTCACGCAGGTGGGAACGGTAAGCGGTGGTGTGGTCCAGTGGGACACTGAATTAGAGCGGCAGGCAGCACGCATTGGCACGCCCTTATTTCTGCTCCCCTCCAATTGACTCCCTTACTCGTAAGCGACGAAAGCAATTGTATGGCCGATGCCTACTATGTGAGAATACGGGGACGAGTTAGCGGGCCATTCTCTACGGAGAAGCTGATGCAACTGGCTCAGCGGGGACAGCTTAGCCGCACGCACGAAGTCTCCGAAGATTCCGCCAATTGGTTCTCGGCGGGGCAGCTCGAACAGTTGTTCGCAAAACGGGCCGGCACTGCCAAGATCACTCCTGCATCAATGCCTCAGGCAGCAGAAAGCACGGTGACGCCACCACCCGCATCCACTTCCGGTTGGTTCGTTGCGATTGGTGGGTCGAAGCAAGGCCCCTTCACTGAGAATCAGTTGCACTCGCTAATAGCTGCCGGCAACATCGACTCGATGACTTTGGTGTGGACCGAGGGGTACGCCGATTGGCTACCCGCCGCCACCGTGCCTGGGCTTTTCTCTGGCCACAACGGCCGGCAGAGCCATGCAGACGAGCAACTGAAGTGGTCTGAACTGCTGCCTGTGTTTCGGCTGTTCAACGACGGGTCGTGGGCTCGGCCCTGGGTGGTTTGCCTCGCTATCGCACTTCTATTTCCGTTACTGGTCATCGAATATCAAGGGGTCGAAAACGTTGACTTGGTAGGGGCCTCGGTTGCCTTTTCGCTTTACTTTTCTCTTCTGTGGACCGCCTTCTTTCACTGGTGCATCGACCCTGGTCGCCTTGGCGCGATACGTCTCTTAGGCACGTGGCTACTCACGGCTACGATCGGGGTCCTCGGAGTTGTCCTCGTTCAAGCCTTAGCGCTTCCAATCTTTATTGATGGGATGGCTATCGACAACGAAGCCTCGCTGCTGAAACGCGTGATAAGCTGGACCTTGGCCGTTGGTGTGATTGAGGAGGCAGGCAAACTTGCTGCCGTGTTGCTCCTCACCCTGCGGATGCCTGGCAGTGCCACGCCTCGCACCTACGCCTACCTGGGAGTGGTGAGCGGGCTGGCCTTTGGCACGGTTGAGGCCATTATTTATACCTATGCGTATGCGACTGAGCACGCCGCTGGCAGCGGAGACTCGGAAACCTCCTATGGCTGGCTCTTTATGGCCCTCATCACTCGCTGGATCAGCCTGCCTTTGCTGCACGCGATCTGGACGGGCATTGCGGGCTACTTCGTAGGCTTGAGTCGAAAAGCGTCGCAATCGCATTGGAAGTGGATTCTTTTTGGGCTGACAGTCGTTGCGCTGCTACATGGTATTTATGACGTCGGAGCGGGGGACGAGCGTTACTCTTGGCTCGCACTTTCCACAGCCACAGTGTCGTTGGCTCTATTCATCGGCTATCTTCGCTCTGAGGAATTGCTGGTCGATAAGATACGATCTCACGAGTCTTCACGCCGGACGCAATCGGTGGCCAGTTGACACCGGGAACACCCACTCGCCTTACTTCCTTAGCATCTCCTTCATGCGCAATTCGCCTCATCATACGCCGCTCTCGTACCTCCGCTCTGATCCCGAGTGCAGGATCGGTCTACCCGGCGCGCGGTTTACCCGAGTGGGTTCGTGGTTGAGCGCCGCCATCGCCGCCGCCCTGACGACCGCGTTTTATGGGCTGTTGCATCTAACTCCCCCGAGCTTTGACTATGTCTCGGATATGTTCCGCGAGCGAGGGCCAACTCCCTATTTCATCACCTTCGCGTCGGCTTGGTGCCTCACCCTCTTGGCGACCAAGTGGATGAAGCTATCGCTTCAGCAAAAAGCGCTGCGCTACAACGTCGTGCCTGAAGCCAGCGACTTCGTGCTGTCGACTGGCACCGTCGAGGCCGTCATGGAGCGGATTCACGAGACGGTAGACGACCCAAAGCACTTTATGCTCTTCAATCGCATAGCCATTGCGTTATCCAATCTGCGCAACTTGGGACGGGTTGGTGATGTGGATGAGATTCTGCGAAGCCAAGCAGAGCACGACGAGTCGATCATGGAGTCGAGCTACTCGCTCTTGCGAGGCTTGATTTGGGCGATTCCTGTACTTGGATTTATTGGTACTGTGCTGGGGCTATCTTCGGCAATTGGGGGCTTCGGAGACGTTCTGGCAACAACAACGGACATGACGCAAATTACGGCCTCGCTACAAGGCGTGACGGGTGGACTTGCGACTGCTTTTGACACCACGCTCCTCGCACTAGTGGCCGCTCTGACGCTACAACTGCTCGTGACGTTCATGCACAAGAACGAGGAAGAGTTCTGTGATAACTGCACAGAGTACTGCCAACGCAATATTGTGAACCGTCTTCGCCTCATGCCGTTCCACGCCGATGAAACGCCGCTCCCATAATAGCTCGCCACTGTCGCTCTTCGCGTTTCAAGACATCATCATGTCGGTCACGGGGGTGTTCCTGCTCATCACTTTGATGATGGCGATTGAGTTGGCAAGTCGAAAGCCACAAAACGCAGCCGAAGTCTCACGCCAGGTAGCTGCCGAACTGGAGAAAGCCATCTTACGAGAGGCGGAGCGGCTCAGGTTGTTGCAGAACGAAGTGACGACAATGCGAGATGCGCCAACGGCCAGTGGCGACTATACGCGACAGTCGGTTGCAGATGACCTGGAGAAGGCGGAGGAGGAGGTGCGACTTCTGACCGAGAGCAATCAAGAGTTCCGTCGGGCGGCGACCGAGTTGCTCGCCGCTAGAGATAAGCAGCAGGCCGTGTTACAGAGCCGAGGTCCTGACAGGAAGCGCGCCGACGAATTATCGCAACTGTGCGAACAACTGGAGCAAGAACTCAATCTACTGAAGAATTCGCAGCGCATCTTCTACAGTCGGATCGATGCACAAGGGCGAGAAGTGTGGCTTGTCGAGCTTACTTCGACCGAAGCCCGCGTCGCCATCGCCGGCGAGCAACAACGCCCCCTTGTATTCAAAGGAAAAAGACACCCCGACGCGCTGCTGACGTGGGCCAAGCAGATGTCGCCTAGCCGATCGCGATTCGTACTAATCGTGCATCCGGGAGCGACAGCCGACTTCAATGAGATACGCGGCGAGTTGAGGACCCGTGGATTCTCAACCGGATACGATCTCTTGCCCGCCGATCAGGTAGCCATTGACGAATTGACGGGGGCGAATTAGCCAATGGGACGTCGTAGACGAAATAGCCCAGATGATAGCTTCGACCTGCTATTAGATACTATTACCAATGCCTTTGGCGGGATTGCATTCCTTGCCATTCTCGTTGTGGTGTTAATGCGCAACACGGCTGCGGAAGCCGTAACCGCGGATGCGCCCCTAGCAAAGAGTGTTGATGAATTGACGCGACAGCTACAGTTGCTACAGGCTGAATGCGATCCATTGGAGTTGGAGCTGAATGCCATTCGCACGATCTCGGGGAAACTTGCCGACCCTCAGTTGAAGCAATCGCTCGAACGACTCCGCGAATTGACGGACGTTCGCGAAGCACTTCTCGAAGACCGCGCTGGCTACCTGTCCGCAATTGAGCAAGCTCAGGTTGAGTTGACCCAGACACTTGGAGAACTAAGAGAGCTAGATGAAATGCTTGAAACGCTTACTGCAGAGCAAGCTGGCATTTCAAGTCGCCTGCAGGAAGAGCGGTCCCGGCGGGCCGTTGACTCACCTTTCCCCGAGGAGCGAAGAAGCACGAAGCGACCATACAACTTGACGCTGCGGTACGGCCGCTTGTACGTCGATCTATTCGCTGACGGCTCGCCGAACCTCGCCGACTACGCCGTGCTCGACGACTCGGGCAGCTACCTTGTCCTCACCCCCAAGCCCTACAAGGGTGTGCCTGTCCTTCGCGGAGACCAATTAAGCCAAGAGGTTATTGCTCAACTCCAGGCTCAGGACCCGCGATTTGTACAGATTGATATTTCCATCTGGGACGACTCGTACGAAGCGTTCCAGCCACTCCGCGATTACTTAGTCAAGCACGACTATAACTATCGTCTGATCGTGGTGACCGATGGTGACGAGGTGACGTACGGCTCAGTAGTGGACACCCAGGTTCAGTGAGCCGTTTCGAACAAGGAGCCTACTCCAAAAACTTGGCAACCAACTTTTCATCCTACCGGCAAATTAGTTTCCGAGTACACTACTCGTTAACGCGGACAACATACCGCCATTGTCCGAGAAACGGCGAGTCGAACGGCAATGGTTGCAATCGGCGTGTGCCTGGCGTAGAGTGTCAGAGAACGTAGAGGAAAACGCACGGAGTATGCCACTTCCTGGCCGGATTCACACCGCAGAGGTCACAGGTTCGAATCCTGTGCCGCCCACTTCTTGCGACCACTCTGGTCGCAATATCTCTCTTTGAAGCGAGCTCACCGATGCTCGCTCACGTTTCGCCGGTCGATGCTTCGATGGCGATTTCCAGTCGGTCGCGGGCGCTGCGTGCCAGTCGAGCGAGGCCCATTTCGCGGGCAAGCGCGAGGGCGGGGTCGTCGTAGCTCGCAAGGAGCGGGTGCTCCTTTACCAGGCCGATGAGTTCGGGGATGGCGATTTCTTCGATGCTCCGGCGACTCAGATCGTCAGCCGCGTAACGGAATGGAATCCATTCCTTGGCTTCGCTATTGGGCCAGAGGAAGTTGCCGACTAGTTCTTCCGATCTAGCAACATTGGGGACGAGTTCCAGCACACGCTCTTTGATCTTGTTGCCAGTCCGCGCGAAACCATGGGCACGGGCGATCTCTCGCGCGAGCACGTCATCGCGAATGGGTCCCTGCGACTCAACAATGGCCAGAGCCATAGCGCGAAGCGTATCGCTGTAGTCGGCATCGAAGAAACGCGATTGATGGGCGGAATGCTCTCCAATGTCAGCGCGCGAGTAGTAAAGACGTTGCTCCTGGGGCTCGAGACGGGCGACGAGCGGAGTGCGAGCTGCCAGTGAATCGTCATCGAGACCACGTAACGACTGGGAATCGAATTCAACAACTTCCACGGAGTCTTCGATGGGATCCAGTTCCGCGGGCTCCCGTTGGACCAGCGCCGCTTCGTAGAGCGACTTGAGCTTGGCGTCGAGCTCTTCGATGGCCGAGTCGGCGTCGTACCACCAATCGGTCGACCAGACGCGAAGGATGTTCCACCCGAGATTCTCAAGCACCTGCTGGCGGATCTTGTCGCGGTCGCGGGCCACGGCGGAGCGGTGGTAGGTCGCGCCGTCGCATTCGATGCCCGCCAGGTACGCGCCTGGTTTGGCGGGATGACGAACACCCAAGTCGATACGGAAGCCGGAGACGCCCACCTGCGTGACAACCTCCCAGCCTCGCGATTCAATCGCAGCGGCGATTGCTGACTCCAGCGGCGACTCGGCCTCGCCGAGCGATCCATCGATCCGCGCCGCCATCGCCTCGGGGCCTTTGTGGGCGTACTCCAGGAACGATTTAAGGTCGTGAATACCGCGTGCGTTCGATCTGTCGGCTCGAAGTTGGTCGGGCAAGAACGACGAGAACACCACCAGCTCCTGACGAGCACGCGTCACCGCCACGTTGAGCCGCCGCTCGCCACCATCGCGATTGATCGCACCAAAGTCGACCGGAAACTTGCCGGCCGAGTCGAAACCGAACGTGATGGAAAACATCATCACGTCGCGTTCGTCACCCTGGACGTTTTCGAGGTTTTTCACCGCGGTGGGCTCGATGCGGTCGTCGGAGAAAAACCAATCAAGCTCTGGATGCTGCCGCTGGGCTTCGTCGAACAGATCTTGAATCAGCGATTGCTGCTGGCTGTTGAAGGTGACGACGCCGTAGGTCAGGCGTTGTTTCGCAGGCTTGGCCAGGCACTTCCGCATCCGCGTTACGGCTTCGGCGACGATGGCCTCGGCTTCTTGGCGGTTGGTGCGGCTCTTGCCTCGATCGTAGAGAGCACCCTGAATGCATCGGAGCGATACACCCCGGTCTTCGGACTCGGCCGCTGGAAAAGTGACTAGGCGATTGCCGTAATAATTCCAGTTCGAAAACGCGATGAGCGATTCGTGCTTGCTACGATAATGCCAATTGAGCTGCAGCGGCTTCAATCCCGATGCTGCGGCTTCGTCGAGGATACTCTCAAGGTCTTTCTCGTGATCCTCGAGTTCTTCGTTGTCTTCATCCGACTCGGCTTTGCCGAAGAAGTTGGTCGGTGGCAGCTGCTTGGGGTCGCCGACGATGATCGTCTGCTTGCCGCGCGCGATCGCACCAATGGCGTCCCACGTGGCGATCTGCGACGCTTCGTCGAAGATCACCACGTCGAACTGCGTTTGATCGGCGGGCAGGTACTGCGCGATGGACAGCGGTGACATGAGCAGGCAGGGTGCCAGCTTGCCGAACGTCTGGGGCATGCCCGAGATCATCTCGCGAATTGATTTACTTGGCCGCTTCAGTCCCATTTGATGGCGAAGGAGCCCTAGTTCCGATTTCTTGGGAACTTTGTCACTGGCTGGTAGCCCATGCAGCACCGCCTTGCGAGTTCTTGGAGCGGCGGCGGCTCGGGCTCGGTCGTCCAGCATGCAGAACTCATTGATTGCCTCTTCGTGAAGGAAACGCTGAAAGGTACGTAGCGGCTCGCGGTGATCGACGATTGTCGGAAGCCACCAGCGAGCGTAGGCCAGTCGGAAGCGATCCACGGCATCACGCGATGAGAGTTCGCCCGTTTGCAGCGCGTCGACGAAGCTGCCAAGCCCGAGTACCTGGGACCGCCCCTTCACCGCGACCCACGCCGTCCACTGCTTGAGTTGCGTTCGGTGCGAGCCGATGGCGGCCGCTTGCGTCGCGGCATCGGCGACTACGCTCGGGGAGTCGAGGCCGACCGGCGGAGCTCCCGCGGCTTTCGTATACGCACCCCAACCCGCCTGAAATTCTTTCGCGATGCGGCCACACACTTGGGCAAGATGGCGACGATCATTCGCGTCGAGCGCGGTAAGCCTAGTCAGCGCCTGCGTGTGCGAGGGGTGGGGGACATCCAACGCGTCCAACGTTGCCCGCAGTGAACGCGTGGCGTTGATTTGCGCCGAGAGACAATCGGGTGCCTTGTCCACCGCGGCCTTGAGTTCTTGCGACAACTCAAGCGCTGCCAGATTGTCCTTCAGCTGCTTGCGTGCTAGCTCGACGTCTCGGCCTGGCGGATAGAGTCCCTTAGCGGAGTGCACCAAGGGCTCCAGTGCGCTGTTTACCGCCTGCCTTATGGTTTCAATGGGTAGACCGGTCGCGGTCAGCACTTCGCGAAGGCGGTTGGCAGAATTGAGCTGGTGAGCGAGTGCGGTCGGGTCGTTGTCGACGAGTGTCATGCAGCGAGTCGACAATCCCAGCGAAGCAGTATTTTCTACTAACCGTTCGCCGGCTTGCTGATAGTCGCGCAAGAGGGGCAGATCGATATCGGGAGCGAACTCCGACTGCGGACTCATGTAGGCCTTGGCCCTCTTTCGAACGCCACCCTTCTTCCAGATCGAGGCTGGCCAGAAAGTGGCGGATGCTTTTCGCCACTCTGTTTCTAAGCTGTCCACATCGATGCGATCGATGAGCGCGCTGCTGAACCCACGAGCTTCGACGGCCGCGAAGGCTTGCTGGCGAGCAGCTACAAGCGACGGGCGGTCCGCCAATAGTTGTTTCAGTTGCTCGAAGTGAGGGTGGAAAACCAGCTCTGCAGCCGGCAACTCGGGACGTATCAGTTCGTTGGCGAGGTGATAAAGCGGCTTCTTCTGTTCCTCGGTGATAGAATCTGTGTCAGGACCACCGAGCGCTCGATAGAAGGCGGCGATGGCGAGGCGAAGGGATTCGTTCGCTTGGCTGCTACGTTCCAGCATCCGACCGCGTTCGTCCAGAGCCGCCGCGAGCGATTCAATGTCTTGGTTCTGCAACACATCCGCTACCGGCAGCTGTGGCCGGTTCATCTCCTGGGCTAGGCGGTAGACTTGGGCGAGTTGTGGAGCGGAAACATCCGCAAGTTCAGGCAGCTCCAGCAAGTCGGACAACTGCCGTAGCGAATCGCCAAGTGCCTTCGCCGCGGTTTCGAGTTGCTGGCATGCGGCGAGCAACTCGGTTTCCCACGACATGGACCACTGCGCGATCTGGACCCGCTCTAAAGCGGGGTCGGATTTCACCGCCGCGAAGGTAGTCGCCAACAAGGCAACGTTGGTTTCCAGTTCAGAGTACAGCGTGCGGTCGTGTCGGGTGTCGCGCGGCCAAGTCAGTGGAGGAGCCTTTAAGTCTCGACCACGCACCGACTCCCCCATCGCTCGGTAAGCTGTCCATCCGTTGGCTTCTGGAGTATGCACGGCGGCCGCGTACGCGTTGAGCTGATCGCGACGGACGCGTAGCTTTTCGTTGATCTCGACCCACTCCGAGACATCGGCCTTGCCTCTTTTTTGCCAGGAGGTTTCCAGCTGATCGAGAAAGCGGCGGCGCTCAGCCTTATTGGAGTGGAGTTCGACGCAGCAATCGCCGAGGCCGTGCTCGCGGAGTCGCCGGTGCACCACGTCGAGGGCCGCGGTCTTCTCCGCCACAAACAGCACCGTTTTGCCCACCGCCAAACATTGGGCGATCATGTTCGCAATGGTCTGGCTCTTGCCGGTGCCGGGCGGCCCCACGATCACCAGGTCGTGCCCCTCGGCAGCCGCCATCACCGCGGTTAACTGCGAGGAATCCGCCGGTAGCGGATGAACGATCTCATCGGGCCGATAGCGCTGGTCGAGTTCGTGTGGCTGCGGCATCGGCCCCGCTCCAGCGGACTCGAATGCCTTATCGGGGTCGTGAATCAGGTGACGAACCACGCGATTGTGCTCGAGCTGGCCGACGCGTTCAACGAGATCCTTCCACATCAAGTACTTGGCGAACGAGAATGGCGCAATCGCCGCTTCCTCGACTACCTCGAAGCCTGCGATGTCCCGCACCGCGTGCCGCATCCGTTCGAAAACCAGCGGTACGTCGACACCGCTATCGTCCATCGGCAGATTCGACTCAAGGTGCGTCAGGTCGCAGTCGAAGTCCTTTTTCAGCATCTGGAGCAACGTCGCGTTGAAGCGGACCTCGTCTTCGTGGCTGGTGAGGTAGTAAGGTGACGACGCGCTGCGGCGGATAAGTTGAACGGGCACCAAAAGCAGCGGTGCGCGGTAGGTCTTTTCTTCCCTCGCGCTCTGCTTCCAGCGCAGGAAGCCGACCGCTAGATAAAGCGTATTGGTCCCCCCTTCTGCCAGATCGTTCTTCACCTTGCGAAACAAGGCGGTTAATCGCACGTCAAGATCGCGTTGGTCAATCGGACAGACGACTTCACCACGATCGAGCGCTTTGCGGGCGAACTCGAGGTCGAGATCTTTCTGCGTCCGCTTGTGGTGAAGCTCGGCGTCGCGCTGGGCGAGCGGATTGCCATCGGCCAGCGAAACCATTCGCATCTTTGCCCCGTTCGCCAGCATGTCTTCGAGGTGCGACACGTCGGGGCAAAGAACCGGCACTGTTTGCTTGGAGGGGCGGAAATTCAGCAACCGATTCCGCATCGACAAGTCCAGCAGCTTCCGCTGCCACCGCTCGATTCGGCCTGCGGGGGTCGAGGGACGTTCCTCGGCGAGCGAAGCGGGCGTCGCGTCGAAGCCAGGTGCCTTCGGCAGTGGCATTGGTCCCGTGTCGGCAGACTCACGCGGTTGCTCCGTTCGTTCGCTATGCGACGCGAGCGGGCGGACCTGCGACATTCGGCCTCGAGCCACGTCAATCACCGCGACGAACTCATGCTCTTTTTCTTCCGAGATCGCACGAGCTGCAACGGCCACGGCGTCCACAAACTGCGCGGGTGGTTGGTGCGTGACGAGTGTCGTCTCGAAGACGATAAGCTCTCGCGCCGCGATGGCCTTGCGTGGTTCGAGACAGTCCTGCTCCACCAGCCGCTTGAAGGTCTTCTCGACGAGCCATGCTCCTACGAAGCAGTGGCCCTCCGTCATCACGATAACGGGATTGAGCCCCACGGCTTCCAGTGCCGAGGCGAATAGCAGCGTTGTGTCCAGGCACGTCGCCAGGCCATCGCCCAGCACCGTCGCCGCGCGTCGCGTCTTTTGCCCCACTTGTTCGAAGCTGCTTGGTGGATTTGCGTAGACGAGCCCCCGCCCCGCCACCGCCGACCACACCGCCGCCGCCAGCAGGTACGCCCGATTCGGATCTAGCGATTGATAACCATCAAGCGCCGTGGGGTGTCCGTGCTGCCCCAGGGCTTCGGCGGCCGTGCGGAGTAGTGGTATGAGCGCTGGGTCGTTCGGCGTGACGAACGCCGGAAGCAGTTCGCCCATGGTTCCCATGCCACCCCACTCGTCCCGCGCGAGCACCCGGAGGTGGAACGTTGCCTCGGCCAGCACGTTGCCCTTGTGCCGAAGCGTGAACGTCAGCACGCCTCGCTCGGCTTCGTCGAGCGAATCGAGGTAAGCCGGGTCGATCTCCAGTTCCGAATCTCGCAGCGCGAGAATGGCGCCCGCGTTCACGCGGTCGATGGTCCATCGTTTCTCGCGGGCGAAGGCTGGCGACGCCACGCAGGATAGTTCGAGCGAGGAGAGCTCCACCCCGGTGGTGTTGTCGATCGCGATTCGCGACAGAAGCGGGACCGAGTTCTGCCACGCGGCGTAATTAAACGACCCGGCCCCTTCGATCACCAACCGCGGCGAGGTATTCACCTCCGACGCCGGAACCTCGATCCCCTGCTCTTCCGCCGAAACGCCACCTTCCTGCATCGCGAATCCCCCCGTGCCACCGGCTGGCTTGGCGGCCAGCGTTCAATCACCCTGCCCCATTCACTCGATGGGCAATGCAATTGTACCGAGCGGTTTTCGCGCTGGGGACCCATCCGCGGGCGTGCGAACTTTGTGGAGAGACAAACGGGCGGCTTATTCCTGGCAATCGAGACACCTCGATCCCCAAAACACCCTACGCACCGTGGCGAGTGTGTGCTGTGCGGCACTTTCGCACCGCAAGAAAACCCATCGAGCATCCCAAGCAAACCAACATCCAGCTCGCGGGCTCGGGCACGGCAACCGGCGAAATCAGCGCGCCGGTCGGTGTCGTGGACTCGCCGAACTGTGCTTTCCAGGTGGCGTAGTCCCCCTCGTCGATCAGCGTCGATTCGTCTTCGCTGGTGCCGACGGGCAGGATCGACTCGTGGGCCCCCAGGTTATCCCGCCATACCGTGTAGTCGGCCAGGTTTACGGTGCCATCGCCGTTAAAGTCGCCGGCGAGACCCGTGGGTGGCTCGCTTTGGGTGAGCGTTAAGTTCGAGAACGTCAGGTATTGGCCCGGCGAGTTCCACAGGCCCAGGCGAAGGCTTTGGACCGCCGAGTCAAACGCCATCGCCACCGCCGTATCGACCGACGAGAACACAGGGTCGCCTTCCGGTTCGCCCATGCCGTTCCAGATGCGAAGCTGCGCGGACGTCTCCGATTCCATGTAAAGCTTCACGTGGATGCCAGTAGTCGATGGCGTTAGCGAGTAGATGTAATAGTAGTCGTTGTTGTTCACGTCCTGCAGGTCCATTTGATTGAGCGAACCATCGAACAGCATTCGCGGTCCTGCGAGATTGCCAGGCCACGGGGCGTCGGTCATACCTTCGCGAAAATTTAGCGACGCGTCGGCACCCATCCCGCCATTGTCGGGGCCCACGCCACTCAGGAAATAGTCGTACGACAGCGTCGTGCCGGGCGTGAGCGCCAAGGGCGCCGTCACTACTTGGTCCGCCGCCTCGGCGCCGTAGAGCGTGATCGACGTAGCGTTGTATTCGTAGAACCCCTCGCCCGCAGCCGAGGTCCAACTGCGTCCCATGCTGTCGAACGTTGCCTGGGCGCTCGCAGTCGAGACGACCAGCATGGAGACTACCAGCCCCGCGGCGGCCGCGAGGGTGTTGCGAAGCCGGGCATGTAGGCGAGTTCGTTGAGTCGTGGTAGGCAGTACGAAGGTCGAAGTCATGAGTTAACCTAGAACCAATTGGGGGGCGAATGGAGTGTAGGAGGAAACGGAACCGCCGATTGCGCAGGCCTCTTCTGCTGAAACCGTTAGTAAGCTTCTCCGCCATTGCGCGAACCGCGGGCGGCGTGGATCGTCGGCTCGATGTCGAGCTCCACCAGCGACACCGAGCCGTCGCACATTGCCATGACGAACCCGCCGGCGTGGGGGCCACCAAACTTGCGACGGCCGTACGCCTGCCCGTTCGAGCCCTTGGGGTTCTCGGTGTCGGACTGCAGGCGGTACTGCTGGTCGTACGCCGGATCGTAGTAGGTCATGCGGATGGTGTCGTTGTTGTTGCCGGCGAAGGCGGGTTCGTTGTCGCCATCGTCCAGGCCGCTTTCGTAGTTCTCGACGAACATCCACTTCTCGCCGAGCATGTAAGTGTTCGAAGTTCCGTCGATGACTTGCCGCATCTTCACTTCCGAGCGATAGAACGCAATGCCGTTCCAATTGCGGAATTGGTCCCCTTCGGCAGTGATCCGGTAACTCGGGCTATCGACGGGTTTGGTTGCCATCAGCCCGCCGGCGTTCTCGGCGGGACCGCCACCGATGGCGTCAGCGAGTTCGGTCGACTTGATGTTCCCGCCATTCGCGGCGTAGTCGGTCTTGCTCACCCGTTCGATCGGCCGGCTGCAGAAGCGATAGGCGGCGCTCGCCGACTGGTAGTCGTACACGTTCAGCACTCGCCGCGAGGGGCACACCATCCCTTCGAACGGTGCCTGCACGCGGTCGCGGGCGTAGGTTCGCAGGCTGGCGGCGGGCGCTCCACTCCCCAGGTCGTGCAGCGCGTCTTGCTCCATGAAGGGGAGCAAACTGTAGAGCCAACTGCCCGACTGATTTTTGCCGTAGCCCTGCTCCGGGAAACCAATCCACCACCACCCCCAGCCACCGGACGGAAAATAGCCGAGCGTGTCGTGATGATTGTGAAACGCGATGCCGGCTTGCTTTAGCTGGTTGACGCACTGCGTCCGCCGCGCGGCCTCGCGGGCAGCTTGCACCGCGGGAAGCAGCAGCGCGACCAGAATGCCAATGATCGCAATCACGACGAGCAGCTCGACCAGCGTAAACGCCATGCGCCTTGGTGGTGAGCTACTACGAAAGCGAACGACCATGTGTGGTTGATTCGGTGCGTATTGCATGGCATCTCCTTGAGCTGATAAACCGTGATAGGCTATTACTAGGGGGCGCTGTTCGAACCGTTGGTGGGACGCTCGGGGGACGCGCTGAGCGCGCCAAACTCCGACACCACGGGCACAGCGTCTGCCTGAGCGATTCGCAGGCGAATTCGCGACGTCTCCACCGGCTTCTCTAGCAGGTGGATCCGCTGGTACCCCATCGAAGTCCCTTGGGCGATCGTCTCAAACGCGCCATCGAGCTCGGCTTCGATAACGTACTCGCCGATGCGCTGCCCCAGCGCGATGTGTTCTTTCGCCACGACTCCGGTTACTCGCTGGGGCTGTGCGAAATCGAGTTCGACGAATCCCGTCCGCTCGCCGTCGTCCATTGTCCAGTAAGTAGTCGAGTCGCCATCGACGACGTTTGGGCCACCGAATCGCTGTTCGTTGCCCGCACGCGTGCCACTAGTACGAACCTGGGTCTTGTCGTCTACCAATCGCTCGCCGAGCAGTCGCTCGCGGGCCGCGCGAAACTCCTGCAGCCGAGTGATGTCGCTTGCGTCCAACTTGCCGTCAGGGCCGGGCGGGACATCGAGCAGCAGGTTGACCGAGCGGCCGACCGTCACCAGGTACATGTCGATCAGGTCGTCGGTCGACTTGGGCGATTCACTGGCGTGGTAAAACCAGCCGCTGCGAAGTCGGGCGTCGGCTTCTGCCGGGGTCCAGTACTCGCCGTTGCGAACGCCGGGCTCCAGCTCTTCAGGGGTTGCACGCTGACCGTCTTGCGTCCGGTCGAACGTGTGCCAATTGGTCTCAGGGGCGCGGCCTTCTTCGTTGCCTACCCAACGTGCGTCGACTCCTTGATGCCCCCACATGATCGCGTGAGGCTGATGTTCGCGGATGATGTCGCGATACCGCAACCAATCGAATGTCTGGACAGTATCACTGCCACTTGCCCCGTCGAGCCACACTTCGCGAACGTCGATCGTCGAGCCATCCGAAAGCTTCATCGTGACCAGTTCGGTCAATTGCGCGGCGTAGTAGTCGTTGTAGTCGCCGGGCGATGCGTCGCCGAAGAGTTGGGGTTCTTCGTACTTGGTGCCCTTTAACTTCGGTTTCGGGACGGCCGGATCGCGGTGCATGTCCCAAGGCGACAGGTAGATGCCAAACCACAGGCCATGCTTCTTCGCCGATTCCGCCGCCATTCGCACCACGTCGGCGTCGAGCCCCGCCGCCGCGCGCTTCGCAGCCCATTGGCTGTTGCCGATGCGGTACTCAGTAGTCTTCGTGTCCCACAGCGCCATCCCATCGTGGTGCTTGGCGGTGAGAATCATGCCCGTCATCCCCGCGGCCTTCAGCTCGCGGGCCCACTGATCGGTGTCGAGCTCCGTGGGATCGAACACATCGGGCGTGCTCTGGCTCCAGCCCCACTCTTCGTCGGTGAACGTGTCGGGACCGAAGTGCAAGAACGCGTAGTACTCCTGCGCGTGCCAGTCGAGTTGCCGCTCGGAAGGCACCGCGCCGTAAGGAGCCGGAGCCTCTTCGGCGTGAGCCGGCATCATCACGGCGTACGCAGCGAGAAGTGCGAGTACCGCGAGCATTCGATCAAGGGTTTTACAGACGATGTTCATTGCAACTCGAATCAAACAATTAACTTGCTTCCCCGTGGGGCGAATACCCTGAGTCAGGGGATGGTGCGGGCATCGCCCCACGGAGAAACCAATTCACGGGAGTGGGCAAGCAGTGCCTTCGATCACTGCTTGGCACTCAAGAACCTTCGGCTGCCACGAAGGGTCCCCGCGATCACAAACACTAGGCCCGCCAGCACCAACGACGATGGCTCGGGGACGATGCCGAACTCCGAGATCGTCACCGGTTGACTGTTGGCGTACGAACCGATGCGAAACGTGTCGATGTCGGCGATGTTCGTGAGGTTCACCGTCTGAACCGCGGCTACTGCGTACACACCGGGCGAAATCTGGTTGCTAATCGTCAGCTCGGCCGTGGTTTCGGTATCGAATGTGAAGCTGAACTTCACGCCATCTGTCGGCGTCGTCGTGTTGATGTTGGAGTACTGAACGTTGTTTACGAACGACTGAAAGTAAAGTTGGTTCGGAGCGCTACGATACAAGATGCGATCCGCGGCCAGACTCCCACCGCAGCACGAGCCTGTCGAATCGTTCGAGCCGAACTGCACCGATACGTCCCAGAAACTGCCGAGCGATCCGGTGTCGATGTCGAGCAGGAACTCGAGCGTGTCGCCCACGCTTGCCGAGAACAGGGTCGACATTCCTGAGTCGAGTCCATCGTTCGTGGTGCCGACGATGCGGCCTGTGTTGGCGTCGACGGCGGTGTAAGTAGAAACGCCATTGTCGACCGTGGTCCAATCGCGACCACTAAAACTAATGGTGCCTGCAAAGCCAGAAGTGGAAAGCAGCAACGCCCCCAGCGTCGCGATCATGACTGCGTGTGCCAATCTCATAAGACATAACCTCTCAAAGTGATGTGACGACAAAGCACCAGACACCCACGCTTGCCGGCTAGCGGCAAGCGGGACTAAAAATGCGGAACTTGGAAAGCACTCGAATAGAAAGCGAGCTAACCTGCTGGCCCGTGGTCACACGCCCAAGTGGGAGCGCGCAGCACGAGCCGACTCTGGGACAACACTCTCCGCGGTTAAGGTGCCGTGGCACCAGCTTCGCCTAGAACTCTCGATAGCGGGGGTCAAGCCTCATCTCGATCACCGCATCACCAAACGCTACCCAATCGAAGGCGGTATCGCCGTTCGAGTCGGTCACTGCAAGCACCAGGAACCGATCTTTCGATGTCAGGGGTATCTCAATCATCGCCGGACCGTCTTCGCGACTAAACGCCCGGCGGAAATATCGTTGTTCGCCATCCACCAGCACCCACGCATCGGCCTCGAAACGCTCGGGTTTCGCCTCCAAGTTTCCTACGAGGGCCCGGAACAAGGACGCCTCGCAGTTGGGGTGCTTGCGACGAATCGCGTGCAAGTCGAACGTAATGCCACCGTTGCTATGGATACCAATCAGGCCATGTCCTTCGGGCGACAGCTCTTCGGCTTTGTTCGCAATGTGCAGCCAATTGACGTAGCCATACACGCCATCTTGAAACTCTAGTTTTAGCGGCGGCAAATGATGCTCGGTCGAGGGTCGTCGGGCCATGATCGCGCCGCTCCACGCCTTGCCGCTAGTCACCGGGAAGTGAGCAAACCGCCGACCAATCGAGTCGACCTGCACCGAACCGACGCTTCCGTCCGGGACGAATACCCCATCAATGCCCGACAAACCGGACGTGGTGAGGTATCCCTTCGTTTCGGTGAGCGTATCTTGGTAGCTGCCGACCCGCTCGCCGTCCTTCAAATGAATTCCGCTATGCATCAACTCGGTGGTGCCCGCGTCGCCGGCGACCAGTTCGGCGAGGCTTACCACGGTCTCGGCTTGCGACAAGTAGCGGACGAAACGCAGATGATCGGGATGCAGCATCGGGAACAATTCGCCAGTGTTCGCGTCGAGCCGTGCCCCTTCGCTGCCCGTGAGCCGCAAGCTGCTGTGCGGACCGTAGGCGTCGCGGACTGCGAGCGTCACTTTGCCGTAGTACACCCGCATCTCGACCGAGCCATCGTCGTCCACCTCGGCACCAAACTCACCCGCATCCGCCGACAACGTCCCGCGATCGGATTCCACAAAAAACGGTCCGCAGTCCGCCGGCACGTACGCAGCGACTCGCCCTTTGGTGAGCTTCACCGCGTTGCCACTCTCAATGCCCACGCTCGCCGGACCTTGAAGGACGACTCTCGCCCCGCTGGCCATCTGGATTTCGGCCAGGCCCTCGCGAAGCTCAAGCCCTGTCCCCTGTGGGAAGTAGGTCCCTTCGATGATGTAGGGTTCCTCCCCTGCCCAAGTTGCACCCACCGCCCCTTCGAGCTTGGCCAAGATCACCGGCGCTATTTCTTCGGTGCCCTGGTTCGCTTGTGGAAGTTGGGAGCCGTTGCGCTGGAGCCATAGCAAACCTCCGCACACGACAGCCAGTAGACTCGCGCAGACGGAGATCGCAATGAACCGGCCGAGCCACTTACGGGACCTTCGCGAATCGACTTCCGATGCATTGCGGACGCGGCGTTCGTGTACCATTTCCGAGTCTTCATAGATGGACGGATCCATCAGCAGCGATTCGGGCAGCAACAGGCCGTCTTCGTCTTCTTCGCCCCCCGCGTGCTCACGAACCGCCGTTTGCAAATCCATGTAACGGACGTACGCCAGGCGCGCCGAGCGGTCGCTCGTCAGGATCGACTCGAGCTCCCGCTGCTTGTCGTCGGACAGGCCTTGATCGCACAGCTCGTCGAGGAGCTGCAGCAACTGCGGGTGGCGATGGGTGGAATGAGTGCTCATTGTCCGTTTCCGTGTTTACCCTCTCCGCCTGTCGACACGCACTCTTGCAGTGTCCGTCGGATCCGATTCAGGGCCTTGTACACCGTATTCACAGGCCGTGCCAAAAGAACGGCCGCGTTTTGAATGGTGGTCGAATGAGGACCATAGCATTCGCGAAGGATGCGTCGATCCGATTCACGCAGCGTCGTGATGCACATCGCGAGTCGTTCGCGTCGCCACTCGAGGTCTTCGGTCAGCGTCGACCTCGCCTCGGCAATCGCGTCCATGAGTTGGTCATTGAACAACAAGCGTTCGTTGCGCTGACGTCGCCGGAAATTGCGCACTTCAAATCGAGCGATCTGCACCGCCCAGTTTCGAAAGCTTGTTCCCGTTTGGAACGTGTCGAACTTCTGCCACATCACCAAACGTGTCCGCTGCACCACGTCTTCGGCATCGCACCAATGGGGCAAGATGGCGTAAACCGTGGCCATCAACTCCGACTCACATCCCGCCAATAGTTGGTTGAACGTGGCAAGCTGCGCGCTCGCGCGGTCAGGTGTTGGACGCGATGAGTCGTTTTCCACGCTCGACTGGGGATGCATGGAGGCGATCGGGGTGAAGTGTCGGAAGCGGCGCCTGCTTGCTGCACACCAACCTAACGTAAGCGGTGGCGAAGATTGGTATTGAGCGGGGCAAGATTTCTAAAAAATCCTCGCTCGGTTCCCCGCAGATAATTCCAGCGGGTGGGCTCCGGCTAGGGAGAGAGCAATCTCCAGGTTGTGCTCAAGGGCGTGGGGCAATGTTGCTGAGTAAGTCGCAAAACCCCGATGGAAACGGCTGAAAATGGCCGCCAGCAACTATTTTGAGAAAATGGCCATTTGTACATAAAAGGGACTTGAAAGTAGCCGCGCATGTGTTCCAATGAACACATTCTCACGGATTGAGAGAGGACGTTCTTTGACAACCTAAATTACCACCAACGACAAGCTAAACCCGGCATAAATGCCGGGCCTAATGGGCAATGGGGTTCGCTACCGAGGATGGCGAACGACTGGATGCGGCGTCCGCGGAAATTAGACCCGGCGTTTACGCCGGGGTGGCGATGTCGCGTTCTTTCAGCGGTCGAGGAGTACACGCACCACCGGCCGGAGCGTGATGGAGACCGCCATGGGCCCGCGGTGTGCCAGTGGGAAACAAACGCAACCGATCAGCCCCCACGTGCCGTGCTCCCCCAGTTGGCGTCGATGCGTTTCGCGTGATGTCGAATCGCAGCGGTTATTGCCCAATCACTTCGGGGAGGGAGGGAAGAATGTCATGGGCGAAAGAGAGTAAAGTCGCACCTGCGGCTTCGCGCTGCGACATTACTCTTCGCACAAGCTTCGCCCGCGAGTTCGTAAGCCATGGAGACAATGCGACTTACGCCAAAACTCCTGCAAGACGTGAAAAGAGTAAAGTCGCACCCAATGAAATAGTGACGAACTGCGACATGACTCCCCTGCCCTGGCTGCCTACTCGGCCGCCGTCTTCTCGGCTTGCAGATGGCGTTCGAAGTAGTCGAGCATCGTCTTCTGCAAACGAAGCGAAAGCTCGGTGCCCGCCACCATATGCGTCGATCCTCGCAGCGGAAGGAAATCGTATGGACGACCCTCGTGGAACAAACGATCCACCAGCTTCACGCTGTGCAGGAAGTAGACGTTGTCGTCCGCTGTTCCATGCACCACCAGTAGCGGGCGGTCAAGCTTCGAGGCGTAGGTGAGCACGTTCGCCGCGTCGTATCCCGCGGCGTTGGCGTCAGGGAGGCCCATGTAGCGTTCGGTGTAGTGGGTGTCGTAGTCGTGCCAGTCGATGACCGGCGCGCCCGCGATCCCTGCATGAAACACATCGGGCCTTTGCATCACCGCCATCGCCGAGAAGTAACCACCAAACGACCAACCGGAGATCCCAACGCGTGTCATGTCCATTTCAGGAACTTGTTTCGCGAGAGCTTGGAGCCCCTGCACCTGATCTTCGAGCGGGGCTTCGATCAAGTTTCCCTTGATTGCACGCTCCCACTCCCTACCCCGCCCCGGCGTACCACGCCCATCGAGCGAAACCACGATATAACCATGATCGGCCATCCATTGCTGCACGAAGTAACGCGAAGCGTCGGCGGTCACCGTTTGCGAATGAGGGCCACCGTACACGCTCACGATTACGGGAAGCTTCTTCCCTGCGAACTCCTCGCCACGCGGACGAACGACCGCCGCTCGCATCGCAGGATTGTCACCAACAGTAAGGATCGTGACTTTCGGAACCACCTTCGGCTCGGTGCCCACGCCCTTGAGCTCACCAAGCTGCTCGCCGGCCGGACTAAAGATGCGAATCGGAAGTTCGCCTGCGAGAGTCTTACCCCCTGTGATGTAAACTCCCGACTTCGACGAAAGCACCGCCCAATGCACACCAGGTTCCGAGGTCATCGCCTTCGGTTCCCCTTTGCCATCGAGCGGGACGCGAAAGAGCTGCGTCTCGGTCGGTTCGGGCGAAGCGGCGATGATGGCGGTGTTCGACGTGTGATCAACGCCCACGAGCGAACGGTAACCAAGCGTCATCGGAGTAAGCGTCGCGACCAATTTGCCGCTCGCATCGCGGTGTTCGAGTTCCCACGAGCCGTTTCGCTCGGTAGTCCACAGAAAACCTTTGCCATCCGAAAGCCACTTGGGCATGCCGGTTTCCAAATTCACCCACGCAGAGTCGGTCTCTTCGAGGATGATCTTCGTTGTCCCCGTAGTCACCTCAACAGAAAGTAGCTTTTCCAGCGTTTGCTCGCGGTTTTGAACCACCACCGCGAGCGGCGCGCCCTTCGCCCACGTTACGTTCGCAAGATACGGAAATGCATTACGATCCCAATCGACCCACTGCGTGTCACCACCAGCGGTACTCACCACACCCAGTCGCACCTTCGCATTGTTTTTGCCGGGCCGCGGGTAACGCCACGACTGGGGAGCGGCAGCAGGGTTTGCGGGATCGGCGATGTAGAGAAGCTCCACGTCAGAGAGGTCGGTCTCCTGATAGGCAATCTGCTTTCCATCGGGCGACCACCAGTAACCCCGCATGCGATCCATTTCCTCCTGAGCCACAAACTCGGCCACGCCGTACTCGCGGGTGTCGTTGGCATCCGTCGTCAGCGCGGTCACCTTGCCCGACGCAACATCAAGCACGTAGAGGTTTCCATCGCGCACAAAAGCAATCGACTTGGCATCAGGAGAGAATCGAGGATCCACCGGACCCTTACCACCAATTTCCAGCTTGCGAATCTCGCCCGAGGTTCGCTCCAGCAAGTACAAGTCACCAGAAAGAGGAAGGAGCACACGACTCGCATCGTCCGACAACTCGTATGCTGCGATACCACTAACGACCATCCGCAGCCGTTCGCGGCGGGCGAGCTCTTCGGTCGACAGCGTCTCCTGCTTTCCGCCAAGCAGCGATTCGGCGGAAGCGAGAACCTTCTCTTCGCCCGTCGCGATGTTCAGTTCGTACAAACTCTGAGCGGTAGAGTCCGCTGTCGAACGAAGGAACAGCACCGATTTGCCGTCGGGCGTGATGCGAATGCTTTGCGGACGCCCCTGCGAGTAACGCCGTGTTTGATAGTACTCGCGAAGCAGATTGTCCAAATCAGAAGGTTCGTCGGCCATGACAGCAGGAGTTCCGAGAATGGTTAGGAGAGCGAGCAATCCACAAACCAGCAGACGCGAACGACCACCAGCCAAACGAAGCGATAGAGACTTAACCACAGGAGTTTGCCAATGAGGATGCAAGCGACAGATACGAAGACACCATTGTGGCCACCCTCGCGCCGCGGATCAATCGCGGGCGACGGGTTGGGCGAAAACGTCTTCGAAATGGAACGTGGTCCACGGCTGGTAGGGGGCGTCCCACGGTTCGGACTTCATCGAAGCCACCGCCACGTCGAACTCCAGCTTGTTCGGCCGGGTGATGATCGCGTACTCCGTAGTGCCGTGCGCGACGGTTTGGAGCAGCTCACGCATTTCGGCTGTGCCAACGCTGCGAGATGTCCGTTGCCATGCCGCAAGCTTTTGCGAACCCGCTTCGTAGCGGAAGAGCGACGAAAAACTGGGTGTGGTCTCGAACACCTTGCCTGGACGCTGCGCGGAAACACCGTAGAGCAGCGGATGGTTGCTCGCCGCGAGAGCTTGAGGAACGTGAGGTGCAACGTCGCCCGCGAAGCGCAGCCGATCGCCAAAACGATCGCCCTCGTGGAAGAAGGCGGGAGCTTGTTGACCTTCATAAGGAGTTGCGAACAACGTGATGCAGCCCGGCCCGCACGATCCACCGGCGGCGTTGTCGAAGCTGTCGATGAGCGATTGCACCTCGTCGGGCGTGGCGTTGGCGCCCTGCGTCGCGAGTGCTTGACGCATGGTCCACGAAAAGAACACCATGTCGCGGACCGTCGGCCCCGGGGCCGTGATGCCGGCGTTCTCCATAGCGTAGAATCCGTCTTCGTTCATACCCGAAATGGTCGCCACGAAGCCGGGCCACATCATCGAGACGAAACGCTTCTGCCCCGGCTCGCTTGGCGAGACAGCCATCAGCAAGAAATGGCTGACGGTAACGCGACGCAGGTCGATCTCGCCATCCATGTTCCGGCCCGTGACCATTCCACCATCGACGTCGGTCGACTTGGTTCGCTCGCCCCACGCGGCGAATTGCGTACAACTCGTTCGCATGGCCCGCGTTTCGATGTAGCCGTTGATGGCGTAGAGGTCCGTGAGGTTGAAGTCGCGATTGAGTTCCGGAATGTGCAGGCTTGCTCCCGAGGCCTTCATCCCTTCAATCACCGCTTCGCACTCGGCGGTGAATTCGGGGGGATAACGAAAGTGGGTGTGGAGGAACTTGGCGAAACCTTGCTCGTAGTCGCGAGCCGACTTCATCTTGTCTTCGAGGAAGTAGAAGCGAAAGAAGTCGATGATTTGCGGCGCGAGCAGCTTGCCATGAGCGAAGCCGCGTGCGTGAGCATCGCCCGTGAGTTGGAGCACGGGATAACCCTTCACGCGAACCAGCGATCCACCATCCGCGGACTGCGCGGCTTTGGGCATAGGAGTCGGAGCTTCCAGCTTGATGCTGATTCCCACGGTTCGCACGGCTACAGGTACAAAGTCGCCTGAAGGTTGATTGGTGTACCAACCGAACGGTTCGGGAGTGGCCGGATCCCAGACGCCGTTGTCGTTGAGGTCGGCGAAAGCAAACAGGCAGTAGTACGGACCCGCCTCGATATTCAACGAGAACTCGGAAGCAGCCACTCGAAAGGATGCTGCTGGATCGCTGGC
Source organism: Aeoliella fuhlenseeensis (assembly GCF_052161615.1). Lineage (NCBI taxonomy): Bacteria > Pseudomonadati > Planctomycetota > Planctomycetia > Pirellulales > Lacipirellulaceae > Aeoliella > Aeoliella fuhlenseeensis. The sequence continues at coordinate 2,199,310 of NZ_CP197417.1, forward strand.
AGCGGCGAGAATCTCGGGCTTGGTGGGCAGAATTGTCTCACCGGCTTCTGTGATGACAACTGGCAGCGCAAAGACTCGCTTGGGGGTAGCAGGGTCCTGCGGGCCTTCAATTGCTCCATCTAGCGTCGCACCGCCCGCCGCGACTGCAAACGATAGGAACATCGAAAGTTGCGTGATTACAAAGCAGCCTGGAAGCGGTTTCCGCATGGCGAGTTCTAGTGGAGTGGATTTAGCGGGAGAACCAAATGCGATGGGTACTTGGTAGAGAAATAGACGCGTTGTTCGGCCGATTGGTAGTCCTCTTCAGTCGCCTGCGGAATGTCGATGAACGTCTGCGGGTTGCGATCGATCAAAGGGAACCACGAGCTCTGCACCTGAACCATGATGCGATGCCCCTTGCGGAACACATGATTGCGCGTGCGAAGGTTGATGGCGAACTCGGTGACTTCGCCTGGCACCAGCGGTTCGGGCTTGCTGAAGCTGTTGCGGAACTTTCCTCGCAGCACGTCGTCGGCGATCATCAGTTGGTACCCGCCCATCTCCGGCTTTGCGGGGTACTGCTCGGGGTAGACGTCGATGAGCTTGACGACCCAGTCGCTGTCGGTGCCCGAAGTCGAAGCGTAGAGCACGGCTTCCAAATGGCCGGCGAGCTCCATGTCGGATTCGAGTGGCTCGGTAACGAACGTCAGCACGTCGGGACGGCCGTCGACGAAGCGCTGGTCCTCGACCTTCCACAACTTTCCGGCGCGGTCGAAGCGGGGTTCTTTAAAGTCTTTGAGTCCGTTCCAGAATCCCATGATCGGCCGGGCGGAGTAGGGAACGGGGTTCTCAGGGTCGGACGTGTAGCTGGCGTACTCCTCCACAGCGTCTTCCGCCGGAGGATCGAACGAGAGCTTGCGGTCGGGCTGGAGGTAGAGCTTCGTGGTGGGCTGATCGGTCGGAGGCCACTTCGGGTACTGCTTCCATTTGTTGGTGCCTGTTTGAAACAGCGTCGCCTCGCCGAGTTTCGGTGCGGGTGTCCCTTTCAAGTGATGGGCGAAGAACGGGGCTTCGATGTTCGCTTGGTAGTGGACCACGGTGTCGGAGCCAAAGTCGTACGCCCCCAGGTTCTCCGCCGGCCCACGATACCATTGGCCGTGCGCCCACGGGCCTACGACCAGTTGATTGAGATTCTTCTTGTCGAGCGACTCCAGCTTGTCGTAGATGTCGAGCGCTCCGCCGAGATTCTCCGCGTCCCACCAACCGACCACGTTGAGCGTCGGCACGGTGACGCTGGTGAGGTGAGGGAGTGTTCCACCCTCTACCCAATACTCGTCGTAGGTGTCGTGCTCCATGAAGTTATCCCAAGTGGGAGACACGTTATTCAGGTACTTGCGATTCATGTTCGACAGCGGACCGAGATCGAGGAAGAACTCGTAGCAATCGATCTGGTCGTATGGGAAGCGAGCGTTGGTGCTGGCGTCGAAGTCGAACAGATAGGGAAGCTCTGCGCTTGGCTGCAAACGAAACGCGCCGAAGTGGAAGAAGTCGTCGCCGATGAAGTAGTCGGAGGGCGATGCTTGCGGGCTCGCGGCCTTGAGCGCCGGGTGCGGATCGACCAGCGCCATCGTGACGTACCAACCCGGGTAGGAGACGCCGAGCATCCCGACGCGGCCGTTGTTGTTGGGGATGTTCTTCACCAGCCAGTCGATGGAGTCGTACGCATCGGTACTCGCGTCGATCGCCTTGGGGTCGCGATGGTGACGCACCGGGCGGTTCCATTCGAACTTGCCCTCGGACTTGTGCCGCCCGCGAGCGTCCTGCACCACGATGAGGTACCCCTCTTTGGCGAGCTCTTTGAAGGTAGTGTCGAAGTGGCGAGTAAACCCGCCGTCCTCGCCCGAGATGCCGTAGGGCGTCCGCAGGAAGAGAATTGGGAGCTTGGTGGACTGCTGCTTGGGAGTGTAGATCTGGGTGTAGAGACGAACGCCGTCGCGCATCGGAACCATCGCTTCCGACTTTTGATAGGCCAGTTTGATGTCTTGCTCCGCTACCGCTGCGGCGGGCATCGACAGCAGGATCACCAAGATTGCAGGCACCAAGTAGGGACTTCGATCGGCCAACGCTATGTCTCCCGCTGCTGTAGGGTTCCTCAAGGCAAGTCGCCGACGCGGCTCGCCCCGAAGGCAATCGTGCTTGATCAAACCGTGTGGCGTCAAGCACTTGCGCGGAATCGGCCGAGCGATGCGCGAGGCCGTGCGGGCCGGTTCCCATCCCGCGTACCGGGCGATTCCGCGGGTTGTCGGGGTTCGATCGCGGGTAGAAATGCCCGATTTGGGCAATTGCTTCGGAATCCGCAGGGTCTCTGGACGTGATTTGCGGAAATGGGCTATACTACGCGACTCGGCTGGAGACAGAGTCGCCCGCCGGTAAGCCCTTACAGCCCCAGGAGTTCGGAGTACCCGTGGTAAAGTTAACTCTTCGCGAACGAGAAACAGCCCAAGAGGCAGTGCGCCGCTTCCGCAAGTTGGTAGAGCGCAGCGGTATCAAGAAGGAAATCCGTGTTCGCGAGTTTTACGAAAAGCCCAGCGAGACCAAGCGTCGCGCCCGTCTCCGCGCCCAGCGTCGCAACCGCCGCGAGCGTTTGCTCCCCCGTGGTGCCTAGTTCGCTCTGGTAGCGAAATGCGGTGGAATTGTCCGCTGCTGAACGAATCAACGCAAACAGCCGGTCCATTTCTGGACCGGCTGTTTGTTTTTAGCAAGCTGACTTAGGCGCCCCTGCGGGATTAGAACGCCGTTTCCAGTCGGACGAAGAAGCCATCGAACGCCATGATGTTGGCATCGTCGTAGCTGTTCTGAAGCTGGAAGTCGTACTCGTCGCGGAAGCCAAGATCGTGCCAAGCCGAGATGAAGTAACCAGTGCTCAGGCTCGTGTTGCGGGTCACGAACATCGAGGCACCGGCTTCAATTTCGGTGACGGGCACCACTTGGCGGCCGCCGAAGGTCTGAGTGACCACGGGGCCGGGCACGCTACCAGACACGTCTTGCGAAGTCTGCGTGCTGTTGTACTGACCGACGAGCAGTGAGAGATCGCCCTTCATGTACATGCTGAACACACCGCGACGTCCGAAGTAGCGACGTCCCAGCATACCGACGCGAGCACCGACGCCATCGAAGCTCGATCGCGAGTTGCCGTACTCGAGCAGGTCGTCGCCCGAGTCGACCGTGTTGAACAAACGATCGGTGTCGAAATTCACGGCACGCACGGCACCGGTGAAGGTAAGGTCCCACGCGGGGCACCAGTTCGAGCAAGGATCGCAGCAGTCGCCACACGGTTCGCAGCAATCATCGCAGCCCAGTGGCGAACCCAACGGAATGGTCTTCGACCAACCGAGATCGAACGAGTCGAGGCGGATATCGGCCGAGCCGACGACGCGCGAACCGTCGATGATGGGTGTTTGCTCCAAGGGCGCGATGATCTGGGTCGTGCTGGTTTCGGTGGGACTGATGAAGTCGCTGCCCGTGTCGAAGCGGCTGAACGTGAAGCGAACTTCTTCGCCACAGCAGTTGCGGCAACCGCCGTAGACGCGGAACGAGCTGTCGTAGTCGAAGTCGAACTGGTGGAACGTGTCGGTAAAGGTGGTGAGGTCACGCTCCAAGTAGGAAACGGCTTCGCTGGGCGTACCACGCAAGTACAAGTACTCGCCGCCGACAAAGAACTGCGAGCCGCGGCCGGTGGGCCACAGGCTCAATCCGCCGCCGCTGGGGCCGCAATCGCAGTCGCCCAGGGTTTCGCAGGAATTGCAACTGGCGAGCTCTACGTCGCCTTGCAGTTGCCCGAGCGCACTGGCCCAGACAACGTCGCCAGTGCTCGAGGTGGCGTTGTGGCCGGCAGTGTTTACCTGCTGAGCATTGGTGCCACTGGCCATCACTATCCCCAGCGTGAGGATAGCGCATGCGCTAAAGTATCGTCTCATCTAGATTCCCCCCAGAATCATTCGTTGTTCGGCAGACGCGCTCTCCCCGAGCGATCCGCACGAACCCATGCCGTTCGTTGTACGCTGGGATCGCGTTCCTGGTGCTAGCACGGGTCAGCCGCCTTTGGAACGTACCCCAACGCGCCCCGAAAGTCTTCGGGACAAGAGAAGTAATCGGTACCGACAGAACCGGTACTTTGGTATTTCTCGCTACAAGCGGCGAAAGCCGTAAACGTGGCAAAGTCGGTAAAGTTGCCAAGTGCGCAGCAAGAAGCGGCATTGTGGCGTGAGGGAAGTGCCACAATGCCGCCGAGAGGTGTCTGCTATCAACTCCGCCGAACTAGCGGCGGGGAATTTTACACGGAGGGCTTTGACGACGGCGACATGGCGTCGGACGACATCGGCGATGCGATGTGGATCGCGACCTTCGATGAACGGACCGACTTGCCCCGCATGAGGCCATCAAATAGCGCTCGCGTACGCACCCTTCTAAACCGGATTGCACCAACATGACCGTAGTCTCCAGTAGACGACGCGTGCAGATTCGCAGGAGTTACCGAGCGTAGTACGCCCGGGGCACTCGATGGAAGCTTGCAGCGTTCACGGTGGAAAACAGGACTTGTTAACGCCGCCGCCATCGCACTGCTGCGACGCCAGCGAGCCCTAGACCAACGAGTGCCCACGAACTGGGTTCGGGAATGGGCGTGTTGCCACCTCCGCCTGTGAAGACGTCAATCCCTTCCATCACACCATAAGGCCGGACGAATTGATTGAAGTACTGCGATTGCGGACCGGTGACGGTGTAGTCGGGGAGTTGGGTCTCGGCCAGGGCGGTCATCGCCGGGTTGTTCGGATCGGTGAACGTCGCGGTCATGATTGAATTGTCACTATCGCCATTGCCGTCCAAGTTATTCATGTCGAACAGCACCAACCGGAAGTCGGGATGCGGAAACAGACCCGGCACATTGGCATCCGGGTCGATATCAATGCCGAAGCGGGCAATCTGACCCGGTGCGAGACCACCGTTGGCGAAAGTGAGCGTCAGCACGTTGCCTGTGGAAACCACCGACGAGAAGCTGGCGTTCGGAGTCGAATTGCTCATCGTGGCGTACTGGCCCATGTAGCTATTCGAAAAATTGTAGTTGGTATCGCCAATGGTCATGCTGAACTGCGTCAGGTTGCCGGTGGAACCTACGTCGTTCTTCACTTCGATCCATGGCATGCTGCGTGCGGCGATTCGCTGGTAGGGCGAATCCCACATGGCGAACATCTTGTACTGCATGTCGCCGGGGTGTTCGAGCACCATTTCGCTCTCTGTGAGCTTAATCTCGAATCCAACGTCCCCCAGGGCAGCCGAAGCTTGTGGTGTGGTGACAAACAATGTTGTGCAAAGGGCAAGCATCAGGCCGCTTGCGAAGCGCGCGCAATGGCGTGCTGTTTTCATAGGAGTTTCCCTCAGTTCAATGGTGGCATCGCCTCGTCCGTAGGACGGGCGCTAGCAGTGATTACGACAACCGGTCCACCGGTGAGCGCGCACGCCGAGGCGCAGCACTAACCAAAGCGGACGAACAACTGCTGCCTAGCGTGAATTCGAAGGAGTCGTCAGCGACGAAACGTTCGAACGCCAGGAAGTCAGTGCCATGAAAGCGGCTGGGAGAGTCGGTGAGCGCGGACGTAGACACTAGAGTGAAAACGTGAGAGCGCAACGCTGCCATCAAACACACGCATTGACGTCGCAATCGGATTCTGCGGGCACAACCCACCCCTAACTGAGCGCCGAAGCGCAGCGGTGGCGGACACCTCCGTGTCGTGCGAGCATGATCGGGATTGCGTCAAAAGCTACGGAGGGGAGCTCGGTCGCGCAAGTTCCGCGCCAGGAATGGCGCAGTTACGCACGGACCGGCTTATCCAGCATCGAGCACGGCGTACCTAGCGGTTAGATAGAACCGCCAGGAGTGCTACGCGAGAGCTGGGAGCCGCAGCTTTTGAATGTCAAGCGAGCGAAGTGGCAGAGCCACCGTACCGCCGCTTTTTCGACATTCATGAGCACAGCTCCCTATAGCACTTGTGAGAAAACGTCCCGGGCCGAAACTATTTCCAGCCCACTTCTACCTAGAATAGACGGGGTTTACACAAGTGTCAACGAACTTTCCCGATAATTTCGAGAATATCGATTGGACAGGTTTACGCCCCGATCGCCGGCCTTCGACGCCAGGGTTACGTGTAAAAAAAGAACGCGGCGGGGTCCCCTCTAGCTCTGGCTAGGACCCGCCGCGCCCATGAGCGGCAGCCCCTCCCCAGAGTCCACCACTCAGGGCAAAGGTAGGTTGCTGCATAACCGAGTCAAATCGGCCAGAAACCGGGTATTTTCGGTCGTTGTTATTGCCAATCAAGCCCGATGTCGAGCACCACTGCGGAGTGGGTTAGCGCCCCCACGCTGATGCGATCGACGCCGGTAGCAGCGATTGCAGCGATGGTATCGAGGTTCACGCCGCCGGATGCCTCTAAAACCAAATCCGGCATCTCCGCGTTTCGCAGGCGGACCGCTTCGCGTAGTTGGGCGCCCGTCATGTTGTCGAGGAGCACGATGTCGGGCTTGGCTCGGAGCACGGCTTCGAATTGCTGCAAGTTGTCGACTTCGACTTCGATCGCTTCGACCGTGGCCCGTTGCTCGGCGAGGTTGTGCCGAACTCGCTCGACGGCCATCGGCAGCGTCATTCCCTCCTGTTGGGCGAGGGCGACGTGGTTGTCCTTGATCATCACGGCGCGGTCGAGACCCAAACGGTGATTGAAGCCGCCTCCGCATCGCACTGCGTATTTCTCGAGCATCCGCCAGCCCGGCGTAGTTTTGCGCGTGTCGTAGACCTGTGCTTCCGTGCCCGCGACACGCCGGACGTACTCCCTGGTCAGGGTCGCAATGCCCGAGAGTCGGCCGAGAAAATTCAGCACGATTCGCTCGGTGGAAAGGATGTCGGCGGCGGAACCGGTGAAGACGGCAAGCGTTTGGCCTCGCTGGATCGTTTGCCCGTCCTCGGCTTGGAACTCACACTCGACCTTGGCACCGAACTCGGCGAGCACCAAGGGCACGACCATCAGCCCCGCCACGACGCCGGGCTTGCGCGCTACCACCGCCACGCTGCCGGGGGCACCCGTTGGAACCAAGGACTGAGTGGTCCAGTCGCCCGCGGTGCCCAGATCCTCGACGATGGCGAGGCGAATGAGCGAACGTGCGGCGTCTTCAATGGCGGGCGACCAGTCGACTTGCTGGAATTGGCTAGACACAATGGCATCCATGGAGAAAGGGAGTTCGAGGCATTTATTCTATGGCTTTGTGTTGACCGCGAGCAGTCTCCCATGCTTCCGCCGTTTCTTCGCCCGAGAGAGCAATCGACCATCGCCGCGGCGATGGCCGTGTTGCTGGCGATTGGCTTGGTGTGGTGGGTCGTCGCCGGGGGAATGTCAGGGAAGCTCGTGGACATCGACCGCAAGCCGGCGGTGGAGTACCAGTTCTTGGTCGATGTAAACACGGCGGGGTGGCCCGAGCTGGCCCAGCTTCCGGATGTGGGAGAAATTCTCGCGCGGCGGATCGTCGAGGTTCGCGAAGAGCGAGGACCTTATCGGACTCAGAAAGATCTGCTGGAGGTCGGTGGGATTGGGCGGGTGAAGTTGTCGCGGATGGCGCCCCATTTGTTGCCGCTGCCGGACGAGCGAGCGGTGGCTGGTCAGTGAGCCTGTTGGGCGTAGCTGGTTTGGCTCAGTTGGGCGACTTGACGGGAGGGCTGAACGGATCGGGGGGCGCGCCGGTGTCGGTGGCGCGGTAGGCCACGGGCGTGCGATCGCTGAGGCCCGAGCGGCCGGCGAACTCGTCGAAGCGGGTGACGAGGGTACCAAGCAGCACGAACGAAGCAGTACCGTAGCCTAGCATGCCCAGGAAGAAGTCGATGAAGATCCACTCTTCACCCGATATGGCATCTTCAATCAGCATGATTCCAGGAACGAACAGATGGAAGGGAACAAACCCGACCATTGCGATCTTGACCAGCTCTTCATCGCCACCCGAAGCAAACATCGGTACGCAGCAGCACAGCAAGTAGCCACCGCAGACGAAGAACAGCGTGCCAATCGTCGCGCCGATGGCCTTGAGCGAGGTGCTCATTCTCAACGAGTAGGCGAGGCCTACGGTGGTGGCGAAGAGCCCGGTGACGCCGAGCGCGACAATGTAGAGGGGAATAGAAATCAGGAACTGCGGCATGAGCGAAACCTGCAACGCCCACACGAATGCGAGCGGTGCGAGCATCCAGCGGAACGCGTAGAAGTTGCCCGCGACCTTGGCGAGGATGATCTCGTAGCCGGTGAGTGGCGTGGAGATGAGCGATAGCCAGCAGTCGCGTTCCTTTTCGAACGCAATGAGCCCCGCAGCACGAACTCCCATGATCAGTAGCACGCCCGAGCCCCACATGGCGGTGCCGGTGGCGGTGAACTGCAGGAACATCTCGGCGGGGTCAGCCCATCCCGACCCGGTCGACATGGTAACAATGTTGAAGTAGGCGTAGAGGGCGAGACCAATCATCGACGTGACGAGCACGAGGATCGAGATGCGGCCGAGAACGCCGAGCTTGGTGGTGGCGGTTCGGGCGAAGAGTTCCTTCCACAGCATTGGGTGCTCGCCGAGTGGCGCGCGGAACTGCGGCATCTGCCAGCTCCAACGACTTCGCACTTTGTCGCCACCGCTGAGGGCACGTAGGTGAACTCGCCGAACTGCCACGACGGAGAGGGTGGCGAGGGTGAGTGACAATGCCGACTGATAGCCTACCATTTGCCACACGGCCATCGTAGCGTTGGGGGCGGCGATACCCCCGGCGATTTGAGCCGCCATCATTTGCAGCGGGTTGATGGCCATGAAGGCGGCCATCAGGTAACCGAGTACCTGCGAGACCCATCCTGACATGCCCGTCCCAAGTCCGGCGAAGAACCACATGCCGCAAATGAACGGCATGAGGAAGACGAGCGCCTCGACCAAGTAGACGCGAATGATGGCGTCGCGGGCGCGAGGGGTCCAGACGGAAATGCAAACCGCGCCGACGGTGAGCAGCGTTACCGTGCTTGCGAGGCCAAGAAAGTACATCACCAGCACGTTGCCTGGGATGCCGCCCATCAAACGAAAGATGGCGAGCACGGGTAGGGCAACGAGCAGGAGCTTACCCACCAGCAACAGTTTGCCAGCGAGCTTGGAAAGCACGATCTCCGCGTTCGACAGGTCGGTGGCGAACAGGTATTCAATGGTTCGCCGTTCACGCTCCGTGGCAATCGCTCCGGCGGCGATCGCCGGGGTGACCACCATCGCGGCAATCATCGTAAGCCACGCAAACGCCTGGAAGAATCCGGCGGCAAGCTGGGACGCTTGGCGGATAGAGAGCTGACCACCACTCGTGGCGTTCCAGGCGCTAGTGCCCTCGTAGGAACCCCACAAGCAAATGAGCAGCGCTGTGGCGAACAGCACGCGCAGCAGGAAGTATCGCCCCCGCCGTGCGCTGGTGACCATCTCGGTTTGAAACACTGGCCCCAATAACATGGGGCTCAGTGTAACAAGTGGTTCGGCAACCCGCTACAACAGCCGGTCTGTACGGGCAAGCTTGCCACTATGCGGACGCGATTAGACTTCGGCCCGCATGCGGAGCTGGGGTTTTTCGAGGACCACAGTAGTTCGCGGGGCGACGCTCTTGGTGATCCACACGCTCGAGCCAATCACCGAGTCGTGCCCGATGACGGTGTCGCCACCAAGGATCGTTGCGTTGGCGTAAATCACCACGTTATCTTCGATCGTTGGGTGCCGCTTGTGACCGCGAACCAAATTGCCGTCGCCGTCCATCGCGAAACTGAGCGCGCCGAGCGTCACGCCTTGGTAGACCTTCACGTGCTCGCCAATGTGGCACGTTTCGCCGATTACGACGCCAGTGCCATGGTCGATGAAGAAGTAGTTACCAATGGTGGCACCGGGATGAATGTCGATGCCGGTCCGCCCGTGGGCCCATTCGCTCATCATTCGCGGAATGAACGGAATGTCGAGCTCATACAGCAAGTGGGCGAGTCGATAGACGGTGATCGCTTCGAGGCCCGGATAGCAGAAAATCACTTCGTGCGGGCTCTTGCACGCGGGGTCGCCATCGAACGTCGCTTTGACGTCGGTCGCCAGCGTGGCGCGTAGTTCGGGCAGCCGGTCGAGGAACAACAGCGTCTTGGCCTGGCCGAGCGCTTCGAAATCCTCTTCCTCCGTGCAATCGTCGCTGGCACCTGCCTCGTGCCGAAGGGCGCGGCCAATTTGACGGGTGAGGCGGTCGTGCAAACGATCGACGAGATCGCCGACGTAAAACTCAACGTTGCCCCGGTGGAGACCTTCGCGACGACGGAATCCTGGAAAGAGGATTTCGTCGAGGTCGTCGATCACGCCAATCACCTCGTCGTAGTTCGGCAGCGGGCAGTGGCCGAGGTGGTTGATCGAGCCGAGCTTATCGTAGGTGTCGACCAATCGCTTGGTGACGTTCGGCAGTTGGTCTTTCAGGCGAAAGTCAGTCGCCATGGTTACGGTCCTTCGGAAGGCAAGAGTTCCAAGCAGTCGCGTGCCTGGATATGAGAGGTCGGAAAACTGGAGCCGCCACTCTCCATCGTGGCATCGCTCCCCAAGCGCAACGTCCGGCGCTCACGCCGGATTCGTACAGACGCAGCCGGCGAGGCATCGAAAGTTCGGCAAGTGGCAATAGATTCTGCGCATTTTTCGGTATTCTACGGACGGACTTTCCGCCCGGCAAACCTCCCTCTTCATTATCGGCATTCCAGTTATCAGGAATTTGGCGATTCTTCGGGCAACAATGTTTACTGGGATGGGGGGCGTTTCGCTATAATCAAGGCTGCTTCGAATCCCCCCGTACACCCCGCCTGACAGCATTCGCCATGTCGCTCGCCAATTCACTGAACACCCGCCGGACGTTCCTCAAGACCTCTTCGCTTGGCATTGGATCGCTAGCACTGGGCGAACTGCTGGCTCGCGACGCCGCGGCAACGTCCGCAGCGGCACCAGCGGTTGGGCAAGGCGTGGTGAATCCGCTGCACTACGCAGCGAAGGCCAAGCGAGTGATCTTCCTATGCATGGCGGGTGGCCCTTCGCACCTGGAGCTCTTCGACTACAAGCCGAAGCTCGCTGCGATGGATCGAAAGCCGATGCCGGCATCGTTTACCGCGGGCCAGCCACTCGCCCAGCTCCAAGGCAAGGAACTTCTTTGCTGGGGCCCACGCGCCAAGTTCGCCAAGCATGGCAAGAGCGGGCAGATGATCAGCGACTTCCTGCCGCACATCAGTAGCATCGCGGACGACATCTGCATCGTCCGCTCGATGAAGACCGAACAGATTAATCACGACCCCGCGCACACGTTCATGAATACGGGTACCCAGATCTCGGGTCGGCCGAGCATGGGGGCGTGGGTCAACTACGGACTCGGCAGCGAGTGCGACGACCTACCAGGCTTCGTGGTGATGATGAGCCGCGCGGGCCGCAATCCTCAGCCAATCGCTTCGCGTCAATGGCACAGCGGTTTCTTGCCGAGCAAGTACCAAGGCGTGGTGTTCAATTCGACCGGCGACCCCGTGCACTACGCCTCGAATCCCCCCGGCATCACTAGCTCGCGGCAACTTGACGTGGTGAACACGATTGGCCAGCTTGATCGCATGCAGAACGACTTGGTGCACAACCCCGAGATTACCACACGTATCTCACAGTACGAGTTGGCCTATCGCATGCAGATGAGCGTGCCCGAGCTCACGGACATTTCGAACGAGCCTCAGCACGTGCTCGATAGCTACGGCGTGAAGGGTGCCGACGGTTCGTTTGCTTACAACTGCCTACTCGCCCGCCGACTGGCGGAGCGCGGCGTGCGATTCATCCACCTGTATCATCGCGACTGGGATCACCACGATCGATTGATCGACTGGATGACGATCAGCACCAAGACCAGCGATCAAGCGACCGCGGCGCTAATCAACGATCTGAAGTCCCGCGGCATGCTGGACGACACGCTGATCGTGTGGGGTGGCGAGTTTGGTCGCACCCCGATGTCGCAGAGCAAGGGAGCCGACTTGGCTCTAGGACGCGACCATCACATCAAGGGCTTCAGCATGTTCCTCGCCGGTGGTGGCATCAAGCCGGGCATCAGCTATGGCAACACCGACGAACTCGGTTACAACGCCGAAGAGAATGTGGTGCACGTGCACGACCTGCACGCGACGATGATGCATCAACTGGGCATCAACCACAAACGGCTGACCTATCGTTACCAGGGCCGCGACTTCCGCCTGACCGATGTTGCCGGCCATGTGGTGGACGATATCATCGCCTAGGCTGCCAGCCTTTGCTGCTCCAGCCACTGGTTTTCGGCAAGCACTTCGGTGTTGCCATGCGCGGCCTGCTGGTACCAAATGTTGAGCAGCGAATTCCGCACCCCTGCCTGCCCGGCAAGCGTCGAACGTCCGTGCCAACTCTTCAGCCGAATGGTATTGAGCACCACGAAGGCGTAGGCCGTGTTTGGCAGGAATGGCATCGTCTTCACGATGTCGAATCCCTTGGGCTCGCGGACCCACGCGTCGGGCCGAAGGGTACGGCGATAGAACTCGGTCCCCATGTCGCGGCACGACTCGTCTTCGGGTAGCGCGATTTGCATGGTCACCACCTTCTTGCGCGTGTCGGGATGGGGCGCGATGCGATAGCCTTGGGTCTCGTGGAACAACTCGGGTAGCGCGAAGCCGGGAAGATCTCGAGAGCGTGTCGCGTCGCTTCCATAACGGTAGGCGAGACCATGTCGCAGCTTCTCGAACACGGCTTCTTTTACAGCGGTGCTGCCAAGACAGCTTCGCACGGTGTACCAGAATCGCCGCTTCATGTCAGGCAGCGTGTCGAGTTTCTTGTTGACTAACTGGAACCGCCGACGATTGCTCTCACCGGTGTCGTTGGAGTGCTTTTCGTAGGCAAACGGATGGTACTCGTAAACCTCGGGCAGGCACTCTTGCAGATCGTCGTACACGGCATCAGGGAAAAATCCGATGGTGAGGAAATGAGGAAACGGATGCTCTTCGGCCTTCGTCGCCTTGAGTGCAGCGACCATGTGGTCGATCACTTGCGACCGCAGAATGATGTCGATGGGTATCAACGTGGCCATACGGGAGACTCTGCACGGGAGACGCAGCTGAGAAAAGAAACGCCGAAGAGAAAAGGAAGAGCCCGCGGTTAGTACGGGATGCGGCCCATTGCGTCAAGGCGAAGCGATGCTGCTAGCCCGCGAACCATTCGACGAAAGCCGCAGGGAGAACTGGCAGGCCGCTGTGTAAAAGCAACTATTTCCGCGGTCTGTCGAACGATATGATCTCCGATTCGACGTGGGCGTCGTTCATGAACCTCGCGATCTGAGCGACCACATCAGAATGCTTGCTAGCGACGTTGTGTTCCTCGGCGAGATCGGTCGAGAGATCGTAAAGTTCGATGGGTCCGTTGCGATTGTCGCTGACGTTGAGCCGGATGCCCTTCCAGTCGCCCCACCGAACGGCCTGCTTTCCGCCTTGCTCGTAGAATTCCCAGTACAAGTACTCGTGCCTCCGCTGGTTCGGCTTGCCGAGCAGCGCGGGCAGGTAGCTAATGCCATCGATCGATTCGGGTGCTGCTATGCCCGCGGCTTCGCAGGCGGTGGGAAGGAAATCCCAGAACGCCGAGATGTGATTCGACTCGCTACCCGCCTCGACGTTTCCGGGCCAGCAGGCGATCGTAGGAACACGAATGCCCCCCTCGTACATGTCCCGCTTGCCACCACGTAGCGGCCCCCCGCTTTGGAAGTAGTTCTTATCCCAACCCCCTTCGGACATCGGGCCGTTGTCGCTACTGAAGATCACCAGTGTGTTACCTGCGATGCCGAGCTCATTGAGCTTGGCGCGGATCTGTCCGACGGTGTCGTCGAGGTAGGTCACCATGCCTGCGAACGTTGCTTTGGGATGCGATTCGCTGCGATAGTTGCCTCCCTTCGCAGGTGTTTCGTCGAACTTGCCGATAAAGCGATCACGCCACTCCGGCGGGACTTGCAGGTCGGCGTGCGGTTGCTGCAACGACAGGTGCAGGAAGAACGGGCTGCCCGCGTGAGTATCTAGGTAAGTGAGTGCATCAGTGAGGAACAGATCGCCGCTGTACTCGTTCCCTTCCTTGCCGCGGTTGCCGGCGTAGCGCACCGTCTCGCCATTCTTGAAGAGCTGCTTCGGGTAGTAGCGATGGGCCTCGCCGTGGCCGATGTAGCCGAAAAAGTGGTCGAAGCCTTTACGATTGGGTAGCGCGCCATCGTCACTTCGGCAGGATAGGCCACTCTTGCCAATCATCGCCGTATGATAGCCAGCCCGCTGAAGCAGTGTGGCGACGGTGAGGTCGTGTGGATCCTCGCGGAATTGCACGTCGCCATTGAACCGCTGATGCACGTGCCCCGTGTGATTGCCCGTCATCAGACAGGCGCGTGAAGGGGCGCATACGGTGCATCCCGAGTAGTGTTGCGTGAGCCTCATTCCGTCGCGGGCCATCTTGTCGAGATGGGGCGTTTCGAAGTGCTTCTGGCCAAAGCAACTTAGATCACCGTACCCCAAATCATCGGCGAGGATGAAAATGATGTTGGGCAGTTGCTCCGCGCCAGCGTGCGGAACGAAGGCGAACAGGGTAAGCCCAAGAACGATGCATCGCGCGATTGATAGCATGGCAAACCGGTCGGTGGTGGAAAGTTGCAGGCCAACTTCCCACCAACCTATCACATCGCGCCGCGCATTGCGCTCACTCGATCTTTGCGGGTTGACGGATCCCTGCTTCGAACGTCGCTAAGCCAGGATTTCGTTCACCACGCGCGAGGGCTCCACGCCCGTGAGTTTTTGGTCGAGACCTTGGAAGCGGTAAGTGAATCGCTCGTGGTCGATGCCCAGCAGATGTAACACCGTCGCGTGAAGATCCCGCACATGTACTGGGTTTTCGACGACGTTGAAACTGAAGTCGTCGGTCTGACCAAATGTCATGCCGGGTTTCACGCCGCCGCCGGCCATCCACAGGGTGAAGCACCGGGGATGGTGATCGCGACCTGCGTCGAGCGTCGTCCAGTCCCCCTGCCCCGCCACTCCACGACCAAACTCTCCACCCCAAATAACGAGCGTGTCGTCCAAGAGGCCTCGCTGCTTGAGATCGGTCACCAGCGCGGCGCTCGCTTGATCGGTGTCGCGACAACGCCCAACGCACCAACTGCTCAGCTGCGTATGGTGGTCCCAGTCGGGGTGGAACAATTGCACGAAGCGAACGCCTCGCTCGATCATCCGCCGCGCGAGGATGCAATTCGCCGCGTAGCTGCCGGGGCGGCGCGAGTCGGCGCCGTAGAGTTCGAACGTACTCTCGGGCTCGCTACCGAGGTCGGCCAGTTCGGGAACACTCGACTGCATCCGCCACGCCATTTCGTACTGGCGGATACGAGTGTCGATCTCGGGGTCGCGCGTGGCTTCGAGCCGCATCGTATTCATCGAAGCAAGGCTGTCGAGCATCTCGCGCCGCACTTCGCGCGGCATGCCCTGCGGATCCTCTAAATACAGTACTGGCTCGCGCTCGGAGCGGAGCTGGACTCCCTGGTACTTCGATGGCAGGAAACCACTTCCCCAGTAGTAGTCGTAGAGAGGTTGATCGCTAGGGCGATTCATCTTCGAGATGAGCACCACGAAGTCGGGTAGATTGCGATTGGCACTGCCGAGTCCGTAGCTGGCCCACGACCCCATCGATGGTCGACCCACGAGTTGATTGCCGGTGAGGAACTTAGTCATCGCCGGGGCATGATTAATCTGATCAGTGACCATCGACTTGATGAAGCAAACGTCGTCGACGATCGTGCGGTGGTACGGCAGCCATTCGCCCAGCGTCGCGCCGCTCTGGCCATACTGACCAAACTTGGTGCGCGAGGGCATGATCAACTGCTTTTGACTAGCAGTCATCGTGGTGACGCGCTGGCCCTGGCGGACGCTGTCGGGGAGCTCGGTGCCGGCGAGGGCGTGCAACTTAGGTTTGTGATCGAACAGCTCGATCTGCGATGGCCCTCCGGATTGCGTTAGGAAGATGACGTTCTTCGCCCGTGGGGCGAAGTGCGGAACGTCGGTCCGGCCAATAGGCTGGGGGTTCGTGCTGGCCGACGCAAACTTGTCGAGCAGTCCGAGCGACAGCGCACCGAGGCTCAGCCCGGCAGTTTGGCCGAGGAAGCTACGTCGCGCAAGTTGACGGGCCGATTCATGGACCGCGGCAGGACTGTTATTCATGGGTAATCGCCTCGTCCAGATTGAGCAACAGGCTTGCGAGTACGGTGTAAGAGGCGGTTTCTTCCACTCGGTCTTCGAGCCGAAGTTCCGGCTGACCAAATCCGAGTAGCGACTTCGCCTCGGCCGGTGACTCGCTGTATCGCGCGAGCCAACTGTCCACGCGGCTGGAAAGTTCTTCACGTTCGAGGTCTGAAGGCGAACGCGCCAAGACGCGCTGGACCATCCAGTCGACGCGAGCCGTTTGGTCTTGGTGCGTGGCGATGGCCTTAACGGCCAGTGCCCGCGCGGCTTCAAGTTGGTTCTCGTCGTTCAAGAGCGACAACGCGTGCAGCGGTGTGTTGGTGAGTCGAGGACGAACCTCGCAGGTCCGTCGTGGCGAGGTGTCGAACAGATAAGTCGGTGTCGACGACCGCCGCCAGAAGGCGTAAAGCGTTCGGCGGAACTGCAGGTCGCCCTGGCTGGGCCGGTAGGTGAAACGCTCCTTAAAAAGCGCCTCCCACACGCCAGCGGGCTGGTAGGGATAGTTCGCGGGCCCCCCCATTTGCGATTCCAACAGGTCACCTGAAGCCAAGGCCACATCGCGAATCATCCAGCTTGGCAAGCGGAACCGGGCACCGCGCGCGAGCAGTTTGTTCTCGGGATCGACCTCCAGTAGCTCGGGCGTGAAATCGCTCGACTGCTGGTAAGTTTCACTCGTGACGATGAGTCGCAGAACATGCTTGATGTCCCATCCACTCTCGATAAGCTCCACCGCGAGCCAGTCGAGCAATTCCGGATGCAGCGGAATCTCGCCTTGGAGACCAAAGTCCTCGGGCGTGCGAACGAGACCTGCCCCGAAGCAAAGCTGCCAGAGCTGGTTGGCAATGACGCGAGCCGTCAAAGGATTGTCGCGGTCGAGTATCCAATGCGCAAGGTCCAGCCGAGTCTTGGTCCGCTCGGCTGGCCAGTCGAGCACGGCGGTTGGCACGCCCGGCGAAACCTGCTCGCCATGCTGTGTCCATTCGCCGCGTTCGAGGACGAACGTCGGGCGTGGCTCCTTCCGCTCGGCCATCACCATCACGTTCACCTCGCCGGCCTGCGGCTTGAGACTGCGATACTCCGCGTCCGCGGCATCTGCGGCACGCTTCGCCAATTGAAACGGTTCGTACGTGGCAAGGAACTGCTCGCGGAGGTCGGTAATCAACTCGGGGGGGAGCTCGGTTGGCGAGGTGGCATTCGACTTCGCGAGCACTTCCAGTGGCATGGGGGTGCGAACGCGTGCGAACTGAGAAGGCTGGTCGGTCACGGACAAACGGAACCTGCTGAGGTTGGCTCCCAGTTCGTCCGAAATATGCCAGATGAGGACCACGAGCTGGTCGTCCGCCTCCAGTTGCAATGGCTCGGCGAGGGTCAGCACCACTTCGTGAGGTTGTTCGAGCTGATCATCGGGAACGGCCCAGCCGTTGCGTGGATCGTCGTACAACAGGTCGGACGCCCGGCCGTAACTCTTGCTGCGGTTCTTTCCCTTTTCGGGCGGGGCTTCGCTGCTGGCAGTAGACGTGGCGAGCGTCACGTCGTGCAATTGCGACTGACCTTTCTTACCTACCTGTAACTTGAACGTGGTGATCACGAACTCGCCACTTTTACCCCTCCCGATTTTACCCCCTGCGAACTCAGGATCGGGGAGCACTTCAAGTCGCACCGCCGTGACCGTGGAGTAAGGGGAGTTGGCGCGGACGTGGTACTCGTCCTGAGCGGGATTAGTACCGCTGGCGACGATGTGGTGGTCGTCGCGTTTTTCCAGCTTCGCACCGCCATTCGAGAACATCAGTTCGGCATCGAGTGGCGACCATCCCTGGTATTCTGGATCAAGCGTTAATAGTTGGTCGGCGAGCCAAGCCTCGAAATGGGGCTCGGCCTCTACACGAGCCAGCCGCTCGGCTTTACGCCGCTGTTCCACGAGTCTAAGTGACTTGTCGACCACCGCGTCAGCGAGTGGAGATTGGTATTTCAGGTAGGGCCCAGCGTTGTTGCCTGCCTCTCCCGATTCGTCGATGCTGTTGAAGAACGCCGAGACTTGGTAGTACTCTTTCTGCGAAATCGGATCGAACTTGTGCGAGTGGCACTGGCAGCACCCAAGGGTAAGTCCCAGCCAAACGGTGCCGGTGGTGTTGACGCGATCGATAACGTAATCGACGCGCGACTCTTCAGGGTCGCGTCCCCCTTCGCCGTTGGTCTGATGGTTGCGGTGGAAACAGGTGGCTAGGTGCTGGTCGCGCGTGGCGTCGGGTAGCAGGTCGCCCGCGAGTTGTTCGATGGTGAATTGGTCGAAGGGAGTGTTGGCGTTGAACTCGCGGACTACCCAGTCCCGCCACGGCCAGTTATTGCGGTTTGCATCTTGCTGAAATCCATCGGTGTCCGAATAGCGTGCAGCGTCAAGCCACCACATCGCCATGCGCTCGCCGTAGTGGGGCGAGGCGAGCAAGTCGTCGACGATCTTGCCGTACATTTCAGGCGATGCATCGGCCTGGAGCGCGGCGACGTGCAGCGGCGAAGGGGGAAGCCCCGTCAGGTCGAGTGCCACACGGCGTGCCAGCGTATGCGGCGGTGCGGTGGGCGACGGCTTTAAACCCTCGGCCGCCAGCCGCCGGCGGACCAGGATGTCGATGGGGTGGCCATCTGTGTCGTCGATCGCAGGCCGTTCGGGTTTCTCGAATGCCCAATGCTTTCCCCAAGGCGCGCCGGACGCGATCCATTCTTTCAGGATGGCCACTTCACGCGCCGTCAGCGGCTTGCGGTGCGAGTCGGCGGGGGGCATCAACAGGTCGGGGTCGTCCGTGGTGATTCGTTCGAGGATCGCGCTCGCTTTGGCATCGCCGGGCACAACCGCCGAGTACCCGCCGCGATCGGCCTTGGCCTCGTCTTCGATGTCGAGCCGTAAGTCCGCCTCGCGATGCGATTCGTCCGGTCCATGGCAATGAAAACAGCGATCCGACAGGATCGGTAGGACATCACGACCAAACCGAATCTCATCGGCATTGGCCGTCGCAACGCAGGACAGAACTGCTGCGAAGAGCAGTGTGGCCAGACGGGGAAGCTGGCGGGGCGGGATGGTATCCATAAACATCTAGTCTACCGACCTGCGCGCTGTGCTGTCGTATCTGTTTATTCCATAAATTCGAAAATCTATGACTGGAAACACGACACGAGGGGCTTTTAGAGGATTGGGCGAGCGTGGCCGGAAAACGTAGGATGTCGTCGATTTAGCAACAACGTTGCGTCGGCGCGAAAACGTCGCCCGGGTTGAATTTTCCGAAGCGAAGGTCGAAACTTCGGGGCCAGTACCCCTCGCCGAATCCGTGCATCCTGCCGAGCCCCGCCCATGCCGATGTTCTTTGACCGCCTTGCTTCTGCCGTCCAGCGCACGAAAACCCCTTTGGTCGTCGGGCTAGATCCCCGCTGGGAGTCGTTGCCAAGTGAGTTCCACGCCCAGGGCGGGAGCATTGCCAAACGAGCCAACGCTTACCTTCACTGGTCGTGCGGCATTCTCGACGTGATTGCGCCCTTGGTGCCGGCGGTGAAACCGCAGGTGGCCTTCTACGAGCAGCTCGGTTT
This sequence comes from Aeoliella fuhlenseeensis, assembly GCF_052161615.1. NCBI lineage: Bacteria > Pseudomonadati > Planctomycetota > Planctomycetia > Pirellulales > Lacipirellulaceae > Aeoliella > Aeoliella fuhlenseeensis. Next base: position 2,219,208 of record NZ_CP197417.1, read on the forward strand.
CCAGGGGATGCATGCCCTCAACGAAATCGTCGGCTATGCGCGTCGGCGGGGGCTGCAGGTGATCGTCGACGGCAAGCGGGGCGATATCGGCTCGACCGCCGAAGGCTACGCCGACGCTTGGCTCGGCGAGAAGTCGCCGTGGCAGGGGGATGCCCTGACGGTGAGTCCCTACCTGGGGGACGACAGCTTGGAGCCGTTCGTGGCGACCGCCAAGGCACGTGACGCTGGGATCTTCGTACTGGTGAAGACCTCCAATCCTGGCGGGAAGTTTTTGCAAGATATCGAAGCCGGTGGTTCCACCATTTACGCGCGGATGGGCGACTTGGTTGAGAGGATTTCGAGCGAGTCGGCCGGCGAGCAGGGCTATGGGGTTGCCGGTGCCGTGGTAGGTGCGACCTACCCCGAGCAACTCGCCGAACTCCGCGCCCGGATGCCACACACGTGGTTCCTCGTGCCGGGCTATGGCAGCCAGGGAGGTACCGCGGCCGACGTGGCTCCGGCGTTTGATGCGAGGGGTTTGGGCGCGGTGGTAAACAGTTCGCGTGCCATTATCTTTGCCCACGCTCGCAAGGAGTTCGCAGGCCTTGATTGGCAGCAGGCAATTGAGCAGGCGACTCGCGAGGCAATCGCCGATCTAGGCTCGGTAGTCACTGTGGGCTAAGTACCAAATGAGCTTTCGGCAAATCCAACACGATTCGCCCGAGTACCAAGCGGAGCTCGCGCTCCGCCATCGTGTGCTCCGCGTGCCGCTGGGGCTCGATCTGTTCGTCGAGGACTTGTCAGCCGAACGCGATCAGTGGCACTACGGCTGGTATGTCGGTGATCAGCTCGCGGCGTGTGCGATTGCCATCGTGAAGTCACCAACCCACGCCAAGATTCGCCAGATGGCAGTCGGCCCTGAGTACCAAGGCCAGGGGCTGGGACGGAGGTTGCTGACAGCCGTCGAAGGGGACTTGCAGGAGCGTGGTATCGCGACCGTCGAGCTTGCCGCGCGGCTCGAAGCTCTTGGATTTTACGAGAAACTGGGCTACCACGCCGTTGGCGAGCAGTTCGTCGAAGTGGGGATCCCGCACCAAGAGATGCGGAAAACTCTGTAGGTTGCGGCTCTTCACTTGATGACCCGCGACGTTGCCTGGGCTAAACTCGTAGCTCTCCCCTGCCCTTTCAGTTTCGATTTCAGGCGATTCCATCATGACTCAAGCTTGGCATATTCCTCTTCTAACTGTTCTGGCCTTCATCGCCGGCTCCATCGCGTGTGCCGCCGAACTGCCCGAGGGCTTTGAGCCATTGTTCAATGGCACCGACCTCGCTGGCTGGCACGGCGAAGCGACGATGGACCCCGTGGCGCTTGCCGCGATGGATCCTGCCGAGCGCGAGAAGAAACTCGCCGAGTGGAACGCTGACGCCCGCGAGCATTGGTCGGTCGAGAGTGGCGAACTCGTGAACGATGGTCACGGCGTGTTCCTCACCACCGACAAGCCCTATGGCGACATGGAGCTAGTGCTGGAGTACAAGACGGTCGCTCGCGCCGACAGTGGCGTTTACTTGCGAGGCACACCCCAAGTGCAGATCTGGGATTTCACCGAGCCCGAGAAGTTCAAGCTTGGTGCCGATCAAGGGAGCGGGGCGCTGTGGAATAATACCGAAGGTGCCCGGGGCAAGTATCCGTTCGTGCTCGCCGATCGCCCGTTTGGCGAGTGGAACAAGCTTCGCATCCGCCAAGTGGGCGCGCGAACCACGGTGTGGCTGAACGACCAACTGGTCGTCGACAACGCCACGATGGAGAACTTCTGGGACCGCGCGGCACCGCTAGTACGCAGCGCGCCCATTCAGTTACAGACGCACGGCGGAGAGATCCGTTGGCGCAATCTGGGCGTCCGTGAGATCGCGGCGAGCGAAGCCAACGAATTGCTGAGTGGTTACCAATCCCAAGCCTTCGAGCCGCTGTTCAACGGCAAAGACCTCACTGGCTGGCACGGAGCCACGGACAGCTACGAAGTGGTCGACGGCGCCATTCGCTGCAAGGATGGGCATGGCGGGCTGTTACTCGCCGATCCCGAACTTAAGAACTTCGTTGCTCGCGTCGAGTTCCGTTTGCCCCCCGGTGGTAACAACGGTTTGGCGATACGGTCGCCCGGCACTGGCGACACCGCCTACGAAGGGATGTGCGAGCTGCAGGTTCTCGATACCGATCACCCGAAGTACGCCAGCATCGACCCCCGTCAGACGCACGGCTCGGCTTACGGCATCGCGGCCGCACGGCAGGGTTACCTTCGCCCCACGGGCGAGTGGAATTTCCAAGAGGTGACCGTCAATGGCAGTCGCGTGAAGGTCGAACTAAACGGCAGCGTGATCCTCGACGCCGACCTCGCCGAGGCCAAGGAATTCATGGCCGACTCGCCCCACCCCGGCATCAACCGCATGAGCGGCTACTTCGGTTTCGCCGGACACAGCGACCCGGTAGAGTTCCGAAACGTGTCGATCAAACGGCTAGCGGACTAGCAGTTGCCCACTGCAGAGATTCGCGTGGGCCGGGTCGTCCCCGACCACCCATTGTTTAGTAGTTCGCCACGCGTGGCATTTCGATCCCCGCTTGAACCGGTGACGAGGCTTGGCCTCGCAGTCGGCGTAGCAGCCGTTTCGTACGCAATAGCGCCCGCAGCTTGGCGATGTGCGCGGGGAGCGCGATGGACCACAGCGGCACGTGGGCGAATTCCTTCGCAACACGCATCATGCCAGCGCCTGCCGTCACGTTTTCGGTCAGCTTGTCGACCGCCGGCTTGCCGTGGCCTGCGTAGGTCTGGAGCGTTTTCTTGGCTCCCTTAGGCAGCCACGGATCCATGCGAGACTTGAGCCACATCATCTCCGCCTCGCGCGTGGCAGTGGCCGAGGGAACCGCGTGGACCTTCGGCATCAACACCCAGTTGACGTTGATATTCATCACGCCGAGCGACTCGACGTAGTGGTACCAGTAACGCGGTAGGAATAACATCTCCCCTTCTTCGACTTCGAAGGTGAAGAGCCGTTTGCCCTTCAGGCTCGGCCGCTTGGTCGCGACGGTGTGCGAGAATGGCGTGCAGGCGAACGGAGTTTCGGGGGCGACGATGGTCCACCGCTTTTTGCCCTTGAGCTGCAAGTTGAACACGTGCAGCGAGTGTCCATCGTAATGCCAGGGGGTGATGTGTCCCTGGGGGTTGAACCAAATGCGGACGCAGTTCTCACGGAGGAACGCGGCCTCAGGGTCCATCAGTTCGTCGACCACGGCGGGGGTGGTGCAGATTTGGTCGAGCAATTCGCGCCGGACGTCGTACCACAGCAGCCGTTGCGACGCCGTGGCGTCTTCGTTAATCCGCGCGTTGAGCCGATCGCATACCTCGTCCACCGTCGCGGGAATCTGCACCGCACCGGTCAACACCACCGGCTGCTCGGCGTGGTAGAACTCGCTGACGAACTGATCGACTTGTGTGGCTTCGAGACGGGAAATCATGGCGAGGCCCGCGGTAAAAACCGGTGTTTGTGAAACTTTGCCGGTCAGGCAAACTGTTTCATAGTTCGACGGATGCGGCTACCGCGCAACCGTTCCGCACGGATTAGCGATTCGTAGAGTTTCCGTTCCAAATGCATTGCGAACGAGTGAATGCGGCGGCCGATATTCGCTGCAGATCGCGCGCTGACGCATGTTAGATCGGCAAGGCTCGGCGGCCGCCTTTGCCCCGAAATGTACCTTTCCCCAACTTTCCCACCTACGTCAGATCACCTGAAAGGAACCATGCCATGGCAGGCAAGCGAATGCTCGTAACGGGAGCCAGCGGTATGGTGGGGCGACACGTCGTGCGGCGTGCGGTGAAGGACGGGTATCAGATTCGCGCAGCCGTTCAGCCGGGTAGCGACACCTCACCCCTTGAGGGTTTCGGGTGCGAGATCGTCGAGTGCGACCTCACCAACGCGCCGACCGTCCCGCCGCTGGTGACCGATATGGACATCGTGGTCCACACGGCGGGTAAAGTCGGTGACTGGGGTGCCTTTGAAGAGTACAAGGCCATCAATCAAGACGCCGTCGAGACCTTACTCGCTGCGGTGCAGAAGCGGGGCGGGCCGCTGGATCGTTTTGTTCACATCAGCTCACTCGGCGTGTACCGCTGGGGCGACCACTACGGCGAGGACGAGACGGTGCCCCCCGACTTCGTGGGCTACGACGGCTACACCACCACCAAGGCCCAGTCCGAGCTCATCTGCAAGAAGTACTACGAACAACATGACCTGCCGATTGTCGTCATCCGGCCCGGGTTCATGTACGGCGACGGCGATCGCCACGTCTTGCCACGCGTGATCGAGACCTTGCGCAACGGCAGAATGATGATGATTGGCGATGGCAGGAAGGTCCTCGACAACCTGTACGTCGGCAATTTAGCCGACGCGATCATGCTCGCCATTGAAAACCCCGTCGCCGTGGGGCAGACTTACAACATCCGCGACGAGCGGCTGGTCGATCGCAACGAGTACATCGGATCGGTGTGCGAAGCACTTGGCACCAAAATGCCGCCTCGCATTCCCTATTGGTTGGCGAAGCGGGCGATCAAGCCGCTGGCGGTCGTCGCCAAGGCGATTGGCAAAACGACTCCGCCAATCGTCACTAAGCCTCGATTCAAGTTCATGGCCTTAAACCTGGAATACTCGATTGACAAAGCAAAGCGCGAGCTCGGCTACATCGGTCGCGTTGATTTCCAGCAGGGCCTTCCGATCGCCCTAAAGCCGTACGTCGCGCGTTAACCGCGCGCTGCCGAACCTCTAGACTACCGACTCGCCATGCAAGCGTTCTACGACTTCTACCGCGAGTACGCCCAGTGGTTTTACAGTTCGCAGTTGCTGCTGGCCATGTTCGGGATGGGGGCGACCAGCACCGTTCAACAATTCCGCGATGTGTTTCGCCGCCCCGGTGTGATCGCCATGGTGCTGGCGCTACAGTTCCTGGTGCTGCCTGGTCTCGCGGTAGCGTTCTCGTGGTCCACCCGCCTGGAGCCAACGGTCGCCGCTGGATTGGTCCTGATGATGTCGCTGCCTAGCGGCGCGCTGACGAACGTCGTCACGTTCATCGGCCGAGGCAACGTGCCACTCTCCATCACGTCCACCTGTGCCTCGACGGCCATATGCCTATTCGCCACGCCGATGGTCATCGAAATCTTCGGCGCTCGCGAATTCCCTGACGACTTTCAGATGCCAATTTGGGAGACCATACAGAGCATTTTGCTGCTGTTGCTGCTGCCGCTCGTCGCGGGAATGACCATAGGCCACTACTGGCCGAGCGCCCGACAGGTGCTCGGTAAAGTGGCACTGTGGGGCAGCATCATTGCGCTCGCGGGCGTGTGGGTCGGGGCGCTCGGCGGTGGGCAGATCGAGGTCCTTCAGTACGGCTTCCGAACCCCGGCAATCTTGGCTATCTGGGTCTTGGGCACCTTCTACCTCACTTTTGCGCTGATGTCCGTCCTACGATTCAATAAGGCGAATGCCTTTACTCTTGCCATCGAGTGCTCGATGCGAAACGGCAACCTAGGACTTGCGCTTTTGATTCCGCTGTTCGGCGAGCTCACTCCCGAGAACACCCTGCACCAAGGTGCACTCTACACGTGCCTGTTCTCAGGAGGAGCGATGCTAGTTGTCGGATTGATCACAGTGACTCGCCGTCACGTTCGCTTTACGATGCAGCGCCGGGCGGGTCTCGATCAGATCTAGGTTACAAGAAGTAAGAACCCTCAGGGCTGCAATTGTTGGAGCCGTGAGAATTCGATGTCTTGAAAGCTAACTCTTGGCGTATTCCTTCAAGAAGCCCTTGAACAGCGTGAGGTGCTCTTCCTCATCTGCCAGAATGCGAATGCAAAGATCCTGCGTTACATAGTCTTCGCCATCGGCCGTCTTGATCACTTTCTTATAGTGTTCGCAAGCCGATTCTTCGGCGTCGATCACCGACTTAATCACCGCCACCACGTCGGTCGTGTCGGCGGGAGGCTGAATCTGCGAGCCAATCTTCACGTTCTTCGAGCCTGGCAGTAGCCCACCGAGTTGTTTAATGCGGTTGCCCAGCATCGTGGCGTGGCCCAGTTCTTCGGTGATATCTGCCGACAAAGATTTCTTGATCTCTTCCGCTCGCACGCCATCCAGGTTGACGCTATTTGCCAGGTAGTTCATCACTGTTTCCAGCTCCATGCAGTAAGCGGTGGTTAACAGCGAAACGATCTCTTGCTTATTTTCGGCCATGGTCGTGCGTCCTATTCTCGGCGAAGTATATGGAAAAGTGGTGAGTGCCAATTCAATGGAAAACGCACTCTCAACGCACTAGGTGCGTCTCACCCCATTTTAGGGGTACGGCACCTGCCGACAATCGTCCCTTTCGGCAGTTCCCGGCGAATCGGGCTTGTCGAGAACGGGTCGCATTTAGCCCCACCGGGTGCCATATCGGCTTCCTTCAGGAGAGGTTTTTTTCTCTCCGTTCAGTTGTCGTCTTGAAGCAGTGGCCCTACAGAGATAGTGGCGTCGCGAACGACTCTGACGACGCCCGCTGTCCGGCCGGACGCACTTGCTTCGAAGTATGCAAGGTCGCAACTCGCACACTCTTTTTTGTTTTTCCAACCGTACTCAAGGAGTTCCGGTGATGACTCGCGTATTTACTTCCCTGTTTCGGGCGACACTTTGCTTTGGTGTCGTCTCCATCGCTGCCACGACAACTCGTGCAGCTGACATTGTCGACACCGCTGTTGGTGCTGGCCAATTCAACACCCTGGTCGCCGCGGTCAAGGCTGCCGAGCTTGTGGACACGCTGAAGGGCGAAGGCCCTTTCACCGTCTTTGCACCAACCGACGAAGCGTTTGCTGCCATTCCGAAGAAAGACCTCGAAGCCCTGCTCAAGCCAGGTGCGAAGGACAAGCTCACCGGCATTCTGCTGTACCACGTAGTGCCGGGCAAAGTAACTGCCGAGCAGGTCGTGAAGCTCAACGGTGCTACCACCGCCCAAGGTCAGCGAGTTGATATTGCTGTGGCTGACGACATGGTAATGGTCGACAAGGCCACCGTCGTGAAGACCGACATCGTCTGCGACAACGGCGTGATCCACGTGATTGACGCGGTGATCTTGCCCGAATCCCGCACGCTTCCCGAAGTAGCGACCGCGGCCAAGTCGTTTGGGACGCTGCTGGCTGCTGCCAAGGCGGCCGGTATGGTCGAGGCCCTGTCGGGCGAAGAGCCGCTGACCGTTTTTGCTCCCACCGACGAGGCTTTTGCCAAATTGCCCGCAGGCACGGTAGCGAATTTGCTCAAGCCTGAGAACAAGGACCAACTCAAGGCGATCTTGGCTTACCACGTGGTGCCGGGCCGCGTTTACAGCACCGACGCCGTGGAAGCTGGCACCGCAAAGACTCTTCAAGGCGGTTCGGTGAACATCGTGGTCGATGGCGACGCCGCCATGGTCAACGACGCCAACCTGCTGAAGACGGACATTGATGCTTCGAATGGCGTGATCCACGTCATTGACAAGGTTCTGCTTCCGAAGGATTCGGGCCAGTCGTCGACCAAGCCTGCCTCGGACATTCAGCATGTTTCGGCTCCCGCCACGACCTGCCCGTCCGCAGCACGTGTTTCGCATCGCTAATTGATCCCGCGACCTCCGATTGCAGGCCGGTTGGGCGTTTGATTCGTCAAACGCTCACCGGCCTGCTCGTTTGGTGTCGCGTCGTGTACGCTTAGCAAAATCTACTTACCCGCCCCCCCTTTTCCATCGCTATGGCCAGTTATCCCGAGTCGGCTTTCGACAATGCTGCAGTGCCGGGCATTCGAGTCCGACCGCTCAATGATCATGCGGTTTGCGAATCGGGCGACTTCGTTCTCTACTGGATGATCGCCTTTCGCCGGACGCACTGGAACTTTGCGTTACAGCGCGCGGTGGAGTGGGCCAGCGAATTGCGCAAGCCGTTGGTGGTCCTCGAAGCCCTGCGGTGCGATTACAAGTGGGCTAGCGATCGCCTGCACGCCTTCGTGATTCAAGGGATGGCTGATAATCAGCAGGCTCTCGCGGACAGATCTGCGTTCTATTACCCGTACCTCGAACGATCGCCGGGCGATGGCAGTGGCCTGCTGGAAGCCCTCGCGAAGCGAGCAGCGGTTGTCGTGGCAGACGACTTCCCGGCGTTCTTCCTCCCCCGCATGCTTGGCGTAGCAGCACGTAAAGTCGACGTACGGCTCGAGGCAGTCGACTCGAACGGTCTGTATCCGATGCGCGCGACAGACAAAGTGTTCGCCCGAGCGTTCGACTTCCGGCGGCATCTGCAAAAAGACTTGCCGACTCATTTGGAACACTTTCCGCAGCCCGACCCGCTAGAGGGCCACAAGCTGCCGAAGCTCGCGGAGCTTCCCGCGGAGATCACCCATCGCTGGCCCGCCGCCGACGTAGCTGCACTTGCAAAGGACTTCTCGCAGCTTTCCGAGTTTCCCATCGATCACGACGTTAAGGTAGTTCCGTCGCTCCCAGGAGGGGAAGAAGCGGCGGGACGCTGCCTGGACGAGTTCCTGAAATCGAGATTGGCACGCTACGGCGAAGAGCGTGGCGATCCCGACTCCGACGCCGCCAGTGGTTTTTCGCCCTACCTGCACTTCGGACACCTCTCCGCGCATCAGGTGTTTGCCGAAGTCGCAAAGCAACTCAAATGGTCCCCGGCGAAACTGTCGCGTAAAGTGAATGGCAGCCGTGAGGGGTGGTGGGGCGTTGATTCGTCGACCGAATCGTTTCTCGACGAACTCATTACCTGGCGTGAGGTGGGCTACAACATGTGCTCGCACCGGGGCGACTACGCGCGATACAGCGCGCTCCCCGAATGGGCGCAGAAATCGCTATCCGAGCACGCCGCTGACGAGCGGGAACACCTTTACACGCTCGAGGAATTCGAGCATGCAAACACTCACGACGAGATCTGGAACGCTGCACAAAGGCAGCTCGTCGTCGAAGGCCGCATCCACAATTACCTGCGAATGCTGTGGGGAAAGAAAATCCTCGAATGGTCCGCCACCCCCGAGCAGGCGCTTCGGGTGATGATCGAGCTCAACAATAAGTACGCCCTTGATGGCCGCAATCCGAATAGTTACAGCGGTATCTTCTGGGTGTTGGGGCGTTACGACCGAGCGTGGGGGCCCGAACGGCCCATCTATGGCAAGATCCGCTACATGAGCAGCGACAACACCGCCAGGAAAATCAAGCTGAGGAACTATCTGGATCGCTATTCGGCGAAGCGCGCCGGCCAGCGGGAGTTGTTCTAGTGCTCAGCAGTACGCTTCGAGCATCGCCATCTCATCGCGGTCGCGCAGCTTCTCCAGCGCTCGGTTTGCAAGCTGACGAACACGCTCCTTGGAGATGCCCATTCGCTGTCCCAGGTGGCTGAACGAATTCTTGGACTCGTCGTCATCAAAGCCAAACCGTGCGCGGATGATTTGTTGCTCTCGCTCGTCTAGCACTTCCATCATCGAGCTCAACACGCGACTAAGTGCCTCCCAGCGAGCTTCTGCTCGGCCTGGGTGTTCCACCTCGACATCTGGGACGCTGTCGAGCACGTCCGACGTGACGGCAGCGAACCGAAGTGAGTCACGACGGCCATTGGCGACCATGCGGTGCAGTTCTCTTCGTACTGCACAAGTGGCGTACGTGCTAAACCGATAGCCACGCTGGCAGTCGAACTTCTCCACAGCCCGGACTAGCAACGACAAACCCGAACTCAGCAAATCATCGAAGGGATTCCGGGCGTCGGCAAACTTGCGAGCAATCGACATGACCAGCCGCGTGTTGGCCTTCAGCAGGTAGTTTCGCAGTCGATCAGATCGAAGCAGGTAGTCTTCTGCTTCGTCGAGTTTGGCCTTGGAGGGCCGTGTGGGATGTATTGTTGCGAGAACGGCTGCCGCGTGAAACTTGCAGTAGTTGAGGCGGAAGAAAAACTCCTGCTCTTCCTCCATCGACAGCAGCGGCGTCGAACAGAGTCGGCGTAAGTGCGGCGGCAGACCCTGGCCTCCGCCGGAATCGTCATCCTCGTCCCCGCGCTCGATACGGACCACAAGTTCGATTTCCGAGGTAGCCGGGGCATCCTGGAAACGCCTGTTCGCGATGAAGGCGATTCGACGTGCCTTGAGCTGCTCTAAACGGTCTTTGGGGCTTGGCGACGTCAAGCTCGGTGGCTGATTGGTTAAGTGGGCCATGGTCATCCTCCGGTCAAAAATCGTTCAAAACGTTCATCTGCCTAAATCCTATCGTACGGACATGCTGCCGGCAAGCCCCAAATCGTTCAAAACGTCCAAATCGCTCACTGCCGCCAGCTCGGGTCGAACGGGGCCAATAATCGAGCTTTTGGCCCCGTTTTGAGGTCCGCGCCTAGAGGACGGCCCCGCTAGCGTGTAGATTAGGCTCCCCTCTCTTCCCCCAATTCCCCTCACGCGATTGAGATTCGACGATGCTCCCGGCGATCCCCTTGGAAGAAATGGTTTCCCAGGCCAAGGCAACCTACCTCCAGCGATATGGCGTGGCCCCGCAGTGGGTCGTCATGGCCCCGGGCCGGGTGAACCTGATCGGCGAGCACACCGACTACAACGATGGCTTCGTCATGCCGATGGCCATCGAGCGATACGTCGTGATGGCGGCCGGCCGGGCCGAGGGCGAGGGGGACTCGCTCCGCGTGTTCAGCGACGCAATGGACGGCGAATGCACCATTCCGGTTGGCGAGCCCGTGGCCGACGACTTGCCGCAGTGGGGCGTGTACGTCCGCGGTGTACTGGAGGAGATGAAAGCCGCAGGTTTTTCCTGCGGACCGCTTCAAGCGGTGATTCGCGCGAACGTGCCGCTCGGTGGTGGCCTATCGAGCAGCGCGGCCCTCGAAGTGGCGACCGCGACAATGGTCGAAGCGGCAACCGGGCGATCCTTGAGTAAGCCGGAGAAAGCCAAGCTTACGCAGCGAGCCGAGAACATTCACGTTGGCATGCCGTGCGGCATTATGGATCAATTCAGTTCGGCGGCTTGCGAACTCGATCACTTGATGCAACTCGATTGTCGGACGCTTGCGACGAAACAAGTACCGTTTTCAAATCCGAACATCACGGTGCTCATCATCAACTCGAACGTCAAGCGCGAGCTCGCGTCGAGCGCCTACCCGATTCGCCGGGGCCAGTGCGAAGTGGCGGCGAAGCAGCTCGGCGTAACCGCGCTTCGCGACGCGACAATGGTGATGCTGAACAAGATGGAAAGCCAGATCGAGGAAGTGGTCTATCGCCGCGCTCGCCACGTGATTGGCGAGAACGCCCGCGTGCAGGAAATGGCCGCCGCCCTCGAAGCCAACAACTGGGCGCAAGCGGGCGAACTGATGTACGCCAGCCACGATTCGCTCCGCGACGATTACGAAGTTAGCTGCGACGAGCTCAATTTGCTGGTCGACACGGCACACCAAATCGGGACCGGTGGCGGCGTTATTGGCTCGCGGCTCACCGGGGCTGGCTTTGGCGGTTGCACGGTGACGCTCGTCGAAACCGACGCCGTCGAAGACGTGGCTCGCCGCATCGGCCAGACCTACCAGTCGACGCTGAACATCGAGCCAACGCTGTTCACGACGCGTCCGGCAGCGGGCGCGCACATCATCGAGGGCTAGCGCACGAGGAGGGGCACGTGCAGCAAACCGCCGCATCTTTAGGCCGTTTTGCGGACCGCTCTTCATACGTTCTTAGCCATCGCGGGCCGGAATAAGTTACAATTGGCGAGACCAACTTCCCGCCGATTGGAGACCTGCCATGCGCTTGTTCTGTGCGCTTCTGTTCGCCTCGTCATTTGCGTTCTTGAGTTCCGTGACTCAGGCTCATCCCGGCCACGATCACGACGATGATCAGCCGGCAACGAAAGCATCACTCGCTCTGCCACCGGCCGTGGTACTGCCGGAACTCGAAGGACCGAAGCCCTGGTCCGACAAGCCGGTGCTCAACGATCCGCAACGTTTTCAGATTGCGATCATGACCGACCATACTGGTGGCCACCGCCCCGGTGTTTGGATGGACGCCGTGCGAAAGATCAACTTGTTGCGACCCGAGTTCGTGATGTCGGTGGGCGACTTGATCGAAGGGTACTCGGAAGATCGCGAGAAGGTTGAAGCCCAGTGGAAAGAGTTCCTCGGTTTCATCGATCAGATGGAGATGCGATTCTTCTTCGTCGCCGGCAATCACGATGTCACCAATCCGCTAATGCATAAGATCTGGCGGGAGCACTTTGGCGTCGAATGGTATTCGTTCGACTACAAGGACGTGCACTTCGTTTGTTTGCAGAGCGAAGATCCGCACGATTGCCTTGGTGAAGAGCAGATCGAATGGGTGAAGCAAGACTTAGCGAAGCACAGCGATGCACGCTGGACGCTCGTGTTCCTCCACAAACCACTATGGACGACCGCCGAGCGCAATCTGGCAGCAGGTAATCCCGATAGCACCAATTGGAAACGCGTCGAGGCGATGCTGGTCGATCGCCCCCACACGGTGTTCGCGGGCCACGTCCATCACTACGTGCAGTACCAACGCAACAACCAACAGTACTACTCCCTGGCGACGACCGGTGGTGGCTCGCAGATGCGCGGCAACGAGTATGGCGAGTTCGACCACATCACATGGCTCACGATGGAACCCGATGGCCCGCATGTCGCGAACATTCGACTCGATGGCATTCTCGCTCCGGATGTGGTCACGGAAGAAGGAATCAAGCGGTTTAATGAATTTCTGTCCGGCACCGGTGTTGAGGTCGCGCCGATTTTGATCGAAGGAGACGAATCCGAAGCATTTTCCAGCGGCGAGATCACGGTTCGCCTCCGTAATCGCTTCAAGGAGCCCGTCGCCATGGCCGGCGAGATCGTCGGCATGCCCCTGCGTGGATTGACGGTCGACCCCATGCAGATCGAACTCACGGCCGAACCGGGCAAGGTTGCCGAGCGGCGGATTCGCGTGGAGTTCACCAAGCCCGTCGAGTTCGCGACGCTCGCCCGCTCGGTGTTCAACGTCAAGCTTCGCTCGACAGGGGACGACCCGCTCCGCGCCGAACTTACGGTGCCAGTGGTTATCGATCGGCGTTTTTCGCTACCTGTGCTGGCGGAGATGCCTGAGATTGATGGCGAGATCGACGAGTGGCCCACCGAGCGAACCAACGCCATGCCAGCGAAGCCACTGCTGTTGGGTAACTTGCAAGGTTGGCAGGGCGCCGGCGATGGCTCGGCCGAATTCTTCGCGCGGCAGGTGGGGAACCGAGCTTATGTGGCAGCGCGGATCACCGACGACAGCGTGATGCCGGGCGACCAGATCGAACTGCTGATCGATCCACGCGGCGTGAGCGAGCGAACTCGCGACCAGCAGTACCGCCAGACGGGCCTTCGCATCATGGCCACCGCACCCGACGCCTCCGGCAATACCACGGTCACGGCTAAGCGACTAAAGAACGGTAACGAGTACAAGAACGTGCAAGCGGCGGCCAGACGCACCGACAAAGGCTACGATGTCGAGTTCGCCATACCGCTAAGGTTGGTTCGCGAGATTCAAGGACGCGACTGGCACAGCCTGCAAGGGACCGTGGTGCTGCACGACGTGGACGAACAAGACGGCCGGCCCACGCAAGTCGTATGGCGTGGTACCCAGCGTCTCCGCCAAACCAACACCGGCTTCGGCCACTTTGTGCGCGACGAGAAGTAGAACTAGCAGTCCCCTCTCCCAGACCCTCACCCGGGTCGGGGAGAGGCGACATCGAATTGGATTTCCCCCTAACCCACTTTCTTGAGCTCTAGATACTTGTTGCGTGCGAGCGCCAAGTACCACGGCGCCGTAAGCGCCCGCCAACCCTTGAGCCGGCAACCACATTCGAACGCAACGGTCTCACCCTCCTTGAGATTCAGCATCCGAAGCGGACTGGTGCACTTGCCGACGCGCACTTCCAGGCTGTGCGACCCCGGTGGGATGTCGAATTCGAGAGTCTCGCCCGAGTTGAGCGTGCCTAGCGAGCGTCCATCGAGTTGAACATGGTAGTCGCGTGAGCGATCCAACCAATGGGAGCGGCGCGCGATGCGGAGCTTAGCCGATGCGGTGTTGGGATTGGGTTCGGGCATATTAGCGTGCGCGGTTGCGGGTGAGCGTTTCAGAACCTCCCTCTGCATACGCGACCGAGCTAACTTCCGCAATATTCCCTCCGAGTCCTCCGTGCTCTCTATGGTTTTTCCGGCGTTTTGCGAAGTCTGGACGAGGAGTTGCTCTTCAACTCCCAAATTCCCCACCGTAGAAAGCGAGGCTTCGCTTTGATCTAATACGGTTTTCCTCTCCTGGTAAGCTCGGGGCGTAGAAAACAGCCGAACCCTTGGAAGTCACAGCGGTCCCTAGTTCGACGAGCGAGGCGGGACGTTTTCAGCACGTCCTACCACCACGGCCCTGACGGGCCCCGCTCGCTTGACTTCGAATAACACTTACTCACCTTCACACGTACTCTCGAATCATGCTCAACAAGTACTCTAGCCACATCACGCAGCCCAAAAGCCAAGGGGCCAGTCAGGCCATGTTGTATGGGACCGGCATGTCCGAGGACGACATGCAGCGGGCCCAGGTAGGTATCGCCAGCGTGTGGTACGAGGGCAACACCTGCAACATGCACCTGCTGAAACTCGCCGAGCGAGTGAAGGAAGGCGTGGTAGCGGCCGGGCTCGTGGGGATGCGGTTCAACACCATTGGTGTCTCCGACGGCATCTCGATGGGCACAGATGGCATGAGCTACTCGTTGCAGAGTCGCGACCTGATCGCCGACAGCATCGAGACGGTGATGGGGGCCCAGTGGTACGATGGCTTGGTGACGCTGCCGGGTTGCGACAAGAACATGCCCGGTTGCTTGATGGCGATGGGGCGCCTGAATCGTCCGAGCTTGATGGTCTACGGCGGCACAATCAAACCCGGCCATCGCAAGGCGGCGACCGAAGCCGAGTCGAAGCTGGACATCGTCTCGGCATTCCAGTGCTACGGCCAATTCCTCGCCGGCACCATCACTGAGGATGAGCGGAAGGAAATCGTTCGCAAGAGTTGTCCCGGTGCTGGCGCATGCGGTGGCATGTACACCGCGAACACGATGGCGAGCGCCATCGAAGCGATGGGCATGACCCTCCCCTACTCTTCTACGATTCCGGCTGAAGACCCCGCTAAGCTACAAGAGTGCTTCGACGCCGGCCAGGCGATGCTCAACCTACTTGAGAAAGACATCAAGGCTCGCGACATCATGACCCGTGCCGCGTTCGAGAACGCGATGAACCTGATCATGGCGGTCGGCGGTTCGACCAACGCGGTGCTGCATTTGATCGCGATGGCCCGCGCGGTCGACGTGGAACTCACCATCGACGACTTCCAGCGGGCGAGCGACCGCGTGCCCCTGCTGGCGGACCTGAAGCCCTCGGGCAAGTTCGTGCAGGAAGAACTTCACGACGTCGGTGGCACTCCCGCAGTACTCAAGCTGCTGATGGAGCATGGCCTGATCGATGGCAGTTGCCTCACCGTCACCGGCAAAACGATGGCCGAGAACCTAGCCGACCTGCCGGGCCTGAAGAAGGGCCAGCAAGTGGTGCAGCCATTCGACAAGCCGCTGAAAGCGACGGGGCACATTCGCATTATGCGTGGCAACTTCTGCCCCGATGGCGCGGTGGCGAAGATCACCGGCAAGGAAGGCCTTGTGTTCAAGGGCACGGCGAACTGCTTCGATAGCGAAGAGGACATGCTGCACGCCCTTGAGGCCAAGAAGATTAACAAGGGCGACGTTGTGATCATTCGCTACGAAGGTCCGCAAGGTGGGCCCGGGATGCCCGAGATGCTCACCCCCACTAGTGCCATCATGGGCGCGGGGCTCGGCAAGGACGTGGCACTGATTACCGATGGCCGGTTCAGTGGCGGCTCGCACGGCTTTATCGTCGGCCATGTGACCCCCGAAGCACAGGTCGGTGGCCCGATCGCGCTGGTCGAGACCGGCGACATGATCACGGTCGACGCCGAGGCGAACTTGATCACTGTAGATGTGAGCGATGAAATCTTCGCCAAGCGCCGCGCCGCCTGGCAGGCCCCGCCCTACAAGGCGACTCGCGGCACGCTCTACAAGTACATCAAGAACGTGAAGAGTGCCAGTGAAGGCTGCGTCACCGACGAGTAGTTGAATAGTCCCCTCTCCCCGACCCGGTGAGGGTCTGGGAGAGGGGACGTAATCCATGGAACAACTCGCCATCACAACGCCCGTCATAGCTACACCCTAGGAACACCGCATGAAGATCACCTGGTACGGACACAACTGCTGGCTCATCGAAACGGGAGGTAAGAGATTCCTGCTCGACCCGTTTCTCAACGAATCGCCAACGGCTCCGGTCAAGGCCATCGATGTCGAGGCCGACTACATCCTGGTGTCGCATGCTCACTTCGATCACTTGTCGGATGCCGTGAGTATCGCCAAGCGCACCGGTGCCACGGTGCTTTCGAACTTCGAGATCTGTAACTGGTTGGTGAATCAAGGTGTCGAAGCCGATAAGACCATCGGCATGAACCTCGGCGGCGGGTACGACTTGCCCGAGGCACGAATTGAGTACACGATCGCCCACCACAGTTCGAGCTTTCCCGATGGTTCTTACGCCGGCAACCCGGGTGGGTTCGTGATTGGTGCCGAGGACAAACGCGTCTATTTCGCCTGCGACACCGCGGCGTTTCTCGAAATGCGGCTGATTGGCACAGGCGGGCTTGAGCTTGCCGTAGTGCCGATCGGCGACCAGTTTACGATGGGCCCTGCCGCGAGCCTCGAAGCGATAAAACTGCTGGGTGCCGAACGCGTGCTTCCCTGTCACTACAACACTTGGCCCCCCATCGCCCAGGACGCCAATGCCTGGGCCGAAAGCGTTCGCCGGCATACGAATTCGAAGCCCGTGGTGCTTGAGCCGGGCGAGTCGCTGGAGGTTTAAGCTTGTCTCACGCAGAGACGCGGAGACCGCAGAGAGATGAATGCGCTGAGAAGTGTGGTACAATGTCGCCGGAAAGATCAGGGCACGCGACGACATCGTTCCTCTGCTGTCTCCGCGCCTCTGCGTGACATTTCGAAACTGAACGTGAAGATAGATACTCCATGAAATCACTCTCGATACTTGCTCTCGCAGTGTGCACTTGCACGACGGCCCTCTCCCAAGAGGCCGCGAAGTGGAAGTTCGAGGCGGGGCAGGAACTGCGTTACCAAGTTTCGCAGCAGACAGAGTTTCAATCGAACGCGGGCGAAGCCGGCACGTTCTCGAGCGTCGCGGAACAGAAGCTCGATGTCCGCTGGCGAGTCGACTCGGTCGATGCCGACGGCACGATGACCGGCGTGCAGCAGGTCGAGCGATTTCAAGTGACCATTCGCCAGCCTTCGGGACTAGAGCTCACCTACGACTCGGAATCGACTGAGGCCCCCGAAGGTCTCGCCGCGATGCTGACGCCGATGTTCGAGACGCTGCTAGCCACCGAGGTGCCCATCACGATTACCGCCTCGGGCGAAGTGACCATCCCCGAACTACCGGAGACTGTCCGTAAACGCCTCGCCGGTATCCCTGCGACGCGGGCGATGAGCGAACTAGTCACCGAGTCGGGCATCCGCCGGTTGGCGGAACAAATTGCCCTGCCTGTTGGCAGTGACGCGAATCGCGTGGTGACGGTCGACAACCGAGTTTTGGGATTGATGCAGGGCACGCTCGCTTGGAAGCCCGCCAAAACAGAGGGCGACATCCAGCAATTCGAACCGGCCCTGACCTTGGAGCTCCAAAAGAGCGACACAGCTCCCGAAGATCCCTACGTCCCCGTTAAGCCGATGGAAGATGCGAAGATCACCGCGCAATCGACCGAGGGATCCGCGAAGTTCAACACCGCCGAGGGACGACTCGTCGAGTCGAATCTGTCGCTCGACTTAGTGCTCACGGGCGAGCTCATGGGAAGCAACGTCGAATGCCACGTGAAGCAAACGATCGAAGTCAAAGAGCAGGAGTAAGGTAACGATCCCTCTCCCCAACCCGGGTGAGGGTCTGGGAGAGGGGACTTTCTAATCCGGCAACCGCACCTGAATCTCCTCTCCTTCGACGCGTACCTCGTACGTGTCGACCTTCAGCCGCGGATTGTCGCACCACGTGCCGTCGCACACGCTGAATCGCCACGCGTGCCAGGGGCAGGTCACCGCACCCTCCTCATCGAGATAACCCGCGCCGAGCGACGCCCCCTGGTGCGGGCAGAGGTCGTCGATCACGTAGTACTTGCCCTGATGCAAGAACAGCGCCAGCAGCTTATCGCCTACGGTGACCGTGGTGCCAGAACCCTCGGCGAGGGAGCCTACTTTAGCGATAGTTTGAAAATCGGACATGGCGTTGAGAGTCCCCTCTCCCCGACCCGCGCTGAGGGTCTGGGAGAGGGGACTTTCTATTGGTGAAGCAAGTACTTAGCGGGGTTTCTCAAGCGTGATCGTGTAGTAACCGTGTGCCTCGTAGCCCACGGTGTAAGGCATCAACAATCCGCACACCGCATTTTCGATCGCCAGCTTCGGCATCGCGCGGCGGATCAATTGCACGGCCAGCGACATCTTAAAGAAGCGGCGGGCGAGTCGATAGAGCCGCGCGAGGTCTCGCGAAGTTTCCGCCGAGCGATCGACGCAGCGGGCAACGCGAAAACCAACCTCCGTCGCCATTTGCTTCCACACTTCGAGCTCGGCAAACGCATCGACCGCGGCCGTTTTCTCCACCAACAGCGCGGCTTCACAAAGTTCGGGCGTCACCAAGTCGAGCGACTGCTTGCGGAAACAGTCGATTACCAGCATCTGTCCTCCCGGTCTCAGCAGCCGATACGCTTCGGCGACCGCGGCACGTTGATCGCCGCATTGGCAAAGCGTTTCGATAGCAAGTAGCGCGTCGCAGGATCCGGACGGAATGTCGAGCTGCTGATAGTTGGCTTCGACGAACTCGATGTTCGCCATGCCGCGGGCTTCGCGGCGAGCGGTGGCCGTGTGATGGGGCGAGAGATCAACGCCGGTGAAACGGCGCTGGGGCATCTCTTTCGCGAGAGTTCGCACGTTATAGCCCATGCCCGAGCCGAACTCGACGACGTTTTCGGCATCGACGTCCTCAATCACTTCGGCGAACAACTCCACATGCCGGCGATGCCCCACGTCGCCGTCTGGAGTATCAGCCGTGCTGAGACCAATGTGGAGCGCCCCTTCGCCCGAGTGAAACATCCGATACGCCCGCTCGCTCTGCCGATAGTACTCGACGACATTGGTCGATTCGATTCGGCGAGCGGTGATCTCGTTAGCGTCGAACACCTTGCGCACCAGCGCGAGCGCGTCGGCGAGTGGCTGATCGGGAATGTTAGCGACGGCGGGGATCACGATACTTTACGAGTGGGAGTTCAAATTGAAGTACCCTCTCCCCGACCCGGTGAGGGTCTGGGAGAGGGTACGGTGACATCGTTCGCGTTCTTGGGAATCCGGCCTACAATGAAATCACCGCCACGCCAACTTCGCCGAAACTATTTAGCGACTCTAGCGCCTGCGGGGCTTCCGCGAGCGTCAGCGTTCGCGTGACCAGTTTACCAGCCGGCACCCGGCCCGTAACCACCAGGTCCAGCAGCGCCGGATAATCGCGGGCCGCCAGACCGTGGCTGCCGGCGATGATGAGTTCGTTCGCAATCACCGGTCCCATGGGCAGGGGCGGATTGGCTTGATCGCCGGCCAAGAGTCCGACTTGCACATGACGTCCGCGCTTGCGGAGCGAGAGGATCGAATTGGTAGCCGTTACTCGGCTACCCAGCGCGTCGAGCGACACATCAGCACCGCGCCCCGTGAGCTCGCGTACGGCCGCAGGAACATCGGGCGTTTGGCTCGCATCAATCGTATGAACCGCGCCGAGCGAACGCGCGAGCTCCAGCGGCGCCTCGCGAATGTCGATAGCAATGGGTTTCGCCCCAAGCGCCGCCGCAATCGAAACCGCCGCCAGACCGACGCCGCCACAGCCGTGCACGGCGACCCAGTCGCCGGGCCGCATTTGACCCTGAGCGGTCACCGCGCGGTACGCCGTCGCCATCCGGCAGCCAAGACTCGCGGCGGTGGCGAAGTCGAGCGCCTCGGGCAGGCGAACCAAATTCGCATCGGCGTAGCGAATCGCCACGCGCTCGGCGAACGACCCCCACGCCGTGAACCCCGGCTGGAACTGATGGTCGCACACCTGAGGGTTGCCACTCGCGCACTCCGGACACCGCCCGCACCCGGCGACGAATGGCATGGTCACGCGGTCGCCAACGTTCCAGTGTCTCACGTCGCGACCCACTTCGACGACGACACCGGCAAACTCATGCCCCGGTACGTGCGGCAGGGTCTTGATATCCGAGTCGTGCCCCTGCCATCCATGCCAATCGCTCCGGCAAAGCCCGGTCGCGCGAACATCGATCACCGCGCCATCCACCGGACACTCGGGCTCGGGGACATCGGCGAGGGTGATGGAGCCGCGGAATTGGTGGAAAGTGACGGCTTGCATGGTCCTGGCTAACGACCACCAATTGGCGAGGAAGGAGGCTGGATGGCCGGCTTCACAGGCGTGCCGAATGTTTGTGGCGGCTGGCTCTTTATGATACGACGCCCAGACTGCTGCTGCCGCTTCTGCACTGCGGCAACTAAGGCTTCGAGCGTACCCCCAGCTTCATCGAGAAGTTGTCGACGAGTGTCGTGGAGTTGGTTAAGAATGGGGTTGGTCATCGTTCTCGGCTCCGAGAAATTCCGCCGGGGTGCAAATCAAAAGCTGCCCACAACCTTGCTCGTCCAGAATCTCGTAGATGCCGGGCAACTCGATCGCGTTGGCAATGTGGCGACAATTGAGTGTCAAAAGGTATTTTACTCCACCGAGTGCGGCTGCGGCTACGTGGAGAGCGTCCGCGGCTGCTTTTTCTGGCATGGTGTGGGCTGCTATCAATAAGCGAGCGAGCGACTGAACGTCGGCATTGATGTCGACCAACGGAAGCCCTTCGAGCAACCGAAGTCGCTCACCGGCCGCTGCGGGATCACCACCCGCTGCTTCGTCTAGCGTGAGCTGAGAAGTGACCAACTCAAACGCATGGCGCTCATCCGCCCACCAATCCCGCGCCTGTTGCTGGAGTCCGGCAATAGTTATATCGCGGCTGGGCCAAGCGGTGGCGAAGCTGACAATCGACGTTTCGATGTATAAAAGATCCATGCGCAGAATATACCACAACAATCTCACGCTTGCAGTGTCGCATAGATTTCCCGGTGGCCGAATTCTTGCGAGCTTAGTGCCAATCGTAACCGCACTTTAGGCATTGTTTCGCCTTTGGAGTGCGGACGAGGTGTTGGCATTGTGAGCACCGGACGATCTCATCGGGATGTAGCGTGAGTAGCCGCTTCAGAACATCTTCCAGAAAATTTTCTCGGCCTTTAGCGAACAGCGCGGCCACCTCGGGATCGCGAAGCAAAGCCAGCTTGTTCCTGTCTAGAAATGAATCGCCCTTCGACTTAATGTCGTATATGAGGGCCATATTCGCACGTAGTTCGACTTCCGTCAGCAAGTGACGGTAGCTTTGGACCACATAATACTTGGGGTCTTCCATCGTCTTAGAGGAGACTCTACGTGTAAGTAGCCACGGCGCGGGTGCAACGTTGTGGCGTCAGCAAACTCAAAATCGCGAACTCACCCTCGCGCCAGCGCGTCCGACTGATCCACAAAGTCCTCCCCGTCCCAGTCTGCGTCTTTCTTGATCATCTTTTTGGTATGCTCGGCCTTCTTGGCCGCGCGGGCGTCGGCTTGGCGTTTCACCAAATCCGAGTGCGTCGTGAAGTACTGGAGCGAGTGGCCTTTGAATTCTTCGATGGTTTCGAACTTGTGGTGCTCCATGAAGGCGAGTAGTTCTTCTTGCATCGAGTGGACGCAGCGGTAACCCATCTTCATCACGCCGGTGCAGACTTGCACGGTGTCGCAGCCTAGGAGCAGGAACTGCGCGGCGTCTTTGCCGGTTTCGATGCCGCCGATGCCCGACAGCGTCCGGCCGGGGAACTCGTTCTTGATCACCGTGGCGACTTCCATGCACATCCGCAGGGCGATGGGCATTACCGCCTGGCAGCTATAGCCACCCGGCGTGGTGTAGCCTTCGACCGTCGGCTCGGGCCTCAGCGTTTCGAGATCCACGCCAATCACGCTGCGAATGGTGTTGATCGCCGCGATGCCTTGGCAACCCGCGCGGAGACTCGCCCTTGTGGGGTCTTCGATGTGCGTGACGTTGGGCGTCATCTTCGCCCACACGGGCCGCGTCGCCACCTTCATCACCCAGCTACAGACTTCGGTAAGGATGTCGGGGTTTTCGCCCATCGCGGCACCCATGCGGCGCTCGGGCAGGCCATGCGGGCAGCTCATGTTGAGCTCAAACGCATCGACGCCCGCCTCTTCGCACCGCCCAATGATCTCGTGCCAGGCGTCCTCGTTGAACTCTTCCATAACCGACGCGATCAGCACGCGATCGGGGTATTTGTCCTTAATCTCTTTGAACTCGTCGATCCAAGTATCGAACGAGCGGTCGCTAATGAGCTCGATGTTCTCCCAGCCATAAATCTCCCCCGTGTCGCGACTACGCAGCCGGCCATAGCGAGGCTGGACGTTGATCACCTTCTCGGCGTCGAGACTCACCGTCTTGCAAATCACAGCACCCCAGCCTTCGTCAAACGCCTTGCCGATGACGTTGGCGTTGGTGCCGGGAGGTCCCGAACCGATGACGAACGGATTGGGAAGCTTCAGGCCGTCGACGATTGTTTCAAGCGTGGGCATAGTCGTACAACGGAATTTATTCCGTTATTCTTAAGAGTGGTATCGCCAATTCGCTGGGCAGTAACGGAATAAATTCCGTTCTACGAGCTTAGCACCTCATCCAGCATAGTCACCAGATAGCCCGCGTCGTCTTTCGTGATGCACATCGGGGGTTTGATGCGGAGCGTGTTGCCGAAGAGGCCCCCTTTGCCAATCAGCACGCCGCGGTGCTTCATTGCTTCGAGCACGTCGGCGGCCAGCGTCGTGGCGGGTTCGCGGGTGTTGCGGTCGGTCACCAGTTCGACGCCGAGCATGAGCCCCATGCCGCGGACTTCGCCGATGGCCTGATGCTTGTCCTGAAGTTCTAGCAGTCGATCCATGAGGTACGCGCCGACTTCCAGCGAGTTCTGCTGCAGGCCATCCTCGTCTATAACCTCGAGCGTCGCGAGGCCTTGCGTCATGCTAATGGGATTGCCGCCGTAGGTGTTGAAGTGGACGCGGCGGGTCATGACCTGCGAGATTTCTTCGGTGGTAGTGAACGCACCGAGCGGGGCGCCGTTGCCGATGCCCTTGGCCATGCTGATGGCGTCGGGCACCACGCCCCAGTTCTGGTGCGACCAGTAGTGCTTGCCCGTGCGGCCAAAGCCACCCTGCACTTCGTCGGCGATGCAGATGCCGCCGTACTTGCGGACGATGTCGTACACGATCTGAAAGTACTCGGGTGGAGGAACGACCGTGCCACCGACTCCTTGGATCGGTTCGCCAATGAAGCACGCCACGACGCCGGGCGTCTGGTACTTGATGACGTTCTCGATGTCGTGCGCGCACTTGACGCCGCACGAGGGGTACTCGAGCCCGAACGGGCAGCGATAGCAGTAGCCTGCGTGCGTGTGATGAATGCCGATGGCCTGGTTCGAGGGGAACTTCCAAGTGCCATGAGCGGTGAGCCCCATCGCCGTGCTGGTGCCGCCGTGGTAGGAGTTTCGGAGGGCAATCACGTCGGTGTTGCCCGTGAATTCGCGGGCTGAGAGGATGGCGATCTCGTTCGCTTCGCTCCCCGAGTTGGTGAAGTAAGTCCGCGACAATCCCTCGGGCATCTTCGAGGCGAGCTTCTCGGCGAACTGCCCAATCGTCGGATGTAAGTAGATGGTTGTGGTGTGCTGCAACTTACCGGTCTGCTCGCGGACCTTCTCGACCACCTTGGGATGGCAATGCCCGACGCTCACGGTAACGATGCCAGCGAACGCATCGAGATACCGCTTGCCGGTCTCATCCCACACGTACTGCATGTGCCCTTCGACCACCATCAGCGGATCGCGATAGTAGTTGATCACCCCCGGCGAGACGTACTGCTTACGCAGCGCGATCACTTCGTCCCGCGACGGACCGGTATAGGGTTGGGGCGTGTGGTTGATGATGGGAAGTTCGTGATTGTTGGCAGTCGGCATCGGAGGAGATCACTCGTAGGCGGGATCAGTGAATTTACAGAAGGAACCAAGTTAAGGTAGTGAACCACAGTGGCACAGAGTACGCGGAGAGTGCCCTAGTAGCGAGTGCCACAGTCGATCGCGTCGAACTCCGCAAGTAATGCGTTTCGTATTTTGTCACATGCTACTTCGTCACATTCCCGACGGCACCCAAACGCAAGCTCGATGGCGTCCGGGGCATCCTCAAAGGTGATCGCGAGTTGTTGGTAGATATCCTCGTAGTCACAGCTCCGATCCGAAGTATGCGTGATATTCAGGGTGGAAGCACAGTGTTCGACCGCAAAATCCCAGTGCAGTCCTTTTCGCGACTCCACGACGTCCGACGAAATTGCTTTTAGGAGCTTTGTCAGCCATCCAGTGTCATTTACGTCGAAGGGCTTCTTCAGCAGGATCGTGCAGTACAAGCCACTCATTATGCCCTCCTCGGTGCCCTCTGTGGCTCCGTGGTTCATTACACGTTTATGCTATCTTGTCACTCCACATCCACATCATCCCCTTCCGGCACCAGAATACTCGGCCCTTCGGTGAGCCCGCGTTCTTCTTGCGTCCCGGGAATGATGTTGTCGAGCAGTAAACCGAGTATAGCGGCGACCGCCATGCCTGTCTTTCCGATGGCCAGTACCATGTTGCGGATCGATTCAGGCAGCCAAGCGATATCCTGCTTGCCGGTACTAAAGTCGCTGAAGTAGAACGAAACGCTTAGCCCCATGAAGATCGCGAAGCCTCCCACGAACAAGTTGCGGTCGCTATTCAGGTCGGCCTTGGCGAACTGCCGCACGCCCACCGCGGCGATCAGTCCAAACATGGTGCAGTAGAGCCCGCCGACGATTGGTTGCGGAATCGCGGCGGCGAGCGCCCCGAACTTGCCGAACAAGCCCAATAGCACCAGGATCACGGCGCCGATCTGCACCACGTAACGGCTTGCCACTTTCGTAAGTCCGACTAGGCCGATGTTCTCGGAGTAGCTCGTACTACTGAACCCGCCAAGCACGCCGGTGATCGCGCACGCCACGCCTTCGAAGCCAATGCCTCGCGAGATCTCGGCCGGCGTGGGGTCGCCCGCGCCGGCGATGTTCTTACACGCGTGGTAGTCGCCGAACGATTCAATCATCGACGCCAAGTAACCCGCCATCACGGCGATGGTCGCGCTCAGCGCGAACTGAGGCATGCCCCACGGAAGGAGGAGATTTGTGGTGCGAACCCATTCGGCGCGATCGAACGCCGAGGTATCGACGTAACCCGGAACGCCCCGCGTGTAAACGCCAGCCCACGACAAGAGCGTGCACACCGCGACCATCGTTACGATGGCCGAGAGCATTGGGAACAAGCGAAAGAGGGTTATGTGCCGTGAGAGCACCAGCGCGAAGAGGCTAATGAGCACGATCGTCGCGATGCTGATCGGCCAATTGCTGGCGGCGTTCGGTGCGCCGATCTGATACAGGGCTAGCCCAATCAGCATGATCACAGGGCCCACCACCACGGGCGACAAGAAACGTCGCAGGTAGCCCATCAGGCCACTGAAGCCGACGGCGATCTCGAAGATCGCTCCAAGCACAATCGCCCCCGCGATCGACTGCATGCCCGCCGCGCCGGCCGTTTCCCATGACGCGATCAAGGGTTCGAGGGTGGCCTGGCTCACGTCGCCCGCCTGCACGGCGCTCCAATCGATGGGGTGCGAAAGGTGCGACGCCGCGACGATTGATCCGAACGCCGCGAGGAATGAGAACGACACCCCCTGAATGATCGGCAGCCGCGAGCCGAACGTCGACTGCAGGAACGTCGCGATGCCGCTGCACAGCATCACGCTCGAGATCAACAGCGCGGTGTTGGTGAGTTGAAGCTTCGTAAGCTCGGCGAAGACCTCTTCCGGAAGACCTTCGGGAATCGGCCACAAGAGCGGGCCAAACATCAGAGGCACGACGATCGTCGAGCCGAACATGGTGAGCACGTGCTGCAGGGCCAGGACCACCGCCCGTGGAAAGGGAGGTTTATCGTCGAGGCCGTAAATCATGGAACTAGCGGGCATGGCGGGGGTGGTAGGCTCTGGGGGCCAATCGGAATGTCAACATGCCCGCTGCTGATAACCGCTGTACCAAACAGCCAAGGCCTCCACCTGAACGCGGTTGCCATGATACACTAAAGACCCTGGCCAGCGATACTTCAATAGCCGCGGATCATGTGAGAACGTAGCCCGCGCCGCCAAAGTTCGCGCGGCTTTGGTCAACTCCCGAATTCTGGCGAATCCGGCTACAATACCACCATGCAAGACATCCTGCTCTACCCCAAGCTCTTCCTCACCTTCGCGCGGAACAGCCTAATTCGCGACATGACGTTTCGCACCAACTTCGTAATCGAAGTGGTGTCGAGCATTGCGTGGATGGCGATGAACCTGGGCTTCTACTTGCTCGTGTACCAGTACACGCAAAGTATCGAGGGCTGGGGGAAGTACGAGTTCTTCATCTTCATCGCTACGACGATGTTCATCAACAGCATCGTCCAGGCCCTGTTTATGCCCAACGCGCAGGAGATCAGCGAACTGGTCCGCACCGGCGGGCTCGACTTCGCGATGCTCAAGCCGATCGACACGCAGTTCCTGCTCTCGATGCGCAAGATCAATTGGTCGTCGCTGGGCAACGTGCTCGTAGCACTCGGGCTGCTGATTTACGCCGAGGGGCGCATCGATCATCAGGACTTCACCTTGGTGCAGTACGTCCTTTATCCGATCTACGTCGTCTGCGGCGTGCTGATTCTTTACAGCATCATGATCTCGCTCTCGGCGACCAGCATTTGGCTGGGCCGCAACCAGTCGCTGTACGACTTCTGGTTCTACATCACCAACTTCTCGCGCTACCCACTGGAGATCTACGGCGGCAACGCCTTGGGCGACGCCCTGCGAATCGGCTTCACTTACATTGTGCCGGTGCTGGTGGTGGTGAATGTCCCCGCGCGGATGATGGCTAAACCACTCACGGCCGAGTACGCTTGGCTCGCCGGCTTTGCGTTTCTAGCGACGATCGTCTCGCTGGCATTATGCCGCTGGATTTTCCAAAGCGCACTGGCGAGCTACCGCAGCGCGAGTAGTTAGTTCGCGCGTGACCCGGCTCACACGGTGCCTGCTCTCACTCGCCCATCACCGTTACCACCAAGTAACGCGTTCGCGGCTTGATGTCGCACTCCAGGTGGACAATTTGCTGCCAGGTGCCCAGCACCGGGCGGCCCTCGGTCACGGGCACCGTCAGTTCCTGGCCCAGCCACGAGGCTTGCAGGTGCGAGTGGGCGTTGCCGTCGTGCCAGGCCTCCTCGTGGTTATAGGCGAGGCTCGGCGGGATTAGCCGGTTGATAAGCTCGGGCAGGTCCTTCATCAGGCCCGACTCGAACTCGATCCCCAGCACCACGCCCGTGCTGCCGACATTGAAAATGTGGGCCGTGCCGGTTTGAATGGAGCTTCGCGCGATCGCCTCTTCCACTCGGGAAGTGATGTCGTGCATATCTCCATGACCGGCGGTTTCGAATTGAAAACGCTCTTGAAACACCATCGTAAGTACCCCCGTACCTATTATTGCCGCTCGAATCTACTTCGCACCCAGGAATTGACATGCGAATCGCAATAGCCCCGCTCACCATTCTACTCTCTTTGCCGCTCAACTTGCTCGTCCTTCAGGGAGGAAATATGGCAGCCGAATATCCGGCTACGCGTCGAGTCGATCACACGGACACCTATCACGGAACCAAAGTTGCCGATCCGTACCGTTGGCTCGAAGCCGACGTGCGCGAATCGGACGAAGTGAACTCCTGGGTCGAAGCTCAAAGCCAATTTGCCCGAACTTTTCTCGACGCCATCGAGGCTCGCGAAGTGTTTAAAGGGCGCCTAGAAGCATTGTACAACTACCAGCGGTTTTCGGCCCCCAGCCATAAGGGGGGAAATTACTTCTTCTCCAAAAACGATGGCCTGCAGGATCAGTCGGTACTCTACGTCGCCAAAAGCGATACCGAGCCCGGCCGGGTGCTGCTCGACCCCAACACCTGGAGCGAGGACGGCACCGTCGCGCTGGCCGGTTTTACCGTTAGCGAGGATGGCACCCTGATTGCCTTCTCCAAAAGTGCCTCGGGTTCCGATTGGAAGACCATTCACGTCATGGAAATCGACTCGGGCAAGATGCTCAGCGACGAAATTGAGTGGGTGCGCTTTGGCGGCATGGACTGGGATCACGAGGGTAAGGGTTTCTATTACTCCAGATACCCCCAGCCTGGCGAGGGCGAGAAGTTCCAGTCCGTTGCGCTCAATCAGAAAATCTACTACCACCGGCTCGGCACGCCCCAGTCGGACGACGTGCTGGTTTACGAGCGGCCCGACCACCCCGATTGGTCGTTCGGCGCGAGCGTGACCGACGATGGCAAGTGGCTCGTCCTGTCGATCGGCAAAGGAACCGATCCGCAGAACCAAGTCTGGGTCAAAAGCCTCGAGACTGGCGACAAAGAATTCCGCCCGTTGGTGGACAATTTCGACCACGAGTACAGCCTACTGGCGAGCGAAGGTAGCAAGCTCTACTTCCTCACCGACGAGTCGGCCCCGCAGAAACGCATCGTTGCCATCGACGCCGCCAAGCCCGACGGCTTCGTCGAAATCGTTCCTGAAAAGGAAGCCACGCTGGTCGACGCCGACATTGTCGGCGGCAAGTTGATCGCCCAGTACCTGAAGGACGTCCACGCCGAAGTGGAGACTTACACCCCCGAGGGCGAGTACCTTGGCCCCGTCGAGCTCCCCGGCATCGGCACCGCCATGGGATTCGGTGGCGAAGCCGATCAGCGGAACACCTACTTTGCATTCACCAACGCGGTGACCCCCACCAGCATCTACCGGCTCGACACTGAGACGGGAAAGATCGACCTATTGCGCAAGCCGGCCATCGACTTCGACCCCGGCAAGTTCAAAGTGAAGCAGGTGTTCTACACCAGCAAAGATGGCACCAAGATTCCGATGACCATCTCGCACCGCAAGGGCCTCAAGCTCGACGGCACCAACCCGACGCTGCTCTACGCTTACGGTGGGTTCAACATCTCGATCACACCCGCCTTCTCGGTCGACTACGCCGTATGGATGGAGCAAGGTGGCGTCGTCGCCATCCCCAACCTCCGCGGCGGCGGCGAGTACGGCGAGGCCTGGCATCAAGCCGGCAAGCGCGAGAAGAAGCAGAACGTCTTCGACGACTTCATCGCCGCCGCCGAGTGGCTGATTGAGAACAAATACACCTCGACCGATCGCCTCGCCATCAGTGGCCGCAGCAACGGTGGTCTCTTGGTTGGCGCCGTCATGACGCAGCGGCCCGACCTGTTCGGCGCGGCTCTCCCCGGCGTGGGTGTGCACGACATGCTGCGGTTCCACAAGTTCACCGCCGGCCAGTTCTGGCGGAGCGAGTACGGGTCGTCCGACGAGCCCGAGGACTTCGAGTTCCTCATGGCCTACTCGCCGTACCACAACGTGAAGCCCGGCACCGAGTTCCCACCCACCATGGTCACCACCGCCGACACCGACGACCGCGTGGTCCCGATGCACAGTTTCAAGTTCGCCGCCGCCCTGCAAGAAGCCCAAGAAGGTGACGCCCCCATCCTATTGCGCGTCGAACTCAAAGCCGGCCACGGCGCCGGCACGCCCATCTCCAAACGCATCGACGAAGTAGCCGACACCTGGGCCTTCCTCGCCGACGTGTTCGACATGAAAGTCGAACCCGTGAAGTAGCTAAATGGTAGCCGGACTCGCAAGAGTTCGGGCCGCCCTACCGTACCCCGAAGCGGTCCCGTCACCGTAGCCTAGGGTTGCGTTGAGGCGAGTTCCACGAGCCTCGACGCTACCCTAGGTGCGCGGGCCAAATGGCGCACGTACGCTCGACCAGCCATTTAGCATCGACCTGATTACAACTCACGATGGAATCTCGTAGCTCACCCGCTTCTAACCAGAGTACGCTACCAACTCCGAGAGCATATCCGTTGCCAAATTCGGGGTTTCCAAGACCTCGTAGCCAAGTTTGGCACCAATCGTCGTCCTCGGGCACAGATAGAGCCTTCACACATAGGTTCTTGTGAAGTTTCGCCAATGTCTGTGCGGCCGAATAGAAAACACGCCGCGATTGACGCTCGGGTATCGACCAGGTTACGGTCAAGTACACGAGAAGGCGATCAGTCTCTAACGCAGAAGCAAACTCAGCAGACGTCGTGATTTCAGCCACGTTAGCCATCGATCTTCCGAACATCCGATCGCCCCTACTCCAAAACCACCGCCCGAAGTTCTTTCGGCAACGGAAACGCCACGTGCTCTTCGCGCGTTGTGCGGACCTCGACCGTCGCGCCGTGATGGTCACGCAGTAGATCGAGGCACTCCTCGACCACCACTTCCGGTGCACTCGCCCCGGCGGTGACGAGCACGGTTTGGACTCCTTCGAGCCATTCAGGCTGGATGTCGCTCGCGCCATCGATTAAATGCGCCGAGATGCCCCGTTCGCGGGCGAGCTCTGCCAGGCGCTGGCTGTTCGAACTGTTCTGGCTGCCGAGCACCAGCACTAAGTCGGCCTCGTCGCACAACAGCGACACTGCTTCCTGCCGGTTCTGCGTGGCGTAGCAAATGTCGTCCTTGGGCGGACTGGCGATCTGCGGAAATCGTTCGCGGAGCTTTCGGATGATTCGCGTGGCGTCGTCGACGCTCAGCGTGGTCTGCGTCAGGTAAGCCACCTTCGACTCGTCGGCGACTTCCAAGGTCGCGACGTCCTCGGGGGTTTCGACCAGCACGATCGCCTCGGGGGCCTCGCCCATGGTGCCGACCACTTCGTCGTGCCCTTCGTGACCGATCAAGAAAATCGTATAGCCCTGCTTCGCGTACTTGATCGCTTCGAGGTGCACCTTGGTCACCAGCGGGCAGGTCGCGTCGATCGCCATCAGCTTCCGGTCGCGGGCCGCTTGGCGAACCTCGGGCGACACGCCATGCGCGGAGAACAGTAGCGTCGCTCCTTCGGGCACTTCGTGCAGATGGTCGACGAACACCACTCCCTTCTCGCGGAAGTGGGTCACCACGTACTTGTTGTGGACAATCTCGTGGTACACGTACAGCGGCGGGCCAAACGCCTTGAGCGCCAGCTCCAGCGAATCAATCGCCATGTTCACCCCCGCACAGAAACCTCGGGGGCTGGCTAGAAGAACTTTCATCGCACCTGCTTGAAGGGGGCTGATCGTAAAGGGGTAACCGTTCCCAGATGATCAAGAAGATTAACAGGAGGAAACGGAGGTAACAGAGTAGATGCGAACACGAATCTTCACTTCTCTCCGAATGGTATTGGCCTCAAATCTTGTTCTGCCATCGCTCTATACACACTCTTCGTTACCTTTGTTTCCTTCTGTTCAAAAAGTACTAACAGAAGGAAACGAAGGAAACTAAGAGTTGGTAGCACGGATCGGCAGGAACGCTACTAGCGATGACTTAGTGCTCTACCATTCCGACTCCGCGCTTATCCTCTCCGTTTTCTCTGTTTCCTCCTGTTCAATACGGTGCTGAGACAAAGGGCTTGGTCGCACCGAAATCGACTTGGCGTCAAACTGAACGTAACCCTTGCAGCATACTTCGCCGCGGTTCCCTGCAACAGGGCATAAAAAAAGCCTCCTTCGAATCCGCCAAGGGGGGAAAGCGGATCGGAAGGAGGCCGGGGAGTAGACTCAGCGTGCAGCGAATCTCAGCATTCGCTGCAGGGTTTATTGGCAAACCTCTAGCAGGAAGTCTGTTCGGGCGGCGTCTCGGTTTGCGAGTCGGCCGTCTGCGAGTCGACCAAGTCGTGTCGCTCCAGCGTGACCGAGGTCGAACGCACCGGGTGCGTCCGGCGACTGCCATGCTCGGCGACCAAATCGGCGAGACTCGAGTCGAGCTTCGAAGCAAAGCTCCGATAAGCTGCGTGGTCGTAACGCACTGGCTGAAGCCAGTCGTTGGGGTATGCGGCAAAGTGTTCGTTGATGGCGGACATCGGGGCCTCCCTAAGTGTTCCGTGGACCCGGCGGGTTTCACACCGCAACCGGCTGGCCTCCGGATTGGGGAAGGCAACCTGGCACAGTTACATACGGTGGACACGGTCGATTTGTTCCAGGTTCACTGCACACCTCGCGCCAAAACGAAAACTTTTTTTGCACTTTGCCGAAAGGCCGACAAAACAAGCCCCAAACCGCCCCCACCGCCCGCCCTGCCCCAGCGTCCCCGCCGAAACCGTCGCACGCTGGCAACACCGATACCAAGGTGAGAGTCGCGAAGCCAACAGGAGTCTATGTAGCCCCCTTATCCCCATCCAAGCCGCCAAGAGTTCGGGGTTGCGTGGTGACGAGCTTAGGGTGACTGGGGACGAGCCCCGCGAGCCCCCAGTCGCAGATCGGCCAATGCGTAGTTTGGCACATGACTCCCCCCACAAAAAAACGCCGGGCTTCGACCCTCAAGTCAAAGCCCGGCGCTCAATGCTCTGCAATACTCAAACACAACTACGAGCGGCGTCGACGTGCGGCCACGCCGGCCATCACCGCCGCGCTCACTAGCATCACGTACGTGCTCGGCTCGGGCACCAATTCGCCGAACGGCATGGTCGTTTGGAACACCCAAACCGACAGGCTGCGATCGCCTTGGAAAATCGACAGGTCGGCACCTGCCCCTAAGATCGTCGGCAGCTCCAAGATCGGCACCAACTGGCCCGGGGTGGCCGAGTACACCGTGCCCGAACCACCGGTTACGTGTTCGTCGGATAACTGCGGAAACATTCCCGTGGTGTCGTAACCGCCAATGGCAAGTGCCCCAGGAGTTCCGGGCTCCAGGTCGTGACCATAGACGGTGGTCATCACCATGTTGTCAGTGGGCGTCGATTCGTCGTCGTAGCTGATGTACGCCGCCGCGGCGCCGTACCGAAGGGTGCTGCCACCAAAAGAGCCACCATTGCCGACGGTAATGAAGTCATTGAACGCATTGAGCACCGCACCAAATCCGTTGTCCCCCAAGCTTGGTGGATACGGGAAAATGGAAGCCGGGGCGCCCCAAGTCGGCGCTTGGTAGGGCGAGCCCCAGATGGTTTGCCAATAAGAGACGGTAGGAACGCCATTGCCATTCGGAACCGTGAAGTAGTCTCCTTTGAAGTCGATCGAAGGGCCGGCCACCTTCGGCGCGGCCATCGCATTGTTGTGAACTCCCCCAATAGCCAGCATGGTTAGTAACGTCAAAGCAGCGAATCGAACACTCATTTCATTATCCTTCTCAAGTCTCACTAGGACCGCGGAAAGTCGGCGACGGTCGGACGTCGGCTGCGCACCTTTCTCAGCGCGTCAGAATAGCGATGTTTAGGAAACCTACCATCGTGGACACCCACTCGGGGGGAGATGCTGGCGCTTCGCGAAGCGCTATCAGCCGCAACGCGCTAGCGTCCGGTTTATTTCAAGCCGCCTTGAATCGACTCGCCATCGCCACATCATGCGGAAATTGGCATCCGCAATTCGTTAGCGCCCCACACGAACCTAGAGAATACAAATCGCGTCTACCCATCGCGTGCGCATCCCAAACTGCGATGCATGCATTACCGACCGTTCTAGTACAAGCCGCGGTTCACTAGAATCAAGCCTCACACCAAGCGATCGACGTACGAACTTCGTTTTCCCTTTGAGGATTCGCCACGATGGCAGGTATCGACAACTACTGGGCATTCATCCTCGCCGCCATCGTGTTCAGCATGACGCCAGGCATTGACACCTTCTTTGTCCTCAATCGTTCGGTGGCGCAGGGTCGTCGCTCCGGATTCTTCTCGACGCTCGGCATCAGCACCGGCGTGCTGGTTCACACCTTCATCGCCGCGGTCGGACTCTCGGCGTTGATCGCCCAGTCGGCCCTGGCATTCGCTCTCATCAAGTACCTGGGGGCCGCCTACTTGGTGTTCCTCGGCATCTCGAAACTCGTGCAGCGTGCTGGCGACGCCCCCTCCATCGAGACTCCCAGCACCGGCACCACTACCGCTTGGAACGACTTCCGCTCGGGCGTGCTGACCAACGTGCTGAACCCCAAAGTCGGCTTGTTCTTCATCGCCTTCTTCCCGCAGTTCATCCGCCGCGAGATGCTCGAAAGCTACACCCCTTTCGTGGTGCTCGGCATCACCTACGCCCTGATCGCCCTGGTGTGGCTGCTGGCCCTGAGCTGGCTGGCGGGCACGGTCTCGCACCGCCTCCGCGAAACCCCCGCCTTCAGCCGCTGGATGGACCGCACCGCCGGAGCCGTTTTCGTCGCTCTCGGTGCCAAAGTAGCCGCAGGAACGAAATAGGCGGCCTCGGAGCTGGCACTTGCTGTCCCCCTAGCCCAATGCGGAAGCCATGGGTTTCCAATGGCCATGAGAATGGCTAGTCGATTGCCTCCGCCACGGAGGGGGTTGTTGCAGGGGACGCTTCTCAGCCAAGGGCCGAAAAACGCGGCTCACATGTCAATCATGGGGGCGCTCGGGATGCCCGCTTTGGAGTTGGTTCATCTAGGGCGTTTACGTGCGTTCAGAATATGTACGTAGACCCAAGCGCTTTGCGCAGGTGGTTCGGTACCTTCACTTTTCTCTGGCGATGGCATTTGGAATTGCGCGAGCGTCTTCGGATATTCTTCGGAACGAGTTTTAGAGAAGGACGCGATCCAGGAAAGTCCCGCATGGCGAAAAAGTGTGGCCATCTCCGCTCGGCAACTACGGAAGAAACTCGTACAGGCTGCAGATGAGCCCATCACATAAGTTGCTGAGCTCGGCTCGAGCGATTTAGGTAGGGCGTCCACCTTCGGACGTCCCGTAGCCCACAGTGCCATCTGCACGTGTGAGCGCTCCCACCGCCATCCGAGAGAGCGCCTCCATTGTCGGAGACTCAGGCGACACCAAGGCCGATCACTGCCAAAACCGCATGCGGTGTCCCGAATATCGCTGCGTCGGCTTTCTGAGAAATTTTTTCGTAAAATGGGCCTGCCCCACCGGGTATTACTGGTATTGCGACAAAGCACGTTTGGTGGACGGGAGGCATCGCAAGCGGGGAGTGAGCGTTTGGCGTGCTACGCAGGGGCGCCGCTATCCATTTTCAGCCACTTTCGGCAACGAACAACCAGTGGATCATCCCAGGCGGGATACTCGAAACTAAATCCGAGCATGAACGCTTTCGACCCTATTTCGTCTCCCGAGGAGGAGATGCAGTCACGATGTGACGACTTCGTCACATTGATGTCTCGCCACTCGCGACGCATCTATGGCTACATCCGATCGCAGGTGCTAGACGTCAACGATGCGAACGACGTGTTTCAGGATACGACCTACTGCATGTGGAAGAAGTTCGGCGAGTTCTCGGCGGGGACCAACTTCTTTGCGTGGGGCTGCCGGATCGCTCACTTACAGGTACTGAAGTTCCGCGAAACGCATCACCGCCAGTTCGCCCTTTCGAGCGAAGTGCTGCACCTTCTCGCGAAAGAATCGGCGGAGCGGGCCGGGAGTTTTGACGAACGGGAAGCGGCGCTGGGCGAGTGCGTGCAGAAGCTTTCGGGCCGAGATCGGCAACTTCTTGAGCAGCGCTACTATCAGGAACAAAAGCCGGCGGAGATTGCCCAGTCACAATCGCGTTCGGTGTTCGCGATATACCGGTCTCTAACGCGGATTCATGGATTGCTGTTCCGGTGCATTGAACGATCGCTTGCGGAAAGGCAATCCCGATGAGCACCACAAGACGAGAACTCGACGAGCTGTGCTCCCTCCTGCTGCTTTCGGCCGCAGGAGATTTGGATGTCAAACAACACGCGCGGCTTGAAGGCATGCTGTCGGAATCGCCCGAAGTGCGTGATTACGCCTTAGGCATCATCGAGCAAATGGCGATTCTGGAATGGAACGCGACAGAAACGCCGACACCGTCGCTTTCACCCACCGCCCCGCGTCATGTGCGTCAACAAGAGCGCAGTGCAAAGTCGAAGTCGCCGCAACGGAGTGTCAATGGGTGGTTGATGGTTGCCTGTTCGGTACTACTAGGCGTCACGGCGACACTGGCGACGCTGTTGTATCGCACGCCCGGTGGCGACGAAGTGGTAGAGCTGAGACCACCAGCGATCGCGACGCCCGATAGCGTCGCCGCCAGAAGTGACACGCTTGGTGCCGAAAAGGAAAACGCATGGGTGGCGAGGCTGACCCGCGCGACGCCCGACGCTACGTGGAGCGACGCTTCGGGGCCGCAGGAGTTTTTACTGCGACTGAAGGCCGGGCAGGTGATTGAGTTGCTCTCGGGCCTCGCCGAGGTCGAGTTTGCTTCGGGGGCGATTGCGATCATGCATGGCCCCTCGGTGCTTATTCCAACGGGGCCTGACTCGGCAATTCTCGAGAGTGGCCGGGTGACGGGGCGAGCCGAGGATGGCAACTTCCGCCTCGCCACGCCTTCGGCAGAGATCGTCGATCTAGGGACCGAGTTTGGCGTGTCGATCGACGAGGCTTCGAACACGAACGTGGTAGTGTTCGAAGGCGAAGTGATTGTCGCTCCCAGCAATCCGACGAACCGCCGCGTCGAGTCGATATTCCTCGACCACGGCGCGACAGCGTGCATCGGTTCCAATGGCGAGCTCGCAACCGGTGTGGAAGTGGAGTGGGAAGATTTCGAACGCGTGGTCCCCGTGGCACCGACGACGGCCGACCAATTGCTCGAAGAGCATAGCCTCTCCGTGGTCGACCTTGTGAACGGTGGCGACGGCAAAGGAGAAGCACTTGCCGGGGCAATCGACGCACTGACCGGCACCTGGGATCAACGTCCCTGGCGGTGGACGGAAGGTCCGGGCTACATCCCGACCGACTTCAAATTTCATCACTCACAGAGCCACCCGGCCATTGATGGCGTGTTCGTTCCTTCGCCGCACGGGGCGCGGACCATCGCGACCTCGGCGGGGCATGCCATCGATTTGCCGGAGACAATGGGAGTCACGTTCGGGCCGATTTGGGCGCGACGCCGTGGCGTGGGCGAATTGCCCACCACGACAGGCGACTTCTGGGGCACCGGAACCTTGCCATTTATCCTCCGTCGAATTGGCACCGCGCGTGTGGGCGCGATCGGGATGCATCCCAACGTTGGTATTACGTTCGATTTGAAGCAATGCACGCACGGCCTCAAGAGCGATGTGATTGGTTTCGAAGCCACGCTAGTGAACCTTGACCTTGCCCAAGAACTCAAGCCACCCGAAGAACTGAAGAACGTCCCCGAGCGCACGGCGGACTTTTGGATCTACGTCGATGGCGCGTTGAAGTACAGCCGCGAAAACTTTGGACGCGACCTGGAGGGTGAAGACATCCGCCTCGAGCTTTCGCCGGGCGATCGCTTCTTGACGCTTGTTTCGACGGATGGTGGCACCACCATTTCGTTTGACCATGTGCTGCTGATTGATCCCATGCTGACTCTTTCCGATCCAGGCGAAACTCCAGCAACCAAATTGCCTGCCAAGTAGCCTTCCTACGCGTTTTCCGTGGAATCCCGATTCGATTCAACCCTGTCCGTGCTACCGCTGCGCGCACGCAGTGGGCCGTGGCAATGACTTGGACCCTGAAGCTTAGACAACACACTACCGATCGCGATCCTTTCCTCAAGGAGCCCTATCTGATGCGACACTCGATTGTTCTTCGCTCGCTCGCCTTCGTGCTGCTGACTGCTTTGTCTACGGATCGATTGCACGCCGCGATGCTCACGCATTGGAGTCTCGACAATGGGACCTCCGGCTTGGTGAACAACGGCACGGCCGGTGCTGCCTCGGACTTGGCGAATGCCCCCGCGCTGGGGGCTATAGTGGGTGGTCCGACCTTTGTCGAAACCGGAGGCATCCTTGGCGGTTACGCCTCGTTCAATGGCACGCAGGCGCTCATTGGCAATGTCACTGGCAACGCGGCCGAGCTCCTTACCCAGTATCCGCTCACGCTTTCCGCTTGGGTGCGAGTGGGGGTTACGCAAGTCGACCGAGGCGCGATCGTCGGCATGATCAATCGCGGAGCGAGTGACCAGTATCTGACGTTGGGGACTGAACCCACAGCCGAAGGCAAAGACTTGCAGGCCGTTCGTCGCCCTGGCACGTTCCACGCCACCGAGGCACCCAACACCAACGCCACCCTCACGGACGGCGCCTGGCACCACGTAGCGGCGGTGTACCACGGGCCGTCGGCACTGCGGTTGTATATGGATGGAGTGCAAGTGGGCATGTCCACCGTAACGATGGCGCTTCCCACGGGGCTTAACACGCTGAGCATTGGAGCACAGCGACGGTCGGCGGGTTACATCGATCGCTTCACGGGCGACGTCGATGAGGTGCAGATCTACGACGAAGGATTGGTCGCTTCGCAGATTTCGTGGCTGTTCGAGAACCCTGGAATGGGACCTCCTCCAGAAATTCAAGGCTGCGATGTCAACGAGTCGGGTACCTGCGACATGGTGGATCTGCAAATCATCGCCGACAACTTCTACAAGACGGTTTCGACGCGCGGCGAGGGTGATTTGAACGCGGATGGCATCGTGAACTTCGCCGACTTCCGCCTCTGGAAAGAACATCCACTAACCATCGACCTCTCGGCAGGCGTGAATGTACCGGAACCTTCGGCCACGTGGATCTGCCTGCTCGCGGCATATGGCATCACCGGGCGTGCCTGGCGACAGGATCGGAAGTAGAGCTTCGTTGAGGCGGGGCTAGCGGTAACTCATTTCGCAACTGCTCATCGGTGACATCAATATGCAACCTTGCAAACTTCTGACTCTTGCTGCTTGCATCAGCTTGGCTGGTGTGTGGGGGGCAACCAACGGTAACGCCCAAGCGGTGCAATGGAAGAATCCCATCACGGGCAGTTGGAACCTCGGTTCGAACTGGACCGGGCCGTTCGGCGACGAGGTGCCCAACGCCAACTTCGGAGAGACCGCCAGCATCGCCAACGGCGGAACTGCCTTCGTGGATAGCGCGGCGCCGAACGTTGGAGCCCTGGCACTCGGCACCGCCTCGGGCACTTCCGGGCACGTTCAAATCCAGAACGGCGGTTCGCTGAACGTTGTGATCGCCAGCACTTCGGGGGCCACACAGATTGGTACCTCGGGGACCGGATCGCTGGAAGTCGAGAGCGGTGGCACCTTCTCGACCGTCACCCTGACTTCGGGGACGGGCACGAGTGGCCTCATTCGCATGGCGGGCCCCAACGCTTCGATCACCACGTCGGCACTTACTCTGGGGGCGAACAGCACGCTGGTCACCGAGATCACCAGTGGCAGCTTCTTACCCATCACCGTTAACGGCGCGGCCACGCTCAACGGAACCTACCGCGTGGAGCTCGGTGGTGGCTACACGCCGACCGTTGGTAGCTCTTGGACCTTGCTCGATGCCACGACAATTGCCGGTGCGTTCACTGCGATCGACCTCTCGGGATTGCCCGCCGTACCACTAGGTCAGAAGTACGTTGTCGGGACCCAAGACGGCGGTCTGGGAAAGACGCTGGAACTCGGGCTCCAACAGGTGCTCGTGCTGAACGTCGACCGCACGACCGGTAGCGCGACCATCACCAATCCTGGCGGCGCGGCGGCCATGCACTTCGATGGGTACACAATCAGCTCAAGTTCGCAGTCGCTCGACCCCAGCACCTGGACCAGCTTGCACAGCGTGAACCCGTCGAGTTGGCTTGAAGCGAATCCCACGCCGGGCCGGCTCTCCGAGGTCAACGCCAACATCACCACGCTGGCTTCGGGCAACACGCTTTCGCTGGGCGCGCCGTACGAGCCGGGCCAGCCGCCACTCGGCACGCCCGTCGAAGACTTAGTGTTTCAGTACACCGATACCGACAGCAACACGCTTGTCACGGGGGCCGTGAACTTCACCGGCGGCGTTCAGAAGTTCAATAACTTGGTACTTGAGATCGATGCGACCGGCGCGGCCCAGATCATCAACGATTCGTGGCAAACGGTTAAGATCGATGGCTACTCCGTCAGTTCGTCCGACGGCTCCTTGCTAACTGGCAACGCGAATTGGACCAGCATCGCCGATCAAGGGACGCTGGGTGGCGACTGGATCGAAGCCAACCCTACCGTGAATCGCCTGACCGAAGTGAAGGCCGAGGGCGATATCCAGCTGCAAACCACCAATGGATTTGGCCTGGGTCAGATCTTCAATCCGGCTGGCGATCAGGAGGGCGTGACATTCGAGTTCCTCATCGCCGGCGAGTCGCTGCCTTTCGCGGGGGCGGTGGTTTTCCGCCCGCTGTCGAGTGCCACGCCAATCGGACCCGGCGGACTCGATGGCGACTACAACGGCGATGGCATGGTCAATCTGGCCGACTACACCGTATGGCGCGACAACCTCGGCAGCAACACAGTTCTGGCCAACGACCTGACACCGGGCACCGTCACGGGTGATGACTACTCGGTGTGGAAGAATAACTTTGGTCAGTCGGCCGGCAGTTTAGCCAGCGTGGGGCAAGTCACCTCGGTACCGTCCCCCCCCTGCTCGACGCTCGCGCTACTCAGCATTGCTCTGGGCGCTGCCATGCGTTGGCGCTCGGCAAAACGTTCATGAACGACCCGCGTTGGAACAAAGGCGTGTCCTCAAGTCAACTCTGGAAGATCGAATCATGACATCGAACGAGCAGCGTTATCGCCTACACCCGCGGAGTGGCTTCACGCTAGTGGAGCTGCTGGTGGTGATCGCGATCATTGGCATTCTCGTGGCCTTGTTGCTCCCGGCCGTGCAAGCGGCGCGCGAAGCGGCGAGGCGAACTCAGTGCCAGAATCAAGTGAAGCAGCTCGCGCTGGGCTGCATCATGCACCACGATACCTATAAATTTTTCCCTTCGGGTGGTTGGGGCTACTACTGGACCGGCGATCCCGATGCCGGAGCGGGCAAGTCGCAACCCGGCGGTTGGACCTTCAGCATCCTCCCCTTCATCGAGCAACAGACGCTGTTCGACATGGGCTCGGACGGTGCTGTGGCCCCCTACGACTCTCCCGCGCAGAAGACCGCCGCGACGCTCCGCGAGCAAACCCCCATCGACACGATGAACTGCCCCAGCCGCCGCCCCGCTGGACTTTTTCAACGAGATAGCAAGTTCGTGTTCCGGGGTCTCAACTACAACACGCTTGCCTCCACGGCGCGCACCGACTACGCAGGCAACGTTGGTACGATTCTGCTTTCCGTTTCTTCCGGCGAGACAGGCTTCGGTTTTGCCCGATTCCCGAAGACCATCGCGGAAACGGCTAACCTGAAGACGTTCATTTGGTCGCGCCCCACGGACGGCGTACTGATACAGCGAGGTGAAATTTCCTACCGTCGGATCGTCGACGGCACCACAAAGACCTACCTCGTCGGCGAGAAGTTCCTCGACCCGCAAACCTACGACACCGGCATGTTCCACAACGATTCGGAGACCCTTCATACCGGCTTCAACAACGACTCGCTCCGCGGTGCCTGTGGTGCGCCGCTGCAAGACACGATTGGCCTTGGCCCCTACGACACGTTTGGCAGCGCGCATCCGGGGGTTTGGATCGTGTCGTTCTGCGACGGATCGACGCAGTCCATAAACTACGACGTCGATCCATTGATTCACGCCCAACACGGCGGTCGCGATGGTGGCGACTGCGGGCTTAGCACAACGGCTGGCTTGTAAGCCGCGCCGCGGCGTGCGGACCGACATTATTCCCCTAGGCATCAGATTGCCCTTCGATGAGACGAATCGCATCCGCTTGTGCTTTGAGCATTTTAGCTACCACCCTGGGCTGCAATAGCCGACCGGGGAGTGTCGCGCAGATCGCCGCCGATCCAGCGGACTTGGCTCGCCGCTTGATGGACGCGGCAGATGTCGACAAGAACGGGGCGCTCACCGCCGACGAGTGGAAACAGACGCCGTACCTAGCGACGGCGGCCGCCGAGTGCGACGCAAATAAAGATAAGAAAATCTCGCCAGAGGAACTCGAAACGCGCTTTCGCACCGCGATCTTCGACCCCACGATTGCCGTCCTGCCGGGGGAATGCAGAGTTACCCGAAATGGGCAGCCACTTGCCGGTGCGAAGGTTGTCTTCCGACCGGCTCCGTTTCTGGTGGATCTGATCCCTTCGGCCGATGGCATCGTCGATTCGTCGGGCATCGCGCGCCTGCAAATGGATCCGAACAACCTGCCCGCGAACATGCCCAAAATCGCGGGCATGATTCGCCCTGGCTATTACCTCATTCAAGTGACTCACGACACCATCACGATCCCCTCGAAGTACAATGCTGAAACCATCCTGGGTACCGAACTCTCCCCCTCCACGCAACTCGAAGGACCCATTGTGGTTGCGCTGGAGTTCTAGTCGCTGGCTTATTGCGATCTTTCACGCGACGTGCTGTGGTGCGATGCTCGGAATCGCTTGTCACACCGAGGCTCAAACCGTCGTGCCAATCGATTGGGATCGGTTTACGACGCCCGAGCTCACGCCGTTCCAAGAGCGCATTCGGACGGTGAGCAATCGCCTTGCTGGCTACAACCTGAATTGGGTCGACCAGAACATGCAGGCGGTGGCGAACCCCGCCACGCCAAGCGGTCGTCGTTACGACATGGTGCAGGGCAACGAACGGGAGATTCGCACCGTGAGCCACACGGTGTACGGTGCCGCGGCGCTACTAAAGACGGGGGCGTACGACGCCGACCTCACAGGCTTCGATGAGCAGGCGTTCCGAAACCGCACGATCGAGATGATCCACGGTGCCGCGCTCGAGCATAAGTCCAACGCCAGCGGTGTGCAGTGGGGCGATGTCTGGCAGTCGGCGCTGTGGACGGCAAATCTCGCCGAGGGGGCGTGGATGATGTGGGACGACCTGCCCACCGAGACACAAAGCCTAGTGACCAACATGGTGGTACACGAAGCGAACCGGTTTGTGAACTACAACGTCCCCTACTGGACCAGTGCGAATGGTACCGTCAACACGCCGGGCGATACCAAAGCCGAGGAGAACGCCTGGAATTCGCGAGTGCTATCGGTCGCGGTGGCCATGATGCCCGAGCACCAGAACAGCCCGCGATGGCGAACCAAGGGGAGTGAGCTGTTGGTGAGTTCCTTCGCGCGGCCATCGGACCTTGGCAACGAGACGGTGCTCGACGGGCAAGCGGTCAAGTCGTGGATCAAGGGCTACAACGCCGACGAGCTGGGCTTCGTTCAAAATCACGGACGCACCCACAACGACTACCACGCCACCACGGGCCTAACGATCCAGCCTTTCATTACCCAGTCGCTAGCGAACCAGACGGTTCCCCAGTCCGCGGGTTTCAATGCGAGTACCGTGTACGATGCGATGGCGAGCATCCCAGTCGGACCACTGCAGCAGACGATGTTCCAGCGCGGACCGAGCGGCGAGTACCTGCCCGATCAGTACTACCCTGAGGGAACCACTTGGAGCCTTGTTCGCTACGACATCTATCTGGAGATGGACTACTACGCCAAGCAGTTCGGCTACGACTCGGGCAAGCCGTACGACGCAAACGGTTGGTCGGAATCGCGGCTTTCACGTATTGAGGAGATGCAGAATCGCTTTCCGACGGGCCGCATCTACGACGATGGCGAATTCGACAGCTGGGTGCCGCGCGAAGCGTACGCGCTGCAAACTATTTCGAACATCTGGCTTGTGGACTGGCTCAAGTCGCAGGACCAACTGCAGGGGCAGGGCAACTGGATCGACACGCTGCCGTCCGCGGGGGGCAACCACCTGAGCTTGATCATCGACCGCGAAACGGGCGAGTCGTACCTAGTGAACGACGCCCGCATGACATCGGTCGCACTCGACGGCTACGCCGTGCGGTCGGCATCCGGCCAGCTCGACCCCACGCACTGGACATCG
The DNA here is from genome assembly GCF_052161615.1 of Aeoliella fuhlenseeensis. Taxonomy (NCBI): domain Bacteria; kingdom Pseudomonadati; phylum Planctomycetota; class Planctomycetia; order Pirellulales; family Lacipirellulaceae; genus Aeoliella; species Aeoliella fuhlenseeensis. The sequence continues at coordinate 2,263,398 of NZ_CP197417.1, forward strand.
CTGAATACGCACGAGAATGGCAGGTGGCTCCAGGTGAACTCATCGTCCACGCAGATGGGCGAGTTCAAGGACACCGGTTCGATCGTCGTCGAGCCGGGTGTGCAACTCTCCCTTGGCAAGTTCTTCGCCCCTGCCACGCCCACGAGCTTTGGCGACCATCCCGATCAGGACCTGCTGTTCGAGTACACCACCGAATCAGGCCAAGTGCTGCAAGGCAAGGTGATCTATCTTGGCGCGCACCGCAACGTGACGCTCAACTTGGTGGTCGACCCTGAAACCGGTCGGGCCGAGCTTCGCAACGAGACCGCGTTCACGGTCGAGTTGGAAGGCTATCGTATCGTCTCGGCGTCGGGCGTTTTGGTGCCCGATAGCCAAGGATGGACAAGCCTCGCCGATCAGCAAACCGACGACGGCGACTGGCTTGAAGCGAATCCCTCGCCCCACCAGCTCGCGGAACTGCACGTCGATGGAGCGACGACACTCGTGCCCGGCGCGACGCTCGTGATGGGCTACGTGTTCGATGCGAACCGCGCGCCGGATCTAGGTTTTCAGTTTGTTCTCGAAGGCGAATCGCAGGTTCGACAGGGGGCTGTGGTTTTCGAGGCGATGCGACTTCCCGGCGACTTCAATAATGATGGTGCCGTGAACCTCGCCGACTACACTTGGTGGCGCGACACACTCGGCCAGACCGGCATTAACCTGCCCGCCGACGCCGACCGCGACGGCACAATCACTGCGTCTGACTATGCGATCTGGAAGTCGCACTTCGGCGAGATGCGACCTGGCGTTTTGGCCGCTCCACTGGGGACGCAAGTCCCCTGCCCGGCGGCTGGCTACGTCGCCATCATCGCGACGCTGGCGACCGCGGGCCGAAGTATTCCTAATCGCTGGATAGGTTCCGATACATTAGCCCTACTCCGCCGACATCATCTCCATCCGCCGCGCGGCACGCTGGGTAGCTCCGCGAAACTCGTCCCGGCTCAATAGCCCGTCGCGATTGCGGTCGCCGAGGCGGAACAGGCGCTTCCAACGATCCGCCCCTTCCGCGGGCGTTTCGTCGAGCGCCAGGAGGCCATCCTTGTCCTTGTCGAGTTCCTCGAACAGGGCGAGCGATTGCTGCGGATCGCGGAGAAACTCGCCACGCGAAGGAGCCTCCGTGAATCGCATCGCCGCGGAACCTTGCTGGCGGTCGAACTTTTTGAGTTCGCGGTCCACATTAATGTCGAGCCGCCGAACGGTTTGCTGCGACATCCGAGTGAGCTGAGGCCCACCTCGAGCAAGTTCCAAGCGATTGATGCGCTCGTCGTCGTTGCGATCGTACTGCTCCACAATGCGATCAAAGACGCCGCGAAGGTCACGCGGGGCTTCCTCGCGAGTCAACACGCCATCCTCGTCCGTGTCGAGCATCAGCAGGACTAAGCGAGCGGCGTCGGCACCGGGGAGTTCGTTCGGGCGCTTCTCCTCGATCGGCTTTTCGGGACGACGAGGCGTCGTAGCCGCTTGCCATTCCAACTTACTAAGCTCGCCATCGCGATTTTTGTCTCCTTGGCGAACGAGCCTTGCGAATAGGCGGGACTGCTCCTTGGGCAGTTCGTCTGCGACGAGCCGTCCATCGCCGTCGGCGTCGAGTCGCTCGAACAACCCTTGGTCGGCGACGCGGATATCCTCGGCCGAGGCAAAAGCACCAGCCGCGGCGATCACGAGCTTCGCAACAATTAGTCGGGCGAACATGGTGGGGTTCTCCGGAATGCCGGACCATGGGGAATTGGGCGAGGATAGTAATTCCAACCCGCAGAACTGCTAGCGGTTCCGTTTTACCCCGCCGGCGTCCGCCGGGTAGAGCTGATTGCACGGATGGCGTCGACGGTCAGGCGGGCTCATGTTGCCTGGTCGCCACATGCCTATCCTAACCTGCCCGCGCAGCACCCGCAAAGCTCGTACACGCGGCACCTTACGCGTGATTGCGACTCCGCAGGGAAATGTCGAGTGCCCTGCTAGCATCGCCGATTTAAAGGAGCAGCGAGGGACGGCGATCGCACCAGCGAAGCCGAAACTCTCCTGCGATTCGACTCCCCGCCACGCAAGTGAACTCGAGAGCGACCCCCGACGTACCCAAACCTGACAGTCCGTTCGCACTATGGAATGGCGAAGTTGGCATCAGGTTGACCTTGACCCTTCAGTTAGAAAGCTTTAGTAATTGGCCGCGAACGGACGCACTTTTGGCCGCGGGAACCTTATCATGCAAATTCACGGCACCACACAAATCCACGGCACTCAAGCCCTCAATGGCCCGCACTTCAACCAGCGTGCTCATAACGTAGGGACCACCGGTTCGGCGCAGCCCGTCGACCAGCTCGACCTGTCGCCGGCGGCACTAGCTGCTTCGCAGTCCTCGGGTAGCGATGGCATTCGCACCGACCTAGTGACTTCGCTGCGAGCCCAAATCGCCAGCGGCAACTACGACACCGCCGACAAGCTCGACATGGCTCTGAGCCGGATGTTCGACTCGATCGGGTAACGATCTCGCGGTAGGAAATCGCCGAGGAACTCGCCTTCAGGGGGCGACCGGCGTCGATCCTCCGCATTTTCTCGACGGTTGTTGGCATGCGGTCTGGCGCCTAGAATTGTGCTAGAAGGCTCGCCGTGCGGGCCCAAGTAGCCACCGGATCGAGCGGGAGCCCGTCAGTCGGCTCCGGCTCCCTGCTAGCCAACTGCGAATGTCCAGCGAATACGCCCTCGAATCGATCGAAGTCTCCTCGTCGCCACGTGAGCGATTCGTCGAGTACTTGCAGAGCCGGGGGAAGCGGGTCACTCAGCAGCGGCTACAACTGGTCGACCAGATTTTCGCCTCGCACGACCACTTCGACGCCGACGAACTGATCGCCGATGTCAGCAAGCTCTCCGGAGCCAAGATCAGCCGAGCAACGGTTTACCGAACGCTCGACGAACTGGTCGACGCAGGACTGCTGCGAGCGATGAACCTGTCGGGTCGCCGGGTTTACGAACACGACTATGGTTATCCGCAGCACGACCACCTGCACTGCAAGAAGTGCGACAAGCTCATTGAGTTCGCGAGTGACGAGCTCGTCGCCCTTCGCGATGCCGTGGGACGCGAATACGGCTTCCGTGTCACCGGCCACCGCTTGATCATCAGCGGCATTTGCGGCGATTGCTCGAAGAAGCAAAACCGCCCCCAGTCACCGCTAGATTTGATCTAGAGCCGCGTTGATCTAGAGCAGCTTGAGCCGGGTTGCGTCAGCGCCCGGAGTCTTCGAAATCTGCTCCGGGCGCTAACGCAACCCGGCTCGAAGGTGCTACTTCCCCGTCATCTCATACAGCGGCAAGTGGCGATAGCTCACTTCGAGCGACAGCAGGTTCAGACAAGTCACGTACGTTCGTCCCGCTTGGTTCGCCCACATGTCGGGCACTGGCTTCTGGGGGTTCCAGCTTCCGGCGAGCGGACCTTCCTGCGTTTGATTGTCGACCAAAAGCGGATGCAGGTGCTCGTGCCACGCCTGCCAGTGCTCGCCACCCATGTGGAACATCACCTGCGTCGCGTAGTACCAGTAGTAAGTATCCCGCTGCGGATTGCCCGGCGTGCCGACCGCAGCCTGCAGGTACTCGCCCGTGAGGGTGGGAAGGTTCTCGCTCAAGTGATCGGCTCCGCGTTGCATCAGTCGATTCTCGCGATTCGTGCCGAGGTAAAGCTGCATCAACATGCCGACCGAGGTCATCACAGTGCTCGGCTTATTGTAGTGCTTCATCCCTTCGCGATTGCTATTCACGTAAGGATTGTAACAGTACAGCTCCTGCCCACCTGCCGTGGAACGACACTCTTCGACGAAACGCCGTACGCGGCTGTAGGTGTCTTGGCTGACTTCGAGACCCGCGAGTTCGCCACTTCGCACCGCCATGATTTGCCAGCCCGTGACGGAGAGATCACTGTTCAGCCCCACCGTGTATCGCCAGCCGTGGTGCTGTGGGTGCTGAGTGCGCGTGATGTAGTCGAGGGCCGCTTGCGCGGGGGCACGTAGCTCCGGATCGCCCGTCATTCCGTACGCTTCGCACAGTGCAAGAGCCGCGATGCCGTGGCTGTAGAACCTCGTGGCGTTGGGGCCCTGAAGGTTGCGTTCGGGGAAGATATCGCCTTCCTCAGATTGCTGAGCAACGAGGTAGTCGAGCCCGCGCTGGATCACGGCTTGGTACTTGTCGTCATAATGATCGTAACCGCCACCGAGAAACGCCAAGAGCGCCAGCCCCGTCGCCGCACCATCGGCCTGAATGGTCGGAACTTCGTCCTCGGAAACCGGAAGGTCGCTGAACTCGGTAAGCGACCACCGACCATCGGGTTGCTGAATGCGTGCCAGGTACTCGAGGCCCAGCTCGATGGCCGCTTCGGTTTTGGGTCGCGGATCGTCGGGGCTCATCAGCGGCGCGGAGTCGATGCGATCGGCGCGCGAGGCGAATGCGGGGGCGGGGTTGCGCTGGCGACCTGGTGGCGTCGGAAGTCCTCCCTCGCTGCGATTCGCAAATCGGCTGGGAGTCATTCGGAGTGGGTTTGCTTGACGACGAGCGATGCGTTGTGGAATGCCCGCGTCGAACGATGGCTCCGACGCCAGCCCGCCGGCACCGAGTTCCACGGGCATGAGCGTCTCGCGCTTCGGTGCGACATCTGCTGAGCTCGACGTCGAAGGAGCCGCCGCGCCCGCCGAAGGCTCGATCATGTCCGATGAAAGCGGCGTCACGAGCGCGACTGCAACAGGATCAACCATTGCCGCAGCGGCGGCCGCAGGACTAGCCGCCCCCGCGACGCCGCGTGGTGAAGGAGTGCTGGGTGCCCCGGCGACGCTCGGTCCGTCGGCACGGCTACGCTCGTCACGCGTTCGCGCGATCGATCCACCAGGACGCGGTGGGATAACGCCCACTTCCGTCGCAGAAGGTGGAGGACCGGCGCTTGGCGACGAAGCCCCGCCGCCGGAAGTTGCACCCGAAGGAACGCGAGCTTGCGTGAGACGCGGGGCGTCCGCTTCGCTGGGCCGGCCGGCGATGGTGGCCGAGGGCGCTCCGCCCGCTTGCAGTTGCTCGCGAGCCACCGCGCCCGCCGAGGGCGAAGCGCTGGCGGGCGAAGGAGCCGCGGCGACGCCGGCGGCCGAGGGAGCCATGGCAGCTTGCGAGGCTTGCCGAGGTCCGAGTCCGCGCGAGGTCTCTGGCGAGCGCATCGCGAGGCGTCCACCTTGAGCACCACGGCCGCCCCCGCGCTCGGGCGTGATCTGGGGTGGTCCGGTATCAAATTCGGCTTCGCCCCGCGCGGCGGTCACGTCGCCCATGCTGACGTTCGAAAACTGCCGCTCAATGGCGGCGCTGCTCGACGCGCTAATGTCGTCAGGCGTGGTAGAACCGGCGGCGACGGCATCGGGGATCGGTTGGGCGACGAGGGTCGACATCGGGCTCGAAGCACCGGCTCGCGACCGAGCCACTTCCGCCACAGGATTCGGAGCGAGCGCCGGACCTCGCTCGGTTTGCGTGCTGCGACTTCGCTTCGCACTCGCCGCGGCGAACGGAGCCGAGTAGGTCGGCTCGGCGGGGGCGTCGTTCAGCGAGTTGAGTCCTTCGCCCCGCAAACCCGTTCCGCCACGTGAATCGGCGAGCACTCGCGGGGCGGGGCTCGACGAGGTTTCGCCAATTGTTTCACGTGAAACAATCGTGGCGATCGGCTCGGGCGTTGGGGTCGACTCGGCGAGCGCGGCGGCAGACGGCGTGGGCGAGGGCTGCTCGGTAGGTTGCGCGACCGTGGCGGCCATCGCGGTGTCGCGGCGGCGAGTTGGGGTGGGCGTCGGAGCTTGCGCTGCCTGGGCGTCGGGGGGAGTTTCGGTGGCCTCGGCAACGCTGGGGCTCACGAGCTCGCGGCGACCAATGGCCGCGGCGATCGGTTCCATCGATTGTTCGGTGACGGACGCCGTACGCGTGGTCTCCGCAGGTTGGATCGCCTCGGGTGTGGTGGTCACGGCCTCGGCGACATTTACGGGCGTACGGCGATCGGATGGTGTGGGCGTCGCAGCCAAAGGCAACTCCGGCTCACGCGTGTCGCGGCGAGCAATCGCGGTCGGCGGAGCAGTGCGTAGTTCCTGCGGTTCCGGAACATCCTGTGGCGACGACATCGGTGTGCGAGGCCGCTCGACGCGCGAAGGCTCCGCCGCCACTTGGTTGATCTCGGGCGTGGTGACTCGCGGGGCGAGGTTCGACTCCGCGGGCTCAACAACCTCCGCCGGTGAGACTGGACGACGCTGGGCGACCGCTTCGGCAACTTGCGGCGCGTCGCTCGAACGTCGCTCGACGACTTGCGCGGGCGAAGGAGTTAGCTGCTCCTGCGGTTCGATTACTTGCTGCTCGCGCGGAGTGGTTTGTGCCTTGGCAACTTGCGCGGCGGGCGAGGGCTCGGCGGTTGCGGCGGTCGCCGTTGGCTCGGGGCGCGTCATTTGCTCAGGGCGAACGAGTGGCTCGGGGGCCGAGCTTGCCATCTGCGCCGACTCCGTCTGGCGACTTCTCTCGCCGGGCGACTTGGCACGATGCGCGAGCGCCGTACGCGGTCGACGCTGCACCAGCGACTGCGGCGCTTCGCTACTGGCGAGTTCGGGCGGATCGGTGCTCTCTTGCGTGGGCGTGTCGGGGGACGACTTTGCCTGGCTCGTGGCGGGCTGCGTTTGCTGGGCAAGCTGATCCGTCGGCACCGGCTTCTCGATCGCGGGCTCTTCCGTCTCCACGGGCGGAGTGACGTCGACTAGCCTCGGCACTTCCTTCGGCTCGATCACAATGTTCCGCACGACGTCGACTTCGGGCTCGGTGAACACGAACGTCAGGTGCGCGAACAACAGCGCGATGGCCACCGCCGTATGAAACGCCAGGCTCGCCGCCGCACCAAGTCGCAACCGCTGCGACATGCGTCGGCCTTTGGAGTTCGCGGCCCACGCCAAAAGGCCCCACGTGGCAAGCATGCCGAGGAGTCGCACCCAGCCGTTGTAGAAGAATCGCGTGTCGTCGAAGCCGCCGAGCATGACGATCAGCACTGTCAATAGCGCCGCCCAAACGCCCAGCACCCACTGCACGGTGCTCGCGCGATCGTCGAGCGCCGTCGAACTGGGCGGAGTGAGCTTGCGGATGTGGCGCTTGGTGGGCATGTAGGCGGGGCGGGCGGTGGGTACTTACTCAGTGACGCGTTACTCGGTAGCGATCGTATAGTCGCGGATGCTCGCCTGATTGCACGCATTCATCACGGTCACCAAGTGCGTGGTGAGCGATTTCTCGTCGGCGCGAATCTTCACTCGCTGCTTGCCGGGATTGTCTTGGTGCAGGCTCTTCAGTTTCTGTTCTAGACTGCCCGCGGTGTATTGCTGGCCGTCGAGAAAGAACTCGCCGGTGGGGGTGATCGTGACGAAGATCTCCTTGCCCGGAAAGATCGTGGGCTCGGCGGCGCTTGCCTTGGGAAGATTGATTGCCATGTCCCGCTCTTCCTCCTCGAATCGCGTAGCGACCAGGAAGAAGATCAGCAGCAAGAACACCATGTCAATCAGCGGCGTGAGATTCAGGGTGTTCTCGGACAGGCCTTTACGAACGGTGACGGGCATGGCGGGGGAAGGACCAATTGATGGAATGACCAATGACCAATGGTGGGACGCTCGCGGTGCGTTACGTCGCTGGTCTTGGAGCTGTGCTTCGCTGTGGGGTGGCGGCGGTTGCGGGGGCGGGTTCGCTTTCGAGGCGTGTTTTGTCGAGGCGCAATTTGCCTTCGTAGCGCTCGACCTGCGGCAACAGCGACGCGGCGAGGTTTTCGACTTCGCGCAGCTGGCGAAGAATGCGGCCTTCGAAATAGTGGGCCAGGATCGCCGCGGGAATGGCGACAACCAAGCCAGCGAACGTGGTCACGAGGGCGATGTAGATACCTTGGGCGAGTGCTTCGCCTTTGTTCGCCGAGTCGGGTAGGTGCGAGGTGACGAAGAACGACTGGATCATGCCCCACACGGTACCCAAGAGACCAATCAGCGGCGTGACGTTCGCCGCGAGATTGAGCGTCCGGACGGGCGAGTAGAGCGCGTCGGTTTCGGCTTGGCAGGCGTTTTCCACCGCGGATTCGACTTCTGCATGGGGGCGACCCACTTTCAGCAGCATCGCGCGAATCACGCGCGCGGCAGAGCTCGGGTAACGTTGACAAAGTTGGTACGCCTGACGCGGGTCGAACACGCTCGACTCGGCAAGACGACCGAGCTCGCGGACCAAACCCTCGGGCACCACCCGCGAATCGCGGAGAGCGAGCATCCGCTCGATCGCTACCGCCACAACGACCAACGACATGAGCGCAATCGGAATCATGAGCGCCCCGCCTCGCATCAAGAGATCGAGGATTGGCATCGACGGCACTTGGGGCGGTGGTGCGGCCTCGGCGAGTTCGGCGTCCGTCGGCGCGCCGAGCACCGCGTTCGCGCGGTCTTCCGACGGACTTTCCTGAGCCGACGCGATCGAACCGAGCGTGATCGTGACGAGGAGGGCGAGTAAGTAGAGGGTTCGCATAAAATATGCCGAGGGAGTTGTTGGCAAGTTGTGGGTGGCTGGGGACGAGTCCTGCGAGCCCCCAGTGATGTTGGTGCTTTACTTCTGGGGGCTCGCGGAACTCGTCCCCAGCCACCCGGAGGTTTCCTTCAGTCTCACTCGCCGAGTTCGGTGAGTCGCGCTTGGGCTAGTTTTGCTTTGGCTTCTTCGGGGAAACGTTCTACCAGTTCTTGATACAGTTTCTTCGCGGCGCTTCCGCGGTCGAGTTGTTCCAGGCAACGCGCGGCTTCGAACAGCGACTCGGCTTGCCAGTGATGATACGCTTCGGGAGCCTCGCCGTCGCCGTACCCATAGGCCACTTTGAAGAACGTCCGCACGGCCTCTTCGTAGTTCTTCTGGGCGAACTGCAACTCGCCGACCACGAACTGCGCCCGAGCACCTACTGGCGAAGTATCGCGGTCGGCTACTTTGGTGAGCAGCGGCATGGCTTCGTCGGTCTTGCCGAGCTTCGAAAGTGCCCAGCCAAGTTCGTAGTCGATTTCATTCCGCCCATCGAACTCTGGGTACTCGTTCACGGCACGCGAGAGCCAATCAATGGAGCCTTGCCAGTCTTCTTGCTGCGCGGCGGCTTGCCCGGCGTGCAGCATGCCGAGCGGGGCGAGCGATTCGGCGCTCGGCTTTGCGTCCTTCGCGGCGGTGTAGGCAGCGAGGGCTTCGGGGTACTTCTCAGCGGCGAACTGCGCTTCGCCCGCCATCCACTTGGCGTCCGGCGCGAGCGGGCCGTCGGGGTGGGCCGCGAGTTGCGCGGAGAACGCCGTGGCGGCAGCGGCGTGGTCACCCGATTTTTGCTCGGACCAGCCAACCATATGCAGCGACTTCTCGTGGAGTTCGGCGTCCTGCTTCGCGGCGTCGGCGGCCGCGGTGTATCGCGCGGCGGCTTCGGCGTAGTCGTCGGCTTCGTAGTAACCTTCGGCGACGCGGAACAGGGCGTCGGCGTGCAGCGGGCTATCGGCGAACTCCGTGGCGAGCTCTTCGAACGCCGCGCGCGACTTATCCCCCTGCCCTGCCTCGCGATACGCCCAGGCGAGTTCGTACCACGCGCGGTCGCGATCGGCGAACTCGCCCGGCGCAGCGGTGACCTTTTCGAGCGTCGCGATTGCTTCGTCCCATTTCTTTTGCCCAGCGAGCGTCGAGCCGAGCGCGAGTGCGACACGAGGATCGTCGGTGCCGAGCGTGGCGAGCACCTTGGCCGCCGCGTCGTTCTCGCCGGTTTGAGCGAGGCACGTCGCTTGGCCGAGCTTCGCCTCGGTGGCGAGCGCGTGGTCGGGGAAATCCGTGACGAGCTTCGCAAACCGCGTGGCGGCGTCCGCGTGTTCGCCCTGCTTCATCACGAGCGTCGCCGCGCGGTACAGGGCGTAGGGCGCGAGGGGGTTGTCGGCCCACGTGCTCGCCAGCTTGTCGTAGTCGGCGATGGCGCTGGCTGGTTCGTTCGCAGTGGTCGCGGCTTCGGCGCGGCGGTAATGCGCCTGGGCGGCGAGCTGCGCGGCGGGCCCGCTGTCGATTAACTGCGTGAGCGTCGTGATCGCGCGGGCCGCGTCGCCACTCGATTGCAGCGCTCGGCCCACGAGCAATTGCGATTCGGCGGTCCAGTCGCTTGGCGGGTTCTGTTCGGTGAGGGGGCGGAGCGAGGCGATGGCTCCTTGGAAGTCGCCGGTGCGGAACTTCGCGCGGCCGACGAGGAACGCCGCTTGCTGACCCGCCGACGTGTCGAGCGGTGCGTTCAGATTCGCGAGCGTCTCGAGAACGCCCGCTTCGTCGTCCGCGGTGCTCTGTGCCCATGCGAGCCGTACCGACCAATCGGCACGCTGCTCGTCCGTGGCTGTTTTAAGTAACTCGGCAAACGTAGCGGCCGCCTCTTTGGCTTCGCCCGATTGAAGCTGGGCCTCGGCGAGCGTGAGCCGGGCGTCGGTCGCGAAGCTGGAGTCGCCATGCTTTGCGAGAATCAGCCCGGCTTGCTGTTTGGCCGCAGCGAGATCACCCAGCTCAAGGGCCGTGGCCGCCGCTAGGTTGCGAGCCTCGGCTGCGAGTTCTCCCTCCGCCGCATCGGCGGCGACGATGTAGGCGGCGAGCGATTCGCCGCGGCGGGCGTCGATGGCGTAGAGGGCTTCGGCTTTGTCGAGCAGCACGTCGGCGGACTTCTGCTTCGCGAGAACTTGATCGGCGGCCTCGATCGCGGCTTCAGGTTCCCCTGCTTCGACTAGCGAACGAACCCACCAGTGCGCGAGGTCGGCGTCGGCGGGGGCGGCGGCGGACGCTTTGGCGAGCTGCGCGGCGGCGCTGGCGTAGTCGCCCGCTTGGTAGAGCGCCTTGCCGGCCGAGGCGATGTCGCCCAGCTTCTCGTAGGCTTCGGCGGCCGCGACGAATTCGCCGGCATTGAACAATGCGCTGGCACTCGCCTTCGCCGCGTAGCTGGCGTCGATGTCGCCACCCAGCGCGATCGCCTCCGCGTAACGCTCGGCTGCTTCCTTCGGACGGTTCGCCGCGGCGAGTGCATCGCCCAGTCGCAGCGTGGCCTGGGCGATCACCGGTTGCGGCGGCGTCGTGGCGAGCAGCTCTTCGAGCGTTTTAATTGCAGCGTCCGTCTCGCCAAGTTCGTTTTGCGTCACTCCGAGTGCCAGCCAGACGCTTGGCGCGAGTTCGTTCTCCTTGTTCTTAGCGAGCCAATCTTGGTAGGCGGCTTGGGCTTCTTTCAATTGCCCCAGGGCGTACATCGACTCGGCACGATAAAACTGGCTCTGCGGGGCGAGTTCGCTCTTGGGGAATTGCTTGGCTAGGCGATCGAAGTCGGCGATCGCTTGCTGATACTGCTTGTTCGCGGCGTCCCCTTCGAGTCTCTGGGCCTGGTTGTAGCGCGCTAGGCCAAGGTTCGCGACGGCTTGCTCGGCGAGTTCATGCTTCGGGTTCGACTTCAGGAACGCTTCGAACGACTTGGTCGCTTCGGGATACTTCGCGAGCTGGAACTGGCAGATGCCCGTGTAGTGCGTGGCCGTCGCGGCGAGGGGGTCGCGGGCATGGTCCTTGGCGAGCTTCTGCCATTCGGCGAGCGCCAGGTCGAACTCGCCCAGCTTCTGGTACCGAGCCGCTACGTTGTACTGGGCGACGGCCGCGGCCGACGATTTGGCCTGCTGGGCGTGCACGGGTGCCGAGGCGAGGAGGGCGATCGCCACAGCAGCGATCCAAACGCGGGCCGGGGACGTAGAGTTCATAGTCGAGCCGTCCGAAGGTTGGCAGGATTGTAGAGAATTGCGGTTGCCAGGTAGTTCGCCGCGAATCCCCCAATTATCGCCGTACGGGGCGAATGTTCTAGATTGGTCGCCGGTGTTTGCCTTTATTCCCGCTGCCGGGTGCGGAACTTGGCAGGTAAATCGCCCCGCTCGCTTCAACTCTTTCTTGACAAACACCTTACGTCGGGTTGCAATGGAGAATTAGGAACGGCCTGTCGCGCCAGGGGCCCCGGGCGACACGGCCAACGAGAATCGAGGTATCCCAGGTGATCGTAACCATCTTTTCTACCCAGCGCCCATCGCGCGCCCATGCCGCGCGACCGTTTTCCATTTCTCACCCCTCGCCCCTCGCCCCTCGAGCCGCCGGTTTCACGCTGGTCGAAATGCTGATCGCTATCAGCATCACGCTGGTGATGATGTCGGTGGTAGTGGGCGTGTTTGCGACGCTCAGCGAAAGCGTGTCGAAACGCCGCTCGGCAATCGAAGTCGGCACACAGCTTCGCCACGTGCGAAACGTCCTGCAACGCGACCTCGAAGGAGCCACCTGCCCGGTAATCCCCTGGCAGAGGCCGGAGTCGGACGTTGGATATTTTGAGATTGTGGAAGGGCCTTACGCGGATTTTTATCCGAGTCTGTTGACGGATGGTCGCGTCGGAGGCGCTAATACTTCATCCACTGCTATTGGGCCGGAAATCGACTACTCGATATCGACCATTCCGTCGAGCGACGTGCCAGTTCTCGACGGTGAGGTGACCAACGCCGGTGGACTTGGCGACCACGACGACGTGCTTGCGTTTACGTCCCGGAATGAGAAGGAGCCTTTTACGGGGCCGGCACCGCTCGGCAATGTTGGAGCAAGTGGAGGGCAGAATCCGTTTGTCGCTTGGGCTTCGCAGTCAATCTCTTCGCCGGTGGCAGAAGTAGTTTGGTTCTGCATGGAAAATCCGCCTGAGGAGTACGATGCACTAAGCTCTTTTGGCGAAGCGGGGTTTCGAACAATTTATCGTCGTACGCTTCTTGTCGCGCCGTGGCTCGATTATCGCTACGACGTGGGCGGTGGACCGAAGAGCCGTCCAGGAGTTCTTCGCATTCTTGATCGAGCGAACGTCACAGAGGCCCAGGCACTAGCTGCACTGATAGCCTTTCAAGAGCGGTATGATATTTCCGCTCGGATTAATTTCGATCCGACCATTCGCAATGACGGTCGCTGGACCATCGTTGCCAACACCCTCGCTGACCTTACCGACCGTAAGAATCGGTTTGAGCATCACGGGTACGTCGAAGGTGCTGGCCGGCGATTCCCTTATGTTACTGTATCTAAGGGCTTTACTGATGATGGCAATGCGGTCCGGTTCTATGCCGACGCAGAAGCCTACCCTGGTGGAAATGTTCCGACGTCAGCGCAAGGAACTTTGTTGAAGTCGAGAACGTCAGTACTTGGTGTCAACGTGACCGATCCCAGCAGCGGCTATCTGGGAAGACCGTTCGTCGCAATTGAGGGCGGTGCGACGGCTCGTGCAATGACCAACGAGAATGGACAAATAACCTATGTGACGACTGGCCTGGTTCCCCTAGGCGTTACAGGTCAGCGCACCACGCGAGTTGGTGCCGATCTCATGCTAGCGGATGCCTTGGCGTTCGACGTGCAGGTGTTCGATCCTAATGCCCCCGTGTATGGCCTCCGAACGAATGGGCGTGCTTTGCTGCGTCGTGATAATGATCTTGGCCAATCCGAGCTTGATTTCACAGCAGTGGGGCCCGGTAGTGCTGGATGGTGGAGCGGATTCGCTCAGTATCTTTCCGTGAACGACCCGAATAGCAACGACAACCCACTCGTAGTTCGTGAAGGAGCCTACGCCGATTTGGGATACGCCGCACTCCATGCTGCCGTGAACAACGTGAGTCTTCCTGCGGTCACATTATCCACTCTGGCCGGCCTCCCCAACAATAGATCGCTTCCCGTGGACTCTGCCCTCACTCGCGTCTACGACACGTGGAACTTCGGCTACGAGAACGACGGAGTGAATCAGGATCTTGATGAGGTTGTTAACGGCGGATGGCGTTTCTTTGGGAATGGCAATCCGACTGGAACACCATTAATCGATGAAGGTACAGACGGATTCGACAGCTTTGGCGATTACCCAGCTGGTCAGGGACTTCTGCTTTACGGCCCCGACGATCCGGGCGAGCGGGAAACCTCTCCCCCCTACCCCGTGCCGCTGCGGGCGGTGCAGGTGAAACTCCGCGCCTACGAGCCCGATAGTCGGCAGATGCGCGAAGTGACCGTCCGTCAGCATTTTGTACCAGAATGACCGTGGCTATAAGCTGTAGGCTTTAGGCTGTAAGCATGAAAGCTTCTGGCCTACAGCTTATAGCTAACAGCCTAAAGCCCCACTATGCACTTCATCCGTCTACGTGGTCCCTGGCGGCTGGAGGTGCTGGAGCAACTCGCCGGTGCGCCCACGGTGCGCGAGGGGAAGCAGCAGATGCCGGCCGATTGGTCGGGGCTGTTGGGCGACGATTTCCGCGGCACGGTCCGCTACCGCCGGGTGTTCCACGAGCCGACGGGCCTCGAACCGGGGCAGCAAGTGTGGCTGTCGATCGAGGGGCTGGCGACCTCGGCCACGATTTCTCTCAATGGCACGCCGCTCCCGCCGCACGCTGGTCACGAAGAATGGCGGCACGAAATCCGCGAATTGCTTTTGCCCAACTCCGAACTGATAATCGACGTCACCCACCCCGCCACCGCGGAGGGCCCCGGCGGACTGACCGGTTTGGTGCAACTCGAAATCCAAACCGTGCGGCCAAGGCCGGTGGATTGAATGATTAACAGAAGGGAACGAAGGAAACGAAGAGTGGACCGCTGATCGACGCTAATCAACGCTAATGAAGATATTAGCGAAGATTAGCGTTAATCAGCGGTCCTGAATCCTTCCTTCGTTCTCTTCGTTACCTTCTGTTTCAAAAACAAACCTAGACCGACTCGGTGTTTGCTATGAATCGTGCTTTGCTTCTATTGGTTGCCTTGCTCGCCGTGGGTTCGGTGGGGGCGGAGTTTCCCGATGCGAAGGATTGGCAGCCGACTTGGAGCGAAGTCGGCGCCGAGCGAGAAGCGGTTTGGCTAGACGATGACTTGCTCGCAGGCGATTGGATTCAGCTCGACAATCGCTCGCTCTTCGGATGGAAGGCGACTGCCGGCTCGAAGTGGACGGCGAAGGACGAGGGAGGAATCGTCGCCGGATCCGAGCAGCCCGGCTGGTTGATGACTACCCCGGAGTGGGAAGACTTCGAACTGATCGTCGATTACAAATCGGCAGAAGGTGCCAACAGCGGTGTTTTCATTCGCACCGAGCTCGAACCCAAGAATCCCGCGACGGACTGTTACGAGATCAACATCGCCCCGCCGTCGAATCCGTTCCCCACCGGCAGCATCGTCGAGCACAAGAAAGCCACGTACGCCAAGGGGCAGCTCGAACAGATCGAAGTCAGCGATCAGGTGCATCGGCTGCACATCATCGCCAAGGGTCCGCACATTCAGGTGAAGCTCGATGGCGAGTTGGTTACCGACTTTACCGACGACAGCGAACACCCTCGACTTAAGGGATACATCGGTTTGCAGCAGAAGGAAGGCACCGTCACTTTTGAGCGCGTGTTGCTCAAGCCGCTGGGTACCAAGCCGATCTTCAACGGCAAGGACCTCGCCGGCTGGAAGACCGACCTCGCGGGGCCGGCCAAGTTCTCGGTCACCAAGGCGGGCGAGCTGGAGATCATCGGCGGTGCGGGGCAAGCCGAGAGCGAAGGCGAGTATGGCGACTTCGTGTTGCAGTTCGAATGCAAGACGAACGGCGAGGGTTTGAACTCGGGCGTGTTCTTCCGTTCGATCCCGGGCGACAAGATGAATGGCTACGAGTGCCAGGTGCAGAATCAGTACACGGGTGGCGATCGCACCAAGCCCAAGGACTGTGGCACCGGTGGCATCTACCGCCGCATCAACGCCCGCTTGGTGAACGCCAACGATCACGAGTGGTTCCACGTGACCGTGAACGCCAACGGCCCGCACTTCGCCGTGTGGGTGAATGGCATCCAGGTGACCGACTGGACCGACACCCGCCCGCCCCACGAGAACCCGCGAAACGGCCTGCGCCTCAAGCCCGGCACGTTCTGCCTGCAGGCCCACGATCCGACGACCGATTTGCTGTTCCGGGATATCCGGGTGGGAGAGATGGTGGGGGAATGATTAATTCCATCTAGTCCCCTCTCCCCCGAGTCGTTGGCGCGCGGTGCTCGGGTGGCGAAGAGGCTGAAATCGCAAACGATTTGGGGGAGAGGGTTAGGGTGAGGGGGGAGTTTGCTCGCACGCCCTGCCCCCTCACCCCGGCCCTCTCCCCCAGATTGTTTCCCCAATGCAGCCTCTAGTGTGAACCGGCCCCCGAAACAATCCGGGGGAGAGGGTGTAGGACGAGGCCGCATTCCCCGCGTCTTGCCAATCCCCCGCGAGCGAACCACAATCGGTGGCGGTGCGTCGTTTTCCGGTCGCCCTCCCTCTAACCCTTCGTGCTTAGGATTCGAATCTCATGGCTAGTTGCGTGCTCGCTTACTCGGGCGGTTTGGACACGTCGGTGATCCTCGGTTGGTTGCAGGACGAAGGGTGGGACGTTCATTGCGTGTACGTCGACCTCGGCCAGCCCGGCGAAGACCGCGACGCCATGATCAAGAAGGCGAACGACTGCGGCGCGGCGTCGGCTCGCATTGTCGACGTGCAAGAGGAACTATGCCGCGACTACGCGTTCCCCGTCATGCAGTGGCAGGCGAAGTACGAGGGCATCTACCTCTTGGGCACATCGATCGCCCGCCCGCTGATCTCCAAGGCCATTCTCGAAGTGGCCCGCGAAGTCGGTGCCGAGGCGTACGCTCACGGCGCGACGGGCAAAGGCAACGACCAGTGCCGCTTCCAGCTCGCCGCCGAGGCGCTGGAGCCAGAGATCAAGATCATCGCGCCGTGGCGGATCAAGAAGTTCCGTGACCTGTTCCCCGGCCGCACCGAGATGATCGAGTACTGCGAAGCCAAGAACATCCCCGTGAAGGCGTCGAAGTCGAAGCCCTACAGCAGCGACGAGAACTGCCTGCACATCAGCTACGAGGCAGGCGATCTCGAAGACCCCAACATGAATGGCGTCTCGATCATCGACTTCGGCATGACGGTCAGTCCCCAAGACGCGCCGGACAAAACCGAGGAAGTGACCATCGGTTTCGAGGCGGGCATTCCGGTGAGCGTGAATGGCAAGAAGCTCTCGGCGCTCGAAGTAGTGAAGACGATGAACGAGATCGCCGGCCGCAATGGCGTGGGCCGCATCGATATCGTCGAAAACCGTTTCGTCGGCATGAAGAGCCGCGGGGTGTACGAAGCCCCCGGCATGACCGCGCTGTACGCGGCGCATCTGCAGCTGGAGCAGCTGACGCTCGACCGCGACTTGGTTCACCTTCGCGATCGCATCGCGCCCGAAGTCGCCGAGATGGTGTACTACGGGTTCTGGTTCGTGCCGAAGATGGACGCCCTGATGGCCTTCATCAAGGAAGCCCAAAAGCCGGTGACCGGCGAAGTGAAGCTCGGCCTCTACAAAGGCAACATCGAAATCCACGGCCGCACCAGCCCAAATAGCCTGTACGACGCCGCGATCGCCAGCATGGAAGGCGGCGGCAGCTACGACCAAACCGACGCCGAAGGCTTCTTGCGATTGCACGGCCTGCCAAGCCGGGTGATGGGCAAAGTCCGGCCACGGAAGTATTGAGTTGGCGCAGGTCAGGATGAAAGAAGAAGTAGGACGCGGATGAACGCGGATTGGGCAGGATTTACGCGGATGGAATTACAGGTTGAGATTGTCGAGTAGTGGATCAGAGGAATGAACGACGACCTATCTCCGCTGCTTCAAGTCTTGCCAGCGATTCCTATTGAGGTAGAACGCTACTTCGAGAAAGTTAGGAGCGGCGCGTATTCAGGACGAACTCAGCTTGGACTTAACTTGTTACCCCCTGCTGAAGTTGCTCAGCTGACAGCCACTTTTCGTGAGTTTCATCCACTGATCCAGCAGACCGGTGCGATTATTCTCGATGATGCGGATACGAGCGACTATCACTGCTATGTTCCCGACTTGCCAATTGCGGGCTCCGTGCTTCATCTTCGACATGATGGCGAATCGCGAATCGTTTTTGCAAGCCTATCGGATTTCGTTCAGGCTGCTGATCGGTGTCTAGTCGGCGATAATGACTTGGGTGATTATCACCTTCCGTTTACACCGCTTGCTACAGACCAGGAACGGCTGAGCGAGAAGATCGCGACTTTCTACCATCAGCAGGACGAGGATGTTGAGGCTAGCATCCTTCTTCTTGTTGAATCGTCGAGTCTTTCAGATGACGCGCTATTTATCGAGATTGCCGCAGATAGTAACTTCTACTTCGGCGAAGCGATTGCCAATACGATTCTAGTTCGCCCTCGCGCGTCTCTCTTGGAGCTAGCGAAAGTTTGCAGTCAACATCCGCACCCGCAAGTTTCGCGACCGGGTGCCAAGGCGTTGAGTGCCGTCCAAGGGCTCCAGTAGAAGGTGCAATCCTCTCCAACTCCCAACTCGCATGTACCTCACCCAAAACCCAGTCCTCCAGTACGAACTCCTCAGCAACCTTCGCCTGTTCCGGGCGTTTGTGTTGTTGTTTGCGTACGTGGCGCTATTGGGTGGCGTGGTGTATCTCGCGTGGCCGCAGTCGCAGACGCTCGATTTTGCTCAGCCGGAGGAAGCGAAGCGGCTGGTGAATCTGTTCTTCTTCGGGCAGTACATGCTGGCCTCGCTCATGACCCCGAGCTTTGCGGCCGGCGCGATCACAGGTGAGAAAGAGCGGCAGAGTTACGAGATGCTGCTCGCCAGTCCGCTGAGGCCAGGGGCGATTGTGCTCGGCAAGCTCCTCGCGGCGCTACTGCACCTCGCGATCTTGATGATCTGCTCGCTGCCGATTGTGATGCTTTGCTTGCCACTTGGCGGTGTGCACTACACCGAGGTGATCGGTGCGTACGTGGCGATGATTTCGTCGGTCACGCTGTCGGGCATGATCTGCTTGTGGGCGAGCAGCTACTTCAGCCGCACCTCGGCGTCGCTGCTGGTGAGTTATCTGATGATCTTGCCACTCGCGATGGTCGGCGTGCTGGTGTGGAACGCCCTGGGAAGCCAAGGCACCGCGCGGGTGTTCTTCGCCACGACCGTCGTGCCCGCGGTGTGCTTAGGATTATCCGCCGTGTTCTGGTTCGCCACGACGCGAAGGCTTCTGCACCCGGCCGACTTTGGCAGCGGCGGCAAAGACGTGGTGGACCTCGACAACGAAGCCCGCGAGGCCGTTGGCCTTTACATCAAGCGCGACGAGTTCCCCGATCGCCTGTTCGCGCCGCCCAAGCGAACCACGCTGCTCGAAGATGGTGCGAACCCAATCTACGACAAAGAGATGCGTAGCGAGATCTTCAGCCAAGGCACTCTAATGCTGCGGCTGGTGATTCAGATTTCGATGCTGCTCGCGCTCCCCATCATGGCGGTCTGCCTTTACATCTTCCCGCAATACGCCCCGTGGTACATCGGCTACGTGCTGCTCTTCAACATGCTGGTCGGCCCCGTGTTCTCGGCGGGCAGCGTGTGCAACGAGCGCGAACGCGAGACTCTCGACCTCTTGCTGGTGACGCTCATCACGCCGTGGCAAATGCTGTGGGGCAAGTTGCTCTCGGGCCTTCGTGTGTCGAGCGTGCTGTCGAGCTTCTTGATGTGGCCCGTGCTGCTCGCATGCCTCATGCCAGTTGGGTACTGGTCAAACCTCGGCACCATGCTGGGGTATTTCGTTATCTTCGCCCTGACGTGCATCACCACGGCGATGACGGCCCTGTTCTGCTCGGTGATCTTTTCGAAAACCTCGCAAAGTCTGATGGCGAGCTACCTGATCATCATCACGCTGTTCGTCGCCCCGCTCGCGGCGCGGTATTTTTCGGAGACGTTCTTCACCGGTACCGAGGCCGCCGCCGTGGTGCGACTCACCAGCGTCACCAGCCCCTTCGCCGCCGCGTTCGCGCTGCCGCTAGAGTTCGACACCGAAATCCGTCCCCCCGACGCGAAGGTTTCGAGTTGGAAGGACATGGACATCTTCTTCGGCTACCTGGCGACCACGCTCGCCTACAACGGCGCGCTACTGGGGATCATTGTGTGGCTATTTCAGGCAAGATGGCGCGTCGCGGATTAAATGTTTAACGCCCAGCCGTAGGCGCCGGCTACCTCCGAAGCATGAGTAGCCGGCGCCTACGGCTGGGCGTTAAACGAAGAAACTCTCTCGATATCCGAGCCCGTTGACTCTCCCCGCTGCGGTGTGCGATAACTTCGGAAGTGCCACGACAATCCGAGGCCCGCGCGATGAACGCCCTCATGCAGCCCCCCGCCAGCGAATCCAACGTTCCCCGCACTCAGGACGAACGCGACCTGTTGCATTACGCGGGGCGTCTCGAACGACCCACGAAAGTGAAAACGCCCGAGCTCGAGCGCAGCGGGCGGCTTCGGCACGTGATCTTCTCCGGCCAGTTTTCGGTCGAGCTACTCGAAGAACTCGGCGGCGTCGCCGACGCCATCCGCCTGATCTCGAAGCACCGCGCCGGGCAAGATTTTCTGATCAACCTGCTGCACCACAAGCGGGCCATGCTGTACTTCACGCAGCCCTCGACCCGCACGTTCCTATCGTTCATGGCGGCGTGCCAGATCCTGGGCATCACGTGCAACGAAGTTCGCGACGCCTCGACTTCGTCCGAAACCAAGGGTGAGACGCGGTTCGACTCGATTCGCATGTTCTCCAGCTACTTCGACCTGATCGTCATGCGGTCGCCGCTCGCCCGACTGGCCGAGAGCTGTGCGTACCTGATGAACGACCTCGAACGCTCGGGCAGTCGAAGCGTGCCCATCATCAACGCCGGCTCGGGTGCCGACGAGCATCCGACGCAGGCGCTCTTAGATATTTACACGTTGCAGCGAACCTTCAGCTTCGCCGGACCCAACGACTCAGCACACACGTCGCGGTTCGAAGACCTGCGAAGGCTTCCCGGCTGCGAGAACCTGACCAAGGGACTCGACGGCAAAACCTACGCCTTCTGCGGCGACATCGGGCGTGGCCGTACGGTCCGTTCGCTCGCCATGCTGCTCGCCAACTACGAGAATGTGCGGCTGGTGTTCATCGCCCCCGATCATCCTTCGCTAGTCATGCGGGAGGACTTGCGGCAAAGGCTCGAAGCGCGGAACGTGCGATTCTACGAGTTCGATTCGTTCGAGCAGCAGCTCGATGGCCGGCCGGTGATCGAGCAACTCGACGCCCTCTACATGACACGGATTCAGAAAGAGCACGACACGGCGGCCGACTCCGAGCACTCCGCTGCCATCGACTTCTCGCGCTACTGCCTGTCTCCCGAGCTCGTCGGCAGGATGAAACCGTACGCTCCGATCCTCCATCCGTTTCCGCGCGACCAGCACTTCGGCGAGATCCCGCCCGAAATCGACGACGATCCCCGCGCGATGTACTTCCGCCAAGCCCGCAACGGCATGTGGGTCCGCGCCGCTCTGCTGGCCCACGTCTTCGACGTCGACGGCCAAATCATGCGCTACTTCCACGGCAACTTCGGCGTGTAAGAGTCACTCGTAGCCGGATTCGCCAGAATTCGGGTGTGCTGCGAGTGAAGTCCGAATTCTGGCGAATCCGGCTACGCACTAGGAAGTCTCGACCACCCACTGCATGAACACCGTGTCGTGCCACGCGTCGAACTTCCGCGCGATTTCCGTGAATCGCCCTGCTTCGTGGAAGCCGAACTTCAGGTGGAGCCGGATGCTGGCGACCTGCTCGCTGTCGATCACGGCGATGATGGAGTGCAATCCGAGTTCACGGACACGCTCCATTTGATCCTGCAAAATGATAGAGCCCAAACCACGCCGCACATGGTCAGGGTGGACGTAGATTGAGTTCTCGACCGTCGTGTTATAGCCCGAGAGCACGCGGAACGTGCCAAGCGACCCCCACGCCAGGATCTCGCCCTCTCCTTCGACCACGGTCACCGGATGAATCGGCGCGCGGCTCGTAAACCATGCGGTGCGAGCCTCGGAAGTTAAGGGCTCCAGCGCGTACGTCGAGCAGGTATCGCGGACGTAGTGCGCGTGGATCGCGTTGATCGCGGGCAGGTCGGCCTCGGTGGCCAGGCGTAACTCGGGAGTGCTCATCGATGCCAGAGTGAGGTAAAACAGTCGAATCGAAGTCTGCTATTGTAGCCACCCACTGCCCGAAGCCTATACCGCCCATGTCTCCGCAATTTCTCTACTTTGACCTCGGCAACGTCCTGTTGACCTTCTCCAACGAGCGGGCCTGCGAACAACTCGCCGCGCTGGCCGAGGTGCCCTACGCCGACGTCGCGCGGCTGATCCTCGGGCCGCACGAGCAGGAGAGCCTGCTGTGGAAGTTCGAGCATGGCCTAGTGAGCGAGCCCGAGTTTTTCGCTTACTTCTGCGACAACCTGGGCGTCGAACCCGACCTTGGGGCGTTCGAGCTCGCGGCGGCCGACATGTTCGCTCCTATTCAGGCGAGTTTTGACCTGGTGACCAAGCTCCACGTCGCGGGGCACCGGCTGGGGATCCTGTCGAACACCAACCCGGTGCATTGGCGTTTTCTCACGGAAGGGCGGTTCCCCGTGCTCAACTCGGCGTTCGAGGTCCACCTCACCAGCTTCGAAGCCCAGAGCATGAAGCCGGCCCGACGGATTTACGACGTGGCGGTCGAGCGTGCGGGCGTGCCGGGCTCTGCCGTATTTTTTGTTGACGACCGGCTGGAGAACGTCGAAGGAGCCATCGCCGCGGGGCTCGACGCCGTGCAGTACGTGGGCCATGACCAACTGGTGGCGGATTTGCGAGCTCGTGGACTGACGTGGTGAGTCCGCCCCAGTCCGATCGCGAGTGCTAGCATACGTCGCCCGGCCATCGCACGTTCTCAGGCAAAATCGGGGTCGGAGACGCCTCCCACAGTTTGCTCGTCGAGGTGAGGTTGCACTTTTTCGCCAGCTACGGTTATCCTGCCGCGCACGAAACTTTGAAGGAGTATCTTGATGCGGCTGGCGGTATTCTTGCCCAACTGGATTGGCGATGTCGTGATGGCGACCCCTGCTTTGCGCGCGCTCCGGCGTGTGGCGGGTGAGAATGGTCAACTGATCGGCGTTATGCGACCCTACGTCGCCGAGGTTCTTGCAGGCACGCCATGGCTCGACGAGGAGATCCTCTACTCGCCCGACGCCAAGAAGGGCGACCTGCGACAATCGGCGGCCCTTGCCCGGCTCCGTGCCGCGAGGCCCGACCGCATTGTTCTGTTTACCAACTCGCTGCGGACCGGTTGGATGGCGTACCGAGCCGGTGCTCGCGAGCGGGTTGGCACGGCACGAAGCCTTCGCCGCTGGCTGATGACCACCAAGGTCGACACCGGTGGTGCCGCGACGATCGATTCGTACCTCAAAATTGCTTACGCGGGCGGCGGGAGTCTCGAGCCGCCGCGGATGGAACTCGCCACCACCGGCGAGGACGAAGCCGCCGCCGATGCCGTGTGGCGGGTGTTGGGGCTGCCCGTGAATAATCGCGTGGTGGTGATCAATTCGGGGGGAGCGTTTGGTGCCGCCAAGCACTGGCCTGCCGAGCACTTCGCCGCCGTCGCCCGGCGTTTGGCCCACGAAGAGAACTTACACGTCTTGGTGAACTGCGGCCCCGCCGAGCGCGACATCGCTCGTGCCATTGTCCGCCAAGCGGCCGATCGCCGAGTGGTGAGCCTTGCCGACTTTGATGTACCGCTGGGGCTGACGAAAGCGTGCATCCGCCGCTCTCGCTTGCTGCTGACAACCGACAGCGGTCCACGATTCTTCGGCATCGCCTTTGGTAAGCCAGTGGTCTCGCTCTTCGGTCCGACGTCGCCCGAGCACACGGTGACGCACTACGAGCTGGAGCAAACCCTCACGCTCAACCTCGATTGCCAGCCCTGCATGGAGCGAACCTGCCCGCTTGGGCACCACGCTTGCATGCGCGACCTGTCGGTCGACCACGTGTACCGCCAAGTGATTAGCAGCCTTCGCCAAACTGCCACCTCCGCCGCCTAGTGGTTCCACGCTGCCATGCGAATTCTCACCATCGGCGCGAAATCGACCATCAACACGGCCCTCGCCAAACAGCCGGGCATGGAAGTTTGGAGCATGTCGATTGGTGGCGACGTGCCGACGGGCGTCGCTCGGGTGCTGCCCTACAACCGCAGTGGCAAGGTCGCACTCTCAGGGATTCAGCAGGTTCGCCGCGCAATTCGAGAGTCGCAGCCCGACCTGGTTCATGCGTTCTATCCCAGGCCACTGGCGCACGCCGTGCTGGCAACAAGCACGCTTGGTTCGCGCGTACCGATCGTTTCCTATCGCGGAATCGCTACGCCGCCGCAGCGATGGAATCCTGAGCAATGGATCACCTACCACTCGCCATTGGTGACGGCGCACGCCTGCGAGTCGGAGGCCGTGACCGATTCCCTTGTCGCATCGGGAATACCAGCTGATCGATGTCACGTCGTTTACAATACGGTAGGCCCCCCGCAGGTGGCGCTGCCGAGCGACGAAGTGAGACGGGAGCTTGGGCTCGCACCTGATGCGTTCGTGGTGATGATGGTCGCGAACTTGCGCCGCGTGAAGGGGGCGGATCTATTGATCGAAGCGGCTAAACGCTGCTTGGATCTTCCCCAGTTGCAGATCGTGCTCGTCGGTCGCGTGCTCGATTCGAGGTTAAAGCGACTCGCCGCGCAGCCGCAGCTTCAAGGTCGCGTTTTCTTGCGCGGCTACGAGCCGAAAGCATCCAAGCTACTAGCGGCGGCGGACTTGTTCGCCATGCCGTCCCGGGCCGAGGCGCTTTGCATGGCCCTCGTAGAAGCGATGACGGCTGGGATCTGCCCGGTAGTGAGCAACGCCGGGGGAATGAAGGAAGCCGTGCGACATCAAACCGATGGTATTGTGTTTCCCAGTGAGGACGCACAAGCCCTCGCCACCGCCATTCGTACGCTGTACCACGATCGCGATCTCATGCAGCAATACGCGGGTAGCGCTCAGGCTCGGGTTTTGCGCGAGTTTTCAAGCGACGCCATGGCCCAGCGTCTGGCGAAACTCTACGCCAACGTGCTGCGAGTACCCAGTGGCGTCGCCGCTTAACGATTACAAGTAATCGTTGATCAGATTCTCGATCATTTCTTGCCGGCCACTGGCGTTGGCCGTTGCCTCGCCCTTTTCCAGCATGAGCTTCTCAAGGCTCGCAAGCGAGTGCTTGCCCGCTTCGATGTCCTTGCCGAGCGGCGACGACCAGCTTGAGTAACGCTCGTCCACAATCGATTGCAATCGCCCATCGGCGCGAATCGCCGCCGCGATCTTCAAACCGCGAGCGAACGCGTCCATGCCGCCGATGTGCGCGTAGAACAAGTCGAGCGGCTCGAAGCTTTCGCGGCGCACCTTGGCGTCGAAGTTCACGCCGCCGGTCGTAAGTCCGCCGTACTTAAGGATCGAGTGCATGCACTGCGTCGTGAGGTAGATGTCGGTGGGAAACTGATCGGTGTCCCAGCCGAGCAGTACGTCGCCCGTGTTGGCATCGATCGAGCCGAGCGATCCCGCCGAACCGGCGACTTCGAGCTCGTGCTGCATCGTGTGGCCGGCGAGTGTCGCGTGGTTGGTCTCCAGGTTCAGCTTAAAGTGATCCATCAAGTCGTACTGACGCAGGAAGTTCAAACACGCCGCGGCGTCGCTGTCGTACTGGTGCTTGGTCGGCTCCATGGGCTTCGGTTCGATGTAGAACGGACCCGTATAGCCAATCTCCTTGGCGTAGTCGACCGCCATGTGCAGTAGCTTCGCGAGGTGGTCAAGTTCGCGATGCATGTCGGTGTTCCAAAGGCACTGATAGCCTTCGCGCCCACCCCAGAACGTATAGCCCTCGCCTCCCAGATCGTGCGTGACTTCGAGGGCCTTCTTCACCTGCGCCGCGGCGTAGGCAAACACCTCGGCATTGGGGCTCGTCGCCGCGCCGTGCATGTACCGGCGATTCGAAAACAGATTCGCCGTGCCCCACAGTAGCTTGATGCCGGTTCGCTGTTGCTCTTCTTTTAGGACCTTCGCAACCGCGTCCAGGTTCTTGTTGCTCTCGGCGAGCGTGGCTCCCTCGGGGGCAACATCGCGGTCGTGAAACGCGTAGTACGGCGCGGTGAGCTTCTCCATGAACTCGAACGCCACGCGAACCCGGCGCTGAGCGTTCTCGACTGACTCGGTGCCATCGTCCCAGGGGCGCACGGCCGTACCGACGCCGAACGGATCACCGAGCGGATTGCGGAACGTATGCCAGTACACAACGCTGAACCGCAGGTGGTCGCGCATCGACTTCCCCTCGACCAGCTCCTCGGCGTTGTAGTGACGGAAAGCCAGCGGGTTGCGGCTATCCGGTCCCTCGAACCGAATGGTCTCCACGTCGGGAAAGGCGGGGCCTGAAAAAGTCGGCATGGTCGTCACAATCGGTCAGGAGTCGCGAAAAGCCCCAGCCTCCGCCGGGCGGGAAACGCCGGATTTTAGCAGCCTATTGGCTCGCGGAACACTCTCCGAATCGTGGACAGATTGGGGGGGCACAAGTAGGCTGGAGGTTTGGAACTGGAAGAGCACACCGAGAGCGATACACAACATGCCCACCCCTCTTCGCCGTCAGCGCCTGCGTGGCGTGCTTCAGGTTGTGGTTATGTCGTTTCTCGCACTCGCCGCCGCTGCTCAGGTGGATTGCGATGCGGCTCAAGTAACGCACCGCGTCCGCCTCTATTGGGACGGGGGCGTAGCCGAGCTCGATTTGTTCGGCGAGGCCTCTCCACGGCACGTAGCCAACTTCCTTCGGTACGTCGATATCGGAACGTACGATGGTTCCTACTCGCACCGCTCCGCGTCGGGATCTGCAAAGTTCATCCAAGGCGGCAGTTTCTACTACCCGCAGCCCTTCAGTCCCTCGGCCATGCATCTCTACGGGATGCAGTCGCTGTTCGGCCAGATCAAGAACGAGTACGACGTCAGCAATGGACTTACCAATTCTCCTGGCACAATAGCCGCGGCACGAACGGCGGCACTCGATAGCGCGACGGTCGGTTGGTTCATCAACGTAACGGACAACTCTTCTGCATTTGGGAATCCAGCGAGTCCCTACACGGTATTTGGGCAAGTCAGCACGGGCATGTCCTCTCTGAACCAATTGGCCACATTGCCGACAGCGTCTGCCGTCTTTCCAGGGCAAGTAAATTCGGGAGTGGCAACAGCCCCGATCGCTAACTTTGGCACGTCGAGCGCCCCAAGTTGGCGGCCCCCTATCTTCTATAAATGGGTCCGCGTGCCGCTGGTGACCGGCGATTTCAATCTCGATGGGATTGTGAACGCCGCGGACCAAGCAGTCTGGACAGCGGGACAGGGAGATTTTTCGACCGCGAACCTGACCGCAGACGCGAACGGAGATGGCTTGGTCAACAATGCGGATTTGACCATCATGCAGCAGAACCTCGGTGACGGCCAGCTTATGAATCTCCCCGGCGACTTCAACGCGAGCGGCGTTGTGAACGCGGCCGACTACCTGTGGTGGAAAACCCAGTTCGGCTCGGCCACGACGTTGGACTCGGATGGCAATGGGAACGGCAAGGTCGATCTCGCTGACTACACCGTGTGGCGGGACAATCTGGGGCGATCTCTCCCCGGCACGGTGCTCGCTTCCACCCAAGTCCCTGAGCCAAAATCGATCGCCATGTTCGTGGTGCTTGGCTCGATTGCTGGCCTCTTGTACCGCGCAAAAAAAGCGGGCCTCGAATGAGCCGGACACACGCCGAGCTGGCATGACGGTCAGGGGCAAGTCAACCGTCACACCAAAATTCATTCGAGGCCCCGCGGGCCAGCAGGTTGTAGGTCGTTCGAAAGCTCTGTTAGCCGTCGAACCACAGCCCCTTATAAGGCACCTCTTGTGCCAACATGTCTGACAACACCATGAGTTGGCTCTGCTAAGCTCGTCGCAACTACTTGGGCGACAACGCTTTAGTGTGAGACGAAAATTCTTTCGAACGTTCAATCGTGCTCCTTCGCGGTCCCGTTGGAAACTCGCCCAATGCGCCATTTCGCGGGGGTAAACTGCTGCACGATGAAGGCCCCTGGTACAAATGCGGGGAACAGAAGCGAATAGGCGGTGATGCTGGTTCAAAATGAGACTCGGCCGTGGTAAGGTGTTACGAATCAAGTACTTGCGAGCGTGGCGAGGTGCCGCTCGCCTGGGTCGAGCCACCGTCGACCTCGAGCCACACGCCGCAGGGTGGTTCTCAAGTTGAGACACAAGTTGAGGAAATCGACGAGCGGTATGCCCGACGCCACGCCCCACGCCAGCTTTGCCCCGCCGAGGAAGTCGCGGTCGCTCAACCCCGCGGCGGCGAAGGTGCTGATGTTGGTGAACCGCAAGGCGGGGGCGGGTCGCGGAAGGGCGATCGTCGAACAAGTGATCGCGGCGCTCGCCGCGGAACGGCTCGAAGTCGAGGTGATCAACGACCTTGCCGAACTCCACGACGCGACCCAGCGCTTGCTGAGCGATGGTGCGCTTCGAGGTGTCGTGGCTGCGGGTGGCGACGGAACCATCGCCGCCGCGCTCAACCACACACCCCTCGGCACGCCGCTCGCGGTGCTGCCGCTGGGGACCGAGAACCTGCTGGCTCGCTACTTGCAGCACCTCCGCACGCCGAAGTCCGTGGTCGACCTCCTGACGCGTGGCGTGGTGGTGGCGCTCGACGCAGCGCGGGCCGGGGATCGGCTGTTTTCCATCGTGTTTAGCGCCGGGCTTGATGCCGAGGTGGTTCGGCAAGTTCACGAGCATCGCCGTGGCAATATTACCCACTTGGCCTACGCGTTGCCGCTGCTCAAGTCGATTGGTGGCTATCAATTCCCCAAGCTGCGAGTGACTTCGCTCGACGACTCGTGCGAAGAGTTCACCGCCGAAGGCACCTGGGCTTTCGCGATGAACCTGCCCCGCTACGCGATGAACCTGCCGATCGCCCCCGGCGCTGTCGGGACCGACGGGTTGCTCGACGCCTGCGTGCTGGAGCGCGGCACCCTGCAATCGGGACTGTGGTACCTGGGGCACGTGCTCGCCCGCCGGCATCATTTGCTCGACCACGTTTACACCGCCCGTCGAACTGGATTTCGCATCGAGAGCGCGGATGGCGCATCGATTCCGTTCCAGGTAGATGGAGACCCTGGAGGGATGCTGCCGGTGGAGATCCACTCCCTGCCCGAACGCCTGCAAGTCATTGTGACGCCGGAAGTTGCCACGCGTCTCGGATTCGCAGCCGGGGAGTAAGCGATGCCGTAAGCGGGATTGATGGTCGGGCGGGGGTCGGTCATCATTTACGAACGGCCTGAGACATCCGAGAGTCGCCAGGATTTCGACCCCAGAATGGATTTCTAACCCGCGAGCCCCGACCGTGACGAATATTCCCGCCCAGATTAGCTCGCTTCGTTGTGGCCCCGACGAACCCCTGCTCGTCATCGCCGGCCCGTGCGTGCTGGAAACGGCCGACGCGGCCCTGGCGATCGCCGAGAAGCTGGTCGCCATGGCCGAGCGTACGGGCGTGGGGCTGGTGTTCAAGGCGTCGTTTGATAAGGCAAATCGGACGAGCATCGATTCGTTCCGTGGTCCGGGTTTAGAGGAAGGTCTGCGGATTCTCGAGCGGGTTAACAAAGCAACGGGCCTGCCGACCACCACCGACATTCACGACGCCACGCAGGCAGTACCGGTGGGCGAAGTCTGCGATTTGATCCAGATTCCGGCGTTTCTGGTCCGCCAAACCGACCTGCTGATCGCCGCGGCGCGAACCGGCAAGGCCGTGAATGCGAAGAAAGGGCAGTTCCTTGCCCCCAAGGACATGAAACACGTGGTCGGCAAGCTCTCCGCCGCTGGGTGCGACAACATCCTGCTGTGCGAGCGGGGCACGTTTTTCGGGTACGGTCGGCTGGTGAACGACATGCAGTCGATCCCCAAGATGCGCGAGCTGGGAGTTCCTGTGGTGTTCGACGCGACGCACAGCGTGCAGGAGCCAGGTGGACTCGGCGCGACGACGGGTGGCAATCGAGCGATGGTTGAACCTTTGGCCCGAGCTGCGGTAGCGGTAGGGTGCGACGCGATATTTTGCGAGACGCATCCCGACCCCGACAAGTCGCCGAGCGATGGCCCGAACATGGTGCCGCTCGATCGGCTGCCAGCGATGATCGAACGACTCGTGGCGCTTCGAGAATTGGTGCGCGGTTTTGGTGAGTGAGTTTCAATAAGTCGGAATCAAGCAAGTCGGAACTGGGCTCCTCATGCAAAACGCTCCCCGCAAGTTGGCCGCCTCGGCCTTGCTGCTCGTCGCGGTCGTTGGATCGATCGCCGTAGGTGGTTGCAATCGCGACAATCGACGCGTTGGTTCGTCGGGTCGCTCTGGCAAGATCACTTCCAGTAACGAACGCAGCCAGACACTCCTCGCGACCGCGGCAAATCAACTCGCGGACCTTCCCGAACTCTCGATTACCGAGCTCCGCCCGCCGTCGGTGATCCTCGACTCCAGTCATAGCAGCGACGGGCAGGACGTGATGGCCGCGCTCGTCTCGTCGACCACCACCGGCCCGCCGGTTTACAACCTGCTGCAAGTCCCTGGACGCAATGCTCGGTTTCAGGAAGTGGGCGTGCGTGCGGGCGACTTCGTGAAGTGGTACGCCAATCAAAAGTCGGAGATTCAAAGCGAGTTCAATCAAGGGCGCCAGCAACTCTCGCCCGAGCAGATGCGCGAAGTGATGCGTCTGCCCGAAGCACAGCGGCAAGAAGTCATCGACGCGATGGTCAACGAGATGATGAGCGACGAGGGCGAAATCCTTTCGGTCACGGCGTTTGAACTCCCCGTGGCGCAAGTGATCGACTCCAACACGCTGATGGTCGATTTGTCGGCGCTCAACGAGGAAGAGTTGGGGCGACTGCCGCTCGACACTCCATTGCGACTCGAAGTACTTCGCTATCGCGACTCGCGATTCAGCGAGTTGGTGCTCGACCTGCGACGATACGCCGTGCGCGGCGTGCCGCTCTTGGGGTGGGAACCAAGTCCCGATCAGCAGGCCACCGAGCAGATTGTCGAGCGTCTGAACCAGTGGCTTCGGCAGACGGGTGCCACGGTCGCGTGGACCCCTACCAAGCTGCTCGACACGCTCCCCGAATCGCTCCGCAAGGACGAGAAGCTGGGACTTCTGGCCAGTGTCGAAGCGCTCGATCGCTCCGCTTTCTCGCTCCCCACCGAAGAGCTCCGCGCGGTGCAAGCTCAGGGGTACGAGGGCCGGTTGCTGCAGGAAGCGACCTGGGCCCGCGACATTAGCAACTGGGTAACGGCCGACGTGTTCGAGCCGCGGGCGCGGGCCGATCGCTTGTTCGACTGGACGGTTCGTAACTTGCAGCTCGAACTGCCGAGCGAGAAGCTTCCGCCCTTCCTCCCGTGGCAATCGCTCGTGCATGGTCGTGCGTCGGCGGAAGGTCGTGCGTGGGTATTCGCCGATCTGTGTCGTCAGCAGGGCATTCCGGTAGTGCTGGTTCGCGTCGGTGGCGATGCAGGCCCGCTGTGGTGCGGAGCGGTCGTGGATGACGAGTTGCAACTTTACGATCCTCAGATGGGGTTGGCGATTCTGAACGATGCGGGCCAGACGGCGACGCTTCGCGAAGTGGTCGAGAAGCCGGATCTGCTGGACGAGTTGAACCTGGAAGACGCACCGTACCTGCCCAAGGATGCTAAGCTCGCCGAACTCAAGCTCGAAATCGTGGCGGATCCGCTCACGTTGTCTCGCCGCGCAGCGCTGCTGGAGGAGCGACTCACAGGCGATGCGGCGTTGTTCATGTACGTCGACGCCGACGCGCTCGCCGCGAAGCTCAAGGAGCAGCCAGGGGTGAGTTCGGTGACGTTGTGGGCTTATCCGTTTCAAATCCTCGCCGATCAGTTGAATGCTTCGCTCAACACGCGGACGCGGGCGGCTTTGGCGTTCGAGCCATTCGTGCATAAGCCAAATTTGTGGAAGGCAAGACTGCTCGCATTCCGCGGCGACTCGGGGCAGTCGATCGACGCCAGCCGTGGCAACTTGGAAACGACCATCGACGACCAGCGGGACGCGGGCCGGCTCTACACGAGCGAATCGGTTCGCCCGACCGACGCGACGATCGAGGCCCTTCAGTCCGACGATGTACGCCGAGCTTGGACTGCCGCGAAGCAGAACGCGACCTACTGGCAAGGTTTGTTGTCGTTTGACCGTGGTGATTTCCAGGTTGCCGAGAACTGGCTCGAAAAGGCGGCTGCGTTCGACGACTGGCGCGAAGGTGCGCAGTACAATCGCGCGCGGGCCTTGGAAGCCAAGGGCGATGTGGCTGGTGCGCAGAAGCTCCTAGAGTCAAGCACAGGCCCTCAGGCAGCGGGCAATAAGGTGCGAGCCCGCCGCTTGGCGGATCTTGCGAAGGCCGAGTAGCTCGCTCGACGTTTTGTCGCACTCCGCCCGATATTGCATTGAGTGCGACTTTATTTTTTGCCGCGTCTCTCGCGAGCTTCAAAAAGTGCCGTGTTTTTTCGGGTGAAGTCATCGTTCGCTCTTTCGTTCGAAAAGAGTAAAGTCGCAGGGGTAACCCGCAGGTGCGACTTTACTAAGGGGGAGGGTGGAATGTGGAAGGGGGACTGAGGATGGATCCTTGGAAGTCATGTGATCCTGAGGGAGCGTCAGCGACTGAAGGATCTCGTTCGCCATTGGTGTTGGTTATCTCATGGTGAGTGCGTAGGCTGTATCAAGCCTGCGCCGCGTGCGGCGCTTCGAGTGTCGAAGTTGTTCTGACCTTTTAATTGCCAGCTGGTTTGGCGCAGCGTGGTTTTGTTCCTCACGCCAAGGCGTAAAGACGCTACGACGCCAAGCGCGTAGCATGGTCGCCTCGACCGTGTATTTACGTGAGTGCGATGTTGGACACGGCCGGGGCGGCCATGCTACGAAGTGAGGCATTCCGACTCGCGTAACAGGACTCGAAGTGACGTTACGCGTACTACTGGAAGCGAGATTTCTCAGTCGCTGCGCTCCTGTCGAAATGACACGGATGGCAACGCTTCACAAAATGGCCGGCCGTGAATTGCCGTATCGGCGCAGGCTTGATACGGCCTACACCCATTGCACGCCCCACGCGTGCGATTAACAGGATGTATTGTATCAGATGTACACGTTGTTGTCAATGGCCAACGTGTACGTGTGGCCATTTTGCGGGAAATTGTTTCGGACTGGGAACAGTGGAGGGTTGGCGCGGTGAAGGCACTTGACGGGGCTGGCGATCTGGTCGACAAGGTAGGGGCTGCACCGCGATACTGTTTCTGCTGAGTTGGAACTCCCCTTCATGTCCTTTTTCGAACGCCACTGGTTTTTGCTCCTGTTGGGGTTGGTGTTGGCGGTCGGGATGGGGGGTGCGCCGTGGCTCGAGGGGCTGCTGGACCTTCCGCGGTCGTGGGTGGTGGCGGTGGTGATGTTCGTGACCGCGCTACCGATGTCGTTTACTCAGCTCACCCGCGCGGCGCGGAGTGGTTATGCCGTGGGGCTCGCGCTGGTGCTGAGCATGGTCGTGGCTCCGCTTATCGCCTGGCCGCTGGGGCGACTGTTGCCCGAGCCTCTCGCTATGGGGTTACTCATCGCGGCGAGCGTTCCCTGCACGCAGGCGTCGGCGGCGGTGTGGACGCGGCGAGGTGGTGGCAACGATGCGATCGCGCTGTTCGTGACGCTAGTGACTCACTTCGCCTGCTTCTTGGTGCTGCCCGGATGGTTGTGGTTGCTGTCGGACGCGAGCGTGAAGGTCGATGCGCGGGAAATCTCGGAAGTGATCGTCGTGCTGGTGCTCGTGCCTGTGGCGGCGGCGCAGGTGATGAGGCGCTCGACATTGGTGCTTGAACTTGCGGCCAAGTACCGCGTGGTGCTCAGCGTCGTCGCGCAACTTGGCATCCTGGTGATGGTGTTCTTTAGCGCGATCAGCGCCGGGGTGATGCTCCGCGAGATCGATCCCGCGGAACTCGGTCCTCTGGCATGGCTGGGGCTCGGCGTGGTGACCCTTGCGCTGCATTTGCTTCTGTTCGCGATGGGCTGGTACGGCAGCCGAGTTCTGGGGGCACCGCGGGGCGATCAGTTAGCGGTGGCGATCTCGGGGAGCCAGAAGACGCTGATGATCGGGCTGGAAGTCGCCCTGATGTTTGGTGGCCTCGCGGCGCTTCCCATCATCACGTACCACGTGCTACAGCTTATCGCTGATACGATGCTGGTCGATCGGCTGAAACAGGAGTCGCGGGGCTAGTTTCGCTGGTAAGGCCCTAGATGCTACGATGGACTGAGCGATAACGCACGGTGGTGGTGGGCAACTGGCGTGTGGCACACGCTTGCACACCCGTTCGGATCGCTTGCCGATGCGAAATTGTCGCATTTTGCCATCGGCACCCAAGTTGCAGCACTCGCCTGACAAAGGTTGCTTCCGTAGCAGCCTCGCAGATTCCCCGCGCCAGCTTACCTGCCCTCCATGCCAGACTCCAAACTAGACCTGCTGCTCGTGGACGACGACACCGAGCTCCGTGAGGCGATGCAGTCGTACTTCACTTCTCTGGGTTACCGCGTGGCTAGCGCCGAATGTGGCGAGGCGGCGCTCGAGACGCTTGCCGGGCGTGGGTTTGCCGTGGCGGTGGTCGACATGGTGATGCCGGGGATGACCGGTCTAGAGCTGCTCGGCAAGATCAAAGAGGACAATCCCGAGATCGAAGTGATCCTGCTCACCGGGCAAGGGACTATCGAGCGGGCGGTCGAGGCGATGAAACTGGGAGCGTACGACTTTCTCAGTAAGCCCGTACGGATGAAACAGCTCGAAGCCGTGGTGGCGAAGGCGGGCGATGCTTCGAAAATTCGCAAGGAGAACACGCAGCTTCGCGCGATCATCGAGCGCGACCTTCCCAAGCACCGGATGATTGGCAACTCGCCGGCGATGCAGGAAGTGTATCGCCTGGTCGAGCGAGCTGGCCCGAGTGATAAACCGATTTTGATTCAAGGCGAGAGTGGCACGGGTAAGGAGTTGGTGGCTCGCGCGCTGCACATGGCGAGTTGCCGCGCGGACAAGCCGCTGGTGGTGATCAACTGCGCGGCGCTCCCCGAGCCGCTGCTCGAAAGCGAATTGTTTGGTCACGAGAAGGGAGCGTTCACCGGAGCTTCGAGTTCTAAGCCGGGACTGTTCGAGGTGGCGGATGGCGGGACGCTGTTCATCGACGAAATCGGCGAGCTCTCCCCTGCCCTGCAGCCAAAACTATTGCGGGTGCTCGAAGATGGTTCGTTGCGGCGCGTGGGATCGCTCAAGGAACGCCACGTCGACGTGCGTCTGATCGCCGCCACGAATCGCGACTTGGCCGTCGAGGTCGAAGCGAAGCGTTTTCGCGAGGATCTCTACTATCGCATCAACATGATGACCATCGTGCTTCCGACGCTGCGGGCACGAACGACCGACGACGTGCTGCTGCTGGCCGATCACTTTGCTGGGCGGGGGTGGGAGTTCAACGCCGAGTGCCGCGACGCGATCGCCAAGTACTCGTGGCCTGGCAACGTGCGGCAATTGATCAACGCGATCGAGCGGGCGAAGATTCTTTCGGACGACGAAGTGCTGCGGCGCGAGAACCTGCCGCCAGAAGTGTTGGGTGGCCACTCGCCCGCGGCGTCAACGATCGTCGCGCCGGAGATCGACCTCGCTAGCCTAACCCGCGCGCGAGTGGTGCAAGCGCTGCAGCACGCGGGGGGCAACAAACTTCGCGCCGCGAAGGCACTTGGAGTAAGTCGACGTAGTTTGTACCGACTGCTAGAGAAGTACCAGATCGAGCCGGGCGAGTTGGTTTGAGCGCTAGGGTCGGGCGTAGGAAGGTTAGCGGGAAGACGGACCGCTGATGGACGCTAATCTTCGCTGATGGAACCCCATTCTTCTTCGTTTCCTTTGTTCCGTTCTGTTCCAATAAATTTTGAACAGAAGGAAACGAAGAAATTCAAGGTTAAAGTTGGGTGCAAATCCTCGGGATCGCTTCGAGGTTTTTGATTAGCGTCCACCAGCGTGGATAAGCGGTTTCTTCTCCTGTCCTTCTCTGTTTTCTCCGTTTGCTCCTGTTGTTCTCTAACTGTTCTATCTGTAGTGGAGTAATGTCACAGGGACAGGCCGGAGGGCTTGCGCCCTGCCGCTATAAGGTGATGTTTAGGCGCTGATTGTTGGACGGCTCGAAACTGTGCTTCGCGTTTTGAGCTTTCAAAATAGGGTTAAATGCCACGCTCGTCCCTGCCCCGCCGGCATCTTGGGGGATACGATACATGGATGTCGACGCCAAATCACTCCAAGCCGCAGACTTCCAAAGCTGAACTCAAGGCTGCGCATACGCCCGAGCGGATTCGCCTTCGGCTCGAGGCGCCAATGGCGCATAGCTACTTGCGCGACTTTGTGTACGGTGCAATCGATGGCACGGTGACAACCTTTGCCGTGGTGTCGGGCGTGGCGGGGGCGGGGCTCTCGGTGGGGGTCATCATCATTCTGGGTTTTGCCAATCTGGTTGGCGATGGCTTCAGCATGGCGGCGAGCAACTACCTGGGGACCAAGGCCGAGGAAGAGTTGCGAAGAAAAGCTCGCCGGATGGAGGAGGAACACATCCGCAAATACCCCGAGGGAGAGCGCGAGGAGATTCGGCAGATCTTCGCCGGTAAGGGGTTTGAAGGAGAGCAACTAGAGCACGTGGTCGAGGTGATCACCGCCGATCACAAGCGTTGGGTCGACACCATGTTGGTCGAAGAGTTGGGTTTGCCACTGACGAGCCCTTCGGCGATTCGTGCGGCGGGCGTCACGATGCTGGCGTTCGTGCTGGTGGGTATCATCCCGCTGTTGCCATTCTTGGTTCAT
This sequence comes from Aeoliella fuhlenseeensis, assembly GCF_052161615.1. Classification (NCBI taxonomy): domain Bacteria; kingdom Pseudomonadati; phylum Planctomycetota; class Planctomycetia; order Pirellulales; family Lacipirellulaceae; genus Aeoliella; species Aeoliella fuhlenseeensis. The sequence continues at coordinate 2,300,293 of NZ_CP197417.1, forward strand.
CCACTGTTCGGCGTAACGCTCGGCAGTCCTTACGCTTCGAGTGCCGTAATGACAGGCGTCGCGTTTTTCCTGGTGGGGGCTGCCAAAAGTTGGTTCATCAACGAGTCCTGGATACGCGCGGGGATCGAGACGTTCGTCGTCGGTAGCGCCGCAGCGGGCCTGGCTTATCTGGTTGGGCTCGCGTTTGGTGGCATCGCTGGTTAACGCATTACCAGCCCCACTGCATGGCAATCGAAGTCCAGCCGACGGCGATCACGGGCCCGAGTAGCCCCACGATCAGACCCGCGAAGAGCAGATCCTTGGAATCCAATTGTCGTGTGCCGTAGACGATGGCGTTGGGTGGCGTCGACACTGGTAGGCACATTCCGCACGAAGCGGCGATGGCGATGGGGATGACGTACCGCGAGTACTCGGTGCCGAGCAAGGCCAGTGCCAGGGGGATGATAACGTTCGACGCGGCGGTGTGGCTCATCAGGTTTGCCAGGAAGGCGCAACCGTAGGCCATCACCAGGGCGACTGCGAACATGCTGAGCCCGCTGAGCGGAATCTGGGCGACGATCCACTTGGCGAGGCCGCTGTCGTTCACGGCGACGCCCAGCGAGAGACCACCTGCGATCAATAGCAGGACGTCCCACGGCAGTCCCTTCACGTCGTCGGCATCGAGCACCAGCGTGGTCGTGAGGACACAAATCGGAATCAGCGAGACGACCGTTGTCGGCAGGCCATGCCAGGGGCTGGTGAGCCACAAAATGACGGTGGTGAAGAACGTAACGACGACCAGCAGCGTTTGGGCGTAGTGGGTATTCGGGCGCGTGCGAGTGGCGCTGAGGGCGAATTCAGGTGACGATGTGAAGGCACCCCTGCCCAGGTAGCGCATCACCAAGTAACCCCATGTGATGCCGAGCAGCACTAGCGCGGGGGGAATGCCGAACACCATCCACTCGGCGAAGTTGACATCGTTGGCGCGCGCGAGTGCTCCGGCGGCGATGGCATTGGGTGGCGTGCCGATGATGGTGCCCATGCCGCCGAGGTTCGAGGCCAATGTCACGCCAAGGAGCAGCGCGCGGGCCTTGGGGCGGTTCTGCTCGTCCCCCCACAGCATCGGTGTGAGAATGGCGACCATGATCGTGGCGGTCGCGGTGTTGGAGAGGAACATCGATAGCAGCGCCGTCGCACCCATGATGCCCATCAGCACCAGGGCGGGGCGACTACCGAGCCGTTTCACGACTTGTCCCGCCATCCAAACGTCGAGGCCGGTCTTGCTGGCCGCTGCGGCGAGGACGAAGCCGCCGAAGAACAGCCAGATCAGGGGGCTGCCCCACGTGGCGATGTATTTTTCCCAGTCGGGTTTGCCGGCGGCGTCTTGGCCGAGCATGGCGATCGAAAGACCAATCGCCAACAGGCTGACCGAAAATGCCGGCATGGCTTCGGTGATCCAGAGCCCGGCGCTAAGCACCAGGATGAACAGCGCGCGATGGCCTGCGTCGGAGAGCCCCGAATACTCGGGCACGAACGCTACGAAGTAGGCGAAGATCAAGCAGAGCGCTGAGTACATCAGCAGCTTGCGAACGGGAGGCGTGATCTGCCGTAAAATGCGCCGAGCCGTGGCGCGGGTACCAATGAGTTCCATGATTGGTCGATTCTATCACGCCTGCAGGTGATGGATAGCGGTGTGGCCGACGCGCAGTTTGCGCGAAAAGCCGAGATCATAACAGAGGCCCGGAAGTGCCCATGCGCTTCCGGGCCCGAAACAAGCCGTAATTGACCCGGGGTCCGCCTACCTCAGGTTTTAACGGCAATGTGCTTGGCTTTCGCCGCCTCGGTTTTGGGGAGGGTGATGACCAAGACGCCATCGCGATACTCGGCAACCACTTCATCCTCCTCAACGGGGCATGGCAGCGAAACCGTCCGGCTAAACGTGCCCTGGCGTCGTTCGACGTAGTGCAACGTTTTGCCTTTTTCCTCGCGCTCGAAGGTCCGCTGGCCGCTGACGGTCAGCATGTTACCGTTGAGCTGAATGTCGATCTCTTTGGCTTTGACGCCAGGCAAATCGACCTTCACCTCGACCGCCGCGTCTGTCTCGGCGATGTCGAGCGAAGGAACATGACGCCCACCGAACAAGGCGTCGGGGCCTTCCTCCCAAAGTCGGGAAACCATGTGTTCCATTTCGTCGTACAGGGCGCGAGGACCCTCCCAACGGGTGGGGGCGGTCTTCGGCCGTGGTGCAGTTAGTCCGACCATTTGTCCAACTCCTTTCCTCAACCTCAAAGGTCGTAGCGATCCAACGAGGATGGTCGCCACTTGCCGCGTAGCGCCGGTGTGGCGACCCCTCGTTGTTAAGGGCTGTGCCAATCTCGGCCAGACGCCCGAACTTCGATCTGGTTGTCGACTCGCGAAACTCCTTGCAATCGAATGGCGGCCTCCTGCGCTAGTTGCTTGAAGTAGAACGTAGGAACTACTCCCCGCAGTGTCAGGACGTCGCCTTGCCAATCGCAGTCCACCCGCTCAATCGCGGGGTGGATGCTCTCGTCCACCATCTCCGCCAAGATTCGAGAGCCTGAAAAACGCTCGTAATCAGGAGTAGTTGAAGGCGTGAGCATGACCGAGTCCTCCAAGACCGAATGACGCTGAACCGAAGTGTCGGCTGCCATTGGTTTCTGTTAGGCAACTCGCATACCAAACTGGCTATCGCGGGAAAGGTCGCGAAAACGCGGGCCTTCGCGTATCGGGGCGATTTCAACTTCGCGAAAGCGTGCGAACGTCGCGCGCGAGTGCGCCGCTTTGGCACACGCACACTTGGGGTGGGCGTCGCGTTGCCGCGTTTACTTCGAGACGGGGGGATTTACCGGCACGGTCAACTCAAACGCGGCACCCCCGTTCGGGTTAGCGGCCACCGCGATCGTGCCGCCGTGGGCCTCGAGAATGCGGCGGGCGATGGCCATGCCGAGGCCGGTGCCTTTGGCCTTGGTGGTGTAGAACGGCTCGAACACCCGGGCCCGCTGCTCGTCGTTGAGGCCGGGGCCGTTGTCGCGAACCATCACCCGCCAGGCGGGCTCGCCATCGAGTGCCGAGGATTCGGCGAAGATGGAAAACTCCACCGGATCGCTACAGGCGGCCAGAGCGTTCTCGATCAAGTTGCGGAACACTTGGCTGAGTCGGAAGCGATCGATGCGGCACTCCATCGGGTTGTCAGGGAGTTCTTCGATCAGGCGAACGTCGCGTTTACAGCGGTGATGGTCTAGCGAATTCCAAGCCTCGCGCCACACCGACGCAAGCGAAGTGGCCTTACGCTCCAAGTGCAGCGGGGCGGCGTAGTTGCGGAGTTCTTCGAGCAGGGCGTTCAGCGCATCGCTCGCGCGCTCGATGGCATCGAGTTGATGCTGAACCGGCGGGTTTTCAGTTTCCAGGTTGCGGGCGACTTCTACGGCGATTTGGATTCGTTGCAAGGCGTTACGGGCTTCGTGGGCCAGCCGCGCGGTGGCTTCGCCCAACAGCGCCAGCCGTTCGGCTTGGATCACCCGCTGCTCGGCTTGTTTTGGCTCGGTAAGGTCGCGAATGATGCCGGTGAAGAGCCGGCCACGCTCGAGAAGGATCTCGCTCACCGACAGATGCATCGGAAATTCGCGACCGCTTTTATGGCGGCCGATCGCTTCGCGGCCGATGCCAATGATGCGACGAACGCCCGTGGTGAGGTAGGCCTCGAGGTAGCCGTCGTGCTCGGAGCGGTAGGGCTCGGGCATCAACATGCAGATGTTTTGGCCGAGCACCTCGTCCGCGGAAAACCCAAACATGCGTTCGGCGGCACGGTTCATCGACTCGCAGCGTCCGCGCTCGTCGATGGTGATGATGGCTTCGACCGCCGTGTCGAGGATGGCTTGCAACCGGGCCTCGCGCTCGTGGCGGTCGTCGCGTTGGCCTTTTTCACGCGATTGGTCCATCATCGAGCCTCACCCGTCTTCGATACCCTCTCCCTACCACCGTCGTGTGCGAGGGTGGTTGTTTCCGCACCAGTCCACGATTGTGGGGTCCCTTGTCTCGCAATTCAAGTCATTTCGCCGGAATGCTGTGCGAACACGCACAGATTTTTCATGGCGGGCTCACCAGCGAGTTGGAAACTTGCCTATTTCTAAGCGTCCGGCGCTTCAGGAGACTGGCATCGAACTTGCATTGATAAAGATTACCCCCACCCTCGGGTGCCAAGCGTTCGATTTGAAGCGATATGGCACCCTCTCTTTTCGATTGGAGACTGCCATGAAACTTCGCGCAATCCTTTGCCCCACCGACTTTTCGAAGTCCAGCGAAGAGGCCCTCGCCTACGGATCGTACCTGGCCGAGGAAACCGGCGCCCGGTTGTACTTGCTGCATGTAGTCGACGAAAGCGCCGCCTACACGACCGAGTACACCGGCATGGGTTACCTGGCCGACTTCACGCAGCAGATCGAGCACGAGTCGCAGGTGCTACTTGAAGCCGTTTCGCCACCCTCGGCCGAAGTGGAGTTCGAGCGACACCTGTTGCTCGGCACCCCCGCGCGGACGATCATCGAGTTTGCCGATGAACACGACGTGGACCTTGTGGTCATGGGATCGCACGGGCGGACAGGGCTTTCCAGGTTGCTGTTAGGCAGCGTTGTGGATACCGTAGTGCGTACGGCCCACTGCCCTGTGCTAACGGTCCGGCCACGCGAGGCTCATTCGACCTCGAATGCCGAAAGTGGCGCCGAGAGTGGCACTGAGATCACTCCGGTAACGACCGGCTCGAGTTAATCGTATTCGAACATGCGGCTAAGGAACCCTAGCAATGAAAAACTGGTTTGAGAACAAGGTGCTCCTAGTGCCGGTGGACTTCAGCGACGACAGCATTAAGTCGGTGGACGAAGCGCTGGCGATGGCTGACGCCGGCGACAAAGTGCACGTGCTTCACGTGGCGGCCGATCTGGATGTCACCACGCCAGGCGTGGTTTGGGAGTCGCTCAGTGAGGACGTGCAGCGGAAGAACGTCAACGAGGCGTTTGCCAAGTACTTCGCCGACCCGCGGTACAACGGATTGAACTTTCACGTTGCCTTTGGCGACGCGGGGCATCGCATCGTCGAGCAGGCCGAAGCCATCAAAGCCGACGCGATCGTGATGGCGTCGCACGGCCGCACCGGCTTCCGCCGGCTACTGATCGGTTCGGTCGCCGAGCGCGTACTGCGACTGGCTCACTTGCCGGTCGTCATGCTGCGGCACTAGAAGTACCATTTCATCGCCGTAAATAGCAAAGCCGTGGTGTTCTATTCCGGAACACCACGGCTTGTTTCGTAGGACGACTCTCCGGTCTGCTACTTGGTGAAGTTGGCCAGCTCTTCGAGGTTCAGCGTGTACTGCTGATGGGGGCGTTCGTCGTAGCGATCGAGCACGGGAGAGTAGGTGCGGACCTTGACCGTCTTGCCGTCGGGCAGGAACTCTAGCAGCCGCATATCGCCCTGGCCACCCTCTTTGTTCATCTGGTAGTTAGCCAGCATCTGATGAACGGGATTCCCATGCTCACCGGGCGTCGAGCGGAAACCGGCACCGTCCTGGAGCACGTGCCCGTTGAAGGTCATCCGGAAATTGGGGTGCTTTGAGACGAGCTTTTCCCAAAGCTCCTGACCATCGTTGACCGAGGTACCAGTGGCCTTTTCGACGCCATAGGCATGAGGGTTCCAATTTTGCTTGGGCCCCTTATTCTTCCAGTCGTAGATGGTGTCGTCGTAGTACATGTAGGCGTGGGTGACCAGCATTGCCTGATGATCGGGGTGATCCTCAACCACCTTATTGGCCCATTCGACCACCTCGTCACGGGGGCCCCACTCGAGGGCAAGCACCAGCCACTTCTTGCCACCTGCCTCGAACTCATGCCAGGTATTGTCGGTCTTCCCCTCCTCGAAGAACCCACCAATCGACCCTTGAGCGGCGTAGGAGCTGTTGGGGCCGAAGTACCGATCCTCGTTGAAGTAGCTTTCACGCGTCGCGCCGTTGCCCTTCGGCCCGTAGTCGTGATTGCCGGGGGCCATCGCGTAAGGCACCTTGCCATCGAGCATGGACATCGACTTCAGGGCGTTGTCCCATTGGTCGGTTGTGTTGCGGTTGGTGATATCGCCCTCGTGCAGGACGTACTTCAGGTTCAGCTTCTCGGCGTTGTCGACCAGGAACTGCGTTTGCGCGTCGAAGTGCTGGGGAAAATTCTGCGAATAGATCTGCGTGTCAGGCAATATTGCCAGTGTCCAGGATCCCTGGGAGGGAGACTTCATCGCAGCCGTCGACCAGCGCGAGGCCAGCAGGCTGGGGAGAAAGCACATCGCCACCAGAACGCTACGCCGGCTTGGTTTGGATTCCGACGGGAACTGAAACTTCATGTGCGGGGCTACCTGTGTGGTCATGGAAGAACCTATGGCAACGGATGCTTGCTGCCATCAATCGCCCCATGATATCTCAGGTACAAGCCGGAAAGCTCGCGCGCATGCGTCGATTTTCGGGCCAATTAACACCACTTTTGCGAAACCAGTGTGATCTGATATCCCACGATGGGTGCCAACATCCGCACACTGTGCCGCCACCATGAGGATCGGCGTTCCACCGCACGGTGCTACTTCACCTTCACGCGAAGCAACTGCACCGAAGTGGGTGGCAGTTCGATCGACATCGTCGGCGTGGCGGGCATGGTCGATTCGACGGGCTCGATGGGCTGCGACTCGCGGTTGTTCATCGCCTCTGGCGCTCCGGCGAGTGTGGTCACCTGGACTTCGTCGCCCAGTGAGAGTTCGCCTTGCAAGTTCACCTTGGCCGTGACCGCCTCGGTGCCAGGGTTCACGATCTTCAGCAAAAGTTCGCCTGTCGACTTGTCGAACGTGGGCGAAGCGACCACCTCGGGAGCCAGAGGCTGGTAGTCGTGTACCAGTTCGTCGTCCAGGTAGCAGCGAATGCGGCCCGGTTCGAGTTCGACGCGGAGGTCGTACCAGCGGTTGTTTTCGATGCGTCCGCGCTTGGCCGCGAGACGATCTTGACCACCTTTTCGCTGTAAGGCGTGTTCGGTGTTGCCCCAGCCGCCGACGTTCCACCAGTAGTTGCCGTTGTCACCATGGCCAAACACTAGCAGGAAGCCCTCGTTCCCTCCGGTCTTCCGTGCGCGAACCTTGAAGACCGACTTCTCGCCCGTCGCCGACTCGGGGGCAATGCTCACCGCGGCTTCCATGTTGCGGTCGCGCTGGGCGTAGACACCATCCTTGAGGACGAAGTCGCCTTGTTCGACTTCCCAAGTCGAGAAGTCCAGCGGCTTGCCATCGAGCGAGGCCGATTCAACTTCAATGCCGGTCCGCCAAGTGCCGATGCCGACACGCCCTGCGTACTTCTCGTCGGACAAGGCACGCTCGGACATCTCGACGGTGTTGTCGAGGTAAACGTCGCCCTTGTTCCTACTAAAGAGTTGCTGCACGTAGTAATTCGGCGTCTTCACCAATTGCTGGTTGTCGAACCAGATGAGGTCGGCTTTGGTCCACTGGGTCGATCCGTACTTGGCGAACAGCGGGGCATAGCACGCCATATCGACGATGTCGGCGTTCCGTTCGATGCCGGTCAGGTACGCCGCTTCGGCCACCGCGTTGAATTGGCGGTTGTCTTCCGACGCGTACTCGCCCACGAACACCTTGGGCTTCGCACGATCAAAGGCATCGAAGCGACGCACGTTATCAAGGTACCAGCCGGGCTGCATGTAGTAATGCTCGTCCGAGCTGTAGACGTTGGTACGTGTCATCAAGTCGTACAATGGAATCTCGGGGCCCAACCCGGAGGTACCGATGAGTTTGATGTCGGGATACTGCTTGCGAATCGCGTCGACAAACAGCGGGAATCGCTCACGAACTTCCGGCGTGTCGTGCTCCTCGTTGCCGAGGCAGAGGTACTTGAGATTGAACGGTTCGGGATGACCCATCGCCGCGCGAAGAGCTCCCCACTCGCTATCCACCGGACCGTTCGCGAACTCGATTAGATCCAGGGCGTCGTCGATCCATTCGTGAAGGTCTTCCATCGGCGCGAAATCGAACGGCTGACGGAAGCCGCACGCCACGCCCAGCGGCACGACGGGCAGAGGCTCGGCGCCGATGTCTTCGCACAACTGCATGTACTCGAAGTAGCCAAGGCCGTAAGTCTGATGGTAGCCCCACAAGTTCCAGTTCGGCTTACGCTCGGCGACATCGCCAACGGTGTCTTTCCAGCGATAGGCGTTGGCGAGGCCCTGACCGTGGGCAATGCACCCACCGGGGAAACGCAGAAAACCGGGCTTTAGGTCAGCAAGCGACTGAGCCAGGTCCTTTCGCATCCCATTCTTGCGGCCTTTGAAGGTGTCCTGAGGAAACAGCGACACCATGTCAAGCATTAACTTGCCACCGCCATTCGTCACTAGCACTAGCTGCGTGTCGGCGGCCGAGTCGCTGGCCGTGATGGTTTTTTCGTACTTGGTCCACTGGTCGCTGATGCCATCGATAGTTGCAGAACCGAGAACCTCGCCATCCTTGGTCTCGAGCGTTACCACCAGCGGGGCGTCATGATCTTCGGTGCGTTTGGCGTAGACCGAGAAGTCGTACTTCGCGCCCTTTTCAACAACGATGCCACCGAAGCCCTCGTTGCGAACACCGGCCTGACCGTCGCCGGCAAGCTTGAGTTCGAGGTACTTCGTGTTCTTCTTATTGAGCGGTTCGTCGGTCTTCACCGCGAGTTCCGCCTTGCCACCCTCGCGCTCGACCTTCGACCAAGCAAACAGCGGGTGCAACTGACGACTGTTTTGTGCCCAACCATCGACCGGGTAGTACTCGAACGAGCGATTTTGAACGAGCTCGGCGTAGAGGCCACCATCGGCCCCGTAGTTGATGTCCTCGAAGAACAAGCCGTAGAGCACGGGGCTGATCGCCACGGTAGGCCGATCGACGTTGACGTCGATCTTCACTTCGGCACCGCGTGAGCACGATGCGCTCGCGAGGCAACTAACGAACAACGTGGCAACAACTGCGCGAAGAACCAACATTCCGCCTGGCATGGGTCCGTACTCCTAAGGAGAAAGGGAGCGTCGATTGCGGGACCGGTAGCCATCCCGCCGGGCCGCATTATAGCCGGACCGGCGGGGTGGTGGAAATGTTTCCTCACAAAAATTTATGAAATAAGCATTCGGGCCAAGGGGCCGGAGCGAAATTAGTTTTCGTCGTCTTTGGCTTCCTGAGCCGGCTTTGCGGGGGCTTTGTACTCTTTCAGGTACTTGCTCCGCTCGGCGGCGAAATGCCGAAGCGAACCTTCCGCGGCCTTCTCATCCGAAGCCGTGGCGTTGACGAACGCTTCGGTGGTAGAAAGTTTGCGCGTGTCCTGCTCGATCGCAGGTTGGATTAACTGCCGGTAGTGATCCACGCGCTTGGCGAACTTCTCCGGATCGAGTTGCTCCTCGGCGATGAACCGAACACGCTCCAGGTACTTCTCACGGAGTTCGGGAACTTGCAGCAGTCGGCTACGCAGCGGCATCCGCTCGTTATCAAGCCCAACCAGAGGATCGAGATCCACGCCACCGTGACCGGGGCCCCCAGGGCCGCCAAAGCCACCGCGACCACCTCGTCCTCCGCGACCGCCGCGCCGTCCCGCTTCGCGACCGCGTCCCTCAGGACCACGCTCGCCAGGAGGGCCGAAGCCTTCGGGAGGAGGGCCAAAGCCCTCGGGGGGAGGACCGAATCCGGGCGGAGGGCCGAAGCCACCTCGCCCTCCCTCCCCTTCGCGGGGTGGGCCTTGGGGAGGTGCTCCTTCGGGAGTAGCGCCTTCGGGAGGAGGTCCAAAACCCGGAGGGGGGCCAAAGCCGGGAGGAGGTCCAAAGCCTCCTGGGCCGCCAGGGCCACCGCGACCCGAGTGGAACGCCTCGTTCATGTCGTGCGGAATGAGGTGGAACACACCCTTCTCATCGCGATACAAGTAGTAGTCGCTGGCACGAGTCCAGTAGCCGTCGCTGTTCACGAAGGCATTGTCGTACGCCAGGAACCAAATCGCTTGGTCGATGTCGAGCATCGGCTCCAGTTTTTCTACGAGCTCTTCGGTCGGCGTTTCGTTTAGCACTTGGCACAGCTCAATGAGCGCATTCCACGCCTTCTCGCCATCGTTCGATTTCATCTCGAAGCGTGTTTTGTACTCGGCCAAGTCATCGCCCAGATAACGCAACCCACCATCGCCCATCGGGCTGCCGGGCACTTTCCAACGCGTGCCTTTGCTCGAATCAAAGTTCTCTTCCAGGAACACCTTGTCGAACTGCTGGACGTTGGCGAACACGCCCCAGCTTTCGCCGTTGATGACGACTTCAACCAGGTTGGCTTTGGGAGCCGGCAGGTTCTCGCGGGCCATTTCCGAATAGAGCACGCTGCTCAGCATCGAGGGATCACCGTTGCCATTAAGCAGGTTGAGTGTCTTGTAACCGTAGAGTCGCTGCTCGTCGTCGACGGTATCAAACGACAGATTGAGCGAGCGCTTGCTTCCCGCCGGGATCATCATGAAGGACGACGCACCGCGGAAGTGCACCCCCACGCCAGGATAGGTCTTGCCATCGACGGTTACCGTGGCGGGGACATCGACGTCGGTACCTTTGAACGCTTCGAGTTCTTTCTCCCAGTCCTTCGATTCGAAGTCGATGAAGATGGTCCGCAAAACATCTGGCGAGTAGAGCGGTTCGTCGGCGAACTGTTCGACTTCGTCCGGCGATACTTTGCGGCCCGGCTTCGGAGGCTCGCCACCACCGCGGCGACCGAACTGCGGTCCGCGCCGACGGCCTCCTTCGCCCCCGTCGCCCGAAGCTAGCGACTCGCGGGCGGCGGCTTGCTCCTCGGTGTTTAGCCAACCGTCCTTGTTCTCGTCAAACTTCTCGACCAGCTTCGTCTCGCCTCGTCCGCCAAAGCCCGGCATCCCAGGAAAACCGAACCCGCCACGGCCGCCGCGACCTTCGCCTCCTGGCGGTGGACCTTGGGCGAATACGGCAAGCGACGGGGCGAGGGCGACTGCGAACAGCAGTCGAAGCACTAGGACTTTAGGCATGGGAAGTGGCTACGTAGGTCTGAAATGGAAAATCCGCCGCTGGAGTCATCTAACACTCCCCCAAGCGTGAGGTATCGCCAAGTGGGGGCACATTTTCGGAGGTCTGCTTCACTCTTTCGCCGAATCGTCGGCCGCGTCGCCCCCAAGCGGAAGGCGATAGCACGCGGCCTGGCGGTCGCTACGAACTAGCAGCAGCGGTCCCGAAAGCGCCGGATTGTTCCAACAAACCCCTTCGTCGAGCATCGGCATTGCGGCGAGCTCCACGTACTTCTTAGGCGTGCACTCGACCAGAACTCCTTCGCCCGACTCCGTGGTGACCAGTAGTTTGTCACCCACCAGCAGCACCTGACCGTGCCCAAAGTCCGGTGAGCGGCGTTTCTTCCACTTCACTCGGCCCGACTCGATCTCGACGCAGGAGAGAAACGTATGATCGAGCCCGTACGCGTGGCCGTCGCGGATCACCAAGTTCGACAGCTTGGTCTTAAGCACCGTCTTGTCCCATAGCAACTTAGCCCCGAAATTGCCGTCGGCGTCGCGCTCGATCTGAGCGAGCCTTGCGCCGACGCCGTAACCCTTGCTGACGAGAATCTGATCGCCGGGCAGCGGAATGGGCTGCGAGCACGAGGCGCTGCCGGACGAACTGCCGGGTTGTTCGAATGTCCATAGCTCTTCGCCACTCTTCAGATCGTATCCGCCGACGGACGATTCGTTGACGACGACGATCTGGGGCACGCCGGCGATTTCGGCGTAGACGGGTGAGGCGTACGACGTGATCGGCGGGCCGCTCTGCCACGCAAGCTTTCCGTCTTCTAGGCGGACCGCCACAATAGAATGTCCGTCGGCGGATTGACCGCCACCTACAACCACCAGGCCAGCGCCCGGCACAATGAGTGGCGAGCTCGAATCGGCCCACACCAGTGGCTTCAGTCCGAACGTAGCTAGATCCACCGTCCAGATCGCCTCGCCACTTTGCGCTGCGAGACAATTTAGCGTACCCCGCGCACCCAGCGTGTAGACCCGGCCTTCGTGAATGGTCGGCGTTGCACGCGGACCAATGCCTCCGAGCCCCGCTTGCATGTCGCCCGGATCGTGCCGCGAGGGGTCGGCGTGCGTCCAAACGACTTCGCCGGTGGGGACGTGATAGCACACCACGAGCTCGTCGGCACCGCGTTGTTCCTGGGTAAGCGCGTACTCGCCGACGATCGCAAACGCCGACCACCCCGCGCCGATCGGTTGCTTCCACAAAAGTTCTGGCGGCGATGCTTTCCAATCGGCTGAGAGATTCACCCCTTCGACTTCGGCCCAGTACCCATTTCCAAGAAAGCGGGGATAGTCTTGGGGCGTGGTCTGCCAGTTCTCGGCGACACGCGTGGTGGAAAGTGTTGCCAGTTGTTCGTCAGGATCCGCTTGCCACGTGAAGCGTAGCGCCTTCCACCTACCATCACCATCGTAATCGACATCGATGCTCGAGAACGCGGCGGCGACGACCGCCATGACCACGCCGCGCAACAGCCACCGCTTGCCGGCAGGAAGCGACTTGATCGGCGGCCAAGAGAACAGGAGCCATACAAGCGGCACCAACCAGGCTAGGTTCGCCAGCACGATGAGCGCCACGACGCGGACATCGGAGTCGACGGCTCGCTCGCCGAGTAGGACAATCGCCGCCGCGAGGATCAGCAAAAACCCCCACCACACCAGCGGAAACCACCGTCTCCACCATGCCCTCGCAGGTGGGCTGGTGCGAATCGTATCGGTTGGCAGGGGGTCCGACGACATGGTCTGGTCGACCTTGTATAGTAGAGGTTCGTTGAGTTCTCGCGGCAGTTCCTAGATGGTAGGCCGCGGCCAGCGGATGAACAACGGCAACCTCATGACTCCCTCGCCTTCCGACATCAAAAACCCGCAGCCACTAGCGGGGCAAACTGCGCTCGTCACTGGCAGCTCCAGCGGCATTGGCCGCGCAATCGCATTGGCGTTTGCCGCTGCGGGAGCCGACGTTCATCTCCATACCCGCCGCAACACGGCTGGCATGGTCGAGGTACGCAAGTTGATCGCTGCCACCGGCGCAGGTGGGCGGCATTTCACCTTCGACCTGGCCGATCCGAAGGCGTGCGAGCAACTTGTCACGGAGGTTGGCCCGCTCGATATCCTCGTGAACAACGCCGGCGTCGACGTGCTGACGGGCGAAGCGGCTAATTGGTCGTTCGACGAGAAGCTTGCCGCGCTCTGGCAGGTCGATGTCCGCGCGACCATCGACCTTTCACGCGCCATCGGCGAGCAGATGCGCGAGCGTGGTCATGGCGTGATCCTCAATATGGGTTGGGACCAAGCCGACGTTGGCATGGAAGGAGACAGCGGCGAGATGTTCGCCACGGTCAAGGGAGCCGTCATGGCGTTCACCAAGAGCCTTGCCAAGTCGCTCGCACCAACCGTTCGCGTGAACTGCCTGGCACCGGGATGGATTCGCACCAAGTGGAGCGGCGGAGGCAGCGACTACTGGGATCGCCGCGCACGGGGCGAGGCGCTCGTCGGTCGTTGGGGCACGGCGGAAGACGTCGCCGCGGCTGCCGTGTACTTGGCGTCGCCCGCGGCCAGCTTCATCACTGGGCACGTGCTGCCCATCAACGGCGGCTTCGCGGGGAGCTACCGCGAGTAGCCCCCTGCCCTTCCACGCTTCGCATACTCCAAAGACTGTAGCAACTGTGTCCCGCGAGCACCTTCAATTCGTCACCGGTCGACTCGCCGAGCACGCGCTCCGCGATGCGGTGGTGTCGCTCGCCACGAAGCTCGACTTCGACTACACGATCAGCGTTCTACCGATCACCGTCGCGGCGCTGATGACGCCCGAGTGGATCGCCAAGAAGCTCGCCGTCGATCCTAAAGCTACTCGCATCATCTTGCCAGGATACTGCGAAGGTAATGCGGCGCCGATCGTCGCGCTCGCCGGCGAACGCCCTGTCGAGTTCGGCCCCCGCGACTTGCGACGGCTGCCCGAGCACTTTGGACAACAGCGCGATCTCACCGGCTACGGCGAGCACGACATCCAGATCCTCGCCGAGATCAACAACTGTCCGCGGCTGTCGCTAGAACAAATCCTGACGATCGCCAAACGCTACGCGGCAAGCGGTGCCGACTTGATCGACATTGGCTGCGATCCCGGCGGGCCGTGGCTTGGTGTGGCGGACGCTGTGCGTGCAGTTCGTGATCTTGGCCTGCGCGTGTCGATCGACAGCCTCGATCCGCGTGAGATTGCCCCCGCGGTCGAGGCGGGGGCGGAACTCGTGCTCTCGGTGAACAGCTCGAATCGCGAGGCGGCGATCGACTGGGGGGCCGAAGTCGTCGCCGTTCCGGACGATCCCAAGACGCTCGCGGGGCTCGACGAAACGATTGAGTACCTTGCCACGCGCGGCGTGCCGCTGCGAATCGATCCGATCCTCGAACCGATTGGCTTTGGATTCGCCGCGAGCCTCGAACGGTACATGACGACGCGTCGCCGTTATCCCGACGCCGAGATGATGATGGGCATCGGTAACTTGACCGAACTGACCGACGTCGACTCGGCCGGCGTCAACGTGATGCTGCTCGCCATTTGTCAGGAACTCGGCATTCGCAGCGTGCTTACGACCGAAGTGATCAACTGGGCCCGCTCCAGTGTTCGCGAGTGTGATCTCGGCCGGCAGTTGGTGCATCACGCCATTCACCACGGTGTACTTCCCAAGCACCTCGACACGCGACTGGTCACGCTCCGTGATCCCAAAGTCACCGAGCCAACGACCGAAGACCTCGACCGGCTCGCCGCCGAAATCAAGGACAACAATTTTCGTATTTTCACGAACAATGGCGAAGTTCATCTGGTATCGCACGCCCTGCACCTTGCCGATCGCGATCCTTTCGCATTAATGGATCGGTTGTTGAAAAGTGGTTCAAGTGGCGCTCCGCCGGCGAACCTCGATGCGAGCCACGCGTTCTACCTGGGCTACGAGATGTGCAAAGCCCTCACTGCCGTCGTGCTCGATAAACAGTACCAGCAGGACGAACCTCTCGACTGGGGGCACCTGACTCGCGACGAAGCCCGGCACTACCTGAAAGCGAAACGACCCACCCGCGAATGACTGCTGCTCCGCTCACTTCCGAGTTCGAACGAGTGCCGGGCACCCCCGGTACGCCGGTGGTCCGCGCGCTGCCCGAATCGGTGACGAGCCTCAGCGCGTTTCGCTCGCTAGCCGCGCTACCGCACGTGGTGTTCTTCGATAGTGCGATGCACCATCGCGACTTGGGCCGCTACTCGTTCGTCGCGGCCGATCCGTTCGAGTGGATCACGGTGCCGGCGGATGGGAGCGACGCGCTCGCGGAACTCGCCCGCCAGTGGGAACCGTTCCAGGTGCCGACGCTGCCCGATCTGCCACCGTTTCAAGGTGGTGCGGCGGGGCTGTTGGGGTACGAGTTGTGCCACAGCCTCGAACAACTCCCTCGCCCACAATACGACGAGTTCCAAGTGCCGGCACTCGCCATGGGCCTGTACGACGTGGTCGTGGCGTTCGATCATCAGAGCGGCGCGGCGTGGATCATCTCGCAAGGCTTCCCCGCCTCCAATCCCGAAGACCGGCTTCGCCGCGCGACCGCGCGTTGCGACGAGTTTTACGAGCGTCTCACGTCGCCGCCGAAGCCGAATTTGGTCGCGAGTTCAAATAAGGTTGAAATCACGGCTCCGCAGTTCCCCGTTTCCGAAGGGATTACCAGCGACTTCTCACGCGAGGCTTATTTGTCGGCCGTGGCGAAAGCGGTGGAGTACATCCACGCGGGCGACATCTTTCAAGTGAACCTGTCGCAGCGGCTGTTAATGCCACCCAGTAGCACATCGGTAGAACTCTACGAACGACTTCGCGTGCGCAACGCGGCGACGTTCGCGGGCTACCTCGATCTAGGCGATTACCAACTGGCGAGTGCCTCGCCCGAGCGTTTTCTCGAAGTGCGTGGCGATGCGGTGGAAACACGTCCCATCAAGGGTACCCGCCCCCGCACCGCGCGGCCCGAAGCCGATTTGTTCGCCGGCGACGAACTGACGCAGAGCGCGAAGGATCGTTCGGAGAATTTGATGATCGTCGACCTGCTGCGGAACGACCTCGCCCGCGTCTGCCAGCCCGACAGCGTTCGCGTCACCCAGCTTTGCGGGCTCGAGTCGTACGCCTACGTCCAGCACTTGGTCTCAGTGGTCGAGGGGCGATTGCAGACGGGATGCACGCCCATCGACTTAATCCGCGCTGCGTTCCCCGGCGGCTCGATTACCGGTGCGCCCAAAGTTCGCGCGATGCAGATCATCGCCGAGCTCGAACCCACGGCCCGTGGCGCCTACTGCGGCTCGCTGGCTTACATTGGTTTCGACGGGGCAATGGACAGCAACTTGTTGATTCGCACCATCACCGCCGGTGGTGGCTGGTGGCAAATGTCGGCCGGCGGCGGCATTGTTGCTGAAAGCGACCCGCGGCGCGAGTACGAAGAAACTTGGCACAAGGCGCGTGGGATGCTGAAGGCCCGCGAGTAACACGACTATGATTCTGGTCATCGACAACTACGACAGCTTCGTCCACAACCTGGCTCGCTATTTCGAGCGGCTGGGGGTGCCGACGCGCGTGGTGCGTAACGACGCGGTGAGCGTCGCCGATGTTCGGCAACTTGAGCCGCAAGCCGTTGTCCTTTCGCCTGGCCCCTGCACACCGGACCAAGCGGGAGTGTCGCTGGAGCTGGTGGCATCGCTGCACAAAGAGGCGCCCATGCTCGGTGTCTGCCTCGGGCATCAAGCCATTGCGCAGGCGCTCGGCGGGCGAGTGGTTCGCGGGCGTCGTCCTTGGCATGGACGGGCTTCGGAGATCGAACACGTTGGCGAGGGCCTGTTCCAAGACATTCCCACGCCGACCAAAGTGGGGCGCTACCATTCGCTGGTGGCAGACGTGACCACACTACCCGAAGTTCTTGTTCCCACGGCTTGGACCATCGACGAGCGAACGTTGATGGCGTTTGCGCATCGCGAGCTTCCGCTGGTGGGAGTGCAGTTTCATCCCGAGTCGGTGCTCACGGAGTGCGGCTACGCGATGCTGGCCAATTTTTTGCGTATCGCCGGTATCGAATATACGGGCGATCCCGCCGAACTCGCCAAGTCCGAGCTCGCTCCGCCCGCCCCCGAGTGGACGATGCCGACCCGCCCGGTTACCTTTTGACATCATGGCCGACTTCCACGACTGCCCGCTGCTCGAAGGCGTAGTGACCACCTCGAACGAGGATGGGTCGACGCACGTGGCAGCGATGGGGCCTAAAGTCGACTGGCCCATCACGCGATTGCTCTTGCGCCCCTACCAGTCATCGCAAACTTACCAGAACCTTAGCCGCGCCAAGCGAGGCATTCTGCATGTGACCGACGACGTGTTGCTGATTGCCCGTGCCGCGATTGGTCGCCTGAAAGATCCACCCCAGCTCGTGCCGGGCCCCGAAGGTTACCCCGAGCGGCTCGCCGAGTGTGTTCGATGGTACGCGTTCGAAGTCGATTCACTCGACGACTCGAACTCCCGTACCGAGATGGTGTGCCGCGTGACGGACGAAGGGCGCGTTTGCGACTTCTTCGGATTCCATCGTGCACGGCACGCTGTGATCGAGGCGGCGATCCTCGCTACCCGATTGCACTTGATGTCGGTCGAGACGGTGCTCGATCACTACGCCGAGTACGCGACGATCGTCGACAAGACGGCGGGTGGCGCAGAGCGGCAAGCGTTCGCCGAGTTGCAGGAGTTCCTCAACGATCAAATGAGCGAACAAGACACCCGCACCATGCTCGACTCGTAAAGCCGCCATGAAGCTCGACTCTTCGTTTGCCATTCAGTGCGGTTCGCGGCTGCATTTCGGACTCTGGGCGTGGGGCCCTGTGCACCCGCGTCAGTTTGGCGGCGTTGGCATGATGATCGACAAGCCTCGGCTTACGCTTCGCTTCTCTCCCGCCGAGCAGTTCGTAGCCGCAGGTCCGCTCGCCGATCGCATCGCGACGGTCGCCAAGTCATGCGCCGCTCGGTGGAAGCTCGATACCTTGCCAGCATGCCGCATTGAGTTAACGGAGCAACCGCCACAGCACGCGGGGTTCGGCGTGGGGACGCAACTTGGCTTAGCGGTGGCTCGCGGAATTGCCGAGTGCTGTGTTGTGATTGGCGAGAAGTCTCCCGACGAGTTGTCGCTAGCCGCGGGTCGTGGTTTGCGCTCCGCGGTGGGGACGCACGGCTTCGTGCTCGGAGGATTGCTAGTAGATGCAGGAAAGTCGCCAAGCGACGAAGTCGGTACGCTTGCCAAACGAGTTGAGGTGCCGAGCGAGTGGCGAGTGCTGCTCATCACACCGCAGAACAGTCCCGGCATGGCGGGGGAAGCAGAGCGCGCGGCGTTTGCGAAGTTGCCTCCCGTGCCTCTCGGGACCACCAAGCAATTGCAGCAGATCGCATTCGACCAGCTCGCCCCGGCGGTCGAGAATGGCGACTTCGATCGATTCGCCGCCGCTATTTATGAGTACGGTCATCTCGCCGGGCTTTGCTTCGCCGCGGTGCAAGGTGGCGCTTACTCTACTCGCGAAACCGCCGCGCTCGTCACGCAATTGCGAGAGCTCGGAGCCACGGGTGTGGGGCAAAGTTCGTGGGGGCCGACGGTATTCGCGTTCGCACCGAACAAAGTCGAGGCAATTCGACTGCGGGACGCGCTGCTGGCGAAATCAACAGGTGACGAACTCTCGGTCCTCATCGCCGGACCGATGAACGAAGGAGCTAAGCTGGTTGGCGAAGCAGTGGGGTAAGCATCGCAAGCTGGAAGCTTACGCCACTTGTCCTACAGCAGGCCGTAAGCGACGAGTGTCTTGCGAAGCGACGCCATTTCGGTTTCGTCGAGCGGTGTCATCGGCAGCAGCATCTCGCCGGTATCTCGGCCGAGCATCTGCATTGCGGCCTTCACCGGAATGGGATTGGTCGAAAGGCCCAGCATGTCGCGGCAGAGTGGGAATAACTTGTAGTGCCACTTACGAGCTTCGTCGTAGTTGCCGGCATTCGCGGCGGCGACCAGGTTCAGCATGTCGCCCGGCACCAGGTTGCCAACCACTGACACCACTCCTCGGGCACCAACGGCCATGAGCGGCAGCGTCAGGCTATCGTCGCCCGACAGCACCGTGAGATTGGTTGCCGCGATGATCTGCGACGCTTGGTCGAGCGAGCCCGATGCCTCCTTCACCAGCGCGATATTCTCGAGCTCGGCGAGGCGAATGATGGTCGATGGCTCGATGTTCTTCGCCGCGCGACCGGGAATGTTGTAGATGCACTGCGGCAAGCCCGTCTCTTCGGCCAGCACCTTGAAGTGCTCGTAGAAACCCTTTTGGGTCGGCTTGTTGTAGTACGGAGCGACTTGGAGCGCCGCGTCGGCACCCGCGCGCTCGGCGAACTTCGTGAGTCGCAGTGCCTCGGCCGTGCTGTTGCTTCCGACGCCAGGCATCACCTTGATGCGGCCGGCGCACTTCTCGACGACGAACGCGATGACCCGCTCGTGCTCTTCGTGGCTGAGCGTCGGCGATTCGCCCGTCGTGCCGACGGGGCAAAGGCAGTGGGTGCCCGCTGCGATCTGGAATTCAATCTGCTCGCCGAACTTATCGTAGTCGACCTCGCCATTCTTTAGCGGGGTGGTAAGCGCTACCGATAGTCCTGCAAACGCCTCGCCCTTGGTGGTCATCATCTGGCCTCAAGCTGGTGGATTGGAAGTGTGCGTATGATACCGAGAGTCGCGGCATCTGGGCTAGGGGCGACATGCGTAACAACCGCAGGTCGCCGCTGGTGCCGAATCTACTCCGACACCAGGCGTTTCATGTCCCGCACCGCCTGTTCGAGCCCCACCATGATGGCCCGAGCGATGATGCTGTGGCCGATGTTCAGCTCGTGCATCTCGGCAATCGCCGCGACGGGACGCACGTTGCGATAAGTGAGCCCGTGTCCTGCATTGAGCACAATGCCGGCCTGGCGAATGAGTTCCGCCGATTGATGGAGCTGCGCAAGTTCGTCGAGTGCCTTCCCCTTCGCCGACGCGTGGGCGTACGCACCGGTGTGCAATTCGATTGCTTCGGCCCCCGTGGCGATTCCGGCCTCGATTTGCTGTGGATCGGGGTCGAGGAACAAGCTGACCACAATGCCCGCGTCTTGAAGACGCTTCACAGCGGCCGTGACTCGCTCTCGCTGCCCGACGACATCGAGACCACCTTCGGTTGTCACTTCTTCGCGTCGCTCGGGGACCAGCGTGGCCTGCGTAGGGCGAAGGTCGCACGCAATCGCCAGCACTTCGTCCGCCGTCGCCAGTTCGAGATTCGTGGGCACGGCCACCGTCTCGATCATGATGCGAACGTCGCGGTCCTGAATATGCCGACGGTCCTCGCGCAAGTGGAGCGTGATGCCATCCGCCCCGCCGAGTTCGGCGAGGGTGGCTGCCCACACGGGGTCGGGCTCGTTCGTCTTACGTGCTTCGCGGACGGTTGCTACGTGATCGATGTTGACGCCGAGTCGAGCCATAGAGTTCGCGTTGGTTGGCAGTAGTTATTGGGCGGTGGGGTCAAGCGCAAAGCGTTGCCGGCGGTCGAGTCGGCCATCGCCGTTGGTGTCCGACTCCAGGTACCAAACTCGGTGCTCCGAGAAGTACCGAAGCCGATGCTTCGTCTGCCCGGTCTCCGACTTCACTACCAGTGGTTCGCCCAGGGCTTCAATCGCCGCACCCAGAGCCGCCGCGTCGCGGTGGGGGAGCGTTCTTTGCCTAGGGTCTGGCACACGCTGGCTGAGCCACAGTGTCGCCAAACCAGCCAGAGCCATCAAGGCGACCGGACGCCAGAACACCAGATGGACCGGTTCGTCCTCGATGGGTTCGCCAAATTCGTCGTATTCGGCCCCTTCGCCCGCAAACTGCTCCGCCTCCGCACGCAGGATCTCCGCCGCTCGGGCCCGGGCTTCTAGGGGCACCTGCAATTCGTAGCTATGCGACCAACTACCACCCAGGGCGCTAAACGACTGCGACTCCACGAGCCGGGCGTCGATTCCCTCGGCTTCCAGGCAGCTCACTAGATATCCGGCTTCCGCTAAGTTCGTCATTCTCGCCACGCTGTGCCACTCAACAGAATCAGCGGGTGTTCCGCGTCGTTGGCGGCAGGTCGGACAATCGGAATTGGCGACTTCTAGCGGAGTTAAATACGCTTCGCAAATCTGGCAACGTGGCATGGCGGGACAAACCTCGGGAGTAAAACCGGCTGCAACGGGAGGCCAGAGAGCATTCTCGCCCCCTGCCGCGCCGGTGTCCACAAAGTGCGTTTTCCCGCCCGCCGCGACGCTCCAAAAAACGAGAGATTTTCTGATGATTTTACGGAGGCCAGCGTGCCCGCCCGGCGTACCGATTTTGCCGAAAGTAGAGCGTCCCAACCCGCCAAATCGGCGTGATGGATTCACACCCCACCGGCCAGCCGCGGTTTTGTCACCTCAGGGTAGCCAGCACGCGACACCCCGCGTTGCCAAACGTTGTGGAACCGCAACTTGGAGCGTGTGGACTTCCGCGCCTTGCAGTGGCCTGGGTGGCTGTTGGCGATTCCTAACCTACCTTTGAACGTTCGCGGCGAGTCACTGCTCGACCTCGATCCCTTTGCCCAATCACTCTCGAATGTTTGCACCGTGAATCTGCCGCTCGCTGAAAAGGCCCCTGCGATGAACTGCCACAGTCTTGCCCAACAGATTGAAGACCTTCAGCCCGAGGCGAGTCCTCAGGATGTCGCGCGGTTGTGCCTGTTGCTCACCAATGAGTACGCCAACCTCAACGAACTGATGGATCGTCCGACACTGCACCGCGCCTGGAAGGAAACCGGCCTGCGTTTGCAGCTCGCCACCGACCAGCACGCCGCGATGACCCAGGAACTCGAAGACCTGGCGAACAGCGATCCGAAGAGCTTCACTCAAGAGCAAATCTGGGTCTTGATTCGCGCCATCAAGGTACAGAGCCAGATTTTGCAGATGTACGTCGGACATCCTGTGCTGGATGTGTAGAGCTAACGACTAGCCCAACGCATCGAGTAGCAGTATCGCAACGTTCATGTAGATGACGATGCCCGCGATGTCGTTGATACCCGCCACAAACGGGTTGCTCATCAGCGCGGGGTCGAGACCGAAGCGGCGGAACAGCATCGGCAGCATTCCTCCGCAAAGAGTTCCGCAGAATACCACGAGAACGAGGGTGATCGGAATCACCAATACTTCGGTAAACGTCGGTGGCTGAAACGGCAATTCCGAATCTGGATCTGCTTCAGCATAGACCTTTAGCAGTAACACGGCCGCGGCATATCCCGCGATCGACAGGGTCCCTCCCAAGCACAGACCCATCAATAGCTCGCGTTTGATCACGCGCCACCAATCCGACATCTTCACATCGCCATGGGTCATGGCCGTGATCACGAGCGTTGCGGATTGGCTTCCCGAATTTCCTCCGCTCGACATCACGAGAGGTAGAAAGAAGATCAGCCACGAGACCTTCGCGAAATCGTTTTGATAATTCTGTAGCGAAAAGGCCGTGATGAGCCCCGTGAAGAACAGGATGCTCAGCCACATGCCTCGTTTCCACGCTAGCGTAAACCAGTGCGTGTCGAGGTAGCTATCGTCCAGCGGATCGACGGCCGCCGCCATGTGGGCGTCTTCAGTCGCCTCTTCGCGCATAACGTCAATGATGTCGTCGTGCGTGATAATTCCGAGCAGGTGTTGCTGCTCGTCGACCACGGGAATGGCGATGAAGTCGAAGTTCGCCACCTTCGCCGCTACCGTTTCCTGATCGTCCGTCGCCAGAACCGTGACGACATCGCGTTGCATCAAGTCCGAGACTTTGACGTTCGGCTTGCCATAGTTCACTACTAGCTGTCGAGCGGAGATCAGTCCTCTTAGGCGATTGTCTTCGTCGACGATGTAATTGTAGTAGACCGTTTCGAGGTCCTCGCTCAACCGCGCGATCGCTTCGAGGGCCTGGTGCACGGTCATCGATTCGTTCAGCCGGGCGACCTCCGTGGTCATCACGCTGCCGGCGGTGCCTTCGGGGAACTCCATCAGGCGCAGGGTTTCGCGACGCTCCGCTACCGGGAGCAACGGCAGCATTTCCTCGACCACGTCGGAGCGAACGTCGTTGATCAAGTCAACGCGGTCGTCCGCGGGAAGCTCGGCCATCAGGGACGAGGTTTCCTTCGGAGCGACGGTCTCCAGGATCTCGACCTTCATGGCGTCCGGCAAAAAGCCGAACACTTCGGCTTGCCGCCCAGGGTCCGAGGCTTGCAGGACCTCCCAGGCTTCCTGGGGGATCAGTCCCTCCATGAACTCTGCGGCCCTCGCGGGGTGGAGTGCCGAGACGAATTCGCGCAGCCCCTCCTGATCGTTGGTGGCGATCATTTCGCGGAGTTCGGGGAGCAAGAGGGTATTGATCATGCTTCGCCGCTATAAATTGGCTTGCGGACGCGAGTTACGCAGTTTAGTGGCCGCCGGGAGAAGCGTAAACGCCCGGCGCGAGTGCGCCCCAAACCCTGGCGTTTCAGTTGACCGCAAGGCTTCAACCGTTTATGCTCGTTGACATTAGGACAGTCGAGTTTCCGATCTCTCTATGTCCGGAGTGATAGTCACGTGGCTGAAAACCATCCGGTCCAGCTACGCGACCGCCGCTCCGGCGGGTTTCTAACGGATGTCATCTACCAATTCTATGCCCGAGGTGCAGTCGTACCTCGACCTTTGCCAAGCTCGTATTGGGTACACCTTCAACGATCGCCAACTCCTTGAGTCGGCTCTAACGCACGCGTCAGGTGCCGAAAATCGCCTCGCGTCCAATGAGCGGATGGAGTTCCTCGGCGATGCGATTCTAGGAGCCGTGGTTTGCGAGCAGCTCTATCGCGAATTCCCCGAGCATTTAGAAGGCGAGCTGACACGCCTCAAATCCATTGTGGTGAGCCGCGTCACTTGCGCGAAGGTCAGTGCTGCTTTGGGACTCGAAGAATTCTTGGTCCTCGGTAAGGGAATGACTACACATCCCGAAGTTCCCTCGAGCGTGCTCGCCGCGGTATTCGAGTCCCTGGTGGCTGCCATCTTCCTGGATGGTGGCGAACGCGCCGCGAAGACCTTCATCCTCCGTTTGATGGGTCCCGAGATCGACCTCGCCGAAGCGGGCGAGATGGGTCGCAACTACAAATCCCAGCTTCAGCAACTCGCCCAGCGCGAGCATGGCGTCACACCCAACTACCGCTTGCTCGACGAGAAGGGTCCCGACCATAGCAAGTGCTTCCAAGTCGCTGCCGAAGTCGGCGGCCGGCGGTTTGCTCCGGCGTGGGGCAAGAGCAAGAAAGAGTCGGAGCAAAAGGCGGCCGCCAACGCCATCAGCGGGCTGCGCGGCGAGGAAGTTCCCTTCGACGAGCAGTCGCCCGAGGAGATCCTCGAGCAGTTGCCTGAGGAACTTCTCGGTGAAGAGTGATCGCTTCGCCGAAGTCGTCGTGATTGGTGCGGGGGCAGCTGGACTCTTTGCCGCCGTTCGCGCTGCCGAGCGCGGCAAGCGAGTGCTGGTGCTCGAAAAGAACACCAAGCCCGGCGTCAAAATCCTGATGTCTGGCGGCACGCGGTGCAACTTGACGCAAGCCACCGATCGCCGTGCACTCGGTGACGCATTCCCGCGAGATCAATCCCGCTTCCTTCGCAGTCCCCTCGCAGCCTTGGGGCCCGAAGAACTCGTCGACATGTTCCATCGCGAAGGCCTCCGTACCAAGGTCGAATCCACCGGCAAAGTGTTTCCGACTTCCGATCGTGCCCTCGATGTGCAGCGGACGCTACTCACCATGCTTCAGCGAAGCGGCGCGAAGCTCGAACTCTCCACGCCCGTCTTCACAATCGATCGATCAGCAGACGGTTTCGTGGTCGATACCCCCGGCGGGGCGATTCACGCATCGCAGGTCATCATCGCGACCGGCGGGCAGTCGTACCCAGGTTGTGGGACCACCGGCGATGGATACGTCTGGGCCAAGTCCCTGGGGCACTCGATTGTTCCCCCTCGCCCTGCCCTGGTCCCGCTTAAGACGAAGAACGAATGGACCCACGAGCTTTCAGGTCTTACGCTCCCCGACATTCGCGTGTCGATCGTATCGCCCGACGAGAAAAAGCCCCTCGCTTCGGACCGCGGCTCCGTGCTGTTCACGCACGTTGGACTCTCGGGGCCGGTGGTGCTTGACGTGAGTCGCGAGGTGACCGCTCGTCCGCGTGCTGCCGGTCTTTTGGCCGAGTGCGACCTGCTGCCCGACGTGCGGCGGGAGCACCTGGTCGAGCAGCTTCAATCCCTCAATGGTCGGCGGCAGGTGCGTGGGCTCGTCGAAACGTGGCTTCCGAATCGACTGGTCGAGTCACTTTTCCACGAGTCGAACATTCCCCTGGAGCGAACCGCCGCCGAGTTGTCGAAGGCCGAGCGATTGCGACTCGTCGAAAGTCTTAAAGCAACACGGCTCGAACTCACTGGCACACTTGGCTTTGCAAAGGCCGAAGTGACCGCCGGGGGCGTTGCGCTCGACGAGGTCAACTCCAGCAACCTCGAAAGCAAATGCTCGCCGGGGCTGTTCCTGGTGGGCGAAGTGCTCGACATCGACGGCCCGATCGGCGGCTACAACTTCCAAGCCGCCTTCAGCACGGGCTGGCTAGCTGGCGAAAGTGTGTAAGCGGGGCGACGCCCAACTCGCCTCGTAGTAAAGTCGCACTTTGCGAGTATTGCATCGACTGCGACTTTACTCCTTTGCAGCCCGGATTGGCTAACGACGCAACTCCTTCTCTGTGAGCACTTTGCGAAGCCACTCGCCAAGTGACCGTCGAGAGTAAAGTCGCAGGGGTAAACCGCAGGTGCGACTTTACTCCATCTGGTTAGCTATCCAATGGCTTGTCATCCTGACGGGAGTGGAGATCCCGGAAGGATCTCGTCCTTGAGACAACGATGCGAATTGGCGAACGAGATCCTTCAGTCGCTAAGGCTCCCTCAGGATGACACAGCCTCCGCACGTACCTCGACCCCGGCGCCAATGGGCCGGCGTTTTCACTAAAATCAGTATCAAATTGTCAAAGAACACAAACCACTCAAGAAGTGGAACGTGTTCATGAGAACATACCCAAAGCGCGCTTTCTAGTCACATTCTGAAAGAAAGTGAAAATAGTTCAGGTCCACGTTTTCTCGATGTTTTTCGCCGCGATCGAGGCTGGCTGCCCTTTCTTCGGAGGTGGCGTTTCGGGATACTCGGAATCTTCCACCCTCGACTTCGAACCCAGCAGTAAGTGCGATGCCTTACACCTCTCCACGCGAAAATATTGATCCCCCACCGCGCGCGATTTCGCCGCTGCTCGCCCATGACGACTGGCTGGCGATTTGGTGTGGCGGGTTCTTGCTCGTAGGGTCGCTGGTGCTGGTAGCCGTTTTTGGAGATTGGATCGGCGAGTATCTGGGCGAGCCCGCTAAGTGGCGGGCCTCGCCGATGACCGCGCTCATCGGCGATGGTGCCTGGTGGACGTGGCCGGTGATAGGGAGCGTGGTTGCAGGTGGTGTTCTGTGCGTGCTATTTACCGTCGCACAGCAGCTTCGTGGCGTGAGCATCGCGCGATACGTGCCGGCGTTTGTAGGAGTGTTCCTTCTCGCGCTGCTGTCGTTCGTTCTCGCTGGGCATGAGGTCATTAAGGCGTACAACCTGGAGTACGCGCTGTGGGCGATCGTTGTGGGGCTGCTCATTAGCAATACCGTGGGAACACCGAGTTTCTTGAAGCCCGCGGTGCTCACCGAGTTTTACATCAAGACGGGCCTCGTCCTTTTGGGCGCGGAAGTGCTCATGCATCGGCTCATTGCGCTCGGGCTTCCCGGCATTGGCGTCGCGTGGGTGGTGACGCCCATCGTGTTGATCACGACGTTCTGGTTCGGTCAGCGGGTACTGAAGATGAAGTCGCCGACGCTCAACATGGTGATCTCGGCCGACATGTCGGTGTGCGGCGTATCGGCGGCGATTGCGACGGCCGCCGCGTGCCGGGCGAAGAAGGAAGAATTGTCGCTCGCCATTAGCCTTTCGCTGGTGTTTACGGTGGTGATGATGGTCGTGCAGCCGATGGCCATCCGCGCGATGGGTCTCGACCCCTACGTTGGCGGTGCGTGGCTCGGCGGCACCATCGACTCCACGGGTGCGGTCGCTGCGGCCGGTGCGGTGCTCGGTGATACGGCGCTCGAAGTCGCTGCGACGGTAAAGATGATTCAAAACATCTTGATTGGCGTCGTGGCGTTTTGCGTGGCCGTGTACTGGACCACCTACATGGACGCCCGCGAGGATGGCCAGCGGGTCGGCATTGGGGAGATCTGGAAACGATTTCCCAAGTTCGTGCTCGGATTCATCGCGGCGTCGATCGTGTTCTCGGTGCTAAGCGCCTCGGGAGAAGCGGGCGAAGCGCTCACCAACGCGATGATCAGCAATTCGACCAAGGTGCTTCGCAATTGGCTCTTCTGCCTGGCGTTTGTGTGCATCGGCCTCGAAACCAACTTCCGTCAACTTCTGCCGCAGATGCAGGGTGGCAAGCCGCTAGTGCTGTACGTGTGCGGCCAAACGCTCAACCTGTGCCTCACGCTGCTGATGGCGTGGTTGATGTTTGGCGTACTCTTTCCCCCAGGGGGCGAGTGATGACGCCTCAAGTCTTGAAGGGGGTGCAACTCTTCGCTGGCGTGGTTGTCATCGCGCTAGTGTGGTGCATCGCCCTGCCCCGACTCGCCGAACAACCGATGATGGAACAACGCCTCGACTGGCTCGAAGCCGAGCGGATTGATCCGAGCGTGAAGTTTTATACGGAGCTGGAGCGGATGGAGGAGTTCTTGGCCTCGCAGTCAAAACAATCGACCGCGCGGCAAATGCAGATCAGGCGCCCCTAAAACAATTATTCGTACTGTACTTCGAGATAGACTTCCGCAATGACCAAGCTTTTCTCATGAAGCTCGCAGACCACAGAGGCTATGGAAGTTGGACCACTCGTACCGGGCCCGTACCAGGTCACTCCACTTCCAAGTTCCTGGGCAAATAGAAGTCTCATCTGAGCCCCATCCGGTAATACCGGCAGTTCGATGGCTTTCCGACCTCCACCCGTGTCGATTGTTAAGTGATCTCGTTCGAGGTAAACGGAGACTCCGACCGCGCGATTTTGAGCAATGCCCCATTTTTGGTTGATGGCATCTAGGGCGTAAATCTTGTTTACGCGGTCGCCGGAGAGGGGCAGCCGCAGATGGTCAGCTTGGTTTCCAGAAAAGTCTGCCGAGTCAACATGTTTGAGCATCGATACCCGAAGATCGGCCGTAATCTGACGACCGCTCCAGAATACCACTGCCCCACCTTGTCCGTCGGAATCAATTGCTGTGGGGTCGCAGTACCATTCACCTCCCGACATGGGAATAAACCATTGTGAATGCTTGGTTGCGGCCAAGGCAATGCAGAGTACCGTTGCACCCGCAAGTAAAGTGCGAATGCGAAAACGAAGACGGCTTTTCAATGTATTACTGCTAATTGACAATGCGCTCTGAGCAGGTGGTTACGCGCTACTCCACACGTTCCACAATGAGCGCCGGTGCCGATGTTGGCTCCTCGCCAATCGTAATCGCCTTGCGAATCATCTCGCTTGCGGTTTGCGATTGGTCGGCGGCGGCGAACACGTTGGCGATGGGCTGGCCTTCGTCGATGTTGTCGCCGAGGCGGACCAGCATTTCGAGGCCGACGGACAGATCGAGCACGTCCCCCTGGCGTCGCCGTCCGCCGCCCAGTTCGATCACAGCGCGGCCAACGTCTTGAGTGTCGATCGCGGTGACATACCCGGCCTGCGGGCTCACCACGACGTGGCTTGGGGCTACGGGGCGCGGGGCGTCGAGGTCGCCCCTTTGGGCTTCGACCATTTCGCGGAACTTGGCGAGCGAGGTTCCATCGTCGATGGTCGCTTGAAGCTGCTTGGTAGCCGTTTCAAGGCTCGTCGCTCTTCCGGTGAGTACGAGCAACTCGGCACCGAGGGCCAGCGTGATCTCCATCAAATCAGCCGGGCCACGGCCTTCGAGCGCGGCTACTGACTCGTCGACTTCCACGGCGTTGCCTGCCATCCGGCCGAGCGGTTGGTTCATGTCGGTCACCAAGGCAACCGTGGCGACACCCATTCGCTTGCCGGTGTCGACGAGGGAATGAGCGAGGGCTCGCGCGTCCTCGAGTGTCTTCATGAACGCACCGCTGCCGTGTTTCACGTCGAGCACCAGGGCGTCGAGTCCCTCGGCGAGTTTCTTGCTCATGATGCTGGCGGTGATGAGCGGGATCGACTCGACGGTCGCCGTCACGTCGCGAAGGGCGTACAACCGGCGGTCGGCGGGGACAAGGGTTTCTGTCGCGCCATTAATCACGCAGCCGACTCGCTCGACCACGTCGCGCATCTCGTCGAGCGACAGGTTGGTGCGGAAGCCGGGGATGGCTTCGAGTTTATCGAGCGTGCCGCCGGTCGCTCCCAGTCCACGCCCCGAGATCATTGGCACTCGAAGATCGCAGCAGGCGAGCATCGCCGCGAGAGGCAGAGAGACCTTGTCGCCAATGCCGCCGGTGGAGTGCTTGTCGACTTCCGGCTTCGTCGAGTCGGGCCAGTTGAGCGTCACGCCCGAGTGGAGCATGTGCTCGGTAAGCGATGCGGTTTCGGCGATGGTCATGCCGCGACAACACACGGCCATCGCAAACGCCGCCATCTGATAATCGGCCACTTCGCCCGCCACGAAGCCATTCACCAAGTCGGCAATCTCGCCATCGGAGAGTTCGCCACCATCGCGTTTCTTGGCTATGAGGAAGGTGGGGTTCATGGTTATTGAGTGGGCGGTAAGTGAGTAAGTGGTGAGTGGTGAGTGGTGAGTAAGGGCCGTTGGTCAATGTCTATTGGTCATTGGTCATTGGTCATTCAACATTGGACATTCCCGCCAGCACTCCTTCGACGATCGTCATGAGCTTCTCGGATGCCCCGGCTGCGGCGGCGATGACTTGTTCGCCGCTGGTTTCGCCGAGTTGGTCGGGGGAGCACGCGTTGGTAACGGTCGACAGCCCGAGCACTCGCATGCCAAGCTGCACCGCGACGATCACCTCGGGCACCGTCGACATGCCGACCACGTCGCCCCCGATTCGGCGAACCATGCGGTATTCGGCGCGGGTCTCGTAGGTGGGGCCGAGCATGCCGACGTACACTCCGCGGTGGCAGATGAAGTCATTGCGCCGGGCGACTTGTTGCGCGAGGCTGGCAAGCTGCCGGTCGTACGGCGCGGACATGTCGGGCCACCGTGGGCCGAGCCTCGGGTCGTTCTCGCCCACCAACGGATTGCGAAGCATCAAGTTCAGGTGGTCATCGATTACCATGATGTCCCCCACCTGGTACATCGGGTTGAGTCCCCCCGCGGCGTTCGAGACCACTAGGGTACTAGCTCCGAGGGCATGCATCACTCGCACGGGAAACGCCACCTGGTGAATGCTGTGGCCTTCGTACGCGTGAAATCGGCCCTGCATGGCAACCACCGGCACTCCGGCGAGCATGCCACACACCAATCGACCCGCGTGGCCGATGGCGGTGGATCGCGGCAGGTGGGGGAGCGCGGTGTAGTCGATCGTCACGCTGTCGGCGATGCGATCGGCGAGCCCACCGAGCCCCGAGCCGAGGATAATGCCGACCTTCGGTTGAATCGCCCAGTGGTCTTCGACCGCAGCGACCACATCGGCGACTTGCGTAAACGTATCGGACATCAGTTACCTGCGAGGTGAGCGAGAACGCCTTCGAACAATGCACGTAGCTTGGGTTCGGCGCGGCCGGCCGTGGCGATGATCTCTTCAACGTTCGCTGGTTCGAGAGCGTCCGGTAGGCACATGTCCGTTACGACCGCGACGCCGAACACGCGGAGACCGCAGTGTACCGCGACAATCACCTCGGGCACGGTCGACATACCAACCACGTCGGCACCGATCATCCGCAGGAAGCGGTACTCGGCACGCGTTTCGAGACACGGTCCCGTCACGGCGACGGTCACTCCCTTGTGAGCCACGAAGTTCTCGCGACGCGCGATTTCGAGCGCTACGTCGATGAGCTTGCTGTCGTACGGCGCGGACATGTCAGGGAAACGCGGGCCGAGGCGGTCGTCGTTCACGCCCACCAGCGGGTTGTCGCCCATCAGGTTGATGTGGTCGTCGATCACCATGACGTCGCCCGGCTTGTAGTAGGGATTCATTCCCCCCACGGCTTGCGATACGCACAGCACATCGGCACCAAGAGCCTTCATCACTCGCACGGGGAGCGTGATCTGCTTGAGCGGGTAGCCTTCGTACTGATGGAACCGGCCCTCCATCGCCACGACGCTCAGTCCATTGAGCTTGCCACACACGAGCCGACCACGATGGCTGGTTGCCGTCGAAGCCGGGAAGTGTGGGATGTCGCCGTACTCGAACGAGGCCTCGACCTCGATTTGGTCAGCAAGGCTTCCTAGGCCGGTGCCGAGGATAATCCCAGCACGCGGCACACCGCTCCACTGACTGCGAATGGTGGACACGGCTTCGTTGATTTTGTCGTGCAGATCAAGCATTGGTTGTTGGAGGCTGTCGCTAGATGGTGATGGGAAATTGTTGGTTGACGGTCAATTGCGTGGAGTAGCTCTTTTAATGACCAATGACCAATTTTCAATGACCAAGGACGCAAGCGGATGGGACGCCGTCTTCGTTGGTCCTTGTTAATTCGTCATTGGTCATTCAATTGCAGTCGATGATAACTTTAGTAAGCAGCATCCGAACTGCTGCCGTCGGCGATGGCTTGGGTGGAGCTGGTACCCAATCGTGTCGCGCCGAGCTCGACGAACCGTTTGGCGTCTTCGTAGCTGCGGACTCCACCCGAGGCTTTCACCGCGACGGCGGGGCTCGTATGTTTGCGCATCAGGGCGATGTCGTGCTCCGTGGCACCGGTACCAACCATGTGGCCGTCATCCGCTTTGACGTAGCCGAAGCCGGTGGAGGTTTTCACGAACGCCGCGCCGGCTTGTTCGCTTAGTTCGCAGAGCTTGATCTTCTGCGCGTCGTCTAACAGGCCGGTTTCGAAAATGACTTTGGTGATCGCGTCATTCGCTCGCGCGGCGTCAACCACGGCCCGAATGTCCTGAGCCACGTAGTCCCAGTCGCCGGCGAATACTTTGCCCAGGTTCACGACCATGTCAACCTCACGGGCACCAGCTTGGCACGCCTCGATGGTCTCGGCAACCTTGGTGGCCGTTGTGGTCCCGCCATGGGGGAAGCCAATAACGGTGCTCACCAGCACGCTGGAATTCGCAAGGCACTCGGCGGCGAGCGGCACATGAGATGGTTTGACGCAGATACTCGCCACACCGAGGCGATTGCAAAGTTCGCAGGCGGCGCGTACGTCGTCGTCGTGCTGCGTTGGTTGCAGCACGGCGTGGTCGATCATTGAAACGACAGAGTTCATGCCAGGCTCGGCTAAAGTTCAGCAATGCACGCGAAACTCGGTCGCGATGCGGAGCCGATTATAAGTCGATTCGCCTGACGGGGACAGATAGCGGAGGCCGCCTGAACTCTCGAAGACTCGCTGGGAAAACCAGCTACTCTTTGGCCGGTAGTTTGAGATCGACGACCACGGGATAGTGGTCCGAAGTTTCGAGGCCAACACAGCGAGCGATGAACGCGCGATCGACGTACGGCATCAGTTCCTTCGGAAGCAGGATGTGATCGATCATCGTGTAGACATCCTGCGGGTCGCGGGCACCGTTTTCGTTCCAGTCCCAATGCGAGGTGTAGCGGTCCTTCGCGCGGGGAATCCGCTCGGCCACATTGACCAGTTCGGCGCCGGGCTTCTC
This sequence comes from Aeoliella fuhlenseeensis, assembly GCF_052161615.1. NCBI lineage: Bacteria > Pseudomonadati > Planctomycetota > Planctomycetia > Pirellulales > Lacipirellulaceae > Aeoliella > Aeoliella fuhlenseeensis. Next base: position 2,333,303 of record NZ_CP197417.1, read on the forward strand.
GGAGTCGTAGTCCTTGAGGCTAGCGAGCACCTTCGTTTTCGGGGCGCGCGTGTCGTCGGCGTCGGGGACGTCGGGGTCGTAGTCGTTGAGGTCACCCAGCACGATGGGCATGTAACCGCGTTTCTCAATCTCGCCGCGGATGATGCGGCGAGCCACTTCGGCTTCAGCCGTCCGTTGGGCGTTCGAGTACTCGTCTTCGGGGTTGGACTTGAGGTGCAGCCCAAGGAAGCCGAGCTTGTGCCCGTTCACGGTGAAGAAGTAAACGCCATTGCGGGAGATGGACGACGTGCCGGTTTGGCGACTGCCGCTGAAACTGGTGAACGAGTAGGCCTGCCGCCAGGTCGGATCGTCGCCAGGCGAGAAGTAGGTGCGGATTTCTTTGCCATCAATCTTGTCGGGCTTGAGGCGAGTGATGCACGAGACGTCCATGCCGGTGTAGCTGTCGTTGCTTTCGACGTGGTAGCCAGTGTACTCGGTAAGACCCTTCTCGTGCAGAATCTTGACGACCAGATCGACCGACTCTTTGCTCGTGGCTTCGAGTAGATTAACGATATCGGGCCGAAGCACTTCGATAATGTCGGCAACCCGCTCGTGATGCTCACCCCGAGCGAAGTCAAATCGATACCGCTCGACTTGCCCAGCACGCATGCCAGGGGCGGTGAGGATCTCGGTATTGAAGGTGATGATGCGGAGCGGTGTAGTTTCTTCAGCTTTAGCCGAAACGCCAGACAACAGCAGTACGGCGGATAGAAATATTACGTAGTTGCGAAACGATGGAAGCATAGGAGTTACGTCGAGGTAAGGTGGGGGACCTGGGTGTTCACATCTTACCATGGGGGAGCGAGGAAATCATGCATGCCGGTGGAGAAAAAGCCCGCAGGTAGGATTCTTTGTCTACTCGTTCGCCAAGACCTCTTCGCCCCGCATGCTGAAGAGCGATACGAATGTCTGCGGGTCGAGGTCGTCGGTGTGGTACTGCACGGATCCGTCCGCGTAGGCAAAGTTACACCCGCCGTTATGCTGGCTGAAAATCCGGCTGCGATTGGAGCAATTGATGATCTGATTTTGGTTGCAGTAGAACTGTAAACTCATGACGGTTGCTTGGCTTGCCCAGCGGAAGTCGCTGTTGGCGCTGGAGTTTTCGCCTATATCTTGGCCAAGCTTGTAGATCGTCGGTTTGCCGGTGGACTCGAATAACAGAAAGGTATTCGAGAGGCCATCCACCACTTTGCCGGTGGTCACTTTCCGGCGATCGGTGGTGCTAACATTGGCACCGCTCATCATCAGCTGATCGACTTGCAGAATTCCGTCCCAGACGGGTGCCCAGTTCGGGGCGTTGCCGTAGCTCTGGATATCACCGCGCCTTACTAGGTCGCCAATCGAGCCACCAGGTGGATCGTAGGTGGTGTTCGGAGCCTTGCCCGGAATCATCTCAATCCGGTTCATCGGGACGTAGTCGGTGACGTGAAACCGTTCGCGCCCTTGCGGAGACGATTTGCAGATCAGCACGCCCGCCAAGTCCTGTTTGGTGTTTGTCTCATTCCTCGTGGGATTGTTGTTGTTCCAGTCCCAGTCGTAGTCGATCAACGAAAACGTGTTGCCTTGCTCCAGATAAGGGAGCATGAACGAGAGGCCGTTGTGGCGTGCCAATGGCGGCGGCGTCGTCGTGCTGCTCCAGGCGTTGCCCGTGCGATCCTGCGCTGCGGGTGGGAACCTGCGCTGGGCCGACTCGTAGTTGAGGGCGGCGAGCGCGAGGTTCTTCATGTTGCTCTTGCAGTCGGTCCGCCGCGCGGACTCGCGAGCGGCTTGCACGGCGGGTAGAAGCAAGGCCACTAGAATGCCGATGATCGCAATCACGACGAGAAGTTCAACCAGCGTGAACGCTCGCGTAGCAGTGGCTCTGAGAGCTGGACGTTGCCTGCGATCGGCCTCCACCCGATAAGTGTCGTTGACCATTCCGCCACCCCCATGCTGAAACTACTGTATCGACAGATACCAATTGTAGTTGGGGCAATTTTCGGTCGCAACGAATTCTGCGGGGCTGTGTGGGAGCGATGCCCTATCTCGGACGGCTCCCTCAGGTGACGGAGCTCATGTGTTTACGTCTGTTTGGCTGCGGCGGTTTTGGCTCTACCTGGCGCTTTCGAATGGTGCAGCTCCCAATTTCCGTACCCGCAGCATGAGGCGACGCAAGTAGAGTCGGTACGCCGATTGCCGGATTAGCCAATAGAGGCATATCTCAAGAAAGACTCGTGGAGTGGAGCCTCACCTAACGACTCAATTTCAACTCGATGGGAGCGCCATCCTTCGCGATGGTCGCCGACAAGCCGCTACCAACGGGTGATCCATAATTTGGCGGGATCGGCCGATTTTGAAGCGATCGCAGATAAACGGCCAATTCGCGTTGCTTGGATTCGCTCAGCAACTCTTGCGGCGGATCGCTTTCGCAAACGGCAACAAGATGCTCGCCGACAGCTGCGCCCGGTTGACCGTTTGAATCGAGCTTAAACTTTCCCTCATCGTCAGTGATAGCGGTGGCGATGAACTCCGGCCCCACATCCATCGTGGGGATGAATCGGACCTGCGCTTTCGCAAGGGGCTTTCCGTTAAGTAGAACAATACCCTCGGCAGGGACAATTTCGGGAACGGGTTGGGTATTGCATCCCGAGATCCAACCAAGCATCAGTCCTAAGATGCTTACGTAGCAGATACGCTGCATTTGCAAAACTTTCCGTTGTTCGGTCTACTGGTTTGGGATGATCTGCCCATCTTCACGCATGGACATTCTTTGTAGCGTGACTAAGTCCCCAGAGGACTCCAGTGAGAGAAACTGAACGGAGCCGTCACACAATGCGAAATTGGCTCCGCCTGGGTGGCCGCTACCGAAATTGGTTTTGCGGGACGTAGCTCCGATTTGGGCGGACGTTCCGTTGATCGGCCATGCCGAATCGCACAAAACATCCTGGCCCGAGTTGTAATTATTCCATGCCCAACCCCGGTAATTTGCCAGAGGGGTTGTGTCTTTCCAAGTGAGGTCGAGGCTATATCGCTCGCCAGCGAGGATGGTATTGGAGGTGCCGTCGGTGATGCGTCGTGCGGGGATCTTGCTATTGTAAAACAGCACGCCGTTGAACGTAGCATTGCTGATCGGCCACGCGCGCGTACCGCCGTTGCCAAAGTAACTGTTGACCGCAAAGTAGTACTGCCCGCTATATTGAAACACTTTCTCTTCGATGAAGTCTGACGGGCAGAGGAATACATCGATCTCGGTCGCGCCTGGCGAATTGGGCCCATTGCAATAAGCGTACTCGCGTTGGGTGAGGTCGAGCTGACCGTAGAGATTCTCCTGCTCAATGTATGGCAAGATCCAGGTAAACCAAGATCCCCAGCGATCGGGGATTGGTTGGTCTGGACAACCGCCTGGGGGGCAGCTTGAGCTGAATACGGCTCCCGATTGACTGCCGATCGGAACGCAGATGCCGGGAGGGAGTGTTTTCTTCGCGTCGTGGTAAAGCAGGCAGCCTAAGCCGAGATTCTTGAGCTTGTTGACGCACTGGATGCGCCGCGCCGATTCGCGTGCTGCTTGAACTGCTGGTAACAGCAGAGCCACTAGGATGCCTATGATGGCGATCACAACGAGTAGCTCAACCAGCGTGAACCCAAGTGGTCGCGTCGTCTTTTTTGCGAGCAGTTCCATCTCTATTCCTCTTACTCAACATGCGGACCGGAATGAAACCACCTGAAGTCAAACGCCACCCTTGAATACTTGTCCAACAAGTATCCCATCAAATGATAGCCCTACTAGCATCGTGCGCCTACAACTTCGCAACCAACATTTGGCAGCCTCGCGTTATCGCTGCGCTGCCAGTCAAATTGGCGGTTGCCAGAACCAGGGGGCGACATGGTGCCGCTAGTGCACCATGTCGCCCGTTTACGTTCTGTTGTGCCGTTGTTGATCTTGGGCAGGGTTACGAACGAACCTTGCGAACCGCCACGGCGGCGATACCCAACAAACCAAACAGCACCAACGTGCTGGGCTCGGGTACAGCAGCCGCTCCGGCGGCCAGACTTCCCGAACCATTGGAAAGTCCAAAGTTCGACTTCCAAAGTGCGTAGTCACCAGCGTCAACGACGCCCGAGGCGTCGCCCGTACCTGTTGGGAAGATGGTCGACTCATCGGCACCCAGGTTGTCACGCCAGACTGTGTAGTCGGCAAGGTTTACCACGCCGTCGTCATTGAAGTCGCCAGCAAGAGCAGTGTCGGTTATTGGAATGAACACGCCGGGGCTACCAACGTCGCCACCCTCCTGAACCAATAAGTCGCCGTCCACGAATATCGGATTTGCATTGTAAGAATGACCATCACCGGTCAGGGAAGCGGCCCAAAGGCCACCATTCGCATCCAGGCCATTCGCATCGGGGGCGGAGATATCGGTGAGGCTGTACGAACTTCCGAATTCAAAGACGGGCCAAGTTCCTACTTGAGAGAATCGCAGCAAACCGAGTAACCCCGCAGGGTCGCCTGTCGGCACACCAGCAACAGCCGCGTAATCTTCGAAGCTCGACCAGACCGAGATAATGTCGTTGAATCCGTTCAAACCACCAGGTCCTAGAATCGAAGCACTGGTGGACGATCCCTGGCCGTTGTTCAGGGCTTCCATATTCGCAACCGCAATGAAGTTGATATCAATCGAACCAAAATCGGGGTTGCCAGACTGACGTTCCCAGGCGGCTTCAATATCTGCCAGCGGCAGTTCGGCGTTGTAAAGAATTCCTACGCCTCCTGCTGGGATGATACCCGCAGCAATGTTTGCTTCAGTGTAGATGTTGGCATTGCCGTCATCCAAGACACCACCGGCAAGGTTCACTTCAGCCCCAGTGTTATTGTAGACTTCGATCCATTCCCAACTTTCGTCATCAGAAGCCGGGTTGAACATTACTTCACTAACTATAAGTCTGCCGTTTGGCGTAGGTGTTGCTCCGAAGACGTACCCTGGATTGCCCAAGTCGGCGACATTATTCACCGTAGCCCCACCCGCGGGGACATACGAAGCGTCGCTTTCAATTGCTCCCCTGGTGCCAACGGCGCTCCTGGACCACTGTCCGCCGTCTCCGTTGCTTCCATTGCCGCTCCATTGGATGGAGAAGCCATCGCTCGTTGGCGGCCAACCGCTTGCTAGAGTGCCATCGTAGTCAACGCTCGCTGTTGCAAGCGAGAAGTCACCAATAACACGGCCACCGTTCCCGTTGTCCACGAAAGAGTCGCGATAGCTTGTGGAGTTCTCCCAGATACCAATGTTGGTATTGTCGCCGGTGCTTGTTAGGCCAGGCCAGAAGTCTACAGGGATCACGATCTCGTTCGTCAAGCTCCAGGCATCCTTGAAAGCTTGAATGCTGTTGGTACGCGGATCTGTTTGGCCAAAAAAGCCATCGAACAGAACTGCTACGCCCCCGGCTGGAATGATCGTATTGATCATTGTTTCGGACGACCCGGGGGGAACTAAAGTGTTGCGAACATTCGGCAATGCTGAAGCGGACGGTTCGCTATCCCCAATTCGGTCCAGCCAGTAGTTGTTGAGATCGATAGGAGCATTGGTAGTATTCCGAACTTCCAGCCACTCCCATGCGTTCTCATCGAGCGGATCGTGCATCAATTCGGTGATGATCAGGTCACCGGGCGCCGCAGATGCGAGCGGTGCTGCTGTGCCGGCCAACAGGCCTACAGCCGCGGCTAGCGCAAATGAATACTTCATCATGAATCCTCTTCCTCTGGGAATGCTCAAATTGAGACTTAAAAGTTTGGTTCGAAGCGCTGCTGTCGGCCGAACTGCACGATCACCGATACGCTTCCATGCGGTCGCGGCTCGGAGGCTTCGCCTAGCAAGGTAAATTGGTATAAGGCCACGCCACACCGCGACGATATGGCGTGACCTTTGAAACCTATTGGCAGCCTGCTCTAAGACAGGCCCGCGGATGCTTTTGAAAAATCAAGAACTAACCCAAACGGCGGCGCATCGCCACGGCACCCACGGCCGAAGCGGCCATGAGAGTCATCAGCACGGTGCTGGGCTCGGGGATGGGCGTGGCACCCAGGGCTTCGTCAAACGTGGTCGCGACAATCAAGTTGTCGAACACCTGCGTCGAATTGCTATCCGATGCCTGCCGAAACGCGAATGCGATCAAAGCGTCCGAAAAAGTTCCATCAGTGGCTACGACGCTGGTGCTGCTCACGCTTGTGGGGTCAACCCACAAAGTGCTGTCTTGGCTATCGAAGTCGAACGCGACTACCACGCGGTATTGCTCTCCCGCGGTCAAGTCGGAGCCCCAAAATGCCTCGCCATCGCCATCGGTGATGCTGTTATCGCCCGAAACCGCCAGTCGATACCCAGAACCTGCGGGCACGGTCGGTGCCAACCATAGACGGCCGTTGAACGTCGTAGCGGTGCGATTGAAGTGCGCGAAATTCGTATTGTTAAAAGTCGACCCTGACACGGTGAGGTCAAAGCCGGCGTATACCGTCTGTCCCGCGGATAGGGCTGGAGTCCAAGCGGTATTGACGTCTTCGCCCGAGCCGGTGCTTTGCACCACTGTGGCGACACCTCCCGAAACTTGAATTGGCTTTGCACCGCCACCACTATGAGCCGCCCATGCGGCACCAGGTCCAGGAGTCGGGGTTTGGCCGACTAAGTTGCCGTCCGCGTGTTCGAACGTCTCGTGAATCAAGACGGCAGCAGGTGCTGCGCTTGTGAAAGAAACCCCAGCCACGCAGGCGAGAGTCCAGAAATAACGACAGATCATTAGACCATCACTCCTCTCCGGGTGGCGATATATCGCCCCCAAAACGAAAAACCAAAGGTGCCTATTTTCCGCCCGGAAAAAGGGTGCGCACGCGGCACCCCAAGTGAAACAGCCCGCCGACCACATACTACCCAAAGATGCGCTCGTTGCCAGCCTATTTGCGCGTTTTCTCCGAATTTTAACGCTTGGCGGAGAATCGCAGGCGCTAACCCCAAATGAGGGAAATCCGCGCAATCAGTACGTAAAGTGTTTGATAGTCTCGCCTTTCTCGTCGATCTCGGTGAGCGACTCGATGCCAATATCTAAGTGCACGCTCGACCAATCGCGGGAAACCGCCTCGTCGCTCTTGGAGGTTTTCACTCCCTCGGGCGACATTGGTAGGTCGCTTACTAGTAGTAAAGCACCACGTGCAATGTGGTTGCGATGCCCCACCGCGAAAATCGTCGCGGTCTCCATGTCGATGGCAATCGTGGAGTACTCGCGGAGCTGCTGCTTAAACGCTTCGTCGTGTTCCCATACGCGGCGGTTGGTCGTGTAGACGACCCCCGTCCGGTATTCGAGGCCGTGGTTGACGAGCTTCTCCGAGACGAACTTATGCAGCTTGAACGATGGAAGGGCCGGCACGAGCGGCGGCAGGTAGTCGTTCGAGGTGCCTTCGCCGCGGATCGCCCCGATTGGCAGGATGAAATGGCCGATTTCGGTCGACTCCTTGAGCCCACCACATTTGCCCAGGAACAGAACTCCTTTCGGCGAATAAGCGGTCAGCAGGTCCATGACCGTCGCGGCGTTCGGCGAACCGATGCCAAAGTTGATGATCGACAGGCCCGCCGAGTTGGTGGCGGCCTGCATGGGGCGGTCCTCGCCGTATTCCTTACAGCCAAACCGCTGGCTGAAGCGGTGGACGTAGTCGCGGAAGTTGGTGAGCAGGACGTAGTCGCCGAACTCGCCCAGGGGCATGCCGGTGTACCGGGTGAGCCAATCGCGGGCGATGGTTTGTTTGTCGATCATGGCGGGTGAAGCTTGCAGGCCTGAGTCGAGTTAACGCCTTAACTACCAGCAACTTACGCCGCTTCCCCGGAACTGGCAATAGAAACCGCTGGGGGAAACAAAGGAGCTATCTCGCGATGACCTCTTTCGCGCGAAACCGCTTGCACTGCTTGGGGTTAGATAGATTGCCGCCGCGCGACCTCGCCGTTGGCGCATCTGATACACTTACCCTGAGAGCTCGCCGGGGCCGGCCGGCCCGACGCGGAGCTCGATTACACCCCCGTACTGGAGACTAACCCATGACTCGTTTGCGATTGGTTCCTTTGGCGCTGTTGCTGCTTGCCACGATGGCCCTGTGTAGTGCGGATGCGATGGCCCAATTCGGGGGCGGTCGGGGTGGCCAGGGTCGCGGCGGGTTTGGCGGAGGCGGTTTCGGTGGCCCCGGTGGTGGCGGCATGGCAGGCCTGCTAATGACGCAGGAAGTTCGCGACGAACTCGAGATCACCGACGACCAAGTAGCCGACCTGCAATCGATGGGGGAAGACATGCGCGAGGAAGTTCGCGCGATGTTCGAAGACATGCGCGACATTCCCCAAGAGGAGCGCGCCGAGCGCTTCGCGCAGCTCCGCACCGAGATTGAAGAAATGAGCGAGCAGCGAATGGGCGAAGTGCTGCTGCCGCACCAGATGAAGCGCCTCAAGGAAATCAACGTTCAGCAGCAAGTGCAGCGAGGCGGTTTGAGTGGTGCGCTGAGCGGCGCGATGGCCGAGCAGCTTGGCATCACCGACGAGCAACGCGAAGAGATGGTCGCCAAGGCCCAGGAGCTCCAGCAAGAGATGCAGGAGAAGATCGCCAAGATGCGTGCCGATGCCGAGGAAGAACTGAAGAGCCTGTTGACCCCCGAGCAGCGTGCGAAGCTCGAAGAGATGATGGGGTCGAAGTTCGACATGCCCGAGCCGCAGTTCGGCGGTCGCGGCGGCTTTGGCCAAGGCCAAGGTGGCCCTGGCGGCCAGCGCGGCGGTCGCGGTAGTCGTCCCCAGCCGGAATAAGTAATCAACGCATCTTCCGGCGTGCCGGGCCGGCCCCGGCCCCGGAAGATTCCAGAGTTCAGCTAGCGAATACTCCGGGGACCTGAGCCGACTAGGGTCACGCGGATACCCGGGCCAGCCGGACTTTGCAACTCAACCTAAGTTCCCTCACCACAAAGGTTTGTGGTGAGGGGCAAGGTTGAACATAATAGAGAAAATTTGAAACTTATCGCGCGTCTCCGGGGTCTAAATACCTAGGGACAGCGCGAGACCTTAAAATGCTGCCCCCTCCCGAAGCCAGTCTCGTGGCTTCGCAACTCCCTCCTTCTAAACTTTCAGGCGCGACCAAGTGGAAATAGGCGCAGTTCTTGTCGAGCGCGGTTTGCTAACCGCCGAACAGGTGACGCAGCTCAACGAAGCGGCCAATGGCGGGCCGCAGCGTTTGGAGATGGCGGCCGTCGATCGCGGCTGGTGTCGCGAGGAGGACGTGCTGGCGGCGCTCGGCGAAGAGATCGGCGTCGACGTGATCGACCTCGAGCATTGCGAGTGCGACCTCAGCTTGCTGAGCGAAATGCCTCAGCGACTCATTCATCGCTATGACCTTTTCCCGGTGCGACGCGAGAATGGTTCAATCGTCGTCGCGACGAATAATCCGTTCGACCTGTACGGCCTCGACGAGCTCGCCAACTACACGGGCAAGCACATCGAGCCGGTGCTAGCCGAACGGCGGCAGATTGCCGACCGCATCAAGAACCACCTGGGCGTCGGTAGCGAAACGGTCGAAGGGCTGCTCGCCGCGCGGCAGGACGAGATCCAACTGCTCGACGAGATCAACGCCGACGACGCCGAACTGGCGGCCGAGGCGCAAGAGGCGTCCGTTATCCGGCTGGTGAACGAGATTCTGCTCGAAGCCGTCGAGACGCGGGCGAGCGACGTTCACATCGAAGCCCAGGGCTCGGGCATTAAGATTCGGTACCGCATCGACGGCATCCTGCACGCCCAGCCGATGCCGCCGGAAATCAATCACTTCCAAGCCGCGATCGTCAGCCGTCTGAAGATCATGGCGCGGCTAAACATAGCGGAAAAACGCTTGCCCCAGGACGGCCGCATCAAGATCCGCGTGCAAGGCCGCGACGTGGATGTCCGTGTGAGCGTGATCCCCATGATTCATGGCGAGAGCATCGTCATGCGTCTTTTGGACAAGGGCTCGCTGGAGTTCTCGCTGCTAAAACTCGGCATGGACGAGGGGCTCTACAAGGACTTCGGGCAGTACATTCGCATGCCGCACGGCATCGTGTTGGTCACGGGTCCGACAGGTTCGGGTAAGACGACCACGCTCTACAGTTCGCTGATCGAGATTAAAAGCGAAGACACGAAGATCATCACCACCGAAGACCCGGTGGAATACCAGCTCGAAGGCATCAACCAGATTCAGGTCCATCCAAAGATCGGCCTGACTTTCGCAGCTTCGCTCCGCTCGATCTTGCGGCACGACCCCGACGTGGTGCTGGTGGGCGAAATCCGCGATCACGAGACGGCCGAGAATGCCATCCAGGCCGCCCTCACCGGTCACTTGGTGTTCAGCACGCTTCACACCAACGACGCCCCGAGCGCTTACACGCGACTTGTGGATATGGGCATCGAGCCGTTCTTGGTCGCCAGTACCATCGAAGCAGTGATGGCCCAGCGGCTCGTGCGACGGTTGTGTCAGGAGTGCAAACAAGCGTACGAGCCGAAGCGCGAAGACATGCCCAAGGACTTTCCTTGGGACGACTTTGAAGAGGCGGGTGGCAAGCTCTACACGCCGCGCGGCTGCAAGCGCTGTCGCGACATTGGGTACGCCGGTCGCCAAGGTATTTACGAGCTTTGCCCCACCACCGACTCGGTACGACAACTGGCCCACGACCGCGCGAGTAGCTGGGAAATCCGCCAAGCCGCGCTGAAAGACGGAATGCAAACACTTCGGCAAGACGCGTGGAAAAAGGCCCTGAAGGGTGTGACGACGGTCGACGAAGTCGCGCGGGTGACGAAGGGAGACTCGTTTTAGAATGACCAATGTGCAATGACCAATGACCAACGGGTTTGCCTGTTGATCATTCCGCCTCACCTACTCACCTACTCACCTACTCACCTACTCACCTACTCACCTACTCACTCCTTCCTCCATGCCCGACTTCGCTTACATCGCTCGCAACATGACTGGACAACGTGTCGAAGGCACGTTGGTGGCCAATAGCGAGCGCGATGCGCTGTCGCAGCTTGCGGGGCGGGACTTGTTTCCGGTGAAGGTGTCGGCGGACAAGAAGGCCATGGCGGCGGCTGCCAGTGGCGAGGCGATCAAGGTGCCGGTGCGGATTGTCGTGCCGGTGTACGCTCAGCTCGCGGCCCTGCTTCGCAGCGGCGTGCCCTTGTTGCGATCGCTGCAAGTGATCAGCGAGCAGACTTCGCATCCCAAGCTTAAGGCGGTGCTGAATGACGTTCGCGGTCGCGTGGAAGATGGTACCACGCTCGCCGACGCGATGGCACACAATCCCAAAGCGTTTGACGAGCTGTCGGTGAGCATCGTCCGCGCGGGTGGCGAGGGTGGCTTCCTGGAGGATGCTCTAGAACGTGTCGCCGCGTTTGCCGAGCAACAAGGTGAGCTGAAAAGCCGGGTGATGGGTGCCCTTGCCTATCCGGTGCTGTTGTCGGTGATCGGTGTGAGCATCGTTACCGGCCTGCTGGTGTTCATCGTGCCGAACTTTAAGACGTTGTTTGCCAACCTCGAACGGCAGGGCCAACTGCCAGGCGTCACCACCGCGCTGCTGACGTTCAGCACGTTCCTGCAGCAGTACGGCCTGTTCCTGCTCGCCGGCATGATCGGTGCTGGGTTTCTCTTGAATCGGCACCTGAAGACCGAACGCGGTCGGTGGCAGCTCGATCAATTTCGCATCAAGGTGCCGATGGCGGGCGACATTTACCTCAGCCTAGCGGTGGCTCGTTTCTGCCGAGTGCTGGGGACGCTACTGCATGGTGGCGTGCCGATCGTCCGTTCGCTCGACATTTCGGCTGAGTCTACGGGCAATAAAGTGTTGATGGCAGCCGTACAAAACGCTTCGGAAAACATCAGTTCGGGCCAGAGTCTCGCGGAGCCACTGGGCAAGAGTGGGCACTTTCCGAAGAACGTCGTAGAAATGATTGCGGTCGCCGAACAGTCCAATAGTCTCGAATCGGTGTTAACTCAGATAGCGGATTCGCTGGAGCGGGCGACTTGGCGGAAGCTCGACCTGACGGTTCGCCTGCTGGAGCCCCTGCTGCTGGTGATCCTGGCCATCGTGGTCCTGATCGTGGTCATGGCCCTGCTGCTGCCGGTGCTCAAGATGGGAACCACCGTGTAGTGCCCATGTCGAAGCCCGAATGACGAATGACGAAGTGTGTGTGAGCCGTTCCAGACGCAAGCCTTAGCAGAAATGGATAGAATCACATTTGCTAGAATGACGATGGTCCGGGGCCGAGGACGGCCCGGCTCACACGAATATCTTATAGAGAACTTTTGCGAACCCCGTTCCCTACTCGCTTCGAGTAGCGTGCCTTTAACGATTGATACAGGAGAGATCATCATGTTGTCCCCCCGCATTCGCCGGCAGGATCGCCGCCGTGGTTTTACGCTCATCGAACTGCTGCTCGTGCTCGCCATCTTGGTGGTGCTAGGCTCGATGGCCGTCTCGATTTTCGGCGGTACGCAGGAAAAGGCCTTCTCGCAGGCCGCTAAGAGCCAAGTCGAGTCGTTTAAGAAGACGGCCCTGCTGTACCAAGCCAACACCAAGCAGTACCCCGCCTCGTTCGAAGACCTGATCAAGGCTCCTTCGGGCATGGACGAGAAGGACTGGGCCGGCCCGTACATCGACGACACGAGCGTTCCCAAGGATCCCTGGGGCAACGAGTATCGCTTGGCTTCGCCGGGCAAGAACAATCCCAACAGCATCGACATCTGGTCCGTGGGACCGGACGGCCAGGATGGCAGCGACGACGACATCGGCAATTGGGAAAAGTAACGTCCCCGCCAAGTTAGTGAGCTATTTGGCTAAGCCGCGAGCGACCCCTCGCGGCTTAGCCTGTGTATAGAAGTTATGCTGCAACCCGCCCACCAACGCCGAACCGCCTTCACGCTCATCGAGCTGCTGTTGGTGCTTGCGCTGCTGGTGGTCATCACGGGCTTCACGGTGCTCTCGCTAGAGGGTTCGATCCTGCGATCGAAGCTCCGCAAGGGAGTCGACCAGGTTCGCACCTCGTGGTCAGATGCCCGATTGCAGGCGGTATCGGGCGGCCAGCGGATGGCGTTTAGCTGCGTGATCGGTGGCCGCGACTACCGTCTGTCGTCGGTCGGCGACATGCTGGCACCGCAAGAAGGTGCCTCGCCGGCCGGAGCGACGGGCGAGCTACCCGAGGGAATTCTGTTCCGGTCGCTCGAAGCGGCGTCGCACGTTGACGTGATGGGGGCGACCGCCATGCCGCACATCGACGACGGCCAGTGGTCGCCACCGGTGGTGTTCAACGCCGATGGGACCTCCTACGACGCGGTCGTAATACTCGAAGAGGACTCGGGCAAGCAAGTGCAAGTCTCGCTCCGCGGCATGACCTGCACGGCCGACGTGAACGATGTCCCCTCGGCGAGGGACCTGCGATGATGAAAAAGTCCTTTCTACAAACCAAAATAGCCGACGACCTACGCGTCGTCGGAAGAACGTGCTCATCTACAAGTTCGCAGCGAGCGTTCACGCTGCTCGAAGTGATCCTCGCCATTGCGATCCTGGGCGTTTCGATGGCTTGGATCGGAGAAGTCGTGAGCCGGTCGTTTAACAACGCTGCCTCGGCGGCCGACAGCCTTGAATCGCGTATTGTCGCCCAGTCGGTGCTCGACCAACTCAAGTGCGGAGCCCTCGAGATCACCAACGCCGGCCCCATGCAAATGTCGAGTTCCGAGGCGCTGGGTGACTGGATGGTGCAAATCATTGTCGAACCCACCACCGTGCAGGAACTGTTGCAGGTGCGCGTGCTTGTCGGCACGACGCTTGAGCCTGGCGAACGGCCCGCGTGCGAGCTCGTCCGCTGGTACCAGAATCCCGAATTCGCAGAAGCCGCGGCGGCCGAAGCCGCCAATGCAGCCGCAGCAGCAAGCGATGCCGCAGCGGCGGCGTCCTCCACTTCATCCTCCTCCAGTAGTTCCCAGTAATCCCGTGCGTCGCCCGTTCCCCACCCGCCGACTTGCCTTCTCGCTGATCGAGCTGATCCTGGCGCTCGGTTTGTCGGTGGTGTTGCTTTCGCTACTCGCATCGGCCATGTCGCTCGGCATGTCGCGGGCGACAGTGAGCCGGCAGCGTGTCGAACAAGCGCGGCTGGTCGAGGGGGTGGTGTCCCTGATCCGCAACGACGTTCATCGCGGCATCATTTACAACCCGCAAGACACTTCGACCGCCATGCAACTCGCCGAGGCGATGGCCGACTTCAACGTCGACTCGCTCGATAGCTTGGGGGCTGGCGGTGGCGGGGACGCTGCTGGCGGAGGTGGTTCCGGAGGTGGCGGTGGATCCGGCGGCGGCGGCTCGGGCGGAGGAGGCGGAGCCGGTGGCTCAGCCGCTTCGGAGATGGAGAGCACGCAGCAGGAGCCGCCGCTGCGGCAGCCGCTCGGTCTCTACGGCAACTTACAAGAACTGCAGATCGACGTGCTTCGCGAGCGGCCCAGCTTCGAGATCGACGCCACCGGAGCGGTCGTTGCGCCGACGGCCGTCTCGGGCATCACCACCGTGCGGTACGCGCTCGGCCAAGGCACCGCAACGCTTGGCCTTGCTGGTCCAAACACCTCCGGCGGAATGGGCAACGGGCTCGTGCGGCAAGAAGTCAATCGCGACATCCTGAACTGGGCCAATCAGATGGGAAGCGGCGCCACCGTGGCCGGCAACCCCAAGCTCATCGCGCCGGAAGTTTCGCGGATGGAGTTCCGCTATTTCGATGGCACCACGCTCCTCGAAACGTGGGACACGTACGCTATGCAGGGCCAGTTGCCCCAAGCGATTGAGCTGCGGATATGGTTTGTCGAGACATTCACCAGCAACATCGATGGCAGCGAGTCGACCGAGGAGACTCCCCCCTACGTCATTACGATCGCTCTCCCCGCCACGTGGAACTTCCTGAGCAACAGCATCGCTGGTGCCGGCGCAGGCGCGGGTTCGACTACTGGTTCGGGGGCCACATCGGCGACTTCTGGCGGATCCACCAGCGGAGGATCGCAATGAACTTCGCACGTGGTAATCAGCGCGCGGGCAGTATCTTGCTGCTGGTCCTGGTCGTCGTCGTCATGCTGACGCTCATCTCCGTGGCGTTCTACGACTGGTCGTTCTCCGAATACAAAGCGGCCGACGTCGGCGAGCGGCAACTGCAGACCAACCTCGCGGCCGAGTCGGGCATCGAATACGTGCGTTACTTGATGACGCTCGACGAGGCGACGGTCATCAATCAAGGGGGCCTGACCAATAACCCCACGGCGATGCAGGCGGTACTGACCGACATCAACGGCGAAGTCCCTCTGCAACCCGGACTGCGTTTTCGTTACGCGGTGGTATCGCCGGTGGTCGACAGCTATGGCGAGTTCGCCGGCTATCGCATGGGCATTGAGGACGAGTCGGCTCGGTTGAATCTGAACACGGTACTCGTGGCCGACGCACGCAACCCCGAGGCGAAGCTGGGACGGACGCTGCTGATGTCACTGCCCGGGATGACCGAGTCGATCGCCGACGCCATCCTCGACTGGATCGACGAAGACGACGAGCCCCGCGAGTTCGGCTGCGAACGCGATTACTACACCGGCCTCAACCCGCCCTACGAACCGCAGAACGGCCCGCTGGAGAGCATCGATCAATTGCTGTTGATCCGCGACGTGACCCCCGAGTTGCTATACGGGTTTGATCGAAATCAAAACTTTCAGCTCGACGCCGCCGAGCAGCAGATGTACGCCATTGAGAACGTCGACAACTCGACCGGCAGTATGAACCGAGGTTGGGCGGCCTACTTGACGCTGCGAAGTGGCGAGAAGAACATTCGCGCCGATGGCACTCCCAAGATCGACATCAACGGCGACGACCTCGAGGCCCTGCACACGCAACTCAAGACCGTGCTCGACGAGAACATGGCCAGCTTCATCATCGCGTATCGCCAAGGTGGTGCCTACGACGAAGAGACTGGCGAGACGACCGCTGGAGGTGCCGATCCTGAAGCGGAATCGGGTGGCGGAGGTGGACGTGGCGGCGGAGGGGGTGGCGGAGGCGATGACGAAGAGGGCGCCGGCGGCGCCGCCGAAGAGCGCAAAGACGCGGCCTCGCTCGAACTCGACTACGAGCAGGGCGGGTCGGTGCCAATCAACTCGATCCTCGACGTGATCGGCGTGCAGACCCGCGTGGTCGAGAGTGGCCAGACAGGGCGAACAATTGTTGATATCGCCTTTGCCGACGATCCGGGCTCCATGCAGGCTTACCTTCCCATCATGATGGAGAACCTCACCGCCGGCGGGCAAGACGTCATCCCCGGTCGAATCAACATTAACCAAGCCCCACGGGTGATCCTCGACGGCCTGAGCATGGCGATGCCGACGGCGTTCCCGCCGCAGACGGTCGAGTACATCCTGGCGAATCGCTCGTTCGAGCCAGCGCTCGACCAGCCCGACATGAAGTACGAGACCTGGCTGCTGACCACCGGCGTGGTGACGATCGACCAGATGAAGCAATTGATGCCGCTGATTTCGGGTGGGGGCGACATCTACCGGGCACAGGTCGTTGGCTACTACGAGGCCGAGGGGCCGTTTACCCGTCTGGAAGTGATCGTCGACAACACGGGCCAACTGCCGACCATCAGTTCGGTTCGCGACCTAACCCCCCTCGGATCGGGCTTTACCGCCGAACAATTGGGCGTTTCGGAGTGAACAGTTCGCACGCCCCCACCCCGCTGAATAGAATGGTAGACGGTGAGTGCGCTAGTAAGTGAGTCGGTAATGCAAGCGACCTACTCACCTACTCACCTACTCACCTACTCACCTACTCACATAGCTCCACCGACCCTCAAGATAGCGCAACTTCATGGCTGACCTCTTACTACTCGACTGGGACGACCGACAGGTCCGCGCGCTCTTCGGGAGCGAATCCGGCGGATCGATGCGTGTTCGCGAGGCGGCTTCCGCGGAGCTAAATGGCGACCCGACCGCGGCGAACATTGCCAGCGCGCTAAAGCCGCTGGTGGCTGGCATGCAAGCGGGTAAGGCGAAGGTCGCCGTGGTGCTGGGTGGTCGGGATGTTCAAAGCCGACTGCTGCGTGTCCCGCCGGTTCCCGCGGAAGAGATGCCCGATGTGGTCCGCCTGCGTGCGAGCACCGAGTTTCCCACGGTGGACGACTCGGCCGTGATCGACTATTTGCCGATGCCCGCGATCGAAGATCAATCGGCCACCGTGCTGGCTGCGCGGGTGACTGAAAAGATGCTGGCGATGGCTCGCGATGTCTGCACGAAGCTGCATCTAACGCTGCAACATGTCGTGATGCGTGGTTGCGGAGTGGCAGAGGTGGCCACGCGTGCGAAGCCCGAACTGGTGAGCGGAGTTCACCTGATCGCGGCGCTACGCGGGGGCGAGCTTGAACTCGTTGGCATCCGCGACGGCAAGCCCGCCGTGATTCGTACGATCCCGGTCCCTGCGGATGGGGATGTCGAAAGCCGCGCCACGGCGGCCACGCGCGAGATCCGCCGCACGATCGCCGCGGTGACGAGCGAACTGAACGCCAACACGATAGACTCGCGCGTCTGGATCGTCGGCAGCGACGATGACGTTGGCGTTGCCGAGCGTACCGCACGAGCCCTTTCGCGTCGCATCGATACGGTTGATTTGCGAACCGTCGCCGGTGACGTGAGCTGGCCCGCCGATGCGTCGGCGTATTCGGGGATGTTGGGATGTGGTCATTCGATCGCGTCGCGAGACGTGCCCCTTGATTTCCTCGCGCCCCGTCGGCCACCGGAGAAAAAAGCCCCCATTCGCACCTACGCCCTAGCGGGCTCGCTGGCCGCGATGGTGCTGCTCGGCGGCGGATGGTTCATCTACAGCACGGTGAATGGCATCGAGACTGCAATCACCACAGCGAATGACGAACGCAATAAGACGCTCGCGGACCTCAAGAAGCTCGAGCCCGAACAGAAGCAGTCGGCCGAAATCGAGAAATGGCTGGCCACTGACGTCAACTGGCTCGACGAAATCGATCGCGTCGCCGTAACGCTCCGGCCCGAGCCACTGGACAATCACGAGAAGTTCGATGTCGATCGCGATGTCATCCTGCGGTCGATCACCGCGAAACAAGCGGCCGGGCGTCAGGGCGAAGGTGGCTCGCTGGAGCTAGCTGGTGCGGTTCGCGACGACGCGGTGCTTGAAGCCATCGAGAATCAACTTCGTGACGATCGCCGGCAAGTGAATCCCAAGTCGCTGGTCACCGATACCGAGTCATCGCCCTACGTTTGGAAATTCCAAGACGACATTGTCGTGACCCGCGTTGAGGAGGACCGACGATGAACGATCGCGAAAAGAAGCTGGTAATCATCGTCGGAGCGATCGTCGCCCTGTGGTTCGGCAACTGGGGGTGGCAGAAGTACTCCTCGTGGAAGACGATGGCCCTCAACCGGCAAACGTCGGCGGAGACCGCGGCACAGGATGCCTTCCTCGAACGCCAGCAGGCTCGCGTGGCGATCAACAAGCTCCGCAATTGGCGCGAGCAGTCGCTTCCGGGCAACCTAGCCGTCGCTCAGTCGCAGTACCGCGCGTGGCTGATTGAGAAGCTGCAGGAGGCGAAACTAACGATCGACGATGTTAGCCCGAGGCGTTCGGGCCAGCGGAACGACGCGTTCAATTCATTGAGCTACGAAGTGACCGCCGCCGGCAAGCTAGAGTCGGTGGTTCGTTTCCTGGACGCTTTTTATCGCAGTGGTCAGTTGCACAAAATCACCACACTGCGCCTGGTGCCGATGGAGGATTCTAGCGACCTTCGTGTCACCATCTCCGTAGAAGCTCTGTCCGTGAATGGCACCAAGCGCGAGACGGGAGTGTACGAGGGCAAGTCCGATCGCCTGGCACTGGCCTCGGCAGAGGAGTACGTGGAGCGGATCGTCAAGCGCGACCCCTTTGTCGCCTATAAGAAACCAGTACCCAAGCCGGAACCACGGCCGGTGGTGGTTCGCGAGGAGCGACCTAAGCCAGCGCCTCGCCCCGAGTTCAATCACGCCGAGCACGCCAAGCTAACCGGCGTTGTCAGCATTGGCGACGACTATCAAGCGTGGGTAACCGTGCAGACGCTTGGCGAGCGACTCTATCTGCGGAAGGGCGATCCCGTGAAGGTCGGTCTGTTCGAGGGGACCGTGGTTGACGTGCTCGAAAAGGAGCTGGTCGTCGAAACCGAAGCCGGCGTCATGGCCATCCGCGTTGGCGACACGCTTACCGACGGCCGCCTGCTTACCGCTGCGCCCGCCACCGCGACTCCCACCGGCAGCTAGCGGCCCGCTTTGCGCTGTTGGCTCAACCTGTAGTCGCTGCCTTAGCTAGCAGTGCCATCTCTATTTCGGCCAATTAAGGCTTCTTTTACCTCCCGGCAGCGACAAAAAAGCTGGCGAGACTTGGTAAACCTTACCGATTATTCCGGTAGTAACGATCCGGAAAGATCGTAGGCGCTACGTGCGCCCCCAAGGGTTGAACCCCACAGCGCACGTAGAACGCAAATAGATTGTCTCATGAAGCGAGCGAAGCGGCATATGGAAGCCCCCAACTACCGCATGAAGCAAGTTCCCACCTCGTGGTGGCCGGCGCTAGTAGTACTCGTTGCGAGCGCCCTGCTGGCGAACTGCGCGCAGGCTCAGCAGCCGGCGGTCGAGCAACAGGCATTCGCCGTGCAGCACGTCGACCTGGAAACGGCGGCTGCCGAAGCGCGACGCATCGTTGCCAACAATCCTGGTAGCGTGGTGTTTGCCGACCGCGAAGCGAAGCGGCTGCTGGTGCAAGGCACTGCGACTCAACTCGCGACGATCAAGGACGCCATTGCGCGCATCGACCAACCCGCGGCGGCTCCTGTGGCGGGCGGCGACGCCTACCTGCGAGCGTATCCCGTGGCTGCGGAGAAGCGTGCCACGGCGGCGGCTTGGGCTCAACAATTTCAGGTACCTGCCGGATCGCGGATTGGATTCGACGATCGCAGCGGCCAACTCCTGGTGATGGGGCCGGAAAGCCTGCACCAGTTCGTGGTATCGCAGCTTGCTGGCACCGCGAGCGCGCCGCAGCCGCAACCGACGATGAACGCGACGGACAATTTGCGCGTGCTTCCCGCACCGACAACAACCGCTGGTATCGGCCCGACGCGGCTTCAATTGAATACACTGAATGGCGATCAACTCCATCGCCGCCTCGAACAACTGCTGTCGCGCCAACTGCCCGCCACCGCGAGTGCGGATGGGCAGCGTGTTGCGTTCCGTGCCGAGATGGTGCCTGGCGCGGGCGTGGTAGTGGAAGCCAATCGCACGACGGGCGACGTGCTGATCTCGGGCGACGCCAACCAAGTTCGCGCGTGGACAAGCGTGCTCCAAGCCATGGACTCGCCGGTTGCGGCGGGCGGCGTGACTCAGCTTGTGGCCACCAAGCCCGGCTCGGCTGCCCCCGTGCGGCAAGCGCTCGATGTGATTCGTCAACGTTCGGGCGGGACGATGGTCACGCCGCGCGCTCGCGCTCAGATGGCGAGCATGTTGTTCCAAGCTCAAGAGGGCGCGGTGCCTCAAGACGGGGGCGCTGTGCAGCCAGGCACTCTGCCCCAACCCGGCTTCGCGCCGCAGGGTGGCCAGGATGCTGCATCCGAAGACGATCAAGCAGTGGCGGCCGTCCCGTTTACCGGCGATCCTGCCGAAGCGGGGCTCGACGACGCCGAGGGGGCACTGCTTGGTCCCGTGCAGGTGCAGTTCGTCGAAGGCCTCGACATCATTTTGATTCGCGGTAACAAACGCGATGTCGAGCGAGTGATGGGAATCATCAACCGCATCGAGCAGGTGAGCGCCGAGACGGTCCCTTCGATCGAAGTCTATCCGCTACAGAACGTCGAAAGCGTGGCGATGGCTCGTCTGCTGGAGCGTGTGTACTCGCAGGTGCTCGGCCCACGTAGTGGTTCCTTGAGCATCACGCCGCTCGGCAAGCCCAACTCGCTACTGCTGGTGGGTCGTCCCGAAAACGTGACCACGGCGGTCGATCTGATTAAACGAATCGACGTGCCGGTGGAGCCGACTACGCGATTCGAAGTGTTCCCCTTACAGCACGCCATTGCAGGCGACGTTAAGCAATTGATTGACGCGTATCTTGAAGAAGAGGATGACGACGACGGCACACCAGCTGCTTTGCAACCCAAGGCAATGGTGGTGGCCGATTTTCGGACGAACTCGATCTTCGTCAACGCCGGACCACGTGACATGGCCGAGATCGCCGCGTTGATCCGCAAGGTGGACGTCGCTCGCGGGACAGCAGTCGACGAAGTTCGCATTTTCCCACTCAAGAATGCCCTGGCGACCGAACTCGCCGAAGTGCTCCGCACGGCGGTGCTGGCTCGCGAAGAAGGAGCAGCTCAAGAAGGTGGCACCGCTGTCTCTGCACGCGTGTCGGCACTGCGATTCGTAACCATCGATCCCGAGAACCAACGTCAGCTGGAGTCGGGCGTGCTGGCGAACATTCGCATTGCGGCCGACGCCCAGGCCAACACGCTGGTAATCACCGCTCCGAGCGAAAGCATGGAGCTGATCGAGGCGCTCATTGAACAACTGGATGGTGTGCCTAACGCCGAAGCCGAGATCAAAGTATTCACGATCGTCAATGGCGACGCCGTGAGCCTGGTTGAGATGCTCAATGGCCTGTTTGGCACCACCGAAGATGGCAACAACGCGGCCCTGGCAGCGGGCGAAAACTCGCTGGTTCGTTTGCAGTTCTCGGTCGACCAGCGTACCAACAGCATCATTGCAGCGGGTAGCCGTGCTGACCTAGCAGTGGTTTACGCCATCTTGCTGCAGCTCGACGCCAGCGACACTCGTCAGCGTCGCACCGAAGTCTATCGCTTGAAGAACTCGCCCGCCGAAGACGTGGCACTCGCTCTGAACGAGTGGCTGCGGACCGAACGCGAGGCGGAAGCCGCCGCGGAACTGGCCATTAGCCCGTTCGAGCAAATCGAACGCGAAGTGGTGATCGTTCCAGAACTAGTGAGTAATAGCCTGATCGTCAGTGCCACGCCGAGGTACTTCGAAGAGATCGCCGCCCTGGTGGATGAGCTCGACGAACGCCCCGCAATGGTGATGATCCAAGTGCTGATCGCCGAAGTGCGACTCAACGATACCGACGAATTCGGCGTCGAGCTCGGCTTGCAGGACTCGCTGCTGTTCGACCGCTCGGCGATCGACGACTTCCAAACCATTAACACCACGACCACGTCGCAAACCGCGGGTGGTGCGACGGTGACTACGGAGCAGCAGACGGTGATCAACTCGTCGCTCGCCCCTGGTTTTAACTTCAACAATCAGCCGCTTGGCAATAACGGTAGCACCAACGCGCTGGCGAATGCGGGCAACGTCGCTGCCCAGGGCTTGTCGAACTTTGCCCTGAACCGTGTGAATCCAGACCTGGGCTTCGGTGGTTTCGTGTTCTCGGCGAGCAGTAACAGCGTTAGCACGCTGCTGCGAGCTCTGCAGGAAAGCCGCCGCCTCGAAGTTCTTAGCCGTCCGCAGATCACGGCACTCGACAACCAGCAGGCGATTATCCAGGTTGGCCAGCGAGTGCCGCGGGTGCAGGGCACCAGCATCACGACCTTCGGTCAGCAGAACACCGTGGTGTACGAACCGGTCGGTATTATCCTGCAGGTTCGCCCTCGCGTGAGCCCCGATGGCATGGTGGTCATGGAAATTCAGGCCGAGAAGTCGCAGGTCGGTTCCGAAGCCGAAGGTATTCCCATCTTCACCGGTGTGGACGGCAGCGTGGTGCGGGCACCGCGTATCGACCAGATCACGGCGTACTCGACGGTTGCCGCGGCTTCGGGCCAGACGATCGTGCTGAGTGGTTTGCTCACGAAGCGTACGTTCGACGTCCATCGTAGCGTCCCGATTCTCTCGCAGATCCCGTTGATTGGCGACCTGTTCCGCTACGACGGGGTGAGCGAAGAACGCACCGAGCTCTTGATCATCCTCACACCACGCGTCATTCGTAGCGAACTCGACGCCGAGATGATCAAGCAGGTGGAATCGGCCCGTATGAGTTGGGTGCTGTGCGACGTGATTCGGATGCACGGACCGAGCGGGCTAAAGAGCCGGTGCGATGATTGGAGTGGTGCGGAGGCCGAGAGCCTGTATCCCACGCACGTGCCGACTGAACAGGAGATGGAGATTCAACTCGAACCGACTCCGACGATGGCGGAACCGGTGATGGAAGGTCCGATCATGCCTCCAGGCAGCGTACCGCCACCACAGCGGATTCAAGTGATCCTGCCCGAGTCGCAATCGTCGACCGACCCGACTTGGCAAACCTATCAGGAGCCGACGCCCGCGAGCTACACCGAGAATGGCGTCCAAGTGATACCGCCAACCAAATAGCTCGAAGAAGTCTGGCCAATTGATCGCTTCTACGTTTCGTAACTCGTGCCTTGTCGATGCCATGAATACTCGCTTCCACTATTTCACGTTGCTCGCCCTGGGTGCCTGCGGACTGCTGACGCTCGTGTCGGGATGTCAGTCGATGGGCAAGAAGATGGCCGCGGCGAATCCGATGAAGTCGTGGAACGAGGAGGAAGTCGAGATCGACGTTCCCGATCGCGTGGTCTCGACCTGGACCGAAGCGGTGCTTCATAAAGACGGGCAAGGCACGCGTGGATTCGGCGGACGCCTGTTCTTCTACAATCGCAAATCCGACAAACCGATTCGTGTGGCCGGCCAGTTGGTGGTGTACGCGTTTGCCGAAGATGGTCGCGAACAGACCGACAATTGCCCGACAAAACGCTACGTATTTCCGCCGCAGCAGCTTGCCAAGCACGAGAGCAAGGACGAGGAGGCATCGGAAATCGGTGTGTCGTATAGTGTGTGGCTGCCGTGGGATGCCGCAGGTGGACCACAGTCGGATATCAGCTTGATCGCTCGCTTCGAGCCCATCCAGGGGGGCGGGCTCATCGTGAGCGAACAAGCGCGTCAGCGTCTAACGGGGGCGGTTCGGCAAGAAACGATGTTGGCGAAGGAGCCAAAGGAATCGCCCATCCAGCGGACTTCGTTCAACTCCACACCGGAAGCGAGCCAAGCCACAATCGCAAACTTCGAGCAGCCCCTCGCCGAGCCAGCGAACAAGCTGGGCGTAACGGCCACTACCATCGCTCTACCCGGCAGGTACGCGGCTCCGTCGTCGATTGGCACGGGGACCAAGCCACAGCAGCCCGGGAAGGTTCACACCAGAACTCTGCCCGCAACTATCCCAAGCGCACCGGTGACGGTGCCAGCGATGAACAAGCCGGCAACGACGGTGCCGGCCAGCGCGGCGATCGTGCCACCGGGGATGATGACCGAGAATCGAATTCCTTCCGCGGCTTCTCAATCCTCAGCGCCGGTAATGGGATCGGCCTTAATCACCGGCGGCGAGCAGGCTCCAGGCGAACCAGCCGCCTTCCAGCCAACACCGATGGGCACCTCGGTGAAGATGCTCACTCCTGGGGAGTCGGTACGGCAATCGCTTCAGCCACGGTCATTTGGTTCGTAACCGTCAGCACGCCTGGCTGCTGAGAAAGTAGTTGCGAGACGAGCATCTGCTCGAAGTCGTCCTTCGCCACTCCTGTGACAATGACATTGCCGCTGTTAACGGTGAAGTCGAAGTCGGAAATGGCTCGCTCTTCGAGCACTTTTGCTAGACGCTGCGTGAGCGCCGTCGCCATGGGGCTCGTGGCGGCATCGGGAACTTCGAAGCCGATGCGAAGTTTCACGCGGACCTGCTGCTGAATACTATCAGCACCCTCGTTGGCGTCGCGCCCGCGATTGCTATTCTGATTGCCGCGCTGCGAGCGGTTATTGGCTTGCTGGCCTTGGCGGCCCATTGCTTCGAACATGGCCGTGACTTCAGAGCTATCGCGGCCGATGAAGGCCCCCTGCTGCTGACCGCCGGTACCAAAGCCTGTGGCTCCCATGCCGCCCCCTTGGCCTCCCAGGCCCTGGCCGCCGCCCATGCCGCCCATTCCGCCGGCGCCCATGCCACCCCCTGCCCCACCCATGCCACCGCCGCCCATGCCACCCATTCCACCATTGGAGAAGGCGGCGTTGCCAAAACCGAGGCCGCTAGTGAGGTTCGAGCCGGTCGGAGACTGGCCACCCCCGCCCATGCCTTGGGCCGAAGCGTGCTGCTGCAGGGCGAGCAGGGTTAGCAGGGCAAATGCGGCGGTTGTCCAAGATTGGAGGTTCATGGCCGAAAAACTCCCAAGTTCGCGGAAACTGCGGGCTGCCGACGGGGGTATCCCCAGCAGGGCCGTTGCGGATGCAGTATAACGTATCCATCGGCTCCCCGACCAATTGTTGCCGCAACCTTGTCGATCGCCAGGAATGCCTGAAGTATGAAACTCCGCCAAACTGTGCCGGTTCTCCTTATTACCGCAACTCTACTGCCCGCCCTCCTTGCTAGCGGGCAGGAAGAGCCTCGCCCTTCGGCAATGCGGTTATTCCCGCACGAAACGCTGATGTTTGTCCGCGTTGCTCATGGCCGGGAGCTGCACGAGCGGTTCCGACAGACCGGTTTTGGGTCGATGCTTCAGGACCCTGACGTTTCGCCCTTCGTCGAGGACACCTTGGCCCTCGCCGGGCAGCAGTTCGACGAAAACGCCCCTGAGGACGCGAATATCAGCTGGGAGGATCTATCGCGGATCCCCAAGGGTGAGGTCGCGTTTGGCGTGATCGACCGGGGTGAGGCCGAGATGGGAGTGCTGTTGCTCGCCGACTTTGATGGCGAGCAGGACGATCTCGATTTCTTCCTCGAGCGCCTCGACGAGCGCTGGGAGGCCGAAGGCATGGTGGTCGAAGAGATCGACGTCAACGGCGACACGCTGACCGTTGTACGTCAGGGTGACGATCGTAGCTCGTCGTTTGGTTACCTCGTGAAGGCAGCTTGCATCGTTGGCAGCAACGACGAAGCGCTACTTCGCCACGTACTAGACCGCTGGGCGGGTCGCACACCAATCATCGAAGCCGCCGTCGAGGACGAAGATCAGGTCGAAGCCGCCGACGCGGGCGCGCCGCTTCGCGGCGAGCAACCCCTTGCGGATAACAAGAACTTCCAGACCATTCTGCGTGAGTGCAGCACCCAGCTCGAAGAGCCACCACAGATTGTGTTCTACATCGATCCGATCGCCCTGGCGAAACGAGCGTTCCGTGGCAACGCGGGGGCCACGATCGCCTTTGCAACATTCCCGGCGTTAGGTCTCGATGGAATACTTGCAGCCGGTGGCACAATGACGTTCGCCACCGAGAAGTGGGACATGGTGTCCCACCTTCATCTGCTGCTAGGGCACCCACGATCGGGCGTGCTGACCCTGCTGCGGTTCAAATCGGGCGATGTCACCCCGCCGAGCTACGTCCCCGCCAACGTCTACGGCTATTCAACCACCTATATGGACGCGCCGGGCGTGTACGAGCGGTTGGTGCAGCTGGTCGATCAGTTCCGCTACGAAGGGGCGTTTGAAGAGTCGATCGAGAGCAACATTTCTGACAACCTCGGTATCGACTTTAAAGAGGTGGTGATCAACAACCTCGCCGGCCGCGCCACACTGGTCACCAGCTACGACGAGCCAGCCCAACCGCGGGGCGAGCAACGTGCATTGTGCGTGACGTTGGTGGAGCCGACTCTGGCCGCGAAGGCGCTCGACAAAATTGCTGAAAAGTATCCGGACAGTATGGAGCTGCGCGAACTGGGTGGCGTGTCCTACTACCTCCAAACGCCGTCCTTTGCGCGTGATCGTCCTGAGGAAGAACGGATGTTTACTCCCTGCTTCGCGATCGTCGACGACACGCTAATCCTCTGCAGCTCGCAGTCGATGTTTACGGCGATGATCGAGGCCCATCAAGATTCTCGCCCGCGGCTGGCGGATTCCGTGGAGTTCAAGGTAATCCAGAGCCGAGTTGATCGCCTCACTCGGGGGCAGGAACTCGCGATGTTCTACTACGAGAACGCGGCCGAATCGATCAAGCACTGGTACGAAGTGTCGCAGTCGGACACGGCTCGCGATGGTCTGGCAGCCCTCGGCGAAAACTCGGGGGCCGCGGCGGGATTTCTCGACGTCCTGGAGCGGAACGAGCTTCCACCGTTTGACGTAATGCAGCGCTACTTGGTGCCGACGGGTGGCTACCTGATCGATACCGACACGGGCTTGCACTTCATGAGCTTCAATGTCCGCCGCGAGGAATCGGAGTAGTTTAGGCGGTTTCATCGTTAGTTCGGCGTGTCTGCGAGCGATCACGGGATGTGATGGGCTGGGGTGGACTACAATCCCGGTGGCGAACTCGTCACACGCGGGGCGTGCGAGGTCCGCTTCAACTGCTTGATCCGCTCGCGCTGCTGGGAAGTGCCGATCTGGAACGAGGTGGAGTTCGACGTGCGTGACAACAGGCCGAAGGAGCCGAGGTGTTCTCTGGGAACATCCAGCTGGATTCGCTCGAGAATTGATTTCCCGTCCAGCGATTAGCGATCCACGTCCGGTTTCGCATTGCCGGCCGCATCGTAGCGGTTGTAGGCGAAGTAGATGAAAACGCCCGGCAGCACCGGTAGGAACACGAGGTAGTAGACCGTGACCAACCAGGCAAGGCCCACGATGATCACTAGAAACACGATCCACACCCACCAGGTGTCGCGCCACAATCCAAGCAAAGGTCCCATAGTCGTCGACTTCGAAGTACACAAACTGCCCGGCCCGCCCTGCCGATCTGCAAGGCTCTATTATGCCATCGGCTAAGTGACTCTGTTAGGGCCAAATTGTTCGCAAGATTCGGCGGTGTCCTAGGGGGAAAGCGCTCCTCTCAGCAATTTCCAGCTGCAAAGGCTGAGTGACCGGAAGGTTCGATATTGACGCCCGGTGGCGGGGTGAACCATAACTTGGGCTGCGGTGCTCCCCTCTCTCGACACGGAACGTCCAACATCATGATACGACCTGCTAGCATTTACGTTCATTATGCGTCTCTATTTCTAGGAGCCGCCTGCGTCTTGGTGACGAGCACACCCGAGTCGGTTGCCCAAGTGCAAGTCGTTTCGCGCGAAGATCAAATCGTGAGCGCTTCGATTCAAACGCTCAACGAGGTCATGGCGATTCCCGCGCAATCGATTCCAGCGAACTTGCTCGCGGGTGCCGAAGGCGTGGCGATTATTCCGAACGTGGTCAAAGGGGGATTTATTCTTGGCGCGCGATTTGGTCGTGGCGTGATCCTAGTACGCGACGAAAATCGCGGCTGGCATGCGCCGCTTTTTATCACGTTGACAGGTGGCAGCGTGGGTTGGCAAGCCGGTGTGCAGTCGACGGACGTGGTGCTCGTCTTTCGGACTCGCCGGAGTATTGATGGCATTCTCACACGCCGGTTCACACTTGGCGTCGACGCCTCGGCGGCCGCAGGACCCGTGGGTCGCCAGGCTTCGGCGGCGACGGACATTCAAATGCAGTCGGAGATTCTCTCTTACGCGCGAAGCCGTGGACTGTTTCTCGGTGCGTCGCTCGATGGTTCGATGATCGAAGTCGACCAAATGGCGAACGCATCGTACTATCGCAGCCCCGCTCCCGGTCAGCCCGCGGTAGTGCCGCCGATGGCGATCCAATTGGTGCAACTAGTGGCGTCGTTAAGTCCGCCGACCGGCGTTCCGGTGGACCCCGCCACCATTCCGCCGGCCACGCAGCCCCTCGCAGCCCAGCCCGCCGTCCCCGCCGGTACGCCGCTCCTGGCGCAGCAATACTCGGCTCAGGAATCGGACGTACTACGCGATCAGCTTAGCAAAACATCTCCGGAATTGTTCGAGCGTTTAGATCCGGCCTGGACTAGTTTCTTGGCACTACCGGCCGAGGTCTTTACACCGGGAGGGCACCCTCCGCTTGAGGCAATTGATCAGAGCCTGGCTCGTTTCGATATGGTGGCCACCGATCCGCGCTATCAGGCGCTTAATTCGATGCCCGCGTTTCAATCGACGTATGGGTTGCTACGCCACTACGCGAGTACGCTTCGCGCTGCCGACGTGATTCCGCAGTTGCCGCCGCCGCCGGTGCTGCCGCAATAGTATCGAGTACTGCGTGGTTTTATTCTTCGATGCAATACAAATGCTCTTCGCCGCGCAAGAAGAGTTGATTGTCAACTGGTGCGGGGGTGGCGTCGATCACTTCGCCAATACGGTTCTCGGCGACGGGTTCGAAAGTCTCCGAGTCGCGTAGCACTACCGTCGTCCCATCGCGATCGCTTGCGTAGAGGTAACCACCCGCAGCTATAGGCGAGGCGTAGGTAGTTCGCAGCCCCGTGCGTTTGCCGGCGTAGTGAGGTTTACCCGTCTTCGAGTCGAGGCACGTCAAGATGCCCGTCTTCGCTTTGAAGAAATAGAGTCGGTCCTCCGAGAGCAGCGGCGAGGCGATATCGGGCGTGTCGCGGTCGTAGGTCCATAGGACGTTGGAGGTTCCTTCGATGTCCCCTTCGCCTCCTAGACGAAACGCGCCGAGGAACGATCCGCGGTGCCCGCTGGTGATGAACACCACGTCGTCCTGCACCACAGCGGAGGCGACCGGCCGCTCGGTTTGGCCACCGCACCGCCACAGTTCTTTGCCCGTGCTGAGATCGCAAGCCCGGGCGTAGTTCTGGCCGTTCATGATGATTTGCTGCTGCCCGTCATGGGCGACGATGAGCGGGGTCGACCAGTTGGTGGGTTCGTCCCGCTCGACTTCCCAAACGATATCGCCGGTGTTCTTATTGAGTGCAAATAGTTTCGAGGGACCTTCGTGATCCCATGGCACGACGACCTTGTCTCCCGCGATCGTGGGCGAGCTACCCTCGCCGAACTCATTCCGCGTCTGCATGTCGCCCAGGTCGCGATTCCACACTGGCTGGCCATCCATCGTAAAGCAATGGATGCCCTGCGAACCGAAGTGGGCAATCACATGCTCGCCGTCGGTGGTCGGTGAAGCCGATGCGAAGCTGTTGGTTTCGTGCGTCCCTTCCGGCGGTGTCGCGGTGGCGGCGGTCTTCTGCCAGAGAATGTCGCCTGTCGCCCGATCGAGGGCGTAGACTACGAAGTCGTATTGCTGCCGACTCGTTGGCGAACCACCTTGTTTGGGAACGCTGGAGGTGACAAACACCCGGTCGCCCCACACCACGGGCGAACTGGATCCGCGGCCCGGAATGGCGACCTTCCATTTCACGTTCTTGGTGTCCGACCACTCGGTGGGTGGCTTTGCAGTGCTAGCGACTCCGTTACCGTGTTCGCCGCGCCAATGTCCCCAGTTCTCAGCTGTGGCAGACGTAGAAAGGCAGGCAAGCACACAACTGGCAAGTGCGGTACGAACAAAAGTCATGGGAATGTTCCTGTTTTTTGTGAGGTTCGGGTCTCTTGGACCGTCGCATGTCATCTTAATACCGGACCGCTGTGTCCGAGATTATACAAAACCCCGCTAGTGCCGTGGGGTGCTGCAACTCGGTCGACGAGGGAAACTTTGCGGGCACCGGGGAGTCTGCGGGCAAATCCGCTGGTTCGTTGTCGATAAGATAGGAGTGCGCGGCGAGGGACCTGCCGCGAGTTGGCTATGGCTTAAAACGACACGGACGTCGTGAATTCGCACCCCTTCAAAATGTGCCTTTACGCGCTGACGCTCGCGACGAGCGGCTGGCTTACCGGAATTGCGCACAGTCAGGGGCCATTTGAAGAGACGGAGTGGGGCCAACGCGGTGGGGGATTTGGCGAGCTCTCGTCCCTCGCCGTGGAATCTTACGACGAAGAGGAGCTTCGTGTCTCTGAGATTCTCCCAGGCAACGAACCGGTCAACGACCAAGCCGTGCGACCGCTGAACTGGATTCTCCCGGCCCAAACGCAGGAGTGGACGCCGGGCTACGAAGTGGGTGCCGAGTTCGACCGCGGCATCTTCATTCGCTCGACCGATCTCGAAGAACGCCCGTATTCGCTGTACGTCGGAGGCCGGATTCAACTTCGATACATTGGCTTTACGCGCGACGAAGAAACATGGACCGATAGCGCGGGAATCACGCGCCCTATTCGCAATCGCAATCAGTTCGATTTGGAGCGGGCCCGGTTGAACTTTAGCGGCACCGCGATTGACCCCGACTTGACGTACATGGTGGTGCTCGACGCCGACGGGGATGGCGGGTCGCTCACCGACGGGCTGATCTTCTACTTCAACTACGAATTTGATCCGGCCTTCAACGTCCGCGTGGGGCGATGGAAGACGGCTTCGTCGCGCGAGTGGTTGCTCTCTTCGCGGCATTTGCGTCTCGCCGATCGTTCGCTCGCCACCGAATTCTTCCGCGTTGGTTTCAGCGACGGTATTTGGTTTCTGGGCGACTTCGAGTTGCTCGGCGTCGATGGATGGCACTACGAGACCTCGCTGACCAATGGTCTGCGAAGCTCGACCCGCGAGTCGGCAGACCTCGACGACAATCTCGCCGTGGCCGGCACGATCTTCTGCGACCCGCTCGGTGAGTTCGGCTTCGGCGAAACGGACTTCCAGAATCACGATACGCCCGTCGTGCGATTTGGTGGCAGCTTTGCGTACGACAAGTCCGACGATCGCAGCGACGCCGGCGTGACGTTCGTGCTCGGCGATAACAACTTTGTCCGTCTGAGCGATGGTACGCTAATCAACGAGACCGGTGCTTTGGCACCGGGCGTGACACTTTTGAGTGACCGGATAATCGTCTCGTCGCTCGATTTCGCGGCGAAATACCGTGGGTGGAGCTTCAGCAGCGAGTACTTCATGCGGTCGATCTTCGACCTCACCGCTACGGGCCCGCTACCAATGAACGATCTCTACACCTACGGATTCCGGGCCGAAGCGGGTAAGTTCATTGTGCCTCAGAAGTTCGACATCAATTGCCGCATGTCCCAAGTATCGGGCATGTACGGCAATAGTTTCGAGTACGCTTGCGGGCTGAACTACTATCTCGGATGCGAAACCGACATCGTCAACAAGCTTACGTTTGATGTCTCGCGGATTAAGCACAGTGCCGCCGAGAGCACGCTCGCCGATATTTACGCGGGCGACGATGGCGTGCTGTTCCGCGGGCAAATCCAGCTCGGCTTCTAATCAACAGCACCCCCCTGCCCTCTCGCGGTATCGGCTCTAGTTGTAGGGATTTCCTTAACTTGCTTTGCGGTTGTGCAGTCGACCGCAAAGTAGAGTTGACCATCTGGTAGGGGATCGACTCCGCTCACGGGAGCAGCGAATTCAACAAGTCATCCCTATTGGATTGCCACGGAACTTGATAGACCACCACCGTTGTGGCGGATCGCAGCGCTAGAAGTCGCTCGCCGATGAAAGCCAAAATCATTACTGACAGTCCAGAACTCGCCACGAGGCTGCGCCAAGTCTTGGGGCAGTTGCCGACGAGCGAAACACGGCTCGACGTTTCGGAAGCCGCGCTCAATACCATTGAGCCGCAGATGTTGCTCGCTGCTGGTGGGATGTTGCTTTTTGGTCTGTCGCAAATCGACGCGCCACGGCTGGAATGCCTTCGGCAAGTACGGGCGACGGTGGGCCGTGACGCCACCGTAGTGGTCGTTGCAAAGACAACGGACAATCAGACAATCCTCAGCACGATCCGTGCAGGGGCAACTGATTTTTTGATGGACGACGAGGGCCTGCCGAAGGAACTGGGGCATTTGATCCTTCGGACACGGGCCGACGGGCAAGCACGGGCGTCAAAGGGGCAATCGACGCTCGTGCTGCCCACTTCGTCACCGAGAGACTCGGCCTGGGTAGCCGCCAACCTAGCGGCAGCCCTCGCCAAAACCTCGCCGCCTTGCGCCCTGGTCGACCTGCACCTGAGCGGTGGCGACATGGCCATGCTGTTCAAGCTGACGCCGCGGCACTCGATCATCGACTTGATAACGCAGGAGCATTCGCTCGATCAAATTGTGGTCGAGCAGGCGCTTGCGATTCACGAGTCCGGGGTCCGGGTACTCGCGGGCCCGATTACACCCGTCGAAGAAGGGGTGCTACATGCCACGGCGGTGGCGAGAGTTGTTGACCTGGTTAGGCACTCGCACTCGCAGGTCTTGTTGAGCGTCGAAAGCATCCGCCACGCGCTACCAGTACTGGCCTCAGGGTGCTGCGAGCAGGCCCTGATTGTCATGCACCTGGACGTTGTGTCCCTTCACCGTACGAAGCAACTGGTCGACCAATTGCTGCGGCAAGGCGTGCGACGCGAGCAACTCCACGTGGCCGCGATTGGACTCGGCCAAGCCGGGGCGTTGTCGCCAGCGGACGTCGGCCGTGTGCTCCAGGTGGTGGACGTTCAAGGCGTACCCAACGACCTGGAGTCGCTTGTATGCTCAATCAACCTTGGGAATCCACTTGTTCTGGAGTTCCCGAAGTCGAAAACTTCGCAAGCGCTGCTGCGATTGGCTGAGAGCATGTCCTCGGCCAAGGGTGAGTCTCGCCCCGTCTCACGCTTTGCCAGTCTAGGGTTGAAGGCCAAAGAGGCCTTGGGGCTCTTTGCGACTGCCAAGATGTAAGTAGTGCCTTAGGCGGCAGATGCCCGCTGAGTCTTGTCGGCGCCGCATTCCCGGCGTGTGAATCAGTGCGTAGCTGGTGATGACGCGAACCAGTTGTGCTACCGACTCGACTTGCAGCTTACGAGTCACACGGCTGCGATGAACCTCAACCGTCTTCTCGCTAATGTTCAGTCGCTTGGCAATCTGCTTGGTGAGCGCGCCATCAACGACCATCTCCATCACTTGAAGTTCGCGCTGCGTGAGCGAACGAATTCGGTCGGAGACATTGGAGGTAAGTTCATCCAGTTCCTGGATGTTCTGCGACTCCCGGCACGCTACCTGAACGGCCTTTAGTAGCTGCTCGACTTGGAAGGGCTTCTCTAAGAAGTCGATGGCCCCTCTTTGGAGGGGCGCCACTGCCGTGGAGATACTGCCATGTCCCGACATGAGTATGCACGGCGCTTCGTCGCCTGCGTCGCGAAGCGCCTGCCAGAGCCCGAGTCCATCCATCCCAGGGAGCTGCACATCGAGCACAAAACAGGCGAAAATGCCTGGCTTGTAGTCATGAAGCAACTCTTCCGCGTTGTCGTACGCTTCGACGAAGTACCCTTCGTTCGTCAGGAGATGAAACAGCGAGTCACGCACTGGCTGATCATCGTCCACCACACATATGCGCAATACATTTTGCATCCGTCTGCCCTCCGATGCGAGTAACTACAACACATATCGTAGCAACCGCAGTCGCGGGTTCAGTCGCGCCTATCGGAATGTCGGTGGCGCTACCTGATATGGGATAAGGAAACCCCCAACGCTCGACAGCGGCGACCGTCGCGCGGCGTAACGTTGCTAGAACGCCGAGTGTCCGGTGTCCCCTTCTAGCGAGTGGTACATCATGCCTTCACCCTATGCAACGCCAACACTTCGCGATGAGGGAAGTCGTGACCAACGGTTTCAGCAACTCAAGACGCAGTTGCACGAGCAGTTGGTGCGCGAGATGGACTTTGCCGTGATGCGATCCGTCGAATCAAGCGTTCTTCGTCATGAATTACGCCGTGGTGCCGAGCGACTGTGCAGTCAGCACACCGACTTGCTGACCCAAGCCGATCGGGATCGTCTGATTGACGAGCTGATCAATGAGATGATGGGGCACGGACCGCTGGAGCCGTTAATGCACGACCCCACGGTGACGGACATTCTGATAAATGGCCCCAATTGCGTGTACGTCGAGCGTCGCGGAAAGCTTGAACGCACAGGCATCAAGTTCCGCGACAATAATCACCTAGTCGAGTTCGTACAACGAATCGCCAGCCAAGTGGGCCGCCGGATTGATGAAGCCAGCCCGATGGTCGACGCCCGTTTGCCAGACGGAAGTCGTATCAATGCGGTGATCAAGCCACTGGCGCTCGATGGCGCCCTGGTGTCTATTCGGCGGTTTTCGGCCCGGCCGTTGTCGGGCGAGGACCTTGTAGCCCGCGCGACCGCGACGCCACGAATGATGGCATTCTTGGCGGCGTGCGTGAAGGCTAGGCTGAACATCGTTGTCTCGGGGGGAACCGGAAGTGGTAAGACGACGCTACTCAACGCGCTATCGGCCTTCATCCCTGAAGACGAACGAGTCGTGACCATCGAGGACGCCGCGGAACTTCAACTGCAGCAGCCTCATGTCGCCCGCATGGAAACGCGAGCCGCGAATCTAGAGGGCAAGGGAGCAACGTCGTCGCGTGACTTGCTCCGCAACGCCCTGCGAATGCGACCCGATCGCATCATTGTGGGTGAATGCCGTGGTGCCGAGGCGTTCGACATGCTCCAAGCCATGAATACGGGCCACGACGGAGGCATGTCAACCATTCACGCCAACGACGCCCGCGACGCGCTGAGTCGACTGGAGATGCTCATCGGCATGGCTGCACCGGAGCTGCCGATGTGGTTTATCCATCGCCAGATAGCTGCAGCCATCCATATTGTGGTGCAGGTGGCACGGCTGCCGGGGGGCGAGCGAAAGATCATTCAAATCGCCGAAGTCACCGGCATGCAGTCCGACGCGCTCAATATGCACGACGTGTTTCGATTCCAACAGCGCGGGCTCGATGACAACCAGCGAGTGCTGGGGCATTTCGAAGCCACGGGCATCCAGCCACAGTGCCTCGAACGCTTACAGGCGTGCGGAGTGGTGGTGCCACGTAGTCTGTTCGAGTCGGGCATCTGCGATATTGACCGCTTCGATTGCGTTAGGGGGCTGTGATGGAACTATCGTGGTCCTGCACTCTGATCGCAATGGCGTTTGCATTGTTATGCGCTAGCTTGGCTGCGCTCGTTTACGACGGCTACCTTCGCTACCGCCTTGGCGTGCGGCAGCGGCTTAAGGCGATCGCGGGCGACGAGGGTTCGGGAACCGTATCGTTGTTTAAGGACTTACGGCGGTTCGACCGGACGGACGAGGAGGATCATCAAAGCTGGCACGATTGGGCTCAGGTGCAACTCGAGCTTGCCTGCGTTGGAGGTTCGGTATGGAACTTCGCGGCGTGGTGGGCGGTGCTCGTTGTCGTGATGGGGTTAGTCGGAGCTTGGTGGTCACTGTGGTTAGCGGCTGCCCTGGCGGTGCTGGCGGCCGTGGTGCCCTTCATGGTACTCCGTACGAGGCAGGTCCGCTCGCACCGCATCTTCGTGCGGCAGCTTCCCGAGGCTTTCTCGACCATCAGCCGGGCGGTGCGGTCGGGACAAACCATTTCTTCGGCCATGCAAATTATCGCCAACGATTTCCCCCCGCCACTCTCGACTGAGTTCGCCCGCTGCTACGAGCAGCAAAACCTCGGCATCACGCGTGAGTCCTCCCTTCGACAACTCGCGAGGCGCAAGGGAATCATGGAACTGCAGCTCTTTGTGGTGGCCTTACTCGTTCAAGCGCGAGCGGGTGGCAATCTGGTCGAGTTGCTCGACAACCTCGCCAACATGATTCGCAAACGGCTAACGTTCCGCGAACGCGTGCGGGCGCTCACGAGCGAAGGTCGGATGCAGGCCGTGGTGCTGCTTGTGCTTCCCCTGCTGACGTTCGCCGGCTTGCAGCTGCTTGCGCCCGACTACATCGGAACCTTACTTGAGCGGCCCTGGGTGCTGGCTGGAACGGCCGTCGCGCAGATCGCCGGCGTGCTTTGGATTCGCCAGATCGTCAGCTTCGAGTACTAGGAGCCTATCATGCAAAGCATCACCCCGACTCTGCTGTCCGTTCTGACGTTCATTGCGGTGGTTGCTGGCATCTACGGATGCATGGGCGTTGGGCGTTCCTACCGCGGATGCGTACGCCGTCGTGTAGAAGCGATCGGAAGCGCGGGCTCTACGGCGCTAGATGTGGACGCGACGCCGCGGATGGCGACGGAGGTTCATGGAATACTGCAGCGTTTGGGGCTCTACGGGGGCGACCGCCGCTCGGGATTGATGTATCGGCTCGCGGAAGCCGGCATCTATTCGCCGGGGGCGCACTACAAGTACCTGCTTGCCAAAGTCGTCTGCGGCACCGCGTTTGCGCTCGTTGGCGTGTTGCTGTATATAACGGGGCTGCTACCGCTGCATCTAGCGTTGTCCGCGGGGTGCTTGTTCGCGTGCGTCGGCATGATGCTGCCCTACATGTGGCTCGAGCGGGCGATCACACGCCACCGCCGTGAGCTGCAGTACTCGCTACCCGACTTTCTGGACATCATGACGATTTGTTTGGAAGCGGGCTTAAGTTTGCAGGACACGCTACGCCGAGTCGGCGAGGAGCTGCGGCTGGCACACCCCACGCTTGCGAATGAGCTTCGGATCGTGCAGCGCGACATTGAGCTGGGGGCGACCGTGGATCAGGCGTTAAAACGTTTCGCGACTCGATCGCGATGCGATGGCATTCGCACGCTGAGTGCGTTCATACGCGAAGCCGGACGCTTTGGCACCAATATAGCCGAGGCTCTTCGTGGCCACGCCGACATGCTGCGGACGCAGCGCGAGCAAGCCGCGGAAGAAAACGCTCAAAAGGCGTCGGTGAAGATCCTGCTGCCGACTTTACTGCTGATCTTTCCGGCGATCTTCGTTGTGCTCGTGTTTCCGGCGATCATCCAGATTCAAGTTGCCTTCGCGAGCCCCTAATCATGCAGATCAACAACCAACGCCGAAAACGTGGCGCGGCGGCGATCGAGTTCGCTTGCACGCTCCCGTTGCTCTTGCTACTCGCGCTGGGGGCGTGCGACTTTGGACGCATTACCTACTATCACCAGTACGTTACCGCCGCCGCCGCGACGGGGGCGGTGCGGGGCGCGACGCAGCAGTTCACAGACTTTACGCAGGGTGTGTGGCAAGACTCGGTGGAGGCTGCGGTGGTCGAAGCAATGAGTCAGATTCCCCAGTTCGACGCGGGCGACCTTGTCGTCGACATCACAACTAGCGCTGGACCTGGCGACATGGTGCTGGTGTCGGTGGACGTGTCGTACCCGTTTCGCACTGCGGTTAGTTGGCCGCTGTTGCCGAGTGAGGTCACGCTTCGCCATCGGTCGACCTTTGGGCAGTTTCGCTAGGCGTGTGATAAGTATGATTGCAATCCTCACAACTCGAACAGGAAATCGCATGCGGCGCGGAGTTGCCGCGGTGGAAGCGGCGCTGACGCTCCCGGTGCTGTTCTTTGCGCTGTTGGCAATGCTCGACTTGGGGCTTGCCGCGGTGCGATACAACGCACTGGGCGACGTTGCGCACCGTATCGGCCGCCAAGTATCGCTTCGCGGGACATTAATGGGCGAAGTAGTAACGTCTTGGGGACCACAGGAGTTCGACGGAACGTTGGCCGACTCGGCCGTCGTGGTCGCCGAGTTGAGTCACGCCATCCCGACCATGCAGCCCGATGACGTTCGTGTTCGCGTCGTGTGGCTCGATGGTGCGAGCGAACCTAGTAATCGGGTGCGAGTGGAGGTTCGCTACGACCACTCGCCGCTGGTTGCGGGATTGATGCCGTGGGGCACGTTGTCTCTTGAAGCCATTACCACTTTGCAGGTCGTCAACTGAACCTACAAGGTCACGGAGCCTGTCGCATGCGTCGCCCGTACTTACGCAATCGCCGCCAAGGAAAAATCTTGGTGCTGCTATGTCTATTGCTTCCCACGCTAGTCGGCGTGGTGGGCCTAGTGATTGACAGCGGGATGATGTTCGATCGCCGCGAGCAGCTCCAAGGAGTGGCCGACGCCGGGGCCGCGGCCGCCGCATTTGCGCTGATGCAGGGAGAATCACCTACGACGGCTGTGGCTATGGCCGAAAGCATGGTAGCCGCGTCGAGCCAGACGGCGGCCGCCGTGACCGTGAATATTCCACCACTGACGGGAAACTTCGCTGGTCTGTCCACCCACGCCGAAGTGATTGTCAGCACGAACTACGCACCCGGTTTCGCACGGTTCGTGCCAGGGACACGCCGGGTCGAAGCTCGCTGCGTGGCAGGTGCTTCGGACGCCACCGCTGGGGCAGCCATCGTGGTGCTCGATCCGAATCCGGACAATTTATCGCTCGGAGGATTGCCGGAGATTCTGTCGAACATCAGTGTGAGTGGCATCGCGAATTCGGCAGTCCCACAGACAGGGGTGACGCAGCTTGTGGAATCGGTCCCATTGCTTGGCAACGGACTCTCACAAATTCTGACCACCTCCCTCGAGCAAACGCTGTCATCGACGCTGCTAACGGTCCTCAATCAAGTGACTTCCAGCATCAGTCTCACACCGCTTCCGTCATTGGTTGCTGGGCTTGAAGTAGAGGGCGCTGGCAGACTCATTGTTCAGGGCGCGGTGCTTGTGAATACCGGTTGGGGAGGCTTGGATCAGCACAGCAACTTGGTGGGTGACGGCCCCGCACCGCCGTGGGGAGTGGCGTGCATGCCGATCTTGCCGACGACGCAGATTCAGGCCGAGGGCATCCGCGTGGTGGGGGGCGTCGACCATCCGGAGATGTACGTCGCGCTTAGTCAGGGAGCACCGAAACCATTGCAGGCAAACCGACTTCCCGTGCCCGACCCGCTGGCATCGCTCCCTGTTCCGTCACTGGCCTCTGACAGCGCGAATGTTATCGCAACTGCACATGACCCAGGCCACTCGATACGAATCGCAGTCGCTCCCGCCCACGCGTCGGCCCTGCTGACTGACTTGTTTAACAGCCTGTCGTTCTTACTCAAGCCACTACTGACTCCGCTATTAGGTGATTTGACGGAGCTGTTGTGTGAGCCAACGCTCGAGCCTGGCGTGTACGATTCGATCACCGTAATCTCGCGACTAGGCGGCGCAAGATTCGAGCCGGGGGTCTATGTCATTCGTGGCAAAAGCCCGGCCACGCAGATGTCGCTTTGCATTCTTGGTCCTGTCCAGGCCGAAGGCGTGATGTTCTATATCACCGACTCTGCCGGATTCAGTGCGAGCACAGGAAGCCCCGACACAACGGGCGATCCGGAAGCTAGTCCTCCCAGCGCGCTCCCCGGTTTACTTCCAAGCACGTTGATTGCCATGCTGCTTCCGGGTGGAGCGCTGACGGGGCTTAACGATGCGGGTAGCCCCTTCGATGGCATGCTGCTTTACCAGCGGCGGCAAGATCGTCGGCCGATCATTCTCGAAGCCCAACAACTCTTGGGCGGTGGCGACATCACGGGGACGATCTATGCCAAGTGGGGCCACGTGACTTTCGTCGGCGGGGCGGGGACGTACGACATGCGTTTCGTGGCGGGGACCATGCGGGTGGTCACGGTTACCAACACGGTGATCGCTCCCACCACCTTGCTCGCCCCGGCCCGCGATGTACTCCTCTTCGAGTAAGCACTATGAAAAAGCTTTTGCAACTACCACGCGGGCTCGCCCGCTGGGCTGCGCGAATACGTTCTGGCATGACACGCCGGCAAAGTCGCGATGCGCGACGACTTGCGGCGATCGAACAGACGCTCGGCCATGGCGTTGTCTGGGTCGATCGACATTCACGTATACTGCGCTCGAACCATGCGGCGAATCAACTGTTTGGATCAAGTGGCGGGCTGTCCGGCAAGAGCATCGCCCAATTCTTGAAGACGAGCGACTACGTGACGCTTGACGTGCGAATCGCGACGCTCAGTCGAACCTTGGGAGTTGATCGCAATGCGCCACGGATCTTGGGGACTGTGCTCGACCAGGGGCGTGAGACAGTCCCCGTCCGGATTCTACTGCAAGGCCTACCGCACTCGCCCGTCGGTGAATGCGT
This sequence comes from Aeoliella fuhlenseeensis, assembly GCF_052161615.1. Classification (NCBI taxonomy): domain Bacteria; kingdom Pseudomonadati; phylum Planctomycetota; class Planctomycetia; order Pirellulales; family Lacipirellulaceae; genus Aeoliella; species Aeoliella fuhlenseeensis. The sequence continues at coordinate 2,374,098 of NZ_CP197417.1, forward strand.
ATTGGTGATCGAAGATTTAACTCGCGAGCAACAAGTCCGGGACGAGCGCGAGCGATACGCCCAGCAGTTGCTGCTGACCAAATCAGCTCTTGAGCGTCGCAATCATGAGCTCGAGTCGACGGTAGAGCTTCGAACCGAGCAACTCCAAACTGCCAAGGAAGCGGCGGAGCGAGCTAGCTCCGCGAAGTCAGAGTTTCTGGCGAACATGTCGCACGAGTTCCGCACGCCACTGCACGGCATCTTGAGTTTCGCGCGATTCGGGCAGCAACGTGTCGAATCGGCCGAACGCGTTCGATTGTCAGGATACTTTGATAACATCCACGAGTGCAGCACCAACCTGCTGTACTTGGTGAATCAATTGTTAGACCTCGCCAAGCTTGAGTCCGACGGCGAAGAGATTTGCGCGGGCATGTCCGAGCTTGGAGCAACCCTTCGCCGAGTTACCAACGAGTTCTGTGGCATGGCGGAAGACAAGCGGTTGGTGATCAAAGTGCTGGCGCCTACGGGCGAGGCGATGGTGCCAGTCGAGGGCGAGCGGCTTGCCCAAGTGCTTCGCAACTTGCTTAGCAACGCGGTCAAGATGACTCCACCCGGTTCGACCATCACGGTGGGCATTGAGCAATACGATCGCCAAGTGCTGACCTACGTCGAAGACGAAGGTCCCGGTATTCCGGCCGAGGCACTAGAAACCATTTTTGAACGATTTGCGCAAGCCATGAAACCCAAGGGCCAGACCAACGGCACAGGGCTCGGTCTAGCCATTTGTCGCACGATCGTCGAACGGTGCGGCGGGGCGATCTGGGCGGAGAACTGCGCGACCGGCGGTGCGAGGTTTACCCTTTCACTGCCTCGCGTAACACTCGCCGGCAATGAGGACCTGGCACGGGCGAGCATTGAGCTTCCAATCGAGCTATCTAGCAATTGACCGAACACGGAATGACCATGAACAGTTCTCCTACAATTCTGGCGATTGACGATAGCCCGGTGAATTTGAGCATCCTGGCCGAAACGCTGGCTGGCGACTACTGCGTCGAGCTCGCCACTTCTGGCATCGACGGGTTGGTGATGGCGCAGCAGTCGCGGCCCGAGGTCGTGCTGCTCGACGTCAAGATGCCGGGGCAGTCCGGCTACGAAGTGTGTCGGCGGATTCGTTCGACCCCCGATCTGCGGGACTGCCGCGTGATCATGGTGTCGGCGATGTCGTCGCTCGTCGATCGCCTACAGGGGTACGACGCTGGTGCCGACGATTATGTTACAAAGCCCTTCGACGAAGAAGATCTCCGCACCAAGATCGAGTTCGCTCTGCGAACTAAACGTCTCGGACAATCGTGTGGTCCCGTGGGCGATGCCATCGCATTTGTCTCGCAACTTCGAGACGAGGGTATCATCGCCGATCTGGAACTTGCGCGCAAGCTTACCGGGCTAGTTGCTGAGTCGCTGAAGGAGACGCGGTACGGCAATCAAATCGATCAGCGGTTGCTCGACGACCTTCGTTACGCCAGCGTACTTCGTGACGTTGGGATGCTGTCGATACCGCTCAAGCTCCGCGATCACCGTGGCCCGCTCGATCTTTACCAAATCGATAGCCTGAAAGAGCACACCTTGGTTGGATTTCACCTGTTGCGGCGGCTAAGCCAGCAGTTTCCGGAAATGACCAGCCTCGCCGTAGCGGCGGTGGTGGCTCGGTCGCATCATGAAAACTTCGATGGATCCGGCTACCCAGATGGACTTCGTGGCACCGAGATTCCACTCGTAGCTCGTTTGATGCGAGTGGTGGACGCTTTCGAAGCAGAATTGCTGGCGGGCTCTTGTGAAGAGAACGATCGATTGGAAGCAGCGGCCTCTAGCGTCCGCCGGCAAGCACGATGCTTAGACCCCGCGATCGTCGAGGCACTGGAGAGTGTATTGCCTCAGTTGCAAGGTGCTACGTGTTCCACAGGTCCTGCCGCCTGATGGCAAAGTCACCGCCTATGTATTTCATCCCCGAGTACTCGCATGCCAAGACGACGCAAGATCCTTGCTGTGGACGACAATCGCATGAACTTGGCAATTCTTGAGGAGTTGCTCTCCGACGAGTTCGACTTGCGATGCGTCGAGACCGGCGGCGATGCCATCGCAGTCGCCAAGGCCTGGGAGCCCGATGCCGTCCTGCTCGACGTGATGCTCCCAGACATTGACGGTCTCACGGTTTGCACTCGACTGCGCCATGATCCGGCCCTCAGGCACACGGTCATCGTATTCGTAACGGCCAAGGCGCTCGAGCTCGATCGAACTTCTGGGTTCGCGGCAGGCGCTAAAGGTTACCTGGCAAAACCATTTGATGGAGAGGAGTTACTTGAGGTCTTAAGTTGTCTTGGTGTATCAGCAGTTGGAATGGCTAAGACTTCGTAGCTAAGGGAAACCCCAGCCAAGTCCGATTGCATCGCCAGAACCTCGAAGTTTAGCCAGATTTCTATCCGCGCACGCGTCGTTCGCTCGTGACAGCGCGTCCTATGCTTTGGCGTCCGACCGACTATCCAACGAACTACCTCACTCGCCGCCGACGGATTGGGCCAGGGGTGCCCAAGCAGTCGGTCGGCAGGCGAGGCTTCACCGAGAGTGTCGCAGCGATGGCGAAGTGGATACGTGACTTCGCCATAGCGCAAAGGTAACTATCAGCGTAAATCGGAAGTCGGCCTCCATCCATTTGAGTGCGGAATTTCTCCACTAACAGCAATATTGCCATGTACCCTAGTGACGATTCGCAACTCGAGTCCTGGGCGCGGTACGCCCGGGCACTCGGGCACGCTTCGGCCAACGTCGTCCACGAGGTCAATGCACCTCTAGGAGTGGCACTAGCGCGCGTGCAACTGGCGATCCGACTTCTGGACCAGCTGCCATGTGACCAAGCGGCTGCACTCGACGAACAACTTCGTGGGTGCGAAGCAGCGATACGCTCGTCTGCCAATGTGGTTCGTGACCTCAACTATCTCCGCGACGATCTCGTTAGCAACAACGATTGTGCATCCGCAACTCATGTGTTAAACGCCGCGTACCAACTCGCGCTCCTCGACGCAAACCAAGCCGGTTGCGAGTTAATCATCCAGTTGCCTGAGCAAGAAGTTCAATTCGCAGGTCATCCACAGCACCTACTGGTTCTGCTGCTTGAACTCATCTGGGGGCGGATAAGGCAAAATGCAAGGCACATCGCGGTTGAGCTGGAGACGGCCTCCGCGGATGAAGGGACTTCGCCGCGTATCGTGGTTATGTCCGACCTAGATGAGTTCTATGACGTCGCCACGCAGTCGTGGCTTGAGTCAGTTGCATCGATTTGCAAGACAAGTATTTCGTGGCGACCAAGTCGCCGGGGCACCGCGTATGTAGTTGCTCTGAATCTGAACAACCAAGAAAGTTCTTTGCTACAAGGTGCAAACTAATCATGGGCACATCATCGCTACTGGATCAAATGCCTACGGATGCAATGCGGCAAATGCCGGTGACGCAGCGAGTGGTGCATGTGGTTGACGACGATCCGGACTTCTGTGCCGTGCTGAAGGCGCAGTTTACGGGGCATGATACCGCGGTCGAAGTCTACCAATCGGCAGATCATTTTCTGTCGACCTACCAGCCGCGCGAGGTTGAATGTGCGGTAGTCGATCTCAAGATGCCCGGCATGACGGGACTCGACCTGCAGGAGGCACTCCGAAGGAGATTTCACCACTTGCCCCTGATTGTCGTTTCGGCCTATGGCAAAACGGCCGATGTGGTGCAGGCAGTTCGCAACGGAGCGATCGACTTTCTCGAGAAGCCGGTTGATCTCGTGGCGTTGAACGACACCGTGCAGACCGCCCTCGAACGCGACCGCCACCGAAAGCAGATGCGCGCAACTCGCGACCAAGCCGTGTGGAAGCTCTCCGGCCGCGAGCGGCAGGTGCTGGGGCTGTTCCTCGACGCCAGGACCACCGTCGAAATCGCCCGTGAGTTGGGCATCAGCCCTAAGACGGTCGAGAAGCATCGACTTCGTATCTTCGAGAAGACCGGTTTCAACAGCATTCCGGAGCTGATGAAAGCTTTTCTAAGCGACGAGTAGCGGGTTGCCTTGCAGGAAGCGGGGCGATGGATTCAACTGGTGGATTGGAAACGATCTACCTTTGTCCCCATGCTCTGCACCTCCATGTTTCGCGACGCCATCCAGAAGATGACAGGCTATACGCCCGGCGAGCAGCCTCGCCTAAAGAAGGTCATCAAGCTCAACACCAACGAGAATCCGTATCCTCCTTCGCCCAAGGTGGTCGAGGCGATCAAGCAGGCGGCCGCGGCGGGATTGCAGAAGTATCCCGATCCGATGGCGGGGGCGTTTCGGAGTCGCGCCGCCGAGGTGCTGCAGAAGGACCTGCCCGCGATTACGCCCGACTGGATTCTTTGTGGTAATGGTAGCGACGATCTGCTGACGATCATCACGCGTGCGATTGTGGGCGAAGGGGGCGTGGTTCGCTATCCGAGCCCAAGCTACATCCTCTACAAGACGCTCGCCGACATTCAGGGTGCGACCGTCGAGGTAATTGACTATCAGTCTGACTGGACGCTGGCGGAAGATTTTACGCGGCCCCTCGAAGGGCTCCGACTTGCGTTTCTGGCGAACCCCAACAGCCCGAGTGGGACCACGCTTTCACCGGCCGAGGTTGCCCGCCTCGCGGCTGCACTGCCCTGCCCCATCGTCGTGGACGAGGCATACGTTGACTTTGCCGAGACCAATTGCCTGGCTTTGGTGGCAGATAATCCTCGTGTGATCGTCACCCGGACTCTAAGCAAATCCTACGGCTTGGCTGGCCTTCGTTTTGGGTATTGCGTGGCGCAACCGCAGGTCATCCAGCAGTTAGCTAAGGTGAAAGACTCTTATAACTGCGACGCACTCTCCATAGCCGCCGCCACCGCGGCGATCGACGACCAGGCCTGGCTGGCCGACAATCTCGCCAAGGTGCTCGCCACCCGCGAGCGGCTGGCGGCCGGCATGCGATCGAAGGGATTTCAGGTCACCGAGTCCGAAGCCAATTTTGTGTGGTGCACCGATCCTAGTCGCGATCTGCGTTCGCTTTACGAGACGCTCAAAGAGTCGGGCGTCCTAGTTCGCTACATGCCTTACCCCGGTTGGCCTGAGGGGATCCGAGTGAGCGTCGGCACGGACGACCAAGTCGAAGCCTTGCTGGCGATGCTGTAGCCTTCGCTTGCTAGCAAAGCCTGGGGGTTTGCGAAAACTTTGCCATTTCTAGCGATGGTACTGGCCCCATCGCTGCACCGTGACCGATCTATCTTGCGTAAGCGGTGCAATGGGTCGTGCGCGGACGGCGTGCGCGAACGCATCGGCGGCTGAGTGACTTGCCTCGACGGCGTGGTTGCCCGGCCAGTATGGGGGGGAAGTTGGATATGGCTTGGTGGAACATTGCGCGCATGCTCCTTTTGGCGGGAGCCGTAGTGATTGCCTCGGGGCAAGTGGCCCGTGCTCAAAGCACGGCGTCTGCACCTCCGATTGACCAGACGGAGCAAAATCCGCCTGGCACTTCAGCTGCTTATCCTGGTGGCGACTATTATCAGCAGCTAGGCGCGGCGGGCGTCGAGTGCTGCGGCGGTAGCAACTGGGGCTGTGGCGGCTCGCCCTACCGCACGGGGCCCGGCTGCGGCGACGACTGGATGGTCGGGCCTCGCTGGCGCGTCGCCGTTGATGGTGTGATCATGTTCCGCGAAGAGACCAACCTCGACGCCCTTGCTGGCGCGATGGGCGTTACACTCGCCGACGCGGAGCAGTACGAAAACTTCGATCATGGTGCCGGCATACGGCTTCTGGTCGCAGCCTACTGGCCTCAGTGCAAGAACTACGAATTGGTGGCTCAAATCACCGCCGTTGAAGAGTGGAACGCCAATATCGTGCTGCCCGTGGAATCGAGCCCGCCGATTGTCGGTCCGCCCGTGATCGTGGGTGTCGACGAGCGTCGCACGCTGACGTACAACTCGAGCCTAAATACCGTCGAAGTGAATTGCCAGGCGCTCAATACGTCGGTGTGGAAGCCGTACGCTGGTATCCGCTACTTCGGCTTGGACGAGGTGATCGAAGACCGCACTAACCAGTACGCGAGCCATCCTCTCGCCGTGACGCAGACGGCTGTAACCACCTCCGAGCTTTACAGCACGCAGGTCGACAACAACTTGATTGGCTTTCAGCTCGGTCTTCGCCGAGACATGTGGAAGATGTCGCGCAAGGTCTACGTGGAGGGCTTCGTCAATGCCGGCGTGTACTGCAACTTGATCAATCGTGCCGACACGTTCCAGGCCGTTACCACGACACGTACCGTACTCGAAGATAATCCTGGCACAACGACCGTCAACGAGACGGGACAGATCCAGACCCTGCGAAACGCCACGGGCAATCGCGTGAAGGTCGAGCGGGCGCGGATGGCGTTTGCAGGCGAGGCGTCGTTGTCGCTCGTTTGGAAGGTCAACAGCTGCTGTGCCCTACGCTCGGGCTACCAAGTGATGATGATCAACGGCGTAGAACTCGCCGACGACGCCTTCCTGGGAGTCACCGAGTCGGAAGACCTGGTGTACCACGGTGGCTTCGCCGGTTTCGAGTACCGCCGCTAGTTCCAGTTGGGGTCGGGTGGCAAATCGTCGGGCGAAACGCCCGGCAGCATGATGCCCAGGGCAATGCGTTTGAGGACCTTGTTCCACAAGCGGTCGAAATGGGCCTCGTCGCCAAACACATCGTCGAGGCGGGCATCGACTACGTGCCAGCCGCCGGCCTTTAGCTCGCCCTCGAGTTGTCCCTCGCCCCACCCCGAGTGGCCGCTGAACAATTTCAGCCGGGTATCAGGCGTGTGGACGAGTTGCTGAATGACATCTCGCTGCACCGACATGTAGACGCCCGGTATCACCTGCTTCTCACCCAACTCTTCCATTGCGTGAACCGCGATCAGTGGTCCAGGCACCGGGCCTCCGAGGTAGACGAACTCGTCGTTATCCACCAGGCCTTCGCCAAGCGACTCCCAAACGTCGCATACGGTCTTATCCGACGGTCGATTGAGCACTACGCCGAGCGCCCCCTCGTGCGAGTGTTCAAGCATTAGCACGACCGTCCGCGCGAAATTGGGATCGCGTAGGTGCTTCGAGGCAACCAGCAGTTTGCCACCGATGAAACTCACGTGAGCGTGGCCTCCGATACCTATGTCCGCAACCGTCGTCGAAACTTAACGCTTGGAGTCCGCTTCGCGGCGCTCGGTGATCTCGATCGCCTTCAATAGCCCGCGGGCTTTGTTCAGCGTTTCCTGGTACTCGGCGGCGGGGACACTGTCGGCGACGATGCCAGCTCCCGCTTGGACGTACGCCTTGCCACCGGTGACGACCAGTGTTCGCAGAGCAATGCACGTATCCATGTTGCCCGCGAAGTCGATGTAACCCACCGCTCCCGCGTACGGTCCGCGGCGATGCGGTTCGAGCTCGTCAATCACTTCCATCGCCCGCACTTTCGGTGCGCCAGACACGGTGCCGGCGGGAAGGCAGGCCGCCAGAGCGTCGAAGGCATCGCGGTCGTCGGTAAGCTGGCCCGTCACGTTCGACGTAATGTGCATCACGTGGCTATAACGTTCAATGACCATCACGTCGGAGATTTCTACCGACCCGTACTTCGCCACCCGGCCCACGTCATTGCGGCCTAGATCCACCAGCATCACGTGTTCGGCACATTCCTTGGGGTCGGCGAGCAACTCGTCGGCGAGGGCTTGGTCTTCTTCTTCCGTCTTGCCACGGGGACGGGTGCCGGCAAGAGGGCGAACCGTCACTTTTCCGTCCACAACGCGGACCATGATCTCGGGCGAGCTTCCGACGAGCGTTGATGATGGTGTTCGCAAGAAGAACATGAAGGGGCTCGGGTTCACCACTCGCAGCGTGCGATACACCTCGAAGGGATCGCTTACCAGCGGCAGTTCGAGTCGCTGGCTGAGCACCACCTGGAAGATGTCGCCCGCGCGAATGTATTCGACACACTTCTCTACCGCCAGCTCGTACTCGGCTTTGGTGAAGTTGGCCTTGTAGTCGATGGCCACGTCGCCCCCCGTCGCAATGTCGACCGGCTTGAGACCGGCAGGCTTGGTCGATAGCTTCTCGACTAGGCGGTCGACGCGGCGGCAGGTTTGTTCGTAGGCTTGCTTGGTGTTCTGTCCATCGACTTTAGCGAGTGCGATCACCAGCACTGTCTTGGTCACGTTGTCGAACACCACCATGTGGTCGAAGAACGCAAAAGCCATGTCGGGCAGATGGCGGTCGTCGGTCGGGGCGTTCGGCAGCCGCTCGACGTAGCGAACCGTGTCGTAACCGGCGTAACCAACTGCTCCGCCGACGAACGGTGGCAAGCTAGGCACTTTGGCTACGCGGACGGCGTTGACGCGTTTTCGCAACTCATCGAGGGGATTAGAACACTCGAACGTCTTGCTCCTGGCAGCGGAGTCGCCTGTGTTCTCGCCGAGTTCCGCGGGCCTACCGAACTCGGTCGCTGTCACCGTGGTGCCGGACGCTTCGAGCAGCAGATAGGGCTCGCTCGCGACGAAGCTATACCGGCCGACCTTTTCTCCGCCGATCACGCTCTCGAACAAACATGCCGATCGCCCATCGTCGATGGCACGAAAACCAGTGACGGGCGTCAGCGAGTCGCTCAGCAAACGTCGGCACACCGGCACGTAGTCGGCCGTCGCAGCAAGGGCTTTAAATTCGTCGAACGTCGGAAAATGAGGCATAGCGAACCTTGAATCACGGGCCCTTCGGCAGCACGCCGGACGCCTCGTCAAACGACCCTGCCGTGAGGTTCCAGCCTAGACCACCGCGCGGCGGCCTGCAAGCGGTCGCGGCTGCCCTATCTACTTGCGCCGCAAAGGTTTGGCGACGCCCTGCCAGCGTTCACTCACCTTGACACTCCCCCCCTCACCGATAGAATCCCATTGGACACTCTTCCTTTTAGTTCTGCCGAGCACGAGAGCGACCTCCGCTACTGCCATGAAATGCCAAAAGTGCGACAAGCAGGCGACCTTTCACATCACCGATCTGGTGGATGGCGAGCCGAACGAGTTGCACCTTTGCGAAGATTGTGCCCAGTCGTTCCTCGCCCCAGCGGTGAGCGACGCCAGTGACGTGATGCCGGCTATGGCAGGGTTGCTCGCGCAACAGCTCGCTGTGGGCGAGACCGCCGAGGAGCTCGCGCGACTCGATAAGCAGGTCTGTCCGGTATGTGGTATCAGCTTCCGCGAGTTCCGCAAGCAAGGCCGACTGGGTTGTCCCCACGACTACACTTGCTTCTCCGAGGAGCTTGAACCGCTGCTAATGAACATTCACGACGAGACCCGGCATGTCGGCAAGGTGCCCAAGGGGTTTGGCGCGAATGCCGAGCAGCAGACACAGCTCATCCGTCTCCGCCGGGAGATGAAAGAGGCCGTTGCTCGCGAAGACTACGAAAAGGCTTCGAAGCTCCGCGACGAGATTCGCGGCATTGAGGAGACGCGGCAGCCGCCTATGCCGCCGAGCACGGCGTAAGCCGCGAGTTGATGCTGCGTTTCCTGTACCCTTCCTATTCGCCGCTGCCAGATCACCTTGATGCCTCTGAACTTTGAAGAACTTGTCGGCGGAAGTGGCGAATGGCTCAAAGGGTCGGGGCCCGAGTCCGATATCGTCATTTCGAGCCGTATTCGTCTGGCTCGCAATCTGGCCGAGTTCCCCTTCATCGCCCGCGCGACGCCGGCGGACCGTAGCGAGATCGAGAAGATTTTGCACGCCCGTATTGCCGCGTCGAGCGACTCGAAGAAGTTTCCCGGCGAGCTGATGTACGTCGACGTTAGCCTCTTGCCCGAGATCGACCGGGCCTTCTTGGTCGAGCGCCAACTCATCAGCCGCGAACTGTCCGAGAGCGAAGGGGCCCGCGCAGTCGCCATCGACAAACGCGAGCAGTTTAGCGTGATGATCAATGAAGAGGACCATCTCCGCATTCAAGTGATGCATAGCGGCCTCGATCTTCAGTCGGCGTGGGACCAGATCAACGTGCTGGACGACTTGATTGAAGAGCAGGTAACCTACGCCTACAACGAGAAACTCGGCTATCTCACCGCTTGCCCCACCAACGTCGGCACCGGCATTCGTGTGAGCGTCATGCTTCACCTCCCCGCGCTGGTCATCACCCGCCAGATCGATAAAGTATTCCGCAGCCTGCAGAAGATTAACCTAGCCGTCCGCGGTCTGTACGGCGAAGGCTCGCAGGCTATGGGCGACTTCTACCAGATATCGAACCAAGTGACGCTCGGCCTGAGCGAGCAAGAGCTCATCAAGAAAGTGTCGGACGTCGTGCCGGTGTTGATCGACTACGAACGCCAGGCCCGCGAGTTCCTGGTCCGCGAGAGCCAAGAGACGCTGCACGATCGTGTGAGCCGTGCCTACGGCATCCTTCGCAACGCCCAAACCATCAGCAGTGAAGAGACGCTGCATTTGCTTTCGAGTTTGCGGATGGGGGTCAATCTCGGATTGATTGGCGATGTAGCGATCCCGACCGTCAACAAACTGTTCGTCCACACGCAGCCGGCTCATTTACAGAAGCTCGCCGGCATGGAACTCGACTCGTCCGATCGCAATATTGAACGGGCGAGCTACCTCCGTCGTCACTTGGGTGGCGAAGGACAGAAGTCGACGCAGAATTAGAAGCATCTCGCATTCCGCCCGCGAGCGGGGCCCGTTAGGGCCCTGGTGGCCAAAAAGTCGACGCATAATCGGCGACGACACGCATTTCCCCGAGCATTTCGCCACCTCTTCATCCAAACACACTACCCTGGCCTGTTAAATTGGGTAAACGCGGTTTACCGCGCCAAGGGGGGCTAAGGTGGTTGTTCCCTCTCGTCGAACGCTTACCATGCGCTCGTTCAGCCAAGCGGCGCTGTGCCACTTGGCGACTAACGACAAGCGGATAGAGACGGAGGTTACGATGCAGATGGGCTACTTTGGTGCAGCGACTTTGATGCTGGCCAGCTTGATGCTCGGATCGACTACGATGGCGGCCAACCCGCACGGAATCAAACTGAATCCGGGCGAACGACTCGTCGCCATCGATGGAGTGCCGGTCGACCAACTGTCGGCCAAGGATATGCCGGCGGTCACCACCGCTGGAGGCAAGGAAGGAAAGAATACCGATGGCGAACCTGTTGCGACCAACATCGTCGGCAACTTGGTTCGCTCGGGTCAATCGTTTAGTCACTCCGACGGAGTGACGGCACTCGATAAGGCCAACGCCGAACGTCGACGCGAAGGTCAGCGGGCACTGATTCCGGACGCCGGCTTGCAGGCACTCGCGCTTCGCAAGGCGACTATCGCCGCCCAGCGTGGTTACAAGAACCACATCGGCGGTTCGCTCGGCGGCGCGAAGTGCGAAGGGGTTGGCTACACCAATGGCCGGTTCCTAAGCTGCTGCCTCGACGAGCCCGGCACCTATGGCGGTGCCGCCATGGTCCAAGGCCGCGACGGTTGGTATTGCTGCCTGCTGGTTCGCTAATTGCTCGGCGACAATCTGAAACCCACCCAAGGGCCCCGGCGACAAGCCGGGGCCCTTTGCATGCGCGAACGGCAAACTCGACGTTTTATTGCGTCACGGCACGCCGTGGGTTATCCTGCGCGCGGCTTGGATGCTCCGTCGATCTTCTAATTACACCAGGAACTTCGTTATGTACTTGCCACGTCAACAAGCATCACGCGCCCTGGGGTTACTGGTAATCCTTACCTTGGGGAGGCCAACACTCGCTGCAGAAGTAGAAATTCTCCGGGATCCGTGGGGCATCCCTCACGTGTTCGCCGATTCGGACGAAGGTGCCATGTACGGCCTCGGCTACGCGACCGCCGCGGATCGCGCATTTCAAATGACCTACTCGCTGCGAATCATTCAGGGTCGACTGTCGGAAGTCATCGGCGACGTTCAGAAGCTCGGTCGCGATGAGGGTTCCATCGACCATGACAAGAAGATGCGAACCTTCGGCTTCTATCGCGCGGCGAAGATCACGGCCGACAACCTGGACGACGAAACGAAGGGATTGCTGGCTGCCTATTGCCGTGGAGTGAACGACTACTTCGAACAGCATCGCGGCGAGATCAATCCGATGTTCGCAAAGATAGGACTTAAGCCCGAACTTTGGACGCCTGCCGATTGCTTGGCGTCATGGTGGCACCTTGCGCAGTTCTTCGCTACCGATGGCACGCGAGACCTGATGGTGAGCCGGCCTCGAAATGCCGAACAAATGGCCCTCATGCAGCCCCCCGCCGGACTCTCGCCGATGCCACCCGACGAGGCACCGGCGGTGGTGCAGCGCAGCGACGTTTCCGACGAATGGGTCGCGAAAGTGAACGAGTACGCCAAGGCGCGCGGAATGGTGGACGTGGGTGAGAGCCCCGAAGGCCCCAAGTTCAGCCACGCCTGGGTTGTGGGAGGCAAGAAAACCACGACCGGCTCGTCGGTCTTGGTGAGCGATCCGCAAACCGCGGTTCGCAATCCTTCGCTGTTCTACGAGTACCACGTCCATGGAAAGACGTTCAACGCTCGCGGCATGGGAGTGCCCGGAAGTCCGATCATCCTCATTGGCTTTACGGACCGCGTGGCGTGGGGCATGACGGCACTCGGTGCCGACCAAGCCGACTTGTTCGTGCTGCAGACCGCCCCCAGTCATCCAAATGCTTACAAGTTCGATGGCGATTGGCGTGCCATGCAGGTGATCGACGAACCCATTGCCGTTAAAGGCAAAGAGGCGATCGACTTCAGCGTTCGCCAAACCCACCTCGGTCCGATCGCCACGGCGTACGCCTTTGCCCAGCCAGGAGATGGCGAGGTGGCGCTCAATCGTATTCCGATGTGCGAGCCGACCCGCGACACCATCCAAGGTGCGATTGCCATGATGCGTGCGCAGGATGTCGGTGAGTTCGACGATGCCCTCGAAGATTGGCGGTTTCCGAGTGCCAACGTCGTGTTTGGCGATCGTGCGGGGAACATTGGGTATCGCGCGATCGGTGCCATTCCCGTGCGCTCATCGAACGATCCCACTCACGGCCGTGAGGCCCGCCCTGCGCGAACCATGTCGGACGACTGGCGCGAGTACGTGCCCCACGAACTCGCACCGCAAGTGATGAATCCCCAGGCCGGCTACTTGTACAGCGGCAATCATCGCACGATCGGCGCTTGGTACCCCATTCCGTTTGGGGCGATGACTGGCATGGGGGGCGACACCGTCCGCTCGTGGCGGCTTCGCGAACGGCTCGACGAACGCCAGCAGTTTACGCCCGGCCAGGTCAAAGCGATCCACTTCGAAAGCACCAACCCCGCCCGCCGCGACATCGTCGCCATCGGCCTCTACCTTCGCGAGCACAACCCAGACAGCCTTTCCATCGAAGCACTGCAGGCACTCGCCGAGCTCGAACCGTGGTACCGCGATGGTGCCTCTTCGTCGCTCAAGAAGGAAGGCTCGGCGGTGGCGATGGAACTCAACACGTTCTTCCGGTTCGTCAACACGCCGCTGGCGTTCGTGTACGGCGGCGGCGAGTCGGGCATCGCGTACTTCCTAAAAACCACTACCGCCAGCATCGCGAACGATCCCGATCCAGAGCTCGACGAGTACACCCAGCAGTTCATCGACGCGTCGCTCGCGTCCGCGTGGTTCGCTTGCTTAGAAAAATACGGCGAAGATCCCAGTACTTGGCAGCAACAAGCTCGCGAGGCAGTGACAACGCAGCGCCTGGGGTTCTACGAAAGCCTCGATGGCTTCCCGGCCCTTGATGCTCGCGAGTCCATTGAGCTCCCTTCGCTCGAGATCATCGACGGCGGAACCATCGCCTGCCAGACGGCCCAGTCCTACACCCAGTGGGTGCCGATGCACGATCCCGATCTCGCCGAAACAATCCTTCCCATTGGTCAATCGGAACGCACCGACGCGAAGTCTCGGCTGAGCACGTTCGACCTATGGTCACGCCGCGAACTGCATCCCGCGCCGCTATCGCGCGAGAAGGTGGAGCAGTTAGGGGTGGAGCGAAAGACGCTAAAATTCGACTAGCCTTCGTCGATCGGAAGACTGATTGGGGGGAGTACCCAATAGCCGACGAGCTACGCCTCGTCGGACTGCGCTTTTTTCGTCACTCCACCCGAATCCCTTCCAGCCCCTCTTCCGCCTCCGGAAACTTCGGATCGAGCCGCTCTAGCGTTTTCAGCAGTAGTGTGCTGACCACTAGGTTGCGGTACCACTTCAGGTCCGAAGGAATGATGTGCCACGGGGCGTGCTGAGTGTTGCAACGCTCAAGTGCCACGCGGTACGCCTCTTGGTAGTCGTCCCATAGCTTTCGCTCGGCGAGGTCGCCCTTCGAGAACTTCCACCGCTTTTCGGGATCGTCGAGCCTCGCTTGTAGGCGCTCGCGCTGCGCGTCTTTGCTGATGTGCAGGAAGCATTTGACGATTGTCGTTCGGCCTTCGGTCAGCATTCGCTCAAATTCGTTGATCCGCTCGTATCGCGTGGTCCATTCGCTCTCCGGAACCAGGTTGTGGACGCGGACGATGAGCACGTCTTCGTAGTGCGAGCGGTTGAAGATGCCAATCTCGCCGCGACGTGGAACTTCGCGGTGAATGCGCCACAGGAAGTCGTGGTCGAGCTCCAGCGAACTCGGCTGCTTGAACGAAACGATTTGGCAGCTTTGCGGATTAATGCCTGTCATCGCGGTGCGGATCGTGCCGTCTTTGCCGGACGTGTCCATTCCTTGCAGCACCAGCAGCACAGCGCGGTGGTTCTCGGCGTAGAGCTTGTACGCCAAGTCGCGGCTCTTTTCAGTGTTTCTCTTGATTTGCTTGGCGGCCGACTTTTTGTCCCACACCCCATCCACCTTGGCCGGATCGATGGCGGCGAGATTGACGTGGTGACCAGGCTCGATGGTGATGGGTTGGCACATGGCGACGGAGTTCGTGGGGTGATAGCGGTTGTAGAAGTCGCGCCGACAAGGTGGAGCAGTGGATTGTGGAAAGCCTTAGTTTATTGGGTTTGCCGCAATGGTGTACCCCATGCCTGAACTAGCTTTTGTTCAACTCCCCTCCGAATCGTGCCTGTTCGCCCCTAAGAGCGGTCTCCTAAGAATAGCTCGCTTCGCGGTGGAAATACCGCTTGTGTACTCGATTCCAGCCCCGCCGGTCGTTGCCATGCCCGCCACCCTTTCCCCCGCCGCTGTACCCACAAGTGAACTGGCCGTAGGCCTCGCGAAGGATTCTGGAGTGCTTCACCGCGATCCGCTGCAGCAAATGGTGCACAATCTGTCCGACACCATGGACGCGGCGATCGAAGAAATCTGCGACATCAACGCCGACACCAAACTCCTGAGCCTCAACGCCCGCATCGAGGCCGCACGTGCCGGTAAGCTCGGCGCGGCGTTTGGCGTCGTGGCTTCCGAGATGCAGGCCCTTGGCGCGAAGACCGCCGAAGTAGCCGAAGACCTCGCCTCGCGAACCAAACGCACCATCGACGACCTGATGCAGCACATCGGCTCCAGCGTCCGCGGCACACGGTTGTCGGACCTGGCGCTCACTTGCATCGACTTGGTCGATCGCAACCTTTATGAACGAACTTGCGATGTCCGCTGGTGGGCGACCGACAGCAGCATTGTCGACGCACTCAGCGAGCAGACACCGCAGGCATTCGAGTACGCCGCGCGACGCATGGGAGTGATTCTCAATGCGTACACGGTGTATCACGATTTGGTACTTGCCGACTCCGAGGGGCGAATCGTCGCCAACGGTCGCCCCGGTCAGTTCGCCTCCGAAGGAGTCGATGTGCATCAAGCCGAATGGTTTCGAACGGCGATGCGAACTTCGAGCGGAGATCAGTTCGGGTTCGAGTCGGCGCATCGCTCCCAGCTTGTCGATGGTAAGAGTGTGCTTTCGTATTCGTGCTCGGTCCGCACCGACGGCAACGCGAACGGTCGCATTCTTGGTGTTCTAGGCGTGTTGTTCAATTGGGAAGACTTCGCTCAAACCATCGTCGAGAAACTGCCACTCGCCCAAGCTGAGAAAAGCGTGACCCGCTGCGTGCTGTGCGACGAACAGGGACGAATACTCGCCGACTCGCAGGGCGAGCAACTCATCGGCACGCTCGCGCTACCGAACATGGACGAGCTTTTCGCCGAGCCCAAGAACTTCACCACCACGCAGTTTGGCGGCAAGCTGTGCTCGATCGCTCACGCCCAGGCCCCCGGCTTCGAAACCTATAGCACTGGCTGGCACGCCGTGATTATTCAGCCCGTGGCCTAGTTCACTCTGGTTCTGCCCAGCAACGTGGCTCGGCGTCAAACTCCTCGTCGAACTCCACATGGATCACGTTCGGCGAGCAGCACACCGGGCAATCTTCGACGTACTCCTGCGACGAACCCTGTGACAGGTCGAGCGGAATGACGATCTCCTCGCCACAGTGGTCGCAAACGTAAGACAGCTCGTCGTGCATGATTTGGTAGGTCGCTAAGTCAGTCGCGTGGCTGGGGTCGAGGTCAGCGAGCCCCAGGAGACAGCCTCTGCCGGGCGGGGGTTATCCCCATTCTGCTTATTATTTGCGTCGCAGCCCCGGTCCCCAAGTGGATATACTACTGCATTGGTGCGGTTTTTGGGTGGGCAGTTGATTCTAAGCTTGTGAGGAGTGGCAACAGTGATGAGTATTGGCGTGTCGCGTTTCGCCGTTTTGTCGGCCGTTTTCCTGCTCGCCCTCTTCGCCACCCCTGGCGCAGATGCCCATGTTGGCCGGCGGATTCAGGTTAGTGTCGAGAACGGCAAACTCGTCGGCCAGGGAGCAAATTCCAATCCCTCCGCTCCCGACTTTGGCGTCCGGACCTATCCCGGGGCGGTCCACGACCATTGGCAGGCCAACCCGCTCGACTCGAACGCGGCGTTTGCCTTCTCGCCCGAGTTCGACATCCTCAGCCCCGTCGCCGGTCTGCAAGACTACCCGCTCTACCTCCACTGGGAGTCGACGCAGAAATGGGTAGCCCCGCCAATGATGCCCATGCCGGACACGGTACCCGTGTTTCAGTCGCTCTCGCCGGGCGAACTGATCGCCATCGAAGCCACCGGCTCGACCATGGCCAACTCCAACGCGCTCGGCGACTTGTTGCTCCACGCCTCAGTCCCCGCCGCAGGTAAGTCCGACATCGGACTGCTCTACGCACTCAACCGCAGCCCCGCCGGCTCGCTCTACGTGCTCGAGTTCACGCTCCACTCCGGCTCGCCCCACATCGCCCCGAGCGACAGCATCTATCTGGTGATGTCCCCCTACATGACCGCCCCCGGCGGCAGCCTCCACCACGCGGCGATCTTCTTGGAGGAGTACTTGGGGACGCGCTCCGTGGTGCCGGAGCCGAGTGCGATTGTCCTATCAGCCTTCGCCCTCGTCGGCTTCGTCGTTCATCTCCGCCGGCCTCGCGCGTAGCGGAGCTCTCTACTCATCGTGGTAGGTCAGCAGTCCAAAGGCCGTCTATGGGACACGGTTCATTCTTTTGGGGTGCGCAAGCTCTCGCTGCGTAGCCCGGGTACCAGCGGGCTAAGAATTAGGGTCTTGGTGAAGTAGACGACAAAGCTTTTGTGGTTCAATCGCAGATCCACATGCTGGTAATCGCTAGTGTGCAGTCGTCGCAACGTCGACCAATGGGCCGCAGGGTGGTCGTGGTGGGCGGTGTGAAAGCCGATGTTGAACCAAAACCAGTTGATAACGCCGGTAAAATTGCGTGCGTAGTTCGCCTCGGACTGATCGTCGCAGTGGGCGTGCTGAAAGTAATTGGATGCCAACAGCCAGTGCCAGCCGACCGCCTGAGGCACCAGCACGAACAGTAAGAATTTTCGCCAATCGACCGCCGCAAGCACGCTCCATGTCGCGAAAATCATCGAAAGTTGCAGCAGCAAATCCCGTGAGAAGCGACTTCGCTTTGGCAGGCCTTCGACAAACTGCTGCCAGAACATCGGGACCAGCACCGCGAAGGCTTGGAATGGGTGGAGGACGTAACCCCAGAAGTGATTGTGATCGCCACCGAAGCGATAGGTGCGCGTGACATCGAGCGGACCATGCTGGTGGACATGGTGGTTCTTCAGGTGCCCGCTCTCGACCATCGCACTTGGAATCGCCGTGAGCACGCTGATCAGATAGTTGGTGGCGCGGTTGAGAGGTTTGCTTGTCCAGATTCCAAGATGAATATGGTTGTGGTGAATAATCTCGAGGCCGACGGTGACGAACAGCAACACTCCGAAGAGAACCCAAGAAAACCCAAACACCCACTGCACGGCGATCAGCGCCACGTAGAGCACGAGGTAGAGCAGCGATTGAAGGTCGCGAGGGTTCCTCATCGAGTCAACTGTGCTACCT
The DNA here is from genome assembly GCF_052161615.1 of Aeoliella fuhlenseeensis. NCBI lineage: Bacteria > Pseudomonadati > Planctomycetota > Planctomycetia > Pirellulales > Lacipirellulaceae > Aeoliella > Aeoliella fuhlenseeensis. The sequence goes on from NZ_CP197417.1 coordinate 2,392,502, forward strand.
GTCTGACCGCGGATTGGAAGGAGGCGTTGGGCGGCACCACCCGCCGGAACCCTTTTTATAGTAGGTGATCCCTCCGCCAGGTAACACTGGCGGCTCGAACTTTACGAATCTCGCGCGAACCTCTCCCCTACCCTGCCGGTCTGTCCAGTCCGGCGAGTGCGTGAAAAGCCTGCGTAGGACCAAAATCCTGCGATTTTTCGCGCTGCGGTGTTCGGACTCGCCGACTATAGTGAGGTTACTGGGTCGCACTGACGCAGTGCGACGGACTGTTTGGCCCCCGCCTCGGTGTCTCTGGCATTCACCTTGGCTCGCGCCTGGTCTTATTTTGGAAGGAGGTGGTACTTTGTACGACAGTTGTTTTAGTAGCCAGCGAGGTGGCTTAACCTGACGATGACCGACGGGTTGTCCCCAACAGGACAGCCACCACCTGCTTCTGAGAAAAAGCTGCCCCTCTTTCAAATTTAGAGTGAAAGCGGTGCGGTGCTCAGAGCAACAATACGCAAGGCTCGGTTTCTCCTTCGGGAGGGGCCGAGCCTTGTTTTTTTGACGCGTTCGTTTCCAATGGTTTGGGTGAGCCGGTAGCGTCAGCGCCCGGAGCAGAGTCACGGTCTCCCTTCATTCAACTCCGGGCGCTTACGCTTCCGGCTCGCCCAACATGTCCGCCGACGATCCCCTCGAACAGCAACAAACCCTCACCGAGTCGAGCCTTGCGCTGCTATTCGAAACCTACGACGAGGCCATTTCCCGCAAGGTGAAGTCGCCAGTCATCATGCTGGTGGACTGCGAAGACGAAGTTGGCAGCCTGATCGCCCGCGCGTGGCTGGGGGACGATGCTGTGGACGACGCCATCGCCAACAACGAGGGCTCCGAGACCACCGTCTACGCCCGCGCCGAAAGCTGGAACCAGTCCAAACAGCATGTGCCTGTGACATTCGACTACCTGGCCCCAGTGTTCGAAGAGAGCCCTCCAGAAGAAGGCTTTCTGGTGATCAGCATCACGGCGGGCGGCGCGAGTGCGCTCACGGTGCCGATGGATGCGAGGGAGTAATTGTGCAGAAGTTCGCGATTGGCTCAAGCTATCTGTTTAATCAAGGCACTGAGCCCGCCTTTCTAGGCGGTTTGGAGCTTCAACTGCGCAGGGCGGTGGCAGGACAGGGAAAGGTTAGCGTGGACTTTTTGAGTTCGCCTAACGACGGCGCGATCCCAGAGTGTTTTGACATATTCGTGCAAGAGGCGCTACGTGGAGTTCAGGAAGCTAGCGAAAAGCTTGGCGTAAAGCTTGAGGATTTCGAAATCCACCTTTCGCGATTTGCCTATCACGACGTTGATTCCGCACCGAATATCTATCGGCAAACCGCGGAGTACGCATTGAAATCGGCCTTCGATGCGTGGAACGCGAGTCCGCTACCGAAAACTCAGTGATTGAAGTAGAGTTTGGTAAGCAAATGCTTGGTAGTCTTAAAACGGACGCACGTATGTTTCAGGCTATTTGAGACCCCAACTTCCAACTTCGAACTCTCAACTACACTTCATGTACAACATCGTCTTCATCCCCGGTGATGGAATTGGTCCCGAAGTCGTCCAGGCCGCGATGCGCGTGGTCGATGCGTCGGGGGTGAAAGTCAATTGGCAGCAGGCCGAGGCGGGGCTCGCCACGTTCGAGGCCACCGGCGATCCATTGCCGCAGGCGACGCTCGATGCGATTCGGGCTGCCGACGCGGCGATCAAAGGTCCCACGGCCACCGCGAGCGGCGTCGGGTTTCGCAGCGTGAACGTCGCCCTCCGGCAGAAGCTGGAACTCTACTCCAACTACCGCCCTGCCCGTTCGATCCCCGGCATCAAATCGCGCTACGACGACGTTGACCTGATCGTCATCCGCGAGAACACCGAAGGCCTCTACAGCGGCATCGAACACACCGTAGTGCCCGGGGTCGTCGAGAGCCTCCGCATCATCAGCGAGAAGGCCTCGCGGCGGATCGCCAAGTTCGCCTTCGATACCGCGCGTCGCCAGGGACGCAAGCGAGTCACCTGCGTCCACAAGGCGAACATTTTGAAACTTTCCGACGGACTGTTCCTCGACACCTGCGCCAAGGTCGCCGCGGATTACCCCGACATCCAGTTCGACGACTGCATAGTCGACGCGGCGGCGATGAAATTGGTAATCGACCCGCACCAGTTCGACATGCTGGTGATGGAGAACCTGTTCGGCGACATCCTTTCCGACCTCACCAGCGGCTTGGTGGGCGGCCTTGGCGTGACACCAAGCGCCAACGTGGGCGAAGCCGGTGCGGTGTTCGAAGCCGTGCATGGCACCGCGCCCGACATCGCGGGCAAGGGTCTCGCCAACCCCACGGCACTCATTTTGAGTACGGTGTTGATGCTGCGTTACTTGAGCGAAGCCGAAGCCGCCGACCGCGTCGAGAACGCGGTGCGGCAAGTGATAGCCGAGGGCAAATCGCTCACCGGCGACCTCGGCGGCAAAGCGTCGACCACCCAGTACACCGACGCCGTGCTGGCAGCGATGGCGTAGCATCGGACGTGCATTTTGGCTTCGTTGGGGTATTTCCAGGACTTTGCCGCAATAACGGGCAAACTTCTTTGCGAATTCTTGGAAGAATTCTGGACCCTTTGGTCGCTCGGAAGCATCTAAGTTAGTTGATGGAGCTATCCGTCCGCGCCTATACTGGCGGCTGGCCGACGGCGGCCGACTACTTTTTGCGAAGGGGGCTTCGAGTGCGACGGACAGCCAGGCGGCACGCTCATCCATTCATTACATCCGTTCGGCAACCACACTGGTTGCTGATGCTGCTGGCCATCGGCGCGATGGCCGGCGCTCGCGGCGAGACGATCGTCGTCGAGGGGCCCAACGGCACCCAAACGGTGGAAGTGTTGTCGGGGCCGGCGGCGAGTCCCATGCCGTTGCAACCAGGAGCGATGCCGCCGGGTGCGAGTCCGTATGCTCAGCCGCAACCGCAACCAGGTGGTCCGCCCCAACCGGAGGGCGAGCCACAGCCCGAGGCGAAGCCTGCCGAAGAGGGTGAGAAGAAGGAAGAACCCAAGACCGAGACGCCAACGGGTCCGGTAACGCGCCCTGACAAGCCACCCAAAATCGCCGATCCGCGCGAACTCCAGGCCAAGCCCGACTCCAAGGGAAAAGTCACGTTCAGCTTCAATGGCCAGACGTGGCCCGACGTGCTCCAGTGGCTCGCGAACGTCTCCGGCTACAGCCTCGACTGGACCGAACTGCCGGGTGGTTACCTGAACCTGACGACGCAGCATCCCTACACACTCGCCGAGGCCCGAGATCTGGTGAACCGCCAGCTCCATGCCCGCGGCTACACGCTGATCCTTACCGGCGAAGTGCTTAGTGTGTTCAAGATCGACAAACTCGACCCCGCGCTGATTCCGCGCGTGGAAGAGGAACAACTTTACGACATGCAGCCGCATGACTTCGTGAAGATTACGTTCCAGTTGCCTCGGGAGATGGAAGTAGCAGCCGCGGCCGAGGACATGAAGAAAACGGCGAGCGAGCACGCCAAGATCATTCCGCTCCCCGCCACGCGTCGCATTCTGATGATCTCGACGGTCGCCAACGCGCGGCTCGTGAGTACGATCCTCAACGAAGAACGAATGGCGTCCGACAGCCAAGTGGTGCCGGTGGAAATCGTCCTGAAGCACCGCCGCGCGGAGAAGATCATCGACATCCTGTACGTCATCCTCGGACTCGACCCGGCCTCCAGACCTTCGCAGGAAGAGCTCGCCATGCAACAGCAGAAGATGCAGCTGTTGATGCAGATGCAGGGGGCTGGCAAGGATGTCTCGGCGATGCTGCAGAAGGACGGGCCGCAGGTTTATTTGGCGTACAACTCGCATCGCAACAGCGTGTTGATCAACGCCCCGCCCGACTCGCTACGAAAAATACTCCGCACCGTTGAACTGCTCGACGTGCCGGCTGGCGGCGAGATGGCCGACTTGGTGGAACTCGCGGGCGACGCTGGCCGCCGAGTGCCGAAAAGTTACAAACTGGAAACCATCGACCCGCAGAAGCTACAGTCGACGCTTGAGGAAATAGGCGACCTGAGCCCGCTCACCGAGCTCCGCGCCGACAACAGCGCGGACATTCTGTTCGCTCGCGCGTCGGCGGCCGATCACGAGAAAATTGCCCAGATGATCGAGCAGCTCGACGAGGCGGGCATGGAAACCATGGTGTTTCGACTTCGCCGCCACCCGGCCGACGCCGTGGCGGGGACGCTGCGGACCATGTTCGCACCGGCCAAAAAGGAAGAATCGCAGGAGGACCGGTATCGCAGCTATGGCTACTGGGGCGGCGGGTATCCGATGGAGGAGGAGAAAGATACGCCCCCTGCCGATGTTCGCATTGATGCCGACATCGAGAACAATCGCCTGATCGTCCGCGGGACCGCTGAGCAGTTGAAGCAAGTTCGCGACTTCCTCATCAAGCTCGGCGAACCACTCGACACCCCGGACCAGAGCGACCGCGTTCGCGTGGTCGAGGGGATGACGCCCGAGAGCACGGCGCAACTGCTTGAGCAGCTTCGTCGCGTCTGGCCGCAAATTGGTGAGAACGAACTGATCATCGAAGGGCCAAAAGGTGCCATCGAACCGGCTACGCGTCCCGAGACGGAGACACCGATCGAAGTGCCGACCGATCGCGAAGCGAATGCAGCGCCCGCGGAAGCGGCCGTGTTCCGCTTCGCTGCCGAGGCATCGGCACCCAAGCCGACGGGCGACACCCCGAGCATCGCTGCACCCCGCGCGACGCCGGTGAGCGGTAAACCACCCGTGAAGATCCGAGTCACTCCTGATGGAAAGCTCCAGCTCTCAAGCGATGACCCGGAGGCGCTCGACCAGCTCGAACAACTGGTCGAGTCGGCCGCCCCGCAAGAAGAGCGGTTTCGCATCTTTCCGGTGAAGTACGTTACCGCCTATTCGATCTACCTGACACTTAAGAATCTTTATAAGGACGAGATGACTGGCGAGAAGTCCGAGCCGCGGTACGATCCGTATTGGGGCGAGTTCATGCCGGGCGAATCGAAGCCCACCGCAGCGCAGATGTCGAAGCGTCGCAAGCTGCAACTCGACTGGGATACCAGCAGCAACACGCTGCTGGTCGCCAACGCCTCGGCCGACCAACTGCGCGAAATCGCAATGCTCATCGAGTCGTACGATCAGCCTTCGAGCAAAGACGAAGCAACCGCCCGTCGCACAGCGGCCATCAAGCTGCGATACTCGCGCGCGAAGGTCGTAGCTGCCGCTTTGAAGGAGGTCTATCGCGACCTGTTGAGTACGCGGGATAAGGAGTTTGAAACCGAGGACAAAAAGGGAGCCACCTCTTCCCGTGAAACGACCACCGTCATTCGCTACGGTCAAGGTGGAGGAGACTCGAGTGAAGATGCCAAAAAGCCGAAGCCCGTGAAAGTTGGCTTCCAGGGAGCTCTTTCGGTCGGTGTCGACGAGATATCGAACACCATCGTTATCTCGGTGCAGGAAGAACTGTTTGACAGTGTGATGCAAATCGTGAAGAGCCTGGACGACGCGGCGGCGCCGCAGACTTCGGTGGCGGTCCACACCGTTCGAAGTGGCGTCTCGGCACAAGCCCTTCAGCGGGCTCTCAGCGAAGCCCTGGGTACGCCTTGGGTGGGCGACCGTCCCGAGCAGCAGGGCAAGCCGGGCGAACAGGGCGAAGGGGAGAACAACGGCCAGGGCAAGCCGGGCCAAGGTGGCCCTCAACCGGGACAGCCCGCTCAGGCGGCTCCTGTGGCGAGTGAGTAGGCCAGTCAGGCTATTAGGAAGCTGAACAATCTGAGGCTCTGGTGCGAATGGAAGAGGGACGCCGTCCCCAAGTCAAACGGTAGCGGACATTCCGAACCGACCCGCACTGAGTTAAGATTGTGATATCCTCGCTCCCCTCGACCGCCAGCACTTCCACCGCCAGTCTGCCCCGCATGTCTGCACCCACGCCTCACGCCAAGACGGTGTCTCCCGCTGTACGTCAGCGGTTGCAGCAACTGTTCGAGCATGGCAAGAAGAGCCTCGATAAGGGCGACTTCCAGTACGCCCACGACATGTTCGCCCAGTGCGTGGCCGAGGATCCCGCGAACCTCGTATACCTGCAACACCTGCGGGCCAATCTGGCTCGCAAGCATCCCGAGGCGAAGAAGCGTTCGCTGCTGGGCGGCCTGAGTCGCCAGCATAAGGCGGCCCGCTCGACGATGGCCAAGGCGCTGGAGAAGAAAGACTGGGATCAAGCCTTCGCCGCCGGGTGCGAGGCGCTCGACGAAGGCCCCGGCGACATCGCGACGCTGCTCGACATGGCCACGGCTGCCAAGGCGTTTGGGGCCACCGAGTGCCAACTCTACTACTTGAAGTGGGCGCTCGACACCGACCCGAAGCACGAACAGGCCAACCGCCAAGCTGCCGAGGCGCTCTCCGCCGTGGGGCAGTTTGATCAGGCCATTTCGTGCCTTAAGCGAGTGCAAGAAGCGAAGCCGATGGATCATGAGGTGGCACGGACCATCTCGCGGATGAGCGTCGAACAGACCATTCAAAAGGGTGGCTACAATCAAGAGCTACTTCGCAAAGGTGCCAGCGCCACCGCCGCGCCCGACGAAGCGGCGAGCGAGATGCTGAAGAAGCCTCAGCCCGCGCAGCCCTCCCCTGCCCCGTCCGCAGAGCCTACCGCGCCGGCGGTTTCGCGCGAGGACGAACTGCTCGAAAGGATTAGGCTCTATCCGGCTGAGCTTCAGAATTACAAGGAACTAGCCGACGAATATGCCAAGGCCGATCGCTTTCGCGACGCGGAACGGGTGCTGACCAAAGCCCTGTCCGTTTCCAGCGGCGATCTGGACACTCGCGAGCGGCTCGAAGACACCCAGCTCCGTCGGATGCGTCAGCAAACCGACGTGGCGAATCGCAAGGCGGAGATCGAAGGCACCGATGCGGCTCGCGACCTCGCCCGACGGATGGCGGGCCAAGCCAACCAGCGCGAGCTGGAGGTTTACGCCGCCCGTGCTGAACGCAATCCGACGAACCTCGCCTACCAGTACGAACTGGGGCTGCGGCTCAAACGGGCTGGTAAGTTTCGCGAGGCGATTCAGGCCTTCCAGCAGGCCCGCGGCGATAGCCGACGGCTGGCAGATACGCAGCTTCACCTGGGGGAATGTTTCCAAAAGATCGAGCAATTCCGCCTGGCGATGAGCAGCTACGAGGCGGCCGTAACGGCTGCCCCCGACGCGACTTCCGACCTGCACAAGCTGGCCCGCTACCGGGCCGGGGTGCTGGCGATGGGGCTGGGGGAGCTGGAAAAGGCCGAAAAACACCTCACCGAACTGGCAGAGGCCGATTTTGGCTACCGCGATGTGGCCGACCGGCTGGACAAACTAGCCCAAATGCGGAATACTTAGCGATTCGCCACAATGCTGGCACGCGAAGAGGGATATTTCGCCCCGCAATGGATCCAAGAGACTAAACGGTTTTCGACAAATGCCAAATTCTGAAAGCGCCAAAAAACGCCTCCGTCAAAGTGAAGTCCGCAATGCCCGCAATCGGTCGACCCGATCGACCCTTCGGACGCAAGTTCGCAAGCTCCGCGCCGCGGTAACCGCTGGCAGCGTGGAGGAGAGCGAGTCGGCGCTGCGTCTGGCCACGAAGAAGCTGGATCAAGCCGCTGCGAAGGGCGTGATTCACAAGAACACCGCCTCACGCACCAAGTCCCGCCTGTCGAAGGTCGTGAAGGTGCTCAAGGGCAAGTAAGCCCTTCGAGCCTACCATTCAATAGATTTGTGGGAGGCCTCTCCGAGGCCGATGATTTCGGGCTCAGAGAGCCCTCCCCCATTTTCGTTGCCTTTCCGCAGATTCGGTCGCTCTCCTAGAGAGCTGGACTTTCAGGTCAATCGGCTCACCACTCGATGGCCTGCGCGTCGAACACAGGTCCTTCGACGCACGTTCGGCGGTAGTCCCACGTGCCATCGTCCTGGCGAACTTTCGCCACGCAGCTAAAGCAGATGCCGATGCCACAGGCCATCGGCGTTTCGAGCGATACTTGGCACGGCACGTTCGCCGCGTGGCAGATTTCGGCGACGCGCTCCATCATCACTTCGGGGCCGCAGCACACGACTTGCCGACGCTCGCTGGTAGTTTCTTCAAGCGTCTGGGCGAGCAGTTCGGTCACGAAACCATGCAGCCCGACGCTGCCATCGTCGCTTGCGAGGCGAAGGTCAAACCCCGCGCTGCGAAAGTCGGCCTCGCCCGCGACCAGGTCCACCGAGCGAACGCCGTAGAGCATCGTTGCCTTGGCGCCATGCTGAACGGGGCGTGAGGCATCGCCATACGACCTCTGGCCCAAGTATTCCTTGCCGAGCGCGAGCATCGGTGTCTGCCCGATCCCGCCGACGGCCATGATCAGACGATCGCATTCGGGAACCGTGAACCCGTTGCCCAGCGGACCCCAGATGTCGAGCATCTGCCCTGCACGGTAGCGGGCGAGCCTCGACGTCATCTTACCGCCGACGAGGTAAACGACGTCGACCATCGCGGGCGAGCCAGACGCATCGTCGATGGTGTCGTAGAGTGCGAACGCTCGACCCAGTAGTGGATCGTCGCACCCCGCCAGCCGCAGCATTAGAAACTGGCCGGGGACGATCTGCCTTGCAATCTCCGGATATTCGAGCCGCACGCGATAGGTGCGCGTGGCAAGTTGGACGTTCTCGACGACGGGGACCGTGCGGGCGACGGCTTCGAGGGCAAGCGGCATAGCGGGTTGGCAGTTAGGGGATGGCGATGGAGCGATTTTGGTAGCCGGATTCGCAAGAATTCGGGCCGCACTCGTAGGCACCCGAACTCTTGCGAGTCCGGCTACCCTGTTTGCTACATCTTCGCCGTTTTCTTCAGTTCTTGAACTTCCTGCGGCGAAAGCTTGCGGTAGCTGCCCGGCGGCATATCGCCCAGTTTCACGGGGCCGACCGACACGCGAATTAGGCGCTGAACCTTGTGACCGACCTTGGCGAGCATGCGGCGGATTTCGCGGTTGCGACCCTCGGCGAGCACGATTTCGAGCACCGCCGATTGCTTCCGACGGCTCTTGATCTTGCCACGCACGATCTGGGCTTTGCCTTCGGCGAAGTACACCCCTTTGCGAAGTTGATCGAGCACCTCGGGGCCAGGCAGCCCAGCGACCTCGACGTTGTAGGTCTTCTCAACGCCGTGGCTGGGGTGCGTCAGGCGATTGGCGAGCTCGCCGTCGTTGGTCACCAGGATCAAGCCTTCGCTCGCCATGTCCAAGCGGCCGACGTTGTAGAGTCGTCCCAAGCTCGGCGGCAGCAGGTCGGTCACGCGGGGGCGGCCGCTAGGGTCGCTCGCGGTCGAAACCACGCCAGTCGGCTTGTTCACTGCGAAGTACGCTTTGCGAGGTCTCGGCAGCGGGTCGCCATCGACGTGGACCTCCTGAGCCGACAGATCGACGCGGGTGCCGAGCTCCGTCACCACCTGGCCATCCACCTGCACCCGGCCTTCGAGGATCAGCTCTTCGCACTCGCGGCGGCTAGCGATGCCGGCGGCGGCGAGGATCTTCTGTAGCCGTTCGCCCGGCTGTTCGCTCACGCGTGCGGTTGGCCCCTTGCGGCGTGCCCCCGGCGGCCGGCGAGGCACACGCTTCTTCGGCGCTTCGGTTTTGCCGCGAGCGGGCCGCTTCTTCGCCGGTTTGGCTTTGCCGCGGGGCGAGGACTTGGTGGTCGGGCGTTTCTTGGGGGGGCGAGCCACGGCGGGGGTCGTTTCGAATCAGGAGGAATTTGGTCAGATAGTTTCCCTCTAATTTAGTCGAAAGCGGGGTGTATTATTAGTGGCTTGCTTAGGAATTGCGTGGTGGTGGGCACGGGCTAGGCGTCGCCGACAATTGCTGCTCGCACCATCACTAGCAAGGCCTCTTGGCGGCCAAGCTCTGGCCCCGGGGTGAAGCTACTGAACAAGCTGCCCCCTAAAATCGGCTAGACCGACTAGTCGGCCGACTTAGGCGTGGTATTATGGGGAGGCTAAGTGCTGGTTCATTCTGCAAGGCCTGGGGGCTCCATCAGGGCTTCAAGCCGCCAACACGAAGGTGGGTCGCCGTGGTGCAACGCGACGAGCTGCGTTTGTCGTTCTGTATTGCCGTGAACCGATCGGGCCCCAATTGATGTCGAAGTTTCGGTCGTTGACCCAGCGACTCCAGGGTCTCCGCAAGGGAGATCTTCTACTCGCCCTTGGTGGACTCATCTGCATTGTGCTGGTGCTCGTCAACATGCTGGCGGGCATTTCCGCTATCCGGACGCTACGTGGTGCCACCGATTGGCTGATCCATAGCCACGAAGTCGAGACCCAACTTGAGCGTATTGCGACCCTGGCCGCCGACGCGGAAACAAGCGAACGCGGCTATCTGATCACCGGCGACGAGTCTTACTTAGCAACGTACAAGCAGGCCTCCAAAGGTCTCCGGCAACAACTGCAGATCATCCGGGACTTGACCAGCGACAACGCTGTCCAGCAGGCTCATTTGGAGGCTCTCGATCACCGTGTCGAAGCGAAGATCGAGGAGTTCGAGAGCACCATTCGTTTGAAGCGAGAAGGACAGTCGGACGAAGCGATTGCCGTGGTACTCTCCAATCGTGCCCGAACCGAGATGCTCGCTCTCCGCAAAGTCATCGACGAGATGAAAAAAGTCGAGCAGCAGGCGGTGGCCGATCGTGTGGCGGCACGCCAGCAAGCGTTCGCGAAGGCCGTTGGCACTTCGACCGTCGGTGGTGTCACCGCGGCGGTAGCGCTGGCGCTCGTCACCTGGGCGACGCGGCGCTACCTGAACCAAGCTCGCCAAGCCGCGACGGCCATTGCTGATCGCGAAGAGCGACTTCGCACGACGCTCGCCAGCATCGGCGACGGGGTTATCGCCACGGATCCGGAAGGCCGTGTGACGAGCCTCAACGCGGTGGCCGAGCAGCTGACGGGCTGGAGCAACGCGGACGCGTTTGGTGTCGAAATCACCGAGGTGTTTCACATCGTCAACGAGACGACCCGAGTCGAGGTGCCCAACCCCGCGCTCGAGGCCCTTGAGACGGGCCGAGTCGTCGCTTTGGCGAACCACACCCTTCTGATCTCGCGAACCGGTCGCGAAATCCCCATCGACGACAGCGCCGCCCCCATCCGCTGCGAAGATCAGGAAATCATGGGCAGCGTCCTCGTGTTCCGCGATGTCTCGCAGCGGCGGGCGTGGGAAGGCCGGCTGAGAAAGAGCGAGGAGCAGTTCCGGCGCGCCTTCGAGGACGCACCAATTCCGATCGTCATTCACACCGAGGATGGCGAGATCCTGCAAGTCAGCCGCGCGTGGAACGAGGTCACCGGCTGGACGTTCCCCGAGCATCGCCACTTGCCTCCGTGGTTGCTTGAGGCGTATGGCGAGATCGACCTATCGAACATCACGGAGTCCGAGTCGCGACCTCTGCGGGCGTTCGAACTCCACTTCACTGGCGCCGATGGGAAGCCGCGCACCTGGTCCTACAACGCAGCCTGCCCGGCGGCGCTACTCGATGGCAAGCGTTTTGTGGTCGGGATGGCCGAGGATGTAACCGAACGGGTGCAACTTACCGCCACGCTTAAACGGGCTCGCGAATCGGCCGAGGCGGCGAGCCAGTCGCGGGGGCTCTTCCTCGCGAACATGAGCCACGAAATCCGCACGCCGATGACCGCCATCCTCGGGCACGCCGATATACTCCGCGAGCATCTTCGCGACCCCGACAACCTGCAATCGGTCGACACCATCGCGAGCAACGGCCGCTACCTCCTGCAAATCATCAACGACATCCTCGACCTGTCAAAGATCGACGCCGGCCGCACCGAGATCGAACGCGAGCCGGTCAAGCCGCACGATCTGTTCGCCGAAATTCAGTCGCTGTTGAGCGTGTCGGCCGCCGACAAAGAGCTTGCCTTCGCCATCACCTGCGAGGGCCTCATCCCCGAGACCATTGAGACGGACCCCGTCCGATTGCGGCAGATTCTGGTGAACCTGATTGGCAACGCCATCAAGTTCACCGACTCGGGGCACGTCAGCGTGGTCGTTCGCTACCAGCAGGAGCAAAACCAACTCACCATCGAAGTGAACGACACCGGCATCGGCGTCGACCCCGATTCTATCGAGCGGATCTTCGATCCGTTCGTTCAAGCCGACAGCTCCACCACCCGCACCCGCCAAGGGAGCGGCTTGGGCCTCGCCATTTGTCGCCGTCTCGCCGAAGCGCTAGGCGGAACGATCACCGTCGACAGCCGTAAGGGCCAGGGCAGCTCGTTTACGCTTACGATCGACTGCGGCAACGTGACCGACGTCGATCTGATTCACGCCACGCTGTTCGTCAAGAAGCCCGAGCAACTGGTCGCTCCAGTCCACACGAAGCTCGACTGCACGGTTCTGGTGGTCGACGATCGCCGCGACATCCGCTTCCTGGTGCGGCGGTTTATCGAGAAGGCCGATGGCCGCGTCATCGAAGCCACCAACGGGCAAGAGGCGTTCGACATGATCACCGGCGACGCGTCGATCGATGGCTCGATCGACATCGTGCTGATGGACATGCAGATGCCGGTGCTCGATGGGTACGACGCCACGGTAAAACTCCGAGAGCGCGGCATCCAGCTCCCCATCATCGCCCTCACCGCCAACGCGATGGTCGAAGACCGCCAGCGCTGCCTAGCCGCCGGCTGCGACGACTATTGCTCCAAACCGATCGATGGCTACGAGATGGTCCAAAAAATCCACCGCCTCACGACGGCGCGCGAGTGATTTGCTCTTGGGGGCGCTCCTCTAGTTAACAGAAGAGTCTGGAACAGGGGGGAACAAAGAGGCCGAAGAACTCAGGGCACGAAAGTAGGAAACCTTCGCTCTGATGTGGTTCTACTTCGTAGAACTGTTCTGTAGTTCTTTGTTGCCTTCGTTCCCTTATGTTATGACTTTTCCCTATCTGTTGTCAGAGCGCAGCCCAAGGAGAGAATCCGCGATCAATTCTTCTTCATGACGCCCAGAATGCCGCTAGAAGCTCTGCTAAGGTGCGGGGGCGATGAACTGCGGCTGGCGCTGCTGGTTGGTGTACTGCCGGGCGCGTTCGACTTCGGGCCGTGGCGTGGTGAAGGCCATCGGGCGTGCCCCTTCGACTTCGGGACCAAGGTCCGGCGTCGGATAGGGGTCGAAGTTCTCGGCGTTGTGCTGCTGATAGGCAGCTGGACCGGGCGCGCCGCCGAACAACCGCGGCATGCGGACCGATGGCGAGCAGCCGATGCCCGGCGCGATGAGCGCAAGGAGGACGCCAATTAGGAAAATGCGATGTATCAAGGCTCCGTCCTCGCTTGCGAGATGGGGGGCGGCGATTGTAGCCGCCACGTCCGCGGGTGCCAATACGAGCCGACTCCATGCCAGCGGGCACCGGAGCTAGCATCGGCCATCCAACCGCTAGCCCTCATTCGCCCCGCAAAATCGACGCCTAGGCGCATTTTGACGAGCGCACGGTCTGCGGGGAGTGGGAGGGTTACGGCGAGTGGCCGAGGCAAAGCCCATGCTCGCCTAAGCGAACTGCCGCATATGCCGGTAGCCCTTGAGCGTCAGCGAGAACGCCCCCGCGAACTTCTCGCGGACCAGGCACTCTTTGTCGACCAGGCTATTGAGGGCCGGCGCTTTGGCTTCGAGGTCGAGGCCATAGAAGCACAGCATCTTGTCGGGCTTCATGTGGAATTCGAGAAAACGCTTCAACACTCGTTCTTCGGCAATGGTGGTCATATTCGGTTCGCTCAGTCTCTCGAAAGTGGGTAGGTCAAACGCCGCGGGGCGGAACGTCGTCAGTGCGATCGCCATATTCAGCGGGCAGCGGCGATTCGTCTTGAGGCTTCTTAGGTTCCAGGCGCTTGCGCCGTTTGTCCTCGGCCTTCAGTTTCTTGTCCATTTCGCGGCGGCGCTTCTCGACCGTGTTCTGGTTTCTTGACAAAAGCTTCTACCTCATAACGCGGAGAGGTTGGTTGAAGACCAACCCATGAATTGATTTCTCTCAAGGCGACTATCGCACTGCAGGCGCACGGCACCGCAGCGCTACGAGCTCCGTGTGGAGAGCTCTTTTAGGGGAGTTGCAAGGCCTAATAGCGACCGCCACGGTTACCGCCGAAGGTTCGGCCGCCACCACCGCCGCCGCCACCACCACCGCGACTTTCGCGAGGCTTGGCTTCATTCACTGTCAGCGGGCGGCCATTCTGCATGGTGCCGTTCAGACCGTTGATCGCCGCGGTTGCTTCGGAATCGGAATTCATTTCGATGAACGCAAAGCCTTTGCTTTGGCCGGTATCGCGGTCCGACACCACTTGAGCGTCACGCACTTGGCCAAACTGGGCGAAGAGCTTCTCGAGATCGAGTGCCGAAACGTCGTAGCCAAGATTGCCGCAATAAAGTTTTCTTCCCAACGGACCACTCCCATCAGAACGTGAAGGGGCATCTTCTTTGCCCAGAAATCCAGCTTGCCAAAATGACAATCGGAGAGGCGGGGCGGGCGAAGGAGCGTCGGGGACCAACCCAAGAGAGGGCTGAAAGCGTCATCACGATCGGCTGACCTACCGCCCTTATTCTACAGGAATCGGGTCCTGCGCGATAGAGCCGATATCGTTAATCGGCGAATCTTCTAGCACAACGGGCTCGTCGACACGTGGTTTTCGATGCTCCGTGGGCTGCGAATGCGGCCGTACTTTCGGTGGCGTTTGAAGCTGATCGATCACCTGGCGAACGCCGGCAACCGACTGCACCGCTTTGAGAATAGGACTACGCTGCCGTTCGTACTGCAGCTTGCCCGTCAGGGTGACAGCACCGCGTCGCACGACTGCCTGCACTTTTGATTGCGATCCCGTGCCGGTGCGCTCCAGTCGCTTCGATACGGTCTTCTGAAGCTCTTTATCCGACTGCTGGTTTTGGCCAAACATATTTACGTCCTTGGTAATCGCAGAAAAGCAGGCGCTAATTGACGCCCGAAAGCATTAGTTGACGCCCGCGAATTGAAACCCGCACTCGCATCTGCCAGTCGTCGCAATGGTTTTCTTGTGACAATCGGGGCACATCTTGGTCTGCACCGCTCCGTGCCGCTTCGACGACACGACACGTGGCTTGCCACGAACCCCTGTCATGCGCAACCGGTCGGCTTGGACCCCTGCGCATTGGGGATGAATGGCACTGGCCGAGTAAATCGAATGGCCGCACACCGGACAAACGGGACGAGTGCGTGACAGTATTAGCGGCATTGGTTTCTTCTCACTCATGGTCAGGATTTCTCGCACGCAGTTCAACTAGCTCCGTTGCCAAGCGGTATCGAAGCGGACTGGTCTCCGGTAGACCATCGATCAAGCGATTCGCTTCTTCGAAGGTCAGCGCCGTGATGGGCTGGCCTCGAAACAATCGCTGCCACAATCTGGTGGCGTCTCGTTCGCTGATCATCATCGCAAACCTCCAAGTGAGTGGGCGTAACGTCGTGTTACTGTGCTCTGTGTCCATCAGAGGGTGAGGTTCGGTCGGTACTGCGAGTCATCCTCATCAGTTTCCGCCTTGCTTCGGTGACCACTTGCTCGCGAACGCCGGGCATTTCCAAAATCTGTTCCAGATCTGCCACCGCCGCTTCCGTGTTGCCGGCAGCGTTCCGCAAGAGACCACGATTGAACAGCGCCATCGCCCGTGTGTTTGCCGAAGCGCCTTCCATCTTGATCACCTCGCTATAGCTCTCGAGTGCTGCGTCCGTACGCCCCGCGCGCGCATTGAGAATGGCGCGACCGAGGATCCAGTTCGCTCGATACGAGTGCGACAGTTTGCCACGGAGCCAGCTTAGGAGGGCCATTGCGTTTCTCCCCTTCTGGTCGGTATCCGTGCGGGGCGAGCCGGCGTTGCGATCTCGAGCCGCACTCCGGGGAAGGTCGCCAGCAATCTTGCCAAGTCGCGCTGCGTCAACTGGGACCCGTAAGCAACCCGAAAACTAAACTCGCTGGGCCGAACGCCCGCCACAAATGGTTCGCTCGTCTGAAAAACGAACGCGCGACTCAGATGCATGGCCAGCAGGTGCGCTGCCGCCAACCCAACGACGTTAATTCGGCAGGCGTACCCCTCGTCGGTTAAAGTGACCAACGAGTCACGAGTGGTAGAAATCGACAGTCTGTTTGCCTTACTTTTGGGCCTTCGTCGTACGCTTGCGTGGGGCTGGCGTCGGCATTGCCTCGCGGCGGGCAATCACCGTGCGATACGGCATGCCATCGGGTAGCGTGTAGCGTTCGGCTCGGATGAACCAGAGAGCCAGGCCACCCGTGTTGTGCGTGGGAGTGGAGCGAGTTTTCGCGGCGCGAACGCCCAGCGATCCCTTCTTGCCGGTCTTCTTCCAACCGCGACGCTCCATCACCATTCGCACGACCACACCAATCGCCTGACGCAGGCGTTGGCTGCGCTTGGCGTGGATTTCGCCCAGGAACTGATTGATTGCTGGTTGCGACTCCAACTCTCGCACGACGCCGGCCAGCGGAGCGCGATCGTGATGAATCTCCGACTCTTCCATCCGCCGCTGCCGATCCTTATCGCTAAAAAACGCCAGCACTTCGTCAAAAGGCTGCTGCGAGTCGTTCAGCACGTCGGCAAAGGTCCGTCCCTGTCGGTCTTCCAGAAAATCGTCACGGGTGATTTGGTGCTTGGCCATAGGTTCGCTAAGGGGGAGAAGGATCTGACATGCACTATTTGCAGATACAATTATTGTACCAGCAATTAAGTGACATGCAATAGAAATCCCCGCATTTTCGCACTCTACGGCCTCCCCCACGAGCCATTGCGCTACGATAATTCCTGCACGGCGATGCCCATTTCCCCCACCTAAAACCATTCGTCCGGTGCCTCGCCGCGAAGCCGGTTATACTGGTGCGGCGACCTGTCCTACCCTCCCACTTCCTCGGACACCTAGCGAGAGGCTAACAACACGATGCTATCAAGCTGCACCATCGCGCTGCTGCTGGCCGCCATCCTGGCGACCTCGGCGCATGCCGAACCCACTACCGATTCGAGCGTTCCCCCCACAGCCTTCACCACCCCCAAGCTCGACTGGCAGCCCGGCCCCGCGGCCTACCCCAAGGGGGCGACCATGGCCAAGTTGCTGGGCGACCCCGCGACGGAAGGTCCGTACCTGGTGTGGATCAAGCTCCCCGATGGGTTTGAGCTTCCCCCCTACTTCCACGCCACCGCCGAACGGCTCACCGTCCTCTCGGGCAAGCTACACGTCGGCGCCGGAGACAAGTTCGACAAGCAGGCCACAACGCCCCTCATCGCCGGCCAGCATGCCGAGTGGCCTTCGGGTGTCAATCACTTCGCGCTGGCCGAGGGCGAGACGCTCATCCAACTTCATGGCGAAGGCCCCTGGGTGATGAACTACGTGAACCCCAAGCAGGACCCCCGTCATCCCCGCCAGCGCAACGTGATCGAACACACTACCGACTCGCTCGAAACCATCAAGGCCCGCGTCGCCGAAGGCAAGGCGGTGCTGGTCGACGTTCGCACCATCGGCGAATGGAACACGATGCACCTCGCGAACTCGACGCACCTCCCCGAGACGTCCCTCGGTCGTGGCAGCCTCGACCTAGATAAAGTCGCCAAGATCCTCCCCGCCAAAAGCGAGGAAAAAATCCTCTACGCCTACTGCGTCGTCGGCATGCGGGCCAAGAAAGCCGCCAAGGTGCTGCAGGAACAGGGCTACAACGTCCGTGCGGTCAAGCCAGGGATTGATGAATTCGTAGAAGCGGGGTTTGAGAAGGCCGATGAGAGTTCGCGATAGCGGCATGCCCGAGGAGGAGTTCTGGGAATCGCTGTTCGATGTCCCGTTGATCCTCGACCGCCTGGGCATCAATCACCTAGGCACCGGTCGATTTCACGACGTCGCCGAGCTTGGCTGTGGCTACGGGACCTTTACGGTGCCCATTGCCCAGGCCATCACCGGCAAGCTCTACACGTTCGACATTGACCCCGCGATGCTCGTCCGCACCCGCGAGCGTGGCCAAGGGCTCTCCATCGAATGCCAAGAGCGGGACGTGGTGCAGCACGGATTTGGCGTGGAGGTCGACGCGGTGTTGCTCTTCAACATCCTGCACTGCGAGTCGCCAGTTGACCTGCTCCGCCACGCCGCCGGCGCCCTGCGTCCTGGCGGCGAAGTGCTCATCATCCACTGGCAACACGGCGAAACCCCGCGCGGACCGAGCCTCGACATCCGCCCCCGCCCCAAACAAATCGCCGAATGGGCCACCGTCGCAGGCCTTGCGACCGCAAGCGAACCCATCGACCTCCCCCCGTGGCATTATGGGATGGTGTGTAAGCATGAGGGGTAGTGGTGGCCGAAATCCATTACGATGTAGCACGTGGGCTTGGTGATGCCGTCCGCGGCGACGCCTTGCACTCCAACAACAAGTTGCTTACGTAGACAACGTACAATGCACGGATCCCTCGTTATGACAGAGCTTTGCACCGTTGCTGAATTCGATGCATTGGTCCGCGGCATCAACTGGGCAGATGCCTATGTACAAGAATACTACTACATATCGATGCCGTGGAGTGACGGGTCTAATATCCGACTTCTAATTATCCTACCGTACGGTAATGATGTGGCCGCAATTGAGTTCATGGTGCGAGGGGTGAGTGTGGAACAGCTTGGTAGGACTGGTGAGTTAGAACTAAGTTGTCATATGGACGACTGGTATAAGACGATTTACTTCAATAGCCGAAAGGATACTTGGATCTGTGGAGCTAAGATCGAGTACACGCTCTTCGACGACGCGATTTCTGAAGTCCGCCCCCGATACGGTGCGTATCCAGCATCTCCCAACGCCATCAAAGCCGAGCGGTTGGTCGACGGATGGCGATTGTGCTCGAAGTGCAGTGAGGCGTGGCAGGAATCTCTGGACAGAACGTACTCAGTGTGCCCGCGATGTTTCGAATTGACAGAATTGACGGAACGGAGCGAAGGCACCGAGTAGGGGAGAACGTACGCTCCGCATGCTTCCTGTAACGGGATGCTTTTGGTGCCCGCTAACGAATGACTCAGTGGAATCCCATGCCGTCAGAAAACAATCAATACCGCGAACTGCCCTCCGCCGAGGCAGCGGATGTAACGCAGATGCTCTCGACGGGCGACTATCGCGGCGCCGCAGTGGCGCTTGTGGGTTACGCATTGAGTACCGATCGCCCAGGCCAAGCATGGGAACTAATGCTCCAATGCTCGGAGCATGCCGACGATCAGGTAAGAGGGAACGCCATTCTATGCATGGGGCACCTTGCCAGGCGATTCGGTAACGCCACGACCGAAGGACCGATCGATCCGGAGCGGGTGGTGCCTATTATCGAGCGGGGACTTCAAGACAGTTCTGATTGGGTCAGTGGACACGCGTGGGACACGGCTTCCGATGTGCTGGTCTACTGCGGTTGGCAGGTGAATGGCTACGCCGATGCAGAACCCACCTACGACCTGGCCGAGGACGAAGATGACGACGAGGATGCGTAGGGCGCTCCCCATGGAGTGGTTCTACTCTGCGACTTCCCCCTCCCGTAGGCGCGGTCGTCCCGGCCGGCAGCCGACTGTATCACTTCGTCAACTGTTCTTGGTCGGACGGGACCTGACCATGCCGACCTCCAAACGTGGCGACGCTGTCCCTCGTCGGCCGGGACGACCGACCTACTTTGGCTATCGGAATGAATTGCCAATGGCCGCTTGAGCTAGCCTAGGTCGGCGTGATGAACCCGCCACAACTCCCGCGCCAGCTCCTCAATAAACGACTTCCCTTGCTTTCGATCTTCCAGCCTGTCGACCAAGTGAGCCGGAATGCCCTGAACACCAAGGTAGGCTCCACTAATCGCGCCGGCCATCGCGGCCAGTGTGTCGGTGTCGCCGCCGAGTAGGATCACGTTGCCAATTGTCTTGGCGAACGAATCGGGCGTGAGGCCGAACGACGCGACGGCGGTGACGACCGAATCGGTGGCCTCGATCCCATTTCCGAACAGCCCGAGGTCGCGCAGATCGTCGAGTTTCGCCGCGCGAGTGAGAGGGCCGCGAAACTCCAGCGAGGTGCACCGCTGCGATACTTCGTAAAAATACGCCTCGCGATCCAATGTCTCGACTTTCGTGGCGACCGCGACCGCCATCGCAATCACCTGCGCTCCCTCGACTCCATGCGGGTGGACATGCGTTGGCAGCGACGACAGCCGAGCTTGCTCCCACAGTTCATCGTGGTTGTCGCGAAACATCAAGCCGACTGGTGCCACTCGCATTGCCGCACCGTTGCCGAACGAACCTCCCGGAAACAGATTCTCCGCTAGGTACTGATGGTCGTGCCCATCGACCATCGCTTCGAGCACCAGCCTCGCACCCCGTCCGTAACCCCGCTGCGGCAGAAAGTTGTCCGCGAAACGGCGACACAGCACCCGATCGTCAATCCGGACGCACTCGACCAGCGTCTCGGCGACGCCGATCATCATTTGCGTGTCGTCGGTGTACCACAGTTCGCCGGGCGGCGGGTTGTCGATCAACTCCTGCGCCGACGAATACGTCCGTGTCATGTAAGCCGCCGCCCGACCTTCGAAATGAGCCCCCAGCGCATCCCCCACCGCGAGCCCGAGGAGCGATCCTATGAATCGCTCGTCGAGAGTGGGGGGAGGATTGCTCATTGGTCAAAGTTCGCGAAGGTAGGAGTACCAAATCATACCGCCTTCCGTCGCAAAACTATTGCCGATTGCAATGTGGCCGAACGGAATTGTCCCATTCCCCCAGTAGGCGCGGTCGTCAGGACCATCAGCCGACGTTGCCAGTTCGTCAACGGTTGATGATCAGACGGGACCTGACGATGCCGGCCTCCAGAAGTGGCGACGGTTTCTCTAGTCGGCCGGGGACGGCCGACCTACCTTGCCTACCCCAAAGGGGTTCTGTCTGTCAGCCCAGGGTTGCCTCCTCGCGAGTTCCACGAGCGCGGGGGTTACCCTGGGTAAACGTGCCAGAACAATTTGGAGGTCGAGCGAGAGACTCACCATCGTCCGGGGCATCGCCGAGACCGCCATCGGGCCGAGCTGCGTCACGTCGCAAAATGCCTAAAAAACGGAATGAATTCCGTTGTACGACTATTTCGACTTTTTTCAAAAATGTGACTAGAAAGCGCGCTCTGCTTGTGTTCTCATGAACACGTTCACCAGCGTGGTGAACGTGTGTTCTTTGACAACTGAAATATACAGAGAAAAATGCGGCCCATTAGCCCTCGTTCACGCGTTGGGTGGCTGAGGACGAGTTCCGCGAGCCCCCAGGGTGAGAATGCTGGGGGCTCGTTGGACTGGTCCCCTGACGCACTCGGCGCAGGTCGGTACCCTCAAGCGCCGTATCGGCGCGGAGCTTGATACGGCCTACTAGGATTCCCCGTTCCGAGTTCCACCTTCCCCCTTAGTAAAGTCGCACCTGCGGTTTGTCCCTGCGACTTTATTCTTTGGAGTCGAGTCGCCTCGGGCTTCGCAAGCAGTTGAGGCGACTAGACTTACGTCGAAACTTCCGAAGGACCGAAAACGAGTAATGTCGCACCCAATGAAATAATCGCAAATTGCGACATTACGCCGCTTCCCAAACTACCCCGGCAGATACATGTCGAGCCACGTCGCATTTCCGCGAGGAGCGAGAGTGACATGCTCGCAGCACGCAGGGATCAAGGTGGTTTGGCCTTGGGGCAGCGACATCGTCGAGCCTTGGCATTCGACTTCCACTTCGCCGTCGATCGCCGCAATGAGATGGAAGCGATTCGTAAGGTCAAGCACCAAAGGTTCGCTTCGCGTGGCGCGATCGAGCACGAACTTGTCGCAATCGACCAATCGCTCGATACCAGTTTCACTCGTGGGCTCTGGAACTTGTGGTTCCACCGGGCCGCGGACGTAGTCGGTCACTTCGAGCGACTCGGCGATATGCAGCGGGCGGGATTTGCCATCCTTGTCCACGCGGTTCCAGTCGAACAACCGAAACGTGGTGTTGCTCGCCTGCTGGATCTCGGCGATGACGATGCCTGACCCAAGTGCATGGACCGTACCCGCGCGAATGAAAACACAGTCCCCGACCTTGGGCTCGATGACATGCAAACACTCGTCGCTCGTCCCTCGCTCAATCGCCGCGGCGAGAGTTGGTCGATCCACGCCCGGCTTCAGTCCCGCGTAGATCTTGCTGCCTGGTTCGGTAGCGAGGACCACCCAGGCTTCGGTCTTGCCGAGGTCGGGCGGGTCGAGCTTTGCACCTTGCTCGTCGTTGGGATGCACCTGGACGCTCAGCGTTTGCTTCGCGTCGAGGAACTTGAACAGGAGCGGGAACACGGGCTGCGGCGCGTGCTTGCCGAAGAGTTCGTCACGGTGGTTGGTAACGATCTCGTGGAGCGTTTTGCCCGCGAGCGGACCATTCGCCACGATGCTTTGATCGTCCCCGTGGTCGACCGCTTCCCAGCTTTCGGCGTACGTCGGACCATCGCCAATGGGCTTGGCGAGCAGTGTCCCGAGTCGCCGCCCTCCCCACAGGTACTCCTTGAACAACGGCTGAAAGCGAAGGGGATAGAGCATGGGAAACCGAAGAATGTGGGGGTGGGATAGGGAAAGTTGGTTGCCATTATCGGAGTTATCCGCGTTTTCGCTACCGCCCGCCATCAGTCCAAAAGCTCCGCACATGCTGGAGAGTGGGACCCCGCTTGCCGGGCTGCTAGAATGGAAGTTTCGCCCGTCCGCCGGGCTCCCGCCCCCCTGCCCCACCCGTCCCCAGTCCCCGATTCGCAATGGCCGAGCACGACGACCTGTTCGAGAAGAGCAAGATGACCTTCGGGCAGCACCTGGAGGAGCTACGGGGAGCGCTGATCAAATCGCTGCTGGCGATCGCCATCGGCTTTGGCATCGGCATGTACTTCGCGACCGACTTCGTGAAGTTCATCAAGCAGCCGCTGCAAACGGCGATCGACAACTACATGCTGAAGGACGCCGAGGGGCGATACAAGCGTGAGATCGAAATCCGAAAGGATCGTGGCGAAACGATTCCGAAAAACATCGATGAGATTATCGCCGAACGCATCGAGCGGGGACTCGCCCCGCGCGAAGTCTTCATGGAGCCGAAGCAGCTTAACATCGAGTCCGACGAAGAGTTGCTATCGATCACCGTGTGGGAACGGGTCGCCGACGATCCGCAGCAGATCATCGGCACCGGCGTGACGCAGGGTTTTTCGGTGTGGATGAAGGCCGGCATGGTGCTGGGGCTATTGATCGCGAGCCCCTTCGTGATTTATTTCGTCTGGGCGTTTGTCGCCGCGGGGCTTTATCCTCACGAACGGCATTACGTTTACATTTTCCTCCCCTTCAGTTTGGTGCTGTTCTTTGCGGGTGCGGCCCTCGCGTTCTTCGGGGCGCTGTACTACGTGCTCGACTTCCTGTTTTGGTTCTATCACGCACTGGACATCGCCCCTTACCCGGTGATCAACGACTGGATGAGTTTTATCCTTATCCTGCCGCTTGGTTTTGGGATTAGCTTCCAGTTGCCGCTGGTGATGTTGTTCCTCGAACGCATCGGCGTGTTCAGCGTCGACATCTACCTGAAGCAATGGCGGATGGCCGTGGTCGTAATCCTGATCATCTCCGTGGTACTCACCCCAGCCGATCCGCAAAGCATGGTGCTGATGGCGGTTCCGCTGGTGTTCCTGTACTTTGGTGGAATCATGCTCTGCCATTACATGCCAAGACGCAAGACACCTTTTGGTTCGCTAGTCGAGAGTTGATGGCTGGGGGATGTGTGGTCTCTCGAAGGTAAATGTAAAGGAGTGAGCGATGAACCACGGTTTCCTAACTCGGTTGTTGTTGCTCGCTCTTTTGTTCTCACTGCATGACACCGGTAGTCTCTTCGCGCAGCAGTCGACCACCGAACGGTCGGCGTCCAATAAGTACATGGGACGCCGTATCGCCGAGACCATGCACTACGCGGGTGCCCCGTGGTTGGTGCGTGAGTCGCGAGAGCGAGAAGAGGAATGCACCAAGCTGCTCGCCGCGCTGGAGGTCAAAGACGGGCAAACCGTGTGCGACCTAGGGTGCGGCAACGGATTCTACACGCTGAAGCTCGCCAAGCTCGTGGGGCCTCAGGGCACCGTGTGGGCCGTGGACATCCAGCCCGAGATGCTCCAGCTGCTCGAAGAGCGAGCCGAAGCCCGTGGCGTGCCGAACTTGAAGTCGGCACTCGGTACCGCCACTTCTCCGAATCTGCCCGAAGGCGAGATCGACTTGGTGTTGCTGGTGGACGTGTACCACGAGTTCTCGCACCCCGCCGAGATGCTGGCGGAGATTCGAAAGAGTCTCGCTCCCTCGGGACGAGTTGCACTTGTGGAGTATCGCGCCGAAGATCGCACCGTGCCGATTAAGCCTCTGCACAAGATGTCGCAGCGACAAGTGATGAAGGAGTACAAGGCGAACGGGTTTAAGCTCGTGGGGCAGTACGACGAGTTGCCCTGGCAGCACGTATTCTTCCTGGCACGCGACGATTCGCCACTTGAAGAAGTGGAACTCAAACGCTGGAAGCGAGGCGAGCGTGATTCGGAGGCCGGGGAAGACGAGGCTACGTCCTCAGAATTCGAAGGCGTGAGGCAGTAGGTCGGCGAGGTCGTACTCGGTGACTTGATCGCCCTTACAGCCTAGGATGACCTTCATGCGCTGAGAGAACTCCGACAGCACCTGACGGCAAGCGCCGCAGGGCGAAGCGGGTTGGGGCGTTGGCGTGTAGATTGCAACGGCGACCAGTTGGGTAGCCCCTGCTGACACCGCAGCGAACACAGCCGAGCGCTCCGCGCAGTTGGTGAGACCGTACGAGGCGTTTTCGACATTGCACCCAGTGAAGACACGACCATCGGCGGCTTGCACCGCGGCTCCAACGGCGAACTTGCTATAGGGAGCATAAGCCTGCTGGCTGGCGGCTTCGGCCGCGCGGAGCAGTTGAGTGGTATCGATGTCCAAAGGACTGCTTTCGGGAAAGGGAGATGAAGCACCCGCGATCATTGTGACCGCGGCCTGCTGAAACTCCAACCCCACAAGCAGAATGGCCTTACCGAATTGGATATACGGGATCGAGCGCGATGCCGCCCGGCGGAAGCTGATACGCACTTGGCGTCGAGGTGGCCGGGAGCGTCGCGGGCTGCTGAATGGCTGGTGGAACTGTCACCGGAGTAGCAACAACCGCTGGCGTCTGAACGGGAGGCAACGTGCTGGTCGCCGGAATAGACCGGGGGTCGAACGCCATGCCAGCAGGCATGCTGCCGAGGTCTACACGCGGATAGCCTTCGAGAGAGGGCGGAGTCCACATCACTGCAGCATTTGGAATCGCCACGTTGAGTGCTACCTGACCGACGTCGATGGTGAGTGCAAGGTCGGAGGCGGGGACACGAATCGTTACCCGGCGTGGGAGCGAAACCTGAACTGTTTCGTCGTAACGAAAATCTTCGGCGATGGCGCTGGCTACCGGTGCTCCACCGGTTGAGTTGTAAAGGTGCTGTTCGAGAACCCACGCACGCGTCGCGTCGACCACAATCACCCGCGTCATGGGACCCGAAGGAGAATCAATCGGCGAGCGTAGCTCGAAATGGCCATCGGGCCGCGGAACGGGGCCTTCGTACTGCGCCGCGGGATTGAGTTGCACGAGACCTAGAGCGTCGCCGATCCAAGTGGGATCGATGGGTATGACTTGCCGCGCACCGCTGTTGGCGAACTGGTCGTGCCGGCAGAAGAACAGCGCGGGGGGATCGTTCCGTTTTACCCAGAGCCACATGAGCTCGGAGTTGCTGCCCATGTCGATCTCGTCACCACCGGTGAGCGCGATGCCCGCCGTGAGCCGGAAGTTGAGCGGCCGTTCGAGCGCGATATTGCCGCGTAGCATCGGGATGCCCGCCATGCCGGGAACGGTGAACTTGGCGGAGGTGGTGTAGTAGGAACGGACGCGTGCCGTATTCGCATTGACCGCCGCGACGATTTGCTGGGCGGTTGGGGTGCCTTGCAGAACAACGGGTGCCGCGGGTCCGGGAGGTCGGAAGAAGTTGTTGCGTACGCATCCCACCATCCCGCTCATGCCGATTAGCAAGGCGACTACGATTATTCGGTGGTGAAGTAAAGGATTTGACACGCGGTGAGGCTGGGCCACTCTCGGAAGGAACTAAAACTACTGGCAGTCGCTATACAGCAAGTCCATGAGCTGTTGTTGGATCTCGGCCGCTCGGTCGCGCGTTACCGGCACGACGGCCACATCGTATTCCGCCGCTCGCGAAGCGCAGTATACGCGTAACACTTCGCCATCGGACGACACCGTGGCGAACGCGGCTTCGGCGAAACGGAATACTCGCTTGCGGACCAGGAATAGCGCGAGGATGTAGACGGAGTCTTGATGCTCGGGGTCGTCCCGCCAGCGGTCGAACAGTTCGAGCGCCACTTCGCTGGGAGCGAGCTTCGGTTTGCTAACGCCTTCGAGGGGCACGTGTGACTCCCACCAACCAATGGCGCTGGCCGGTGGTCCCTGCCAAGCGTCGCGGGCGTAGTCGCGGCGAACTACCTCTGCTCCCTCGGCCTCGAGCACCGAGTAGTACTTCGAACCCGGCGCAAACTCGACGCTGGTGGCGGCGCAGCGGCGGGTCGAGCGTTTGACATCGAAGTCGAGCACGGGGAGATCGCTCTGCAATGGAAGGCTGAGGGAACCACGAAGTCGCGGAACCGTAGCGGATTGCGGCGCTTCACGCAACGCGAAGTCGCGGTGCTAGCATCAGGCGTTAAGAGACACGGAAGGTGCGGGCGTCGGTTCCGCCCGGTCCGATCTCGAACCGAATGCGTCGAGCACATCGCGGACAGTAGCCGGCATAAGCCGTTTGATCGCGGTTGACGTAGATCCGCTGATAGAGGTCGCAGCAGGCGAAATGGACGCCAATGTAGTGGCGGCCTACGGAACGGGGGCGTTCCGCGGAGGTGCTGTCGCTCGACAAGTCCAGATGTTCGCCTGGCATGAAAGGAGCTCGCTGGGTGTGGCCGCCGCGAAGCATATCACAGCCCGATTATCGGCGAGAAGAGCGACGCGAAGGTGAGCGCTCGGGTTTCCCGACCTCAGATTCGCGTTAGGCAATACAGCTTGCCAAAGGACAGCCGCCGAGTGCGGCTTGCTGCGAAGATTCCACTCCGAGTGGCGCCCAAGGTGTTCGATACCAGAGTGGAGGAAATCAGCATGCACACCCGCCGCGGGTTGCTAGCTGTGCTGCTGCTTCGCTCTGACCGGCGAAGCGTTTGGCTCCGTGGAGATAGCGGAGACCAGGTACCAGGATAGTATTGCTCAAGGATTGAGTCGCGGCAGACAAACTTATGGCATTTTCTGAAACCACTCGCCTTGCTTCCTTCCTAGGGGCAGGGCTGTTGAACCAGTCGCGCTCCATCGGCGCTCGACGAGGGCATTGGTTTCTGCTTGCCTCGATTGCTGTGATCAGCCTTACATCGCCGGCGGTGCAGGGTCAGGTTCGTCCGATGGTGCCGCCGCTTGATTGCTGCGAGAACCAGTACGATCCTTGCTGCCCTTCTCGCGCGGCGAACTGCATTCCCTTGCCGACTGTGCATGTGCCGGACGACCAAGCCTATTTGGATCCCTCAACGGCTCCTCGGAATGCGATGTCGGTGTACGAGGCGATCAACATCGCACTCTCCAACTCCGAAGTGGTTCGCAACTTGGGACTTGTGGATGCGAATTCGGACAACGACATCATTCGCGGCGAGATCACCACCTATGATCCGATGATTGCCGCGGCGGAGGCCGACGCGCAGTGGGGTATTTTCGATCCGATGTGGACGACCAACATGTATTGGAACCGGCAGGACATTCCGCCGGGCACTTCGTTCAGCGGCATTGGTAATCGCCCGCCGCAACTCGACAACGCCGACTTTATCACCTCGCTCGATCAATTGCTGCCTGGCGGTACTCGCTTTGGCGTGGATGGCGTGGTGGATTACCTGTTCAATCCACAGAATCCCGTGTCGCTCGACCCCAACCCTCAGTACTTCTCGTACACGCAGTTCCGCGTCAATCAGCCGTTGCTCCGCAACCTGGGCATGGACGTGACGATGGCGAATATTCGCATCGTCTCGGCTGAAGCAGAGCGGACCGACTGGAGATTTAAGCAAGAAGTCTTGGCTTTGGTGCGTAGCGTCGAGACGGCCTTCTGGGCGCTGCACGCTGAGGAAAAGAACTTGCGTGCCATTGACGAAGTTCTGCCACTGTACCGCGAGGTTGTCCGGATTCGCAGCGAACGTGGTGCCAGTGACGCCGGCACCGCGGCCGAGGTGGCGCGTGCGAAGGCCGAGATGTACCGCTTGGAGCAAGTCCGACTGGAGATCATATCGCGGGTGAACGAGTTCCAGATCGTCCTTCGCAACTTGATCGGTGTGAATCCAGCGGATGGCGACTACCTTACGACCATTGCGATTACGACGCTCGCTCCGCCAGTCGAATCCGTGGAGTCGGCTGTCTACACCGCGCTGCGTCAACGCCCCGACGTCCTGCGTCAACGCCTAGCGGTTTATGTCGCACAGCAGGAAGAGGTCCTAGCGGAGAATAGCCTGAAGCCGTTGCTCGATTTCAACGCGTTCTGGCGGCTGAATGGTCTTGGCAACGAGCTTGGTAACTCGCTCGAGATGCAATCGGCGGACGACTATCGCGACTGGGAAATGGGCCTGACGTTCCAGGTGCCGCTCGGCCGCCGCGAAGCCAAAGCCAAGGTTCGGTCCAGACAACTGAACATCATGCGCGAGCGATCGTTGCTCGACCAAGTGGCGCACCAAGCTTCGTTCGAAGTGGTAGACGCGCATCGCCGGATGGTGTGGGACTATCGGCAGTATGGCGTCGCGCAGGATCGAGTGGACGCCCTGCGGACGTATGGCGAAGCTGCCAAGGCGCAGTACGATACCCCGCCCGCTGGCATGAGCCCTGCTTTTGCTCTCGAACTCTACCTCGATAACCTTCGCGAGTACCTCGACGCGGTGTATCGCGTGAACAACATTGTCTCGGACTATTACTCGGCCCAAGCACGGTACGAGGAAGTGAAGGGTACGCTGCTCGCGCGCCGGCTGGTGGAGATCGAAGGGGACGGCACGCTCCAAGTGCCCGAGGAAGTACTCGCGCCCGAGTCGATTCAGCCAGCCCCAGCCCCTGCACCCGCTGCCGAACCGCAGGCGCAGATCCCAGCGACTCCGCAACAACCTTTGTCGCAAGCCCCGCCAGCGCGGCCGGCAACGCCAACCGTTCAGCCCGAGCAACTCTACAATCTGCCGCTCGACCCCGTGGTGCAGCATCCAGCGGCCACGCCGGAGCCATCTGCCGTTAGCTTGCCGAGCGTCTCGCCAGAAGTTGCGGCGGTCCCTGTGCCAGTCGCTAGTGGTTCGCGAAGCTCGTCGTCGTCGGCCCCCGTGCCGTTCGCGCCGGTTCCAATTCAACCCGAGCGAGCCCCGGTTGCGGCGACCACCCCCGTCGAAACGTTCAACGAAGACTTCTTGCAGCCGATGGACGAGGCGTGGCCCTCGGTCGATCTGCCGCAAGCAGTGGTTGAAGCTCCCGCCGCGCAGCCCGAGGCACGCGAATCGGTCGAGGTGCCTACGATTTCGCAGCCGAGCTTGGTGCTGAACGACCCAAGGCAAACGCTCGCCCCCGCACCCCGCAACGTAGCAGGACCGACCGCCCAGGTTCGTCCGTACGTTCCTGCCCCCGCCCCGCAATTGGCCGCGCCGGCCTTGCAGCCGATTCCCGCGATGCCGCAGATTGAAGTGAATGTGCTCGACCAACCACGGATGGCAATTCCGCCAACGGCCACCGTCAGTGAGTCGCCGGCACCTGTCGTGGCCCCGCAGCCAGTAGCCTCCGAGGTGAAGCTGGTGCAGCCCGCTCCGATTCGTTGGCAACCGTTGGCGCAACAACCGGTAGCGAAGCAGCAGCTAGGTTTTGGTCTGAGCGATCAACTGCAAGCCTCGCCGGAGATGCAGCAGTTTGAGGTGCAGCAGGTTCCTTCGCAGCCCGTGCGGGCGGCTATGGTGCCAGTGACTGCAGAGAGCATTCCGAACTTTCAAGTGCAGCAATCGGTCGCGCAGCCAACTCCGATGAGCGCCGCGGCTTCGCCACTCGCCACGCATCATCCATTGTTGAGCAATCCGCTGGCCCTAGTGCCGGGCGACCGCTACACGGCAGGGCGTTGGCAGCCGCTGGAAAGCTTGCCTGCTCAGGTAGCCCAGGTGCCCGACTTCCAAGTCGCACAGCCAATTTCTGCCACCCCGCGCGAAGTGCAGCAAGTGGTCGTTCCGTTCGTGGCGGTGCTCCAGCCGATGGCCCTCGAGCCAGCGGCGATGCCCATCACGATGCCAGCGATTGAAGCCACTCCGATAGCCGCGGGAGTTCTGCAACAGCCAACGATGCAGCCAGCGCGGCATGAGATCGCTCGCGAGTCGCTCTCGCAACCAACCTTCGTGCGTTAGAAGTGGTTCTAACTGGCGACGGCTTCGGCTTTGCGATTTCGGTAAAGCGAAGGATCGACCGTCGCGGCCATCGCTTCGACATCCAGTCCCCCGCCAAGAAACTCGTTGACTTTGGTCAGCTCGGCCTTGGGATCTGCTAGAAGGTTGTTGTAGTCGACGCGGATCATCTTGAAACAAGGCCGATCGGCGATCCACTTGAAGAACTTGTCGATCTCGGCCTGGAACATCGCACGCATTTGCGCGTCGGTAATGCCATCGGCTCCGTTACCGTGGCGCTCGAGCATGACGCGCTGCGACGCGAGCACTTCGTCGAGGTGCCGACCCATGAAGAGGACGTAGTAGGTGCGATCCTCAGGCAGGTCGTAGAGCAAGCGGTAGACCATCTTAACGACCTTGCCGTCGCTATCGTCGAGCCAGCTCGCATCTTCTTTGGTGTGCTTGACCGCTTCGAACTCGTAGTAGCCGTTGGGGTTGTCGTCGTCGGCTTCGCGAATGAGGTCGATCATCACCGGCAGGCCGCCGGTCTCCATCATTCGCATCATCATCGACGTGCCGGAGCGCGGCAAACCCGAAACGATGGTCAGAAAGTTCTTGTTCGCAGGTGCAGTCATCGCAGAGTTCCCCTCCAACTCGGTTTCCGTGAGCGAGCCCTAACCCGCTGGGGGGGGCATGAGCTATTGCACGAAATGAGCCAATAAAGCCTGAACTATAAAGCCTAAAAAACTCTAGGTACGTTGTCGCACTACGCAGAGCTTGTCCGCCGTCCGATTGGAACTCCGTCCCCAACGTTGGCAACGTGAAAACACCGGACAATTGTGCCCGCCGCTTGCCGTAGTGCACTGCGATCAACCTTAGTCATCCCGCACGTGCCATTCAATAGCTGGCGGGAAAATCCTCTTTGCATTTGGTGATCGCTGCCCGTAAACCTGGCAGTGAATGGCGAAGTAGGTAGCAGCGTGGCCTCTGCTCGATTCAAAGTGTGTGCTTGAACTGTGAATAAAAAACCCGAGTGCTGGAACAGTGTCATTAGACGGAACGCTGCTACTTATAGCCACGCTTATACGCATAAACGGCCATGCAACTTCGCGTATCCCGCGTTCGTCTATTCGAGTGGATAGAGTGAGTTCAACGCACTCGGGGTAGGAATAGGAGCATCTCGCTTGGAGTACTTGGCCCATAAGTTGCGGGGTGCGGCGTTCGTCGCGACGCGGTTGTGCCCTGAGTGTTAATCAACATTTACACGACGCGCGATCAGTGACTGGAAGCAATAGGGTAGCGTCGCGCGATTGGATCGCGAGGCGCTGTTGCGCGACGCGCATGTGTAAATGGTGTGTAAACCCTGTGTAAGCATTCTGAGACAATTCGTTGTAGTTTTAGGTTGAACAGGTCGCCTTCGTAGTTGATACTGTCCGGGCGAGGGAGCACATTCTGGGGGTAGTCCGCAAGGGTCGCAGTAGGTGGCCCGAATGTTCTTTGCGGACACCAAATGTTGGGTGTAGTGCTAAGTGTGTAGACAACTGGGATGAACTGCGGCGCAGAGCGTATGCGACGTGCCCGCAAACCATTGAGAGTAGGGGGAAAGTAATGTGGCCCATTGAATTGGAGGTGCCACGTCTTGGCGAACTTGCCAGACAGTTTGCGGACGTTAGTTCCGCGGACATCGAGCAAGCGCTGGAGGTGCAGCGGTCAGAAGGGGGGCGACTCGGTGCGATCTTGATTCGCGCGGGGCTCGTAACAGAGGATCAACTGACCGATCTGTTGCGCCGCCAAGCGCGTTGGGTGGCCACCACCCGAAGTCGCGATCTGCCTACGGGAGAGTTTCCGCTTCCCACTCCCATGTCGATTTGCATGCCTTGCTATAACGAGGCGCAAGTACTCGACGAAGTGCTAACCGGGGCGATCGCTATGTTGCCGGAGTTTCTCGACGAATTCGAGATCGTGATCGTCGACGATGGCTCGAAGGACGAGACCTGTGCGGTAGTAGAAGCATTTGCTGCCAAAGATAGTCGCGTCCGATTGGTGCGACACGAAGTGAATCGTGGTTACGGTGCATCGGTTGCCACCGGGCTTCGGGCAGCGCGGGGCGAGTTGGTGTTCTTCACGGATGGCGATGGGCAGTTCAATCTGCTCGATCTGCCGCAATTGTTGGTGCAGTTGCCGAACTACGACGTGGTGGTGGGGTATCGCTACGACCGTGCCGACCACGCGATGCGCAAGTTCAACGCGTTTGGCTGGAAGATGGTCATTCGCACGCTGATGGGCCTGAAGATTCGTGATCTCGATTGTGCGTTCAAGGTCTTTCCGCGGCGCGTGATCGATCGGCTGAATCTCGAAGCCGAAGGGGCCTGTATTAGTGCCGAGATCATGTGCCAGTGCGCTCGTGGGGGAGTGACCATTGGCGAGGTTCCGGTGAACCACTATCCGCGTTCGCTGGGGAAGGCCACGGGGGCGAACTTCAAGGTGATCCTCAAGGCGTTTCGCGAACTGCCCGTGGTCCGCAAGTACAAGAATATGCAGCCCTGGGTATTCGACCTGCCGGGGCGAGTCGATCCCTCACTGGACGACACCGTAACACACGCGGCGCTCGACGACACGCTAGTCGACGAGTCGGGTGAACTGAATGGTGTGGCTTCGAGTTCCTCTCTGACGACAACACGATGAGCCAACTGTCGCAACCTCGAAAACCTGACCTGCTGCTCAACTCAGTGCGCCGTGAGGCGATCGCTGGCGAGCCGTTTGCCGATCACCGCAAGCTGAAGGTGTGCGTGCTCGCCGCGTGCCCGTTCCCGGCGAACCATGGTACGCCCGGCTCGATTCGGGAACTGGCCGAAGCCACGGCCGAGCGCGGGCATGAGGTGCATGTGGTCTCCTATCACATGGGCGACAATTTGCCGCTTCATGGCGTGCACCATCATCGCATTGCCGATTGGACGGGCGAACGCCGCGTGGTGGTCGGACCAACGCGCCGCCGGCCGCTGTACGACTTTCAGATGATCTTCACGGCGATGCACGTGATGCGGAAGTACAAACTCGACCTGATGCACGCCCATGGCTACGAGGCGGCGATGGTGGCGGGCTGCGTCCGACCGTTCGTACGTCGGCCAGTGCTTTACAGCGCCCACAATTCCATGGGCGACGAGCTAGCAAGCTACGACTTCTTTCGCTCGCGCAAGCTAGCCGACATGCTCGCTTGGGTGCTCGACAACACCGTACCGCGCATCGGCAACCGCTGCCTGCCGCATAGTACCAACTTGCAGGAGTTTCTACTCGCCAAGGGCTTGGCCTCACGGAGCGAGCCGGTGCTGAACTTCGGCATTGACGTCGAGTCGCTGCCAGTCGTGGATCGCGCGAAGTTGCGGACTCAATTGGGCCTAGGGGACGATCCGATCATTCTGTATTCGGGCGTGATCGATAAGTTTCAGCGACTCGATCTGTTGCTGGAGGCAATGGTCCACGTGCTTCGCGTCGAACCGCGGGCGAAGCTATTGATTTTCTCGACCATCCAGCACCCCAAGCACGAGCGAGCGCTGCTCGACGAAGCGGCGCGGCTGGGCGTGGATCGCAGTTTGATCCTCCGCGTCCCGTCGGACATGGAGAAGGGCCGCAAACTGATCTCGCTGTGCGACATTGCGGTGGTCCCGCGACCCTCGGCACCGGGTTTCCCAATCAAGCTGCTGAATTACATGGCGGCGTCGAGACCATGCGTGATGTTCGCAAGTTCGGCGAGCCGGGTGAATCATGGCGAGCACGTGTGGCTTGCCGCGAAAGACACCAGCGAGTCGTTGGGCGGAGCGATCGTCCAGTTGCTGAAGAACCGCGAGCTCCGCCATCGCATTGCCGACGGCGGGCATCGGTTTGTGTGCGAGCATCATGATCGCCGGGTGGTGTCAGGCCATTTGGTCGAGGCTTACACGAAAATGCTCAAGCAAACGCGGCACTGGAAGCAGGTTGCCCAGCGGCCCGCCGCCGTTCCGGTGTGGCACAAAGAGAAACAACAAGAATTGGCGCTAGCAGGCTATTTGCAGGGGAAGGTAGAGATTCATGCCACCGCGTAACTACTCCGTGTTGATTGTTGGACTTGATGGGGCGACGCTGGACTTGATGCTCCCGTGGATCGACGAAGGGCTGCTACCCAATCTCGGTCGACTGCTTCGCAGTGGCGCGCATAGCCGGCTGGAATCGACCATTCCACCCATCACGCCGTGCGCCTGGTCAAGCTTCATCACGGGCAAGAATCCTGGCAAGCATGGTTTGTTCGACTTCGTCGAGCCCGATCGCGATGGTCCCGGGTTTCGTTTCACCAACGCGTCGTTCCGCGATGGCGAATCGTTGTGGGCGTGCCTCAGTCGCCACGGGCGACGCGTCGGGGTGGTGAACGTGCCGATGACCTATCCGCCAGAGCCGGTGAATGGTTTCTTGATATCGGGCCTCGACACACCGCACGAGCACAGTCCGTTCATGTGGCCGGTGGAGATTCGCCAGGAGATCAAGCAAGCGGGTATTCGCTATCGCATTGACCAGCAGCACCTTGGCAACATGCGGACCGACGAACGCCGTCGCCAGCAACTTGCGGATATCTTCACCGCCGAGTCGGCACGCACGGCCGCGTTCGACCTCCTGAGTAAGCAGCGCCCGGCCGATTTCCGCATGATTGTCTATGGGGCGACCGATCAAGTGCAGCACCACTTCTGGCACTTCATGGACCCCAACCACGACAAGCACGATGCCGAAGGTGCCGCGGAGTTCGGCAATGCCATTCGCGACACGTACATGCACATCGACGAGCAACTCGGCGTGCTGCTAGACGACGTGGACGACGATACCATCGTGCTGGTAATGTCCGATCACGGGTTTGGACCCACGTCGAACATTCGCCTGCGCCTCAATCAGGTACTTCGCGACGCAGGTCTGTTGAAGTTCGCCCAAACCAAAGAGCGGCCGAGCATCCTCCGTAAGGCGGCCCATTGGCTCGACGAGATGCTTCGGTCGCGGCTGTCGTCCGACATGAAGCGGACGCTCGCCGGCCTGCTGCCGAAGGTGCGAGTGTGGTTCGAGAATCTGGACGAGGCCGAAGTCGATTGGCCAAATACTCGGGCCCATTGCAACGAGGCCTACCGCTCAAGCCCTGCGGTGTGGCTCACCAATCAAACGGGTGAGCGAAACGGCGAAGCGATCGATCTTCGCAGCCAAGTGGTCGCGGCCCTCAAAGGACTGACCGATCCTGCAACGGGTCAGCCGGCGGTGAGCAACTGCTACTTCCCCCACGACATTTACGAGGGCCCTCACACCGAGCGTGCTCCTGAAGTGTTGCCATCGTGGTGGGAGGACGGGTTCCTGCTCGACCAGAGCGCGCCGGTCAAGGATGTCTACCCGAACATCGAGCGTTCCAACGCTCCAATCCAAGGAGGTGTGGAGTTTGCCGGATCGCATCGACTCGATGGCGTGTTCATGGCGAGTGGCGGGCCGTTCCGTCAGGGGTTTGCCTTTGGGGGCGCAAAGATTATCGATGTCGCGCCCACCGTGCTTTACCTGATGGGTCTTCCGGTGCCGGACGACATGGATGGACGCGTGCTGGTCGAAGCGCTGGACGAGGAGTTTGTCGCCGCCAATCCCATCGAGTGGGAGATCGTGACGGGTGAGCCTCGGCACGAGTCCGACGACACCCATGCCGGCGAGATTTCGTTTACCGAGGACGAGTCGGAGCTAATCGCCAAGCGGCTGCAAGCGTTGGGATACATCAAGTAGCGGGTCGTGCGTGTTGCTGTCGCTCGAATGCTGTTTGTGAGTTCGTAGAGAAAGTTGTGAGATGAGCCGAGTTTTTATCGTTGGATGGGACGGTGCGACCTTCGACTTGATCAAGCCGTGGGTTGCCGAGGGGAAACTGCCGAACATCGCTTCCATCATGGGGGCGGGTGTGCATGGGAGCCTGCGCTCGACGCTTCCGCCGATGACGTTCCCGGCGTGGACGAGCTTCATGACCGGAAAGAACCCGGGCAAGCACGCCATCTTCGATTTCACACGCCAACGCCCCGGTACCTACGACCTGGAATTCATCAACGGCGGGCAGCGAAAGGCCCCCACGTTTTGGAAGCTGCTCGGCGACGCGGGCAAGAAGGTGATTTCGATCTCCGTCCCCTGCACCTATCCGCCGGAGAAGGTCAACGGCATCATGCTCAGCGGCTTCGACGCCCCGGGCGTCGGCGGAAGCGACTCGATGCTCGACGCGCGAGGCATGCATCCGCCGGAGCTCTGCGAAGAGTTGCTCCGCGAAGTGGGTGGGCATCCCATGGGTTCGTTCCCCATCGCTGAGATCAATCAGGGTCGCCTCGATCTGGCCCTCGAAAAGATCGTCGAGGCGATTCGCCGTAAAGCAGAGACGACCAAGTACTTGATCACCACCAAAGAGTGGGATTGCGCGATGATCTTGTTCGGCGAGTCGGACGGCGTCGGGCACGACTTCTGGAAGTACTGCGATCCCGAGTCGCCGCTTTATTCAGCCGAGCCTTCGAACATGCGGGACGCCATCCTGCGCGTGTACCAAGAGTTGGACCGGCAACTCGGTGAGCTCCGCGACCTGCTGCCAATGGACACGACGCTGCTCATGATGTCGGATCACGGTTTTGGCGGTGTGAGCGACATGGCTCTCTATCCGAACTGCTGGCTCCGCGACGAGGGTTTGTTGAAGTTCCGTGGTGGGCTCGCGAACTGGGCATCACGCCGGCTCGACGCCCTGAAGATGTGGGCGGTTGCGAAACTTCCTAGCCGTGTGAAACGGTTGATTTTCCAGATGGTAAAGAGTCGCATCGGCGGGCTCGAGGCACAGGTTCGCTACGGGATTATCGACTGGCTGGGAACACAAGCCTACTTCGAAGAGAATCCTTACTACCCCGTGCTGCGGATCAACGTAAAAGGTCGACAGCCATCGGGTACCGTGGAGCCGGGCGAAGAGTACGAGGCGCTGCGGAGCCGACTGATCAAGCAACTTGAAGAGTGGCGTCATCCCGAAACGGGCGAACCTGTCGTGCTGGGCGCGTATCGCCGCGAAGATATCTACGACGGCCCCTATCTGGACGAAGCGCCGGACATCCTGGTTCATTGGAACGAGTTCGAGAACTATTCGTACGCCTTCAAAGTCAGTTCGAAGTCGAGCGGCAAGTCGTGGACCGAGCGCGTGACGCCGGACAAAGTGTCGCGATCGGGTAGCCACCGCGACTTCGGCATCTTCCTTGCCGAAGGTGGACCCATTCGGGAAGGCCGCGAGATTCACGGTGCCAACATCTGGGACATTGCTCCGACCATTCTCCATCTACTGGAAGTTCCCGTCCCCGCCGACATGGACGGCTCGGTGCTTGTCGAAGCCCTGGACGAGAGCATGGTGTCGACTGAAGTCGCCATCGGCGCCGCGGTTGGCCAATGTGCGGCGGTAGCCGACCACGTGGACTACGACGCCGCGGACGACCAAGCCATCGCCGACCGGCTTCGCGCCCTGGGATACATCGATTGAAAGGCCTATCGCCGCTGCGCAGTTACCTATGAGCCATCGCGAACCACCATCTGACGCCAAGCTGCATGCCGGTCCTTCCGAGCATGCGGGTTGGTTGCCGCGCGTCGTGCGAAATAGCACGTTCAACGCCGTCGGCATGGCGTTGATTGTGCCGCTCAACTTCATTGCGCTGTTCACAATGGCCCAGCGGCTGGGTGCGGCCGCGATGGGTGTGTACTTCACGTTGTTCGCCATCAGTGCCGTGATTCACTGGATCGCCGATGCCGGGACCTCGACCGTCCTGACACGTCGAGTAGCCCGAGAACCCGAGAATCTGCGGACGTTGGTCGCCGAGTCGATGGGGGTGATGCTCGTCGTCTGCACGATTTCGATAAGCCTGTTCATGCTGGTGAGCATTCCCTGGATGTGGTTCACGCTAGGAGAGGTGCCCTGGTGGCTGCTGATTGTCGCGGCGCTCGCGATGGTTGCTCGCCACGCCATCGACTTTGCATCGAACATCTTCCGTGGTCTCGAGCGATTTGAATTTGAGAACTTGGCCCGCGTAGTTCAGTCAGCCGCGTTTTGCGGATTCATTTGGATGTGGGTGCATGGGAGCGACCATGGCACGCTTGATGCCTACATCGCCTACACGGCCAGCAATCTTTTGGCGATGGTGTTGGTGTGGGGCATGCTGCTCGCGGGATGGTGCTGTCCAGCCGTTCGTCTATCCGTGGAAATGGTGCGCCGGTGGTTCACCGAGTCGATTCCGTTGGGCATTGGTGATGTGGTGCAGCAGTGCGTCACGCAGTTGGACACGCTCATGCTCGCTCTCCTAAGTTCGTCAGTGAACGTTGGTCTGTTTAGCGTCGCGTCGCGCCCGCTGCAACCGCTGAGATTGGTGCCGCGGACCATCGTTTCGGTCACGTTTCCGATGCTGAGCCGATCGGCGCACGTCGATCGTACCGTATTCGCTCGCACGTTTGCCAAGACCATCAACCTGCTTTGGCTGGCGTCGCTGCCGATTTGCATTGCGACGGCGACCTGTGCCGAACCTCTGGTACTAAAAACCGCTGGCGAGGAGTTTGCGGCAGCCATCGATCCGCTGCGACTACTGATTTGGGCCACGGTGCTAACTTTTGTGAACGTCCAACTTCGATTCGCGTTCACGGCACTCGATGCCGAGCAGAAGTTCTGGCGGATGTCGGTCGGGTCGCTGATGGTCAAGATCCCCTTGTGTGCGTTGGGCATTCTGATGTTCGGCATCTACGGCGCGTGTGCCGCGGTGCTGCTGGGCGAACTGGTGGCAATGGTGTGGGGGCTCGTGGTGCTCCGCTCGATGAACCTTCGCGGACCAAGCGTGCTGCAGTTGCTCCGAGCACTGCCTGCCGGAATCGCGATGTACTTTGCCCTACGACCCTTTGTGGAACCTGGCGCCAGTCTCTTGTGGTTGGGGCTGGGCGTCGTGACATCGAGCCTGGTGTACCTAGTGGCGTGCGTAGTGACGGGGGCGTGGCCTCGTGAAGATATCAAAGTGTTTCAGCGAGCCTTTCGAAGCTCATTCGGAGGGGTCGCCCCGACGGCCGCCCCTTCGCGTGGATCCTGACCAAGTGAGATAGAAACTCAAGAACCGCGGCAGGCCTGGATTCCTGCTGCATAACCAAGTCATGGAGGGTTGCGACATAGCAGTGGGCATCGGCAACGACGTTCACTCCCATCGGAGAACTTACCAATGCGTCCTCACACTTTTCGCCGTCTGGGTGGAGCTTTCGTACTGTGCTGTATCATTGCAGCGGTAGCCGCTTGGCAGTGGCAGGCCCGTGAGGCACTGCAAGCCTGGAGTCCTGATATCGCACGCGCTGCCGATGAGCCGATTCCCGTACGCACGGTGAAAGCGGAACAACGAGAGTTCGCTGAGACTATCGGCGGCACCGCCGTGACCATGCCCTCGCAATCGGTCGTCATCACGATTCCGGACAGCTCGTCTGAAGCTCTCGATCGCGAAGTAACCGTGGTTAACTGCGGCGTTGGCTCGACCGTAGGTAAGGGCGATACGCTCCTGGAGTTCAATCCCACCCTGTTCGAGCAAATCGTCGGCGAGCGGGAAGCCTTGGTCGAACAGGCGAAGGAAGAGTTCGCCATCATGACCAAACTGCACGAGAAAAAAGCGGCCTCGGGTTTGGAAGTGAAGAATGCCGAGGTGGCGGTCCGGTCGGCCGAGTTGCAGTTGGGGCTCGCGAAACGTGACCTTGAACTGTGCAAGGTGATGAGCCCCATCAATGGGGTGGTGGAGTTAATGGAAGCCGCACCGCAGATGCGACTCAGCGGGCAATCGGAACTGGCAGTAATTCATCAGCTCGACCCCATCTACGTGCAGATGGACTATCCCATGGAGCGGTGCGACTCGCTGGCCGAGGGGCAAACAGCGGAGATCGTACTCGATGCGTTCCCTCAGGATAAGTTCACCGGCAAGGTGGTTCGGGTGTCGCCAGTGGTCTCAACCAAGACCCGGGTGCTGCCCGTGCTGATCGAAGTCGCCAACCCCGACAATCGCATTCGCGCTGGCATCGCAGGATACGCCCGGGTTGCTTGTGCCAAGTCAAGCGGTACCGCGGTTCCCAGCATTGCGGTGATCAAGAATCAGCAGAAGGCGATGGTAGTTCGCGTCGAAAACAACCGCGCGAAGC
Source organism: Aeoliella fuhlenseeensis (assembly GCF_052161615.1). Classification (NCBI taxonomy): domain Bacteria; kingdom Pseudomonadati; phylum Planctomycetota; class Planctomycetia; order Pirellulales; family Lacipirellulaceae; genus Aeoliella; species Aeoliella fuhlenseeensis. Next base: position 2,433,243 of record NZ_CP197417.1, read on the forward strand.
TTCAAGAAGTTCGTACGGGGGGCGTCGTTCAAGCCGGGTACGTAGAAGTGCTTGATGGCCTGAAGTCGGGTGACGAGATCGTAGTTTATGGCCAAGACGCGGTAAAGGAAAACGACGCCGTCAACGCTAACTGGCAAGAGTGGAGCGGGCGAAGCGATCTCGCCGCAGCTCCCAAGTAGTCCCAGAACTAGTTCGCGCAACAACATAGTAAGTGATTGAGTCGTAGATCGTGACAACTGTTTCTCCAACGAACGGCAGCAAACTCCGTGCAGGCCTCCAGGTCTCGCTCGACGTCGGCGCACGCGCCGCTCGCGCGGTGCTCTCGAACCGTGGCCTGTCCATTATGTTGCTTGTTGTCTGCGGACTGCTGGCAGTAAGTCCCTGGTTGCGCCCGGCGATGAGCCGAGACCTGCGGGGCGTTCACATTCCGCTGACGAACGTCGCAGGTGCGCCATTCTTTCCGCCGTATGCGGCCGAAGTGCCTCGGCCTTGGCTAATGACGAGCGTGGCGACTCCCATTTTGGCGGCGGTCGTCGTTGGAATTGTGCTCGTGCTGGTTCGCCGCGATCGATCCTCGCTCGCAATGGGAGTGGTACTTGCCGTGAGCCTCCCCGCCGTTGCGGCGGCGTTGTGGAATCATCCGGGGCTCATGGAGTTCTTTGAAAGCGAGGTTCGCCAGCGAGCCGTGCTGCGCGACGTATTCCATCTGCAGAGCGACGAACTACTGGCCGGGAGTTCTCCCGACCGACTGGCGACGCGGGGTCAGCTCAACACACCGGCCGGCCATCATCACAACACGCATGCACTCGTGCTTCCCCTCCGCTACATGGTCTACGGACCATGGGTCGTGGTCGTCGCGGCGATCGGGCTGCTAGTCGCAACTTCCGGCACGTTCATCCAGCGGCTCACCCGCACCGCTGTTTGGGCCGGCGTTGGACTTGTGCTCGCCGTGGCCGCTACGTGGCCGCGCTGGGTCGCCGAGTATGAATTCTTTCGCGCCGATGCCTTTGAGAACCGGCAGCAACTCGCCGAGGCCGAGTTGGCACTGGATGGCGTAGTGTGGGCGATGCCGGAACTAGAGATGAGCCGGCGCTATCAGCTTGCTCGCGGCAGATTAGCTTATCGGCAGGATCGCGAAGATCCGGCCGCCGCGTTCTTCGTCGCGCACCAAAATGCGGTCGAGGGCAACTACGAAGAAGCACGAGCCGTGCTCTTGCCTCTTGTTGCCGAGCGAGACAGAAGTATCGCGAAGCGAGAGCTGTTGGCCGAGATCATGGGCCACCTGGCGGCGGCGCAAGTTGAAGTAGGCGACTATACGGCCGCAGAACTTCAATGGGCCGAGGCATCGCGAGTCGCTCCATGGATGCCAGGACACTGGATTGCCGAGAACACCTCGGCGCTCGTAGCGAACCCTGGCCGCGCCGAGGGCTTTGAGCGCGACGTCCTGCCACGGCTCGCGCAAGTGGGCGACCGGCTGGTGACGAGTGACGTCGCTACAGTGCTGGGCGATGCTTACTTCAAGACGGGCGACTTCGCCAAGGCGCGGTTGATGTACGACCGGTCGCTCGACAACTTTCACCTGCCGAAGTACGCGAACCTTAAAGCCCAATCGGGTCGGTTGGGAATGTGACGATGAGAACTTGGACTTCACAACTAGTGCTTCTTACGGTGTTCGCCGTCTTGGTGGGCGATTTCGCTTACCGGACATGGCACGCGCCAACTGTGCCGGAGTACCAAGTTCGTAACAATGCCCCGACCATCGCTGCGCCGCAAGCCGAAACACAGACGAAGCATCTTTACCTTCGGAGGACCTGGACATTCACCGAAGCCCCCGAGTACGCGTGGTTGCAGGTAATGGGGCACGACGCCGTGGAGGTGTTCGTCAATGGCGAGCAAGTTGGCCAAGCGCCGAAGGTCGGCAGCGGTCGCGTGGGAGCGGTCTTGCTCGACATCACATCGAACTTGCATGAAGGCAAAAACACGGTCGCCATCCACGCCCGGCAGCTAATCCACGATCGGGTGCCCACGGTGGCGATCGATGGCGAGTGTCACTTTGCAAGTAGCGAAGTGGTATCGCTCTCCAACGCCGAGGGGTGGTTGGCGTCGCCTATATACGATCGCCGGGGCCACTTCTGGTACGAGGTTGACTACCCGGACACCCATTGGCTCGCACCCTCCGTTGGTGAGTCCGCCCACTGGATTGCCCAAGTTGCCTTGCCGCCGGGTGCAATCACCACTCCACGCACAGCCGCCTGGATCACGCCCGCCGAAGCCGATCACGGTTCGGCGACCCTCGCCACCGAGTTCAAGCTCGCCTCGCAGGCAACGGGCAGTTGGCTTCGAATCACCGGCACGGGGCCTTATCGGGTAGCGATCAATGGCTGGGTGATCGTCAGCGACCGCTTGGAGTTGGGCACGGACCCCGATGGACCGTTGGTGGAGAAGACGCTTGATATTACGCCTTTTCTTAGGAGTGGAACTAACCACGTCCGGATCGCGCTAACGGGCGCCGGTGCCGTGCCTCGCGTACAAGCTCAACTCACGGCTGCCTCGGACCACGGACCGGTAGACATAACTTCGAGTCAAGCGTGGATGTCACGACCCGGCGTCGATGCGAATTGGTCTGAGGCCGAACTCGGCACGCCTGATTGGCAAAATTGCCGTGAAGAAGTCGGCTATGGCGGCGTGGTGCCGCGCACGTTTACGCGTGACTTTCAGGCGCTGGATACCCCTGCCCTGTTTGGATTCATCGCTATGGCGGAGTGGTTCGGCGTGGTCATGGGGGTGTTACTGGGTGCCACCCTTGGGTGCGTTGCCGTCAACTGGTTGCTGGGCGGGTCTCAGCAAAAGAGTGAGCCTTCTACGTCCCGCGGCTTACCCTGCTGGGCACTGCTGCCAAGTATTGTTCTCGCCGCGACCGGTGGGCTAATGACCTGGGATTTGGCGTGGACCGGTCGTGACGTGTATCAGACGCGTTACCTGCTGGTGTTAGCTCTATTGCCTGTGGTGCTGTGGGTGCTGCTGCTGGTGCTCGCCACAATCAAGCTGAGCACGCAGCCGGCGAATTCAAAGGGCCATCTCGCGCGTCGTGGCGGGCAGCTCGCCTTCTGGGGTGCGTGGGCAATGCTTGTGGTGCTCGCGGGCTGGCTGCGTGTGGAGTGGATCCTCGACGAAGCGATTCACCACGACGAGGTGAGTGCCTACAACTTCACGATGTCCATCTTCGAGTATGGCTTTCCGGCAATCCGCGTGCATGAAGACTTGCCCACCAGCTACTGCTCGACCAGCGAACTGTCGTACTACTTCAACGCCCTTTGCGCGCTTTTCGTCGACGACCCACGACTGGTCATTCGCATTCCCGCGGCGCTCTGGTCGATGGCCACTTTGCTTCTGATCGGATACGCGGGCACGAAGTGGTTCAACGCCTGCGCGGGCTTTGTCGCGGCATTCCTGTTCGCTGTGTCGCCGCACGTCATTGGTATGGCGACTTTTGGGCGGTACTTATCCGAGGTGCAGTTCTTCACGCTACTTACAACCTTCTTCGCGTTCGAAGCCGTCCGCGGTGTGGGCAAACTGCGCACAGGCTACGTATGGGCGGCGGGGCTCAGCTTCATTGCTATGTATCTAAGCTGGGAGGGGAGCGGCCTGTACGCTATTGGCCTCGTTTTCGCGACGTTGCTCCTTCGCCGACGTCATCTTCTTGGTGTGCTGACCACCCCTGCTGTCTATTCTGTCTCGCTTTTGGTCGTCCTGGTCGTCGTCGCTCAGAATTCCCACCGTATCCTTCAGCAAACACAGCGGCTCTGGTACGGCACTGGTATTAGCTCGCTGCAGCTCGAACCCATGTGGCGTTTTCCCTTCTTCGACGCCGACTTTTACTTGCTAAATTCGTCCTGGACTCGTGACGCACTGCTACCCACTCTGGCTGTGATCGCCGCTGCCGTATTGGCGGTGAAACATCGCTGGCGAACGCCAATCCGATTCGTCCTTGTATGCCTACTTACCAACGCGGGCTTGATGGCAGCCTTCTTGCCCCTAAAGACTAACCGCTACGCGTACCATCTGACCGAGCTCGTTATCCTGCTGGCCGGGGCATCGCTGGTGGCGATGGTCGATGGGCTGTACCGAGCGGTTCGCGATTCGCGCAATTCGGCCTTCAATCTGTACGCCAACTCCATCGCCGCCACGACGTTATTGATTGCGTTGGCGGCCGGCAGCGGGTGGCTCGTCAACGCCAGCGAACTCAAGAGCTTTGTCGTCGCCGCGCAGGGCGTGGGACAGATTCGCAGTCCCGATTGGGAAGAGTCGTCTCGATACGTGCAGGAGAACTATCAGCCCGGCGATATCGTCATCTCCATCCTGCCGCATGCCCAAGAGTTTCAGTTCAAGGTGCTCGCCGGTGAGGAAGAGCAACCGATTCCCGTGGACTACTGGCTGGAAACCCGGCTGGTGTTGCAAGCGACCATTGGCGACACCGAAGAGGTGCCACGCGATCGCCGTAGCGGCGCGGTAATGCTGTACGACTTGGAGCAGGTGAAGAAGCTGTTTGCCGATCACGACCGCATCTGGTACTGCACCACGCGGTTCGGGCAATCCCAGATTAACGACAGCGTGGTTTCGCAGTTCCTCCGCGAGCACATGGACGTGATGCACGAGGATCTGGCAACGGCTGTCATGCTGCGCGACAAGAATCACCGCACGGCATCCGTTCGGCTCGAAGAGCAAAAGGCTGGCACGCTCGCTTCGGATTTCTACCTGGAGTAGGCCTCCTTTCGGACGACACGTACACGTTTGGCTAGATAAATGCAATCCGCTACCACCACCTTCGACACTCTTCCGACAGCGAATGTCGCTGCGGATGGCGCGCCGCCGCGCGTCGCGGTGGTGACCAATTCGGTGACGCCTTATCGCCAGTACCTGCACGAGCAACTCGTTCGCGAAGTGCCCGAAGTAGAGTTGTGGACGCTTACCACTCACGGCAATGCCTACCAGCGATGGGCCGACATGGCCGTGCCACCTAGCATTCGCCCCGTCAGCTTCGGCCAAGGTGAGCCGACCAACGAGCAGACCCAGCTCCGATACTCGCTTCGCGAATGGCGTAAGGCCGGGCGAATCATTCGCTGGCTAAAAGACCACCAAGTGGCCGCCGTGCTGTGCCAGGGATGTGGCGACGTAGGAAGGCTACGTATTCTTCGTTGGTGCCGGCGAAACAATATCCCGTGCTTCCTTACCGGCGACTTCAACGTCCGCGGCGAAAAGCTGAGCCATCCGGCCCGTTGGTTTAAGAAGCTCGCCTACAGCCCGGCGGTGAAATGTGCGACGGGATTGATGCCTTGCGGGAAGCTGGGCCGTGACTTACTCGTGCAGTACGGCGGCGCCAAGAAGCCTGTGTTCTGGTTCCCGTTCTTCCCGGATGTCGAAGTACTGAGCGACACCCCCGTCGAACTAGTCGCGCGCACCCAAGGCAAGTATCCCTTCCTCAAGAACGGCCAGCGGCGGCTAGTTTTCTCAGCTCGAATGATGCCCGTCAAGCGACCCGACCTAGCGGTACGAGCCTTCGTAGCGCTCGCCAGCGAGCGGCCCGACTGGGATCTGGTGATGGTAGGCGATGGGCCTCTTCGCACAGAAGTCGAGTCGCTGATCCCGTCCGAGTGTCGCGACCGTGTTCACTTCACGGGGTTCGTCAGCAACCCCGATGAAATGGCGGGCATCTACGCGTGCTGTGACGCCTTGCTGCTACCTAGCCAACACGAGCCATGGGGCGTGGTGGTAGTCGAGGCCGCCGCGGCAGGACTTGCGATTGTCACGACCGACGTTGTAGGAGCTGTTCCAGAACTCGTTCAACACGGCCGCAACGGGCACACCGTGCCTGCCGGCGATCTCGAATCGTTGGTGAAGGCACTTCTGCACGTCACCGAGGGCGACACGTGCCAGCGTATGCAACACGAGTCGCCTCAAGTGTTGGCAGAATGGCAACAGACTGCCAACCCGATCGCCGAGTTTCGTCAGGCGATGGCCCACTGCGGTCTTCTGCGCCATGTGTCGCCATGTAATCCGCCACCCTCCCCTCCTGTCGATCACGCAGTGACTGCGTGCCAACCCTGCGGAGTGGCGATGTAAACCTGACCAACGCGTCTTAGTTCAGACCACGCACAGCACCTACGAATTCACACCAAGACATATTCACGTTCCAACTGCCTATCCCCGAGAGCTCGGTAGCAGTGGGCCAACATTAGAGACCTACCGTCATGAAGAAGCGTCACCACTTCAACAACCGCAAGCATGTCCGTTCCGCGAAGCCTCAGCTCCGCAGTCGCCAGTTAAAGCTCGAGTCGCTTGAAGATCGACGCTTGCTGGCTGTGCTCGGCGACACCATTTATCGCGTTAACGCGGGTGGCGGCGAGACGGCCGACACGCCGGCTTGGTTGGCGGACACCGCGTCGGCAATTTCGCCCTTTGTCTCTAGCGGCAACACGAGCACGTTCACCTCGGCAAACAGCATTTCGCTCAGCCACCCGTCGGTCCCGGCGGGGACTCCCATGTCGATCTTTCAAACCGAGCGGTTCGACCAATCGGGCGGGACGAACATGCAGTGGGACTTCCCCGTGGACCCCGGCAACTATCAGGTGCGTCTCTACTTCTCCGAGAACTGGAGCGGCGCGTTCGCGGCGGGAGTGCGGCAGTTTGACGTCTCGATCGAAGGGACTTTGGTGCTCGACAACTACGATGTGTTCGCCGATGTTGGCGGCAATACGGGCGTCGTCAAGTCGTTTGACGTGACAAGCGATGGGGTCCTCGACATCGACTTCGGCCGAGCGATTCAGAATCCTTCGATCAAGGCCATCGAGATCATCGAACTGGTGACCGACGGAAACAGCCCCCTCGGGGTATCGGGTGCCACCGCCGATTTCGGTTCGGTGGCTATAGGTCAAACCGTTCAGCAAACGATCACGCTGATCAACAATGGTGCCAGCGGCGACGCGTCAATCACCATTGATCCATCGCAGGCCAACATCACCCCGGGTGGCTCGCCCTTCGCCTTCCAATTCACGAGCGCGACACCGATCGTGCTTGTTCCTGGGGCGTCCACAACCGTCACCATCACCTACAGTCCGACGTCCGAGTCACTTGCAACTGCGGCGCTCACCATTCCGCATACCGGAAGCAATGCGGCGGTGGCGATTGCGCTAAGTGGCGTTGGCTACGACAGCGAGGCGGTCGGCGATATCGTCTATCGCATCAACGCCGGCGGAGAGCAGCTCGTGGGGACACCACCCTGGTCGGTGGACACCGCAGCCAGTCCTTCGCCGCTTAGCAACCTCAGCGCGGGAGGCAACTCGTCCATATTCTCGAACGCCGGTGCCATCACGCTCGATCCCTCTGTGCCGGCAGGCACGCCGACGGCACTGTTCCAGAACCAACGTTTTGACCAGCCCGCTGGGCTCAATCTCGAGTGGGATCTACCAGTCGGCATCGGCACTTACGAAGTGCGGCTGTACTTCGCCGAAATCTGGTCTGGTGCCTTCGCCGAAGGTGTTCGCGTCTTCGATATTTCGATCGAAGGCAACATCGTCGAAGCCGACTACGACATCTTTGCAGATGTTGGAGCGATGACCGGCGTGATGAAGTCGTACACCATCAATAGCGATTCGAACCTCGATATTGATTTCCTACGCCAAGTCCAAAGTCCGATGCTCGCCGGCATCGAGATCATCTCCGTGCCGTCGGGTGAACTACTTCCGTCTAGCACCTCCGTCAACTTTGGCGCGGTGGTCGTGAACGGAACATCCGTTCGGCAGGTTACGCTGACCAACGATCACCCGGTCGGTGGTGGCAGCATCGTGATTGACCCATCGCAGACCTCGGTTACGACGGGTGCTGGCTTTGCGTTCGCTTACGCGCAATCGACTCCCATTGTGCTTCAGCCGGGTCAGTCGACGACCGTAACCGTTACCTACAATCCGAATGCCGAAGCGGCGAATACCGGCACGCTCACCATTCCACACAGCGGCGTGAACACGCCAATCAGCATATCGCTGGCGGGCGAAGGGGTGGATGAAGTCCCGATCTCGTTCTCGAAGTCGACGCTCGCCGGAGTGTCGGGACTAGCACGTCCCACGTCCATGCAGTTCGGACCCGACGGACGGCTCTATATCTCGCAGCAGAACGGCCAGATTCGCGTCTACGACATCGTCAAAAATGGCCCCAACGACTACTCGGTCTCTCAAAGCGAGACGATTGATCTTGTCCAGACCATCCTCAACCACGACGACGACGGAACGCCAAGGCCCGATATCACCACTCGATTGGTTACCGGCATCCTGGTTGTTGGGACCGCCGAGAACCCGGTGATCTACGTGGGATCCAGCGATCCGCGCATCGGTGGAGGAAACGATGGCACTGACACCAACCTCGATACCAACTCCAGCGTACTGTCGCGCATCACTTGGAACGGCACGGCCTGGGAGAAGCTCGACCTCGTCCGTGGTTTGCCCCGATCAGACGAGCAGCACGCGATAAATGGCATGGTGCTCGATCCCAACGATCCCACCATTCTCTACGTGACGGTTGGCGGCAACACCAACATGGGTGCCCCCTCGAACAACTTCGCCTTTCTGCCCGAGTATGCTTACTCGGCAGCGATCTTGAAGGTCGACCTCGCCACCATCGGCAACACCACCTACGACCTGCCCACGCTGGACGACGAAGATCAACCCGGTGCCGACACCTCCGATCCGTTTGGCGGCAACAACGGCAAGAACCAGGCCATTCTTGTCCCTGGCGGCCCCGTCGAGCTATGGGCTGTTGGACTTCGCAATCCTTACGACGTGGTCTTCGATCCCTACGGCCGAATGTACACGATCGACAATGGCCCCAACGGCGGGTGGGGCGGGATTCCGATTAACGAAGGCCCCGCGGGCAACGCCACGAATGGCATTAACGAAGGTAGTAGTGCCACCTACGGCGATGGGCTGCACTGGGTAAGGAACCAAGGTTACTACGCCGGGCATCCCAATCCGACCCGGGCGAACATGAACAACACGTTCAACGTATCGAACCCGCAGTCGCCCACTTACTTCAACAATCCCATCGAGGGCGATTACCAAACTCCAGGCGTCGACAACTTGGCGATGGTCGTCTATCCCGCGTCGACCAACGGTCTTGCCGTCTACCAAGGGACCAACTTTGGCGGGCAGATGTATGGCGACCTGATAACTGCAAGCTTCGATAACACGATTAAGCGGATTAAGCTCAATTCGGCTGGCGATGCCATCATCTCGAGCGAAGACCTATTTAGTAACGTCGGCTTCCGTCCGCTCGATGTGATCGCGCCGACCAACGAAGGTTTCTTGGGCACCATCTGGGCCGTGGACGTGGCGCTCAACACGGTCTACATCTTCGAACCGGCCGATGGAGCTACCGGAACTGAAGAAGACCGGGATGGCGATGGCTACTTGAATGAAGACGAGGTAGCGAACAACACCAATCCCGACAATCCCGCCGACGTACCGACAGATTTCGATGGCGACTTTGTCTCGAACCTGCTCGATCCGGACGACGACAATGACACGCTGTCCGATATCGTCGACAAGTTCGCCGTCGATCCAGCCAACGGGGCGACCACTCCCATCGGCACCTTCTACACGTGGGAGAACGAGGGCGAAGATCTCGGCGGGCTATTGGGCATGGGCTTCACCGGCCTGATGTACAATGGCACGAGCAACTACGCCCAGCTCTACGATCCGTTGGCGGTCACCGCCGGTGGCGCGGCGGGCGTGTTCACCGTCGACAAGGCCGGCGTCGGTACTGCTCGCGGCAACATCAACACTCAGTTCCAGGGTTACCAGTTCGGTTTCAACCCTGTTGGTGCCACCAACCCGTTCGCCGGAACAACTCGCGTGCTTGCCGCCTTCGGTGGCCACACCCCCAAGGCGGGTCAGCAGATGGGGCTGTTCCTCGGCACCGGCGACCAGGACAACTACGTTCAGATTGTGCTGAGCGGCGACAACGGCGGCTCCATTCAGGTGCTTAGCGAATTCGCCGGTGTGGATACCGTTGTCGCAACGACGCCGCTGGTCCTTCCAGGTCCCGGCGCTGTCGATTTCTGGCTGCAAGTCGATCCGCTTACACTCACTCTGCAAGCAAGCTACGCCATCGACGGCGGCCTCCGCACGTTATTAGGCGGACCGATCGCGATCCCCGCCTCGTGGCTAGCCAATGCTATGGCCGTCGGCATCCTGTCCGTCGATCCGCAGCAAGAGAGCTTGCCGGTGACCTGGGATCACTTGGGGGTCGTGTCCGAAGTGGTCTCAACGGGCGCCGCTGCCGCCAAGGTCGAAGTCTACAGCCAGGGAGGTATCAACAACTCGAGTACCGCTCGCATTGATTCGTTCCGAATTCACAATAACTCGACCGGCAACAAGAAGATCTCGTCGGTCAAGTTCGACCTGAGCACCACCTCGATGCCCGACATGCTGTTCGATCCGAATGGCACGGCGGGCGATACTCGCGGTATCAATTTCATCCCGGATACCGGACAGGCCGCAACGGGGCAAACCACTTTCAACTTCTTAGCACCACGTGACGGTGGCTTCGCGGAGTTGGAGATTAACTTTAGCGACTTCAATGCAGCCGAGCTCTTTACGTTCCACACCGACGTCGATCCGACCACGGCCAAGGGCTCGGTGCCCCCAGGTCCGTCCAACGCCGCGGACATCTCGGGTCTGGAATTGTCGGGAGCCACGGTTAACATCGTGTTCGACGACGGCACCCTGCTCACCGGTCAGCTCTTCGCGCTGCCGGAAGGGATGTCATTCTACCAGTCGCATTCCGAGGTGGTGCTGACCGAAACTCCCAGCGCCGCTGCTCCTTCGATCTCCGTCCTTGGAATCAACACGCCATCCATCGTCACCTCGGCGACTCAAACCATTCGCGTCACTGGACCTGCCGGCGCAGCGGTTCGATTGTTGCAGACCGAGGTCGCCCTGCACTTGGCGGGTGTTCCTAACGGTGGATTCGACATCGACCCGTTCGAAGGCAACAAGGTGGTCCTCGTCAGCGATGCAACGGCCATCATCGGGGCGACCGGCTTCGTTGACATTCAAGTCACTCTCACCGATTCGCTCACCGAGGGTGGCTTGACCTACTTCTCCGCTGTTATCGATGGGCCCGATGACCGGACATCGGCCGTGTCCAATGTCATCAAAGTGGCCCTGAATAACCTACCACCCGGTAGCGCCACTCCGGGCAACGTGGCACCCAACGTGTCGGCGGGAACCGATCAAACGGTCAGCCTGCCGAACGTCGCCAACCTCTCCGGCACCGTCTCCGACGACAACCTGCCGACTGGCACCATCACCACGACATGGTCGGTGGTCAGTGGTCCTGGCAACGTGACATTCGGCAACGCGTCACTACTGGCCACCACGGCCTCCTTCTCGGCTACGGGGACGTACGTGTTGCAACTCAGTGCCAACGATGGCGAGCTTACAAGCGTTAGCACCGTCTCCATTACCGTGACGCCGCAGAATGTCGCGCCCACGGTCAATGGCGGGCCCAATGTGACGGGCTCCTTCCCGGGCACCGTGAATCTCTCGGGCACGGCGAGCGACGACAATCTGCCTTCAGGCACCCTCACGACCACGTGGTCGATGGTCAGCGGTCCCGGTGTCGTCACCTTCGGCGATGCCTCGCAGCTTGCCACTACGGCATCGTTCTCCCAGCCCGGCAACTACGTCCTCCGCCTCACGGCGAGCGATGGTGAATTGTCGAGCTCCGATTTGGTCGGCGTGAGCATCGCGGCACCTGTTGGGCCCGCGGTCACTTCGCTGACGCTTATTAACGCCAATACCGACCTGCCGATTCCGGGCTATACGTCCATCTTGCCGGGTTCGACCATCAACTTGGCGTTGCTACCCACCACGGCCATTAACGTCCGGGCCAACGTAAGCGGTTCGGTTGGAAGCGTCCGGTTTGGGTACGACGGCAACACGAATCTAATCACTGAGTCCACGGCACCTTACGCCATGTTCGGTGATTCGAACGGCAACTTCTACGTTGGTTCCCTTTCCGTCGGCAGTCACACCATTACGGCCACACCATTCTCCGGGGCCAACGCCACCGGGTCCGCCGGTTTGGCGCTGTCCGTGTCCTTCACGGTCATCAACCAAGCGGCCAACCAAGCCCCGCAGCTATACCCTGGCCCGAACCTGAATGTGCTTGTTACCGATACCGCTCATCTTGACGGGTGGGCGAATGACGATGGTCTTCCCTCGGGTACTCTCACGTCTACATGGAGCAAAGTCAGCGGCCCCGGCACGGTAACGTTCGGCAATACGGCACGACCCGCGACGACGGCCAACTTCTCCGCGCCGGGTACCTACGTGCTGCAATTGAGTGCTACCGACGGGGTGCTGACCACGGCCAGTACCGTAACCATCAACGTCTCGGCGGTGCCCGTGGGCCCGGCCGTTACTTCGCTGACGCTCATCAATGCCAATACGGACCTCCCGATCCCGGGTTACGAGAACTTGACGAGCGGCATGCAGATCAACCTTGCATCGCTGCCGACAACCAACCTCAACATCCGTGCGAACACGAGTGGGACGATTGGTAGCATTAAGTTTGGCCTCGATGGAAACTCCAACTTCCGCAACGAAGCTGGGGCACCTTATGCTCTCTTCGGCGACTCGAATGGAAACTACCACGGCGTGCAAATCCCGGTGGGTTCGCACACCGTGACTGCCACGCCATACTCCAGCAGCACTGGAACCGGAACGGCGGGTCAGGGGATTTCGATCTCGTTCACCATCATCGGATCGGCCCCGCTCGCAGCGTTCGCCGCTCTGGCGGATGGCCAGTCGCCATTAGATGGGGCGTCGACGAGTGGCCCAGCGATACTCGCCGGAAGCGACCCGCTCGCATTCTACCAGTTGTGGAAATCGACCTACGGTTCAACGACCCAGCTCACCGCGGACGCCAACAACAACGGCCGCGTGGATCTTGCCGACTACACGATGTGGCGGGACAACATCGGCTCGCTGGGCTTCAGCCTAATCGTGCCAGCGTACGAGGAGTTCGTGGCCGAGCCCCTGCCAACGCTCGAAGAGCCCGCCAGCATCGCGGGGCCAGTCGTGGAAGCACCCAGCACGATGGGTTCGAGTGCCGAAGCATCGAGTGAGTCCGAGGAGCCATTGGCGTTCTACTTAAACGAATCGCCGGCGGCCGCCGGAGAATCGAGCAGCTCGACAAGCTCCGCCGCGACAGCCACGGCGTCGAACGATGCGGCACTTCTACTCCTCACCGGACAAGAGTCCGAGGACGATGAAGAAGCATCAAGCGATTCGTCGCTCGTCGGCGAAGAAGCCGAAGTCGACGAGGCCATTCCAAGTCTCGACCTAGCGTTCGGCCAATGGTGATCGCCCTCAGCGATCGCTGACCGCCAGGAAGGCGTGAATTAACAACGAAAAAAAATAGCCGGCGGCAAAACTGCCGCCGGCTATTCGTTTGTCGCTAATTGTCGTCAAGGATTCTCGGTTTAGTGGACGTTCTTCTCCACCGCCTTCACGGCTTCCTCAGAAGCCTTGCGGTCGTAGAACGTCAGGGCGAACAGCACGAGAATCGCCGCCGCCATCCCCGCGGGCACCAACCAGAATTCTTTCCACTGCAGCATGGTTTCCTGCAGCAGCTCCGGATTGACGCCCTCAGGTAGCTTGGCGGTAAACATCTGACCGAGTTGTTCGGCGAAGGTCGGCGGAACGACGCCTGGCATTTCTTTCATCGCCGCGCCAAGTTGCTGGCCTGCCTCTTTGATCGCAGTACCTTCGCCCGAGGTAATGGCTGCCTGAGCGGTGGCGATGGCATCGCTCAAGGCGGTCGTAGTGGGCCCTGGGTCAGCCGAGCTGAGCAGTTGCTGAGCGTTGGCCCGCTTGAGTTCCAGATCGAGCGCACCGTACTTGGTCATGGTAGAACCGAACAGGATCTCGGCGACCCAGTAACCAAAAAACATGCCCACGCCCTGGGTGAAGAATACCAGCATACCTTGAGCTTGCCCTCGAATTTCACGTGGTGCCTTCTGGTCCGTGTACATGAAACCGGTGACGAAGAAGAAGTCGTAGCACACACCGTGCAATGCGACCGCAAGCAGAATCATCCAGTACACCTGATCCGGCGCACCAAAAGCGAAGAGCAAATAACGAGCAACCCACGCTGCCATGCCAACCGAGATCATCCATTTCACGCCAAGCCGACGGAAGAAGAATGGAATCAAAAGCATGAAGAAGATTTCGCTCATCTGACCAATCGTCATCGTAGACGCAGCGGCCTGATATCCGACCTGACCCAGAAGGTTGGAAGTGAAGCCATAGTAATAGGCCAGCGGAATGCAGATGAGCGTCGAGCAGATGATAAAAACCAAAAACGCGGGGTTCGCGAGCAACTGCATCGCGTCCAGCATGAAGATGGTTCGCAGGTCGGCAGGCTTGCCCTTGGCGGGCGGTGGGGTGTGCGGGAGCGTAAAGCTATAGACCCCCATCACGAGCGAGGCGATACCGGCAAGCCAAAGAATGTTAGGCGTAGCGGACCAACCGGCAAAACCAACCGTTAACCCAGCGACGATCCAGCCGATGGTGCCCCACACTCGAATCTTGGGGAAATGATTCTGGTCCTCAATATTGGTGAACGCCACGGTATTGCTAAGGCCCAGCGTTGGCATGTAGCAGAGCAGATGGCCAAGGAACAGCCAGTAGAGCATGTCACTGTCACCGAGTTCCACGTATCTAGGCGCCATGCACATCAAGGCTCCACCCACAAGGAACAAGACCCCCATGACCTTCTCTGATGAAAAGAATCGATCGGCGATCAAGCCAAGAAATAAAGGTGCGATGATGGCCGCGATGGGAGCCGTGCCGTAGGCTTTGCCGATGAAGCCCTCAAGGCCATTGCTTCCCAAGCAGAGCCCTAAGGTGGCAAACCAAGCCCCCCACACAAAGAACTGCAAAAACATCATTACTTGCAGGCGGAATTGCACGCTGTTCATGGACCGGGGGCTCCTTGAGCGGGGCTCGAATAATTCGATGGATAAGTCACGTCGCTTCGCGCGGGCGGAAGTAGACCACCAACAGCGTAAGCGGCACAAGCGGGGCGACAAATAGCAACATGTGGCTCGTCGGGGTCACCGTCCCAGCGGGCTGGCCGGCGTGCCAAATCAGGAAGGCGACGTAAGCCACGTAATACAATAGCATCGCCCCGCCCTCGACGCGAGTAATGCCCAGCCCCGAGAAGAACACTGGCAGTGCGGCAATGGAGATGGCGATCATGAACGGAATGTCGAACGCCATCGGCTGAGGCGCGACGTTGATACCCGCAGGTGCAACGACGGCCGACAGGCCAAGCACCAGGAAAATATTGAGCACGTTGCTCCCCACCACGTTCCCTACCGCCAAGTCGCGATGGCCTCGCAGGCTCGCCATGACCGAGGTCACCAGTTCTGGCAGCGAGGTACCGATCGCGACCACTGTCAGGCCAACCACCAACTCGCTCACTCCAAAACCTAGCGCGAGTGCCACGCACGCCTTGACCAGCCATTCGGCACCGAGCACGAGGAGCACCAGCCCGACGATCAGCTTCAGCACGTCCAGCAGAATATTCGTCCAACCACTCGTCCGCTGGTCGTAGGTGATCTCGGCTTCGGCTTTCTCCAGCTCTGCTGCGGCGATGGCCGACTCGCGGCGACCTTGATGCACGGTGAATGCGAAGTAAGCGATGATTACCGCCACGCAGCCAATGCCTTCAAGCCGCGTGAAGGTGCCATCGAGCCCAATGAGCCATAGCGCGACAGCCGCGACGATCATCGCAGGAATGTCGATTTTAAAGAGTCGGATATTCACCGCGAGTGGGGCCGCAACTGCCGACAGGCCGAGGATCATCAGCAGGTTGGTGATGTTGCTCCCCACCGCGTTGCCGATCGCCAGATCGGTATTGCCCGCGTAGCACGACTTCACAGAAACGGCCAGTTCAGGGGCACTCGTACCCGTGGCGACTACCGTCAGACCGATCACCAGGGGCGATACCTTCGCGGCGGCGGCAAGGTTCGAGGCACCGCGGACCAGCAGCTCACCACCCGCGATGAGCGCAACGAATCCGCCAACGATCCCCAAGGCAATCCACAATGTCGACGCTACCCTTCGTTGCCGGTTAATCTGCTAGCCAACGCGATAGGCCGGCCAGTTTAAACCAATCACGACGCTCGGTACGAGGGGAGTCCGTGAGATTGTGGTACAAGCCGGGCCAATCGCCTAGCGAGTTTCCGCTTCTTCTTCGCCAAACCCCACGTCGCTGGGGCTGGGGAAACCGCTCTTCTCGGCGTGCTTCTCGATCGAGCGGTCGTGCGACACGGCGGCCAGGCTCGGAAGCATTGTCCCCGGCGCGCGGTACATACTGCAGCCCGAGGTCCCGAGCGCAATGCCGATCAGAACCGCGTAAGAAAAGAAAAGCTTATAGCTCCGCACCAATCACCTCCAGGCGATCGAGAAAAGTTGGGACAGCGACTTCGCGAACTTTACCGCTGCGTCGCAGCCGGTTCACGGGCCATCATTTCCACCGGATCTTCCGGCGCGGCAGTCTCATTCTTCGGACCAAACATCTTCTGCCAGAAACCGGGCTCTTCGGACCCATCGGCAAGTTGCGCGCCGGAGTCCGGAGTACCACCTTCGCCGCCAGGGATCATGGCTTTAACTTTGTCGATGCCCGAGTTCATCGCGGTGCGGGTTTTCTCCGCCGCGTTGTGGAATCCTTCGCGAGTGCGATTCACCGGCTTGGCGAGCCAACCTTCGCCGCCATCTTCGGTGGTCCAGGGCGAGGGAAATTTCAGCTTCGGCATCTCGACCTTTGGCCAAGTCGCGTTGGCGAAAGGCGTGTCGAACATTTTGTCGTCGTCCTTCGCGGGCTCTTCGCCGAGCGCCGACTCCAGCGCCGGATCGCCCAGGGTCACCCCCGTCTGCGCAGCGGCTTGCTCTTCGTCGTCTTTACCAAACGGCCACATGCCTTTGAGGCCCGACTCTTCTGCCCAGCTCGCTCCGCCTAGCACCAGGGCCAAGCTCAAGCCAAGCAAACACCAACCAGTGCGCACCTTGCACAAGTTCTTACTTTGAAACATGTCTCCGACTTCCTGATTCGAAGGACGAATGACAAACGGATGAAAACGGGCGGGAGTGTGGCAAGCCGGCCGCCGTGTGTCCAGATCAGTTCTCTCGGCCAGGCGCAGCTAGCATCGGACACTCAGCTTGTGCCATCCGGCATGTCCGTTTAGGCTCAAAGCTAGCACCAAATCGGTCTAACCCACCCACCAAAGCTCGACGACACCCACGCATGAAGAAGTACGGATTCATTGGAGCCGGCCGCATGGCGACGGCACTGGCCGGAGGCCTGGTAGAAGCCGGCCTCGCCGGGCCCGAGGAGATTCTCGCCAGCGACCCCAACGACGCGATGCGGCTAGCTTTCGCCGAACGTATCGGCCCGCAGTCTATTACCAGCGACAACGCCGAAGTCGCCCGAGACGCCCAAATCATCATCTTGGCGGTCAAGCCGCAGGTAATGCCCGCAGTGCTCGAAGGCCTCAAGGTCGGTTCGAAGCCCGGCCCGCTTTTTGTCTCCATCGCGGCTGGTATCCCCCTCGCGAAACTCGAAGCAGGGCTCGGCAAAGCGGCCCGCGTGGTCCGCGTGATGCCGAATACCCCCTCGCTGGTTGGCCGCGGCGCGAGTGCCTACGCCGCGGGAAAAAACGTAACGCCGGACGACCTCCAAGCCGTCAAATCGCTCCTCGAATCAGTCGGCATCGCCTTCGAAGTGCCCGAATATTTGCTCGATGCGGTCACCGGGCTCTCGGGCTCTGGACCCGCCTTTGTGTATACTATGATTGAAGCGATGAGCGACGGTGGCGTGCTTGCCGGCCTGCCCCGCGAAATCGCCCACAAACTAGCGGCGCAGACGGTGCTGGGCTCGGCCGAAATGGTACTCGCCACCGGGCAGCATCCGGCGGAGCTCCGCGAAGCGGTCACCAGTCCCGGCGGCACTACCATCGCTGGGCTTGAGGCGCTCGAACAAGGTGGACTCCGTGCGGCGGTGCTCGCGGCCGTTAAGGCGGCGGCCAATCGCTCTCGCGAACTTGGACAGGCGTAGACAACTCCCTAACAATTATCAGTTATCACTCCCTTCGAACTAGGTAGTCTCAGGAGCCAACGGATGTCGATTCTTTGTCTCGTCGACGACAAGCAGGTACCGCTCTATCGCGTGATGTGGGTGGCTGCGACGCCCCACTTCTGCGGCGAAGAGGATTGCCTTCGCGAAGGTTACTACGAAGTTCGACTCGAACAAGGCGAGTCGGTCTGGGCGAATCAGCAGGAACGCGACCAAATGATCGCCAAGCTCGAAGCCTGGCAGGGTGGCGAGGAAATCCCCGAAGACGACGATTGGGAATAAGCCCCGTCGACGTTAACCCTTCGCGCACTCAGAACGAAAATAGGAGCAACCCCTCATGGCGGAGTATGGCGATCAACTAGCGTGGCGCGAGACCTATTTTGTGATGTTTGCCTCGGGCGATCGGCCTACCATGGCCCAGGTCGAGGCGGCCATCGCCGAGGCCAGCAATCGACTCACCGTCACCGATCTCACCGCCGACGATGATGGCTTGTTCGCCACCGCTGTGGTGCAAGCTCCGGAAGACAACGCCGCGATGGAGATCAGTTATGAATCGGGCGCCTCGGTCGTCGAGCAAAGTGCGACGCTCGCCAAGCAGCTCCGCAAACAACTCGATGGCGACCAACTCGCCCAACTCGTACGAGCCGATGCCAGGCTCGATGTGATGCACTTCGAGCGCATGACGGAAGGGACTGCCGAAGAGGACGAATTCGGCTACGGCGAGGAAGAAGAGGACGACGAACTGCTCACCGAGGCCCTCGATCCCGCCGCCCTGATCACAGTGGTCGACGCCCTTACGCGACTAACCGGTGGCATCGCCTTCGACCCCGCCAGTGGCGACATCATGGCCTGAACGGCCGGGGAAACCCTCGAACTTGCGGGCCGCGAGGTTGAACCTCGCTTCCCAACCGGGGCCCCCGCTTGGTATGCTTTGGCGACGCAGAACATCCCCCTCCCCTACCCAGTTCTCACGCCACGATGCTCGCCAAAGACCTCAAGCCCGGCACCGTTTTCAAGTACAACGATGCCCCGCACATCCTCGAGACGCTCACCGTCCAGTCTCCGTCGGCTCGCGGTGGCAACACCCTCTACAAGTTCCGGGCTCGGAATTTGGTGACCAAGCAGAAGGCCGACTTGGTTTGCAAAGGCACCGACTTCCTGCAGGACGCCGATTTCGAGAAGCGCGAAGTCACTCTGATGTACGCCGACATCGAGTCGGTTCATTTGTTGGACTCGGGCGACTACAACCAGTACACGATTCCCGTGGCCGACATTGAGCACGAGATGCAGTACGTGTGCGAAGGCCTCGAAGGAATGCTCGCCCTCGTCTACGACGGCGAATGCGTCGGTCTGCAAGTTCCCGCGACCGTCGAACTCACGATCACACAAACCGACCCAGGCGTCAAAGGCAACAGCGCCACCGGCCGCACCAAACCCGCCGTTCTCGAAACCGGCGCTACGATCCAGGTGCCCGAGTACCTGAAGGAAGGCGAGAAGATCAAAGTCGACACCCGAACCCACGAGTTCCTGGGACGTGCGTAAAGCAATTCCTAGCGTAACCGGACTCGCAAGAGTTCGGGTGAGCCTTCTGACGCTCCGAATTCTGGCGAATCCGGCTACCCACCAAAAACAAAAGGCCGCTAACCGTCAAACGGTTAGCGGCCTTGTTCGTTTCTCAATCTTCCACGGGAGACTAGACAGTCAGTCGCGGGGCTTCGGCTGGTTCGTGCAGCGTGTCGACCGGGTGCGGCAGGTCGTGGACGTCGAGTTCGCTCAGGTGGTGGCGAATGCGATCGATCGCACCGGCGGCCAGGGCACGTTCGAGCAGCAGTTGCTTGCCGGTCTCGGTGTGAACGCCAATGCTGCGAAGGGTCGCGCCCGACTCGGGGCATGCAAAATGAACACGGTGAGGGGTGACGGCGTCGATCTCAACCTGGCCCTTGCTCACTTGGTACGCAACGACCAAGTCGACGCGGCGGTTGTTGTCTTCGTCCTCCCATGCGGCGTGAAACGTTCCCATGTCCGACACTCCTCAATTGAACGCGAAAGGTTGGGTGGTGCGCGGAACCCCGAGTGAGGCCCGCCCATAGGGTAGCCCCACATTATAGCGCTCGCGCGTAGAGCCATCCAGAGAAATCGGCGGAATCACGGGCACTAGCGAAGCATTTCCGGCGAAAACGCGATGGCTAGCGGCTGTGTGTCAAGACAATCGTGCTAGCCCCACCCCCAGCATGGAGGGGAATGCCCCTCTATCGGGCTACTTCTTCTTCGACTTCTTGGCGGTCTTCTTAGCTACCTTCTTCTTGGTTGTCGACTTCGCCGCCGAAGCCGTGGCCTTCTTCTTACCACCCTTCGACCCACCAAAGATGTTGTCCCAGTTATCGGCAAACTTCTGGGTAGAACCTACTCGCATAACACTCATTCGAATTGGACTCCACGCGATCGTGTTTAACTGACTCGCGTTTACCTGATGCGAGCAACTACTCCGAATCTAGAGAATTGGAGTGCAGTAGGCAACGGCCCTTCAGCCGAATGCGGGATGATCGCGTCTCCGGCTTACTTCAGCGTGCTAGAGCCGTCCGTACGTATAGCTGCGTGCAGCACTTCAGCGTACGCCTCACGAACCGCGGGGCGATCATGCTACTCATCGCCCCTTTGTGTTCGCGCTGGTCACTAGGTTGACGTATCTGTCTCCGAGTAAACCGGGCTGTATCCCAATAGCCAGTTGATTGCCAGATGTCGTTCCGCGGCGATACTGTTGACCCTGCTTATTTCGTCTGGCGACGTTCGGCTTATGGCGGTCTCGCCAATCGCGAGATCATTGTCGATGATCCGAAACGGACTGATATCGAAGCTACCAAACCAGCATTTCTTCGAGAATGCGACGAAGTCCATCGGCTGTGGTCGCAGAGAGAAATCCCTCATTCTCCAATGAAAGGCAAGCAACTGCCTCTGCAACGTATCCAGTTCTGCCGAGCTTCGCAGATCTGGCTCGGCCAGCAGTCGACTCGCGCGCTGCCCGTCAAACAAACCGATAGACTGGTAGAGTTCGGGAGGGGTAACGAGTGTGTCATAAGGAGGAAGTGGGTGAAGCTTCAGGGCCCACGCAAGCACTACCAAACCTTCGACTCGCCACATGGAATCGATGAACGCTCGCTGGTCGAGCGTGCCTACGGGTCGTTGCAGCGCCTTCCACTCATCCGGCTCCAGTTCGCTACCAACGTTGGCATCTTCGATCCAATGTAGAATGCGCTGGCGATGGACATCCGCGTCTGTCATCTGAGGTCCATCCAACTCTAGGCTTCCGCGAGCCGCAACGGCAGTCAGCGCCAGGGTGCGCCGGGCCACTCGATCCGCCGTCGGCGGACTTATCTCCACTTCTTCTTCGTCACCTTCCTCGTTGGACGTGGTAGAGTTGGCGTCGGACTCTGGAATAAACGGCAGCACGGCTCTAGGATCCGCTGCCCCAGTTGCATCGATCAAGATCCGGCCCTTGGCATCGCGCAGAGAGGAAGGTGTGAATATCGCTCCGTCCAAGTGCCGGCATACCGCAAACACCATTTCCAATCTTTCGTCGGTGCTATTGATGTCGAGGTCGTCTTGCCGTACTGCGAGTGAAAAGCGGAAGGTTCGAATCAGCCGGAGGACATCGGGCTTCGCCGAATTCTCAGGAAACTGTGAAAAGTAATTCTGCATTCCCGACACCTGCAACGGCCACTTGGGCCCGTCGTAGTAGTCAGCAGTATGGCTAAATGTCAGTAACCGTGTCTTGCTAAATAGGCCCTTCTTTGGAAACGCTATGACGATTTGTTGCCAGTCGTCGTCAGGACCTGACTGCTCCATCTTGTACCCGGTCGCTCGTAGCAACTCGGCGACCCCGCGCGGGTCGATTCGATGCGAGAATAGGTTGATTGGTTCGAATGCCATGCGGACTCTCTCGATCGGGTGGTTTGGTTCGAGACATTCTACCTAGTCGATACCCAAAGCACATCCTGTGAAGGTGGGAGGCGAGATCAGGCCGTCGCGGCGGCTCGCGCAACTGTCACGCGCTGCTGGGATCCCCGCTCTGCTGTGACGTTCCATCAACGACCGCGAGGCGGTACGGCTGCTTTGCAACTTAGGGTTCCTGCAACCCAGCTAACGCCGCCGGCACGCAGAGTCGCATGCGGTTCTCGCGCGGTCGCATTACGATGTGCTGGGCGGTGATTCCTAGCTTCACACGCTGGTCGCTCAATACGAATAGCAGGTGTTCGTCGGATAGCGCCGACGCGCTCGTCGGGAGCAAGTCTTCCATCCCACGCAATCGACCGCAACTGGTGGATTGCAGCGCATCGCCACCCAATTGATTGGTTCGCTCTTCGTATCGAAAGTGATTTGTGGTGAGCAGCGGGGCATCGCCTTCTGCCCACCGCAAGTTGGCTGTCGTAGGCATGCGTTCGATACACACCCGCTGGTGGTTTCGGGTGCCGACGATGGTCACCAGACAAGGGGCTGCCAACGCTTGCGACGCTACGCGCTTGACGGCGTCGTCAAAGCTCTGGCACTCGTCCACCACGCGGCGCAAGTGCAGCATGACGGGATACCCCATTCTGTGCAGCCCAACGCCATCCCCAACGGCATTCATCGCAAGAGCGAACCCCTTAGCGGACATGCCTGTCACCAGCCCCAGGGCACCGGGCCAACCGGCAATGGTTGTCACCGCCGCCCCTCGCCTTAAACTGCGAAATTGGTAGCTATGTCGGGCCAGCGGACGCTCGGGCCACCAATCCATGTTTCGCGCGAGTACGGGTCCGTCCTCCGTTGCAGCAGCAATGGTCGAACAGCCGAAGTACGCCAGCGTTAAGTCGTAAGCAGCGCCTGCGATCATTAAATCACGCCAATCGCCACCCATGACGCGAGCCTGAGCCTTAGCCTCGCCCCGAAACTTGCCAAGCGTGCGGAGATCGATCAGATGTGCTAAACGCTCAAGCCCGTTCGGCAGTTCTTTCTTCATCGCTACGAGCAGGTCGTCCGCCGCTGCGCGCAGCACCGATTGGTGCGGCAAGTACCGCTCGGCGAGCGGTAAGTCCAAATTCAACTCAAGCGTTTGGCAGTCCACCCAGGTCGACATGGTGGAGTATCCCATTCCTGAGTGGAGATCGCCGTCTTACGCGTGCAGCTTCTTGTACTTAAACCGCTTTGGATCATTCGCGTCTTCGCCCAGGCGTGCGCGACGGCCTTGTTCGTAGGTGTCGAAGTTGCCTTCGCAGTAGTGGACGTAGCCGTCCCCTTCGAACGCAAGGATGTGCGTTGCCAAGCGGTCGAGGAACCAGCGGTCGTGGGAGACTACTACTGCACAGCCGGCGAAGTTCGCCACCGCTTCTTCCAGGGCGCGAAGCGTATCGACATCGAGGTCGTTCGTTGGTTCGTCGAGCAGCAATACGTTCGAACCACGCCGCAGCAGTTTGGCGAGGTGCACACGGTTGCGCTCACCACCGGAGAGCACCCCGACCTTCTTCTGCTGATCGGCCTTCTGGAAATTGAACCGCGAAACGTACGCCCGCGAGTTGATGGTGTGCTTGCCCATCTCCAGGATCTCGTGGCCCCCCGAGATTTCCTCGTACACCGTTGCGTCAGGGTCCAAGGCATCGCGGCTTTGATCGACGTAGCCGAGGTCCACGGTTTCGCCCATCACCAGCGTGCCGCTATCGGGCTTTTCGAGTCCCATCAGCATCTTCAGCAACGTCGTTTTACCAGCACCGTTGGGGCCAATGATGCCGACGATGCCACCCGGCGGGAGCCGGAAATTAACGTTGTCGAGCAGCACCTTGTCGCCATAGGCCTTGGACAAGTTCGTAGCTTCGATCACCAGGTTGCCGAGCTTAGGTCCAGGCGGGATGTGAATTTCGAGCTCTTGTTCTTTGGCGTCGAAGTCCTCGTTGGCCATTTGCTCGTAGGCGGAAATACGGGCCTTGCTCTTCGACTGCCGTGCCTTCGGTGAGGCTCGCACCCATTCAAGCTCGCGCTTCAGCGTCCGCTGCCGAGCCGACTCTTGCTTCTCTTCGATCTCGAGTCGTTTGCGTTTCTGCTCCAGCCAGCTGGTGTAGTTGCCCTCAAACGGCAGGCCCTTACCACGCTCGATTTCCAGGATCCAGCTCGCCACGTTGTCGAGGAAGTACCGATCGTGGGTCACGGCGACAATCGTGCCAGCGTACTCAGCCAGATGGCGTTCGAGCCACGCAATGCTCTCGGCGTCCAAATGGTTCGTCGGTTCGTCGAGCAGCAGCAGGTCAGGCTTCTTGAGCAGCAGTTGGCAGAGCGCGATGCGGCGCTTCTCGCCGCCGGACAGTAGCGCCACTTCCGCGTCGCCGGGGGGCAGGTTCATGGCGTTCATCGCCACTTCGATCTGCCGGTCTAGCTCCCACGCGTTGGTGGCGTCGATGCGGTCCTGCAGCACCGCTTGGCGGTTCATCAGTTTGTCCATCGCGTCGGGATCGTCGGCCACCTCGGCATACTTGTCACCCAGCGCTTCGAACTCCGCCAGAATCGCCCGGGTTTCGGCGACCGCGAGCTCGACATTCCCTTGCACGTCCTTCGTTGGATCGAGCTTTGGCTCTTGTTCCAAGATGCCGACGGTAAACCCGTCGCTGAGCTTCGCCTCGCCGTCAAATTCCTTGTCCTGCCCGGCCATGATCCGCAGCAGCGTACTCTTGCCCGCGCCGTTGCGACCCAGCACACCGATCTTCGCCCCGGGATAAAAGGCCAGATGGACATCGGAAAGCACCGTGCGTTGCCCAATTTTCTTGGTCAGGCCGGTCATCTGAAAGATATATCGCTGCGACATGGAGAAAGCTGTCTTGAGGATCGAGGAAAATAGGTGAGCGAACGCCGTAATGCGTCGGGGCATTTTGCTGCTGATTCTACCGCATCCAGGCGATAGAATTGGTGGGAGGACGGTCGATTTTACACTGACAGGGCTAGTTATGGCAGCGGTGGTTAGCGATCAACCGAGCTTTCGAGTAACGGCCGACGACGAGTTAGACGCCGCGGATCGTCGCGTCTCGCACCGCCGTCGACGGTCAGCCGATGATTTAGCGGTCGAGCGATTCTTGAGACGGCTGGGGCACTATCGCAACCTACTTACACGGTACGATTTGCTGCGAGCCGATTGGCTGCTGGCATTTCGGGCGGACTTTCGCAAGATTCTCCGGAATCGGCCTCAAGGTGGAATCGAGTCCTTCCTCGCCGCAAGCCCGCTCGACCATCCGAGTTTTGGCATCGCCATTTGGCTACTCGGCCGGTGTGCGAGTCGCCAAACCAGCGAGGTACTCGATCAGTTGCCGGTGGATGAGGATGTCCGCTTGCGAAGGCACTACGTTCGCGCACTCCATCGGGTCGAATCGTGGCCACGCCTCCGCCAAATCGCTCGCCGACATCCGGGCGATCCGTACGTGAAGCGATTGCTTCGACGCAACTCATTAGACACCTTCGCCCGCCGCGTTTCCCGCTTCGCCCAGCACGTCGATCGTTCGTATGAATCCGACGCTGCGATGGCGTCACGAATGCCACTGTGGTTCCGCGACACCGAGTGGATCGAAACGCCTCCCAAAGATCCCAGCTGGATTCGCGAGCTTCTGGAGCGAATAAAGCGGTGGGTGCGGGGCGAATAGTTCAGTGTCAGCGTCTTTGCACCAGTACTTCAACCTGCCAGCAGTCGGTTGTCTCCATCCGCTTGCGTGGCATCGATTTGACCAGAGGTAAACGAGCTCGCGAGCAAAACTCGCGTGCCGCTTGTTCGAACACCCGCGGGGTCGACATGATGTCGGTCATCAGCAGATAACGTTCCCGTCCGCTGGGCAGATCGACGAGGCAATGGAACTCGCTATAAACGTCTTCGCCGTGGGGTGCTGCTATGAGCAACAAGCAGAAAAGTTGGTCGGGTGAGAAAGTATGCCGGCCGGCGAGAATCGAGACCAGGTCCGTTTTGCGATCGTACTCCACCAGAGGACTGACTGAATTCAAGTGGCGGATCCGCCAGTAATGACCGACGGGAGGTCCGAGTACTCCCAGGCAGGTTGCCGCGACGGCAACGAACCAACCAAACGCTCCCAATGGCGGACCGTACATCAACCATGCGTACCACCAGCCATAAAAGAACAGGCCGATGATGAGCATCATTACCAGGCTGCCGACCATAGAAAACCGGGCCGGCACGATCATGTCGCGAAACGGCTCGCGGGCGAATCGCAGCCGTTGGTTATTCATGTAGCCTGAGCCGAGGAGCGTTAAGTCCTCGGAGCAAAACCCAAAGCGTTCAGCGTTTTCCCATGTGTTCGACGAGTGATTCATGTTGCCTCTCGCCCGACTATTCGCACTGACGGATCAGTTCTTGCCGGCGAGCTTCTTGGCTTGCAGTTCCAAACACTTTTCCTTCGAGTTCCGAGACACCGGTTGCTGAGCGTCCGCAAAGCGAATCGCCGCCATCAGCGCAGCCCATCGCTCACGGGCATCCCAGCACCGCTCACGCTTCGCTTCTTCTTGTCGTTTTAGGTCGGAATCCATCAACGAATTCTACCTAGTGTTAGTGTCCCAGTCGCCTGCAGCTTAGGGCTTACAGCTTAGAGCCTACAGCTTAGCGCCTACTCGGCCACCACGGCCCTGACGGGCCCCGCTCGCCGATTCTTGTCTTAGTGCTTAAACTACTGCCATGGAATACTTATTCGAAAATCCGGTGCCGCTGATCCTCATCGGTCTCGTGCTGCTCACCTTTACGGGCGTGCTGTACTTCACGACGCGGAGCGTGGGCTCGTTCGTCGCCAGCGTGGTGATCGTGGTGCTGATGGTCAGTGCCCTGGTGATGGAACAGATCGTTTTCACCGAGCGCGAACTCATCGCCGTCGCCATCGGCGGCATCACCAACGCCGCCGAAGAGAACGACATGCCGCGGGTCGAGAGCTTCCTGGCCCCAACCGCGACCAAGACGCGGGCGATGGTCCAGCGGATCATGCCCAAGGTGAAGGTCGAGATGGCTAACATCATCAGCGATATCGACATCACGTTCGACAACCCCAAGGATCCAACTCGCGCCACCGCCAAGTTCACGGGGCGTTTCGGGGGAGCCTATGGCGGAGCCAGGGGAATGGATACCTTTCCGGTCACCGTCGAGCTCGTGCGCGACGAGCATCGCTGGCTGATCGACAGCTTCACGTCCGACAAAGACTTCGAGTCCGAAGCCGCGAAGTTGATGCGTTAGCTTCGCGTTACGGCCGCGGGACCTGGCGATAGTCATACCCGCTGCCGGGCTGAGCCGGACCTTGCATCGGCGGACCTTGTGGAGTACCACCGCCCGGTCGCTGGCCAAACCCAGGGCCACCACCGTTCCACGGTCCGCCATTCCACGGCCCTTGTTGACCAGGTCCGCCTTGCCATGGGCCTTGCGGTCCCTGTCCACCTTGCCATGGACCGTTATTCCAAGGACCTTGCTGCGGGCCTTGCTGCCAAGGTCCGTTGTTCCACGGACCCTGCTGCCATGGTCCTTGCTGCCAAGGGCCATTCCATGGGCCCGGTTGCCAAGGCCCGGGTTGCCATGGACCCTGCTGCCAAGGTCCCTGAGTATTCATGCTGCCTTGGTAGAAGCTGCCCGTCAGGTAAGAGTCCTGCCAAGCGTCGTGCATCCGCTCCCACTCGGCGTCGAGCTGACCATTGCCATTCGCCCAGTTCTGCACTTCGTAGAACGTATCGCTGCTCCCCGCGGCACCCGGCAGGTGCGTTCGCGAGGTGCGATAGCCACTGGTGACTATGCGAGGATCAGGAAGCTCGTCGACCCACGCGTGGCGTTCGTACTGAGCAACGCGTGCTCCCGACTCGGGATCGTGCGAAAACGTGCTCGGGCTAAACACCCAACTTGGTTGCTCGCAGCACTCTTCTGCGCGAGCAATTCCTGCAGACAACAGCATCGCGCATACGAGGCGAGCAGTCATCGAACTGGAAACGAGCGAAGCACGAAAAGCATTCATGGCAGGAGCAAGGTGCTAAATGAAAAGGCGGGAAGCTACTTCCACCTTAATCACCACGCCCCTGTCACCCAATAAAAATGCCCGAGAAACACCGTGCCAAGTGTCAATCGTAACGGTTGCAACGGTTAGCGCGAGCTCACCCTCACTCCGGAGCCACTGCTTCCTCTTCGATCAGAACTTTGTAGACCATGTGATCCGTGGGGTCGTACTCGTACTTGTACCCCTCTTCGATTTCTGGAAGTGGAGTCTGCAGCGGTTCCCACACTTTCTTCATGAACTCTTCGTGCGACTTCGGATACTCGCCAGTGGTCGCGTGATAGTGCTGTATGGCTTGCGTCACGGCGTAGCTCTCGATTTCCTCGCGAGCACTTCGATAGCCTCCAGCCACCGCACCCAAGTAACCGCGTGGCGGTTCGCTTTGCTTGGCGGACTCGCTCATTTCAACTCGCGCGGGTTGCTCCACCACTGGCTCGGCGGGCGCTTCCACTACCGCCGCGGGTGGGGCACTCGCGGGCTGTTCGGGGAGTTCCACCGAGCTGTTGCAACCTACTACCGCGAGCGCGCCGAGCAGCGCGCTCAGCTTCCGACTTTGAGGTCCCATGTTCGCATCTCCGATAAGTGAGCCGCCTTGGTTCGATCGACCGTGAGCGGCGTGAGGGTAATGTGGCCTTGGAGTACCGCGTTCAGATCCGTCTCGCGGGGGAACTCCGTCGGTGGTGTGCCCGACGCCCAGTAGTAGCGCCGTCCCTTCGGATCGCGACGCTCCTCGAATTGCGCTGGCCAGCGGGCGACTCCCATCGGCACGATGTGCAGTTCCGCGGGATCGTCCACAGGCCTTTCGGTGGCGGACGTTGGCACGTTCAAATTATACAGCTTGTGATTCGCAAACGCATCTTGCGCGAGCATCTGTTCGAGGATCGAAACACTCAGCGTCGCCGCGCGATCGAACTTCGGATCGTCGTCGTACTCCAGTGATACCGCGAAGCTAGGGATTCCGTACAAGGCACCCTCGGTCGCCGCGGCGACGGTTCCGGAGTACAGCACGTTGATGCCGACGTTCAGGCCGCCGTTGATTCCGCTGACTACCAGGTCGGGTTCGCGGGGGCAGAACTTCGCGATCGCCAGCTTCACGCAGTCCGCCGGGCTTCCCTCGACCGCCCATCCACGTTTGCGGTTCGGCGAGACATCGCCGTACCCGCCGAGCGGGGTTTCTTTGGCCATCAGCGGCGTCAGGAACGTGATTGAGTGCCCGACGCCACTCTGCTCGGTCGCCGGGGCGACGACGATCACGTCTCCCAGTCGCCTGAGCTCTAGTTCCATCGCCGCAAGGCCGGGGGCGTAAATTCCGTCGTCGTTTGTCAGCAGGATCAGCATGTCAGGTGGGGCTAAATGGGTGGGGCGTCAGGGAATTTTCACTATAGGTCAGTCGTCCTTTATCGAGCAACGGTGCGGATAGCCCGCGAGGCGAAAACGCGCTACAATCACAGGTTTTCCGTCAGGCTCCGCCTGGCTCCGTAGCCTCCCTGCCCTCCCCCGCCGCCATGTCCACTCTCGCTCAGCAGCGTGTCCTCGTTCTCGACTTCGGTTCGCAGCTTGCCCAGCTTATCGCACGCCGCGTTCGCGAGCAGCACGTCTACTGCGAGATCGTCCGGCACGACATCACCGCGGCGCGGCTTCGCGAACTCGCCCCCATGGGCATCATCCTCTCGGGTGGTCCCAGCAGCGTGTACGCGGATGGGGCTCCGAAGTGCGATCCCGAGCTGTTCAATCTTGGCATTCCTGTGCTTGGCATTTGTTACGGCATGCAGCTCGCTTGCCAGGCGCTTGGTGGCGAGGTGAAGAACGTTCCCAGCCGCGAGTATGGTCGTGCTCATTTGGATGTCACCGATCACAGCGATTTGTTCGAAGGAGTGAAAAAGGAAACCGAAGTCTGGATGAGTCATGGCGATCAGGTCACGGCGATCGACGAGAACTTCACCACGCTCGCTGCGACCCACACTTGTCCCTACGCCGCGGTCCGTCATAAGTCGCTCCCCATTTTCGGACTTCAGTTCCATCCCGAAGTCACCCACACGGTCGATGGAAAAACGCTGCTCGCCAACTTCGTTCGCAACGTGTGTGGCTGCGATGGCACTTGGCGGCTCGGCGACTTTGCCGACGAAACGATCGCTCGCGTTCGCGAACAGGTTGGCACCGATCGCGTCATTTGTGGTCTCTCAGGTGGTGTGGACTCGGCAGTGGTTGCGGCGTTGCTCGCCCGTGCGATTGGCCCGCAGCTTTCGTGCATCCTGGTGGACAATGGTCTCCTGCGTAAGGATGAAGAGCGAGCCGTGGTGCAGGAGTTCAGCACGCACTTCAAAACCGACCTGCATGTGGTGAAGGCCGAGGATCGCTTTCTCGCCCAGCTCGCCGGCATTGTCGATCCGCAGGAAAAGCGTCGTCGCATTGGCCACGAGTTTATCGCCTGCTTCAAGGAAGAAGCCGATAAGATCCAGGACGCCAAGTACTTGGCTCAAGGAACGCTCTATCCCGACGTCATCGAGAGCGGTGCGTCGGCCGATGGTCCGGCGGACACGATCAAGTTGCATCACAACGTCGGCGGACTGCCGGCGGAGCTCGGCTTCGAGTTGATCGAGCCCCTCCGCGATTTGTTCAAGGACGAAGTGCGTCAGCTTGGTTTGCAGTTGGGCCTGCCCGAAGAAATCGTCTGGCGTCATCCTTTCCCAGGACCTGGGCTTGCGGTGCGTTGCCTCGGCGAAGTGACTCGCGAGAAGCTTGCCATGCTCCGCGAAGCGGACGCGATTGTGGTCGGCGAGATCAAGGCGGCCGGACTCTATCGTTTGACAAGTCAGTCGTTCGCCGTGCTGCTGCCCGTGCAAAGCGTTGGCGTAATGGGCGACAGCCGCACGTACGACAACGCGGTGTGCGTCCGCAGCGTGAACACCGACGACTTCATGACCGCCGACTGGAGCCACCTGCCTTACGAGCTGCTGGCCCGCATCTCGACGCGAATCATCAACGAGGTAAAGGGCGTCAACCGCGTGGTCTACGACATCAGCAGCAAGCCGCCGGCGACGATTGAGTGGGAGTAAAATTGAGCAGCGTAAAGTCGCATCTTCAGGATATTTCATTGGGTGCGACAAAACTCCTTTTCCTCCCCGCGGGCGTGTCGACGTAAGTTCTACTTTCACAAAGCCTTACGAAGCAGCTTGCCTAGCGTGGGCGAAGAGTAAAGTCGCAGCGCAACCCCGCAGGTGCGACATTACTCTTCTTGCTCATCGATCTGTATCTCACGCAATGGCCGTAGGCCGTATCAAGCTCCGCGCCGATACGGCAATTCACGGTTTGCCCATGCGCACATTTAGCGCCCGCCAGTCCTCAAAAACCTCGTCATTTTCTATCATTTTAGGTTGTCAAAGAACCAAACCCGCCTATTCGGCGGTATGTGTATATCGGAACACATGTAGAGCGCGCTTTCTAGTCGGTTTCTGGAAAAAAGTGGAAATAGTTCGGGGGTGATAAATCGTGCCGCCGGACTCAAATACCTAACGCGTTTGGTAGCAACGATAGCGGGACGGACCTACAATTCGGAGGGCAGTTGTTCTCTCTAGCGATTCCCGTGGACGCCTCAAAGATGTCCGCATCCTTGTCCGCCCATCATCCATCTTGGCAAAACGATGCCTTGCTTGGCTAATGGCGCGATTGTCTCGGGGGAGTTGCGAGCGAGACTCTGGAGCACCCTTTGGATGCCATTGAAGTTTGATCGAGAGTGAGGTTCGAAAGATGCCGACCTTCGCCGCTTCTATGGTCGTGTTGTCAGTCGTGCTCTGGCTCTCTAGTCTGCCGGTATGGCCATTCGGCGAGCGTTATCCGAACTGCGTGACGGCCCGCGTTGACACTCCTTTCGTTGCTGTTGGAGCTGTATCCAATCAGGGTGTCAGTTCGCTCTTCGTTACTCGCGAGAACTTGGAGCCTTGGCGGCACGTATGGCAAGAGCGGGGGGACAGCCATTTCATCGGGTTTCCAGTTCCAGCTCAGCCCTTCGGTTTGCCCCACGGCGGATTGATGTTCCAGGCGAGCGCCACGACGATCGGTTGGGATTTACCCTACTGGTTCATGGCGGGTGTGTGGCTTGGTGTATTCGCGAAGTATTTTGAGGGATGGAGGTATCGCAGCAGCGATCTCATTTACTTGATGACCTTCGCGGCCGTGGTGACGGCGTGCTTCCAGTCGCGCTGCGTATTGCCGGTAATCGTGTTTTCGAATCTTGCCACAGCGTTGATCTGCCTTGCGGTCGCTTGGATGGGAGTCAGGTGGTTCTATCAAGCTTCGAATCCACTTTGGCCTTTGGTGCTGGGACCTAGTTATAAAAACGACGTAAACGCTTTTACGAAGCCTTCACCAGAGCAAACACCATGAATGCAGCAGCTAGTGGCAGTGGCGAATCGCCCTTTCATGAGTTTTTCAAATCGAACGCCGAGACGCTCATTCTCAGCGTTGGGCTTCCTCCACTGATGCTCCGCGATGGTCGTTTGGTACGGATTGCAGAAGAGGCTCTTCATCCAGATGAAGTCTTGGGCCCGATCAAGTCCATAACGCCGGAGCGTCATCAGGACGAGTTGCGGGAGGGGTACCTTGTTCAGTTTGAATTCAGGGCGCGCGAGGACTTTCAGGCAACCGCTTGCTGGAGAGAAGGAGATCGTTACCTCGTCCTTCGTCGGGAGTCCACCCTCTGAATTCTCCCCTGGTCATTATCCCCCGCCTGCCAATAATTCCTCCGGCAATTTATCCGCATGTTCCACCGGAGGGGTTCACGATGTTCGTTCGTAGTTTGGCGGTTTTTGGCCTCGGATTGGCATTGGCACCTGTATTCTGCGGGGCGGAGGAAGTGGAAGACAAACCGGCGACTACCGGCAAAGTGATCGAACGCCTCGGTGGCGAGGCCAAGGTCGACGAGTTGCCCCAGGACGATGGGACGGTGTTCTACCGGTCGGGCGAGTACCGGGTGATCACGCCGCTGCCGGTGGGGTATCCGGCCCCGACGCCGCCGAAGGTTGTGGAGGTGAAGTCGTACCCGGAGGTTCGTCGGGCGACGTTCGATGGCAAAGGGGCGGCGCCGGACGGGATGAAGAACTCCTCCACCGCGTTCTTTCCCCTGTTCGGGCACATCAAGTCGCGGGGCATCGCGATGACGGCACCGGTGGAGATTGAATACGAAGGTTTGGAGTCGGGTGACGAGGGTAAGATTTCGGGTTGGAACATGTCGTTCCTGTACCGCGATAAGAGCGATGGGCCCACGCAGTCGTATGCGAACATCACGGTCGAAGACGCCAAGCCAGTGACCGTGGTCGCCACGGGCATCGCGGGGGACGTGACGCGGGAAAAGATCGACGCGGCGCTCAAGGTTCTCCATGAGTCGCTGGAGGAGTCGACGGAGTGGCAGGTGGCCGGCGATCCGCGGGTACTTGGCTACAACGGGCCGGACATCAAGGAGAGCTTGCGGTGGGGTGAGGTGCAGTTGCCGGTGGAGCGGGTGGACGCTCAAGAAGAGTAGGCAGTCGCCCGTACAACGGAATTTATTCCGTTACCTGACCCGGAGTAAACTCCAACCATAAGTAACGGAATGAATTCCGTTGTACGTTATCGGGCTCGGAGAGCCCTCCCACAGTTGGTCCAGTGAGCCGAGCCCTCCCACAGACCACTAACCTGTTATTGCTGCTCGTAGCGGGCAGGCTTCGGGCGATCCGCCGCGGCGGTATTGTTCTAGCAACTCTTTCGAACGCTGGGCGAGCATGCGGCGGACTTCGCGGCGTTTGCCTTTGACGCGCGGGATCTTCATGTCGTCGTACGACGTGGTCTGATGACGCATCCAGGCGATGACGGCCGACTCAGCGCGGCGTTCGATGGGGATCCGCTTGGTCCGGGCGACGGTTCCGCTGCCAACGGGGGTGGCGTGGTCGGTGACGGCTTTGGCCAGATGGCTGGCGAGGTCCGCGTGCTTCGGATGGAAGTGGAGGTACGTGACCACCGCACCGAAGAAGTCCTCGACGTACTCGGTTTGGACCTTGTCGCGCCGCTTGGCTGCCGAGGCTTGGCGTCTGGCGTAGCTGTCGGTCGAGCGCTCGGCTTCGAGTTCGGCGCGGATGCGTTCGATGGTTTCTGCCGGTGCCCACACGCCCCGCGAGAACATCTTGCGGCCCTTTTTTTCCTGCACTACCCAGTGATCGCCATCGGTCTTCACGCGGCGGGTGAGCGTGGCGTCGCCGGGCGGCAGTAGCGACCAACCCGCCGGCACACGAAGCACTTGTCCGTCTGCCGTGCGAACGGTGTCGGGAGTAGTGCCGGGCGCGAAGGTGGCGGTAGACGTGGCTTGCTTCATGAGATGCGAGTCGAGTGCGTGATCTTCAGTGATACCGTCTAGAACTTCTCTACGCGGTGTAAAACACGGCGAGCCACACCGTGGGCTCAAGCGGCGAAGTGTGCTCGACGCGATGCCGGCGGTGAGCGGGGATCAACACGTGATCGCCTGGGTTCATCGCCAGTACTTCACCATCGTCAAAGCGGAGCGTGGCTGTCCCTTGAAGGACGACCACCCACTCCTCGTCCGCCTGATCGTACCAAAATCCCACGGGGCTCGCCTGGCCGGTGGAGACGATCCGCTCGATGCGGACGTGTTTCGACTGGGCTAGTACGGTGGTGAGTTCCTCGGGGAGTGCCGTGGGGAGGTTGGCGAAGAGGTTGGGCATCGTGCACGAGCTTCAATATTTATGAAGTGCGGAGGTAGCCGGCGCCTTCGGCTGGGCGTTAAACGAATTGGGGGTCTGTAAAAACAAAGAGCCCGGGCACCATTGCCCGGGCTCGAAGGAAACGATGGAGACTTAACCTCCGCGGGCCGTGAGGCGAGCGGGCTTGAACGTCGTCCATCCGTGGATTCTAGAGCTGTAAGCTGTTGGCTATAAGCTCAAAGCAAACGGCCTACAGCTTATGGCTTACAGCCTACAGCTACTTAAGCGCTTTTGTTGACTGGCTCTTCAACCGTGTCGAACAGCTTGGCGCGACCTTCGACGATGTCGTCGGTGATCACGTAACGCTGGCCGCGGGGGCGATCGGGCAATTCGAACATGATGTCGAGCATCACGCTCTCGATGATCGATCGCAGACCACGGGCACCTGTCTCACGTTCGGCCGCACGGCGGGCGATGGAGCGAAGTGCTTCGTCGGTAAACTTCAAATCGGCTTCTTCCATCCCAAAAATGTGCTGATACTGGCGAGTAAGAGCATTTCGGGGTTCGGTAAGTACGCGTACCAGCGCTTCTTCCGGCAGAGGCCGCAGCGAGCTTACAACCGGCAAACGTCCCACGAGTTCGGGAATGAGGCCGAATTCGATCAAGTCGTCCGGTTCGACCTGTGCCAGGGCTTCGCCGAGCGAGAGTTCTTCGCCAGCGGTGTCGCCTTGGGTGAAGCCGATGCTGCGGCAACCCAGACGCTTGCGGACGATGTCTTCGATGCCCGAGAAAGTACCACCACAGATGAACAAGATGTTCGTGGTGTCGAGCTGGATGTACTGCTGCTCGGGATGCTTGCGGCCACCCTGCGGCGGAACGTTTGCCGTGGTGCCTTCAAGCATCTTGAGCAAGGCCTGCTGAACGCCTTCGCCCGACACGTCGCGGGTGATGGAGACGTTTTGGCTGGTCTTGCCAATCTTGTCGATCTCGTCGATGTACAAGATGCCTCGCTGTGCGGCTTCGATATCGAAGTCGGCGGCGTGCAGAAGCTTGAGCAACAGGTTCTCGACGTCTTCGCCCACATAACCGGCTTCGGTCAGCGTCGTGGCGTCGCCGATGGCGAACGGCACGTTGAGCGTACGAGCCAGGGTCTTGGCAAGCAGAGTCTTGCCGCAACCGGTGGGACCGACCATGAGAATGTTCGACTTGTCGATCTCAATTTCATGTTCGTCGTCGGCCACCATCAGTCGCTTGTAGTGACTGTGAACAGCGACGGCGAGCACTCGCTTGGCCGACTCTTGGCCAATGACGTAGTGATCGAGCTCGGCCACGATTTCACGCGGCGAGGGGATCTTGGTGAACAGTTGCTTGCTGCCACCGCGACGTTTGCGTTCCTGATCGAGAATGCTTTGGCACAGCTCGATGCATTCACCGCAGATGTAAACGTCACCGGGTCCTTCGACTAACGGTCCAACGTCCCGGTAGCTTTTTCGGCAAAATGAACAGAAGGCGTTCTTCTTCGAAGTGCCGCCTCGGCGTGTGCTGGTTAGATCCCTGCTTGAGGGCATGTTTGCTCCTTCCTCGTCTCGTGAGCCCTGTGGGTAGACCGTTGTCTTGACCCCCAGGGTGCTTCCTTGGGTGTCGCTCGATGACACAAACTTTCGCAGGGCTTTTGAGACCACATCTCGTCGTCCCGACGAGGCGTTGCTGGGAGGGCTGGGCTCAAGACCTGATGAATATTTGTGCCTTCACGCGAGGCGAGGCTTCCTTGTCCACGCTCAGTCGAGCAGTGTTCGACTCTTGTACGCAGTACCGCTGGTGTTCGTTCATCGACCTTTCCACGCTAGCGGGGCGAGCCCGTTTTGGTGGCGAAGTACAACCGGACCAACTGGTCAACTAAGGTCCGGCAGTGCTAAAGGTCAAAGGTGATTTTGTCGCTTGTTTTCGTGTAGTTTAACTTGTCGCTAGCTAGCCTGCTTTGTCACTGGCTAACTTGACTCGTCGCTAGTCATTCGTGTCGGGCTTCGGTTTGGGGGGCTTTGCGGGTTGCGAGTGACCCCCTTCGACGCCGGCTTGGATTTGCGCTGCTAGCTTCGATTTTATTGTTCGGTATTCGCCGTCGCTCAGAGTACCTCGGGAATGCAAATCTCTGAACTTGGAGAGCAGTTCGCTGGGGTCCTGCGTGTCGTGATCCGTGCGATCGTGCAGGCTTCCCAACAGCGTGCCGCGTTCGCGGTATCTTCGTATCAGTGTGACAGCCAGGGCCAAAAGCGCAAAGATCAAGCCGAACCAAAAAATGGCCGTACCCAGTCCATACGCCTTGTCCGTCCAACTTGCCCCAATCAGTGCCAACACCGAAGTACCTCGGGCTACTGGTTTTATGCTCGCCGGCGGACGGCAGCCCCAGCCACCCAGCTCCCCCTAATTATGGCGGGAGTGCGCTGTCGCGTCCACATTCTCCAGTTTGACATTCGGCGATTTTGGACCTCGGTGATGAGATTCCCCGCCGTTTAGAAGCGGTGGTTAAAAGCCTCGCCCCGAGGTGAATCCGCCGCCGCGACGGTAGGGCGGTTTGCCGCTCGACTGGCGACTTTGCTGGCGGCTGGGGCCTCGGCGGTGCATGCCCCGCTGGGCCGACTGGCGGAGGGCCTCGCCGGCCACCTCGATCAGCACCCGCCCGAGCACCCGTGAGACGTCGCTGTCGAACACGTTGCCCAGGTCGGGCCAGCTGCCGCTGCCACTATCGAACTCAGGGCGGACGAACCGCTGGTGCTCGCGAAGCGTCGCCCACAGGCCCGAGGAGCTGCTGTTACCCTCAAGGTAGCGATCGACCTCCCGCGCGACATCTAGCCGGTTGTGGAACCACGACCGGCGGGAGTCGAACTCGCTGGAGCGGAAGCGGAGCACCACTTGATCGAGCCCGGCGACCTTCTCGTGCCAGATCTCCAGCAGCTTGCGATCCTCGTGGCTCTGCTCGCGGGTCGATCGAAGCTGCTCGTTGATCCGTTTGATCTCGCGGAAGATTTCGTCGTCGGTGGTCTGGGGAGTCGCGCGGGTGCGAACGGCAAGGGCCGATTCTTCCATGCTACCCAAGAAGTCTCGTAGGCGATTCACCCCCTCGACGTAGTACTCGTTCTCGGTTGCTTCCAACTGGGAGATTTGTTTCTCGATGCGGTCGCGCTCGGTCTCCTGCTTGGCGACTTCGCCGAGCAAACGTTGCCGCTCGTCGCCCAGCTCGGTCCCTTGCTTCAAGAGCGCGGTCAGGCCGATCTCGTCGCTGATAGCATCCTCGATCGCTTCGAGGCGTTCCATCAGCTTGGTGAATTCCGCCCGCCGGCGTTCGACCTCGGCGGCCATTAGCTCGGGCGTGACCTTCAGGAAGTTGTAGCTCTGGCGGTTTTTGTGGAATTTGACGATTCGCGCGACCCAGCCGTCGAGCTGCTTGGTCAGGCCCTTGCCGTTGTACTCGGGCGTGCCATAGCCGCGTTTGTGGAGGTACTTGAACAGCTTGCTCTTCTCGTACGCCGGCAGCTTCTCGGCCACTTCGTCGCGCATCTCGGCGACGCGGAGTTCGTTGCGTTTCAGCTCGGTTTCGGCCGCAAGGGCTTGCTCGGAGAGCGTTTGAAACTCGGGGTGCGCCCGCAAACGAGTCGCGAGCTCGGATTCGAGTTCATCCCGCTTGGTGGCCAGGATATCGAGCTCATTCGTAACCTTCTCGATCTGGTTGTCGAGCCCGCTGCGGCGGTCGAGCATCGCGTCCCACTGGTCTTGAAGCTCGGCTTCGTGCCGCTGTTTGCGGCGGAGCAGCTCCTCGATTCGCCCGCGCACTTCCTTGAACTGCTTGGCGACGGTGGAGCTCGAAATGTCGGGCAGGTAGTGCTGGGCGAGCTCGACCAGGGCGTCGCCACGGCGGTCGACGAGGTCCTTCATGAAGGAGTCGAGCTTATCGAGATTCGCGCGGACCTCGTCCGCTCGACGGCGGGCGTCGCGGCGCGAGTTTTCGAGTTGGCGGACCACTTCGCCGCCTGGAATCATGTTGCTTACCACGTAGTGATCTGCCTCCCCCGCTCCAGCTTTGCGCCCCCGGCTCCGGGCAGGGTGACTTCGACATCGGTCTCCCCACGCCGCTTCACGGCGAACTCGCGGGCGTCGACGATGCCGTCGGCTTCCTTGTCGGCTTTCACGCGTTCGTAGACATCCTGAGGCACTTGTTCAGCCCATTTATTCACTTGTTCATGGTTGCCCGATTCGGCGTTCCGAACTTTCATGGGCACTGTGTTACCCTTCGAGTCGACCGCCTCGACGATCACGTAGTAGCCCGACAGTCCACCGGTGTCCTCGGAGTAGCGATCGACGCCCGTTTGTCCGTCGGTGACGATCATGAGTCGGTATTCGTCCTTTAGCACCGATTCTTGGTTCAGCAGCCGATCGCGAAGTTGCTCGAGCGCCGACACGTCGTGGCGGTCGCGGTACGTGGCGGCTTCGGCGCGGGCTGCTTCGGCGGCGCTGGCGGTTTCGGGGTTCGTGGTGAGGGCTTCGATGGAGCTCGTCACCTCTTCGACCTGCGAGTAAACCTGCTGCGAGCGGAGCTCCTTGCGCCGTTCGCCCGGCATCATGCCGCTGAACCACCAGCCCCAGGTCAACAGCGCGGCCGCCGCGATGGCCATTGTCCAGCCGACGATCTCGTACCGCCGGACGTAGACGCCGGCAACGAACGTCTCCACGCCAGGCTCAGGGGGATCGAACTCGTGCAGGTTGGCGAAGTAGTGCTTGATGGCCACTTCGATCTCGGCGTCGGTCACGGGGTCGCCGGCGAGGTCCGCCGCTTCGCGAAGCTTGAGCCGGAGCATCGCGATGGTTTCTTCGCGATTGAGCTCGCGTTCGGCGACCGATCGCTCCTTGCGAAGCGTTCGCGCAACGTCCATCACCCGCGTCATCTCGGCGAGGGTCAGTTTTTGATCGGCCGCGACGATTGCGGGATCAAGTTCAGGGGTCGTGGCCTGCTGGGAGGCGGAACGGCTCATGGGAATGCTCTAATTCGTGGAGGCAATGATCGCGTTAGGCAACAGGAGCGCTAAGGAATCGTTACACTCTCCGTAAATTAACTGTTTTGACTGGTTGCGGGTGGCGGTAAGCCGTCTATACAATCGCTTGGCAGCCCACATCCTACAAGATGGGCGGCCCAAGGACATTCGCCCCCGCGGCGTTCGTCTTGGCGGGGGGGAAAGGGGAGGACAGCGTGGGGCTGTCCGCAAGGGGTTGGTGGGGTGCCTGCCATCGTCGGCCAGGGGTCGGCGTTATGGGCGATTCGGTCGCTCTCAAGGCCACCGGCCGGAGTCTAAACTGCCCAAGGTGATTGCAACAAGAAGTACCAAGTTCGCTGGTTCCACGCTGCCGCTCGCTTTAAAGCCTCCACTGCGCGTCGCCGCCAGCAGGCCAAGTCACGATCCCTGGGCGCGGGCCTGCGAGGGTGCAAATTCGAGACGCTGGAACAGCGGGCGATGCTCGCCACGAGTCCGAACATCGTGCTCGTCATGACCGACGACCAGCGACTGGACACCATGTTCGCCATGCCGATCACCCAGCAGCTGATCGGCGGCACCGGCACGACGTTCGAGAACGCGTACACGGTCACTTCGTTCTGCTGCCCCTCTCGATCGTCGATGCTGACCGGTCAGTATGTCCACAATCATGGAACGGTTGGCAACGACGAACCTCAGGGCGGGTTCGAGGGCTTTGACGATTCGTCGACGCTCGCGACTTGGTTGCAGGATGCTGGCTATCGCACGGGCCTCTACGGTAAGTACCTGAATGGCTATTACGAAACCAGTCCGCGCAACGCCGACCCGAACAACATGTACGTTCCGCCCGGGTGGGACGAGTGGCATGCCTTCTTGGGATCGAGCTTCTACAACTTCGATATCTCGGCGAATGGGGTGTACACCGAATATCCCGGCGCGAATTATTCGACGGACGTGCTCGCGGATTTGGCTTCGGATTTCATCGAAACCGGTGAAACCAATGACGACCAACCGTTCTTCCTGTTCTATTCGGTAAAGGCTCCTCACACTCCTGCCAATCCTGCGCAGCGTCATAACTCCGAGTTTGACGACATCGAACCGTATCGCCCGCCATCGTTCAACGAAGCGGACGTATCGGATAAGCCTGCGTACGTAAGGAATCAGGCTCCGCTAACTACGGAGGATATCGCGATAATTGACCAGTTCCGCGAAAACCAACTGGAGTCACTGCTTGTTGTGGACGAGGCCGTCGGCCAATTGGTCGAATCGCTGCAGGCGAATGGCGAATGGGATAACACGATCTTCGTTTTCATGTCGGACAGCGGCATCCAATGGGGTGAGCACCGCTGGGACGTGAAGGGAACCGCGTACGAAGAGACGATTCGCATTCCTATGATCATCCGCGATGGCCGCGACCCCGTGCAGCGGACGAGCGATCCCTACGCACTGACCATCGACATCGCTCCCACGTTGCTCGAGTACGCTGGCGTTAGCGTTTCCGACCACATTGATGGCGAGTCGCTAGTACCGCTTATAACGGGGCAAGATCCCACGTGGCGTACGGATTTCATCGTCGAGCACCTCAACATCGGCAGTCAGCCAACGTCGATCGCACTCAGGTCCGGAGACTGGAGCTACAACGAGTACAGCAACGGCGAGCGAGAACTCTATAACCTCGCCACCGATCCCTACCAGATGCAAAGCCTGCATAATGACCCGGCCTACGCATCGATTATGAGCCAGCTTTCCGTTCGGCTGCAAGAACTAAAGTCCCAGGACACGCAGGCACCGCAGATCACCAATGTCACGGTGACACCGAACACGACGAACGAAGGGTCCATCACCATCAAGGCGACGGTGAGTGACGTGAACACGGGTAGCAGCGAAGTCCGCATGCCGACGTTCCACATCGACTCGTTGGGCGGTATCCCCCAGGGATTCGCGATGTACCCGGACGACGGACTGTTTGATAGCGTGACAGAAAACGTCACAGCGGTTATTTCCCCCGAGGCGTTTGCGGCGCTCAGCGTCGGTACTCACACGATCTACGTTCGTGGCCGCGATACAGCCGCGAACTGGTCGTCGGCTGTCACGGCGACGTTCACCAAGACGGCGGAAGCTCCGACCCAGTCGTATTTAAGCATCAGCCCGCCATCGATATCCGGATTCGAGGGCGACGCCGAGTTCGTGATCTACGAGTTCGTCGTATCCCACACGGGCGTGGTCACTAGCACTTCGACCGTTGATTTCACCGTAGTGGGTACCGGTTCGTCTCCAGCGGATGCGCAAGATTTCGGGGGATCGTTTCCTGTAGGCACGGTCATGTTCGCTCCGGGTGAAACTACCCAAGTGCTCAGTATTCTGGTCTCTGGCGATACCCTTCCCGAACTGGACGAAGCGTTCCAGGTCGTGCTTTCCAATCCGTCGGTTAATACGAATCTTCAGTCGACCATGGCTAGCGGCCTTATCCGCAATGACGAGCAACTCGAAGCCGCGCCAGGACTCAAGGGCGAGTACTTTAACGACGTCGCCCTAACAGAGTTCGTCTCGACGCGAACCGACTCGACGGTCAACTTCACCTCGGGTTGGAATGGCGGACCTCCCGGCACCGGCGTCACGGCGGACCAGAACTACTCCGTGCGTTGGTCGGGTGAAGTGGAGATCGCGGCTGGCGGAGCATGGACGTTCTACACCACGACCAACGACGGCGTCCGTCTGTGGATCGACGACCAACTGGTCATCGACGACTGGAATGTGCACATCGCGCTGGAGAATTCGGGGACCGTTAACCTTACCGCCGGATGGCATCGCATTCGGTTGGAGTACTTCCAACAAGGGGGCGGAGCGGTTGCCACGCTGTCATTCGCCGGCCCTGGGCAGACGAAGGCAGTCGTGCCGCAGTCTCGCTTGCGAACGGCCTCGATTCCAGAGCCCGTCGCCCCCGTCTTCGCCATCGCGGCGGCCTCGGCCTCGAAGGCGGAAGGCAACGCCGACTTTACTCCCTACACTTTCACCGTCACGCGGACCCAGAACACCACGGGAGCGCTCACCGTCGATTACCTGGTGACGGGCTCCGGCGGAAACGCTGCCAATGCAGCGGACTTCGGTGGCAGCGTGCTATCGGGGACGCTTGCCTTCGCTCCAGGCGAATCGTCAAAGACGCTCACTGTTCTGGTTGCAGGCGATAGCGCCGTCGAGGTAGACGAAACGTTTGTCGTCACTCTAGTCAACGCCTCGGGGGGCGCGGAGATATCGACGGCCACCGCGGCGGGCGTGATTCTGAACGACGACGTTACCACCCCCGCCACGGAGCCAGGTCTCAAAGGCGAGTACTTCAACTCAACGAGCCTGACAAACCTTGCTACTACGCGGGTTGACCAGTCGATTAACTTTACGTCGGGTTGGAACTCAACTCCTCCTGGCACCACCGTGACAGGCGACGCCAACTACTCCATACGCTGGACGGGACAAGTCGAGACTCCCACCGCGGGCAACTGGACCTTCTTCACGACGAGCAACGATGGCGTTCGGCTCTGGATCGACGATCAACTGGTGATCGACAACTGGACCACTCATATCGCCACGGAGAACTCTGGCACACTCAACCTCTCCGCCGGTTGGCACTCGATTCGGATGGAGTACTTCCAACAAGGTGGCGCCGCCGTGGCGACGTTGTCGTTCCAGGGACCCGACCAAGCGAAGGCAATCGTTCCGACGAGCCGGCTGCGAACCGGTGCCTCGACGCCACCCCCTGGCCCCACCGGCGATGGGCTGGAAGGTCAGTACTACAACTCGACAAACCTGACGGGCCTTGCCAGCACCCGCGTTGACAGCAGCGTCAACTTCACCACCGGATGGAATGCCAGCCCGGCGGGGTCGGGCGTTACGGCTGATGCGCAGTACTCCGTTCGCTGGACCGGTTTCGTCGAGACGCCCGCGGCAGGCGACTGGACTTTCTACACTACCAGCAACGACGGAGTCCGGCTTTGGATCAACGAGCAGTTGGTGATCGACAACTGGACCACGCATGCCGCCACTGAAAACTCCGGTACGATCGCTCTTGATGCGGGCTGGCATTCCATCCGATTGGAATACTTCCAGCAGTGCGGTGCCGCGATCATCACGTTGTCTTACCAGGGCCCGGGGCAAACCAAGGCGATCATTCCCCAGGCACGGCTCAGCAGC
Source organism: Aeoliella fuhlenseeensis (assembly GCF_052161615.1). Taxonomy (NCBI): domain Bacteria; kingdom Pseudomonadati; phylum Planctomycetota; class Planctomycetia; order Pirellulales; family Lacipirellulaceae; genus Aeoliella; species Aeoliella fuhlenseeensis. The sequence continues at coordinate 2,477,364 of NZ_CP197417.1, forward strand.
ACTCAGCCCGGTGCGCCGATGGTACTCCAGGTACTTAGCTACTCCGGCGAGGAGCAGATTGATCAACCCTACGTCGCCCACGCGCTGTCCGAGGGGAATGGCTCCGCTCGGGTCGACCCACTTCTTATCGAAGCATCGGCGGACCAGGTCCTGCTGGCAGAGTTGCGAAGGGCGCGAACCTCGCGGCGCGATGCATCCCGCTTGATCGAGCCCGACCAGGCGTTTGACGCAGTCTTCGCCGAACTAGGCGAGGGCATCTTCGGTCCATTGTGGATCGATTAATCGCCACGGCCGACTAACGCCTACTCCCAAGTCGCTTTCTGCGATTTCGTGTGCGCTGCGCGCGGCTGCTTGCCGTTTGCCGCATTTTGTTGTTTACTAAGTGGCGAAATCCAAGCATCGGGCGTGACTGGCGAATGGTCAGTTCTGCCGGCTTTTTCGATCAAGTAAATCCAACCCCACCGGGGCTCCTCATGGCACAACAAACCGCCACCCAGACCAAGTCGAAGTCCGAATCCAAGGGCCGCGTGAAGACCTCCAAGTACATGGACCGGGCGCTCGAAGTGCTGGAGAAGTTCGGGGTCGCCACGGGTAAGGACGTGCAGAACGAGCTGATTCGGTTGCTAGAGGAGGTTCGCCACGTCGACGAGCCTCGAGCCCTCGCGATCGCGAACACGATCAAGCATATGAGCGACTTCAACCAGCTCGTTCGCGACAACGTGGAGAATATCAACGTCGGCAATCGCTACCTCGATATCAGCCAGATGTTCGATTCGATCCGCGAAGACTCCAAGCGGCTGATCGGCCAGCTTGACGACGGCAAGATTGGCTTCGGCGAGAAGATGTCGAACGTCTGGATGAATCTTCGCCGCGGCACGCCCCACGCGCGGTTTGAGAAGATTGTCGATGTCTACCAGGACGTGTGCAAGGACACCAAAGATCAGCTCGAGCGCGAGCAGGAGATCATGGATGGTTACATCGACTTCCGCTTCGCGCTGAAAGAAGCCGAAATCCTGTCACGCGAACTGCTGGAGCAGCAACTGCCGAATCTGGAGAAGGCTAAGCAGACGCTCGCCGATGCGCAGCAGGCAGTAAGCGACTACACGGGGGACGACGAAAGTCAGAAGTCGCGGCTCGAACTGCAGCGCGACGAGGCCCACGACGCCTGGAAGCGTGAAGACCGCGTGTACCAACTGTGCAAGGACATCGCCGAGAATCTGGCCATCGGCTACGACGTTGGCGAGACGCTCATCACCAAGCTCCGCCAGACGCACGAAGTGAAAGACCAAGTCTACCGCCGAGCGGTGACATTCTTCACGACCAACGAGCACGTCTTCACCATCCTCGGCACGGTCTACACGTCGCAGCAAGGCCTGCACGAAGCCACGCAGTCGACCGAGGCACTCAAAGAAGGCGTTAACAAGAGCCTTGAGGATGTTGCTGATCTCGGACGCGAACTCGAACGCGCGGCACTCAAGGCCGGGTATGGCTCGACCATCAGCCCGCAGTCGCTCGAGAAGTTGGTGAAGGCGATCTCCGACTACCAGGTCGAGTCGCTGCACATGATCGCGGAACTTCGCAAAGAGAGCGAAGACAACGCCCGCGAGATTCGCCGGGTGGTGGAAGAGGGCAAGGCTCGGTATCAAAGCACGCTCGCCAAGTTTGCGCTGGGGCAAACGCCGGAACGGGAACAAGAGTAGGCGTTGATCATCCCCTCTCCCGGGCCCTCACCCATGGGTGAGGGCCCGGGAGAGGGGCTTGCGATATCAACTCTGTTGAAACCGGTTTGCACTTAAAAAACCGATCGGCAGCTTCGTCTCTCCGTTGAGCGCGAGATCGGCGAGCGCTTCGCCCAGCACCGGGGCGAACTTATAGCCATGTCCCGAGAGACCTGCCGCGAAAGCAACTCCGGGAAACTGCGGGTGGCAATCGACGATGAAGTGACCATCTGGCGACATCGTGTAGAGGCACGTCTTGTGGCTCGTTGGTACCTCCCCTGCCCCGACAAGGCACTCGCGTGCGAAACGCTGGGTCGCGAGAAGCTCTTCCGGATCGGTCGTCGGATCCACGGAGAGCGGGTCGGCTACCTCAACGCCCCCCGTATGTTCGGCGACTTTGAACGTCTGGCCGTCGAGCGAAGGAAACCCGTAGTGGACGCCGTAGTCGAGCTCGTACAGGTAAACGGGTAGCTCTGCAGGGCGTTGCATGCTGGACACCGGGAACCAAAACAAACTTTTTCGCACCGGTGTGAGCGGCACCCCAAGTTCACCCAGTAGTCCCGCCGCCCACGCCCCCGCGGTGACCACGAGTTTGGCCGCCGAGTACGTCGCATCGCTGGTGACGACTTCGAAGCTATCGCCGACGCTGCGCCAGGAACGGACTTCGCAGTTCGTGACAAGCTCCGCCCCCAACCGTCTGGCATCGGCGAGCATGGCCTCGACGCACCGCTCGACGTGGAGGCAACCAGCCGTCGGTTCGAACACCGCGGCGAGCCCTTCAGGAATTCGTAACGCGGGCCAGCGGCGGCTCACTTCGTCGACATTCAATTGTTCGACATCCAAACCATGCAAGCGAGCCGCGCTCAGCACTCCAGCAACCACTTCGCCATCGGGTGGCCCAACTTCCAGAAGTCCGCAGCGCTCGAACAGCGTTAGTCCAGAAGTTTGCTCTACCTCGTTCCAGTGTTCGTACGCGCGCCGTAGAAGCGGGACGTAATCGGAGTGCTCGAAATAGGCCTGGCGAATGACGCGGGTTTCGCCATGCGTGCTGCCATGAGGGTGCGGCGGAGCGAATCGATCGATGCCGAGCACCTTTGCGCCTCGCCGCGCAAGCTCGCGCATCGCAGCGCTGCCAACTCCACCGGCTCCGATCACGATCACATCGAACGAAGTGGTCATTGCTTAGTTCGCAGAGAGCCGGCTAAGGGAGATTCGTAGAGAGGCAGAACCAGATGCTACTCGGCGATCTCGAAGTCAACAACCGACTTCCCAATCTTGCCGCTCAGCCGGTCGCGAAGTAGCACTTGCAGTTGGTACTTGCTGGCGTAGATTCGTGTTGGAAGGTTTACCGTGTACTCGATGTAGAAGTCTTTCCGCTTGCCGTGACAGTTGTCGTCGACGGTCGCGAACTCACCGCCGTCTACGCGGTTGCCGGCTTGGTCGAGGATTTCGTAGCTACTCGCGAGGGACGTGTGGTACCCCTTGTCGGTCGATTCGCTGCGGAAGTTATCGACCTCGGCATACAGCGTTACGGTTTGGCCTGGCTTGAACGTTCTTTGTTCAATGCGATCGTAGTCGCCGAAGCCATACACTTTGCTACAGAAAGTCATGTTTTTCACGGCGAGGTTCGAAAGTTCTCCAAGCCGTGCGCTGGCTTCCGCAAGCTGCGTGGCGGCGAGGCCCGCTCGGGCCTGGTCGTCGGGCATTGCTTCGTGATCGAGCAGCGTCGCCATGGCGAACAACTGGTTGGTCCAGTACGTCTGCTCTGTCGGCGTCAGTCCAGGCACCGGCTCCATCGCCAGTTCTTTATTGCCGGCGACGAGGTGCATCAGGCGCAGGCGGACGTGTTGGTACGCTTCGCTCGTGTTGCGAGGATCTTCTTTGGTCTTGCTGGCCAGTTGATCGATCGTCTGCCCCAGCGCGTCCTGCCAGTTTCGGGGCGTCTCGACTTCCAGCGACGTGGCCGCGGTGCTCGTTTCGGGCACCGGCATCAGTTTCGGCGATTCGTCGTAGCTCGCTTGCTGCACCTCGACCGGTGGCTGTGTTGACTTGGGAACCGTCGCAGGTTCGGCAGATGGCGCGCTGGTTTGCGGTGGCCCAATCGCTGCGCTCTCAAGCGGTGCGGTGGGAGGCGCTTGCGCCGGAGGATTGGTAGAAGGTTCCGCCGCTGGCGGAGCGTAGGTTGCCGGACTGGGACTTGCCCCAATCGAAGGTGGAAGCTGTGCAGTGTGAGGTACGCTGGTCGATGGCTCGTTGGCGATCAGGTTCTTGCCCGAGCCGGTGAGTTCGCGGTGATACTGCCAGCTCGTGCGGAACTGACGTGCGACAAGCGGCCTGAGGGGTGGCTTGGTGTTTTGCAGACGCTCGACCAGTTGCTGGGCGGCCACCGGATCGACGGCCCCGATGGTTTGCAAGTCGCGGAGCACTTCGTCGTTGGTCGGGGCTTCGCCGCCACCGACTGCGTTCGTAGCCGGCGAGGCAAAGCTATTCGGATCGGCGAAGGACGCCGTTTGCTGCACCGTGGGCGAGGTGAAATCAGAACCTTCGCGGGGCGCGGACATAGGCAGGTCGGCCGTCGGGGGATCGGTCGACTTGTTCGCGGCCGATCGCGACCATGGCAATGCCTGGCAACCTGCGAGCAGCAGGCAACCGGCGAGCACCGTCAGTAGGCGGATTCGTAACACCATAAACATTGTCGCGGTGGGGCGAGACCTCCCTGTCTCTGGGCCAGGCACTTGGTGGCCCTTCGATAGCACTTCGGGGGCGGATGGTAGGCGATCGACCAACCGTGGGCAAGGCGATTGTGCCCCTGAATTCGTTTGATATCGAATGAATTTCCCGCCAGTAGCACTGCTAGCCGCTGGATGTGCTAGCTAGTGGCAGCAGGACGCTTCGGCGCCGCGGCGGGTGACAATCTCGCGATCAGCCGCTCCAGTTCGAGCCGACCTCCGTGGGCATCGCTGTTGTGGCCCTTCATCGCCATGTCCATTTCTAGCAGCCACGTCGACAGCATGACCGCCCGCCCGCGGCCGATGGACTTGAGTTGCTGCGTCCCGCGATCGACGATACTCGGCCAGAATCCCGCCTCGGCCATGATCTGCGGGAAGTAAGGACGCTTGCCGGCGGCCTCGGCTTGTTCCACGAGTCGGCTAGCCGTGGCGAACTTGCGAAGCGTGTAGGCGACCTGCGCGAGGATCGGAATCGGTTCCTCACCGGCTGCTAGCAGTTTGTCGAGCTGCTTGATCGCCTCGGCCGAGCGGCCTTCGACCATCGCGTCGATCATGTCCCACGTCTGCCGAGTGCGCCAATCGCCGACATTTGCCACGACCAGTGCCGTGTCGATCTTGCCATCGTCGGCCATCAAGCTGAGCTTGGCGACTTCCTGGTCCATGAGTCCCAGCGCTAACGGAAGTTGTTCGAACAACTGGTCGCACGCCCCGCGGTCGAGCGTCGCCTGATGAACATGCTTCGCGCGGTGCGTGAGCCACTTCTTGGCGGCGGTGGTGAACTTGGTGAGCCGCTGCTGCTTGTTGTCGGTCGGCACGCTGCACTCGATGGCGAGGCCCTTTTTATCGGTCGCCTTGGCGAGTCGCGTGGTCTTGGGCCAAGTCTTCACTTCGAGGATCAAGCACCGCTTGCTCTGCGGCTTGTCGACCCATGTTTCGAGCTTATCCCGATACTCGGTGACGAACGTGTCTGCATCCTCGATCACCACCACGTCGGCGGAGTCGCCAAACAAGCTGATGGTGGTGAGCGCGTCGTGCACGTCCCGCCAATCCGCCTCCTTGCCCGTGAAGAACTCCGCCCCTTCACCACCCCGCAGCGCGAGCAGCGACTCGCGCTTCAAATAGTCGTCGTCCCCAAACACCGCGCAGAGCGGACCACGCTCGGGGATGGCAGAGGCGACAAGGAGTTCAAGAGCGAGCATGTTCTTTGGACGCGAGCAATTTCCAGCGAGCGGGGCCCGTCAGGGCCGTGGTGAATCGGACCCTCGATAGTTTCCTAGGGTAGCTGCTTCGCTGCAACCCTAGGCTGACCTACGGAATCCCTTCCGGATAGAGGAGAACCTACTCCTCCACTGTCACCATCCACCCAATCCCAAACTTATCAGTCAGCATCCCAAAACACGGCGACCAGAACGTGGCACCAATCGGCAGGTCGATCTTCGCGCCGGCCGACAACGCCTCGAAAGCCCGCCGGGCCTCGTGTTCGGTCGCCAAGGCGAGCGACAATCGAAAGCCATCGAACTTGCTCCCTTCGTCGCACCCGTCCGAGCACATCACCCGCGCGCCGCCAATGTTGATCGTCGCGTGCATCACCTTGTCTTCGAAACCCGGTTGCAACTGCCCTTCGGGCACCGGATCGGGCGAATCGCTAAACCGCATCATCATCTCGACCTGGGCGCCGAGTGAGTGTTGATAGAAGGCGATGGCTTCTTCGCACTGGCCGGAGAAGAAGAGGTAAGGTTGGATGGTGGGCATGGCGCTGGGCTCCATGTGGCTGGGACCAAAGGCGGTAGTATATCACACCCAGGGCGTGTGGTATCGTATCGATGAGCTAAGGGTAGAAGGCCGGCTAAAGCTACTCGTGTCCCTGTTCTCCCTGTGAGTCGAACGAGTGATGGAAACAACGAAACAGAAATCGTCATGGGCCCATCCCTATCTGCTGGTGGCGGCTGCACTGTTCGCGTTGATCGGATTCGCGATGTACATTCGCAGCGGCCCGCGCTGGGAGCTCAGCACAACGAACACCCCAGCCGGGATAGAAGTGGAGGTGTATAAGGAAGAGGAACCGGATCCAACCTTCAAGACCTTACTGCCTAACCATCAAACAAACCAAGACCTGCGCCGGGTTAATATGGATACTTTTCCGCCGTCTGTTGGGAAGATAACTCACCGGGACGAAACGGTGAAACCGGGGCAATGGACGCTAGTCCTTGATGGCGTGGAATTGAACATCATGCCAGGGCGAATGATTATCGATAAGACGACGGAAATTGATCCGCTGAAGTAGTTTAACACGTGAAGCGCCGGATCGGCGCTCCGCTTGATCGCGGCCTACGCTCCGAACCGATTCGCCACCTTGCCCTTGGTGTCTGTCTCCAGCACGAACAAATCTCCCGCTTGCGGTTGCTTCTTCAGTTCCTCGTCGTCGAGCTTTTGGCGGGCGGTGGTGATGTAGAGGGTGCTGAGGTCCTGGCCGCCGAACGTGCAGCAGGTGATGTTGGTCACCGGCAGTTCGTAGCGGTGCAGGAGTTTCTGCTCACGCGGATCAACGTGCAGCACGGCGCTCCCCATGTAGAGGCAGACCCACAGATTGTCGTCGATGTCGATGGTCATGCCATCGGGGCGACCCATGTCGTCGGGCACGCGGAACGCCACCTGCTGGTTGGCGATGGTGCCGGCCTGGAGATCGAAGTCGAACTGGAACACGCAGTTCGTGCGCGTGTCGATCCAGTACATGGTGCGATTGTCGCGGGACCAGGCGAGGCCGTTCGACAAGCCTTTTTCGGTAAGCTGCGTACGAACGTTGTACTCGGCGTCGATGCTGTAGAATGTGCTGGAGTCGGGCTTGCGGTCCATGTCCATGGTGCCCCCCCAGAATCGACCCGCCGCGTCACACTTCCCGTCGTTGAATCGCCGACGTGGTTGATCGGGCTCGGGATCGCAGACGGTAGTGAGCTCGCTGGTCGCGGGATCGAACAGTCCGACACCATTCTCCATGCCCAGCAGTAGCCGCGAGTCGGACTGGCAGAGCGCTAGGCACCCCACGCGCTGGCCAATGGCAAAGATCTCGTTCTCGCCCGTCGAGGGATCGAAACGATTCAGCTCTCCAGGCTCGATGTTGACCCACCACAGCACTTGCTCGCGTTCGTCCCAAACGGGACCTTCCCCAAGCGTGGCGTGAGCGGGATAAAGCGGGCGGACAGTGGCGGGGGTGGTCATGGAATTTACGGATCGCAGGGCGATCCGGCGGCGGGTGGGCGGAAGTTCGCCGCATTATACCGCAGGCTACGTGTCATGTCCTGAGGGGCCACCTCGTGAGCGATGTGTCGAAGCCAGTGAATCAGTGACCTTCGGGGAGGGTGAGTAGTTTAGCCTCTCCCGGGTGAATGGTGACTACGTCACTGTAGCGGGAGAAGTCGCCAACGTTGAAAGTTAGTAGGTGCGAAATACCGTGCCGCTGCATCGCGGCGACGAGTCGACAGTCGTGAGCGGCTTTTCCAGAAACCTGGTATTGTTGGACTAACTCCGCCCATCGCTCGAAAATGGCGCGTTCGTCGCGGCGAATGGAGAATAAGCTGAGAGCTTGCTTTACTTCACGCGAAGTTCGATCGATGGAGAGTCCAAGGCCATTCACCTCGGAGGGTCGTGTCGCTACCACCCAGAACTCGTAGATGACTTGTGGCACTAGGCACAGCTCGTGACCGCAATTGCGCAAATGTCGAACAGCGACGTTCGCAACCTCGTGATCGCGATGCTCTGGCTGCACGCCGCGAAGCAATAAGTTCGTGTCGAGGAGAACTGTCATTCACCGCGCCCGGCGTAGATGCTTTCGCGATCATCGTCGGCGACAGTCTGAATGTCCGAATGGCTTGCTACCCAAGCGTCGAATCGAGAGTTCCAGTCATCTAAGGCGAGGGATTCACTCAACTCGCCCCTACCAGATTCCTGGTTGATACGCATTTGGGCGACCGCTTCATTCACCGCCTCGTCGACGCTATGAAACTGGCCCGTGGATACCAGAAACTGAATGAAGTTCTGGTTTTCGCTACTGATATTGGTACTCATGGCGGTTGCTCCTAACTCTGACATCTGTCACCAGTAGTATACGCTACCGGGAAGACTCGTCCTAGAATGTTGCCGCCACACGTTATTGCACCGAGCGAACTTCCCCCAGACGGCCGCTTGGCGTGGGGAGCGTCACCGCGATCGGCACCTGCGTTTGGTCGCTTGCCGTGTTGCCGGCGGGGTCGCGGATTTCGAGGCGGACGTAGAAGCTCGCGGGCAGATGACGTGCGAGACGCCACGAATAGCGGCCCGTGTGGGGCAGGTTCGTGGCGGCCGAGATCCAAGGGCCGGTGGCGCTCGGGCTGTATTGCAGCGTTACCGTCTCGCCGGTCGACAGCGAGTCGCCCGGTTGCCACTGGACATCCAGGCGATCGGCCTCCGCACCGGTCCCCTGCTGGATGCCAGTGAGGCGAGCGACGGGCGGTGTTGTGTCGACGCGGACGAAGATCTCTGGCACGTCGCCGGGCCGCGGGCGGACTGGGTCGATTCCGCCCGCGGTCTCCACGACGATCTTCAGCCCGTAGTCACCCGGCGCTGGTACCGCAGCCAGGATCGGGCTGCGATTGTCGTTATCGACGCTGAGCCGGTTCCAACTTTGGCCGGCGTCGCGTGTTGCCCAAAGCTCGACGCGCGTCACGCCGTACGTGCCGGCAGTGTCGACGTCGTAGCCGATTTCGAACTCTAGGCTATTGAGATGCTGGATAGCACCTGCACTCGGCACGGCGGCTGCTGTGTTGGCTGTACTGCCATCGAGCTGTGGCAAGTTGGGCAGCGGATTTACCGATGGCGACGGCAACTGGGCATTGCCGAACGGCTGTGCCGACGCAGTACGCATCTGCGGGTAGTTGTTCGATGCCTGCGGTAGTTGGAAAGGCGACTGGAACGGCTGACTCGCCACTGTGTCGGGAGTCGAGGGTGCCGGCGCGGTCTGCGTGCTTGCCATGCCGAAGTTGACCGGTGGCGCAGCCATTCGGCGGACATCCGCCGAGCGGGGCGAACCGAGCGGCACCGGCGATGCCCCGTCGCTCGGCCAATTCTCGATGGCGGGCGGTGGTGTGGCGGCCGCGGTGTTGAACGATAAACTAGACGGGGCCGTCGGCGCCGCATCCGCACCCAACCAACCTACCGATGCGGGTGGTGCTGCGTTGCCGAACGGTCCGGTCGACGCTGTCGCAGGCATGCTGGTCGGAAACGGGCTGGTCGATGCGTTCGTTGTTGGAGCCGGTGGCAGTCGATGTGTGTTGGATGCAAGCTGCGTGCTCGCGCCGCCACCGCCAACGCGGGCCTCAGCCCCCGCTTCTCGCCCGTTGCCGGCAAGATCGCGCAAAGTGAGGCGGACCCACACGCTCGGCGTACCGGCTTGAACCTGCCACGACGCTTCGCCCTGAGCAAACCCGACCGCCGGCGCGCGGACCGAGCCACCCGGCACCGCTTGCCATGTGCTCATGTCCGGCGTGCGGTATTCGAGCACCGCGCGGTTGGCGTCTAAGTGCGGATCGCTCGCTTGCCACACGGCACTCGCGGTGCCATCGGCGGTGAGCTGAGCATTGAAGCTGGTTATCGTCGGATTCTGCGTGTCGACGATAACACGCAGTTCGGGTTGCGGCGGACCTTGTGGCCACGCACGACCACGGGTGTCGATCGTCTGTATGCTGAAAACGTACTCGCCATCGCTCGGCGCGTGGTAGTTAAAGAACTGCACCTCGGGCTTCGCGTCGGAAATCTGTTTCCAAGTTGCTCCCTGGTCCTGCGACAGGTACAGCTTGACCGTCGATGCTCCGCTAGCAGTGGTTCCGCTGTCCCACTTGTAGGGGATCATGAACAACTGCTGCGACCAGTAAACCGGTTCGGGTAACGCCGCGGCAGGCCGAGGTGGAGTGGTCGAGGGCAAGGCAAACGGGAATGCCCCCGCGTTGGCTGGTGGAGTCCCGTTGGTTGCCGCCACGGGCGTCGACGGGATGACGGGTGGCCACTGCGTGGTGGGTGCCGTCTGCCCCAGAGGGGGAGTACTGGTCGGGAACGGCGACTGGCCGCGCGCCGCCGAGGTGCCAAGCACCACGGCAAGCGCGGCGAGCAGTCTCCAGCAGTCGGTTAGACGTAATGGTCTTTGCACAGCAAGATCGTTCTGAGCCGAACCACCCGAAAGTGGCCCCCGTTCGGCGCAGGAAGCGTTTTTCACGCCCCCCACTTGCTGCCCAACACGCTGGCAGCCCCCCGCTAAACTTTATCGGTTGAGCGGGTGGTGCGGCTTTGGGGGAATTTTGCCGTGAGGGGCGGGACAAATTCCTTGCTAGCGTTCGGGGGCCCATTTATGCTGGAAAGCTGGTGAATTGGGACCGACGGATTGGTCGCCCCCCTTAGGCCTCTCATCGTTTGTCGCTCGTGAACTGACGCGTTCGTCGCCCCGCCTTTCTCACCGTCACGAGCAAGGACCCTTTGGTACGCCAGCCATCTTCCGGCAAGGCGTTTGCGCCAAAATTCCGGCGAACCCCGTCTATCACGATATCAAACGGCGAGTCGGTTCGGGCAGTCCACGCGCGTAGCAGACGGAAACCCTCGAACAAGAAACCCTGCCGAATGAACGTAGACCTCCAGCCGAACTCATCGAGTTCGGCTCTGAATGTCACTCCGCCGGCCATTCCTCCGCATCGCGAGCTTCGCTCGATTTGCCAAGGCAATGGTTCGGATGGATGCGGCTGCGCGCTCGGTGTCCGGAAAGGTGCGGAGTAGCCAATGCTGAGACATCTTTGGTGCAGTGCCTTTGCCGCGCTCTTGGTGCTGGGTTCTTGTGCAAGTGCGTGCGACTTTTGTGGCCATGACCACTCAGGGGTATCGTTCTGCCCGTGGAGTGCCGCGTGCCCTGACGAGTTCAACACTGCCGACGACACAAGTCCCCCCGACCCCTACTTCTTGCAAAACAACGGCTGGACCTCGACCGCGTCGGGGGGCTCGGCTCTGGGGGCTCCGGCGACCATTACTTGGAGCATCGTCCCCGATGGCACCGTGCTCCCTCGCGGAGTGGGAGAACCGGCCAGCAATAGCAATCTACGGCAGATGCTCGACAACCTCTACAACGGCGGAATGTCGCCGGGCGGCTCGGACCTAACGCAGCGGACCTGGTTTCCGCTCTTCAAGTCGGCGTTCGATCGCTGGAGCGAAGTCGCCGGCATCACGTACATCTACGAGCCCAATGACGATGGACAGTCGGTCCCAAATTTCACGGGTGTACTGGGTGTTCGAGGCGACCATCGAATCGGTGGCCACTTCATTGATGGCGACGTTCGGCCGAGCGTGCTGGCGTACAACTATTATCCCAACACGTCCGACATGGTGATCGACACTTCGGAAGTTACCATCTTCGGCAACCCCGAGAAGAATTACCTGCGTTTCCGGCAGACATTGATGCACGAGATTGGGCATGGACTCGGCATTGCGCACGTCGAGTCGAACGATAGCTTCATCTTGATGGAACCCACGCTCGATGTGACGTTCGAGGGTCCGCAGTTCGACGACATCCTGGCCGCTCATCGCCTGTATGGTGACATTTATGAGAAGGGTGTCGGAAACCAATCCTACTTGACTGCCACGGACCTGGGACCCGTCTCGCTTCAGCAATCAATCCTGATTGGCGAGGACGCTGTCGATCAGCGTGTCGAGATGGCGGACGTCGACTTCGTGAGCATCGACGCCACTGGCGATACCGATTTCTACAAGTTCACGATCACGACGCCGCTGCGAATTGATTTGGAGCTTACACCGCTAGGGCCGACTTACACTCAAGGCCCCCAGGGGGGAACGCAAACATCTTTCAACGCGGCCGCCCTAAGCAACCTGACGCTTGCCCTCTTCGCGACCGATGGAATCAGCATGCTGGCGTTCGCCAACGACACCAGCATCGGGCAGCCCGAGATGCTACTCGACCAGCATCTGTTCGACGCGGGAACCTACTACGTTCGCGTGATGGGCCTCCAGAACGCGGCCCAGATGTATCAGCTGAGCATCACCGCCGTGCCGGAGCCCTCGGCCCTAGTGATTTTGTTCCTGGGCGTGGTGGGGCTGGTTGGCGGCGCATCGCGACGGCGAATTCGCTAAGTTTCCCGAGCAATTCCCCACCGCTGGTGCAGCGAAATCGCCGCTCGGCCATTTTCTGGGGCTCCCATTTCGCGCGAAGTGCGTAGAATAGGGGAGCAATTTGCCGACATCCGAAACCAGGAGACTTTCGCATGGCGATTCACCGGAATCCACCCCTCCAGCTCGCATGCCTCGCGCTATCAGCCTTCGTGGCGTTTGCAGGCAGCAGCACGGCCACGGCGCAACTGATGCCCGCCGACAAAACCGTTACGCACACACAGCCGCCTAAGGAAACGTTGAGGAAGAAAATGGAACAAGCAACTTTTGGCGGCGGCTGTTTTTGGTGCACCGAGGCGGTGTTCCTGGAACTCGAAGGGGTCGAGAAGGTCGTTAGTGGCTACAGCGGCGGTCACGTCGAAAATCCCACCTACCAGCAGGTCTGCACCGCGACCACCGGCCACGCCGAGGTGATTCAGATTGAATACGACCCCGAAAAGGTGAGCTTCGAGGAGTTACTCGAAGTTCACTTCAAAACGCATGATCCTACCTCGCTCAACCAGCAGGGGGCCGATGTCGGACCGCAGTACCGAAGCGCCGTGTTCTATCATACGCCCGAGCAAAAAGAGACGACCGAGCGGATCATCAAGGCTTTGAACGAAGAGAAGGCCTACCGCCGCCCGATTGTCACCGAGGTGACGGAGTTTACGAAGTTTTGGCCCGCTGAAGACTACCACCAAAACTACTACGCCCAAAACGGTAACGCCAACCCCTACTGCCGGGCGGTGGTAAAGCCGAAGGTCGACAAGTTCCGCAAGGTGTTTAAGGACAAGTTGAAGAAGCCGGAAGAAGCGGCGAAGTAGTGACGTCTCCTGGCGAGGATACGCGTATGACGCCAAAGGGCAACCCGACCATTTGTGGGAACCCCGACCATTTGTGAGAACACTGATGAGTAGGCTCGCCGATGCATGGAATGCGTTGGAACAAGAGGTACTTAAGAGAATTTCCGAGGCCAAGGCTGCTTCGACACCTCCTGCGCCGCGAGCAGATATTACGCTGGCGGAAGGCATTTACGGGCGATCCTACCCAATTGAGCTGAAAGAGCTTTATCACATCCACAACGGGTACAATGTCTCAGGTTACCTCCCAAGCAGGTTTAGTGCTTCAAGAGCTTGCGAGTTTGGCGTGATGCCTGCGAAAGAGGCAGCCGAAATCTGGCAGCTCTACATGGAACAAAGCCCCTCCGCGAGAGCGATATTCTGGTTGCCTTCCGTGGTCCGCACCATCCTAAGCGAGTTCTTTTACCCAGCTTCAGAGCAACTATGGAATCCGAAGTGGATTCCATTTGCTGAGAACGGAGCCGGCGATGTTCTTTTCGTCGATACCTCTCGACGGAACCGCGTAGGCGAATACAGCCACGAGACACGGGAAACTCGATTCGTAGCTCGATCCTTAAGCAAGTACTTTCTAGATACGGCTGAGAAAATGGCCAAAGGTAAGATTCAACCTTTCAACGTATCGTAAGCACTGCTTTCTCTCGTTATTTCAGTCTAGGCCTCGTAGCCCAAATTCGGCGATAGCCATCGCTCGACTTCGGCGACGCTCATTCCTTTACGTCGCGCGTAGTCCTCGACCTGTTCCTTCGTAATGCGATCCACCGAGAAGTATCGCGCCTCGGGGTGGGCGAAGTACAGACCGCTGACGCTCGCTGCCGGGTGCATAGCGTAGTGCTCGGTGAGCGTAATGCCCGTCGCGGCTTCCGCGTCCAGCAGCTTGAACAGCGTTGGCTTCTCGGTGTGGTCGGGCTGCGCGGGGTAACCGGCGGCCGGTCGGATGCCACGGTACTTCTCTTCGATCATGTCTTCTTTGGACAGGGACTCGGCCTTGCCGTAGCCCCACTCGCGCCGCACGCGGGCGTGTAGCGCCTCGGCGAAAGCTTCGGCCAAGCGGTCGGCAACGGCCTTGATCATGATCGAGTTGTAGTCGTCGTGATCGGCATTGAACGCAGCGGCTAGCTCGTCGCAGCCAAGACCTGCGGTCACCGCGAAACCACCGATGTAGTCCACGCGGCCCGAGTCGATCGGTGCGATGAAGTCGGCGAGCGAGTAGTAGGTCGTTGTGCCCTTACGCTCCCACTGCTGTCGCAGGCCGTGGAAGCGAACCACATCGCCAGTTTCGAGCTGGCTGGTGTCGATCAAGATATCGTTGCCGTCGCTATTCGCGGGCCAAAATCCGTACACACCTTTGGCCACGAGCAGCTTCTCGGCGATCACGCGATCGAGTAGCTCGTTCGCGTCGTCGTACAAGCTCTTAGCATGCGCGCCTAGGTTCGGATCGTTGAAGATTCGCGGGTACTTTCCCTTTAACTCCCAGGTCATGAAGAACGGTGACCAATCGATGTACTCCCGAAGCTCGGTAAGCGGGAAATCGTCGAGCACTCGCGTCCCGATGAACTCGGGTGTCGGGATGTCGACGGTGGCCCAGTCGCAGGTGAACCGCTTCGCCTTCGCATCGGCGTACGGCGTAAGCGTGACCGATTGGCGCTTGTTGTAGCTTTCCTTCAGTTCGGCTTGCAGCTTGAGATTCTCTTCTGCCAGCTTGGGCCGCTGCTCGGGATTCATGATTTTCTCAACCACCGGCACGCTTCGCGAGGCGTCGACCACGTGAAACACGGGGTGCGAATAGTGCGGCGCGATCTTCACGGCCGTGTGCTTGGCGCTAGTCGTTGCACCGCCAATCAACAGTGGCAGATCGAAGTCGAGCCGCTCCATTTCCTTGGCGACGTGGGCCATCTCGTCGAGGCTCGGAGTAATGAGCCCCGAGAGGCCGATCATGTCGACGTTCTCTTCTTTGGCCCTTTCGAGGATGCTCTCGCACGAGCACATCACGCCCATGTCGATTACTTCGAAGTTATTGCAGCCGAGCACCACGCCGACAATGTTCTTACCAATGTCGTGCACGTCCCCCTTCACAGTGGCCATCAACACCCTGCCGCGGCTGGTACCCGTGTCGCCGGCTGCCTCTTTCTCGGCTTCCATGTAGGGCATCAGGTAAGCGACCGACTTCTTCATCACGCGGGCCGACTTCACCACCTGAGGTAGGAACATCTTCCCGGCGCCGAACAAGTCGCCGACCACGCTCATGCCATCCATCAGCGGGCCTTCGATGATCGATAGGCACTTTTCGTATTTTTGCCGCGCTTCCTCGGTGTCTTCGTCAATGTACTTGACGATGCCCTTCACCAGCGCGTGCTTCAGCCGCTCTTCGACGGAACCCTTCCGCCATTCTTCCTCATCGACGGCAACGCCTTCAACGCCGCGATTCTTGATCGACTCGGCGAAGTCGACCAGTCGCTCGGTGGCGTCGGGACGGCGATTGAGAATCACGTCCTCGACCAATTCCTTCAGCTCGGGTTCGATCTCGTCGTAGATCACAAGCTGCCCGGCGTTGACGATGCCCATGTCCATGCCGGCGGCCACAGCGTGGTACAAGAACACGCTGTGGATCGCTTCGCGCACCGGGTCGTTGCCGCGGAACGAGAACGACACGTTCGACACGCCACCCGACACGTGGACACCCGGGCATTCCTGCTTGATGCGGCGTGTCGCGTTGATGAAATCAACCGCGTAGTTGTTGTGCTCCTCGATACCGGTCGCCACGGTAAGGATGTTGGGGTCGAAGATAATGTCTTCGGCGGGGAAGTCGAGCTTCGAGCGAAGAAGATCATAAGCCCGCTTGCAGATGCGAACCTTCTCGTCTTCGGTCGCCGCTTGGCCTACCTCGTCAAACGCCATGACCACCACTGCAGCACCGTAACGCCGGCAGAGGCCTGCGCGTTCGAGGAACTTTTCCTCGCCGTCTTTCAAGCTAATCGAGTTGACAATCGACTTGCCTTGCACCGATTGCAGGCCTGCTTCGATCACTTCCCACTTGCTGCTGTCCACCATCACCGGGACAGCGGCCACTTCGCCTTCGCCGGCCAGGAGACGTAGGTAGCGAACGATTTCGGCTTCGCTGTCCAGAAGGCCTTCGTCCATGTTGACGTCGATCACGTTCGCGCCATTTTGCACCTGCTCGGTAGCGACTTCGACGGCGTCTTCGTACTTCGCATCTTTGATAAGCCGCGCAAACTTCCGACTGCCGGTCACGTTGCTCCGCTCGCCGATCATCAAGAAGTTGCTGTCGGGGCGCAGCTCAAGCGGTTGCGTGCCGCTGAGGCGGAGTCGCGGCGCAACGGTCGATCGTTTGTGGGGCTTCATGCCTTTCATCCGGTCGACGATGGCCGCGATGTGAGCGGGTGACGTGCCACAGCATCCACCCACAATGTTTACCCAGCCTTGCTCGCCAAACTCGCCGACGACCTTCGCCATGTCAGCGGGACCTAGGTCGAACTGTCCCATTTCGTTGGGGAGTCCCGCGTTGGCGTGGCAACTTACATAGGCCGTGGAAACCTGCTGAAGCACTTCTATGTGCGGCCGCATGATGTCGGGCCCGAGTGCGCAGTTCATGCCGACCGAAAGCATCGGGAAGTGCTCGATCGAATTCCAGAAGGCTTCGATAGACTGCCCCGACACGAAGGTGCCGCCACCCTTGTCGAATGTCCCCGAAACCATTACCGGCACGCGATTGCCACTATCGAGGAAGTATTTATCGATAGCGAACAGGCAGGCCTTGAGATTGAGCGTATCGATCACTGTCTCGGGCATCAGAATGTCGATGCCGGCTTCGACCATGGCCTGAACCTGGACGTAGTACGAGTCGACCATCTGCATGAACGTCACATCGCGATGGCCTGGATCTTCGACGCTGGTCGAAATGGCCATCTGCTTGGACGTGGGGCCAATCGAACCGGCAACGAACCGGGGTTTGTCGGGCGTCTTTTCGGTGAACTCGGCACAAGCTTGTTTGGCGAGATGGACGGCGGCCGCATTGAGCTCGCGGGCCAGTTCCTCGGGATTGTTAAACTCGAAGTCGCCCATGCCGACGGGACTAGCCCCGAACGTGTTGGTTTCGACGATGTCCGCACCAGCGGCCAAGTAGTTGCGGTGGATCGTGAGCTGCGCCTCGGGCTGGGTGAGGCAGATCATGTCCGCGAAATTCTTCAGGTCCTTGTGGTGGTCGGCAAACCGCTCGCCCCGCACCTCGGCTTCGCCAATACCAAGGGCCTGCACCTGGGTACCCGTCGCTCCGTCGAGGAACAAGATTCGACGCTCGAGCAAGTCCTTCAGTTCGTCCGTACGATCCACAACCGAGTTGGTCATCAAGTTCTCTAGCAGTGAAAGTCCTGTGCCCGACCGCCGCACGGCCCGGGAAATTAAACCCTCTATGATACCAGGAAACCTGCCGCTTCCTAACCCTCTAAGACACGGCTCGGCGGCCCCAAGTTCGGGCAGGCCAAGGCGTTCTGTCGCCAAGAACAGCGTCCGCAAGCTGGGCGTAGCGTGGACTGCTCCGATCTACTGAACGAGGGTCGAAATGTCGGAGTTCGAGGCCCACACCTCGCCGGTCCTACCTGGGCAAGTCCGATCGTGGGGAGAAGTCGTGTGCCTCGATCCCCTTGCGTGGCGTTTATCCGGCGAGGCCAACGCACTCCCGACCGGGATACCCAAGCCTCCCGGTTGGAAGTGTGAGCGGGGCATGCCAACAACGCCTTTCTGGCTAATGGTACCTATATTGTTCCAGTGTAATATTGGCAAAACTTCTAATTGAGTGGTATTTTGTGCTTGATTTGGTTAAGGTTTAGTTGGTGAAAACCAGACGCTGTCAGGCGAATCATTACTCGCGACGAACTACCCGCTACCAATAAAGCGTCACTTTCTCTAACAGGCACCACTCATGCACTATCGACTCTGGCTATTCTCAATCACGGCGACCCTCACCATCTCCGCAGCCAGTGCCCAACCGCCGCTTGGAAGTGACCTATTTCAGGTCGATAACCAAGTCCTTTCCCGTTCCATTTCGTCCGAGAACCTAACAGGGGAACCTGGCGAGGGGGGTAAGGCGGCGAGCGAACTCGGTGTCGGAAGGAAGGGATCTCCGCGATTCAGCTTGGCTCCCGGACAAACCAACGAGCTCTGCGACATCGAGGGCTCAGGCACCATCCGACATATTTGGATGACCGGAACTTGGTCTCGCAATCGGAATGCTCCGATGTTGCGAAACCTCGTCCTGCGAGTCTACTGGGATGGGCAGGAGCATCCGAGCATCGAGTGTCCCCTCGGCGATTTCATGGGAAGCGCGCATTCCAGGTCGGTATCCTATCAATCCGCCGTCCACTCGATTGGCGAAAAGGAAGCCTTCAACTTCTGGCTTCCGATGCCTTTCCGAAGTCGTGCTCGATTTACGCTGACTAACGAAGGCGATCTGCCATGCGAGGTCTACTACACGATCAATTACACATTGAACGAGAAGCATGAAGAGAACGTCGGCCGGCTGCACACCAACTTCCGCCGCGCCAACCCGACGACTATCAAGGAAGACTTCGAACTGGTTCCAAAGCGGACGGGAATGGGGCGTTACTTAGGTACCGTGATGGGAATTCGAACCCTACATCCAGGCTGGTGGGGCGAGGGAGAGGTCAAGGTCTACATGGACGGCGACACCGATTTTCCGACCCTCTGTGGAACCGGAGCCGAGGATTACGTCGGCCTGTCGTACGGTATCCAGAATACGATGCACCTGTATCACGGATGCAGCTTGCTGGAGAAATCGAAGCAGAAGTTCGACCAGCTAGATATCCCCAATAAAAAGGACGTGAAGGTTCCTATGTCCTACATTTCCATGTATCGGTGGCACCTGCCCGACCCCATTTACTGGAAGAAGGAGTGCCGCATCACGATTCAGCAGATTGGCTGCTGCTACTACGAGCGGCAAGACGACTGGTCAGCGGCTTCGTTCTGGTACGAGCCCGTCCCGAGTGCCCCGCTTGGCCCGTTTCCTTCCGCCAAAGATCGGGGCGCGGACCTTGAGTTCCTATTGAATCCAAAGAAGTAAGTGAAATGTCGCCGTAAGACCGACGTCGCTGTCCCTCGGAGGGTGCCGATGGACCTCACCTACTCGACGCGAACGATCGGAGCTCGGGCCGGTTGTCTCGCCCCAAGTGGTTGCTACCTTTTTGTCCCACCAAACGCCATTTGAAACACCCTATTGTCTCGTAGCCCCAATGCCACCCAGACCAAGACGCCAATGATGATGGGAAAGAAGAAATAGTCTTCGACACGGGCATGCGCCCAAACCGCGCCTCCCAAGTAGGCTGACAATAAGATGGCGGAGATAAAGGCCGTTTGAGGGACGAGGAAGAGCACGGCGATCGCGATCTCGACGATCCCTACGTAGAATGCCACTTTGTCGGTGATCCCGAGCTTGCCGAACATATCGCCTTTGCCCTCGAACTCGATAAACTTACCTGGCGCGCTGCCCCCGGCTAAAAACAGCACCAATAGCACGCTTAGGATCCAGCCGGCGATCTTCGCCTTGGACTTAGGTTGACTAGCATCGCTCATCGGTTGGGCACACTTGTGGGTGAAGGGGGGCGAAACTGGCGGCAGTATAGCACCCGTGGGGCTCCGCGCACGACGGGCATTTTGCTGCGCAAATTGGGTGGTTTTTCGGCGTTGAAAGTAGCGCCCCAACTGATCTAATGGAATCGTGGCCAACGATTCGCCAGATGAGCCGCCTCTTTTTTCTGCCTAAGACCCTCCCTATCGCGCCCTCGCATGAAGTTCCATCACGTTCGCCAAGAGCTCGTCAGCAATCCGATTGTCAACATCCACCAAGCGGTGTTCGAGGCCCTCGATCGCGTCGACCGCCCGGTGCCGCAAGGGCCGGTGGCTATCACGGCGGGGAGCCGAGGTATCGCAAACATCGCGGCGATCACTCGAGCCGCGGGCGACTGGCTCAAGAGCCGCGGCGCCGAGCCCTTCATCGTCCCCTGCATGGGGTCCCACAACGGCGCGACCGGACCAGGGCAGCGGGCGATGGTCGAGTCGCTGGGCATCACCGAAGCGGCGATGGAGATGCCGATCAAATCGTCGATGGACGTGGTCGAGATAGGCGAAACCTTTACTGGTCCCATCACCGTCGACCGCAATTGCTTCGAGGCCGATGGCGTGCTGGTGCTCAATCGCATCAAACTCCACACCTGCTTCGTCGGCCCGATCCAAAGCGGGCTGATGAAGATGATGACCATCGGCATGGGCAAGATCAACGGCGCGCGGACGTTCCACAAAATCCCAACCGATCAAAAGCCCGACGCCATCATCGCGCTCGGCGAAGCGATCATTGCCACGGGGAAAATCTTCGCCGGGCTGGCGATCCTCGAAGATGGCTACGACCAAACAGCCGAACTGCACGCCCTCGCCCCCGACGACTTCTTCCGCGAAGAGCCTAAGCTGCTCGATCGGCTGGTGAGCCACTATTTCCCCAAGCTGCCGGTGGAGGATCTTGATGTGCTGATCGTCGACGAGATCGGCAAGACTTATAGCGGACTTGGCATGGACCCGAATGTCATCGGCCGCCGTGGGCTCGAAGGAGTGCCAGACTTCCCCAGTCCGCGCATTGGTAGCATCGCGGCGCTGGAGCTCACCGCCGCTTCGCAGGGCAACGCCCTTGGCTTTGGACTTGGCGACTGTATCACCCAGCGGCTCTACGATTCCATCGACTTTGAGAAGACACGCATCAACGCCGAAACTACAGGCGACCTCGATCGCATCCGCATGTGCCACGTGGCGAAAGACGACCAGGAAGCCTTCGCGTGGTGCGCCAATCGCAGTGGTACCGAACGATGGTTGATCATTCCAAACACGTTGCACCTCGACTCGATGTACGCGAGTCCGGCGCTCGTTGAGGAGCTCGAAGCGAACCCCAAGTGCACCGTGGATGCTAAGACAGTAGAGCCGAAGTTTGTGGACGCGACGCTGGAGATGGAATTCTGATTCGCTCGCTGGTTCTCAATCAGGTCCGAGGTAGATGTAAGGTCTGATTAACAGTAGCTCCCTTCCCCAAAAACATCGAAAAACACCCAAAACGGCCCCCCTTGACCGGGTTTTGGCGGGTGGGCGTTTAAGGATTGACTCGCGCCCGTACCGGGGTTACCATGCACGCCAGACTGCAAATCGGTAGGGGTGATGCCGAAGCGATGTCAGCGGTGGATTTCCGCCAGATGCCAACTCTTCTAACAGCCCAAGCTCAGATTCAGGGGCCTCTCTTCACGAGCGGTGTACGTTAACTGTTGCCATGCTTCCGTGTTCCGCGGTTGCCTGTCGATTGCGATCTGCCTGTTGCTCAACCCACGCATGAGGCACGGCGTGTGGGTGGCGTATTCAATTGTAGTTACGTGCCAGGAGTGATTTGAAGTGTCGCAAGGTACGATTAAGAAGCTGACGGACAAGGGTTTTGGTTTCATCGAGGGGGAGCGAGGAGACATCTTCTTCCACAGCTCGGCAGTTCAAGGGGAAACCAACTTCGACAACCTCCGCGAAGGTCAGCAAGTGGAGTACACCGAAGGCCAGGGCCCCAAGGGTCCCCGCGCTGAGAACGTCAAGGTCGTCTCCTAAGACGCCCTCACCACGCACAAGCAAACGACAAAACCGCCCAGCGAGCATCCGCCGCTGGGCGGTTTTTTAGTTGGTCGTCCGAAGACTAGCAAACTTAAGGCATGAGCAGCGGACAGGGCTGCAGCGTGTGCAAGTGCGATTGCTGCTGGGGACGACGAGTCTTTCGGCCGCCGAGCTTTTCCAGCCGGCGTTTGGCTTCTTCAGGGGACATTTTCCCTTGGCGTTCGAGCTCACGAATTAGCACTCGCATATTGCGCCGATTGGCACGCCATCCAACGTCGACGAGATCACCGACCAGTGGAATTGTCCCAACGACGAAGTCGATGGCTACGTTGCCTAGCATCCAGGCTAGGGTTCGTTTTCGAGCCCCGAGCTGCTTCGCCTGCCAGAGGAAGTAGGCGGAGACAAGCGTCGTGGTCGCATCGCCCACCACCGGTATGAGTCCGATGACCGCGTCCCATCCCAGTCGCACAGACGTCCCCGGCAGGCGAAACGCATCGTCAAACAAGTGACTGATGGCCTCGAGCTGACGGAGCAATCGCTCCTGAGAAACCGGCGGGGCGCTCGCCATCGGCATCGGAGCCTTTTGGACTGGCCATCGCGGTTCTTGCAGATTGGACGTGGGACTGATCATGGAATTTTTGGCGAAGGAAGTTGTGGAAGCGAGATTGTCGGTGGTTAGCGGAGGCGACGCTCGGGACGGACCTGACGCACGGCGAGAACCACAAGGATGGCACCCACGATGGAGCCGATCCAGCTAGCCGGTTCGAACTCGCCATCGAGTCCCCACAGCAGCTGCACGAGGAAGCCACCAAGGAACGAGCCGGCGACACCTACGAGCATTGTGCCGATGAAGCCCATCGGATCGCGGCCCGGCACGAGCAGGCGTGCGATGAAACCGATTACCAAACCGAACACGATCCAACCAATAATCACGCCGATAGTCATGGCAAGTCACCTCAATCACTGAACCTGGAGATCGAACTTCGCACGGTGCGATGTTCGAGAGTTGCGTTTCACGAAGGGGACGAAATGCAAAGAGCGCGCCAATTCCGCTCGCGAGTTTGCCGCAACTTGGGTTCGGGTCGAGGTGTTCCGTGAAAACGCAGCATTTTTAGTCGTTTCGCCCCTTCGTTTGTCGCTAAGTGGGTCGTTCCGTACAGTGAGGTTGGTTCCAGACACACTCGGGCTGGTCGTTTGGCGACCAGTCGGCCGCTAGGTCGGCATTCGGTGCTAGCAACAAACGGAGCTTGGTGCTGTCGGAAGGGTCGAACTCGCCTTGCCGAAACAGCGGCATTCGCGTTACATCCCGCGATTGCAACGCCCCGCTAGGCGGCGAGGGAGTTGCATTTAATTAGTATTCGCGGGCGGCCGACCAATGTTGTCCGTCCTTTGGGTGTTCCTGCTGCAAGTTTTCGATGCTCAAACGCTTATTCGACCTGACGACTGCCAGCCTCGCCCTGCTGGTCCTCTCTCCCGTACTGCTTTGGGTGGTGCGCAGGCGCAAGCGCGAAGCGGCTGGACCCGTGTTCGAGCGGTGTCGTCGCGCAGGGCGTGGTGCGATTCCCTTTCAGATGCTCACCTTTGTTGCGCCCGCAGACACGGGGCTAAGCCGACGGCCGGCGAGTGCGTCAAAGCTCGAGTGGCTACCCCAACTCGTCAACGTAATCCGCGGCGAGATGAGCATTGTTGGTCCTCGCCCCGAATCGGTTCATGAAGTGGAGCGGTACAACTGGAACGAGAAGCGTCTACTCGCGCTGCGTCCCGGGCTGATCGACTGGGCGTCGCTCTGGAACCGCGACGAGCGCGAGGTCCTGGCAGGTGCGCCTGATCCCGAAGAGGCGTACGAGCGAGTCATCCGCCCGTACAAGTTGCGGCTCGAGCTATACTATCTCGATACGCACACGCTGTGGGGCGACGTTCGCATCCTGCTGGTCCCCGTCATCCGCACGTTCTACAAGAACTACGTTCCACGCGATATCAAGTCGTCGCCATCCTTCCGCGAACTGCGGGCTCGCGTGGCGAGATTGGTAGCCACCGAGCAGATTCATCGCACCGGGGCCACCCGCCGCGGGGCGTAGGGAGGCTCGAAGGTTAAACGCTCTGCCAGTCGCCCAGCAATTGGAACAGGTTGTCGATCGAATCGACGGTCGCTTCGTCTTCGCCGGCAAAGGTGCGGAAGGCGTCGACTCGTTCCGAACCTCGCACTTCTTGCCGGTAGTTGCTGGCGGAGATGGTATCTCCGAATGGCTGCGCGAAAGCCTCATCATCCGCAGACCAATCGTACAGTGAGGCCCGGTCGTAGCCAGGTGTTGATTGGGCGACTGTCCTATCGAACCCGCGGGCACGGTTGACGTATGCCAGCGCGGACATCAACGCACGCTCGGACTGAGGCACGGACGCATCGTCGGCTGGCGATTCCCGGAGCGTCGCCACGTCGTGTCCCGTACTAGCGATGGTTACGGTGCGATCGAACGAGTTCACACGATGCGAGAAACCATCGCCCCAAAGCTTGGAGCGATCGTGGTACGCGTGGGACACGTCGTCGCCGGCTGAGTCGTAGAGCGTGGCCATATCGAAACCCTGCGACGCCGTAGCCGTGAAGCTATCGAAGTTGAAGGCGTCGTTGCGGTAGCCGGCCCCCGACATGGTTCCTTGATTGCCTCGACCCAGGTAGCCGTCGTCGCCCGTCGTGTCGTAGAACATCGCCACGTCGACGCCCGTCGTGCCGTAGGCCCGCGCGCGAGCGAAGCCCCGGGCGTCGTGGTAGTAGCCTTCGCCCGCGAGGATCGCTCGGTCCGACCACGCCGCGAAGGTGTCGTCGCCTGCGGTGTCGTAGAACGTCACCTGGTCGTTGCCCCCGGAGGCGTAGGCAAGCGTTCGCGCGAACCCTCGTGTATCGTTGTGATATCCCGCGCCGGTCATGAACGCGCGATCCGCCCACGCGACGTAAACGTCATCGGCCTGCGACCCGTGCAGCGTGGCGGAGTCATTGCCGCCCGTCGAGTAAGCCAGCGTCGACGAGAAGTTGACGGCTTCGTGATGGAATCCGGCACCACTGAATTGAACCTTGTTCGCCCGTCCTATGTACCATTCGTCACCCGCGGTGTCGTAGAACGTGGCCTTGTCGAGACCGCCGCCGCTTTGCACCAGATAACTGGCGTAGTCGAGCACGTCGAACCGAACGGTGGTGCCGCTGAACATGGCCCGATTCGCGTGACCGACGTACTGCTCATTGGCCGAGGAGCCATAGAACGCCACTTGGTCGAGGCCGCCGCCACCCGTGATGCGAACTGTCTCGGCACCGATGGCTTGGAAATGGTAGTCGCTTGCAACAACGCGGGCCTCGTTCTGCCGGAGCGTTGCTTGTTCGTTAGCCAAGGTGCCGTGGAACTCTACCGTGTCGTTACCGGCACCGGCGTCGATGATGAATTGGTTGACCAGTTTGGCGTCGAACGCGTACTCAACTCCGTTCACGGATAGTCGGTGCGTATCGCCGGCGTGGAAAGTAAACGCATTGTTGCCGCCGGTCCCCGTCACGGTGAGCGTCGAGCCGACGAGGTTCACCATGTTCGTGAGCTGGAAGTCGATGGCGTTACTCGCACCGCTGGCACGAATGAAAAACTCCTGCCCCGCGGTGGCGAGGGCTTCGACGCGGGCACCCGTCGTGGTCGCGGTCCCCTGCCCCACCATCTGCATATTGGCGTCGTACAAAGCCAGTTCAATGCCCGTCCCCGAGCTCGTCGCCATCGCTTCGGCGGTCACAAACCCGGTCTGGCCAGCAACGATTCGATACCAAGTTTCGCCCGAGCAGTTCACGGCGGAGAACTGGTGTTGTCCTATGATCTGGTTCCAGTCGACAAACGAGAACGAAGATTCGATGGAGACAGCCAGCGTGTAGTACCCTAGGCCGTCCGTCGTGCCTATACCAAGGGTGTAGCTCTCGCCGGCGACGACGTTCATCGTCCAAGTGTCGCCATTGCGGGTGACGGACTGGCTGCCGAATTTCCACGCGAGATCAAGGTCGTGCGTGGCGGTCGCGCTGAATTTCGCCACACCGTCCGCTGTTGCAGTGAATGTAAAGTAGTCGATGTCCGCAAGGGAAGAGATCATGCCACGCGTCTGCGTCTCGCCGTCGGTCAGTGTTCCAAGGTGATGGGCGCTCGTTGTAGTCGAGCCGTAATCGTCATCGGGCAGGATCGCGTCAATGGCCGCTTCGAGGTTCAGTCGCAGGTAGTTGGTGCCGGTCGCCGCGTCGAACACCGCGTCCGCCGTCTGCCGCATGTGGCTGTAAATCGTGTCTTGCGAAATGGCGGTGCGTCCGACGAGCTCCATCGCCTGGCGGATCAACACGCTCGCCCCCGCCACGTAGGGCGCGGCCATGCTGGTGCCCGAGAAGCTCGCGAAGTCGTCGGTGCGGCCGTTGTGGTTGCCGGCGTAGTCGGGCACGGTGCTGCGAATGTACCTGCCCGGCGCGGCAATGGCGTTGGTGAGCCGCTGGCTGAAGCTACTCAGCTCGCCGTTGTCGTCGACGCTCATCACGGGCACGACGTACTGGCTGGCCGCGGGATAGCTGAGCCCTGGCGTCTTGTAAGTGCTGAAGCTGTTCCCCGCCGAGACCGCGATGAAGATACCCAGCGATTCGATCTCTTGGAACTTGCTTTCGAGCAAACTCGCCCAACCCGGCGCTGTGGCGCTGTTCCAACTCGTTCCTAGTGAGAGATTCACCGCCGTGATGGGATTCTCGAAACTCTTGTGGTTGTCGATCACCCATTGTAGGGCCCGTGCGACGTCGTCGAAGGTCCCGGCACCCGCGTCGTCGAAAACGCGAAGTCCTACAAGGTCGACACCGGGCGCAACGCCCGTGTGGTTGCCGTACTCGTCGCCGGTGCTTCCAATGATGCCCGCGACGTGCGTGCCGTGCGAACCTTCGGTGCCATCGTCGAACGGATTCCACTCGTTCTCGGCAAAGTCCCACCCACCAACCACGCGATACCCGGTGCCGAATCCACCACCGAGCGCGAAGTGGTCGTAGGCAATGCCGCTATCGATTACCACAACGGTCTGGCCGATACCCGTAAACCCGTAATTGGCGCGGACATGGTCGAGGCCCGTCTGTGCGTGCGCTTCATTGAGATGCTGCTCCACCCCCGCGTCGATCTGAAAGCCATCCTGCGGGTCGATCCAGAAATCGGCCGCCGCGACGCCGTGTTGTTCGATCGAGGGAATCGACTCGTCAGGCACTAGCACCGCGTCCACGAAGTCAGCGGCCATCATCTGCCGCGACTCAAGCGGCTCGATAGCGCTACGACGCACCGCGCTGTGCCCATTGCGTGGCATGAAAGTCACCCCGAAGCGTGGCTGCCGAAACAGCCCGCGGCCACCGCGTGGCCAAGCTGGAAAAGTGTTTGAAAAGGATCGCGAAAAGCAGCCGTTCGCGGTTCACCCACCACGTCGGCTAGGCAAACGTAGGTCACAGCTGTGCGCGCCTAGGAAGGTGCCCAGCGAATGCGACAATTCGCCGCGGGCGGAGCGAAGCGATGTAGTGCCACGGCAACAAAAGGCCTTGGAAATGCGGCCGGATCGCTACGTGTTGCGAGAAGGCAACGTGCGGCAACGAGCTCACCATATGCCGCGATTGGTGAAGAATTCTCTGGATTCGCTTCGCGGGAATTGGCGCCTCATGCGTATATGCGCTTAGGCTCGCGGGCATCTCGGACTCCAGCCAAAACCTGGAGGTGGCGATAATGTCGCGAGGTTCAAGTTTGCGAGATCGTTGGCGGAATGAACTGCTCTAAGAGATACAAATGCCCGTTAGCTTCAGCGACAGCATCACGACTTAGAAAAGGCCACACATCAAGTTGGCCCATGGCATTCGCCCTTTGCCAGTGAGTGTTGGCTGCAAGACGACCAAGTTTCCAGAAAGCAGCAGACAATCCAAGGACCCCGATTCCTGTGCCGGTCATCAGCCAACCTAGATCGGGATCGCGGCATGAGAACGCCAGCCATGCACACACCAAAAGCGTCGTCCCGAGTATGACTAATATGGATTGCACGAAGGTACGTAATATGCGTCCAGACGTGTCATCTTCAAGCGGATAGCCATATTCGCGATTGGTATGCAGGAAGAGAAAGGCGTAAGTGGCCGTGCGTTTGGTTTCGCGTCCGATCTCATGCCACCCCTTCAAGTAGTAAGGCCAAAGGACATCGCTACTGTACAAAGCCCAGCAAAACTCCCCGATCACGCGCACAGCTGGGTCCTTTGAATCCCGATAATAGTCGTAGTAGGAATCGTCAAAGTCGTCATTCGATAGCCGGCCAGTTACCAGCAAACGCATATCTTGGGCGAGCCGAAGGCGGAGCTCGGTGTCGACCATGGCAACCTGCTCCAATGTGGTTCAATTGATTGAGGCGGACTACTAACAATGTGCTTTAGGCTAGAATATCCGCGGGTTGCTGATGGGTTCAAGCAGAAATCTTCACTCTCCATGCGATCAAGGGCAAGCGGACGATGACGCAACTGTCGTTCGATCACGTAGAACCCCACCCTCAAGACGAACTCCCCCCAACCTCTTATCATGGAGCCATCGCCTTTCATCCGAGCCAATCCGTGTTCATCCGTGGCTAAGCAGACCCAGGATCCCCCGTGCGTACTCGTATCAAAAATGCCAAAGTCGTCCTGCCCGACGGGGTCGCAGAAATCGATGTCGTTGTCGAAGGAACCAAAATCGCCGACATCGATTCGGCGTCGCAGTTAGCGGTCGACGAAACGATTGATGCCCGTGGCTTGCATCTGATCCCCGGTGTGATCGACGATCAGGTTCACTTCCGCGAGCCGGGGCTGACGCACAAGGAAGACCTCGCGCACGCTTCGCGGGCGTGTGCGAAAGGGGGCGTCACGACGTTCCTCGAAATGCCGAACACCGTACCGAACGCCATCACGCAGCAGTTGGTCGAAGACAAGCTACGCCTGGCGGCGGCGAGCTCCATCGTCAACTATGGGTTCTACATCGGCGCGACGCCCGACAATTTGGACGAGCTGAAGCGAGCCACCCGCACGCCCGGCATCAAGATCTTTATTGGGTCGAGCACTGGCGATTTGCTCGTCGACGATCAAAACGCCCTGGAGCGCATTTTCGCTGAAACGACGTTGCCACTCACCGCCCACTGCGAGGATGAAGCAACCGTCCGTGCGAACCGCGACCGAATCGGCGAGACGAGCGACGTCGCCGATCACTCGCGCATCCGCGACCACGAGGCGGCGATCATCGCGACCAAGCGGGCCATGGACCTCGCCGTGCGGCACAAGCACCGGTTTCACGTGCTGCACGTGTCGACCGCCGGCGAGTGCGAGCTACTCGCCAATCACCATCGGCTGCTCACGGGCGAAGCCTGTCCGCATCATTTATTCTTTTCGATCGACGACTACGAGCGCCTCGGCACGCTCATCCAAATGAATCCGTCGCTCAAGACGCGGGACGACAACGCGGCGGTGTGGCAGGCTCTACTGGATGGACGGTTACAAGTCATCGCGACCGACCACGCGCCGCACACGCTCGACGAAAAGCGAAAACCCTACCCACAGTCCCCTTCCGGTCTGCCGGCAGTCGAGAACTCACTCGCCCTCTTGCTCAACGAAGTGCATCAAGGCCGGTGCACCATCGAGCAAGTGGTCCACTGGATGTGCGACGCCCCGGCTCGCGTTTGGGACATCGTCAATAAAGGTCGGATCGCAGTGGGCTACGATGCCGATTTGGTACTCGTCGATCTTGAGAAGCAGCAAACTATTCGGAACGAAGACCAACTTACCAAGTGCGGCTGGAGTCCGTGGGACGGTGTGGAACTCGTGGGTTGGCCAGTCCGCACGTGGGTGATGGGACACGAGGTATTTTGCGACGGCCAAATAGTCGCAAGCCAGCGCGGCCACGAAGCCCTCTATGACCACGCCCGCGGCGGGTACTGGGCGACCGAGGCGTAGCATCCCGGTACCGGCATCCCATAGCCGACGTGCGGGGTCGGCTCGTACAATGACACTTTGCGGGCGGCGGAACTAATACAACCGAGGTTGATATGGGATTCACCATCGAGAAGAAAGTGGCGCTCGTCACCGGTGCTAATCGCGGCATTGGCAAGACGATCGTCGAGACATTGTTAGCCGCGGGGGCCTCGAAGGTCTACGTGGGCGTGCGAAAGCTCGACTCGGCCGATGAATTGGTAGCTGCCCACGGCGCCAAAGTGGTCCCCGTGCGAATCGACATGGAGGACGCCGACAGCATCAAATCGGCGGCACACAAAGCGAACGACGTGTCGCTGGTAATCAACAACGCTGGCGTCTATCAGGGAGGGAATCCCCTTGATAGTGACTTCATCGAAAGCACGCAGTACCAGCTCAACGTCAACGCGTACGGCCAAGTGCGGATGGCGCAGGCTTTCGCGCCGGTGCTAAAGGCACACGGTGGCGGGGCGTTTGTGCAGATCAACTCGGTCGCTTCGCTGCGTTCGTTCCCCGGTTTCGCGGCCTACTGTGCGTCTAAGGCGGCGGCATACTCGATCACCCAGGCCCTGCACCTGCAACTCACCGAGCAGGGCACGCAAGTGCTCAGCGTTCACCCCGGACCAATCCGTACCGACATGAGCGCTCAGGCAGGTCTCGACGAAGTCGCCGAGCCCGCGAGTGTGGTGGCCGACGGCATCATCGCCGCCCTAGCGGCGGGCGATTATCACCTGTTCCCCGACTCGCTCGCCAAGCAGTACTACGAACAGTACCAACCCTTCGCCACAAATATTGTCGAAGCGATAACGGACGAGGTTTAAGAAGCAGTCGCGGAGCCACGCGGATCGAAGCGGACGATCGCGAATTACGCTGTTTAGTTTTTATCCGCGATGATTCGCAGCATTCGCGCAAATCCGCGACGAATTCTTCATATGTCTGAATTTGGCAACGCGATCGTAACCGGCGGCGGCTCGGGAATTGGCCGAGCGTTTTGCCATGCGCTGGTGGAACGTGGCTGGAACGTCGCGGTTGCCGACATCAACGTCGATGCCGCTGAGCACGTGACGAGGGAGCTCGGCGGGCGTGCCATCGCGCACGCGCTCGATGTGGCCGATCCCAATTCATGGCATTCGCTGCGCACCGATCTTGAAGCTCGCTGGCCCCAACTCGACCTACTCGTCAACAACGCTGGCGTACTAGTAACCGGCGAACTTGGCGATGCCTCGCCCGGCGATCTCGCGCACATCGTCGAGGTGAATTTGCTCGGTGTGATGCATGGTACGAACACCATGGTGCCATGGCTTCGCAAGTCGCAGAGCACCGTGAATCCGCGCGGCGTCATCAACATGGCATCGATCTTCGCGGCGGTCGCCCCGCCAGGGTTCGCCGCGTACAACGCGACGAAGGCCGGCGTGATCGCGCTTACCGAATCATTGCGCGGCGAGCTCAAACCTTATGGCCTGAACGCCACCGCAGTCCTTCCCGGCGTTACGCCCACGCAGCTTTTCTCCAGCGCCAGGCTCGGCGACCCCGCTCACTCGACTATCTGCGACAAGTTCGTCGCCGCCTCCAAAATCACGGCCGAGCAAGTCGCCCGCGAAGCGCTCGCCGGTGCCGCACGAGGACAGCTGCACGTAGTCGTTGGCGGCCGCGCGAAGTTATACTGGCGGCTCAAACGTCTCGCGCCGCAGTGGCTCGTCGATCGAGTGGGCCGCCAAGCCGCTGGCGAACTTCGAAGTGCCCACTCAGCAAATCCAACTCCACCCGTACCCCGCCCCTGATGCTTCACCTGCAATCGAAAACCAACCAGCGATGGCTCGACCAAGTCGACCAGTCGCTCGCCGAAATCCTGATCGACCACGCCCACTGCGAGAAGAAAGCAGCGGGGACCGCACTCAACTTGATGTTCGCCTACGTCGAGGACATCGAGCTGTGTCAGGAGATGACCGAGATCGTCAATGAAGAGCTCGAACACTTCCACATGGTGCTCGACCTGCTCGCCAAGCGCGGCATCAAGTTCCGCCGCACCAAGCCATCGAGCTACGGCCGCAAACTGAACGATCTGGTTCGCAAGGGCGAACCCCACCGCGCCGTCGACCGCCTGCTGGTCGCCGGCTTGATCGAAGCCCGTAGCTGCGAGCGTTTCTCGGTGCTCGCCGAACACGTCGAGGACCAAGAGCTCGCCGAGTTTTATCGCAGCCTATTCGAATCCGAAGCTCGGCATCATACGACGTACACGAGGCTCGCCAAACACTTCGCGCCGGAAGCGGAGGTCATGGCGCGGCTCGATGAGCTCGCAGCGGCGGAGGCGGAGATCATGGAAGAGGGGGAAGAGTTGCCGCGGATGCACAGCTAGGAAAGATCAGTCGCGGATTGGCGCGGATAAAGCGGATTCTCGCGGATCATCAGTACCGGAGCAGCCCACTCAAGCCTTGGCTTTTCGCGGTGTGCTAAAAAGCCTCGATCGACTAAACTGCTCGTCGTCAAACTCGGTTGTCATCAAGCAGGAGGCTTACGCTATCATGAACCGCCGAAGCTATTTGTTCCGCGGACTGCTCGTCACACTGGTGTTTGCCGGCGTCGCAGTCGCCTCCTATCAGTTGGGAATGCATCGCGAGCGCCAAGCGGCTGCGGCGCAACACGCCAAAGCCCTTGCGAATCTGGTGGCCGACGTGGAGTATCATACCTCGGAGGCGTTGGCCAAGGATGAACCCCGCCAAGCCTACACGTGGGTCACACTGTTAAGGCTTCGCGCACCTGAGACCTTCTCACGACTAAGCGGTCGTTGTCACGAAAGGCTGGTAGATCAGTTCAACATGGCCATGGATGAAAGGGATGTCGAGGGTATGCGTTCGCTATATAACCTAGGGCGTGAGATGGAGCTAAATCCTGGACTTCTCGACGCGCTAAAGCAGACGTATCAGCGTGGCAACGCTGTGGGTTCCCAGGAGACGGGAATCGATGGAGACAAGGGAGAGTCGCCATTCCGCTTACTCTCGAACTCCTGAACCCACCGCATAGTTTCCTCCACGCCTTGGCGTCTTGCACATTCAATACGGCCGCCTTTCGCGTCCTCCTTCGACTTTTACCGCTCCCCAAAATTCGCTACACTACCCGCCCGCCTTCTGGTGCTTCACGCAATCTGAACACAAACTTAACCGAGATCCCACCCGCGGTTCGCGGAATCCCAACGCCCGCAACAGATACTCTTAGTGAGTAGTTGTTGTGAGGTTCGTTGTGGGAAACGGGTCGTCAGGAAGCGGCCGCCGCGGCGAACGTTCCTGTTTGCGAGGGAATCGAATTGAACGCCATCGCTCGCCATCGTCTGCCCGATGTCCACTTGTCAATTCGTCCGAAGCTCGCGTTGCGTAAGCGGCAGAGAGACATCACGCCCACCGAATCGGTTCGCTCGCTGTTTGTCAGCGATGTCCATCTCGGCTCGAAACACACCCAGGCCGCCGCGTTTCTGGAGTTGATCGAGCGCTACGAGCCCGAGCACCTTTACATTGTGGGCGACTTCATCGACGGGTGGAAGCTCAAGCGCCGCTGGCGATGGAAGCCTGTGTACGACCGAATTCTGCACCGTTTGCTGGCCCTCAAGCGAAGGGGCACTCAGCTTTATTACACGCCGGGCAATCACGACGAGTTCCTCCGCAATTACATCGCCGACTACGGCATCGTCGACATGCAGGACGAGTTCGTCCACGAGGCGGCCGACGGGCGGCGTTACCTGGTGATGCATGGCGATAAGTTCGATAAAGTCGAACAGTCGATGCCGTGGCTCAGTCTGGTCGGTGCGTACGCCTACGACTTTCTATTGAGCGCCAACTACTGGCTCAACTGGGCCCGGGGCAAGCAGCACAATCGCTACGCCTTTTGCGGCATGATCAAACGACGCGTCAAAGCCCTGGTCCGGCACATCAGCAACTTCGAAGCGCAGCTGATCGACGCGGCGGTCGCGCAGAATTGTTTCGGAATCATCTGCGGGCACATCCACACGCCGCGAGTCATGCAGCTCGACAACTTGGCGTACCTCAACACGGGCGACTGGGTCGAGAACTGCACCGCTCTCGTCGAATACCACACCGGAGCATTCGAGCTGAACCGGGCCGATGGCCGGATTCTCGGTGAGCTGCCTGCTCTCTCTCCGGGCGAGCAGGAGCCCGACGACTCCCTGACCGCGGGTATCCTAATTGCCTAAACCTCCTGTTTTAAGGGCGATCTCGCCAATTCTGGGCGGTTCTTATAGCTAACCCCTTGCAACCACGCGGCGAAATGGGGACCATAACGCGATTGGCGAAAACACCATGAGGGTGTCGATGCGTACGGCTTGCCGCTAGCTTCCGACGAGCTGGTGCCGATCGCGGGCGGACCGATCTAAGTTCCTCGAACCACATCACCGTCGGCTCGCTGGGCAAGTTGGCTCGTCCGATCGCGAAAGTGCGTTCGCCCTCGCCTGCACCCCCTCCCCCCGCGCACAGGAACTTGCATGCTCGCTGCCAAGCTTAGCCGAGCCGTTTTCAATTTCACGCACGGCAAGAACCTCGTTTACAACACCTGCTGGGAAGACCCCCGGCTCGACCGCATCGCGCTCAAACTCACCGAGTCCGACCGCCTGCTGGTGATCACCTCGGCCGGCTGCAATGCCCTCGACTACGCGCTCGATGGTCTGGAGCGAGTCGACACGGTGGACGTGAACCCTCGCCAGAACGCCCTCCTGGAACTGAAGCTCGCCGGCATTCGCCAGCTCGACTTCGAGACGTTCTTCGAGTTGTTCGGCCGCGGTCGCCTGCCCGATTGGAACACCATCTACCGCGAATCGCTTCGCGATGCCCTGCCCCAAGCGGCCCGCGAGTACTGGGACAAGAACGGCAAGTTCTTCCATGGCCGTGGTCGCCGTCCGAGCTTTTATTTCCGCGGTTCGTCAGGCTTTTTCGCCTGGTCGATGAACGCCTACGTGAACCGCGTGGCTCGCATCCGTCCACAGGTCGAACGCCTGCTCGAAGCCCAGAGCATCGAAGAGCAGCGCGAGATCTATTACAACGAAGTGAAGTCGGCGTTCTGGGGTCCGAAGATGGAGTTCTTGCTCCGTCGCGACTCGACGCTATCGCTGCTCGGCGTGCCGCGTGCGCAGCGTCGTCAGCTCGAAAAGTTCTATCCCGGTGGCATTGCGAAGTTCATCGAAGATCGCCTCGACGCGGTGTTCACGAAGCTGCCGCTGAAGGATAACTACTTCTGGCGCGTTTACATGACTGGTGAGTACACGCGGGACTGCTGCCCCGAGTACCTCCGCGAGCCGAACTTCGCGCGTCTCAAAGGTGGTCTGGTCGACCGCATTCACACGCACACGACCACGATCCTCGACTACCTGGAGTCGACCAGCCAGACGTACTCGCGTTACGTGCTGCTCGACCACATGGACTGGCTCGCCGAGCACCACGCCGACATCCTGCAGCGTCAGTGGCAGGCGATCGTCGACCACGCCGACGACAACTCGATCCTGCTGTGGCGTAGCGCGGCGCTACAGGTCGAGTTCATCAACCCCATCGAAGTGCAGCTGGGCGGCGAGACCCATACCCTGGGCGAGCTTTTGGAGTATAACGTAGCCTTGGCCGCCGAACTTCACGCCAAGGACCGCGTGAACACCTACGGCAGTTTCGACATCGCCACGCTCCACAAGAATTCACCTTTCGCCGCGTCGGACGACAACAATGAGCGCACTGGGGCAACTGAAGACTCTGTATCACATGGTGCTCTCGCCCATTCGGGGTGAGTCTCACCAGCAGCGACTCGATAGCTTCTACGCCGGACAGGCCGAGCACTACGACGCCACCCGGCAGAAGATGCTGCATGGCCGCGACGAACTGTTCGCCACGCTCCCCGCACCCGCAGATGGCGTATGGGTCGACCTCGGTTGTGGTACCGCACGTAACGTCGAAGCGTGGGGCGACCGCCTCACAAACTTCCGCCACGCAACGCTAGTCGACCTCAGCGAGTCGCTACTCGGCATCGCGAAGAAGCGTGTCGACGACAAGGGCTGGACCAATATCGAGCTCCGGCACGCCGACGCCACCACGGTTGACCTTGAGCCTGGCTCGGTCGACGTGTTGACGTTCTGCTACTCGCTGACGATGATCCCCAACTGGTACGACGCCATCGACCACGCCCTCACGCTACTCAAGCCAGGCGGCACGATCGGCGTGGTCGACTTCTACGTCGCCAAGAAGTACCCGCCCGAAGGCCGTGCGAAGCACTCTTGGTTCCGCCGCAGCTTCTGGCCCGTCTGGTTCTCGAACGACAACGTCTTCCCCAACCCTGATCTCTTGCCCTACCTCGAACGCCGTTTCGAGACGGTGAGCGTCGACGAACACGCCGGCAAGATCATGATGATCCCAATGCTGAGGATTCCGTACTTCCGATTCGTCGGACGCAAACGCGCTTAGAGCTAATCCTTCTTCAGCCGACTCGCTGCATACGCCGCGAAGGCCATTAGCGACGCAATGCGTCTCCCAGCGTAGCGGCTGCGCCGCAACACTGGGCTGGGTGACGCAATCCCTTCGGGATATTCGTCTGCGGCGATGCTCTGTATGCCGAAGGCATTGCGTATGTTAGCCCAGGGTTGCGGCGAATGCCGCTACCCTGGGAGAAGATTCGTCACTAGCTCTTCTTCGAACTCTCCTCAAAATCCGCCCACAACTCCGCCGCCGTCTTGCCGGTGAGCTCTTTCCACACATCGTCATTGTAGCGGTCTTCGCGCATGATGGCGTTGAGCTTGGGGATGATTTCCTCGCCCTTCTGACTCACCAAGTAATTCAGAAACGAGGCGGTGATCTTGTAGCTGCCGTTGTAGTTGTCTTTAGCAAAATTGACTCGGGGGCGTTGATCGGCAGGCTCGTACTTGAACCAGCGTATGTAGTCGCAAAGTCCCTCGTAGAGCCAGACTGGATTACGGGGTGAGTTGTACTGCTGCACGACGTGAACCAATTCGTGCACCACGGCACCCTTCGCTTCGCCGTCCAAATTGCGACTGAACCACACGCCTCCACAATAGACATTCACGCCCTCGGTGTGTGCAATACCATCCATGCTGTTGCGGAAGTAAATAGTGAACTTGGTGGGTGCATCAAAGCCTTCGCTCGGCAGCATCTTGACGATCTTTGGATACCACGCGCGAACCACTGGCTTGAGCTCCTCGTTCACCCAGCCACGAAGTTCTGGAGCGCCCGTGGTGTCAAAGAAGATCTCGTACTTGCCGTCGATCTCCATCGAGTCGACATTACTTGGTGGCTCGGCTTTCGCGTACTCGTTGCCATCGACGATGTCGATCTCGGTGAAGAACGTATTGCCGTAAGGGCTGCGCTCGTCCGATTTCTGGATGTCGAACAGCAGATAACGAAACTTGCCAACTCCATCGATCGATACGCCCGTCTGCCCGCGTTTGCCATCCGCAGCTTCGCGCGTGTCGACATCCGCGATTTTCGTCCAACCCGATTCCGCGGGCTCGGCATCGGACAGAGCGAGATTCAGCCCCTGAGCATCCTCCGCTGCTCCCCACAGCGTGTAAACCTGTGGCGCGCGATCCGAAGGGTGCCACGAGTAGGAGCTCACCTGCTCAATGTCGAGTTCCTTGCCCAGGTCCACCAGCACCCGGCCGCCATCGCCACCGAAGAAGAAGCTATGCGCAGGATCGTCGGGGCTGTCGGAGGTGGCCCCGTCGGTGAGGGTTCCGATGGCGGGTGAACTAGGATCACGTCGACCGTCCACGAGGGTGAGTGTCGCCAGATTGCCAGCATCGGTCGGCGAAGGAGCAGGAACGTTCTCAAACTTGAATCTAGGTTTCGCAGCAGCGGCGTCGAGCACATCGACGGTCACCATGGTTTCTCCGTAGGCCACGCTGGCGGCCAATAGTCCAGTAATACAAAGGAGGGACCGCATCTAAGAAATCTCCAGAACAAAGGTGGGCTAGCGGGCAGAGCGCACAGTCTAATCAGTTCCGTTTTTCGGGGCAACCAGTTCGGAAAATCTGCATAGCTCCGGGGGAAGACTAGTCGATTGCTAACGCCGCGAGGCACGCCGCAACTCGTCGAGCCCAAATCTCCTACTTCGCATTCGTCAGTCAGCAACCGCGCAGTCCAATCGCTCTTCACGACCGGCGAGTCACCTATGGCGCGGAGGATCGTCAATAAATCTCACGCTGTTTTCCAAGGTGTGGCTGTGCCGCTATCCTGCGAACAAACTAGTGATCCACAAAAAAACTCGACCCTCCCGCAAGCAGGAGGGTCGAGCCAGTTCTTGCTTTCATTTCGAAGAGGACGCCTTAGCTCTTCTTCGAACTCTCCTCAAAGTCTGCCCACAATTCCGCGGCCGTCTTGCCGGTGAGTTCGGTCCAGACATCGTCGTTGTATTTTCCTTCTCGCATGATGGCGTTGAGCTTGGGGATGATCTCCTCCCCCTTCTGGCTCACCAGGTAATTGAGGAACGAGCCGGTGATGCGATAGCTGCCATCGTAGTTGTCGCGAGTGAAGTTCACGCGAGGGCGTTGATCCTGTGGTTCGTACATAAACCAGCGGATGTAGTCGCACAGTCCTTCGACCAGCCAGCCCGGGTTACGACGCGAGCGGTACTGCTGCACCACGTGCACCAGTTCGTGCACCACGGCACCCTTCGCCTCGCCGTCCAGATTGCGACTGAACCACACGCCGGCGCAGTGGACATCGACGCCCTGCGTGTACGCCACGCCGTCCATATCGTTGCGGAAGAAAATGGTGAACTTCGTCGGGGCGTCGAAGCCTTCGCTCGGCAGCATGTCGACGATCTTAGGGTACCACTCGCGAACCACCGGCTTCAGCTTCTCGTCGACCCAGCCGCGGAGTTCTGGAGCACCCGTGGTGTCGAAGAAGATCTCGTACTTGTCGTCGATCACCATCGAGTCGACGTTCCGCAGCGGCTCGGCCTTGGGATACTCCTTGCCATCGACGATGTCGATCTCCGTAAAGAAGGTATTCCCAAACGGGCTGTTATCGTCCGACTTCTGGATGTCGAGGAGTAAGTAGCGGAACTTGCCCACACCATCAATCGACACGCCGGTTTGCCCTTGCTTGCCGTCGGCCGCGTCGCGGGTGTCGACCTCCGCGATCTTCGTCCAGCCCGACTCCGAGGGATCGGCATCCGACAGGGCGAGCTTCAGCCCCTTCGCCCCTTCCGCTGCGCCCCACAAAGTGTAGACCTGCGGCGAACGGTCCGAAGGGTGCCACGAGTAGGAGTTCACCTGCTCGATGTCGAGTTCCTTGCCCAGGTCCACCAGCACCCGGCCGCCGTCGCCGCCAAAGAAGAAACTGCTAGCGGGATCGTCGGGCGTATTCGAAGTGCCGCCATCGGTCAGCGTGGCGACCCCCGGTGAGTTGCGATCACGGCGCCCGTCCACCAGTGACAGCTTCGCCACATTGCCAGCGTCGGTCGCCGAAGGAGCGGGGACGTTCTCAAACTTAAAACCAGGTTTCGCGGCAGCGGCGTCGAGCACGTCGACGGTCACCTTAGCTTCCCCGTGGGCCACGCTGGCCAATAATAGACCAGCCAATAAAAGGAGGCAGCGCATCGTAAACATCTCCAAGTCGAAGGTGGGCACAGGGCAGTCCGACTAGTGTAATCAGTTCCGATTTTGGGGACCAGCAGTGCCACAAATCGGTAGCGAAGGCCATGTCGCTAGCACCACCCGCGACGGCCGCAACTCGTCTAGCCCGATTTTCGCCGATGTCCTAAGCTTCACCAATTCGCAATCGGCAAGGATGTTCATCGGGGCCCATGGAGGGGCAACTGCGATGCAGCGGCTTATTTCCTCGGCGCTCATGGTCGCCATTTTCGGCGGTGGCGGCTGGATGTTCCTCAAGGGTTTGCACCTCGAGGATATCCAGCAGATCCTCGTCTCCGGCAAAGCCCCCGACTTCGGCGGCACCCCTCAGCCGTACCCGACTCAGGGACTTCCGACTGCGACGCCCGCCTGGAATCCCCCGCCCGGGGCGACCATCAAGATCGCCTCGTTCAACATTCAAGTGTTTGGCGATGCGAAGGCCGGGAAGCCTTACGTCATCGACACCATCTGTCAGATTATCAGCAACTTCGACATCGTCGCGATTCAAGAGATTCGCACGCAGGACGATCTGTTCATTCCGAAGTTCGTGCAACGCCTCAATCAACTTTCGGGGCGCCAGTACGATTCCCGCGTGGGGCCAAGAATCGGAAACACGACGAGCACCGAACAGTACGCCTATATTTTCGACACCGCACGGGTCGAAGTGCATCCGAATTACGTCTACACGGTTCGCGATCCAGACAACATGCTCCACCGCGAGCCGATGGTGGCGTTCTTCGCCACGCGCGGCGTTGCAAATCCGGCGGATCGATTTACCTTCATGCTGGTAAACACCCACACGGATCCTGAGTTGGCGAAAGAGGAGATGGACGCCCTCGCTCAAGTCTACTCCGTCGTTCGCCGCCAACCCTTGGGGTCGGCCATGTCGACCGAGGACGACATCATCCTGCTCGGCGACTTCAACACCAAGGTGCCGAGCGCCCCGCCCGGCTCGTACGGGCGATCGAGTCGGCCGCTTACGCCGGCGGACCTGGCAGGCCTCGGGCAGATTCCGGACATCTATCCGGTGATCCAGAACGAACCGACGAACGTCGTCAAATCGTATCTGCACGACAACATCCTGTTCCACCGCCCCAGCACCGCCGAGTTCACAGGGCGAGGTGGTGTGTACGACATCCAGTCGATCCATGGCCTCACGCTCGACCAAGCGCAGCAGGTGTCCGACCACTTGCCCGTATGGGGAGAGTTCTCCGTCACCGAGGCGGGGTTGTCGAATCGCGTGGCGACCGGCGTAGGTGCTGTCCCTCGCTAGCACGCCGTTTCTCGCTGGTTTCGCGAGGCTCCACGAAGTTCCGAATCGGTGGTAAGATTGCGGGCATGGCGTCCCTGGGTCGCCCGAGCGTTCCCGCCCTTCGAACTCCGCCGACTTCGCCTCGCCGTGGCCACCATCTTCTACAGCATCATGGGAGAAGGTCGCGGACACGCCGCCCGCGCGCGGACCATCGTCGAAGAACTCCGGCAGCGTCACCGCATCGTGCTCTACACGTCGCACGACGCGCTGGAATTCCTTCGCAAGCAGTACCACGACGTCGCGGACGTCGAAGTCCGCGAGATCCCCGGGCTCAAGTTCCACTACTCGGAGAAGCGGCTCGATCTTTTGAAGACGATTCGCGAAGGACTTGGTGTGTGGTGGAAGCAGAAGAAACTCGTTAAGCCGATCGCCAACGACATCGCCCGCGACAAGCCAGATCTTGTCATCAGCGACTTCGAGCCGCTCGTACCTCGTGCGGCGCATCTCGCGAGTATTCCGGTGGTGAGTTTCGATCATCAGCATTTCTTGGTGGCGTACGATTTGTCGTCCCTTCCGTCGCAGCTCCAGTGGTGGGCTCGCAGCATGCGACTCGCGGTCTGGATGTTCGACATTCGCGAACAGAAAACCGTGGTGAGCGCGTTCTATCGCCCACCACTCAAAGCGGGATACGAGCAAGTGGTCCAGGTCGGACCGCTGCTGCGTCCTTCGATTCGGACGCGAACTCCTTCCGCGGGCGATTTCCTTCTTAGCTACTTGCGCCGGCAAACGCCCGAGCCTGTGGTCGAGATCCTCGCGAATCTCGGCATGCCTATTCGCATCTACGGCCTCGGCGCCCGCCCCCCGCAGGGGTCTGCCGTGTTTTGCGAGGTTGATGAGAACGCATTTACCGAGGACCTCGTCCATTGCCATTCGGTAATCGCGGCGGCGGGAAACCAGCTCCTAGGCGAGTCGCTGTATCTTGGTAAGCCTTTCTTTGCGTTGCCCGAGGACAAGCACTTCGAGCAGTGCATCAACGCCTGCTTTCTCAAGCAACTCGGCGGTGGCGATTGGTCGGCGATCGAGCACGTCAAACGCGAGCAGCTCGAAGAGTTCCTCGTCGACGCCGAAGTCTATCGCGAAAACCTCGCAGGTCGTCGCGACGAGTTCGACGGCACCGACGCCGCGGTCGAAGCGATTGAAAGCATGTTAAAGTAACAGTTTTTTGGTAGCCGGACTCGCAAGAGTTCGGGACGTTCAGAATTGGCAGCCGGAAGTCTTGCGACTCCCGCTACTTCAGTGGTTCTCCGCCGTGGTCGATTCCACCGCTCGGTGGCTCGTGGCATGGAGGTGCTCCATCAAAAAGTCGCGCTTCCGCCGATCGACGTACGGCGTGAACGTATCGTGGCCGCGACCGGGAACGACCAGAAACTCAAAATCCTTTTCCGCGTTAATCAGGGCATTGACCACCTGCATGGTCGACGCGGGGTCGACGTTCTTGTCGAGTTCGCCGACGATCAGGAATAGCTTGCCTTCCAGTCGATGGGCGTTGGTGACGTTCGACTGCTCGGCGTAGTGGGGGCCAATGGGCCAGCCCATCCACAGTTCGTTCCACCAGATCTTGTCCATGCGATTGTCGTGGCAGCCACAGCTGGAAACAGCCACTTTGTAAAAATCGCCATGCCACAACAGCGCGGCCATCGCGCTCTGTGCTCCAGCCGAGTGCCCCATGACTCCCACGCGCGACAGATCCATCTGCGGATACTGCTCGGCGGCGGCTTTCATCCACAGTTTGCGATCCGGAAGGCCCGCGTCGACGAGGTTCTTCGCCGCGACATCTTGAAACTTCTTCGAGCGATTGGATGTCCCCAGTCCATCAATCTGCACGACGATAAACCCAAGCTCCGCGAGTCGCTGCTGATTGTGGATCGTGTAGAAGTCCTTCGGAACGAAAGAGCCATGGGGTCCGGCGTAGAGGTCCTCGACGATGGGATACTTGCGGCTCTCGTCGAACTCCGTGGGCCGGAAGATCACACCGTAGATGTCAGTCTCGCCATCGCGCGCCTTGGCGACGAAACGCTCGGGAGCACGCCAGCCGAGGGCTTCGAGCGAACCGAGGTCCGACTGCTCGAGCTCCTTCACCAAGCTGCCGTCGCTGGTTTTGCGAAGCTCGACCACAGGTGGCAGGTCGACGCGCGAGTAGGTGTCGACCAGATACTCGCGATCGGGGGAGTAGGTAATGCGATGATTTCCGTCCCCGGCGGTCATGACCACCAGACCCTGGCCATCAAAGCCAATGCGGCAGTGATGGATGTAGTAAGGATCCTGCTCGGGGTGAATGCCGCTTGCGCGAAACCAAATCTCGCGTTTCTCGGGATCGACAAAATCCACTCCCCGCACGACCCACTCGCCCTGGGTGATCGGGTTCTTCACGTCGCCCGACTCGAGGTCGACGAGGTACAGGTGGTTCCAACCATCGCGCTCGCTCATCCACACCAGTTCGTCGGTGTCGTCGAGGTAGTAGGCGAAGTGCTTGTGGGCGTAGTCGATGAAGGTTGGCTGTTTGTCTTCGACCACAACTTGCACGTCGCCCGTTGCCGCATCGACCTTCAGCACTCGGGCGACTTGGTGGCCGCGCTCGTTGTAGTAGCAGGTGAAGTGCTCGCTTTCGGGATCCCAACGCACTTCGCCGATTTCCCACGGGTTGTCGAACAGCTTGTTCGAGACCGCAATCTCCTTTACTTCGTCAACGCGAAATAACTTTGGTCGGCGGAGCGGGATGTCGTCGCCTGGCTTTAGGTAGTGGTACGAATCGAGCTTCGGCTGTAGCTGGTCACCAGGCGAGGACTCGATGAGGTGCACACGACGAT
Source organism: Aeoliella fuhlenseeensis (assembly GCF_052161615.1). Taxonomy (NCBI): domain Bacteria; kingdom Pseudomonadati; phylum Planctomycetota; class Planctomycetia; order Pirellulales; family Lacipirellulaceae; genus Aeoliella; species Aeoliella fuhlenseeensis. Next base: position 2,521,235 of record NZ_CP197417.1, read on the forward strand.
CGCCGCCCGCTTTGGTTTGCATGGCGACGAACGAGGTTGAGTCGGGCGACCAGTACACGCGACCCTCGTAGTCGTTGCCCTCTACGCCATCGGTGGTGAGCTGTTGCTCCTCGCCCGTTTCGCGATTCTTGAGCCATAGGTTGTGCTCGCGAGCTTCGACTCGCCACTTGCCATCGGGCGACATTCGTCTTGCGCGGGCGTGGCGCTGACGGGCTTCGGGTCGCCAAGCGGGTTGGGTGTCTTTGGGATGTGCATCGCTGGCGACGACTTCCTGAGTTCCGCTGGCGCAATCCACCAGCACCAGCTCCTCCCCCTGCCCCGCGAGCGGTCGGCGGTACCAGAACTGGTTCGGCGAACTCCACTGCGGATCGACCGAGGCCGCCGACCACTTGTCGCGGAATCGCTCGTCGATCTTGTGGGCAGCCGACTGGTCGAACGCCACGGCGGAGGCTTCCAAGGAGAACAGCAAACACAAAGCGATCGTCGCACGCTCGAGCATCAGGAACCTCGCGTAACGTAGCGCAGGAGAAATCACTGGCCCGGGGGCCAAAGGCTGCATTGTACACAATGTCGCGCCGGGTCGCAGCGGGTGAATTAATAGCCTGGTCCGCGGAGATCGATGGTCCCCGCCGGCCAGCCCTCGCGAGTTGCTGGATAGCGCATGATCCGCTGGTCTTTGAAGGGACACTTCGTCGGATCGTCGCCGAGCGAGTTGATAAAGGTGTTGTCGACCGCCACAGCTCCGAGTCGCGAATAGAACTGACTGACGACCTCGCTGGTTTGGAACAGCGAGAATGGCAAACGCCCGTCGTCGACTGCCCGCCAAGCTTCGTGCACCAGCCGCTCGCCCATCCGCTGGCCTCGATACGCAGGATCGGTGCAGACGGAGCCGAGCGCAGCGATCGTCATCTCGCCCAGCGAAGTGCTGATGGTCCGAGGAAAAACAATCGCGTGTCCCACGACTTGGGTTCCATCGCGAATCACTAGCGAACGGCTTTCGAGACCCGCCGGGGGATTCGAGTCGCCACGGTTGGTTCGCACGACGCCCGCTCGGTCATCGGCGGTCACCCCAGGCTTCGGCCAAACCCTCGCAATCAGTTCGCCAATGGCAAGCGCCTCCGCGCGAGTCATCTCGCTGGTGAGCAAGGTTTCGATGGGAAGCGGCGATGAATCCATAACACTCATAAGCATGCAAAAACGCGCGCAGCTCCGCCCGAGGCGAAGGAGTTCGATCGTCAATTATAGGACACGCGTGGACCACGTCAGATAGCGATTGTAAGGGTTAAAACGTGCAGGCTTTCACGAGTCTCCGGCGAGCGGGGCCCGTTAGGGCCGTGGTGATTCTAACCCTCGATTTCGCTCCCCTTGATCGCACGAATAAAGTCGCACTTTCGTGACTTTTTCATTGGGTGCGACTTTACTCTCTTTGTGAAAACTGGTGAGCGGGAAAAAGTATCGTGTTTTTTCGGCTGAAGTCATGGTGTGGTGGTTCGGGCGAAAAGAATAAAGTCGCAGGGGTGAGCCGCAGGTGCGACTTTACTAGCGGGAAGGGAGTAGGCCGGATCAAGCTCCGAGCCGATCCGGCGCTTGGCGTGCTCCCGATTCGTAACGTTTCCGATTCGTAAGTTGCACCGAGACCTAGCTCCGAAGGAGCGCGCTTTGAAAGCCCAGGACGAAGTCCTGGGGGGATGATTAGATGTTGATGATTAGCTCTGAAAGAGCGCGCTAAATTACGCCAGCGCACATGGGTAGCGCGTCCCTTCGGGACTAACGGTTTGACGGGCGATGGTTTCCCAGGGCTTCGCCCTGGGCTTTCAAAGCGCGCCACTTCGTGGCTACCGGACGAATGGGGAGCACATTGCTCTTGTGTCCGTGTCACTCCGAACGGCCTTTTTCCTAGCCAAACGGCACGACGGAGGAATCGGCGCTGCCGAGCGAGGCCACGCGGTGACTTGCAGCAGGTCGCTGGTACATGCTCTTCGAATTGGAAGGCCTTGTTCTACTAGAGGCGAGATTTCTCGGTCGCAGGGCTCCTGTCGAAATGACATGTTTGGGGGAGGTCTGTAAGTGGCTCTGTTTCTCCTTTCATTTCAGCGTCCATTGCCGGGTCGGCGCTCCGCTTGATCCGGCTTACTTCAGAATTAGAACATGGGCGCGAGTACTTTCTAGTCCCTTTTTGGAACGTTTGTACATTTTCTCGAAATTTCCAAAAGGGTTCAGAAATCCGGGAAGAATGCGGAGAAAAGTGGTGTGATCCTTCCAGCCACGGAGTGGCGAAAGCGCATAGCCTGGGGCGCGAGCCCCAGGTTGTGGAGTCCGGTAAGATCATCCTAGCCGCGGAGCGGCGGCAGCGAGTCGTTGGTTCCAATCCTTCCCCGATGGCTGTAGCCCGCTGTCGCCGCTCTGCGGCTTTCGTCCTACGGGGACGAGTAGTCCAGGGGCTCGCGCCCCTGGCTATGCGCTGTCGCCGCTCCGCGGCTTAAGACAAACGGTCCGTGCTACACGAGAGAACGAACTTGCCGTACTTAGCTCGAAACGGGGTCAACGCGGTGGAGGAGGCTGGCGATGCTGGCGGCTAGTTCTTGGGGCTGAATCGGCTTGGCGACATGCAGCTGGTAACCGGCGAGCATTGCTTGCGTGCGGTCTTCGGACCTGGCGAAGGCGGTGAGCGCGATGGCGGGGGTTCGGGCTCCCTGGTTGGGCGATAGCGCTCGCACACGGCGGATGAACTCGTAGCCATCGGTGCCTGGCATGCCGATGTCGCTGACGATCACATCGGGACCCCACCGCTTCACGAGCTCGATCGCTGCCTCGGCATTGGCGGCCGATTCAACGGTTGCCTCGTAGTGGGTAAGGACCCGCGTGAGCAGTTGCCTGGCGTCGGCTTCGTCGTCGAGTACCAGAATCTTGGTCCCCGAAAGAACTACTTCGCCCCACTCGGTTGGCGCGTCGCTCATCGAAGTGGGGTGTCGACGGTCGGCTCGTTCGCGGACGGGCATCAAGGGCAGCGAGATGGTAAACGTCGATCCTTTGTCCTGGCCTTCACTGAACACCTCGATGTGCCCACCATGCAGTTCTACAAGGTTCTTGACGATCGACAAACCAAGCCCCAATCCACCGTAGCGGCGGGTGGTGGAAGAGTCGGCTTGGCGGAAGCGATCGAACACGTTGGCGAGAAACTCAGGCGGAATTCCGATACCGGTGTCGCGGAACGTGATCTCGGCGTGGGAGTTCACACGCTCCAATACCACATCGATTGTGCCATCGCGCGGGGTGAACTTGATGGCGTTCGACAGCAGGTTCCAGAACACTTGTTGCAGTCGCGTCGGATCGCCCGCGACTTGCCCCACGCGGGGGTCGAGCACTTTGCGGAGCGTGATCTGCTTGGCATCGGCGCTGGGCCGAACCGAATCGATGGCCAGTTCGAGCACACTCCCCAGATCGGTGGGCTGCACATCGAGCCGGATGCGTCCGGAGACGATGCGGCTCATGTCCAGGAGGTCTTCGATCAACTGCGTTTGCGCGCGGGCGTTGCGCTCGATGGTCTCGAGGCCTTCGTGCAGGTCCTCTTCGCTCGCGTCGCCGCGTCCCAAGAGTTGCGACCAGCCAAGGATGGCGTTGAGTGGCGTGCGAAGTTCGTGCGACAGCGTGGCGAGGAACTCGTCCTTCAGCAGATTGAGCCTTTCGGCCTCGCTGCGTGCCGAGCGTTCGGCTTGGAGCAGGTGTTCCCGTTCCTCGGCCGCCGTCTTGAGATTTTCGTAGAGGCGCGAGTTATCGATGGCGACGCCGGCTTGCGAGGCGAGACCGGCGACGAGTCGCTCGGTGGCCTCGGTGAAGACGCCCGGTTCGGAATGGCCGAACAAGAGTCCGCCGATCACTTCGCCCATTCGCGACCGGACGGGGGCGGCGAGGTAGCTATGCACCTGGAACTCGTCGGGCGACTTACTGTGTTGGAGTTCGAGCTGGCGGTAGCGGGGATCGATGCAGATATCGTCCGAACGGATGATACCGTCGCCAGCGAACGTCGGCCCGAACAGCGGCATGTCGCTCGGCATTCCATGCTGTTCGAACTGCTCGCGCGCGGGACCTGCGAAGGTGCAGAGCATCAGGGGCTCGCCTTGTTCGTCCTTCGTTTTATAGAAGAACGCGCCGATCTTGGCGTCGGTCAGTTCGGTGGCGACATCGGTCACCGCTTGCAGCAAATCGGGGAGGTCGAGCTTCGAACCGACGGTCTTATTGGTTTCGTTGAGCAGTTCGAGGGCGTTGGTTTTTTCAAGCAGAGCCTTTTCAGTTGCCTTTGCCTCGTCGATGTCGGTGCTGGTGCCGAACCACCGGATGACTTTCCCCGATTCGTCGTGCAGCGGCCTCGCGCGGGTAAGGAACCAGCGAAACGCACCTGCACGACTGCGAATGGGAAACTCCATCTCGAAGTTCGCACCCGTTTTCACCGAGTCGTTCCAGCGCTCGATCACAGCAGGCAGAACCGCTGGATCGTGCACTTCTTTCCAGCCCCATCCTTCCATTTGCTGGAAGTCGGTGCCGGTGTAGTCGTACCAAGTCTGGTTGTACCAGATGACACTTCCGTCGGGGTCGGCCATCCAAGCAAGCTGCGGAATGGAGTTGGCTAGGGTGTGAAGCTCTGCTTCGCTGCGACGAAGGGCCTCCTGGGCGTGTTTGCTCTCGGTGATGTCGCGTGCGATTTTCGAGGCTCCGATGACCTCGCCCGTCGCTCCGCGAAGCGGCGATACCGTTAGCGACACATGGATGTGCCGGCCATCTTTGCGAACCCGAATAGTCTCGTAGTGCTGAACGCGATCTCCCTGCCTAATTTTGCTGAGGATCTCGGTTTCCTCGTTGAGACGGTCTGCTGGTATCAGTATCGAGATGTTCTTCCCAATTATCTCTTCAGGACGGTAGCCAAAGATGCGCGTGGCGCCCTCATTCCAACTCTGAACGATTCCGTCGAGCGACTTACTCACCACGGCGTCGGCAGACGATTCGACGATGGCGGCAAGGCGAAGCCTCGCGTCGTGGGCAGCCGAGGCGTGCTGAGCGAGGCGTCGAGCGGTCCACCACAAAAGCGCGATCAGTAGTCCCGCTTCGACCAAGGTGCGCAGCGCATTGCCGAACTCGTCGTCGATCAGTTCGTCGTCTTTGGCCAGAACGTGTATCCAGCTAAGTAGCAAGGGAATCAGCAGTACGGGCAGAATCAGGCGACGCAGCACCGATCCGCTGGTGTCGGCGCGCGTCATAGCGGCGGCAAAGCCGAACTCGGGGATCGATGCAACAACGGCGATACCGAGCGCCGCAATGATCGTGCTTGTCTGTCGGGCAATGGCGGTGAACTTTGCCACGCCGTAGAGTTGGTCGGCGTCAAAAAGATATCCGATGAGCGACAAGCTGGCGATAATCACCGGGACGATGGCCAGTGCGCAGGCATTGCGTCTCATCGACGGCGAACCGGTCGCCATCAGTACCGCGACACCTAGCAGAACGAACGACATGGATGCGGGCATACCCATCCGCATCGGAACGTAGGTAGCTTTTTGGCCCCAATCGCGCTCGATTAGCAGGGAATCGATGCCGAAATTGATGCCCGATAGGTGTTCCAGGAAGGTTAGCCCACCGATGAGGGCGACGATTGCCGCCAGCGTACGGATGGTTACCATCTGCCAGTGCCATCGATGATGCACGAGCAGCAGGACGGCGATACCGCATAGAATGCCGCAGAGCGCGGCATTGGGGAACATCGAGATTCCGTCGCCCCACCAATCGGTCCATCGCGGCGCATTGGCGAACCAACCAAGTAACGTCACCGCGCCACCCACGACGCTAAACGTACCGGCGATTGCCACAATCAGGTACAGCACCCGATGCTTCGGGTTTGTGCTGCCCAGCCGCACCATGGGTTACTCTTTCTCCTCAAGGTGGAGTGCCAAGCGAATCGCACGCTCGAGTTCGTTGGAGAATATCGGCTTGGCCAAGGCCGTGACTAGGGGTTCCTGATCGAGGACCAAATGGTGCAAGTCGGGGTGACCGGAAACCAAAATGACCGGCAAACCGTGCCGCGCGAGTTCCTCGGCGGTCTCCAATCCATCCTGTTCGGGCATGTCGAGGTCGAGAATCACTAAGTCGACGTTGTTGACCAGCGAGGCCGCTACAAGCTGTGTCCCGTCTTCGGCCATCAGAGTCACGACGCATCCCAGACGTTCCAGCAGCCGCGCGAGCACCCGCCGGGCATCGGGCTCGTCGTCGGCGAGCGCCACTCGAGCATTCATCTTCGATTTACTCTCTGTTCTTCCTGAGGTCTCCCGCGTCGCTAGATGGCTAGTAGGAGAAGCTCGCCCGATGGCTAGACTCGACATGCAATATTCCAGGTGTAATCTCTGAGCGGTAAGCCATGCACCGAGGCAGCGGCACGGCGATAGGAGCGGGGGGGCGGTGAGCGACGCGGACGTGGAACCGGGGGGGGACGGGATGGAGCGGGCGTGAAGCTCGACCTTAATGCCGAGCTTCGGTGGGTGGGCGCGATCCGCCATAAGGAAACCCTCGCGCCGCGTCCTTCGCTAGGCCGCGGGCGAGGTTCGTCCATCCAGCTTTACCGCCAAAACCTACGCAACCCGCTGCAAACGACATGCCGGCGGTGGCAGCAGCCTTCTGTTGGCGGGGGAGTTAGCACCTAAGACCCCAAATCGTCCGTGCGACGAGCACAATTGAACATTTTGCGCTCGATGCATGGTCGTTGGGCGATCAGCTTGGACGCCGCGCTGGCAGGGGTTCGTCTCGATTCGGGATCAGCGGTCCACACCAACGGACGACTGCCAAGCACGTTTCGCAGCCAGGATGTAGTGCTGCCAGTCGGCGACGAGCAGGTTGTGGTCGCCCCGCCGAACGTGATAACTAGTCGCGCCGCGATAGGCCGGCTGATCCAGTGGTGGCATCTTGTCATCAGGCGTGAGGCAATCGATGCCAACCGCTTGGAAGGCCGGGGCCGCGTTCGCCAGACCGAGCCACTCGCCGCGAGGATCCGCCCCGAGATCGTCCGACGCGCTGCCAATCGCGACGTGTCGAGGACAGATCGCGGCGGTGAGAAAATGCTGGTCGAACGGCATCTCCGCTTCGCGATTGGCGTAGTCGGCGGCGCGTGGACAGAACCAGTAGCCGAACCTCGTGGTGATTTGCTCGACGGTCTCGCCAAACCGACGGCGGGCGAGTGCCGCACCGCCGCAGCCCGACTCGTTGGAGATGGCGAGCTTGAATCGCGGATCGACGGCCCCCACAAAAAGTGCCGTCTTGCCACCGCGCGAGTGCCCGATGACCACCGCCCGCGTGTCGTCTACCAGCGGCTGGTCAGCAAGCGACGTGAGGAGGGTGCTCGCGCCCCACGCCCAGGCGGCGATGGCACCCGGGGCATCGGGGGCCCGCTTGCCCGCGGGAACCACGTGTTTCAACAAGCCATTGCGGAAGGTCTTGGGATCGTCCGGCGCGAGGTCGTTGTGCTGGAAAACGGCAAGCGCGAAGCCCGCTTCGAGAATCACTGGAACCGCGACGAACTCGCCGAACTGCTCGTCCTTGGGGTTCGCGAGTTCGGGCTCGCGATTGTTGATCATCACGAACACCGGCCGGCGCTCGCCCTCGACGGCGTAAAGCCAGTACCCGAATTTGAACACCTTGCCGTTCTGTAGATGGCAAGTCAGTTCAATGCGTTTGCGAACTCCACCGGCAATCGACTTGAGTGGTTCGGAGCTGACGGTCTTCACTTCAATGCGTTCCGGCGGCGCGGGCATGCGGCCGAACCAGTGCTGCTGGAGAATTTGGAGGATTTCGACACGTCGAGCCTCCCACTCGTCGAGGTTCGCGGGGGGGGCGTTGAACAGCGGTGGGAGCTTGTATTCCGGCACGAGCCGTTCGTCGTGCATTCGATTCTTCCGCTCGCGGGCCAGGCGCTCGACGAGTGCCGGGTCGGCGGACCAGGTATCGTCGGCGCTCGGGGTTTGGCCTTGGGCCGGCAACACCGCGAAGGCCATAAGAACCAAAAACAGGCACAACTGCCCCAGCCGCCACGAGTACGAACCGCTCATTTTCCGCCCTTCGAGTTTAGCGTTCAGTCCTCCGGAATTTCCGTTAGCGTAGTTGACGCACCCGTTGGTCGCAATCTGATGCCCTTGGCGAGCTACCTGTGATTACAAATCGGAAAGTCCGACTTTTCCCGCATAGGCACGTTCGACGGGTCGGGGAAAATGGAGATAGGCGAAGTCGCTCGCCGTCCGCCGTTAGGCTTGGTTGCTCACCGTGCCAGCCCACCCGTACACCCGGCGGCCGTGTGGCGATTATACTAAGGGAGCTTTGAAAGATGATGCTAATCCAATCCGAACCGCGGCTGATCGAGTTTCACGATCGGGGCGAGTCCGCTTCGCTTAAAGGTGCCATTCCGATGCGTGTATTGATCGTCGAGGACGACCACGTTCTGGGTAAGGCGCTGGAGCAGGGCCTGAGCGAGGCAGGCCGCCCTTGCCAGTGGGTTCGCGATGGGCGGACGGGCCTGGAGGCCGCGCTGGCGCAGGACGCGGATGTCGTCGTGCTCGACTTGATGCTCCCCGATCTGTCGGGCATCGAGCTACTCACCACCCTACGCGGCCAGGGAGTTCGCACTCCGGTGCTGATTCTCACGGCGCTCGGTTCGGTGGAAGAACGGGTGGCAGGTTTGCAGGCAGGCGCCGACGATTACTTGGTGAAGCCATTCGCGTTTCCCGAGCTGTTTGCAAGGCTCGACGCCATCACAAGGCGGTCGATTCATTTGCAGTCGCAGTGTCTGGAAGTGGGGCCATTGAGTCTCGACCTTGCGACGCGTCGCGTCACTCGCGACGGCACGGAAATCGACCTGACACCAACGGAGTTCAGCCTGCTGGAGTTCCTGATGCGGAACGAAGGCCAGGTGATGACGCGAAAGATGCTGTGCGAGCATTTGTGGGACGCCGACTGGGTGGGCGTGACCAACGTGATCGAGGTGCACATCACTCGACTGCGTGGTAAGATCGACAAGTCGTTCGCCCAGCCACTGCTGCACACCGTACGCGGTCGCGGGTACGTGCTGCGGGTAGCGAGCGAGGCGTAGACAGTTTCGATCCCTCGCACCTTGGCCCGTCTCGATCCTTGAAGTCCCATCCATTTAAGACGGTCCGTTTTCGCATCGCCGCTTGGAACGCGCTAGGCGTATCGCTCGTTTCCTTCCTCGCGCTCTTAGGCGTGCGGCAAGGCGTTTGGTGGGCGATTCAATCGGAGCTCGACCAGAATCTGTACGAGGACTCGCGCGAGATTGAGCTCGCCCTGTCCGACAAGTCGCTGGGGGACTTCACCGAACTGACCGATGCGCTGGAGCGAAAAGCGATCGGGCACCAGCATCACGAGTGGTTTGTGGCGCTCTACGGCGTGGACAACGCGCTCATTTGGTCGAGCAGCGGCGATCGCAACTTTCTCGATAGCCTTCAGGGGTTGGGGGGCGGGCTACCCGTCACGATACAGGGCTTCCGAGCATTGGAGACGAAGCCGCGCACGAACGAGTACGACGTGGCTCGCGTCGTGGTGGGCTCGTCGCTGGACATGCTGTACTACGACATGGGGCGGATCGATCGCATTGTGTTAGCCGCCGCACTCGCCATCCTGTGGGTCGCCCCGATTTGCGGGTACTGGCTCGCCGGGCGGGCGACGCGGGCGGTTGGCGAAATCACAGAAACCGCCAGCCGGCTACGCCCCGACCGGCTCGACGAGCGACTGCGATTGGCGGGGACGGGGGACGAGTTCGATCACCTGGCCCTGACGATCAACCACCTGCTCGACCGAATCGCCAGCTACATCGAGCAGCGCCGCGACTTCCTGGCAAGCTCGGCCCACGAGCTCCGCACGCCGCTCGCCGCGATACGTAGTTCGATCGAGGTGGCGCTCGCGAACGACCGCTCGGCGGAGACCTATCGCGAGCTCTTAACCGACATCATGGAGGAAGGTCTCGCGCTGGAGATGCTGGTGAATCAGCTACTGCTGCTCTCCGAGACCGAAGGGGATCCCGAACACAAGGCGTGGGAGCCGGTCGCGCTCGACGAAGTGACGAGCCGCTCGGCGGACATGTTCGCCGGGGTGAGCGAGGCGCGAGAGATTGCCCTGGCGGTCGACATCGAGCATCCCGTGATGGTTGAGGGCAACCGATCGCATCTTCGGCAGGTGGTTAACAACTTGGTCGACAACGCCATTAAGTACACGGCGTCCGGAGGCAAAGTCGACGTGACGCTCCGCACGCTGAAAGGCACCGTCGAGCTAGTTGTCTCCGACACCGGCATTGGTATCGCCGAAGACGACCTGGGCAAGGTGTTCGAGCGGTTTTTCCGCACTGACCGAGCCCGCAGCCGCGATCAGATTTCGGGCACGGGCCTTGGCCTGAGCATCTGCAAGGCGGTGGTCGAAACGCACGGCGGCACGATCCACTGCACCAGCCAGCTCGGCAAAGGAACAACGATGACGGTTCGCTTGCCGTCGCTGCTATAAGACTCCGTCACTCGCTCGCAACGCCTGCGACACATCCCGCAGCCACTCTTCGGTTGGCATGCCATAGGGGCGGAACTTCTCGGACTCCCCCGTCTCATCGTTATAGATGAGCGCGCGATGCGGCGTCAGGTTGCTGGCGGCCGGCGTATCAAGCAAGTTGCTGCTGTCGGCCGCCGACATTTGGAACACCACTCGCATTTCGAACTCGCGCATGGCGAGGCGATCGAACAACCGCGTCACGGCGTTGTACCCATCGCACCACACCAAGACATGAATGTTCCACTGCGGCCCGTTCTTCAGGATCTCGGCGAGTTGCTTGTCGGTTGCGGGTGGTTTGTCGCGATCCATCGAGAAACTGAAATCATCCTCGCTCTTACGGAGTTCGCGGAAACGCGACGCGTTGTGAATCACTAGGTAGATCGGCGGGGCCGCTTCGTCCCCTTCGGTATCTCGGCGGGTGAGTTCCGTTGCCACGCGGGCGATCACCTCGGCAACATCGCGCTGTGCGACCAGCTCGGCCGAGTCGCCAAGTGCCGTGGCGACTTGCGGCCAGACGCCTTCGCCCACATCGCCTGGCCGCGCGCCATCGAACACGTAAAGCTTCGCCTTGGGATTGGCGGCTGCCAGCGAAATGGCCGCCGTGGTCATGACGCCGAGCGCTGCGGCGGGCTGCTGGCCTACGACCAACAGATTGCTTCCACCGTGCGGAGCGAAAGTGGCCGACGTGGGCGGCTTGATCGCCACCGCAGAGCCGAGCCACGCTACGGGTGCGCGAGTGCCGGTCTCGGCTTCATTGGACTCGCCCTTCAGCAGCGCCACGAGTTCGCCATTCTCTCGCGGGTCGGCGGGGGCGTTGCCTTCGAACACAATCGGCTCGCGCGGTGCGAGGCCACGTTCGCGGCGGAGCTTGTTCACCTCGGCGAGATGGCCAGCACGCTCGCGGTCCGATAGCCACACGACTTGAAATGGCTGATTGGCCGTCACCATGCCGTTTTGGTCGTTGTAGATCGCTTCGCCGGGCCGGCTGAGGAACCGCGCGGCCTGATTGCGCTCGTCGCTGAGAATGAGGTGCGCATCCGCCTCGCTACATTGCAGCGCCACGCGGACTGCCATCTGCCCCAGCGTGCTCCGCGCGAGCGAATAGGCACCTGACAGGGTTTGCGAACCGAGCAGCACGTGCATACCAAACGCACGCCCTTGCCGCACTAACCGGTCGAGCAGCAGGCCGGCTTCCTGGGCGAGCTTGTCGTCCTCGACGAATAGTTCTTGAAATTCGTCGACCACCAGCAGCACGCGGGGCATGGGTTCGTTCGGGTGATCGGCGCGGTAGTCGCCCAGGCTTTGCACGCCCGCTTCGCGGAACTTCTCGCCGCGCCGGCGGAGTTCTTCGTCGAGTCGCTCGAGGACGCTCAAACCGAATTCGCGCTCGCTCTCGATGGCGATTACTTCGGCATGGGGCAAGTTGTGCGTGGCGTACGACTTGAACTCGACACCCTTCTTGAAGTCAACCAAGTAGAACCGCAGTTCTTCGGGGCTGAAGTGCATCGCCCCGCTGGTCACGAGGGCATGGAGGAACGTCGATTTGCCTGAGCCCGTCTTGCCGGCCACCAGCAGGTGCTGCGCAGTTCCTTTGCCAAGTCGCACGTACTGCAATCGATTTGCCCCCGCGCGCCCGATGGGGATGGCGAGCTCACGGTCGCACGTTTCCGTCCACCATTGCGATTCCTGCGGAACCACGACGCTAAAGGGCACTTCGACACGGATCGACTCTTTCGCGGCTTTCCCGGCTTGCTTCATGAGCCGCACAAGCGCTTCGCTCTCCATCGGCTCGGGGAGCGCGAGGGGCATGTGCTCGAAGGCCGGGTAGCGCCACACGAACTTCTGATCCGCGTCGACCCAATCGAGATGCACCGACGTGGCTCGCAGGTCGTCCATCGCGAAGTCGTTTGGCAGGCGGTGCTTTCGGTCATGGGACAACAGCACGTAGATGCCACACCGCGGCCCGCCAGCCACTAGGCTCACCAGCCGCCGCGCGGCGGTGTCGGTGAAGCCGTGCGGGAAGTTCGCGATCGCGAGAACCTGGAACGGCTCGGCGACCTCGCCCGCCTGGGCGTTGTACTCGTGGATCGTCGCGTACTCGTTGCGAAGGTACTTCTGCAGCACCGTTTCCATGTGCGCGGTAAGCCGGGTGAGCTGCTCGTCGATGTCGCGCGACTCCGACCAGATGCGGCCGTTGATCAGGTTCTCGTCGTGATCGGCAAGGTGCATGAACGACGAGAAGCTCTCGCCGAGCTTCACGGGATCGCAAATCGTGAACCGCACCTTGCCGGGCGGCATAGCGGTGAGAAAGCGGACCATTAGCGTTTGCAGCAGTTCGACCGCGACTCCCCTCCCCTCCCCTTCGGCACTCGCAACCAGTGACGGCTGCTCGTGCAGCGCGACGAGTGTCGGCAAGTGCAGCGAAGTTTCGCTGGGGCGAAGTTCAGCGTTGGCGGACAGAGCGTGGCGTACCTTCGCTAGGTCGAGCGTCGCGTCGCCAAATTGAATCGCTTCGGCCGCTTCGGTGGTCTTGGGCCAAGTGTCGTAGTCGGTGTGGTTCCAGTCGGGGAAAAGCCGGTCGCACCGCGCGTTCATGTCGGCGAGTTCATTGCGAATGGCTTCGAAGCCTGAGAACCACGCCTCACGCATCGTCTGCCACTCCGACGTTTGGCGATCGACTACGGCGGCGAGGCTCGCGTCGCGCGTCTGCCGCAGTTCCTGCGAAACCACATCGAAGCTGGTGCTCAATTCGTGCAGTTTCTTGTGATGCTGCTGTTCGATCTCGGCCGATTGCGTCTGATGTTGTTGCTTGAGCTGCGTGAGCAATGCCGGGTACTTGGCGTTGGCATCGGCGAGCGTCGTATCCTTCCAGGTCTCGATGTTCGCGAGATTCGTACGGGCATTGGACTCTGCGTCGGCCAGTTCGCGATCGCGGACCGCCAGCAGCTTCTCGGCTTGCTTTCGGCTTTCGTCGCGAGCCACTTGCGCGGCGAGCTCAATGGCACCCCGGGCGGCCGACTGATCGCCGGCGAGTTGGTCGTACGCCTGGCGCGCGGCCTTGACCATTCGCCCCCGCAGTACGAAGCCACCGACGCCTGTGATCAGCGCCGTAAGCACTACGCTGCCGCCGAGCCACACCGGCCAGTTAAGCCAGCCAACGCCAAACCCCAGAACCACAACCAGCAATACCAAAATGGCCATCGGAATGGCGAACGGCGTGAAACCTTCGAACAGCTGCAGCCCGCGCCGGTTTTGCAGTTCGGTGATACCGTCACGCAGCGCGTCGATCTTTGAGGCGACTAGCGCACGCGCGGCGTCGGTGTTCTCGGGCTTGGTGCCGTCGCCCGCAGGTGGCGGGGGCGGCGTCGTGCTCCACTCGTCCTTCCATAGCCGCCGGGCGCGGAGGATTTCAACGATGTCGGCCCGAAGCTGGTCGATCTCTGCCTGCCGTCCGGCGAGTTCTTTTTGTACCTCGGCGAGCGCCTCGCGGGGATTGTTCTTCGAAGCATCGAACACCGCGAGTGCTTGCCAGATGGTCTGCTTCTTGTGCTCGTTCGTGGTTCGGACGGTCGTGGTGTACTTCGCTTCGGTTTCTTCGCGAATCCGCCGGTACTCGGCCTGAGTGGAATTGCGAGTCGTCTCGTGGTTCGTTGTGAGCGTTTCAACCAGCTGGCGATGTGCCTCTTCCTCGGCCGCCTTGGCCGATTGGTAGTTGGTATCGGCCTCTTTGGACTTTTGGTCGTAGGTCTGCTTTGCCGTGGCGAGGCCTTCGGCGTGCTCGCGAGCGATGCGCTCCTCGTCCAATTGCCGCTGGTTGGCGAGGCGCTGGAGGTCGCGCATCAATTCAAGCTGGCGGCGAGTCGAAAGCACGGGGCGGCACGTGGAGTCAGAGGTAGGTTACCGTCGAATTCGTCCAATAGCCGACGAGCTACGCCTCGTCGGACAACACTTCGCAACTCGTTCACTTCTCGCAGTCGCGCTGCGCCTCACGTAGCAGCGAGTCCATCCGCCCAATCGCGTCGAGCGAAATCTTCACCACTGGTATCATCGGTTCCAGGTGATGCTCCTGGAAGGCGCGGCTCGCCTCGTCGTTCCATTCTTGCGTGGCTTCCGCCCACGCCAGTTCCAGATGCTCCAGCGCCCGGCGAATCCGCCCTGCTCCGGATTGAAGGTCCGTCGATTTCATCGCTTAGGTGGCCTCCAATTATTCGGGTTGCGGTTTTTCTTCGGCCGGCCCGGCGACTGTCGGCTCGTCAGCACCTGTCATCACCGCCTGGATGTCGAGCCTCGGAATGGCCGTCGGCGAGCCGAGCCGGTGGTATTCGTCGATGCGGGCCATCAATCTTCCCAGCGCGGCCATCGCCTTGGGGACATCGATTTCGCCGCACGTTTTGAGTTGCGAGATCCGCCCCTCGTATTCGAACAATTCGTGCCGGACTTCGCGACACCAGTTTTTAAGCCGCTCGGCCTTTTGTTCGCAGTATTGGAAGTGCGCTTGGGCCTTCTTTAAGGCCGCCCGCTGCTCGGTGCAACTGGGCCGCTCGTCGGCCACCGGGTACATCAGGCAGCGATTGAGGTCCTTCTTGGCCTGCTCGACCATGTCCCACGCGACTCGAAGCTGGTTCTTCCAGTACCGAGGCCGATCGTGTTCCAACCAGTCCAGCATCCGCCGACTCTCGGCCGCAATCTCGGTGAGCCCCTCGTCCACCTGATGCGCAAAACTTGCCAGGGCCGTCCTCACGGACTGAATTGCTTCGGTGTTATGGACGTAAGCAGGGCCAGGCATGAGGAGGGCTAACCACAGGGGGCACGGAGGTCGCAGGGGATTGGATAGAATGGGACGCGGATGACGCGGATTGGGCAGGATTAGCGCGGATAAGGAGTGAATCAGTAGGCCGATGTTGCTTGAGTTAGTTTAGGCTCCCTGTTACTTCTAGTCCCGAAAATAAGAGTGAGCGGATCCGCGTCCATCCTGTAAAATCCGCGTCATCCGCGTCCTTATTTCATCACTTCTCCGTGCCCTCCATGTTCTCCGTGGTTCACTTCCCCTACCGCTGCGACAAGTAGTCCTCGATCCGCTCGGCTTTGCGGATCAGGAACGGCGCGTGTTCGTTCGTGGCTTCCATCGTTCGGGCGATGGCTTTGATGTGTTGTTCGAAGTCTTCGACGAACTTCTTGTGTTCCTGGTCGCGCCAGGTGGCGCTCAGGCCATGAAGCTGGCCCGAGAGCGCGGTAAGGCCCGCTTCGAGTTCGGCGTTGAACTTCTTGAGGTTCGCCGCGAACCGCCTTAGTTCGTTCGGATCGACAATGGCTTGCGACATACGAGGGGGGCCTCCGAAGGGGGAGTGCTGTGGCAACCCTGCCATTATAGGCGGCGCGAGCGCAGCGAGCGACTAGCGCGTGGGGTTCCTCCGACGAGATGTAGCTCGTCGGCTACCCGCGCGAAGCGACTTGTTGACAAACTGCAACGTTCGACGATTACGCCGCCGAGTTTCCCAGCTTCAGGTCGCGGGCGTGCTTGGCGGTCAGGGCCACGGCCTGGCGGATTTGCTCGGACGTGTGGTCGCTGGTGATAAAGAACCGCAGGCGTGCCGCGTGTTCTTCCACCGCCGGGTGCAGAATTGGCTGCACGTTGATGCCCGACTTGAACAGCCGGTCGGCCAGCCGCAGCGCGGCGGGCGAGCTGCCCGTGATCACTGGCACGATAGGCGTCCCGCGGCTTGCGCCGGTGTCGAGACCCGCTTCGTTCGCAAGCGCCAGGAACAGCGAGCTGTTCTCTTGCAGCTTGGTCACGCGTTCGGGCTGGTCGAGTAGCCGCTTGAGCGACGCCAAGGCCGCCGCCGTGTTGGCGGGCGACAAGCCGACGCTATAGACGAAGCCAGGTGCCGTGTACTTCAGGTACTCGATGATCTCTTTACGAGCCGCGATATAGCCACCGCAGCTACCGAGCGATTTGCTCATGGTACCCATCCACAGGTCGACCCGCTTAGCGTCGACGCCGTAGTGAGCCGCGATACCACGGCCACCCGGGCCGATGGTGCCCAGCGAGTGGGCTTCGTCGACCATCAGGTAGGTTTTGTACTCTTCCTTCAGGGCGACGAACTCGGGCAGAGGCGCGATGTCGCCGTCCATGCTGTAGACGCCCTCGATCACAATCAGCACCCGACGGTACTCGTTGCGGCACGTGGCCAAAAGCTCTCGGCACGCCAAGGGATCGTTATGCGGGAAAGCCCGACGGCGAGCTCCCGACAGCTTGCAGCCCTGAACAATGCTGTTGTGCGACAGCGCGTCGTGCAGGATCAAGTCGCCCGGGCCAAACAGGTGGCCGATGGTCGTTTCGTTGGTCGCGTGACCGCCGACCATGGTGATGGCCGACTCGACACCCAGGAACCGCGCGATCTCGGCTTCGAGCTGACCGTGCAGCGGCTTCTCGCCTGACACCAATCGGCTGGCCGACACGCTGGTGCCGTAACGAGCAGTGGCATTCTGCGAGGCGGCCACGACAATCGGATCGCCCGACATGCCGAGGTAGTTGTAGCTGCAGAAGTTTACCAGCTCGCGGCCATTGATCATCGTCCGATCGTTGGTCAGGCCTTGGTGAACGGTAAAGTAAGGATTCGGCAGGCCGACCTTCTTCGTGAGGCTGAGCGTTTCCTGGAGCGCTAGGTACTCGGGGGACTTGGCGAAGTCGAAGTCCCCTTCGGTGACCTCGCGATTCACCGGGGCAGAGCGCTGCTGGCCACCGAGCTCGCGTTCAACGGCGCTGACGATGTCCGCCGGCGTGTGCATGTCGAGCACGGCTTCTTCCGAGAATCGTCCGCCAAAACGCTCTTCGAGCGCGGCGACGATTTCCATCCGCTCCAGCGAGTCGAGACCCAGTGACACGAGGTCGGTATCGAGCGCCAAGCCACGGGCGCGGTCCTTGCCGACGTTCTCGATCACTTCCATCACGGCCTTCGAAGTGGCCGAGCTGAGCTGCGAAGGAGAGGGCTGCGAAGTGGTGACGGGCTGCGACTTGCTCGCTGTGGTCTTGGATTCGGTACCGCCAGTGCTGCCAACGCTGCTTACCACGTCCAGTTCTCCGGCTAAGTACTCTTTGCGGCAGGCGTAGCGCTGCAGCTTGCCGCTCGAGGTCTTGGGTAGCGAATTGGGCGAAACCAGCACCACGGCAGCCGGCATGACTTCGTGCACTTCCGACACGCGTCGGCGAATTGCCTCGGCTAGCTCGTTGCCCTCGGTCTTCTGGCGGCGAGCGAGTTCCTGGATGACCACCAGCTGCTCGCCCTCAGGGCCATCGATCGCGAACGCGGCGGTCCGAGTCCCTGCGAGGGCGTCGTTCACCGAGCGAGCGGTTTCTTCGATATCGTGCGGGTAGTGGTTCACACCGCGGATGATCACCAGGTCCTTGCGGCGGCCAATGACGTACAGCCCCGTGGAGTCCATCAGTCCCAAGTCGCCGGTGCGGAGGAACCGCTTCTCGACCCCTGGAATCTGGTTGGCGAATACTTCCCGAGAGAGTTCTTCACGGCCCCAATAGCCCTGCGACACGCTATCGCCGGACACCCAGATTTCTCCAATGGAGCCCTTCGGGCTTTCGATACCGGTTTCGGGATCAACGATGCGAACGTCCTGATCCAGCAGGCCATGACCACACTCGACCAGCGTTTGCATCTGGTGGTCTTCGCTCGCCGAAGTGGCGTCCTTCAGCACGCCCTCTTGCAGCGCGACGGCATCGACCGTGCGGGTGCGGGCTGCTGTGTGGCGGTGGCCACCGGCGACCAGCAGGGTCGACTCGGCCAAACCATAGCAGGGATAGAACGCCTCGCGTCGGAAGCCGCTGATGGCGAACTTCTCGGTGAAGCGGCGGAGCGTTTCGGCGCGGATTGGCTCGGCACCGTTGAACGCCAAGCTCCAGCGGCTCAGGTCGAGCTGGGCGGCTTGCTCGTCGGTCACGCGGTCGACGCACAGGTCGTAGGCGAAGTTCGGCCCACCGCTGATGGTCGCCCCCGTGGACGAAATCATCTGCAACCAGCGAAGGGGTTGCTGCAGGAAGTGGGCCGGGGACATGAGCGTGCAGTAGGTGCCGGCGTAGAGCGGCTCGATGATGCCGCCGATCAGGCCCATGTCGTGGTACAGCGGGAGCCAGAATACGGCGCGATCGTCGGCGGAGGTTTCGAAACCTTCGCGAATCACCGCGGCGTTCGCTAGCAAGTTGCGATGCGTCAGCATCACGCCCTTGGGATCGCCGGTCGAGCCCGAGGTGTATTGGAGGAAGGCCAAGTCGTCAGGGCTGACTTTGGTGGGCGACCAATGGTTGGAGTCGGCGACGTTGATTTTGTCCGTAGGCCACCACGATAGCTTCCGCAACACGGCGTCGGCTTCGAGCATGCCCTCGGTGCGAACCAAGGCGTGTTCGGTCGATAGCACCACCGAGGCATCGGCGTCCTGCACCACGCGGTCGATGCGGTCGGCATTCCGGTTACGGCGCGGCGGATACGCTGGCACGGCAACGACGCCGGCGTAAAGGCATCCAAAGAACGCTGCCACGAAATCGAGACCCGACGGATAGAGCATCAGCGCCCGGCCGCCACTCATGCCAGCATGCTGCAGGCGAGCGGCAATCGCGCGAGCACGACGGTCGAGCTCGGCGTAGGTGATGTGCTCGAGCTTTTGGTCGCCGTCGACCGCGTAGCTGAACGCGTACTGGTTACCGAGTTCCGCCGCGCGTGTCCGCAGCAGGTCGACCAGGGTGGCCGGCTGACGAGCAGCCTTTTCACCACCACCGTGCGATGCGTGGGCAAAGCTATGCTCGGCGATCGAGTGGCCACTCCCCCAACTGGGCAGTGCTGAGCGAGGCGAAGATGCCGCACCGAAGGCGCTAAAGGAATTCATGTCGGCGGGGGGGAGTTGGTAGGCGCGGGAGGGGGGAAGTGCCAGCACGGTGGTCGGCACCATGTCCCTTCATCGGCCAAGTCGATGCATGAGTGAGTGTCGGTTCTCCAACCGCACTGTTGAAACGGCTCTACGGGTCGCAAACGCTACGGAAACTGAAGCGACAATGCCGGACAATCCCTCCCCTGCAAATCGCTTACCACCCAGGATACAGCCTGTTAGGCAATTTGGCAGGGCTTGGCAGCGCCACTTGCCCGGTTTGCATAAAATATGCCGCTAGCAGCTTTTACGCCGTTAGCGGCACATAGAGAAGCATTACATTGTCGCAACTTTTTCCCGCAATCTCGGACCCCGAGGGGGCCTATTGGGTGATTTCGACACCGAAGTTCACACCATTGGCCAGGATGTCCTCGCCCTCGTTGACGTTGGCGAAGCCCATCACGTTGCCCCCTTCGTTCAGCACGTAGTCGACGTGCGTCGAGGCTCGGCGGATGTTGGTGACCACCGTTCCCGTGTAACCCAGCTTCAGGCTGATGTTGTCGGTCAGCATGTAGGCCAGGTCCAACCGCAACTCGCCGGTCGGCGATATGCCGCTGTCGCTGCGACCGTGGCTGAACGATTGGGGCGGAATGAACAGGTAGTTGTTGGTCCGTCCCGGGGTGAGGTCTTCACCCACGTAACCCCGTTGTTTCCACTCGCGGACGTTCAAACCGAGCATGAACTTACCAGCCGAGCTTAGCACCCAGCGACCCCGTTGGTGAGCCCAGTTAAAGCTGAGCTGGGGACCCACGATGTTGTTGGTGATCTGCTGATTGATCAAGGTATCACCCAGCGACCAGTCGGCATTGTCGAAGTTGTCGTCGATGCCAAAGTCGTCGCTCCGGACACCCAGGCCTTCGAACTGGAAGGTATCGTCGATCTGCAGGAACCGGGCACCGAATCCCCACTCGAAGTGGTTGTTCTGGTGCTTCTCCATAAAGTGCGAGTTGCTCAAGCGATGTCCACGCATCAGTTCGAAGCCGTTGAACTTGGTGGTGTTGTGGATATTCACCAGACCGAACGAGATCGGCAGGATCACCAAGTCGCCGTAGTCCGTTGGCACGATGAAGAATTCGTCGTCAATCCGCACACCGTCCGGGCCGTACACGCCGTTGCGGTTGATGTCGTCCGCGATACCGTCGCCGTCCAAGATGCCGTTGCCAGCGTCCGAGTCGGGAAGAATACCACCACCAGGCCCCACCGCGTCTTCGTGCATGTCGACGAAGCTGGCGAGCAGACCCGGGTCGGTGCGGAAGGCCACAAACACGTCGCCGATGGGCGATTGCAAACCATCCTGGAAACCACCCTGGCGACCACCATTCAGGCCGAACTGGGCAAATTGCCGGTCATCGGGACCGTTGAGGATGCTGATTAACCAGCCTCCCCCCTTCTCGCCCCAGAAGCCGAACTCGTAGCGATCGCCCATGCTCCAGTTCGCCCGAGGTACCGCATTCTTAATGCTGTTCGGGATGATTGGAGGCACGATGGGGTTACCCGTCGTGGGATCGGTCGGTACGCCATCGTAGATTTGGAACCACCGCTGAATGGTGTCCTTATCTCCAATTTCAACGCGCTCGCCAGTGGTTGCCCAGGCCAGCTTGTTGTACTGGAAGAAGAACCCCGTCCGCGGAATTGAATCCCGGCCGTCGATGTCCAAGTCCACGGGTTCGAAGAACCGCATGTCGTTGGACGGTCCGTAGAACGGACTGTTCGGATCGTCGAGCTGGGCTCGAACGGTCGACGCGAAGCCGGCCATCACCAGCAGAGCTAAGTAGGTTGCTTTGAGAGAAGAGGCAGACATTTGGTTTTACTACCCTATTGGCTGAGGCACGGCAGGTGGGTGCGTAGTAATCACGCCCACTCGCGACTTGGAGTTTGTCTGTGTGGGTAGTATCGGAAACGCCGGTCGTAGGAGTTGAACAACTTTGGTAAGGAGTAACGAAAAAGGGGAGTCTCATGCGGGACCCGGCGTGTGCTAGCGGCCCGGCTAACCTTCGGGCGCCCGCCCCATCGAATTGCCGGTCGGGCAGCTGGGGGCATATACTTAGTAGCCTCAGGCCCCGGACCATTCCGCCCCCACCCGCCCACGTGAGAGTGCCATGTTCAAGCTGGCAAGCCGAATTTCCCTTGTTTTTCCGCATCCACGCGGGCTCGCCCTGCTGCTAGCGGGCGTTTGGATGGTCGCAGCTACCGCGGTGGCCGAACCCGTCCTCACGGGCAAAACCAAGTCCGACGCCGAACCCAAGATGGGGACCGAGTGGGTCCGGGTGAAGAAGGACGACCGCGGACGACCGCTAGCGATGCAGGTAGCCATTGTCCGCTATCGATCCACCGCCGGGGACGACAAGGTACCGGTGGAAGTCGACCTGGTGGGTGCAGTGCACGTGGGCGACGCCGCCTACTACGACGACCTCAACAAGCGTTTCGAGAAATACGACGCCCTGCTCTACGAGCTTGTGGCGCCCGAGGGAACTCGGATCGAAGCCGGCACCAAGGCCTCGAATCGCCACGCACTGGGAGCGATGCAAAACGGTATGAAAGACATGCTGGAACTCGAACACCAGCTCGAAAAGGTCGATTACACCAAGGAAAACTTTGTCCACGCCGACATGTCGCCGGACGAGTTCTTCGACAGCATGAAGACGCGGGATGAAAGCTTCCTGAAGATGTACTTCCGCATGATGGGCCAGTCGATTGCCCACCAGAGCACGGCGACTGCCGAAGGGGCGACCCCCGACATCGACATGATGAAGGCCATGTTTGCCAAAGACCGTGCCCGCCAGCTCAAAATCGCCATGGCTGGTCAGCTATCCGAGATGGAATCGCTGCTCACGGCCTTCGGCGGCGAGGAGGGCTCGACCCTCATTACCGAGCGAAATAAGGCCGCCCTGAAGGTGCTCCGCGAGCAAATCGATGCTGGCAAGAAGAAACTGGGCGTGTTTTACGGTGCCGGCCACCTATCCGACATGGACGAGCGGCTCCAAAAGGAGTTCGGCCTCGAACCAGTCGAAATCATCTGGCTTAACGCCTGGGATCTGGCGGCAAAATCGAAGTAGGCACCCCGCTAGCCCCAGGGCTGGATAGCGCTTTCTCGCGGTGCCGACAATTGCTATACTGCGGGGCTTACGAATTTCCGGAGCTCGGCATCCTTTTGGGATGCTTCGGGTCCCGCCCTACTACATCGCCCATTTTGGAAGGTTCCCTCCCATGGCCAAGCCAGGAAGAAAAGTGAAGAAGGCCAACCACGGCGCCCGCCCGGCGTGCAGCCGTCCCCGCAAGCAACGTCGTCAGAAGACCAAGACCTAATCTGCCCCCCTTCGCCAATTGCACAGGGACCGCCGCGCGTCGACGTGTCCCGGTTCGGTTCTCGATTTCGTTTGTCTTGAAGAGTGCAGCGTGCCCGATAAGGACCTGATTCTCGACCCCTCCACGCTGGACCTCAGCCATGTGCTGGCGGACCTGGAGGAGATACGTCAATACATCCCGCAGCGGTTCGAGATGGAACAGCTGTCGGCGATCGTACATGACGATCCAGAGGCGGGAATCGTAGCGGGTTACAAGGACCTCTCCGACAGCGAGTTTTGGATCCGCGGCCACATGCCGGGGATGCCCCTGTTGCCCGGCGTGCTGATTTGCGAGGCAGCCGCCCAGCTTTGCACCTACCAAGTGCAAAAGCACGGGGCGATGAACGTGGATATGATGGGGTTTGGCGGACTCGATAAGGTTCGCTTCCGCGGCATCGTCCGCCCCGGTGATCGGCTGCTGCTGGTTTGCAAACGCATCGCGCTACGGCCGCGGGCAATGATCCGCTGTGCGTTCCAGGCCTTTGTAGGTTCCACCTTGGTGGGCGAAGGCGAACTGGTCGGCGTGGCGATCCCTGTCGAGATGGTACAAAACCGGGAAGCAGGCCAAGGCTAACGCCCCAACGCCGCTGTCCCCTCCAGCAGCGACGCCGCATGTTTCCACTCTACGACCACAACCCGCACCGCCGCTTTCCGCTGATGACCATCGTGCTCATCGTGGCCAACGTGTGGATCACGTGGCAGATGGCATTGGTCCCCCCGCTTCGCCAAGCGGAGCTCTCGTTCGAATGGGGCTTCATCCCCGTCCGGCTCACGCGGATCGACAATCCTCAGCCGCTCCGCATCCGGCAACCCCTGGGTAACCCACCCCAGGCGATGCTCGAGGTCGACCTGCCTCACGACTCGCTGTCAGTCTACACCACGCTGCTGACGACCATGTTTCTGCACGGCGGATGGTTTCACCTGCTTACCAACATGTGGATGTTGTGGGTATTCGGCAACAACATCGAAGACCGCCTCGGCCATATCGTCTACGTGCTGTTCTATCTCGCCGGCGGGCTACTGGCGACCCTGGCTCACTGGGCAATCGACCCTGAAAGTCAAACGCCCATTATTGGGGCCAGCGGTGCGGTCGCGGCTGTGCTGGGTGGCTATGCGCTGACCTATCCATGGGTCAAAGTACGAACCCTGGTATTCGTGATCATTCCGCTCTTGTTCGACCTGCCGGCGTTCATCGTCTTGGGGGCGTGGATGCTGATGGAAACGGTCGCTGGAGTGGTCGAGATGCAACTCGGCCTTCCCGCCAGTGTTGCCCACTGGGCGCACATCGGCGGATTTATCGCGGGACTGGTTTTAATGCCGTTGATGGCTTTAGGCAGACCGCCGCAGGGTGAAGACTGGAATAAAGAGACGCAGAAACTGTTTGAATATGGCCAGCCGCAGACGCTCGCCGAGCGTGCGGAAGCTTTCGAAACTTCTACCAAGAAAAAATAACGACGATCATGGGCCGCCGT
This sequence comes from Aeoliella fuhlenseeensis, assembly GCF_052161615.1. Classification (NCBI taxonomy): domain Bacteria; kingdom Pseudomonadati; phylum Planctomycetota; class Planctomycetia; order Pirellulales; family Lacipirellulaceae; genus Aeoliella; species Aeoliella fuhlenseeensis. The sequence goes on from NZ_CP197417.1 coordinate 2,545,557, forward strand.
GCTGTACCCGCCGTAGACGAATCGGTCGATCTCGACCGCCACCTGAAGACCCTCGACCAACTTCCCGCGCCGTGGGACCAAGAGGTGTTGTTCGGTCGCACCGCTCCCATCGAGGTCGAAGTGGGGAGTGGCAAGGGATTGTTCTTACAGAACGCCGCGCTCTCGCGGCCCGATATCAACTTCCTTGGTATCGAAGTCGCCCACAAGTACGCCCGCTTCACAGCGGCGCGGCTTCGCCGCCGCGAGCTGGCTAACGCCGTGATCGTGTCGGGCGACGGACTGAAGTTGTTCCACGACCTGCTGCCCGACGCCAGCCTCGACGCAGTGCATGTCTACTTCCCTGACCCCTGGTGGAAGCAGCGACATCGTAAGCGGCGAGTCCTTTCTCGCGAGTTCCTCACCGACGTCGCCCGAACGCTGAAGCCAAATGGCCTGTTGCACTTCTGGACCGATGTCGAAGAGTACTACAAAACGACTATGAAGCTGATGAGGGATTTCCCGATGCTAGTAGGGCCCGAAGAGGTCGACGAGGCCTCGCCCGAACACGACCTCGACTATCGTACTCACTTCGAGCGGCGTAAACGGAAGGCTGGGCTACCAATTTACCGTTCGCTGTTCCGCCGCGCGGCAGTCTGAAGTTGCCCGGGCGGGGGGGTGCCGACTACACTTACAGCGGGGGGCCGCACCGCGTGCGTGGTCTCTCCCGTGAATTTCGTCCCCGCTGCTGAGGCCCGCCGCCCATGTCGGTAGATACCGAGTACTCCGCGCTGCTGCGACACTCGCACTACCGCTCTGCCTTCGAGCAGTTGCTGACTTCGCTCAGCATGCGGTTCATCAACCTGCCGAGCGACTCGATCGACCAAGGCATTCTCGAAGCACTCGGCAAGGTCGGTACCTATACCGAAGTCGATCGTTGCTTCGTCTACCAGTACGCCGACGACACCGAGAAGGTCGCCCAGCTCACCTATGAGTGGTGTGGCAAAGGGGTGAAGTCGCTGCGCGAATACGTCCAGCGCGTCGATGTCGAACCGTTGGCATGGGTGGTCGAGCAAATGCACGAAGGTCGCGTGCTGCACATCACCGACATCAATCAACTGCCGGAAGAAGCAGGAGCGCTGCGGACGCTGTATGAGAAGCTGGGCATTCGCGCGGCGTGTTACCTGCCCCTGTTCTTTCGCTCGGGCCGCACGGGAATGTTGGGATTCTCGTGCGTCAAACGTACCAAGATCTGGTCCGACGACAGCATTGCGCTACTGCGAGTGATGGGAGAGTTGGTGGTCAACGCCATCGATCGCAAGCAGAGCCTCAAGGAACTCGAAGCCACCAAAGAACGCTACCGATCGGTAGTCGACGATCTGACCGACTACATCGTTCGCTGGAAACCCGACGGCACGATGACCTACGTCAACGCGCCGCTCTGCCGGTACTGGAATTTGAGTAGCGACGAGCTGCTTCAGATCAATGTATTCGATGTCATCCATCCCGAAGACGTTTGGCAAAAGAAGACGCTCATCGAATCCCTGACTCCAGAGAATCCCTTCGGCACCGACATTCACCGCGTTAATATGCTGGATGGAACCTCCGTGTGGCACGAATGGTCCGATCGTGCGTTGTTCGACGCCGAAGGGAATGTGGTCGAGCTGCAATCGGTGGGGCGTGATATCACCGCCGACATGCAGGCGCGGGAGGAGCTGGAGTATCGCCAGAAGCTTGAGAACCTAATCCTGCACCTGGCGACGCGGTTCATTAACATTCCGTCGGCGGACCTGCCCGAGCAAATCGTCGATGCCCTGCGTCAGGTCGGCGAGTTCGTCGGTGGCGATCGATCCTATATCTACCGTGTCGACTTGGACTCGAACGAATCAAGCCTCGCTTTCCAATGGCTCGCGCCGGCTGCCCCTGATAGTCCCCCCGGGCTGCGGCGTATGTCGACCTCGGGCGACGACTGGGGCATCCCGGTCCTTGCGGCCGGCCACCCCATCTCGATGTCGAGTCTGGACGAGCTTCCCCCTGGAAGCGAAGAACTTCGCGCGAATATCGAATCCATCGGCATCCAGTCCTTCATCATCGTCCCGGCCTTCTCCGAAGGAAAGCTATTCGCTTTCATGGGCATCTCGAGCCGCGAGCGGGGGCGCAAGTGGTCGGAAGAAACTGCCGGCATCTTGCGGTTGTTGGGCGAGGTGTTCGTCAATGCACTCAAACGCCAAGAAGCGGAAGAAGCACTTGCCACCAGTCAGCAGCGTCTAAGCCTGACCATCGACGCCGTGGCCGACGGGTTTTACGACTGGAATCTCGAGAGCGGTAAGGTGTTCGTCAGCGACAACTGGCTCGCCGTCCGCCACCTGGAGCCGGGCGAGCAGATATGGAGCGTCGCCGGCTGGCAGGAGTCGATTCATCCCGACGATCGCGCTGTAGTTACCGAGCAACTCGAAGAACATCTCGCGGGCCGTAGCGATGTGTTCGAGTGCGAATACCGCGTCGAGATGGAAGATGGCTCGTGGCGCTGGAATCTCGATCGTGGGCGTGTCATCGAACGCGACGCCGAAGGCAAACCGGTGCGGATGGTGGGGGTCGATCGCGACATCACCGACGAAGTGCTCAGCCGTCAGCGCCTGGCCGACGCCGATGCTCGGCTGGCGCACCTCGCGCGTGTGGCGACCATGGGCGAGATCGTCGCGGGAATTGCCCACGAAGTGAATCAGCCCCTGCACGCCGCTGCGACGTTTGCCAACGCGACGACGCTGTCCCTCGAAAGTCGCGACCAGGGCTTCGCCGATCGTGCGGCCACCATGGTTCAGAAGATTTCGGCCCAGATCAACCGCGCCGCAGACATCATTCGCCGACTGCGCGAGTTCACCCGGCCGCAAGCCGTGCGGATGGCGCAGTTCGACCTCAACGGCCTGTTACGCGAATCGGCCGAGATGGTCGGCTTCGAAGCCCGCCGCCGTTGCATTCGCGTAGAGTTCAACCTCGACGAGTTCTTGCCGCGAGTAATTGGCGATCGCGTGCAGATTCAGCAAGTGATCGTCAATTTGCTTCGCAACGCCTTCGATGCGTTCGACGCCGAGCGGCTCTCCAAAGACCGATCGCCACGCGTCAGCTTGCGAACAAGTCAAACTTGCGGAGGCGTCCAACTGGATGTCAGCGATAACGGAAGTGGAATCGCCGAGGGGGTTGAGATAGAATCGTGCTTTGATGCATTTGTCACGAGCAAGGTCGATGGCATGGGCATGGGGCTCGCCCTAAGTCGAACCATTGTGTCGCGACACCACGGAAAGATCTGGGGAGAATCGAATTCCGAGGGTGGCATGACCTTTTCTGTTCTCCTCCCCGTGGATCGTGGAGACAACCGTGACTGATACGCCAACGGTTTACATCGTGGACGACGACGACGCCTCGCGCGAGTCGGTAGAGATGCTACTCGCCGAAATGAAGGTCGCCTTCAAGTCGTACGCCTCCGCCGAGTCGTTCCTCGAACACTACAGTGGCGAACGCCCTGGTTGCTTGGTGACCGACATTCGCATGCTCGAAATGAGCGGGCTCGAGCTGCAAGAAGAGCTTCAGCGCCGCGGCACCACGTTGTCGGTCGTCGTGGTCACGGGCTACGCCGACACGCCAGTGATTGTGCGCGCGATCAAGAACGGCGCGGTGACGCTCCTGCAGAAACCTTGCCGCACGCACGAACTGTGGGACGCTATTCGCGAAGGGCTCGCCAAGGATGCCGAGAACTACGGCAAGGAACGTGCGCAGAAGGAACTGGTAGCACGCCTCGAATCGCTCACCCCGGCCGAACGCGAAGTGCTCGACATGATCGTCGAAGGGGTACCGAACAAGGCCATCGCCAAGCGGCTCGATATCAGCGTGCGAACCGTGGAGGTTCGCAGGCAGCATGTCTTCACGAAGCTCAAGGCGAATTCCGTCGCCGAACTGGTGCAAATTGTGCTTCGTGCACAATCCCCTTCGTAATGCCGCATGCATGCGGACGCCCGATTGTGGTTACCCACAAGATGAGGGTGGCACTTCGCATTTTTACGCGGTTCTCCCTATCTATTCTGCCGCAAACCGGTCCGTATTCTTAAGACAGTGCTAAGCGGGGTTCCGCTGAGTACGGTTTAGTGAACGATCGCAGGAGTGGCCCGGGTGGCCGGCGAGCGTCTTTAACGGCAAGTGGCCGGCATAGTGCAGCGGTTGCCTCGGCAATCGAAAACGTCTTTACGGAGGCAGCGATTCGATGTCCTATCAAGGAATTGAAACCAGCGGTGGAGCCTTTGCGGCTCCCCAAGTTCAAGACACCGTGTACATCGTCGAAGACGATGCGAGTACCCGCGACGCTCTCGGCGAGCTGATTCGCCCGACCGGTGCGAAGGTCGAAGCCTTTCGCTCGGCCGAAGAATTCCTGCAAGCCTACGAGCCCCAGTCGCCCGGTTGCTTGCTGCTCGATCAGCGCCTCCCCGGCATTAGCGGCTGTGAATTGCTGCGTCAGCTTCGCAGCGAGGGAGTCCCCATTCCGGCCGTGTTCGTCACCGCCCACGCCAGCACTTCGATGACGGTCGATGCGATGCGAATGGGTGCCGTCAACGTTCTGGAGAAGCCCTGCTGCGAGAACGAGCTACGTGACGCCATTGGCCTTGCCCTGGCTCAGGACCGTAAGCAACTCCGTCGTACGGCCAATCGCCGCGACGCCGCAGGCCGCCTGGAGCAGTTAACGCCCAGCGAACGTGAAGTGCTGGTGCAAGTGCTCGAGGGCGTCCCCAACAAGCAGATTGCCAGCCAATTGAGCGTTTGCATTCGCACCGTTGAAGCCCGCCGTAGCCGAATTTACAAGGCGATGGGCGTGCAGTCGGTGGCCGAGCTGACCCGCGCGTGTGTCGCGGCCGGTTTCATCGATGCTTGAGCGGTATTCGGAGCGGTTTGCCGCGGCGTCAAAGCTTGCCCCGGCGGCCCTAGATTGACAACAGAGACCCTTCTCGAAGTGCTTACCTGACAAGCACTTAGCTTATTGGACAAGCCGCCGGCGTCACGGTCTACGCCCCCCTACCTATCCGTGACGTCGGCTTGCTTGCCCCTCGACAGCCCCCTGAGGGCTGCCTATGCTCAATTGCTGCGAATGCAATTGGCGGCCGGAGTCGCCATGGTTCGTGTGAGCGAACCCCCAGAAGACGCGCGGGATCATGCGTGTCGCCTCCCGTCTCGAACATTGTATGTTCACATCGAACCAGACCGCGGTGACCGCCGAGAGTGGCTCCGTCGTTAGGAAAGCTTTTCGCGTTGTGGCGCCCCCGACGGGCACCGAACTCCTCGACAGCATTGACTGGCTGGAAGAGTGGAACGGACCCGTGATCGCCACCGCTGCGGCCGTCGGAGCGCTGGTGCTCTCCGAACAGCATGGTGGCGTCCTCGGAGCCATCGACCAGCCTACGCACTTCGACTGCGCCTACCAAGGCGATCTCAGCGAGCTGATCGTCGGCAGCATGCACTGGCTCGCACGTCGGCAGCACCGCGACGGTGGCTGGGCGAGCTACACCGACAATCTCGACGACCCCTCGCAGCTGATGACTTCGATGATGGTCCGCTCCGCCTTTCGCTTGATTGGCGCCCCCGCAGCCTACCCCGAGCTGGGCGACTGGATGTCGGCGTTCATCAAGAGCCGCGGCGGTGTCGAGCAACTCAAAACAAAATACGGTGCCGTGCACAGCGCGACGCTCATGACGCGTGGCACCAGCGCTCTCGCCGAAGTGATCGACTGGAAACAGCTCCCCGCAATGCCGCTCGAACGCGCGAACTTCGACTCCAAGGTCAATCGAGCCGAGTTCTGGGCCGATCGCGAACCCGTCATGCCCGCCATCGTGGCGCTTGGCATCGCGGCGTACGAACGCAACAAACCGCTCAATCCCTGGACTCGCTGGCGCCGAGGCCGGGCCGCGCGACGTGCCATGGACTGGCTGGCTCGTGTACAATGGGACAATGGCAGCTTCGCCAATTCGGTCCCCGTCACCAGCTTGGTGCTGATGAGTCTGGCGAGTATCCGCAAAACGGCGAGCCCTATTGTCCGTCGCGGGGTTGCATACCTGTTCGACGAGGTCCGAGGCGACGGAAGTTGGCCCGGGAAACTTAGCTGAGCCAATCAGCAGTAACTCAGGGGGAGTTAGCGAGAACGAAATGGCGGAGTCGACTGGCGTTACCCACCGAATTAGCCAGTCGCGATACTCCGAGGTGACGCAGCTCGTCGATCTGTTCACCGATGATTGGAGCTCGCTAGGCAGTTTCACCCCCGTCGGCGAGAACGATCTGCCTTCGACCTACGCGTCGCTGCTCGCGCACCACGACCACATGACGGTCACTCTCGAGGAGTACCACAACTCGCTGGTGTCGGTCGAAGTGGTCGAAGAACGCGCCGAGCAAAACTGGTACGCCCGGCAAAGCCTACTCGCGCGGATCTCCGACGACGCGATCGTGCAGTACGGCATCATGCGGATCGACGTATCGGGACTGCCGAGCAATGTCCATCACGCCATCGAGACCCACGCAGCTCCGCTTGGTCGCATTCTGATCGAGAACAACCTGCTCCGCCACGTCGAGCTCTTGGCCTTGTGGCGCATCGAAGTGGGGCCTCGGCTGGCCGAACCCTTGGGGCTGTCCGTCGGCGACGAGATCTACGGGCGCTCGGCGGTAATCCATCTTTCGGGCGAGCGTGCCGTTGATCTCTTAGAGATCGTGACCGATCACCCTGTGCCGCGCCATACTTAGCCGGCCAAGAGTCGCAGTTTTCGTACGGCTCCGGTACAGCGCTGACAGCGCGTGTGGTACACTCGTGACTCCGCGGGCTCTCCCGATTCCTGGCACCGCGTTCCCCTCCAGCTTTCCTCGCCCCCGATATCCCCCGAAAGATATCTTCGCATGAAATACGTGGTGTGGCTGTTGGTTGTCGTGCTAGTGGTCCTGCACCAGGACTTCTGGTGGTGGGACGACCCTTACCTCGTGTTCGGCTTCCTTCCCATTGGGTTCTTCTCGCAGATTTGCATCTCCGTGGCGGTGGCCGTGGTGTGGTGGCTGGCGACCTTCTTCTGCTGGCCCGCCGATATCGAGGCGGACAAAGGAGGCCCCCAGCAATGATGCAGCTCACGGTAATAGGCATCTACTTGGCCGTGGTACTTTGTCTGGGCTTGTTCTCCAGTCGGCTGTTCCGCGGAACTTCGAGCGACTACATGCTCGCTAGTCACTCGATCGGTCCCTTCCTGCTGCTGATGGCGCTATTCGGTACGACGATGACTGCCTTCGCGCTCGTCGGCTCGACCGGCGAAGCGTTCGTGCGGGGGATTGGTGTCTACGGCATGCTCGCTTCGAGCAGTGGCATCGTGCACTCCCTCTGCTTCTTCGTACTCGGCGTCAAGCTGTGGCAGTTCGGGCACAAGTACGGCTATCGCACTCAAATTCAATTCTTTCGCGATCGCCTAGAGAGTAACTCGATTGGGCTCGTGCTGTTCCCCGTGCTTGTGGCCCTGGTGATCCCCTACTTGTTAATCGGGGTCATGTCGTCCGGCACCGTGATCAATAAGGTGAGCGCTGGCCGTATCGTCGAAGGCGATGTCGACCCCGCGACGGTCACGTTCGCTCGCGGTACCTTCCCCGACTTTATCGAACTTGGTCCGAACCCCACGGATCCCGATGGCGAACCCACGTTTGCAGCTGGTTCTGCAGGTGGCCTACCCAAGGAAGTTGCTTCGCTCATCATTTGCGGCGTGGTGCTCACGTACGTCTTCTTTGGCGGCATGCGCGGCACTACGTGGGCGAACGCGCTTCAGACTTGCATTTTCATGGTGCTCGGCGTTCTGATGTTCTACTTGCTTGCCAACAAACTCGGCGGCCAAGACAGCTTCTTGGCGAACCTCCGCGCGCTCGGCGAGAGTATCCCCGAGGACAAAGCCACGCGGGTGAATATCGACAAGCTGAAGTTCGCTACGTACATGCTCGTGCCGCTCTCGGTGGGTATGTTTCCGCATATCTTCCAGCACTGGCTCACGGCGAAGAGCGCGGGCAGTTTCAAGCTTCCTGTAGTCATGCACCCGATTTTCATCATGATCGTTTGGGCCCCCTGCGTGTTGATGGGAGCCTGGGCGGCAGGCAGCCTGGTGAATGTCCCCTCCAGCGTTGCCGCAAATCCAAACGCGGTGCTCCCCTTCATGGTTAATCAGTTGGAGCTGCCGGCTCTTGGCGGATTGCTGACGGCGGGCATCCTTGCCGCCATCATGTCGAGCCTCGACAGCCAGTTCCTCTGCCTTGGCACCATGTTTACTGAGGACATGCTGCTGCACTACCGAGGGCGTGAGCGCTACACCGATAAGCAAGTCATCTGGGCGGCTCGCGGTTTTATTGTGCTGATTGTGGCACTGACGTATGGGTTTAGCTTATTCCAACCGCGCGGCGTGTTCACGCTGGGCGTATGGTGCTTTAGTGGGTTTAGCAGCTTGTTCCCACTGGCCCTCGCCGCGGTCTATTGGCGCGGACTCACTAAGGCCGGGGCCTACGCAAGCGTGCTGACAGCCATCGCAACATGGGTCTACCTGTTCTGGTCCTCTGGCTTCGCGGCCGACGAATCGTACGGTGTCCCCATTCCGATCGGCGGTACCACTTACGAGGTGATGCCCGTGGCGATCATGTTCACGGCGTCAACGCTTGCGCTAGTGCTTGTATCGCTCGTCACTCCGAAACCGTCCCAGGCGACTCTCAACAAGTTCTTTGCATAGTTAAGGCAGCCGAATCCCTCATGCGAATTGCTTACATCGCCGCCGGTGCTGCCGGAATGTATTGTGGAAGTTGTCTGCACGACAACACGCTCGCCCGCGCGCTGATGGATCGCGGCGAGGACATCGTACTCGTGCCGACGTACACACCGCTCCGCACCGATGAGGTCGACGTAAGCATTCCGCGGGTGTTCTACGGCGGCATCAATGTATACTTACAGCAGAAAATCCCTTTCTTCCGCAGTACTCCACGCTGGGTCGACTGGATGTTCGACCGCCCGTGGCTACTCAACATGGCTACGCGCGGTGGACCGAGCGTCGATCCCTCGAAGCTCGGCGACATGACCGTCTCGATGCTGCAGGGCGAGCTTGGCCATCAGCGGAAGGAACTCGTCAAGCTCGTCGATTGGTTGCTCGACGAAGTGAAGCCCGAGGTGGTTCACTTGTCGAACTCGATGCTACTTGGTTTCGCGCGACTCATCGCCGAACGCTGCGGCCCACCGGTCGTTTGCTCGCTCTCGGGCGAGGACATTTTCCTGGAGAAGCTAACGCCTCCTTACTACGAGCAGGCCCGCGAGCTGCTCCGCGAGCGCGCCCGCGAATGCCATGCGTTCGTGTCGCTTAACGAATACTACGCCAATTTCATGAGCGACTATCTAGCCGTCGATCGCGATAAGGTGCATGTGATCCCACATGGACTGGACCTTGTAGGCCACTCGCCAGCGAGTGCGCCCCCAACGAGACTCACCGTTGGTTACCTCGCCCGTATTTGCCACGACAAGGGACTGCACCTGTTGGTCGAAGCGTGCGAGCACCTCGCGAAGACCTGCCCCGATCTCGACTTCGAGGTTCGCGCCGCGGGCTATCTCGGCAAAGCAGACGAGCCGTACCTGCGGGAGATCGAGCGACGCGTGGCTCGCGGCCCACTCGCGGGACGTTTCAAGTACGTCGGAGAGCTCGACCGCGGCGAGAAGATTAAGTTTCTCCAGTCGCTTTCTGTGTTCGCTCTCCCCACCGTCTACGCCGAGAGCAAAGGCCTGCCGGTGCTCGAAGCCTGGGCGAATGGCCTCCCTGTGCTGCTCCCCAATCATGGCAGTTTCACCGAAATGGTCGCCGATACCGAAGGCGGGTTGCTGCACATTCCGCATGATCCGCACGACCTCGCCGGGCGCCTCGCGGAGCTACTCGCCGACGCCGAATTGCGGGCCACGCTCGGGAATCTCGGCCGGCAGGCGGTGGTCGACCGCTACCAGGCCCACCACATGGCCGAGGCCCACGTCCAGCTTTACCAGCAGCTCTCCGTCCCCTGATCCGCCCAATTTGTGCCGGTTAACATGGCAAAATTGCGGCAGAAATAGGTGTTTACACGCCTTGCAAGCAATCGGGAATGCGTTAAAATATGGGGCTTCAACCCTAGGAACCCTTACGAGTCGTTACCTTGCCTCCTTACAATCGCAGCAACAGCAGCCGTCCGGTCAACAAGCGTCGCACCACTACGAAGAAGACCGCGAAGAAGGATCCGATTTTCGTCGATGGCGTGAAGCCGCGCCCCATGTACGTCGACTACAAGGACCTGGAACTGCTGGCCAAGCTGACCAATCGCCATGGCCGCATTGTCAGCCGTCGCAAGACGGGCTGCAGCGCCGCGAGCCAGCATGCCGTTGCCCGTGCCATCAAGCGTGCCCGCTTCATGGCCCTGATGCCCTACGTCGGCGACTGATCCGGCTGGCCAGCGCGACAACCAAAACAATCTACGTTAGCCCTTGGCCCCTGGTCGAGGGCTAACGTTGTTTAACAGCTACCATCTCGGCCACCACTTCGAGAACTCGCCATGTCTCAAGTCTACATCACCCAGCGGATGGTCGAGTTCGCCGACACCGACATGGCGGGCATCATGCACTTCGCGTCGTTCTTCCACTACATGGAATCGGTCGAGCATGAGTTCATCCGCAGCCTTGGCATGAGCGTCTACTCGCAGATCAACGGCCAGTCGATCAGCTTCCCTCGCGTCTCTGCGAAGTGCGAGTTCAAGTCGCCGGCGAAGTGCGAGGACGTGCTCGACGCACGATTAATCCTCACAAGGATCGGTCGCTCTAGCCTCAGTTACCAGATCGACTTCTCGCGGATGGGTCAGCCTGTCGCGGTGGGCGAAGTGACTTGCGTCTGCTGCCACATCTACCACGATCGTCCCCCCGAATCGACGCCGCTACCAGACGAGTTCCTTGAGGTGCTCACTCCTTTCCTGGTCACCACATAACGGAGTGCACGCGATGGAATTGCTCACGGTCGAGAACGTCACCAAAGAGTACCCCACGCCCGCCGAGCCGCTGGTGGTGTTGCGCGGCGTCTCGTTGGCACTCAGTCCTGGCGAGAGCTTGGCGATCGTCGGACCCAGTGGTTCGGGGAAGAGCACGCTGCTCGCGATACTTGGCGCGCTGGATCGTCCAACCTCTGGCAGTGTTAGGCTTGGCAACACCGACCCTTTCGCGCTCGACGACCGGGGCCTTGCTGAGTTCCGCCGCGACCGTGTGGGCTTCGTGTTCCAGGATCACCATTTGTTGCCGCAATTATCGGTGCTGGAGAACGTGCTGGTTCCGTTGCTTGCCGACGGAAAGCCATCGAGCGACGAGCTTGATCGCGCGCGAATGCTGCTCGACCGTGTGGGTCTCGCCGAGCGAACCACGCATCGCCCCGCAGAACTTTCCGGTGGCGAGCGGCAACGTGTGGCGATAGCTCGGGCGCTCGTCCGCTCCCCTGCCCTAGTGCTCGCGGACGAACCCACCGGCAATCTCGATTCGACCACCGCCGACGCCATTGGCAAACTGCTGGTGGAACTTCCGCAAGAGCATCAATCGATCCTGGTGGTTGTTACTCACAGTCAGTCTCTCGCCGCAACCATGCAGCAGCAGATGCGAATCGACGACGGCAAGTTGCTGAGCTAAGTATCGGTGGCTCGATGACCCCACTTTCTCTTCTTCAGTATTTCATATGAACGCCACGCAGCTCTCCAGCATGCTTCAATCACCCGACGTGGCGCTCCGGCGGCAGGCGGCGGAGCACTTGAGCCAGAATCCCGACGCTGCGATGGAGCTTCCTGTCGATTTGGTGAAGGCGATTGGCGACAGTGATCGGCAGGTGATGGAGTACGCGGTCGCCACGCTGGAAGAACTTGGCGAACCCTCGCCGCTCCATCTCTCACGACTCTCAGAGCTTATCGTGGACGAAAACCCCGATGTGCAGTACTGGGCGGTGACGCTTGTGGGTCGCACTGGCCCCGCGGCGGTTGAGTATGCGACTCGACTTGCCGGCGTTGTCGCCAGCAAAGCCGAACCCCAAGTTCGCGAGCGAGCCGCGTGGGCAATTGCTCGCATCGGTCCGGCTGCTTCTCCTGTTCGACGTTTGCTCGAACCTTTCCGTGACGCAGAGCCTTCGAGCCTAGCTCGTGCGGTGAGGAAGGCACTCGAAGCGATCGAGTAGCCCCCGACTGTTCCGCATAATCGCTACAAAGCGACTATTTTGTTGCAGCCGGCAGTGCAACTAGAATGGAGGTTTGTTCCCCCCCTCCTTTCTCCCCGCTCGCAGCGATGAAGATCTCCACCATACCGCAGATCTATCGCAACTTGCGGCGGTGGCGTGAGATCCTCGCCGTGCTGAGCAAGTACGGGCTCGCGGGCTGGGCGAATCGACTGGGGCTGACGTTTGGCTCCAGCATGCTCCGCAATCGTCAGGGGCAAACGCTCGTCGACGCGGGGCACGAGGAACGCATCCGCCTCGCCATCGAAGAACTCGGTCCCACGTTCATCAAGCTCGGGCAAGTGCTGAGCACGCGGCCCGATCAGGTTGGCTTCGCGCTCGCGGACGAACTTACCAAGTTGCAACAGCACACGCCGGCGGATGGACCCGACGCGGTAGTAGCGCTCGTCGAGGAGGAGCTCGAACGCCCCCTCGCCGAGTGCTTTGCGACGTTCAATCACGTGCCGGTCGCCTCGGCTTCCATTGGCCAGGTCCATCGCGCGACGCTGCACGACGGAACGCCCGTAGCGGTGAAGGTCCAGCACGCGGGCATCGATCGTCAGGTGCGAGTGGATCTAGAAATCCTCTCGGGCCTCGCGCAACTCGCTGACAGTGTGCCGGAACTACAGCCTTATCGCCTCGGGGCGACGATGAATGAGTTGCAGCGGATGATGCGGCAGGAGCTCGACTTCTGTCGCGAAGCCCGCAACCAGGATCAGTTCGCCCGCCAGTTCGAGAAGGACAAGCTAGTTCGCGTCCCTGGCGTCTACTGCGAGCTCTCCACCAAACGCGTCCTCACCATGGAGTGGCTCGCCGGGAGCAAGCTATCGGACTTGGTGGACGACCCCGACGCCCAGGACCGGCTTCCCGAGTACGCACGGCGTGGGGCCGAGATGTACTTGAAGATGATCTTCGAGCACGGCTTCTATCACGCCGATCCCCACCCGGGGAACCTGGTGTTGATGTCCGATGGCGCGATTGGGCTATTGGATTTCGGAATGGTCGCCCGCTTGAGCGATCCCCTGCGTGAGCAAGTCGAAGACCTGCTGGTGGCGATCGCCTGTCACGATTCGTCGCGGCTGACGAACGTCGTGATGCGCATCGGCTCGACTCCGCCCGGGCTCGATGACGTGGCGCTCGCCACAGACCTTACGGCGTTCGTCGATCAGTACGCCTACCAGTCGCTCGATCAGTTCGACTTGTCAGGTGCGTTCACCGAATTCGTAGAGATCGTCCGGCGTTACGAGATCGTGCTTCCGAGTGCTGTCGCGATGCTCATCAAGACGTTGCTGATGCTCGAGGGCATGGCGCGGATGATGCAGCCGAGCTTCTCGTTGATGGAAGTCATCGAACCCTATCGCGGGCAAATCTTCCGCCGCCGAATGTCGCCCAAGCGCCACGCCCGCAAGATTCGCAACATGCTGGCGGAGCTCGAACAGCTCGCCGAAGTCGCCCCTCGCCGCGTGCGCGAGATCCTCGAGCAAGTGCAGCGCGGCAGCTTCGATGTCCACCTCGATCACCGCGGGCTCGAACCGTCCGTGAATCGGCTCGTGCTCGGTTTGCTAACGAGTGCCCTGTTCCTTGGCTCGTCCGTGCTGCTGAGTCAGCAGGTGTGGGCGATCCGCGAGGTCTCCGTCCCTGGCACGCTCGGCATGCTACTCAGCGGACTTTTGGGACTGCGGCTGCTTCGCGCCATCAACAAGTCGGGCCACCTCGATAGAAAACGCTAGGCGGGAACGACCAAGTTCGAAGGACCAAGAGAACCATTCAGGGGTCTTTTGGGTCATTTCTCTTTCGTGGTGCCGTGTTCGGCGAGGGCGGCCTCGATCCGATCGCTCAGTTCCTCGAGCTCCGCGACGAGCTGCGTGAAGCGCCCGTCGATGGTGTCGAGTTGGTTGGGCGTGGCGGACATGGCGGGCGAGGCGAGAGGGGGGAGTGCCGCACGCCGGGGGGAGTGGCGTGCGACACTGGGTTCTGAGGTTGGGGGGATGCCATTCGAGGGGACAGCCATGAAGATCGGCCGCCCCGGAGTTCGCCTTACGCCGTTTCTTCCCCGAATTGCCTCGCTAGCACACGAGTTTGGGTAAACCTTGCCGCCGGCGTTGAGCGTGACGTAGCCCGACGCCCCAACTCATGTCCGGATAAAGTCTCCATTTGTTCAAATCGCAGTGACTGCGACTTTATTATTTTTCCGCCTTGTGGGAGTTCCGCGCAAGTGGCACGGCGGGAACGACTTACGAGCCGACCTGTCCGAACTCTCGCCGAGTAAAGTCGCAGGGGTGACCCGCAGGTGCGACTTTACTCCGCTTCGCCCGCCATTCGACGATTCATGGTGTCATCCTGAAGGAGCCTAAGCAACTGAAGGATCTCGCTTGCCATCGGAGGACGCTTGCAAATAATCCCACGCAAAGCCGCAAAGACGCCAGGCAAAAACGTGTCAACGCTGGAGTCGCCAATTCGATCGACTTCCAAACGTGCATGGTATCCTCACGCGGATTTCACGCTTTTTTGGATAAACTATTCGAATTGTCAAAGAACGCATGTCCACATTCCTGGTGGATGTGTACATGAGAGCACACGTAGAGCGCGCTTTCTAGTCACATTTTTCAAGAAAATGAAAAAAGTTTCGAAGCCGGCTTGAGCTTCATTGCTAGGTGCCGGATCTCACGGAGCGACAATTTGGGTCGTTAACTGGATTCCTGGCTTTGTAGTGGATCGACCAGCTCCACCTGTTCGGTCATGAGCGAGGCCACAACGGGCGCAGAAACGCGAGTTCTGAGATAGTCTTCTGCCAACGACACCGCCTCCGGGCTGAGGGCGCCTCGAATGTCTCGCAGCGACCAATTCTCATAGAGAGTACCTACGATATCCAGAAGCTTGGTGGTTTCGATGTGAGTCGCTGCGGGGACTTCCGTCCGCGCGATGAGGAAAGTTTCGCGCACTTCCTTGTGGACCGGGGAGCCATCGTGGTTCCACTTCAGAGGTGGCTGATAGTAAAACATCCCCTTCGGCCAGCGGAAGCCCATCTTGCGCCAAAACCGGAGGCTTCGAACTTCGGACTCCAGGACAATACAATCGAGAACACGTTGTTGTTCGGCGCAAAGCTGCTTGGCTCGCTCCCGGGTGGCATGGAGTAGCAGGGCTCCGATCCCCTTGCCGCGGCAGGCCTTGGAAATGGCAACATTGGCGATGGCGACAATCGAAGCGGAGTAAGCGGACGGTAAGGCCAAGACATGGGCGCTGGAAATGCCTGCAACTAACACCTTCCCTTCCGCCTCGACGAGGGCGGCGACCAGGCACGGGCTAGATTGGCTTGCGCGTTTCGCTTGTTGTTCGAACCGGTCGAGGTAGGTCTGTTTGGAATCGAGTACCTCGGGCTCAAATACTCTCTCGAACAACTCGTAGCAAGCGTCAAACAATTCACCGGGCGACTCGATGAATACTACTCTCGCTTGCCCGAAGTCTGCTGCTACCGCGAGTTCAGGATGGTCGTCGAGGAGCCGGATGGAGGACATTGCTAAAGGCTTTCGTGCGCATCGCAGGAGATACAACTGGGGCCATTGTACTGTGTCCGACGTGGGAAGCGTTGAGTGGGTTGTCACCTTTATTCGCCCTTCCAGCGAGCGACCGACGAGACTGCTGCCCAGCCCTCGCCGGCCGCTTCTGGAAAAAGCGGCGTGCTATCGAAATCGATAACGGGCGGCGACAAGAAGTCCGAACGTTGCCAGAAGGACGACAGTAGCAGGCTCGGGGACGTTTGCTGCCTGTGTGGTGGAGAGCATTGCCTCACTGCCGGTGCCGAAGCTCGTTTTCCAGGTGTTGTAGTCGCCCGTATCTACGAGGCCGGAGCTATCGCCAGTGCCATCGGGGAAGACTGACTCTGGACCACCAAGGTTATCACGCCATACGGTGTAGTCAGCAAGATTCACCTTGCCATCGCCGTTAAAGTCCCCGGCAATCTGTGCCCCTTCGAGAACCTCCCCGGTCACGGCAACGTTGTCGAACTTGAGGGTGCCGAGGCTGCCAGTGGCACCGTATCCGTAGAAGCGGAAGGTGACCGGCGTGGTTGCGTTGTAGACATCGGGGAAGTCCCAGATGTTATTCCCCAGGGCTTCGGTCAACGGGGTCGTGGTGTAGGTCAGTCCGCTGGCGTAGCCATCGACGCTGTATCGAACCTCGCCGAAGACCGGCCCGGTGTTAGACCGCTGGGAATCGAAGGAGATTTGCGTCAGATTCAACTCGTACCCTGTCTCTGGGGTCAAGGTGAACTCAACATACTCCGTCGTATCAACCTCGGACGCCAGGTTCCACCCACCGCTATTAAACGTACCGGGTGAGGTCGAGAAGGAGAGGTTCGTGCGAGTAAGTGCCGAGTAAGTCAACCCGGTTTGCGTGGGTACTTCCGTATGCGTGCTCGTAAATTCATAGGGCAAGATTGGCGTGGCGTGCGACACGGCTGTACCCACGAGGACCAACGCCGCGATGGCGGTGGCCGAAGTTGCAAGATTACGCTTCATGTACATTCTCGGTTTCCAGTTTGAGTTAAGGCATGACCACCAATTCCGAACTGCGGTGCTATCGACGACGAGTTCGATCCGGACTCGCCGAATCTGCGAACGTACGGGAAGACGCCGGGCAATCCAGTATTCGCTACGCGCCATGTGTCAATCCTCGATGGCATCGGCGCAAGCTCGCGGTAGATTGCCGTGCTCTGCACGATTCAAGTGACGTTCGCGCATCATTCATAGATGACGATCTGCTCTGCCCTTCAAGCGAATGTCGGGTCAGAGTCGAGCCCTCGCTCAGTGCGTGACGGCGAAAGCAAGCACTCATGCGAATGGTGTAGTCGGAACGCGGTCTAGTCTAGCCATACTGAGAGCTATTGCAATAACGTTCGCGTGAAGATCTCAATTCTTCACACGACGACATCGGATTCTCTTCTTTCATTCACGTAGGCTCTATGTTGCCTCGCTAAACCCTCCATGTTGCATGTATGAATGCGCCATCGATGCTCGAGACGAGGGGTGATGAGCCGCTGTATGAATTTGAGAGGCGTGAAGTACGAGGCCGGGCGTTCCACTTAGCTCGGGCGTGCGAGCTGCTCTCCCGCGCTCTGTCGCGGCATCACGCGAAGAGCATGCGCCCCAATCGCTGTCGAACGTCGGCGAGTTGCCCGCGATGCGACATGTCGGGCATCGGAGTGAAGACGAGGAGGTTGCCAATGGATTGGAAATCGGCGAAGTGTTTCATGCGTTCGAGGACGATGGCCGGGGCGTGGTCGAGATCGTTGTCACTCAAGGTGTTGAGCAGGGCGAGAGTCTCTGCGTGGGATGCGTGATAGGTTTGGAGGGCGTTCATCGCGGGCCTTTCGATGGGACTTTAAGATACGAACAACGGATTGCGCGTGCGCCGCGCCGGCGGGGGTTCGACAAGCTTGCCGAACAGTTCGTCCACACTTAATCGTTTGGTGGGTGGCTACGAGAGGAAAGCCAAAGTCCGTCTTGTCTTGAACCTCCCAGGCGTGGTTTACGCCGAATCCAACTGGGAGAGGCAATGAACGACTTCGCCACGCCCAATGGCGGTGGTTACGATTGAGGAACAGTTCGGCTGCTGCTACTTTTATTGGATCACAGCAAGTACTGCGGCGGAGTTTTGTCGATGGGGGCGTTCTTTCAACGCGTGGCGATTACGCTGTGCAGCGGGTACATCATCGTCTACTTCGGCGAGTTCGTGTTTTGGGCGACGCCGGATCGAGAGGGGATGGACCTTGGTGGGATGGTGGCCGTGTGGGTGTTGTACTCGATCATGGCTTACCCGTTCCTGTGCGTCGTGAGCTACTTTCGGGTGCGAGAACCGTGGGCCGTCTTCCTTGCGGGGGCGTTCTACGGATGGTTCGAGGAAGGTCTGGTAGTTCAAACCACCTACGGCACGCCCGCTACCCCGTTTCCGATGTCCATATCGTTCACGGCGCTCGCTTGGCATGCACCTCTCGACGTGTTCGTCGGCTGGTATCTGGTACGGCGTGTGCTCGCTGAGAATCGGTTGCGGAAGACGCTCGCCCTCGCGTCCTGCGTCGGCTTGTTCTACGGTCTGTGGGCTATCTTCTGGTGGAACGAACCCCCCGAGCCGATGCAAGTGCTCCTCGACGCGGGTCGCAAGGACGTAGTGCTCGTTCACTTCGCCTTGTACGCCTTCGGAACCACGGCGATGCTGATCGCCGCCTACTGGTTGTTTCAGCGCGTGAAAATCAGGGAGTTCAAGCCTTCGAAGGGAGAGCTGTGGACGTTGGCCGTCGTGACGCTGCTGTACTACTCCCTGGTGACCGTGCCTGCGGCGCCGCGAGCTGTGTGGTTGCTTCCGCCACTATTGGGAGTGACGTTCTGGGCACTCGGCAATAATCGCCGGGTCGAAACGCTTCCCAATGCCATCGTGGCTTACGCGGAACCGGTGAGGATCACAAACTACTTGATGCTTTTAGCGATACCGCTCGTGGCTAGCGCGGTCTACTTCGTGGCGCTGGCTGCTGATGCCCGATTGCCGACGAACCTAGTGGTCTACTACATCGCCACTCCAGCAGGAGCCATCCTGTGGGTGGTCAGTGTGGTCGTAGGCGCGCGGCGGCGTTCGCTCCCCACGAGTGGGTGACGTAGCAAGTACGGCGCTGGGTTTCTCTCACTTCACGCAAACGGCTTCCGCCCCAGCACCTGCCGGACGTCGGCGAGTTGCCCGCGGTGGGACATGTCGTGCATGGGGATGAAGACCAGCAGGTTGCCGATGGCTTGGAAGTCGGGGAAGTCTTTGAGGTACTCCGGGACCATAGCGGGTGTGCATTCGAGGTCTTCGTCGCTGAGCGTTTCGAGTAGCGCGAGTGTTTCGTCATGGGCCATTCGGTAGGCGGTGAGGATATCGGCGTAAGCAGGGTAGATGCTGGGGTCGTCCACAGGCTGGGTTCCGCCAGCCACTTGTTTTCCCCAGGATTCGATCGGGCTCGGCTTGCCAGTGATCATGCTGGTGAGTCCGGCGTGGGCGTGGGTGATGTGAGCCATGGTCCACGTGGCATGATTGCCACCGTCGGGGCGGGGACGTGTCATCGGCGAATCGGCGAGGTCCTCGGCGAGCGGCCAAATCCATTCGAAGCTGAATTCCAGATTCTTACGGACGAGTTCGAGGGCGTTCATCGTGCGGGCGTTCCTTTGGGTGACATGGGAGAGCTACCAGTAGTCGAGTGAACTTGTGAGAATTCGACAGGCCTTGGGAGGAAATTCCGAAATAATCCGAAAGGGGCCACGTGGAGTAATGGGAACAGTAGCCTCGAGGCGAGCGGCTACCTTAGACTGGATTCGCGGGCCCCGTGAATCGTGGATCGTGAAAACTTCGAGTCGCCCTTAAGGACCCATCCCCCGCGTAGAGAGCCTCTTGCATGCAATCCCCACGAAGAGCTCGCCCGACTTCGACTGGCCCGCTTCGACGCAAGTACGAAGCGATGGAAAGCTTAGAGGCCAGTGACTTCGTTACTAGCCGGTGGCAGCGAATCGTTGCGAACGCAATCATTGCGATTGGCATTATCGCCGTTTGCGTATCACTTCCGCTTATTGGCAATTGGTATGGCAACACGGATATTGCGGGACTCGTGCTACTTGCGATAGCGAGCGCCGTGATGGGGATGGGAGTGAGCCTACGGTCTCATTCCCTTACAACGGCAATCGGCGTCGGGATCCTGTGTTTGCCGTTGGGGCCACTGTTAGCGTTTGCGCTGTATTGGGGAGTATTGATAATGATAGCGCTCTTCGCCTACGCATGGAGCTAATTGCTGATCGCTCGGCGACTCTCTCTTATTCGAGCGGCGGACCCACCAGTTCAATGTTGCACTCCATCGCCAGTTTCGCAAACGCCGCGAACTCCTCGGGCGTGGGTGGGCTGGCGAGGTGCGGGCGTTCTGGTCGTTCGGCCGGGCGGCCGGCGAGGCGGACCAGGCGTTCGAAGTCGCCGTGGGTGGTGACGGTCAGGAAGCGGCCTCCCTCTGGCGACTCGGCGCGGTAGGTGTGGGGAATGCCTCTGGGAGTGAGGACACTCGCCCCCGGTCCGACACGCTGCTCCTTGCCATCGATGTGGAGGCGGAACTCCCCTTCGAGGATGTAGAAAATCTCGTCTTCGGTGTGATGAATATGCAGCGGCGGCGAATCCCCCGCCGGCACCCAGTGCTCGATGAGCGAAACGCCATCACTACCATCGGTGGCGCTAGTGTGGATGGTTTCGAGGGCGTGGAGGAACCAGAGGTGGGTGGGCATGGGGGAGTGACGCGACTCGTGGTGGATGGAACTGAACTTGAGTAAGTTACCGAATGGCTGGTGTTGGTTTCAAGGTTCCTACTCACTACGGGATGAGATAAAGTGTTATTGGTGCAGTACGGCAATAGGTAGCTGGCTTTCACCAATCGACGTTGGCTTCAACACCACGCGACCCGGCGCGATCATCGAAGCGAAAGCATTACAGAGAGGCCCACTTTATGACAGAAAATCCGTATGGATCGAGCGCGCAGGCACCACCTTTGCAAAGGCCAACCTCTGGCTCCTTCGAACGGCGCGATCCGTTTCCTTACTACGTACCGATCACACAGTTCGCAATTAGAATCTTGGGAGTTTACGCTTTTGCCGTCGGTAGCTCCTTCGCCGTGGCAAACTTGGCAGAGCTGGGACTCGCACGATATACGTCCGGTTACGACAACCAGTTCTATGGCGACCTTGTTGGCAACGTCGGGTATGCACTCTTCGGACTTTACTGCTTGATTAGCGGGCGGTGGATCATTGAGACGGTGTTCTTGCCATCTGGAACAGGAGCGGAGCTTGAGAGCGCTAAGTTGTCCGATGACGAATTGCTTCCTAAGGAATGAGGATTCGGATCGTCTACAATTGCGTTGAGTAATTCCAAATAGACGCTCGAGGCCGTCGCCAGCGAGATCCTTCAGCCCGCGAGGCTTCCCTCAGGATGACATAATCGCTACACCCTAGCCACTACACCAACCGCAAACCCACCGGCAGCGACTCGCCAAACACCTGGCTGCGTTCTTCTTCATCGAGCGTGCCGCCGGTGCGGACGAGTTCCATTAAGTGATGCGGGGCGTTCTTTCGCTCGAGCCACGTGGCGACTTGGTCGCGTTTTGATTGCTCCAGGTCGCGGTGGCGGTCGCCGGTGGTGCGGGCGAGTTGCATCGCGACCAGCGGGGCGATTGGTTCGTCCTCGGCGAGGTCCATCACCGCGCTGGCCCATTTGCTCGCACTGGTCGACGGCACCAGCGTGTTCAAAGGGCCGTACACGGGGGCTCGCTGGCCTAGGCGACCGAGGGTCCAGAGCATGGCGCTGCGGACCCCTTCGAGTTTTCGCTTGGGGAGGAGCTCGACGATCGCCGTGCCGAGTTCGGTCTTCACCGGCACCGGAAGTAGCTCCAGGGAACCCAGTAGCCGCCATACTTCGCCGCTTTGGGCGGGGTCGGTCGATGCGGAGCTGCTAGTGGCTTTGCCACCCGTGAAACGGCGATGGAGGGCCCGCGTGGCGGCGAGCAGTGGTTCGGCGATCGTGAGTTGCTGCCCCGTTGAGAGCCCGCCGGCGATGCGTCGCCACAGGATGAGCGACTCGGCTTGCGACGCTGGGAACGCCAGGCGGTTACGCACGGTTCGCCACGTCTCGGCGACGCGCCAATCGTCCACCGCGAAACCATAGCCGGGCCGGAGCGCGTAGCCGGTGAGGTTCAGCCAGCGGGCTTCGTGCTGGGGCGACTTCCGGCGACCCGACTCGTGCTCCATCAGCAGTTCCCACTGGCGACGTAGCAGCGATGTGGGCCATGCGTGTCGGTCGCTGCCGATGGCTTCGGCCAGTTCGCCGACGAGCTTGGAGGGTTTTGCCTTCGCGGTTTCGCCAAACACGCTCGCTATCACCGCGCGGCACGCCTCGATCGTGTCGTCGCCGACAATGCCCTCGCCTTCGGCCTGCGACTCGTGGGCGGCGAGGTCGGTTTGCGTGGTGCTGCGGATGTCGAACTGGAGTCGCCAACTGCGATTCGAGTTCGTATCGCGCAAAGCCCCTTCCCTTAAGGATAGCTCGAGTGAACCGATTTCTGACAGGTGAGCGTGCAGCCGCGCGTCGATGGTCGACGACTCGCGCTTGCGTCCCGCATCGAGTACCGTGCGAATGGGTGGCAAAGCAGAGAGTTCCACCGGGTCGACCTCGATCACCGTTCCCGGCGCGTCGGTCAGGCGTGTGCTGGAGACGTAGAGCGGAAACTCGACGGGCTCCGCGAGCGTGAGCTGGAACGAGTTGGGGAGCTCGAAGTCCTGCCCTGCCGCGGCGCTACCGGGGGCGAGGCAAACGGCTTTCGCTGCCGTGCCGCTCTGATGACCTCCGACGCCCACGTAGTAGCTGCGGGCGAGCGTTGCTGTGATGCCCACGCCTTCGCCTCGGCGGACCATGCCGTAGTACGCCGCACCGCGAGCCACCGCGAGGTCGAGGCGGGCGTGGTCGAGCACCAATGGCTTCCAGTTTGCGCTCGCGGTGCTAAACCAACTGGCGAGCACCTCAAGTAGACGGTCGCGCAGCACCGGCGATGCGAAGAAGCCACCGTTAAAGAGCACGATGTCGGGGCGAGCGGGATCGTGAACGTCGGCCGCAGCCTCATCTCCGGTTAGGCGATGGGCTTCGAGGAACGTAGCGAGGTAACGCGTGATGCCGGCGTCCGCGGCGTAGGGCAAGCCAAAATCTTGAAAGCCCGATTGCCGACGCGTGGGTCGCTCGGTGAGCGGAACGCGCGGCAGGAAGCCCTCGACCAGCACCTGCTCGGCCTCGGCGCGGGTGACTTCGACTTGCATCGACCCGCCGATGAGTTTCGAAGTTTTCGAAGGGAGATTCAGCGTCATCGACGCGGGGGCATCGGTGCCGAGTAGCGTTTCTTTCGCGCGGCGGGCCATGCGGACCAGCACGTCCCATTGCTCGGCGGGAAGCGTGCCATCGCCGGCGAGTCGCTGCTCGACGTGGCGCGCGAGGGCGAGGTCGAGATTGTCGCCGCCGAGGATCAAGTGTTCGCCAACGGCGACGCGATGGAACTCGACGTCCCCTTCGCGCTCGCTCGCGCGGACTCGGATCAGCGTAAAGTCGGACGTGCCACCACCGATGTCGCACACCAGAATCTTCTGACCCGGCGAAACTTGCTCGCGCCAGGTGTCGGCGTGGCGATCGACCCAGGCGTAGAACGCGGCCTGCGGTTCCTCGATGAGCATCACGCGTGGGAGGCTAGCCAGTTTCGCCGCGGTGATCGTGAGCTCGCGGGCCACCTCGTCGAACGACGCGGGGAGCGTGATCACCACGTCCTGCTCGGCGAGCGGAAACTTTGGGAATGCTTGGTGCCACGCATCGCGAAGGTGTCCCAGGTACCGCGAGGTGACGACCACCGGCGAAAGGCGTTCGACGTCGTCGTCCCCCTGCCACGGCAAGAGGTCGGCGGTGCGATCGACACCGGCGTGACACAGCCAGCTCTTCGCCGAGGCGATCATGCGACCCGGCTTCGACGTCCCCTCGTCACGAGCCAGCACACCAACGGCGTTATTTGGTTTCTCAGCAGTCCAAGGTAGCCCGAGCGCGCCGGCGGCCGCTTCGCTCGCGGTGCCTTGGTAGTGGAACGACGGCAGCGTCTCGCGGGGCTCGACTTGAAACGGCGCGACGAGCTGCGGGATCGGCAGCACTCCCACCTGCCACTTCGGCGCTTCGGTGTCGACGAAGGCGAGCGCGGAGTTCGTCGTGCCGAGGTCGATCCCCACGACGTAGCGGCTTTCTGGCGGTCGATCGTCCTGATCGTGCGGCACGGCGAGATCTCGCTATTGGGGCTGGTCGGCGGCCGGGGCGACGCCGAGTTTGTCTTCGAGCAGTTTGAACACTTCCGCGGAGCCCTTGCCCGCACCGCTGACGGCGCTTTCGGGGAACAACAGCAAAGGCAGGCCCGACTTGAGCGTATGCCAATCGTCCGACTGGCGGCGCAAGCGGTCGGTGATCTGCTTCTTGAGTTTATTGTCGAGCAGCAGTTGGTCGCCGGCGATTTGCATGGCACGCTGTTTGGCTTCTCCCAGCGAAGGAGCTTGGCGGCCCTGCATTAACCAATTGTGATACTCGGGAAACTTCTCCGGCGCAAGCTGCCACACGCCGATCGCGAGGCGGGCGTACTCGCAGGCCTCTTTGCGGCCGCGCTTGCCGGGTGGAAGGTGGTCGTTGCAGTCGGCGCTCAGCGGAACGTGGTACAACACCACGGCGAGCTGGTCGCCGTAGCGTTCGCGCGCCGCCGCGAGATGCGGATGCAATTGCCGGCAGTGCGAGCAAGTGTAATCGAGCATCTCGGTGACCACGTACGTGGCGTCGGGATTACCCAGCATTGGCATCGCGTAGGTGTCGAGCGGCGACGCCAGGGCGGCGAAGTTGAGCAAACGCTCGGGCTTGGAGGGCGCGGCGGGGGCCTTCTCCTCTTGGTCATCGGAGCCCTCGGCCATGAAGTCGGGGGCCTTGGAGGGTTTTTCCTCCACGGGAGGTTTGGCTCGTGTTACGTGCTGCAGGTCGATCTCCTGCATCGGCTTCGACATGTCCGATGGAATCGCGAGTTGAACGCCGACGAGCACCGCAACGACAACTACTCCAGCGACGATTCCGAAGAGGGAGGAGAGCGACGACCCGGAGTCGCCGCGCGAGCCAACGAAGCTTGGGACGCTGGCAGATGAAGTCACACGCGTCCAACTACGAGCATCGGCTGCAGCGACGAAGTACAGTGCGACGGTCATCGCACCAATCGCCAAGCCGCAGGCGTGGGTGATTAGGCAATAGAGGCAGAGCCCTTCGAGGTCGAAGAACTGCAATCCCGTGAACCAGATGCCCGCACCGACGGCCGAGGTCACCAGGGCGATGAGCACGCTCATGCTCGCGCTGCGGGGATTCATCGCCGCGGGCCAGACCATCGCGGCGATGGCCAGATACACCAAGCCTCCGATAATCGCGACTGGCACGCCGAGCCAGTGCGACCAACTGCTGGCGAGCGCACCGTCGCAGTCGAACGACTCGAACGTACAGCCGGCCATCTTGCCGGGGCGAATCGACTCGTACGCTAGGTACGACGACACCCCCACCGCGACCAGCGCGGCGAGCAGAATGAGCGAGGCGAGCAATTTGGTGGTGCGGGACATGGCGCGGCGGAGCGGCTGTGGGGCAAAACACTATTCTACCACATGCCGGGCGGATGCTCTTGACCCCGCTGGCTGCTAATTCGCCCGCCGAAAGCGTCAATTGGCGGCGGGTATCGGAACGACCGTAGGTCCGGCCGAAGTGACAATCAATTGGCCAAGGACCGACCCATCCACGGCCGCAACGACGGCCGCCCCCTGCCAATCGTCGAAATCGTCGTCATCGGCTTCGATCCGCCAGCCTTCGCTCGACGCCGAGAGCGATGTCCGCGACAACGAATGGATCACGTGGCTGGAACCTTCGGTCCCGCCCACACTTCGAGCCAAGCAGCAGTCTTCCGGCTCTGCAGCGCGGCGGAGTTTACTCTCGGGAATCGAGTAGGCCGGCGGGATCTTCGTCTCGACCACGCACTCCGCCATGCCGGCGGCAAGCGTGCGAAACTTAGTCGTCGCGAGTAACTCGGCAAGCGGACCCTCGGCCCCCGGCGCGAAGATCGCCAGTTGCCAACTGTCGGCGATCGCCGACTCGGGAACCTCGACCCCTTCCGCGGGCGCGATAAGCCTCAGCTGTTTGTCACCTCGAACGAGCACGGCGTTCACATCGGCCGTCCGCGTTTGCGTGAACCCAAGATACTTCTGCTTCCAGGTGGCGCGGATGGTGACCGTGGGCGGTAGTGGAAACTCGATGAGGCTAATGGTCGATGCGTCGCTGGTCCAATCGCTGTCTTCTTTAGGTGCCAGCGCAAAAACATGCCCGGCGCGGATCGGGTAAGCGTCGGGCTTGGCGGGCGTAATGAACGAGATACCGCCGCGTGCGATGGCGGTGAGCGAGTCGGTGCGCAGGCGAATGCCGGTGAGTCCGGCGTCGATATCGAGTCCGCTGGTGACCCAGAACTTGGAGTTGGCCCTGACGAGATTCTGATACGACGAATCGATTCGCACGCGCACGTCGACGTAACGCGAATCGCTCGCAATGTCGACGCTCAGCACTTGGCCCACATCGACGCCTCGCCAAGTGACGGGCGCATTCGGCGAAAGGCCAAAACCTTGATCGCCGCGCAGCACGATCTCAAGCCCGGAACTGTAGGCGTCGCCCGCGGGTGGAGCCGGCAGGCCTTCGAACGCCGTTTGCCGTTTGCCGTCCAGCGCACCAGGGCGAACCGCGATGTACTTGCTGCCGAGCGCCGTTTCGAGGCCTCGCACTTCGGTGAGACTGAGCTGCGGGCGGACAATCCAGAACTCGGTTCCTTCGCGGGCGAGTGCGTCGGCCCCTTCGAGCAGCGTCACACCAACCTCCACGTTTTCGAGGTCCTTCGATAAATCTACACGTTCGACGTGACCGACTTCGATGCCACGGTGCCGCACGAAATCGCCGACGGCGAGGCCGTGCCCTTCGGGGAACTGGATGGTGATCCGCGGTCCGTGGCTTTCCATGGATCGCCAGACCAAGAACGCGGCGATGGCGAGCGCGGCGGCCGTTGCCCACCACATGCGCGACGCTCCGAGCACGCGGCGTGGTTCGAGTCGCGCAACGGGAAACTCCGTGCCGATCACCGTGTCGTTCGCGGTTATCTTATTCGAATCCATTTACCGGCATTCTCCCTCAGTCACTTCTTCATCGTCCCAAATCGAGTGGGGGTCGAACGACAACGACGCCACCATGCTCATTGCCACGCACGCCACAAACGCCACCACCGCGGGCCCCAGATGAAACTCGACCATGTCGCCCACCTTTACCATCATCACCAGGAAGGCGAGCAGCATCACGTCCATCATGCTCCACCGGCCCAGGTGCTCCATCAGCCGCAGCGTCCACGCCTTGTGCCGGCGATGCAGTAGTTCGAGCAGACTGATTTCTAAGAGCAGGATGATCTTCGCCAGCGGAAACACAATTGAGAACACCAGCACCACCAGCCCCACGAACCAGCTGCCGTGCGCGAACAGGTCGAAGATGCCACCGAGGATGCTTGCCTTGTGGGTGTGCCCGAGTTGCTCGATCTCTAGCACTGGCAATAGCACCGCTGGCCAGAACAACACAAACGCCGCGAGCGCAGCCGCCGCCGTGCGACTGGCGGATTGTTGCCGGCTGGCGTGCGTGACGAACCGACTACCGCACCGCGTGCAGACGGCTTGCTCGCCAGATGGAATGACGGGCAATTGGTGTATGAGCCCGCAGCAGTGGCAAGCTTGGAAGGATTGGACGGCGTTCATCCTGGCCCCACGGTGCGAAACACGTCAACGACCCACCATTCAATATACCAGCCGAGCGGACGGAACTTCACCCAGGCAAATAGGGGATAGTAAACCCACATGACTTGGCACCAGCGATCGTCGTGCGTGGTTTCACGAAGCCAGAACGCGAGGCCCAGCACCGGCCCGCTACTGAGCACGTAGACGACAACGAGCATCGCCACACTAACGAGCCATCGAAGCGACCAGTGCCGAGCGCGAAGATGGCGAGCGGGCGAGACCATCGTGGGTCCCACGGGTTACGGAGTATTTACCAGCGCCAGCGCCCGGCCAATGCGAGCCAGCACGCGGTCGCGTCCCAGGATGGCGAGGGTCTCGAACATGCCGAAGCCGACCCCCTTACCGGTCACCGCGACGCGGAGGGCGTGGATGATTTGGCCAATCTTGATTTCCTGCTGTTCGACGAAGTCGTGCAGCAGCTTTTCAAGCGAGGCGGCGTCGAACGATTCGGCGGCGGACAGTTGATCGCGAAACGCCATCAAGAGCGGCACCGCGTCGTCGGCCGAGGCCAGGCGTTTTTCGAACGCCTTCTCGTCGAACATCAACTCGTCGTCGGGCGTGAAGAAGTCGTCGAACTCCAGCACGTCGCCAAACACCGTGATGCGGTCGCCAGCCGCCTCGACGATGGCCGTGACGTACTCGCCCATCTCGCACGGCGTCGGATCGGCGATCATGCCGGCTCGCTGGAGAAACTCAATCGACCGTGCGACCTTCTGCTTGATCGGCAGCGCGTTCATCGCCCGCTGCTGAAACGCCATGAGCTTCTGGGCGTCGAAGCTGGCGGGAGCCTTGTTGACTCGCTCCAGCGAGAAGTGCTTGATCATCTCTTCGCGCGTGAACTCTTCGGTCGAGTCGTCGAGCGACCAGCCAAGGAGCACCAGGTAATTGAGAATCGCGTCGGGAAGGAAGCCAATCTGCTCGTAGAAGTCGACAATCACCGGATTGAACGTCTCGGCAGTCGTCGTCAGCCCCAGTCGCTTGGCGATCTGCTCGCCACGGGCGTTGAGCGCCGCGAAGTCGCGGTTCTTCAAGTACTTGTCGAGCTTCCGCTTGCTCAGCTTGTTCTTGCTCCCTGGTTCGGCGACGTACGGCAAATGGGCGAACGCCGGCAACGGGTAACCAAGCTGCTGGGCAATGAACACCTGCCGGGGTGTGTTGGGCAGGTGTTCCTCGGCCCGGACCACGTGGGTGATCTTGAAGTCGTAGTCGTCGACTACGGTCGCCAAATGGTACAAGCAGGTGCCGTCGGGACGCTGAACCACGTGGTCCTGCTCGTTGGCCCATTCGAACTTCACGGTGCCACGCACAAGGTCGTTCAGCTCCAGCGTTCCTTCGGTCGGCATCTTGAGCCGGACCACGCCATCGCGTCCTTCGGCCCGGAATGCCGCAGCCTCGGCGTCCGTTTCCGCCATCCACTTACGGCTGTAGCGGTACGGCACACCGGCGGCTTGCGCGGCCTCGCGCTCGGCGGCCAGTTCGTCGGGCGTCGCAAAGTCGCGGTACGCGGCACCACGTTTCAAGAGTTCGGCGACCGCTTCTGTGTAGCGTTCGCCACGCTGCGACTGAAAGTACGGTGCATACGGCCCGCCGACCTCGGGGCCTTCGTCCCACTGCAGTCCAAGCCAGTGGAAGCCGTGCAGGATCGGGGCGAGCGCGGCGTCGACGTTGCGTTCCTGGTCGGTGTCGTCGATGCGCAATAGGAACTGACCGCCGGCGTTACGCGAAACCAGCCAGTTGAACAGCGCCGTACGAACGCCCCCAATGTGTAAATAACCGGTGGGACTGGGGGCAAAACGGGTGCGGACGGACATGACGGCCTGAAGACGATCAGCGGGGTGGGAAGGCTAAGGAGGGACGAAACCTGCGACCTTAGTCTACCCGATTTTCGCCGGAGTTCGTAGATAGCCCACAGCCGATCGGGCGACACAGGTCGCCCGATCGGGGGGGGGGAACTCAGTTTACGCGGCCCAGCGTTCGGCCTTTTGTTGCCGCTGCTTCTTGCGGTCGGCTTTCAGCTTGTTGCGGCTAGGAGATTCATCGTCGTAGTCTTCGTCGTAGCCATCGCTGCCATCGGTCCAGCGAGATCCGGACTCGCTTTCCGTCTTCGCAGCACGAGCAACCTTTTCTTTCCGCTGACGGCGGGCAGTTGGGGGCTCTTCGTCTTCGGTCGACTCCGATTCTTCCGATGCCTTGGTGACAGCAGGAGGCGTCGTCTGGCGAGCGATCTTCACTTCAGCGGGACGGGCGACTTGAGGCTTCGTCGCAATGCCCGCGGCCACGTCGTGACGCAGGAACCGGGCGTAGGCCACCAGCGAAGCGGCTACCAAGCCGTAGCTAACCAATTGAGCCAGCGAGGCGACCACCTCGGCGACACCAACCAGCGGACCAACCGCGGCAATCACGCCAGTCACCGCCGAGGCGGCGAGCAGCGACATGGATAGCTTGCTGACTTTCACGTCCATCATCACCCGGAAGCCCACCCAGGCGAACACCAGACCGCCGATGGCGAGCCACCACTCCGCTCCACCTTGCATCATCTTCACCCCGGTGACGTTCGAAAGCGTCTCGCCGACGACAAGGTGTAAGTCGGTCGCGGAGTCGATACTCAGTAGCACGGCGACTACCATCGCGGTCCGCCAAAGGCTGTGTCGACCCTTGTAGTCGTCCACTCGCCGGCGACGCACCGCGTAGATCATCGCAGCCATGACAGCCACTGCCAGCATCGTCGTCGACGTCAGCCAGGCGGCCAGCGAATTGGAGCTGGTTGCGTCGAGCAGCGCTAGCGTCCGCGCGCCAGTCGCCGAACTCACCGCGGCACGCTGCAGATGCAGTACCGCGAGACCACCGACCACCGCAACGCTTCCCGCCGCCACAGCGACGGGAGCGAAAACATGGTTAGGGAAATGACGCTTCGCTAGCGCGCCACCGAGGCTGCCGGCGGAAAGCGCATAACGACGACCTTCGCCGCTAACGGGTTCGTGATCGTCGGGCGAGTAGGCTCCGGCTTCGCGGGAGGCACTCAAAACTTCTTCTTGGAGAAGGCGACGACGACGTCCTTGTCGGGCACCGCTCATAAGGTTGGTTCCTGCTGGATTGCTGGGGGGAGCAAAATTCGAGAGGTTGCCGGGGCCCTGGGGTTGTCACTCGGTGACGAGGCGAAGCTTCCCGCTTCGCTCAAGGATCAAAGGGGGCCTACAGGCAATCGCGATCAATGACCTCCGAAAGGGTCGACAGCGCGACCCGTGTGTTGGTGGGCAACTTGGCCCCTATGCACTTCGACACAATCGCTACCACAGAATCAACTTGGTCTGGGGTAGGTCGGCCTGGCGCGGTCGCACCGGCGGGGCAAACTTTGACGCCTGCGAAGACTGTGCCAGCGAACGAAGCCAGTTCGACTTGCCCTCTTCGGTTCGCCACAGGTCGCGGTTTTCGCCCCGCACGTTCGTTGCCCGACCCCCACGCGTGACCTATGGTTTGGTGGAAAACTCTTGCCCCACGGGCGTGGGTCGTGGCGATTCGTGCGATCCCGGTCCCTGGAGCAGCCACGCTATATATTGCCCCTGCCGATCCCATGACCGAGCCCACGCCTATCCATCCGTTCGCCCCCGACCTGCCGCAGACCTCTGCGCCGCAGCCCGTGACAACGGATGCTAGCGATGCCGAGCGCGTCTCGCGCGAGCTCAGTCGCCTGGGCGAAGCCGCCACCGAAGACGGCTTGATGGAACCTGCCGAAACGCTGACAGGCAGAAAGTTTCAGAAACAATTGGTCAAGGCACGCCTCGGATCGGCCGCGGGACTGTTTACGGCGCTGCGATGCAAGCACCCAGCGACCGCCAGTCACAGCCTGCGGGTCGCACTGGTTTGCAGTGGTTGGGGTGCCGACCTCGAGCTGGCCGAAGAGGAACAGTCGACACTCGAAGTCGCCGCGCTGCTTCACGACGTTGGCAAGATTGGTGTCCCCGACGCCATTCTTAGCAAGCCGAACCGACTGCAACCCGAAGAAATAGCCACCATGGCCTGCAGCCGAGCGATGGCGGTCGAGATGCTCTCGGCGGCCGGCGCTCCGCAGTTGGTGCTCGATACCGTGCTGACGGCCAACGCCTGGTTTGACGGCTCAAACGGCGAACTCCCGCTCGTTGGCGAACAGATCCCGCTCGCCGCGCGGATGCTGGCGATCGCCGATGCCTTCGACTCCATGACCACCGACCACGTTTACCGCCGCGCCCGCTCGCGCGAACGAGCCATCGCCGAGTTGTTCGAGTGTTCGGCGCGGCAGTTCGATCCCAAACTTGTTCAGTCGTTCGCCGACCTCGTGACTCGTGATCAGCGCGTGCTGACCGATCAAGTCGCCAGTCGCTGGCTGACCGATCTCTCCACGGAATGGGCCGCACCGGGCGGTACAACTTCCATCATCCGTCCGGGGGATCGCCGCCAAGTTGGTTCGAATGCCCTGTTCGAACAAAAGCTGGTCAACACCATGCACGATGGCGTCGTGTTCGTCGACCACCTAAGGCAAGTGTTCCTCTGGAACACCGGTGCCGAGCGGCTGACGGGCATTGCTGGATCGGCCGTTTGCGGCCGCACGTTCGAACCTGGTTTGCTGCAGATGTCGAACGCCAAGGGCAGCTTGATCACCGACGCCGATTGCCCCATCGCCAAGAGCCTGCGAACTGGCATGCAGGTGCTCGAGCGCGTCGGTGTGCTCGGCCGCAGTGGTCGCCACGTCACCATCGACCTGCATGCAGTCCCTGTGCACGACGACTCGGGCAACCTTTGCGGTGCGACGCTACTGATGCACGACGCCTCGAGCGAGACCTCGCTCGAAGAGCGGTGCCAGGCGCTCCACTCGCAGATGACCAAAGATCCGATGACTCAGGTCGCCAACCGTGCCGAGTTCGACCGGATGCTTGCCCTCTTCATCGAGGCGCATCAGGAGACCGAGCTGACATGCAGCTTGATCATGTCGGATATCGATCACTTCAAGTCGATCAATGACACGTTCGGCCATCAAGCGGGCGACGAAGCAATCGTGACGTTCGCCACGCTGCTGAAGTCGATGTGCCGCTCGGGCGACCTCGTGGCGCGCTACGGCGGCGAAGAGTTCGCCGTGCTGTGTGCCGACTGCGACAACGCCACCGCCGCCGCTCGCGCCGATGCGATGCGCAAGAAGCTCGCCGAGACCGCGCACATCGAGCTCGCCAATCACACGGTGACCGCCAGTTTCGGCGTTACGGAACTGCAGGTGGGCGACACGCCCGAATCGATGTTGCGACGCGCGGACCGCGCCTTGCTTCAGGCCAAGGACCAGGGCCGCAACCAAGTGGTGCAATTGGGGAATGGCATGCCTGAAGAACAACCCAAACCAAGCTGGTTTAGCTTCCGACCCTGGTCGGGCGGAGCCCTGGTGGACACCAAGCTCTCGACCAACGTCCCCATCGAACTGGCCGTCGAGAAGCTGCGAGGCTTTATCTCCGATCGCGAGGCACGCATTCTCCGGGTGACCGAGAACGAGGTGGATCTAGAAGTTGCCGAGGCCGCCAACATGAAGCAAGGCGGTGCCCAGCCCGTGATCTACATCATCGAGATCACGTTTGGCCAAGAACGCCACGCCCGCACCAACTCTACTGGCCTCGCCGCGGGTGAGTACGTCCACACCGTAGCCGAAGTGAAGATCCGCCCCAAGCGCGAACGCGATCGCCGCCGAGGCCAAGTGGCCGAGCGGGCTCGCTTGCTCCTGGGGAGCCTGAAGTCGTACCTGATGGCTAAGGAAACCACGACCGACCCAGTCGCCGAGGTTTAACCTCCACCGGTCCCCTTCCCTCTCGAAGCACCCGCACGAACATGAACAGCACGCAACCCACCACGACGGCAACGCCCCTTCGCACCCGCACGCCCCTCGCGGCGGTGGTGGTCGATGAGGTGTTCGCCGATTTCGAGTTCCGAGTCGACTCGCCCGCGGAGGAATCGTCCACGACGAGCTTCGCCGCCGAGACCGAACAACTGATCGCCACAATCGGCCACCAACTCAAGTCGATCGAAGACCAAAAGAACCGGCTCGTCCGCCTAATGACCGACCTCGGCCTCGCCACAGATTTCTAAGGAACGCGAAGGTGGGGTGCACGAACTTTCGGCCGATTAGCGCCCAGCCATCTGGCAGATTCACCAAGGCCGACTGTCCGCGTGGGCAGCACAAGAGGCCTCGCCGTGTTCTATCAACGCCCCCAGCCGCGGAGCGGCGGCAGCGCATAGCCAGGGGCGCGAGCCCCTGGTTGGGTGTTCAACGCGTGATCGTTAGCCGCGGAGCGGCGACAGCGAACCCAAAGATGCGAGTGACCTTAAACGCATGTCTTTCTGAGGGGAGTAGCACGACCCGAAGAATCTCGTCCCTGTGAATACGTTCCCAATGGCGCAGGAGATCCTTCAGTCGCTAGGGCTCCCTCAGGATGACACAGGGGCAGCGCGCTCCGTTCGGAAGGACACAGAGACCACGTAGCATGGCCGCCCCGGCCGTGTCCAACATCGCACTCGCATAAATACACGGCCGAGGCAGCCATGCTACGTGCATGCGCTTGGCGTCTTTGCGCCTTAGGGTGAGAAAATCAAAACGCTCTGCCAACCAATCGCACCATGGAGAGGTAGGAAACAATCAACACGCTAAGCGCCGCACGCGGCGCGGAGCTTGATACGGCCTATTCCGGGGCGAAGTTTTATGCCAGATTCTCACCAGTTTGTGACCGTTACCCGACTCACCCGCCGCGTGGCGCTCATTGTCGCCGGGCGTGAACGGGGGTATGTTGGTGGGCGTGGGTGAGGCTCCAATGGCCTCACTCGGAACGCCGTTTGCACTTCGTGCGAACGCGGACCGCGCGGGCCTGTGCTTGCGCTCAAGGTGCGTGGACAATAAGTACTGACTCGAACACACGGAGGCCTTCCCATGGCTTATACGCTGCCCGCTCTCCCCTACCCCAACGACGCGCTCGAGCCCCACATCGACGCCAAGACGATGGAGATCCATCACGACAAGCACCACAATGCTTACGTGACAAAGCTCAACGAAGCCCTGGCCGGCACCAGCGTTCCGGATATGCCCATTGAAGAACTGTGTGCAAAGCTGGACAGTGTGCCCGAGAATGTCCGCACGGCAGTTCGCAACAATGGCGGTGGCCACGCCAACCACTCGATGTTCTGGCTGATCATGAGCCCCAAGGGTGGCGGCAAGCCGACCGGCGAACTCGCCGCGGCGATCGACGCCGAACTGGGTGGCTTCGAAAAGTTCAAGGAAACGTTCGCCAACGCCGCCGCCACGCGGTTCGGCAGCGGTTGGGCTTGGTTGTCGGTCGACGGTGGTAAGCTCAAGGTGGAAAGCACGCCGAACCAAGACAATCCTTACATGGAAGGCCGCACCCCGATCCTCGGCATCGACGTGTGGGAACACGCTTATTACCTGCACTACCAAAACCGCCGTCCTGATTACGTCACGGCTTTCTGGAACGTGATCGACTGGGACGCCGTTGGCAAGCGCTACGCTGCTGCTAAGGCCAAGTAGTTGATAGCACCGCGACCACGGTGGCAGCATTGAATGCATCGCCATCGCCGTTCGCGAAAATGATTCGCCGTTGACGGCATTTCGGTAACTCCTATAATCGCCGCGCGCCAGCATGCCTGGTGTCGCGGCGTTTTTTCTAGGCTGCATCAGAAAAAAGCTTGGAAAAAGGCGACAGAATTTAAGCATGCTGGCCGTGGGAACCGATCCCAACCAATGGACCACCCCAAGGTGAACGAAAGGTTCTGCTGGAGCTACGACGCGAAGGATCGCCAACGTAACTCCGCAACTTGTCCGCTCGCTCAACGCACTATCGAAGGCATGGAAGCCATGAAAACGATTCAGTATCCGCTACTTGCGGCTGCCATCGTGACGCTGCTAATCTCGACCGGCTGCAAGTCCACGGGCTCGCGGCTCGCCTGGATGAACCCGGCCAACATGTGGAAGAAGGACACGGCGGTTGCCGATGCCGATCTGACGCTTCCGTCGACCCAGTTCGCGGCGAGCAAGAATATCGCGGCACCGCTCGCGAGTGCCCCGCCCGCTACCACCAGTAAGCCGGCCACTTCGACCCCTGCCGCCCCGTCCACCACTTCGGTTGCCTCGGCGCCGAAGTCCGACTACTCGGTGTTCCCAGCGGCACCTCCGTCCTACGCTTCGCCAGCGACTGCAACCGCTGCGAGTTCGCCGGTTGCTCCCCAGTCGAGTCCCTACTCGACCAGCACAAGCCTCGCAGCCGCGACGGCAGCGCCGACCACTAATCCACCTGCGGCACCAGCCGCTGCGAGCGCGCCGACCAACCTTCTAACCACCGCGCCGTCGAACGATCGTTACTCGACACCGACGCTGTCGTCCATCGCGCCGCCCGCTGTGACTGGTGCGGTGGATCGTTATTCGCAAACCGCGAGCAACATGGCGACGGATGCGCAGAACAACCTGAGCCAAGCGACGACCAACTTGCAGGCCGCCGCCTCGTCGGCGTACAATAACGCTTCGAGCACCGTAGCTGCTGCCGCAGAGAACGTCGCGGCTGCCCCCGCCAATGTGGCGGCCAGCTTCGATCCATACGCACGCTATGGTGCCGGAGTTGCCGCGACTCCCGCGATCCCTCCGGTCTCCACGCCCACCGTGCCACCGATCTCGGCTGGCACTTCAGCGATTCCGGGCATGACGGCAGCGGTCAATAACACCATGTCATCGCTGCCCACCAGCAGCGCTCCGTCGCCCAGCGCGTTTACCATGCCCACGACGACACCACCTGCGCCCGCCTCTTCGGTGGCGAGCGTGAAGGTGCCGAGCGCACCGGGTGGTTATCGCCCCGGTGGCACCTCGACCTATCCCACGACGCAGGCTTCGGCGATCGACGTTGCCACGCGTCCCGCCGGCAGCGAGTCGACCACGTTGCCGCCGACTACCGTGCCGACACCTTCGAGGTATGGTACTCCTTCGTACCGCTAGGTGAGAGGATTCTCCGCTCGAGAAGCTCGGGCTCGGAGAGCCCTCCCACAGTTCTTCCAGGCATCAACGCAAACGGCCATCAGAAATCGCGATTGCTGATGGCCGTTTTGCTTTTGTGATGTGGATGCGAGGGATCGACTACCAGCCGAGCACCATGTTCGATTCGATGACCTTGCGGGCCTGTTCGAGATCGACGCCCGTTTCGTGCATGTAAAGGCGGATGGCGTGGACCTTGTCGCCGGCAGCCTTGCTCAGGCAGTCGCGGGCGGCGTGGCAGATGTCGACCTGTTCGGAGATGCCCAGAGCGCTCTTGGAGATCACCCAGGTATCACGTGGACGCTTCGTCATACGGATGACGCTTTCGGACGGATAGGCTTCGGAGACAACTCCGGTGGCCGAATCGGCGTCCGACGCCCACGTGATGATGATGTGGTTGTCAGTCTCGACTTCGAAAAGTGGCATGGGTCATTCCTTTCCAATTGCAGGGACGCTCGCACGTACCCTTATGTGAAAGCACTTGCCGATAGATGCTTCCGTGAGTGGCGAGCGACCGCGGTCCTTCGGGGCGATGCAAGGCTCCGCTGTGGAGCCCGGCGAGGCGACAGAAGAACCGTTCCGCCCGCCATCTGTAATGTAGGGCACCCACCCCCGGGGGTCAACAAACTACCCCCCGCTTGGTAAGCCTTTCGCCACGAAAACTGGCGCGTCGCTTCGAGCGAACGGCATGCCGTTCAAGGCCTAAGGAGTGGGACAAGGGATTAATTTCGTGTCGCTCACACCTCTGCCAACTCGATGTCCACTTCGGGCGTCGGCTGTGGCGATTCAATCGGCACATTGTCCATGTACAACGATTCGCCAGTGTGCAGAAACTGGCTGCTTCCACCCGCTGCTCGCGCGCTGTAAAGAGCCGAATCGGCTCGTGACAGCCACGATTGAGAGGTATCTGCAGGCATGGCCTCGGCGATGCCGCAGCCGGCCAGGATGCCCCGGTTCTTGAGCAACTGTTTCCGCAGCCGGGTACCAAAAACACGCGCTCCGGCCAACGTGGTCTTGGGCATCAGGATGGCGAACTCCACGCCGCCCAGTCGTGCAACGTAATCGTGACCGCGAACGCAGCGTTCGATCTCGCCTGCGATCCGCTTCACGAACTCACGATGCGCGTCGGTGCCAGGGACCGAGTCCAACGGCGGATCGACACTCACTAGCGCCACGCTCGCCGCGGCACCACCGCGAACGCGGTCGCCCAGGGCGAGTTCGAGTTGTTCTTCAAGCGCCGGCGTGTTGCCAAGGCCGGTGACGGGATCGGTGCGGCCCTCGGTGAAGTTCGACAGCACTTGCGACTGTTGGCGGAGCTCGTCATAAGCGTGCGACAACCGCGACGCCAGGCGAAGCGTTGGCATGATAATGTGTTCGGACTCGGTCGAAAGCAGTTCGAGCGCCGAGCGATGCTCGTGCGTCGCCGCCTCGGCCACCTTTTCTTTGAATCGGTCGACGTAGGTGCGATGCTCGGCGAGTTGCTGGCGGAGTTCTTCGATGGTGTCTTCGAGCTGTCGCGCGATTCGTGCCGCACGATGCAGTTCGCGGGGACCAACGGCATTGAGGCTGGCCTGGGGGATGTTGCTGGTGCTGCGGCCAAACAGGTAGCCGATTAGGGCCACGGCGGCCAAACCCATCGTGGCGGGAATGCCTACGAGAAAACCTGTTGCCCAATCGAAAACGTCCATCGAAGGCGAGTCCTATGCTTAAATCGGCCTTGTACTGAAATGGGCAGAGCTAACTTAGAAGTTGGCCTTGGCGCTGAATCCACGCATGCAGAGAAATCCGCACGCCGCGGCGACGCCGAGGACGACCACCCACTCCTCTCGCGACAACGAGTTGAACCAACCCCAGGTGTTGCCGACGGCGGAGTCGAAGTAGCTCATGACCGTGGTGTAAACAGCGTCCATCCAAGAAGCCCTCGTCAGTGAAGAGGTACCAGTGAAAAGGTATCTGATGCTGAAGTTTAGCCCGCGCAGCCCCAGGAGCCGGCGGGAAACAGAGCCCCAGGCTAGGAAATGGCCGGCCGCACAATCGGCGTCGGCGGTCCACCCGATACAGCCGGGAGCACCGCACATTTTAGGTCGTCTTGGGCCTGAACCTGGGGCCTCAAAAAAGAGTCCTAATTCCAGTCGTAGGGTACGATTGACGGTCCGGCGGTCCTCTGTCTAAAATGCCGGGCTCAGGTAGTGAGTGACGCGAAGACCGTGTCGCTCGCCTTCCTGCGAAACAACCTGGCGCGGTAGCTCAATTGGTTAGAGTACTGGACTGTCGATCCAGTGGTTGCGGGTTCGAGTCCCGTCCGCGTCGCTTTTTCCCTTGCAAGATCTGTAAGGGCTATTTCTGTTAGGGCCAGGCTCATCGGGCCGGGCTGGTTGGTCCGGCCGCTCTTGGCCCGTCCGCCCCTCGCCACGAGGTTCGCCCCATGTCCCGCCCCATGCCGTCCGAGTCTCCCGCCGTCGATCCCTTGCATCCGGCTGACGGAGGATGGCATTGCAGCCATTTCTACTACTCGTTCGATCGCGGCGTACTCGCATCGCTCGATTCCGAGACCTTGGAGCGAGGCCGGCAGGAGTTCGCCGAGGCGCTCGACCCCGCGGGCCCGGAGGCCCCCACGCGGTTGCAAACCACGATTGTAAGCGGCCATAAGGCGGATTTTGGCGTGATGATGATGGACGTCGATCCCCTGAAAATCGACGCGGTGCACCAGCGGCTCATGGCTTCGCCACTCGGCGTGGCGCTGCGGCCCGGGTACTCGTTCGTCTCGATGACCGAGATCAGCGAGTACGTCCCCAGCGTCGAGCAGTACGGCGACCGGCTGATCGAAGAGGGTGAAACCCGTGATTCACCCGCCTGGAATGCCAAGGTAAAGGCCTACGAAGGCCGTTTGGGGGCGATGAACCGCCAGCGGTTGACCCCAGAATTTCCCCCCTACCGGGCCACCTGCTTCTACCCGATGAACAAGAAGCGGAAGACGGGCGAGAATTGGTTTACGCTGTCCAAGGAGGAGCGAAACCGCATGATGAGCGAGCACGCCCGCAGCGGAATGGCGTTCGCCGGCAAGGTAAGCCAACTGATTACGGTCGGCCTGGGGCTCGACGACTGGGAGTGGGGCGTCACGCTGTGGGGGGCAAACCCGGAGTATTTGAAGGATATCGTGTACCAAATGCGGTTTGATGAAGCGAGTGCCCGGTACGCCGAGTTCGGCCCCTTTCTGGTGGGGTACGTAATTGATGCTTTTTCCCTAATGAAGCATTGCAGAGTCTGAGACTCTAAGTAAAATGAGTTGAGTAGGGGTAGCCGCACGTCCACAGGGCTGGCGCGGTTGCTCAAAAAATTCGCTACCTTCCCGGTGGCAATTCACCCGAAGAGATGCCTAATCGCCTGACGCTTCTAATCGCACGCTCGTAGCCCACCGGCACGGCATCTTCGATTGGTCAGGCAGCTCGATTCCCTCTCTCTGGGTCTCGTTGCGGCTCGTTCGTCGCCGTTTGTTGTCCCGGTTCGCGTCCGCGTCGATTCCTTGCGTCAGCACCTGAGGTCGAGGAACAGAAGAGGTCAACCGATGATTCGACGAGCACTACTTTCCGCCGCGCTACTCTTACCCTTTGCTGGCGAGGTGCGATCCGACGTTATCCTCGAATGGAATCAGAACCTATGCCACGTGATGCAAGAAGATGGCATCGTCAACGTGGATTCTAAGGCCAACCCGGGCTGGTCGACGCGCAGCTTGGCGATGGTCAACGGCGCGATGTACGACGCTTTCCAGTCGGTCAATCGCACGCATCAGCCGTTCATGTTTAACGAAATGCACACCGATGCTTCGAAAGAAGCCGCGGCGGCGCAAGCGGCGCACGATATTCTCTTGGCCTGTTATCCTTTGCGTGCAGCGACGCTTAGCAATCAGCTCACCACCAGCCTGGGCGGCATGGCGGACAGTCCCTCGAAGGCCGCTGGTATCGCGCTGGGTCAGCAAATCGCCGCCAAATACTTATCGAATCGCGCTGCGGATAACTCGAACGTGCTCGAGCCATGGCCCGAAGGGACGCAGCCCGGTGAATGGCGAAGCGATCCGATGCACGGGCCCCAGGAAGCATGGGGGCCGGCGTGGGGAACGGTTTCGCCGTTTGTGCTCAACAGCAGTACGCAGTTTGCTCCGCCAGGCCCGCCCGAGCTGACGAGTGCCGAGTACGCGGCCGCCTTCGATCAAGTAAAGAACTACGGCGCGAGCACCACTTACGGTCCCGATGATACACCGACGTCTCGCACCGCGGACCAAACTCAAATTGGCCTTTTCTGGGCCTACGATCGCGCCGCGATGGGACCTCCGCCCGTGATGTTTGCGGAGAACATTCGCGATATTGCGTTGCAGGTGGGAACGTCGCAGGAAGAGAATGCACGCCTCTTTGCCATGACCTCCATGGCGATGGCCGACGCGGCGATTGCATCGTGGGATATCAAGTTTGACTCGAACTTCTGGCGCCCCGTTAGCGGCATTCGTGAAGGTGGTGCGGGCGGGATGGCCGATGCCGACGGCAATCCAATGACCGTGGGCGATCCCGACTGGGCACCGCTCGGCGCTCCTGGGTCGGAGCACAACGATCCAGACGATCCGCTGAACGAAGACGACTTTACACCCCCCTTCCCTTCCTACACTTCGGGCCATGCCACGATGGGAGGGGCAACTTTCCGGGCGCTGGAATTGTTCTTCGGCACAAACGACTTTGCCGCCGCCGACGCGATGTTTGGCGACGACGAAGTGACGCTCGAGTACATTCTCAACTCCGCGGAAGCGGGCTCGGGATTCACTCGCACGTTCGATTCCTTCACGCAGGTGGGCGACATCAACATCGGCCTGGAGAACTCGCCCGAAGGCGAGAACGCCACGAGCCGCGTTTATTTGGGCGTCCACTGGATGTTCGACCAAGTCGATGGCACGTACCTGGGTCGCGACATTGCCGAGTACGTCTTTGCCA
The DNA here is from genome assembly GCF_052161615.1 of Aeoliella fuhlenseeensis. Lineage (NCBI taxonomy): Bacteria > Pseudomonadati > Planctomycetota > Planctomycetia > Pirellulales > Lacipirellulaceae > Aeoliella > Aeoliella fuhlenseeensis. The sequence continues at coordinate 2,587,279 of NZ_CP197417.1, forward strand.
CGCGATTCGCCGTGGTGCCCGAGCCTTCGACGTTCGTGCTACTCGGTCTTGCCGTCACCGGCTTGGCTATCTTCCGTCGGAAACGCTAGATCGACCCATACCAGCCGGTGGTCGGTGGCCAGGATGGCTTCGCTGCCGGGCTCACCTTCCTTGGGCCAGTAAACGCCAGAGCCCACGACGGTGAGGTCGCGGGATGGCAGCACGTAGTCGACTCGCAAGTTGCCGTGACCATCGCCACTAAAGTTGGCGGTGTCGAACTTTGCATCGCCTTGGTGGTTGCTGTTTAGATCCGCATGCTTGGCGCTGGCGTCGACAGCGCCGTCGCTCGCGGGGGTGAAGGTGGCGTTTACGCGCGGGTGCTTGAGAAGTTGGCCGATGTTGTCACCTCCCGAGTCGCCATCGACAGGATCGGCGTTCAGGTCGCCCAGGATCACAAACGACTCGCCCTCGGCGAGTCCACCACGATTACCGCGATCATCAACCAGATAGTCGCTCTTATCGGGGGTGATGTAGTCGGCCCACAGGCGGATCTCGTCGTGGTTCCGCCGCCCGTTGCGATCTTCGGGGCCATCGAACACCGGCGGCGTTGGGTGCGCGCACAAGAGGTGGATGGTTCGCGTCGTGTCGCCGATCGTCACTTCCACCGGCACGTCCCAGTGACTTTTCGACGACAGGCGGAAGATGTCGAGTACCTCGGGCGAGTAGTACGACTCGCCTGTCTTCGGGTCGACGGGAAGCTTCGCGCCGGGCATGTCTTTCCAGAGGAACTTCTGGAACGTCCGCGCCGAGTCGAGGTCGATCGGGAACTTCGTGATCAACCTCATGCCGTACTGTCCGGGATAGCGACCAAATCCAAAGGCGTCGGCGGGCCCCGTTGGAATGCCGTCGTTATCGAGGTCTAGGCCAGAGGGCACGCCAGTATTCACGGGTCGGTAGAATGCTGAGCCGAGTAGAAGTTGGTCCAGCCCATTGTCACCACGACCGAGGTAGTCGCGCAGAAATCTCTTTCCAGGCTGCCCCGTCTGGTCGAAGTCGAACTCATTGAGCAACAACACGTCTGGCTGAACCCGGCGGAGGACCTCGGCGATGCTTCGCGCTTGGTTATCCCCTTTCTCCAAGTCTTCCGCTAACTGCCCTTCGCGATCGCGATACATCGACACGTTGTAGGTTGCCACGCGAATCGAGCCAGGCGGCTTCTTCAGCTCTACCGCAGCGGCCTCGGAAGCGATTGTGCAAGACAAGCCGAGGATTAGAAAATAGAAAGCAGAACGCATGGAGCAAACGTCCGTGAACGGGTGTGGGGGAGCCTGCGGAATAGGGGCATTGTAGCGACCGGCGATCCGTCCCGCCCGCCGGTTGCGGGCAATTGCGGTCGGTTTTTCTTGGCGTCGATTCTTAACATGCGCTCGGCCCGCGGCTAGAATGGCCAGCCAGGTGGTGGAGTCGGGTACGCGCGTTCGCAGGCCCGATATCGGTTTCCTTTCTTGCGGGAGTCGCGATTCGATGTCCATGACCTCTAGCCAGCCACCGTTGGCGCATACGCTCGCCTCGGGCGTGTTCGAAGTTTCGCACCCGCTCATCGAGTGCCACCTGACCGCCCTTCGCGACGTCGCCACGCAGCCGTTGTCATTCCGTTCCCACGTTCGGCGACTCGCGACCCTCCTGGCGTACGAGGCGACGCAGGACTTGGCCGTCGAACCCGTGCCGGTGACGACACCGCTTACCAAGACCACGGGTGGGAAGCTCTCGCAGCGAATTGGTTTGATTCCAATCCTTCGTGCCGGGCTTGGGATGGTCGACCCCGTGCTCGATTTGATCCCGACCGCCGAAGTGTGGCACCTCGGGCTTTACCGCGACGAGGATACCGCGCAGCCGGTCGAGTACTACAGCAAGCTCCCACCAGGTCGCCCGGTGGACGTGGCGCTGGTGGTCGACCCGATGCTGGCGACTGGTGGCTCGATGCTTGCTGCGCTCGAGACGCTCCGTCGTTGGGGAGTCGGGCAGGTCAAGCTGCTGTCGATTATTGCTTCGGAAGAAGGAATTAGGAACGTCGTCTCCGAGTTCCCCGAAGTGCAGGTGTATGTCTGTAAGATCGACCCGGAGCTCAACGATGTGAAGTACATCGTCCCCGGCCTCGGCGACGCCGGCGACCGCATCTTCAACACACTCGGCTAATCCGACAGATAGTGCCATAGCCGGACCGCCACGCGGTCCGCGAGCGTAGCGTTTCATTCTTTCCATGGCGGATCGTTCACCTCGGACTTCACACAGAGAGTACTCCCCTCCATGGAACGCTTCGTCAGCCTGCTCGGCATTGCCACGTTCATCGGCCTCGCCTGGCTCATGAGTTCGCACAAACGCCACTTTCCATGGCGCGTTGTGGCGTGTGGCCTCGTCCTGCAAGTGCTGCTGGCCGCCTTCATTACGCTGACGCCGTATGGGGAGGCACTCTTTAGCGGCGTCAATTTTGTCTTCAACAAGCTAATTGACTCGGTCGATGCAGGTTCGAGTTTCGTCTTCGGCGGCGACTTCACCGAGCATTTCATCGCCTTTAAGATCCTGCCGACCATCATTTTCTTCTCGGCGCTGATGTCAATCTTCTACTACATGGGAGTCATCCAGTGGGTAGTCGGCGTCATGGCCTGGGTAATGCAGAAAACGCTTGGTACATCTGGGGCTGAAACGCTGTCGGCCGCCGCGAACGTGTTCGTCGGGCAGACCGAAGCCCCGCTGGTGATTCGGCCCTACATCAGTTCGATGACCACGTCGGAGCTGAACGCCGTGATGGTGGGTGGTTTCGCGACGATGGCGGGGGGCGTGCTCGGTGGACTCGCGGGGATGGGATTCAACGCAGGCGACCTGCTGGCGGCATCGGTGATCTCTGCACCGGGCGCGCTAATGCTCGCTAAAATCATGCAGCCAGAACTTGAGGAACCAAAGACCCGCGGCAGCGTGAAGGTTGAGGTCAAGGACGAAAGCGCCAACGTACTAGAGGCTATTGCCAACGGAACCATTGGTGGTTTGCAGCTGGCGCTTAACGTTGGGGCCATGTTGATTGTGTTCTTGGGGTTGCTCGCAGTGATGAATTTAGTTCTCGGAGGCCTTGGCGACGCGTTTTGGTGGAGCCTGGAAGCGGCGGGCAGGAACACGCCCGAGAACCCAGCACCGTGGACGATCGAGGGCATTCTGGGAACGCTCTTCCAACCCGTTGCGTGGCTCATCGGCATCGAAGCCGGCGACACCGCGCGGGCCGGTGAGTTGCTGGGTCTCAAGATGGGCACCAATGAATTTGTGGCTTACACGCGGCTTGATGAATGGGCCGCTGCGGATAGCGCGGTTCAAATCTCCGAACGAACTCGCTACCTGATGACGTTTGCCCTCTGCGGCTTCGCGAATTTCTCGTCCATCGGCATTCAGCTTGGTGGCATCGGTGGCATGGCTCCCGAGCGCCGTGGCGACCTCGCGCGGTTGGGTCTGCGGGCGATGATCGGTGGCACGCTCGCCTCGTTCCTTACCGCGGCCATCGCCAGCTTGCTCTATTCCGCCCCCGCGGCGGCCGAAGCCCTTGGCGCCGCGGCCAACTGACAACCTCGTAGCGAATCGGGTATACTCGGCGGTTTTCCTAATTCCCACTGTGACGAGTGCTACCCGATGAAAACCCTCTTCTCCCGCGAGCAGTTGCACGAAGGCGTCTCGGCGATGGCCGATAAGATCGCGGGCTGCTACGAAGATCAGCATCTGACCATCGTCGGCGTGCTGACCGGTAGCTTGGTGCTGGTGGCCGACTTGATCCGCCTGCTGGACCTGCCGATGCGCGTGGGAGTGATCGCGGCGAGCAGCTATCGCGGAGCTACCACCACTCGCGGCGAGCTCTCCGTAAATGACGAACTGATGCTCGACATCCGCGGCCGCGACGTGTTGCTTGTGGACGACATCTTCGACACGGGGCACACGCTGGTGAAGGTGATGGAGAAGATGCGCGAGTACGAGCCGACCTCGCTTCGCAGCGCCGTACTGCTTCGCAAGCATGGCCGGCAGGAAGTGGTCGCCGAGCCCGACTTCGTGGCGTTCAACATCCCCGACGAGTTCGTGGTGGGCTACGGTCTCGACTACGAAGACATGTACCGCAACCTGCCGTTCCTCGCGGCGCTCGAAGAAGCCGACCTGGTCGAACACGCCCGCGTTGTGGGTGGAAAGAATACGTAAACCGCCCTAGCCGGAAGGTATTGCCTTCTGTGTGAGAGTCAGTGCTTAGCTTGTGACTTCTCGCGGGACCTTCCGAGGTCCCTCCTCTCTTCTCCAGGCAAACATGATCCAACGAAACGCACGCATCGGGCTGTGGCTCTTCGCGCTCTACGTGCTGCTGTACGGCGGCTTCGTGCTCCTCAATGCGTTCGCCCCCGAGGCGATGGAGTGGACGCCGGCGATGGGGGTGAACCTCGCCATCTGGTATGGCTTCGGGCTCATCGTCGCGGCGATTCTCCTGGCATTCCTCTACGGCTTTCTTTGCCGCACTCCGGATAGCAAGGAGCCGCAGTCGTGATTTACGAAGCCTCGTGGATGGCCATCATCGTGTTCGCGGCGTTCGTCGCCGTGACGCTTGGCATCAGTTTCTACATGGGCCGGACGGCCAAATCGTCGCAAGGGTATTTCGCCGCCCACGGGCAGATTCCGTGGTTCGTCAACGGCGTTGCGTTCGCTGGCGACTACTTGTCGGCCGCGTCGTTCCTGGGCATCTGCGGCATGATCGCGTTCTACGGGTACGACGGGTTCTTGTACTCGATCGGTTACCTCGCCGGCTGGATCGTCGCCTTGTTCGTAATCGCCGAACCGATGAAGCGGCTCGGCAAGTTCACCTTCGCCGACGCCCTCGATGCGAAGTTCCAGTCCCCCAGCATCCGTATCTCCGCGGGCATCAGCACGCTGGCCGTCAGCGTGTTCTATTTGATTCCGCAGATGGTCGGCGCAGGCGCACTTGTCACGCCCTTGTTAGGCTTCCCCCACTGGGTTGGCGTCATGATGGTCGGTGCCGTGGTGGTTCTCATCGTCGTCACCGCCGGCATGGTGTCGACGACTTGGGTGCAGTTTCTGAAGGGGGCGCTCTTGGTGCTCTTTAGTAGCATTCTGGCCGTGCTGCTGATTATGCGAGGTTTCGATACACAACCCCGCGGTGCCGAAGGGCACGAGTTCGCCTCGGCAGGTCCATTTGATCAAAACACGGTTGTTTCCGATGTCGAGGCATCCTCAGAGCTTGGCAATCCCAAAGTTCTGCCCGCCGAAGGACCTTGGAAGGATTTGCCCTTCCTGCAAACCGTTCGACCAGAGGGTGGCGTCAACATCTGGCACCTGCGGTCCGTCGGGGACGATCAAGTGATGGTCGAAGAGGCCCAGATGAAGACGGTGACCGCTGATGGCAAGGTATTTATCGGCGGAGTGCCGCACGGCAATAAACCAGGCGAGCGAGATCTGATTCCCGTTGGTCGCATCAGTAAACTACCGGGCGGCGAAGAGCGCACCGGTCCGCTCGGCCCGCTGTCGTTCTTCAGCACGCTGCAAGAGAGCGAAGTCGTACTGTGGCCGAGCAAGAAAGTGATCGAGGACGACGGCAGCACCACAACCATCTTCTATCAAAAACCAACGCCCGGTAGCCAAGTCTTACGCCCCGGCGAGAGCCCCACCTTCTCCGGCATTCGCAGCGAGTACTTCGTCGACAAGCTCAACTTTCTGTCGCTGATGCTGGCGCTGTTCTGCGGCACCGCGTCGCTGCCGCACATTCTGATTCGCTACTACACGGTGAAAGACGAAGCCGCCGCGCGCAAGAGTACCATCGTTGGCATTACGACCATTGGTTTCTTCTACGTGCTAACGCTTTATCTCGGCCTCGGTGCGATGACCAGCGGGGCGCTCGATCCCACGGACAGCAACATGGCCGCGCCGCTCTTGGCGCGGAGCATCAACGAACCGCTGTTCGCCATTATTTCGGCGATCGCGTTTACTACGGTGCTTGGCACCGTGAGCGGGTTGATCCTCGCGTCGGCCGGCGCCATCGCCCATGATCTGTTTGGGAGTTTGCTCGCCGAAGAACTCACCGGGCAGCAGCAAGTCCGCGTCGCGAAGATCGCCTCGGTCGTCGTCGGTGCCATTGCGATCGCGCTAGGGATCCTGTTCAAGAATTTGAACGTGAACTTCCTGGTCGGCTGGGCGTTCAGCGTTGCCGCCTCAGCCAATTTGCCCGCGCTCGTGATGATCCTGTTTTGGAAACGCGTCACCGCCGCGGGGGTTTCCGTCGCCATTGTCGTTGGCATGCTCAGTTCGCTCGCGTGGATCCTGCTGTCGAGTGACACTTACGACAAGATTTATGGCCTCCCCGCCGCCGACGCCCCCATGCCCTTCAGCCAACCGGGCATCGTCACCATACCGCTCGGGTTTGCGGTGGTCGTCGTGGTGTCGCTGCTCACACAGCCTCGGAAAGCCGAAAACTGAGTGGTCGCTCGCCGGACTTCGCGCTACGGTATCCAAGTAACAATAGCTTGATTCCGTAGTTGCGTGTCGTAATGTCCGAAAAGAAGAGCTGCCATCGCCTGGTGATTGTGCTAGGCGATCAATTGAATGCCGACTCGGCTGTGTTCGATGAGTTTGACAAGGCAAACGATGTCTTGTGGATGGCCGAAGTCGAAGGCGAGGCCAAACACGTCTGGTCGCACAAAGCTCGCATCGCTTTGTTCCTCGCAGCGATGCGTCATTACCGCGATGCCCGCGTGGCCGATGGCTATAGGGTGGATTATCAATCGCTCGACAAACCCACCAAGCCGTCCCTTGCCGAGGAACTTGCGGATGCTGTTCGTCGCCACCGCCCACGCGAAGTGGTGATGGTCGAAGCGGGGGAGTATCGCGTGCAGCAAGAGATTGAGAGAGCCTCCGAAGCCTCCGGATTGCCGCTGACTGTGCTTACCGATCGGCACTTTTACTCGACGCCCGACGAGTTCGCCGCGCACGCTAAAGGCCGCAAGCAACTTCGGCTCGAGTTCTTCTACCGCGAACTGCGGAAGAAGCACCGCGTTCTGCTCGACGACGATGGCGAACCCATCGGCGGGTCGTGGAACTACGACAGCGACAACCGTGGCAGCTTCGGCAAGCAGGGGCCGAGCAATGTGCCACCGGTGCCAAGCTTTCGCTCTCACGGACCAACGCAGGAAGTGCTGAAGCTGGTCAACGACCGCTATCGCTTTCACCCCGGCACGCTCGAGCACTTCAATTGGCCGACCACGCCTTCGCAGGCTAAGCGGGCACTCGACGAATTCATCGAACACCGTTTGCCACACTTCGGACAGTATCAGGACGCGCTGTGGACGGGCGAGCCATTCCTGTACCACTCGCTGATCTCTTCGTCGCTGAATCTCAAGCTGCTCGATCCCCGCCAAGTCGTCGCCGCGGCTGAGGAAGCCTACCACGCCGGGCACGCCCCGCTCGCCAGTGTCGAAGGCTTCATTCGGCAGATACTCGGCTGGCGGGAGTACGTTCGCGGCATTTACTGGCACTTCATGCCCGATTACTTGGATCGCAACGCCCTCGGTGCGACCGCGCCGCTGCCCGACTTCTACTGGACCGGCGGAACCGACATGCACTGCTTGCAGCAGGTCATCGGCCAGACGTTGGAATACGGCTACGCCCATCATATCCAGCGGCTGATGGTTACGGGGCTGTTCGCGATGCTCTTGGGTGTCGATCCTAAGCAGGTCCACGAGTGGTACCTCGCGGTGTACGTCGACGCGGTGGAGTGGGTCGAGCTACCCAACACGCTTGGCATGTCGCAATACGCCGACGGCGGGGTGATGGCCAGCAAACCGTACTCGGCGAGTGGCAACTACATCCAGCGGATGAGCAACTACTGCACGGGCTGCCGCTACAACCCGGCGAAAGCAACGGGCGCAGACGCCTGCCCCTTCACCACGCTGTACTGGGACTTTCTCGACCGCAACGAGCAGCGACTCAAGGGTAACAATCGCATGGCGATGCAGCTGAAGAACCTGGAGCGCAAGAGCGAAAGCGAACTTGTAGAGATTCGAGAGCAAGCAGAGCAATTAAAGAGAGGCTTCGCGAAAGGCTAACTAGCCGACTAGCTTCCCTCCGCTGCCCCTGCGAAGTCTTCTGCCAATCGCGACAGCACTTGCCGCGTTATGTCGAAGGGCTCTGCCTCGCGGACGGCGCGCTTCTGCTTGCTGAACCGTCGCAGCGATATCTTACCTGCCGTTACCAAGACTTCGTAATAGCTCGTGGCGTTCTCAGCGCGGTAGGGTGGCGTGCTTCGCATTTGGATCGCGCACGCCTCGTTGTCGATCTCGAGGGGGGCGATCGCTTCGAGCAGGTAACCCACCTTCGCGGCCAGTTTGTCGGCGATCGCGCGGAGCTTCTCGGGCGGCACGCCTTCGAGCTTCTTCGACTTGAGTTCGACGATCGTCGCCGTTACGCCGACGCCATCGATCGCGACGAGTTCGCACAACAGCGAGTGATCCCCTTCTCGCACCACCACACACGCCGGCCCGGTACCTGCGGTTCGCAGTTCTTGCTCAAGTTGTCGGGTAAGACTCATGGTTGCCTAATCACTGTCTGCTAACTCTCGTAAGCCTGTGGGAGGGCTCTCCGAGCCCGATGCCTTATTGTGTCTCGTAGTGTTCCATCTCTGGCGATTCGTCGCGCCACTCGATCTCATGCTCGCTGCCGTCGAACGACACGATCGCCTGCCGGCCCTCGAGCGCCGTCTCGATATGGACAGGACGGCTCCAGATGCGTTCGAGGTTCACCAGCGTGTCGCGGGCGTAGTTCAGGTCGAGTTCGACGCCCGTGAAATAGTGCTTCAGGTAGAGCTCGCCGCGATTGCGGTAGTTGCCGTCTTCGACGACGATCTTTGGCCGCCCCATGTTCGTCAGGCTGCCGAGCAACTGCTGTTTCACTTTGGGGAACGCCCGGCTTTCGATTTCGTACTGCTCGCTGTGTTCGTTGTAGCCGAAGCGAAATAGCTTGTGCTCGCGGACGAAATCGAGGGTCAGGAACTCGTCGATGAACGTCAGGTCGTTGTGCACCTTGCGGACCTCGAAAATCTTCTCGCGGCCGAGACCAAGCTGCTTGTCCCAACGCCGGCGGGTGTCGTGGTCGTCGCACTCTTCGTACTCTTTACCATACGCCCCGCGGTTCCAACGATCTTCGATATCGCGGAACAACTCGATGCCAACCTTGTAAGGGTTGAGCCGCGTCGGACTCGACGCCAGCGTGCCACTGTGGTGGTCGCAGTAATTCACCACGTCGCCCGCCGTAAGGCCTTGGCGGGTCATGATCGTAGAGTGCCAGTAGCTGGCCCAACCTTCGTTCATGATTTTGGTTTGCCCCTGCGGCGCGAAGTAGTACGCTTCGTCCCGCATGATGGTCATCACATCGGCCTGCCAACCGTTGAGCGGGGCGTGTTCGAGCAGGAACAGCATCACGTCCTGCTCGGGATGTTCGGGGAATCGCCGAGCGGGAGTCGGCTCGTCCTCGTCGTCCATCATTCCCGCGCGGTGCTTGGGATTGATATACGCATCCATGTAGTCCTTCGCCGGAAATTTGTGATCCTTGGGCTCGTCGACTTCCGCGGGCTTCTCGCCAAAGCGATAGCGATCGCGGTCGGCCCGCCGCTTGATGAAGGGCGAATGAATATCGATCAGATCATCAATCGACTGGCAGGCGTCGATGAACTCCTCGACCACGTCGACCCCCACCTCGTCCATGTACCGACGAATGCGCGTGCCGTGATTGGCCATCTCGTCCATCATCTTACGATTGGTCTTGCTGAACCAGTAGTTGTTCTTGAAGAAATCGCAGTGCCCATAAACGTGAGCCATCACCAGCTTCTGGTCGACAAACTCGTTCGACCGCATGAGGTAGGCGTAGCAGGGATCGTTGTTGATCACCAGCTCGTAGATCTTCTGCAAGCCATGGTGATATCCTTTTGCGAGCGACTCGTATTCCATCCCAAACCGCCAGTGTGGGTACCGCACGGGGAACCCACCGCGCGCAGCGATGGCGTTCAGCTGATCGGCGTCAATGAGCTCGAAGATCGTCGGAAAGAAATCGAGCCCATAGTTCCGCGCATGCTGCTGCATCTCCGCCTGAACGGCAGCCAACTCGGGTGTCAGATTGGAATTAGGCGTGGACATGCTTATGGCCGCGAAAATTTCGGCGGATGGGAAAAGTCGTGGGATTCAGTCACTCTGCTACCAAGAAGGGTTGTTGAGGGCGTAATTATTGGCATGTATCGTTTTTCCCGGCAATTGTAGTTTGAGCTCTTGAACTGCGTTATCGGATAGGTTGGTGTTAGTAATGTTTAGTACGTGAAGTGGCTTCAGTTGCACGAAGGTAGAAACTGCTCCGTCTGTGATTGCTGTACCGTGGAGGTACAGACCCCTTAGCTTGGTAAGTCGGACCAGAGGTTCGAGATCCTTGTCGCGAAGGTCGCAGTCTTGAATCGATAGCAACCGCAATTCGGGAAGTCTTGCAGCAAGTTCAGCAACCATGCTCGGGTCGCTCTCCGGCGCGCTCCTTACCTTTACGATTGTTGAACCTATATCGGGCCCTAAGAGTCGAACTAGTAGTGGTGGGTGGGTTGGTGGATTGTGGGTATAGTGTTCTACGTCTTCCCATTTATCGTACTCATACTTGTAGTTAAGCGAGGCACCTTGAGCGCGAAGCGCATTCGCGACTCTCAGTTGTCGAGTGGACCACCAAGTACCCACAGCAATTAGTGCAGTGGTAATAAGTAGCACTCGCAACGTAAATCGAGGTCTAATAGTCCTCATTCGCGATCCACCCCCTACTTCCCCGTCCCTAAGAACACTTTAATCGCCTCGTAAATCGCATCCCGGTCTTCCATCTCTGCGGTGACCAGCGTGTCGTATTTGTCCCCGAAGCGGCCTTCAAGGTGGCCCAGGTACTCGCCGCTGCCGTAGGGGCTTTCGACTTGACCGTAGCAGTACAGGTTGACGTGGGGCAGGATTCTATCGCGGAGGATCTCGAAGGCCCGCTCGTTGTCCTCGCCCCAGTTGTCGCCGTCGGAGAACTGGAAGCAGTAGAGATTCCACTCTGACGGGGGGAGTTCGGTTTCGAGAATCTCGGCGCACGTTTTGTAGGCGCTCGAGATCCGCGTGCCTCCGCTTTCGCGGGTGTGGTAGAAGGTGTGTTCGTCGACGCATTTCGCGACCGCGTCGTGGATGATGTAACGCGTTTCGATGCCGCCGTATTGGCGTGCGAGCCAAGTGTCGATCCAGAACGCGGCGATGCGAACGATTTGCTTCTGCTCGTCGGTCATCGAGCCCGAGACGTCCATCATGTAGATGACCGCCGCGTTCACTTCGGGTTTGTTGACCGTGTTCCAACTGCGATACTGCTGGTCGCCCTTGATCGGCACGACCTTCGGTTCGTTTGGCTCGTAGCTGCCGGTGGAGATTTGCCGTTTGAGGGCCTTCATGTAGGTCCGCCGCTTGTGGCGGAGCGATTCGGGGCCGGTGGCGCGGATGCTGTTGTACTTCGATTTCTCCTGCGTGATCGACGCGTTGCCCTTTGGCTGGATGTTGGGGAGCTCAAGCTGGTCGCCCAGGATGTCGGCGAGTTCGTCAAGCGTCATGTCGACTTCTAACAGATGACCACCGCCAGGATCGCTCCCAGCGTCGCCCGGCCCGCCCGGTCGCTGCTGGCCGCCCTTACCAACCGGAGTACCATCTTCCCCCTCGCCCTGCCCAACGCCACCGTTGCCATTGTCGCCAAACCGAAACCGAGGCACGTCCAGTTGCGGCACCGGAATGCTCACGAGGTCCTTGTTCTTACGACCAATCATCTCGCCATGCGAAATGTACTTCCGCAAATTGTCGCGGACCTTGCCACGAACAATCTGGCGAAAGCGTCGTTGATCGCGTTCGATTTTAAGAGACATGGGCGAATGAGTGGGTTTCAAACAGCAGTTGTGAACGGTATGCCTGTCATCCTGATAGAGCCTTAGCGACTGAAGGATCTCTGTTTGTAATTAGTTAGCCACGGATGAACACCGATGAAACACGGATTGGTGAGGGTATCTTCGTAGGCCGTAACAAGCGACGCGCAGTTACGGCAAGCAGTCGCAATAAGTGGATAGTCTCATTACAGGTATTTAAGCAGATTGTCGGTGAATCGCTAATTCAACAAGTGGCAAAGGCACCTACTGCCGTAACTGCGCGTTGCTTGTTACGGCCTACTTCTGTTCATAATCCGTGGTTCATAGGTGTGCATCCGTGGCTAAGTCATTTGTCAGGCGAGATTCTTCGGTCACTTAGGCTCCCTCAGAATGACATGATTTCTAATCTCTCTTGCTATCTCCTCGCGCGAAGATGCTTGCCACGTAATTCAAGACATCCGTCGCGCTTTCGTCGTCGTAGCCGTAGTTGCGGATCAGGCGGTCTTTGACCACGTCGATCTTCTTTTGCGTGTCGGCGTCGACCACGTTCGACACCAGGCTCGTGAGCTTGATGGTGTCTTTTTGGTCTTCGAATAGCTTGAGCTCGAGCGCCTTGTAGAGCCGCTCGTTCGACTTGTAGTCGAATCGCTTGCCGTCCATCATCAGGGCGGCGATGTAGTTCATGATCTCTCGGCGGAAGTCGTCCTTGCGGCTGTCGGGGATGTCGATCTTCTCTTCGATCGACCGCATGAGCCGCTCGTCCGGTTCTTCGTACTGACCGGTGAAGGCGTTCTTCACTTTTTCCTTCTGAGTGTACGCCCGGACGTTGTCGATGTAGTTGCCACACAGTCGGGCGAGGGCGTCCTCGTCGGCGGCGATGGCACGCTGCACTTCGTTCTTCACGATGTTCTCGTACTCCTCCTTCACCACCGATAGCAGTTCGCGGTACTCCTGCTTGGTCTCCTCGCTGTTGATCAAGCTATGGTGCTTGAGGCCGCTTTCCAGTTCGTTGAGCACCATGAACGGATTGATGCTCTTCGACTCGGGATGGGCCACTAGTGCGTTCGAGATCTTGTCCTGCACGTACCGGGGGCTGATGCCGACCATGCCTTCGTTGGTCGCCTGATCGCGGAGCTCCTTGATGTTGTCCTCGGTGAAGCCCGGCAGGGTCTTGCCGTTGTAGAGCTTGAGCTTCTGCAAGCGGGTGAGCCCCGCGTGCTTGGGCTCTTCAAGCCGGGTGAGGATCGCCCACATGGCCGCCATCTCGATGGTATGCGGCGCGATGTGCTTGCCTTTTACCGTCTTGCTGTTGTAGTCCTTCTCGTAGATTTTGATTTCGTTCTTAAGGATCGTCACGTACGGAACGTCGATCTTCACCGTGCGGTCGCGGAGGGCTTCCATGAATTCGTTATTCTGCAGCCGCTTGTACTCGGGCTCGTTGGTGTGACCGATGATCACTTCGTCGATGTCGGTCTGAGCGAACTTCTTCGGCTTGATGCGGTGTTCCTGGCTTGCGCCTAGGAGGTCGTACAGGAACGCCACGTCGAGCTTCAGCACCTCGACGAACTCGATGATGCCTCGATTGGCGATGTTGAACTCGCCGTCGAAGTTGAACGCCCGCGGGTCGCTATCGCTGCCGTACTGGGCAATCTTGCGGTAGTTGATATCGCCAGTTAGTTCGGTGGCGTCCTGGTTCTTTTCGTCCTTCGGCTGGAACGTTCCAATGCCGATGCGGTCCTTTTCGCTCAGGATCAGGCGTTTGACGCGGATATCCTGAATCACGCGGGTCCAGTCGCCGTCGTATTTCTTGAGTCTCTGCTGGTAGACGAACCGGCAGAACGGATCGAGCTCGCCCGTAATGCGGACTTGGTAGTCGTGTTCGCCGCGTCCTGCGTTGAGGCGGGCCTCAACCTCGCTGCGGAAACGCTGCGGGATCAGGTGCAGCGGTTCCTCGTTCATCGGGCACCAATCAATCGCGTCGGGATTGTCGGGCTCGTCTTCGCTCACCCAGCCCAGCGTGTAAAGCGCACCGTCGTCGGTCGCCGAGTAACGTTCGAGCCCTGCCTTGAGCAGGCGGGCGATGGTGCTCTTACTGCTACCTACGGGGCCGTGGAGCAGTAGCACACGCCGCTCGATGCCATAACCATTTGCCGCACTCTCCAGGGCGTTCACCAGATGGTCGAGCGAACCACGCAGCCCAAACACAGCGTCTTTGCCATCGTTCTGCGGATCGTCGAAGAAGCGGTAATGCTTTCGCTTCTCCCGGCCCGACTCGATGGTGTCGACGCCGTACGACAGGATCATGTCGTACAACCTTTGATACGCGGTTCGCGTGACCTTGGGGTTGTCGCGCACCAAGTCCAGGTATTCCTGAAACGTACCGATCCAGTTCTTGCGGCGGAACTGTTCGCGGTCCTGGCGCTGGGCGACCAGGTCGATAATCGTGCGTCCTTCGCTCATCTCTCAGCACTCCGGAAGGTATGGCGGCTCGCTGTCGTGCGAGTCGAGTAGGTAGTAATTAGTACGCAGCAAGCTAGGAATACGGCGGTAGTAATAAAACGCGACCGGTTCGGGGTTGCGCCTGAGGAATCAACATGCCAAGTTGCTAATCGTGTGCCAGCGTCGCCCCGTTCCTCTGGCCTCGCGAATGCTTGGGTGGCACATCACGGGACCAATCGGGCGGTGAGCCAACGCACTTCCAATGCGGTTGGGTGCGGCTGAGGGAGCGTGGCGGGGGAGTGACTTTCGACCCCGCGAGAGAATGCTGCTCGCCGCGAACACCCGATAGAACCTCTTACATGCGACTTCGCGATGGCGTTCCCGACCAGTCCGTGACTAGTGTCACAAAACCACGCGCGGGAGCGCGTCTCGAAATCGCCTGCCGAGGGCGAGTTGGCAAAGATCGGCGGAAGGTAGGTGGGGGTGTGTCGGCCGGAGGTTCGCTCACGACCGCGATTTCGTTGCTCGCAGGCTCCCTGCGGCAATGGATCGCACCTCTTTGTCTACCTCAAGTATTGTTCGCATCTTCCACCGCGGCAACACTGATATTTGGTGGAACCGGCAGAATCCGCGAAGTAATAGAAGCACGCAGCGGGACAGAAAGTCCATGAAATCCGCAAAACGAGCGCCGTTTGTGCGGCCAAAGACGTAGCGGCACTCTACCGGCACGCTCGCTTCGGCAACTGGTCACCCGGGTAACCTGCGCAAAGCAGGCTACCCGTGGTCCAGCTAACTGTCTTGCCTGTCGCCACCGCCACGACGGCGGCCGCGCCCTCCGCGCGACGATCCACCACGTCCGCGGGGACTGCTGCGCTTGCGTTCGCCACGTGCGGCGATGTTGGCGTCGACCACCACGCCAATGGCTTCTTGCCAAGCGGGAATGTTCTTGTGAGAGATCGCGCGGGCCGGCCGATCGTCGTCGTCATCGTCATCGTCGTCGTCTTTCGACGCGTACTTGACGGCCGACACGTCGTCGCTGGTATCGTCGTCGTCCTCTTCTTCGGAACCGGCTTCCGAAGATTCTTCACCCTCGCCCTCGCCCTCACCCTCGCCGTCGCGCTTGCGACCACGTCCACGCCGACGACCACGGCGACGACGCCCACGCCGCTTCTCCCCTTCGCCCTCTTCACCTTCCGCGGCTTCGGTAGTTTCGGCTTGGTCCTCAGCGGCTTCGTCGACTTCCGCCGATTCGTCACCGGCCAACTCTTCTTCTTCCACCACGGGGGCGGGGGGCGGCGTTTTCTTGCGACCACCAAACGGGAACCAATCCGGCAGCGTCAAACCAGTCCCCGCGAATCCGGTGGGGGCCGGGCGTTTCTCGGGTTCCGGCGCAGGGGCCTCGGCGACTTCCACGCTGTCGGTGAATTGCTCTTCAACCGCCTCCTCAGCGACCACGTCGGTCACTTCTTCGCTCGGCTGCTCGCTCTTGCGACCACGCCCACGACCACGTCCGCCGCGTCGACTCCGCTCGCGCTTCGGCTTTTCGCTTTCTTCGGACTCCGACTCCGACTTCGGTTCGCGCGCGGGCTTCTCTTCCTGCTTCGCCCTTTCGCGGCGCTCGGGCTTTTCGGCCGGCTTGGGTTTCTCCGTGGCCTTCGCCTTTTCTGCTGGCTTCGGCTTCTCTACGGGCGCAGCGACGGCCTTCGGCGCGGGTGCCGGCGTCGGTTCGGGCTCGACTTCGAGGCCCAACTGGCTGGCGAGATCGCCCCAGGCACTCTTTGGACGCGGGGGGGCGGGCTTTTCCACATTGCGCTTGGCAACGGGAGTCGGCGCAGGTGCCGGGGGAGCGGGAGGCGGAGTGGGGGCCGCTGCTTCCTTGCTCTCAATACCCAGGCTACTGGTTAAAGCTGCCCACTTGTCCTCTGGCTGGCCGGAATCCATGGATAACGTTTTTTCTGCGTTGGAAGTAACAAAGACTTCGTTGTTCGGTATACGTACAACACGTAGGGTTGGCCGAGCTAGCTGTCCGCGCGTCGCGAACAGCGGTTAGAGGGCAGCGGCCGAAGCAGAACGCTCCTGGCCGACCGCTTCCAACATCGGCCCAATACGTGACAATATAAGAAGTTACGCGCATTCCCGAAAGCCGTCCGCCCCTCGCTCGCAGCCCTTCCGTCTCCGCCGCAAACCCTTCCCAGCCCCCGCAAACACGTCTATGACCAGCGAACCGAAACCTCCATTTGTGGAAGAAGTTGAGCTCCGGGGCCACATCATCGACAGTTTGCTCCTCCCCAAGGTGCTCGACACCATCACCACGCGGGGCGGGACGTTCGAGATTCGCCAAATTGCCATCGGCACCGGCCGGCACGATCCCAGCCACGCGGTGCTCGGCGTATACGCCGACACCCAGGAGCTTCTCGACGAGATTCTCGCCCAGATTTCCGACCACGGAGCCGTTCCCACGGCCGGCCAAGACTGCCGCTTGGTGGAGGCCGATATCGACGGCGCTCTCCCTGAGGGTTTCTATAGCTCAACCAACCAGCGGACCGAACTCCGTATAGCCGGCCACTGGACGCCGGTCGACGATCAGGAAATGGACTGCGGCGTGGTGCTCGACACCCAGACTGGTCGGCCGCGCTGCATCCCGATGACCGACGTCCGCCGCGGCATGCAGGTGGTGGTCGGCCACGCCGGTGTCCGGGTGTTTCCGCTGGAACGCCAGGACGCGGGGCACGCCTTCTCGTTCATGAACAGCTCGGTCAGCACGGAAAAGCCCAAACGCGTGGTGGTCCGCGAGATCGCCCAGAACTTGTTCGCAAATCGCAGCGTGGCTGGAAAGGGGGGCCCCGGCAAGTCGCTGCTCGTCGGCGGCCCGGCCATCATACACACCGGTAGCGGACCGTTGGTCAGCGAACTCATCCGGCGTGGCTACCTGCAGAAACTATTCGCCGGCAACGCCTTGGCGACGCACGACATCGAGCAATCGCTCTACGGCACTAGCCTCGGCGTGAACGTCCTTGACGCCCAGATTGCTGAAGCAGGCCATGAGCACCACCTGCGATCGATCAATCGCATCCGCCGCGCTGGCTCCATCGCCACTGCGGTGGAGTCGGGCATTCTCACCAGTGGCATCATGTACGACTGCGTGAAGCACAACGTCGACTACGTCCTCGCCGGCTCGATCCGCGACGACGGCCCCCTGCCCGACGTCATCACCGGCGCCCTCGACGCCCAGCGCCGCATGCGCGAGGAGATCAAAGGTGTGACGTTCTGCCTAATGGTCGCGACGATGCTGCACTCGGTCGCCGTCGGCAACCTGCTCCCCGCGTGGGTGAAAGTAGTCTGCGTCGACATCAACCCCTCGACCGTCATTAAACTCTCCGACCGAGGCAGTTTTCAAACCGTTGGATTGGTAACCGACGTCGAACCCTTCTTTAGGTCACTATTGGCGGAACTGGATGAGCTGGAGAAGAATTAGTCTCGGATGGTCCACGTCATCCTGATGGAGCCTAAGCGACTGAAGGATCTACCTTGCCAATCGTAACCTCTCCGAATCACGTATCAAATGAAGTACTTCCACCTGTGGCATGGTTTTCCACCCGAGCAACCAGAATGGGGCCGCCCGTGGAACGTGGAATTTGACCCGCCTGACGTAGAAAGTATGGTCAAACTTCGGAAGGGCAAGGAGTTGAACGATTGGAATCCTCGAACACAAGGCAAGTGCCCCGATGCATCGTTCTCAGTCGATTTCACCGTGGCGAGCGGTCGGTCATGGCCTATTTTCTCCCCGAGGATGAAGCGTGTGATGGAGTCTATTTGCCCCGGAGACATTCAGTATTTGCCTTTCTGTCTCGTAAACGATCCTGGTAAACCCAAGATCGCGAATCGTACGATGTATCTTGGAAACGTCACCACTATCGTTGACTGCATCGATCGAGTACGCACCAAGGTCCGCAACGATGACTGGACTCCACGGCCGAATGGCACCATTCAGGTTCGCTATCCCATTTGGTTGAAGCGCAGTGCAATGAGCGGCCGCAGATTCTTCCGAGTAAACGGCTATTTCACGCCAATGATCGTGCGTGAGGACATCAAGGAACAAATCGAGGCGGGCGATTTTCGTGGCGTTGTGTTTGTCAGGGAAATGCCGGTTTCCGATGATTGAGGAACCTCGCATTCTCCGGGATGATACTGGTGCAGCTCTGATCCGCGTTTATCCGCCCGGATCCGCGGCTATCCGCGACGAATTCCTTCCGCAGTCCCGCCATGACCACTCGCCCCCCTACCCTGCTCATGTGCCCGCCGACGCATTTCGGCATTGAGTACGAGATCAATCCTTGGATGCGCGTCGAGGTGGCGGCCGACAATGCCGAGGCCCAGCGGCAGTGGCACGCGCTTTACGAGCACCTCAAGGCCACCGGTATCACCATCGAGCTCATTGAGCCGGTGAAGGGGCTCCCCGACATCGTGTTCACGGCCAATGCCGGCATGGTTTATCACAACCGCGTGTTGGTCTCGCGATTTCGCCATCCGCAGCGTCAGGGCGAATCGCCACTGTTCCGCGAATGGTTCGAATCGCACGGGTTCGAAGTCGTCGAGTTCGCACCCCCTGACCAAGGTGGCGGCTACGACTTCGAAGGAGCCGGCGACGCCCTGTTCTGTGGCGACACCCTGTTTGCCGGCTATCGCATGCGGAGCGACGCCACCTGCCACCAGCAGATCGGCAAGATCCTGGGTGTTCGTGTGATTCCTGTAGAGCTCGTCGACCCGCGTTACTACCACATCGACACCTGTTTCTGCCCGCTGGCCGAGGACGAAGCCATCTGGTACCCCCCGGCGTTCGACGACTACGGCCGCCGCGCCATCGAGGCGACCATCCCCAAGCTGATCGAAGCCGAGCAGTCCGAAGCCGAGCGTTTCGCCTGCAACGCCGTGGTGGTTGGCCGAAACGTCTTCACCAACATCGGCTGCCCGAGACTACACGACGAACTACGCGAACGAGGCTACACCCCCACCGCCACCCCGCTCGACGAATTCGTCAAAGCCGGCGGCAGCGCGAAATGCCTGACACTCAGACTCGACGGCGAAGAAGCGGCGTCGTGGAAGAAAGTAGTGTGACCCTGAGCGATCCCCGCCCCGTGTCTTTCTGCGGGAGCCGGCGCTTATGTCATTCTGAGGGAGCCTAAGCGACTGAAGGATCTCCTTCGCCACTTCGTCGACTGCGTCCCCCATGCACCCTCTCACCAAAAACTCACCATCACCACCCCCGCCGCGCACAGCACCCAAAACAGCGCGTGTAAGCGAAGCTGCCAGTCGATGTGGCCGCGTACTCCTCGCACCTCGGCGTCGTACTCCGCATTGATCCGCCGCAGGTCGTCCGCCAGTCGTACCTCCCGCGCGCGCCGACGTTCAGCGATCTCGGCGAACAGCCGCTGGGCTTCGGCGGAGAGTCGTGGCTGAGTGGGAAACGTCATCGTGCGGGCCAGCGTTGGCGAAGGGTGCGTCACTACCCTCAAGGATATCGCCTCCGCTTCGCAAAGTCGAACATTTCTTAGGCGATTAAATACCCATCGATCCAGTTATCAACCCATTGATCGATCCTTCTATCAGCGCCGCAGCGAGCCGGGGCGTCCCCTACCCCGAAAACACTCACCGAACTGATCTGCCCGCTTGCAACTCGTCGGCCGCGTGGTCCAATGGAGGTAACGGCGGAAGCTCCGCCGCCCATCCTGCAAGGCGGTTGTCATGAATACCGAGCCGAACCAGTGCGGTCAGCCATCGCCCCTCGGGCCGAGCATCACACCCGAGGGCGTCAACTTCTCGCTCTACTCGCGTACGGCAACGGGTGTCGACCTCGTGCTGTTCGACCACGCGGAGGACGCCACGCCGTCGCACGTCATCCCGCTCGATCCGGTGAAGAACCGCGCGTACCACTATTGGTACACGCGCGTGTCGGGCATCGAGTCGGGGCAACTTTACGGTTACCGCGTGCGAGGGCCCAATACACCAGCCATTGGCTGGCGATTCGATCCCGCCAAGATCCTGCTCGATCCTTACGCGCGTGGCATGGTCATTCCCCAGAGCTATCGCCCGCGAGCTGCCGAACTGCCCGGCGACAACGCGGCCACCGCGATGAAGAGCGTAGTCGTCGACACTTCCACCTACGACTGGGAGGGGGACACTCCGCTTCGCCGGCCGTCGTCGCGGACCACCATCTACGAGATGCACGTCCGCGGCTTCACGCGCCACCCGTCGTCGGGTGTTCCGGAGGCGACCCGCGGCACGTTTGCCGGTTTGATCGAGAAGATTCCCTATCTCCAAGAGCTTGGCATCACCGCGGTCGAGCTGCTCCCCGTGTTCGCGTTCGATCCCTATGCCTGCCCGCCGGGACTCGTCAACTACTGGGGCTACCAACCCGTCTCGTTCTTCGCTCCGCATCCGGCGTACAGTTCGCGGCACGAACCGCATGGTCCCGCCGACGAGTTTCGCGACATGGTGAAAGCATTGCACCGAGCGGGAATCGAAGTCATCCTCGACGTCGTGTTCAACCACACGGCCGAAGGGGGCGCGGGCGGGCCGATGCTCTCCTTCCGCGGCATCGACAACCCGACGTACTACATCCTCGAAGCCGGCGGCGAGCGCTACGCCGACTACTCGGGGTGTGGTAACACGCTCAACGCCAACCATCCGGTCGTGCGGCGGATGATCGTCGACAGCTTACGGTACTGGGTGACCGAGATGCACGTCGATGGCTTTCGCTTCGACCTCGCATCGATCCTCTCGCGCGACTCTTCCGGCCACGTCCTGCCGAATCCTCCCGTGCTGTGGGACATCGAGTCCGACCCCGCGCTCGCGGGCACGAAACTCATCGCCGAGGCGTGGGACGCAGGCGGGCTCTATCAAGTCGGCAGCTTCGTCGGCGATGCGTGGAAGGAGTGGAACGGCCGGTTCCGCGACGACGCTCGCGACTTCTTCCGCGGTGCCCCCGGCTCGGTCGGCCGGCTCGCGGACCGCATGGTCGGAAGCTGCGACATCTACTGCCACAAGAATCGCGAACCCGAGCAGAGCGTGAACTTCGTCACCTGCCACGATGGTTTCACGCTCAACGACC
Organism: Aeoliella fuhlenseeensis; assembly: GCF_052161615.1. NCBI lineage: Bacteria > Pseudomonadati > Planctomycetota > Planctomycetia > Pirellulales > Lacipirellulaceae > Aeoliella > Aeoliella fuhlenseeensis. Next base: position 2,608,782 of record NZ_CP197417.1, read on the forward strand.
TCGTGTCGTACAACGAAAAACATAACGAAGCCAATGGCGAAAACAATCGCGACGGCGCGAACGACAACCGAAGCTGGAACTGCGGCGTCGAAGGCCCCACGGACGACACGGCGATCGAAGAGCTCCGCACCCGGCAAGTGAAGAACTTTCTTTCGGTGACGATCTTAGCGCTCGGCGTGCCAATGTTCGTCATGGGGGACGAAGTCCGCCGCACGCAGCGCGGCAACAACAACGCCTACTGCCTCGACGACGAGACGACTTGGTTCGATTGGTCGCTGGTCGAAAAGTACGCCGACGTCCACCGGTTCACGCGACTCTTGCTCGAACGCCGTTTGCTCCGCGACACTCGGCACGAAGAACAGCGCGTAAGCCTCGCCCAGCTTATCAACAACGCCAACCAAGCGTGGCACGGCGTGAAGCTCAACCAGCCCGACTGGAGCGAGAACTCGCACAGCATCGCCTTCGGTGCCGTGCTGAAGCAAGAAGGTCTCGAGTTTCACCTAATCCTGAACGGCCACACCGAGCCACTGGAATTCGAACTGCCGGTGCTCCCCGGCCAACCCTGGCACCGCTGGCTCGACACCTCCCTCCCCTCCCCCGACGACATCATGGAATGGAACGAAGCCCCCACGATCGAAGGCACCACCTACCGCTGCGGGCCAAGGTCGGTCGCGATGCTCTACGCGCGACTGACGTAGAATGATGGCGAGCTGGAACGAAGCGCCCGGAAGAATGGAACGGGGATTGTCGCGGATAGGGCAGGATGCACGCGGATTTGTCTGAACGAGCAAGCACACGCCCGCGAATGGTTATCGCCCTCAAAGAATTCCTTCTTATCCGCGGAAATCCTGCCCCATCCGCGTTCATCCGCGACTAGTTCTTTCTTTTTCTTCCCGTCCGCCGAATCAGATCCCCGCGATCGATGCCACGCCCACCAGCATCGCACTCACCATTTCGCGAAGGTACTATATGATGGATGGGAATCGATAGGGCTTCGATTGTCATACGCCAAACGAACCTTATGGGGCGCACCATGCTAGGGGTTTCGAGGAGACTAAGGCGAACGGCAAGCTGGCTGCTTATTGCGTTCTTGTTGTCCTCCAGCGCACCCGCGCATGGCGCGCTTGCGCCAGATTCCGGCATCCTTACGGGCATCTACCATCAAGATCGTTGGGGCGTGGGTCACTTCGGGGATTTCTTGGTATCACCGGAGCTTCACGAGCGTCTCCGCGATTTCGAGGGACGCCGCGTGCGTATCGAAGCGCGGCGCATCGTTCAGCCGATTAACCCGGGGCCGGCTTTCATCCAGGAGATCACTCACATCGTCGCGGCTCCGACGATACCCGTTCACATGGAGGTGAGTGCCAGGCCCTCTCGCATTCTTCCCCGATGGTTGGAGGTGACGGTATTGATGACCAACCGGGGCCGAAAGCCTATCATCGTTCGTTTACCGGACCTGACGTTGATTGGGAGCTATCCGTCCCAGGACCAACCGAAGAAAGTGCGAGAGTCGCTTTTTCCTGGCTATACAAACAAGCAATTGAGCGTGAATCACGCAGCCTCCTTTCTCGGATGGGGGGCGGGTTACGGTGGCTCGCCAATCAGTAGCGAAGGGGTGCTACCTAGCGGTTGCGGGATACGAATTGCGCCCGGCCAGAGCTTCCCAGTGATTGCCGAGCCCATTGCGAAGTCCGATGGGGCAGAGTTTAAGCTCAGTCTTCGCGGACGCAACGGAATAGAGGACGCCGCAACTTGGTTTCAACTGGAAGACTTGGAGGAGTCAGGTCAAAACCGAAAGGATATCAAGCTTTCGATCGATGAAGTGAAGACCGTTGGCGAATGGGGGAACAAAGTCGATGTCGCCATGACCCTTCATTCGATCGGAGCGCAGAATCCGGACGTCGTGGTTACTCCGGGCAAGCGCACTCCGATGGTAGCAGGAATTCTCTCGGGAGCCGCGGCGGAGGGAGAGTTTCGAAGGGTCCGCGTGTCTTCTATTGGCTCTTTCGTAGGCCCGTCCGAACTTCAACCACTTCCGTCGGAGGGACTGACTGTGATGTTGAGAATCGAAAAGCCCCTCCACATACAGTATCGCTACGAAGTCCTCACCGAGGCGGGGTTGGTAGAAGTGGATTTCAAGCTTCCGGACTGAAAGCTCCGCGAGACGTTATCCGCGAGAGCAGTTCGAGGATGTTGTCGCCCTAAGTAACTCTGCACCTCAGCCCCAGCAACATCGTCAAAACAGCTTTACTTCATCGATTGTCACTGACGACTTTCGATTCCGGTTCGCCGGTTGGGTGAATTGGCGGAGCTTCACTTGTCCTTTCGGAAAGCGTGCCACTACGTCGAGTTCGCCTCCGAGTGCTTCCACGATTGTCTTTATAGGGCCGAAACTCTGATGTCGGTCCGGTTCTCCAATTTGGAGAGGCATGGCTGCTTACTACCCAGCAAGCTGGCGAGCTCGCGCTGACTCTTACCTGCTGCACGCCGAAGCTCGCCCACTAGCAAGTCACCGAGCAACCCCTTGGTGCGACCCAACGCCTTCTCACGGGTTACTTTGGTGGTACTCCCCTTTACGAAGGCGTCGTATGACTTGGCCGTACTAGTTCTCCTTCTTCTTGAGCGACGCAAGGTGTGCGTCATAGACCTCGTCGGCCTTGGCGATCAATTGTTTGTAGAACCGTTGCCGATTCTTGCCAGCCTTACTGCCTCCTAGCAGGAGAATCGCGGTCTGAGTAGGATCGAATGCAAATGCCACCCGCAGCACTTGCTCTGAAGGGCTTACCGGCAACTCCTTAATGTTGGAGAGCATTGAGCCTTCGGCGATTCCGCATGAGCTCTCGGGAGCTGAGGTCCGAGCAACTTCTGTAAATTGACTTTGGCAACAGTGTCTGCCTGCGAATATTCGCCGATATTTGCAAACCACTCATCGACTTCAACACAGTCGAGACAGCGCAAATATTAGAAGGATCGCCTATGGGCTATATGCTGTTATTAGCCGGTAAGCGATAGGTGTTTCCTCGGGAGGTCGTGCATTTTTGGGCTCCTCGCTCGCTTCCCCCAGAAGTCCTCGGGTTCCCGGTTCTCCCTACTTTTCCACCCCAACTATTTCCACTTTTTTCAAAAAAGCGACTAGAAAGCGCGCTCTACATATGCTCTCATGTACACGCCCACCCTGTGGGTGGACGGATGTTCTTTTGACAATTTAACTAGAGCAAAAGATCGGCAACCTTAGCCTTGGCGAGGGCTAGGAGCGCGCGCCGAAGGAACGCGGAATCGACGGGGGCGCTAAATCACGTCCGAGCCGCATTTTCCTCCGCGTCTTTGCGCCTTGGCGTGAGAAAGATCTCGGCGCAACCGTATGGCAGAGTAGATCCTTCCGTCGCTGAGGCTGCTTCAGGATGACACCATGGATGGATCGAAAGAACGCACGAGGGGAGTAAAGTCGCACCTGCGGGTTGCCCCTGCGACTTTACTCTTGGAGGTAGCTTTCACAGCGTGATTGCAAAGCGTTGCGGCGCGATGACTTGCGTCGAAACTTCCACGAGGCCGAAAACGAGTAAAGTCGCACCCAATGAAAAAGTGGCAGAATTGCGACTTTACTTCGGCTCTGCGGCGTCGCTTTCCTGGGCAGCGGGAACGGACGATTCCGGTTGGCCTTCGAGCAAATCCTCAATCGCTTGCCACTGGCGGGTGACTTCCTGCTTGTCGCCATACGCGAACTGCTTCACGCGGTCGTCCTCGTGGCTGTAGCGGAACGTGGTGACTTCCACGCCACGCCGCACCAGGGCGTCGTACACCCGGCTCACGTGGCGGACGTGATCGTCGACGTACACCACGGCGTCGTAGTCCTGCGGCGCGAGGTGCAGGAACATCAGCATCATCGCTCCCTTGTGCTGCCCCGAAGTCATTAGCACGCCATCCGCGTAGCTAACATCGCGGGGCTCTACAGGAAGCGAGTAGAGCTTGGCGTCGTGTTTGGTGAGGCCGAAGTCTTCGAGCGAGTCGAACACGTACGGCACGAACCTGGCGCCGGTTTCGTAACGCTTGTCGCCGTGCTGCTCGAACAACCGAATGGCGGGCGACGACTTCGAAAAGTCGTAACCAGCTCGCTTGAGTTCACGCAGCGTCGACGCGCGATAGTCGTCGCCCCGCGACGTGAGCACCAGCGTGTCGACGTCGAGGAGTTGCATCGCCGCGACCTGGGCGGGGAGGCCGGGTTCGGGGGGATGCATCGGATAGGCAGCGAACAGCAGGCCCTGGGCTTCGAGTAGCTTGGGGAAGTCCTTCGCTACGAGCTGCGGCGAGTCGGGCTGGGCGTCGAGCAGATATTCCTGCCACTCGAACCACTGGTCGCTGCCAAGATCACGGTCCATCGCAAGCAGCGTGTTGTCGATGTCCATCACCACCAGCACGCGATCGCCGCCGAACTCCTTGGAATACTCGATGACTCGCTCGACGACGGGCTCGAAGGTGTCGCATTCGCGGTACTCGGACGCCGGGGCAATCGAGGCGAAAACGGCGAAGCAGCAAACCAGCGGAAAGCAGCAATGGACTTGGCGGCGGATCATGGGCTATGGTTGCCTGAGGTGAAAATGCCTCTCTAGCATACGTTGCCCCGGCCCAACTTACCACGATACTCCGCCCCATTTACCTAAGGTGCCACCATGCCCCACGACGAATTCATGGCCGCCGCGATCGCCGAAGCGAAAATGGGGGCCGAAGAAGGGGGAATTCCCATCGGTTCGGTGCTGGTAATCGATGGCGAAATCATCGGCCGGGGGCACAATCGCCGCGAGCAGCGGTTTAGCGCGATCCTGCACGCAGAAATGGACTGCCTCGAAAACGCCGGCCGCCTGAGCCCCGCGGACTACCGGCGTTCGGTACTGTACTCGACGCTGAGTCCCTGCGACATGTGCAGTGGTGCGGCGCTCTTGTACAAGATTCCGAAAATCGTGGTCGGAGAGAACGTAACGTTCCAAGGACCTGAAGACTACGTCCGCAGCCGCGGCGTGGAGCTTGAGATCGTCAGCGACGAGGAGTGCATCGCCCTGATGCGGGACTTCATCGCTCACTATCCGGAACTGTGGAACGAAGACATCGGCGAAATTAAATGACCAATGACGAAGCACCAATGACCAATGCAAGCTTCTGTGGGAGGGCTCTCTGAGGCCGATTGGAAGCAAAGTTCAATCGCAGGACTTCGGGCTCGGAGAGCCCTCCCACAAGCCCAGCTGGTCATTGGGTATTTCGACATTGGGCATTCACAACCGGCATCCGCCAGTGCAGAAGCGGCGGTAGCGTGTGATTCCGCTGCCGCGGCTGACTCGGAGTTCGACGAGAGCTCCGCAGCGCGGGCAGAAGTCCGGGTCATCATCGGGCAGCGTGCCCGATTCGCTCTTCTGCTGACAGTCGGTGCAACACCGGGTGTCGGGAAGGTACTCCAGTCGCTCGGGATCGATTGGCTTGCGACAGATCTCGCAAAGCACCGCGGCTTGCCAGTCGTCCGTATCGTCCCATTCGGTATCCGCGTCCTCGGCCACCAGGCCAATCGACTTGCACATGGGGCAAGTCATTAGCGGGGTGTACTCGGGGAGCAGTGCTTCGACGATCGCCTCGTCCGGCTCCTTGTCCCGCCGGAACTGTCCCACCAGCCGAAGCCTCGCAACGAGATCGTCGGTCCCGGCGATGGTTCGAAAGCCACATTTTCGGCAGTGAAGCGTTTTACGGAGCATAGCACGGACGATTGTCGCCAGTTCGTCCGTGCTACGCAACAGTCCACGTGTTTCGAATCGAGGAGGCCTTTACTGATCCATCACAATCAAGACTAATCCACCACAATCAGGCTGCCATTGTCGGCCACGTTGAACATCGGGCGGTAGGGACGCGAGTTCCACGACTTGGCGCGGCAACCGTAGTGCCAGACCAGGTTCATGCCGAGATTCCAAGCTTCGTCTTCGGCACCGCTGCCGTTTTCGCCTTCCTTGGGAATCAAGTAACGCCAGTTGCCTTGCAGCGACCAACGATCGTTCAGCGGCAGTTGGAACTCGCTGCCGAAGATGCCGTTGCCATCGTCCGACAGACCGGCATACGCACGCAGGTCGCCACCTTGATGACCGTAGAGGCGGTAGTAGAGCAGGAACTGGTCGGCGACGCGGTAGTTGCTGTCATTAATTTGATTCTTGTTGCTGTTCACAGCGAACATGAAACCGAATTCGCGGCTGGTGCAGTTCTTAAAACCGATTTCGCCACGGACCTGGCCGTAGTCGTTGGCTCCCTGACGTTCGTCGTGCAGGAAGTCCCACACCACGCCCCACTGGAGGCCCATCGGATTGCGTTCGAACACCCCAATGGTCGCGAAGTGCTGCGAGTGAGCGCCGTTGCTGCCCGAGTTGCTATCGCCGCTCAATTGGCTCTGGGCGGCTTGATAACCGAACTGATATCCGAGTCCGGGCCACGGGAGCCACGCCATTTTGCCGCCGAGATTGAAACCTTCTTGAAAGCCGAAGTTACCACCGTCGCGATTGCCGTCCAGGGGATTCTTGAAGCCATGAACACCAGCGAACAGCACGAACTCCTTCACGGGAGGAGCCCACAAGATGGGAACGCAGCCGCGATCGTCGCAGCCGAACAAGGCTTGCGGCCAGGGCTTGCAGCTTTCGTCGCAGCAAGCGTCGCCGCATCCGCAAGCATCGCCGCAGGTGCAGCCACCCTCGACGCAGTCGCCGCAGCAAGGCGAGGAGCACGTGGGGCCAGCAAATCCGCAGCCGGTTTCACCGACGACACAGCCGCCGCAGCTGCAGGGACCCGAGCAACCACAGGTCGACTCGGGGCACGCACAGCCCACTTCGCCACCGTAGTACATGGAGTCGCCCAGTTCGTAGCCACCCACCTCTCCTTCGTGGAACTCCATCACAGGGCCTTCGTGCATCGAAGCACCCGAGTGCATTCCTTGCGGAGCAGCAATTTCTTCGTATTCGGCGTGCTGCGTGCGAACCACACCGCGGCCTTGAGGCTGTCGAGGGTTCCGCATCGGGGCCGACGCCAAACGTGGCGCGGGGTTGGGTCCTACTTCAGGAGCACCCACTTGCTTCGCTGCGAGCGGCTTGGCGTTCGCGGTGGAACGCAGCGGTTCGGGCTGGCGGAACGTGGGCTGCTTGGCTGGCAGCGTCGGAGCCTGGGCCTGCGAGCGACCGCCAACTTTCGTAGCGGTGCGAGGCGAAACGACGGGCTTGGCGGCGGCCTTCTGCTGCGAGCTGTGAACCCACTGCAGCTCTTCGGCGTGGGCTTGGCTGAGCACAAGAACGGCGGCAAACGCGATAGCAGTCGACGAGATGCACTTCGGGAGGCGTTGCATCGGTCCAATCCTTTCGGGGGGCAATCAGGGTGTAAGGCAACACCGGTAGCGCAGATTTGCTTCCAGTTCGCCTGGGCCCCCCAGGATTTCGTACCTGGAAGAAACTATCGGCCACCGCACGACCGTTACTTTCGGAAAAGTTTCACTAAATTTCGCAGGCCCCTGCTAGCAGTGCTGGAGCGCGGGGGCAAATGCGGTTAGCCTGTGCTGTCACTGCGGAACTGACTGACTCAACGAACTGATCAAGAGAGTGATAATCAGCCGCGGAACCACCAGACGCCTTACGGCGTCCGCTCGCCTTTTTCCTTCCAACGCTAAATCATCAAATACTCAGTATGCCTCGCCTAGTTGCCAACGTTGTCGACATCGCCCAGCGCACCATCACTCCGGCGGAGGTTGTGTGGGAGCAGGGGCAGATCGTCCGCATTACGCCCACGCCCGATGAGACGCCCACTACTTACCTATTGCCAGGGTTTGTGGACGCCCATGTGCATGTCGAGAGTTCGATGCTCGTGCCAACGGAGTTCGCGCGGGCGGCGGTGGTGCATGGCACGGTGGCGACAGTGAGCGACCCGCACGAGATTGGCAACGTGCTCGGCGTGGCGGGGGTGGAGTACATGCTCGAAAACGCCGCGCAGACTCCGTTCAAGTTCTGCTTTGGCGCCCCTTCGTGCGTCCCCGCGACGACGTTCGAGACCGCCGGGGCAACGATCACCGTGGCCGAGGTCGAGCAGCTGCTCGCCAATCCGCGGATTGGTTACTTGAGCGAGATGATGAACTTCCCCGGCATCCTGCATGGTGATCCCGAGTGCCTGGCGAAAGTGGCCGCGGCGAAGAAGATCGGCAAGCCAGTCGATGGCCATGCGCCCGGTTTGCGGGGAGAGCAAGCCGCCGAGTATTTCGGGGCAGGGATCACGACCGACCACGAGTGCTTCACCAAGGACGAAGCGATCGACAAGCTCGCGGTGGGCTGCAAGATTTCGATTCGCGAAGGTTCCGCAGCGCGGAACTTCGACGCGCTCTACACGCTGATCGGCGAGCATCCGGGAATGACGATGTTGTGCAGCGACGACAAGCACCCCGACGAGCTGCTAGTCGCGCACATCAACGCACTCGTGCGCCGTGCTGTCGCTGGCGGGGTGGATTTGTTCGAGGTGCTCCGCGCAGCGTGCGTGACACCGGTCGAGCACTACTCGCTACCGGTGGGGCAGCTTCGCGAGGGTGATGCGGCCGACTTCATTGAGGTCGACTCGCTCGAAGAGTTCAACGTCCTGCGGACCTGGATCGATGGCGAGTGTGTCGCCGAGCGCGGCATGACCACCCTGCCCCGCATCGAGCCGAAGGTCGTGAATCAGTTTCAACCACGGCATGTCGGGCTCTCCGAGCTCGACGTCGTCTCGATTCGCGACGAGCAGATGATACGGGTGATCGAAGCAGTTGATGGTCAACTCGTTACCAATTGCCTAGAGCTGTCCGCGCGCATCGTTAATAGTGAGGGCGCAAAAACTGTTTCGGTGCTTCCTGCCCAGATCACTGAGGACCCACTACCTGCTGTCGATCTTAAATCCATTGTTTCCGACACCGGGCGCGACATCTTGAAATTAGTAGTAGTGAATCGCTACCGCGCTGCGCCGGCGGCCGTCGCGTTCATCAAGAACTTTGGACTCGAGCGGGGGGCTCTCGCCTCGAGCGTTGCTCATGACTCGCACAATGTGATTGCCGTGGGTGTGGACGATGCCGACCTCGTGGCGGCAATCAATCTGGTAATGGACAGCGGTGGTGGATTGAGTGCGGCGTGCGTGAGCGAGGGGGCCGCCGAGGTACTACCTCTGCCGGTTGCCGGACTGATGGCGACGGGGACCTGCGAAGAGGTCGGCACCGCGTACGGGAAGCTTGACCGGCTGGTCAAAGCATGGGGTTCGCCGCTGCGTGCGCCGTACATGACCCTGTCGTTCATGGCACTGCTTGTCATTCCGGCCCTCAAGCTGAGTGATCTGGGTTTATTTGATGGCGGGAAGTTCGAGTTTACGGACCTGGTCGAGTGAAAGTTGCGTCCCGCTCGGACGGGTGGTATTCTCACTCCCATTCCTTCTCTGCCAGGCGGCACAAAGGTCTCTGTAATGGGTAGCGTGGTGCAACTAGTCGGTGATTACGAAGTAATGGAGACCCTCGGTTCGGGTGCCGCGGGGGCGGCGTACAAAGCTCGCCACCGAGAGACGGGCGAGCTCGTGGCCGTGAAGTTAATGCACGAGCGGGTGGCGGGCGACCCCGATATCCAGAACCGTTTCGTCCGCGAGGTGTCGGTGCTGCAAAAGCTCGATCACCCCAACGTGGTTCGCTACGTCGACTGCGGATTGGATGGAGACAAGATTTACCTTGCGATGGAGTGGGTCGAGTGTGGCACGCTCGACGAAGTGCTCAAGCGCCGGGCCGTGCTGCCGTGGCGCGAAGCGGTGGAAGTGGCGATTCAGATTTGTAAGGGACTCGAACACGCGCACGAGCGCGGCATCATCCATCGCGATTTGAAGCCAGCGAACTTGTTCCTTGCCTCGGATGGCCACGTCAAGCTCGGCGACTTCGGCCTTGCGCGCGATCCCGAGCTGCACAAACTCACGATGAGTGGTAACACGGTCGGATCGTGCCGTTACATGGCTCCCGAGCAAGTGCGCGGCGAAGAAGCCCTCACCGGTGCGGTGGATACGTATGCGCTGGGTTGCCTGCTTTTCCGGATGCTCACCGGTCATGTGCCCTACGACGGTGCGACGATCATTGAGATCTTCGAGCACCACCTGTTCACGGAAATTCCGGTGATCGATGGACCGCGGCACGATCGCCCGCAGGCGCTCGACGATCTAATCAAGCGGCTTTTAACCAAGAGCGCGGCAGATCGTCCCGGCAAGGCGTGTGAAGTGCGCGAAGCACTGGAATCGATTCTGGAAGGTGGCCAGGTAAAGAGCGACTTCACGTCGGTAGTTGCGCAGGCGAAGGCGCCGACCGAAGCCGCGATCGCAACCACACCCGCCGAGCCCGCGAAGAATCTCACCGAGCGATTGGTTCAGGGAAGCGGAGGTGGCGAAGCGCGCCCGATGAACGTCAAGCTACTGGCGATCGTCATCGGACTCGTAGCGCTGGTGGGCGTGATCGTGGCGATCGCACAGAATCGGTGATCTCGGTGGCGGTTTTGGTCCCTTTCGATCATCGGGCTCGGAGAGCCCTCCCACAGCTTGTTGGGTTGAGTGAGCTCTCCTACAGCTTGCTCCACTTTCTCCCCTACCGGGGTTCCGACTTCCACTCGCGAGCCTTCACCCGAAGCTCCTCGCTAGTCCAACCTTCGCGAAGCGCCATAGCGAGTGCTTGCTTCTGGTCTTTGACGCTCAGCCGTGCAACCGCGGCGTGGGCGGACCATGAAAGATCGGGGTGGCGATTCTCGAACGGCACACGGCGAGCGACCGAGGCGTAGCGGCTTAGCATTTCGGTGGAGACCAAGCCCTCGCACATCTGAGAGAAGGATTCGCCGAATCCATCCTCGCCCGCGTTGATCAGATCACCGATCCACCACGGGCCCGCCCGCTGGCACCAGATGGCGAACTGCAGCGGGCCATTCCATTCCTCCATCGTCGGCCGTCCGGAGATGCGAATGCCGGTCGAGAAGAAGTGGAAGGGTCCGACGGAGATTTTGGGGCGTTGTGTCATGTTCAGTGAGCAGCGTGCATCGGCAAGCGGAGCGGTCTCAGAATGGTGTCGCTAGATTTTAGGGATTCGCGTGAGGATAATGGAGGGCAGTTTCGCCGAATGTCCTCTTTCGATCGTTTCGCCTGCTATGTCGAGTTCCTCCCAATCCACCGGTCCATGGGGACAGTATCCCGAAACACGCCTGCGCCGCAACCGTCGGCATGAGTGGTCGCGGCGACTGGTGGCCGAGAACTCGTTGTCGCCAAGCGATCTGATCTGGCCGCTGTTCGTGCAGGAAGGCCACGGGGTTTCGACCCCCATTGCGTCGATGCCCGGTGTGTCGCGTCTGTCGATCGACATGGCGGTCGAGGCGGTGGGGCGTGCGGTGGATTTAGGCATTCCGGTCGTGGCACTGTTTCCGGCGACACCTCCCAACTTGAAGACCGAAGACGCCCGTGAGGCACTCAATCCCGAGAACCTAATGTGCCGTGCGATTCGCGCCGTGAAACTGGCGTATGGCGACGCAATTGGTGTGCTCGCCGACGTAGCACTTGATCCTTACACGAGCCACGGGCAAGACGGGTTGGTCCGCGATGGCTACGTGGTGAACGACGAGAGCATCGAAGTGCTCGTCGAACAAGCCAAGGTGCAAGCCGCCGCGGGGTGCGACGTCATCGCGCCGTCGGACATGCTGGACGGTCGCATCGGCGCGATTCGCCGCGGGCTCGACGCGGCGGGATACGAGCAAGTGCAGTTGATGGCCTACGCCGCGAAGTACGCATCGGCATTCTACGGGCCGTTTCGCGACGCGGTGGGCTCAGCGGGCAACCTCGGCAAAGGGGACAAGCGAACCTACCAGATGGACCCCGCGAACACGGACGAGGCGCTCCGCGAAGTGGCTCTCGATCTGGCCGAAGGGGCCGACATGGTGATGGTGAAGCCCGGCATGCCGTACCTCGACGTGGTGTCGCGGGTGAAGCAAGCGTTCGCCGCACCGACGTTCGCCTATCAGGTGAGTGGCGAGTATGCCATGCTGTGCGCCGCGGGGGAGCGAGGTTGGCTCGATCTCCGCAAAGTCATGATGGAGAGTCTGTTGTCGTTCAAGCGCGCGGGGGCTGACGGCGTGCTGACGTATTTCGCGCTCGAAGCGGCGGAGATGCTGCGGGACTGAGTGTGCTGTGGGAGGGGTCTCCGACCCCGAACTTCGCTTTCGGACTCGGAGAGTCCTCCCACAGTGAACCCACTCGGCTACTTGTGCTCGAACCCGCGGGCTTGGAGTGGAGTGACGTTTCCCTCGCTGTCGCGCTGGCAGAGTTGTTTCTCCGCGGTGATTTCGCCCACGTCGGAGAGTCCGCAGCTTAAGGGTTGCTCTTGAAGTAGTTGCTTGGCAACTTGCGGCGATACAGCCAGCAAGAGTTCGAAGTCTTCGCCGTCGTTGAGGGCGTGGTCGAGGGGCGTTTTGCCGCTGGTTTTGGTGAGCTCGCGGGCGGCGCTAGTGATCGGCACGCGTGGTGGGTCGACGATCGCGCCGACGCCACTAGCTTCGAGCATGCGCGAGAGATCGAGTGAGAGCCCGTCGCTGATGTCCATCGCGGCGTGGATGTCGAACATCGCGGCGAGCGCGAGAGCCTCGGTCACTCGCGGCGTGAAATCGAAATGATGCCCCGCGATGCTACCGCCGAGCGAACCGGTAACCAGCAGTCGATCGCCCACCTGCGCGCCGCTACGTGTCCAGAACTTCTGAGTCGCCACGGAACCCAGCACGGTGACGCTAACCACCAGCGGTCCCGAGGTGACGTTCGTATCGCCACCCACGATGGGGCACGCAAACTCGTCGGCGAGTTCAGCGATGCCCCGCATCAACTGCTGCGGCAGCGTGGTTTTGGCGTGCTCACGAGGCACGTTGAGCGACACCACGCACGCCAGTGGCGTGGCGGCCATCGCGGCGAGGTCGCTCAAGTTCACGGCGAGCGATTTACGGCCAATCCGCTCGGGCGAGTGCTTACCGACTTCGAAGTGGACGCCATCCGTGAGCATATCGGCCGCGACAACTAACTGAGTCGCGGCCGGCAGCTCGACCACCGCCGCGTCGTCGCCGATGCCAAGCACCACCTGCGGCCGCGTGGCCATCTGCTCGGTGAGCCAGCGGACGAACTCGAGTTCCATGGCGGTGGATCCTGCGTGCAATGCTTGAGCGGGGGGAACTCAAGCCATTGGGGCAGGTTTCACGGCTCGACGCAAGGGCCGAATTTCGCCTCGAACCTGTTCACGCGGCGGTTAGCGACGCAGCGTGGCTGGCGCGGTGGTCGCCGCCGCGGCAACGTTGATGTCGGTGTAGAGCGTCTCGTTGTTCCGTACGATGTAGAAGCGAACTTCGTCCATCTGTGGCACGCCCGACTTCGACAGGATGTAGTCGACGTCTTCCATCGTCGAGGTCTGCCACTTGTGCATGCCGACAAGGATGTCGCCTGGTGTCAGGCCTTCGCGTTCGGCCGGGCTATTGGGACGGACCTCGACGATTCGTAGGCCACCGCGGTACTGCGACTTCTTGCCGGCGAAGGTGCTCGCGGGCTCGGGGGTCAGCTCGACACCCAACGTTTCCCATGAGGCTGAGCGTTTAGCAGTCGAGGAGGCCGAAGCCATGCCACGGCGAGACTGGACGGGAGTCGCCGCGATTTGCAGCGACACTTGTTGGCCGTTGCGGTTCACCTCTGCCGCAAGCGGGTTGCTGGTGCCGAGCAGGGCACGTTCGACATCGAGGCGGCGCTCGGTCTTGAGTTCGCCGACTTGGGTGATGATGTCACCCGGGCGGAAGCCGTACTGATCGGCGGGGCTACCGGGGGCGACGTGATCGACCACTACTTGCTGCATAGCCGGCTCCGAACGCAGTGTCAGGCCGTGCCAGCGATTCTCGCCCTCTTCGGTGCTGATCAGCCGCGCGGCCACTTCCATCGCCGAGTCGACGGGGATGGCGAACCCAATACCCTGAGCACCCGCACGCACCGCGACGTTGACGCCGATCATCTCGCCGTCGATGTTCAAGAGCGGACCACCGGAATTGCCCGGATTGATGCTGGCGTCGGTCTGGATCAGGTCGTCGTACGATTGCGTCTCGCTTACCTGCACATCGCGGTGAAGCGCGGAGACGATGCCGACGGTGACGGTGTGCTCGTAACCAAACGCATTGCCCACGGCGACCACGGTTTCGGCGGGCATGAGGTCCGACGAAGTTCCAACCGTGACGACAGGCAGCAAGTGTGAAGTGCGAACACGAATGATCGCGAGGTCGGTACGGGGATCGAACGCCACGACCTTTGCCACGTACTTGCGGCGATCGGCGAACGTGACGTTGATCTGCTTCACGCCATCGACGACGTGGTGGTTGGTGAGAATGTAACCACGCGGATCAATCACCACGCCGGTGCCCATGCCGTTGACTTGGCGCGTTGCGTCCGCGGGACCAGTAGCCGAATCGCTGACGGTCTTTTGACCTTGGATGTTGACGACCGAAGGACTTGCCTTCTGCACCGCCCGCACGAGTGGAGTTAAACGTTCGGGCGAGACCTCTTTGGCATGGGCAGTAATTGCCGTGAAGCAACCACTGACAACAAGAGCCAACGAAATCATTCGCCCTACTTGGCGGGCTTGGCAGGTATCGGGCATGGTGGGCACTGGGTCGAAGGGGGCGAGCTCGACACGCGGGGCGGGTCCACGCGTGGCGGGTGATGATCGATGCGGGTGCCTGCCCGAACCAAAGCTGGGCGTGCTTGGGTGAAATCGACCTGGCCCTACGACCGGCTTAAAACGTACAGGCCGGCGGCGGCATACTCGACGCAGCTTGACACGCGCCGAGCCTCAAGTGCTAGCGAAGCTCGCACCCACCAGACTGTGGCCCGTATGGGGGCCCATACGGTGGCGAAAAGACGGGCCACGCGGGCACCGGAAAGAATCGCCCCGCGGGACCAGAGACGAGCGGCCCTGGCGCGCAGCCGCCGTTGTCGACCGTCATGCACGGCTCGGAGGACGGGGCAGCGGGCGCGGCCATCACTGCTTCCGGGGCACCGACTACTTCGCTCGTGGTCGGGCCGGTGGTCATGGCCACTTGCTCGGCCTCGACGACGCGAGGCTTGGGTTTGCTTGACGATTTGCTCGAAGGCTTGCTCGACGCAACTTGGCGTTTCGGCCGCGAAGTGACGGGCTCGGGCCCGGTTTCTGGTGCTTCTGCTTCGTCTTCGGAACCAATGACCAGGTTGTGGAAGTCGTTGGTGAACTTGCCCACGACGTTGATGTCGCCGGTTCGACCGGCATAGCCCTGCCCGGTTTGGCAGTCGGGGCAGCCGCAGCCCGGCTCCCGTTGGACCGCCGCGCAGCCTCCCACCAACCACAGCGCGCACACGAGCCCGAAAGCTGCGGATTGCCGGCGGAAGTTATCGAGGGAACCGAGCACGATTCGTCGACGCCAAGGGCCTGAAGGGTAAAATGACAGCAGCCGTTCGTGCCATCTCTGCCGGTTAGATCGGCTGGACGTGGGACGCAACTTTTGCATAACCCGCAGCGACGACGTACATTGGCTATCTTCACTGCGGGCCTGGATGCCAGCGTTGCTTGCAGCGAGCGGTGTAGCCGGCCGGAGAGGGTTCGATTAGAGTTCAGCACCTTTGAAACCTTGGGAGTTCTCGGTGAAGTTGGCAGCGTTTCAACTTGGCGTCGGCCTAGCCGCGCTCGCGATTTTCACGACCGTGTCGCGTGGCGAAGAGGCTGCGCCGGCGACCGCTCTCGCCGTTGTCGACGCCGAGCACCTCGCCGCGTGGTCGCGCGATCTCGACTCGCGGAAGTTCGCCATCCGCGAAGCGGCCACCGATCACTTACTGGCCGCGGGTCCGGTGGCCCTGCCCTACCTGGCGACCTCGCTCGATAGCGAGTCGCTCGAAGTGGCCGACCGAGCGGCATGGGTACTCAAGCAGATGTCGTTGTCGAAGGACAGTGAGCTGCAAATCGCCGCGCTCGAACTCTTGGCAGGAAACAAGCGCTTCCCGGCGATGGTCCGCGATGCGGAAGTGTCCCTCGCGGACATCTACGAAGAGCTCTGCCGGCAAAAGCTGGAAGTACTTGGTGCCGCGTTTGAAGTCTCTTCCGAATCCATCACTGCGCTTACCATCGGGGTCGAAGTAAAGGTGAGCATCAACCGCGAAGAGTGGCTGGGCAAACCGAGCGATCTGTTGGAACTAACCAAGCTGCGGCAGATTGCCGCGCTGAAGGTTGCGGCGCACGGGCTCGACAACAAGGTGGCCCGCAAGCTGGCAGAGATTCCAGGCCTACAAGTCCTCGAACTCATCGAAACCGATGCCAACATGGAGCTCGTCGACGAGCTACGCAAGGCGCGACCCGAACTGCGAGTGCGGCTCAAGAGTCGCGCGATGCTTGGCGTTGGGCTTATGGATGGCAGTCCGCCAACGGTTAGCCAAGTGCACGTCAACACGCCCGCCGCCTTCGCTGGCTTTCGCGAAGGAGATGCGATCTTGAAGTTCGAGGGGGCGGAAGTGGACAGCTTCGACACGCTCACCAATCACATCGGCCAGCATGACCCCGGCGACACGGTGAAGATCGTCGTCCAGCGGGGCGAGGAAGAAGTCGAGCTATCCGCCAAACTGACCGACGCCGACTGGATGTCCGATACGCCGCTGAACGAGCGGTAGGGCACGATTGCCCTAACGGGGCTCGAGTTACGGTGCCGTGTTCGCCCCCGGGAACTACTTGGGGAAGTGTTCGCCCCAATTAACGCTATCAACATTCGCGACGAACCTGTCGCGATCCACACTCTCCGCGAAATACCATTCGCTGAAGCCGAAATTGTAGTCGGTCTTGACGAACCAATGCGATGTCCAATTGCCGACATGCGAATGAGACTCGTTCCGGTGGCATGCGCGGTATTCGGAGTACTGTTGTGTACATTCCCCATCGCATGGTCCGAAGTGTTGCCAGCACCAACGGTTCGCAAAATCGCGTTCGGGAAACGCCACCTTCAGCATGACGCTGTACGGAAAGCGGGAAAGCCGTTCGTTGCGGTCGACTTCTTGAGCGGCACGATCCTCAAGCGAATCGTCATCGCTGGCAAGGTATTCTTCAAAGCTCGATGCCTCGACCGTTTGATGGCTCATCTGAATTGTCCGTACAAGAGTAAGAGGGCGATGTTGAGACTAAACGAGGATCAATTGGGGGACATTTCAAGGTGGCATTCTAATGCCCCCTCTGAGTCAGGCCGAGATCACTCGCCCCGGCGAACCAGTTTCTTTAGCGACGCCCAGCTTCGCGTGTTCGCCACGTCTTTGGCGGTGAGTCCCGCGCGGCGGGCTTGTTTTACGCCGTAGCGCAGGACGTCGAGGCCACCGATGCTGTGGGCGTCGCTGCTAATGACGATCGGAATGCCAAGCTGCTTGGCGCGGGCACACTGGATGTCGTCGAGGTCGAGCCGCGCGGGGTTGGCGTTTAGTTCTAGCAGCTTGCCATTTGCCGCCGCGGCTTTCATGACCGCTTCGAGGTCCACGGCGTAGCGGTCGCGCTTGTTGATCAGCCGGCCAGTGGGGTGGGCGATCACAGAGACCCAGGGATTCTCAATCGCGCCAAGGATCCGTTCGGTAATCTGCGCGCGATCCTGGTTCTGACCGTAGTGAACGCTTGCGATCACCCAATCGGCCTCGGCGAGCACGTCGTCGTCGAGATCCATGCCGCCGCGTTCAAGGATATCGCATTCGATCCCCTTGAGCACGGTAAAGCCATCGAGCTCCTTGTTCACGCGATCCACCTCGTCCCACTGCTCGCGGAGTCGAGCTGCGTCGAGGCCACGGGCCATGCTCACGCGTTTGGAGTGATCGGTGATGGCGATGTACTTAAGACCGCGTTCCTGGGCGGCGGCGGCCATCGCGCGGATGGTCTCCTTGCCGTCGGTCGCCGAGGTGTGCATGTGCAAGTCGCCCTCGATGTCGGCAAGTTCGACCAGTTTGGGGATGTCGCTCTTTTTCTTGTAGGCAAACTCGCCGCGGTTTTCGCGAAGCTCGGGGGGGCACACGGGCAGGTCGAGCACCGCGTACAGATCGGCTTCGGTCTTGCCGGCGAGATACTCTTCGGTTTCTTCTTTACCAGGGCCATCCTTCTCCACGCGGAAGATGCCCCACTCGCTAATCTTCAGCCCACGATCTTTCGCCAGCCCCCGCAGCACGATGTTGTGCTCCTTCGAACCGGTGAAGTACTGGAGCGCCGCTCCGAATGACTCGGTGGGGACCACGCGAAGATCCACTTGCAGACCCGAATGCAGCCGCACCGACATCTTCGTGTCGCCTCGCGCGATGGTCTCGGCGACTTCGGGAAACTTGGCGAAATGGTCCATCACTGCCGACGCGTCCTTGGCGTCGACCAAGATGTCTAGATCGCCCACTGTCTCGCGGCCACGGCGGTAACTGCCGGCGGCTTCGATTTGCTTGACGGCCTTGGACTGCTTGAGGTACGCGACAAGCGACTGTACGATCTCGTCGGCGGTCGCCCAGTAGATCCGATCGCCCGCGTGCTCAGCGAGGCCGATGCCGGCGAGGATCGACTCCTCGGTCTTCGCGCCGAAGCCCTTAAGGTCGCGAATCTTCTTCGCTTCGCAAGCAGCTCGCAGGTCGGCGAGGGTTTCGATGCCGAGCTCTTTGTAGATCGCCGCGGCTTTTTTCGGACCCAGTCCTGGAATGCGAAGCAGTGTCAGGACTCCGACCGGAATCTCGGCGAGCAATTCATTGAGCTGCGGTAGTTCGCCCGTCTTCACGAGTACCGCGATCTTGTCGGCCAGATCTTTGCCGATGCCGTCGATCTTGGTGAGGTCTTCGCCCGCTTCGACCAGCCCGCTCACCGAGTCGGGCAGGTCCTGGAGTCGCCGCGATCCGTTGCGATAGGCCCGAACGCGGAAGGGGTTGGCCCCTTGGAACTCCAAGAGGTCGGCCATCTTATCGAATACGGCGGCGATCTCGCGGTTTTCCATGACCAGCGTCTTCTCCAAGTTTAAGATTCAAACCACTCGAACAACGCGTCGATGTCTTCGAGCGTTTCGACCGCCAGGTCGGGCTTCGCCGCCCGCAGTTCGTCCATCGATGTGAAACCTGTCGGCACGGCGACGGCATAGGCACCAATCGCGCGGGCGCAAGTGATGTCGTGTACGGTGTCGCCAATCACGGCAAACTTCGAGTCGCCGTTGGGCGAGAGTTTCAGGTACTCGCCTGCCGCCACTACGGCCGAGCGGGCGATGTCGTCGCGGCTGCTGTGGTGATCGCCGTAGCCGCCAAACGCGAAGTGATGCCACAAGTTGTAGTGCGTGAGCTTCGCCTGGGCTCCGCGAACCACGTTGCCGGTGAGCAATCCCATCCCGATGTGATTGGTCTCTGCAAAGCGGGCGATGGTTGCCTCGACGCCGGGCAGCACGCAGCCTTCGCATTCGGCCAGCGAGATGGGGAGGGCCTTCAGATAGTCGTCCTGAAACGCGTGCCAGTTTTCGTCCGAGGGCTCGATGTCGTGCGCGGCCATCAGATCGAGTGCGATCGCGCGATCGCTCCGCCCGGCGAAGCCGATGGCTTTGGAAATCTGTTCCACGCCGAAACGGTCGCGGAACACCTGGGCGAATGCGCGCTGCCCTGCCCCGCCACTGGCGATCAGGGTGCCATCGATATCAAAGAAGCATACTTTCATGCCCCGATTGTAGGGCGCGTGGGGGCAATCGGAGAAGGTCCGGTTACTTCAGCGGGCGAAGACCTCGATTCTCGCGCTCGGCGTTCAGCCTCGTAAAGGCCGCAGGCGATTTGCGCACGAGGTTTACAAGCTGCGTTGGAGAGACGCCCAACTGGTCGGCAGCTGCCGAGGTTTCGAAGTCCATCGCCGCGAGGTGATTAAGTGCTTCGGCCAGCAGCGGGGCGAAGTCGTCGTGCGTCGAGCTGACGACAATACGACCGCCAGCGGTCCGCTGCTTCCAGAGCTCGGTTGGTTCGTTTGCGGGAGTGCGAATCTCGATGGCCAGCCGAACGCGGAGGCGTGCGAGGGCTTCCTGGCGGTTGGCGTCCTGGCTGCGACGCTCATTGGCCTCGGCAGAAATACCGGTCGGCGCGTGCGTGAGTATCACGGCGGTTTCGACCTTGTTGCGATGCTGTCCCCCTGGTCCCGATCGCCGTGTGGTGGTAGCCGAACATTGGGCGAGCAAGTCGTCGATCGGGAGCGTGGCAGGGTGCGTCGGCATTCGCTTCAGCTTATTCGCACGGGGGTGGCCGGTCCAAGCCCGCGTGGCGAAAGTGCGGCTTGTGGGGTATCATCATGCCGTCCGATTTCATCGCTACCGAGGTTGCAACGCCATGGATTCCACCACCGCCAGTCACGCCCGCGAAGCCAACGTCATGTCCGTGTGGCCATCGATCGCGTCGTTTAGAGTAGGGCGCATGCTGGGGCGTGCCTACAACCTTGGTCCGCGAATCTCCATCGCCGGCATCCCGGCGCGACCGGGCTGGGTGATTGCGGTGGCGACGCTGCCAATTGGTGTTTTGCTGTACGTGGCGAAGATTGCTCCGCGGCTCTTGGTGATTGCGGGGCCGAGTAATCCGAACTGCCGCCGGTACCGGCTGACGACCGAACGCGTAGTAGCCGATCACCCGTTCGATGCTCGATCGCGTCAGCGTGCGAAGAATGCGATTCATCAATCGCTCGATCACACCGCTTACGACGCCATCGAATGCCAAGTGCTTCCCGGTTACGAGTGGTATCGTGCGTCGGATCTCGTTTTCACGCGAGACGGCATCGAAGTTATGCGCTTGATTGCGGTGCCCAACGGCGAATCGTTTCGCCAGACGTGCCTCAAGACACGGCTGGCATTGATCGGCATGCGTAAGAACGTCGATCCCGCCGCTTCGCCCATCCCGGTGGCCAAGGTCGAAGCATGACGGCGTTCGATTTCACGAGCCGTAGTCTCGAGGACACCGACGAGCTGGGTGCGCGAATCGCGAAGGTGCTCGCACCGGGTGACGTCGTCGCGCTGGTCGGGACTCTTGGCGCGGGAAAGACACGCTTGGTGCAAGCGATCGCCGCCGCGTTGGGGAACGATCGCGCCGGCGTGACGAGCCCCACGTTTGTCCTAGTCAACGAGTACACGGCGGGCCGCCTGCCGCTGTACCACTTCGACGTCTATCGCCTGAAGGACGACGATGAGTTCCTCGAGCTTGGTGCCGAAGAGTATTTCGACCGCTCAGGCGTGACGCTCATCGAATGGGGCGACCGCGTGGAGCACCTGCTTCCACCGCGCGCGAGCGTGGTGACGATTGAGTTCGACGAGGGCGGGAATCGCCTCGTGCGAATCGTGGGGACGTTGGCGGAACGATTAGGGGCGTCGGCGGTTACAGAATGAACTTGCTCAAATCCTCATCCTTCGCCACCGCTTCGAGGCGTTCGCGGACGTAGGCGGCGTTGATCTGCACTTTGCCCATCTTCATGTCGGGGGCCTCGAAGCTGAGTTCTTCGAGCAACCGTTCCATGATCGTGTAGAGTCGCCGCGCACCAATGTTTTGCGTCGATTGATTCACTTTGAACGCGAAGTCGGCGAGCGCGTCGATGGCGTCGGGCAGGAATTCGACCTCGACCCCCTCGGTCTTCATCAGCGCCGAGTACTGTTTGGTGAGCGCGCTCTTCGGCTCGGTGAGAATGCGAACAAAATCGTCCTTCACCAGATCGTTGAGCTCGACACGAATCGGGAACCGGCCTTGGAGCTCGGGCATTAGATCGCTGGGCTTCGCGCGATGAAACGCTCCGGCCGCCACGAACAGAATGTGATCGGTCCGAACGTAGCCGTAGCGAGTTTGGACGGTGGTTCCTTCGACGATTGGAAGCAGATCACGCTGTACGCCTTGCCGCGAGACGTCCGCGCCGCGGCCTCCTTCGGTGGCTACGACTTTGTCGATCTCGTCGAGGAAGATGATGCCCAAGTTCTCGGCGAGTTCCACCGCCTTGGCATTTACGGTCTCTTGGTTGATCAGCGCTTCGCATTCTTGCTCGAACAGCACCCGGCGGGCCTCGGCGACCGTCATTTGCCGGCGGAGCACGTTCTTCGGCAGGATCTTGTCGAGCATTCCCTGGAAATCGAAATCCATCGAATCCCCACCGGGGCCACCCATGCCCGGGATCATCATCGCTTGAGCCTTTTGCTCAATCTTGATCTCGACCATCCGCTGTTCCATCTCGCCTGCAACGAGCATCGCCCGCATCTTCTCGCGGGTCCGCTCGTAGCGTTCGGGCGAGTTCTCGGAGTCGACGCCAACGTCGTAACTGTGCGGCGCGGGGACTAAGAGATCGATCAATCGATTATCGACGCGGCGTTTGGCTTCCTCTTCGACCTTCGCCAGTTCGTCCTGCCGGACGAGGCCGATGGCGTTCTCGACCAGCTCGCGGATCATGCTCTCCACATCGCGGCCGTAGTAGCCCACTTCGGTGTACTTGGTGGCTTCGACTTTGATGAACGGCGCTCCGGTCAGCGTCGCTAGGCGGCGAGCGATTTCGGTCTTGCCAACGCCGGTAGGGCCCATCATCAGGATGTTCTTGGGGGCGACTTCCTTGCGCAGGTCGTCGTCCAGTTGCTGCCGGCGCCAGCGATTGCGGATGGCGATGGCTACGGCGCGCTTGGCGTCGGCCTGGCCAACGATATGACGGTCGAGTTGTTCGACAATTTGACGGGGGGTTAGGTCGTGCACTCGAGTTCCTCGACCACGATGTTGTGATTGGAATAAACGCAGATGTCGCCAGCGATGTTCAGCCCACTGCGAACAATCTCGGCCGCCGACAAATTGGAATGTTCGGCCAGCGCCCGCGCGGCGGCTAGCGCGTAGTTGCCTCCCGAGCCAATTCCCAAGATGCCATCGGTTGGTTGAATCACATCACCCGTGCCCGACACGAGCAGCGTGTCGGAAGCATCGGCCACCGCGATCAGCGCCTCAAGGCGCCTCAGCGCGCGGTCGGTTCGCCATTCTTTAGCGAGCTCGGTTGCGGCGCGGGGCATATTCGATGGATAGTCGCGAAGCTTCGCCTCGAAGCGTTCGAGCAGCGCGAATGCATCGGCTGCCGCACCCGCGAAGCCGGCGAGCACTTTCCCGTCGAGCAACCGCCGCACCTTGCGGGCGTCCCCCTTCATGATGGTCTGGCCGAGGCTAACCTGGCCATCGCCACCCATGGCAACCATGCCGTCCTTGCGGACGGTGAGAATGGTGGTAGAGCGAAACTTCATCGGCGCGAGCCTCCGGGTGCGAAACGGGATTCGCCTCTCATTGTCGCAGAACGAACCGCCGGGGACAGGGGTCAGAACCCCACGCGAGCGCTGTAGGCGTCTACTTGGAATTCGGCGGATGCGACGATTTCTTGATCGCCGGCAGCTTCTTTGGCTTGCACAACACTCGTTTATCGTTCGCCACGCGGGCGCACTTGGTGCAAAAGTGGTTGGCCCCATCCACCAGTGCCGCTAGCTCGTCGGACCGCTTGGTGATCTCGAACTTCGACCAGTCGCATAGTGTCTTGGGCTTGGACAAGGAAGCGCTTCGAGTTGGAGCAACCGGCGAGTTTGCCGGAGAGGTTTTGGCTCGCGTCAGCTTTGGCTGGGCGACGGGGCCGTGAACTGCTATTTTAGTCAGCCATGAACGCCAATGAAGCGACAAACTTTCGGGAGCCCTTGCCACGCAGCCCCGAATTGATGAACGCCCACGACACCCTGCTCTGTTTGGTGGACCTGCAGGAGCGACTGGTACCGGTGGTGGGTCGGTTTGAGCGGATTGTATGGAACACCCGACGGTTGCTCGACGGTGCCAATCTCCTTGGCGTCGAGGTCGTCGCCACCGAGCAATACCCCGAGAAGCTCGGCCCCACGGTGGAGCCGCTCGCCAGCCGGCTAACCTCACCGCCGTCCAGCAAGCTGGCCTTCAGCTCGGCGGGTTGCACCGACGTGTTTTCGCAGCAGCTCGAACAATGGCACTCTGGCGGGCGCCATCGCGTACTGCTGGCGGGCATCGAAACGCATGTGTGCGTCGCCCAAACAGCGTACGACCTGTTGGCCGCTGGCTTTCAAGTCTTTGTCGCGGTTGATGCTACCGGAACTCGCCACGCTGTGGATTACGAAACCGCTTTGCGCCGGCTCGATTCCGCGGGCGTGGTGCTAACGACCACCGAAGCCGCGCTCCTCGAATGGTGCCGGCAAGCGGGGACACCCGAATTCAAACAAATTAGCGCTTGGGTTCGCGAAAGCGAGCCACTTAGCTAAGGCGTTTAGCTAGCACTCGACGTTAGTTTGGGCGCTCTGCGGGGTGCTGGAAAAACAATCTTCAAGCTAGGCGATCACTTCTTGCGTCCGGCCGCTTGCAATGCCAGTGGCGTACCGGTATGGTTCGCTTACGGAGTCAATACCAGTCCGTAAGTCCTTGCGGTTTTTTTCTGTATCGATTCGCAATCTGTCACGCATCAGAAGGAACGACAGCGTGTTAGTGCTCTCTCGAAAAGCGGGCCAGCGGATTCAAATCGGCCCCGATATCGCCGTTACGGTCGTCAAGCTCCACTCTGGTGGAGTCCGCCTTGGCATCGAAGCGCCACCCGAACTTGCCGTGGTTCGTGGTGAACTCGTCGTGCAAATGCAGGCCGAGGTCCAAGCGCAGGTCGACGCGCTGAAGATCTTCCAAGCCGACGCCGAAGAGCAAGAATCGGCCTCGCGCTAGCGAACCTTTTCGCCGTCGGAAGATTCTTTCTTCGCCATTTGCTTACTGACGTGCAGTGAATCGCGAACGTCGATCGACTCGGGCGCGTTGATCGAGTCCAATCCGCCATTGGTGTTGAACCAACCGGTGATTCTCGCGAGCTTGTCCTCGAACGTGCTCTCGCCCGGCGGGCTGAAGCCCGGCGCGGCTCCCCAGCGGATCACCGTGCCGCCGCTCGAGCGAATTTCATACGTGTAGAACCGATGCGAGCGCTGCACTTCGGGGTACGTCGACGGGACGATGTCCAGCAGGCTGAACCGCTCCCACACCGGGCGTAGGCGATCGGCGAGTTGCGCGGCACCCTGCATGCGAGTGTCGCTCCAAGCTTGGCCTACCAGCGGGCGGTCTTCGATGGTCGTGATCCTCGGCAAGTACGACTTCTCGACATCCGTCAGTTCGTTGTCGGGCAGACGCACTGCAAACGCATCGACGGGCAGCAGCTCGCGGTCTTGGTCCGTCTGCACCTCGGCCACCGCTACCGGTTCGCGATAAGTGACGGTGATCTCCACGCGTCCTGGCCCTACGAGATCGACCGACTCGACCTTGCGAACCCACGGGTGAAGCTCGAACGCGTCGACCAGCCGTTGCTGAATCATCACAGGGGGATCGAGCAGTGTCAGCGAGTTGGTGATGCCTGTGTCTCGCAGCACTTGCGCTTTGACATCACTGCGAATCCATGGAGGCTGCACTTCGGGTGTGAAGTGAAGCGTATCGGCGGTGATCTTATAGCGGGGCGAGTTGATAAGCTCTTCGTGTAGGCTTTCCCACACGCGGCGCGAAGCGATGCCGCATACCACCAGCATGACGCCGAGGACGACCCACCGCGCGTGCTTCCGGACTGCGTGCCGCGCCTTCGACGCGAGATTCTCTTGCTTCTTGGCCATCCTACGTCCTTGTAGTGCCACTGGGCCCGAGGAAGGAACCCGGTTCGACTGCCCAAGGATTACCAGATTTCGAGCTGGGTTTCCAGTTCAACACCCAGCCGCTCGGCAACGCGGCTGCGAATCTGGTCGATAAGCTTCAGGACGTGGCTGCTCTTGGCCTTTTCGTTGACGACCACGAAATTCGAGTGCCGGCTACTTAGCTCGGCCCCTTCGACGCTGGTGCCAGCTAGGCCGGCTTGCTCGATCAGCATGCTAGCACTCATGCCGCGAGGATTCTTGAACAGGCACGCTGTTCGTTGGTGCGACATCGGCTGACCAGCCTTCTTGACGATCCACTGCTTTTGCATCCGCTTGGTGAGCTGCTCGGCATCTTCCTGCTCAAGGGTGAAGGTCACGTCGAGGATTACTAGCTCGTCGAGGCTGCTCTCGCGGTAGGCGAACACCAGCTCGTCGCGCTTCCGCACCAGCACTTCGCCGCGACGTGTGAGAACCGTAGCGCTGTGCGCCCACTGTCCGACATCGCCACCGCGGCTTCCCGCGTTGCCATGCAGTGCACCACCCACGGTGCCCGGAATGCCAACGAGCGGCTCCAAGCCCGCGAGGCCCGCCCGCACCGATTCATTAATGACGTGGGCGAGCGACGCACCACCGCCGACTTTTAGCTTGTTGGCATCCACGGCCGTTGCGGCGAACACTGGGTCGGCGAGGCTAATCACCATGCCGGCGACTCCTTCTTCCCGCACCAGGATGTTCGAGCCACCACCCAGTAGCCGCGCGGGGATCCCCTCGCTGCCACACCATTCGACGAGTGCTACCAGCTCCTCGACGGTCCGCGGGGCGGCGAAGTACTCGGCGCTGCCACCTAGCTCCAGCCAGGTCTTGGGAGCCAACGGCTCCTTTGTGCGGACGATGCTCTCGAATTTGCTTGCAATGGCCATGTCTTTGATTCCTTGGGCGTCCTTCGCATCGTGATGTTTCAGCCTACTCGCGTCAATCCGGACCTTAATCGGGAAGCGGCACGTCCACACCGCCCCGCCGCCACTGGCCCATTGCTTCGTAGCACGCCACCGCCACGCTGTTCGACAAATTCAGGCTACGAACTTGGGGTCGACACGCCAATCGCAGGCACCGCTCGGGGGCCGAGTTGCGGATGGCCTCGGGAAGACCCTGCGATTCACGCCCGAACACCAGCACGTCGCCCGGCGCGAATTCGGCGTCGGATACGGCCCGGGTGGCGAACTTCGTGAAGTACCAGAATCGCTCGCGGGGCAGGTGCTCAAGGAGCTGCTGCCAGTCGTCGACCACCTGCCAATTCAGGTACTGCCAGTAGTCGAGGCCGGCCCGCCGCAGATGGTAGTCGTCCACTTTGAACCCCAATGGCCGCACCAGCCACAGCTTCGCCCCTACCGCCACGCATGTCCGGCCGACGCTCCCCGTGTTGTAGGGGATTTCGGGCTGGTAGAGCACGATGTGTAGCAGCGGCGTGTACGGTTCGGTGGACATACGTCGAAGGGCGAGAGCGTCTTGGGGATCCACCACCGTGCCGAATGCGTGGTATTCTTGTCCGAAATTCCGGCATCCGGTTGGTAGTGGACGCGTGGCTGCCATCTTATAATACTCGGCCCTCGACGGGCAGACGCCTCTCACTGAGCACCAGCACATCCAACCACGCGGCACGTTCATGGCTCTCGGATTCGGTATCATCGGTTGCGGCATGATCAGTCGCTTTCACCAGCGGGCCCTGGCGGATGTTCGCGGCACGAAACTCGTGGGCTGCTACGACCGCAATTTCGAATCCGCCAAGCGGTTCGCCGAAGAAGCCGGCATCAAGGCTTACGAGACGCTCGAGGAAATGCTCGCCGACGACGAGATCGACGCCGTGTCGATTGGCACGCCGAGCGGAGCCCACATGGAGCCCGCCGTTGCGGCGGCGAAGGCTGGCAAGCACGTGATGGTCGAAAAGCCGCTGGAAGTGACGCTCAAGCGGTGCGACGCCATCATCAATGCCTGCGAGAAGGCGGGGGTTAAGCTTGCCACGATCTTCCCTTCGCGATTCCACGACGCCCCGAAGACACTGAAAAAGGCGATGGACCAAGGCCGGTTCGGCCGCGTCACGCTCGGCGATGCCTACATCAAGTGGTACCGGACGCAGGAGTACTACGACAGCGGCGCGTGGCGTGGCACTTGGAAGCTCGACGGGGGCGGCGCGCTGATGAATCAAGCCATTCATACCGTCGACCTCTTGCAATGGCTCATGGGTGAAGTGACGGAGATCACCGCCCTGATCGATACGCTGGCCCACGAGCGGATTGAAGTGGAAGACGTCGCGGTGGCATCGCTGCGGTTCAAGTCGGGCGCGCTTGGCGTGATCGAAGCTACCACGGCAGCGTACCCAGGTTATCTGAAGCGCGTCGAAGTGCACGGCTCGCAGGGTTCGGCTTCGATCGAGGAAGAGGACATCAAAAGCTGGGACTTCGCCAAGGCCAAGGCCACAGACGACGCCATCCACGCCGCGATGCAGAGTCGTAAGAGCGGCGGCGGAGGAGCCAGCGACCCCTCGGCCATCGGCCACCACGGCCACGCCATGCAGTTCGCCGATTTCGTCAAAGCCATTCAAAAAGACGGCACCCCGATTGTCGACGGCCACGAAGGCCGCAAGGCGGTCGAAATCATCCTGGCGATCTACAAGTCGGCCCAAAGCGGCAAGCCGGTGAAGTTGCCCCTGAAGAGCGATCCTGTGATGAAGTCGTTGACTTCCACCGGCGAGAAGTCAGCGAAGCCCGCCAAAAAGGGGAAGAAGGCCAAGTAAGCCTCGCAAAACACGATTCCAAACTGCCCTCCACGCATTTTGCCCAATCTGCGAAAATGCCCTGGCAAATAGGGCAACCCCTGCCGACTACGGCAACATCGACTCCCGCGACAAAGGAATGCCGCGTGAAGCTTCGCGACGTGACGGACTACTCGGCTTACTTGGTGCTGCGCGTGCTGATCGCCGCGGTGCAAGCGATGCCGCCGCGCGCCTGCGAGCGAATCGCCGAGTTGCTGGCCGCGCTGTTTACCTACGTCGTGCCGATGCGAAAGCGGGTGCTCGCCGAGAACCTGCGGATTGCCTTCCCGGCGATCACCGACGAGCAGATCCAAACCATGTCGCTTGGCATGTGGCGGCACTTGTTCCTGATGGTCATGGAGATCGCCCACACGCCCCGGCGTGTGCATCGCACCAACTGGCGGCAATTGGTCGACATCCCGCAGGTCGAAACGATCATCCGCACCATGTACACAACGCGGCCGAGCGTCGTGATCTCGGGTCACTACGGCAACTTCGAGCTCGGCGGTTACTTGATGGGGCTGTTTGGATTCCCCACACACACCGTCGCCCGCGCGCTCGACAACCGATTCGTCGACCAGTTCATCAACGACTTCCGTGGTCGCACCGGTCAGCACATGCTGCCGAAGAATGGCAGTGGCGAACAAGTCGAGGCCCTGCTAGCCAGTGGCGGCGCGCTGACGTTGCTTGGCGATCAATCGGCGGGACCCAAGGGGTGTTGGGTCTCGTTCTTTGGAAAACCAGCGTCGACGCACAAAGCGGTCGCC
This sequence comes from Aeoliella fuhlenseeensis, assembly GCF_052161615.1. NCBI lineage: Bacteria > Pseudomonadati > Planctomycetota > Planctomycetia > Pirellulales > Lacipirellulaceae > Aeoliella > Aeoliella fuhlenseeensis. Next base: position 2,638,076 of record NZ_CP197417.1, read on the forward strand.
CTGTTCTCGCTGACGTTCAAAGCACCCACGATCGTGGTCGGCGTCCGCCGCAAGCGACGGATGCTCGACTACTACATCGACGTTGCCGATTACGTTGACCCGGCGGCCCCCGATTTCCCCTACGCTGGCGTGCAGCCGATGACCGAATGGTACACGGCCTGCCTCGAACGCCTGATCGTCGCCGGCCCCGAGCAGTACTGGTGGATTCATAAACGCTGGAAAGGAAATCCACCCGAGAAGTTGCTCAAACGACTGGAACGCAAACAACAAGCGGCGTAAAAATCTCTCTCGTAGCCGAGCTCGGCAGAGCTCGGGCTGCTGCGGGCGAGCCGGAAGCGTAAGCACCCGGAGGTGAAGGTTGAAATCGAGGTAATACTCCGGTCGTTCACGCTTCCGGCTCGCCTTTTTGTTCAGCGTGCCGAATTCTTGCGAATCCGGCTGCAAGTTCGCAGGAACCCCGCACCATGCCCCACTGGGTCGAAGTTGCCGACGCCCATGATTGCCCTCCGGGGTCATGCATCGAGGTGGTCGTTGGCGATGCAATTGTGGTGATTGCCAACGTGGATGGCGAGTTTCACGCGATGGATGGCATTTGTGCGCACCAAGGAGGACCGCTCGCCGCAGGCCGGCTTGAGGGCTGCACGCTCACCTGTCCCTGGCATGGCTGGCAGTACGATGTCCGCTCCGGCAGGCAGTTATTGAGCAATTCCATTCGCCAGACCGTCTACCGGGCCCGCGAATCGCTAGGTACCATACAGGTTGAGGTACCCGACCCGTAGTCCTGCCAGTGCCGAAATGCCGGCCGTGGATCGCCTGCCGCGTGTTTTCCTTCCGCCCGTTCCGCAACTCCGACCCTCCGCGCATCGCCCACCTGTGGTCGTGCCAACCGCCCCAGCGCGGCCTGGCGTTGCCGATGTCGACGGGCGTGCTGGAGATGTGCTTGTTTTCGAAGCACTACTTCGACCCCCAGGGCTTCATCGTTGCCGAGAAGGACAACGACATGGTTGGCTTCGCGCACGCCGGCTTTGGCCCCAACGACGCGCGCACCGGCCTCGATACTTCGATGGGCACCACCTACATGGTGATGATCCGCGAGGAATTCTGGGGCACCGATCTGGCCGATCAGCTGCTCGCCCGCAGCGAGGCCTACCTCCGCAGTCGCGGGGCGAAGGTGCTTTACGGCGGTGGCATTAGTCCGCTCAACGGGTTCTATCTTGGGCTCTATGGCGGCAGCGAGCTTCCCGGCATCCTGCTCTCCGACGCCCATCGCCGCGAGGTGTTCGCCCGCAACTCGTATCGCGAGCGCGGACGCGTCACCATCATGCAGCGCGACCTCGTCCGCTTCCGCCCGATGGTCAATCGCGAACAACGACGCGTCGCGCGCGAGGTGAACTTCGAGACGCAGTACGCTCCGCCGACCAAAGACTGGTGGAGTACCAGCGTCTACGGCAGCCTCGAACGAATTCGCTTCCTGTTGCGTGGCCGTCGCCAAGACAAAGTCATTGCCAGCGCCACGTTCTGGGACATTGAACCCCTGGCGAGCAGTTGGGGCCTTCGCGTCGCCGGCCTCTACGACCTGTGGGTGGAAGACACCCACCGCCGGCAGGGCTTCGGGACTTATCTTCTTTCCGAGGCGTTCAAGGAACTGCACAAGCGGGGCATCTCGATGATCGAAGCCCAGACCATGCTCACCAACGCCCCCGCCATCGAGTTCTACCAGAAGCTAGGTTTCGCCCCCATCGACCACGGCCTCGTCTACCGCCGCGAAGCCAGGTAGTGTTTTTCACGGCGAGCCGGAAGCGTAAGCGACCGGAGCGGATTGATTGACGCGTTTTCTTCTCCGGTCGCTCACGCTCCCGGCTCGCACTTGAACGCCGCGCATAAAAAACGGCGAGGAGGGTCTGCAAGCGATCTGACACTTGTGTAACTGATCGCTCGCTCGCCTCCTCGCCTATCCGCCCGACGGGATAGTAGTAGTCTAACGAATACTGTACGCAAGAGCAATAGTCTGTGCAGAGAATCTCAGAACAGGTGAGGACGAGGGTCGTCGGTGGCGGAGCCACACTAAAACGTCACCCCAACCAGGATTGTGTCCTGGCGTATGCGTGCGCGCTCCTAAATAGCGAACTTCTTCGCGTCTTTGCGTTAGACAACAGAACTCTGCCAATGGGTCAACCATTGGAGAGGTTTCACACATTCAACACCGCGAGCGCCGAGTCGGCGCGGAGCTTGACCCGGCCGACGCGCGAGTGTCCTACTTGGCGTGGCCGGGGCGGTAGAAGCCGTGAGTTTCGAGGGCTTTGTAGACTTCTTCGAGGGTCTTCTCGCCGAAGTTCGAGATCGACAGCAGGTCGTCGCGAGTGCAGTTGAGCAGGTCGTGAACCGTGAACACGCCCTTTTCCTCGAGGCAGTTGGTCGTACGAACGGCGAGGCCGATTTCGGCGGTACTCATTTCCAGACGAGTCTGCATGTCTTGGCTGTCGGTCTCCGCGCGATTCAGAGGAATGCGAGTCATGGCGGGTTTTCCCTCCCTGGTTGAATGGTGGCGAACTCCCTACGAGTTCGCTGCGCTTCGCGATCGACCTACGAAGTGCTAACCGGCACTTCCCTGGGCCTGTCGCTATCACAAGGCGGAAGTATAGCAGATTGCCGCGGCTTGAAACTTCGGGTTGGCGAAAAATTTTAAGGAATCTCCTCGCAACGCTAGCGATAGCTCGAAGGCGACTCATGGAGTTGCCGCCGCAGTTTTCCTATATTGAAGGTTTCGGACGGAACCACACGTCGATTCACCCCAGGACTGGCATGACTTCGTTGCTCGAAAACCTAAACGAAGCCCAGCGCGAGGCGGTGCTCCACATCGACGGGCCACTGCTCATTCTTGCCGGACCGGGGAGCGGAAAGACCCGCGTGGTGACGCATCGCGTCGCGCACATGCTCGAGCAGGGTATCCATGCCCGGCAGATCTTGGCGCTGACGTTTACCAACAAAGCAGCCAGCGAGATGCGGAATCGCATCCAGTCGCTCGTACCAGGCCAACCGGTGTGGGTGAGTACGTTCCACCGCTTTGGCGCTCGGATGCTGCGGGAGTTTGGCGGTCTGGTGGGGCTGGCCCCGAACTTCACCATCTACGACACGTCCGACAGCCGGCAGGTGCTCAAGCGAGTGCTCGAAGCCGAGAAGATCGCTACGGTGGGCTACTCGCCTGACCGCATCGCGGGCGCGATCAGTGCGGCGAAGAACAAACTGATTACCGCCGACGACTACCAAGCCCGGCGTGGTTCGCCACTTTCGGAGATCGTCGCTAAGGTCTATCCCGCGTACCAGCAGCGAATGCTGCAATCGGCGGCGGTGGACTTTGACGATCTGCTCGTGCACGTGGCGACGCTGCTGTACCACAATCCCGAAGTCCGCGCGCAGCTCGACGAGCGATTCCGTTACGTGCTGGTCGACGAGTATCAAGATACGAACAAGGCCCAGTACGTGATCCTCAAAGCCTTGTCGCTCGACCATCCGAACCTCGCGGCGACAGGCGATCCCGATCAGTCGATCTACGGTTGGCGTGGCGCGGACATCTCGAACATCCTCGAATTCGAGCGAGACTTTCCGCAGGTTCGCGTCGTTCGGCTGGAGCAAAACTATCGCAGCACCAAGGCCATTCTCCGCATCGCCGACGAACTGATCGCCCACAACACGCGGCGCAAAAAGAAGTCGCTGTTCACGGACAACGAAGAAGGCCGCCCTGTGAAGTTGGTCGCCTACGCCGATCAGGATCTCGAAGCGGCGGGCATTGCCGAGCAGATTCGCGGCGCGATCGAGCGCGGCGAACGTCGCGCGCGGGACTTCGCGGTGTTCTACCGCGTAAACGCGTTGTCGCGTTCGGTGGAGCGGGCCCTGCGCAAGGCGGGCGTGCCGTACCAGATGGTTCGCGGGCAGGAGTTTTATGGGCGTAAAGAAGTCAAAGACATCCTCGCGTACTGCCAGCTAGCCAACAATCCGCAAGACGACGTGGCATTTGAGCGGGCCGTCAATTCGCCCACCCGCGGCATTGGCAAGAAGTCGATCGAGCGACTCAACGAGCATGCCTACCGCTACGGCACATCGATGCTCGAAGCGGCCCGCGAGGCCAAGCTGATCGATGGCTTGCCGAAACGAGCCACCGTGGCACTCTTGTCGTTCGTCGCGCTCATCGACAAAGTGGCGGCCATCGCCATTGGGTCGGTCGAAGAAGTCGTCGGCACCGTGATCGAAGAGAGTGGTTACGCCGTCGCACTTCGGCAGAGCGACGATCCCGAGGACCAGTCGCGGCTCGAGAACATCGAAGAACTACTCACTGACGCCCGTCAGTTTGACGAACAGGCGGACGAGCAATCGGGTGCGGGGCTCGAGGCGTATCTCGAACGGACCTGGCTAGTGAACGAGACCGACGACCTCGAAACCGACGCTGACAAAGTGACGCTGATGACGCTCCACGCCACCAAGGGCCTGGAGTTCCCAGTGGTGTTTTTGATTGCCATCGAAGACGGACTGCTGCCTCACGAACGATCTCGCGACGAGCTCGACCAACTGGAAGAGGAACGTCGCCTCGCGTTCGTCGGCATCACCCGCGCCGAGGACGAGCTGCAAATGAGCTACGTCCGGCTGCGTGACTTCCGTGGCCAACGACGCGTGGCGATCCCGAGCAGCTTTCTGATGGAGATGCCACGGCACGAACTCGAAATGACCGATGCCCGCAACGAGGACATCGAGTTCTTCGTTGACGAGTACGAGAGCTACGACGCCCACGACGAGTACGTCGAACCGAGCATACCGATTGACGATGTCCCCCTACCCGAGCCCGCGAAGAAGCAACCAAAGCTCCCGGCGGAAATTGCCGGGGCGATTACTACTGCGGCGCAGCTTGCCGGTGGATTAAAGCCAGCGGTCCATCCGAAAGTTTCGCCCGACGTGTTTGCGCTCGGGATGACGGTAATCCATCCGGAGTTTGGCCCCGGCAAAATCACGGCGCTCGGCGGATCGGGTACGGCGCGCAAGGCAACCGTGCAGTTCGCTACCGCCGGGGAGCGGAAGTTCATTCTCGCGCACAGTGCGCTACGACCAGCGGGCGGTTGAATGTCGCGGGAGAATCGGTGGTAGCCGGGCTCGCAAGAGCTCGGGCCGCCTTCAAGTAGTGCCCGGACTCTTGCGAGTCCGGCTACCATTTGACTGCTACTTCTTCTTCACGTCGAACGCAAAGAACAGTTCCTGGTCGCGGAGGTAGAGCTTGCCGTTGGCGATCACCGGGTGGCACCAGATGCCGCCGCGTGGGTTGCGGAACTCGGTCTGCGGCGTGAGCGTGAAACGGCCGTGCTCTTCCCAGCCCTCGGGCGTGGCGGCGATCAACACGACTTCGCCCTCGCGCTCGCTCAGCAGGTAGAAGCGTCCGTCGGCGTATCCAATCGAGCCTTTGCTCAGCTTGCCGCGCTCGCTCCACACACGCTTGCCGGTTTCGAGTTCCTGGCAAGTCCAACCACCGCCGTCCGAGTAGCCGTAAACATGATTGTCGAGCAGCACCAAACCATCGTGCTTGCTCTTCATCACCTTGCTGTCGTACTCGGTGGTCGGTTCGGTGCCCGAGCTACCCAGATCGATCAGCCGGCAACCAACGCCGTAGCCGCTGGAGATGTAGACCGAATTGTCTTTGACGATTGGTGTCGGAATCACGGCCACCTGACCGGGCCAGTCTTGTTGCCACGCCACCGAGCCATCTTCAGGATTCACACCGAACACCTTGGGCTGCAACAGTTGCACGTACTGCTTGTTACCGCCGGCCTCGGAAATCACCACCGACGAGTACTGCGGTCCGGCCGTGACGCCTTCGCTTTGCCAGTTCACCTTGCCGGTCATTTTGTCGAGCGAGGCCATCGCCCCCTTCTCGCCACCCGGAGTGCAAATCACGTTGTCGCCATCCACCAAGGGCGATTCGGCGTAACCCCATTCGGGAATCTTGCCGCCGAGTTCCTGCATGGTGATCCGCCACAGTTCTTTGCCGTCTGCGGTTTGGAACGCCACCAGCGTGCCGGTGGCGTCCATCGCGTACACACGGTCGCCATCGACCGTGGGTGTGCTGCGCGGACCATCGCCCCAGCCATTCTTGAAATCTTCGCCGATCTTCGACTTCCACAGCTCGTTGCCGGTCGCTTCGTCGAGGGCCATTAAGTAGGTGATGCCTTCGATCGAGCCGAGTACGAACACCTTGCCATCGGCAATCGACGGACCGGCGTAACCAAAGCCGACTGTCTTCACCATCCACTCGACCGGCGGGCCCCCTTCGGGCCACTCCTGCAGCAGGCCGGTTTCCTTGCTGAGGTTATCCCGATCGGGACCAAGCCATTGGGGCCAGTCGTACTCACCGGCGAACGTTGTGGACGAAATGCATAGTGCAATCGCAGCGTGGGCCAGAAGGGCGCGAACGTGGAGCATAAGGAGTGTCCTTGATTGAATCGTAAGCCAACTTGGTGGCTTGATGGTAGCAAACTGGGCGACGAATGTCGTCTATTGTTGGCCAGCAGCACCTGGTTTGGGGATAGGGTTTCCCGCGGGCGGAGTGGCAGGCTTCGCTTCGGGCTTGGTCTCTGGTTTGGCGGCGGCGTCGGTTTTGGCCGGCTCGCCCGTCTTCGCGTTGTCCTTTTTCGAATCGTCGTCTAGCACGGGGCGGAACACCAATCGCACGGGCCAGCCAAGTGGCGGGATGCGGTCGGTCCACGCTTCGAACAGCAGGCCTGAGTTGTCGTTGGTCATCTCGGCGGGGACGTCGAGCATCGCCGTGCTGAAGTTCGCCACGCACACCAAATCGCCATCTTCCGCCAGGTAGCCACTGGTGCCGAGCTCTTCGTTTTTCCAGAAACCACTGCCCGCGAACACCCACGGCAAGTTCATCGCTTTCTTGGTCCTGGCGTCCCGAATCCAGTCCTGAGCGCGGACCTTTTGTTCTTTGCCATCTTTATCCTTCCAGATGACGTCGATCTCCACCTTGGTCCCCGTCGGTGGTTTGTACTCGGGGGTGAAGACCACAGGCGTACCGGTCTCGGCACCTACTGCCAGGAGCCCCGCGTGGATCACGAATGCCTCGCTCTGCACCGACACGATCGACTCGTGCTCTTTGGTGTTGGGGGGGCAGGCGAACATCTCGAGCAAACCCTTGCGGAGCGAAATCCGCCCATCGACGTACACCTCGCCCTTGTCGCGATCGATCCACGCACGGCCCTTTTCGCTCAGTCGCTTGCCATTCTCAGGGGCGGGTAGGTAGGGCGTGTTCTTAGCCTGTTCTTCTTGCTCGCGCCGGCTGAGGCTCGAGTCCTCGTCGGCAGCGGGCTCATCCGCCGCGGGTTCGGCTTCCAAGGCCTTGTCGAGGGCATCGCCTTGCGGCGCGGGCGTAGCCGTGGTTTGAGCCAACACCACGCCCGGCAACAGCAACCAACTGGCGAGCAACAGGGCAAGCACGTGCCGTCCCCGACGACTAGCAGAACCAGGGGGCTTGGGGTACGATGCTAGCGCTGGCATGACAGGTCCTTTGCGACTGTTTTCCATTGGGTCGAATTCGATGCAGGCGGTACGGCGAGTGGCGAGTGGAAACTCGGCTCGACTACCTTCATCCTCTCACCAAGCATTGTAGCAGGGAAGTGATGGCGACGACGACTGCGGTTCCGTGTGATTCTCATGCCGATGCGAACGGGTTTTTCCACGGTATGAACGACAAGGAATTCGCCAAGCACCTGGACGCTTGGTGCGCGGGCAAGATTTGGCACGAAGAGGCCCCCAAGGACCTGCGCAAGAACTGGACCGCCCTCGACGCCGACTCGGCGTGGAAGCGTTGGACACAGTACATCGCCAAGCGCAAGCCAGTAAGTCGTCCGGCCGACGCGTCGACCAAGACCGATCCACTCGATTGGGGTATGCCTGCGGGCAAGTCGGCACTCGCCGATGCGGGGCGTTGGCGGACCGATTTTGACCGTCAGCTTCGCAAAACCACGACGCCCGCAGCGGCGACGCAAATCGAAGCGCTGCTGGCCGAGTTGGTGCACGGGCTCGAAAACAATCCTCCAACCGCCGCGATGGCCTACCAAGCCGTTGCCGTAGCGTATCGTCTGGCCGAACTCGCCGGCTGCCTGACATCGTCGGCGTGGTGGCGAGTGGTGCTCGCGCTCAAGCAGGCGGCGGACGAAGCCCAGAAGGTTTCGCTCGATCCGCTGAAGGCCGAACCGATGTTGGTCGCCGTGCTCATGGGTGGCGAGCTGCCACTGGTGCTGAGCGTGGTGCTCTCCGAACTGACGCCGCTGCGTACTCTCCGCGCCGAAGCCCGCAAATCGCTGGGCGAATCACTGCTCGCGGCGACCGATGGCGAAGGGCTCGTCGACTCGGTGCTGCTGCCCGTGCTGCCGGCGCTGTTTTCGAGTTGGACCCGCGCCCGCGCGATTGGCGAGCACCTCAAAAAAGGCTGTTGGTCGTCGTCCGCCGAAACGCAGTTCGAGTGGCTGGTGCGTCAAACGCTTCGTTTACAGCGTCCCGATGGCACGCCGATGTTATCGACCGAACCCATTACGGCGTGGCCAGGTGGTGTGCTCGACACGGCACTCTCGCTGGCGGGCGACGAGCACGACTCTGCCGCCGCGGTGGCTCACCTGCCAAAATCGCTGCTCGCCATTCGTGGCGACTTTGACGACTACGAACTTCCCGAAGCCAGTGTCGAATCCGAGTGGTCGACGCTCGCGCTGCTGGCCAATGGTTGGGGTAAGAGCGCCTCGCGTGTACTCGTGGATTACTCCAAGCGAACCCTGCGTCTCGAAGTCGAGAGCGAAGGCCGCACGTTGTTCTCGGGCGATTGGGGTACCGAAACTTGGTACGCCGGCAAGCAACTCGAACCGATCGAAGATTGGGAACAGCAATGCTGGTACAGCGACGATGATCTCGAGTACTTCGACCTTATGCTCGAACTCTCGGGCGGTGCGCGGCTCGAACGGCAGATCTTCCTTGGCAAGGAAGATGGCTTTCTAATGACGCACGATATCTTGCACGGCCCCGGCAGTCCGGCCGGCGAGTGGCGGCACACCATGCAGTTGCCATTCGCGGGTGGCAACAAGTTCGCCGCCGAAAAAGAAACTCGCGATGGAATCCTCGTCGATGCGAAGGGCACGCCGCGGGCGACCGTTTTGCCGCTGGCGCTCGCCGAGTGGCGGACCGATCCGCGTGGTGGCGAACTTACCATGACCGATGGCAAGCTACAACTCGTTCAGACCTCGCGCGGCGAGCGGATGAGCTGCCCCCTATGGATCGACCTACGCCCTCGCCGCACGGCCAAGCCTCGCACCTGGCGACGGCTCACGATCGCCGAGTCGCTGAAAGTGGCCCCCAGCGACAAGGCGGTCGGCTATCGGGTGCAAGTCGGCGACCTGCAGTGGCTCGTTTACCGTTCGCTCTCGGCGCCCGCCAATCGCACAGTACTCGGTCAAAACACGGCTGCCGAGATGTTCATCGGCCGCTTCTATCGCACGGGCGAGTTCGACGAACTGCTGGCCGTCGATCCCGACTGACCCAGCGTGTAATCGGCAATCCCATGCAGGCGATCATCGACAATTTGGCTCGCGTCCGCCAGCGCATCGCCGATGCCGCCCGACGTGCTGGTCGTGATCCGTCGGATGTCCAGCTCGTTGGTGTCAGCAAGTACGTCTCTGCGGAAGTCTCTGCGGAACTCGTTCGCGCGGATTGCGTGGACCTCGGCGAGAGTCGTCCCCAGCAAATGTGGGACAAGGCAGCGTCTACAGTGATGGCAGGTCTCCCCGTTCGGTGGCACATGATTGGCCACTTGCAGCGCAACAAAGTGAATCGCACGGTGCCGATTGCCGAGGTCATCCATAGCGTCGACTCACCACGCTTGCTCCAGGCGATTAACGATGCGGCGGCGCAGGTGGGCAAACGGCAGCGCGTCCTCCTCGAAGTGAACTGCTCCGGCGAACCCGCCAAGTCGGGGCTCACCGCCGAGGAACTCCGGCAGTTGGTTGCCAAGCTGAGCGACTATCCGGCGACCGAAGTGTGCGGATTGATGACCATGGCGGCGGGGGATGGCAACCTCGCGACGGCCGCCAGCAACTTTCGCTCGCTACGGGTACTCCGCGACGAACTGGCGACCACCGGCGTCTCGCTTCCCCACCTATCGATGGGCATGTCGGGCGATTTCGAAGTGGCCATCGCCGAGGGAGCGACGATTGTCCGCGTTGGGTCGGCCTTGTGGGAAGGTATCGCTTGAGCCCGGCTTGAGTAAAATGAAGGCTCCCGCCCTCCCCCGTTGAGATGCCCAGATGGTTGAGACGACCAGATGATCGAGATTCTCCGCAATCCAACGCGTAGCGTTCGCATTGGCTCGGTGACCATCGGTGCCGAGCACCCGATCGCCGTGCAAAGTATGACTGCCACGCAAACGCAGGACATCGACGCCACGCTGGCGCAGATTCGCGATCTGGAACAAGCGGGTGCGGACGTCATTCGCATCGCGGTCGATAGCAACAAGGACGCCGAAGCGGTGGCCGAGATTCGTCGCCAGACCAAGGCGAACCTGGCGATCGACCTGCAAGAGAACTACCGACTCGCCGAGAAGGTTGCTCCCTACGTCGACAAGCTTCGCTACAACCCCGGGCATCTATACCACCACGAACGGCAGAAGCCCTGGATCGAAAAGGTGGCTTACATTGCGGCCGTTGCCCGGGACAACGACTGCGCGATTCGCATCGGGGTGAATTGCGGTAGCGTCGACCCCGAGAAGCGGGACAAGTACGCGTCCGACGACTCAATTTCGCCGATGATCGAAAGCGCGGTGGAGCACTGCCGGGCACTCGACGACCTGGGCTTCACGCGGTACTGCGTGTCGCTGAAAGACTCCGACCCGCGAAAAGTCATCGAGGTCAACAGCCGATTCGCGAACGCACGCCCCGACGTGCCACTGCACCTCGGTGTAACCGAAGCGGGGCTGCCACCGGACGGGATTATCAAAACACGCATTGCGTTCGAGCAATTGGTAAGCCGGGGCATTGGGGATACGATTCGCGTTTCGCTCACCGTGCCGAACGATCGCAAGCACGAAGAAATCGCCGCCGGCCGCGCGATTTTGGACGACATTCGCGCGGGGCGTGTCCGCTCGGTAGTCGACTACGGGCTCGATACGCTCAACATCATCAGTTGCCCCAGTTGCAGCCGCGTGGAGAACGAAGCCTTTGTCGAACTGGCGCAGGACGTGAAAGAAATGACGCGGTACGCCGCGGAGTACGCGATCACCATCGCCGTGATGGGGTGCCGAGTGAATGGTCCAGGCGAGACGGACGACGCGGACCTCGGTTTGTGGTGCGGCCCGAACTTCGTGAACCTGAAGAAGGGCGAAGAGTCGCTCGGCCAGTACCCGTACGATCAAATCTTGCCACGACTGAAGAGCGAGCTCGACAAGATCATCGCCACGAAGTCGACGACCGCCTAATAATCGGGCGATAAGCTCAGCGCACAAAAAAAACGCTGCCGCGCCCAGTCCACAAGACCGGGCACGGCAGCGCGCATTGGGTTTCGTCTGTTCGGCTCGTGAACCACAGGAGCTTAGCGGCCCGAGGTCCAGCCGATGGTCTGCTTTGCAGCGGGCTTTGCCTCGTCAGCACCAGCCGCGCTCACCGCGGTGATCTTGGCAGGGTGCTTGTAGACGGCGGTCCAAACCGGAGCCGTCGGACGCTTGGTCATCTTGTCGCCATTGGCGTCGAGCAGCAAAGGAGCGCTCAAGTCCGAAGCCTGATCCGCAGGAGCGGCGGCTTCAGCGGGAATCGGATCCAGACGGTCAGTCTCGCGGAACGTCTGCGGCGGAGCCGGAGCGTTGGTCGGCAGCGAAGGGGCGGGAGCGGCCTGGGTCGGCGCTTGTTGAACGTAGCTGGACGTGACGCTCGAACCACCACCCGCACAAGTCGAGCAGCCGGTGTTCACGGGAGCGTCGTACGAAGTGGTGACCACGCCGCTTGCGCAACTGCTGCAAGGAGCGGCAACGTTGCACGCGTTACATGTACTGCACTCGGCGGCAGGCTGCATGATCACGGGGCGGAACGCGGTAGTAGCACAGCCGCAGTCCGAAACGCCGCAAGTCGAGCAAGCCGGTGCGTAGCCGGCCGACCAGGTGGTAGCGGGAGCGTAACCCACCGAGTACGTCGAGGCGGGAGCATAGGCGGCCGACCAAGTGGTGGCAGGAGCGTAACCGACGGCCCAAGTCGTTGCCGGCGCGGCAACAACGGGCATGCCAACTACTTGCGCTTGCGCTGGGGCAGAACCCCACACGCGGCGATTCCAGCGACCGAGGTTCTTACCCAGGTACCAGCGATCGTCGACGGTCACGTTGTTAACGACCACCGGAGCGGGCGTGACGACGGGCGACCAAACGGTTTGTGGCACCGCACAAGTGGCGCACTGTGCGCTCGCTACGCCAGTGATGGCAAACGAGGCCATCAAGGCACCGGCGATCGCGACTTTCGTGTTAATTGTTCTCATCACCCTACTCATGTTGGAAGAGACGAAACACCCCACCCCCATCTGATCCACTTCGCGAGCGCGCTGCAAGCGTCACTTGAGCCGAAAGTGGAATTTGGAAGCAACTTACTCGTGGGCAAACCTTGCCGATTAGCAAAACTCTATGCGAGCGCGTTAGGTCCCTCTCTCGACACTCATCACTTCAGTGTAGTCTAACACCCAGCGGTAGGCTGGCTGTGTTGCGAAGAATCAACTCTCACCGGGCGATGATGCGTAAAGTGTTCACGCCATAGGAGTTGCAATCGCCACGAAACGCACCGACAAGGGCCCTGCCAGCAGCGGACAACTGGTTTTATCAGTCCAAAAGTACTGGCGGGTCGGGAGTAGGTACGTAGCTTGGACGCTTGCTGTTCGCCCGCTTGGCCTGCCGCTTCGCTTCCCGCTCAGCACGTTCATGACGCTCGTGCTGGTCGTACAGCTTGTCCAGCATCTGACGAATGTCACGCTTGCATGCATGGAACGCCTGTAAGGCATCGTCCTCGGTAACGGGGGTCGTTCGGCCACCAACCACCGCGCGAAACACCGCGAGCGCGGTCTGCTCGTTGGGGCGAACCTCCACCAGCAGGGGAAGGTCGACCGCCGCGTGCGTGGTAATCAACAGCCCCGCCCCCGAGCGCCAGCAACGCCAGCGAACAATCGCGCGGGCCACGCTGCCGAGCTGCTCGTAACCATCGATCACCAGGAGCGAGTTGTTGTGGAGCTCTGTTCGCCATAGATCCCAAGCGGTCGCTAGCTTCCAGTCCGAATAAAAACGAAACTCGACCCACTCGCGCCCGCGTGCTTGGACGCAGTGCTTCATCGACCCCAGCAGCGTCGACTTGCCAACCCCATGGTTTCCTACGATCTGCCCTCGCCACTGGTGCGCGGCGAGCAGCTCGGTGACCACGGCGGGCGTGTTGCCATCGCTGGCGACATAGTCGATGCCAGCAGGGCCGAGCCAGCAACTTGAAAACGGATTGGTGTCGCGTGTTGGAGGGATCATCTAACCCTCCTCCGCCGACACCAGCTTCGGCAGACGCGCAGGGGCCACGTCCCCGAGCGAGAACGGTGCTTCGAGCACCTGCTGGCGACCTCGCGGTAGGAACATTCGCAACCGCGCGCACCAGCAAACTTTGACGATCAAGCCATCGTAGCTCAAAGGTTGCTCGGGGAGCATCGTGCGAAACTCGCGGCGGCGCGACAGTTCGACCCCTTCGGGGCCTTCGGCCGTGTATCGCTGGAAGAAGTGGACGCCAAAGTCCTCGTCCCCCTTACCTGCGGTGTACCAGAGTACGGAAAGCTCGACCACGCGAACTTCGCCTGTGTGCTGGGCGCTCACGGCGAAACTGCCTCGCACCACGTCGCCTGGGGCGAATGGCGAACCCGCGTCTTCGATTCGCAGATCGGCCAGCGGTGATTGATTCGTGGAAGTCACTCTCATGAGATTGCTCCCGATCCTGCCGTTTCGCTGGCCGCCAGCACTCGATCTTCGTTATGGATCGCGACCGGGCGGACGTTGAGCAAGAATTGCCGGAAGATCGGCTGGCCCTTCATGGTGTCGCCGCGCACCAACAGCATCCAACGAATCTCGTTGTGCGGCGTGCGGAATGAATGCATTCCGTCGGCGGGAATCGTGAACTCAAATTCTGATTCAAACAATCCCGTCGGATCGACCTCGATGTGTCGCCACTTTTGAACACCCTGCCGGCAGACGACTTCGACGCTGGTGCGGGTGTCGGTCCCTTGCTGGTAGATGGCGACCTCTTCGCACACCAGTTCAATGGCGAGACTCCGCACCGTCATCCGCCCCGTTTGCATCAGGTAGCCGCTGTACTTACTGCCCAGCGTGAGCGGATGCTCGGAGACTTCGACGTGGGTCTGCCCGATACCGCGTCGATGCCAGAACTCGCGGATCAGATTGAACGCCAACCACACGCCCACTAGCCCCAGCATCACGACTAGCCCCAGCACCAACCAGGGAGAGTTGCCACGCAAGTACTCGAGCGACGCGACGTAAACAAAGTAAGCGAGCAGCACGTTCCAGAACGCACAGGCGATCATCAGCCCCGCCATCCGCCACCCCGCCGTGCCCAGCGCGGGCAAGCGATGCGCGAAGCGAACGCCTGGACTCTCGTCGTCAATCGGTGGTAGCGTGAGATGCCGCGAGTCGGAACTCGATTCTCGTGACGCATCGAGACGCATCGCTTTGACACTCACCAAGCTCCGGCGTTCGGCGGAGGTCGATACTTGCATCAACGAGGCAACAATACCAAAAATGCCAACGGCAAAGAGCGACGCAGGTATCAGCGTCACCGGCCACACCCACCAGCGCATCGGTCGGCGAAGGATTAGATGATTCGGCGCCGAAGGATCGAACCAACAAGCATGCTCCGTCCCCGGCTTGTAAGGTTCGGCCATGTGCAGGGCGTCGTTCCGCGTGGGCGAGAAGTTGCCAATCTCGCGGTCGAGCCACACTGGTGGCAGGAGTGTTCCCGTGTCGGTGATTCTCGCGGCTTGTATCGCAATGCTGAACTCGCCGACGCTCAGCGGGTTCTCCTTCTCGCGAATCTCCAGCTCCGTCACCCGGCACATTCCAGGTTCCCATCCACGTGGAGCCCGCGACTCGTTCCAGTCGGGCACCAGGACCTGGAACACATGAAGACAAAGCGTCACTCCACCCATCACCAGTAGCGACACACTCAGTAGAAGTTCGCTCCAATGCCCCACGCTCCGCATGCCGGTGCTGCGGCGACCTCGCTTCTTGAAGAATAGGGGATTGCGCCAAGGCATCGTGGCAGTCTCAGGCCGTGCTAACGGAAATGATGCGGAGGGATAATCGCGGTGGGGGCGTCGAAGCGGACGGGTTCGGTGTCATTGCTCGATTCGGAAGTGTCGGCGGAGTCATCGGGGCGATTGGTCGTGCGGCCGCGGGATCGCTTCATCCGCCGCTGGCTTCGACTATGGAGTGCCACCAAGCAGATCTCATGACGATTGTGAACCAGCTGCCGAAGTCGCACATCGCGATAGCCCCACGAGCGAACGCGTTCCAAATACGCTTCAAGATTCTGCGGACTGGCGACGTCCCAGTTGGCAAGCTTGAGCGTCAGCACCAGTCCGCGAATCGAAGTTGCCGGATGCGTCACCACATCGCCCACCGCGTCGAGCGTGTATTGCGGAGTTACATTGAGGTCGGCCGCGAGCCATTGCGCGGGGCCGAAATCGATACGCCGCACTTCGGACGAACGCCGGCGGATGTGGGCGAAGCGAGGATGGCTGGCAACCGGCTCGTCGACTTCGGCCGGGTCAACACCAAGTACATGGAACCCACGGTTGAGCAGGGCCTGGCTCGCACCACCGGGGGCACAACCAAGTTCGACCCACACGTCGCCTCGTGCGGCTGGCAGTGCCGACCACTTCAGGGCTTCTTCGAGTTTCAAGTACGCGCGCGAAACCATGTCACTCGGCGCGGCGACCGGCAGCATGCCGCCTGGCCAGCGCTCGATCCGCGAACTCGCGAAGTGCCAACCGATGTACCACTCATCCGGCTCCACTGCTACCACGTCCAGCACCACGGCGTCCTTGGGCGCGACCGTGGCTTCGAACAGAGGCAGACGCGATTCGAGACCCGCCTCCTTCGCCGCTACCAGTAACGCCCGCTTGATCTCTTGAGCCATGGCCGTGACCGTCGGCTCGAATCCATCCTCACCCGGCAGCAGCGAGTCGCGTTGCCACACATGAAGAGCAGCAACCTCGGCGACTGCAAGCAGTGACTGCACCCCTTCGATCTCCCACACCGCTTTGGCCGCCGCGGCGAGAGAGTCGTTCTTCACGCGACCCAGCGACACCGAACGCGTGCGAGCAAACACGGGCGGCGATCCATCCAAGATCGCGCCGACCGATTGCGAGCTCTTGAAACTCACGAAGCCGGGCCGCGAGAACGCGAGCCGCCATTCCGTGCGGCGAGCGGCCACTTCGGTTTTTAGGGGCTGTTCTGCTCCAGGTTGGCAGGTGCAGAAGACAAACGTGGCGGGCGCGGCGGACATGGCGAGACAATGAAGGAGGGAGGCGTGAACCGTCCCATTCTACACTACCGCGGTCCGATCGTCGCGAGCCCTAAAAACAGGCCTAAGTGCGAGAACACCCCTGATCGCACCGCGCGAACTAGTACGTAAATGCCCCGCGGACGAACAGCGTGTCGTCGATCGCGAAGTCGGTGCCCATGGACGAGTATTCAAGATCCCGGGCGAACACGTAGCCAACTTCCCATTTCCGCGTAATGCCACGGTATTGCTTGCGTTCGGTGCCGAAGATCACGCGAAGGTCGCTATAGCTGAGCGTATCGGGCGAGCCATCGTCGCGCTGGACAGCCCAGATGCCGCCGCCGAGATCGCCCTGAAAGTAGAACCACCGCTCGTTGAGACCTGGGGGCCCGACGTCGGTCCACGTTCGCCAGGCGATTCGTGGTTGAGGAAGCACGACGTCGATCTTCAAGTCGTCGGTCCAGTACAGGAAGCCGGCGGCGGGCACGACCGTCAAGTTCGCACGATTGAGGTACGCCACGCCAACGATCCAGCGAGCGGCCTCGGAAGCTTCGTAGATGCCAAAGGCGTAGCCGGACCAGCGAATGGCGTCGGCGTCACGGAAACTGTAATCGTCCGCGTAAGCTCCGACCGTGACCGAGCCATTGAATACCCACCGGTCGCTCAGCCTTCGAATGTGCGTGAAGTTGACGTCCGCATCGTGCAGTCGCGCGGGGACATCAATGAAGTCGGGGCCCTCGAGGAACTGCACGCCGTAACGGGGCGTGATCGTGAGCGGCTGGTTCATGCGAAAGAACGGTAGCGCCGTGACAATGCTCGTGTTGAGCGACGTTACGCCGATGCCATCGCTTTCAAGCTGTGGCATCCACGCAGCGCTGAAATTGACTCGTTGGAAGAAACTCTTTCGCGAGCCCGAAGGAATCAGATTGCCGAGGTCTTGCTGCGCCGCCGAGGGTTCGGGGTACGCCTCAGGGGACCACTGCTGCCCGTCCATCTGCATGGTGGGCATCTGCATTTGCATCATGGGCTGGTCGACGATCACCACGTCACTCGGTGCCGCGGTCGCCCATGGATCGACTTGGTAGGGCTCGACGTAAACGGGCGCGGTGTCTGCCGACTCAACGTAAACGGGGGCCGTTGGATCGACGTACTGCTCCTGCTGGACGTACTGCTGCCCGTACTGAGGAAGGTAGGGTTGTTGAAACTGCGCAGCCGCGTTCGCAGCGAGTGCGAGCAAAAGTAGCAGCGGCAAGACTACGTGTTTCATAGGGAGGCGATGCGAGATCGGCTGGGGGCAACCTGTTAGAAATCGAAACCAGCACGAACCATCACGGTATCCGCCGGGTCGAACCGCCCGGGCATGCCGCTGTTGAACAGTATCTCGCGATCAAAGACGTAGCCGACTTCAAAGTGGCCTCGTGCCATGGTGGGGCTCTCGTACTCGACGCCCAGCGAGACGCGGATGTCGTTGTAATCGAACCGGTCGCTCAGCCCGACGCGGTCGACGGTCCACGATCCACCACCGTATTCGCCGGCGACGTACCACCACCAGTCGGTGTTACCCATCGAGCGCATTCGTTTGCGAAGCTTCGGATTGGGGAACACAATGTAAAGATCCCACTCGGTGCTCGGGCGCCAGTGCACACCAACAACCGGCAGCAACTTGATGTGGAGCCGATCGAGGTACGCGACGCCAATCAGGAAGTCCATGTTCGGATTAACCGAAATCACACCGACGCCGCGCCCAAGGATGCGAATCGAGTCGTCATTCACTGCCTCGAAGTCAGTCCAGACACCCGTGCGAACACCGAGCTCCGCCCCGAGCCACTCAAAGGGCTGCGGATACCAAGACAAGTCGAGGTAGGCATCGTAAACGCGTGCAGGCAAGTCGGGCCCGCGCGGTATGGCATTCGGATCGCCTTGAGGACCATCTAGCCAGTTGAACGCGAAGCCGGGCGTGAGCAGCAGCGGAGTTTCAATGTTGTGCATCACCGGAATGCCGAACGTCGCGGCGAGCTCCAGCCGGTTCATGCCGAACGCGTCGGCCCCGCCGACATCGGCCAGCCAAGTATTCTCAACGCCGATGCGTTGCAGGAACCTTTGAAACTTCACGAGGCTGCCGTCAGCACCCTGATAGCTGTAACTACCTTGTTGCCACTGGTAGGGAAGCGACGAAGGGGAAGTGCTCTGCGGCATCGGAGCGCCATATCCGCCTGGGGTCGTAGGATAACCCTGCCAGGCACCCGGCTGCTGCGGAAACGCGTTTGCCGGTGCACCAGGAGTCATGCCGTAAGGCACGTTCGCTGGAGGTGCGCTCATCGTGCCACTCACCCCGGGCGAAGCGTAGGCATCGAATGCAGGAGGCGGTCCAAGAGACGGGGCCGGATTCAGGCTCGGAGCGGCGAACGTCCCGGGCGTTGGCGTGACGTACGAAGGTTGTGCCGGAAACCCACCAGGCGTGGAGGGAATCTGCACGTACTGCCCCCATGCCACACTCGATGTGGTAAGTAGCAGGCTCAAGATGGTGGATGCTTTCGCGCGGAGTCGCACGGCCTCATTCCTCACGCGGTTTGACGAGAGACCCGGAAATACAAGGGCATCTGTTCGAGGTCAAGGTCGACCCAATCCCATGCCGCGTCGCAGGCCACGTGGAGAGCGACTGCTTGCAGCCGTTTTGGTCGCTATTAAGCGGCGAATTCGACGACAACGTGCGCTGGTTCGATTGTTCGTGCCTCTCTCGAAACAAGAATAATCGGTTCGCCGAAAACGAGTGTTGCGACCCGCCTGCTAGCAGGCTACGTTGGCAGAGTGACTTCCCTAGCTCTCCAGCGCGAACCACCGCGTCACTGCCAACTATGAGGAACCCATGGTGCGAGATTGTCTCCGCATTTTCACGTCGCCGCGACTTTGGCGATACGCTTACTGTCTCGGTGCGGTCATGAGCATGACAGCACTCACGACTCAAGCGGCCGATGTCGACCCCGCCTACGACGAAGTCTTCGGCAAGCTCGACGCGGTGATGGCCGAAGAGCTGAAGGCTAAGGGGCTGCCGTCGCTTTCCATTTGTTTGGTGGACGAGGGTCGGATCGTTGGTTCGCGGGCGTACGGATCCGCGGATCTCGCGAATTCGAAGCCGGCAAACGCCGAGACGATGTACCGCATTGGTTCGGTTTCGAAGCTGTTCACCGACCTTGCTATCATGCAACTCGTCGCGGCGGGGAAGATCGACCTCGACGCCCCGATCCAGACCTACATTCCTGAGTTCAAGCCCGACAACCAGTTTGGGATTCCGATCACGCTGCGGATGTTGATGTCGCACCAATCGGGGTTGGTCCGCGAACCCCCGGTGGGCAACTATTTCGACGCCAACGAACCGACACTCGAAGAGACGGTGCTGTCGCTCAATGGCCTGAAGCTGGTGTACAAGCCGGGCGAGCGAACCAAGTACTCGAACGCGGCGATTGCCGTGGTAGGGTACGCGATCGAGAAGGTGAGCGGGCAGTCGTACAACGACTACATGCGCGAGCACATCCTCGAGCCAATGCAGATGACCAACAGTTCGATGGTGCACGAAGGAAAGACCAAGGAGCAGCTCGCGGAGGCACTCATGTGGAACCACCATCAAGCCCCCTTCCCTGCCCCGGTGTTCGAACTCGGCACCGCGCCCGCTGGCAATCTGTACGCCACCGTTGACGATCTGGGTAACTTCTTGGTGACGATCTTCAGCGGCGGTAGTTACGAAGGGGCCGAAGTGCTTTCGAGTGATACGCTCGCCACGATGCTCGATGGCAGCAAAGCCGCCGGCGAGGACGATCCGATGTATGGCATCGGTTTTCGGCTTGGCAAGATCGATGGCCACTCGACCTTCGGGCACGGCGGTGCCGTGTATGGTTTTTCGACGCAGTTCTTCGGACTTCCCGAAGAGAAAATCGGCGTCGCGGTGGCCACGTCCCGAGATTGCTCCAACGGGTTCACGACTCGCCTGGGTGACTACGCGACTCGCCTGTTGCTCGCGAAGCGCGAGGGGAAGCCACTTCCGGAATGGAACTCGACCAAGTCCATCGAGAACCCCAAGCAGTACGTGGGGACTTACAAGTCGGGTGACGAATCGCTCGACATCTTCGAGTTCGGGGGCACGCTTTACACGCGGTTTGGCTTCGGACGATACGTGCTTCGCGCTGAGGGAGACGACCTCGTCATCGATGACGTGCAGAAGTACGGCACGAAATTCGAGTGCGACCCGAAAGCCGGAACGCTGGTGATCGATGGCAAGGCGTGGATCCGCCAGCCCGACGTGTGCCCTCCCGCGGCGCCGGAGAAGTGGAAAGGTCTCGTTGGTGAGTACGGCCCGGATCATATCATCATGTACGTGTACGAGGATGGTGGTCAGCTCTGGTGTCAGATTGAGTGGTTGTTTCCGTATCCACTGGTGGAAGTCGACGAGAACACATTCGCGTTTCCTACCAAGGGTGGCATGTACGAGAGCGAGTTCATCGTCTTCAAACGTGACGAAAACGGCGTGGCGACCGAAGCCAACGCCGGGAACGTCGTTCTCAAACGCCGACCCGTCGGCGACGTGGGCGACGTGTTTACGGTCGAACCCACGCGTCCCGTGGACGAACTTCGCGACGTCGCACTCGCCGCCAAACCCCCGGTGGAGACTCGCCCCACGCGTCCCCTCGACTTGGTCGAGCTAACGTCGCTCGATCCTTCGATCCGCCTCGACGTGCGTTACGCTGGTAAGCGGAACTTCATGCAGACTCCGTTCTACTCGTCCCCCCACGCATTCATGCAGCGTCCAGCGGCTGAAGCGGTGGCGCGGGTGCAGAAGAACCTTGCCGACCGTGGCTACGGACTTCTCGTGCACGATGGCTACCGACCTTGGTACGTGACCAAGATGTTCTGGGACTGCACGCCCGCGAAGTTCCACGACTTTGTCGCCGATCCCGAAAAGGGTTCGCGGCACAATCGTGGTTGCGCAATCGATCTGACGCTGTGCGACAAGGAGTCGGGCGAGCCGATCAAAATGGTCGCGTCGTACGACGAGTTCTCGCCACGTTCGTTCCCACTCTATCCAGGCGGCGATAGTCGCGAGCGTTGGCATCGCCAACTACTTCGCACCGCCATGGAAGACGAAGGGTTTACCGTGTACGAATTCGAGTGGTGGCACTTCGACTTCGACGATTGGCAAGAGTACCCGATTGGTAACAAGACCTTCGAGCAACTCCTAGAGCCAGCGAAGTAACCACCGTTGGTGGGGATTACTTGTTACTTGCGGTCAATCGCCCGCTTGAGGGCGGTGCCCATGTCCGCGGGGCTTTCGGCGACTTCGATGCCGGCGTCTTGCAGGGCGGCGATCTTGTCCTCGGCGGTACCCATACCGCCTGAGATGATCGCACCCGCGTGACCCATTCGCTTGCCGGGAGGAGCCGTGCGGCCAGCAATGAAGGCGGCGACGGGCTTCGTGACGTTCTGCTTCACGTAAGCCGCAGCTTCCTCTTCGGCGGTGCCGCCGATTTCGCCCATCATCATGATGGCCTCGGTCTTCGGATCGTTCTGGAACATCTCCAGAAGGTCGATGAAGCTCGTGCCGACGATCGGATCGCCACCCAAACCAACGCAGGTGCTCTGGCCGAGGCCGAGGTTCGTAAGCTGCCAAACGGCTTCGTAGGTCAGCGTTCCGCTACGGCTCATCACGCCCACGGGACCCGGGGTGTGGATGTAGCCGGGCATGATGCCGATCTTGCACTCGCCTGGTGTGATCACACCAGGGCAGTTGGGGCCGATCAGGCGGACGTTCGGGTAGTCGCTCTTGAGCTTCTTGTACACGCGGGCCATATCGAGCACGGGGACGCCCTCGGTAATGGCGATGACCACCGCGATGCCGGCGTCGGCCGCTTCGAGGATGGCGTCGGCGGTGAAGGCGGGCGGGACGAAGATCATCGTCGCGTTCGCGCCTTCCTTCTCCACGGCTTCGACCACCGTGTCGAACACGGGACGATCGAGCACCGTCTGGCCACCCTTGCCGGGCGTGACGCCGCCGACGAGCTTGGTGCCGTACTCGATGCAGTTCCGCGAATGAAACTCGCCCGCGTTACCGGTAATGCCTTGGCAAATAACGCGAGTGTCTTTATTGATCAGGATGGACATGTTGATTCCTGGAGGTGGCTGGCTTCGGAGAGTGCGAGTGGAATGACCAATGACGAATTAACAATGACCAATGAAAGGATTGTCCAACTCGTGCAATCTACCCGTTTCCTCATCAATCTCCGTGCTTCTCTGTGTACTCTGTGGTTAATTCGTTTAAGCAGCACCGGCGGCGGCGACGACTTTCTTCGCGGCGTCCGTCAGGCCTTCGGCGGAGATGATGTTCACGCCGCTTTCGGCGAGCATTTTGCGGCCCTGTTCGACTTCCGTGCCTTCGAGCCTTACGACCAGCGGGACGTTAAAGCCCACCGACTTGTACGATTCGAGGATGGCGCTGGCGATGGTGGTGCACTGCATGATGCCACCGAAGATGTTGACCAGCACGGCCTTCACGTTGGGGTCGCCCAGCAGGATGCGGAACGCCTCGGTCACTTGGTCGGTCTTCGCACCGCCGCCGACGTCGAGGAAGTTCGCCGGCTGACCACCGTGGAGCTTGATTAAGTCCATGGTGCTCATCGCAAGACCGGCACCATTCACTAGGCAGCCAATGTTGCCTTCGAGCTGCACGTAGCTCAAACCCGCCTTGCCGGCACGCAGTTCGTTGGGGTCTTCTTCCGCCGTGTCGCGGAATTCCATTAGGTTCGGGTGACGGAACATCGCGTTGTCGTCAAACGTCACTTTGCCGTCGAGCGCGATCAGGTCGCCACTTCCGGTGACCACTAGGGGGTTAATCTCGGCGAGGCTGCAATCGAGGTCGACGAACAGCTTGCAGATCGAGCGGAACATCTTCTCCGCACTGCGGACGCTCGCGCCGGTGAGGCCAAGCTTCTGGGCGAGCACGCGGCACTGGTAGGGCTGGAGTCCGCTATCGGGATCGAACGCGGCTTTGAAGATCAGCTCGGGGGTCTTCTCGGCGACTTCCTCGATGTTCATGCCACCTTCGGTCGAGACCATCAGCACGGGCGAGGCACTCGCTCGATCGACCACAATGCCCAGGTACAGCTCGCGGGCGATGTCGCAACCTTCTTCGACGTAGATGCGGCGAACGGTTTGACCACCGGCACCCGTCTGAATGGTCACCAAGGGGTGGCCGAGCATTCCAGCGGCGGCCTTTTGAGCGGCTTCGGCACTCTTCACCAGCTCGACGCCACGCTGCGCGGGGTTGGTGGCGATGGTTCCCTTGCCACGTCCGCCGGCGTGAATCTGGGCCTTCACCACGGCGAGCGGGCCACCCAGTTCCTTAAACGCGGCGGCGGCTGCTTCGGGAGTCTCGGCGACGATGCCTCGCGGCACGGCAATGCCGGCTTCGCGGAAGAGCTGCTTGGCTTGGAATTCGTGAATCTTCATCGATCGCCTATCCTGAGCGAGGGGGGCGGAAATTGGCCAAAACGTGGAGTATAGGGCTGCCGGGCGTGAGCTTCAACGGGCCGAACTTGGCACGCGAGCCGGTAAAAATGGCAGGCTAGAGACTGTGGGGCGAATGAACGTGCGCAGGTCGCTTTCGCTTTCGCATGTAAGTCAGGATGGGTGGGCTATTGATTGAAGGCAATGAGTCGGCGAGTTGTGTCGCACTTTCACCATTATTTCATTGGGTGCGACTTTATTCTCGGCGGTCCTTTCGGCGATGGGCTTGCAAGGTGTTGTCGTGATTGAGTTTAGGAGTTCGGTTGTTTCGAGGTCTTCAAGAGTAATGTCGCAGTGAAAACCGCAGGTGCGACATTACCCTCTTGGGCGGCTACTGCGGCCTTGTCATTCTGACGGGAGTAATGCTCCCGGAAGCGCGTAGGCCCTAACGAGCTCCGCGAAGTTACGGCGCCTTCCACGCAACCCCCGTTGGTGTTCCCATCCACCTTCCATGACCGGATCCCCCCTCTCTCAACCACAAAAGGAGAGAGTGTACATAATAGCACATTCGACGCGAGCTTTCTAGTACCCTTTGGAAAGAAAGTCGAAATAGTTTGGTGGTCTTTGTCCAACGGAATTCACTTCGTTATTTGCGCGTTCGGGGGAGATGACGCAGCTCGGTTGAATGGCGGTCGACGCGGCGCTCCGGCAGATGATGAGTCGTTCGATCGACAGCGACCGAGAGCCTCCACACAATCCCAGGGTAGTCCGTGAGCTCGTTTACCTCGCACCCGGACAACCCTGGGCTGACAGACGGAACCGCTTCGGGGTAGGTGGCACCGACGTTCATCCAAGTAGGTCGGTCGTCTCGGCCGACGTGGGACAACATAGCCACTTCTGGAGGTCGGCAGGGTCAGGTCCCGTCCGACCCCGGACAGTTGACGACGTGGCAACGTCAGCTGCCGGCCGGGACGAACGGCCTACTACTGCCTTGCGTCGAAAATGCCGTCCGCTGGCAATGCTGTCGTCGTCATTGGTCGCGCGGCGGTCAGGTTGGGATTGAGCCTCGGTTTTGCGAATGCTATAAGCCGCGAGGAACCAAGCTAGCGTTGGGTCGCTACCTATTGGCTCGTCATTCCATCTCGCGACAGGAAGTCCAGATGTTGAGTTTGCCGGTGACTCGATTCGTGGCGAATCGCGCGTGGATGGGCGTGCCGCTCCTGATCGCTGCGGTGTGCTTTGGTTGGGGCATCTACGCGGCCTACCGATCGCTTTCCGCCGAGTCGGACGTGTTCGTTCGACTGGGAGCGGGCTCCGCGATGACGCGCCGCTACCATATTCTGGAAAGCTTCGACCGCGAGGCACGTGCCCGCGACCTGTACGTCGAGGTGGTGCCGACTCAGGGGTTCGAAGACTCTATCGAACACGTCGCCGAAGGGAAAACGGACCTCGCCATCGTTTCGTCGGGCTTGCGATCGGACGCGGCGAAGGACGTTCAGCTGCTCGCGGGATTCGAGGTCGACGAGCTCCATATCCTCGTGCGGCGTTCGATCGCAGAGAAGCACGCGTCGCTGTTTGATATGCTTCGCGGGCGGCGGATCAACCTGGGGCACGAAGGGACCAACGACTACATGCTGGCGAGCGATGTGCTTCATTTTCTGCGTTTGCACGCCAAGGACGCTTCGGGCAAAGGAGATTTCACCGAGCTGAATTTCACAAAGGAAGAACTCGCCTCGCTCGCGCACGATGTCCGTACCGAGACGGGCGTGCAGCGAGCGACGCGACTGCAAACGATGCCCGACGTGATTCTGACGGTGGTGTCGCAGCCGAGCGTTCTCGCGCAGTCGCTGCTCGACACGGAGGAGTACGAGCTGGTGCCATTTCCTTACGTCGAGCCCTATTTGATGTCGAATCTGCCCGAAGGGGCCGAGGATGGCGACCGGGTCGATCGCTTGCTGGTCGAGCGGGCGACGATTGGCGGCGGCATGTATTTGGGCGAGTCGCCCATGCCGGCGTGGGACTGCCCCACGCTTGGTTTAAGGACGCTGCTGGTGGCGCGTGCGGACTTCCCGGCGGCGAGCGCCCGCCGGGTGATGGAGACGATTTTCGAGACCGACTTTGCGCGGCGCGTGAGCCCGAAGTCGCCGCGTGAGATTGCGGCGGCCTACAAGATTCATCCCGAAGCCGAGGCGTACCTCGACCGCGACGAGCCGCTAATTACCAGTTCGGTCTGCGATGCGGCTAGCGAGCTATTCAGCATTGTTGGAGCCTTCGGCGCAGGTGCACTGAGTATCTACGGCTACCTGCGCCGCCGCAACATTCGCCGGCCCGGCGAGTACCTCGACGAGATTCGAGAAATCGACGCCCTGGTCTCCGGCCAGCGGCCCGACGCGGCGCAAACACTCTCGGCCGCAGAGCTCGACCTGCGACTGACGCAGCTCAAAGAGCGGATCATTCACGACTACTGCTGCAACCGCGTGCAAGGCGAAATGGTGCTCTTGAGCGTGCTATCGATCCTCGCCGACAGCCGAAGCCAACTGCGTGCGGCGCCGACGCGAGGGAGTTCTGAGAATGGGATGCCGGTGGAGCGTAAGCCGGGATTAGCGGCGTGATCGCGATCTGGTGCTATTGAAGAATGGGACGCGGACGAACGCGGATTTGGCAGGATTTGCGCGGATTTTGTAGGTCGGTCGTCCCGGCCGACGAGGGATACCGTTGCCACGTTTGGAGGTCGGCGTGGTCAGGTCCCGTCCGACGCTTGGCACTTGACGAGGTGGCAATGCCGGCTGCCGCGAAAGCTCTGCGGCAGGATACGACATTTTCCAACGCTCAGCCCACGCCTTCGACCGGCGGGTCTTCTATCATTCCCCAGTATGGGGAGAGGAAAGTGTCCTTTCGCTCTTCAACTATCCCCCTGCGGACTACGTGAACTGTGTAGCCCACAGAGCACATATTCTCGATATCATCTTCCATGGAATACATGATTCCAAAACTCCCCGGGAATTCATGTGCGATGGAACTGATGAGCATGACGATAGCCCCATGGAGCTCGCTACTACGCTTTACGTACGAATTATATACGAGTTGATCGTCACCACGTGATGTCTTGGTTATGCATGCTGCATCGAGTCCAGCATCCCACTGATCCCAGGTCTGAAGTCGTTTCTTGAGGGACTTTACGCCATCTTGAAAACGCTCGAAGCTTCCGAGGGCGCGGTCATTGGGGCTTGGCAGTATATTCAGCCAGATGTGGCATTCGTACATGGTGCGAAGTTCCAGATTTGTGGTACCGCTTGGCCTCTTAGCTGTCCTTACTCTTTGGCTGCAAGTTTACGAACTTCTTCACTAACGTGGTATCATTTCCCTGACCTCGAATTAACGTAGAAAGCGCAAACGGCGAGAACGGCTATCGACGGCACGATGAGGCGGTAAACCAATTGATTCTGTGACGACTGACTCGCATTTAACTGCTCGTAAATCAGCGTGTAGGGCACTTCGTGACCTTCTTCTCGGAGTGCGTTCCCAAGATCAGAGGCCATCGCCGCTGGACGTGCGATACTGACCCCTAGCGAGAGTAGTAAGTAGATGACGTTCAGCGCCAGCGCGAGATACACCCCGACGGCTACTCTGGTTGGAATCATATGAGCACCTCGGATATTCGCTAGCGGAAGGGCGCTCGCCGCTCACGCCGGCACCGCCGCTAAGTCACTCGCCTGCGGCGGTTCGTTCGAGCCGGCGAGGACTCGGATGGCTTCGACCAGCATCAGGGCGGCGAGGCCTAGTAGCACGAGGCCGATCCAGGGGACGGGGTCGCTGGGGGCTTGCCAGTTGCCTTCGCCGGTGCGGAAGGCGGGGATGGTCATGGCGATCAGGGCCCAGGTGCTCATCACGTACATGATCACAGTCGGGATGCCGGTGACGAACCAGACCCACATCGCGCGGCGAGTGCGCCACAGCCATACGGTGACGCCCAGTAGCGTGAGGGCGGCGAGCAGTTGGTTGCTGGCGCCGAACAGGTTCCAGAAGAGTTGCCATACGGGAGTCTTCGCGTCGGACGGGTGGCGGAGCATGAAGAACAGCGGCACGCCCGCGGTGATCGCGGTGCCGAAGATGCGACCCCCCTGCCCTTTCCAACCGGTGAGTTCCTGAATAACGAATCGGCCCAGACGCGTGCAGACATCAAGCGTGTCGTACACGAACGTGGTGAAGGCCATGAGGGCGAACGTGACGCCAATGGCTTTGGAGACGTTGATTACGTCGAGGAACTTGCCGATGCCGTGGGCGTAGATTTGGTTGGGCTTGCCGGCGAGTTCGGACGAACCCTCAGCGAACATCATCACGCAGCATAGCGACACCACGGCGACCATCCCTTCGAGCAGCATCGACCCATAGGCCACGGGCTTGGCGTCCTTTTCGTTGCGAAGCTGTTTGGAGGTCGTGCCGCTGGCGATGAGCGAGTGAAAACCCGAGCAGGCACCACAGGCGATGGTAATGAACAGCAGCGGGAAGAGCGACGCCGTGCCGCCCGTGGCGGTGGCGACTTCCCAACCACGGAAGGCAGGGTACTCGATGTTAACGTTGCCAAACGCAAGGCCGACGGCTCCCGCGCCGAGCGCGGCGTAGAGAAAGTACCCACCGAGTTGGCCACGTGGTTGCAAGAGTAGCCACACCGGAAGCACGCCGGCGATCAGGCAGTAGGCGAGCAGGATGGCGCTCCAGAGTTTAACGGCCGAGCCATCGCTCCAGCCGGTGATCGCGGCGAGGTCGAACGGGACGTTGGGCCCCCAAACAATCGCCGCGGCGACCATGGGGAGGAAGACGCAAAGCGCCATCCACGAAGGCATGCCGGCGTAGCGCATCACCAGGCCCATGACCAGCGTGATCGCCAAGTAGATGAGCGACGACGAGGCAATCGCGCCGCCGCCGATGCCACCGTTCTCGGCAAGCGGTGCGCCGACGAACGACGCCGCGGTGACGCCGGTGAACGCGACGATGATGTAGACCAGGGCGATCCAAATGAACGTGAGAAACATCAGGTAGGACCGCCGCGACATGTAGAGCCGTACCACCTCGGCGATGGAGGTCGCGCGATGACGGATCGAGGCGACCAGCGAGGTGATGTCCTGCACGCCGCCGATGAAGATCGAGCCGACCAGAATCCAAATAAGCGCCGGCAGCCAACCGAAGAGGAGCCCCGCGAGGATTGGCCCCACGATCGGCCCCGCCGCGGCGATGGCGGAGAAGTGCTGCGGCAGGAGTTCGCTGGCAGCGATTGGCTCGAAGTCGATTCCGTCGCGCTTCTCGACCGCGGGCACGGGGGCCTTGGCGTCAAGCCGGAGCAGCCGCGCGAGCAATCGCCCGTAGGTAAGGTAGGCGACGCCAAGCACGACGGCACTGGGAAGGACTATCCAAAGCAAATTCATGAGGGGGAAGCCTGACCGAGAAGCAAGAGCCCCGCGTTCAGGGAAGCTACGTCCTGAAGGCGAGTGGCAAAGCGAATGGGGAGCGCTTTAGGGAGCGCGGTACGGAATAGGATGACCCAACGTGTTGGAGAACGCAACGGCACAATTCGCGGGGAAAAAGTTCATGGCGAAGCAGCTGGTTCGAGTCGATAGAGGCCCGAACCGTGGAACGGAAGTTGACGCTCGAATCGGCCTTCGAACACGCCGAGGTCCTCGCCCGACCATAGATCGAGGACGCGAGTCTTGCCGGTGAGGCCGAGCTTCGCGAAATCGACGCCAACGGGCTTGGTATCCTTAGCTTGAGAGTTGTTGTCGTTGCTTTGGGCGTTGAACAGGGCCAGATACTGGTGATCGCTGTCGGGCACCTCGGCGGCCCAGACGATGAGATCGTCGTCGCGCGAGAGCTGGCGATTGTTCGTACTGTGCTGGTTGACCTTCAGTACCTTGGGGTTGGTGAGCAGCTTGAGCGCCCGGTCGTCGAGGCGAGTCATATCGCCGCCGAAGATAAGCGGCGAACGTGCGATGGACCACAACGTCATCAGCGTCTGTCCTTCGTCCGGCGTGAATTTAGAGGGGCGATTGAATTCGATGATCCCCAGCGGCAGCATGTCGGCATCGGGCCAGTTGCCCTCGCGCCGGAATGGGGTCCAATGATCGAGGCGTTCAAACATCGGATGGAGTAGTTCCCAGCGGTCCCAGAAATCGTCCGAGATGCGCCACAGGTTGGCGTGGTTCTGAACGTGTGGCCCGGCGGTGAGGGGCGTTGCTCCTGGCGAGAGGCTCAGCGCAATGGGCCGCCCCGTTTTGTCGATCGCGCGGCGGATGGCTTCGATCTCCGCTTGCTGCGTTGCATCGTACGGTCGCGAGATGTCGTCGACCTTCACGTAATCGACGCCCCACGAGGCGTAGAGCTTGAAGAGCGAATCGTAGTACTCCTGCGCGCCGGGTTTCGACATGTCGACGCCGTACATGTCGGGATTCCAACTGCACGTCGAATTGGTGTTGGCGATGTCGGCGGCGCGGGCGTCGGTGCCGAGCAGCCCCGTGTTCTCTTTCACCGCTTGGCGGGCGATGCCACGCATGATGTGGATGCCAAAACGCAAGCCCTTTTGGTGGACGTAGTCGGCGAGTGGCTTGAAGCCCTGGCCATCCGCCGACGAGGGGAACTTCTTCACCGCGGGTAGCAGCCGGCTGTACTCGTCCATTTCGAGCGGCGCGCCGGGCTTATAGTTGTGACCCGTGGCGTTCGGTTCGTACCACTGGATGTCGACGGTCAGCACGTCGTAGCCCGCCGGCAGCAGGTGCTTGGCCATGGCGTCGGCTTGCTGCTTGGTCTGCTGCTCGGTGACGGTGGTGCCGTAGATGTCCCAGCTATTCCAGCCCATGGGGGGCGTGGGCGCGAACTTGCGGAAGGCTTGGCTGTCCTGGTCCTCGGCGGCCGAGTGCATTGCCGGAGCCGCGAGGATGGCAATCGCGAAAGCTACGAGCAGCGAGAGCGTGCGCCTTGGCGCCTTGGCCGCCCAACTTAACGGCGAGTTGAGAATCGTGTTCAATGCCATCTCCACCTTTGAACTTGAACGTGACCGAAGCCGAGCGACTTCCAGCAAAATAAGATAATACCCAGCTTACCAGCCAAGCGGAGCCAGGCCTAGCAGATCGTGTAGCGGGCTTCCGGCCAACAAGTCCTCCAAAATACGAAAGGTAGCTTTTATGTCGAACTCCGTAACGAGCACCGCCGACCAATTGGAGCAAACCATCAACGAGTGGCGAGGGCGGCTGCTCGACGTCTCGCCCGCTGACGCCCACGTGAAGCCGTCGCCTGAGCGTTGGTCGATCTCCGAAGTGATGGGGCATCTCGTCGATTCGGCCTGCAACAATCATCAGCGGTTCGTACGGGCGCAAGCCGCGGACAGCCTCCAGTTTCCGAAATACGACCAGAACGCTTGGGTGGCGGAGGCCAACTACCGCGAGTTGGAGTGGACTTCGCTGGTGGAGCTCTGGTACCACTACAACCGCTTGCTTGCCGTAGTGATTCGCAACATTCCAGAATCGAGTCTCGCGGTCCCTTGTACCATCGGGAACTACGATCCGTGCACGCTGGAGTTTCTGGTGACGGACTACTTGGATCACATGAATCATCACCTGCGCATTCTGGCGGAGCGGGTGGGGCCGTAGCTACTTCTGTTTCTTGCGGAGCGCGATGAGTTGCTCTTTCGCTGCGGCTGCGTCGAAAATTTGTCCGTCGGCTTCGAGTCGCGCGCGGAGTGCTTTGTAAGGAAGCTCATGGAGCGATTCGCTACGATCCAACGCCAGCACGGCGGCGGTTGCCGTGGCTTGGCCGAGGTTCATGAACACGGGCTCCATGCGTATCGAACCGTACGCCACGTGGCTCGACGAGATGCAAACGCTTACCAATAGGTTGCTGACTTCGTTGGCCCGTGGCAGCGTTGCGCGGTAACTGATCGGGTAGGCTGCCGGCCGCTTTTCGAACCAGCCATCCACGCGGAAGCGATTCTGGCTGTCGATGCCGTAGTTCACGAGGTGCGAATCCATGGCGTAAGTGCCAAGCGTCAGACCATCGTCGGCGACGCGGGCGCCGCTGCAATCGTGCTCGGTCATCACGTAGTCGCTCACCAGTCGCCGGGCTTCGCGGACGTAGAGTGCGGGAGGCCAGTGGTCGGTCGCGGTGAACTCGTCGCGGGCGAGGCCCCAGTTCTTCGCCTCGTTGCGGACGGAAGCCGGCACTAGGGGGTCGTTCGCCACGAACCACAGAAGCCCTTGCTGGTAGTCTTTGTGCTCCTGCCACAACTTCGCGCGCTCGTCGTACGTCCCCTCGGGCCAGCGGTGGCTGCCGCCAACGTAGTCGGTTGAATAAAACCGGCGATTATTGGTGTCGGTCTTGAGGTTCGGCATCGGCGTCAGAGAGAACACCGAGCGGTTGAGGGTGGGCTCTTTCGCGGCTTGTAGGTTGCGGAGCAGGATCTCGTAATTCAGTGGGTTGTAGCTCTTCGGCTTCTCGATCGTGACGCGGTTGTCGGGATCGTTGGTCAGGCAGAGGCGAAAGTTGTACGCCTGCGTTTGCTGGTCCCCTTCGCCCTCCATCGCATCGTCCACTCGAACCAATCGAGGAAGGAGGCCGCTGGTGGGATCGCCGGCGATGACGAAGGGGCTGATCTTCTGCGTCGTCTTGGGCGAGGCCAGCCGGACGCCGTTGAGTGTTTCGCCATGCACGCCGTTTCCTTCGCGCCCGATAACATACGAAGCCCCGGCCGCGGCGAGCAGATCGCCCTCGTAAGTGGCATCAATGAAGACTCGACCCGTGTAACGCTGGCCATCGATGGTAGTAATCGAAGCGATCTGCGTCCCGTCCTTCGCCACGCCCCGCTCGCGATCGAGCGCCGCCCCGAGCACGACTTGCACGCCAGCTTCCTTGAGCATCTGGTGGAGAATCGCCGAGGCGACATGGGGCTCGAAGTACCACTGGAGTTTCAGCTCGGGCGTGACGCTGAGGAAGTGCTTGGGGAAGTAGCCTTCGCGGGTTTCGCGGGTCCAGGTCTCGGGGTTCTCATAGTGGTCATAAACGCGGCGATAGAACTCCCGGGCGATGCCACCCACCGCGTAGCGCATGCCGGCGTCCGTGGCTCCGAGGCCTCCAGTGGTCAGACCGCCGATGTGCTGGCTGGGCTCAAGGACGATCGCAGTGCGACCCATCCGCGATGCCTGAATGGCGGCCATCACGCCGCTGGCCGATGCGCCGTAAACGACCAGATCGGCATCGCGGCGTGGCGTGACCTCAGCGGCACAGGCGTTGACGCCGAGTGCCAGTAAAACAAACGCCAGACCGACGCGAACGAGCGTATCCATGAGACCGCCTGCTAAAAAGTACCGCATGAGATGCCACCGATCTTCGGAGAGGATCGAACAAGCGTTGTGGCACTTCTTTCAACCCCTACCGCGGCCATATGACGCAGAACTCGCTGCTTTTGCGGGGACAAACATCTGGCGCCGCGGCGCGGATGACGAACCGACTTCAATGGACCGAACGGGCCGGCTATGGCTGTTGTACGCCCTCTGCCGAGGGTTCGCAAAAACAAGGGTCGGCCGCGCAAGTCCGGCTATGGCTCCATTGGTTTGCGGGGTAAGATATGCTGGCATAGGCCCCCGCGAGGCGGGGGCCCGCGAGCTTCGAGCAACGCACGGCATCGGGCCGGCGACCGAGATTGTAGAGGCCCCCTGGTCTTTAGGGTCCACAGGCGGGGGTCGTTCCTATTCGTCATGCTGACATTCCGAGGGAGGGATGATGATTCGTTGGGCTTCGCGTCTACTAGTTGCGTGTGTGGTCCTGGCAAGCGCGTCGTCCGCTTGGGCGAGCGAGGCCGATCTGGTGATGCCAGACATGAGCCAGCAGGATTTCATGGGAGTGAATGGCCGCGTCTGGCTTATGGGCGGCCTGGTGGTCTGTGCCTTGGGCATGGCGTTTGGTTTGGTGAACTACGCCAAGCTAAAGGCGCTTCCCGTCCACAGTTCGATGCTCGAAGTGAGCGAACTGATCTATGCCACCTGCAAGACGTACTTATTTAGCCAGGGCAAGTTCATTCTGCTCCTGCAGCTCTTCATTGGCGCGGTGATGGTGTGGTATTTCCGGTTCCTGAGCAACATGGGCTGGACACAGGTCATCACGATTCTCATTTTCAGCCTGATTGGCATCGCGGGGAGTTATGGCGTCGCGTGGTTTGGCATTCGAGTCAATACGTTCGCCAATAGCCGCGCGGCGTTTGCGAGCCTCAAAGGCAAGCCCTACCCCGTGTACGCGATTCCGCTGCAAGCCGGTATCAGCATCGGGGCGCTCCTGATCAGCGTCGAGCTCGCGATGATGCTGGGCATTCTGCTGTTTGTCCCGGCGAGCTACGCGGGGGCGTGCTTCATCGGTTTCGCGATTGGCGAATCACTCGCCGCGTCGGCCCTGCGTATCGCGGGCGGTATCTTCACCAAGATCGCCGACATCGGTGCCGACTTGATGAAAATCGTGTTCAAGATCGACGAAGACGACGCCCGCAACCCGGGCGTGATCGCCGACTGCACGGGCGACAACGCCGGCGACTCGGTTGGTCCGACGGCCGACGGTTTCGAAACCTACGGCGTGACGGGCGTAGCGCTAATCACGTTCATTTTGTTGGCCGTACCGGATACTGGCAATCAAGTCGCGCTGTTGGTCTGGCTGTTCGTAATGCGGGTGGCGATGATCATCGCGAGCATTGGTGCCTACGCGCTGAACCAATCCCTAGCCCGCACCAAGTACGAGAACGCCGACCAATTCGATTTCGAGCGCCCGCTGACCTCGGTGGTGTGGATCACGTCGCTCATTTCGGTCGCCGTCACGTATTTAATGTCCTACCTGCTGATCCCCGAAATGGGCGACGGTACGCTGTGGTGGAAGCTGTCGACCATCATCACCTGCGGCACGCTCGCCGGGGCGATCATTCCTGAGCTGGTGAAGATCTTTACCTCCACCAGTTCGCAGCATGTCCGCGAAGTCGTGGCGTGTAGCAAGGAAGGCGGCGCGTCGCTCAACATCCTGTCAGGCCTCACCGCTGGTAATTTCAGCGGCTTCTGGATGGGACTTGCGATCGTTGGCCTGATGGCGATTAGCTATCTGGTGGCCGAGCAGGGCCTGGGAGCGATCATGCAGGCTCCGTCCGTGTTCGCGTTTGGTTTGGTGGCGTTCGGCTTCCTCGGCATGGGTCCGGTGACGATCGCGGTCGACTCGTATGGCCCTGTCGCGGATAACGCGCAGAGTGTGTTCGAGCTGTCGACCATTACGTCGATTCCGGGCATCGAAGGAGAGATCGAGCGTGACTTCGGGTTCCGTCCTAATTTCGAGAAGGGAAAGCTGTTTCTCGAAGAGAACGATGGCGCCGGCAATACGTTCAAAGCCACGGCCAAGCCGGTGCTCATTGGCACCGCTGTGGTGGGGGCGACGACGCTTATCTTCTCGATCATTTTCATGCTGACCAAGGGCTTGCAGCCAGAACTTACCCAGTACCTATCGATTCTACATCCGCCATTTATGCTCGGTCTCATTTCCGGCGGAGCGGTCATCTACTGGTTCACCGGCGCTTCGACCCAGGCGGTGACAGCCGGCGCGTACCGCGCGGTGGAGTTTATCAAGAAGAACATTCGCCTCGACTCGGGTGCCAAGAAGGCGAGCCTGGAGGATAGCAAGAAGGTGGTGGCTATCTGCACGCAGTACGCGCAGAAGGGCATGTTTAACATCTTCTTGGCTCTATTCTTTTTGACACTCGCATTCGCCTTTATCGACGAGTACTTCTTTATTGGCTACCTGATTTCGATCGCCATCTTCGGTTTGTACCAGGCCATCTTTATGGCCAACGCTGGTGGCGCTTGGGACAACGCCAAGAAGATCGTCGAGGTCGAACTGCGGCAGAAGGGCACTCCGCTGCACGATGCGACCGTGGTGGGCGATACCGTGGGCGATCCGTTCAAGGATACCAGCAGCGTGGCGCTCAACCCCGTGATCAAGTTCACCACGCTGTTCGGCCTTTTGGCCGTGGAGCTGGCGGTCGAACTCGAACTGGGCGTGACGCACACCGTGCTGCTGGGCGGCGGGCTACTTGCCGTTGGTTTGTTCTTCGCTTGGCGAAGCTTCTACCGCATGCAGATTTCGCGGTAAGGCGAGCTGATCGATTCGATGAAACTCGAACGAGAGTGGAGAGCTGGCCTCGGGCTACTCTTCACTCTCGTTTTTTTGTTCCTCGTCCGCCGCATCCTCGGCCGGCTTGTCAGCTTCTGCTGCTTCGGCCGCTTCGCGAATCTTGGCGACCGTCTCGAGCTTCACGTCGGCCGTGAGGGTTTCGTCGCCCCGCTGGTAAGTAACCTTCACGGTGTCACCAGCGTAGAAAGGCTTCACCGCGTACTGCAACTGCATCTGCGTGGTGACCTGCTGATCGTTGATCGCCGTGATCAGGTCGTCCTTCGCCAGGCCGGCTGCTTCGGCAGGGCCGGCAGGGGTGACGGCTTCGAGCTTGGGGGGCGTCTCGCGTGGCGAGCCTTGTGCAAGGTTAACACCCAAGAACCCGAGCTCGAGGTTCTCGCCTGACTTCATGCGATCGAGATTGGTGAGCCACGGAGCCAGCGGCACGGCGAACGCAATGCCCGAATCGTACCATTCGACGCCAGCGATGGAGCCTTCGCTCGCCGGTGACATCGGCGAGAGGATGCCCAGCACTCGACCCTCAATGTCGACCACCGGTCCGCCATAGTTGGCAGCCGACGCCGCGGCGTCGGTCTGCATCGCCCGACCCTGAATGCGATCGAGCGCACTGACGATTCCCACCGAGACATTCGGCCGATCAACACGGAACGTCCGCCCGAGCGCGATGGCCCACTGGCCAATGCGGTAGCTGTCGGCCGGCGCGATCTCGGCGGTGGGAAGGTCGGACGCGTTCACAAGCTTCAGCAGCACCAACTTCCGGCTTTGGTCGGTGGCGACGATCTCTGTCGCGAACTGCCGGCCGTCGGCCAAGAGGGCCACGACGGTCGCTGGTGCGGGATCGAATCGGTAGCGGCTCGTAACGACATAGCCGTCAGGAGAAACGATGAGTCCGGTCGAAGGGCCACTTGCAAGCGTAACGTCCTCCACTCGATCGGCACCGCCAATGATCTGAAGCTGCACCACCGACGGGCTGACGCGCTCGATCGCTTCGCGAATCGCCTGTTGCTCAAGCTGCGCCAGCGACTGGGATAGCACCCGTTCGCTACTGGCCAAGCAAATCGTGAAGTAAACGATGATGGCTGCGAGTCGACGCGCGCGGGTGTGCATATGGAGGTTCATCGACGAATCCGCGGGGCGAATGGAGTTTAGGGCATCGGTAGAAGTTCGACATCCACCAACAAATTGCCGCGAAGCACGGTGACTCGCACCGGCTGGTCGATGGGAGTTTGCGCAAGTGCCGTTTCGACATCGCGGTAAGTGCCAGTGCGAATGCCCCCCAGCGAGATCACCAGGTCGTCAGGCATCAGTCCCGCCGAAGCCGCCGGCGAACCGGAGAGCACGGCGTCAATGTACGGTGGAGTCCGCTGAACGACGCTCGGGACTAAACGAATTCCGAGCGCGGCGAAAGTGGCGGGTGATTCGGGGAGTTCGCTGCCGGCACCGGGGGCGGTGCCGAGCTCGCCGCTAAGGACACGGTCGACGCTCCCGGCGACTTTATCAAGAGGTAGCACGTAGTTAAGCCAAGTGCCGGTGAGTTCGCTCTTGAGCTCTTTGCCCAGCATGCCGAGGGGCTGGCCACCCAGGTCCACCAGCACGCCACCTGGAGCCCCTGGGTTGTTGGTCGCGGCGTCGACGATATAGACTTCCCCGCGATAGCGCGTGCTGAAGGCTCCGCGACGCGCTTCGAGCGGCGCGACCACGGATACCACGCCATGCAGCACGCTCACCGGTTCGTCGCCGGTCGCGACGTTGTACAGATTCGAGAACGCGAGCACCTGCATTCCCTCGAACACCATAGGCGACCCGTGGAGTTCGAAGTGGGGCAGGTCAGTTTCGTCGGTATCGAGTTTCAGCACCGCGATGTCCATCAAGGGATCGATGCCCACCACGCGGGCTTCAAGACGCTGGCCGGTCGAAAGCAGTACGGTGACGCGGTCTTGATCGAGCACCAAGCTGGCGACGGTTGCGATATGGCCCTCGGCGGACACGAGGAAGCCCGACTGATAGGCTTCGAGTTGCTTCAAGCCGCCAGCGCCGTAGATCTTCACCGACCGTTGCTGGGCGTAACGGTTCACGTCGGCGAACGTTCCGCGTTCGGGTGGTTCCTGCGCCGAGGCGAAGACGCAAGAAGCCAGAAATAGAAGTGTTGCAAGCACGGTAAGCGACTTAGTCATCCGTAGCCTCCTTGCCATCCACGGCTTCCGGCGCCGCAGCAGCAGCGTCGCGCTCTTCGTAACTGGTGACTTCAAATTCCATAAAGGCATTGTCGCCAAAACGAATCACCCACAACTTGGGGAGCTCCGCACCCTGCCATTTCTCGAAACGAGAGAACTGGATGGTGCACGGATCAAGATCGTCGGCGGTGAAATGCTCCATGCCAACCAGGTGCTTCGTGTCCGGATCGAAGTAAAAGTGCGTGGTGTAACCTTCGTCGATCGTCACCAAGCAGTCATGCAGTCGCAGCCCCGCGCCGAAGGGCAGTTGCCCGAGGTAGAACGCCTCGTCAAAACCTTTGCTCCCTTCGCCGAGCAGTTTGTGCCACTGATGCACGGCTGCCATCATGCCACCCGAACCCGGTGGGCCGTCGCCAGCGGCGGCGAGTGTCGTGAAGTCGGCGAAGAACTGACCGCGGAC
Source organism: Aeoliella fuhlenseeensis (assembly GCF_052161615.1). Taxonomy (NCBI): domain Bacteria; kingdom Pseudomonadati; phylum Planctomycetota; class Planctomycetia; order Pirellulales; family Lacipirellulaceae; genus Aeoliella; species Aeoliella fuhlenseeensis. The sequence goes on from NZ_CP197417.1 coordinate 2,676,994, forward strand.
CGATCGCAAGCTACCGGCCTTCGCGCTCGACTCCGCCAGAACTTCATGCTCAAGCGAATCGACGCCCGTGATCACGAGCTGCTTGGTGGCATCAAACGCACCCCATTCCGGACAATCGGCGGCGAGTTGCTCTTGGGCCTGCCGATTGAAGTAGTAGTTGGCAAAGCCACTCCGCTTTTCGTACAGCTTCTCGACTTCCGGAGGAAGTTTGGGCTCGGCAACTCCTGCCAATGCTTCCGGTAAACCGATGCGTGGAAGCTTCGGTTTGTCGGCGTCTTCGCTCTTGTCCTCATCTCCTTCCGGTTTCTCTTCCGGTGGAGCCGGGGGTTGAATGTCGGGTGGGTTTTGGGCTTCTTGCTCGATCAACGTTTCGAGTTCTCCCTCGCCATGCAGCGAAGCGAGGCGAACGTTGGCTTCGAAGACCTGCCCGTCGCGGACGAACTCGACCGGCACGCGCCAGCCTGCTGGGTAGATTCCGAGAACGTTCTTCAGCACGTTGGCGGTGGTGATGTCCCTTCCCGCAAAGCTACTCAGATAGTCGCCGTAGCGGATGCCACGGCGGTAGGCGTCGCTGTCATCCAACAGGTCGTCGATGGCCACACGTCCCTCGCCGGCCGACGCGACGGTTGCGCCAAGCGTCGCGTGATCGACCACCCGTCCCGACTTGAGGTGGCTGAGGAAATGCTTGATCTGGTTGATGGAGATAGCGTAGCCAACACCCACGTTCACGCGACCGCGCTTCTCGAACGAGCCACGACCGTTGATACCAATAAGTCGCCCCTCCGCGTCCCACAAAGGGCCACCCGAATTGCCCGGGTTGATCGAGGCATCGGTCTGCAAGCAGTCGGCGTATTCCAAGAGCGTCCCGGCGGGGTATTGGTAGCGATGCGTGCCTGAAAGAATGCCGAAGGTGATGGTCGGATGGTAATCTTCAGCAAGCAAGAAAGGGTTGCCCGCGACAATCACCGAGTCGCCCACCTGTGCGGTGTCGCTGTCGCCGAGTTCCGCCGTTGGAAAATCATCGCGGCCCAATAGTTTGATAAGTGCGACGTCGCCGGGTGGATCGAGTCCCACCAGCACCGCGTCGTAAAGCTTGCCATCATTGAGGCCCACCTTCATGGCCGGGCCACAGGGCGCGGTGACGTGAAAGTTGGTCAAGGCATAGCCATCGGGAGAGATGATGACCCCCGAGCCACCCCCCTGCCCTTTGCTATCGAAAATGGCGACCGTCGAGCGCGAAATCTTCTCGACTACGGCCACGCGCGCGGCTTCGGCCTCGAGCACCTCGGGGGGCACTTCCGCCCGAGTGTTCGAAGATACGGCAAGAATCGCGATCAGCAGTAGCGGCATAAACTTCATTGTTTAATGAACCTCGCCCCGCCGAGATGTAAGTTGTCGCCCGTGCCTCGGTTCCAGCTTTTGGCGTCGCCGAAGTCGACCACGATTCCGAGTTGCTTGATGCCAGCCACGTTGCATTCTAGTTCCACGGGGGCATCTTGCCCACGAATTGGTTGCTCGACGAGCGTCTGGCCGTCGCCAACGAGCGTGAGTACCACGTTGCCAGTGGCGCGGGTGCGAGGGTCGATGCCGGCGGTAGCGCGGAACGACTCAAACCCAGCCGGCACGCGGTAGACCACTTCGGTACGGCTACGAATCGCAAGGCCCTTTTTAAATACCTTGATCTCGGCCAATCCCGCGGAGCTTGCTTCTTCCTCGGTTAGGCTTGCGTAGGGATACTCAAGCGAGAGATCGGGAGCGTAGAACGCTCGGTCGCGAACGACGCTACCCAGCATGGACTTGGCGATCGCCTCGGTAGGCGAAGGAGACCAAGTATGGCGCACCGGATCGAGATCGCTAAGGTACTGCAGTCGATCCATCGAGTAGTCGATGGTGTCGATCGCCGTGGCTGGCAACGTGATGCGGCCGAGGGCCACGTTGTCGACGACGAACTGACCGTCTGAGTAGCTGATTGTCGAAGCGAGAATGCGAAATCCGGCGCCCGTGATCACGGCTGCAGTGGGCGAGCTATTCCGGGCTGTCTGCCGAAAATAGAGCACGCCGAACACCTTATTTCGATTCACTTCCATCGTTTCGCCGTCTAGCGTGAACGACACCGCCGCGGCGCGAGCGTCGCCGAGTGTCCCTTCGACGAAGTTCAGGTTGGCTGCCCCCGCCTTGCGAATGACAATTAAGTCTCCCGCTGCATCGCCGGCTAACAAGTCCTTCCACTCGATCTCGAGAGTTGGCACGCTTGGTTCGAGCGGCATCATTCGTACCGCGCGGACCTGATCGAGCTTCACGTTAATCGATGCGTTGCCGCTCGATGTTAACGTAGTCCCGAGAAGAATCGCCTCGGCACCCTCCGTGGCGAAGTCGCTAACAGAAATTCGTGTGCCATCGACGAACAGAACCTCGCCCCGTGGGACAGAGGTGGCCGCAGTGGCCGGCCGCGTCGTTTCGATGCGGAGTACTCGATCGATCGGCAGGAGCTCGGGCTTCTCGTTCGCAGTAGCGAGCGCAAGCGTGCGCGCATCGAGCGAATCGATTTCACCGGCTAGTGCCTGCTCATCGACCGTGATGACACGCACTTCGGCGGCGGCCGAGAGCGCAACAGCGAATAAAAGAAGAAGCGAATACAAGGCGAAGGTACCGGAAAAGGAGGGAGGGGGCGAGCGATCGACGGATTACTCTTCGTCGCGCTCGTCGGTGGCCAGCCGCTTGAGGTATTCTTCCATCAAGTCGCGGTAGTGACCTGGGAAGTCGCGACCGATTTGCTGGAGCACTCGTTCGCGCTCGCGAGGAGGCATGTTGCCCCACCCGGAGCCATCGCCGATATCCTTCGGGTCGACTTTGCCTTCGCCACGTTGTTCGGCGATCTTGCTGTCGTCCATCGGCTCGCCCGAGGGTTGGCTGCCCGCCTGTTGTTGCTGTTGCTGTTGTTGCTGCTGTTGTTCGAGTTGCTCAATCACCTTGTCAAGCGATGCAAGAATGCCCCGCTCGACTTCTTGCGTCTTTTCGTCCGCCTCGGACAGCGACAATCGCCGCTCGACATCCGACATCCGTCTAGCAATGTGATTGAGCGAGTCGACTTTCACCTTCGTAATATCAGCTCGCATCAGGCGCGCGACCTGGGCGAATCGTTCTGGCATTTCCTGTTCGGCGTCGAGCAGCGAGGCGAGCGTTATATTTGCTTCGTCAATGCGAACCAACTGGTGCTCGGCCACCGATCGGTAGAACAATAACGACGCGGGATCGAAGACATCGTCGGGCGCGAGTCCATTCATTACGCTCAAGGCCTGCTCGTAGTAGTGGTGCCGAACCAGCGCTCGGCCCACGTAGAGCCGCACATTGTTTCGAACCCAATAATCAATGTCCGCCGAGTCGAGCCAGTCGAGCGAGGTCGCCTCGATCGGCGAGTTGCGGCACGCTTCGACCAGTTGCGCCACGGCGGGCATTTCGTCGGCCAAGCAGGCCATCACGGCGTCGAGCCGGTCGGTGGGGGTGAAGAGCATATCGAGCTTTGGCCGAATCGCCAGCTCTCGCCTGGACGCTTCTTCGGGCGTCGCGGACGATTCAGCAATCCATTCAACGAGGGTCGCTTCGACATCCTCTGCAGCGGGGGTCGTCCATTTCACCGGCTCGGCGGTGGGATTTTCGACGGCGTCGGTCGCCGCGGCCGACGACATGTGGGCGGGAGAAAGCGCCAACACCATCAGTAGCAGGACGCCGGTGATCGCCGGCCCTGAAATCGAGCGCAGGAATGCTGGGTAGAGCACGTTAACACACCCTTCTAAATACGGACGCCTGTGTCCCTGCTTGAATAGTATCGGCGATTCGGACGGATTGGACAACATTCAAGTTTAAGGCAAAGCCCGAAAACTGCGCTAGTTTACCGGTTGGCCTCGGTTTCTAGGTCGTGGGTTGCCTTAAAAATCCGATCCTGCCGCTCCGCCAGTTTCGACAGTTCGCCCTGTAACTCCTGCCGATCGACCTGCGGGTTGTCCGCAAGCGAGCCGAGGTCTTGCGTCCGTTTGTAAACGCGGGCTTGTAGAGTACGGATCATCTTTAGCTCGGCGATTTGAGTTACCAGCGGCGACTCTCCTGGCTCGCCACCTCCGCCTCCGGGTGGGGGCGGGCTGCCCTGCTGCTGGGCGAGTTCGTCGCGGGCTTGATCGAGCGCTTCGATCATGTCCTTAATGCCAGCGATGATGTCCAGCTCCACCGTCTGAGTGATAGGTCCGACGTCCGCAGCAGCGAGGCGAGTCGCGACCGAACGCATGTCGTCGGCGATCTGTTCGGCCGTTTCGGGAAAGGCAACTGACGTCCCATCTTCGCGGAGCATGGCGAGCGCCTTCTCCGCTTCGCGGATCAATTCCGACTCGCGGCGCGACAGCCGAATCGACTGGAGCATTAAATTTCGCGAGGTGCCATCACTTGCCGCTTTTGAAATCGTAGTCGTCTCGTCGTAGATGCTTTGCTGCGCAGCGAGCATCTCTCGGAACCGCGCGGCCAGCCTGGTGAGCAATTGTTCCATTTCCTCTTCGCGAAGCTGACGAAGGATTCGCTCCAATTCCGCCCGCGCGGCTTCAAGCTCACGCTGGGCCTCGCGCTGATCCCCCTCGGCTTGGCGTCGCTCGGCATCGCGGAGTTTCTTCTCCGCCTGCTCCATCTTCTCTCGCGCCTTCTTCACTCGGTTGGCGGCGTTCTGAATCGGGTCGGCGCTTTCTTGCTCAGTCTCACTTGACTGACCCTCCTGAGGTTGTCCCTCTTGAGGTTGTCCCTCTTGAGGTTGTCCTTCTTGAGGTTGTCCTTCTTGAGGTTGTCCTTCTTGAGGTTGTCCTTCTTGAGGTTGTCCTTCTTGAGGTTGTCCCTCTTGAGGTTGTCCCTCTTGAGGTTGACCTTCTTGAGGTTGACCCTCTTGAGGTTGACCCTCTTTGGACTCGCTGGGCTCGGATTCGCTCTCGCTATTCTGCTCCAGAGCTCGTTCGACCTTCTCGGCCGCGTCGTTCACGTCGCCCTGTTTGTCGGCTAGCTGCTTGGGATCGCCACCTTGCTCGCTTTGGCTGCGTAGCGACCGCTCTTGGCGGATTAGCTTGTTGAGCTCGCGGATCTGGGCTTTCAGGAACTTCTTCTGCGCGTCGCGCTCGCTGTCGCCGGGATCTTCGAGCAAGACTTTTAGCAACAGCTCCAGTTCGGCCTGAAGTTCCTTCTGATCGGCGGCTGCCGCTGATAAGCGTTCGGTCTCTAGAAGCGCGACGATCGAGCTGAATCGTTCGGCAATGCCTTTTTCCCGGCTAGTCTTGATCGTGCGCCGCAGCTGTTCGGCTCGCTCCGGTTCGCTGGTTTCGGCAAGCTCCGCAAGCCGCGCGGCCACGGCTTCCAATCGCTCGAACCGGCTACTGAGACGCTGTTGCTCCAGACTTAGGCCGGTCGGCGCATCGCCGGCCACATCGCCGGTGGGTACGTCCTGACCGCGGACATTATTCGACGCCAACACGATGAGCAGGCAAAGGCTCCCGATTCGCAGGGGGCTAAATGGCGTGTGCTGGTTCATGTCCGTCTCCCGTGGGGTGATGCCGCGTAGCATCGTGCGCGGTCCGTCAGTCCAAAAGCAGATTCTTGAGCTCGCTCTTCTGCTGGTCTTGGGTCTTGGTGTTGATCTGCTCCTGCTGGCGGATAATTTCGCGGAGCATCGCAATCACTTCATTATAATTCTCGAGCCCTTGCATTTCGCGCAGCAACCCTTCGACTTCGAGGATGGCTTGTCGCATCTCGGCCTTTGCCAGCGCAGTTGTCTGGCCCGTCGAAATAGCGGTGAGGGCGTTCGCCACAGCGCCCATGCGCTCGTCGCCCAGTCGTCTGAGCGGAGCCGCGATTCGATTGCCGATGCGGTCGGACAGTTCCGAGTTTTCAATCCGATTGTTGAACAGCTGGACATGGATGTCCTCGAAGCCCCCGGCGACACCCAGCACTTCGTCGCCAATCTGCCTGGCCGTCTCAGCAAGTCGCACCGCATCACGAGCTACGCGGCCTGCGTCGTTCGCATCGTCTTCGGGCTCTTCGGTCGTCGCTTCCTCCGCCACTTCTTCGCCCGGCGTATCCACCACCAAAAGGTCGTCGTCGCGAACCTTCGCGGCAGTCCCGGTGCCGACTTCTTGCTCCAACTTCTCCAGCGAATCGTAAAGCAGCAATAGTTTGTCGGCGACCGCTTCGAAGGTCTGCCGCAGATTCTGTTCGTTTCCTGCGAGCTGGGCCATTAGTTCGTCTTCGGTGACGATCTGGAACGTGAGCGGACGGGCCGTGGTGGTACGCGATGACTCGGCCAGGTCGAACTTGTCGTTTGCGCTCGCGAGAATTGTCACTTGGCCTCCCGGTGCGAACGCGTACATAGGTTCGTTCGGGTGAGCCTTTGTCAGCTCTCGCAAATCCACCGTTGCCACGGCGATGGCTTCGCCGCGCGTGCTGGCAGCAAGCGGCACTTCCACTTTCGGCAGTACCACTTCGCCATGCTTCATGTCGAGCCACGCCGACTCGATAGCGTTGTCGTCCAGTAGTTCCAGTTCCACCGGTAGCATTGCCCCCGCGGTCACCGAGGTGCCAATGCCCCGGCGATTGGCGAGCACCTGGGGCATTTCGTCTTTGCGGGCCACCAGGGTTACGCGGAACGGCTCGGCAGAGGCAATGCCGTCCTTGTCCAATAGCTCGACTTCAAGTTCCACGTCGTGCGAACCCACTGCGAGTTGCGATTCAAATGCAGGGGTGGTGCTAGCGACCCGCTCGGGACCCTCCTGCTGCTGAACGATTTGCCGCCAACGGACTTCGGCAAGCGGTTTGTTCGCTTCCCCCACGGCGACGATCTTGGTTCCCTCGGGAAGTTCGACACGAGGTCCTGCCGCCAGCGTGCGATTCGCCCGCTCCAGGTAGTCGGGATAGACGCAGTTGAATTCGAGCTTGGTAACCTTGGGCCGTTCCACGACTTCGAGCCGCAGATTCCGCAGGCGATCGTCACCACCGCGGACTTCGAACTCCACGTCGCCGGCGATCCGCTCAAACAGGTATTCGAAACGCTGAACCTTGTCCCGTCCGGCTTCAGAATCGCCGATGCGAATCAAGTCGTCCTTTCCACGCCGTCCTTCTCGCCATCGATAGCGAATCGTCACTCGCTCGGGCGACTTCAGGCCATCGACGAGCGATGCGCCGACCACGATGGGGACGTCCGAATTGCGGGCCACCTTGCGAACGTAGCCCCCTTGGCCATCGGGCTCGAAGCCGTCGATCGACAGAGCAACTGACCGCGGCCAATCGTCGGGCGATAGCGCTAGCCGCTCGGTGTAAGTTTCCCAAACCTTCGGCTTGGCAAATGCGAGTACCACAACCGACAGGGCGAGCGCACCTACCAGCAACGCGAATCGGTTGATGCGAAGTTGATTGAGTAGGTCCTCGGTGTCGAGGTTCGCCGCAACTTGATTGGCTTGACGGATAGTCCGTTCCGCGAGCTCAGGATGAACACCTTCGTAGTGCGGCGCCGTCGCGTGTAGATCGACGGCAACGCTTAGTGCGTCTTGAAGTTCGGGATGCTTGCGTTCAACGAGCAGGGCCAAACTGCGGTCGGTGAGCGAAACCATCCAACGGCGTAGCCCCCACCAGATGAGAATCACGAGTACCGCCATGATGAGCGCGACATGCGCCGCCAAGCGAACCCGAGGCGAGGGCTCAAACATCCAGTCGAGTGCGAGGCCTCCCCAGAACACCACGCCCACTAGCGCGAGCGCCAGCAGCACCGCCTCGGCCCAGACAAAGGTGCGAATGCGCCGCCGGATGCCAGCCAGCAAATCGCTGACGGCCTGGAAGTCGGAGGTGGCGCTCGGGACGGACATGTAGAAAGGCGTGGGTTAGGCGAGGTAACTGAGTCGGCGGATTATCCATTCGAGGCTCAAAGCCCCGGCAACTAGGGCCAGCAACCAGAACGACTGATCGCGGGCGAACGTTTTATCGATAGCGCCAATCACGCGCTTGCTCCGCGACTGGCTGGGCGTGGCGGCCGCCAGGCTCTCAACGGTTTCGCTGCCGTCGATGGCAAGTGGCGGCGTGGGATAGTAGGTACCGCCGGTTGCGCGGGCGAGTTGCTCTAGGGCTTCGGCATTGCGAGTGGTCTGCCCGACTTCCAGCTGTGGCGTGGTCACGCGAATCGTGCGGCTTAGTTCATCGGTCGAGTCGGGGATGGCGAGCGTTAAACGATAGGTGCCAGGAAGTACGACGCGAAACTCGCTAGCAAAGTTCCCGGGCCTGGCTTCGTCGGCCGGCAATGAAAGGCGATCGATTCGGCCGCCGGGCATCTCGATGTCGAGTGTGACGTTCTCGGCGACCAGCGGTTCGAGTTGTAGATCGCTCAGCATTGCCCGCACCGGCACGGTCGCGCCGAGCTCGTAACGATCCTGGGCGAGCAAAAGTTTCCCACGCGGCGAGCCTTGCAGCAGACGGGCCTGACTGGTGTGCCGGAGTAGCGATGTCCACAGGCGGTCGTAGAAACTTGGATCGAGCTTCCGTAGTCGCCACAATTCGCCACTGCCGATGAACAGCACCTGACCGGCTCCGTAATAATGGCCGACGATGTACTCGGTCCCCGCTTCGGCCTCGGCTCCTGCTTCCGCAGCATCACCAAGGAAGGCGTAGACCGTGGCTCCCGGCTTGGGGCCGTTGTGTTCAAGGGCACTGAACATGCCTTCGAACTCTTCCCATTCCGCCGCGTTCTCGGCAGCATTGTCCGCCAGCCACAGGAACTCGGCTTCCTGGCCTTCGCGTGTGAAGCGCAAGGGACGAGCCACGTCGTCGCCGGACTCTTCGCTGCGAAGGTCGAGTAGTTGCTCGGGCATCCGGACGGGGTAAAGTCCGCGAATGGTACGCATGCGAGCGTCGATGCCCCACCGCGGCGTATTGACCCGTCCGGGGATCACGATCAACCCACCCGCCTGCCGCGATACCCACTGGTCAAGCCAGCGGACTTGCTCCGCGGAGAGCGTCGACCAGTCGGGGTCGAACGCGACAATGGCATCATACTTGGAAAGTTGCTCGGCCGTGGTTGGAAACTCGGTGAGAATCTCGTTGGCGTCTTGCGAGATGCCAGGGCCCGCGCTCGCCAGCAGGACGTCGACCACGAAGCCTTTGTCGCGCTTCAGTTGATTGCGGAGGAAGTGGTAATCGCGTGTTGGCCCACCAGCGAAGAGCAGCACGCGGGTCTCGCGATCAATCACCGCGATCTCCGCCTGCTGGGCATTGTCGTCGATCATCGTTTCGCGAGGTGCGGGGAGCGCGCGGATTTCGTAAACGTACTCACCGGGAGCCGGGGGATCGGATTCGATACGAACCGTTTCGAGGGCGTCGTCTGAGGCGATGGAAAGCGTTCGCGTGTCGATCACTTCCCAGTCGGCAGCGGCGGGAGTGGCGTTGGGATCGCCCGCCGGGCGGCGGGATAGTTGAAGCTCAAACTGCTGTCCCGCGAGGTGCTGGACGTGGACGATCACCTGGACCGTCAACTTGTCACCAGGATAGGCCCGCTCGGGGGCGATCAGCTCGCGAACCACGATGTTCGCTGGCGTGGTGGTCGGGCCAAAGCCAATCGAATGGACTTTCACCTTCGCGCCGATCGCGGCTTCGGCCGCGGCTTGCAGCTCGAGACCACGGTTTTGTCCGCCATCGGTAAGCAGTACCACTCCTGCGAGCGGCAACCCTTGGTAGCGCTCGAGCGATGCGGCGATGGCGTCGCCAATGCGTGTTTCGTGGCCCACCGGTGTCATCGCCTCAGCGAGTTGGGGGAGACTGAAATCGCCCGTCCCTTCTGCCTCTGGTTCGACAGCGGGTTCCGTAGCGGTCTCGTCCTTCCGCGGCAGGTAAGCGAGTGGCCGCGTCGTGTCGCCCATCGCGACGATGTCGACATCGTGATCGCGGTTCAAGTTCTCGATGAGTGGCGAGTCCTTGATCAGCGCTTGGAGCTTCTCGCCTCGCGTTGCACGGTCGCTGGATGTGGGTTCGGCGTCCGGCAGGTTCATGCTCAGGCTGGTATCCGCGAGTATCACCACTCGCGATGGCTCGACAAGATCGGTGCTGCTTCGCTTCTCGAAATCGAGAAAGAACATCACGAGCCCCGCAATCGCAATCGTGCGAAGTAGTCCGAGCACGATGGCCTTGGTGGGCGAGATGGTGCGCGATTCGCGGCGATACATCCACCACACGTAAGCCAGCAGTGCAAGGAGCCCAAGCCCGAGCGCTGGCAGTACCCACCATTCGTCACCGAGCGACTTGACTCGCGCGAACTCGTACACCGACGCACTGGCAACCTCAGCGGCGGCCAGCGGCAAGCGAACAAATTGGAGGGCGTCGATCGGCATTATGTGTTCGGGTAAATCTCGTCGGGACTATTCGTGGAAACTGCAAACGTAGGCCATCGCTTGCTCGGCGACCAGCACCAGCACCAGAGAGGCCAATAGCACTTCGGTCCAACTCGACTCGCTGGGGTTGGATTCAACGGACAGTTCGTCAGCGTAGCGCAACGCGAACTGCTCGCCGGCGAACCGTTGACGAAGCGCGGTGTCGGCAGCGAGCGCGAGGTTGCCTTCACCTATCGCGGGATTGACCGCGACAAAGCGGTGTTCGGACCCCCCTGAAACTCGATCGAGGCTCGCTCGATACAGCCCAGCGCGTTCGAGGGGCTCGGAGAGAACGACCAACTGCTCGGCAGCGGGGTCACCGGCTAGCGTTGATTGATAGGGCAAGCCCTTGCCGACGCGCTCGATCGATCCTGAGCCTGCAAACAAAGTTCGTTCGACAGGCAACCGGGCCGTGTCGTCGACGGTAAGCACCTGGTCGGCGGTTTGGTGGAAGGCCAAGTAGCCGAACAGCTCGTTCGCCAGCACTACGAACGCAGGGTTGGGTCCGAGGTTCGACCAGCTTCCCAGCTCGCCCTCGGCGGGCGAGACTTTGGTGAGCTGCATGACCACCTTCCCGCGTCCGAGCTGCTTCTCCATCACAAGCGGCGTGTCGTTGCCCAGCGTGGCAATGGTCTTCACGCCGGTTGTCTTGTCGTTCTCCCAAGCTCGGGCGAGCGAGTAGTAGTAATTCACACGCATTAGCCCAAGCATGCTATTGCGTTCGCCCCGGAATACACCAAATACCGGATGCTCGCTCACACGTAGGTCGGGTGCCGAGTTCTCGTCCATGTCACGCTGGGGGACCCACTGCGTCGGAAGGTCCGGTGGCGCGGGGAGCAGGCCTTCGCCCTCGGCGAACAGTTCGCCCGCGTAGAATTCGCGACGGATCGACTCGCCGAGCGTGATGAAGAGCCCACCACCCGCTTCGACGAACGTTTTGAGCGCGGCTACCTGTTCATCGCCAATGCGTGGGACATCGAGCAGCGCGATCGCGACGTACTGATCGAGGGCGCCAGCTTTCGATAGATCCTGCGGCGTCACGATCACCGGCTGCCAACCACTCTTCACAGGCCCGCCCGGCGCTAGGGCTGTGGCGACGAAGTACGACTCCCACTTCTCGGGCGACCCATCCACCAGTAGCACTCTCTGTGCTTCGGGAACTTCGGTCGCAAACACGCGGCGGTTGTCGACATCCACGGCATCGGCGTCGATCGTGCCGGCGATCCAGTGAGGCCCCGCACCGACAAACGTCGCGCGAAATCGCCGAGTTACCGTCTCGCCAGCAGGCACATCGCCCACCGGCACAGCGACCAGTGGGCTGCCATCTTGTTCGAGTTCGACCACCACGTCGCGGGCGGTCGAGGTTCCATAGTTTTCCACGGCCAGCCTCATCCACATCTCCACGCCCGCCGCCCGCACGCCGGACTCGGGGGCGAGGTCGACCAGAGCGAGGTTGTCATGTGGCTGCCTTACGGTGCGAACGAATTGCAGCTCGGTCGCCTGTTGCTTCAGGGAGTCGACCGCTTGCTGGATGGCGTCGATCTCGTCAATGTTGCGCTGGCGAAAGTCGGAGACAACGTGAATTACTAAGTCCTGCTCTGGAGGCTGCAAGTTGGCGAGTTCAATCGCCGAGCGAAGCGCGGGGAGCAACTGGCTGGCTGTGTCGGACGGTTGAGCCGTTTCGATGCGCGACAGAAACTCCTGCCGGGACTTGTCGTCTAGTTCTTGGCGGAAAATAGCGGGCCGCGGGTCTTCGGCGTCGTTGTCTGCCTCGCTGAACCGCAGCACGCTCACCACGCTGGCTGTCGATTGATCGGCGGCGGCCTGCGTGATGTCGGCCACCGCACCGAGGCTTTCTTTCCAAGCCGAAGTCTCCGCCCAACGATCGGTGGTCGAATAGCTGTCGTCGAGCAGCACCAAGTGGTGCACCGGCCGATTCAGCAATCGTCCGATCCAACCACTTCGCGCGGTAGGGCGGGCGAGCATCACGACCAAGAGCGCGATGGCTGCCGTCCGCAGTAGCAGGAGTAACAGTTCCTGCAGGCTGATCCACGTTTTGCTCCGCTCTTGGCTTTCGAGCAGAAACTGCATCGCTGCCCACGGTACCCGCTTCTGCCGGCGGAGGTTCAATAGATGAATCACAAGTGGCAATGCCACTAGAGGCAATCCGATCCAGAACACGGTGGGAAACAGGAACGACACGATGGAGGGCTTGAAAACGGAGGGGGTGGGAAGGGTTAAATCTTGGAACGCTGCAACTGCGTACGCCGAGCGATGATCGCCATGAGCGCCGCATCGAGGCTCTCGCTGGTGCGAATGAGTGAGTAGTCAACGGCGTTGGCCGCACATGCTTTGCGGACGCGGGTGAGGAATCGCTCGACCGCTTCGAGATACCCCTTGCGGAGCGCTCGCGGGTTGCAGTCGATGGTTTGCTCGACTTCCATCCCTTCAAAACGGACCGGGCCGCGGAACGTGAAATCAAGCTCTTCGTCGTCCATCACGTGCAGCACGACGACGTCGTGACCGATGCGCCGTAGGGTCGCGAGGCCCTGTATCAATTGATCGGTGTCGCATAGCAGGTCGGACACCAGAACGATCATGCCCTTCCGCGGATTTGCCTTGGCTACGTGAGCAAGGACCGCGCCGATGTCCGTTTTGTCGCGTGGCTGAACGGCTTCAAGCGCTCGAGCGATTCGAGTCAGGTGGTTTCGCTGCGTCCGCAGAGGAATCTCATGGCGGATCTGCTCGTCGAAAACGGTCACCCCCACCGAGTCGCTCTGCTTCAAGAGCAGGTAGGCGAACGCCGCAGCGGCGGTCGAGGCATAGTCGTGCTTGGTCATGTCGGCCGAGCCATATTGCATGCTCTTCGATCCGTCGACCACCAGCGTGCACCGCAGGTTGGTGTCTTCCTCGTACCGCTTGATGTATAAACGGTCTTGCTTGCCCCACACCTTCCAATCGATGTGGCGCAAGTCATCACCGCGCGTGTACTCGCGGTGTTCGCGGAATTCAACGGACTGCCCGAAGTACGGGCTGCGATGCATGCCGGAGAGCAGGCCTTCCACAATATACCGAGCCCGAAGTTCGAGCCGGCCAATGCGGCGGACGACCTCAGGTAGCAAAGACTTTTTGGAAGCGGGGGTCACCACTCAGTTGGTCCTCGCGGGCGGGTAAAGTTTCGATCAAGCGGCGGACCACATCGTCGGACGTAATGCCTTCGCTCTCGGCGGTATAGTTCACGAGTAAACGGTGACGCAGCACGGGCGCTGCGAGCGCCTGAATGTCTTCGAGCGCCACATGGGGCCGGCCCATCATCAGGCTGCGAGCCTTCGCACCCATCAGCAGGAACTGCACGGCACGCGGACCGGCACCCCACGACAGGTTTTCGATGGCGTACGGATGGGCTTCGGGCTCGCCGATGCGAGTCGATCGCACGAGGGCCACCGCGTAGCGGATGAGATGCTCGCTGACGGGCACCAAGCGAACTAAGTGCTGAATCTCCAGCACTTCTTCGGGCGCGAGGACCGTTTCGACTTGTGGAACTTCGACGCCAGTCGTGCGGCGAGCGATTTCGACTTCGTCTTCGAGCGTCGGGTAACGTACTAGCACCTTGAGCATGAAACGATCTTGCTGTGCCTCGGGCAGCGGATAGGTTCCTTCTTGCTCAATGGGGTTTTGCGTGGCGAGCACAAAGAACGGGTCGCCAATCTGATGTCGCGTCATGCCGACCGACACCTGACGTTCCTGCATTGCTTCGAGTAGCGCGGCTTGTGTCTTCGGCGGCGTACGATTGATTTCGTCGGCCAGAATCACATGAGCAAAGATGGGGCCGCCCAGGAACCGCATTTCCCGCTGACCGGTGGTGCGATTCTCTTCGATGATGTCGGTGCCGATAATGTCAGCAGGCATCAAGTCGGGCGTGAACTGAATTCGATTGAAGGTCAAGTTGAGCGACCGGGCCAGCGTGCTAATCAGCAACGTCTTCGCCAGCCCAGGTACACCTTCGAGCAAGCAATGGCCCCGGCAGAAGAGGGTGATCAGCAGCTGATCAATCACTTCGCCCTGACCAACGATCACGTGCGAAAGTTGGGTGCGGATTCGATTGGCGGCGGCGTTCAATCGATCGACCGCAGAAGCTTGGTGTTCGTCGTGCATCGTGAAAGCAACTATCAATAGGTAATGAAATCAAAACTCAGGCGAGCGGGGCCCGTAAGGGCCGTGGTTGTACACCATGTGGCACAACACCATGTCCGTACTTTAACGCTGGTAAATCGGAAGGGTAGCGTTGTCGAGTTGCAAAATGATCAAATTCAAAGCCGTGGTGTAGACGGTGCCGATATAGCCCTGGTCCCACATCACTCCTTTGCCACTCTCCAGGGTCACAGGTTTTGCTTCACGAACGATCTTGGCGTACGTCGAATCGCGGTAGCTATCCCATGTCTCGCCCGCTTCGCGGTACTGAACCTGTGAGTAGTAAAAGTGGGCGTAGTGCCAGTGGCCGTAATTGTTTTGACGTCCGCCGCTCAGGTGCTGCTCGCAGTACTTCAGCATGCGCGGCACGTACTCTTCGTCGTACTCCCCCGCATTGAACAGGCAGGCGACCGCCGCGGCGGTGATGGCGGGCCGGCCACCTCCCCCCTTGCTGCTGTACTGCACGCCACCGTCGCGAAGCGTGCAATCTTTAATGTACTTCACCGCCTTATCGATCACCTCTTTGGGGACCGGAATCCCGGCGTTGCGGCAACTTCGCAGCCCTTGCACCTGGGTGATGGTGGTGGATCCTTCATCAAAGCCGTTGCCATCCTTCGCACTGACGTATCCCCAACCTCCGGCGTCGGTCTGGGCTTGGCCGGTGAAACGGACAGCTTTGGTGAGGACGTTGATCAATTCCTCGCGTCGCTGCGCATCTTCTTCTTCGCCCAGCACCTGTGACAGGAACAGCATCGCGAACCCATGGCCGTAGGTATAGCGATCGTCTCGCAGCGGGTCGCCAATCAGCCCATTGGGCCGACTCTGGCTAATTAAGTAGTCAACCGCGCGGCTGATGTTCTCGGCGTAACGCCCCTGGGTGGTTGTGGAGCCCTCGCAAAGCATCGCGAGCCCCGACAGCGATGTCATCGCGGCCGGGTAGCGCCCCTGCGCGGTCCAGTGGCCTAGGCGCTGCTGGCGCGAAGCGAGCCAGTCGAGACCTTCGCGGACCACGCGTTCCACCTCCGGGTCTTGCTCAAGCGCCAGCGCCGGCGGGCAGGCAAGCGACAACGCGAGCACCGAGGCAAGCATTCGTCGGAACATGGCGGGACACTCCATTGTGCGAAAGGAGAGCGAAAACAAGGTGCCAAGGATGGAAACTTCGCTGCGGCCGCCACCACTCGATTCTAATCTACTATTCTAGTCCGCCGTCCAATTTAGTCGTCAACGTCCAAGGGCGGAGCGGCTGGTGGAGGCAGCGAACCACTGGATAACCTTCTAAATATACCAAATAGTCCGGCGCCGGCACTCTTGGTCACCCCTTCGACCTCCTCCAGGGAAACGGGCTCCGGCGGGCGGGGCGTGTCGGTGAATCGCATCGTGATCTCGGTGTGACGCAGGTCCAGGGTCACCGTCGGGACCGCCGACTGATCGATTCGCATGACCCAAGGCAGGCTGTCGACATCCCGCAACCGGTCCTCGCGAACCAAGCTCCGCCCGGTGCGTTTGTCGAGACAGAGTACCCGCATGTAGCCCGTTTGGCGATTGGTTTGCCGGTCTTCGAAGCGGCTGACGAACGCCAGGACGGGCGAGTCCGTGGGTTGCAACAACCAGAAGCCCTGCCCGGCGACGGTGGCCGGTTGATTCCACTGCGGCTCGCCAGTTTCGGCGTCGAGCGCGTAGACGTGTCCCGTGACGATCGGAGCGTTGTCGAGGGCTTGATGGCCCGACGTATTGTGTTGGGCGGCACTGCGCGTGTTGGTCGCCAGAATCAGTGCGTTATCGGACTGCGAAACGTAGATGCTATCGAGGCCTTGCTCGGGAAGAAGCTGCTGAGCAAAACGTACTTCGCCAGTTTGTGCGTCGAGCACTTCGAACTTACCATCGGGCTCCATGGCTGCGACAAGCAATGGCGCGAGCGTCGTGTACTTTGTCGGGCCGGCATAACCGCGTTCGACTAGCACTTTGCCATCAAGGGGATCGATGATGCGGATGACTCGCTTGCCCGCTTGAAACAGCGTGACGACCAAATTTCGGCCACACTGCATCAACATCTTGCCTTCAGGATTGCTCCATTTTCCGATGGTCGAACCATCGAGCATCGACAGCACGACCCCTTCTGCCTCGCCGTCGGCGATTAGGAACAGATGATCGGCGTCGCCAAACGCGTTGCCGCTAACAGGCATGCCACGACGCTGCCAGAGGATGTCGCCATCGACAGGGTCGTAGCACTTGAGTAGGTCGCCCGTTCGAAGCACAACTCCCAGTGGTGCGGCGGCGCACAACTCGCCGGCGGGGCCTTCGGATTCGGCGCCGCTGTTCGTCACGGCCTGAATGACGGTACGACCACCAATCTGTACGGCACGCAAGCGCTGACTGCCGTTGTTGAAATCGGGTGTGCTCGCCCACAGCATGGGGCCTCGCTCGGTTTGCCCGGAACGCAGGTCAACCACTGCGACCTGTGTACCCATGCTGAGCACGACGAAGTGGCCAAAGCGAAGGCACTTCATGTTGAGGTTAGGATTGACGTTCTGCATCGCGGCAAATTGAAGCTGAACGCCATGCGTGACTTCTCCTCGACTGTTCCAGCCGACGAGCTGATTGGGCGCGCCGAAGGCCAGGGTTAGCGTGGAGGGGCCGGCCCATGGCACGCCGCAGTAACGGGGTTCGAGCAGTAGTCGCGAGTTGCCCCGCGACCGCATCCGCATGTTCATGCTGCCCATGTTGGGGCTGGTGGAAGGCCCGCGGTCCATGTCGAGGTCCGTTTCGACGCGGCCATCCGGCCAAGTTGCCGTGGCGGCGAGACTCGCTTCGAGCTCGCCATCGGTCGAAATCGCGGGGAGCAGTGCCACGACCTCCTCCCACGAGGGAGTTGTCGATTTATCGGCACGAGTGCCCAGGGATTGGAGCAACAAAAGTTCCGCTTCCGCCAGACGGCCGGCCTGTGCCCACTGCTGCGCGAGTGCCAAGCGTGCTTCTTCTCCCGCTGGAATTCGGCCGAAGTAGCGAACGAGTCGCGACAGATCACTCTGGCCAGGTTTATTCATGATCTCCGATCGCATCCGCTCGACATCGGCGGCGATGCTTTCGCGAAGCGCGGCATCGGCCTGCTGCCATACCTGGGAGAGACGCGCGGCGAACCACCGTTCGGGCTGAGCTTCGTGTTCGGCATTGACTGCTACGAGGCGTTCGCCATCCAGCGCGAATATCTCTTTCAAATAGTTGTAGGCGTCTTGTGGACGATCATTGGAAATCGAGCCATCGACGTAGAACCGGAACAACTCAAGTCGCTGCGGCGTGTCGGTCGCAAGCTCGGCGAGCAGGTTGGCATGGGGCTGGTAGCGAGCATAGTCCTGACGCAGACCAGCCACGAGCGCCGTATTGAGCCGCAGTCGCACCATCGCGTCGTCGGGTGATAGGCGGTAGGCATCGAGCAATAGCTTAATGGCGCGATCAAGGTCGCCATCGCCCCAGGCCAGTTCGCCCTGGATCCGCAGCGACTCAGCAGTCTTGGTACCCGCGGCTTCGAGCTTGGCTAGTCGCTCTTGGAGCGTGGCAAGTTCATCGAGTCGTGTGAGCGAAGTGGGCGACTGCGAGACGAGTGCGCCGCGATGGTACACCAGATTTCCAACCGACTGTCCCTCGCGAAGCGTAACGACCTGTTGGAATTTACCCTCGGCGAGGTCCACAGCCGCAATCCGATTGCCCGATAGGGGAAGCATCAAGGAATCGCCAGCGAGCACGCCGAGACCCGCGACGGTCGTCCCTTCCGGCAGGTCGATCTGCGACTGCTCATCAACGGGCTTACCGGTTTCAAGGTTGAGCAATGTAAGGTGTCGGCTCGCGACCAACACTACTTGGTCGTCTGTGGCACCGGCGAGGTAGTCGTGATCGCCACGATCGTACGACCACCGCTTGGCACCGGTCGTCGCGTCGAGGCAATAGAGTTGCTCGCATTCAGGCGATGTAACGAGCAATGACGAGCCGACGGCGATCACGCGATTCCGCTGCCAGCGATCCATGAGTGCCGGCTGATAGGCACCAAATCCACCATACTGCACCCCCAAGTTGGCCCGGCTGGCAAGCGATTCGTCGACCTCATAGCGAAATGCCCAGGCAAGCGATCGGTTCGTAGGATCGACCGCAACCACGCTGCCCGCACCCGTGGGGCAAAAGATCAAGCCGTTCGAGTAGGTGGGCGTCGCGCCCGAAAGCCGACGGCCAACATCGAACATCACGCTCCGCTCAAGATTCGCGAGTGGCTGTTTCCATTCGAGTGCCCCGGTCTCCGGGTTCAATTGCACGAGATAGATCGCATTGCTGAACTCGGCAAGGACGTACAGCGAGCCGTCGACCGAGATGGGGGCTCCGAGAAAGAAGCAGCCGGCGAGTTGCGGATTGCTCTCGCCGGTGATCTCCCAAAGCCGCTTGCCTTCAGTACGCAGGTCGTAGGCGGTGAGTGTGTTGCCAGGCTCTTCGATTTCCTCACCCATCTGGCCCAGGATACGGACGCGGAAGTTGACGTTCGCTCGCATCTGGGCGCTGTCCAAGTTGCGAATGGCGTACACGCGGTCGCCATCGCTGCTTAGTGCGCCGTAAACCGAGTCCACCCACATCCGTTGCTCGACGGCATCGAGCGAGACGGCATTTTGTTGATTGCTCTGTTCGTAGGGCAGGCTGATCGTGTTATCGTCCGCGGCGAGCGATTCGTTGCGAGTCTCCCACACGCGACGACCCGACTCGAAGTCGATGGCCACCAAGTTGCTGGGCGTCCGCGCGATGAGGTAGTTGCCCACGGCTACGGGGCTCGAAACCAACCCCCACGCCACGCCATGACGGTTTTGCCAGTCGACGCGGGCCTCGAGCTTCGACGCAAGTTGATAGTCTTTCACGGTCCGCGCGTCCCACGCTGGCCAAACATGGGGCATGCCGCCTTTCGGATATTGGGGATTGCGAGATGCCGTTCGGCCCTCCATCAACCACGCGTCACTAGGCAGCGATGCCGTGGGCACTCCCGACTCTTGTTCGGCTGAGGTCAACCACTGCTGGATGCTGCTACTCCCAATTAGTCGCTGAACTTCCGATCGCATCGAAGGAGACGTGAGCTTCTTGAGTTGCTCGGAGGCTCGCTGAAACTCTCGGCTGTTTCCCACTGCGGCGTTGCACATCACTAGCCGCACCGCGAGCAGCGCGCCATGGTCCGCCTGTGCCCTGGGCCAAGTTCGCAGTTCCTCGTAGATCGCGGCGGCCGATGCGTAATCGCCGCCATCGAGCTCCGCTTGCGCCAGAAGCAACAATGCTTCTGAAGCGGCCTCGGTCACAGGGTAGCGCTCGGCGACGTTTGCAATCGCTTGGAGCGATCCCGAGGCAGTCGCAGCGTCTAGTGCACGCCGTGCCTTCACGCCTTGGTCGAGCTCGAGCGCGGCGACTCCGGCCGGCGAAAGTTTCTTAAGCAGCCGCCGAGCTTCGAGCTTGAGGCTCGTGGCAACGGAGTTCGACTCGCGTTGGTGGGCGAGTTGGAAGGTGTCTTCGGTAGCCGCTAGAACTCGGTCGACCAGCGGCAGCCCCTCGCTAAACCGTCCTGTCTGGAAAAGCTGGTCCGCCTGCTCCAAGTCCTGGGCCAAGCGGCGGTCGGTTGGTAGGTGAGCCGAATAGTAGAGCGAGTGCAGATCGCTGGATTCACTTGCGCCTTCTTCACCCTCTTCCTCTGCGGGCGTAGGGACTTCCAGCCCAAACTGCGCCCGTGTGGGTGTAGCGGCAGAGAAAGCAAACAGCGCCCCCAGGACCATCGCCACCCAACTCATGGAGTGTGCGCGGAGCAAGAAAGATGCTGGGGGCAGGGATAAGTTCGGAGGATTCAAGTGCTGCGGGCGATCGTGGTCGCGTCCATGACGACGAATGGGGTGGCAGCGGGTCATCATCCTTTACTCCCCGTCACGCCTGACTGGTGGAAGGTTGGCCATCGCCACCCCTCGCTCCATCATACCGACGGACGGAGGATTGGGCGACTTCCTTGCTCGCTCGCGGCGCGGATTCCAATCGCATCGCGGGCGGGCCGAATCCCGAAGCTCTCTTGAATTTTCCGTTGCGAGCTTAACGCTACCCTACTTTCCCGGCAAGCCAATTTCAGGGTGCTTCGCGGATAAGAGACGTTCAAATCCGGGAAAAGTAGTACAGCCGAACGCTTCGACCGGCGGGCTGGTTTCGGTGCTTCTGATTGGGCTGATTGTAGTGGTCAATTTCGTTGGACATTTCTCCAAGCCGTTTGATCGCAGCAGTTTACGACCTAGGCTCTAGTCGAGGTATCCGCACAGGCAGCGGTCCACGCACCCCTCGTGGGAGGGGTTCAATGGGTAGGTCGTCACGGTGGATGAACCTCCAACGACGCGTTGTTCGAGGGTGTTCGGATTGAGGGTGATACGGGCGGGGAGTGCGACAAAGACCTAGTTTTATCGAGGTATTTGGCCCATTCCGCACTTGTAATTTTCCCACGCGAGCGCTCTAATCAGCACGTTCGTTAACGGAGGACGATCCTACTCGACCCTTCCAGCCCTGTATTTCAGACTTTTTTCGGAGGAACAAGACCCATGGCGAAAGCCGCTCCCAAGCCGCCTACCAAGACGGAAGTGTTTGCAAACATTGCCGAGAAGACCGAACTGACCAAGCGTCAGGTGGCCGCCGTGTTCGATGCCCTCAATGAGGAAATCGAGAAGGCCCTCACCGGCCGCGGTGCTCCGAAGTCGTTCACGCTGCACGGCATTTGCAAGGTCGTTGTTCAGCACAAGCCGGCCAAGCCAGCTCGTAAGAACGTTCCCAATCCGTTCAAGCCAGGCGAGACCATGGACGTTGCCGCCAAGCCAGCCAAGAACGTGGTGAAGGTACGTCCGCTGAAGCGTCTCAAGGACATCGTCGGCGGTTAGTCGACCCCGCGAGTTCTAAAGGCGGTAGCGCTTCTACCGAACTCGCACAAGCGTTCACAGGGCCGGACTGCAATCGGTGCAGTCCGGTCCTTTTTTACGCGCATACAGTCCACCTACCGCAAGCAGTACGAGGGCAAGCGCCGTTGGCTCGGGTATTGACTCTCCTGTGGCCGCCGCAACTCCTCCCGAGAGGCGCACACCAAAGTTCTGCTTCCACACCGCGTAGTCGGGCGAATCGACGCGGCCATTTCCATTCGCATCGGCACTCAACAGGGTGGTACTGCCGAGCGAGTCGCGCCAGATTGAGTAGTCGCCAAGGTTCACCAGACCATCGCCATTGAAGTCGCCTTGCTGCGTCGGCGTTGGTGGGGGGGCGAGGATGTAGGTGTTCGTTTCGCGAAAGTTGGTGATCCCGCCCGTACTGGGGATGATGGACCCGAAAGCAAAGCGATTCTCGTGATTGCCTCCGATGCCTAGCCAAGTGTGCTTCACGGAGCCTTCGAACAGGAATGACACGAGTTGCGTCGCAGGATCGTAGCGAAGTTCGTAGTGGTGATAATCGCTGGCTGTCGCAGGGGGCGCAAGAACGTAGCTGGCGTACGTGGTGGGGGAAGTTTGAACCGAGCCACGGAGGTTGCCCGCGCCGTCGCGGTCCATAAGCACCAAGTATTCTCGATTATCGAAGAAAACCGACAGTCCTTGGTTGGCGCCGCCGGTCGAGCTCACGTACTGCGCCTGGGTCTCCATCGACCATCCGTTTGTACGCGCCTTCACGTAATTCGGATTGAGACCTTCACCATCAGGCAGCGTGAAGTAATAGAACGGCGTGACGCCGCTCGTTACCGGGTCCGAAATTTGTAAAGCCGTAACGCCACCTCCGGCCGCTCCGGTGACGCTGTAAGCATACGGATCCGAGCCCCATCGCTCGCCCCACGAATTGTCCCACGCCCACATGGACGGTGACCATGCGACAGGATTATCCCCCGCGTGGTAGAGTGCGAGAGGCAACGGAGCAGAAGCTGCATTTAACGACGGCCATAGACCGATCCAGCTCATGGCACCATAGAGCAGGTACGTTGTTAGCCTCGGATAAGGGGTTAATGTCACGGAACAGGCTCTCCTCTAGTCGTCCGTTGCGCCATAGACAAGGTATTTGGGGGCGAACTGTAGCGAGACCGGTCGATGGTCGGAATGGCGATCTCGGACCTTGCGCAGGCAATTACAGCAATTTAGTACCGCCCTGCAAGTTAACGTCCGTTTTAGAGTTGCTGCCAGCAGCAGTGCAAGCGGTTATTGCGCGAATGACGAAGATTCTCGCGAGCGGATTTCCCTAGAATCAGTAGGGTTTACCCAAGCGGGAAGAGCCGCGAGGTCGCGGTTTTTGACTTGGTTGCTCAGCGATCGCGCATCTCGCCACGGCAATCGGAAACGGCTATTCTGTCCTCTGCCCCGACGGTTTCTCCTTCTCTTTCGCTCACTGCATGGTGAACGGCCTCGTCCATGAACAATCTCCACCATCTGACGCAACTCTCCCACCTAGAGCCCGCGGTCGGCGCGCCAATTCACAACGCCACCGAGTTTACGCTTGTCGACAGCGCTACGAACGTAGAATCGGCGACGTTCGACAAGTCGTCCAACGACTTCGGGCAGGCTGAAGACCCAGGTTGGTGGATGAAGTTCACTACGCTTCACGGCGGCAAGCAGCAGGGTTCGCAGCTTGCCATCATCGATAACGGCGCGATCCAGTTCGGAGTATCGCCAACTCGCGGTATGGGCATTACGTACTTCGCGGTGAAGGGCAACGAGCCATTTCCCATTGGCTGGAAATCGCCAATCCAGGAAGTGGTGAACCCCAGCTTTGTGAACCTCGAAAGCCGCGGCGGACTTGGCTGGCTCGATGGCTTTGGAGAATGGCTCTGCCGATGTGGCCTAGAGTTCGCCGGCGAGCCGGGCGTCGACATCTTCACAACCGACGCGGGAGGAACTTCGAAAGTCAATTGCACGCTGCACGGTAAGACCAGCAACACGCCCGCTTCGAGAGTGACGTTTACGGTTGGCGACACGGCACCCCATACGTTACGGCTGCGCGGAACCGTGTGCGAGTACTCCTACCACGGCGCGAAACTGCGACTGGAAACCGAGATCTCGACCGAACCTGGCAGCCTGTGGTTAGAAGTGAAAGACGTGATCACCAACGTCGGGGCGAAACCGCAGGAGTTCCAGCTGATCTACCACTGCAACTATGGCGATCCCATTCTCGAGCAAGGGGCAAAGGTCGTTGGCGCGTTCAAGCATCTTCAGCCCTGGACCGACCACGCCGCCAACTCGTTGAAAGGCTGGGAGACCTGCGAAGCACCCAACGCCGACTTTGTCGAGCAAGTGTATCTGGCCGAAGCGGTCGGCGATGGCCAAGGACGCACGGCGATACTGCTGCAGAATGCCGAGGGAACTCTTGGTTCGAGCATCAGTTGGCGAACCGACAGCCTCCCCTACGTTTCGATTTGGAAAAACACGGTCGCCCGCGCTGATGGTTACGTCGTTGGTCTCGAACCCGGGACAGGGTACCCCAACAATCGGCAGGTCGAGCGGCAGTTGGGGCGAGTGCCCAAGCTAATGCCAGGCGAGTCGCGAGAATTCTCGCTTCGATTCACGGTGCACCCCAGCGCCATCTCCGTAGCTCAGGTGCGTGAACAGATCGAACACCTTCAAGCAACTTGCGAATGCAAAATAGTGCCGACATCCCTTAAGTCAGAGCTTCAAGCCTAGTTGGCGCTCACGAGTTCCGACATGCCGACTTCCGCGCCCGGTTCCCGGCCCACTCTCAGGTCGCTCGGTGTGATGCCGAACTGCTTGCGGAAGGCGTGGGTCAGGTAGGGTCCGCTTGAGAAGCCGCACGACAAGGCAATCGCGGCGACGCTGGTTGTCGTGGTCACGATCATTTGTCGTGCCCGTTCGAGCTTCACCCGGCGAATCTCCTCGGCTGGGGTGCGGCCGAGGACTTCGCGGAAGCGTTGCTCCAGCTTGCGCCGCGACATCGGCACCGCACGAACCAAGTCCGTGACTTGCACGCCATCAGCGGCGCGATCCCAGATCAGTTGGACGACGTTTCGGAGCTGCGGGTCGTCAATCGCCAGAAGGTCGGTTGAGCGCCGAGCACACACGCGGAGGGGGTCGAGTAGCGAGATCGTGCTCGGAACTTGGCCAGTGGTCATGATCTGGTGCAGCATCCGTGCGGCGTCGTAGCCGATGCGATGGCTGGCGAGCTCGATGCTGGAGATCCGCGGCGACAGTACGCCGCAGAGTAGTTCGTCCTCGTCTCCCGAAAGAATTGCCATGCCGCCAGGGATGTCGAAGCCAAAGCGAACGCAAATCTCGGCGAGTTGCCGTGCCGGATAAGGGTCCGAGGCAAAGATTCCAACCGGTCGCGGAAGCGTCGACAGCCAAGCGGCGACTTCTTCGCGGTCGACAATCGACTCGTCCTCGTGGGCTGATTGGAATGTCGAGCACTTGTAGCCCGCTGCTTCGACGGTGCGACGGAACTCTTCGGAGCGGCCGCTCGGATAGCGACTCATCGCTGGTGAGTAGATGGCGAAGTGCTGCAGCTGACGGGTACGGAAGTGATCGAAGGCCATCGCCGCGCGGGTGCAGTCGTTAGTCGCAACACGGCCGAGCCAATTCTCCTTCGGGTACATGTTCGCCACGTCGACGGTGGGCAAACCAACGGCTTGCAGGTGGTCTTTCAGCGAAGGATCTCGGACGCTCGCGATCACGCCGTCGCCCTTCCACCCCGGAGGTACGCGAAACCGCCGCTCCTGATCACGCGGAGCGAGCAGCAATTGCCAATCGGCATCGTGCGCAAATTTCGCAATTGCCTCGACGACGTTGCGCCCCCAGGTGTCGTCGAACTCAATGAGCACAGCAATCTGTTTGCTGCCATTTACTCGGGGTAAATCAGCTAAACGCTGTAAACTCTCAGAAACCATCATGGTTCGAACCGGGTCGCTAGAGGAAGGCGGAGCGGGTAGTAAGTGCGGTACGAAGTCAATTAAAACCAATGATCTGTCCTAGAAACGCCGGGAGAAAGTAGTGTTGCGCGAAAACGATCGGGATTCGCGCAGCCTTGCGTGCGGTATTTCGCATCTTAACCCGTGGTTCCGAGAAGTTGACACTAGCAGCGGGCCGAGTTCCGATTTTCGATCACTCTCGGCATTTCACGTTCCACAAAACGCTATTTGGGAGTGACGGATATACTGGGATAGGAACGCCTGCCGTGACGGAACTACCTCTCCGCTAACCAACTATGACCAATATGAAAATACTCCTGCTAGGCTTGGTCCTCTGTCTCTCGGCCCCCGCGCTCGGCTCGGCGCCGGCGGGTTATTTGTTTGCTACCTTCCGCGGCGAAGGCTCGCCAATGACCGAGCAGGTTTACTTCCTGCTAAGCGAGAATGGCCAGGATTGGCAGGCTCTCGACGGTGGTGAACCTACCCTGGTGAGCGAACTCGGCGAGCGCGGCGTTCGCGATCCGTTCCTCCTCCGGTCTCAGGATGGCAGCAAGGTCTATGTTATTGCGACCGACCTGTCGATTCATCTCAATCACGACTGGCGACGGGCGCAGGAGGAAGCCAGCCAGTCGATTCTGATCTGGGAGAGTGAGGATCTTGTGAACTGGTCGGAGCCACGGCTCGTCAAAGTGGCCCCCGACGATGCCGGCTGTGCGTGGGCACCCGAGGCGGTGTGGGACGCTGACCGTGGCGAGTATATGGTGTTCTGGGCGTCGAAGACGGCGGAGGATAAGTTCGCCAAGCATCGCATCTGGGCAGTTCACACCAAGGACTTTAAGTCGTTCGGCGAGCCGTTTGTCTACATCGAAAAGCCAACCACCGTGATCGACACTACGATCATTCACGATGGCAATGCCTACTATCGATTCACCAAGGACGAGAAGCACAAGGCGATCACGATGGAGACCAGTCCGCAGTTAATGGAGGGCTGGCGGGAGATCGAAGGGTTTTCGTTATCGAAGCTGACGGGCTACGAAGGCCCGGCTTGTTTCCAAGTAGCGCCAGCGAGCGATGGCAAGCCCGCACGCTGGCGGCTGCTGCTGGACCACTACGCCCGAGGTCGCGGCTATCAGCCGTACGACACCGACGACCTTCGCACCGGAAAATTCGTCGAAGGCGAACCGATGAACTTCCCCTTCCACCCGGTGCGACACGGCGCGGTGCTGCCACTTAGCAAGGCGGAGTTCGAGCGGCTTTCGAAACGCGTTGAGCGTTAGATTTTACGGTGTCGCCGCGGTTTTGTCGGGCTCGATTTCGCGGATGCGAAGGTTTCGAAACCAGACCTTGTCGCCGTGGTCCTGCAACTGGATACGCCCCTTGGGATTGCGGAACACATTCTTCACCGGAGCAAACTTGGTCTGAGCCACGCGGTCCCACCACATGGGATCGTCCGTGTCGACCTCAAGTACCTTTTCGCCGTTTAGCCAGTGCTCGATGCGCGAGCCGACAGCCACAATCCGCGACTCGTTGAATTCGCCAATGGGTTTAATAGGTTTTTGATCGTCCGGGGCTTGCAGCAGGTAGATCGAGGCCGTGTTCATGTGGGCCGGAGTACCGCGGTTGGCGTCGTCCCAGATTTGGTACTCATATCCGAGCCACTCGGGGTCTGCGTAGACGCCGGGGCTGTACTTCGCGACGCGATATTTGACGCCGCTATTGCCCCGCTTGCTGAGCTTCCATTCGAAACGCAGTTCGAAGTCGCCATACTCTTTTGCGCTAAACAGGGACCCGCCGCCCCCGGTGTAGACGATCATCTCGTCCTCCACTTCCCATCCCCGCGTGATCGGATTTCCTCGCGCGGATGTCCAGCCATCGAACGACTTGCCGTCGAACAAGGGAACGAATCCCTTCTCCTCAGCAAAGGTGACGGAGGGGGCAGCCACGGCATAGAAGCAAAGCGCCAGGCACCACGCGTGGTAGGGCAATGAGAGGCTGACAGGACGCATGCGAACTCCGACCGGGGGCACGGGATGGTGCGGGGAAGCGATTAACTCGCAGCGACGTTCGCCGCGTGTTGCTTCTCAGCATACATGCGCCGGTCGGCCGTGTTAATGAGCTCGGCGATCGAACTCCAGCCCTCGGTCGAGCGCGCCGTACCGATGCTGGCCGATACCCGAAGCAATTTCCCGTCGTGAATCACTGGCTGCTCCGCCGCGTGCCGCAATCGAGCCAGCACGGCGTCGAGCTCGTCTTGGCGCTCAATCTCGTTGATCAGGGCAACGAACTCGTCGCCGCCGTACCGGGCGATGAGGTCGCGGTCGCGGAGCGCTCCCGCGAGACGGGAAGCAACATCTGCCAGAACGCGGTCACCCGCAGTATGCCCCCAGCGATCGTTCACCGACTTGAACCCATCGAGATCAATGAACAACAGGGCAAACGGAGGGGCGGAACTCGGCGACTGGGTAAATTGCCGCAAGCGGGCTTCAATGGCCTCGCGACCGGGCAAACCCGTCAGCGGGTCGAGATGGACGAGGTGTTCGCGATCCGTTTCGAGACTCAGAAGCGGGCGAGGCGTCGATGCCAGGACTGCAACCAATTGCTGGCCATCGGCCTCGTAGGGATGCAGCAGTAGCGGTGTTTCGAAGGCGCCGGCACCGTCGCTCCGCCATCGGAAAACCCTCCGGCACGGTACCATCGCGGACTGCTCCACGAACTCCCTAAGTTGTTTCTGTAGAAAGGTTTGCGGAGTACCTTTCGCGACTGATTCGAGCTCCTCCAGCGACCTTGCCCAGGCTCTCCAGGCCGAGTTCTGCCAAACCAACAAGCCATCCTTCTGTTGGAGCACGGCGCAGGCGTCGGTCACCCCTTCGAGGAGGGCAAATGCCGTAGAGTTGGGAAGCGGAAGATACATGGAAGAGGGGGTGCCTTACCGGCGATGGGGCAGATAGAAGACCCCGATGTCTTGAATATGTGCGTTTTTCTTAAACTGCCTAATCGACACATCTTTACTAGGAATTATAATCGGCTCGAACGGACTGCCGATCCTAGCAAGCACAAATGGCCTGATTGGGGGCCCTGCCTACCAGGCCGCTTGCCGACGAGTCCGCTCTTCAGGCGCCAACTACTGCGTTCGTCCCTAAGGGCGAACACCCGCCGTGCGCTTGCTTACAGTTTACCACAGTCTCAGCCATCCACCCGGTGTGCATTCGCGAATGCGGTGCGCAGAGAGGATGTCCGAAGCGTAATCGCCTGAGCATTCCCGACTATCCGATCTTTCGACTACAGGCTTACAGGATTCCCACTATGGGCTTGGTTGCATGGCTAGATGGTGTCTCGAAGCGAATGTCGAGCTCCAGCCGTATACCAGCGCGAACTTTGCTTTCGCCCGACGAGTTTCAGCAGGCCGCGCTTTGCGAGCGGATGCGGGTCGATCGCAACGGGTCGATCTTGTCTGTTCTCGTCATCGATCTGCCGCCGCGGTTAGCCGCTGGCGATGGGAGTGCTCGATTTGCCTCGTCCATTGAGGAGCGACTGCGACTTACTGACTCTGCCGGACGATTGCAAGACGGACGGTTCGGCATCCTGTTACCAGATACACCCGAGTCGGGGGCCTGGAAAGTTGCGGCCGATTTGTGCGAGCCGTACGTGCCGGGAAGCGATCGACCCCGCTGCGAGGTCTTGCTGTATCCGAATCACGAGGGAGATGAATCGGATCTCGCTCCCGTCGGCGATTCGGGCTCCGGTGTTCCCACTACCAGCCCCAGCGAGGCGTTTTTCGCGCTGAAATCGTCCCCGCTCAAAAGGGTGATCGATATTGTGGGAGCATCGTTTGGTCTGTTCTTGGCGATGCCCACGCTGCTGCTCGCGGCGCTTGCTATTAAGTGCACTTCGCGTGGTCCCGTGCTCTATTGGCAGGAGCGGGAAGGGCTAGGCGGTAAGCGGTTCATGATGTTGAAATTGCGGACCATGCGCGTGGGGGCCCACGATTTCCAAGGGGAGCTTCGGGACCGTAGCGAGCAAGACGGCCCGGCCTTCAAGCTGGCCAACGACCCACGCGTCACGTGGGTCGGACGGTGGTTGAGAAAGCTCAGCATCGACGAATTGCCCCAGCTATGGAACGTTTTGCAGGGCGAAATGTCCCTGGTTGGCCCTCGACCCCTTCCCACCGCCGAGTCGCTCCAGTGCGCCGCTTGGCAGCGACGGCGTTTGCAGGTTATGCCGGGTTTAACGTGCATTTGGCAAATTCGTGGGCGAAATGTTGTGCCGTTCGACGAGTGGATCAGAATGGATCTTCAGTACATCCGACGTCGCTCCCTTTGGTACGACTTGGTGCTGATTGCCCAGACGGTCCCTTCGATCGCCTTCGGCAAGGGACCACGTTAGCCTCGGCAGCCTCCGGCACCATCGTTGGGCCGCCGGTGCCATGCAAGCTCGATACTGAATTTCCGTAGTGTTCTTGATGCAGCCTTCTCTCACTATCAACCAAGACGCTCCGAAAGCAGCTCCCCGATCGGGAAGGCTGTTGGCGGTGGCGTACTGCTGCGATCCCTATCAGTCGATGGAGTCGCGCGTTGGTTGGCAACGGGTGATGCAGGCCGCGCGGAATCACCAAGTGTGGGTGCTGCACAGCGGTCGCACTCCGTCTGAGACTTTGACGAAGTACGCTGCCGACGAGCAGCCGCAGTCCCGAATTCACTTCGTCGCGGTGCCCAACTGCTGGTTGGGGTCGGCTTGCGACGAGACGTTCGACCTGTTTTGGCAACGCTACCGTTTGTGGCAGCGGCAAGCTCTTCGCGTCGCGCGGCAACTACATCGCAAGCACCATTTCCACTTAGTGCACCAGATTAACTTCTGCAGCTTCCGCGAACCGGGCGAAACCTGGCGGCTTGGGATTCCGTTCGTTTGGGGTCCCATCGGTGGCACGCACAACCTGCCCGCGAGGTTTCTTTCGCAGTGCGATCTGATGGGCGGAACGCGCGAAGTCACGCGGGCCGTTGTCAATTGGTGGCAACTGAACATTAGCCGCCGCATTCGCCGCGCTGCCAGCTCGGCGACTACGGTGTTCGCCGCTAGCCACGCCGCGCAGCGGGATCTCTCTCGGCATTTGGGCATCGAAGCGAAGGTGATGCTCGAGACGGGCATCGGCGCTCCGCTCGCCGAGCGGCGCGAGCCGCCAACAGGCGACCGACCGATGCGGTTGTTGTGGGCGGGACGTCAACGCACCTGGAAGGGCCTTCCGCTCCTTACTCGGGCGATCGCCAAGTTGCCCAAAGATTTCAATTACGAACTCACGGTACTCGGCGTTGGCCAAAGTCACGATGGTTGGCGTCGTCAAGCCGAGCGGCTTGGAGTGGCCGATCGCATTCGCTGGGTTGGTTGGCCTGAGTACGCCGACACCCTGCCCTACTACTCGTGGGCCGACGCGTTCATGTTCACCAGCCTACGTGATACTTCGGGGACGGGGCTCTTAGAATCCCTCGCCGCTGGCACGCCGATCATAGGACTCGACCATCAAGGGGCCGCCGATATCATGTCGCCGGACTCCGCAATGCAGATCGCCGTCCGCTCGCCCGCCCAAGTCGCCGAGGACATGGCCGCTGCGATTGTCACCCTTGGGTCGGATCCCGGGTTATGGATCCAGAAGAGCTTGGCATCGCAAGAGCGAGCCAATCAATTTCAGTGGAGTGTGCTCGCAGCCCGGATGGAGAAAGAGTACCAGCGCGTTCTCGCCACCGTCCCTGCACACGACACCGTTCCCCTTGTCCAACCTGCCACGAAGCACGCCGTCGAGTCGTTGACGAGCCATTTGCTCGCCTCCACCACCCGATAACGTATTCGGGCGCTACCCCCCACCTGCCGCTCACGCGTCCTCCCTTCCGAGCGAACCATGTCGCACTACTCCACCAGCCATAGCCTGCCACGCACGATCGTCGAAACCGTGTTTCGCCATCGTTGGAAGGTGGTCCTCATCCCGCTCTTCGCGCTCGCGGCGGCGGTCACGGTGATTATGTTCTTTCCGCGGACCTACCACTCCGAAGCAATCATGTTCCTGCAGGTGGGGCGCGAGTCGGTGGGCATCGATCCCACGGCAACCACCGGAAAGACCATCGCCCTGCAGCAGAGCGGTCGTGACGACGAAGTGAAATCTGCGCTCGACGTGCTGACGAGCCGCGGCGTTCTGGGTAAGACAGTGGATCGCCTGACCCCCGAATTGGTGCTCGGCGAGGGCGACGAAACGTCCAGCGAGCCGAGCCTATTCGGGCAACTGATGGGCGCCACCGTCGGCCAACTTGCTGGAGCCATCAAGGATCTCGATCCGATTACGAAGCGAGAAGAGGCGATCATCGAGCTAGAGAACTCGCTTGTTGTCGAGACTGAGCGAGGTTCGACCGCGATCGAAGTCGAGATCGAGGCCGATTCGCCGCACCTGGCGCAGACAATTCTCACGGAGTTGATTGAAGTCTATCGTGAAGAGCACGCCCGCGTTCATCGGAATCAGAGCTCGCAGGCGTTCTTCTTAGAGCAGCGCGATAGTCTCCGCCAACAGCTCGACGCCGCCACCTTGGCGGTCCGCGAGGCCAAGGACGAAATGGGCATCGCGTCGATCGCCGGTCGGCGTGGCACGCTGGAAGAACAGGTGCAATCGATTGAGGGCGAGAAGTTCGGTACCGAGCAAGCACTTTCTGGTGCCCAGGCCCGTGCCGCTGACCTTCGTCAGCAACTGGACGACTTGCCCGAACGCGTCGCCACCTCGCGAACCACCAAGCCAAACGAAGGCGCCGACCTGCTGAACCAAGAGTTTTACTCCCTGCAAGTGCTGAAGGCCGAGCTCTCGTCGCGCTACAGCGACGAACATCCGCGCGTGGTTGCCGTCAGCCGGCAGCTCGAAGACGCCAAGAAGGTGTTGGACCAGCAGCAGAGCCAGCGACAGGAGACCGTCGACGACATCAATCCCATCCACCAGCAGTTGTCGCTAGAGCTTCGCGAACAGCAAACTGCCATCGCGGGGCACGAGTCGCGGCTCGAAACGCTCAACGCTCAACTGCAGTTGGTGCTCCAGGACCTGAAGACCCTCAATGCGAATGAACTTCGCATTGAAGAGCTGGAGCGGGAAGTGACGCTACGCGAGCGTGAGTTTTATCAATACGCCGAGAATCTGGAGCAGGCTCGCATAGATCAAGCCCTCGAAGATCAGCGCATCTCAAACATCAGCATTTCGCAGGAGCCACTGCTCTTGGAAAAGCCGGTGAGCCCGTCCAAGGGATTGGTGCTGCTCGCTTCGTTGTTCCTAGCCACTGCGGGTACGGGGGCAGTCGTCGTTGCCAGCGAGCGACTCAACAACCGCTTGCACAACGAGACCGAACTGGCGGAGCTAACCGGTGTGCCGGTGCTCGCCACGATTCGCGAGTCGTCGCGTGCCACCGCTGCCCTGGCGACCTGACTCGATGCCGCTACCAAGACGAACACTCCGACTACCGCTACCTTCTAGAGTATCCTCCTGATGTCCACCTCTACCGAACAGTCGATGGCCGTAACGAGTGTCGACGATCGTGCGTCGCTGGAGCAGTTCAGCCCCGCGCGCCGCTCTTTACGTCGTAACGCAGCGCTCGATGATTACGACACCCTCGCATGGCGCCTGCAGCCGCAACTAGAGGCATCCAGTGGCGTCGCGGCTATGTTTGGGGTCGTGGCGGTCGCCGCCGGCGGAGGTTCGACCACCGTGGCTGCCAATCTTGCGCAGCGACTAGTCGCCCAAGTGGATGGTCCCGTGCTGCTCATCGATGCCAACCTATACCGCCCGAAAGCCGAGCGGCTGTTTGGGCTGAAGAAGAATCCCGGCTTGGCGGAAGTGTTGGTCGATAACTTACCCGTCGCGGATGCGGTACAGGCAACCAAGCACGCTGGACTTGACCTGCTGGCCGCTGGTCGCGCTGGCATGCTAGATCAATTGGGCGTTCAGCCCGCCGCATTCCAGAACTTGGTCAACGAGCTCCGCGAGCGTTACTCGGCCGTGGTGGTGGACCTCCCCGAAGCGAGCAAGTTGGGCCCGTCGCTGTTCCTCGCCCGACAGTGCGATGGCGTGCTGTTGGTCGCCGAAGCCGATCTTACTCGCCGCGGTGACGCCGAGGCGGCTGTCCAGCAATTGAAACTCGATAGCGTTCCGGTGGTCGGATCCGTGCTGAATCGCAAACGGTCGTACGTCCCCGCTTGGCTGGATCGTTGGCTATAAGCGTTTCCCCGGCCACTTCTTCTTTCTTGCACCATTTCTTTCTCCACGTTGATCCATTGAGTACTGCACCCGTTAGCGTGGCGACTGCGTGCGATTCGCCGCCGAAGGTGCAGTCCAAACGTCGGCTCTCCCGGTCTTGGGTGCAGGCGGCGTTTACGCTTGGCGATCAAATGGTAGTGAGCCTCGTGAGCGCGATCACTACGGTGATCGTGGGGCGCGCCTGCTCCAAAGAAGAGCTGGGTGTATTCTCGTTCGGCACGACCATGCTGTGGCGAGCGATGGGCATTCCGACTTCTCTGGTGTGGAGTCCGTACGCGGCCCGCGTGGTTCATATGGGCCCCGCGGCGATCAAACGCTACGCCGGAAGCTCAGCGATGCTGGCGATCTTGGTCGGCGTTCTGCAAGCCGTTGTGCTGACGCTGGCATTTGTGGTTACGCAGCTTCTGGGCCTGGTGTGGGAGATTCCAGCATGGATCCCAATGCTGATGCTAACGCTGGCGCCGCTGCTCTTGGCCGCGACGATCCGCGAACACGCGCGTCGAACTTCGATTGCCGACTTTCGCGGTCACGAGCTCTTGGCGGTTGACGTACCCATTGGTCTTGTCCAATTGGGAGCGTTGCTCGCGCTCTGGCACTACGAACTTCTGAACTTCGCGACGGCCTTGCTCACGATGGCGGCCGCGTCGGGGCTCACCGCGATTTGGTACGTCGTGGAGTGGCCTAGGCTCGCAGTGCACTGGAAGCTGGTAAAGCTGCATCTCAAGTCCAACCTTCGCTTTGGTAGCTGGCTGCTCGCGGTGTCGGTCGCCATATTGCTATGCGACCTCATCCTGCGGGCGATGCTCGCACAATACCATGGCATCCGCGAAGTCGGAACCTTTGCGTCAGCCTACCTGATCGTCAGCTTGATCAACCCGCTATTCGTAGCCGCGACCACGTTCTCGCGCAGTCTGGCCGCACGTGTTTTTGCCGAGCAAGGCCGCGCGGGGTTGGTGAAGTTTGCGTGGCGTGGGACCGCGGCCGCAATGGTGATCGCGCTCGCAGCCACGGCCGCGATCACCCTGGTTGGCGAGCAGCTTGTGGTCCTGCTGTTCGAATCCGAATTCGCGTCACGATACGTCATAGGCGCCGTTACGCTTGGCTACTGCTTGCAAGGCGTGCTCATTCCAATCGAAGCCGCGCAGATGGCGCTTGAACAAGGACGGGCTCTCTTCGCCGTCTCGATTCTGAAGATGGCGGTGGTGCTCCTCCCAGGCATTCCGCTGGTGTGGTGGCAGGGGGCAGCGGGCATTGGATGGACGATCGCCGTGCAATCGGTTGTCGCGCTCATCGTGACTTGGGTGCTCTTCACTACCGTGAGTCGCGAATAGATGACAGCCCTGTCCCTCCAATCAGGTTCGATGGTACGCACCGCGGCGACGCGGTGGGTAATGCCTTGGGGCATGGCACTGGCCGTTGCTGCGGCCGTGGTCGGTATCTATCACGACGCCATCGAAGTGGGCGTTGACACCTACGAGTTCAAAGTCACCACCGAGTCGCTTAACACGCAGGAAGACAGCGAAGGCCAAGTCGAAGTCGGCACGCCGCAGAAGAAAATATGCTTCGCGGTCCTCGCGCTGCTCGGCGGTTACCTGGCTTGCGTGCGAACGCCCTACCGGCCCTACCACTTCAACGCGATTGGCTGGCTGGTCCTCGCGGGCTTGGGATGGGCCGCGACCACCCTGCTGTGGTCCATCGAGCCCTCGGTAACCCTGCGCGAACTTATCCGTTTGAGCGTGATCTTGATGACCGCCTTCGGCGTCGCGCGTTGTTATCCAGCCAATCAAGCGATGTTCTTCGTGCTCGTGATATGCACCACGTCGGTTGCTACCGCACTCCTGAGCGAGCTCGCCGGCGGACACTTAACACCTTGGCAAGGGGATTACCGACTTAAGGGTGGCATGCACGCCAATATGGTGGCGGTCCACGCCGCGTTCATGGTCCTCGCAGCGATTGCCTTCTTGAAGGCGGGCGAGCGGAAGTCGCTGATGTGGATGCTGATCATCGTGGGCCTCACTGCTTTGTACCTCACCAAAAGCCGCACCGCCGCGGGCGTGTTCCTGGCGGCTGCGCTGATTCAGTGGTCGCTCGGCCTCGATTCGAAACGCCTCGTCGGATTCTGGGCGGGCATCGTGTCGATTGCGGCGGTGGTGCTTTTCGCTTGGGCTGTGGGTGGCAACGAACTTAAACGCGCCATGGGTGGCGCGGCGACCATGGGTCGCCAGGAGCAAGTGGGCAATCTCACCGGCCGGCTTCCCGTGTGGCAAGCCGTGTGGGGGGACGTGCTTGCCCAGCCGTTGCATGGGCATGGCTACGAAGCCTTTTGGACCGCCGAGCGCCGGATCGATGTCGCCGCCGAAGCCAACTGGTATCCCACCGACGCCCATTCGGTCTACGTTAACACGCTTCTCGAACAAGGCATGGTCGGTCTCGCCATTGGCCTGGCTGTCGCTGTGCTCGCCACCACTCGTTTGGTGAACACCTATCGCCAAACCCAGGTGACCGCTTACGCGCTATTCGCGACGCTCATTGCCTACGCTTTCATGCATGGCATCACCGAGGCCGGATGCTCGGCGGCCCGTATCGAGGGGCTTTCGATTGCCATTGGAATTTTCGTCGCGGGGGGCCTCCGCCCGAAGGAGGACGTCGATGAAGCCACAAGCTAACACAGGATGCGGCTGGCCGTGTGTCCATTCGGGCTGGACGAGTTTCGCTGTTAAAACTCCGCAGTTTTTGCCCGAAATGCTTCCGTTGGTAGTTTGGGTAAAGCAGAATGGACGTTTCAATTGGGTCGAATGTGCGGTTCGAGCGGGGGGGTACCAGTATGCCTAGAGTTTCTGTCTTAATGACCGTGTACAACGGCATGCCCTACCTGCCAGCCTCGGTCGATTCGGTGCTGGGGCAGACCTTCGGCGACTTCGAGTTCATCATCGTCGACGATGGCTCGGCCGACTCCACGCCCGACTACTTGGCCAGCCTAACCGATCCGCGCGTTCGCGTGATTCGTCAGGCGAACGGCGGCACGGCCGTCGCTGCGAACCACGGACTCCAGCATTGTTCGGGCGAGTACATCGCTCGAATGGACGCCGACGACGTTTCGCTTCCTCATCGATTGGCGACGCAAGTCGAGTATCTCGATCGCCATCCGGAAGTCGGATTGGTCGGCGCTCAAATGGCCCCTCTGGGCGAAGCCGGGGTCGGCCCGAGCCTCAATTTACCTACCACGCATGACAGCATCTTCGCTGCGATGATGGAGGGCCGGCACGGATTGGCTCACGCGTGCATCCTTATGCGAGCTGACCGGCTCAAGCAAATTGGCGGCTACTGGCGGGTGCCACTGCAAGACGCTTGGGACATGATGATCCGAATGGGCGAGGTCTCCAAGCTTGCCAACATCGACGAATTGCTGCACCACTACCGCGTTCATATCGGCAGCCTTAATGGCAAAGGGATGCGGCGGATGCGGTTCAGCATCGACTACGCTCGCGAACTTGCACGCCTAAGGCAAGCAGGTTTGCAGTTGATCACGCACGAAGAGTACGCCAAGCAGCGGGCTTCGGTGGGTTGGCTTCGGCGATGTGCTGAATCGATCGATCTCCATTCGCGCTGCCAGTATCGCTTGGCTATCGCGGAGATCTACGGCGGACGGCGTCTCCTCGGAAAGCTCCGCATGGCATGGGCGGCGATACTTGCTCCGCGGCTGACCTTCGCTCGCATCGGCCGGATTATGGAGGAGCGGTTGGTCAAGGCTCGCCGCGCGGGCCAACGGGGGAGCGGACGGAGCTCCTCCGCTTCGGTGGTGAAGTCGGCCTAAGCCCGGCAACCTGCCTCAACTTTGATTTGCAACTGTGATTTGTCAGGCGAACTTCATCGCATCGAGAAACATCTATGAGTGTTGTGTTAGTTACCGGCTCCGCGGGACTGATTGGTTCCGAGGCCACTAAGTTTTTTGCAGAGCAGGGTTTTGACGTCGTCGGCATCGATAATGACATGCGAGCCCGGTTCTTTGGGGCCGAGGCGTCGACGCACTGGAACCGTACGAAGCTCGAAGAGCAACTGGGATCGCGCTATACGCATTTCGAAGTGGACATCCGCGACGACGCGGCCATCGACAACCTGATTGCTCGGTATGGGAGCGATCTGGAGCTCGTGCTCCACACAGCCGCACAACCTTCGCACGACTGGGCCGCTCGCGAACCCAAGACCGACTTTGGCGTGAACGCCGTTGGGACGCTGAACTTGCTCGAAGCTGTTCGCCAGCACGCTCCCGAGGCTGTGTTCATTTTCACTTCGACCAACAAGGTCTATGGCGACGCCCCCAATCGCCTGCCACTCGTCGAACAGACAACGCGATGGGAGATTGACCCCACCCACGAGTACGCCGATGGCATTCCCGAAGACTTCTCCATTGACCATTCGATGCACAGCTTATTTGGTGCGTCCAAAGTCGCGGCCGATGTCTTAGTGCAAGAGTACGGTCGTTATTTCGACATGCGAACCGCCTGTTTCCGCGGCGGCTGCCTGACGGGTCCGAGTCACTCGGGGACGCAGTTGCACGGGTTCTTGGCCTATCTGATGAAGTGCGCTGTCACGGCGACGCCGTACACGGTGTTTGGTTACGCCGGCAAGCAGGTTCGCGACAATATCCATAGTGCCGACTTGATTCGTGCGTTCTACGAGTTCTACCGCAACCCCCGCTCGGCCGCGGTCTACAACATCGGCGGCGGGCGATACAGCAACTGTTCGATGATCGAAGCCATTGGGCTTTGCGAGCAGATTACGGGGCGTGAGATGGAGTGGTCGTACAGCGAGTCGAATCGCGCGGGCGATCACATCTGGTGGATCAGCAATCTCGCGCGGTTCCAATCGGACTATCCCGATTGGCAGCTCGAGTACGACGTGCCCGAGATTCTTCAGGAAATCTACGAAGCAAACGTCGAACGCTGGGCGGAGGTGAGCGTCGTATGATCGACCGGGGGAAACACAACGTGCTGGGCGTCCGCATCGACGCCGTCAACTACCAGGCCGCCGTCCACAAGATCGTCGACGCCGCGCGCATGCAGCGTCCGATGGCCGTGTCGGCGCTGGCCGTGCATGGACTGATGACGGGCGTACTCGACCGGGAGCATCGCTACCGCCTCAATAACTTCGAATTGATTGTTCCCGACGGTCACCCAGTTCGCTGGGCGCTCAACTGGTTGCACGGCACGAAGCTCCCCGACCGCGTGTACGGTCCCAACCTGATGCTGGAAGTGTGCGAGACCGCCGCTGTGGCGGGGCTGCCCATCTTTCTGTTCGGCGGAAGCGAAGAGTTGCTTGACGAACTGCAAGCGAAGCTCACCGAACGCTTTCCTGGCCTTCAAATCGCCGGTACGCGGGCCTCAAAGTTCCGCACGCTCACCGAGCCTGAACGCGAAGAGCTGGTCGACGAGATCTGCGCCAGCGGCGCGAAGATCGCATTCGTTGGCCTTGGTTGCCCTCGTCAGGAGGTGTTCTCGCACGAGATGAAACAACGGGTGTCGATGCCGCTGCTCGCAGTTGGTGCCGCATTCAACTTCCACGCAGGGCAGCTCGCGCAAGCGCCTCGGTGGATGCAGGATCGCGGCCTGGAGTGGCTCTTTCGCTTGGTCAAAGAGCCTCGCCGACTATGGCGACGCTATCTGTACCTCAACCCTCTCTACCTGGGGCTGCTGTTTCTACAGCTAACGCGACTGTATTCCATCAACCCCGAAGCGGTCGATCCACCCGCCGCAGAGATGTGTTATGGCTAATAGAGAAAATCTCCATGCCGGCCGACGCGGTCTCTCCCCCAATTAGCCTATTGGGGGGGCACTGCCACCTTCACTGCCTGACCTTACCGAGCACCTAATCCTCGCCAGCTTGTTATTCAACGTTTAGAGCCTTCATCATGAGTACGTCACCAACCTTCGACCTCATTCGTCCTGACCTCGACATCTCGACGGAAGCGTCTGCCGCGCTTGCGCCTACCTTTGCAGAGGCCAAGCCCACCAAGATCGTCATCATGCTTCCCGCCTACAACGAAGGGGAATCGCTGGGGCCGCTTCTCGAAGGGATTCAACGTGATTTGGCGTCGTCGCGATATCGCTACGAGGTGATCGTCGTAGACGATGGCAGTTCGGACGACACCGCGCTGGTGGCGAGCCAGGCTTCATTTCATATGCCGGTGAATTGCATCTCGCACAAGAAGAATCAAGGCCTTGCCGCAGCGCTTCGCACTGGCTTCCTGGCCGCACTCGACGCAGCGGAACCGGGTGACGTCATTTTGACGATGGACGCGGACAACACGCATCCACCGGGTTCGATCGACCGCTTGGTCACCATGATCCGCGAGGGGCACGACGTGGCGATCGCTTCGCGCTATCAGCATGGTTCGCGCGTGGTGGGTGTCCCGTTCCATCGCAACCTGATGAGTCTCGGGGCTCGCCTGTTGTTCAAGACCGCGTTTCCCATCAAGGGCGTGCGCGACTACACGTGCGGCTACCGAGCGTACCGCTACGAATTGCTTCGCGAAGGAACCGACTTCTACGGGAAGCAGTTCGTCAGCGAGCAAGGCTTCTCCTGCATGGTCGACGTGCTGCTCAAGCTCCGTCGTTTTCGGCCGATCATGGGCGAAGCGCCGCTGGTGCTTCGCTACGACCAGAAAGGTGGCGTGAGCAAAATGCGAGTACTGCGGACTGTGTGGCAGACGCTCAAGCTCATCGCCCGCCGGCGATTCAAAGGAACGGGAGAGTAAGTATGAACGGTGCAACTATTAACAAGCCTCTCCCCCCACGCCGCCAGCACTGGGCTGTCGTTGGTGGCGGCATGCTTGGCATGACCGTCGCCCACCGCTTGGCACAAGCGGGGCAGCAGGTGACACTGCTCGAGTCCGCGCCAGCGCTTGGCGGTCTAACCGGCGCGTGGCAGCTTGGCGATGCCGTGTGGGATCGCTACTACCACGTTACGCTACTCTCCGACTCCAATCTCCGTGGTTTGCTAGCCGAGCTTGGGCTTGAAGAGCAGATGAAGTGGGTCGAGACGAAGACCGGCTTCTACTCGGGTGGCAAGCTGATCTCGATGAGCAGTGCGATGGAGTTTCTTTCGTTCCCGCCGCTCAAGTTGATTGAGAAGATTCGACTCGGGGCGACCATCTTCGGCGCTTCGAAGATCGAGAACTGGAAACCGCTGGAATCGATTCCCGTCGCGGACTGGTTGCAGAAGTGGAGTGGCCGCGGGACGTTCGAGAAGATCTGGCTACCACTTCTCCGCGCCAAGCTCGGCGAGGCGTACAAGACCACTTCGGCGGCGTTCATCTGGGCTCATATCAACCGGATGTACAAGGCTCGGCGTACGGGGCTGAAGAAGGAAATGTTCGGCTACGTTCCGGGCGGCTACGCGCGGATCCTCGATCGTTTTGCCGAGGTACTTCGCGAAGAGGGCGTCGAAATCGTCTGCGACGCCGCCGTCGAACAGTCGGTCGCGCAGCCGGAGGGCCGGGTCGAAGTCACCACTCGCTCGGGCGACGTGCGCTCGTTCGATCAAGTCGTGTTCACGATCCCGTCGCCACTGATCGCCCGTGCTTGTCCTCAAATGGAGGAAACCGAACGGGCGGCGCACGAAGGCATCGAGTACTTGGGTATTGTCTGTGCCTCGCTGCTTCTCAAGAAGCCAATCTCACGGTACTACGTCACCAACATCACCGACACGTGGGTTCCGCTGACCGCCGTGATCGAGATGACCACGATCGTCGACCGCGAAGAAATCGGCGGGCACTCGCTGGTGTACTTACCTAAGTACCTCGCGCCCGGCGATGAGACGTTCCATCTATCGGACCAAGCTTTTGAAGAACGCTGCCTATCAACGCTTGAGAACATGTACGAGCATTTCTCGCGTGAGGACGTGTTGGCCTTCCGTGTTTCGCGTACTCGCAACGTCATGGCCTTGCCGACACTCAACTATTCCGAACGGCTGCCATCCATGCGCACCAGCGTACCTGGCGTATGGGCCGTGAACTCGGCGCACATTCTTAAGGGTAATCTGAACGTCAACGAGACCATCGAGATTGCCCAAGACGCTGTTCGCGACCAATTGCTTCCCTCGCTCGACGAACCGCGTGCCGTTGACCTCCGCCCCTCCCCTGCCTCACGTACTACGCATGTCGAAGCCGATCGCGAGTTTGTCGCTCGATCTTGACAACAAGTGGGCGTACATGCGGACGCATGGGCTCGAAGGTTGGCAAGATTATCCCAGTTATCTCCCGCTCGTCGCCCCGCGAGTGGCGGAGCAGTTGTCGCGCGCAGCCCTGTCGACCACCGTGTTCGTGGTGGGCAAGGACCTAGAGTGCCCGCAGAACGTGGAGGCCGTGCAGGAGCTCGTCGATGGCGGTCACGAGATCGCCAATCACAGTTACTGGCACTACCCGTGGCTCGATGCCATTGATCACGATGAGCTTGAACGAGAGGTCGTCGACGCCGAGGAGATCATCGCACTTCACACAGGGATCCGAACGCGAGGTTTCCGCGCACCGGGGTTCAGTGGTTCGCCTCAGTTGCTTGAGATTCTCGCCCGGCGTAACTACGCCTACGACGCCTCGACGTTTCCGACGGTCATCGGACCGCTGGCGGCCTGGTACGCGAGGCTCAAGTCGCATCGAACATCGTCCGATGGACCTCGGCAGCGCTTTGCGACGCTCGCCGATGCGCTAGGTTCGTTACGACCGCACGCCATCGGCACTCCCAGTGGCAGCTTGGTGGAAGTGCCTGTCACCACCATGCCCCTCGCACGTCTGCCCATCCACGTAACCTACCTGATGTACCTGCGCCAGTACTCGCGGCACCTAGCAAGCTTCTACCTCAGGCGGGCCGTCGACTTGTGCCGGCTACGCGGAGTTGGGCCGTCGATGCTGCTGCACCCGCTCGATTTCCTCGGGGGCGACGAAGTGCCAGAGCTCGCGTTCTTTCCGGGCATGAACTTGCCACGAAGCGCGAAGGAGTCACTGCTGGACGAACTTTTCGACTTGATGCAGCGACATTTCAATGTCGGAACGGTCCTGGCACACGCGGCGACGGTCGGGCAGACAGAGCCGGTGGCTGAGTACGCCACGTTCTCGACCTCTAGTGTCCAGCCTACGTGCGAGCAGTCGTGATGGATGGCCGAGAGCAAAGGGTGGGTCGGTTGGGCCTGTGGCAATGGCTCGTGCAGCTACTGTCGTTGGTGGTGATCATTGCCGGCGTGGCGGGAAGTGCCTGGCGAGCACACACCTACCATCATCCGCCAGGGCCTTACCAACCGAAGCTGCTTGGCTTTGGTGATTTTCAGAATGGCATCTACTTTCCGGCGAAGGCGTTTGCCGATGGCGTGAGCCCCTATGGCGTGGAGTACGTCGAATCGTATCCGGTACCCCGGCCGACGCCGCTGTACTCGCCGCTCCTCTTCCTACTGCATGTTCCAATTGGTCTGCTCCCACTTACCATTGCCGAATGGGTTTACTTTGGCCTGATGATCCTGATGATCGCCGGGCTGGCGTGGGTGCTTGTTCGCGATGCGGGGGCTTCACTAAAAGTGTGGTTTCTCCCCGTGATGGCGGTGATCGTGCTTTCACGCGCGGGCATGTTGACGTTATTCAGTGGTTACTTTACGTTTGAGCTCGCGATCGGTGTTGCGCTAGCCCTTTCGTTTGCCCGAACGCGTCCCTGGCTATCGGGCGTGGGGATGATGTTCGCGTCGCTCAAGCCGACGTTCATCATTCCGCTTACGCTGTTGATGCTCGCGCGACGCGATTGGCAAGCCGCTTGGCGAGGTGTGTTGCTATCGACGGTCGGGGCGGTTGTCGCGCTGGCGTGGCTCATGCAACAAGCGAGCCTTACCCAGCAGCTCGCGAGCATGAAGGCTGCGCAGGAGATTCACCGATTTGACGAAACTGAATTACCTGTGAACTCCTGGACCCGCCTCGACCTGCCTGTGCTCGTGGGTAAGTGGCTCGGCACCAATCCCACCGAGGGCGAGCAACTGCTGATGATGGCCGCGCTGCTCGCGATTCCTTGCGTGCTTCTGTGGCGTGGAGCGAACACGCCGGCGAACAGCGGGCTGACGAGCATCGGTGGCAGCCTTGCCGCGATTGGAGTTCTGGTGAGCATTTATCACCAGTCGTACGACGCCCTGCTCGCACTGACACCCATTGTGGGCATTGCTACGGTGTCGCAGCGCTCTTGGCGAAACATTTCACTGGCGCTACGTGTCCCGATCTTGCTGCTCTCGCTCATCCCGCTCTTCAACGTGACCTCTACGCAGCAGTTCCTCACCCGGCTTGGCATCGAAGGCGTGCTGTTTCAGGTGGTGACCAGCGTGAATGGCGCGGCGCTACTCTGTGCACTAGCGCTACTGTGCGTCGCTCAATGGCAGGCCAACAGGCGAGCCTAGTGGGCTTCGGCGTGCTCGTGCGATTCAGCGTTGTTCTTACCGCCGCACGTGGGGGAGGGATTCGTGCAGAGTTCGCATGCCGTTTTGCCGCTCGTGTCGGTGAGGCCCGCGATGCCGCCACAAGTTCCCTTGAGTCGGCGATTGCTCAAGATCACACCGATCGCCATGCCGGCAAGGGCAACTCCGAAGACCAAGAGACTTATCACGGCGTAAACCAACATGGAATTTCCCTTCGCGCTAGTGGATGTGACCTTCGTGGAATTGCCATCGATCTTCGCCCACGCCGGCGTCACCAGTTCACGGAATCCGTCGTCGGTACGCTCCACCAGCACCGCGGCGATCTTATGCTCTGTCGCCCAGGCGAGGCCTTTCTCGGGCCCCATCACCGTCAGTGCGGTGGCCAGTGCGTCGGCTTCCATGCAGGTCGGCGTTCGAACGGTGACGGACGCCAACTTGTGCGTGACTGGTCGCCCTGTCGCGGGATCGATGGTGTGTGAGTAACGATGCCCATGATCGGCGAAGAAATTGCGATAGTCCCCTGAAGTGGCGAGCGCGTCACCATTGTCGATCGCGACGATCTGGTGG
This sequence comes from Aeoliella fuhlenseeensis, assembly GCF_052161615.1. Lineage (NCBI taxonomy): Bacteria > Pseudomonadati > Planctomycetota > Planctomycetia > Pirellulales > Lacipirellulaceae > Aeoliella > Aeoliella fuhlenseeensis. The sequence continues at coordinate 2,721,803 of NZ_CP197417.1, forward strand.
ACCATCTGAAACTCGGAATCGGGGCGTTCGATACCGAGTCGCCATGGTTGGCCGGTGGATTTTGTGCCGTAGGTCCGAATCTCGCCACCGATCTCTACCATCGCGGCTTCGACGAACGCTTTACCATCGTCGGAATTCCTCAATGTTTCGACGACCGCGTCCGAGCCATAGCCTTTGGCGATGGCCGACAGGTCAAGATAAACGCCGGGGCTCGATTTTCGGATGGCCGGTGGGTCGAGTCTTGCTTCGACCTGCTGGTAACCCACCTTCCCCCGCGCCGCGGCAATCTGTTCATCGCTCGGGGGTTCTTTGCGGCGGCCGTCGGGACCGAATCCCCACAGGTTCACCAACGGACCTACGGTAGGATCAAACTGTCCGTTCGATTTCTTGGCGACTTCGAGCGCGGCCGCGATGACGACCGCTGTTTCCGGGCTGACTGCGAACCAATCGGTCGACTGCGAAGCGTTGAACCGTGACAGTTCCGACTCAGGATCGTACGTCGACATCAGCCGATTGATCTCGGCGAGTCGCACTTCGATTTGCTCCTCGAAGTCGCCGGAGTTGTAATCATCGCCGTTGAACTCTAGCACTGCATGCCAGGTCGTCCCCATCGTGCGACCATCGAGCTTCGCCACTTGAGCGGCAAAGCAACCCGAACCAGCGGCAAGCGAGAGCCATAAGCCCACGACCAATAGCACCACGGCTTGGCGCTGGAGTTGTGACTTCACGCAGTTAAGGTAAGAGGGACGCATGGATCTTTCGCAGTTCGGCGAGGGTCTTCAATGACCATCTTAGCCGCCGAAGTCGTCGTAGGCGATGTTTTCCTTCTCGACGCCCAGATCGTCCAGCATCTTGAACACCGCAGCGTTCATCATTGGAGGACCGCAGATGTAGTACTCGATATCCTCGGGCGACGGATGGGTGCTCAGGTAGTTGTCGAGCAGCACCTGATGAATAAAGCCCTTGTATCCGGTCCAGTTGTCCTCAGGTAGAGGCTCGCTGAGCGCGATGTTGAACTTGAAGTTCGGGAACTCTTTCTCAATCTCGCGGAAGTGATCGACGTAGAACAATTCACGCATGCTACGACCACCGTACCAGTAGGACACCTTGCGGCCTGTTTTTAGGTGCTTGAACAGCTCGAAGATGTGACTACGCAGCGGAGCCATACCGGCACCACCGCCGATGTAAACCATTTCGGCGTCGGTGTCCTTGATGAAGAACTCGCCGTAGGGACCGCTGATCGTGACTTTGTCGCCCGGCTTTTTCGAGAAGATATACGACGACATCTTACCCGGCGGGACGTTGGGCAGGCGGGGGGGCGGGCTGGCTACGCGGACGTTGAGCATGATGATGCCCTTCTCGCCGGGGTAGTTGGCCATTGAGTAGGCCCGAACGACCGGCTCGTCGACCTTCGACACGTACTGCCAAACGTTGTACTTGTCCCAGTCTTCGCGGAACCGTTCTTCGATCTCGAAGTCCTTGTAGTGCACTTCGTGCGGCGGGCATTCGATCTGGATGTAACCACCCGCCTTGAAGTCCACCTCTTCGCCTTCGGGCAATTTGAGTTTGAACTCCTTGATGAAGGTGGCCACGTTGTGATTCGAGATCACTTCGCATTCCCACTTCTTGGTGTCGAATGCTTCAGGTGGTACTTCGACCTTCATGTCCTGCTTCACGGCCACCTGGCACGACAGCCGGCAACCCTCGCGGGCTTCTTTCTTGGTGAGATGCGTCATCTCGGTGGCGAGGATATCGCCGCCGCCCGAAAGCACTTTCACCTCGCACTGTGCGCAGGTACCACCGCCCCCGCAGGCGCTGGAGACGAAGATACCTTCGCTCGCCAGGGCACCCAAGAGCTTGCCGCCCGCGGGAACCTTGATGGTTTTTTGATCGTTAATCGTGATTGACACGTCGCCCGACACCACGAGCTTCGACTTGGCGAACAGAATCAGCAGCACCAGCACGAGCACCACGATGGTGAACATGGCGACGCCGTAAACGATAGTCATGGTATCCATGAGGATTGCCTCGCAGTGTAACGGGTGTTGACCCGTCGTTGTTTGCGTGAGTCGTAAGCAGTGGAGGGAGCGAGTCTCGAACAGTGAATTTATTCGGGCAGGTTGATACCGCCGAAGGCCATGAAGGCCATCGCGATCAAGCCTACCGTAATGAACGTGATTCCAAGACCTTTGAGCCCTTGAGGCACATCGCTGTACTTCAGCTTCTCGCGGACACCGGCCAGTGCAACAATTGCCAAGCCCCAGCCGAAGCCGGCACCAAAACCATAGGTGCAGCTCTCGGCGAAGGTGTAGTCGCGTTCGACCATGAACAGCGACCCACCCAGGATGGCACAGTTCACGGTGATCAGCGGCAAGAAGATGCCGAGCGTGTTGTAAAGTGCGGGGAAGAATCGATCGAGTGTCATTTCCAGGATCTGCACCATCGCCGCAATGGTGCCGATGTAGCAGATGAGCCCCAGGAAGGTGAGATCCACCTTAGCAGCGTCGATGCCCATCGGACCCAGGATGCTCGACAGCGCACCTTCCTTGAGCAGATGATTGAAGATCCAGTTATTCGCTGGCACCGTGATGAACATGATGATCGTCACGGCGATGCCTAGCATAAAGGCATTCTTGATGCTCTTCGACACGGCCAGGAACGTGCACATGCCAAGAAAGAACGCAAGCGCCAGGTTCTGGATGAACACCGCGTTCAGGAAGATATTGAGATGATGTTGGAAGTCCATAGTAACCGTCTCGTGAGAGAGTGCTGTATTGATCGCGGAGGTTCAACCAATTACAGGGTCGGGTCGGAGTTGATTTGTTTCGGCTTGAAAGTGCGCAAGATCCAAATGAAGATGCCAATCAGGAAGAACGCGCTGGGGGCTAGCAGCATCAGGCCATTGGGTTCGTACCAACCTTTGGCGACGCCATCTTCGATGCGATAGAGATCGAACACCGGGTAGTTCCAAACTTTGCCGGATCCAAAGAGTTCGCGGATGAATCCGATGACCAGCAGAATGACGCTGTAGCCCAGACCATTACCGATGCCATCGAGAAACGACAGCCACGGGCCTTCCTTCATGGCAAACCCTTCGGCACGTCCCATCACGATGCAGTTGGTGATGATGAGGCCCACGAACACGCTCATCGTGCGGCTGATGTCGAAGGCAAAAGCCTTCAGCAATTGATCCACCACGATCACCAGCGAGGCAATTACGGTCATCTGGACGATGATGCGAATGCTGCTGGGGATCAGCTTGCGAATGGCGCTGATCGCGGCGCTCGAAAACGCAGTAACCAACGTCACGGCGAGGGCCATGATGAAGGCCTTGTCCAGCTTCGTTGTTACCGCCAGCGCCGAGCAGATGCCAAGCACCTGAAGGGCAATGGGGTTATTGTTGAAGATCGGACCTAAAAGGACATCTTTGGCAGTTGGCTTGGCCATGATCTGGTTTCCAAAGTCTGGATATCGAGGTGAATGCGAGTCGCACCACCGGATTGCTAGTTAGCTGCTGTTTGCTTGTCGAGGAACGGGCCGAACCCGCCGGGGCCGAGCCAGTACTGGACGAAGTTGGATACTCCGCGAGTCGTGATCGTTGCTCCAGATAGCCCGTCGATGGTGTAGTCGGCCGCGGGGCCGCTGGTGGGGGCGCTTCCTTTGGCAACGGTAATCACGACATCATGTTCTTCGTTGCGGGCGAGCTTTCCGAGCCACTTGCCTTGCCACAGCGGGTTCTCCACTTCGCCGCCAAGACCAGGGGTCTCGCCGTGATCGTAGAACGTGATGCCTTTGACCGTTTTGGCGTCGGAGTCGAGCGAAATGAATCCGTAGATGGTCGACCACAGGCCCTTGCCGTAGATGGGCAGCACGTACTGATCCACTTCTGAGTCGCTGCCCTCAGCGAGGATCTCGTAAGCGAAGGCCATCTTCGCCCGACGATCCACACCGGGCGTAGGGCCTTCGGTGGTGATCTCTTCGCTGGTCTTGGGATCGCTTGCAGCGGCACGGGGGTCGAACGTGTCGTAGTCGACCTCGGACGTGGGCACGACAGTCCCTTCGTCGAGGTCGATCAGCAGACGCTTCACACGCTTCTCGTACACCTCGTTTACTTCTTCCGGTTTGGCCGAAGTATCGGCGAGGCCGGCGGCGATGAGGATGTTGGTCTTTTCATACAGCCGCTTGTTGGCAACTTGGCGTTGATTGAGCAGCACGGCCGCGCTCGACACGAGTAGCGAGCAGGCTACGCACAGCACGAGGGCAACCAGCAGGGTACCCGCAAAGGAATCACGTCCCATAGCGTGCGAGCCTCCGTTTAATATTCGCTTGGATAACAATCGAGTCGATCGAAGGAGCCATCACGTTGGCAAACAGAATCGCCAACATGATGCCTTCGGGGAACGCGGGGTTGATGACACGAATCAGAATGGTCATCGCACCAATCAGTATGCCGTACCACCATTTGCCCATCTCGGTCATCGAGGCCGAGACGGGATCGGTCGCCATGAAGACGGTACCGAAGGCAAAGCCGCCAATCACCAGGTGCCACATCGGCGAGATGTACGAAACCGGATTGGTACTGTCGTAGTTAATGGCATAGAAGTAAAAGAGCGAGCTTAGACCCAGGGCACCGATCACGCAGCCTGCCATGATTCGCCACGAGCCAATGCCGGTAGCGATCAGGATGGCGGCACCGATCAGGCAGGCGAGCGTCGAGGTCTCGCCCATCGAGCCTTGGATAAAACCGATGAACGCGGTCCACCAATCGAAAGTCATGTCGGGATTGATGTGCTGGACGGCCTCGGTCATCACCTTGCCAGGCAATTCCCCGGCCGGTGCCGAAACCATGGCGCCGAGCGTGGTTGCCCCCGTGAATCCATCGGCCTTCTGCACCGCGACCCACACGCCTTGGCCAAGACGATTGGTCTCGCCCGACAGGTAGCCGGCGAAGGCGAAGTAGACGAACGCTCGAGCACAGAGGGCCGGATTGAGGAAGTTCTTGCCGGTACCACCGAACACTTCCTTACCAATCAGCACGCCGAATCCAATGCCCGCGGCGACGACCAATAGGGGTGTCGTTGGCGGAAGCGTCAGCGGATAGAGCATGCCGGTAACGAGGAACCCTTCGTTGATCTCATGTCCTCGCACGAGGGCGAAGATGAGCTCAATCGTACCACCAACCGCCATCGTGACGATGTAGGCGGGTAGGAACCACAGGGCTCCATAAACGTAGCAGCTCAGAATGCTATTCGGGTCGTGCGTGAAGCCCAGGCTCGTAAAGATGGCTTCGCGCCAATCTTCGATCGGCGTGCCGGTGCCCGCCGCGATTTGCAGGTTTGCCTGATAGCCCGTGTTGTACAGGCAAAACAGAATGCACGGCACGAGAGCGACAATGACGGTGGTCATCATTCGCTTCATATCGAGGCTATCGCGGACGTGCGGCCCCGCTTTGGTGACTTCGCCCGGCGTGAACAGGAAGGTGTCGCCCGCTTCGTACAGCGGATAGAGTCGCTCGAATTTACCACCCTTGGTAAACAGCGGCTCTACTTTGTCCAGCAGGCTGCGTAGGAACTTCATAACGGCTTAGGGTCAGGATTGGGGGTCAGGTGGAAATGGACACGGCGTGGGGCTCAGCATCGCTTAGCCCTCGCGTTCGATCTCCGTCAGGCTCCGCCGCAGGTAAGGACCGAAGTCGTGCTTGCCGGTGTCGACAAACGTGCAGAGCGACAAATCTTCTTCATCCAGCTCCAGGCAACCGAGTGCCTGCGATTGCTCGTTGTCCGCCACCACCAGCGACTTCAGCAGCGGCGTGGCAATGATATCGAGCGGCATTACTTTCTCGAACGAACCCAGCGGCACGATCGCCCGATGGCTGCCATGGGTCGTGGTGGTCATCGCGAAGCGTTTGCCCAGCGATAGCGCCGAGGCGAAGATCGGCTTGATCGAGTACTTGTCGAAACCGGGACCCGACCAACCCATCAACTCACGCTCGCGACCCTCGGCCACCAGCGCGACCGCGTTGTGGTACCGGCCCAGAAAATCGGTCGCTCCCGTCGCCTTGCGGCCAGACAGGACAGAACCGGAAATCACCCGCACACCGTGCGGCGTGTTGGTGTCGTACTCGCCAGCAGTTAGCTCGGCGAGATTCGCTCCGAGCTGAGTGCGAACCAGTCGCGGATTCTTGGCCGCGGGGCCCGCGATGGAGACCACTCGCTCGTTGAGCAATTGTCCGGTGTTGAACAAGTGCCCCACGGCGATCACGTCCTGGTAGTTGATGTACCAGACTTGGCGGCCCATGCTCACGGGAGCGAGAAAATGGATGTGCGTTCCTGGAAGTCCAGCCGGGTGCGGCCCCGAGAACTCGACGGTCTCGACACAGCCCAGATCGTCGCCGGGGAGCTTGCTGCCAGCCTGTTTGCAAAGATACGTCTTGCCATCGGTCAGCGCGCTGAGTGCCTGCAAACCGGAAACGAAATCACGCTCGCGGGCGTCGATCACCACCTTCGGATCGGCGGCCAGTGGGTCGGTGTCGATCGCCGTAATGAACAGCGCGTAAGGAACCACCGCCGGATCAGGTACCTTGCTGTAGGGTCGCGTACGCAGCGCGGTCCACAGACCCGAAGCGAGCAACTCGTCGCGAACCTGGGCTGCCGGCAACTGAACCAAGTTGGTGTCGACGAACGACGGGAACTCGACCGAGTCGTCACCCTGGACATCAATCGTCAGCGACACGAACTTTCGCTTCGCACCGCGAGTTATCGCCGAGATGCGTCCAGCGGCTGGGGCCGTGTAATTGACGGCGGGCAGCTTCTTGTCGGTGAATAGCACCTGGCCACGCTTCACGGTGTCGCCTTCGGCGACCAGCATGGTCGGCTTCATTCCGATGTAGTCGTCGCCAATAAGGGCCACCTGCTTGATGGCAGGACCCTCGGCGATCACCTGCTTCGGCTCGCCGGCGATGGGAATGTCGAGACCCCGTTTGATGTCGATGCGTCTTGTCATAATTCGGCTGGCTACTCCTCACCAACGGACACAATGAGTTGGCAAGGTGCGGGCGAAAAGGAGGGAGTCGGCGTAGGGGGCTAAGATTGTGAATTTTTTCACGAAATCGTCGCTACGTCAATGCTGATAACGATTTAAGGGAGCCGGGCTGACCCGATTCGGTGGCGATTCCTTCCACTCACCTCTGGCCGACCAGCGAAGAAACCTGACAGTCAACCCAATGGTTACTAGCATTTCCGCCGCGATGCGAACCATCCTACAATCTTCGGGCAGAATGGGAATGGGGCGTTTTGGGTCCCCTTCGGCTCATTTCCGACTTGTAATCTCAACCCATCCCATCCCTATATTCTCTACCTTAGGCGCGAACCCCGCCTCGGCCACCGCGGGTCGCTCTTATTGCCCCTTTGCGAGCACCGTTTCTCTGTTTAAGATGCAAACTTCACCAACGGACAGATAGCTCAGTTGGTAGAGCACGGCCCTGAAAAGGCCGGTGTCGCCGGTTCGAGCCCGGCTCTGTCCACTCGACGTAAGTACCGCCGAAACCTAGCGTTAGGTTACCGGCGGCCGTTCGATAGTGCGGCTCAATAGTCACGGCAATTCCGGCAAATGGCCGGAACCGCGTCTGGCCAACTCTGGGGACTTGTCTCTTTCCCCACTCTCCTCGCCCGCCTAAGCAACGCCGGCATAAGAGCCACTGCGCACGCGATCGACCCTGCACACCGGTGACGCGCCGGGGCTGCAATCGCCAATAATCGCTCTCCATCTTCCAAGTCGCCGTGATCCACGCGACTCGCCCAATACCGCCTGGCCTCGAATCCGATGTGGCGCGTGTCCGTTGATGAGAAGGCGCAGGTTGATCGTCGCACGACCAGAGTGAAGTCAGCAGCCCAGATTGTTACGCTCGTGGTGGAGTCCAATGGTGCTCCGATACCTTTTCTCTGGATCCGCGGTACTCGTTCGGTGGCATGGTACGGTATGTGCGACGTCACTTGGTTTCCGACTTCCATGCGGCCAAGCCGCGCGACGCGAAATCGGATCCACTAAAAAACCAGACGCGTGAGTTTCACTCCGAGCACTTCTGATTTCCCCTTCAAGGAACATTCCCATGACTCAAAAATCTCAAGCCACGAAGTCGCGACAGATCGTACTGGCTTCGCGTCCCGAAGGTGTTCCTACGTCGTCAAACTTCTCGATGGAGTCGGTCGAAATCCCGCCCATCGAGGACGGAGAGTTCCTCGTGAAGAACGAATGGATGTCAGTCGACCCGTACATGCGAGGCCGGATGAAAGCCGGAGACAGCTACGTCGCTCCCTTTCAAATTGACCAACCCCTTGAAGGGGGGTGCGTTGGTAGAGTCGTCGACTCGCGAAATGAAAAGTTTCCCAAGGGGGACTACGTGCTCGGTAATCTTGGCTGGCGCGAGTATTGGAAATCCTCCGGCGAAGGTGCCACGGTCATCGATCCCAATCTTGCCCCCCTGCAAGCTTACTTAAGTGTTCTCGGTATGACGGGGATGACTGCGTGGGTCGGGCTCAACACAATTGCAAAGCTAAAACCGGGCAGCACCATTTTCGTTTCCGCGGCGTCGGGTGCGGTGGGTTCCGTCGTCTGCCAGCTCGCCAAGGCAATGGATTGCAAGGTGATCGGCAGCGCTGGCAAGCCGTCGAAGATCGACTGGCTAATCGACAAAGCCGGAATTGACGCTTGCATCAACTACAAAGAATCGAAAGACCTCGCCGGCGATCTCACCAAGCACGCACCGGACGGCATCGACGTGTACTTCGATAACGTAGGGGGTGAGCATTTAGAAGCTGCGCTGGATGCGATGAATGACTTTGGGTGCTGCGTCGAATGCGGCATGATCTCCACCTACAACGCGACCGAGCCGCCCGTCGCTCCACGAAACCTTTTCAAAGTGATCGCCAAGCGCATCCGCATGGAAGGCTTTATCGTCCGCGATCACCTCGACGCCCAAGCCGAGTTCATCGCGGACATGGCCCCGTTGATCAAGGACAAGAAGATCGTTTGGGAAGAAACCATCGCCGACGGTCTAGAGAAAGCACCATCGGCCTTCATCGGATTATTCGACGGGGACAACCTGGGCAAGCAACTAGTCCGGCTCGGATAACCTAGACCACCCAACGGATCGAACTTCCGATGGCAATATCCGCGTACGGATGAACCCACGGCCGCGGTTCCTAGCGGGGGCCGAGTTGGTGCGCGAGGTCGCTAGGTGCCCTGCTCTGCTCGCAGGACGAAGCCCGTCTCGAAGCTCTCGCCCGCGACCAACGTTCGTAGGCCCGTCTTGATGCCCATCTCTTCCATGCGGAACGGATCGGGCACGCAGCTATACGGTTCGATGCACACCGACTCGCGATGCCCGGGCGTATAGATCACGGCGTGGGGGAACACCCCGGCGTCGAACTCCTGCACCACGCGCCGCCCGCTCGACGGATCGGCCACCACGGTGGTCGCTTCGCCCGATGTCATGGAAAGGCTGTAGGGCGTGTCGAACTGGCGATCGCCCAGTGTGACGCCCTTGCTGAGTGTCAGGTCCGCAGGTAGTGCCACACTTTCGCCGGTGGGGAGCATGTCGTCGAGCTTCCACTCTTTGTCCACGGGTGCCGTGAGCACTGTGTCGGCGACTTCCGACGATTCGGCGAGCGGCAGGCGGAAATAGGCGTGCGTACCGAAGCCCCACGGCAACGGATCGTAGCCAGTGTTCTGGAACTTGATGGCGAATCGCAGTTCGTCGCCCACGAGCTCGTAGGTGGCCTCTACAGCGAAATCACTAGGCCAGCAATTCAGGATCGTCGTGTCGTCGATCGAAGCTTGGAATGCAGCGGTTACCTTTGTCTCAGTTTGCTCGACCAATCGCCACGGGCGGTCGTAGATGAAGCCGTGAATCGCATGCGGGCGTGCGGCGTCGTGCGGGATCAGGTAAGTCTGTCCCTCGTACTTGAACTGGGCGTTGCCGATTCGTCCCGGGAACGGGAACAGCAGCGGAATGCCACTGCCACTCGGACGCTTCTCGCCGGTGTCGAAACCCTCCTCAGCCCATAAGAGGTCGCGAGGGCCGTCGTCGAAGTTCACGATCCATTCGAAACAGTTGAACCCTAGACCCACGAGCACGCGAGCTGAGTTTCCGGTGGCGGGGTCGCGAAGTGTTACGAGAGACATGGCAGTGTTCGATCTATAATTGGTGAGTTGCAAGTACTTTGTAGTGCTCGCTTTACCAGCGAGCGGCGAGCGACATCAAGAGCATAACGCACACCACGCTCCCCGCCAGCATCCCCCACCTCGCCGGCAGCTGCGGACGCAGCGCGAGTTGCGCGAGTTGCGCGAGCGGCAGCATCAGGTGCAGCCCCACCAAGATGCCAAGGAAGAACGTGACCGTCGCTAGCAGCGAACTACCCACGAGTCGCGAACCTTCGCCCGCCGGCAATGCGGCAAGCGTCACCACGCCGGTCACGGGTTGCAGCGTCAAACCCACGAGCGCCGCGATCGCGCCACCACGGACGATCACCGTGCGTGCGACGCTAACCGCCGGTGAAGCGAGCGCGACCGTCACGCCCGACACCACCAGACTCGCTCCCCAGATGTGCAGCGACTTGGCGAGCACCAGCGGCGTGGACATCAGCTCCAGCAACAGCTCGCGAGTGATCGTTGGCTCGGCGATTAACGATGGGTTCGCGGCCAGCAAGTTCTGCGAGATCATCAGCGGCGGGAAGTGGTACAGCAAGTTCGTCGCCCCGAGCACCACGGGTATCGCGTGTAGCACCGGACGCATTCGCAGTCGCCGCCATAGCATCACCCACACGATGTAGCACGCCAGGGCAAACACCCCTTCGCCCGCGACCATCCCGTAAGCACTCCGCGGAAAGCGGGCGAGCATCGCAACGTACCCGCCATCGTCGGTCCCCGAGCGCCACACACCGCCGGCGAGCCCAATCGCCGCGGCGAGCACGACGCCCCAAGTCGCCCAGACTGCCAACTGCCGAAGGCTGTCGTTCGCCGCGTCGTCCATGCGGACCGTGCGAAACATCCGCAGCCCCGCGATCAAGGGAGGCCCCATCGCAGCGAATCCCGCCACCGTCTGGTGCAAGGCGGCGATCACCGCGTCGAACACAGCGAGCACGATATCCATCAAGCGTCGTCCATCCAGTGGGTACCTCGCGAGCTTCCCAAAACCGCCAATCCACCCCGCACCCACGTTGACACACCCGCCCCCGAATGTCTAGCATCCAGGCTTCGCGAGCGAACCCCCAACGACCGCCGCAGGTCGTAACAAGGGGTTCGCAAATCGGGCGATTAGCTCAGTTGGCTAGAGCGCCACGCTTACACCGTGGATGTCGGGGGTTCGAGTCCCTCATCGCCCATTATACAAGTGTTCACTGCATCGGTATTTCCCGGGAAACACGACAAAACTACGGTTTTCTCTTCCGCGGGGCTATCGTCTTGCTTACCCGTGCCATCCTCCGCGAGCGGTGACTGCGCTTCTTTCTGCGCCGCTTGATAGTGCTCGTCAGTGACTTGCAAGTAGTGACGCGCCGCGATCGCCTGGGTGTTGCCCAGCCAATCGCAGACGACGTGGATCGGAAATTCCTCGGCGAGTTCCGTCTCTCGGGTGCTTCGGAGGTTGTGGAACAGTTTGGGCCAGGGAGCCACGCCGGCCCGCGCGATGATTCGCAGCAGCTGGCTCCGCAGATTGGCGTTGCTGTCGCGGTAGCGGGTAATCAGGTGAACCCGGTCGGTCGCGTTCTCCTCGTCGTACGCAGCCCATACCGCGTCGAGCTCCCGTCGCAGTTCAGGGAATAGCGGGATGATTCGCGACTCCTTGCCCTCGTGGTGGGCCGTTTTGGGGCTCGTCACGTGAAGCAGTCCCTTCTCCCAATCCACGTCGCCCCAGGTCAGTGCCAAGTGCTCGCTAGGGCACCGCAGGCCGCCGTAGCGGCTCAGGGCGAAGATCAGCCGCCATTGGGTATCGGGGCAAGCGTCGAGCACTTTGGTGGCCACCTCACGGCTGATGAAGTGGAACCGCTCACGATTGGCCTTGATCGTCAGGCCCTTAAGATCGGCAAAAGGATTCTCGGAGATCAGCTTGGAGCGCAGTGCTGCGCGGAAGAATTGCTTAGCGATCCCGCACCGACGGCGGACAGTATTCGCGGCGAGCCCCTGCCCTTCCTTCTTGTCGGCTAGCCAAAGACGGAACTTATCCGCATCGCCAGCCGTGATGCTCGTGAGGGACGCATCCTTGCCAAAATGTTCCACCAAGCATCGGCGGGTGTGCCCGTAGACGGTCGCCGTGCTGCCCTTCACGTCGCTCCGCGAAGCAATGTAGCTATCGAGGAAGGACGCCAGCGTATGGACCTCGCGCGCCTTGCGCGGCTCGACTAAGCCCACCCGGGACAGCCGGTCGGCAAAATCGTCAGGGAGATTGGCCACCCAAAGCGCGGTCTCCGCGTCAACCGAGTGCCCGGACGCTTTGGCGACAACCAAGCTTTCGATCTTCAGCTTAACCGTCTCGGCAATTCGCTGAGATACTTTGCCCAATCGCACCGCGTGGCGTCGCCGTTTGTCGAGTGGATCGACGAACAGAATACGACGCTTGCCGCCAGGGTCTTTGGAAATACTTGCCATGAATCTACCTCGTAGGGGTTCGATGCTGTTGGTTATTGTCCCACGTCGCACGCAATCGCGCAAGATTGCAGGGCATGGAATCGGGAAGGAATTTGGAACGCTAGGGCGATGACAGGTGAATGAAATGCAAGGCCTATCCAGACCGGTAGACCGCACGACATCGCGACGTCAGGGTCTGGGTCGCGTCGCCACGCAACGGTGCTCGGCAGCATCCCCCGGGTGTTGCATTTTCTTGCATTTCCGAGGACGGTCTGTTCTTCACGCTGACTGCCAGATGGGGAAGTCGATCGTGTGCCCGCACTTCGTGCAGTCGAGGCGAGCGGACCGCCCCTCGTGAATCGGTGTCTGCCGAAGTTCGGTCGAGCCACAATGCGGGCAATGTGGCGAGGGAACGTCAGAGTGCGCCACAGTCTCCCCAGAGTGCGCCAAGATATTTTCCTTGGCGTACTCTGCAAACTCTGGCCCATCGTCGGCGCACTCTGTGTGCGGAAGCTCGTCGGGCAGCCGCCATACCCAAGGGCCCCGGTATCCATCCGGCGCGGCTTGGACGTTCAACTTCCGCTTGGCCCGGTCTAGTGTCCGGCTGGAGATCCCGTCGGCCGAGGCGGCCTCCTTGGTCTCCTTCGCGGGTTGCGGGCCGTCCGCAAGGCGATTGTGGAGCCAATCGACTGCTTCGCCCTCAGCCGTTGTAGCCCCGCCAGCGCGTCCGCCGTTCTCGCGCGCCAGGGCTTCGTCGGCCGACATCGCTACCGGATCGCGTTCCCAGTGGACCGAAGCAGGCTCTCCGGCAATGGTAAATGCCAGCCCCGTCGTCTCCGCAGCCAAGTTGCTCTTTCCGGGCAAGAGCAGTCGCCGGAGCGGGGTGTCAGGATCGCGGGAAAGGTGCCAGACGCTTCTCGCGATACCGGTGAACGCCCGGCTGCCCAGAGCCATATCGTCGGCCATTGTTGCTGTACCCTTGCGCCGATGGGCGATCAAGAGAACTGCCGCGCCGTGCTGTTCGGCAAGCTTTGCGATCGGAGCGAGCACGGACCGGACCTCATTGTCTCTGTGAGCATCACACCTACTTCCCAGAAAACTCCCGATCGGATCGACCACGACCAGCCGGCAGTCGGCGACACTGTCCAGCGCCTCGGCGAGAACGTCGACATCAGCCAGGGTGAACGAGAGTTCTTTCGTTTCGCCCTTCTCAACGCGTTTGACGCCTGAGAGCAAGTGAATCCGAGTTACGTCCGCCAAGTGGGCGTCGAGTCGAGGGCGGATCGTATCACTCGGATCATCCTCGGCCGTGATGAAGATGGAACTACCACGTTCGCAGGGTTCGCCATCGGGCCACGGGGTTCCCGTCGATATTCGGCTCGCCAGGTCGCAAGTGACAAAACTCTTGCCGCAGCCGGGCATTCCGACGAGCAGTGTAATACGACCACGAGCAATTCGATTCCGCCACAACCAATTGATGGGCCTCGATTCGACATCGGCCATACAGACGAGCGCAGGGCCGTAGCTGTCCGGTAGTGGCAGTTTGGCCTCGCTGGGCTCGCTCAATAAGTGCCGAATGATGGCAAACTTGTGAGGCCGAAGCTTGTCCAGCCAGTGTCGCTGGTCTTCGTAGGCTCGAACCTCCATATCCATGTCGACGACGTTGACCTCAACGCCATCGGCGCGCGCTAACCGTAGTAATTCTAAAGCATCCATACCTTAGCCTCCTTACAATTGGTTCCAGAGAAATGGCGTTCGATTCCATCAAGACCCTGTAGAATCGCCAGATCGTGCTCGCGTCGCATTAAATCACTAGGCCGGACTGTACGAAGTCGATCGGCCGCGCGAAGTTTGCCGGGCCAATGGAGATCGCGATACCGATGGGGGAGCGTTGCGTCGAGATACTGCTCGGCGAGCAACTCGCCCGTGAGCGATCCGGTGCTGGGAACCATCACAATCTTGGCCTGAATGTGTCGCTCGGCGAACACTTCGAGCCAGCCGTCGGCGTGGGCGAGTAGAAGAACCGGCTGCGGGATAGGCCGGCTTGATTCTGACTTCCGCTGGGAACCTAAGTTTCGTTTTGGTATACTGTGCATGGGTGACAAACCTATCTTGGGTATCGCGTCCGGCCCGCAAGGGCCGGCGCGTGCTCTGGTAAGAATGGTGGAGCGCCCGGGTGACGATCCCGGCAAGAATGGGTGACAAACCTATCTTGGTTCCCACAACGCGCCCCACTTGGGATGGCGCGTTAGGCGGGCGATACAGTTGTCGCACGATCGGCGATGAACTTGCGGACGCTCGCCGCCGGATAGCGGACCAGCCGGCCAATCTTGACGTGGCTAATCTCGCCAGCGTCCTTTAGCGCCCACAGTTTTCGGGCAGAGATTCGCAGGGCTTCGGCGGCCTCGTGCGGGGTCAGCAAGTGCTCGGCCAGTTCTCTGGCCGGCTCGCGAGTTTGGAATTGCATCGAATCGACTCCGGTGGAAGGGGAATGTGTTGGCGAGCACTTGCTCGCTATTACCCACCACAAACCGGCGCGTCATCGGGCCATACAGGACCACCCCAAAACGCAGATGTAGTTGCGTAAATATAGGCAGAAGTTCTACGCACCCCCAAGAAAGCGGATTCTCTGTAAAATCCGCTTTGCGCCGCTTTGACAATCCGGCGCGCTATATTTCTGAGATGCGAACTACCGAACCTCCGAAGGTGCGACCAGTACGACGATTCTTCTTTCTCGCGTCAAAGTGATTGCGAGCGGTTCGCAACTGTCGCTGCCACGTCCCGAAACTTGGTATGTTCTCTATGTAGCCGGCCAGCTCGCCTACGAATGACTCGTCAGGCTGCTCTTTGAGCCAGTCGTATCCGTCTCGATCTTTCGGCGTTTGCGCATGCGCGTGTTCGATCAGTTGCCAACTAGCCCATGCTTTTTTTGCGGCTGGCCTGAGTTCCTCGCGATACTCCTTGTCGCTGCCATTCGGATCGTTCCCCGGGTGGGTGTCAGTCACCACATCAGATTGCTGCCGCTGGCCCTGGACTCGACGAAGTGACTCAACCCACTCCGCGAGCTGCTGTGCCGCATCGCTGGCGTGTGTGACTCGCTTTCTTTCGTCGGGCTCATGGCGACAGATTCTTTGTAGTTCAATCCAGCACCGCCGCCCTTCCCAGGGTAGCTTTTTGCCGGTACAGCAGGCTTCCAGTGCGACGACCGCACTATGAACGTCGCCACCTGGCTCAATGTCCTCAAATGCGAAGCTTTCGGGAGAGTCCCCTTCCGAATTTTGTCCAGAGTCAAGCAGCGAGTTTAAGGCGGCCACCAGATTGGCCAACCGGGAATGCACTTGATCATTCGCCGCCCAGTACGCCATTGCCTCATCCGGCAGCTTTGATCGCACGTAATCGAGCACTTGCCCCAAATTGTTCTTGGCATTTGCCACTAATTCCGCATGATTGTCGACGAGCAGATACTCCCCAGTGTCGGGGTCGATGCTCATGGGATTCTGATTTAGCCTAGTAACCTGCGGCACATCGGCTAACTCCAATCCGCGTAAAAAATCAATTGCGGATTCGACAGCAGCGCGTGCATATACCACCCGCGCATATACGTCGCCCGGACGATCAGGGGTGGCCGATTCGCGTAGTTCCGAGAACGTAAGCCATTTGTTCCCCAGCCACTCTGCGAGGTCTCTCAACGTGTGAACATTGGCAGGTGGAGAAACTCCGTGGTATTGCTGAAACGATACGCTGGTGGCTGTTGCACTTAAGGTTTGCCGCGGTTCCTCAAGCAGTGACCGCACGACCGGCAAGAATTGCTCTCGCGCCAGCCGGGCCCACTCCGAGGTATCCGCCCTGCTCCTTAGTCGCTCGATGCTGGCCGGCACCCGCAGGCGATCGCTCGGCGACAGGGTATCCAAGGGCACGACAACGAAACGCGGCCCCAGATGCTCCCACTGCTGACGGAGGGGGTGATTGGCTTGATACCGATTTCGCAGTTCACGTAGTTCATCGACGACCGCCTGCGCCCCATTGATCGATGGCGTGGACGCCAGCCAAACGCGCGGCGAACAGACCTGACCGCCGGTCAGTGAGCCCAATCCACTGCTCCATCCCAGAGCGCTGGCACGCGCCCCTACCGACTCCTCGTTTTGGCTAGCGCGAAGGCGATGCTTGGGTAATGTCCCCTTCGGGGGCCCTTGCACGGAGCCAGCCCGCTTGCGGAGATTCTCTTTGGCTTGCTCGCTTCGCTCCCTAAGTTTCTGCTGACAGCCGTCCAGGTTCGCGTCGAATGCCTCGTTCACAAGAGTATCGAAAGACGCTTGCACATCGTCGTCGGCCAGCGACATCAACCGTTCGACTGGCAGTCGATCGGTGAACCCAGGCCAGTAGCGAAGCAAAACCGCGAACTCGCGCGCACCATCGCTCATCGAAACCGCTCCCTGTTGCGGTGTTAGCTATTCCTGATAACAAAACGAGGGGGAAGGCGATCAGGTCATCGCGGTTCGGGCCGTCGCCCTATCCCCAGGTTCAATCTAACATTCTCATACCCCGCGATCCATTAGCTACAGGGGGGAGCAAGAGTGAAACATCCGCCCTAAAAGGGGACAATATGCGACAACCTTCAAGGCGCTCGAACTCAAGAAACCGGAAGCTTGTGGGTTGTTAATGGTCCCGACGCACCCAATGCAATCCTACTAGAGCCTTTACGAACGACAGACTTTTACCAGTTGCTCCACGTGCGTAGAACGCGGTAGCATCGATTGCGTCCTACAAATCGCGAGCATGCGTGATTAGTTTCCGAGAGTGACTTCAGCCGTACCTTCGATGCCGCGGCGCTAGACTTCGCGATTATGTTTCGCAATTCGGGCGTCGGCACACCGCTGTCGGAACTGCATCGAGCCGAATGCTGGAAAGCCCGCGCGCGACATAACCGTCATAGCACCGCGGTGGAAAACTTGTCGCCCGCTCGCTCGACACCTCGGCGATGGAGATCCACCCGTTTACCCCAGCAGCTTTAGTAGGCTATCCATCCCCTCGCCCATTCGATCGAGGTTTCCTCACGGCCCAGATAATGTTCACAATGCAATGCGGCACGTACAGATCCACCTTGAGAGCGGTGACATCATTCGGATATTCTTCCCTTAGAGAATGGCTAAGATTATGACTACGATCCTTCCAAAAATAGTTCAAGAAACACTTGCTTCGATTGGACAAGTTGCCACGGAACTATCGTGCCAAATAGAGGGCTACCGCGAGTTCGTCACAATATTCCGAATACAAACAGAAAGTGTCACGGGCTTCCGATCCCAATTTCCATACTTAGCAAATCTAGATACCGCCTACCGACTAGCGCGTTTCAGGGTTGATGCCCAAAAGATTCAAGATGATCATGATTTTTGCAACGACGATCTTTGCGGCCTACAAAACATCTACGTTGCCTCCGAGCAGGATGTCATGCATGTTTTGAAGATATGGGCGGTTTCTTTGGATTCGCTGCGGCCACCGAGAGAAACGGAAGTACCGATTTAACCACGTTGCCGCTGACTTTGGTCAGCTAGATACGACGACAGGTGGCACTCTACGCCGTTAACCCTTGCGAGCATCCGTTCGCGCTGGTGCGACTCTTGGCAGCTTCGGTAGGTCAGCCGGTGGCAATGGCGGCAGCCGTAGTAGCGCGCCCCCGTGGGCAAGTAGAGCTTGCCGACGCGCCGCTGGCAGGGAACGCCGGCGACCATCAGCGGACAGGTGAACCACCACCGCCGGCCGCCAAACTGCCCGGGGGTCGACTGCAACCGGATGGGAACTTCGATGTTCTCGGCGTCGTTGCGGCGATAGTGGAGCGTGATCATCGGCGACTCGCCCCGCCGGGCGGTCACGCGGTAGCCGATCGACGACTCCCATCCGCCATAGCGGGTCCAGGTGAACGTACCGGCCGAGCCATCGAACAACCGCCCCCGAAAACTGCCAATATTGAGCGGCAGCGATTGCCCCACCGTCTGCTTCTTGTCGAAGCGGTACCAGTTCCCGCTACCCATTCCACCCATAGCAGCCCCCGCGATTGCGATCCGACACGGCGATCCGACACGGCCACGGATTTTGCCTAAATCATTAGGCAGGCGTCGCCGCTGGTCGCCGGGTTTATTGTACGCGGTTTGCAAGATAACTGGTCGGTTCGACCGCTTATGGCGGGGCTTGCTGGGTCACAAATCTCACGGCCGTAGGGCTGGACTCGGGGGCTCAACCCCCTTCCCCTCGGTAAAAATGGGCAATGGGGGGCGAATTGCATTGAACTTGAACCTGCGACATTCCGATGCTATCCTTTAAGTACCGGCGGACAAAACTCGGCTCCATGCCGTGTGGTCCTGGAATTCGTTCCGGGAGACCCTATATCCGCCGGTACTTTTTTGCGCCCATCCCCCGCTGCTAGGGAACTAGGGGATTCTTGGCGTTGTAGAAGATGCCCCGGCGCGAGCCGTGCTCCTTGTCCAGGTCGTGGATCTCGCCCACTTGGTTCCAAATGAGTTGAATGTAGCGGCTTTCGCCCAGCTCATAGTGCCGCTGCAAGGCCCACAGGAAGTAGTCGCACGCTTGTAAGCAGGCATCCTCGCGCGAGTACCGCGGCAAAATCTTCACGGTTTGCTTTCGCTGAAAGCCGAACTTCTTCTCGAAGTCCTTCTCTGCTTCGGCGATCGCGGCCTTTAGCGCGGCGGTGCGATCGGAGCGTCCCCGCCTCGCGAAATACACGTTCACTTCTTCAGCCGAGCGACGCAGCTTGCTGAATAAGTGGGTGATCAGCGTGTCGTAGAGTTCGTTTTCGTTGTATCGGTAGTCGGGGTCTCGGTCGTTCTGCTGGCGAACAAAATTGACCAAGTCTTCCTTGCTACGAATCACCGCGTAGAACTTGATGTCATGCCCCGCGATGAGCCGAAACACCTCGCGGCGAATTTCCGGCAGGTCGTCGCGCGCGTGGAACAGCCGGGCCGTCTTCTTGCGCTCCACCTGCATCGAAGGGACATCGCGGAAGTAGGGATCGGCCAACAGCTGCGCACGCAGGGCGTCGAGTTCGCTCCTGAGCCGCTCGCAGTCTTCGACGAGTATCTTGCCCAGCATGAAGAACTTCGACGAGCCATCCCCCACCAATACCTTCTTACCCCGTTTGCTGAACAGCACGGGGTCGCCTGCTTCGTCGATAAAGTAGTTGATGACTTCCAGCTCTTCGGACTCGGTAGCGCTCATCTTGCTCTCCGTACTAAGTGGGGCCCGTCGCGCTCCAGCACCCCGCGTCGCAGGCCCGCGTTGATAGCGCTTTTGGTGGCGGCATGGATGTGGCGGCCGGTACGGCGGAAACCCAGGTAGCGAGCCAGGGTCGTAGCGGCTTGGTCGCGGGTGTGCCAGGTGCGACCCAGCGCAGCGGCTAGGTAACTCACCAAGTCGTCGCGGGAGTAATCGCGGATGGTGCAGCAGTCGGGGTGAAATTCCCCCGCTTCGTGGTAGATGATTCCTCGGCGGACGGCGGTTCGGAGGTGGAGGACTAAGAAACCGACGACTCGCTTTCCCAGACGCTCTGCCGCCAGCCCTTCGTCGCGGAGTAGTTCAAACAGCCCGCGCACAGCGTGCTCGGCGATCATGCTGCGGTTAGCCTGCACTAGGTCTCGTACCGCGGCCATCACCTCGTCACGGGTGAAGTCCTCAAGGGAGTAACCACCCGGGGCCTCCTCGTCACATTCAACCTCACTATGTCGGGCCTCGGCTTCGCTAACCGCGTGATGGTCGGGCGAAGCCGTTACGCGAAAGGGGCGATTGGTTTCTCCGCGTCGAATTCTATGGGCTCGGTCACGAATGCCTCGGGCCAGCCCCCATGCTGATCTATCGTCTCGTCGATCACACCCATGATGCGGATGGTCTCGCGGATAGCTGCGACAATCTTGCCGTAGTATTGAAAATCGCATTCCGCAAGCGTTCGGCCTTTTCGGTCTTTGAGCCACTTCTCGCAGACTTGGTAGCCACCTATACGGAACTGCCATTCGTCCTGTGAGATGCCACCGAAACCGGAAGTGCCTGCAGATAATTCCTTGTCGGTAGCTCCGGCGTCAATCCAAACAGTATCATTCGCCCATCCTACTTTTCGTACTTCGCGCATGCTCCCGAAGAAACTGCACGTCGTATTACTGAGATCGCCTTGTTCTAGTAATTGTATGGCTATTAGTTTCGAGCCAAGGGCCGCCAACGATTGGAAGAGCGAGCTGTTTCGAGCAAGAGGTAGCCGTGGAAAATCAATCTTCAAGAACTCCATGTAGCGACGCCGGTATTCCGGGCTGTGCAGCACCGAGTATAAGTAACAAAATAGCTCGTATGGTCGCGGTTGGTCAGCTTCTCCGGTGGTCTTGCGAACTAAATTGAGATAGGCGGGCGAAAAATTCGGAGCAGTTTCATCGGCGTCAAGCCGGAGAGTACCTTTGTCAATGTGAGGAATTAGTTGAAACGGAAATACAAATGCGTTGTTCGATGTTTTAGATGAAAGGGATATTACCTCCGTAATTTCGCGGGTTACCATGACATGCGCGAACTGTTCACCTTTGGTCATCCTGGACGTCACGAGTGCAAGGTTGTCGGGCCGTCCCAGGTGTTGCATTACTTCTTGTCGGGGCCGCCAAATCACAGACGGATGGTACACGATACGTCGAACGTCGAAAGGCCGGTATAGGACGGACCTAATATAGGCCCCCACGTCCGCGTTCTTCCAGAGAGATGCGCGTGCATCGGAGACCCGCCAAGAATAATTCTCCTTGATCTTCAGTTTCTCCTTTACCTCGTTGTCTGTCAGAGACTTATCGACGAAGGTTGCCATGCGATCCAGTATTGGCGCGTCCTCGAAGTCGATAACCAGTCGGTCGCGGGCTGTGAGGATGCCAGTAGAATTCGTAGGCATGATGTCGGTGATGCGCCAGAAGCCATTGTATTCATTTTCCCCGTCGATTCCCTTGGGCGCAAAGAAGTACCAGGGCGTCGCGCAACTGGCGGGATTGAATTCGATTGAATTCGCAGCGGTCGTACTCAACCTTTTGTACTTAGACAACCTCGTACCATAAAGGTTTGCATGAACCAATTGGGGTAGGCGGTTGCAATTCTTTGTCATAAGGGAGATTGCAACCCCTTGCATAATGTCGAAAACATTCTCGTCAGGCAGTCCGTCTGGTGAAGTTGCGGACTTGTGAGCGTTTCCGTGCAGATCGAGTACCTCAATTAGAGTGTAGGACTCTCTTAGATTCTGGCGCATGCCACGAAAGGTTGGGTTGTCTAGGAATCCGTGGTTCGTGATCATTCCACTTACACCTAGATGCGCGGAATCAATTGCCTCTTGTGCCATGCTGATGAACTTAACGTAGTCATCCTGTAACCAATGCTTGCGTTCACCGAGGGGTTCGCCATCGACATATTTGTACCGTTCCACCAGACGTTGTGCCGCTGCCGACATATTCTCCGAGACTTTCGAATAAGGTGGGTTTCCTAGCAGAATAGTAAACCGCCGATTCTGCTTGACCTCGTTTACCGCAACTGCTTCGTGAGCGAGGGCTGGCAAGAAGTCAAAAACCATTTGACCCTCACCTGGAGGCTCTAGCGCATTCGTCAAGTACACTCGCGCGCGTTCGTTGCTTCCAAATCGATAGCCCGTGTCTGCCAACTTCAGACCAATTTTGAGGTGAGCAATGGCGTAGGGTGCCATCATGATTTCATAGCCGTGCAGACGTGGGAGCAGATGCTTTGGCACATATTTATTCCAATCGTCAGCACAGGCGACATCGCCCTTACCTTCGGCTTGCCATTTGGCGAGCATAGTTCTGTGAATTAGGTCGATCACCTCGACCAAGAAGGTCGCCGTGCCGGTAGCCGGGTCAAGAATTTGTACGAACGCGTCCTCGGCCAACATCCCCGCGGGAATCTCCAGCCCTTCGGTCCGGGCGACCATTTGGCCCCAGGTGGTCGTGTCAGCGAGGCCATCTTCGAGGCCAAACTGAGACTGCAACAGGGCGTGAACGCTGCGAACGATGTAGCTTACTACCGGCTGAGGGGTGTAAAATACCCCTCGCTGAACCTTGCGTTCTCTATCGTAGACGTGCAGAAAATCTTCGTAGAAGTGAATCACGGGATCTTCGCCGCGCCCGCGATTGCCAAAGTCGCGGAGCACTGCTTGCAGATCAGTCTGCGAGTCGTTCAGTAGCTCCACCACTTCCTGTATGCCAATTTCGTCAAAGTCGAGCTTTCCCTTCCGGCCTCCGACCGTTAGAAACGTGGCCAGCATCTCCTTTAGAAAGGGATTCGTGACCGGTATAAGGTCAACCATCCGCTCGGCGTCGACGTAAGTGCCCTCACCTTCGACAGTTCCTGACACAGCCGTCGAGAACAGACCATAGGTAATGGTCTGCGCGAACATGTCGGCAAAACCATCCTCGGTCAGGTCGTGAATGAGCGCTTCTTGAAACGCCGCATGCAGTTTACGGATCGGGCCATGCTCGGTCTCGATCCCCATCACCTTATTTAGTTCGGTGTAGATGTTCCGGCATAAGTGCGCTAGCTGGATGGCCAGTTCCTGCGCGGTGCGAATGACCTGCCGGTGCCTCAAGGTGAAAGCACTAGACCACTGTTTCCGCCAAGTGTCGGAATCGGTTCCCGACGCGGGCCATCGTAGATGGGTTGTCAACTGGTGGGAAACATGCTGAAGCTTCGAGTCGGTATCGTCACCATCCCAGTCGAGCACTTTAAGTGTTGGAATCGAGTTGCCAGCACCTTCGGTAAAGTGAGCGAACGTGATCTTGCGCTCCGTTCCTTCACCATATTCGGAGACGAATAGCAGGTCGTGCAGTTTCCACTTGGCTTGATCGCTAGCCTGAGAAGATGCTCGCTTCCTAAGCACCAAGCTATTAAGCAGCCGACGCATCGCCACTACCGGCAACTGCTTGGGCTCGAACTTCACGAAGAAGATGCCCCACTCTTGATCGTTCGTGAGGGGGCGTAGCTGCTTGATTTCCTGAATCTTCGCGGCCAGCTTGGGGTCGATGCCCAGTTCGTCGGGCTCCCAATCGTACGTTAGATCCTCAAAGTCCTCTGTCTCGATAGGCCAGTGCAGCTCGTCCCGTAAATAAGCTACGAGTTGGTCGAACCGCTTGATCTTGCGGAGGCGCTCAGTGGTATCGGACATGTTCTAAGGCTAATTAAGTTCCATCCAGGCCCGCAGCGACGCCATGACGCCAAGGGGTGCCTGAACCTTTTTTAGGTAAGTGTTCTTGACGTGCTTGTCGAGCTTCTCGCGAACGCCCTGCAGCTCTGCGCGATCGACTTGGCAACGCCGCGGCGTCGTGGGTGTCGAGCGAATGAATTCGACGATCATGGCAGGGTCTTCCAGAATCTTGCCAGTCGCAAGGTCGTACAGGTACCAGGCAACGTCGCCCGCGGCGAGCGTCCAAACGGGGTTCCCATCCTCGTCGACCAGCGTCGAATCGGCTGCCGGTCGGGCGTAACAGAAGAACACGCCACGACTGGAACCGGCCACCCGTTCGCGCCCGCTGAATATCCGGTCGGGTAGTTCGTTTAACCGAACTTCAAGCCCCGGATTCTCTTTGAGCATGCGCTGCAGCTCCAGGTGCATTTCCTCTTCGGGCGTTTTGGTGCCCTTGTAACGCTCGTTAAAGTTTTTGAGGTCCTCAAAGTCATCATCGGGCGTCAGCAATCGCCCCCCTTCGATGCCGAGCGTCTTCGAGATTCGCAGGGTCTTATGGGTGACCGTCTTATAGAGACTCAGCAGATCGTTGAGCTCGTCGGGGGGCAGGAAATTCCAATAGGCTACCGTCCCACGCAGCGACTCCTGATCGGGATGATCGGCCACGATCGCCGCCTCGATGTGGGGATTCATGCGACGATCCACTCGACCGATGCGCTGCATCAGGCGGACGGGGTTCCAGTGCAAGTCGTAATTGATAAGGCGAGTGCAGTCTTGCAGGTTCAACCCTTCCGACAGCACGTCGGTGGAAATGAGCACGCGGATTTCGTCCAGTCCCTCGTCAGCCAGCTTGCCACTCGACGAACCGTTGTAATAGGGTGCGAACCGTCGAATAATCTTTACTCGTCCATCGCTGCTGGTGGCGCTATCGATCTCCTCCACGCCATTAATACCGGCTTCGACCAATTGCTCGCGAAGATAGCGGGCCGTGGTCATGAACTCGGTGAATATCAGCACCTTATGCTGCTTGAGAACCGTATCCTTATTGAGCAGGTTCTTGAGCGCCGTCAGCTTCTTGTCCTGTGAGGGCTTAAACTGTTCTAGCTCCTTTAAGAATTCGGCGACCTGGTCGAGGTCGAGCATCGTCTCGCTGATGATCTCGCCAACTTGGTATTCTTCGCGGTCCAACTGTTCCACAGCTTCGAGCAACTCGGGCTCGATGAAATCCTCCTCCGGCTCGTCGCCAAGTGTGAAAAGACGAGTCTGCGGATCATGGTCGATAAGTTCCGCGTTTTGCGCCTTCCAGCGTTCGAGGCGACCCTTCTCCCCATCGGTTTGCGCGTGAACGGTCACCCAGGCGAGCAGCTTTTTGAGCAGCGTCCAACACGATTGCTTGAACGCTTCGGCGGAGCTCTCGAAACGCTTCAGAAAGATCGTGCGAATAAGCGATACTACTTGCTGCTGACGACCTTGAGCGAACTTGTCGATCGTGGCATCGTTGCCAATGTAGTAGTGTAAGGGATAGTATATGGCGAGCGAGAACAGCGGCTTCTGCTTCTGGAACGCTTCTTCCACCATCTTTAACAGCTTGCCGTAAGTCTGCTTGACCGAATACTCGGCGACTTTAGGCTTCCGGGGCTCGGGGAACATCGCGCTGCCATCTTCGGTCTCCATACTCTCCACAACGTAGGCGCGACTCCGCTGAACAACCAATTCGCGGAACAGGTCGTCACGCCCCATGATCTGATCGGCTTCGGTCATATCGAACAGGCCGACTTGCGCATCTACTTTGCCAGTCAGGGATGCTTCGATCTCCGATTCGAGCTTCCGAATATGCCCAGCCAGTGAGTGAATACCCAGGGGCGCGTCGCTGAAGTAAGAGGGCTCGTGGCGAGAGAACAACTCGACCATATGCTGAAAGTCGACCAGACGATTGTTGACTGGTGTCGCTGTCAGTAGGAACACCGTCTTGTCGCCAATGATGTCGAACAGCCGCCAATAGCGTGATTTGCGCTCATTAGGGTCCTCACCCTTGGTGCCCGTATTGCGGAAGTGATGAGCCTCGTCGATCAGCACCACGTCGGCGCGATCGCGGACCGAATCGAGATCCTCTTGCAAGCCTCGGCGAAGCAGATCGGAATGGTTGAAGATTTCGAGGTTATTGAACCTGCCAAAGAGTTCAGGAAGGTACTTTCGCAGCGTCGCCTCCCAAACCGCTTCACGGCCCGATTTGGGCACAATCAGCGCGACCTTCTTACGGTCGTGCTTAATGAGACGTTCGATCAGCATCAGCCCGACAAACGTCTTACCCAGTCCGACACCATCGCATAGGAACGCGCCGTTGTACTTATGCCCCCGCTTCATGAGGGCATGGTAAGCTTCGCGCTGATACTGCGCGAGGAGTGGGTAGACGGTCGACTCTTCCCTCTCCCATTCGCCCACCGTCTGCTCGTGGCCCTTAAAGAACTCCTGTAGGGCCTTGGCGTAGACATCGAACGGGGTGAAGAGCTCGATATGCCGCTCGATGGTGCGTAGAATCTCTGGGGTCACGTCCTCGGCATTGTTCCAGTGCTGCTCGTACCATTCCTGAAGTACGGCCACCGGCGTACCCGTGATTTGGACGTTCAATTCCAAATTCTGAGTGATGCCGGGCAGCGTGAAGTTCGAGGAGCCGACTAAACCGAACGAACCCACAACCTCTTGGCGAGCATGCGTCAGGTAGCACTTGGCGTGGAACTTGTCCTTTCGGTAGACGCGGCACTGGATGGTGCCCGCGCGAAGCGATTCGACGATGGCTGGCACCCCTTCGAGGAAATCGTTCTTCAACTTCTCCCGTTCCAAGCTTAGGTCGAGGCGATTCTGGACCTCGGCAAGACCAGCCTCGAATGCTTTTTTGGTCCGCTTCGAGACCTCGTCTCCCATGAGAATGCGGAAGTTATCGACCTTCTGCCATTCGCCGTCGAGGTGAAGCAGAGAGCCAATTTCAAAGTAGCCAGTGGCCACGTCAATCGACTTGGACAGCTCGCACCAATCGCGCAGGTAGCGGGAGACTTTCCAGTCCTCCTCACTGTTGTCAACGATGAAGAGTTCGCTTCCAGTTTGCGATTGGCGTCGGGGCATCTACGATTCTCGTGGTGCAACTTGAGGCAGTCCAAGTACCACTCCGGGCGAAGAGGTTCCACCAGTTTAGCGTCGGGAAGCCGCACCGTCCAAGCCGGAAGTGAAGGGGTACAGCAGCGTTAGCAGAAATCCCCTAATTGGTAGAGTCGACGAGCCTAGGCTGAAACGTGGAGTTAAACTCACACCGGGCCTTAGTAATCGCACCAACTCAGCGAACACGGGGTTAATCATCCCCGGAACCAAGCGCAACCCTGGGGGTCCGGGAAAAAATCCCGGCACCGAAGACCCCACCCCCCTGCTCTCCCGCCACCCCGCAGCACCATTTGCAGCGCCCGCTGCAGCGCTCGGCGCTCGCTCACTCGGTCTTACTCGCTGACTTCACCATCGCCACGATCCCCGCCCGGATGGCTTCCGGCAACTGCGCCCAGCATTCGGCCACCATCGCCAGATTAGGGTCGATCGGGGGAGAACTTGCACCAAATGCGCCGCATTCTGCGCCGCGGGGGTCAGGAGTTGCTGAATTCGCCTCGTTTTCTGGGGATCGTTCGAGTCCCTCATCGCCCAGTTTTTCTAGCCCGGTAATGTCGCACTTTCGCAATATTGCATTCACTGCGACTTTACTCCTTTCTCATTCGCTTCCCTCCTCTTCGTTTCGCCCAGCGATTCTCGGGGTGTTTTGCATTTTGGCGTCTTCGGGTGCCGGGAGTAATGTCGCAGGGGGAAACCGTAGGTGCGACTTTATTTTTTTGGTTAGCGGGCGAAGGGGGAGGTGGAGTCGCTGTTGCCCAACCCCCTCGGAATTAATCCTGGCCCGCGGCCACGTTTGGTGGGGCAGATGAAGGGGGGTGGTGGTGGGAAAGAGGTAGTCGTCGTCGCCGGAGGTGCGAGGCGTGGTTCCACTTGTCGCTCGGTTGGTCGTTCGGTCTTCTCGGGCCGGTAACGCACCTCGCCGAGTTCGGGGCTATCGTCGAGGGCTTGGCGGGCCGCTTCGACCAGCGGCGTTAGTTGCTCCAGGGCGAGCGCGGCCTTTCTCCACGACGGCAACAACTCGCGCGACGCTTTCGGACGCTTCGTGTTCGTGTGCGGAGTGGTCGTGGAGTCGGTGAACAACGCCTCGAGCTTCAGCTCGACCTCGATCCGCGTGCGCGGGTCGTAATACACTGGCTGAATCACACGCTTCACCTCGTCGCGGATTGCGTCCAGGCGGGCCTGGCGGGCGGCGGCTCGCTGGCGGTCGTGCCGCTCGGCCTCGCGGCGTTCCTCGCGTTCGAGCAGGTAGGCCGCGGCTCGCCAGTGCTTGGAAGCCGCTTGCCGCAAGCAATCGAGCGGCTTGAGCTGGGCTTGAATGCCCGCGGCACGCACCTCGTCGTCGAACTCCGAATCTTCCCGGCGGAGCCGCTGGATGGTCCGCCGATCGCACCCCAGGTAGTCGGCAATGGCGGTGATGCTGACCCCCCAGTGCACCATCGTGACAATCTTCTGTTTCTTCTTCTCGTCAATCACAAAAGGCCTCGACATGGTTTCCTCACGAATAACTGGGATATGGGTGTATGTGTATAGTGCATGAACGCATGAGAGCACACCCAACGCGCGCTTTCTAGTCACTTTTTTGAAGAAAGTGAAAAAAGTCGGCAGGCAAAAAAGGCCTGGAAAACAAGGAGACAAGCGTTGAACGCCCAGCCGCAGGCGCCGGCTACCCCCGCCCCTCGATCTGCCCACCCACCCCAGGTTCGCCTCTGTCCCAGAAGCCTAAAAAGAACCCGTTGAGCGTAGTTTCCCCAGTCCGGGGTCGGGACGACCCGGCTCACTCCAGAGAAGTCTCGTAGGGTA
Source organism: Aeoliella fuhlenseeensis (assembly GCF_052161615.1). Lineage (NCBI taxonomy): Bacteria > Pseudomonadati > Planctomycetota > Planctomycetia > Pirellulales > Lacipirellulaceae > Aeoliella > Aeoliella fuhlenseeensis. The sequence continues at coordinate 2,750,583 of NZ_CP197417.1, forward strand.
CGGTGGTCCTGCCGGCACATGGCAGGTAGATGGTAGAGCAAACCCCACCCGCCGGCAGGTTCACCTACCTTTCACGGTGGCTGAGTCCCAGCGAGTTGCGCCACGTGGACTAAGTTGCCACGTTAAACGCGATGATGGTTCCGCAGTAGTGACACAATCCAAAGCAAAACGTGACATCGCCTCCCTGAAACTCGTACCAGAACTCATCGTCGTTGTTAACCGGTATTGGTGGGACCATAGCGATTACGTCAAAGTACACACGACGCTCGTAGGACTGGCACTTGGGATTGCGACAGATCACGTCGGGCGCATTGACGATGTAATCGTGTCGCCCGCCGAGTTCGATCAGGTGTTTCACGTCTAATTGTGAAAGGATTTCGCGGTCCTCATCATTTGGCTGGAAGTATCCGTTTGTTCGTCGAAAGCCGAGTATACGCGCCTGTTCATAGGTAAGTGGTTCGAGTCTGAGGCGGGCGGAGGGAAGTTCTTCTACTTGAAGATACAGTGATTCCTTGTCGTCAGGTTCCGGATCGGAAAGGTGCAAGATATCAATTTCTAAATCCGATCGGACTTCGTACTGAATGTCTGGTCCGCCGAACCCGTATTTAAACGGGTAGTACAGCGGTAGTTTAGAGGCGAGTGCGTCGCTCTTTATCGGAATCAGCGGGTCAGTTAAGTCAAGTGAAATCACTTGTTGAATGGCAACGTTTGTGCCGCTCGGAACAACGCCCGAATGCTGTGCTGGCCCACCGAAACTGTGGCAACCATTTTCGTCAAGAACTAAACGGAACGGGCGGCTGTTTGACAGTGAAAATGACGCCATACCTACCTTCGATGTATCTGATGTAGTAGCACTCGAACTTATTTGACGGCGCATGAAATCTTGAGAAACGAACAGTCCACCCAAAAAGCGTCGACACGGGATCGTAGCAAAGATCTATAGGCCTGCCAACAAGAAGCGTCGGGGTACCGCTGCTGGCTCGTCGTGCTTTGTCACTAGATGGGAGCCGACAGGAGAGATAATGGAGCACTCGCCGCCGCTGGATCCCTCGACCAGCAGTGCTTGTGAGCCAGAGTTCCGACGTGACGAACGGGATACCCCACTCGTAAAGCACTGCTGGTCTGCTGCATGCCGGCGAACTCTTGGGAAGCTTATTCGTCGGCGAAAGGAATTGAAGTGACCATGCTCTACAAGCCAGCAGTGGCACCCTACCGCCTGGAGACCGCGAGTCTTCTCAGCAGGCTCGCACTGATTCCCAGCAGGATCAACACGACCGAAGAGGGCTCCGGCACAACGGGTGCGATGCCGGTTACTTCGACCACGAGGTCCTGAAAATCATGGTCTTGGTAGTACATATTCCATGGGTGGCTGTCTTCCCAAGCCAGGACATAGGCGCCGACTGGATTGTCTGGAAAGCCGATGTTGCTCACGATCTGGAAGGTAACGAGATGGTCCCTGCCCTCGATGTTGTGGCTAGGGTCCGAGGTAAAATCGCTGGCGTACTGATCTTCAATCTGCAGGCGAAATTGTGGTGGGTAATCCAATCGGCTCGCAGTGGTTGTGTAGGTTCGCCAAGAATCTCTATCTGGCCTTAGGACACGGGGACGGATCCCCTCAAAATACCGACCTACGTCCAATAGGAAGGAGGGCGTAGGGGTTGTGTCCACACCGAACTTGATTTGATTGGTAGCTTGCTTCGCCATGAGGCGGATGCTGGCGACGTCTTGCGTGAACTGGAACAGGCGATCGAACGAGTCGTCCACACGTCGGAGGTTTTGCTCCCCATACAACGTCTGAAGGACCGAGGGGTTCGGGTTCCCAGGGAATGGATTCGTACCCAGCAGATTGGGCTCGTTCCATTCGTTGGGGGAATCGCCAATGGGAGTGAGCGCCGCCAGAGTGGGCGACGCGAATGTGACCCCAACAAGCAACGCCAGAGAAAACGCTCGTGTACACGCTGATCGCTTCGAGCTAGGTCGGGCCTGAAGGGTACAATTCATTAGAACTCTGCTCTCTCGCGAGGAAGGGTGCGCGTACCAACTCCCGGGTGGCCGCGCCGGTGTGTCGGCCTTTGCCAATGGATCGGAGGCCACCCACGGCATGGGTAATATACTATCCGCCGCTAAACCGCTCGGCCAGCAGAGTGCGGGGCCGGCTCGACGGTGGTGATGAAAGTCCTGAGAAAGCACTGCTGGTCCACTACACGCTGCCGGCTGGTTGGCAGGTATTTGGCGTGGCGATACTTCGCAGACCGGCAGTAGCTTTCGGCGCAGATGACCGTAACTACCCGCTACGAGACAGGCGGGCTAGAATGGTTGCATAATTTTGCATTACCTCTTTTGGACTTGTGCCATGGATGCCGCAATAACTACCGAGTTGGTTGGTGCATTCATAAAGTTTACAGGGGAGACGCTGGCCGAACTCAAGCGCCAGCCATTGACAGAGATTGATTTGGACTTGCTACGGTTGAAGCGTGAGATTCTCGGGGAGCGATTGCAAGACTTAGAGAAGAGCGTGGCCGATGCCGCGAGAATTCAGAAGGGGAAGTCGCGAAAAGACCTTACGGAGAGAGGGTTTGCCGCTACTAGTCTCGTAGGAAGCAGAGACGTTGCTATCGACCGGGAGGCAAACCAACAACTTGAGATCGCGCGGCGAGAATACAACCGCGCCATCGAAGAGATTTCGCTCAGCGAACACCGCATCCTGAAGTTGACAGATTCGTGGCGTAAAAAACTTTGGGCATACGTCTGCCGATTGCGACGTTGGCAGAAAGAAAAGCATTAAGCGTGGTTGGACTGCAAGCCGCCTGGAGAGCGCCGGGTGCCACTGCTGGCTCGTCGTGCTTCGCCTCGTCATTTCCGTTGAAGTGTCAAGCGTGCAACGACGAGTTCGCCGGTCGGGAGTGGACCAGCAGTGTTTGTTGGAGTTGGGGAGAACGTATCGGGTGGGGGGAGCACTGCGCTGGGCAGACCCCCTCCCCGGCCGCCGTTGTTATTGTGAGAGGGCGTCCGACCCTCCCCGCAAAGGGGGAGGGTGAAGAATCTGGCGCGGCGTTTGATCGTCGTTCTACACGGTCGGGGCGACCATGCTACGGGGGTGAAAAGCCTGGGGTGTCTGTTCGCAGCGCTAGCGGAGGCTCGCGGCGGGCTCGGTCTTTTTGGTCGTTACTTTCACAGAACGGCCGAGGCGGTGGAGGTACTTGGTGAGGCGGTCGGCGGTCATGTGCGAGATCTTGCCGTTCATCAGTTCGCTGGCACGGGGTTGGCTGATGTCGAGAACTCGCTCGAGGTCGCGGGCGCGGAGGTGGCTCCGCTCGACCACCTTCATGATCTCGTTGTGCAACGACAACTTTAGTTCCATCACGGCCGCTTCTTCGGCCGAAAACCCGAGGTCGTCCCAGAGCGTCGCGGAAGTCGAAACGTGGCTCGATTTAGATTTTGGCTTGAGTTTAGATTGGGGCATGAGATTAGTCCTTGTTCCTCGTTAGGCGACTGCGAACATCCTTCAGTCGATTTTCAGCGATCGCCAAGTCGTTTTGGCTAGTCTTGGCCGATTGCTTCTTGAAACTATGCAGCATGTAGTAGGTGTTGCCGACTCTCGTCAAGTAAATCACACGATACCAGCCCGCGTCGTCCCGCTGTTTCAGTTCGAATACACGTTTTCCCACCGATTGCATTGGGCGACTGGATAGGGGGCGGCCACCTTGCTGGAGTCGGCGAATATCGAGGCCGAACTCGCGACGTACGTTCACCGGGAAGGTGCGGAGAACTTCTAACGAATCGCCTTCCCCGGCAAGCCTCTTCGCCAATTGAGCGTCGAAACAGCTAAGCCGACCAGCAGGACCCCCAAACACAATTGAGATCTCCCCGAGGGCTCGGGCACGGGTACAAGCAGAACTGCGCGATTCAAAGTGCGCCCAAACTGGCCGAAGTTGTTGCTTCCATAGGCAACAATCATCCCGCGATCGTTGATGCCGTAAGCGATTTCTACTGTCCAGCCCTCTCCCGATTCGTCGAGCAAATCGTTTAAGTCCATCATTCCTTCGGCGCCGGACCAAATAAAAGCATGGTCACCGAAATTGGTCTGTCCCCGGCCTACGATATGACCATGATTGTTGATGTCGAACGCTAAGCTCAGATCGTTGGCGGTGGGCAGGTCACCGATCGGTTCCATCCCCCCGGCTGAGGTCCAGTAGAAAGCGTCCGCTTGGCCCAAACGATCACCAGCCACTTCATCCCGATCGTTTATCGCACTCGCGTAGCTCTGGCGCGTGGTGTCGCTGGGGTCCGCTTCGATATCCTGCATTCCTAATTCGGGTGTCCAGTAGAACGCATGATCGTTCGTAAAGTTTGTACTGGCGAAGCCAACGACGTGTCCCAGTTCGTTGATGCCGCGAGCTTGATTGTCGGTGTTGATCGGTCCCAGGGTGCCCAACGACTGCATTCCCGTAGCCTCGCTCCAAATGAATGCCCGACTGCCAAGAGAATAGGCGCTTTCTCCCACTACTTGCCCACGATTGTTAATGTCAAGCGCCTTGCTGCCATAACCGGGTCCCTCGGGATGCAGAGTACCTAAGTCTCGAGCGTCGTTGGGGCTGTTCCACAGGTACGCGTAATCTCCATCTGACCGAACTTGCCCCACTATTTGGCCTAAGTCATTGATGGCATTGGCGACACTAAACTGGTAGCCGCCCTCGATGCCACCCAAAGCCTGCATACCGTCCGTAGGCGTCCACACAAATGCTCGCCGTCCGTTCGGAGTTTCACTGTATCCGACGACCGTACCCGCCTCGTTGATGTCGGTCGCAGAGCTCCTATCTCTCTCACCGCCGAGCGTTCCTAAGTCAATCAGCCTATATTGCTTGGCAAAAGGAGTGGACGGTTCAACAACAACAGCAGCGCAAGGTGTCGCGAGAATTAGCGCTACGAGTGAATAACAGCAAATTCGAGCCACTTTCGTCTCCCCTAACTGAAAGCAAAATGGAAGCAGCCCTCCGATGGTCGGCCCAGCTGCCATCAACATTCTCAGCTAGCAAGTTAACCTACTGGTCCGCCGGGTGCCACTACTAGCTCGTCGTGTGTTGCCTCGTCATTTCCATTGACAATTCCAACGTGCAACAACAAGTTCGCGGGATGGGAGTGGGCCCACGGTGTTAGTTAAGCTTGGGGAGAGCTTGTCAGTTGTTCGAAGCACTGCCCTGGGCCTACCCTCCCCGCGCTTATAGCGCGACCCTCCCGGGGGGAGGGTGAAGATCATGGGGCGACGTTCACTCGTCGTTCTACATGGTCGGGGCGACCATGCTACGTGGTGGCTCGCGGGGTGGCCGCTAGCTCGGTTGCGTCGGGGCGGGTTGCGGAGGCGATGGCTTGGCCGCTGGGTCGGTACCTGTGGCGGTTCGCCAAATGAGGCGGCACAGGACGAAGGAGATGCCCCCCAGCATTACCGCGGGACCCCAATTTTCAGCCATCACGTTCTGTGCGCACTGCACCGAGCAAATGAGAGCGAAGAGGGCTGCGAAGCACATCAGGACGGTTAGAAACAGCGTTCGCATGGAAGTCGAGGCTCCGGGGTGGGGTGGATGCTTAAGCCTACTGCGCGGAGCCCTCGACGGCCGGCGGGCGTCCGAAGGATTTTTCGCCACGCCCACCCCCAATAGCGCGGGCCCGCCAGCAACAACCGCGGCACTCGCTACGATGGTTAGAAACCGACCTCGGAGTTCGTGGCGGCAGGCGAGTGCGATAGGGTAAAAACCCTAGTGCGTAGGGCAAGTAGCGCGTAGGGTAAATGGTTCTGCCGGCGTGGCTAAGTGGACGGTGAGAGTTCGTCCCACCAGTCGGCAGATTCACTTACCTTTTAACCGGGGCACGACAACGCGTTGGGGGTGAGCGGGAAGTGCCGGATCGGCGCTTCGCTTGATCGCGGCCTACATCTGGGGGCGGATGACAGCGGGGGTTTAGCGGATATACTCCACGCTTTTCTTCAACACTGTCGGGCGCGGGAGAGTTGTCGTATGCGGATGGATCTTCGTTATTTGCTCGCGGACAACTTGGGGCGGCCTTCGAGCGTGGTGGCGGAGTTGCGGGGGGCGGTCGCCACGTTCCTGACCATGGCGTACATCCTGCCGGTGAATGCGGGGATTTTGTCGCAGGTGGTGGGCGTGGGGTCGCTTGGCTCGTTGGTCGCCTGCACGGCGCTCGCTGCGGGGATTTGTTCGCTGCTGATGGGGCTGGTGGCGAACGTGCCGATTGCGATGGCGAGTGGCATGGGGCTCAACGCGATCATTGCGTTTGGGGTCGCTCAGCAGGCTGGGAGTTGGCAGGCTGCGATGGGGCTGGTGGTGGTCGAAGGGCTAATCATCCTGCTCTTGGTTCTGGTGGGTTTACGCGAGGCGGTGCTCGAGGCGATTCCGCGCGCGTTGCGCTTGGCGATTGGGGCGGGCATTGGGTTGTTCATTGCGCTCTTGGGTCTGGCGAACGCGGGGATCGTCGTTCAAGGAACCCCTGCCCCGCCGGCCGGTCCGCTGCTGGCGGCGGGGAGTGTTCATGAACCAACCACGGCGATCGCCCTCGCGGGGCTGGTGATCACCGCCGTGCTGATGGCGCGGCGCGTGCGCGGGGCGCTGCTACTGGGCATCGCCGCGACCACGCTCATCGCGTATATGTCGGGTCAGGTTACATGGACCGGGGCATGGCAGTTGCCTTCGTTCGAAGTAGCAATGCAAGCCGACGTGCGCGGGGCGCTGCGTTGGGAGCTCGTGCCGGTGTTGTTTGCGGTGTTGATGGTCGACTTCTTCGACACGCTCGGCACGGCGACTGCAGTGGCCGAGGAGGCGAAGCTCATGGACTCACGAGGACGGATACCGGGCGTGCGGAGGCTGCTGATCGTCGATTCGCTGAGCGCGAGTATTGGTGGGTTGCTCGGCGTGAGCTCGGTGACTTGCTACGTCGAGTCGGCCGCGGGGGTGGCCGAGGGGGCTCGGACGGGGCTGCACTCGGTGTTCGTGGGGCTGTTCTTTTTGCTGGCGATCTTCCTCGCCCCGCTCGCCGCCGCGGTGCCGGCAGCCGCGACCGCGCCGGCATTGATCCTGGTGGGCCTGTTGATGGTAAAGCCACTCGCGGAGCTCGACTTCGACCAGCTCGACGAGGCGATCCCGGCGTTCATCACGCTGCTGACGATCCCGCTGACGTTCAGCATCGCCCACGGCATTGGTTATGGCGTGATCGCGTACGTGTTGATCAAGCTGCTGACTGGGAAGGTGCGTGAGGTGAATTGGTTGATGGCGGGAGTGGCGGCGGCGTTTGGGGGGTATTTTTGGGTGGAGTAGTATCGGTGAGTAAGTGAGTAAGTGACAACTTTGTCATTCTGAGGGGAGTAATGCGACGCGAAGAATCTCGTCCCTGAGGAACGCTTTGTCATTGGCAAAGGAGATCCTTCGGTCGCCGGGGCTCCCTCAGGATGACAGAGGGGCGGGGTCCAGGCACCCGAAGGACAATTTAACTTCCCTAGTACCGCATGGCGTAGCGGAGCATGAGGGCTTCGGTGGGGTCGAGGCCGGGGGTGCCGGAGCTGTATTCGAGTTTGCGGTCGAAGACGTAGCCGAGTTCGAGGGCGCTACCGACGCAATCGCCGTGACGGGTCTCAATGGAAAACACGAGACGGAGATCTTGGTAGGTGACGTTGTCGTCGATGGACCGTTGGCGTTCGATGGCCCAGGTGCCGCCGTCGAGTTCGCCGCCGATCGCGAGCCAGGTGTCGGTGTCGCGGATACGCATCGCGACCTTGGGGCGTGGGAACACCACGTCAACGCGGAAGTCGTCCGTCGGAACCCACGTCCAGCCAGCGACCGGCAGGATGCGAATGGTGTCCCAGTCGAGGTAGTCGACGCCTAAGAGCATGGTGACCGTGGGGGTCATCTTCCAGTAGGTGACTAGGTGGCTGGGGAAGCGGAGTCCTTCGTCGGCGCTTCCTTCGAAGTCGCTGAACACGCCGACGCGGAACAGGAAGTCCCAACCGAGGTTCGGCCGCAGCCACTCGATGCGCTGGTAGCCCATGCTGAAGTCGAAGAGCCGCGGTGGCATATCGACCGACGCGGGGCCATCGAGAAAATGAAACCCCGTGCCAAACGACCAACCGGCTTCGCGGCCGTAGCCAATGGTGGCGAAGTTCTCGAGGCTCACCCAGCCGAACTTGTCTTTGTCGCCGGGAATCCAGGTGGTGGCGTTTGTCGTGGTGTTGTATCCGAGCACGCGATCGGCGGGGAAATAGGGCATGAAGACTTCGCCGTCGTCGCCGAGCGGCGTGTTGGGATCGATCATCACCACCTCACCCTCTTCTTCCATCTCGGCGAACGCCTCGAGCTCTTCGGGCGTGAGCGTGGACGATGGCTGGGAGGGAATTGGCTCGGCGGGGCCCTCGAGCGGTAGCTCGGCGTAAGCCGTGGGCGCGTCGTCATATTGTTCGGGCCAGTCAGCGCACTGCGTGACGCTGCCAGTGGTGTCGAACGAAGGAATGACGACGTCGTCGGCGAGCGCCGTGGCGGTGACCAGTAGCTGCGCGCAAGCGATTGCGACGAACCAGCGGATTCGGCTGGCTGCGCAACCCTGGCGACGGAACCGATCGTCGTGAGCAGTCATGGCAGCGAAGCGAAGAGGAAAAGCAATGGCCAACGGCGCGTCGGAGAGTAGAGTCTCGCCCGCGGTGGGTCAATGGAGTTGCGCGGTGCTAGCGAGAGATGCTAGCGACACTGCGAGTGTTTCCCTAGCTGGCTTGCTCGGGGCTATTTTGCGAAATAGAGCTCAACGCGAGCGAAGGTAGAATCGCTACCTGGGCCGATGGGCGGCGTGGCGGGCTAGCTTCTCGCGCTCGATGACGTACGTGATACCGGTGGCCTCGTCGTAGAGGCCGCGCATGCCATTGGCGGGGTCGTCGGCCCGTTCGAGATGCGTAAAGCCGAGCAGCAGCTCGCAGAACTCGTCGAGTTCGACGAGCTGGTAGTTTTCGGGTCGTGGCTCGCGTGGCGAGCGAATGGTAGCGTTGGTGGAGACCATCGCAGGTCCTCCTGGTCGCGGATGCCCAAAGTCCTCGGCCGCCGTAACGGGCGGCTAACGCGAGGCCTCCCGTCCGCCACGGGCGTCTCGCTCACATAACGCTATCTAAATTAAAACTTCCGTCCAGTCCCACGTCCATCGGTTTGCGAGAAGCACCACAAAATGCCGGCCACCCGCAGCGATGGGGTTGTGGAAAGCGTGTAGGTTCGCGCTGCGGACGGGGGAAGCTCTGGCGGCTGCCCGGGTGATGCGGGCCGCCTAGTGAGAGGGCACGGCGTGCCCCGATTCGTGCAATCTCGTGGCGTCGGGGGTGGGAATTTGCGTGACTCGGAACACCGTGCGGGGGCGTTTTCTCGCGAATTCGCTTGACTTTTGCCTCACAGACGTTCTAGTGGGGCCGTTTGATAGCATGCTGGGCACTTAATTTGCAGCGTCCTTACTAGTTGGCCGCACGGATTGGCGGCACCGGCGGGCTCGGATGCCTTGTCTAGCAGCAACCTTCCCTTCTGAGGTGGCTGCGTCTTGTTTCCTTCTGTTGCGTAAAGGTGTGTGAGGTTATGGGAACTGCGATTCGTGACGGCGCAAGTACGAATTCGAACTACTCCCCGGCGGTGGGTGGCGGCCCGGCGCGGGGATCGATGGGCTCTCCTCGTATGGCAGCGATTGCAGCCGTAACGAACTACAAGCCCAGCGCCCCTCCAATGAACTTCCTGGCGGAACCGACTGGCGAGCTGTTCAATTGCAACGTCTTCTCGCCCCAGGTGATGAAGAAGCGTCTGCCCAAGCCCGTCTACAAGTCTCTGATGCGGACTATCGAGTCGGGCGAGAAGCTCGATCCTTCGGTAGCCGACGCCGTGGCTTCGGCCATGAAGGACTGGGCGATTGAAAAGGGTGCTACGCACTACGCCCACGTTTTCTATCCCCTCACCGGCCTTACCGCCGAGAAGCACGATAGCTTCCTGTCGCCCGATGGCGAGGGTGGCGCGATTGCCGAGTTCACCGGATCGCAACTGATCCAGGGCGAGCCCGACGGCTCGAGCTTCCCGTCCGGTGGTATCCGCGCGACGTTCGAAGCGCGTGGTTATACCATCTGGGACGTAACGAGCCCGGCCTACATTCTCGAGAACGCCAACGGCACCACGCTGTGCATTCCCACGGCATTCGTATCGTGGACTGGCGAAGCGCTCGATAAGAAGACCCCCGTGCTCCGCTCGATGCAGGCTCTCAACAAGCAAGCTCAGCGCATCTTGAAGCTGTTCGGCCACACCGACGGGGCGATGGTTTCGTCCACCGCTGGTCCCGAGCAGGAGTACTTCCTGGTCGATCGCAACTTCTTCTTTGCCCGCCCCGACCTGCTGAATGCTGGCCGGACTTTGTTCGGTGCGAAGCCTCCGAAGGGACAAGAGTTCGAGGATCACTACTTCGGTGCGATCCCCGACCGCGTGCTGGCGTTCATGCTGGAAGTCGAGCGCGAACTGTTCAAGCTGGGCATTCCGGTGAAGACGCGTCACAACGAAGTGGCACCGGCACAGTACGAAATTGCCCCGCTGTTTGAATTCGCCAACATCGCGACCGACCACCAGCAGCTGATCATGACCACCTTGAAGAAGGTGGCCGAGAAGCATGGCATGGCGTGCTTGATGCACGAGAAGCCGTTTGCTGGCGTCAATGGTTCGGGCAAGCACGTCAACTGGTCGATGGGCAGCTCGTCGCAAGGCAACCTGCTCAATCCGGGCGAGACCCCCCACGACAACGCTCAGTTCCTGCTGTTCTGCGCCGCCGCGATCCGTGGCGTCCACAAGTACCAGGGTCTGCTGCGTGCTGTGGTGGCTTCGGCGAGCAACGACCATCGCCTGGGTGCCAACGAGGCCCCGCCAGCGATCATGTCGGTGTTCCTGGGCGACCAGCTGGCCGACGTGTTCGAGCAGATCAAGGCCGGTGGTGCCAAGTCGTCGATTCCTCGCGGCACCCTGACCGTCGGTGTGGACGTGTTGCCACCGTTGCCGAAGGACGCTGGCGATCGCAATCGCACGAGCCCCTTCGCCTTCACGGGCAATCGTTTTGAGTTCCGCGCGGTTGGTTCGAACCAGTCGATCGCTGGTCCGCTCGTGGCGATGAACACCATCGTCGCCGAGTCGCTCGACTTCTGTGCGACGCGCCTGGAGGAAGCCACTGGTGGCGACCCCAGCAAGCTGCACGGCGAGCTGCAGAAGCTGCTGACCGAGATCATGAACGAGCATGGCTCGATCGTGTTCAACGGCGACGGCTACAGCCAGGAGTGGCACGAAGAAGCCGCCAAGCGTGGACTGCTGAATCTCAAGACCACGGTCGACGCCCTTCCCGCGCTCGAAACCCCCGAGGTCAAAGAGCTGTTCTCGAAGTACAACGTGCTGAGCGAGCGTGAGCTCGAAAGCCGGTTGGACATTTACACCGAGCAGTACGTCAAGTCGGTGAGCGTCGAAGCGAAGCTGACGATCGAGATGGCCCGGACCATGATCTTCCCGGCCGCCGTGCGGTACCAGAGCGAACTGGCATCGACCTGTGCGAACCTGAAGATGCTGGGCTACGACTTCGACACCGACACGCTCGACGTGATGACCAGCCTGGTGAAGTCGCTGCAAGACGCCGTCGCCGAGTTGGAATCGGCAACCGCCGAACCGGCTTCGGGCGAACTGATGGCCGAGGCCAAGCATTGCTGCGAAGCCGTGCTGCCGGCGATGAACAAGGTTCGTTCGTACGCCGACGCGCTCGAAGGCTACGTGGCCGACGACCTGTGGCCGCTGCCGACCTACCAGGAGATGCTGTTCATCAAGTAGGGAAGGGGGAAACTTCCGCTTGATCACGCGAGGGGCGGCGATGTCTACGGACATCGCCGCCCCTTTTTTTTGTTGGGTCGTCATCCACGTCCAATTGAGAGACGATCCTTCGGAGGTTACGATTGCGGTACGGTTAACAACAAGGAACCACCTAATGCCGCGATATGCCCTGATTGTGATTGACGTGCAGAACGACTACTTCCCGGGGGGGCGCTGGGCGCTGAGCGGGATCGACGCGGCGGCGGACAACGCTGCGCGGTTGCTTGCCGCGGCGCGTGAAGACGGACAGTTGGTGGTGCATATTCGCCACGAGTTTCCCACGGCCGATGCGCCCTTCTTCGCTCCCGGCAGCGAAGGGGCTCAGATTCATCCGAAGGCCCAGAACTTGCCCGGCGAACCTGTCGTGCTGAAGCACCATATCAATTCGTATCGCGAGACGGCGCTGAACGACATTCTGAAGCAGCACGATATGAAGGACGTGGTGATTTGTGGTGCGATGAGTCACATGTGCGTCGACGCGGCAACCAGAGCCTCCAACGATCTTGGCTACGGCTGCACGGTGATTCACGATGCGTGCGCTTCGCGTGACCTGGAGTTCGATGGCGTGAAGGTTCCCGCCGAGTATGCGCATGCAGCGTTCATGGCGGCCCTCCAGTTCGGCTATGCCAAGACGCTATCGACCGATGAATTCTTGGCGGGCTAGTCGATCGGCCCGACGAGCCACACGCAACTGAAACGGCAGGACGGGCGAGGAAACGTCCAAAGACATCGCTATGCAAGACAACAAAGCAACTGTTCGAGCCTTCTTGGACTCCGTCATCAATAAGGGAGAGTTCGAATCGTCCAGTGAGTTCTTCTGGGACGATATGGTCGAACAAGTTCCGCTGCCAGATCAGGGGCCCGGCTTAGCAGGTCTTAACGATGTGCTGCGCGGCATGCGAACTGCGTTTCCCGACATCCATTGGGCGGTCGAGGAGCAAATTGCCGAGGGGGACAAAGTGGTGACACGGTTCGAGTGGACCGGAACCCATCAAGCGGAATTCTTTGGCGTGCCCGCCACGGGACGGTCGGTCAAGGTCTGGGGCGTGGTCATCGATCGGTTCGAAGGCACCAAGATTAAAGACACACGAATCATCATGGATGCTTTGGGACTCATGGCGCAGCTTGGCGCGTTTCCTAAGGGCTAGAGCGCAGGGAGTCCTTGTTGTGGACTCGGGTTAGGTGCCGGTTGCACGATTCTTGCCCCAGGGGACTGCCCAAGCCCAGCGACCCGGTGACATAATGCGCCTAACGGCGTGTTAATCGAAACGCCCGTCTCACCTTGTCTTTTGGGGATGCTCAGATGCCAGACATTAATTCGCTGCTCGAGAGAATCGAAGCGGAGCTCAACTCGACGAAGGACCGGCTGAAGCAAGCTCAGGAAACGTATCTGCACGACTATCAGGGGAGGCAGGAACGGCTCGCGCTGCTAGAGACACAACTCGCGGAACTGCAGGCCATTTGGAAGCCGCGACTGGATGCTTTCGTCAAGCGGTTCGGGGATCGTGTGGAAGTAACGCCGCACGTCACGACTTCAGGGCGCGAGGCGACGTTCACGTTTCGATCGGAGCTCGCCAACATCCGCTTGCGCCTCTCGGCGTCCACCGACCGCGAAGTTCGCAAGCTGATTTTGGACTACAACCTGGAGATCATTCCGGTACTGATGGCGTTCGACTCGCACAAAGAAGCCGAGTGGCCCATCGAGGCGATTGACAAGGAAGAGATCGCGAGCTGGATTGACGATCGGCTAGTGGACTTCGTGAAGGCGTACGTCGCGCTGCATGAAAACGGCTACTACCTGAAGGACCACATGGTCGAAGACCCGGTCGCTCTGGTCCGCTTTCCCAAGTTTGCGGCGGGGGCGACGCTCGACTGGGAGGGGAAGAAGATCTACTTCATCAGCGCGGAGACGCAGCAGCAGTTTGCGGCGGAGCATGGAATAGCGCTGGGGTAGCGGCTGGCACGTTGTTCTAGCCGCAGCGACTCATCAAGACGCGACACCCGGGGCGAAGAAGAATACGATAGCCAAGATGAGATAAACTGCCAGGAGCTGCACGCCGCGAAGCCAATTTGAGCGGCCATCTCCAGCCAGTTGGCCGGTGATCCAAACGGCCAACGTGATGGAAAGCACCAGCCCTCCCGAGAACGCAAGGTCCATGGGTGTGGGGCCGAAGACGTAGCTTAAAAGCACCAGCACCGGCGCGACGAACAGCGCTACTTGGACGCTGGAGCCGATGGCGATGGAGATGGCGAGTTCCATGCGATCTTTTGAGGCAGCGACAACCGCTGTCGCGTACTCGGCCGCGTTGCCTAGCACGGCGACGACAAACACACCGACGAACATGTCGTTGATCCCAAGTCGTTCGGACGCGGGCTCGATAGCTTTGACGAGGATCTCACTCATCCAAGCGATGCCAATCGTAGTACCGCAGAGAGTCAACACGGCACGATGAATGCTCCATAGTTTGGAGGGGTGTGCCGTCTTTATGCTGCTCGCTTCATCGGCGACAGCCTTGGGCTGAGCGAGCAGCGTGAAGGTCATGTTGGCCGCGTAAACGGCGATGAGAACCACCGATATCCAAAGGCTGATCGAGGCGAGCTCGGGCGTATGTTGTTCGCCCATCGCGAGGCGAAACGCAGCGGGTAGGATCAACGCGACGACGGCCAGCGCGAGCATCGTAGCTTGAGAGCGCGCCGCGATGGCATTGTAGTGTTGCTCGCCCTTGCCGAGCCCCCCGATCAGCATGGCCAAACCCATCACCAGAAGGATATTACCCACAATGGAGCCGACGAGTGATGCCTTGACCACGTCGTAAAGTCCAGCGCGCACCGCTGCCAAACAGATAATGAGTTCGGCTGCATTTCCGAACGTTGCGATTAGCAGACCACCAATGGCCTCGCCCGTTCGCTCGGCAAGCTGCTCGGTTGCCCGCCCCATCCAGCCGGCGATTGGCATAATGGCCAGTGCCGCGGAGGCGAAGATCCACGTACTTTGGTCGGGGGCAAAATGCTCAAGGGCCACCGTAATGGGCAGAAAGACGAAGAGCCAGTTCATCACGCCCCCCTCCGCAGCTAAAGAACCTCGAGCACCGGACGACGCTGTTGGAAGTATGAACCCGCCCGGGCACGGATACAAGCAGGCAGGCCCAGTAGGGAAGTCGCTAGCTCTCGAACTGTTTTCTCCGACTGCTTTACAACGGCATCGCCCAGACCTACGATCATGTGATCGAAGCAACCATTCTCTTCTTTCGTTGCTTCCAGCGGGGTCGTTCAAGTAAGGTGCCTTCATGTTCCTCGACTACTTATCGCTCGCCATCCTGTTGATGGGGCTGGTCGCTGTGTTCTACACGTTCATCTACATTCACGACATTCCGTACGAAGCGGCGAAGCATCGCAATCATCCGCAGAAGGAAGCGATCCACGTCGCGGGCTGGCTAAGCTTGTTCACGTTGCACGCTATTTGGCCGCTGGTCTTTATCTGGGCGGTTTCAAAGCAAGGCCCCATTGAGGTTGCCGTGGCGGATGAGGCGAGGTCGAATCCCGAAGTCGATAAGCGACTTAAAGAGCTAGAAAGCAAGCTGCGTTTCGTCGAGCAGCAGATGGACAAGAATACGAAGAAAGCAGGCAAGGTATGATCGAGCTCATCATCGGCACCTACGGTGTCGCCTGCTGGTTGGTGTTCAAGAAGTTCAAGCTCCTTCCGGTTACCACCTACACCGTCTGCACCGCCATCTTGGGTGGCATCGTGCTGTTCATGGGCATCATGATTCTGCTGTCGATGTGCCACCCCGTGTCGCACGATGGTCGCTTTTATACTGCCGTGACACAAATCGTTCCGCAGGTCCGTGGTACGGTGATTGAAGTGCCAGTGACCCCCAACCAACCTTTGAAGGAAGGGGACGAACTGTTCCGCATCGATCCCCTGCCCTACGAGTTGGAAGTCGACCGCCTGGAAGCGGTGCTCGAGGGAATGAATACGCAGGTGTCGCAGTTGAGCGAACGCCTGGCCGCCGCTGAAGCGGCCCGCCGCTCCGCGGAAGCCGACTTGTTGGTCACGGAATCGGAGTACGACCGGCAAGCGCGAATTTCCCTGAAGCAATCTCAAGACAAGATCAAGCAAATCCAAAGTCAGTTGAAGTTTGCACAAACGAATCTAGATAGAAACCGCGAATTGCTCCCCACTAGGGCAATTTCCGAGAGGGATTTTGAAGCCTCGGAGACCCAAGTGGCGACGCTGACGGCTGAACTTGACCAAGCGATTTCGGGAGAGCAGGCGGCGAAAGAGAAGATTGCGTCTGGCGGGAATCGACTTCAAGCGGCCCGCGAAGCGCTGACGGGTGCCCAGGCCGCCGAGCGCGAAGCACGCTTGGCGCTAGAGGCCGAGAGCGATGGCATGAACCCTGAGGTTCGCCAAGCTCTGGCGCAGCTGGAACTCAAACGCTGGGAACTCGCCGAAACGGTGATCCGTGCGCCTTCGGATGGCTACGTAACGTACGTCGGCCTTCGGCCCGGCCAGATGGCGACACCACTTCCGTTGACTTCGCCGATGGTGTTCGTGCCGAAGGAAAGTCCTGGATTCATCGCAACCTTTCCGCAGAACGTCATTCCCTTGATCGAACCGGGGCTCGAAGCAGAGCTTGCTTTCAAGTCGTATCCGGGCCGCATTTTCAAAGCAAAGGTAAAGCAAGTGCTTCCGATCATTCCGGAAGGCCAATTCGTGGCGAGCGGTCAGTTGCAGTCGGTCACGTCCGGACAAGCGCCCGGCCATATTCCGGTAGAATTCGAATACGGTGAGGATGTCGCCGAGCTGAACATGCCGGTCGGATCTCAGGCAAGTGTCGCGATTTATACGCACCACTTCCACGCGATGTCGCTGGTTCGACGAATCATCCTGCGCATCAAGAGTTGGGAGAACTACGTGTTCTTCCTGTCGAACTTCAACGTGGGCCACTGAGCGCGTCGACTGCCCCGCGACCACCCTGATCAAGCGGACGTCACGCCTTACTGCGGCGCGATGCTATTCTGTGGCTGCTAGCACGGCAGCGGGTGTAAGGGCAGAGGCTTTGCTGCTCGCTTCGCCGAAGTCCCCGCGAATTGCCTTCAGGGCGTAGCGTTCCTGATCAATTTCGTAGCTGGTGCGTACGCCCATGCGGCGAAACACCGGAAGGGGCGGGCACCATCCTTGGAGAGCATGTTGAAGCAAAAACCCCGCTACAGCGGCAGGCAGGAAGAACCAACGCCGGTCGGTTGTGGCTCCAAGAGCCAGTCCCACGAGACAAGCAGTCGCTGCATTGGCTTCGAGCGTCCGCTCGATGTCCCACTCGGCATCGAGCTCAGCCAGTCGCTGGTCGATGGCCGCTCGATCGGCGTTTCGGTAGCCTTCGATACTCTCGAGCGTTCGTTGTCGGATACGCTGATTGACCGACTCGCAGGTACTGGCCGGCACTCGATCGACGGTGGTAGGTAGCATGGCATCACCTATAGGGCGGAGGAAGAGGGATATAATCGCTTCCTTGACCCGCGAATACCATGCCACACGCGTTTGGCTTGGGGGGATCCGAAGCGAGATTGTTTCACGCTAACCCGGCGACTCTGATCGCGGCACGCGAGGGAGCATTCGATCGCGTGCTCACTCGCCGACCGGTTCGGCCTTGCCGCGCGACCTCAGGAACTCAATCACCGCAGGCATCACGCTCACGACGATGATGCCGAGGATCACGTAGTGAAATTGATCCTTGACGAAGGGCAAATTGCCGAAGGCATAGCCGAGCGTGAGAAAGCCGACGACCCAAGCGATACCCCCGACGACATTGAACATCGCAAAGCGGCGGTAGTCCATCTTGCCGATGCCGGCCACGAACGGGGCGAACGTGCGGATGATGGGAATGAAGCGGGCGAGGATAATCGTCTTGCCGCCATGCCGCGCGTAGAAGCGGGCCGTGTACTCGAGGTGCTTTTTGTTCAAGAACCGCGAAGTCTCGCTGGCGAATACGCGCGGACCGAAGTGCCGGCCGATGGCGTAGTTCACGGCGTCGCCCAGGATGGCCGCCACGCACAGCAGCACCATCATCAGCCCCAGATTCAAGTTCGATTCGGGGATGGCACAAAGCGCGCCAACGGCGAACAACAGCGAATCGCCTGGCAGAAACGGCATGACGACCAGGCCGGTTTCGCAGAAGATGATCAGGATCAGTACGACGTAGGTCCAGCCGCCGAGCGACGTGGTGAGCTCGCCCAGGTGCTGGTCGAGGTGCAGGAAAATATCGATCAGGGTGTTCACGGGTGCGGTCGTGCCGACCATGAAGGTGTCGGCTGCTGGTGGAGCGGGCGAGGTAATCCACCATTATAGGTCCCGCGACGGGGCACCACTAGCGAACGAACGACTGGAGCGAATGCGCAGGCTACGCGGCTTTTTCCGAAGTCGCTCCTCCCTGGAGAGTGCGTGACGCCAGGCGAGGCGATGGTGACGTAGGGGAAGAGCAAAGAGGCATCCCTTGCCCCGCCGGCGAGTGCTCAAACTACACGGCGTGGCAAGGGATGCGAGCAAGTTCTATCGGCGGCGACTCCCCCAGTAAGCGAACCCCGTGCAGGCGAGTGTCGCGAGCAGAACGCTGCTCGGTTCGGGGACGGCTAGGAAACGGAACTCCGAGCCACCAGGATTGTTGATGGCGAGCCCAGGCGAGGCCGCGTTGAATCGCGCGGCAACGTACTGACCGGAGAATGTTCCGCCAAGCGAATAGGGGTGAAGGATCGTATCGGTGGTGTTGGTGATCGTCGCGGTGGTGTCGGGAGCATCTACCGGGAAGATACCAGCGAAATCGGTGTCGCTGAACCAGAAGTCGACGGCGCCAATCTTATCGGCGTCGGCCAGATCGCCAGACCGCTGGGCGTACGCAATGGCGGATGGAGAGATGCTGGCGCCGAAGTCCATGAAGACTTCGTGCGGCCCCTCGCCGAATCCCGCCCATTGACCGTCGGGGTTGCCATAGCTGGTTACTCCGACGTCGCCATCGGTGACCGACGCATCGAACAGCTTCGCCACCGAATAGTTTCCATCGTACTGCGGCCCGGAACTCGCGACGGGCGGCGCAATCACTTGATAGGCCGCCGCACTCTGGGCGGCCAGGGTGATGACGGTGGCCGCGGCCATCGTCGTTGCAAGGTGTCTCAACATGAAGCAACTCCTCTCAAGTGATAACAGGATCAAAGTAGACGACTCACTTGCGTCTGTCCGTCCACGCATTGCCCACGAGAAAGGGCTAATCAGTAGGGTCTAGGAACAACGAAACGACTTGCCGTGCCCGATTCCCCTGGATGGCAACCCATGTAAGTTCCCTAACAGCGGTTCAAGCGCCGTAGAACAGAATTCTCCTCACTGCGAATATCCCGCTGACCATTAGGTACCGGTGGCGCCTGTAAAGGTAACACAGAAACCCGATGAATCTCTGCACGGCATTCACGGACGTGGAGAATCTTCCACAAACTTGGCGGAAAGCACCAAATCGGGCTATAATCTCCTTCTGCTGACGGTAGCTGTTGCCCCCTTTGAGTACGCCTAATGAGTATGCCCCTATTCTTTCGCCGCCTTTGTCACGCCCCCGTGCTGTGGGCGGCAATTACCTTCGCTACTTGCGCCTACGGCGCTGAGGGAGAGATCGACCTGCCGGTTGGTTTTTATGGCCTTCAGAGCAGTGAGCCCTACAACTTTGGGGTGGCAACTCAACTCTTCTCCGATAGTGGTAGCGTTGTCGCTGGGCGCTTCGGTAGCCCATTCACAGGTTGGATGTACTTGTGGCAACCTGGGGTGGGCGTGAGTACCTATGCGACTCCAGTCGGCTACGAGAATTTAAGCATTCGTGCCATTTCAAAGGATGGCAGCGTCGTGGGAGGAACGATTAATCGATCCAGCGTGACCGATCGTGCCACCCAGATAGTTCGGTGGGATGCCGCCCATGGGTTTGAGTTCCTTGGACGGTTGTCGCAGTCGTTTGGGGATGCGAGCAGCCTTCGAGATTTAAACTACGACGGAAGCGTATTCACTGGGTATGGTGAGACGCCAAACGGCACACATGCCTTGCGATGGTCTCGCGACACAGGATTGGCTGACCTTGGGACACTCGGCACCTCGAATCCCTTCTACGATCCGAGCAGCTCTGGCGATGCCGTGTCCGCCGACGGGACCGTCATCGCAGGCTCGACAACCCGGTCCGGAAGTTCTTACTCCGCTGCCGCGATTTGGAGTATCTCAGGCGGGTGGTATGTTCCGAATCAGTTGCCCGGTACTCTGGCTGCAAGTTTCTTTGATGTGAATAGCGACGGCACCATGGCGGTTGGCTACGCCCAGGTGGGGGGCGAGTTCAAAGGCATCATCTACGATCAAGACGGACTCCGAACACTTCCTGAACTTGATGAATACGTGAGCCTCAATGCCCTAACCATGTCGGATAACGCGGAGATTATCGGTGGCTTCGGGCTAAGGAACTACAATACCAACACCACGTCCGACTACTTTCTGTGGGTGCGGCGCGGCAATAGCTACGAGATTCAATTTCTGGAAGAACTACTGGCGGCGCGCGGCATCGAATACTCGGGATGGCGTGACCTGCGGTTGAATTGGGTATCGCCGGACGGCAGGAAGATTGGAGGTTCGGCGCTGAACAGCAGTGGATACCGCCGCCCTTTTATCGCGGTGATCGAGGTGCCTGAACCCGTGGCACTGGCACAGGTTGCGGTCCTTGGCTCTTGCTTGGCCTTATGCTTCGCCAACTGCCGTGGCAAACTCGTTCTTCGACTAGATACGAGGTTCTAATAGAACCGTCCTGCATTGGTGAACTTCCTGCATCAAGTGACAAGTGAGTAGTACTGCGCGTTTCCGCGTCGTACCCGACTCGTCCTGCACGTGCGTCCGGCAATGCCGGATAGTAAGTCGATTGCTTCGCAGCGCTGCGTTCCCCAAGAACTGACGCTGTAGTAGTGTCGATTTGGGTCGGAACCGCAGCCATTTTTCGGGGTTCACTAGGCAGGTCGCAATCGCACCGGCTGGCCTCGAAGGGCCACTTTTCCCCGGAATGCGAACGGTTTTGCGGGTTTTTAGCAGGAGAACACAGCGATGCGCGGAATTTTGACGTTTTCGATGGTGGCCTTGTCGGCCGTGATGCTGGCCGGCGACGCCCAGGCCCAACGCGGTGGCGGTGGTGGATTTGGCGGCCGTGGCGGTTTCGGCGGTGGTATGGGTGGCGGCATCCAGAAGGTTGCCCTGCTGCGTCTGGAGTCGGTCCAGGACGAACTGGGCGTCGACGAGTCTCAGCTAGAGCAGATTCAAGCCCTGCGTGGTGCTGGTCGCGGCGAGCGCGGCGGACGTGGTGGCCAAGGTGGTGCCGAGCGGCCCAACTTCCGGGACATGGACCAAGACGAACGCCGCGAGGCGATGGAGGTCATGCGTCAGGAAGCAGCTCAGCGCCAGAAGGAGCAAGACGAGAAGCTCGCCGAAATCCTCGGCCCCGACAAAACGGCCCGTCTGAACGAGATCTACCTACAGGCCGCTGGAGTGAGCGCTCTGCAGGACCCTTCCGTCGCTGAGAAGCTGGACATCACCGAAGAACAACGCAACGAAATGCGCGAAGTGAGCCAAGACATCATGGCCGACTTCCGTGAAACCATGCAAGAAGGTGGCGATCGCGAAGCCATGCGCGAGCGGATGACCGAGATGCGAGCCGAAGTCGAGAAAGAGACGATGGCCGTGTTGTCGGACGATCAAAAGGAGAAGTTCGAGGAGATGAAGGGCGCGCCGTTTACTCTGTCGGACGAAGATCGCCAAGCCCTGCGTGGCGGCGGACGTGGTGGCCGCGGTGGTGATGCCGCCGGCGGTGGTCGCGGCGGACGTGGTGGCGAAGGTGGTCAGCGCCGCGGTCGTCCTCAGTCGGACGAGTAATCAAAGCGTCAGCGGACGTTTGCGAGTATTGAACCAGAGGGCGTGGCGATTTGCCACGCCCTCTGTTGTTTTATGGTTGTCCTCGTTCGCACGCTCCAGCTGTCAAGAGGTCGCGGAGCGGCTTCCCAAGCATTCCTACGCGGAGCGTAGGTACCAGTTTCGTTGCGAGGTAGTTGCGCGTGCGTGGACCGGCGGGTACACTGAGTACAGAGTCGCGTTTTGATCTGGCTTCTACTTGGGAGACTAATTCCATGCGTTATGCACTTCTTGCGGCCATCGCCGTTATCTCTTTCGCCAACCACGGACTCGCCGAGGATGCCGCAGAGCGGTTGCAAAAGTCGCCCCGTCATCACGAGTGGGTGGATCTCAAGACCAAAGACGGCGACCCCGTGAAGTGCTGGGTGGTGTACCCCGAGGTCAGCGAGAAGGCGACCGTAGTGCTTGTAATTCATGAGAACCGCGGGCTGAACGATTGGGCGCGGAGCGTCGCCGACCAAGTGGCCGAAGCCGGCTACATTGCCATCGCGCCGGACATGCTAACCGGGATGGGGCCCGACGGCGGGGCGACCGATAGCTTCGCCTCGGAGGACGACGCTCGCAACGCAATCTACGCGCTGAAGCAAGACAAAGTGACCGCCATGCTTGATGCGGCCTACGAATACGGCAAGGACCTGGACTCCGCGAATGGCAAGGTTGCCGTGAGCGGTTTCTGCTGGGGTGGCGGCCAGTCGTTCGCCTACGCCGGCGCGAATCCGAACTTGGCGGCTTCGTTTGTGTTCTATGGCACCGCCCCGCAAGACGATGCGGTGCTAAAGGCGATCCAATGCCCCGTCTATGGCTTCTACGGTGGCAACGACTTTCGCATCACCGGCCAGGTTCCGCGGGTGAGCGAGAAGATGAAAGAACTCGGCAAGACCTATGAGCCGGAGACCTACGTTAACGCAGGACACGGCTTCTTGCGTGCGGGCGAGATGGCCGATGCCGACGAGGCGAACAAGAAGGGTCGCGAAGAAGCCTGGGCTCGGTGGAAAAAGTTGCTCGGTGGGCTGTAGCTTGAGCTACTTGGCGAGCCGGGTCGTCCCCGACCCCGGAATTGCGAAGTTCATTCGCGTGGGTCATTGAAGAGTGCTGCTGGCAGTCCGGGGTCGGGGACGACCCGGCTCACGCGCTCCCACGGCGAGGTAGTGCAGCTTGCTAGCAGTGGTGCCAGTGGGGCGGATTTCTATTGCCCTGGTGGGCGGGTGCCGATATGGATATTGGGCCGATAGGTCCCGCACACCCGTTCTCCGCGAGCACTCCGCACATGATCCGCCGTCTGTCGTCTCGATATGCCGTTCGCTTTGCGATTTGCACGGCGGCCGCCGTGGCATCGGCGGTACCGGCACTGGCACAGCAGTATTACTATCAGCCGCCACCCGCCTACTATCAAAACGACACGCGGGCCGGAACCTGGACGGGCGCGGGCTTGGGTGCCGTGACCGGCGCGCTGGTGGGTGGCAAGAAGAACTGGGAAGGTGGCGCGCTGATTGGTGCCGGCGTGGGTGCCCTCACGGGGCACGCGATAGGCTCCTCCCGCGACCGCGCAGATGCCCAACAAGTGGCGATTGGCAGCTCGGTCGCCGCGCAGGCGAACGCCCAAGTGGCGGCCACTGCGGTGACGAACTACGACCTCGTTCAAATGACCAATGCGGGCATTTCGGAAGACTTGATCATCAGCACCATTCGCAGTCGCGGTGGTCGCTTTGACATGAGCCCAAGTGGACTGATCGCGCTTAAACAGTCAGGCGTAAGCGACCGTGTGGTGATCGCGGCGCAGCAGATGGGCGGGCCGAGCATTGCTACGCCCATCAACCCACCACCAACGACAATTCACGTCGCGACGCCCACGCCAGTTTACGTCCGCCCGGCACCCGTGATTCATTACTATCACGGGCCAGGACCTGGGTACTACCACCATCACCATCGGCATCACTACCACTGGTAGGGAGGTGCGTCAGACGGCAGTGCCAAACAATGGCATGGTGATCTACTTAGTTTAGAAATTAAAGCACGTACCCTCTCCCCGTCCCTCACCCGGGACGGGGAGAGGGTACTTTTTTATTACTCTTCGCCGACGCAGTAGAGCGTGGTGGTCGAGCGGATGAAGAGCTGGCCGTCGCTCACCGCAGGCGTGGCGCTGAACTCGCCGGTTTCGGATTCGAAGCGGTTCGTGGCGAGTTGCTCGAACTTGTCGCCTAGCTTGATGACGTAGCCATCGCCGCCCCGGCTGACGTAGTAAATGCGGCCGTCGGCGATGATGGGCGACGAATAGTCGCCACCGCGAACGCCGCCACCACCGCCACCTGTGCCGCCGCGGAGCCGCTCTTTGTAAATCTCCTCACCCGTTTCCGCGTCGAGGCAGGTGGCGATTCCGCCGCTGATCGAGTAGAGGCGGTTCTCGTACAGGACTGGCGTTCCAATGCGGCTCGATTGCTTGTTGGTCCACACAACGTTTGAGGCAGTGACATCGTCCTTGCCACCCACGCGGACGGCGACGGCGTCGGAGTCGCGGCTCGCGAGGACGTAGGCCACGGGGTTCTCGCCGGGGCTTACCACCACGCTGGCTGTCGCCGAGTTGGCGTTGCTACCCTCTTGGGCGCAGAACCAGCGAAGCTTTCCGTTTTCGGGGTTGAGACCCCACACTTCGCCTGGGACGCTCAGCACGATGTCGGTCCGCGAATCGTCCACCTTTACCACCACCGGCGTCGTCCAAGTGCCGCTCAGCGTTGGGGCTTCCTGCTTCCAAACTTCCTTGCCGGTTTTCTTGTCGAGGGCGACAACCGATTCACTTTCGGCACCAGCCGTGACGATCACCAAATCACCGTAGAGGACTGGGCTTGAAGCCGAACCCCAGCCGCGAGGGTCAAGTCCCGTTCCGACGCTGGTTTGCCAGAGTTGATTGCCTTCCAGATCGAACGCCACGACGCCACTCTTACCGAAGAAGCAATAGATTCGCTCGCCATCACAAACGGGGGTGTGCGATGCGTAGCCGTTCTCGGCGAACATGCCGCGGAATTCGTCTTCGGGCAGCACGGCATCGACGGACTTGGTCCAGACGATCTCGCCATTATGGCGATCAACGCAGACGAGCGCCCGCTTGAGGTTCTTCTGATCGTCGGACGAGCCTTCACCGGTTTCATAGCCGGTCCAGCTCGTAACGTACACTCGGTCACCTACGATGATGGGGCTTGAGAGGCCAGGTCCGGGGAGGGTGCACTTCCACTTGAGATTCTTCGAGTCGTTCCACTCGGTGGGGATTGGTTTGTCATCCGAACTGATGCCGAGGCCGGCTTCGCCGCGGAAGCGTGGCCAGTCCGCTGCGAGCGCGGTCGACGCGAAGAGAGTGAGAACTAGTGCCAAAGCGAGGCGGCTAGGGAGTGGCATGGCGGGCATCCTTGTAAAGATAGGTAAACAGGCCGGCGAGGTGCGTGGTGCTGGTTAAACCCCGCTGCGGGCTGCCGGTGCCCCAAGTTTACCCGATTTTGGCGAGTCGCAAGGGGAGAAACTGGGGTTCCGAGCGTGACGGGCGGCTTCTACAATCCGCCCGCCCTGTGCCTCTACTCTGTGCCCCCGCCCCACCCGCGAGTCGACCCAAGCCATGCGGACCACCTGCCTGGTGAATAACTACAACTACAGTCAGTACGTGGTCGAGGCAGTCGACAGCGCGCTCGGGCAGTCGCTGCCGTTCGATGAAATCGTCGTGGTCGACGATGGTTCGACCGACGACAGCCTTCGCGTCCTGCGACAGCATTACGCAGGCGAACGGCGAGTGGAGATTGTCGCCAAGGAGAACGGTGGCCAACTGTCGGCGTTCAACGCGGGCATGGCGCACGCCACGGGCGACGTGTTGTTCTTCCTCGACGCCGACGATCGCTACCGACCGCAGTACACCCAGCAGGCGATAGAGTGTTACGAAACTCAAGGTATCGACTTCGCGATTGCCGGAGTCGAGGCCTTTGGCCCCGCCATGAAATCGCCGCGGAGAAAGTTCCCGGCGCGCAACCGTGGCTACTCGGTTCTCGCAGCGCTGTTAGCAAAGAAGTTCGTGGGCGGTCCGACTTCGTCGCTTTCGATGCGGCGGTCGATTGCGAGCTTCGTGCTCCCCTGCCCTTTCGAAGCCGATTGGCGGACGCGGGCGGACGATGTGTTGGTGCTTGGCGCATCGATCGCAGGCGGGCGAAAGTACCAGATGCCAGGGACGCAGATCGACTATCGCGTCCATGGCCAAAATCACTTCGCCGGCCAACGGCCGGACATGGGAAAGAAGCTGCGGCACGGGCTCGCAGTCAATCGGCTCGTAGAGTGGTACGCCCGAGAGTCGGGATACAACGTGGCTGAAGCAGCGGCGATGCTACACCGTGAGTTTCAAACCATCGAACAGCCATCGTTCCGCGAATGGATGGACTATCTCTCGATGTCGTGGCGAAGCAAACTGCCACTGGGAGTGCGGGCGCGGCACTTGGGCGAAACCACCCAATATTTCTTGCAGCAGCGGTTCATACGCGGGGGCACCGCGTCGTCGGCAGTCGTCGCAGACGCAGTTCTGGCGCTACCGCACTCCAATGCCGGCGAAAAATCCGGGCGGCGCGTGGCTTAAGTTAGTCGTTGCTTAGGTTTGGATGGGAGCGCTTTCCGAACTCTTCGGGCTTGGACAGTCTTCGCACCATCTGCTTAGGACGTTAACCGCCGTTCGGCGCATTCACGGCGACGATCTCGATGCCCTTGATCGACGGATTCTGCACCACGTGCAAGAAGTCGATGTTGATGCGGCCGTCGGACTGGACGACGAACGACTTCATGATGGCCGTGTTCGCGCCGACCTCGGCGAAGACATCGTAGTTGTCGAGAACCACCGTGCCATCGATGGCGACATCAAACACTCGTTTGCCGACCCCGAACGTGCTACTGTAGGTCTCGGCGAAGTAGAGCCGTACTTCGTAGTAGGCGCCAGCCACGGTGTCGAAGCCCCACTGCATCTCGTTGCCACCGGCCGGGTCGTAGCGCTCGGTCTTGAACAGGCCTTGCGGCGTGCCGGCGGGAATTGAGGCGTGGCTCATGTTGACGTTGGTACTGGTGCTGTGCGTCAGACTTCCAGAATTGACGAAGTTCTTGTCCGCGCTCCATCCGGGGCTGCCACTGATTGCAGCTCCACCCGCGTTTACTCGGTACGCTACTTGGCCAACGGGCGGATTGACGACTCCGCTGCTGGTGACGGTCAACGTGACGCTCTGGCTGTCCGTCATTACGGGACTGCCGTTGTCCGACACGGTGAGGACGATGTTCGTCGTGCCGATGTGGGCAGCGGTGGGAGTCATCGTCAGCGTGGCGGTGCCATTGCCATGATTGGTGATCGAGGCATAGCTCGGCAGACCGGTGGCCGAGAACGTCACGGCGTTGGCGTTCGGATCGCTGGCTGAGAGGGTAATCGAGACAGTTTGTCCGGCCACCAAGTTCTGATGGGCGATGGTTGCCAGGACGGGTGCTTGGTTGCTAGCAGCCTGCGGTTGGTACTGCACCAGCGCGTGTGCCGCGGGGCTGTTAAGTCCACCGCTCGTTGCGATGGCGACTAAATGGTTGTAGCCACCTTCAGCAATCGACTTCAGCAGCGTGATCGGCACGTCGGTGAAGCCTCCCGCACCAATCGTGATTGTCTGCTCGACGAGCGTAATGACCTTGTTCGACTCGTAGGGATCGATGTCGTAACCACCGCCTGGAACGCCTGCCAAGTGGAGGGCGGCTTCAGCCTGCAGCAATCGAACGGTCGTGCCTGCCACGCCGGTCACGCGGACCACTTGGTTCGCGCTAGTTGTTGTGGTTGGCGTCGTGCCTAGCCCGATCACCTGAAGCGTTGGCGCGGCGGGGGCGTTTGCCCGAGCCACGGCGATGCTGCCGGTATCGTTGTTCGCTTTGCGGAACAGCGTCGTGGTGAGGATCGAACCATCTTCGAACGTGATGGTCACAAGCGATCCGGAGAGTTCCATGCCCGAAACGCTGCCCGAAGCTTCGGGGCCAGGGTCAGCTGCACCGCGGATACTCGTGGGGTCGATGTCGATGGAGAAGCCCATCGACTCGCCCGGATCGAAATGACCGAAGGCGACTTCGAGGGCTTGGTAGCCGTTGTGAAGTGGCTTGCCGAGCGTCCGGCCCGCGACGCCGGTGTTCGAGCCTCCGCTATTAACGGTGAAATCTTTGCCCACGGGATCGCCTGCGGTGCCGGTGGGGTCGAAAACAACGTCGGGCAAAATGGCCGAGTCGATGTCGAACCGCACCGAAGTGATCCGCTGTCCCGAGGTAGAGGTATTCGTGATCTTGAACGAGTTGTCGCTGTAAGTGCTCGAAGCGCTCATCGTGTTGCCCGAGTCGACTTCGATCTCGACCGACGCGGTGGCCGCGGCGGGGGCGGCACCCGCTCCGCTCAGAGCAACGTTGAGCGGCGAGTTGCTACCGGAGTGAACCAGTGCCAGGCTCGCAGGCTTGTCGCCGGCCGAGGTGGGATTGAATCGAACATTGATGGTCGCGGTGCCGCCGGGGGGGATTGAGATCACACCGGTGTTGAGCACCGAGTAGGACGAAGCCCCCACGCCTGTTAGCGCGAGATTGGCGGTGTTGAGCGTGACGGTCGGTTCGCCATTGCCGCCGAGATTGCGCAATGTCACCGATTGGGTTGCCGAGGCACCCTGGGCGAGCGTGCCGAAGTTGAGCTGCGTGGCGTTTGCCGATAACACGTTCGGCGTGGTGCCGGCGGTGAGGATCTCGATGCCGCGGATGCTAGGGTTTTGCGTGACGTGGGCGAAGTCGATATCGATGTTCGAGTCGGCCTGGATGATGAACGACTTCATCACCCCCTTGTTCTTGCCAACTTCGGCGAAAACGTCGTAGTTGTCGAGCACCGTCGCGCCTTCGATCATCACATCGAACAACCGCTTCCCTACAGCCGAGGTGCTGGAGTAGGTCTCGGCAAAGTAGAGTCGTACTTCGTACTGTCCAGGCGTGACGGCGAAGTTGTACTCCATGGGCGTGCCGCCCGACTCGTCGTAGCGTTCGCTCTTAAACAGCGCTTCGGGTGTCCCCGCGGGGACCGAGGCGTGCGTCATGTTAATGCCGGTCGAGTAGCTGAGCGTCTTGCTCTTCGCCGTACTGCCGTTGGTGTAAGCGCCATCGCTGGTCCAGGTCGGGCTGCCCGCGATGTTGCCACCGCCTGCGTTGACGCGGTACTTCACTTCCCCCGCGACGACCGTAGGAGCGGGTGCCGCGACCGTCACTTGAACAACCTGGCTATCGCTCAGCACGGGGCCGCCATTGTCCGTAACGGTGATCGTGAAGCTACCCGATCCGACGTGGCTCGTTGTCGGAGCGAGTGTGAGCGTGGCCGTGCCGTTTTGATTGTCGACCAGCGTGGCGTAGCTCGGCAGGTTCGTCGCCGAGAAGGCGACCTGATTGCCATTGGGATCGCTCGCCGTGAGAATCACTTGCTTGGTGGTTCCAGCAGTGACGGTTTGGTTAGCGATCGTTGCGAGAATCGGGGCGAGGTTCGACGGCGCCTCGCTGATCACTTCGATCAAGTCCCAGGTCGCGGGAATCGCCGGCGCTGGACCGCGCGAGGTCGAGATGATGCCAACCGCCATGCCGCGGGCGGGATTCTTGAGCCAGTTGGCTGGTACGGCGATGGGCGAGCCGAGGAGTGTTCGCCCTGCGCCGTCGACGTTGTAGCTAGCCTGGACCGTCGAGTTCACGACATCGAGCGTAAGGTAGAGATCAATGCCTGCGGGGCCGGGAAGCGACAAATTCACCGAAGGCCCGGCGGTGGCGACGCCGCCAATTTCAAGCAGCGTGGTGATGCCAGAGGCCGAGACGACGATCTTGAAATAGTTGTCTTGATCGCCATTGCCGATGAATAAGCCCATCGACTGCTCGCCCTCGGGCGCGTCGTCGCCGAACGGGGCAAGGATCTTCGTGTGAGCCGAAACCGGCGTAGTGGCCGAGGCGACATTCACGCCGAACTGGAAGGCTTGGGTCTGAGAGTTGTTCGCGCCCAGAGCATCCCCTTCGCCGATGGCGTCGATCGTCAGCACACCTGCAGCGCCACCCGAAGTGAGCTTGGTGGGGTCGAACAGCGACTGGTAGTTCGCGACGCCGTTGGTCATCAGGCCGGTGAATCCAGCGTTGATGAGCCCGCCGATGTCGTCGCCTTCGTTTTCCCACGTGTGCGAAACGCCGACGTAAGTCGTCAAACCGTTGTTGCGGTCGATGGCGAACGGGTCGACGTTGTCGGCCAGGCCATCGTTATCGTCGTCGTTGTCCAGTAAGTCCGAAACGAAGTCGGCATCCCAATCCGAGGGGAAGTCGGCCGCGTTTTCGGGATTGGTGCCGTTCGCGGTTTCGTCGTCGTTCGAGAAGCCGTCGTCATCCAGATCGTTGGGATCCTGAATGACCACAGGTCCGCCACCACCGCCAGCGGTCAGGCCGTAATCGCTAGGTTCGAACACAACGATGCTGCCGCTGCCAATGGCCGCGACCCAGATGGTGCCGGGGAAAGGACCATTGTCGCCAACCGCTGTCACGTCGAGCGGTACGCTCCCTGCCGAGCCGAAGAGTGTCTCCTGAAGCGTGGCCTGGGTGCCCGCTGCGTTGAGCTTCACGCGCTTGATGCTGTTGTCGAAACTAGCAGCAAGCAGGTCGCCCTTCATCGAGCCTTGGAAATTGCTCGCGGTGTACTCGGTCAGGCCGTTGGTCGAGCTGCTCCAAACATGCAGCGCACCGTTCTGCGCGCCCGGCTGACGGTAGTCGGACTCAATTGGATTGCCCGTGGTCACTGGTGACTGGGGGTTGGTTGGGTTGAACGTGTTCGCGGGGTTAGATCGCGTAGGGTTGGGATGGCCGCCGTAATAGCCTTGGCCATCAACGAAATGCAAGCTGTCGCCGTAAGTGCTGCCGCCGTTGTTCGAGGCGTTGGTCGCTTGACCCGTGGTCCCTTCGCCGCTTGGTACGCCACCCCATCCGGCGTTGGGACCATTGTCGACCGTGTACATACGGCCGCTTTCGGTAACAATCACGTCGTACGGATTGCGGAACCCAGGAGCATAAACCTGCACGGGTCCGCCAGGGACGAGCTTTGCTTGATTCTTGCCATCATTGCCACCGAACGGATCGGTGGCGTCCGCGCCCGGTTTGTTCTCGTCGTCGAGCGTGGGGATGTCGTACGTGGTGTTACCAATGGCGTTGAGGTCAACGCTGAGAATCGCAGCCGACAGCGCGAACTCGGGCAGGTACGCGAAGTTGTTCGACGGTGCCCCCATGTTCGTCAAACCACCCTGGGCGATGTACAGGATGTTGGTGTCGTGATCGATCGCGATGCCGTTGGGGGCGTGGTTCTCTTCCGAGCGTGGAAGGCCGCGTACCAAATCGAGCTTCACCCAAGCGGTGCCATTCCAGGTAAGCCGCGACAGGATGCCAGAGTTCGTATCGAGGTTCAGGTCGGTCCCCGAGCCCCCCGCGCCAATCCGAGGATCGCTTGAGGTGACGTAGATCACCGGATTCTGCGCGGTGCCGGTGACGTAAAGACCGGTGACGAGTCGCTCAGTGACACTCGGAGCGAGCGTCCCGTCGTCATTGTGGTTGACGATGTCCTTGATCGAGGTAATGGTCTGCGTCGCGGTCACTTGGTAGTTGTTCGCCGACGCCCTCTGGATGGTGTAGACCTTGATGATGCCATCTTGCTGCGCCACGTACAGTCGCCCATCGGGTCCGAACTGTAGCGATGTGGTCCGCGTTGCGTCCTCGCCGCCGAGGTTCGACTTGCCGAAGTTGATTGGCACCGAGCTCACCCCAGTTCCACTGAGCGAAACAACCAACGGCGAGTTGTCGCCCGAGTGCGGAATGTTGATCTGGGCGGCTTTGGTGCTGGCGTCGGTGGGGCTGTAGGTAACGCTCAGCTGAGTCGACTGTCCTGGCTGGAGCGTGATGGTCGACTGCTGCGTGAAGCTGGCTGCGAACACGCCGGCACCTGCGCCGGTGACCGACATCTGCGACGGATTGATCGTGATGGCCGGATCGCCAGCCTGCCCTGAGTTCGTGAGCGTCAGCGTCCGGTTGACCGTGTTGCCAATCAGAATGCCAGTAAAGTTCGCGCTGGAGCTGGAAACCGTCAATCGATTGCCAGTCGCCACCTGTTGGACGATCTCGATGCCTTTGATCGAGGGATTCTGCACGACATGCGCGAAGTCGATGTCGATGTTGCCATCGCTGTTGATGACGAACGACTTCATCACCCCCTTGTAGCCGCCGACTTCGGCGAACACATCGTAGTTGTCGAGCACCGTCTGGCCCTCGATCATCACGTCGAATACGCGCTTGCCAACGCCCTGTCCCTTGCTGTAGGTCTCGGCGAAGTACAGCCGCACCTCGTAGGTGCCGGGCGCCACGGCGAAGTCCCACTGCATGTTCGCTTTGGTCGGCTCATCGTACCGCTCGCTCTTGAACATCGCCTCGGGCGTGCCGACCGGAAGCGACGCATGAGTCAGGTTGATCGCGTTGGAGACGGTCGCCGTTTTGCTCGAGGCGGCGCTCGCGTTGTTGAAGGCTCCATCGCTCACCCACGCGGGGTCGCCCGCAATCGTCCCTCCACCAGCGTTGATGCGGTACAGCACGTCGGCTGCGAGCATCTGGCGAGTTTCGAGCGTCTCAATAGACAGAGTCGGCTGCGAACGACGGGCTTTGCGCGCAAGGCGGACCGTACGACGACCGCTGCGGCGGCCAAAGGGATTCAAGCTCATCGAATGTGTGCCGCCACAAGCCGAGGCGGCCCCCCAATAAAGTAGATGTAGGATCCAGGTTGCAGGAACACGAGCGGACAGACGCTCCGCAACCTCCACACTGATTACCCGGCCTGGCGACTTCCACGAATTTGCGCGGCCTAGGGAAATTTCTCCGCCGAGGAGCCGGCTTGCGACGTGCGTCCTAGGCACGACCGGGACAATCCCTCCGGCCGGAAACCGGCCCGAAACGGCCCGGGAAACAGAGGCTGTGCTTGGTTCGCCCCCTCCACCGCGGTATAAATGGGTTCGATACGACCACCCCGGTGCCCCGCCCCTCGCGAGCTTTCCCATGGCGCTACTGATCCAGAACGGCCACATCGTCACCGCGACCGACAGCTACGTGGCCGACATCCTGTGCGAGGAGGGCAAGATCGCCGCGATCGGGCGTGGCCTGAAGGCTCCGGCGGGAGACGAGGTGGTGGACGCCACCGGACACTACGTCTTCCCGGGCTTCATCGACCCGCATGTCCACATTTACCTGCCGTTCATGGGGACGTTCGCCAAGGACGACTACAGTTCGGCGAGCCGGGCGGCGCTGGCGGGGGGGACAACAACGTTGATCGAAATGTGTTGCCCCAGCCGCGAGGAAGATCCGCTGGAGGGTTTTGAACTGTGGCTCAGCAAGGCCGAGGGCATTTCGGCGTGCGACTACACGTTTCATATGGCGGTATCGAAATTCGACGACACCACCGAAGAGAAGCTGCGTAAGATCGTCGACCGCGGTATCGCGAGCTTCAAAGTGTTCCTCGCCTACAAGAACTTCTTCGGCGTCACCGATTCTGAGCTCTACAAAACGCTTGCTCTCGCCAAGGAGCTCGGCGTGATCGTCACGGCGCACTGCGAGAATGAGACGCTGGTCGCCGAGTTGCAACAGCGGCTGCTCGCCGAAGGTAAGACGGGTCCCGAGTGGCACGAGCCTTCGCGGCCGGTGCAGGTCGAGGCCGAGGGGGTGCATCACCTGATGGCGTTCGCCGAGGCCACGGGTGCGCACGTGTACGTGGTGCACACCAGCTGCGAGCCGGCAGTTCGCGCTGCCGAGGAGGCTCGCTTGCGTGGCGTCAACGTCTGGATTGAGACGGTGATTCCGTATCTGACGCTCGATTCGACTTACGCCGAGCAGCCCGACTTCGAAGGTGCCAAGTTCGTGATGTCGCCACCCATCCGCGCGAAGGAGCATCAGGAGTTTCTGTGGAACGCTCTGCGAAGCCGCGCGATTAGCACCGTGGCAACCGATCATGCGCCGTTTGATTGTAAAGGCCAGAAGGAGATGGGCCGGGGCGACTTCACGAAGATTCCCAACGGCCTGCCGAGTGTCGAAGACCGCGTAAACCTGCTCTACACGTATGGCGTGAAGCGCGGCAAGATCGATCTGCACACGTTCGTCGACGCCGCGAGCACGCAGGCGGCCAAACTGTTTGGCTTATTCCCGCGCAAGGGCACGATTGCCCTGGGGAGCGACGCCGATTTGGTCGTTCACGATCCGATGTATCGGGGCACCATCTCGGCCGCCAAGCATCACATGGCGACCGACTACAATCCCTACGAAGGCTGGCCGATCGAGGGGCGGGCGAGCCTAGTGACTGTCCGCGGTGAAATCCAAGTCCGCGACGGCCAGTTCGTTGGGAAGGATGGGATCGGGCAGTTTCTCAAGCGGGAATGCACGCACTGAAGTTGAATGACGAATGACGAATTAATTGCCTCCGGCATTCGAACTACTACGACTCGACCACGGCCCTGACGGGCCCCGCTCACCTACTCACCTACTCACCTACTCAGCCAGCATGACCTCCCCTACCCTTTCCGACTTCCAGAACCTGATTCGCGAGATGTACCTGGAGAAGGACATCGCTCGCGGGGTCGATGGCACTTTCATGTGGTTGATGGAGGAAGTGGGGGAACTCGCTAGTGCTCTGCGTGAAGGGACGCACGAAGAGCTCAAAGGCGAGTTCGCCGATGTGCTGGCATGGCTTACTACGATTGCAAACGTCGTCGGCGTCGACCTGAGCGAAGCGGTGCGCGAGAAGTACGGCTCGGGGTGTCCGGGATGTGGGCAGCTTGTTTGCACTTGCGCCGATTCCGAGAAGCCGTAACACAGACGCGGGGTGCGTGACGCCGCGGGTTTATGCAGCTACAATGGCTCGCACACCAATTTCACCAGTCCGTCCAGAACCACTAGCACGTCGGCCATGCGAACTTGCTCCACTCTCATGCTCGCCGGCTTGCTGCTGATTGGGATCGCATCGCAATTGATGGCTGCCGAAAAGCCTGAGCTGGTTCGAGTCGACTTGGGGTTCGGCAATCATTACAAAGTCGGCTCGTGGGTGCCGCTGCGAATCACGACGGTGGGTGGCAAGGAGAATGTCACCGCCGTTGCTGTGGTTAACGTGCCCGATACCGACGGCCGACTGACGAGCATCTCGACCACCCCGTTCAGCCTGCCCGCAGAAGATGCCAAGACGGTCGAACTGCTGGCTCGCATCGGTCAGCTCGACTCGCCCGTCGAAGTGCTGCTGATCAATGCCGAGAATGGCAAGCAAATCGCCCGCCGACAATTCACGCCGCATCGCGAACTCGACCGCGGTGGCGTCGCCACCGGCGAACCGGCCACCGCGCGAATGATTGTGGAAGTGGCACGCAACTCGATGGGGACGATCGATCCTGGTGCGGAAAAGACGAACGACGAGTGGTATACCCAAAACGTAGTGGGTCGGGTCGCTGATCTCGGTGAACTCCCTCGCGACGCCCTCGCCTATGAGGGCATCGATACCGTGGTGGTGTCGACGAGCGACCGCGAAGGTTGGATGGCGATGCGGGCCGACGATCCGCGGGTTCGCGCCTTGGTCGAGTGGGTCGAGCAAGGGGGGCGAGTCGTTCTGTACGTGGGGGCAAATTCCGAGTTGGTGTTCGGTGGCGACGGGGCGCTCTCGGCGCTCGCACCAGGTGATTTCACCGGGCCGAAAACCATCGACGACCTCGGTCCACTCGAAACGTACGTCGGGGGCAACGAGCCATTGCCTCAGCGAGGTCGAATGCAAGTGAGTATCCCGACGTTCGACAATCTCCGCGGCGACGTCTCGCTATGGCTTGGCAGCCGCGATAATCGCTTGCCACTGATTGTTCGCACTCGGCATCAGCTAGGTGAAGTCGTCCTCGTCGGGCTCGACATCGACACGAAGCCGCTTCGGGACTGGAAGAGCCGCGACCGGCTTGCTCAGAAAGTCCTCGCCCTGGCCGATGAAAAAATCGCCGACGAGTCTCAAAACTACTACTATAGCGGCCCGAACGACCTGGTCCTCGCGCTACAACAGCGGTTGGACCAGGAGCTAGAAAACTCTGGCATACGCACGCCGCCGTTCCTGTTCATCGCATTCCTCGTTCTCCTCTACATATTGCTGATCGGTCCGGGCGACTACTTCCTCGTCAAGCGCGTGCTCAAGCGAATGGAGTGGACTTGGGTCACATTCCCCATCATCGTAGTCCTCACTTGCCTCGCTGCGTATTGGTACGCGAATTACCTCAAAGGCGATTCGCTAAGAGTGAATCAAGTGGAGATCGTCGATGTCGATAACACCACGGGGCTCGCTCGTGGAACGCTGTGGACGCATATCTTTACGCCCAAAGCCGACCGCTACACGCTGGCACTCGAACCTCGGAGTCCCGGTGGCGAAGTGGCAGGCATCGACCAAACGGCGGTCGCATGGCTCGGCAAGCCGGCCGAAGGGCTTGGCGGCATGACTCAGGAGGCGGGCATGTTCCCGCAACGGCCTGAGTACGAGTGGACTCCAAATCGTGAAGTGATGATGGGCGTGCCGATCGAAGTGTGGTCGACACGCACGTTCGTTTCGCGCTGGACCACCGAGACCGAGGACCGACTCGATAGCGACCTCACCCGCACACGCAATGGGTTGGTCACGGGCTCGATCACCAATCCAACAGCCGCCGATCTCACCGACTGCATGCTGGTGTACGAGAGTTGGGCGTGGTCGCTCGGCAGTCTGCCGGCGGGTGGCTCTTTGAATATCGAGCAAGTCACACTTAGCACCAGCGGCCGCACCGCTCGCAAACTTCGAAACACGTTCCAGGAACGCTCGGGCTTTAACCTGGCGCAGGGCACCTACTACGAGCAGCAGCAACTGCTTGGTCGGCTCGACCTAGCTGGCATCGCCGAGATGATGATGCTGTACGATGCTCTTGGCGGCCGCAATCACAACCAGCAGTGGAACCGTTACCAGCACTTCGTCGACCTTAGTCACTCGCTTGATAGTCAAACAGCCATGCTCATTTGCCGATGCCATCAGCCCCGGAGCGAGCTGGTGCGGATCAACGGCAAAGAACCAGAGTCGCTGCGAGGCGAGAAAGACGTGTACGTGGTGATTTATCGATTTCTGCTGCCCGTTAATCCGGTCGACGAAGAATCCGAAGAAAGCTCCGCCGACAACTAGTGTTGGGTAGCGGAATCTCCGTGCCCACGCATCCTCCACTTCCAACTTCCCACTGCCAACTTTATCCGCATGATCGAAATCCGCGGCCTCACCAAGAAGTACGGCGAGTTGTTCGCCATCAAAGACATCAACCTCGAACTATCGAAGGGGGATGTGTTTGGGTTTATTGGCCCCAACGGTGCCGGCAAGACGACCACCATGCGCATCCTCGCGACGCTGTTGAACCCCACGTGGGGCGAAGCGTACGTCGCGGGCCACTCGATCTACACGCACCCCAAAGAGATTCGCCGCGTGATCGGCTACATGCCCGACTTCTTTGGCGTCTACGACGACATGAAGGTGATGGAGTACCTCGAGTTCTTCGCTGCCGCCTACCGCATTCGAGGCCCCGAGCGTCGGAAGATATGCGAAAGCGTGCTCGAGCTGGTCGACCTGACCTACAAGCGCGAAGCCCTGGTGACGAGCCTGTCGCGTGGCATGACGCAGCGGCTCGGTCTAGCACGCGTACTGCTTCACGACCCGCAGGTGCTGCTGCTCGACGAGCCGGCGAGCGGTCTCGACCCGCGCGCCCGCATCGAGATTCGCGGGTTGCTCAAGGAACTTCGCAACATGGGTAAGACCATCATGGTCTCCAGCCACATCCTGCCGGAGCTCGCGGACATTTGCAACAAAATCGGCATCATCGAAAAAGGCGAGCTGATCGTTAACGCCGATGTCGATTCGGTGATGAAGCAGGTCCGCCACCAGATGGTCCTGAAGATCCGGGTCGCGGGCGACATGCAGTCGGCATTGGAAGTGGTGCAATCGGTTCCCGTGGTGGAGTCGGCCGAACTGACGGGCAAGGATATTACGGCCACACTCATCAGCGAGGCGAACGATCCCAGCGAACTGGCGACCGCTCTGCTTACGGCCGGCCACCGACTGACGATGCTGAAAGAGGACGAAATCAACCTCGAAACTGCCTTCATGGCCCTCACCAAGGGCATCACTTCCTAAGTATCGTCTATGCGTTTCCAATTGGCCCTTGGCCGGGGCACCCCTTGAGATTCTGACGAAATCGGCGATAATCTGGGGCTCAAATCGCCGATGAAGGGTGAGTCGTTTGGACCTGCCCAATTGCGTCGACGACAGATTGTCCTGCCCCGTTCGTCTAGTGGCCCAGGACACCGCCCTCTCACGGCGGAGACAGGGGTTCGACTCCCCTACGGGGTACTTAACCGGCCGGCTTACCTACTTGGGTAAGTCGGCCGGCACTGTTTTTATAGGGTATTTTGGTGAGTTTCGCAGGCGGCATCGTCTGACAAACTCACGTCCGGGCATCGGCTTTAGACGTTGCTCAATGACGCACCCCCAGGGGCGAGTCGAGAACCAACAGAACAATCAATCGCGTGCGACCATTGTTCTTCTCTTAAGTTCGCTCGGTACGGGATGTCTTCCTCTCCATCTGAGCGATCTGGCCGCAATTTCTACGGGCTTGTCAGTCTCTTGAGCTCTAGCTCTTGAGCTCTAGGCTTTATCTATCACCGATCGCTCTGCCGCTGCCACTAGGCACCATTGCATAAATCCGCATCGGGATGGGATTTCAGCGCAACCGAGGGTCGGTCGTGCTCCGCAACTCTACAAAAATGCGGGCGAATTGCATTTAACCATCAATTCGGTCGGTGGGAGTTCCGAAATCGCGCAAACAAATATCTAAAAAAAGTTCATTAATCGGTTGACGGTAACGGATAGGCGGGGTATCCTGACCGCTGAGTTGAAAAGCTCACTTTAATTTATCTTTTCACTGCTTCTTCGCTGGCTTCTAAGTGCTTAGTTTCGCACCGCGTTACCTCGGGCGGTCACGTGGTTACTTACGCGTCTAGGAAACGATCGGAAGTGTGGGGGTGACCCCGTAGCTTCCGCAAAAGATTTGAGGCGGCATACGGATCGGGCGGTCCCTTCTTTGTCTCCGCGCTGATACCTGCTGCTGCGACTCGTTCTGTCGAAGTAAAGGGATCTCGAATGACTCAAGCATCTTGTCGTGTTGCGGGCTGGTCGCGACTGATAGTGTGGTCGATGGCTGTTGCATTAGCTGCAGTTGCCACTCAGTCGCATGCGGTGGTGGTTCACAACTACTCATTTAACTCCGGAAGCGGAACCGAGGTTCTGGACTCGGTCGGAAATGCTCATGGCACCGTCATCGGGGGCGCCACTGTCGCTACCAGTGAAGGTCGGTTGGTACTCGATGGGGTCGACGACTACGTCAGCCTTCCGGGCGCGACCATCGCTGTTAACACCTACACGCAACTGTCTTTGGAAATGTGGCTCACCGTGAGTCCCAGCCGTACCAATCAATTCACCATGGCGGTGGGCTTCGGCCGTACGGCCGATGGGACGATCACGGGTGAAACGGCCGGCCAGGGTTATGACTACATCATGTTGCAGCCAACTCGGGGACCAGCAGGTGAAGGAAGTCGCGCAGCGATTACTCCCACCAACTTCGCAACCGAAGCCGGCGTTACTCAGCTTGGTCCCGATTTGAGCGATGGATTGCTCCATCACATCGTCGCCACGATGGACAACACCAACATCTCTTACTATGTCGACGGCGCTCCCATCGGATCCGCCCCGATGCAGTACGACAACGCCGGCACACCGACACCGATCACGTTGTCGGATGTATCGAACGATTTGGCCTACCTGGGCCGTTCGCTGTACAACGATCCCTACCTAGCGGGTTCGCTGTTCGAGTTCCGAATTCACAATACAGCCCTGGACGCCGCCGCCGTGGAGAGCGCCTACAGCGTGGGCTGCACCGGGTGCGGGACGGGTCCCGCCCTTGAAGTGAATCGTGACACCGGCGTGGTTCGCCTCACGAATGACCTCGGGTCGCAGAATGTCGTCATCTACGAGATTGGTTCCGTAGCGGGCGCGATCAACCCCTCCGAATGGGATTCGATTACCAATACGGGTGATGCGGACAGCGGCGGGACCATTGATGCCGACGATTTCTGGGAAGTCACCAGCAGCGAGTCGACGCTGATTTCCGAGCGCAATCCCATTGGGGCGGGTGGCCCGAGTGATGGAGCTCCGCTAAATGCGTCACTGCCCCTGGGCAATCTGTGGGTAAAATCCCCGTATGAAGACTTGACCGCGACGGTTACGGTGCTCGATGCGAGTTTCAACGAATCGACCCTTAGCCTGCCCGTGTTCTACGTGGGCAACGGCGGCGAATCCTTCAGCCGAAGCGACTTCAACGTCGATGGCGACATTGACGCCGACGACTATCAGATCCTGCTAGCGAATCACTTAGAGGCCCTCGTTGGCGAGACCGCCATCGAAACTTTTGGTTTAGGTGACGTTGATGGTGATCTGGACAACGACTTCGACGATTGGCGTCTGTTCAAGACCGACTTCATCGCTGCGAACGGCCTTGCTGCTTTCGCCGCCCTCTCGGGGGCGGTCGTGCCTGAACCGAGCACCTTCGTTCTTGCGTCGCTGGCTACCGTCGTGCTGCTAGGTCGACGCTCGCGGCGATTTGCACGCCGCTGAGGTCTCAAGCGTCGTGTGATTTATTGTCTATCGTTCGTGATTCTCATCTTGCCTCTTCAGACTTACCTGCTCGGAGTTGACTCATGAAAAGAATTGGTGCGTGGCTCGCCGTGATGGTGGCGAGTGTTTGCCTAGCTGCCAATAGCTCGGCGGCGACGATGGCTTACTGGGACTTTGAAGACGGTGTTGACGGTCAGGAGTTCACCCCCACCGGACAGCCGAACGGCAGCGGCGGCTCTGTCGACACGGTCAATGGCATCTTGATGCGTGGGTGGAACGAACAGTACGGCCCGGCCTTTACTTCGCAGACATCAGCGGGCAGCGGATTGGCAATGAACCTGGAAATCAACGCCGCGGGCGGTGACAACACCTCGGACGGCTACGTAACGGAAGGCGCACTCCACGGTTGGTCCCCCACGCAGTGGACCATTGAAACAACGGTGAACCTGCGAGCCATCAATGGCTGGCGAACACTAATCGGTCGCGATGGATCGAGTCAGGGCGAACCGGAGTCAGATTTTTACCTGGTGAAGAATGGCATCGACAACAAGTTCCGTATCAACATCGACACCGTGGGCGGCACACGTTGGGTGCTCGATGGGGAGCCGGTCGGAGGGGTGCAGACTGATACGTGGTACGCACTCGCAGCCCGCAGCGACGGACAAACGCTGTCGCTATGGCTGGACGAAGGTAACGGATACCAGATGCTCAGCTCGCTGGATATGTCAGCGCAGAGCGTGGCCCAAAACGCTCTGCCTGGAACGAACATCGGATGGACTTTTGGTCGAGGCTGGTACGGCGGCGGCTTCGTCGACCATGTCGATGGCCTCATGGACGACGTGCGATTTAGCGACGTCGCGCTCGATGCGAGCCAGTTGCTGCCCTTGCGAGTAGTTCCTGAGCCCGCCACCTATTGGACGCTCCTCGCGTCGCTGATGGCAGCCCTAACGTGGCGACGCCGCTTTGCGGCGGTCGCAGTCAAGTAAACAACGCTTCGATGAGCCTTTGGCTTCTACGATATTTCGATTGACCTCGAGTGGAGACACATGATGAAGTCTTGCATACCGGATGGTATTGCGTGGCGTGCCCTGCAAGGGGTCCTGACCGCTGCCCTGTTGCTTTGCGTATCCGCGACGACGCACGCCGTCACCATCGCCAACTGGAATTTTGAGGATGGAACGGATGGCGCGGAATTCACGCCTGCAGGGGCCGAGAATGGAAGCGGGGGTTCTGTGGACACCGCTAGCGGCATTCTGATGCGTGGGTACAACGAACAGTACGGGGCGGCATTTACATCGCAGACCGCAA
Organism: Aeoliella fuhlenseeensis; assembly: GCF_052161615.1. Lineage (NCBI taxonomy): Bacteria > Pseudomonadati > Planctomycetota > Planctomycetia > Pirellulales > Lacipirellulaceae > Aeoliella > Aeoliella fuhlenseeensis. The sequence goes on from NZ_CP197417.1 coordinate 2,792,551, forward strand.
GTGGCAGCGGATTGGCAATGAACCTGGAGATCAACCCAGGCGCGGGCGATACGACTTCGGACGGCTATGTGACCGAGGGGGCTTTGCACAACTGGTCGCCAACGGCCTGGACCATCGAGACTACGGTCAATCTGCGAAACGTGGATGGATGGCGAACGCTAATTGGTCGTGATGGTTCCAGTTCGACCCCGGCCGAGCCGGAATCCGACTTCTACCTGCAGAAGAACAATATCGATGGGCGATTCCGAGTCAACTTCGACACGGTGGGTGGCCAGCGATGGGTATTGGACGGTGCACTGGAGGATGGAGTTCAGGCCAACACTTGGTACGCGATCGCCGTCGTGAGTGACGGCCAGAACCTGTCCATGTGGGTAGACGATGGTTTTCAAGGCTATCAGCAGGTGGGAACAGTGGATATGTCTGCTCAAACCGCCGCGAATAACGCCCTCAGGCCAAGTGCGGCGGGCTGGACCTTCGGTCGTGGCTGGTACAACGGTGGGTTTGTCGACCACGTCGATGGCATCATGGACAACATCAAGTTCAGCGACACGGCACTAACTCCCGCCGAGTTTGTTGGACTGGATCTCGCAGCGAATACGTTGACCCTTGTGGTGAACCCCGACACGGGCGAGGCGAGCCTGAAGAACAACAGTTCGGAGGAAATCTCGTTCGACTACTATCGAATTGACAGCCCCACCGACGGAGCTTTGCTCACAGCGAACTACAACGGCACCACGGGCTGGAACTCGCTGAGCGATCAAAACACCGATTCGATCGGTCCCAACCCGGGGCAATCGTGGGACGAGGTATCTGGCGTTACGTCGGCCAACCTGCTGGTCGAACAGTTCTTGCTCGGTGATACCACGCTCGCGCCGGGGGCGTCCGTGTCGCTGGGAGCTCCCATTAGTACTTCGCTACTTGGGGAAGACTTGGAGTTTCGGTTCTCGTCGGTGGGTGGTCCGTTGATGCGATCGCTGGTTGTCTTCGATGCCGGTGGCGCGGTCGAGGGCGATTTCAATGGCGATGGTGTCGTCAATCTAGCTGACTACACCGTGTGGCGCGACAACCTCGGAGCCGTCGAGGACGACACGGTTCTTAGTGGCAACGGGAATGGCGGAGTCGTGGATGCAACCGACTACCAGCTGTGGAAAACGAACTTCGGAGCAGGTGGCGCCGGCGCCATCGTGGCAGGCGCAGCCTCTGTACCCGAACCTGCGACACTCATCGTCGCCGGTTTGATGGTATTGGGTGCCGCGTGGCGCCGGCGCTAACCTAAATGGGTCGATCAACTCGTCCGGATTACGAATGGCAATTATGATCGCGCGAAAGTCACCTACTTGGGCTTCGAAGTTGGCAGCTCTGCCTTTGCTGATGTTGCCTCTGGTGGGCTGCGATGGGCAGTCGAGCGCTACCACTACGTTGTCGGGGCAGGTGACAATCGGCGGACAGCCTATTCCGTCGGACGCGACGGCAACGGTTTCTTTCCGGCCGATCGGCGGCCAGAAGGCACAACCCGTTTCCGCGCTGATCGCTGATGGCGCGTACCAATGCGACGATGTGCCCCTCGGTGCCGTCGTCGCGGAGTTCGACATTCGCCAGCCTGTGGGACCTATGAAGACAAGTGCTCGCACAGGCGCCCAGTACCAGGAAGAAAAGTCGCTGGTCCCAGCCGCCCATGCAGCAGGGATCGAATTCGAAGTAAAAGCCGGCGACGAGAGCCGTAGCTTCGAGTTGTAAGAATTCAGATCTCACTACCCAGTGAAAACGGATCGGATGATCAAGAGGACTGCGAGTCATCAGAAGTAAAATGTCTCGTGGGCTCTATTTTTACGGAGAGTTATTGTGAGCAGCACTTATCGAAAACCAGGTTTTACGCTCGTCGAGCTGCTGGTTGTAATTGCAATCATCGGCATTCTCGTTGCGCTGTTGTTACCTGCCGTACAAGCGGCGCGAGAGGCAGCTCGTCGGACGCAATGCACGAACGGCCTGCGGCAGCTTTCGCTGGCGATGCTGAACTACGAGAGCGCCCGCAAAGGCCTTCCCCCTGTTGCGGCCGCGTGGAATCAGGCCGATTTGCAGAAACTTTACGCTCCGGGCATGGGCCCGCCTACGGCGACCGGCTGGTACGACGACCACGGCTGGTACGTGCCGCTGTTGCCGTACATCGAGCAAGCTAACGTCGAGGACGTGGGTAACCCCGACGCGTCGCTCAGCCATGCGAGTAACGAGGCCGTACGCCGAACGTACATTCCGCTCCACGCGTGCCCTTCCGATGTCGGATTGCAGCAGAACGAATGGAACAACGCTAACTGGGCGCGACTTCGCTCGAACTACGTCGTCAACGGCGGGAATACGGTTTATGGGCAGCACAACATCACACGCACTTGCCCTGCGACTTATCCGCAGTGCCGAGAGTTTTTCGGAGCACCATTCATTCCCCGGAAAGTGGGCAAGCTCGCCAAGATCACCGATGGCACCTCCAATACGTTGATGATGGCCGAGATCGCCGTACTGCCAACGACCATCGAGTGGGGTGGCCCCTACTCGGATGCCCAGACTGCGCTCGGCGGGCAAGTGTTCACGGGATACAACACCCCCAATTCGCCACTCCCCGACGGGCTTTGCCGAATTGGCGAATGGTGGTCCGCAGCTTCGGTGAAGTCGGCGTGGGCGGAAGCCCAGCTGCCCCTCACGGCCGGCGGGCAGCCCGGAAGCGTCGCCACGTTCTCGTCCCGCGATCCCGCAATTCCTCCAGACACGGACGATGGAACGGGGCACAAACAACAGCACGTCGCGGCACGCAGTAAGCACCCTGGCGGCGTGAATGCCTCGATGTGCGATGGCTCGGTGGGCTTCTACACCGACGATGTCGATGCTGTGTATTGGAACGAGCTGACGAGCGCCGCGAGCGGTGTTCCCGCCCGACCCACCAACTAGCGTCAAGCCGGGAAGCTCGGCGCATTGAACTTACCTTCGAAACTCGACTTCCCCGCTAGCGATTGCATCATGAGATTCAGCCCGAGCATTACTTTATTCGCCTGCGGGCTGTCTTTGGTTTCGGCTTGCGCCACGGCCGCGACTTACCACGTCGAGCGTCTGACGGCGGATCTTCATATCCCGGTGCAAGCGCAGATCGCACCGGGATATGACGATAAAATCTTCGTCGCTCAACTTGGTGGTCGCAGCAGCGATGGAACCGATGGCAACGACATCACCAAGGCCGAAGGGCGGATCGTGGTGTACGATCGCAACACAGGCCAAGTGAACTACCAAAATCCCTTTCTCACCATCTCCGATACCAGTCTGCTAGAGCCTTTTGGCGTACCGGAAATCGGCTTGTTCTCGTTCGCGTTCCACCCCGACTTCGCGACCAACGGTAAGTTCTACGTCAATGTGGCCGTGAACCATACGGGACCCGCCCCGACGGTGGATATGCGAGTGTCGCCGTTCAAGACCATAGTGCGCGAATACACGGCGAACGTTGCGAACCCCGCTCTGCCGATCACGTCGTCGCGGACGATCTTCGAATTGAACCAACCCGCGGCCAATCACAATGGCAGTTGGCTGGGTTTCAATCCCTTAGAGTCTGCCGAAGGTAAGAACTATCTTTATATCACGCAGGGCGACGGCGGCGATCAGCACGACCCCGCCAACTACGGGCAGAATCCGAACAACTGGTTCGGCACGGTCATGCGGATCGATGTCGACTCCGACGCGTTCGCCGGCGACCCCGCGCGGAACTACGCCATTCCTTCCGATAATCCCTTCGTCGGAGGTGGCGGCGCTCCGGAGGTGTGGGCCTATGGCCTTCGTAACCCGTGGCGAGCCAGCTTCGATTCAACTACGGGCGATTTCTACATTGGCGATGTCGGCCAGGGATATTATGAGGAAGTCAATTTCATCTCCGGCGACAGCCCCGGTGGTCAAAACTTCGGTTGGCGGCTTCGCGAGGGTGCCCATCCCACGCCGACGGGTGGCGTGGGTGGACCGGCACCCCCGGGTGCCGTTGACCCCATCTACGAGTATCTGCACCCGGGGCGTCCTGGGGCGATTCCCGATTTTAGCGGTAGCTCGATCACCGGCGGCGTGATGTACCGCGGCCCGGTGCAAGAGCTGCAAGGGCGTTACATCTTTGCCGACAACGTCAGTGGGCACATCTGGTCGCTGGACCCAGACGACCCGTATGGCTCGGTGCAGCTCATGGACAACTTCTTCGCCCCCGACCAAGGGCAGATTTTCGGCGTCACGTCGTTCGACTTCGACCAAGACGGCAATCTGTTGATCGTCGATGGAGCCGGTCAACTGTTCGCGCTGCTTCCGAACGTGGCGGTGACGCTCACCGTCGATCGAGAAACCGGCTCGATGCAGCTCGGCAACTTCACGGGCGATTCGCTCGACATCCGCTCCTACGAATTGACGTCGGCCAGCGGTGCCATTGAGCCCACTCTGCTAACCCCCATCGCCGGCAACTTCGATGCGTCACTCACAGGCGACGGCTCGGTCGACGCCAACAACGTGTGGCAGGTACTTTCCGCGACTGGCGATCACTTCGAGTTTGCCGAGCAGTCCACGGGCACGGCTACCGCGCTAGCTGATCAACAGAGCTTTTCGCTGAGTGCCGCGGACGGTTGGATCCCGAGCCCCACGGAAGACCTGGTTTTGTCCATCACTCTCGGCGATGGTTCGACGCTTAACGCCTCCGTGCAGTTCTTCGGCAACGACGACTCGGCGTTCGATAGGAGCGATCTCGACTTCGATGGCCAACTCGATCCGGACGACTGGGTAATTTTTAACTCGAACCACCTTTCGTCGCTTGCCGGCTTGTCCCCCGCCCAGCAGTACGGTGCCGGTGACTTGGATGGCGATGGCGATAACGACTTCGACGATTTCCGTCTGTTTAAGGCCGACTACATCGCCGCTCTCGGTGTATCGGCCTTCGCCGAGCTAAGCGTTCAAGTGCCCGAACCGCACAGTCTGGTCTTGGTTCTGATGGCGTTAGTGGGCGTCGGGGGACCATGGGCGAGGCGCGGTGCCCGCAACTGACCAATAGGCTGTGAAGAAGCAACTTGATGAAGCGTTTATATGTTTGGTTGTTGGCCCTCGTTGCACTTAGTATCGCTCCGGCATCGGGTGCGACCGATGTCCTGCTATTCCCGTACTTCGACTCCAACGGAGAGAATGGCGTCTATCTCTCTTGGAGCACCGATGGTCGTCAGTTCTACCCGGTGAATAACGGCCAACCGGTGTTCACGCCCCCTGCGTGGCCCGGCCAGGGACTGACACGCGACCCTTCGATTTCGTACAGCGATGGCCAGTACCACATGGTGTGGACTTCCAACTGGGGTGGCAATGTGTTCGGGCACGTGTCGTCCCCCGACCTGATGAACTGGTCGACGCCGCAAATCATTCAGCCATTCGCTAGTGGCTTCGAGCAGCCCAACAACGTTTGGGCCCCCGAGATCTTTCACGACCCCGTCGCGGACGACTTCAAGATCGTCTGGTCGTCGACCCTCGATAGCGAGCTTAACGATGGCGACGGCAGTGGTGACCCTCACGGCAACGACCATCGCATGTTCTACATCACCACAAGCGACTTCCAGTCGTTTACTGCGCCCGAACTTCTTTTTCAGGACGAGAACTATAGCGTGATTGATGCTTTTGTCGCTTACGACGATCGGCAGAACGCACTGGCTGGAGACGACCGTTGGGTGATGGCCCTCAAGCGGGAGCAAGGTGTTGCCCAAGGTGGCAAGAACATTCGCCTCGCATTCAGCGATCCGGACATTGCTCCCAGCAGCTTTGGCGACACAACGGCCCCCGTCGCCGGTCCTGGCTCGGCCATTCGCCCGGGGGAAGATGCGGAGGGTCCGTCGCTGGTGTATTGGCAAGACGAATGGCTGCTGTACTGGGACTCTTACACCCGCGGGCACTATTCGATGGCTAGTTCACCGGACCTCGTTACCTGGACCGATCGAACGATCGACTTAGACTTTCCGGTCGCGCACCCTAGGCATGGTAGCGTGTTCGTCGCCAACACCGCCAACATTGCCTGGGACATCGTATTCCCCGGCGATCTCAATGGCGATGGCGATTTGAACTACGCCGATTGGCAGACCTTCAGCCAGTACCACCTCGCCGACCTGTCCGGCCTCGCTGCGATGGAGCAGGCACGGCGGGGCGACATGGATGGCGATGGCGACAATGACTTCGACGATTTCCGGCTGTTCAAGCAGAGTTACTTGAGCATCAATGGCTCTGGAAGTTTCGCCCAGCTTTTCACGCGAGTCCCCGAACCATCGACCTGGGTGGTCTTGGGGCTCGGGCTAGTAACTCTGGGAGCTCTCCAATCAAAACGTCGCACTTTTCGCCGGGCTTCGCAGGCTGTATAGCCCCACCAAGCCTGGTGAGAGTGGCGATTTGCCTCCCCGCCAATCGTGAGCTACCTTTTCGATGGTGCATTCCACGATCTCGGGCAACTCATCGCCATGCGACCACTCGTCGTCCTCACCGCCATCATCATTGCCGCCACGCGGGTCACGCCGTTCGACCTCGCGGGCATTGATATTGGAGTCGATCACGTCGGCGAGATGACGCTAACCATCATCATCCTCATCGGCTTGTTTTTCACGCTCGAGTAGCCCTTCGCGGCGAGCGTCAGTCGGCCATGAACCGGCCGTCGCTCACCAGCGTTTCTTCACCGGTCGAGGTCTTTAGCACGAGCGTCGGCCCATACACCAGGTAGTCCTGGTGATACGGCACGCTCACTTTGCCGCCGAAGCCGGCGTTGTCGCCCACCGCTAAGTGAATAGTGCCAAGCACTTTCTCGGATTCGAGCACACTGTCGCAGGGCTTGGCTTTCTCATTCGTGCCGACGCCGAGCTCGGCCAAGTTTCGGGCGAGTGGGTACGCAGCGAAGATGTCGGCGAGCGATTTGGCGAACGGGGGATCGCCGACCACGTCGACGAGCTCGCCCTTGGCGAAACGGAAGTCCCACTTGCCCGGGTCTTCGGGCGGACCCACCGAAAGTTCGCCTTCGGCCGTGCCTTCGATCGGCGCGATGAAACCTTCGCCGCCAGGAAGGTTGCCGAACTGCCCCGGCTTGTTGATGATGCCGGTGTCGGCGGTCCCTTCGCGGCCCTTGAGCGAGAATCGCATGACGCGACCGCCGGCGCTATGTACCTCGGCCTCGGTTGCGCGGGTAAGTGCTTCGGCTGCCGCGATGCTGCGACGTTCCACCATGTCCCAATCGGCGGTCATGACGCCCGAGAACATCTCAAGCTCGACGCCAGGCATCGTCGCGGCGCGAACTCGTTCGCTGCCAGTCAGAATGCGGCGGAAATTCGTGTGCGAAATGCTCGATGCCGAAAGCACCAGCACGACATCGACGATGTCGCTGCCCGCTTGAAGAAACTCTTGCAGCTTGGCGACTTCTTCGGCCGTAATCGTCTTGTTGAGCAGTTTGTCCTTCAGCCCCATCTCATCGAGATACGGCACAAAGCCACCAGGGTACACAGCCTCGAACACCGAAATTGGCGGCTCGGCACCCGACTTTTGCCCGCCAGGGTAGGTGGCGATTCGGGTCTCGATGCCCCGCGCGTTGGCGTGTTGCTGGATATGCTCAGCGAGCGCGATTCGCGTGGGCACTTCGGCGGTCGCAGTCTTGAACGGCGCATCGTCGGTCACTATCGCCAGTCGCTCTCCTTCACGACAAGCAAGGTTCACATCGAGCAGCGAGGCAATGGCTTTTTCAAACGGCATATCTAGTTGGTCCTGTTGTTGGGTGAGAATTCTATTCGTTGTGCGGCGCAGCATCGGTTGAGGGGCTATCAGAAACTGCATAGTGCACCGCTTCAGACTTCGGCGTCCCGAACGCCGCCACTAGCGCTATGTCATCCGAGGGTGCGACCGTGCGGAGATCAAGCACCACGCGATCGCCTTGCCAATTGCCCCGCACCTGCGGCCGCGCGTCTTCAAGCTGTCGCTTGAGGCGCGCGAGGTGATCGCCGGCACACAACACGTTGACGCCGAACGACGGAAGCGGCCGGGTCGCGCCCATGTCGTCGCCGGCCGCGATCTCGACCGGTGCTGCTGATAGGATCCCCTGCTCTGCCGCGATCTGCGCAGCCATGCGTTCGGCCCGGGTCTGCAGATTGAGCAGCGGTGTCGAGAGGAGCGACAGTGTAGGTATCGACGTCGCCGCGCGGTCGGGTGTTCGCCACAGGGTGAGCGTCGCTGCCAGGACGTTCTCAACCAGCGGATCGACGCTCACTACGGAGGACAAAGGCAAATGTGTCAATTTCTCTACCGCATCGCGGCGACCAATGGCCAGTCCGCAACGCGGACCGCCCGTATACCCGTCACCCCGTGCGATGACGAGCGCTGTTCCTGAAGCGACGCTCTGCGACGCCGTCACCACGTCAATCGCGATACTTTCACCAAGCGGCACGAGCGGCCCGCGACCGATATGGTGGATGACCTTCGCGCCGAACTCGCCGGCGAGTTTCACGATGGTCCCCAGCTCAGGCCGACATGTTTGTCCGCGCAGTGCATGGGGCAGCGCTTCGACGCGAAGCACCACTCCCGCGCCGGCTTCGAGCGCCTGGCGATAGTCGCCCTCCGACACCGAATCGGTCGCACCGACTTCCACCAATGTCGTCCCCGCTTGCTTCGCGAGGTCGGTCAGCCGGATGCAGCCATCCATGGTGCCGAGTTCACCACGCGCGACGACAATCGGTTTACCTTCGGCGAGCGCCGAGAGCGCGACCAACAAGGCACCCGCAGAGGTTCCGTACACACGGGCTGCCTGAGCACCCGTTAGCTCCGCGGCAATCGTTCCCGCCGCGTCCGCTCCGCGGGCGTGGTAATGAAGGGCACCGGTCGTGAGGGCGGCTAGCGCCTCGTCGGCGAGTGGCGGACCTGACAATCCCGCGGGCCAAAGCTCCCCGGTGGCGTTCACGACTTCTGGGACATCGGTGGAGTGCCGCCCAAGAATGAACCTCGCCGCGCGATCCGCCAGTTCGCCTATCGACGGAATCGGAGCATCGAGCGCCCGCCGACTCACCTCGCGCCGCATCCGCTCGACGAACTGCTTTACCCCCGCGGTGACCTCCATCTCCTGCACACGGTCGACAAGCCCCTTAATCCGTGGGTTCTCTAGCAGATCACTGACCGACGGTAGGCGATTGAGCAGATCGTTCGGCGATTTCATGGCGGGGTCTCCAAGACAAAGGGCAATTTGTCCTAGGAGTTTACCACAGAACCGAGTTTACCACAGAACCCAGATCTCCCCCAACTAGCCGGTCCGCCACGCGGGCCGCGAAAAGTTAGACGGCGCATTATCAGTCAGGTCCGGGGTCGGGGACGACCCGGCTCACCGAAGGGCTTTTAGCGCTGCTACTGAGCGGTCACGAATTACGGAGTAATCACCACTTCTTCTGCCAGCTCCTCGCCGGCCTTCAAATCGACGGTCCGCGATGTTCCTGCCGGGGCCATTTCGGCCTGCAACCAGAAAGGTTCGGCTTGGATCAAATTCTCTCCGGGCTGGATGAACTTCAATTCGTATCGGCCTTCGTCATCGGTCCGCACTTCGGGATTGTAGTATCGATTGTCGAGCTTGTTCGTCGGCACCGCGCGGACGAGTGTTTGCGCGATCGGCTCGCCAGCCGCATTGAGAACTCGCCCCCGAACCGTAGCACCCCGAGTGAGTCGCAATTCTACACTTTCTATTTCCTGGCCCGGTGACGTCGAGAAGGGCTCGCCAGTGGCATTGGCCCAGTTGCGCCATTCGTTGTACTTGCCGTCATGGGCGATCAAGTTGTAGACAACCCCGCCCGACGCCGGGAGTTTGGCCTCAAACTTACCGTCGTCGTCGGTCGTGTAGCTGAATCGCGTGTCGCCTGTCAGCGAGTTCCCGCTCCCCGTCTTGGCGGGAGCGACCGTTGCCCCGACAACAGGGTTACCATCGGGATCGACCACTCGACCACGAACGATCGCCGCTTTCTCAAGCCAGATAGTAACAGCCTCGGACGGTGCATCCGTATTCTGCAAGTCAAACTCCAGGTCGTCGAAGTTCCGTTGGAACTCTCCAGGCTTGGTGTCTTTGCGTTGATACTCGTTGGCCGCTTGGGCACTCCACCAGCGAACATAATCGCCAGCTCCCCACGATCGATATCGATCCGTTCCCTTGGCAGTGACTTGAAACTCAAACTTGCCGGGGAACATCCCGTGAATCTCAAGAATGCCATCTTCCCCCGACGTGCCCTCGATTCCCTTGTTTCGCCAATTCCAGAGGGTGATGTCCTTCACGGGCTCACTGGATTCGCTGTCGAGTATCTTCGCGCGGAACGTCAGTCCTTGCTGGAGTGCAATGTTATTCTCAAGATGCTGTTCAGCGAGAAGTTGCAAGCCATCTTGCCTAGAAACAAAACCTTCTGGGCCACGCACTTGAACCCGATAGGTATCGGGTTCGAGTAGTAGTTTATACCTACCCGCGTCGTCGGAGCGGGTGGCGGTTTGCACTTCGCCGATGATTCCATTGGGATTCTCGAAGGGACCTCGTTCTGCCCGCACCTCAACATTCGCGACGGGCTTGCCGTCTGGGTCGGTCACCATTCCCTCCATCCAGGTATCGTTGTCGAGTCGCACGACCCAATTGCGAGTTCCGGCCTCCTTGGACACGAAGTATCGTGGGCAGTAACCTGCCTTGGTGAACTCAATCTCGACTGCCTCGCGCGGAGTAAAGCCGGTTAGTTGGAAGCGCCCTTCAGCGTCGGTGGTGGTTTCGTTGCCGGGATGCCAGGTCCAGGCATCGACATCGACTCCAGGCAGAGGCTTACCATCAGGGCCCAGCACGATTCCCGCCACCGCCGTGGCATCTTCAGGATTGTCCTCGCCTTCCTCCTCGGATAGCACCTCTCCGTCCGTGCCAATTAGGGTGTCGCCCTTTGCCTCCAGAATCATTTCACGGAGTGCCGTCTCACCCGAAACGAGGGGCACGGTCCATAGCCTCATCGCGCTGGTTGGCAGGCCCGCGAAGAGTACGTCACTGGTTGGCAGTTGGTAGTCGTCATGAACGCAGACTCCCATGCAATTGGCCGTTGGGGGTAGATTGAGCAGCACCACTCGCCCTTGTTCGTCGCTTACGCCGCCGTACGGAGTTGTATCAAGGTGAATGGGAGCTCGATGCGCGTCGGGGTTGAGAAGGTACTCTTTGGACGAAGTACGAGGATGTGCGAACAGGGTGCTGCCACCATTATTCCAAACAATGTTTGGGCAGAGTTGGGCTTTGACGCCCGCGATGGGTTCACCGGCCAAATTCTTGAAGCTTAGGATGACTTCCGCCGACGGGCTCATCAAGAGATTGTGCCGCACCTCTTCCGGACGTAGATGAACAACCTGCGGTTTCGGAGTTTCCGTACCATTGCTCCAACCACCGGGCGGAGTCGAAACATAGCCGTCGCACACGCCGACCATCTGTGCAACCTCGCCCTCATCGCAAGGCAGCGAATCGAACACGAAGGTACCGTCTTCGGCGATGCTGGCAGTATCGCTCCATTCTCCCCCACTTGTTGTGATCACCTTAGCAACCACGTAACCATTCTTCACCGGCCGAGGCACGATTTCGTCGACTGTGCCTACGAGTTTTGTCCCGGGGTGAAGCTGAGTCGTCGCTTGTACCGTTTCGCCCACCTTTGGCGTTATGCTTATCAAGGGGCTAAACTGTGCGACCCCTTGCTCTGGCAGGTAGACCACGCGCAGACTGCGTTTTTCTGCCGCGAGCACTTCTGACCGAATTGTTCCAGGCTCTACCGGCTGTCCGTTTTGCTTTCCCCAGCCATCCAGCACTGCAAACAGTCGACCGACCGGAACGCTTCCATCCGCTAGCTTGGCGGTGGCTTTGATCCGTCCCCCAGCTTTCAGCACCACCGTGGGATTGGGCGACTCGACCGCAAGCTCGGTGTCGTCGTTGGCAAAGTCAGGGTGCGCTGCATCGACGATTAGCACCGATGTTCGTTTGCGTTCCAACACGTACTTCGGATACACCACCGACACTTTGCCTGCTGCATCGGTTCGATAGGTTTTCCAAGTGGGCCGGCCCGGGGAACCCTCGTACCAGCCATACCAGCTTCCGTCGTTGGGAGCCCGCAAGCCCGAAGGACTAACCTCTGCCCCTTCAATCGGGTTTCCCCTTTCATCGACCACACGAAGGTGAAGAGTCGCGGTCGGAATCTTGGCGGTAGCTTTCTCGCCTTCGGTGTCCTTCACTTCTCCGACGGCAGGCTTGATTTCATCGGCCATTGCCTCGCCAGGTCGAACCGTGAGCAAACTGAGGGCGAAGGCAGTGGATAGACACAGCGCAACCGCGGCAACCTTCCACCCTCGCGAACAATTTTGAAGAACCGTCATCCGTTCGTCGAGCAGCACGGCGATGCGGCGTCGTAGTTGGCTCCTCGTTTCCCACAGCCCGACCGCTCCCGCCAGCGTTGGAAGCTTGTGCGCATGGAGTTCGCGAGCCCAGCCCACGAGTTGTTTGGCGTAGTCCGTTCGGCTGGTGAGGTCGGCGGCCGCGGCGTCGGCGAGCATTTCCTGGTCGAGCCGCACGCGACGGCGCAGCAGCCAATAGAGCGGATGAGCCCATAGAACAATCATGAAGCACCGCAGCGTCGCAACCATCCACAAATCGCCGTGGCGAAGGTGAGCCAGCTCGTGGGCGAGCATCGATCGCACGGCGAGACCATCGTGGTTGGTATAAACTTCGGGTAACAAGATGGTGGGACGCCGGAGTCCGAGCGCTACTGCCGTACCCACCTGACTACTCAGACGGAGCCGCGGCAACGCACCATCGTCGCCCGCAAGTGCCGCCAGAAGCCGCTCCATTTCCGGCGGCGCTGGGACCGAAGCACCGACCAATCGATGGGTTTGCCACGCGCCAAGAAGTAGCCATAGGAGCGCGGCCGTGGATCCTAGAACGAGAGAAACGAAAAGTAGGGGCGCGAAGTCGATCTCGCGAACTCTGGGCGGTTCCACCTTCGTTTGCTTGGGGCTAGGAGCGAACTCTAGCGTCGGGATGTTCTGCGACACATGGCCCCCGGTGGGTGCCGACAGTGGAATAGGTTGAATAGTGGGATCGGGCGGGACCACTTCTGGAGTGGCAGGGATGGTATTCGTCACCGGTCGAGAGAGTGACACTTTCGTCCAGTTGGGAAGAGCTAACAGGCCGCCGAGCAAAAACAAACCGCCAACTGCCGCCCAGGCCAGACCGAGGCGTCGTGCCGGCTGGCGAACGAACATGCCGGCCAAGAGCACCAGCGCCAGAAGCAACGTGGAGAAGAGGTAGTAGTCGGCAAACCATTGCAGCACAGCGTCGATCATGGTGGTCATGAGAAGACTCCTTGCTATTTGCGGCGTTTGGAGACCCGGGCCTTAGCGATCATCGCTTCCAATTGGTCGAGTTCGGCGGAAGTAAGCCGTTTGCCTTCGATCGCATGGACTAGGTATTCGTCGACGGCACCATCGAATACGCGATCGAGAAACTTGCTCGCGATCTGGCGGAACGTCTTTCGTTGCTCGACGAGGGGGAGATAGATGTAGGCCTTGCCCTCCTGGCGATGGGTGACCAGACCCTTCTGTTCCATGACCTGAAACAGGCTGAGCACCGTCGTGTACGCGAGCGGCTCCCCCGCCGAGTTGAGGTCGTCGTACACTTGGCGAACCGTGGCTTCGCCCCGCTTCCAAAGCACTTTTAGTGCTTCGAGCTCGCGGTCAGTTGGTTCTGTATCTGCCATCGAGAAAATCTCCCAGTAGGCGATCGCATTGCATCTACTGGACGAGCCGTAGATCGAACGTGATTCTACTGGTTGAGCAGTAGATGTCAATGGAAATTGAAAGAGAACGACTCTATTCAATAGCCGGACCGCAACGCGGGCCGCGAAAGGTTAGACTGCGCAGTATCAGTTAGGTCCGGGGTCGGCGAGGACCCGGCTCGCACCAATAGCGCCGACGGAACGCATTCCGATCTAGGGTGCCGGGGCATCGCGTTCGCCGGGGACCAGCGTGCCCCACTCGACGACGAACTGCTGCTTGCATTTGGGGCAAACCACCTTTTGGCCCAAGAACTTCGCCGGCACGTCTTTTTCGTGCTGGCATTTATCACACGTGATGTGAATGCGACACGACTCGTCGTCCAAAGGCACGAACACCGTATCGGGCAGTTTGCCGTAATCGATGTCCGAGGCTTCGAGCATTTGAAGTTGCTGCTCGTTGATCTCGGTGAGCGTCGACAATCGATTCGCCATGTTCCGAATCGCCTGCTCGAACAAGTTTCGCGCTTCGCGGGCGTTGCCGAAGTGGCGGTCGCGGAGGTTGTGGTGGTACGTGAGCCACTGGATCACGCGCAGCCGAGCTTCGGTCGTCAGGTTGTAATGGTTCTTGGTGCAGAACAGTCCGAAAATCTTCACCAGTTCCAGCGGTGTGTAGTCTTCGAAGTGTAACTTGCGGTTGAAACGCGAAGAAAGACCGGGGTTCGACTCCAGTAGGTCCTTCATCTCGTCGGTGTAACCGGCGAGGATCACCACCAGCCGGCCACGTTCGTCTTCGGCTCGCTTCAAGAGCGCCTGCACCGCTTCGTGGCCGTAGGGATCTTCGCTACGCGCGGCGACCAAGCTATAGGCTTCGTCGATGAACAGGATACCGCCGAGCGATTCGTCGATCTTCTTATTCGTCTTTGGCCCGGTCTGCCCGGCGTATTCGGCCACAAGGCCTGAACGATCGGTCTCAATCAAATGACCTTTGTCGAGCACCCCGAGCGCGCGATAGATCTTGCCGATGATTCGCGCGACGGTCGTCTTGCCGGTACCGGGATTGCCCGTAAAAACCATGTGCAGGCTGATGTCGGTCTCGGGAAGCCCTGCGGCCGTGCGTTTTTGTTGTAGCTTGAGAAAGTTGGTGAGGGACCGGACTTCGTGTTTGATGGGCCCCAGACCAATCAGCTTGTCGAGCTCGGCGAGCGCTTCCTCGACGGTTAGCTCGGGCTCGGCTGGTTTAGCGAGGGCCACTTTCTCGGCTGGCGTTGTAGGGCGTTTGTCGAAGTTCCGCTCTTTGGTTGCCGTGTTCGCAGCCGTGTTCGTCGTCGGCGTCACATAGATGCCATCGTCCGCCTGCCGGCTTAGCTCTTCAACGGCGAGCGAGCCGCTGCGATCGTCTTCGTACTTTTCGCCCTTGGATTCGTCGAGACCGCGGTTCTTCAAGTGGCTGTCGAGTTCCAATTGAATATTGCGGACGATCGCCGCCTCGGGCTCGCGCATCACGCCATCGGCGCGGGCGATGATATTGCACAGGCGGGCGACGATGGTGTCGAGTTGCCCCACGCGATCGCGGAGTGGTGGGATGCGGTCAAACGGGCGAACCATGCTGTACCAAGTCAGCTTGATCGACTCGCTCGACGCTTGCTTCATCGTTTCGTTGAGCTTCTCGCCGCTAAGCCACTGACCCCATAAGTGATGGCACAGCACCTCGGCGAGGAACCGCTCCTGCTTGGACCACTTCTTGTCCGCTTCGCAAATCGAGAGGTAGATCTTCAGCACCAGCGCGCGGTGCAGGTCGTCCATCAGCGCGACGAACTTCCCGTCCTTGCGGTCGAGGAGATGAGGGTACTCACGCTCGCACATCTCGCCGCTCGAAACGTACAGGTTGCGGCAGTCGCGAAGCGTCCGGCTGAACAGCGACGGCCGCGAGGGAATATCGTAATCGGCCATGAAGTCGCGGGGGTGCGAGGGTCAAGCGAGGGGAGGTTTGCCCCTCGATTATCGCGTCTCGTGCCCACGCTGCAAGCGCCGCACCGCCTCAGGCGATGCCTTGCCGCACCGCCCACACCGCGGCTTGCGTTCGGTCGGAGACCCCCAGTTTTTGCAGGACGTGCTGGACGTGTTCTTTCACGGTCTCGTAACTGATGCCAAGGGCCTCGGCGATTTCCTTATTCGTTAGGCCAAACGCCAACTGCTTGAGCACCTCTAGCTCGCGACGCGTGAGCGGAACTTCGAGTTCGAGCTCCGTTTCGCTATCCGCAGGCGGCCCCGAGATCCGGCGCAAATCCTCGCGCGACCACGCGGTACCGCCACTGGCCACTTCCATAATCGCCGCGGTGAGCGCGTCCCGCTTCGCCGACTTCGACAGATAGCCCGATGCGCCCAGTGCCACGGCTCGCGCAACGTACGTTGGCGAGTCGTAAGCTGAGAACATCAGCACCGGCAGTTTCGGATTAAGCTTTTTGATGTCGGCCAAGCATCGAAGGCCATCGGTGTCCGGCATGCGAACATCGAGCAGCACGATGTCGAGCTGCATCTTTTTAATGTAATTGACGGCCTCGGCAGCACTCTCTGCCTCGGCAACGACATGAATGTCGGTGCCGGCTGTCATTTGTTTCAGGCCCACCCTGACGACCGGATGGTCGTCGACCACAAGCAACTTGATCGCCATCGCAGTTGGTCCTTCCCCCCCACGCCGCGAGCCAGGGAACCCCAGCCGAGCCTTGCAGCACGGGGATGCAGGAATGGAACGCCGACCGAAGCCGGCAGCAAAACTCCCCAAAAGTAGTAGCAGTTATACTCTAAAGCTCTCTGCGGCAAACTGCAATCTACATGCGGTTATTTCTTACTATTTACTTGACCCCCGGCCGCCGAGTTGGAGCGACTGGGGTTTCAATTTCGGTGTCCGATCGCTGTTGTCAGTTTTTGGGCAATCCCGCATACTTTGCGAGTTGAAGGCTCGTCTGAAGGTCGAATCGAACGGGTCGCCAGCCCCGGCTGTGCCCCGAAACCCCCCGTATAAACTCGCATATGCCTCCGTTTTGCACGTTTTCCATCAACGAGCTGACTACCTATCGCTGGTCGCTTGACGAGGACGTTTATTTCGCCCAAAAGGCAGGTTTCGACGCCATTGGGCTCTGGCGGCGGAAGGTTAGCGACTTCGGCGAGGCCCGAGTCCGCGAATTGCTCGACGATTCCGACCTGGCCGTCAGCTCGCTCAGTTGGGCCGGCGGATTCACCGGCGGCGATGGCCGAACACAGAACGAAAGCATTCGCGACGCCCTCGCAGCTGTCGGAACGGCCTCGCGGCTCGAAGCTGGTTGCCTGGTGGTGCTCGCTGGCGGACAGAACAATCACATCCGGCCCCACCGCAATCGGCTGTTCCGCCAGGGACTCGACGACATGCTCATGGCGGCCGAGATCGAAGGCGTGACGCTTGCCATCAAGCCAATGCACCCTTCTTGCGCGGGTGAGTGGACTTTCATGAACTCGCTCGAGGACGCGCTAGAACTCGCCACGCTCTACTCGTCGCCCCACGTCAAGCTTGTGTACGATCACTACCACTTCCCTCACCTGGCCGACGATCCAGCGTTGGTAGCCGATTTGGTGCCCCACTTGGCCCTGGTGCAGCTTGGCGATGCTCGCGTGCCGCACAGTTCGGCGCAGGAGCGCTGCCCACTTGGCCAGGGCAACCTACCTGTGTGGGATACGGTCGCGGCGCTGCAGTACGCTGGTTACTCGGGCTGCTTTGACGTGGAGTTGATGGGCGCGGAAATCGAAATGTCGAATTACGAGCAACTGGTGACCGACACCTACCGCGCCCTCGCAAGTGGTGTGGAATCCGTCCGCGAGCTGCCCCAATCCCTCGTCAAGCCAACGAGTTGATGCGTGGCAGAGTACCTCGCCATCAACGACGCCATCGCCATCCCGCGCGGCGAGCTCAATCTGTCGTTCTCGCGCAGCCCCGGACCGGGGGGGCAGAACGTCAACAAAGTGAACTCGAAGGCCACGTTGCGATGGTCCTACGCTCCGTCCGCATTTCTGCCGGAGGAAGTAAAGGCCCGCTTCGCCAAGCTCTGCGCCAAACGAATTAACGACGCGGGGGAAGTGGTGATCTCGAGCAGCCGCTTTCGCGAGCAACGCCGTAACGTCGACGATTGCCTCGAAAAGCTCCGGCAACTGATTCTCGCCGCAACGGTGGTCCCCCGCGTCCGCAAACGCCCCAAGAAATCGGCCGCCGCCAACGCCAAGCGACTGCAAGCGAAAAGCGAGCGTTCCGCCCGCAAGCAGAATCGGCGGATGCCGCGAATGGATGACTAGAGTCCAAGGTCGTTCCCCGTACGGGTCGGGTCGTCCTCGCCCCCCCGACTGCTCGCCACTGTAAGTGCCTACCTTGCTCCAAACCCTCTGGGGCGAGAACGACCCGGCTCGCCCATTTTCTCCCCGTTCTCTACGTCCTTCGCGAGGTCGGAAAATCCCTACCGAATTTGTTTGGACGCTCGGCACCGAGAGGTACAATTAGAGTCGCGAGCAACACGCCCCGCGCGCGGTGCTCGCTCTTATCTCCTTGATGGATTCATTCGATTCGTTATCTCCATCCTTCGATTCGCATCGTCGAATAGCAGTTCACCCGACCGAGAGTCAGGAGCGGCGCCTGTTGCTCTTTGAACTTACAATCCCTGTGTCGATGGATACTGTCCCCAGTAGTCCCAATGCGTCCGGTTCGCGCTGACGGGTTGCGCTTGCCCGTGGCTCTACTGGCGCGCGGGGCGAGGAGTAACGATCATGTCTCAGTCGATGTTCGATCTGTCGCAGGCCAGTCAGACTTGGATGGAGCATCAATCGCTTGAGCACATCAAGCGGGCACTACGTGTGACCATCGAGTGGCATGCTCCGGCGATTCGCTATTTTCGAAAACGCCAAAGTGTCACGTTCGCCTTCGAGTCGTTCGCTCGGCATCTGGAGCGACTCATGTCACTCGAGGAGGATGATGGGTACATGACGATGGTGGCCGACGCCAAACCGAACAAGGCGAAACAAATTGCGACTCTCCGCGCCGACCACGCCCGAATGCGGCGGCAAGTCGATCAGCTCTCTGCCGATCTCGCTAAGCTCGACGAGTGGCAGGAGCCCGAGTTCGAGCGAATCTGCACCGACATCGGCCGTCTGCTTGACAGCACCGACCAGCACGATCGAGCGGAGATCGACCTGCTGCAAGACGCCCTGCTGATGGACGAGGGGGGCGGCGATTAGCGCCGTTCCGGCCAGTTGTCCTGCTTCGAGTGGGGTATTCCTACGCAATCTATCGAGAGTTTTGCGGTTTTTGGCGCTCGCCAAGATCGCAGGTTTCTGCATAGAATTGACCGAAGCCAGGGGAGCCGGTGGTTTGGGCAACCTGGTATCGAACGACGATTCGAAGCCTGTGAGACTGCAATGGCGAAACGGCCCCAACACCTCGACCATCTCTTTGACGAATGGCCCTACCAATTCGGCGATGTCGCCGCGCGCTTGGTGAAGGGTCGCGATGGGCGGGAAGTCGTGCAATTGCGAATCGATATGGGCATCCTGCAGCTCGAAGCCAAGGGCCGCCCCGATGGCAACCGTCCGGGCGGTTGCGACACCTACCTCGACCACCTGCACCAACTACTGGCGGAAGAAGGGGATGAATTCGAGCTCGACGACACTCGCTGCGTTGAGATCGATCGCGAGTTCGTGCAGTTCTACCACCGCCGCATTGCATGGCTGTCGCTGGGCGATTACGAACGAGCGGCCGCCGATGCCGATCATTCGCTCGAGCTGATGGACTTCTCGTCTTTACACGCTCCGCACGCCGAGTGGGCGGAAATGCACGAGCAGTATCGTCCCTTCGTGCTGTTCCATCGCACGCAGGCCGCCGCGCTAGCGGCGCTGGAGCTGCTTGATCCGCAGACGGCCGTGAGCGAACTGGAGGAAGGACGCAAGCTGATCGCCGACTCCTATCGTTCGCAAGGTGCCGACGAGCAGGACCTGGCGGAGGACGAGTTCCTGCTGCGGCTTGGCGAGATGAAGACCTCGCTCGAAGAGCAGTACGGTCTCGAGCCGCCGCTCAGCAAGCAGCTTGCCGAGGCAATTGCCCAGGAGCAGTACGAGCTAGCAGCCGAGCTTCGCGACCGAATGACGCGTCCCACCGAACCCCGTCGATAGCACGCGGGTCTCTTCATCGAAGGTGGTACGACAGCTGGTTGCTGTGCAGTGCATGCGGTGCCATTTTGGCCAACCGAACTGGCCTTGACTGCCATTCTTACAAGGGAATTGCAAAGACTTTCCGGCCGCTAGCGAATGCTAGCTTTTGAAAGTGTCGAGAAACAACGGCAATTTCGCGAGAAACAAAATTTTAGAACTTCCTCGCCAACCTTGGCACGGCGAGTGCGTAATACAAGGCGGGAAGCGAGGGAATCGACCGAACCAGTCGAACTCGCCTTGCGAGCTGCGGAGCAGCCCGGCCCAAAACTGCCAGCAATGGCTGGCAGCAAGCTTGTCTTCGGCATCAACAAACGGAGTGACAGAGATGTTGGTTCTTACACGCAAGTCTGACGAACAAATTCGTATCGGTGACGACATTGTGATCACCGTCCTGCGTACCAAGGGCAAAGCTGTCCGGCTGGGTATCGAGGCCCCCGGTCATATGCGAGTCCTGCGTGGTGAAATCGCATTCGATAACGACCACGAAGAAGAGGCGAGCGAGCCGGTCATTAGCAAGACGGTTCACACTCGTATTCCTCGCTCGCAAGTCGCCGCTATTTTGCCCGCGCTCGCCACCGGTGGTGGACCGCTCGCCGGTTTCATCAATAGTGGTGCCGTGGTATCGCAGTAGCCGGAGTACCTGAGTGCGGACCTAGCGTCGGCATCAGGGGCGAGGTCGCCGTGCGGGGTGCCTCGCCGGGCAAAGGCTCCGTGGGCGTTAGCACCTCTGGAGTAACTTCCGCAGTCGTTTCGGCCGAGGCGACCATCACTTGGTCGCCCGGCATCGGGAAACGTTCGAGCTCCGTAAGTTGCTCAAACAGAATTCGCCGGACCTCCAGCACGCTCTGCGGATGTCGATGCACACCCATATGCTCGGCCTCTACGACCAGTTGCGATTTCACGTTCGGCAGGCCATCGAGCCGCGCGCTATCAAGCGACACGACCCCGTCACCTTCCTTGCTGACCCAACTGCTGAAGCCACTTTGTGGCTGGCGGCCGGCGATGTTGTGATAACTGACCCAAGGACCTGGTTCGGCACTGCGCAGTTTCGTTAGCAGTACCGACTCGGGATCGAGCGAGTCCAAGCTCGTCCGGATATCCAGCGGCGCGTCGGGGCGGAAGAAACCTTGATTGTCGCGTAGCAATGCTTGCCGGCTGGCGAGCATCTTCATCGGCAGGCGAATCAACTGGTTGCCGGCGAACTGCGTTAGGTCGTTGGCGAACTTGCTTCCGCCATGAGGCGTGCCGAGCGTTACTACGCGCCGGACCGAAGGATTGGGCTGGAAGAAGAACGCCTGCCGAATCTCCTGCTTCAACTGCGGATCGGCCTGGATCTCGTCGAAGGGCTTGTCGCTCATCGTGGCCCAAAACTGGTCGCCGCTATCGATACTCTGGAGCTTCGATACCAGGCCACCCATGCTATGACCGACCAGCACCATTTGGTCGAGCGCCGGGGACGATTGCTCGGGGTCGATGATGGTTCGCGCCTGCGCCATGTCGCGCCGCATTTGCGCCGCACTGATCCAGAATGGTTGCCCGGTGGGATAGAGGTAGAACCAGAACTGGTAGTGCTGGCGGACGTACGGATCACTCCGCAGGTCGTTGAACATTTCCATCCACGTCACGGGGCTCGACCACAGCCCGTGCACCATAACGACCGGCATCTTCTTCGGGTCGTAGGGTTCGAGCATGTAGAGGCCCTGCATGCTTTCGACCGCGCCCGGGTTGATGAGGCCCAGTGTCGAGGCTTTCTCGATGTTCAGATCGGGCTGGTTTAGAAAGTACGCGAGGGGCGTGCTGAGGTCCGACTCTAGCGGCACCTGCAAGTTGTTGACTGCGAGCGCTTGCCGCGCGAGCGGGTCGTGCAGTTCCAGCACAAACTTGGGCGTTGATTTGCCTCCGTCCGTGCTTTGAGGGCGATCGATGCGCAAGAACGCCGTGAGGGGGAACGTCAGCTTGTCGGGATAGAACTTCTCAACGCTGTCCTCTCCTTCGTGACTACGACGCTCGGCAATGATCGGTACACCAAGTCCGTAGGTATGGTAGTGGTTTCGCAGGCCCGCGAGCTGGTAATCGCTGACGAACTTGAAGTTGTCGAAGTCCTCGGCGTGCCAACCGCTGCAGTACATCACCACGTCGAACGTGCACTGATGGCCAAGCGTACGAACGGTCCCTTGCGTGCCGGGACGTAGCGTGCCATCGGCCTGGACTATTCGCAGCGTCGCTTCCAGCGACTGATTGTACAAGTCGCACGCCCCACGGAACTGCGGGTCGTACGGATTCAATGTTCCCGCGTGACGCTCGTCGAACAGATAGTCATAAGCGTGAATGAGCGACGTGCCGTAGTACGAAAGCGCCTCCGCCTTCTGCGTTGGCTCGGCCTTTTTCCCGGCGATGTAAGCAAGCTCGGCGATGGAGTACTGAATCTCGCGATCGTCGGCCGACTCCTGCAGTTGCTGAAGTCGCGTGATGGTGGCGGAGAGGTCTTTCTCCAGCAGCGATTCCAAATCGAAACGGCGTAGGACCTGCGACGTGCGATCGGTCGGCTTGGGACCTCCCCACGAAACTAAATGAAGCGTCGACTCCAACGGGTTGCGTGGTGTACCTCGGACGGACACCCATCGATTATTCGACGAAGCGCATCCCGTGACCACGACGAGCACAAGCAACGTTGCGACGCGGCAAGGCCAGTGCGTCCAACGCGCACGCTCAGGCAAAGTTCGGCCTAAGGCAAAACTGGGAGCTTGCGTCGTCCTGGCGGCATCGAGCATGGATCCATCCATGCGGTGAAAATTACGGGGAAACTAGCGTTTGCCAGCGCGGCAAGGATAGAGTGCTACCACCTATTGGTCAACGCGAATCTGCGGATTCCCCCCTTGTGGTCCCGTGTCGCGATCTGGGATGCACGCGCGCAGCAAAGCGGCCGCCTGCTTCCCCGAATTCGGCAGGCGGCCGCTTGCGTTGATAGCGTTAACTAGCCTCACCCATTTGGTCAGCAATCGGCCAAATTGGCAGGCTTTTGATCGGCGAATTGGCTGTTAGCCAACCATTTCGCTCGTAGTAAGGTGCGTCGTCAAACCGGCGAAGCGTGGCGCGATACCGCGCGAAACGGGGTAGGTTTCGGCTTCGTCGTCTTCGAAATCGGTTGCCGATTCCTGAAGCTCGCCACGCAGAATGCGTACGTCACGAGGGGCCTCCAGGGCGATCGTCACACGATTTCCCGCTACGCGGCGAATCTCCACAACGATGTCGTCGCCTAGATGAATACGTTGGCCAGCTTTCCTGCTGAGTACGAGCATGTCGAATCTCCTTGTTTCCGTTCTGACGCTTGCCGGTATGCGGGGCTCTGCGGTAGAGCTAAACTCGCGTTGAGTGATGATGCATTAATGCAACCTCGGTGCCAAAAACAGAAAATCTGGCAACTTCGACTAAAGATCGCAAAACCGACTAGACATTCGGTTCGTATTGACCGCCATCCGTTATTGCTGGCACGAGAGTGCTTGCCACGAGCGGTCTCGTTTTGAGAATCGCGTCCGCACTTGAGACGACCACGCACGCTAGCACCGTTCAGCGAGCCACGTCTATGGCGTCATTCGCGGCGCGAGTGCCAAGGGCTCGCAGCACGTCGAGGGAGAGTTCGTCGCTGAGATAGTGGACGCTGCCATCCCCCATTCCGAAGTTCGCACCGCCTGGGTGGGCACTGCCATAGGCGGTGAGTCGCTGCTCAGCGAGCTCCGCGTAGTCCGCCGCCGAGACATCGGAAGGAATCTCGTAGTTGATCGTTACGCTGGTAGCCAGCGTGATGTGGCCAATCATCTTGCGACTCCCTGATGGAGCCCACCAACCCCAAGTGGCCAGCGAATCGCCACCTCGTGTCGCTACTTGCGCTTCAAAGCTCGGGTCCGAGTGCGACCGTTCTCCGTACAGGAGCGTGTGGCTTAGGCCATCGGTCACTTGCGCGGAGCGGACCGGCTTCTGCCCCGGACGCGGTTCGGAGGCATCGCCGGTGGTATGGAACATTCCGTCAACGGTAGCTTTGTCGGCGAAGTGGCACCGCGTGCCGCCGTTGCCGCCATAGCTCGTCAGGGCCTGCCGCCAGCCATGCGGCTGGGCCGTCACGGGAATCGTCGGCACGGCATCGGATGGGCATAGAAGTGTGGGCACGATGACCGCAGTCCGCGCATCCAGGCCCCCCACCGTATTTTGAAGCGGATCTACCTCATTCCAGCCGTCGACCATCGTCTGGCCTTCGAGATAAGGCATCAAACGCACGAACAGCCCAACTCCACGCCGCGAAACGGGTGCATCGAAGTAACGTTGTTCGACACCTGCGGGGAAGTGCCCCGTTGTAGCGACGTACGACTGCGCGGCGAGGCCGAGTTGGTGTAGATGGTTGGCACAGCTGGAACGACGCGCCGACTCGCGTGCCGCCTGCACCGCCGGAAATAGCAGCCCGACTAGCACGCCAATGATCGCCACTACGACCAGCAGTTCTACCAACGTGAAACCGCCCGGCACGAACCTGCGTGGCAAAATCGATGGGCGTGGTGACGTGGTCGACATGCGCGAAAAAACCCGGCACTTGAAGCAACCTCCGCGTCCGAATACCCGCACGCTGGTTCTTGCACAACGGCCGTAAGTATCCCCACAATGTAGGCTGCCTGTCAAACGTCACGCATCCCGCGCGGAGTCCACCCCCTTTGTTCGCCAAGGCCACGAATCTCGAACAAGCCAGCCGCCTCGGTCGAATCGTCGGCACGCGCGACTCAATCAACACTCGCGAGCTGGCGATCCTCTTCGCATGCGGCGTGCTCGCGGCGATGGCCGTGGCGCTGGTGACGGTGCCGCTACGAATACCGGGACACGCCATCCTTCGCGCCGCGCTACCGATGGTCGCCGGACTGGCGCTAGTGCCTCGTCGTTCGGCTGGCGGAGTGATGAGCCTTGGTGCCCTCGCCGCAGTCGGTGTCTTTTACTTTGGTTCAATTGGCAACCTGCAAGCCGCCGCCGTCACGGGTATGCTGGCGCTCGGCCCTGCGATCGACGTCGCGCTTCGCGGCGAACCCACCGGCTGGCGGTTGTACCTCCGACTCGCGCTCGCAGGCATGGCGGCGAATCTGCTTGCCTGGGGTGTCCGCATGACGGCCGCCCTGCTGCTTGCTGGGGCTGGTTCCGGCCGTGGGATGGGTGGTGGCGGAGGAATGGGTATGGGAGGCGGTGGTGGCGGAGGTGTGGCCCACAACTTTTTCGACTTCTGGCCCATGGCGCTCGTGACCTTTGCCCTGTGTGGTGCCATCGCTGGACTTGCAAGCGCCGCGGTCTGGTTCAAGTCTCGATCGGCGCCAAACCCAAGATTGGAAGCGGGTCGATGATTGCAGTCGGCATCGACGATACCGACATGCTCGACACGCCGGGCACCAACCAGCTCGCGCGGCACCTCGCAGTTGTCCTTGCCTCCGACGTTCTAGCTCGGCGTGTCCTGCGACATCAGTTGCTCCAGGATCCCCGCGTGCCGTGTACCCGCAAGAACGGATGCGCTTCGATCTTGTTCGAACCGCTTCGCCCGCTTACTTGCGTAGAGCTCGCCGACCAGATCACTGCAATCATGCTCGACTGGATCCCGGAGGGTAGCGACCCCGGTCTCTGCGTCATCGAAACCGCCAACATTCCGCAGTCTGTGGTCGAATGGGGCCTCCGGGCCCAGCGCGAACTTCTCACTCAATCCGCCGCACGCGACTTGGCGGCTGAGCACAACATTCTGCTTCGAGGTCTCGCCGGGACCGAAGATGGCGTGATCGGTGCGCTCGCCGCCGTCGGATTGATGACCACACAGAACGACGGCCGCATCGTGCACCTCGAAGGCGAGCCCGGCACCACGCTCCCCGGTGACCTGCTTGACGCGTGCGGCGAGCTCACCATCGATGAAATCCATTCGCGGGGCATCGGCGAAGTCCGCAATGTCCTTTCCGATCAACCCATCAAGCACGGCACCGTGTGGGTGGAGAAAAAACTCCGCCCCAACTTCCGCAGCGGCCGCGTTGTGCTCTACGCCACGCATCTCGAGGGCGACCGCTTTCAGGCAACCAAGGTTACCTAGTTTGCGCATGCTAGTGGCAGCGGCTTGACCTTGTGTTTCCTTCGGCCTGTTCGTAACCTTGCACGTTCCACGCTGTGCACCTTCCGCCGACCGACGAGTGTCCCCTGAAGATCAAGTCTCCTGCCGTTAACTGGTTCATTGCAATCACGTTCACGTCCGTGATTTGGTTGCTGTTTCGCACCTTGCGCATTCGGCTCGACACGGACGGGCACGACACAAGTCCCTACGATCCCAATTGCCGCCAGCGGTACCTGTTTTCGCTCTGGCACGACTCGATGGTTCTACCGGTCTTCGCCGGGTGGCAGCCCTTCAGCACGGGGCTGACAAGCAGCCACTACGATGGTTCGTTCGTCGCCGCAGTGCTCACGCTTCGCAACGTGCCGACCGTGCGGGGTTCGACCAACAAGATTCGCACGGGCACTCTACGCGAGCTGTTTCGGACGCTCGAAACCCGGCACTTGGTGATTACGCCGGACGGTCCGCGTGGGCCTAATCGCAAAGTGAGCCCCGGAATTGTCTACCTAGCGTCGCGAAGTGGCCGATCCATCGTGACTACAGGTTTTGCCTGCTCGCGGTGCTGGAAGTGGAAGGGAAGCTGGTCGTGCCTCGTGATTCCCAAGCCATTTTCCAAGCTGGTGATCGTCGGTGGCGCGCCAATTTCGGTCCCTCCCGACCTCAATTCTGAGGAATTGTCCAAGTACGTCGATCTGGTACAGGCATCGATGGACGCGCTCGACCTGAAAGCGCAGGCCCAACTGACCGGAACGGCCAACTTTACCCCGTTTACCTCACCGAAATCGGTGGAGTATCGCGATTCGCGTGCGGCCTAAATGGGCCTTGTAAAATCTCAGGCTAGACTATCGCCGCGACTGGCGCACCCGTATACTAGCTAGCGGTTGGTCAGACGAACGTAACTCCGCTTCTAGCGCTACAGTGCTCCAAGCCCAAAGCTCTTTCGCCCGTCCACCTTGTCCGTTCGGTTCGTCGACGGTTGTGTTTGGGGCGTGGCATTCGCATGCCCCGTGTTCTGTGGAGTGGAGTATTTCACGTGGGTAAGAAACTGTATTGCGGCAACCTCAGCTACGAAGTGTCGACTGCCGATCTCGAACAACTGTTCGGTCAGTTCGGTGAGGTTCGCGACGCCCAAGTCGTTACCGATCGCGACACCGGTCGCAGCAAGGGCTTTGGCTTTGTCGAAATGGGCACCGATGCGGAAGCCCAAGCGGCTATCGATGGTCTCAACGAGGCCATGCACAACGGTCGCCCCCTGACCGTCAACGAAGCTAAGCCACGCGAAAGTCGTGGCGGTGGCGGCGGCTACGGCGGCGGTGGTGGTGGCGGCGGTCGCGGCTACGGCGGTGGCCGAAGCGGTGGCGGTGGCTACGGCGGTGGTGGCGGCGGCGGCGGTGGTCGCGGCGGCCGCGGTGGCGGTGGCGGTGGTTACGGCGGCGGTGGTGGCGGCGGTCGCTACTAAGCCCTGGACCCCAAACGTCCGTTACATCATGTTGGCACAGCGAACTAGCCGCGAGCATCCTTTGCTCGCGGCTAGTGGCGCGCCTTCACAATCGCTCTGGCTTCCCTTTCGTTCAATAAGGAGCGAACGATGCTCTCGACCACTGAGCAACAGGTCCTCAAGGCCTTCCGCACGTACCTCATGACCCCCAATAAGATGCTTTGCTTCTGCGGGCCCGACCTCGACCAAAAGTCCGAGGCCCTCGAAAGCCTCACGCAAAAGGACTTTCTCAATCGCGAGTCCTTCCGCGGGGCCTATTCTCTGACCATGGCTGGCTACGACGAAATGCGTAAACAGCCCAGCTAATCGCGGGTCATGAGCAAAATTGGCATCTTTCCGCTAAGATGCCCTTGCCAGCCGGCTTTCTTGGGCTATACTTCTGCTCATTAACCTAAGGTGTGAGACTTACCGCGACCCTCAAACGGGGGCCGGTTTGATCGCTCAAGCTCGATGTTTCCCTCCTGGCTGTGCCGTTTGTTTTGGCACTTAGCCGGTTGCCTCTCGACCGCGACTGATTTTCTTGCCCCTTAAGGCCTTGGCCCTCGTACCGTGTACGTCGGCTCCTGCCAGCTTCCATGCGAAGTTCGGCTCTCCCTCCCCTGGGTTTCGCGCCCGGTGGAGTGACAAGGCCATCACCACGGCAATGCCCTCGGTCCGAGCTAATTCGCACGTCGAAGGCACCACTACGGCTACCATTGCGTCGCCGGGCTTTACATGGCCCTCGCGCGTTGCGGAGACCGTCTACGAAAGAATTGTTGGATGTTGAATTTTAGTGAACTCGGCCTCGCCGAACCCCTGCTCCGCGCCATTAACCACCTCGGTTACACCGACGCGACCCCCATTCAAGCCGAAGCCATCCCCGCGATCCTCGCTGGTCGCGATCTGGTGGGCTGCGCGCAAACCGGCACCGGTAAGACCGCGGCCTTCACGCTTCCCATGCTCCAGCGGCTATGGCAGACCTTGCCACCGAAGCCCGAGCAACAACCCGCTCGCTCGCAGCGCCCTGGCCGCCGTGGTCCCCCCACGCGTCCCTGCATGCTTCGCGCCCTGGTGCTCTCGCCGACTCGCGAACTCGCTTCGCAGATCTTCGAAAGCCTCAAGAAGTACGGCCGTCACACGCCGCTGCGTCACGGAACGATCTTCGGTGGCGTGTCGCAGGTGCCGCAGGTCAAAACGCTGCGGGCCGGTATCGACTGCCTCGTGGCAACGCCAGGCCGATTGCTCGACCTGATGAACCAAGGTCACATCGACCTGTCGAACATCGAAATCCTGGTACTCGACGAAGCCGATCAGATGATGGACATGGGCTTCATGCCCGACATCAAGCGGATCATCTCCGCGGTCCCGGAAGAGCGTCAGACACTGCTGTTCTCGGCCACCATGCCCCCGGCGATTCGCCAACTCGCCGACGGCTGGCTTAAGAGCCCCGTGAACGTGCAGATTGGTTCCATCGAAACCCCCGTCGAGCGCATCTCACAGAGCGTTCACCTAGTCGAGAAAAAGCAGAAGCCCGACTTCCTCGCGTGGTACCTCAACGAGACTCCTCGCGCCCGGACCATGGTCTTCAGCCGCACCAAGCACGGTGCCGACAAGATCGTCCAGCGTCTGGAGCGTGCCGGCCTGCGTGCCGTTGCAATTCATGGCAACAAGAGCCAGGGTGCACGGACTCGTTCGCTCGAGCAGTTCAAGGGCAAGAACCCGCCCGTGCTCGTGGCAACCGACATCGCTGCCCGCGGCCTGGACATTCCGGCGGTGTCGCACATCGTCAACTACGACCTACCGGAAACACCTGAGACCTACGTCCACCGCATCGGCCGCACAGCGCGTGCCGGAGCCTCGGGCGTGGCCATCTCGTTCTGTGCGGGTGACGAGCGCAATTTGCTTTCGCAAATCGAGCGGCACGTGAAGTTTCGCCTGCCGCTGGAAGATGCCGTGGATGGTTTCGATCGCCCCGCCGAACCAATGCGTCGCGACGATGCCCCCGGACGTGGACCGAAGAACGGCCGTGGTCGCCGCCCCGGTCCCAAGCCCACAGGGTCCAAGCCCGCCGGTGCTCGGTACAACGGCAAGAGCGAAGGTGGTCCGAAGCCTGGAGCGTCCAACCAGGGCCCGGCCAAGTACAACTCGCCCAAGCCGGGAGCCCCCAAGCGTGCCAGTAAGCCAGCTTTCGGCCACGGCATTGTGACCGGCCAAGCTAACGGCAACGGCCAAGAGGGTGCGAGCAATCGCGACGCTCAAGGCGAAGGAACCAGCGAAGCACCGCGTAAGCCCGGCCCGAAGAAGTTCGGCCCCAAGCGTGGCGAGTTCGCCAAATTCGGTCCCAACGGCAAGAAGGCTCACGGCAGCTATCGCGCGACGACGTACGCCGCCGGCATCACCGATGCCCCACGCCTCGAAGGCACGGGCGAAGGCGCCGCAACCGCTGCCCGCCCCGCCAAGCCCCGCCGACCCAAGGGTGCCGGTGGCTTCAAGGCGAAGTCGGGTGGCCCCAAGCCGGGTGGCGGCAAACGCTTCGGCGGACCCAAGCCCGGTGGCCAGGGACGCAAGCCGAGCGGCCCCAAGGCCTAGTTAAACTCAGCAGCGCATCACCGGCGACACCGCCGGTGATGCTGCTTCTGTATTAATCCGAACTCGACGCCACGGCGCGCAGCAGTTCTTTCTTGCTCATCGAACTACGACCGGCAATGTCGAGCGTCTGCGCGCGTTCGTAGAGCTCGTCTTTCGACAAGTCAGCCAGCGTGTCGTTGGTGCCGGCCTTCCCGTTGCCATCCGAAGAACTTTGCTTCTTCGCCGAAGCGAGGCTCTGACGAATGGTCTCGAGCAAGTCGACGCTTTCGCTCGTCTCGGCCGTATCTTCCTCTGCCTCTGCGGAGTCATCGACGGTGATGACGTTGTCGTGGTTGCGCCGTTTGCGCTTTGCGAGTTGCTCCACGAGTTTCGCGTATTCATCGCTGAGATCAATCGACGCCAAGTCCTTCACGGCGTGCGTTTTAATGATCTTCGTGAATTTCGCTTTCGCCTTGGCGTCTCCCTTTTTCACCTTCGGAAGGCCAATGTCCTCGGGCATGCGGATCTCGTCGCCGAAGCGAAGCGTGACGGCACGCAGAATTCCACCCTGCGACAAGATTGCCACCAAATACTCCTTACCACGCATCACAAACGTCGCGATGCCGGCGAGGTTGGTTTGCTCCATCGCTTGCGCGAGTAGCCGGTACGCTTTGTTCGAATCGCCGGCGGGCGTCAGGTAGTAGGTACGCTCGAACAACCGCGGCGGAATCTGCTCGATGCCGACGAATTGCTGCAGATCAATCTCCCGGCTCTTTTCGGGCGACGCCGCATCGAGCTCTTCGTCGCTCACCACCACGTAGTCGCCACTATCTAGCTTGTAGCCGCGTAGCAGTTCGTCCATCGGCACATCGATATCATCCTCTGGGCAGTGGAACCGCCGGGCCAGCGGGGTGCCATCGGGGGCCAGCATCCGCAGCGCTACCCGCGATGTACGCGTTCCGGGGAACAACTCAACCGGCACGTTTACGAGGCCGAACGTCAGCGTCCCCGACCAAAAAGGTCGATGTAACTGCGGACGCGACTTCTTCGCCTCTTTGGCTGGCTGTTTCGCTTTCGTTTTTGATTTTGTCTTGCTCATCGTGCCGTGATCATCGTGCCAGGCTCATTGTGATCGTCGCCGCATCGCCTTCAGGCTGGCTTCCAAGCTCTTGGCGAGCGAGCCCGATTCTGCCGGCGCTTTGCGTTCTTCCACTTCAATCGTCTCCCCCCTCGCCTTTTTCGCGATCAACTTTTCAAGCGCTTCGCGATACGTGTCGTGATACGCGTCGGGATGAAATTGCTTCTCTTCGAGCGCCTCGACCAACTGCTCAGCGAGCTTGCGCTCTTTCGCCGGCAGCTCGCGACCGGTGGGAGGCGAGAGCTCGGCGGAGTTCAGCACCTCGCCCTCGTGCCTCAGCGTGATCAGCATCAGATACCCTTCCTGCTCGATCAGCGTCCCGACGTACCGCTTGCCTCGCATCACCCACCGCGCAATGGCCTGTCGCTCGGTGGCCGCGAGCGATTCGGCCAGAGCGAAGTACTCACCCGTGTCGCCATCGGGGCCCAGGTAGTAGGGCCGATCGTACCAACCATGGTCCACTTCCCCCTCTGGCAGAAACGCTTCAAGCGTGATCTCGCGCGATGCGTCGGGCTCTAGTTCTTCAAGCTCCTCCTGCTCGAGCATCACAAAGCGTTTCTCACTCAATTGCAGCCCTCGACGCGTCGCGGAATAGGGAATGGTTTCGTCCGTGTCGGGGTGCACCATCCGCTGCTCTACCCGTGTGAGATCCTCCTCGTGCAGCAAGTGGAAATGGATGTTACGGTCCTCAATCGCCGAGTACAGTTTCACCGGAACTTCCAGCTCGCCGCACGCGAGCGTCCCTTTCCACATCGCCCTGGCGGCCATTTGTTTTCTCCTCCACGGTTTTCTTTTCCGTCTTGCTGACGGATCGCATGACACTCGGCACAAAACACGCCACTCACCGCGGTGATCTCCAGCACGCAGCCGGGGCAAATTGGGTGGTCGCAGTCGATGCATCGGCATTCCATTTCCAGCACGTAGGCGTGACCACAAAACACGCAATGCTCCTGGCCCTCCAGCAGCCAGCTTGATCTCGCGGGGTCCAGTTCGTTGGCGGCGTTTTCCATCTTGGTCGCTCCTTCTCGCTCAATTCCTCGCGGCACGGGTTGTGCTAGCACTTCTGCAAACGCAATGCCGTGCGCGATTCCAGCACCCTCCACACTCCCATGACGCTCACCACCTACCGCGAGAAACGCAACTTTCGCCGCACCCCCGAGCCCGCGGGCCAGCGTGGCGAGACGACCTCCCAAACGCTTGGTTTCGTCGTCCAGAAACACGCAGCGAGTCGATTGCACTACGACTTCCGTCTCGAACTCGATGGCGTCCTCAAAAGTTGGGCGGTGCCGAAAGGACCGAGCCTCGACCCTGCCGAGAAATCTCTCGCGGTCGAGGTCGAAGACCACCCGCTCGACTACGCCTCGTTCGAAGGCATCATTCCCCATGGGCAGTACGGGGGCGGCACCGTCATGGTCTGGGACCAAGGTACCTGGACACCCGAAGGCGACCCCCTCGCTGGACTCAAGAAGGGCAAGCTGTCGTTCACTTTGGATGGCGACAAACTGCACGGCGAGTGGACGCTCGTCCGCATGCGCACCCGGAAAGATGACGGCACCAACTGGCTGCTGATCAAGAAAGACGACAAGTTCGCCAAGCCGGGCGATGCGTACGGTTTCGTTGAGAAGCACACCAAGAGCGTCGTCAGCCGCCGCTCGCTTGAGCAGATCGCTGGTAGCAAAGACAAGGTGCGGAATAGCAAAGTGTCGAAAGCGAAGCGCAAACCCACGAGCCGCAAACCAGCGGAGACCACGAAGACGCAGCCGAATGAGCTTGAGCTCTCAACGATCCAAGGCGTGAAGAAAGGTCGGCTGCCCAAGTCGTTCAAGCCGCAATTGGCCACGCTCGTCACCACCGCCCCTTCGGGCGACGACTGGTTCCACGAGCTGAAATTCGATGGTTATCGTCTGCTGGCCGCCTGCGAGGGCGATCGCGTTACCCTGTTTACCCGCCGTGGCGAGGACTGGACGCATCGGTTCCCGACCATTCGCGACGCGCTCGCCAAACTTCAATTGCACGCGACGCTGCTCGATGGCGAAGCCGTGGTGCTCGACGCCCAAGGGGCGAGCGACTTTCAAGCCTTGCAAAATGTCCTCCGCTCTGGCGAAAGCAAAGCGGTGCACTACTACGCCTTCGACGTCCCTTACGCCGACGGCTACAACCTCACCGGTGCCGCGCTCATCGATCGCAAGGAGATCCTTCAGCAACTACTCAGCACCGCTCCTGCCGATGGAGTGCTCCGCTATAGCGATCACATCCGCGGCGACGGCTCCGGGGTAATCCAGCACGCCTGCCAGCATTCGCTCGAAGGCATCATCTCGAAGCGAGCCAGCGCCCCCTACGAACAGCGACGTTCGAAAAGCTGGGTGAAGTACAAATGCCTCAAACGCCAGGAGATGGTGATCGG
The DNA here is from genome assembly GCF_052161615.1 of Aeoliella fuhlenseeensis. Taxonomy (NCBI): domain Bacteria; kingdom Pseudomonadati; phylum Planctomycetota; class Planctomycetia; order Pirellulales; family Lacipirellulaceae; genus Aeoliella; species Aeoliella fuhlenseeensis. Next base: position 2,826,274 of record NZ_CP197417.1, read on the forward strand.
TGGCTGGACCAAGCCCAGCGGTTCGCGGATCGGCTTCGGGGCCTTGCTGCTGGGGCATTACGACGACGGCGAACTCGTTTACAGTGGCCGCGTTGGCACGGGATTCACGCGCGAGTCGCTGGAGGAAGTTCACGACAAACTGCAGGCCCTAGCAACTCGCAAGGCTCCCTTCACCAATCCACCCAAGGGCACCATGGCACGCGGCGTGCACTGGGTGGAGCCGACGTTAGTATGCGAAGTCGAATTCACCGAGTGGACCAACGACGGAGCCTTGAGGCATCCTTCGTTCAAAGGGCTCCGCGAGGACAAGGTCGCAACTTCCGTCATTCGCGAGCAACCCAGTAGCTCACCGACCGACGGGGCAAAGAAGAGTTCCATGAAGACCAAGAAACATAGCGGCGACTCCTTGGTGGCCGGCGTGCGAATCAGCAGTGGCGATCGCGTTGTGTATCCCGACGCTGACATCACTAAGCTCGAACTCGCCGAGTACTACGCGGCCATCGCCGATTGGATGCTTCCCTACGTCGCCGACCGCCCACTCACGGTGGTGCGCTGTCCTCAGGGCCGCGGCAAACAATGCTTCTACCAGAAGCACGCGGGCGAGGGACTACCCGATACGATCGGCCGTGTGGAAATCCAAGAAGACAACGGCACCGCCGAGTACCTCACCGTCGATTCCGCCCAGGGACTCGTGGCCCTGGTGCAGTTCGGCACGCTCGAATTCCACCCGTGGGGCTGCCGCACCGATCGGCTCGATCGACCCGACTGGATGGTGTTCGATCTCGACCCGGGCGAAGGGGCCGAATGGAAGCAGGTCGTCGCCGGTGCCAAAGAGCTTCGCACGCGGCTCGCCAGTCTCGAGTTCGAGATGTTTCTTCGCACCACGGGTGGCAAAGGTCTGCACGTGGTGGTCCCACTCACACGCCGTCAATCGTGGGACGACATCAAAGAGTTCTCGCACCTGATCGCCGACCGCATGGCCGCCGATAGTCCGGATGACTACATCGCCACCTCGAGCAAAGCCAAACGGCACGGCAAAGTTTACGTCGACTACCTCCGCAACGCCGAAGGGGCCACGTCGATCGCCAGCTACTCGACCCGGGCCCGCGCCGGCGCTCCGGTCGCGACGCCGCTCGCCTGGGAAGAACTCACCGCACGACTCCGCCCCGACCAGTACAACGTGCGGAACGTCCTCGACCGTTTAGCCAAACTGAAGGTCGATCCCTGGAAAGACTTCTTCAGCACCAAACAATCACTCACCAAGTCTGTGCTAAAAAAGTTGGTTGAAAGCGAATGAGTTTCATTTCCTCTCGCTATTCGGACTCCGCCGTGGGATGCCCGAGGAAAAAGCTGGGATGCGGCGGTTGGTTGTAGCCAACATTCTGCCAAGCGATCGACAGTCGGTACTGACGATCGTGCATCAAGGTCGGGAGCCGATGGTCGGTGGGAATGGTGCTCGTGTAGATCCGCAGTTCGCTATTGTCCGCCGTTCGCGCGATCAGTTCTTCCCGCCAGTCTCCCAGCACGTCTGCCACTAGGCTAGGATTCGATTTGCTACCGTTGTTCGAGGCCAGTCCCAGCTGTCGACCATCAAGCAAAACGTCTTCTTTGCCTTGCCGATAGTCCCACTTCGAAATGGTCACCCCATCGAGCAGCTCTCTCAATAAGTCGCCGTCCCACCAAATGGCCATGTTTTGCAAACGGGGGCAGGGACCAATGTCGTTGCCGCGGGCGTCGAACAAGTTTCGCGTCCCGCCCCACAGCTCGCAGCCGGGGTAGCGAGGGTCGATGTCCGCCGCCATTCCGCGCCCGACGTCCCGTCCGTGCGCTGCCTTGAAGTAGAGTTCGCCAGTGCGAGCATTCCGTAGCTCGACGCCCGGGCTTTCTTTTCGCGGGTGCTCGTGAATGCTCCAGATCTCGAGGCCGGGGCGCGTTGGATCCAAGTCCGTCACATGCTGCGCGTCACCATGCCCTAGTTCGGTGGAGTAAAGCCCTGTGCCGTCGTGGTCGATCACCATCGAGCCGTAGACGATTTCGTCCTTGCCATCCTGATCGACATCGGCCGCGACGACACTATGGTTCCCCTGCCCTCGCCACGGGTTCGATGAATCGGCGCGGCCTTGTTGATCGCTGTCAAACACCCATCGCTGAGTCAACTTTCCGTCCCGCCAGTCCCACGCGGCGCACACGGTGCGGGTGTAGTAACCGCGACACATCACCACACTAGGGTGCTCGCCATCGAGATAAGCGACGCACGCGAGGAAGCGATCGACGCGGTTGCCATAGTCGTCGCCCCAAACCTGCTTCAGCTGCTGGGGCGTGGGGTTCACCGTCTCGGGATGGCGAGCAGGAATATAGTCGACGGTCGAGATCGCAGCGCCGCTCTGTCCGTCGAACACCGTCAGGTATTCGGGGCCTTGAAGCACGTAGCCGAAGCGTGCACCGGCCCGTCCCCCTCGTGTTGGTCCGCGCCTATCGCCCCGCGAGTTCGCCTCTTCTTGTGGGGGCTGCTGACGATGATCAGCGGCCGGGTCGCCGATCGCCTGTCCCAATCCATCGATCGTCCCATCGGCCGTTTTCATCACCACTTCCGCTTTGCCATCGCCATCGAGGTCGTAGACCAGGAACTGCGTGTAGTGGGCTCCCTCGCGGATGTTCTTGCCTAGCTGAATCGACCACAGCAGCGTGCCGTCGAGTTTGTACGCATGCAGGATCGGCTCGTCGGTCATTCCGCTTTGCGAATTGTCGCGGCCGCGACCGGTCATGTGGACGACGAACTCGTACTCACCATCCCCATCGAGATCCCCGACCGATGCATCCCCCGCGGTGTAGCCCAGTGGTGTTTGTAGCGGGATCGCCAGGTAGTCTTGTGGCACTGGATTGGCCGAGAAACGAAATTGCCTGGAAGGCTCCGCTTCCTCGCCATCCACCACAGCGCGAACATGGTAGGAGAACTCCTTTCCCAGGGGCGGATCTTCATCCTGGTAGGTCGTCCCCTCGGCCAGCGGCACCTCGTTCAGCTTCACCGGCGAGCCATCCGCCGTTTGACGGTAGACGTTGAACCCCATGTCGGGCGACTCGTGGCCAAGCAGTCGCCAGCTCAAGAACACCCCCCGGTCGTCGCCTTGAAAAATGGCGACTAACCCGCGATCGAGCGCTTCGAGCTGCGAAGCACTCGCCTGGCTAGCAGCCAGCCACAGCATCGTGGCCAGCATCGCAGCGAGACCCTTCACGATTCGATTCCCATCCTTCATCAGTCGCCACTCACAAGCTGGATTCGTTAACGCAGTCATTTCCGCTTGTTTGATTGTGGCGCATCGTCCAGCCGATCGCAACTTGCGAGGCTCTGGTCCACGAGTCTCGCCGCGAAGTCACTCAAACCAGCACTGCTCGATCCGCTCGACGTACGGTAGCGCCGCCAGCTTCGTCAGCACCTCGCGCCACTCGGCCTGATGCGTCGACCCCACGCATAAACCCTCCCCCTCCCCTGCCCCCACCCGCCCCCGCGACCCCGGCATGAACTGCACGCTGGGATCGATCGCGCGCACTTCCTCACGATGCTGGGGCGTATCGGGAATCACAAACTCATAAGCCACGGCAACCTTGCCATCCGCGGGACCACGGAGGCCATCGGAATCGATGGTGGTGAGGTCGAATTGGATTTTGGAAGTGGGCTCGGCAGTTGGGCTGGACTGCTGAGGCGCATTACATCCACTGAAGGCCCCGGCCAGTAGCACTGACACTGCGTAGATAGCTCGATTCATAAAAGTTGCTGCGTTGCGGTGGAGAATGGGTAGAGGCAAATGACGAAAGTCGATTTAGGCTGCCAATCCTCGCCCAAGACTAACAGTCTTCTGTACTAAGTCTCTAGTAATCAAGACGATCCCAAGACAGTCGGAGTTCCGCTCATTTCTCTCCGCGTCTTGGCGCCTTTGCGTGAGATAAATGAAGGCCCAGGCCTCGCAAAATGACCGGCGAGATCCTTCAGTCGCTGAGGCTCCCTCAGGATGACACAGGGGCAACGGTTTTTCACCCTTTTTTCAAGATTTCTCGGTCCGGAAACTATTTTCGAGAAAATGTACAAATGTTCCAAAAAGGGGCTAGAAAGTACTCGCGCCTGTGGTAGGTTGATGAATGTACAGTTAAGTAGGCCGTATCAAGCGGAGCGCCGATACGGCAAGTAACGCTGGAAAGAAAGGAGAAGCACAACTATTTGAGGACCCAAGATGTGTCATTTCGACAGGCCCTTTTCCTAGGCAAATGGGAGACCGAGAAATCTTGTCTCCAGTAGAACACGCTCTATCACTTCAAGAAGCACGCACCACTGACCCCCAAAGTGACTGCGCGGCTCCCTTGGCACCGCAGATTCCTCCGTCGTGTAACTCCGTTCGGAATGACACGGACACTCCCGCTGCGCGCGTCGTTCACGCTCTTTGCGTCTTAGCGCCTTTGCGTGGGAAATGAAAACCGGCACGCTTCAACAATAGCAACCTGGTAAGTGCCGGGTCGGCGCGGAGCTTGACCCGGCCTACTCGCTCCGCGTCTTTGCGTGAGAAAACAAAAACATCGAAACCATTGGCAGACGAGATCCTTCAGTCGCTAAGGCTCCTTCAGGATGACACAACTGCATCGACTCCCACTTCAGCCCTCCCCCTTCCCCCTTCGTAATGTCGCACCTGCGGGTTACCCCTGCGACATTACTCTTTTCGCTTGAACGAACGAACGATGACTTCGCTCGATAAAACACGAGACTTTTTGATGCCCGCCAGTTTACGCCAAAAGAATAAAGTCGCACCCAATGAAATAGGGGCGAAAGTGGGACAAAACTCGCGCTCGCTGGGGGTGCAAGCACGGATGGCGGCAATCGGCGTTGACAGCACTCCTCACTATCCTTTATTCCCCACGCCAAACTTCCGCCGCTCTGCCCCGCGAGGAGCCTCGAACATGTCCCAAGGTTGGGTCGACATTCACTGCCATTTGGTGCCCGGTATCGACGACGGGGCGCAGGACGACGCCGAGTTGCTGGCGATGGCTCGCATTGCGGTGGTCGAAGGGGTCGAGACGGTGATCGCTACGCCGCATCAGTTGGGAGGTTTCCGCCACAACCGCGGCGACGAGATACGGAAGCGGGTGCAAGCAGTGCAGGAGCTGCTCAACACCAACCGTATTCCGCTGGTCGTGCTTCCCGGAGCCGACGTGCGAATCGAAGACAAGATGGCGAAGCTGCTGGAGTCAGGCGAAGTGCTCACGCTGGGCGATCACGGCAAGCACGTGCTGCTGGAGTTGCCGCACGAGTTCTACTCGCCGATTGAGCCAGTCCTCGAAACATTACGCGGTCTGGGCATGGTCGGCATTCTGTCGCATCCCGAACGCAATCGCGGCATCCTCCGCCAGCCGGAGTTGGTCGCACCGCTGGTCGAGGCGGGTTGCTTGATGCAGGTAACCTGCGGAAGCCTGGCAGGTTCGTTCGGTGCCGAGTGCCAACGCGTGGCGGAGCGTTTCGTCTCGCGAGGCCTAGTCCACTTTCTCGCGACCGACGCCCATGGATCGAAAGCTCGCCGACCGTTGTTCGGCCCCGCCGTGTCGCGGGCGATGGAACTCGTCGGCGAGGAAGCCACTTACCTAATGTGCCGCGAGAATCCGCGGCAGGTTGCGCTGGGTCGCGATGTCGCCGCCGGTCCGATAGCTGTCGCTCCTCCTAGGCGCGCGTGGCCGTACTGGAGGATGGCGGGTTGATGCAGCTCTCGCGGCGGGAATTCGGCAGGCGAGCCTTGGCGGCCAGTGCGATTGCGCTGGGCCTTCCGCGCCTGGCACATGCTGCGCCCGAGTGGATCGATCAGCGGCAAGTGGGGCCTTTCATCTGCCAAGCGGCGTTTCCGCTCGCGGAGCACGAGAAACTGCTGGCGGAGCTGTCACCGCTGGAACGCGAGCTGTCGCGAGTGCTCGCCGTGCGGCCGTGTAACTCGCCGGTGTACCTCCATTTGATGGCGAACGAACGGCAGCACCGAGCGTACCTCGCCGAACGTTATTCCGAGATTCCGTACCGCCGAGCGCTGTTCATCAAGCAAGATGGACGTTCGAGCGTGTTTGCGTACCTCAATACCGAACTTCCGGACGACGTTCGCCACGAGTGCACGCACGCCCTGCTGCACGGCGACCTGCCGGTGGTTCCGTTATGGCTCGACGAAGGACTTGCGGAGTACTTCGAGGTCGAGAAGAGCATGCGGGCACGGCACCATTCGCACTTGAAGAAGCTCAAGTGGGACTTGGAGAACCAGCGATTCGTCGACATGCCTGCGCTGGAGAGCAAGCAGCGGCTTGAGGTGATGACCTCGACCGACTACCGCTTCAGTTGGGCGTGGGTGCATTACATGCTGCACGGCCCCGTGGCCGCGCACGCAGAGTTGGTAACTTTCCTGAACGACATCCGCAATCGCGTGTCGCCCGGACATCTGTCCGATCGTTTGGCGGAGTCAATCGCCACGACTCCCGGCGCGACATCGATCGCCAAGCAAGCCGAGCTCGCCAACCGCATGCGAGCTCACTTCGCGAATCTGTAACCCGTTAGCCCGCAAAGTTTGCCTCACCACTACAACTTCGCAGCTAGCACCGTTCTCTACGAGGACGTAGAGAGCCTTCTGTTCAAGGACGAGCCACAACTACTCGTTGGCTAGCGAAGTGGACGTGTAGTCCAAGCTCGCATTCGCCCGCGAGTTAACGTCCGAGACAACGATGGTTCGCCCCGATAAATTACGAGTTCGTCCGTTCGCTCGCCAAGATCGCGGGGGACTTTGCGGGCTGCGGTTTAGCGACTCGACTTTGGGCTCGGGTCAGTCGATGTGTATGGCAGGCGCGCTCTGGCTGTCGCGCCAACAAGCACCGGCGACGCGAAGGACTCCGCGATCGCTCGATTCCGGGGAGGGAACTGGCAATGGCGGCGTTGGGTTGGTTTGGCTACGCGCGACTGGCATACTTCTCGCAACCAAAGCACGAGCGGCAACTGTACAAGGCAATCTGCCATCACAGCCATCGTCGTATCGTGGAAGTGGGCATCGGATCGGCGGAGCGAGCGATTCGCTTGATCTCCACCGCTCAGCGATTCACTCGCGATGGGTCGGTCTCCTATACGGGACTCGACTGGTTCGAAGAGCGTCAGGCTCCCGCGGCTCCGCTGCCTTTGATTCACGCGCATCGTCAGCTCCAATTGACGGGCGCGAAGATCCGCCTAGTGCCCGGCACTCCCTCGATGACACTTCCGCAAGTGGCCAACGCGCTACAGCGGACCGACCTGCTGCTGATCTCGGCGGCGGTGGACGATGCGTCGCTCGAGAAGGCGTGGTTCTACATGCCGCGGATGTGCACGCCGACGACCATGGTGCTTCGCGAAGTGAAGAACGGTTCGGAGCATCGCCTGGAAGTGATTCCGGTCGCCGAACTCGAACGCCGCGCGGCACAGCGCGAATCGCGCCGGGCTGCTTAGTCGATCGTGCTGGCTTCGCGGAGCGAGTTGTCGTTCGAAGAGTTGACACTCTTACGGCGCCAGTAGACCGCCAGCAGGCTGCCAATCACGGAGTGAGCGACCGACGACAGCGCGCAAGGTGCGGCGGCGATGGCGACGTGGGTCACGGGATTGGCGAAGTGCTCGCGGGCGAGAACCACGCCGAGTCCGGAGTTCTGCATGCCGACTTCGATGGAAATGGTACGCGAGATCCTCGAGTCGTAACCCAGCAGCCAGGCGAACGCGTATCCCAGCGCGAATCCGCCTGCGTGCAACGTGACGACCGCCGCGCCCAACTGCACGAAGTAGGTGAGAATCAGATCGCGATTGTCGCCCACGGCGCTGGCGCAGATCATCGCGATGGCAATGACGCTTACGAGGGGCGAGAACGTGGTGATGCGCTCAACGGTTCGCGGCAGGTAGCGATTGAGGAGCACACCTGCGATCACGGGGAGCAGCACCACCTTCACGGTGGAAAGCAGCAGCCCCGCCGCGTCTACGGGCAGCCGTTCGCCGACAAGCCACTTGGTGAGCAGCGGCGTTATCACGATGGCTCCGAACGTCGAGCAGGTGGTCATCAGCACCGAAAGCGCCAAGTGTCCACGCGCCAGGTAGGTGACGACGTTCGACGCCGTGCCGCCGGGGCAGCAGGCCACCAGGATGATTCCGACGGCAAGCTCAGTCGGAAGGTCGAACGTTGCGGCGATCAGCCAGCCCATGAACGGCATGATGGTAAATTGGGCAACGAACCCTATCGCAATTGGTTTGGGAGCGCGGAGCACCTCGAGAAAATCGCCCGCTGTGAGCGTGACCCCCATGCCCAGCATGATGACGCCAAGGGCGTAGATCGTCAGCGGCCCAAACCAGTGGAACAGCGAAGGGTCCCACAGCGCTGCCACCGCGAAGGCCACAACCCACACGGGGAACAGGTTGGTCAGGAGCGAGAGCGTGCGAACCAATTTGTCCAACGGTGGTCTACCTGTTATTCGGTTCGCCGAAAAAGAGCTAAGAACGGCAGCATATCCCGCGAGCCCGTAAGTTTCTACGCGGGTTTGATTGCCGGACGAAAAATAGGCCAATGGATAGAAAACGCTACCGAATACTGGTCAGGAGATCTGCCCAATTCGGCATTCCGTGCGTAAGATAACAAGTCGTCGCTCCGGCGGGAGAGTCCCCGCGGCTGCCGACGATTCCCACCCCGTCAGCCGAGCTCCCATGGCCGACAAGCATTTCGACGCGAATCAAGAAACCATCGAGGCCCCGACGCCGGTGCCGTTGGGTGGCAGCACGGACCGCCTGCGTGACGCAGCGCGGAAGCTGGTGAACGTGGTCGAAGGCTCAACGCCCCACCTAAGCAACGAGACTCGCGATGTACTTCGCGTGCGGCTGTTTGCGGCGAGCGTGTTGTTCTTTCTTGGCTTTTTCGCGTTCGAGATTCGCTGGATCTTTGTGACCGACAACCTTGTGTCGAATTGGTTGTTCTGGGTGCATGGCACGGTGACATTGGTGATGGCACTGATGGCCCTGCTGATGTGGCGGGCGAAGGACATCTCTCTTGCGAAACTGCGTCTCGCGGAACTGGTGATCTTCGCCGACCCGGCAATTTACTTCCTAGTGTTGTCGCAGCAAGCCCTTCAACGTGCGGCGAACCTGGACGAGGGTGCGCATCTTCCGGTGATCGTCGCGCCGTGGATGATGCTGATCTTCACTTACGCGCTATTCATTCCCAACAACTGGCAGCGTGCCGCAGCGGTGCTGGTGCCGATGGGCCTCGCGCCAATTGGCGTGATCCTGTTGCAGCACTTTCAATGCTCCGGCTTTCAGGAATGTGCGGCCACCCCAGAGTTCGATAGCTACACCAGCGAGCAAGCGATGATCATGATCTTGAACGTCGCGATCGCGGTCGTCGGCGTCCATCTGATCAACTTGATGCGGCGGCAAGCGTTTGCGGCCAAGCAATTAGGCCAGTATCGCCTAAAGCAAAAACTCGGCAGCGGCGGCATGGGCGAAGTCTATCTGGCCGAGCATCAAATGATGAAGCGGCCCTGCGCCATCAAGCTCATCAAGCCCGAGAAGGCCGGGGATCCGAAAGTCATGGCCCGATTCGAGCGCGAAGTTCGCATGACCGCCAAGCTTTCGCACTGGAACTCCATCGACATCTTCGACTACGGCAATACGGCGGACGGGACGTTCTACTACGTCATGGAGTACCTGCCTGGCCACAACATTGGCGAGCTGGTCGATCAAGGGGGTGCGCTGCCTCCGGCACGTGCGGTCTACTTGATGAAGCAGGTCTGTGCGGCGCTCGCCGAGGCGCATGGCATTGGTCTGGTGCATCGCGACATCAAGCCTGCGAACATTTTCTGTGCGTATCGCGGTGGCGAGTTCGACGTGGCGAAGCTGCTCGACTTCGGCCTCGCAAAGCCCACCGTGAAGAGCGACGAAACGCAGCTTACTCAAGAAGGCTCGATCACGGGCTCGCCGCTGTTCATGGCTCCCGAGCAAGCGACTGGTGAGCGCGACGCCGACGCGCGTAGCGACATTTACTCGCTGGGTGCCGTGCTGTTCTTCATGCTCACCGGTCGACCTCCTTTTATGTACGACAACGCCATGCGGGTGATTGTCGCCCACGTCTCCGAGGACGCCCCGCTGGTCCGCGAGTTCGCCGTCGATATTCCGTTGGAGCTCGAAGAGATCGTCATGCGGTGCCTGGAAAAGGACGCGGACGACCGCTTCCAGGACGTGGCGTCGCTGCGTGCGGCGCTGAACGACGTTCCGCTAGCCGACGACTGGACCTCGGCCCTCGCCTCGGAGTGGTGGAACTGCAAAGCCTGCCCGCAGCGCAAGGCCATGGCGGCCGCGGCTGTGGAAGAGGCGGCGGTTTAATCGGGCATTAGAGGAGAATGAATTACGACGCGCGGAACTCGGGCTCGGGAGGCCTTCCAAACTGCCGAAAATGGGCCTCAGATACTCCTCCTTCAGGCGTTCCCCCCGCGTTTGCGGCTAGCCGATTGCGAACCGTTGGCTTAAACTAGGGGTCTCGCTTTCTAGCGAGCCTTGTTCGTGCTTGTGTCCTCCCCATCCACCCCTTGTTCTGCTGCCGAAAATGCCCCGCACGTTGTTTGAAAAGATTTGGGATAATCACGTTGTCCACGCGGAAGAGGGGCGGCAGACCATTCTGTACATCGATCTGCACCTGGTTCACGAAGTGACCAGCGCGCAGGCGTTCGAGGGACTTCGCCTCGCGGGCCGTAAGGTGCGACGTCCCGAGCGGACCATCGCGACCGCCGACCACAACGTGCCGACCACTGATCGCAGCCTGCCGATCGCCGATCCGATTAGCAAACAGCAGATCGACACGCTGCGAAACAACTGCGCCGAGTTCGGCATCAAGCACTACGACTTGGGAGACATCCATCAGGGTATCGTGCACGTGATCGGTCCCGAGCTTGGCTACACGCAGCCCGGCATGACCATCGTGTGTGGCGACAGTCACACCTCGACGCATGGTGCGTTCGGCGCGCTGGCGTTCGGCATCGGCACCAGCGAGGTCGAGCACGTGCTCGCCACGCAGACGTTGCTGCAATCGAAAGCCAAAACGCTTGAGCTGCGCGTCGATGGCAAACTTGGCCGCGGGGTGACGGCCAAGGACATGATCCTGTTCCTTATCGGCCAGCTCACCACCAGCGGCGGCACGGGCTACTGCATCGAGTACACCGGCGACGTGGTCCGCAATTTGACCATGGAAGAACGGATGACCGTCTGCAACATGTCGATCGAAGCAGGCGCTCGTGCAGGCATGATCGCCCCCGACGACGTGACGTTCGAGTACCTCAAGGGTCGTCCTTTCTGCCCGCAAGGTGCGGCATGGGACGCCGCGGTCGCCGAGTGGCGTAAGCTGCCGACCGATGCGGGTGCGAAGTACGACAAGTCGCTCGTATTCAACGGAGCCGACATCGAGCCGCAAGTCTCGTGGGGCACGAATCCGGGGCAGGTCGCCAGCGTGCTTTCCCGCGTGCCGAACCCCAGCGACTTCTCGGATCCCACCGATCAGAAGACCACCGCCCAGGCCCTGGAGTACATGGGCATTGCGGCGGGGCAGCCGATCGTCGACCTCGCACTCGACCGCGTGTTCATCGGCAGTTGCACCAACGGCCGCATCGAGGACCTGCGTGCCGCGGCCGAAATTGCCAAGGGCCGCAAAGTGTCAGACCGCGTCCAGGCGATGGTTGTCCCTGGCAGCGGGCTGGTGAAGCAGCAGGCCGAGAAAGAAGGCCTCGATAAGATTTTCCGCGAAGCTGGCTTCGACTGGCGCGAGGCGGGCTGCAGCATGTGCCTGGCAATGAATCCCGACAAACTGGAGCCAGGCGAACGCTGTGCCTCGACCTCCAACCGCAACTTCGAAGGCCGCCAAGGCCGCGGCGGCCGGACGCATTTGGTGTCCCCCGCGATGGCCGCCGCAGCGGCGATTGAAGGGCACTTTGTGGATGTGCGGGATTGGAGCTAGAGCAGGATGGGAATCCGATCCACGCTCGCACGATGGTGGCAGCGACCGTCAGGTGCCTGGTATGAAGTGGGCGAACTCTCGATCCATTCAGGTAGATTACTAATCCACGACATCATGTATGGCTGGGGGGACGATGCCGAAATCGTAGTGCCAGCGGGGAAGTACTTGGTCCGAGCCTTCTTTGGCCCCACAGACGCTCCTGCACCGTTTACCGGCAGTATCGTTCAGCGCGTGCAGATCATGAACCGACCCGATGCGGCCGGAACATTCCATGTCGTAAGAGAAGTAGGGGTCGACATGGCGAGGATCACCGTCTCCGACGCACAAGATCTAAGCGACTACATCGAGTACGAAGGGAAAGAACGGGTTGGATACGTTTTATGCAACCCAAAGGAGCCAGCCGACGGTGAGAATATCCTAAAACGGCTGCTGAAGGATAAGTATGGACTTGCCGTCGCAAAAGCACGCCTTCCTAGCCGGTATGCACGAATTGAAAGGCCGATTTCGAAAGAGCTCGAGCGGTCTATCCTCGAAGATGTGGAGCGCATTCCGGAGTTCAGTCGCAATTCCTTCATTTACTTCCACGTGGTGACCGCGAATACATTCGATCGGGTCAATAGTTTCAGCCAACCGTATGGCATGATGCCGATAGATAGTACTGGTTCTGCTAGAATGGCGGTTGTTCAGAGCGGATATGGCGATGGATGCTACCCCGTCAGCCTATGCCAGGACGGAGCTGGAGGTGTCTGCGTCCAAGTCGACTTTGAAGGCACCTACACCGAAGACTTTGTAAAGTCGTTTGCGAATTGAGCGAGATTTTTCATGAAACCTTTCACTACCCTCACCGGTCTTGTTGTTGCTATGGACCGGGCGAATGTCGATACCGATCAGATCATTCCCAAGCAGTTCCTCAAGCGAATTGAGCGGACCGGGTTTGGTGAGTTCCTGTTTTGGGACTGGCGGAAAAAGGAAGATGGGACGGAAGACCCTGACTTCGAGCTCAATCGCCCCGAGGCGAAGGGGGCGAGCATCCTCCTCGCGAGGCGGAATTTTGGCTCGGGATCGAGTCGCGAACACGCCCCGTGGGCGCTCGACGACTACGGCTTCCGCGTGATCGTGGCACCCAGCTTCGCCGACATTTTCTACAACAACTGCTTCAAGAATGGCATGCTGCCGATCATCCTCAGCGAGGACCAGGTCGAGGAACTGTTCCAGCGTGCCGCGAAGCACCCAGGTTACCAACTGAAAGCTGATCTGGAAAAACTTACGCTAAGCGACGATCATGGTTTCGTAGCGAAGATCGAAGTCGACCCCTTCCGCCGGCATTGTTTGCTGAATGGCCTGGACGACATCGGTCTGACGCTGGAGCACGAAGCCAAAATCTCCGCGTACGAAGCCAGTCATGCCTAAAACGAAAACTCGCGTCCGCATTTCCGCCGCTCTCCTCAGCGGCATGGTTCTCACAGCCCTTGCCGTCCTGCTCGCCCCCTTGGCGGTGGCCCAAAAGGCCGACACGACGGCCGACGACCTGAACGTCGAGGAAATTGCGGACGGACTGGTCGACCCGATCGCGGTGGTGGTGCGGCCTGGCGGGAGCCGTTCGGGGCCCGATTTGCTGGTGGTCGAGTCGCCAACGGGCCGGGTGCTTGGTCTCTCCACAGCAAAGCCGGATGCGGAGCCGGTGGAAGTTCTGCCGTCGGTCAGCGCGGACGGCACCGAGAAGGTGGGCCCCGCACTGTTTCGCTCGCGAAACCGGCTGCTGCTGGGCTCGACGGCCGCTGACCATTCGTCGGCGTCGATTGTTGAGTTCGATATCGACGACGAAAAGTTGCCGATGAAGCCCAGCGACCGCACCGTGCTGTTTACCTACAAGCCTGAGTCTGGCCAAGTGAAGCTCGCGAGCATGGCGCGGGATGTCGACTCGCTGATCGTCGCGACGAACGACCATCAGTGGCTCCTGACGGGAAAGCTGAAGAGCGGGCCCGCCGAGGCGCTCACCAAGTACATCGACACACTGAGCATGACCAAGGTCGGCACGCCCCAAGCCGTGGCGTACAACGACAAGGGTTACGTGGTCGTCGCCGAGACCGGGAAGGACAACGACAAGGGGGATTCGATGCTCGTGTTCTATCACCCCAGCGACTCGACCACCAAGCCGCTCTTGGCGCTGCCATTCAATCTCGATGGCATCCGCGCGCTAGCCTACAGCCCGACGACCGGTTGTCTGTACGCGGCAGCGGCGGAAGCACTCACCGAACGCTCGGGCATCTTCCGCATCGATTCGGCAATCGATCCCGATACCAAGCAGCAGTCGTGTAACACGGTGCTGATTACCGAGACAGCCCTGCCGACCGCGATGGCGTTCGCCGAAGATGGCACGCTGTACGTGACCGTCGTCGACATGGAAGAGAGCCAGGACGCTAGCGGCAAGTTGCTGAAGTTGACAGGCGGACTTTAGCCCGAGGAATGCATGGCGACTCGCCGCGAAAAAATCGAAGCCATGCTCGTGGACGAGCCGAAAGATGTGTTCCTGCGCTATAGCCTGGCGATGGAGCTCGACAAAGAGGGCGACCACGACCGCAGCCTCGATCTGCTAACCGAACTAATCGAAGAATCGCCCCCCTACATCCCGGCGTTCTTCATGGCGGGCCAGCAACTCGCAAGAATCGACCGCGTGAGCAAAGCCCGCGATGTCCTCCGCGTCGGCATCGAAATGGCCCGCGAGCAAGGCAACGCCCACGCGGCGGGGGAGATGAGCGAGTTTTTGGCTTCGCTGGGGTCGGCGGGGGAGTAAGCGGCGATCCGTCAGTTTACCCAGCGCGGCGTTGCGGCTCGTTCCTCGCCTGCACTTGCCCTGGGCTGACATGTTTTGCCTGTTCCGGGCGTTTAAGGAAATTCTTTCATTCGCGATGATTAGCGCGATTTACGGGCAAGTTTCTCCGCTAGAATTCGCTATTTACCGCGTTTCGGACGCTCTCCCATAGCCCAGGCGACAGGTCGTGTGGCACACCTTGGAGAAGTGACTTCACAACTTCATCGGGATCGACGTTTTGAACGATCGCAATCGCTCCGCAAGCGATTGCCGGCGAGCGACTCATGCCCGCGCTGCAACAGACCAGCGTCGATACGTCATACCTCAGTAGTTGCGCTGTCGATTGAAGTGCGAGGCGAAGCCTCGATGAAGCGTTGTCCGCAGAGTCGGCGATGGGGATTCGCAAGTAGGTTACCTCGCGCGGCAGAACAGCCGGTGGGTCGCTGAGCGAGAGATCGACCACGGCCGAAATTGTTTGTTGCAGCTCGGACGTCCACGGTCGGATATCATGCGCGTTACCGATCCAGAGTTTGCGGTCGAGTAGTGGTCGCATAATGACGTTGGGTCGCTAGTATCGTCACCGCAATGCTAAGAACTGGGGGCTCGTAAGACACGTCCCCAGGCACCCGACGCGTCATTCGCGGTCGCTACTTCTTGCACGCGGTCGCCACTGCACAACTCACGCACGAGCTGCATCCCCCCTGGCCTTTCGCATCTTCGGTGCCGCAACCGGGGCCGCAGCCTTCGAGCAGGGTGTCGGTGAACTGGCGGAACTTCACGGTCGCTTCGTAGGCTTCGGCGAGTTCGGCGGTGCAGGCGTCCACGGCCGGAGTGACTTCACCTAAGAAGTAGAAATAGAGACCTTGGCCATCAAGCAGATGCTCGACATCGACGAGCGTTGCCGAGAGCCCGCGGTCCGCGAGCAACTCGCGGCAAGCCTCGAAGGCTTCGTCGCGGCGGCGGTCCATCCGTTCGGCGAGCATTTCGTCCTCGACCGTCATGGCCCGGAGGAGCTCGCCATCGGCTTCGCGTGGGTCTTGCCAGCCGTCGGGCTCGGTGAGCACTTCGCCCGATTCGAGGCCACGGACGGTGCGGACCACCACGCGGCGGCCCCGGGGGTAGATGGTCCCTTCGGGCGAACGAAACTGCCCAACGAGCCCCATGGCACCAACGCGTATCAAGTGATTCGACATGCAGTCTCAGAAGAATAGGTGAGCCGGGTCGTCGCCGACCCCGGACTTTTGTCGTTGAACGGATATATCCATTGTGAGCCGCCCATCCGCCTGCGGGCAAGGGCAGAACGGCGTCACCCTTGCCTCGCTGGGGCCGCCAAACGATACTGGCGGGACGATTTTTCCCGCTTTTCGAGGATCCCTTCGCATGACTCGCACCGCTTCCGCTCCCCTCACGCTCTCCGCAACTTCCAGCCGCTGGCACGAAATGGCCGAGCGAGTGCTCGATGGCGAACAGCTCACGGCGGCCGAGGCCGAAAGCATCCTGGCAGCGCCGGACATCGAGTTGCTCGCTCTGCTCGATGCGGCGTATCGGGTGCGGCATCGACACTTTGGCAACCAAGTGCAGCTCTACCTGCTGATGAACGCCAAGAGCGGATTGTGCCCCGAGGACTGCCACTACTGCTCGCAGTCGAAGGTGTCCGAGGCCGAGATTCCCAAGTACAACATCCTGAGCCGCGAGAAGCTGCTCGACGGTGCCCGCGTGGCGGCCGAGAGGCAGGCGAAGACGTACTGCATCGTGATCTCCGCCCGCGGTCCGAACGAGCGCGAGATGAAGGCGGTCGAGACGATCGTGCCGGAAATCAAGGAGCAGTACAACCTGAAGATCTGCGCGTGCCTGGGTCTGCTGACGCCCGACCAAGCCGAGCGGCTCGCGGCGTGCGGTGTCGATCGCGTGAACCACAATCTCAACACGGGCGAAGCCTACTACAGCGAGATCTGCACCACGCATGGGTACGCCGATCGTGTCGACACGCTGAAGGCGGTACGCAATGCCGGCATGGAAATGTGCAGCGGCGGCATCATCGGCATGGGCGAAGAGCCGAGCGACGTGGTGCAGATGGCCATCGAACTGCGTGACCTGGGCGTCCATTCGATCCCCGTGAACTTCCTGAACCCCATCGACGGCACTCCGCTCGCGGGCAAGAGCGAGCTGACCCCGCAGTACTGCCTGAAGGTCTTGGCGATGTTCCGCCTGGTGTGCCCCGACCGCGAACTTCGCATCGCGGGCGGCCGCGAGATCCACCTCCGCAGCCTGCAACCACTCGGGCTCTATCCTGCGAACTCGATCTTCGTCGGCGACTACCTGACGACCAAGGGCCAGGCTCCCGACGCCGACTACGCGATGATCCGCGACCTGGGATTCGAGATCGTCGAAGCGGCGGAGGCGCTGCGGTAGCGTTGTGCTTCATCGCTTGTAGAGAGCTGGCACGCTGAAGCTGCTATCGTGGTTGGGCTCGTGTTTGCCCGCGAATAAGCAAGCATGAAGTATCGCGGATATTGGGTGCCAGCAGTGCTGCCCTTGCCCGCAGTCTTTCGCTATCCGGAAAATCCGTTGCGATTGGCTCAACTCGCATTCGAGCAATTGCCGATACCCCACCGATAGCAGGTGAATTGTTGCGGCGGAGCCGCGCGGTTTGGCTGCTAGTTTGGCCCCCCGGCAAGCTACGCAAGGAAGCGAACATGCACCGCCCGAACTTTTTTATCCGCTCGTTTGTTGCTGCCACGCTGGTGACGACTTCGACGTTGCCCGCGACTGCTAGCGACGAGCGCACGCTCAGCGGCCGATTGGCCGAGCTGCGTCGCAGTTGGTCGGGTGAGGCAAAGGTCGAGCAAGTGGCTCATACCGAGCCTACCAAGCGAAGCATGGCCGGCGATCTGTTCGACATGCTCAGCGGCAAGCAAGGCGAAGCCGTTCGCGTGGCGAGCCGCCCCGAAGAGCTGGTTCCGCCCGCTCCTCTGCCCCGTGCCGGCAGCGCGCTCACTCCGATGCAGGAACAGCCCGCGGCGTTCGACATTGGCGAGGCCCTTGGTGGCCCGCTCGGTCGTCCTGTGGCCTCGCAGAAGACTGCTCAAAACGCCCCAGCGGCCCCAGTAAAAGTTGCGTCGCGTCCGACGGGGGCCCCGCGGCGTATCGCCTCGGGCGATCTTGCGCTCGACCTGATTGGCACCACTTCATCTTCGCAAAACACGGCGGGAGTTGGCACCCAAGCTACTAAGGTGCCGATTGCCCCAATTCCTTCCGACGAACTCGATGTCGATAGCTTCTCGCAGGCTCCTTCGGGCGACTCGGCGCAGGGTGGCTTCACATCGGCCGCTGACGCCGCTGCTTCGGCCGCAATGCCTAACGATTCGTCGAGCACGGAACCCGAGTCGTTTAGCACCGAGAAAGTGAAGGAACTCGACGCGTTCGCTATGCCCGGCAATAACGCCAGCGAGAATGCGTCGAACTGGAACACCTCGCCGAGTGCCACGGCCAGCGAGACTATCGAGGTCCAGCCCCCCACCGATGCGACCGGCACCAGCCCTGCCGTTACCAACTCGCCCACGGCGGAGCGTGCGTTCGGTGGCTCGGCGGTGGTGAGCGATCGCTATTCGGAAGAATCGGACAGCTCATTGGCAACTTCGGCGCCAGCTCCAAGTGGTGCGACGATTGCCGGCCCGTCGCAAAACAGCACGGTGCTCTCGTCGGGGCAGCTTCCGCAGCTTGTCTCGCGTGTCGCCGGTCCCAAGACGATTCTGGTCGGCCGCGAAGCACGTTATCAAGTCACCATCGAGAATCGCGGCTCGGCATCCGCCGATCAACTCGCCACCGAAATCGTCGCTCCCGAGTGGGCTGAAGTGATTCACGCTAGCGCTTCGTCGGGCACCGTCCAGCGCCCGGCTACCGATATGGGTGGCACCAAGTTGCGTTGGGACGTGCCGAGCCTCGCCTCGGGCCGCAGCCAGACGCTCGACCTGGTATTGGTTCCCAAGACCAGTCAACCCTTGAGTCTCGCCGTGAGCTGCCACCACGCGCCGGTGGCCACGACCACCATGGTCGAAGTGCAGGAACCGAAGTTGTCGATGGCACTCAGCGGACCCAACGAAGTGTTCTTTGGTCGTCCCCAGAAGTATCGCCTGTCGCTCAGCAACCCCGGCACCGGTCCCGCCGAGAACATCGTCGTCCAGCTGATGCCTCCTGGTGGCAACCAAGCTGTGAGCAGCTACCGCGTGCCACGCCTTGCGGCGGGCGAGTCGAAGTCGGTGGAGATTGAAATCACCGCCCGCGATCCGGGCGAGCTCGCGATCAAGGCAATTGCTTCGGCCGATGGCGATCTGCGCAGCGAAACGTCGCAGCAAGTGTTCTGCCGCCAGCCACAACTGAACGTCGATTGGCGTGGTCCTGATCGCAAGTACGCGGGTACCGAGGCGACCTACTACTTCCGCGTGCGTAACCCTGGCACCGCGTCGGCCGATCAAGTGGCGTTCGATGTCGCGCTGCCCGCGGGCTTCGAGTTCCGTACGGCTAGCGACGGCCATCAGTTTGATGCTGCCACCCAGCGCGTGCTGTGGAAGATCGGCACCCTGCGTCCCGGCGACGACTGCTATCTGGAACTCCGCGGCGTGTTGAACCAAGCTGGTGCCAACGAGTTCCGCATGTCGGCCGAGAACTCCGAGGGCGATGTCCGCGACGCCAAGGCCGCAACGACCGAAGTGGTTGCGCTGGCTGACCTGAAGCTCGACATTGTGGATCCCAAGGGCCCCGTGCCCGTGGGTACCGAGGTGGTGTACGACATCACCGTGACGAACCGGGGTCGTAGTGCGGCCGAGGAAGTTGCCGTGGTAGGCTTGTTCTCCGAAGGCATCGAACCGCTGTCGGCCGAGGGTGGCGAGGCGTCGATTGGCGATGGACGCGTTGGCTTCCATGCTATCAGCACGTTACCAGCCGGCCAGCAAGTGAAGCTGAAGATTCGGGCGAAGGCCCTGTCGGCGGGCACGCACTTGTTCCGTGCCGAAGTGGTGTGCCGGGATCTCGACATCAAGCTAGCAGCCGAAGAAACCACGCGATTCTTCCAGGACGAAGCGAGCGGTGCCTCGAACGGCTCGCCGCTTGGTTCGACCTCGCGTCAGTCGCGGTTCGAGTAGCGGGGGACGGGAAAAGCCGCAGTTGGCGAATGCTAGCAGCGGTGGCGATTGGGGTTGGGTGAGACCGCGAGATTGCTATAATCCGCGGCGAATTGCCCACCCCAGCGACCTACCTGCCCATGCTGCTATTCCACCCCGCCAACAGACGACACGCCCCAAGGCGACCGTCGGTGCGGCACGCGCTGGTGGCGAGCGGCCTGTGTATTTTGATGCTGGCCTCGGGCTGTGGCACCACACGAACCACCTCGACCGCAAGAACCGCTACGGAGCAGTTGCTGGTCTCCGATGCGATTGATCGAGCGGTCGGCCAAGTCAACTTCCGGGCCCTCGCGGGTCAGTCGGTCTTTCTCGCCGACGATGCGCTCGGAACTGTGGTCGATAAGCAATACCTTTCAAGTAGTTTGCGTCAGCACTTGCTAGCAAGTGGTTGCATCCTGCGCGAGAAACGCGAAGACGCCGACTTCGTGGTCGAGGCGCGTGCCGGCGTGGTGGGCACCGATAGCCATGACCTGCTGTTCGGTATTCCCGCGATGCAGGTCCCGCAGCTTGGGGCGTTTTCGGGTGTAGCCCCCGCGGCGATTCCCGAAGTGGCGTTCGCGAAACGGCAAGAGCAACGCGGCTTGGCGAAGGTCGCCGTGTTTGCCTACCATCGCAACACCGGCATGCCGGTCTGGCAGTCGGGTCTCGCCGTCAGCGACAGTACGGCGAAGAACTTCTGGGTGCTGGGTGCCGGACCATTCCAGAAGGGGACGATCTTCAACGGCACGAACTTCGCCGGTGGCGAGCTGAAGGGTGCCATTCCCTTCACTGGTGGACCGGCCGAAGGCGAGCCCGAGCCCGTGGCGCTGGGTCAGGAAGCCTCGTTCGCGTCGCCGCTGTTGTTCGCCGCGGTGGACGACGAAGAGAAAGCCCAGCAGCCTGGCCGAGCCATTCCCGCACCGCAAATGGCGAGCGAGCCTGCGGGTGCCAACAAATAACGGTGCGGGCTATTCCACCGCGAGCGGGTGCTCGCTGTGGGGGTCGTCAATGCGGATGCTCTTGCGGCCGGTCAGCACGTCGTCGATCAGCGAGCCAATTAGCTCCTTCCGCCAACCGCGGGCGAGCACCGGCAGGTCGTTTTCGTTCTCGACCTCGTCTTCCAGCGCAAATCCCAACTGATAGGCGATCATCTCGCGAATATCTGTCGCGGTACACGCGAGGCTCGCCGCAACGTTGGCCTTGCGACAAATGCTGGTGATGGCGGGTACGAGAACTTGGCCGAGCAAATTGAGTTGCGAGGGCATGGGCTTGCCACGCGGCGCACGTACCTCATCCATCGGCGCGGCTAGTCCGCGCTCGACGCACTCCGCGATCTCCTCAATGGCATTCTTCACTGGGCGATGGTTCATGCCGCGCACCGCGCGAATTTTGTCGGGCGTCGAAGTCTTTCGTTTCGCGAGTTCGACGATCAAGTCGTCGCGCAGCACACGCCGGGGCGGAATGTCGCGCTTCTCGGCTTCTGCTTGTCGCCAAAGCCACAGTTCGCGGACGATCGCTAAGTTACGCGGCCCCAAGTTGCCGATGCCCGATACGCGCTTCCATCGTTGGCGGGTGCGGGCTGTAACTACTTCTTCGATGAATGCCGCGGTCTCTTCGTCGAGCCACTCAGCTCGTTCGAGCTTATTGATCTTCAGCATGATCCGTTCGTGCAGTTCGAACAGATAGCGAACGTCTTCGAGTGCGTAGTTAATTTGAGCCGTGCTCAGTGGTCGTCGTCGCCAGTCGGTACGCTGTTCGCCCTTCTCGGCCTTCTTGCCAAGAATGCGCGTGACTACCGAAGCGTAGGCGGCCGGATACTCTTGCGAACAGAAGGCCGCGGCCAGCTGCGTGTCGAACAAATTTGCCGGCACGCGATCGACGGCTGCGAGCGAGAAGTTGATCTCTTCGCGAGCCGCGTGAGCGATGGTCACGTGGTCGCCATCGGCCATCGCCTGCCAGAATGGCTTGAGGTCTTTGACTTCTTGCGGGTCGATCACCGACATCCCATGCTCGGTGACGACTTGAACTAAACACAACTCGGGCCGGAACGTATCTTCGGACACGAATTCGGTATCGAATCCGACTCTCGACGAACTGGCAATCTCGCCGCACAGCTTCTCGAGCTGGGCGGGCGTGGTGATCCGCTGATAGTCCACAGGCTAGGTCTGAAAAGAGGGCAGGAGGCAATTTTCGAACGATTGTATCAGGTTCGCCGCCCGGTGCGATATGCCCTCCCTTAAAGGGTGAGCCAACCCACCAAGGCCAGTATCGGCAGCAGCAAAACTACGCTATAGCCTACGTAGCCGAAGAAACTAGGCATCCGGACCCCCGACGTTTCGGCGATCGCCCGCACCATGAAATTCGGCCCGTTGCCGATGTAGGTCAGCGCCCCCATGAACACGGCACCCAGGCTAATGGCGACCAGCACCTTGTGCGACACATTCGTACCGGGAACGATTTCGCCGAACGTTGCGGGCGAGGCCTCGGCGGCATTGAAGAATACGAGGTACGTGGGGGCATTGTCGAGCACGCTCGAAAGCCCTCCAGTGATCCAATAGTAATGCATTGGCGTCATAATGCCGTCTTTGGCACCGATCAGCGTCCCAAGATCGCCCCCATAGACATCCAGTATCTGGAGCGCGGGTTGCATGCAGATGAAAATGCCGCTGAACAGCGCGGCCACTTCCAGGATCGCGTGGTAGTTGAATCCGTTCCGCTGCCGGACACTCGCCGATCCCAGCGCGAGCGATAGTCCCACCAACGCGAGTTGAACGACTTCCCGCGAGAACATCCAGGGATGAATGTCGGTGCCTGGGATCGCTTTGGTGGGATCGAGCAGCGCCACGGCCAGCACGACGCCGACTAGCAACGGAACATTCAGACCCAAGCCTTCGAAACGCAGCTTGGTCACGTGTTTCGTGTCGCGGTAGAGATCGACGATCGACTCCCGCCGATAGTAGAAGAATCGGTCTATTACCAGATACCAGATAAGCAGCATTCCATTTGCGAGTACCCACGGTGCCCACAGCGCGGACATGGTCCACAAGAAGGGAACGCCCTGCAGGTAGCCAAGAAACAAGGGTGGGTCGCCAATCGGCAGCAAGCAGCCGCCGCAATTGCAGACCACGAAGATGAAAAAGACGATGGTGTGCACCACATGAGCTCGCTCGCGATTTGTTTCCAGCAGCGGGCGAATTAGCACCATCGCAGCGCCAGTCGTTCCGATGAAGCTGGCGAGCAAGGCCCCCACCGCGATGAAGGCGGAATTCGTAAGCGGAGTGGCACGCAAGTCGCCCGAGATGCGAATGCCACCGCTAATGGTGTAAAGGCTAAAGAGCAGCACAATGAACGGGATGAACTCGCTGAGTATCGCATTGCCAGCAATCGCGGCTGCAAATCCCCAATTGGCACCGTGAGTGGCGGGCTGCGCGACGTAATGATAGGGCCAGTGTCCTTCAACCGCTGTAGTGTGCAGGAACACGTAATACAACAGCGTGACGATGGCCAGCGACGCCGCCACCTTGAAGCGGTTGGCGTTGCTTTCCCACCAATGTTCGACGCGAGGAATCAGCGGAAATATCGCCACCGCCCCGAGCAGAATGGCAAACGGGATTACGGCCCAAAAAGGAGGCGCGACCGATGCATGGACCTCGGTTACGTGTTCGGTATTGGCGTCGGTCTCATGAACCACGGCCGGCAGATCGTGTGCTGCGTGGTCGAGGATCGATTCGGTCCCCGCCTGAGGCAGGCCTAAGGCCAAAGCCACGGCATACACGCCCACCACAGCCACGATGCTGGCGACGACTCGTCCACTTGTACCGTTTCCGGTAGAGTGCGGCATAGTTACCAGGGAGGTTGCGGTGGCGGACATCGTTCGAGGCTCCGTGGTCGAACGACGGTTCGACCCCATCAATGGACATTGCATGTAGGGTTGGAAGAGCGCGGCGAGCGAACCTTCCAAAAGGATTCGCTACGGACCACGATTTATTTCTCAAACCTAGATCATCGCAATTGCCATTGAGGCCAGGCGGTCCTGAGGGGAGTCACGATTCGAAGTGCAGTTGCGTAGAATCGATACCACCGGTTTAACAGGATGCCTTCCGAATGCCTGCATTTTCGTGTTTCGCCTGATTGAACATTAATAGCAGTTTCGCCATTGAGTCCTGAATTACTAGTAAGTGTACGAAATGCAACCGAGGCGGAAGACGCGCTCGCGGGCGGTGCCGACTGGATCGATGTCAAAGAGCCCGCCGCTGGCTCACTAGGTCGCCCGAGCGCGTGCGCGTTAGCCGAAGTGGTCGAAGTCGTGGCCAAACGTGCGCCCGTTAGCGTGGCTTTAGGCGAACTACGAGAACTCGGCATGCGCGACGAGGTGGCGAAACTGCCCCTCGCAGGAGTGGACCGCGTGAAGGTAGGGCTCAGTGGGTGTCGAACGCATGGGGGTTGGCAAGAAGAACTCTCTCGACTGATTACTGTTTTGCCTTCGCATGCGTCTATGGTGGCCGTGCAGTACGCCGACTGGCGGACATGCGACGCTCCATCGCCCCGAGAACTAGTAGACTTCGCCCGTGTTGTCCCCTGCGCCGCTATGTTGATCGACACTTTCGACAAACGATCGGGAAAGCTGTTTGATTGGATCGGCGATGAGGAACTCGCGGAGCTATTCGGAAGGGCACACGACCTTGGACTTACCTGCGTCGCGGCTGGAAGCCTGACCACCGCCCAATTCGAAAGAACCGCTCGTGCAGGTGCGGATGTGCTCGCGGTTCGAGGTGCGGCATGCGAACAAAACGTGCGAACGAGCGCAATCACGAGGCACCAAGTGCGAGAGCTGCGCGATTTCCTTTCGCACCGATTCGCCAAAATTTCTTGACTTTGCTTGCGGGATCGAGATAATCCGAACCTATCGGCGTGGGTTCCATCGCGAAACTTCGTGATGCGTGGTTGTGCGAAAAGTTGGTCGACGGTGGTCGGCTTTCTGGCATCCCGCCGTGTGGAAACAGGCTAAACTGAGTTGCGGTAGGAAGTGTCTCGGCATCGATGGCGATCGATCGTCGCGGACGCTCGTGGGTGAACTGTTCGCTTCAGACGCTCCTAAGGGAGGGCAAGCGATACAAAGAACCGCGGACCCGTAAAGCCGGCCACCTTATCCGCTTCTCATCGACATACGTAACGGCCATTCGCAACGGCATAGGTAAAGGGAGGTCCAAGTGCGGCAAGTTTCTGTGCTTGATGCAATCCGGGACGGGATGTGGGATTACGAGCCGGAGAATGTTCGCGTCGATCAGTATCCGTCCACCCGCGCCATGCCCGGAACTCGGGCGAAGCTCGACGTGCTGGCGTTGCGGGCCGAGCAGGGACTTCCGCTGTGGCACAACGAAGACCGCATGGACTACGACGATGGCAAGGACTTGCCTCCTGCGATTGTCTGAACGGATTTCTGCGTTCCGTCGGCGACCAGCCTGGGCGAAAACGTAGCGATCCGTTAATCTGGGTGTTCTGGCAGGCCGCGCGCCCCGTGCGGTGCTGTCCTCAGGATTCTCACGCCCATTTGCTCGGAGGCTTCGAGTCATGCCCCAGTTCAGCGTCTCGGTTCCGCACAACACCACGAAAGACGTCGCCACCGAGAAGGTGAAGAAGATGCTCGACCACGTGGCCGAGAAGTACGCCGATCAGATCAAGAATCTGGACCAGCACTTCGAAGGTGACAAGCTGATCTTCAGCTTCAAGACGCTTGGCATCACCGTGAGTGGCGAGGGAACTGTCGACGACCAAAACGTGAATATCAAAGGCAACATCCCGTTCGCCGCAATGATGTTCAAGGGCAAGATCGAGTCGACCCTCCGCGATTCGCTCGTCCGAATGATGGGCCCCAAGCCTGCCTAGCTCGCGCTCGCTGCTCGGCTCTATTCCACCTGAATCGTGTCGGCCGTCACCTGAGCTGAAAGTCCGGCGGGCTTGGCAATGGCTTCGATGAGTTCCGCGAGTTCCGCCTCGTGAACTTCGAAGCTCACCCGAGCGGTCCAGCGATCGGACTGGCGAACTTCGTCCGAGACGTCGAGTTTCCTGCCGAGCTGCTTCGCCAGTTGCTCGAGCACGGCCCCCGCTGGTTGGTCCTGAGCGCGTAGCGAGTAAACCTGCTTACCCGCCACGGGCTTGGACCGTGGGGGACGCGGTGATGAGGTCCGTCCGCGAAGTGCCTCATGCTCTTCGGTCGTGGCCGCGATCGTCACCCGCGGTGCCGAACCGGCCTTCGCTAGTGCGGCAGACTTTGCTTCGCTGTCGGGAGCCGCCGCGAGTTGCCGGCGGTCGTACGACTTCTCCAGCACAACCGGCCGTTCAATCGGCACGATGCGGATTGACTTGGCTTGCTTGCCT
Source organism: Aeoliella fuhlenseeensis (assembly GCF_052161615.1). NCBI lineage: Bacteria > Pseudomonadati > Planctomycetota > Planctomycetia > Pirellulales > Lacipirellulaceae > Aeoliella > Aeoliella fuhlenseeensis. The sequence continues at coordinate 2,852,628 of NZ_CP197417.1, forward strand.
GACTGCCAAGCGAGATCGAATCCCACTAGCACCAGCGCTAGGTGCTCGCCGACGGTCATCGCCGGCAGTTCCTTTCGAGGCCACAGGTCGTGCGGCACGGCATCCAGGTTCTCGACGCGAACGCCCCCCTGCTCCGCCAGTTGCTCGACGAGCCTTCGCGGTTCGGCGAGTCTTGGAATGTCCATCACCACTCGCCGCTCCATTTGCCTTCGCACACCAGGGGCGACTTGCTTGTTTTGCTCGCGAGCAATTGCTAGCAGCGTGCGAAACTCGCGAACGCTCTCCGCGGGCCCGACGTAGATAAGGTCGCCCTCGCGAACCCACCCCGCATCGGCTTGCTCAGTGAGCTGATCCAGCACCTCGCCCAGCGTCGAGTTGGTGGCAGTGATTTCGATGGAAGTCGATGGATCGACTCGGCGATCGAGCCACACGCATAATCGTTGCGACTGCGCCAATCGGTCCGCGGCTTGCCGAAGATCGATCCCCTGCCAGGTGGCGGTGACCGTGGTTTCGGCGAAGGCCCCAGCCCCGTGGCACCCCATCGCGCACGCCCAAAAAACGGCGTGAATCAGCCGCCAGAACGAGCTTCGCTTGGGGTCGCGTGGCATGTCGAAATCGCGGGCGGTGGAAGGAGGGACACTATCACCGGTACATTCGGAAAGGGGTGGCTTCGCAAGTTTCTCGCCGTGGCCCGTGACAAACGTACAAACGTCCATTTTAATGAGCCGAGCGGCGTCGCGGCAAGGAAATCGAACTGGTCTCTTCGCGTCCGCCAAAACTTTTGCTTGTGTGCTTTGTAACCGTGATTACACTCGGTTACAGGGACTGATCGCATGCAGTCCACTGCGGCTACTGCTAAGCCATAAACGGCTTCGTGGCGCCGGTGACTCACTTGTGCGAACACTTTTCAATTTCAGGAGTTGTCGTCCCGCGGCCCGCGGGACGTTCAGCGGAGGAACAACTGCCGTAGGACGCGGCGGTGATTCAGGCGTCGGAGCAGACGTACGAGGCAAGTTCAGGTAGGAGTATCAGCGTGGATATCGATTCGTCCCGTGCCCCGATTCTCGTCAAGTTCTACCACGAGTATTTGGACCAGCAGGACTCTGCGAACTTCATTCAGCGCGTTGCGCGTCGCTACACTTGCGCCACTCTCGAACGAGTGGCGGAGACGGGTGATCGTATCGCTCGGCGTGGCGCTGTGCTTGCGCTCGGCTTCATGGGCGATTACAGCTCGAACGCCGTGATGGGGCGGGCGCTGGTCGACCGTGACCGTGGCGTGCGAACCATTGCCGAGAACGGCATCCGCGATCTCTGGTGCCGCGTCGGAAGTCGCGAGCAGCGACTCACCCTGCGAACCATCATTCGCTTGAACCAAACCAAGAACTACCAGCGAGCCATCGACTTGGCGACCGAGTTGATCCACGAGTCGCCCTGGATCGCCGAAGCATGGTGTCAGCGTGGCACAGCTTATTATCACTTGGGCCAGTACGATGCCGCGATTCGCGACTCGCATCAATCCCTCGAGATCAATCCCTACCACTTCACCTCGGCTGCCGGCATGGGGCAGTGTTATCTGCTGCTCGACAATCCTGTCGCAGCTCTCGATTCGTTCCGCCGAGCCCTGCGTCTGAACCCTGGCATGGAAGAAGTCCGTGCTCAGGTCATTCAGCTACAGCGTTCGATCAAGGACGAAGGTTGAGCTTCCGTTTCGCCGCGAATCGTTAGCGAATCGTGCGACCTTCCGCCCCGGCGTTCATCGCTTGGCGAACTCCGGCGGCGTAGACCTGCGGTTGGTTGTAGAACTTCCGCAGGTTGTCTTCGCTGCTGAACAAGTAGAACCGGCCCTCGTACTCGATGCCGAACTCTTGCTTGCCAGCTTCGACCTTGTTCGAGTCGATCGCTAACACAGGGTCGATGCCCGAAAGTGCCGGTGCGAACTCATCGCCGTTCGCCAGGAACGCGTCCCGCTTCTCCGCCGAAGTGAAAAGGTAAGTGCGACCGCGGTGGTAGCAACCAAATCGGGCGTCACCTTGCTGCCAGCGATTCTCTTGCTTCATCGTCACCGGGCAGTATCCGAAGAAACCGAGCGGCGGCGAGTTTGGTGGCAGTTGCGGTGCAGCTTGGGCGACCGGACCTGTCGGTGTAGTTGCTGTTGGCTCGGGAGTTACGGGAGCCAAGGCTGCGGTGGCGTAGCGTTCGCCCGCGACTGGCGGGGCAGCTGACTCCATCGTCGTGACCGGCTGGTTGGTGTAGGGATTCGCAATCGACACGGAGCTCACCGTGGTCTCTTGAGTCGCTGCGGGCTGCGAAGGAGTGGTTGCATTCATCGCAGCCGTGTGCTGCTGGGCGGCTTCCACTGCCTGGGCATAAGGATTGCTCACCAAACCGCTTTGGGGCAAACCCGTGAACGAGTTCATGTCGCCCGAGGCAGGGAGCTTCGAGAGGTTCGGATTCACTGGCACGCTCGTACCGCTGCCGTGACTCGCGACTTTGAAGTCGCGAGCGGTCTTCGCCCGGTGCTGTTCGGCAATGCCGGACATCTGGGCAACGTAGGCCATCGGAGTCTGCGGCGAGGTGAGTCGCTCGACCATCCGTCCCTGCGGCGTGATCACCACGTCGGTCGGCACCCGCGTGATGCCAAACCGCTCGGCGGTGGCGGGGAACTCATTCGTATTCAGCTTCACAGGAACATAGTGCGTCTGCACGGCACCCGCGACGGTCGGCTGGTTGAACACCGTGGCGTCGAGCACGCGGCACGGTCCGCACGAGTCGCTGTAGAAGTGAATCAGCAGCAGCTTCTGCTCCTTCTCCGCTTGGGCTCGAGCCTTGTCGAGGTCGGTCTGCCACGGCACCCCCATTCCGTTATTCCCCATCGCCACGCCGGCTTGGAGTACGAACAGGGTTACCACGAGAAACTGTTTGCAGATCCGCATCGCTGTCTTCCTTGACATCGGGGGAAGTTCGGTTCGAGTCGCTCGGACGATTGCAAAGCGTGCTAGCAATCCATGCCAGCCCAGCCCGCGCGTCCATCGTTTGGTATCGACCGCGCCCCACGAAGAGCTTGTAGGAAAATGTGCCGGTTTTGAGGAGAGGACCATCGCGCTAGCAGCGGAGTAAAGTCGCAGCTCCGCGATATTTCATTGGGTGCGACTTTATTATTTTCCCGCCCTGTGGAGGTTTCGACTTAACTCTCGTCGCCCCAACCCTTTGCGCCGACCGCTGTTCAAGGAGCCGCAAGAGTAATGTCGCAGGGGGTAACCGCAGGTGCGACATTTCGAATTCGGAAGGGGGAATTCGGAAGGGGGAAGTACGCCTTGGCTGAACAACGCAGGCCGGATCAAGCGGAGCGCCGACCCGGCGCTAGCAAGTACGCCAACAGCGCAAGCACCGGCCTCCGCCAAACCAGCGTTGGTCGCCATTTGTGATGCATCGAATTGTCAAAGACCACCGCGCTGTCGCCCGCGGACCACTACGAGAGTGGCAGGTGTTCATTGGAACACAATGTGAGCGCATTTTCAAGTGCCTGGAAGCAAAAAAGTGGAAAATAGTTCAGGTGGCAGGGAATGGTCAAATTGGGGTGAAAGGGTGTGGGCAGGGGTAGGCGGTGGTCATGGTGCAAGTCGCCAAGCCCCTTAGATCAACACCAGCCGTTCGCGGTCACGTACAACTTCCACCAATCTGGAGGATTGATCGCTTGGCGGTGCATTCCCAGATGGAGGCTGAATGTCGAGCAGGATACAAAGAAGGTTTGCCCTCTGGGATGGACACGAAATCGGAGCGCGTTGCCGCAAACGGAGCACTTCATGTCGAGCAGATCGCGCTCCTCGCATGCAGCTTCAATATGGTCTCGGATCTCGGCGTGGGTCATTGTTCTGGTCCGGAACCATGTCGAGTGCGAGGAAGGGATGCCATCCGCGCGATGGGTCCACGGCTTGGCCCGCAATGGTCTACTTAGGAGCGGTGTACGTAGAAAGCTCTCCCTCGTCGTTAACTGAAGTTTTGGCCCTCAGTCCATAATCGCGGACCAACCGGTCAAAGACCTTTCTTCGATCTGGTTTCCTGAAAAGTAACAATAAGAAGTCCGCCTGCTGCTCTTCCGACCAGCGAGACATCGACAGCCCTAAAGCGGTGAGCACGGCGTCGGAATCGCTGTCTATCAATAGGGCTGCTGCCGGTGCTCCCAAGGGGGTTCCGAGTCTAGACTTAACAGCTATCTCTCGGCCAATCAAATCCCATACTGTGGGCAACAGATTCTCATCGACCAGGGCGCGGCTTGCAAGTTCGATAAGAAGCCCGTACTTGTCGAGGTGCCAATCTTCGTAACGTAGTAGTTTGAACAACTCGTTCGTTGGCATCTGCTTCACTGTTTCGCTGACTTCGAACATGCAGTCCATGCCTCCAGACACGGCTCGGGGTGGATGCGACCCCAAATTATGGTAGTGTTAGCATGCCTCGGGTCCCCAATTCTTCGCAATCTGCGACAGCAATACACGGTGGTTCTCCCGCACCCCGTCCGCAAGCGCGAGTCCACCGGCCTCCATCGCCTCGATGACCAAGACCAGTCGCCTCTTCTCCACGATATCCGTGCTCTTGAGCAGTGCCGCAGCAATGCCTCGGTCATACTCTTGTTGCAAAGCCTTTAGCTCGCGTAGCTCCCTCCGGCAATTAATGCATTCCTTGGGGAGTGAGTCGACCCAAAACCTGAGCTCTTCGTACCAAAACTTCTGCTCCTCGGCCGTAAACACGAACGACTCCCCACAGCGCGAGCAGTGAAACGCTGCATCGATATACCAGTGCCGAGGGCAGACTGTAAAGTTCTGCTTCGAGGTGGCAGCGCGAACGGCAGTGCTGTAGTCGAGGTGTTTGACTCCCCAAAAGAGGTGAATGGGCATCTGGCGAGGGTTGCTTTCTCCGAAGTGGTCGCACACGTGGGCCTCGGATTAGGGTTGGGACAAACGGTTTACCCGATTGTAACCGTTCCGTTCGCCGGCCTCTGCGCAAGTCGCTGGACCCGATAGGCCACCTTCTAATAGTTCCTAGGCTACGCAGGGTAGTTGCTTCCACTGGCATCGGTGAGATTGGAAGGCCCCGGGATGCCGTCCCGCCAGGGGGTTCACCCCCTCAGCCACGGCCAAAGGCAGGGGAACCTGCCGGCGGACTGCGCGAACATCACCATCCAACTTGTCCACGCCGGCAGTACCTCCCACCGTATGGCACTAGATGGGTGGAAGCACCCATCCTCTGTCAGTCGGACTTTCGCACACCAACAACCCCACGCCACGAGATCACGAGTATCGCCAGTATCGAAGTTCCAGCTAATAGAGCGGACGGTGGTTCTGGTACGACATGAAAAATGTACGCGCGACCTGCGCGATCGTGAAACCCCGTCTCGTTATGGAGATCTTGGATGTAGTCGCCTGATGCGAGAACACCATCTTCAAATCCTATAGCCCATCCCCATCGCTTAAACAGTTGCGGCGCGGGGTGCGGAATGTGGCCGAGAAAATCTCCTGTTTCCGCGCTGAAGATCAAGACTTGTCCCGTAAGGTAATCGTAAGAGTTCCTTGCCGCAGAACCAATCGCAATCCATTCATCACTGATCTCTGCGTCAAATCCGAGTTGGCCGAGTCCGTTAATGCCGGCTGCCGACGGAATCAATTCCGTCGATGCTCCAGTGTGCAGGTCGTAGAGATATGCTCCGCCGTCTAATGGACCTAGGACGTTTGATCGTAACGCTCCAACCACTAACTTGTGCCCTTCCAGATCTATCGCGGATCCAAACCACGGTCGTTGGGTAGTTGTGTCGCTTGGTCTATGCACAGAGTGTTCTAGTTCCCAGCTGACGGTATTGTATAAAAAAACTGAATTGCGACTTTGATCGGCAATAGCCACCAGATCGCCGGAGATCGAGATGTCACTTCCGAACTTGTGTTCTGTGGAAAGTGGTGGCAAATCCGGTGGATGCAAAACGGTGATTTCTTGGCCGCTGCTAGCGCTAAACACGTGCACCCGGTCAAGGAAAGGGTCTCCAATCAGAACTATATCGCCGGCGATATCCACCGAATAGCCGAAACGCCTAGCGTCACTAGGCTTAGCAAAAGTCTGAAGCAAATTGCCATTGGTAATATCAAATAGTTCAGTTGCCTCGCCGCCCCAAGCGACCGCGTTACCTGAGCCCGACGATCCAACGAGTAAGCGGCTTTCATCGATCGCGAGAGATTCGGCTCGAACCGCGGTGCAAGCGACCTTCACTTCGAATGAGTGTAGATACGAGCCGTCCGCCGTGGAGTAAATATGTACTTGTTCTCGATCTGGCTCGCCTGAATGGCCAGAGCGAGTAACAAAGAAGCCGTCTCCAATGGCCACCTGATTGCCGAAGCCACCAAGTACGTCAGGCCTGGGATTATCAAGTGCGGCCACTAGCTCGAAACCGAGCGGCGATTGTGCTAACGACTGTGTTGGAGTCATCAAGGTAAGGGCTAGCATCGCCAGAGCAATAAACCTGAAACGGATCTCTAATTGGTACATCGAGGCAGCCAAGGAGGGAGGGCGTGTTGTGGTTTATGGACGGCTAGAATATCGCAGCCCCCACTGGCTTTGCGGTCTTACCGTCCGTTAAGTCCTAAAAGTTTGCGGCTGAGTAGAATTGAAGTCGTGGGTGCCATCGGCTATTGCAGTCTAAACCAATTTGGTTTTCACTCCAGTACGGGTAGGGGGAGATCAAAGAGTAAGAAAGAAGCCTTCTGCTTTTGTTATAGAGTAGCACGTCCCCTCCTTGTTCCCGGGTGCATGGGAAACAATTAGATGTGATCGTCCACCGTGACGTCGGGCTGGCCAACGTAGGTTCCGCAGTTTGCCGAGTGGAAACGCCCCGGGGATTGCCGGTTGTTACGCGGGATGTTGGTCAATGGTGGTGAACCCGCCGGCGGACTGGCATAACTCAACCCTCCGCCCTACCCACGTCGGCCGAACCGCCTAAGCTACGACATTGACGCAAACTTCGGACTTGAACGAGTATTGGGCGAGTCTCAAACGCCGCCTTTGCAGTGGTTGTACGGCTATGGAAACAGACAGGGAAGCAACATTGGGTTCACAACGTCGAGTGTTGATCAGCGGTGCTAGTATTGCCGGGACGTGTTTGGCGTTTTGGTTGCAGCGATACGGTATTCGTCCGCTGGTGGTCGAGCGGGCTACGGCGTTTCGAGATGGCGGGCAGAATATTGATATCACCGGCTCCGCCGAGAAGGTGGTGGAGCGGATGGGATTAATTGAGGCGGTGAGGTCTCGTAATACTCAGGAGGAAGGTCTGAAGTTCGTTTACTCGGATGGCAAGCCGGCTGGCGTGTTTCCAAAGGGGGGAAGCGCATCGTTCACCCGCGATATCGAGATCCTTCGCGGCGACCTCGCTCGCGTTTTCTATGACGCGACGGCGGAGACGGCTGAGTATCGGTTTGGCACCTGCATCAAGCAGTTGGAACAAAGCGCCGATTCGGTGAAGGTTCACTTCGACGATGATTCGTCGGACGATTTCGATCTCGTTGTTTCCGCGGAAGGGATCGGCTCGTCGACACGGCGGATGGTGATGGCGGACCAAGTGGATGTCGAGTTCTTGAAGGTTTACATCTCCTATTTCCGGATTCCGCGATTGCCCACGGATGACAATTGGGCCTACTGGATGACAGCACCGAAGGGACGTGTGGTGTTGGTGCGTCCCGGAACGGAAGATACTTTGTCCGTCTCCATCTGTTTCTGGTCGGAACGTGCCGACATTGAAACTCGGAGCGCTACCGAGCAAAGGAACAAAGTCAAAAACGTGGTGGCGGACCTGGGGTGGTTATGCCCTCGCATTGTCGCGAACATCGATTTCGACTCGGATTTCTATTTTGGCCCGCTGGGGCAAGTGAAGGCGAGGACTTGGTCGTCAGGCCGCTTCGCTCTGGTCGGCGACGCCGCCCATTGCCCCTCTCCCATCACCGGCATGGGGACTTCACTAGCCATTCTAGGTGCCTACCTGCTAGCGGGTGAGATTGCGAAGAACGACAACGTCAGCAGTGCGCTGCGAGCTTATGAGACGTTGTTCAGGCCCTACGTCGAACGAGCTCAGAAGTTACCGCCGGGGGTTCCGCGATTGGCGTACCCGCAGTCGCGACTCGGAGTTGCCGTGTTCAACAAGGCCACGTCGCTTATTGCGAGCCGCGTGATGCAGGGCACTCTCGCCGCCTTCGCCGGAAGCGAAGGTGCTAAAACGGACGGTTTCGAACTGCCATCGTATCGCGATTACGAGGTGTAACGCGCCCAAAGTGCGCTACGTAAAAACACGAGGGGCGACCCATAGGGCAGCTATGGTCGCCCCTCGCTGAGGTTCCCTGGTGCATGGGAAACTATTAGATGGGATCGTCCATCGGGCGGCGGGCTGGCCACCGTACTTTCCACAGATTCCGTGGTGGGAATGCCTAGGGATCGCTAGTCAACAGGCTGACTGCTAGCTCGCGTGCGACTCGGCCATCGTGCGGCACTCTTTGGCGCAGTCGCGGCATTTCTTCGCGCATTCGGCCATGTGCTTGTCGTCGGGGTACTGCTCGCACGACTCGGCGCACTTGTCGCAACACTCCGCGCAGCACTCCAGCATGGGGCCGGCGAGGGGGCTGTTGCGGGCACAGAGCGTTGCGCACGCTTTGCAGCACTCGGCGCAGTCGGCACACATGCGTGCCGTCTCGGCGTGCTCCTTCTTGCCGTCGCCAGCCATCTTCAGGCAGTGATCGAAGCACGAGTCGCACGCCAACTGGCAGCCCGCGCACACGGTGGCGCACTTGCTCATGCCTTCTGGTTGCGAGCCGTCCTGGGTGGTCGCTTGCAGCGCCAGTGCGAGTACAGCGAGAGTGGCTAACATGGCATTCCTCCTTAGACTTGGTGAGTTTCGGCCTGCGCTCTGCAAACGGCCGATGATGTCACAATGCAACGGGCAAATCGCATTCCATTGCGAATTATCCACCCAGATGGGGGAATGTTGAGAAGAGCGAAACATCGTTAAGCAGGGACGTCCCCTGCAAGAGTCAGTCATTCGCTCCTGCTTCCGCGATCTCCAGCACTTCGCGAACCGACCCGGTCACGATTTCCGGTTCGTCGACATGCACGACGTGACCCGCTTTCGTAGCGATAATCTGGAGGCCGTTGAGTAGGCAGATGACACCACAGGTCGACGCGTTCGACTGCTACTCAGGTAAAAGCATGCATCCCAATCTGCCGTGAAAACCGGAGAAAAAAGGGGCGGAATTGGAATTAGGAATGTAACCAAATCGTTTTTAGCAAGATCGACAGCCATCGTCGTAAGGTGATATTCACGAGGTGTGCGCGCATGGACCGTAGTGATCGCCGCAGCCTATCGTTTGAAGGTGGTAGATTAGTGGCCTGTGGGAAAGGGTGCGCAGGGACGCAAGTACATCTATGTGTTTAGTTTGAGTTTCCACTGTTGAAGTGATGTGTCAAAAAACCCTTGGCTAGGAAGTCGCCCGCAGCTACACTGGCAGCTTCGAGCCCTCCCGGCGGCGCCAGCTTTGTGATTCGGAGGGCCTTCTGTATCGTGACCGAAGCATTGGTCATCGCAACTCTCCTACCATTTCACAGAGCGGCCTCATGAAAGATTCTCTTCATAGAAGCGTATCAGGAATGTCTCCTGGATCTTCTCGGCGTAACTCGCCACTTACTTGTTGCCCGAAGGCACTGGGTATCGGGTCTCGCATTCTTCTCGGGGCTGCCGGCGTGCTGCTCGCTCTAGGTGGTGCCTCGGCTTACAGTCAGTCCATGGACATCAACGTGATGTCGCTCAATGTGTGGACGACCGATTCGCAGACGGCGAAACTTGCTGAAGTGATTCAAACTGGCGGCGGCGATATCGTTGGCATCCAGGAAATGAACGGAGCAACTAACGCCACGGCCTTAGCTGGCGCGCTCGGTTTTCATCAGCATTTGTACGGCACCAATCTCATTCTCAGCCGGTACCCGATTGTTGGAGTGGCTCCCAATCGTGGAGTCGAAGTCGAGCTGACTCCTGGGCACAACGCGTGGGTCTTCAATGCCCATTTAACCGCGTATCCGTACGGTCCTTACGACTTGCGAGATAATCCTTCGCTCACCGAAGCCCAGCTGATCTCGGCCTCGAATAGCACGCGTGGTGCCGAGGCGAACGCATTCATGACTTCGATCGCCAGCAATACCACGGCCAATGACCGCGTGTTCTTCACTGGCGACTTCAACGAACCCTCGCATTTGGACTGGACCGCGGCCGCCGCGGCGGCGACCACGCGCACGTACGACAAAGCGGTTTCATGGCCTACGTCACAGCGAGTGACGAGCGCGGGCTTCAGCGATTCGTTCCGCACCGTCCGTCCAGACGAGGTGAACGACCGAGGCTACACTTGGACGCCGGGACAGCCTGCGCCGAATTTCAGCTCGGGAAACAACGAGGTGCACGATCGCATCGACTTCGTCTACCATCGGGGCCCGGGCGTGACGGCTACAAGCTCCAACACGGTAGGTCCGCACAATTCGGTGTACGGCGGAGCGTTTCGCGCTGAGTATCACTCCGATCTTGGAGTTACCGGCTATCCGACCGACCATCGAGCGGTGACAAGTGGTTTCACGATCAGCGGTCTTCAGGGGTCGACTCTGACATTTGCGGGTTTGCCACACAACCGCGGCAATGCGACGGCCATCACTGAAGCCAATTACGGCAACCGTTTGGTGACTTCGCCGAACGTCGAGGTGAGCTTCGCGGCATCGGCCAACGCTCACTGGGATGCCTACAACGGAAACGTCGATTCGGGCTCTTCGCCGAATAACAACTGGGAGTGGGGCGTGGCTCAGCTTCAGTCCAATGGCAGCAACTCGCAAGCCACGTTCGATTTGGCTCTCAACTCTGACCCTGGCTTCGGTGTTGTGCTCAGCTCGTTCGATTTGGTGGACTACGCGAACTTCGCTGCGGGGCACACCGTGGAATGGGAGTTGTGGAATGGCCTTCCATCGAGTGGCAACCTGCTCGTCGCCGGCAGCGAGATTGTCGCCGCCAACCAAGTGAAATCGGTGCTCACCAACTACGACGAAACCATGTTCGGTGTGGTGACGCTGAGGCTGCGGCACGTCGCCGGCAACGGGACGGACCTAGCGATTGATAACATCGCCTTCCAACAGGTGCCCGAGCCAGGGACAGTTGCCCTCGCGTTGTTGGGCTCGTTGGCACTGCTGGGGCTGCGTTCGAAGCGGTCTTAGAAGTTGCCGCGGTAGCGTGATTCGCTGACCGGGTAGATTCTGTTTCCGGCGACCTCGCCGGGGACCAGGTTGAGACTTATACCAATATCTGTTTTTGACTCTAGAAGGCGACTAATGATGATGGGAAAAACGATGCACAAAGTGTTTCTGGCGATGGCGATTGTCGTAGGCATGTCGAATGTGAATGCGGCATCGATACTGGACTTCTCGCAAAATGACGTGGTTGAGAACCAGAACTTCGCTGGCTCGGGCTACGGCAATAACTTGCCGGAAACGCCCAACGTGACCCTTGAGTGGGGAGTCGGCTTGCAACACTACAACAACTGGAACGGACGAGGCGCTTCGGGCCAGCTCGATTTTGGTGATCACTCGGGGAGCACCATTGGGGGTGTCATTCAGCCCCCTTCCAATGGCGCGCCGATCAACGTGGTTCTCACCCCCGAAGCCGGTTATGGTGTTTACCTCACGAGCTTTGATCTCGACACCTGGGCGGGTGGCTCGATCGCACCGAACGGAATGAACGTCGGTTGGGAACTACTGAGCGGACCCGGCGTGCTCTACAGCGGCGTGTACAGCCTGCCCGTGCAGTCGGGTGGGAATCGTACTGCTATCATCACCGGGATGACAGAAGCCGACGCTATCTCGACCCCGCTCACTCTGCGTTACACTTTGAATAGCGGCGACGGAACCTACCTTGCCACCGACAATATTGCGTTCGGTCAGGTTACCGCGATCCCCGAACCCGCTACGGTTGCCCTGCTGGCGATTGCCGGCGGTGCCTTGGTGATTGCCGGTCGGCGTCGCTGGGCCTAGTTGCATAACGCAGTTGACAGGCGCCTCAGTTTTCGGACAGCGGCGGTGCACTTTGAGTGTGCCGCCGCTGATGCCGGAACCTTCTTATCGCCCAACTCTCCCGGGCGTGCCAATCCTACTCGCCAGCCTAGCGGGTTGTCTTCAAAATCCTTCGGGCCCATCACGCTTGCGGGACAGTGGGTGGACCTGCTAGCACTTATGCCGGACTCTGCCGGTAACAACGGTTATCGCGCCGCGAGGCCGACTCTTCACCCGGTTGCAGCGAAGACGCCGATTGTAGCGAAGATGGATTATTCGGGTGGCAGCGGTTGCGCCGCGAATCGGCTGGCTGGACGTCGAGCGAACGATGAAGCTGCACACCACTCTAATTCTAATGTTGCTAATCGGGCTGGCGGCCACCGCCGGATGTACGGGGCCGCGTGAGTACGTCCGCAACGGCTTCAAAGTAGGTCCCAACTATTGCCGTCCTGGTGCGCCGGTGGCCGACCGGTACATCGACGCCGCGGATAAGCGCGTGGACGAAGGGGAAGACGACCTGGCCGGCTGGTGGACGGTGTTCGGCGACCCCTTGCTCAACGATCTTATCGCGCAGGCGAACGACGAAAACCTAACGCTCCGCCAAGCCGGCTACCGCATTCTGGCGGCCCGCGCTCAACTGGCTATTGCCGTTGGCAATGCGTTCCCGCAGTTGCAGACGCTCGACGGCGACTATCAGCGCCTGGGCTTCGGCGACACATTCACCGACCAATGGTCGTCGGGCTTCAACCTGGCGTGGGAGCTCGATTTCTGGGGTCGATACCGCCGTGCCATCGCGGCGGCCGACGACATCCTCAATTCGTCGGTGGCCGATTACGATTCGATCCTGGTCACGCTACTCAGCGACGTGGCGTCGAACTACGTTCGCTACCGCACCACCGAAGAGCGAATTCGACTACTGAAGGGAACGATCCAGATCCAGGAAGACGTGCTGGTGTTCCTCAACGAGCAAGTCGAACAGGGGGCGAGTACCGATGTCGACCGGGCGCAGGGGAGCAGTAATCTGAACCAGAGCCTCGCGCAGCTTGATCAACTGGAGATCGAACTGCGGCAATCGCAGAACCAACTCTGCATCTTGCTCGGCATGCCACCCACCGACTTGACGGCGCTACTGGCATCAGGTCCCAAACGCGATATCCCTGTTCCGCCCGACTTTGTCATGGTGGGCATTCCCGCCGACCTCTTGCGTCGCCGGCCGGACGTTCGTCGCGCGGAGCTGGACGCGATGGCTCAGGGAGAGATGGTCGGCATCGCCGAAGCCGACATGTATCCGTCGTTCGCCATCACCGGGCGGCTTGGCTGGCAGGCGTCGAACCTCTCGGACCTGTTCAGCAGCGAGTCGCTCGCCAGCAACGTGGGCTTCGGCTTTAACTGGAACATCCTCAACTACGGCCGCATCCTCAACAACACGCGTTTTCAGGAAGCGCTGTTCCGCGAGCTTGTGGCGGCGTACCAGCAGACGGTGTTGCAAGCGGCACTCGAGGTGGAGAACGGCATCGTTTCGTTCCTCCAGAATCAAGAACGGACGGAGAACCTGCAGGCGAGTGTCGACGATTCGTACCTTGCGCTGGAGATCGTGGTGGCTCAGTACGAGGCGGGGCTCCCTACAGTGGAGTTCAATCAGTACGCGGTGATTCAGCAGACGCTCATTCAGCAGCAGGACCTGTGGGCGCAGTCGCGCGGGCAGATCGCGCTGAGTTTGATCGAGGTCTATCGCGCCCTTGGTGGCGGCTGGCAAATCAAGCTGGGCGATGTTCCCGACAAGCAGGGCATTCTGTCGCCGGCGGTGCCGGTGCAGCCCGAGGCGGTCGTGCCCGGCGAGGTGGTACCAGCGGGTGAAGGCGATGTCGAAGCGCTTCCCGAAGATGGTGTACCCCCCCAGCCACTCCCGTAGCTTACAAAGCAGGCGCGATGTTGCTTGATTTAGTTTAGTGGCATGAATATTATGCTGGCATTAAACACCTCTCTGCGAGGCGAATGCCGGAATGCCAGCGACCAAGACCGTCACGAAACCGCCGATCCAACAGCAAACGGCGGCGATTAGCTCGATGCTGGGGGACTTCGTCCGTAACCTGCTTTACGTCGAAGACCCCACGGCCGAGCTTCCTCTGCGGCAGTTGCACGTCTGCCATACCCTGCTGTCGGGCCCCCGCAGCATGACCGATCTTGCGGTGGAGCTGAAGATTTCGCCGAGCGCGACTACCCAGATCGCCGATCGGCTGGAGCGGGCTGGGCTCGTCATGCGGATTGCCGACGAGCGGGATCGACGCGTCCGGTGTTTAAAACTCACAGCCGAAGGCACGCGGGCGATGAAGTCGCGGGAAGCGGTTCGCGAGGCTCGGCTGGCCGCGGTCTGCAAAAGGCTCTCGAACGCCGAACGGCAGCAGGTGATCCAGGCCTTTGAATTCTTGCACCAAGCGCTCCACACCCACGATTCTTCCGCGGTGAAGTCACGATGAAGACGTTCCTAATCCTTACGGCAATCGTTGCCACAGCCGCCGGCGGTGCCCTGGCCTGGCAACAGTACGGCGCGAGCACGCCGCAGGTTCACTATCGGACGACACCGGTAGAGCGTGGCGACCTGATCGTTGGCGTGAGCGCAACGGGGACGCTTCAGCCCGAAGAAGTGGTCGACGTAGGTGCCCAGGTTGTCGGGCGGGTGAAGGAATTTGGTCTCGATCCGAACACGCCGGAATCAACGTCGCGAGAGAAACGAATTGACTACGGCTCGATGGTTGAGGAGGGAACCGTACTTGCGCGAATCGACGACATGGTCTACGTGGCCCAGCGGAACCAAGCTAAGGCGGCACTTGCAAGAGCCAACGCCGATCTGATTCAGTTACAGGCCCGCCGCGAACAAGCCGATGCCGAGTGGAAGCGTGCTCAGCGATTACGCGAGTTGTCGGTGGATAGCATCTCGCCGACGGCCAAGGCCCGCTCGGGTGGGCCGGCCATCAAGATTCGAGGCATTTCGGATAGCGACTACGTGCTTGCCAAGTCGAACTTCGAAGTCGCAGTGGCCAACGTGGCGGTGGGCGAAGCGGCCGTGGCACAGGCGCAATCGTCGCTGGATCTCGCCGAAACGAACTTGGGGTTCACCATCATTAAGTCGCCGGTCAAAGGGACAATCATCGACCGCCGTGTAAACATTGGCCAGACTGTGGTGTCGAGTTTGAATGCACCAAGCCTGTTCTTGATCGCCAAAGATCTAACGCGGATGCAGGTGTGGGCATCGGTGAATGAAGCGGATATTGGCGTTCTAAAGGTGGGCCTGCCCGTATCCTTCACTGTCGATGCGTTTCCCGACGAGGTTTTTCGCGGCGCTGTTGAGCAGGTTCGTCTCAATGCGTCGATGACCCAGAACGTGGTTACCTACACCGTGGTGGTGGCGGTTGATAATTCGAACATGCGATTGCTGCCATACCTGACGGCCAACGTGCAGTTCGAAGTTTCGAAAGCTGCGGACGTGTTGAATATCTCGAACGCTGCGCTCCGCTACCAACCTTCAAAGAACACGATGGCTCCGCAGAACGCTAGTCGACCGCAAGAGGAGGACAACGGAGCCACGAAGCCAACCGGCACCGTGTGGGTGCAGCAGGGTGAGACGCTTAAGCCAATTGAGGTGCAGTTGGGGACGACCGACGGGGCTCGTACGGAGATTTCTGCCCCTGAGCTCGCCGAGGGAATGCAAATCGTCGAAGGCGAACTGAGCGTGGACGAGATTGCCGACGTGAAGAATCCCTTTGGGCCGCCACAGTTCGGGCGTACGCGAGCGCGTTAGTCGACCAGTCGCCGGGAAGAGCCTGTTATGGATCTAATTCGCCTCAACAACATCACCAAGACGTATCATCTTGGTGAGATCGACGTGCCCGTCCTCAAGGGCGTGTCGATGACCATTCGCCGTGGAGAGCTGGTCGCGTTGATGGGTGCCTCGGGCTCGGGCAAGAGCACGCTGATGAACATCCTGGGCTGTCTGGATCGTCCCACTTCGGGCGAGTACTGGCTGGATGGCGTCGAGATCAGCCAACTATCGAGCAACGAGCGGGCGATCGTTCGGACCGAGAAACTTGGTTTCGTTTTTCAGAGCTTCAACTTGCTAACGCGCACGTCGTCGGTCGACAACGTGTTGATGCCAGTCGACTATTCCCCCAAGCGGCAGCCAGCGTATGAAACGCACGATCGGGCGGTTGAACTGCTGACCCGAGTGGGTCTCCACGACCGGCTCGATCACGTGCCATCGCAGATGTCGGGTGGTCAGCAACAGCGCGTGGCCATCGCTCGGTCGCTGATTAATCAGCCGAAACTGCTGCTCGCTGACGAACCGACCGGTAATCTCGACTCGAAAACGAGTGTCGAGATCCTGCGGATGTTCCAGGAACTGAACACTATCGGGATCACGGTGATTCTCGTCACGCACGACCCCAAAGTGTGCGAGTACGTTCATCGAACCATTCGCATTGTGGACGGACTGATCGTCGATGACGAACGGACTGCCGATGCTAGTGGAGAGTTTGGGGCAGCACATGACAATGCCCCGCCGCTGCATATCTACACGGGAGATAGCGGATCGTCCGCGACCGCCGTGGCGGAGGCACCTGCAACAATCACCGCTGTCGCGCCGGCCCTTCAGAAGCCCGCGCGGGTGAGCCATCAACGTCGCCTGTCGGCAATGCTTCCCCCGACACTGCGTACGGCCATTACCGCGCTGCGGCGTAACAAAATGCGATCGATGCTTACGGCGCTCGGTGTGATCATCGGTGTCGCGGCCGTGATTGCGATGGTCGAGATCAGCCAGGGCTCGCGGGCGTCGCTGGTAAAGACCATGTCGTCGATGGGCACCAACAACATCATGATTCGCTCGGGCGCCGCGGCGAGCGGTGGCATTAGTTTCGGCGCGGGCTCGGTGCTCACATTAACGCCGGGCGATGCCGAGGCGATCGGCGAGCGCTCCAACGCTCTTACCGCCGTGGCTCCCATCGTCCAGGTGCAAGCGCAGGTGGTCCGTGGCAACCGAAACTGGGTGCCAATGACCATCTACGGTACGACACCCGAGTATCTGAAGATTCGAGATTGGGAAATGCTCGATCAGGGGGAGATGTTCACGGATCGCGATGTCCGCAACACGAACAAGGTATGTGTCATCGGTCAAACGATTGCCAAGGAGTTGTTCGTCAACGAGTCGCCGATTGGTCAGGACCTGCGTGTCAAGAACGTAACGCTCCGCGTGGTGGGCGTGTTGAGTCGAAAGGGTGCAAACATGATGGGGATGGACCAGGACGATGTGATCCTGGCACCCTGGACGACCATCAAATACCGCGTCTCCGATAACGCGGCCGCGGCGACAACGACCTCCGAGTCATCGAGTGCAACGTCTAGCGAGGTGAACACACTCAGCAATCTGTACCCCGGTTCTACTTCTCTTTACGCAGAGCGATCCGCGACCCAGGCCGCCAACAATCCACAGCCGGTTCGCTTCACCAATGTCGACCAGATCATGGCGGTTGCGCAATCGGCCGACGCGATTCCACAAGCGATGGACGACATTGAAGTGGTCCTGCGCGAACGCCACCGCATCCGCGATGGCCAGCCTGACGACTTTAACCTTCGCGACATGAGCGAAATGGTGAAAGCCATGAGTTCGATGTCGGACATGATGGGGGGATTGCTGATGATTGTTGCCTTCATCTCGCTGGCCGTAGGTGGCGTGGGCATCATGAACATCATGCTGGTGTCGGTCACGGAGCGCACGCGGGAGATTGGCTTGCGGATGGCGGTGGGAGCTCGATCGTTTCATATCCTCCGGCAGTTCCTGATCGAGGCTATTGTACTGTGCCTGTTCGGGGGACTCGTTGGGGTGCTGGTTGGGCGTGCCGCTTCGATTGGCGTGTGGTACGTGATGCGGTGGCCGGTTCAGGCTTCGATCCCGGCTATCCTGGCAGCGTTCTTCGTATCGGCGTCGATCGGTATCGCGTTCGGATTCTATCCGGCCTGGAAAGCGTCGCGGCTCGACCCGATTGAAGCCCTGAGGTACGAATAGGGGCAATTCGAGCCGCCGCGAGAGTGTCCGGGAGAAGGGATTCCAGCTAGTTGTGGGGTCGGCAGGGATTTCTCAGGTTTTGCGATTCCCGCTTGACAGCACCACGATCATGGCCAATACTGCTGGTGAGTTGAGCGTCCTGCTCGTATTTACGGGTAGGTTCTACAGGCCATTTCGACCGTCGGTTGGGCCACTTTCGCTCGGGACTTTCGTTCTCTATCGAAATCGCTCCCATAGCGCTGAGGCGTTTCCGACTTGCAAGGCCTTTTGCCGAAGGCGTGGCACGTGTGGGTTGTTGGCGGACAGTCCGCCGCATCGTTTGCCACTTACGCGGTAAAAGCCGGTCGAACTTGGGGGCTGGATGTTGCGCGGTGCCGCAGCGCCTGAGTGGCCTCAGTAGAGTTCGCTTACCACAGTAAAACACGGCCAATTCGGTGGCCGGGTAGCTTGGATGGCCAATCTCCTAACACTTAGGAACACACTGTCGTAGTCAAGTGACGGCGAGTTCGAGTCGCGTTTCTTTCGCGCACCTCGTCGCCACGGACTCAGAAGCCCCGCTAGGAAGCACCGGGCATTTATCGATTCGCAGCCGGTCGTTTGTGGGCGCTTACGTTTTTGCCCCGATCGACAACTCGACTGGCAACGCCGCGTTTCAACATTCGATTGCGGGAGCGGTTCGCCGCTCGAAGTCACTCGGTACGCCAACCGTTTTTTTCAGCGGCCGAGGTTTTTTGGAAGTTAGCTGGGCGGGCTTTCCGCCTCGCCAGTCGTTGGGATGCTTAGTTGTCCCGCGGTGGGTTGCGACCAAAGGTGTCGCCCCCGACTGGTGTCTCTCTGTTTGAGGATTTAGATCGCGATGGGTAAGAGGAATAAGAGTGGCGGAGGCCGCTACCGTGGACGGAACAACAACAATAACAATAACAACAACCCCAACGCGCGTGGCGGCGGCGGTGGTGGCCAGGGTGGTGGCGGAGGCCAAGGGGGCCAGCGAAACAACCGCAATCGCGGCCGTCGCGGCACCGCCGTGGTCGAGAATCTCGATCAGGCGTATCCCGAAGATGGCAATCCATTACCGCTGACGCCGGGTTCGGGCGTGCTCGAAATGCACCCTAACGGCTACGGCTTTTTGCGAGATCCGACGACTAACTTCACCCGCGAGCGCTCCGATCCGTTTGTGCCTGGCACGATGATCGAGAAGTACGGTCTCCGTGAAGGTCTGTTGCTGCAGGGCATGGTCCAGCGTCATCGCAAAGGCCAGGGGCCTAGGCTCAAGGAATTACTGGACGTCGATGGCATCTCGCCCGACGACTACGTCGGCACGAAGAACTTCGACGAGCTGACCCCCATCACGCCCGAAGAATGGTTCCAGCTCGAAACCGGCCCCGAGCCGATCAGCACGCGAGTCATCGACTTGCTCGCACCGCTTGGCAAGGGACAGCGTGCCCTGATCGTCGCGCCGCCTCGCACCGGCAAGACCGTGCTGATGCAGCAACTCAGCCAGGCTATCTCCACCAACTACCCGAAGGTGGCGATGATGGTCCTGCTGATCGACGAACGTCCGGAAGAAGTGACCGACATGAAGCGCAGTGTGATTGGCGAAGTATTCGCCAGCAGCCTCGATCAAGATGTCGAAAGCCACGTTCGCCTGTCGCAGCTCACCATCGAACGGTGCAAACGCCTCACCGAAATGGGCAAGGACACCTTCCTGCTCATGGACTCCATCACTCGTTTGGCTCGTGCGTTCAACAAGTGGGTCGGCAACACCGGCCGCACCATGTCGGGCGGTGTCGACATCAAAGCGATGGACATTCCGAAGAAGCTGTTCGCCACGGCCCGTGCGTTCGAAGAGGGTGGCTCGCTGACCATCGTCGGCACCGCGCTCATCGACACCGGCAGCCGCATGGACGACCTGATCTTCCAGGAGTTCAAGGGCACCGGCAACATGGAACTAGTGCTCGATCGCAAGCTGGCCGACCGCCGTGTCTGGCCATCGATCGACCTCGACCAATCCGGTACTCGCCGCGAAGAGAAACTGCTCCCGCCCGAAACGCTGCACGCCGCCACCGCGCTGCGTCGCACGCTGTCGAGCATGCATCACATCGATGCGATGGAGCAACTGACTTCGCGCCTAGCGAAGTACAAGTCAAACGAAGAGTTCATTGCGTTGATTAAGGGTGCTTCGTCGAACTAGCGGTTGTGCGACTCCGCGACGAATGAAGCGATTGCTGCAAGTGTAACTTTCCATTGATGGAGTGGCGCTGCGATGCATGTATCCCGTCGTGAGTTTTGCAAGGCCGCCGCAGTTGGCGCAGTGGCTACGATTGCCCTGCCGGCCCTTCACACGCTCGCCAAAACGGATTCGCCGAATCCGATCGTGGGCGTGGAGGGCCATCAGTACCGCGTCGACCACCAGTGGGCGAAGCTGCCGGACAAGTACCGCTGGCAGACGACCCATAATGTGGCGGTCGATAGCGATGGGCTCGTGTATGTGATTCACGAGGGGCGGCTCAGCCAGAAGGATCACCCGGCGATCTTTGTGTTCGACGCCGATGGGAAGTTTGTTCGCGCGTTCGGCGAGCAGTTCCAGGGTGGCGGGCACGGCATTGAAGTGCATCCCGAGAATGGCAAAGACCAACTCTACGTCTGCGCGTACCAACAGCAGCGGTCGTTCGCCAAGCTGACTACCGACGGTACGGAGCTTTGGCGGCAAGGTGCACCAATGGAGTCGGGCTTCTATGCGGAGGGCGAAGACGAGTTCCCTCGTTCGCGCCGCGACAACCCCTGGGGCCGCGACCGGTTCTTGCCGACGAATATTGCATTTCATCCTGACGGCGGTTTCTTCGTCGCCGATGGCTACGGTGGTTTTCGGATTCATCGCTACGACGCCGACGGCAAGTATCAAAGCTCGTTCGGCACGCCGAGCGACGACCAGCTAGCCGATGGCACGTTCAACACGCCGCACGGTGTGTGGATCGACTCGCGCGGCGAAACGCCGACGATCGTCGTCGCCGACCGCGCGAACGCCCGTTTGCAATGGTTCACGCTTGATGGCAAGCACCTGCGCACGCAGGACGAGTTCCTGCTGCCGGCGAACATCGACACGTTCGGCGAGTTGATGCTGGTCCCCGACTTGGTGGGCCGAGTCACGCTGCTTGATGGCGACAATAACGTCATCTCGCACCTCGGCGACAACTCGAAGTTGATGGCCGCCGATTCGAGTCGCGGCATTCGTGGCGACGAGTCGAAGTGGCAGCCTGGCAAGTTTGTGCACCCGCACGACGCCTGCTTCGATGCCAATGGCAACATCTACGTCGCCGAATGGGTGGCGACCGGGCGGGTAACGAAGCTTACGCGTTTGTAAGCAGAGGCCGTGACGTACTACGAGCATCCCATCGATGCGCGGCATGGCTTCGATTCTTCTGCAAAGTTTGCAGGCGGTACGTCCCGCAGGTATACTTTCCCCCGACCTTGACGGGCGGGTGCCGTGCAGTTGGGTTGCCTCTGTTCGGAGCGATCCCTGATCAAGTTTTGTCGCGAATGGCGTGAGCTTGTGTTTCTATCGCGTTGTTGGGTGTCGAAGTCGAGAGTCGCTATTCGGCTTTTCGCTTGCGCCAGTTCCACAAACGTTGCATGGCCGGTGCTGGAGAGTATTCTCTCCTGCTGACTCGCAGCGTGCTGGCGGCTAACTTTAGCTTTGGGTGAGAAGTGCGATGCCAACTCTCAAAACGCCAAGGTTTCTTATCAAGCGAGTTCGAAAGGTGTGTTCTATGCGTTGGACTATGTTGGCGCTTAGCCTATTCGCGATTGGCGTCACCGGGTGCAGCAAGCCCGCCGCCGAGGGCGAATCTAAAGACTCCAGTACTACGACGCAGTCGGGCGACAGCATGAACAGCGATAAGACCTTTCAGCAGGACGTCGATTTCTTGAACGAGCACGTAGAGACGATTGTCTTGCGTGGCGATGGCGGCGACGCTTTGGTGGCGGTGACGCCCGCGTACCAAGGGCGCGTGATGACCTCCTCCGCGACCGGCGGCGATGGCGTCAGTTTTGGCTGGCTCAATTACGACCACATCGCGTCGGGTAAAGTTGCCGAGCATATCAATGCCTACGGTGGCGAGGAACGCTTCTGGCTCGGGCCCGAAGGGGGACAGTTCAGCATTTACTTTGCTCCCGGCGCGAAGTTTGAGTTCGCCGACTGGCAAACCCCGCCACTGATCGACACCGAAGCCTACGACGTCGCCGAGAAGAGCGAGAGCAAGGTCTCCTTTGTCAAAGAGGCGACCATCAAGAACTACTCGAACAACGAGTTCAAGCTGCGAATCGATCGCGCCGTCGAAGTACTCGACCCCGGGGCGGTCGAGAATTCGCTGGGGGTGAAGCCGGGCGAGCTGAAGTTCGTAGGCTATCGGACCACCAACAAGCTGACGAACACGGGCGAAGCGGCGTGGACCAAGGACACCGGCCTGCTGTCGATTTGGCTTCTCGGAATGTATAAGCCCGGACCTAAGACCACGATTGTGGTGCCTTTCGTCGAAGGTTCGGAAGAAGAACTCGGCGTCGTTGTGAACGACACCTACTTCGGAAAAGTTCCTGCCGATCGCCTGAAGGTCGCCGAAGGGGTGATGTACCTATCGGGCGATGGCAACTTCCGCTCGAAGATCGGTGTCCCGCCAAAGCGTGCCAAGGAGATCGCCGGCAGCTACGATGCCGAGCGAGGCGTTTTGACCCTCGTGAAGTACAACAAGCCCGAGGGGGTGACCGACTACGTCAACTCGATGTGGGAGATTCAGGACGAGCCGTTCGCTGGCGACACCGTGAACGCCTACAACGATGGCTCGCCCGCCCCGGGTGAGAAGCCCCTGGGGCCGTTCTACGAAATCGAAACTTCGAGCCCCGCCCTGGCACTCGAGCCTGGCAAGTCGGGCGAGCACATCTCGGAGACGTATCACTTCCAGGGTGACCGCGCGGAACTCGACCGCGTCGCGAAAGAGACATTAGGGGTGTCGCTGGATGAGATTGAAGCGGGGCTGAAGTAGGAGGCGATGTGCGTTCTTAGCTTGTAACCAGTGCGACGTTCTTTGCTCTAAACACAGGTCGGTAACACGCGATGGCAGGTTCCACTTCAGATGCCGCGGCGAGTCCTTACGAAAGTCCACGCACTGCAGCACATGGTGACGATAACGTGTCGCATCACGATCACCATAGCGTGATTCCTAAGGGGCGAATTTGGCCCTTTGCGCTCTTGTCCAGCTGCTTTTTGTGGTGGGCGATTGCGAACAACATCACCGATCCGTTGGTGAAGGTGTTCGAAGAAGTCTTCACAATGACGACGTTTCAGGCGTCGATGATTCAGTTCGCGTTCTACTTCGGCTATTTCTGTATGGCGCTGCCGGGCGCCATCATCGCGCGACGCTTCTCGTATAAGACCGGTGTACTTGTCGGCCTCGGGATGTATGCAGTGGGGTGCTTTTTGCTCTATCCCGCCATGGTCGCCGAGCAATTTGCTTTCTTTTGTTTTGCGTACTACGTGCTGGCTTGCGGACTAGGCATCCTGGAGACGAATGCTAACCCCTACGTGATGGTGCTGGGTTCGGTCGAATCCGCAACCCGACGGCTAAACTTCGCACAGTCGTTCAATCCTATTGGCTCGGTCA
This sequence comes from Aeoliella fuhlenseeensis, assembly GCF_052161615.1. Lineage (NCBI taxonomy): Bacteria > Pseudomonadati > Planctomycetota > Planctomycetia > Pirellulales > Lacipirellulaceae > Aeoliella > Aeoliella fuhlenseeensis. The sequence goes on from NZ_CP197417.1 coordinate 2,876,433, forward strand.
TCGGTATCGTCATGTGCCAGGTCATGATCATGGCCAACTTACCCCATAACGAAGCCGGTAAGCTCTCTATCTCAGCCGCGGAAAAATCGGATGCGCTGAACACGCTTATCGTTCCCTACCTGTCCGTTGCGGCAGTTCTGGTGGTCGTCTGGCTGCTAATTCTGTTCAGCAAAATGCCGAAGGCTTCGGACGCTGGGGAAGAAATGCATTTCTTCAGCACCGCAGAGCGATTGCTCAAGAATCCCAACTATGTATTCTCTGTAGTTGCGCAGTTTGCGTATGTCGGCACGCAGATTTCCGTCTGGACCTACACTAACTACTACATTCCCGAGCAATTGGGTGTCACGCAGCAAGTTGCCATGATGTGGCACACCGGTGCGCTGGTTCTGTTCGGATCTGCGCGTTGGGTGTTCACTTATCTGATGACTTTCTTTCGCCCTTCGACGTTGCTACTGTTCGCGGCAGTGATGGCTTGTGTCGTTACTTCGATAGTGATCTTCGTCGGTGGGATGGCGGGAGTCATCGCCTTGGTGTTCATCTCAGGCTTCATGTCCCTGATGTTTCCCACAATTTTCGGACTCGGATGTGCGAATCTTGGTTCGGACACCAAGCTTGCCTCGTCCGGCCAGATCATGGCGATAGTGGGCGGTGCCGTTATTACTCCGGCACAAGGGTATATGATTGACCGCTGGGGTGTTAGTACCTCCTACTTGCTGCCTCTCGCTTGCTTCGTAGTGATCGGTACCTATGCGATCTATGGCCGCCGTTTCGAACGCCCTGAGGCGACGGCCCAACTGGCGGATATTGCTGCCTAAACACGCTCGGCCCGGCGGAGCCGTGCGGTATGATATTGGGTCATGCCCTTGGCGTGACTCCCAACTGACGATCGACTTCGAGGAACCCGCCCGATGCGTTTTCTGGTAATCGCGTGTGTAGCTACTGTGATCGCTTCCCCTGCTCTCTCGCATGAGACCGACCCGCGTACCGACGCCCTCTCGGCCGATGTTTGGCGGAAGGAACGCCGGCTGGTCGACATGCACATGCACATCGAGTCGAAGCCCGAGCGGTTCGAGCGGGCGGTCGGCATTATGAACGCCGCGGGGGTGGGACTCGGCGTTGAGCTCGGCTCGGGAACTGTCGTCGCACCCGAAGGCGAAAACTCGGGTATCGAGAAGAACATGGAGATTGCTCGCGAAGTCGCGCCGGGCCGATTTCTCAATTACATGATTCTCGACTACTCCGGCTTCGAGAAAGACGATTGGGGTGACCGGGCGGTCGCCCAGATTGAGAAGGCCCACGCCCTGGGGGTCGCCGGCGTGAAAGAGTTCAAGCGGCTTGGCCTCACCGTGCGTGACGCCAACGGCCGGCTCATCCCGGTGGACGATCCGAAGCTCGATCCCGTGTGGAAACGCTGCGGGGAGCTGTGCATGCCAATCTCGATCCACGTTGGCGATCCCAAGGCGTTTTGGGAGCCCTACAACGAGTCGAACGAGCGTTGGGAGGAACTCAAAGACCATCCGAGCTGGTGGTTTGGTGACCCCAAGAAGTACCCGACGCGCGAAGTAATCCTCGAGCAGTTTCTGAACATCATCGCCAAGCACCCGGAGACGACGTTCGTCGGCGTTCATTTCGCCAACAACCCGGAAGACATCGACTGGGTATCGCGGAACTTCGACAAGTACCCCAACATGATGGGGGACATCGCCGCGCGCATCCCCGAAATCGGTCGTGGCGATCCCGAGAAGCTGCGAGCCATGTTCATCAAGCACCAGGACCGCTTGCTGTTTGGCACCGATTTTCAAGTCTGGGACCGGATGATCCTGGGCTCGGCCGGCGACGACGAACGGCCGACCGACTACGACGCACTGGTGTTCTTTCAGAAGTGTTTCCGGTTCATGGAAACCGACGACCGCGATTGGGCTCACATGACGCCGATTCAAGGCAGTTGGACCATCAGCAGCATCAACCTGCCCGCCGAAGTGCAGCGGAAGGTGTACTTCGACAACGCGAACAAGTTGCTTGCCCGCAGCCTGCCCGCCCCGACACTCCAAGCTGTGCGAGCCGCCGAACCGGTGAAGCTCGATGGCAAGCTGGACGATGCGGTGTGGAGCAAGGCGCCCTTCGCCCGCATTGAGTACACGCTCGAAGAGAGCGACCCGCGACCCGACCTCAGCACGGCAGTCCGGGCGGCGTGGGACGACGACTATTTGTACTTGGCGTACGAGGCCCCTTTCACCGAACTTACTATGAAGGATCCCGTGCCCAGCGACGAGCGCCTTGGGCTGTGGAACGACGATGTAGTGGAGCTATTCGTCGGCACCGACCTTGAGAATATTAACGCCTACGACGAGTTCGAATGGGCACCCAGCGGCGAGCAACTCGACGTGCGGCTGAACCTTCCGGAGAAAGACTTTCCTTGGTCAAGCGGCATGGAGTCGAAGGCCTTGATCGATCGCGAGAACAAGCTCTACCGCGTCGAGGCCCGCATTCCGATATCGACGTTCACCGAATCGACGCCGAAGGTCGGTACTCGATGGCGTGCGGCACTCTACCGGAATGACGCGGCGAACGACGTCTTCCTCGCGTGGCGGCCGACGCTGAAGGCCACCGCGCACGTTCCCGAGCGGTTCGGCTGGCTTGAGCTCGTCGATGAGCCGAGCAACTAACGTGGGGTAAGTCACCGAGCCCACCGTGCACAATTGTGCGATGGCTCTCCCGAGCCCGATAATCAGGGTCGGAGCCCCCTCCCCCAAAAGGATCCCTATCGCGGTTGGAGCCACAGGAAGTCGATGCCTACGAAGGGCTCACTGTTCGGTGCAGGCTCTTCGAGTTTCAGTTCCAGCACGTGATCGCCGGCGGTAAGTTCAACCTTGTCGCTGGTCGAGCAGTTGATCATCGTGCGGCGTTTGTCGAACAGGTTCATCACCCCCGATTTTCCGCCGAAGCCAAATGGCTTGCCATCGAGCGTTGCGCTCACTTTTCCGGAGCGATGATCGAGTGCGAGGGCGAGGCTTACTTCGTAGTTGCCGGCCTTTTCGACGGGCACAGTGATCTTAAGGGTCTCGCCCGCGGCTTTTGGCTTCCAGACCGTTAGCTTGCCCTCGGACCAAAAGTCTCCCAACTCATTGGCCACTTCGCCATCGATCAGCTTCTCCGGCTCGAAGAACGTGGCGCCACCCGAACCCCGCACTGCGAGTGGCGTCCAGGGACCGGGAAGCACTGGCTTGCGAACGTCCTCTCGAGTGATTGCACGATGGTCGTCCATCATCCCTGGCCGGCCGTAGTGGTAAGCCTGACAGGCGTAGCTAAAGCCCTCGACGCGCGTATGAGCGAGCAGTTCCATGTAGAAGCTGCACCGAGTATCGAAGGGTTGATCGTCGATGAAATGGAATCGATAGTTGGTGACAAAACCACGGTTGGCGGGACCGTCGTTGCGAGGCTGGCCGCAATAGGGATAGTAGAAGATGTCGAAGGCACTCCAGGAATAGTTGTAGTAGTCCTCGGAGCCGGTGCCAAACCAAGAGGGCTGCTGGTCGTCGTCGACGAACACTTTTTCGTCCCCTTCGCCCCACCAGCTACCGCTGGGGTGCGTGCCGCGGGCGGGGTTCATCATCAGCGAAGCGGTGCCGATGTACCGCCCTGCCCCGTTGGCGACGAGGAACGGAATATCCACGGCGGGCGCGGTCACCATATCGTGCGTCACTCGCCAGCGGGCGAAGAAGTACATCGTGCGATCGGCGTCCCATTCGCGAGGCTTCGTGCTGGCAGAGCAGCGAACTTTTACCTGCTGGTCCCCCAAGTTCTCGAATTCGATCCGGATCGACTTGCGGAACGGCATCACGTACCGGCTGACCATTCGCCCGTCCTCGAACACCGAAAAGGGGAGTGAAACATACGGGTTTACACCAGGCGCGGCGGCATAAAAGTCGCCCACCGGCGATTGCACCTGCGGCACGCTCCAGTCGTCGCACGTGATGTGCATTACCGTCTGTCGAAGCGCAGCAACTTCGTCCTTGGCAAGTACTGTGGTCTTGAGCTGCTCCAGCGCGCCAGGTCCCGTGAACTCCATGGCCTTGGATCGTTCACCAGGATCAAGAGTTACGGTGACCGATTCTTTCTCCTTCTCGACGATTGGATGTTTGCGATCGGGATTGGCGAGAATCGCGGCGGCCGACTTGATTTCGTTCGCGTAAGTCTTGAGGTCATCCTTCGCGAACGTCTTCACCTCGACGTCGGGCGAGTCGTACTTACGAACCTGGACGTAGTAAAAATGGGTGCCACGCGGATTGCCCACCCACACCATGCGGCAACGCTTGGCGAACGGCATGGGGCAGTAGCCGGCGTCGCGTTGGTAGAAGGTGCCATCGAGTTCTTCGGGCACGACGTTGGAGCCTTCTATAAAAGTGTCGTACGGCCTCTTGAGAAACGCCTCGGCGGGTCCATCGTAGATCGGTTCGTCACTGCCATCGAGGTAGACGCGGATGTCGCCAAATATCTGCGCTGTCCAGGTTCGCACCACCACGCCGGGCCCCTCGACATCAAGCATCAGATACTCGCCAGGCGCATCACCTTGAGGTTCTTTGAGCACTTTCTCGAACGCCGGTATCGGCGCGCCGCCGAACCCGTCGGAGTTCGAAAACCACGCCGGGCCACCGGGCATATCGCTCCGGCGGTCGTAGGAGGTGAACTGCAATGTCTTGTAGTTGTCTGCCGGCAGTTCGCACAGGCGGTCGAAGTCGACCATCTCCAGCGCCATCGTGCCTGTGGTCACCGGTGCGGCGGAACAGATGGAGACGAATAGCGTCCAGGCAAGAGCGATTGGCGTGAGGTGTCGCATACAAGGTTTCCGATTCACGGGGGGAAGGACGTCGCGAGGTGGCGTGCTTCGATTGTAAACCGACTGCGAAGGCTGCCGCCAATCAAAACCCGGAATCGACCGCCCATGCTTGGTTTTCGGAATACCAATAAAGATCCTCGGAACGCTTGAAGAGGGTGGGGGCAAGTTGCAGATTCTCTCGCCCACGGCGTTCTGCTATGCTGGCTCGCGATGTGAGGCTGTTTCTTCATCGAGGTTCGTGCCCGTGCCGAATGTCTCAACACAATCCGTGGTAGCCGCCAACGAGAAGTTGGGCGCGGAGATCGACGGGCACGTCTTTACCGGCACGGGGCAGGAAGTCGTTCGAGCTGTCGCCAAGCAAGCCGGAGTCGATCCGCTCGAACTGCTTTCGGCCATCGTCAACAGTTTGCTGGTGCCGAAGGGAGCCGACTGGACGGCGGTGATCTTGAGCGAGTACATGGGGCTCTACCCCGATTCGCGTGGGCTGTTCTCGTTGGTTTGGGACGACATCACCCGGCAACTCGTGGCGCACGGCTCCGTGTTCCAATCGGCATCGAATCCGTGGACCGGCCTACTGGCCCACATTCGTACGCTGGAGGGGTTTAAAGGGCTGGGGCTTGGGACACTCGTTACCGAACAATTGACCGCGGCGGCGTTCGAGCACGGGGCGGGCGTGGTCGTCCTGGCGACCGACGACAAGATTCACCGCATCAGCCAAGGCGAGCGTGCCGCGCACTCGATGTACTCGCGGCTGGGGTACGCCATTCTCGGCGAGACCCGACTCGCGGACACCATCGATTGGCTAATGGCAATCAGCAAGCCATTGCTTACCGCTCCGCGAAATGCCAGCGATGCGGAAAACGTTTTAGCGACGAAGGGAGAGTTTATCGCGACGACGCGTCATCAATTCGCAATAACTACAAGAGAACTTCGCACGGAGCCCGTCACGGCCGGGGATCTCGCGGGCTTGTTCTTACTGCTCAACTTGTGCCCCAAGAACGACTTTCGCCTGAAGCTCACGTCGTGGCAAATCCATTACGGTCCGGAACTGGAGCGGACGTACATCACCCTCCTTCGGCAAGCCATCGTCGACCAGGACCGTTTGCAAGACGCAAGCCAAGTGCTCCGCGATCGCCAGGGGCGATTGGTTGCCGTGTGCGGTGCCCCGTTAATTGCTCCGTTTACGCGGCGAACTTACGCCATTGATTTCTACGCCGTCCCGGAGTTCGTACAGAAGAATCCCGGGGAGATAAGCAGGCTAGTGCGTTCGACGCTCGATCGCATTCTCGAGTCGCCCTTGGCCTCGCGGCCCTGCGCTGTTTCGTTTGTTGGTATCGATGAGGCGAAGATCGATGTGTTTCAGTCCCTTGGCTTCGCACCCGGCGGCGCGGCCACGTCGTACTACGATTCGTCGACGGGCGAAGCGATCCGTGCCCGCGAGTACGTGTTGCATCTCCAATAACTAGTCCCAGTACGAGCCTCGCTCTGGAATCACTTATCATGCCCCAACGCCGGCTGGGATTGCTGTTTGCCATCGTGACCACCGTCTTTTGGGGCGTGTGGATGGCGCTGTTGAACAAGCCGGTGGAGAATGGCTTCCCCGAGACTATGGGTTACGTCGCGTGGTCGTTGACCATGATTCCGCCAGCCCTGGTCGCGCTCTGGCTTGCGGGATGGCGGCTTGAGATCGATGCCAGGTCCATCACGCTTGGCTGTTTGGCGGGGCTTCTGGGCGCGGGCGGGCAACTCCTGTTGTTCAAGACGGTACCGAGCTTGGCACCCGGCTATCTGGTTTACCCGTTCACGGCCATCAACCCGGTGGTGACCATTCTGCTCGCCGCGGTGATCTCCCGCGAGCGAGTGCACCCGCTGGGCTGGGTAGGTGTGGCGCTCGCGCTGGTGGCGGGGGTGATGCTCAATTGGAGCACCCCGCAAGGAGAAACTACGATTCACCCGGCGTGGATAGTTTACGCAATTGGCATTCTGATGGCTTGGGGATTGCAGGGCTACGTTATCTCGCTTGCCAACCACACGATGAAGGCCGAGAGCATTTTCTTTTACATGGCGATCACCAGCCTGGCCCTCGCTCCGGTTGCCTGGGCGATGACGCCGGCCACGCAGTCGGTGAATTGGGGGCTAAATGGATTTGGTTTGTCGCTGGCGATTCAGTCCCTCAACGCCTTGGGGGCACTCCTCCTGGTCTACGCTTATCGGTATGGTAAGGCGATGATCGTGGCCCCGCTGACCAACGCGGGGGCCCCGGCTCTGGCGATCTTGCTGGGCTTGGCGTTGTCGCTGGACGCGACATCGCTCAGTCCGATCGCCATCGCTGGTATCGTGCTCGCCATCATCGCGACCGTGCTGATGGGGATTGAGGAAGAAAAGTCAGAGTAGCAGTATTCCGTAGCCGAACTCGCAAGAGTTCGGAGGCCAATTAGAAGTGCCCGAACTCTCGCGAGTCCGGCTACCAACCACCAAGGCATTTGACGCGTGAAGAATCAACCGACACTTGTGATCATGGCCGCTGGGGCGGCGCGGCGTTACGGGGGCCTTAAGCAGCTCGCGCCCGTCGGGCCGTCGGGCGAGGCTATCATGGAGTACTCGATCCACGACGCCCAGCGAGCCGGATTCGGCAAAGTGGTATTGGTAGTGCGCCGGGAGTTTGAGTCGGCGTTCTGCGAGAAATTCGTCGACCGCGCGTCGACGAGCATTGATATCGCCCTCGCTTATCAGGAACCCAATGCCTTCGTTCCCGCCGGATACCAAGGAGCCGAACGCGTAAAGCCTTGGGGGACAGCCCATGCAGTGCTTTGTGCCAAACCCGAGGTGGCGGGTCCGTTTGCCGTGATCAACGCGGACGACTTCTACGGACAGTCGGCGTTCGCTGCGATTGGCGGATTTCTCGGGACGCTATCGCCCAGCGATTCGTCGAGCGCCGCGATGGTGGGGTACGCGCTCGACAACACGCTGTCGGATCATGGAACGGTCAATCGCGGTGTCTGCGAGGTCGACGCTGACGGGCAACTGGTGAACATCGTCGAGCGATTCAATATCGGTCGTGCGAATAGTGCGGCGCAGTTTGAACTAGACGGGGCCGTGCAGCCACTACCGCTCGACACGGTGGTTTCGATGAACCTGTGGGGCTACCCGACTTCGATGATGTCCTATCTCGCCGAGCGATTCGACACATTCCTCGCCGCGAAGCCAGATCCCGCGAAGGAGTACGAACTTCCCACGGTTACCAAACAGTTGATGGCCGACGGAGCACTCACCGTTCGCGTGCTCCCCACCGGCGAGCAATGGTGTGGGATGACCTACCAGGACGACCTGCCCATTGCCCAAGCCCGCGTGGCGGAACTGGTAGGCGCAGGAGTCTACCCGGGCTCTTTATGGTAGGTGCACGGTGGATGCGTTAGCGAATGTCGCTGCACAATTTGCGATCGTCGGTCACGTGGCTTCGATCGAGCCGATCGTTGCTGGCCATATCAACGACACGTACTTGGTAACGACCGACGATTCGCCTCGCTACGTGCTCCAGCGAATCAACCACCGAATATTTCGCGATCCGCCTGGTCTGATGCGGAACGTGCAACTCGTGACTTCGCACGTCCGCTCCAAACTAGCGGCCGCTGGCGTTTCAGACCTTGCGAGGCGAGTTTTGGAAGTCGTGCCCTCGCGTGCGGACGAGCCGCTCCTCCAAACCGAACAAGGGGAATTCTGGCGGGTGTACAGGTTTGTGGAGCAAACCCACCCCGTACCAAACAACGCGTCGCTCAATGAGATTTACCAAGCGGGGCTGGGGTTTGGGTGGTTCGCGGCTCAGCTCTCGGACTTACCGGCATCGTCGCTCATCGAAACTATTCCGCGTTTTCATCATGGCCCCCGTCGTTACCAAGCGTTCCTTGCCGCGGCCACGGCGGACGTAGCGGGGCGTGCGGACAGCTGTCGCGCGGAGATGGAAGCTACTCGCTGCTACGAGTCTCTGCTCCTCGGGCCGCAGCGGGATATTGACGCGGGTCGCCTGCCACTGCGAATCACCCACAATGATACGAAGTGCAACAATATTTTACTCGACGACACCACGAACGAAGCGATGTGTGTCATCGACCTCGACACCGTAATGCCTGGGCTGTTGATGTGGGACTTCGGCGACTTGGTACGAACGAGTGCTTGCCGCGCCGCCGAAGACGAAACCGATCTTGCGCTAGTGAAAGCCGAAGTCCCGCGAGTAGAAGCGGCGGCGAACGGTTATAGAGACGGCCTGGGCAACCTTATCAGCGGTACGGAGCTCGCATCGCTGGCCTCGGGGCCAAGCTACATGGCGCTCATCATGGCGACTCGTTTCCTCACCGATTACCTGCAGGGCGACATCTACTACAAGATTCACCACCCAGCGCACAATCTGGATCGTTGCCGCAATCAATTGAAGCTAGTCGCGGAGCTAGAGAACGAGCGGCCACGACTCGAAGCAATCTTCGGCAGCCGTTAGCTCGCCATCTTGCGAGTCGGCAAACGGTAGATAACGGTTAGTCCCACCACGGCGGCTGCGACCACGGTCATCAGCAACACCTCGGACATCTCTCCTCGGTAGACAATCAGCGACACCGCCGCCAAAACCATAGTGATCGCAATCAGCTTCACGCGGAGAGAAACCGCGCGGTGCTGTTGCCAGTCGCGGAGCACGGGGCCGAGCAGTTTGCTCGCCATCAGCTTCTCGTTCAGGCGTGGCCAGGAGCGGGATAGAAAGTAGCTCGCCAGAAGCACGAAAGGCGTTGTTGGCAAACCGGGAAGGATCACACCCGCCAAAGCCAGGGTGAGAAACACTCCCGCCAGACCCAAATACACCATCCGCCGCGCACCTTGAACGTACGCGATCGCGGCACCTTCGTGTTGGACGGTTAGTGTTGACATGGGCGGATCACCGTAACTGTAGGCTGCAACCTTGCCCAGGCAAGTCGCGGTATCGATTCTAACGATTAATTCGGCTTCGTGCAGGTGGAACTTGCACCCAACCAACGCTATCGCCTCGGAAGAACCAACCGGACAGGTGGGCCGGAGGGCTCTTCCGAGGCGATCTTCTGACAATCCCCGACGGGGATTGTCGCCTGGGTGGCGAAGTGTTAGTAACGCAGGATCAGGTCGACGGTCAGGCGGTTTTCCAAGACGTCGCGGCGCTCGGTGAGCGGGTTTTCCCACGCGATACCGATTTCGGTCAGGCGGCTAGGCTTGTACTTCACGCCAAACGCCCCGGTCACGATGTCGTTGCCAGCAACGCCGGTCGAACCAAAATTGAACAAGTCGCCACCCGAGATACCGGGTACGCCGTTGTTACCGCTCCCAATCCAGTGGTACCAGTTGAACTCGGTCAGGGCGTAGAAGCCACGTCCCAGGTAGTAGTCAACGTGATTCGACCAGTAGAGGCTGCTCTCTTCCGCATTGTCGTCAGCCGGCAGGCGAAGGCCGAAGCCGCTGATGTAATGCCAGTCGCAGCAGATGGTGGTACCGCCCGACAAGAACAGGTGGAACTCGCCATCGCCATCGCCATTGCCCTGTTGAGTGCGGGGGCTACCGACGGGCATTTCGTAAACGAGACCCGTCGAAAGGAGCGATTGGGTTTCGTAATCGCGAATCAAGTTGTACTTAAGACCAAGCGCCACGTCGGCCCAACCATCGCGGATCAGCGGATTGCTCGATACCGCGTAGCCGTCCTTCGTTGCAATAAGCGACAACCGATCGGTGAGGGCGGCACGAAGCTGAACGGCGTAGACCTGGATGTCGCCACCACCGGCCGTCGAGGGAACTTTGTGTTGCAGGAAGATGCCGCGGACTTCGGTGAGCGTCCGCGGATCCTCAAAGAACACCGGGTTGGTCATCGGGCTGATCCAGTCGTCGAAACAGCCTGGAGTCGGACAGAAGCAGCCGAGCAGTAGTTCGGGGATGATGCAAGGTTCGGCGTCGCAGTAGCCATCGCAGGGCCCTACGGTGTACTCCTCACAATCGTCGAAGTAGCCACACTGCTGGGCGATGGGGGCCGTGACCGGCACCATTCCGACCGCCTCGGCCACCTGGATCTCGGCCACTTCCGTGGCTGCAGGACGCTCGAGGTCGAAATACGGACCGAGTGAATTGGCGAGGGCCGTCGGCATAACAATCGACGTGCCAAACATCAGAGCGAGCGTAGCAATTCGCGGGCGGGAGTGGGTGGCCATAGCCAGTTTCCTAAGGGGGGGTGCAACCTAACTTCGCACCAATGGGCAAGGTCGCGACTCCTTAGCGTTTTCGACCCAATTTGCGGCAATCTCCATTGGAGTGCTATCGCTGCCGGTACTCTTTCGGGATCGTCGCAATCGGCGTGTGCGACTGAGCGTTCGGGCTGTGCCGAGTCGCACAGTACAAGCGATTCGCACACTTCTAATCCTTCGCCGCCTGGCACTGCGACATTTTGCCCCAGCGTGTTGCGCCTCGTGTTTTACAGCGTGAAACGAAAGTTGATGTGGAACTCTCAATCTCGGCACAGGGGTTGCCTAGGCAAGCGGATAAGTGGGTACGAATACCCACTTGGTGAGTAGTCCTTATGTGCCTTTGGGAGGTATCGCGTGTCCGTTTCACAAACAGCCGAGTATGCCCTGCGTGCCGTTGTGCGTCTTGCACAACAGCACGGGGTAGCCCAAACGACCCAACAATTGGCCGAAGCGACGCGGGTGCCGCAAAGCTACCTGCCTAAGGTGCTTCAGCCGCTCGCGCGAGCCGGGATCGTGATTGCCCAGCGGGGGTCGCACGGTGGCTATTCGCTGCACGCCGACCCCAAAACGCTGAGCGTGATGGACATCATTGCGTGTGTCGATCCGGTACGTCGCATCGACACTTGCCCCGGTCGCGATGCCATCGACGGTGCGGCACTGTGTGCCTTGCATCAACTGCTGGACGCCGACCTCGCAGCGAGCGAAGCCCGCTTCCGTGAGGCAACGATTCAGCAACTTCTGCCGCAAGGCGAGACAACTGTGCAAGACGCTTCGCCTGTCGTTGCGACGGAACCCGCGAACTAGCGGCTGAGCAAACTGATCGACATTGCCTACCTCCCCAGTGATACTCTAGCGGATCTCTCATGTCTGACGTGACCAGCGTGCCACACGCATCGGGCCGGCAATCGGTCGGCCCCCTCGAGTCGTTTAGCTACAACGATGCCATTGTTCGAAAATTCGTCACCGCTACGCTCATCTGGGCGCTAGTGGGATTTGCGGTGGGGTTGATCCTGGCGGTCGAGCTGCCTTACCCCGCGCTGAATGGCGGCATTGAGTGGATCACGTTCGGTCGCCTACGACCTCTGCACACCAACGCGGTGATTTTTGCATTTGCTGGCAACGCCATCTTCGCGGCCATCTACTATTCCACGCAGCGGCTCTGCAAGGCGCGCATGTGGAGCGATACGCTTGGCAATCTGCACTTCTGGGGATGGCAGCTCATTATCGTGAGTGCCGCGCTGACGTTGCCGTTTGGCATTTCCCAAAGCAAGGAATACGCCGAGCTTGAGTGGCCCATCGACATTGCGATCGCAGTGGTGTGGGCCGGGTTCTTTGGGACGAACTTCTTTATGACGCTGGTTACGCGTCGCGAACGGCATATGTACGTCGCGCTATGGTTTTACATCGCGACGATTGTCACGGTCGCCGTGCTGCACATCTTCAACAACATTTGGGTTCCACTGGTGGCGATGGGGCCGCCTGGCAACCCGCTCGACTGGTTCAAAAGCTACCCGATCTACGCCGGTGCCCAGGACGCAATGATGCAGTGGTGGTACGGGCACAACGCGGTGGCGTTCTTCCTTACAACGCCGTTCCTGGGACTCATGTACTACTTCCTCCCCAAGGCGGCGGATCGGCCGATCTTCTCCTACCGTCTGTCGATTCTGCATTTCTGGTCTCTGGTATTCATCTACATTTGGGCGGGCCCGCATCACTTGCACTACACGGCGACCGCCGAGTGGGCGCAGACGCTCGGCATGGTGTTCTCGCTGATGCTGTGGATGCCGAGTTGGGGTGGCATGATCAACGGATTGCTCACCCTCCGCGGCGCTTGGCACAAGGTGACGACCGACCCCGTGCTCAAGTTCTTCGTCGTTGGCATCACCTTCTATGGCATGAGCACGTTTGAAGGCCCGATGCTGTCAATCAAGAGCATCAATGCCCTTAGCCACTACACCGACTGGACCATCGCCCATGTGCACGCGGGGGCGCTCGGCTGGAACGGCTTCATGGCCTTCGGCATGATCTACTGGCTCGCTCCCAGGTTGTATCAAACCAAGCTTCACAGCGTGAAGCTCGCGAATCTTCACTTCTGGCTGGCGACCGCTGGCATCTTGGTCTACGCCCTGGCGATCTACGTCGCAGGTTTGACCCAAGGTCTGATGTGGCGGGGTATCACCCCCACCGGCCAGTTGATGTACCCGCAGTTCGTCGAGACGACGCAGGCCATCATTCCGATGTACTGGATCCGAGTGGTGGGTGGCTTGTTGTACTTCGGTGCGACGGTCATCGGGTGCTGGAACATCTACTGCACTTGGCGGAGTCGTCCCGCCGTGTACGAAGTGCCGGTGTACGAAGCCCCTGCGCTTCGTAACGTGCCTTTCACCCCAGAGACGGCGCCCGAGTCGCAGCTGACTGCGGTTCTGGATGTTGGTCGCAAGATTGATGTCTGGAGCACACTCTGGTGGCACCGTGTGTGGGAACGCTTGCCGATCAAGTTCACCGTGATGACCGTGCTGGCGGTGGGCATCGCCTCGCTGCTGGAGCTGGTGCCGGCGTTTGTGATTCGTTCGAACATTCCAGCGACCGACGCCGTCAGGCCTTACACACCGCTGGAACTCGCCGGCCGAGACATCTACGTCGCCGAAGGCTGCTACAACTGCCACTCGCAGATGATCCGTCCGATGGTGGCCGAGACCATCCGCTACGGTGCGTTTAGCAAAGCGGAAGAGTCGATGTACGACCATCCGTTCCAGTGGGGGTCGCGGCGAATTGGTCCGGACTTGGCACGCGAGGGTGGCCGTCAGAGCTATGCATGGCATGTCCGCCATCTGATGGACCCGGCCACGGAGAGTCAAGGTTCGATCATGCCTCCGTACCCCTGGCTGGTGAAGAAGAAGCTCGACTTCACGTCGGTGCCGCTCCGTATCGCCGCGCATCAAGCGCTGGGAGTGCCTTACCCAGAGTACGAGGGCAATCTCCGCGGCAAGTCTGCCGACGACGCCAAAGCTCAAGCGGCGGCGATTGCTGCGGAGTTCGTGCAGCAGAACGGGGCACCCTATCGAACGCCGGATGGCAAGGTGGTTGACCTCGCCGACCGCCAGATCATTGCTCTCGTGGCGTACCTCCAGCGACTCGGCGTCACACCGACGACAGAGCCAGCCGCGGAAGAGGCCGCCCCCGCCACCGAACCGGTTGCATCCGTAACGACGCAAGGAGGCAAACCATGAACTGGCTACAAACCGACGCCGCCATCGACACGATCAAGACGACGGGACTGGTGATGTTCGTCGCGATCTTCGTTGGCGTGCTGATCTGGCTCGCGATGCGGAAACAGTCGGACATCGACCGCTGGTCAAAGTTGCCACTCGACGACGACTCGCAGAAGCATGCCGCTAAGCGGTAGTGCTAGGCTCTCCCTTCACTTTTCATCGTAAGAAACGATATTCCATGGCCGATACTCTGCTCCAAGACGAACCCGACGAAACGCTGACCAGCCACAATTACGATGGCATTCAGGAGTACGACAATCCGATTCCCGGTTGGTGGAGCTGGATATTCCTGGGGACGATCGCGTTCGCGCCGTTCTATATTCTGTGGTTCCACTCGCCCACCGTACCTCGCAACCTGCACGCCCAGTTCGACGCCGGCAAAGCAGCGAATCTGAAGCTGCAGTTCGGCGAGATTGGCACGCTGGAACCAACGCGCGAGAATGTCCTCAAGTACCTGCACGATGACAAATGGCTTGCCGTCGGGCAGTCGGTGTTCGCCTCGAACTGTGCGTCGTGCCACGGACAGGATGCCAGCGGTGGTTCGTCTGCGCCGAACATGACGGACGACTTTTACATCCACGTGAACGTCATTGATGACATCCCCAAGATTATTTCCGAAGGGGCGAAGGATGGCGCGATGCCGGCGTGGGGAACGAAGCTGCATCCCAACGAGCTATTGTTCGCCGCGTGCTACATCGCCCAACTTCGCGGTAAGAACCTCCCCGGCGGCAAAGCACCCGAGCAAAACGCCAAGAAAATTGATCCTTGGCCCGCCGCCGATGCGGCCCCCACCGCAGGCGAGACTAAGTAAAGCTACACGAATGGAACTTCCCGTTCTACAACCTGAAGAGCACGTCCTGTCGACGCTCGAACACGATGGCAGCCGGCGGTGGATCTACCCCAAGCTGTCGAAGGGCGTTTTCTGGCAGTATCGGCGTGTGGTGGCGTACGTTCTCGTGGCCGTGTACGCGCTGTTGCCCTTCGTCGAGATCGGCGGCAAGCCGGCGATCCTACTCGATCTAGCAGCACGCGAGTTCACCTTCTTCGGCTTCACGTTCCTCCCCACGGACACCCTGCTGCTTGCGATTTTCATCGTCACGCTCTTCCTAATCATCTTCTTCGCAACCGCCGTGGCGGGGCGGGTGTGGTGTGGCTGGGCGTGCCCACAGACCGTGTACATGGAGTTCGTGTTTCGCCCCATCGAACGATTGTTCATGGGGACGGCCGGCAGAGGACTCAAGCCAAGGCAAGCCGTCGCGCCGTGGCGAATCGCGGCGATGTACGCGGTGTACTTAGTGATCTGCCTGCACCTTTCGAACATGTTCCTCGCTTATTTCGTGGGTGTCGATAATCTGCATCGCTGGATTTGGACAAGCACACCATTTGAGCACCCTGCCCCGTTCGCCATCGTGGCGTTCATCACGGGGCTGATGATGTTCGACTTTTGCTACTGGCGGGAACAACTCTGCATCATTGGCTGTCCGTACGGCAGGTTTCAGTCGGTGATGCTCGATCGATCAAGCTGCATCATTGGCTACGACGAGCGCCGTGGCGAACCACGTGGGCGCGGGCGAGACCGAGAAGCAAAACAACTGGGCAACTGCGTCGATTGTCACTTGTGCGTTGATGTCTGCCCTACCGGCATCGACATTCGCAACGGTTTGCAACTCGAATGCATCGGCTGTGCGCAGTGTGTCGACATCTGCGACGAGGTGATGGACAAAACCAATCAGCCGCGAGGGCTGATTCGCTACAGTTCGCAGCAGGCGCTCGATGGCGAGCCGACGAAACTCGTACGGCCGCGGACCATTATCTACCTGGTGGCGATCACCGCGCTGATTGGGGTGTTCGTAACTGTCTTAACCAACAAAGTGCCGTTCGATGTCACGCTGTTCCGCGGCGGGGGCGGGAGTTATCAAACCAGCGAGTCCGGAGCCATTGAGAACGTCCTCCGTGTGAAGCTGGTTAATCGCGAAAAAACGGATGCTGTTTATCGATTCAATGTCGAAGTGCCAGCTGACGCGACCATCGTCGAAGGCGATACGTCAGCACCCGTCGCGCCCGGTGCCACGGCGATGCACGTGGTCAGGATTTCCGCACCGCGAGAGGTGTTTCGCGGCGGCAAGACCGAACTCGAACTTCGCATTGTCAATGAGTCCAATCAATTGGCCATCGAACGATTCTTTCTGCTAGGACCCTACTAACATGCCAGCCACGTCAAATCCCACCGACATGCAGCCGACGTTCTTGGCGAGCATTTGCTGGCCGATCATCATCGTCGCGCTCTTGCTGGGGCACGTCACGTTGATGATGGTGGCGATGACCCTGGCCAATTCGGGGCCGTCGCAAGTCATCGATACGTCGGCAGACGCTTCGAGCTACAGTACGCCGGCCTCCGAAGAAGGCGCAAAACAATGACGCCACTCGTCGCCACGGTGTTTGTGGCCAGTTTGCTCGGCTCGCTGCACTGCGCAGGAATGTGTGGGCCTTTCGTCGCGTTTGCCGTGGGCCAACCCAAGCCGGGGGCATCGCGTGGGCGACTGCAGGTCGCCTACCACGGCGGCCGGCTTGTTACCTACATGCTGCTCGGGGCCGTCGCTGGATCGATAGGCGCCATCGTCGATATGACCTCCACTCTCGCGGGACTTCAGCCGATCGCAATGGCGCTCGCCGGCGGGTTGATGGTGGCGATGGGCGTGACCGAGCTACTGCGATACCTTGGTCACCGTATTCACACCGTGCATCCCCCGAAATGGCTCGCGCTGACGGTCCAGCGTGGCCAAAGGCTCGCGCTAACCTTCAAACCGACCCATAGGGCACTCGCAATTGGGCTGTTGACGACGCTGCTGCCTTGCGGTTGGTTGTACGCCTTCGCTCTTACGGCCGCGGGCACAGGGAGTCCGCTCCGAGGCGCGATCGTCATGGCCGTATTCTGGGTGGGCACGCTTCCCGTTCTGGTAGCACTCGGGGCGAGTGTCCAAACCGCGCTTGGTGTGCTCGGTAAACGACTCCCCGCTGTTTGCGCGGTGGCGCTGATCGTCGTGGGGCTTACCACCATCGCCGGAAGGCTACGGCTCGACTCCGTGGCACTCGCACGGTCGGTCGAAGCAGCTCAATTGCATTCACCGAGTTCTGTACCCAACCCCGACGAGTTGCCACCCTGTTGCCGACCAGCGGCCGAACATGAGGCCGCGCCGTGACTGTCGTCACCGATGACGCAAGAACTGTGAAAGCCGTAGCGTGCGAACACTGCGGGTTGCCCGTGCCGCGCGGGCTGGTTGATCCCGTGGCCGAACACCAGTTCTGCTGCCACGGTTGTCGGACTGTCTACGAACTGCTTCACGATAACTCGCTCGACGACTTCTATCGAGTCCGCGAGGCGACGGGGGGAGAACGGGCTCCGGTTCGCAGCACCGGCAACCGCTACGCGGCATTTGACGCGGAAGAGTTTCAAGCCAGGCATTGCCAGGGGATCGCCGGCGGATATCTGTCGACCGATCTGCGGCTCGAGGGCGTTCACTGCGCAGCGTGCATGTGGTTGGTCGAACGCCTGCCGCAACTCGTCGCCGGCGTGCGCTCGGCCCGTCTCAACCTACGTGATGCGGTGATTCGGGTCATTTGGGATCCGTGCGAGACACCGTTATCGGCCATCGCAACTATGCTTGACCGCCTAGGTTACCCCGCCCACCCGGCGAGGGACACCACGGCAAGCGAAGTCCATCGACGCGGTGAGCGGACGCAGCTCATCCGCTTGGCCGTTGCGGGCGCGTGTGCCGGCAACACCATGCTGCTTGCCATCGCGCTGTACGCCGGGCAGTTCGCAGGGATCGAAGCCGAGTTCTCCAATTTATTTCGATGGATCAGCGCCGGCCTGGGCACCATCGCCCTGGTATGGCCGGGAAGTGTATTCTTCCGCGGGGCTTGGTCGGCGATTCGGGCCCAGGGTGTGACGCTCGACGTGCCTATCGCACTTGCCCTCGCCGCCGGCGGTGTGGCGGGCATCTGGAACGTCGTGACTGGCACTGGAGAGATCTATTTTGACTCGCTCAGCGTGCTTGTCTTCCTGCTCCTCGTCGGTCGATGGTTTCAATCGCGGCAACAACGCTGGGCGGACGAGACGGTGAACCTGCTCGGTTCGTTTACACCGAACACCTGCCGTGTGGTGCGAGGCGATGGGATCGTCGAAACGACTCTCGACGCACTTGAAAAGGGAGATGTCGTCGAAGTTCTCTCAGGCGATCTGATTCCCGCGGATGGAACTGTGATCAAAGGGCACTCCGCGCTGAACCGGAGCCTGCTCACTGGGGAGTCCTGCGCCGAACCCATCAAGCCCGGCGACGAAGTATTCGCCGGCACTCAAAACCTAGGAAGCACGATTCGCCTTCGCGTGGAGACCGTTGGCGAGGGGACGCGCGTCGCGCGGCTGATGGATTTAGTAGCCGAGGGGGTTCGAGAAAAGCCACCCATTGTCCAGTTTGCCGATCGAGCGTCGGGGTGGTTCGTCACGGTGGTGCTGGTGGTGGCAGTGGTGACCTTTGTGGTGTGGTCGATGACGGCGTCGCTATCCGAAGCAGTGACCCACACGATCGCCTTGCTGATTGTTGCCTGCCCCTGTGCGTTGGGTTTGGCCACGCCCCTCACCATGGCAGTGGCAATCGGTCTCGCAGCTCGGCGACAGGTGCTAATTAAGAATGCCGGGGCGCTCGAAATCCTTGCCCGTAGGGGCCGAATGCTGCTCGATAAGACGGGCACGCTTACCAGCGGCCGACCGACGCTGGTTGAGTGGACGGGCCCTGACTGGCTGCGACCGGTGATCGCTCAGGCCGAGTTGCGCTCAACGCATCCGATCGCAAAGGCACTGGTCGAGGCGTTTGGCAATCAACCACTTCGAAGGGGTACTGATACCCCACAATCGAGTGAAGAAATTCACGGGGGCGGAATTCGAGCAATCGTAGACGAGCAAGTTCTGCTCGTAGGTTCGCCCACGTTTCTCATCGATAGCGGAGTCGAAATCGTGCCTTCGGATGCGGATCGTATTCGCGGGCTGGAACAGGCTGGTCTGACGACAGTGGGCGTGTCGCTCGACGGCCGGCTCGTTGGTGTCGCGGCTCTTGGCGACCAACTTCACTCCGACGCGGCGCAAGCCATCGCCGAGCTATGCGCCTTGGGGTGGCAGCCGTCCATCGTTTCGGGCGATGCGTCTGGCGTGGTTCGAACGGTTGCCAATCAAGTTGGCATTCCGGAAGACGATTGCTTCGCCCAGGTTACGCCTGAAAACAAGCTGGCGATCGTCAGCGGCTCTCGTCAGCTGTCCACGGTGATGGTGGGCGACGGTGTCAACGATGCCGCGGCCCTGGCTGCGGCGGACGTTGGTATTGCGGTCGAAGGTGGTGCCGAGGCATCGCTCGCAGCGGCCGACATTTACATCGCCGCGCCGGGTACAATGCCTCTCGTAGAGCTGGTGCAGCTCGCAAGACGCACCCGTCGCACCGTGCGGCAAAACTTGGCGATTGCACTAAGTTACAACGTGCTGTTTGTGTCCCTCGCCGCGGCAGGTTGCATCTCGCCCCTCGTCGCCGCGATCCTCATGCCCATTAGTTCGGCGTCTGTGCTCGCTAGCGCCATGAGCATCACTCTCGGGCGAGGTGCATAATGTCGACGATCTACGTCATGATTCCTGTCGCGCTTGCACTCGCTTCCACCGCGATCGTCGCGTTCATTTGGGCCGTGCGGTCGGGGCAGTACGACGATCCGCAAAGCGAGGCCTATCGCATGCTGTTCGAGGATCAACCTCGCAAGCCTTCCAATCGCCACAAGCCGTAGCGAAGGAATTGTGCGAGGACCCGGGTTATCGCGGGGCAGACGCCGGCAAGGGGTTCGGATATGGTAGAAGTTCGCTTGTCCCGCTTCTCGCCCCCGCTCGCCACGAGGTCGCCATGCTCCTCCGCCTCATCACGCCCGCCGTTCTGACGTGCCTGCTGTTCTCGTCCACCTCGCTAGCTCAAGAGTCGTTCGACGTGACCATCGGGGTCGATTCCACCAAACCATCTGGCGAGCTGCGCCCCATCTGGCGATTCTTTGGCGGCGACGAACCGAACTACGTCTACATGAAGGACGGTCGCAAGCTGACGAGTCGGCTCGGTGAGCTTCGGAAGGACGATGTTTACTTTCGCACGCACAATCTGCTTACCTCGGGCGATGGCACGCCGGCGCTCAAGTGGGGCAGCACCAATGCCTACACCGAAGATGAGTGGGGCAAGCCGGTTTACGACTGGACGATCGTCGATCGTATCTTCGACACCCAGGTAAAACGCGGCGTGAAACCCTACGTGCAGGTCGGCTTCATGCCCGAGGCGATGTCGACCAAACCGAAGCCTTACCAACACGAGTGGCGCCCCGGGTTTCGTTACGAAGAAATCATGACGGGTTGGCGCTATCCGCCGAAGAGCTACGAGAAGTGGGGCGAACTCGTTTATCAATGGGCCAAGCACTGCAAGGAGCGGTACGGCGAAGACGAGGTGCTCCGCTGGTACTGGCAAACATGGAACGAAGCCAACATCTGCCCCGATGGTTACTGGGGTGGCACGCCCGAAGAGTTTTACAAATTGCACGACTACACGGTCGCGGCCATCCGGCGAGCGATACCGAACGCGCGTGTTGGCGGACCGGACACGGCGGGCGATGGTGGTGACTTCACGCGAAAGTTCCTTGAGCACTGCCTGCGTGGCAAGAATCATGCCACGGGCAAAGTAGGGACACCGATCGACTTCGTGTCGTTCCACGCCAAGGGTTCGCCGCGCTACGTCGACGATCACATCCAGATGGGGATCGCCGACCAGTTGCGAACCATTGACCGCGGATTCGGAATCGTGGCGTCGTTCCCCGAGTTAAAGCAAACGCCGATTGTCATCGGCGAGTCCGATCCCGAGGGGTGCGCCGCGTGCCAGGGACCGCAGTTCAGCTACCGCAATGGCACCATGTACTCCAGCTACACGGCCGCCAGCTTCGCCCGAAAGCACGACCTCGCGGACAAGCATGGCGTGCGGCTGGAGGGGGCGCTCACTTGGGCGTTCGAGTTCGAGGATCAACCCTACTTCGCTGGTTTTCGCCAGCTTGCCAGCAACGGCATCCCGCTGGCCGTGTTCAATGTGTTTCGCATGATGAGTCAGATGGAATCCGAGCGACTGCCGGCGACGAGCTCGCATCAAGTGGCGCTCGACAAGATCATGGGCAGTGGCGTTCGCGATCAACCAGACGTGGGAGTACTAGCCAGTCGTAACAACGACCGGGTGACGGTGCTCGTGTGGCACTACCACGACGACGATCTGCCTGGGCCCGTGGCGAAGGTCAAGCTGGAGATTCGCGACCTAGGGCTCGACTGGGATACCGCCACCGCCAAGCACTACCGCGTCGACGAAACGCACGGCAATCCTTTTGGTGAGTGGAAACGCATGGGTTCGCCCGGCGCACCGAACGAACAGCAGTACAAGCGACTCATGGAGTCGTCGGAGCTCACGCCTTACTCGGGCGATGACAATTACGAGTTCGTGGTGAACGACGCGAAGTTCGAATTCGACCTGCCACGGCAAGGGGTGTCGCTCATTGAACTCACTCGCGGTGAGTAGCGGACTGGTGCGACGCAGGTGGTTTCCAAATTGAATTCACGGAGCCTCGCATGCCATAGTATCCAGCGGAAGTTGCGAGGGCCGCAAATATAGCGATTACGAGCAAGCTCTCCCCTTCTGCGATGAGCCGTGGCGTATCGAGCCAGCGATCGCCACTGTACCAAGCAAGCAGTATGTACAGTCCGTTCGCCAGCACGCAAAAGTTGGCCACAAACCACGCCCACTGCCGATCGATGGCCCACGCCAACAGCACCGGCAGGGCTACACCGAGCACTGGCCCACCCCAAAGCGTCAGCCGCGGATAAGGGTCGGGTGCAAACCGGCTATGCGGAAGTTTCCAAGGCCGAAGCTCCACGTCAACCAGCGTCCCACCCCCAAGCCAGCCTGTCACAAGGTGGCCAAGTTCGTGCGTGGTGGTCATCACGCACCAGGAGAGGAGCACGAGGGCGGAGAGTTTGGCGACGCGGAGAAGCATTCGCTGAGTCTCGTCTTCATAGGGGAAGGATTCGAACTCTCTTCCGACTATCGTCAATAATTAACAATGCCCCGCTCTCCAGTTCCAGCTCATGCTGTGTCAGCGCGGCAAGTACGGTTGCTCCAAGATGGTCGGGCATCACGTTCTCTGTCCGCACCTGGATTACACTCGGCCCCGTCGCGTGGGAAAGCGCGAGCAGCGTGCTGAAGTCGAGATCATGGGTGAATACAAAGTAATCGTTGGCCAACGCCCACGCCATGATTTCTGCGTCCTTGGCTCCGGGGCTACCAATCACGCTCCAATGTTGGCTGACGATGCCGCTTTCGTGGAAGAAATCCACCCAGCACGGCGGTAATTCATGTCGATGAGAACTCGGATGGTCATACGCTCGATAGGGGCACGTCGCATTCCTCAACACGCCATGTCGCGTAGACCAAACACTGTTCGATGTCTTCAGGCTCAATATAGGGGTAGGCTTCCAATATCTCCTGATGCGACTTTCCAGCAGCTAGAAGTCCCAAGATCGTACCCACTGTGACGCGCATTCCGCGAATGCACGGCTTGCCACCCATGACGGCCGGGTCGAAGGTAATTCGGTCGATGGAGGTCATTTGATGTTTGCGGCGGGTGGGGAAAGGGGCGTCACCTCTACAAGATTGTAGCATTTGACAATACACCGAACAAATTCGACTCTATGGAATATCATGCCCGCCCCTCCATGTGCGCCATCAACAGCGCAATATCCGCCGGCGTAATGCCACTAATCCGACTCGCCTGGGCGAGGTCCACGGGGCGGATGCGGGTGAGTTTCTCGCGGGCCTCCATGCGCATTTGGGCCAAGCGGTGGTAGTCGAACTGGAGCGGGATTCGCTTCGAGGCGAGTCGCTGCTGCCGATCGACTTCGACTTGCTGGCGAGCGATGTAGCCCTCGTACTTGATGTCCCACAACGCCTGCTCGGCTGCTTCAGTGTCGATCGTGGCGAGCGATGGCGCGACGGCCGCGACGTCGTCCCAAGTCACTTCAGGACGGCGGAGAAACTTCGCTAGCGGGCCGCCCGCGTGCGAAGTAGTGCTAAGGACGCGCTTCGCCTCGTCCATCGCGGTGAGCTTTTCGGTCAGGCGATCCATTCGCACGTTATCGGCCAAGCCGAACTGGTGAGCGAGCGGTGTGAGGCGGCGATCAGCGTTGTCGTGCCGAAGCAAGAGGCGATACTCAGCGCGGCTTGTAAACATACGGTAAGGTTCGTCCACGCCACAGGTCACAAGATCATCGATCAGCACGCCGATATAAGCTTGGTCGCGTGTCAAGACGAGTGGCTCGCGGCCAGCGACTTGCAGCGCAGCGTTCGCACCAGCGATGAGTCCCTGGGCACCGGCTTCTTCGTAACCCGTGGTGCCATTGATTTGCCCCGCCAGGAAGAGTCCCCGGCAGCACTTGGTCTCAAGCCAAGGCGTCAACTGGTCGGGAGGGGCGTAGTCGTACTCCACGGCGTAGCCGTAACGCATGATTTCGGCCCGCTCGAGGCCGGGGATGAGCTTGAACATTTCATCCTGTACGTCACGCGGCAAGCTGGTGGACACGCCGTTGACATAGACCTCAAGCGTATTCCTTCCTTCCGGTTCCAAGAACAGCTGATGCTGATCCTTCTCGGCAAATCGCACCACCTTGTCTTCGATGCTCGGGCAGTAGCGGGGGCCGCTGCTGTTGATCTGCCCGCTGTACATCGGCGCGCGGTGCAGGTTCGCGTTGATCAAGTCGTGGACGGCCTGATTCGTGTACGTGATGTAGCACGGCATCTGCTCGACATCGAGCGCGCGATTGAGGAACGAGAACGGCTGCGGGGTGTCGTCGCCCGGTTGCAGCTCAGTGCGTTCGTAGTCGATGGTTCGTCCGTTGAGCCGTGGTGGCGTACCGGTCTTGAATCGCTCCAAGCGAATGCCAATTCGCCCAAGCGCTCCGCTGATGCCTGCCGTTGTCCCCTCCCCTGCCCGACCGCCGGCGGTCTTGGCCTCGCCGGTATGCATTAGGGCTTGAAGGAATGTTCCCGTCGTGAGAACGACGGTTGGGGAGCGATAAACCGCCCCGCCACGGACTCGCACGCCCGTGATCAGTGGCTGATTCGAGTCGGGGCTCGCGATCTCCAAATCCTCAACCACCTCTTGGCGGAGGCTCAGGTTGGTTTGATGCTCGCAGAGTCGCTTGACCTCGGCTTGGTACGCCTTCTTGTCCGCCTGCGCGCGGGGGCTGTGCATCGCCGGGCCCTTGCGGCGGTTGAGCAGGCGAAACTGAATGCCCGTGGCGTCGATCGCTTGCCCCATGGCTCCGCCGAGTGCGTCGATCTCGCGTACGATCTGACCCTTGCCAACGCCACCAATCGCGGGATTACAGCTCATCTGGCCCACGGTGTCGCAGTTGGTGGTGAGCAGTGCGACCTTCGCTCCCATCCGCGCAGCGGCCAGCGCGGCCTCGGTCCCTGCGTGACCAGCACCCACCACTACCACGTCGAAGTCATAGACAGATTCAGACACAAATCTTCTCAATCAATTAGAGCACCGAGCGGGGCCCGTCAGGGCCGTGGTAGCCTTCCTGCGCCCATGAACTCCACTTTCACGAACCCTCGCTACCCGAAATCACCCCTTCAGGATACTCTCGAACGGGCGGTTCCTGAATTCCCCAACGGGCGAGAACGATGAAACGATGCGACTGGGCACTCGGTAGCGAAGCCGAAACGCTTTACCACGACACCGAGTGGGGCGTCCCGTCGTGGGACGATCGGCACCTTTTCGAGATGCTGACCCTTGAGGGGGCTCAGGCGGGGCTAAGCTGGAGCACCATTCTCAACAAGCGGGCCGGCTACCGTAAGGCCTTTGCTGAGTTTGACCCTGTGAAAGTCGCAAGGTTCACGCCGAAGAAGGTCGAATCGCTGGTTCTCGACTCCGGAATCGTGCGTCACCGGGGAAAAATCGAGTCGACCATTAAGAACGCCAAGGCCGTGCTGGAGGTGCAAGACTCTGGAGAGTCGCTCGCCGGGCTACTGTGGCAGTTTGTCGACGGTGAACCATTGCAGCATCGCTACAAGAGTCTTTCCGAAGTCCCCGCCGAGACCGCTGAATCCAAGGCGATGAGCAAGGCGCTCAAGAAGCGCGGCTTCACGTTTGTTGGTCCGACCACTTGTTACGCGTTCATGCAAGCGGTGGGGATGGTTAACGACCACCTGACGACTTGCTTCCGCCACAAGGAAGTTTGTACCTAGCAAGCTGCTTAGCTAGGGGCGCGGTCGACCTTCGCACGGTGGCGAAGCTTGGCACGAGCACGCGTGAGCATCGGGCCGATGCTGTTCTCGGGCATATCGACGGCCTTGCTGATTTCGCCGTAGCTCTTCCCTTCCATGTGGTACATCCGCACGACTTCGGCTTCAGGGCCGTGCAGGGTGTCGAGCAGTTGGGCGACTTCGTCACGATCGGCTATCCGTTGTTCGGGGCCGACGTGGTTTTCAGGCACATCACCGTTTCCCAGAGGTGCGGCATGATTGGGCGCGGATACTAGCGCCCGCACGACAATGCGGCGAGCTATTACCGTCAGGTATGTGGCCAGCGAGCTTTCGCCACGGAAATGCCGCAAGACTGCCAGATCGTTGTCGACCAGCGTCAGGAATACCTCGGAGACCAAGTCTTCACGATCGGCTTGGGAAAGCCGCATCGAGCGACTTTGTGCCGAGTGGTTGACCACATGTACCACGAGGCCCATGAAACGATCGACGAAATCTTCCCAAGCGTGCGGCTTGTGAGCGAGGCAACGGTCGATGAGGTTTCGGTCGATTTCAGAGAGCGCCACGACAGGTCACTCCACGAGTTACTGGGATGTATGGTTCGTTGTGAGCGGCAGAGACCGACCACAATGGCCAACACCCGCATAGTCAACAGGTAGCGAACACGCTGGACGCGGAGGGTGTCCAACCCCTCCCCGTGCTGCCTGGCCCCTACTTCGATTCTAGGTAGCGGGGCGGGCCGAGGCAAGGCGAATGGTTACTTTGCGTCCGGATCGGCAAAAACCGGGTGATTTTGCCGCCGTCCACGCTTGACACCCCGCGCCGTGAACTACTAGTATCGAACACGTGCGGCAACCACGCCCCCTGTGGCTCTAAGTGGTTGCCCCCGAACGGGTTCAGCGGCACCACGTCTGGTCCGCACGCCCTTCAACCTTCGCGGGCCGGCACCGTTGCCTTCCGCATGACCGTTAGAGAGGATCCGATAGATGACGCACGTAGTTTGCGAACCGTGCTTTGGCTGCAAGTACACCGACTGCGTAGTGGTTTGCCCCGTAGAGTGCTTCTACGAGTCCGAGCAGATTCTCTATATCCACCCCGACGAGTGCATCGACTGCGAAGCGTGCGTACCCGAATGCCCGGTGGAAGCCATCTACCACGAGGATAACGTCCCCGAAGAGTGGAAAGACTACATCCAGCTCAACGCCGAGATGGCACCGCAGTGCGAAGTGATTACTGAAAAGAAAGAGCCTCTCGCCGATAGTTGATCGGCGCAGGCGGTATAGAAATAAAAGACGACGCCCGCGATGAGCTTCATCGCGGGCGTTGCCTTTTTACAGGTGTCGCTTTTCGAACAACGTGTGAGCCGGGCCGTCCCCGGCCCCGGAAAGTATGACAATGGCAAAGCGTAGCCATTGCCGAAATTTCCGGGGCCGGGGACGGCCCGGCTCACTGTAGAGATAGAAGGCCTTTGCCTTTTCTTGGCAGGTTGCCTACTTCAAATCGACCGACCAATACGCCGCATCAAGGAATGTCTTCCAGCTCGCGTACTTGGGGTTGCCAAGCTTGATCGCGAGCAGCGGGCTGCGTCGTGGCCGCACCGGCTTGCGATAGAGCTTCATGCCCGCCTGCTGGGGTGTGCGACCGCCCTTACGGACGTTGCACTTCACGCACGCACACACGACGTTCTCCCAGGTGGTCTCACCACCCTTGCAGCTCGGCACCACGTGGTCGATGCTCAACTCGCTCATGGGGAACGAGTGTCCGCAGTACTGGCAGCGATTGGCGTCGCGGGCGAACAAGTTGCGGCGATTGAGCCGTACTCGCTGCTTCGGGACGCGATCGTAGTACAACAGACGTAGCACACGAGGAACCTGGATTTCAAAGTTCACACTACGAATCCAGTCCTGGTGAGGCTCTTTAAACTGCGACTGCAGCTCGCTGATTTCACGCCACGATTCGAAGTCGTAGTTGCCATACTGGCCGTCTTCGATGTGGACCACTTCGGCCAACTCGCGAAGCAACAACGTGAAGGCGCGGCGCACGTCCACCACGTGAACCGCCATGTACTGTCGGTTCAAAACCAAAACACTCGAACTTAGTGCGGTGTCGGACATAGGTTGCATGGGGATGGAATACTATGGGGGCCTGGGCGGGAAATTGCCAAACGTCGCTTCACCATAGGCGCGGAGTTCACGCGGTGCGAACTTCGCGAGGTAAACGCTGCGATAAAGAGATCGAGCAATGCGCCAGCACCAGTGGCTGTGAGCCACCAGAGAGAGTGGGTTGGTCCGGACTCGCTAGCCATTGCCTACGTCTATCCGTCGTCAAACCGGTGGGGATAAGAGACTCGGAAGTCCTTAACGTCCGCCTCTTATACCTTCCATTCTAACCGACCGGCCGCGCTCCGACCACCCAAAAGAACGTGCTCTCGGGTCTCTTCATAAAAACTTCAGACAGCATGCCGGCCAGGTAGGTTCGCCAGTCGTAGGGCGTCCCCGTCGCCGCGCCCAAGTCCCCGATGGGAGGAAGCACTCGGTGATTCGACGATTCGGCCCTCAATTTGCTCTAGCCGCTCGAAGTGGCAACCAGTGCTTTTGGCTTGCCCACCGGATGCTCCAGTCATTACCATGAAGACATGCAGGTGGTGCAAGGATGCTTAAAGGCATGTACGATCCGAGAGGGACCAGAGGAACAACACGCGATGATCCATTTCACTTGTGATTGCTGCAAACGATTAATCGACTTGGAACACGAGATTCGCTACATCGTGCGAATGGAGGTGTTCGCTGCTGCCGACACGAGTGTCGAAGCCGTCGATGACGACCGCGATTACTTGGAGGAAATCGAGGACATGCTTAGCCGGGACGAGCACATCGATCCGCTGGACAATGAGGTCTACCAGCAAGCCCGCTTCGACCTGTGCACCGAATGCCGAGATCGCTTTGTGAGCAACCCTCTGTGTCGCCCCGCGACGGTGGAGTTGGGCTTTAGCAATAACTGATTTTCGCCCTCTACTCTCATTCGACCACCAGCATGGCGAAGCGATTCTCGCGAAATCCCTTCCGCATCTACTGGTGGGTATTCGTGCTCGCGGCGTTTGTGCTGCTACGAATTGCGCAGGAGTACCGGCAGCCCGACGACAATCAGCCGCTCGCCGAGGGAACCTACCGCGTAGCCCGCGTGATTGATGGCGATACTCTGCTGCTGGAATCGGGGCAGCGATTGCGGCTACAGGGCATTGATGCTCCCGAAACCGTGAAGCCCGACCACCCCGTCGAACCCTGGGGCCCCGAAGCGTCGGCCTTCGCTCGGCAGTTCGTGGAACAGGCCGGTGGCGAAGTCCGGTTGGTGTTCGGCATCGAACGTATCGATGCCTATGGCCGCCAGCTCGCCTTCGTCTGGCACGGCGACCAGATGCTCAACGCCGAGCTAGTGCGTGCCGGGCTCGCGCGGGCTCGGCTGGACTATCGATATAGCGGTACAATGAAGCGGGCGCTCGCCACGGCCCAGGACGAGGCCCGCGATGCGCGGCGGGGCATCTGGTCCGGTGAAATAGTTGCCGGGGCCACATCCGAATAGACCTAACCCATTGCATCCAACTCCCAGGTAACGATGTTGCTTTCGCCCCGCATCTCAGGCAAACGCCTCTCCGACCTGTGCCACCGATTGGCAATGGGCCTCGCGGCTGGCGTTGATTTGCGGAACGTGTGGAAACGAGAAACCGAGAACGCGCGTGGCCCGGTTCGCGACCAGTTTCGTCAAGTGCAGGACGACATTGAACGAGGCCGACCCTTCGGCGAAGCTCTCGCCAAGACCGGCAAACTATTTCCACCGCTCTTCCTCGAGATGGTGGGCGTTGGCGAGCGGACGGGACAGACTTCCGAGGTCTTGAACAAGCTCGAGCACCACTACCGAGTACGGCACGATCTCACTCGCGGTTTTGCCTTACTGCTGGCTTGGCCGATGATTCAGCTGACGATGGGCCTCTTCGTCGTGGGCCTGCTGATCTGGATTTTTGGCGCGCTGGACGTCAAAGACTTAAATGGAAAAGCCGTGGACCCGATTGGCCTCGGTTTGAAAGGGACATCGGGGCTCTTTACCTACCTCCTAATTATTGGGGTGTTCATCGCAGCGATTACCGGATTTGTGGTGGCCATGCGGCGCGGAGCGTTGTGGATGAAGCCGGTGCAATTGTTTTTCACCAAGCTACCCGGCATCGGAGCGGCGATCCAAAAGATTTGCCTTTCGCGGATAGCATGGACGCTTCACCTGCTGCTCAACGTCGAAATGGACGTTCGGCAGATGATCCCCTTGGTGCTCAAGTCCACTGGCAATGAGTTCTACACACAGCATCAGAAACAAATGATCGCGGACGTGTCGGCCGGCCAGCCACTTTATTTGGCGTTCGCCAATAGTGGAGCGTTTCCCCCACCGTTTCTAGATGCTCTCGCTGTCGCAGAGGAAAGCGGGCAGATTTCGGAATCGATGGCCCGCCTTACTAAGCAGTACGAGGGCGAAGCCGAGACGGCCATGCGGTGGATCGCTGGTGCTGTCGGTTTGGCGATTTGGCTAGGCGTTGGCGCGCTACTCATCTTGTTTATCTTCCGCTTGGCTGGCTTCTACTTCGGGACCATCCAGCAAGCGATCGACATGGGCAAGTAGCCCCCTCGGTGGCGATTTAGAATCGATCGATCACCACAACTTCGCTCTTATCGAGCTGACCGCCCCGCGGTCGCGCTTCGGAAGCCGCTTTGCCAATCACCAGCATCATACCGATCACGTGATCGTCAGGCAGGCCAATAATCTCGGCCACTTGCGCAGCATCGAAACCAATCATCGGGTTCGAGTCGTATCCCATCGCCTTGGCTGCAACCATCAAGGTTTGAGCCGCAATCCCGCAGCTTCGCATCGCCTCGTCACGCTGCACCTCGGGCTGATCTTTGTAAAACTGACGAATTGCAGGCACGATCATCGCTTGGCTTTCCGCTGGGGCGTTCTGCCAGTAGCGCTCGGGTTGCCGGTCCCATGCGTTCAAATCGCCGCACAGAACCAGTAGCAATTGCGCCTCCTCGACCTGTGCCTGATTCCACGCGGCGGCGCGAAGCTTTTTCCTTTGCTCTGGATCGCAGACCACGACGAACCGCCAGTTCTGGATATTGAACGAGGTCGGCGACAACAGCGCCAAGTCGAGCAGTTGGTCGACGTGCTCCTGCGGCATCTCGTGCGAGGTGTCGTATTTCTTGACGCTGCGACGTTCGGAAATGGCGGTGAGGGTGTCCATGGGTCAGAAGTCCGAGGGGGAACTATGCCGGCTCAGAAAGAACTTGGAGCCGGCGGCGGGGTTTCGTTATAGTGTTCGAAGTGGCGAACACCAAGTATCGTAGGCAACCAACTCCCACAGGGTAAGTCATGGCCGGCTCCATCTCCGTCGCGCGTCGCAATTTTCTCCGCAGCTCGGCGTTCGCGGCCGCCGCGTTTACGACGCCTGGGCTGTTCGCCGAGATGCTGGCAGAGACTCCTCCCTTGATGGAGGGCCCGTTCTATCCCGACAAATTGCCGCTGGACACGGACAACGATCTACTGATCCTGAACGACTCACTGACTCCAGGCGTCGGCGAAATCACGCACCTCACGGGACGCATCCTCGATGCCGTCGGCAAACCGGTGCGGAACGCCGTGGTCGAGATTTGGCAGGTCGATGGTAACGGCGTTTACCTGCACAGTCGCAGCGGTGGCGATGGCACCCGCGACAAAAACTTCCAGGGCTTCGGACGATTTCTGACCGGCAGCACGGGCGAGTACTACTTCCGCACGGTAAAGCCAGTCCCCTACCCTGGTCGTACTCCGCATATCCACTTCGCCGTGAATCAAAACGGCCGCCGCAAACTCACCACGCAACTGTTCCTCGCCGGCCACGAGCAAAACGCCCGCGATGGCCTCTACCGCAGCCTCGGCGACCGCCAGAAGCTCGTGACGAGCGAATTTACGCCGATGAAGGAGTCGAAGCTCGGAGAGCTGGAGGCGAAGTTCGACTTGGTGTTAGGCGTGACGCCGAGCGAAAGTTGACGGCCAGTGGCCCAGCACTGCCAACCGATCAAAACTCGTAGACAATCCGCCCGTGCGTTTGGCTACGGCTGATACGATCGGTGGCGTAGAGTCCGGCGAGGACAAACTCCACGCAGCTTGCTCGCACCGCGTCGCTTTGTGAGGCATTCACTTCGAACGCCTTGTCCCATACCGGTGGCACGCGTTTCAAGAGTTCCGCGTAGTGACTCGAAGGGAGCATGTCGCCCACTTCGATCTTCACGCCCTCGGAAAAGATCTGAGCGATTTCCGCCAGGCCATGTTCTTCGACGTACTCGTTGAACACGGTGCCAATCGCCTCGGCCAGCACGGCGTCGAGGACCTGCCTTTCGCTCATCTGGTGCGAACCCATCATGTCGAGTTCAAGTTTGCCCAGCGAGCTGGAATAAAGGTGGCCGAGGTCGCTGATGCGGGGGACGGCGGGTGACTCGCCTAGCACGAGGGCGCGGTGCTTGGCACTCGCGAGCATCGTGCGGTAATTGGCGATCGACAATCTCGCACTGACGCCCGACTCGTGATCGACGAACTTGCTCTTTCTCGCCGCGCGGCTGATCTCTTCGATCAGCTCCTTCATGAAGTACGGGACCACAACCTCTGGTCCGGCGCTAGTCGATTCCGCATCAGTGTTTGCTTCACCAACCTCATTATTTGGTGCCACTTCCTGATCCATGATCGAGATGCCAAGATCTCGCTCGGTTGGGTAGTGCGTGTAGATCACTGAACCAATGCGGTCCTTAAGCTGCGGAATCACCTTGCCGCTGCGGTTGTAGGTCGCCGGATTCGCGCTGAACAGAATCATCACGTCAATATCGAACTTCACGGGATACCCGCGAATCTGCACGTCGCGTTCTTCGAGAATGTTGAACAAGCCAACTTGCACCAACTCGTCGAGCTCGGGAAGCTCGTTCATCGCGAAGATGCCGCGATGCATGCGTGGAATGAGGCCGAAATGAAGCGCCTCTTCCGCCCCCATGCTAATTCCGCCGGCGAGCTTCGAGGGGTCGATTTCGCCGATAATGTCGGCGAACTTGGTGCCGGGGGCGAGTCGCTCGGCGTACCGCTCTTCGCGAGGCCACCATGCGATGGACACTTCGTCGGCGGGCATTTCGGCGACGATTTGCTTACCCCGCCTTGTGATCGGACTCAGCGGGTCGTCGTGCAGCGGAATCTGTGCGTCGTCGAGGTACGGCACGAAGTCGTCGAGAAAGGTTGCCAGGAGTCGCATGAGTCGACTCTTTGCTTGTCCCTTTTCACCGAGAAACAAAATGTCGTGCTGCGCGAGTAGCGCGATGTTGATCTCGGGCAGCACCGTATCGTCGTAGCCAACGATGCCAGGATATAACTCATCCCCCGCGGCAAGCCGCGAGGTAAAGTTGTCGCTAATTTCTTGCTTCACCGTCTTCGAACGCCAGCCGAACTCATGCAGTTGGGCGAGCGTGGTGGGCAAGTGCTGGGGCAACGACGGAGCGGCGGGCATCGCAAGACTTTCGGCTTGGTCTATTCTTCGGCGGGGCAGGTTGCCAAATTATAGACCAAGCCGCGAGTCCGCCAAGCAGCACGGTAGTTCCTGAAACTCAGACTACTCAGTGGCTGCTTCCGTATTTGGTTCCGTTGCGGGCACTGCCGGAGCATCCGTGGCAGGTGCGTCGGTCGCCGGAGCTTCGACCTTCTTACCGTGCGCGATGTCGTCGAGATTCTTCAGGGCGTCGTTCAGGCTGTCGGCTTGTCCGTCGTACTTAGCGGGGTCGACCTTGGCATCTGCGGCATGCGAGGGGTGCAGGTCGTGCAGCACTTCCATGATCTGGTCGAGCGCCTTATGAGCATCGCCCTTCGCGTAGCGATCGATGTCCGATGCCGACGAATCGACTAGTTCCTTGGTCTTCTTCACCATGGGACCCATCTCGTGAATCACGCCATCGACCACTTTCACATCGGCCGCTTTGAAACCGGCCGCCAGCTCGTCGCGCATCTCGGTTAGCACGTGGACGGCCTCATGCAGGTCCTTGGGATCGGCGTGCGAGTGCTCACCTTCAGCGTGATCGTGACCTTCTTCTTCATGACCTGCCGGGGTCGAGCTCGATCCGTTGCAGCCGAATGTCGAAAGTCCAGCCACCGCCACGCACGCCAACATCCAACGAACTGCCAACATGGTTACCATCCTTATCGATTGGTTCATAATTCTTACAACTTCGCGGCAAAGCCACGCCGCAACCTTCGTAACATACACCGATCCGCCCGCCATCCTCAAGCTCAGCCCCCGGTTTTCCGAGAAATGGTCCCGTAATTTGCAGCTTGGTGAATCAGGCAATCCGTCGCTGTTGACCCTGCCTCGATTGCCATCAGTCGTTTGTCGGGCGATGATGGTTTACGCTTGCCGCTATCACGACGAAGGAGCGAACGATGAAACTGAAAGCGACCTATCCTTTCTATCTCGCCAATAAGCCGGAGTCTCCGAACGCCGACCTCGAGGTCATCGACAAATACACCGGCGAACTGGCCACTCGCGTGGCGATGGCGTCGCCGGCGGATATCGATCGTGCCATCGGTGCCGCGGTCGAGGCCACGAATCCCATGCGCGAGATGCCCCCCTACGCCCGGCAAGCGGTGCTCATGCATTGCGTCGAGCGTTTTAAGGAGCGGGCCGAGGAACTCGCCATGTCACTGTGCATTGAGGCGGGCAAGCCCATCAAGGATTCGCGTGGTGAAGTCTCGCGGCTGATCGACACCTTTCGCATCGCGGCCGAGGAATCGGTGCGCATTACCGGCGAAGTATTGAATCTCGAGATCTCCGAGCGGGCTCGGGGCTATCGCGGCATGGTAAAGCCAGTGCCGATCGGGCCCTGCTCGTTCATCTCGCCATTTAACTTTCCGCTGAATCTCGCGGCGCATAAAGTCGCGCCAGCAATCGCGGCGGGTTGCCCCTTCGTACTGAAGCCGGCGAGCCTCACGCCCATTGGGGCCATCGTCATCGGCGAAGTGCTGGCCGAAACCGATCTTCCCGCCGGCGCGTTCTCGATCCTTCCATGCCACCGCGAGGGAGCCGATCTGTTCACGACCGACGAGCGGCTCAAGCTACTATCGTTCACGGGATCCCCTGTCGTAGGATGGAAGCTCAAAGAGAAGGCGGGCAAGAAGCCGGTGATTCTCGAACTCGGCGGCAACGCCGCGGTGGTGGTCGACGAAGACGCGAACCTCACGGACGCCGTCGACCGGATCATCGTCGGCGCGTTCTATCAATCGGGCCAAAGCTGCATCGGAGTGCAGCGGATCATCGTCCACGAGAAGGTTTACGACACGTTCAAGGAGAAGCTCGTCGCGGCAACCAAGAAACTCAAGATGGGCGACCCCAAGGACGAGTCGACGTTCATCGGACCCATGATCTCCGAAAAGGAAGCCGAGCGACTTGATGGCTGGATTCAAGAAGGCGTCCGCGCCGGTGGCAGGCTGTTGTGTGGCGGCAAACGCGATGGTGCGATGCTCGAAGCGACGTTGCTCGAAGACGTACCCACGCATCTCGACCTCTGCGCCGAAGAAGCCTTCGGACCAGTCGCCATGCTGAGCCGGTTTAGCAATTTCGACGACGCCCTCCGCCAGGTGAACGCCAGCCAGTTCGGCCTGCAAGCGGGTATCTTCACGCGTGACTGGGTGAAAGTCCAAAAGGCGTGGGACGAGCTCGAAGTCGGTGGCGTCGTGATCGGCGACGTTCCCTCCTGGCGAGTCGACAACATGCCCTACGGCGGCGTCAAAGAGAGTGGCCTCGGCCGCGAGGGGGTCCGCTACGCCATCCGGGACATGACCGAACTTCGGCTCTTAGTGATGCGAATGCCGCCGGGAGAGTAGAATGCAATCTGCCATTACTCGCACAGCTAGACTCAAGACTGACGGGCGGTCCATGTATTTACGAATTCTCCTGGTTGCAGCACTGCTCGGCTTACCGGCCCTCGCCCAAGCCTTCGAACCTTGCCGCATCAATATCGTCGACAAATCAAACGGCTGGCCCGTGCCGCTGGTCGAGCTTCGCACGACGCATCAGGTTCGATTCGCCAGCGACAACGCGGGCGTCGTGGCGTTTGATTTGCCCGAGCTGATGGGCGCTGAGACGTGGCTCACGGTTGAGGGGCATGGTTATTCGGTCCCGGCCGATGGCTTCGGCTTCCGTGGCGTCCGTGTCACCCCATCCGAAGGGGGCGAGATCACCATCGAAGTCGAGCGAAAGCTTCCCGCAAAACGGCTCGGAAGGATCACTGGGGCCGGCATCTTTGGCGAAGCGCAGCGATTCGGCGAGTTCGGCGACTGGCGCGAGCAAGGCATCGTCGGTTGCGATAGCGTTCAGTACACCGAGCATCGCGGCAAGGCCTATTGGATGTGGGGCGACACCACACTCGCGCGTTACCCGCTCGGGCTGTTCGACATGCTCAGCGCGACCACCTCGAAACGGCCGCTCAAAAACCCCATCCCGCCGATTCAACTCCGCTACGACTATTTCAAGGACAGCGAAGGTCGGCCGCGCTCAGTGGCCGACATGCCGGGCGACGGGCCGACTTGGCTGAATGGCTACGCGAGCCTTCGCGACCTCAACGGCGAAGACCGATTGGTTGCGACTTACACCAAGATCCGCAACCACCTCGAAGCCTACGAATTGGGTCTTTGCGTCTGGAACGAAGACGCCGCGCAGTTTGATAAGCTTCGCACGTACTGGACAAAGTCAAAGGACACGCCGAAAGCCCCCCCGGCACCCGAAGGCCACCCCGTGCGATGGACCGACGAGTCGGGTGCCGAATGGCTGCTGTTTGGCGATCCGTTTCCAAGGCTCCAGTGCCTGGCAACGTTCGAAGCCTGGAGTAACCCCGCGCAGTGGCAACTGCTGGAGCCACAGCAGAGCGTGCCAACCTCGGAGGGCTCGAAACCCGTCGTCCCGCATCGGGGTTCCATCGCTTTCAACGAGTACCGGCAGAAGTGGGTGACGGTGTTTACGCAGGTGGGGGGCGATTCGCCACTCGGCGAGATCTGGTACGCCGAGGCCAACACGCCGTTCGGGCCCTGGAAGGACGCGGTTCATGTGGTTACCCACGCGAACTACACGTTCTACAACCCGAGGCTGCATAACGAATGGGCCACGGCTGATTCTCCGGTGTTGCTGTTCGAGGCAACTTACACCGCAGAGTTTGCCGACCATGCCCAGCCTACCCCCCGGCATAACTACAATCAGGTGCTCTATCGGCTCGATCTGGACGAACTTATCCAGAAGAAATAGTTCCTATCGCCGCTTGTCGATCGACCCGCAGCCTCCTAAAACCCCTCAGCGAGGGCCCGAGTGCGCACCTCGCGGGTCTGTGGTTTGGTGCGGGGTGAGTCTTGAACATCGCGATTATTGGAGCCGGCATCAGCGGCAATTTGGCGGCACGGCTGCTGGCGACAAAGCACCAAATCACGCTGTTCGAAGCCGGCGATTACGCGGGGGGGCACACCAATACGGTGGAGGTCCAAACGACCGATGGCCCTGTGAGCGTCGACACCGGGTTCATGGTGTTCAATCGCCGGACCTACCCGAACTTCTGCCGAATGCTCGAATTGCTCGGCGTCGAGTCGCACGCCAGCGACATGAGTTTCAGCGTCCACGACGAGCAAACGGGCCTGGAATACTGCGGCAGCTCACTCAATACGCTCTTCGCTCAGCGTCGCAATTTGCTCCGGCCGGCGTTTCACCGGATGGTGCGCGATATCTTGCGGTTCAACAAGGCGGCAACCCAATTCGTTCGCGGAGCCCAATCCGAAGCTCAAACGCTTGGCAACTTCCTCCGCGTGCACCAACTAGGTTGCGAGTTTCGCGATTGGTACTTGATCCCGATGCTCGCCGCAATTTGGTCCGCGGCACCGGCTGAAGTTGAGGCGCTACCCGCCAAGTTCATCCTAGGCTTCATGCAGAATCATGGGCTCCTGCAGATTCGCGATCGGCCGCAATGGCGGACCATCGTGGGTGGCGCGAAGAATTATGTGGCTCGATTGCTCGAACCCATTGCGGATCGCGTGCGACTATCGACGCCAGTCGCAGAGGTTCGTCGCCGCTTCGATGGCGTCGTCGTTCAACCCACGTTAGGACCGGCCGAGGAGTTCGACGCCGTGGTGTTCGCGAGCCACGCCGATCAGTCGCTGTCGATGCTCTCCGATGCGACGAATGCAGAGCAAGAGATTCTCACCGCGTTCCCTTATCAGCCCAACGTGGCTGTGCTGCATAGCGACCCCTCGCCGATGCCGACCCGGCGGCTGGCTTGGGCGAGCTGGAACTACCGAGTGCCCGTTGGAGACTGCCGGGCGGCGTCGGTCACCTACGATCTGGTTCGACTGCAGAACTTGAAGACGACGCAGCCAGTTTTCGTAACGCTCAACCCGGTTGGTCCCATCGATCCCGCGAAGGTGCATCGTACGTTCGAGTACCACCACCCCGCCTACTCGCTGGCCTCGTCGGCAGCACAATCACGGTGGCATGAGATTAGCGGCCACAATCGAACGTGGTATTGTGGTGCTTTCTGGGGGTATGGTTTTCACGAGGACGGGGTGCGAAGTGCCCTGGCCGTTGCCGAGCAGTTTGGTATCGACCTCGAAGCCCTTGTGCTCCCGCCGCACACCGGGTCCGCACACTCCTCGTCGTCCATCGCGCACGCATCATGAACAGTTGCCTTTACTACGGAACCGTCTCGCATCGCCGGCAAACGCCGGTCGAGCACCGGTTTCGTTATCGACTGTTCTGGCTTTACGTTGATCTCGATGAACTTCCGGCTCTCTCCAAGCAGGTGCGAGGCTTGTCCGAGCGCCGTTTCGGTGCGGCTACCCTGTACCGGCCGGATCATCTGGGTCCGAGAGATCTCCGGTTGGCCGATTCGGTGCGGCAGTTTGTCTTGAAGCAAGCAGGCTGCGACCTAGGAATCGCGTCGATTCGGCTTCTCACCCAGCCGCGATCGCTCGGGTTCTATTTCAGCCCGCTGAATCTCTACTACTGCTTCGCCGCGGACGAGTCGTTGGTCGCCTTGGTCGCCGAGGTGAATAACACGCCTTGGAACGAGCAGCACTGTTACCTGCTTTGGTCGGGCAACGAAGTGGCCGAGGGTGAGTACCGCCACGACAAGCAAATGCACGTGTCCCCCTTCATGTCGATGGAGCACGATTATCACTGGCGTATTACGCCGCCCAGTCAGCAGCTGGCTGTTGAGCTTTCGACGGTCCGAGAAGAGGGAGCGTTTTTCGATGCTACGATGACGCTCGAGCGTCGACCTCTCACCAGTTGGTCGCTCGCGCGGCATCTCGCCACCAGTCCTATCAACGCGGCACGTGTGGTAGCCGCCATTTACTTTGAGGCCCTCCGCCTCTGGAGCAAACGATGTCCTTACTATCCTCATCCCAAGACCACCTCGACGCCCCGCCCAGCGGTGCGTGCCCGGTGAGATCGCGGGGGGCGACGTGGATCGACCGCTGGTGCCGTCAGCGGGTGTTCGATCGGCTATCGCACTTGCGCGACGGGACCATCTCCATCGTCGAGCCCGAAGCGAGCTACCCCTTCGGCGCACGGGTCGACGAACTTGTGCCCGACGCCGAACTCTACGTCCGCCAAGCGAGCTTCTACCGTCATATTGTGGCTGGGGGCGGGCTTGGCGCGGCCGAGGCCTATATGGCGGGGGAGTGGAGCGCGGACGACTTGCCCGGTTTGCTTCAACTCTTCGCCCGCGACGCGAGCGCGTGTGCCGAGATCGATCGCAGCTGGGCTCGGCGACTTCGCCTTCCGGTCGAGCGAGCCTTTGCTTGGCTCCGCCGCAACACCATGACCGGCAGCCGCAAGAACATCGCCGCCCACTACGACCTGTCGAATGATTTCTATCGCCTGTGGCTCGACGATTCGATGGCTTACTCGTCGGCCGTGTTTCCGAGCGATACCGCCTCACTCGCCGAGGCACAGCGGCACAAGTTCGATCTCGCGTGCCAGAAGCTGCAACTGAAGCCAGGCGACCACTTGCTCGAAATCGGCACCGGCTGGGGGGGTCTGGCCATCCACGCCGCGACGAATTATGGCTGCCACGTCACCACGACCACTATTTCCGACCAACAGCAAGACTACGCGAAGGAGCAGATCGCGCTCCGCGGCCTTACCAATCGCGTCACGCTTCTCAATCGCGACTATCGCGAGCTTACCGGTCAGTTCGACAAGCTCGTGAGTATCGAAATGATCGAAGCGGTGGGCCACGAATACTTGCCGACGTTTTTCCGTGCGTGCAGCGATCGCTTGCGACCGGGCGGTTTAATGGTCCTACAAGCCATCACCATCCCCGACCAGCGGTACGAAGCCTACCGCCACTCGGTCGACTTCATTCAGCGTTACATCTTCCCCGGCGGCGCACTTCCCTCGCTGGGTGCCATGCACCGGGCGATCGCCGACGGAACGCGGCTGCAAGTCATTGGCCTCGACGACTACACGCCCCACTATGCCCGCACGCTTGCCGCCTGGCGCGAGAGGTTCTTCGACGAACTGCACGAAGTCCGTCGACTTGGGTTTGACGAGCGGTTCATTCGCATGTGGGATTACTACTTGTCGTACTGCATCGCCGGATTCCGCGAGAGGCAGATCGGTCTCGTTCAGATGGAATGCATGAAGGTTTAAGTCCATGACACTCACTACCCTCGCCGAACGGCGGTACCTGCCCGATCGTGCCATTCGGTACGGCATTCGCCGATTGCTAAGCACGCGACTCAAGCTGTCGCGCGAGTCGAACGAATCCGTCGAGCGCTTCGCCCAGCGACTCCGGGATGTCGACGCCGTGGCGGTGGCGACCGACAACGCCAACCAGCAGCACTACGAAGTGCCCGCTGCGTTCTTCGAAACGGTGTTGGGGCCGCGGCTCAAGTACAGTTGTGGTTACTGGCCCGACTCTCACGCCACGCTCGCCGAATCCGAGGCCGCGATGCTTCGTCTCACCTGCGAACGGGCGGGAATTGCTGAGGGCCAGCGGATCCTGGAGCTAGGTTGCGGTTGGGGATCACTTTCGTTGTGGCTCGCCGAGCACTACCCCGCGAGCCAGATCGTCGCGATGTCCAATTCATCCACGCAGCGCGAGTACATTCAGGCCAAGGCGGCGCGGCAGGGCTTCACGAACCTTGAAGTCGTCACGGCGAACGTCGCCCACTTCGAACCGGCTGGCCAGTTCGATCGCGTTGTGTCCGTCGAGATGTTTGAACATGTCCGCAACTACCAAGTATTGCTCGGCCGTATTCGGCGATGGTTGCGAGCTGAAGGTCGACTGTTCGTGCACATCTTCTGCCATCGCCAGTTCGCCTACCCCTTCGACGTGGATTTGAACGCCGGCAAGTCATCGAACTGGATGACGCAGCATTTTTTCACCGGCGGCGTTATGCCAAGCTTCGATTTATTCCGGCAGTTCGAAGACGACATGCAGGTCGAATCCGACTGGTGGCTCGATGGCACGCATTATGCAAGAACCTGCGAGGCGTGGCTCGCGAATCTCGACGCCCACTCCTCCGCCGCCGCGGATGCCCTCGCAACCGGCGACCATCCCGATAGCGTTGACATTCAGCTACAACGGTGGCGGATGTTTTTTATGGCGTGCGCCGAGCTCTTCGCCTACGATCATGGCCAGCAATGGGGCGTCGGACACTACCTGTTTGCACCGCGGAGTTAGTGCGTGTCGATCTCTGCTTTACTCTTGCTCGCGGCATTTTCCATCAGCGTGTACATGCTGACGTTCTGGCTCGTGAGCACCGTGATCCAGAACGTCAGCATTGTTGACATCGGCTGGGGGGCGGGATTTGTGCTGGTGGCGTGGATCGCCTACTTCGCCGCTCCCGCCGACGGGCTTCGCGCGACGGTGTTACTCGTGCTCGTTACCGTCTGGGGATTTCGACTGGCGGGCTACCTAGCGTGGCGAAACATCGGCAAGCCCGAAGACCATCGCTACGCCGCCATGCGCAAGAAACACGGCGAGCGGTTCTGCTGGGTGAGCCTGTTCACGGTGTTCGCGTTGCAAGGTGTCATCATGTGGATCGTCGCCCTGCCAGTGACCATCGGCATGGGGCACTCAGAGTTCCTCAAATCGCTATCCGCTTGGCATCTCGTGGGCCTGATGGTTTGGACCATTGGTCTCGTGTTCGAGGCCGGCGGCGACTGGCAGCTCGCGAAGTTCAAAGCCAACCCTGCCAACAAAGGCAAAGTATGCGACCGCGGGTTCTGGCGATATACGCGGCACCCGAATTACTTCGGGGACTGCTGCGTATGGTGGGGGCTGTGGATGGTCTCACTCGCCACGTGGTCCGATGCCTGGACCGCAATTAGTCCTGTTCTCATGACCGTGCTACTGCTCCAGTTCTCTGGAGTTCGCCTGCTTGAGTACGACATCGCCGATCGCCGCCCCGACTATGCGGAGTATAAGCGTCGAACGAGCGCGTTCATCCCTTGGCCACCCAAATCGGCTTAGGCCTTGCGGTGCATTAGAAACGCCACGCTCGCGGTGCGCATGCGGGCGTGTTCAACGGCGTCGTACTGCTGCTCTGCTCGCGCGATCAGCGCGTGAAAATCCGTGCCGGCAAATTGAGCTGTGGCGGCTTGGAGGTTTGCCAGCACACGCCAGAGTGCCCGTTTGCCTAGGATTCCAATGGAAAGGATTTCGAGCACTTCGAGGTGCCCAAGATCGCCGGAAACGCGGTGCCAAAACTTCCAACTGCTCAACTTCGCGGCGAACCACGCCCCCGCGCTGCGCCACCACGTTTGTTTGACGTCGAGCGAGTGAATCATCCGCTCGAGCGTTCGTTTGTCCTCTTCGATGTCAGGAATAACCCACTCGATCACTTCTTTCAGAGGTGCCGGCAGGTCTTTGCTTTCCAGCGCACGAAGCGTCGACACTGCCGTTGCTCCCCCCGCCAGGTGATCTCGGAGATACGTGGCGAGCGCGTCGCAATCCACTTCCTGGGCACAGGGTTCGCCATGCGGTGGTTCGTGCGACTGCACCGTGTCGTTCGGATTGTGCGGCACGTAGTGGGCCTCCGATTCCGGAGTCGACTCAGCGGGGGCAAAGCGTGACTCACGCGCGTAGGCGTGCAGAGGAGTTGCATTAACCATTGATAATCTCTCCACCATTGGGGTGTAGAACTTGACCGGTAATGTACGACGATTGCTCGGAGGCGAGGAACACGTAGCACTCGCCACATTCCCAAGGCTGACCCGCGCGGCCCATGGGTGTGTCGGCGCCGAACTTCGAGACCTTCTTCTTGTCGAACGTCGCGGGGATGAGCGGCGTCCAGATCGGTCCCGGGGCCACGGCGTTCACCCGGATGCCATCTTTCACGAGATTCTGCGATAACGACCGCGTGAAGCTAACCACCGCGCCCTTGGTTGCTGAGTAGTCGAGCAAGCCTGGACTGCCGCGATAGGCCGTGACGCTGGTGGTGTTGATGATCGATGCCCCGCTCGACTTCTTGAGGTGCGGCAGCGCGGCCTTCGCTAGATAGAACATCGAGAAGACGTTGGTGCGAAACGTCTGCTCCAATTGTTTAGCGCTAATGGCTTCAAGTTCTTCTTGCGGATGCTGCTCCGCCGCATTGTTCACCAGAATGTCGAGTTGGCCGAGTTGCTTGACGGTTTGCTCCACCGCCTTCAGGCAGAAAGCCTC
Organism: Aeoliella fuhlenseeensis; assembly: GCF_052161615.1. Classification (NCBI taxonomy): domain Bacteria; kingdom Pseudomonadati; phylum Planctomycetota; class Planctomycetia; order Pirellulales; family Lacipirellulaceae; genus Aeoliella; species Aeoliella fuhlenseeensis. The sequence goes on from NZ_CP197417.1 coordinate 2,919,903, forward strand.
GCGCCCGACATCGCCCTTGATCAGCAGGCAGCGCCGCCCGCGGCTCTCCACTTCCTGCTGTGTGTCCCGCGCGTCCTCGGTTTCTTCAAGGTAGACAATCGCGACATCGGCCCCTTCGCGGGCGAAGGCAATCGCCGCCGCGCGACCAATGCCGCTATCTCCACCCGTGATCAGCGCCACTTTCCCATCCAGCAGTCCGCTTCCCGTGATCGAAACATTAAACGACTCGGGCTTGGGCTTCATTTTCGACCGCCGCCCCGGCTGTTTGGACTGGGTCTGCGGTGGGCGCTGCTGGCGAGTGCTCGACTTGCCTTCCTTTGACGAATTATTGGCCATGATCGGACTCGTGAATTGAGAATCTAGGGGACTTAGTACAAGGCGTCCGTTGCAAAGCCTGTGCCTTACTCCGCATCGCGCTAGGCGGCTCAAAACAACCCAAAACTGTAGCGATGGCGACCATTCTGCTGATTTCGCCGCGGTCAGTGCGGAAGCAACCGGGCACGCTTCGCCCGGCCGGGGGCAGGAAAATACCCCCGCCGCGCGGTATGCTAGGGGGCACTGCGACCCTGCCCCGCCTGTTTCGCCAGATGGACAAGAAGCCCAAAAAACTACGACGTTCGCTCGGATCCCGGGCCATTCGGCTCGTGGCGTCGATCGACAATGCGTTCGACGCACGTATGCGGCGGCTCAACAAACGGCTCGGGCGCGAGGGCGTGCCGCAAATCCTGCCGTACATCGGGTACGCCAACGCCACCACCGCTTGGCTGCACGGGCGGGTGCTCACCAATCCTCCGCCGGCCGAACCGGGCGAGTCGGACAGTCGGTGGCGGAACGTCGCGAACACCTACCGCCGATTCGCCAGCAAAGAGGTGCCCGACGTCCGCATCGAGATCAAGCTCGGCGACGACACCCATCAAGTGGTGACCGATCGCGAAGGCTACTTCGCCCTCCAAGCTCCGCACGGCCTGCAGCATCTGGAGCAGGGCATGTGGGCCCAGGCGATCTTGAAGATCGTCGACCACCACCGCGTCTCGCCCGACGAGTCGGCGACTACCGCCAAGCTGATGTCGCCACCCACCGAGGCCGAGTTCGGCATTATTAGCGACGTCGACGACACCGTGATTCACACCGGCGCGACGCATCTCTTAAAGATGATCCGCGTCACCATGTTCGGCAACGCCCGGACACGCGTGCCGCTCGACGGCGCGGCGGCGTTTTATCAGGCCCTGCAAGTGGGCAATCGCGAGGGCGAGTCGCCGCAGAACCCCGTGTTCTACGTTTCGAGCTCGCCCTGGAATCTGTTCGACCTGATCGAAGACATCTTCCTGTTCAACAACTTTCCGCTTGGTCCGATCCTGCTCCGCGACATCGGTTTCGATCGCGACAAGTTCGTCTCCTCGGGCCACGGGCATAAGCTCGATAAAGTCCGGCGGATCATGGCGGCCTATCCCGAGTTACCCTTCGTGCTCCTCGGCGACTCGGGGCAAGACGACGCCATGCTCTACGCCACCGCTGCAGCCGAGTATGGTCCCGAACGGATTAAGGCGATCTTCATCCGCGATGTCGACCCCGACGCCGATAGTCGCTACGACGCCAACGTAGCCACGTGGCAGGCAAAGTCGATCGAAGCCGGCGTGCCGATGCACCGCATTCGCGATAGCCACGCCGCCGCGCTGCTGGCCGCCGAGAAGGGTTGGATCCACCCCGATCGACTCGACGGCATTCGTGCCGAAGTGTTCAAGGACAAAGTGCTCAAGCAGGGCGTGACTTAGGCAGCGTTTACCTTCCGCCGGCAATCTCGATGAACGCTCCCGTGGTGAACGACGACGCGTCTGACAGCAGCCACAGAATGGCCGACGCCACTTCCTCGGCCGTACCACCACGGCGTAGCGGCACGAACTGCTTCACTCGCTGCACGCGATCCGGCTCGCCGCCATCGGCGTGCATTTCGGTGTAGATGAAACCTGGACGGACGCCGTTCACGCGAATGCCCTCTTGTGCCACCTCGTGCGCCAGGCCAATCGTCAGCGTGTCCATCGCCCCCTTCGACGCCGCATAGTCGACGTACTCGCCCGGCGAGCCAGTTCGCGCGGCGACGGACGACACGTTCACGATCGCCCCACCGCTACCGCCGTGTTTTGTCGACATTCGCTGGACCGCCTGACGGCAGCAGGCGAAGGTGCCAAACACGTTGGTCGCGAAGATGCGCTCGAGCCGATCGCGCGTGAGCCCTTCCACGCGACTCTGCGTCTCCAGCACACCCGCGTTATTCACCAGGGCGGATAGCCCACCCAGCTTCTTGTCGCACTCATCGAATAACCTCACCACGTCCCCTTCGACGGAAACGTCGGCCTGAATCGCCACGGCTTTGCCACCGCCCGCTTGGATTTCGGCGACCACGGCTTCTGCTTCTTCGCGGCGAGTTCGGTAGTTCACGGCAACCGCGTAGCCACTCCGGGCGGCCATCTTGGCGGTGGCCGCGCCGATACCCCGCCCTGCCCCGGTGATCAGAATAACCGCCATCTGCCGCCTCCGTGTCCAACGAGCCTCGAAAATCTTCTTCTAACCCAGCCCGCCATTTCGAGGCAAGGGCTGCGGGTGTTGGTAGCCTTTTCGCCCGCCGACTGCTCTAATACAACCGTCGACCCATGCATCACGAGGAGCGGCGCACTTGAACACGGTTTGGCTTCACTTCGACCACCCCCAGTACCTCTGGCTCTTCGCCCTATTGCCGGTGTTCTGGTGGATGAGCCGGGCCAGCTTCAGTGGTCTCAGCCGCGGCCAAGCCGCTATGGCGCTGGCGGTGCGAACTCTCGTGTTCACGCTAATCGTGCTGGCCCTCGCCGATGCACACACGGTCCGCAGCAACAACCGCCTGACGGTTCTCTACCTGCTCGACCAATCGCATAGCATTCCCGACACGCAGCGCGAGGCGATGATCGACTTCGTCAACGCGTCGATCGAAACCCATCGCCAAGAAGATTCCGAAGACCGCGTCGGCGTGATGGTGTTCGGTCGTCAGGCCGAGATGGAGATCCCGCCGCTTGACGTTTTCCCATCGCTTGGCAGGATTCAGTCCCCGGTCGATCCCGAGTACACGGACCTCGCCGCCGCGCTGTCGCATGCCCGCGGTATGTTCCCAGGCGACTCCGCCGGACGCGTGGTGCTGGTGACCGATGGCAACGAAAACCTGGGCGACTCGGTCGCCGAGGCCAAAGCCCTGTCCGACGCCGGCATCAGCATCGATGTGGTCCCCGTGCCACTACCGCCGCGAGCGGAAGTGGCCGTCGAAAAGGTCATGCTCCCCGCCGTGGTTCGCGATGGCGAGCCGTTTGAGCTACGCACCGTCCTCTCGGTCGACTCCCCCACGGGCGACGCCTCGGCGACTGGTACCGTGCGAGTGGTTCGAAAAGCATTCGGCCAGGAAGAGACCATCGTCGAGCAAGCCGTCGAACTGCCTCCCGGCAAAACGGTGCTCAGTTTCGACGACAAGCTCGACCGATCGGGCTTCTTCACCTACGAGGCCCACTTCTCGCCCAGCAAAACGGTCGACGATGGCACCGCACGAAACAACATGGCCACGGCGTTTACGCAGATCGTCGGCTCGGGCCAAGTTTTGTTGATCGAGAACGCCGAAGAACCCGGTGCCCACGACCACTTGGTCGAAGTGCTCCGTCGCGGCGGCATGGAAGTCGAGGTCGCCACGACCAGCGCGCTCTTCACGTCGCTCGCCGAGCTTCAGCGTTTCGACTGCGTGGTCCTCGCCGACGTACCACTCGCTAGCGGTGGCGTGTCCGACGACGTGTCGGCCTTCACCGAGGCCCAGCTTCGCATGCTGGTGGAAAACACCGAGACGCTCGGCTGCGGCCTAGTCGTCATTGGCGGGCCGAACAGCTTCGGCGCGGGTGGTTGGGCCAATAGCGAACTCGAAAAGGCCCTGCCGGTCGACTGCCAAATCAAGGACGCCCGCGTGGTGCCGGTCGGCGCGCTCGGTTTGGTTATCGACCGTTCGGGGTCGATGATGGGCGAGAAGATGCAGCTCAGCAAAGCCGCAGCGATCGCCGCGGTACGCTCGCTGGGCAATCGCGATATGCTAAGTGTCGTGGCGTTCGACTCCACGCCCGTGCCGGTCTGTCGGTTGCAGCAAATCGGCAATGGCGACCGCGTTGCCGCGGCTATCTCTAGGCTTACCGCCGATGGCGGCACCGACATGTACCCCGCGTTTGCCCAGGTCGTGGCGGACATGGAAAAGGCCCAGGCCGCGGTGAAGCACATCATCGTCCTCACCGACGGCCAGACGCCCCCCCAACCGTTCGACGAGTTGGTACGACGTGCCCGCGCCGCCAAGGTCACGGTGAGCGCTGTCGCCATTGGGGGCGACGCCCAGGTTCCGCTGCTTACCAACATCGCCGCCGCGGGTGGCGGGCGGTTCTACGCGGTTCGCAACCCGAAGGCCGTGCCACGCATCTTCATGCGCGAGGCTCGTCGAGTTTCGCGGCCTCTGGTTCGCGACCTCGTGCCTCCGCAATCGCCGCAGATCGTCGGCGACAGCCAGATCGTCGCCGGGCTCGAAGGAGCGATTCCGCCGATCCGCGGTTTCGTGATGACCACGGTCAAAGAGAGCCCGCTGGTCGAAGTCATCCTGCGATCGCCCGTTCCACCAAACCCCGAAAACAGCACCATCCTCGCCAGTTGGAACTACGGCCTCGGCAAGGTCGTGGCATTCACCAGCGATGCCGGACAGCGGTGGACCAACTCATGGACTTCCTGGGATGGCTACGAGCCGCTCTTCACCAAAATGGTCCGCTCGGCGATGCGACCCACCGATGGCTCGCGAAACTACTCGCTCGCCACCACCACCGCAAATGGCGTGACCACCGTGGTGATCGACGCCCTCGACAACGAAGACGAGTTCCTCAACTCCTCCACCGGCATGATGGCGAGCGTTTTGGGCCCCGACTCGAAGTCGACACCACTCACCATCGATCAAGTGGCACCGGGACGTTACGTCGGCCGGTTCGACTCGCGCGACGCGGGCACTTACTTGCTCGCCGTATCGCCATCGGATGGCCCCATGCTGCGAACGGGTGTGAGCGTCGGCTACTCGCGCGAGTACCGCGATCGCGAAGCGAATTTGCCGCTACTGGAGACCCTCGCCGGGCTCACTCCCGAGGGTGGCGAACCAGGACACCTCGCTGGCGGTGCGAACCCCCAGCCACTCGACAAAGCGGCGGAGCAGATCGCGACCGCCGCGACCGACCCCTTCCGCCACGACCTGCCCCGCGCCACGGCCATCGACTCCATCTGGCCCTGGCTGGTGGTGGCCGCTGCGTGCTTGTTCGTCGGCGATGTCGGCGTGCGGCGAATCCGGGTGAGTTTGGCGAGTATGTCCGCGGCCACCAGCGCGGCGATGGCCCGTGTGTTTGGGCGTCGCAATACGGACGAAACCCCCGCGACACTCACCCGCCTGCAAACCCGCAAACAAACCATGCGCGACGAGTACGCCTCGCGCCGCGTGGAGGTCGAACCTCTCTCGCCCGAAGCGGCCCAACAGCCCGCTCCCACCGACTGGCTCACCCCGCCACCGGCGAAGCCCTCGGCGCGCGGCACCAAGCTATCCGGCGGCGCGGATGTCGAAGCCCCGCCCGAAGAGAGCTACACCGAACGCCTGCTCCGCGCCAAACGCGACGCCACACGAGGGAAGTAATCCTGAGATTTTGTGGGAGGCCTCTCCGAGGCCGAAAATCGGGGTCGGAGACCCCTCCCACAGTTATCTCCCAATCGCCACGGTTCCCCTGGCACGCAGGCTGCTTACCCCACGGGTCGAACTACTTCCCGCCCAATAGGCCTTTCAGCAATCCCTTCGAGGCATCGACTCCCGTCTTGGGATTTACCTTCAGGCCAAGGTGCTCATCGTCTTCGGTGTAGAACACGAATCCGTACATCATTTCGTCGACCGTTTGCTGTCCGTCGTAGACGACCTTGGAAGGATCGGGGTTGTAGGCGTTGAATGCCGAGTTGTCGAAGTGCGACACACACTCAAACCGCGTCCCCGCCGGGAACTTTACCGCGCCGGGTTCCACGTAGTACGGCAGCTGCCAGTCGAAGTTGTAGTTCGGCACCATCAAGATCGACTCGCTCTTCCCATCGGGCGTGTGGGCCAGGAATTGCGACGCCTTGCCGCGCAGGTGCATGTGCACGAAGAAGCCCACGAGCGTCACGTCCTCATCTACTGGCTTCTCCCGGGTCACGCGGTGGTGCGGATCGTGGGGCGGAATCGCGAAGCGGGTGTTGGCGAGCTCGACGTACCGCAGCTCTTTCTCCACTTCGTAGCGCGGAAAACGAAGGCCAACGCGTAGGCGGGCCTTTTCGGGCTTGCCGGTGGTTACCAGGTGAATCTGAAGTCCCAAGACCGACCCGGCGGGGATCTTCGACGCCACGCCATGCTCCAGTTCCATCGGTCCCACGCCAGGCACGTAGCCCGTGATCAGTTTTGCCCGGCGAATGTCTTCGCCCACGGTCGCAAAGCCGAGATTCGCGTGATGAACCACCCGAGGATTGTCGGGCTGCACCTCGGCCACGGCAACCCACGTGTCGTTCAAAAACGGCATCGGCAGCACCGCGTAGCGATAGTCGAGATACCCATCGGCCGGCACGTCGTACACGGCGGGCACCGTGAGGATCATGTCGGGTTTACCCATGAACCACCGCTGATTGCCCCACTCGGGGTCGGGCTCGCTCCCCGTGAACTCGCCGGCCGTTTGCTCCTCGCCGCTGGCGGCTTCGCCCTCGATCATGCCGCCGCGGACCCACTCGACGATCTTCTGGCGAGTCTCGCGGTCGAGCGTCCGCTCGTTCATGAACTTGCCATGCTTGCCACTGGCGTACCACGGCGGCATCCGGCCCTCGTCCACCACTTCGGCAATCATCTCGCCGTTGCCAGCAACGTCTTCGTAAGTGAGCAGCGAGAAGGGAGCCGTCGTCCCCAGTTGGTGGCACGCCTGGCAGTGCTTGGCCACCAGCGGCTGGATGTCGGCGTGAAACGTAAGCTCCCTCTCTGCGGGCTCTTTCTTTGCCGGCGTGATTACACATCCATCCACCGGCGTTTCGGCGACTTCGACTTCCTCGCCCGCGAGCACTGCTTGAATGGCATCGCGCAAGTATGTTTTCGTCGGGTTGGGGAGCGAACCCCCAATCCGGTGCTGATCGTCAATCCTTCCGCGGTACCGAAGCCGCAGCTCACTGTCGAGCACCACCACCTCGGGCGTCCGACTCGCGCCGCACGCGGCGACAGTCGCTCCGTCGATATCTTGAACGCAGGCAAACGGAAGATCGAACTCCACGGCCTGCGTCGCCACGTCCATTACCGATTCCGTGGGGCTGGTGTTCACCGATACGACGACCAAGCCTCGCTCGCGAAACTCCTTGTCGAGCTCCTTCAGCCGCGGCAGGTACTTCTGCACCAGGGGGCAGGTCGTATTCGTAAACACCAGGACGATGGCCTTAGTTGCTACCGGCTCTTTCGCCACGAGCTCGTCGAGCGAACGCTGCAGGTAGCGAATGTCCTTGAACCGAGCGCCCGAGACTTTCTCGCCAATCGAAGGAGTCGCAGCCGGCGATTGGCTCGCCGACAAGATGGCGAGCGCGACCAACAGCAGTATCCACGTCCAAAAACGCTGGGTGGCGAGAGGCTTCATCGGTAAGACTACCATCCCTTCCAAAGCAAACTTGCGCGAGGCCAACTGCTACTCATTGTAGATCGAACCGCCGCCGCACGTGATCCGAATTGCGAGCGCCCACTCCCGAAAACCGCGCACCAAGTGCAGGCAGAGCGAGGTTTCCAGCCACTGGGAGGCCCGTGTGAGCCGGGTCGTCCCCGATCCCGGAAACTCCGCCAATTCGATGGTTATGCACTGCGAGACGCGAGCCGTCCGGGGTCGGGGACGACCCGGCTCACTCGGAAAGACATTACCCACGCTCTCACCCCGCGGTTTCAGTCTTCCATCCGCCGGGCTTCCGTCAGGGCCGAGGCCACCAGACCGGCTGGCACCGCCACCACACCGAGGCCGGCGAGCAGCACGAAGAACGTGAAGATTCGCCCGCCGACCGTGATGGGATAAATGTCGCCATAACCCACGGTGGTCAGCGTGACGATCGCCCACCACAGGCTATGGAAGATCGAGGTGAACTTGTCGGGCTGGGCTTGGTACTCGAAGTAATAAATGCCTGCCGACGAGACGTACAGCACGATGCCCGCGAATAGCAGGAACACCACCAATTCTTCCTTGGCGATGATCAACGCGCGATGGAACCGCCGGAGCGCCTTGTTGTACCTCGCGAACTTCAGGATGCGTAAGAGTTGAAACAAACGGAACGCTCGCAAGCTCCGCAGGTCGAGTTCAATCGTTAGGTAGAATGGCAAGAACGCCAACAGGTCGATGATGCCATAGAAGCTGAAGACGTACCGCAATGGTTTGTGTGCGACCGCAATGCGCAACAGATACTCGGCCGTGAAGAACAGGGCGACCGCCACCTCAATCACGCGGAAGAAGTGCCGCGACTGCGGCGTCAAGTTCGGCAGCGTCTCGAAGGCCAGCGCCAAGAGCGAGGTCACGATCATCACCTGCACCAGCACCGCGAACACCCGCCCCGCTGGCGATCGAGGATCGTCCACCACCAGGCGCAGCCGCTCGCGGATACCCAAATGGTTGTGTCGCGGTTCGTCAGTCGGAGGCTCGGAACTCAACGCGGAATCCTTCCATTCGTCCACAGCACAGGGCCATACTGCACACCCCCGCCGGCCCTCGACAAGCTACCCGATTGCCAGCACTGCATGAAGACCACTATGGACGCTGGAAAGGTAGGGTGGGTGGTTCTGTCGGCGAAGGGAACCAAGATTTGTCAGCGCCCATGGTGCCGACAGGTTCACCCACCATTTTCCGCGAGCCAACAAGGTGGGTAAACCTGCCGGCGGGCAAGGTTTCAAGAACGCCTAACGTCACTTCGCCAGCAGAACTACCCACCCTACTGTTTCTTGCGGAACCACGCGGCATTGTTTTTCACACCCCGAAATCGCCCCACGAGGTCATCTACCGGGGTACAATAGCGAGCATCGCTTCCGCGATCCCCCTTCCCCCACCCACCCGATTCAGGTGCCCAAGGAGAAATCATGACGAACAACCAGGCCAGCGAAAACACCAACACACCACCCACCCCCTGCACCGATGGCGTCGATCGCCGTAAGTTCATTGCCTACTCGGCCGTTGCTGCCGCGTCGGCCAGTGTGCTCGGTCTTGCCGCCGGCGAAGTCGCCGCTCAGACCGCCGCTGCACCCGCAGCGCCGACCGGCCCCTTCAAGCTGCCGAAACTGCCGTACGCCTACGATGCCTTGGAGCCCGCCATCGACGCCAAGACGATGGAGATCCACTACACCAAGCACCATCAAGGTTACGTCGACAAGCTGAACGCCGCCGTTGCTGGGCACCCCCAACTGGCTAAGATGCCGATCGACGCCATCCTGGTCGATCTCGACGCCGTGCCGGCCGACATTCGCACCGCGGTGCAGAACAACGGCGGTGGTCACGCCAACCACACCATGTTCTGGACGCTGCTCGCTCCCGTCGGCAACGGCACCAAGCCCTCGCCGGCCCTCGCCAAGGCGATCGAGGCGAGCTTTGGCTCGATGGACAAGTTCAAGGAAGCGTTCAACCAAGCGGCCACCACGCGGTTTGGCAGCGGCTGGGCGTGGCTCGTCGCCGATGGCGATAAACTGGAAGTGATTTCCAGTGCCAACCAGGACTCGCCGCTATCGCTAGGCAAGAAGCCCCTACTCGGCCTGGACGTCTGGGAACACGCCTATTACCTGCACTACCAAAACCGCCGGCCCGAGTACATTGGGGCGTTTTGGGACATCGTGAACTGGGACCAAGTCTCGAAAAACTTCGCGGCAAAATAATCTGAACATTTTTTCAGATTGTGACTTGAAAGTACTCACGCACCTGATCTAATGAGCGGTGTGAACTCACGTTCACACCGCTTGTTTTTTGCCTACTACTTTTCGAACCGCAAATCGCCTGTAGCCGCACTCGCTGGGAGTGCCGGCGATCGCTCGGTGTACGCCCCGAACTCTTGCGAGTCCGGCTACATGAAAACACCTAGACGCGATTGCAGAAAACCGTTTTGTCGCACCCCCTGCGACATTACCCTTTTCGACCACCACTCGACGATGAACGTAAGCGACGTACCACTCACGACTTCGGACGACACTTTGACTGTCACGCTGCAGAGTAAAGTCGCACCCGATCAAATATCGGGCAATTCGCGACTTTACTCGCCTAGGCAAGTGGGGCAAAACCCTGAGCCCGCTACGATGCACGAAAGATCGTTAGCGGACGACGATCACTTCCTGTTGCGGAGGAACCCAGCCAAATGGATTGCCACCCGGCATTTGCCAACGGGGCGAAGGAATGCCCATGAACGGCGTGCTGTTGGCGGTGGGGCGTGCGGCGCTCATGCCGTACCAGGCCATCGACTCCATGCGAGCCATCCGCTGGTAGGCACGCATCTGGGCCTTTTGCTGGATGATCATCTGCGGAGTGATCTGCGGAGCCGATTCGCCGTACCAGCTCGAAGTATCCACCGCCGGCGCGTCCGCTGGGAGCGGCTTATTGGGCGTTTGGGCCATGACCGAAGAAGCGGCCAGAGTGACCAACAGGGCGGCAAGCGTGCGGGTCGTGGTACTCATATTCATCGAACTCGTAGCTGGGGGGCGGGGGATGGGCGACATGACTTCGTCCAAGAGAAGTCTACGTCATCTCGCTACTGGCTTGGTTCGGCGGATTGCTTCCGGGAATCCCCTTTTCCGCCGCCAGCCGTTACGACCCGCACCAGGGCTGCGAATCCCTGCGGATTAGGCAAAGTGTGGAGCTTAAAAACTTCCCCCCCGGGCGTTTGCACCGGGTGGTCGCGGTGCTACCATGAGGCGAACGGCGAGGGGAACACGTACAACACGCTGACCTTCAGCGGGACCTTCCAAGATTCCGCGGCGGTTGGCGAAAGACTTGGTAGTTCCGCCCTCGATCGGCTCGCGAGCCTTAACAGCCCGCCATCCGGTCGTGGTGCGAAGCGCATTCAAGCCCTCCCAGTAACTAAACCCCACATGTGGGGAACCATCCTTCTGTTAGGAGAAGCGAAAGATGAAGAAGATTGGCCTGCTGATGCTGATGCTGTGCCTTACCGGCCTGACCGTTGGTTGCGAGAAGAAGGAGCCAGCTGCTCCTCCAGCCGCTCCCCCCGCGGATGCCCCAGCCGACACCACGTCAACTCCCGAAACCACTCCCGCCAGCTAAGCATTGCTGCACGAGTTGTGAAACACATCCAAGAAGCCTGGGTGACGCAAGTCACTCGGGCTTCTTGTGTTTGGCGAGAGGAAGAATTCCTAGGCAACGTGCCGGACGGGAATCGTCGCGGGCTGCGTCATCAGCTCGCGGGTGACTCGCTGCGTGAGGTGCTCGATGGCTCGCTCGACCAACTGGTCGAACCTCGGAGTGGAACCTGCGAACTGCCGCTCGGCCTCGGTTCGCACCACGCGCCTGGCACGTGCTCGCACGTAGCCCCGGGCTTCGCTACGCAGCATCGCGTTCACATCGCCACTCAACCGCTCTCGCACCCCTGGCAGACTCGCCTCGGCGAGCGTGCGGACCTGCTGTTCGAAGTCAACGGCAGCGTCACCCTGGCGGTTGGCGAGCCGGGCAAGCTCGGCGACGATCCGATGAACGAACGGAAACATGGCAGGCGCCTCGAGGGGAAAACAAGCAGTCACCTACGCCAACATCGTGGCGTGGTGGGCGATAGCTTGACGACCGTTGCCACCGCGTGCCCTATCTTGCCGAGCCCCTGCGACCGTCCAGCGAGACGAAATCGGGTGAAGCTGGGCGAGCTAAGTGACTGTCCTGCTAAAGCTTTGGGCAAAACCCCGCAACAACACGGGGTTGACCAATGCAGATAGATTACGTAGTTTTTGTCAAAGATGACGGTTACACCGTCCGATACATGTCTCTGTCGCCCGACGGGTTTTGCCCGACTGGCGAAGGACTTTCAAGGCGTCGTAGCCAAGTGGCTAAGGCATCGGATTGCAAATCCGACATCGTGGGTTCGACTCCCACCGACGCCTCTTGCTTTCTCCCGTCCCGCCGCTGGCGGGGCGTGCCCGGCTGCTTCTATCGGTCGGGTGGGTGCGGGGCGATAAAGGCCAGTTGCTCCCTGCGGCATTTCCCAGTCATAATGGGTGGTAGCAGGGATGTCTCTTTCCGCCAGCAGCCAAAGTCTACCGCCAATATGTCCAAGGTTCCCAACGTCGCACTACTGCTCGAAACCGCTCGTGGTTACGGACGGCAGGTCGCGATGGGCGTGGCGAAATACTCCAGCATCCACGGTCCATGGAGCTTCCTGCTCACGCCGGCCGACTTCGTGCAGGAATTCCCATCGCCCGAAAGCTGGTCGGGTGATGCGGTTATCGCGCGTTTGTCGACTCCCGAGCTCGAGCAAGCCCTGCTCGCCGCGAACCTGCCGACGGTGATCCTCGATATGGAACCCCACCAGTCGGACCCGAAGCACCCACTTTCCCATTTCGCGGACCTGTCGGTCGATAGCGCCGCCGCCGCGCATCTGGCAGCGGAGCATCTACTGGAGCGGAATTTCCCCGCCTACGCATTCGTCGGCGTCGACAACAAGATTTGGTCGGAAGAACGCGAGAAGGCATTCGTCGAGTCGGTCACTAAGGCTGGCTACGATGTCGCCGTGTACAAGCCTCCGAAGAAGGTGATGGGCAAACGCTGGGAAGCCGAGCGACCCTACTTGGCGGAGTGGCTCACGAAACTCCCCAAACCCGTCGGCGTGATGGCGTGCAACGATGTTCGCGGCCGGCAGGTGCTCGATGCTTGCCAGTTTGCGGAGCTCGTTGTCCCCAAAGAAGTGGCGGTGATTGGAGTCGACAACGACGAGCTGTTCTGCGAACTCGCCCACCCATCGCTCAGTAGCGTGTCGCTCAACGCCGTGGCGGCGGGCTACGAAGCCGCGAAGGTGCTCGACAAGATGATGCACGGTCGGCTCCGTAAGCCAGCCCGCTTGCGTGTGGCCGCCCAGCGTGTGGTGGCTCGCGAGTCGACCAACGTGTTTGCCATCGACGATCCTAGTGTGGTCCACGCTATCGAGGCGATCCGCCGCTCAAAGGGGTCGGAGCTGAGCGTTGCCGAAGTTGTCAAACAGTCCAATTTGTCTCGCCGTGACCTCGACACGAGGTTCCAGAAGCTGCTGGGTCACTCGGTTAGCGCCGAGATCCAGCGGGTGAAACTCGAACAGGCCAAGGTACTGCTCGAACAAACCGACTACCCCGTGCCCGACGTGGCCGACGCCGCGGGGTACAGCTCGGCGAGCTACATGGTTCAGGTTTTTCGCGCAAAATTGGGGACTACCCCCGCTAAGTACCGCGCGAGCGTACGTAAGTTTGCAGTCGACTCCGAAGGACGCTCGATCGCCGTTCAACAAGTTCGGCAGCCGTAGTCGGCCCGAACTCCCGCCCCGATACGATGCGACTCCGTTCCGAAAAACGGAAGTATCTCGTGAAAATTCGACACTCGAAGCGGCCCCTTTCGTTCGGCTCATTAGCGTTCGTCGGATAGAATAAAGGACCCTCGTATGTCCCTTGCGCGAGGGCTTTGAATACGTACATGACAACAGGCATCATGGAATTGAACGATCATCGTCGAAACTTGCTCGTCCTGGGCATGACGTGGGCGCTTTTGAGCTGCCCCCGGTCAACAGCGGAGGAACCCACGGCGAAAGTGGACTTCGCGCACCAGATTGTCCCGGTCCTGAAGCAGCACTGCGCGGAGTGTCATAGTGGCACGCGGGCCGAGGGGGGCTTCTCGATCAACAATCGCGGTCTGCTGCTCGAAGCGGGCGTCGTGACCGAGGGGGACAGCGACGACTCCTACCTGATGGAGTTGATCACCACAGACGACGAAGACATCCAAATGCCACCGCCCGGCAAGCCGCGTGTGGCGGCGGAGCAAGTATCGCTTGTTCGTAGTTGGATCGACGAGCGGTTGCCGTGGGAGCCGGGGTTCACGTTCGCCGAGAATTCGTACGAGCCACCGCTGCTACCCCGTCGGCCGGAACTACCGCCGGTCGTTGCGGGGAGGGCCAATCCAGTGGATCGAATCATCGATGCACATCTCGAAGAGACGGGGGTCCCGCGACCTGCGCCACTGGGCGACGCGGCGTTTTATCGCCGGGTATCTCTCGACCTAGTAGGATTGTTGCCCTCGGCAGAAGAGGTCGAAGCGTTCGTCGCCGACACGTCGCCCAACAAACGCGAGCAGTTGGTCGATCGACTGCTCGAAGATCGCGTGGCTTATGCCCAGCACTGGATGAGCTTTTGGAACGACCTACTCCGGAACGAGTACGACGGCACTGGCTACGTGGACGGCGGTCGCCGGCCAATTGGTGCTTGGCTGTACCGATCGCTGATGGAGAACAAGCCGTACGACCAATTCGTCCGCGAGTTGATCGATCCCACCGATGAGTCGCGTGGGTTTATTAACGGCATCAAATGGCGTGGTTCGGTGAACGCGAGTCAGACGAACGAGATTCAGTTCGCCCAGAACGTGCCGCAGGTATTCCTCGGAATCAACCTGAAGTGCGCATCGTGCCACGACAGTTTCATCGATCGCTGGACGCTGGAAGAAACCTACGCATTGGCGGCCGTTTACTCGGACCATCCGCTAGAGATTCACCGCTGCGACAAACCGATTGGCAAGCAGGCCTCGGCGGCGTGGTTGTTTCCTGAGATCGGCGAAGTCGACGCCAACTTACCGAGGGACGAACGGCTGGAGCAACTTTCGAAGCTAATGACGCACAAAGACAATGGCCGTTTCACGCGGACCATGGTCAATCGTCTGTGGTGCCAACTCATGGGACGTGGCATCGTTCACCCCACCGATTCGATGCAGACCGAGCCCTGGAACGAAGATCTTCTCGACTGGTTGGCGGTTGACTTGGTAGACAATGGCTACGATCTCAAGTCCACACTCCGCACCATCGCGACCAGCGAGGCGTATCAGTCGCAAGCGTCGAAGGACGACGAGCAACCGCAGGGTAACGAGTTCGCTTATCACGGCCCCATCGCCAAGCGAATGACCGCCGAGCAATTCGTCGACGCGGTGTGGCAGCTCACAGGCACCGGACCAACGAAACCGCACGACAAGGCGAACGAGTTCCTCACGAAACATGACGGCGAGCAGCGGGCGCCGAACGAACGTTACCGTTCGGTGTTGGTGGCGAGCGATCTGTTGATGCGTTCGCTTGGCCGTCCGAATCGCGAACAGGTGGTGACATCGCGGCCTCCGCTGTTGACGACGCTTCAGGCACTCGATTTGTCGAACAGCCCCACGCTGGTCACGACACTCCACGAAGGCGCGACGCAACTTGCGACGAAGTGGGAAGACAAGAGCGACGTGGAGGTGGTCGAGACCATTTATGTCGATGCACTTTCACGCAAGCCAACGGACAAGGAGCGGACCATCGCCGTGTCGATCCTCGAAGGTCGCCCGCGGGCCGAAGGACTCGAGGACTTGTTGTGGGCGGTGACGATGTTGCCTGAGTTCCAAATCATCCGGTAGTCGAGGCAGTGGATCATGGAAAAGTCGATGTACAACTCGCTTCCTGCCGTCCCACGTTCGCGTCGTGAGTTCCTGCAAGCGCTCGCTGCTGCCGGTACCGCCACACTGATGATGGGCGAGCCACGGCTGGCGAACGCCAACGTCCAGGTGATTGCGCCTCCGGCGAAGGCCGATAGCTGCATCCTGCTGTGGATGGCCGGCGGCATGGCGGGGCCGGAGACGTTCGACCCCAAACGCTACCAGCCGTTCGAGATTGGTTTGCCGGTCGAGAAGGTCATGAGCACCTTTCCGACGATCGACACTTCGGTGGATGGGCTGAAGATTTGCCAGGGCCTGGAGAACGTTGCGCAGGTGATGGACCGCGCAACCCTGATGAGGTCGGTGGTCTTGCCGGACCTCGGCGACATTTTGCATTCGCGTCATCAGTACCACTGGCACACAGGTTATGTTCCACCACAAACAGTCGCCGCGCCGCACATCGGGGCGTGGATCGCGCGGATGCTCGGCCCGCGCAACCCCGTCATACCGCCGTTCATCAATATCGGGCAGCGGCTCGAAGGATTTGGCGAAGCGGAGGAAGTGAAAGCCTTCACCACGGGCGGATTCTTTGGCTCGGAGTTCGGTCCGTTCAATCTTCCCTACCCCGAGGACGCAACGCTCGCCGTTCGTCCCCCCAAGGGGATGTCCGCTGGGCGGTTTACGAATCGTTACAAGCAATTCAAGGAGCTTGTCGCCGCGAGCCCGCAAGCCGAGTACGCGAGCGACTATCAGCAGGAGTCGATGATTCGTTCGATCGACTCCGCGTATCGGCTGTTGAACTCGGAGCACAAATCGGCGTTCGACTTATCGCTCGCACCACGCAGAGAGTTTGAGCAGTACGACACGGGGCGATTTGGTCGCGGGTGTTTGCTCGCGCGCCGGCTCGTAGAGGCGGGGGCTCGGTTCGTCGAAGTGACCACCGAGTATATTCCGTTCTACCACTGGGACACGCACGAAAACGGGCACACCACCGCCAAGCGGATGAAGGAAGAAGTCGACCGTCCGATCGCGCAGTTGATCATCGACCTGGAGAATCGCGGTTTGCTCGACCGCACGCTCGTGATCGTGGCGAGCGAGTTCAGCCGCGACATGATCATGGAAGGCAAGCCGGGAAGCACGGCGAAGGACCAGTCGCGGGCGGCCGCTGATGTACTAGGGGAGATGAAACACTATGGCCTGCACCGCCATTTTACCGGAGCCAGTTCGGTGGTGATGTTCGGCGGCGGCGTGAAAAAAGGCTTCGTGTACGGCGAAACGGCCGACGAACGCCCTTGCATCGTCACAAAGAATCCCGTGTCGCTAACGGATCTGCACGCTACGATCATGACGGCGATGGGGATCAGCCCCAAGACGATGTTCGAGATCGAGCGGCGGCCGTTTTACGTCACCGAGGATGGCAAAGGCCAGTCGGTAAACGATATTTTCGCCTAACGCACCGGTTTTGGAGCGTTTCGTTTGGCAACGGCTCATGCGGCTGCTATAACCGCAGTCGCAGCTCTATGTGCGGAGTGCCTGTTCCGGTCGCCGAAAGAAACCACCCATGTCCATCCAGTCGTACGCCAAAGACGGCATCCTCACCATCCAGTTCATCGATCCTCGGATCCTCGACGAAGCGCTCCTTGAAAAGGTCACACGCGAAGTGATGGCCGAACTCGACAAGTCGACCGAGGAGAAGGTGATCCTCGACTTCACGCCGGTGCAGTTCATGTCGTCGTCCATGCTTGGCAAGCTGGTGATGATCAACAAGAAGTGCAAAGAGTTTAAAGTCAAGCTGAAGCTCAGCGGCATCTCGCCCGACATTCGCGAGGTGTTCAAGATCTCGCGACTCGATAAGGTGCTTGACATCGAGAAGGATGAACCATCGGCCCGCAAGGCATTTCTGAAGCGTGGGCTGTTCGGTTAATGCCTAGCGCATAAAAAGACCGCGCGGCCACCATCGGATGGACGCGCGGTGGTAGTCGCTTCAGCACTCTAGCGTTTGCCAGTCGTCACGCCGGGCCAGTCGTCGGTGCGGAATGGCGTCAGCGGCAGGCCGGAATCGGAGAACAGGTTGCACACAGGGTTGTCGGCCCATGCGTAGCGAACCGCTACGGGGTTCGGCACTTCGGGGCTGGAGACGGCGATTTGACGATCTCCTACGAGTTTGGCGTCGGCCCACACCCACTTCTTATCTTCGCCAGCGATCGCAAAGCCGGTGATCTTGTTGGCAGTGTCAAACGCGTAGAGCCGATCGCAGTCGCCGACGGTGATGATGATCTCGTTGCCCTTCACCTCCGACGATTTGTAGCGTGGGCTGGTGTGAGCGACTTGGATGCCGTACTCATTGGCGAGGGCGTGACGAGCTAAGCGGTCGCCGACCGTATGTTTGTCACGCGGGTGAATGTCGCGACCTTCGCCACGGTCGATGATCACGGCTTCCCCCGAGTTTGGCAGGCGATCCAGCGACATGGTCTGGGCCTCGCGGAGTTCGGCCCATGCGCTTTCGCCGGGATTGGGCTGCTCGTCCATGAAGTCGGCGAGCTGAACCCAGTAAAACGGAAAATCGCCCTGCCCCCAAGCTTCGCGCCAGGTCTCGACCATCAGCGGGAACATGTCGCGGTACTGCTCGGCACGACCGGCGTTCGATTCGCCTTGGTACCAGATCGCCCCGCGAACGGCGTACGGCATGATGGGCATGACCATCGAATTGTAGAGATTCGCTGGGCGACTCTGCGTGAGCAGATGATGCCCAGGCCGTGGCCAACCGGGAATCGCTTCGCCCGCGGCGACCGCGGCTTGCATCCGCTGTTTCCATTCGGCATGAACCTTGGCGAACTCGGCGCGGAGCGCTGGTTCGTCGGCCTTGGCGGCCTCGTTCTCCCAGTGCTTGAGTGTCGCGGCGTAAAGTTCGTTGTCGGCCATCTTTTCCAGTGGAATCCATGCCTCGCAAGCCGAGCCACCCCACGCGTTGTCGATCAAGCCAACGGGTGCGCGGGTCGCTTGTTGAATCCGATTGCCGAAGTGATACCCAACGGCCGAGAAGTTGCGGAGCGTTTCGGGCGTGCAGAGTTCCCACGCGCCATCAAAGTCGTCGAGCGGCTTTTGCTCGCCGGCCATCGCGACGGTTAAGAAGCGAATGTTGGGATTGCCTTTGCCGAGGACTTCGAGATCGCCATCGCTCGACGCGGCGATGGGCCATTCCATGTTGGACTGGCCCGAGCAAATCCAGACTTCGCCGACGAGCACGTCGGTAACCTCGAGGCGCTCGCTACCCGATTCGACGACCAGCGAGCGAGGCTCGCCGATCGAGAGCGGGTCGAGCGTTACGCGCCACTTGCCGTTTTCGTCGGCCTTCGCCTTCTTGGTTTGGCCATCGAAGACGACCGCCACTTCGTCGCCCGCGTCCGCCCAGCCCCACACGGGGACCGGCATGTCGCGCTGTAGCACCATGTGATTGGTAAACACCGAGGGAAGGCGGAGTTCGGCCTGGGCTGCGCTGCACAGAGCCATCAAAACTACGCCCGTCCACCAGAATGATTGCCGCCTGATCATCGCACACACCTCACGGTTGTCGGTACACAAGTTGGGAAAACACGCACAGCGTCGTTAGGAGTTGAGCTGAACGTCAGCCGACGAATATAAGGGGGGCACGAGCGCCGCACAATAAACGTTGCGCAATTGGAACATTTGACGATGAATTAGTGGAGTGGATTAGGCCACGCCTGGCGGTTGAGCGGCGTGCCGCAAAGTGGCTATACTTGCTAGAACCTTTGAAAAATCACGCCCACTACAAGTTCCTGGAAAGCGTTTGCATGTACCAGATTGCGTTGGCCATGGTCGTCGGCCTAATTTGCACCACCGCCTTCGGGGCGGGAATGCCACAATTTGAGACGGCGATGGAGCCGAGCATTCAGGCGATGGCCGCTGCCGTGGACGATTTGCCGAAGGAACGCCGCGAACTGCTCGACCAAGCGGCCGGATACTTGTCGCAGCAGTTGTATCGGGGGAAGTCCGCCAACGTTGTTTTCATATGCACGAGCAACTCACGCCGCAGCCAGCTCGCTCAGGCGTGGGCGCAAGTGGCGGCAGAGTACTACGGGTTGGGGCGGGTGCATACTTTCTCCGGCGGAACCGAAGCCACTGCGTGCAACGCGCGGACGATCGCGGCGCTGCAGCGTGCGGGGATGGAAGTGATTGAAACTTCGCCCGGAGACAACCCTGGCTACCGAGTTCGTTACGCAGCGAATCGCGAGCCGATAGAGCTCTACTCTAAAGTCTTCACCGACGCGGCGAATCCGCAGCGGGAGTTCGCGGCGATGATGTGCTGTTCGAACGCCGATGAAGTGTGCCCCGTCTTGGAGGGTGCCGGCGTCCGAGTGGCACTCGACTACAACGATCCTAAACAGTCAGACGACACGCCCGACGAGCAGGCGACCTACGATGCTCGTTCGCGCGAGATTGGTGGCGAGATGTTCTACCTGTTCGCAAAGGTCGCGCGGAATTTGGGTGCCAAGTAGCCGGCGCTATTCGAACCCTTCTTTGCGCATGGTCGATTCCGCTTCGAGATCCCCCGTCATGAACCAGGGCGAGGGGACCCACGTGACATCGGCGTAGGGGACCGAGACGGTCACCGTGATCTCATCTCCGGCTTTGGCCGTCGCGGGACTGGGCGAGATCTCGATGTTGATGCCCGCGACGGATGCGCCTTCGGCGTACTCGGTTACCATTTCTTCGACCTTCGCAGTCGTGCTGTGCAGTCCGATGGCCTCGCGGGCACCAACGCGAGAGGCGTTGGTGAGGATCTGCTGCACCATGAGCCCGCGTCCCAGCTCGATGAATCCAATGACGAGCAGGAAGAACACGGGAGCGACAATTGCAAACTCCACCGCAGCGACGCCGCGTTGGCTACTACATTGATTCCTGCTGCGAGGAACCAGTGATTGGCGACGAGGGACTAACATGATGAATTCGCTCGGTGGAGGTGGTTTACAAACCCGCGCTACGCGCGCCGGCCATTAATCGATCAGGATGACCGGCGAGAAGACATAGTTACTCTTACCGACGGTCGTCGCCGGAATCACGCCCCGCCCAACGGCCGGTGCCATTTGGATGGTGACGTGTTTCTTGTTCATCGGACCGGTCAACTTGACGTCCACGATGCGGATGCCCTGCCAAGCAACGATGGTGTAGATCGCGTTGTTGCCTGGCCCATGAACTGCCTCGAAGATCGGAATGATGCGGGGGTCGCCGATGATCGAGGCGAGTTCGTCCTTCACTCCGGCGCTAATGCCTGTGTCGCCATTGAGGAACAGTTTGCCACACTGGTCGAACTCCAGCTTGCCACCATGGTAGGCCAAGTCGGCGGCCGATATGCCGTAGACGATCTGCCGAGCGATGTCAGCGGTGCTGTTGTTGTTGCTGCCGATGTCGACCATGCCACGGTTGCCGGGCGAGCCATTGCCGATGGGGTAGAGATTGACTTCCAGCTCGCCATCGGGGCCCGAAGATACCTGACCGTTCTCCTTGTAGTAGGTAAAGTTATCGGTACCCACGGTGCCGGCTTTCCATGCCATCCAGGTGTCGTAGTCGAGCGTGATGGGGAGCAAGTCGAGCCAGCTACCATCCGACGGTGTTTCGAAACCCTTCACATCGCGAGCCAAGGCAGCGGTGGCCTCGGCGTAAACCGACTGACTGTCGTGGCCGAAGATGCGGGCGAAGAACAGGGGTAGCTCGCCGTTCAACGTTTCGTCGCGACGAACTTTTACGCGGACCGCGTTGTAGCGATCGATGCTCGTGGTGTCGAACACCGCGGCGGGGTTCGAAAAGTCGTTGATGTAGCCGAACACCATGTCGCCACTTGGGGAGTTCGACGTGTTGAGCGCGACCTTTGGCTCCACGGTGCCGACCCGATTAGCGGACGAGTACTGATTGCCGGCGGTACGCCCATAGGCGACGGCGTTGACGGCGGTTTCGCCATCATTCAGCTTGGCAGCGAACTCCCAGGCAGCAGCCAGCGCGGCGGCGTCGGCGGTGCGCTGAATCTCTTCCTTCGAGGAAAGGACATAGCCGATGTCGACGGCGAACGCCACCATTCCAAGAAGCACCACGCAGAGGATCGCCGCGAGGATGGTAATGGCACCGCGTCGCGATTGTCTCGCAGTTCGGGGCCCGCAATGGATCACGGAAAGGTTCATAGCCCATTCTCCTTAGGGAGAGTCAGCGGGAGGGGGGAGTGCTCGCTCAAGGATCAATGTCGGCGTCGATGTCGATCGGCGCGACGAGCTGGTTGGTGACACCATCGCTCGTACGCCACACGAGTTTCGTGAGCACGAGCGACGAAACGCGATTGCCGGCGAAGGTGATGCCTGATTCTTCAATCGACACCGCCGGTCGGTAGTCATTTAGGCGGTCCATCCGCTGTCCGGTCCACATGACCAGACCATCGCCGTGGCCGAAATTGCCCCACGACTGCGACGTCCCGTTGTCGACGTCAAACACCACGCGGCCATCTTGGATGCTCAGTTTCTGCACCCAGCGGACCGTTTCGTTGTCGTACGACAAGATGTTAATGCGGTTGGAGTTGGTGGTGTCGAGTAGCGAGTCGCCGTACCAACTCTGCATCTGAAGGCCACCGGGCACGAAGTCGGGAAACGTCGAGTGATTCAGCAAGAACACAAAGTGCAGGCCATCCATATTGCCGGTGGGCGACATGACGAGCGATACCTGCGGCGCGCAACGTTCGACTTCCGGACCACCGACGGTAAGTTCCCAGTGCTCTTCGATGTACACAACATCTTCTGCTGCGTAGGTACCCGAAGAGAACAAGAACGCCGCACCGAGCAGCGCACAACGAGTTGGCGTGAGGGGACGAATGGGCACAAACATGGACCGGCCTCCTGTGGACGGGGCGGGGCCATCGCAGGCATGCGGGGCTGCGGTGACGGGAAAAGGTGGGACGTGAGGAGGGATGGAGCGGCGTGAAGCGTGAAGTTCAAACTCGTCTACTTCAATCACTCGCTCCAATTTGAAATCTAAGTCAGGTAGCGTCCGAAGGTGGTGGAAATACTTTAACAAAATCAAAATTGCGCATTGCCGACGCGGCTACACGCCCGCAGTTTCGGTTTCATCGCACTCGACGAACTCGCTTTCTAACCCGTGTTGGGGGGTAGGTGCGTAACCGAACGGAATGACATTGCTCGCTTCGCTCTCCTGTTCTTTGAACCGGGCGATCAGCATGTTGTACGACTCGGCGAGCTCGTGCCAGTTGTCGCCATCGCGAAACTGAATGGGAACGAGCGGACCACCCTCAGCAGCCTCGCGGAGAGTTCGCTTGAAGCGGACCAGTGGGCCGGCGAAGCGATGCGTCACTCGGACCATGTTCCAAAGCATCACCGGTAGCACGAGCAGCGATGCCACGAGCCCCACCAGAACCATCGGCAGGATCGTGGACATGAACGACTCGGGACCGACAAAGCCTTTGATGCCCGGCGTGACGAAGATCCATCCGAGCACCGTCAATCCACCCGCCGTTACGAGGCTCATCGCCCAACAGTCGACCACCATCTTCACCAAGCGGCCTTGGACTTCGCGATCAACAAAGTGGCGACGACGGAGACGCTTGCTCATGCGAGACCTCGGGGGATAGCGGGTGCGGCCCGCAGGCACGAAGCGGCCTGCTAACGGAAACATAGCTCACGAGCGTCTTGACCGGAACGACGTTCGGATTCCCCCAGCCATGTTGTGCCGAATGTGCCGCCGGCGCTACCACCAGCCGAGCCACTTCCACCACAAAAGCCCGCCGCCAAGCCACACCACCATATGGAACAGCGACACACAAAGCCCCACCCAAAACCAACGGGTGACCGAGACGTAGCCAAGGTTGAAATAGATCACCACGGGGCCAGTGGAGTAGTTGGTGATCGAGCCGCTGAGGTTCGAGAAGTAGGCGATCAGCGCAATCATCACCAGCGGCGGAGCACCCGCCGCCGCGGCGACGGTAAAGAACACGCCTGCGAACGCCAAGATATGCCCGGTGAGCATGCTGAAGGCGTACATCGAGTAGTAATAAACGAGCGCGAGGACAATGGCCGCCGCGATGCCGGTGGTCTCGCCGAGTCCGTTCTGCACTTGCGCGGCAAACCAGTCGACGAACTTGGTGGTCCGCAGTGCATCGGCCATTGACACCAATCCGCCCAGCCACAGCAGCGCGTCCCACGCGCCCGCGTTGCCGGTGACTTTCTCGTAGGGCAACACGCCGAGCACTACCAGCGTGATCACGCCGCCAAGAGCGACTAGGGCCGTCGGCAGTTTCAATTCCCAGTAACTTTCTTGCAGAGGTCCCGTAGCCCAGATGATCAGCATCGCCACGAAGACGCAGGCCATCACGATCTGCTGCGAAGTCCATGGCCCCATCGCGGCGAGATCCTTCCGGACGACATCGCGGGCTTCGCACGAATTGGTCAGCTGCGGTCGCGCGAGCCCGTACAGCAGGAGCGGCAAGAGTGCCAGGCTCAACAAGCCCGGGACAATGCTTCCCTTGAGCCACATCGCCCAGCCGAAGTCGACGTTCAGAAAGTCTCGCGCTGCCGCCGACACCAACGGGTTGGCCGCCATGCCGGTGAGGAACATGGCCGCGGTGATGAGATTCGCGTGCGCCCCGCACAGCACCAGGAACTCCCCTGCCCTCTTCGGCTGGTCGTGCGGATGCGAGCCCAGCACGTTGCTGATCGAGTTGACGATGGGCATCATCAACCCGCCACCTCGAGCGGTGTTCGACGGAATAAACGGCGCCAGGACGAGTTCCGCCGCGGCGATGGCATAGCCAAGCCCCAACGTCGTCCGGCCGAGGGCCGAGATCATCATCAGTGCTAAGCGTTTGCCGAGCTCGGAGTGAATCATCGCCCCCGAGAGAAAAAACGCCGCGACCACCAGCCACACCGTATCGTCGGCGAAGCCGGAGAGGGCGGCTCTGAAGGATTCTTTCAGGGGGTCCTTCGCGGCCTGCACGCTTTCCCCGTCAACCAACGTTCCGGTCACCCCGAGGACCAGCAAACCAATCAGCACGCACGCCCCCATTGGCAGGGGACGCAGCAGGAAACTGACAATGGTCGCCGCGAACACGGCGAAGACATGCCACCCCTCGATCGAAAGCCCCGTGGGTGGCGGCGAAAACCAGAGCGCCACGCCCACGACGACGCAAATCCAGAACCGAATCAGATTGCGAGGCTCGTTCGACATAGTACCTCCATACTCCGTATGGAGAGCGTTGAGAAGTTGAAAAGCGGAGGCGACGAGCGTGTGCCGCCATTTTGTCGGACGAGACGTAGCTCGTCGGCTAGGGAGGTACTAAGTTAAGGCACCCGGTCCTTACTCGCCCACAGCCCGAGCGCGGGTTTGGGGATAAAGTAAACCTCTTCGCCCTCTACCATGTTAACGCCGGGGGTGAGCTTCTCGGGGTTGTACTTCGAGAGCATCAGTCCCAGATCGGCGTAGCCATAACCCACCGCCTCGATCTCGGGGCGGGTGAGCTTGCCGGGGCAGTAAGTGACTCGGAAGCGGTTTTCGGGCGAGCCGTGAATCAGGTGGGCGGCGGCGCTCAGGTTTTGCCGCAAGTCTTCATTGGCCTCGACGGCTGCCATGACTTCGGGAGTCGTGCGATAGCCATACTTATAAATCAGTCGGTCGATCTCGCGGTCTTCCCCGAACATCTCGACGCCTGGCGCGAGAACGATCAACTCTCCCTCGTCCGCAATGGCCATGCGGGTGCGGTAGATCGCTTTGTTGCCGAGCCAGGTGCTATGGAACTTCGCCTCGTCGAGCCACACGACGAACTTCATGGGTGGCGTATCGAGTACGGTGAAGTTCACTTGCACCGATAGCTCCGATGCTCGGAGAAAACATTCGACGTCATCGCCGATGTACATGCCCCGAATCGCGAGCCCACCGCCCGGCTTCGCCCCCACCACGGTCTGGACGTAGAGCAGCGGCCAATCGGCGCAAAACGTGTCCTGGGCGTAGTTTAGGATGCGACGGAGCGGAGTGTCCGCCACGCCCATCATCCGCTCCATGCCGTAGGCGGCACCGATGAAGTGGCTCTCGTTGATCCCCTGCTTACCGCCGGTGCCGACGAAGATGTTCTTGTTGTAGTTCGCCATGCCGATCACTTCGTGAGGCACGACCTGCCCAATGGAAAGAATGAGATCGTGCTGGCGGGCAGCGATCATCTTATTCACTTCCACCGGCCAGGGCTTATCGTAAATGCCTTCGGTGACTTCGCTTACGTACTCCCCAGGCACGCGCCCGATTTCGGTCACATCGGTACGCCAGCGATGCGGGCGGAAGAGGTGCTTGGGGACTGTCGGGAACATGCTGTCGAGCTGGGCATCGCTCATCGGGTCGTGCGTTCCGAGCGCGGGAAGCACATCCACGAGCCGATCGCCCAAGAGTTCATGCGCCAAACACGTAAGCATGCCGGCTTGGCTATCGAGCCGTGTGTAATCGGGGGGAATCGCCAACACCCGGCGTCGATCACCGAGCTGGGCAAAGACATCGGCGAGCGCCTTGCGGCAATCTTCGGGCGTGAGTTCGGTATCGGGGCTGCCCGCAGCGTAGAAGAGTGTCATCGGTCGAGTCGGAACGGAGAAAGGTCCAACGGCGGAGCTTCTCCCATCATCAAATCGACGAGTGCCACCGCCGTGCCGCTGGCTAGCTGCAACCCAGCTCGGTAATGCCCCGCGGCCACGTAGGCATTATGCACCCCGGGCACCGGTCCGATATAGGGCAAACCATCGCCACTCGCTGGTCGAAGGCCCGACCAACGCTCCAACACCGGCTCATCGGCGAGTGCGGGCAACAAATCGCGGGCGAATTGCTCCAACTCGGACATCGCCTCGGGAGTATTCCGTTTTTCGAAACCAACGTCTTCAACCGTTGATCCGACGATCAGCCGCCCATCGCGGCGCGATACCAAGTAGCGATCGCCGCGATGCACGATGCCTCGCAAAAGCGGCTCGGTGCGAGGACCGAACGACAGCATTTGGCCGCGAATTGGCCTGATTTTTAAGGGTATTTCGGCGGTGTGGCCCAGCATCTCACTCCACGAGCCTGCGGCCAGCACGATTCGATTGGCCTTCACCGTGCCTGCCGAAGTTTCTACCGCGGCAATTGCACTGCCTTGTCGCACCAGTTGTTCCACTTCCGCCGGATGCGCAATCGAGACGCCACGAAGCCCGCAACCGGCGACGAGTGCTTCGACGTGTCGACGGTTGTTGATCTGGGCCTCACCCGGCACGTAATAGCAACTCTTCGCTGCATCAAATCGGAGCTGCGGCTCGATCTCGGTGATCGAATGGGGCTTAGTGATACTTATATATAGGGCGCGCCAGCGATCGAACTTCGCAGCGAGGCGCTCGGCATGTTCTGGAGAGGCCACCAGGTGCAGCGCGCCGACCGTGGCGAGCTCATTATCGATGCCCGTCGTTGCGCGAAGTTCAGTGGACCACTCGGGATTCAACTTGCCGGCGAGCGCTGCCAATTGTTCCAGCGCCGGGTGATCCTCGTACCACGAACCCGGTGGCAAGATGCCCGCGCCGGCCCATGAAGCCTCGAGGCCAGGTGGTTGCCGATCGACCACCACCACCGAGTTGCCACGCCGAGCAAGCTCATAAGCGATCGACAAACCAACAACGCCCGCGCCAATGACGAGCGTTTCGCACTGAGTGGGCAAATCGGTGGACAACTCTAGTTCACAATCGGTGCAGTTAGATTTGGACGAAGCGTTTCGGTGCCCGCGGTGCCAACCAACGCAGGTGAGAGGCGCGTGTTAATCGCGATTGGCGAGCAATCGTTCGAGGAGCGCGGGTTCGATGCGACCGCGAAACCGAACCTTGCCATCAATGACCACCACGGGCACGCACTTGTTGTAGCTAGCCAACAACTCGGGCTTGGTGTCGATGTCGGTAATCTCGGGATCGAGGCCGTACGAGCGCAAAATGTCGAGCGCATCGTCACAAAGATGACAACCGTTACGCGTGTAAAGCTCGACCTGCATGGAAAACTCGGTGGCTGGGACACCCCACGCCTGGGGGGTGTCTGGGCGGTGCGGACGGGACGACCGGCAGGTTGTCCAGCTCGTAAGCCCCGTCTGGGGGCAGACTTGGGAAATCCGTTTGCCGGGCCCTTGGGGGCCAGCCTACGATGGAACAGGGGGCCAGAACAGCCCCCTGAGCCCCTGGGCGAGCCGAACGCTCGCCTACCGACTTGTAAACCTCTGACCCAGTGGTCGAGGCCGCTAGAAAGGACGCCCGCGGAGAAGCCCAGCAAGTTGGTGCATACGAGAGATTGCAACGAGACGCACCGATTCGGAGGCCACCATGTCCCGCCGTCGTTCCCAAGTCGCAAAGACGCAAGTTCGTTTTGTCAAACGACATAACACTACGTGCGCTGTTCGGGACGCAAAGCGCAACCATCCGCAGTCGCGGCGTACGAACGTGGGTCACCTGTCGCTCCGCGAGCCGTTCTCGCCACCCGAAGACTGGCACGAGCCCCATGGCGAAGGGGGCGACTACCGCGTGGTCGTCCAGCAACCTGGCAGTGGTTATCGCCACGTAGTGACCCCCGACGAAGTCCGCGACCGCCTCGCCGCTCTGCCCGCCGAGTTCCTTACCGAGCTTGAGGTCGTGCAGCTGAGCCGCATTACCCGCAAGAAGCAAAGCTTCCCCTGCTACGGCATGCAGTGGGGCAGCACTTTGTACCTCTATCCGCTGGAAGATTCGCTGGTCGAGACGTTCATGACGCCTCCCCCGGCCACGTTCTTCAACGAAGCGAAGATGTACGGTGGCGAGTGGCGACAGGACAAAACCACTTGGACCCTGCACTGGACCCAAGAGGCCATTCGCGATTTCTACCTCAACAACATCCTGATCCACGAGCTGGGCCACTTGCTCGACGAACGCAACTCCAGCTACGTCGATCGCGAGCGGTACGCCGAATGGTTTGCCGTGCGGTATGGCTATCGTGCCTCGGGTGGCGACCAAGCTCGCCGGCCAAATCGTCAGGTGCGCCGTCGTCATCACGCGAAGTAGTCAATTTGCGGCGGGCGGAACCCTTACGGTAGAATGGGCGTCTAAGAGTGCGTGTTCATCGTCACGCGCCCATAACGCCGCGTACTTCCGCCCTTTTCTTCGAGACAAACAGGTTCTGCATGCCTCGCAAGTCGACCCTCGTCGCCGTGATGTGTGTCACGTTCTGGATGGTGGGGACCGCGTGGGGTGCCACGCCCACGGAGCAGCGTCGCGAACTGTCCCGTGCTACCACCAGCCTGCGGGTTGCCGAGCGCCTGGCGAGGGCCAAGCGGTTCGAGGAGGCCTCGACTGCCATGGCCGAGGCTCAGAAGGCCTTGGAGACCGCCGCAGACGGCCTCGACGAACGTCTGGCTAAGACCTTCGACCGAGCTGCCCAGCAGTACGCCAAGGTCCATACCGAACTCAC
Source organism: Aeoliella fuhlenseeensis (assembly GCF_052161615.1). Lineage (NCBI taxonomy): Bacteria > Pseudomonadati > Planctomycetota > Planctomycetia > Pirellulales > Lacipirellulaceae > Aeoliella > Aeoliella fuhlenseeensis. Next base: position 2,949,089 of record NZ_CP197417.1, read on the forward strand.
GGCTGCGGGGGTAAAGCTCCCGCCCGTACCCCAAATTGTCCCCACCAAAGCCAGCCCCAAGCCGACGCTCGGCGGGAATGGTGGCGGGGGCAACGGCCGCGTAAGCTTCGTCCAGCAGATTGTCCCCATCCTCAACAACCGCTGCGGAGGTTGTCACGTCCGCGGCGATCAGGGGGACGTGAGCTTCGCGAATTACAACAACATCGTCGAGGGAGTTCCCTCGGGCCGCTTCATCGAAGTCGGCTCGGGAATGGAGAGTTCGATCGTCAACGTGATCGTTAGCGGTCAGATGCCGCCGAATGGAAACGAGGTCCCGCCGGAGGAAGTGCGCGCTCTGGTGATGTGGATCAATCAGGGGGCGGCATTCGATGGCGATGATCCGGCGAAGGGACTCGCAGATCTCAAGAAAGGGACCGGCGAAGCGAAGCCCGCTTCCGAACCCGCCCCGGCAAAGCCATCAGGTCCACCAATTCCGATGGCGAAGGGCGACGAAACCGTAAGCTTCGCGCTCGACATCGCCCCGCTGTTGATCGAGAGTTGCGCCGATTGCCATGGTGCCGGCAACAGTAGCGCCGGGCTGAGCGTCGCGACGTTCGACCAGCTTTGGAAAGGTGGTAACGCAGGATCTGCTATTAAACCTGGCGACGCGGAAGGGAGTTTGCTCATTGAGAAACTCCGCGGTACGGCAATGGATGGCGTTCGCATGCCTCAGAACCGCCCGGCATGGAGCAATGATAAGATCGACCTCGTCGCGAAGTGGATCAACGAAGGGGCGAAGTTCGATGGCGCCAGCGCCATGGAACCACTGGCTCGAGTCGCCGGCATTGCGATGGCCGAGCGTTCGACCCCCGAGCAACTGTCTGCCGAACGGGAAAACAAAGCGGGTGCCGTGTGGCACTTGGCGATCCCCGACGAACGAGCAAGCACCGTCACCAGCGAGCACTTCCTAGCGATTGGCAACCTTCCCGAATCGCAAATGGAGAAACTGCTCGGCGAGGCCGAACGCCAAGCCGGCGAAGTGCAGAAATTACTCGATGGTGGCGACCAACCGTTCAACAAAGCCCGCGTCACGCTCTACGTGTTCGACCATCGCATCGATTATCGCGAGTTCGGCACGATGGTCGAGCGGCGAAGTCTGCCCGAAGACCTTCGCGGGCATGCCGAATACGACATCGTGCATCCGTACGTCGCCATCGTTGCTGACGATAACTCGCTGGAAGAGATGCCATGCGTGCTAGCCGAGCAACTCGGCACGCTGTGGATCGCGGACCAGTCGCAGGGCCGGCTTCCTGACTGGTTTTGCGAGGGCGCGGGCAAGGCCATCGCCGCCCGCATTCACCCCCGCGATGCTGTGGTCAAGAATTGGCGCGAAGAGCTCCCCGCCGCCATCGCCGCTGCCAAGCCCCCCGAGGCGTTCATGACCGGAAAACTTCCCCCGTCGACGACCTCGCTATTGTCCTTCGGTTTCGCCGATGGCCTGATGCAGAAGCAGGCCAATTTCGACCGTTTGGTTGCCGCGGCATCGACCACCGGCGACTTTGACGCCGCCTGCGAGGAGGTATTTAAGAAGTCGAGCAAGGAACTCGCCGAATTGTGGGTCGCGTCCCAACGCGGACGCCGATAATAGGCGATGGCACGCGAATCTCTTTTGCGGAGTTCCCGATTTCGGTAGCCCGCGACCCGTCGGCATTGATAGCAAGTATCAGCAGGAGCACCGCCATTCTATCGTCCCTTGCAAAACTCCTGGGCCTGTCCGACCCCAACGCCAGCGAGGCAGCTCCTTTCGAATCGCATTGGCGCGACTACCTCCGGCAGCACGTGTGGCAGTACTCGCACCTGCATCAAAACCATCGCGAGCGTATCGAAGACGTGGTCGCCAACATGGTGGCGAAGCGTCGTTGGACCGGTGGCAGTGGATTCGAAGTGACCGACGAGATGCGCGTCGCCATCTCCGGCCAAGCGGCGCTCATGACACTGGGGATCGACAAGCCGTACTACTTCCCCCACGTCTCCGACATCATTGTCTATCCAAAGCCATTCTTCGTCCCTCACCAGCAATCGAGTCGCTGGACGACCGATCCCGTGTTCGGCGGGAGTTCGACGCCGCGCTACGGCGAGGCATGGCAGAACGGGCCTGTCATTCTTGCATGGAGCATCATCGCCAATCCGTACGACAAACGCGGGCCGTACATGGGCGTGGTGCTGCACGAGTTCGCTCATCATCTCGACGCTCTGGATGGCGACATGAGTGGCATGCCTCCGATTGGCGACATCGAGTACGAGCGCGAGTGGCATCGTGTTACGGAGCTCGACTTCCTAGAACTCGTCGGCCAAGCCGAACGGGGTGAGCCGGCGGTGCTGGACCACTATGGTGCAACGAATCGCGCGGAGTTCTTTGCCGTGGCGACCGAGTGCTTCTTCAATCACCCGCATGATGTCCGCGAACGCCACCCGCATCTCTACCGCATGCTCGCCACCTACTTCCGCCAAAGCCCCGCCGAATTGATTCCTCGCTCTGCACAACCGGCGGTTCGTATCGAGAAAGCTAAGAAACCCGCTTCGACGAAACCCCGTGTAAGTCGCAATGCGAACGTGGAGGACCCTTTCACTCGCGGGCTGTTCCAATCTCAAGAAGGCGAGCTCGACGAGGCATTAGCCAGCTTCACCCAAGCGATCGCCTCGGACCCAGAAGATAGCGAAGCCTTCGCCCAGCGGGCTCTGGTGCATCTAGCACGCGATGAATTTCAGGCGGCGATCACCGATGCGAATGCTGCACTTGAACTCGATGAAGAAGACCTGGACGCGAAATTCGCGCGAGGGTCGGCGCTCGTGCTCTCGGGCCAGTCCGCGGAAGGCATCGCCGACTTGCGGCTAGCTTGCGAGAAGGAGCAAAGTCCCGAAGCACATGCCTATCTAGGTTTTGCTTACATCGAGCTCGATCGGCTCAAGCAAGCTGTTCACGAACTGTCGATCGCTTTGCAGCTCGACCCTTACGACGCCGAAGCATATCGCTGGCGGGCGGAAGCGTATCGGCGGATGGGCGAAGAGGAGCAAGCTCTGCGTGATGACGAACGGGCGAATCGTCTCGACCCGCCGCGGGATGCATCGACGTAGCAAGGTGTTCGTCGCGGCTAACACGACTTCGCGTCCAGGCCATCGCCGCTTCCTTCGTCGCGAAGTTTCGCAGCACCACGATGGAACCACCAACGAGCTCCCCACAACACACCAAATGCCGGCGGGCGGTGGGACGGAAGGGGTCGGGCAGTTCGAGGATGCGATACGTCATACGCAAGCGTAGGCCAGGAATTACCACCCGCGGAGCACTGCGGGATTTTTTCACGCGGCTTCCATTTCCCAATTTGCCTGCGGTTTTCGCGGGAATCCGCGAACCTTCGCCAGCGATTCCGACTCGGTTTGTCATGGCTCCAGAGGTCCGGTGGCTCGTCCATGAGGATCATCGCTAAACTGGGGCGACTCCTTACTCATTTGCCGCACAGGCGGTTCGAGGTTCTCATGTCCGATGTCATTCCTTCCAAGCACGAAATGATCGCCAATGGCGAAGCGACTGCGATCCTGCCCACGGGCGGAAAGCATAAGCCGATCACCGTGATTGGCACCGAAGCCATCCGCGGGACGTTCGACGAGCTTTGCTTGCAGCAGGCCATCAACTCGCGGAAGGCCCCTGGTGTGACGGATCTGGTGCTGAACCCCGACGCCCATTGTGGTTACGGTGCACCGGTGGGCTGCGTGATGGTTTCGCCGACGCATGTTTATCCGGGCCCCGTGGGTGTGGACATCAAGTGCTCGATGAGTCTCCTGCAGACCAGTCTGCCTGCGGACGCTGTGAGCGATAAACAGACTCGCCGGGCGTTGATCGACGCGATCTGCGAACGAACGCCTACCGGTGCCGGGCGCGGGCAGCGAAATGCGCCGAAGTCTCGCCACGTTTCCGAGGCGCTCGGCAAACGGGTACTCGTCGAAGGTGCATCCAAAGGTGTTTGCGAAGCACTCGGCATTCCCGTGGAGTGGGCGAGTCGTTGTGAGGACTTCGCGCACGTGGGGCATGACGATTCGACCGCGGCGCTCGCACTGCGGCTCGAGCAACTCCTGCCGAGCATCTGGAAGTTTGATGCGAAGGTGTCGCAGCTTGGTTCGTACGGTGGTGGTAATCATTTTGGCGAGTGCGAAGTGGTGGAAGTGGTCGACGATGCTCGTTCGCGCAGCGTTGCGGAGACATTCGGGCTGGTCGATGGCGGCGTGGCGTTCCTTTCGCACTGTGGTTCGCGAGGAATTGGGCATCACTTGGCGTCGGGACAGTTCCGTGCTTTGCAAACCAAGTTCACTCAGTGGAACATTCCGCTGCCGGGACAGGATCGCGAGCTTGTGTACGCGCCGCTTGGAACGCCCGAAGCGAATGCCTACCTCGACGACATGGCGCTCGGCGCGAACTTTGCGACGGTCAACCATTTGCTGATCAACGCGCTGGTGCTCGATGCGTTTCAGGAAATCATTCCCGGAACCACCGGGCAGCTGGTGTACTTCATCAGTCATAACATTGCTCGCAAGGAAATCGTCGACAATCAGCCGGCGTGGGTGCATCGCAAGGGAGCGACTCGTGCGTTTCCTGGAGGTCACTTCGCGCTGCGTGGAACGCCGTTCGCCGAAACCGGGCATCCGATCCTGCTGCCGGGCAACCCGCAGGCAGGTTCGGCGGTGATGGTGGCGGACGCGGGGGCCGCGATCAGTTGCTACAGCGTCAATCATGGTGCGGGGCGTCAGCTAGGTCGCAAGGCGGCGAAGCGGGCGATCGACCAGCAGCAGGTGGATCAGTCGTTCCTCGACGCCGACATCCTGTCGAATTGCCGTAAGTATCCGATCGACGAAGCGCCTGGCGCGTACAAGGACTTCGACGAAGTGCTCCGTTCGGTAAAGACGGCGGGCTTGGCAAGCGAGGTGGCTCGGCTAAAGGCGCGGTTCGTCATCAAAGACGGCGACCAAGCCGACGATTGATCTCACTCCAAGCCTCCGAATTTCGATCGAGTAAAGTCGCAGCTTTGCGAATATCGCATTGACTGCGACTTTACTCGTTTTCGGTCCTGTGGGAGCGTCGACGTAAGTCACGTTGCTTGAACACCTTGCGAACAGACGCGCGTCGCAGCTTCAAGGAGTAATGTCGCAGGGGGAAACCGCAGGTGCGACTTTACTCCGATTACCCTCCATCTCGCGATCCTTCGTGTCATCCTGAAGGAGCCTAAGCGACTGAAGGATCTAGCTTGCCATATGCCAACGCTTCGATCTTTTCTCACGCAAAGGCGCGAAGGAAACACTCGCTGAATAAGTCGCCCTTCATTCGGCCTTCTGCGCTTCGTTCAGCGCGTACTCCGAGCCCCGGCCTAGCTCGACGCCTGTCCCTTTTCAGTAGTAAGTTAGGTTGTCAAAGAGCGTATGTCCACTTACTTTATGGATATGCACATGAGAACACATGTGGAGCGCGCTTTCAAGTCACTTTCTGGAAAAAAGTGGAAATCGTTGGCACTCTCGAAAAATGGTGACTTTCGCTATTCGGTGGAAACGAACCGCTGCGCCGCTACCAAAAACCGTTGGTCATGGAATACCCCACGAGGGTGGCGAACGGAGAGCGAATTGATTGTCGCTGGACTACCCCAGGCCCGGGACGGATCTAAACCTGGCATTCGCTTCCTGCCAGTCAATATGGTCGCGAAACTTGTCAACGTACTCGCCCTTGCGATTGTGGTAATCTATGTAGAAGGCGTGCTCGTAGACATCCATCACTACAATGGGGACCGCCATCCAGAGAAGCCCAACGGCGTGTTCGTCGCTAACGACGTTGTAGAGTGTGCCATTCACTGGATGCCTGACGAGCATGGCCCAGCCTGCCGCCTCTTTGCCGCTGGCAGCGAAGTCGTCCCACCATTTATCGAGAGAGCCAAATCGGCGGTCGATAGCAGTGCGAACGTCGTCGCCTGGATTCTCCGTCTGCGGCGAAAGCCCATCGAAGTACATTTCGTGAAGTACCACACTGTTGCCACGGCTGTTGATGATCCGTTTGAGATGACCAAACGCAGCGGCATCAACCGCTTTGTCCCCTTTCATTGCTTCCTCGAGACGGACGTCGGCCCCCGAAACGGCCTGTAGGGCACCACCGTAGTGGGCCGTATGGTGAGGCGCTATCTGCTCGGCACTCAAGAATCCTGGGATCTCTCGATGCTTGAGTGGCTTAGGCTTTCCCGTGACCAGCCCACATTGAGAAAAGTCGATGGTTTCGTGCTCCGAAGCCTCTGATAGGCCTGGCACCAGAAGCGTGCCAGCGGCTGCTCCCGTAGACGCAAATAGAAAGTTTCTACGATCGACATAATTCATGGCTATTCTCCGTCTGTGAAGGTGAGTAAATGGAATCCCTATCTGATTAAGTAGTATTATCTTAGCGTCCTACGCTTCGCGATCTCCCCGCCTCGATTTCAGACACCCAGCAATTCTTCACTCAATTTGGCGTAAAGGGCGTCGTAGAGCATGGCGCCACGCTCCAGCGCCTCGTGGTCATTGTCGCTCGTCAGTCGAAGCCCTTCGCACAGAAGGTCGAGGCCGGGAGCGGCCGGTTCCACGCAGACTGCTTGAATCGTGTCGGCTTCGTCGATGATGCGGGCGATTCGATGCAGCACTGGGTCTTCCAGTTGATAATGCTGCACAAAAGCGTGGAACGAGCAGTGGCCGCCATGGTGGGAGAATTTAACGCCCGGGATATCGAACGGCTCGGCATCCGCTGGCACGGGCGCATTTCGCGGAATGAACTCGAATATGGCCTCCGGGTCGATGCGCTTACGAATCAGCCACGCGCAGCCCATACGATCGACCCCGACTTGCTCCCATGCTACCCATTTCATTTCGTTGATTCTCCTCGTTTCAGTAGGCGCTCACGGACTTGCGGGCCAAGGGGCGAAGCGAAGTAGTCCCGCAATTGGGCTTGCTGGTACCGCTTCGATAGTGCCGACAAGTCCGCCGTCTTCTTCTTGAGCGCGACCAGCAGCTCGCGATACTCGGCCTCCACGGTTTCGATGAACTGTTGCCTGAGCGCGGTGGCGTCGGTTGCGTAGACTTGCTCGGCCTCCCAGAGCATCGCATCGCCTTCGAGTTCCGTGATCTCCGCGGCGAGCCATTGCAGTTGTTCTTGAGTACGAGGCGTGCGAGGCAAGACCCACACGGCATCCTGGAGCGCGATGGCCCCCAGTTGTTTTAGCTTTCGCCAGACAAACACGCGTCGAGAGGTTGGCTCGCGCGGAATGCGATAGACGAGTAGAAGCCAGCCCCTCATGGTGTGTTCTCCATGCTCAACCGCGTGCGAAGGGGTAGAGGAGTAACCCCGCTATCGCGGCCGCGAGCACCACGAAGGGTTCCGGAAGTTTCTTGAACCGCATTAAGATCGCCATGGTGATTAGCAACAGGGCTACCTTCGGCCAATCGGGTGCCCCGGCAGAATCGAGTATGGTTCGCCGGCCGAGGACCACGCACGCACCGGCGATCGCACCAATGGCTGCCGCCGTGACCCCATCGACAAACGCGACGATTCCGGGTCGTTTTCCATGCTTCTTGAAGTACGGCGCAGGGAGAATGGTGAACAGGTAACAAGGCAGGAAAGTGGCGAGCGCCGCAACCGATGCCCCGGCTAGCCCCATCCAGGGTCCTGCTTCGCGACCCATCGCTAGAAATCCGATGAAGCCGACCGTGATGACGACCGGACCAGGCGTGATCATGGCGACCGCCACGGCGTCGAGGAACTCTTGGTCGTTGAGCCAGCCATACTCGTGGACGACACCACCGTACAGAAAGGGCACGATCGCCAGTCCGCTGCCGAAAACAAACGCGCCGGCTTTGGTAAAGAACCACGCAATCTGCAGTAGCGGCTCATCCAACCACGGTTTGCTGGGTGCCGTAAGATCGGCTATCGGTAGCAGCAAGCAGGCGGTGGAACTTGGATGGTTCCGCGGCCAAGGTGGTGACCTCACGAACCAGATCACGAGTCCCGCGCTGAGAAACAAAAGGACGTTCTCGTTCTCGGTAACGATGGTGGTGGCCGCGCTGAGAAGGTAGATGGCCCAGAGCAACCAGTCACCCCCCAAGGTCTTTCGAGTCAGCTTATAGGCGCTGATGGTGATGATGCCAATCACGCTGGCACCCACGCCGTAGAACACGGCTTGCATCCATTGGATACCGCCGTATTCCAGATAGGCCCAGCCGATTGCGAGTACCATGAGGAACGAAGGCAGTACGAACGCCACGCCGACGAGCGTTGATCCGAGCACCCCGTAATGGACGTAACCAAGGTAGATAGCCAGTTGCGCGGCGAGCGGCCCCGGCATCAGTTGCGCAAGGGTCAAGCCTTCCTTGTACTCGGCCTCGGTGATCCACTTCCGCCGTTCGACCAGATCGCGATGCATGTACCCGACCAACGCCACGGGCCCGCCGAAACCAACGGTGCCGAGCGTGAGTGCGTAGAGGACCAACTCCGTGAGCCGATAGCAGGGCCCGGTTTGCACGCTCGAAACAGTATCGATTTGCCGATCCGAATCCACTACGAGCCTCGCTTGGGGATGTAACCGTGGTTACTTTCTCCAAGCGTATCGATGAAGTGGTCCGCTGCCAAGGTGGCATCGGTCCAAACCCTTAATCCGCAGTGCAAGCCAACGCCCCATCACGCTGTGGTTGGTAGACCACCTCCTCCACGAGCAGTCGGCGGGTGCCGTCAGGGACTCGCCACTGGATAATGTCGCCGACGCGGTAGCCGAGGATGGCGGTGCCGATGGGGGCCAGGACGGAGAGCCTGCTTTCGGCGATGTCGGCTTGGTCGGGATACACGAGTGTGTAAATATCCTCTTCACCGCTATCCAGATCGCGTAGCCGGACCGTGGACTTCATGGTGACGACATCGGGGGGGATCTTCTTCGCGTCGACGATCTTGGCCGCGAGCAGTTCGGCTCGCAGATCTGTCAGGTAGTTCTTCGGACCGATCGCCGCCGCGAACTCGCTATCGAGCAGGTGCTGTAGGCGTCGGCAGTCCTCGCTGGTGATCAATAGGTGTCTTTGGGACATGGGGAGGGCTCCTGCTTTAGGGACGGTGTATGTAACCAGGGATGCGATCGGCCAAGGTTCGGATAGTGCCTTTGGCCTCTCACGGTGCGGCATTCACATCCGTGATGTCCGTGGAAGGATTTGCTCGCGTAACGTGCGGTGGTCGAACAACTACGCGTCGCTAGCGATGGCAGGAGAAGCAATGCACGTTCGATGCCAATCGCATCTAGGCCTTAGATGCGAGCGGAAACGTTGATTTCCGAGGTCCACACTGTCATGAAAGGGCGACAGTGACCCCTGCGAGAGACAGTGGTCTAAGCGCGGAAATCGACGGCGGCTATGCCGTGCTTCTTTAGGAGCTTGTGCATCCCTTGCCTCGACATGCCGGCTTGTTGGGCCGCGTGGGAGACGTTGCCGTTATGGTCGCGTAGAAGCGACGTCAGATAAGCGCGTTCTGCCTCGTCCAGTGCTTGGTCTCGTGACGAGCTAGCAGCAGCCGGCGGTCGGTCCTGCGCGGACGGAGCCATGGAAGCGGGAAGGTCTTCCATTTCAATCTGGCTGGTCCGCGCGAGGGCGATCGCCCGCTCGATGGCGTTGCGAAGTTCGCGAATGTTGCCGGGCCAGTGGTACGTGCGAAAGCGATTGAGGACATCGTCTGCGAATCGTTCGACGCGTGGCTGACCTCGCTGAAGGGTTTGCAGGAAGTGCTGCGCAAGCAGTATCACGTCCTCGCTGCGTTCGCGAAGGGGTGGCAGTTCGATGTGAATGACGCCCAGCCGGTAGAATAAATCGCGGCGAAACCGTCCCGCGTTCACTTCCATTTGCAGGTCACGATTGGTGGCGCAGATGAAGCGAGTGTCGATTTGAATCGATTCGTTCATTCCTACGGGCGTGAAGGTCTGCTCCTGAACCACGCGCAGCAGCTTGGCCTGTAACATGGCGGGCAGTTCGCCGATCTCGTCGAAGAAGGCGGTACCACGATCGCACTTCTTCAGTAGGCCTTCTTGATCCTTCACGGCACCCGTGAAAGACCCCCGGGCGTGCCCGAACAGCATCGATTCGAACAGAGTTTCGGGTATTGCCGTGCAGTCGATGACTTGCATCGCGTGGTCGCGGCGTTGGCTGTGAGCGTGAATCGCCCGTGCGACTACTTCTTTGCCCGTTCCGCTTTCGCCTGTAATCAGAATATTGGTATCCGTGCCAGCGATGCGGTCGACGACGTCGAACAACTCCAGCATGGCAGGGCTAGCGCCGATGATTTCGGGAAACTGTTGAGCGAGGACGCGCCGCTCGTCGTCGCTTCGTTCGCCCAGCTCCTGCCGGGAAGGTCGATGCAACAGAGCCCGGCGGACACTCGCCAACAGGTCGTCGTATTTTACTGGCTTGAGCAAATAGTCGGCGATGCCCAGGCGTATGCTTTCGATGGCCGTCGGAATCGAGGGGACGCCGGTGATCACGATCAGCGGAATGTGGGGCCACTTCCGACGTTCGTCGTGCAGCAGTTCCAATTGCAAGTTGCCGGGCATGTTGAGGTCAGACAGCACCAGATCGAAGGGCTGAGTCGACAACTCCTCGAGGGCGGCATGCGCGTCCGGCACGCACACGCATTCGTAGCCCGCCTTTCGGAGGAGCTCGCCGGTGGTCCTCAGATAGAGAGGCTCGTCGTCGGCAATCAGAATTCGGGCTGGATTGGTTTCAGTCATCTGTCGATTCGACGGAAGGTTCAACACGCTCTGGGAATGTCAGTTTAAAACTGCTACCTCCGCCGGCACCAGGCGCAACTTCGATCGCGCCCCCCATGCCTTCCATCAAGTTCTGCGATACGGAGAGCCCAAGGCCCATCCCCACCTTCGCCTCGCTGCCCCCCTTGGTGGTAAAGAACGGGTCGAAGATTTGCGGCAACACCTCGTCGGCGATTCCTGCCCCGCGATCCATTATGGAAATATGGACGCGACCGTCGGCCGGTTCAACGCGAATCGTCACGGCCTCGCCCTGGGGAGATGCCTGAATGGCATTGCGAATAACATTGTAAAGAACTTGCTTGACTTCGCCTTCAGGAAGCACCACCGTTCGAGGAGGCGGCGAACTTGATTCCGCTGGCAACTCCAACGCAATTCGAACCTGATGCTTCCGTGCCACGGCATCCAGCAAGGTGGTCACCTCGGACAACGTTTGCTCGATACGAAACTCGCGAGCCGCCTGAGGACTGCGACGGTAGAGCTGATACATTTGGTGGATGATGGAGCTGATTCGTTCGATCTCGCGATCGATCAACTCTAGCAGCTCGTAGTGCTGGTGATCCGGCGAGAGGTCGGCCTTGATCAATTCAAAGGCGTTACGGATGCCGGCTAACGGGTTGTTAACCTCGTGCGCCACGCTGGCAGCCAGCTGTCCGAGCGCTGCCAGCTTCTCCATCTGCCGACGATGCCGTTCCAGTTGCTGGATGCGGGCGGTGCGTTCTTGTACCAGTTGCTCTAGGTGCTCGGCATAGAGCCGGATTTGGTCTCGGAGTCGATGTCGCTCGGTGACATCGCGAATGCTCGTTCGAAAGCCCAGATGCTCCTCCGAGTCGCTGAACATCGGCTGCCACGAAATGGCCATCCATCGTTTCTCTCCATTGCGATGAATGACCTGGAACTCAAGATCGCTATGGGATCCACGGGCCTTCGCGTTTTCGAGCATTCCCTCCATGCTTGGGCGATCTTCCTCCGCCACCAGTGCCAGCGGATAGTCAGGCATCGTCAAGCACTCGGCTGGCGTGTAGCCGGTGTCCCGCTCGACGGCTTTGTTCACCCACAACAGCCTGGCATCCGGCGCGTGCCAACTCTCCCAGTCGCAGGTGTAGTCGGCGACGGCACGAAAGCATCCGCCGTCCGGTTCGTTCGCACGAAGGTGCTCGTCGGCTTCGTCGGTCGGAACAGGGTCGCTAGTCAACGTCGTGTTCTCCCCTGCCCTATTCATCAGCGATGCGTGGTTACGCGACTACAGTAGGAACTTCCCCACTCGCTCGGGCTGAAAGACGACTTCGGCGACGAGCCAGGGGCCCTCGGCGGCACGCTCCTTCCATTCTATCAGATCACCGACGCGGCGACCTAATAGTCTCGATCCTAGGGGTTCGAGCACGGAGATAGCCATGTCCGTCAGCTCGATATCTTCGGGATAGACGATGGTGCAGAGTGCTTCCTGCGTCCCATCGGCACTGACCAATCGCACGGTGGAGTTCATGGTGACGATGTCGTCAGGAATCGCAGAAGGCTCTGTGGCTCTGGTGGTCTCCAGTTGCCATTCGAGCTCGTCGAGGTAATGCCATGGCACGGTACCTCGAGCGTCCTCCGACAAGAGCAAATGCCCCAGGCGATATCGATCCTCTTCTGTGAAAAGTCGAGTGGTCATTGGCTTCTCCGATCTTTGTCACGTGGTCGCGGAAGTGTTGTTAACTGTGGCCGCTCGCGAGAAGATGCTTGTGTGGCTAAGGCTCGCGGGGGCGCGCTGTTCGGCCGTCACTCCCCGGTGCGACAGCGGCGACCGCGCGGCCCTGCCGTTGGCTGTAGCCATCGCCCGTAGGAAGATGGCGAATAGGACAATCAGTAGGACCAGGAGAGGCCCCCACAAGTTCTCGTGCGTGGTACGCATGCGCGTGTTCGACATGGACTTGCCCTCGCGTTGGAGAAGTGAGCCGAGGAGACTTATGCATCACTTAAGCAAGTGACATGCCACGGCCCGCCAATGCGTGCGGCGGCGTGGTTTGTAGGGCCAAATGATCCTGGTTGTTCGTGAATAGTGATCCTTCCTACGAATGGACCGTCGCCTGTCGGCGACACTGGAAACGGGGATGGACGGTTGGGGAATCCCGCGAAGCAGCATACGCCGGTGAGATGCATATCCCGCAGGATCGGCTGGCTCAAGTGCCGGAGAATGGCCCGATGTACAACGGCAAGGACCTCCCAGCTTTCGCGCGGATTGGTGGCGAAGGAATTCCGCTCGCGCGAGGAGCCGATGACAAGTCGGTGCCGATCGTTGGGTTCGGAAGTTGGCACTCGGGAGTGTGCCCCTTCGTTCTGGCCGATGGGTCGGTGCAGAACGTCGATGTGTTCGTCGAGTCGAAGGTGCTCCAATCGCTTTGCCGTCGGAACGACGAGTTCACTCTCGACACGAGCGGCTATGCCCGGCCCCGCGATCAGGTACGCTAACGAGCACCGCATGACGCTTCGACTACCTCGCGTTCCAAGTTTGCTCTTGCTGCTCGTACTGAGTGGTTGTGGTGGTTCGCGTCCCGATACGTATCCGGTGACGGGCACCGTGCAGTTCGCCCATGGAACGCTCGTGCGGACGGGATTCGTTGAGTTCCTGCCTATGGCCGGTGGGCCTTCGTCACGCGGAGTGATTGGCTCCCGCGGCGATTTTCGATTGTGGACGTACGAGACCGCTGACGGAGCTCCGGCTGGTGAATACGTCGTGCTCGTCACCCAACACGCTCGCACCCTAACGCCCGCCGAGGCCGAGAAGCTTGGTCCCGAGCATCAGGAGCAAGCGGCCGATCAAGTTCTGGTGTCGGTAAAGTACGCCAGTCGCGATTCGAGCGATCTGCGGTGCACGGTGAAGCCGGAGCCGAAGAATCATTTCGAGCTGTCGGTCGAAGCCCATCCCCGCGAAACCCGAGTAGCTCGCTAGAGTGCGTGGCGACTTGTTTAGCGGGTGCCGATACCTACCCGCCGGGACTACCAGCGACTCCAAGGGATGTTGCTAGCGTTCACGACGTTGGCCTTCAGCACTTTCTCCATTTGCGCCACGGCGTAGTCGTTATCCTCGGCCGTATTCGAAGCGACAGCGTCGCGCGGAATCCAAAGCTTGAAGCCTCGCATGTAGGCGTCGTTGGCAGTGAATAGAACGCAAATATTGCCGGCGACGCCGGTGAGGATGAGCTCTTGGACATCGAGGTGCGAGAGCAGTGTCTCCAGCGTGGTCGAGTGAAAACCAGAGTGGCGAGGTTTGAGGACGAAGTAGTCCCGCTCGCCGGGCGTTAGCAGTTCGATAATGTGGCGGCCCTCCCCTGCTTCGCGGAGACAGTGTTCCACTTGGCCCCGAAAATCGGACTGCCAGCGTCCGAAATTGTCGTTCACGTAGATCACCGGCACGTTATGCTCGTAGGCCGCCGACTTAAGTTCCGAGATTCTCTCGGCCATCGGAACGGCGTAGCGCAGTAACTGCTCGGCTTCTGGAAATTGGAAGTCGTTGATCACGTCAATCAGCAGAAGCGCAACGGGAGAGTGTTCGGGGACATGCGATTCGGGGTGGTTAGTGGGCTTCTGCATGATGAGGAGTTCTCCGCCGCAATTCGTACGCAAAATGAGCCTTCTAATCGTTTTCCGAAAGCAACTCGCGTGCCTCGTTCGCGATAAGCGGTACGCGATGTGCTCGCTTGGACGTAGTACCACCACTATCCAAGGAGGATTTCAATGTCTGCGAGCACAATAGAAGGCCGCCGCGCGTCCGATGCCGGTGCTGATTTGTTGGAAAACATGGACCTAAGCGAACGAAACCACGATGCAAGTTGCTCGATACCTTGCAAGAATGTTGGCCGTAGCGAGCGCCTTGCGTCACTCGTTGGCGGGGCGGCACTCGTCCTAGCTGGTCGCCGTCAAGGCAGCTGGTCGGGGCTGCTGCTAGCGGCTGCCGGCGCGGGACTGCTCTACCGAGGGGCCACAGGCCGGTACCACGCCTATCAGGCGCTAGGCATTTCGACCACGAAGTCAAACGAGCACACAACCATCCCCGCCAAGCAAGGAGTGAAGGTCGAGAAGCGGCTGCTCGTCAATCGGCCCGCTGCCGAGCTCTATCGTTTCTGGCGTGATTTTTCGAACCTCCCACGCGTGTTTCAACATCTGGTCTCGGTGGAAGAACGCTCAACCGATCGATCGAGGTGGGTGGCGCGTGGTCCGATGAAGCAACAGCTCGAATGGGAGGCCGAGATAATCACCGATCGTCCCAACGAAGTCTTGGCGTGGCGATCTCTCGATGGCAGTCAGGTCGATACCGCCGGAAGCGTGCGATTCGAAGATTCGCCAAATGGGCGCGGAACGAACGTAGTGATCTCGCTGAAGTACAACCCACCGGGCGGGCAGCTTTCCGATTACCTAGCATCGTGGTTCGGCAGCGATTTGCAGTCGGTGATCGACGACGATTTGCGAAAGTTTAAGAGCCAAATGGAAGCGGGCGAAGTCCCGACTACCACCGGCCAACCTCACGGCCCACGCTAACCGAAAGGGAGACCGATGAAAGCCTTATGCTGGTACGGAAAGTACGACGTCCGCGTCGAGCAAGTGGACGACCCGCAGATCATCAATCCGCGGGACGCCATCATTCGTGTTACGGCGACCGCTATTTGTGGATCGGATCTGCACCTTTACGATCGCTGCATTCCCACGATGCAGTCAGGCGATATTCTTGGCCATGAGTTCATGGGCGAAGTCGTCGAGGTCGGCTCGGGCGTGAACAATCTGAAGGTCGGGGACCGCGTCGTCGTGCCGTTCACGATTGCGTGCGGCCATTGCTACTTCTGCGAGCAGCAGTTGTGGGCGCTCTGCGACAACTCCAACCCCAACGCGGCGATGGCCGAGAAGCTGTATGGCTTTTCGGGATCGGGGTTGTTTGGATACTCGCATCTGTTCGGCGGGTACGCCGGCGGTCAAGCGGAGTACGTTCGGGTGCCGTACGCCGATGTCGGTCCGTTCAAGGTGCCCGAAAGTCTGTCCGACGAGCAGGTGCTATTCCTCACCGATATCCTGCCGACGGGGTACATGGCAGCCGAGAACGCAAACATTCAGCCGGGCGACACGGTTGCGGTTTGGGGCTGTGGCCCCGTCGGTCAGTTCGCGATCCAGAGTGCGTGGTGGTTCGGCGCGGGTCGCGTGATTGCCATCGATCACTACCCCCACCGTCTCGAACTCGCGCGTCGGCATGGCAAGGCCGAAACGATTGATTTCAACAAAGAAGACGTGTTCGAGCGTCTCAAGGAAATGACGGGGGGCATCGGCCCGGACGCGTGCATCGACGCGGTGGGACTCGAAGCCCACGGCACGGCACCCGATGCCATTTACGATCGAGTAAAGCATTCCATGATGCTGACGACCGACCGCCTGCACGTGCTTCGCGAAGCAATTCAGTGTTGCCGTAAGGGAGGCACGGTTTCGGTGCCGGGCGTTTACGCGGGCTACCTCGATAAGTTGCCGTTCGGCACCGCGTTCGCGAAGGGTCTCACCTTCAAAATGGGGCAAACCCACGTCCATCGCTACCTGCCCACCCTGCTGGAGAAAATCGAGGGCAACGGGACGCCTAGCTTTGACCCTACGTACATCATCTCGCACCGTTTCTCCCTCGACGATGCGCCGCAGGCGTACGACATGTTTTGCAACGAGCAGAACGATTGCACCAAAGTGGTGCTGAAGCCCTGAGGCTCCGCAAACGAGCGTAGCCTGTCAGCAGGCAGACTCGGCAAAAAGAAAATGACCCCGGCGGGACTCGAACCCACGACCCACGGATTAAAAGTTTTGCCCATCTAAAATCAGCGACAATCACTAGCGATCATAAAGCCATTCTAGCCAAGAGGTTAGGGTGGCTTTTCTCATTTGCGTGACTCTGCGTACTCGCCAGTGAATCGTCAAGTTGGGAGTCCAGAGGGAGGCCCGATTCGGCTTCGAAATGTGCCCTCTAACCTGTCTCGTCAGTTGGTGATAAAAGCCATAATCGAACTTCACAGCGAGTGCCATGAAGGGGGAGCCGAACCGGCTCGGCATGCTCAAATGTGACTCTTGGGACTGGGTTAGCACGACTTGTGTACACCGTTCTGGCGACTGACTACCACTCCTCGTAAAATTAGTAGTTTTCTACCTACTGGCCTTCAACCCGCCACCTGATCATGCCCCACAATCTCACCCCTCGTCAGACCCAAGTCGTCCGCCTCCTCTCCCTAGGTTGCTCGACCACGGAGGCCGGCAAGATACTTGGCATCGCCACTCCCACAGTTGACACCCACAAGACCGCCGCGATGAACACGGCAGGTGTATCTAAGGTGACACTGCTCACCCGCTGGGCGATTGTGAATAAGGTGACCTCTATGAAGGATACTTTGACGGTAGCGGAGAAGCGGAAGAGGGGGCGGGGGCGGAAGAAAGACGGGTGGAGTTAGCTGGCTAGACGGGCACGGTGGAAAATTCTCGCGTTTTGCCACCAAGGTAAGAGGAGTGCGAATACTCTAAAATTCAACCGACTCCTCCTAACCACGAGCTACGGCCATTCGATGCGTTTATTGTCTTTGATTCGAGCGGAGTTTGCACAATCGCCTATTGGCACGTTTGCGGCGATCATCTGCGGTGTTCAGGTCGCGATAACCCCCGTTATCGCCTTGCTAGAATCCACCCCGGCTGAAGTGCCAACTCCGGATGCCGGAAATTACCCTGCGTTGGCCGTGTCATCGCCGTGGAACCTCGCGGTCGTTGTTTCCTCTTCGCTGGCTTTAGCGTACCTCGGCGCGTGGCTTACACGTGGGCTATCTCATGGCGATGTGATACGAGCCGCACGAATAGCAGACTCGTTGAACGACTTGGACCCTTATCGATGATGCGTTCGTGATACAACTCAGGAATGCCTTCCGATTCTGGGCTGAACAGATAACGTGGTGCGATGTGCACAAGATTCAGACGAAAGCCAAGTCTTGCCCTAAGTGCAACATGGTATTGCCATTGGTCAAGGCAGCGATTTTCAGGCATCTGGTAAGACTGGAAGGCGTAGCCCTCAATGAGGTGATCGAGCTGACGGGTGACGATCATTCGGAGGTGCGCAGAACCGCTATTTTAATACTGATGGAAGAGGCAGGGAAGCAACGGGATTTCGTAGGCATGCTGCTTGGGAAACTAGGCAGAGAGAACCTCCCGATCTCTCTCATAGCAGAACTTTCGTCACTGCCCCCTGAAGCTCCAAGGTCTCATGAAGCATCATTCGCAGAACTACTGATTTCCCCGCACGCATCAATCCGCTGTGTAGCGCTACGACATGTGGCGGGCCGCTGGGCTCCACTCGATCGAGTGGTCTCGAACGCCCGCAATGCACTCTCGGACAAGGACCCCGCAGTGAGAACTCAAGCCGTTCGAGTACTTCGTGGCCGCGACAGTGGGTAGCATCGCTGATGTCAATTCAGCTTTGTGGGTAGATCGCTATTTCCAATGACCACCAATCTTGCTTTGCTCGCAATTGGCCGCCTTTCCAAACTTGCGTCGGCCATAAATGCTGAGCACTCGTGGAATCAGCCACTTTTGAATTGGCTCCCAGTCGCAGAGGCGACTAGAGAACAAGCAGACCGCGACAAGAATGCCAACTAAGGCTGAAGTGTAGGTCGATGCAATAGCCGCGATACGTATCGCCTGCTGGCTTCTAACGTCTTAATCTCAACTGCAGAGCCAGAAGCTGCATGGTCGACGTCGTGAATTGCCATTTCAACAACTGAGACGAGCAGTCTTGATTTCACGGGAACTCGTCCTCGCCAAACGTAATGAAGTCGCTCACTGGATGGATTTGAGCAGGGATGATCTGCTTCCCGCTCTCCACTCTCTCGATTTCTTGATTCCGTTCCGCAAATAGTGAGGGCCCGAAAGATTGATGCCGCAAGTATGGACCAGGAACGGCGCTGGTATTTACCAATAGAAGGATTGCCGCATCGACTGCCGGCGCTGACGCAGGTTTGCCAACGTTTTGTCCGGAGTAACCAGAACGGTACGACGGAGCCGGTTCATATTTTGCATATGCAAGATTCCTAGCGGTGCGACCTGCCACAGATTCCGATCGATGTGCTTGCTGGGACTGTTGCGGTGAGGAATCTTGAGTATTGCGGGAAGGGAGCGGAGTCATCTCGTCACTGCTCAACGCCGCAGGAGGGTCAAGTCTGTTCGCTAGTATTAATACCCCATCTTCGGCTGGCCCCGCAGTACTCTCGATGCTCCCAAGCGACTCACCCTCGGTAGCGTTATTATTTGTGATTCGCAGATTGTCCCTCCAAATGGTGTAATCTGCTAGGTTCACGACGCCATCACGATTCCCATCGCTCGCCCCTTCGATACCTTTTCTTCCGAACTGCTGCCTCCAGACGTGGTAGTCGCCTTCGTTCACAGTACCGTCCCGATTAAAGTCTCCGGGAAGCCTGGGGCTGCCTACTGCAGCACCAAGGTTGTCTCGCCAAACTGAGTAGTCGGCCATATCGACTAGGCCGTTGCGGTTACCATCTGCGGCAAGGGAACCACCACTTTGACCAAAATCTTGCTTCCACCTCGCGTAGTCTTGTTCATTCACAATACCGTTAGCGTCGAAATCCCCCGCCAGGTGCGTTTGGGTAAGCCAGCCTATGGTAAGTTCAGAAGAGGAAACATAAAGCACATCGAGGACTCCATCTTGATTCACGTCGACAATGTCCCATTCAGCTAGTTGAGTTAGACTCACACCCAATTGCCGTTGAGCTAGGACACCTCCCCCTCGGTTTTCCACCCACATGGCCGCGGGACTAGCATCGTTCCAGGCAGGCAGAAAATCGCTGTCTCCGTCTCCATCTAGGTCAGCCATCGCAATACCATCGATGAACTGAGGCAGTTCCAGAGAATGATTCACAAACTCCCAGGGTGACGCTTGGGAGTACCATGCAAGGTTTTTTCCTACACTTGCGACAAGGTCTAGATCGCCATCCTGATCAACGTCCGTAACCGCCTCGAGCAAGGGAGTTGAAGTCGCCACGGCAATTCTACGACGGGCGTAGTCGCCCGTGCCCAGGTTTTCAAAGACTAGCAATTCCCGGTCGTATTGCGACGCGGTGGAGAGGTCCAAATCGCCATCGCGATCCAGATCGACTATGTAAAGACCATGGGGACGGCGAACGTTGAGTGCGGTGCTCTGTGTAAACTGCTCCGTTCCGTTATTCGTGTAGATATACACAGCGTCCAGTACGTTTACCGCCACGGCAATATCCGTGTTTCCATCCGCGTCGAGATGGCCTGCCGTTATACTCACGCCGTATGATGAGTTGAACTGGCTGGAAAAAGTTGTGATCGTGTGCTCGACCGACGAACCGTCTCCGTCGTTCTCTAGCCACACCAGACGTTTGAACGTGCCAATAGCGATCAGATCGTAGTCGCCATCTCCATCGACATCAACAATTTCTGGTTCAACGGCGGCGTCTCCGAGTTGAGCTAGTAGGCGACGTCGAAAGTTCTGATCGGCGTCATTCTCAAATAGGAACACCTCATCGGTAGAGGTGTCGGCAGCAATCACATCGACGTCCCCATCGTGATCGAAGTCCAAAGCTCGATGGTAGAGCAAAGGGTACTTGGACCCTGAAATGCTGTGCCTAGGAAACATCGAGTATGCCCCATTCTCATACCAAGAAAGTCGCTTCTCTGAGCCCGGCCAGTTGGTCGTTACAATGATGTCTAGTTTGCCGTCTTGATTGATATCCTCAAGTGCGAAGCTATCTGAATATTCCGTGTCGGCTATCACATCTTTGGCGGCGAAGCCTTGCATGCCGTCATTTACCAGGATGAGGAACCGGCTAGCGGATGTGGAGCCGACCAGTATGTCGACATCACCATCGCCGTCATAGTCTTTGGCCGTAGCATCATGCGGCTGAAACACCGTCACTGGAATGATGTGTCTAACGAAGGTCTGAGTGCCGTCGTTCTCAAACCATTCCACTTTGCTGCCAGACCGGGAAGTTCCCACCAGATCCACATCGCCATCCGAGTCCAGGTCGACTGCGCGGACCGAACTAGCGCTCTGGGTCTCACGCGAAACAACGTGCTCCTCAAAGCTGCCCGATCCGACGCCTTTAAACCAGGCGATGGTACTGATACCGCTGGCAGCCACCAGCACGTCCAGGAGCCCATCCTGATCGACATCACTTGTTCGCACCTTGCTGACTCCCGGGTAAGCAGCGGTGACCGTATGTTCTTCAAACTCCTCTTGTCCATTGTTTTGGAACCACTGGACGGTACCACGAGCTCCTAAGCCAACGACAATGTCTATATCGTCATCCCTGTCAACATCTCCCACCGCTAAAGTAGAAGCGGAAGCATCCAGTTCGGCGACTAGATGACTGCGAAAGAAGTTTTCTCCTAGCGGTTCGTACCATACCACCCGAGCATCGACCCCATCCCAAGACGTCACTATGTCCATGTCGCCGTCGAGGTCCATATCGACCACGGCAATCGCGGTGGGGCGTCCAGTAGCGCTAGCTACGATGTGAGGTACAAAATACTCAGGGGTTATCTGCTCAAACCAGATCACTTGCCTGCTTGTGGAGTCTGCGATGATGACATCATTGTCGCCATCGCCATCGAAGTCCAACACCTCGGTGCCCACCACGGTTCCAACAGTTTGGCTGCGAAAGATTGGGTCCTGAGTCTCGCCAAACACGAAGTATTCTTCACTGCGTGGAGCTGCCAGAGTAACAATATAGTCTTCCACCTCTCCATTCGGCGCAGTACCTTTCACACCTACTCCACCTTCTGAGGTGATGCGAAAACGAGCAAAGGTGTCGCCACCCTGAGCAGTGGGAGGAATGGCTAGCGACAATCGGTTAAGGCCTACTACCACCTCCACTGAGGTAAGGACCCGCTCGGAGGCGCTATCCCACACACCGTCCTGATTGAAGTCGATCCACGCGTCGACCCTGGCACCCTCTGGCGCGTTTGTTACCTGTAATTCCACAGTGGCATTAACGTCGCCAACTCTCAGCACACCAAACGAAACCCCATCGTCCGCCTGGTCGGAGATCGCTTGTTCGCCTGGGATGCCGTCTGTGGCATTGCCCCTCGCAAGGCCTAGGTAGGGACCTCGCCCCACGTGGCGGGGGCCATCCTGATCGTAGGTGGTTGGATAGGGAGTTGGTGCGTCGCCGAAGTCGCCGCTGAAGATCGAGAACTGCACCTCCGCATGCCTCGATAGTCCATACAATTCTCCATCCAACAGAGTTGCGATAAATGTCTGCTCGGCTCTCAGTGAGCCGTCGTCTACCGGTAAGAGGCGTACTTGTGCCGTGGTCGCTCCGGCCGGCATAAAAACGGTACCCGTGGTACCGTCAAAGTCTTCTACCCCATCCAGGGTATAGTCTACGCCGAATACCGCATCACTCGCCAGGCGGAACGACACCGTGAGCGGTTGTTGGAGATCGCCAATCCGTTGAAATTCGAGCACTAGGCCCTGATCGTCCGATATCGGGACGGTAGGACCAGATGCATGAACTGACACGGCGGCCTGATTCCTAAACCAAACAGGTGCCCCGTTAGTAGAGTGATTGGCCACAGCGTCAAGGTCGCCATCTCCGTCCAGATCGGCCACCGCTGCTCTGCCGTACACACTGGTACCATATAATAACGTGCGAGGCGTGAAGTCGAGGTTGCTAACCTGATCTACCAAGGATAATGAGAACGTTCCGTTTCCTCCGACCACTATGTCTAGAAGGGAGTCGCCGTTCAGGTCTTGTACCGCTAGCTCAGAGATGCCTAATCTACCTGGGGATTGCGGGCGTGGATCGACCCAAAGCACGTGCCGTATCAGTTCCGCGTTCTTGCGTTCGTATAGCTTCAGCTCGTCACCACCCAACAGGTAGTCATAATCGCCGTCGCGATCGAGATCGACTACTTCAAGGACACTGGCATCGTCCGTCGTGGCTAGATAGTGTTCCTGGAACTCGAGATTACCTCCATTCTCACGCAAGACTAACCCGGAGAAGTGGGCTTCTCCGATGTTTTCCAAGGTGACGATATCGACATCACCATCGTGATCGTAGTCGACAAGATCTAAGTCTCGCATGGCGGCAAGCGGAATTAGCTCGGCCAATTGGAACTGATGACCACCTTTATTGAACAGTCCTGCTAGACTACCAAAACCTGATGGGGTGACTCCGCCAAACCTCACAATGATGTCCAAGAACCCATTCGAGTCAAGGTCGGCGAGGTCAATTCCATTGACGAGATGTCCGTCTTGATGATAGTCGGTTGCGAGCAACTCATGCACCTCAAAACCAGCCTCGCCACGATTCTCCAGCCACAACACCTTGCTGTCGGGAGACGTATGAGATTGGCTAACATATAGCACGGCGTCGACATCGCCATCATTGTCCAGGTCGGCGGCGTGTATCTGGCGAGGATTGAAGCTGACTGGTGTGTAGATCGGATGCGCCGTGAAATTGCCTTCGCCATCATTCTCATACCATGAAATGCCAGCACTGGCGGTGGCGAACAGGTCTACATCCCCATCCCCGTCGATGTCCGCCGGAGCCAAACCGTTGAATGCGGCCTGATCTTCGGAGATTGGCGAGTTCGCCTCGAAAACTCCGCCGGAGCGAATTGGTGCCTCAAGCGGTACGGAGTAGTCTTGCACTTCGCCATCGGATGCGAACCCGTTGGGAGGTAGATTCCCCCCGCTGCTCAAGCGAATGCGGGCGTACACGGAGTCAGCGACGACGCCTAGCGGCATGGCAAACGACAGTACATTCAAACCTTCTGTCACCGCGACGCTGGCGAATATGTGTTCGTGAGGTCCACTCCAGCTGCCGTCTCCGTTGAAGTCAATCCACCCGTCCACACGCGCCCCGTCGGGAGCATTCTGAACATCGATTGTCACATCCCCTCGTCCCTGACCTATTTGCAGTTGGCCAAAGATCACTCCATCATCACCCGAATCCGTATCCGCATTATTAGCAGTTGTTGCATCGCTTTCCGAAGACCGATCGTTGCCCAAACGAGGACCAACAGCTAGATGAAACGCCCCCCCTTCGCTCTGTGTCGTCATGCCCGCCATGGGGGCATCACCGTAGTCACCAGTAGTTTCGTCGCTAACTAACGTGAGTGTCGCTCTGCGATCGCCTGTCGCGGCGTATTCGTCTGTATCTTGGACTGTCAGGACGATAGTTTCGGCCACTTCGTCGAGGGAGTCATCGACCGACGCTACCCTCACATCGATTGTCGTAACACCAGCTGGAAACACCACTACTGCCGATTGGCCGACCACGTCTTGCAGTCCGGTGAGGGTATAGTCTTCGCCGAGCGACGCCGTTCCAGAGATTTGAAGTCGAACGGTTAGCTCCTCCTGGATGTTCCCCGATCGAACGAGAGTTATTGTCGACACTGACGATGAGTTTTCGGCGAGCCACTGTTGACTAGGCGATACTGCGATATGTGGGCGATTTTCATACCACCCTACAGCATACGTACTGGGCGTCGCACTCGCCGGATAGGCTCCCACGACATCAGGGTCCCCATCCCCATCGATATCTCCTAGCGCTAGCGAAGCAGGAGGGATAGCCAGCGACCCAGTGGCCGGTCTCGCAGTGAAGGTGCTGTTCCCATGGTTTATCAGCCACATTGCTTCCTTTGATGTGGCCGAAGTAGCAGTCCGGAGGGCGAGGATGTCCAGGTCGCTGTCGCCGTCCGCATCGGCAACCAAAATCGATCCAGGCGTCCCGTTGGCGGAAGCATCTCTGGCAAGATCGTCACGAAGCTTGTGGGTGATGAATTGCGACTCACCCGTGTTCTCGTACCAGAACAGCAAGGCGGAATAGGTATTCAGCAGGTCGATGTCGCCGTCTTGGTCAAGATCGACAAGAATCGATGCCCCGACAGCAAAATTGACTCCGGGCTCGGCCTGGTCAACATCGATCGTGCGCTGGACGAAGTTGTTTGCTCCGTTGTTTTCGTACCAAGAGTAACCTTGCCTGTGAATGCCTGTCACGATGTCGGTATCTCCGTCACCATCGAAGTCCACCCCGCGTAAGAACTTCAACTCCGGCGTGGAGACAAGATTGACCGTATCGAAAACACCATCTCCTCGATTTACCGCTAGCTGGACTTTCGAGTGAAGTATGTCGATGTCACCATCGTTGTCAAAATCAATAGCTTGGTTAAGGCCACCGATACCGGCATTGACTGGGCCGATGGCGAACAGCAGATTGCCTTGGTTCAGCAGAATCGCACCTGCAATGATGTCCGGTAGTCCGTCTCCGTTAAGATCGGCGATGTCGATGGCACCGAGCAAATTTGTCCCATCCCCGATCTCATGGGTTACGAAGCTGCCGTCGCCCTCATTCTCGTACAAACGGATACGCCCCGTTGAGTTTTGATAGTAGGTGTAGGAAAGGCCTACGATATCCATGTCGCCATCTAGATCCATGTCGACAACAAGCGGTTGCTGCAGGCCATAGTTGGATACCTCCCCTATGTTGTGCGTCCTCGTTAGCTCCGCTCCACTCAACAAGCTAGGTAGAATCGAGACGCGGTAATCTTCGACTTCGCCATCAAGAGCAGGCCCCGAACGCTGCAATCCACCGGTGGAACTTACGCGGAACCGGGCAAAGGTATCACCGGCAATGGCTGCATCGGGCACTGCTACAAATAGTGAATTGCGCCCGTCGGCAACAGGCTTGGCAAAGAACACTCGCTCGCCGCTGTCCGACCAATCACCATCCCCATTGAAATCGATCCAAGCATCAAGGAAGGCTCCCTCGGGCGCATCTTGAACGTCTACAGTCACCTCAATCAAGGCTTGGCCAACATGCATGTCACCCAGAACGACACCGTCATCCCCGAAATCGGCATCAGCCAGATCCGACACTACGGCGTCCGGTGTGCTGAATCGCAAGTTCCCAAGCCGCGGGCCTATCGCTGGATGAAACGCACCTGCCTGTGAAGCCGAAGACGGGTAGGGAGCGGGGGCGTCCCCATAGTCACCAACCGTTTGAGCTTCGGTGATTTGTATCTCGATATCAGAAGCGTCTCCTACTCCGTAGTGGTCACCGTTGCCGAGAGAGAACGAAATGATCTCGACCAGCTCGCTCATGTCGTCATCAATCGGAACAACTCGAAGTGACACCTGCTCCACGCCGGCAGGTATTGTAACCACGCCCCTGCTTGCAGCCACCGAGTCGGCTCCTTCCAGCTGGTAGTCAACCCCGTAGGTCGCCGTCCCCCCCAATGTGAACTCGACTTGAAGTTCTCGATAGAGATCCCCTCTGCGTTGAATCACTATCTCGGCCTTCCCCGGCGATTCCTCCAGTAGAGCACCACCGGAAGTACTAACTTGAACGGAAGCGCGGTTCTCATACCAACTGACAAACCAATCTTGTGACGTCGTCCCCAATTGACTCGAGACGGTGACGAGATCGAGATCGCCATCTCCGTCCACATCTCCCACGTCCAAGGCGGTTACAAGACCTTCGGCGGGAAATCTCGTAGTCGAAAATTCCCCACTCCCCTGGTTGAGCAGCACCGCTATCTCGTTGCTAACACGTACAAAGCCCACGATGTCAGGTAGACCATTCCCATCAACATCGAGCACCGCAATGTCGGCAAGCTCACCGATAGAAGAGATCGGATGGGTGTGGAAAGATGCTTGCCCATCATTGAGAAGTACTACGGTATCTGCACCAGCCGAACGAGTCGGTATGAGATCCATGTCTCCATCGCCGTCGAGGTCCGCCACCAGCACTTTCTCGTTCATGCCTGGCAACCTGTGCGCCACGTATTCTTGCCCCCCGAGGTTCTCGTACCAGACAAAATTACCGCTGTACCCGAGAGCCGAGGAGCCGCTTCCCGCTATGTCCAGGTCACCGTCGCGGTCCAGGTCAATGGCCACAAGGCTGCCGCCCTTACGGTTTTCTAGTTGCGATTTGCCTGGTAAAAGATGGGCCTCGAACTGAAGATTACCCGTGTTCTCGTTCCAGTAAGTCGCACCTTGGCCATGACCCGGTATATGACTTAACACGTCCAAATCGCCGTCGTAGTCGAGGTCGGCAGCGGGATTGGCGTTGCCTACAGGAAACTCCAACAATTCCACCCCTGCACCAAGGCTAGCGCCAGAGTTTCGACTCCATTGCGTACCTGCGACGAGATCGAAATCGCCATCCTGATCTAGATCACTTGCATGAAGATAAGTACCACGAAGTGCTAAATAGCGAGAAGTGAAATTTCCATCGCCGTTGTTGGCGTACAACAACGTGTCATCGTAATACTGAGGATCGAGCATGGCGGCGATATCATCGCGACCGTCCCCGTCAAAGTCAGCTACCGCGACGTCCACAACAGATTGGCGAACCGTGGCAATTGGAATCCTTGCACTGAACATTGCGCCGCTCTGCTTCGCTGGAAGCAATTCAACTTCGTAATCCTCCACCTCACCGTCCGATGCAGGCCCGACAACCCCAAGTGTCGCTTGCGTCGTAAGACGGAATCGAGCATAAGTCTCTCCGCTGGCAGCCGTATGCGGAATCTGGATCGTGAAATGATTCGCTCCATTCGTGACCGGGCACGCCGCAATCACCTGCTCGTCCGCCCCGCCCCACGATCCATCTCTGTTAAAGTCGATCCACGCGTAGAGAATTGCGCCACTCTCAGCGCCTTGAACCTCCACCATGACACTTCCATCGCGCTGACCTACACGCAGTGCTCCCCATGTCACGCCGTCATCCGCCGCGTCGGATAAAGCATCTGACGACGGTTGCCCATCACTCTCAGAGGTTCGGGCGGTGCCTAGAATGGGGCCGATCGCACCATGCTGCGCACCGTTCTCCTCCAGCTGTGTAGGATATGGAGACGGGGCATCGCCGAAATCTGCAGCGAGCATGTAGCGAGTCTCGAGTTGCTCGAACGAAAGCGAGCACGGCAGCTTTGTCGACGCCCGGGCGAGAGAAGAGCAGTGCTTACCAGAACGCCTAAACGATTTTCCCGACATGATATGCGATCAAAATGAGCTCGACGAATTGCTGCATCAGAGTGGAACGAACACCTATGGCGACTCATGAATGCGCCGTTATATAATAACCAAGGTGCGTTGCGCCGGGAATCTGCACATGCCGGTGGAAGTGCTTGCTTAGACCAGGGTCACGCTTGGCGGAAAGACATCAACTTTTGGCCGCGACTTCTCACGTTCTTAATGAATGGGAGATGCAATTTCCTTGCCCAAGAACCTGTGTGAGACCCTATGCATCTGCGCAGAAACAGTCTGGGCAATAGGCTTGTATCTTGTACCGATTGGTCAAACAAGGCTTGCTTCGTCGGTCTCTAGTCCTTGTCCAATTGCCAGACCACTCCCTTAATCAGTGCGTCATTTTCGTTGCAAGTATGGTGTCGATCTTACCACGATGGGTCGAATCCCTGCCCGTATTCCCCCCCCAGGAGGCGATTTGGGCATCGCGCCATCCACGCGTTGCCAGCTTGAGCAGATCACTTGTCGCTCAGTAGAATCGAGCGATAAGGGCTACCAGAGCTCGCAGGATACCCCTTATCTCGCACCACGCTGAAAAGACATGATGCAGGGTGCTACCATAATCACACTCCGTCGGCATCGCCTTGTGCAGGCACCCGGGAGGACGGACGTAACAGATCCCTTCCACTCCATTCTGCAGGGCCGCTCGCGATCGCCCTAGGCAGCACCACTTATAGCGTGTCAACAACGGCTTGATGTGCTGCCACAGCTTCTCGACCCCTGAAAGCTGTCCCGATTTTACCTCCATCCCTTGCATATGCATTCATAACACCTCCGCACTGTCAGATAAGTTCTCAACGCACTCTCGTGCATAGAAGTACCGCACGTGGGCAGTCCTGGGATAGGCTCTAAAAGTGTTAACAATACTGATTCAGTGAAGGGCTGGGCATAAGCAGATGTAATCTACTTCGGGCATAAACGCCAACGGCCCGCAAAACGCAAGGTGACCCACCGTATATTGCGGTACCTAATCTCGATCCCCTTCCTGCAGCATCTCGCAGAAGCCCAAACGCTATCGTAGAGGTGGAAAGCCTTTTTCTTGCTCTCAATGGGAGCCGTCTCATACTACTTGCGCGCTTCACGACAGACGGTGATTAAAGATAGTGTTGCTGACAAAAGGAGAGGCGCGCGACGACTTAAGAGCAGCGCACCGCTCGGTCGGACAAAGCTATGGCGACCGTTGGAAGTGATAACGGCTGGCATATTGGGTTCGTGGGACTCTAACCATATGCAACTTCTTCCGCGGTCGTCGATCTGCAGCGTGAAGCTAGGCCATTCATGGCTGCGAAGTCCATACTTGCTGGAGAGGGCAGCGGTTGGAGCAACTACCATGTCGCGCAGACTTACAGAACTGAGGTTGGTGCGAACGGCCTCTGCTACTAGACACCCCGAGGTGCTTGCCGGATACCAACTTCTGTTGCCAACAGCCTTAACCTGCGTCGGACGTAAACACTTAATGCCTATCTCATAGCCCTGAGCGTGTGGTAGGCCAAAGCGAGTTGTAATAGTGGGAGGTAGTTGTCCGGCTTTTTCTCCCATCGAACGAGGAGTCGCCGGAAGCGATTGATCCACGAATGCGTGCGTTCTACGACCCATCGCCGAGCTTTGAATCGCGGATTGGACTTCCGCTGCTTGGCTTCTGTGCCCCGCGAATTGACATGCGGGCGGTAGTGGCTACGGGTGAGAGACTGGCGAACCTCTTTCGAGTCGTACCCCTTATCTAGTCACACGTGCCGAGGATGCCGCGTCCGGTGCTGCGGACGCTGGATAGGCATGCTATCGAATGTCGCTTGAAGAAGTTTAACGTCGTGCGTGTTGGCGCCACTTACCGTGACGCCCAAAGGAACGCCGCGTCCGTCGGTGAGAATCGAACGTTTGGTACCGAGCTTACCACGATCGGTCGGATTCTTGCCGGTATTTTCCCCCGCCCAGAGGCGATTTGCCCATCGCTCCGTCCATGCTCTGCCTGTTCCAGCCAATCCCTTTTCGCTCGTCGTATTCGAGCAGCAAAGCTTTCCACAGCTTGCGAAACACACCTTTGGCGGTCCACTCCTGATAGTAGCGATGCAGGGCCCTACCAGACCCACACTCCTGCGGCACTGCCTTCCACTGGCAGCCCGTGCGAAGGACGTAGTAAATCCCTCCCATCACCTTCCGTAGGTCCGCCCGGGGCGTCCCCCTTGCCGACTCAATTTGTAGCGCGGCAATAACGGCTCGATACGATGTCACAGCTTCTCCGGACGCTGCCACGATTTTACCGGCTTTCCTTGCTTCGACATCCCATACACATCCGTGCTGGCAGGTAAAAAGCAACGCAGTCCAAGACGCACATCCACGGGAAACGATTCAATTCTGGGACAGGCTCTTAGTAGGCCACCGGCTGACGCAGAAGTCGCGGCCCGGAGGCAGCCAGGTAGGAGTGGTGTCTTAGATGGTGACCATCGAGTTATTGGACCCTGCTATGGCATGATTCTGCCGCCGGACGGTAGTATGCGGTGCACTTCCATTGGTGGCGGGGCGATGCTGCCATGCACTTCAAGCCAGGCTGCTTGCCGTCTGGAGTTGGTGGATGCACCTTCGCCACCTTCAATCAGGGATTTCACGAGGTTGAAAGCCGAGCGGCCCAGCGCCTCCGAATCTTGGCAAACCGCCGACATCCGTGGAAACAATAGATTTCGTATGTCCGTATCATCGAAGCCGACAATGGACAGGTCGTCTGGCACTCTTACACCCATGTGTAGTGCTTCGTTGATTACGCCGGCCGCGATCAGAGGATCGGCAACGTAGGCCGCGGTAGGACGATCGGGGCGACTAATCAGCTTTCGGAGAATCGGCCCCCCGTCACGCCGTGATGCGGGCACACGAAACACTAGGCTTTCGTCCAGCAACTCCGATTCTTGCAGCACATCCCGATAGGCCTTTAACCGATCTGCGTGATCACCGTCTTCGCGATGGCAGGCGACAAAAGCGATGCGCTTATGTCCAAGCGAAACCAAGTGCTCGATCGCCTCGCGGCTAGCCTGTTCCGACTCAGTGTAAGAAAACGTAAGCGTTGGATGTTCGAAATGATCGCCGAGCACCACAAGCGGCAATCCTTCTTCGGCCATCTCACAAACCAGCGGTCGCTCCTCAATAGTGCACCGGACAACAGCCCCGCAGATTCCTTTGCGACCAAAGAACTGTCGGAGCGATTCGTTCTTGCCGCGGTCGCGTCGCAAATCGATTACGGAGAGATCGTAGGTAGAATCTCGCATGGCCGAGACCATGCCCTCTACGCAAGCCGAGTCGTAAGGAGACCCAATTGTGAATGGCCCGGTATAGATCAAGGCAATGGAACTGAGTTGCCTACGTGTATCGGGAGGAGAGTAGCCGCAGGACTCTACCGCATTAAGCACGCTGCGGCGAAGATCGGGCGCAACCGTTTCGGCACCGTTCATGACGCGAGAGACGGTGGCGATGGAGACGCCCGCACGCTTAGCAACTTGTCGTATCGAAGCCATTAACTGGAGTTGGTTTTGAGGTATGCGATTGGAATCGCCAACTTCTGCGAGTAACTGTTTCTCAAAGTATAGCTGGCAATCCAATTGGGTCAACTGATACTGGGAATCTCGACTTACAGCTGCAAATATTTGGGACATTTTCCTAATCATTGCCTACTGCCGCAGAAAAATGCTTGACACGACCGTGGCTTCCGGAGATACTAGCCGGGAACTGTTACCTTGCTGTTTCTCGTGATGGCCACAGGTTCCAGGCGGAACCATTCTTCTTAACTTTTCGAACGAGCTGACCAACGACTGTTGCGAACCGACCTTTGTAGGTCGACAGGCGCTCTTATTTTAGTTCGTCTTCAGTCATACACCCGTAGACATCAGGACAAGTCGCCTCAGAGCGAACGTCTAGATGTCCACTTTTTGATGGAGGTGCTTCTAATGATGAGGTCGAGAATTCTCACTTGCTCCGTGGCAGTGATGGGGACGATGGCTCTGCTGTTGCTTGCAGCAAACGCCACAGCCAACATTCTAGTCAACCCCGGCTTCGAGACAGATGCCGCGCTCGGTGCTGCCCCCAACACTGCCGTGACTGGCTGGGGACCAATTGGTGCCGCCTTCACCGCATCGGCTAATGGACTTCCCGTCCGCAGTGGCATCGGATCCCTTCAACTAGTCAGTGCCAACGGTGGGTTCACTGTACCTACTGCACGCCAAGAGTTTCCGGTCAATCCTGGCGACATCGTCAATCTGCAGGGCTATCACCTTACGGAGAATTCCTTGCCATCTGATGCAACATTCCATCTGTTTAAGATCGTTTGGGAAGACTCGTCTGGCACAGAATTGAATCCCATCGCAGGCGATCCCAACCTGATTGGTGGTCTGCTGTTTAATACAAACCCAGGTGTTGAATCGACTCCATTCCTGAATAGTGCTTCTGGTGTTGGCGTTTGGAACTTTTCGGAAGCACAGGGAACGGCTCCCGCTGGTGCGGCGAGCGTTGTGCTGCTCGGCGGTCTGCTGGTGGACCAAAGTGCTGCAACGGTATTCGTGGATGACCTCACTGCAACCATCACGAGAGTTCCCGAGCCATCTGCCATCGCGCTAGCTGGCTTGTGTTTACTCGGTGCTGGATTCATGGCTCGCTGCCGCAAGTAGGCCGCTCGCCATCACTCTGAAGAGTTGCTTTAGTTAGCAGCACATGCTGCTTCCTGCTGGTCGGGCAGTCGGCTGTCCCCCGCCCTCACGGCGGAGGACAGCCGGGACCAGTGGCCCCACAGCGCCAGGCGGTTTGTGCCTGGGGTAACTGCTCACTCAACGAAACAGTTATGCGAACCAAGTCATTTTCACGTCGCTTGCTGGCGATTATCTAGGCGGAGTATTAGACATGATGCGTACAGGCCCCCTACTAACTCTGTTTGCAGCTTCCGCTGCTCTTCTGTTTGCGCCTGCTGCGCAATCGCTCGAAGCGCTGCCGCTATTTGCGAACCCCGAAACCGATCTTGGCACCAACTTTGGTGAAATTAACTACTTTGCCGATGGTGCCCCATTTTTCGTCGATGTCACGGCCCTTGACCAAGGCAACAACTTTGCCGTCTACACCTTGGACGGAACGAATAACTTCAATGGTGCTGGATTGGCGTTCGGTATTTCGAATGGTGAAAATGGCATCGATAGCACCAACCAAGGCGCAAATATTGATGCGCCCAACCTGAACCCCTTGAACCCAGCTATCTCGACAGTCAACGGTGGCAACAGGATACAGAACGGCAATACATTCCGCTTCTCGATGTGGATGCGTCAGGATCCGGCTGACCCCACGAGTACCGCACCGCAGATTGAACCGGTGCTGAAGTTCGAAGTGTGGAAAGAGGCGGGCTCGAATAACACCACAAATCCACCTGGGGCCTTCGGTGTGGGCG
Source organism: Aeoliella fuhlenseeensis (assembly GCF_052161615.1). Taxonomy (NCBI): domain Bacteria; kingdom Pseudomonadati; phylum Planctomycetota; class Planctomycetia; order Pirellulales; family Lacipirellulaceae; genus Aeoliella; species Aeoliella fuhlenseeensis. Next base: position 2,982,375 of record NZ_CP197417.1, read on the forward strand.
ATCGGCTTTGGGATTCCGACCAGAATGCTGGTAACGGCTTATATGTTGGCAAGAACCAAAGTCAGGCTTCGTGGGTCGACATCAACAACTCGGGTACTACATCATTTGGCAAGCCGGTGGCGACTTCGCTCGTGACGGACGAGTGGCGATTGGTCGAGGCAACGCTAGTGATTGATGACGATCCGCTGGACGACACCTTCCTCTGGACCACCGAAACCAACGAGTCGTTTGGCGTGGATGCGATTGAGGAAATTCGAATGGTCATGTTCATGGGCAATTATGACCCAAACATCAACTTGACCGGGGCCGGAAGCGTATGGGTGGATAACTTGCTAATCGAAGTATTCGCTACCGAAGCTGACATGAACAACACCCCTAATCCTAATCCAATGCCGACGGCCGTGACTGTAGTTCCAGGCGACTTCAACGGAGACGGAGCGGTAAACTTGGCCGACTACACAGTGTGGCGTGATAACCTCGGCGCCGACGACGAATCGGCCTTGAACCTAGCGGGCGATTCAATGAACGGGGTAGACGGCGGTGACTACAACCTGTGGAAAATGCACTTCGGAGAAGGTGCCAGCGGCCTTAGTGCAACGCAAGCCGCCGCGGTACCCGAGCCAAGCTCCGTGGTTGGTATGTCGCTGCTTCTGGCCCTCACGGCCTGCGGGATTCGACGTCTCCGGTAGATGCCCTCTCGAGCAATCTCGGAGATCGCCTCGCCATTTTTCGTTAAGGGAGTTGGTCGGCTATGTTCGTCTATAAACGCATTAAAGCAGGCGGGTTTACCCTCGTCGAATTGTTGGTGGTGATTGCCATCATTGGGATTCTTGTCGCCCTGCTGCTGCCTGCAGTCCAGGCAGCGCGGGAGAGTGCTCGACGTATGAGTTGCACGAACAAGCTCAAGAACATTGGTTTGGCAGCACTCAACTACCACGACACGGCGGGGCATTTCCCTGAAAGCAGTGGCATGTATGCCAATATCGATGGTCCGAACGGTGCCGGTTCGGCCGCCGGCTGGATTACTCGGGTGCTTCCACAGTTGGAGCAAGGTAGCCTGTACGATCAATTCAAACAGGGCGGGGCGTTTGCTGGCATCTTCGTCCAGGGCTCGTGTGCCCGAGGTGGGTTGCCTGGAAAGTATGGCTTGGCATCCAAGAACAACGGCATCTCGGTCCCGGAGTTAATGAAGTCTCAACTGGAAGTTCTAGCGTGTCCATCCGATGCCCAAGCAAGTACTCCATCTAGCGAACAGTTTGGATGGGGCGGGTGCCAAGTGACTGTTACCACTTACAAAGGAGTTCTCGGCGACACGGTGGTTGGAGAGTCGGATGGCTCAGCGTTTACCAATGCCTCCTCGGCTTATCCAAGTGGGCGATACGATAAGCCTGCTCCGGCCGGGGTGGGGACGTCCGATCGCGATTGCCATCGCGATACGCGCTGCCGCGGAGTCTTCTTCCGCCAGTCCTGGCGACGTCCAATTAGCATCGCAAAGATAACCGACGGAACGAGCAACACGTTCTTGATTGGCGAAGACGTACCCGCTTACAACTACCATTCGGCGGCATTCTACGCCGATGGTGATTGGTGCAGTTGCAATACGCCATTGAACAACCTCATGAACTTGCCTCCCGAGTCGGTGGATCCAGCTTTCTGGTGGGAGCAACGGGGTTTTCGCAGCTTCCATCCCGGTGGAGCGAACTTCTGCCTAGCCGATGGTTCAGTGCGTTACGTGACGGATGGCGTCGACAACGTCTTATACCGAACTAGCTGCACGCGGAATGGTGAGGAGGTAGTGAATGCGTCGTTCTAGAGCGAAAAAGCGTCTCGGCGTGCCGTCTAGAAGTTACGCCATTGCCTCGCTTTGGTGCGTCAGCATCTCTCTCCTGCTGACGACTGGATGCGGAGATGGAATGGCGCGCGTCACCGGCGTGGTGAGCCTGGACGGCGAACCCATTGCTGCCACTAAGGATACTCGTTGCACCGTGACCTTTGTGAGGAAAGACGGAACCGGTGCTACGTCGACAGGCTTGGTAGACAATCAGGGCATTTACACTCTTAGTACCGGGGCCAGTACAGGCGTTCTACCAGGCACCTACATGGTGTCCATTTCCGCATCGCAACTTATGGGTGAGGAGCAGATTGGCGTGCCTCGCTCGGGTAAGCGACTAACGCCACCAGAGTATGGCGATGCCACGAAGTCGGGGCTCGAAGCCACCGTGGAACCGGGCAACAACACTTTCGACTTTGAGCTTACCTCCACCGGCCCCTAAACTTTGAGCTTACCTCCACCGGCCCCTAAACTTGAACCGACACGTAGACTTGCTCGTTGATGCTAATCTCCAGCCGTACGACCAGTCATAGCAGCTATGTCGCCTTCGTATTCACAGCAAGCTTTTGCACTTGGTCGCAGCACACAATGGCTGCCGAAGTGCCTGCCGCGGCTAAAGAAGCCCGGTTGGCTATTGTGTTCGAGCAACCGGTTAAGCAACCCGGCGCAATCTGGGTAGACGATATCCAATTTGGCACCATCGACAGCTTAAAACCCAAGAATTAGACAAGCGTCTGAACGTAAATCGGAGTGTTATGAGGAGTTTCGTTTTCAAGAGATTTGATTCAGTTACTCGGACAGGTTGCCTGGTAATGGTAGCCGCTGCGCTTTCACAAACGGTTGCGATCGCCGAGGTACCCGACGTCGCAGGATGGAATCTAGTGTGGCACGATGAGTTCGAGGGTACTGAATTGGATCAGTCCAAATGGGAGACGCTCGATCGCAGGGATAGCTACAACAACGAGAAGCAGTACTACCACCCCGACCAAGTCGTTGTGGCGGATGGAATGTTGCAGATCACGGCGATTGATCAGCCCAGGGACGGCAAAGATTATCAGTCAGGCATCATTACTTCGCGGGAAATCTTTGGGCCAGGCCGGTTCGAGGCTCGAGTTGATCTGCCAACTTCGCAGGGAATGTGGCCCGCCTTTTGGCTGAACGCCAACCATGTCCCGTGGCCCCGCGGTGGCGAGATTGACATCTTGGAGAACCGCGGCAGTCAGCCGGGATTGACCAGCAGCGCCTACCATTGGCAAACAAATCCTGGCCCCTGCTGTGGCCAACACCAATACGTTTACGACGAGTACACGGCCGCGGACGCTGGGGAGCCAGTCGACTTCCATACGGGCTTTCATACATTCGCCGCGGAGTGGGACGATAGCCTGCTGCGGTTTTTCGTTAACGGAAATTTGTATTTCACCGTGACGGAGACTCCCAATCGCCCCATCTTCGAGACAGCCAAGAACATCATCGTCAATCTTGCCGTAGGCGGCGATTTCGGCGGCGACCCGAACGGCACTACTATCTGGCCGCAGACCATGTATGTCGATTACGTTCGGTACTGGAACCGCCAAGATCCGCTCAAACTAACCGGCGACTATAACGGCGATGGCGTAGTTAACTTGGCTGATTACACGTTATGGCGAGATTCGCTGGGTGCAACAGGCCTCGGATTGGCGGCCGACGGATCAGGCAATGGCGTCGTAGGTATCTCCGATTACCAATTGTGGGCTGAGAACTTCGGGAACATGTCCGCGAGTGTGGCCTCTCATCAGGTGCCCGAGCCAAACGCCCTACTGTTGCTATGCTGCACAACAGTGGGCTGGATCTTCAATGTTCGTCGGTAGCTAAGCACTTCGTCATAACGAGCGGGCAAAGCCTCGCTTCCCGCTGGTTAGAGATCTATAAGATGGTACGTCCTCAATTCGTTGTTGCTGCGATCCTGCTGCTGTCGGGTTCGGCTGCGATTGCGCAGAGCACCGGTCCCGCGTCGCTGGCAAGTGAGTCGCCAACGGTGAGCGAATCCTCGGATATTGGTAAGGCTGCCATTCGGTTCGACTTGGTGGCCGGAGATGTCGCGCACCGTATCGACCACTTGCTGAGAGAGATGACACTGGAAGAGAAAATCGGACAGCTCGTACAGGTCTATCCCGAAGGTGACAAGTTAACCGACGAATTACGAGCCAAGATTCGTAGCGGCCACGTAGGCTCAATATTCTATCCCGGCGATGGAGAAGTAATTCGCCAGGCACAAGCGATCGCCCGCGACGAGTCGCGGCTTGGAATACCGCTGATCGTTGCTCGGGACGTGGTGCATGGCTTTCATACAATCTTCCCAATTCCATTGGGGCAGGCCGCGAGCTGGAACCCTGAATTGGTCCAACAAGCTGCTGAGTTTGCAACGACCGAAGCCAAAGCAGAAGGCATCGCCTGGACCTTCGCACCCATGGTAGATATCTGCCGCGACCCTCGCTGGGGACGCGTCGCCGAAACTTTGGGCGAAGACCCGATGCTCGCAAGCGAACTGGCCGTTGCAATGGTGCGTGGTTTTCAGCAGGAGAAAGACGGGCACTTAAATGGCATGGCTGCTTGTGCCAAGCACTTCGCGGCCTACGGTCTGGCTGAGGGTGGACGGGATTACAACCGGGCAAGTCTATCGCAGACAGATCTACACAACGTGTACCTTCCCCCGTTCCGCGCTTCAATCGATGCCGGTTGTCGAAGCTTGATGACGACCTTCAGCGAAGTGAATGGTGTGCCTGGTACGGCGCATGACGAGCTTATCAATGACGTAGCCAAAACCCATTGGCGATTTGGGGGCGTGGTTGTTAGCGATTGGGCCTCGATCAGCGAAATGGTGAACCACGGTTTTGTGCCGGACAACGCGATGGCCGCAAAGGCCGCGATCGCAGCCGGCGTAGACATGGACATGTGCAGCCCTGCCTTCGCCGGACACCTCAAAGCGTTAGTCCAGTCTGGCGAGGTACCCGAAAAACTCGTAGATGACGCCGTACGTAGAGTCTTGCGGCTAAAGGTCGAGCTGCAGCCCGCATCACCGGTCGCGATGCCGAAAGTGGCGGCAACAGGCGACATCTATTCAACTGCCCGCCAGTTGGCCGAGCAGAGCTTGGTATTGCTAAAGAATAACGGAGTACTGCCGTTAGACCAGCAACAGCTGAAGCGGCTCGCAGTGGTCGGTCCCTTGGCCGACGAGCCGGTAGAGCAGCTTGGGTGCTGGTCATTAGACGGGAATAGTGAAGCGAGCATTACGCCGCTCCAACATTTACGCAGCGTGCTAGAGGGCAAGGTACAGATAAACTACGCGCGTGGTGCAAAGAATAGTTTTGCAACGAACGACTCACTGATCGCGGAGGCCGTTAGGGCGGCGGAAGAGTCGGATGCTGTGTTGCTGCTGGTAGGTGAGGATGCCGTACTGAGTGGCGAAGCCCGCAGTCGCTCGACCCTTGAGCTTCCTGGTGTCCAATCTAAATTAGTCGCCGAGTTATCTGCCACCGGCAAGCCTGTGGTAATGGTCGTACTCGCTGGACGTCCGCTCGCGATTGCCGACGAGGTCGAAGCTGTCGACGCGGTACTCTACGCTTGGCATCCGGGCACAATGGCGGGACCGGCGATTGCTGACGTTGTGCTAGGCAAATCCGCCCCTTCCGGCAAACTGCCGATCACGTTTCCCCGTGCCGTCGGCCAAGTTCCGCTCTATTACAGTCACCCCAAGACTGGTCGCCCCGCGCCCGACGACTACATGCCGCTCACCCACGTGGATGAAGAGGATCTGCCGGAGGAGTTCCAGTACCGTTCGCACTATTTAGACATCAAGCACACGCCTTTGTTCCCCTTTGGATTCGGACTTTCCTATGCCACGTTCGAGTATACCGAGCTGGAACTCTCGTCCGCCAAACTGAGACCCTCGGACGTATTGAGCTTGCGCGTTAGGCTGCAGAATACTGGCGAGGTAGCGGCCACCGAAGTCTCTCAGCTATATGTTCGCGACCGCACGGCAAGCATCGTCAGGCCGGTGCGCGAGCTGAAGGCTTTCCGCCGTACGCAGTTGGAGCCCGGTGAATCGGCTGTGCTGGAGTTCGCTGTCCCAGTGGCGAAACTTGGCTTCTTTGATAACGACGGGGAATACTTGGTGGAGCCTGGCACGTTCGATGTGTGGGTTGGTACCGATTCGACTGCCCCACTTGGAGCGGAATTCGAGGTTTTCAGTAACACGCCATCCAAGGTCAGGCACGAGATCGCATTGCCCAGTTCGAGGGGCTCCGAAGCTTCGAAGCCTAGATAGCAGCCAGCAGTTACGTAGTGGGCGGAATCTGAACCTCTGCAATTCGGGAAGTCGTTATTGCAACCGATCGCCTGATTCTGTCGGGAAAGGGTGAATCGACGGGACCGTTCGGATTTGGCGTCATTCTCCAAAACCCGTCATCCTCCAAAACAAAGTCGGGCGCTAGAAGACGCTTGCTGAGCATTCCATGACAACTTCAATCCTGTCGCCCGAATTTAAGGCTTTGCCACCCAGTTGTCGGCTGAATGCTTTGCATTGACCCTATCGCGAGACTGCTCTTCGGAACCAGGAGTTGGCGGTTCGAGTCCCTCCGAGCGTGCTTCTCATCTGGCAGGGACTTTCGTCATTGTTCTGCCGCAGGTAATCCTAGGCAAGTTGCCTTAACAACACCATCGCATCGCACGCTACAGGGAGCTCGCCGGTCCCACCACAGCTGCGTTTGACCTGCCCTCTTCAACCGAGTCCCACGTCAGGAGCGATAATCTTGGTGTTTGGACGCAACTTGAAGGAGGGTTCCTATGCCCCGAGGTCAGAACTTCAAAGCGGCAGAGATCATTGCCATGCTGCGTGAAGCGGAGGTCGAATTAGCGCGAGGCGAGAAGGTGCCAGAGGTTTGTAAGCAGATCGGTGTGACCGAGAGTACGGTGACGACCGAAGAACTCACACGGTTGCTAGACGTTGCGCGCTGGCGACCGCTGGCCGAGCGCGGACGCGAAACGGTCCCCGTTGGAAAACCCTACAGGTCGCGCCACTTGGAAGCTTGCACCGCTGACCTACAGAACGCTCTCCGAGGCCGTTAGCCGCGCGCGGACGAAGCTGGCTGACAAACCGCAAGACTTAAAGCGGTGGGGCGTGAACGGGCCCTTATCTACAAGACGCTAGACTTTGTCCCAAAACTGGCATTTTGAACGGATGGAGTAATCGGCGATGCTTGACAGGGTTTTCAATTTTCTGCTAAGGAAGCTTTGTCGATGTCTCGTTTGCCACTCACGGATGAGGAATGGGAATTGATCGCTGAGGTGTTTCCGGAACCGGCTCCCACTGGCCGACCTCGCCGCGACCCAGGCCAAGTGCTCGATGGCATTTTGTGGGTGTTGCGGACCGGTTCGCCATGGCGCGATGCTCCCGAAGAGTTCGGCACCTGGAAGACATGCTGCAGGATGTTCGACACGTGGAACGCGGAGGGTACGCTGGCAGAGATCCTCCATCGGCTGCAAGCGGCGTTTGCACGGTCTGGACACGGCCGCGAGTTGGGCTGAGCCTCCAACGTCGAGGTCAGATCAACCACCATCTTGGGTGGATTTGCAGAACGGCGTGTGGTGCGAACGACCTCTGCAACTAAGCATCTGTGGATCGGGCAGGAAACAAGGTCCTTTCGTCGGCAGCCCTATAACCTGCGTCGGCCGTAAACGCCGACGCAGGTCGGAACCGCCCGTTTCTGTCCTAGGGATAGCCTTAAAACAAGCCCCCAAGAAAAATCAATTTTGGCGACGTCCGTTTGGCTGACCGATCGGGTACTATCGCTATATCTCTTCCGTCAAAAGGTGGGGGGAATCGCTATCCCCCGCTTGCTCTCTTGTAGGCCCGCCCGCATCCACTGCCCTCTGCTCGTGATCGTGGCATCTTGACGAGCTAGGCCCTTTTGCCGACGCCATGCCCAAGTTCTGGACCCCACCCCCTACCTAATTTCGCGAAAATTCCTGCACGGGGAACGAGCGGTCTTTGACTAAACGCTGTACCAGAATTTCGGCCCCCCCGGCTCCTACATAACGCCGCGAGATGGGTACATCCTTCTTGAAATGGCCGGACTGCAGCAACCCAAGACAGTCGCATGGTCCAGTTCGATTCCTCGTTCGTTGCTGGCGCGGGTGACGTGAGCGACTTTAGAATATTCCGAATCTTTCTGATGATATGCTCTGTTCGGTTTAGGGGTTCGTAGTGCACTCTGGTTTGTTGGGTTTAGAGGAATGTTCGGAGTTCCACTACGATCGTGGCAGACGATGATTTACGTGGGAAAACGATGTGCCATGCGGAACTGGGTCCTAGAGGAAGGCATAGCCTGCCCAAACGCTAGGTTCAAGTGGTTTTAACACATCGTTTCTCGAGACCGACCAACCACAAACGGAGGCGCGCTACATGAAAAACACACGACTAGGAATGTATTATGAGCATTTGTCTGCCCACGGTGAGTTGTACGTCCAAGTTTGACTACGAGCGAGTATACGAACTCTACAAGGAAACGAAGCAATCGCGCGGGAGACGCAATGAGCTGTGCATCGCGCTAATGCCCTGCTTGAAATGGCTCGCCGATGATGTGCTTCACAAAGTCGGGGCGCGTGAAAAATGGGTGAAGGCTTGGAGCGACGAACTAGAAGCGGTAGGCGCCGTCCAGTTAATAAGACTTGTCGACAGCCGCCTAGACCGTCATGACATCGATTCGGGGGAATATCTGCTTGATTCGATTTCGTTAGGTATCAAGAGCGCTATGGAGGACGCCTATCGTCGACGATTTGCGTCACCGCAGCCCTCGGCCGCTGCTATTCAGAAGCGAGTCGCGCGCGGAGAGCCCGCCTACAAGCCTTGGGACCGTCGTTGCGATTCCTTAAGCCAGCGAATCGACGTCGATGGGCCGACGTTGGGCGATAGACTACGCTCTCGCAATCTCAGCGAGCGGGGGTCACGGGCAGAGTTGCTACACGAAACCATCGTGACACTTTATTGCCTTGCGAACCACAAGAGTCGGCCAATTGTTAAAGAGCTTTTTGGAATCTCAGGACGCACAGTTACGGGAGGCGAGCATCACCTCATCCTCAGCGGCAACAAACCAAAGAAATTCGCGAAAATCGCTGAACAATTGGGCTTACCCTGTCCAACTGTAAAGTCTCAGTGGTACTCCTACCGGGATCATGTCATCAACGTCATTGGTCCAGGCGGGCGCGGACAGGATAGCAGGCGTAGAAGTTCTAAGTCGGCCGATTACCATTGGTCTGAATGGGACGTCGACAAAATAGTTGCCGTCCGAGCCATGGCCTCAAACAGTCCTCCTATCGCGGACTAATACAAACCCGGGGTATGCTCGCAGGGGGTACCTCTGCGAGCATGATCCCTGGAAAATCCTCCCTTGTACTGGGAGTATCGAGGATCGGTCAGTCGATTCGGGACGGTACCCGCCGTGGAATATGCATCCATTTCCTGCAATGGGCCCGACAACGAAGTTTATCGCTCACTTGGCGATGGTCCAGCGTGTGATGCGTGCGAGACTGGTCGCGGACGGTCTGTACCTTCGCAAGACGCTGCTAACCGTGCGACAGTCTACAAATGACTATCGGTTCTTCGTAAGACCTAAGGGGAACGATAGCCCGCACGAGACATCCAAACTGTAACGGGTCTTCGACTTATTTAAGCGTGGCAAAATATCTCGGACATCTATGTCAAATCGCGAAGCCCAAGCGGAATGGACATTAGCCGCATATCGCCGAGACTCCATTCTTCCCTGGCGGAATTCCGCAGGGCACCGAATTCTAAGGCGAAGAATTCGCTGAAAACCAGTTAGCTGGAGTGCCAGGGTGGAAGTATCTTTGCTCGTATCCTGTGCAGTGAGGGCTTATGACTAGGCCGGCTGACGGATGTCCTTGGGCGAATACATAGGGCGGACCTGGATCTAACCCACACCCACATTTTTACGGTGCCGGAATACAGGTGGAATAGCCTGGATTCCATCAAACGTGCCGACCTCAGACGACGGTCGATTGGACCTTTTGTGGACCGGGGCCACGGCCGCTACAGAATGCGGGCAGCCGCAGTAGCGTCCAAGAAGTCGACTTCGGGCGATCTAAAAAAAGTCGGATTTTTCTAGAATTGTCTCATCGAAATGGGCCTAAGTACGCATAGGTATAAGTAGGCGGGAGTAGCCTCCTCAATGCAGGATTAGCCCCAGCTTCTTTACCGAGGTTTCAACGACTGTCCTGCTACGCCGGATTCGGCAAGCTCGTATTGGTAGTCCTGGTGGCTACCCCTCTATCGGTCCGGCTAATTGCCTCATCGCGGGCAGATTTGGTAACGGAATTTACCCGTCACCTGTCATTGAACTGATTGGAGGTCTTTTACCTATATATACTCTTATTATTATTTTTATAATTATTTTTAAAAATAAACTAACTAAATAATAGACTGACAGACTGACAGTAAAAAACACCCTTAAAAACAAGTAGTTTTCTCCAAACCAACTGTCAGGTCATCTCATTCAATGACCTGACAAATGAGGGGCATAATTCCCCCCATCTCCCCGCCGGCCCACTCTGGGTCGGCCATCTTCCGCGGTGCAACCAACCGGTCTGCCCCGCCTTCTTCATTCCTTTCTAAAGGACCGTGTTGATGAAAGTACGCGATTTTATCCTCCGTGAGGTGCCCGACACCGAACAGTTCCGCCGTGCCCGTGAACTGGATGTCAGCCGGATGGACTTCACTATGAAGGTGCAAGGCCCCGCCGGCAACGAGTACGTGATCCGAGTACCTCGCGTAGAGGCCACCGGGGCAATCTGCCGCGAACTCCCCGAGATTTCGAAAGATGCAAAGCTCCTCAACCTAGGTACCGCCGGGTGGGACTATGTTGAGCAGCAAGTAACCTGCATCGGCATCGATATCGACACCGATGACAACCACGCTAGCGGTTTGGACCAGGGTAGGTTCGAGTCTGTTTTTGAAGCCGTAAAGATGGTGCCCTGGTTGGAAGTGCGCCGCTCTTCTGGTGGCAAGGGTCTACATTGTTTCGCCCACGTCTCTGAGCCGGTGAAAATCGGCGGCCGGAAAGAAAGTTCGGCACTCGCTCTTGCCGTTTTAGAAGTAGCGAGCCGAATCACCGGATGTGACCTGAAGGCCGCAAAGGACTGTGCGGGTGGCAATCTTTGGATCTATAAGGCCGATGCCGCGCCGAACGCGTTTGAGGTCATCAAGCCAGCAACTGACACACTCAATCCAACCGACTTGCCACCCGGATGGCGTGACCTGGAGAAGTCGAAGAGAAGCCAAAGCATCCGTTGTGCGCCTTCTACCGTCGAACTCTCTCCAGCTCATCTGCAGATCCAGGATCAGGTACAGGCGGAGGGCTTCACCTTCATCTACGTTCCAGAACTTGGGTGCTTTCACACGCACACCAAAGCTTTAGAGCAGGCGGCGAAGAAGCATAGCTATCGCGGACTCTTCCGCACTAATTCGGCTGGTACCGATCCGGGTACTCCAAATTGCCACATGTGGCCGTTACCCGGCGGTGCATTCCTCGTCATGCGTTTCGGAGATGCCCAGGAGGACACATCCTGGTATCGCAGTCCCAAAGGAGCATATGCGTACCTCAACGTCAGTGTGCCCTTCGACAAGGCTGTCCATCACTTCGCGAAGAACAACTCGTCAAAAGGCTATGAGTTCGGTCACGACGCCTTGCGACAGTTTCTGGAGGCTATCGGAGTTGCCGTCGATGTACCGGAAATGTTCGGTGACAGAAAATTGTTCGTAAAACAAACCAAAGACGAAGCTCGCATCACCGTTGCCAAGGGAGATACCGATGGGCCCTTGGAAGACTGGACCGTCGCCAGCGGCACGTGGCAACGCTCTTTCCTCATTCCGCCACCGGACGAGGCTTTTGCGTACGCAGACTCGATCCGAGCTTCGGAAGTCGTCCGCGCCGTATCCAACGAGGCGGGTTCAGATAAGTGGTTTGTCCGCAATGGTGAGAAGTGGATCGGAACCAACGCTGGTGAGGTGAAAAACGTCCTCGTCTACCAGTCCATCCACCCGGCGAGTGCCATGGGACGGATGCGGCAAGAGCCGTACGAACTGGTTTACGAGCCGGTCAAACCCGAGTACCTCGATGGTAAGCGATGGAATCGTGGAGCGCCACAACTGGCCTGCGAACCTGCCGACGTTGCGTTGGACACACCCACGTGGGATGCCTTGTTTGAGCATATCGGTAAGGGCCTAGATGAAGATGTGGCGGCCGATCCAGACTGCCAACGACTGGGCATCACCACGGGCGCTGATTACCTGCGTATTTGGGTCAAGCTCCTAATAGAGAGACCTAGCCAGCGTACTCCCTACCTTTTCCTGTACAGCCGCGAGAATAATACGGGGAAATCAACCTTCGCAGTTTCTCTTTCCTACCTAATTAACCCCGGAGTCGCTGAGATAAACCAGGAAGCATTTACTGGAACGTTTACCAGCGAGCTAGAAGGCAAGGTGCTTTGTCTCATCGAGGAACTTGACCTGCGGGATAGCCATAACAAGGCGTATGCGATGCTCAAACGCATTCTCACTAGTCCGACCTTGACAATACGTCGTATGCGGACGGATGCGTACGAAGTCCCTAACTTTACTCATTTTATTCACACGGCCAACGATGCCAACTTCGTGCCTTGCGAGTCTAATGACGTTCGGCTTGTGATGATCGGGGTGTCTCGTATTGAAGAGTTCATCGAGCAGGACGTACTAAATCAGTGCCTTCGCGACGAAGCGCCTTCCATGTTGCGCAAGCTGTTCGATATGCCGCTTCCAGAACGCTGTGGACGCTTTTGGCTACCGGTGGTGCAAACCACCCTCAAAGAAAGTGTCATTGCGGGCGTGCATGACGACGAAGTGACGCCAGCCCAAGAAGGTGTCGCCGAGTTCGCCAAAGCCTGTTTGGTTGGTGGTGCCGAGCACGAAGTGCAAACCAGCGAAGTACTTGCAGGTTATACTCAATTCTGCACGAAATTTGGGTTTCCCGAAGTGCCAAAAACGGCGTTTCTGAAAACGCTCAAGGAAGCCGTTAGCTTTCCCATCGGACCGGTTCGCCAGAAGCGCGTTGATGGTATTCGCAAAGGGCATTACCGAGGCTTTACTCTGCGGAGCAGCGTGGATGTTCTAGCTTCTACAAAGCAGACGCACCTTTCGGGCGACTCGCTCCAAATTGGCGCGACTAACTACGCCTTGTCGTGCTAATCGCGTCGGTCGGTAACTTCTTCTCGGGCGAGCGTGACAGCTTATGTCATGCTCGTCTATCAATTTCAATCCTTTCTGAAAGACAGTGCTATGAATACTTTTCTACGAATCACGAATCCCGATGGCTTGCTTCAATTCGCGCCGCCTGCCGGAATTTTTCTAGGGGATCAAAGATCGAAGCTCGCCCATGTTAATTGGGTTTGGCGAGACACCCAAATGGAAGGACTAGTGCCAGGCATCTCCTTTGAAAATGGTTCCGACCCTTACCAGCAATACCGACTGGCAGAACTATTCCTAACGGGGTGTAGAAAGGCACCTCAGATAAACAGACGAGTCTCCACTAAGGGTGTAAAGCACCTAATCGAGGAAATTGCTCCCGAGCCTGCATACGTGGGTCAGGCGTACGTGATTCTCGCTGCTCGCTGCCTAGGTTTCGACGTACGCCCCACGGACGATCGCCTCTCCTATCACCTCAACATCGTGTCGGATGATCGCTACTGGGGGCAATCTAAGTTGAGTGACTGGAACTAGCGCGCGGACGCGACCCGGCGGCTATTCTGGCGTGGAATGACCACACCGCCATCGCCAGGCGGCACGATTCGCTCTGCCGCCGTTTTTCTTCTTTTTTCCGATAGGACCCAAAATGAAATTTGAACCATCCGAAATTGAATCTCTAGCAGCGGCGCTTGCGACCTGCCTAGAGGAGATTGTGGAAGATAAGCTCGCCAGCATCGTCGCTTCATCTAAAGTGCCGGAGATATTGTCTACCGAGCAAGCTGCGTTGTTTATGGGGGTGGATGCGCAAACGATACGAAGGGAGGCCCGGAGGGGGCGTCTGCCTCATCTGAAGGTCGGCAAGAAGAATAGGTACCGACGGCAGGACCTGCTAGCGGTCTTCGAGGTGCCTGTTGGTAGGAAGACCACGTTGCCCTTCAGCGAAGAGAAACAAGAAGTCGCCCAATTCAATTGAATGGATTGCCTTGCTGCCCCACATCTGGGGTATCGATCGCTTGTGGGGACGTAGAAGGTCAATTGTCGTCGTTTTGAGATTGGGGTAGTGCTGTAGCTGATGAGGAAGAAGTGAGTTTTACTAATCCCGGTTTCAATAGAGGATCTAACGGGAACTCATACTTCTCACTTAATTCCGCCAACTTCGTCAAAAACGCATCTACTCCCTTCAAATTCACGGCTGCCATTCGAAGTTTGAACAATTCCTTCGCGTCCGATTTGTCCACTATCGCATAACAAGCGATGCAGTAAGTTTGCACCGTCGAACCCAAACGATTCAGCGCGAAAACCAAATCAAAGTATTCTGAAAAGACCGCTAATATGAAGATGGACAAGAAGAAGACCATAGTGTGGAGAACGAGTTTGCCAACGCTACCCTCTTCTTGAGGTTGAGCATCTGTAAGCGGTTTCGAAGCATCCATGGTTTGTCCGGCTTGGGGACTGTGCATTAGATCTCTAGCCTCTTCGTAGACCCTGATCCCAGCGAGCACCAGTAGGAATACGACGACTATCATTAAGAGAAGCTGAGCGGGGACGACGACGCTAACACTTTTTGGTGAATTGAACGAAGCCACGTACGCCCAACCGGCCAGCCTACGGTAAAGCCGATTCGTCGAGTGCCGAAAGCGAGTTAGACCAACGACGCTCCCCGTGTATAGCTTCCTGTAGATGAAATACGCACCCATTAGAACTAGCGAGGTGGCTATGCTCGTTAAGAGTGGCGATGCCTCAATCGTCTCAATGATGCTGTAGCGATCATTCATTGGTCGCTGCCCCTTGCTATGACTATTTGAATGGCGATTCTGTGACCGTCTTTAGAACACGCTCCACGTAAGCCACTGCAACATTCTGGCTTGCGTGGCTATAGTTCGCGTGGGCGTATTCGTTCCGCTGATCTAGCAAGCTCTGAAGATTGCGAAAGTGTTTTTCAGTGAAAACACCTAGTCCCACTCCTTGAGAATTCTTGCAGACCTCCAAAAAGTCATACTCTCCGAGGTGGAAGAAATCTTCAAAGGTATTGATCTGTGCCGGCCCCCGGCGTGGCGGTTTGCTCGCTAGTTGAGTATTGAAGTCGACAAGTCGGCCACAGGTATCGTTGAAAACCCATGCTCGGATAATGTCGAAGCCCAACGCCCAACCCATTACGATTGCCGGTCGAGCCAAGCCCGTCTTTAGGCAAAGCTCCAAATCCTTACGCATCGCTTCCTGGTGTGCGGGTAGCGGGTGCCCTAAATCGGTCGCAAGGTCGGTCAATGCTTGTAACTATTGATCGCGGCATAGTATCGCCGTCACACTCGTCGACTCACTAATTGAAGTGAGGCTTACGCCGCGGGCATATTCCTGCAATCTAAGAGATTCTTCAGGAGTAATACGCCGGTTGTGTTCGTAAACTATTATTTTTCGTCGACGAAAATCCGCCGCCAATGCAGCCGTAGCGGCGAACTCACACTGACCAGCCGTCCGTTCCACAACTTCAATTGCGTCTTGATACTGATCAAAGGTCCAAATCTGCGGGTTAATTAAAGCAAGACAGCTATTGCCTAGATCAATTAGCACCGACACTGGGACTTCGGTATCCGCCATCGCACCCCCTTTTGGCTTCCTCATTTTTTCTTCGCTGGCTTTTTCTTCGGTGCCTTGCTCTTCAACTGTCGAAGCTCAAAGCCCATGAAATAGGCCAGCCGGTTAAACGTCTTTAGGCGTAGGTCGCCCCCATTCATAAACATGCTTATTGCACCTTGGGGAACCTCGGCTGCCTTCGCTAATTGGTATTGCGAAATTCCACTCTCGGCGATGGCTTGCCTGAGTTGCTGTGCGAAATCCATATCTTCTGGAACCTCCGAAGGCATCTTCCTTTGGAAAAGGTATGTAGAACCATCACGAGCTTTAAGCTCGTAATCGGGTCGCGCGTCGTTTTCAGGTTTCAAAGCCATGCCAAAACTTATCGGCAACCTGATTGACTCGCAATCGATCAGCAATATGATAGAAAGGTCTCGTTTTGCCGTCAATCACTTCTCACCTCAGTAAAGGATCCAAGTAATGACCGTAAGAGTTTTCCAGAAAGCAAGAGAACGGAAGAAACTAGGGGTCAAGAGTTGCCCCTGGTGGATCGAATGGCGAGACCCCGCCAGCGATCGCAAGTTGTGCAAGAAGATTGGACCGAAGAAGCTCGCAAAGGAAGCTGCTGATGCGAAGCTGGCCCAACTGATCAAACGTGAGACGGGGGTGACCGAGGATAAGCCTTGGACCGAATTTATCGGCGGATATGATACTCGGCATATTCAAACCGAACTCACCAGTGAAGCCAGCCGCGTGGAAGTACGGCGAGTCGTGAAACGGTTCGGTGAAATGATGAAACCGAAGTTCGTAAAGTCAATCGACGAGACCATGCTGGACCAATACGTCGCGAAACGACGTAAGCAACGTGGTCAAAAGCCCGGCTCCAAGTTGTCCGTCGGCACCATCCGGAAGGATATCCGCACGTTGCTGGCAGCACTGAATAAGGCCAAGCGATGGCGGTACATCGATCGATTGCCGGAGATGTCGAAGGTTAAGGGGATCGAACCAGAAAAGCGTTTCGTCACAGAAGAGCACTTTACGGATATGTTGGCGGCTCTCGGTAAGGCCCCCTGCCCCGTTAGCTTCCCTGTTGGCTTCGAGTACGGCGGAGCTTGGACCCCGGCCCAATGGTGGTCTGCTCTCTTGATGAGCGCGTGGATTACAGGTATGCGACGTGGTGCCCTACTCGCGTTGAAGTGGGCCGATGTCGACTTGGCAGCTGGAACCGCCAAGAGCCGTGGGAAGGACAATAAAGGCAAGAGAACCCATCTAGTGAAGTTGGGCCCTGCCGGGGAGCTACTGAAGTCTCTGGAAGGAAGTGACGCCCGGGTGTTCCCATGGGACCATGCGTTGACGTGGTTCGATGCCCAATTGCTCGCCATCCAAACCACGGCTGGTATCAAACTCCCTTGCATCGTTGAAGGTGAGCACGAATGCACCCCTAGTTGCTTCGCCTACTCAATGCATGATTTCCGACGTGCTCACGCCACTTATCACTATGGCAAGGTGAGTGACCGAGACCTTCAGGAGCAGATGGGCCATGCCAACTTTGCCACGACCCGGAGCTACGCGAAGTACGCCAAAGCTCACCAGAATGCCGCCTATGCTTACCACCTGCCCGAAGGTGCGATGGCGAAGGCCTTGAAGTTGGTGAAAGCCGACGGAAGCGATCTGGGAGGCCAGAGGGAGGCCAACGCTCAGAATCTCTGTTAACCTCTCTGTGGGCACCAGCCGCAAGTGTTTCTCCCATAGCACTTTAAGAAAATGACCCCGGCGGGACTCGAACCCACGACCCACGGATTAAAAGTCCGTTGCTCTACCGACTGAGCTACAGGGTCAAAGAAACCGCCCGAGGGCGATTGGAAGAACTGCTTTAGAATCGGTTGGAATGGCTGCGTGAGCGGCCGGCGAGTGAAGTCTTTATTCTACCTGGATTATGGAGCAGCAAAAGGCCGGGGCGGTTCGCTTTATTGCCAAGTTTTCCAGCCTTTACCAGCAATTTGCGGCTCGAAGTCGTCGCGGCCGGCTAGTTTGGCGATTTCTTTGACGCACTGGATGGTCAAGCGGGTGACGACTTCCTGGTCGCGATCCTGGCCGTAGTACTCGCTCAAGTCGATGGGCTGACCGACGTGCAGGACGATTCGCGATGGCATAAACACAGGCATCCACGCGACTTTGTGGTAGGGTGTCCCTTCGACGTAGCACGGCAGTACCGGCACCTTGGCGCGGAGCGCAACAACGATTGCCCCCGGGCGAACGGGAAGCATGAAGGCGTCGGTTGTGTTGATGGTTCCTTCGGGGAACATGCCGACGAGCTCGCCTTTTTCGGCCTCGCGAATCGCTCCGCGGAGGGGCGACACGTCGGTGCCATTCTTGCCCACGGAGATGATCTCGAAGACATCGAGCATTCGGGCGATGATAGTGCCCGGCTTGTAGAGCGCGGCGACTAGCCAGTGGACGAGCCGGCGGCGCGCGACGACTTGGAACACGCACGGGTCGACGCTGCTGCGGTGATTGCAGATAATCACCGCACCCTGGTCGTCGGGAATCGGTAGCTTATCGGGGACTTTCGCCCACCAGACCACGCGGACCAGGAACTGATTGAAGTAGTAGAAGCACCACTGGATGAAGCTGTAGGAGCGACGTTCGGCCATCGTGGCGGTGGTCCTGAGGAAGGCTTCGTGAACGAATAGCCCCGACCATGCTTGGTCGGGGCTAGGGGTATCTCCAGAACTTCTGTGAAACTAGTCGGCCAGGAGTTTGCGCTGGACGAAGTGGAGGATGCCACCGTGGCGGTAGTAGTCCATTTCGACAGGTGTGTCGATGCGGACTCGCATTGGGAACACCTTGTCGTTGCCAGCCGCATCGGTGGCGACCACTTCGAGAGTTTGCAGCGGCTTCAGGTTGTCGTCGAGACCGCGGATACTGTAAGTCTCTTCGCCGGTGAGGCCGAGCGATTGCCAGGTGGTGCCGGCTTCGAACTCAAGAGGTAGTACTCCCATCATGACCAAGTTCGAGCGATGGATGCGCTCGTAGCTGGCGGCCAAGACGGCGCGGACGCCGAGTAGGAAGGTTCCCTTGGCGGCCCAGTCACGGGAGCTGCCAGTGCCGTACTCGTTGCCGGCGAGGATCACCAGTGGCGTGCCATCGGCTTGGTACTGCATCGAGGCATCGTAGATCGGCATCACTTCGTCGGTGGGCAGGTAGCGAGTGATGCCACCCTCGGTGCCGGGAGCCAGTTGGTTGCGGATGCGGATGTTGGCTAGCGTGCCGCGCGTCATCACGCGATCGTTACCACGGCGGCTGCCGTAGCTGTTGAAGTCGATCGGCTCGACGCCTTGCTCGCGCAGGTAACGTCCCGCAGGGCTGTCCTTAGCGATCGAGCCAGCCGGCGAGATGTGGTCGGTGGTGACCGAATCGCCCAGCAGGGCGAGGCATTTTGCGCCGGTGATCGACTGAATCGGCTTGACCTCGGGTGTCAGGTTCACGAGGAACGGCGGCTCTTGGATGTAAGTACTGTCGGGGTTCCAGTCGTAGATGCCCCCTTCGCTGGTGGCGATGGCGTTCCACTTTTCGTTGGCATTCCACACGCCATCGTACTGTTTCTGGAACATCTCCGGACGGACGCAGTTGGCGACCACGGTTTGTACTTCCTCTTGCGTGGGCCAGATATCGCGGAGGAACACGGGCTTGCCATCGTCTCCTTCGCCGATCGGATCGGTCTCGAAGTCGATATCGGTCGTGCCAGCCAGGGCGTAAGCGACCACCAGGGGTGGGCTCGCCAAGTAGTTGGCTTTGACGTCGGGATTGATGCGGCCTTCGAAGTTGCGATTGCCCGACAACACGCCGGCGACCACGAGGTCGTGCTCGCGAACAGCCTCGCTGATGGCGGCGGGGAGCGGGCCGCTATTGCCGATGCAGGTCGTGCAGCCGTAGCCGACGGTGTAGAAGCCGATCTTAGCGAACTCGCTGTCGAGCTTCGCCTTCTCGAAGTAATCGGTTACCACCCGGCTACCAGGCGCGATGCTGGTCTTCACCCACGGCTTCGACGCGAGGCCCCGTGCGGCGGCTTTCTTTGCCACCAAGCCGGCGGCAATCATCACGCTGGGGTTGCTGGTGTTCGTGCAGCTCGTGATCGCTGCAATCACCACGCTGCCATGCTTCAGGGCAAAAGTGCAACCTTCGTTTTCCACGGTCACGCCTTCGCGACCTGGATCGGCGATTGCAACTTCGGCTACCGCGGCACCGGCGGGATCGGGGACACCGCCACCCTCGCCTTCCCAGCGGCCGGCGGGCGAACGATCAGAGTACGACTTTTCGTAAACCTGGCCCAAGTCCTGACGCCACTGCTGCTTCATCTTTGCCAGCGGAATGCGATCCTGTGGACGCTTCGGGCCAGCCAAGCAAGGTTCGACGGTCGAAAGGTCGAGGTGCAGAATCTTGGTAAACGTTGGCTCGGGGGCACTATCGGTGCGGAACAGCGAGTTCTCTTTGGTGTAGCGTTCGACCAGTTCCACTTCGGCGGCGGTACGGCCAGTGAGCCGCAGGTAGTCGAGCGTGCCCGAGTCGATCGGGAAGAAGCCCATCGTCGCGCCGTACTCGGGACTCATGTTGGCGATCGTTGCGCGATCGGCCAGCGGCATCGTGCTGACGCCGTCGCCGAAGAACTCGACGAACTTGCCAACGACCTTCTCCTTGCGGAGGATCTCGGTGACCGTGAGCACGAGGTCGGTCGCGGTGGCGCCGGACGGGAGCTTACCCGTGAGACGCATGCCGACGACCTCGGGCATGAGCATGTAAATCGGCTGGCCGAGCATGACGCCCTCGGCCTCGATGCCGCCGACGCCCCAGCCTACGACGCCGAGGCCATCGATCATTGTCGTATGGCTATCGGTGCCGACCAGCGAGTCGGGGTACGCCACGCCATCGGTGACGAACACGCACTTGGCGAGGTACTCGAGATTCACCTGATGCACGATGCCAGTGCCAGGGGGAACCACTCGGAAATTGTTGAACGCCTTTTGGCCCCAGCGGAGGAACTCGTACCGCTCGCGGTTACGGGCGAATTCCATGTCGATGTTCTGGTCGAGCGCCGAATCGCCCAGGTAGTAGTCGACCTGCACCGAGTGATCGATCACCAGGTCGACGGGAACCAGCGGGTTGATCTTGTTGGGGTCGCCACCCAGCCGCTGCATGGCCGAACGCATGGCCGCGAGATCCACCACGGCGGGGACGCCGGTGAAGTCTTGGAGCACCACACGGGCGGGCTTAAACGGCACTTCTTCGCCACCGGCACCCTTGGTGTTCGCCCAATTGGCCACGGCCTTCACGTCCTCCTGCCGGACGACGTAGTCGTCGCAGTTACGCAGCACGCTTTCGAGCAGCACGCGAATGGAATACGGCAGGGCGTCGACCTTCGTCAGGCCGGCGTCTTCGAGGGCAGTGAGTCGGTAGAAATCGGCCTTGCCATTGCCTGTGTCAAAAGAACCGCGAGCGTTGAATACGTCGGACATGGGGACTGGCTGGGTTGGGTGTAGTCGGAAAGGGGCGAAATGATAGCGTGCCCGTCGGGTGAATTCTAAACGATCGCCAGTGCTATCGCGAGGTGCCGTGGAGCCCTTCTTGTAGCTGGATTCGCGAGAATTTAGCGATCTAGAAGTGCATCCTGAACTCTTGCGAGTTCTGCTACGAATCACGAGACAAAACGCCTTTCCGAATAATCTCCGTTTTCCCTCTTGGAGATTCGTCGTGCTAGCACGCATAATCCCACCCATCGATGCGAGGTCGCCACGGATGGCCACCCAGCAAAGACTGAACAAGGAGGTTCAGAGTGAAGTTGCAAGGATCGCAACGCTTGGCGAGCCTAATCGCCACTGTCCTTATTTGGAGCCACTTTCAGTTGGCCGACGCTGCTTCGGTGGCATCGTCGCCCAACTTCACGGTTATGGCTCCAAACGCTCGGCTGGCTGACATGGTAGTCGCCCATGCCGAGCAGTTTCGTACTCGGTTTGCTGCGGCGTGGCTGGGAGGGAATCTCCCAGCCACCCGCACACCGGCTGCCATCTACGTCGAGATCGACCCTAAGAAGTCCTTTGCCCGCGCCCTAGTGGGCGACGCCGACGGTGGCCACATGGTGTGGCTGGTGGGGAGCGAAGAGGCCGTTACGAAGCATCTGCTAGAACACGAGCTCACGCATGTTCTGCTAGCTGCACGATTCGGCGACTCGATGCCCATCTGGGCCAACGAAGGGATCGCCAGCCAGTACGACAATCCTCGTCGACACGAGCTCAGACGCCAGAAGCTCAATGGCTTCGTCGAGATCGATAGCTGGCCTCACCTCGACCGATTGATGACCGACGAGATCCGTCAGCCTTGGCAGTACGCCGCGGCGGTAAGCCTCACTGAATACCTCGTCGCACGAGGGGGCACCCAGAAGTTCCTGGCGTTCGTAGACGACAGTCGCCAAGATGTGGTTAAGGCGCTCGATACGCACTACGGCATACGTTCGCTCAGCGAGTTGGAGCACGACTGGCACGCGCACGTCAGCGTGGAGAGCAGTCGCGCGTTGCCCGTCGCGATCGCCAGGACTACTGACTCAGAACGCTTCGTTCGCTAGTCGATTCGGGAGTGGTCGCCGGAGTTGCGGATTCGACCTTGTATTCAAGTTCGAACTGGCCATTCTCACGATTCTCCACCCACTCTTGAATCCCCTTGAACACGGGCTTGCCGGCGGGGTCGTAGAGAAACGACACGGTGCCAACAGGTGCGAGGACGAACGACTCACCCTCGACCACAGTCCACGCGGTGCCATTGATGAACATCACCACTGGCGCGCCAGAGTTGTTTACCAGCCGCACCTTGCCTTGCAGCAATTCGCCCATCGTGCCACGCAGGTCCGTGTCTTCGACCATCGCTCCGAGCGCGCGGCGGCTTAGTTCTGCGGGATCTTGAACGCGGGCCAGCGCTTGCTGCATCGAAGCGAGATTAGTCCGCAGTTCTTCGAGTTCGGTTTCGAGGGCGACGATCCGTTCGGTCAGCTCATGGACCTTCTGAGCATTGGGGTCGTCGGTGGCGGCGGTCATGGCAGGGCCTTCGACAGCTGCTTCTTCGGCAGCGGCTTCGGCCACTTCCTCTTCGACCGTCCCGGGAGCGTCGTTTACTAGCGGATCTTGCTTGTCCACCGGACCGAACAAGTCCTCTTCTGCGTCTTCGGTTGCTGTGCTCGCTGGAGCCTCTTCGGGCTGTTCGACCTGAGCACTTACGGGTTTGGCCGGGAACTTGCCGGTTGAAGGTTCATCGGCCCACGAGCAGCCGACGATCACGAGGCTTAGCGCCGCGGTAAAGACGGTGTTAATCGAACGAAGAACCATGACATCCACTCCGGCAAACTGTGTACTGAGGGCTGATGTTTCAGCGATGGGCCCCGTTAGAAAATGCGGGACCCTATATCTAAGGTGGCTGGGCGAGAGTTGGGTGTCAACTAGATGCACCCAAAACACTGGAAGTCTGGCGAAAGGGGGAAAGAAATAGGGGAAAAACGGTGGTCCGACCCGCCCGTAATCCTTGTAGCCCCCTGTGTCCCGCAGGTAAGCTAGCGGAAGTGGGGGACGGACAGAGGCAATCTACCGGAGCACTACATGCGCGCGCTACTCCTGTTCCTGCTGCTAGCAGGTACTTTGGTTACCGATCTATCCCCAGCCAGCTACGCGGCTGAGGAAGTCAAGGAAGACGAGAAGGTACTGCGCATCACGCCTGCCGAGCGACGCGCGGCTCGCATCTACGTCACTCGGTTTCGCCGCGCTCGTCGCGACATGACAGCCCAGGCCGCGGTGCTGGCCGACGCCATGCAGAACAGCGCGCTGGCGGTGGAAGATATCCGCGGCATGATCGAGGCGCAATTAACGCCTGCCGTCACGCAGTATCGCGAGGACTTTTTCCGCGCCGCATCCGGTGCCGCCGAGCGAAAGTTTGCCGCCGCGGATAAGAACGAAATCGCCAAGTTGCAGGCGGAGGTCAACGCATTGCGTGAAGACCCGGACCTGACAAAGGAGCAAATCAAGAAGGTGGGCGACCCCGCACTCGAACGACTCGCCGCGATCGCGCTGGTGAGTCGCGAAGACGTGCTGGGCTCGAATCGCCGCTTAGTGGATAAGCGGCAAGCATTACTACCTGCTGGCAAGTTGTGGGAAGTTTCCGAGGCTTACCTGACGAAGTTCAATCCCAAGCCCGCAGGCGAGGACGACGCCGTGGCGAGCGAAGCGCTGACATTCGACAAGTACCTGGAGCAGGAAGAAGAGATCGCCGTGCGGCTTGCGCTACCCATGAGCGACGAGCATCGCGCCGTTTTGGCGGCGAACGAGCAGCTTTCGAAGAAGCTCGATCCCGAAGAGGCGAAGTGCGTGTTGTCGCTCAACTTGATGCGCATTCTCTTGAATCTCGACCCCGTCCTCGTCGACTTACAACTTACCGCCGCCGGTCGCGATCACTCACACGACATGCGCGAGCACAACTTCTTCGCCCACGAGTCGCCCGTGCCCGGCAAGAAAACACCGTGGGATCGCGCAAAGAACTTCGGCACCTCGGCGTCGGGAGAGAACATCGCCGCTGGCTACGGCACCGGCCCCGACGCCAACATGGGTTGGTTCCACAGCCCCGGCCATCACAAGAACATGCTTGGCAAGCACAAACGCGTCGGCGTGGGCCGCGACGGGAAGCACTGGACGGAATTGTTCGGGGGCTGAGGGCTGGCTCGGCTAGCTTAACCGATCGCGCGTCGAACGTGGATCCAATCGACAATCTAGAACGGCATAGACACTCACAACCGACTCGTCGACCAAGTAATAGATAGCGAACGGAAACACTTTCGAGAGGCTGCGATGGTATCCAAACTCGCATTCGTGGATGCCAGCCTGTTCGGACAACGCATCAATGTCTTCGAATAGGGTGTGCAGGAAGTAGCCCCCAAGGCCCTCTTTCTGACTCTCGTAGAATCGCATTCCTTCCAACAGATCGTTCTTGGCCCGGTCGAGAATGACAACCTTCATGAGGCTGCATCCCGAATCTCTCGTTTAGCGACTTCCCAGTCAATAAATTTGGCTTCGCCAGAAGCGGCTGCAGCTTTGCGCTGCTCAAGTTCGTGCCCGTGCCAAGCGGGAGAGACATAATTAGAGCCGTTCGATGAAATATCTTGCCACAAGGCTTCCATTTCTTCGAGCTTCTCATCGAGAGACATCGCGTGGAGTGGTAGTCGCGTCGCCATGGAACAGGCCAATTAAGAAAATGGGAGCGTCCGCCGATACTTAGATTTTACCTCGTCAGGTGAGGCTTGGACACATGATTCACTCTTGAAATGCGTGAATTTCATCACTAGTGCCCGCTCAACATTTCCTGCCGGTAGCGCAGCATCACGTCCCGCCGACGCAGCAGCCCCACCAGACGGCGATTCACCCCCTGCCCCACTTCGACGGGCAACGTTTCCACGTCGCGGGTGCCGAAGTCGCGGATGGCTTCGATCAGATTGTCGCTTGGTGAGACGGACAGAGGCGTTCTCAGTGCGAGATCCTCAGCATTCACAAGCAGCGGCGACATGTCGCTGTCGAGCACCCGGTGGAGATCTTCGGCGCGAATGATGCCGATCAGTTTCCCCTCGGCGTTCATTACCGGCAAGTTTTCAATGTCGGGATTTTCGCGGGCAACGCGGACGATGTCCAACGCGGTGTCCGTGTGCTGTAGGATTGGAAATTTGCGAATCATCACATCGCGAACCATGACGTGGTCGAGACAGTGCATGTCATGCCCGCGGGAGATGTGCTCGCCTCGCCGGCTCAGTTTCTTGGTGTAGATGCTCTCGGGTTCGATAACACGGGCCACCACGCTCGAAATCCCCGCCGCAGCCATGATGGGAAGGATGATCTCGTACCTGCCAGTCATTTCGTAGACGATCAAGATCGCCGAGAGAACTCCATGCGTCGTGCCAGCGACCACCGCCCCCATACCGACGATGGCGTACATGCCGGGCGATGCCGAAAACTCGGGAATCAACCAATGGGCGACGATACCCAGACAGGCGCCGAGCGTCGCCCCGATGTAGAGCGAAGGCGCGAACACACCACCGGAGCCACCACCGGCAAGCGTGATACTACAGGTAATCGGCTTGAGAAACACCAACGGTAACAGCCACAACAGTTCGTGCCATAGCGCCGGCCGGTCAACGTACACATGTCGGTCCGGCTTGCCATCTGGCGTGCTGTGGCGGTTGCTTTCGAGTTCGAGATGCAGCGCATGATCTACCACGCTGTAGCCGACGCCCATCAGCGGTGGCAGCGGTTGTTGGCCCTCGGCCACCAGCTTGGCTTGTGATTCGGACAGGGTAGGTGGTCGCACGGGATAGAGCGCTCCGGCCGCGCCGACCGCCAACCCCAGCAACAACGCGCGCTGCCACCAACGTGGCGAACGCCGCTCGGCCCAATCTTCCGTGCCGTACAAAGTCCAGATAAAGCCCACCGCAACCAAACCAGCAAGCACCCCCAGGACAACGAATGAGGGCAACTGCGACCAAGCACCTAGGAAGTTGTAATCGAGTTCGCGGAAAGCCGGTTCTAACCGGTGCTCGCCGACGTGCTGCTGAACGACGTCGGCCATCACGCTGGCAATAACGATGGGCGTTAGCGATTCGACTGTGAAACTACCGAGAATGATCTCGCTGGCGAACATCACTCCCGCGAGCGGTGCGTGGAACGTGGCGCTGATACCCGCGGCAGCACCGGCGGCAACCAGCACTTTGATGTTTCTTGCTGAGAGGTTGAAGCGCTGACCAAACATGCTCCCCAGCGTGGATCCGATCTGCACGATGGGCCCTTCGCGACCGATCGAGCCACCGGTGCCGATGCAGAGGCCGCTGGCGATGATCTTCACCAATGCCACACGCGGACGAATGATGCCGTCGTGTCGCGCGACGGCGGTGATGACCTCGGGCACTCCATGACCCTGGGCCTCCGGGGCGAAGGTGCGAGTGATGTAGGCCACTAACACCAAACCAATGGCGGGAGACGCCATGAGCGCCAATTTCCACCACGGATCCATCGCCGCCAGATTATTGGCCCAGCCAAAGGTCCATTCGGTGGTGTAGTGGATGATGTAGTTAAAGAGGACCGCCCCGTACCCAGCCATTAGCCCGCAGATTGCGGCCAGCGTGATCAATGATGTCTGGCCTTCTAGGCCTCCACGGCGAACCAGCGCGAACCATCCCGCGCGAATGCGGTCGATCCAGGTGCTATTGGAATCGGGCATGATTTCTCGAAATGTCGGTCGCGCGGGGGCGAGCGGTGCGGAAAGTGGCCCCTAACTGGTGACCCGGTGTCGCGTTACAATGGCCTCGGCGTTGGAAACCCCTCTTCGGCATTACCACCCTACCATCAAGATGACCACCCGAACCTACAACTTTTCCGCCGGACCTGCCACACTCCCCGTGAGTGTTTTAGAGAAAATCCAGTCCGAAATGCTCTGCCTACCCGGCGTGGGGGCGAGCATCCTGGAGATCAGCCACCGCAGCCCGCCGTTCATCGAGATCGCCAACGCGGCGGAAGCCAACCTGCGGCATCTACTCGGCATCTCCGACGACTACTCGGTGATCTTCCTGCAAGGCGGCAGCCGGTTGCAGTTTTCGATGGTGCCGATGAACTTGATCACCGACGAGGCGAAGTCGGCCGATTACATCCTCACCGGTAGCTGGGGCAAGAACGCAGCCGACGAGGCCAAGAAAGAAGGCGGCGTTCGCGTCGCTTGGGATTGCAAAGCAACCAACTACGACCGCCTGCCCGCAGACAGCGATCTCGACCTCGACCCGAAGGCGGCGTTCGTTCACTACACTTCGAACGAGACCATTCAGGGCGTGCAGTTCAAGACCGAACCCAAGACGGGGAACGTCCCGCTGGTGTGCGATGCTTCGAGCGAGTTCCTCTACAAGCCGCTTGATATCGCAAAGTACGGCATGATCTACGCCTGTGCCCAGAAGAACGCCGGGCCGGCGGGTGTGACCGTCGTCATCATGCGGAAGGATCTTCTCGAACGTTCCAGCGACAAGCTCCCAGGCTACCTCAACTATAAACTCCACGCCGAGAACGACTCGATGTGGAACACCCCGCCGACGTTCGCCATCTACGTGCTGAAGCTGATCACCGATTGGCTAAAGGACGACATCGGCGGGCTCGAGAAGATGTACGAGCACAATAAGAAGAAGGCAGCCGTGCTGTACGATCTGCTCGACGCCCATCCCGATTTCTATCAGGGACACGCCCAGAAGGACTGCCGTTCGTTGATGAACGTCACATTCCGCTTGCCCAGCGACGAGCTCACCTCGAAGTTCCTCAAAGGGGCGGACGCGGCAAATCTGTCGGACCTCAAGGGCCACCGATCGGTGGGCGGTATCCGTGCCTCGATCTATAACGCCATGCCGATGGCTGGGGTCGAAGCGCTCCGCGACTACATGAAAGATTTTGTCGCCAAGCAGTAGGCGGTCGTTCGCTACTAGGCGTGGTTACGGTAAAGCAACGCCCAAACTCTCTTTCACACCTAACCTCCAGTTCTGCTCCCATGGCCAGCGTTATCGTCCTCGACAAACTTGCTCAGGAAGGCCTCGACATGCTCGACGCCGCGCCTGGGATTACGTACGAAGTGATCACCGGCCTAACGGGCACCGACCTCCGCGACGCCCTCGCGAAGTTCGACGGCGCGATCTGCCGCAGCGGTGTGAAGATCACAGCCGAGTCGCTCGAAGGCAATCGCCGGCTGAAGGCCATCGTCCGTGCAGGCGTTGGTACCGACAACATCGACAAGGCTGCCGCGACGAAGCAAGGCATCGTCGTGATGAATACCCCGGCGGGCAACACGCTGAGCACCGCCGAGCACTCGATCGCGCTCATGCTGGCCCTATCCCGGAACATCGCACCGGCCTACCAGAGCCTGATCGAAGGCCGCTGGGACCGCGGCAAGTTCATGGGGACCCAGGTCGCTGGCAAGACGCTCGGCGTAGTGGGTCTCGGCCGGATTGGTCTTGCCGTTGCCGAGCGTGCACTGGGGCTCGAAATGCGGGTGCTCGGTTACGATCCGTTCATGACCGAAGAGCGCGCCCAGAAGCTCGGCATCGAGCTGATCGCGACCGTCGACGAGATGCTGCCCCAGATCGACTACTTGTCGGTCCACACGCCGCTCACCGACGAGACGCGCAATCTGATTGACATGCCTCAGCTCGAAAAGCTGAAACCCGGCGTGCGACTTATTAATTGTGCCCGCGGTGGTATCTACAACGAAGCCGCGCTGGTCGAAGGGCTCAAGTCGGGCAAGATCGCCGGCGTTGCGCTCGACGTCTACCCCGACGAGCCGTGTACCGACAACCCGCTGTTCGGCATGCCGGGCGTGGTCTGCACGCCACATCTTGGTGCGAGCACCGAAGAAGCCCAAACGTCGGTCGCCACGGAAGCTGTGGAGCTGCTAACCGCGTTTCTCACTACCGGTGCTATTCGCCACGCAGTGAACATCGCGTCGCTCGACCCCAAGACCCTCGAAGCGCTTCGCGGATATCTCGACGTGGCCTATCGCCTTGGCCGCCTGGCGGCGAGCGCTCAGCCGAGCGGTTTGTCGTCGTGCCACCTGGTGTACCGCGGCGAAATTGCTCAGCAGGACACCAAGCTGCTGACCTCAGCCTTCTCGGCCGGTGTGCTCGAAGGAGCCCTCACCGAGCCAGTGAACCTCGTGAACGCCGGCATGATGCTTCAATCGCGCGGCATCGAGGTGGTGGAAGAGTCGAACGCCGAGATGGGAGCCTTTCGCGCGTCGATGACCGTGGAGATCACCGCCGGCAAGACGAAGCAGAAGTTCGCCGGCACGCTGTTCGGCAAAGAAATGCCCCGCTTGGTGGCCGTGGACGATCAGCGGCTCGAGGCCTATCTCGATGGGTCGATGCTCATTTTCCATCACCAGGACGTACCCGGAATCATCGGTGCCGTGGGCACGACGTTTGGCGAGCATGGCGTCAACATCGCCCAAATGGCGGTGGGTCGCACCAAGCCAGGCGGCGAGGCCGTGGGCGTGCTGAACCTCGATGGCGAGCCCTCACCCGAGGCAATCAGGGCCATCGAAGCCCTGCCCCACATCACCCGCGCCCAAGCGGTCTGCCTCCCGAAAGCGGGCGAACTCCCAAGCTGGCTCGCCGGCTAACTACGGACTTCCCGTAGCCCTCTTTAGTCTTCAACAGCCGGACCTCCACGAGGCCAGCGAGCTGCACTGTTGCGCACTTCGCATTAGGTCGCGGAAGGCGTGGTCTTTTGGCTAGCGGGCCACATCGCGCTCGACGGGCCTGAAAATCCCTCGCGCAATCGGTACAGCCGTTATGCGCTGGCAGGTTGCCCCACTTTCTCCAGGTGTCAGAGATTCTCGGCTCAAATCCGAGCGTGTGCTATCCGATGGCTAATACTAGCTAAGCCTCGCGCTTGCCCTGCCATCCTCCCGAAGCCGCTCGATCCGGAGCCCTCACCATGCTCGAAACCGTCCACGAGATTCCCCACCTGCTCGACCGCATTTCGGCGGCGCTCAATTCCAGCCCCTACATTGCCCCCGGAAAGATTCGCGTCGAGTCGGGTGAGAATGGATTGGTTCGCCTGCATGGGCGCGTCCAGACATTCTTCGAGAAGCAGATGGCCCAAGAAACCATCCGCCACATCGCCGGCGACGGCCGCATCGAGAACATGCTCGAAGTGACTTGGTAATCAATCAGTCATCGAGCCGCTCCATATGTCGTGTGAGCCGGGTCGTCCCCGACCCCGGACATTCGACTTGTTGGAAAGTGCTCCGATTGGCTATCGGGCTCGGAGAGCCCTCCTCCAGTTCCGCGCATGGCGTGAACCTCGCGCTCCACACGTTGCTCCTCGTAGTACAATGCGGCCTTCGCGTTGCAACTCACTTGTGGGAGCTCGTTCATGGATTTCAAAACCAGTGCCCGGCATCTGCTGGGCACCGCGCGGCAGTACACGCTCGATCAACTCGCCCAGCTCACGCAGCCCGAGCACTGGGTTTATCGGCCCACACCCGAGGCGAATCACGCCCTGTGGATCATGGGTCACCTTGCGCTGGCGGACAATCGCTTCGCGAGCCGTTTCCGCGAGCCACTCTCCCGCATTCCCGAGGGCTACGAAGAGCTTTTCTGGTTTGGTAGCACCTGCCAATCTTCGCTCGAAGCTTATCCGCCGATCGACGAGGTCCGAACCTACTTGATGGATCGCCGCGAAATGCTCCTCGGCGTGCTTGACGAGGTAACGGAGGCCGAACTCGATGGCCCCCTGCCCTCCATGAACCCGCTCAGCCCGATGATGTCGGCACCCAGCATCGGGCAGTATTTCCCCTACGCGGCGTCCCATGAAATGATGCACGCCGGCCAACTGTCCGTTTGCTGTCGCGGGCTGGGACACCGGGCTTTCAGGTAGCATCGTGTGCCGCTGGTGGGCAGATCGGCTGGGAATGGCTAAGCTGAAAGGAACATCCCCCTCGCCTCGCCCGCTCCGCTCGCCGATGACTTCACCCGCTTACTGCCGCCCTTTGGCCTACGAGGCCCTGCGTGGCGAGCTGCCGCAGATCGCCACGCAGCAGGGCCTCGTTCGGGCCGCGTGCGCGGTGGCATCGCACGAAAGCGGCCTATCGGAGTCGGCCCAGGTGCTCGAATCGCTCGATGCGATGGCCCAGACCGTCCGCAATCGTGCGCGCAGCGACTCGCCCAGCGCGTTGGTCGCTCACTTGCACGACGTACTCTTCGACCTGTTGGAGTACGGTGGGAACAACGATGACTACTACAATGCCGCCAACAGCTATTTGCCGGCGGTCCTCTCGTCGCGTCGCGGCATCCCCATAACGTTGGCCATCGTTTACAAGTACGTGGCAAGCGAGCTTGGGCTAGCGGTCCATGGCATCAACTCGCCAGGGCATTTTCTAGTGGCGGTAGAATTAGTTGAGGGTGGCAATCCGACCCTGATGTTCGTCGACCCATTTTACGGAGGTCAATTGCTCTCGCTCCCCGAGGCGTTCAATCGCATCTCGGAGACAACGGGCAAGCACGTCGACCCCAATCCTCGATTGCTCTCGCCCGCGAGCCATCAAGCTTGGATCGCGCGGCTGATCTTGAATCTGACCGCCATCTTCGCGCGCACGGGTCGCGAGAAAGATCTGTACGCCATGCAGGAGATGTTGGACCTGGTGGAGCGCGAGTATGTGGCGTAAAGGCTGTTGGCTATTGGCTGTAAGCTGTTGGCTGGTACCGGCCTTGGTCGTAGCCGATGTGGCGGTAGTCGCCAATCGCACGCCGCGCCGCGTGCCGGTCGAGATCACGGTACCTGGTACTCCGGCATGGCAGGTGACGCTCACACCGGGCGAGTCGCGTCCCATTTTCGCCGATGGTGCAAGCTCTATCTCCTTCATGTCGGGACAAGACACGAAGCAATACACGCTCGAACCGGCAAATGTCTACTTTCTTGGCGCGCGCGAGGACGGCACGATCGACCTCCAGCGAATTGGGCTCGGCGAGACCTCGCCTTTTGTAGCTGGTTTGCCCGGTTCGGCCGCAAACACTCCCCCCGCGACGATTCCGGTCAAGATACTCGTCGACGACGACGAACCCATGCGACAGTTGATGTGGGAAGGCAAGCTTCGCAAGCGAATCGCCGCGGCTTCCGAAATACTCCATCGCCACGCGATGGTGAAACTCGAAGTAGTTGCCGTCGACACCTGGACCACCGACAACGCTACCAATGACTTCCATACCACACTTGCCGAGTTCGAGAAGACGGTCGATCCTTTCCCGGGGCAACTCGCGATCGGATTCAGCAGCCAGTACGAAGTAGCCGAGGGCCGCGTCCACATGGGAGGAACTCGCGGCGCGCTGCGGCCTCACATTTTGCTTCGCGAGTGGTCGCAACACGCGAGCGAAACCGAGAAGCTGGAGCTGTTGCTGCACGAGTTGGGGCATTACTTAGGCGCTGCGCACAGCCCCGAGCCCGACAGCGTGATGCGGCCGGTGCTGGGGGATCGTCTGGCACGAAAGAAGGACTTTGTCATTCGCTTCGATCCGGTGAACACGCTGCTCATGTCGATGGTAGGCGAAGAAGTTCGCCGGCGGCGAGTCAGTAGTTTCGCAGAGATCGGTGCCGCTACGCGCAATCGCATGCAGGAAATCTACAAGATACTCGGCTATACCCGTCCCGAAGATCCAGCCGCCGGCGCGCTCGCTAGGCAACTGGGGCAAGAGCGGACTGGCGACCCGCTGAGCGATGCCGTGCGGTCGACCATCAACAGCATGACGCAGGCCGCTCGAAACAACAGCCAATTGCCGCTCGCCGCGGAAGTCGCCGCGGGTCCTACGCGAGTGGAGGGGGACGCACTGTTCGAAGAACTCGTGCGACTAGCCGCCCGCGAAGCGGCCAAAGCCCCCGCTGAACTGCAGGCGAAGGTTTTCCTGCTCGCTATTGGCATTGCGGTGGGCGACCCCGAGCAACTGAATCGCCTGCCAGCCATCGCGCCAGTTCTGAATCGGATCGAAACGCCCGCCGAGCGTTCGGTTCGTACGACCTACATCGGTCAGCCGACTGCGCGCGGACGATACGACCTGGCAAGGCACTTCTCGGTCGCCGCAATGCTCGTCGGCCTGCAAGGCCAAGATTCGGCCGAGACGCTCAGCGTGGCGAAGGAGCTACTCGACTCGAGCGGCGGCGGAACCGGCTTCAGCTTCGCCGACCTCGCCGCCGACAAAGCGGGCATACGTCTCGCAAAGGATCTGTTGGCA
The DNA here is from genome assembly GCF_052161615.1 of Aeoliella fuhlenseeensis. Taxonomy (NCBI): domain Bacteria; kingdom Pseudomonadati; phylum Planctomycetota; class Planctomycetia; order Pirellulales; family Lacipirellulaceae; genus Aeoliella; species Aeoliella fuhlenseeensis. Next base: position 3,015,867 of record NZ_CP197417.1, read on the forward strand.
GGCAAGTTGAAGCTCGACACAGTCGCGGAGAATTTCTCCGTCGACCGCTACCTGCCCGACATCCGCGAACTGCCCGAGGGAATGACCACCATGCAGTTCATCAACCAGTACGGCGGCAAAGACGACCCACGGTTCGTGCGGATGATGGAAGAGATCGAGTTGGGAATCAACGAGCTACCGGCGTACAAGACTCCGTAGAAGCTAACGGATTGAATTCCGTTGTACTTCTAACGCGTCAGGAGCTTGCGAGCGTCCGCTACGTTGGTTCGCTTTTCTTCCATCAGTTCGCTAATTCTTTGATGGCCGGCGCGAGTTTGGCTGACAACGAGTGATCGATTCGCCGTGAATGGCCGCATCGAACAACCCTCCGGCCATTCGATACCGGCCTGCTTGCGAAGCATTTCTGTGAGCAGCACGAAGTCGCTCGGCTTGACCTGATTTGCGGGTAAGCCTTGAGCGTACTGCTCCAGTAAATCGTCGACGGCATAGACAACGGTGTAAACCTCGGAGTCCTCCGTAGCATCCCCTTCCGCCGCGCTGATGGGCGTGATGGCCGCTTCATCGATGCCGGGGCGATCGATCACCATCCGCGCGACCAACTTGCCGTTGTCGCCAGCAGCGTCGCGAACTTCAAATGGCTTACCCAGCTCGACGGTTCGAACGACCCGCCAACTTTCGGTAGCTAGGACCGGTGCTTGGGTAGAAGTACTTCCCTCGCCGACACCGGGCACCTTATCCACACTCCGGATGCTCGACACGGCGAACGACGCATCTACGTGAACGTGGTCGCCCGCAAGTGAGACAACAGTCACAGTACCCGAAGTTCCTTCGCGCAACGTGGTCACCAACGGTTCGGGAGTATCCTCCGAACCCGGACGAATACCAGTGACGAATGGCGTTTGGCTTTCAGAAGAAATCGACCCTTGCTGGCCCTCGAGAATAACGAGGGACGGCGCGGAGACTGGCTTGGAACCCGAGGCACCATCAGCAGCGTACAGCTCGCACTTCACGACAAACTGGGTCGCGTGGCGTACCGCGGGAATCGGCACCACCGAGGTGCGCGTCGCGACGCGAGGCGTCTCGGAAATCTCGGCGATGCCGGCCTCTTGGGCGTACAGCGGCGAAGCCGCCAGAATCCAACCCAACACCAGCGCAGTAATCATTCGCATCGCATCGCCTCCTAGTTTGTCGCAGGTTGCCCAAGCCGGGGGCGAGACTAGAGAACTAGCCAGCAAGCGTCAACACGGATGCGGGGAAATGCGTGGGTGGTAGGCAGTCAGGGGTGTGCAGCACGTATGCTAGCTCTACCGCTGCACGCGCGCCGAGCCACCTTGAGCCAGGGCTTCTACCTCGGCCAGCGATGCCATCGTCACGTCGCCGGTGAAAGTGGTGAGCAGCGCGCCGTGGGCCCAACCCAGACGCAGGGCGTCTTCGGGGTGGCGACCGTCTAGAAAGCCATAGATCAACCCCGCCGCGAAACCATCGCCACCACCAATGCGACACACCACATCGAGCTGCATCTCCGTCATCGGGTTCGCGATCAGCTTGGGCGAATCGGCGGCGCTGCGGTCGTAGCTTGCAATGTCCCGCGGGTACTTTGCCCCGTCGATCCACAACACGGCCGACCACGTGTGACGATTGGTCGAATGAACGTGCCGCAGCGTGGTGGCGACGACCTTGATGTTCGGGAAGTCGGCCTTCACGCGCTCGATCATGGAGAAGAACGCCGCGGGGTCGAGATCGCCCTGCTTCTCGACGTCCTGACCCTCGTAGCCAAGGCCCTTCTGCAGGTCCTCTTCGTTGCCAATCAGCACGTCGACGTGCTTCGCGATATCGCGATTCATCGCGATGCCCTTCTTCTCGCCGCCGGGCAGCGTCTTCCAAAGCTTCGCACGGTAGTTGAGGTCGAACGACGTGACGGCTCCAGCAGCCTTAGCGGCTTGCATGCCTTCGAGAATGAGGTCCGAGGTCCGCTCGCCGATGGCCGCGTAGATGCCACCTGAGTGAAACCACCGTACGCCGCGGGCGAAGATCGACTTCCAATCGAAGTCGCCAGGGCCAAGCTGCGCGGCGGCTTCGTTGGCGCGGTTGTACTGCACCACGGGGGGACGAACGCCCAGGCCGCGATCGCTATAAACGGTCGCAATGTTCGGTCCCCGCACGCCATCGTGCTTGAACCGCTTATAGATCGGCTCGACCCCCATCTCGCGCACACGGGCCTCAACCAGCTCGCCAATCCCATAGTCGACCATCGCCGAAGCAATGGCGGTCCGCATGCCAAAGCAGCTCGCCAAGTTCGCCGCGACGTTGTACTCGCCACCCGAGACGTGGATCTCGAACGACCGCGCGCGGCGGAACGGCACGGTCCCGGGGTCGAGGCGATGCACCAGCGCCCCCAGCGAAAGCAGGTCGATTTCACACTCGTGGGCGGGTTTAAGAGAGAGTACGGACATGCGGATGGCCAATAGTGGTGGGCGTAGGGACGAACGAACCCGTCATTATCTTCGAGCACCCAGCAGTGTCAAAACCCACCGGGCCTGGATTTGCACCAGAGCAAACGAATGTCCGGAAAATCGGATGAATCGTTCGAATTCGTCACCTTTTAGTTACAGCCGGCGAAAGAATAAACGACTCAGCGGGCGGGCAACTGGCGAGACGTTTCTTGGCCATTGGGGGCGATCGCTCGAATCAGACTCGGCTGCTGACCACCGACCATCTTCTCGACTTCTTCGAAGGTGAACTTTACTTCTTTGGGGAGAGCCTGCTCGTCGTACGTCACGTGATGATGGATGTCGCCTCCCACGTGAAACCCGATCCAGGGAATGCCATCCTCGCAAGTGATAATTACCTCGTCCTCGCTTAACTCAATCTTGGGAGTCGCCTGGCTATTCCCCGGTGCTTCGAGCTGAAACCAGGGGCTCCAACGCAAGTACGAGGCGCTAACCGGCGAAAAGTACCCTTCTTCGTTCTCCTCGAAATACCGCGGCTCCGAATTCCGTCCGCTAGGAGGGTCGTAGAACGTAAACGCGCGATTGAAGTGATCGAAACCACGCGTCATGATGTCCAAGGGATCGGTGGAGTGAGGCAGCCCGAACGTGTGGCCCATCTCGTGCAGAGTCGCCCCGATGGTAGTGGAGGACAATCCCCAAATGGTGCTGCGACCCACGCTGTCGTCGTGCACTCGCGCGGCGTCAAACCGAGAATCGTCTAGGAACGCCTCTGCAGAAGTGCCGATGCTCGCTGGCCAAGAAAACACCGAGGCGCTGCCAAATAGTCCGAGGTTACCGCCGCCCAGTGCCGTGTGCGACTTTAGCCGGCCCGTGTTCTCGTCCTTACGTGTGTAGGCGGCTAGAACGACGTTCTTCGCCATCTCGTCTGGATGCTCCTGGTTCAGCCAACCATAGATGTCGCGCCACCAGAATTGGTCGTCCGGCATGTTATGGTACTCCTCCATGCTTTTCGGCCCCGCCCACGTGCGCACCACCACCTGGCCATCGTCGTCATGCTCTAAGCGAAAGGTGCGGTGGCCGTAACCTAGTTCGTTCATCCGCTCGGCGGTGAAGGTCTGCATCAACAGCGCCGCCGTCCTCAAGCGGTTCTCATAATCTTGCATCGTCTCGTCATCGGGCGTGGCGTAGCGGGTGTCCCCCGAGTTGTCCGTCATCCAAACCAACCGCACGTAGTGAGGATTCGTTTGCGGTTTGTAGTTGAGCACAAACTGGAGAGGCTCGGTGTTTCGCTCGGTCGACAACTCGATGCGGTTCTCGCCCTCTGCCAGTGTCACCAATGCACGAAATCGGCCTTCGTGCTGCACCACGCGTATCTGCTCGGCTTCGCCCTCTGCGCCGAGCTTCGGCGCGTCGGCGTTCTGGATAACCAGCTTGCCGGCGTCTGCGGGGACGGTTCCTTGCAGCAGGGCGACCGAATAGCCAATGGTCGAACCGGATGCATGGTTACTGACTTCAATCGTGCCGGATGCTAGAGCGGCATTCGCGGCAAATAGGCAGAGAGAAACACAGACCGAGTAAAGGCAGCTAGGTTTCAAAGTTCACCCCCGGGTGGTATTGCGATGCCCAGCGGCATCGACATTTGTCGGCCAGGGCTGCTACCGCTAGCCCCCCGCCGGCCAACAGTCCCGCCATATTGACCATCGGCGCAAATATGCAGATCATCGTGGTACGCTCTGGCTTGAGCAGTTCACGACCCGATCCCTCCTTTTATACCACAATTGGGAAACCTGATGTCCGATTTATGCGATTTTGGCCTGATCGGCCTGGCGGTAATGGGTGAGAATCTGGCTCTGAACGTCGAGAGCCGTGGCTACAAGGTGGCCGTGTTCAATCGCACCACCAGCGTGGTCGACGCCTTTATCAACGGCCGCGCCAAGGGCAAGAACTTCGTTGGGTGCCACACGGTCGAAGAACTAGTCAAGTCGCTCAAGCGCCCCCGCAAGGTAATGATGCTCATCAAGGCCGGCCCGGCCGTCGATGCGGTGATCGAGCAACTCCTGCCGCTTTTGGACAAGGGCGACATCATCATTGATGGCGGCAACACCTTCTACGCCGACACCGAACGCCGCACTAAGTACGTCGAAGAGCAAGGCTTGCTGTTCTGCGGCACCGGTGTATCGGGTGGCGAAGAGGGCGCGCTGAAGGGTCCCAGCATGATGCCGGGCGGCTCGGTCGAATCGTGGGAACACGTGAAGCCCATTTTCCAGGCCATCGCCGCCAAGGTGGGTCCGAACAACGACATCCCCTGCTGCGAATGGGTTGGCCCCCGCGGTGCTGGGCACTACGTGAAGATGGTGCACAACGGCATCGAGTACGGCGACATGCAGCTCATCTGCGAGGCCTACTTCCTGATGAAGGAAGCCCTGGGCCTGACGAACGACGAGCTCTACGACGTGTTCGCCGAGTGGAACCGTGGCGAACTCGACAGCTACCTGATCGAGATCACCCGGGACATCTTCAGCGTCAAGGACACCGATGGCACGTTCATGGTCGATAAAGTGCTCGACCGCGCTGGTGCCAAAGGAACCGGCAAGTGGATGAGCCAACTGGCGCTCGACCTTGGCGTGCCAAGCACCCTGGTGACCGAAGCCGTGTACGCCCGCAGTCTCTCGGCACTGAAGGACGAACGCGAACGCGCCTCGAAAGTGCTCAAGGGTCCGCATGGCGAGCACCTGAACGGCAAGAAGTACGACGGCGACAAGCAGAAGTTCATCGACCAGGTCCGCCACGCCCTCTACGCGTCGAAGATCGTCAGCTACGCCCAAGGCTTCGTGCAACTGCAAGCCGCCGCGGCCGAGCACGATTGGCCGCTGAACTACGGCGACTGCGCCATGCTGTGGCGTGGTGGCTGCATCATCCGCGCGGTGTTCCTCGATCGCATCAAGGAAGCCTTCGACAAGAACCCGAAGCTTGAGAACCTGCTGCTCGCGCCGTACTTCGGCGAAGCGATCGACAAGGCCCAGGATGCATGGCGTCACGTCGTGGCCACCGCCGCCACGCTCGGCATCCCGGTCCCGGCGTTCTACACGGCCCTCGCTTACTACGATGGCTACCGCCGCGCGACGCTGCCGGCCAACCTGCTGCAAGCCCAACGCGACTACTTCGGTGCCCACACCTACGAACGCACCGACAAACCCCGCGGCGAGATGTTCCACACCGAATGGCTCGATCTACGGAAGGATCCTTCGTAATAGGCGCGCCGAAAGTTTCGGCGCCCGGAACTGGTAGGAGCCCCCTATCGCCAGTGGGTGTACGCAGAAACCAGCTCAACGTGGTCATTTGAATTCCAAGGCAGTCTCGGAGTTGCTCCGCATGCATCAGTATGATCAGGCCGTGGAACGAATTCGGCAGCAGAATGACTCCGAAGAAGCAAGGCATTGGTTGGCGCGAACTGGGAGCGTTTACGGCATAGTCCATGAGATGTCCCATGAAGAAACTATCGATGCAATAGAAGAGTGCTACATGCGTGGGGCGAAGCTGGTCGAGGTAATGGGTGAACTGCCCGCAAATCCTAGCGACAATAATGCAAATATGCTTCTAATCACACTTCCTGAGGAGAAGATTTTCCGCAAGCAATTATTTGAGCTAGAGCAAGCAATTGCTGACATGTCCGGCTACCAGCTAAGCGTTGACGAAGGTCAGAAATACGTCCTGTTACTATGGACTTAGACACGATTTAAGTATTGATTGTTGACCATCACCGAAGTAACCGCGTTCATCCTGCCAATTCCGCGACCTTCGGCGTCCCATTTTTTCGAAGCAACGTGCCTCACCCAGAATAAAACCCACCCCACGCCGCGAACCCATCACTGTCAGGGAATAGGAGGAATGTGAAAGGGACCTAAAAGTGGTTGCCGTCGCGCTCCTGGGGGTTGTGGCCATGGGGGTGGCCGGGTGGATAGTGTATTGTCGCGTGAGTCGCCGGTCGCTCGCCTTCCAGCTAGGCCAGCGTGGCCTGTGGATCGACTACCAGTTTTACCACTGGCAAGATCTCGTGGCCGTGACGCACTACGCCCAGCTGGGTATGCTGCTAATTAAAGTCCGCCGCTCGGACGACGTGCCGCTGGCGTTTCACGTAGAGCTTGAGAAAACTCGTTACCGCCGGTGGGATGATCGAAGACTGCGGGAGGAGTTTCGGCGGCGGGTGGAGAAGTTGAATTGGAAGTCCGTGTGATTGAACTACACGCCGCATAAAAGAATTAGACGCGGATTGTCGCGGATTCGGCCGGATGAACGCGGATCGAGGTTGGAGCCAACCTATTGTCTTTGACTCCGCGCGAATCCGCTTCGATCTGCGAAGATCCGCGACGAATTCCTCTACGCGACCCCAGTTGTGACTCTGCCCAACCCACCTCCGGCAGCTAACGCTGACCGGCTCAATTAAGACCTGCTAATACTCCCTGGTAAACCCAAACATGTCCTATCTCGATAAACTCTTCAGCTTCGACGGCCAGGTGGCCGTGGTGATTGGTGGTACTGGCGTCTTGTGTGGCGAGATGGCTCAGGGGCTGGGGCAGGCCGGCGCGCATGTTGTCGTGGCGGGGCGGAGCGAAGAGCGTGGGCTCGCCCGCGTCGAGGCCATCGTCAACGCCGGTGGCAAGGCGTCGTTCGCGTCCGTTGATGCAATGAGCAAGGCTTCGATTCAGGAACTCTGCGACACCGTGGTCAAGAACCATGGCCGCGTCGACGCGGTGATCAATGGCGCTGGGGTCAACTCGGCAACCCCCTATTTTGACATCGAAGACGAAGAGTTCGACCGCATTTTGCGGAGCAACCTTTCGGCGGTCCACTACAGTTGCCAAGTGTTTGGCAAGCACATGATCGACTCCGGCACGGGCGGCTCGATTCTTAACATTGGCAGCGTGACCAGCTTCCTGCCACTCTCCAAAGTATTCACCTATTCGGCGTCAAAGGCCGCGGTGCTGAGCCTCACTAAGAACGTGGCCCGCGAGTTCGCTACTAAAGGCGTGCGGGTGAACTGCCTTTGCCCCGGCTTTTTCCCCGCCGAGCAGAACCGTAAAATCTTAAGCGAAGAACGCGTGACCGACATCATGCGGCACACACCGATGCGGCGATTCGGCGAACCCGGCGAGCTGATCGGAGCGACGCTGCTATTGCTGTCACGAACCGCGGGAAGCTTCATCACAGGCGAGGCGATCTACGTCGACGGCGGCTTCACGTCCATGACCATTTAACAAAATCCCAATGCCGAATGACCAATGACCCAATCTTCCATTGGTCATTGGGTATTTCGTCATTGGTCATTCGAGCCTTATGCCTCACACCATCGTTATCTTCGGCGCTTCGGGCGACCTGACGCAGCGCAAGCTCATTCCCGCTCTCTACCAACTGCATCGCAAGAAGCGACTGCCGGCGGATACGCGGGTCGTTGGCTTTTCGCGGACCGAGTTCTCGCACGACGAGTGGCGTAAGTCGCTCGAAGAGAGCACCAAGAAGTTCGCCGGCAAGAACTTCGATGCCGAGTCATGGACCACCTTCGCCCCCAAGGTGTTCTACCACCCGGGCGACATCGGCAATCTGGAAGATTTCAAAACACTTGGCACCTTTCTCACCGAGATCGAAGGCGACGGCAAAAGCTCTCGCGTTTACTATCTCTCAACAGCCCCGCGCTTCTACGGCCCCGCGGCCGAGATGCTTGGTGCGGCTGGGCTCGCCGATGAGTCGAATGGCCCGCGACGTGTTGTCATTGAGAAGCCGTTTGGCACCGACGGCGAGAGCGCTCGCCAGCTGAACGACGTGGTGCACACCGTGTTCGCCGAGCGGCAGGTCTATCGCATCGACCACTATCTGGGCAAAGAGACCGTCCAGAATCTGCTCGTGCTGCGTTTCGCCAACACTATTTTCGAGCCGGTGTGGAATCGCAACTACATCGACCACGTCCAGATCACGGTGGCCGAGGAGGTCACCATCGGCAGCCGCGCCGGGTACTACGAATCCGCCGGCATCGTCCGCGACATGTTCCAAAATCACATTCTGCAACTGCTGATGATCACGGCGATGGAAGCGCCGGTTCGCTACGCCGCGGACCCCGTGCGTGACGAGAAGGTCAAAGTACTGCAGGCCGTGCGGCCGATGACGCCCGAAATGCTCACCGCCGACACCTTCCGTGGACAGTACGACGGGTACTTGAAAGAAAAAGACGTCGCCGACAACAGCCAAACCGCCACGTTCGCGGCGATGAAGCTGTGGATCGACAACTGGCGCTGGAATGGCGTTCCGTTCTTTTTGCGGAGCGGCAAGGCGATGAGTTGCCGGACGACGCAAATCGTCATCCAGTTCCGCCAGCCGCCCCACATGCTCTTCAGCACCGGCGGGCGGGAGTGCCAGGCCGATCGCTTGGTGATTCAAGTGCAACCTGCCGAAGGCATTCAGTTGCACTTTCAAACGAAGGTCCCCGACCAGGGCATGCGAATCCGCCAAACCGATCTCGACTTCCGCTACGACCGCGACTTCCCCGGCACGATGCCCGAAGCGTACGAGCGACTTCTGCTCGACGCCCTCGAAGGCGACGCCAGCCTCTTCGCCCGCGCCGATGAGGTGGAAGCGGCGTGGAAGATATGCGATCCCATCCTTCAGCACTGGGCAAACGAAAACCAGCCGCCGGTCTATAAATACGAGCAAGGACTCTGGGGTCCGCAGCAGTCGACCGAATGGATGGAAGCCACCGGCCGCGAATGGTTCGACGCGTGCCCCGTGCTGAGCTGAGTCGGTGGCCTCCGCGTAGAGACTCGATCCTTTACGGCGAAGCGTGGCCTGATTTAGTTCGGCACCTGCAAGGCCCCCGTGCGAAACAGGTTTGACTCGCTGGCCGAGACCTATTTTGCAATGTTGATGACTGAACCGGAGAAAGCATCCGCACCCATCAACACGTAGCTCGCCGGGCAGCTCTCGGACGAAGTTTCGTCAATTCCCCGGTTTATGACGATCTACAAACGAGATAATCGCCACTACGACCGCGAAGCACAGGCAGAGCACGAGACCGACTTTGCCCAGTTCCAGCAGTATCTTCAAAATGTCGTCGGGGTCGTTGATGGCTCAGCTTCTTCCTCTCGAGGGCGTCGATTCGAGATGGCCGCAAATCACAATGTAGCGAATCTCGAGGATCAACGCGAACAACGTCGCGTCAAACCGCCAGGTTAGTCGCGCACGGGCATCTTTTCGGGCTGCAACTTCGCCTCGGGCTCAAACAACTCCCCTGCCCTCCCCGTGAGCCACAGGTAGTGATCGCTCGGCACGTCTTCGGTGAGGAACTTCGCAGTGCCAACCGGTGGTGATTTATCGAACTTCAGGATCGCCGTCCCTTCGTCGAGTTCATCGAACATCGCAATGTACAGTGTCCGCGCACCCGCGCGGCGGTAGTTCCAGCACTGCGACCAGAAGAACTCGCCGCCGCGCCGCGGAATTTGATCGAAACGTGCCTCCTCGCCGCGAGTCCGCTGCAAGTTCTGCCAGCTAAAGCCTGGAAACGCAACAGGCAGGTACTCGATGTAGCGCTCGCGACACCACGCCGCGTCGTCGATCGCCGTCTTATCGACAAACGTTTTGACTTCCTCCGGCGAACTGACACGCCCCACGGTCCACGGGCTGAGCACGTCGACGGTGTGTAGTAGCTCGTGCAAACGCGGGTCGGCGATCGCGTCGCGGTCCAGCGTCCGCCAGTAAGTCGGCACCCCCACCATCACGGCGTAGCCCTGTTGCTTGAAGAACTGAATTAGCCGCGCCCATTCGTCGAGCGCCGGGGGACGGTCCGAAAAGCCGAGGCCCCACAGCGCGACAAGTGGCTGCCCTCGAAACTTGACGTAGTGCCGGTCGTTGAGGTCCTTCGCGACGCCGAACGACTTCTGCAAATGCTTGAAATCCTCCTCCACCAAGCCGAACTGATCGGGACGCGTTCCACTCAGGTCGTACATGAGCCCCCACACACGATCGTGCTTCGTTGCCGAACCCTGCACGTTTTGGAGGACTTGATCCATCGCCGTGCGGTGCGTTTCGTCTCGCGTATTCGCAGAGAACCGTTGCAAGAACACGCCATCGACGCCGTATTCTTTCATCCAGCGAAAGTGCAGGTCGGTCGTCGCTGGCCGGACCGAGCTAAACACCTGAGCGACCGTGCCATCCTTCTTTCGAAATTCGGTATCGAACCGATCTTCCTCTGGCAGCTCGCTGACGTCGGGCCATAACTCGATGGTTGCGTGCGCGGCATCGAACTTCGGGCCCGACGCGTAGTGATGCCACCCACACCCCGAACCATCGGCCGGCACGCGGAACCAACCCTGGTATCCACACATCACCTTGCCGACGAGTTCCTCATCGCTTCTCGCCTGCAAGCAGGAGATCATCATCGCGAGCAACACCAAAGCACTTCGGCCGGCTAGCTCATACGCCATTCTCATGAAACACCTCGTCGTGTTGAGTTTACCCTTCGTCCACGAGCAGTCCCACCTGCTCGATCATGCCGGCATTATCAATCTGACGAACTCGCAGCGTCACGTCGCGGCAGCGGATCACCTGTCCCACCTTCGGAGCATCGACCGAAACCTCGCGGAGCGCCTCGCCCAGCGTAAGGTCGCGCGATACCCCCAGTACAATGCCGTACATCTCCTCGAACTCCGCCACCGTAATGCTGGCTCGTAAGGGAAACTCGAATCCCACGGGCAGCCCTGCATGGTGCGTTGGGTCGTTGGCGAAGATGCGATCGACCAAAGGACGCGTGTCGGGCTTCAGCACCAACATCACGTGATCGCCCGGCTCGAGCACTGTATTGCCCTGGGGCGGAATGATTTCACGCTCACGCGCAATCATCGCGATCACCGCCCCCTGTGGCAGTGCGAGATCACGCACGCGGCGGTGCGCCGTTCGCGAACCAGCACCCACGGTGTAGTCTACAATATCGCCATCCACATGCCGCAGCGAACTGATCTCTAACTGAACCGGTGGCACGGGGCGAGCCGGGACTTCCAGCCCCAGCCACCTGGCGACCGTGGGCAAACTCGCCCCTTGGATGATCGCGGACATCACCACCACAAAGAACACCACGTCGAAAATCATGCCGGCGTGCGGTGTGTCATACATCAGCGGGAACGTGGCCAGCGTAATCGGCACGGCTCCCTTCAAGCCCACCCATGAAATGAACACCAGCTCGCGAAGGCTGAATCGAAACGGCACTATGGTCAAGAATACCGCAATCGGACGAGCGACGAAAATCAACACCGCTCCCACCAGTAGACCCTGCCATGCCACGTCGAGCAGACGACTAGGAAAGCTCAACAGCCCGAGCACCACGAACATCACGATCTGCGCCAGCCATGCACTCGCGTCGTGGAACAATCGAATACCACGCTGGAACACGATCCGATTGTTGCCAATCACCAGACCCGCGAGGTAAATCGCGAGGAAGCCACTACCGCCGAGCAGAACGGCGAGCCCAAACGTCAGCATGCCCCAGCCCGTGACAAGTATGGGATAGAGCCCCGCCGCGTCGAGATTAATCCAATTAATCAACCGGACGGCCGCGAAACCGAGCGCGATGCCGACCACCGCTCCTACGATCATCTGACTCGCGAACATCGTCAGCATTCCAACGCCGAGCGTCATCTCGCCCAGCAACACTTCGATGCAGCCCACCGTGAGAAAGATGGCCATCGGATCGTTCGAAGCGCTCTCGACTTCCAGCACGGACTGCAATCGATTCGAAAGCGACACGCCCCCCGATCGCAGCACCGAAAACACGGCCGCCGCGTCGGTCGATCCGACGATGCTGCCAATCAAGATGCCTTGCAGCAAGTCGATACCCAAAATCCAGTGCGCGGCGACCCCCGTCACTAAGGCCGTGATCAACACGCCGGGAACCGCCAGCGCGACCGCCGGCTTCCACACCAGGCGTACCGCTTCGATCGGCGTGCCAAGCCCACCATCGAAAAGGATGATGGCCAGCGCGATCGTGCCGATGCCGTGCGCGAGGCGAAAGTCTTCGAAGTCGATCCCGCCAATCCCCTCGGAACCCGCAAGCATCCCCACGGCGAGAAACAGCACCAGCACCGGCATTCCCAGCCGTGCTGAGAGCTTGCTGGAAGCAATGCCCAGCAGGACCAGAATCCCGCCCACCAAAATCAGCACGTCTACTGGAAACAAAGCACCAATACCCGATCGTTACTTCACGCGCGATCCCCTTTTTCCTGACTCCCTAGTATAGAACTCTCGCCGCGCCGGGGGCAGCTTGAACAACGGAATTCATTCCGTTTCCAGCTCGGCAGAGCAATCTTGTGTCAATTGCATAGTTCTCCCACCCGCCGCACAAGCTCACCTCTAGGGTTCCTTCGCTTTCTGCCACAGCTTCCCCTCGTCAGTGGCCAGCCATTTCTTCCCTTCCGAAGTCATCAGCCACACTGGATCGCGTGTCGCGCGTCTTAGCCACAAATCAAACGGATCTATCACCACAACTGAAAACGCGAACGCGATCAGATAGGAGATCGGAAAGGCCAAGAAGAATACTGCGATAGCCAGGAAGAACGGCCTGGCGTGGATCGCCAGTTGGACGAACGCAAACAGCGTCACCAGGAAGACCGCAAATTGTAGGAGATGTCGATGCATTCTCGGGATTTGCATCTCTGGTGCCACCCTTCCCAAGACAAGCTAGAAACGCCCGTCGGTCATCGAGCACTGACCGCAAGTTGGACGCAGCGAAAACCTCCTGCGAATGTAGCAATTCTCCCACCAAACCACCACGCGTTGGGTCGCGTTTGGAAGACGGAAAAAGGAAGGGGAAAAGGCCTGAAACATGCCACAAAACTTTTTTCCACTTTCTTTCAGAATGTGACTAGAAAGTACTCGCGCACCTGTTCCAATGAACATACACCAATTGGATGCTGGTGTGTGTAGATGAAGGAGTAAATGGAACAACTCGAAACAAAGACAGCGCCAACCGCAGGGTTTGCGAACGGTCGAAATACGCGCTGACGGACGGGCTAATTCTTCGCGTCTTTGCGCCTCTGCGTGAGAAAGGGAGAAACTGGAACCAATGGCAAAAGAGATCCTTCGGTCGCGGGGGCTCCCTCAGGTTGACACGTGGGGACAGGCTCCGCATTCGGCCTTCCCCCCATCCCCCTTCCCGCTCCCTCTTCGAACGGTAATGTCGCACTTGCGGTTCCCCCCTGCGACATTATCCAAAACGACCTATAGGCCTGAAGTGGATTTCACTCGACAAAACACGAGACTTTTTAACGCCCGTGAGAATCGCCCGACAGAATAAAGTCGCACCCAATGAAATATCGCCAAAACCGCGACATTAGTCCCCCGGTTGGCACCCCGCCACTCGAAGCGGTGGCACGCCCCAGTTAGAATGCAAGATTCGCGATTGCCCCCGATTATTCGCCCCCTTCCCCACTTCCCCATGTTCACCGGTCTCGTCCAAACCCTTGCCGAAGTCGCCCAGCTCGCCCCCGAACCCGGTGGCGTGCGGTTGGTGATTCGCGCGCCAGAGTTGGCGGCGACCGCCGCGATCGGCGCGAGCATCGCCACCAATGGCTGCTGCTTGACGGTCGTCGGCATCGAGGGCGAGCTTTTGGCGTTTCAGGCGGGTGAGGAAACCTTGTCGCGGACGAACCTGGGCAAGCTCCGCCCGGGCGACCGCGTGAACCTCGAAGGCTCGCTCCGCATGGGCGACGAGATCGGCGGGCACCTGGTTACCGGGCACATCGATGGCCTTGGCACGGTGGACGAGCGAATCGACGACGCCGAATGGGCCACGTTTTGGTTTCGCGTACCGCGCGAGCTGACGCGCCAGATGGCAAGCAAAGGCTCCGTGGCCGTCGATGGCGTCAGCCTCACGCTGGTGAACGTCGAAGACGAACGATTTAGCGTCGCCCTAATCCCCCACACGCTCAGCGTCACCACCCTCGGCGGCCGGCAAATCGGCGACACCGTGAACATCGAAACCGACGTGCTGGCAAAGTACGTCGAGCGTCAACTTAGTCGACCAATTAACTAACCCCCTACCACTGCCTTAATGCAACCACGACAAACCAAATCGTTCCTCATGCAGCGACTCCGCGAAATCGGAGTCGAGCCCGCTTCGCGGCATGGGCAGAACTTTCTCATCGACCTGAACCTTGTCGACTTGATCGTCAAGTCCGCCAACCTTGATCGCGAAGACGTCGTGCTCGAAGTCGGCACGGGCACCGGCTCGCTCACCGCAATGATGGCGAACCTCGCGGGGCATGTTGTCACTGTCGAGATCGACGGGCACCTATACGAACTTGCCAGCGAGCACCTGCTCGACGACGAGAACGTGACGATGCTGAAGATCGACGCCCTGCGAAACAAGAACCACTTCGCCCCCGAAGTGATGCAAGCCGTCGGCGAAGCGCTCGACTCGGTTCCGAACAGCCGACTCAAACTCGTCGCGAATCTGCCGTACAACGTTGCGACACCAATTCTGTCGAACCTGCTGTCGTGCGAGCACCTGCCGCACTCGATGGTCGCCACGATCCAGAAGGAACTCGCCGAGCGAATCGTCGCCAAGCCGTGGTCGAAGGACTACAGCGCCTTGAGCGTCTGGATGCAAAGCCAGTGCGACTGCGAAATCGTCCGCATCATGCCGCCGAGCGTCTTTTGGCCTCAGCCGCGGGTCGACTCAGCGATTATTCGCATCGTGATCAATCACGAAAAGCGGAACTTGATCCCCGATCGACTCTACTTCCATCAGTTTGTGAAGATGATCTTCATCCATCGGCGAAAGTTCCTGCGGGCCAACATCGTGTCCGCCATGAAGGGGCACCTGACCAAGGAACAGATCGACGTCGTAATGGAAGAAATGCAGTTCGGTCCCGACACCCGCACCGAGCAACTCGACGTGGCGACGCTGCTCGCTCTCACCGAGAAAATTCGAGCCCTCGCACCCGATTGGAAGCTGTAGGTACTTGGCGGAGAGTTGTGTTAGAATGCACCTCTCGGGAGTGGACTTTTCGGAGAGAGACCAAGGTATGGCGTTTATTGAAATGACCGGTGCGACGCTCGATCGCATCATTAGCGAAGACGAACTGCACCACGACAACCTGGACGAAGCGGGCGTTCGCGAGACGACCATCGTCCGCGTGAATCGGCAAGGCGACATCGAAGTCCGCCGCCGCGAAGGTTGGGACGTGATCGGCGGCTTGATCGGCGACTTCGAAGACCGCGTAAAAATCGAAACCGGCCTCGACTGGGCCTGACGAGCGAATAATTTCGCCGAGCCCGGTGGAACTTCCAGAAGATGGCGAGCGTCTTAGGTGAGTGGGTGATCTTGTCCCAGGAGCCAGAGCGATGCGGCGAGTTCCGATATTCCGGCGGGTGGCGGTGGTTTGCTCCAGCCTGACGCTCTTGCTCGGCTTCGTCGCCATGAAAGCGGGGGCACTCAGCGGAGACGTTAGTGACTCTTCGCCCCAGCCCACCACGGTCAGGATGCACGGCACGAAATCGGCGCCGGTGCACTTTAATGACGGGAGTTTGGTGACGAGCGACGGGTCACCGGTGGAGATTCCGAAGAGCATGAAGGAAGCTGCGAGGTTGACGGACGACATCCACGCCTACAGCAGCAAGAGTGCCGTGCCGCTGGTAAGGCCGGCGGAGCTAAAGGCTCCTACGAGTAATGCAGCGAAAATGGCTCCCCTTGCGCCACCGATGTTGATGCCGAGCACGAAGCGTGCGGAGGTATTTGACAGTTCGTTCCCCGCGAAACCGGCAAGCGCGACTCCAGCGGCTCCGGTAGTGACGGTACCGAGTTCGAAGTCGATGGCACCGGCGATTGATTTCTCTCCGCCCGCTTCGAAAGTCGCAGCACCTCAAACCATGAAGGGTAAGGGGGACTGAGCATGGAATGGTCGAACGTCGGACTAATGCTGCTGAGCGTCGCGGCGAGTTTTTTCTTCCTGACGCTCGTGTTCTGGCCGATGGAACTCGCGTTTCCAGCGAAGCGTGGGCAGCGGTTTTTTCGACCAGATTGGTGGACCGATCTTTGCTTCTTCCTGGGTCAGTACTTGCTGTGGAGTGGCCTGGTGCTGTGGGGGTTGAGCTACGTCAACGGTTGGATCACGGAAGTCTTGCCGGGCGGTTTTCGCGCGGCGGTAGCTTCGCAACCCTGGTGGCTTCAGGCGATCGAAGTGATCGTGCTGAGCGATGTCCTCATCTACTGGGCGCATCGGCTGCAACACTCCAATGCCTTCCTGTGGCGATTCCACTCCGTGCACCACACGGCCGAGCACCTCGACTGGCTCGCAGCGCATCGCGAGCATCCGCTCGATTCGATTTACACCGTGGGGCTCATCAACTTGCCGGCGGTGCTGCTCGGGTTCTCGCTCGAGAGCATCGCCCTACTGGTCGTGTTCCGCGGCATCTGGGCTATTTACATTCACTCGAATGTCCGCCTGCCGATTGGCCCGCTGCGTGTATTGATTGGTGCTCCAGAGCTTCATCATTGGCATCACGCGAAGGATCGCCGGGCGGGGAACTACGCGAACATCAGCCCGCTCATGGATGTCCTGTTTGGGACGTACACGTGCCCCGACCATGAACCCGAGTCGTTTGGTATCGAGGAGCCGAGCCCGTCGAGCTACCTGGGCCATTTGTTGATGCCGCTGCTACCAAAGTCTTGGCAGACGACCGCAGCTATCGTAAGTGAACCACCTGCCACGGAGAGCGGCTCAATTCTCGTCGGCGGCTTCGACGATGGAACTCTCGACGCGGGGTTCGAGTTGCACACGGATCTGGCCGCGAACTTGGACGAACGGCAGCTTGCCGGTGCCAAGTAGGCGGCGGACTTCGCGCGGGGTGAGTTCGTGCTGCCGGGCGTAGGTGTCGATCGAGACGGTGGAGCGGAGCTCTTCGTCTTTCGCCGGAGCAGGGATTCGCATCGGGGGCATGGGTTCCTCCGCCGGAAGAGGGGGCCGATGGACGTGGGGATAAGCAAGCGACGTTCGTGCCGCTTGTTCCGATTATAACTCGCCGCCGCCGATCCCCAAACCCGACCTTCCAGCCGATATCCCTGCCCGAGCGTTCCCTGGGCAGGTACGCTAACAGTACGAAGTTTCATCCTCCTACAGCCGCACAATATGCCTCGCACTGCTTCCATCGACCGAAAAACGGGCGAAACCGACATTCAGCTCTCGCTCGACCTCGACGGCACAGGAAAGGCCGACATCGCGACGGGCGTGGGGTTTCTCGACCACATGCTGACGCTGTTCGCGAAGCATGGGGTGGTGGATCTAACGGTTCGCGCAGCGGGCGATTTGCACGTGGACCAGCACCACACGGTGGAGGACGTCGGCATTTGCCTAGGTCAGGCGATTCGCGAAGCGGTTGGCGACAAGCGTGGTATCCATCGCTATGGCCACTTCACGCTGCCGATGGACGAGACGCTCGCGACCGTAGCGATCGACCTGAGCGGTCGGCACTACTTGGTCTACAATGCCCCGACTCCCTCGCCGAAGATTGGGGAGTTCGATACGGAGCTGCTTGAGGAGTTCTGGCAAGCCGTGTCTGCCAACGCACTATGCAACCTGCACGTGCAGTTGCACTACGGGCGTAACAGCCACCACATCGCGGAGGCCGTGTTCAAGGCGGCAGCGCGTGCGCTGCGAATGGCGGTGGAGATGGACCCTCGGTGCCCGGGAGTGCCGAGCACCAAGGGAACGTTAAGCGAATAGCCGACCTGTGAGGAACGATCAACCTCCGCCGAAATGCTCGGCGTAGTCTTCGATCGCGGCGTGAATGACCTTGGTCGCGTGCTCGCGCGAGTACGCGGCGTCGATCTTTACGCGGTCTTCGTCGGGCGAGAGCATCTTGTAGGTGCTGAAGTAATGCCGCAGGCGATCGACCAGCACGGTCGGTAGTTGCGAGACATCCTCGACACCCTCCCACATCGCATCACCATCGAGCACGGCGATGATCTTGTCGTCGGCTTCGCCGTTGTCAAGCATGGGCAAGCCGCCAACAACGCGCACCGTGAGAATCACTTCCGCGATCTGAATCGGCCGCTCGCTGATCACGCAAATGTCGAGCGGATCGCCATCGCCCGCCACGGCGTCGGACATCAAAGCCTTCACGCGGTCGCCACAGTACGTACCCGGCACGAAGCCGTAGAGCGTGGGGCAGAACGACGACGTGCGGTTGGGACGGTCAACCCGAAGATAACCGGTCTTCTTATCGAGCTCGTACTTCACGCGGTCGAACGGTGTGAGTTCGATGTACGCATTCAGGATTTTCGGTGGTTCCGGACCGACCTCCAGACCGTGCCAGGGGTGCGGACGCCAACGATAGAACGGGGAGGGGAATCCCATGTCGAAGCTTTCAATCCATTTTCATCATCGCCTGCGTTCGCCCCACGTGACTACCACGACGGGATCACGAAACAGGCATGTCTTCTTCGTTGACGTAGGTCTCGAGGAACCGCGTGAGCAACTGGAAGTCGCTATCGTTCTCGATGTAGCGAACGACCGTGACCAGCGTTTGCGGGTCGACGAGTTCTTCGAACGGCACGTAGTGCAGTTGCAACTGCCCCGACACCGAAACCATCACGCCATTGAGCTTCTGCTCTTCGAGGGCGCGGAACGCACCGACACCGAGTTGGCTGCCGAGCATCACGTCGAAGGCGTGCGGCGTGGCACAGCGGGCTTCGTAGCCGAGTTGCAGCGGGGTGACCTTGCGCTTGGTGCCGGTTTGCTTCTCGTACTCGTTGGCGATCAGCTTGCCAAACACCGTGTGCAGGCTGATGGCCGAGATGTTGATGTGGCCGTGATCGTCGCGACCGATGCCCTCGAGGTACTTCTGTGGCATCAGTTCGGCGAGGCCTTCGGCGATGACGATAACGCCGTACTTCTTGCCTTCCCGCTCGCGGGTGATCATGGTGAGCACGATCCGCTTGATGACCTTTTCGAGGTTCATCACGTCGCGGGTCTTCGTCTCGCCGGTCTCAGGATTGGTGTACTCTTCGGTCGTGCGGTACTTGCCGCGGATGTCTTCGACGCTGATCACCAGGCTCGCTTCGCCGGCAATCGCCACGCCGTAAGCCAACCAACCGGCGCTGCGGCCCATCGATTCGACCAGGAAGTAGCTCTTGTTCGCTTCGGCGTCGGCGAGCAGGTTACGAACTTCGCGGGCCAGGAAGTCGACGGCGGTGAAGTAACCGAACGTGAAGTCGATGCCGCGATAGTCGTTGTCGATGGTCTTCGGCAAGTGCACCACGGGAATGCGTGGGGCGTCGGCCGGCAGGGTGTCCTGATACAGCTTGAACTTGTTGGCGGTCTTCAAGGTGTCGTCGCCGCCAATCGAGATCAGCGCCTCAACGCCGATGGAACGCAGGGCGTCGTACGTGGCCTTCAGAGGAGCGACGCGCTCGGGATCTTTCAAATGCTCGGGGCTCGATACCATTTTGCCAGGGTTGGCGCGAGCCGTGCCGATCATGATGCCCTGCTTGCTGCGGGTGCGGCTGAGCATAGGGTGGTCGATCACCACGTAGTCGGTCCCCTGCTCCAATGGCTTGGCGGGGTCGTACGTTGCGAGGCTCGAGTAGCCGTGCTTGATGCCGATCACTTCGGAACCGTGACGCAGGAACGACACCGCAGCGGCGGAGATCACCGCGTTCGCAGCGGGGGCGGGACCACCGGCGAACAGAATCGCCACGCGGCGGAAGGAACTTTTGTCGGCGTAGGGTCGAGTAAGGGCTTCGGCCATAGTTCAATCAGTGCAAATATCGGTAGTAAACAGATCAAAAACACCCCCGCGAGCCGTCATTGTAACGGCCAGCGGACGGGGGGAGAATGGTGGGCGGCGCGGGGTGGGACTCGCAATATTACGAGTTCATGAAGGTCCGCTCGACGAACGTTGTGTCGATTCGGCCTTCGACAAACGCCGTGTGGCTCAAGATTTCGAGGTGCAGCTTGGCGGTGGTCTTGATGCCATCCACTCGCAATTCGCGAAGCGCTCGCTTCATCGTGGCGATCGCTTCGGCGCGGGTGGGCTGGTGAACCAAAAGCTTGCCAATCATCGAGTCGTAGTTCGGCGGCACCGTGTATCCGCCGTAGACGTGCGAGTCCCACCGAACACCAAAGCCACCCGGCACGATCAATCGCTCGATGCGACCTGGCGAGGGTTGGAAGTTGCGATCGGGATCCTCGGCGTTGATGCGGCACTCGATCGAGGCTCCGCGATGCACCACGTCGTCCTGCGAGAACGGCAAGGGCTCGCCCGAGGCCACCAAGATCTGGGCCTTGATCAGGTCGATGCCAGTGACCAGTTCGGTGACGGGGTGCTCGACTTGAATACGGGCGTTGACTTCGATGAAGTAGTAGTTGCCCTCGCCGTCGACAATGAACTCGACGGTCGCGGCGTTGGTGTAGTTGGCCGACGCGATCAAGCGGCGGGCGGCCTCGCACATTTCGAGGCGCGTCTCGTGGCTGATGCTGGTGCTCGGGCTTTCCTCGATCAGCTTCTGGTGACGACGCTGCACGGAGCAATCGCGTTCCCACAAATGAACCACGTTGCCATGATGGTCGGCAATCACCTGCACTTCGACGTGGCGAGGCTGGGTGATGTACTTTTCGAGGTAGACGTCGCCATTGCCGAACGCGGCTTGGGCCTCGGCCTGGGCTTGTTGCAGGGCCGACTTGAGGGCCAAGTCGTTCGCAGCGACTCGCATACCACGACCACCACCACCGGCGACCGCTTTGATGAGCACTGGGAAGCCGACCTCGTGGGCGAAGCGCATCGCTTCGTCTTCGGTCTTGATCACGCCTTCGCTACCCGGCACGACGGGGACGTTGGCGCGGCGAGCCAAGTCGCGGGCGGCGTTCTTGTCGCCTAGCTGCGACATCGCCTCGGGCATGGGGCCAATGAAGTCGATGTTGCAACTACGGCAGACTTCGTTGAAATGGGCGTTTTCGGCGAGAAATCCGTACCCAGGATGAATGGCCTGGACGTTTCCGACTTCGGCGGCACTGATGACACTGGCGATTTTCAGGTAGCTGTCGGAACTCTTCGCGGGGCCGATGCAGTACGCTTCGTCGGCGAGATCGAGGTAGTGGGCACCCCGATCGGCTTCGCTGTAGATGGCCACCGTTTCGATGCCCAACTCGCGACACGCGCGGATCACCCGCAGCGCGATTTCACCTCGGTTGGCTATGAGAATGCGTTGGTACATCGATGGAGCGTTGGCAGGAAGGTCGTGGGAGCCGCGAGGGGAGTACGGCGGCGTGAAATGGCGACGGGGCTATTCGAGCCTGAACAGCGGTTGGCCATACTCGACCGCGTCGCCGGTCTCGACCAGCACCGCCACGATCTTACCCGACATTTCGGCGGGAACTTCGTTGAACACCTTCATGGCTTCGACAATGCAGACCACGGTGTCGGGACCGACCTGGTCGCCCACCTTCACGAACGCCGCGGCGTCGGGGCTGGGGGACGCGTAGAACGTGCCGACGATGGGGCTCTTGATTACCTTGCCAGTGGCAGCCGGGGCGGGTGCAGCGGCGGCGGGAGCGCCAGCCGCGGGGGCCGGGGCAGCTGCGGGAGCCGCTGGTGCTGGTGCCGCAGGAATGGCGGTGACGATGGGCTCGCCACCTTTCCGCAGACGGATTCGCTGGTCGGCTTGGCGGAGATCGATCTCGGCCAGTTCGTGCTCGTTCATCAATTCCACGAGCCGCCGCACTTTTCGTACGTCGAATACGTCGCCGGGATTCGACCCGCCTGCGTCTTTAGCCATTGGTTGCTCCACCGCCGCGAACGGCCCGCGAGGGCCGGCAATACAGTAATAGATGTCTCGTTAGCCCAGGCAGGTTAACTCAAAATACAATCTTCGAGTTGCTTGGGAACGCTAGTTAAAACCTCGCAACCACTCTTGGTTACCAGGATATCGTCTTCAATTCGGATGCCGCCCCAGTCGTCCAGGTAAATGCCCGGCTCGACCGTCACGATCATACCGGCTTCAAGCAGCACCTTGTCTTGGCCCTTGGCAAAACGGGGGGACTCGTGAATCTGGAGCCCCGTGCCGTGACCCAGCCCATGGCCAAAGTTACTACCATAGCCGGCCTTCTCGATCACGTCGCGGGCCCGCTTGTCCACTTGCTCGCAATTCACGCCCGGTTTGATGAACGAAATCGCCGCAAGTTGAGCCTCTAAAACAACTTGGTAAACTTTCTTGAATTTGGGCGAGAGTCTACCGGTGACCACCATACGCGTCAAGTCGCTCAGGTAGAGCCCCGAGTCGGCACCCCAGTCGATTAGCGTAAAATCGTCCGAATCGATCCGTTTGTCGGTGGGAGGAGCGTGTGGCAGGGCCGATCGGGTTCCCACGGCGACGATTGGTGGGAACGCCAGCCGTTTGGCCCCAAACCGCCGGGCCTGGTACTCCAGTTCGGCGGCGATCTCCTTCTCGGTGCTTGCGGGCCGAATCAGGGCTCGGGCAGCCGCAAAGGCCTTGGCGGCCTGCTCGCAGGCAATCCGGGTGGCTTCGATCTCGGTCTTGTCCTTGATCAACCGCAGGCCCTCGACCAGGTCGGTGGTGAGGACAAACTGGACTCCTTCGAGCTTCTCGGCGATCGCCTGCTGCGTGGCGACCGACATCGACGCCGCCTCGATAGCCAGCCGATCGATCTTCAGCTTCTGGATCAGCTCGCAAGTCGTCGGGATCATCATCTGCCCCGGCTCGCGGACAATCAGCGCGAGCCCTGGGC
The DNA here is from genome assembly GCF_052161615.1 of Aeoliella fuhlenseeensis. NCBI lineage: Bacteria > Pseudomonadati > Planctomycetota > Planctomycetia > Pirellulales > Lacipirellulaceae > Aeoliella > Aeoliella fuhlenseeensis. Next base: position 3,039,097 of record NZ_CP197417.1, read on the forward strand.
ATTCCTCGGCGAGCTGAATCGTGAACCTGCGGTCGGTGACCAGCGTCGCCCCGTCGAGCGTGAGCAGCAGGTAGGCGTCCTCGCCCGTGAAGCCGGTCAGGTAGGTGACGTTGTAGTGATTGGTCACCAGCAGGGCGTCGGCCTTCGACTGGCGGATGTGGCCGCGGAGCTTCTTTTGACGCGAGGCGAAGATGTCCATCGAGGTGGCGCTGAGGTGAGATGACGGGGGCTAACGGGATGGCCCAATATCGGACGAATCGAGAAGCTTCGCAAGGCACCACGCGCTTCTCGGTCGCCGCGGAGTGCCCTATCCTGATAAGTACCACACACCGACGTGTGAGCCGGGCCGTCCCCGGCCCCGGATTGTGAAGTTAGAGTTGACTCTAGTGCAACATCTCCGGGGGCGGGGACGCCCCGGCTCGCACGCGCATCTACGATTCAATACAAACCTCTCCCAACGACCAACTCTCTCCCCACGAATAGTCACTCCATGTTCCAAGTCACTCGCGAAATCGACTTCTGCTACGGCCATCGTCTCTTGAACTACGACGGCAAGTGCCGAAACCTGCACGGGCACAATGGCAAGGCGATCATCACGGTCGAGTCGCCGAAGCTCGACCGGCTGGGGATGGTGCTCGACTTTTCGGACATCAAGGAGGTGGTCGCCACGTGGATCGACGAGAACCTCGACCACCGCATGATCCTGTGCAAAGACGACCCCGCGGTCGCGATGCTGCAAGAAATGGGCGAGCCGCTGTACCTGCTCGACGACAACCCCACCGCCGAAAACATCGTCAAACTGATCTATGAGAAGACGAAAGAGGCGGGCTTCCCGATTCTCGAGGCGAAGTTGTGGGAGACGCCGAAGTGCTTTGCGGTGTATCGGGAGTGAGGGGGGAACCTTCAGATGCAGATCACCGAGAAACAACTTGAGAAGATCGCAGCTTGGGAAATCGCGGATCAAGCGTTCGTTTCCGTTGATCCGATTGTGAAATACATCCAACCTGCGATCACCGAGCTTACCAAGTCTGGTCACTACGATGCACGCGTGGTCGCGAACGGCGGACTCAGCAACTACTACTCGGTCGCGCTTACGCCGAGCTTCTCTACTGGAAGATTATCTCTTGCTCCAGAATGGACACCGTATCACGGGCCGGGGCTGCTGATCTACTTAAGCCTAATGGCCCCGTTTGCCGCGATGGGGCGAACTGATGTTAGCTACGAAGCGAAGTCATCCGCTGTGCAGCCGCTCGACTTAGATTCTCTGCTGGATCCTCGATTCGGTGTGGATCGCACCATGGACGCCGCACTGGAGGCATTCAATGAATCAAACTATCACTTCTTAGGTCTCTCTACACTTCTTCAGCCACTTCCAGCGCATATACGGCCGTACGAGTATTGCTTAGGCGAAGTGCCCTGGGATCGAGTCTTCCATGTGCTCTTCTCGAACACCGATTGAGCTTAGCGAAGCGAATGGGCGTGAACTACCTCCTTTACCGCGACGATGAACTCCTTGGGAGCTCACCGCGGCGTCGCCAGACTTCCCTTGGCACCAAGGCAACTTCCACCCCACCCCGGCGTTTGAGGAAGTCCGACCTCTCTTTGAACGAGAGCTCGAACTGATGAACGCAGAAAAATGGGTCGAGTGGGAGGCGGTATGGACGGCTATCTACGACTTGGGCGTTAGATTGCGCCCGGCTTCGGCACGAGATGCGAGCGAAGACGTCATGGAGTTCATTCTGCACATCGATGGAACCGAGGCCTGGTGGCGGATTTGAGCACCCCTAGCTGCTGAGGCCTTCGCGGACGGCGTGGCCGTCCGGCTATTGAAGTCTACTGAATTGGAAGGGACAGATCTGCCTTCAGTGCTTGCACCACCAGCACTCTCGCCTAGTTGAATTTGACACTTTGACTGGTTGAGTTTAACGATTACGCCGATCTTAGCGTTGAGGGCCCGCAGGTCGGCTGCGCACCTGCTATGCAAACGCCCGGTGGTGAGGCAATGGATTGCCTCCAGACCGAGAAAGGATGCTCGAACGTGTCACGAATTGCTTCGTTTTCCGAATGGCTGCTTCGCTCCCCCATCCTGTGGGGCGGTTTGGCTTGGATGCTGTTCTACGCGCTCTTAAAGCAGGACGTGATCAATAGCGACTTGCTCGACCGCTACGTCATGGGGCACTGGATCGAGAAGGTTACCTTCGCACTTGGCTTTATTGCCATGGCGGGACTCGCGATCCGGGCTCTAGGGCTGATCAAACAATTCGCGGTGCTCGACCGCACGCTGCTCGAACCGATCTCGGCGGGCGGGCAACCGACGAGCGACGCCCCGCGACTCATGGAGCAATTGGACGAAGTCCCTGCCTTGTATCAAGGTACGTACTTGATCCAGCGGGTGCGTGCGGCGCTAGAATTCGTCACTCGTAAAGACTCGGCCGAGACGCTCGACAAACAACTATTGCACCTCGAAGAGCTCGATCTCGACCGCATGTCGAACGGCTATTCAATGACACGAATCATTCTATGGGCCGTCCCGAGCCTCGGCTTTTTGGGCACGGTGCTCGGTATCGGCGAGGCGGTCGGACATTTGTCGTTCGACGCCGAGGCGATTATCGAGTCGCTTAAACAAGTGATTCCGCCACTGACTTTCGCGTTCGATACGACGGCCGTGTCGCTGACGCTCGCCATCCCCATCATGTTCGCCAAGTACGTGGTGGAGGGCATGGAGTCGAAGCTGCTATCGCGGGTGGACACCCGCACCGAGGCCGAGCTAGTGGGCCGGTTCTTCCAGTTCGGTTCGGCGAACGATCCACAGGTCGCGGCTGTTCGCCGGATGGCCGAGCAGGTGGTTCGCACCGTCGAAACGATGAGCGTCCGCCAGGGTCAGATCCTCCGCGACACCATCGAAGAGAGCCACCGCCACTGGGCCGACATCACCGCGGCCACGGGCAAGTTGCTCGACGAGTCGCTGCAGTCGTCCATTCACGACAGCCTCGAACGTCACGCGCAGACGCTTACCACGTCAACCGATCGCCAGGTGAAGGCGCTAGAGCACCTGCTCGGCAGCCAACTTTCGGCGATGAACACGGCGATCGAGAACCAGATCACGCTGCTGAACGAAGGGGTCAAACGAAACGTCAACGCCATCGAGAATGGTGTGGTAAGTCGCCTGGAACTGATCGACGACTCGTTCATTAAGCACAGCCGCGAACTCGACTCAGTCGTTTCCAAGCAGATTGAAGTGCTGGGTACCTCGATCCAAACGCAGTCCGAGTCGCTCCAGGGAGTCACTAGCGACCTGATTGGCAAGCTCCGCGACGGACTGGAGCGGATGGCCGAACTGCTGGTCGAAGCTTTGCACAAGCATGGTGAAACCCTGACGAAGAGCGAAGAGGAACTCGCCCAAGAGAACCGCCGCCACTTGTCAGAAGTCGAAGCGGCTCTGGGCGAAGCGATGGTGCTGGCTGCCGATCGCCAAGAACGCTTGGTGCAGCAGAGCGAGAGGATGCTCGGTGGCATGCAAAACGCCCTGGTCGATGCCGCAAGTGCGACGGTCGAGCAGCAACAGCAGCTCGTTCGTCAAGGCGATATCTTGCTGCAAGTCGTGGATGCTACGGGGCAGATCAAACGACTTGAAGACACGCTCAACAATAATCTGGCGACACTGGGTCGCACGCACAACTTCGAAGAAACGTTGCTCAGCCTGTCGGCTGCCATTCAACTGCTGAGTGCCCGCATGGGTCGCGAGGGCGCTGGTCGCCCGCATGTCGATTTCGACTCGCCCCATGTCGGCAACAAGTCTAGCCACGCCGCATGAGCCGCGCCAGTCGCCGCAACAACACGATTACGGCCTCGCTGTTCCCGTTTCTCGCCGTGCTGTTGTGCACGATGGGGGTGCTGGTGGTGCTGCTGGTAGTCATGGCGAGCGTGCAGCTCGACCAGGCCGAACGCAAGTACATCAGCAAGCACCCATCGAGCGCACCGGCCGTCGACGACGCGGAACAGAAAGCCTTGAGCCAGGTGCTCGCCCAAATGGACGAAGCGGCCGCCGAGTTTGCGCGCGGTCGCGAGGAGCTACTCGCTCGATTACGCCGTGGCGAGCAAAGGCTCGGCGCCATGGAGCAGGACATCCGTCGCCGGCAGGAGCAGCTGCAACTGTTGCGGGCTCAGGTCGCGGAACTAAAGTCGCTCGACAAAGGTGCCACGGACGATCTTGCCCAAGCAGAGGAGCGGCTCGCGAAACAGCGAGCACTGCTCGCCGAAACGAAGGCGGAAATCGAGAAGCTACGCGCCGAAGCTGGCGAAGGCTCTAAGAGCTACGCCCTCGTACCCTACGATGGTGCGAATGGAACGCACCGCCAGCCGGTGTACATCGAATGCCTGCGCGACAAAGTGATCTTCCAGCCCGAAGGCATCGAGCTCGGCCCCGCGGACTTCAACGAAGCATTGTTGTCGGGTGGCCCCCTGCCCTCCGCCGTTCGCGCGGCCCAGCGGTACTACATCGATCAGGGTTTGTCGGACGCGAAGGAAGCTTACCCGCTGGTGATTGGTCGGCCCGATGCTTCGGGTTCCTTCGCGCGGGTTCTGGCGACCCTTACCGAGACGAATATGGAGTTCGGCTACGAAGTGATCGACGCCGACTGGAAGCTCGACTACAGCGCCGCCGATCCAGCGCTAGCGAACGAGATTCGCCGTGCTGTTGAAAATGCTCGACTCAAAATGGCGCAGTACCGCGAGCGGGCACCTGGCACTTTTGTGGAGAACGAGCTGACAACCTTCAGCTTCGGGCCAAGCTTGCTCGAACGAGTTCGTCGCGGCCAGATGCCGAGCAACTACACGCCGGTCGGTGGGCGATCGGGTGGAGGTGGCGACGCGGCGATGATGCTCAGTCGCGGTGGCATCGACGTGGGACAGTTGGCACAGGCGCTCGAATCGGCTGCGGCTCAATCAAGCGGCAGCCCCATGAACGGCAGCGGCATGGCAGGCACCATGATGGGTGGCCAGCCTCCGACGGGACAAATGGCGGGAGGCGGCACGGGCTCTCAAGGCAACGGCCAGGGCCAGGAAGGTACCGAGCCGCAACTCGACCGCTACGCCGCGGTCGATATGGCCCGCAAGCAAGCCGAGGAAGCTGCGAAGGCGGGCGACGGGACCGTCGACCCTTCGCAGATGACGGCGGCCGATGCGCTGAATGGCCCCTCGCTCCAAGGGGGACAGGGAACGAGCCAAGGATCGGGTGAGAACCAGAACACCCAAGCCGGACCGGGACAGCCCACACCGCCATCGACGCTGGCAGAGCAAGCTGCGGCGCTCGCCGCCGCGAAGAACGGCGAAGCAGCGCAGAGTGAAAAGGGAGCGAGCCAGGGCAACGCCTCTCAAGGGGCCCAAGCACAAAGCGGGCAGGTATCGGGTGCGTCGGGGATGATGGGGGAACCTTCGCCCTACGCGATGCCAGTCACTCCGCGTGACGCCCCGCTACCCGGCATGGCACTGGTGCGCACGATCAAGGTACGGGTATCGCCGCAGGAACTCGTGGTTCGCTCTAGCAAGAGTTCGGCCGCGGACCGTAGTATCCCGCTCGACACCGACATGCGTGCCGCGGCGACCAAGTTCGTCGATGCGGTTCGTAAAGAGGTAACCGACTGGGGCATTGCGGGCGACGGCTTGTACTGGCAACCGGTGCTTGAGATGTCAGTCGCCCCCGGCGGTGAAAACCTGGCTCAACAACTCGCCACGGCCTTGCGGCAGAGTGGTGTTGAAGTGCGACTCGCAAAGCTGCCTTAGACTTGGACGACGGACATGGCTCGATATCGCAAATCCGACGACATCAACAACGAAGAGAGTGTCCAGGACTCGTTCCTCGACATCGTCGCCAACATCGTCGGCATCTTGATCTTGCTGGTGATCATCGTCGGTGTCCGCGCCGCCATGCAGCCGCAGATTGTCGAAGAGCAGGAGGTCGCCGCTTCGACGGGGCCAGTCATCACCGAGGCGATGCTCAAGGAACGCGAGTCGAAGCTGCTTGCCGCTCGGTCCGACATCGCGAACCTCGTCAATCGCGTTGCCGAAGTAGAGGTCGAAGCTGAGAGCATGGAAGTGAGCCGCATGCACTTGGCGTCGTACAACAGCGAAGTGGCGGCGGAACTCGAACAGGCTAAGTCAAAACTGAGCGAGGACGAAGCGGCGAGGCTCGCGGTGCGGAGCGAGCTCGCGAAGGCCGATCACGAGTGGGAAAAGGTCATGCTCGAGAAGGTTGCTTTGGCCTCGAAGACCGAAGAAACCGAGAAGTTGATTCACACCCCGACGCCCATCGTCCGCTCGCAGAGCGAGAAGACGCTGCACCTGCGGCTCGAGAAAGGCCGGGTGGCGGTGGTGCCATTCGAGGCGCTACTTGGTCAGCTCGATGGCCGCCCGCTCGACGCCCATCGTCGCGACTTGCAGCGACTCGGTGGCATTGGTCGCTTAGGGCCGATCGCTGGCTTTGAACTCCAGTACGCGCTCATCTCGCGAGCATCGGAACCGGGCCCCGGCGGAGCACGCCAGGTCATCACCTTTTTGGCCGGCGAGATTCATCCGGCATCGGAGTACGTTGGCGAAGAGTTGGACGAGGCCTTAGCATCTGGCTCCGCGTTCCAAGCGGCACTCGCCAAGTCAAATCCGCGTGACACCATTGTGATGGTGTGGACTTACCCCGATAGCACCTCGCAGTACCGCCAACTGCAAGGTGCCTTGCGCGAACGTCAATTTGCTGTGGACTTGCGACTCTTGGACGCCGGCACGCACATCTCGTTCTCGCCCGAAGGTCGCAAGACCGCGGCTCAGTAGCCGGGACTATAAACTTCCACCTCGGCCTCGGCCTTCGCGGGGCATTCGAGTAAGTCTGCGATACTGGTCTGGGAAAGCTCCTGCCGCACCAAGCTGGCCAAGCGATTCATGCTGGTCGCCATTTGCTGACGGGCATGATCGCCGAGCGAGGGCAGCGGTGGCACGCTGGGGACAATGGGCGTGTCAAACGCCTCGTACACTTCGAGTAGCGTGATCTCGCCGGCGGGCTTGGCTAGCACGTAGCCGCCGTCGACCCCGCGTATGGAAGTCAGCAGCCCCTGGTTGACCAGCGAGCGAAGGATCTGCAACAGAAATCGTTCGGGCATCTGGCCCTCGCGAGCTAGCAGATTACAAGGAATAGGCGTCTTGGTGTCCGCAAGGGCCAACTGGAGTAATGCCTGAATGGCATACGCCATCGATCGTGATACTCTCATCGCACCGTCTCCTACAATGCACCATCTTGATTGGAAACCTGTGTTGCATCCTCCCAGCTTGAACCCAACTCGAAAACAGTGACGAATTGCCTAGCCTGACTCTTTAGGCAGTTCATCACATGAGGTCACTACATTTTTCTGACATTTTGTTCGACGCGGCGGAAGCCCGAATTCGATGGCAAACCTGCTATTTCGGAAAGCCCCACAACTTTGCGGCCATTTAGTTCAATGAAACACATTAAGAGTGTTCCATATCCGCACACTTAAGACTAAGACCGAAGACTAAGACCGAGCAGCGACCGGCTTTTCGAAGAAGGCTTTCACCAACACGATGCCCGCGCCAGCGACAAGCAGAGAGTCGGCAATGTTGAAGTTCGGCCAGCGGTACTTGTCCCCCCACTGCAGGAGTATCCAGTCGCGTACCGCATAAGCCGTGGTGCCGATGCGTTCGGGGTCATACCACCACGTTTCGCCGTGCAATCCAAGGCGATCGAACAAGTTGCCGAGAATGCCTGCCATGATGCAGCCGATCGCAAAGGTAAGCCACGCATCGCTCGCCGCGCCATAACGGAAGAGCCACATCGGGAGGCCAATCGCGGCGATTACCGCGAACGTTGCAAAGATCCAAACGAATCCTTGCCCCATGCCGAACAGGGCGCCCTCGTTGAGACTGAGTTGCAATCCCATGTAGTCGGGCACAAGCCACCAGATCTGGTGCTCGCGCAATTCCTGCTGCGCGAACACCCAGTGCTTGCTCCAAAGGTCGGCGACCAACCCCACTGCGGTGGGGATCAGAAACAACAGCAGCCGACCACGCAACGAGTACGAAGCCGCCGCAGGCGCGGGGCCAGTGGCGGCTGAATTCGCAGGCGTGGTGTCGGTAGCGGACATCCTATGTCCCTTGCGTGATGCGAGGCGTCGAGACTGTTTAGTTGTTTTCCAACTTCTCGGCGCACTTGATGCACATGGGCGTGTAAGGCAGCGCACTGAGCCGCGTCTTGGGGATCACCCCTTCGCACTCAACGCACTTGCCGTAACTGCCGTTGTTGATCCGCTCGAGGGCCTCGTCGATTCGAAGCAGGGTGTCTTCTTCGGTGGCCACTAGGCTCAGCGTGAACTCCTGCTCGAAGTTTTCGCTCCCTAGTTCGGCCATGTGGATCGGCATGCTGGAGGTGTCCCCCTCCAAGCCATTGTTTCGCAGGGCCGCGTCGGCCATCGTCGAAACATCGCCCCGCAGTCGGGCACGGAGTGTAAGGAGCTGATTCTTGAAAGCCTCGGCGTCGGTCTTTTTCATCAAGGTCTCCGGATCAGGGCGATTCGTCGTAAGTCGGCGGATCGGTCTCAGTGGTCTCACTAGGCCATGGGCCAGACCCGTCATTCTAACCCCACGGCTACGCGGGGTCTACAAAGATGCACTGTAGGGGTCGTGCGGGCGGGTGTTCCGAGTTGCGGCGTCGCAGAACGTCCAGTACACTTCAGTAACTTGTTTGATAGTGGCGATTTACGATCAGAGTGAGTCTCCCGATCGAGTTCGTCCCCGGCCTGCTGTACCCCCGATTCGGTGGCGGGCCATCCCCCAAATACCCCCATGCCGGCGTGCCAGCCGAGGAGAATTTAGCTGTGTCCACCCGCGTGGCAACCTCGAAGCAACTAGCCCTGCAGCGGTGCATCATGCCGACCTGTGGTGCCACCTACGACCTGGGCGAGGTACGCACCAACTGTGGCGAGTGCGGTTCGCTGCTCGACATCGCCTACGAGTGGGACCGCCTGCCGGTTCCTTCGCACCTGCGCGAGTTCGAAGCCAAGTGGACGCGGCGCAACGATCCCCTGTGCCGCAGTGGTGTGTGGCGGTTCTACGAGCTGCTGCCCTTCGCTCCCCCCGAGAAGGTGGTAACCATTGGCGAGGGGCAGACGCCATTGATGGTTTCCGATGGCGTCGGAAGTTTCGTCGGCATGAAGCCCGGCAAGCTGCTACTCGAGTACGAAGGGATGAACCCGTCGGGCAGCTTCAAAGACAATGGCATGACCGCCGCCTTTACGCATGCCCACACCATCGGTGCGAAGCGCGCCGCGTGCGCGTCGACAGGTAACACGAGCGCGTCGCTCGCGCTCTACTGCTCGGTAAGCAAACTGATGCAGGCCGTGATCTTCATCGGCTCGGGCAAGATCAGCTACGGCAAATTGTCGCAGGCGCTCGACTACGGCGCGCTCACCATCCAGATCACTGGCGACTTCGACGACGCGATGCAACGGGTGCGCGAAGTGAGCACTCGGATGGGCATCTACTTGGTGAACAGCGTTAACCCGTTCCGGCTTGAAGGTCAGAAGACCATCATGCTGCGAGTGCTTGAGAGCCTCGACTGGCAGGTGCCCGACTGGATCGTCGTGCCCGGTGGCAACTTGGGCAACAGCAGCTCGTTCGCCAAGGCGTTCATGGAACTCAAAGAGCTGGGGCTGGTGGATCGAGTGCCGCGTCTCGCCATCATCAACGCCAAGGGTGCCGACACGCTGTACGAGCTGTATGAGAATCGCGGTCTGCGGTGGAACAACGGCGCACCGAATACCAAGATCACGGACGGCTACTACGCCGAGCTCGACGCCGGTCACCTTCGCGCCGACACCATTGCCAGCGCGATCGAAATCAATCGCCCCGTAAACCTCGACAAATGCTTACGAGGGCTAGAGTTCATGAACGGCGTCGTTCGCGAAGTGAACGACCAGGAGATCCTCGACGCCAAGGCTCAAGTCGGCGCGAGTGGTCTGGGCTGCGAGCCAGCTAGCGCCGCGAGCGTTGCGGGTGCCAAGCTTCTTCGTGAGCAAGGTGTCATTGCGCCAGACGAGCAGGTCGTGTGCATTCTCACCGGCCATCAGCTCAAGGACCCCACCGCAACGGTGGCGTACCATACCAGCGATCAAAAAGAGTTCGACCGCGTGCTCGGCAGCCGTGGTGTCAGCCGTGCCGCGTTTGCCAACCGCGCGGTACAAGTGGACAACGACCTCGATGCCATCGTTCGAGCAATCCAGCTCAACAGTTAGTCGGCTTTTCACCCATTCACTACAGCTAAGTCATTCATCACGAGAAGCATCCCTTGCCGATCAAAGTAGCTATTCACGGAGCCGGCGGACGTATGGGCCAGCGGCTTGTTGCCTTGGGTGTTGCCGATCCGAACATCGAAATCGTGGCGGCCCTCGAATCGGCCAAGCACGGCAATGCCGGAAAAGACGCGGGCGTGATCGCCGGCGTCGGCGAGATTGGTGTGACGCTCGGTCCACATTGGCCCGAGGCAGTGGATGCCGTGATCGACTTCTCGGTCCCCGAGGCAACCAGTGAACTTGTCGCCAAGTGCGTCGAGCATAAGGTGCCCCTGGTGTTCGCAACGACGGGATTGAGTGATGCCCAGGAAGCCGAAATTATCGCCGCCAGCCAACACATCCCCATCGTCAAAGCCGCGAGCATGAGCATGGCAGTGAATCTCGCCATGAAGCTGACCGAGATCGCGGGCAAAGCACTTCGCGATCACCCCACCGGCGCCGATGTCGAAATCATCGAGCGGCACCACCGCTTCAAGGAAGATTCGCCCAGCGGCACGGCGCTCGCGTTTGGCAAGATCGTCGCCGGTGCGATGGGCCAGAGCCACTCGCAGCACGGCCGCTCGGGCCGCCCCGGTGCGAGGCCGCACAACGAGATTGGCTACCACGCCATTCGCGGTGGCGACAATCCGGGCGAGCACACCATCATCTTCGGGCTGCTCGGCGAAACGATCGAGCTTCGCGTTGCCGCGACCAACCGCGACTGCTACGCACGCGGGGCGTTTGTCGCTGCGGAATGGTTGCAGGACAAGTCGATGGGCCTCTACAACATGCAAAACGTCCTCGGCCTATAGCATGGCGAAGTGCGACGAAGGCTATCTGTGCGAAGTTTGCGGCGAGGATGTTGCCTCGCTGGTCGATAGCGATTTATACCTTCGCTACGTCATCGGCATGATCGACCCCGAAGTGCTGCATACGTCCAAAGAACGTCATCTTCGCTGCAACCCTGCGCTCGCTCAGTTCATCGTCGACGAGAAATTCGCCCCCGTGATTGCCGAGGGCCACTTTGACAAGCGCGAGTTAGATCCGCAGTTTGTGAGCGAGCGTGAGCAAGTTGTCACGCGAGGATGGCACCGGCTTCGCGAATTGGTGTCGCTCGATTTGCCGATCATCGAGTACCCGCTGCCCGAGGTCCTTGAGCGGATTCGCTCGAAGTCCGGCTATTACCCAGAGCGGTGACCTTGCGGGCAAGTCCTAGGCCCGTTCATAATCGGCCGCATGAACGACGCACTCCCGCCGCACGACTCGCCCGTTACCGCTTTGCCTGGTATCTCGCATCGAACCCAGCCCACGCTGCTGGCCGACCGCAGTTTTTGGGGAATGGCGATCACGCAGTTCCTCGGTGCGTTCAACGACAACTTGTTTAAGCAGCTGTTGCTGCTACTCGCCACACCCGCACTCATCGCCGGAGCCGCCGCGCCGAAGGGCGATCGCCAAGCCGAGGCGACCATCGTCTTTGCCCTTGCTTTCATCCTATTTTCTGGCATCGCGGGATGGCTTGCCGATCGCACCAGCAAGCGAACGCTCATCATAGGGTCTAAGGTTGCCGAAATCGTCGTCATGGCAGCAGGCATGATTGGCTTCTACTACTACAACCTGGTTGGCTTCAACGGCATGCTGGTCGTCCTGTTCCTGATGGGATTGCAGAGTGCCTTCTTCGGTCCCCCTAAGTACGGCATCCTTCCCGAGGCCATCCGCGCGTCCGACCTTCCCCGCGCTAACGGCATCTTCCTGATGTTCACGTTCGTGGCCATCATCTTCGGCATGGGGCTGGCGGGACTGTTGATTCAAGAAGGTGCCGACGCCGAGACGGCGGCTGATGGGGTCTGGCGAGGCTCGGCTATTTGCGTGGGTATCGCGGTGGTCGGCACGATCACTTCTTTCTTCGTCTGGCGCGTCCCCGCGGCAACACCCGGCACGCCACTCCGCGCCCAAGACCTTTTCGTGCCAGGCGACATCATTCGCCTAGTGCTTCGCAATCGCCAACTAATGCTCGCCTTGCTAGTCACTAGCACGTTCTGGATGCTCGGCAGCATCGTTCAGCAGGGCGTGAACGCACTCGGCAAAACGCAACTTGGTCTCGACAACAAATGGACGAGCTTTCTCGCCGCGATGATGGCGGTCGGCATCCCGATTGGCTGCGTGGTGGGAGGCATCCTCTCTAAGGGTCGCATCAACCCGCGCGTCGTCGGCGCGGGGGCGTACGGCATGTTCGTATGCCTCGCGCTGCTGGCGATTCCTGGCGGACCCAACAACCATCTGCTCGGTTTCGGCGGAACCATCCCGGTGCTAGTGCTCCTGGGATTCTTTACCGGCATGTTCGTGGTGCCGATTCAAGTGTCGCTCCAAGTGCTTCCGCCGCCGGAAGACAAGGGCCGCATGATCGCCGTGATGAACCAGTGCAACTTCCTAGGCATCATCGCCGGCGGCGTAATTTTCCTGGGGGTAATCAAAATCCTCGAAGCCGGCAACTGGCCGCGAAACTTGGTGTTCGCCGCCACGGCCGCCATCATGCTGCCGATCGCACTACTCTATCGTCCCGAAGAGCGGACCTTGAGTGATGAGTAGCGATCCAGAGTTGAGAAAAAAGTAGCCGGACTCGCAAGAGTTCGGGGAGCCACTCGTGGGCCACCCGAATTCTTGCGAATCCGGCTACAAGGAAATTCGGTTTTACTGCGTGCTCTAGCTCTTCGCACCGTCAACAACCGTTGCTTCGCCGAATTGCTCTTCAAGAACGGTGCGGGCGGCTTCGCTGTCGAATTCGCCATCTTTGACGGCGATTGTGGCCTTCTTGGTCTCGGGGTCGGCCTTCACGTCCACCACACCTTCGACGTCCTTCAGCAGCTCACAAGCAGTCGCCGAGCAGTGTTCGCAGTGCAGGCCTGGGACATCGATTTCTACGGTAGGATTGCCACCCGCGTTAAACACGACGGGCTGAGCAGCGGGGGCTTCGGGTGATGCCACCGGGGCGGTTGGATTTTCGGCGCAACCAATCATGGCACCGAGCGACAACAGAGCAAGGGCACTGAGCGTACGCATAAAACTCTCCGTTACAGAAGTAGTAAGTGCGAAGTGCACTTACGAATGATTCGAACCAATCTCGACCAACTGGTCTCCGCCAGGTAGCTCGTCGGCCATCTTGCGGATGTCTTGAGTAATCTTCATCGAGCAGTACTTCGGGCCGCACATGCTGCAGAAGTGGGCGCTCTTGAACGTATCCTGCGGCAGCGTCTGGTCGTGGTACGCGCGGGCCGTTTCGGGGTCGAGGGCCAGGCGAAACTGCTCGTTCCAGTCGAATTCAAAGCGGGCCTTCGACAGGGCGTCGTCCCAATCGCGAGCCCCCGGACGATGGCGAGCCACGTCCGCGGCGTGCGCCGCAATCTTGTAGGCCACCATGCCTTGCTTGACGTCTTCGGGCTCGGGTAGGCCAAGGTGTTCCTTGGGCGTCACGTAGCAAAGCATCGCCGCACCGTACCAACCCGCGAGGGCAGCGCCGATGCCGCTGGTGATGTGGTCGTAACCGGGAGCAATGTCGGTCACAAGCGGGCCGAGCACGTAGAACGGAGCGCCATCGCACACTTCGATCTGACGCTCGATGTTCATTTGGATTTGGTCCATCGGCACGTGACCGGGACCTTCAACCATCACCTGGGTGCCACGCTCGCGGCCGCGCATGGTGAGTTCGCCAAGCACGTCTAGTTCTGCAAACTGAGCGTGATCGCTGGCGTCGGCAATGCTACCAGGACGCAAACCATCACCTAGACTCCAAGTGACATCGTACTGCCGCATGATGTCGCACAGGTCGTCGAACGACTCGTACAGCGGATTCTGCTTGCGATGCGTCATCATCCACTTGGCGATCAACGAACCGCCCCGGCTCACAATGCCCGTGACCCGGTTCATCGTATAAGTGAGGTGTTCGAGCAACACGCCGCAGTGCACGGTCATGTAGTCGACACCCTGCTTCGCCTGATGCTCGACCATGTCCAGAAAGTTCTGCGGCTTCATGTCCTCGATGTTGCCGCCTAGCTCTTCGAGCATCTGGTAGATCGGCACCGTACCAATCGGCACGGGCGAGGCGGCAATGATCGCTTGGCGAATGCGGTCGATGTCCTTGCCGGTCGACAAGTCCATTACCGTGTCGGCCCCAAAGTGGACGGCCATGTGCAGTTTTTCAAGCTCGCCATCCACGTTGCTGGTGACGGCCGAGTTGCCAATGTTGGCGTTCACCTTGCACTTGGCGGCGATGCCAATACCCATCGGCTCAAGCCGGCCGGCGAGGTGCACGCGATTCGCCGGAATCACCATCCGCCCCGCCGCCACTTCGCTGCGGATGAGCTCGGGTTCGAGGTGCTCGCGATTCGCCACGAATTCCATCTCGGGCGTGATACTTCCGGCGCGGGCAAGTTCGAGTTGAGTGATCGGCTCGGGCATGGTGGCTTTGATGTCTCTTGAGGCACGCGGGTGCGCATCGCAACTCGATGGCAGTTAGGGATTTGTATCATCCTACCGCCCTGCCCCCTGATGTCAACGAAGACCCGGGCGGGGCGTTGATCCCCAGCCGGTCATGCGGAACAATGCGAAAGGTCAACTCTGCCCCTAACTGCCCACCCGTATGTCTCAGCGAGTCATTGCCATCGGCGACATTCATGGTTGCGCCGAAGCTTTTGCCTCGATCCTGGAGCGGATTGCCCCCAGTCCCGACGACACGGTGGTGGTGCTTGGCGACATCGTCGATCGAGGACCGCAAAGTCGCGAAGCGATCGAAACTATGTTGAGTTGGGCCGACCGGACCAACATCGTCCCGATTCTCGGCAACCACGAGGAGATGTTGCTGGCAGCGGTCGACCGCCCGTCGACGGCTAGCAGTTGGCTGCTATGCGGCGGGCAGGAAACGCTCGCCTCGTACGGCGTGAAAACGGCCGCCGAACTGCCTCACGAGCACCTGCTGTACCTGCGAACGTGGGGCGATTGTCATGAAACGGAGAGCCACTTCTTCGCCCACGGCAGCTACGACCCGGCCGCGCCACTGGACGACCAAGAATGGGGCTACCAGCGCTGGCAGTCCCTCCGCCACGCCCTTCCAGCGGCCCACCAAAGCGGCAAAACGGCTATCGTGGGCCACACTTCGCAGAAGGATGGCGAGGTGCTGGACGCTGGCTACTTGGTGTGCATCGACACCTTCTGCTGCGGCGGCAAGTGGCTTACCGCGCTGGACACGACCACAGGCGAGCGCTGGCAGGTCGACCCGCGCGGTAAACCGCGATCCGGATCGCCAAGGTCCGCTTGAAGACCAGCGGCGAGCGTTTGACACCCGCAAAACCGGCAAAACTGGCTCAATGGATCCGCCAATAGCTGCAATTTCTTCGTCCGTGGCGCGGGTCGCGGGTATAATGGACGCAGGTCCCGGCCCCCACCGGTCGCGCCCACCGTCTTGTCCGGAACAGCCGTCTCGCCCTGATATTGTCATGCCTTTACCCCATTTCGCACCCGTACTAGCGGTGGTGATCGCCAGTGTTGCGCTCGCTCTGCCTACGCGTGCCGAATTGGCGGCGACGGTGCGACTCTCGACCGGGGAAATGCGGCTAACAAATCTTGGAGAGGTGGACTACACGCTGGTCGCCTACCAGATTCATTTCCCCACCAGCGATCTACTTTCCGACCAGTGGCTGCACATCGCCGGCCTGACTGATGCGTCGATAACGGGGGATGGCTCGGTCGATCCCACGGGCTCGTGGCTGATTATCACTCCCACCCCCGTAATGGACGAACTGCCGCCCACGTCGGACCAGCTAGTGGAAGGCACCGTGACTGGCCTGGGAGCAGTCCTTTCGCCGGGTGAACGACTGCTATTGGGCACGATCTGGAACCCCAGCACGCCACGTAGCATTGAAGTCTTCGCGTCGGACAACAACGCACCGTCAACGAGTATCGCCGTCAGCTACATTCAGCCAGGCGATTATGACGAGAATGGCATCGTCGATGGCGACGACTACTCGCTTTGGAAAACATCGTTCGGACAGTCGGGCGACGCCCTGCTCGCCGATGGGAACGCCGATGGAGTGGTCAACTTGGCCGATTACAGCGTTTGGCGGGACAACCTCGGCGCGGTCGCGCTAGGTCCCGAAGTTGTGGCGCCCCTCTTCACTTCGTCGGAAGTGGTTCCAGAACCTTCGACCCTGGTCCTAGCGATTCTCGCTCTCGCCGGGGTTCGGGCGGTCGCACTTCGGCGGTAGATATTTACTCAGCCGGCGCCTGGGGTACGGCAGTGTCTTGCGCCGCTTCGGTGCCCGTAAATCTGAGATTCACGGTATCGTCCGCCTCCGCGACCGCCTCGTAAAATTCGTCGGGCGATGCGACTCGCTTCTCTCCAACGTGACTGATGAACATGCCCGGCTTGATGCCTGCCGAATCGGCCGCACTTCCGGGCTCCACTTCGATCACGGCAACGCATCCTTGGGGGTCGACCAGATTCTGCATGGCAGCCTGATCAATCGAGGTAAGCGGCGCAGCTGTTGAGTAGTCGACCTGCAAGCCACGCCAGTTTCGCAGGCCCGTTGTGTAAATCTTGTCGCCAGGAACGTAGTACTTTGAGAGCGAGACTGGCACTTGCATCTCCTGACCGTTGCGATACAGCCGCACGTTCACCGGCTTGCCAGGAGGCAAGCTGCTGACGTGAAGTTGCAAGTCGGCGACGGTGGCAATCTCCTTGCCCTCGACCTCCACCAGGCGATCGTCGGGCTGAATGCCGGCCTTTGCCGCGGCGCTACCAGGCACGACGCGCCCGACTACGGCGCCAGCGATGCCGTCGGTCTGGCGCTCGGGACCGATAAGCGACAATCCCAACAGGCCGTACTCCACTTCGCGGCCTGCCTTCAAATCGTCCACAATCCGGCGAAAAGTTGAAGTCATCGGGATGGCGTAGCCGGCTGGCGATTCGTGACCGGGGAGCGTCCCCGCCACGGTGGTAATGCCTACGAGCTTGCCCGAGAGATCAACCACCGCCCCGCCGCCCGTGCCCCAGTTGAGCTTGGCATCGACCTGTATAAGGGTCCCGAGGTGATGCAGCGTGGTCGCGTAGCCAAGCCCTTGCTCGTCGTTGGTGTTGTTCAGATTGGTGGTGGGCGTCGCACGCTGGCCGATATTGGACACGGTGCCCCAACTGGCGGATGCTTGGCCGCTGGCAAGGATCGCCTGCGGGTTGCCAACGGTCAAAACGAAGAAACCCTTTCGCAGTTGATCGGCGTCGCCGATCTCCAACGCGGGGATGCCGGTGGTTTTTACCTCCAAAACCGCCAGCCCACTTCGCGGATCGGCGGCCTTCACCGTGGCATCGAGCTGACGGCCATCGCTGGTGGTGATGCGATGCAGGCTTCCCCGCCGGACGTTGAGGTACTGCGTTAGAATCAGTCCCTTTTCCTCAATGACCACCCCCGCGCCACATGGCTCGAAGGGGTCGCGTGAAGTCGGGGCGAACGCGCCAAAGTTCGATTCGAACGCCGGAAAGGCTTGAGCCTGGTCGCCGCCACCGCCGGGTGCCCGGCTAATGGCGACGACGCTTGGTTCCACCTTTGCGATAAGGTCCGCTAGCGCTTGCTGGTACTCGCCGAGTGCGGCCAAGGCCGCCGGCGGCACCGGGGTATCCTGCCCGCGCACTCGGCTCGGAAATGCAATAGCCACCCCGCTCGCCAGGGCGAGCAGCACCAGTGCCAGGGAACTCTTACGCCGTGCAGTCAATCGCCGCTCCATCCACATTGAGGATTAGAGTTCGTCTTCCGAGTACTCTTCTTCGACCGATTCGCCGCCACCACCCTTCGCAGCCAGCAGATCGTCGAAACCACCCGCCGCCAGGATCTTCTCCTTGATCTCCTCGGTGATCTCGGGATTCTCCTTCAGGTACATGCGGGCCTTCTCCTTGCCTTGTCCCAGCTGCATGTCGCCATAGCGGAACCAAGCACCGGTGCGGCCGACGACCTTCTGCTCGATGCCCAGGTCGAGGATATCGCCTTCGTAGCTAATGCCGTCCTTGTGCATCATGTCGAATTCTGCCACGCGGAACGGCGGAGCGACCTTATTCTTCACGATCTTCACGCGGACGCGCTGGCCCACTACGTCTTCGCCATCTTTGAGCTGCCCGATCTTGCGGACGTCGATACGGCAGGACGAGTAGAACTTCAGGGCGCGACCACCGGGGGTGGTTTCGGGGCTGCCGAACATCACGCCGATTTTCTCGCGGATCTGATTGATAAAGATCACCGAGGTCTTCGACTTGGCGATGGCGGCGGTCAGCTTGCGCATCGTCTGGCTCATGAGCCGGGCTTGCAGACCGACGTGTGAATCGCCGATTTCGCCATCGAGTTCCTTTTTAGGAACCAGAGCGGCGACCGAGTCGACCACGATCACGTCCACCGCGTTGCTCTTCACCAGCATCTCGGTGATGTGCATGGCTTCTTCGCCGTGGCCCGGCTGGCTGACCAGCAGGGTTTCGAGGTCCACGCCGAGCTTCTTGGCCCAACTTGGGTCCAGCGCGTGCTCGGCGTCGATGAACGCCGCGATGCCGCCGTTCTTCTGAGCGCTTGCTATCACGTGCAGGGCCAGTGTGGTCTTACCGCTCGACTCGGGGCCGAACACCTCGATGATGCGGCCACGCGGGATACCCTGGCCACCCAAGGCCATGTCGACCGACAGGCTACCTGTGGTAATGCCTTCGATCCGGCGATCGGCCTCACTGCCGAGGGGCATAATGGCACCGTCGCCAAACTGCTTCTCGATCGCCAGCACCGTATTCTTGAGCTCGGGGCTGTTCTCGAGCATCGCGAGGCGCGGGCTCTTAGCGGATTTATCGGCGGCTTCTTTAGTCGACTTCTTCGATTGCGATTTCTTGGCCATGCGGTTATTCGGGGTTGCGGTGGCGACCATGTTTAAGCTCCCATTTTATCTATTAAAGCTAGGTTTGTATGCAAGCGGGTGGCTAGCGGTCTCCGCCGCCCGAATCACTGTACGCAAGGCAACTATATTGATGTTCACAAACAAATGCAAGTACTTTTTTGCAAGTTTTTCCTCCCCCTTTTCCCCCCTCCAATGCTCGCATTTCGGCTCTGAGAGGTGTTAAAATAGGCCGACTTTACCCCCTGCCCTCCCCCGCCGGAGCACTGAAATGCCCGCTTTTTACGCCGCCACCCTGCGTTCGGTTCTCTTGTTTCTCGTTTGTACACTAACTCTCCCAAGTGGGGCCTCCGATGCCACTACCAAGCCGGCTCCGCGAGATGCCAATTGGCTAAAGCGGCACGAGTCGATCAACAAGCAGGCCCAGGAGAAAAAATGGGACCTGGTGTTCATTGGCGACTCGATTACCGCCGGTTGGGGTGGGGCTGGCAAGAATGTGTGGAAAGAGCGATACGCCCCGCGGAACGCCGGCAACCTCGGCATCGGCGGCGACCAGACCCAGCACGTCGTCTACCGCATCGAGAATGGCAACTTGGAGGGGCAATCGCCGAAGCTAGCGGTGGTGATGATTGGTACTAATAACTTAAGCAAGGGCCGATTCTCACCCGCCGATACCATCGAAGGGGTCACTGGGGTTGTCGAATCGATTCGCGAGGCAACCCCCGAGACGAAGATCCTGCTGCTGGGAGTATTTCCCCGCGGGCAGGCGGCTGACGATCCTCACCGGGCCACGATTGCCGAAACCAATAAGGCCATTAGCGAACTCGCCGATTGGCAGAACGTCCACTACCTCGACATCGGCCACGTGTTTCTTGAAAAAGACGGTACGCTGAGCAAGAAGATCATGCCCGACTTCCTGCACCTCAGCCCCTCGGGCTACCAGCGCTGGGCCGACGCAATCGAGGAGAAAGTGGCCGAGCTTCTCGGCGAGCAGGTTCCGGCGCGGACATCGTTGTTCGATGGCAAGTCGCTCGAAGGGTGGACCAACGAAGATGGCGCCGCGCCGAAAGGTTGGGCGGTTGTGGATGGCACGCTGGCGGTCACCGGGTGGGGAGAAGACGCCTTCACGAATAAGGATTTCGGCGATTTCGATTTCCAGGCCGAGTGGCGGCTGCCTCGTAAGGGCAACGGGGGCATTTTCTACCGTGTCGCCGACTACAAGTACATTTGGTTGGGGCCCGAGTATCAGTTGGTAGACGACGTAACGCGAGACCTCGACCCATGCGCGAACGAATCGACCGGCTCCAGCGTCGATCTCTACGGTCCGCTCGCTTGCAAGCCAACTCGCCCGCATAGCCAATGGAACCACACACGAATCGTCGTCAAGGATAATCACGTCGAACATTGGCTCAATGGAACTCGGATCCTCGAATACGATCTGCTGACCGACGACTGGCACGCGCGTGTGAAGGACAGCAAATTTGCTCGGCTGCACCCCTACTTTGGTCAGCCCGAGCGTGGGAAGTTCATGCTTCAGAATCACGTGGGCAGTCGCGTTCAGTACCGCGATATCGTGGTGCGCGAGCTCTAGCCCACTACCTATGCCCTTTGGCACAACACGGCTTGGTGCGCTATAATTGGATGTCGCTCGGTGTCTATATACCGACGCGGTTTGAGCAGTTTGTCGAGAATCTCCTTTGGAAAAGCCGTGTCGCCCGATATCGATCCAATTCTTGGTGACTGGGATTTTCGTCCCGACGAAGTGACGGTGCGAAGCATTCGCACGGAGGACGGCAGTGAGCGAATTCAGCTGCGGCTCGACCTTGGATTGCTCCAAATGCACGTCGACGGCCGGCCTGATGGCCGGCGGATTCACGACTGCGAGTCCTGGCTCGAATACCACCAGCGGCGGCAAGCCCAACACGACGCCGCCAACCCCGACGCGGCCCGCTACTTACTCGATCCCGAAGATTGCATCGAACTGCTGCGCGAGGGAATGCAGTACTACCACCGCTACCTGAGCTTCTGGCATTTAAGTCGCTACGAGCTTTGTGCTCGCGACACTACGCGGAACTTGGAGCTATTTCGTTTCGTCCGCAATCACGCCCGTCACGACCGTGACAAGTTGCAATTCGATCAGTGGCGTCCCTACGTCACGATGATGCACACCCGCGCCGTGGCAACGCCACTCGTAGAACTCGAGGAAATGGAAGCCGCGATTGGGGTGATCGATAGTGGCATCCAGCAGCTCGAGGATTTCCTCGCCGAGTACGGGCAAGAAGAGCAATCCGACCGACTGGGCGAGCTTCAATTCCTCCGCCGATGGCGGAAGGACCTGATGACGCAAAGTGGGGATTCGACCGCCGACGATGAGGGGGCGCCCGACCCCGTAGAGCAGCTCCGCGAGCAGCTTGCCGAGGCAATCGCCGAGGAACGTTACGAACTGGCCGCTGAGCTGCGTGACCAGCTTCGCCGGCTGGAGAATCCTCAGCCGCCGCAGTTGCCATAGCGACACGTGTTCGCGGGAATGCCAAGTTCCCGGAACTTCAGGCAGCTATTCGGATTCATCGTGGCCTTTCGTTCTGGTATGCTGAGATTGCGCAAAACTATGGTGCCCTTCGGAACCCCTGCCGTGAAGTCGACGCTGACCACCTCCTGCCTAGCCGACGAACTCGTGGCGTGCGTCGCCCAGTTCGAAAGCTGCGTGGTAGCGTATTCTGGTGGCGTGGATAGCGCGGTGGTGGCGAAGGCCGCCCATCTCGCGCTCGGCGATCGAGCCGTTGCTGCAACGGGCGTAGGGGCGGCCATTCCGGATAGCGAACTCGATATTGCCCGACGCGTGGCGGCGGACATTGGTGTAAGGCACGTCGAACTATCGACCAGCGAGATCGAAGTCGCCGAGTACGTAGCGAACGCCCCCGACCGCTGCTTCCACTGCAAGTCAGAACTTTACCGCGTACTGGCTCGTTACGCCGCGAACGAAGGTTTCGCAACCATCGCCAATGGCACGATCGTCGACGACCTTGGCGACTACCGTCCAGGCCTCGTGGCTGCGGACAATGCCCGCGTACGGAGCCCTCTGGCGGAGTGCAAGTTTGATAAGGTGGCCGTACGGCGATTGGCCGAGCACTGGCAACTGGAAGTGTGGGACAAGCCCGCGGCACCGTGCCTCGCAAGTCGCATCGCTTATGGCGAGCAGGTGACGCCCGAACGTCTAAAGCGCGTCGACTTGGCTGAGCAATTGTTGCGGAGCCTCGGCATTCGCGAATGCCGCGTCCGCCATCACGCAGGCGACTTGGCTCGCATCGAGGTACCCTTAGACGTCCTGCCTGTAGTCACTGAGCCCGCCGTTCTGGAGTGGCTTACTCAGGAGTTTACTCAATTAGGGTTCCGCTACGTGACGCTTGATCTCGCCGGCTTCCGGTCGGGGAGCTTGAACGTGGGGCTACCGGTTTTGCAGTAGCAGGTCGCTTTCTAGTCGCGGGAGTGCTCTCCTCGCTGGATCTTCAATCGGCATTGGTTGACGGCGGCATGATCGAGCGCGAACGCTCATGGATGCGGTGCATAGTTAAAGCAACAAGGCCGCCAGCAATCGGCGAAAGCTGGCAAAAAGCCAGCACACCGAGAAAGAGACGCTGGTCGCCATCACCCTGGTCAAAGAGATCGCTCCAGCTGATGTCGAAGAGAACAGCCGTGAGCAATAGATAGCCGATAATGGTGGGTCCGATACCACTTGCTCCGCAGCCAATCCAAAACGGCCTCCAACAACCACGTGAGTAAAGAACTCCGCCGACGAATAGAGCCGGCGTGATCAATAGCACGCTCGCAAGCACCAGCAAACCAATTCCCCAGGGCAGTGCAAAAACGGCGGCAGCATACACGGCGACCGCGGTGGTTAGGACGAGCAGTTTCAGAAGAGAGAATCTCACGCAGCCACCTCCGTGGACGTCATCGGCCAGCAAGGAATATAGTCGCCACTAGCATATGGGGCCACACACTTTTTTCGACCCTACTCCTGCTTTGACGCCGCCGCGGCCTTGAGCGCCGCCATGAGTTGCGTGTAGTTCGACGCCCTCTGAATTCGTTCGAGGCACTGAGGGTCGCGGAACATGTTAGCGATGTCGGCAGACAGCTCGAGTTGGATGGTCGGCTCTTCACTGGGAGTGACGAGTAACAGGATGACATGAGCTGGCTGGCCATCGGGGGCGTCGAACGAAATGCCAGCTTCCGAGACCCCCATGACGACCACCGGGGCCTTAAGCTCCGCAAGCCTTGCATGGGGAATTGCCACGCCATGGCCAATGCCGGTGGCGGCGAGTTGTTCGCGTTCCCACGCGAGTTCGATAATTGTCTCGGCGCTTAGGCCGGCTTGGTCCGCAGCCACACGGGCCAGCTCGCAGATGGCATCCCAGCGTGTTTCGGCAATCAAATTGGGCAAATAGGTCTTCGCCGACAGCAGAGGCATCAACCTTTGTGATTGCCGGCGGCTCAGCACGCGTCGAATCAAAGGTCCACCTACGGCCGACGTGACGATCGCCATGATCACCAGCGCGACGAACAGGCGTTGGCGAATGATGCCCGCTTCGAGCGCAAGCGTGCCAAGGATGATCTCCATCGCACCACGGGCGTTCATCGCAAACCCAATCGCCCAGCGTTCCCGCGTTGGGAAACCACCCCAGCGAGCACCTAGCACCGCGCCGAACAGTTTGCCCACGGTCGCCACTAGCAGCACCATCAGCACTAGTGGCAGATCGAAGTGAGTGACGAAGTTCACCTTAAGGCCAATGCTCGCGAAGAACAGCGGCGCGAAGATGAACGAAACGAACTCGTCGATCATCACGCGGGTTCGCTCGGAGAGGTGCGACGAATCGCCGAGCGCAACGCCAACCAGAAACGCCCCGAAGATCGCGTGGATGCCGGCGAACTCGGTGAACGCCGCGCCGAGCAGGCCCATCGTTACGGCGAAACCAAGCACGCCGCCCGGATAGTGCGTGTAAGCTTGCAGGAACGGCAAGCAGCGATGCATCGCCATGCGGCCAATGGTAAGCACGAAGATCGCGAAGGCGATGGTAAGGATCAACGTAGTCCCGATGCCTATCCCAGCGCTGTGGGTCCCCATCATGCCCAGGATGATGGCGAAGATGGTCCAGCCCACTAGGTCGTTGAAGATCGCCGCGCTGACGACCACCATGCCGAAGTCGGTACGGTAGAGATCGAGGTCCATGAGCGTCTTGGCGATGACCGGTAGCGCCGAGATCGCGATCGCCGTACCGACAAATAGTGCGAACACCAGCGGGTCGGCGTCGGTCTGGCGGCCCATCGCTTGCGGCATCAAGTACGCGCACGCTACGCCAATGACGAAAGGAATGATCGTTCCCAGAACGCCAACTTTGAGCGCCGCGAAGCCTTGTTTCCAGACAATCGACAGGTCGACTTCCATGCCGGCGACGAGCAAGAACAGCACGATGGCGAGCGAGGCAATGCCATCGAGCACCACCGCGTTGGGCCCCTCCTGAGGAAACAAGAAGCCCTGCAACTCAGGCGCGAAGTACCCGAAGAGCGTCGGTCCCAAGAGGACGCCGGCAAGAAGCTCGCCCAGAATTGCTGGTTGCCGGAAGCGGCGCGCAAGCTCGCCGAGCGCGCGAGCTACCCCGATGAGCAGCGCCAGCGATAGCAGCATGACGCCAAGTTCGGTGGGGGCCAGTCCTTTCAACGTCTGCTACGCTCCGGGTCGCGGTTTCGCCTGCGTTTGCCGAGCCACCGGCGATGCTTGCACTCGCGGCTCGGCGGGGCGATTGTATCAGAGCGTTGGCCCGGTGCGGTAGGCGGTTCGCCGGGCCCTGTCTGGCCTCGGAACCGGCGCGGTAGAATATGCTAGGCTTTCGGAAGGCTAAGATCGTTTCCTACGAAATCAAAAGTAACGGAGTTTGTAACATGAGGATTCTTGGTGCATTCATTGTGGCTACCGTTGTGAGCTGCGCATGGGCCGGCAGTGCCGACGCCCAGTGGGCGACTCGCGTTTATCGTCCCGTGGTCGTAGCGCCGCAGCCCGTTTGGGTTCAGCCTCAACCGGTTTGGGTCACTCCGCAGCCCATGCGGGCGCCAATGGTTGTGAAGACGCCGCCCCGCGTTTACACTCGCCACCGCCCGATCCTCGGCGGCACCGTGGTTCGCACGCGCCCCGGCACCAAGCAGATCATTTGGTAGTCTGCGATTGAAAAGTTGATATTACGGAAGGAGCAGTAGCAACTCGCGCTACTGCTCCTTTTTTTGTATCGGGGCGGGGTCGTAGGGTGGGTAGTTCTGCTGGCGATTGGTTGTTTGCCAATTCAGAGGCCTTGTTCGCCAGCAGGTTTGCCCACCGTATTGCGTAGCGGTGAAAGGTGGGTGAACCTGTCGGCGTCAGTGGGCGTGCAACTGGATGGGTTCCAGGCGCCGACAGAACCACCCACCCTACGTTTGCGCGCCAACATTTTCCAAACTTCCTGCTTGACGCCTCCCGGCCATAGGTGTACCATCGCACTAGTACGGTGGTTCACCGGCAGGAGCTTATCAAGTGATCATTCGCGTTGACAGCCAAAACGGCGTGCCGGTCTACGAGCAGATCGTCCGGCAAGTGATGTTCGCCATCGCCGACGGCGTGGTGGCTCCGGGCGACTTGCTCCCCAGTGTTCGCGAGCTGGCTCGCGAGTTGGCGATCAATCCCAACACGGTCGCCCGCGCTTATCGCGACCTTCAGTCACAGGGCGTGGTGGAATTTGCGTCTGGCATCGGTCTCGCCGTCAAAAGCGGGGCGCGGCGAGACTGCCAGACACAGCGGCGACAACTTCTCCAGCATCGCATCGGCCTCGCGCTCGAAGAAGCTTTTCTCTCGGGCCTCGACACCGACGCCATCCGCCGAATGGTCGACGCCGAAATCACAAGGCTCGAAAAGCAATCGCCCAACTTGAAAGGATCGGCATGAATAACGTCATCGAGTTGCGAAGCGTCACCAAACGATTCGGCCAGCACACGGCGGTCGATGGCGTGTCGCTCGCCGTGCCGGCTGGCTGTGTGTTCGCGCTGTTAGGCGAGAATGGCGCAGGCAAGTCGACCCTCATTCGTATGCTGCTCGGGCTCACCCAGCCCGACGAAGGCGAGATCCGCGTGCTCGGCCTATCGAGCCGGAAGGATGGCGAAACGATTCGCCGCCAAGTCGGTTACGTTGCCGAGCGCCCC
This sequence comes from Aeoliella fuhlenseeensis, assembly GCF_052161615.1. Lineage (NCBI taxonomy): Bacteria > Pseudomonadati > Planctomycetota > Planctomycetia > Pirellulales > Lacipirellulaceae > Aeoliella > Aeoliella fuhlenseeensis. The sequence goes on from NZ_CP197417.1 coordinate 3,065,547, forward strand.
ACGCTGTACGACTGGATGACGGCGGCCGAGATAGGCTGGTTCACCGCGGGGTTCTATGGCGAGGGCTTCGAGCAGAACTACCGGCAGTTGCTCACTGGGTTTGGCGTCCCCGCCGACCGCAAAATCGCCCACATGTCGAAGGGCATGCGGGCGAAGGTGGTTTTATCATTGGGCCTCGCGCATCGCCCGAAGCTGCTGGTGCTCGACGAACCGACCTCGGGTCTCGACACGCTGGTGCGGCGCGAGTTCCTCGAAAGTATGGTCGACCAAGCCGCTACAGGACGCACGGTGCTGCTCTCCAGTCATCAGATAGGCGAGGTCGAGCGTGTCGCCGATTGGGTGGCCATCATGCACGAAGGAAAACTGCTTGAACTCGCGAAGCTCGAAGACCTGAAGGCCACCACAAGGTCGTGGACCGTCACAATGGAAGGCAACGCCTCGGCACCACCCACCATGCCGGGCACGCTCATCTCGCGAACTCGCCACGGCCGGCAGTGGCAACTCTTGGTTCGTCATCCAAAGCCGGACATCGACGAAACGATGGCTCAATTGATGGCGGCCTCGGGGGTGGTGTCGGCCGATAGCCACACGCCCTCGCTCGAGGAGATCTTCGTCGCCCGCATCGGTCCCGACGCCGCACCAACCGTGTCGACCGCCGATCCGTTCCGACTACCGAATCGTGACGACGAGTTACTACTAGGCCACGAGCAGTGGTAGTCCGCGAGAATTCCTGGCGATCGAGATCTTAGGGAGAGACACATGTCGACCATCGCGAGTTTGCCGACGACCACCAGCACGTTCTGGCCGCTGGTCTATCGCTTCGCCTGGAAAGAAGTTCGCAAAATGCGAGGCTTCGCGCTCGGCGTAGCGGGGCTGGCCGCGCTGTTTATGTTGTTTTGCCTTTATCTGCACTACTCCGAGCCGACCTTAGATATCGACGAAGCGCGGGCGTTCATGTTGCTGTTTTGCGCGTTTGGCGGTGGAGCGTTCGTGGCGATCGGAGCCGCTACCACGGCCTTCTCCGTTGAACGCGAAGAACAGACCGATACGTTCCTCCTCACCCTGCCCCGCTACTGGCAAGCGTTGTTCGCGGGCAAGCTGCTCGCCGTCTGCTTCCTCGCATTAACATTCGCACTCGGCATGTCCGCGGTGGCGTGGCTTTTGGGTGGCATGGGCTTCCCCTCGAAGGGCGGATTTCCTCTTTACCTGAATCTCGGCACGGTGCTATTGGCCGAGGCCACGGTCTGGGGCCTCGTGGTGTCGCTATTAGTTCGCCGCCCGCTGCTGGCCGCCGTGCTGGCCTGCGCGATGACCTCGTTCAGTTCGCAGATTGCTATCGCCCTCGCAAATGAGGAAGGCTACCGAGGCGAAGCGTTCGCCGACTCCCTTCTTTACCGCTGGCTTTTGTGTGGCGTGGGGCTAGTGATCGCCACGTTGCTCGCCCGGCGCTGGGTAAATCGCACGGAATCCACTCGCTCGCAGCGACGCGGTCGACAGTGGCAGTTCACGGAAGTGATTCCCGCCGCGCTACAACGCTCGATGGCCGCCTCGGCCATCACCACCTTGCAGCCCCTAGGCCCGACAACCAGCCGGAGCATCTTCTGGCGACTGGTGTGGCAGACCTGGCGCGAGTCGTGGCAAGTGATGCTGGGCGTCGTGGGGGTTGGGTTCCTGCTCATGTGGGCCGTGGAAGGACTTATCGAGTTGAGCCAAGACGGACGCGCGATGCCATCGCCCGCCGCGTTGATGAGCACCTTCTTCATCCCCGGCTTGTGTGGCGCGCTGGTGTTCCGCCCCGATCATCGCCGCGGCCAACACCAGTTCCTCACCGAACACGCCGGCCGGCCGAGACTAGTCTGGCTCGCTCGTATTTTCACCTGGGGTACCTATCTTTCCCTATTCCTGATTGCCATCCTCGCATTGGCTGCCTGGGTAATCATAAGCATGTACGGCTTTCCCGGGCCAACTACTACTTACAGCTCATTGAATAGTTTCCAGCAAGCCGAGATGCAAGTTTTTTGGAGCGACTTCTTCTATCGCGGCGTCCCTCTGGCCATCTTCGCGACATTCTTGGCCTTCGCCCTCGGCCAGCTTGCTTCGCTGCTTCTGAAGAGCGAAATCCTCGCCGCGGGCCTCAGCCTATTCGCGTCGATCGGAGTGATGCTGTATTGTCAGTTGATCTGGTTCTGGCGTCTCCCTCCGACGTGGTGCTTGCTGCCTATCGCGCTCGGTGCTTTCGCCGCGACCTACCTCCGAATTGGCGACTGGCTCGCCGCTCGCAGCACCCGGGCGAGTTGGTCGCGAGTGGCCGCCGCGGCGATTACCCCTGTGCTCGTCGTCGTGGCCAGCCTTCCGATGATCCGCCACTCGCAAATCGAGTGGGCACTGGATCAGCTTGCGCTCGGCGAGGCGATGCAGCAACAGAAAGCCCTCGGCGCTACCGCTGCGATTGACCTGCCTTCTGCGCGGCGACAGATGGATCAAGCATTCGACACCTTAGTCGCTGAGTTCGAACAGCAGCAGCAGCGAGACGCGGTGCTGGTGGCCGCCAGATACCGGACTCTGTTGGATCAGATTCGAGGCGTAGCCAGCGAAAGTATGCCCGCAGGCGAAGATATCGGCTACGTGATGCCTACGCATGAGGAGGTGAGAAACTCGCTACGTTTGGATTACGGGAAAGCGACGCCCCAACAAGTGGACGCGTTGATAGAACTCACCAAGCTACCTGTCGCCGAGAACCGCCTGCCGGAGATGTGGATTCGCGACGTTGCTTGGATTCTCGACAATAGCGCTCACAAAGCGATGCGGGAAGGCAGTCTTGACCTCGCTTGGACGCGGATTCTCGCCCTTGAGAACTTCAGGCGTCAGCTCCAGTCCGATGCAATGGCCCGCCAAGTCCAGATGAACCGTGGAACGGACCACATCAGTCAAATGTTTGATGGCGACCTGCACACCCTCTGGGCCGTCTCGCCGGGACAAACCCCTGAGCGGGTTCGCGATGCGGTAGCCGATCTAGTGGAAGTCAGCAAGAAGTATCCGACGATTACGATCGACGTTGTGGCCGACTACGTGGATGCCCGCGCGATACTGGATGGTGGAAGTGCCGCCAACAGTTTGGCCACGCCGCCCACTTTATCGGAGATGGCGTTACTTCTCAATCGATTCCCGGGTGAACGTAGCCGCGCCAAATTGGCTTTACGGGTGTTCGCTGTGCAGACACTGAAATATTTGTTCGAAGCCGGTCAGATTAGCCCTAACACGCAGCTATCCCACGAGGCCTTGATGGTCACTAAAGCTGGCTATCGCTCACCAGTTGACACTGCGGGACGCCTCGCCCTCTCTAAAACAGCGGCTTCTAGTCTTCTCGCGGATGAGATATGGACCCCCATCCGTCGCGGAATCGATGACATAGACAACACGCTTTCTCAGCAAGCCCAGCAGCGACTCGAACAACTTCGTCTCTTACTTATCGCCCATCATCTGCAGCACGGGGAGTATCCCGCGACGCTGGACGAACTAGTGCCATATATAGATCCGGAGCTACTGGCTACCGTAACAATAGATCCCTATTCGGGCCAGCCTTTCCAGTACGCCTCCCGCTATTACGAACTCGCCACTTGGGGAGACACGCTTTGGGAGGTATACGCCCGCACGACGGACGTGCCCCCCATGATCTGGAGCATCGGCCAAGGAAATGCCAGCAAGACGCATTTGGCAGTCGATCCAAGTAGATACGTGTCAAAAGAATCGCTACGTGACCTCGCAGTAACGTATCCGACGATCGAGGTGCCAAATATCTCGCAGCCTTACTCACGCGATTCAAATTCCGATGCGCGAGCGCAGTACTGGCAACAAAGCGTACAACTGCTTCCGTTGCCTCACGAATACGAATACCCCAACTTCGAACTCCCAACCCCCGAATCGGAAGCCACATCGCCAGAATCCGAGTAACCTTAACAGCGAGCCGGGCCGTCCCCGGCCCCGGAAACTCTCCCGCTTGAAAGTCTTCCAATTTTCTAAGCATCCATTTCCGGGGGCGGGGACGCCGCGGCTCGCACGAGCTGCCTACTGCTTCTCGACCAACTCCCGAGCTCCGCCGATCACCTTTTCCCAGTCAAATGCCGGACCTGGATCGGTTTTGTTCTTCTGCAAGTGATAATGCCCCAGCACGCCTTGGAATTCTTCCCACTCCTTCGGCGGTAGCACCTGCGGGATCAGCTTGCCGTCGGCGTCGGTTGGATATTCCAGCTTGATCTTCGGCAGCACCTTCGACAGCGTCGCGGTGAGCTTGATCAGCGACTCGTACTGCTGCGGCGTGAAGTCGTACTGGTAGAGCTTTGTGCCTTGGATCGTTCCCTCGACGATCTCCGGCCGGGCGAGCATGCCGTCGAACGGATCCTGCGGCACGTTCTTCAGCAGGTTCAAGTACGCCACGCCTTGATCGTCCTTGCGATACCAGTTCTGCAGTGGCTTGGCGTCGGGCGAGCCGTACGCACCGATGTGGGCGATCTCGATGCCGACGGAGCGCGTGTTCGAAATCGTGGCGTGCCACGCTCGCTCTTTGAGGTCAAGCGTCTGGTAGATGGTGCCGTCGACATCGAGCATGAAGTGAACGCTCAGGCAGCGCGAGTCGTGCAGCACCTTGAAGCACGTCTCCGCCCGGCCGCAGACGTCGTAGTGGATCACGAACTGGTCGACCACTTCCTGCAGCAGTGGCAGGTCCCACCCACCGCCACGCACCCGCTCGATTTGCTCGGGCGTCAGCGGGTCCTTGCGCAGGTTGTAGCGGTTCGGCGTGTCGAGCTTCACCAGCTCCTTGGTGATCTCCCAATCGGCTTCTTCGAGTGCCGCGAAACGACGCTCGACGCGGTACGCATCGTATCCACCCGGATCCATCCACAGCACCACCGGCGCGGTCGTGTGGAACAACTGCCCGCAGACGACAATCTCGTCTCCTTTACGATCAAGCCGCTCGCCGATCTCGTCGGCGTGGGTGGCAAAGGGGACGCAGGCAAGGCAAGCCGTGAGTAGCAGGCGGAATCGGTCGACGAACATAGCACTCTTCGCAGGGAGCGTGTTACCACACGCCGCCGCACACACATGGCGGCAGCCGAAGAGACGAGTATAACGAGGGGACGCCGTAAAGCGAGAAAACCTTTGCCCTTTCGCGCACAGCCGCAAGCGGGTGCGCGAACTAGCAAAGGTTTTCTAAGCAGAATGTTCGAGTCGAGGTTACTTGCTCGCCTTCTTCGCTTGCTTTTGTTGCCGCTTCTCTTTGGGACTTAGCAGCGGCTTCTTTTGCGCTTCCCGCTTCCCTTTGTCCTTACTTCCTTTATCGCCCATCGCAGAACTCCCATCCAACGGAACATGTGGTGACAACGCCAATCGCCAGACCCGCGGCCGCGTGCTCATCGGCACGCTAGGCCCGGCTGACCTTCAATCAGAGAAGATTATATCATCAGGGTCAATCCGAGTCTCTATCGCAATTCCCTCCGCCAACCCTCGCCCAAACCTTGCGCAAGATCCACCAGACCTACGAAGACCCGCTCTCCCTGGTTTGGGTTCACGCCGCGGAGCAAATGGGGATGCGCGTTGAGCGAAGCGCCGAGGTCAACGCCTCGTGGGATGGAGCCGGCACGCTCACAATTGGCACGCCCGAGACGCTCGACCCCGACGACTCGCTCGCGCAAATGATCCTGCACGAGACCTGCCACGCCCTGGTCGAAGGCCCCGACTGCCTCACGAAGCTCGACTGGGGGCTCCCCAACCACGACCGCGCGAACCGGTTCCACGAGCACGCCTGCCTCCGCCTGCAAGCCGCGCTCGCCGACCAGATTGGCATGCGAAAGTTCTTCGCCTCGACCACCATGTTCCGCAGCTACTACGACGCTTTGCCCCAGGATCCGCTAGCCGACGGCGACGACCCCGCGATCCCCCTCGCCCAATCCGCCTGGCAACGCGCGAAAGAAGGCCCCTGGGCCCCAGCGATCGACCAAGCCCTGAAGCGCACCCAACAAATCGCCAAAGCCCTCGAAGGCATCACCACGCCTGCATCCCTCTGGCACCACGCGTAGGCCGCGATCAAGCTCCGCGCCGATCCGGCGCTTCAAGCTTCGCCCCGCCGAAACCACAACGCCATAAACCATGTCATTCTGAGGCGAGTAACACGAGCCGAAGAATCTCGCGCGCGAGAGAACACGAATCTCCGCTAATCTGCACGAATGATTTTATTAGCGAAGATTAGCGTTCCAAAGAATGGCCAACGAGATCCTTCGGTCGCCGAGGCTCCCTCAGGATGACACAGGGGCCGATTGCTTCCCCAGGTGCCATTCGCCCTTCCACCCTCCGCCTTCCCCCTTCACTTCACCCCAAACTTTTATGCGACCCATCGCACCCCGGCATGCGCTTCGACAGCCCGCACGTGCAGTCGTTGAGTCCCTTGCCATCGAAGATTCGCGGCATGCACTTCTCGATCCGCGCGGTCCGCGTCGCCGACTGCTTGGCGGAATTAAAGTGCAACAGGTAGGCTCGCTGCCGGCCCGGCGTTAGGGCATGGAACGCCTTCTCAAAATCCGCCCGCTCGTCCATCACCGCGACCAGCTCCGCCGGCAACTCGACCTCGCGGCCCTCTTCGAAATCGACCTTCAGCCCCGCTTTCTCAATTTCAATCGCTTCGGCGATGTACGCCTTGAGCACCTTCGCCAGCTTCTTCACCTCCGCCACGCTGGTGAATGGCACCACCCGCGCCGCCCGCGTATTCTCTCCCGGCTTCTGGAGAATGCTCTTCGGGTCCTTCAGCAGCGCCCCCTTAAAGAAACTGAGCACGCAGTGATCCTTGAACCCACCCAAGATCACCACGTTGTTCCCCTCGAACGTGTAACAAGGCTGCCGCCACTTCCATTCTTCCACGAGCGGAGTTTCCAGCACCACGGCGCGAAGCTCCGCCAGCTCATCCTGCCACTGCTTGGTGGTGCGAAGAAACTGATCGACTTCGGGATGAAGAGTACTCATAAATCGCAAGCAAACAGGTAGCGTGGTGAGAACCCAAATTGTAGGCCGTATCAAGCTCCGCGCCGATACGGCGCCCGACGCCATGCCGCGCGCCGAAATCACCAAACCACAGAGTCATTCCGACGAGAGCCCCGCGACCGAGGAATCTCGCCCGGAGCATCATACGCTGCGCCCCTTCAACACAACACGCCTTCGAGCCACCCCGATGTACGACGCTTTATAGCCCGGCAACGCAGATTCCTCATCCTCAGAGTCTCCCTCGCTGTGCCACCCGATATTTCATGTTTTTACCCTACACCCAACGACCGGACGCCGAGTGCTTTTATCGGCGAAACGCCGTGATTCTTTTAGCCAGGGGGATTGTAGCCAATGCATGGAAGAAATTGCGATACGGGCCATTCGAAACGCGGTTCCACGCATTTTATGTGCTAGGGTTTAACGAATGCCGTCGCGGAAATCCGTGGCTGGCAGTCCCACCTTTTCCACCATCTCGGAGGTTATGCATGGCCATCATCATGTTCTTGAACTTGAAGGGAGGCGTTGCCAAAACCACGAACGCCGTCGCGATCGCCGAGTGCTTGGCGTCGGGCGGCAAGCGAACGCTGCTGATCGATGCCGACCACCAATGCACCGCCACTGAGCTGTTGCTTGGTGAGAAACGCATGGAGGAAGTCGAGCGAAGCAAGCGAACGCTTCACGACCTGTTTCGCGAGATGATGAAGCCGACATTCAATGCCAGCAGATTCGATACGTACGCGGCTCATCGGGCATCGAACATCAACGGCGGGCTGGAACATCTATCGGTCATTCCCTGCTCGGTCCGCATGAACGACATCAGCAGCAACCTGGCTAAACGCTATCGCGAAGTTGGTGCGGACGCGCTTCGCGCGACCATGCAACACCATCGTAATCAGTTGCATCGGTGGATCACCAGCAACTTCGACTACACCATCATCGATTGTCCACCCAGCCTCTCCTTCCAGGTGAAGCAATTGCTTCAGATCTCGACGGGGTACGTTGTCCCCTGCCAGCCCAATCGGCTTTCGCTTCGCGGAGCTGACTGGTTAACCAAGAAACTGCATACCGATGGATTCCGCAGGCATGCCCTCGGAACCATCTGGTCAATGTATCGAGCCCAGGACGTCGACCACCGGAAGATCATCGAACAGGCCGAGTACGGCAGCTTCGAGGATCTTCAGTTCCCGCGACCTTTCAACACCGTGGTTCCAATGCGAGCAGAAATTGCCCACGCCATCGACACCACCTGGGAGCCAGTTGCGTCGATTCACAAGAAGTACAAGGCTGAGTTTCATCCCGTCTTCGTGAAGCTGACGAGCGAAATCATTGCACGCGTCGATAAGCAACTTGGGGTCAGCGAAAAGAGTTCGGCCCCGTTGGAATTCGCCGAGAGTTACTGAGCTGGTGATTCCTACAAACACCAGCCAAAAATCCCCCTCCGCGTCTCCGCGTGACACAACCTTCAACCACCACCGTTCGGCCCCCGCTCCACATCGTACCGCAACTCCACCATCGTCGTCCCCATCTGCCGCACGGCCTTTAGTCGCAGCGTCGGGCTTAAGACTTCGCGCGGGAACACGGGCTTCCCTTTGCCTAGAGTCACCGAGCCAACTTGCAGGATCAACTCGTCCAGCAGCCCCGCGTCGTAAAACTGCGCGGCGAGCTCACCACCGCCGACGATCCATAAGTTCTTGGAGCCAATCAGCTTGTTGATCTCGGCATGCACCTCGCGGACATCGCCCCGAGCGAACCGCACGTCCGCCCCATCGATCAGCGGTAACTCACGCGTCGTCATCACCCACGCCGGCTGCGTGTAAGGCCAAGGCGACCCCACCTCGGCCTCCACCAACTCCGAGTTCCGCCGCACCCACTCGTAGGTGTTCGCCCCCATGACGAGCGCACCAACCTCGGCAATGAACTCCGGATAGCTCGAGTCGTTCACATCGCCGAGCGGAAAAAGCCAATCAAGCGAGTCGTCCTCGGTCGCGATGAATCCGTCGAGGCTAGTGGCGGTGTAGTACTGGGTTTTCATGGTTTTGGCACGGAAGCAACTGACGTTTCTAGGATCATGGCCTTGGATGTTCGACTTCAGACCGAAAAGGCCTTCGATCATCGATTAATGAGGTGCCGTCAGCCATTCCTCCCCAAGGCTGGCCGCTCCAGCTCCACAATTCAGCAATCGCTATCCGCTGCGGTGGTCCGAAGGGTTCCTCAGTCGCCAGTCCATGCGCCACATAGAGCACGTTTGTGGTTCGCATTCGGACGGTAATGTACCCATCGTCGAGTTCCGCACTTGAATCAACGATCACTTCGCGTCTGATGTCTCGGGCGATAAGGCGACTTAGCTTTGTTCCCACTATGTACTGCGATCGAAGCCTGCGCCTTCTCCATTCCTGCCAAACCTTTAACATCGCCTTACCTTCCTGCCAGTTAGCGGAAGCAGGTCAAAGCGCCTGTTAGACCAAACGGTCGTCCCTCGACGTCTTCTTGATGCGGCCGCGATTCGGAATAATTCGCACGCAAGACAAAGTCCACACCCCAATTCAATTGATCTCCTCCCCCGCCCCCAGAACCCACGCCGACGGATGTGCCTCGAATCCAAGCCGCGGATAGTAGTCCACCGCCGCCGGGGCGGATAGCAGGATGATCTTTGCTCGCGGGGCGAGCTTCGATTGCGTTTGACGAATCAGTTCGCGGCCGATGCCTTGGCGTTGGTACTCGCCATCGACGGCCAGGTCGGACAGGTAGCAGCAGTACGCGAAATCGGTCACCGACCTGGCGACGCCGACCAGCTTCTCACCATCCCACGCCGTGCAAAGCAAATTCCCATGCTCAACCATCGCCGCGAGGCACGCCGCATCGTCCACGGGCCGCCGCTCGGCGAGGGTGCTCCGGCGCAACAGATCGGCGAACTGCTCGACCGTGATGGAGGTGGAGGTTTCGTAGCGGAGTTGCATTGGTGGGTGGGTTCGATACTTCAGACGTGAGAACTCGGCGTCTTCGCGGCTTTGCGAGAGAAAATATTTGCCTGCTGCGCCCTGCAGATAGCGCGAACTGGTGAGGAATGACCTATGTCGACTTCGCCGATCCTCAACCCCTTTCCTCTCAATCGCATTCCTCAAGAGCTACAACTTTTCGGTCCCAAGTCTGGTACTTCCAAGGGACCACAGATTCCAAAAAGGTTACGATCGGCTTTGGCATGCCCTGAACTTCGCCATCCATGCTCCAAACGCTCGGCAGCTTCTTCTTGAAAAGGTCGATACGTCCCTCCGGCAAGAACACCCATGGCTGGACAGCCCAGCCTTCTGGAATTCCTGAATCTCTGTAGATGGCAGAGCAGACATTCGTCCAATTTCGATTCCACGCTGTCAATCGCTCGATAAGCTTTTGAAGACTCGCAGCATAGGAAACCTCGCATAGGTAAACCGTCTGTTCGCGAACACTGATGGCCATAATGTCACAATACCAGTGAGCGCCCTTCGTATGGAGGTCACCATCGTTTAGTGCCAGTAAGCATTCGGTATTTATGAAGATGGAGCGGTCAGCTCGCAGATACTCAGAAACCACACCTTGGAAGAAATCCATGTATCGCACCTAGCTAAGCGAGAACCTACTGATGCCAAAATTACCCACCGGCTCCGCGGCGATGCTCTACTGCCCCACCGACCAGAACATAAGCAGCACCAGCGCAGGCGCGAGAGGCAATAGTATACCCACCATGAACCAGGAGAAGGCCATGTCGCGCTGGTGGGATGTTGGCTTTACGAAGAACTGCCTTGTCTCTAGGTATAGCCCTAGGGCAACGCTTAGCATGGCCGTCCCAACCAGGACGCCGAACGCCGTATCCCAGTGAGCGCGTGACGAAACGAAATGGCTCACCGGATCCGACGACATCGTAAGACTAGTACGCGGCAGCAATGACGCGCAGATCATGAAGATGCCCAAGTTGGCCCAGACGCAGATCGCGACGTACGAAAACCGACTCATGGCTGCCCCCAGCTTCCAGGCTCTCTCATGTCTCTGCAGGAACATTCTGCACGCCACCAATGTAGCAGGTTTCCCGCAACTGGGCCAAGTACGTACCGACAGACCTTCTCGCGACTCTTATTCCTCTTAACAAACGTCAGGCACCCTACAACAAGCCTCCGCTTTCGCCTAACGGAGCGATCCCATTCAGGGCAAACTGCCTCTGCGTCTCTGCGCCTTTGGGTGAAAAACAATCCACGCAGAGACGCAGAGGCAATCGCGAAGTTGTGAGGGCCAATCAACGACGACACTCTAAGCGCCGTATCGGCGCGGAGCTTGATACGGCCTACCTGCGATCCTCACCCTATCTCTTGCCGCGAGCCCTAGGAACCATGCTCAATCGACTTGGGCCGATTCGAACAGGAACCACACGCGGCGTTCCGTCTCGTCGATCCAGTTTTCGATCAAGCTCGCGGTGGCCACGTCACCCGCTTCGTCGCACACGTCGTGCAGCTCACGTAGTTCCTTGGTCAACTGGCGATTGTCCTTGGTGAGCTCTTCGAGCATCGCGAGTGGCGAGACGAAGCTTTCGTCGTTGTCCTTGATCCGCTGACGACGCGCGATATCACCGATCGAGCGAACAGAAGTCTCGCCAAGCTTACGGCCGCGCTCGGCCACGTCGTCGGTCATGGCAAATAGCTGTCCGGCCTGCTCGTCAAGCAGCAGGTGGTAGTCGCGGAAGTGCGGGCCGCTCATGTGCCAATGGAAGTTCTTGGTCTTCACGTAGATCGCGAAGACGTCGGCCAGCAAATTGCGCAGGCCCTCGGCGACATCGGCAACGCCCTTTGCGCCGAGATCGGTGGGGGTCGCCAGGGCTGCTTTGACGGAAGACTCTTTGGTGGAAGGCATTTTCCACTCCTTTAGGATTAGGGTTAGTCTGCGTACGGTGCGATATTATAGTCGGCGTTCTTCGCTAGGGCGGATGACATTAGAGACAGGTTAGCACAATTCAAAGCAATTGGCGGCTACCCCTACGGGGCCCCTAAGATCTGCCACGTCGCCGCGAATTGCTGTCGGCCGTGTACGTGGAAAACGAAATCGCCACCCCGCCATTGGACCCGCTACTGCCGGAAAACTAATGGTATTCCCTAAGCAAACACTATTTGGGAAATCTTTCGGAATCCGACTAGGCCGTGTTGACATACCTATGTTGCATCTAGGTGGATCGGGTAAAGTAGGCGAGTAACCGTTACCTCATGGAGGAGGATTAGATGCGACGTTTTGAATTGACGGACGAGCAGTGGGAGCGTGTGGAGAAGCTGTTGCCGGGTCGGGTGGGGTGTCCGGGGCGTAGTGCGGAGGACAACCGGTTGTTCCTAGATGCTGTGCTGTGGATCGTTCGTACTGGCGCTCCGTGGCGTGATCTTCCAGAGCGTTTTGGGCCGTGGAACAGCGTCTTTCAACGGTTCAACCGCTGGGCGAAGAAGGGGGTCTGGCAGCAGGTGTTCGCCGCTCTTCAAGAGGCGGATTGGGAGTGGGTGATGCTGGACGCCACCATCATTCGGGCCCACGTTCACGCGGCGGGAGCTCGAAAAAAAGGGGAGATCAGCAACTTGGGCGATCGCGTGGTGGATTCGGAACGAAGGTCCATGCGGTCTGCGATGGACTCGGCAATCCCGTAAAGCTCCTCCTGACACCCGGGCAGACTCACGATGTTACTCAAGCTGTGCCGCTCTTGGAGGGACTCACGGCGGAACACGTGATCGCCGACAAGGGTTATGACAGCGAGCAAGTACGAGAGACCATTGAGCGCCAAGGCGCGACGGCCGTCATCCCTTCGCGAAGTAATCGCAAAGTGCAGCGGGCTTACGACCAGCATCTGTATCGAGAACGCAACCAAGTCGAACGACTGTTTGCCAAGCTGAAGCAATGCCGACGCATTGCCACTCGATACGACAAAACAGCACGAAACTACCTCGCGTTGCTGCATCTGGCAGCCACAATGATCCTCTTGGCCTGAATGTCAACACGGCCTAGAAAGCGCGCTGCACCTATGCTCAAATGACCACATGCCGTATGTACAGTTGCCGTAACTAACCCCAGACAGAAAAGAGGCGGCTTTCGCGTGGGGAGTTTGGCGAGGGATGGCCGACGTGGCGAAGTGGGGGGGGAATGGCGAAGACGCCCTACCTCGTCCTTCCGCCAGACCGAGTAAAGTCGCACCTGCGGTTTACCCCTGCGACATTATAATTTTGATAGCAACCTTCCGAGAGCACTTTCACCCTATAAAACACGAGACTTTCTAGAACTCGTGAGAATGGATCCCGAGAGTAATGTCGCAGTCAATGAAAAAGTGAGCAGAGTGCGACAAAACTCGCGCGGCGCGGAAAACTACCTCAACTACCTAAACAACCACGACCCTAACGGGCCCCGCTCGCCAGAGTTGCTAGCGAAATGTTGTGCTGAGACATGGTCTAAATTCGCTATTCCCTGCGACCGATACATTAGCTATTAACCGCAAAGGTTTTGCATGCGTATTGTGGTCGACCTGATGTTGGACGACCGCCCCGCCCCCTTTGCCCACAGATTTTTCCGGAGTTTTTCGCGATGAACATGAAGCCGAAGTTGCGGCCCCTCTGGCAGCGTTTGCCAATCATGGGTGGCCTGGCTGGGTTGTGTGCTTGGAAGGCCCTCGGCCTACCTCGGAGTGTGCTGCCTCGTGATTTCAAGAGCATCGTGAAGAACTGGGACTACGAGATGTTCTCGATGATCCTGAAGTCGCGCGTGCTGCGTGCCTTCATCGATCAGCCCGCTTACTTCCAGATGCCCAAGGTCATCGAGCCAAAGGCGGAAGTCGCGCCTGAGTATCGCATGAGCCACGAGCAGCTCAAGTCGTTCTACACCAATGGTTTCATTGGTCCGTTCGACGCGTTCACTCCTCAGCAGATGAAGTCGTTCCGCGACGACCTGCTGGCGGTTGAGAATACCAAGAGCGAGACTTACGGCTTCGTGACTCCTCGCGACCGGCACTTCGAAATGCCGCGGATGTGGAACTACATGAAGCACCCTGCGATCACCGAGCGTTGTGCCCAGATTCTGGGTCCCGATCTGCTCACGTGGCGGTCGCAGATTTTCTTCAAGCCGCCAGGATCGCCCACCATTCAGTGGCACCAGGCGAGCACTTTCATGGTGGAAGACTACCAGGATCCGGCGATTTTCCCGCCAGACCTGAGCGAGATTTTCCAGCTGACCGTCTGGATCGCCGTGGACGATACGCACCACGACAACGGCTGCCTACGCTTCATGCCGGGCACGCACAACGCGATTCGCCCCTTGAGCTTTGGTGGTGACGAAGGCTTCTACGATGCCGACTTCACGCTGGAGTACACCAAGGAAGAGGAAGCTCGTGCTGTCGAGATTCCGGTGAAGCCAGGTCAGTTCATTATTTTCTCGGAGCGTTGCATTCACGGCTCGGGCCCGAACACCACGGACCGCCATCGCTTGGCGTTCAACCTGCGTGTTATCCCGACCAGCGTGCCGGTCTACACGGACAAGAAGTACTACCGCAGCGTGTACAACGGCGGCAAGTACCACTTGGACAAGTGGGGCGTCGCGGTGCTGCGTGGCGAAGACCGCTACAAGCTGAGCCGCACGATTCCCGAGTACGAACTCGACCGCCCGGGAGTGGCCACCGAGGTCATCAGCCCGATGCGGAAGGCTGCTTAGTTCGCAAGAATTGAAACACTAGCCCCGAGTTCGCTCGGGGCTAGTGGTGTTTTAGGACCAAGATGAAACACCTTCAAGGCAAACGAGCACTGGTAACTGGCGCAGCGTCCGGCATCGGTCGGGCGATCGCGATGGAACTGGCACGCCGCGGAACCAACCTGCTGCTGGCGGATCGCGACCAAGCGGGCATGTCTCGCACGGCGATTGAGATTCGGGGACTTGGCGTCAACGTCGATCTCTTCCATTACGACGCCGAACAGCCCGAGCAAATCGTCGCCCTCGCCAACTTCGCCAAGTCGCTGACCGGTGGAATCGACATTCTCGTAAACAACGCGGGCGTCACGTATAGCGGCTTCACCGATCGCATGACGTCCGAGCATTGGAATCGGATGCTGCAGATCAACCTGCATGCTCCGATTCGCCTGACGCACGAACTACTGCCGCACTTGCTCAAGCGGCGAGATGTGCACCTGCTCAACGTGTGCAGCGTCCTGGGACTTGTCGGCATGCCAAAGGTGTGTGCCTACAACACAGCCAAGTTCGGCCTCGTTGGCTTCACCGAGTCGCTTCGCAGCGAGTACGGTGTGCAAGGAGTTGGCGTGACGGCGCTCTGCCCCGGTTTGGTGCGAACCAATTTGTTCAACTCGTCGATGTCCAATGGGCACGAGAAGCAGAAGACTCCACCGCGCTGGACGACGACTACTCCTGAGAAAGTCGCCCGCGCAGCGGTGCGAGCTATTCGCAAGAATCGCGCTCGCGTCGTGATGGAACCAGTTGCCCGGGTGATGTTTGCGTTCAAACGATTCCTCCCCGGCGTAATGGACTTCGCCATGCAACTCGGTCGTCAAAGACATACCGAGAAGCGACTGGCGTACTGGAATCCGGAAGAATCGGAAGCGGAGACGCTCAAGCGGCGGGCGGCGTGAGTGACCTCGCCGCCTTCAGTGCCGACGATTCGAGCACGTCGCACATCTCTTCGTCGTAACCCACGAGCAAGATTTCGTCGAACAAGTCTTCGACGAGCGAGAAGCAGGATATCTCGCGCCGCGCAATCACCGCGGCACGCTCGGCAGGGAAGCCAAACACGCCGCAACTGATTGCTGGAAACGCCAAGGTGCGAGCTCCGTGCTCGACGGCAAGTTCCAGGCAGTTGCGGTAACAATTGGCGAGCACGTTCGCTTCGCCATACCCGCCTCCATGCCATACAGGTCCCACAGTATGTATCACCCATTTCGCCGGAAGATCGAAGCCGGGCGTGATGCGAGCTTCACCCGTCGGGCAGCGAACGCCCGGTCGCCACTGCTCCACTTTCTCGCAGGCCTCGTAAAACTGTGGGCCAGCGGCACGGTGAATGGCACCATCCACGCCACCTCCACCGAGCATCAGCTCATTGGCGGCGTTGACGATGGCATCGACTTCGAGCTTGGTAATGTCTCCCAAGCAGACACGAATAAGGTCCATCTGCACGTTCCTCCAATGGGCAAAGCGCATTGCTTCGCGGAGTTGAGAAGAAGAGAAAGAGCGAACCAGTTGCAGGTCGAGAGGAGAATGCTAAGGATACCACGCCCGCGTCACGGTACCACCCAAAATCGGCCGATATCGTGTGGAATATACGGGCGTGGGACAAACCACCTGAACGGGGGCCGACACCACAGGGCGAGCGACGACCACTGGTTGTGGTGCGTAAACGGCTTGCGGGGCGTAGTAGGACGTTCGCACAACGGGCTGCTGCGAGGGAACAGCGACCGTCGTCAGAGGTCGCAGCACGGGGCGGTAGACCGTTGTCGGCTGGACGTAACTCACCGCTGGTGCAGTTACAACGGGTGCGGGCTGGACGAAAGTGGTCGGTTGCGGCGCGTAGTACACCGTTTGGTTGTAGACTTGTGCAGAGGCTTTTTGGCCGAAGCCGAGCAGCACCAAAGCTGCAAGAGCCGAGAAAGTCACAGTTCGCATGGCTGACTCCAATCGTGGTGCGAAGTTGCTCAAAACCATTGGACACGATGACCCATTTGGGATTGCAATCGGTGTGCCAGTCGCTCGAACGCTGCGGGCGTTACGATGGCGACTCGGTGGGTTGTGTCGCTCCAAATCCTACTCGCCGCCTAACGATCCATTATCCCGTAAGGAACGATCGCGACAACCATTTGGCCCTGCTGGTCGGATTGGAACCAAGTCCCGTACTCAATGTAAACCGTGTGTGCTACATTACTTAGACATGCCCCACCCGTGCAGGGGCTTGGACTCGAAGGGAGTCGCCCCGTCCCGCCGTTAGGATTTACCCCTATGCCCGCCGTTCCCCCCGCCGACCCAGCTTCCCGCCCGTCTCGCAATTTCATTCAGCAGATCATCGACGCCGATCGCGCGAAGAATCCGCAGGTTGTTGTCCACACGCGGTTCCCGCCCGAGCCGAATGGCTACTTACATATTGGGCACGCGAAGAGCATCTGCCTGAACTTTGGGCTGGCGAAGGAGTACGACGGGAAGTTCAACCTGCGATTCGACGACACCAACCCGGCGAAGGAGGAGCAGGAGTACGTCGACTCGATCATCGACGACGTCCGTTGGCTCGGCGGTGATTGGGAAGATCGGCTGTTCTTCGCGTCCGACTATTTCGACCAGCTCTACGACTGGGCAGTGAAGCTGATCGAGGATGGCAAGGCGTACGTTTGCGACCTGACCGCCGAGGAGATGCGCGAGTACCGCGGCACGCTGACCGAGCCAGGTAAGAACAGCCCCAACCGCGATCGCAGCGTCGAAGAGAATCTCGACCTGTTCGCACGCATGAAAGCGGGTGAGTTCGCCGATGGGTCGCGGACGCTGCGGGCGAAGATCGACATGGCTTCGCCGAATGTCAACATGCGTGACCCCGTGATGTATCGCGTGAAGCACGCCCACCATCACCGCACTGGCGACAAGTGGTGCATTTATCCGTCGTACGACTACACGCACGGGCAAAGCGACTCGATCGAGGGCATCACCTACTCGATCTGCACGCTGGAGTTCGAGAACCACCGCCCACTTTACGATTGGTGCCTCGACCAACTGGAGATTCACCACCCACGGCAGATTGAATTCGCGCGGCTCAATTTAAGCTACGCGGTGATGAGCAAGCGCAAGCTGCTGCAACTGGTACAGGAAAAGCACGTGGCCGGCTGGGATGATCCGCGCATGCTGACCATTCGCGGTCTACGGCGGCGCGGTTACACGCCCGAAGCGATGCGTGCCTTCTGCGAGCGAATCGGCGTGGCGAAGTTCAACAGCACGATCGACATGGCGTGGCTCGAAGACGCGATTCGAGACGACCTTAACGACCGAGCCGAACGCCGCATGGCGGTGCTTCGACCCCTGCGTGTGGTGCTCACCAACGTGCGGGCCGGCGAGCCGCTGGAGATCCATATCCCCAATCACCCGCAGAAGCTCGAACTCGGACGGCGGGACGTTGCCTTATCGCGTGAGATCTTCATCGAAGAAGACGATTTCATGGAAGAAGCTCCCAAGGACTTCTTCCGCTTGAAGCCGGGCGGTGCAGTACGGCTACGCGGTGCCGGCATTATCGTCTGCAAGAATGTCGTGAAGGACAAAGCGGGGAACGTCGCGCAGCTGGAGTGCGAGTTCAATCCCGACACCACGGCGCTCGTGGACGGCAAGAAGGTGAAGGGCACCATCCACTGGGTCGACGCTGCGACTTCAGTGACCGCGACGGTAAGGCTCTACGACCACTTGTTCGCGACAGAAAACCCCGATACCGCCCCCGAGGGTGGCACGTTCCTCGACAACCTGAATCCCAAATCGCTGGAAGTCGTCACGGCACGCATCGAGCCCGCGCTAGCCGAAGCGAAGCCCGGCGAGTCATTCCAGTGGGAGCGTGTCGGTTACTTCGTGGCGGACGCGGTAGATTCGAAACCTGGCGCGCCGGTGTTTAATCGTACGGTGACGCTGCGGGATACGTGGGGCAAAGAGCAGGCGAAGCAGTAGGAATCTCGGCAGAACGGCCGAAACAGACATGGCCATTTCATCCACCAGTTCAAGCACCAATAAGCCATCGCTGCGCGTGGTGATGATCGACGATCGGCGTGACTCGCGTCTGCCGCTCGAACGATTTCTCACCCGCCTGGGTCATGAGGTTCAATCGGCCTCCGATGCCGCTACAGGAATCACATTAGTCCTTGAGTTTCAGCCTCACTTAGTGATTTGTGACATCGGCCTGCCGGACATGGATGGTTACGAAGTCGCACAGCGGCTGCGTCAGCAGGAAAGCGAGACGCCCATGAAACTGGTGGCGCTCACGGGTCGCGCGGAGCCGGAAGACCGCCAGCAAGCCCTCGCGGCTGGTTTCGACGAGCATCTGGTGAAACCGGTGAACCTCGACCAACTGGAACGGTTGCTGGAAACGCTGTAGTTCAGCATCGCGGTAGTGGAAGCGGGAACGGGGACGTGTTAGACTCTGGCACATCGTCCCTACGCGACCTCATTCACAGGAGTCGATATGCGATCTCTTCTCTTTGGCCGAAACACACCGCATGTTTGCGTGCTGCTGGCCTTCGCGATGCTCCTCGCCCCCGCGGCGGCCCTCAAGGCCGAAGAACAGCCAACGATCAGTCGCTCGTTCCTGACGCAGCAATCGGTGGTCGCCGCCAGCTTGAAACCGAAACGCGTGCTGACCAATCCCGCTAACGCGATGCTACCCATCGAAGTGGCGAAAGCAGCGGGCGAGAAGTACTTGCGAATGGATCCCGCCAATATCGAGCGGGCGGTGCTCGTGGTCGAGCCACCGCTGGGGACCAATTTGTTTTATGCGATGTTTGTCGAGGCCGACAAAGCTTGGGACCTCACCAAGTTCGACGCGGAACTCACCGCGCACACCACGCCCGGCGACATTCTGGGGAAACCGTGCTTGATCAGCAACGAACCCTCGGCCCCCTGCCTCATGGTACTGAATGAAACGATGCTCGTTGTCGCCAGCGAAGGGATGCTGAAGAAGTTGATGGGCCCCGATCGTGGGAAGGCCGATTCAGTTTTAGTCGATCTCGCCACCAAGCGAGGGACGCAGGACGATTTATACGTGGCGGTCGACATGGTGGGCCTTCGCCCGCTTATTAGCCTCGGCATGCTACAGGCCGCCCAAGAAGCTCCGCCCGAAACGCACAAGTTTTTCGACATTCCATCGCTCCTGGAATCGGCCGAACTATCGGTAACGCTCGATGGAAGCGTGCCCTCGCGGCTTTCCTTCCATGCTGCGAACGAGTCGGACGCGGCGAAGATTGAAGCGCTGCTCGCCGAAGGGGTCGAACTGGCACGAACGCAGATGCGCGCTGATATGGAAGCTCAATTGTCGCAAATGCGTGCGAGCGCCAATCCCGTCGAACAGGCGATGGCCGCCTATAGCGAGCGGGTGATGAATGGCTATTTGAATCTGTTCGTACCACAGCGAGATGGCAACACCTTTGTGCTGTTCGACACTGCGAAGGCCGGTGGAAGCCAGATTGCATCCGTGGGGGTGATTGGTGTGCTTGTCGCTCTCTTGCTACCCGCCGTTCAGGCGGCACGCGAAGCGGCGCGGCGGAATATGTCGATGAACAATACCAAGCAACTAATGCTCGCGTATCACAACTATCACGATACCCAGAAGAAGCTTCCCGCGCACGCGATTTACAGTAAAGACGGCAAGCCACTTTTGAGCTGGCGTGTGGCGTTGCTTCCGTACCTTGAAGGAGGTGAACTTTACAAGCAGTTTCATCTCGACGAGCCTTGGGACAGCGAGCACAACAGAAAACTCATTCCGCTCATGCCGCTCTACTTCGCCGGCACTAGTTCTGCGCTGGCCCCCAGTTTGGGCAAGACAAACTACCTGGCTCCGGTCGGGGAAGGGATGGTATTCGATGGCACCTCCGCAGGAGCCGAATTCGGCGACATAAAGGATGGGATGTCGAACACGATCATGATCCTCGAGGTGGACGATGAGAGTGCCGTCGAGTGGACCAAGCCAGACGACTGGGAGTTTGATCCAAAGGATCCGCTCAAAGGTCTGGGTGGCATGCGAGCGGGGGTCTTCATTGCGGGCTTCGCCGATGGGCACGCCGCTGGGATTGCCACGGAGATTGACCCCAAAGTCTTCAAGGCAATGCTCACAAAGGACGGCGGAGAGATCGTCGACTTGCCGTAGGGCCGTTGGTGACGGGAAGTGGCCCCCTTTAGCGACCGGCGTGCATGTTGCATACTGGCGGCTCGAAAATCCTGCGCAATTCCTCTAGCCCCATTCGAGCATCATGCCCCTGGTTGTCGTTGGTTCGGTTGCTATTGATAACATCGAGACCCCTAAGGCTCGCCGCGACAACTGCCTTGGCGGCTCGGCGACGCACTTCTCGTACGCCGCGAGTTTCTTCACCAGCGTTCGGCTCGTCGGCGTGGTGGGGGAAGACTGGCCGGCCGAGCACACTGAGCTGCTGGCTGGGCGTGGCATCGATGTGAGCGGTCTGTCGCAGGTCGCCGGCGGGAAGACGTTCACCTGGACCGGTCGCTACGAACCGAACATGAACGACCGCGAGACGCTTGAAGTCGAGTTGAACGTCTTCGGACAGTTCGACCCCGTGCTGCCCGAGGATTATCGCCAAGCGAAATACGTCTTCCTCGCCAACGGGGTGCCCAGCGTGCAGATGAAGGTGCTGTCGCAGGTTCCCGGCCGCCGCCTCGCCGTGGCGGACACGATGGACCTGTGGATTCAAACGCAGCGCGACGATCTCGAAGCCCTGATGCGCGAGCTCGATGGCTTGGTGCTCAACGACAGCGAAGCCAAGTTGATCACTGGCACCGAAAACCTCGTCGAAGCCGGCCACGCCGTACGCGACATGGGTCCGAAGTTCGTGATCATCAAGAAGGGCGAGCACGGCGCCATGTTCTTTGGCGAGCACGAGACCTACGTGCTCCCCGCCTACCCGACGGCCAACGTGATCGACCCCACGGGCGCCGGCGATAGCTTCGCCGGTGGCATGATGGGTTACCTCGCCGAGCAAGACAATTTCGAACCGGAAACACTCAAGCGAGCGATGGCGTACGGAACGCTTGCCGCGAGCTTCAACGTCGAAGGATTCGGCCTAGAGCGGATGAAGGAGATCACTCGCGAGGATATCGAAGGCCGGATGGTCGAGTACCAGAAGATGCTCAGCTTCTGAATCGACATGCCAACGTCCTAACGACAAAAGGCGGCGTCGAATTGCTTCGACGCCGCCTTTGTGTTTGACGCGATGCTCTTAGGCTCCACTAGGGGGAGCGGGTGGCGATGGAACATTGCTCCGTTCATTGCCACCGTTATCACGATCGTCCATCTCTGGCGGCGGAGGTACGTCTTGGTACTGCTCATCCGCCATGGTCGGCTGTTGACCGTCCGAGGGCTGATCGTCGTGCGAAGTTTCGCTCACATCGACGTACATGGCGCGGCCGTTGACGCAGACGTAAGCACGACCGCAGCGGTCGTAGCGAACGTGCTGGGCATGCTGCTCGCCGTTGCCAGACTGGTACACTTCTTCGCCGCGATAGCCTGTCGAGTAGCCCTGACCTCCATCGTTACTAGCCCGGCCATCGTTACGAATGACCGAACGATCGCCGCTGTTATAGTTGTCGTAGCTATAGCTATCTCGGCCTAGGTGCAAATCGCCGTGGTGCATCCCATCGTGGTAGGCGTGCCAGGTTCTACTGTCGCCTTGGCGGATATGCCACTGACCACTAGGGGAGTAAAACCAAGTCACTCCGTCATGATCGACCATCCGCCAATCGGCGTTCACGTCCTCGCGGGCATTGGCGTCGCGATCGCGTGCCTGCTCGGGCACTTCGGGTGGCGATAGCTGCTTGTCATCGTCCGCATTGTCGCGGTTTTCCCGGTCTTCTTCGCGATTGCGGTCGGCGTTGTTGTCGCGAACGTTGTCGGTTGCATCGCCGCGATTGGCGTTGGCGTCCTCCCTATTTGCATCGGGGCTATTTGCGTCGGGGCTATTGGCCGCATTCTCTTCCGAAACATCGGCATCCACATTGGCATCCGCTTCGACCGAGTTGTTTTCAGCCGTGTTGTCCTCTGGAGGGTTATTGGGATCTGCTGGCGGAGTATCGGGCCTCGCGGATTCAATCTCGTCGGCGGGCCGAATCTCGGACACGTCGGCCGACTGGTCGATGTTCTCGATCGACGACGGGTCGCTCGGTGGTTGTTCGGCTTCTTGTTGACCCATGGTCATCGATCCAAAGGACAAGAGTCCGACCGCCGCGAGCGTGGCGGCGAAATTGCGCAGTGTAGTTGGCATGATTCTCCCTCTAAGTAAACGCTCCGTGGTGGAGCTATGAAACGGTGTGGACAACGACTGCCTCGCGCTGTCCAGAAACTCGTAGGCCTACACCGCATCTACCTGCAAATCCGATTCACGTTGGCGCAGACTACAGCGAAGAAATCGGAACTTTCTTTTAAACGCCGATAATTTGACGCTTATCACGTCGTCGCGTGATCATCAAATAGCGAGCGCGGTGGCGAGCATTGATCGCTGCTCTACCAACTTGAGCGGCCGTTCGACAATCGCGACTGACCGCTCGCGTGTCAGGAGCGGCTTTGCTACAACCAAGTGCTTTCATTCTCGCCCCCCTACTACTATGGCCAAGACCCGCACGTTCCTCGCTGTTCTACCGTCACCCGACATTGTCGAACGAGCCGAGCGTGCGCTGCTGCGATTGCGTCGTCTCACGGACAACGTGAAGTGGGTCGAACGGGCCAATCTGCACTGGACGCTCCATTTTCTCGGCGACGTCGACGATCAGGAGCTCTATGAAATCTGCCAGGCGGCCGAGCGAGCGCTCGCCAACATCGAGCCATTCAGTCTGTCGGCGGTAGGTGTCGGTGCGTTTCCGAGTAACGACCGACCGCGGACGCTATGGATTGGAGCGGGCACAGGGAGCGAGAAGCTGGAACAATTGCATGCGGCGCTCGACAGGGAGCTTCAACCCCTTGGCTTTCGCGGCGAGAGCCGGCGATACGTACCCCACCTGACACTCGGCCGCTCGGCCCGGACACTCACCATGGCCGAAACCGTCGCGTTGGCAGAAGAACTCGCCAAGCTGACGAATTACGATGCGGCGAGCCAGACGGTCGACGAGATCGTGGTGTTCGCGAGCCGGTTGAAGCGCGAGGGCGCCGACTACACGGCCATTGCCAGCATCGGGCTCGAAGGTTAACGCCCTTGCCGCCAGCGCTGGCAGAGATCAACTGCCGCCTCTTGCCACTGCGGATGCTGAAACTCGAAACCGCTCTCAAGGAGTCGCGTGGGGACAACTCGCCGACTCTTGAGGACGAGCTCGGTTTCGGTTCGCATGAAGAACGCCCCGATGGCGAGCATCCATTCGGTTGCCGGGAGACCCACACGTGTGCCCCACGCCTCACGCAGCTCGCGCATGAACTCGGCGTTGGGCAGAGGATTGGGCGAGGCAATGTTCACCGCGCCGCGCAAGTTCGAGTGCTCGATGAGCCACCACACGGCCGCGATGAAATCGGCATCGTGAATCCAGGAGAGGTATTGAGCACCGTTGCCGCTAGTGCCGCCAAGGCCACGGCGGACGATTCCCAAAAGCGTGTCAAAGATGCCGCCGCGATCGGGACTCATTACCATCGCCGAGCGAAGCTTGACGAGCCGAGTCTCGTGCAACGCAAACTCATCGGCCGCCGCTTCCCACGACTTGGCAACATCGATACTAAAGCGCCAGGTGTCCGGGGCGTCGGGTTCCTCGCCGCCGAGAATGCCGGTGACTTCGTCGTTGGGGGCGTCGTAGCGATGGGGGTAGATGGTCGCTGTGCTGGCTTGTAACCAAACGCGTGGCGGCCGCCTTGAGGTGGAAATAGCGCGGCCAACCAACCGTGTGGTGTCAATCCGCGAGTGCTTGATGTCTTGGCGATTGTGATAACTGTAGCGGCAGTTGACGCTCCGCCCGGCGAGATTGATCACCACGTCCGCGCCGTCGATCTCCGTCGACCAAGGCCCCAGCGTTCTGGCATCCCAGTGCACGTGCCGCCACGGTTGCCGATCGATGTCCTGCCGACTCAAAACGACCACGTCGACGCCCTGAGCGTGAAACGCCCGAGCTAATAAGGTGCCAACTTGACCGCTGCCACCAGGAATGACGATCTTCATGGCCAACGCGTTGCTAACGAAAACGCCTGAGGGCCTTAGAACGATCGCATGGAGTCGCGGTGCATCGGTTCGAGCTCTTTGGTATTGCGCTCAATGCCAAGGATGATTGTCTTCTGCTCAACACCATCGGGCGCCGACGCCACCACCGGTACCACCTGGCGGCGGTCGGGGAGGTGCATGCGGACGGCGAAAGTACCGTCGGGACGCAGCGTGACAGGTTCGCCTTCCACCGTGACGTGGGCATTCGGAGCGGTGGCACCGTAGATCACCAGCTCGGCGTCGATGGCGAAGCTAAGCTCCTCGCGATTATCGACCATGCTGCTAGCGCCGTTGCCGAAACGAGTTTCGGTGGGGCGACCCATGCGGCGCTGCAGGCGTTCTTCCAGCAACTGCTGCAGCTCCATGCTGGTCCCCTGCGGCGAGTAACCGCCGCTCATCGCGTAGATGCGATCGGCGTTTTCCGCCACGTCGTTCCAATTGCCATTCACCGCGTCGGTCGAACCTGGCATGGGGGTCGACACCTTGTTGCTGCGGCACAAGCAATAGAAGGCGTCGTTCGAGCCGCTGTAACCGAGCTCGGCACGGAAGTGGTTGGGGGGATCGCTCACGTCGACGTACCAGTGATTCACGCCGCCGTGGATGGCGATCTCGCGGTACAGCGTCGAGCTGCCATCCTCGAGCACCCGGTAGATGCGGAGGGTCGGCTTTGCGCCGTGCCAATTGTGGCCCAGGGCGGTCCGGGCACGTTCGACGCTCGAGGCTCGCACCTCCCAGAACGCTTGCAGCCAGTAGGCGTCCCGAACCATCAGGACGATACGATCCTTGTCGGACTCGCTCTCGGCGGGCGAGGCGATGTTCTTCATCTGCGAAATGCGGGCTCGCAGGGCATCGATGCGGGTCTTTGCGTGGCGCTGGGCGGGGCTCAGTCGCGCCAGCGGACTCGCGGCCGCAGCCGAGGCTACGCTGTCGGTTTCAGAAGGATCGCCGGTACGGCGGCGGCGTTTGGAGGCC
Source organism: Aeoliella fuhlenseeensis (assembly GCF_052161615.1). NCBI lineage: Bacteria > Pseudomonadati > Planctomycetota > Planctomycetia > Pirellulales > Lacipirellulaceae > Aeoliella > Aeoliella fuhlenseeensis. The sequence goes on from NZ_CP197417.1 coordinate 3,091,436, forward strand.
TTGGCCAGGGCGTCGATCAATTCTTCCTTCCGCATGGAGTGCCAGCCGGCGACTCCCTCCTTTTTCGCCATCTGGGCGAGGTCCTTGCACGTGTAAGTGCGGAGTGTGGCTGCGGTCATTGCTACCTGTTCGCTTAAGCTGCGTCCAATGCCGGTCTGCAGGGGACTGCTCGACGACGCTGGGCGCCCAACTGGTGGGACGGTGAACGTGAGGGGTAAGTTCGTGCGCAGCGGGGCGAAAAGGGTCGAGGTTTCGTTGCTGGCCGTCTAGAGGATCGGTATCACCGCAATACCACACCCAACGCCCAGAACGAGGAACGTGCGACGCGAGAATCCTTCCGCCCGATACACTCGATATGCCCCATATTAACCGAACCCGCAAACAATTGCAACCAAATTCCGGGCATTTTGTCGACGCAAACCCTTTACTGACAACAACTTGCGAAACTTTTCGGATTAGGTCAGCCTTGTGGCCGGAAGCCCGCAGCCGTTCAAAGGTGGTCAAAATGTCGCACCTGCCAAGGAAAGGCCGTTCGGAACTTGCTTGCAAATCCCCACCATAATTTGTAACCCCCTTTTGCATAAGGACTTACGACTCCGATCCTCGTTTGTGAAAAAAATCACAAATTGCTCTGTCCAACCCGTTGACGGTGCAAGTCGCCCCGCTTAAATTGCTGTCACGTAAAGACTTGGGGCATATTTCGCACCCCGCGGGACTTGCCTTACGAAATCGTAAGTTGTTTAGCACAGGTGACTTACGGACAACAAGAAGGCGGATCATCCCGGCGACCTCAACCCACAGAACTCCCCGTTCGCGGTGGCGTACCTGTGGGCGAGCCGAGTGTTCACCGTCACCCTGATGATGGTCGTGCCCGCCCTCCTCGGAGGCTGGGCCGACAAGAGTTGGGGAACCGCACCGGGCTTCACGCTGCTAGGAGCAGCCGTTGGGCTTGTGGGCGGGATCTCGCATTTGTTGTCCGTAACGAGCGCTCCCAAGCGGGCCGTGCCCGACCACAGCGATACCAAGCACCGCGATTCCGAGTAGGCGAAGCTAAGACTGGCAACTTCCATGCTCCGTACCGGCATCGAGTGGGTCGTCGGTACCGCGATGGTGGCAGCCACTTTGCTGCTGCTGACGGGCGATGAGAAGCGGGCAGCCGTTCGCTTTGTGGCGTACGGAGTAGGCGTGTCGTTGGCGACGCTTGTGGCGAGCAAAGCAACGTTGAAGTGGAGCCCGCCGAGCTTAAAAGCGTGGCCACGCGTACTGCTCGAAACGTGTGTTCGATTGATGCTACCGATAGGGTTCCTACTGGCGTTAGCGATCGCCAAGCCGGACCTGTTAACTAAGACATTTTTCCTGTATTTTCTTCCTTTTCAATTCCTAACTATTGCCGTCGGGGCGTCGTCGTCGATTGCGGAAGTGAACCGCCGATCCGTCCCACCCAGTGGCCCAGCCTAAAGCGTCATGGCGAAAGACAATCCACTTAGCGCCGACCACCTGTTCGAGCACGTGCAGGATCAGGACTACTGGCACGTCCCTCAAGGTCTCGCGCCGGGCGAGAACGGTGGGCATGGCGGGCACATCAGTATCCCCCAGCCGTTCAAGCAGGACACGCCGGTCTGGACGATGTCTTCCGGCAATCCGACGGTCGATAACTTCTTCGAACCGCTCGAGTTTCGCCTGACGAAGTTCATGATGATTGAACTGCTGGTGGCGATTGTTATCGCGGTGCTGTTCATCGGACTTGCGATGCGGATTCGCTACGGTGGAATCCCCCGCGGTCGGCTCTGGAACTTGCTCGAGGTGTTCGTCGAATTCATTCGCGATAAAGTCGCCAAGCCCGCCATTGGCGAGCACGACGCCGACAAGTTCCTGCCGTTCCTGCTGACGATGTTCTTCTTCATCCTCGGGTGCAACCTAGCGGGTATGATCCCGTGGATGGGTTCGCCGACGGGCGTGATGGCGACGACTCTCGCGCTGGCGTTCATTACCTTCCTGGTGACGGTCGGAGCGGGCATGCTGCGACTTGGCGTGTTCGGTTTCCTCAAGGCCCAGGTTCCTCACATGGACCTGCCGGGGCCGCTTAAGATACTGCTCGTTCCGATGATCTTCGTGATCGAGATATTGGGCCTGCTCATCAAGCACGCGGTGCTTGCCGTTCGTTTGCTCGCCAACATGATGGCTGGGCATATCGTGCTGGCGGTGATCGTCGGGTTTATTGCCGCGGCCGCAATCGCGGGTGGCCCCTGGATGGCGTCGGGCGTCGCACCGGTCAGCACGTTGGCCGCGGTGGCATTGAGCCTGCTCGAACTGTTCGTCGCGTTCCTTCAAGCTTATGTGTTTGTGTTCCTGGCAGCGCTGTTCATCGGGGCTGCCGTTCACCCCCATTAGTCGTTTCTTCCATTCGATAAAGGCCGAACTTCCACCGGCCGATTGTTTGACAATTAAAACAGGAGATTGAGAATCGTGGTCAAGTTGTTCCGTCTGTTCATGATGTGCTTTGTAATGGCCCTGTTCGCCGCCCCCGCAATGGCTCAGCCCGCCGAAGAAGATACTGCTGTGGCTGGTGCCTCGCTGACTGCTGAGGAGCAGATTACGTTGGCCAACCGCAGCTACGGCAAGCTCGCCGGTGGTATCGGTGCTGGTCTGGTGCTGCTGGGCATGGGCCTCGGCATTGGTCGCATCGGCGGTCAGGCCGTCGAAGGCATGTCGCGTCAGCCCGAAGCCGCTGGTTCGATCCAGACCGCGATGATTATCGCCGCGGCCCTTATCGAAGGTGCCGGCTTCTTCGCGCTCGCCATCTGCGGCTTCTTGCTCTAGTACTCGCGATGCTACGAGGCCAGCGATGGCTACGTAGCATTGCGTGCAAGGGTTTGTTGCCATGTTCCTCCTTCGACTTTGCTTAGCGGAAAATTGGGTAAGTCCATGACTGCCATGAAATCGATCGTGTCACGCGGCGGGAGTTCGCTCCTTCGCATCGCGACCTTCGTGTTCTATGTATCGATGCCCATGGCATGCAGCCTGGCAGTCGCAGCGGACCCGGCGCACGCCGGGGAAGAGCATGCTGCCTCGAAAGGCCCCCTCAATCCGCTAATCATCGATCCGGACTTGGCAATCTGGACCGCGATTATCTTTGGTTGCTTGCTACTCGTGTTGTGGAAGTTCGCCTGGGGCCCCATCATCACGGCACTCGATGCCCGTGAGCAGCGGGTGCTTGATCACTTGGCTGCGGCCGAGGCGAAGCACGAGGAAGCCAAGGGGTTGCTGGCCGCGCACGAAGCGCGGTTGGCGATGGCCAAGGACGAGGTCCGCGAGATGTTGGAAGAAGCTCGTCGCGACGCCGAAGTGACCAAGGCCACGATTGTTGCCGAGGCCGACGCGGCGGCGAAGGCTCGCCAAGATCGGGCGCTTCGTGATATCGATCTCGCCCGCGACGGCGCGGTCCGCCAACTTGCCGAGACGAGCGCCAACTTGGCGGTGGATCTTGCAGGTAAGGTGGTCAAGCAAAACCTTTCGGCCGATCAACAAGCGGCCCTGGTTCGCGAAGCCACCAGCCGTCTGGCAAGCAAGAACTAACTCGGCGGCACACTGACCGTTGCGATTGACTCCCTGCCCTTCCCCCCTTGCGTCTTCCCATGCCGATGGACACCTCGATCAACCAGAGCAGCGCCGAAACGGTGTTCGACGTCGACCAGGAGCAGCTGGCGCGGATTTACGCGAAGGCTTTCCTGTCCGCGACGAGTTCGCAGGACCAGGCCGCACTGGTGGAAGAGCTGGATTCGTTGGTGTCGGACGTGCTCGACAAGTTCCCTGAGTTCGACTTCCGCCTGACTTCGACCGTAATGTCGCATGAAGAGCGGGAAGCGTTGATTGACAACGTGCTTGGCTCGCGGGCATCGTCCCCGGTAGTCAACTTGCTCAAGACGCTGTCTCAAAACGGCCGGCAGATCTTGGTTCGGCCGGTCATTGCTGCGATTCATAAGTTGGTCGGCGAGATGCGAGGCGAGCACGAAGTTCGCGTTTACATCCCCAGCGAGTTGAGTACGGAATTGACCGATGGACTCCGCCAGGCCCTGCAGAGTCGATTGGGGGTGAACGCAGAGTTCCACTTCCATGTGAAGCCCGAATTGATCGGCGGCATGGTGGTGCAGGTCGGTGATACGGTCTTCGACGGTTCGGTCCGTACCACGTTGGAGCGGGCTCGTCGGCAGATGGTCGAGAGTGCGGTGGCCGCGATCGAAAGCCGGCCCGACAAGTTTATGTTGGACAAGTGATTAACAAGTAATAGCGGTAGGTGGGTAAGTGAGTGTGTGTTGCCAGGGCGACACGTTCCCTCTTACGAACCTACTCACAGCGAAGTAAACGACTTTATTCCGCGTGTTGGTTGCGGAAACCATCGACACGCGATTCCGGAGCACACACGATGAAATTCAATAGCGACGAAATCGCCTCCGTCATTAAGGCGCAGATCGCCAACTACAGCTCGCAGCTCGACGTTCGCGAGGTCGGTCGCGTGCTGGAAGTCGGCGACGGCATTGCACAGGTCTACGGCCTGAGCGGCGTGATGGCCGGCGAAATGGTCGAGTTCGAAAACGGTGTGAACGGCTTGGCGTTCAACCTCGAAGAGAACTCGGTCGGTGTGATCATTCTGGGCGACTACCTGACCATCGCCGAAGGTGGCGAAGTTCGTAGCACCGGCCAGCTCCTCAGCGTCCCCGTCGGCGATGGCCTGTTGGGCCGCGTGGTCGATCCGCTGGGTAACCCGCTCGATGGCAAGGGTCCGATCAATACCACTAAGCGCCGCCCTGTGGAAGTCATTGCCACGGGTGTTGCCGAGCGCAAGCCAGTGACCGAGCCGCTGCAAACCGGCATCAAGGCGATCGACGCCATGACGCCAATCGGCCGCGGCCAGCGCGAATTGATCATCGGCGACCGCAAGACCGGCAAGACCGCCGTGGCGGTGGACGCTATCATCAATCAGCGCGAAAGCGGCGTGAAGTGTTTCTACGTCGCGGTCGGGCAAAAGGAATCGACCGTTGCCGGTGTGATCGAGAAGCTCCGCGAATCAGGAGCCATGGACTACACCACGGTCATCGTCGCCGGTGCGAGCGATCCCGCTCCTCTGCAGTATGTTGCCCCCTACTCGGGCACCGCGATGGCCGAGGAGTACATGTTTAACGGGCAGCATGCCTTGATCGTGTATGACGACTTGAGCAAGCAAGCCGTCGCTTACCGTCAACTGTCGCTCCTCATGCGTCGTCCACCAGGTCGCGAAGCGTTCCCTGGCGACGTGTTCTACTGCCATAGCCGGTTGCTCGAACGTTCGGCCAAGCTATCGGATGCGCTCGGCGCGGGTTCGTTGACTTCGCTCCCCATCATCGAGACGCTCGAAGGCGAAGTGTCGGCGTACATTCCAACCAACGTGATTTCGATCACCGACGGCCAGATCTATCTGCAGCCCGACTTGTTCTTCGCCGGTGTGAAGCCCGCCATGAACGCCGGTATTTCGGTGTCTCGCGTGGGCGGTAACGCCCAGATCAAGGCGATGAAGAAGGTGGCCGGTGGTCTGCGTCTCGACTTGGCAGCGTTCCGGGAACTAGAAGCATTCGCTCAGCTCGGTACCGAACTCGATCCCGAAACGCAGCAACGTCTCGACCGCGGCTATCGCATGGTCGAGCTGCTGAAGCAGGGTCAATACGCCCCGATGGGCGTCACCGACGAAGTGCTGATCATTTACGCCGGCACCAAGGGCCACCTCGACCACATTCCTGTGCCGGAGGTCGCCAAGTGGGAGCGCGAATTCCTGACCTTCATGCACGACCAGAAGCCCGAAGTTCGGAAGGCTCTCACCGAGCGTAAGGCGATGGACGACGACATCGTCGAGATGGTCGAAGCGGCCATCAAGGACTTCCAAGGTCAATGGAACGCTAAGGGAGCTAAGTCGTAGAACAAAGTTCATTCCCCTGCTTCAACCCACGCTACACGAGAACACGACCGACGGACTGATTTCCGTCCCAAGCATTCATGGCCAATCCACGCGAGCTAGATAAGCGACGCAAGTCAATCAAGAACATCCGCAAGATCACGCGGACGATGGAATTGATCGCCACCGCGCGGTTCCGTAAAGCGATGGACCGAGCCAGCGCCGCGACGGCGTATACCAATCAGATCATGAAGTTGGTCAAGGACTTGGTAAACGCGGGGGTGTCGGTCGAGCACCCGCTGCTCGAACAGCGTGCCGAAACCAAGAATGCGACGCTGCTGGTACTCTCCGCCAATCGTGGCTTCTGCGGCGGCTTCAACGGCAACGTGAGCCGCGCCGGCTTCCATCACCTCAAGGTGATGAAGCAAGAATCGCAACGCGTTCGCGTCGAAGTGAGCGGCAAGCGTGGGTTGGGTGCCTTCAAGCAAGGGCAGGTTGCCGTAGACCACTGCTACACCCAGTTCGAAGACAAGCCTTCCTACGCCGAAGTCGAGACGATTGCCAATCGCTATCTGGAAGAGTTCGCCGCTGGAAAGCTTGATCGCCTCGACGTGGTTTACACGCGGTTCGAGTCGGTGTCGAAACAGTTCGTGACCATCGAAACGCTACTGCCACTTGGTGGTCTCGACGTTGGGGCTGCCGAACCGGCGACGGGTACCACAGTCTACGAGTTCCTTCCCTCTCCCGAAAGCATTCTTGAAGAAGTGGTGCCGACCAGCTTCCGCATCAAGTTGTTCAAGTGCTTCCTCGATACGGCTGTGAGCGAGCAGATCGCGCGGATGGTCGCCATGAAGGGCGCCACCGAGAATGCGGGCGATTTGATCAAGCAACTCAGCATGCAGTACAACCGCGCTCGCCAAGGCCGCATCACTTCGGAACTGATGGACCTGATCGGCGGCGTCGAGGCGATTAGCTAGCGATCGCCCCCAACGCACACCCCACAAGTATCACAGACTACGGACCACTAACCACACTTAGAGACCATGCAAACTGCTACCGGAAACATTGGTCATATCACGCAGGTCATCGGCTCGACGTTCGACGTGGAGTTCGAAGAAGGCAAGCTGCCGGCAATTTACAACGCGTTGAGGATCGAAGCCAACAACAAGGGCGTTCAGATCAAGCTCACCGGCGAAGTGCAGCAGCACTTGGGTGGTGGCCGTGTTCGTTGCATCGCTCTGGGTAGCACCGACGGTTTGATTCGAGGTCAGGAATGTCTTGACACCGGCGGTCCTGTCAGCGTGCCGGTCGGCGAAGCAACACTGGGCCGAGTATTCAACGTGCTCGGGGAACCGGTAGACGGCCGCGGTCCCGTTGCAACCGAGGAGCGTTGGCCCATTCATCGCGACGCCCCGGACCTTAAGGACCTGGCAACAAAGACCGAAATCTTCGAGACCGGTATTAAGGTGATCGACCTTCTTGCCCCGTTCGTTCGCGGTGGTAAGGCCGGTCTGTTCGGTGGTGCTGGTCTCGGCAAGACGGTTATCTTGACCGAACTCATCGCCCGTATCGCGAGTGCCCATGGTGGTTACTCGGTGTTCGCAGGCGTGGGCGAGCGGACCCGCGAAGGGACCGACCTGTGGCTCGAAATGCAGGAAGCCAAGATCGGCGACACCGGCAAGAGCGTTATCGATCAGACCTGCATGGTGTTCGGCCAGATGAACGAGCCGCCAGGTTCGCGTCTTCGCGTTGCCCTGTCGGCGCTAACGATGGCCGAATACTTCCGTGATAAGACGGGTGCCGACACGCTGCTGTTCGTCGACAACATCTTCCGCTTCTCGCAAGCGGGTAGCGAAGTGTCGGCCCTCTTGGGTCGTATGCCTTCGGCCGTAGGTTACCAGCCGACGCTCGCCAGCGAGATGGGTGCCCTGCAGGAGCGCATCGCGTCGACCAGCAAGGGTGCCATCACCTCGGTGCAAGCCGTGTACGTTCCGGCCGACGATCCGACCGACCCTGCACCGGCCACCGCGTTCGGTCAGCTCGACGCCTTCATCTACCTCGAGCGTTCGATTTCCGAGAAGGGTATTTACCCGGCAGTGGACCCCTTGGCTTCGAGCAGCCGAGTGCTCGATCCGCAGTACGTGGGCGAGCGTCACTACACGTGTGCCCGCCGGGTGCAAACCACCCTGCAACGCTACCGCGAACTCCAGGACATCATCGCGATTCTGGGCGTCGACGAATTGAGCGACGGAGACAAGCAAATCGTCCATCGCGCTCGCCGCATCGAGCGGTTCTTGTCGCAACCGTTCCTCGTGGCCGAAGTGTTCACCGGCAAGCCGGGCGAAATCACTCCGCTCGCCGACACCATTCGCAGCTTCGAAGAAATCTGCGATGGCAAGTGGGACCACCTGCCCGAAAGCGCCTTCATGTACGTCGGCCCGATCGAACAGGCCGAAGAGCAATGGAAGAAGTCGCAGAAGTAACTCGCGAGCGAGACATTAAGGTACTAACATGGCCGATAGCCCCCTAACTTCTGGCGACCTCAAGCTGATCGTCGTCACGCCTGAATCGACCGCGCTCGACGTCGCGGCCGAGTTCGTCGCGTTGCCGCTGTTCGATGGCGAGATCGGCATCGGTCGCACCCACGCACCGATGATCGGCCGGCTAGGGTTCGGCGAACTGCGTTACAAGGTCGGTAGCCAGACCTCGACGTACTACGTCGATGGCGGGTTCGTCCAGGTGCAGGACAACATCGTATCGGTCCTCACCAACCGCGCGATTTCACCGAAGGACATCAACGCCGCTGCGGCCGACGACCAGTTGCAGGAAGCCCTAGCTCGCAAGACTTCGAACCCCGAAGAGATGGCGATCCGCGAGCGATTGGTGCTCCAGGCCCGTGCTCAGAAGCGGGTGGCGGTGAAGCGATAGACGCTTCTGGTGCTAACGTGGGTTACTCCCCGCGTTCTATCGCTGCGAGATGATCGCGAAGCATTTCTCCGGCGGGCGTGGTGCGTCCGTCGGCCGTGCGTATCTGGTACACTTCTCCTGTAAGCGACGATCGCGATGCGACGTGTTCAATAAAGTCCGACGCAGACTTGAGCTTGTCGCCTGCGGCATTCCATTTCTCTCGCATATGTTCCGCCGCTTCCCTTGGCGTGTGCTGCGTGCCATTGCGAATGAATACAGCTCCTTCCATCGCATGGACATGCTGAATCAACAGCTCGATCTTGTCACTGTCCGACAGTGTCTTGCCACTAGATGTGTCGAACGTAAGCGCTGCGGTATCCTCGCCTACCAATGCATTATTGAGCTGCGTGAGTTGGAGCGTGTAGCGGACGCCATCGATCTGAAACTCTTGGATGTCCCCCTGCTTCATCGACGCAGGGCCCAGTAGCGGCGCGTCACCCGTGCGTACGATGCTAACCATCGTCTGCCCACGCGTGACGTCGTCCACCGTAACCGACAATTTGCCGCCAGATCCGGGTATCTCGGTCGTCGACCGCTGGTTCACGGTTAACTGAACGGGCAGGCCCGCTATTGCCAAACTCTTCGACTTACTGGGCAGTTGCGATACTGGCGTGGATGATCGACTGCATCCCATCCATGCGATAGCAATCAGAACCAGGATGACAATGCGAAGGTTCATGATGGATGGCGATGTAGCTAGATGGCTTCCGGCCCCCGCTCGCCCGTACGGATGCGAATGCAATCGTCGAGCGGCAGCACAAAAATCTTACCGTCGCCAATCTCGCCCGTCTCGCCGGTTCGACCACCGCGGATGATGGCGTTGATCGTCGGCTCTACGAAATCCTCGTTCACCGCGATTTGGAGCTGCACCTTGCGAAGTAGGTTCACCGAGATCTCGTGTCCGCGGTACACCTCCGTCTGGCCTTTTTGCCGGCCAAAGCCTTGGACATCCATGATGGTGAGGCGGACCACTTCGACTTCCGAAAGGGCGGCTTTCACCTCTTCGAGCTTGCTGGGCTGGATAATGGCGAGGATGAGCTTCATACGGGCGGGAGTTTAGAGAGGTGTGGGGCGAGCAAATTAGCGAAGCAACTCCCCCAAGTTTAGCATCCGCGACTAGGTGCCGCTATCGGAAGCCGCTGCCGAGAGCGAATCAAGCCTTCCGACTCCTCGCGGAGATGAAATAAGGACACCCCGGGCTTGGGCAGTTCAGGCGGTGAAACCACCCAAGCCTTGTGGGGCATCCTTCTGGACTGGAGGGTGGCAACGCTTGGTCGCGGAGAGGGTTGCATGAGAAAGAAGCAACCCTGAAGAATGTGGCCCCGCAGGCCTTCGTCCCTTGTGGAAGGGTCCCCTGTTCGTGGCAAGCCTGCCGGGTGCGGATGAGCCAGGCGGTAAACTCATCCGCACCCGCACGAGGCTAGCTTGTGTACTGTTCCGGCCGCCGGCTGATTTTCCGTAAACCGGCCTTGGTCCGGATGAGCCAGGCGGTAAACTCATCCGAACCATGGAAGGCCAGCTTAAATGGGGAGCAAGCCTCTCAAGTGCGAGCAGGCCAGGCGGTAAACCTGCTCGCACCTGAGCGAGGCCAGCTTGTGTTGTTCACAACGCTCGCCGTTAAAGCAGGCCTTGGTTCGGACAGGCCAGGCGGTAAACCTGTCCGAACCGTGGAGGCCAGCTTGTGTTTTGGGTCACACCCTTTGGATCTCTTTAGCAGGCCCTGGTTTGGACAGGCCAGGCGGTGAACCTGTCCAAACCGTGTTAGGCCAGCTTGTGTTTTGGTGCACGCCTGGCTCTAGTCTCTTAAGTAGCAGGCCTTGGTTCGGATGAGCCAGGCGGTAAACTCATCCGAACCGTGGAGGCCAGCTTGTGTTCTTGCGTCACGTCTGACTCTTGTCTCTTGAGTAGCAGGCCTTGGTTCGGATGAGCCAGGCGGTAAACTCATCCGAACCGTGGAGGCCAGCTTGTGTTCTGCGTCACGCCTGACTCTTGTCTCTTGAGTAGCAGGCCTTGGTTCGGATGAGCCAGGCGGTAAACTCATCCGAACCGTGGAGGCCAGCTTGTGTTCTTGCGTCACGTCTGACTCTTGTCTCTTGAGTAGCAGGCCTTGGTTCGGATGAGCCAGGCGGTAAACTCATCCGAACCGTGGAGGCCAGCTTGTGTTCTGCGTCACGCCTGACTCTTGTCTCTTAAGTAGCAGGCCTTGGTTCGGATGAGCCAGGCGGTAAACTCATCCGAACCGTGGAGGCCAGCTTGTGTTCTTGCGTCACGCCTGACTCTTGTCTCTTGAGTAGCAGGCCTTGGTTCGGATGAGCCAGGCGGTAAACTCATCCGAACCGTGGAGGCCAGCTTGTGTTTTGGGTCACGCCCTTCGATCTCTCAGGCAGGCCCTGGTTTGGACAGGCCAGGCGGTGAACCTGTCCAAACCGTGTTAGGCCAGCTTGTGTTCTTGCATCACGCCTGACTCTTGTCTCTTTAGTAGCAGGCCTTGGTTCGGATGAGCCAGGCGGTAAACTCATCCGAACCGTGGAGGCCAGCTTGTGTTTTGGGTCACGCCCTTCGATCTCTCAGGCAGGCCCTGGTTTGGACAGGCCAGGCGGTGAACCTGTCCAAACCGTTTTAGGCCAGCTTGTGTATCACTCGTTCCGCCAAACTCTTGTGTCTCATTTCCAACCGGGCCTTGGTTTGGGTGGGCCAGGCGGTGAACCCACCCAAACCGTATAGGCCGCGTTGGACTAGCTACTACTTAGTGCGAACCGTAGGCTTGCATACCGTGCTCGCTGATATCGAGACCAGCTTGCTCGTCCTCGGCACTTACCCGCAGGATGCCCGCGGTCTTCATGATCACGAAGAGGGCCAGCATGGTAACAAAGGCCCAACCGCAGATCGCTGCCGTACCGATGAGCTGCGTCATGAAGTCGGTCTTCGCGACGAAGTCTTCGATGGGTGCTCCTGCAAACTTCTCGGCCACCGACTGGGTGGTGTGCGAGTTGGGCAGGATGCCGATCGCCAGGCATGCCCAGATGCCGCACATGCCGTGGACAGGGAAGGCACCCACGGGATCGTCGATTTGCAACTTCTCTAGCATCATGGTGGCGAGGATCACGATCACCGCACCGATGGCACCCACAAGGATCGACATTTCGTAGGTCATGCAATCGCAGCAGGCGGTGATGCTCACGAGGCCTGCCAAGATACCGTTGAGACCTAGCGACAGATCGGGCTTACCGAACATCGCCCAGCTCAAGAGCGTGGCAACCAAGCCACCGGCACCAGCAGCCAAAGTCGTCGTGACGGCGATGCGAGTGACCGCTTGAGCCGAAGCAGCGTCGGCGAAAGCCAACTGGCTACCAGGGTTGAAGCCGTACCAACCGAACCACAGGATGAACACGCCAAGGGCAACCAGCGGCAGACTGTGACCAGGCAGAGGAACGCTCTTGCCGGCTACAAATCGACCGAGGCGAGGACCGATGATCCATGCACCAGCGAGAGCAGCGAAACCACCGACACCGTGCACAACAGCCGAGCCAGCAAAGTCTTGAAATTTCATGCCGTTCTCGAACTGCATGAGCCATCCGCCGCCCCACTTCCAGTAACCACTGATGGGATACACGAAGGCAGTAATCACGGCACTGTAGATCAAGTAAGCCCCGATCTTCATACGACCGGCCACCGCACCCGAAACAATCGTTGCAGCGGTAGCGGCGAACATCGCTTGGAAGAACCAATCGGCAGCGGGGCTGTAGAGCGTGCCCCCGGAGTAGCCATCGAGACCGACACCGCCGAACGCGAAGTAGGGTTTCTCTGTAACATCCACTCCATAGTTGCCGGGATACATCAAGCCGAAGCCGATGAAGAAGTACAAGAGCACGCCGACGCAGATGTCCATCGTGTTCTTAAACAGGATGTTCACCGCGTTCTTGGCGGAATTAAGGCCCGACTCGACCATCGCGAAGCCGGCCTGCATGATGAAAACCAGCACGCCGGACAGGAACAGCAGGATCGTGTTGAGGGCGTAGTCCATGCCGAGTGCCGGCGTTTCCTCAACTTCTACTTCGGCCACATCTACTTCGGCAGTCGCCTCGGGCGCATCTTGCGCCAGGCACACATCTGGCGAGAACGCCAGGGCGAACACGCTGGCGAGCATTAGCACGCCTAGCAGTCGCTGTAGGGTAAAGAGATTCATCGCTTGCACACCTTTGTCAGTTCAGAAGGAAGGTCTAAGCGAAGGGGACTGCCAAAAAAGAAAGCGCCCGCAGTCGTCCAACGCCGCTGCCCCCGACGGGCAGACTTGGTTTTGCTGGAGCGACCTTTAGCAGCCACCGGGGCTGCCCACCTGCCGCTCTAGCAGTTGCTAGCGAATGAGTCCTTTTGCAAGCAGTGTGCCAAGAGCAAAATTCGGCTTTCTGAGGACAACGCGCAAAGTGTTGATGAATAAGGACTTAATTGCCTTAAAGATTTTTAAGATTCCAGCCGACCCCCTACCACTTCTCATGCCAATGCCGGTGAAGCAGGCACAGGGGGCCCCGTTTTCGGGCACGGGAAATCTAAAAACATGCGCGCGGATTGCCCTTGTGACGTATGGCCGGGCAAACGTGTCGCGAAACCAGGCAGAGGCCTAGCCGCCAGGGAGATTGTCGTCGAACATTTCGTCGACGAAAGCGTTGGGGTCGAACGGGACAAGGTCCTCGTGGCGTTCGCCAACACCGACGTATTTCACGGGTAGACCCAATTGTTGGCGGATAGCGACCACCACTCCTCCCTTGGCGGTACCGTCCAACTTTGCCAGCACAATTCCTGTGCAGCCGGCTGCCTCGGCAAAGTTGTTGGCCTGGCTAATGCCGTTTTGGCCTGTTGTGGCGTCCAAAACCAAGAGCACCTCGTGCGGGGCCTCGGGAATCTGCTTTCGGATCGAGTCGCGGATCTTCGTGAGCTCGGTCATCAGGTTCTTTTGGGTCTGCAGCCGCCCAGCCGTGTCGACAATGCACACTTCGAGCTTGTTCTTTATGGCGTACTCAACGGCCTGGTAGGCCACGGTCGCGGGATGCGAGCCCTCAGGGCCCTTCACGATCTCGATGCCAAGGCGCTCGGCCCAGATGCCCAGTTGCTCGACGGCCGCCGCACGGAACGTGTCGCCGGCACCCAACACCACCGATTTCTTTTGGCCGCGAAACAAGCAGGCGAGTTTGGCGATGGACGTGGTTTTTCCCGCCCCGTTCACACCGCAAACCATGATGACGGTCGGTCCCGATTCGGCAAAGTGCAGGGGCGAGGCGTCCTGGGCCATTAGCTCCTTGAGCTTCACTTTCAGCACGTCGATCACGTCGCGGAGGTGAACGACGCGGCCCCGCATGTTCTTGGCGACCTCGGCCACCAGGGCCTCGGTAGGCTCGTAGCCCATGTCGGTTTTGAACAGGATCGCTCGCAGTTCGTCGAGGAAATCCTCGTCGATCAGCCGCCCTTCGCTCTTGAACAGGTCGCGGACGTCGGTGTTCAGAACCTGGCTGGTCTTCTTGAGACCTTGCTTGATGCGATCGAAGAGACCCATGGGGCGATTGCGGGGGCTTACTGGCGGCGACTGGTGAGTGTTAAGCCCGCAATTTTAGAGGGGAACGCCGCCTAGGGTTAGTCCCCTTTTGGCGTCTCACGCTTCGTTTCGGTCGCGATTCGTACTTTATCAAGAATGCCATTCACGAACTGGGCCGAATTGGCGTTGCCGTAACGTTTGGCGAGCTCAACGGCCTCGTTGATCACCACTTTATAGGGTGTTTTGGTGTGATAGAGCTCGTAGGTGCCGAGCCTGAGCACATTGCGATCGGTCGCCGCCATGCGATTCACGGTCCAGTTTTGGGCGATGCCATTCAGCGAGGCATCGATCTCGGTTTGATTGCGCCGCACGCCAAAAATCAGCTCCATGCAGAACTTCTCCATCTCTGGTGAGTTCAGCCTGGCAGAGACAAAACTGGTGAGGGCCTCGACGGAGTCGCGCGGGTTCACGTCGTCCTCGAACAGGATCTGTAGGGCGACTTCACGGGCACGGCTTCGACGGGACATAACGCAGGCAAGGATCAGAAGGTGAAAATGCGGGAAAGGCGAGCGGACGCCATAAGGAATCGAGTGACTCAGCCCACGGCGAATCGCCTCCAATTATGAACCATTCACCCCCGCGAAAGTAGTGGCGGGGCACTCGAAGAATAAGCAGTTACGCGAGCAAATGGCGAAAAACCACACGCCTCTGGGCGCGCGTTCGCTTCGCGTTACGAGGCGTCGAGGGTCGCAAGAAGGCCGATCATCTGCAAGGCTGCTTCGGCGCACTCGACCCCCTTGTTGCCGACGTTGCCGCCGGCGCGGTGGATGGCTTGCTCCAGCGTGTTGCAGGTCAGCACGCCGAAGAGCACCGGCATATCGAACTCCAGCGCGATGTCCATCATCGCCATGCTCACGCCGCGGTTGATGTGCTCGTCGTGCGTGGTTTCGCCGCGGATCACCGCCCCCAGGCAGAGCACCGCCGAGTAGCTGCCAGTTTCAATCATCCGCATGGCGACCAGCGGAATCTCCCACGACCCAGGAACCCAGGCCACGTCGATGTTCGCATCGTCGATGCCTCGCTCCGCGAGCGTCGCGACGGCTCCGTCGAGCAGCTTCTGCGTGATGTTCTTGTTCCACTCGGCCACCACAATGGCGATGCGAGTTTCGGCGGGGATGGGGGCTGGTAGAAGGAAGTTGGGCATGATTTCGCCTGAGGTTCGGTCCGAGGTATAATTGCCTTGTCGTCTAGCCAGTATTCCAACCCCCAATGAGCTGGAGCACAATGGACCGAGAAGAACTTAATGCTTTAATCACGGCAGGACCAGTACGCATCACGATGAACGACGGCTCGAAGTTTGATATCGAGAGCTCCGAATTTGTGACGGTAAGCGATATTGCCGCCTCCGTGCTGTACCGAGCTGAGGATGGCAAGCTTCGTCACGTCTATCTTCCACTGGTAACGATGTGTGTCGTCGAACCGATGACCGCGGGAACCTAAAGGCTGAGCAATGCCTTATGAGATTGGCAGCTTCGATAGACTCCTCAAAACAAAAAAACCGCTGACGAACGCTAATCTACGCTAATTCTCGATTAGCGGCTATCAGCGTCCATCAGCGGTTTGAGTATCTCGAAGGCGGAACGTGTTTCCGCGTCCGTCTCTCGAATTCGCTAGCCTTCTTTGAGGCTCATCAAAAACTCTGCGTTGCTCTTCGTCTTACGCAGGCGCTCGGTGAGGAGTAGCATCGCGTCGGGCGGGTTCATTTCGCTTAGCGCCCGGCGGAGCACCGAGACGCGGCGATGTTCTTCGGGGTCCATCAGCATCTCTTCGCGGCGGGTGCCGGATTTGTCGATGTCGATGGCGGGCCAGATTCGCTTGTCGACCAAGCTGCGGTCGAGCACGATTTCTTGGTTGCCGGTTCCTTTGAACTCTTCGAAAATCACCTCGTCCATGCGGCTGCCGGTGTCGATGAGCGCGGTCGCCACGATGGTGAGCGAACCACCCTCTTCGACTTTTCGAGCCGAGCCAAAGAACTTCTTCGGACGCTGCATGGCGTTGGCGTCGATACCACCGGACAGGATCTTGCCCGAGTTGGGACACTCGGAGTTCCACGCCCGCGCTAGGCGGGTGATCGAATCGAGGAAAATGACCACGTCGCGGCCATATTCGACCATTCGCTTGGCTTTCTCGATCACCATCTCCGACACTTGAATGTGGCGGGCGGCGGCTTCGTCGAAGGTGCTAGAAATCACCTCGCAATTCGTGCCTTTGATCTCCCGCTCCATATCGGTCACTTCTTCCGGACGTTCGTCAATCAACAGCATGATGACGTACGCTTCCGGGTAGTTGGTGAGCACGCTTTTGGCCATCTTTTGCAGCAAGATGGTCTTGCCCGCACGGGGCGGACTGACGATCAAACCACGCTGGCCAAAACCGATCGGAACGACCAAGTCGAGGACACGCATGTCGACGTCCTCGCCACTCGTTTCCATCCGAATACGCCCGTCCGGGTGGATGGGGGTGAGGTCGTCGAACGAGACTTTTCGCGAAAGCATGTTCGGGTCGTCGTCGTTAATGGACTCGACACGCAAGAGCGCAAAGTAACGCTCGTTCTCCTTTGGAGGACGAATCGTGCCGCAAACGGTCGCCCCATCCTTCAAGCCAAACCGACGAATCTGGCTCGGCGACACGTAGATGTCGTCGGGGCAGGATAGGTAGTGGTAATCGGGGCTGCGGAGGAAGCCGAAGCCGTCGGGCAGGATTTCCAAGGTCCCCTGCCCCACCATCATGCCGTGAAGCTTGACGCGTTCCTTGAGGATCTTGAAGATCAGGTCCTGTTTCTTCAGACCCGTCGTGTCCTTTACCTGCTCGCGCTCGGCGGTGGCGATGAGCTCGGGCATCGACATTTGCTGCAGCTCCGCCACGTAGACGTTGCTGTCGAGCTTGTCGGTCTTCGCAATCGCAGCACCAGCACGACGGACGCGTTCAGCGGCCTTGTCGAGCTCCTCGGCGATGGTCAGCGGTTCTTCGCGATCGAGCTTAGCGAGGATTTCGGGATCGATGTGGTGTCCATTCGGCGGGCTCTGCCGTTTCCTACGGTAGGGCGCGTGGGAGCGGTCTTGGCGCGCTCCACGGCCATTCATGTCGGCCATGATAACGATACTCCTGAGAAGGAAGGGTTCCGGTTTGGCCGCACGCGGAAGGTGCAGCCGGTGGGTAGGGGGGGTGATTGAAAAGGGTGGCGGATCGGTAGCGTAGTATTGTGACTCCACCGCCAGGAGTCGCCCACTATTATTGCAAAAAACCATGCCGCATGGGAAGTGAAATCTAGGGCTTTCCCGCCCGCTCGCGGAAAATTCATCGTTCCCGTTTCCGAAAACCGAAGGCGGCTAGCGTTTACTGGAATGAAAGCCCTGGTAAAGGTAAGCAAGCACTCGTGGTGACTCCCGATGGAATGCGAGGTAAAGACCAATGGAATGCAAGGTAAAGAGTGGTGAGTAGGCTGCCGTGCGGGGTCGGGAATGACTCGGCTCACACGCGGGTGAGGGATCGGTGCGGTTGCTATTCGTCCAGATGGGGGACAACGATCTCGTTCCAGAAATCGAGAACTTGCTGGCGCGTGGCGGCGAGGTCACCACCGTTGTCGATCACCACGTCCGCTCGGTGCCGCTTCTTGTCCAAAGGCATCTGGGCAGCCTCGCGGCGGTCAAGCTCCTCGGCGGGCCAGCCTCGCTTTTTCGCGTATTTTCGCCGGTGTTCTTCAGGCGTATCGACCATCACGATGGTGTCGCATGAGGTGTCCCAGCCCGCTTCCAATAGTAATGGGGCATCGATCACAAACACTTGCTGGCCGCGCCCCGCTAGCAGCTCACGGTACGTTTCCAGTGCGATCCGGGTCAGCGGATGGACGATCGACTCAAGGAACTTCCGCTCTTCTTCCACCTCCGGAGAGTCGCCAAACACGAGGGTGGCCACCTCGCGGCGGTCAACGCGGTCGTCGTCGCCAAGGACTCCCCTGCCCCACCGAGCTACTAAACGATCGCGAACCTCGGGCTGGTCGAGCACGTCGTGGGCAGCCCGGTCGGCATTGAGCACCACGGCCCCGAGTTCCGCGAACATGTCGGCCACGGTCGATTTACCGCTCGCAACGCCGCCGATGAGTCCGATGGTGTACATGGTGAGAAGAGATGAGTGTGACGAGAGGTGATCTGTCCTATTACTTTACCTCGGCCCTTACGGGCCCCGCTCGCTGGATTATTCGCATTTGGCCCAGTTTTCGCCGGTTTTCACGTCGACGCCAAGGGGGACGCGAAGTTCGTAGACGCCTGCCATTTCTTCGACCACCAGCGCGCGGAGCGTGTCCAGTTCGGCGTCGGGGACGTCGAAGACCAGTTCGTCGTGGATCTGCAGGATCATCTTGGCTTGCAACTGCTCCGCCTTCATTCGGCGATGGATGGCGAGCATCGCGAGCTTGATCAGGTCCGCAGCCGTGCCTTGGATCACCGTGTTCACGGCGGTGCGTTCGGGCAGGTTGAGCTGCATCGGCTGCGGGCGATCGTCGAACATTGCATCCTTGGGCTTCGTCGGTGGGCGGATGCCGCTGATCGCTCGACGGCGACCGAGTAGCGTCTTCACGAAACCATCGCGCCGGCAATCGGCGAGTGTCCCCTGCATGAAGTCTTCCACACCCGGGTAGCGGGCGAAGTACTCGCAGATGAACCTCGCGGCTTCGTCTTTCGAAATGCCAAGCGACTTGGCGAGGCCAAAGGGGCTTTGGCCGTAAATAATCCCAAAGTTCACGGCCTTCGCGCTGCGCCGCATATCGCTCGTCACTTCATCCAGGCCCACGCCGGCCACCTGACTCGCGACCAACGTGTGGATGTCCTGCCCGGTGGCGAACGCCTCGCAGAGCGTAGAATCCTCGGAAAAATGAGCCAAAACGCGTAGTTCGATCTGCGAATAGTCGGCCGCCAGCAGCTTCCAGCCCGGCTGACCCGAGGTAAATGCTGAGCGGATTTCGCGGCCCACTTCGGTACGGATAGGAATGTTCTGGAGATTCGGATCGCTCGAACTCAGCCGGCCCGTCGCGGCGACCACTTGATTGAACGACGCATGCACCCGGCCGGTCTCGGGATGGACCATCTCGGGCAGCGCGTCGACGTACGTCCCCTTTAGCTTGGCGTAACCACGATGCTCCATGATCTTCGCCGGCAGCGGGTGCTGCGACGCGAGCTCTTCGAGCACGCTAGCGTCGGTGCTAGGGCCGGTCTTTGTCTTCTTCAGCACCGGCAACTTTAGCTCAGTGAAGAGCACTTCGGCGAGTTGCTTGGGCGAGGCAATGTTGAACGGATGCCCGGCCAGATCTTCGATCTCTTCTTCGAGTGTCTGCAGTCGGTCGCCGAACTCTTTGCTCAGTTCCGAAAGCCTTGCGACATCCACTCGAATACCGTTGTACTCCAGCTCGGCAAGCACTTCGATCAGCGGCACTTCCAGCGTCGAGTTGAGTTCTTCCAGATCGTCAGTCTTCAGGCGATCTTCCAGGATCGGCACTAGGCGGAGCGGAATATCCGCGTCCTCGGCGGCGTAGTGACCAATCTGCGCGACCGGTACTTGGTCCATTCGCTTTTGGTTTTTGCCTTTACCAATCAGCGTGTCGATGGTCACCGTCTCGTGATTCAAGTAACGCTTGGCGAGCACGTCCATGTTGTGCGTGCGTTCGCCGGCGTCGAGCAAATAGCTGGCGACCATCGTGTCGAAGTCGAGCCCTTTCAGCTGCAAACCAGCACCGCGGAGCACGATCATGTCGTACTTCAAATTCTGCCCGACCTTCGGAATTGCCGGGTTTTCCAGCACCGGACGCAGGACGTCTAGCACCCGCTGCTCGTCGAGTTGGGGATCACCCGCCGGAGCGCGGACCGGTACGTAGTAGGCCGTGCCGGGCTCCCAAGCGAGCGATAGTCCGACGAGCTTGGCGGCTCGCGGATTGATCGCCGTCGTCTCGGTGTCCACGGAGAGGCGGTCGGCCCGCATCATTTCGTCGACCAACATTTCGAGTCGCTCGAAGGTGGTCACCACCTCGTAGTTGGCGTCGAGCTTGTGCGTGGGCTGAGGCGCGTTGTCGGCCATTTGCACGGCACGTTCGCCCAAGGCCCGGAAACCAAACTCGCCACATAGCTGGGCGATCCTTGCCCCTTCATAGCCACCGGGACGTGCGGTTTGCCAGTCGATGTCGATCGGCACATGCGCGTCGAGTCTCACCAGATCTCGCGACATACGAGCATCCTCGGCGTGGGCGATGAGATTCTCACGGCGTTTTCCCGGCTTCATGGTCGGGGCCGCAGCCAGCACATCGTCGAGCGTGCCGTAAGTCTCAAGAAGTTCCTTCGCGATCTTCGGACCAATAAGTGGCACCCCGGGGACGTTGTCGATCTTGTCGCCCACGAGCGATTGGAAGTCGACCACTTGATCGGGGCGGACGCCCCAATCGCCGAAGAGTTCCGCGGAACCGAACTCCTCGTTCTTGCGTATGTTGTAAACAGACACGTTCTGGGTGATCAGTTGCCGGCAATCCTTATCCCCGGTCACCAGCAGGCAGCGGACGCCGCGCTCGTCGCATTCGCGTGCCAAGGTTGCCAGGACATCGTCGGCCTCGTACCCCGGTTTCCCGATGACGGGAATAGCTAAGGCATCGAGCATCGTTTCGATCTTAGGAATCTGTGAACTGAGTGCCTCGGGCATCTCGCCGCGGTCCGCCTTGTACCCGTCGTACAGGTCGTGACGGAAAGTGGGCCCGGGCATGTCGAAGGCCGCAAACAGGTAGTCGGGCTTCCGATCCTGCAGGAGGAACAGCAAATCGCGCAAGAAGCCAAACACCGCCGAGACCGGCTCACCCCGGGGGCTGGTCATCTCGGGAATGGCGTGAAACACCTGAAAAATAAGCGAATGCGAATCGATGACGTAAACCGTTTCGCCCGGCTGAGGCCCCTCCGGGGCGCTGGTGGGGCGGGCGTCGGGCGTGGGGTCTTCATGACCGGGCAGTTGCTGTTGTCTCATGCGGTCCGTTATAGGCGTTTCGTTGACATGCGTTAATCCCCTAACTAAATTGGACTTAGGTCGATTTTGCCTCGGCCTCTACCGGAACAACCCTCATTCATAAGTCGAGCGGGCGGCTCGCAATGTAGCCCTACTCCCCCGCTTGCCCCGCCCAACTTCGACCCCGCTTCCCGCTAAAGGTATTTGCATGGCCGCCCGTCAGGATCAGACGCTGCAAATCGCGCTCATCGTGTTCGCCATCTTCACGGTGGTCCTCGCCGGCTTCACCTATTGGTTCGCCAAGCAGGCGGGCGACGCCGATCAGGCCCTCACCGCCATGCGGGAGGAAAAGAACACCGAGCAAACGCGTGCCAACAATACCCAGGTGCAGAATGAAGAATTGCGGAAGCTGCTGGGCTTCGACCAGTTCGCCGATTACGACACCGTGGTAGCCCCACAGTCGAAGACCGACATGGATCGCATGCTCGGCACGATGCCCGAAGAGAAACGCAACTACCGCGATGGCCTGCAACTGGTGTATGCGGAGAATCAGCAATTGTCGACAGCTCAAACCGGCGACAAAGAAAAGCTGAAGCAACTGGAAGCGAAGCTCGCCGAAGTCGAAGCGGGCCATCAGGCTCAAATCGCCAGGCTCGAAGCCGACAAGGCGAAGATCGAACAAGCGGCGGCAGCTGAGCGGAACCAATTTGCCCAGGCCCGCGCCCAGCTCGATGCCAAGCAAAAGGAACTGGCCGCTCAAATCGCTGACCAGACCAAAAAGTTCGATGCTGAGCGGGCAGAACTCGTAGCTGCTCGCGACGCTGCCCAAGAAGAAGCGAACAAGCGTCAGAACACCATCAATACGTTCATTGACGAACGTGCCCAGGAAGAGTTCTCGTTCGAAGTCGCCGACGGCAAGATCACGTACGTGAATCAGGCCAATAACACGGTATGGATTAACCTAGGTGCCGCTGACGCGCTGCGTCAGCAAGTGACTTTCAGCGTGTTCGACACTGCGGATACCGACGCAGGCAAGGCTGAGAAGAAGGGAAGCATCGAAGTGGTTCGCATGCTGGGCCCCCACATGGCCGAAGCCCGCGTGACCGACGACGACGCTCGCAACCCCATCCTGCCGGGCGACTTCATTTACAGCCAGGTTTGGAACGTGGGCAAGCCACAGCATTTTGCCTTCACCGGACTCATTGATCTCGATGGCGATGGCCGCAGCGACCTGCAACTCGCTAAGGATATGATCGAGCTCAATGGCGGCATCGTCGATGCCGCGCCGAATCCCGAGACCGGGGAGCAAGAAGGCCAGATGTCGCTCGACACCCGTTACATGGTGTTCGGCGAACGTTCGGACAAGACCAACGACACCGCCCTGCGGAAGACGTGGGACGACATGCACGGCGAAGCGAATGCCTTGGGCGTGCAGTTGATCTCGGTCACTGACTTCATCAACCAGATGGGTTACAAGCCGCAAGACCGCGCGGTGAACATGGGAGCTGGCGTCAACTCGCGCGACTTCCGCCCCCGGCCCGCACCGTCATCGGGTGACCTTCGCCCCCGCGTAAACTACAGCGCACCCTAGCAGTGGCCGGCACTTATCGATCGCCTAGCTGAACGACCGAGCCATCAGCGACCCCCGGACCACCGAGGGGCAAAACGATCGTCGGATTGACGTGCGACGCCACTGCTGGCCGGGCGCTGTTGCTCTCTTTGGGAGGCTTCAAGGCATCGAGTCCTTCGAACAACCGGCCCGCGAGCTGTTCATAGGCGGCGACTTCGCGTTCCTCTTCGAACGGCAGATTCCGCCCCTCGAACAAGTCGGGGCGGAGAAACAACGTGCTCGGCGATTCGAGCACGTGCGACTCGGCAAGCACCCTTAACCGCTTACGGTCTTTGCGACCAAGCCGATGCGCACGGCACAAATCGTCGAACAGGTGGCGTGGCTCGTTGCTTAACTTCCTCGCTTGCTGCCAGCGGTAGACCCAGTTTAGAACGGTAAAAAAGCCGGCGAGCAGAAGCACTACGCCTAGCAGCAATGACCAATCCTGCGCGTTGAACTTCGCGTTGTCGCCACTGAAGTGGCTTCCCATGGCCTCCCAAAGGTCGCGCTGTGCGAGTAGGGCGATCGATGTAGGGTAAGCCATCATCGTCCTCCCTCGCCCTGCGTCTGCCGCTGCGACATCTCGCGCAGGGCCTGACCAGCTCGATTTCGCACCAGAGCGTTGGCATCCTGGGTCGCGGCCTCCACCGCACGTCGCGCGGAATTCGTCGAGCCTTGCGCGAGGGTCATAATGGCTTCGGCACGGACCGCGGCGTCTTGATGCGTCGCCTGCTTGACGATGGTTTCTTCGAGTTGATCCACCAAACCAATCGCGGCGGCCATTTGCAAACCACGCAGCTTTCGCGCGAGCGTGGGCCCGCCGATCTCCCGCCTGACTTGTTCGATCGCAGAGCTGTCGGTATCGCGGACGATTCGGCCCAGATCGCGACGCTCGCGTTCGTCCAAATCGTCGAACTTGCCGGCGTAGCGAAGGAATGTGAAATCACGCAAACCATGCCGAGCGGTCTCGCGGACGCTGTGATCGTCGTGATCGAGCAATCTCGACAATCGATCCACAGCCGAAGAAACACCTTGCTTACGTAGCGCGATCGCTGCGAACGCTACCATGTTAGGGTCGCCATCTGTCAGCATGCGTTCCAGTCGCGTCGTGGCTTCGGGCAAATCGATCTCACCCAGCGCCGCGCAGGCCGCCGAGCGGGCAATCACTGAGCCCTTCGCGAGCACTTCGTCGACGATGGCCAGCTTGGTGCGGCGCGAAAAACGCGAGGCCATTACCAGCTCGACTGCCACAGCTTGCGATTCCGACGGCATCGTGAACCAATCGGCAGAGGGCTTTTCGAGCATCGCCAGTCGCTTTAGACGGCCCACATTCTCCAGGGTGCGAGCGCTGACGGGGTACCCTACGGCGTGCAAAAACAACTCGCGGAAATGAAGGTCCGTTCGTTGCGCTGCAATTTCAAGCAGTGGCAACGGCGTTCCGGGGTCGTCGTACAGCTTGGCCAGCACCTCGATCGCTCCAACCGACGGGCTCGTTCGCAGTAACGCCATCAACGGCTCGTGGCCGGGATGGTCGGTATGACTGAGAAGTCGCGTGAGCGTCTCGTTGTTCGGAGTGGTGATCAGCAGGAACGCTTCGAGTAGCTCAACACGGCGATGTTGCTGAAACTGGTCGACTGCCTTCGTCAGCGCCGTGAGTGCCCAACGCCTCGCAAACGACGGATCACGACCACTGGGGGCACGGCGGTAGGCCACAATGTCGTCGTGTAGCGCGCGGGCAAGGTCGAGTGCCGTCTGTGCTAGCGCGACCCCTCCGGGATGCGACGGATCCGCCGCCGCGGTAACCAAGGCCGGGAACTCGTCGAAGGCTCGGCATGCGGCGATGAAATGGCAGGCGAGCCGCGCCGAATCAAGATCGTGATGTGCCAGCACTTTTCGCAGGGTGGTGCTGAATCGCTTGGAAACGTCCCCCAGCGAGGCGACTTCCAGGGCGTTGAGGCCGGCAAAGACTCGCAGGAAGGCTTGCTGGCTGGGCTCGTCTCGCCGCCTGACCAGCGCCGCAATCGCTCCCTGGCGGACCGCAGGCGAGGGCCCTACGACAGCGTCTTCCAGCAGGTCGGCCGCCGAAGTGTTCGGCGTCCGCCATAGCGTAGTGAGCGTCCGTTGGATGCCGGGCTGGGACATGATGCTGAAAGTGGCGTGCGGGAAAACGATGCCAACTCGTTACGTCTGCGTCGTCCATCCAAGCGAACCAAGTTGAGGAGTTGTCAACTTTTGCGGATTGTAACGGCATCCGCCTTCGGCGGGCGTTGCGTTGCTGGGTCCCTGCCGACAAACTGGGGGCATTGAAGGTGTCCTAAGGTCTAAAGTGAAGCTGCCCCGATGAATCAATCCCGTACCGCCCAACAAGTGCTCGAGGCCGAAATCCTGCCCCTTCGCGCCAAGCTGCTAGAGATCGCCGCGGGGCTCGACCGCATCGAGCGAGGTGACGCTCCCGCCGCCGCGCCCGAAACCATGGCAACGATTCGCACGGCGATTGAAACGCTACTGCGTCCTGGGGGTCAGCGTGCCGAGCGGATTCAACTGCTGTTCAGCCGCACGTACGATGATCGTTGGCGGGATGCGATGGAAGTGTGAAACCTTCATTCCTTTTGAGTTGGCACTTAGTTGGAAATGACCACGGCCCTTAGGGGCCCCGCTCGCCGAAGTGACGCATGCAATACATTGATCCTCATATTCACATGGTCTCCCGAACAACGGACGACTACGAGACGCTCGCCAAGATGGGGTGCGTGGCGGTGAGCGAGCCGGCGTTCTGGGCGGGGTACGACCGTGGCAGCGTCGATGGTTTCCGCGACTACTTCGAGCAACTCACCACGTTCGAACCAAAGCGAGCCGGCTGGTACAACATCCAGCATTTCACTTGGCTGTGCATTAACGCCAAGGAAGCCGAGAACGTTTCGCTCGCCCGTGAAGTGATTGACATGATCCCCGAGTTCCTTGATCGCCCTGGGGTGCTGGGAATTGGCGAGATCGGGCTCAACAAGAACACTCGCAACGAGGCCGTCGTGTTTCTCGAGCACGTCGACCTCGCCGTCCGGCATGGTTTGCCAATACTGATTCACACGCCGCACCTTGAAGACAAGTACCAGGGTACACGGATGATTCTCGACATGCTGCTCGGCGACTCGCGGGTTGAGCGAGGCCGGGTGTTAGTCGACCACGTCGAAGAGCACACCATCCGCCCCGTGCTGGAAGAAGGCTTCTGGGCGGGAATGACGCTTTACCCCGTGAGCAAATGCACGCCCGAGCGCGCGGCGGACATGGTCGAGATTTACGGCCCCGACCGCTTGCTGGTAAACTCCGCCGGCGACTGGGGCCCTTCCAAGCCAACCGCGGTGCCCGACTTCATCATGGCAATGCGCAAGCGGGGTCACTCCGAGGCACTTATCAAGCGAGTCGTCTACGAGAATCCGATCGAGTACTTCGGGCAAAGTCGCAATTTTTCGTTTTGCTTAGCAAAGTAAGGCGAATCGCTCTCGTGGTTCCGATGAACTTTCTCGCTGATGGCCTTCCATGACTCAATCGCTCTTCGCGACGTCCGCCCTCATGCCCGCCAAGCCGCGGGTGAAGATCAATTTGGTGGGCGACGAACTGACCCTGGATTGGAGTCGAAGGCAGTGGGGCGTCGCAGGGTTTCTCTGCCTGTGGCTCACAGGCTGGACCGCTGGGTGTGCGATGATCACCTACCAGCTCATCACCAAGTTCGAATGGCAGATGGCGCTGTTCGCGACCCCTTTCTACACGGCGTGGTTTGTGGTGGCGGGGTTGATCGTTTACATGCTGCTCGGACGCCAGCGTTTGGTGCTTTCGCGAGACGAGATGACCATCACCTGGAAGGCCGGTATCAATTATTACCGTCGTGTCGTGCCGCTGGACGAAGTGGCGCGCGCCCTACCCGACGTGACTTACACGCAACAGAAGAATGGCCCCCCAAAGCCTGTGGGCGTATTGAGCATCGAAACCCTAGGCAAGCCGGCTCACTTCGCCAGCGGTATCGAAGACGACGAAGCAAAATGGCTCGCCGAGACGATCAACGTCTGTCTCGATGGCCTAGCCCCGCATCGGACCGCAGTAGCCTCGGCACAGTTACTTGCGAAGACCGAACGTCGGGTGGGCCACGAATTGGCGCGCCTGGAGGACGAAGAATTCGAAGACGACGACGAGGAAGCGGATGTCGTCGTCTACCAGCCAACCGGCGAGCGACAGCTCCGGCCTTCCGATTCGACATGGCAACTGGAGCATGAAGGACGATCGCTCGAATTCACGAATCGCGGCCGCTGGTCCGTAGGCTCGATTGGTGGATCGCTATTCATCAACCTGTTTTGGAACGGCATCGTCAGTCTGTTTGCTGTGGAACTGTTCAAGAACTTCGAGTGGTTCCTGGCGCTCTTCCTGGTGCCCTTCGTCGTGATTGGGCTCTGCATATTCGCAGCCTTTCTAGCGGCGATCACCGCTCCGGGCTGGGGCGAGCGTTACAGCATCCAGCCCGGACAAGTCGAACACCGCTGGTGGTGCCCCGTCTACGGGCGCACCAAGGTATTTCCATTTGAGCAACTCGATCGCATCGAGATCAGCGAGTCGGGGTTTAGCGAACCAGCGAAGAATCAAATCGCGACCAAGCACTTCAGCCAGGGCGACTATCAGATTGCCCTCGTCGACACAAATAACGCTCAAGTGGCAACCGTCGAGTCGCTCACCGAAGGTGAAGCACTGTGGATGGCGGACACGATCCTGTTCGAGCATCCGGAGTTGTTCGACCGCGATCGGTGAGTCTCTAGTGAACACGGACGGCGTGGCCGTCCGGCTATTGAATAGTTATTATCCCGCACCAAACTGGTTGAGGACGATGCTCGCGACGTCCGTATCCGCCAGAGTTCGCTCGACGAACACGCCACGCTCGCTGGATAGCAGCACGCCCTGCTGCGACTCATGCCGAACCGGAGCGCCGTGCGAGCCCCGCACGAGCGTTGCATCGAGCGGAATGCCCTTGGTCTCGGGGTCGAAGAACAATTCCACGGGGTCGTAACCCGGTTTGCGGTGAATGTCCATCTTTCGCGCGTAGCTGGGAGCCCGTGCGTCGTCGAGCCACCAGTAGTAGGCCTGCCAGCTATTCGTCTCCGACACCAGCACCACGTCGCCACTTCGAGGATGGTTCAATTCGTAGCGATCCAATTGATCTTTCGTCAACACCTCGGCGATTCCTGGCTCGCGTCGGAACCGATTGACAATCTTATCTATTGCGTTGGGAACATCGTGATTCACGTAGATGTGTGACAGTTGGTGGTCGGCGACCGCGAACGCCGTACTCTCACCAAAGTTAAGCTGCTCCGTGCCTTCCAATTCATCGAGCACGAGCATGCCCAACTCGCGCAGCACACGATTGGGGTAGGTCACGTGATCCACGGGGGATACTGTGTACTCGCTCGCAACCAGCCATAGTAGGGGGTGACCCTCGTGAATCCGCTTGAACTCTGTGATCAAACGCCCGAGTTCGTTATCCAGCTCGACTAGGGCGTTCTTTGCTTCGGCAGAACTTGGGCCATTCTTTTGGGTCGCGTAATCAAGATGGGGCAGGTAGATGTACCAGAAGTTCGGCTGATGTTGTTCCGCCGCCCAGATAGCAGACGAGACGATCCAAGCCGACGACGGAATGCCCGCTAGTGGTCCCCAGAAATGCTTGAGTGGAAAATGGCCAAACGCATCACGCAGGTCGCCATACATCATCTCGGGTCGCGTGTAGCACCAAAGCGATTCGCTGCCATCGGGATTGTGGATGGGGGCGAACGTGCAGATGTAATCGGCGCCGCAGCCTTTGTTGTTCAGCGCGAACCACATGGCCGAGGTGATCGAGGGATCGTGCTCGTGCAGCAGGTCCCATAGTTGGGGCCGCTTGATCGCATCATTCCACATGGTCCACAGCTCGACCTGGCCCAACTTCCTTTCGCTGCCTGCCGGTGGGCCGGCCCCTTCGACCCCGTCGCGCCAGTAACCGCCATTCGCGATGATGCCATGCTCCGAGGGGGGCAAGCCGGTCGTCATGTTGGCCTGCACGCTGCACGTGACGGCTGGAAAACTCGCGGCGAGCGGCGCGCGATCGCCACCCGCCGTCAGCGCGCGAAGGTTTGGCATGTCGGCAAGGTGCTCGGCAGCCAAGCCGGGGATGGAAAGCAGCACAACATGATCGGACACGAGGAGCCTCTTCTAACGCGATGAACGTACGCAACTTCTCAGAAACCGCAACGACTCGGTGGCCACTTCCGGGCCACGATGGCTATGCCTCGGGAGCTCGACGGTCACGGGTCCCTTGTACCCCATTTCGCCCAGAGTATCCACCACGGGACCAAACTCGATCTCCCCTTCACCGAACATCAAATGCTCGTGAACACCCTGACGCATGTCCTCGATGTGAATGTTAGCTAGCCGGTCTTGCCATCGTAGAAGCTGACTCGCGATAGGGATTTCTCCCAGACAGTGAAGGTGCCCGATGTCGATGGTGACCTTGAGACGCGCTGCATCGCAGGTCGGCAGGAGGTCCAAGAGCTGATCGTAACGCAGCATCGTGTCGATCAGATGTCCCGGCTCGGGCTCGAACGCAAGCATCACCTCGCGACTGCTAGCGTGGTCGATCACAGGCCGCAGCGATTCGCACAGCTGCTCCATCAGCATTTGCCGAGGCTCGTCTTCCAGAGCCACCCCCGACCAGAACGACACGCATTCGGCGCCAAGTTCGGCCGCGATGTCGATGCTGCGGCGGAGAAAGTCGATCCGGCGGTCTCGTTCTTTTTGTCGAGGCGAGATTAATGTTGGTTGATGCTTGTGGCGAGGGTCGAGCAAGTACCTTGCTCCGGTTTCAATCACCACAGCGAGCGGGTAGTCTTCGAGCGTCCGCTTCACCTCCTCTAACTCGGCATCGGGTCGCGGTCCGTATGGATTCAGCCGATGGTGGTCGAGCGTGATGGCGACGCACTGGTAGCCGAGTTCGTGAATCAATTTGATTGCCGCCACCAAGCTATGATCGGCGAGGCCGCTGGTGTTGTAGCCCCACTTCATCACGTCACCTTGAACAGCTGAGCGAGCAACATCGCTGGCGCGAGTAGCGCGAGCACGGCACACGCCCAAAAGGGCGAGGCGAAGCCGAGGCAGATGGCGGCGTCGATGACGATGATCGAGAGGATGGCGTTTCCAACCGCTCGCTGCACGTATTTGGGTGACGGTTGCAGTATCGCGACCACCATACGGCGGAGGATCAATCCGGCCACAACAAGCCACAAGATTCCCCAACCCCAGGGCTGAATAACGAGCTCGGCGCGGGCTGCCGGATCGCTGAAGGGCATCGAGGCAATGAGCCCGAGCCCTAACATCGAGCCGAACGCCGCGACAGTCAGTATGTAGGGCCTGCTCTGAGTGGCTTCACTCCGGGCGAACCACGACACGCCCCACACATAAATCGCCATGCCGATGGCAGGGGTGAGATTCTGGTCGATTGGCAGAGCACCCCAACGGACTGCTTCGCTCGCGACACTGAGCCCGAGCAGCACGTTGGCAAATCTGCATGCCCCCATCAACATGGGTCCCAGCGCCGTCCGCTTGAGGCCGACATCGTAGGCGAGTATGAACCCCGCGAGCCACCACGAGATAACTCCCGGCGCAGCCGTAGGAGTTTGACGCGAGATGGCCCAGCCCAGCCCAGCTCCGGCAATCAATAGAGCCCAGCCTAAGGCGCGAGCCGCACCAACTGAGATGCGCCCGCTGGGAATGGGACGCCCCGGTCGTTCGTTGCGATCAACCTCGGCGTCGAATACGTCGTTGAGCACCATGCCGGCGAGGTACAAGAGGACGCTCACCGCCGTGACACCCACGGCGATCCACCCGGGAAGTTCACCGGTGGCGAGGATCATGCCCATCCACACGTTCGACACGGCGGTGAACACATTGGCCACGCGCATTAACTCGGCGTAGGCTCGGATTTGTTGAAAAGCAGCCATACGCTAGCGAGCCAAAAGTGGTTTCAGGTATTCGATCGCTTCACGCGCGGCGACATCGGGCTCGTCCATGTAGGGATATAACTCGACGGTGAGCCATCCATCGTAATCCGTCTGACGAATAGCTTCGATGGTCGCCGCGAAATCGATGGCACCTCGTCCAGGGATTAGGTGCTGATGTTTGCGCGTCGTGGCGATGTCCTCGAAGTGATAATGCACAGTGTGCGATGCCATCCGCGCCACCCAATCCTGCGGATCCTCGCCGACGCAGTACGCGTGGCCAATGTCGAAGTTCAGCCCTACCAATGGCGAGTCAAGCCGTTCAACGAACTCCAAGTACTCGTCGAACCGTTCGATCAGCAGCTCGGGCTCGGGCTCGATCAGCAGTGGCATGGCGAGGTCTGACGCTACTTCGAGGCACGGCATTAGCTCCTCGTAGAAAATGCCGTAGGCTTCTTCGCGTGTTTGCCCGTCGGCCAATGGCCCACCCGGCTCGGTGGTGATGTGCGGTGCGCCAATCTCGGCGGCCAGCATGAGAGCTCGCTTAGTGTGCTCGCGACGGATTGCGCGGTAATGGGGATCTGGATCGATCCAGCTCGGATGCCAGTAGGGCTGCCGGGGATCGGCTACGGCGTTCATCATGAACGCGTTAACGTTTGAAATTGCGAGCTTATGTTCGTCGAGAGCCTTGCAAAGCGACTCCACACGCTCGGGCAACAAGCCCGCCGGCCACGCGTGTGGGACATCGGCCAGGATCTCGATACCTTCGTAGCCAATCTCGGCCACGCGTCGAATCGTCTCCTCAACCGAGTGCTGAAGATAGGCGTTGGAGCTGAAAGCAAGCTTCATAGTGGTCGTTACTGGGTACTTCGAGTCAGGTAGTAGCTGGATTCGCAAGAATTCGGACGACCTGCGAGAGGCGCCCGAACTCTTGCGAGTCCGGCTACGAGATACGGCGGGCGATGATGGCGATTCGCTTCTCTAACACACGTGTCACGAGCAAGGTCGCCGATTCATCGCCGGTTAGTTTTAGCTCTTTTCGCAAACGCTCGGGCGATAGTTCGACCGCGCGGTGTTTGATTTCAAGTTGGCCGATGTTCCGTTCGCGGAGGTAGCTGGATAGGTGTTTTGTGTTGTAGGGTACCACGCCCACCACCTCGAACACGCTTGCCGCTGGCTCGGTTGGTAAATTGTCGCTGGTGAGGTACCCGTGCGTGCTGGCGAAAGTCCACCAGCCGTGTTCGTTGGCCATCTCGCCGACCAATCCGCTGGCGAGTACCGCGGCGTCGGGCTCGACCACGTAGCGGCCGATCCGATCGTCCTCGTCAGGCACCACATCACCTCGCCCGACAAAGCTCGCAACCACTTGGTAGCCTTCCGCCACTGCTTGTAGCACCGTGGCTCGTCGTTCGCCGTGATTCTTGGCCAAATTTCCTGACCAAACGACTAACTGCTTACACTCGCCGCCGCGGCTGATCCATTCTAATTCGCACAAGGGTTCCCAGCGAGCCGGCACTTCGCACGCGGGGGCCAACTTGATCGCCGAGTGAGGGTTCGCCGCAAGTAAGGTGTCGAGAATTTCGTCACTGGGGTCGTGCTGCTCGACATGTACCGACCGCGAGCCTCCAGCCCGGCGATCGGGATCGATGTGCCAAGCATCAAACTCCGTAAGGTTTACCTCGACGACGTCGCCAGCGTGAAGCTGCAACCTTGCAGTGCCCCCGGCTACTAGGATGTTCTGCTCGGCGAAGCTCGTCATCGCGGGATTGCGATCGCAAAGCAATAGCTCCTCGGCAACCCGCGCGAGCGCCATCGCGTCACCCCCGACGCCGCAGCAGAGATCCGCCACGCGGGCGCAGTTCCGGAATCGCTCTGCCTTGTAAGCGGCGATCCACTGGTCGGTCGCCTGTTCGAGTCCTAGCCGCGAAAAGTACATCGCATCGGCGGCGGCGAATTTTCGCTTGCCCCGTTCACGCAGCTCGACGAGCTCCAGAACGCGGTGGGCCTCTTCGGCGGATAACTGCTTCCGAAGGCGTGCGATCAGTTGATGCACGGGTAGCGAGGCCTGCCGAGCCTCTTCAATCCATGGCGACGCCTCGTTGGACAAGATCCACTTGTCGAGATTGTCGCCGTCGTCCGAATTCATCGCGGGGTCTCAAGGTTTACGCAATCGTCGCCGCCAGCGCGTCGGCGCGAGGGGTTCAAGTCGGTTCTGTCAGTTACACGGGCGGCTGGCAATGAAACAAAGCTAGCAGTTCATCCTGCCGAGATAAGGGAGTGAACCCCTCTCGTAGGCAATGCTGCCTGCGGGCCATTTTGCGAGAGACCATCGTCATGCCCCGCCCTGTTATGTTAGCCGGTTTGCTCGGAGCCGCGGTAGGCGTACCCTACGTGGCCGACAACGCCTCGGATTGGCAGAAACAACTCCAAGGCTCGGGAGCACCGGTACAAACGGTCTCGAATCAATTCTCGACCACGCCGACGTTCAACATCCCGCCCCGGATGAACCCCGCTAGTCCGGGCGACCATATCTATAGCAGTCCGGCACCGCTCGAAGGGATTCCGACGTACTCGCTGGCCGAAGTTCTGCGAATGGACGTCTCGAAAGAATGGGTCTACAGCCGCTGGGCTCGCAAGTCGACGGGACTCGCCGAGCCAGAACTTTTTGGTATTCGCGTACCACTAGTTAGCGGAACGCGGATGACCGACGTCGCCGGTTCGCTCACCTATTACTTTGACTTGCAGGGGCAGGTGCAGAAGATTCGGCTCGTCGGAAAGACAGCCGACACGTCCGAACTTGCCAACTTGCTGACCAGCCGTTTCGGTCTGCAACCCGCGACGCCGATGTTCGCCGGCGAGCAGGCGTTTCGTGTGGAAGACCAGGGGGTTGTCGAAAGCGAACTGGTCACGAGGCCCGATTCGGTGTTGTGGACTACCTCGCCACACAATAGTTTCTCGGTCGAGTTGGAACTCAATCGTCCGGGATCGGGTCGCTATGTTGAGCGACCCGTGCCTAAGCTTCAGGGAATCGAAACTCCGGCCACCCCACCGCCGCCCGTGGTGGGCGATACGTCGCCGCCAGCGACTCCCATGTTTCCCGGCGAGAGCGTGGTGCCATCTGCCGACCCGCCGGCCCCCGCGCCAAAAGCGGAAGTAAAGCCACCTGCTGAAACCCCTCCTCCAAAGAAGCAGGCCCCGTCGCACATGCGCTGGCCCGGCTAACAAAGGGATTGTCGCCGCGACTCCACATAACATGCCACTCGGGGTATGCTCGGTGGCATGAACGACGTAACCGTCCGCCGCTGTCCCCCTGCCCTCTGTCGCGACGCCCTTGAGTTAGCGCTGACGAGCGTTGCGGCCGACCAGCGTGGCTCGGTAATCGACACGCTTCGACCCGTCGCCGAACAAGGCGTCGATGTCTTCGCCGCGCTGGTGGTGGCAGAATCTGACGGCCGCTTAGTGGCCGCAAGCTGGCTTCAGCCTCAAGTCGGCCGCACGTCGACGCTCTGGCCCCCAGTTGGCAAGCACGCCCTCGACGAACGCACCGCCGAGCAGCTCATCGGCGCAGCCATCGATGCGGCAAATGATCTCCCTGTGGATCTGGTGCAAGTGCTACTCGACGACTCGCAAGCATCGCTGGCCGGCCCGCTAGAGCGAATGAGCTTCACCAAGCTCGCAGAGTTGCAGTACTTGATGCAGGTGGTGCCGCGCAAGTTTACCGAGCCTGCCGAGCCTCGCTTAACGTTCGACTCGCCGGCGATGGACGAGCGCGAGTTGTTCGAACAACTGATCAAAGCTACCTACGAATCGACCCTTGACTGCCCCGCGCTCGAAGGCCGACGGCACATCGCCGACACGCTTGCTGGATATCAAACCGTGGGGCATCACGACCCGTCGCTCTGGTTTGTGGTACGGTGGGACTCGCAGCCCGCCGGCGTACTTCTTGTGAGCCCGCACTTGGAGGACGATCAGTGGGAAGTGGTGTACATGGGAGTGATACCGGCGTTTCGTGGCCTGGGGCTCGGCGCGAAAATCCTTGCCCGGCTTCGCGCGCTTGCCTCGACTGCGCGGGTGGGGCACATCATCCTGGCGGTCGACGCGGCCAACGCGCCGGCCGTCAAAATGTACGACCAGGCAGGCTTCGTCGAATGGGCACGACGCACCGCCTACATAAGACAGGTCGACCGAGATCACGCGTAAGCGACGTCCGTTTTATACCACGCTCGGCGGCGAAAACTTTGGATTCGAAGAACGCCTCTGCGCCGCGACACGTTATCCACACCATAGCCGACGGTCGCCAAAAAAAATCTTCGGCCCTCTCCGGTCCATCAGCCGGTTAATTCTCGATGAATTTTGGGCCCTCCTCGGCGTGGAAAGAAATGGCTTCGGGCTACTTATTGTCAACCCTTTGACTTGCTTGCTAGCACTCGTAAAATCGCAGACTCGGGTGACAAACTATTGCGTGGCAGACGGTGGCATTAAGCTGCCGAGCCACTAACTCTTTTGCGATGTGCGTATTTTTTCCATCTATTCGGGCGCTGCGGCCTTTGCGGTCGTGGTTGTCGTCGTAGACGGTACGGCCGCACGGCAAAAGCAGGAATGTAGGCAAGGACGGAGGATTCATGGAAGGTCCAGGCGAGGGTGTGGCGCTACGCGACCAACTAGCCGAGGCCCTGGGGCGAGATCGATTCGATTTGTGGGTGACGCACGATACGCAGCTATGCGTACGCGAGCACGGCACGATCGACATGGCGTTCGGCTCCAGCTTCTTGTGCGAAGCGGCACGGCGGCACTTGGGTGCCGAACTGACCGCTGCCGCGCAGTCGTTGTT
The DNA here is from genome assembly GCF_052161615.1 of Aeoliella fuhlenseeensis. Lineage (NCBI taxonomy): Bacteria > Pseudomonadati > Planctomycetota > Planctomycetia > Pirellulales > Lacipirellulaceae > Aeoliella > Aeoliella fuhlenseeensis. Next base: position 3,127,328 of record NZ_CP197417.1, read on the forward strand.
TGGCGAATCGGCGCGGGTACATCTGCGCGTTGACGATTCGATCGTCGAGGCGCCGGCTCCAGCGCGCACGACTTTCCGCCAAACGCCCCCCCAATCCACGCCGTCCGAAAAATCGACCGCACCGGCTAGCCCAGTGACGCCTGACACCAGTGCGACTTTTGAGTCGCTTGTCGTCGGCCGTTCGAACCAACTCGCCGCCCGCGCCGCGATGCAACTCGCCAGTGGCAAGCACGTAGGTGGACCGCTGGTGGTATGGGGTCCCCCCGGTACCGGCAAGACGCACCTGATGTCGGCCATCAAGCACGCTTATCGCGAGCGGAATCGCCGCGCCCGTGTTGTCTCGCTCACGGCGGAGCAATTTGTCGGCAGCTACGTCGATGCCCTCAAAGGTGGCGGCCTCCCCAACTTCCGTGTGAAGTACCGCGGCGCTAACCTGCTGATCATCGACGACTTGCACTTCATGGCCGGCAAGCGGGCGACGCTGGAAGAACTTCAAAACACCATCGACCGCGTCACCGCCGCTGGTGGCCAAGTGGTGCTCGCCAGCTGTCGCGAGCCGGGGCAAATCGAAAACCTGAGCGCCGAGCTCCTGTCGCGTCTGCGTGCCGGACTCGTGTGCGAGGTGACCCCAGCGGACTACGTCACGCGGCTCGAGATTGCTCGTCGCCGGTGTCAGGTCATGGGCCTCGCGATTGAGGAAACGAGCCTCGAACGACTGGCGGCGAGCGTATCGACGGGTGCCCGCGAGCTGCTCGGTGCTATCGAACGCCTGCGGGCTCGTCACGAACTCCTGGGCGAAGCCATCAACACGGCGCTCGTCGAACAAACGGCTAGCGAAGTCAACCATCAAACCACGCGTCACGTGGCGATGGACGACATTCAGCGGGTCGTATGCGATCACTTCGGCATTGAAGCCAAAGCGCTACGATCGAACAGCCGACACAAATCGGTCACCGAACCCCGCATGCTGGCGATGTGGCTCGCCCGCAAGTACACGCAAGCCGGATGGCGCGAGATCGGCGAGTACTTCGGCGGCCGCCGTCACAGCACCGTGATCTCGGCCCACCGCCGCATCGAGTCGCAAGTCGGCCGTCACTCGACGCTCCAAACCCAGTCGGGTAGCGTGAACTTGGAAGACACGCTGGGGCAAATCGAAACGAAGCTTCGCTTGGCTTAAACCACCTTCGAGCCGGCAGCGTGAGCTGCCGGAGCGGTTGATCGAGGGACTACCTCCGGCAGCTAACGCGGCCGGCTCGATAAGCGGACTACGCCGCTTGCTTCTTCGCGGCGCTCATCTCGCGCCATGGGATCGCCCCCAGAATCATTACCACTACCTGAGTAATGACGAAGTACAGCAGACCACGCGCGAGGTCTTGATTGAATCCGTACGCGTGCAGGCCGACGCTAAGTTGGTTCACGCCGAACCAACTCCACGCCGTGATGATGTTGCCGAAAACGGTGAGCATCGCCAGTCCACGGGGTCCGACCATCTTGCCCCAACGGGCGTGCAGGGCGATGGCGTTCCAGAGGACAATCATCAGGGCCCCATTCTCTTTGGGATCCCAGCCCCAGAACCGGCCCCATGAATCGTCGGCCCACAGTCCACCCAGCACCGTGCCGACGAAGCTGAACAGAATCGCAAAGCAGAGCGAACCATACATCATGGCGACCAGTTTCCGGGCACCCTTCTCGTCGAAAAGCTGAAGCATGTGGACCGCGATGATGTAAACACACCCGATGCAACCAGCGAGCACGGTCGTGGCGTAGCCAAGGTTGATGCTGATCACATGCGTGGCGAGCCAGAACTGCGTGTCGAGCACGGCCTGCATGACGGTAAACGTGTCTTCGTCCATGCCGAGTTGGTAGCCGATGAGCAACGTCACAAACCCCACGGCTCCCGCCACAAAACCGCCGATGCCAAGCTTGAAGATCGACTCGAAGACTAGCATCGCGAGCACGATCGCCCAGCCGATGCAGATAGCAGTGGTGTAGAGATTGGTAATGGGAGGCCGGTCCGAAATGTACATACGGGCCGCGATGGCCAGGGTGTGGAACACTAGCGTCACCGCGATGATCGCGAGCGACGTTCGTCCTAACGTCTGCGGGAAGAACATCCAACTGGCGGCTGCAAGCACCATCGCAATCAAGTACATCACCGCGCAGTAGTAGAACGGCGAACCCGTGTTGAGCCACGCCTCGAATTGCACTCGCGCGTCGTCGAGCTTTTCGACGGTCTTCAGTTTAAGCGGCGCAACGACCGCGGCGTTGTCGGGGTCGTTGAGCTCTTTTTCGTAGTTTTTGACGAGCGATTGGTAGTCGGAGAGCGCGGCAGCGAATCCCTTCTCGTCGTCTTGTTGGTACGAGTAGATGAGCATCGCCAATCCGAGAGCCGCTGGATTTCCAGAGCGGTTCTCGGCGCGGGCGATCATCTGTTGAATGTTTGCTTCGAACAAAGTTTCCCATTTCCCATCAGCGGTCGCGGGCACGACGGCTCGCGGGGGTGTTTCGCTCCGCAAGCGGGTGAGCGTGCTACGGTCCATCTCCATTGCCGTGACATCGCCAATGTTGCCTATCGACTTGGGAAGCGAGAACGAATCGACCAAACGCGAGTAGACGTTCAGCTTCGACACCAGGTCGACCACAGCCTCTTGGAATTGTGTTCGCATCTTCGCGTCGACCTCGCGCGCCTTGTCTACTTGGGGCGCGAGCTTTTCCATCGTTCCGCTCAGGTCCGCGACGCTGTAACGGAAGAAGCCCTGCCGGGGTTTGAGGCCAAGGGTCTCTAGCAACTCGAGGTTGGTGATGCGGAACACGCAGTAGTTCTTGGCCTCCGGTCGCCCCGAGACCACGTCCATGAACCACTGAATGGCAGGAACTGCCTTGGCATCTTTCTTGATCTTCGCTTCTTGCCTTTCGGAGAGGAACTGAAGCGTGTTCCGAGCGAGCGAGTCGAGCGGCTTCACGCGGCCCTCGTCTAGCACTGGCAGCACCGCCACTTCATTGAGCGACATGCCATCGACTTCGATGTCGGGCGTGCGGAACTTCGAGGCGAGGTAGCCCGCCGTCATCAACGCGGCGAATGCAGGCACGAACACTGCGGGCCGCCTGAACCAGTCGAGCATCGTGCTGTATCGCTCAGGCTCTTCCGAACCTAGTTCTCGGCGACGCCGATCGAGGAACCGCAATAGAGTAATAAGGAAGTGGACGATCATGCCCACGGCAACGATCGCGCAGCCGATGTACGGAGCCATCCAGCCATCGTTTTCAACGACTTGAAGGACGGTGGTCGTTTCTGTCGCGCCGTCGTAGCTCGACTGGTAGAACGTCTCGCCGCGATAACGCAGTGGCGAATTCATGGCCACGTGGTAGTCGATCTCGGTCCCACGATCCGCGTCCACTAGCCGAACGTCCGACGAAAAGTTCTTCGGTTTGTTGGTTCCTTCGTAACGATCGAAGGAGAACTTCTTGAGCGTGATGGCATAAGGCTTTTGGGTCCGCTTGTAACGCATCGCTAGCCACAGATTGCCGTCGGCCCCTTCGATGGATTGTTCGCCGCTGCGGCCGGGATGGCCGGGCATATTGAGTAACGTGGGACCGCCTTGAACCAAGGTCGGCGTATCGTAGAACGAGCTCACGACGTACTTGCCCAGCGATTCGCCCGACTTCTTGTCGAGAATCTCGATGTTCGCGCCCGGCATGTCCGCCGAAGGCCCTGCGCTCACATCACGAAGGGCGACCTTCGTTGCCGATCCCTTTAAATCCGGTGTGAACTCAGCTGGTGCGCGTGGCGAGACATTGCTTTGCCGGTAGTAATCCAGCACACGGATGTCGACGGGCATGTCGGGCGAACTGATAACCCGCGCTGGTGAGTCGATCGGCGATGCCGCCGCCTGGGCGACCAGTGCGACGGGAATCGACACAACTCGATCGACGTCTTCCTTGGAGCGGTCGATCACCACGAGCTCGCTTTCGTTGGGGTTATAAACCCACGAGACAGTTTCGCCGGTGCCGACGACCATCTGATTCTCGACGTTGGTTTCCCCAACGTAGAACTCATGCATCATCAGCACGACAATGCCCAGGTGCAGCAGCATCACGCCCGAGCGTTTGTCGAACAACAGCCACGCCGCGGCCATCAGCAGCGCGCCGGCGGCGCCGGCTTGCATCAATTGCCAAACGATTCGCATGCCGGCATCGGGGATTCGCCACGCGGGGTCGACGAACAAGTAAATCGCCGCCGCGAGCATCACGACGTTGAGTCCAGCGAGCGTAAACCACTCGGGCCGGCGAATCTTACCCCACGCCAGCGAAAGTCCGTAGGCAAACACCAGCGTCAGCGCGGCGTATCCACCGCGGCACAGGTTCCACAGCAGGTCGGCGAAATCCGGCGTGATGCTCGACGCGTCGGGCGAGTCGATCGCGCGGACCAACACCCACCAAGTCGCGGCGAGACCCACCACCAGAAGGGTCATGGCCCACATCATCCGCCGGCCGCGGGCTACCACCTTGTACCGCAAGCTGTGAGCCGCCAGCAGGTTTACCAGCATCAGCGCGCCAATCGTGTAGCCACCGGGAAAATAAAACCCGCCCGGCCACCGCATCGTGTTCGGTTGGAACACGCCAATCAGCGTGGGGATGGTCTGCCACTCGATCTGGGCGATCCAGACGCGGAAGTACGTGTAGTCGACCACATGCCAAACATCGTGATCGACCTGCGCCAGCGTGCCGGCGAACACCAGGACGATCAGCAGCCCCAATAGCACGACCGTCAGCTTGAGCGAGGCGCAGAACGCCCACACTTGGGCCAGCGCCGACGCATCGGCCTTAGCTTGCGAACGACTATGGGCTTGCTCGCGAGCGTACTCGCCGCTGGGAAGTTCTGCTGTGGCCATTAGTTATTCTTTCTCTTCGGAACTTGTCGCTTCGGACTCCGTCGCAGCGGGACTAGTGGCAGCGGCACTGGCAGGGCCTTCGATCTTCACACCGGCGAGCCACTTCGTGAAATCCTCTCGCGCGGCCTCCACACCCTTGGCGGGACCCAGCATTTGGAAGAACCACACCTTGCCATATTTCTGTACCATCGCGGCGAGCATCTTCTGCGATCCATCGGGAGACGTGATATCAGTTAGTCGGCCTTCGACGTCGGCAACGGCGATCGGCTCGCTCACCTCATCGAGCTTGCCCTCCTCCGCCGGCGTTGCGCCAAGCTGCCCGCGCCAACGGTTGATGTTCGCCAACGGGTCGGCCATCATGCCGACCGGAGGGAAATCCGACATTTTGACGATCACGCCATCGGCCGGCTCACCGACCGTATAACTACGGCTGCCCATCGTACCGCGGGCACCTTCCTTCCAAGTGTCTGGCGTTGTGAAAGTGAGTTCGGGCGCGGCGGGTGCAACTGGAGCGGGTGCGGCAGTTGGAGGATTGGACGGAGCCACGGGTGGCGTCACCCCACCAGCGAACGGCGCGTTCCCTCCCATCATCGGAGGCATCATCGCACTCGCGGACATCTCACCAACTCCATCGAAGACCCACGCCTTGCCGCCATCGAGTTCGACCACTTTGACGCCGGCGGCCTCGTCTAGTTTCTCAACGGGTTTGAGCCCAAGCTGGCCGCGCCAGCGATTGATGTTGGCGAGCAGGTACTCCGTCTCTTCACCTTGGACGGTGAGCTTCGAGATGGCTACTTCGACTGGTGGCTCGCCCTCGGGCAAGACGAGTGTTGCCTCGCGCATCATGCGCTCGGGGCCTTCCTTCCAACCCTCGGGCACCTCCCAGGTGACAACGGCCGTTTGGTTCTCCGGAAGTTTGAGCGACTTGATGAACGCAGTGACGTCGTCTGCCACCTTCTCGACCGTTGCCTCGGAACCAGTGGCCTTGAAGTACCAAGCCTGACCATCGCGGAGCACCGCGGCGGCGATCATCCGCGTGGGCTCGGCCGTTCCGGCCTCGGCGGTCGGTGGCGACTCGGTCGATGCCACGGGGGGAGCAACCGGGGCCGCTTTATCTCGGGGAACTTCGTACGTCGTGATCTCGGGCTTCTTGTCGCAGCCGAGCGCGATCACAAATACGAAAGAAGAGAAGACAACACCAATGCGGCGAGCGAGCCGTGTGTGCATGAGATTACCGGGGGCGGGGTGGGAGGCGGGAGCATACGCCGGGCGCCAAACACCCGCCGTGTGCCTTCCACCGCATTATAGCGCCATTTCGTGCCAGCAGTACACCCAGAATCGGGCACTGCGACCGATTGCCGCACCGCCAGATGGGTGGTCCCGACATGGGATCGCGTTACGGGAATAGGAACCCGCTCAGGCTATCGATCAGCGAGCTATTCACCTGATACGGCTCGCCCCAGCTCCACATGCTGCGAAGCACGTCGATGGCCATGATTCCGCAGAGCGAAAGCAACACTAGGCAGAGCGACAAAAACACTACCTGCCAGGCGGTGAACTGGGTCTCGGCACGGGCGACCATGGTGGGTTGGCCGAAGGCTGCCGCGGCCGGCATGGCGGCCGCTCCGCCGAGTCCGCCGCCCAGCAGATCGTCGGCTTCTTGCTGCTCCTCGAACGCATCGAGGGCAATCACCTGCGAGCTATCGTCTTCGTCGTCGGCACCCAGGTCTTCGCCGAGCGGGGTGAGTTCGAAGTCGCCGGCGGGTTCGTCCGACATCAGGCCCGAAGCGTCGCCGAAGTCGATACCGCTCGCCATCGCCGACCCCGTCAGGTCGAGCGCTGCGTCGTCGAGCGACAGACCGCTGTCGGCGGGTGATAGGTTAATTCCGCTGTCGGCCGATGAGAGCGTCAAATCGCTGCCATCGCCGAGCACGAAGTCGTCGTCGTCATCGTCGGTGTCGAGCTCCAGCGCGGAGAGACCCGTGAGTCCCGCGCCGCTAACCTTCGACTCGTCACCCAGGTTGATTTCGGAACCGGAGATGATGATTTCATCGTCATCGCCCCCGATCGCTGACGCACCACCACCGAGCGCCATGCTGCTGGAAGCCGCCAGGCCATAATCTTCGTCGATCTCCAGATCGAGATCGCTCATTTCGGCGGCCTTTTGCTGGGCCTGCGCGCCCGCGGCTGCTTGAGCGGCGGCCACGTCTTCAGGGCGAAGAATGCGGCTCGATTCGGCTTCGAGATCGATGCCCAGGTCCTCGACATCGTCGAAGTCCACAAGGGCTTCCCCAGCGGGTAGTTCGCCCGTGGCCCCGGCATCGAGATCCAAATCGTCGAGGTCGGCCAAGCGAACGTCGCTCATCGCGGGATCGCTCTTTGGTTTGTCACTCGCGAGCTCGAGGTCGAGAGCGTCGTCGAGTTCGGCGCGACCAATGATCGTGCTCGGCGAAGCGTCGGAATCGCCCAGTTCCGCTTCGCTCAAAAGGATCGACTCCGGATCGTCGCCCGACTCGATGTCGAGTTCGAGGTCCAGGTCGCTGCCACCGGCGGCCGCGGTGACCGGCATGTCTTCGACCGCGGTGTCGTCGGCCAGCATTAATTCGTCATCGTCCTCAGCCAGCGCAGGGACTTCTTCATCGTCCAGATCGATCGCCAAGTCCGCCGAACTGCCGGTGGAGAGATCGAGATCCAGATCGTCGTCGTCTTCGAGCGTGATCTTGCTGAAGCTAGCGTCGTCCTCGTCGTCGTTATCCAAGTCGAGGCCCAGCAGGTCGTCGTCATCCTCCCCGGAGACTACGTCGAGGCCCTTATCGTCGCCAAGCGATAGACCGCTCAGGCCAAAGTCGATGCCACTGTCTTCCGGATCGAGTTGCGGTAACCCATCGCTTGCAAAGCGATCGATTTCTTCGGTACGGAACTTCCAGCTACCGCCATCGCGATATCCGCGAAGCTTGTTCTGGTCGTGAAGCGCGATCAGATGATCGCTAGATACACCTAGCCGTTCAGCGGCTTCTTCCAGTTTGACGAACTTCGAATCCATGGCGGTTCTCTGAGGTTGCCTCTTCGCGGCCTTGGATCGTGCTCCTTGCGAACATCAATGTCCGCGAGCACCCTCCAGGCCTTTCTTAATGTCCTCGGGCAAGGGAGCCTTGCCTTGGTGATGAAGCATCTGCAAGTCCCATTGGATCTGGCGAATGCTTTTCAGTTCAATCTCACCCGTCTTGCGATCGATGTGGTACACGCCGAGTACTTGCTGCTGAGGGTCGTAAACCACGGCAGCCATTGGCTCACCCGGCGTCGACACCACCTGCATGCAACCCGACAGTAGTTGGTTGGGGTTGAGCTTCGGAAGCTCGGCCGGCTGTTGCTGCTGACCACCGGCATGGGCGATCCACGAACCGGCAATCAACGCACCAACCACCAACACCGTCCAACGTTGTCCGCTGCGCATCGCAATTCCTCCTTGAGTGGGGTATCTCCTTGAATACGCCGCCTGACACTCCCCGCGCAACACGCGAGGTCTACGCAGCCGACATACTCTACTGGCCATTCTAAACAACCACCCCCGTCAATCAAGCTAAATACCAGCTGCATAGGGATTTGGGTCGCGAATCGCCTCCCGGCACAACCGGTGCAAACGGCCCGCCCTTTCAACCTCGACGGGCGATCCGCGGCGTAGCCCCCGTCCTACTACCACCCGCCGGTTCTTGGTAGCCTTGAGCTCATGCAAAACACACCCGAAACCGAAGCCCAGGCACGCCTCGATTGGGCCCTTGAGATCGCTCGGCAGGCCGGCGACGTGACGCTCCAGCATTTCCGCAATTCGTCGCTCGAAGTCGAGCGAAAAGGGGACGATTCGCCCGTCACCGCGGCCGACAAAGCAGCCGAGCGGCTGCTCCGTGAGCGGATCGCCGAGCGATTCCCCAACGACGCCATCGTAGGGGAAGAATACGGCGAAACCGCGGGAAATTCGGGGTATATCTGGGTGCTCGACCCGATCGATGGGACCAAGAGCTTCATCCACGGCATACCGCTATACACGACGCTGATTGGGGTGCTGTACGCATCGGATGGCGAGGTAACCCGCGGAAAAACCGTCCTTGGGGTGATCCGCGCCCCCGCGCTCGACGAGATGATCTACGCCCGCCGGGGTGCCGGAGCTTGGCACCAGCAGGGAGACACCACGCCCGTCGAAGCCAAAATCGACCCTACGCGGACGCTCGCCGAGGGTTTGCTGCTGACCAGCGAGGTGAAAACCTTCGGGAAACGCCCCTCCGGCGAGGGGCTCACAGCCTATCTGGAACTGGACGGCCGAGCCCGACTGGCCCGCACTTGGGGCGACGCCTACGGCTACTTAATGGTCGCCACCGGCCGGGCGGAGCTCATGATCGACCCCGCGATGAGCCTCTGGGACGCCGCGGCCTTGCAGCCCATCATCGAGGAGGCAGGCGGGGTGTTTTGCGACTGGGAGGGCAATCCCACCGTCCACTCGGGCGAGGCCATGGCGGGCAATCGACAGGTGGTGGACGAAGCCTTGCACATCACCAAACGGCGGTAGACCGCATTTCCTGGCACAATCTTGTGGCCCGGAACCTCGCGATCAGATAGCCTGAAGCCTACCCCGACGCACTCCCGGGGTGGCACTTATCCATTGAACACGGAACAGGCGTTCTCATGATCTCCACCACACGCGTGGCTTGCTGGGCTGCCGCCTGCATTGCAGCCATTAGCCACTGCTCTCCTGCCCTGGCGGTGAACCAGAACCTCAATCTGCAATTGCTGCCGACCACGACAACCACCAATCGGTTGACTGTCAAGGTGACAACCAATGGTATGAGCGATTCGGAACTCACCCGTGCCAGTGGAAATATCCTTAGCACGATTGGCTACGACATCTTCGAGGGGCTTCCGCTTGTTCACTCTATCCGGTTTACGGGGGGAAGCTTGGCTCTCAACGGTGCAACAACTTCTAACGTTGTGCTTAATCTTGGCAACTTCATCGTGGGCCTCGATATCGTGGGGGCCGGCTTGGGAGGTCGCCTGGATACACCATCGCCTCCCAGTTTGGTTACGAATGGCTCGTTCAATACGGCAGATCACCTTGTCCGCATCAACACCGGCACGCTCACTGCGACAGGGCGAGGTCTGTTAGGCAGCATTAACGAGACGATTAATCTCAGCACCGATCCGCTCGACCTCCAGACCCAAGGCACATCGACTATCGCCGTTGCACAGACAGCCACGGCCGGACTGAATCGTACTTTCGAAGTGACGTTGCAACTCCCAGTCGATGCCACTGAATTGATCACGGACCCCACTGACATCACCATTGAAGTCGACGGCACCGTCACCGCTCGCTCGACGTTTACCGTCGCTTTCCCCCTCGAAGGCGACTACAACGGCGATGGCGAAGTGAACCTTGCCGACTACACGGTGTGGCGAGACTCGCTCGGTGCGACGGGCAAGACCCTCGCCGCTGATGGCAATTTCGATTGGGTGGTGGATGCCGCAGATTACGGCCTCTGGACGAACAACTTCGGCGACGAAGTACCCGGCGCATTGCTTGCTCCCGCCTCAGTGCCCGAGCCCGCATCGGTTTTGTTGGTACTGGGTTGCTCGATAGTTGGGTTACGTCGCCGCGGGCGCCGGGGTTAGGATGATGGCTCACCATAGCCCTCACCTTGCTCCTTCCGCAGGCACACCATGACGCTGCTACTCCGCACCCTCCCCCTCGTCGCGATTCTTGCCACGAGTTCGTCGCTACTTGCCGCCGAGAAGTTCTCCACCCGCGATGTGGTCTATAAGAAAGTGGGCGATCGCGAGTTGGTTATCGATCTGTACGAGCCGACCGCCAAGTCGGAATCGCCCCGCCCGGCAATCGTCTACTTCCATGGCGGCGGCTGGGGCAAAGGGAGTCGCAAGTCGTTCGAAGGCCGTGCTCGGCGCTACGCCGCGATGGGCATTCCGTGCGCGGCGGTTGAGTACCGCTTCATCAGCCGCAAGCCCAACGATCCACCCATCGTTTGCATTCAGGATGCGAAGAGCGCGATGCGTTGGGTTCGCTCGCACGCTGAGGAACTGAACATCGACCCCGACAAGATCATGGCCAGCGGCAGCTCGGCCGGAGGCCACCTCTCGGCCGCGGTCACTCTGCTTGACGGCGTCGACGACCCCGCGGACGACCTAAGCGTCTCGCCCAAAGCCAACGCGATGGTCCTGTTCTGCCCTGTGCTCGACAACGGCCCCGACGGCGGCTACGGCAACGATCGCTGCGGTCCCAACTGGCGGGACTATTCCCCCGCGCACCACGTCGTGAAAGGCGCGCCGCCAACCCTGATCTTCGCCGGCCGCGACGACCAAACCGCCAAACTGGTCCTGCTCGACCGCTTCACCACGGCCATGCACGAAGCCGGTAACTCTTGCGAACTAGTGGTCTTCGAAGGGGGCCACGATTTTGCGAGCGGCCGGGTGCACCCCAAGAATGCCAAGGCCGTGGAGGAATCGTATGACGAGTTTCTTAAGGATCAGGGGTGGTTGAAGTAGCCGCCACCGGGCACCTTAAACAATTGTACCGAAAGCACTTAGCCCCTCATCGTTCGATCCCAAAAGCGATGAGCGCGGGGTAACGTGACCTTGTTCTCATGCGATTCTCCTGAAAACTTGCCGGAACAAGGCATCCAGGGGCCTCCACCAAGCCGATCCCACGTTGCATATCTCCAGTACTCCGGTATACTTACGAGCTTTCCAATACCAGCTTTGGGCTGACCGTAGCGAGAGACCATCATGGCGAAGCAATGCGAAGTTTGCGGCAAGGGGCCGCAGATGGGAAATCAAGTCACTATCCGTGGTAAGAAGAAGTACCTGGGTGGCGTGGGTACCAAGATCACCGGCATCACTCGCCGGCAGTTCAAGCCCAACCTCCAGCGGGTGCACGTCACCGGCAAGGATGGCAAGAACGTGACGCAACTGGTCTGCACGCAGTGCATTCGCGGCGGTGGCATCCGCAAGGTTGTCCAGCGGGCTCCGTTCAGCGTTCCGCAAGCGGCCGGCAAGTAGCCGCACCCTCGCCCATGGCACTCACTAAGGCCGACGTCGAAAAGGTCGCGCTGCTCGGACGGCTCATGCTGACGCCGGACGAGCTAGAGTCGATGACCGCCGACCTCGCCGGCATTGTCGGCTACGTGGACCAGCTCGCCGAGGTGGACACGGACGACGTTGCGCCGATGGTGCACGCCATCGAGCTCCGCAACGTCACCAAGGACGACGCCGTCGCCGCAAGCCTGCCCCGCGGCGAAGCCCTGGCCAACGCGCCCAAACACAACAACGAGGGCTATCTGGTGCCTGCGGTGATGGGTGATTGAATGATTGCTTATAACTCCGCGGCGAGTCTTGTTAGTACATGAGCCCTCATTTGATTCAACAACTTCATGATGAACTGAGTTGCTTGGGTCAGGCTCAGCTAACGGAAGTGCTCGCGTTCGTCGAAGCTCTGAAAGCGGAGAGCAAGCCACTACGTCCGCGCCTCGAAAAAATCGTCGGCGGCATCTCGGCTGAAGATCTAGCGGCGATGAAGTTAGCGATCGAACAGGACTGCGAACATGCTCCGACGGCGGCTTCTTGAGTCTTGCATTAGATAGTGAAAGTACTTTTTCCAGCGAACAGCCCCCTCCATGTCCCTCACCCAGCTCACCGCCGTCGAACTAAGCCGACAGCTCGCGGCGGGCGAGGTGAGTTCGGTTGAACTCACGCAGGCGTATCTCGATCGCATCGCGAAGTACGATGGTGCCGTTGGCGCCTTCCTTCGCCACGATGCCGATCGTGCCCTCTCGACGGCCAAGCACATCGACGAACGTCGCGCTGCCGGTGAGAAACTCGGCCCGCTCGCGGGCATTCCCGTCGCGGTGAAGGACATTCTCGCCGAAGTCGGCGAGCGAACCACCTGCGCGTCGCGAATGCTCGAAGAGTTTCGTGCTCGCTACGACTCGACCGTCGTCGCCCGGCTGAAAGCCGCCGACGCCGTGCTCATCGGGCGGACGAACATGGACGAGTTTGCTATGGGTGGCTCGACCGAGAACTCGGCGTTCCAGTCGACGCACAACCCGTGGAACCTCAAGTGCTCGCCCGGTGGTTCGAGTGGTGGTGCCGCCGCCGCGGTCGCCTCGGACATGGCCCCACTCTCTATCGGCACCGACACCGGCGGGTCGATTCGCCAACCCGCCAGCTTCTGTGGCGTCACGGGACTTAAACCAACTTACGGCCGGGTGAGTCGCTACGGGTTGGTGGCTTACGCGAGCAGTCTCGACCAAGTGGGCCCGCTCGCCCGCAGCGTGGACGATGTTGCCCTGCTCTACCAAACCATCGCCGGCCACGATCCACAGGACTCGACCTCGCTCGACGAACCCCACGCTCTGGGGTCGTCCCTCGATACACCACTCAAAGATCTTCGCATCGGCGTCCCCAAGGAGTTCTTTGCCGAAGGGCTCGACGCCGAGGTGGAAGCCGCTGTTCGCGAGGCGTTATCTACCTACGAGTCGCTTGGTGCGAAACTAGTAAAAATCTCTCTGCCGCACAGCAAGTACGCCGTAGCGACCTACTACGTGATTGCCCCGTGCGAGGCGTCGAGCAACCTCGCTCGGTACGATGGCGTGCACTACGGTTATCGCGCCGACCAAGCGACCATCGCGACTGAGCTTGCCGCCGAGCGTGCTGCCCTTGAAGAAGCCGGCGAGCGCCGCGCCGCGCAGAATCTCGACTCGGTGCTCGTACGGATGTATCGCAAGAGCCGCAGCGAGGCGTTCGGCCCCGAAGTAAAACGCCGCATCATGCTCGGCACCTACGCCCTCAGCGCCGGCTACTACGACGCCTACTACTTAAAGGCTCTCAAGGTTCGCAGGCTGATTCGCCAGGACTACGATCAAGCGTTCGAGAAGGTCGACGTCGTCGCCGGCCCCGTTGCTCCCACGCCCGCGTTCGAACTCGGTTCGTTAACCGACGATCCGCTCGCCATGTACTTGGTCGACCTTTACACCGTCAGCGCCAACCTCACCGGCATCCCCGCCCTGAGCCTCCCCTGCGGCATCAGCAAATCAGGCCTGCCGATCGGCCTGCAACTCCAAGCCAAGCCGCTCGCCGAAGATACCCTCCTCCGCGCCGGCAAGATGTACCAAACTGCGACCGACTGGCACAACAGGCGCCCGCCTTTGTAGAACGGCGTGTAGGTCCGCTGACTTAGGCGGGCATAATGACCAATTCAGAATTACCAATGACCAATGATGAAGTGGATAAGCGTTGCTTAGAGATCATTGGTCATTGTTAAATCGTCATTGGTCATTCCTCGATTGAACTATTGAAGCAAGCAGCTCTCACCATTCATGCCCCAATACACCACCATCATCGGCCTTGAAGTTCACGTGCAGCTTGCCACGAAGAGCAAGTTGTTCTGCCGGTGTAGCACGCAATTTGGGGCCGAGCCGAACACGCAGACGTGCCCCGTGTGCATTGGGTTGCCGGGTTCGCTGCCGGTGATGAATCGCGAAGCACTTAGTCTGGCTCTCAAGACCGCGGTTGCACTCAACTGCACGATTCCGCCCCTCACCAAGTGGGACCGCAAGCAGTACTACTACCCCGACTTGCCGAAGGGGTATCAGATTTCGCAGTACGACATGCCGATGTCCGAGCATGGATACCTTGAAATCTCGGACTCGAAAGATCGTTTTGAAACGAAGCGAATTCGCATTCTCCGCGCGCATCTCGAAGAAGACGCCGGCAAGAGCGTGCATGACGAAGTCGCTGGGCGAGCGGACAGTGTGATCGACCTCAATCGCACGGGAACGCCCCTGCTCGAAATCGTTAGCGAGCCCGACATGCGTTCGCCGCTCGAAGCTCGAGCATATCTCGACGAGCTGAAACTTTTGCTCACGTACATCGGCGTCTCCGATTGCAACATGCAAGAAGGGAGCCTTCGCGTCGATGCGAACGTCAACCTGCACCTCGACACCGACGCCGGCAAAGTGGCCACGCCGATTGTCGAAATCAAGAACATGAACAGCTTCCGCGCCGTCGAACGAGCCATCGAGTACGAAGCTCGCCGGCAGTACGACGTGTGGGAAGAAACCGGTGCGAAGCTCGGCGACATGCCCAAGCAGACTCGCGGCTGGGACGACGCCGCGGGCGTCACGCGCGGCCAGCGGAGCAAGGAAGAGTCGAGCGACTACCGCTACTTTCCGGATCCCGATTTGGTGCCCGTTGAGTTCAGCGAGGTGGAGGTGGCCGATGCCCGCGGTTCGCTAGGCGATTTGCCGGCCGACCTGCGCCGGCAACTCCAAGCCGATCACGGGCTCTCGCTCTACGACTCCGAAGTGCTGGTAAACCAAGGCCGACCGTTGCTCGACTATTACCTCGCCGCCGTAAACGTTGCGGGTGATGCAAAGGGTGTCTGCAACTGGGTGACGCAGGACGTCCTGCGCGTGCTCAAAGACTCAGAAGCGACGATCGAAACCTTCACCATCGCACCCGCTGCGCTCGGCGAGTTCGTCGCCAAGCAGAAATCGGGCGAACTTCCTAGCGCACGCAGTCGCGAAGTGTTCGACGCGATGCTCACAAAGAATCTTTCGGCCACCGAGGCAATGCACTCCCTCGGTATCGAAGAAGTTGACGACTCCGAACTCGAAGCAATCTGCCAGTCGCTGCTCGACGCCAATCCCCGCGTGGTCGACGACGTGAAGAATGGCAAACAGCAGGCGATTGGCGCGCTGATTGGCCAAGCCAAGAAGCAAAACCCTAATGCCGACCCAGGCCGAGTCCGCCAGATTTGCCTCGACCTGATTGCGAAGATGTAATCGCCGCATGAACCCTCCCTCGATCGTCACCCTGACCACCGATTTTGGCGAGGGGAGCCGGTACGTGGGGGCGATGAAGGGCACGCTACTCTCCATCAATCCGGCGGTCACGATCGTCGACATTACTCACGCGATCCCACCACAGGACGTGCTCCAGGGAGCCATCGCGCTCGCCGAGGCTACCCTGTATTTCCCTGAGGGGACCTTGCACATCGCGGTCGTCGATCCGGGCGTGGGGAGCACTCGGAGAATTCTCTACGCCGAGATCGCCGGCCAGCGGTACGTGCTGCCCGACAATGGACTTTTGTCGTGCTTGGCGGATCTTGCGGAACCCACTACCATGCGAAGTGTTGAAAACAAGGATTGGTTCCGACCGGACGTTTCGCGAACGTTCCACGGCCGCGACATCATGGCCCCCGTGGCCGCGCGATTGTCGCTGGGTGCCGATCCTGCGGAACTTGGTCCGCTGTGCATGGACTTCGTACGGATAGCTCTACCTCAGGCGGAACAAGTGGCAAATAAGATCAATGGGGAGGTGACCGAGGTCGACTCGTTCGGCAACCTGATCACCAACATCACCGCCGACATGCTCGAAGGGGTCCCACGGGGCGATGGCACCCGCGTCCACTGCGACGATCATGAGACCTTCGGCATCTTCGAGGCCTACTCCGACCAGCCTCCCATGACCCTCATCGCGCTGGTAGGCTCAGGGGGCAAGCTCGAACTCGCAATCGTCGACGACTCGGCAAAAATCATGCTCGGCGTACGAGTTGGTACCGCCGTCACCGTCGAGTGGTGAGCCTTGCATCCCCTGCAACGTACTTCGAATAGCCCCGAGCAAGCCTGCTCGGGGTCGATTTGTCACCGCCCCATCGCCCGCCATGCACGACCAACTCTACGACTGGGACCGCACCCACCACTGGCACGCCTTCACGCAGATGGCCGAGTACACGCCGCTGGTGATCAAGCGTGCCGAAGGCGTGTGGCTCTACGACACCGAGGGGCGACGACTGCTCGACGGCGCGAGCAGCATGTGGTGCAACGTCCACGGGCATAACCACCCGGCGATGAACGAGGCCATCGTCCGCCAACTCCATCGCGCCGCGCACATCACCACGCTCGGCATGACATCGGACATCACGATCGAGCTCGCCAAACGCCTCGTCGATATCACGCCTAATGGTTTGAATCACGTGTTCTTCTCCAGCGATGGATCGAGTGCGAACGAAGTAGCGCTGAAGGCCGCCTTTCAATACTGGCGGCAATGCGAATCGCCCCAGCCACAGAAAACCAAGTACCTGACATTCGGCGAAGCCTACCATGGCGACACCATCGGTGCGGCAAGCGTCGGCGCGATTGGCAAGTTCCACGATTTGTTCAAGCCGCTACTTTTCGACGTGATCCGCGCCCCGCAGCCCGACTCTCGCCGACTTCCGAAAGGATTGAACGGCGACGAATCCGCGAAGTTCTTTCTCGATGAAGTCGAAGCGATTCTCTGCGAACACGCCGATGAGCTTGCCGCCATCGTCATCGAGCCCTTGGTGCAAGGTGCCGCAGGGATGGTCATGCAGCCCACCGGATTCGTGCGGGGCTTGCGTGAACTCGCCACCAAGTACAACGTGCTTCTGATCGCTGACGAAGTGGCCACGGGTTTCGGACGCACGGGCGCGATGTTTGCCTGCGAGTCCGAAGGAATTACCCCCGACTTCATGACGCTCGGGAAAGGGCTAACCGGTGGCTACCTGCCAATGGCGGCAACGCTCACGACCAGCGAGATTTGGAATACATTCCTGGGTGACGCCGCGTCGGGCCGCGCGATGTACCACGGACACACCTATAGCGGCAACCCACTCGCTGCCGCGGCGGCGATGGCTTCGCTCGATCTTTTCGAGCAGAACGATTTAATAGCCAATCTCGCTCCCAAGATCGAACACCTCGGCAACCGCCTCGCCGCGATTGCCGAGCATCCCAACGTGACGGGCGTCCGCCAGCGAGGCATGGTGATCGCGTTCGACATCATAAGAGATCGAGTCACCGGCGAGACATTTGCCCCCGAGACCCGCGTCGGTCAGCGAATTGCCGAAATCGCGATGGAGCAAGGCGTTTGGATTCGGCCTAGGCCGAACATGTGCTACGCGATCCCCCCGCTCGCGATTTCAATCGACGAGATTGATATCCTTATGGACGCGATAGAGAATGGCGTGGAGCAATCCGTCACGGAAGCTCATTCCTCGCCCGTCTCCATGCCGAGCGATCGCATCTTGCGATAAAGATTCGAGCGATGCACGCCGAGCAGTTTCGCCGCCTCGGTGACATTACCTCGGACTTGTTCAATCGTGCGGCGGATGTAGTCGACTTGAAACTCGTGCGTGGCGTCCTGCAGCGCCATGCCAGTCTGCACTCCACCTTCGTTCTTCGCACCGGGCGAAAGCGTAAAGGCAAGGTCGTCCGCGTCCACCTTGTCGCCAGCCACTAGGTAAGCAACTCGCTCCATTAGGTTACGGAGCTCACGAACATTGCCGGGCCATGAATGCGCCACCAATCGCTTTTTCGCGGCAGCGGTGAGCACTGGCGTACGCCTGCCCTGCTTCAGACTAAGTTGCTTCAGGAAGTGCTCGGCCAGCGTGATGATGTCGTCGCCCCGCTCGCGAAGCGGTGGCAATTCGAGCGTCACGACGTTCAAGCGAAAATAGAGATCTTCGCGGAACTTCTTCTGCCGAACCAGCTCGGCGAGATTCTGATTCGTCGCGGCAACAACGCGAACGTCCGTCGAAATTGTCTCATGCCCACCGACGCGAACGACTTCTTTCTGCTCAAGCACCCTCAGCAGTTTCGCCTGCCCGCTGAGACTCATGTCGCCGATTTCATCAAGAAATAGCGTGCCCCCTGATGCCACTTCAAACTTGCCGGGCCGCGATTCGTTGGCTCCCGTAAACGCTCCCTTTTCGTGGCCGAACAGCTCGCTTTCCAATAACGTCTCGGCGATCGCTGCGCAGTTCACGGCGATTAAGGGCTCGGCACGTCGAGGACTGCGGTAGTGAATCGACTGGGCGACCACCTCCTTACCGGTGCCATTTTCACCGAGCACGAGCACCGCGAGGTCCGACGCCGCGACCTTCGCGACTGTAGACCGCAGTGCTTCGATCGCCGGGCAGTTGCCCACCATCTCGATACGATTCTCGGCCGCGTCGACCAAGAGCTGATGACGTTCGAGAATCTGCTCCCATTCTTGCGTGTTGCCGAGAGCAACCGCCGCGTACGCCGCGAGCTCTACCAACCCCGTCAGATCTTCCGGCGTGAAATTGCCGGCGCGTTTATTGAGCAGCTCGAACGCCCCGAGCGTCGTACTATTGGGAGCCACTAGTGGAACACACAGGATCGTCTCAGTCGTGTAGCCGGTCTTCTTATCGATAGCACCATGAATAGCGGCGCGATCGTCGAGCCGATCCACCCGCTCGGGTTCGCCACTCTGCACCACTCGCCCCACGACTCCCGCACTATCAGGCACTCGCAGTTCGTTGTTCGCCATGCCGAGTGCGGGGCGACCGACAAGCTGCTTGTGTGGCTTATCCCAGAGAAAGATCGTCGCGCGGTCGCATTCGAACTGCGACGTCGCCGCCTCGGCCATGCGATTGAGGAGCGTTTCGAGGTTGTCGGACTGCGCCCATTGATGCGTGATCTCGAGCAGCGTCTCGAGTCGCTCGGCGTGAAGCTTCTCGCGCCGCCGCGAACGCACCAAAGCGCAAGCGGCACCAAGCCCTTGGCTGAGCACGCCGCGATCGATGTCGGTCGAACCAGCAAACAGCAGGGCCGTAGGCGGAAAAGTAGCTTCCGCGGCCGACCACAACGGGACCGCTCCCCAACCATTCGACTGCTTGGCGGCACCCGTATCGAGGGCATCCGCGGCGAGATCGAGTGGAAGTTGTCCCGTCATGCTTCCGGCGGAGGCCGTCACCACCCAATCGGGCGGCTGCGACCGCACGAGCGCCGCGGTCTTGATTCCGCCAGCCTCTGCCAATCGCCGAACGATGAACGAGTGAAATGCCGTTTCGTCCTTAGATTGTTGAATATCGGCGAGCAGCTGTGACCAATCGAGCGAGGGCATGGCTTCAGAAGTTACTAAGTGATTCGACGCGGTTCGGTTAAAGTGTCGCGGTTATGGGTACAGACTAACGAAGTGACGCGGTTTTGCAACTGTGGCGCGAACAATTCTGATGGCGCTGCGACCAGTTAGGGAAACCCAAATGCGGCCCTAGTGGGGGTTTACGCCGCAGGGCATCGATTGGTACTTTGGGGGCGGTGCGGCGCGGGCCGCCGGCTTGTGACCCAACTCCTCCTGGAACGGATAGCGTGATGTTTGAAGGAAAGCGTGGCCTCATTACCGGCGTGTTCAACAAGCAGTCCATCGCCTGGGCGATCGCCGAAAAGATCATGGAGAACGGCGGCACGTGCGGCTTCTCCTACATGCCCGACAAGCCGGACGACGAGCGTCAGAAGAATCTAAATCGCATCCAGAAGCTTACCGAAGGCAACCCGAGTGTCGCGTTCCTCCAGCCCATGGACGTAACCAAAGACGAGCAAATCGCCAACCTCATGGGTGTCGCCAAGGACAAACTGGGCAAGCTCGACTTCCTGCTGCACTCCATTGCGTTTGCTCCCCCTGAAGACCTGAAAAAAGACACCGTCGAGTGCAGCCGCGAAGGCTTTCGCATCGCGATGGAAATCAGTGCGTACAGCCTGCTGGCGCTCGCGAATGCAGCCCGTCCACTGTTGCACGAAGGTAGCACCGTTTTGACGCTCACCTATTTTGGTGGCGAGAAGGCGGTACCGGGCTACAACATCATGGGCGTATGCAAAGCAACGCTCGACTCGATTGTGAAGTACTTGGCGTTTGACCTGGGTGCGGCAGGTGTTCGCGTGAACGCTCTGAGCGCCGGTCCGCTACAGACCATCAGTGGCCGCGGAGCGGGCGTCGACGAGATGCTCGGGTTGTACGAGGCGGTGGCTCCGCTGGGACGTAACGTGACGCACGACGAAGCGGGCAAGTGCGGTGCATTTCTGCTCTCCGAGATGTCGAGCGGCGTCACCGGCGAGATCCTGCACCTCGACGCCGGCTACAACATCATGGGCTCGCCGGGTCGGATGCTCGACAAGTTCAAGACGAGCTAGTTCGCCTCACCTTGGGCGTGCAGCTCGCTCACGTATTCATCTGCGAGCTTCGCAAGACTGTGCATCGAGCGGCTGAAATGGTGACATGCGATCAAAGGTTGAAGCTCGCTACCAAACGCCTGGCCACCAACAATCCAACGAGTGAGTCCAGCGGTCGGGATGAATAGGTCGTTGTTGGCTTGAGTGACGAACACGTTCGCGTTGTCGAGGTGAGTAGCACTCAACAACGCCAAGTCCGGTGGGTTCTTCTCAACCGCTGCGCGAATCTCGTCCAGAGGTAGCGAAATACCTAGGACCCTGGCGTCCCACCCTTTCTCGCGTAGTACGAGCTCCGCCAGTCGCGAAGGAAGTTCCGCGTGATCATCCGACGGGGTGGTGACGATCGCTCGCGGTGCTCCTGGTTCGGGGAGGGGCAGCATGCGGCGGAGGTTATGCAACGTCGCGATCGCGATCTCGCACGCCCGCCGCTCCTGATGCACGCTGAACTCACCGCGAGCCCAACGATGACCAATCTCGTGAAAGACGGGTGCGATCACTTGGTCCGCGATTTCGACCATCGAGTGCCCAGCGTGGTATAGCGGCTCGATGATCGCCTGACTCGCCGACTCGTCGCCGGCGGCCAGCGTCTCCACCAGCGGTTCGCACGCGTCCTCCAGCCGGCACTTCACGTGCTCGGCGGCGAGGCCGAGCAGTTCGGGCCGGACGATCGCGTACCCCTGCTCGCGCGCGAGCTTCACCACGGCAGCCAAGGGCAGCTTGCGGTGACCTCCGGCCGTTTTCACGGCTTCGAGCTTCCCGCTGTCGACCCATCGTTTGATGGACGACTCGCTGACCCCCAGGGCCTGGGCGACTTGTTTCGGGGTGAATTTGCGCTGCATCGGCATGATGCGTTTTCTCGTTGAATCAACTCGTGACGTACCGCTCGGCGGACACGCGACGGGTGGTCCAAAAGTCGACGCACCTTCGCTAAGCCCCCGCACGACTAGCCCAGGGCCAGCGTGACGGTCTTATTCTCAGTGTAGGCTGCCAGACCCGCTTCGCCCAATTCCCGGCCGATTCCGCTCTCTTTAAAGCCACCAAACGGGGCCGCGGCGTCGAAAACGTCGTAACAATTCACCCAAACCGTACCAGCGCGGACCTTGGCGGCAAACCGGTGGGCCTTGCCGATGTCGCGGGTCCAGACCGCGGCGGCGAGTCCGAAGTTGGTGTTGTTCGCCCGGTGAATGAGCTCGTCGACATCGCTGAACTTCAGCACGCTCAGCACGGGGCCGAAAATTTCCTCGCGGGCGATTCGCATGTCGTCTGTCACTCCGGCGAACAGCGTTGGCTCGATGAAGTAACCCCGATCGCCCACGCGGTTGCCACCGGTGATGCAGCTTGCTCCGTCCTGCTTGCCGTACTCGACGTACTGCATGATCTTGTCGAACTGAGCCTGATCGACCTGCGGACCTTGCTTAGTCTCAGGATCAAATGGATCGCCCACAGGATGGCCCGCGTTGTACTCGGCGATGCGGTCGACCACGTCGTCGTACACGCGGTCCTCAACGAACAATCGGCTTCCAGCACAGCAGCACTGGCCCTGGTTGAAATACAGCGCGAAGTGCGCCCCGGCGATGGCCTTGTCGAGGTCGGCGTCGGCGAAGATCACGTTGGGACTCTTGCCACCGAGTTCAAAAGTCACCCGCTTCATCGTTTCGAGCGCGGTGCGCTGAATAATCTTCGCGGTGGAGCCTTCGCCTGTGAATGCGATCTTATCGACTCCAGGATGAGCGACAATCGCGGCACCCGCGGTCGGACCGTAACCTGGGACGACGTTGATCACGCCATCGGGAATGCCGGCCTTTTGGGCGAGACGGGCCATTCGCAGGCAGGTGAGCGGCGTTTGCTCGGCGGGCTTCATGACGATGGTGCAGCCGGTCGCAAGTGCCGGGCCCCACTTCCACGCGGCCATCAGCGCCGGGAAGTTCCAGGGAATGATCTGCCCTACGACGCCCACCGGTTCGCGGCGGGTGTAGCACAGGTAGTCGCCGCGGATCGGAATGGTGTCGCCTTGAATCTTGTCGGCCCAACCTGCGTAGTAGCGAATGCAGTCGATCACCAGCGGGATGTCGGCGTTGCGCGAGTCGCTGATCGGCTTACCGTTGTCGAGCGTTTCGAGAGCCGCGAGCTCGTCGGCCTCGGCCTCGATGAGGTCAGCCAGCTTGTACATCAAGCGTCCGCGATCGCGTGCGTCCATCCGCGACCACTCGCCATCGTCGAACTGAGCCCGAGCCGCCTTCACCGCCTTGTCGACATCGGCCTTATCTCCCTCGGCGACTTCGCAGATGACCTCTTCGGTCGCGGGGTTGATGGTTTCGAACGTCTTGCCACTGGCGGCCGGAACCCACTGGCCATCGATAAAGCAAGTGGTCTGGCTGACTTTCGGTTGCGAGACTTTTTTTGGTGCTGCGGTCGCCATTTCGAATAACCTCCTGGTCCTTGAAAAACGCACACAAGCGTTCGTTGAGTTTGTTCTGTGTCGCCCTCTCAGCACTCGGCTGACTGGGTAGCGCAATCGCGGCAGGTTAGGCGAGGGAGTGTGTTTTGTCCAGAAATTGATTGACTGCGACTTTACGCTTTTTCGTCCCGGTGTTCGACTTTTCGTTACTCCTTCGCCCGCAACGCTTTACGCGATGCTGGCGAGGCGCGATGCCAAACGTTTTGTCGCAGGGGGTGCGACAAAACCACCTTCCGCCGCCATTTGGAGGTTGCCGAAGCCACCTCCTTGTACCACCCTTCGTAAGCTCGAACGGTGTACTTTCCTCCATTAGATCAAGCTGGTGAGTACTTTCTAGTCACATTCTGAAAAGATTTTGAAATGGTATTTTGTGGAGTCTGGAGAGGGAAAAGCGGAATGCTGGAGCGCTGTCTCGACTTCGCGAGAACGAATTAGAATAGACCCCTATGTTTTGGCCACTCGTCCTTCCTATTCAATGGACCGCCGCCATCCTGTTCGGGCTTGGCCTGCTAGCGGTCGCTACTGCCCCGCTGCTGAAGCGTAAGCGGACTGCGACGTTCTGGTGGGTACTGTTGGTCGTAGCCTTGGCCTTCATACCGTCTTGCACCGGCATCATGACGGTATTGGACTCGGTTCGGTTCGGAACCTTTCAGTACGCGACGTTTGGTGACGTCGACGACGTTCGTGTGGAGCGATACTTACCCCCTGCCGCGACCGACATCCGGGTCCGCAAGCACATGCAGGGATTCGACGCGAAGTTTCGAATTAGCGAATCCGCCTTGGATCGCTATCTTGAATCGCTATGGGATGAGTACGGCGACGGTTCCACTTTCTCGCGGGCGGAGTATCAAGAATCGAAACAGAGAATTTCGCGATCTCATCCCTTCCTCGACGATCCAAAAGAGTGGCCGCCTCTCACCAATCCAGTAGAGTTCCAAAGTCCCACCGCCCCCAATGGAGCCGGCTTCACCATCTGGTACAGCAAGGAGGACGGTGTCGCTTACGAACGCGCGAGTTACTGGTAGGTTGTACTTTTCGGCGTCGGGGCTGCCTAGAATAGCTGCTGCTGAAGTGTTCCTGCCTCTAGACCCGGCGACACCGCGTGTCGGAGGATTCGATGTCTTGCCTTGTCGCGAGCAATACGACCTGCTTCTCCTGCCCCCCTAACCTCGGGCGCTAGTCGCGCTGCTAATTGCCATGAATGTTTCGCCACGCTCTGAGCTTTCCCGCCGGTCGTTTCTTGCAGCTTCGGCCTGTGCGGCTGTTGCGACAACGGTGTCCGCAGCCGAGGGGCGCAGGCCGCGGTTGGTTTTGCGGTCGTCGTGGCAGACGGTGAACATTGGGGACATCGCTCACACGCCGGGCGTATTGCGACTGCTGGAGGAACACCTGCCGGAGGTCGAAGTGCGGCTATGGCCTTCGAGCGTCGGTAACGGCGTCGAGCAGATTT
Source organism: Aeoliella fuhlenseeensis (assembly GCF_052161615.1). Lineage (NCBI taxonomy): Bacteria > Pseudomonadati > Planctomycetota > Planctomycetia > Pirellulales > Lacipirellulaceae > Aeoliella > Aeoliella fuhlenseeensis. The sequence goes on from NZ_CP197417.1 coordinate 3,152,177, forward strand.
TGAGGGCCCGGTTTCCGAACGTGGCCATTTTGAAGACCGATGCCGAGAAGCAGCGGGCGATGGCGGAGTGCGACTTCCTGCTGCATGGCTCGGGGCCGTCGCTCGTTGCGGAGCGGGACGTGCTGCATTGGGCCGAGGTGACCGGCAAGCCGTACGGCGTGTATGGGATTACGTTCTCGGAGACGAATTACTCCCTTCGACCGCAGTCGGAGGAGGCGCTTGCTCGAACCATCGGAGCCTTGAGTGGTGCGCGGTTCGTCTACTTTCGCGACTCAGTGTCGCTGGAGCTGGCGAAGTCGAAAGGGTGCCGGGCGCCGATCATGGGGTTTGCTCCCGACGGAGCGTTTGCCGTCGACCTGACCGACGAGGAGCGCGCCGCCGAGTTTCTCGCTCGGCATGGGCTCGAGCGCGGGAAGTTTTTGTGCTGTATCCCTCGCCACCGTTACACGCCGTATTGGAGCATTCCGGAGAAGAAGGCCCCGTTCGATCCGCGCAAGCATGAGTACAACCAGCGGCACGTCGCGAGCGATCATGCGCCGCTCATCGAGGCAATCGTAGCGGTCGTCACGCAAGCCGATATGAAGGTGCTACTCTGTCCGGAAGATCAGACGCAGATGGAGCTGGGCAAGAGTGCGATTTATGACCAACTTCCGGAAGAGGTTCGTGCGAAAGTGGCGTGGCGGCCCGACTACTGGCTGACGGGCGAGGCCAGGAGCGTGTACCTGCAGAGCGCGGGGTTGTTCGGGCATGAGATGCACAGCCCGATCATGTGCATCGGCTCGGGCGTGCCGGCGATCGTTTGTCGTTCGCAGGAGCAAACGAGCAAAGGGTTCATGTGGCGTGACATCGGGCTGGAGGATTGGCTGTTCGACCTGGACAAGCCCGAGGAGGTGGCGAGGATCGCGCCGGCGGTGTTGCGGATCGCTCAAGAGCCGGCGTGGGCAAAGGAGAAGGCGGCCGTAGCCAGGGCGCGGGTGGAGAAGCTGCAGGCGGATACGATGCGGGTGGTGGGCGAGGCGCTGGGGTGACGGCGGGAGGTTTTGTTTGCTTCCCTTAGCAATTGGTGACACTTTCTCATGTCCCGATGGGTTCCCGCTGCGGGGCGAGCCGCAGCCGTGTATCTTTTCTATCATCCAAAGTGCCGCTGGAGTGGTCGCTTGCTTGCACTCCGGGCACCGACGCTTCCGGCTCGCCGAGGTTGGTTCCCACTCGACCAGTTCAGAAATCCGTACGAACTTTTTTCAGCTAGCGGCGAGAAAAACCCGTGCGTGCTGCGTAGTGATGTACTATGTTGATCGCGTCGGCTCGAAAGGTTCGAGCGCGATGACACAGTGATGTCGGGACGACTTCACAGGCGAGAAACTGGGCAAGGCATGTCGGAAATCGCTCTAGGGCGGTGGGCACGGTTTTGGTACGTTGCCCCACGTCGAGAAGGTGCTCGACCGATGCTAGCATGCAGCCCGCGTCGCCCGCTGTTACCCACCGCGAACCTGGAGTGAAGCATGGAAGCTCGCTCGAAGTACACGGCCACCGCGCCCGCTACTCTTGCTATCAGTGCCTTGGTGCTGTGCCTTCTTGCGTCCGTGGCCGATGCCGCACGCTATCAGACCACGAACTTCATCATTCAAGCTCCGACGCCCGAATTGGCGAAGGAGATTGGCGACACGGCCGAGTACTGGCGCCGCGAACTGGCGATCAAATGGCTTGGTCAAGAGATGCCGCCGTGGTCCCGTGCTTGTCCGATCAAGGCCGACGTGGCACCTCACATGGGTGCCGGCGGCGTGACGACGTTTGTGTTCGATCGCGGCGAAGTCTTCGACTGGAACATGACGGTCACCGGCTCACGCGAGCGAGTGCTCGATTCGGTGCTGCCGCACGAGATTACGCACACGATCTTTGCCTGCCACTTCCGCCAACCCCTGCCCCGTTGGGCCGACGAGGGTGCTTGCACCACGGTGGAACATAAGAGCGAAATTGCCAAGCAAGAAGATTTGCTCATTCGCTTCCTGAAGACCGGCAAGGGGATTCCGTTCGCCAGCATGTTTGCGATGAAGGAGTACCCCCAGGACGTGCTGCCACTTTACGCTCAGGGTCATTCGCTGACGCGGTACTTGATCGGCACCTACGGTCAGGCGAAGTTCCTGGAGTTCATTGCCGATGGCATGGCCGACGAGAACTGGCCCCGCGCGGTGAAGCAACACTACGGCCACGACAGCCTGTACGCTCTGCAAAACGACTGGCTGAATTGGGTAAAGCAAAACCGTCCCGAACTGCCGGGCGAGATGCAAGGCGGCCAGGTGATGCTGGCGAGCAACAACGCCGTGCCAGCAACCCCTCAGCCGCCGATCACGCCGGCTGATTCGGTTGCGACAACAAGCCACGAGTCGGCGTACCTAAAGGTTGTCCGTGATCAGCAAGGCCAAGTTGTCCGCCGCGCCGAAGGCCAAGCCCCGGCTTATGTCGACGCTCCGCCCGCGGGTGCCGAGAAGACTTACTGGCGGTAGATTGCCAGAGAGCTTCGTGAAGTTGCCACGGCCCCAACGGGCCCCGCTCGCTCCGAGCTTGCGGCGATACGTTCTGGTAATTGGAAAGACTGTGGGAGGCCTCTCCGAGGCCGATTTCTACGTTGCGGCATCGGGCTAGGAGAGCCGTCCCACAAGAAATCGCGTGGAGCGCTTGGGGAACTTCTAGAGTCCGGGGTCGGGGACCACCCGGCTCACTTTGCGAGCGACGGCACCTGCTGTCATTATTGCGAGCAGCGCAATGGCAGCGCTTGCCGGCTCGGGGACCGAGGCCGCGCTGGTGGACCCCGCCGCGATACCAGTGGATAGCCCGGTGGACATTCCGTAGTTGGCCTTCCAGACTTCGTAGTCGGCCGCGTCGAACTGGCTTCCTAGCCCATCCCGCCACACGGTGTAGTCGGCGAGATTGACAATGCCATCGCGGTTGAAGTCGCCGGGCGAAGACTCGATTCCAGTCAATGGGTCATTTGAGACAACTTCCCAAACAGTTTCGCGCACCAACTGCCCAAGTAAAGCGGTCGGCATTATGTCGCGGCCATGTGTTCCCGGTGTTGAAGGCCAAAACCCATTCTGTAGTTCTGGGTAGAGGACGGGATTCTGCTTGTGCATCACCGCCCACATTGTCGTCTGAGCGACGTAACGGCCCACGTTATTAGCATGCCTAGTATCACGATATAGGTCACCAGCGTCGCTAATGCCCGGGTACGCCCCCTCCTCAAACTTTCGATCTAAGGCAGCCCATACATCGCCGACTGGGACTAAGTTTACTCGTCGCCCAGGCAGATCCTCGCGAACCTCAGCCAGCGCATATTCATACCATGAACGTCGATGTACCATGTCGCCGGAGTCTTCGTAAACCGCATCGGGGTCGGCATACCACTCTTCTCGAAATCCGCTCGCTTGGTCGGCCTCCCATGGCCAAGTTGCGTACATCAGAATCTCGGCGTCATCGTTGGTCATCTGCGCCATGGTAACGAAGGACTGAATCTCCGTCGCATTGCTATATCCCGTGTAGGGCTGGAGCGTAACAACATCCCACTCATTATTCGCAAGCGCCTGCGTAAAGTACCCGAAACTCGACGGATCGGCACAAACGCTCTGAGGATTCGCCAGCATGTTGGACAGGGCCGAAGCACACTTGATATGCCAGCCGACTTCGTCATGGAGGGGACGGTTCGGGAATGCAGTTACCCAAGTATCGGCCGTCAGCGAATTCCCCACATGGAAGCTGCGAAACTCATCAGCGCGACCGACCGCACAAAGAGAGGCCAGCGTCGCAACTAGCGATAGAAGACTTCGATAAGAGAACCGCATACCCACAGACGCCTCAATGTTCCGGACTTCCAAATAGCATGGATTCACTCATTCTAAATGGGAGCTCCCGATCCTACAACCAAATGCATTTGAACGCCTGGAAAATAGCGGGCCGTCGGCGCGAGTTTGTCGGTATCAGTCCACCAGCAGCAGCTTTGCCACGTGGTAGAACACGGGGGCGGCGAAGCAGATGGCGTCGATGCGGTCGAGGACGCCGCCGTGGCCTTCGACTAGCGTGCCGAAGTCGCGGACGCCGCGATCGCGCTTGATGGCCGACATGGTCATTGCACCCGCAAAGCCCATCACCGCGATCAGCATGCTCACGAGGGCGGTGTGCCACAGCTCGTGGAACGGCTGGAAGAACAGGTGGTACGTCATGCCGACAAGGGCGGTGCTCGCTGCGCCACCGAGCATGCCTTCCCAAGTTCGTGTGCCACTAACATTGGGCGAAATGACGTTGCGGCCGTAGAGGCGGTCCCAGGCGAACATCAGGGCTTCGCTCACCAGCGACATGATCACCAGGAAGAATAACAGTCGCGAGCGATCGCTGTAGTCGCCGTAGTTCAGGTACAAAATGGCCGGCGCGAAGCCAAGGCAGTAAACGCAAACGAGCAAACCCGATTGGATCTTGGCGACGCGTTCGAGGAATCGTTTGGTATCGCCAGCGATGGCGACGCGTAGCGGAATGAACAGGAACCCGAATACCGGGATCAGGATGCTGTAGATGTCGTAGCGATCGTACCCCACCAGCACGTAGTGCAGCGGCGTGAAGAAAAAGAACACCCAGAACAGCGCGCGATGGTCGCCATGCCGAGTGGGGGTGAGCGTGATGAACTCGCGTAGTGCCCAGAAGCTAATCAGGCCGAACAGCACGACGGTGAGGCCGCGGCTGAGGAACGCCACGGCCAGCAAACAGCAAATGATCCACCACGCCCGAAGCCGGCCGTTGAAGGCGTTGACGGCCGCCGGATTGATACCCAACTGCGGCTGCCTGGCCAATAGCTGACCAAGCACCGTCGCCGCGCTCAAGAAAGCGACGATGGTGCCGGCGAGGGCCCAGTTGAGTTGGATGGGAGTCATGGAGTGGACTGGTGAAGTGGTGTCATTCCGACGGGAGTTCTGCGACCGAGGAATCTAGGTTGCCTAATTTTCTCGTTCGCGCAGCTTCAGCACCGCCGCCCGTGCACGGTCGAGAAACTCATTCTTCGTTTCTCCAGCCTCTAACCACAAGGGTGGGCCGAACGTCACGGTGGACAGCAGTGGTACAGGCAGGAACTCGCCTCGCGGCAGGATGCGGTTCATGTTGTCGATGTAAACGGGGATCAGCTCAAGGTCGGGGCGTTTCTTGGCCAGGTAGTAGAGGCCGCTCTTGAACTCGCCCACCGTCTCGCCGCTCGAACGTCCCCCTTCGGGGAAGATGATCACCGAGTAGGTCCGCCCGATCTCGCGGATCATGATGTCCACGGGGCTTTGGTGGACCTTGATCTCTTTGCGGTCGATGAGCATCGCGTTGTAAATCTTCGCGATGTACGGCCGGACGATGCCGCGGCTCCAGTAGTCCTTAGCCGCCGCGGGACGGGTGAGCTTACGGACCTCGTGTGGAAGTGCCGACCAGACAAGCACCACGTCGAGGTGGCTCGTGTGGTTGGCGAAGTACACACGCTGGCACGTGTCGGGCTGGCTATCCACCCAACGCACGCTCGCGCCGCTCAATAGTCGCGCGGTGGTGGTGAGGATGGCTTCGGTGATCATGCCAGCATGCGGACAGGTAGTGAATCGTGGGAGGGCTCCAAAGTTGCAGCCTCCATTATGATCGCCGCCGCCACGCTTCGCGAGTGTGCGAGGGTCGATCCGTTACGCGAGTGCCGGTTCCAGTGCTTCCATTTCCGGCTCAGGTTCCGGTTTGGCGGCCACTTCGAGCGTGTTTGCTATCTCCGGCAGCCGCTCGGGGAAGTCGAGCACCACGCCGGTTTTCTTCTCGTAGAGGCCCGCAATCAGGTCTTCGTACCCGTGGACCATGGCATCGAGCGACCATCGCTCGACCACCATCTGCCGAGCGGCGCTCCCCATCCGCTCGCGACGGAGCGGGTTATTCATGAGCTCAACCACCCATCCCGCCAGACGGTCGGCGTCGCCGGGCGGAGCGACGTAGCCCGTGTGGCCTTCGAGGACCGATTCGCTGACCGAGCCAACGTTGGTCGCCACGGTGGGGGTCGCGCAGCTCATCGCTTCGAGAATCGAAACGGGGTTCGCCTCGTTGTCGGAAGTGAGAACGTTGACATCGGCGACGTTCAACAGCGCCGGAATGTCACTTCGCGTGCCAAGAAACGTCAGGCAGTCGGCGAGCGAAAGTTGGCGGGCACGAGTTTCGAGCCGCTCGCGCTCCGGCCCATCGCCGACCACCAGGAACCTGGCCTCGGGAACTTGCCGGGTGACGCGCAGGGCGACTTCGAGGAACAGCTCGTGATTCTTCTCGGGCCGCAGCGCTGCGACGATCACGGCCACTGGCGCGGCGTGGGGAATGCCGAGTTCGTGTCGCAGTTGCTCCACGTCGATCCCTGGCGCGAAGCGATCGGTGTCGACGCCATTAGGTATCACGGCGACTTTGGTTTGCGGAAAGCGTTCGCACTCGACCAGAAACCGTCCGTGGCGTTCGGCGACGCCGATAAACGCATCGGTGATCGGCGTAAGCAACCGATTGAGCCGCCCCACGCCATCGGGCCAGCCCGTGCTATGTAGCGCCGAGCAAACCACCGGCACGCCCGCCCACCACGCGGCAATGCGTCCCCAGAACATCTTATCGCCTGCTCCGACGGTCACCACGGCGTCGATTTTGCGATCGCGCATCAATCGCGCTAGCCGGCCGACGACGCGGAAGTCGGACTTCTTTTCGATGAACTCGGCGTGGACGGGGATCTCGCCGGCGAGCATCTCGCCGAGCGGGCCGCGTTCTTTTAGGCAGCAGATCTCAGGGACCACGCGGTCGCGGTCCAACCGGCGAACGAGATTCACCAACAGCGTCTCCGCGCCACCAACGGGCATCGAAGTCACTAGGAACAAAGTCCGTAGCGGTGCAGTACGTATCGTGGAGTCGGGCATGGTTTGTCAGGCTTCACGGGCAAGGGGCGAACGCATGCCGGGGAACCAGCGACCAACACGATCGCGAGCCACACGGACAATGTTCTCCCGCTCTTCGTTAGAGAAAATCCAAGGGGTAAACACACACACGAAGGCAACCACCGCGCCGCAGGCGATGGCGATGCTGGTGCCTTGCGACAGACCAAAGGGCAACAGCACAATCAGCATGCTGCCCCGGTCGAGCCGCATATCGAGGCGCCAGTTGACGATCAGCTGCGCGACCATCGCCGCCATGGTGGCGAGCGCCGTCGCCATGACGGCACCTTGCAGTCCCAGAAGTGGCAGCAGCATGAAGTTGAGCGCAACGTTGCCACCCAGGCCAATCGCAAGTGGAATCGTCGCGTGCCGAGTCTTTTCGGCACACCAGACGTAGGTTTGCGAAACCAGCAGCAGGCTAAACCACACGCACGAGGCTAGCGCCCAGGGCAGGACGTAGAGACCTTCGTCGTACTTGCCGCCGAACGCGAGGTGGAACAGCACGGGAGTAAACAGCAAGACGCCGATGCCCAGAGCGAACATGCCCACGGCACCGAACTTCAAGGTCAAACGCAACTGCGACGACACCGCGTCGCGATTACCGGTTTCCCAGTCGTGGCTTAGATGGGGCGTGATCGCGCCGACCAGCAGGTTGGCGACCGATACCAGGATCATCGGCACGAGCATGCTGGTGTGGTAGTTGCCTACCAACACCAGGGCTTCGTGCTCTTGGAGACCGGCGTAATGAATCACCATGAAGCGATCGATCACGGCAAACAGGTTCGACAGCAAATTGGTCGCCCACACCCACACGGCGAATCGCAACAGCGGTGGCCAGAACGTACTGTGCGGCTCGGCTTCGGTTTCTTCGACCGTTTTCCAGTCAATTCGGCGCGACCACACAAGCACCGCCGCCGCGGAAAACAAACAGGCGGTGCCGTACGCGGCGATGATGCTCCATGAATCGGTCCGCCAGACCAACAGCAGCGTGAGCGAGAGCGCGGCGAACAACATGCTCTGGATAAACTGCATTGCCGACACCACGCGGAAGACGCGAAGGCCCGCGAACACGGCTTCGAGGAAGTGGTGCAAGATGACAGCCGCCAGGACCACGGCCACCAGTGCCATGAGCGATCCCTTCGACGAGTCGCCAAACACGAGCCACGCGAACTGCGGACGGAACAGAATCATCGCTCCTACCGTCAGACCGGTAAGAGTGACGGTCCACACGGTGGTACGGATCATGAACGTCTGCAGCTGGCCGCGCTGGCGGAAGCGTTCGAGGTAACGCCCAAACGAGCCGGGAAGACCGAGCACGGCCACCGGTGCTGCGAGCAGCAGAAATCCATAGGCCATGTCCCACACGCCAAGGGCGTCGGGCTCAAGCCATCGGCAAAACAACACCCCGCGGCCGAAGCCAATGCTTCGCTGCACGAGGTTCACCACCAGCAGCACCGCCACGCTCGCCAGGAGCGTATCGGGCCGGATGGGCGACGTTCGGAAATTGGAGTCCTTGGCCATCGTTTGACCTACGCACTCCATGCCGGTTTGGTGGTCGCCACGTTCGTAGCGGGAGGCACGCCCGGATTAAACGTGGGGCTGGTCATCTGCTTTACGCCATCGACGCTCAGCCAGTGCTTGAAGCGAATGAACTCGGGGTCGGCGTGGAAGCGTTCGAGGTGAAACGCGTCGCGGCCCGGGAAGTTGTAGCCCCCGTAGGCCGTGCAAACTCCCGCAAACCCGGCATCGCGGGCGACCTGGAAGCCTTCGGCCGTGAGATTCTGCGGTTGGCCAAATGGGAAGGCGAAGTACTTCACGCTTTGGCCAGTCATCTCTTCAAGGTCGTGCTTCGAGCCGACGATCTCGTCGACCAGTTGAGGCGAATCGACCTTGGCGAGGTCGGCATGAGTGCGGGTATGAGCTCCCAGCTCCACGCCAGCGCGGGCGAGCGAACGAATCTCCGCCGGCGTGTTCGGCGCCAAGGGCTTGCCCAATTCCACATCGTGCGAAAATGGCTGTCCCGACAGCACGTTGCCGGTGGTCACGAAATACGTGAAGGGCAGCTTCTGTTCGAGGAGCAGGGGTATCGCGTAGTCCATGTTGTCGGCGTAACCGTCGTCGAACGTAATCACGGCCGTCGGGCGGTGGTTCTTGCCACGGACGATGCGCCGCTGCGCTTCGGCGAGCGACACCACGTCGAATCGGCTCGATAGCCAGTTCATTTGATCGGCGAACGCCTTACGCCCCATGGTCCAGGGATTAGGGTGCTCGTCCGAGACGCGGTGGTAGAACAAGATCTGTACCGGCTCGCAACTTCGCGCGCGGCGCAGCAGGTCCATGGTCGTCCGCCACGGCGCGACGGCGTGGTAGTAGGTATTCAGCAGTAGTCGCTTGGCGGTGTTCACAGCAACAACCAATCGAGTTTACGAGTGCGAGGCGGGAGTAGGCGAGACGAGCGGACGCAGGCCAGCTTTAACGGCCGAAGCGACCGAGTCAGCCCAGTCGGCCGTTTGCGCGAGCCAGTTCGACGAGTGGCTTGGCGAGTAAACTCGCAGCCGGCTCGTTCCGCGAGGCGTCGCACGCCAGTGGGGTTTGTAAGGTTCGTCGCCACGCAGCAGGTCAAGCTGCGTGCGTCCTTCGGCGATTGCGTTTTGCAGGAACAAGATCATCGACAGCCGGCCTGGTTCGTCGGCAAGACGCTCGGGATCGAGTCCACCCTGGTAGGCGTAGATCGCCTTCGTGCCCGCGAAGTGGTACTCCACGGCGATCGGCGAGCCGTCGAGTTCGAGCCATGACAAGCGAAGTTGGTCGTTGGCGAGCAGTTTCTCCGCCACCACTTGGTGAAATGCAGCGAAACGGGGCGACGCGAAACAGCCCGGTTCGCCCAGGCTATTGCGACGGCGCTGGTGCAGATCCACCAGTACCGGCCACGCTTCGCGAAGTTGATCATCAGTCTCGACACGATGCCACTGCACCCGGTCGGAGAGCAGCACGCGGTCGTGGGCCTGGCGAAGCTGCTTGCGGTGCGACTTCGATTGCATCGCCAGGAACTCGCCCCAGGTCGCAGGCAAATCAATCGCCCAGCACTGCCCTTCGGGCGCCCACGTTGCGCGACAATCGTGGCCTTCGAGCAGTTTGGCGAGTGCCTGCATGGTCCCGTCTTGGTCGTCGATCGCATCGAGCTCCAACCGATTCCAGTCATCGGCCTTCGCTAGATGGGTGGCGATGGCCTCCAGTGCTTGAACGCGGGTAGCGGGGTCGCACAGCACGCTCAAGTGGTCGCTGCACACCTCGCCACCGCCGAGCCACCGCAGCACGACACCACGTGCACGTGATCGCTGCGCGTACCACGGGGCGATGGCAATCACTTGGTTGTTGTGGTCGCGAACGACCACGACGTACAGCGAATCGTGCTTCGATCGATGGTAGTGGTCCCACCAAGTGACGAGCCAATCGTAGGAACGAAACACGATGCCCGAATCCAAGCTGTTCCACGCCTCGCGTAGCGCGGGCAGATCAGCAGACTGGCGAACAACTTGGACTTGAAGATTCAACGGACAGGTCCGAACGGGTGGCGAGTTTCAACGAATTGAGGACAACCGCAGAGACAACGGTTAGGGAAGTTTGCCACAGACCGGGCTCGTTTCAACTCGTGGCGGTCCAGTTTCCGAAAGCTCCGACTATGCGGGCGCTGTCCGTGTTGCGAAAAGGAAACATGCTGTCGGCGTGCGGCAACGCGTGAGTTCCAGGACTGCTGCGGATTGTGCCAACGCCGATCCATTTAGCGGTAATTTGTGGCCTAACGTTGGAGTGCGGACCATTGGCATAGCGATTGCCACTGGGAATGAGCACGCCCGTCGTTTGCTCCGCACCCACGTTTGGAACCCCCCTATGTCGACTCCCGTCGCCACCAGCCTGTCACCTCGCCAACTGTTCGAGCTCGTCCTTCGCCATCGCCGGCTGTGGATCGTGCCGATGGTGGTGTGCGCGATGCTCGCCGCGGGCTACTCGCTGGTCACGCCCAGGTCGTGGAAGGCCACGCAGGGTATGCTCATCCGTGCGGAGGTCGCGGGCCTGGGGACCGAGAAGCTCGGCAAGTTCGCCGACTTATCGGAAATGAAGACCATTCAAGAAACGCTGCTCGAGCTGGCTCGCAGCCAAGTGGTCGTCACCGAGACCCTTAAAGAAGTTGGTCCTCCGCCCTCATGGTTCGGCAACACTTCGTGGCCCTCGGCTCAGGACGTGGCCGACTTCCGCGACGCGATGATCATGACTCCGCCCGGTGGTGCTGAGTTTGGCAAGACCGAAGTGTTTTACTTGGGCGTCAAGGACCACGACCCCGCCCGCGCTGCCGCGCTGACGCGTGCTTTGGCCAAGAACCTCGAGGCCCGCACGAAAGAGATTCGTCAGAAGCGTGCCGACAGCATGATTGCCGAAATGAGCCTGGGGGTCGAGCAAGCCGAATCGGAGCTCGATCAGAAGATTTATCAGCTCTCCGAGTTTGAAGGGAGCGTGGGATCGGAGCTCGTCGACCTTCGCAATTTGCTGAGTCCCATTGGCGGTGCGAGTGAAACCGCGCAGAACAACCTCGCCATTCAAACCGAGATCCGTTCCAATGAAATGGAGCGGGCCCGTAGCGTAAAGCTGCTCGAAGTCCTTCGTGCCGCGGAAGCCGATCCGGCGATGCTGGTCGCTACGCCCGCTTCGCTACTCACGTCGCAACCGGCGGTCGAGCGGCTGAAGCAGGGCCTCGTCGATGCTCAGCTCAACACGGCACGCCTGCTTGGTAAGTTGTCCCCCGAGCATCCGTTTGTGCTCGCCGCTCTAGAATCCGAGGAGCAAGTGCGTCAGCAACTGCACGACGAGCTTCAATCGGCCATCAATGGTTTAGAGATCGAGCTATCGCTAGGTCAGGACCGTGCCGCCACGCTCGAAGCTCGCCTAAGCAAGAATCACGCGAGCCAGAAGAACCTCGCCCAGCACCGTGCCGAGTACGCCAAGTTGGTGTCGGCCGTGGAGAACCAGACAAAGCTCGTCGATGCTGCTCGCACTCGCTTAGCGGATGCCGAAGTGCACCTCGCCGGTGCGCAGTCGGCCAGCATGTTGTCTCGGATCGACGACGTCGAGTCGGGCCTGCGTCCCATCGGACCAGGCCGTACCACGATTACCGCCGCGGGTGGTCTGTTCGGTCTGCTGCTAGGCCTCGGATGGATCTTCCTGAAGTACGGCCCCGCACCGAAGACCGACGCAGAACTCAACTCGGTCGACCCAGCGAGTGCCGACACCACGGCTCCCCTAGTTTCGCCTCGCCGTCGCCAGGACGACTTTGGATACGCCGCTCCACGTAGTGGCCGGACCTCGCTGTCGGATGCGATCGCTACGGGATTGGGCGTTGGGCATTCGTCGGGTGTTTAAGACAGTTGGTCGGATTCTGTGGGAGGCGTCTCCGACGCCGATTATCGGGGTCGGAGACCCCTCCCACAGGTCCCCACCTTCGTTCGGCCTCCCGTAGTTTCGTGAGCTAAGCTTGAGAAATCGCCTCGACGAGTTCGGGGTGAGCGCTCGTCCTCGATCCCCACGAACATGCCTGTCGTACTGCTCGTCGCCGCCGTCGTGCTCTTGGTGTGGAGCGCTGTCGTGTTCCGCTGGCTCTCGCCAGTGGGTGTGGCGGTGGCGACGGTTGCAGTTGGTTATGTTCTTGGTCACTCGTTCTGGAACCTGCACCTCGGTCCCCTACCGGTCACCATCGACCGACTATTGCTCGGTGTGCTGGTCGTCGTATCGGGTTGGTATCTGTGGCAGGGCCGAACTTGCCTTCGCTCGCTACTGCCTGTCGACTGGGCAGTGCTTGCATTACTGGGCTGGTTGTCGGTGAGTTGCGTGCTGTTTAACGTCGGCGCGGGTGCCGACCTGCCGACCTCGCCCTTCTTCCGACTGCTATTCTCTTTCTGGATGCCGGCGGCCATCTACCTTTGTGTCCGCTTGGCACCACTTTCACATCGAACGACCACGTACGTGCTCGCTGCGCTCAGCGTGTTGGGTACTTACTTGGCCTTCACCGCCTGCGCTGAGATTACCGAGCAATGGTGGGCCGTGTTCCCCAAGTACATAACCGACCCCGAACAGGGAACGCACTTCGGCCGCGCCCGTGGCCCCGCGCTCAACTCCGTAAGCCTCGGCAACTACCTGGCCATCTGCCTGTGGGCCGCCTGGACGTTGCGGTCGCGAGTGACTCGCGGCTGGCAATTGCTACTTCTCGGCGCGATGTGCCTGATGGTACTCGGCGTCCTCTTCACCTACACGCGTAGTGTCTGGATGGGGCTCGCGCTCAGCGGCTTCGTGATGCTGGTCGCCGAGACGCCGCGGTATCTGCGCATTCCGGTGGCAGTCGGCACTACCATCGTGGGCGGTTTGCTCGCCGTTGCTGGTTGGTCGTTCGTGCTCGAACTAAAACGCGAAGACTCGGGGCAAGTTTCCGCCCACTCGGTCGAGCAGCGCACGGCGTTCGCCTACGTCTCCTACCACATGTTCGTTGACCATCCGCTGGTCGGCGTCGGCTTCGGGCGATTCTACGACAAGAAGCTGCCGTACCTGACCGACCGCAGGCAACCGTTCGAGCTCGAATCGATTCGCGGGCTGCATCACCACAACACATTTCTCGGTCTGCTGACCGAGACCGGCCTCGTTGGGCTGGTGACCTATTGCGCCATGCTCTGCGGGTGGATCGCCGTTGGTTGCCGCATGGCGCTCGGGCGTGGGCACACGCTTGCTACCAATCAGATGGGCCGGCTACTGCTTGCCGCGCTCGCCGTTTACCTGCCATCGGCGTTGTTCCACGACATCAGTTTGATCTTCCAAGATCAGACGCTGCTGTTCCTCATCGCCGGACTCGCGGTGGCGACAGCGGAGCAGGAGAAAGTTGCACAACTGGTGCCCCAACAAGCCATTGCTACTGCGAAGCCACTATTCACCCCCTACCCTGCCGCAACTGCCATGTCCACGACAACCGCTCCGCAAGTCTCGCTGTTTGGAATGAAGATCGACCGCGTGACGCTCGCCGAGGCGACCTCGCGCGTGATGGACTGGTGCCGCGGCGACGTGGCTACCTGCCAGTACGTCGTCACACCGAACGTCGATCACGCCGTACAGCTCACGCATCACGACGGTTTGCGTCAGTCGTACGCCGGTGCTGCGATGGTGCTGGCGGATGGAGCGCCGATTGTCGCCGCCTCCCGGCTATTGGGTCGGCCACTCCCCGAGCGCGTGGCGGGCAGCGACTTGGTGCCAAGCGTTCTAGCGGCCGCAGCTACCGCAGAAAAACCACTCCGAGTATTCCTGCTGGGTGCCGGTCCAGGCGTGGGCGATCGCGCCGCGGCGAACATTCGCCGCCAGTATCCCAACGTCGAAATCGTCGGCACGCACTGCCCACCCCTTGGCTTCGAGAACGATCCGGTAGCCAACCAAGCCGCGATTGACGCCGTGAATGCCGGGTCGCCCGACCTGCTGGTCGTGGGACTCGGCGCGCCGAAGCAAGAACTGTGGATTGCCAAGAACCAGAAGGCACTTCACGCCAAAGTGGCCCTCTGTGCAGGCGCGACCATCGACTTTCTGGCCGGCGAGAAACAGCGCTCGCCCGTCTGGATGCAGCGTGTTGGGCTTGAATGGCTGCACCGCCTTTGCAGCGAACCCCGCCGCCTCGCCAAGCGTTACGCCCGCGATGCGACGGTCTTTCCGCAGCTCGTGTGGCGGGAATGGCGTGGGGCGAGCGGCTAGTCGTCCTATCGCCGTCGGCGGGGGGCTTCTATACTCGGTCGCATGGATAGCCGAGTCGTTATTGTGGTGATGGTCGACGGTCTGCGTGCCCGGGCGCTCGGCGCGTATGGCAACACTTCGTATTCGACTCCCGCGCTCGACAAACTGGCCAGCGAGTCGCTGGCGTTCGACCGTTTTTTCAGCGAGTCGACCACCCTCGCCGATGCCTACGATGCCTTGTGGCGCGGCCGACACGCGCTCGACTCCTGCTCGATTGACGGCGACGATCTGATCGCGAGACTCATCGCCAACGACTATCTCTGTCACTTGGTGACCGACGAGCCCGAGGTCGCCAGCCGCCCCGAGTCCGAGCAGTTCGACCAAGTCACGCTTGTCGAGTGGGACATCACCGACCCAGCTACGGAAGTGTTCGACACCGCGATGGGCCGAACTATTGAGGCAGCCGCCGATGTCTTGGGCGAATGGTCGGCCGAGTACGAGCAGCCGCGACTGCTATGGTTGCACCTAAAGGGGATGACCGCTCCGTGGGACGCGCCGACCGATCTCCCCGAAGAACTTCGCGACGAAGACGACCCTGAGCTGGTGCCAACGATCGAAGTCCCGCAAGGCGAGATCGCCGAGGGAGACGATGGCCTCGACGAGGCGTTCGTGGCGAGCTGTCGGTACGCGGGACAGGTGATGGCGCTCGATCAAGCGATCGGGGCGCTCGACCGGCTGCTCGCTGAACTCTGGCCCGAGACTCCGGCGACCCTCGTGCTCGCCGGCGTACGCGGTTTCGGACTGGGCGAGCACGGCCGCTTGGGAATCGACGGCCCCGCGCATCGCGAGTTGTTCCATGTGCCACTGCTAGTTCGCAGTCCAGGCGTCCCCGGCTTACGGAGGGACGCGGCGCTCGTGCAAACTTCGGACCTCCACGCCATACTTACCTCGCTCACCGCTTCGGATACGCTGTCAGTGAGCGGTCGTGAAGTGGCGGGAGGAAAGTCGGGAGATTCGTCCTTCCTCGAAACCGAAGACTGGTCGTACGTCGTGCCATCGCCCGACGAAGCACCGCAACTTTTTGTGGCGCCCGACGACGCTTGGCAAGCCAACAACATCGCGTCGCGATGCCACGAGCAACTGGAAGAGTTCGCACACCTTCGCCAGGCGATCGACACAGCCGCCCAGCAGGGGCGATCTTGGAAATTGCTCGAACTCGATCCCACGCCAGAACCTTCGACCGCCGACGACTGATCGGACAAACTCGTCTCGCACCTCTTCTCCATCTCCTCACTCGCCATGCTCTCGCCACTCTGGGTTCTCGCGATCGGCATCGGTGTGGTGCTGGTGATGCTGCTGGTCCTGAGGCTCAATGCGTTTCTCGGGCTCATCACAGCGGCGTTTGTTGTTGGTTTCTTATCCAAGGAAGCTCAGATAATTGGCCCCGCCGCGACGCTCGTTGCCGAGGAATTTGGCAAGACGGCCGCCAGTATTGGTATCGCCATTGGACTAGCGGCGATCATCGGCAGCTGCCTGGTGGCGAGTGGCGCAGCGGATCGGATCGTCGAGATGTTCCTCGCGATATTCGGCGAGAAACGAGGCGCCGGTGCGCTCGCCGCGAGTGGCTTCCTGCTCGCCGTGCCCGTGTTCTTCGACACGGTGTTCTACCTGCTCTTCCCGCTCGCCCGCTCGATGTACCAGCGGACGGGGACGCACTTTGTTCGCTACTTGCTCGCCATCGGCGCGGGGAGCGCGGTTACCCACACGATGGTTCCGCCAACGCCAGGGCCGCTGCTGATGGCCGACACGATTGGCGTCGACGTGGGCTTGCTGATGTTGGTCGGCGGGGTGGTCTCGATCCCGATGACGCTGACGGGCCTTGCGTTTGCGGCATGGCGTGATCACCGGATGACGCGGACTATCCAGTTCGACGACGTCGCTAGCCAACAATCCACGGAAACCCAGCCCCGTCCGGGGCTCTTGCTTTCGCTACTGCCTATTGTTCTTCCAGTCGGAATGATTGCCTCGGGTCCGGTGGTCGGTGCGTTCATCGATCCGCTGCCGCCGGCGATTCAAATCGTGGCGGACAAGAACGTCGCGCTGCTTGCCGCCACTTTTGTGGCACTCGCCGTGTACTGGATCGTGGTTCGGCCGACCCGGCACGACTCGACCAAGCTCGTCGAGCAATCGGTGCTAAGCGCCGGCATCATCGTCCTGATCACGGCAGCCGGCGGCGCCTTCGGCGCGATGCTAAAGCACGCCGGCGTTGGGCCCGCGATCGAATCGCTGCTGGGATCGGACGCCCCGCTCTCGGGCTTCGCCACGCTGTGGCTTGCCTTCGCGATGACGTCGCTCATCAAGTGCGCCCAAGGATCCACCACGGTCGCCATCATCACCGGCAGCAGCATGGTCGCGGCGATGATCGCCGACCAGCAGCTAGCACTTCACCCTGTGTATCTCTGCACGGCCATCGGGTCGGGGGCGATGATCACCAGTTGGCTGAACGATAGCGGCTTCTGGCTCTACTGCCGCATGGGGCATCTGACGGAAGAGGAGGGCCTGACAACTTGGGTACCCCTGACAAGCCTGATGGGCGTGGCGGGTATGGCAACCACGCTGCTGCTCGCCACGCTTTGGCCTGGCGTTTAGAGCCGCGACGCGCCGAGGATATAGGTAAGCCAGCCAGCTTGGCGAACTGCCTTGGTTGGCGTTATTGGGGAATCGATCTGGTGGCACTCATCCGCCAGAACTACAATCGGCCCGCCAACTTAGGCACGCAAGCTATCACTTTCACGGACAAGGATGTCCGGTGTCGATCGATGCGAAGCTAACCACATGGCTCCCAGGATGGTGGGCCGGGCTGCTACTGGCGGCGACATTGGTCGTCGTTACGTGGCCCACTGCTGCGCTCGCGGACGAAGCCCCGCACACGCTTCGCGTTCGCATTGCGTGGGGAGGCGGAGCGGCTGTTCGATGGTCGGGACGCGTGTCGATGGACGGTGGCGAGCTCGCCGACCTCCAGCTCCTGGGCCGCGAACGCGATACCCCGGGAAGCATCTGGACCGAGGGTGGACAAATCCTCCTCTCGCAACCACGGCCGCGAACCTTTGAGGGTTTCGACGTTACGGCTAAAGGTCCGCTGACGTCCACGCTTCGCATCGAACTCCGTGCGGCCGAGGATCAGCAGTCGAACCTCGTCGAGATTCCTCTCGCCGAACTCGTAAACGAGCAGCGCCGCGCGACGCTCGCCAGCCCCGCCGGACGCACGTCGACCACGCTGATGGTGCACCGCATCGCCGACGATGCGATTCGCGTAAAGCTCGAACGCGATACGCTGGTCTACGCGCCGGGAGAAACGCTGAAGTTCACCGTCGAGCCGGCGCTACCCAACTTGGTGGCAGGGAGCGGGCTCGATCTGTCAACCGAGCTCTCGCGAGGTCGCGGCGGCAATCGCGAGTGGGATGCAACACAGCGAGTGTCCCTGCCGGCGCAAGGCTACGCCAGCGTGCCGGTGGAGGTACCCCTGCCGACGCGCGAAGGGGTCTACAGCATCAAGCTCATTGCCCGCACTCCGCCGGGCAATCGGGTGAAGTTCTGGGAAAGCGCGACCGGCGACAAGTTGGCCGAGCGAACCTTCCAGGTCTTGGTGCTCGCCGAGCAAGCTGCGGAGCATTTCGACGGAGCGCAGTGGCAAACTTCGATTGAGATCGATCCCGCAAACCCCAAGTGGTGGGGCCGAATGACGGAGTGGACGCGGCTCGACCGCATCACCAACCTTGGAACAGGTCCGCTCGGGAGCGAGGCATTCCGCACCACCACCATCGCGGGTCGAGCGTTTGCCGAGCTCTCGCCTAGCAGCGGGCAAAAGCCAACCTGGCAAGCCTATCCGCTCCCTGCCGCGCAGCCGGGTCAGCCGCACATCGTGGAAGTGGAACTTCCAACCGGCGATGCCCAGCAGCTTGCCCTTCGCATTTATGAGTACGACGCTCAAGGCAAACTCACGGCAACCACGGTCGGCGGAGGAGTGGTGGTCGACAACCGACTGCTCGGCGACAGCCTGCCGGCCACCTCGACATATCGCTACCTGTTCTGGCCGCACTCGAAGACACCCGTTGCGGTACTCGAGAACGCGAGCAACACCGTGCCCGCGCGGTACGGTCGCATCCGTCTTCGCATGGCCAAGCCGGTCGCCGGCAGCCCTTCGCTCGCCAAACGTGATGAGCGACTTGTCGCCGCAACGTTTGACTGGCAGACGCTGGTGGATCGCACCAGTTCGCGGCCACCCACTGGCGATGGCCGCCCGGCGATCGACGACCTGCAAACGTTCGTCGACTTAGCCCAACGCACCGCGGCGCTCGTGGAACTCTCCGGCTACAACGGGGCCGTGGTGGGTGTGATGGAGGGGGGTAGTGCCGCGTTCGATCTTCGCGGTTCCGACTCGCTCCCTTCGCTCAACACCAGCCATTTAGGGTCGAGTGTCACGGACTTGCCGACGATAAATCCCACCGATCTCCTGCTGCGAGTGTTCGCCAGTCGCGGACTGCGTGTGGTCCCGATGGTCCGCATGAACGCGACGCTCCCAACTATCGAAGCCAGCCTGCGGGCGAGCAAGTACAAGACGCTCGACGAGTTTCCGATCTGGACGGACCTCAGTGGCCGGCCCCGGCGTGCCGTCATGCTCGAATCGACCACCGCTTCGCCGCCGCATTACCAGATCGGCCACCCCGACGTGATGGCCGCAGTCCGCGGCGTGGTCCAAGAATTGATCGCCCAGGCCAGCGGCTCGCCCGCCTTCGCCGGAGTAGCGGTGGAAATGTCGCCCGACAGTTACATCGCCTCGCCCCCGTCGAACTTCGGGTTCACCCGCGCGGGCCTCGCGCAATTGGCGGTCGACACCGAGGCTACCGCAGAAACCATCGCCGCTTGGAACCAAAATCCGCAGGCAGTGCTCGACGACCCCGCCTCGCGACGTGCCTGGGATACGCAGCGTGCGCAAGGCGTTACGCGCTTCATTGAGCAACTCGCCGGCGATGTCACGACGGCCAGGTCTGAAGCGAAGCTATATCTCACGGTGCCCGAACTGCTCAAAACCCGCGAATTTGAGATGCGTCCCAAGATCACGGGCACGCGTCGACTCGAAGACATTTACCTGGAGCGCGGACTCGATCTGTCCCAAGTCACCAAGCTCCCTGCCGTCGCCATGATCGGTACGCAGAACATTATCACGGGGTTGCAACTTGCGGACGCGGCTGAAGCTATGGAGCTCAACTCGCGGTGCGAGCAACTGCCTGCCGTATCGCTCGAAGGGATGTTCGTTTGGCACCAAACGGCCCCGACCCCCGTGCCGCAGGCCGCCGAATTTGCCACCAGTCGATCGCCGCGGACACCCATCGCTTTCGATTACCTCGGAGCCAGCGTTAACGCCCCCATCGCCGCTGCGATGCTCCGTGAACATGGCGGGGCGTTTTTGATGGGTGGTCCCGCCGGGCCGGCAGGGCTCGGCGACGACGATCGCCGCCGCGCTCTGCGGATGCTGGCGAAGTTCCCAACTCATGACTTCCAACCAGACACCATTGTCGCCGAACAAACGGTTGTCGCCAATGTCCACGCCGCCGATCAGCAAGCCGTAGCGACGGTAACCAACAATTCGCCGTGGCAAACCGTGGCAACCGTCACGCTGGGCGTCAACGAGCGAACTACCGCCGAAACACTGACGGCCGAAGGCGCCGCCGCGACCGCCGCTGGCTCTTATGCTCCCGGCCAGCACGCTTGGCGAGTGCCGCTCGCACCGTACGAAACACAGGCGCTCCGATTCGCCTCGCCGCAGGTGCAAGTCACCGGCGTGCGGGTAGAAATGAATCCTGCAGTCGCCGAACAGCTCGCCACTCGCTGCACCGAGCTCGAACGCCGCGACCTTCGCCCCGACGTGCTTCCCCCCTACGAGGCGCTGGCCAATCCATCGTTTGAACAGATCGATACCAAGGGCATGGCCGTCGGCTGGGAAGGTGGCGAAGGAGTCTCAACCGCAACTCCCGGTGCCGACGGCCAGCGGGCCGGCGTGCTTCGCAGCACCGAAAAGTCCGCCAGCATCTCAACACTCCCCTTCGCAACCCCTGGTACGGGTGAGATCGCTGTGATGGCCAACGTCCGTGTTGTGAACCTGTCGGACGACGCAGAGCTTCGCCTCATCGTCGAAGCCTCCGGCCGTCGAACCACACTCGCCCAGTCCGCCGCGGTGCTCCGACAACATAGCGCTGCAAAGGAATGGAACGCCTACCAGTTCGGCGTCGAAGACCTTCCGCTCAATTCCAGCGGTGACATGCGAATTCGTATCGAGCTCGTCGGCACCGGCGAAGTGTGGATCGACAACCTGCAGCTTCACCACTTGGTGTATCCGCTGCGGATTTACCCCAAGGAGTCCGACCAGCAAGTGCTCGCCCTCGTGCAGCACGTCAAGACGGCACGCAAGGCATTGGAAATGCAGCAGTACGGCGAATGCCAGGCACTGCTCGACGCCTACTGGTCGCAGTTCCTTATCCAGCACCTGCCGGAAATCGCGGTGCCCGAAAGCACTAGCCCCGAAGCGACTGCGAACGAGCCCGCGCCCGAACCCCGCATGTCCGACCGCATGAAGAGCTGGTTCCGCTTCTAAGGTTTTCCGCGTAGCCGTCTTCGCCAGAATTCGTGCCCTTTGGAAGAACTTTTGCCCGCGAATCCACGCGGATAGGCGCGAATCAAGAAGAGTAGGGTTAACACGATTCGAAGTGTTTAGATATGTAGTTGAACAGAAGGTAACAAAGGAAACCAAGAAGAACGAGATATTGAAGAGCCTACTGAAGTGGCAAGGGTTTCGGCGTCATTCTCTGTTCCCTCAGCTTCCTCCTGTTTACACAAATCTCTTCGTTCTCTTCGTTACCTTCTGGTCAAAATACACAGCCATCCGCTCCCATTCCCCAAACTCCTCCCCTATTCGCGTACATCCGCGCAGATTCGCGGGCAACTTCTTCACTGGCCGATGGCGGACACTAGGCCACCTCGCCAGCCATCACCGGCGCGGGTTCGTCGATCGTGGGGTGCACGCCGGGGGCGTCGCTGGCGTACCAGCGGTCGAGCACTTCGCGCCATGCGCCGGCTTGTTTGACCGAGCAGAAGTCTTGCCGGACCTCGAGTTGCTGCGGGTGGAGCTGCGAGTACTTGATGGCAAACTTCCGCATCGTCGGCAGGCAGCGATCCGCGCCGTACAGCTCTTCGGCCAGTCGATAGTGCTCGGCGATCACGTCGCGCTGTTCTAGCAGGCTTGGGGGGTCGGGGAGCGCTTCGCCCCGTGCGAGGGCACGAGCTTGCGAGAAAATCCACGGGTTGCCAATCGCCCCACGAGCCACCGTCACGCCATCGACACCGGTGTAAGCCATCATGTCGAGGCACGACTGCGCCGTGAACAAGTCGCCGCTGCCGAGGATCACACGATCGCCGGCGTGCTGTTTGAGCTCGCGCAAGAAATCCCAACGCGATGGGCCAATGTAGCGCTGCATCACGGTGCGACCATGAACGGTGACCGCGACCACCCCACGTTCGTAGGCGCCGTCGAAGATTTTGAAAAACATCTCTCGACTCTCGGCCGTGTCGTCGATTCCGCGCCGCATCTTGAGCGTCACGGGAATCTCGGCGGGCACGGCGTCGCGGACCCGCTCGACAATTTCGAGCGCCACGTCGGGCTGGCTCAGATGAAAGCCGCCACGACAACGCCCTAGCACCTTCTTCACGGGGCAACCGAAGTTGATATCGATCACATCGAACCCAGCTTCAACTAACTTCAGCGCCGCGGGGCCAAACTGCTCGGGCTCGGCCCCCATCAGTTGACCGGCGACGGGGTGCTCTTCGTCCGAGATGTGCAGGTAGTGACTGGTTCGCTTACGCTCTTTGTAAGCCACCAGAAACTGGTCGAGCATCACCTCGCACAAAGAATACGACGCCCCCATTCGCCGCGCGATGGTTCGCATCGGCGAGTCGCTGTAGCCGCTCAATGCCGCTTGAACCACGGGAAAGTCAAGCGTGATCGGGCCGATGCGAAGCGTAGGTAAATTGGATGCCATGGTCCTATTCTCCCACGCCCCCGCCCCCGGTCAACGGCCCCGCCACCCGCGGCTTCGCCCCTATAACTCGTCGATTGCTGGACAAGTGGCTAAGAGAATGGGACGCGGATGAACGCGGATTGGGCAGGATGAACGCGGATCAGTTGCAGAAGACTGAACATCCTCGAGCAGATTTCAAACCAAAAGAAATGACTCCCCTATAAAATCCGCGACAATCCTGCCAAATCCGCGTCCTATTCTTCTTTCATCAAGCGTGAGTTAGTCGAGAGCGCCCCGGCAATCTCTTCCAGCACCTCGGTGTCCGTCTCCAGTTCCTGCCGCGCGAGCAGCGCTGCTCGCCCCTCCGCACCGTATCGAGCGAGCGCCCATGCAGACGCACCGCGCACTAGTGGCTCATCATCATTCAGGCCACGAATGAGTGCGGGTACCCCATCAGGCGTTGGATTGTTGCCAAGCGCGATCGCCGCGTTCCGCAGAATTCCCCGCCGCTTGGGTCGCCACAGCGGGGTCGCACGGAACCGATCGCGGAACTCATCGACGTCGAGTTCAAACAGCGCAGTTAGCTCTAAAGGATTCGTGTCGTCCCGCGGCGCGAACTGTGGCTCCATCGACTCGGGCGATTTACGATTCCAAGGACACACCTCCTGGCACAAGTCGCACCCGAGCACCCATTCCCCCATCCCCGCGCGAAGTTCCATCGGAATCGCATCGCGATGCTCGATCGTCAGGTAGCTGATGCACCGCGATGCATCCATCACGTGCGGCTGAGGGAAGGCGTCGGTCGGGCAGATGTCGAGGCACGCCGTGCAAGTGCCACAATGGTCCGTCGCGGGGGTCGTGTTGAACTCCAGTTCTAGATCGGTGAGCAGCGCTGCGAGGAAGAACCAACTCCCTTGCTGGCGATTGAGCAGCAGCGTGTGCTTACCAATCCAGCCCAGCCCTGCAAGTTGGGCGAACTCACGCTCCATCAGCGGTGCGGTGTCCACCACGCCACGGAACTTCGCGTCCGGAAACCGCTCGCTGCAATGCTGCTTAAGTTGCTTGAGCCAGCCGTGAATCACGTCGTGATAGTCCGTAGTGCCCCACGCGTAGCGAGCAACCCGTCCGTAGCCTAGCGGCGTTGGCTCGGCCACGGCGGTGCGGTAGTCGACCGTGAGCATCACAAGACTACGCACGCCATCGAGCACGCTCCGCGGATGGTCGTAGGCGTCCCGGCGGTCGGCGAACCACGCCATCGTCCCCCCGTACCCCGCCGCCAGCCACTCGTCGAGGTGCTGGGTGCCTACCGCGGCCACCGCCGGCGCAACCCCTACCGACGAAAAGCCGATCGACGCGGCTCGCTCCTTGATCCAATGGGTACATTCGGCATTATCCACACGCTTCATTCTACTCTCGAAGCTCGGGAAGCTGAAAACCCCAAGAATTTGGGCATCCGCGAATGGCAAATCTGGTTGCGATGGCCGGCCGGGCTGATTAGCGTGGAAGGTAGGCCTACCCGTTCACGTACCGCTTTTCCCACGCGACAGAGAATCCCACAATGCACGCCCGCCTCCCCCTCGCCGCCCTGGCGGCCGCACTCGTCCTCGGTTTCGGAACCGCCCGCACTTCGCAAGCCTACGATGGCTACGGATATGGCTATGGTCTTGGTTATGGCCTAGGCGTCGGTGGTTTATACAACGGCCTCAGCTCGTACAGCGACTACCGCGTCCCCTACTTCGCAGCGCACCCGCCGGTTTACTACAGCCACCCCGTGGCTCGGCCGTATGGTTTCTCGCCATTTGCCTATCCTCCGCATATCCTCACTCCCGAAGTGACTTGTGCCCCCTCGGCTCCCGTGATGATCGAGAACCCGTACGTCCCTTCGAGCACCAAGCCAGCCCCAAGTGCAGAGAAGTCGTCGGACGAAACCGTCTCGGCCCCTGCCCCGTCGCAGCCGCTGGTGATCATGAACCCCTACGTGGTCGACTCGACACTCGTCGAAGCAAACCGCTAGCAGCGAGTGAAATCGCTCTGGACAGCAAGTTGCGTTTTCGAGAAGCTCTCGCGACGCCAAAAAGTGGAAGTGCGTAGAGGAACCATCCGCACTTTCACCAAGGCACAATCACCGCAAGGACGCGGTGAAACGCTTCTCGCACGCTTACCCTAAACGGAACGAGATGGCAGAAAGGACGCTGCCGATGGCCACGCAAATTGCGCGACGTACCTCTCACGCTTCGGCGGCCTTGGTACTCTGCGTTGGCCTTGTCGTTTTCGGCGGCTGCCGTTCGTCGCAACAGACGGCGATGACCAATCCGTTCATGTCGGCCGATCGCGTTCCCCCTCCTCAGTCGCGTATTCCCGCGGTCGGCACCGCCGTGCCGCAGTACTCGACCGACGCGCTGCCTCCGCTCCCGACGATGCAGCCGATGCAACCCATGCAGCCGCTGGGCGCCCTGCCCCCTTCGAGCGACATCACACCGATCCCCTCCGACGGCTCGTTCGCCCGTGCCAGCGAGCCCTCCTCGTCACGCATCGCGATGGCCGGCGACGAAGGCGGAATCCGAATCCCCACCGACGAATCGGCCACGCGTTTCGCCGCGGCCCCGCCTGCGATTCCTGCGTCGACACCGGTTACGATCCCCATCGCCCAGCCGGCTGCTTCGCAGCCACAATCGCTCTACACGGCGTCCAACATTCCAGTGCCGACGCCGGTCGTCCCCACCACCACGCAACCCCTTGCCACAGCCCCGGCCATCAACAACTGGCCGCCGGCCGACGCTGGGGCACCACAGGTCACGATCAACCCCGTGATGGACGGCGGTCGAGCGTCAGGCCTGTTCCGCGATCCCGTGGTCCCGGCGCAAGCCCCCGCACTCTATAACCAGCCAAGCACGCAACCTAGCGCGGTGCCTGCCACTTCGCCACGCGTTGCTCTCCCTGGTGCGGCCGAGATGATCCGCGAAGAGGTCGTGCCAGGCACCATCAACACCACCAGCTATCAAGTCGGCATGGCCGGCGGCGAAGCAGGCCAGCCACTGACCATCCCGCCCCCCGGCTACGTTCCGGCCTCGTTCCTACCTGACACCACGCCAACTCCGCTGGGCGACGGCTTCCGCCCCCGCGGCTCCATCCGCTCGAACCCCACCGGCAACCTCAATCCCGCCGACGTGCCGACGATCCGCGTCACGCCGGGTTGATGTGGGGTAAGCATCCTGCTTGCCATCTTCCCTCGGTCCCGGGTGGCACGGACTTTCGGCCGATTCACGCCCTGCCATTTCGTAGATTCACCACGGCCGATTGTCCGTGTGCGCAGCACAAGAGGTCTCGCCGCGTTCGATCAACGCCCCCCAGCCGCGGAGCGGCGGCAGCGCATAGCCAGGGGCGCAAGCCACAGGACCACCGACCCCGCGCGCACCAAAAGCCACGGAGTGGCGACAGCGAGCTCTCACGTGAATAGGGTTCCACGCAAAGCCGCCAAGACGCACAGAATTTCCTGGAACACTAATCGACGCCAATCATCGCTAAAAACATTTAGCGAACATCAGCGTCGATCAGCGGTTCGCCAAATCTTCTCTTTGCGTCCCTGCGCCTCTGCGTGAGAAACTCTTCCGAGTGGGGCATTCACTCTGTTTACCTCCGGTCGCTTACGCTCACCGGGTCGGTAAAACTCCCCACTTTCGGCTCCTGAAACTATTCCCCACAAAATGTCCACGCGTACACATCTGCCATTGACAAGTGCGTGTACATACGCTACAATACAACCCGTTCGTCGTACGCGCTGGGCGTGCGGTGAGAGACTGATCGTGACCCGCCGTCGTTTGGTGCCAAGAAACTCATGAGTTCTCGACGGGGCTATCACAAAGGGAAACCCTTCGCGGCGGTACCAATCGGTCTCTCTCTGCGCGCCCGCTGAGTAGAAACTAGTTGCCCAGGCTGACACACGTGAAACTGAGCAAGCAACTAGCCAATACCCAGCCGCCCGACGGGATCCCGTCACTTTTTTTGTTGGCCGTAGGCCGTATAAAGCTCCGCGCCGATACGGCACATGACGCTTAACCTTATCGTAAACCATTACTACTTGTGTCATTTCGACAGGAGCCCTGCGACCGAGAAATCTCGCTGCCAGTAGCACACGCCACGTCACTTCAAGAAGCGCAATCCCTGTGACTTCCCAGAAGTGACAACGTGCCCCTATTCGGCAACGCAGGTTCCTCCGTCGTGTCACTCCGTTCGGAATGACACGTAAACATCCAAACCACCAGGGCTGCGCCCTGGCCTATCAAAGCGCGCTCCTTCGGAGCTAACCGCTTGGCGTCTTTGCACCTTGGCGTGAGAAAAGAAAAACGCTTAGCCCAAGAGCAGACTGCAACTTGGAGTGGGACAAATGAATTTGAACTCGCTAAGCGCCGTATCGGCGCGGAGCTTGATACGGCCTACCCGCCGGTCGCTGCGCGCTCAGAGCGGCCGTACAAATAGACAAACACTACCGAGAACGCACACAGCACGTGCCATAGTGCGTGGCCTTGCCACAGCGATCCTGGGTAGCAAATCGGTCCGCCCGTGCGACTGGGCACCCATGCGCCGTAGGCCGCCAAGAAGCTCACCACCGCCCATGCCAAGTAGCTGAACGACGTGACGAACTGCCGGCGATGGACGTAACAGGTTATCAGCTCGATCACGATCCCCGAACCAATCAGCACGCCAAACCAATCGGAGTTACTCAATGGCCCCACCGCGATGTTGCCGAACACTTTCACCGCCAGCAGTCCAGAGATGGGTATGTAGAAGCCCAGAAATGGCATCACGCCGCGCCAACCAAAAAGCCGCATCGCCGAGTAGCTGATTACCCAACTCGCCCAGAGGAACATCGAATAAATATCAACCTGCGCTCCCCACGCGGTGGTAGACGCGTGCATTGCCCCGCTCCCCATGCCGAGCAGCACCGCTGTGATGCTGTAGGTGGTGGTGAAGAACGGGCTCGACACGCACAGGTTGTCGAACTGTGGCGACTTCCGGCGGGGCAGGTCGTAACCGGCTGCCACGGCGATCGCGATACCAACGGCGACGAAACCTAAATTGCTCCAGGTGTTCGCCGGCTGTTTGACGGGTCCGGGACGAATCGCCTCGCAGAACTCCAGCGCCGAAACCCCCGTCTCACCCGGCCAACCTGTTATCGCCAGATACGCCAAGAGACCAAACAAGGAAACGCCGACGACAAGCGACGCGACAAGCGGAATGGGGTTGAACTTGGCGGGCACGACGGCTGAGTATTCCGATAAGGGGGATTGCTTCGAAGATAAGCGGGGCGAATTATTCCACCCAGCGAACACCACCCGACCTCCAGCAGGACGCTCATCTTGCGGGCAGCTACAATGTACATTATTCGCAGTCGCTTTAACTCCCTCCTCACACGCTAACGACGCCGTGGCAACCATCCCCCAGGGTTTCTCGCGCAGCCTTCAACTCGTCGCCGGCAGTTCGTCGCGGCGGCTGCTGGCTCGTTGGGCGGGGTACATCCCGGCCATCGCGGCTCGCGAGCCGGCGCTGATGGAGCTGAACGACTACGACCTGAAGAAGGAGAGCCTCTCGCTTCGCTACCGAGCACGCAGTGGCGAACCGCTCGACCGCCTGCTAGTCGAGGCTTTTGCCCTCGTCCGCGAAGCGGGACGGCGGAAGCTCGGCATGCGGCACTTCGATGTTCAGATGCTCGGCGGCGCGGCGGTACACCATCGCTCGATCGCCGAGATGCAGACGGGCGAAGGAAAAACGCTCACCGCGACGCTGCCCATTTACCTGGCGGCACTGGAAGGCAAAGGTGCCCACCTCGCCACGGTGAACGACTACCTCGCCAAGCGCGACGCCGACGGCATGCGTCCGCTGTACGAAGCCCTTGGTATGTCGATCGGCGTCATCCAGGGCCAGCAGCCACAGAACGACCGCCGCAAAGCCTATGCGTGCGATGTCACGTACGGCACGGCCAACGAGATGGGCTTCGACTTCCTCCGTGATCGCCTGCTGAAGCGACGCATCGACGAAGGGCATCGCGACTTGTTCGGCGAAATGCTCGGCGGCGATGTCGTTGCGGGCGAGAAACCGGTGCAGCGCGACCTACACTACATGCTTGTGGACGAAGCCGACAGCATCCTGATCGACGAAGCCCGCACGCCGCTGATCATCAGCGCGCTCCCCGGCGAAGACGAGAAGATCGCCGCCGAGGCCTATAGCTGGGCCGCCGAAATGGCCCCGCGATTTATTGAGGACGAGCACTACGAGTACGACCACAAGGAGAAACGCGTCGACCTGACGCTCGAAGGGCGACGCCTCGTTCGCGAACTCCCCAAACCCGGCGCGACAGATAAGTTGCCGCTGTCGACCATCTACGAGTACCTCGAACGTTCGGTGAAAGTCGGGCGCGAGATGATTCTCGACCGCCACTACGTGGTGCGCGATGGCGAGATCGTGATCGTCGACGAGTTCACCGGCCGACTTGCCGAGGGTCGCAAATGGCGAGCCGGTATTCACCAGGCGATTGAGGCAAAGGAAGGGGTCGAGGTCACCTTCGAAACCAACCAAGCCGCGCGAATCACGATTCAGGATTTGTTCCTGCGCTACAATCGTCTCACGGGGATGACCGGTACCGCGAGTTCAAGCGCGCCCGAGCTGCGGAAGATCTACAAAGTGCACGTCGTTCCCATTCCGACGAACCGACCACCGATTCGCAAGCAATTGCCGACTATGGTATTCGGAAACGCAGAAGCCAAGTGGCTGGCGATTGTCGACGATGTGGTGGCCGAGCACGAAAAAGGCCGGCCGGTGCTGGTGGGTACGCGATCGATCGATAAGAGCGAGATCGTCTCGCGGCTGCTCGAAGCGCGGGGCATCGAACACACGGTGCTCAACGCCCGACACGTCGCCCGGGAAGCCGAGATCGTCGCCGGCGCGGGGCAGTCCGGAAAGATCATGGTCGCCACGAACATGGCTGGCCGTGGTACCGACATCAAGCTCGGCCCGGGCGTTGAAGAAGTCGGCGGCATGCACGTCGTTTGTACCGAGCTACACGAGTCGCAGCGCATCGACCGTCAGCTCATCGGCCGCTGCGGTCGTCAAGGCGATCCCGGCACCTACCGACAGTTCCTATCGCTGGACGACGAAATACTGCTGATGGGTTTCGGCGCCAAGCGGTACAAGTCGCTGGTAGCGACCGGCGCGAAACTCACCGGCCCGCTGCACGGCTACGAGTCGCTTTTCCGCCGCGCCCAAGCCCGCGTCGAACGTAGTCACTTCCGTGACCGGAAGATCATGCTGTACTTCGAGAAGGAACGCCAGAAAATGCAGCGACAAATGAGTCAGGATCCGTACTTGGATACGGCGGGGTAAACTCGGCGGCGCCGGTTTTGCTAACCAAAGTTATGCCGTGGCATCGCCGATGCTATAATTACCCTATGGCTTCCATCTCCCCTCTCCCATCACGACAAGGAGCACTCTCATGAACACCTCCGCCTTGGAAATGAGTGGGACAGTCCACGGCAACTCTATTGAAGCCGATCAATCGCTAGGCTTGCCGGAAGGATTGAAGGTAAAGATGGTGGTCTCGTTTACGAGTGAAGACGAAGCAGTGACTTCATCAGTGCCACCCGGACTCCTGCGAGCGTTTGGAGCGTGTGCTCATGAGTCGGACGAAGTAGATAAGTTTCTCGTCGAGTATCGCGAGCTGCGTAAACTTGAAACGTCGAGTCGGGAACTGGAACCTTGAGCTTTCTTCTCGACTCAGACATTTGATCGGAATTTGTTCGCGGCAATCAGCGGGTGTTCTCGCGTTTGATCCAGCACAGTGGCCGAGTGAGCGTGTCGGTAGTAACTGCTGCGGAACTGCAGACGTGGACGCACCGCTCGAACGCCCCGGCTTCGCGTGTCGCAGCGATCGCGGACCTACTCGCAGAAGTCCACGTACTTGACCTCGATTTCGCGACGGCGGATACCTTCGGCCGCGTCCGGGCTAAACAATTGGATGCGGGAGCCCTTTCTCCCACCTTTGATTTGTTGATTGCGGCAACGGCGATTACGCATAACCTCACGCACGTCACTCACAACACGGTCGACTGTTCGAAGATTCCCGGCCTGACATTTGTCGACTGGCTTGCTCCGTAATGGGCTGCGAGGTTCGCCTCAGATACTCACCGCCACCCGCGGATCGGCCACGGGCACGTCGACCGTGACGGTGACCAGCACGCACTTAAAGGCGGGTGTTTTGCTGGTGGGGTCGAGCACTCGGCTCACTAGCACGTTGGCTTCGGGGTAGTACATGGCCGCGTTGCCGGCGCGGATTTTTTCAAACGCCGTGGCGCGGACGCCGCGCATGACGCCCGCCGGGCCAACGATTTTCACGAGTTGGCCATCTTTCAGTTTTCGTGATACCAAGTCGTCGGGGTGCATCAGGATCACGTCACGCCGCTCGATGCCGCGATAGAGGTCGTAGTCTTCGTAAACGACCGTGTTGAACTGTCCCTCGCTACGTATAGTCATCATACGAAGCTCGCCCGAGTCGTCGCCTTGCAGCGGCGGCAGATCGTGCACGTGCAGATTCGCCTTGCCTGATGGCGTTGGAAAATGAGCTTGATGAAACGTACGACCCTCGATTTGGAATTCCTTCTTGGTCTTCTCAATGCCATCGAGCGCCTCGAATCCGGGCACCACCTTCGCAATCGCGTGGCGAACGCGCCCCGTGTCCTGCATGCTCTGCCAGTCGATGGGCGAGGGGGTTGCCGATTTGCGCTCGAAAACCTTGCGGGCGACCGTTGCAATCACTTCGACTTCGCTCTTCGGCCCTGCAAGGCGTTGGGGGCCGCCATCGCTCAGGCGGACGTAGTTGAACATCGACTCCTGCGTCGTGGGCTGTGGCTCTTCGTCGCGGGCAAGCACGGGCAGGATGATCGTCTCGCGAGCGGTGCCGAAGGCGTGCCCCGTGTTGAGCGTCGTGCTAATGTAGACGAGTTGATCGAGCTGATTGAGCGAGTGTTCGGCGTAGGAGGCGTCGGGATTCGATCCATACAGGTTTCCACCGAGGCACAGACCGAACTTCAGCTCGCGATTTTCGGCTCCGTCCATGCACTCCATTGTGTCACGACCGCGCGTGGTGGGGAGCGTGACGCCAAAGTGCTCTTGAAGGCGATCGAACACAATGTTCTTCAGCTTCGGAGTGACGCCCATCGAGCCAATGCCCTGAACGTTCGAATGACCGCGAATCGGCAGCAGACCCGCGCCAGGCCGGCCGACCATCCCGCGCATCAACGCGAGGTTTCCGATCGCCTGGACGTTGTGCACGCCGTGGGCGTGATGCGTGATGCCCATCGTCCAGCTGAACACGACGTTATTCGCCGCGGCGTAGGTCTCCGCCATCAGGTCGATTTCGTGTTTCGCGAGGCCGCTCTTGGTGAAAATTTCCTCCCACGTCAGCGTTTCCAAACGCTCGCGGAGGGCTGGCCAGTCTTCGCAGTTCTCGGAAAGGAACCGCTCGTCGTGCGCGCCCATTTCCAGGATGCGCTTCGAAATGCCGTAGAGCATCGCGAGATCGCCACCAATGTGGGGCTGGACGTACTGGCTGGCAATCTTCGTGCCGAACAGCAAACTGCGAACGTCGCTCGGCACGCTGAAGTTCACCATGCCCGTTTCGACGATTGGATTCACGACGATCACTTGCCCGCCGCGCCGGCGGAGTTCCATCATGGTCCGCATCAGGCGGGGATGGTTCGACGCGGGGTTGCCGCCGATGACGAAGATCAAGTCGGCAAGCTCCAGGTCCTCGAGCTCAATGGTTGCGGTGCCACTGCCAGTGACGCTGGTCAGTCCCACGCCACTCGCTTGATGACAGTAGTAGCTACAGTTGTTGACGTTGTTCGTGCCGTACAGACGCGCGAAGAGCTGGAGCAAGAACCCCGCCTCGTTGCTGCTGCGCCCACTGAAATACCAAAAAGTTTCGTCAGGCGTGAGCTCTGCGAGTTTGGCCGCAATGCGATCGAACGCTTCGTCCCAAGAAATCGGTACATATCGACCGGTCTCTGCGCTGTGAAGCAATGGGTCCACCAGCCGGCCGCAGTTCTCGAGTTCACGCGGGGTGAACGATTTCAGATGGTCAGCGGTGTACTTCTCGAAGAACTCGGGTTGGATCGCACCCTGCATGTCGGCGATCATCGCCTGCATCGACTTTTTGCAGACTTCCGGGAATTGTCCGCGTTCGTTGACCATGCCACCGCGCTGGCCACCCATGCCGAGCGCACAGGTTTTGCAGGCGTTTTTCGAACGCATCGCCTTCCAAAACTTCCAGATTCCGCCCGCCTCGCGAGCTTTGCGCAATGAGTAGACGATCGCCGGCCAGCCGCCACCTGTCTTCACTTTTCTCATGGAACGATTCGCCCGTGTTGGTCGTTGGCCGCTGTGGTTTGTATTGGAAGGCGCGGATGCGGTACATTAACTGGTTCCACATCCGCCTCCAGCATACTCCCGGTGGGGATCGGATGTGAACTGGCACCAGTCGCGTTTTCACTCCTTCGTAGTACCAAATATTCCCATGCGAGTAATCTTGTCGTTGTCGCTTTTTTGTGCGCTGGCTACTCCGCTACTGGCTTCCGAGTCGGTGGACGAGGCAATCGTCACGATCCGTACTGCTTCGCCAACCGCAGCGGCCACTAGCGAAGTGCAAGCCTCTTGGAAGATCCTCGCTGCCGCCGAGGCAAACGAGATGACCACTATTTTGCGTGGCATGGACGACAGTAACCCGGCGGTTGAGAACTGGATCCGCACGGCGGTCGACGCCATCGGCACGCGGACGCTCGAACAAGGTGGCGAACTGCCGAAGTCGCAGCTCGAAGAGCTGCTTGCCGATACGAGTGCCGCGCCCCGGGCGCGGCGCACCGCGTACGAGTGGCTGGAGAAGATCGACGCCGACGGGGCTCACGAGTTGCTCGCCGGGATGACGAACGACCCGAGCCTCGAACTTCGTTACGACGCCGTCGCAGCAGGCATGCAACAAGCCAGCACCGCGACGGGCGATGAAGCGATCGCGCAGTATCGCAAGCTGCTGGATGCCGCGCGCGACCTCGACCAGATCAAGAAGTGCAAAGCGGCGCTGGAGGAGAAGGGCGAGAAGATCGACCTCGCGAAACACATGGGGTTTGTCACCTCGTGGCGCGTGATTGGGTTCTTCGACAACTCGGGCAAGGACAAGTTCGCCGTAGCCTATCCGCCCGAAGAGACGATCGATTTTGAGGCGAGTTACGACGGTAAAACCGAAGCGGCGACGTGGCGTGCCGAGCCGATCACCACCGACGACGACCTTGGCAACATCGATCTGAACGACGCGATGGGCCCCGAAAAGGGAGCGGCGGTTTACATGTACGCCGAAGTGGACGTACCCGCTGCTCAAGCCGTGCAGGTTCGCTACGCATCTCCAAATGGCGTTCGCGTCTGGGTGAATGGCAAGCTGGTCGCCAGCAACGAGGTGTACCACGCCGGCGGCGAGGTCGATCAGTATACGGCCGACACGAACTTGGTTGCAGGCAAAAACACGCTGTTGATCAAGGTCTGTCAGAACGAGCAAAAAGAATCGTGGGCACAGAACTGGAGCGTTCAATTGCGACTCTGCGACGCCCTAGGAGGTGGCATCCCTTTCACCACCTCCGGCGAGCGGGCCCCATAAGGGCCGTGGTTAAGTGGCTATAAGCTATAAGCCAAAGACCGCAAGCAAGAACGGTTTCACGGTACTCAACTAATCATCTTCCTCGCTAACTAATTCCCATGCGGACTCAATATAACCTTTTACTCGTCGCTGTTCTCTCGGCAACGCCCCTCACATTCGCCGACGACTGGCGAGCATTTCGCGGGCCGGAGGGGAGTAGCACCTCGACGAGCGAGACGGCACCCCCGGACTTCTTTGACGTGAAGACGGGGGAGAACGTCGCCTGGACCGCCAAGCTTCCCGGCCGTGGAGTAAGTGGACCCGTGATCGCTGGCGATCGCGTGTTCGTCACTTCGTCGAGCGGTGTGAATCGCGATCGATTGCACGTGGTGGGTCTCGATGCGGAGACGGGTAAACAACTGTGGCATCGCGAATTCTGGTCAACAGGCCGGACGCTCTGCCATCCAAGTTCGGCGAACGCTGCTCCAACTCCTGCCACCGATGGCGAGCGGGTATTCGCGTTTTACTCTTCGAACGACCTTGCTTGCTTCGATCGCGATGGCAACATGCTGTGGTACCGCGGCCTGGCGATCGATCATCCCGGCGTTGGCAATGACGTCGGCATGGCGTCGTCCCCGGTCGTGGTGGGCGACGTGGTCGTGGTCCAGGCGGAGTGCCAAGCCAACTCGTTCGCGGCGGCTTACGATCGCCAGACCGGCGAAGAACGTTGGAGCCTCGAACGCCCTGCGATGGCCAACTGGGCCTCGCCGATCGCGATTGAGGTGGAGGCCGATGGCGAGTCGGTGCCGGCGGTTGTGCTGCAATCCAGTAAGAGCGTCGCCGCGTACGCCGCGGAGGACGGCCGGGTGTTGTGGGAAGTGCCAATGGGTTGCGGCAGCATCCCGTCGGCCGCCGCACACGATGGAATTGTCTACGTCCCTGGAAACGGAATTACCGCCATCGCCACCTCGGCCGAGCACGAAGGCGAACGCAAGCTGTGGTCCGATAACGGATTAAAGTGCGGCAATCCCAGCCCGATCGTCTGCGACGCCGGCCTATTGTTCGTGAACAGCGCGGGCGTGCTGGCCTGCGTGTCGCCCGAGGATCAGAAGTCGCTGTGGAAGAAGCGTCTCGGCGGCAAGTACTGGGGAACACCGGTCGTGGCCGGCAACCGGCTGTACGCCCTCTCCGATGCCGGCGAGGTGATCATCGTCGACCTGAGCGAAGGGGCAAAGGGAAAAATCGTCAACAAGTGCTCGCTGGGCGAAGGGCTCGAAACGCTTAGCTCGCCCGCGATCGCCGACGGGGGGCTCTACCTGCGCAGCGTCGACACCCTCTGGAAAATCGCCCCCAAGTAGGTGTAGCCTTTTCGCATGTCCGACTCGATCCAGATTACGCCTGCCACCGGCCCGCTTCGCGCCACCATTCGCCCGCCTGGCTCCAAGAGCATCACGAACCGCGCGCTGGTCTGTGCTGCGCTCGCCGAGGGAACTTCGGTTCTCACGGGCGCGCTCGATAGCGACGATACGCGGGTGATGATCGATTCGCTCGCGAAGCTTGGCATTCCGGTAGAGGTGAGTGACGACCGCACGGTGCTCCAAGTCCAAGGGTGCGGCGGCAAGATCCCCGCGTCGGCCGCAGAGCTCTTTGTCGGAAACAGTGGCACCACCATTCGATTTCTGACGGCGATGGTCGCACTCGGCCAGGGCACGTACCGACTCGATGGCGTGCCGCGGATGCGCGAGCGGCCTATCGGCGATCTGGTCGATGCGCTCCAGCAACTGGGCGTCGATGCCGACTGCGAATCGCCGGGTGGTTGCCCTCCGGTGGTCGTCAAGGCCACGGGACTTCCCGGTGGCCGAGCGGTGGTGCGGGGTGACATTTCGAGCCAGTACCTCAGCGGTCTGATGATGGCGATTCCTTCAGCCGCTGGTGCCGTGGAACTCGCCATCGATGGCCCGCTGGTGTCTCAGCCGTACGTATGGATGACGCTCGAAGTGATGAAATCGTTTTGGGTGACGCTCGAAGCGACGAGCGATCTCACGAAGTTCAACACTGCGGGCGGGCAGATTTATCAGACAGCCAACTACGCCATCGAACCCGATGCGTCGGCCGCGAGTTACTTCTGGGCGGCGGCGGCCATCGTGGGTGGCTCCGTAACGGTCGAGGGACTATCGGCCGCAAGTTTGCAAGGCGATGTCGGCGTAGTCGACCTGCTCGAACAGATGGGCGCAACGGTCGCGCGCCGCAGCGACAGCATCACCGTAACGGGTAGCAAGCTCCGTGGCATCACGGCAAACATGAACGCGGTGAGTGACATGGTGCAAACGATCGCGGCCGTGGCGATGTTCGCCGAAGGCCCGACCGAGATCTCCGGTGTCGCCCACAATCGCCATAAAGAAACCGATCGCATCGCTGCCGTCGCCACGGAACTTCGCAAGCTTGGCGCGAGCGTGGAAGAGTTCGAAGACGGTTTGCGAATCACGCCGGGCAAACTTCGCGGCGCGAGCGTGGCGACTTACGACGATCACCGAATGGCGATGAGTTTGGCGCTGGTGGGACTGAAAGTTCCCGGCGTTGAAATTCAGGACCCGGGATGTACGGCGAAGACATACCCTGAGTACTTCGACGACCTAGCCCGTGTCGTTGCGTCTTAACTGGGCAATGCAGCCATTCAACCGATGCGGCTGGAGGCGGCGGCTCGTTCGAGGTTCAGGCCGCTCTGACGAATGAGTTCGTCCGCGCGGTCGAGAATGCTCGACGCACCCTCGCAGTGGTAGTGGCCTGACGAGTTGTCGCAGGCCTGAAACCTGGCGCTGCAGTGTTGGCAGACCACGTTCTTACCGAGGTATTCGACTCGCACCTGCAGCTTCCGGCCGCACGTCGGGCATTCCTGCACAAAGTACGTGGAGTTGGGCATCGAGGACCTCCTGATAGGTAGATAGAAACGTCGCCTTACGTCAACCAACGAGGATTGTAGAGTAACGCCCCTGGCTCTCGATTGCAAACGTCGGGAGGGAATTGGAGTATCGAGATGCGGCCCCCCGCGTGACGATAAAGTATTACGGATTAACATGTTACAGCGATTGTTATATTTCGATTAGCGCGCCAAACGAAAGCTCAGACACCCCCGCCGCTTGGGGGGAAGCGATTGCGGGTGCTACACTTCTCCAGTGAAGACCACCGCGGGCGCCCGAAGGTTCGGTGCTTCGAAGTCGGAGTTACCCCAGCCCGATTCGCGGGTTAGAAATAAAGTTGCTCGTAAACGACGTAGACTTCGAGTAGACTGCGAGCACCTTTAACAGGCTTTAGTTCGGCGACGTCTCCAGGAGGCCGACACTTTGGGAAACAAGGTTTATACCTGCGTGGTGGTACTACTGTGGGGGGCCACCATGAGTTGGTTGGTCGGCTCCAAGATCCTACCCCCGTTCATGCGTGGCGAGCCGCCGCGCACTGGCATTAACGCCAATGAACCCGTTTGCTGGAAGGTCCGCGTCGGCGAGCAGCAAATCGGTTGGGCCGTGAGCCAAGCCGTCCCCGGTGCCGATGGCACAACGGAACTTCATAGCCGCGTGCAACTCGAGGCCGTGCCGCTCGCGCGCATGGCACCGCGGTGGATGTCGACGGTGATCGACAACATCGGTCCGCTGGAAATGGATATGCGGTCGCGAACCACGCTCGATTCGCTTGGCAACCTCTCGATGTTCGAAGCGAGTGTGGAAATCAACGATCTCCCCTCGGCCATCGTGATGAAAGGGACCGTGGACGAAGGCCATATCCGTCTGCGCCTGCAATACGGCGAGGTGCTGCATCAAGTGAACTACCCTTGGCCCAAGCACGCACTGCTAGGTAGTAACCTCACGCCCGACTCCACGATCATGCAGGCCTACACGGGCCGGAAGTGGCAGAAGGAAGTTTACAATCCCTTTGGTGGCCCGCAGGGTGCCATCGAGGTGATCGAGGCCGAGGTGGTTGGAGAAGAGCCGCTGCACATCAACGGCCAACTCACCAACACGCGACGCATCGATTACCGTTCGATGGACTCGACCGGCGTGTCGTCGGATGAGCGTCGCCGCTCGACGATGTGGATCGCGGAAGATGGTAAAGTTCTGCGTGAAGAGATTAATCTAATGGACGTGCTGCTGCGGTTCGATCGCGAACCGGAGTTGACGACCAAACAAATCGCGGCAGAATTGTTGCAACTCGACGAATACGCCACGCTCAGCGCTTCGCAGCGTGCCGAGCTGACCTCGCCCGAGAATTGAAGTTTCCCCCTCCGCGCCAGCCGCGCGTTCCGCCGATCCCCCGACTCGCTTGATGGCCGCTATCGTTGAGTTCAAAGGTGTAGGGCGGGACTACGGATCGAAGCGGGCAGTCGACAACCTGAATCTCGACCTTCACTCTGGCGAGTTGTTCGCCCTGCTCGGGCATAATGGCGCGGGCAAGACAACCACCATCAAGATGCTCGTGGGGCTGCTGAGGCCGCAATTCGGCACGGTGACGGTCGGTGGATACGATATTGTCGAGTCAACTCGCCAGGCAGTCAGCATCCTGGGGTACGTCCCCGACCAGCCGTATCTGTACGACAAACTGTCGGGCCGCGAGTTTCTCGACTTCATCGCTGGCATGTATGGGTTCGATGGCAAGCAAAGCAAAATGCTGGTGGATCGCGAAATCGAGCGGTTCAGCCTCGGGGGGTTCATCAACGACCTGTGCGAGAGCTATTCGCATGGCATGAAACAGCGGACCGTATTTGCCGCCGCGATGCTCCACAACCCGCGCGTGCTGGTGGTCGACGAACCGATGGTCGGCCTCGACCCGCAGAGCATTCGGCTCGTGAAGGACTTGCTCCGCGAAGAGGTTGACCGCGGATTGTGCGTGCTGATGTCGACGCATACGCTCGCCGCCGCCGAAGAGATTGCCAATCGCATTGGCGTGATGCGGCATAGCAAGCTGCTGTTCAACGGCACCGTCCAGGAGCTTCGCGCGGCGCATCCCGCCACCGACCAATCGCTCGAATCGCTTTATTTGCATTTGATGGACATCGGCCCCGATGGCAGCCCGCTACCCGTGCCCGCGCCGCCGGCACCGGTGGTCGAGCCCCTTCCGCAGGGCGAACGATGAACACCCTCGACGAATCGCCGATCGTCACCCCGCGGCACAGCGTGTCGGACGAAGCCGAGGCGCAGCTATTCTGGCGGATGCGACTACGGATCGGCCGAACCTACCTGCGGCAAGTGTTTCGCACGGCTCGACTTCGGTCGGCATTGATCGTGGGCCTGAGCCTCTTGTTCTGGAGCGGCCTGTTCGTGCTGTTCTATCAAGGGTTCTACTTTGTAAAGAACCACGTGGGCGGAGCGGGCGACGCCTACCACGCCCAGACGTTCAAGCTCGTGTTTCATTTGTTCTTCGCCTCGCTCAACATGATGCTCGTCTTCTCGTCGGGCATCATCCTTTATGGCACGTTGTTTCGTTCGCCCGAGTGCCGGCTGCTGCTAACGCTACCAGTTCGCGACGAACGCATCACGCTCCATAAGTTCCAAGAAGCCCTGATGTTCAGCTGCTGGGGCTTCTTCCTACTCGCCAGTCCGATGATGCTGGCGTATGGCATCGTGGTCGGCGCGCAGTGGTACTATTACGCGCTGATGGTGCCGATGATCGTGGCGTTTGTCTACATTCCGTGTGCGCTGGGGGCCGTGTTCTGCATACTGCTAGTGGCGAAGTTCCCGAAGATGAAACTCGCGATCGTCGCCGCCGCGGCGATGGCCGCGATTGTCGCCGCGGGAAAGGCGATCTGGACCACCGTTAGTGGTCCGCAGATCGAACTGTTCGGCAACGAATGGTTCCAACAAACCCTTCGCACCTTCCAGTTCACGCAGCAAGAATGGCTACCAAGCTCCTGGCTCAGTAACGGTTTGCTCGAAGCGGGCCGGACACTCCCGGCTTCGTCCACGACGTCGGGTTTCGACCTGCCACTCGTGCAGGGCTGCATGTACCTCGCCGTGCTGATCATGAACGCGATGATCTGCCATCTGCTGGTGGTGAAGTCGGGCAAGGCGTGGCTTCGCGAAGCGTACAGCACGCTGGAGTGCGCCCCCAAACGCAATCGCAAGATCAAAGTCGCCCGCATCGATACGCTGCTCTACAAACTGCTATTCGCATTCCCTCAACCCGTGCGATTGCTGCTGGTCAAAGACTGGCGACTATTGCGGCGCGACCCCGTGCAGTGGTCGCAGTTCCTCATTTTCTTTGGCCTCTTGGGGCTCTACTTTCTGAACCTCGACCGCTTCCGGT
Organism: Aeoliella fuhlenseeensis; assembly: GCF_052161615.1. Taxonomy (NCBI): domain Bacteria; kingdom Pseudomonadati; phylum Planctomycetota; class Planctomycetia; order Pirellulales; family Lacipirellulaceae; genus Aeoliella; species Aeoliella fuhlenseeensis. The sequence continues at coordinate 3,192,916 of NZ_CP197417.1, forward strand.
CGCAGGGCAACGACCTGGGGAACATCACCTGGGTCAACATGGTCAGCTTCCTGAACTTGGCCGTCGTTGGGCTCATTCTGTCGACGTTCACTACGCGATTCATCTTTCCGATGATCAGCCTCGAAGGCCAACGTTTCTGGGTGCTTGGGCTCTTGCCACTCCCGCGTGAAACAATTCTATGGAGCAAGTTCGTCTTCGCCGCGCTCGGCTCATGGGTGCCCTGTGCGGCACTGATTCTCGCGAGCGACTTGATGCTGCGGATCGATTTGCTGGTGGTCGGCGTGCATCAATTCACTTGCCTACTGCTTTGTGTCGGCTTGGCCTCGATTGCGGTAGGCTTGGGGGCGATCATGCCCGACTTCCGCGAGCCTTCGCCCTCCAAAATCGCCGCCGGGTTTGGTGGGACGCTCAACTTGGTGCTTAGCGCGCTCTACATCATCCTGATCGTGGTCTGCACCGCGCTCCCCTGCCACTTCTACCTGATCGCGGGCCGTGGCAAGATCAGCGAGACATTCCTGCACCCCGACCAGTGGCGACACTGGCTCGTATACGGCACGGGCACTGCGCTACTCATCGCCGCCGTGGCGACGATCGTGCCGCTGGCGATGGGGCTGCGGGCTTTCAGGCGACTCGAACTCAGCTAGACCTACAGTGGCTAGAACTGGGGGCTCGCTGGACTCGTCCCCAGCCACCCGAAAGTTGGCTCAGCGCTAGTGCTCATTCTGGCAAACGCGAAACGATCACTTGCTGTTTTGAACGATCGATGCCGTACACCACGCCGGGCTCATTGCGATCCAGCGCGATCCCCTGCCCTTTGATTGGCAGCGAGATCGTCTCGACGAGTCGAAGCTTGCAGCCTGACCTCGGAAGCTTCAGCTTGTAGAGTTCACCGCGATCGTGTCCCGTGGCATAGAACACACCATTTGGGTCCCAGCTTCCCCCTGAGCAACTGTGCGGGTCGAAACGATCGAGCACCTCGCGTGGGAAGACCCAACCTTCGAGCCGCCGCCACTGGTCGTCGAACTTCACCAGCGAAGTGTAAGCGTGCGACTTAGCGTGGGGGTCGTCGTTCACGTGCGTCGAATAGTGGGCGAACACGCACCACCACGCCCCCTCATGGCGATCGACCAGCGTGAGCGAACCTTCGTAGATGCCAAAGCTGTGATTGCCCAAGTGTTCGAGCGACCCCGCGTCAAAGATTTCCACCGAGCTGGTGTTGGGGTACTCCGGAAAGTTGGAGTGGGCGCAGTACAACTTGCCATCGATCACCACGCCCGAGTTCAAGTGCTTCAGCGGCACATCCTCCGTCGAGCGCCACGCACCGAGCTTGTCGCCCGTCTGCTTGTCGTAGCGGGCGATCGTGCAGTTGGCGATTGCGTAAAAACTTGTCTCGTCCACCGCCACCGCTTGCACCGCTTCGGGTGCGTCAAATCGTCGCAGAAGCTCCGCTTGGGGCGGGTCCGCAAACGCACATTTGCAGAGAAGAGGCAACACCAACAACAGCAGGCGGGGCATCGTGAATTCTCGGCGGGGGACGCAGGGTCGGGGGCGGGTTCACATTCTTACATACAACACTCCGAGAGTGCCAACTTTGGCGGTGAAAATTAACAATCATGCCCACGGGATCCGCCAAACCCGAACCACCGCTGACGATTTTCGGCCCACCGGCTATACTTTTGATATGAAGCTCGAACCTTTCACTGGCGACGGATTGCGGCTAGGTGCGGTGTCGTACCTAAACTCCAAGCCGCTGGTGCATGGCCTCACCGACTTGCTTTCTGACGCCACAGTCCGGTTCGATCTCCCCAGTCGCTTGGCCGACGACCTAGCGGCCGATCGGCTCGACGTGGCCTTGGTGCCGATCGTCGAGTACCTTCGCCACCCCGAGTACCAGCTCGTTTCGACGGCGTGCGTGGCGTGTCGCGGTCCGGTGCTGAGCGTGAAGGTCTACTTCCGCCGGCCGCCCGCGAACATTCGCACGCTCGCGCTCGATGAAGGTTCCCGAACCAGCGCGGCACTCGCTCAAGTGCTGCTCGCCGAGCAGCACGGGGTTCGCCCGTCGCTCGAACCACTTCCGATTGGTGACTCGCTCGCCGACTCCCGCGCCGACGCGGTGCTTTTGATTGGCGACCGCGCGATGCAGACTCGCGAAGACGACTTCGTCGAAGTCTGGGACCTCGGCGATCGCTGGTGCCGATGGACCGAGTTGCCGTTTGTGTTCGCGGCTTGGGTGGCGCGTCGCGACACGCCCGTCGATGGCCAGCTACTGGGCGAGACGCTCGACGCGGTTCGCGATCAAGGTGTCGCGAACATCGAAACGATCGTCGCCCGCGAATCGTCCCCGCTCGGTCTATCGGAGTCGGTGGTTCGCAATTACCTGACGCGCAACCTCCACTTCACCCTGGGCCCAGGCGAACGACTCGGTGTCGAGCAGTTCGCCAAGCGATGCCGCACGCTAGGGCTCGTCGACTGTCCATTTCCTTCCTTCAACGTTACGCCGACTTACGATGATTGCTCAGCCCGCTAACGCCCGTGGCACTACGTCCGACTACGACTTGATGGAGAAGGCGGTTGCCGGCGAGCGACTCAGCTTCGACGAAGGTCTGCAACTGCTGGAATGCCGCGACCTTGCTGCGCTCGGTCGCGCCGCCGACGCGGTAACTCGCCGTCTTCATCCCGAGCCGTACCGCACGTACAACATCGATCGCAACATCAACTACACCAACATCTGCACCGCGGTCTGCGACTTCTGCGCGTTCTATCGCGGCCCGAAGTCCGACGAAGGTTACGTCCTGTCGATCGACGAGATATTGCAGAAGATCGAAGAGACCGTGGCCATCGGCGGCGATCAGATCTTGCTCCAAGGCGGACTGCACCACGAATACAAGCTCGAGTGGTACGAGGACATGCTGCGGGCCATCAAAGACCGCTATCCGCAGGTCAACATCCACGGCTTCAGTCCGCCCGAGATCTACCACTTCACCAAAATGTCGAAGCTGCCGCTCGAAACGGTGCTCTCACGGCTACGCGACGCGGGGCTCGGCAGCCTGCCGGGTGGTGGCGCTGAGATTTTGGTCGACCGCGTTCGCTCGGCAATCACGCGTGGCAAGGTGATGACCGACGACTGGCTGAACGTCAATCGCGTGTGGCACAAGATGGGTGGCCGCAGCACCGCGACCATGATGTTCGGCCACGTTGAGACCCTCGCCGAGCGGATCGAGCACCTGGAAAGACTGCGGCAACTGCAGGATGAGACGGCGGGCTTCACCGCATTCATCTGCTGGACGTTTCAGCCCGATAACACGGAGATGGCCGACACGCCGACCGTCGGTTCGTTCGAGTACCTGCGCACGAACGCCGTGGCTCGGCTGTATCTCGACAATTTCGCGAACATCCAAGCGAGCTGGGTCACCCAGGGCCTCAAAATCGGACAGCTCGCCTTGCTCTACGGGGCGAACGACATGGGAAGCCTGATGATCGAGGAGAACGTGGTGGCAGAAGCTGGCACGGTTCACTACCTGACGCTTGACGATATCCGCAGCGCTATCAGCGAACTTGGCTACCAGCCCCGGCAGCGGAACGTGTTTTACGAGCTCATCGACCGCGAAGTCGAGTCGATCACTCCAGCCGGCAAAAACGGCATGACCCCACTGCCGATCTTGAGGTAGGCTGTTTGAGGGCCCTAATTGGCCCCAGACTTCTCCCCCACGCCGTTCACGGCCCGTTCGCTTGCCCCGCCCGCCCCGCCTCCGTCCAACGCCAGTTCAATGATTGAAGCTCACGGCCTTGGCAAGGTGTACGACGACCTCAAGCTTGGCCCGCGTGTGGCACTCGACCACCTGTCGTTCCGTGCCGATCCTGGCGAAGTGTTCGGCCTCCTTGGCCCCAATGGTGCCGGCAAGACCACCGCGCTGCGCATCCTCGCCACCCTGCTCAAACCCACGGCCGGCTACGCCCGCATTAACGGCTTCGACTGCGCCACGCAGCCCGAACTCGTCCGTCACCAGATCGGCTACATCTCGGCCAGCACCGCGATGTACGACCGCATGACGGCGTGGGAAATGGTCGAGTACTTCGGCCGGCTGCATCACATTCCTCGCGAAGTGCTACGCGATCGCATGGAGAGGCTGTTCAATCGCCTATCGATGAACGAAATCCGCCACGTCCTGGGCGGGAAAATGTCGACCGGCATGAAACAGAAAGTCGCCATCGCCCGCGCGATGGTCCACGATCCGCCCGTGCTGATCTTCGACGAGGCCACCAACGGCCTCGATGTGCTGGTCGCGCGGTCGCTGCTCGATACCGTGCGCGACCTACGCGATCAAGGCAAATGCATCATCTTCTCGTCGCACATTATGCGTGAGGTTGAGCGGCTTTGCACTCGCATCGCCATCATGCACCGTGGTCGAATACTGGCCGAAGGTTCGCTCCAAGAACTCCACGCCGAGCACGATCACGAAGACTTTGAAGACGTGTTCCTCGACCTGATCGGCAGAGAAGAAGTACGTCTGGCCGCCGCCATCCCCAGCCATCAGGAGTCGGCCGGATGAACTGGGATAACATCAAGCTGATCTGGCAGCGCGAGATGCGCGATCAACTTCGCGATCGCCGTACGCTGTTCGTCATCGGTGTGCTGCCGCTGCTCATCTACCCGATGATGGGCATCGCGTTCAGCCGCCTGAGTCAGTTCGTCCGCCAAAACACCGCCCGCATCGCGGTGGTCGGTTACGAACAACTCGACAGCGTCGAGAACCTGCCGCCGCTGCTCGAGGACGGAGGGTTCTCCAAAAAGCTGTTCGAAATCACGGGCCTCTCCGACCGCATGAAGGTCGAGCAGATTGATGGGTCGGAAATTGCGCTCGCAAGCCAAAAAGAGCGAATGCGCAGTGGCAAGACCGACGTGGTCGTCTACTTTCCGCCCGGTTTCGCCGACCGCCTAAAGGAAATGCAGCGGGCCATGCGCGAGCCTGGCGAGTTTGAGAGTGGCGAGTCCCTCCCCAATCCGCCAAACCCCGTCGTCTACTACGACATCCGCGACCAATCGCAGCTCGCCAACTCGCGGGTCCAGATATTGCTTGATCGCTGGCAGTCGCAAATTGTCCGCAGCAACCTGATCGCCGGCCGCATCCCCATCGAAGTCACTCGGCCGTTCCGCGTCGAGGAAGAAAACATTGCCACCGTGAGTGGCAAGCAGGCCGCATTCTGGGCCAAGCTGCTGCCGTTCATTGTTTTCATCTGCGCCCTGACCGGTGCGTTCTACCCGGCGGTCGACCTTTGCGCCGGCGAGAAAGAACGCGGCACGCTTGAAACCTTGCTCACCAGCCCTGCGCAGCGCAGCGAAATCGTCGGCGGCAAACTGCTGACCGTTATCACGTTCAGCATTGGTAGCGCCGTCTGCAACCTCGCCAGCATGGCGATCACCGGGCAGTTGATCATCAAGCAGATCAACGCGATGGGGGTCGTAGGCCAAGAGCCTCTCGCCGCGCCGTCGCTCGCTTCGATCGCATGGCTGCTCGCCGCGCTGTTGCCGATGGCGGTGCTGTTCAGCGCAATGAGCCTCGCCCTCGCTTCGCTCGCCCGCAGCACCAAGGAAGGCCAGTACTACCTGATGCCGCTGTTCCTGGTCTGCATGCCGCTGATGATGCTGCCGCTCATGCCCGGCATCGAACTCAACTTGCCCACCAGTCTGGTGCCGATCAGCGGCATGGTGCTGCTGATGCAGTCGGCCATGGAAGGCAAACTCGGCGAGGTCGCCCTTTACGCTCTCCCGGTGGCTATTGTCACCTTCGGCTGCTGCGCCGCGGCGGTCCGCTGGGCGGTCGATCAGTTCAACCAAGAGTCGGTGCTGTTCCGCGACACCGAGAACTTCGACCTAGTGACTTGGATTCGCTACGCCTATCGCCATCGCCCCGAGGTTCCGAAGCTGCCGGCCGCCGCGATCTTGATCGCGCTGATCTTTATGGCGCAGTTCTTCGCCCAGTCGCTTTCGGTCGACCTGACCGCAGCGGATGGCCTGATCAAGATGGTGCTCTACAGCCAGCTGTTTTGCATCCTCGCCCCCACGCTGCTCGTGGCGTGGCTCGCGGCGCGGAACTGGAAGAAGACATTCCTGCTCGCCAATCGCGTCTCGACGATTGGATTTCTGAACATCCTGATCGGCTTCGCCCTCGCCGTGGCAATGCAGCCCGTGGGGACGGCGATGATTGAGGCCATAGACCAAATTGTTCCGCTTCCCGCTGCCCTGCTAGAGCTCATGAAGCAACTCAAGGAATTAGAACATCAGATGGAGTTCTCCATCTGGACGATCCTGCTTCTGATGGCCGTTTTGCCGGCGATTTGCGAAGAACTAGCGTTTCGGGGGGTTGTGCTGTCGGGCCTCCGCAGCCGCCTCAATCCGTTCTGGGCGGTCGTAATCTCGGCCATTTTCTTCGGTCTTGCACACGCAAGTGCTTTGCAGCAAACGATTTCCGCCGGAATCCTCGGGTTGCTGCTGGGTTTTATCGCCATAAAAACGCAGCAAATTACGGCTTGTGTCGCGTTTCATATGGGGTACAACGGATTGCAGTTGTTGCGAACGAGTTTCGCCGAATCCCTGAAAGTACAGCCCTGGGCGGGGTGGGTGTTTCGACCTTCTTCCGCTCCAGCAGTCGAACTCGGGTACACCACGACCATGGTGATCCTGGGTGGGGTGACGGCGATGGCGCTTCTCGCGCTGCTTTGGCAAGTCGGACTCAGTAAGAACCGCTCCGCGGAAACGTACGGCTTGCAGGAAGATGCCCGTTCGCTCATGCCGAGTGCTGCGCCTCCGGAGCAGTCTCGGCCCTAAAGTCCGAGATTGCAAAGGCCAGAAGCGTAGATGATCCGACATTCCGTTCTTGAGAAGACGGCCACTGCCGTCCGTGCTCGCATCGTGTTCCCCGTCGCTGCACCGCCCATGTTCGATGGCGTTGTGCACATCGAAGGGGGCCGCGTCGTGCAGGTGAGCCCCAAACCGCCGGCCGGTGTGCCGCTGACCGACCTGGGAGACGTCGCGCTCTTCCCGGGCATGGTCAACGCCCACACGCACCTCGACCTGTCGGACCGCAAGAAGCGTCTCGGCAAGCCCGGCACGCCGATGTCGGACTGGGTTCGCATGGTGATCAACGAGCGAACCACCCCCAAGAAGAAGCTCAACGCCGTGAACAGCGGCGCGATGCAGTCGATTCGCCAGGGCGTCACGACGCTCGCCGACATCGCCACCTACGACCCGCTCGAACTGCCGACCATTAACGGCGGCCCACGTTCGCTGCGTTTCCACGAAGTCATCGGCTTCTCGCAAGCCCGTGCACCCTCGGCCCATTCGGGCTTGGTGAAGAAGCTCAAGCGTTCGAAGGCCGAAGGTGCCCCGAAGCTCGATGGCGCCCCGATGGAAGGCGTCGCTCCGCACGCTCCTTACACCGTCTCGCCCCCGCTGCTGCGGAACCTCGTGAACTCGGCGGCCGAATGGGATGTCCCCGTGGCGTTCCACCTCGCAGAATCAAAGGAAGAACTCGACTTCCTCATGACCGGTGCCGGTGGATTCCAGGAGATCCTCGAAGAACGCAGCATGTGGGATCCGTGGGCCGTGCCTCGTGGCTCGGTGCCGCTGGACTACCTGCGAATCCTGACCCGCGCTCCCAAGGCCCTGGTGATTCATGGCAACTACCTCGAGCGGAAGGAACTGGCGTTCCTCGCGCGGCACCGCGACTCGATGTCGCTGGTGTACTGCCCGCGAACCCACAACTTCTTCCAGCACGACCCCTACCCGCTGGAAATTGCCCTGTCGCTCGGCGTTCGCGTCGCGCTCGGCACCGATAGCCTGGCGTCGAACCCTGACCTCAGCGTGCTCAACGAGATGCGCATCGCAGCCGCACGCCACCCGCGTGTTCCGGCCGAGGCGATCCTCGAAATGGGCACCCTGGCCGCGGCTCATGCCATGGGCCTGGGCCACTTGGTAGGTGCGTTGTCGCCTGGTCGTTACGCCGACATGACGGCCGTGCCGATTCCGGATGGCATCCCCGACATCCACACCGATATCCTCACCGCGGTGCTCCGCGACGCGACGCCCCCCTGCCAAACCTGGCTCGGCGGCGAAACCGTCGACGGCGACTGAGAGCCGATTTCAAGCTAATACCGGCGCAAACAACCAAAGCGATCAAGGGAGCCACGGCACCCTTGATCGCTTTTTTGTCATTGAATGAACCGTGGAAGGGCGCTCTCCCATAAATTGTGGGAGGGCTCTCCGAGCCCGATTCTTGGCGCTAGTTAAGCTCTCCCTCGGGCTCGCCTTGCGTAGGCCCGAAGCCATTATCCTCCGCTAGGTCAAACTTACCGCCGTCGTCCTTTAGGTCTTCACCGACCGAGTAAACCAGCCACCCTTGGTCCGTCTTCTTGACGATCAACGGCTTGCCAGTAAAGGGATCGGTGGTCGCCTCGGCAGGCAGGTTAATGTCAGCCAGTCCCTGGGCGTCCTCGCCCGCAAGTTGGAGCGCATTCAGCACACGTAGCGAGCGAATGAGGGCAACATCACGAGCACTCGACCTCATCGCGGCTTCCAGTGAAGGAACCAACAAGTCCGCCAGAACACCACGGCCTGTTGGGACAGCCACTGTACCTCCCGCTTCAAACTCTTTCCGGGCTTTTGGGTAGGGAACATTGGCCAACGGAATGATCTCGTCGTAAAGCTCGATCGGCGGAAGGAAGAATTGCTTGATCGGCCAGCCCAACATATTGCCAAGGACCGGCGGTGCTTGATTCCATCCTTGATCGATGCTGGCCGTGATGCTGAGCGCCCGCTCGGTTCGGAGTACTTTCTCTAAGTTTGTCTCATTTTCCAATCGCTTTAGAACCTCATCGACCCGGGCGTGCGTTGCGGCGTCAGTGGGACCGGTGAGGAGCGCCTGGTGCAAGTCTTGGAACGCGATGTTCCGAATGGCGATCGTCACTAGGTAACTTACGATTGCCGGCTCCCCTTTCACGAGCGCCGAGAACTCCAACAGCGAAAGGCTCCAGTCGACCGCTTCCTGGTGCTTGCCCTCCGCCAACAGAGTTTGAACCCGCCAATTGACGAATCGAGCGAACGTTCGCAATTTCTGCATCCGCTCGAGCTGTGCTTCAAGGAACGGATTGAATGCCAAGGAAAAGTCAGCCGTTGACGCGTAGTGGGGAGCAGCCATCGCGTCATGGATCTGCTGCTCCAGATCGGGATAGCGGTCGAGAATCGCTCGCATCGCCGCTGCCTGCTCGTCTGTGAGTAGCTCTCCTGGTGCCAGATTGTCGAGTTGCATCCCCAGATCGGTGTTGTAGAACTCGGCGTACTCTTTATCGAACTCGTCGAGCCGTGGACTTAGCTTGTCGATCAAGGCCGCGGCGTTCTCGTCTACGGGAATCGGTGGAGGTGCGAGCTCGGCGATCGAAGCGGGGTCGCCCTCGGCACGTACGGCTGCGACCAGCTCGCGGAAGCGGGCTTCGGTTCGCCACGCCATTACGGCGTTGACCAGCAGCAGAAGGCCGAGCACGATGCCCAGCCCAATCGCCCACCGCTTCAAAGTCCGTTTCGTCGGTATCAGCTTCATATCTCTAACCCTTTCGGTTCTTCTGCAATTCTTCCGCGATGGCCGCATCGAGCGCCGCAAGTTGCTCGGTGGTCATCACATGGCCGTTCCAGGCCGAAATCTGACTAACCAACTGCCGGGCAGTTTGGGCGTCGGTCGCCCGCGCCACCGCAACCGCAGTTTGCACTAGTGATGCATTCGAGGCCGTCGACCGCGGCGCGGAGAAGTCATCACCTCCCACCATGAGGGCGACGTTCAGCGCGATTCCCACGGCCAATACGGTTCCCGCCACCTTCGTTAGCCGACGATCCCACCGAGCCGACTTCAACTCGCGATGAACTTCCTTCATCACGGCATCGCGCAGCGGACTGGGTGCCCGCGCTGGCATCTCGCCGGTAAGTTGCTCTTCGATTGCGGTTAGTGGATCGTTCATCTAGCACCTCATCGATACTGCTTTTCGAGCCAATCGCGCACGGACTCAAGCGCCCGGCGGTAGCGCGTCGCCACCGTCCCCATGGGCTGCCCTGTGGTAGCCGCGATTTCTTCAAACGTAAGCCCGCCGTAGATCTTCAGCTCGACGATCTCGCGAGCCACGCTATCGAGGCGGTTAAGCACCGCCGAGGCAGTGTCCCTATCGTCGACGCCATCACGCCACCGAAAATCGGCCACGCTGTCGACTGATTCCAACGGCTGCGAATTTCTACTGGCAGGACGGCTCGCATGACGTGCTAACTCGTTCCGCGCAATTTGGAACAAGTAGGCGACAGGGCTCTCAACCTTGCGGAGTCGCCGGCGGCTTTTGACGAGTCGGAGGAAAGAGCTCTGCACGATATCGGCGGCCCGTTCGTGCGAGCCTGTTCGCGACTTGGCGTAGGCGAACAGTCGATCGGCGCAAGCATCGTAAAGCTCGGCAAACGCCGACTCCTCGCCACTGGCCAATCGCTCCGAAAGCCCTTGCAAATGTTCTCTCCCGTCTAACCCGTTGTCTCACCCCATTAGACCCGCCGGGCACGGGAGTTTATTCAAGATTCGAAGAGTTTTTTGCGGATCGCAGAGCCGGACGCCTAGCTCTTCTTCCGCGACAGCTTCCCGACGGCTCGCACCACGTCGCCAGGCACCTTCGTGCGGACGACCAGCTCCGGCTCGTGCGTCGTGACTTCGATGGTCACATTCCCATCGGCGTCGAGCGGCTGGGGCTTCCAACCCACCACGTCCTCGCCGTAGGTGTGCAGCTTCATATCGTTTAGCCAGTCCTGCATGGTCGCCGGCTCAATCGCGATCGTCCATCCCTTGGAGTTCGAGAGCGGCGCGGACGCGGCAGCTGACATGCTTGCAATCAACTGATCCCGCAACGCGTCTGTAAGGTCGCTGATAAGAACGTGACGTTCATCTAGCGGCAAGATGTCGAGCGCTCGCACGCCGTTTCGGCCGTACATCTTCGCCATCACCTCGCGAACCTCAGGGATGTTGTCCTGACGAAACGCAGTCGGAAGGTCGACCGTGTAACGTTTGCCCTCGAGGCTGCCCACCGCGAGAGGCTTTGTCTCGTAAATGAAATCGGCGTTGCGACGCGTGGCGGTATTCACCAGCGAATTCCAATCCGCCATCACCGCATCGAAAGCCGACACGAACTCTGCGGATGATTTCACCTGAAGCACCAGCGCCCCGTTGCTCACCGTGGGCTCGCCCTCTGCGGGAGCAATCACCAGTCCGCGAGCCGCGATCACCATGTCCCTGGCCCGCGCAATCCCGGCCCGCCACTTTTCTAGTTCGGGTGGCGAAAAGTAAATCACGTCCACTTCGTCCGAACCGGCAGAATAGCTATCGATGTGCAGGTCGACGAGCAAGTCGGTCCACGGCGACCCTGCGGGCCCTTCCACCTCCAGCATCGGACGCTGATCGGATAGCGTGACGGGGGGAAGCGACGACTCCGCCGCGGGAATTTGCTTCGCTTGCTTGGGCACCAACCGCGCTTCGAACTCCAGCGACTGATCGTCGGCGACATCAATGGCTAATTGCACGTGCTTCGCGTTGTCACAGGTCCGCGCAACTAGCGGAGCATACAACGAGAGCCGCTCCTCAAGTTCCTGCAAGCTCCTCCAATTGATCGGCCGGCTCGCCAGCATCCGGCGACGGTTCGCAAGGTGATAGGGACTCTCGCTCCGCGACGCGGCGAGTCGCTTCAGTTCTGCCATCCCACGCGACGTGGCGAGCACGGTGATGAGCGAATCGCCAAGTTCCGGCCGATCGAACTCGACGTCGTTCTCCGAGTCGACTTCAAACGGAGCGGTGTCGTCAACCGGGTTGATTACGAGTGCCCAGCGGCCTCGCTCTTGGGCCAGTAGCTCCTCGCCGGCGAGCGTGATTGGCGTGAAGTCGACACCCGCGTCGCCATCCCCCGAACGAACGAAAGCTCGGTAGTCCTCCACTGGGAGTAGCACAAACGGAGCAACCTTACCGCTCCCCAGACCAACAATCCCGACGATCACATCGCCCCGCGGGTCCACCCCTTCGAGCGAGGCAGCGAGCGTACCGATTGGTGGTACCGTGACGCCAAACGACTCGGCGAGTGGTTGAACGAGTGGATCAAAGCGATCGAGCTGCGACACGCGCGCGGCAACAAGGGTATCGCGCGGAAGTTGGTCGGCATAACTCGCGCCAGTCTCATCCGCGAGCGAAATGCTGCGCCCCGCCAACAAAGTGACGACGAGCGTAACGATTAGCCCCAAACTTCGACACGTCATGGCATGCTCCTTCGCAGCATTCCGCCGACATGGCCTTATGTCCGCGCGCTATCGGAAACCGCGGCAGCCATCGCCGCCGCACTCCCTCTATCTTGCGCAATCGCTGCCGATCAGGCCAGCAGCTTCTTGGCCGCCGCGACCATCGCCTCGGTCGTGATGCCGCGGGCCTTGTAGACTTCCTGATAGGGAGCCGACGCCCCGAACGTGTCCATGCCGATGAATACGCCCTCGAAGCCGAGGTAACGGTCCCAGCCTTGGCGAATGCCGGCCTCGATTGCCACCCGCTTGGTGACGCTCGCCGGGAGGACACTTTCGCGGTACGCGGCGTCCTGCATTTCGAACAGCTCGAACGACGGCATGCTCACCACGCGGGCCGCAACGCCATCGGCCGTGAGCTTTTCGTACGTCTCGACCGCCAGCGACAACTCGCTACCGGTCGCCATCAGGATCACGTCCGGCTTGCCATTCTTCGCGTCCGCCAGCACGTAAGCACCGCGAGCGGTTCCCTCGGCCGAAGCAAACTTGTCGCGGCACAACGTGGGCAGATTTTGGCGCGTCAGCACCATCGCTACCGGCCACTGAGTTTGCTCAATCGCCACCTTCCACGCCTGAGCACACTCGTTCGCATCGCCAGGACGCATGACGATCAAATGCGGAATTGCCCGCGCGGCGGCGAGTTGCTCAATCGGTTGGTGGGTCGGACCATCTTCGCCCACGCCAATCGAGTCGTGCGTGAAGACATACACCACCGGCACCTGCATGATCGAGCTGAGTCGCATTGACGGACGCAAGTAGTCGCTAAAGACAAAGAACGTCGCCACGTAGGCCTTCAGGCCGGCGAGTGCCATGCCATTCGCTGCGGCGGCCATCGCGTGCTCGCGAATGCCGAAGTGCAAGTTGCGACCGCCCCAGTTGCCGGGTTCGAAGTCCGTTTCGCCATTGATCAGCGTGAGCGTCGACGGCGCGAGGTCCGCCGAGCCGCCGATCATCCAAGGCAGGTTCTTCGCGATGGCGTTGAGCGTATCGCCCGACGACTTGCGAGTCGCGATGCCCTTGGCGTCGGCCGGGAAGACGGGAAGCTCTTTGTCCCAACCCTTGGGCAACTTATTCGCCCAGATCTCTTTGAGTTCCGTCGCCAGTTCACCATGCTTCGACGAGTAGTCGTTGAACGAAGCCTGCCACTTCTCGCGGGCTTCGCTGCCACGCTCGCCCATGGTCGCGGTGAAGTGCTCCTTCACGCCCTCGGGCACCAGGAACTTAGCGTCGGTCGGCCAGCCGTAGAACTTCTTCGTGGCCGCGATTTCCTCATCGCCCAGCGGGGCACCATGCGCGCCGTGAGTGCCGGCCTTCGTCGGGGCGCCGTAACCAATCACGCTCTTCACGATGATCAGCGTGGGGGCGTCGGTGGTTTTCTTGAAGCCCTCAATCGCGGCGTTGAGCGCACCGAGGTCGTTGGCGTCATCCACACGTCGCACGGACCAACCAAGACCTTCGAACCGAGTCGCGACGTCCTCGCTGAAGGCGAGGTCGGTTTCGCCTTCGATGGTGATGTTGTTGTCGTCGTAGATCCAGCAGAGGTTGTCGAGCTTCAGATGGCCGGCGAGCGAAGCGGCTTCGCAGCACACGCCCTCCATCAAGTCGCCATCGCTGCACTGCACGTAGATGTCGTAGTCGAACAGCTTGTAGCCCGGCTTGTTGTACCGCGCGGCGAGCCACTTCTCGGCCATCGCCATGCCGACGCTATTGGCACAGCCCTGCCCCAGCGGACCCGTGGTAGTCTCCACACCCGCGGTGTGCTTCACTTCGGGATGACCCGGCGTGCGGCTGCCGAACTGGCGGAAGTTCTTCAGGTCGTCGATCGACAGCGCCGGCTCGCTGGTCACCTTGCCATCGTGATCCACATTGACGATCCCCGAGAGGTGGATCATCGAATAGATCAGCATCGACGCATGCCCACACGACAGCACGTAGCGATCGCGATTCGGCCACGACGGATCCGCCGGATCGTACACCATGTGGTTCGCCCACACCTCGTACGCCACGGGGGCTAGCGCCATGGGCGTCCCTGGGTGGCCGCTGTTGGCGGCTTGCACCGCGTCCATCGAGAGGGTGCGGATGGTGTTGATGGCGAGCTGTTGGATGCTTTGAGTAGCGGTGGGCATGGCGCTAGTTTTGGGGCTAAGTATTGGCCTGGAATTGCTTTGCGACCAGTCTATCGGCGCACTCGCGCAGGTGTCAACGAAGGGACCCTCGCACAGAGTGGCCCTTGACTCCAAGACTACTAAGCTCAATTCCGCGAATGCGTCAAACTGTGCTGGTATTGCGCCCCCAAGCCCGCTCGGGGTGTCACGATTTCTCGATCGTCAAACGTTCGACCATTCGCCGTGTCGACTCCATCGCCTCCTCCATCGCCATCGCGGCCTGCTCGCGCTCGTCGCTGGATAGCGCCCTACGAGACTCGGCATGCGTAATGGTTTCGGCGAGCACTTGCTGCATCTCAGCTAGCAGACTTTCTGAATCCACTGGCGGGACGTGCGAGGTGCAGCTATCGAACGTGGGTTCCATGCCCGGCATCTTGCACTCGAGTAAGTTGCTAAGAAGCACACTCAACTCGCCGGCCTTCGCGGTGGCTCTGCTGCGCGGCGATAACGATCGACATCGCTCGGTAAGCATCTTCGAGGCTAGCCGTCTTCAAGAGCAGGCTCGCCACCTGGCGATGGAAGTGCAGCAGCAGTTGCTCGCCCACGGGTCGCTCGGACTCCAGCGACTCCATGTGCTGCCCCGCCGAGTCGAACCACACGAGCGACGACGGTAGATCAACGAACGCGATACCGCGCTCGCACACAATCTGTAAATCCGCCGGGCGGCGGAACGCGGTGGCTTCGGACCACGCTTTGCGGACGTAACTTCCACACGCGATTTGCGCCTGCGGACGGCTCTTGCCATCCTTTGGTTTTTCGAAGTCGAGCACCATCAGCAAGTAGTCTTCCGCCGACTCGAGGGGATCACCCGGATGCGTGAGCCCCATCACCGACTGCGGCTCGGTGCCGACTAGATACCGACACCAGTCGACCATCTCGATGGTCTGCCGCATGTTGAGCGCGCCGCCGGAGCTTGCTCCTACCTGATGGTTGCCTTGCGTCACCGCCGTGTGCCGCTGATTGCAAAACAGCAGTCGCGGTGCACCCAGCTTCGTCGCCATCAACTCCTGCAGTCGCAACGTCGCGGGGGCGAGTCGGCACGGGAACTCGGCCATGAACGCGATGCCCGCTTCGCGAACCTTCTCGCGAAGCGTTACCGCTTCCTCGGCGTTGAGCTCGAGCGACGCCCCGCAGTACACGGCTTTGCCCGCTTCGCACGCGGCGATGATCGGCAACGAGCCGAACCACCGCGCCGAAAGCAGCAGCACGGCGTCGATGTCTTCGGCGAAGGCGACCTCGCGGAAGCTATCGACCGCGCGAGCTCGAAACTCCGCCGCCAGTTGCTGGGCACGATGCGCCACAGGGTCGCACACCGCGCGAACTTCGAAACGATCGCTCAACGCCCTCAGGGCGGGCATGTGGCGATTCTGCCAGTTGTTTCCCAGGCCGATCAGGCCAAGCCGAAGTTTCAACGCCTGTCCTCACGTTGTGCGATGAGCGGGTGGGTTGATCCGCGAAGGCCTGCGGCCGCCGCGATTCCCTGCGGAAAGTATACCGCACCCCGCCTTCCAATTGAATCGGAAGTTGACAACGGGCGAGTTCGGCAATTTGGGCAAAAACGGCCTACTTCCCTCCGCCCAACAGGCCCTTCACCGCGTCGCTAGCGAGCTCCTTCTGAGCTTTGGGCAAGTTCGGATCCGCCGGACCCAGCTTGCCGCGGCGACCAGCCAGACGGGCTTTCACGTCGGCTTCGATCTCGGGCGAGTCGAAATTCCAGAACTTGGCGATCGTCTCCGTGTCCAGCGGCTCGTACGACCGAACCAGCCGCATCCCCACACCGCTCGAAGGATAATCGGCAAACCACCAGGGACTCAGCGGGGCGTTGGGGTCGCTTCCTTTCCAGACCGCCTCCTCCGTGTAGAACCGCGACGTCACGCGGCAGGCGTCCGCCTCGGCGTCGAAGAATCCGCCGCGACAAATCCGCATGTCGTTGCTCTTCGCCCAGTTCACCGCTTCGGCCCACGACAACGTCTTGCCTTCGGGACGCTCGAGCTCCTCGTTGTATTCGTCAATCACCATCTCCGCGACGTTACCAAACATGTCGTAGAGGCCCCACGCGTTGGGGGCGAGCGCGCCAACCTCGTGGGTGCTGTAGTCCGAGTTGTCCGTGTACCAAGCAAAGTCGCCGATGTTCGAGGCATCGTCACCACCAGGATAAACGTTCTTCGAACCAGCTCGAGCCGCGTACTCCCACTCGGCTTCGGTGGGCAAGCGATACTGCGTGCCGGTCGTGGCGCTCAGCCACTTGCTGTATTGCATCGCGGCGTACGGAGTCATCGTCGCGGCGGGTAGCTTCTCTTCTTGTCCGAACTCGTAGGTGGTTCCCGGATCGTACAGCGGCGTGGGGGCCGTAATGCCGTCTACAGGTTCCACTTGAGTCTCAATCGCCGCGGCAATGGCGGGCGAAGCGGCAACCACTCCCTTGGCGGCTTCGGCTTTGCTCGCGTCTTTGTCCGTGAGCTTCTGCTTGATCTCCTGCAGCTTGGCGAAGTCGTCGTTCAGTTTCATGTAGGGCCAGTACGCACCCCAAGTCAGTTCGTGCTTCGCAATCCAGAACGGCGGCAGCTTGACCTTCACTTCGTCGAGCTCGAACTCGCCACGCGCTTCGTCGTCCGCCGAGCTACCGAACGTGAACTCACCACCGGGGACGGGGATCATTTCGATGTCGATTTCGGTCCCGGGCACACGCTCGGTGTAGGGGACCATGAATCCACCCTCGACCTCCACCGCGGGTCCGCTCGCCGGCTTCTCGGCCACCACGCCACGCGGCAAAGTCGTCTCCTGCGCCATCGCGGCGGAGGCCAACACACACACGGCACACAAACTGGCGAACTTCTGCATCACTTCCTCGTTAAATGGTGTTGCTCGCCGAAGGTGGGGCTCCCGGGGGAGTAGGCGAGCGATCGGTGGGAAACTCAGCGCTCCAATTATTATCTTCTACGGCCCTTGCTCAGTAAACACGTTGCGTTCGTTCAGCAATTCGGCGACTCTTTCCATCGGCAGCCCGACGACGTTCGACTCGCTCCCCTCTTTAATATGGATCCATCCCAGGCGGTCCTGGTAGCCAAAACCGCCCGCTTTGCCTTCCCAGCCGCCCGACTTGATGTACTCCTCAATCGCCAAGTCGTCGATTGCGTCCATGACGAGCGTTGTCTCCACCGTCTCGACGTAGGGTGCTTGGGGCTCGCCGACGAAGGGCAAAGTCCATACGCAAACGCCCGTGTGGACGCGGTGCTCGCGGCCTCGCAGGAGTTCGAGCATCCTCCGGGCGTGGTCTTCGTTCGCGGGCTTACCTAGTATCTGTCCTTGGCACTCGGCCACCGTGTCAGCGGCTAGCAGCAAAATGTCCCGATTTCTCTCCTCCGCCAGCAGTTGCCGCACGACGTCCGCCGCTTTGCTCAGGGCGTAGTCGCGCACCAGCTCCACCGGCCCGCACGAGCTGCACGCCCCGCTCTCCGCCGTGGGGTCGGGAGCCACCACGCGGAACACGAAGCCGGCGTCACGCATCAGCTCCTGCCGGCGGGGCGACGTGCTCGCCAGGATCAATTCGGGGCTTGGTGTTGCTGTCATGTTCCGGTCACAATGAAGGAAAGGTCCATACAATGATTAGCTTCTGGGAGGGCTCTCCGAGCCCGATGGCCTTGCTAGATACTTATCTGATTTCGATTTCATGCAACTCGCTGTCCTCTACGAAGATAACCATCTGCTCGTGGTCAATAAACCACCGGGCTTGCCGACCATGGGGGTCGCGGAGGATCGTGCGAGCGTGCTGACGGTGGCCAAGGACTATCTCCGCGACAAATACAACAAGCCGGGCAACGTGTATCTGGGGATTGTTAGTCGTCTCGATGCTCCTGTGACGGGCGTGTTGGTGATTGCTCGCACTTCGAAGGCGGCGAGTCGACTTACCGAGCAGTTCCGGCGTCGCGAAGTCACCAAGAGCTACCTGGCGCTCGTTGCCGGGCATCCTGACCAGCAGTCGGGCAGGCTCGAGCATTACCTTCGCAAGGACGAACGCCACCGCAAAATGCACACCACCAACGCCTCTGCCCCCGACGCCCAGCATGCCGCGCTGTCGTTCGAGGTCATTCACACGGTTGACGACACGCAAACGCGTCGCGACACGTCGCTCGTTCGCGTGGGACTCGAAACGGGTCGCAAGCACCAAATCCGCGTGCAGCTTTCCAAGTGGGGATATCCGATCGTCGGCGACCGCAAGTACGGCTCGACGCTCGCGTTCCCTCAAGGAATCGCCCTGCACTCGCACCGCTTGGTGATGGAGCACCCCGTGCGAAAGGAACCGATGGAAATCGTCGCACCCCTGCCCGCTTGGTGGCCCTCGGTTGTCATCGAATAGACTCACTCAAAGTGATGACACTCGCCCCAGAGTTTTATCGCGGCGTTTTGTCGCGGCGTTTTGTCGCACCTTCTCCGTTTTTCATCGGGTGCGACTTTACTCGTTTTCCGCCCCGCGGGAGTCTCGCCCTAACGTCTTATCTTGTAGTCAGTTACACCTCCACTCTTAAACTGGTCTCACAGAGTAAAGTCGCAGGGGCAACCCGCAAGTGCGACATTATTATTTATTGGAGCCCCGTAGGCCGTATCAAGCTCCGCGCCGATACGGCGCTTCACGCGTTACCCACCCCTCGAACACCCCGCCACCCCAACAAATCCCCCCATCCTGCAACCAATGACCACCCGCACCCATACAGGTACTTTTTGTCCACCATATCACACCCGCGAGTACTTTCTAGTCACCTTCTGAAAAAAAGTGGAAATAGTTGTGCCCCAGCCGAAGGCTCGTAGAACGGAATTCATTCCGTTGGGGGTGGAGAGTTAGCATCCCCTAAAAGGTGGAGCTCGCCGTGTGCCACTGCTGGCTTGTCGAGCATGGCTACGTCGGGGACGTCAAAGTAGAGTCAACGCAACTACGTGCTCGCCGGCTCGTAGTGGATCAGCAGTGCGTTTGATCGGTGTCTGATGCTCGGTGTGGGTCCAAGACACTGCTGGTTGTGGGGCGAAGCGGCGATTGCAAGGGACGCGACCTAGTAGTTTGGATTGGTGCTGAGTGGCGACGCTCGACAAGCCAGCAGTGGCACCCGGGGCCTGGGATCGGCCCTAATGGCTGGAAACGGCAAGCCGCAAGTGGTAGCATTTTAGCGCATCGGTTAAGCATCAGAACCGCCGGTCCACGCCCACTCGAATAGAAGGACTACCATGCCTGAATTAACGGAGAGGCAGAAAGCCTGCATGTTGGTACTAGGCAGCCCCGACGATGGGAGCACCTCCCACGCAATCGAACGAGAGATAATCGGGGAGTTACTTGACCTCGGCTTACTCTACATGAGGGGCCCAGATCACGTTGACTTCACAGAAGAAGGAGAGAGGGTATACAAGCAACTCGGCGGCAAGTCAGGCTATTGGGACTAGTTGACGTTCAAACGGTAACCCATCCTGCTCCCGCTGCCTGCTGATCATGAAGAAGAATCCATACCAGGAAGCTGCTGAACTAGAGAAGCAGATCACAATGCTTCAAACGAAGTTGAGCAGGCGGCAGGATAGCGTCAATCTGCTAATTAAGAAATTGCAAGGTGCTGCTGCCAACCCCCGACACGTACCGAAGTGGCAGAAGCAACTTCAAGAATCTGAGAAAAGCTTTCAGCGAATCAAGTCACAATTGAAGAGCTGCATTCAAGCGAAGCGTCGCAAAGAAGCGGAAGGCCGAAGGCTACAGTTCGGAAACTACAAACGTGAAATTGTTTGGCGTGACTTTAATCGAGAAACCACTCAAGAACTGCGTGAGCAGCAGGTGTTACTAAATTCCATGGCTAGCTCGATCTCGCTGCACAAGCAAACGGAAATCACAGAAGATGTGAGTTTTGATCTCTTCATCTCTCATGCGTCTGAGGACAAAGACGATTTTGTTCGTCCTCTTGCCGAGGCACTATCCGCCGCCGGGCTGAAGGTGTGGTACGACGAGTTTTCACTCTCCCTTGGTGACAGCTTAAGAAAGTCCATTGACCACGGCCTTGCCAATTCCCGTTTTGGATTGGTGGTGCTTTCGTCCGCATTCTTCGCCAAGAACTGGACCCAGTACGAACTTAACGGAATGGTCTCACGAGAGATGGAGGGCGAAAAGGTAATCCTTCCCCTCTGGCATAAGGTAACCAAGAACGAAGTCATGCGGTTTAGCCCAACCTTGGTGGATTAGGTGGCCTTGAACACCTCGATACTTAGCATCCAAGATATCTCAGAACGAATTCGTGCCGCTGTACTGGCCGCCACCTAGTGTTGTCGGGCACTGCTCACCCGATGCCCACGTACTCAAACGCACGGGTGCCACTGCTGGCTTGTCGAGTGTGACCAAGCCGAAGGGGTCTGCGCACCGACGCGTTCTCGACTGGCTCGCCAGCCCGCAGTGGACCAGCAGTGCTTTCGAGGGGACCTCAGTAGCTCGTGTGGTCCAATTCTCCAGCAAACCGGTCTGGTGGCACGTGGCCTATGTGGAGCTCGACGAGCCAGCGGTGGCGCGCGGAGCTGAGTAGCAACCGCGTTCCAATGGAACATCCCCCCCCGGCCGTGTACCGTCCGACCCTCCCCGCGAGGGGAAGGGTGAAGAACTTGCGGGCTGCGTCGTTGACGGATGGCCGGCGCACCCTCCCCGGCTATCGGGCTCGGAGAGCCCTCCTACAGGTTGCTTTGTGCTTCCACCAACCAGCAGTCGCACACCGTCTCCTACTAACTTGCTACGATGGAGTAGGACCACGCGGCCACTTTCATCGCCAACAAGGGGACCTGCTATGTGTCGGTCACTGCTGATTACGTTTTTATTGATCGGCTCGGTGAGCGTTGCTGACGAAGTGCCGACTGAGCGAGACGTGGTCATTCCGCTGGCGGACATCTTCGCACTCGGCATGCCCGGCACTGGCGATTTGGACGCGTTGCTGAAAGCGTCTGCCGAGGAGAGAGGCAAACAACCTTTTCTTGCCGAGCGGTTAGCCCGAACTCTGACCGCGCAGCCGCCAGGACCGATGCAGGCGCTGGTGGTATCCGGTACGCCGGAACTTGCGACAGCCCGCGCGTTGACCGCGTTTCGAAAAGCGGACGCGTTGTTCAAGAAGCGAGCCACCGTGCTGGGAACGGAGGTGCAACTCGTCTTCTATCGCTTCGTCAGCAACTACGAGGTCGAAATCGTGAGCAGCACGCGCAGGGGCTCTGAAGTGCTGGTGGAGTACCGATTCGGACCTTCGCTCCAACCTCAAGCGACGGTCGACTTCGCCTTGATCCCGTTGGGAGACTTGCCCGCGGGCAAGTACGTCGCAAAGTTTCGTCAGCTTCCGATGGAGCAAGGCCACCTCGATCGAGGTTTTGCGCCGGTGGAGGCCAACGTGGCCGCCGGGCTTGTGCCGAGCGATACGACCTTCGAAGTGTTTGTCCTCACCGATCCCACCAGCGGCTTGCCCCCCGCCGATGCTCGCATTCCGCTCGATACGATTTGGACGCTTCGTGGCGGCAATGGTACCAAGGGACTGCGTGAGCTGGAGCCCGAGCTCACCATCTGGCGAAACACGCCCGAGAGCATTGCCAAGTACAAAGATTATTCGGCCGAAGAGATGCAACAACTATCGGACGAGCTACGCAGGAGGTCGATTGTCTATCCCTTGGAGCAGGCACTTCGCGGGCTACGCCTCATCGATGGCCGTCTCGAGAGGCTAGGGTTCGCAGTGCGCGGCGACGTGAGGGACGTGGTGCGCCAGGCGACAGAAGTTCTCGGCGATAAGAAGCAGCCGTGCGATACTTTCGCGGCAAACGACGAGGTTTCGTTGGTCGTCTTCTCCAGTCATGGCCAGACGAATTTGGCTATTTCTAAAGTCGAACGACGTGGCAACGAGTTCTGCGTGGAGTACGCCAAGACTCCTCGGAACGTGGCCACCACCTCCGCGACGATGGCGATCGTTCCGTGTGGGAAGCTGCCCCCAGGTGAGTACTCGGTTGTCCTAAGAGTGAAGGGCAAGCTGGAACTCGAGTACCATTCCGGCGAAAGTCTGGAGGGCATCCTGCCGCATCCTTCTAACCTTTGCCAGCCGTTTCGTTTCACGGTCAGCGAGTAGCGGGCGCACGGCGTTGCGACTGGTTTCCCGCCTGCGCGGGAATGACGGGGTGGTGGTGGGTGAAGCGCTTGCAAACAGGAGTGTGCACCCTCCCCGGCTATCGGGCTCGGAGAGCCCTCCCACAGGTTGTTCTCGGGGTCCGGGGAAGACCTGACGGATCAGCAGTACGCGAGAGACCCTCGTTGTGGCGAGAAAATGGAAGGCGCGCGGGTGCCACTGCTGGCTTGTCGAGCGTGGCTACGTCGGTGCCGTCACAGTAGAGGTGACGTCACCATCAGTTCGCCGGTTGGGAGTGGACCAGCAGTGCTTTTGCTAAGTCTCTGATGGACGATGGGGGTTCAAGACACTGCTGGTTATGGGGCGAAGCGGCGATTGCAAGGGGGCGCAACCTAGAAGTCTCAATGGGTTTTGAGTGGCGACGCTCGACAAGCCAGCAGTGGCACCCGCGGGCTGCGTCGTTGACGGATGACGGGGCACCATCCCCGGCTATCGGGCTCGGAGAGTCCTCCTACAGGTTGCGATTTACGGGCGCGTGTTAGGCTGTCGCCATCTTCGTGCTCACGCCGCGGAGTTTTCTTACTCGCGCGACGATGTAGACGATGATCGCGACGTGGATGGCGATGGCGATTGATAGGCCCAAGAGCTGATCCTGCCAGGTGGCGGCGGAGTCGAGCGAGACTCGCCACAGGGCGAACATGCAGAGGGGCAGGAACAGGAACAGGCTGGTGCAGAGGCCTGGGTTGTATTCGCGGCGGGCGACGGCTTCGCGGATGTGCGTGAGGGCGTTGACGATGGGCAGGTAGAACGCGGCGAGCGCGAGGGCGGGGCTCACGAAGACGGCGAGGTACAGCATCACGATGTCGAGGCCCCAGACGCCGATCGAGTTGATCCAGAACGCGCCGGCCGGCGTGAGGGCGTCGCAGTGGGCGACGTTCTTATTCAGGTACAACCGGAAGCGGTCGTGGTGGTGTTCTTCGAACTGGTGAATCATGTAGAGCGGCAGTTGTAGCCACACTAGTGCGATGGCCCAACCGGCGACGGCGAACATCACCGGAGTCATAGCGAGCATCACCCCCGCGGCGAACAAGCCCGCGAGCGGCCATTGCCATTCGCCGACCAGCCACTGCATTGCCCCGCGAAGTTCGCTCTTGATCCCGCTATCGACCGCACTATTTATCCGGGCACCCATGACCGCATCTCCGCACAACGTGAATGGTGAGAAAACCGGACAAGTGTAGGTCGCGGAGTGGCGGGCCGTTTCGGGTTACCAACTGCCTCTGCAAGGTGTGGTTGTATCGGTTGTGAGGTTGGATGCCCGATTGGAATATGCCATCCAAACTGACGCTGTTTCTGGCAAGAATGGGTCGTTTTTAGCCACGGATGAACACTGATGAAACACGGATGCTAAAGAGAGAAAAAGGCCGATGACTTTGTCTGCTTACCTAATCCGTGTGTATCTGTGTCCATCCGTGGCTAAGTACTCTTTCATTTGGCGAGGTTGCGGTATTGCTGGGGGCTGACGCCTTCGACTTTGCGGAAGACGCGGTAGAAGTGCATGTAGTCGGTGTAGCCGCAGAGGCCGGCGATGGAGCTGGGGGACATTTGCGACTCGGTCAATAGCCGACGCGCCTCGCCCATGCGTCGCTGCTGGATGGCCTGCGCGGGGGTGACTCCGGTGGCTTGGAGAAAGTGTTTATGAAACGTGACGCGGGAGACGCTTTGTGTTTCGCTCAGCAAGCTGTTGACCTTGAGGGCGTCGCAGGCGTAGCGCTCGATGTACCCGAGCGCGGCATCGATGTCGCAGTCGGCTTTGGGCGCAGCACCCGTTGATGCGCGGGCGAGCATCGTCATGCCCTGCACCACCACGATGTCGTTGGGGGCTCGCGCGCCTTCGATCATTTGGATGGCGAGACGCGCGGCTTCGCGGCCGATCTCGATCGTGGGAGCGCGGATACTCGTCACCGGTGGATTGGAGGCCTTGGCAAGATGAAGCGAGTCGGTGCCGATGATCGCCACTTCGGTTGGCACTTGGATGCCGAGGAGCTCGCAGCAGCGCGCGATGTAGTAGCCGGCGTAAATATGCTGCGAGAAGATGCCCACCGGTTTGCGTAGCGAGAGGAGCCAACTCGCCACTGCGGGATCGACTTCTTCAAACTCATAGGGGGCGCAGTCTTCAAACAAATCGGCGACCCATTGGCTATGAAACGGCACGCCGCGCTGCCTGGTGTACTTTAGATAACGCGCCTGCGTGCTGAACGGCCCAAGCTCTTCGCCGAACACGACTTGCCACGTCTGCCGTACGCGTAGCGCGCCGAAAACGCGATGCACGTGGTCGTAGAGGTCTTGCGCATCGGCCACGACAATGGCGAGGCGTTCGCTCGGTTTTCCGCGTGCCGTATTGACCACCGGAACCCCGGCAGCGAGCATGGGATCGAACTCACAGAGCCGCTCGTTGGCCACGTAGGTGATGATGGCATGCGGCTGCCACGCGTAGAGCGCGGGTTGCAACGGATCGTGTTCGGGCGCGACGAAGTCGCGGACCACGAAACCATTTCTTGGTGAAGCCACCTGACAGATGCCGGCTGCCTGGCTGCGTGTGTCTTCGTTGATTTCGGGTACTACGAAGGCAATGCGTTTGAGTTGAGACGTAATCACCGCACGGTTCTTTCGTTATGCGAGAGACGGTTGCGCGAAACCCTAAAAAGAAAAGTCAACCGGCTTTACAATTTTGCATAGTTGCTTATTCACATCTTATTTACAATCCCAGGAGTGCCGCTGGTTTATGCGCAAAGCAAGTTGCTTCCTTCCCGCGTTATTGAGCTGGCGATACGCAATGACAGGCGATGGGTCGGCCGCTGGATAGCGGCGTACGGCAAGGACGTACACGCTCACGCCAAGTTCTTGTCCCCGCATTCATTATCAACTGCGGAAACGGTGCGCGCTGTCTTCGGCAATGGTGAATCTACGTAAACGACGAGAGCTTGCGCGCGCTCGGCTCTCGTTTGGTGCGAACTGACTTTGATGAGTCCCCCAGGAGTTGTTCTGATGATCATGAACGTGTCCGGCCGGATGAAATTGTGGATCGCCGCGAGTGTGGCGATGTTGGCTCTCTGCCCCTTGGCGCCAGGCCAAATCATCTCGATGAACTTCCTGGAATGGGACGGCAATCAAACCTTCGCCGGCGGTCAGGACATTGGTCCGCTGCGCACAAACAGCTCGTTCTGGAACACGTCCGGCGCGACGCCTGCGGGTGGCACCATCACCGATGCCATGGACTTCACGGGTGCGGCTAGCACGGTGGACATCACCTGGTCGGCGAACAACGCGTGGTACAACAGCGTCGGCACCGGCACAGACGAAGCGAAGCTAGGCGTCGGTTATCTCGACGATGGCGGCGCGGGCATCTCGGTGACCCTATCGCAGATTCCGTTCGCAAATTACCGCGTCATTGGCCTCTACGCCTCGGATCAATCCAACCAGACACCTGGCAACGCAGTGGCCCGGGACATGAACGTCAACGGCACCTGGGTGTTCGGTGGCGCTACTTCGCTGTCGGTACCTTCCTACGCGAACATTAACGAGTCGTTCGGCGCGACGGGCAAGTACTGGAGCCCGCTGACGACGACCACCAAGGGCAACTACTGGACATTCGATGTCTCGGGCACCTCGACGGTCACCATTACGCAGGGGCCCGGGAGCGATGGTGGGCGTGCGGCTCTTGCGGGCCTGATCATTCAGGATCTCGACACCATCATCTACGACAACGCGCTTCGATTGACCGTCGATCGTGACTCTGGCAACGTCTCGCTGACCAATAACACGGGGGCGGATATCGATCTCGCCGGCGTTGGACTGCTCTCAGCAACCGGTAGCTGGGACACCACCGCCTGGAAGTCGTTCGCTACCACGTACGACCAAAATGGCACGGTTGCCTCGGATGACAACTGGATGGAGATTGTCCGCTCGCCCGAAGAGTTGAGCGAAGTCACCCTGACCACCGGCAGCATTGCTCAAGGTCAAACCATCAATTTGGGCGACGGCCTGTGGCAGCAGTATCCGAGCGAAGCGGCAACGCTGTTCGAATATCTGGTCGCTGGTGCGGACGATTCGGTTCGTGGCATCGTCGACTTCGTCGACTCGGATTCGAGCAACGGCTTCGCGCCGTTCGGTTTTGCGGACCTGAACTTCGACGGCACGATCGACGGGCTCGACTGGGCCGTGCAGCGGGACAACTTTGGGACGGACCTCGCCAGCTTGTCGGTCACCGGTTCGTACCAACGTGGCGACCTTGATGCCGATGGCGACAACGACATCGACGACCTCTTGATGTTCAAGGATTTGTTCATCGCCATGAACTCGGCCGAGGCGTTTGCCGCCCTTACGAACGGTTCGCAAGTTCCCGAGCCAGCGTCGGTGATCACCGTCTGCTCGGCCTTGGTGCTCGGCCTTTGCTGGCGGCGTAAGAGTCGCGTGGTGGCAATGCTCGTTGCGGGGTTGGCGCTGATGGGTGGGTCGCAGGCCCTTGCCCAATCGTCGATCAGTGTGAACTTCCAGGGTCCCGCAGTGACTGGCCCCGCGGGTCAGAGTGGTTCGTCGAACTGGAATAACCTGAATGGAGCTGTGGGTTCCGGTGGATTGATCAACCAAGCCGGTGCGGCGACCGGAGCGGGCATCGAATGGCGTGCCGCGACGGTCTACCAGAATGGTCCGCAGGATACCGAAAACGCCAAGCTGATGTACGGCTACCTTGACGATAACGGCGGTGCGGGCGTCGATGTGTTCGTCGCAGGCGTGCCGGCGACCAGCTACAACCTGACGGTCTACTTCAACTGGGACGAGTCGGGCGAGAACATCTTCGACCTCAACATCAACGGCACCGACTACCAAACGACGGGAATGTTCCAAGTTGGGACGGGCCTGTACAACGCGACCAACACGATCACCGTTAACGGCCTTTCCGGTCCGGTTCGGATGACTTCTGGCGGACGAACGGTCCCCGGTGTGAGCAACATCGCGGGCTTTGAGATCACCGCGAGCTCGTTCCTGACGCCAGCTCAGACTGCGCTGACGCTGCAAGTTGACCCGTCGAATGGCCTCGCTCAGATTGTGAACGACACCGCGATCAACGAAACCGTGGTGCTCGAGTACTACGAGATTCGTTCGGCTGGCGGTCGGCTGAATGCCAACTCTTGGAATCCGCTCGACACCGGGCCGAAGGATGCCAATTTCTGGGAAGTGCTGGGCACGCCGAGCAGCCAGATGCTGGCGGAGTTCAACCTGACCGGCGAACAGGGCCTCAACGATGGGAATTCGCTGTTCCTTGGTGCTGCGTACCAGACCGGTGTCGGACAGACGCCGCTGGAGTTCAAGTACCGCGACGCCCTGTCGGGCCAGATGCGTACCGGTAACGTGGA
This sequence comes from Aeoliella fuhlenseeensis, assembly GCF_052161615.1. Lineage (NCBI taxonomy): Bacteria > Pseudomonadati > Planctomycetota > Planctomycetia > Pirellulales > Lacipirellulaceae > Aeoliella > Aeoliella fuhlenseeensis. Next base: position 3,220,958 of record NZ_CP197417.1, read on the forward strand.
ATTCACCACGATCGAATCGCCCAGCACGCCTGGCGACTACAACGGCGATGGCGTCGTGAATCTCGCCGACTACACGGTCTGGCGTGACAACTTGGGTGCCGCGGAAGGCAGTCTGCTCGCCGGCAATGGCGACGGATCGGGCACCGTGGACGCGGGTGACTACTCGCGTTGGAAGCAGAACTTTGGTGCCGGCGTTGGGGGCGGAAGTGGCAGCCTTCAAGCCCCCAGCGCCGTCCCCGAGCCAGGCAGCATTGCATTGCTCGCCACGCTCGCCGGCACCGTGTTCGTTACTCGCAAGTTTCGCAAGGGAGTTAAGCTCGTGTCGTCTCACCAAGCTATTCGCGGTATTGCTCTGTTATTCGTCGTCGCACTGATCGGCGTGCCCACGGCGAAGGCCGGCGTAACGCTTGATCGCTTGTACTCGTTCGGCGAAGACGACCTCGAAAATCCAGTTGCGAATCAGACCATAGGGGCTAACTCCAACAACGTGACCTACGATTCGGTCGGGCCCACACGGGCGTACATCGATCTCAATGTGTCCGGTGCTCCAAAGTACGTTAGCGTTGGGCCGACGGGTTTGAACCGCCCAGGAGCGGGAAGCGGGACCTTCGGCGCTCAATTCAGTGGTTCGGGCGACGTGCTGTGGACGAACCTGCCACTCAACCGCCCCGATGTACTAGCTGGCCCGACGGAAGTTGGAGATCCATTGATCACGCCGACTTTGCCGCTGATTGATCCAAATGGTTCCAGTCCGTATCCGTTCAACTACGACAACATCACCGCGCGTGGATTGCAAATGTGGGTTTACCCACAAGCTGGAGCAAAGCTCGGTAGCGAACGCCAAGTGATTGTGATGGATACCGAAACCGCCGGTGGTGTCGCCATCACGGCCGATGGCAAGTGGACGCAGATCAATTCGGGACACACCAACGACACCGACATTGAAGCCACTGTGAATGTCACCGGCAACACGTGGTATCACGTGATGCAGCATATCTTCACCGCGGGCGATTCGCGTGCACCCGAGGTCGATGGCGGGCAGGACTTCGCCGAGTACATGTCGGTGGTCTACGTGAATGGCATCGCCGTCTCGGCGAGTGCCGATTCGCAGCCCCCCGAAGGTTTCGTCTCCGGCGGAACGCGTGTTGGCCAGCTCACCGTAGGTGCCGCCGAAATGCAGGGCGATGGTCTGGGTGCTGTCCATGGCGAGTATTTCCAAGGGACCGTGGATGACCTCGAGATGTACGTCTACGGCGACAACTCGGACGTGACAACCTCGCCAGCGGGCCAGAACTACGGCACGTTCCAACTATTCCAAGACAACGATTGGATTGCCAGTCAGTTGAACACGCTACTGGGTGGTTCGCCTCTGGTGCCGGGCGATGCCAACTTCGATGGCGTGGTGAGTGGCGATGGCACGGGCACCCCCGCGAACGACGACGTAGCGGCTCTCGTGGCCAACTGGCGGTTCACCAACAGTTTCCAGGGCGCGCACAACGTGGTCACCGCGGGCGACTTTGGCACCTGGCAGAAGGGCGACTTCAACCTCGATGGCGTGGTCGACTTCAGCGACTGGAGCGTTCTGCGAGCCAACCACATCAATCCCTCCGGGTTGAACCTCACCGCGCTGCTGGCCGGAGCGACTACGGTGCCCGAACCGACCTCCATCGCCCTGGTACTGCTTGGCGTGGCTGGGTTCGCGGTGCGACGCACGCTCAAGAAGTAAAAGGCTCGAACTAGAGCGCGAACTAACAGGCTTTTCCTTCCGATTAACTGGTAACTATACCGCTGGAGTCTCCAATGCCTCTCCCACGCAGAACGGCGTTTACGTTGGTAGAACTATTGGTCGTCATCGCGATCATCGGCATCCTGGTGGCGCTCTTGCTTCCGGCCGTGCAAGCGGCCCGCGAAGCGGCCCGACGTGAGACGTGTCGCAACAACATGAAGCAACTGGCACTCGGAGCCCAGAATCACGAGTCGACCGTGGGCTACTTCCCGTCAGGCGGTTGGAGTTACTTCTGGGTAGGCGATGGCGACCGTGGATTCGGCACCAAGCAACCCGGTGGTTGGATCTACTCGACGCTTCCGTTCATCGAAGAGCAACAGCTCTACGACCTGCCAAGCGATGGTGCTGCCGAGACCATTTCGGCAGCTCAAAAGCAGAATGCGACGTACGTTGTCCAAAATCCGCTGGATGCGGTGAGGTGCCCCTCGCGACGAACGTCGACGCTCACACCTCAGGTCTACAACGCCGGCTTTATTGGCTACAACGCCAACAGCGTTGAAGGGGGTGGGCTCGTTGGCCGAAGCGACTACGCGGCTAACAGCGGTGATCAGAACCACGTGCAGTATGGTGAAGGACCCAGCAATCTTCAGTCCGCCCAGTCGCACGACTGGGGCAATAGCAAGACCGGCAAAAAGATATCCGCCGCGCTGAGTGTCTCCGAACTCAATGGAACCACGTTCTGCCGAAGCGAGGTGGGGATCCGTCACATCACGGACGGGACGTCGAAAACGTATCTCATCGGAGAGAAATTCCTGCATCCTCAGAACTACGACACCGGGACCGATGGTGGCGACAACGAAACATGGTGCACCGGCTACAACAACGATAACTACCGCAGTGGTTTCTTTCCACCGCAAGCCGACTCGGAAACCATCGAGCCGGAAAACACGGGCGACGTCCGGTTTGGTAGCACCCACCCAGGCGGACTTCAGATGGCGTACTGCGATGGCAGCGTCGAAACCGTAGCCTACGACATCGACCCCTACCTGTTCCGTGGCACTTGCAACCGCAAGGACGGGGCGGTCGATTACGAGCTCTACTACAATCCGCCCCGGCAGGGCGGCACGCCGCGTTGATTCGCTGGCAAGTCTCGCAAGCGAGTTAACTAACTTGCCGCCTGTTGGCGGGCGATGGTTGGTTAGGGGCAATCCAGGAGTAATTCCCGGAACTGCTGATTTTCCAGCGGCTTTTGGCCCATGAGCGGGCTCGGGCCAATCGAGTTGGCGCGACGGATGTCCCCACGGTACACTTAAGCCGGTGCCGCGGAGTGCCCTCCTCTTCCCGCTTGTGCTCGCCCATGTCGTTAACCGCCAAGTCCATCTTGCTCGAAGCAGCCGGGGCCAGCGGTCTGGTGACCCCCGAGCAGTTGCACCTCGCGCAGGTATCGGCGTGCGACGCGGGGGACGAGCGAACGGTAAGCGTCGCCGAAGTGTCGGACGATGCGATTGGTCGCCGACTCATCGAACTCGGGCTTCTGAACCTTTGGCAAGTCGAGCAACTGAAGCTCGGACGGACCAAGTTCTCGCTGGGGCCCTATCGTATTGTCGACGCCATCGGTCGCGGCGGCATGGGGCATGTGTTCAAGGCCGAGCACGAGATCCTGGGTCGCATCGAAGCGGTGAAGGTTCTGCCGCGGAACAAAACCACCGCCGACACGATCAACAAGTTTCGCCACGAGATCCGCATCCAGGCACAACTCGATCATCCGAACTTGGTGCGAGTTCATTTTGCGGACCGCGAGCGCGACACGTATTACTTCGTCACCGAGTACGTACCGGGCAGCGATCTCCGCAAGTTGATCCGCCGGCTTGGTCCGGTGACCTACCAAGCCGCGGCGCTGATCATGCAGCAAGCGGCCGAGGGTCTGGAGCACGCCCACCGCCGTGGTTTGGTGCATCGCGATATCAAGCCGGGTAATGTGCTGGTGACCCCCGAGGCGGTGGTGAAGGTGATTGACCTTGGGCTCGCGTGGTACTTAGAGTCCGATATTCACGCCGCGAAGCAGGGCGATCGCCTGAAGATCGTTGGCACGGCTGACTACCTCGCGCCTGAGACGATTCGCGACCCTGGCTGCATCGTGCCGGTAAGTGACATCTACGCGATGGGCTGCACGCTTTATTACGCGGTGACGGGCAAAGTCCCCTTCCCCGGGGGCAATCCGGCGGAAAAGATGCAGCGGCACTTGCACGAGAAGCCTCTACCGCCCGATCAATTGCAGCCCGACCTTCCGCGCGAGTTCGTCGAGCTGGTCGCCGAGATGATGGCAAAGGATCCGAAGAAACGCCCACCGTCCGCGGCAGCGGTTGCCCAGCGGTTACGGGCGTTTGCAAGCGAGGATGCGATCGCCGAGATCACCCAGGCGGTCAGCACCTTGGTGCAGGAACCTCGCGAACCAAGGCCCCACCGCATTGCCGCGCAAAGTCCGCACCTCGAAGACACCCTGACATTCGAAGACGACCCTCTGGCTGATCTCGATGGGGGCGGGCGAAGTTCGCAGGGCACGGCGCCGCTGGCCGCGTCGTCGGACGAGACCACACCGCAACAGACGCCCGCTTATTTCGCCCAGGTGGCAAGCGTCGCCACGAACAGTGGTGGCGTCGAAGAGAGCGACAATGAGAACACCGGGCTATCGAGGCTAGCGATGGCCAGCGTCGCCGTGGCCGCCATAGCCGTGGTGGGAATTCTTGGCGTACTTGTTTGGGAGGCGTGGGGCTAGCCGATACGGTCTAGCCCACGCCCACCGATAGTTGCTCAGTCAGCCTAATACCGGGCCTGCCTGTTACGGGGCCGACCCGTTACTCGGCCGGCTTGATAGTCACCAAGCCGACGTCGATGTATTGCCCGCCCGTCTTCTGATTGCAGTGAACGGCGAGCACGTTGCCCTTCGGCTTCAAGGTTTTGAGGGCCTCGTCGCTAATTGGGATTTGCTGGTAGTCGGTCACGTACCCCGTGGTCTTGGCGGCAAGGACACCGTTGATGTAGATCTCGGTGGCTTCGTCGAAGTGGACGTGCAGCTTCAGTTCGTCGGCGAGCGATGGATCGACATCAAACGTGCGGCGGAGCCAGATGTTCGGCGTCGTCCACTGGGTACCAATACGAGCGCTCGGAGTCCCCTCGGAACCAAAGCCCGACCGGCCCGAACGCCACTTGGCGTCGTCGAAGCTGGCATCCATCCAGTCGCCAGCGGGTTTGGTCGTGGTGTAGCGCCAAGTGGCCACTTGAGTGTCGGCTGCTGGAACCACCGATTCGATGACCGGTGGCTTCGGCAAATCGGCGTAGCCCGTGGCACCCGTGGTGTCGCGTGCGGCCCACTTGGTCCACATGTCGTCCTTGTGCAACAGCGGCATGTAAACGCCACCCACGACGGGCCGAGCGGTAAAGCCGACCTTGCGACCCGTCTTGGTTTCGTACCAGTCGGTCATGGGGCTACGGTCGGGGGTTTCCTTGAGGAAGCGATGCACAGGGCGAATGAGGGCGACAAAGTCGTCGTCGTTCTGGGTGAGCGTAGCGGTCCACACAATCCAGTCGAGCTTGGTGTACTCGCGGCGATTGTCGAGAGGCAACCCGTAGCGATTCTGAACTCGACGATAGTAGGCCATCTCCTTTTCGAGGAGCGACTCGGGGAACAAGTTCAAACCAAGCACGCGATCCCACACCAGATTGTACTTTTGGCTCCAGGTGTCGCCACGATCGAACGCAAGGCGGTAGTGATCGCCATCGTTGGCTTCTTCCATCCACCGCTTGGCAAACTTCTCGGCGGTCGCACGGTACTCGTCGGCCATCACCTGATCGCCGCGAAGTTCGCACAGTTGGGCGAACGCACCGAGCGCAACAATGGCCTTTGCCGACAGGTTGACGTTATGGGCCATGTGACCCGCGAAGTCGTCAGTGCAAAGCTGCGACTCGGGGTCGAAACCCTGCTGGCGAAGGTACTCGGCCCACTGGGTAAGGCGGGGCCAGTACTGCTCGGCGAAGTTGGCGTTGCCTTCGAGCTTAGCGATGGCCGCCATCAACAGCAGCATGTTGCCCGACTCTTCGACCGGCATTTGATTTTCTTCGGTCCGTTCGCCACCGCCATAAACCTGACCATTGGCTTTGGGATAAGTACCAAGGTCGTGCGGAGCAAACGGAAAACGCCATCGCTCGCTCTCGGCGTATTCCATGAACGGCGCGACGAACGACTTGGCGAGCGACGGGCCGAACAGCAGGAACTGCGGCGACATCGGGTAGAAGACGTCGGACGTGGCGATGCAGCCGTTCGAGTGGTTTTCTTTGCTGAACTGCAGCGGCTGGCCGTTGGCGTCCGCCACGAACTTGCCGGCGGCAAAGCACTGGCGGTAGGCAAGGCAGGCAATCTCCATGTACTCGGGCCCGCCGACGGCGATGAGGTCGGCCATCAGTTCGTCGTCGAATTTCTTGCAGGCTTCGAGATTCTTCGAGTAGTCTCGCAGCGTCTCCTTCACGAGCCCCTCGCCATCGAGCCCGTTCCGACGCCAGTAAGGCCGAAGCGGATTGCGCATGAACTCGATGGAGTAAATGTCGTCGTAAGCGAGCACCAGCCACTGGTTGGTCGAATCGCTGCCTACTTTCACGGGCTTGAGAGCGAGCGTCGCCACAACGTCTCCGGCTTCGCCCGTTACCTCTTTCTTAGCACTGCTTGCCGGATCGAAGCCTTTCAGGATGTCCCCTTCGGATTGAAGCGTAGTCCCCTGCGTCTGGTCGCCATCCGCCGCGAGGTAGAAATAGCCCCAGTCGATGCGCAGGTCGTCACCGCTCCGCCAAAGGATGCGTTGGTCAACGCTTCCGATGCGAGCGATCTCGGCACCATCGAGGTCCTTTGTGATGGCTTCGACCTGTTGATCGGGCTCGTTGACGGCCACTTCGCCCGAGGCAGCGAACATCAGTTGAACGTCGTGCTCCTTGCCGTCGGTCGACTTCATCGTGTAGCTGACGTACGTCACGGGACGGGACAGCAGATCGATGTCGTACGGAATGGCGGGGGTCATGAACGTGAGTTCGATCTCGACCCCGGCACCGGCGAGTTCAAACACCGAACGGGTCGGCGTGATCAAATGCGACTTCTGATCGAACGCTGGGGTGCCCTTGGGCTCGCTTCCCAGCAGGCGATAGACCTTTCCGTCGACCTTGGCGTAGCTGGCCAGGCGTTGCGACTTGCCAGTCCAGTGCGTGGTGCTGGCGTCGGTGAGGGTCTCGCCCTGCTGCCAGATGCTGAAGTAAGGATCGCACGCCACCAGCGGGTAGGCAGGCGGGACGATGCTGGTGGACGTTGGCACCTCGGCGATGGAGGATTGCGCGGCGAAAACAACGGCTAGCAGTAGAACTGTGCGGTACACGTAGAACACCTGTTTACGGTCTGGAACATGGAGCCAGAGAGAGGGCCCGGGGGCCCTGACGATAGATGTTCCAATATAGGCAAACGCGAGCTTGCCTGCCAGCAATCGGCACCGTGTGGCACCGCGCAACTAGGCCCGGAAAGTCGCGAATTGACAGGTTTTTTGTGCACAATGCGCCCTTACGGCCGAGGGCGACTCGTGTTTCTCCTGGGGTGCTTCAAGTTTCAGGACACGCAGGACGTGCCCCCTAAGTAAGTTGTCAAAAGACTCTGGGAGCCACTTTCGTGGGTACTAGAAACACGGCGTGGCTCCCAGAGATCAGGGGGTAAAGTGAACGATTAAACGCATCCGCGTCGACTAGCGACAATTCCACCAGCGGCCGCCAGCAGCACGACGACCCACGTTGCCGGTTCGGGAACTTGGGTGGCACTTCCGCCCACGATCAAGCCGGCGATGTTCGCCGTGCGGTAGTACAAGTTGAGTCCGCCGAGATCGAGCGTGCTCCCCGCGGTGACGGTGAGCGTGTCGACGTACAGCGCCTGCGGTGTGGCGTTTGCCGCGCCATTGAGCAGCTTGTCGGTAAGCTTCAGGTTACCAATGTTGAGAGAGTCGCCTATCGCGAGGCCGCCAAGCGTGAAGTTGTTTGCGAACCCCGACAAGGAGGCACCCATGTCCGTAGCCGCAACTTCGAACAAACCAACGTTCGCACCGCCCAGCGCACCTCCGGCGAAGACGAGTGTCGTGTTCTCGAGGCCGGCGACGTTAGCCACGTCGGCGATGTCCATGCTGTTCTCGAAGTACACGTTCTGCGCAAAGTAAGGACTTGCGGGATCACCCACCAGCGTACCGGTTGGAGCGGCGAAGCGAATCGTCGTTCCGCCTACGGCCTCGATGCGAGCGTTGTTGGCAATAGTCATGCTGGTTTGCAAAGTTATCTCCGAGGCAGCGTTGGTGACCCGGAACGTGGCGTTGTCGGAACCGCCGATGTAGAGCGATCCCGACCGAAACGCGCCGCCGGCCAGCTCATACAACGCGTGACCACGTGGTGCGCTGGAGAATCCCACGTAAGTCGTCCCAGCAACCTGCATGGTTCCGCCGGTCTGGTACGCCTCGCCAAACGGTTGTCGGGTAAGGGTTCCGCCGTTCGAGGCACCCTGGTTCAGAGACAGGTTGGTACCGATGTCGATGAGGCCATTGGAGAGGTTGATGGTCCCTTGCCCGTTGATCTCGAAAACGCCGACGCGGAGGGCACCATCCAGCTTAAAGGCACCGCCCTGAACGTTCAGCATCGCCGAACCAAAGCGGGCGAGATCGGTCGCGCCGGTGCCGGTGTAGTCGATCTCGCCGCCGGTCATGGTGATAACCGTGTTTGAACCTTCACCCGCTCCAAGCTGATTGGTGCTACCCGACAGCGTGAGACTGCCCCCAGGGATAACTTCGAGAAACGCCGACGAGTTGGCGGCCGTTGCAAAGAGAAGTCGATTCGCTACCGACGCCGTCGTGACCCTTGCCGTGCCCCCGTTCGTCATGCGAGCCGTATTGGCCGCCGTGGGCGTAGCTGCGAGATTCCAATTGGAGGCCGTGTTCCAATCGCCGGGACCACTTCCGGGTGTTCGAGTCCAGGTCGTGTCCTGCGCGCAAGTGTGGTGCGAGAAAAGGACGATCAGACTCCAAATTACGAGTCCGCCGGTGATGCTTCGCCTCATGAGACTTACTCCTTGCACAAGCTGCTAAAATCAAAGTGAATGTTCGACAAGTACACTGACAATATCGGTAGCTATTCGCCCTGCCAGATGAACCGAATGTTGTTGGCGGTGACAATCTCGCCTTCGCGCGTCCCCTCGTTAGAAATAGTGACTTCGGCGCCCGCCCCACCTGGGAATCGATACGTTCCCAGCGGGTTGAAGGGAAACACCGTGTCCGACTGCTGCTGGTTGACTTCGACGAGTGTCTCGCCACCCTCGTGGCGAATGATTACCGGCACGTTGGTTGCGTGCTTGGGCTGTGGCGAGTAAGCCATCGCCACGAGGTAGCGACCGCTGCGTGGGAGTACAGGGCGATAGGTTACTTGCTTCTCACCCTTGCCCTCGCCCATGTCCTGCCACAGGCGGCGCCAGTAGGTGCCGCCGTAGCGCCCCTTCTCCCACCGGCCCGAGCTATGAACCTGGGGGTAATCGAAATCCAGCTCCACATCTTCTACCGGTTCGCGGCCGACGCGAATCTGCTTATGCATAACCCGACTTTGCTGCCCCTGCGCATCCTCGACCAGCAAACTGACGTCGTAGACTTTCTCGAGGTCGAACGTGTAGCTAGGCGACTCGTCCGTCGCTTGCACGGCGCCCGAGCCGTCGAAGTTCCACCATACCTTGGCGATCTTGCCCCGAATGCTAACGGGATCGATCTCGAACTTCACCGTGGTCCCCGGGGCGACTTGTTCGACTTCTGAGGCGATGCGCACGGTGGGACGATAGCGGACCTTCAGTGGCACCCCCGACTTCTTGAGCCTTGACTGGAGCTTCGAAACCGTGATGTCCTGCACCGGCACTTTCTCGGCCAGCGCCAATTGGGCCGCCCGCCCTGCTCCTTCGCCGAGCATCATGTAGACCGGTTCCATGCGGATGGAACTGAGCGCGACATGCGTCGCCGATAGGCACACCGGGACCAGTACGTTGGGATGGTCAACGGGCACGATCGCCCGGTACGGGATGGCGTAGTCGTCGGTCGAATGGTTGAAATGCCCCTCGTCGTTCATGCGATTGTTGTAGCCAATCACCTGCACGACATGGCAATCCATGTTGTAGCTCCCTTGGCAGATCGTATCGGCCTTGTCGCGGAAGTACTCGACATCGTTTTGCGTTACGACGTACTTTCCGATCATGCGACGCCCTTCCCGCAGATAGACCTGATCGGGAAAGTGGCCGCTGTCGAGGTGCTCGTCTTTCGGCAGGCCCCAAGTCATCGCATCCTTGCGGAACTCTTCCGACAAGCGAGGATCGTTCTGCAATGCGTAGAGCGGCGCGAGGTAGTTGTCGCGGATCGTCTTCTCGATCGCGGCCCGTTCTTGGTAGCTACCATCGGGGTAGGCAAAGTTCACGCCCGGCATGTCGCCGCGGTTGAAGTCGAACTTGCCATTCACGCCGCCGTGCATCTGCTCCATGGTCTTACCGTCCGATTCCCACAACTCGCGAAATGTCTTGAAGCCGCGAGCATTCACGGTCGCCACGAGCCCCGAGTGTTTGCTGGCGTCGTAGTTGTCGGGCTTGGGGAACGGCACCACGAGGTCGGGACGATCGGTCAAGGTCGCGCGGTAGTTGAATGCTTGGATGCGATGATCGGCCTTGCCGAGCGAGTCGGGATCGCCCATGTTGATGCCAGCGATCGACTCGTCGTATTCGCTGCGAGCTTCCCGGCCCACGCGATAGGGCACGCCGGCTCTAGCCATCAGATCGCCCTCGTAGCCAGCGTCGACGAACATCTTCGCTGCGAAGGTCTCTCGCTCGCCGGTCTTTGGATCTTCGACCACGATCGCTTCGACGCGCGTGCCCTTCATCACCACGTCGACAATCCGCCGTCGCACCACCACTTTGACTTTCGCATCGGCGAGCATTTCCTCCAGGATCTTCTGACCGATCTTGGGTTCGAAAAAGTAAGCCGTGTCAAACCGTACGCCGATCGCCAATTTGACTTCTTCGGAGTCTTCGCCGTACTCGTCGACGTAGTACTTGAGCACGCGATCGAAGAACTCGCGGGTAAGGCCGCCAACGGTCCCTGGCGTTCCGATGTCGGTTTTGGTGAGACCGCCCGAGATCATTCCGCCGATACGAGTGCGGGGTTCGATCAGGGTGACTTGCGCACCCTCTCGCGCCGCAGCGACTGCTGCCAAGACGCCCGAAGGAGTTCCACTGTAGACGACAATATCTGTTTGCTCGGGCTCGCTGGCATATGCGAATTTTGGTGGTGCAAGTACTACTGCACCAATCAGCGCGACTACAACGAGGGCCAAGTGGCCACGAATCGACCGCATCCGAACAACTCCTGGTTAGGAGGCACGCTTCGCACGCACGCCGCATTCGAGCCGGCGGTGAAGCTGGGAGAAGTACCGTCTGGACTAAGACCACAAGCGAGCCGCGCCCGTAGGAGCGGGGCGTTCTGCGGCGTCACCTGTTTTCAACGGCGGTGCAGGCCATGTGACGAAGAATCACTCGATTTTCGAACGAGTCTGCGACCGCTGGCATGCGGCTTTCAGCAAGTGAACGTACTCGTCCGCGTTGACGACGCGGGTATTCGCTGGGAGCGCGTCGATCGTCTGCTTGATTGCCTCCATCGGCCCGCCCATGTCCCGAAACGACCACGCATGTACGTTCACCAACGCGAAACTGTTAGGATCGCTATCGGCACGGGCAGGGAGTGTTGCGATGGCTTCGGCCACGCCAGCGGGCATCTGGTCTTCTCGGGGCTCCCACAGTAGGTAGCGGTAGGCGATGCAAGGCTTACCGTTGTGCCATCTCACGGCTCCCTGCTTTTTGTTGTACGGAGCGTAGTCCTTGTAAAACACGGCGTCCACACGCGGATCGTCCAGCAACGCGTCGGCCTCCGACATATCGCCGCCACGGTTGAGCACCGTTGAGATCGACATTCCGCTTGCCTGCATCGACTCGGCAGTTCGCTCCGTCCAGTGGTCGGGGTTCGGGCTATCGTGTGGAAAGTAATACGCCACGCCGCTCGGTCCTGCGATCAGGCTGTCGGCGTTCTGTCCTTCTCGCGATTCACGGTGATAACGCGCGAGAACCGTAGGCGCCACCTCTTTCAGCAGCGGGGCCATCTCCCAAGTCATCGCGAACTTGCCACGGTGCGGGCTGCCCCAGAAGCCGGGATGGGTGCCAAATCGGCCGGCTGTCCATTGCACGTTATCGCCATCGGTCATCACGAATGCGACCACGCGCTCACCAGCTTCGGCTGGCTTGAACTCCTGCGACTGCCGGGCGATCGGCTCGGCATTCAAATGCTGAAGAAAGGATAGATTGAGTGCCCAATCGGCCGGAACAATGGCCCCACCGGCGAGGCTCGCGTCCTCGACAAAGTCGCGCTCGTCTTCCCCCCAACCATACACGATGGGGGCCTTCCCGATGCGGCGGAGCAAATCAACACGGTGAGCGCGGTCGGTGGTAGCAAACACAAAAGCCCGCTTAGCGGCCGCAAAATCACGGAGGTGATAGTGCTTCTCCGCTGGCTGGTGGACGACGATCGAATCCGAGCACTCGCCGCCCCATCGCTTGACAGCTTCGTCTAGTGACATATCTCGAACGTCTTCAATCACTTTTAGGCCGTGCATCGCGGCCCGCGACTTCATCGCTTCGGTGATAGGGATGGCACCTCGCAATCCACACACGGTGGTCGCCACGTTGAGGCTTTCCTGTTTCGGCTCGTACAGTACAGCGCCGCTGAACTTATCGCGAAAAGCTTCGACGAGTTCCCACGGCGAGCGGACCCGTTCGATTCGCGTCCCCGCCTCGACGAGTTCCGCGAACTCCAAGTCCTGAACGCCGGTGGACTTGATCCATACACGAGGCACTTCGCGGTTGAGCACGCCCTGAGCCACCGCCGCGAGAGTTTGCTCCTCGCGCGATAGCGGCGCAGGGTCGAGCACCCACACTTCGGCGGGAACGTCATTCAATGGTACTTCAGCGCCGGATAGCGATGCTTCACTGAATACACCAAAGACCGCAACTGCAAGCAGCACAATTCTAATCATCGAGCCAAATCCATCGCGCTGAGTCAATCGCAACCCGCCCGTTCGCCCTGAGCGACGACAACTGCACCAAGGCCATCTGCCCTGCCTTGAAACGGTATTCGCCGAGCACGGTGAACGGGAACGGGTTGCTGGTATCGGTCTGGTCGACCACCGTCGTGGACAGACCATCTAGGTGTTTCACTTTCACAGTAAGGTCCGTGGCTTGATCGGCCGCGGGTAGGAAACCAAGGCAGACAGCGTAGCGGCCCGAGCGAGGGATCTTCGTAACAAAACGCGCATTGCCGGGTGCGCGCTCGCCCCAGAGGATCTTGTCGCGATGGGCGTAGGCGCCGGTGAAAATCGCCGGAGCATAGGGATCCCAACGGCCGGTAAGGCCCGCTTCGACATCATCGATGGTCACATCGGTTTCGAACGCGCGGCCGACGGGGAGTTCGCACGTTACCAGCTTCTGCCGATCGAGTTCGTCGGTAACTAGCAGGCTAACGGTGTAGACCTTTTCTTTCTCAAACACATAAGTGACCTGTTGCCCGTGGCCTTCTGCGTCGCCGCCACCCGTAAAGTTCCATTGGTACTCGACGATGTCATCGCCGGGGTGATCCACCGAGGCACGGAACGTCACTCTGTCGCCCGGCAGTGGGTGCTGGTTGTCGAGGACGATCGACACTTGCGGCTCGCACGCCGCATTGAGCACTGCGCCGTCCGCCCGCAAGCGCTCTCGTAGGGCCGCGGTATCCACCGCTTGCGCAGTTGTTCGGCCTTCGATGGCCAAGGATGCCGCCGTACCGGCTGCTTGGCCGAGCATCATGTAGACGGGCTCCATCCGCAGCGACGAGTAAGCCACGTGCGACGACGATAGGCACACCGTGACTAGCAAGTTTTCAGGGGTGCACGGCACAAGGCAGGCGTAGGGAATATCGTACGGCCGCACCGCCCCGCCGGGCAACGACCCTTCGCGAACAATTTTGCCGTCCACCAACAGATTTTGGACGGTGTGGCAGTCAATGGCGTAGCTGCCCGAGCAGACGCCATCGGGCTTGTAGCGATTGGTCGTGAGATCGCTTTGCTTGAGAACGTAGTTCCCCAGCATACGACGACCTTCGCGAACGTAGATCTGATGCGGGAAGTGCCCATTGTCGACGAACTCGTCGAGTGGCAATCCCCAGTTTTGGGCGTCTTCGCGAAACACCTCAGGGACGCTGGGATCGTTCTGCAAGTAGTACAATAAGCTCAGGAAGTAGTCGCGATGGCGCGCCTCGATTCGGCCCCGCGTTTCCCAATCGCCATCGGCATAGCCCTCAGAACCGCCAGTGAGGTCGCACCAGTTGGTGTCGATCTTCTGGTTGGGGACTGCCTTACCATCGAAGGTGACGAACAGGTCGGCGAACTTTTCGATTCCCTCGCGATGGATTCGATTGCCGTACGAACGCCAAGGGGTTGGATCGTATACTTCGGGCTTGGGGAACAGCACTCGGTTGTCGACATCGTAGGTGAGCGACACGCGATAGTTGTAAGCCTGCGTGCGATGGTCGCCGGTACCCAGCACTTCTTTGGGACCTTTGTTAATCCCTGCGAGGCACTCGCCGTACTCGTTGCGGCCCTCGCGACCTACGCGATACGGCACGCCGAGCCTTGCCATCAGGTCGCCTTCGTAGCTGGCATCGACGAACATCTTGGCTTCGATCCACTCGACCGGATCACCAGCACGGGTCTCGAGCGCGACGCGGCTGACTCGCAAGTTGGTCACCAGCGAATCACGAAGCCGATGACCCTTCATCACCTTGATCTTTGGCTGTTCGGCGAGCATCTGCTCGTACAGCAGCTCGGCGACGTGTGGCTCGAAGTGAATTCCGCCACGGCACGCGATGACCTGCTCGGACTCAGGCCCGTACTTTTCAGTGTAGTACTGTAGCACTCGATCAAAGAACTCATCCGCCAGACCACCTACCGAATCGCGTCGGCCGATATCCGTTTCGACTAGGCCACCACTCACTACACCACCGACGTGACTCGATGGTTCGATGAGCACGACAGTGCAACCATGTCGGGCGGCGGCGACCGCGGCCATCACGCCCGACGGAGTTCCGCCGTAGACGGCCAGATCGCACGAAATAATGAGCTCGGAGGGATCCGCTTGATCAGTGGGCTCCGACTGCGCAGGTGCGCCGCCACCTTGCGTGCCCGCCCAAACGAGGGCCGAAGCCAAGAGTAACCATCGCCAAGTCATGTCGAGTACGTCTCCCGCCTGGAAGTAAAGCATGGCCCTGTCAGTACTAAAGGTCTTCCGACGACAATCCCTTTGCGACGAATCCATACATCATCGAGTCGCCATTTTCGTTCGCCTGCTCGGGCGCGCCGAGCGTCACCGTTTCGGAGGCCGCGACGCGGCGTTGCCACACGCGGAACGGTAGCAACCTGCCCTGCCCCGCCCCGACGTTCATCGGGATGCCGGTCTCCAAGCCGCGCGGATATTCCATTCCGATCTCGAAACCGGTGTCCTGGAAACTATCAGTCAGCCAGCGCGGTGGCGCATTGCGCGTATGGTACATCACGTACAGCATACCGGGCTCGCGAAGCCGCACGTCGATCTCCAGATCCGAATTGGAGCGATCACCACCGAACGTCTCCACCAAGTCGGCACCTTCGAGCCACTTAGGTATCCCCCGATCTTCGAGGCTATTCCACTGATGCCGTTTGGCGACGTACGCCGTCGCGTCTTCGTGCATGCCACCCGGAACAATTCGGTAGTAGAACATGGACGAAGGATCGCGGGTGTTGTCGCGGACCGAGTGAATGACGCTCGCCGAGTTTACCGTTTTGGTCGTCCAACTCGCTTCCTGCTCTTGCATCACCACGTTCTCGATCCGGCGGACCTGCATCTGATCGTTGATGCTCGCTGCCTCGCCTTCGCGAAGCACGGTGTGGGCCGGGCCGTCGGTCAGGTCGCCGCGCTCGCGGAGCTCGACGGCCCCTTCAAACACCACGACGTCGGTGTGGGTCGGCTCGGCGAGGTCGACACCAAACTCGGTGCCTAGGTCCACGATGCGGGTGTGGATCGTTTCGACAATGAGCTTCTCGTCTCCCTCTTCGACGCGCGCGGTGAGCTTGCCCTTCAGCATCCGCATGCGAGCCGAGTCGAGGAACTCGACCTCCGAGGGACCGATCAATCGCACCACGGGACCCGAGTCCATGCGAAGCCGCAGCACGCCCCCTTCGATGGCAATGCGATCGGAGGTGTAACGTTGGTCGGGCGAATAGGAGACAAGCTGAGGTCCTTGTGGCACTCCCTCGACACTCAGCACCTGAAAACCAAGCGGCTGAGGTGTTACAGATGCGACCGGGCCAGGCGAGTCCTCCATTAAGGACATGCTTAGTAGTACCGTTGCGGCGATGGCACCCACGGCTGCAGCGGCGGCCCAAGTCCATCGCGTAAGCTTTTCGGAAAGCCTGCCGTCGGAACGCGAGTTCGTTCCCTCCTCACCGGACTCATCGAGTTGCGATGCGTGCTGCCAATGTAGCAGGGCGTGAATCTGATAGTAGTTCGCGTACTCGCTCCGCCAATGGGGTTCTTTATGCAGCAGTTCGCGCAATTGCTTGCGGTCGCGGCTGTCCATGCTGCCGTCGACTAGCTTGCTTAGGAGCTCGACAAATCGTTCGCGATCGGAGGTCATGCATCACCCCGCGTCATTCGAAGTTGAACACATGCCTGTAGTGTTTTGCGAATGCGATAGAGAAGGGCTGCCACCGAGTTGTCGGACATTGCCATGCGGGAAGCCATGCTTTGAACGCTGCGGTTGAACTCGTACCGCTCGGACATTAGTTTGCGGTGGTCGGCGGGCAGTCGTTCGAGGCACTGTTCGAGCGCGGTCAGCCGGCCTTCGTCCCACGAGTCGTTCGATGCCATCTCTTCAGCCAACTGCCCGACGAGTTCGTCATCCAGCAGTAGTCGCGATCGCTTATGAACATTCCGCCACGCCATGACCTCAAACCGGGCAAACGTGAACGCCCACGCGAGGAACGGCCGCTCGAAATCGTAGTCGGCCGACTTTTGGCACAGAGCGACGTTCGTGTTTTGCAGCACGTCGTTCGCTTCTTCTGTCGTTCCCATGAGCGCGGCAATGCGGGCGTAGAGCGCGCTTTGCGAGGCGGTTAGGCGTTTGGTGAACTCCTGGCTCAAATTCATCGGTGGCGAACTCGTTTCGGACTTTCGAGATTTCATGGATGTGCCTCGGAGTTGGACGGGCTCGAGTCCGAATTGCTGAGATCGCGAATCCAGATGTCGCAAAACTGCACCAAGCTCGATGAGGTCGACCATTTGCCCTCTTTGATACCGCCATGATGCTGTAAGCCGATCGGACCACGCGGCGGAATGCCGGGAAGCTTGGCGTCGCGGATCACTCGTTTGCCGTTGAGGTCGATGTTCAGCACGTCGCCTCGGAGAGTGATATGGTACTCGTTCCATTCCCCCAATGGGCGATCGGCTCGCGTCAGTGGTACGCACGCCTGACGGACCTCCGGTGGCTGTTTCGTATCGCTACGGTAGCCATATACTTCTCCCGAACCGCATGGCCAGCACCAGATATTGATCTGTGCTTTGCCATAGCCACGTAGCAGCACGCCCGAGTCGGCGTTAGGTGCGAGCGTGGTGACGAGCTTTCCCTTGGCGTCGCGCTCGTAGTCGCCTGAGGGCAGAATGTTCGGCATGGCATGGTCGCCCTTCGATTCTTTGAGCCGCCAACCGAGGCGAAGTTCGAAATCGCCAAACTTCTCGGTGGTCCAAAGGTTCTTCGACTTGGGCGCTTCAGACTGAGCGTCGTAGTCAATCACGCCATCCACCACTTGCCAGTGCCCATTATCCCCTTCGGGAACCTTCCAGCCCGTGAGATCAACTCCGTTGAACAGAGGCCGCCAGCCGTCCTTCTTCGCCGCGGATTCAGCGTGAGCACTTGCGTTCGCCGACACCGATTCGAGTTGCTCGACGGTCTTCAATTCTTTCACGCGGATGTTGCGAAATTCCACTGCGTGGCCATGACCACAGAGTCCAAAATGGCCACACGTCCGGTCTTTCCCAGGATGTGGCTTATCGGCGAGGAACTCTGTAACTGTCCCAAGATCGCTGTCTAGAATCTTGTGTCCATTCAGGGTGACCTGAATGGTGGAGCCTTCGACGCGTACCTCCATGTCGTTCCATTCGCCGGGAGGGTTCTGGTGACCACGCTCAGGGGCAACCATGTTGTACGCGGCACCCGTGAACTTGCGGTCGTCGAAGTCGGCGTACTTGGGGAAATCGTCATCAAGAATCTGAATCTCGCACATGCCCAGATACGCACCGTCTCCTTTGCCAGGATAACGGATCGCGAGACCGTTGTTGCCGCCGGGCGGCAGTCGGTATTCGAGCCTTACGATGAAGTCGGCGAACTGATCGGTGGTGAAAACCGTGCCACCACGACCGGGCTGCGGATTCAGCGTACCATCCGCGGCTTCCCACGCATGCGTCGGGCCTTCCCAGCCCGTGAAGTCACGCCCATTGTAGAGGCTGCGAAAGCCAGTCTCGTCGTCCGTCTCCGCGCGTGCATCGCCCCACACTGCTGTAGGGAGCAGCAGTATTACTGCGAGGCGGAGGAGATGGAAGTGAACGCGAAGCATACTCTGGGGCACCGGACGGAGTTTGATAGCTGAACCTGTGATCTAGACCTTGATAGCGTACGGCTCGCGCTGTGGCCGCGACACGAGGGCCGCGGCTTGATCGTCGCCGACGAACTTTTCCGCCGCGGGATCCCACTTCAAAGGCCGCTGCAGCATCAGGGCGATGTTGGCTAGATGGACCGACGACAGGCAGCGATGGTTGGTGTAGGGATCGGCGACCGGCTCGCCACGATCGCGAACGCACTCCATGAAGTTCTTAACGTGCGTCGTGACCGACTTGCCCTTGTAGAGTTTCTGAACCTCCGCATCGAGCCGCTCGTTATCCGCCGCGGTCAGTTCCTCGACGGGCTTGCCGGTGAGGCGGCGGCGATTCACGAAGATGCGACCGTCCGGGCCTTCGATAAGAATGCCGTTCGATTCGTCGCCCTCTTGAACGTGAATCGTCGAGCCATTTGCAAACTTGAGGTCGACGTGGAAATCGACGGCCGTGTTGTAGCAGTTTGGTAGCCGCGCCTCCCCTGCGAAGAAAGCGGGGAAGTCGAAGTCCTCGGGAATAATCGGGATGTTACCACCGGTGGGGATGATGTCGGTGGGTCCGGTCTCTTGGCAGCCGATGAGCCACTGCGAGATGTCGATGTGGTGCGCCCCCCAGTCGGTCATCTTGCCACCCGAGTACTCGAGCCAGTAGCGGAAGTTGCCGTGGCAACGCTGCTTGGTGAAGTCTACCGGCACCGCTTGTCCCAGCCACATGTCCCAGTTCAGCCCCGCCGGAGCGGACGACGTGGGGAACGGATTGCTAGTGTGCCCGGGACCCAGCGAGCAGGTGAGCTTGAGCGGTCCGCCGAGGCGACCGCTCTGCGCAATAGCGATGGCTTTTAGGAATAGTGGACTGCTTCGCTGCAAAGTGCCGACCTGAAACACACGATCCGTTTCGCGAGCCACTTTGCAGATTTGCTGCCCCTCTTCGATGGTCAGCGTCATTGGCTTTTCGCAATAGACGTCCTTGCCGGCTCGCAGGGCGTCGATAGCGATCTTCGCGTGCCAGTGATCCGGGGTGCCGATGGTCACCACGTCGATGTCCTTGCGATCGAGGACGTGACGATAATCTTCGTGCGCCGTGCAGCCAGGATTCTGGGAGGCGAACGCCGTACGATGCGACTCGTCGACGTCGGCACAGGCAAGCATGTTGCCCACCTTGGCAATCTCGTTGCCAAGGCGGGTTCCCCGACCTCCCACGCCAATTGCACCAATGCCGATCTGGTCAGAGGGGGCGTTCGCGGCGAGCGCACTCGACGTGAAGAGGTAGGGAACCGCACCTGCTGCCACAGTTCCAGCGGTGGCTTTTAGGAAGGTTCGGCGTGTTGCGTGATTGACGGACACTCGGCAGCTCCTCGATCTAACAAAACTCTGTTGCGGGGGGGGATCGCAAGTGCGACTGAAATCTCTCTCTTATTCCAACACTTGGCCATCGGCCACCAGCCGCTGGCGAAGCCGATCATACGGCAAGTCTTGAACGGCCACGTCTTCGTCGATCGCCATGACGGCGGCCGTCGCAGCGCTCTGGCCGAGGACCATGAACACGGGCTCCATGCGGATCGAACCAAACGCGATGTGGCTACTACTCACGCACACGGGCACCAGCAAATTGTCGCACTCGCCTCGCTTGGGAACGAGCGAGCCGTAGGAAATGGAGTACGGACCGCGAGTACTCGCTCCGATGTCCCCTTCATTCTGGACATACCCTTCGGGCGTGACATAACGCTGAACGTTGTGCGAATCCATGCCGTACGACCCCATGCCAACGGAGTTCGTGATGGGCTTGCGTTTCAGCAGCTCGTTTTCGGTCATCACCTCTTCACCCACCATGCGTCGTGCTTCGCGAACGTAAAGCTGATGGGGCCAGTGGCCGTTGTCGACGAACTCGTCCTTCGCCAGACCCCACCGGTTCATCTCCTGCCGCACTTCTTCGGGGACGCGGGGATCGGTGGCGATGAAGTACAACAGGCCCTTCTGGTACGCCTCGTGCTCCGCGATGATTTCGGCCCGGCGTTCGTAGCTCGCGTCGGGGTAGTCGTAGTTGAAGCCGATGTTATCGGTGCTGAAGGGACCGTGGTTATTGGTGTCGGTCTTGCGGTTCGGCAGCGGGTCGAACTTCTCGAACGTCTCGTCCCAACCCGCCTCGTAGATGCGGGCGAGCAGCTCGTACTGCGCAGGGTCGTATCCTTTGGGCTTGGTGAATGGCACACGGTTGTCAGGATCGTCGGTCAGGCACATGCGAAAGCAGTACGCCTGCACGCGATGGTCCGCGGCGCCGTACTCACCAGGTGGATCGGCACTAATTCGCGGCAGCAGACCGCTCGTTGGATCCCCTGGCGTCACGTACGGATCGACGGGGCGATCGAGGTAGCCAAAGTGGTGGCGGTGGTGTAAAACGCCGACCTGCACGCCATTCCATTCTTCGTTGTAGGTATCACGCGACTCGCGTCCAACGGCGTAAGTCACTCCGGCGGCGGCCATCAAATCGCCTTCGTAGGTGGCGTCGATGAACATCTGCCCTTCGTACCTGGTGCCATCGAGTGTGGTGAGCGCCACGATTCGCGAGCCCTTCTTCTCCACGCCTTTCTCGCGGTCCAGGAGCGCCCCGCGAACTACCGGCACTCCTTCCTGTTCCACCCAGTCGTCGTAGATCTTCTCGGCCACGTGCGGCTCGAAGAGCCAAGCGGATGGCGCGGGATGCAATTCGGTAGCGGGTTCGAAACCCCGCTCGCCGTACGCCTCGCGCGTCTGCTGTTTCCAGGCTTTAGGGTCGTCGTACGCCTGAGCGACTCGGGCGTAGAACTCTCGGGCGAGGCCGCCCACTTTCTCCTTGCGCCCGCTGTCGGTCCAGCCCAGGCCACCGCTAGTGAGCCCGCCTAAGTGTTTGTCGGGGCTAACCAGAACAACGCTCTTGCCCATCGCCTTGGCTTGAAGCGCCGCGGTCACGGCACCACTAGTTCCGCCGTAGACCACGACATCGTAACGTCTCGCGGATTCGTCCGCTCGCGATGGCGTCGCCAACGGGCCGAGGGCGAGGGTGAGAATGGCCAGGGCTAAAGTTTGTTTCTTCATAACACACGCTGATGCAAGCAAAAGGGGCGAGGAGTTCTCGACGACGACTCAGACCTCGGGTACAGGGAGCGTGCTCTTTACGGACGACGCAGGGATCGCAATTTCCGCCGTGTAATCGTCGTTGGGGAGATCGAGTTCCAGCTTGTGGTTGATGTAAAGAATGTTGCCCGGCTTCTTCGGGTCGGGACCAACTTCGCCGCTAATAGTGAGTACGTGGGGTCCGCCAACCATCCCCTTGCCTGAATCAGCCGTGCTGAACTGTCCTTGCGTCACTCTGGCGAAAGCCTGCGGTCCCTTGTTCTGTTTCGCGATGTCGGGATCGAACACGACGACTCCCGAGGCGATCGGTTGCCCCTCGAAAGTCACGGTGCCATCGACATCGTGACGGACTGGTCCGTTGGATCGTCCGCATCCCGTAGTAAAGATAGCAAGCAAGACGAGGGATAGAACATGAGTGGGGAGCTTGGTCAACATCGCTTTTTCTTGATGGATCACGCGGACAGAGGGGGCTACTCGTTGATCTTGACTTCTTCGCCGTTGCGACTGGAAAGGCCCCGGTACAGGCCAATATCGATATCTTCGTTTATGAATCGTACACTCGCATCGCACATGGCGAAGTTGGCGCCACCGGGATGCTCGCTGCCGAAGGCCACGTCGTTGAACTGTGTCGCTACGCCGTTGATGGCATTGAAGACATTTTTCGAACCGACCACCGCCTTATTCTCGAACCCACGAAGCCATGCTCGGAAACAAGGGGCATCGTTCCAGGACAGTTCGCCAAGCAGTATGGTGTTGGACGTGCCATCGATAATGTCAGCGAATCGTGTTTTGGTATTCGCTCCAAGGACGCCTTGCACCGAGATTTCACCCTGGCTCCAGTCACTAACATTGGGTGCGGAAAGGACGTCGTAGTTGACACCAGTTTGCGGATTTTGTCCCTTCGGCCCCATGTTTCCGTAGTAGTGGAGGGTGAAGAGAGCGGTATTCGGCTGATTGACGGTTGTCCCACTAGGACAATGAAAGACTGGCACCCGCATCTCGTTCACCACAAGATTGTTGGTCTTAGAGTCGACCCAACTCCATGAATGCTTGAGATCAACCAGATCCTGAAGGTTTTGCTGCTCCATGAACGGGAGCACAAACGCCGACCAAGCAAGGCGAGGGATGGCACCCTCACCCGTGCTCGCCACGCCCAGACCACCAGCCGGCAATCGCTTGTAGGTGTCATGGTGGTTATGCAGAGCGATGCCCAGCTGCCGCATGTTGTTGAGGCACTGGCTGCGACGGGCGGCCTCCCGGGCCGCCTGAACGGCGGGCAGCAGCAGGGCAACCAGCACCCCGATGATGGCGATGACCACCAACAGTTCGACCAGAGTAAATGCGTTACGGCGTGACTTCATGGATCGACATCCTAAAGTGCAGATTGGAAAAGACTGGATGACGCCAGCCCGTCTAGGCTTGGCGGCGCACCAAGAGCAAGAGTCCGCCCACCGCCAGCAGTAATACGGCCGAGGGTTCCGGCACAGTCGAAGTCGACAACATGGGCGTCGACTCGCCAAAGTTCGCCTTCCACTGATTGTACTGATCGGTGCCAATGGTGCCGCCGATCTCGTCGTTGGGCAGGGCAACCGTCGAGACGAGGTTGTCTCGCCAGACGGTGTAGTCGGCGAGATTCACCATGCCGTCGTTGTTATAGTCGCCCGCCAGCCCACCACTTCCGGGTAGCTGCGTGAGCGTTCCACCCAGTACGGTGCCCAAAATGCTACCGGATCGGTAGTAGAGATTGAGTCCGTTGAGGTCGAGTGTGCTACCCGCCGTTAAGTTGAGCTGGTCGACGTAGAGCGCCTGCGGGGTAGCTTCAGGGCCACCATTCAGCAGTAGGTCGGAAAGCTTCAAGTTGCCGATCGTCGCA
This sequence comes from Aeoliella fuhlenseeensis, assembly GCF_052161615.1. Taxonomy (NCBI): domain Bacteria; kingdom Pseudomonadati; phylum Planctomycetota; class Planctomycetia; order Pirellulales; family Lacipirellulaceae; genus Aeoliella; species Aeoliella fuhlenseeensis. Next base: position 3,244,513 of record NZ_CP197417.1, read on the forward strand.
CCCTGTCCAATCGTTAGCCCGCCCAGGGCGAAGTTATTCGTGTAGCCCTCTTCGACGGCACCCATATCAGCACCGGCGATTTCGAATAGCCCTGCTTGCGCCCCAGCGAGGTCGCTACCGGCGAAGACAAAAGTCGTATTCGACAGCTCTGCCAAGCGGGTAGCGTTTGCGATGTCCAAGCTGTTCTGGTGATAGACGTTCATGTTGAAGAACGGGCTCTCAGTATCCAGGATCAAGGAGCCGGTACTGGCCGTGAACTTCACCACGCTACCGGGCACAGCTTCCCAGTAGGTATTGTTTCCCAGCGACAAGCTAGCTCGCACCGTGACGTCCGCAGCGGCGTCCGTTATTCGAAACTTGGCTTCGTTGCTACCTCCGATCGACATCGCGAGCGTGTCCAGCTTAGCGCTGCCGATCTCGTAGAGCGCGGTACCTGCGCCGGCGCTCGGAAAACCAACGTAGGTGGTCTGGGCCACAATGACTTCACCGCCCGTCTGGAATACCTTGCCGAACGGGTCACGGGTGGGAAGAGTGGAGTTCGAGGCACCCTGCATCACCGAGAAGTTGGTGCCGACGTTAATCTTACCCCCGGACAAATTGATGGTGGCTTGGCCATCCCGTTCAAACACACCAACCCGAAGTGCTGCTCCGACACTGAACTCACCCGCGCTGACGTTTAGTACGGCTGTTCCGAAGCGACCGAGGTCAGTGGCTTGGGTACCGGTATAGCTGAGCGTTCCGCCGGTGACGTTGATGGTCACATCGGACCCCAGTCCACCGGCGATCTGTGATGCACCGCCGTCGAGCAGAAGCGAGCCGCCCGTGGCGACTTCCATCGAGCCGCCAGAATTGGTATTCGCACCGAAGAGTATCCGGTCGGCCACCACGCTGCTGTCTACCAGAATCATCCCGCCGTTGGTAAGGCGGGCGGTGTCATCGGCGGTGGGGACTACGCCTCCTCCCCAGTTTGTCGTGTCGCTCCAGTTTCCAACGCCGCTGGCAACGGACCTGGACCAACTGATGTCGGCTGCCTTTGCAGACATGGCTTGGCAAGCCAGCAGGGACATTGCCCCAACAAGCAATAAGCGGAACATTTACTACGCGCCTGTGCTCCCTGGATCTGCCTCTTCGCGCGGCAATTACTACAAGCGGGTCGACGTCCTGATACCCGGGAGTCACTGGATCGATCAGTCGGTCGCAGCCGCACGCGAGGCGTGGCATTAGAAGCGGATGAGCCATGAGTCGCCAACGAGTGGCGGTCATTAAACTTCAACATATCCGCTCGGCATATGACGCCAAATGTCCGAGGAACTTGTTGGCACGTTTTTGCGTATCTCCGCGGCCACCCCCCAACGCCTACGGACTGCGCAACTCCGCAACGCGAGGCTTTTCGAGGGCCCTTATCGAAGGCTATCGCGGTCTTCTCCCTCTTTTGCTTCGTAGTCCATCCATATTGCCGCCTCATCCTGTTTGCCCACAACGCGGCTTGCCGAGTGGATGCCAAGCTTCCAGAAGAGCGCGGGGCGCACGAGGAACTCGAGCGCCGTGCTCGTCAGCAGGCCGCCGATGATGACCGTGGCCACGGGATAAAGGATCTCCTTCCCCGGCTCTCCAGCCGCCATGGCGAGTGGCAGTAGCCCGATGCCAGAGGACAACGCGGTCATCAGCACAGGCGCTAGGCGGTCCTTGCCGGCTCGTACGAGCATCTCCTCGGTCCACGACTCTCCTTCACACTCCACCAGATGCAGATAATGATTGATCAATAGGATGCCATTCCGCGACGCAATGCCGCAGAGCGAGATGAAGCCCACCATGCTAGCGATGGTGAGCGTCTGGCCCGTGAGGTACAGCGATGCCACGCTGCCGATGAACGCCATCGGTAGAGCCACCATCACTTGCAGCGCCAAGTTCGCCGAGCGGAACATCTTGTAGAGCAGTAGGAACATGGCGATGAGAGACACCACAAACAAGATGCCTATGGTCCGGGATGCCGACTGCTGGCTCTCGAACTGACCACCGAACTCCATAAAGTAGCCAGGTGGCAGTTCGGCTTCGATCGGCTTCAGCCGCGACTTGATGTCGTTCACCACGTCGACCAACCCCCGCCCGCTGACGTTGCATTGCACCACGATCCGCCGGCGAACTTGCTCCCGATTGACGGTGTTTGGTCCGGTGGACTTATAGATACTGGCTACGTCTTCCAGTTTTGCGGTACCTCCCTCGGGAAGGTCAATCCGCATTCGACGAAGGGCAGCGACGTCCTCACGGAACTCATCGCCCAGTCGAACCACGAGGTCGAAGGTTCGCTGCCCGTCGAGCACCTGCGACACGACCTGGCCCTGCATGGCGGTATCGACAAACTGATTGATGTCGCTGCGCCTAAGGCCGAGTTGCTTGAGGCTTTCGCCATCCGCCTCGATCCGCAACTGAGGTATCTCGACTTGCTGCTCAAGCTGCAGGTCGCGGATCCCAGGTACATCCGCAATCGCGTTCTTAATCCCTTCCGCTTGGCGGCGGAGTTCTTCAAGATCGTCTCCGTAAAGTTTGATAGCCACCTGAGCCTTCACGCCCGACAGCATGTGCGAGATAAGGTGGCCGAGTGGCTGCTCGACTGCGAACACGATGTCCTTGTTCGCCTCCAATATCTCGTGGATTTCGTCAATAACTTCTTCGCGGGATCGATCGCTCTTGGGGTCGACCGTCGCGACGAACTCCGTTACGTTCACGCCTTCGGCATGCTCGTCGAGCTCGGCGCGTCCTGTCTTGCGGACGATGGATACCAGGTCGTCCATCGCCGCGAGCTGTTGCTCGACGCGGGATGCGACGTTGTTAGAAGTGGCCAGCGAAGCGCCCGGGGGCTGCAGCACGTTGATCTGCACGGCACCTTCGTTAAATGGTGGCAGAAAGTCGCGCTCCAACTGCAGTAATCCCACAGCAGCAATCGCCACCATCGCCGTCGCGAGACCCAAGATCGGCCACGACAACCGCACACTGGCGCGAATTGCCACGTCCGCAATCGATTTGAGCACGCGCAATAGCGGTCCGTCCTTCTCCTCGCCCACGTGTTTGCTGCCATGTAGCAACCAAAAGCTGAGTACAGGCGTCACGGTTAGCGACACCAGCAGCGATGCCACCAGCGATACGATGTAGGCCACCCCCATCGGGCGGAAAAGTTGGCCCTCCATGCCGGAAAGTGCAAATAGCGGCAGGAACACCAGCACCACAATCGCCGTTCCGTAGACGATCGAGTTGCGGATCTCGACGCTCGCCTCGTACACTACGCGAAGGGGGTTTCTCGGTTGCGAAGCGGCGCGGTTCTCGCGAAGCCGGCGGAAGATATTCTCCACGTCCACAATCGCATCGTCCACCAACTCGCCAATCGCGACGGCCAGGCCACCAAGGGTCATGGTGTTTACCGACAGTCCGAAAAGTGCGAATACGATGGCCGTGATTGCTATTGAAAGCGGAATTGCGGTGAGGGTGATCAACGTAATCCGCAGGTTCATGAGGAATAGGAACAGAATTATCACCACCAGAATCGCGCCGTCTCGCAATGCCTCGGTGACGTTGTCGATCGCGAGGTCGATGAACTCGCGCTGCTGGTACAGCTCGGGAAGCAACCGCACGTCTTGCGGTAGCGAGGAGGCGATTGCTTTGAGTGCCTCGGTTACGAGCCGAGTCACTTCGCGCGTGTCTGCCTGGGGTTGCTTGAGAACGGTTAGCACGACCGCCGGCCCCCCCGCCATAGTGCCGTCCTCGGCACGTGCGAATGCTGCGCTGTCACCTCTTTTCACCTGCGGGCCTTCGACGATGTCGGCTACTTGCCCCAAGGTAATTGACTGCCCATCCCGATGTCGGACGACGATATCTGAAATCTCGGCAATCGTCCGAACGCGGCCAATGGAGCGAACGAGGAACTCCTCTGGGCCTTGATTGTCTAAGTAGCCGCCGGCCGTGTTCTCGTTGCTTTCTTTGAGTGCCTGGCTAACCTCGCTCAGCGTCACACCGTACTGCACCAAGCGATCGGGGTCGACCAGCACCTGAAACTGCTTTCGCTGTCCACCCATCACGATCACTTGCGACACGCCAGGGATCGTCAAAAGTCGCTGCCGGACTACCCAGTCGGCCTCGGTGCGAAGCTGCATCGGCGTCGTCTCGCCATCCGCGACCATACCGATCATCATGATTTGCCCCATGATGGACGAGATCGGCATCAACTGCGGGCGAACACCTCGCGGTAGCGAGTCGGAGGCGATAGCAAGCCGCTCGGCAACCACTTGGCGATCGACATAAATGTCGGTCCCCCAGTCGAACTCGACGTAGATCACCGATAGTCCGATGCCCGAAGACGAGCGAACTGCTTCGACTCCCGTTGCCCCGTTGAGCACTGACTCCAGCGGGAACGTTACGAGCGCCTCAACCTCCTCGGGAGCCATGCCAGGAGCTTCGGTCATAACGACGACGCGAGGTCGGTTCAGGTCAGGAAACACGTCGATGGGAAGTTGCATCGCCTGCCAAGTGCCGTAGCCCATGACGAACAAGGCGACGGCAATCACGAGCAGTCGGTTCTGCAGCGAAAATCGAATAATGGCGTTTAGCATAGTAGATGGGCCTCCTTGCCTAGTGGTTGTGTCCCGCGTGGGGGTCGATCGCACCACCCGACTGGTTCTTGAGGGCCAAGTGAATTTGATAGGCACCGCGTCCCGCGATGAAGTCGCCCTTAAACAGGGAGCCATCGTCCGCAATCACCACACTATCGCGGTCGCGATACTCTACATGGACGGGAACTTGTTCGAATCGATCGCCATGCTGGCGATATACGTACGCCTCGGCACCCTCGTCCACGACGGCTGCTACAGGCACAACGAGCCGGTTTTTCCAAGTTTCGACGGGCACTCGAAGTTGCAGACGCTGGCCTGGCTTGAACGCCCATTCGAGGAACCTCTTGCCATTGCCTGATGCCTTGTCGAGTGCCACCGAGTTCGGCAGTCGGACGTACACCTTGAACGCGCGCGACACCGGATCGATCTCGCTCGCGACGTACAAGATCTCCAGTCCCTTCAGCTGCTCGCCACTTCCGGATTTGTCGAGCAGCGTGGCGGACACCTCCCGGCTGTCTTGGGCAGCACTGCGAATCGCCGCGGCGTCGTCTTCGAACGCCAGGGCCTCGATGTGCAGTTCACAGTGATCGGCTAGCACCGCGAGTTCGCGGCCGATTTCGACGAGCTCCCCTCGCGCCACAGCCAGTCGCTGAAGCGTAAACAGATGGGGGCCCTCGCACGCTTCATCCGCGTCGCCATGCTCGGGGGTGCGAATGATAATGTTTTGAAACAACTGGCCCGTGGAGCGGACCGATTCGACCTGCTCGGCCGTCATGCCGTGGAGCAACATCGCCTGCTCGGCCGCACGCAGGGCCACGTCGAGCTTCTGCTTTTCGTACTCCTGGTCGAGTATTCGCTTGCCCGCGACCACGCCTTCGCCCAGCGCGCGGAGCCGGCTCAGCTCTTTATTCACCACATCGAGCGTTGCGAGCGATTCGAGAAACTCGCGCTGCGCGGAAACCAAGTCCTCGTGCGTCAGTCGCATCTCGAACAGCGGGTCGCCGGAATCAACGGCCTCACCCGTGACGCGGAAAATATTCGTCACCACTCCGGTCATGGGGGCGGTGATGTGGACCTGCGATCGGCCCGGCCGTTCGACCACCATCGCCGGCAGCGTCAACTGCCGAGTGTGATCGCCAAAGGCAATGGTGTAAGGCTCGTAACCAATGTTGCTGAGTGCCTGCGAACTAAGTTCAATCTCCCGTCCCTCGCCATGATCGTGGCCAGCGTGGTCATGCCCTTCATGGTCGTGGCCGTGATCGTCGACTTCGGTTGGTTCCTTAGGGGCAACGGCGCTATCTGGAATCCAGCGATCACGCGTGGCGTAGGCGAGCACTCCCAGCGTGGCTAACACCACAGCAAGGCCCAACCAAACGAATTGACTTCTATAAGGAGCGGACATGGGGTGTATCCTGAGGCTGCAACGATGGCAGAACGCGAAAATAGAAGAACCTGCCGCTAGGCGACTCGACGAGCGGAAGCGGACTGACCAACAGGTCAAATGGAAGCTCCGCTAGATAGGCCGCGAACGATTGCCACGGCGGACGGAACTTCAAAGTTGAGTCAACTCAGATGACGAGCACGCACTTCGCCAGGTGCGAGCGCACCGGTAGCGCACTGGCCTCGATAGAGCGCCGAATGCTTAACTCGCTAGCGTCACCTGCCTCGAAACGGGACGGGACGTGCGCCTCTAGGCCAAACGCAATCCAATCCACGCGGGGACCGAGCCAATCGATCTCGCTGCTCTCTTGAACGTGCCAAGCACATCGAGCGTGCTCGCAAACGTGTGGCGACTCAGGTGCTTCGTCGGCGGCCCCGCTTTGGTCTGGCGCCTCGCCATGCGAGTGACCGTGATGCGCGTGATGCGATCCTACGGTGTGGCAAAGGTCCGAGCATCCGTGCGAGTGACCCACCCCCTTCGAATGTCCACTGTGCCCGCAACACCCCACTATGGCATGCACCACGAGAGCGGCTGAAGTCAAAAGGTGAACGAAGAGCGCCATGACCGGTAGGTTATCGAAACCCGAGGCGGAGGAAAAGGCCATCAATCGCGACCGGCGAACTCAATCGGAGTTGGCTACCATCTATTATATCTCACTCCGGCCGAGGGGAAGCGCTGGAGCCTTTTTTTGGCCCGGTATTTGGCAGCTTCCGGTCGCCAACGTCCCGAATTGACTCCTTGCGACCGACATGCACGTCGGTCCTACTTCTCGCCCGAGATGGACTCGGCGACGTTTTGCGTATGGTCCAGCACCCGGACGTAAGCGTTCAGCGATGCCAGCAGCGCCACATTCACCAGCGGCGGCACCGTGCCTGTCGACAAATCGTCGAGATGCTGCCGGCGAAGTTGCTTGATATGGCTACGAATCCGCTTTGACGTGGCGCTCGTCTCCGTTTGGACGTTCCGATTGCCTTGTTTCAGTGCAACATTGACCGACGCGAGATGGGCAAGCAGCTCGGCGTTAAGACTATTGAGCCCACTCCGCTGATCGGGCGTAAATCGATGCCCATCGCGGCGCAACTTGCGATCAAACTCGTCGAGGTCGACGATGTAATCGCTGATCGACTCGAACTCGTCGGCCATGAATAGGTGCCGCCGTGCTTCATCCGCCACTTTGTGCGGCACGTTGCCGGACAGCAGATTAGTAATGAATACCGCGATCTCATCTTGAATGGAGTCGAGCACCTGCTCGCGACGTTTCAGGCGATTGGCGAGCTCCTTATCCGGGTCATCCTGGTCACGGAGTTCGACCAACCACGTCAGCATCTTCTCACAGCCGCTTCCCATCCGCTCGAGTTCGTGTTGCGACTGTTCGATGGCCAAGGCCGGAGTGTCCAGCATCCGGACATCAAGGTCTGTAAGATGTGCTTTTTCCTTGAAGTCCTTTGCGGGAACAATACGTTCCAGCAAACGGACGATCGCTGGAACAAAAGGAAGGAACAGAAGCGTATTGGCGATATTGAACATACTGTGTGTCGCCGCGATCGCCGCGGTAACGTGCGGGAACGTCGTTTCGCCGTCTACGACCTCCGTTACAGTTACGTCGTTGCTCAGTATCCACTGGATAAACCCGATGTACCATTGAAAGACCAACGTGATCCACAACACCCCGATAACATTGAATAGAACGTGGAAGTACGCCGCGCGTCGGGCATTGGTGGTCGTTCCCAGCGATGCTAGAAAGGCGGTGATGGTAGTGCCGATGTTCTCCCCCAGCACGAGAGCCGCCGCGGTGGGATAGGAGATTACGCCTTGGTAGGCCAGGGAAATCGTGATGCCTAGCGTGGCAGAAGAGGATTGAAGAACGGTGGTCAGAACGCAGCCGACAATTGCACACTGCAGGACGCCGAAGTAGCTATCGGCCTGAAAGCGATGGAACCACGCTTCGAAGTCAGGCATTTCCTTAATCGTAGCGCAGGCGTCTTTCATTAGCTCCAGGCCAAAGAACACCATGCCACACCCCATGACAACCATCGCCCAGTAGCGATAGCGATCGCCGCGCGAAAATAGATAGACAAATGCCGCGGCTCCCAGCATGGGCAATCCGTACTTGCCTATGTTAAGCACCAAGATCCAGCCCGTGATCGTTGTGCCAATATTGGCACCCATGATCACGCCCACCGCCTGAACCAATGTCATAATTCCGCTGTTAACGAATCCCACCACCATCACGGTTGTGATAGAACTGGACTGAACTACGCAGGTAACCAGTACACCGACCAAGATGGCTAGCAAACGATTGCTGGTAATCGCATTGATCATCTGCCGCAGCGTGTCGCCAGCCACGGCCTGCATACCCTCGGACATGTACTTCATGCCGAGCAGAAAGATCCCTAACCCACCAATGAGTTCGCAGACGAGTTGCACCAGAGAAGTAAAATTCAAAAGTCCGCACCCGAAAAGAAGTATTGTTAAGATTAGGTTAAGAGATTAACTTGCCTACGAGTATAAATAGCACTCGGACGTTTGTAACCCGGCAGGGAATATTTGCGGTGGAAAAGCAGTTGAAACCAGGAGATTGGGTCATTTACCGCAAACAGAAGCGGAGCACCTCGCCCGGTCCGCGGGCGAAACTGGTGTCCGCCGCCCCCCAGGGAGAAACCTACACCTACATGGTTGATAAGTTCTGGGTGGTCAAGCAGTTACAGGGGGACAAGCAGGTAGTGCTCGTGACCCGCACCGGAAAGCAGCACACGGTGGATCTATCGACCCCTAATCTTCGCCCTGCTCGCTGGTGGGAGCGTTGGATCTACCGGGATCGGTTTCGCGAAACCGAGTTGCTGCTAGAGAAGTAAGGCCGCCCAGCGTCTTACGGCCCGGTCGATGCCGAAGCCCCACCCGCCGCCTCGCGCTTGAGTTCCTGCACCAAACCAGGAGCAAGAAACTCGGCTAGCACGTCCCGCGTCTGATTGAACATCTGCTCGATCCTCGCTTGGATCTTCGGATCGCTGCTGGTGACGAGGCGCTCCTGCTGACGAATCCGCTGCTGCTCGAACTCGGTGGCGGATGGCATGCCCTCTAGCTCGCGGATCAGTGCGTTCGCGCCTTCAAGATCGCGTGCCTTGATCTTCACGCGAATTCGCGAGGCCAGGATGTTCCGCCGCGCCACTAGGTCGATCAATTCCTCATGGATACCGGCGAGTTTCCCCTCGGCTTCCAGCCGCTTGCGGTCGTCGGCTAAGGGAGCATTCACTACGCCATCCACGCCCGGAACAACGGGGATCTTTGCAATCCACTGACCGCCGCTTTGGATCATGGCAATCTGGATTGGAGTCTTTCCGGATGGGATACTGATTGCTCCGTCGTCGTCCGACTTGCCGATAAATTCATTCTCTTCGCTGTCCGAATCACGGCGATAGACACGGAAGCCAGCCAAGGGCTCGTCGTCGCTGGCCCGCGAATGCAGCCGAAGTTGAGTGGTCGCACCTGAAGGACGGACGATTGTCGCAAGTTGGTCGATGCGGCCTCGCTGTCGAGTGCCGAGCGGGGCCTTGGTGTGGCTTACTATCGTTGCCGTAGGCGATTCGCCCTCATCGAGCGTCAGGTAAGTCCACGCAACGGGCTGAATACCATCTTCAACGGGGAGGCCATCGCGGTCCGTGCGACGAAGATAAGGACGCATCACTTGCCCAGGCGACACCAACTCCGACTGCCCCTCCACACGAGGAAGCTTCGAACCGCGGAACTGAAGCTCGACCTTTGTAGGGTCTTCGCGGTTCACTCGAAATGTGGCCATTGGGGTGAATGCCTCGCACACTTGGCTGAATGCCAACTCGGGCAGCTCTGCACCTTCGCGAGTGGTAGCCCGCCAAATGGGTCCCCATTTCTCCAGTAGGGAATCGTACTCTTGGGCGAGCACTTCGAAGCCAATCTTCGACTCCTTGAGCTGGAGCACGATTAACTTGTCGAACTCTCGGCGAGCTGTCGACAAGGCCTCGTCCGACAGGGCCACGATTTCGGATTTGGTGGGACGCTGCGATCCCGGAGGGAGTGCGTCAATTGTCAGCCGCCACATCGGCCCGAACGAGCTTCGCGCTCGCGAACGCAAGTGCACGGGGAGCGTGTCTGCGAGCCGTGCTTGCCAGGACGCTGACAATTGATCGTCGAGCAGAACCTGAACACGGTAGGGCGAAACCTCCCAGTAGCGATCCACCGTCGCGGCCTGCGAATCTCCTAGGGCGCAAGTGAAGGCTAACGCGAGGAAAAACCACACGTGACTTGCCACGACGGGAAGTTCGAACTTGCAATCACGATAGTTCACAGTCGCTCTGCCTTGTACTCGAGTTGCCAATCGGCGAGATCCTGGAACAGTTGCACCGGCTGCGGCGAGATGCCGCTGAGCTCCTGGCGGTACGCGAAGTAATTCACTGTTTGCCACAACGGAATCACGGGGAGGTCGGTACTGGCGATATCGTGAATCTCGTAAAGTCGAGTACGGACATCGTTCCAGTTGCGGGCGGCATCCAGCCGGTCCAGGGCGAGACGCATGACATCGCTCGCTCCGCCAAGCACTCCTTCGGACCCCAGCAATCGTCGCGCATCGGCCACCGGCTCCCAAGCGCTAAGTTCAACGTACTTGAGATCCACCAGTTCGTCCGCCTTCTGCATTTCTTCCGTCGACAGCTCTATGACCTCAATGGGAATCCCTATAGCGTTGAGGTCCTTCGCAATCTCCGTACAGGCAGTTCGTGCTACGGCGTCTCTCGAGTGTCCCAGTTTCAGCGTCGGCATTGGCGCGTCTCCAGGCTCTTTGACGCCGGCGGCCTTTTGAACATTATTCCAAGCGGCGTTCGACAAAACGATCGCCATGTACGGATCATAAGGCCGGGGATCGATCTGTCCGTTGTAGCCGTAGCGAATGGGATCACTCCGTTCGATACCGGCGGGAAATGGACCGCTTACTGTTTGGAAGCCTGGCGTTGCCCGTCCCGCCAACAAGACCTTATTAACAAATCGTTCGCGGTCCACGCCGTAGCAAAGCGCTCGGCGAAACTCCCGTTGCTCCGTAAGCGGCGAGCGGCCCGTGGGAACCAATGCGTGCGTCGTCGGCAATCGATAACTATCGACCACCACACCGTCGGCCGCCTTCAACGTTTCCACCTGCCAAGGGGGGATGCGATCGACCACGTCCACTGCGCCCTGCGTTAACGCACTCAGTAGCTTATCGTCGTCTTCGAAGACTCGTTCATGCACTTCGGCAATCGCACCGCGGCGGTCCCCTTGCGATTCAAAGCGAATTAAATCGTCCTGCCGCTCGGCCATTTCGAATCTCCCGCGGTCGCTTGCGGCGGCAAGTGCGCTCGACATGGGCAGTGTGAGAAGCGATTCGGGGCGGACGTGCGGGTGGGGAAACTGAAGTCGCACGTCGCCGGGGTATTCTACGGTTACCTGTTTCAAGAGGTCGGCAAGCTGCGGACTGGCCGCGCCGCTCGACAGGTTCGCGGCGTCCAAAAGTTGCCGAGCCAGAGCCGAGGAAGCAAGGCTTACGTCCATCGGAGACGTCGACTGAGGGTCGGCTAGTTGGAACAATAGCTCCATACCCGAAGGGTTCAACTCAAGCTGCCCCAGCGATGACAGGTACTCGCCCCCTTCGGCGGTGTAGCCTCGCAGTTCGACGATCGTCGGGCTGACCAAGGCGGCGGCCCGCGCCGAGGCTGGACTGTCGAGACGATGCTCCGGCTCAGCGGGCGAGCGTTCGAGCACACCCAACGTCACGACGGGATGCTCGCGCTGAATGCGGGACTGCAACTCCTTCACGCCGGCAAGTTCGGGCCACACGCCGACGGCCTGGGCAAGTGCCGTCCGCGCAGCTAGATACTGGCCCTGATTGGCAAGTCGCTGCGCTTCGGCCATTTGCGCGGCAGCGGCACGCTCGAATTTCTGCCGCCACGCACCAACCACCGAGACTTGCAGACCTTTGAAGGTCTGAGCAACCACGTCCAGGGTCATGCGAGCAGCTCTGTAGTTCTTCGCCTGCAGGTACTGCTCGATGATTTTTCCTGCGACGGTGTCTACAGCACTGGCAAGTCCATTGGCTTTTGGCGAACGTTCGTACAAGCTGCCGAGGATCGCGAGCGACCGGTCGTACTCACCAGCTTTAAACGCGGCCAACGCGTTGGCTTGCAGATAACGAGCCACGGCTTCATCGAGCCTGCGCGTCTGCGGGGCTTTGTTGAGCAGATGAGCGTAGTAAGGATAAGCCGCGTCAAACTCGCCGGCCTCCGATAGCCGAACGGCTTCCTGCAAGATCATGTCCTCGAACAAGTCGATTCGAGCGATACCCGTCCAAGGGATCGAGTACTCGGCAGTCGCGACTTTGGCGTCGAGTAACCGTACGGCTAGATCGCCACCTGCTGGCATCACCGATGGAGCATTGCGCGAGCCGTCGGGAAATCGCATCGGCATAACCGACACCGACTCGCCCGATTTCAGCACCACCCGATCGAATGGCGGCTGCATGTAGAGCGGGCCATTATCACCGGCTTGCCCGGACACCGTCTGGGGTAGGCACACCATCGCCGTGGCCATAAGCAGGGCGGCAACGATTAATCGGCGGTGAAACAGCGATGAAACCAACTTGCAATCCGAGTTCAGAGTGTTTTCCAGCGGCTACCTTGGCAACTCATGCCACTAAGGTGTTTCGAGTACCAGCAGTGTGCTATCTTCCGCCGCGACTACCAAGCGATTGTTGAGCAGCACTGGTCCCGCCGCGATGGGCTCGCCAGCATCAATGCGTCCCTGCTCGCTACCATCGGCGAGGCTCAGCTTCAGCACAGTGCCATCTTGCGACGCAACGTAAACCTGTTCGCCCACGACGAGCGGCGGACCGGCAAGTTTCGCCACGTTCAGAGGTACTTGCCACGCAACTTTCCCAGCCCCATCGATTGCGAGCAGATTCTCCGCTGTTGCCGCGAGCACCACACCACCTGCGCGGAATGGCCCCCAAAGGACACTTGCGCCGGGGCTTACTGGCTCGCCTGGCTCAAGGCTGGGCAGCTGAAGGACCACCAGCTGGCCAGTCTCCGCTAGCGCGACTGCGGCGCCGTCGATGGCGACAAATCCGCTCGCCAACGGTGCAGCGCTCAAGTTCGCCTCGGCCATAGGGGTAAGCGATCCACCAGGCTCCAGATCGAGTAGATAGACCTTTGTCACGCCATCGGTGATCAGCACCTGACTCTCGTCGATCGCGGAGGCTGGCTTCCATTCGACCGATCGCCCCGCATCGAGTGGCGGTTGGAACGGGGCAGCTAGGGGCTTACCCGATTTGGCGTCGAGGGCAAATACTTGGCCAACGGACAAAGGGGCGATCCATCCTTCACCAACTGCCGTAGGACGGCACGCGAGCGGCGACGGAAGCGCCACCTTAGCCAATGGTTGTGCTCCACTAGGAGAGTAAAGCAGCACGTGTGCCACGCCAGGCGAGGCAAACACCGCGGCACCACCCGACAACAGCTCGCCGTACTGATAAATGGTCGGAACCGTCTCTTCGGTTGGTTGCGGAAGCGCTTCGTTCTGCACCCGTGTGCGAATCGCGTTGGGGTCGAAGCGGAACACCTGCCCATTGGCATCAGCCAGAAGTAGGGCCACGGGTTCCGTACTCGCCAGTGGATCGTCGGCTGGCGGGGCACCGATGTCCGTTTCCCACATGGGCGCCCCGTTACTCACGTTCGAGGCGGCTACCGTAAAGCCCGCATAGCGGCGACGGGCACGCGTGTGAAACAACACGCCATCTCGCACCTGAAGCGGTGCAACGTACTGCGAACGATTGAAGTCGTCCTCCAGCGCACTGACGGTGAGTCGATTCCCTGCAGGAGCGACTGTGTACTTCGACAGCGCGTTCTCCGCCAGCCAAATGTTTCCTTCTTGAACCAACGCGTAGCGTACTGCGGGCTGCGAACTTCGTGCGGCGCGGCTGGCGAGCAGCGTCATGGGCTCACCCTCGGCACCCACGCTCACGTCGTAAACAGCAACTTCGCCCCGATCCGTGACAAACGTTACGCGTCGCCCCTCGACCATCGGCTGCGTGACCACCCGCCCTGTTACACGTTCCTCCTTCAAGACGCGCGACAGCGCGCCATTGGACTCCGTCGAGTAGAGACGGATCTTCGATGTGTCGGACCCTTCATTCTGGGCAACAAGCACCTTGTCCAGGACTACCGCCGGCGGAGCGACTATCGCACCACGATCGTGATTCGAGTAGAAGACGCCAAGGCATGTGTAGTCGGCTAATGAAACGGTGTAGATACTCGACCGTTCGCCCACGACGTAGGCAACCTTCGTTTGCAGGTTCACCGCCGGTGAAACACGAAGCGGCTGTGCGAACTGAACGAAGCCTTTCTGGTTGCCCGTGTTTCCGTCCACGACATACAACTTGCCCGATGCACCAGCAAGCAACACGACTTCGCCTGCAACCACAGGGGCGGCGACTTCGTCGTCGAGCACGAGTCGCCAGAGCGGGTTCCCCGTAGCAAGTTCCACCCGCATTAAAGTTTGCTGCGGCTTGTTTTCCGCACCTGCTCGCCACTGAAGCAACAAGACATCGCTGCCGATGCTTACCGGATTAGTCGGCGATAGAGACGGGCCCGTGTATTTTCGCCACAGAACGCTTCCCGACCCTGCATCGATTCCGTAGGCCGCGCCACTCACTTGGACGCAAATCGGGCCAGTGGCAGGCGATGTGCCTGGCACTCTGCGGTTCGCTACCGCTAGTGCCGCCACCACGCTACCTGACTCGGCCCCCGCCTGGGCGTTCACGGACTCTTCGACGAAGCGAATGTTCTGCTGCTCCGCGGCAGAGATTTTCGCCAGCGCCTCGGCGAGCCGCTCATTGCCGATCAAAGAGGGATGTTTCTCCAGTAATTCCTCTTGCGCGGTAAACGCGACGGACGTCTGCCCATCGGCGACCGACTTCTCCATCGCGGCCAAGGTCACTTCGAGATCCGTCAGCGATTGCTGACGGCGTTCGATGCGGTCCAGCGTTTCGCGGATGCCCTCGAGTTCTGTCGTATCGCGGCGCGACTTCGGAATGTACTTGGTATTGTTGGTCCACCCGAGCGCAGTTTTGGCTTTGTCAAATACCTTTTGCGTATCTTCGATACTTTCACTCTTTTCAGCCTGGTCGGCGAGTCCGCGGGCAATTCTTGGCAATAGATCGCTCAGGTCTTCTTCCGCTCGGTTGAAGTCTCGCTCCAAATCGATGTCATTAAGTTCCTTCTCGGCAGTATCGAAGGCGACTTCAGGGCCACCCGTCTCTAACAGATTGCGGATGCGAGCCATCGCCAGCTCCACGCGGGCTTGGCTGTGCTCGGCATGATTGGGATAGTCGGCGTCGAACTTCTCGTAATTGGCGATGGCGTTGCTGTAGGAGCCAGCTTGCATCGCGTCGCGCGCCGCCGACAGGACGTTATCCGCGTTCTCGGCGAACATGATGTACCAAATGAGCGTGCCGACGATGACCATCAGCACCAACGATCCGCCACCAATCAGCAGCAGGGGCGAGTCCCACTCGTTGTCGTTCTTCCCCTTCTTTTTCTTCTTCTTTTTCTTGGACGATTTCGATTCGGCGGGGGCTTCCGCTGTCGGGTCGGCGAAACCACCACTCGACTCTTCCATCGCCCATTCCGACGAGCTACTCATGTCCTGCAACTCGTCCATCGGCAAGTTAATTCCCGACGGATCGGCGGCCGGCGCGGGGGGAACAGGCTTGATCTCGCCACCCGCGGCGAGTGCGCTCATGATGTCCTGCTTGGACGCCACCCCTTTTTCGATTAAGAAACGCGCGAGCGACTTTGCCGTCAATGGCTTTGCGCCGCTGGCGGCTACCTTCTTGCGAAGCTTGTCAGCCGTCGAACTGGGGAGCACCCCTTTCGCTTCGAGTGCGTCAATAAATTGGTCGGCGGACATCGAGTCTCTTGAGTCTGGAACTAGCTAGGGTGAGTAAACGCACTTTTATCGCAACGCCTTAAAAATCTTCGTCGTCCAGGACTGCCACACTCACTTCATTGACCTGTGCAGCCGAGCCAGCATCGATGGCGTCCACCAACTTCTCGTACACCGCGTCTTCGTGGGCCTGAATCATCATTTTCGCCGGGCCAGGAGTTCCATCCTCTCCTTCCTTCGCCTGTCGGACCTTAGCTCGCATGTCGAGCGACGACTGTGCCTTCTGCTCCTCCGTCCACAGCGGGGCACCGATCCAAAACACGTTGTCAGCATCAATACGAACAACGATCGAGTCCTTCTCGATGTCGTCCACCTGCACGGCCGACACCTCTTCGTCTTCGCGAATCGGCGGGATCTTCAACGACTTCTGCAGCGCGAACGCCGCGGTGACCATGAAGAAAATGAGCAAGAGAAACGTCACGTCCACCATCGGCGTCAAATCCATCTCGTCGTCCGTGCGCTTCTGTGGCGCCGGCGGCTTGTAGTTGTCGACGTCTTCGATCAATTCCGTGGACATGCAAACTTCAGTAGATGGAACTTGTTAGTGAGGCGGGCTTCGCGAATTTCGAGTCGTGAGTGAGTAGGTCCTGCCCCAGACCTACTCACCCACGATCTCTTTTTATCAATTAATCGGAGTGCGACTCCATTACGCCGAGGTACAATTCAGTGCCCTCGACCTTGGAGATCGCCTTAAGCACTCCATTTATATCGCGGCACGATACGCCTCGGTCTCCTTTGATCACCACGTCCTTCTTCCCTTGCTGCTTACCCTCCTGGATGTACTGGGCGATCTCTTCTTCTCGCGTAGCTGGATCGGGCGACAACTGATTTTGCGGGATCTTTCCGTCACCCTTGTAGGCCGGTGCGGTATCTAAACCACCTTCGCCCACCGAGAACACGATGGCGGTTCGCTGGCTTACCGCGTCGCCATGCCGCGCTTTCGGCAGGGCAATCGAAGTCGTCTCGTCGGGATGCGACGACACGATGAAGAAAATCAACAGCAGGAACGTGATGTCGATCATCGGCGTGATGTCCATGTCCAGCTCTTCAGCGTCGTTCTTACGACGCTTTGGCGGGGTGAACTCGTCGTCGTCCTCGACCTCATGGATGGCCGAACCTTCGGCCCGCTTGAGCACTACCGAGTCGAGTTTATCGTTGATAGACATGCAATTCTTCGATTCGAGATGCGCCTACTTGGAGCGAGCCAAAGCCAAACGCAACAAGTCAATTAGCCGTCCAATACCGAGACCCATCAGGTCTTCCATCTTACGGATGCGGACCACCAAACTGTTGGTCGCGACGAGCAGAGGAACGGCAATAGCCAAACCGCACGCTGTGGTAATAAGCGCGAGCATGATATTACCGGCCATGGCGGCGGGGTCGACGTCCGAACCACCGGCCGAAATGCCCTGGAAGGCCCCCATCATACCGAGCACCGTTCCGAACAGCCCGACCATCGGCGCGGTCTTCACGACGGTGGCGACCCAGCTCAAATTGTGCTCGATGTCGGCCAGCACGTCCTGCTGGAATCGTTCCCACAATTGCCGCTGCAGTTTTGCAATGCCCTGGTCGCGATTCTCAATCGCGAACAAAGCCAACTGGGGCAGCGCGCGTCGATCGTCTTCGCAGACCGCCATCGCCGCGGGGAAATTGCCTTGATTGAGCGGTGCGCTAAGTTCGGTAAGGAATTCATCTTGCTCTTCTTCGTCATCAAATCTTATCTGGCCGACGCGCCGCCAGATGATGATCGCGCAGTAGGCTCCCCAAAGCGCGAGAATCGCGAGGGCCACGTAAGTAGCATTACCAACGAGATTAAACAGGGCTGCCATCGAAACTCACGAAAGGAAAAATGACTAAAAGTATTTCTGATCTTCAACACTGAATACGTAGGTGCGACCTTCCTTGGTAACCCGGAACACCGTGCGGTCGATATCGGCCAACTCCTTGTAACCGTTCTTGCGCATCAGCGCTTGCTCTTTGGTGTAGATGTCGTTCGCCACCTCGTCGGGATAGAAGACGACAATGTAGCCACCGGGCTTCATGATGCCGGCCTTTCGCGCAAGCCGAAGTTCAATGGGTGCCAGCGGCGGGCCGGCAGCGCGAAAGTAAAATCGCTTGTCGCCAGGGGCCGCCTCACGAGTCGTCGGCTTAGATTGGGCAAGGTTCTTAGCGTAGTACACCTTGTTCGATCGCGGATCGAGCACCGCCAGCTCGCCGCCCAAGTAGTCGATCATCTGCGCGTAGTCGAGATCGGACTGCGCTTCGTAGCGCAGTTCTTTGGGTGGATCGTCACCACCTTCGCCGGTGCCATCGCCATCGTAGTTTTTGTTGCCCTGACCGCTGCCATGACCCGTTGTCGGATCGCCCTGGAAGGTCTCGGTCGACAGCTGCGCGGTCTTGCTGCTAATCGCGTTGGTCAACTCTTTCAGCGTGTCCTGCAAGCTTGGTGGCAAGTCTTGCGGCGCGGTTTCGAGTCCCGGTGGCTCGATGTCGTCGGC
Source organism: Aeoliella fuhlenseeensis (assembly GCF_052161615.1). Lineage (NCBI taxonomy): Bacteria > Pseudomonadati > Planctomycetota > Planctomycetia > Pirellulales > Lacipirellulaceae > Aeoliella > Aeoliella fuhlenseeensis. The sequence goes on from NZ_CP197417.1 coordinate 3,263,052, forward strand.
GTAACCTTTCGGCGGATCGCCCCGTTTGAGGGGTCTGGGGATCACCGTCACTTGTTCGATCTCGGGACTAAACCGCCGGACGAGAAAGATGAATACCATCACCGCGACCGTCGTGCCGATGAGCACCAGCAGCGCCACGACCAGACTCGACACGCGGTCGAACGTGTTCGTGGTAAGGCGATAGTGCTTCGCGCTTTTTCGTTGCGGGGCGGTAGCAGTACTCATGAAGCAGCGGCGATCTCGAACTTTGGAAGGGGGACGGCCCCAGTATATTTAGGCGACGTACAGCTTGCAGTACTTAAAAGACCTGTCTCGGGATGTTCGCGACGATTTTACTGAAGGACCACCGGAACATCGGGACGGACCCCTTGGTACCAACGGACCCAGCGATCAACCGCCTCTAATTGCTCTTGGCGAGTGAATCGGTCCGGCGGCCCGAATCCATCGAATCGGCGACTCACGAATCGCAAGCCGTCACGAGCTTCGATCGCCAGTCTCGGATCGGGATCAGCTAAAGCGTAAAGCAGGGTGGGGACATGGTCGAAGTCACCCGTCTGCGCGAGCGCCTTCACCGCAATAATCCGCGCGGGAGGCTCTCCACTTCGAACGAGCTGCTTCAGACGGCGGATGTCTTTCTCACTTATTTCGCCTAAATCGAGAACGCTCGAGCCATTGATTACGGCGTCCATCTCCGCCAGCTTCGCGTCGTCGAGGTCGCCCAGCAGTCCATCCAACTCTGTCTTTGCAGCCGAGGCCACAAGCTGCCCGCCTTGAACGCGTAGCTTCGATAAGTCGGAGGGCAAACCGCGGCCAGCGAGAGCCGCCCCTTCGCCCATCGAGCCAAGTGCCGTCTCCATCGAGCGGATCAGGAACAGTACCGAGAACGCCGTGTCGCACTCTTTACCACAACCGGTTTCCCACGTGCCATCTTCGGCCTGGGTCTTCATCAGGTAGGTGACACCGTTGTTGTACCACTCGGGCTCGGGGTCGTCGGAGCCTTCGAGAATCGCTTGGAGCGATTTGTAACGCTCAAGGGCGTACAAATAATAAGAGGTGTAGCGTTCGATTTCGACTTCGTAATTCTTCGCCATCCATGCATCGCCCTTGCGTACTGCGTCCAGCAGTTGCTGGCGGTTGATTCCCGATCCACTCAAACGCGGGCGACCTTCGTCGCGATCGCTCTTGAGCTTTACCAGGGACGGGAGCGAGTCGGCTTCTTCGGTGGCCGCGCCCGGCTGAAGAATGCCCACCAGGTCGGCACAGATCAAAAGGCTTCCCATCGCGGCCGAAACCATCGAGCAAGTGATCTCGGTCTGAGGCACCAGCTTACCCGGTGCGCCGACCTCGCCTTGATAGCCCCAAGCGCCACTGGGATCTTGCGTATTAATTAGCCACCGGGCCACACCGTCGATCGAACCAGGGTTGATCGCTGCACCTTTTTGATAGGCCTCCCAGAACCCCAAGCAGCCGTACTGGGATTGCGAGGTATCGCCCGTCTCGCGTCCGTCGTAGCCCCAGCCACCGTGGGGCTTTTGCCGCTTCTGCATCGCCGCGATGAAGAACTGGAGTTCCTTCGCGTACTTTTTGGGGTCGTGGTCGCTCAAGAAGATAATGGCGAGGCCATTCGAATAGACATCGTCGGCGTTACCTGCCTTGGCTGCCTCGACGCACGCGGCGGCCGCTTCCTGAACCCGCTTGTGGTCCTTCTCGCCTTCTTTGATGAAAATCAGGCCGATGAGGCAACGCCCACCCAGTCGCTGCTCGTTAGCGTCCGTCTCAAGGAACTTCTTGGCCTTATCGACCATTGCTCGCACTTCGGGACTCTCTTTCGTGAATCCCTTCGCGGTTGAGGCCAGCAGACAGCCCGAAATAAGGGCCAAACACGCGACGGCGAACGCCCCGCAGCGAACTACAGGGTTTCGACGACAATCTTGTTGCCAGGCAACGGTCGAGCGGTGGGTCACTGGGCGACCTCCAAATCGCGTTCTCAGCATGGCGACAGGCCGAGCGCAGGAAGCCCCGGGCGATGCTCGACGCCCCGGGTGATCCTAATGCCTCGTCGCCAGTTCCGGTGGGTGGGAGGGTGTGTTCCGAGAGATCTTCAATCGTACCCAACTCGCCCAGTAAATGTCAATCAACTGCTAGCTTTTCGGCTAATTACAGTCGGAAGCACCTGGCACTCTACCTGAGGAATCGCGGTGGCGAGAGGCGGGAAGAATTCGTCCACCAACCCTTGGCGGGCGGCCAGGTCCCAGTCGTGCTGTTCTGGCAGAGTCGCCGGCCTGGACTTTAACAGCACAAGCCGCTTGGCCCCCAAACACACGGCAATTCGTGCCGCGATCGAGTCGCTCGTCACTTGCCACCCCACCGGCAGGCGGGTACCGGCAAGCCTCGGCTCGAGCTCCCGCAGGAACGATTCGGCGAGAAATTGGGTCGTCCCAGGACTTCCGCACCGGCGGACAAGCTGGCCCCAGTCTTCGATAGAAGGCCAGGGAGCCCTCGACCCAACCGCGCGCCCGGCAAGCTGCATTAAACGGATTGCTTGCCAATGGGTGTCGTGGTCTTCGAGTTGCAGAATATCATTGAGACGCCGCAGCCCATCCACCGCCGGCCCGCCCCCAACCACCAAGACTTGGTGGGATTGTGAGTCCAGACCGCTCAGCCAAGCACCGAGAGCCCGCAGAAGGTCCGGCCGTTCGAGCAAGCTCCCGCCAACTTTGACGACGACGATTTCCGGGCTCGCCATTACGGCAACTCCGACGCCAACGTCGCCACCGCGACCGCCGCCGCGGCATCGCTTGCCGCCGCACTGATTTGCTGGGAGAGCGACATCACTTCATGTTCACCGAACACTAGCTTAGCGACCCGTGCCGCGAGCCATTCGCCGCTGCCGGAGACGACGACGTGCTCAAGAGGTACGCTGGACCGCGACTGCACTTTCGCAATTGCCGCGCGAATGAGCTCCACTTGCTGCGATTCGAGGTACTCGCACGCCGCCATCGCATCGGCGTGCGTAAACGACATGCGATCGGCACACACTTGTCGTGCGAGGCGATCAATCGCGTGCCCTTCGCTCAAAGATCGACCATCGGCGGTAGTCCCTTCAAGTTCGACGATATCGCCAAGCACGCGATAAACATCGACGGTCGTGGCGAAGAACTCAGCCGCCACGGGACACAGCTCGCCCCGGTAGGGGAGTACTCGTGCCAGGGCACAAACAGGCGTACGCCGCACGCCCGTGTAGACAAGCTCGCCTGCGAGGAGTCGGTCGGTGTCGGTCTTCGATGTGGTAAGCACCTTGCCATCGACGACAGGAATTATGTCTGTCGTCGTCGAACCGATATCCAGGACGATTCCTGTCCGCGCCGGCAAGTGACGCGACGCCAATCGTGCGAGGGCGTGCCAGTTGCTCGCCGCCGCGAGGCTCGGCTCGGTGAGAACCTGATCGGCCGCGCGAAACTCGCCATCTACGCAGTAGACGGCGAGAGGCGACTGGCCCAGGGCTTCGCGAAGCGACTCCGTGATATGCCGCACACCCTCGTGCTTGGTCTCGTAGCAATCGGCGAGCTCGCCCGTCATCGTAGCGGCCACGGCATCCCACTTCGGCGCACCGCTGAGCAAAGTCCGAAGCGTCTCCGCCAGTTCGTCGCGGCGGTTCCAAAGCTCGAAAGGAAACGAAGCTGCAAACCCGTGCGAGTCCGCCAGCTTAAGGTTCGCCCCTCCAACATCAATGCCGAGCCAGTTGGCCATCGTCGCCCCCTACCCCACCGTACGAACTTGCCCCGTCGCGTCCCACTCCACTCGCCGAACAACGGTGGGTTGTTCCACCTGCTCGCCATTCGACACGGCGAGAAGCAGTTCGGCAAGGTTCACGTCGTACGCGGCGCGAAGTCCAACATAGGAAGTAGTACAGCGTGGATTAATTTCGATTACCACGTCTTGCGACCCGTCATCTGCCTCGCCCAACACCATGTCGACACCCACGAAGCCTACCGCGGCCGGCATTGCTTGGAGTGCGGCAGTCGCAAGTCGAATTGCCCGCTCGCGGAGCGCATCAGGGAGCGGAAGTGCTCCGCCCAAATACGAAAAGTCGCCCTCGCCCACGAGCCGCTGCAAACAGGGCTCCAGAGAAACGACTTGCCCTTCGCCACAGATCGAAAGCACGCTCGCAGGGACACCGACGGCGAACTCCTCCAGCCGGTAAGCTCCCGTACCACCAGGCACGCGATCGGTCGCCTCGACTTTCGTGACCCCCAGCGATCCGCACCCATCCAGCGGTTTGAGCACTGCCGGGTAGCGAAATCCGCCGGGGCAACGCTCGCCCGGCATCAACACGGTGCCACGCGGCACATTCACCCGCGCGGCGTGCAGTCTCTCGGCAGTGGACTGTTTGTCACTGGCAATAGCGATGAACTCGGGTGACGGAGATAGCAACTTCCCCCCCTGCTCCACCACGTGATCGGCAAGCCCCAGCAAAATGCCCTCGAACTCGGGGGCGATGAGCAGCGTCCAATCGGTAGCGTCGACCAATTCGGCGAAAGCTGCACGCAGTTCGTCACGATCTCGAACGATGCACGATTGAACTCGATCGTCGAGCGAGATCGTTGAGTCGCGTTCTGCAATCGTCTGGACTTGTACGCCATCGTACTTTGCGAAGTCGGCGCAGATGCCCGACAGCATTGCCGATCCTTCGGTCACTAGCGACACGGGTGGCGACTCGCCGCGACCGAGAAATCCGCCGCCGCACACCCATTCGTAGACGAAGATATTCAAGTGCGTCGCCCGACCTTAGAAAATGCCCAACTGGTCGCGGGCATCTTCGGTCATGCGGTCGGGAGTCCAAGGCGGCGTCATCACCAGCCGCACGTCGACCTCGCCAACGCCTTCGAGCTTTCCCACCGCATCCTTCGACTGCGCGATAAGCTGCGGGCCGGCGGGGCACGCGGGGCTGGTTAGCGTCATGTCGATGCCGACCTTGTTCTCGCCACCCTCTTGCTCTTCCTGGGTAATCTCGTAAATCAAGCCAAGGTCGACCACGTTGACGAACAACTCGGGATCGATCACTTCCTTCAGGGCTTCGCGAATGGTGTCTTCTGCAATGGGCATCGGGATAATCTCTTTCTAATCGTGGAGGCGGACCATCACTTGTCCGTCTTCCACCTTCACTTCGTAGGCTTTGGTAGGTTTCGTTGCAGGCATCGTCATTGCGGCGCCGGTCGCTAAGTTAAACTTGGCGCCATGTCGCGGGCACGCGATCGAGCAATCCGACGTGTCGATTTCGCCATCACTCAGCGGCCCGCCATCGTGTGTGCACACATCGTCGAGCGCGTAAAAATGTCCCGCCGCGTGGATCACCACCACCAGCTGATCATCGACTTCTACCAGCCTGCGATCGGGATCGCCAAACTCGCTCGCGGCACCAACAGCTACAAAGTTACTCATTAAGTTAACCTTGCACCTTTGGCGCGGCCGCCTGATCGAGGGCTTGCACTCGACTTGCGATCGCTTCGCCAAGTGCGTTGCGAACCGACTCGATGGTGATCCGATCGAACACCTGCTGGAAGAACCCGGCGACAATCAGCCGAATTGCCTCGGTGCGAGTGTATCCACGGCTCATGGCGTAGAACACCTGCGCTTCGTCCACCCGACCCGACGTGCTGCCATGCGTGCAACGGACGTCATCGGCTTCGATCTCCAATCCAGGAATCGAATCGGCGCGTGCCGTCGGGGCCAGCATCAGGTTGTCGTTACGCTGATAGGCGTCCGTGCGTTGAGCGGCGAGGTCGACCTTAATCATGCCACGCCAGACGGTCCGCGAACGATCCTGCAGTGCCGACTTGTAAAGCAAGTCGCTGCGGCAGTACGGGGCCATGTGGTGCTGGTGGGTGTTGTACGACAGATGCTGGCGGCCCTCGGTGAACATCACGCCGTTGACTTGGGCGTTCGCATCGGGGCCTGTCAGCGCCACTTGTTGGTTCACCTTCGCCAGCTTGCTGCCGAGCGCTCCAATGGTCCACTGTAGCGTTGCATTACGATCGACGGTCGCCCGCTGGTGCGCGAAGTGCCACACGGCGGTCGACCAGTTCTGTAGGTTGACGTAGCGGAGGTGGGCGTTGGGCTCGACGATCAACTCAATCGAACCGCAGTGCAGTCCACCACCCGCTGCCGTGCTGGCGGTTTCGGTGAGCAGCGTTGCTTCGGCGCCTGCATCCAAGATGACGATGGTCTTCGATAGATCGACACCCTCGTCACCCATGGCCGAGAGGGCATGTAGCGGTTCGGAAACCGCCACACCCTTGGGCACGTACAGCAGCGTTCCACCACTCCAGCACGCGGCGTGCAGCGCGGCGAACTTGTCCTTGCGGGGGTCGATCACTTGCCGCTCGAAGTACGGCCGCAGCAAATCGCCAAGCTCGTTTACCAGCCGGTCGAGACTGCCGAATAGCACTCCCTTTTCGGCGAGTTCGTCGCTGAGCGACTCGCTGGCAAGATTGCTGTTGTAGCTGACAAGCCGACCACCCAGCTCAACGTCATGGGTCAGCAAACCCGGCGCCAGCGCAGGAATTGCCGAACCACCCACGGGCAGCGTGAATTTATCGAGATGGAACATGCGGATGTCAGTCCGCACCCACTCTTCTTCGTTCCGCGCGGGCCACGCCATCGCCTCGAACGCATTCCAAGCCGCGCGGCGCATGTCCGTGAGCCACGTAGGCTCGTCCGATCGCGCGTCGAGAAAGGCCTCGAATCGTTCGCGGTTAAATCCTTTGACTTCGGTCACCGTCGTCATTCGTCTCTCAGTTCAAGTAAACTTCGCAAAAACCTATTCAAATATCTCATCCACCGGCATCGTCCACCCCGGAACCGCCGGCTCCGCCTCGGCGACTTCGCCGTGGCAGAAAGTAGCACTAGGCTCAGTTTCGCCATGTCGATAGACGCGAATCACCGCGTCGTCGCTCAACAAGTCGACGTCCCAAACTACGAGCGTACCCGCCGCAAAATAGTCGGCTCGCTTCTTCGCCATGGCGAGTTCAGCCTTCGGCCCGTAATCGTTCTCGCTACGAACCTCCACAGCGAATACTGGTGCCTCGGGCAAGAACTTCATCCGAGTGCGAGGCCCAGTATAGTAGGACACATCCGGAGCAAATGATGTCCGATCCGGAAGGTCCACCAAAAAAGCCGCATTGTCGGTATAGGCGCGTCCGCCATGCTTTCGAGCATACTGTCGAAGGCTGACATATATTTCACCTGCCGCACTACTCGGAAAGTCACCGGTCGGACTCATGCGTACAATCTCCCCCCCAACGATCTCAGCCTTGCCATCGACGTTGTACAGCTCGGCAATCAGGGCCTGGGTATCGGTGATTGTTGCCATGAGACCTTTCTCGCTTGCGCGACACTAACCGACGCTGCCTTCCATCTGCAGCTCAATCAGCCGGTTCATTTCGACCGCGTATTCCATCGGCAACTCTTTAATCAGCGGTTCGATAAACCCGCTGACGATCATCGAGCTGGCTTCGGCTTCGGTCAGGCCGCGGCTCATCAGGTAGAACAATTGCTCTTCGCCGATTCGCGACACGCTTGCTTCGTGCTCGATCTGCACGTCCTGCTCTTCGACCTCGATGTAGGGATACGTATCGCTACGGCTTCGAGGATCAAGAATCAGAGCGTCGCACACCACGCTGCTCTTCGAGCCGGTTGCGCCATCTTCGACCTTGCACAAGCCGCGGTAGCTACTGCGGCCACCATTCTTGCTGATGCTCTTCGAAATGATGCGGCCCGAGGTGTTGGGGGCACAGTGTACCAGCTTGGCGCCGGCGTCCTGATGCTGGCCCTGCGACGCAAACGCGATCGAAAGGATCTCGCCACGAGCGCCCGGTTCCATCATGTAAACGGCCGGGTACTTCATGGTCAGGCGGCTACCGAGGTTGCCGTCGATCCACTCCATCAGGGCGTTCTCGTAGGCCATCGCCCGCTTGGTCACCAGGTTATAGATGTTGTTCGCCCAGTTCTGGATCGTTGTGTAACGGCAACGGCCGTTCTTCTTTACAACAATCTCAACCACTGCCGAGTGCAGGCTCTCGGTCGAGTACATCGGCGCGGTGCAACCTTCGACGTAGTGAACTTCGGCACCTTCGTCGACGATGATCAGCGTCCGCTCGAACTGCCCCATGCTCTCGGCATTGATACGGAAGTAAGCCTGCAGCGGGAACTCGATCTTCACGCCCTTGGGAACGTAAATGAACGAACCACCCGACCACACGGCCGAGTTGAGCGCCGCGAACTTGTTGTCGTGCGGCGGGATGATCGTGCCGAAGTACTCGCGCAACAATTCGGGATGCTCACGCACCGCGGTGTCGGTGTCGGTGAAGATCACGCCCTTCTTCGCGAGGTCTTCCTGCAGCGACCCATACACCACTTCGCTCTCAAACTGCGCCTTCACGCCCGCCAGGAACTTCCGCTCCGCTTGGGGAATGCCCAGACGATCGAACGTATCCTTAATTTCCTGCGGCACGTCGTCCCAGGTCTTTCCCTGGTGGTCCGTCGGCTTTAGGTAGTAGTACACATCCTGAAAATCGAGAGCGATGTCGCCACCCCAGTTCGGCATCGGCTTCGACTCGAAAATCTCGAGCGATTCGAGGCGGAACTCACGCATCCACTCCGGCTCGCTCTTCATTTCCGAGATCTGAGCCACGATATCGCGGTCCAAACCTTTGCGTGCCTTGAAGACGCCGGTGGTTTGCGTGACAAAGTCGTACTTATTGATTTCGCCGATGCCGGTTTCGTCGACAGGGGCCATTACGTCGGTCGCCATAATCTTATCCTTCGTGTGGTGCCCAAAGGCACCGGTTCGAAACAAACTCTAATTTGTATAGTTTCAACAACGAGAATGGCTCTATTGTGGAGCCCTCTCTCGCAATGGGTTGTTCTCAGCTTGGAAGCGGTGCTTCTTGCCCCCAAGGTTTGCTCGTCCTACTGGCACGTCGCTCATTCATCTCATCTTGCCAACGGGCTAAGCTCGCAGGGCTTTCCAGCGAACGGTGACCCATCAACAAATCATCGACTCGCAGTTCCTCGTCCAACTCCGGCCAGTAGAGAGAAACTCCGCTCCCAAACATTTCCACCTTGCTTCGCTCGCCCGCTGTCGCGAACTCTAGCCTCGGATACCAAGCCAATGGGACTTCTATCACCCGCTCATCCTTCAATATTACCCGAATGGCCTCGGCACCAAACTCAACGCGACTAGCCGTGGTGGGCAACTCAGCGGTTCTATTGAAAGAATTCATTCCACGCATCCAAAATCATGATCTCGTGCTGCTCAACTATCTGAGCGATTCGGTGCAGTTCGCTCTCGTCCAATCCTCCAGCGTTCGCCAGACGTACGGGACCTAGCCAGAACTTGCACTCATATTGATCTCTCCGAATATGCACATGGACTGGTTCGTTGCCATCGGCCGAATAAAAGTGAAGTCGGTATGGGCCCACTCTCAATACGGTAGGCATCTACTAAGCACCCGCCACTTGCTCTGCCAATTCCGCTTCCACCGCAGCCGCGTCAGGATATTGAGCGCGAATGCGATCGTAGCCATCGGTGTAAAGTTCGTGAGCCAGCTCGACGCCGCCGGTTTCGACGATTCGCCCGCCGAGCATCACGTGCGTGAAGTCGGGGGTGTTCGATTCCAATAGTTTGTCGTGGTGCGTGATGATCAGGATGCCCATCTCGGCACCACCCTCTGTCTCCTGGCTAATGGCAGCAATACTTTGGCTCGCAAGCTTCACAGCGTCGACGTCCAGACCGCTGTCGGTTTCGTCGAGGATCGCGAACTTCGGACGCAGCATCGCCATCTGCAGGATCTCGGCACGCTTCATCTCGCCACCCGAGAAACCATCGTTCACGTAACGGCGAGCAAACTCCTCGTCCATTTTCAGTTGCGACATCTTCTCTTTGAGTTCCTTGCGGAACTCTCGCATCGGAATCAGGTCGGCCCCTTCCTTACGCTCGGGGTTGCGAACGTTGGTGGCCGCATGACGCAGAAAGTCGGCCATCTTCACGCCTGGGATCGACATCGGACGTTGAAAGGCCATGAAGATACCGGCCCGGGCACGCTCCGAAGCGTCCCATTCCAGGATGTTCTCACCGTTGATTTCGATCGACCCGCCGGTCACCTCGTAGGAAGGGTGCCCCATAACCGCGTTGCCCAGCGTGCTCTTGCCCGATCCGTTGGGCCCCATCAGCGCGTGCGTCTCGCCACGGTTGATCGTTAGGTTCACGCCCCGCAAGATCGGCTTGCCTTCGACGGCCACGTGCAGGTCGGTAATCTTCAAAGTCTCGGTCATCGTTACCCTTATCAAGCTTGGCGAACTACGCCGCCGTCAGTTAAAGCGAGTGTGCAATTAAATGGTGCAATTAAATGGTTATCTTCTGGTGATCGAACAACGGCTCCGCGTCCGCCGGAGCACTCACGTAACCCGAGTGGTGTGGCACTGGCAGGTCGTCGTCCAGCTTTAGGCCATCGCTACCGCGAGCGATACGATGACCGCTGATCTTGTCTTGTATTCGCATCAGCCCTTCGAGCAGCGCCTCGGGTCGTGGCGGACAGCCCGGGACGTAAACGTCCACCGGAACCACCAAGTCCACGCCCTTCACCACGTGATAGCCATACTTGAAGTAAGGACCACCACCCACGGTGCAGGCACCCATCGCGATCACGAACTTCGGATCGGGCATCAGGTTGTAAAGCCGGCGAACACGGCTCGCCATTTTGTAAGTCACGGTTCCAGCCACAATCATCAGGTCCGCTTGGCGAGGAGTCGCCCGAAACGCCCCTGAGCCGAAGCGATCGATGTCATACCGACTCGCCCCGGTGGCCATCATTTCGATCGCGCAGCACGCTAGGCCAAACGTCATCGGCCAGATGCTCGACTGCCGAGCCCAGTTAATGGCTTGCTCGACGGACGTCACCACGACGTTCTCTTCAAACCGGCCTTCAATCCATGGCTCGTGCATTGCTTACGAAACGTTACTGGGTTCAAAGTTACAAGGAATCTTTAAACAATAGCCGGAGGGCCACACCCTCCGCGACACATTTAACTTTTCTATCTTCCCTACCGCGGGGCATTGCTCGCCTGGAACGAACAGCAACTATCGCCCTGCGGACGACAGCCCGTGAGTCGCATCGTTTCGCCGAGCACTTCGGAGAACAACATCCGCTCCATCGCACAGATGCTGTGGTCGTGCTCGACGAGTTCGGGGTAAGGACACGCCATCGCCGTCAGCACGGGCAAGCCCTCGGACTGAACAACTTCGAACGGAATGTGCCGCTCCTGCATCATTGCCGCTAGGCGGTGCATCTTTTCTTCAAGCGTATCGCCGGCGACCTCGCCCGACCGCTCGGCCAATTGCTTGGCAATTCGCTTGAGCAGGCCAACACGGATCTCGGGGTCGTCAATCGCGCGAATCTCGGCCCAAAGCACGTCGACCAAGTCGGCGTAGTTGTTGCCGCCCGAGCGACGACCCTTTTCGGTGAGCTGATAGCGATGGCTTGGTCGACCACGGCCGTTGGAGCTTACTTCCTCACGAGTCACCAGTCCCTCGTCCATCAACCGCCCTAGCCGCTGACGCACGGCGGTGGCCGTGACGCCGAGCTCGTCCACCAACTCGTGGATGCTCACCCCGCCGCGCTTGCGTAGCAGGTTGACCACGTACTCGTCGGAATCGGTGGCGGTGGAAATCATGGGACTGTTTTCTGGTGGCTTGCTGCGGGAATGTCGGTCCGGCGGTCTTCCCTTACGTCTTGTATCGTAAGGCTTTAGCTATTATTGACAAGGGGATGTTTGAAAAATAGCGCAGATCGCCACCTGAAAGTGCGCAAAGTATTGCACAGCAAAGGCTTATCGACTATAAGGCTTATCTCGCCAGTCACTTCGGCCTCGCCGGTTCGTAACGCTTGTGTCGGAAACCCGTAGGAGCTGGTAGCCCCCTCGCCGGGGCACGGAATCCTGCCCTCTACCCCAAGTTTCCCGGGAGTTTCGCATGCTTTCGCGTTCTCATGGCACCCAATTGCCCCTTTTGGTTGCCGCAACGCTATTGTTGGTCGGTGTCCTCACCAACCCCGCATTCGCACAAGACCCACCAGCGGAGCCATCCCCCCCTGCACCAGCCGAAGTAGAGGCTGCTGAAAATGCCGCCAGTTCCGAGCTCACCACCTGGCGAAAATACGAGGCCAAGGTCGACAACTGGGCGAAGACGTGGCTAGTCGATCCCATGGATCAAATCCTTTTTGCGGGGATCTACGGGTATGAGGATCAAGGTCTCGACGGGGCCGCTGCTAAATTCAAGCTCCCGTTGGTCGTGGCGTGGCTAGCCGGCATGGCGGTATTTCTCACGTTCTACTTCCGCTTCATCAACTTCCGAGCGTTTTGGCACGCCATTCGGGTCACCAAAGGAGATTACGACGACCCCAAGGACTCGGGCGAAGTCAGCCACTTCCAGGCACTCGCCTCGGCGCTTTCCGCCACCGTTGGCCTCGGGAACATCGCGGGCGTTGCGATTGCTGTCGGCACTGGCGGCCCGGGTGCGGTGTTCTGGCTGATCGTCGCAGGCCTGTTTGGCATGACCAGTAAGTTCGCCGAATGCACGCTCGGCCAAATGTATCGCAAGATCGACGCCGACGGTCATGTCTCTGGTGGTCCGATGCGATACCTCTACACGGGTCTCGCCGAGAAGGGGCTTGGCCCCCTCGGCTTCGTCCTCTCCATCTTGTTCGCCGTACTTTGTATTGGTGGTTCCTTCGGTGGTGGCTGTTCGTTCCAGGTCTCACAGAGCAAATCGCTCGTGCTACAGGAGCTAGGTCTCACTGACGCCGACTGGGCTCCATGGGCTTACGGGGCGCTAATGGTCGTGATGGTGGGAGTGGTGATTATCGGAGGCATCAAACGCATCGCATCCACTGCCGAGAAGATCGTGCCACTGATGTGCGGCGTGTATGTCCTGGCGGCACTCACCATTCTGGTAATGAACTACCACCTGATTCCAAGCGCCTTTTACAGCATCGTATCCGAAGCCTTCACTCCCCAGGCGGGCTACGGCGGGTTCCTCGGTGTGATGGTCGTCGGTATCCGTCGTGCTGCCTTCTCCAACGAAGCCGGTGCTGGTTCTGCAGCGATTGCCCACTCCGCGGCGCGTACCAAGTACCCTGTTCGTGAAGGCATCGTTGCTCTCCTCGAACCCTTTATTGACACAGTGGTGGTCTGCACCATGACCGGACTCGTTGTCGTAATTACAGGCGTGTACGACTCCTCGAATCCTCAATCGATGGCGTACATCCAAGCTGGCAATGGGTCGGCCCTGACATCGATGGCATTTAAATCTCAGATCAGCTGGTTCCCGGCCGTATTAACGCTCGCGTCGTTCCTCTTTGCGTATTCGACAATGATCTCGTGGTCCTACTACGGCGAGCGGTGCTTCACCTTCCTGTTTGGTGCTCGCACCTCGATGCTCTACCGCGGGTTGTTCCTCGTGGCGATCATGATGGGCGCGATCGTCAACGCCAACAACGTCATGGGATTCAGTGACTACCTGATTCTATCCATGGCGTTCCCCAACTTGATCGGCGTGTTGATTCTCAGCGGCAACATCCGCACCGCCCTCAACGACTACTGGGCCAAGTACAAGGCGGGCGAGTTCATTGAATACAACAAGCTCAAGACTTAGCCGCCTGAAGCGACCTAGACTGCAACCGCGGCAATATCGCGGGGAAAGAACGTCTCGACTACGCCCGTGAACTCTTCGCGAGTCACCACCGTGGCGACATGCTTCCGGAACTCCCGCGCACCGGGGCGACCCTGGGCGTAGCAGCAGGCGAACTTGCGCATCAGCACCGTTCCCTTCTGCTCGCCGAAGCGATCACAAACCAAGCGGTAATGATAAACCATGAGCTCACGCTGCTGTTCGAGTGTCGGCTCGGCAGGGATCGGTTCGCCACGCACGGCGGCCGCCGCATGGGCAAACAGCCAGGGTTTGTTTAAGCTCGCCCGGGCGATCATCACGCCATCGACGTCGAAGTTCTCGAACGCACGTACGACCTTCTCGGGCGAGTCGAGGTCGCCGTTGCCGATCAGCGGAATCCGTTTGAGATACGGCTTGATCGACGAAATCCGCTCCCAGTCCGCCTCGCCACGAAACATGTCGGCTGCAGTTCGACCATGCACCGTCAGCGCCGAAGCACCCGCACCTTCGACCACCTGAGCGATGTCGATCGCATTGATCCGGTCGCGCGTGCAGCCCAGGCGAATCTTCGCCGTCACGGGAGTCTCGCCGCACGCTTCGACCACGCGCTCGATGATCTGCCCCATTCGCTCGGGCTGGCTCAAGAGGTACGAACCGCTATGCGCCTTCTGCGTGACCTGCCGCACGGGGCAGCCGAAGTTGATGTCGACGACGCTCACGCGGTACTCGCTGGCGAGCCGCGAGCCCACCTTCGCCAGAGTCTCTGGATCGTTGTCCCAAATTTGCACGGCGAGTGGCCTCGGCTCGTCCGCGACGCCCCACAGTCGATCGGGGTGCGTGGCCTCCTGCTCGTCGAGCCACACGAAGCCCTTGGCGTTAACCATCTCCGTTGCCAACAATCCCGCGCCGCCGAACTCTCGCACGATCTGGCGGAACGGATAGTTCGTGAAACCCGCCATCGGAGCCTGCAGGATTGGCGGATCGACCTTCAACGGGCCGATCCAAAAAGGCGGAGCGAGAGGCTTCGAAATCGAGCTGGAGGAACTATCGGACATGCAAAGTTTCAATTACCTAAACACGTCGAGGCCAAGTCGTTCAAGACTCAGCCCCGACAAAACTCACTAACTCGGCGAGAACTAAGGTTGCTCGACGCCTTCTGGTTGTTCGCTACGTATGAGCACCGAGCGCTCGCCGGGGTTCGGCCGCTCGACAATCGCCTGCTCTTGCGTGGGATCGATGAACTCAGCCACCGGCGTCGAACCACCCGTCGGAAGCACCTCGCTGTCGAGCCGTGGCTCGGTGCTGCGAAGAGGATTCACTTCCACGTTTTGGAACGTCGATGGCGGATCCGACTCGCTGCGGTTTCGCAAATTCGGAGTAGCGGGTGCCGACGTGCGGCTGGCCATTGGATCTGTCTTAATAAGCATCGCCACCAATCGCTCGGTCTGCAACTGGCCAGGGCGAGCGAGCTCGGTGTAGCGAGCGATCCGTTTGTTGTAGTCGCGACCAATTTGAACAAACGCCCGGCGGTTGAGGGCGAGGAGCTCAAGGGCCTTCGTCATTCCCACACCTTCATCGGCAGCGGGACGCCCGGCGACTTCCTTAAACCAATCCTCGGCCTCCTTCACGTTCGTCGCCGCGTCGAGCAGCTCCGCATGTCGCAGCGGCAGCAATTGGTTTAGCTCGGATGCTTCGCGCGAACTGCCGTTGGGGAAGTTCTGCGAGTAGCGAGTGTGATACACGGCGCACAACGGCATATCGCCTGGCAGCGGCGGGCTCAGGGATTCGTTTTGACGCATCAGCGCCTGCAAGCGGTGCTGCGACGCCTGTGCAGCCACCAGGGACGTATCGCGGCGGGTGATCAGCTTCTTGGTCGCCTCACGCATAGGATTGGTCATTTGCCCCGAACGCGAGGCGAGCCGCTCGAACTCACCCTGCTCGTGGAGACTCAGGTAGTAGTCCGCAACCGCACTACATAGATCCCAGTAGGCACCGATTGCTTCGGATTGTTCGCTACGCGTTCCACCTGCTCGCACCACATCCGACAGATAAACCTTCGTGCCCGTCAAACGCGAACCCTGCGGCGCGGTGAGCGAGGCCTTCATCAGGTTTTCGGCGTAGCTGGTGCTCGCCGTCCCTGCGCCCGAACTGAAACCCGTATCCGACGCTGCAGCACTTGCCCCGTACGTGGGGCCACTGTTGTACGTGTTCGGCGGAGTCGGGATGTATCCGCGATTGCTGTCGGCCGGAATAGCTGGGAGGCTGGAGCCTGAGTTCATTGGCTGTGCACGTGGCAGGTCGTTCCCAAACGCACTGGGCGGGGTGGTTGCCGAGCCAACGTTGCTCAGATCTCGAAGCGGATTTTGACCACCCGCTGCTCCGGAGTTTGCAGGTGGGGTATTCGAAATACCACCGCCACCCTGCGAGGGACCACCGCTCATCCCCGAGTTCCCACCCGTTGTCGCTGGCGGTGGACCGAGCGGAGCGGTCGACGTGGGCGGGTTGCTGCTCGGGGTGGAGCCACCGATGGGCTGTCCGTAGCGATCGAGTTGCTGGGCATACACGCCGCTGCCGCAAACGAGCGACAGCATGGCGATCAGATTAAGTAGACGCATGGACGGATCCTCCGTGACCTAAATGGATTGTTCGCGAATCCGACCAAACTCGACCCCCGCGCCACCTCGCGCGATCAATCGAGCTCTTCGAGCCAGACACGCATTTCGTTTTCGTATTCACTCGCCAAGTCGCCGCGAACGAGCGTCCGCTCGAACTCCGCTAGCCCCGACTCGCACGTAATCGCTTCCTCGGCACTCGAGTAACGCAGCATCGGGTCGGGCGCCGTGAGGCGGCGGCAGATGGTCATCAGCAGTTCGCTGTCGCGCACTTCCTGTGGCACGATCTTGTCGAGACGCTGCGGCAAGGTTCGCTTCGCTTCCAGCATCGCGGCGTAGTCCTTGATGCCCGCAAAGAGCGGACGGCCGGACAGCGCTTCGATCAGCACGTAGCCCACGCTCGCCAAGTCGCTGCGGGGCGAAACGTCCTCGCGTTCGAGGATTTCCGGCGCTGCGTACTGCGGCGTGCAGGTGCGCTGCGGTGGCAAGTTGGTGAGCTCGACCGCCGAACCGATGTCGATGATCTTGGGACTACCGGTCCGCTTGATCATGATGTTCGACGGCTTAATGTCGCCGTGCACGATCTCCTCGCGGTGCAGGGCCGCAAGTCCGGCGAGCACTTCGTGGAAGATCGAGACCGCCATGCCCGGCTTCAGCCGAGGACGCACAGGGCCGCGAGTCACCACAACGTTATTAATGTATTCCCACCGTGCCCAGCTCACGCGCTGGCGAGCCCGTTCGAGCATCGCGGGGGTGAGTAGGATGTCGAGATCGTAGCCGTCGACCCACTCCATCTCGAGGATCCGCACGCGGTTTCGCTCGATGAAGTTGTAAACGTCCAGCAGGTTGTCGTGCTGAATCTTCGAAACGCGACAACCCACCTGGGCCATGCGGCGCATCGCTTCGACGTAGTCGCGTTCGCCCTCGAACCGTTCGGGGGAGAAGAACTTCAGGGCTACGGGGAGGGTAAATCCGTCGGAGCCGCGGCGTTCACTGAGGAACACCTGCCCCTGCCCACCCACGCCCAACAGCCGCTTGAGGCGCAAGTGCTCTGTCCAACCCAACTTGCTGCATTGGATGAGCTGGGCGTAGGACCTAAAAATCTCCTCCACGTCGCGACTTGCAGGTCGCTCGTCGAGTCCCACCGTCCGAGGTGAGTGGAGAATGGTTGTGCTGCTATCCATGTGTTGTCGTGTCGCTCCACCTGATGATTCGCGGCAAATTCCCTCGCGTGAAGTCGCCGAAAGAACCGTGTTTTTTGCTACGGTCTTACGGACAAACCCCGCACCGGCCGCGTTCGTTGATTTTAGTTCCTCGCTATCAAAAGTGTCTAGTTAGAAATATGGCGAACTAGGCAAGCTGGGCTGTGGCGAGGAGAGCTTTATAATTGGTGAGTTTAGGGGTCTTCGTGTCGCAGTTTTGTCCCTATTTCAGTAGATGCGACTTTACTCTTCCGTTGGCATTTCGGCGTCTGGTCCTAAGTGTTTGGTATTTAACATTTTAGCGAGTGTCCGGGGCGAGACACCTGAGAAGTAAAGTCGCAGGGGTTCCCCGCAGGTGCGACATTACTTCGCATTCGGAATGCGAAAGGGCGAATGCGGACTCGCAGGCGGCGGCCAGCCCGCGGGCGAAGCCCCCACTTTGGTCCGTGCCTCACAATACCAATCGCACGCGTCACGCCTCCCCTCTGCCACACCTCGCCCGGCGGGACCGTCCCGCGAGGTATGTGATCATTGGAACACACGCGCGAGTACTTTCTAGTCGGATTCTGAAAGATTTCGAAAGTTTTTTCGGGGGGGGGGGGGGAAGAAGGAGCTTAGTTTCAAGCGCGCTGCGAATCTCGACGCCTTAAAGCGAATCCCGAAAGCAATCGGCTGAATTGGCCCGACGCCCCCAGGGTGGTGCCAATAATGCACACTAGAGAAAGCAAGCTGGACGGCTCGGGTACGCTATGGGGTGTAGAGGAGGAGATTGCGGTCGATGCACCAAAGTTTGCGCTCCAAACTTGGTAGTCCAAAGAGTCGACAGACCACGGAGTCGTATCGTTGATATGCGGCGCAGCAGAGCCGAGGTGGTCTCGCCAAACGGTGTAGTCGGCGAGATCGACCAGGCCATCGGAGTTGTAGTCGCCCGGCAAGCTAACTTGCTGCCCCACCGTTAGCAGGGTGTAGCCCAGCAGCTCGCCCGCTGTGATGTACTCAAGCGTGTATTCGACGCCGAACGTGGCCGTTGCAAGGCTGGCCCAATCGCTGGTCGTGACGTCCCAGTAACGAATCGCATCGGTTCCGCCAACCAGCGTCAAGAACTGATCCAAGGTGTCATCGCCGTTCCCCTTAACCGCGAGCATCGCTCCCGTGGCCATGTCAATGAAGGAATCGCCATTGAGATTACTATCGATCACCAAGGCCCTGGCCACTGAGACCAATCCTCCACCCGAAATCGTTAGACTTCCTTGCCCAGCGCTGCCAACGGTTAACTCGTCGCGCACGGTCCATTTGGATCCCACGCCATCGACAAGCACCGTGCCTACGGCCTGCGCGTTGGTCGCGATGATGCCGTCCATGCTATCCATGGTTGCTCTACCGGTCACCTGGAGCGTCGCCTTGCCGGTTCTGCCCACGGTCAGGAGCAATCTTGCTACCCAGCTTGAATCGTCACCGGTGAGTGCCGCCGTAGCTACCGAACCGGACAGATCGGCAATAACTCCATTTGAACTGGTAACTTTGCCTCCACTGGCAACGCTCAAGGAGCCTCGCCTGCTTTGACCAACGTTTAAGTTGCCGTTGTTTGTCCAGGTGCTCCCAGGGCCAACGACTTCAACTCGCCCGCCAGAGCTGACGGATGTGGCCCCGTTCGATACCGTGGCTCCCGCAACGACCCTTAGGAGAGCATTCTGGTCTTCAAGTTCGAGAGTCCCCGTATTCTGCCAAGACGATCCATTCCCATCGATTGAAACGATGGACTTTCGAAGGATACCCTTCGAACTGGTGATGGTTCCGCCGTTCACCACGTGCATGTCGGCCGACCCGCTAGCGCCGAACTCAAACCAGCCGCCGTTCTGCCAGGTAGATCCGTGACCGTCGACAACTACTTTGCCAATGTGACCGTACGCGTCTCCAAGCATGCCGCCGGAGCTAGTAACCTTACCGCTATTGGTAATATGGAGTGAGGCGGAGCTGCCATCCGCAACAGTTAGCCTGCCGGAATTAACCCACGTGGAGTTGGGACCATCGACGATAGCGTCGCCTCCCCCCAAGCCGTAGGAGATGTAACCGGCGGCATTCATGACTCGGCCTCCGTTCGTGATAGAAAGTGACCCTACGCCGGCACCTCCGACATGCAGGTCTGAACCAACCGACCACATCGAGTCTGCCCCATCGACGTGGACGTGGCCACTCCCTTGATGGGATTGACCAATGCTTGCGGACCTCTGATTCATCACCAGCGCACCGCCGGTGATGGTCAAACTTCCCTGACCTTCGAGGCCCACATTGAGGGTCTCGCGAGTCTGCCAAATCGAACCAATACCATGCACCATCGCGTGCCCTGCGGAGCCGGCTTTTGCCCCGAGTATCCCGAAGGTGTTGGACACGAAGCCCCCATCGGTGATGTGCAACGTCCCCGTTCCGCGGTTCCCCACGGTCACATCGCCTGTGATGCTCCACTTGGTCCGTTCGCCGGTGACCGTCATCTGGCCAACGGAGTTCGCGGAATTACCAACCAAGCCTAACGGGCTCGACTTCTGATAGCCCCCTTCAAGAACTATAGCGCCTCGATCGACCCCAAATATCCCCTCGTCGGTCCAGTCCAGGTGAACGGTAAGCTCCTTTCCTCCGGGGTCGGACTGCGTAGTGAGGACGGGCAGGTCGGCAGCTTCCTGGAATGTCCAATCGCCATCGAGAATCCAGCCATTGGTGTGAATCGTGCCCACCCCTCGAAGTTGTGTTCGATCGGCCACCACATTGCGCGCGAAGAGGGTTCCGCCCGATAACTCGAGGTAGGAACTAAGGCCGTCGCCTAGTGTGGCATCGAGCCCCACCTCTACCGTTGCCCCATCGCCAATTGCCAAAATGCCCTGGCGCAGGGAGCCAATGTCAAGCGAGCCGGTGAGGGTCCATCGCGAGCCGATTCCTTCGACAGTAGCCCTTCCGCTGGATGGGTAGGTGTTTGCGATTGAGACGTACTGCGATGTTACCGTGGCTCCCCCCGTGACGTTGAGTGTTCCGTCGCCACGGTCACCAATCCTCATGTGACCTGTGGTCCAAGTAGTACCCAAGCCATCGATGCTGACGACACCCGAAGATCCAGCGACCTGGGCGATGATGCCGTTGAAGCTCGTCACCGCTGCTCCGCTTCGGATCTCCAAGCTGCCATTGCCACTGACACCCACATACAAGCCACCGGAATTTGTCCAGGAGCTACCGTCTCCCTCGACAACAACGGCCCCCTTGGAACCGGTGCCGTAACCCACGTAGGCAACGGTGTCGAGAACTGCTCCCCCGTGGGAAATGATCAAATCCCCTTCGCCACTATTCCCCACGTGAAGAGTTCCGCTATTAGTCCATTGAGATCCGACACCGTGGATGTCGAGGCGTCCGACGGAATCCCCACCATTGCCGATGATGGCAGAAGTGTTCGACAACACTCCACCACTATCGATGCTGATGCTCGCCTGGCCACTACTGCCCACGTACAACGACCCATTCATCGTCCACTGAGAGCCTTCGCCATTGATCGAAACAATCCCCATAGACCCAGTCTGATTGCCGACTCGACCTTCCGTGGCGCTTGATACCGCCCCACCCTCGACAATGTCCAACTGCCCCGTACCGGCGTCGCCGACGCGTAAAACGGCACTAGTGATCCAAGCCGAGCCAGCTCCTTCGACTGTGGCGTTACCATTCACGTTGCTCGCCAGCGCCAGCACACCTTGAAGGCTTTGCACGACGCTGCCGCCATCAATCACCATTTCTCCGCTGCTGAGATAGCCGACGTATAGGTTATCGCTCGCCGTGGTGGTTAGCGGGTTGGGATTGACTTGGCCAGATGTCGTGACGGCAGCTCCGGCAAATGGGCCCCCCACACAGAATACTTGCAGCCAAATCAGCAGGGCACACTTCGACTGACATATTCGCATAGCAAAGGATCTGCAACTCGTAGGACTTTTACGACTTAGATTTTTATGAGTAGCAACCGTAGAGCGGCCTCACGGGCGAATGGCGAGTCCCCATTGTAGTCGCAATAGCTCTTATTGTGGCAGTGCGTTGGACACGCCTTGCCATGAGGACAATCCAGACTCCTGAATTGACCCTAACTTGGTCGGCGAAGACGGATAACGACAAGCGCGAGCCGTGATCAACAAGGGCTTAAGCTGCTCTCTGCGACCAGATTGTGATCCCATTGCACCGCTACCGCAAACGGGACGCCTAGCTGAGGAAATCAGCCATCAGGCCACGGTCGACCTCTAGCAGCTGATTTCGAGAGCGAACATAGGCGATTCACGCGCAACGGCTTCTCCAAATAACCGGCGAGCCGCTGCGTCACAGGCCCCCTGATACCTACAGAAGAACACGAGGATCTCCTGCACAGCGCCTGATGGCGGCATGAGGCCCTACTTACTCGGCATCAGCAAACACGCCTCGATCGCCAAGCCCGGTCCGAAGCCGAGCATCACGGTGGGGCCACGCTGGGCGTCGCGGAGTTGGTCGAGGACAAAGAGCACCGTGGGGGACGACATATTGCCGTACTGGCGGAGGGTTTCGTGGGAGGCGGCGAGCGCGTTGTCGGGAAGGCTCAAGGCTTCTTGGCAGGCGTGCAGGATTCTAGGGCCGCCGGGGTGGATGGCCCAGCCGGTGATGTCGCTGATCGTGAGACTATTCCCGCGTAGCCACGATTCCATGCGGCCATGTAGTTCTTGGCGTATGAGTTCGGGAACGGCGGCCGACAAGGTCATCTGAAACCCATGATCTCCGATTGCCCAGCTCATGGCGTCCTCACTGTTGGGGACGATTTCGGCGAAATCGTCGTGCAGATTCCAGGGCGACGAACTGTTGGTTCCGCTTTGTACGACCAGCGCAGCGGCCCCGTCGGCGAACAGCGAGTTCGATACGATTCGCTCGTTCGTCCATTCGTATTGGTAGTGCAAGCTGCAGAGTTCGACCGCTACCAGCATCACACGCGCCGACGGATCGGCTTTGGCGAACGCCTTGGCGACGCGCAGTCCGTTGAGTGCCCCATGGCAACCCATGAATCCCACGTGGGTGCGGGGGACGCGAGGCGATAGGCCGAGGCGATCGATCAATTGCACGTCGAACGACGGGGCGAAGAACCCGCTGCACGAGACGGTCACCAAATGAGTGATGGTCTCGGCCGGCGTGGAGGAGGCGTCTAAGGCTTGCTCGGCGGCACGCCGAGCCAAGTCGCCGGCCTGCTCGCGGTACACGCTCATGCGCTCGGCCGTGCTGGGTCCGTAGGGATTCGCGGCGGTCGACGGCTCGTAGTACGCCTGCTCGGCAGGTTGTCCATTGGTAGAAGCCGTGAGCAGCACGCTGTGCCGCGACTCGACGCCGGAGCGCTGGTAGAGTTTCGGCGCAAGTTGCCGCTGCTTGTCGCTGGCGACGCAACTGGCAAGCGCGAACTCGGCCGCCTCGTGCTGGGCGATGGAATGTTCGGGGAGGGCGAGGCCCAGTCCGGCGATATGGATGGTCATGATGTTTTGTGCTTTCTAGTTCGAGGCATGCGCCCCAATCCATCTGCCCAGCGCCTCGCCGACGCGAGGTTGGTGTCGTAGCCCGGCGATGCTCCAGCGGAGCACCTGCGGATGCCGTACGCCCCAAGCGATCAGACGGCAGGCACGCTGTCGCGATCGCAAGCGGCGTGTGTGTTGTTGGTGCCACTCGCTGGCGAGTTGTTCACTGTAGTTGTTCACGGCTAGTTCGACGACTGGAGCTAGTGCGATGGCACCTTCGATCGCCGCGGCCATTCCTTCGCCTGTGAACGGTTCGACGTACCCTGCCGCATCGCCGACGACGAAAACTCGTTCGCCGGCGAGCTTGGTGGCATGCTGCGTGATGGGCCGGGTGCCACGAAGCGGCAGGTCGTCGGGGATCGCGTCGCCATCGAGTCCCGCCGCGTGTAGGATGGCGCGGAGGATCTTCAACAGCGAAGTATCTCGCGACACGCAATCGGCATCGATCGCGGCGGCGACGTTCACCAAGTTGTTTTCTGCGCGGGCGAGACCGACGTAACCCTGCTCGGCGACCGCCATCACGATCGCGCCTTCGGGCACTTGGCTTTCAAGACGTGGGGACTCAACTGCGGCTCCAACACCGAGTCGCGACTGGGGATGGATCGTTGTGCAAAACCCCGGCAGGTCACTCAAGGACGGGTGCCCGAGTCCGTCGCACGCTAACACGACTCGCGCCCGGACTTCGTGATGCGTGCCATCAAAACGCGACACTCGCACCACGCGGTGGCTACTCGAATCACCGCGAAGCACTTTGCATCGCGATCCGGGTTGAAACGTGACGCCCGCTTCCATTGCCGCATCGACCAGCGATTGATCCATCGCCCGGCGAGTCACGCACACGCCCGGCGGCAGCGGAACGACTGCCGAGCGGCCACGCTGGACGAGTTCGAGCCGATCGAAGCGTGCGGGATTGCTACGCTCGATGCGGTCGGCGAGGCCGATCGACTTCAGTGCCAAGAGCGCCCGCGGATTGAGGCAACCGCCGCAAACTTTGTCTCGTGGAAAACGATTCGCGTCGAGGAGCAAGGTGCGACGGCCTGCCTTGGCGGCAAGGTACGCGGACACAGCACCGGCTGGGCCCGCACCGATTACCACTACATCCCACAGGTTTGCGGAGCTCGTCATTGTGGCCTTTTCCAGCACATTAGATACCGCTCGGGCCAGTGCCTGGTAAATGTGGTACCGGCGAGCCCCGCTTCGGCGGCCAAACCTTTGGCTTCCTCGACGGTGAACGCGCCGAGCACCGACACCGGCCCGTCGTAATGCACGATAGGCGACCGCGACAGAAGTCGACACCCCACTTGTGCGAGGAAATAACCGAATCGGCTCCGAACCAGATCGTCGACCAGCACCGCATGCCGGGCGGCTTGCGACATCTTGCGAAGCACTGCGATTGCTTCGGGCTCGCTGAGGTGGTGAAGGAACAGCGAGCTGGTGACGATGTCGTACTCGTCCGCGAAGGGCTGCTCGAACACGTTGCAGACGTAGTAGTGACAGTTCGCACACCCTCGCTGCGCGGCAAGCGCCGTCGCGTGTCCGACGGCCGTCGAACTCATGTCGCAACCGTGTATCACGACCTCGATTCCTGCGCGACGAGCGCGTTCGGCAAGCTGAACGCTGAGATCTCCGCCGCCACACGCAACGTCCAAAACGCGAATCGTTCGAATCGATCGCTCGCTAGCGATGTGCGTTATCGCACGCCACAAGTACTTCGTCGTAAGACTCCAAGCATTGATCCGCCGAAGTCCTGCGAGCGCGCGCTTATGCTCTCTGGGATCGAGGTTAGGCTCGTCCATTCGCTCGGGAAAAACAGTTCGCGGGAGCATGTCGTTCGTGGCTGTAACAAAATGATCGGCTGATTGGAGAGAGTGCAATCTCGACCGGTGGAGGGTGTGTGTCAAGGATCACAATTCGCTACTCGTAGTGAGACGCAATCTCAATTCGCGCAACCTGTCGTGTTCGTAACTGAGGTGCAATTGAAGTCAAAAAACTGCATTCCTAAAATCCGTCTCCGCGATGACGTTGGGTGATCGTGGTCTACCAGTAAGGATGCAGGAAGGACGATCGATGAATAGGGTGCGAGTTGGTTCGTCGTTGTTGATGGTGATTGCAGCACCGATGCTGTGGACCTTTGTCTCCGCGCAACAAGCTGCTCCCGCGCCCCAGAGCCCACAACAGGAGAAGCCAAAAGAAGAGTACCACCCTGGCGACTTCTTCCTACAGGCAAGTCGTGTTTACACCCTAGTCGGTAAGACCGGATTAGGACACGAACACGGAGTCGTCGGATCGCTCAAGAGTGGAACACTTCATTTGGGTGCGGAAAAAGAAGCAGGCCAGATGGTGTTCGATATGACTTCGTTCGAGGCCGACACCGACGCAGCTCGCAAGTACGTAGGCTTAGAGGGGACGTCGTCGGCGTCGACCCAAGAGCAAGTAACCGCCAACATGATCGGCGAACACGTGCTCAACGTGGCGAAGTACCCCACCGCCACCTTTGTCATCCACTCTGCCTTACAATACGAGAAGCCAAGCAAGCGAGGGCTTCCTCAGTACGTTCTCAAAGGCGAGTTCACGTTGCAGGAGACGACTCGCCCGCTTGAATTCCTGGTGGAGGTCGAGATGTCCAAAGGCTGGCAACACGTCCGCGGCGGGTTTCGCATCCTTCAATCGGACTATGGAATTACCCCGTTCACCAAGGCCTTCGGTGCCGTGGGGGTCGCCGACCAACTGACCATCTGGGGAGACGCGTGGGTCGCCCCGGCGGCGGGTTCGGCTCCGTAATTGCACCCGTTTGTAGCTCGCTCTCCAATTTTCTCGTATCGCAGGTGCATCCATGATTAGCTGTCCGACCATTCGCAAAGACGTGATTCGGCGTCACTACGATGTCTCGACGTTGTTGTACCGGTTGCTGTGGGGTCCTCACATTCACCACGGCTACTGGGAGGGAAACGAGTCGCCCCAGGTGGCACAGATCCAGTTGTCCGAGCGACTGGTCGAGGCGGCGGGCATCGAGGCCGGCGACAAAGTGGTCGACATCGGCTGCGGCATGGGGGGTTCGTCCCGCCTGCTCGCAAGCCGCTACGGATGCGACGTTACCGGAGTGACACTCAGTGCGTTCCAGCGGCGATGGGCTTCGATGGCGTCGATGCGTTACGGGCTGGGACAGCAGACACGCTTTGTCCGCGCTGACGCCGAGAGTATCGATTTTCCGGCGGAGAACTTTGACGCCGTGTGGAGCATCGAGTGTACCGAGCACCTGTTCGACAAACCGGCGTTCGTCCGTCGCGCCGCCCAGTGGTTGAAACCGGGGGGTGCCATGGCGATTTGTGCGTGGCTCGCGGGGCCCAACTTGGATGCCGGTCAGCGGCAGCAAGTGTTCGATGTGTGCGAAGGGTTTTTCTGCCCTTCGCTCGCGACCAGCGACGAGTACGTCGGCTGGTTTCGCGACGCGGGCTTGGAGGTGGAGTTCGTCGCCGATTGGACCAAGCAGGTGGACCGGACGTGGGAGATCTGCCGCGACCGCGTGCATCGATTCGCCATTCATCGCGTCGCCCACTGGGTGGATCGCGGTCAGATTATCTTCCTCGACCGGTTCCAAACCATTCTCGATGCCTATCGAAGCGGCGCGATGGAGTACGGCTGCTTCGTAGCCCGCAAACGGTAGTCCTGGCATCCGACTAGACCATCAGCATACAGACTCGACTTCTAAGGAAAACAAAAATGGATTGCACGCTCCGGGCCAGGATGGCCCGCGCCGCCGGCTTGATGGCAGGGATCGCCACGCACTTGCTCTTCGCTTTCACCGTGTGGCAATTGTTCTGGTTCTTAAAAGACGGCCGCCAAGCAAGCTCGGGC
The DNA here is from genome assembly GCF_052161615.1 of Aeoliella fuhlenseeensis. NCBI lineage: Bacteria > Pseudomonadati > Planctomycetota > Planctomycetia > Pirellulales > Lacipirellulaceae > Aeoliella > Aeoliella fuhlenseeensis. The sequence goes on from NZ_CP197417.1 coordinate 3,289,993, forward strand.
GGCAATTTATGGATCGACGCCGGCCTCGCGCTATTGTTCGCCGTGCCGCATAGCGTGCTCTTGTACCCGCCCGTGCGGAGCAAGCTCACAAAGCTCATCCCGTCGGCGTTCTACGGACTGTTTTACACCGTGGCGACTTGTGGATCGCTCTTGGTGCTCTTCGCGCTGTGGCAAGGCCATCCCACGGTGATTTGGGACATCGAAGGCACACCGCGAGCGCTGGTGGAGCTTGGGTTCTACGCTTCGTGGGTCGCGCTGTTCTACAGCCTGTACCTCACCGGCCTTGGCTATCAGACCGGCCTGACGCCATGGCTGCACTGGGTGCGGCGCGAGAAACAGCCGCGGCGTGTTTTCAATCCGTGCGGAGCGTATCGCTACGTTCGCCACCCGGTGTACCTGAGCTTCATGGGACTGGTGTGGTTCACGCCCCACATGTCGCTCGATCACGTGGTGCTTACCTCGGTGTGGACCGTCTACCTGTTCGTCGGCAGTTACCTGAAAGACCGCCGTCTGGCGCACTTCGTTGGCGAAGACTACATTCGCTATCAACAGCGCGTGCCGGGCTTCCCGTTGATGCCGTTCGGTCCGCTGGCGCGGCTTCGGGTAACGAACGACGAACCAGCGATCGATGGGCAAGCGACGCGCGCTGCGGCGTAGGCGTTCGGCTGCGACTGGCTTACTCCGCCACTGGGAACGGAAAGCCTAGCTTCTTGTCGGTGACGTTCTTGAGCGGTTCGCCAGCGCGGTAGCGGCGCAGGTTTTCGCAGAAGAAGTTCGTCATGTCTTCGATGCGGGTCTTGCACTGGCCGCCGACGTGCGGAGTGAGAACTAAGTTGGGCGCGGTCCACAGGCGGCTGGTTTCCTGTAGCGGTTCGACCTCGGTGACGTCGAGGCCCGCGCCCCATAGGTGGCCGCTCTCCAGGGCGTCGACCAGGTCGTTCTCTTCGACGATGGGTCCGCGGGCCATGTTCACCAGGACGCTACCGGGCTTCATCAGGGCGATGCGGCGAGCGTCGAACATGTGGCGAGTGACTTCGTTGAGCGGTACCGCGAGGATCACCGCGTCACAGCGTGGCAGGATGGCGTCGAGCTGGTCGGCGGGGTGCAGCTCGGCGACGCAGTCGGGCTTATTCACCGGGAACCAGTCGGTGGCCAGGACCGTCGTGTTGAACACGCTGAGCACCTCGGCGAGCCGGCGACCGTTGCCCCCGAGTCCGACAATGCCGATGGTCGCGCCGTGCAGGTCCTTCGTGGGCTTGCGGATGAACTCCTGCTTTTCCATCGCCTGGAAGAATACCGGCAGCCGCCGGAGCGAGCCGGCCAAGAGGGCCATCGTGTGGTCGGCCACCTGGTTCGCAAGCACGCCCGAGGCGCTGGTCACCAGGATGTCGGACGCCACGACCGACGGCACCAGGCAGTGGTCCATGCCTGCCGCGGAGGACTGAATCCATTGGAGCTTCCCCGCCGCGACGACCTCGTCCCACGGCACGGGGACCTTGGCGTGGCCGCAGTAGATGTCGGCGGTCGGCAAGAGCTGGGCGATGCGATCCTGCCCCGCGTCGACGATCTCCCAATCGGGGGCGACCTCCTGGATCTGGGCAATGTGCTGGGCTTCGACGGGGTAGCAGAGGACAATGCGCACGGCTGTTTTGGGGCTAAGTGGGGGGAATTCGTCGCGGATGATCGCGGATTCTAGCGGATCGGGGCGGATCTGGAACGGGCGGACCGAGCTAAAGGGCCGCCAATTGCTCGGCAAACTCCAAAGAAGATGAATAGCTCGAGTATCTGCGCAGTCCCCTTTGCCGAATTGCTGCCCAAACAGCGGCGGATTACTGGACGCGGAAAGGCGCAAATTGCTACGATGACGGAGCGTGCTACATCGGCTCTAGTGATGGCTCGCAGGGGAGTAGCTTTTCACGTTGCCACCGGGGCTGAGCTGAAGGCGAGTCAGGGCGGGGGATTAGTGGGGCTACTTGCAACGGCTGCGACCGTTCGCAGCAGACCTCTCGTCGCTAGGTGGGTATCCGATTCGTGGCGTTCGATCTTCTTGGGGCGAAGAGTCGGGGAGCTGCTTTTTTTTCCATTAACAACTGGGGAGAGTTCTAATGATTAGCGATGCAAATTGGGGTTCCGGTCGTGCACGTCGCCAGGCGCGGCGAACCTTCGGCCTAGTGCTCGTCACTAGCTTTTCTGTGCTTGTGCCATTGATCCATAGTAGCGCTCACGCGGCACTCTTGGCATACGACCCCTTCCAATATGGCGACGTCGCCATCCCCGCCCTCGGACAATACGCCGTTGGAAGTGAGAATAGTGGCGTGAAGGTGCTTGGGGGGCAGAATCCGACAATAGGTCCCACGGCGTTCTACGGCGGGCCTTGGATTCAGTCGGGGGGCGATTCCCAGGTCGTTAAGGCAGTCCCCTCGCTTTACCATCCTTCGCTGACCGACGGAATTGGTGGTATTCAGGGGGAATCCGTTCAGTTCGAGTGCTGCTCTTTTGGTCGCAGCGGAAGACCCATCGCAGGTGGACTGGGTGGGGGTGCTGCGCGGACGGTCTACGAGAGCTTCTTGATCGACTTCGGCACCCAAGGGACCGACGACCCCGCCAACTTTGGCAAGCGCGGGCATGAACTTTGGAATGGCGGCATCGGCGATGCTTTTCAGGCGGTCGACTTGTTCCTCAACCACTTCAGCGGCGTGAATGAATTGTCGCTGGCGGTGACCACCGCGAGCGGCTCCATGCAGGTTCCGGTCGCTGGCGGCGGTCTTGGACTCGAGGAACTGGCGGCAACCTACGATGGCGTCCACCTAGTGGTGATGAAGTACGAGTTCAATCCCATCGCACCGGATGTGGTCTCGGTGTTTTTGGATCCGGCCATGGGGATCGAGCCCGGCACGCCCGATGCTCAGATTGTGGTGCCAACTTCCGACCTGTTCATCACGCACCACGGAGCCTTCACCAATTTCACCTTCTCGGGTCCCGGGCACGTTCCAGGAGCCATCGACGAAATTCGTTGGGGTGGAACCTACGCCGATGTCACCCCGGCGCGGGTCCCCGAGCCAGGCTCATGGGCATTGCTCGGATTGGGGCTATCTGGCGGCCTCGCTTGGCGGCGTAGGATATAAATCCAACAGCCAAAGACGCGCGAGCCGATGCCGCTTCGCACGTGGATCACCATGTGCGACAGGAATGCGCGAAGGAATTCCGCACCACTGATTCGGCATTGGGGTCGAGCGCTGCACGGCTGACGTTGGCATTCACAAAATTTAGGTTTTGTGTTCGCACGTCCCACCTTCCGCTCGGGTCGCCGAGGAGGCACGTGCCTGGCCTCCCAGTTTTGATTGGTCCAAATACTATTTTTTGCGCGGCATTGGCAATTTTCGCGCAAGTTCGCTATGATGCTGGCAGCGATCAGGCTGGAGCCCTCGCTAGCCATCGGCGCGTCGACAACTGCCCCGTTGAAGCCGATAGCTCCCTCCCCCATATGCAGGCGGTCTCGCGCGCAGTGGTTCGTGTGCGGTGGTGCTTGCCGATCATCTATTCGACTAGGGCGTAACGTGGCGAACAATGGTTACCGGATCACAGCGGCCGCTGCGATCACCATCGTGGCCTTGCGGCTGATTATCGGGTGGCACTTTTTCACGGCAGGCGTCGAGAAATTCGAGCCCGGGTGGTCGTCGGCGAGTTACCTTCGCTTGGCTAACGGACCGCTTGAAGGTTTCTATAAATCGATGGCCCCCCTGCCCCATGAGTGGGACAAACTGGTGCTGGTCCAGTTGCCGGCGAAGATCGACCATGCCGAAGAGTGGCGTTACATCGGCAAAGATGGGTTGCAGGAGACGCCGTACAAGGCTGCCAAAGACGACAAAATGCCAGACGGCTCGAAGGCGGTGACTGACACCGAGGGGCACATCCCCTTCCCGACCGATGCCTATGGTCCCTGGGCCAGCCGGATCGCGACCGACTGGACTGCGACGACCAATGAATTCAAGAAGATCGACGGCCTCACCGAAGAGCAGATCGCGGCGGCCGACAAGTTGCTCGAAAAGCAGCTGGTCCGGTTAAGCCAATTCTTCGAATTGCACCGGGGGGTGATCGATGAATATCACCACGAAATCGCCCGTTTGGAAGAAATGCTCAACGACGACGCCCGCGGCGAACTCCCCTACTTGGACGAGCGTATCACTAAGAAACGTGCCGAGGTTGCCGCCACGCCCAGGCCTTGGGCTGCCGACATCCAGGCCGAAGAAGACGTATTTTACAACCAGCTTCGTGGGCTCGTGAAGGACGAGCAGCTGACCTCGGCGATGGTTGGAGAACAGCTCGCCGGGACATTCAATCCTCCTACCCGACTGCAAACGGTTGATAAGTTAGCGACAGGCGTCACCCTGGGCGTTGGCATCTGCCTGATCCTGGGTCTTTTCACCCGGTTGGCGTCCGTAATTGGCGCTGGCTTCTTGCTGTCGATCATGTCTATGCAGCCCCCTTGGGCCGAAGGGGTGCTTGCCACCGTGAAACTGCTAACCGCCTACCAAGGCATCGAGTTCTTCGCGCTCCTACTTCTTGCCGCCATTGGTGCGGGGACCTGGGCGGGGCTCGATGGAGTGTTCTTTAAGCGCGAAGAGTAAACAGTGAATGACCAATGATGAATTAACAATGACCAATGAAGCCGCAAGCGAATGGGTTGGTCATTGGGCATTCTGCATTGGTCTTTAGAACGAACATTGTGATCGCGGCGGACTCCGCCCTGGTCTCACTACGAACCAAAACTTTCCCACGCACTATCGCTGGAGGTATCGGGCGATGCAATTGAACGACGAACAAAAGAAGGAAGCCAAGGCTCACTACGAGGAGACCTTGAAGGTCAATCGTCGAGGCTTCCTGCAAGGCGTTGCCTATACCGCCGGTGCCGCGGGCATTGGTTTGGGGGCGGCTTACTTTGCCTACGAGAAGATCAAGGACCCGCTTCGCGTCGGCATCATCGGTACGGGCGACGAAGGCAACGTGCTGATCGGCGCGCTCAACCCCGAGTACGTCGACGTCAAAGCGATCTGCGACATCCGTCCCTCGAACGTCTGGCGTGCATTCAATGGCGACTGGCCCGACAGCAAGGGTCAACCGGCTCGTCCGGGCCTGGTGAAGGTCTACGGCGAGAAAAAGGGTTGGAAAAACGAGGCCGACGCCCGCAAGGACGTGAAGGTCTACATGGACGGCTACGACGAGCTGCTCGCCAACGACGAGATCGAGGCCGTGATCATCGCCCTGCCGCTGTGGTTGCATCATCCGTGTGCGATCGACGCGATGCGATCGGGCAAGCACGTGCTGACCGAAAAGCTAATGGCTCACAGCATTGGCCAGTGCAAAGAGATGGCCCGCGTGGCGGAGGAAGAGAAGAAGCTGCTGGCCACCGGTCATCAGCGCCACTACAGCGTGCTGTACGCCAACGCGGTCGACACGATCAAGCAAGGCGTGATCGGCGACATTCATCACATCCGCGCCCAGTGGCACCGCACCGCCGACAGCTGGCGTCCGCCAATGCCGGAAAAGGGTTTCACGGCCCGCGACTTTGACCTGGGCGTCCGCGATCTGAATGGCAAGCTCGAGGCCGCCAAGAAGACCAAGGACAAGGCTCAAATTGCTGAGGCCGAGCGCAACCTGAACGTTTTTAAGGAAGTGCATGGCCTCATTAGCAAGTGGAAGAGCGTCAATGGTCGGGTGAACGACCCCAATATCAAGGGCAAGGACAAAGAGGGCTGGGTGAAGGCCCTTGCGCAACTCGACAAGATGATTGAGGACGCGAATGTCGACGCGGCGGCCTACGGCTACCAGTCGTTCAGCCTCAGTAATGGCTACCAGTGTTCGCCGCTAGAAGAACTGATCCGCTGGCGGCTCTGGAATCGTACCGGCGGTGGCCTGATGGCCGAACTTGGTAGCCATCAACTCGACGCGGCCGGCATCTTCATCTCGGCCCAATTCGATGGTCACCAAAAAGTTGCGCCGCTCAGCGTGACCGCCGTTGGTGGTCGTCACCTGTACGAGCAAAACCGCGATATCGACGATCACGTCTACTGCTCGTTCGAGTTCCCTGGCAAGGGTTACTTCCAGGACGACAAGGTAGGCGGCCCGATTGCCGATCCCAACAAGAAGGTGGTAGTCACCTACTCGTCGATCAACGGCAATGGTTTTGGTGGTTATGGCGAAATCGTCATGGGCACCGATGGCACGCTGATCCTCGAAGGCGAGAAGGACACCTACCTGATCGGTGGCAAGAAGCCGACCGCCGTGGTGCTCGAAAAAGACGCCGCGGTGAACAGCTACGAGACCGGCGGTGGCACCGCGGTTGCCGCGGCTCTGCCGACCGAAGCCGTGAGCCGTGGATACCAGGAAGAGATCGAGCACTTCGCTTGGTGCATTCGCAACAACAAGCCCGCCACCACGCTCCACTGCCATCCCAAGGTGGCGATGGCCGACGCGGTGATCGCGCTCACCACCAATAAGGCGATCGCCGACAAGACGCGGATCGAATTCGACCCCGCGTGGTTCGACATCGAGTCCGATGCCGTCCCCACGGGCGACGCCCCCCGGCAACCTTCGGCGATCAAGAAGTCGAACCTCGGTGCCCCGCAGAAGACGGCACCTGTGGCCTAAGTAAGGTAGCCGGACTCGCAAGAGTTCGGGCCTTTGCTCAACCGCAAAGATAGTGAAACGCGGATGAACGCGGATTGGGCAGGACAGACACGGATACGTTTCGCTTTGAGGGGAAACGGATCCCGCAGTCCTGCTTGATTCGTTCTCATCCGCGTTCTTCGTTTCTAGTGCGGAGATTACTCGTCGGCTCTCGAATTCTTGCGAATCCGGCTACGAAGATAATTTGTTACAATCCGGGCATGGCCGACTTCGTTGACGTGTATGGACTCCCCGGGTTTCGCGAACCGGTAAGCAGCATCCTCCACTTGTTGGGGGCGGTGTTCGCCGCTGGATACGCTCCGGCACTGGTGCGTCGGGGGCTGAAACACGGCTGCAGTCCGTGGCCGCTCGCGCTATTCGCGTTTGCGTGCGTGCTGCTCCTGTCGCTCTCGGGCGTGTACCACATGTTCCCGCCGGGTGGCGTTGTGCGGCCGATCATGAAACGGCTCGACATCGCGGCTATCTTCGTGCTGATCGCCGGCACCTGCACGCCGCTTTACGTTCAGCTCTTTAAGGGCAAAGCTCGCTGGGTACTGCTGTTTGCGATCTGGTCGGTCGCCATCGCGGGGCTAACTCTTCGAACCATCTACTTCAATAGTTTCTCGCCCTGGTTTGGTCTCGGCATCTTCCTGGCGATGGGCTGGATGGGTTCAGTGGCCGCGCTTGTCATCTGGCAGCGCTACGGCTTCACCTACATGCGCTGGCTGCTCGCCGGCGGACTCGCCTATACGCTGGGGGCAATCGGTCTGGGCCTTGGCTGGCCAAAGTTGATTCCAGGTTTCGTCGGCCCGCACGAAGTCTGGCACGTTGCGGTGCTGATTGGCATCGCCTGCCACTGGACGTTCATCTGGCAGGTCGCCGGTGGTCCGCCTACGCCGCACCACGACTGGGACGAAACGGTGCCCTATCAGTGGGAAGGCGACGAGTAGATGAGCAGGTAGCCGAGTTCGCCAGAATTCGGAGCGTGCCCAAATCCCCTCGAATTCTGGCGAATCCGGCTACGGGACGAGCTCATTCGGCTCATGCCACTTAATGCGGGCTACGTACACGCGGTTGTCGGAGCCATACTTCATGGGGACTCGCCAGTCGCGGGGATTCGGTCCGGTGGTTTGCATCCACTCGGCCGTGGTGACCCAAGTCTCATTGGGACTGATGTCGCAAACGCCAAAGTTTCCCAGACGAGCCCCTTTCTCGGGCACGAGAATCTGCTCGGTGTCACGGATCACGCAGAGCCGCTCGGGGTCGACCTGGGCCATGAACAAGGGCGCGCGATGGCGGAACACATGGTCGTTGTTCGCGCCGCGACGCGTGTAAACCAGGAACAGCCCGTTGGAATGCGTCACCCAGTGCTGCTGGGTGTTGTAGCTGCCTAGCTCCGTGCCATCGTCGAACGTCCATTTGCGGGGCTCGTCGATGTGCAGACCATCGTCACTCGTGGCGACGTAGCCCGCGAGGTCGTTTCGGAGCGTGAGAAAGTATTTGTCCTTGTACTTGGTGATCGAAGGTTCGCCGAAGCCACGCGAATTGGGAATGGTGAGTTCCGTACCGTGCTCCAGGTACTTAAGAGTCTCGCCATCGAACGACGCACGAACCACCGTTGCGCTCGCCTGGGCGCCGCCAGGTTCTTTGAAGTAGATGGGAAGCAGGATGTCGCCATCGGGCAGATCGTAACGCTGCGTGCATCCCGCGCCGGCGTTGGCGAAGCGGGGGTCGTCGGGCATCTGAAGATCCTGACGGCGGCTCCACGTTCGCGCTACGGGGTCGTAGACCGAGTACGCCGTGTGGCGCGGGCGGACTTTCTTCACGTTGCCGTCGGCCGTGTACCACACGGTATGACCGGTGCCGAGCAGCTTGCCGGACTTCGCGTGCCACTTGGGAGTGAAGTCGCCAATGGATCGCGTGCCACCCTCCTCCGTAGGCCAGTGGCCAAGCGATTCAGCGTGCGGCGACGGCGCTGTCCAAGTGCGCCCGAGATCGTCGGACCGCATGTCGAATATCTCCGAGTAGGTATCCATCCCATCAATGCGGAGCTTGTTGAGCGTGAGCACAACAGCAGGATGATCCGTCGGAGCTCCGGGCGTTCCTGCCGGCAAGATGCCGGCCCGTGGGTGGACCCAGCAGGTTTTTTTGTCGAAGCCCTCGGAGACGACATCCAGCTCAAGGGTGTACTCGCAAGGCGATACTTCCCCCGCATGAGTGAAGGAGGCAGCCGCCAAGACCGCGAGTAGCGCTAGGAAGCTCAATCGTGTCATCACCGGCCTGCGGTAGAAGGTCGTAAGGGGAACTGCCGTCTCCCTTAGTTTAACGACCCGCATGATGCCGAAGGACTGAATAGCACGAGGTGATGTTCCGGTTTTGGAGCCTTGACCTGCTGGACGCGTGTTTGCTGTTTGCGCAAGGGCTCCCCAGTGGCGCCGACTGCTGCACCTCGCGGAGGGCGCGGCCCTCCGGCTAGTGGATTGATCCGTTTTCCACCGGGGCGAAGCTTACTTCGCGTCCCACCACCACTTGTCGCTCGCGGGCTTCGAATCCTGCGGCACGCTGGCGATCTTCTGGGTGGTTTCGGGGTTGGCGAGGATTTCGCCAGGGGAGATCTGCACGCCGCCCGAGGCGCTGATCAGCCACTGGCCACCTGCCTTGATGAAGGTGGTTTGCGTGGCAACTCGCTTGGGGGCGTTGTAGCTCTCGACTTCGAACTTGCCGGCGAGCCATGGCATGTCGAGCCCAACTTGTTCTGCCATGCCTTCGTGCACGATCAACGTCGTGACAACGGCGAGGTCCATCGCGTTGCGAAGCTGACCAAACGACGAATCGTGGTTCGCGAGTTCTTCGAATTTCTGGGTGAAGCTATCGGCCCACTTTTGAGCGGGGCCACTGGCCTTGCCGGTGCCGGTCTTCTCACCCTGGGCGTTGACGTAATCTTCTTCGGTCATGCACTTCACGCCTTGCCCGCGGAGTTCCCAAGCGAGGCCAGCCTCGTCACGCAGCAGCGGCTGGTAGTCGGGGGCGAGCCACCAGCGGGGGAGCATGTTTTGCGAGAGGCGGCCACGATTCTTACCCAACAGTGCGAGGTAGCTCGGCATACCGGGGATCGGGGCGGGCTCGAAACCCATCGCCAGACGCTTCATACGGAAGTCGGCCGCCACCATGGTGCGAGCGAAGTGCGAAGTGTCGGGGACACCGGTGACCGAAATGGTCTGGTAGCCGAGGGCTTGAGCAATGGCGTTCGAAGCTCGCTCGGGTCCGGTGTTGGCGTTGAAGTCACGCGAAATCTTTTGCACGCGGGCGAGGCCTTCGGGCGTGGGATCGATCGAGCAGCTCATGCCGGCACCGGGTTGATCCATCGCCGCACGCAGCGCGACCATGAAGTCGTCGAGAGCGATCACAGGGCGGCCGGTAGTATCGCCGACCACGTTGCCCAAGGCATCGATCCGCCAACCTTCGGCGGGACCTGCAAGCACAATGTCCTTGGCTTCGGGATAAACCAGCACGTACTGAATGCGCTGTAGACCAGCCATCAGCATCACGTCGTCGGGCACAGGCAGGCCAGCTTCGCGCTTCTCGGCAACAATACGCTCGAGCTGTCGGAGCGAAACGAAGCGAAGGTTGCTTTTCTTGGCGATGTCGCCGGGCACTTCTTCGAGGCCCGACTGCCACGCGGCGTTGAGTTTCTCGGGGTCTCCGATCTCCGGATTGGCGAGCACCCCTTCGGCGTCGATCGACACACCACCCACGGCATTCTGACGAAGAAAACCGCCCGCCCGAGTAGATTGGCACTGGGCGAACAGCACGGCCACACAGGCCATAGCCAGAAGCGGGAAACGTGGCACGAATTGCATCTTCATCTCTCCGGGAAATCGCGATGGCGGTGCGAACGCACGGCACCAGTCGTTGTAAGGGCGATGGGTGTCCACGCGCCACGGGTGTGTCGCGGGACCTCTAGCGGAGGCCGAGGGGGCATACCGCTAGTTCGACCGGCTGTTGACCGGCTATTCCAAAATAATCGCTAAGTCTCGCCACCGCAAATAGTTTCGGCCTTTCGGGCCACTTCCGGCCCGGCCAAACCTTCCTGCCGGGGCCGACTCGGCAAACTATGCCGAATTTTCCAGCGATGGCCACCCCGCACCTGGTCCCGAACGCGCTAAGTCCCGCCCCCGGGCCCATTTCCACGCGTTTAGGCTTGATGACCTGGGTATGATAGGAATAGGCTGAACAAGACGGCGATTGGCGGGGAGGTCGTGGCTGCCGTTCCCCCCAACCCGCGAACGAATGGGAAAAGACGCATTGGAATCGATGACCGCCTATTTGGTGATACGCGAAGGCTCGAAGTGGACCGACGTGTTCCGTCTGGTCGAAGGCGAGTCGGTCACGATCGGCCGAGCGCCCACCAACGCCATCGTCGTCAAGGACGAGCGGTGTAGCCGCAACCACGCCGAAATCTTCCAAGTCCAGCACCAGTGGACCCTCCGCGACCTCGACAGCCGCAATGGCACGCAGGTCGATGGCGCTGCGATCACCTCCGACTACGTGCTTGAGCCAGGCGACATCATTCGTATTGGCAACTCGCACTTGGCGTTTGTCGACAACCTTTCGCACGCGTTCCCCGACCCGTCGAGCGTGTTGCGCTCGTCGCGGCCGGTCGACAGTCCAGGGGACCGACTCGTAACAACCGACGAGGACGACGAGAGCGTCTTCGAACCGGTCGAGCCCACGCAAATCACCCATCGCCGAGGCCAGAGCCGATTCCTCGAAGCGGCAGCGAGCGACAGCGACGAAGAGGTGGCCGCGCCGAAAGTTGGCCGTGCGGCCGCGAAGCTCTGCCGCTTGGCGTTTGAGCTCGCCAAGACGACCGATGTCATTTCGCTATCGAACACCGCGCTCTCGGCGCTCTTCGAAAGCACTCAGATCGATGCCGGCGGACTGCTGCTGCGAGGCCGCGATGCACAGGGGGGGCGCACGCTCGATACGCTCGAGGTGATTGCCTCGCGAAGCGAATCGGCCCACAAGTACCACCGCGTGAGTCAGTTCCTCGCGTCCACCGTGATGCGCGACGGCCAAGGCGTGCTCGCCCGCAACGTGATGGACGACAGCCAACTCGGTGCTCGCGATTCGAGCGGCGACATCCTGGCGACCAGCGTTATCTGCGCGCCGATTCGGCAGGACGGCAAGGTGCTCGGCATTTTGCACTTGTACTCGACCGACGCCGCCCGGCCGCTCGATCCTGATGATTTGGAGTTCTCGCTCGCCGTGGCCGACACGGTGTCGATGACGCTTCAGAATCTCGACCGCCGGCAGGAACTGGCCGAGAACCTAAATTTGATGCGGGACGAAAACGTCCAGCTTCGCGAACAGCTGGGCGTGCAGAGCGAGATCGTCGGTGGTAGCGAGGCAATGCACCGCGTTGCCCAGCAAATTGCCCGCGCTGCACCAAGCCGTGCCACGGTGCTGATCCGCGGCGAAAGCGGCGTCGGCAAGGAACTCGTCGCACGAGCGGTGCACTTCTCCAGTCCCCGCAAGAAAGGCCCGTTCGTCTGCCTGAACTGCGCGGCCTTAAGCGAGACGCTGCTCGAAAGCGAGCTCTTTGGCCACGAGAAGGGTGCTTTTACCGGTGCCACGCATCGCAAGATCGGCAAGTTCGAGTCGGCGAACAAAGGGACGCTGATGCTCGACGAAATCGGCGAGATGAGTCCCACGATCCAGGCCAAATTCCTCCGCGTGCTCGAAGGGCATCCGTTTGAGCGCGTCGGTGGTAGCGAGGCGATCAAGGCCGACGTCCGTGTGATCGCCGCCACGAACCGCGATCTGGAAAAAGAAGTTTCCGAAGGTCGATTCCGCCGCGACTTGTACTTCCGCTTGCACGTGCTCGAGATCATCGTCCCCGGCCTTCGCAAACGGCCCGAGGACATCCCCGAGCTCGCCAACTACTTCCTGCATCGCTACAACGCCGAGACGGGCCGCAAGATCCGTGGCTACACGCCGCGAGCCCTCGAAGAGCTGCAACAGTACCGCTGGCCGGGCAACGTTCGCGAGATGAAGAACGTGATCGAGCGAGCCGTCGTGCTCGCTCGGGGCGATTACATCGACCACGACGATCTGATCCTCTCGACGCTCAAGACAGCCGGCGACACCGAAACGGGCATCAGCGGCAGCGGCATCCACGCCGATAGCTTCGTGCCGTGCTCGCTCGCCGAAATGGAACAGCACCACATCCTGGCGGTGCTCAAATCCACCGGCTGGAACAAGAGCAAAGCCGCGACGATCTTGGGTATCGAACGGTCGACGCTAGATCGAAAGATTCAGCGGTACGAACTGCTGGAGCAGCGGTAGCGAGTTACTGTCCCGACTTCGCCGCCGGGAGCGCGAGCCCATTCTGGTGCAGCGTGAGCTCGGTGCATTCACCAGCATCGTCGACATCGAACACTAGCCTGGCGTCGACCACTTTGTAGTACCATTCGGTGTCTGATCGAGGGTGGACGCGAAACTTCGGCTGGCCGGTCGCTTGGACGTATAGCTTGCCATTCTCCGTGGTAACGGTGAGCACAAATCCGGGGGCTAGCTGGTACTTGCCCACGTACCGCTGCATGACTTCATCTGCGACGTGCACCGGCTGCGCGAACTCGCGGGGCTTCACGTCAGCGCCCGCAAGCATCTGTATCAACTGCTCGGCGAGCGCATCGACCTCGCCATTTCCAGTGTTGGTGAGCACGATGACCGCCGCGTTCGCCGGGCGACTTACGAACAGGGCCGAGTGGTACCCGCCGGTTTGTCCGCTGTGCCAGCGAGTCGAACCGTCGCGGGCGATCGTCCAGCCTAGCCCCATCGCGAATTCGCCATCGAGCGGGGCTTGGTGCTCTTTCCAGGCGAGTTCCATTGCCTCGCCCAATTCGCCCTTCGGTGGCGAAAGCGACGCGGCGGCGAACTTCAGCATGTCACTCGCTGAACTACGAAGCGCCCCGGCACCGGCGAATGTGGGAATGTCCCAGTTCGCGGCAGGCTCTCCATCGCCGTCGTAGGGGGGTGCGAGGCGACGCTGTTGATCTTCACTAAGTGAAATGCGCGTATCACGAAGATCGAGCGGCTTGGCAATTCGGTCGACAAACAGCTCCTCGTAATTCACGCCCGCGTCACGCGCCAGCAGATGACCGAGCAAGCCAACGCCCAAGTTGGAATACTCTTTCTTGGCACCTGGCAGGCGAGCCAACTCGTGCCCGCTCAGGAACTCGACCATCTGCTCCACCGAATAGTCGGCGTACGGATTCGCAGGGTCCTTGGGCGAGAAGTTCGACGGCATGCGAGGCAGCCCCGACGTGTGTGTCGCCAAATGGCGGAGCAAGATTGCCTGCTCGTCCCGCGAAGGCATTCGCACGGTTTCAGGCAGAAACCTGCTCGCCGGATCTTCGAGCGTCATCCGCCCCTGCGTGACTGCGTCGGCGAGCAGGATGCCCGTCATCACTTTGGTAACCGACCCAATCTCGTACAGCGTATCGCCATCGGGCACCCTATCCGTCCCGTCAGCTACCTTGCCATACCCGCGGATCACCATCCTGCCATCGTGCACGACCCCCACCACCATGCCAACGACGACCTCGCCATCGACGTAGGGCCGGGCGAGGGCATCGATGCGAGCTTCCAGAGGCTCCGCGCTGGAAGCCGTAGTCGCCAACGAGATCGCGAAGCAGCAGACGATCCAGCAGCGCGCGGCAAATCGTGACATAACTACCTCCAATCGAAACGGGGGATGTGTTGTCTACGAGTTCGCCGGGAGCAAACGGTTATCGCCCATTTTTCAAACGCCGGCCTAAGAAAGGCTCTGAACCGGCTCCAGCGAGACTTCCAGGTTCAATTCGTCGAAAATTGCGATAAAGTGCTCCAGCCCGCCTGTCCGACCCAAAATACAACATTCATCGGAACGGGATGGAAACTTTGCAAATCCAACGATCGTATTCCAGCCGTACGTCAGCTCTCCGCTTAGCAACGTCAGCCCAACCCTGCCGGGTATGACCTCGACTTCGTGCCCACTAAATCCTTTAGCAACGTCGGCTTGCTTCTCGAGCAACTCTACTCCGATGTCCTCCGCAATAGAAAGCGGAAAAAGACAGTGGTCGGCACCCGTGTCGACCAACGCGCGGACGTAAACGTCACCGTTCGCGCCTCGCAATCTGAGCTTCGCCTCAGGCCGCCGAGCCACACCACTGGGGCATAGAGGTGACGCGTCAACCGAGTATTTGCGGTACTTCCACTTCATGAATGCAGGCCGATGAAACGCTTGTCCGCATCGGGTGCGCGCACCAACACCGGCCTCGATTCACCCGTGGACAACGCTGCCGCTTTCGCGTCTTCGTAGGATTCGGCCGAAGCAAGAATCCTGGTTTCTTCGAAATCCCAGGCCAACCACTTCCCGGCATACTCGATGGCAACTACGTCGTCAGAGTCTACATCTGCCATGTGGCCTCCCTAGGTGAAGTGCTCAAGACACCGTCCATTCTACCGAGAAGCCCGATCTTGGCCTACTCGTCCGCTGCGCGCATCCAGGTGGCGATCGTCGGCGTGTGGTCGACCAGTTCGTCCTTGGCGAAGTACAGGGCGATCTCGCGTTCGGCCGCCTCGGGGCCATCGGAGCCGTGCACCAAGTTCATCTGCCGGCTGCTGCTGTAGTCGCCGCGGATGGTGCCGGGAGCGGCCTTCAGTCCGCTGGTAGCGCCGAGCATGTCGCGAACCACTTGAATCGCTTCGAGGCCCTCGAGCACCGCGGCGAGAATCGGTCCGCCGGTGATGAACTCCTCGAGCGTCGGGTACCACCCCTTCTCGACGTGTTCGGCGTAGTGCTGCTTGGCAAGCTCTGGCTTGACCTGCATCAGCTTCATCGCGACGAACGTCAGACCCTTGTCCTCGAACCGCGAAATGATGCGGCCCATCAAACGGCGTTGAACACAATCGGGCTTGAGCAGAATGAGCGTGCGCTGCATGGCAGGATGTTCTCGAGGCAGGTGGTGGTGTACGGTAGGAAAACCGCGATTTTACGCGGGGTATTGCAACCACACAACAGCCCCTTTCGGAAGCAAACGTCCAATGCCCACACTCGGTGCCCACATGTCGATCGCGGGCGGCTATTACAAGGCCGTCGAAGCTGCCGAGGCAGCCGGTTGCAACTGCGTGCAGCTCTTCACCAAGAACAACAACCAGTGGCGGGCCAAGGAGCTCACCGACGCGGACGCCGAGCGGTTTCAGGCGGCGCTCAAGGAGCTGGGCATCACCCACCCCATCGCGCACGACTCCTATTTAATCAACCTCGGCAGTCCCGACGACGAGCTATGGAAGAAGTCGATCGACGCGTTGGTGGTCGAACTTCAGCGGGCGGCGAAGCTAGGTATTCCGTATGTTGTCGCCCACCCGGGGGCGTTCACCACAACTAGCGAAGAAGCGGGCATCAAGCGGATCGCCAAGGGCCTCGACGAGGTTCACAAGCAGACCAAGGGCATCGCGTCGCAAGTGCTGCTCGAAAACACCGCGGGGCAAGGCTCGAACCTTGGCTGGCGGTTCGAGCATCTGGCCGACATCATTGCCAAGACGCGCAACCCGGAACGGCTTGGCGTGTGCATTGACACGTGCCACGCGTTCGCGGCGGGTTACGCGATGGAGACCAAGAAAGAATACACCGCGACGTTCAAGGCCCTCGACCAGACGGTGGGACTCGACCTCGTGAAGGCGTTTCATGTGAACGACAGCGTGAAGCCTCTCGGCTCGCGCGTCGACCGCCACGCCCACATCGGCGAAGGGGCGATGGGACTCGAACCGTTCCGCCACCTGATGAACGACCGCCGCTTCAAAAAGGTGCCGATGTACCTGGAAACTCCTAAGGGCACCAGCGACGCGGGCGAAGATTTCGACGTGATGAACTTGCGGACGCTGCGAGGGTTGGTGGAAGGAAAATAGGCGAATCGAGCCGCCAGCGTTAGCTGGCGGAGCAAGGCCAAGTGGTACCACCTCCACCAGCTTACGCTGGCGGCTCGATGGCAAAGCGCTACTCCGGTATCTCGCGCCCGTGTGGATCGCCGGCTCCTTTGGGTAAGCGACTCGCCAGTTGCTCCTGGATCTTCTCGTCCAGGTAGTGCTCGACGCGGTGCGCGGGCTCGTGGACGTGGTCGAGCGGCAATCCAAGCTCTTCGTGCAAATAGGTCTCCCACAACCGGTGCGTTCGGACGAGCTTCATCGCCTGGGTGCGGCCTTGGTGCGTGAGGATCACGTTGCCATTCGTCGGCAGCACTTCGCCTTGACGGACAAGTTTTCGCAGTGAGTTCCGCGCCGCGAGCCCGCCCCCCACGGCTTCGATCGCTTCGCGTTTGGTGAGGGACCGCGTAGGACTCGTTTCTTCCACGCGGTACAGCATGGCGAGAATGTCCTCGCGGACGATGCGCGACGCCGTTTGGTAGTTGAACCATACCCGCGAGACGACGCCCCCGGTCGGCGAGAAGATGGCGGCGAGCAGGTAAACGCCCCCGGCCATGACGGACATCACGCCGGGCGGCGAGAGGTCGAATCGCATGGCGACCAGCGTGCCGACGACACCAACCCCAGCGCCAATTGCACACGCCAGCATCACCATCCGCCCCATCCGTTCAACACAGAGCTGCGCGGCCGCGGGGGGGATAATCAACATCGCGATCACGAGAATTGAACCCACGACTTGGAACGACGCGACGGCGGTGAGCGCGACGAGCGTCATCAGCGTGTAATGAACCACCGGCGACGAGATGCCCATCGAAGTGGCGAGCGACGAATCGAACGTTGTGATCTTCAGTTCCTTCCATAGAAGCACGATGGCCACGATGTTGACTAGCAGGACGGGAAGTGCCACCAAGATCTGACGGGGCAATTCGACGCCGCCTAGCCGAATGGTATCGAGTACCGAGACGAGCGAACCCTCGTAAACGCAGGCAATATCGAGGTGGACGCGGGAACCAAACAGTTTCAGCAGCACCACGCCTAGCGCAAACAGCGATGTAAACACCACGCCCATCGCCGCATCGGTGGAGAGCTTGCCATAGTGGTGCAGTGTCTGCGTTAGGAAAGTGGTCGCCACGCCGGCGAGCACCGCGCCGATGAACATCGGCACGATGCTCAGGCTCCCCGAGAACATAAACGCAAGCACCAAGCCCGGCAGAACGGCATGCGACAGGGCATCGCCCATCAAGCTCATCCGCCGGAGCACCAGCAGCGACCCCACCAGCGCGCACGACAAGTTCACGAGCACCGCCACCAGCATGATGCGCAGCATCATGGGCAGCGTCTCCGAGGCGAACAGGTCAATAACGGCGAGCGGCATGGTGGTTAATGGTTGTTTCTTAAGCCACGGATAGACACGGATGAAACACGGATAGAAAGGTCGTCGGATTTAGAGAAAGGGGGGGGAATTCATTGCTTGCATTTTCGCGGTGCCACATCGCATCCGTATTTCATCCGTGATAATCCGTGGCTCATTTTGTCGTGTCTCTCACTTGCTTAGAGTTATCCTTGATCGCATGAGGCGAACGAGGCACGTCCCCGGGGGCCGTCGCAGGCAATCGGCCTTCGGCAACGAGTAACTGTTCGAGCTGATCCACCGAGTCGGGCGATAACAGGTGTTCCAGATCGTCGGCGTCGTGGTGGATGTCGTCGATCGAACGATGGTGGCGACTGAGGCGATACAGCTCCCATAAGCGATGGGCACGTACCAACTGGGCAGCACTTCGATAACCGGCCGGCGTGAAGCGAAGCCTCGGGCCAACGCGTTCAATGAGCCCTTCGCGCATGGCTTGGTGCGTGTGCACGGCGATCGTTTCGGCGCTCCAGCCGCCATGATCGGCGAGACGATCGAAGTCGATCCAAGGGCATTTTGATTCGGGGGCGGGGCTAAGTTCGTAGACCGCTCGCAGTAGGTGATCGCGTTCGACGCGATGACGCAGCTTTCGCTCGTGCCACCAGCGGGAGAGGATACCGCGCTCCGGGGCCGCGATCATCGATAGCAAGAGGATGCCAGCGCCGGCGAGGACAATCAGCGGACCGGGTGGCAGACCACTCACCGAAATCGCTGTGACCTTGCCGACCCCCATGCGTTCCAGCACACCAGGCGCCGCCAGCAAACATCCCGCGATGCCGGCAAGCCCACCGAACAGCGACGCAATGGCGAGTAGTCGGCCTAAGCGATTCGTCCAGAACCTCGCGGCGGCAGCCGGGGCGATCAACATGGCGGCCATCAGGATGACGCCGCAAATCGGGAGGCCAATAATAGTGACCACCGCAATCGCCGCCATGATCACGAGATCAAGCCAGAAGACGGGCCATCCTTGCGCTGCCGCAAAACCGGTGTCAAACGACAATAGCTTGAGCTCCTTGTACAGCACTAGAACAAGCACCAACAGCGCGGCCGCGACAATGCTGATCACTTGGATGTCCTGCACCCGGAGACTAGCGATCTCGCCAAACAAAAACGAGTCGAGACCCGCCTTATTGCCGGCGGGGTTGTCTTGCAGCACGGTGAGCAGCACGACCCCAAGACCGAAAAACGCACTAAGCACGATGCCGAGCGCAGCGTCTTCGGAAGTTCGCGTCCAACGCGCAATTGCCGCCACGCACGCGACGCCGAGTAACCCCGCCACCAACGCCCCAAGCGATAGCGACACGAGGTCACGCGTTTGCCACACCATGAATACAATCGCGATGCCCGGTAGCGCGGCGTGCGACAGCATGTCTCCTACCAATGCCCGCCGTCTGAGCACCGCGAACGTCCCCACGAACCCCGCCGCCGCGCCAAGCAGCGCGGCTCCGAGCATAACGTTCCAGAGTATGGAGGTGGGGAGCATGCTGATTGGTGAGTGGAAGAGTAGGTGACGCTCGGTAGACGATGGTCACTCGGGTGCCCGCTGCCGAACCGCTTCGGCGGCCTGATCCAAAATCGTCAATCGTCCGCCATACGTCTTCTGTAAGTTCTCAGTGGTAAACGTCGTGTCGACGGGGCCACATGCCAACAGTCGCATGTTGAGCAGGATGACCCAGTCGAAGTACTCCTGGGTAGTTTGCAAATCATGGTGCACGACGAACACGGTCTTTCCCGCAGAGCGAAGGTTTTGCAGCAGCCCGAGGATCGCTGCCTCGGTGGCTGCGTCGACGCCGGCGAACGGCTCGTCCATGAAGTAGACCTTGGCGTCCTGAGCTAGCGCGCGGGCGAGGAACACGCGCTGCTGCTGTCCACCGGATAGCTGACGGATCTGCCGGTCTGCGAAGTCGGCGAGTTCCACCTGCGCGAGACACTGCCGCGCGAGGTCGCGTTCTTTGGCCCCTGGTCGGCGGAACCAACCAAGCCGGCCGTACGTCCCCATCAGCACCACGTCGAGTGCCGTGACGGGGAAGTCCCAGTCGACGCTCTCGCGCTGGGGGACGTAGCCCACGACGCCTCGCTGCTGGTCGTACGGCTTGCCATAGATCTCGACTTTACCACTCGCAAGCGGCACCAGTCCGAGTACGGCCTTGATGAACGTCGACTTCCCGGCCCCGTTCGGTCCCACGATGCCAACAAGTTTGCCCTCAGGCACCGTCAGATCGATGTCCCACAGCACCGGCTTACGCCGATACGCCACGGTCATGTCGTGTACTTCGAGTGCAGTGACGGCGCTCGTGGTACGAAGCTCGGGTTGAGAGGCTTGCATTGGCATGGCTCTGTGGTAGCCGTACTCGCAAGAGTTCGGGACGGCTACCTAGCACCACCCGAATTCTTGCGAATCCGGCTACTTTTCCGCCTCCTTCAATCCTTCCACGATCGCAGCGACGTTTGCGCGAATCATTCCGGTATAGGTTTCCGCGCCCGAGCCGGCCGGGCCCATGGCGTCGGAGTAGAGTTCGTCGCCCACGCGGACTTCGTGCCCCGAGGCGGCGCATTCTTCGATCAACTTATTCACTAAGCGCGGCGACGTAGAAGACTCGACAAACACAGCCGGCACTTCTCGTTCGACCAGCACTTCGCGGACATGATCTAGGTGGGAAAAGTCGGCTTCGTCTTCGGTGCTGATTCCCTTAAGGCCGATGGTCTCGATGCCGTAGGCCTTGCTGAAGTACCCAAACGCGTCGTGCGCGGTGACCAGTAAGCGCCCTTCGGCGGGAATCGATTCGATCGCCGCGCGGACTTCGCCATCGAGTTCGGCGAGCTCTGCGCGATAAGCCTCGGCATTCGCGCGGTAATCGTTCGCCCGCGCGGGGTCGAACTCGGCAAGTCGCTCGGCGGCGTAGCCGACGCAGTCGCTCCACAATTGCACGTCGTGCCACAAATGGGGATCGTGCACGCCCGAGGCATCGGTCGGCGACAGCAAACGCGGATCGTGACCTTCCTCCAGCTTCCCCGCGAGCGGGACCACTGGCTTGCGCTGTCCAAGTTGCTCGAGGGCATCGGCCACTCGACCTTCGAGGTGCAGACCGTTGTAGAACACAATGTCAGCGTCCTGCAGCTTCAGCAGGTCCGATGGCTTTGTGCGATAAAGATGCGGGTCGACGCCGGGACCCATGAGGGCTTCGATTTGGGCGTGCTGTCCGGCGATGTTTTGCAGTGCATCGGCAACCTGCTGGGTCGTGCATACGATTTTGATCGGTCCATTGCCTTCGAACCTGAACTGCCCCCCCTGCTCCGCACTTGGCTGACACCCTGCCACGACGCCAGACAGCAGCGCCAGGCAAAGGCAGTCCGCGATGGAAATTCGAGAGGTTGGCATCGGTCGAAACTCGTTACAGGTTCACAAGTTGCCGCTGTTTTTGATTAATCAAAATCTACTCCGGTGCCAGGGCGAAAGTCAAGCGAAGACCCCTTCGGATAGCGCAAACGGGCAAGCCAGGGCCTCCCCGCCCCCGGAATTCCTGCCTTTAAGTTTGGCGTCTCAGCTCTCGGAGTTTCCAGAGTCGGAGCCGACCCGGCTCTCGCGGCCCCCAGAGACCGGGGCCCTACAATCGGAACTCTGTAGGGACGCTACGCCACCAAACCCCGCCAAACCCGGCTCGCAAAGTTTGACCCGCTATTTCCGCAGCGGTACATTGCAAGTGCTGCGAGGAAACGCGCTGGAGGCACTTCGCATGTTCCCTTCCCTACTATCCACGGGCTACTGGTTCTGGCCGTTTACGGCAGGCCATCATGGTGCGGACGCGTCGATGAGTGTCACCTACGTCAAACGCTATCGCATGGAGGCCGACCTCACTCGGCGGACCATTGCCCCCGCGCGCTTGCCTGCCGGTTACCGACTCCGAGCGTGGACGCCCGAGTTGCTCGATGCCCACTCGGAGGTGAAGTACCTGAGCTTCCACGACGAGATCGACGCCGGCATTTTCCCGAGCCTCAGCACACCCGATGGCTGCCAGCAACTGATGCAGGGCATCACGTCCGGCACGGCCTTTACGCCCGAAGCGACTTGGCTCATTGAAGCGATGGACCGCGATGGTCACCGCGAGCCATGCGCGACGATTCAAGGCATCAAGCTTGATCAACGCTTTGGTTCCATCCAGAACGTAGGCGTGGTGCCCTATCACCGCGGCCAGGGCCTCGGCGCGGCACTGGTTACGGCGGCCCTCATTGGTTTCCAGCAAGTGGGCCTCGAGCGAGCCTACCTCGAAGTTACCGTGCAGAACGTCGGCGCGGTACGACTCTACCAACGCCTCGGCTTCCGCCGCTCAAAGACAATCTATAAGTCGGTGGAGTTGGCGTATAGTTGAGCGGCCGCGCCCATGTCATCCTGAGGGAGCCTAGGCGACCGAAGGATCTCCTTGGCCACTGTTGCTGGGCTGCTCCGCCATCAACTCTCGGCACAATACCCGGGAAGTTGCAGGTCGTCTTCAGCTCCAAACGAGATTCCTCGGTCGTGTTACTCCCGTCGGAATGACACAATGGCTCACTCCTCCAGCTCCCGACGCTCACCCCACCGCACTTGCCTCGGCGGGCTGAATGGGCACAATTAGCCGGTTCGGCTTCAATCCACCTCCTTCGCCAAGAAATCGCCGGTGCCTACCGAATACGTCCATCAACTCGACAACGGCCTGGTCCTGCTGGGCGAACCCTCCAAAGCGTTTCAATCGGCGGCGTTCTCGCTGCTCGTGCCGGCGGGGTGTCGACACGACACGCCAGACACGGCTGGTCTCGGCAGTTTGACCTGCGAGATGATGCTTCGCGGAGCTGGCTCGCGAGACAGCCGGCAGTTGATCAACGACCTGGAGAACCTGGGCGTCGAGCGGGGCGAGTCGGTTGGGGTATCGCAAGCTAGCTTCAGCGGCGCGACCATTGGCGAGAGCTTGCTCCCCGCGCTGTCGATTTACGCCGACATCGTCCGCCGTCCGCATCTGCCCGCCGATCAACTCGAATCGGGTCGCGCCGTGTGCGTGCAGGAAATCCGCGGTGTCGAGGACGAGCCCGCTCAGAAGTTGATGATGGAACTTCGCCGTCGTCACTACCCCGATCCCTGGGGTCGGCCGAGTCACGGCGAGCTTGACGCCATCGCCAATATCTCGATGGACGACATCACCGAGTTTTACACAAAGCGTTACGGGCCGCGCGAGGCGATCCTGGGCGTTGCGGGGAACTTCGACTGGAACGAAGTGAAGGACGCCGTCAACAAACTGTTCGGTGACTGGAAAGTTCAGGCCGAAGACGACGAACCGATCGTTCTCCCGAATCTTACCGATACGCACATTGAGTACGAATCGAACCAATCGCACATTGGCATCGCGTACCCGACCATTCCTTACAAGCACCCCCAGTATTTCGAAGCCTGGTCCGCCGTCGGCGTGCTGTCGGGTGGCATGAGCAGCCGGCTGTTTAGCGAGGTTCGCGAGAAACGTGGCCTCTGCTACACGGTCTACGCTTCACTCCATACGCAGCGCGAACGGGCCGCCGTGTTCTGCTACGCTGGCACCACCGCCGAGCGTGCCCAGGAGACACTCGACGTCACGCACAGCGAACTCGTGCGGCTCGGCACGGGCATCACGCCCGAAGAGCTCGCCCGGCTAAAGGCCCGCATCAAGAGCAGCCTGATCATGCAGCAGGAGTCGACCTCCGCGCGGGCCGGCTCGCTGACGCGCGATTGGTATCACTTGCATCGCGTTCGACCGGTGGAGGAAGTCGCCGCGAAGGTCGACGCCCTGACCGCCGAGGCGATCAATGGCTACCTGGCCGACAATCCTCCCAAAGATTTCACCTACATGACGCTGGGCCAAGAGCCGCTGGAGCTACCCGATGGAATTTCGTAAGCATCGCCTGGCCAACGGCCTCGAAATCGTCGCCGAGTGCAATCCGGCCGCGCACACGATGGGCCTCGGGTTCTTCGTACGCACCGGTGCGCGCGACGAAACGCCTGAACTCGCCGGCATCAGTCATTTCCTCGAACACATGGTGTTCAAGGGCACCCCGCGCCGTAGCGCCGAGGACGTGAACCGCGAGTTCGATGAAATCGGTGCGCACTACAACGCCTTTACCAGCGAAGAGAGCACCGTTTACTACGCCTCGGTGCTCCCCGAGTACCAAGGTGCCGCCCTCGACATCCTGGCCGACATCATGCGTCCCAGCTTGCGGGCCAGCGATTTCGAGATGGAGAAGAAGGTGATCGTCGAGGAGATCCAGATGTACCTCGACCAGCCACCCTACGGCATGGACGATCGCCTGAAGCAAATCTGCTTCGGCGGCCATCCGATCGCCAACAGCGTGATCGGTAGCGAAGAGAGCGTTACCGCCATGTCGCCCGAGCAGATGCTGCTATACCACCGCGATCGCTACTCGGCCGACAACCTGTTCATCGCCGCGGCAGGCAAGGTGGACTTCGATGCTTTGGTCGAACAAGCCGAAGAGTTGTGCGGCTCTTGGGATTCTACGAACCCGACGCGCGACACGCCCCCGGCGACCATGAAGCCGGCGATGGAACACAAGACGCTTGCAAGTTGCACGCAGCAATACGCCCTGTTGCTCCGTGACGCCCCCGCCGCGGGCGACGCCGATCGCTTTGCCGCGAAGCTCCTCACCACGATCGTTGGCGATGATTCCGGCAGCCGGATGTACTGGGATCTCGTCGACCCCGGCCTCGTCGAGTCGGCGAGCCTCGGCCACTACGAGTACCAGGGGCTCGGCATGTTCTACACCTGGGTCGCCTGCGAGCCCGACGACACCGCCGACAATCTGGCCCGCCTCAAAGAGATCTTCGAGGCAGTCGAGCGAGATGGCATCACCGCCGACGAACTCACCCAAGCCAAGAACAAAGTGAAAGCCCGAGTGGTGCTCGGCAACGAACGCCCCCGCAGCCGACTGTTCAACGTCGGCGGCAACTGGCTCCAGCGCCGCGAATACCGCGCCGTAGCCGACGACCTAAACGCCGTAAACTCGGTGACACTCGACGACGTCCTGGCCGTGATTGCCAAGTACCCGCTATCGCAATACGCGACGGCGACCGTGGGACCGCTGGAAAAGCTGTAGACTTCTCCGCCGAGCCGATCATTTCTCACGCGCCTAACCGGAGGGCCACGCCCTCCGCGAAGCGAACGCACAGAGTTCATCGAGAAATACTCGCTATCGCTGCTAACAGTCCGCTCAATGCAGCATACGTGCTCTGTAAGACTTCCGATGTTGCTTCAAAAAACGCAGGTAACTCTGTAGCAGCGGCTGTTTATTTCCCTGAATGTTCAGCGGATAGTGCCAGTCGCCGATTAGTTCGCTAACTTCAAGCTGCTTGGCGGTGTCGAGATCGACAGTCTCAATCCATTCAATTTCGAGCGTATCCACAAACTTGTTGATTCTGTCCTCGCCTGTAGCGTAGTCGATTGAATTTAGCGCCAAAAGCGTGTTACGAAAAGTCGACAAGAAGCCCGAACGGAGCGCACTCTGCCGCAAAGGCTGCGCGGCGTGCCATGCGACCCGCTGTCGGAGGCTAGTGGCGATTCCCACATACAGGCACACTTTTCCCGACGCACTCGTCCGAAGATGCAGATTCTTGGTGTCACAATAGTCGGTCATCTGAAATTGCGTAATGCAGCGTTTCGGAAAGTACCACCAATAAATTCCCGCTTCAACTGGGATATCGGCCCAGCAATTCCGACGAAGTTTGCCAAGCCTACGTGGAGTTGTATTACATGCCATCGTTCACCCCTGATCGCTGGCGCCAGATGAGTTTCCGGATTTCGGTAGTTCCCCAAACTCCTACTCCACAAACCGCACATCATCCAAATAAAACACCACTTCCCCCCCCTGCCCTGCGGTCGTCCAACCGAAGCCGTTCTTGAGGCGGGTGCGGTCGAGGCTTTCTAGCGGAATGCGGTACAGCTGCCACTCGGTGGTGAGTTCGAAGTTCGCGAGTTCGGTCTTCCCCGAGTCGTGGTACGCGCCGTCGGTGGTGTTGAGGCCGCAGAGGAAGGTCACGCGCTCGCCCCCCTTCGCGCCACGAGCCCAGAACTCCAGTGCCGAAGCGGCTGAGAGATCGTAGCCGCCGGGCTGCTCGCCTTGCCAGTCGCTCGGTGGCGACTGCCACACGACTCCGCCCCACTGGTCCCCCGCCGTGTACTCGGCACGCAGGCAAGTGGCGCCAGCGTGAGGATTCTCCTCGCAATCGAGCTGCTGCTTGATCGCCCCGTGGTTGCCCATGTAGCCACTCGCCGCGTAGGGTTCGAACGTCATGTCGTCGCTATAGACCACGAGCGGCAGTTTCGGCTTCGTCGCGGCGACCTTCTCGATCGGCGCGTCGACGTACAGCGGCACGTTCGCCACCGCCGCGCCGCCCTGCCCATCGCGAACGTACAGGAACAGCCGGTAACCGCCCCCTCCGCTGGGCATGGTCACTTCGGCCGATTCGCCGTTCGCAACCACCGTGTTCGCGAGTTCCGACTCAGCGGACTGGGCGTCGTTGCCATTGGCGACCACGACGCGATCGCTCCGCAGGATCCAATCGAACTTGAGTGGGTCCTGCTCCGGGTCCTCAACGACCGCCGTTGCAATCAATTTGGCGCCAGGCTTCACCTTGCCGGCGCCGGGCATATCGAGGGAGACAATTTCAGGACATCGATTGGCCACGGGCTTACCGGTCCAGAACTCGCTCATGGTGTCGGCAGCCGCGAGTCGCGATCCATCGGGCAGCAGCATGCCAAACCATGTGGCCGTGGTCTCCTGCTTGTGACCCCACAAGAACGCGTAACTCCCCAAACAAAGTGAGTCCCCGGCCACCGCGCGGCGGTATCCCTCGGCGTAGTGCTCGGCCTTCGCGGTGCTGGTGGGTTCGATCGGCGCGCCCCACTCCGTCTTCTCGCTCTCCCACGGCCCGCGCGCTCCGAACTCGGTGACGATGTAAGGCTTCGTGCCGCCGGCTTTACGATAACGCTCGGCGACGGTCGCGATGCCACCGTAGGAGTTGATGCCCACAATGTCGATGCTGGGGCAGAAGCGATGGAGACTCTCCACCTTGTGATCGCCCAGCTCGGCGATGACGGTCATCGTCGGATGGCCGGGATCGATTCGCTTGATCTCCCGCGCAATGTGCTCGACCGCGTACCACACGGCGGGGTTGGTGCCTTCGCCCTCTATTTCGTTGCCGATGCCCCACAGCAAGACGGCCGGGTGCGACTTGTACTTCTGGACAACTTCGAGGCACACTTCGAGCTGCGCGACGACTGCCGCTTCGTTCGAATAGTCGAACCCGCTCCGCTCGTGACCCAACCACATGCCAACGCACACCGTCATTCCGCGTGCGTGCGCCTGGTCCAGCAGTGGCCCCAGGTTGTCGGCTCCCCAGGTGCGGATGGAGTTGCCGCCGAGCGACTTGAGCAGATCGAGCTCGGTTTGACCTCCCGCGCCGTGGAGGGCGTAGGGTTCACCGCCGCGCGTGAGCTTCGCGCCGGCGGTTGATCGTTCCACCTGAACGGGGATGGGACTTTCAGCCAAGCACGGCGAAAAGGCTATCAGCAGGAGCGTGAAGCAGAGAAGGCGTGCGGGCATGGTGGTGGCTCGGGGGAAATCGTTGCGGCAGAACGACATTATAAGCAGCCGCCGACCACCAAGCACTCGCCGCCGGTTTGCACGCGTCACGCAGCCCCGTGAGGCTGCGTCTCGACGAGTTTCGCGAGCTGAAGCAGCGACTCTTGCCAGCCGAGGTAGCACGAATCGGCAGGAATGGCATCCGGAATGCCGGCCTGAGTGATCCGCAGGTCGGTACCGCACTCGAACTCCCGCAGCGTGATGGTCACCTGCATTTCGCCGGGGAGGTTCGGATCGTCAAATCGCTCGGAGCGACAGATCTTCTCGCCCGGAACAAGCTCGGTGAAGTCGGCGGTAAACGTGTGGGTCTGCCCCGAACTGAATTCCGTAAACGACATCCGGTATCCGCCACCCACCCGGGCGTCCATCTCGTGCACCTTGCCCAGGTAGCCGTACGGTGGAAGCCAGCGAGCGAGCGCATCGGGATCGACAAACGCCTTGTACACGCTGGCCGCTTTGGCTCGCAGGACCCGATGAAGTTCGACTGGTTTGTTCTTGGTAGCCATGTGAGTTCTCTTGAGCATTCAGGTTGAGGTTACGACCAATTGGGCCTTCTAGCCTATAACCGAACGGACGCGGTGAGATTCTACACGGCACCTGGAATTTTTCTTAGATCCGCCGCAGCGTCGACGTTGGAACCTTTCGGAGTGGATTTGGGAGCAAATCGGGCAGCGAAGCATCGCAGCGATAGCAGCCAATTCACCGGCATCTTCAGGAACTACCCCGCCATCTGGATTTTAGCCTCGCCAAACGAAAGGCTCGTCTTCGTACTTGCGGATGGCGGGATTGGAGAGCGCCCAGAACTGAAGATTGAACACCACCGCGGTCGCGAGATTGATAACCGTCAGCTCCGTCTGGAGTGACTGGCCGGTAATCCAGCAACCAATCAACACGAGGAAGTACACAGTGAGCACGCCATGAATGCAGCGAGGTGTTGAAATCATCAAATCGGTGATCTGTCGGCGTAACGCAAATCCGATGAGCACGCTAATAATCGCGACTAGCAGTTCGCGAAACGTACCGAATACCAAGATTCCAGCCAGCGAGAATCCAATGAGCCCGGCAACCAGCAACGCAATCCGCCACAATGCCCCGGCACCGAACTCTGTGTAGATATGCTTAATCCTGCGAATCATTCTGAATTCTCTATCGCGGGTAGCTTGGCCAGCGGTGTCCACTCGGGTGGCATGCCGAGGTACGTCTGTGTGTTTTCTAGCACAACAAGACGCGAACCGCTCTTGGGCAAGACAATAAACACAAATGGAGTGGCTGAATCTACATCGCCCTGCACGCCCGATGTCTGATATCGGTCGGGGTTAACGCGGATCTCAATTTCGTCCTGGGAAGCCTGCTCGGTCTCGACCCAGTAACCCGACGTGTTCGTCGATGCACCGCCAAAGATGGCGACTACCTCTTGAATGCTGAAATCGATCTCGAGCTTGGGATCGCTCGAGTCGCCAGTGTTCGCTCGATGCTCGGCCCAAGTGGCGCGCCAATCGCCCGCGGTCCGAAGACGACGGACGCCTTGCGCTCGAACAGCTGAATCGTTTCCAGTCATGACTTGGAGTGGCGCATCGATCGGCCTCTCACTGATAGGCTTAGGATGCTTGGCGTTGTACTCTTCGAGCGCTCGGAGGATTTGACGATTGTTTTCCATGACATCATTGCGCCGTCTGGCCTCGCGGAAGCTCTGATAGACGGTCGGGCCGCACACAATCAGCAAGAACAGCACCGCCGTGATGGCCGCAATCACGCCTAGCCGCAGTATCGATCTTGTCAAAGGGGACCCCCGAGGTAAGAGTCATGCTTAAGCCCAGTAACTCCTTTAGCCTACCGTTCTAACTGACTGAGTCCCTGTGGAACAGACACATTCCGATGCGGGGCCGACGGGTAACAGCTGAGTTTCATAAACTCTGGGACAAAATTGCAGGTACGCCATAGAAAGCAACCACTAACCTGATCTAATGGGGCATCCACGTCGCGTTGAACGCCTTCACGGAACCTGCGGCACGCCTCGCGTTTTCCCTAACCCGACAACGACTACCTCCTGTGATCCGTCTCACCGAACAACCCATCGAACTGCAACCTCTCATCGACCTCGCTTGCCAGCCGGCGGCGGGGGCGGTGGTGGCGTTTGTGGGGATCACGCGTGCCGTGACCGGAGACAAGCGTACCGAGCGGTTGGCGTATGAAGCGTATCGCGAGATGGCCGAGGCGAAACTCGCGGAGCTCGAAGCGGCTGCTCGTGAGCGCTGGCCGCTGGTAGAATGCGTGCTGGTCCATCGACTGGGCGAAGTGCCGGTGAGCGAGGCGAGCGTGGCCGTCATCACGAGCAGCCCCCACCGCCGCGATGCGTTCGAGTCGGCCGAGTGGTTGATCGACACCCTGAAACGCGATGTACCAATTTGGAAACAGGAGCGTTATGAGAGTGGCGAGACAGAATGGGTGCATCCGGGGGCCTAAACCATGGCGGGGCTTCGCGATTGGTCTTGCATCGGTGGACGATCACTTGAATTAATCGCCCGTCGAACAGGTAAAATATGACGATGAATATCACCTCGTACGACGAGCTCTTAGCGTTTCTTCGCACGACGGACACTGTCAGTGGTGGCGACATTTACGACGAAAGCGGCGTATTTGAATTATTGGCGGCGTGCGTCGATAATCTCAGTCGACACGTCCATGACGAATGCATTGAAGATCAAGCCGTTTGTTTCACCGATGGACAAAAAGAATTTCTGAGAAAAGTCATTAGCTACTTTTAGTTCTCTACCTTGCCCCCAGCCATCGAGCTCAGTGCCCCGTCCCCTTCCAACTCGAACGCCACTAGTCGACACGTTCGGCCGTGTGCACACCAGCCTTAGGTTGAGTGTGACGGATCGGTGCAACATTCGCTGCTTCTACTGCATGCCGGCTGAGGGCGTGCGGTTCTTGCCGCGGGCGGACATCTTGTCGTTTGAGGAAATCAGCCGCTTCGTTCGTGTTGTCGCGGCGATGGGTGTGTCGCGGATTCGGCTCACCGGGGGCGAACCCTTGGTGCGTACGGAGCTCTCCACGCTGGTCGCGATGCTTCGGGACATCGACGGCGTTGAGGAAATCGCACTGACCACCAACGGCATGCTGCTCGGCCAGCAAGCCGATGGCCTGAAGCGGGCCGGGCTCGATCGTTTGAACATCAGCCTCGATACGCTCGACGCGACGAAGTTCGAGCGCATTGCACGCCGCAGCGGTTTCGATCAGGTGCTCGAAGGAATCGACGCCGCGATCGCCGCGGGCTTTGAAAATGTCCGCCTCAACGCCTTGGCGATTCGTGGCGAGACCGAGGACGAGATCGTGCCGCTCGTCGTGTTCGCAACGTCCCGCGGACTGGTGATGCGGTTCATCGAATACATGCCGCTCGACGCCGATGGTGCGTGGCAGCACGATCAAGTGCTCGCCGGCGAAGTGATTCGCGAGACCATCGAGCGCGAGCTCGGCCCGCTCGTGCCCGTCGAGCGAAGCGAGTCGAGTCAGCCAGCCGTGGATTACGAGTTCGTCGATGGCCGCGGTCGCGTGGGCTTCATCAATCCGGTGAGCGAGCCTTTCTGCGGCGCTTGCGATCGGCTACGCTTGACCGCCGAGGGCCAAGTCCGAAATTGCCTGTTCAGCACCACGGAGTCCGACGCCCGAAGTTTGCTCCGCGGCGGTGCTAGCGACGAGGAGCTCGAACAGCTCGTACGCGATTCGATCCAGAAGAAGAAACCGGGCCACGGCATCGACGATCAGACGTTCCTGAGGCCTCAACGAGCCATGTATCAAATTGGGGGTTGAGGGAAAGAGTCAACCCTAGCGTGCGAGCAGGCGAGATCCTTCAGTCGCCTAGGCTCCCTCAGGATGACAAGTGGCGCAAACTTACTCACTTACTCACTTACTCACTTACTCACTTACTCACTTACTCACTTACTCACTTACTCACTTACTCACTTACTCACCCAACTTCCGGACGACCACGGCCCTGACGGGCCCCGCTCGCCTTAACGTAATAGAACCATGCCAGCTAAAAAGAACTCCAAACTCTGGTACGCCGATGGGCTTCGCTTTAAGTGCACCGGGTGTGGCGATTGCTGCACGGGGGCACCGGGGTACGTGTGGGTAAACAAGCAGGACATCGCCCTGCTAGCGGCCGAGCTCGACATGGAGGTCGACGACTTCGAGCACAAATTCGTCCGGTCGGTGGGGGTGCGGAAGAGCCTGGTCGAGTTCTCCAGCGGCGACTGCGTGTTCTTTGATAGCAAAAGCCGCAAGTGCGAGGTCTATAACGCCCGCCCCCGCCAGTGCCGCACCTGGCCCTTCTGGGACTCGAATCTGAAGTCCCCCCAAGCATGGGCCGAGATGTGCGAGTCCTGCCCCGGTGCTGGCAAGGGGAAGCTGCACGACATCGAGCACATCGAAGCCGAGCGGGCTAAGATCAAGGTCTGAGGTCTGATCTGGGAAGGCTGCGGTCGCTAGCTAGTGAGTCTGTCCGGGGCCGAGGACGGCCCGGCTCGCGCGGAGTTGCAGTGAGCCGGGTCGTCCCCGAGCCTGGATCTTGTACGCGGCACGCCGCACCTTGGGACGGTTGTATCAATTTCAGAAACTTTGCCGATTAGGTGAAGTACTCCGCCGGGTGGTCCGATAGATACCTGTGAGTCCACACCGTCGCGCGATGGCGTGACGGGACCGCTGGAACCAGTGTGACTCGCAACTCCTTATTATTTCTAGAGTTGCGACGAATCTGGCGAAAACGGGGCCAATACAAGGGCCCAGTGGATGGCGTAAGTTCTTTGACAATTTGGGTTTAAGTGCGATTCGGAGGGTGGTCCGCAAGGTGCGGATTAACCGAACAGATCGCGACCGAGCACCGTACCAGGACGAGCATCCGCCGTGTGTCAATCTTGACTCTAGTGCTTGCTACAATTACACTTGGAGCAAGACAGCACGTCGCCAATCGGACCCATTTCGGGGTCCCAACTGCTCTTCGGACGGGAAACTCTGTCGTGACCAAAAAAGAGATCGTAAAGACCATCTCGGACGAGATTGGGCTGACACAGCTCAAGACGAAGGAGATCGTCCAAAAGACGTTCGACGCCATTGTCGAAACGTTGGTCGAAGATCACCGCATCGAGCTCCGCAATTTCGGAGTGTTCGAAGTGAAGCGGCGTGCAGCTCGCAAGGCTCGTAATCCTCGCACGGGTGAAAAGGTTTCTGTACCGGAGAAATTCGTCGTAACCTTCAAGCCTGGCAAGGAGATGGAAGCACGAGTGCGGGAGCTCGAACGACGAGCGAACGAGGAACGCGAAGCCCGCGAGCGGGCCGAAGCGGCGGCGATGAACGGCTCGGCTCACCACGACCACACGACTCACCACGAACAAACGGGCTCGCCTCCGGCAACAACTCGAAGCGAGCCAACGAGTTACGAATAAGCACTTATCCCAGTCACGAACTTCCGCCAAGGATGGACGGAAACTACGGACTTTAGGCCTCGACCCCGCAAGTCGTTGGCCACACAACACTTATCGCGAATACCCGCGGCAAACTACACGATCTCGTCTCCCAGCGCCGAGTGGCATTAGCCCCGAAGCCAGTGGTTACTCAAGGAGGAGTACCAATCCCATGCGTAAGTGCCGTTTTCAAAGATGGTGGTTGTCGGGCATTATTGCCTGCGTCCTTACGGCCAATGTCGGGTGCCTGATTCCGCTGTACTCGGGCGACCCTGCTCGCCGGGTCCGTCAGATGATTTACACGTCTGAAGACCTCAGCTCGATCATGAGCGAGTGGGAGCGAATCTGGTTCCTCGACCAACCGAGCCACATGAAGCCGTTCATCACGCACGGCGGTGTGATCTAGCCCATAGCAGTCCGCAACCGGCAGCGAGCGACCTCGTTCGCTGCCGGCGGTTTGCCTGAGGCCGCTCGCCGAGCAGTGGCACGCGCGGTACATTGCGCACGTCACCTCTCCAACTCGCGATCCCCTCGTAGGTAAACCGCACTCGTGGATCTCTCCGTATCGCTTGGCCGTCTGCGGCTGCCGAACCCCATTCTGGTGGCCTCGGGCACGTTCGGCTACGCACGCGAGATGCAAGGACTGGTGGACTTGGGCCTGCTGGGAGGCATACTCCCCAAGACCATCACCCAGCAACCTCGCCCCGGCAACGCCCCCTGGCGGACCATCGAGACGGCCGCCGGGATGCTTAACTCCATTGGCCTCGACAACGACGGCATTGATTCGTTCCTCGAGAAGCTGATGCCCTACCTGGCGTCGCTGGGCGTCCCGATCATCGTGAGCGTGGCTGGCCGCAGCGCCGATGAGTTCGTGGAACTCGCCCAGCAGCTGGATGGCGTGCCGGGCGTGGCGGCGGTCGAGCTCAACATCTCCTGCCCTAACGTTTCCGGCGGCGTCGACTTCGGCACCGACCCCGCGATGTGCGAAGACCTCGTGCGCCGCTGCCGCGAGTCGACCAGCACGCCGATCCTGGCGAAGCTCACCCCCAACGTCACCCGTATTGCCGACATGGCTAAGGCGGCGTCCGCCGGCGGTGCCGACGCCCTCTCGCTCATCAACACTTGCCTCGGCATGGCGATCGACTGGCGACGCCGTCGGCCGCTCTTGGGCAACGTCATGGGTGGCCTTAGCGGCCCCGCGATCAAACCCATCGCCCTCCGCTGCGTCTACCAGGCTCGCCAAGTGACCGACACCCCCATCATCGGCATCGGCGGCATCGCCACGATCGACGACGTCATGGAGTTCATGGTCGCCGGAGCCACCGCCGTCCAACTCGGCACCGTGAACTTCTACAACCCGCGGGCGTCTATGGAAGTGCTCGAAGCACTGCCGGGGGCACTGGCGGAGTTGGGGGCGAGTTCGGTGAGTGAGGTGGTGGGAACACTGACCAAGTAGCACATCCTTAGGCCCGGCATTTAGGCCGGGTGGAAGAACACCCCCACAGGCTGTACGCGATATTGTAAGGCATCGGGGTCGGAGACCCCTCCCACAGTTTCCCTTCGCTAAATCGTTCAATAAAAAACCACCACCCCGGCATAAATGCCGGGGCTAATTCCGCCTAACTACCCCTAGCCACTAGCCTCCAGCCCCAAGCCCCAAGCCCCCTCCCCGTCATGCGTGTACTCTCCGGCATTCAACCCACTGGACCGTTCCATTGGGGTAACTACTTCGGCGCGATTCGGCAGTACATCGAGCTGCAGGACGTGGCGACCGAGTCGTATTTCTTCATCGCCAATTTGCACGCGCTCAACACGGTGCGCGACAAGGCGAAGCTGGGTGAGTACACGCTCAATGGGGCGATGGACCTTCTGGCGCTGGGGCTCAATCCCGAGAAGGCCGTGCTGTTTGTGCAGAGCGATGTGCCGGAGGTGAGCGAGCTGTGCTGGCTATTGATGACCGGCACGCCGATGGGGCTGCTGGAGCGCTGCGTCAGCTACAAGGACAAGATCGCCAAGGGACTGAAGGCCGATGCGGGTCTCTTCACGTATCCCGTACTGCAAGCGGCCGACATACTGGCTTACGACGCCGACGTGGTGCCGGTGGGCGAGGATCAGCTGCAGCACATCGAAGTGTGCCGCGACATCGCCGGCTCGTTCAACCATCATTTTGGCGAGACGTTCGTGATGCCCAAGGGCAAGGTGCTCGACCAATCGGCCAAGGTCCCCGGCACCGATGGCGAGAAGATGTCGAAGAGCTACAACAACACGCTCGCCGTGTTCGACGAGGAAAAGAAGCAGCGCAAAAGCATCATGCGCATCCAAACCGATAGCCGCCCGATGGAGGATCCGAAAGACCCGAGCGCCGACATCCTGATGGACCTCTACAAACTGGTAGCCACCGAGGCCGAAGTGGCCGAGATGTCGGAACTGTACCGCAAAGGCGGCTTCGGCTACGGCACCGTAAAAACGGCCCTCGCCGACGCCGCCCAACGATACTGGGAAGAACCCCGCGCCCGCCGCGCCGAATTCGCCGCGAA
This sequence comes from Aeoliella fuhlenseeensis, assembly GCF_052161615.1. NCBI lineage: Bacteria > Pseudomonadati > Planctomycetota > Planctomycetia > Pirellulales > Lacipirellulaceae > Aeoliella > Aeoliella fuhlenseeensis. The sequence continues at coordinate 3,325,683 of NZ_CP197417.1, forward strand.
GCCGGAGATGGTGCGGGAGATTCTGGCGGCGGGAGCGGAGAAGGCGCGGGCGAAGGCACGGGCGGTGCTTAAGCGGGCGCAGGATGCTTGTGGGGTGAAGGGGTGGTGAAGGGAGGGGCTAGTTTCGTCATCCCGGCAAGTCGGTCCAGTGATTAAAATAACCGGATGGATACCGTCTACATCGAAACGACCGTTGTCGGGCACCTTACCGGGCGCCTCCATCCCAACGAGCGAATCGCATCTCGGCAGCAGATTAGTCGTGAATGGTGGTCAACTGCCGCAAGCCACTACGATTTGCTCATATCCGAATTGGTCCTAAGCGAATGCGGTGATGGAGATCCGGCAGCGGCGAAAGATCGCTTGCAAGCTTTAAGGGTATCTCGCTGCTGGCGGCTACCGAAGAAGTCGATGTATTAGCGCAAGCGCTCATCGATAATCATGCTGTTCCCGCAACCGAAGTCCGTGACGCATTCCACATTTCCTTGGCTGCCGTCCACGGCGTACAATATCTAGTGTCGTGGAACTTCAAGCATATCCTCAACCCTGCCGTACAAGCTCAGATCGCCTTGGTCTGCCGCCAGAGCGGATTTGAACCCGCGGTTCTTTGTACTCCCGAACAATTGCTGGAGTCTCAAAATGATCATTGATCCCACTGAAGACATCAAGAGAATCCGCCGTGCGCTCGCCGCCAAATTCGACAACGATGTAGCACGAATTGGAGAAGATACTCGACTCCAACAGCGTCTCTCCGGCCGTGTTTACATCACGTTGCCCAAGCGACATCCACACCTTTCGCAGCCGGCGGAAAGTTCTGAACGGACCGCAGTGGGTAAGTGACTCTGGCAGGAAGAAAGACTCTGTGGCCACAGCTCTTAGGATGGTTGTGTGTGTTTGGGCCAGAGGGGAAAGTGTCGGAGAGCTGAGATCCCCCGAACCTCATCCCGACCAATTCCCTCAACTAACTAACCATCCAATCGCAGAATTCCCCGAGGATTCCGCACCCACCGGCCCTCGACGCACCACCCGCCGCCTACCATACTGGCCGCATGCAATTCAGAACTCGCGCTATTCATGTCGGCAACGAACCGTGTCCTCAAACGGGCGCGGTGGTGCCACCGATTTACCTCGCCAGCACGTTCGTCCAGCACGAAGCCGGGGTGTGGCGGGAGTTTGATTACTCGCGGAGTGGCAACCCCACGCGGTCGTGCTTCGAAGAGACCATCGCCCACCTCGAAGGGGGTTACGGCGCCATGGCGTTCGGCACCGGCATGGCGGCGACCAGCTGCGTGATGGCCATGCTCAAGAGTGGCGACCACGTCCTTGCCGGCAGCGACATCTATGGCGGTACCTACCGCCTGCTGCACAAGATCTCGAACCGCGCGGGCATCGAAACCACGCTCGCCGACTCGACGAACCTCAAGGCGTTCGCCGCGGCGATCAAACGGAACACCAAGCTCGTGTGGATCGAGTCGCCCGGCAATCCGCAGATGTCGATCACCGACATTGCCGCGTGTGCCAAGATTGCCCACGACGCTGGCGCGCTCTTGGGCATCGACAGCACCTTCGCCACCCCCGTCCTGACGCGGCCCATCGAACTCGGTGCCGACATCGTCATGCACTCGGCCACCAAGTACATCGGCGGCCACAGCGACGTCATGGGGGGTGTGCTGGTCGCCAACACCGAGCAGCTCTACAAGGACCTTTACTTCGTCGCCAACGCCACGGGCGGCATCATGTCGCCATTCGAGTCCTACCTCTGCTCGCGCGGACTCAAGACTCTCGAACTCCGCGTTCGCGAGCAAAGCAAGACCGCCATGCTGCTCGCCGAATGGCTCGAGTCGCACCCCCGCGTCACCAAAGTTCGCTACCCGGGCCTCAAATCGAACCCGGGCCACGAACTCGCGTCGCGCCAGATGGACGGGGGATTCGGCGCAATGATGTCGTTCGACATCGATGGCGACTTCAACGAAACGAAGCGCGTGGTCGGTGCCACCAAGCTGTTCCGCCTCGCCGTGAGCCTCGGTGCTGTCGAGTCGCTCATCGAGCAACCCGCCAGCATGTCGCACGCCAGCTACGATGCCGCCGACCGTGCGAAGCACGGCATCACCGACGGCATGATCCGCCTGAGCGTCGGCCTCGAAGCGTTCGAAGACCTCCGCGATGACTTGGCTCAGGCGATCGGCTAAGCTTTAGAATCAGTCGCCGATGAACGCGGATTTTGGCGGAAGCGCGCGGATCAGATAGAGATTGGGTACAATCTTGGAGATCTAGATCCGCGGCTATCTGCCATGATCTGCGCGGATCCGCGACGAATTCTTATTCGGAGGCTGTATGAATCCCAAGCCCACCGTCGCCATCCTCGGGGCCAGTGCCGACCCCGCGAAGTACGGCTACAAATCGCTTCGCGCCCACCGCGCCAACGGCTACGACGTCTACCCAGTAAACCCCAAGGGGGGTGAGATCGAAGGCCTCACGGTCTACACATCGCTCGCCGACGTGCCGGTCGAGCATCTCGATCGCATCAGTGTCTACTTGCCCCCGGCGATTGGCATGACGGTGCTCGACGAGATCGCCGCGAAGGGCTGCGGCGAACTATGGCTCAATCCCGGCAGCGACGATCCCGCGGTGGTCGAGCGAGCTCAGGAACTGGGTCTTAACGTCATCCAGGCGTGCAGCATCGTGGACGTACTGGAACGATAAGTGATCGGAGTGGACCGAGGCCTGCTGCGTGCGAAATCTTAAACTGGCAGATCGCTCCAATAGTAGATTTACCCTAGCCAGAATTTTTTAGACCATTTTTAGAATTTGATCCTTGACGGTAATTCTACGACCACCGTAAGGTGAAGACCTTCGATCACGGCGGATTGTCTATCCCGCCGTCCGAAACAGGGGCGATAGCGTTCTGCTATTTTTTCTTCTTTATTCGAGGTAGGTCTAATGAATTTCTTGAGAAGTAGCTTCAAGGCTACGTTGGTGCTTCTTGCGCTGGCAATAGTGCAGGGTGCCATTGCGGCCCCGATCACCGGGGATTTGAACGGCGACGGGTCGGTCAATTTGATGGACTACGTGACATGGAGCGACGCCGGTGGGACTTCTGGCGAACTGGATGGCTGGCGCGCAGCGTATGGCAGCCCATCGCCCGCCACCCTGCACAGTGATGACGCCTCGATCATGTCTGTTGGCCCAACTGCTTCGGCAATCGGCATTGAAAACGGCAGTATTATCGAGTGGATTGCCTACTTCACCCCCGATCCGAGTCTGTACTTCGATCCGCCCGCTGATAACCCCGACCGTGGGGTGGGAACTAGCATGGGCGTGGGCTTTAATTACGAAGTTGCCGCCGGCACGTTGATTCCCAGCAGTGTTATGCTTCTGTCGCCCTTTGATTTCGACCCCATGTTCCCTGGCTCGGATCCCTATACGGGTAGCGTCGTGGAGGGAATCCAGCTCCACGCATCCACGGCCAGTGTCATGGGAGGAGGCGTCGTCGACGCCATCTTTCTGCCAGCGGGTTCGGAATGGATTACCGCGTTTGGCCCCGCAACCGCGATCAAATTTTCCACTACTGCTGGAGGACGCGAGTTGACGTTCGGTGGTGTCGTGGCTCAAAGTCAACTCCCTAACGAAATCATCCTGGCACCGCAGACCGCACAGGCTGTTCCAGAACCTTCAGCCCTGCTCCTGATCGGTTTACTGGTGGGCTGTGCCTTGATGGGACACGCTCGTCGCACGTAATCTAATTGTCCCTTAAGTGGACGCTTAGAGGCGTCGTGCAGCCAGTCTGCACGATGCCTTTTCCATGCGTCTTCTCTTTATGCGACGAATTGCCGCATCCGCAGGCTCGCGTTGGATGGTAGGATTGGGTCATTCCATGCTGCCCCCTCTACAATTCGGGGCTTGTTGCCCAACCCCTGCAATCGTGCTGCCGTGTTTCCCTATTACCCGATCAACGAATTCGGCCCCGTAATGAAGGGGATGGTCATTGGCGGGCTCGGCATTTTTCACGTATTCCTTGCCCAGTTCGCCATCGGCGGCGGCATGCTGCTTTGCTACTTCCAGTGGCGGGACAACCGCTATGGCGACCAGCTCGCCCGCCGGTTTGTCGATGGCTACTTTCGCTGGCTGGTGCTGGTGAGCTTCGTCACCGGGGCGCTCACTGGCGTCGCCATGTGGTTCACGACCATTCAAATCAGCCCGCGAACCATCGGCATGATGGTCGACGAGTTCCATTGGCTGTGGGCGACCGAGTGGACGTTCTTTTGCCTCGAAGTGATCAGCGGCTACGCCTTCTACCGCTACGCCAAAGTGCTCGATGGTCGCACGCGGCTTACACTACTCATCCTCTACGCCTTCGCGGCATGGATGAGTTTGTTCTGGATCAATGGCATTCTCTCCTGGCAGCTAACGCCGGGCGATTGGCTGGACCGCGGCCACGTGTGGGCCGGATTTTTTAATGCCACGTTCTGGCCTTCGCTCATCTATCGCACGCTCGCGGCGATGGCGATTGCGGGCCTTGTCGCCGCGGTGGTGGTCAACGTCGCCCGCCAGTTCACGCCCGACGAAAAACTAACACTCGTACGGCAGGTGTTCTGGTTCCTCGCACCGATGGCGCTGATGCCCTTCATCGGGGCCTGGTATCTCGCGATGCTTCCGGCCGACAGTCGCGGCTGGGTGATGGGGGGCAGCATCGCGATGACGCTGTTCTTTTCGCTGGGGGCCGGTGCCTCGGCGCTGATCGGTGCCTACGCCCTGGCGATGCTCATCAAGCCAAGGCTGTTCGTCAACGGCGCAACCGCCCTGTTGCTGGTGATGCTGGCCTTCGCAGCGACCGCCGGTGGCGAGTTCGTCCGGGAGGGGGTTCGCAAGCCCTACACCGTGCGGCACGAACTCTACTCCAACAGCATCACCGAAGACGAAGTCGCCTACTTCCGCCGCGTTGGCTCCGTCGCCAACGACCCTTACCCGCTCGTGAACCCCGATCAGTATCCCACCGCGCAGTTGCAACTTGGTGCCAAGGTGTTCCGCATGCAGTGCGGCATCTGCCACACCATGGACGGCGCGAACGGCCTGGTGCACCTCGCCGGCACCTGGAGCGTCGAGCAACAACGCCTCAACATCGCGCAGCTGCAACACACCAAACCGTTCATGCCTCCTTTCGCCGGAACGCCCGAAGAGCTCGAAGCCCTAGTGCAAATGATCCGCTGGTGGCACGACAGTCGGCCGACCGAATGGAAGCCGCCCGTCGATTCCGAAGCTTTCGCGCGAATCGAGGAGTACATGGAAGAAGCCGGCACCCAATCGATGATTCCGCGGCCTGGGAGTTGAAGAAGAATTAGACGCGGATCTTCGCGGATCTGGCCAGATTTCCGCGGATAAGAGTTTTGATTTTTGGATCCACGTTCAACGAGTCTGCAGCGCTGTTTCAACAAGGCGAGAGTAGTCCCAATCGATTCCCCTCGGACCCAAAGTTAACAAATCCGCGTCCATCCTGCCCAATCCGCGAAGATCCGCGACTAATTCCTTTCGTTCCGCGCGCCATTCGACGTCACATGTTCGCCCTCCAGCTACACACCGAAAACCTGCTCTACCTCGTCCTCTACTTGGTGACGCTGGTACTGCATGTCGTGGCGATGAACTACGTCGTCGCCGGCGCGATCGTCGTCGCGGGGGCCGGCGTGTGGCGGCTGTTTGGCAGCTACTGCGATGCCACCGGAACGATCGTTGCCGTGCTGAAAGACTGGCTGCCCTTCGCCCTGGGCGTGACCATCACGTTGGGCGTCGCGCCGATCCTGTTCATTCAACTGCTCTACAAGCACCCGTTCTACACGGCCAACTTGTTGCTGTTCCACCGCTGGATGTCGATCCTGCCGGTGCTGATCGTCGCGTTCTACCTGCTCTACCTGCAGAAAAGCAAATGGATCGAACATCGTGGCCAACTGCTGCGAACCAGCGTCGGGCTCGGTGTCGTCGCGATGTTCCTGTTCGTCGCTTGGAGCTGGTCGGAGAACCACCTGCTGTCGCTCGCCAGCCAACAAACGTGGACCGACCACTACGCCGCCGGCCGGATGTGGTACGCCACGCCGGAACTCGCTCCCAGGCTGTCGCTGTTCCTCATTGCTTCGTTCACCAACCTGGCCTTACTCCTCGCTTGGCAACTCCGCGGCCGCGCGACCACAACGATCGTCCACCGGCTTGCCCTTTTCGCGGGCGTCGGCGTCGTCGGCTCATTGGCCGTCGCCGCTTGGTACTGGTTCGCAGTCCCCGAAGTCGTTCGTTCCGAGATCCTCAAACCGGGCAATCAACTGATTCTCGTTGCTGCCGTTGCTGGCGTCGTGGTCTACGGCGTCGCCTGGGCGTGGATGGCGCACCGTGGACGGATTCCACGCCAGATGCTGTGGCTGATAACCTTCGCCCTGACGCTCGCCACGTGCTCCGCCGCCCTGCTCCGCGAAATCCGCCGCTACGTAGCCCTAGTAGAAGTCGACCACTGGCAAAGCGCCGTCGACGCCACCCAGGAATCCGCCCGACTCGGCGGCCTCGGCGTCTTCCTCTTCTTCGCAGTCCTTAACGCCGCCGCCATCGCCTGGGTCTTCAAACTAGTCCAAAACCGTCCCACCGAGGCGAGCGGGGCCCGTAAGGGCCGTGGTGGTCCAAAAGGTGAGTAGGTGAGTAGGTGAGTAGGTGAGTAGGTGAGTAAGTGAGGAAGTGAGGAAGTGAGTAAGTGAGTAAGTGAGTAAGTGAGTAAGTGAGTAAGTGAGGAAGTGAGGAAGTGAGGAAGTGAGGAAGTGAGGAAGTGAGGAAGTGAGGAAGTGAGGAAGTGAGGAAGTGAGGAAGTGAGGAAGTGAGGAAGTGAGGAAGTGAGGAAGTGAGGAAGTGAGGAAGTGAGGAAGTGAGGAAGTGAGGAAGCGCAACGCACCATAGAAGTCCCAATAGCCGACGACTTACGTGTCGTCGGACAAACCTCTCGATCTTGGTACGTGTTCATCAACAAGCTGAGTCCCCTTTCGCACGAGATCCTTCCGTCGCTAAGGCTCCCTCAGGATGACATAAGTTCAGGGTCCCTCAGAGGACCTAACTCGGAGCAGACTCCCTACTTCCGAGCCTCATGCACCAAGTGCCCCAGCTCCGGCACGATCAGCTTCTCCATCGCCAGCCTTACCGCCGCGGTCGAGCCCGGCATCGTCAGCACGATCGTCTGGTCGCACAGCCCGCCAACCGCTCGGCTAAGCATCGCGGCCGCGCCGATTTCCTGATAGCTAAGCATGCGGAATAATTCGCCGTAGCCTGGCAGAAGTCTGGTAAGCATTAGCGCCACCACCTCGAACGTATTGTCGCGGGCCGAGATGCCGGTGCCGCCGGTGATCAGCACGGCGTCGATCGTTTCGTTCGCCACCCATTGCTCGAGCATCGCCTGCACCAGCATCGGCTCGTCCGGCACGATTTCGCGATCCGCCACCTCATGCCCCGCCGCGGCCAAGAGCTCGATCACCAGCGCCCCACCTTTGTCGGTCTCGAGCGTCCGGGTGTCGCTGACCGTCAGCACCGCCACACGGAGCGAAGTTTCACCGGCCTGACGATGCTGCTGGACGGACATGTCGCGTACTCAATAGATTGGAAGAACTCAACAGTGGGAGGGCTCTCCGAGCCCGAAAGGAACCTGCCAGGGAACTCCGCCCCCGGCTGCATTTTTCGCGGCGCCCCTCGAGACACTCCCCGCCCCGACATAACCGCTACAATCGGCGGCCAACCCCTTGGAACTCCAAACTCTTGACTGGCACCCGCCAGGTCGGCCTCTCTATAATAGTGGGTAGTCTGCTGGCCGTGACCCTGCCTCCTCCAATTGCCATGCGAACCACAATTGCTATCGCCCTTTGCCTGCTCGCCGCGCCAGCGTTCGCGGACGACGTGCTGCTGGGCACCGGTGGCCGAATCAGTGGCAAGCTCGAACAGCTCGAAGATGGCAGCTATCGCCTCACGACCCCTGCTGGCACCGTGGTCGCCCTCGAACGATCGCAGGTTTCGTCGGTCAGCTACTCGACGGCCGAGTCCGAAAAATACGCTGCCCGCGCCCGTACCGCTCCCGACACCATCGAGGCCCAAATGGCACTGGCCAACTGGTGCCGCGAGCATAACCTGAATAGCGAAGCCACCAAGCACGCCGAGCGCGTTGTGGAGCTCGACCCCACGAACGCCGAAGCACGCCAGATGCTCAACTTCCGCAACGTCGATGGCGAGTGGATGACCCGCGAGCAGATGATGTCGTCGCGCGGTCTGGTTTTCCACAGCGGCAAGTACCGTACCCGGCAGGAAGTGGCACTGCTCGAAGCCGAGGGCAAACACAAAGAGCTCGCCACGCACTGGACCACCGAAATCAAGAAGTGGCGTCGCTGGCTAGGCGATCGTCGTCCCGAGCGGGTTCAGGAAGCGATGGCCGCCTTCGAACAAGTAAGCGACCCCTTGGCCGGCCCGCCGATCGTCGAACTCCTAGATGCCGAGAAAGACCCCGCAGTGCGACGCATGCTCGCCCGAGCCGCCGCACGCATCAATCATCAATCGACCGTCAACGCGTTGGTGCTGTTGTCGCTCAACGACCCCGACGAAGAACTCCGCCTGAGCGCGCTGGAGTCCCTCGTCAACTCGGGCCGTGGCGGTGTCACCGAAGCCTACGTCAAAGCCCTGCGAAGCAACGAGAACGTCGTCGTCAACCGCGCCGCAGTCGCGCTAGGTAGCCTCGAAGACCAGTCCGCAATCAGTCCGCTGATCGACGCGCTCATCACCAAGCACAAAAAGGTGACTGGGGGAAGTAGCGGCGGCGACACCTACTCGTTCAATCCTACCAGTGGCGGATTCTCGATGGGGGGCGGCGGACCGAAAGTCACCGAGGGCCGCCTCCAAAACCCCGACGTCCTGAGCGCCCTGGTGCGTCTCACCGGCGAGCACTACGGCTACGACCGAGAGCTCTGGAAAAAGTGGCTCTCCACTCAAGCCCGCATGGTCCAAGTCGACCTTCGCCGCGATAAGTAGCTTCGCTCCTCTTCACTCTTCTCTCGTTCCCACGCTCCCGCGTGGGAATGTATGGCCAGCCGCTCCGCGGCCTCTTGTTAGCGGGTGTCACCGACTTTCGGCCGCAACAAACTTCGCCACCTCGCAACCTATCCAAGGCCGATTGTCGGTGTGCGGAGCACGAGAGGTTTTGACGCTGCGGCAAGTAGGCCGCGATCAAGCTCCGCGCCAATCCTGTTCGGCCCGCGATTTGCGCCTCACTAAGTTTAGACTTAGCGGGGCTCTTATTTTTGGGCTTGCGCGATGGAATCAGGTGGATTCTACTAGTTGCATGGCGAGTCCTAAGCGCAAGTTGGTCGAGGCCCGGGAGGTAACGGGGCTAAAGTACTTTGATGTGCTTGCTCCGCTGTTGGGGCGGTTGCACGAGGTGGGGTGCGAGCGGGATCGGGCCGGGAATCGGCAGTTGCACTACGACCAGTACTGCATGCTGGTGCTGTTGTATTTTTACAATCCGGTCGTCTCCTCTCTGCGGGCGATCCAGCAGGCCAGCGAACTGAAGAAGGTACAGAAGAAGCTAGGCTGTCCCCGAGCTTCGCTCGGCTCGCTGTCCGAAGCCACGCGGGTGTTCGATCCCGAAGCCCTGCAGGGCGTGATTGCGGATTTGGCCGATCAACTCCAGCCGCTGGATCGTGATGCACGAGTTAAAGATATCCGCCATACGCTGATGCTGGTCGATGGAACCTTGTTAACGGCCCTTCCACGCATGATGGAGGCGGCCGTTCTAAAGCAGCAGACCGGATCGGGCCTCGTGAAATGGCGATTGCACACCCAGTTCGAAGTGGATCGACACCTGCCACACATCGAAGTGACCGACGGCACTAACGGGGGAGACAACGACGAACGGGTGGTCCTGGCCCGTCATCTACGCAGCGATTGCTGCTACGTGATGGACCGCGGTTACGCCAAGTTCTCGCTGTTCAATCAGATTCACCAGATGAATAGCAGCTATGTCTGCCGGATTCGCGACAATAGCCGGATCGAGACCATCGAGTCGCGACCATTAAGCGAAGAAGACCAAGCCGCGGGGATCGTGAGCGACGAAGTCGTCCAACTCGGTGGCCTGAAGGCCAAGGAGACCGGCAGAATCGATCATTCGGTACGGGTAGTGACGATTCGCGTCACACCGCATCCCAAACGCGGAGGGAAAGCGCATTCGGCTCCCGGCAACGATGGCTACCTGCGTCTGGTAACCAACCTGCTCGATCCACCGGCATCGATCATCGCCTTGCTGTACCAGTATCGCTGGGCAATTGAGATCTTCTTCCGCTTCTTCAAGCATATCCTCGGTTGCCGGCACTTGCTCAGTCACGACGAGCGTGGCATCCAGATTCAAACGTACTGCGCGATCATCGCGTGCCTGCTGATCAGCCTGTGGACGGGGCGTAAGCCCACGCTGCGGACGTACGAAATGATCTGCTACTACCTGTGTGGAATGGCCGACCAAGAGGAGCTCTTAGCGCACATTAAGAAACTCCAGCCGCAGGGTGCCTAGGGGACTCGCGTCTTCTCGACAGCGAGAAGGATGACTGCTGCGCGGATGGCTACAACACCATCCCTCCCTCTAAACTCCAAGGCACTCGACCTCCCAACAACACACTCCGTAAGCAACCGAAAGCTAAACAGCAATCATCGGGCCGAACAGGATTGGCTCCGCGCCGATCCGGCAAATCACGCTTTGCAGCCGAGTAGTACTCGCAACGTCCTTCCCCTAGCGTAGCGGCGACGTCGCAACACTAGGCTGACACATACAATCCCTTCGGAATACTCTCACCCCAAACTATGCCGAAGGCATTACGTCTGTCGGCCCAGGGTTGCAGCGAATGCTGCTACCCTGGGAAAGCGTCAGGCCATCCTTTGTCCCCTCTCCCCCGTTTCGCTCGCGCGCATGCCCCACCACTCTCTCACGCCCAGCCGCGAGCGAAATGGGGGAGAGGGCTAGGGTGAGGGGGCCGGCGCCGCGATGGAACTCAGCATTTTCCTTCTTAGGCGAGCCGGGGCGTCCCCGCCCCCGGAAAGGACGCCGATCGCAAACCGTCGCCTCTCAATAAGTCTCCGGTCGCTAACGCTCCCGGCTCGCCCTCATCTCCCCAAAACCACTAATACCCCCAATTCGAACCCCCGACTACAATAAACCCCTTACCCCGAAACTCCGCGAAAACACCCCCAAGGTGCCCCGCCAAGTGAATCGACTCACCCTCGCCCTGCTCGTCGCCACGTTTGCCTTCGCCCCCACCGCGACGCACGCCGCCACCGCCATTTGGATCGGACCGGAAAATGGCAGTTGGTCGGACCCGGCGAACTGGTCGACGGGTGCGGTGCCGGGGAACCAGGACTCTGTCGTCGTCGACAACGATCCTCTTCAGACAAGCGTACTCCTCACCGCCACTGAGATTACCGCAGTCGATTCGCTTCGGGTGGATGCCTATGACGAACTGACCGTGACCTCTAACGTCTTCTTCGCTGACAATACGCAACTGGCAGGTACGATTCGAATTGCGCCAGGTGGAAGGTTTGATACCACTGGCCCGCTACTTATTGAATCGACGGGTCAGGTCGTCCTCACCGAAGGTGCTCCGGCGCAGTTAACATCCACGGGCACTCCCGCTAGCCTCTGGTGGAACCAAGGCATGATCCGCGGTGCCGGTACCGTTCGCCCGCAGGGCACATTTCTGAACGAAGGAACTCTCTCCGCCGATGTGGCCGCCAGCATATTGGACATTCAACCCTATGCTGTGCTCAACTCGACCATACTTACCAATTCTGGACTCGCGCAGGCTGTGGGCGGGGGAGAGCTACGCTTTCGCTACAGCGGATCGCAGCCCACCACCATCCAGCAGCCGGGCAACATTGGCCGCATTGAGGCCGGCCCTCTCTCAAAAGTGACGCTCGAACGTATCCTCCTCGAAGGAGGGAGCCTCGCGTCGCTCTCCGACGCCAGCGGCAGTGGAGTTGTCGACACTACTGACACGGCGTTTGACAATGTTGCATTCGAAGGGACCATTAACGCTACGCGCGGCACTCTGGCTGGCAGCATCTCCAACTCCGGCACGTTCCAAGTCCTGCAAAATGTCACCTTCGCCCGAGAAACTGTCGAACTCTCCGGCGGAGGAGTCGTCCAACTCGCCAATCCCTCGACGGCGTTACCAGGGGCCACCATTGCAACCGTAGCCTTTGGTGGCTCGCCAAATTTCGCGCGGCTTCGCAATCATGACAACACGATCCGTGGTGCCGGTCGAATCACTCTCAATGGGAGTGCGCTCGACAACCGGGGTATCATCGAAACCGGCTTCGGCAGTGACGATTTGCTTGATCATCCCCACCGCAATCTCTCCGTCGAACAAGCGATGATCACCAACACGGGGCTACTCCGTGCCACCGCCAACGCCACTCTCGGGTTAAGCAACAGCACCGTTACCAACTACAACAGCGATACGCGCGGAGTGATCGAAGCTCAGCCGGGGGGAACAGTTGAACTGTGGGCGACAACGATCCAGGGAGGTATTCTTCGCGCCATTCCCGCCGAGCAAGGGTCCATGTCGTCCGATGGCGTGGTCCGATTCGTTACTTCCACGTCGCGTCTCTCCAATCTAAGGCTTGAAGGCAACATTGGAACAAGCACGAACCAAGTTACGGTCGATGGACGTATCGAAATCGATGGTACGCTTCGAGCCACCGAGCTCTACCTAGCTGCCAGCACCCAATTCGTCGGCGGCGTCGTAGCACTGGGAGAAAACGGCGGGCAGCTAAGACTGGCCACCGGAGTTTCGAGTTCCACGCCTGTGTCCCTCACCCTTTCCGACACCACCCTCCGCATCGGATCGGTGACCACGCCAGCAACCAACCTTCAGATCGACAATCGGGGCGCAATCGTCGCCATTCCTAACGCGACGGCGAGTCTTTCACCAAGCCAAGTTGTAGTAAACTCAGGGCTCATTCATGCCCAAGCGGGGGCGCGACTGGCCCTATTCGCCATCGAGACTCCCCAAGCGGCCACCGGTGCCGAACTCCGCGTCGACGCTGGCGGCGTCATTTCAACCACAAGGCTGGTGGGTGGAAAGGTAGTCTCGGCTCCCGGCACCAATGGCGAACTGTTTAGTGGATCGGTCACCATTTCCAACAGTAGCTCCACTCCACTTCTGCAAGATGTCGTCAATGAAGGTCTCATTCAGATCCAATCTGGCCAACTCGCCGGCATTATCGAGAACCACGGCGTTGTTGAGTTTAGCTTCATCCTCGGCACCTTCTCTCAACGAAGTTCCCTCCTTCAATTCACCGGCACGGGCGAATTGCGACTGCTGGGCCGCCAATTGCAACGAAGCTCTGCTCCCGCGGGGGTGACATTCTTGAACGGTCCTCAGCACACCATCCGCACGCATGGAAGAATTGACTACCTAACTGCCACGTTCATTAACGAGGGCACCGTCCAAGCCGATACCGGCACGCTAACTGTCAGTACGCAGGCGAGGGGTAGTTTCATTCAACACGGCACCCTCCGCACCGTGGGTACTAACACCCTTTACCTCGACCTCTCTCAATCGTTTCTCGATAACGACGGCCAGTTCGACATCAGCCCCACAGGCACCATCGCCATCGCCGGTACTCAGCAGATCAACAACCGCTCCGAGAGCGATATCTTCGTGGATGGGACGTTGGCTACGAACGAGGCCAATCTCACCAACGACGCTGGTGCCACCATCCGCGGCGGCGGAACCATCGTTAGCACGGGCGACACGACCTTGAACCAATCCATCCTCACCAACCACGGACTCGTCGCGCCCGGTTCCACCGTCGGCGACCTTCAAGTTCAAGGCAACTTCGTTCAGTCCGCATCGGGCATACTTGAGATCGATGTCAACGGATTCGAAACTGGCGAGTTCGACCAACTATTGATCGGGACGATCACCCCCACATCTGGCGGCCTCGCCACGCTCGCGGGCACGCTCGATTTCAACTTCGCCGCCGAACTCATCCCCGCGCTCGGTGACGAGCTCGTCGTGCTCACAGCCAAACAGATCACCGGCATGTTCGATTCCATCGAAGGCTTGCCAACTCTTGCCGCGGGGCTCGACTGGCAGATCGATTACCTGCCGACCATGGTCATGGCCACCGTCATCGGACTCACCCCTCCGAATCTCGCCGGCGACTTCAATGGCGATGGCTTCGTAAACCTCGCCGACTACACCGTCTGGCGAGATGGCCTCGGCGACACCCACTCGACCAGCGACTACGACCTGTGGAAACAAAACTTCGGCCGCTCGGCGAACGACCCCACCCCGGAAGCGAATGGGCCCGCCGCGGTCCCCGAACCCACCACCGCGCTCTTGGCCCTCGCCTTCCTGCCCCTGCTTGCTCGCCGAGCCTGGCGCTAGGCCCAAACCGGGTGGCACGGACCCGCAGCCGCTTCCCGCCCTACTACGCCAAATGATTTTCCCGCCCTGCCAACCATTTCTCACAAAATGTCCACGCGTACACATTGGCCCTTGACAAACGCATGTACATTTGATACAATACAGCCTGTTCGTCGTACGCGTGGGGCGTTGGACGCGGGGGCGGATTTAGGTAGGCCGTATCAAGCCTGCGCCGATACGGCAGGTTACGCTGAATCCAATCGCGAATCATCAACCACTTGCGCCTCTAACGCCCTAGCCACGAAGTGGCGCGCTGCGACAGCCCAGGACGAAGTCCTGGGAACTCGTTGCCAATAACGACCTTAGTCCCGAAGGGACGCGCTACCTTAGCGCGCTCTTTCAGAGCTAGCCGCTTCGCGTCTTTGCGCCTTGGCGTGAGACACAATCCAACCTACGCCCGAGGAACCCATTGTGAGACCGAACATATTCAACACTCGGTGCGCCGGGTCGGCGCGGAGCTTGACCCGGCCTACTAAACTAAATGGAACGCTCACTCGCAAACTCAGCCCCCACCCCAACCCTCCCCCGAGACGTCGTTGCGATTCGTGCGAAGTCCCATGGAAGAAAACCTCGCGCAACGACTTGGGGGAGGGAGTAAGAGACGAGTAATGTCGCACCTGCGGGTTGCCCCTGCGACTTTATCCGAGGGCACCCTACGAGCAGACCATGATTCCAGCCGAGAAAACACGACACTTTTTCACGCCCCCGCGAAATGAGCCAACGAGTAAAGTCGCACCCAATGAAAAAGTCACGAAAGTGCGACTTTATCCCCGGCCGTGAAACCCAGGCAGCCTGCCGTGTCTGCGAGTAGAATTGCCCGCGAACTCGGAACCCTTATCAGCCTACATGCCCTCCCCTAAACTGGTTCGAGGAACTTCATCCCCTCGCACAAGGAACCCTCCCATGCAACTTGGTTTCGTGAGCGCCATTTTTGGCGATCTGCCACTCGAAGAAGTGCTCGCCTTCGCCGGTGGCGAGGGATTTGATTGCGTCGAGGTCATGTGCTGGCCACCCGGCGGGCCCGACCGCAAGTACGGCGGCGTCTGCCACATCGACGTGTCGAACTTCACGCAAGCGATGGCGGACGACGTGCGGGCGCTGCTCGACAAACATCGTGTGGCGATCTCGGCGCTCGGGTACTATTCCATCCCGCTTTCGGCAAACGAAGACCAAGCCACCGCCGCGATCGCTCACCTGCACAAAGTAATCGACGCCGCGCCGATGCTTGGCCTTAATAACGTCAACACGTTCGTTGGCGCGAATCAGTACAAAACACTCGACGAGAATTTCGAGCTATTCACGCAGGTCTTCCCTCCGATCGTTCAGCACGCGGAAGAGCGAGGGATCTTCCTCGGCATCGAGAACTGCCCGATGCTCTACGCCAAGACTTGGCCCACGGGGCTCAACATCGCTCGTTCGCCTTCGATGTGGCGGCGGATGTTCGAGGCGATTCCCTCCAAGCACTTCGGTTTGAACTACGACCCGTCGCACCTGCGGATGCAGTTCATGGATCCGATCGCTCCGATTCGCGAATTCGGTTCGCGCATCCTCCACACGCACGCCAAGGACATGCGCATCGATGTCGAGCGACTGAACGACGTGGGATCGCTCGTCCCGCCGATGGACCGCGCAACCGCCAAGGTGCCGGGCTTGGGTGACATCGACTGGGGCAAGTGGATCGGGGCCCTGTCGGATGCCGGTTACCAAGGCCCCGTGTGCATTGAGGTCGAGGACGAGGCGTTTACAGAGACGCTGGAACTTAGGAAACAATCGCTGCGAATCGCCCGAAATACGATGCGTCCCCTCATTGGTTAGTCCGTTTGGTTAAGATTTCGCGCCCCAAGGCGGGCCTGCAACTAGAATGACATCATGCCAGCCGCCGACAAATGGGTTTCCGAAGTCTCCACCACAACGCCAATGAGCGAGGTGGTAACGCGTGCTTTGAAACTACGACTGGGCGACGTGATTCACTCGCTGCCGCTCGCCGCGCACTTGGCGGACGAGCAGGTCGAGTACGTCCACGCCGCACGCGTCGCGACGCGGCGGGCCACCGCGGCACTGGATCGCTACCGCGACTTCTTGCCACCAAAGAAACGCAAGAAGCTGCGAACCACGCTCAAAGCCGTTCGCGCGAGCATGGGCGACGCCCGCGACTTGGATGTTTACTTATTGCGATTTCAAGAGATCGACAATCCCGTGGCAGCGAAGTTCGCCGAACGACTCGCCGAACTCCGCGAATCGGCGCAAGCGCCGATCATCGAGTGTGCGACTCCGTTGCTCGAGAAGCAACGACTTCGCAAGCAAGTGGCGAAGCTCGTCGAGTCGACTAGCAGTCACGCGGAGAAGAAACTTCGTAAGATAACGTTTGGTGAATGGGCGAAGCAGGAACTGTGGCACGTGTGGTGCGAGTTCCGCGACGCTACGCCGGGCGAGGAACCTGACGCGGTTCAACTACATGACTTCCGCATCGCCACCAAGCGTTTCCGCTACGCGATCGAACTGCTGGACGGTGGGTTGCCAGGCTCGGCTCGCAAACAGCTCTATCCGCTCGTGAAGAACATGCAAGCGAAACTCGGCGATCTGCAAGACCACGCCGTCGCCGCGGAGAAGCTCGCCGGCTGGCGTGAGTCTTCGACCGCACGCAAGGAGCAAAAGATGCTCAAGGAACTTGAGCAAGAAGAACACGCTCAGTTCGCCGAGAAGAGCGAACTATTCCTCGAATGGTGGAGCGGCGACCGTCTAGCGGAGCTGGGTGAAGTAGTGGAGTCGCTCTGCGAGAAGAGCGAAATCGAAGCGGTGAACTAGCGAAACTGAAGCGGATCGCCTTCTAGCTTCAATCCGAACGTCACAGGCCGATTGACCTGGATCGCCAAGCGGTCGAGGTATTCTTCGCGAGGGATATCGCTTGCACCGAGATGACCCGTGTGCGAAGTCCACTGCTGCACGTCGAGCAGGCCGTAACCGCGGGCTTTGAGATGCGCAATGAGCACGGCTAGCGCACACGTAGAGGCGTCGCGCTCGCGGTGGAACATGCTCTCCGCTGCAAACAACCCGCCTACACTCACCCCATAAACTCCACCCACCAAGTTTCCTTCGTGACGAATCTCTACGCTATGGGCGTGCCCCAGTCGATGCAAGCGAGTGTAGCCGCGGATCATGTTCGGCGTGATCCAGGTGCCCCCTTCGCGGCCGGGACCATCGGCACAACCTTGCATGACTCCACGGAAATCGGTGTCGATTGTCGCCGTGTACTGCCCGGACCGCAGACGCCGAAGCGCTCGTCGCGAGGGGCGGAAGTTGGCGAACTCGATAATCGCTCGTGGATCGAGCGACCACCAAACTATTGGCTCGTCGTCGCTATGGGGCCACGGGAAGATGCCATGCGAATAAGCGTCGAGCAGCAGCTCGGGGTTCAAGTCGCCCCCCATTACCACGGCCCCTTCGGGCGTGGCGTGCTCGGGCGACGGGAAGTACCGCGGCCGACGGCGGGTTGGTTTGATTGGAGGCTCGGCGCTCATGCCAGAAGCTTACCAATCGCCGCGCGATTTCGCGCCCCTGGCTCTTCCGTTTTTTTGTTCCCCACTTGGTCACCAGGGGATACTGATTTCGGGCAGCAGCTCTTCGAACTGGATGTTCCGCAGTTTGCCTTCGCGCGTTTGAACCGTGTAGGAGACCCGGCACGGGAAGCGAGGTTTGACCCAAGTGGCCGAGGCCGTGATCTTCAAGAGCGGTGTCGCCGTGCGAGCCGCTATGAGCTTGGACCTGAGCAGCTTTGCTTGTTCGTCGTCGAGCTGCGGAGTGACCGTGCCCGCGTACACCAGCCGCCCCGCCGTTTCATGGGCCAGGTACAACTTGGCGACTTGGTCCATGGAGTTCAGCTCGAAACCGATGACGAGGCAATCGGTCTTCGTCCGCGGGGGCTCCTTGGGCCCGTCAGGCTTCTTGTTGGCCGAGTCGTCGACGTCGCCCGCCTGCCCAGCGAAGTCTTGCACCGACCCTTCAAGGTCTTTGCCGTTCGTGGGGCCATTGGCAGCCGCCGAAGCGATTGCCGAAACGAGGCTCGACTTGGCAGGCGGGGCGATACCCCAATCCCAAAGGCGGTCCCACTGGATGCCTCCCACGATGACCGCCGCGGTGAGGGCGAGCATCAGGGCGTTCGAGGCACCAATGACCAGCCACTGCCGTTTCGGAAGGCGGGCGAACGTTTTGAACCAGGCCTTCATCGGGTTGACGATAAAGTCGATCAGCGAGATCGTCGCGTCGCCCGTCGCGGTCATGAAGAAGCAAGTCACGTGCAGGATTTCAAAGGCCGCGAGACCGAGGGTCAACTGCCACACCCCCCAGAATTCGAACACGACGGAGGTCGACGGAATCAGAATCTTACCGGCGATGCACAGGGCGACGATCGTCAAGTTGGTCGCCATAAGTGTCCATGCCCAGCCCGGCACAGCGGAGAAGAACTCCTCGACCGGGTTGCGACGGACTTTGGGCGGGGCTGCTTCGGGATTCGAAAATCGCTCCCACTCCGAATCGACATCCACAAAGATGCCCATCGTTGGATAGAACCCGCAGCACTGGCACACCATCTGCCCTTTGGGCATGGGGGTCTCGCAGTTCGAGCAGCAAGGCCCCACGTTTTCAGTGGCTTTGGCCTCCTGGGGAGGAGTCAGGACCGCTGTGTTGCTGTCTTGTAGTGAGTCGTAAGTGGACATGCGCGCGAGCCGTGGATTGCGGAAAAGGCGATGCGGCCCGCGGGGGGCCGACGAAAGTGCTTAGATAACCCTAGCTCGGGAATGCCCCAAACCGCACACATGGCAGGGTCGAGCTACTGCCTAAGGCCCCCAGTTTGCGCGGGTGGTAAGGATTATTCGGTCTTTTTTCGCAGGGCTGCGCCAGGAATTCGCATCGCGGGCAGCGAGCCGCTATAATGCATCCACATAGCTGAAGCGCAGCATTCTGTCCTCTGCCCCCAAATGCCGCCTATGTCCAGCCAACTGCCCTACGATCCCTCGTCTGAAAATGTGGTGATCGATCGACGCGAATACGTCGATCACGCCGCTAGTAACCGATCCCTCCGCCTGCTCGTGGCGCTACTTGGCGTCCTGGTGGTGATTCTCGCAGGTCCTCACCTGCTGGGTCGCTTCCGGTACGCCGACACACGTGCGCGAATGCAAGCCGAGGTCGACGTTGCGAGCACGCAGCTCACGCGCGTCCGTGCCGATCTTAACGACTTGGTCCTGGCCTCGCGCCTCGTCGCCAAGCGGGCCTCGCCCAGCGTGGTGAGCATCCACCGCGCCGACATCCAAGGCACCGAGGGCCAAGGGTCGGGCGTGATTGTGGACAAGGAAGGCTACATCATCACGAATTACCACGTGCTTGAAGGAGCCACGGGGTTGCACGTGATCCTGGCCGACGGTCGTGTCGATACCGAGCCCGTGGTGGTCGGTGGCGACATGCGAATCGACCTGGCGCTCATCAAAATCAACAAGCCCGACCTGATCGCCGCCGAGTGGGGCGATAGCGATAAGCTCGAAGTCGGCGACCTGGTGTGGGCACTCGGTAGTCCGTTTGGCCTCGACCATACGGTGACGTTTGGCATTGTTAGCGCCAAGCAGCGCCGCACTTTGTCGCAGCGGACCGTGAATGGCTTCGAGAGCAATCCGTTCCAGGAGTTCCTGCAAACCGATGTCGCCGTGAATCCGGGCAACAGCGGTGGTCCCCTGGTGAATCTCGACGGCAAGGTCGTCGGCATCAACACGGCGATCGTAGGACAGGTGTATCAGGGCATCAGCCTGGCGATCCCGAGCAACCTCGCCAAGGTAACTTACGAGCGGCTGAAGTCCGATGGTTGGATCGAGCGGGGCTATCTGGGTGTTTCGCCACAACCTGTGAGCGACGTTCTGCGGACCCGCATGGCTCTCGAACCGGGCGAAGGGGTTCTGGCGGCGACGGTCTCGCCCTACACGCCGGCGGCCCGCGCGGGCCTTCAGCGTGGCGACGTGATCCTTACGTGGAACACGCACAACGCGAGCGACCCGTTCCTGCTCACGCAGGCAATCGCCGACTCGCCGGTCGGTTCCAAGGCGCAGATGAAAATCTGCCGGCTGGTTCGTAACGAGCCGGTGGAAATGGACTTGGAAGTTACGGTCGGCGCCGCCCCTCGACTGGAACGCTTGAACCAGTAACGCGGTACCTTTTCCCGCCGGCCGGAAACTGTCATCCTGAGGGAGCCTAAGCGACTGAAGGATCTCGACTCCGCATGCGCTAGGCCTTTCGAGAGCCTCGTACGCTACGAGCCCGAACGGTTTCCCATTGATTCTTTGCACGGACGAACTTCCTTGGATTTTGGAGCGGGCCACGACGCGAAAGAGCAGGTACGCCAGGCGGTCGACATCGTCGATCTGGTCGGCGGCTACTTGCAGCTTCGTCGCCAGGGTCGCAACTACGTGGCCAACTGCCCGTGGCACGACGACTCGCGTCCCAGCTTGCAAATCAATCCCGATCGGCAGACGTTCAAGTGCTGGGTGTGCGACATCGGCGGCGACGTGTTCAGCTTCCTGATGCGGATGGAACGACTGGAGTTCCGCGAAGCACTGGAGATGCTCGCCGAACGTGCCGGCATAGTGCTCACTTCGACTGGTGTCCCCAAGACCGAACCCGGTAGCCCCGGCGACAAACGGACGCAGCTCGCCGCGCTCGAGTGGGCGGCGGCATTGTTCCATCGGCATCTGCACGAGTCCCCTCACTCGGCGACCGTGCTGGAATACTTAAACGATCGTGGCATCAACGACGCGATGCGCGAGCGGTTTCAAATTGGTTTCGCCGCGCCTGATTGGGAGTGGATGGTCCGCGCCGCGCGGGGCACCAAGTTCTCGCCCGCGGTGCTAGAGCGTGTCGGTCTCGCTGGAGTACGCGAAGGGGGTGGCTACTACGATCGCTTCCGGGGGCGGTTAATCTTTCCGATTCGCGATGTTCGCAGCCGCCCGATTGCGTTTGGTGGGCGGGTGCTGCCTCAGTTCGCCGAGGAGCGATCTGCGAAGTACGTGAACTCGCCGGAGACCCCGCTCTATAGCAAGAGCGATCAACTCTACGCCCTCGACATGGCCCGCGAAGCGGTGGCCGAGCGGGGTAACATCGTCGTGATGGAGGGCTACACCGACGTGATCATGGCCCACCAACACGGCGTGACGAACGCGGTGGCGTGCTGTGGTACGGCGCTCGGTGAGAGGCATTTAAAGCTACTCCGACGATTCACGGATCAAGTCGTTTTGGTGCTCGATGGCGACGAGGCGGGCCAGAAACGGACGAGCGAAGTGCTCGAACTCTTTGTCACCAATCAGGTCGACCTCCGCATTCTGACGCTGCCCGAAGGCCTCGATCCGTGCGACTACCTCAAGGCCAATGGTCGCGAGGCGTGGGACGCTTTGCTGCTTACGGCTCGCGATGCGCTGGAGCACAAGCTGTGGCTGGTTGAGCGACGCGTGGGTCCCAATCCACCGACGCACATTGCGGCGCAGGCGGTAGAAGAAATACTCGCGGTGCTCGCGAAAGTCGATGTTGGAACGCAGGGGACGAGCTCGGCGGCACTCGTACGTGAGCAACAGGTGCTGGGGCGCATGGCGAGGCGATTTCACTTGCGCGACGAGGACCTGCGTGAACGGCTCAAGACCTTGCGGCGTGGTTCGACGCGCTTGACGCACACCGTTGGCGAAGAAGAAACAGAAGCTCCCGCCGAGAACGCGATAGCAATGCTATCACGATGGGAGCGAGAAATTTTCGAACTGGTATTGTCGGATGGAGCGATGGTGGTTCCAATCTTCAATACCATTCCGTTAGAGGCAATGGAGAGTCGTCCAGCGCGTTGGTTGTTCGAGCAGTGCCACCGGTTGCACATCGCTCACCAACCGGTTACCTTCGAGCGACTGATGGCCTTGGCCAGCAGCGAGCGACAACAAAAGTTGCTCATCGACCTCGACGAGTCAGCCGGCGAAAAGAACGAAAGCGACCACGCCCAGCGACTCAGCGATTTGGTGGACCACTATCGCAAACAAAACGAGCAACACAATCGTCGAACCGCCATTGCGAACCTTCGCGAAGGACAACTCGACCCCCACGCAGAAGAGGAACTGCTTAGCAAAGTCTTCGACAACTTGAAACGCCGGCAGTCAGGGTCTCTCTCCACGGATGGATAGAGTGATTGACCGGTGAATGGCCGCCTGAGCCGCCCGCTACGCAATGCTCAGGCACGCCACACGTCACTTCCCCCCTACTGTGTGCAGGATGCACGCAAGGAGCCCGACGATGACCCCAGCGGCCCCCCATACCCTCCGTACGCTGCTTACCCTCGCCAAAGAGCAGGGTTTTCTTACTTACGACCAAGTCTCTAGCTACCTGCCGGACGAAACCTACGGCACCGGCCCCGTCGACAGCTTGTTGTCGGCCCTCGATGCGATGGGTGTCGAGTTGATCGACGATCCCACGACTCGCAAGTTCCCGACCGTCGACGATGCCCCCGTGCGCGGCAGCGAAGACCGTGCGAAGGCCCTCGCCGATGCGATGCCGCAGTACACGAGCGACCCGATTCGCATGTACTTGTCGCAGATGGCGGAGATTCCGCTACTCTCGCGTGAAGAAGAAATCGCACTGGCGAAGAAGATTGAACTCACTCGCAAGCAGTTCCGCCGCAACCTGCTGCGTTCGTTCGTCGCCCTCGAAGCCACGGTAAAGATTCTCGAGCGTGTTCAAGCTGGCGAGTTGCCGTTTGACCGTACGATCAAGGTGTCGCTCACGGAGCACCTGACTAAGGAGCAAGTTCAGGCCCGCATGCCGGCGAACCTGCCGACGCTGCGTAGCTTGATGCAGTCGCAGAAGGCCGACTTCGCGAAGCTGACCACCAAGTCGCTGTCGGACGAAGATCGCCAAGTGATCCGCCGTCGGTTCATTCGTCGTCGCGAGAAGATGCTGGTGCTGGTCGAAGAACTGAGCCTGCGTACTCGCCGGGTGCAACCGTTGATCAAGGAGCTGGAGCAATTCAGCCGCCGGATCGACATGGTGCGAGATCAAATTCGCGACCTGCGTGCCCAAGATGCACCGAGCGAAAAGATTGCTTCGGTGAAGGCCGAGCTGAAGGCTCTCCTGTCGAACGTGCTCGAAAGCCCGTCGACGCTTCGCCGCCGTGTCGCGATGCTCAAAGCTCAGTTCAAGGCGTTCGAAAACGTCAAGCGTGAACTGTCGAGTGGCAACCTGCGTCTGGTGGTTTCGATTGCCAAGAAATATCGCAATCGCGGTTTGAGCTTCCTGGACCTGATCCAAGAAGGCAACACGGGCCTGATGCGTGCGGTCGATAAGTACGAATACCGCCGGGGCTTTAAGTTCAGCACCTACGCCACGTGGTGGATTCGCCAGGCGATCACCCGTGCGATTGCCGACCAAGCCCGCACGATCCGCATTCCGGTGCACATGATCGACGTGCTGACCAAGCTCCGCAACACGGCGAAGGCGCTGCAGCAGACGCTGGGCCGCGAACCTTCCATTGAAGAAATCGCCGCTGCTGCCGAAGTACCGGTGGAAGAAACCGAACGCGTCATGGACATCGGCCGTCACCCGGTGAGCCTCGACCGTCCGATTGGCGATGGCGAGGATTGCAGCTTCGGCGAGTTCGTCGAAGATCAGCACACCGAAAGCCCCCACAAGCTGGCGAACAATGGCCTGCTTCGCGATCAGATCGAAGAGCTGCTGAAGACGCTCACGTTCCGCGAGCGGGAAATCATCCGCCTGCGTTACGGCCTGCACGACGGCTACAGCTACACGCTGGAAGAAGTCGGCCGGATCTTCAAGGTGACTCGCGAACGCGTCCGCCAGATCGAAGCCAAGGCGGTCGCCAAGTTGCAGCACCCTGTTCGCAGCCAAATGCTGTCGAGCTTTGTGCCGCAGCTGCCGGTGGCGGCTTAATCGCGATTGGTCCGACGAGACGTAGCTCGTCGGCTATTTGGGAAAAGTGAAATACAGATCGACCGTGGGAGATTTTCTCCCGCGGTCGATTTTTTTTGCTGTTATCCAGCGAAAGCGTGTGCCACCGCGCGGTAACGACGGATGCCGTAAGTAGCGAGCACACTTCCAATTAGAAGCACCACTGTCGAGGGTTCTGGAACTCGGAGGTTAGGCGAAGGTAGCCCGGATTGAAATCGAAGTGAGAATCCATGCGACTCTGGAGTGGTTCCATCCCGGAAGGTGATGGCATCGATTCTGAAGAAATCGGGCGCGTCGATGGAGATGGCTCCGCTGCTGGCTAGTGTGCGGGCGCTAAATCTCCACTGGTAGCGCAGACGACTCCCTCCTAACAGCTGAGCTAGAGAGGATGGAGTCAGTAGCTGCCCGACATTCAATGTATGTTCGGAATCGGGTGGTAACCCTAGCGGAATATCTCGGGTACTTAGGCTCAACTGTTGTTGCTGATTGTATCCCGAGCTGCCCGGAGAAAAGCTCACCTGGACGTCGCCCACCACGAGCGATTGCCCGCTTTGATCCGTCAGAGGGCTATCGGCAGGCCGAAAACTCACGGTACCACCAAAGGAGACATGAAAAACGAGAGCTTCCAGGGGCGGCCGGCGCCGCAAGTCTAGCGGCGCGCCATTCTCATCTAGAATCGATATGTTGTCCTGCACGCTCAATTCGAGCGTCGCCCAGGCCATCGAGTCATTCGCTCGCTGGCCGGCGTCGACGCTCAGTTGAACGCCAAACTCCTGGCCCGTCCCTTTCACCGCAAACTGCGAAGAAAGTTCTTCGTCCGATTGCTCGTTCGCCAGGTGGGCGGACCCGAAGGTATCGACAGAAGGGAAATCACCAATAGATTTCCTGCTCTGCTGGGTGTGCGAGGCATCATTCCGGAGTACGGCTAAATAGTTGCCGTGCAATGGAGTAGCCACAGCGGGCGTGGCGACTGACAGAATTCCCGCGAGTAAGAAAAGTGGGAGCCATCGCTGACTCCAATTGCGAACCCTCATGGCAGCCTCCAACGTTAGTTCCGCGGAGCGACTACCTAATTGCCTCATTCCTAGTTGCGGATTGTAGCACAGTCTCGCCGACAGAAACACTAGCGGAATCGGAAGAGCGGCCGAATGGGTCGATTCTGCTGCACCCCTTGGCAAGTTTGCAGCTAGGCGGGATAAAGGTAGTAGTTCTTTTCCTAAATCCTACGACCTCGCAGCCCAGGCGCGCTATGGCCCTCTCCGCAGACTCGCTCCGCACGCTTCACCGACTGCACATCCAACTCACTGAGCTTCGCGATCGGCTCGAACGCGGTCCAAGGCAAATCGCCATCCGCCGCGAGAACGTAGCGGCTCGGCAGGCCGACCTCGACAAGGCCCGTGAAGCCCAGAAGCAGGCCCGGATGAAGGCCGACCGGCAGCAGCTCGATCTGAAGACTTCCGAGCAGCGGCTGGTGGATTGGGGAATGAAGCTGAATCTGGCGAGCAGCAACAAGGAGTTCCAGGCGCTCAAAGAGCAGATCGCCGCGGCGGAAATGGCCAACAGCGTCCTGTCGGATGAGATTCTCGAGAGCCTCGATCGCATCGACAGGATGGGCGAACACGTCGCCTCGGCCGAATCGGACCTGAAGGCTACGCAAGACGAAGCGGCGAAGATCGAAGCCAATATTGCCGCGACCGCCGACTCGATACGAGCCGACATCGCTCGGCTAGAAGCGGAACTCGTTGCGGCTGAGAAGAACTTGCCCGCCGACTTCCGCAACGACTACGACCGCGTGGTGAAGGTCAAAGGTGCCGACGGAATGAGCGAAGTGGAAGACAGCGTCTGCATTGGTTGCGGCCAAAAGATCACGCCGAACATGCAGAACGAGCTCGCCATGCACCGGCCGACATTCTGCAAGGCATGTGGGCGGTTGTTGTATTTGCCGGAGTGATGCTGCCAGCGCAGGATTTCTAGTAGCCGGACTCGCAAGATTTCGGGCCCGCTTCCTTGGCTTTCCGAATTCTTGCGAATCCGGCTACCAGGAGCTTCCCGTCCTCCGAAAAGGGGTTTACATTCGCCCGCCCCGCCGGCACAATGAAGGCACAAAAGACGGGTTCCCGCCGAGGGTGCCCGTCTTTGGTTTTGTACTGCTTGACCAACCGACGGCTGTGCGGCACTCGCTAGGGCGTCTGGTTTTACGGTTGCTATAACTCATAAGGCCCGGCTTCGAAGCTGGGCCGTAATTGCTTTCGCTGTAGGAGTTCGAAGATGAGCGGCCGCGTTCCCATGACCCGTCAGGGCTACGAAAAGATCAAGGTCGAGCTCGACCATTTCGAGAACGAGGTAATGCCCGAAATCGAGAAGCGGATTGCGGAAGCGCGGGCCGAAGGCGACCTGAAGGAAAACGCTGAGTACCACGGTGCTCGTGAATCGCAGGGCCTGCTGCAAGCGAAGATCAATCTGCTGAAGGACAAACTGAAGCGAGCGGACATCGTCGACACCTCGAAGCTGCCCAAAGACGAAGTGGTCTTTGGCTGCACGGTGGTGGTGAAAGACCTCGACTTCGGCGACAAGGAAGAGTTCACGCTGGTCGGCGAAGGGGACGAGGATTTCGACGCGGGCAAGATCAACGTCGCCAGTCCGCTGGGCCAGGGCCTCGTTGGCAAGAAGGTTGGCCAGAAGGCCGAGATCGAAGTGCCGGCGGGGGTGAACCGGTTTGAGATTCTCGAGATTCGCTTCGACGAAGAGTAGTTCTCGCGCGAGCTGGTCGATTATCGTTCGACCCAAACGAGCGACTCGCCTTGCTGCACGGCCCGTACAACGGCGCGAACGGCGAGAGCAACCGCGGTGACTAGCACCAGGGGCATGGTGAATGCCAACTGCGCCGAAGGTGTAAACATCGAAATCGCGAGCGCACCAACACCGCCAATAGCCAGGGTTGCCGTAGACACCACGAGCCAGTCCGGCAGGCGATAGGCGAGCAGGTACGCCGCGGGAATGACCACGAGCGTCAGGATCGTCGCGAACATCAGGCCGTAGACGATGGCCCCCGTGAGCGGTTGCCAGAATTCAGCTCCGCCGGAGATGTTGAGCATCAACGGTAGTAGACCAAAGCACGTGGTGATCGTGGTTAGCAGCACGGGGCGGAGTCGATTCACGCCCGCTTCGATGAGGGCTTCACGCACCGGCATGCCGCGTTTGCGGGCTTGGTTGGCGAAGTCGACCAATACGATGGCATCGTTCACTACGATGCCGGTGAGCGCTACCAGCCCGATGAACGTGGCCAGGCTGAACGGGAAACCGGTCGCCCACATGCCGAGAATAACGCCAATAAAGCTAAGGGGCACTGTGAGCATGACGATAAATGCTTGCCGAAAACTGTTGAACTGCACGGCAAGAATCGCCGCGATCAACACCACCGCGAGAATCATGCTTTGGGTGAGGTAGCCGAAGTTCTTGTCGCGCTCGTCGTTCTCGCCGGTGAACTCGACCTGGACCCCTTCGGCCTCGGAGGCTTGGCGTCCGATCATTTGCTTGGCGAAGCCCTCGACCGATTTCTCGGCCCCTTCCATCGGCTGAAATCCTAGCTCCGGGAGAATATCGTTGGCGAGGGCTTCGAAGATATCCGCGGGCTGCTTGGAGTCGTCGACCTCGCACTTGGTGACCACCGCGCGATTGCGATCGTAACGATTGACGCTATAGAGGTCGACATCGCGGATGATCTCGGCGAGCGAACCAATCGAGGCCTTCCGGCCATCGGGTCCGGTCAATTGCAGCCGCTTAAGATCCTCTGGATGCTTTTGATACTCGGGAGCAAGTTGCAGCCGCAGGTTGATGTCCTCGTCGTCGAGCGTGAGCTGAATCGCCGTGTCGCCGGCGATGGCCGTTTGCACGGCGCGGGCGACTTGCATGTCGGTAAGACCCGCGAGGCCGACGAGTTCGGGCATGGGCTCGATGATCAGCACGGGGGCGTCGTCGCGGAAGTCGGTCGACACGTCGACGGTGCCGGACACTTTCTTCAAACGATCGCGCGTTGTCTTGGCAATGCGGCCGAGTTGGTCGATGTCCTTGCCGGTGAAACGCACGGACACCGGTGCCCCGCCGGGTGGACCATCCTGCACCTCCTCAATGGTCATCTTCATGCCGGGGAGAAGCTCGACGTTGCGCCGCAGGTAGTTCATCACCTCGCGCGTGTGAATGGTGCGATCCATAGGCGGCACGAGTTCGACTTGAACCTCGCCGAACTCAGGGCCGGTCGCGGGGTCGTCATCGACGCGCGTGGCCATGCCCGAGGCTGAGCCGACGGAGGTGACGTAATTCACCAAGATGCCGGTATCTTCCCAATCTTTGAGCTTGTCGGTAATGACGCGCGAGGCGGCGAGGGTTTCCTCGATGCTGTAACCAAGCGGCAGTTCGTACTTGACGATGAACTGGCCGCGATCGCTCGCAGGGAAGAAATTGAAACCCAGGTGGGTCATCAATTGCCCTGCGCCATAAATGGCGACAAGGCACCACACCAGAATGAACACCGGCGTGATCCCGGTGAGTGCCTGCCTGAGCACCCAGGCATACATGCGCGTGAACGGCCCGATGTTGGGTCGCACCTGGGCTGCATCCGCGGCTTCGTGTGAATCGTGCAACGCCGTGAGTTTGGCGAACGACTGCGATTCGTCGGCCACGGGCTCGCGTTTGCGGAACCACCGGGCGGCGAGCGTCGGAATGATAAAGTGGTCGACCAGCACCGAACCAAGGAGCGCGACGCTCACGACCTTGGGCATCACACCCATGAAGTCGCCCATAATGCCCGGCACCAGGATCATCGGCAGGAACGCCGCCACGGTCGTCAAGTCAGCGGCGATCACCGGCACGCCGACTTCCTCGATGCCGATCTTCGCGGCATCCATGGGGTCTTCGCCCCGCTCGATGTGGCGGTGGATGTTCTCGGCGACAATGATCGCGCCGTCGACCACCATGCCGAGCACCAAAATGAAACTAAACACCACCATGTTCGAGATGGGGATGTCGACGAAATAGAGGAACACGAGCCCCACGGCCGTGCTAAAAGGAATGGCGATCAGCACCAGCAGCGACACACGAATGCCCATGGTCCAGCCGAGGATCACTAGCACGAGTGCCGCGCCGAATATGGCACTAGAGCCAAGCACGCGGAACATCACCCAGATTTCGTTCGAGGCGTCGCGTGAAGTATAGAATTCAAGTTCAGGATACTGCCCACGAAGGTCTTCGACTTTCTGCTTGACCTTCTTCGCCGTGCCGAGCGTATTGATGTCGGCCTCTTTGTTGACGACGATGGTCGCCGACTTCTCGCCGTTCAGCTGCGCGAGGTTCACCACCTTGCGATGCGCGTCGACCACGCGGGCCACATCGCGGACGCGGATCACACGGCCTTCCTGGCTGGTGACAATCGCCTCGCGAATGTCTTCGACGCCGCGGAGCTTCGACTCGTTGCGAATCTGACGGTCAAATTCTCCCGTGGAGAAGGCGCCAGCGGGGACCTCGGCGTGAAAGTCGGCGAGGGCCTGCCGCAACTGGGTGAGCGAAACACCGTACTGCACCATCCGGTCGGGCAGGACATTGACGTGAATCTCGCGTTCCTTACCACCGAAGAGCTGGGTGTTCGCCACCCCTTGAACCGCCTCGAGTTGCTCCTGCACGTCTTCAGCGATTACCTTGAGCGTCCGATCATCCACCGCGTCGGGAGCGGTGATGCTGACCAGCATCAGAGGCATGTTCTCGAAATCGATGTCGGTGACCACCGGTTGCACTTCGCGGCCGACCGGCAGCTCGTTCCGGATGCGGTCGACCAGGTCCTTCACCTCGCGGCGTGCGTCATCGGGATCAACACCATCGAGAAATACGACCTGCGTAACGGACGATCCACGCACGTTGGTAGACGCAATGAAATCGACGCTCTGCAACTCGTTGAGGGCGTCTTCCACTTTGCGGGCGATCTCGTTCTCGGCTTCGCTTGGCTGCGAGTCGGGATACGGGATGGCAACAATGATCACCGCCTTAGAAATAGCCGGCGACAACTGCACCGGCGTCATGATGCACGCAAACACAGCCAGCAATAGCACCATGACCGTGCAAACGGTGACCAGCCGAGGGCGTTCGATGGCGTAGTTGCTGATCTTCATCGGCAGAGTTTCAACGGAAACGAGGCGGACGGTAAATACATGGCAGCTGCGGGCGGACTACGATTCGGCCCTGGCCATAGGTCCCTCGTCTTTTTTTGGCGTCACGTACTGGACTTCATTACTCGCACCGCTGTTGGTCACACGCACGTGCTGTCCATCGCTAAGTCGTTGATGCCCCCGCGTTACCACGCGATCGATCTCCGCCGAGTTCGTCGGCACGAGCAAGTGATCACCTTGGTCGATCCAATCCGCGAGCGGTATCTTCTGGGCAATTGGAAGGGGGACCGTATCCACCTGCCAGAACATCACCTGCAGTGGTTCGCTCGCCTCCTCCAGCCCATATACGTAGGTCTCCTCGCCGCGAAACAGCACCGCCGACTCGGGAATGCGGTAGGCGCTCACGCGGTCGGTGACGATGTCGGCAGTGGCGACCATGCCGGGCCGCAATAGGTGCTGCTCGTTAGGAACCCGAATCTCGACTTCAAACAACCCGGTGCGAGCATCGGCCACTTCGCCAATGCGAAACACTTCGGCCGAAATCGGTGGCAATCGTTTTCCGAATCGGTCGTAGGTTTCGAGGTTCACCCGAGCGCGAAATACCTGTGATTCGGAATCTCCCTGGCCTTGGGCTCGCGCTTCGCTGGCCGTGCGCATGCGGTTCTGCAGCGTATGGATCTTGGACTCGGGCACATCCACCACGAGTAGAACTTCGTCGTTCTCGACGATTTCGAATACCGTGGCGCTCGCGCCGACGAACTCGCCAACCGTCGACGACCGGCGCGAGACGACACCGTCCACGGGCGAATAGAGCACGGCGTCGCCCAGGTTCTTGGTAGCCATTTCGAGCGCGGCTTTGGCGAGGGCATCGCTGGTGAGATACTGCTGGTACTCGGCCTCGGAAATCGCGCCAAAACCTCCTTCGCGGGCTTCGCGAGCTCGGCGCATGTCGCTTGACGCTTGCTCGACGTTCGCCGTAGCTTCGGCGACGCGGGCCTGCAGCACACGGTCGTCGAGCCGCGCCAGCATTTGGCCCTTCACGACTCGGCTGCCATCGTCGAGCGGCCGGCCATCGGGATCGGTGCCAAGTTCGATGATTCGCCCCGGCTGCTCGAAACCGAGCGAGTAGGTTTCCCAAGCGCGAATCTTACCGCTGTATTTGGAGGTCACCTCGTGCACTGCTGGCACGATCTTCTCGATAGCGACCAGCGGTTTCGGCTGGGCTACGACGGGTACCGGCGTGGTCAGCTGCTCGCGGGCCCGCTTGGCCGCGGAGTCGTCGCGGAGGCTCACCCACACCATGACGCCGATCGAAGCCGCGGTGATGGCCGTCAAGACAACATACCGGGCAAGGTGCCGCGTCCAGTGAGGCATCGGGGGCTCGACGGAGGGTGGGGCAGAAGACAGGGGGGCAGAAGTAGCGTACCTGAACACTGCCATCATAGTCGCGTAGGGGCAGGTCGACAACGCAGGAGCTAAGCGCCCAGGACCGTCTTGATTCGCTCGATTACGTGCTTGTGGTCCATTCCCACTAGCAGGAATTGCTTGTCGGGCGAGGTTTGGCCGCGGACCAGCTCGATCTGCATTTTGCCGCAGCGAAACACCTCGGCCAGGACGTTGGCGATCGCTTGGTTTGCCTTCCCTTTTTCAGGTGCCTGGGTTACCGAGACCATCAGGGCACCTTGCCGAACTCCCACCACCCCATTCACCCGCCCGCCAGCCCTTGCACGGACCGCCAGCAACGTCCCTTGCGGGTGGGCGGTGAGTTGTAGGTCGGCGGCTTCCAAGCTCAGGGTTCTCCACTTCGGCGATGCTATCGGGCCGACATGAGCTGCACGATCAGCACGGTGACCGACGTCAGGTTCAGCACCACGTGGGCAATGATGGAGGGCAGGATGCGATGCGTCCGCTGGTACGCGTACCCCAGGAACATGGCCATCGCGAAGAGTGGGATGGGGCTCGGGCCATTGCCCAGGTGTGCCAGTGCGAAGAGGAACGACGAAATGAGGATCGGCGCCCACCCGTGATTCAGGCCAGGCCACATGCCGGGCCCGCCTGGGGCCATTGGTGGGAGTTCCTCGGGCTCGATCGTGGTGTCGAACAGTTCTTCGCCAGCGGCATGCGTGGGCGTGGTAGTAACTGATTCGGAAACTTCCTGTTGGTCTGCCAGCGCGTTGTTCTCTTCCGCGACTTCCTCGACGAGCCGCTCGCTGGCGCGCGTGGGGCGGCTGAAGGGCCAACTCACGAATTCGTCTTCCAGTCGCTCGAGTCCCCCCTGAAGGAGCAATCGGTAGACAATTTCTTCGAAGACCGGAGCGACAATTACTGCCGCCGCCATTGCCACGGCGAATACCGTCAGGTCGGGGGTTGCGCTCATTTGGTCGAGCAGCGGGTGCCCCGGAGGTATGCCGAGGACGAAGATGGAGACCATCTGGAGGGCGAAGACCGGCACCATCAAGGCAAGACCCATCCAGAGTCCTAGCGATAAGTCGGCACCAAGCTCCGCGAGGCTTGTGGGCAAGCCCAGGTCGCGGCGACTTGCACCGAGCAAGAGGACCAGCACCGCGACGATAGCGGCCGTGAAACCAACTTGCATGAGGGTCATGGTCCAGTACGCCGAGGCGAAGTCACGCGACGCGACTTCGGGCGTCTCATTGCCCCGCATCATCATGGCATTCCCAATACCCATCGCCGTCATCAGCAGCGCGAGCACGCCGGCAATAGGTCCCCAAGGCAGGCGGCGGCGAGGTTGGTAGGCGAGCACAAAGCCATACCGCAGCCAACGACGAATCCAACCCGCGAATGCCAGGCAGCTCGACAGTAGGACGAATAGGAACAAGGTTCCCGCTATCGTCGACAATTCGACATCGCCCTCGTTCATCGCGGCTAACCTTGGGTATTAGCGGGGGCGTTCAGGGATGCTCGCCGCTGGGGGCAGCAGGCCCCAACATGGCGGCGGCGAGTTTCACGTAACCCCAGCCGCTGTAAACCGTGGAAGCGGCGGCGACGATCACCATCAAGATCAGCAAGTTGTCGTACACCTGAGAGGATTGCTCATACACCTGCCAGACGTAGAGTCGCCACAAACTCATCCCCACGGCGGCCGTCTGTACGACCATCTTTACCTTGCCGGCCCACACGGCCGAGAAGTCCATGTTGTGGCCTTCGACCAGTCCGCGAAGCACAGTGACGAGCAGCTCACGAGCCGTGACGATCACGGCCACCCACGCCGGAATCATGGAGCCTTCGATCGCGCCTAGCAGAATAAACGAGCCGCAGATGATTACCTTGTCGGCAAACGGATCAAGAATGCGGCCAAGCTGTGTGATTTGGTTGTATTTACGCGCCCAGTAGCCATCGAGGTAATCGGTCGCGGCGGCTACGAGAAACAACACCAGCGCCGTGAGGTACCAACCGATGCAAATGGCTACGAAGCAGATCGCCGCTAGGACGATGCGAGCCGCCGACAAGCGGTTAGGAATGTTCCATACGGTACCATCGCTTGCCGGAATCATATCGTCGATCGAATTGCGCTGTGGAATTGAAACGGATTAGGAAACGGAATGAATTCCGTTCTACAGTGCCACCGCTACGAGATCGTAATCGCTTCGCGCCACCACTTCGCAGTCCACCAGCATCCCGGGTGCCAGCCGCTCGCCGGTGACGTAGACCACGCAGTCGACGTCCGGGGCATCGGCAATGGTGCGACCAATCCACGCTGTAGGCTCATTGGGCACGGGCGAATCGATGAGGATCGGCTGCTGCGTCCCGATCTGCTCATCGGCAAACTCAAAGGCGATTTGCTGCTGGAGCGCCATCAGCTCGCCACGGCGACGCTCTTTGGTTTCTTCGTCAATGTGGTTGGGAAGTCGGGCCGCAGGGGTGTCGGGCTCCAGTGAATAGGTAAACACGCCTAGGCGCTCGAAGCGTTCCTTCTCGACGTATTCGACCAATTCTTCGAACTCCTCTTCGGTCTCGCCGGGAAAGCCGGTGATCAAGGTGGTTCGCATCACCAGATCGGGGATCCGCTGGCGAAGCTTGGCTACCAACTCCTCGGTCTGAGCACGATTCACCCGACGCTGCATCCGCTTGAGCATGCGGTCGTTAATGTGCTGCAGCGGCATATCGAGGTAGGGCAGGATCTTGTTGGACTCGGCGATCGTGTCGATCAACTGATCGGTGAAGTACATCGGGTAGAGGTACATCAGGCGGATCCAGTCGATGCCTTCGACCGTTTCGAGCTGCTCCAGCAGTTCGACGAGCCGAGGTTCGCCGTACATGTCCATGCCGTAATAGGTGGTGTCCTGGGCGACAATCACCAGCTCTTTGACGCCATCTGCGGCGAGTTCGCGGGCTTCGTCCATCACCTCTTCGATCGGCTTCGTGGCGTGCTTGCCGCGCATCTTGGGGATCGCGCAGAAAGTACACAGCCGGTCGCAGCCTTCGGATATTTTCAGGTAGGCAAAATGTCGCGGCGTGACTCGCATCCGCATGGTGTCAGCTAGCGCTCGCACGGGGGCCGGCTTGAACACCATTCGCTGCTCGTCGAGCCCTGCGATCAGGCGATCGGCGACCTTGGTCACTTCCTCACGTCCGAACACGCCCACGAGGTGGTCGATGTCGGGACGATCCACCAGCAGTTGTTCTTGCTGACGCTCGGCGAGGCAGCCACTGACAATCACGCCGCGCAGCAGTCCATCTCGCTTGCGCTGGAGCATCTCGTCGATCGCGGCGAACGACTCGTTGCGGGCCGACTCGATGAACCCGCAGGTGTTCACGATCGCGAAGTCGGCGTCGTCCGGCGAGGCGACCAACTCGTAGCCATCGAGCTGCAAAAGGCCGAGCATCCGCTCGCTGTCCACCAAGTTCTTGGGGCACCCTAGGCTGACGAACGCATATCGCCCCTTGCTCCCGGGCTGGGCGGAGGCAGTTTGCGTGGATCGAGAGGGGGCAATCGGCAATGGTTCCATCCTTCCAAGGTACGCTAGCGGGGGCATTTACGCTAGGCCGCGAAAACGCAAGCGGTTGGCTAGCCAACGCTTGCGTTTTCGCGGTCAGAACCATACCAAACCGTGCAACTGATCGACTTTCCAGCCACTTGGCGCAACTTATCATCAAGTCAGAACCGCCGGTCCTGCAGCACCATCTCCGCGTGTCGATGAAACGCGCGCAAAAATTGTCTCGTGAAGGCTGAAGTGGATCCGGCTTCCGCCCCAGGTGCGGAACTCCTAACGGCTCAAGCTTCTCCTGTCGCACCAACTCCGACCCACCTTCGCGGGAGTCGTTGGGGCAACGAGTGCCCTACAGCGTCCAGATGAGATGGTGCCCTATCACCAGGGAATTCTCCTCGTACTTTCCCAGAAACTGCTTGCACTGCCACCATCACGCAAGTATGGTATACGCTAGTTCATAAATCAGCAACTAGGGAGGCTGTCATGTTTGCCGACGTTTCGCCCCGCGACTGGTCGAATGCACTTGAGGCCACAGTGGAAGAATTGTTGTGGGAGGCCGACGTGCAAGAGCCGCCGGTCGATGCGTTCCTCGTCGCGATGCGATTAGGGCTTGTGGTGGCAGAGGATCTTTCGCTGGCGGCCCGGGCGCAGTTTGTACGACTTGGAGGCGGGAACCAAGTCGAACTCGCGGCTGTTCCCACGATTGTGCTCGGAGAGAACGATCGCTTCGAGCGGCGGCAGTTCGCCGTGGCCCATGAGATTGGTGAGTTCGCCGCGGCGCGGCTGTTCGATCGACTAGCGATCAACCCACGACTCGTGCCACAAGGGACGCGAGAACAGGTGGCGAATGCCCTCGCCGGCAGGTTGCTGCTGCCGGGACGATGGTTTCGCAAGGCGGGACTTGAATGCGACTGGGATCTGCTCGAACTTCGCGAGCGGTTTTGGACCGCGAGTCACGAGCTCGTAGCCCGGCGGATGCTCGAGATGCCGGTGGGCGTTGTGATCACCGTTTTCGATCAAGGCTTAGTCGCTTGGCGGCGAAGCAATTTTGGACCGACAACTGGTCTTTCGTCCTGCGAGTACGAAGCGTGGAGCGAGTGCCATCACTGGTCTCAATCAACTAGCGCCGCCAACTCGGAGCTCGGTATCTCGGTTCGCTGCTGGCCCGTCCACGAACCCGACTGGCGGCGCGAGATCCTGCGCACCGAAGTCGCGATCGACGACACCTGGTAACGGCCTGTCCCGGGGTTAGCGGAACAAACCGAAGGCGCTCTTTCGGCTGTACTTGCCGTGCTCTTCTTCGCTCTTCTTAGTCACGGGGTACATCGCGACGCGCTGGCCCTTCTTGCGATAGATATCGTTGGCCGTCATGCCCGCTGGAGGTTGGACGAACACCTTGGGATCGTCGATCACCCAGGCGGTGCTCCAGCTCTTGCCGTTGTCCCAATTGGCGACGTTGAAGAAGAAGTTCCGTAGGCACAGGCACTTGTAGTTGTACGGATAGCTCGATGCTAGGTAGTCTTCTTCCGTCAGGTCGTCGACACCGGGGCTCGCGTAGTAGTGAATCATGCCGTCGGGCGAGAAGCTCAAACCCATGGTCCACCAGCCGGGCTCGGTGATGTTCAGGCTGCGAATGTCTTGGCCGCGCTGGTTCGAGCGAATCGAAATTTGGGCATAGTCTTGTTCGACGTTTCGCGAAGTCTCACTACGAAATAACAGGAACATACCGGGCCAGTAGGCGTCGGTTTCGCCCTGCGGCGTCTTTCCGCGGCAGTCCGCCCGCATGCCAAACGAGGCACCGGTGCGATTTTCCCACTGGTCGAACTCGGGGACGTAAACACGTACCGTGCAGCTCGGCCGCCACTCGACCGGAATCGGCCGGCCCA
Organism: Aeoliella fuhlenseeensis; assembly: GCF_052161615.1. NCBI lineage: Bacteria > Pseudomonadati > Planctomycetota > Planctomycetia > Pirellulales > Lacipirellulaceae > Aeoliella > Aeoliella fuhlenseeensis. The sequence goes on from NZ_CP197417.1 coordinate 3,363,116, forward strand.
GCTTGCTGTCGAACTTCATCAGCAGGTCGTCCTGCATCTGCTCGTTGGTGATCCGCCCCGGCATGCCGGAGTTCTTGGTCTGCATAAGTAGCGACGCGCGGCTACCTTCGATGCCGCCGTCAGGCGTCCCGACAAGTCGAACGACATCGGGCGTGCCGCGTTTAGCGCCTTCGTGCCAAAGACCGTTGCTCGAGATACCACCAGGACCGCGCTGGTTGTCGTCTTGCTCGTAGCTACTTTTAGGCAGTCGGGGCGAGTAGCTCCACTTCTCATCCTCGAAGTCGTCGCTGCAATTGGCAAGGAACGATCCCGTACCGGGCACAAACGCGTTGCGTGGTGCTTGCGGGCGAGGAGGCTCCTGAGCTTCTTCCGCGAGGCTCTCCTCGGTTGCCGAGTCGTTGATCGAATCGTCGCTCGCCTTTTGAGCCTGGACAGGTTGGGCAAGCAGAATAGCGAGTGCCAGCGAACCGGCGATGGAGAAGTAGCGACGCATCAGGGCAGTCCTTTGCCTTTCAGGGCCTTTGCCTTTGAGGGCGTGGAGTGATCGTGGAGTCGTTCGATACGATCCATTCCTCCGTATCGGCCAGATCGCCGAGTCAATCCAGCACGATCGCTAGAGTCAACGAGCTTAGCCACAACTTGCTAGCGAAGCTTGCACCGCGATTCGCCCGCGCACCAGTCGCAACTCTCACCTTCCGCGACGTGATGCATCAGGCACGTCGCGATCCTCTCGGCCATCACTTGGCCTATGAGCGAATGCAGACCCAGTGGCGCCGTCACCAAATGACTCACACCGGGATGATTGGCCGCGGCCTCGGCCGCGAGTCGCGGAATGTCCTCCGACCAATGCCGGCCGGGTGAGAGGAAATAAGGAAACACCACCACGGTGCGTGCTCCCCGCTCGACGCACTTTGCAAACGCGTCGGCGATGGTTGGCTTGGCAAGCTCCATGTGCGCGGGCTCGACGATGTCGATGCCCGAGCCATCGCGGAACATCTCGGCGACTGCTAGCAGCAGGTCGTTGCTCTCACCGCGCCGCGAACCGTGGTCGACCACGATCACGCCAACAGGTTGCTGGTCGGAAGCTACCGCCGCGCTGAACGTTTCCGCAAGATTGGACAAGGCAAGTACTTCTAGGTGGATTAATTCTGGTTGATCGCCCGATACCGAAAACGAGGGTCGTACGATCCTGGTAAACGCTGCCCGCCTTCAACCTCCATCGTACTCGAGAAATCTGTATGTCGCTAACCTCTTTGATCCCCTTCCGCCGCAACGCGCCCGCGAACGTGCAGGAGTTTGGCTACACGCTCAAATCGTTCGAGCTGTCGAAGGATGGCCACATCGACTACGCCCAGTGGCAGCACCCCAAGGAAACACAGAAAACGATGACGCAAGCGATGGTCGACGCCGTGCGGCAGTTCGTAAATCCGGGCGATTTGGTGATCGATATTGGTGCCCACACCGGCGACACCACGGTGCCGATGGCCCTGGCAACAGGACCGAGTGGCCTGACGCTCGCGCTGGAACCGAATCCCTACGTGTTCAAGATCCTGTCGAAGAACGCGTCGCTGAACCCCGAAAAAACCCGCATCGACGCGCTCAACTTCGCGGCGACCAAGCAAGACGGGAAGTTCACCTTCCACTACACCGATGGCATGTACTGCAACGGTGGCTTCAAGACACAGCAAAAGTGGCCATTGTTTCGCCGCCGGCACCCGCTGCTCGTCGAAGGGCGTAACTTCAACTACATTTTGAAGACCAAGTACCCTCAGTGGCTCAAGAAGCTGAGCTACGTGAAGGTTGACGCCGAGGGTTACGATCTGAAGATCCTGCAGTCGTTGCTGCCGACCATCAGCGAGCGGCGTCCCGTGATTCGCTGCGAGGTGTTCCGCAAGCTGGTTGCCCGCGAGCGGTACGAGCTGCACGATTACTTCACCGGGCTCGGTTACGATGTGGTCCGCTACTTGGGCATCGAAGAGGGCCCTGGCGAGAAGCTTTCGCGACGCGAAATGACGGCCACGAAGCATTTTGATATCGTTGCGATGCCCAAGGCGGTGAAACTCCGCCGCGCGGCTTAGCCACCGCTGACGGGCGGGATGATCGCGATCTCCACGTTGGGATCGACCTGCGTATCGGGGGCGACAAACGCTCCTCCCGCCGCGATGCGACTTACTTCGAGCAGGGGAACCGCGTTCGGGAATTGCGCAGCCAACTCGGCAACGAGTGTGGCGTAGGTCGCGCCGTCGCGCAGGTCGACATTTGCAATGTCGCCACCCAACAGCTCGCGCAGCCCGGCGAAGACTAGCACCTTGGTTATCACGTTGCAGTCTCCGCTGCCAATGGCGCGAAGACGGGTGGGATCAGCCCGTAAGCGGCGGCAAGGACCTTGATGGGATGCACCGTTCGTTTGTGCGTCCCGCCATCAATCTGGATCGCACAGGTGCTGCACTCGGTCACCGCAGCGTGGTAGGGGCCATCGCGGACCTCGGAAATCAGAGGCAGACCAATACGCAGGCTATTGCGATAATTGCGACGCTTGAGCCCCCACGTGCCGGCCATTCCGCTGCATCCCTTTTCGATCACGTGGACCTTCAGTCCCGGAATGAGTCGTAGCAAGTTGGCAGCCGGCGTGCCAATTTCAAGAGCCCGCACATGGCATGGGACGTGATGCGCCACTTCGTATTCCATGTAGTCGAAGTCGAGATCGAGGACCCCGCGTTGGTGCAGCGACCACAAGTAATGGCACGCGTCGCGCGTGTTCTCGGCGACCAATCGCACGTCTTCGTCGTCGGCGAGCAGCGTAGGGTACTCGCGTGTGAGGGCTAGAACGGCGGTGGGCTCCGTAGAGATGACGACATATCCCTGCCGCACCGCTTCGACCAGTGCGGCTACGTTCCGGTGGGCAACGCGACGCGCGTGATCGAGCGAACCCGAACTAATCAGCGGCATGCCCGACTGGTGCTGGCTGGGCGGGATAAATACCTCGATGCCGTTGTGCTCGAGTATTTTCAGCAGCGCGTCGACGAGCTCGGTATCGAAGTGGTTTGCGAACGTATCCACGAACAGCGCCACGCGATACTTTCGCTCGCCCGACGGTTGGGTCTGCTTGCGGGATAACGTCTTAAGAAATGGTTTTGGTGCGATTGGCGGAAGTCGCCGAGCTTGACTGATGCCAAGCAGTTTTTCCATGAGCCACCGAGCTTGTGGATTCGCAAACATCCAGTTCGACAGTCGCGGTGCGATGCTGGCGATGCGAATCATGAGATCGATGCGGGCCATCAGCCAGTCGTGCATGTCGAGGCCGTTGCTGCTGACGTACTCGCCCTTCGCTTCGACCATCAGCTTCGGAATGTCGACGTTCGCCGGACATTCGATGCGGCACATATGGCAGTGAATGCAGAGGTCGGCCACTTCCTTCAACGACTCTTGCAGCGGGGTGTCGGGTGGAAGCTGGCCGGTGAGCACCGCACGCATCAAGTTGGCCTTGGCTCGTGGCGATGCTTCTTCACGCGGTGCGAAGCGATTCGTCGGACACATCCGCGTGCCGGGCGAACGCGTGCGACACGCCGCGCAGCCATTGCAGGTCCGCGCCGCGTGCGTCATTTCGTCGACCGTCCAGTTGAGTTGCAACTGCACGAGTTGCCCTGCCCCGCCGGTGCGTGCCGGTTGATTTTCACCCTCAGCCGTCGACTCGCGAGGACGATCGATATCGGCGATCACCTGCCGAAGATGGTGGATCATCCGCGCGCCAGGTTCGGGGACGATCTTGCCGGGATTCAAGATGTTGCCCGGGTCGAAGATGCGTTTGAGCTCGCGGAACACGTTCACCAGCGGTCCGTACTGCCCCGCGATGAACGGCGTGCGACTCAGCCCGTCGCCATGCTCGCCACTGATCGTGCCACCAAGCATCCACACCTTCTCGTAGAGCTGGCCGGCGAGCCGCTCCATGCGTCGCTTTTCGTTCGGATTTGAAAGATCGAGGAACGGCCGAATGTGAAGCTGCCCATGACCAACGTGGCCGAACAAGCTAGCGGTGATCTGCTCGTGCTTCAGCACATCCTGCATGTGCCGAAGGAACACTGGGAGCGCCGCGACCGGCACTGCCATGTCCTCAACGAACGGCACCGGGCGGCGTATGCCCTGCAGGCGGTAGAGTGTTGGTACGAATCGCTGCGCGAGTTGCCAGAACAGGGCGTTGTCCGAAGGCTCCGTCGCCACGTGCGCGCCGGCAGCCAGCCGTGTGGTATTGGTAACTAGGTCAACCGTGGCGTTGATCTTCGCTTCGACCTCCTGCGACGTATCGCCCGTGTGCTCCACCAGCAGCACCGCTTCGGCTGCACCTGGAATGAGCAGCTCGTAACGCACGTCGATTTCGCGCGCTAGGCTCAAGTGCCGGCGGTCCATCAAGTCGCAGGCCACGGGGCCAAGCGTGAGCACTTCCTGCACGGCGCGTGCCGCCTTGTCGAGGCTTTCGAAGATTAGCAGCGTGCACGCCGTGTGTTTCGGAATCTCTTGCGTCTCGAGCACCAGCTCGGTGCTCAGCGCAAGAGTTCCTTCGCTGCCCACCAGCAAACGCGCAAGATTCAGCCGACCGTCTACCAAGAGATCGGTCAGATGATAACCGGAGCAATTCACGGGGCTGTGGATGTTCGTCGCAGCAATCGCGTCTCGATTGCGTTCGATCAGGTTGGCGACCGACCACACGATCTCGAGCAAACGCTCGCCGGCCGTAGGCACCTCCGACAGAATGGGCTGCGCGGCTGGCACCGCATGCTGCCCGGCGTCGATCACCGTGCCGTCGGCGAGCACGACGCGCATTTCGCGAACGTGGTCGCGGGGCGTGCCGTACTGCAGGAAGTGACTTCCCGTGCCGTTGACGGCCGCGACGCCACCCATTGTGGTGACGCTCGACATAGCCGGGTCGGGGCCGAAGATGCGTCCGTGCGTGGCGAGCAAACGATTGAGCTCGCCGTGCACCACGCCTGCTTGCACGCGGACGGTGTCGGGTCGGAGTTGCAGCACGCGACGCATGCTCCGCGAGAAGTCGATCACTACTCCACGACCAAGCGACGAACCGGCGAGACCACTCCCCGCACCGCGTGCGTGAAGCGGCAGACCATTCTCCGTGGCGTAGCGCGCCGTGGCCACCACGTCGGCTGTGCTGGTGGGCCGTACTACGCCGAGCGGGCGGATTTCGTAGATGCTGGCGTCGGTGGCGTACTGCTGCACCGTCACATCGTCGCAACGCACCTCGCCCGCCACGAGGCCGCGGAGGTCTTCTTCGATGCGTTTGCGTTCTGGGTCCATTCGATGTCGCTAGGACTTGCTTCCGTAGATCAAGTTCATCACTTCGCTGCGGCTCGAAAGGTTCGAGCGGAACAGGCCCTTCATCGCCGAGGTGACGCACAAGCTGCCTGGCTTGCGGACACCGCGGATGGTCATGCACGAATGCGTGGCTTCGATCACCACGGCAACGCCCTTCACGTCGAGTTCTTCGATCAACAGATTAGCGATGGTCTCGGTCATCCGTTCCTGAACCTGCGGGCGACGGCTCACCACTTCCACGACGCGAGCCAGCTTGCTCAATCCAACCACGCGTCCATTGGGAACGTAGCCAATGTGCGCCTTGCCGGTGAACGGCAGCATGTGGTGTTCGCACATGCTGTTGAAGCTGATGTCACGCACCAGCACGAGCTCGTCGTACTTCTCGGTGAAGAACTTCTTGAGGTGAATGCGAGGATCGTCGTGCAGCCCGCTAAAAAGCTCCGCGTACATGCGGGCGACGCGCGCCGGCGTTTCTAGCAGGCCTTCGCGGTCGGGATCCTCGCCCACCGCGGCCAAGATCTCGCGTACTGCCTTCTCGATGCGCGGCAGATCAACTTGCGGGGGTGCGGGCGTGGTGGGGCAGCACGATTCGCCATCGAGCGAACCGGTTTCTAGCGACGAGCTTTCGGACGAACTGGGCACAAGAGTTCCTTGAAACGAAGGGGCCTAACGGGATCAACCGCAAGCACTTATTATGCGAACAAAGGGTCCCGAGCGAAAGTCGCTCGAAAGAGGTGAGAGTTGGGTGAGCCGAGTCGTCCCCGACCCCGGAAAGTTCTCTATCTGGCAGCGTTTCCGGCGGCGAGAGCACTACGGCTCGCTTTTCACAAGGACCGCCGCTAGTTGACGCTGAACCGCGGTGGAAAGCCAGCGGTGACCGAGGGTTTCTTGCGTGGCGGGTTATTACCGGTCAGGAAGGTAAGTAGCGTCCGCGCCCGCGTGAGGGCACATTCTTGTGACAACAACTCCAATTTTTGCTCGCCACCAAGCGGCAGTGCGTAGGCCACCAAGTCCGTGAGCTGCGCAAGGGGCAGTTCGTTTTCGAGCAGCGGTTTCAGCGAGCACGGAGCCTTGCCCGAAGCCACCTGCGACTCGAATACCTCGACCACTTGCTGATGGAGTTCGTGGTACTCGTTGGCTTCCTCGTTCACCAGATCTGGAATGATCGTCGCCTTGGCTTGGCGAAAGCTACGCAGGGGAGCGAGTTCCTCTTCGATCTTCACTCGCGCTACGCCCATCAGCAGCAGGTTGTAGCAACCATCGGGCAGCTTGTTGTGCAGCACCACTTTGCCGAGACAGGCCCACGGTTCGACTGGCGGGCGGCCGGCATAGTCGGGCTCCCAACCAGGTTTGAGCACCGGCATGGCGATCAACCGATCACCTACCAAGGCGTCGGCCATCATCTCACGATAGCGCTCCTCGAAGATGTGCAGGGGCTGCACGACGTGAGGAAACATGACCAGGTTGGGAATGGGAAACATCCGCACTGTTCCCGAAAACTCCCCTGGATCGAAATGGGCGTGTTCGAAGTCGGCGGGGTTCATCCGAATAACTCTTGGGGACGCGATGGGGGCAGTGTCGCGGTCGTGGGCGGATCGCCGCCTACGGTAATCATAGGCGGCCGGCGCGAGTTGAATAGGTTCCGAATGAAAAACCCACAAAAAACAGGGCATTCATCACCGCAGCGATGAATGCCCTGGATTGAAAGCATAAGGCTCGGGCCGGCGAACTAATCGCGGTTCGAGAAGGCCATTACCAATCGCAAAATGTACCAGAACAGCAAAGCTACCGACGCGAACAGCGCCAGCGAAGCGGCCACGTGCTGAGTGGTGCGGTAGTGGTGCATGACGTTCGAGGTGTCGTAGAGAATGTAGCAAGCAGCGAACACGATCATCGCACCTGAGAACCACACGCCCAGGTTGAAGCCCATGAACACACTTGCAAACACCAGGATGGTCGCACCGATGCCAACCATCATCAGGATGGATCGCATGAAGGAGAAATCGGCGCTAGTTGCAAACACGACTGCGGTTAGTAGGCCGAAGGTGGCAATGGTCGCCACCGCCGCTACGGTGATCGGATTGTAATCTCCGAAGGGTGTATCGGTTGTCATCGTCGACGCAAACCACAGCAGCGGTAGCAGCAAGATGGACTGGGCGAAGACGTAGAGGCCAAGTCCCATGTACTGCTTCGAAAGCGAAGCCTCGTTGCGGGCCCAGCTTTCCGCCACCCACGACACAAGCATGAAGCCACCCATCATGATGGCCCAGCTATACGGAATGCTGAGTACGTTACCGATCCACTCTTCCGGCACAACTTTAAAGTAAATGAACTCCAGCGTTACCAGCGCATAGACGGCAAGCGCCAGGTGCAGATAAGTCCGCTTGATGAACGCTGCCCTTTCCACGGCCGGGGCGTCGGCGGCGATGTAGCCGAACGAGGCATAGGGGTTGGACGCTTGGAAGTCGGCTTGGCTCATGATTGGGGGCTCCGTCGAGCGCATAGTTTAGGGGTAACGTCGCTGCGGCAGGCCGCGGCGCTAATAAAGAGTATGTCTGCTGGCATCACGCGTCAAGAAGAATTGGCCCCATAGGCGGCAACCGAATGCTCGTCGCTCCTACCTTTGGGGGATCGAGCGGGGTACACGGGCTTCGACGAGCACCTTGCCTGGGCGTTGGGTGCGCAATCGCTACAATCGGCATCATGGCCAAGAAATCCCCCGCCTCGAAGAAGCCCGCCCCCCTGCCCTCCCTACCAATCGCGGAGGGAAAGAAGCAGGCCGCCCGCGTGATTCGCCGCCTCGAAGCCGACTACCCCGACGCCGAGTGCGCGCTGGTGCATGGCACGGCATTTCAACTCTTGATCGCGACGATCCTCTCCGCCCAGTGCACGGACGAGCGAGTGAACATCGTCACCAAGGACCTGTTCGCCCAATACCCCACGGCAGCCGACATCGCCGCGGCTCCGATTGCGAAGCTGGAGAAGATTGTTCAAAGCACCGGGTTCTTCCGCGCGAAGGCCAAGAACATCAAGGCGTGCAGCCAGGGACTCGTCGACCACCACGGTGGTGAAGTGCCTCAGGATCTCGACGCCTTGGTGGTCCTCCCCGGCGTGGGACGCAAGACGGCGAACGTCGTGCTTGGCACCGCGTTCGGCATCCCCACCGGTGTAGTCGTCGATACCCACGTCGGGCGCTTGACCCGTCGGTTGGGACTCACGTCTGAGACCGACGCGGTGAAGGTCGAGCGAGACCTGATGCAGATCGTGCCAAAGAAGCAGTGGATCGACTTCTCACACCGCCTGATCCACCACGGCCGGGCCATCTGTAACGCCCGCAAGCCAAAGTGCGACGCCTGCTCGATGCGAAAGTTCTGCCCGCAGATCGGGGTGTGACATCCAATTCAAGGCGCCGCGACTGGTGTTCCCCCGCGTTTTTCGCTGGGTTGAAAACGTGCGGCCGCTGGGGTGTAATTGCGCCATTGGTTCGGGCACGCGATATGGGCAACGGAGCAGCGCCGTCACATGATTCTCTCTGGGCAGCAGATTCGTGCGCGGATGGGTGGCGATATCGTCATCGATCCCTTCGACGAGTCGCACCTCAATCCCAATAGCTACAACCTCACGCTCCACAACGAGCTGATGGTGTACGAAGAGCTGGTGCTCGACATGGCCAAGGCCAATCGGGTTCGCCGCATCGAGATCCCCAAAGACGGTCTGACGCTCAGCCCCAATCAGCTTTATTTGGGACGCACGGTCGAGCGGACCACCACGCACAACTTGGTACCGCAGATCGAGGGCCGCTCGAGTATCGGACGACTCGGGTTATTCGTGCACGTGACCGCCGGGTTTGGCGACGTCGGTTTCTCGGGCTACTGGACGCTTGAGATGTTTGCGGTACAGCCGATTCGCATTTACCCTGGCGTCCCCATCTGCCAAATCTTCTACCACGAGATTACTGGCGAACTCGTTGAGTACTCCAGCAAGTACCAACACAACCGCGACATCCAGCCAAGCCTGCTGCACGAGGAGTTCGCTGACGGCAAAGTCCGCGACCCGCAGTTGCCGCTAGAGTTTGGGAACGGCACACGGCGGTAAACGTAGCATGGCCGCCTCGGCCGTGTACGCGCTGCGACCAGATCGGGATACGGCCGGGGCGGCCATGCTACGTCGACGCTACATCACCGCAAAGTAATTCTCCACGGCGAAGTCGAGGTTCTCCTTCGACATCACCGCCGGGCGTTTGACGTAGTGGCAGAAGTTCTTGACTTGCTGCAGCAGGTCGCGAGGTTGGCAGCAGCGCATCGGGCGATTCACGGCGTGGTAGTGCGTCGCGATCAGGTAGTCGACCGAGTCCTGGTCGTACTCGACGCCAATAATCGGTGCCATGATCTCGAACAACCGGCGGAACGCTGCCTCGTCGGGATCGGTGACTTCGATCTTGTACGGAATACGTCGCAGAAACGCGTCGTCGACCAGGTCCTTCGGCTCAAGGTTCGTTGAGAAGATAATGAGCTGGTCGAACGGCACCTGAATTTTCTTACCGCTCGCTAGGTTCAAGAAGTCGTAACGCTTTTCGAGCGGGACGATCCAGCGATTGAGCAGTTCGTCGGTGGTCATCCGCTGGCGGCCAAAGTCGTCGATCACCAGCGTGCCGCAGTTGCTTTTGAGCTGCACGGGGGCTTCGCTGACGTTGGTCGCCGTGTTGAGGGTGACTTCGAGCGAGTCCATGGTGAGTTCACCACCGACGACAATCGTCGGCCGGCGGATGCGAACCCAGCGGTGGTCGATCTTGCGGTTGTCGAGCAGGCCTTCGAAGTCCTCGATTGGCGCGAGTTCGTGCATGCTGGGGTCGTACAGCCGCATGATCTCGCCATCGATGCCAATGGCCCGCGGGATCCAGACGTACTCACCGAACGCCTTGGTTACGCGCTCGGCGATGCTCGTTTTACCGTTACCCGGCGCCCCGTACAGAAAGAGACCACGGCCCGAGTTAATCGCCGGGCCGAGTCGCAGCAGCATTCGCTTGTCGATTAACAAATCTTCGAACGCGCGGTGTAGGTCCTCTTCCGAGGGGTGCTGGTCGGCCATGGTCTGCATCGAGACGCTCTCGATGTAGTGCTTGAGCATCACCGGCGCGCTGCCGAAGTAGGTGCAGTGCTCGCTCAGCTTCTTGGCTCGCTCGCGGCCTTTGTTCGTGAGTTGGTAGATGTAGTCGTTCATCATCGACGCACCGCGATGGCCGACCATCTGGTCTTGCTTCATCTGCTGGAGCATCGGATCAACGAGGCGAAACGGAAGTTTCACTTGGTCAGCCAGATCGCGGCCGCTCGCCTCGCTGCGGGCGTTCAGGCATTTGAGCAGCAGGTCTTCCACTTCGCTGTCGGAGAGACCCGCTTTGCGAAGGTCGTCGGGCTCGCACGGGAACCATGCCCCTTTGCGATCGCGAATGTCCTCGACCGAATCGGGGGCGAAGGGAGTACCTGGCAGTGTCGCCGTGGCGGACGATGGTATTTCAGACGCCTCGGCGACCGCTGCAATGCCGGCCGACGACCCTTCGCTCGCCGACGTCAGCTCGTGAATGCGACTTAGTAGGACATCGAGGCGATCCTGAGCCGAGTCTTTATCGACCAGCGTAGCTGTGCCGTACTGGGAATCCATGGGGCGAACTCGGAGAAGAGCAAGGGTTGGCAACTAGCGCGCGGACAAAGACGAGATGGATCGTCCTCGCACCTATGGTTAAGAGTAGGTCGTCAAATATCGCACGCAAGCAATTGGTACGGCGAGCGGCTGGCTCGGATCGGGCTTGATATTCCGGTTGTGCGGGGCGGGTGCGCGTGGGAGTTCCGCAGGCGATGCGTTGGGCCACACCGGCGAGGGGTGGGCGAGCTAAGTTTTCAGGAGACCCGCGTGTACTCCGCAATTTGGGATGCCGCGTGACCATGAGACTGGCTAAGCGACACAGGCGAAGCTTGCTCCACTCGATCCTCAAGCCCACGACCGACCCGTGACTGCTACAGCTACCCCCACCGCATCGCAATCCAGCTCCGGCGTGCTGGAACTCCACAACGAGGCGCTGGAGACGCTGTTTCAGCGCCTTAGCGAACTTTCCTCGCTGCCCTCCATCGCACTACGAATCATCGAGGCAGCCGTCGATGAACACACCGATGCCGAGGACTTGAGGCAGCTCATCGAGCGAGACCCAGCGCTTGCGGCCCGCATTATTCGCATTGTGAACTCGTCGTTCTACGGCCTGCGACAAGAAGTGGCCGACCTGCGAAGCGCGATCGCGCTCTTAGGCACTAAGCAGATCCGCAACGTGGCGATCACCGTGTTCGTCTCGCGACAGTTCACGCCGACGGCCAGCAAAGAATCGCTCGACCGCAATCAGTTGTGGAACCACTCGATGGCCGTGGGTGCCGTCGCACGCCTACTGGCCAAGACGCTTAAGAACGCTGACCCTGACGAAGCTTACCTTGCCGGCCTGCTGCACGACATGGGGCTGTTGATCATCGATCAGCACCTGGCGCGTCACGTTCCGCGGATTCGCACCTCAATGAGCGAAGGGGCCTCGCTGCACGAGGCGGTTGAGCAGATCCTGACGTTCGACCCTTCGCAGCTAGGTGCCTACGTGGCGTGGCGTTCGAAGTTTCCCTCGCGGCTGGTTTCGAGCATCGAGTTCCATCAGAAGCCCGAAGCCTATCAGGGGGAAGAGCGCCAGCTAACCGACCTTGTGGCGATGGCCGACTACGTGGCGACACTGAATGGCACCGGGGTGCTAGCCGAGTCGAAGCCAGAAAGGCCCACGCAAAGGGTGTTCGATCGACTGGGTCTGACCGACGAGCGACTGTCGGAACTCGCCCCGCAAATCGCCGAGACGCTCGACGCGACCAAGGCGATGGCGAGCGCGTAAATCACGCGGCGCGATGGTAATGGGACTGTACCGTTCTCGGGGAGGGGTCTTGTTGAGTAGAATCGCGGCAGCGTATCTCCTCAGCAAGCTTGGACGCACTCATGCAAATTGTCATTACAGCGGTAGGCCCCGACAATCGCGGCCTGGCGGATCCGATTGTTCATTCCGTCACAGGACTTGGCGCGAATATCGGCGAAATCCAGATGTACGACCACGACCAGCAATCGATATTCTCGATGCTGACGCGGGTCGAAATTGACCCGTCACGTGCCGGTGAGATCGAGCAAGCGATGGCCGACGTCGCACGGAAGACCGGGCTCTCGGTACGCACTTGGTCGCCGGAAATTACGGGCCGGCTGCCGCGCTTAGCAATATGTGTTACCTATCGCACCGAAACACCCCGGGCAGTGCTCGAAGCGATTCGCAGTGGGCACATCCGTGGCGAGGCAAGCGTCATGATTGGCAACCGTGAGAAGTGCCGCCCGCTGGCCGAAGAATTTGGCGTTCCTTGGGTAAACATCGCTGGCGGCGACGGCACGCCGGACGACGAGCGGCTCATCGAAGTCTGCGACGAGCACCAAGTCGATTACATTGTCCTCGCTCGCTACATGCGAGTGCTGCCGGCGTCCAGTTGCTGGAAGTACGCCGGTGGGCGGATCATCAACCTGCACCACGGGCTGCTGCCAAGCTTTCCCGGCATTCGGCCATACCACGAGGCGTTCGCTTGCCGGATGCTGACCTACGGCGCGACGTGCCACTTTATCGTGCCGGAACTCGACGCGGGGAACCAGATCATCTATCAATCGACGTTCACCGTGCCCCCCGGGATGGGCGTGGACGATATCGTTCGCCGCGGCGAGCGTGAGAACGAGCCACATTGCTTGGTCGAAGGGGTCCGCCGCGTCACAGCGGGAGAAGTGCAGTTGCACTTCAATCGTGTAGTAGCGGTGGGGTGAGATCGTGCGAGCCGGGCGTCCTCGCCCCCGGAAACCTCAACGACTCCACCTTGCCTCCCGTCACGCAACACGTCCGGGGCCGGGGACGGCCCGGCTCACGCGCGCTTTCGCGAAATTCGCCCCCACAAACGCCTAACGACCAAGGTCCCCCCCGAGACCTTGGCCGTTAGTATTTCGCAGCTTAGACAAGCCGACTGGTTACGGCAGTGGTACCGTGCCACCGAACTCGGTGATGCCAGGTCCGATGTCAAACGTACCGGTATTGGCCGTTTCGATCGTATCGCCATCTTCGTTCGGCGTGGTGAGGTTCTGTACTCGGAACGAGCCAGCGTTCTCCCTCAAGATGTAATCGTCACCACCGTCACCCGATGTAGCGGTGTTCTGCTCCATCCGCAGTCGCAGGTTCGAACCGGCGTTGTTGGTCGAAGCAGTGAACGCGTCGTTCGTCGAGTTCCCCATGGTGTTGTTGAGGAACGTGGCGTTAATGACCGAGTCGCCATTCGACTCAAGGTTCACTGCCGAGGCAGTCGCCGAATCGTTGGTGATGGAGTTCTCGTTCACGAGCAGGTTGATCGTCTTGATCGTCCCGTCGTTGCCGGTGATCAACAGGGCCTCGTCATCGCTGGTGTTGTCGAGGGTGTTGCCCGTGACAATGAGGTCGGCATTGTTGGCGGCACCATTGATGTTGAGCTCGACGGTCGCCAGAGAGGTGTTGTTCACCACGTTATCCGTGATGGTGACGCTTAGGTCATTGGCATTCTCACCTTCGAGTAGAATACCCTGTGCCGAGGCGCCGGTAATCTCGTTGCCATCGATCACCACGGTGGAGTCGGAACCGAAGGTGTCGGTGTGGTTGATTTGGATACCTGCCCCACCTGAGTTGGTGATCTCCATGTTTCGGATCGTCACGTTCTCGACGTTGGTCAGCGAGACCGCAGTGCCAACCGTGTTGGTGATGGTACCGCCATCGCCAGCCGAGTTGCCCGTTCCGATGATGACCGGGCCGCCGGTAACGTTATTCATTACAATACCGCCTTGACTACCACCAGTGATCGAAACGCTGTCGATCAAGATGCCCGAGGCAGTGACGACGACATCTTCGAGCACCAGTGCCCCTTGGGTGCCGGCTGTGCCAGCGGTGACATTGATGGTGTTACCCGTTCCAAGGATTTGCAGGCCCTCGGTGTCGGTGGCCACGAAGCCCGAGCCCGAAGTGGTCTCGATGTCCATGTCGGAGAACGAGATGATCGTGCCGGTATTGTTGGCCAAGGTCACGGCGTCGTTGGTCCCGGTGGTGAGGTCGGTACCACCGTTGAAGCGGAACGTGCCACCCGTGTTGTTCTGCACCAGGATGCCGGTGCCTGTGCTGGTCACGTCGCCATCGAAGGTCACGACGCCACCGGTGTTATTGGTAATTAGAACGGCATGACCGGTACTGTCGGTAATAGTGCCGTTGTAGTCGACGTTCGCGCTACTGTTTGTGATGACGAAGGCGTCGCCCGAGGGATCAATGATCTCAGAGCTAGCCGCGAAGGTGAATGTCCCGGACGATCCACCGACAATATCCACGCCGGCGTCGCCGCCGGCCAGCGTGACGGCGTCGTTGAATCGGTAGGTACCGTCGGCGTTATCGAATTGGAGGCCCGAGCCATTCGAGGCGTCCACCACGCCGGTACCCGTTACAGCCTCGTCGAAGTCCATCACGCCGGTGTGGCCACCGGAGACGGAGATCGCGGCGAAGTTGTTGCTCTGCGTGATGTTACCGGTGAAGTCGACGTCCGCCGAGCCACCCACCACGTTGAACGCGATGCCGTTGGTATCGACAATCGTAATGTCGCCAAAGGTGAAGTCACCCGCCGATCCACCGATGATGTCCACGCCTGTGTCAGCGTTGACGGCCGAGCCATCGAGTACCACGCTGCCCACGAACCCGTAATCACCATCGGCATCGTTAAACTGCAAGCCAGTGCCATTGGTGGCGGTGATAACATCGGTCGATGCATCGGGCGACAGGAAGGTCATGGTGCCGGTGTGGCCGCCTTGTACTTGAACCGCGGCCGCATTGTTGTTCTGCGAGATTTCGCCGGTGAAAGTGAAGGTCGACGAACCGCCATCGACGTACACGGCCGCACCGGTTGGATCGGTGATCGTGGCGTCGGCAAATTCGAAAGTGCCGTCGGTGTCGCTGATCATATCGATACCGGTGTCAGCGCCGTTAGCCGAACCATCGAGGACCACCGCGTCGTTGAAACGATAGGCACCATCCGCGTCGCTAAACACGAGGCCATTGCCATTGAAAGCATCGATCACGCCCGCACCGGTGGTGAATTCGTTGAAGGTAAGTGTGCCGGTGTGGCCACCTTCGACGAGTACGGTATTGGACGCGTTGTTCTGGGTGATCTTGCCGGTAAAGGTCATGCTAGCCGAGCCGCCATTGAAATGGACAGCGGTGCCAGTGGGATCGGTGATAATGGCGTTCGAGAACGACAGAGTTCCCGCCGAGCCGTTGGTGACATCGATACCCTGCGTGGTGTTAACCAAGCTAACTTCATGCAGGAAGGTGTAGGTGCCATCGGCATTATTGAACACCAAGCCACCGCCACTGGTCGCGTCGATGACGCCTTCCCCAGCGGTCATTTCGCGGAACGTCAGCGTTCCAGTGTGGCCACCTTCGACGAACAGCGACTCGCCCAGGTCGCCCTGAGTGATCTTGCCGGTGAAGTTCATGTTGGCCGAACCGCCGTTGACGTGCATCGCAGCGTCAGCGGTGTCGGTAATGGTAACGCGGTTAAGCGTGCGGGTACCAGATCCTCCGACCATCGAGACACCCATGCCGGTCTGGTTGGTAATTTCGGCGTCGGTGATGTTGATGGCACCCGTGTTGTCGGTTAGCAAGATCGCTGCCGTGCCCGAACCCTGATCGTTCGAGTAATTACTGATGGTCGCGGTGCTGCGATTGTTCGACAGGTTGATACCAACGCCGTTGCCGTTGGTGCTGGTCACGTCACGAATCACGATGGACTCGGTGACGGGAACCGCAGGGCCCGCAGGCGAGGCCGCATCGATGTTGATATCGTCGCCACCAATGTTGTCGAAGACCACGTCTTCGATCAATGGCTGGAAGCGAACTCGATCGGTACCATTGACGGTCTCGGTCGCCGCGGTCAGCTCGATGGCATTACCCGTGGTGTTCGAGATGTTCATGTTGTTGATGTCGATCGCGAGCGCACCGGTGGGCGACACAATCGCACTCGCACCGCCGTCCATCACGAAGTTCGACACTTCGATGGTTCCGCTGGCCAGCGTAATCACGTTCTCGCCAGCCCCGCCGTTGATGATGGGCACGGCGGCGTTGAGAGCACCAGGTGCCGTCTCAGGCAGAATGACGGTTCCGAAGTTCGACGTGACCACCGAATGCTCGATGCCGCCACCTTCGCCGAGGAAGCGCTGACCATTTAGCAGCGTGGCTTGTTCGCCAGTGAATTCGCTTTCAGCATGCACGAGCACAATCGCGGGCGATGCGCCGCTGCCGGCGATCGACTCGATGCTCGAATAAGGATTCTCAAACGAACCATTGCCGGGGGCAGTGGCATTGCTGTCGATGTGGACGACTCGAATGGCCTCGTCGGTGCCGTCGCCATCAAGGTCTCCAAAGACGGTCTCGCCGCCGAGCGTGCTGCCCTGCTTGACCGCAACGTAGTCGTTACGAATGACTGGCTCACGCATGCGGTTCACCAGCGCGGGACCGCATTCCGACAGGCTGCGGGTACGTCCCATGAACCAAGTCACGCTGAACACCGTGTTGGTGCCGAACTCGTCGTCGTCGTTCACCGCTAGCTGCACGGCCACGTCGGGTGTCAAGTAACCACGCGCACCGAGCTTCAAACCGGCGGTGTCGACGGTCTCGCCCCACAACCCATACGTTCCGCCGAACAGCCACAGGTCGCGGTTGCCCATGCGGCGAGCAACTTCGAAGTCGGTGACTGTCAGCGCTTCGTCCGTACCAGCAAGGGTTTCTTGGACGAGGAAGTCGCCTTGGTAGGTGATATTGTCAGTGGCTACGAAATCACCAACCTCGATGTCGGCGATGGGCAAATACGTGTTAAGCCGGGAATCCCAGTTGTCGCCCAGGTATTCGAGCGACACGCCGATCTGGGGCAAGAAGTTTTCGTTCACCGTCGTGGTACCGTCCGACCAAACGCTAATGCCGGCGATCTTTTCCGTATCGGGGCTCGTCGGGAACAACGGCAGCGTCATGAAGCGGTAGCCGACACCCGCGTTGTAGCCAATCTTCGATTCGTCGTTCAACGTCACCTGGGCGTCCACGAACCAGACACCGTTGGGAGCGTCGAACAGCTTCATCGTGCCGAGGTCGAGGTTACCGCGAACCTGGCCGTAGCTCCGCGTGTTGTAGCGAGCTCGCAGATGCGCCCCGAGGCTCGGACTGTAGTCCATGCCGTACGGCCCATAACTGTCGGCCGGGTGCTGCACGATTTGCGAGTCGGTGGAGTACACGATCTCGCCCTGCGGAACCGCTTCCACAGCGCGCGTATCGCGATCGTGCACCTGCTGAGCCGTCGCGCTGCTCGCGGCAACGAGCAACCAAACGATCGTCATAGCTGAAACGGTGCCGCGGCCTCGCCGCATAAGGTACTCACAGCCTTGCACGATAAACTCCTGGAAAAGTGCTGGGCCAAGTGGTCGTGGTGTCGCTTGGCGCTCGCGGGGGGCGGGTTCGAGAAGCCCTGCCGATGCCGGCAGAATCCTCCCATTCCGCAATGTCTATACAGTCGCTACGACGGTCATCGGCAAATCCGGCAGGGGTTCACCAGACAAATCGCTCAACTTTATCCGCAAGGTTTACCCAAACTTCCACAGACAACCGCGAAGCGCGCGAGCCGGGTCGTCCGCGGCCCCGGACGTGCGGAATTCAAAAAATTGAAAGTGTGCCGAAGTGGAACATTTCTGGGGGCGGGGACGCCCCGGCTCGCCCAAGCCCCTTCTTCGCTAGCACTACGTCCCGCAATCCGGCGTTGCAACGCTCCCCCGCTTTTCGTACCCTTCGCCGCCCGCGACTGGCGGGCAAAGGAACAACCGATCCCCCCTCTTCTTGTTAACACGCTATGAACCGACTATTCGCCTTCACCGCTCTCGTGTCGACCTACGTTCTCAGCGCCGGCTGCAACCAGCTGACGGTTCCCACCGCACCGGCTGGTAAGACAACGCCCGGTATCGCCGTTATCGATCTCGATGAAGTGGCGCGACAGCTGGGTAGCGATCAGCAGATCGTCACGGCCATCAAGAAGCGCGAAGAGGCGCTGAATGGCAAGCTCAGCGAAATCGCCAAGGCGTACACCGACGAGTTCAAGAAGCAGAAAGAGACCCTCGACGCCCAACCGGCCGAAGACAACGCCGTGCAGCTAGCGACCTACCAGAAGCAAGTGAATCAGAACTTCAGTACCGCCAAGGCGCAAGCACAGCAGAACTTGTCGCAGCATCGCCAGCAGTTGATTGCGCAGTTCCGCGACGCCGTGCGTCCCGCGGCACGCAAGGTCGCGCAACAACGTGGCCTGTCCGTGATCGTGACCAAGCAAGAGCCGCTGCTGTACGACTACTCGGAAGAAGCCGACATCACCAGCGAAGTGGTCGAAGTGCTGCGAGCCTCGGCCGCCAAGAAGACTTCGACCGAGACCTTGACGAAGTAGTCACTATCGAGATAAGCGAATAATCCGTAGCCGGATTCGCAAGAATGCGGGACGCCCTCGACAGGCTCCCGAACTCTTGCGAGTCCGGCTACGAGTGTTTCAGGCCCTACCGGCGGCGGAGCCGCGCGGCACCCCAAAGTGCGAGCGGTGCGAGCAACCAAGCGGTGGCGGGTTCCGGGACGGTGGTGGAACTGAGTCCCGCGTTTAACGACGAGTCGCTGCCTGAGATGCTACTAGAGAGCAGCGAGTTCGCGGCGTTCAGGTTGTCACGGTTTTGAAGCTGCAAGAGCGTGGCGATCGGGCCCACGAACGAAAAGTCCTCGTCCGCTTCGACCACAAACGCTCGCTGGACGATCACCAGCTTCTGTTCTTGAGTGATCGGTACGTCGGCAAACGCAAGGCTTCCGGGCTGGCCGACAGCGCTACTCAAGTCGCGCTGCGCAAGGCCCATGATGGTATCGATGGTCGACATGTTCGTGATCTCGGCGAAGGGCACAAAGCCCTGCGAGTCGAGGAACGAATTGTTACCCAGATTGATGAAGAAGCTGCTGGTGCCGCTATTCACGTCGCCCGCTGCGAGAGCTAGCGAAACGGTGCCGCGCGAATTGGTGATCGAATTGAAGTCGACCTCACCATCGCCATCTTCATCGACAATGGCCTCGGGCAGTTTGTCGACGGCCTCGAACAACTGTGGCCAGAGTTCGGGAGTCGGCTGAAAGCCCATGAACCCACCCATCTGCAACACGAAGTCGTCCGACGGGTTGGTGTTGTTATTGTCCGCGGCGCGATTAATCGCCGTGAAGTGGTAACGGCCCAGCCCGACGTAGGCGATCAGGTTGTCGACCAGCGGTTGGAGGTTGGGGTCGTTGTCCGGGTTCAGCACCATGTCGAAGCTGCCGACGTTAGTTTCGAAACGCACGGTCTGCGAGAGAGCCGTGCCGCAGGTTCCAACAAGCAGCAGGGCCGCGACAAACAATCTGGTCATGCGATCAAAACCTCAGTTGCGACTTCAATTCAGGAGCACTTCGACACGCGCAGGAGAGGAGAATTGGGGCGTGGTGCGAGGCGCTGGCGGGTGGGGACTGTTCCAGAGCCTTCATTTTACTTGGGCTCGCCGTTTGTGCAAAAGAACTGCTCGAAGAACTCCCAAATCAGCTCCCCCGCCGAAAGGCCCAAAAGGCTGGGACCCAGGAAGCACCACGGCGGCGCTTCCCCCGGCCAAGTGTGCCCGCCCCCGGAAATACGGACTTCCACGATCTGGTCGACACCTTGTTCGCGGGAGTAAACCGCCCGATGGGCATCCAAGGGCTGGTCGTTCGCGAGGGTCCGATTGTGCGGAATCTGCTCATACTGCGGCTCCATGACCGGCAAACCACAAACAACCGCCCAACGCCTGAGCGACTCGCGGACCGACGGAAACGCGATCTGCCTCAGGCTTCGGGAACCGCCACCGCCGTCGTAGGGCACGAAGTGGTCGGCTGTTCCGTGAATGTGCAGCGCCGGAACGACGTGGGGCAGGACACTTGGTTCTATCGCAAGGCACCCGGCCACCGGGGCGATGGCGGCGATGCGGTGTGGAAGCTCTGCGGCGAGCCGGTAACTAAACATGCCGCCGTTCGACATGCCGGTGGCGTAGACGCGGCTCGCGCTCAGCGGATGCCGCTCCAGCAGGTGGTCGAGCAGGCGGTCGACGAAGCCCACGTCGTCGACATTTCGCCGCGCCGCATGGCCGCAGCAGAGGCCGGCGTTCCAGGTCAGGTACTCGGCCGCCGGGCCGCTGCCGGACGGAAAAACCACGGCGAACTGGTGCCGTTCGGCGACTTCTACGAGATGGCAGAACCTCGCCATATCGAGCGGATTGCTCCCCCCGCCATGAAACGCCAAGACCAGCGGCAACCGCTCGCCCGGGGGGACGTAGGCGTAGTAGTGGCGTCCCTCGTCGGGTCCATCAAGTTCGACACGCTGGAGCATTCGCGACCCCGGTCCATAACATTCGAGCAGGCCAGCGATTATTATGACTGGTTCGCCCGCACTCGACGAGGCACTCTCCCCTTTCCCTCAGCGCCCGTACTCCCATCGCCCAGCTCATTGCCACTACCGCGTTTGGTCTCGAAAAGCTCGTGGTCCGCGAGCTCGAAGCGCTCGGCTACGCGCCACGTGTCGTCCGGCCCGGGCGGGTGCAGTTCGAGGGAGACGCCACTGCCATTTGCCGCGCGAACCTGTGGCTGCGGACGGCAGAGCGCGTGGTCATCCTCGCGGGCTCCTTTCCGGCGACCGACTTTGGGCAATTGTTCGACGGCACCAAAGCCATCGCGTGGGAAGAGTGGATTCCGGCAGACGGTGCGTTTCCGATCAGCGGACGCTCGCACAAGTCGCAGCTCTCCAGCGTTCCCGCGTGCCAGAAAATCGTGAACAAAGCGGTCGCCGAGCGATTGCTCGCGGGCCACGGGGTCGGCGTGCTTCCGGAAACGGCTGCGAAGTACGCGGTCGAAGTCGAGATGTTCGAGGACACGGCGTCGCTGCTGCTCGACACTTCGGGTGCAGGTCTTCATAAGCGAGGCTATCGAACCAGCGTGGCCGAGGGCCAGTTACGCGAGACGCTCGCTGCGGCGATGGTGACGCTCAGCGTGTGGAATCGCGACCGCCCGCTCATCGATCCGTTTTGCGGCACGGGCACCATCGCGATCGAGGCCGCACTCATTGGCCGTCGCTCTGCACCAGGACTCGACCGCGAATTCGCCGCCGAGGCTTGGCCCGCCATCGACCCGGCAGTGTGGCACACCGCGCGCGAAGAAGCTCGCGACTTGTGGCTACCACCGCTCGAACACCGCATCGTCGCCACGGATCTGAACCCCAAATCGCTCGAACTCGCGAGGCACCACGCCGAACGAGCTGGGGTCGGAGCCGACATCCATTTTCAAGAGCGGGCGTTCGAAGACCTCACCAGCAGCCGCAAGTACGGTTGCATGATTTGCAATCCGCCCTATGGCATCAAGATTGGCAGCGAGGCCGAGTCGGTCGAGCTGCATCGAAGATTGCCGATCGTGTTGCGACGATTGCCAACTTGGTCGCACTACGTGCTGACCGCGCGGGGCGATTTCGAACGACTCATCGGCCAGCAGGCCACGCGCCGGCGGAAGCTTTACAACGGACGGATCGAGTGCACGTACTACCAATTCTTGGGTCCGAAGCCGCCGCGGGACGCAGAGTTTCGCTCCGCGATAACGCAAGCGGAGCCCGAAGTCGCTATTGAGCACGAAGGAGAAACGGAACCAGTAGAGCGCCGGCCGGAACAAGAAGTGTCGCCCGTACGCGAGGCACCACCCCGGGAGCGACCCTTGCCCGCTTACGTGCCACCCGTATTCGGTGGCTTGCGTGAGGATTCGAAGCGACAAGCGAGTGAGTTTGCCAACCGCCTTACCAACCGTGCTCGGCACCTGCGCCGCTGGCCGACTCGGCGCGGAATCACTTGCTACCGGCTCTATGATCGTGACGTACCGGACGTGCCGCTAGCGGTGGATCGCTACGAGGATGCGCTGGTGATTGCCGAGTACCGTCGGCCGAACGACCACACGCCTGCCGAACACGCCGACTGGCTCGACCTGATGTGCCGCACGGCCGCCGACACGCTCGAAGTCGATCGCAATCGTGTATTCCTCAAGCAGCGCGAGACCAAGAGCGGCGAGAAGCAATACGGCAAGTTTGGCGAGGGCAGCCAGACACTGATCGCGCACGAGGACGGGCTAGAGTTCATCGTCAACCTGTCCGACTATCTCGACACCGGCTTGTTCCTCGATCACCGCCAAACGCGACACATGGTCCGCGAGGTGGCGGCGGGCAAACGGTTCGTTAACTTGTTCGCCTACACCGGCTCGTTCTCTGTCTACGCCGCCGCCGGTGGAGCAGCCAGTACCACGACGGTCGACCTTTCGCCAACCTACGTCGACTGGGCCCGCGAGAACATGAAGCAGAACAAACTGATGGGCCTCGCGCATCAGTTCGTCGTGGCCGACGCCCGCGACTGGCTCGCCGCCCTGCCCGAGGAGCCGCTGTTCGACCTCGCGGTAGTCGACCCACCCACGTTCAGCAACACGAAGCGAACCACCACGGGCCACCACGAAATCGACGACTGGGACGTCCAGCTCGACTACGCCCCGCTACTCGAATCGCTCGCGCTTCGCATGTCCTCAGGGGGCGTCGTCTACTTCAGCACCAACTTCCGCCGGTTCAAGTTCGACGAAGCCAAGCTACCCAGCTACCAGAGTCGCGAAATCTCCAAGCAAACCGTGCCCGAAGACTTCCGCAACGACCGCATTCACCGCTGCTGGCGCTTGGTGCGGAAGTAACGCTATAGTCCCAACCGTTTCTTCAGCTCCGCCAACTCTTCCGCGAAACCACTATTCAAGAGCGGGAACCGGCACCAACTTTTGGGGTCGAGGTTTTCGTCGTCCACGTGGAAGCTGGGGGCGTAGCGCTCGCGCTTCCATTGATTGCGACACCACAGCTCGAAGAAGCGGACGACCCATTCGCCGATTTGTTTCTCATCGTACTCCGGAAACTGCGCGGCGATCAACGTAAATACCTCGGCGGGCATCTGCTTGTCGCGAATCGCCGCCCGCTCAATCGCGTCGAGCACCACGTAGGGCATCAAGTCGGCTTCGTCGGTCTGGTCTTCGCCGTGGGGACGGAGCTCGGCGGTGGGGCGCTGGCTGGTTACGACACCGAGGCCGACGACTGGTGGTAAGTCTTCCGGGCCATTCCCTTCCATCCATCGCAGCCACGCGAGGATAAACTCCTTGTCGATACCGGCGATGGGCGAAAGGCCGCCCGCTGTGTCACCATCCATCGTGGCGTACCCGACGGCCGCCTCGCTGCGATTACTGGTCGAAAGCAAGAGCGCACCACGCAGATTGGCGAGCAGCCACGCGCCGGGGGCACGCGTGCGAGCTTGAATGTTCTGGAGGGCGATGTCGTCCTCTTCCCAAGTCAGTTCACGACCAATCGCTCGCGACACCAACTGTACATAGCCCTCGCTCTGCGCGTCGACGTCCCATTCCAGGAACTCCGCACCAATCATCTCCGCCACCGTTCGCGCGGCGTTGCGAGTCGTTTCGGTCGAGTTGCGCGTCGGTTGGTACACGCACGTTAGAAGCGCCTGCGTAAACGCCCGGGCCACGGTGTCCTGATCGCTGGTGTCGAGCGATCCATTGGCTATCACCAATCGCCGCGGAGCACCGAGTCGATCGACGAACTCTGCGGGGGTCATTTCTCTGAGGGCTCGGCGAACCATCAGGTGCACCAGGAGCGCCACCGCTGTCGAATCGGCTCCACCACTAAGACTTACCACAAAGCCCTGCGTACGACTCTTGCGCATGTAGTCAAACAAGGCGAGTGGTACCGCGCGGCTAAACTCTTCGAACTTCGCATCGCGACCGACCTCCCAAGGCTCTGGTTCCGAGGAGTGGTTCACAAGGCTTGGGCCGGCGTCCTTCCACGCAAACGGCACCGATTGCAGCGACTCACCGGGCCGCTCCACTTTGGTACGCGAGTCGAACGACTGCCCGCGCGATTGGCGATTACGGTGGATGTCGAAGTCGGCAACGGTGAGCTCGACATCGGAGTAACTAAACAGCCTGCCCCGCGCGACCATCCGCCCGCCGCTCGCCATCAGCACACCACCGTCGTACACGCTGCGGCCCGACTCGTTACCCAGGAGGTTGCAGTACGCGTACGTCACGCCGAATGCCCGAGAGCCTTCGAGCACAAACCGTTCGCGAACCGCTTGCTTGCCGAACGCGAAATGGCTGGCGCTGGGATTGAGAATCACATCCGCCCCTCGCCGAGCCAGTCGACCGCCGGGTCGCTCGGCAATCCAGGCGTCGCGGCAAATCTCGAAACCAATCCGCACGCCGCCCACATCGAACAAGAGGTCGCCGACCGGAATGGATACATTTCGCCATCCGAGCTGCCCCACGACACCCGCCGGCCAAGGTCGAAACCAACGCGTCTCGTAGTGAATGCCATCGCTTGCGAGGAACTGCTTGCAGACGATTCCCGCCAGCTTCCGATCGACGATCAGCGCCGCCGCATTGTAGAGGCTGGATTCGTAAAACACTGGCAGCCCCACGGCGACCGCCATCCCCTTGGTGTAGGGGAGTAGCTCGCCCAACTCGTCGAGCGCCTTCTGCTGCACGCCAACCGAGAAGAACATGTCCTCGCAGCCATACCCCGACACCGCGAGCTCGGGCAGGCAGACCAGCTGCGCCCCCGCCGCTCGCGCCTCGTCGATCGCCGAAATCAACCGACGACGATTCCCCCCCCAATCCATGGGAGTTTGATTGACACTAGCAGCAGCGATTCGAAGATTGAGCACGTTAGAATTTCGCGAGTTGGGGCAATTGCGTTACTTGTCATCCAGAGGGCGCCTCGGCGTCCGAAGGATCCACGTTGCGATTCTAGCCACAGATGAACACGGATGAAACACGGATAGAGGAAGAGTGGGCAACGCAATGACTAGTGGCAACGCGTCTTCAAACAAGAGTAAACAGAGATAGAGCAGAGATGCAGCCGTAACCGCTGCCTCTTCGTTTCCTTCGTTCTCTTAAGTTAAATACTCGCCGGCACCTCATCACCCTGCCTTCTTCAATCCGTGTTTCATCCGTGTGTATCCGTGGCTAGTCACGACATACGTTTCTTCTCATCAAGTTCAGCGCGCATTTAGCAATACGCGGCCCCACCACCGCCGGGTGGCCGCTCGTGTGATGGCGTTCGGTGACTACCTTGTCTCCAAAAGCGACGGCTATCTCTACCTCGCCGGCATCGGTCGCTGGGCCCACCGCGATGCCGTAGCTAGTGCCATACAAGTTTCGCACCGCCACCGCGGCTGCGCTCACATCCATCATCGTCCACGATAGCTGCCCGCCCGCGAACACTTGGTGCTGCGGGTCGTCCTCCGCCATCCAGGTGGCGATCAGCCCGCGGGTGAAGCACTCGTCGGACGCCAGCGTTTCGCCGCGCTCGGCGAGCAGTTGCAGCACCGCGTTGTGGAGGTCGATGTCGCCTTCGCCAAAGATGAAGTCCGCCGCTGCGCCGTAAATCTGACGAACCGTCGGTTCCATCGCCGCGAGGCAGGCCGATTCGTCCGCTCCGCTCGCCGTGATTCGCAGCGTGAGCGTTGCGGCGCTCGCCGTGATGCCCACGCGTGGTTCACGCCCGCGGCGGATGAGGTCGGGCAGCATCGCTTCGAGCTGACTCTCGCCCGGACCAAACAGCTTGATCGCCCGGTGACGAATCACTCGCTTCACTTCATCAAGCATGGCCACGCTGGGCGCGACGCTCGCCGTGTACATCTCGAACATCTCGGCCGGCACACCGGGCAGGGCAAACAGATGGCACACCCCGCCATTGGGCTTCGTCGCCTGGGCATGGATACCGGGTGCGGAACCATGGGGATTCGGTATCGGTGTGGAACCCGCCGGAAAGTAGGCCTGCTGCTCGTTCTTCTCCGGCATCGGGCGATTGCGGCGGGCGAACAGTTGTCGAATGTGCTCCAGCGAAGCCTCGTCGCGAACCAACTCCACGCCCATCGCCGCTGCCATGGCGTCCCGGGTCAAGTCGTCGGCCGTCGGCCCAAGTCCACCGCTGCACACCACGACATCGGCCCGCGCGATGGCCGCGCGAAACACGTTGATGTTGGCCTCCAGGTCGTCACCAACCGTGGTGTGGTACATCACTTCGACGCCGATGTCGGTGAGTTGCTTGGAGACCCACTGGGTGTTCGTGTCCAGTCGCTCGCCGCTGGTTAGTTCATCGCCAATCGCTACGACTTCGGCACGCATGGGTGAAGGGGTTGGGGCTAGAGGCTGGGGACTGGGGCTAGGAAAGAGAACTGGAGCCGGGGCGTCAGTCCCCGGAGCAATCAAAGTGCGACGCATCTACCGTGGCAGTATTTTCGCGTTCCCCCAGCCATTCGCCCAGGGGCAGTGGCGCGTCGCGGGATTGTAAGGGCGCGCCATCACTTCGACCACGATTTTGCCGCCCTGAGTCCACAATCGCTGCGATTTACGCCACCGGCACGGAAGCTGCAACGCTGCTACCCCAGAACCTCGGGCACCACGCCTCCCGCCTTGAAAGGAATCCCTCCATGACACGTCTCGAAATGCTGCTCTGGTCTCTGATGGTGCTCGCCCTCGTCGGCACCGCCTCGGCCAAGGCCGATCCCTACTACGCTGGCCCACCGGTCCAGCACGCGAACTCGCTGGCAATCGAACTCAGCAACCAAGCCGCGGCGCTGACTTACGAAGTCGACCAAGTGCTCGGCCGATGCGACGAGCGTGACGAAGTGATCGACGAGCTCCGCGATCTGGCCGAGGACCTCGACGATTTCAACAAGGCCCTGCACGATGCGAGCTACAACCCGCGGAGGTGGGATCGCGTGGCGAAACGGGCGAAGCACGTCGCCAAGGCCGTCCGCGAGCTCGATGAAGAAGTTCACGATGCCATCGACCACTTGAACCACGGCCGCGGTCGCCAAGCCGCGGTGGTGAATCCCAACCTACTACCCGGCGGGCCCGCCATCACGCTTGGCTTCCAGCGCGGCCCCGATGGCCGCACGCGCTTGGTCGAACGCGTCACCCCACGAAACAGCCTCGGCCAACTCTACAGTACGCCGTACCGCGGCCCGGCTAGTGGCTACACACCACTCCGCGTCGGCATGGAACTTGAAGACCGCGTCCACTACATGCTCTCGCTGGCGCAGGAGCTGGAACAAGTTGCGCGAGGGCGGTAGTGTCCGTCGATGCTGAACCCAAGAATCGCAAATAGCCCCGACCAAGCTTGGTCGGGGCTACTTTGGCTTCTGATGCTTAACTTCTACTTATTGGCGAGGATTAGCGTCGACTACTGTTCCCTGCCTTAGTCATCCGAGCGATCCGAAATCACTTCCGCCGTCAGCGGATCGACGCGCAATTCGCGCTTCACGCCGTTGTGCCACGCCTCGACTTCCCAGCTCGTTCCTTCGAACGACACCTCGTCGATGTCGGCATAGTCGGCCTTCGCGAGCGAGGCGATCACTTCCGAAAGCGCCAGGCTGTCCGCGGGTGGGGTCTTCTCGTGTTCGTCGCGGTGCTCCGAAACCACTTCGCCCGTCTTCGCGTCGACCATCGCTTCCATGGGCTGACCGTCTTTAGTCGCTTCGACTTCCCAGTACCCATCGTCGAACGACACTTCAACGATCGGCGAGTAACCCGCGTTCTCCATCTGGGCTACGATCTCGGCGAGCGGCTTCCCATCGCTAGGCGGCCGCTCGTCGGCGAGGGCGAGCAGCGGGCTGGCGGCGATAGCGGTGATCAGTAGGTACTTTAACATGACGCGACTCCTTAGGTTCGTGGCGGAAATTGGGGTTCACTTACTGATGCAAGTATCGCCCCCTCGCCTGAAACCATCGTGAGCCGAACATAAAATCCGCTTCATCTAGCAGCCGAAACTATACGGCAAGGTGCGCAGCTCTGTGGGAGGGCTCTCCGAGCCAGATTCTCACCGCTCGACGGGCAGCCGAAGCGCGAACGTGCTCCCCTCCCCTACCCTGCTCTCGACGGTAAGCTCACCCCGCATGGCGTGGGCGATTTGCCGCGCAACTGCGAGCCCTAAACCCGTCCCGCCAACGCCCGCCTCCCGAGCCGAATGCGACCGAAAGAATGGCTCGAACACGTTCGCCGCGTCCTCGGCATCGAGTCCCATGCCGCGATCCGCCACCGAGATCATCACGTCGCTCCCGTCGACGGTAGCACGCACGACAACCGGTGTCCCTGGTGTGCTGTACTTCAGGGCGTTGGTCACCAGATTGTCGAGCACTTGATCCAAGAGCGGATTCGACCCCCGCACCGTGGCGTCGCCCGCGATGACGAGCTCCAAGTCGCCGTGCCGGCTGTGGTCGTGCCATCGATTCCAGTAACGAGTGAGCCACTCTCGCAGATTGATCTCCGTAAACTCGCTCGCCAGGGCGTTGCCATCCGAGCGAGCCAGAAACAGCAGCGACTCAACAATCTGCTGAAACTCACGCACTTGCCCCGCGAGCAGCTCCATCGTGTGTCGATACTCGTCCGTTGTGCGTGGCTTGCGAAGCGCGACGTCGATCTGTCCCATCAACACGGTAAGTGGTGTGCGAAGCTGGTGGGCCGCGTTGCCGGTAAAGCGGTGCTCGCGGTCGTACGCCACCTGTAGTCGATCGAGCAGAAGATTGAACGCCTCGCCAAGTTCCGACAGCTCGTCCCCCGCCTCCGACACCGGTAGCCGCAGCGCGAAGTCGGCCTGCTGGGTGGAGCGTGCTTGCGACGCCATTGCCTCGACCGGCCGCAGCGCCTGCCGCGAGTACCACCGCCCAGCGACCGCCGCCACCAGCCACACCGCAATCGGCAGCAAACACAATAGGAGCCCCAACTGCCGAAGCTGAGTTTGCACTACAACCGGCGACCGTGCGACCGTGATCCGTACGCCCGCGTACTCGTGCGGCTCGCGGAGCGAAATCTCTTTGGGCGTCGGCGCGTCGAGCTGCGTCTGCAGTACTCGCCACGGACCAACACTCACTGGCGCCGCGGCTCGGCCATGATCCTCGGCTGCGTAACGCAGCACCTGGGCGTCGTCGACGTCGCCCCGCGTGAACAGCGGCGAGTGGTCAATCATCTGCCCCTGGTCGTTCGTCACCACCCACACCACGTCGCTCACTGCGGCCAAGTCGATTGCAAACTCGCCCGGCTGCCACTTAGCGTCGTCGTTCTCGACTTCCACGGCCGCCGACAAAATGCGCAGGGCGTTGTGCAATCCGTCGTCAAACTGCCCGTACAAATGATGCCGCAGCATGGCGTACAGCACCGCCGAGTAGCCCACCAGCGCGATGGCAAGGGCGACCAAAAAGAACGCCGACACCCGCGAGACCAGTGACATCCTAGGCATCGCTCTCACCCCGTTCGAGCACGTAGCCCCGCCCGCGCAGCGTCTGAATCACACGTGGCCCATACTTTTCGAGCTTCCGCCGCAGTTCCTTCACGTGAACCTCCAGCGTGTTCGACAATCCATCGAACTGTTCGTCCCACACCGTGTCGTAGATGCGAGTGCGGGTGAGCACCTTCCGCGGGTTACGTAGGAAGTAGACGAGCAGCATAAACTCCTTGGCGGTCAAATCGAGCACATTCCCCGCCCGCGTCGCCCGCTGCGTTTCCAGATCGGCCTGGATGTCGTCAAACTCCAGCAGCACCGAGTTCTTCTGGCTGGGCCGGCGCAAGAGCGCTCGCACGCGCGCGAGCAACTCCTCGAACGCGAATGGCTTCGTCAGATAATCGTCGGCCCCCGCGTCGAGGCCGGTCACGCGTTCCGCCACTCCATCGCGAGCCGTGAGAAACAGGACCGGTGTCGTGCGGTCTTTGGTGCGAAAACGCTCGAGCACGCTCAGGCCATCTTCGCCCGGAATCCACCAATCGAGCAGCACCAAATCCCAATCGCCCGACTGCAACCGAATCCAAGCCTCCGGCCCATCCGCCGCGTGCTCGACGTGGTACCCCTCTTCGGTCAGCCCGCGCACGACAAAGTCGGCAATGCGAGGTTCGTCTTCCACCACGAGTATGCGTCCCGCCACCGTTCGCTCTCCTTCGGCCACTCGGATTCCAATGCACTCCGGAAATCTAAGGCATTCTAGCGTCCAGGTACGTGAGGTCCGGGAATCTGAAGAATATTTTATGTACCCCCCCAATCTGCGGAGCGCCGGCGAGCCGCGAATACCCAGCGTCCGGCCGACTAGCTGAAATACACGAGGCACCAGCCTCGCTGCGCTTCGCGACCAACTATCGCTTGCAATACGCCCATTAGCCAGATATCCTTAACGCCGCATCGACTCCATCCACCGGGGCAATCGCTACTGACCCTTCTTTGATCCAATTGATTCGGGACACCGACGTAGTCGGCGCCGTTTTCAATGCGCTGACCTTCCCCATCAGCGCAAGGATTTCTTCTTCAGCGGATGGACGTGGCGGCAGAACTCCGCCGCTTTCCGATCGAACTTCAGTAGGGCGCTATGCACATGGCTTCGAACTACCTAAATATCGCGGCAGCCTTAGGGGCTCACCTAGTTGCCTTCACGCTTTCTGCTAGCGCACTCGAAGTGGGCACGCCGGTCTCCTGGAACACTCCTACCAATGGGTCCTGGTCGAACGGGGCGAAATGGTCACTTGGCTTCGCCCCTGACAATGGCCAGCCACAGCCGGGCGACATTTACGACGTCACGTTCGCCTCGACGGGGACCGCGCACCGGGTGGTGCTCGAAGGGGATGTCGAAATCAACACGTTAACGATCGACTCTCCCGACGCGACCTTCTCTCTGGGAATCGGCAGCTTGCGTGCGGAGCAGATTAACTTAACCCGGGGCACCATGCAGATGGGCCACGAGAACACCATCGTTTTCGCCTCCGAGTCGAAGCTAATCGACGCCACAATCATCGGCACTGCAGGCCAATTGTCGCTTTCCGGAGGACCTTCACGCAGTCCCGTATTCGAAAACGTCAAGCTCGGGCTTGATGTCCAGGTGCCAAGTTCGGGAACCTCACCCCCTCGCGCTTTTCTCGTTGTGCGAGGGGGGTTGGAGTTACTCGATGACTCGACGCTCCAAATCTATGGCTTTCGCGCGGAAGCTCGATTCGAGGGCAACCAGACGCTGGCAGGGAATGGCCAAATCGAGTTCGCCCAGGCTCTGGATTTCGGAGGTCGGACAGGCACGATGATGATTGCTGACAACTCGACTCTAACCATCGGGCCGGACGTGGAGATCGTCTCTACCAACTTGGGTGGCAGCGTCGGCGACCGCGCTGGCGAGTGGCGACTCAGCCAGAACATCGCCCTACGCAACTACGGCCTAATCTCGGGCAAGTACGCAGGCCAGCAGTCGATGGAGATCATGAACGTCGACGAAGACTCCAGTGCCGTCTTCGAAAACTACGGCATCGTCGAAGCCCATCCTGGAGCTACAGTTACCGTAGCGGCCAACTGGACGAATCACGGGGTGTTTCGCCTCCACAATGGAGGCACGTTGGTGCTCGATGGCAAGTTCACGCTGGACGACATTGGAAGCATCGAGCGCGATGGCGGTACCCTCCGTATTGCGGGCGAGGTCGATAACGTCGGTCGAACGTTTACCGCCTCGGCCGCGACGGGCGACCTCGTGGTCTCCAATGGCCAATCCAATTACCAAACGGGGTTTCGAGGCGGGACGCTCGCCGCAACCGATGGCGCTAAGTGGGAGTTCGGATCGGCCTCCCTCGACGACGTGGCGTTGGAAGCCGACATCTCACTCGTCGGTCCCGGCCGCGTACAAGTCATTAACGACCTTACGCTCGACGGCTCGACCGTCTCCATGACAGGAACCGAATACTACGCCCCGGCAGTCCTCGACTTCCGCGACGCTCAGCAGCAGTCGATTCTTGGAAACGGTACGGTTCTAATCGCCGGCGCTTCGGGGCTCCCGTCCAACAACATTGATATCCGACAAGAACTCGTGATCACATCCGGCATCACCGTCGAGACAGCCGGTGGCAGCGGGAAGTTTGTCGGCGGGCGACTAGTCAACGAGGGACTCATTCGCGCCAACCAGTTTGGCCGAATCGAAATCACTACGGACGACTTTGTGAACCGGGGAGTAGTCGACATCGCCGGCTTCGGACATATCGGCGGCGATCAATCCGCCCGTTGGACGAACGATGGCACGATCTTCGCCCGAGCTGGCTCGACCGTTCGCCTCGGAGGTCACTTCACGGTGGATGACCTCGGGCAGTTCGTCGACCAGGGGGCCTCTGTCATCGACCTCTTGGGCGTACTCGATCTGGAAGGTGGCACGCTCGATCTGGCCGACCTGCCCTTCGAGCGAAGCCTGCGTTTGTTCGGGGGTGCCTTGCGAGACGGCACCATTCGCTCCAGTCAGCCCGACACGCTTTCGTTCTCCTCCGCCGACTCCGAACTCATCAACATCACGATCGCCGGCGATCTGAAGGTACCCATCGGCGGACGCATACACATCACCGGCGACTTAGTGCTCGACAACTCCAAACTCGACATGGGCACGGGAACACAGCTGTATTTCTCCGACAACACGCCACAGGCCATTCGTGGGACGGGCGAGATCATCATGACCGGTGTCCAGCACATTGGCGGAAGTGGCTTAACCGACGGCGTCATCCTGGGTGAAGGCATCACGCTTCGCACGGGAGCCGGAACCGGTAACACCAGCCTGAGCGAATTCCGCAACGAAGGGACCATCCTCGTTAGCGGGTTGGGACGCATCGTGACCTTCGATGGCGAAAACTGGCACAATGCCGGCGTCGTACGCATTGAACAACAGGGACGGCTCGAATTGTCGGGCGTATTCACCACCGACGACATCGGTAACCTCATCGTCGCCCAGGGCATCGTCGAGCTCGATGGCCTACTCGACAACTCAGGCCGCACGCTCGAGCTCGGCACCGACGCCGCATCCTGGCAGTTCCAGTCCATCGTCCGCGGTGGCACCATCAAAACTACCACCAGCGTTCCCAGTCAACTGTGTGGACGGTTCGAGCAAGTAACCCTCGCGGGTCAGCACCTCATCGGCAACTACCATCAGGTCACGACGGACACTCAGGCCAGTTTTGTGGGAGGCCTGACACTCGACGACGCCACGCTCACGCTTAACTCCGGGCGACATATCCTGGTGGGCGACACCAAGCCCGCTTCGATTGCTGGTACGGGCCAAATCGTGCTCAATGGACCTCCCACTACGACTGGAGTTCATTTCACGGGTACTCAAGCTATGAGCATCCAGCCCGACGTCACGGTGCGAACCGGTGCCACGGGAGGCGGCACCCTTCGCGCCAGTTCCGGAGGACTCACTAACCACGGCACCATCGAAGCGACAACAGGCTACGGACTCCTGATCGCTGGCGCGTTCGAGAACCATGGCACGCTCGAAGCCGCCAACTTCGGCACGGTTGAAGTTTCCGCCAGCAGTTGGGTAAACCACGGCACCATCATCGCCGGTCCTCGCAATCGAGGTGGCGGCGGCATTGTCCTCACGGGCACCCAGTTCCGCAACGCAGCCGGCGGAGTTCTCACCGGCGAGGGTCACTTCCGCATCCCCTTAGGCACCGTTATCAACGAGGGGACGATCTCACCTGGCGACGAAATCGGCCAACTCTCGCTCACAGGGGTCCTATCGATGCGCGACTCCACCATCGTCGAAATCGATCTTGGCGGTGCATTGGGGACCAATTCCGATCTTCTATGGGTCTCGGGCAGTGCCCAGCTTGCGGGCGAGCTGAAAGTGAAAATCGATCCTTCGTTCACCTGGACCCCCGGCACCACGATCGAAATCCTCCGCTCCAGCACCGGCATCCTAACCGGCCAGTTCGCTAACGCGCCCGACTTCCTGCAAGCCCGGGGCGTGCTCTTCGCCGTCGAGTACTCCGCTCAAACAGTATCGCTCGTCGCCATCGCGGTCCCCGAGTGCTCCACCGCTCTCCTGGCGTTGTTCGCCATGCTTGCGAGCAGCACCCTCCTTCGCCGACGACGAAGCTAACCAAACGGCCGCAGACGGTGTCGCCCCAAGTAGGCCGTAACAAGCCCCGCGCCGTTACGGCGGTCGTCGCCGCAACGCCGCCGCCGAGCATGGGAAACTCTTCCGCGTACTAGCTCTCCGAATTACGGAGCCAAAGCCTCGATCTGCTCGTCACCCTGCATCGAGATCTTGGCGATCTCCTTGCCATCGATCGGCATCTTCATCAGGTCGACCGAGCGGATTTGGCTGCTGTCGTGGGTGCGGAAGTAGAACACCTTGGCCTTCAAGTCGCTCGCGCTGGTCCACATCGTGTAGTCGGCTCCGTCGTGCCCGCCACCACTCTCTCGCGCCACCCCCTTAGGGATGTCGAAATTGTTCAGAATGTGAAACGCCTGCAGCAGCGCCTGGCGGCCCGTCTTCACGGGGAACACCGACTGGCTGTACATGGCCGCCCGCACGAACCGCGACGGAGGGGTGAAGTCACCAGGCAGACCCAGCATGCCGGAGCCTTGGCCCAGCGGAGTAAGTTTCACGCTCCCCAGCGAGGCGGGTAGTGCGTTATCGGCGGTGAGATTCACGTAGTTCTGCAGATTGGTCATGTGCCAATCGAACGAGGGTGAGTTCGTCAGGATACCCAGCGGGTTATCGAACACGTTCAGCTTGCCATCGAGGTATTCAATCGTGATACTCTTGCCGCTGGCATCGGTTACGATGAAATGAATACCGGGGCTAAATCCCATCGCCGCAAACACGATGTCCGGCACAACGATGCCTTGGATAGCTTCCTTCGTCTCGGCGGCCGTTGCGCAGTTCTCCAAAATCCACGACCCCAACTCCCAAGCGGCGATGGTCTTCCCAGCGTCGGCCGCGTTGTAGGGCATGTATCCAGCGGTGCCGGGAAAGTAGAACAGTCCCACCGACAGCCCCTTTTCATTCAGCCCATCAAATATCACCGGTAGTCCCATGCCGTTGGTACCAGCGCTCGCGTACTTCGTGGTCAAGGTCATCCCCGGCTTGCCATCAGGCGTCGTGCCAACACGTTTGAATCCCCGCGGAACGACAATCACTTCCGAATGGAGGTCCATTCCGAATTCGAGCGTCCGGGCGTGGATCACCGTGCCGTCGCCTGCGATCAGACGAATACCGGTGCAGGCGTTAGCGGCCTCGGTCGCCACGAGAAACAACGCTCCGACAACCAGTACCGTCGTCAAGGACATCGACTTGGACATCACGATCGCTCCAATTCTTGGGGTTGTAGCAGGCAAACGCCAGATACCTTCGATCGGCTCCAAGGAGCCGACCGAAAGTATAGGTCGCGTTTAGTGCCCGAACCCTCCAGAATTGGATGCCGTCACTACGTGAATTGGCCGTATTTTCCATCCCTTGGATGGCTGTTGAACCGCGCGGCACTCACTCGGCGCATCGAAGCCTTCGCCTCAATCGGCCTGCACCACGCCCGGTGGCTGCCACGAGCCTTCGCCCGGCGGCAGGATCGACGGGGCCTCGGCCTTCGGCCAGTAGAGTCGCATCACCAAGTAAATGGTGTCGTCCGGCGCGGGGAGCCAGTTGCTTTCTTTGTCGGCGCCAGGGTTCTCCTTCTGGATGTACAGCGTCAACGAGCCATCGTCGTTCTTCTTGAGCTCCGGCAACATCGGCGAGTTGATCAGGTACCGGTTGATCGGGTTCTCGATCAGCAGTTGACTCTTCCCGTCGTACATCGTCACCGACCAGAACGCATGCACCGGCGGCAATTGGTCGGCCGGGAACGTGATGGTGTAGTTGTGCTTGCTGCCATCGAGCGTCTCGCCCGTCGCGTCGGCACGCGTGTAAGGGTAGGTCGCTTCGATAGCGTCGTTGCCATACAGTCCACCCTTCGCGGCCGCGGCACGCATCAGCCAATTGCCCTTGAAGAAATCGGCGTCGCCAAAAAAAGCACCCACGTTCCAGCCGTTGATGTTCTTCATGCCGCTACTGAGGAACTTATCGACCTGCGCATCGCCGGCCTTCATTCCGAGCAGCACCGCCGCTTTGTGTTCGTCCGACAACTCTTTGAACTCAAACGTCTTCCCCGGCCCAATGCCGATGGTCGCCAGCTTCGCGCGAATCGCTTCGTCGGCCGCCGTGGCGGGGACGAACTCCAGCGCCGCGTCCAGATACTCGTAGAAGTTCTCCTTGATCCCTGCCGTCGACGCCGTCAGGAAGTCGATTTTCGGCGCGGCGGCCGGTGCGGGTTGCTTGAGGAACGCGGAAAGCGGCTGAACCTTGTACCCCGCCTGTACCTTCTCGACGTTCGGCATGTCCTCGGCGTTGAACAACTGCGTGCGGAACAGCGTTAGCGCGAACGGCGTGGTCGAGGTAAACACCTGCTTGATGCCTTCAGGCTTCTCCCCTTTCCAATCGGGGCCCACCACCAGGTAGTCGCCCGCCTCGGGCCCCGTCGCGCGCGTGCCGATGTAGCCATAGTTATACGTGTTGCCATCGATCAGCTGCGCCGCGTAGTAACGCTCCTTCTCCACCGCCGGCACCGACACCACCATCGGCTCGGCACGCAGATCGAGCCAGCAGATCGAGTAAGGCGTGTCGCTGTTCGGCGTGATGACCGCCGTGTCGGCAGGGGTCGCCACGTGAGTTTCGTTCTTGATCTCGTTGAACCCCGCCTTGAACTGCCCCGAGTCCTTGTCGACCGCAAACTCCTGCATCACCGCGTAGTTCATCACCAACGGCAACCCATAAACAAACGCCTCCTCGGCAATCGCCTTCGTCTCCTCAATGCTCGGCACTTCAATCCCCTCCTGCTTATCGGCCTCCGCCGCCGCCGAAATCGGATCGCCCTTCTTCTCGCAACCCGCGATTGCAGCCAGCGACAGCGAGCCAACGAGCAAAGCGTTCAATAGTGTTCGATCAAGCCGCACCATGGATAACCCAACTTTCTCAGTCCAACGAGTGATCACCGATTCCCCGGAGCCGCACCCCCACCGCTCCACGCCCGCCATCATACAGCCAGGGTTGCCGCAAATACAATTCACGGATTAAGAAGTAGGCCGGATCAAGCGAAGCGCCGATCCGGCGCTTAGCGGTATGCCATAGAAAGCCCCCGTAGCATGCCCGCCCCGGCCGTGTGCACTCCACGCCCTTCGGCATCGCAGTGCAACTCGCCAACAAGTGTGCCACTGGCTCCACCAGTGCCTGCCAATCGAGTAGGGTTTACGTACCAGTCAACCTACAACGCTCGGCACCTGCCGCGACACTCTCTACTACATTCACACGACAACCAAGGTCAAACACTGGCGAAGCCAGTGGCACACGGAGTCGCCGTTTATAGTGCCAGTTAGCCGCTTGACCGAAGAGTACCCGCAACATGTTCGCGACGGCGGAGCAGTCCCGCCCAATTATGAAAAATAGTCGAGGATTACTTTGCGAATTGGAGGCGGAGGCTCGGCTCAGCTTGGTAGGTTTCTATTACTAAACGAAGCCTATCTGTAGCGGATAACCCCCGCCGTGGTCGCCAAGATAATTTGGCGTCATCTCACTCGACACGGAGGCCGCGCTAGCTGCTAGAATACCACGGGACCTCCAGGCCGGGCTATTCGATGCACGGCGCCATGTTTCCTCCGACTTCAATCGATCCATGCAATTCGCTCGTAACCGAGTTCGCAAAACCGCCCCCAAGCTCCACGTCGAGCAACTCGAATCTCGCTACGTGCTGTCCGCTCCACAGGTGATTGATTTGAACACCGAGCCGCTGGGGAGTGGGCCGAATGTGATTGCGAGCGTGGGTGAAGAAGTCTTATTTGAGTTCGATGGCGAATTATGGCGATTGCCCGCGGAAGGTGAGGCGGCTGTCACTCAGGATGACCTGTCCAGCACTGCTCGGGCCTGGGGAACTGTGGGAGGTCGGTTGTTGTATCAGAGTGGGGGAGTGCAGTCGTATGATCCAGCCACGCACCAATCGACGCTCATCATTCCGATAGGGAGTTCGGTGAATACCCCGATTGAATGGGGCCAGTCTTTGATTTTCGCGACGAGCAAAGAAGTATGGCGGACCGATGGCACCCTCGAAGGAACGACTAAGGTCCTGACCTCGACAACCAACTTCTTCGCTCGCTACTGGACAGAGCTGGGAGATAGTCTGATTTTTAGCGCGAATGACGGTGTGCGTGGCTATGAGCTCTGGAGACTGGAGAACTCCGGACCCGCCCAACTAGTCAAGGACATTCGCCCCGGCTCCGCCTCTTCCTACCCCACGGCATTGGTGTCCGCAGGGAATTGGATTTATTTCACGGCCGATGATGGTGAGCACGGTGTGGAGTTGTGGCGCACAGATGGTACCAGCGACAACACCATGCTGGTAACCGAGTTCTACCCTGGTGCAACGATCACCCCGGGGCCGGATGGCCTTACGGTGCTCGGTGACTACCTGTACTACGCAGCTAGCACAGTGACACATGGTCGGGAACTATACCGTACCCACCTCGGAACCGGCGAAACTACTCTCGTGGCAGATTTGCGTACGGGCACGGCCCCCGATGGCAAGGAGTGGGGATCACAACCCTCCTACCTAATGACCCACAACGGATCCCTCTATTTTCGTGCAGTCACGGCTTTGGGAAATTGGACTCCCTTCAAATACGACCCTCATACCGGTAGCGTTGTCAATTTAGCGCCCGGTCGGAGTTGGAGCGAAATTCGCTTTTACGCGGCGGGTGAATCGTTTTATATGCTCGCTGCGAACAGGGAATCCCCTAACTCCTCTTACGTCGATTGGGAATTGCTTATTAGTGACGGAACGGTGGGCGGAACCTTCACTGCCGCGATCCCCCAGCAGAACAATAACACTTCATGGCCCACCATCTACAACGATGGCCCCGACGGCATTACGGTGGTGTTCCACAGATTAACGAACCTCACTGCTTTCCTCGATATCTGGCGAGCTGACTCGAATGGTGCCGTTTACGTCAGCGAAGTACCATCCCACTTCGAAGTCGAAGGACATCGCCTTGGCACCTATCGTCTTCTCAAGCTCTCCTTGTCTACACTCGAGCAGGGTGAGCTGTGGGCGATCGATCTGCGCGATAACTCACTGGCAATACTCGGCGGGCTTCACCGGGATACCACATTTGTAGAATTGGCGGGACGAGTCTACTACAACGGCTGGGATGCCAACACAGGCTTTGAGCTTTGGTCGTCTGACGGCACCTTGAGTGGCACCGACATTGTCGTTGATCTCGATTTCCGCACCGCTGACTCACGTCTTCATTACGGCACTACGGGGCGAACCAAGGTCGTCTTTCGCGACGAATTGTACTTCGGAATGACAGCTGGTCGCCAATCGGCAGAACTCTGGGCGACCGACGGCTCTGTGGAGGGATCTCGACGGGTAGCTGAAACTGGCACTCAGGCTCTCGGTGAAATGATCGTGTTTCGCGATTCAATGTATTTCATCGGTGGTAGGCCCTCGATCGTCGGGAACGTCTCGCAGCTCTGGCGCGTGGGCCCCAATGGCGTCGCCCAAATGATGGAAGGGATAACGGCAGGTACACTCTTCAAACAAGGAGAGGCACTCTATCTCCGAGGAACGGTCAACGGTGTTACCGGGCTATATCGAAACGACGGCAGCGGTTTTCAGCTCATCCTCGAAGCCTACAAAGTGGGCGGGGCTAATGGAGGCTTCGGATCTGTCTATGAGCGCGATGGAAGGATCTACTTCCACTACGGAAATATCTATGGCGAAACGCTCTACGTTTATGACATTGCCACCTTGACGAATACGATTCTGACCACTGCAATCGGCATCGGTTGGTTTCAGAAGCACAGCGATGGGTTAATCTTCAGCAAGCGCAACTCCAACGTCAGCGACTGGCAGATGTGGTACACCGATGGCACGGTGGAGGGTACTCGCCCGCTATCTGAGTTCTTGCCAGAGTACGAAAGCTCTCATACCTATACGCGTCTCTTCACCTACGGTGGAATGGAGTACTTTCGTATTGAAAGTTCCGAATTCGGCAGCGAGCTCTTCCGCAACGATGGAAACGTTGGCACCGTGGAATTGGTGGCCGATATTCGCTCCGGTCCGGCAAGCTCTTTCCCGAGCCAACCCGCGCGCCTAGGTGATCGCGTTATCTTCACCGCCGATGATGGCATTCACGGACGAGAATGGTGGGTCATCGATTTTCCAAATGCCTCTCCGCGTCTTCTGAAAGATATCTTTCCAGGAGGCACGAGCGGTCTCTCCTCATCAGTTCCCATAGCCGTCATTGGCGACGTCGCCTATTTCACTGGCTACGATCCAGAACATGGTGTGGAACTGTGGCAAACCGATGGGACCACTGCGGGGACGAGGCTCGTTCATGACATTCGGCGGGGGCCGACCAGTTCAGAAATTCGTGAACTTGCCGCTATGGGTAATCGGCTATTCTTCCAAGCTCGAGATGACGTGTACGGCATGGAATGGCGGGTGCTAACTCCGGACAGCCTAGGGTTACCCGGAGATTATGATGGAAATGGAGTTGTTGACACTAATGACTACTCGGTTTGGAAAACCAACTTTGGTGCCACGAGCGGTCCTGGGCTGGCAGCAGATGGCAACAACGACGGCCACGTGAATCTCGCCGACTACACCATCTGGCGCGATAACCTTGGGGCGCAATTGGTACCGCCGTCCCCCGCCAGCTTTATTGCTCCCGTTGTTAAATTAGAAACGCCTGCGATTGCCACATCCGCGCCAGTCGATAGCAGCCAGTCCGTACTTCGGAATCGTCCTTGGCCAACGGACGAACTCGGCCTTCAAAGTTCAGGAAGGCGAGTATTAGGCTCCGCCTCCCAAGCTAGCACTGGCCCCGCCTACGCGTCCAACGACCCACACTTGCTGCTCGTCCATAGTCGCCTGAACCTCACGTCCGATTTTTCTCCAACGAAGGTTATTCCACCGATGCCCAGTTCAGAGCCGGCAATACGACAAGCGTTCGCCCTTCTCGCCGAACGGGGAGCCTTGGAGACGGGTTTCGAAGGTCCGATGCTGGAACTTGCCTGATTGTTGTTGTACGACCGCCGCGGAAATGAAGTTCTCGTTCCACCGGCAGAGCGATCGACAGCAGTTGTGTTAGCGAGGGGCGAAATTAGGTGACAAGGCTTGCCACCCTCAAAGCGGGCGCGGTTCGGGTAAGTTGGCGATCGCTTCAGCAAAGCCGGCGCCTACGACTGGGCGTTAAACCATCCTCCCACTCGCCATTCCTTATCTCCCCCTTGCCCCTTCAGCACACTCGCTCAGCACCCGTCACGGCCTCGCTCTGCCAAACTCCTTTTCCTTGCCCACCGCACCCTGCCCACCGCCCACTTTCCCCCTCCTCCACGCCCCCAAACTTTTTTCCACTTTCTTTCAGAATGTGACTAGAAAGTACTCGCGCACGTGTTCCAATGAACACAACTCCACGCGGTGTGGGGCGGCCGTAGGAATACGGCACAACACGAACGCGAGCGGCCAACGAGCGGTTGGGCCAGGGATCGGCGTACGCGCTTAGAAAGGTGGCGGGACGAACCTAGGCCACACGGCAAGCGCCGAGCGTTGCGCGGAGCTGGATACGGCCCACTGCCTTGCCTTCCCCTTTTCCCGTTCCGATTTCCCCCTTTGAGAGTAATGTCGCACCTGCGGGAATCCACTGCGACATTACCCTTTTGGGCACTACGAACTGACAGGCGTTTCGCACTTGAAAACACGTCACTTTTTGAACATCGCCGATCGAGCCCGAAAGAATAAAGTCGCAGTGAATGCAAAAGTCCCAAAAGTGCGACATTACGAAGGGCCCATTAGCCGCTTCGGCGCTAGCCGCGGTTGAACAACCAACAACCGTGGCTAGCGCCAAAACGGCTAATTGAGAAGACAACTTCCCCCAGTCCCCAGTCCCCAGCCCCGAGCCTAGAACCCCTCCCTACTCTCCCGCCGGGTTTGCCGTAGATGCCTCAGAATGCGATAATCGCTCGTTCCGGGCGGAGTGCGGAGTCCGGGCCAATGAGAATCGCGTCCGCCGTTGAGCCGAAAAGCCAACCATAGAAAAAGGATTTACCGATGTTTCGAAATCGTACTTACGACAACGCCGCCCAGTGCATTGGCGAGACTCCGATGATTCGCATCAATCGGCTCGTCCCCGAAGGCCACGCCACGGTGTTCGCGAAGTGCGAGTTCTTCCAACCGCTCAATAGCGTGAAGGACCGTATCGGTGCCGCGATGATCGAAGCGGGCGAACGCGACGGCAAGATCAACGCCGACACCCACATCATCGAACCCACCAGCGGCAACACGGGCATCGCGCTTGCGTTCGTCTGTGCGGCGAAGGGTTACAAGCTGACGCTCACCATGCCCGAGAGCATGTCGCTCGAACGCCGTGCGCTATTGCGTGCACTCGGCGCGAACGTAGTGCTGACTCCCGCGAGCGAGGGCATGAAGGGTGCCATCGCCAAGGCGAACGAAATGGCGGCCGAAGGAAGCAACACGTTCGTACCCCAGCAGTTCGAGAACCCCGCGAACCCCGCGATCCACGAGAAGACCACCGGCCCGGAGATTTGGGAAGACTCGGGACACGACATCGACGTACTCGTCGCCGGCGTTGGCACGGGTGGCACCATCACCGGTGCGTCGCGATTCCTCAAGAAGATGAACCCCCACTTCAAAGCCATCGCCGTCGAACCGACCGACTCGCCCGTGATCTCGGGCGGAAGTCCTGGACCTCACAAGATTCAGGGCATCGGCGCGGGGTTCATTCCGGGCAACCTCGACAAGTCGATCATCGACGAAGTGATCACGATCAGCAACGAAGAAGCCTTCCAGTGGGCCCGTCGCCTGGCGAAGGAAGAGGGCATCATGGCCGGCATCTCCAGCGGAGCCAACATGTGCGCCGCCGCCAAAGTCGCCGCCCGCCCCGAAATGAAGGGGAAGCGAATCGTGACCATCATGTGCAGCCTGGGCGAACGCTACCTGTCGACCCCGCTGTTCGAAGGACTCACGGGTTAATGACCAATTCGAAATGACCAATGACCAATTGGGGGCATCTCTCGTTGGTCATTGGTGATTCGTCATTGGACATTCATTGGACTAAACTATCTGTATGAGCAACTCCACCGAACTCCCCGTCCTCACCCGTCCTCGCCTCCCCGAGTGGTTGCGTGCCCAACCGCCGTCGGGCGAAGCGCTCGCGCTATTCAATCGCACCCGTGGGGCGGTCGACGATGGCGGGCTGCACACCGTGTGCGAAGAAGCCAAGTGCCCCAACATCCACGACTGCTGGGGGCGTGGCACCGCGACCTTCATGATCGCGGGCAAGGAATGCACACGGGGTTGCCGGTTCTGCTCGGTGCAGACACTCAAGGCCCCTGCCCCTCCCGAAGCCGACGAGCCCGAGCATCTTGCGGACGCGGTCGAGCGGATGAAGCTCGACCACGTGGTGATCACGGTAGTGAACCGCGACGATCGAGCGGACGGTGGAGCAATGCACTACCGCGCGTGCGTCGAAGCGGTCCACGCCCGCGTGCCGAGCGTGACGATCGAACTGCTCTCCAGCGACCTCGCCGGCAACTGGCAGGCGCTGGCCGAGATGATGGACAGGCTTCCGCTCGATGTGTTTGCTCACAACGTGGAGTGCGTCGAGCGGATTGAGAAGCGAGTCCGCGACCCGCGG
Source organism: Aeoliella fuhlenseeensis (assembly GCF_052161615.1). Classification (NCBI taxonomy): domain Bacteria; kingdom Pseudomonadati; phylum Planctomycetota; class Planctomycetia; order Pirellulales; family Lacipirellulaceae; genus Aeoliella; species Aeoliella fuhlenseeensis. The sequence continues at coordinate 3,407,248 of NZ_CP197417.1, forward strand.
GCGTCGTTCGAGCTGTCGCTCGAAATGCTTCGCCGCGCGAAAGAGCTTCGCCCCGACATGGTCACCAAGAGCAGCCTGATGGTTGGACTCGGCGAGACGAACGAGGAGATCACCGAGTCGATGCAGCGACTTCGCTCGGCGAACGTCGACCTCGTAACGCTGGGGCAGTACTTGGCTCCGGGACGTCCCGGCGAGCGTTACCTGCCGGTGGAGCGTTACGTCACACCCGAGCAGTTCGACGCGTGGACCGACGAGGCCTACGCGATGGGCTTCGCAGGAGTCGCCGCGGGACCGATGGTCCGCAGTTCGTTCCGAGCCGGGGAACTCCTGGCCGCCGCAAGGGAAAGGGCAAATCAATAATGCGTACAGCTAACTGCTTCCTCATCGCCGCGACTCTCTGCCTCGCCGGTTGCCAGACTCGTTTCCTCGACCAGCAGACGATCGACTTCGCGGAAGCGGGTGAGATCAGCACCTTCGTCGTGCCCCCCACCACCGGTGAGCGGACGTTGCAAGTCTCGGCGAAGTCGAACAATGCCATCGATGTCTACGTCTACCTCGAAGAGAACCAAGAGGAAGCCGAGCGGATGATCACGCTTGAGAAGCCGTCGGACTTGGTGCTCGCAATGGCAGAGAACACAACCGCCGCGGATCTGACGGCGAAAATTGTCCCCAACAAATCGGCGTGCGTAATGATCAAGGCCGATAGTGGGGGCACCAAGGTCGAACTAAAAATGAACGACTAGTCCGGTACTTTGAGAAACCTTTTTAGGGATTTCTCGGAGGCTGAGGGGGCGGAGGTGGAAGTTCTTCCACGTCCCTTGGTACCCCCGGTGCAGCAGGAGTTGTGGGCACCGGCGGAGCAGTTGGCGCTGATGGAGCCTGCGGTGCCAGGGGAGCACGTGGTGCTCCAGGCGCGGGGCGTTCGCCGCTGATGAAGACTTCCGCCGAAAGCGTGAGCGAGTCCTCACCCCGCACGAGTTCCGCCGACATGCCGCGGAACCATTCGAGCAGCGGGAATCGATAGTCGCCTGGGACCTCGGTCAGAAGGAACTGATTGTTCGGCGCCGCGGCGGTGGAGGTCCAGACTTCGAGTCCACCGGGGATCTCGGCGAGTTCGTACTCTCCCCCGAGCGGGCAAAGGAACTCGCCACCGACGAGCTCGTTGGCGAGTTCGTACGCCGCGGCCGGCTCGACGTGAAGCTGGCGAACCAGCGAGTTCATGAACCGGCTGGCGCTCGCTGAGGTGTCACGCGTACGAGCGTAAGCCAGCGCGGTCGCCACGCCTTCGTACTGGGTTCCCAGGATGTCCTGGATTTGAACCCAAGCCTGTGCCGGCCGAGCGGCTTCGACCATGGCGATCTGCGTACCTACATCGAATAGCACCCGTTCCTTAAACGAAAAGAGCATAAAGTCATCCGCACGACGTACCCACAAGTCGAACAGCCCCGTTGTCCGCGCCATGCCATTGGCGTCGTAGGGACCGGCGGGGCGGCCGAGGAAGCGCTCGAGGAACGCTGGTTTGGGCCATGTTCCGACGTAGCCTTCGATGGCCGACAGGAGTTGCAGAGGCACCTCAACATTTCCGCCAGCAATGGTCAGCGGGAAGACGCCATCGCGAATTCCACCGAACAGATGAAACGGCTCACCCCCGCCCAGCACGCCATCGAGCACCACGTTGGCCGAAGCCAAGTCGCCGGCGATGGGAGCCAGGCGAAGATTCGACGCGGGTCCAAGCTTCTTGGCCCAGCTCGCAAGGTTCGTCGTGCTGTAACGCTGGAGGAAGAGATCGATTGCAATGCGTTCGATGCCGGGCTCGACTTCGTCACGATGGATCACCGCGGTGACGGGTACCAAGTTGCCCGCTTCTCGCCGAAGGTCGCCGAGGAACTGTTCGTAACGGCGAAGCTCGCTCTCGCTCACCAACTCCGGCACGCTGTCCGCGATCGGCGTGAAGTGCCCGCGATAGCCGCGGACAGACTCCACTCGGCGTCCGTTGTCGTCGACTGTCCACCTCGCGCCATCGGCCCGCTGCGAAAAACCGCCCGGCAAGAACGCACCGGAGGCGAGCTCTTCCTCGGTTTCGTTCGGCAGATTCTCCTGCGCGGCGGCGAGTCGGGCGAGCTCGAGCCCGCGTTGCGTTTCCAGCGATCGCAATCGTCGGTCGAGCTCGATGCGATAGCCAGGGCTGACGAGGTTCCTGAAAAACGCGCTCGACAGATGGACGAACACACGATCGTCACGCTCGATCGGATACGCCATGCGCGCAGCGAGGAAGTCCGGTGCGGCTGCGAGCTGTCTTTGTCCGGCGGCCGCTTCGTAGAACCGTTCGACGATGCGCCGCGACGACGTGACGAGGTGGAAGTTGCCATCCGTAGCGTAGTAAGACCGCAGCGAGCCATCGGGCGACGTAAGATAGGAGACTTTCTTGCCAGCAATGTCGAGCTGCTCCAACTTCGCGCCTTCCACGGCTTTCGCGGCGGCGGATCGCTGCTGGTTGAAGCTCGTGCTCAGCAAGAAGTTGTTCTTCGCATGAAACAGCACGCCAACCGAGGCCCCGTCGGCGAAGTAAGGGTCGAACCCGATGAGCGCCACGTCGTCGATGACTTGAGGGCCAAGGATCGCCGACACTTTGGACTCGGCGAGGCCAAGCATTGCCGAGATCTGCTCGCTCGAACTGCGATAGATGCTCCGCTGAATGAGCATGTTGCCAAGATCGCCCTGCCAGCGACCGAGAAAGTCTTTGAACCACAAATAGTTCGCGAACGTGCCGAAGCGAACGTAGTAACAGTCGTCGGGGACATGCGAAGCCATCGGCTCGATGGCAACCTCTACTTGCGTTTCGAGCTGCAGGTCGGTCACGGGAAGTGCGACGTCGGGGAGCGGCATGGTCGCCTCGCCGCTGTCGAGTTCTCCCAGCATCAGGTCGCGAAGCACCGAGGCTCGATGGGCTTCGTCGGCCATCAGTTTGCCGACGACCGTTCCGCCTTGCTCCTGCTCGCGAACCAAGAAGCCTTCGAGCTTCGGCATCGGCTGGCCGAGTCGGCCGGCCCACATCGCGGTAAGGTAAGTCTGTACGCCAATCGGATAGTCGGCTTCGCGGTGCACTCGCGAGTACATCGCGACGTACGCCTTCCACCACTCACCCAGCAACTCGTTGTAGCCGCGGCGGTCGTCGCGGGGCACCACGGTTACTTGGACGCGCTGGGGCAGGTAGAGCTCGAGGTCGAGTCGCTCGTTGCCGTGAAAGAGGAAGTAGAAAGTGACGCGGCGAGGCAATTGGACGCCGAGCAAAGATCGAAGGACCTTTCGCTCACGGCTTGGTTCTACCGTAGGGTACAAGACACGCCCGGCGGCGTCGGTCACGGTCGTTCGGTCGTCGTTCATGGCCGCGGACGCTCCTTCGGAAGGAACATCGACCACGATTCGCCCCACTCCGAGTGGCTGGCCGCTGAACGCCTCGACTCGAATCTCGGCATTGGCCGTGCGCGGATTTCCGAAGAGTCCCAGTGCCAGCAAGGTGAGCAAGATTGTCGCAGGTGGGGCGAATTTATTCGTGGTGCGACTTGGCATCGTGAACCTCGGCAATAAACTGGAGGAAATCAACGTTTACTAATGCAGTCCGCAAACCGCTGGGAGGACGTGGCGAAAGGCTCGTCGATGCGACATACTTAACCTCGCGACCGCCGCCCAGGCGGAACCGCTCGCTCTCCCTTAACTCTCTTCTGTTTTGCTTCACGCCGTCGATCGGACCTCTTGATGCTGCTACCTCGCTACTCCATCCGCACCGTCTTCTACCTCGCCGGCGTGGTCGCGGTGGTGGCGCTGATCGCGGGCGAGGCGGTGCAAGGACGGATGTGGGCGGCAGCGATCGTGATTGGCGTAGGGAGTCTCGCGGTGACCTGGGCCATGTTCGTGCTATTCTACGGCATGGTGGCCCTGTTTTCGCGGGTGACAGGGGTTCATGGGACGTATCGCCCCCGCCCTGCTCATTATCCGGCACTTCGCACCAACGTGCAGTCAGCGGACACTTCGCCTGTCACCTCTCAGGACTCTTAACTTTGCATCGCCACGCGACTCAACTCGGATGGCTCGCAGCGCTCGTCGTCATGGCGATGATGGCGCGTGGTACGGAGTGCGTTGCGCAGTCGCCAACGGGAGCGGTGATCAAATCGCGTCTCCCCGTGCGGCAAAACTCTGTCTCGCCCTCGACGGGTCTGTTCATTGAGGTTTCGGACGATGGGCTCGGCAACGGCCAGTACGGATACCGCCGATTCTTGGTCGACGTGCAATCGCCCACGCCCGTGACCGCGGACACGCAGATCACGGTTCGCCTGCGAGCACTTCAGTGGCAGTACGGTAGCCAGTCCCTGACCGTCGAAACGGACGGGGTACTACGAGCGGGCGAAACGAAGACCACTGTCACGCTGCGTACGCCCCAGTACGTGGAGTGGGGTGTGCTCACATGGGACATCTGGATCGACGGGGCACGCGACCGATACCTTTCGCGAGGCGAGGAAGATTGGCAACAACTGAACGACAATGGAACGAGCCGGTGGCGGATGGGGAGCATGGCCGAGCTGCAAATCGTACCTGGGCACGGCGAGTTGTTTACCATCCTTCCTTCGCAGCAAGGATCGGCGCTGGGTGAGAATGGGCTCACGGCGTTAGGCGAATGGCGCGACAACTGGCTCGACTACACCCCCTTCGACATCGTGTCGACGGATCTGCCCACGCTACTGATGGCTGAAACGCAGACTCCTGAGAAACTGATCGCCTTGCGAAAATGGGTTCAGGCAGGGGGCGTCCTCTGGGTCCGTTCGATTGGCGACGACTGGGAGCGACTGCGACACCTCGACCCAATTCTGGGTTGGGACACGCCTGAAGAGACCATCGAACCCCACGAGCCGAAGGCGGAGGAGGCGGTGGGGGCGGATGGCTGGAGCTACGTAAACTTGCGGCGACGCGGTCGCGGCGATGGCGACCCCGACGATCCGAACAACCCCAATGGCCAGGCGTACGTGGCGCTGCCTCAGGGCATGCCCGCTCAAGCTCAGTTCGATACTACTCCGCGATACTCGACCGACTGGTTTGTGGTGCGTCGCTGCGGCTGGGGACTCGTCGCGGCGTATCGTGGCGACGTGTCGGACGTCGGCCCGTCGACAACGCGACGCGATCTGTTCGGCGCGGCTCGCTACTGGCGATCCCAGGACTGGACTCGCCGTCATGGCTTAACACCAGGGCAGGCGAATGAGGGCTTCAGTAAGTGGTTGATCCCCGGCGTGGGTCTCGCGCCCGTTGTCAGCTTTCAGGTGCTGATCACGCTGTTCGTCATCGCCATCGGTCCGGCGAACTATTGGTTGTTGAAGCGTGCCGGGCGCCTGCATTTGATGGTGCTTACGGTGCCGATTGCGGCGATCGCGATCACCGGAGCTCTCTTGGCATACGGATTATTCTCCGATGGCTTTTCGACTCGACTGCGGGCCCAAAGCATCACGCGACTCGACCAACAAACGCGCGAAGCAGCGACTTGGAGCCGACTGTCGTACTACGCAGCCTTCGCGCCAAGGGATGGCCTGACGTTCTCGGACGAAACGGCAGTCTACCCCATCGAGGCCAACACTCCCGGCGCTTATCGCGGTGGTGGCGGAAGTCATCATTACGAGATTGAGTGGAGCGACGACGAACAGCGTCTTACAAAGGGCTGGCTCGCCTCTCGAACACCCACGCAGTACCTAGCGATTGAACCTCGCAAGACCGACGCGGGACTCAAGTTGAAACTGAAAGACCCCACGCCCACGGTCACCAACAACTTCGCCACCGAAGCTCAGTTGATCATCGTGATCGATGGCGACGGCAAGTTCCTGCTTGCGAACGATGTGGCTACGGAGGGTCCGCAGGCACTCGAACGTGTCGAGCGGTCGGCTGCCGTATCAGCGCTACGGGCAGTGCTGATGGACCGCGAGCCGCGCAATCCCGAAGGCTACGACACCATCGCCGATTCGTCGTTGATCTCAGGACGAAGCTACGGCCAACGCCCCTACGGCCAACAGGGTGGCGGGCCGAACTTTGGCAGCATGCGCGGCAGCTTGCTGGACGACGAATGGCAGGCGCTGCTTGGCGTGAGCGGCGGCGAAGCGCTGACGCTGCCGCCGCGGAGTTACGTGGTGGTGAGCGAGCTCGCGCTGCTCCCGCACTCGGGTGAAGAGATCGGCGTGGAAGACTCGAGCGTCCACATTGTCATTGGATCTTGGTAGAAGACTCTCCTAGCCAACAAATCGCATGAAGGCCATTCCTCAAATCGAACTTCGCAACGTGCATCGCTGGTTTGGCGATACGCACGCGGTGAACGACGTTTCGTTCGAGGTGCAGGCGGGCGAAGTGTTTGGTTATATCGGCCCTAACGGTGCCGGCAAGACCACCAGCATGCGAATCCTGGCCACGCTCGACGAACCGAATTCGGGCGACGCACTAGTCGACGGGTTCTCGGTGGTCGAGGACCCCGATCGCGTCCGCCGGCGACTTGGCTTCATGCCCGACTACTACGGCACCTACGAGAACGTCGACGTGCACGAGTACCTCGATTTCTTCGCCCGGGCGTACGGTTTACGTGGCACCGAGCGGACCAAAGCGCTCGGCTTCGTGAAGGACTTCACGGGACTCGACAAGCTGGCCACCAAACCGATCAATGGTTTGTCGAAGGGCATGAAGCAGCGGCTCTGCTTAGGCCGCACGATGATTCACGATCCCTCGGTGATGGTGCTCGACGAACCGGCGGCAGGCCTTGATCCTCGCGCGCGGATCGAGCTACGTGAGATGATTGCGCGGCTTGCCGACATTGGAAAAGCCGTGCTGATTAGCTCGCACATCCTCACCGAACTCGCCGAGATCTGCGACCGCGTGGCGATCATCGAGCAAGGGAAGCTCGTGGCCGTTGGCTCTGTCGAAGAAATCAGCAGCGGTTACCAGACCGTGGCGATGGTCGATGTCCGGTTCGTGGGCGACGTAGCGCGGGCCCATCGCTGGCTCGAAGCGCGGGAGGATTTGCACGAGGTTCGCATCCAAGATCGCGTCGCGACGCTATCCCACGCCGGCGATGAAGCGGCACAAGCGATACTACTCCGCGAAATGATCGAGGCGGGGCTCGAAGTCGTTGAGTTCCGCTGCCGCACCAAGTCGCTGGAGGATATCTTCCTCGAAGTCACGGAGGGCCGCGTCCAATGAGCGAGGCAACCCTCACCACTCCCCCCCGCGAATCGTCGGCTACTGCGCCCAATTGGAAGGAGCGATTCGACCGCGTCGAGCAATGGCTCACCAAGGCGAGCGATCGGCTCAATCCGATTCTCGTCAAGGAGACGCGGCAAGCGCTAAAGAGCCGGCAGTTTGGGCTCACGTTCCTGCTGCTGCTTATTATTTGCTGGGTCGTCACCATCGGCGGCGTCGCGATGGCGGGCCCGGGCATTTACTACGCGGCGGCGGGTGCGGAACTCTTAAAGGGATACTTCTTCGTGCTGATTTTTCCACTGGCGGTCATCGTCCCGTTCAGCGCGTACCGCTCGCTCACTAGCGAGTGCGAAGAGAACACATACGACCTGCTGCGTGTTTCGACGCTCTCGCCTCACCAGATCATTCGTGGCAAGCTAGGCAGTGCGCTGGTGCAGACCACCGTCTACCTGTCGGCGGTCGCGCCGTGCATCGCATTCACCTACCTGCTGCGTGGCGTGGACGTGGTGGTGATCGCGATGCTACTCATGTACACGGTACTCGGCAGCCTCGGATTATCGATGCTGGGTTTGTTCATGGCTGCCATTTCGCAGAAGAAGCAAGGACAAGTTCTGCTTTCCGTCTCTTTGGTCACGCTGCTGCTCCTCTGTTTTTGGGGTGGGTTGGCGATGGTGAACGAGGTTCTTGACGATGGAGGGCTGTGGGTCAACGACTGGCAGTTCTGGGCATCGACCGGTATGTTGCTTTCGGCCTACGCAACCACCTTCGCGCTGATTTACCTGGCGACAGTTGCACTCACTTCCTACCGCTCCGAGAACCGCTCGACGCCACTTCGGTGGGCTATGGTGATTCAGCAGGCGACGTTTCTGGGCTGGATGTCGTTTCTCTGGCTTGCAACCGACACTCTATGGTGGTTCTTGCTGCCGACGGTACTAGTTGCAACCGCCTACTGGTACGTTATGGGGACGATGCTTAGCACCGAGTCGGCCGAACTATCGCATCGCGTGCGCCGCGGGCTTCCCCAATCGATGCTAGGGCGAGTGCTGCTCGGATTGCTCAACCCAGGTCCGGGGACTGGCTACCTGTTTGCGATTGCGAACCTGACGTCGGTGATGGTGGTCGTCGCGATCGGATTGGCGTGGATGGAATGGGGGCAGACTCCCCTAGCGCCTTCCAGTCAGTTCCAGCACCAGTACCACTATCACGACTACACGATGCTGATGGTCATCATGGCGATCGCGTGGAGTTTTGTAGTGATCTACTTAGGCGTCGGCAAATTGCTAACCGCCGGCCTACGACGTGTTGCCCCCGTTTCGGGTGTGGCGGGATTCCTCGTGCACTTGCTCTTGGTCATGGCGGGCAGCGGCATACCTTACGCGGTCCAGATGTCGTCGCGGATGTGGCGGAATGCTGGCTACACGATCTTGCAGTGGCCCAACCCGTTTTGGACGCTCGGCGAATTGTCCGACCGCATGACGATCGACGACACCGTGATCTTGCAGTGTTTGGTGATGCTCACGGGGGCGGCGTGTGTGCTGCTGATCAACCTACCAAGTACGGCACGCGAGATGATGCAGGAGCGAGTTTCGCTACCTGACCGCGTAGCGCAGGACGAAGCCGAGTTGCACCCTCCCGTTTCGAAACCGCAAAGTCCCTGGGACGAAGACCAAGAGGACAACGCACCGCTACCTGAGATAACCTAGCGGGTTATTCGAGCGAAGCGGTCCACTGCGTCCCGCCGCGCTGCAGCGTGACGCTTCGGTCGTCAATCGACACCACCTTCACGCCGAACTTCTCGGCACCCACGGGGATCAAGGCGATGGCACCTTCGACATCGAGGATCGCCTGAGGTTGGTCGACGTTCACGAGCCCGCGCAGTTGCACGTTGCCCTCGGTCGTGACGCTGGCTGACTTCGGGGCTTCCTTCGGCGGAACGAACAACTCCGTGCGATCGGGGTACGGGGCTACGTACGCCGCCATCGCTTCGCGAGCGGCGTCGTGCACTTTCTGGTCCGCCGGTTTCGCGGGCTTAGGCGTCGCCAGCTTTGGCTTCGCCGCCACGGTCACGGGCTTGCTTGCCGGCGGCGCGGGTTCGGGCTTGCCACACCCCGTGAGTATCAGCAGGGTTGATAGGACGAGAACGCTAAGTGTCGAGCGCATGATGGGGCTACGCAGGGAGAGGATTGGGGCTCTCAAAGGTAGCTCGCGCTCCATGCCGTACCCTCTCAAGGATCGGGGTAGTGACAGACTCCGCATGGAGCGTGTGCCGGTGGATCCGGTTGTAACGACGCTTCGGCTAGCGGGTAAACGTTCGCTTCCACCACGAGTCTTCCTTGGCCTGCTTCGTAGGCGGCGGGACTACCGCTTTGCGATCGGCAGTTCCCTGGTAGCGGGCGTCGAACTCGCTACGCAATGGCCACTGGGCGTTCGGCTCGGCAGCCGGGGGTTTCTGGGCCACGGCGGTACCAGGAGGGGGTGGCAGGCGATACATGGCGGACTTCGCCGGCGTGGGAGCGAATCGCCCGCCCGCGATCGGCATCTTCTCTGCCGCCGCCCGCGCTTCGGGAGCCATCATCGGCGTGGGCTGTGGTGCAGGAAGCGCTTCGATGCCAGGTTGGTTCCCCTCCATCATCATCGGCCCGCCATTACACGACTCGCATGCACCCGCTCCAGGCGGGCAACCCTCGGCGCGGGGAATGTGATCGAGCCGGCAGTCGATGGTGTCGAGCACCAACTGCGAGCGGCAATCCATCGGACCGGTGTAACCAACAATGCGCGGCGTGAGGAACACGACCAGCTCGCTCTCGCGAACGTTGGTGCTCCGCGAGCGGAACATGTAACCAAGCCACCGTACGTCCTTCAACCCCGGCACACCCGCGAAGTCACCGACGTCGTGCCGCTGTCGCATACCGCCGATGACCAGCGTCTGCCCACTCGCTACGCGAACCGATGTCGAAGTCGCGCGAGTATCGATAATCGGCTGGTTGTCACCCGGGGTGAAACCGGTGAGGCGGCTGAACTCGGGGCGTACGGTCATCTCGATGGTGCCATCGGCCGCGATCTTGGGCACGACGTCGAGCTTGATGCCGGCGTCCTTGAACGCGGTGCCGGCAAGCTGGCCACCCTGCTGCGTTTGCGTGATCTGCTGGTAAGGAATCTGCGTAACGGCCTCGAACAGCGCTTGCTCGTTGTCCATCACGGTTACGTTTGGATTCGCGAGCAGCCGCGAGTCCTTGGCGTTTTGAATCGCCTCGGCCACCGCACCGAGGCTGAAGGTGTCGCCAATGCTGGTGAACGTGAACAGGGCACCCGAAGCCGAGGGGGTGAACGGGTTCGCCACTTCTAGTTCCCTGCTGGGCTGAGGCGTCCCGTTGGTACGGGCTTCGATTTGCTGCGACCAGTTGATGCCGATCTGCTCGATGTCTTCGAGGCTGAGGTCGTAAATCAGCGCGGTGATTTGCACCTGCGGCCTCGGACGATCGACACTCGCCAGCACCCGTTCGACCATCGCTAGGTTCTCTGCGAAGTCGACCACGATCAACCGGTCTTCGGCAATCATCGCCTCGGCACGCCCGACGGGGCTCAACACGGTAGCAAGCACCAGCTTCGCGTCGGTCACCGTGATGAACTGCGTGTGGAAGTAGCCCACTTCCAAATCGCGCGGCTGGCCCCCGGCATCGAGCATGCCGGGACCGCGACTGGCGGCGTCGATGCTGGCCACGAGGTCGCGAATCATTTTCACCCGCTCGGGAAAGTCGATGACGATGAGCGTCCGCGCGGTGTCGATCGCCTGGACCTTGCCTTGAGGCGTGCTCAGCAACCGTGCGGCCTCGACAAGCTCCGAGGGTTTGGCGTTGGTGACCTGAATGGCCTCGGAGATAAAGAACGGATTGATCTGCCCGAGTTGATCGAGCTTGCTGACGACGATGCTATCGCCGACGATGCGGTAGCCGTAGCCGTTGCCGAGCAAAATGGTGTCGAGTATCTCCTTGAGCGGGGCGTTCTTGAAGACGCCGTTCACTTGGCCCTGGAGCTCGCCAGCGATGATGTTCACCTTCCAAAGCTCGTTGATGGTGAAGATCGCCGCGTCGAGCGTCGAGCCGCGGAGCACCAAGTCGCCACGGCGATCGAGCGCCGTGATCAGCTCGGGGCTGGGGGCACTCAGCGCGGCAGACGAGATATCAAGGCTCGGATTCGCGAGCGCGGTGGCGCAGAGCTGCGCGAGAACCAACTGCGCCACGAGCGCGTACCTCCAGCAGCGCAGCATTGTGCGGCGCGCAGCCTTCGGCATTAGCGTCCCTCGCGGCATTCGTCCTCCAATGACCTGTCGCCTGCCCTGCATCCTGCCGGGCCTCGGTACTCACTTACTCAATTGCTTGCTACGCCGCGGGGCGGGCAAGCGTGTAGTACCACAATTCCATGTTTAACTCGACTCGCCTTCCGTCTCCGGCGTCGGGCTTGAGCTCCAAGCCTTCGACGTACACCTCTTTATCCTGCTGCTCGAACTGTTCCACTAGGCGCCGCACACTGGCCGAAGGGCCCGCGAGCGAGAGCGACACCTGCCGACGTTCGAGCAGGAAGCCCGTGGGTTTCAGCTTCTTGTTGTAGGTCTTCTCTAGCGGATTATCTTGCTGTCCCCAATCTCGGACCGAGGCAGCACTGATGTTCAACCGGCGCAACTGACACCCCGTCTCGCGCACCAGCGTGACGATCGTGTTGCGGTAGTCGGCCTCGTTGTCAGCGGTGAGCGTCCGCGCCACGCTCTGGGCAACGACTTCGGCCTGTTTCGCGTGCCGTGTCTCGAAGGCGGGCAGCATCGCGGCTGCTTGCTCTGCCGAAGCCAGCTTCTCGGCGACTTCGGTTTCTTCGTTACAAACGGCCACATAGTCATCGACCTCGGGCATCAGAAATACCAGCACGAGACTAAGGGTTCCCCCAATAACGAACAGCCAACTTCGGCGGTCTTCGCAAAACTTAACGATTAGGTCGTCCATTACAGCGATTCTCCGGCCGGGGTGCTCTCGCCGCTAAAGTCGAGATGAAAGTGAATGTCGAATGTCGTAGCGTTGCGGTGCGCAGTGCGCCCGACGCCGGTGCCGTGCAGAGCAACACCGCCAATCCCCGGCAAATGTTGCAAGTTGCTGACGAAATCGTAGATGCTGCTCTCGACGTAACTGCTACCAGCAATGGTCGCGGTGCCCCCCTCTTCGAAGCGGACATCCGACAACCACACGTCGGTGGGAACGCTCTGCGTCAGGTTCTTGAGCAAAAGCGCGTAGGGCTGCGACCTGAGGTGCGATGCTAGCACGTTGTACTGCGCGACTTCGTTTTCACCAGCCACGAGATCGACGCGGAGCTTTGCCGCCCGCTCGGCTTTGGGAGCAAGAGTGACTAGCTGCTGCTGCATCGCGGACACTTCGCGATGCTTCGTGCAGTTGAGCACGCCCAGGCCTACGGCAATCAAAAGCACTGCGGCCAGAGGGGCTAACTTGCGGATCAGCATCGGCCGGAGGTTCGGCCGGGCGAGCGATTTCAGGTGATCGACTAGGTTGGGACCGCGCGTCGAAACGTCGCCGGCAAGCGCGAGCGCCGCACCCACCGCCGCCGCCATCTCGGGAGCGAGCGGTTCTCCGCGCAACTCCCATGGCAACGTGACACCTTGGAGATCGAGCAAAGACGACTTGAGAAACTCGATCGTCTCGAGATTCTTAAGCGCCGGTCGCGCTTCGTCGGACTGGCCACTGACAAGGACATCGGTCAGCTTGCTCCCTTCCAGACCGTGATGGCGATGGCAGTAGCGCTGGAGTCGCGTGTGATGCTGACCGAGCAAACCAGCGAGGTCATCGACGTGGGCGTCGCCACCGGGGCGGTAGTCGAGGAACAAGCGGCCGCGGCTCATAATCCCGAGCTCAATGTTTCCGCCGTCAACTCCAACTACCAGCGACGCCCCTGCGTCTGCTCCGAGAACCTGATGGACCGCGCGGGCGAGGGACACTTGTGCCGAGCGAATCGCGCCCAGCTCCATGCCGGCCGACTCGATCGCCTGGGAAATAATCTGTAAGGTCTGCTCAGTTGCAACCGTGAGCATGGCGTGGGCGTGGCGGGCGTCGAGCGGCGTGCTGCTGCTGGCGATCACCTTTTTGCCGGGGCCCAGTGAGAGATAAAGTTGGCTTCGCTCGCGAAGCGACGCCGTCTCGCGCTGCACGTCGTCCACCACGCCCGTCACCGCGCGGGTGACGCACAGGTCGCTGCTCAAGAGCACCTCGGCCTCGGCGCCAGCCAGCCGCTCTTCGCCGGCGAGCTTTGCTAGCGCAGCGGTTAACTCCTTCGCGCCTTGCAGCGAATGCAAACGATCCGCGTCCATCCGCCAAGCGAGCGAACGGCAGATGGCCAGATCTTGCTGATTGTTGGACCGCTCGACAACCACCAGCACGCGGAGCATCGAACGGGCGATGTGAATAATGGGTCGCTTGGTTTCCACGTTGCGACGACGATCACTGCCACTGCGTCGATCAGGTCGTGCGGCGCGGCGATCGCTTCGGCTGAGCTCGGGCGATGTGTCGGTGGATTGCTTCTTCATTGGTTCGATTCCACTACAGCTCTACGTGGGCGTGTACGGTGCGACGGACGTCCCCAGCGACGCCTTCGGACACAAGTTCGATCACTCCGCCATCGCCATCGGCGGCTGTCGCGGAGTAGCTATTGTCGTTGGGATACGATCCGTCGCTCACCACGCCGCGCCACGATTGGTTCGCTTCCAGTTCGGCACAGGCGTGATGAATACCTGCATTGGCGAGGTAGAGGGCACGTTCGTAGTCCTGGACGTTGCGTGCTGCTGCGTATTGAACGACCGTCGTGTTAACGACCGACAGCACCAGCGAGCTGACCATGAACACCACGAACAAGCACAGCAGCAGTGCCATACCCGAACGGCGTTTGCAGGGTCGACGACTTGATACCGTATTGAATTGCATGGCGTTACCAACTCCTCAGCCACGCGTGGCTGGAAAGGGTGCGCGCGGAACCGCCGCCTGCTGGCATCGTGATCTGAACGGTGCACTTCACGCAGCGGATGTCCTCGACCAGCGTTGTGGCCGTCGTGCCATCGGCTTCGAATCCCAAGAACACCATCTGATTCACTCCATCGGCCACCAATTGATTGGCGACCGCAGGAGCCACGCCGTAGAGCACCTGTTTGCTTCCGCCCGTGTGCTGCCACAAGCGGGTTTCGCCCGTGTGCATGATTAGCGAGAGGTTGCCGGAAGTGTCGCCAGACGTGGAGATGGCGCTCACCGCCGATGCCTGCCGGACGTGGCGGACCACGTGGCGGAGTGTGGCGTAGGCGGTTTCGGCGGCTTCCATGTCGGTTTCGTGAGCTTGCCACGCCGCGTAGCTGGAGCGCACCAGCACCACGACCGACGCCATGAGCGTCGCCATCATCGTGACCGCGGCCATCAGTTCGAGCAGCGTCATACCGCGACGGTTAGGGCGTGGCGAGCGATTCATACGTCGCGAACCTCCCCACTTTGGTGCGAAACACACAGCGTTTCTCGTCGGCGTCGAGCGCGTCATCGCCGTCTTCGTCAGTGTACGTAGTTACTTGGACATGCATCAGCCGATCGGTCAGCCCACCGTCGCTTTCGGCATCGGAACGAAACGCGATGTAGCGAATGGACGGGTTACCATCGGCTGCGAAGTCGCCAACGACGGTGCCCGAAGTCCAATTAGCGGCCACCAGCGCGAGTTGCTCTTCGAGCTTACTCACCGCATAGGTGGTCATCATCTGCCGTTGGTCGATCGTACGGCTCGCGATCATGCCATCACGGAGCAGCGCGAGCGATCCCACGAGCGCAATGGCCGCGAGCGACGAAGCCATGACGACTTCGAGCAGCGAGAATCCTCGCAGAAGCTCGTTCGGGTTGCGGGGGCGTAATGACATGGGGCGTGAGCGCGCAGAGGGAGCGGCAAGTACTGCGAAAACTTAGGCCGCCCCGAGGGCGAATCAATAGCCCAGGCATGCAGTTCCCGAGGCCATCGTCACTACAGCCGCTACAGAGCGACCTTCGACGACTTGATGCAGCCGGTCGCGCGGTAGACCGTGATGGTCCATGCGTAGTGGGCCCCGGTAACGACAATCTGGCTCGTGCCGACTCCGCCCCCTAGGGAGCCATCGAAGTCGAACTCCCACTGGTCGCTGAGAGCGGTGACAGTATTTCCGGGAGGAACGACCACCACTCGGTCGACCACCGAATCGCCGCTGCTTAGATCGCGATATAGCGTGTAGCCCGCAACTTGTCCGCCTGAGCGAGAAAGCAGAACGTAGTGATTATCACCGGTGCTGATGGTCCGCGCTCGGGCCTGACGCAGATCGAGCATCAGGGTTCGGACGAATCCTTCTGCGGACGTGCTCTGAAACGTGGTAGACCCGAACCGCATCATGGCCATCGTCGACAGGAGCGCGACGATGGCGAGCACCGAGAGCAACTCAATCAACGAAAACGCACGCCGCGCTGGAGCGCGACGTGCGATGGTTGTGTCGTGTAGTGTAGCGCAGATCATGGTGGTCGCGCTAGTCGATGTTAGTCAACGCGATGCGTGGTGCTGTCGAGGCCGTAGGGGGTATTGTCGACGGGATTGGTCGGGATGCCATCCGGGAAATAGTCGACGTTAGTGCCAATGTCGCTGAGGTCGTCGGCGGGCCAGCCTCCGGTCTCGATGTAGTAGCGTTCGACGGCCGAGTTGATCGTGGCGATGTTGTGCTCGTGAACCTTCTGCTTGGCGGTCGATGCCGACACGCTCACGCGCGGAACCACAATGGCTGCAATGATGCCCAAGATGGTGACCACGGCCAACAACTCCATCAAGGAGAAGCCGCGGCGGCTGTTAGTCGTGCGTCGCATTTCGTAATCCTCGTCGCCGAAAAATGCAGAATCAATTAGTTCGAAGGTCAAATCTCGCCGGAAGGGCCGGCGAGTCATGTTGCAAGCAGCTTGGCGTCCACAAACCTATGTATGTAATAAGATAGGTCGCGCCTTAGGGTTTGCCAAAGTTTCCAGCCCTTTTCACTCAGTGCGCGTGGCCTGTGACGCGCCCCGTGGTCGTATCAATGGTATAGCTTGTACCATCGACCGGGCACTCAGGGAGGCCCTCGGGGAAGTACGCGGTGTCGCTGCCAATGTCGGTGAGATTGGCGGTTGGATAACCGGAGTGATTCCGGCGCCACAACTGGGTTTGCAGCTCGATCTCGGCGCGGTTCAACTGGCATGCGTTCCGCGCCGTTTCGGCGACCCGCGAGGTTGCTCGCGGGATGGCGATCGCGGCCAGTACGCCGAGAATCGTCACCACGGCAAGTAGCTCGATGATGGTAAAGGCGGCGAGTCGATGTCTTGATTGGACCATGGTCACTTCCCTACCGTGTTGATCATGTCGAACATGGGGAGGTAAATCGCCATCAACACCGCCGCAACGGCTGCGGCGAGCGAGATGGTGAGAATGGGCTCGATGCCAGCAACGAACACGTTGGCCTTGCGTTCGATTTCGCTGGATAGGTGCTCGCGGATGTGAGTGGTGCTGCGTGTTAGCATACCGGTTTGCTCGCCGATGATGACGAGTTGGCTGACCATCGGCGGGAAGAACTTCGAGTGGCGTTCCATCTCGCGGCTAAATCGTTCGCCCCGGACAACCGCCCTCTGCAACTCGCGGACTCGTTCCTTGCCGGAGCGATTGGTCACCGACTCGGCTGCCTCGCCGAGGGCCTCGGACAGCGTGAAGCCGGCTTGTAGCAGCGAGCCCAGTGTTTCCATCATCTGAAGTACTGCCACGTCGCGAAGCCACGGACCAATCACGGGCAGACTCAGAATCGCTTCGTCCATTCGGTAGGCGAAGTCCTTATTGCGTCGTAGTTGCCGGAGGGCGAGCACACCAACCACGATCGCCCCCACGATCAACAGCAGATAGCTCTGCGCAAAGGCACCAACGGCAATGAGTGCACGGGTGATTGCCGGCAGAGGAACTTTGGCGTGCGAATACGTTTGCTCGAACACCGGCACCACGTAAGTCAGTAGGAACGTAATCACGCCGGTGCCCAGCAGCACGAGCATCGCTGGATAAGTGAGCTTCTTGGCGATCTCGCTCTTCAGCTTGCCAGCCTTCTCGCGCTGCTCGGCAAGCATCCGGAGCGATTCGCCCAAATTACCGGCTCGCTCGCCAACCTTTACTTGGCTCACCAGCACAGCATCAAACGTTCCGGGGTAATTTGCCAGCGCGGCGCTAAAGCTCTCGCCGTTTTCCAGTCGCTTGCGAAGCGAGTCGAGCATCGAGCGATAGTTCTCGGTAGCTTGCTCCTCAGCCAACGTCGCGAGTGCTTTTGGCAGCGATACGCCGTTCTCAAGCAAGGTCGAGAGATGCCGGAAGACGTAGGTGACCTGGCTGTTCTTTAACCGACTCGCGTCGTCGCTGGTTCGTTTGGTCTTGGATCGATGGATCTTGTTGTGCGCAGCCGACCCTTCTCCTTTTCGGAAAAGGCCCATCACGTTCGTATTGCTGAGCGAAGACTTCATGATTCAACCAGCCGCAATGCGTGCCGTCTAACCCGACACCTTGTAATACACTTCTTCGAGCGTCGTTCTGCCGGCGATGGCTTGCTCGAGACCGGCGCGGGCCAGTTCGACCATGCCCCCAGCGACCGCGACTTCGCGGAGCCGATTGGCGGGCAAGCCGCGTTCGATGGCGTCGGACAGCTCGGGTGTGACGACCATGATCTCGTAGATCGGAAGCCGGCCCATATAACCTGTGTTGAGGCACTTCTTACAGCCGCGGCCGCGATAGAACACGGCGTTCCCCGGCACTTCGCGGTTCTTCGACAGGGCTTCGAGCAGCGACGGATTCGGCTCCGCGGGCTCTTTGCACTCGGGGCAGATCGATCGCAGTAGTCGCTGGGCCACGGAACCTAGTAGTGCTCCACCCAGTTTAAAGTTGTCGATGCCCAGGTCGTTGAGCCGTGCCACCGCGCCAACAGCATCGTTGGTGTGGAGCGTGCTAATCAGCAAGTGTCCTGTCAGCGCCGCTTGGACGCTGGTGGTGGCGGTCTCGTGGTCGCGGATTTCGCCCACCATGATCACGTCGGGGTCTTGCCGCATGATGTACTTCAGGGCGTTCGCGAACCCAAGGCCATAGTCGTTGTCGGACGCTACCTGGTTGATGCCGGTGAGTCGGTATTCGACGGGGTCTTCGACCGTAACAATGTTGCGGTTGATGCTGTTGAGTTGCGCGAGCACCGCGTACATGGTCGTCGTCTTGCCCGAGCCCGTCGGACCAGTAACGACGATCATGCCGTGTGGCTTGTCGATCAATGACAGCAGCTTTTTGAGATCGCGTTCTTGAAGGCCAAGCGTCTTGATGTCGAACATCTTGTTCGCCTCGTCCAACAGACGCATCACGACCTTCTCGCCGCCCACCGTTGGAATCGAACTCACGCGGAAGTTCACCCGCGAGCCCGCTTCGTTCACACTCAAACGGCCGTCTTGCGGGCGGCGGTTTTCGGTGGTGTCCATGTCGGCCATGACCTTGATGCGCGCAACCACGGCCTCTTCGATGTGGTTGGGGATGGTCATTACCTGTTGTAATTCGCCGTCCACGCGGTAACGCACGCGCATTTCGGGGTGGTGCGGTTCGAGGTGGATATCGCTCGTGCCGGCGTTGATGGCACCCATCAGGATGGCCCGCACCAACCGCACGACGGGGGCGAGGTCTTCCTTCTCGGCCTCGACATCGACAATCGTATCGACCACCATGTGCTCGGCCGCTTCGAGGTCGGCCATTTTCATATCGACAATCGTTTGCCGAGCGACAATGCGGTCGTCGAAGCTGCGATCAATCGCTGCTTGAAGAGGTGCTTCGAGCGCCACCATCGGCTCGACGTGATAGCCGGTGATGAGCTCGGTCTCGGCGATGGTCTCGATGTCGTCGGGGGCAACCATTGCCAGTTGCAGGCGATGACCGCTCACGCCAATCGGCACACAGCCGTGATGTCGCGCCATCGGCTCGGGAACCAATCGGGCGATCTGAGGGTTGACGGCCTGCGGAATCACTTCGATGTATGGCACGCCGTACTGCTCGGAAAGTGCATCGCCGAGCTGGTCGAACGAAATCAGCCCTCGGCGCACCAGTATTTGGCCAAGCATGCCGCGTTCGTTACCCTGAGCGGCAAGCGCACTCTCCAACTGACTGGGAGTGATCCAGCCATGGTCAATCAGGATGTCGCCGAGGCGTGCCATGCGAGTTCTGTGTGGAAGCGACTATGCGGTAACGAGCCGCTGGACCTTTTTTTCCAGCGTCTGCGGATCAAACGGAGTGACTAAGTACTCATCCGCCCCGGCGTTAAAGGCCCGCTGCACGTCGTCAAGTTCGGAGTTCGGAGACAGCAGCATCGTCGGTATTTTCGACGTGCGAACGTCGTTGCTGATGCGATTGAGGAAGTCGATGCCATCCATGCCAGGCAGGAAGTGTCCCACCACCACCATGTCGGGCAGTTGGTCCACGAGGCGGCTCAGGGCATCTTCTGCGGAGTGGAGGGTGTCGACGCGATGACCCAACAACTCCAGGCGGAACGACGTGATGTCGGCCAGCGTGGGGTCTTCTTCAATCAGCAGGATGTGCTTCTTGTCGTTGGTCATGAATCGCCGCGATGCTAGTTTGTGTGGCTTGCGCGCAGCATGCCGCGCCGGTGCACAGCAAGATGTAGCTTTTTTGCACCGCGCGGCAAACGAAACCGCTTGGATGGTTCGTTTAGGTGCCGGTCGTAGCACACGTAGCGATTGTGCCAATTCGAGGGGCACCGGCGTACACGCAGGTAAGGAACTTCAACGGGCCTCGACCCAGCGGATGATTCGCACGCCTCCGGAGGCTCCGGAACCAAACGCCTGCTGCACTTCTTCGGCGCTCATCGCGCGGTTGTAGAGGCGGACATCGGACAAGTTGCCTTGGAAATAGGCGTCGCCACTCCAGTTGCTTTTCGCAATGTAGTTGAGCGTCCGCACCACATCGCCCGGAGTGCCAGTGGTGAAAGAACTTCGATACTCGCCATCGACGTACATGGTCGCCAGTCCGGTGGAGTCGACCGTCACGGCGTAGTGCTGCCATTTGCTGTTCACGATGGCATTGGCGGCGCCAAACCCACGGGTGCCGAGACTGCCTCCGTACATGTCCATCCATACGTCGTTCGACGTGGCGCGGCGGGCGAAGAGTAGGTTGTACGCACCGCCGCCGTTGCCCATGTCCATGAAGCGTGCCCAGGTGCCGGTGGCCGACGGTCTCGCCCACAGTGCCATCGAGAACCCGCGGTGGAACAGCCGCTCGTACGTGGGGAGTTGCACGTGGCCCGAAAAGCCCAGAAACTCCGCTGAGCCCAGATCGGCGTTGGGCCCCGTTTGGTCGAGCTGCACGTCGCCCAAGTAGGTCCCATTCTTTCCCATGCCCGACGAGTCGTACGCGATTTTGCCGCTCGGCTCGTTGAGCAGCCAGTTCCCGACAAGGCCATGCAGCTTTGCTACCTCGCTGGCGTTGATCGCGCGATTGTAGAACCGCACATCGTGCAAGCTGCCATCCAGGAAGTCGTCGCCCCCTTGCAGCGAAGCCCCCAGCGTCAGGTTGCCCGAGGCCTTGTCGAGTGTAAACGATTCGTAGGACAGTCCGGCGAGTTTGCCGTCGATGTAAATGCGATAGGTTGTGCCGTCGTACGTGGCCGTGACGTGTTTCCAAGTGTCGAGTGGAAGCGTTTCGGATGTGGTGAGCGTCCGCAATGCTCCGCCCGAACGCCCCATGACACGAACCTGTCCCGTTGAGCTGAACGTCAGCGAGCAAGAGTCGGTCACGCTGCCATTCTCGAGCATCGCCGCGTAGTTGACGTGCGAGTCGAGCCGAACCCAACCGCCGATCGAAAAAGTGTTCGTGAGGGGGTACTCGGTGGTCGAGGCTCCATTGACGTAGTCATTGCCGCCGTCGAGACCCACCGCGTACTGACCTTCGCCTGGGTAGGGGCCGAACTGACCGGCCTGGGCACCGTCGGTGTGGGTGCCGTGGAGCGCCTTGAGCGAGCTGTCAGTCGCCGTGGTTCCCGCGCTGGCATTCAGGTGCCAGTGACCGATCAGGCCATAGAGGTCGGCGACCTGCGAAGGGTTGAGTTCGTAAGCGTAGACGCGCACATCGTCGAGCGTACCATCGAACCGCTCGGTCGAACCGGTTCGCGTGCCGAACGTGAGAATCGCCGCCGGCTGATCGGTGAGGGTCATCGAGCCGCTCGCCACCAGCGAGCCATCGAGATAGAGTTTGTAAGTATCCGTGTCGCAGTTGTACATGGCGACCAGATGATGCCACTCGTCGGCCGTGGCGACGCCGGTCGCGGTCATGAAACCTGCACCAACGCCATCGCCGGAGAAATCGCAAAAGATGCGGCCTGTGGAGTCGGTGCGAATCTCCCAGTCGCCCCCGCTACCTAGGAGACGCTGGGCACCAGTCGGTACGTCGTCGAAGCGGAACCAACATGAAACGCTTCCTTCGGCCGGTGGGTCGAAGTTGGCGTTGGTGTCGGCGTCGTTCGAGCCGCTGAATTCCAGCGCACTGCCACGTACCCCAGCGGTCCAGGCGGGCGTTCCCGCGTTGAACGCCGCGTGATTGTTCTTGGGAGACGAGTCGTTGGTGGTGCTGCCCGCTGCTTCGTCGAACGTCCAGTGCCCCACAAGTCCATACAAGTCGACGATCTCGCTCGCGGTGAGCACCTTGCCGTAAACCCGCAGATCGTCGAGTGCACCCGTGTGGTGCAGGTTGTAATAGGCGGTTGTCTCGTCGCCGGCGACGGTCTGAGTACCGAGGATGTACGAGGGAGATCCCGACGCGATCATCGAGCCTCGCGAGACGCCATCGACGTAAATCGTCAGCAGCTTGGTCGCGTTGTTGAACGTCGCGGCGTAGTGATGCCATCCGGTTCCGACGCGACTGCCACCCGACGCGGCGAGCGTTTGCAGCGACGATCCGTTCCAGTAGGCGATGGCGGGCGAGTTGGTCGCCGCTTGGTGCGCCATCAGGGCGGCGCAGTCGCCGACGCTCAGGATCACTGCGCCGTGCGTGTCGCTTGAATCGGTGCGAGCCCAGCCGGCGATGGTGAAGTTGGCCGGCTCCCCGAGTTCGTTGGTCACCGACACCTTGCCGGTGGAGTTTAGCTGTAACCCATTTTGCCGCACGCCGGTGGTCCAGCTCGTACTGCCAGAGAGTGTGCCATTGCGAGCGTAAGTCGACGCGTCGACGGCGGTGGTGCCGGTAGTGGAGTCGAGTTTCCAATGTAGCAGCAGCGGGTCGGCCGCCGCCCAGGTGATCGCCTGCTGGGCGATTCGCAAGCCACTTGTGTTAAGTGCAGCCCAACTAAAGCCGTCGTCGCCCCACGGCAAGCGAACCCGCCGGCCAACCGCAGTACCACCTCCGGCAAGCGCGGCCCCCACGTCCATCACACCGAGCGTGTTGCCCGCCGCGTAGTTTTGCTTCGCCAGCACCGTGAAGCCCGACGCTACGGTGGGATTCATCATCGTGATTTGCTGGTTTGAGCTGACGATGGTGACGTAGCCCGTCGCTAGCCCTGCGGTTACGGGATGTGTGTTATTGAGCACCTCGATGTTATTGTGCGAGTTATTCCAACCGTCGCCCGTCGAGAAGCCCATCTCATTGTCGAGATAGCGTTCTTCGCAGACGACACCCTTGCCGGTTGACTTGACCTTGGTGCCGAGCTCCCATTCCTGGACGGTCGAGGGAATGTAGACCACGTCCACGGCGGCCATCGCGGCGTCGAAGGCCGCCTGCGTGGCGTTGCCATCGATCGTGGTGACCGTGTGACCCCAGGACTGAAAGGCCGACTGACGCGAAGTCTCACTCGCGTTGATCGTCGAGTCCTGCATTACCAGCAGCACGTTGAGCGCGCTGGCCGGCGTCGCTGCAAGCGCGAACACCGCGGCAATGCTCAAGAGCATCGTCGCGGTGGCGAGAGGATTCGATGGTCGTCGTAAACTTTGCACCTGGCCCCCCAAAGGCTGTGCGCCCCTCGGCGGGAACGTCAAGCGGTGCAGACCGGCGCCTGCGCCCGGTAGAGGGCACGAAGCACGTCGCTACGCGAAATGAGCCCCACCAATCGTCCGTTGCGAATCACCGGCAGGCGATGAACGCGGTTGACGATCAACTGGTCGGCCACACGGTTCGCAGGAGTGCTCGCATCAACCGAGATCACTTCACGAGTCATGTGCTGCGCGACAGTCTGGTGCGTTACCGATTGATCGTAGGCCAGCGCCAAGAGGGCGTACTCGCTCAGAATGCCAACGAGCGAGCCATTGCGATCCACAACAGGCAGACCACTAATCCGGCAAGCTAGCAAAAGCTCAATGGCGTCGTGAATCGAAGCGTCCGGACCGATGGTGATGACGTCCGGTGTCATGATTTGTTCCGCAGTAATCACGCCTGACACTCCCTGTTGATTCGATACCTTGAGCGGCAGTTGCGCCCGACGCTCCAGGAGTTTTGTCGTGAACTGCTTTCCCTCTCCCCAAACCTAGTTCATAGTGGGAGTTGCAGATGCCGCATTCGGGCGTTCGGTTTACCCGTCCCCTCTGCGGTGGTGTTCGCGTTGTGCCGGTTGTACGGGTTAGTTGACTTCGCCGACCACTTTCAGCAAAGTTTTTCGGTCGAGCATCCTTAACTCCGGCGATCAGTCGATACACATCAAAGCCCCATAGCGTCTCAAGCGTGCCCGCCAATGGCCTCCGCCCTACCTACCGCCGCTCACCAGCTACGCCAGGCCATGCCTCGCGCGGCGTTTTCGTTCCGTGGTTACAACACCACGAACCTGGGGCG
Organism: Aeoliella fuhlenseeensis; assembly: GCF_052161615.1. NCBI lineage: Bacteria > Pseudomonadati > Planctomycetota > Planctomycetia > Pirellulales > Lacipirellulaceae > Aeoliella > Aeoliella fuhlenseeensis. The sequence continues at coordinate 3,431,356 of NZ_CP197417.1, forward strand.
GACGCACGAGCTGTGGCAGGTTCCGGCCTACCAGCCGGTGCTGGAACGCTGGCTCGAACTTGGTAGCCAAGTGTGCCATGACTCGCATGGGCTGACGACCGACTTGGTGGCCCGCGTGGTGGGGCAACTGGAGCCGGACCTCGACCATTACGCCGAATCGGTTGCGCTGATTATGGCGGTTGAGTTCGCCCAGGTCGAACTGCTTGAAACCATTCACGCCATCGAGTACCGAAAGTCTCGTTTGTCGTTTGGCTACAGCCTTGGCGAACTCACCGCCGTGGCGGCCAGCCAGATCATTTCCCCCGCCGAGGCGATGGAAGTGCCGGTGGCGCTCGCGCACGACTGCGCAGCACTCGCGCATGATGTGCGAATGGGGATCGTGTTCTCGCGGACCGAGGCCGTGGACGAGCACAAAGTCATCCGGCTATGCGAAGACATCACCGCCGAACGGCAGGGCGTGATTGGCATCTCCGCCGTGCTTTCACCCAACACGTACTTGGTGTTAGGGCAACGCGACACGCTTGCTCGGTTCCGGGCGGAGATGGGTGGAGTGCTCAGCAAGTCGGCGCATCTCAAGCGAGATCCCAACCTGTGGCCACCGCTTCATACCCCCATCGTCCGCCAACGTCACATCCCCGACCGCGCATCGGTGATGATGGAAAAGATGTCGCCCCGCCCCGGGCTCGAGTCGCCGACCCTCTTCTCGCTGGCCACCGGAACCGCGAGTTACCACCACATCCCGGCCCGCGAAATCCTGCGGCGGTGGATCGATCACCCACAGCGATTGTGGGACGCCGTGATGTTCACGCTGAAAGAAGACGTCGACCTGATCATCCACGTCGGTCCCGCTCCGAACGTGGTGCCAGCGACTTTTAGCCGTCTCAGCGACAACGTTCGGCAGCAACTCGCGCGGATGTCGCTCACCGGCCTTGGCATGCGGGCCGTGTCCAACCTGGTGAATCGCCGGTGGCTGGCGAATCTACTTCCCAATCGCGCCGCCCTGCTCCGCGCGCCGTCGATTCGGCAACTCAACCTCGAAGACTGGCTGATCGATAACGCGCCTAAATAGCAAACGCTGTCGATCCTACTACACAACGCCGACGGGTTCTGGCGAGCGATAAGGACGCACATCTTCCACGGGCGATGATTCGCCTTCCCAGATCGCTTCGGTATGCTCGATGTCGGATTGACCGAACACATTCAGCGCGATCCGGAATAACGTCGGCACCAACAACAACGTGAACACCGTCGACACCAGTAGTCCACCAAGCACTACCGAGCCCAACCCGCGATACAACTCGCTACCAGCGCCCGGAAACAGCACAAGCGGCGCGAGGCCGAGCACCGTGGTCGTCGTGGTCATGAAGATCGGCCGGATACGGGTGCGGACGCTCTCTAGAATCGCCGCCCGAGGTGTCATGCCGTCGTGGCGAAGGTGGTTGAGGGCCTGCTCGACGATAAGAATGGGATTGTTGACCACCGTGCCAATCAGAATGACAAACCCGAGCATCGTCAGTACATCAAGCGGCTGCAGAATGAACAGATTGAGAATAGCGAGCCCCATCACGCCACCCGCGGCACCGAGAGGCACGCTCAGGATGACCACGAGAGGATAGATCCACGACTCGAACAACGCGGCCATCAACAGGTAAGTGATGAGTACCGCGAGCATGAGATTGAAACTCAACGCGCCCCACGTTTGGCTCAGCTTGTCGGCCGTGCCGGCGAGCGCTACGCGGTAGCCACCATCGAGTTGGCCCTCTGCCCGCAGTGGCTCGACGATCTGCGACGAGATGGCGGCCATGGCGTCCTCGAGTGCCACGTTCGCCGGCGGGGTGACTTGGATGGTGATCGCCCGGTCGCGTTCGCGGTGATTGATTTGTTCGGGACCGCTCGACACCTTGATATCTGCCAGTGATTTCAGCGCAACCAAGTAACCTTGCGGCGTAGCCACGGGTACGTATTCCAATTGGCCCGTCGATCGATTGAAATCGTCGTGTCCCTTGAGGGTCAGGTCAATCTTCTTGCCACCCAAGAAGTAGTCGCCCACGTAAGCACCGTCAATGATCGAGTCGACGGCGAAGCCGATGTCGGTTGCCGACATCTCCATCTCGGCCATTTGCATCAGCTTGGGATTGATGTGAATTTCGGGACTCGACAAGTCGAGACTAGGCACCGGCTGTGCCTGGCAGCCGGGAATCACCTCGCTCGCCTTGCCGAGCACTTGGGTGCCTAGATCCACCAGCTTCAGCATGTCGGGACCCACGATCTCCACGTCGACGGTCCGGCCCGCCGTGAGACCGCGTTCGAACAAACTGGTTTGCTTGGCGACGGAGTAAGCTCCGGGAATGCGTCGCAGCGCATCTTTAATAACCGGAATCAACTCTGCCGAGCGGAGCGGGTCTTTGGCTCGCACGCCCATGAACACCTGACGTCCGCGGACGATGAAAAAGAAATCCTCAATCGCCGGACCCTTCAGCTCAGCTAGGCTCGTTTCGTCGGCATCCCAGTAGGGACGCAGTGCCTCCTCGACATCCGTGCCGTAGGTCATCAGCTTATCGATGTTCAGCCCTGGCGGTGGAACGACGATGCCAATCACCAAGTTGCGATTGCCATTCGGCAGGTACTCGACCTTTGGCCAAAGCAGATAGGTCACGCCAAAGGACACACCCACTAGAATCGCCACAGTGGCTAGTTGCCGCCACAGTCCCTTCTGAATCCAAGCGTTGATGCCCACGATCGAATTCGTAAACGCCGTGCCCAAGGCGTTGACCACGCCGATCGTGCTCTCGGCCGCTGTGTGCTGCGTTGGCAGATGGCCGTTGGTGGTGAAGTCGCCTTGGAGGTGTCGTTCATCCTCGGGATGCCGCTTTAGCAGCCGCGCTGCCGCCACCGGGATCACCGTGACCGACACCACCATCGACAAGGCGATGGAAGCCGAGATGGCCAGGGCGATATCGCGGAACAATTGCCCCGCTTCTTCTTCCATAAACACGATGGGTAGGAACACCGCGACGGTCGTCAAAGTCGACGAGAGCACAGCACCCCACACTTCCTGCGTGCCACGCACCGCAGCCGTGTAGGGCGACTCGCCCATGTCGTACCGGCGGTAGATGTTCTCCAGCACCACCACGGCGTTATCGACAAGCATGCCAACGGCGAACGCCAAGCCTGCGAGGCTAATGACGTTGAGCGACCGCCCCAGCATGTGCAGCACCAGGAACGTGCCGACGATACTCACGGGAATGGCGAGCGCGACGACCAGCGCCCCGCGGGCGAAGTAAAAACCGGTTCCGACCACGAGGGCAAGGCATAGCACGAACATCCAGGGCGAAACATAAACCGATGCAATGCCGGTCGCCAGAATTAAGGGAATCGAAATGAGCGAAGGGACACCGAGGTGCAGGAACAACATCAGCACCACCATGGTCAGCGCGCCACCGAGGAAGATGTTCTCCTGAACCAGCTTGACGGACGAATTGATGTACTCGGTCTCGTCGTAGACTTGGCTGAGCATCAATCCGCGGGGATTGAGGATGTCGCGATTGATGGTGGCGGCGACTTTGCGAAGGTTCTCCATCACGTCGATGACGTTGGCGCCCGTCGAACGCTCGCAGTTGATGGCGATGCTCGATTCGCCAAATCGCCGCACCAAGCCATCGGGCTTTTTGTAGCCCAGCTCCACGGTGGCGACATCGCGAACGTACACCGGCCCGCCATCCCGAACGGCGAGCAATTGATCGAGCACCTGCTCGGGCGAGCGGAATTGATTCAGCGCGCGGAACACGTAGCGACGTTTGCCATCGTCGATGGTGCCGGCCGACGTATCGCGGTTCTGCGCTCGCAGGACATCGCGCACTTCGGTAAGCGTGAGCTGGCGGGCGGCTAGCTTCTCGAGGTCGACGATCACCTGCAACTCGTCTTCCAGGCCACCCACGACCTCTGCCTGCGCGACGCCATCCACCCGCTCGAAACGGGCTTCGATTTCGTCCTCGGCCAGTCGGCGGAGTTTGAGCACTTCGAGGTCGGGCGGGGGTAGAAGCTCCGCGGCTTCGGGGTGCTCGGCCGCGAGGTTGCGGAGCCGCAGCATCTTCAGGCCGTTGTTCGGAGTCGCAGCGATGCGAGCAATCTGGTCGCTCAACTCCGGGTGTGCTTCGCTAAACGCGGTCAGCTGCTCGGCAGTAGGAGGTAACGAGCTGAGCATGAACCGCGCGATCGCCTGCCCCGTGCTGTCGGAAGTGGAGAGCACGGGCTGATCGGCTTCTATCGGATACTCGGCAACCTGTTGTAGCCGGCTATTCACCCGGAGCATCGCCTGATCCATGTCGGTACCCACGGCGAACTCGATGATGATTCGTCCCATCGAATCCAAGCTTTCGGAGGACAGCTTGCGCGCGCCTTCGACACCCTTTAGTTGTTCCTCCTGCTCAATGACGATTTCCTGCTCAACTTCTTGCGGGCTCGCACCGGGCCAGCGAGTCTCGACCGTGATCGTAGGAGTCTGCACCTCGGGCGTGAGTTGCATTGGCATGCGAAACACGGCGACCAGACCGAACAGCACTACCAGCAACACGCCGACAGCCACTTTGACCGGATTGCGAACGATAGCGTCGGCTAAATGCATCGGATCACCGAGCGAGGTGGGGGGTGCGGGGGGAGGGTTGGCCTTAAGGGCCGGCGGGAGTTTCTGCGAGGCGAGCGATCGATACCGCTGCACCCGGTCGCAAGCGTTCGTTGCCTTCGACCACAACGATCTGGCCTGGCTTTAGTGAGTCGCCAATGTCGATTAACCTGCCGTACGAGCCGCCGAGCTTCACGGGCACCGGCGACACGCTGCCCTGCTCACCCACAGCGGACGCCCCCTGGACGACGTAGACTAGCGTCGAGCGCTGGTCGAGCACCACCGCGTCTTTGGGTACAAGAACCGCCTGCTTCATGCTGCCAACCGGAAGCTCGACGCGGGCGTACATGCCGGGTTTGATGAGTGGGCCTGACTCGGTGGTCTGGTTTTGGATGGCAATCTTCACAGGGAATGTCCGCGCCCGGACATCGCCCTGCGGCACGATCGCTACGACCTTGCCAGTGAAGGGCGACTGCGGCAGCGCGGGGATATCGACGCTCACCTCCGCGTTAAGCTTCAAGTAGGGGACGCTCTGCTCCAGCACCTGCACCACCACCCAGACGACATCGACACCCGCCACGTCGGCGATGGGATCGCCCGTGTTCACCCACTGGCCGATCTCGCTGTGCTTGGCGACAACGTAACCTCCGAACCGCGACCGCAAGGTGTGCTTCGCGAGCTGATCCTTCAGTCGATCGACGACCGCTTGTTGCATCACCACCTGCGCACGAGCCTGTGCAATGGCTTCTTTTCGCGGACCCGCCTGGGCCTCGTCGTAGGCGGCGGTCGCTTCTGCGTGGGCTTCTTGAGCCTCGGCCGCCAGCGAGACCGCCTCGCTCCATTCGTCCTCGGTCACGGCGGTCGTTCGCTCGGCCAGATCGCGCAGGCGCTCGCGGCGATTCTCCAAGTATTCACGACGCGCGCCGGTCGCAGCCATTCGCGCTCGGGCCTGCTCGACTTGCTCGGCACGCGTGCCATTTTCGAGTTCGGCCAAGAGTGCCTGACGATACTCGAGTTCCCCCTGTGCCGAGGCGATTTCCAGGTCAATAGTTTCGGTGAGAAGTTGTGCAAGGGCTTGCCCATCTTCCACGCGATCCCCCTCCTCGATGTCGCACTTGATCACCCGGCCACTGACGGCACTACCAATCGATGCCATCTGCGACGGGGCTACCGTGCCAACGAACGCCTGTGTGTCGGTCACCTGCCGCTGCTCGACTTGGGCCACCACTACCGGCGCAGGCCCCGCTTGGCCCCATGCCGCGGCACAGAAACAAGCTAGCGGTGCAAAGAGGGCGATTCGGTTAAGAAACCGCCGGCGCATCACTCGAGACATTGTCACGAACCTTCGCTAATAGATGACGCAGGGAATCGATTTCTTGGGGGTCGAGGCCTTGCAAAGCTTGCCGGCGAATTTCACGGCCGCACGCGACAATCTTTGCCCACACCTCTTCCGCCGCGGGCATGGTGTGAATCAGTTTGCGTCGCCGATCGTTGGCGCAACTCCGACGCTCGATCAGCCCCGCCTCTTCGGCGCGGTCGAGGATGCCTACCAAGCTCGGAGGCTCAATCAACATCCGCGAGGCAAGCTCCGACTGGCTCATCGCACCGTCCTTGACCAAGTAACCCAACAACTGGGCTTGCCGGTAGGTGATGCCGTGAGGCTCCAAGCGTTCGTTTAGCACGCGCATGTACGAGTGGTGCGCCGAGGCGAGCCAATAACCCACACTGTCCTCAAAATCGTACTGCAACATGCAGAATATCCTCGCCCGCAGGCATAATAGTTAGCGCTCTAATAATTATTGCTATCGGAACTGCGAATGACCAGACGCGAGTTGCAGATTTATCACGTCCAAACTCGGCATTCCCGTTTTGAGGTGATCGCCACTCGTCGCTGCGCACCACTGAATCAGCTAGTTAACCGCTGCGCATTTCGGCCAGCCGCACAACTCGAACGCGCGTAGCAGTTGTGCCGTTTGGCCCATTTCGGAGCTTCGGCGAGTGTATGGGACTTCCCGATGTCCCCCAGGCAGCCGACTTGACCAGACGTAAATTTGCGTACTGCCATCGAGAGGCTTCCTTGGCGATCGCAGCCCATCGGTTGTCCGCACGCGAAAACATGCATCCTGAAACTTCCTCCAAAATCGGACTCCTCACTACTTTCAGCTTGCTGGGAGTGTGGATAGTTGCGTGCGCGGTCGGGTTCTACTCTCTACTCACCTACAGCCAAACGCCGGGCCCGGACTTGGTGCCCGCTGCGCTGCACGACATCCGCGCGGAATGGCCTCGCAAGCGGGATTTCCTGCTTGTCGTGGCGATCCACCCGCGTTGCGTCTGCTCCGAGGCAACCGCAACTGAACTTCAGCGGTTAATTGACAAGACAAACGATAAGGTTGAGTGCCGGGTGCTCTGCTACCAGCCGACTTCGGCCGGAATCGACTTTGCGAACACGCCACTCATCAAGCAACTTGCTCAGCTACCAAATACCACCATGGTTACGGATAGCGACGGATCGATGGCGTCGCTGCTTGGAATGCAGACCTCCGGTTCGATCGCCCTGTTTGACAAGGAAGGCCATCCGCTGTTTAGCGGCGGCATCACCACCGGACGGGGTCATGTAGGTCCAAGTGCTGGTGCTGGTGCCATTATAGCGCTTACATCCGGCGATCGGCCAACCACCCCGCGAACGCGGGTCTACGGATGTCCGCTGCGGAACGTCGAGGCCATGGAGTCGGAGGGGCGAGATTTATGAATTCCCAGACGGCACTCGATCGTCGTACCGACGAAATCCTGCACCATCGACAGCAACAGCTCTACAGCCGAACCGATCGGCTGTTTGCCCGGCTATTCGTGATTCAATGGATCGCGGCGATTGGCGGGGCGGCGATCCTTTCGCCCCTCACTTGGCAGGGGGAAGAGAGCCGACTGCACGCCCACTTGTGGGCGGCCGTCGTGTTAGGCGGCGTCCTGGCCGCCGCTCCCATTGCGATGGCGTACTTCAAGCCGGGGCATTTTTCCACTCGGTTGACGATCTCGGTGGCGCAAGCGGGTTATTCTGCGCTGCTGATCTACATCTCCGGCGGCCGGCTGGAGACCCACTTTCACATCTTCGGCTCGCTCGCCTTCCTGGCGTTTTATCGCGACTGGCGGGTGCTCGTGCCGGCGACCACCGTGGTGGCGTTTGACCACCTCGTACGCGGAACGATTTGGCCCGAGACGATCTTTGGCGTACTAATCCCATCGATTGCGCGGGCTTTGGAACACACCGGCTGGGTGCTGTTCGAAGATTTGTTCCTGGGCTGGAGCTGCATCACTGGCGTCCGCGAGATGCGCGAAGCCAGCCGCACTCAGGCTCGGCTCGAGCAAGCCAAAGCCGATACCGAAGAGGTAGTGCGGGAGCGTACCTCCGACTTGCAGCTTCGCAGTGAGCAGCTCGAAGCTTCGATCGACGAAACCCGGCGGATGGCACAGCGACTGGCCGAAGCCCAGAAGCTGGAGTGCATCGGCCAACTCGCGGCGGGTATCGCCCACGAGATCAACACCCCGATGCAGTTTATCGGCGACAACTCCCTTTATCTCGAAGAGTGTGTCGATCGATTGCTCGACATCACCGAGTCCTACATCGAAATGCTGAATATCGACTCCCCCAGCCAAGCCTGGGAAGATCGGCATCAGCGGTCCGACGCTATTCTCGCCGGCTACCGTTACGCGGAGCTCGTTCGCGAAGTGCCGTGTGCCTTCGCCGAGAATCGTGATGGCATCGACCGAGTAATCACGATCGTCCGCGCAATGAAGGACTTCTCGCACCCGGGCACGGGGTCGAAGGTGCCTACGGATATCAATCAACTGATTCACAGCACCGTCGCCGTGAGCCGCAATCGCTGGAAGTACGTGGCGCGGGTGGAACTGCAACTCGCGGACGACCTTCCGATGGCCGACGCGCTACCCGCCGAGCTGAACCAAGTGCTGTTGAATCTGGTGGTCAACGCCGCCGATGCCATCCGCGATCACGATGTCGATTCTTCCGATCCGCAGGGTATCATCACCATTCGCACCTTTGCCGCGGGCGGGAACGTGGTGATCGAGGTGCAAGACAATGGCCCTGGTATCCCGCCACACGTCAAAAGCCGCATTTTCGACCAATTCTTCACCACCAAGGAGCCTGGCAAGGGCACCGGGCAAGGCCTCGCCATTTCGCACGATATCGTGGTCAACAAGCACTCGGGAGAGATCAGCGCGTACAGCGTTGTCGGCGAGGGAACCACGTTTACCGTCACGATACCGATAGTGGACACCGAAGCCGAGGAAGAACGAAACCAACGTAGCGCGGCCCTGGAGCTCGCGCGACACGCGTATACCTCGCAGTAAAACTGCGTGCTATGCTTGACAGAGGGGCCAACTTTATGAGCGACCGCATTCTAATCGTCGACGACGAGCAACCGCTGCTAAACGGTTTGCGTCGTCGTCTCGGCGATTTCTACGATTTAGTGACTGCCAACTCTGGCGATGCTGCGCTCGCCGAGATCGAAGCCAGTGGCGAGTTCGCCGTGGTGATGACCGACATGCGCATGCCCGGCATGAACGGCGTACAGTTCATCCAGCAGGCCCGAACGGTCGCCCCCGACTCGGTCTACCTGATGCTCACAGGCAACCAGGACCAAGCCACGGCCATCAAGGCCGTGAACGACGGACAGGTCTTTCGCTTCCTCAACAAGCCGTGCGATCACGAGCACATTCGCCGCGCGCTCGACGCGGGACTCGAACAGTATCGCCTCGTGACCGCCGAGAAGGTGCTGCTGCACAAGACCTTCACCGGCGCCGTCGGCGTTCTGACCGACGTGCTCGCGATCGTCCAGCCCGACATCTTTAGCCGCACCACCGAGATCGAGTCGCTCGTCGAGCACCTGCGTCAAGCAATCGGTGCCCCCGACCGCTGGGAGTACAAACTGGCCGCACGACTGGGGCTCGTTGGGTTTACGCTGCTCCCTGAACGCCAGCGCCGCAAGCTCGAAACGGCCGCCCCCGACGATCCTGATCTCCGAGACATCCTTAGTTCCAGCGCCGCAACCGGATCGCGGCTGCTGGAGAAGATTCCACGCCTCGGCACCATCGCGCGGATGATTCGCGAACAGGTCAACGTCGATGGCAGCTGCACCGTCTCGCTCGCACCGCAAGAGAACGAGATCATCGCCATCGGTGCCACGCTGCTTCGTATCTCCGTACAATGGAACTGGCTCGGGCGAATCGGTATGAGCAACAAAGACGCCCTCCTCGAAATGCGGCAGCTGTTCCCCAACCTGCATCAGGCCCTGCTCGACGAGCTCGAACGCAACCCGCTGAACAACGACAACCTCACGCCGATCACGTTGAACCTCGAAGAGCTACAAGAGGGCATGGTGTTGTTCGAAGACATCATGACCCGCGACGACTCGCGACTACTGCGGCGTGGCCAGCGATTGTCGGCCGTGGCGCTCGAAAAGCTGCTCAATCACTATGGCAATCTGCTTTCGACCGACGTCGTCACGGTGTGCGCTAGCTCATGCCCCGTGGACATGGCAAACCTCGTTGCGGCGACCGCCGACGAGTAACATCTAGCTTGTCGCCTGCATCACTAGCTCATCAAGCGGCAGCGTTCCGATCGCCGGCGCAATGCGAGGGCTTGCGAACACGCGAATTCGCTTCACGTAGTCGTCGAATTGCTCGTGAACCAGCGTCCGCACCACCGGCGACACCTCGCCCAATGGGCGATACACCCCCTGTTTCGCCGCGTACACATCGACGTCGAACTGCACTTCGAGCTTCACCGGCGGCGCATCGATCAGCACTTCGTGCGGCGCCACGGGTTCACCAAGCGACACAGCAATACTCTCCGCCAATCGCATGCTGCAATCGACCAGCCAATCGTACGGCCGGCGAGCGAGTCGCTCGTAGACTTCGGGTGATTCAAGCAAGCTGTACTGCGCGACGCGCTTGAACAGCCGCCGCTCACTACCAAAAAGTGCAGCCACCAATACGCCCGCGGACTCGCGACCTGCCACCGACAGGAGCAGCGACGAAAACTCCTGATCGGTGGAGCCGAATAACCGCGGCCAGTCGATGTGGTGCTCCAAATGATACACGGTTCGCTGTAGCATCGCCGTCGCCGACCGCACCGCGTGGTGCCAGTAGACTTCGCTGAACATAACGTACCGCGCGAACACCATCAGCTCGGCCGCGGTCCGACCTTTGTCGGTCACGGCGATGCGATCTCCCACCGCGTTGAGGCACAGGCTGGAGATCAGCCGGCGCTGATCGTAGTTGCGGCCGTAAGGCACACCGCAGTGCATGCTGTCGCGCGATAGGTAGTCGATCTTGTCGACATCGATCGGCCCTGAGAGCATGCTCCGAACCACCCACTCGCCCGGATCCTGCAAGCGTCCGGCGATCAGGTCCGCAATCCGCGCGGGCTCGAGGTTCCAGTCTTGTGAAATCGCATCGGCGATCGGGCCCGAGCTGATCGCTTGGCGAGCGAGCGCTTCGTGGTGCGTAACGCTAGCGAGCGCGATGTCTTCCAGCGGGTGGCAGTAAGGAAAATGCCCTACGTCGTGCAGCAGCGCCGCGAGCAGGAAGCACTCCACCTGCTGTGGCGACACGATCTCCGCGAAGCGCGCGTCGCTTGTCAGCCGCGCCAAGAACTCCAGCGCGACGCGATACACCCCCAGCGAGTGCTCGAACCGCGTATGGCCCGCCCCCGGGTAAACCATTTGCACAAGGCCAAGCTGCGAGACGCTGCTCAAACGTCGAAACGCCGGCGTATCGACCAGCCGCCGCACTCGCGGCGTCAGCGGAACGTCTTCGCCCGGAGGCAAACGCACCAAGCTCGCCGGCGCGTGGCGAGTGGCGAGCTCGGGAATGAACGAATAATCGTAGGGCATGGCCATCGGGCTCGAATGGTTCTGGACTTAACTTCCGCCCAGCACCAAACCAGGCACGAACGGCAGATCCATCACCATCCGCAGCAGGCCCGTGCAGATGAAGAACAGCGCGAACAGCATGATCGCCGCCGCGGGCTCGAGGTCCAAACTTGCGTAGCCGGCAAGTAGCCCCACCATGAACATCACCGCGAGCGGCACCAATAGTTGCCACATCAAAAGGCCCTTCGCGATTTCCTCTGGAATTGCTAGCCGACTGAGAATGAAGCCGAACAACAACCAAGCCACAGCGAACGCCACGCCGCACGCAATCGCGCGCAACCAAAGCTGCGTGCCGCGATAGGGTTCGAGTTCATCGTCGCGGAGGAATAGATAACCACCCACCGCGATGAATGGACCTAGCAGCGCCGCGCCAGCAGCCATGATCAGCACCGACGTCAGCTCGGGGCCTTGCACGGCTCCCTTCATCAGGAACGCGGCCACCACCGCCAGAATCGCCACGCCCACCGCCGATCCCGCGATCAGCGGCGAGAACTTCGAGTCCTTCTTCTTGAACGTCTTGAGGACGCTACGACCCTTCGAGTCGGTCGGCCCGCTCGGCGGGGCCTCGTGGATGACCACTTGGTCTTCCAGCTTTGGAATCGTGATCGGCTTCTTACAGGCGGGGCACGGACCCTGCTTGCCCGCGTGCTTGTCGGCAACGGTGAAACGCTTGAGGCAACCGGGGCAAGTAACTTGGATGGGCATCAGCGGGTGCGACGATCGAGTGGATTTGGCGAGGAGTACGGCGAGTGATCCGGCGATTCAGCGACGCCGCGGGGCGGCTAAGGGATGGGGTCGCAGCTTAGGGCTGATCGTATTGCTTCAGTTCATCTTCGTTGATCAACCGGAAGCCTTCGTTGTTCAGCGTGTCGAGGGCCATCTCGATGTTGTCGACCATCACGGCCACCGCCGGCCGGCCTGTCGGGCGAACCAATAGCGGGTAGACCTGCGTGATGTTTACCTCAGCCGCCAAGAGAGCGGTACACATTTGCAGCATCGGCTGCGGCGTGTCGGGAAGCTCGATGCCGATCAAATCCGACTCCACCAGCGCCAACCCGGCTCGCTCCAATATCTCGCGCCCCGCTTCGGGATCGCTAAGCAGGAACCGAACGAGCGCGCACTCCGTCGAATCCGAAATGCTCAGGGCAACGATGCGGACCTTACTGCCGTGGAACTTGCGGATCACTTCCAGCAGCTGGCCCACGCGATTTTCCAGAAACACCGTAAACTGCCGAATCGACGGGTAGTCGCGACCCCTCGCCGTGACGAAATCGGTGCTGGCTCCTTCGCCAATGCTCATGAGATTGTTTTCCTTGGAATAGTCGTTCGCGGCGAGCGATTCCGCCGGGCGATCCGCCACCCGGCACTGGCTGCCAGCATCGACGTAAGTATAAGCCCACAGGCGGGTTATTTCAACGCGAGCCAAACGCCGCGTTTCCCGAAGCGACGGGGGCAGAAGCTCAGCCGTTGGTCCGGTATAACGAAGCTCGAACTCCCCCTTCCGCCTTCGCCATTCCGCCCTCCCCCACCCCCTGCCCCGCCGTGTCCCGCGATTACAAATTCAACCTCGAAGTTCGCTACTACGAAACCGATGCCCAGGGCGTCGTCCACCACGCCAACTACTTCAAGTACTTCGAACTCGCCCGTGTCCACCACCTGCGGTCGCTCGGGTATGAATACGCCGACCTCGAGCGCGATGGCATCATCCTCGTCGTGAACAAGATCGCCTGCACCTACCGCCTCCCCGCGCGGTTCGGCGACATGCTCGACATCACCATCCACACTTCCCGCGCCCGCGGTGCCCGCATCGACCACGAGTATAAGGTCGAGCGGGGCGGGATGCTGCTCGCCGAAGGAACCAGCACGCTCGCCTGCATCGACCGCAACGGCCAAGTTCAGCGTCTGCCCGATTACTTAATGATCGACGAGTGACGCAACTTACTGCTTACAGGAACCTGTGGGAGGGCTCTCCGAGCCCGATAGCCCAAGAGCAACCACCACCCACTGAGTTGAATCCACCACAAGACCAACTCTGATATCCCATCCGGGGTCGGGGACGACCCGGCTCACACGAACCCTTCAAAGGACAACAACTCCATGGCCAAGATCCTCTTCATCGTTGGCGACTTCGTCGAAGACTACGAAGTCATGGTCCCCCGTCAGATCCTCGAAGCGTTCGGCCACACCGTCCACTCGGTCTGCCCCGACAAGAAGTCGGGCGACACCGTGGCCACGGCGATCCACGACTTCGAGGGCCACCAAACCTACAGCGAGAAGCGCGGGCATAACTACCTGCTCAACGCCACCTTCGCCGACATCCAGGCCGACAGCTACGACGCCCTGGTGATCCCCGGCGGCCGCGCGCCCGAGTACCTGGCCATCGACCAGCGCGTGCTCGAGCTCGTCAAGCATTTCGCCACGGCCGATAAACCAATCGCCGCGACGTGCCATGGCCCCATGATCCTCGCCGCCGCCAAGGTGCTCACGGGTCGTCGCTGCCAAGGCTACCCCACCGTCCGCCCCGAAGTCGAATCCGCCGGCGGCATCTGGGAACTCCCGAGCGGCGGCCTCGACAGCGTCACCGTCGACGGCAAACTAGTCACCGCCGCCGCCTGGCCCGCGAACGCAAATTGGATGCGAGCGTTTGAAGAAGTGCTGCGGGGGTAGGTCGCAACAAGAAGAGGTCACTCAATAGAGCTGAAGAGGGTGAATAGATGGATGCAATGAAGGTACAGTCGCGGTTAGATCTGTCGAATTTTGTCAGAGACCTCCGCGCCGATTTGAATTGCCAGTCCGACGAGTGGGAGAACGTTGACCTAGGTTCGTTTCTTGATGCACTCTCAGCATATCTGAATGACCTTCCCGGTTGGTGCGCAAACTGCGCGCCGGGCATCGACCCCGAGAATCCAACGTGGACGTTGATGGCCGTCGCGCTGCGAGGTGCCTCCGTTTACGAGTGAAGAGCCGTTTTGCACGAGAGCTCGCCTCTCGCCCCCCCAGCCGCAGAGCGGCGACAGCGCATAGCCCGGGGCGCAAGCCCCGGGACCAATCGCCACATCCCCTCGCAAGCCGCGGAGCGGCGACAGCGAACTTGCCACATACGCCCACGCGCGACCACTTCGAAGACACCAACCATGCACGAGGACTCGCCGAATCCCTACGAGGCACCGGCATCGAGAGGCCAACCCGCGGCATTCACCTTCAAGCTGAGTATTGTCGTAGCCTCAATGGTTTGGGCAACGCTCGCTTTGGCTATCTGGTTCGCAGGCTCGGCTCTTACGCCCCTGTTCCGGGAGTTCGACATGAAGCTGCCGCTGTTAACCCGGATGATGCTACATCCGGGTTCCACGCTCGCAACTGCCGCTGTCGCGGTCGTTCTGGCGCTGGCGGCGATGAATGCAACTCCTCGCCAGCGCTACGCAATGGCTATCGTGTCACTGGGCCTGGCAGTCCTTTTCATCCTTGCCGCCGCCTTTGCGCTACTTTCGCCTTTGGTGATACTGATCGAAGGGCTGAGTTAGGCGAAGTCTGGCCACGGAAATGTAAGTCAGCCAGCCGATGCCCGAAGCGCGATCTCACTCGTACCACTCTTGAACTGGCGAGTTCCCGCCCATGCACCTCGTACTGATAGCGTATTTCTTGCTGGGCTGCGTTTGCTGCTATCTCGTCGGTAAATCCGCCGCCAAGAGCAAAGTCTCGTCGACGTTCTTCGAGGCGCTACAAACTTTTCAGCTAGCCATAGCCACGGCCGCGTTGGTCTTCTGGCCCCTCTTCATTGTCAACGATGTGCTCTTCTACATTCCGCGTCAGCGCAAGGAGCGTTTGCAACACCTCAGGGATCTACGAAAGACAGCGCATTGCCGCCGCCTCGCGGAGACCAAACACCAATCGATCATCGGGCGGACCGGCTTCGCCTCGACCGACTTACGTCTCGCCGGTGAGGTAATCATTGATGATCAGCAATGGATGGCAACATCAAGCTACGGCCACATCCCATCGGGAACGCCGGTAGTGGTCGTCAACCGGCAAGGCACAAGACTCTACGTGCGGCCGGTCGAACCCAGCCATGCAGGCAACTATCGATGACGATCCCATGTTCATCACCGCCGTCCCGGAGCGGCGACAGCGAGCTCAGCGCGAACGCCGCCTCCGTAGCGCCTGAAGGACGATCCAAAAAGTGGCGTGGAGCAGCACGCCCGAGATGCCGGCCAGCACGAGATAAATCGGGTGCTCCCTGAGGTCGAGCGCAGCATAGATGGGTACCAGTGGAAAAACCATCGAACAGACAACAGCCCCCACAATGCCCGATTGAAAATTGATCAGCCGAGCGCCAACGAGCGGCTGAACGGCCAGAAACAATACTCCCCAGGTTGCCGCTCCCGCCATGACGCACCGCACCCAAGGGAACTTCTCAAGCTCTTTATTTGACTTGTCTGAGTGAACTTCAGAGGACTGATAGGGGTTGGTCATTGCAGGATTATAATTCGCAATTCGCGGTCTTGGCACCGGACCCTTGCTGGTAGACAGCCGGAAACCACTTTAAGTAGCCCGCGTCGAGACGATCCAGACGCCTCCCATACCTACAACCACTTCCCCGTCTTCGCCATCACCACCGCCAAGCCAAAAAGCATCATTGCCGGAACCGACGCCACGGCGACTCCGATCACAAGCCAGCGAATGGTACCGTGCGGCATCCTTCGCCAAACAAGAACGATCGACACCAAAGCCATCGGCACTTGCAACCAGATGAGGCCCCCGATCCAGTGGTCCACCCAAGAGGTCTCTGGCCATTCCCCTAGCGGCAGTTGCCGATTTGGCCGCCGGGTGTCCGTCAACTCGAGGAGGAGTGGTGCAGTTGAAAGCAGTACCCATGGCGCTACATGGACGAGCCACTGCGAGCCTTTGCCATCGCCGATCGGAGTGGCGTTGAGATGTTGCGGGGAGGAGTATGGATTTTCGTGCATCTTATCCATCGCCAACGGCGCCGCACACAATTTGATCTCAACATTCCATGCGCGCTGAGCGTTCGCGTCGAAATCGATGAAATGCTTCGTTAAAACTTGCTTGGGAAACGGGTTGGCCATCGTCGAGTGCTACGCGGCACGCCGGGTCCAAGGCGGACAGTTCAACAAGCAGCTCAAAGAACGCGTCCAGTTCCGGCGGACCCCACTCACTCCCCATGCGATAGTCCAACGCAATACATTCTTGAAAGACGAAAACGCCTAAGTCAGGTATCACGACGCCTTTCGCTGTGATTCCCCCAAAGACTACATGGAACGGCTCTGCCTCGCCGGAAAGCACAAGCATGGAAGCGTTGGGAACAGTATCCAGAGGAAGGCGTTGCTGCAGACTGGTCGACCAATAATCAGGCCTTTCCGTTACGACCGCAGTCGCACGATCCCTCAGCAACAAGTACGCGGAGACAAGCGCTTCGGGCTTTTGGTACTCAACATACACATCAGGAAGGGAGCCATCGTCCGTATCGAATTGATCATGAAGTTGGTCCCACAGCCAGGAGGCGTTGCTCATCATGTGACGCTCTCGATTCATGCCAAACAAAGATGACTGGCTATTTAGCGTAGGATGGGTGCTCGCGCCCGGAAAGTACATAAATTACCACACCTCCAAAGTGGTTGAAATCGAGATTTCACAACCCCACGCAAAGCCGCCAAGACGCAAAGAGTTCGAAACATCACAGGTCGCAAACGATGGCGCCTCCCCATTAGCGCCGATAAGCGAAGATTAGTGTTCCCCCCTCTTCCCTTCTTCGCGTCTTTGCGCCTTTGCGTGAGAAACTCTTCCGAGTAGTCCATTCACCCTAACTTCTCCGGTCGCTAACGCTCACCGGCTCGCCTAAACTCTCCATTCTCTGCCCTCACCAACTATTTCCCACAAAATGTCCACGCGTACACATGCGCCCTTGACAACAACGTGTACATTTGATACAATTCAACCTGTTCGTCGTACGCGAAAGCGTGCGGGGAGAGACAGTTGTGCTTCGAAACAGCGGACCACCTTCGTCGAAGGGGACCCCACCGATACGTATCGAGATGGAGGTGGTTTGGCCGATCAGCACCTTGGACCTGTGTTGAGGGTTTACGACAGGCTGTCTCGAACTGCGCGCCCGTGGGGCGAGGTGGAAAATACGATGCCTGCCGGCAAACACGAACACCGGTTACCCCATCCAAGTTTCACCCCGCCCAACCGCCCGACGGGATCCCGTCACTTTTTTAAAGAGCTATATGCTATTGGCCGTAGGCCGTACCATGCTCCGCGCCGCGTGCGGCAATTCACCCTTAACCCAATCGCAAATCTTCAACCACTCGCGATTCTAATCCCCTAGCCACGAAGTGGCGCGCTTCGATAGCCCAGGACGAAGTCCTGGGAACTCGTCGCCAATTGCATCAGTAGTCCCAACGGGACGCGCTACTTTAGCGCGCCTCGCGAAGCGCCGTATCGGCGCAGAGCTTGATACGGCCTACAGCCGCTTCGCGTCTTTGCGCCTTGGCGTGAGACAAAGTCTAACTCAAACCCGAGGAGCGCGCTGGGACATAGTGAGGGGCAATAACTTGAACACGTTAAGCGCCGTATCGGCGCAGAGCTTGATGCGGCCTACATGGCTGCTTGCTCTCAACAAACAAAAACCCGCTCGACACAATCGTTGTGCCGAACGGGTTTCGATGAAGTCGACTTGTCCAAAATAAAGGCGGCATCCTTGCCGGCTTGCGCGAGTTCCCTCTCGTGGATCGTTGCGACTCGGGTGGGTTCCGAAGAACCAATGACAACTTAGCAAAAAGAAGAATACCTTAGGCGACCAAACGGACCGCTTCGTGGTTTTCCTTCACACCCATGATGAACTCTTCAAAGATTCGCATGTCGAGCGCCGAGGCGGTATTCGCTTCGGGGTGGAACTGCGTACCGAGGGCGAACCAATCCTCGCCTTGGTACTCAATGCCTTCGATGATGCCATCCGGGCACTTGGCGGTGGCCATGAAACCGGGGGCCAGTTCGTCGCACGCCATGTGGTGGCGGCTGTTCACACGAAGCTCGCCATCGCCGTACACGCGATCAAGCAGCGAGCCCGGAATGATTTCCAGCGTGTGGCGATGCTGCGGATCAATCGCATCGCGGTGCGGCAGCGCATCGGGGCGATCCTCAGGAATGTGCAGCAGCAGGTTGCCGCCCATCGTGACGTTCAGCAGTTGCATGCCCGCACCAATGCCGAACACGGGAACGCGGCGCTGGCAAACGAGGCGAGCCAACGCACGGTCGAACGTCTCGCGGCGAGGATCGAGCGGCTTTACCGTTGGGTGCAGCATCCAACCATCGCGGCGAGGATCGAGGTCGGCACCGCCCACGAGCAGCACGCCGTCGACGATGTCGAGCAGTTGGTGCATGTCGTCCAGATCGGCGACGGGGGGAAGAATGACCGGAATGGCATCGGCCTTGATGATGGCGTCGTAGTAGCCCGCCCCCACGTACGAATAAGCGGGCGTCTCGCCCTGGGCTGCACGGTAGTCAGCGTTCAAACCAATGACTGGCTTCGACATCTCTCAACACTCCCTGTGAAAGTACGTCGACGGCTCGCGAGGGAACGTTCCGGCTTCGTCGTGAAGCCTTTTGGTGGAAATCGTTCCGACCGTCTCCGGGGTACAGGAGCTGCGAGATTGAGTGTAGATAGGTAGGCCGGTCGCACGGAATCTCCCCCCACGGGGCCAGAATGTCTTGCGAGCGAGTATCGAGTGCTAGGTCATGCACTCAGGAAGGAACGGTGAGCAGCACGCCATCCATTGCGAAGCTACCACAACCCCCACGATTCTCTTGCATGCCTCCAAGCAGATGTCAGGTCTGCGTAGCGGCTACGCCCGATTTCCCTATCGTTCGTTCTCGGATTGCTCCTGTGCTGTAAAGCCGTGTCACGCGGCGAGTGTGTGGGATGCAAGTGAAGGGAAACTTTAGGGATTGTAGGGCCGAACACAAGCACCTAGGAACATTTTGCGACTTGCGAAAACCGAACCACAAGATGATGTGCCACAACAGCACACGCAGCCGGATGCTAGCATGAGCGATTACGTCAAGATCGAAATAGCGGGGCCGCTAGATGGTACCCCAGCGAGAAGATCGCCGCATCCACCACCAGATGGCTCATCCACGACGGCACGAGCGAGCCCGACCGCTCGTACAACCACGCCCAAAACGCCCCCCCCACCGCCACCGCAGCGGTCAAAACGAGGGCAATCGCCGGGGCGTGCGAGAAGTACGTCCAGAGCACCACCAAGTGATGGGCCGAAAACGCCACCGACGAAATGGCAATGGCTGGCACGACTCGCGTGTGCTGCTTGAGCCCCGTAAACACGAACCACCGCCAGTAGTACTCCTCGAGCAGCGAATGGAACAACGAGTAGAACACGCCGAGTGCCAGGAACCTCGCCGGTGAGGCGAGCCCCATGCCGGCGATCTTCTCGCGGATGGGGGCGAGGGCCTGCTCCATCAGTTCGGTGCCGGCAAGCGACTGATACAGCAACCACATCGCCGCAGCCACGGCGATGCCGAAGCCGATACCGAGGGCGTAGTCCGGGACGTGGCCGAGGTTGGTCCGACGACCTGTAGGTCCTCGGGTAGGGTCGGTAGAGCCCTTCCAGGGGAGTCGCTCAGGCCACGCGATGAGTACCCAAATAATCGGAAGGCCAAACTGCACGACCTTCGCTACGGCGTAGACAATTTGTTGGACGCTCGACTTCGATTCGGCGGCCCAGACGAAGTAAACCAGCGTCACGAACGTTGGTAAAACACACGCGATGGCGAGCACCAACAAGTCGAACTTTCGCCAGCGATTCACCACGTGCCTGCTCCTCGATCCTAGGTCTGCCGCTTTACCCGCGGGCGGCCACCGTCTATCCTCGCTAGACTACATCCTCGCCCCGCCTCCGCCTACCACAGTTGCATGCGTTACTCACGAGTCTTCATCGAATCCCTGGGTTACACGCTGCCTGGCGAGGTCGTGACCACTGCTGCCATTGAACAGCAACTAGCACCCGTTTACCAGCGACTTAAGCTCCCCGAGGGCCGGCTCGAACTGATGACCGGCATCGCCGAGAGACGCTTCTACGTCCCCGGCACGCGGCCCAGCACCATCAGCATCCAGTCCGCACGGCGAGCGATCGAGGCCAGCGGCATTGCTCTCGAGCACTTCGGTGCGCTGGTGCACGGTTCGGTCTGCCGCGACTTCCTGGAGCCTGCCACGGCGTCGCGGGTGCACCACCACCTGGGCCTACCGGACGACTGCGTGATCTACGACGTGTCGAACGCCTGCCTGGGCATTCTGAACGGCGTGGTGCAGGTCGCCAACATGATCGAGCTCGGCCAAATCCGCGCGGGCGTGGTTGTCGGAACCGAGACGGGGCGCAACTTGGTCGAAGGAACTATCGAGCAGCTCAACCGCGACACGACGCTCACACGCAATGCGATCAAGTTCGCCGTGGCGTCGCTGACCATTGGCTCGGCAAGTGCCGCGATCGTGCTGGCCGACGCCGAACTCACGAAGACAGGCAATCGACTGCTCGGCGGTGCGGTGCATTGCCGCACGCAGCACCACGAGCTCTGCCAAAGCGACGGCCACGCGGAGCTGATGCAGACCGACAGCGAAGCCCTGATGCACGAGGGCATCGCCACAGGAGCGGCGACGTTCGAACGCTTCCAAACCGAAACCGACCTCTCCCCTGCCACGATCGACCGTTCGTTCTGCCATCAGGTGGGAGTGGCCCATCGGAAGATGCTGTTCGAAGCGTTGGGGCTCGATCCGGCGATCGACTTCGGCACGCTCGAAACGCTCGGCAACACCGGCTCCGCAGCGTTACCCATCACCATGGCGCGTGGACTGGAAGAACGCCCCGCAACGCCCGGCGACAAGATCGCGATGCTTGGCATTGGCTCGGGCATCAACTGCGTGATGCTTGGCTGCGAATGGCAGAAGACGCTAGTAAGTGGTGGCGTCGAAGCGAGCGAACAGTGAGCCGGGTCGTCCCCGACCCCAGACTGCGCACCATGGCGCATCAATCTCGCAGAAATCGCCGCGGGCTGGACGCAAGATGACTCAAGGCGAGCTAGCTGCTCATCGACATCGCTAGAAGAACTCCGACCACGACGATCGCCGCCACGCCAATACCGATAATCAGGCCCCACGGCGTCGACTTGTAAGGGTTTGTGTACCCGGGTGGGTGAAGCGGATTGAAATCAAACTCGCCCGAGAAGCGAGGCTTGAGTGGCTCTGCTTTCTCGACGAATTCTTCCTCGAACAGCGACTTGGTCGGGGGTCCGCTGCCCGAGGAAGTGGGCGATTTGGCTTTGAGGCCCGATCCACCCAGCACGTCGGACGACCGAGCACGGTCGCGGTTCTTCTGGGGGCTCTCGGAATCTTCCTCAAGCGGAGCGAGGGTGATGTCCTCATCGTCGATGATGACGCCCGAGCCACTGGAATCGTTGAGGCGTTTGGTGTCTCGATCTGCCGCGGCGTTCGACATCGTCTCGCTACTGGGCGGGGTGCTGATCGCACTCCCGGGCGGACGGACGCCGAAGCGGGTGAGGATACCACTGCCGACACCGCTTCCTTCGTCAGTAGCTTCCATTCGCCCTCCGCGGACCTTACGGCCACGGCTGGCAAGCCACTGAGTGAGCCTATCGGCAACGTCGTTAGCGGTCTCGAACCGCAGTTCGGCCCGCTTGTTCATCATTCGCTGGCAGATTTCTACCAGCGACATCGGCAGTTCGGGCCGAAGCTTAAGCAGGCTCTCAGGCTCTTCAACTTGATGCTTCAGCAGCCGCTCGGAGATCGTCCCTTCGGGGAACGGTGGCCGGCCGGTGAGCAGGAAGTAGAGCGTGCAACCAAGGCTGTAGATGTCGCTCCGCTGATCGGCGGAGTGGCTGTTGAGCGCTTGTTCGGGAGCGAGGTAGTCGGCAGTACCAAGCACGTTCTCGTCGTTCGCAAGCGTCAGCGAAGTTTGATCGTCTTCGGTTAGCTTCGCGAGGCCGAGGTCGAGCAGCTTGACGGTTTGCGAACGATCGACCAGCAGGTTCGCTGGTTTGATGTCGCGGTGGATGAGGTTCTTGTCGTGCGCGTGAGCAAGCCCCGTGGCGGCCTGGGCGATGTAGTCGGCGGCTGTGTCGGCATCGAGTGGCCCGCCGTCGGCGACCAAACGATGCAGGTCCTTGCCGTCGACGTACTCCATCACGATGTAATGTGTATCGCCTTCGTTATCGATATCGAACGCGCGAACAATGTGCGGGTCGTCGAGCTTCGCTACCGCGCGGGCTTCGAGGCGGAAACGCTCGAGATAAGAAGAGTCTTTGACGCGGGACTTGGGCAGCACCTTGATCGCCACGCGACGTCGCATCAGCACGTGCTCGGCGAGGTAGACGGCACTCATGCCACCTTTGCCGACTTCGCCTAGCAGTTTGTATTTGCCGAGGCGGAACCCTTTGTACTTGCCGGCGAGAAGCTTCTTCGACTGCCAATCGGTGAGCAGTCCTTCTTCCACCATCTCCGAGGCCAAGACCTCGGGATCGTCGGGTATAGACCCTCCGTGCTTCGCAGCGGACTTCTTGAGAAACGATTCGAGTTGATCGTCCTCAATAAGCTCGCTGCGCTTCAGGTCATGAAGCAGTTTGTTGGTGATGGCCTCTGGCATCAGTCTGGCGCTTGAAGGATCGGCCGCCTGGAAAAGTCTGACTCTGTTCCGCTCACACCACTGCGTGCGCTCGAATGTCGCTTCGGCCGGGCCACCCTCGCGCAGCCCTGCGCACGCAGCGCAACTCTTAGGCAGCAGTGCTGCCGCCGCAAGTTGCTCTCTCCTCACCTATTACGATAGCACGGATGGCCTAAACCATCCAGTAGATTTCACTTACGAAAACGGGAGACCGACTCCGGGGCCGCGCCAGCCGCTACGACCCTTCCACGTTCCGCCGGACGATTTCGGCGTCGAAATAGTTGGTTTCCATGCCCGCGTCGACCACCACCCGCTGGGCGTTGATGCCCGAGGACCGCGGACTTACGAGAAAAACCGCGGTACTGGCCACTTCTTCGGTCGCCACGGCCCGATGCCGGAGCGTGGCCTGTTCGGCGAACAAATAGCTGTCGACGTACCCCGGAATGCCCGCGGAAGCCGAGGTTTTCAGCAACCCGGCGGCGACTGCGTTAAACCGCACCTCGCTGTGGGCACTGAAACTTTTGGCCAAAAACGCGAGGGACGAGTCGAGCGCGGCCTTCACGGGGGCCATGTAGCCGTAGTTCTCGCTGGCCATCCGGGTGGTCGAAATCGAGATGGTGACCACCGACGCGTCGTGTGCAAAAACATCCTTCAACTCTCGCGACATCGCCAGGAAGGAATAGCACGACACATCCATGGTCCGCAGGAATGCCCGCTTCGAGGTCTCATGAAATGGCTTGAGTCCATCTTGATAATCGGCGAACGCGATCGAGTGGACCATGCCATCGAGCTTGTCCGTACGACTGGCAACCTCCTTCGCAAGCTGAGCGATCTCTGCTTCGTGCTCGACGTCGCACACAATGATATCGGCATCGCTGCCGACGAGCTTCGCAATCTGCTCGCGCCGTTCCGGCGAGCGGACCGAGTAGAGCACGCGACAATCGGCCTCGGTCAGCAGCCGTGCGATGTGCCACGCGACGCTCTTACGATTCGCCACGCCAGCGACGAGGACGGTCTTACCAGCAAGTTGTAAAAAGTCAGAGGGCATCGTAGTACCTCCATACTCCGTATGGAGAGGCCGAGGTGGGTGCTAGTAAGATGGAGACGACCACGAGTTAGAACAACGTAAACAATCGCTTCTCCACACGGAGTGTGGAGGTACTATGGCTTCGCCAACGTACACGCAAAATCAAACCGACACGCGAGCTTCCCCGTCGTCTCGTTCGTGACTTTGGCTTTCAGGAAGAACGCGTCGGCGAGGCGTTCGGTGAGTTCGACTTCGATCTTCACCGTCGAACCCGGCAGGACCATTTCGCGGAACTGAACGTTATTCGCCCGCGTCGCCACCGGTACTCGGCCTTCCATGTCGCCGACGATCTTCGACAACAGCACCGCGCCGGCCTGCATCGACGCCTCGCACAGGATCACACCGGGCGTAATGGGAAACGACGGATAATGCCCCGCGTACCAGAACTCCTCGCCGGTGAAGGTCTTCCGGCAAGTAATCTTGGAGTCTCCCTGCTCGACGATCTCGTCGATCAGCAGGAACGGTTCGCGGTGGGGGATGGCGGATTTGATTTGGTCGAGGGACATGGAATCGGGTACGATTGAGCGTTAAAGCGGCGGTATATGAGGGGTCCATCGCCCGAAATGGCGTTGCCGCATGCTATCACCGCAGGCCGAATTGTCCTAGGCGTCGCCCGGAAGGCTGTCGCTCTACTGACGCAATTCGCCATTCCAAACTAAAGGGAGGAAACATGTTGCGTGTAGCCCTAGTTCTCCTAACCGCGGCGGTTGCAGTACCCCTCGACGCTCAGCAATTGACCGATGAACGGAACATCGCCGAGACCGGCGAAGAATACGGCTCCCTTGCCTTCGACCCCAGTGGCAACAAGTTCTACACGGCGGGCTCGGGAAACCTGATCAAGATTCGAGATACGGCCACTGGCGAGCTGCTGGGGACGATCGACGAACAGTTATCATGTTACACCTGGGCGTTAGCCGTGAGCCCTGATGGAGAGACGATCGCAGCTTCGCATGGCTCTTCTGGAACCGACGGAGTCGAGATCAGCTTGTTCGACACCACGACGGGTGAACTGCGAACCAAGCTGGTTGGCCACGACAAGGTTTCGCGCTCCCTACTCTTCCTGCAGGATTCCAAAACCATTGTTACGAGCGGTGACGATAACACCTTGCGATGGTGGGATACCGTCACGGGTGAGAATCTCACCACTGCGAAGGTGGGGGGTCACACGTTCGCGGCCACGGGGGATGGCGGCACGATCGTCATCGCCACCGATAGCAACGGTGTCGAAATCTGGGATACCAACGAGAGAGCTCTAGTGCGCCGACTCACGCTGAATCCGGCCGCCACTTATCCCATTGCCCTCTCCTCGGATGGCAAGTGGATCGCGACGAGCGGCGATTGGGATGACACGGCAGTCTATCTATGGAATGCGGAGACCGGCGAGAACGTTGGGAAGTTCGATGACGAGAGACGTGATCGCGTCGACTGCATCGCGTTCAGTCCCGACAATCGTTTAGTTGGAGTCGCCGAGCTGAATTCGGGCGTGACACTTTGGGATCGAGGGACGGGTAAACGTCTTAGCCGCACGAGTGGTGGCATCGCCCATGGCCTCGCGTTCGATCCTTCAGGGAAGTGCTTAGCCCAAGTGCATGGCAACTCGGAAGGGGGTAGTGGGGTGACGCTTTGGAGCGTGGGCGATCCAGACTTCACCAACTAGCGAATCATTCCCGATCATCAAGTAGTTTTAGAGACATGATCCGCTGTTCCAGATGCCCATGCGCGAGGTATAATTCCTACATGGACAAGACCATCGCCATTCACCCCGATATCCTCGGCGGCACGCCCTGCTTCGCGGGAACGCGAGTGCCGGTTGAGTCTCTTTTTGATTGGCTAGCGGGTGGAGAGACCGTGGATTTCTTCTTGGAGCAATTCCCTTCCGTCACACCTGAGCAAGTTGCTGCGGTTCTGGCGGATGCGAAGACTCACGCCACGAGCACCCTTCGCGTCAACTAATCGCCGGAATCTTCCGCTGCAGATGGGCGAGTAACTTCTCGACACGCTCGGGTGGCTCAATCGAATTGTTGGGAACGAACAAGGAAGAGTCAGGCGTCATCCGCAGGAAGATGCCGAGTGGAGTTCCTACACATCCTATGAAAGTTCTGTAGGAAATTGCCTCCTTGCCGAGTGGCGAGCGAAATTCAATCTCCTCTTCCGCGAAACTCAACTGCACCCACTCCGAGAAGCCGAGCTTCTTGATCCTTCGTCGCCATCTCCACGGATAGGTAGCCGTATCGATGCACATTACGACTGCCCCGGCCATGATCCCAAACGCTACGGGGCGAGCAACGTCCGATAGAAACATTCCTGCAGCAAGAAGTAATACCGATCCCCATAGGTACGGTGCATACCTTCGCCATTTCGAGCGGTACTTGAGCCAAGCGCGATACGAAAGCTTGTAGTATTCGTCGTCTCGGGCGAATTTCGCTGTAGCAATCATACGTTTGGGTCTCGGCCATGAAGCGAGAAATCGCCCGGCTCCCAGCCAAGGTCGCAGCTTTTTAAACAAGCTTTCGCCTCTTCGCCGGTCAGCAGTTGCTCCTTATGGCAACGCTTCAGGAAGTGGTAGAGAGCGTCGGCGACTTGTTGGCGTTTGGCCTTGATGACGCTCGACTCAATGAGGTAGTCGTCGGGTAAGGCAGGACGCAAGAACTCGGGGTCTAAGACATCGTTGAACACTTCTTTCTCGTACGCATCAAACCGCTTGGTGTCGTGAGTATTGATGTAGTGACGCTCCGACTTTTTCCGGTCGCTGTCTCGGCGCGAGTAACCATCGAGCACACGCACAACATGGCGGACCTCGTCGGCCCAGAATTCAATGTTCGCAAGCTGCCCCGCTAGTTGATAGTTGTTCAATGTTTTGAACTTGCCGAGGGTTTTAACCAACGCGTCCGCAACTTCGATAGAGTAAGCCATGGTTGCCCTCCATTCTTTCTTTCCATCCGTGCCAATCCGTGTTCATCCGTGGCTAATAAGTATCAACGCTAGCCGGCGCCTTCGGCTGGGCGTTAAACGAAGACTTCTGCAAGTTCACAACGAACTCAATCGTCACTCCGGCACGTCGACGTACTCGTGGCACTTTGGGCACGACTCCGTCTTCCCGCGGCGGGAGCCGGGGAACGTGATCTCTTTGCCGCACTCTTCGCATTCGAAGGTGATATCTTCGGTGGATGCGGACTCATCCAGTTTCGGTAGGCCGTCCTTAAAAATCTCAACGGCGTCTTCCATGGCAGACGCGGGAATGTATAACCGGATGCCTCCAAGAGCTCCAACGTACGCACTGCCGAACGTGTTAGCATTCTCGAGATGGCTATCGATGCCGTGTTGCCGTAACAGTGCCTGATAGAGCTGCGCCTCCGGTGTGTTGCTGCAAGACGTGAACAGGGCAAAGCTGTGGTCGAGCGTATCTTGCTCATCCGGCTCCGCAGCGTCGTCTACCTTTCGCCATTCACCATGAGTTCCTGGAGATTGATACGGATTCTCGTCGTTCATCGTGCCACCTCTTATCCGTGCTAATCCGTGTTCACCCGTGGCTCAATAAAGTAGAAACGTAGCCGGCGCCTGCGGCTGGGCGTTCAACGAAACGACCTTTCAACTCATGTCCTCGGCCACGGCTTTCTCTGCGGCTGCGGTGGACGTCGAGTTCTTGTTCATCAGTTGACTATCGACTTCGTTCGCTACGATCACGCCGTAGTTCATGGCGCCGAGCCAGCCGGACATGATGATGCCGACGCTTCCGGCGTGGTAGAGGCCGGTGATTTGTTGCGGCAGCGCGCGGCTCACGGCCAACCCTTCGAACTTGGTGCCGAAGCTCGCGCCGGCGATGTGGGCCGTGTAGTGTTTGAACGTCCTCGGCGTCGAAGCTTCGACGTGCACCACTCGCTCGCGGACGTTGGGGACGTACTTATCCAGGGCGTCGAGCGTTGTCTCGCACAGGTCCTGCTTGCTCGCCTGGTACTCGTCCTCGGGCAGTTCCGCCCAGTCTTCGAAGCGGGCGTTCGTGCTGCTGACAATCAGGCATCGCGGCCGCGCTTCGGGGCGGGTCTTGGGGTAGTAGAACGAGTAAGTCCGGCTCGTCACGTCGCGCGACAATAGGGCCTCGGTCTCGAACACCGGCGCGGTGCTGCTGAACAAGAGGTCGCCCAGCTCGCTGACTTCCAAGTGGTCGTCTTCCTTGAGCGCCATGTAAACCTGCGTGCTCGAATTATTGAGCCGCACAGCTTTGGCGTCGTCGATGAAGCCTTTATCAAACTTGTCTTCGCCCACCAGATTGAAGATGGTCTGCCGGAGGTTGGCGTTGGAGACAATGGCGTCGCACTTGATGGTGTGCGTGCCCCCCTTCGCGTCGATCTCAATCGATTCGACCGCCCCGTTCTTCAGGTTGATCTTCTTGGCGTCGCAGTTGATTCGAATGTCGACGCCGGACTTCTTCAGTTCCTCTTCCATCTGGTCGATGAGCTTGTCGGTGCCCCCTTGGAACGTGAAGACGCCCTTCGACATGAAGTTCGAGAACACGATGCCGTAGCTGATCGCGGGGTCTTCGAGCGTCGACCCGTTGGCGTAGGTGATCGGCTCCATCAGCAGGCGGATGACATCTTCGCGGCCGGGGAAGAACTCGTCGAACAACTGGCGAGTGGTCGTTGCCTGGTCGTCGTAGAAGTTCATGCCGCGTGCTTTGTCGAAGAACGCGTGAACCCGATCGGGTTCGAGGCCGAACTTTTCGATGAGTTGCTGGGTGAAGTCCTCGCGCGTGAATGAGGTCCAGAGCGAGAACATTGGATTGTCGAACCGCACGCCGTCGAGCTGAACGATCGAGTCGGCGATTTCCTTCGACCAGTACCGCCGGCAGCTCTTCACCATGCCGTACGGAAAGCCGTGCAGCGAGATGTCGAAGATGTGCCCGCCGGGGCGCTTGAACCACGTGGCCATGCCGCCGAGCTTGTAGTGCTGCTCGAGCAGCAGAACGCTACGCCCTTGCCGCGCAAGGATGTTGGCGGACGTCAGCCCGGCGAGGCCGGCACCGATGACCACGACGTCGTAATGGGACTGGGCACCTTTGAGGAAGTCTTTGGGCACGTGCTGAAGGGGTGCGAGGATTGCGGAACAACGAAGCAAAACGAACCCGTGAGTTTACCACGACGACGCCCGAGGCTCGACGGGGGTAGAAACGGGGCAAAAGCTTGCGAGACGCAGCCCCAGCGGGCATATTGGTGGCATCGCGATCTGCCCCGCGCGACTTCAAGTTCCACCCTTCTTGGAATCTTTCGATGCTGCGCCTTGTTCTGTGGTCGGTCGTTGTCGTGTCGCTCTCGGTGCTCTGCCATCCTTCTCGGGCGGACGAACCCGTCAAAGATTACTGGAGCGAGCGAGGCTGCCCCGCGGGCGATCCGCGATGCGAATGGTTTCGCGACGCCAAGTTCGGGTCGATCATCCATTTCGGCGTCTACTCCGAACTGGGTGGCTACTACCAAGGCCGCGGTCCCTATCGCCCCGCCGAGCAGATCATGGGCCTCGGCGAGCGGCGGTCGGTGATCACGCCGAAGGAATATCTCAAGAACGTCGCGAGTAAGTTCAACCCCACCGAGTTCAATGCGGACGAGTGGGTGAAGCAGATGAAGGCCGCCGGCATGAAGTACGTGGTGTTCACGACCAAGCACCACGACGGCTTCTGCATGTTCGACACCGACACCACCGACTTCAACGTCGTCAAGCAGACGCCGTTTGGCCGCGACATGGTCAAGGAGATCGCCGACGCGTGCCGGGCGAACGACATGCACTTCTGCTTGTACTATTCGATTGGCGACTGGTCGGCGAAGGAGGTCATGGACAAGCGGTTTGATAACTACACCGATTACATGAAGGCCCAGCTCAAGGAGCTGCTGACCAACTACGGCAAGGTCGATGTGCTGTGGTTCGACAACTGGTGGTACGTCGACGATCAGTATTCGACCGACACGCCGCACGCCCGCGAGCTGTACGACTTCTGCCGCACGTTGCAACCCGAGATGCTGGTGAACGACCGCTGCGGTGCCGGCGTGCAGGCCGACCATGGCGATTTCGGCACGCCCGAGAATCAGCTCAAAGGCTCGCTGCAAGAGCGGTACTTCGAAGTGGTGATGACCTGCACCGACGACGACAACTGGGGCTGGGTCCGCGGCGCGAAAAACTACCGCGAACCGCGTGATATCATTCGCAACATCGTCGACTCGGCCAGCAAGGGTGGTAATTTTGTCTTTAACATCGCCCCCAACGCGAAGGGCGAGTTTCCTAAGCCACAGAAAGAACGTTTGGCGGAGATTGGAAACTGGTTTAAGACAAACGGCGAAGCAATTTACGACACGACTCCGGCGCCGGAGGTGAAGTTCCTCAATAGCGTGCAAGCCTACGCCACCAAGTCGGCGGATGGGAAGAGTCTTTATTTGTGCGTTGCGGAGTGGCCGAAGGACGAACCACTGAAGGTGCAGATCGAGGGAAGTCTAGCAGAACCCACGGTCACGCTGCTGTCCGGCGGGCAAACGATGAGCGGAGTGAAAGCATCGCGTGGTTCGAGTGCGATGGAGCTAGAGATTCCGCGACCTCAGAGCGTGGATGAGTTCGTGACGGTGGTGAAAGTCACGGAATAATCGTCCATCTCGCTCGACAAATAGCCGACGACCTACGCGTCGTCGGACCTGACACTGCAATCCAGGTTAGGTCCGAAGACACGTAGGTCTTCGGCTATTTCGCTCCTCGATCACTGAGAGCTACTCTGCTTTCTCCGCCTCGAACACCACCTTGTACGCCTTCCCCTCCTCCACCATCTTCGGATTCGGTACCAGCACGAAGTCATCGGTGATAACCGGCTCGAGTTCCGCGCCTCTGACGATCGTCGCCTTGCCGATACGCTCGGGCAGGAACGCCACCATGGGTCGCCAGCCGCGCTGCGAGCCGTTCATGTTCACGGGCTCGAATGACTTCGCGCCGTGGCGGGGAGTGATGGTGAGGGTGTAGGTGTTGCCGCCGTCCGATTTTTCTACGGTTAGCTCTTGATCGTAGGCACAATCGCCCTCGGCCATGCGGGCCTCCCAGGCGGGGTCGCCGTAGAAGGCCAGGGTGTCGCGGTCGTATTCGAGGCCGCGGCGATCTTCGCTCGAGGTTTCGAGCTTGTGGATGAGCGCGTGGTGGTTGGCGAGGAACGCTTCGGTGAACGTGTACCGGCCCGGTTGTTCGACGAAATAATCGAGGCATCCCCAACCCGCGTAGCCAAACCAGGTCGGCACGGTGTAGCCAATCATCTGGCGGACGCCGGCGTCGTTCATCCACGCCAGGGCCATCGCGTCGGGGCCGTCGATGTTGCCCATCAGGCAGTTGCCGATCGGCAGATAAACTTTCACGTTGGGCGAATCGACCTGATGCACGCCGCCGGTGGTGTCCGCACCCCGCATCTGGCCGGCCTTCGATTTGAAGAAACCATTCTTGTAGCGAAAACCAATCATCCAGTCGCGCTCGGTCGCGTGGCCTGAGGTGACAAATAGGTCGGGCTGGTATTCATTCAGCGTGTCGACGAGCGCCTTGGTGGAGTCGGCGGGACCTTCGGTGAGCTTCGCCTCGCCTCCTTTGTCCTTCACTACGAGCTTGCCTTGCACGAGTTCGTCGAAGCACTGCCCTTCCTCGCACATTTCGAGCGCGACCTCGGTGCCAGCCGCCACTTTGTGAATCACCAGCGGCTCGCTGGTCTTGGCAATCGCCAGGGCGTTCGCCGCGTCGTAACCAGTGAGGATTCCCCAGCGAGTGTCGGTATAAGGATCGTCGTCGTACTCGCGAGTGAGCTGGTGCACCGCGGCGACGAACTCGCGCGTGGCCTCGGCCGGCGTGGCGACGAAGCAGGTGAAGCGGGGATGGTCGGCTTGGAGCTTGGCCTTTGCTTCATCGAGACCGCCATCGAATGTAACAATCTCGGCGTTGTGCTTATCGACCAGCGTGTCGACCACTTGCTTCCATCCGGCATCGGCGAGCGTTTCCTTAGAAACGACGACTGCGTACTCCGCCGATTTCGCGGAAACGGCTCCTGACACGACGACGCAGAACGCAACGACACGCACCAATTGCAGCATGGCTCTCAAGGCTCCGAAAGGGGATGGGGACTTGAGAGGTAGTGTAGCAGGGTGGGCGATGGAATGCGACAATCGCAGCCCCAGTAAGCTAGTGACTAGAACTAGCGACGCTCGGCACCACCGCGGCGATGTTCATTAGCGAGAGCACGACATGCCGCATTACCCCATCGTCGTTGATGAGTACAGAAGTCGTGTAGTCACCCACCGTGATGAACTCCGACTTCTCCACGCGATACTCCCGGCCATCATTCATGCGGATGAGTAGCGGGCAATCGGCGATCAGTTTTTGGAGGTCGTCGGATTCCATAGTGGGTTCCTGAGGGCGGTCGAATGGGATACTTTATTGTACCTCACTGACCTCACGGAATCGAATACTCTGCGTCGGAACCTGTCAGCGGCCCCTAGAGTTGCTATTTAGCCTGCAGCCAAACGAGCATTCCTTTTCCCGCTGAATCTTGATCGCCAAAATCCACAAACCCTGCCCCTGGCGCCGCAAAGCGTTCGCGTAACAGGATGAAGTATTTGCCATCGTCGCCGGCTTGCGTGGTGTTGCCGACTCCCTCTCTAGAATAGCCCCTTTTGTCCCGTATTGCCGCGACTTCCTCCGCCGTAAGAGTACGTCGGATTTGGGCGCCTCCAATCTCGCAGCTAAGAGTCCAATCTAGATGCAGATCTTGATAGACCTTTACTGTGACCACTGTCTCCTGGTCCCGCTCGCGTGCAATCCCCGCTCCTCCACTCATCCTTACAAAATCGCCTGATGCCGGGATGTCGCCGATCATTGCGTTCGCAAAAACAGTACCCGTTCCCTTTGGAATCCACACCTTCCATCGCCAGACGAGTGGACTATCGGAATCAAGCCGAATTGCCTGAAGCTTGCTTGGGTCGTCCACCGTCAGGTAACCTGCTTCGTTGCGAAGCCGTTGCACTTCCGCTCGCAGTGGAATCAGTTCCCAGAGAAGCAAACCGATGGAGAGTGCCATTGCCAGCAGCAAGGTGGCCAGCATTAGGGTTCGGATGGAGAACCGTGGAATTGACTTGATCATGCACGTAGCATGGCAGCGCTTTTCCCGACTTGCAACTAGCGGGAAAGGGGTACTAGCGCGGTCCGACGACACGTAGGTCTTCGGCTATTTTCCTGCTCACCGCCCACCCCCTCACTCCCTCAGGCAGTGCATGTTCGCCATCGAAATGCCGCTGATGATCGAGCCGACGATGCCGACGAAGCCTTGGTCGGTGCCGCAGATAAAGAGGTTGTCGAGGTGCGTCGTGCCGTTCAGTTGTTTGTCGGGGGCACCGTAGACCGCACCGTTGTCGTGGCCCGTGTAGCGGACGATGGTGCCGGGGGTGAACATGTCGGTTTCGATGATGCGCGAGCGGAAGTCGGGGACGAACCGCACGGCGGAGGCCATGATGCGATCCCACCAGCGGTGCTTGGCGACTTGGTACTCCTCGTCTCCGAGCGGTAGCCATTGGTCCTGATCGGCGAGGACCGTCACGCGCATGGTTCCCTCGTCGGCGAGGGGGCGGTCGTAGTCAAAATTGTCGGGCGAGCAGATGACGCCGCTGCGGACGTCGCACATTTGCTCCGTCGGCTTCTTCCAATGAAACTGCGGCGAGTCGTTGAAGAACGTGATGGTCTGGTGGTAATCGAAGTGCGACGGAGGGACATCGAGCGTCGCGATCGCTTCGCAAAAACTAAGCTGACCGCTCGCCCGCGACACCACCGGCTGGCCATCGTCGCAGAGACGCATCGTCTCGCACCAGCCGGCAGAGCTGAGCACGCGGCGGGTCTCGAGAACCTCGCCCCCTTCGAGCTCGACGCCCACCACGTGATGCGTTCCATCGCTCGTGGCATCGGTGACGATTCGCTTGACGCCCGCGCGGAGCTTGAGCTCACCACCCAGTGCGCGGTACTTCTTCACCAACAACTTGAGGATCAACCGCACCCCCGCGTAGGGCCGGCCGAGGCCTTCGAGGAAAATACTGCGGAACATGATGCAGAACTGCCCCCAGTCCATGTCGTGCTCGCGGGCGCTGCCATAGAACATCAGCGGGCAGAAGAGCATCTCGACCAGCAGTGGCTCGGTCAGGTACTCGGACAACACCTGGCGGGCCGAAAGCTGCTGGTGCTCGTCCGTCAGGTCGTCGTAGTCGACGATTTGGCTGACCATCTTGTCGAACCGATCGGCCTGAGCGGGGAACACCCGGGCGACCTCGCTACGAAGTAATTCAAAATCGTTCGAGAACGACAGCCGCGCCTGGGGGAAGGCGATTTGCGAACCATTCTGCGGCGAGATGTCGAAATCGTCCCACGAGAAGCGCAATTGCCGAAGCAATCTCGCGAGCGGACCCCGCTTGGTTCCCTTGGGCGTGATGTTCGTCAGGGCGTGGAGGCCGACGTCGTAGTTGCGGCCGCGCAGGCGGTAGAACGAGTTGAGCCCGCCGATCGTGTAGTGGCGTTCGAGAATGGCGACTCGCTGGCCGAAGTGCGCGAGGCGAATGCCCGCCGCCAACCCGCTCATCCCCGCGCCAATGATGATGGTGTCGTACATAAGGTGAATGACCAATTTCGAATGACCAATGACCAACATTCCGAAACTTGGACCTTGGTCATTCTGCCTTGGTCATTTAGACCTTCTGAATGTCCTTCATCAGCGGCTCGAGATACGTCACGGTGCTGTCCATGCTGGCCAGGTTGACGTAGTCGTCTTCGGGGATCTGGATGCGATGGCGCTTGCGAAGCTCCATGACGATGTCCAGGAAGTCCATCGAGTCGAGTTCCATCTGCTCGCGGAAGCTCTGCGAGTCGTCGAGGTTCGACAGGTCCTCGTCGGGGGCGATGTCGGTCAGGATGTCGAGTACTTCTTCGCGAATTTCAGATCGGGTCATTTCATAGCCTCAGGGGCAAAGTTTATTTCGATGGAGGATATTTACCTTAGGCTGTGAGTAGGTGAGTAAGTTAGTAGGTAACAGGTTAGTTCGCTCGATCGTACTCACTTACTCACTTACTCACTTAGTATCGGTGGGACCACGGCCCTTACGGGCCCCGCTCGCCGAGGTTTGCTTATACCTTCTTGATGATCACGGCGGAGTTGATGCCGAGCATGCCGAAGGAGTTGTTGAGGATGGTGTCAATTCCCTTGGTCTGGCGAGGTTCGCCGATCACCAGGCCGTCCAGGGCGCACTCGGGGTCGAGGTTGTCTACGTTGATGGTAGGGTGGCAGACGCCGTCGTCAAATGCCGGGAGGTTGCCGGCAAGCTCTAGCGAGCCCGCGGCACCCATCGCGTGGCCGATGAAACTCTTGGTGTTGTTGATCAGAGTGGACTCCGCGCCGCCGAACACGTCGCGAACCGCCGCGCACTCTTGGATGTCGCCGCTGGTGGTGGACGTGGCGTGGGTGTTCACGATACCGATGTCGCCGGCATTCAGCTTTGCACGCTGAAGGGCCATTCGCATGCAGCGGGCTTGCTCGATGGGATTGGGGAGCACGAAGTCGCTGGCGTCGCTATTCATCGCGTAGCCGACG
The DNA here is from genome assembly GCF_052161615.1 of Aeoliella fuhlenseeensis. Lineage (NCBI taxonomy): Bacteria > Pseudomonadati > Planctomycetota > Planctomycetia > Pirellulales > Lacipirellulaceae > Aeoliella > Aeoliella fuhlenseeensis. The sequence continues at coordinate 3,467,336 of NZ_CP197417.1, forward strand.
AGCTCGCCATAGATCTTCGCCCCGCGCTTCGAGGCGTCCGAGTAACGCTCAATCACGAACAAGCAGCCACCTTCGCTGACCACGATGCCGTTGCGATCGCGATCGAACGGTCGCGACGCCTTGGTGGGATCGTCGTGCGTAGCGAGGGCACCTTGGCTCGCAAAACCGGCGAAGATGCCAAAGGTGTGGATGCTCTCGCTCACACCGCCACCAATCGCCACGTCGCACTCGCCGAGCAGCAGTTGCTGGGCACCCTGGATCAGGCCCGCGTTGCCGGCAGCGCACGCCGCGCCGACCGTGTAGTGCGGGCCGGTGATGCCCATGTTGAGCGTGATCTCGCCCGCCGGGTTGTTGGCCACGGTGCGCGGGTTGTGGTGGTGCGACCAGACGCTGGTGTCGTAGTCGTACTGCTTGATCTCGTAGATTTCGTTTTCGGTCTCGACGTTGCCATGCTCGGTCACGCCGACGTACACGCCGACGCGCTGGCGATCGACGTTCGCCCAGTCGATGCCCGAGTCGGCGATTGCCTCGTTGGCGCAGTAGATGCCGATGCTCCCCGCGCGAGTACCGCGGCGGACATTGCGGCGATTCTGGTACTTGAGCTCGTCGAAGTTGCAGACGCCGGCGAGCGTCTTCCCCACGTAGCGGATTTCGTACGGCTGGACGCCGCTCTTGCCGCTCAGCAGGGCGGCGCGATATTCGGCCAGCGTGTTGCCATTGGGGGCCGTCAAACCGACGCCGGTGATGACGATCCGCTGGTTGTCGGGCACCGGGCTGCTCATGCGCGAGGGATCGTCAAACGATGGTCGTGGGGGGCGGGTTGAGGCGAATCTACGAAAATAACCTTTTACCCCGGCACTGGCAAGAATCCCGAGCCGCTTGCAGTTGCCCGAAAATGGTGGATAACTAGTGCTTTGTCAGCGTTGAATTGTAGGGTTGGCGACAAAGCACTCGCGTTCCTGCTCGTCCAGCGACCATCAAAATCCCGTTTCGAGAACCGGCCAGCATGAGCGTTTACCTCGGCGTTGACATCGGGACCTCCGGCACCAAGACCATCGCAATCCGCCCGGGAGGCGAGCTGTTGGCCCAGGCCAGCGCCACCTATCCCTGCCATCACCCGAAGCCGCTGTGGAGCGAACAGAACCCCGACGACTGGTGGCGAGCGACCACCGACACCATCCGCCAGGTCGTCAAGCAGGCCAAGCTGAAGCCCTCGGACGTCAAGGCGATCGGGCTGTCGGGCCAGATGCACGGGTCGGTGTTCCTGGACAAGAACGACAAAGTCGTCCGCCCTGCCCTGTTGTGGAACGACCAGCGCACGGCGGCCGAGTGCGAAGAAATCGAACGCCGCGCCGGGGGGCGGAAGAAACTGGTGCAGATGGTCGCCAATCCGGCACTCACCGGATTCACCGCACCGAAGATCCTTTGGCTTCGAAATAACGAGCCGAAGAACTTCGAGCGGACCGCAAAGGTGCTGCTCCCCAAGGACGAAATCCGCAGGCGACTCACGGGCGAGTTCGCCACGGACGTAAGCGACGCCAGTGGCATGTTGCTCTTGGACGTAAAGCGCCGGACTTGGTCGAAGACGCTGCTCGACAAACTAGAACTCGACGCGAGCTTGCTCGCACCTACTTTCGAATCAGAGGACGTCACTGGCAAGCTGACGCCCGAAGTCGCCAAGCTGCTGGGGCTCTCCACCGAATGCGTGGTGGTCGGTGGAGCGGGCGACTGCGCGGCGGGTGCGATTGGCAATGGAATCGTGAAGAGTGGCGTGGTCTCGACCTCGCTCGGCACGTCGGGCGTGGTGTTCGTTCACAGCGACGAACCGCAAGTCGATCCCGAAGGACGCCTCCACACATTCTGCCACGCGGTGCGGGGCAAGTGGCACATGATGGGCGTGACGCTGTCGGCCGCCGGTTCGTTTGGTTGGTTCGCCGACGCACTGTGCCAGACCGACGCCCTGCTCGCGAAGAAGAGCAAACGCAACCTGTTCGAACAACTCACCGCCGAGGCGGCCCAGACACCCGCGGGCGCCGAGGGACTGTATTTTCTGCCGTATCTCTCGGGCGAACGCACGCCTCACGCAGACCCGCTCGCGCGTGGTGCGTTCGTGGGTCTCACGCTCTCGCATCGGCGTGGACACTTGGTGCGAGCGGTGCTCGAAGGAGTGACTTACTCGCTTCGCGACTGCTTAGAAATTGTCGAATCGCTCGGCGTGGTGACCAAGCAAGTCCGCACTACCGGTGGCGGCGCGAAGAGTCCCTTCTGGCGGCAACTACAAGCCGACATGTTTGGCAAGCGCGTCGCGGCGATGGCGAGCGACGAAGGCCCTGCGATGGGTGTTGCACTGCTAGCAGCCGTGGGCGCAGGCGAGTACAAGGACATCGTCGAGGCAACCAAGCACGCGGTGAACACGGCCGAAGAGTCGAAACCTAGCGCAGCCGCACGCAAAGTGTACGATCGGGGCTTGCCGATCTACCGCGGGCTGTACGACTCGCTGAAGGGCGACTTCCGCAAGATTGCGAACAGTTGAGATGCGATAGACTTTGGGTGGCCATTATCTTAGCCGCTTCGGCGCTAGCCGCGGTTGCATTCGACTCAGAGGAACCGTGGCTAGCGCCAAAACGGCTAATCAACTCAGCCCCTACTCAACCGTGGGGCGAGTCGTGGGAGGTACCACGTCAACCGTCGAAGTGAGGTTCGCCAGGACGGGCGAATTAGCGCCCACCATCGAGCGAGGGTTGTAATACTCGATCAAGTCGGTGTGCAGTTGGATCATGCCGACGTACTGAGTGCGAGCCTCTTGGCTATCGAGCAGCAAAGCTTCAAGCTCAGTGACGTTTTGATCGACGAGTTCGTCGTCGAGCAGCAAGCTTACGAGCTCGTCCACGCGGTCGAGCTTCTCAGCTAGTTCTTTGTCGTTGAGTGACGGCTTCTGGTAGCCAAACGGTTCTTTCTCTGCCACGCTTCACACCTTTCGGACGCACCGGTCCCAATCGAATCACTAGTTTCACCACGCGAACTCAATACGAGTCCCCGTGGCCGTCCGGATGCCAACTCCTGTACGCTGAGTCGGCCCCCGTTGTTCTTACTGTCCTCTTCCCTAAGACTAGCTCACGAGCTTGAGGATTTCGTGAAGGCGTCCTTTAGTCTCTATCGACCGATTAAATCAAGAGCGACTAGGAAACCTCGCTATTACTTAATGTCCGCAATCACTGTGCCGATCACAAAAATCTTGGAAGATTTCGGGCAAAAGTTATGAAGCCAGCCACAACTGCAAAAATTCCCGACGATTTTGCGCGTCCCCCCAAATGGTGGATTGCCGCTGACATCTTGTTGGTACTCGCAGTTTTTTATTTGGTCGCCCCCTCGCCACCCCCTGGCGTCAACGAACCCCATTACCTCTGCCGGCTTCGGCATGCGGTCGACCCCACGTACTGCCCGGGCGACCTGTTCCTCGAATCCCCCGAAGCCCACGCCACATTCGTGTGGGTGCTGGCCCCGCTCGCACGGGTGATGGACTTCGAAACCCTGGCCTGGCTGGGGCGACTGGTGAACTGGGCCTTCATGGCTTGGGCCTGGTGCCGGCTCTCGTGGGCCGTCGTTCCGAGGCCGTTGTTTGCCGCACTAGCAGCCGCCCTGATGCTGGCGGGGATCGCCGAAGGAAACTTCGCCGGCGAGTGGCTGGTCAAAGGTTTCGAGGCGAAGACGATCGCCTACGTCTTCGTTTTGCTTGGTTTGCGGGCATGGTTGCTCAATAAATGGAACTGGGCCTGGATCCATTTCGGCATCGCCAGCGCCTGGCACGCCCTGGTTGGCGGTTGGTCGGTGGTGATTCTGCTGGGGCTTTGGCTCGTCGGTTGGCGACGCGAGCAATCGTTCGCCGCGATGCTGCCCGGACTGCTCATTGGCGGAGCCATCTCCCTCGCGGGCGTGCTCCCGGCGCTAGCGCTCAGCGCCGGTATCGACGCCGAACTTAAGAGCGAAGCAGCCCAGGTGTACGTCTTCGAGCGACTCCCACACCATCTCGCGCCGCTCCACAAGCCAGCAATATGGATCGCCGAGCGAGCCACCCGGCACTCGACCGTCGCAATGCTCATGGCGCTGTTGCTGGCCGTGCGCCTTCGCACGCTCCGCAGCGCGAACGAATCGATTCGCGACGACTCCGCCACGCGTATCGCACTCTATGCCATCGGGGCGATGGTGCTGGCGATGATTGGTCTCGCGATTGAGTTCACGCTCTGGAATCATCCGGCACTTTCGGCGTCGCTGCTGCGGTACTACTGGTTCCGTCTGGTCGATGTCGCCGTGCCGATGGCGATGGCGCTGCTGTGGATTCGGCTGCTCGCCGACATGATGGCGGACAAACAGCGTTACGTACCGGCGATGCTCGCCCTGATGCTGGTGCTCTCGGGAACCATCATTGGCACGCGGTTCTACGCGTTCGTCAAGAATCCCGTCGCCGACTCGGATGTGCCATCGAAGCCCGTCGGCGACTGGCTCGACATCTGCCAGTGGGTCCGCACCGAAACGCCTACCGACGCCATGTTCCTTACGCCGCGCGGGGGAAGTTCGTTCAAATGGCACGCCGAGCGGGGCGAGGTGGTCACCTACAAAGACGTACCACAGAACGCCGAAGGGCTGGTCGAATGGCGTCGCCGACTCTACGAAGTATTCAAACCCGGTGGCGATGCGACGCAGCCATGGGTCGGAGGCGTTGGCGAACTCGGCACGCCACGCGTCCTCGAACTCGCCGACAAGTACGGCATCGACTACGTGCTCACCACGCACAGTTCGCCTCTTAGTCTGCCGGTTGCGTACGACAACGCGACTTACGTCGTTTATGAAATCCCCAAAGACGAACCCTAGCCGCTTATCGACCACTGCCCGAGAATGGCCCTCATGAACCACCCCACGCCCGAAACGCCGATCCGTGCCGTTGTGTTTGACCTCGATGGTCTGATGGTCAACACCGAGGACGTCTATCAACTCGTTGGCACCGAACTGATGCGGCGTCGCGGCAAGACGTTCGACGACGACCTTCGCGGCGCGATGATGGGGCAGCCTGCCGCGGCGGCGCTCGCCGTGATGATCAAGTGGCACGCGCTGACCGACACGCTCGACGACTTGGCTGCCGAGTCCGAACAAACCTTCTGGGAATACGTCGAAGAGCGCCTCACCACCATGCCGGGGCTGCACGAACTGCTCGCCTACATCGACGAGCGTGGACTTCGCAAAGCGATCGCTACCAGCGGCGCGAGGCATTACGCCGAGGAGTTGCTCTCGCGCGTGGACCTGCACGAACACTTCGAGTTTTTGCTGACCGCCGGCGACATCACGCATGGCAAGCCGCACCCCGAGATCTACCAGCTCGCCGCCGCGCGACTAGGCCTGGCGACCAGCGAGTGCCTGGTGCTCGAAGACAGCCACAACGGCTGCAAAGCGGGCGTCACCGCCGGCGCGTACACGGTGGCCGTACCGAGCCCCCACAGCGCCGATCACGATTTCACGGGTGCGAAGTTCATCGCCGATTCGCTAGCAGACCCACGCATTCGCGCGGTGCTAGCGGGGTAGGTTCAAGAAGCTTTTTAGCCACGGATGCACACGGATGAAACACGGATCTAGATCAATTTGAAGGAGGACTACTGAAGTACCTTGAAGTAGAAGTCTTCGGCTCTCGTTTTACCGATGTTTTCTCAAGGGAACTCTTTCCTCAGAGACGTTTGGCGGTTGTTTCTTCATCCGTGCACATCCGTGCCCATCCGTGGCTAAATAATCCACATGCCAGCACGCACGAATTCGCCCAAGTTCCTTCGCCCAGCTTGCCGATAAATCCGAGGAAGCAAACTTTTCTGCCACTGCGTGGGGACTCGTCGGATGAAACGCCTCGTACTATCCGCTCTGTTGATGCTCGGCAGCATGCCATTGGCCACCGGCTGCCGCAGCTGCCAGAGTCCCTACGACTACACTCCGCCGGTTGACAACTGCCAGTGCCAGGGCTGCACCGCCTGCGGTGCCGGACGCGCGGGTTCGATCCTCTCGGGCGGCTACGCCAGCGAGCAGGTGTACGACGAAGCGTACGGCGGCGATTTGGCCCCGATGCCGACAGAAGCTGAAGTGGCGGAGTAGAACGCACCGCGTTCTCGCTCGCTCGCTGATTTCTACTAGTGCCGAAATGTTTGACATTTCAGGCCGACAGTGCTACCACTAGGCAACACTTCTTTGGTTTGCGCTAGGGGGTAGCTCGTCGCGATTGGCGTTGGCTTGCCCTTCCCCGTGTGCGCAGACTTAGTTGCGCCTGACTGGGGAAGTTACGGTCATGTCACTTTCGCGCTGCATTCTGAGTTCCGTCGTCTTAGCAGCACTCTCTTTCAGTACCGCGGCCAGTGGCGACGCCATTCGCGCCGTGGCACTCACAACACGGACAATCACCGATCCGCAGATCGATGCCGAAGGTCGCACATCATTTTGGGTGGCAAACCTGCCGCCGCGGCTCCTGGCGGGAGAGGATCTCGGCGCATTTTTCACTACGACCGCCGTGGTGGACGTATCGTCGCCAGGCCTTTATGCCGAGCGGCAACTGGGCTTTGTCGAACGCATAGCCGCGCCCAGCGATCAACCACCGGGACTGGGTGCAGGGTTCAGCTACGGAACCTTCAGTCAGATGCACATGAATGACCGAGGGGACATTCAGTTCACGTCGGCAGTGCAGGGCCCGGACGTAAGCGGCGTCAATAATGAAGCGTTTTTTGTGGTGGACCGTGATGGAGTCGCTCGTTTGGTGTTCCGCGAAAACCAAGAATTTTTGCCTCCGATCTGGGGCGGCGAATCCGCGCATTTTCGCTTTCTACCTAACCATCAGCCGTCTTTGGATGAGCAGGGAAGAGTTACCTTCGCCGCCTATCCGACCACTCCTGGTACCTTTGCGACCCGCATCTTGCAAGAACAATCGGGACAGATTGCGGTACTCGACGACGTGGTGACGGTGTCTACGACGACCGGCCCCACCCGCGACGACCCACCGCAATCATCGCTGCTGGAGGTCACCACGATGAGCATCAACGCGGTCAGCTCCGCTTCGAATGGCAACGTTGTTTTTGCGGCGAGCTTGGTTCCGCGCGCGGACAATAACACGCAATTCCAAACAACCAACGCGATTGTCCGAAGCCACGCCGACGGAATGCTGTCGCCAGTAGTCCTGGTCGGAACTCAGATCGACGGCGCCACCGTCTCTAGTATTTTTCGTCCCGTGATGAACGCCAGGGGTGACATCGCCTCGTTGGTTAGTATCGACGGCCCGCCGTCCACTCGAGGAATTCTTCGCGCTTCCGAAGGGCACCTCAGCTGGGTAGCCCGAGGAGGCGAAGTCGCTCCGGGGAGTGAGCCTGGCACCACTTTCGCTGGCATTGACAGTGTTATCAACCTTAATGAGGCTGGGGATCTGCTATTCCTCGCCTATCTCGATGTGCCGGGATCTACCCCCGACGAAGGTGGACTCTTTCTCGATCGTCCTGGGATGGGAATTGTGTCGGTAGCAAGGATTCGCGAACAAGCACCAGGAACTGAAGCCGGCGCAGGATTTCAGTTCCTTCGGAGCACCGCCGCCGCCATCAACAATGCCGGCCAAGTGGCGTTCCACGCAGAACTCTCCGCTACGCCGTCCAACCGGAACTCGGGCATCTGGGCCACCGATCGCCATGGCAACTTGCAGCTCATCGTGCGCGAGGGCGACATGCTGGACGTTAGCGATGTCGGCGAGCCAGCCGACTTTCGTACTATTTCGACCCTGTCCTTCCACGCAGGCGGAGGGGGTGGCACCGCCTCTGGCTCCGGTTTCAACGACAACGGCCAACTCGCATTTCGCGCTCGCTTCACCGATGGCACCCGCGGCATCTTCGTTTCCAACGCCGTAGCGATTCCCGAACCAGCAACCGTCGCGATCTTGCTGCTTGGCATCACAGCCATTGGTGTCCATCGCAGAGCACGACGAACGCGATAGACGCCACATTACCGCCGCGCGTTCCAGACACCCGGCACGCTGGCTAGGTTGCCGGGCGTGCTGCCCCAGGTGCCTTTGAGAAGCTGCCGGCCGTCGGGCGTGACTTCCGCGGCGAACGAACCCACTGCCAGGCGATCGGCTGGCTCGGTGCGTTGGCCTTCGATGAACAGTTGGTGCGTCCGCGTGTCGAAGTGCGCTCGGACGTACTCGATGCCCACGGTTTGATCGTACGAACGCCACTCGAAGAACCCTTCGAGATCCACGCCACCCTCCACCGGCACCTGCTTGGTGAACTTCAGCGTGCTGTTGTTCCACTCGGTCCCTTCGTCGTCGGTCGAGTCGAACAACGTCCATACGCCGAGCGTCAGGTTGTGGGTGGTGCGAACATCAGCCGCGGCGTTGTTGGCAAGTTGAAACTGATTTCCTATCGGTTGCTGATGAAAAACATCTCCGTCTGCAACGTAGCCCTTGATGGGAAGTTTTGGTTCGGACTTGTAGTAATCCCAAACGATCGGACCCGCGACCGAAATGACTGCAGATAGGACTCCCAGCACCGCAGCGATTAGCGCGGCGTGTCCCTCGCCGAACCAGCGGCGAGGTTTGTTAGAAGTGTCTGTCGACTTCGGTGGTTTCTTTCCCATCGATGCTCAATCTAGGCGGAGTGAAATCACGGCTTGCCCGCGGGCGCAGCCTGTTGGCGGTTGAATAGTTCGGGGTCGAATTCGTCGCGTGGCTCGTACGGCTTAATGTCCGCGCCTTGCCGAATCGGCGTTCGCACATCGGGCATGCTCGCCTCGGGGGGAGCGCCGGCATCGGGATCTTCCCAGAAGTGCATCTCCTCCTCGGCGACCATCTCTGGATTCGCCGCCGCCGCGGGATCGACCACCGCAGGTTGTCCCGGCAGCGCCGGTGTCTGATGCCCCGCGAGCTGGACCGCATTGGGATCGGTCGGCAGCGGCGCTGGCTGAGTCCTACCCGTCGCCAGCAGCACCCACTCCTTCATTCGATCTTGAGCCTTCTGACGTGCCCCAATAAACACAGGCTTGGGCAACCCACCATGAGGCACCGCCGGCTGCATCAAGAGCGGACTGTGCTCGGGCTTCTCTTGGTCGATGATCGCCCACACCGCCTGCAGGTTCTTCAGCGTGCTCTCGCGATTCGCCACGCCGCGGATCAAATCGCGGTTGAGCTGGAACGAGCGGGCGTCTTCCGTCGAGTGGCATCCACCCGCCGCGCAGCCATTCACCAAGATCGGCTGAATGTGCCGCGAGAAGTCCTGTAGCGCCCCTTCGGGCAGCGTCGCGGCAAGTTGTTCTAGTTGGGCAAGCTCGGCGGCCTTCGCATTGGTGTCGACGGTGGGCACCTCGGCCTGCGCCAGCGCCGCCATATCGGTGGCACGCACCGCGGCGCTCGACGCCACTTCAATCCGACGCTCGAGATACGCGATGTCCGGGTGGCGGGGGTAAATTTTTCGGACCTCTTCGAGTTCCATCTGGGCCTGGGGCCAAAGTTCGTGCCGTATGCACCACATGGCGAGCGTAATATGGTCGGCCGCCGAATCTTCGCGAACCTCGATCCGTTTGCATGCGTAAGCATCCAGGATCGTTGGCACCACGCGTTCGACGTCGCGCGACGTGAGTCGCATCTCGCTTGTCCCCGTCGCGATGCGGTACGCGTCGCCGATGCGATCGACCTGGCCCTCCAAGATGTTGCCATTGCGGAGCACCACCACCTCGGTCGTTTGCGCCATGGCCACCGGGGCGAGCGGAAGCAGGATCAGAAGTAGCAGAGAGGAGACCTTCATGCCGGGCGTTTAGCCGATTTTCTCGGCTAACGTCAAGACGAGATGGCCCCGTCCGAGTTCGTATTTAGCCGTTTAGGCGCTAGCCTCGGTTGATCCCTGAGAAACCGTGGCTACCGCCAAACGGCTAATTTTGAGTCAGTCTGCGACGTTTATAGCGGCACGGCGCAAGCCGTCTGGCCGCCCACGGTTAGGACGAAGCACTAGAGCGCCCCCACCAAGCAAAGTAAACTGCTAGCATGGCACGGCCTGCAAAAAACAAGTCGGCAGACGAGACGCTGGCGACCAGCGAGTGTCGCGAGCTGATTTACTCGGGCGACGTCCAAGGCGTTGGCTTCCGCGCCACGACGTACCGAGTGGCCCTCGCGCTCGACGTCACCGGCTGGGTCATGAACCTTCCCGACGGTGGCGTGAAGCTCGTCGCAGAAGGAACGTGTTTGGAACTCGACCGATTGGAGCAAGGGATCCACGACCGCATGTCGGGCCACATCACCGACATCGCCCGCGACACCCGCCCCGCCACCGGACAGTTCCGAAGTTTTGAGATACGATACTGAGTTGCGGATTCCATCAACGCCTAGAGAATAATTCTTAGCCACGGATGAACACCGATCAAACACGGATCCAAAGATCAGGCCAATTGCAAACGAGAGCAAGGTAGCGCCCAACTTGGTAGGCTCCAAAGTTATTTTGAGATGAGATAGTTCCTTTTGCCCAACAGTCACGGCTTGATCGCAGCCATCCGTGTTTCATCCGTGTGAATCCGTGGCTAAAAACGAAGCGGTCGAAGTTTAGCGCCCTCCATCCACTCCCTTCTCCCCATCGCTTTCCAAATGCTTGACGCCTCGCTCCTCCCGCTGGCCAACATTCAACTTTGGGTCACGCCGCTCTGGTTGCTCTCGCTTGGCATCACCGTGGCCGCCCTGGTGCTGGCCGCCGTGTATGGGTTGATGCTGCTTGTGTGGCCGAACGGCGCACGCGAAGTTCGCCAGGCGGCCGGCGATGGCATTCTTACCCCCATTGCCTACGTCGTCGGCGCGTTCGTGCTGCTGGCGATCCTCGCTTCTCCTTCCATGCCCTACCGCGACGTGTGGCACTCGCTCCAGCGGCTCTCAACCACCGGCGACCACGCCAGCACGTTTACGATCAAGCCGAACGCCGAAGACCAAGAACTCCCCGTCGATATCGAATCCGAAGAACTGCTCCGCTACGAACTGAAGCCCGACCAAGATCTTCGCCTGTCGACCGAGAAAGGCCGCGGCTTCGTCGGTGCCGACTTCACGCTCACCGGCGGCGAGACCTACTCGTGGGACCCCACGCGGAAGTACCCCCGCATTCTGCAGGAGCGTGTCACCGCGCTCTACGCCAGCAATCCCACCGACCAACCGGTGAAGCTGACGCTTAACTACAAGACCGACGTCGAGATGCCCGAGGTCCACCACCTGCCCATCGCGCTGTTGTCGGTGCTGGCGATCGTGGCGTTTTACTTTCTCATTGATCTGTTGCTTCCCGGCGTCGCAACCGTCGCCATCGGTACCGCCAAGGAAGCCATTTCGCAGCCACTGTTCCTGGTGCTCACCATCGCCGGTGCCGTGGCACTCATCGTGTTCATTTTCATTCCGTACAACACGTTCGGCGAAGACGTCAAACTGCTCACCGACTCCGGCCTCACCACCATCATGGTGCTCGGCATCATCTTCTCGATGTGGACCGCCAGCACCAGCGTCAGCGACGAAATCGAAGGCAAGACCGCGCTGACCATGCTCAGCAAGCCCGTGAGCCGCCGCCAGTTCGTGCTCGGCAAGTTCCTCGGCATCCTGTGGCCGCTCTTGGTGATGTTCGTGATCCTCGGCGCAATCTTGCTGGTCACCATCAGCTTCAAGGTGGTGTACGACGCTCGCGAGTCGAGCAACCCCACGCCCGACTGGACGCTCTGCTACGCGACGATGATCGCCGCGGTGCCGGGCCTCGTGCTCGCCTTCCTGCAAGCCGCAGTGCTGGCCTCGATCTCGGTCGCCATCAGCACTCGCCTGCCGATGCTGCCGAACCTGATCATCGTCGGCTCGATCTACGTGATTGGCAACCTGCTGCCCCAGATCGTCCGCAGCAGCGCCGGCGAAATCCCCTTCGTCGCGTTCACGGGCAAACTACTCGCCGTGGTAATGCCGGTGCTGAACCACTTCAACATCCAACCCGCCATCGCCGCCGGCCAACCCGTCCCGTACGAATACCTCCTCTGGGCCGGCCTCTACGCCGCGCTCTACTGCGGAGCCATGATGCTACTGGCGCTATTGTTGTTTGAAGATCGAGATCTGGCGTAAAGTAGGCCGGATCAAGTGGAGCGCCGACCCGGCGCTTTGTGGCTAGAAGCACGTAAAAATGCTCCGGCGAAGAACGATTGTCGCGCGTGAGACTTGCGCAACCTTTCTGCTCCTCGACAATAACGCAGTACACCTAACCTCACGTGGGCGCTAAACGGTACGCACTCCACTGCCTCGGCTAGGGCGGTGTGGGAGGCGTTGTCGAAGGCGACGTCAAAGATGCAGGTGGAGGATACTCTTCTGGGCCTTGGCGAAATACTGAGTTCCGGAGGCAAGCTATTCTGACCGGTAGACGAGATAATTTAACAATGAATACAGAAATCGCTGCGAAACTGCTCAACGTAATTGAATATGGAGGGGTCGATGAACTTCGAGAGGTGCTTGCTGATTATCCCGAGTATCTCCAATACAAGTATGGAGCAACTAGCTGGCTTTCTGGCGCTGTGTACACGGGGAGTATTGACAAATGCAGGCTGCTAATCGATTTGGGTGCGGATGTAAATCAAGTTGACCAGCTCACACAAAAGCTATCGAAAGTGCCACTTGATACTGCGATTGCCAAAGATAATTTGGCAATGACCCGATTTCTTCTTGAGCGAGGCGCCAATCCTAACCAGGGCCGTCAAATCATCAGTGCTATCACCGGCAACAAGCACTCTCTCGAACTTGTCCAACTGCTCGAAGCCTACGGGGCCGATATTCACCGTGAGTTCCTTAACGAACACACTGGCCAGCAGATGAACGCCCTGAGTACCGCCCTGGACTGGGGCAAAGAGGACGTGGCGGAGTACCTCAAGTCACGTGGCTGCGTGTTGCCAGGCCAGTCACCGCACAAAGGGAAGTGAAAGTAGGCCGGGTCAAGCTCCGCGCCGACCCGGCGCTTGACGGTTCGCGCCAAGAGTACCGCTAGCCTGTTATTGGAGCTTCGTAGAGACGCGGCTTCCAGTTTTCGAGCGTCAGGCGCCGGATCGGCGCTCCGCTTGATCCGGCCTACTTAGTTCGTCAGGCTCCCGGGACGACCAACCTACTTACCCCGAAGGGGTTTCGGAGGTCAGCCCAGGGTTGCCCCCATTGCGAGTTCCACGAGCGCTGGGGGCTACCCTGGGTAAGCGTGCCACCATGATCCTGCGGTCGAGCAACTGACTCCCCATCGGCCGGGGCGTCGCCGAGACCGCAACGGCCCCCGCGGATCGCCTGAGGGATCTCGGCCGCTCTGATGGCTAACGCAGTCGGCGCCTACGGGCATCATCCCGGAAACACGGAATAAATTCCGTTGTACGACTATTTCCACTTTTTTCCGGAAAGCGACTAGAAAGCGCACGTTGCATGTGTTCTACTGTGCACATCCACTCATTTAGTGGACTTATGTTCTTTTACAACTTGAAATACTAGCGGAAAACGACAGGCGAGATGCTTGGCTCTAGGGTCGCCCTGCGCCGTGGGGCAAAGCGTGAAGTGCCGGGTCGGCGCGGAGCTTGACCCGGCCTACGAGAATTCTGCCGCCCCCTTAATAATGTCGCACCTGCGGGGAACCCCTGCGACTTTACCCCGCGGCACGACTTCGTGATTCGTTTCGCAAAGTGTTGGGGAGACGCGACTTACGACGCAACTCCCTCGGGGGAGCGAAATGAGTAAAGTCGCAGTCGATGCGATTCTGCAAACGTGCGACTTTATGCGTAGCCGGACTCGCAAGAGTTCGGGTGCCTTGGAGGTTCGCCCGAACTCTTGCGAGTCCGGCTACCACAAGACTTAACCCACGCGGCGAAGCGGGACGGCGGGCGTGAGCATTGCACCGCGGCGACCCAGGGGCGAGGCGTCCCATTGGTGCTTGTCGATCGAATGGAGCACTTGCTCGGCGACCGCCAGCGCGTTGCGACCCGCCTTGCCAGTCACCCGGACCTCGCGGCCCGTGCGAATCGCTTCGGCGAAGTCGCGGTGCTCTTCGGCGATGGCGTTGGTTTGCTCGGGTTCGTGCTGCTCCTTGACGAGCAGCGTTTCGAACAGGTGATCGCGATAGTGAGTCACTTCGTCGGGCTTGAGCGACGCCAGGTCGAACTCGCCGGTGAACAGACGCGGATCGGGATGAATGGTGGTGGCTCCGCGAGTGGCGAAGTCGATGTTCGCGAAGCTACTGGCCGTGAACACTTGCATGCTGCGAGCGGGCTGGTAGTTCACACGCGATGCGGTGAGCTGGGCAATCGCGCCATTGGCGAAGTGAATCGTAGCCTGGGCGATGTCTTCCTGATCTCCCATCACCGCAACGCCGAACGCACGCACGTCGACCACGCGGCTTTTGATGAGCGACAGGACGATGTCGATGTCGTGGATCATCAAGTCCATGACAACGCCAATGTCGGTCGAGCGGAACGTAAACCCACTCGCCCGCGTGCCTTGGAGGTAACGAATGTCCGTCAATTGATCGGCGACGCACTCGAAACCGGGATTGAAACGCTCGACGTGCCCGACTTGGAGCTTGAGGTTCTTCTGCTTGGCGATTTCGCAGAGTTCGTCCGCTTCGTCGATCGTCGTGGTGATGGGTTTCTCGACCAACACATGAATGCCGGCTTCGAGCAGGTCCTTCACCACTTGGTAATGATAAACGGTGGGCGTGGCGACGATCGCGGCTTCGATCTCGCCAAATAGTTCGCGATAGTCGGCGACCGCACGTGTTTTCGTTTCCTCGGCGACGCGCTCACGGGCTTCCTTCACGACATCGACGATTGCAACGAGGTCAATGTGAGGAGCTTCGGCAGCCAGACGAGCGTGAATGCGACCCAAATGGCCAGTTCCGATGATGGCGGTACGCAGAGGTTTCATGGCGGAAGTATCGAGGCGGGGCATGATTTGGCGGGGGGACTTTCGGTCGTAGGACCTGGCGTCTCCTGAGTGGTGGGGAGTTAGTTGGGAGCCTTAAGCAGCGCGGCGAACTTCGCGTCCGCGTCCGTGGCGACCTTCCTGCTGACCTTCGATGAAGCCGAGCAGATGATTGACTTGAGGCAACAAATGATCGTTACCACGCAGCACTTCGCGAGCCGCATCGAGCCCGATCTTCGAGCGATACAGCAGACGATGGGCTTCGGCGAGGGCGTCGATCACGGCCGAGTCGAAGTTGTTCCGCTTGAGTGCGACGATGTTGATGCATCGCGGACGAGCGGGCAGACCTTCGCACAGCATGTAGGGAGGAACGTCGTGCAGCACCCGGCTCAGTCCGCCGACGAAGCTGAAGCTGCCAATGGTTGTGTAATGATGAACGGCTACACCACCCGAGATCGAAGCGTGATCGTCCACATGAACATGACCACCGAGCATCGTGCCGTTGGCAATGATGATGTGGCTACCGAGCTTGCAATCGTGAGCGACGTGCATGCCGGCCATCAGGAAGTTGTTGCTACCAATCCGCGTGATACCATCTTCCTTCTCGCTGCCGCGATTGATGGTGACATTCTCGCGGATGATGTTGTTATCGCCGACAATGACCTGCGTGTCAGTTCCGGCGTAGCTGATATCCTGAGGCTCGCCCCCGATCACGGCGTGGGGATAGATCACGTTGTCGCGGCCGATGGTCACGTGACCCATCAGCGTGACGCTGTTCATGATCTTGGTGCCCGCACCGATCTTCACGTGAGGACCAATGGTGGTGAAGGGGCCCACTTCGACTTCTTCGTCAAGCTCGGCTCGTGGATCGATCCAGGCGGTGTTCGCAATGCTGGTAGCCATGACTTTGGAGGGGTTAAGGGCGAGGAGCAGGAGGCGAAGGTGGAGCTCGCGACCGTCGCGTATAAGGTGTTAAGCCGACTTGCGCCGGACCTGTTGTTGTTCTTGCTTGAGGAGCGCCGCGACAAGCTCGGCGTTGAGTTGATGACCACTACGGCAACCAACGATATGACCGACGATCGGACGACCAGCAAGCGCGAGATCGCCAACGGCGTCGAGCACTTTGTGCCGCACGCATTCGTCGGGATAACGCAGGGGATTATGGATCGGGCCGGCTTCGTCGAAGATCAACAGGTCTTGCGTCGTGACGCGGGTACCTTTGCCCATCGACACCAGGGCGTCGGCTTCTTCGCGAAGCACGAATGTGCGAGCGGCTGCCAGTTCGTAGCGGAACTGCTCGGGCGAGATCTCGGCGGCGAACGACTGGCGACCAATCGCGTTGCCTGGACCGTAGTCGAGATGAAACTCAATCGACAGACCACCTGTGGTGGTAGGTTGAGCTTCGACCCACTTGTGCGAGTCGCCAACGCGAACGGTTTGCTGAACCACCAGCGGGCGAGTGGGCGACGATTGAATCACGACGCCGGCCATGTCGAGGGCATCGACAAACGCTTGAGCCGAACCATCGCAGCCGGGAATTTCCTCGGCGGTGACCCAGACATCGCAGTTGTCAATCTCGAGGCCAGCAAGAGCGGCCATGATATGTTCGATCATTTCCACGCGATGCTTGCCGTTCTTCAGAACGGTGCGGCGTGGACGGTCTTCGCGGAATTCGAGACCAACCGGAAAACGTACGGGCGCGATACCAGGAGCCGAACGCAGTACAAAGGTCACGCCACTATTGGGCGGAGCAGGCCGGAACTCGACGCGGCAATCTTCGCCACTCCAGTAACCGAAGCCTTCGACGGCGGCTGCACGGGCAACAGTGCGCTGATGGCGCAGGGGGATCATCGGAGGTGGGCTCCCAAGCGGGGTTTTGTCCGAGACGGACGAAATCACAATTCAGCTTTAAGAACGTCAGCGAGCAAGAGCCCCCAACCCGGCCGCCCAAGGGGGGCGATGGGCGGCCGGGTGTTAGTGGGGCATTGCACGTTATTGACGGGCAGGCTGACCCGCAGGATTGGTTCCGATCGCAGGCGTGCCACCAGCCGGAGCACCCGGAGCAGGAGCAGCAGCACCATTGTTGACGATCGCCAAGATGTCGCGAGTGATGTCGACGTTGTTCTCGAACACCACGGGCTTGTTGATGTCCTTCAAAATGTCCTGAGGCTTGGTGGGATCGGGCTGATCGCCATTGAACCGCAGCACCAGACCGATGTTACGCTGCTTGGCGTACTGGGCGATGGTGTAGGTGACTTGCTGATAGGTGGTGAAGTACAGCTTGCTCTCACGCTCCATCAGATCGCGACGCAGGCGATCCATGTCGACGTTGAACTTGGTCTTCACTTCGACGAGTTGGTCGTCGAGCTTCTTGTAATCGGGGGTGCCGGCAACCAGTTGATTGCGAGCGTCTTCCATCTTGGTGATCTGATCGCGCTTGGCTTTCAGGTTCTCCTCGATATTCTTCATTTCGCCCTTCATGTTTTCCATCGTCGCATTGAGCTGCGCGTGGTTCTTGAACACGAAAGCGATGTCGACAACCGCGATGCCGAACTTGGGGGCGTTAGCGGCTTCTGGGTGCTGGGCTTGAGCAACGCCTGAAACACCAACCATCAGGATGGCCGCGACGGCCAGTACGAGAGTCTTCACGTCAGCACTCCTTGCTGAAAGAACAGGGTCATCCTTGACCAAAGTGAGTATTTCCAACCGAGCGACGAGATTGCTCGGCCGGATGTCAAGCGGGCGGTATTGTGCCGAGAACCCGCAGAGGGGGCAAGGCCATTCTTATAGGTATTTTAAAAGTGTTTTTGGAGTGCTTTTGAAAAGAGAGATGGACTCTGGTTTCTTCGGGGAACACAGCGAAGAGGCAAGCCAATGGACACCACAAGCGGGGACCACTGCTATCACGATGACATTCCTAAGAAATCGGTTTTGACAGGGTTTCCGTTGGCTACTATGCTCCCAACCCCGCCCGGCAAACCGCTTGCCACCCGAACCATCGTATGCGTTTCGTTCGCCTCCCGGCTCGATCCACCGGGGGCGTCTCACGGTAACTTCGGTAACTCCCTATGCATTCCGATCGAGTGTTGATCGTCGACCAATCCGCCGAATCGCGAGAGGTGCTATGCGCCCTGCTCGCTCGGAGCGGAACTGCTTCCATCGAGGCCTCGCGGGCAGCCGAAGCGGTGTCGCTTGCCCAGCAGCTTCGTCCCCAGTTGATTGTGCTCGACGCCGACAGCGATCCGAGCATGGACCGCCAGGCGACACGGGATTTGACCGCCGCGGCGCGCCGCACCAATACCCCAATCGTTCTACTCGGCAAAATTACTGGTGCGGAAATCGCGTTCGACCCCTCCGAGCTGCTAGCAAAACCCTACCACTACGGGCAGTTGATCCGTAGAATTGAAGGCGTCTTGGAGCAGCGTCGCGCCGCGTGATGGCGATTGTCGGCCTGGTCCATGGGGTGTCCGCTGACAATAACTAGCCGGTTGCCGTGCCGAGTCTGTTCGTTATCCAAGGACGAGATCAGGGGTCGCGTTTCGACCTCGATGGCACCACCGTGTCGTTAGGTCGCGTCGCGACGAACACCATCCAACTGCACGACACCGAGATTTCGCGTGAACACGCGACCCTCGAACTCGAAGGCGATACCTACCGCTTTCGCGACCTCAGCAGCTCGAATGGCAGCTTCATCAATCGCAAAGCGGTTACCGAGCACCTGCTGGCGAGTGGCGATCAGATTCAACTCGGCCGCACGCTGCTGCTCTACACCGGTGTGCCTCAAGAGCATCCCGACCTGTCGGACGAAGTGAACATCGTTGCGGCGGGAGTAAAGGACGACGAGTCGCGCATTCTGCACGCCGTCTCGCAGGGAGACTCTAGCGACCTATTGTCGGGACCGTCGGACGCCGATGCGAGTCCGTGGCTGGCGCGGGCGCGGAGCAATCTGCAGATCATGTACCGCACGGCGCTCGCCGTGAGTCACACGCTCGACATCGATGAGCTGCTCGCTCGCATCATGGAGATGATCTTTGAGTGGGTCGATGCAGACCGTGGCTGCATCATGCTGAAGGACGAACGCACCGGACAGCTTTCGCCTCGCGTGCGGCGTCATCGACGTGGGGTGCAGACCGAAGACAAGATTACGATTAGTAAGACCATCCTCGACTACGTCGTCGAGCGCAACGAAGGCGTGCTGACCAGCAATGCCCGCGACGATCAGCGATGGGATCCCGCGCAGAGCATCGTGAAGCTCGGCGTTCGCGAGGCGATCTGCGTGCCGATGCAGGGTCGTTACGACGTGGTGGGTGTGATCTACATCGACACGTCGCTCACGCCGCAGCGGATGCTGCAAGAGCGGACCACCACGAAGTTCAATCAAGAGCACCTGAAGTTGATGGTGGCGATTGCCCACCAAGCCGCGCTCGCCGTCGAAGACACCGGCTACTACAAGGCGATGGTGCAAGCCGAACGCCTCGCCGCGGTTGGACAGACCATTGCGTCGCTTTCGCACCATATCAAGAACATCCTGCAAGGCGTTCGTGGCGGAAGCTATTTGATCGAGCTCGCGATGCAGGATCACGCCAAGACGCTCGCCTCTGGCGAGCACGACCCTGAAACGATGGCCCGTGCGCTCGATACCATGCAAAAAGGCTGGAAAATCGTCGAACGCAACCAGGAACGCATCTCGGGCCTGGTGATGGACATGCTCACGTTTAGCAAAGAACGCGAGCCCGAACCCGTCCCCGCCCAGCTGAACGAAGTGGTCGACGACGTGGTCGAGTTGATGCAGGTGCGGGCGAGCGAACTCGACACCAAGCTGACGTTCACACCTGCCACGAACATTCCGACATCGATGTTCGACCCCGAAGCGATCCACCGCGCGGTGCTCAACATTGTGACCAACGCCATCGATGCCTGCGAGGATTGCACACGCCGCGAAGTGAAAGTCTCAACGCGGCTCGTCGACGCCGGCAAGCTGGCCGTGATCGAAGTCGAAGACTCCGGTATTGGCATCGCGCAGAAAGACATCGAGTCGATCTTCACGGTGTTCGTAAGTGGTAAGGGTGGTCGCGGCACCGGACTTGGACTTCCGGTGAGCCTGAAGATCTTTCAAGAGCACGGCGGGACGATTCGCGTCGAGAGCGAACCCGGCAGTGGCAGCAAGTTCCTGCTTGAACTACCCGTGCAGGTGGTTCCAAAAAATGGTGGCCGGCCGTCACGCGAGTCGCTCGATGAGGAGCTCGCGAACGATCGATCGGACAGCCATATCCAAAGCGCGACGATCTCGACGTAGCCGGACTCGCGCACTTTGTACAACCATACTCCGTGTGGTTAAGCGATGGCGCAGACTACTTCAGGTGGGCAGATTTGCTCCGGTCCTAAAAGCTAACGAAGGCCACACATCTTACTACTCAACTTCCCCAGCACTTGAACGTCCTTCGTGATGCTTCTCCATACGGAGTAGGGAGGTACTATCCGCGGACGAAGGGGTTGTGGCGTTTCTCGTAGCCGATGGTGGTTTCGGGTCCGTGGCCGGGGTAGACGATGGTGTCGTCGTCGAGCGTGTAGAGTTTCTCGACGATCGAGCGTTCCATCGCTTCGGCATCGCCATCGGGGAAGTCGGTGCGACCGATCCCGCCACGGAAGAGCATGTCGCCGCCGATGAGGATCGGTGTTTCGAAGTTTTCGAGCACGAACACGATGTGCCCCGCGGAGTGGCCTGGGGTTTCGAGGACCCGGAATGTCATGCCGGCCGCTTCGTAAGTGTCCCCCTCGGCGAGTAGGACGTCGGCCGGAGGGCTGATCAGGTTCGCGCCGAACATCGCCGAGAGATTCGCCACGGGGTCGGTGAGCTTGTAAGCGTCGCCATGGCCAATGACGAGTGGGCACTGGGGCCAGCGGTTGAGCAGGGCTTCGTTGCCGCCGATGTGATCGCTGTGGCCATGCGTGTTGAGGACCGCCGCGGGGATGAGTCCACTGCTATCAAGCTTCGATAAAATCTTGCCGGGTTGCAGTCCAGGGTCGACAACCACGCAATCCGGACGGCCGGAAATGCCGATAAGATAGGTATTCTCGTCGAATGGCAGCGAGACAATGCGGGCAATTTCGGGGGATTGAGTAGAACTCAAAGTTTGCGTCTCCCTTTTGGATCGGGCAAAGGTTAACTACCATTGGTGGTGCGAACCCACCGAAGTCGCCACGCGTACGTCGAAATCGCGGCGGCAATTCGGGGTGATCGAACATCACGCCGAAGAACTGCCCAAACTGCCAACCGAACACGTTCGAGAGTAATTGGTATCGACATTCAAGGGCAAGGTTGTCATAGACTGCCTTGCTTGAAATTATCGCCTCGCCTCGGGCCACACCGGCCGACCCTTAGCGATGGGAGAAACAGGAACATGAAGTTTTCGACCGCCACCAACCGTGTTACCGCGTCGCTGGCCTTGCTAGCAATCGCCGGCACCGCCTTTGCCCAGCAGCAGCGGGGTGAGAAGCTTCAGGAGCCCGTGTTCCGCGTTGCCCACGAAACGCCAGCCACTCCGGTTTCGGCCCAGGGCGTTCCCGCCACGGCCATTTCGACCGCCGACGACGCGTTCTTCGACCTTACGCAGGCCGAAGGCGAGCACCCGCTGGCTCCGTGCAAGCGTTTCGCCGAACGGGTGAAGGCGCACATCGAAGCGAACGTGAACGACTATAGCTGCACCTTCGCCAAGATGGAACGTATCGACGGCACGCTGCAGGAAGCCAACTACATCCAAATGGAAGTGATGCACGATCCGTTCAGCGTGCACCTGCTGTTCAAACAACCCAAGGCGGGGCAGGAATGCCTGTACGTCGAAGGTCAACATGAGGGCAACATGCGTGCCCGTGCGAATGGCTGGCGTGGTACGATCGCCGGTGTGTTGACGCTCGATCCCAACGGATCGCTCGCGATGGACGGCCAGCGGCACCCCATCACCAAGGCGGGTGTGAAGAATCTGACCAACGAACTGATCCGCATTGCCGAAAACGACATGAAGTACGGCGAGTGCGAAGTGAAGACCTACCCCGACGTGAAGCTCGGCAAGGGCGAGAACGCCCGTTCGGCGCTGATGATGGAGATCACCCATCCGGTGCCTCGCCGCGAATTCAAGTTCCACCTGGCCCGCGTTTACGTCGACAAGGAACTGAAGATTCCTGTTCGCTTCGAAGCGTACAACTGGACCAAGGACGCGAACGGCAAGCCCCAACTCGACGAGCTCTACATGTACTCGGACGTGAAAGTGAACAGCGGCCTGACCGCTAATCACTTTAGCGAATCGAATCCAGCGATCTTCAAGAAGTAACGTTACGCTTCAAGAGGAGTCGCGAGCGACTTACTCGCCCTTGATGGCGTAGAGGTGCGTCTCGGTGCGGGCGATCATTTCACCATCCACGATGGCTGGAGTCGCCATTTGGCCGGCGTCAAGTTGGTTGCGACCTAGCTCGGCACCCGAGGTGCTCTTGGCGTCGACGATGGTCGTGGCACCTTCGCGGTTGAAGAAGTACACGCGCTCGCTCGTTGCCAAAGGCGAGGCGGAGTAGTTGCCTTCAAGTCGCTTCTTCCAGACGACTTCGCCCGTCTTGGTGTCGAGGCATTGGCCAACGCCGGTGTCGCTGACCATGAAGATCTTGCCATCGATCAGAACGGGCGAGGGCTGGGTGGGTACTTGTTTGCCGTGATGCCAGTCGACGTGCGACTTGGTAATGTCCCCTTCGCCACCGCGACGAATAGCCAGCAAGTTTGCCCGCGTGAAGCCGGTGCAGCAGTAGATTCGCTCGCCATCGACCACCGGACGCGGGGCGAGGGAGAAGCCGGCTCCGTGATCGAGGGTCCACAACTCGCGGCCATCTTCCGGTGCGTAGGCAATAATCCACTGGGCACCGGGAATCACAATCTGCTTCTCGCCGGCTTCTTCGATTACCAGCGGCGTGGCGTACGACTTGCGGAAGTCGGGATTCGTAGCGCGAAGTGGCGGGCGGTCCTTTTTCCAAGCGACTTCGCCAGTCTCTTTGTCGACCGCCACGATGTACTGGACGTCGGCACCATCGCAGGTGAGCACCAGCAGGTTGTCGCACACGACGGGGGAACTGCCGGGGCCGACAAGGTGCTCGTGGGCGAACTTCTTCTCCCACACTTTCTCGCCCGTCGACGTATCGAGGCACACCGTGCCGTAGCAACCGAAGTGGCAGTAAAGCCGGCCTGGTTCGAGCACAGGGGTCGGCGAGGCGTAGCTGTTGAGCGAATGAATGGGGTCGGGGCTCGTGACGTGTGCGAGCTCGATGTCGTGCACGATTTGTCCCGACTGACGATCGACGCACACGGCACGCAGCGAAACATCCGCCGCCAGTGCCATCGCGTTGGCGGTGGGGCTGTTCTTGGTTCGCTCCTTGAGCACCTCGGGGTCTTCGGCCCGCTCGATCGCGGTGGTGAGCCAAATCTGGTCGCCAAGCACCACGGGCGACGACCAGCCGCGACCTGGTAGGGCGGTCTTCCAGCGAATGCCCGCGTCCTCGCTCCACTTCAGCGGCAGCGCGTCGGAGACGACCCCCTGCCCTTCGGGGCCACGAAACTGCGGCCAGCTCTCTTCGGCGACTGCCACAGAGAACGAGGTCAGGGACAAGCACACGAGAACGCTAAAGGCCACACACCGCAGAGCCATGCGAACGTCTCCCAGGACGAGTCAGAGTACACTAGCTGGGACGAATTGTAGCAAACCCCGGATGCGGTGTCTGCAAATGACCGCAAAAACGCAAGCGGGTGGGCATTGGTCGTTGGCAATTCGGCACTGGCCGTTCTCAATAGGCGCCTTTTTGCCCCAGTACGACGCTGAACGTGCGGAACAGGATCATCAGGTCCATCCACAGCGACCATTCGCGAATGTACTGGTGGTCGTACCGTACCCGGCCTTCCATTTTGTCGAGGGTCTCGGTCTCGCCGCGGTAGCCCATCACTTGCGCGAGACCCGTGATGCCTGGCTTCACCTTGTGGCGAAGCATGTAGCCATCGATCAGCGAACGGTACTGTTCGTTGTGCGCGGTCGCGTGCGGACGGGGACCGACGAGCGACATGTTGCCTTCGATCACGTTAAATAGCTGTGGTAGCTCGTCGAGCGAAGTGCGGCGAAGGATCGCTCCGACTTTGGTAATCCGCTGGTCGTTCTTAGTGGCCTGTTGCACCGCGGGGCCGTTGTCGCAGCAAGTCATGCTGCGAAACTTCCAGACGCGAATCTCTTGGCCATTCATCCCATAACGCTTCTGGCGGAAGAACACGGGGCCGGGCGAGGTGAGCTTAATCGCAGCGGCGATGATCAGCATCGGAATCGCAGCCACCGCCAGGATCGCGGTGCCCAGGATCAAATCGGCCGAGCGTTTCAGCAAGCCATCGACGCCGTACAAGGGATTCTCGAACACGCTGACGGCGGGCAGGCCATTGATGTTGGTCCAGCGGGCGTGCAGTAACTCGAACACGAAAAAGTCAGGGACGATATAAACGCTAGCGGTCGTGTCGCCAAGCATGCGAAGGACGTCCTGAATGCGTTTCTCCGCTCGCATCGGGAACGTGATGTAGATCATGTCGACGGTGCCTTGGCGAGCAGCGGTGACGAGTTCGTCGAGCGAACCGACGCGCTGACCTAGCTCGGCGGGAATCTGGCGAATTCGCGCGGCGGGCCGGTCGTCGTAGAAGCCCATGACCCGAAGGCCGAGTTCCGGCGCCGCCGCCAGATTGCTGGCAAGCTGGACACCGAGATCGTTGACGCCGCAGATCGCCACGGTCTTGGTGTTGAAGCCACGGGCTTGGATGAAACGCTGGATGGTACGGAGCACAATCCGCCCAGCGATCAGCACGGCCGGCGTGACGATCACCCAGCCGAGCTTGGTGTCGTAGTGGAGCGTGGCGTTGTATTTGGTGGCGAGCCCGATGCCCAGCAGCACCGGCACCGCGTAGGCCCAGGTCAGGGCAATGCACACCAGTTCCCGCCCGGTCCGCGAGCCACGCCAACTGCGGTAGAGCCCGCTGAGTTCGGCCGCAACGTGGAACACGACGATCGCGACGGCTGACAGCGCGAGCCCTTCTTCGGTGGTCACCGAGGGCGTGAATCCAATCGCCCAGATGGTGCAGAGCGTGATCAGCACGGCATCGATCAGGCGATGGAGGCTGTTGATCGTCGAGGCTTGTTCGGCAATTCCGCGGGAAACTGGCGACATGGACGTATGCGGCGTAAGGAAAGTACAGAGCAAGAGAGGTACGAACAGCGAGGGTGCCTCAAACGTACTTTGCAAGCAGAATGCCAGAAACCGAATTACGAAAAATACCGAGATCCCTGCGAGGAATGTGGCGTTTTCGCAACATGGGTGTTTCTTTGGATATTCAGCGCTACAACCGGAACTTCCACCTTCGCGTCTGCGTCGAAGTAGCGTATCTTGAGGGCGCGTGCGGTCTCACGCCGTCCGCCCCCTGATCTAGCAGCCTCCCTGATCTTCAGTTTCGGAACATCGATGATACGCCGGCACCCCGCTCCCCACGCCCGTCGCCCTCGGACCCTTCTCGCCACCGCGCTCGCCTTCGTGGCTCTCGCGGGGCTGGCGGCGTACGCTGCGGAAAACCCAGGATTACTCAGCCAGGAACAAGTGACAAAACTCCAAAGCGACGGGAATTTTAAGGAAGCCCTCGAGGGATTCACCGCGCGACTCAAGTCGGCGGACGTCCCCAGCGCGGAGCTCGGTGACGATCTGCGAGGAGCGATTAACTCCTTGGGACAACTCAACCGCATGCAAGAATTCGACACGCTGGTCGAGTCGGCGATCAAAGCCCACCCTAACGACTGGCGTCTGCTGTCGGCCGCGGCCAGTTCGTACCTCGGAGCACCCCACTTCGGGTTCATGATCTCGGGCGAGTTTGAGCGGGGCAATCATCGCGGCGGTGGCAAAGTGGTCCACGCCAGCGAGCGTGATCGTGTCCGCGCGCTGCAGCTCGTTACCAAGGCACTCGAGCTGGTCAAAGCCGACGACAAAGCGACGCCTCGCGAAAAGGCCGACGTCGCCGAACAAGTCGCGACCGTGGTGATGGATGGTCGACAAGGGACGGGCGCGTGGCAACTGCAAGTGCTCACCGACCTCGACGTGCTGCCCGATTACGAAGAGGGTTGGGGCTATCGCGGCGGCAATCAAGGTGCACCGGTCAACGCCGACAACAATCCGATCTACTACAACGAGCCCGCCAGTTGGGATGCGTCGAAGAACGATGGCGAGCGGTGGCGCTGGGCGATCGCCGAAATGACGCGGCTTGACGCCACGCGCAAGTGGACCGAGCTGGTCACGCGGGCTAACTTCCTGCATGGGCAGTTTGGTGTCA
Organism: Aeoliella fuhlenseeensis; assembly: GCF_052161615.1. Classification (NCBI taxonomy): domain Bacteria; kingdom Pseudomonadati; phylum Planctomycetota; class Planctomycetia; order Pirellulales; family Lacipirellulaceae; genus Aeoliella; species Aeoliella fuhlenseeensis. Next base: position 3,493,648 of record NZ_CP197417.1, read on the forward strand.
CGACGCTCGGCGGGATCATCGAGCCGCTGATCGCCCGGGGCGAGAAGGACGCCGATCGCCAGTCGAGCCTCTACGCGCTCGATACGCTCAAAGAAAACGAGACCATTGCCCGCCTAGCCACCGGCATCAAGCGGTTTCAACTGCCCGAGGAACAGAATTTCCTGCTCTTGTATCAGCAGGCACTGAAGCTGAGCCAAGAGAACAGCAACAAGAGCGAAGCGCACACTTCGGCCCGGCAGCTCGCCTACTGGTTTGCCGATCGCCGGCAGTACGTTCGCTCGCTGGAGTACTGGGAGACGACGCTGGAGTACGCCGAGGGGAACGACAAGCAAACTGCCGAGCACATGATCGCCCAGATCAAAAACCCCTGGGGGCAGTTCGAAATGTCCGAACTGCAACCCGCTGGTAAGGGGGCTTCGTTCGAGTTCCGCTACCGCAATGGCCAGCAAGTGGAGTTCACGGCGCAGTCAATCAAAGTCGCCGAACTGCTCGCCGACGTGAAGGCGTACATCAAGAGCAAGCCCCGTGAGTTCGACTGGCAGAAGATCGACATTTCGCAAATTGGTTACCGGTTGGTTCACGACAAGCAGGACCAATACCTGGGCGAGAAAGTCGCGAACTGGTCGATGGACCTCGAACCCCGCGAAGGCCACTTCGACCGTCGGGTGACGGTGGCATCGCCGCTGCAAGACGCGGGTGCGTACCTAGTCACCGCAAAGATGAAGGACGGCAACACGTCGAAGATCGTCCTGTGGGTCGCCGACACGGCGATCGTAAAGAAGAACCTCGGTAACCAATCGCTGTACTACGTCGCCGACGCAGTGACCGGTCAGCCGATTGAGAAGGCGAACGTCGAGCTGTTCGGCTACAAGTTCGAGCGCCCCGCGCCCGATCAGATGAACGTCGACATCAAGCAGTTCGCCGAATTTACCAACGCCGACGGGCAAACGCTGGTAAACATCGAAGGGGGCGACCAAGCACCGCAGTACCAGTGGCTCGCCACGGCGACCACCCCCAATGGCCGGCTTGCGTATCTAGGCTTCACGCACATGTGGCGGAGCGAGCGGGATAACAGCGCGCTCGACCGCGTCTCGGCGTTCGCCATCACCGACCGCCCCGTGTATCGCCCTGGCCAGAAGGTGAACTACAAGATTTGGGTCGCCCGCGCGAAATACGACATTCCGATGGAGTCCGAGTTTGCGCACAAGACGTTCCAGCTCGAAATCCATGACCCCAAGGGAGAGAAGATCGAGACCAAGCAGGTCACCGCGAACGCCTACGGCGGCGTGGCGGGTGAGCTTGTTCTGCCCGAAGGGGCGACGCTGGGGCAGTATTCATTGCAACTGGTGAATTACGGCGGCGGATCGTTCCGCGTCGAAGAGTACAAGAAGCCTGAGTTCGAAGTGACGGTCGACGCACCGAGCGAGCCGCTCGCGCTTGGGGACTCGTTCGACGCCACGGTGAGTGCCCGCTACTACTTTGGCGAACCGGTTCGCGAAGGAACGGTTGAGTACAAAGTGATTCGCAACAACCGCGATACGCAGTGGTTCCCGGTTGGTCCGTGGGACTGGCTGTACGGCCGCGGCTACTGGTGGTTCGGCTACGACTACACGTGGTATCCCGGCTGGGACCGCTGGGGCTGCTGGGCTCCCCACCCATGGTGGATCTGGCGTCAACCGCAGCCACCGGAGGTCGTCGCCGAAGGAACCGCCACGCTCGACGCCGACGGCAAGGTGAAAATCACCATAGACACCGCACTCGCCAAGGAGATGCACCCCGACCACGATCACGAGTACCGTATCGAAGCCAATGTGGTCGATCGCTCGCGACGCACCATCACCGGTAGCGGCACCGTGCTGGTGGCGCGGAAGCCGTTCGAGGTGTTCGTGTGGACCGACCGCGGGTACTACCGCACCGGTGACACCATCACCGCCCGCTTCCAAGGCCATCGCCCTGATGGAAAGCCAGTAGAAGGCAATGGCAAGGTCCGACTGCTGTCGATCGCCTACGACGAGGCCGGTAAGCCAACCGAGACCGAAGTTCGCTCGTGGGACCTGGCGACCAACGCCGAAGGAACCGCCGAGCTGCAAATCAAGGCTTCGGAGCCAGGGCAGTATCGACTATCGTATAAGCTCACCAAGGGCGAGCGAACCATCGAAGGGGCGTACCTGCTGACGATCGTGGGACCGAACTTCAATGGCGATGGCTTCCGTTTCGCCGACCTCGAGCTCATTCCGGGTAAGCAGCATTACGCTCCGGGCGAGAAGCTCGACCTGCAGATCAATACTAACCGCGCGGGCAGTGTCGTGCTGCTTTACGTGCGGCCGGAAAACGGCGTCTACCCAAAGCCGATGGTGGTGCGACTGAAGGGCAAGAGCACCATCGTGCCAATCGACATCCAGCAAGGCGATATGCCCAACTTCTTCGTCGAAGCCCAGACCATCTCCAACGGCGACCTCCACACGGTGGCCCGGCAGATCGTGGTCCCTCCCGCGAAGCGCGTGGTGAATGTCGATGTGGTACCTTCGTCGCCCGCGTACCAGCCGGGCCAGGAGGCGAAGGTGAAGATCCGCCTGACCGATGAAGGGGGCAACCCTGTGGTGGGCGACACCGTGCTTACCGTGTACGACGAAGCGCTCGACTACATCGCCGGCGGCTCGAACGTGGGCGACATCCGCGAAACCTTCTGGGGATGGAAGCGAAGTCACCACCCGCAGTCCGAAGACAACCTTACGCGATTCACCAACAACCAAGTCCCGCCCGGGCAAGTGCCGATGCAGACGCTCGGGGCGTTCGGCCACTTAGTCGAGGAACCTCAGAGCGGGGTTATGTTCAAGAACGAACGCGGCGGTGGCTTCGGTGGAGGCCGCACGGCGCTCGGTATGGAAGTGATGGATTCAGCGATGCCTGCTGCACCAATGGCAGCCATGGCCCGCAGCGAGTCGGAATTTGGGGCTGTAACAGAAAGCGCTCAATCGACCAATACACCTGGCCAACCGCCGGCGGAAGTCACGCCCACGGTCCGCACCGAATTCGCCGATACGGCGTTTTGGGGAGCGTCGGTCGAAACAGACACCGGTGGTCTGGCGGAAGTGACGTTCAAGATGCCCGAGAACCTCACCAAATGGAAGTTCGGCGTCTGGAGCATGGCGCACGGCACGCGCGTGGGCGACAGCTCGGCCTGGGCGGTGACGCGGAAGAACATTTTAGTGCGGCTGCAAACGCCGCGGTTCCTCGTCGAGGGCGACGAGGTGGTGATTTCGGCGAATGTCCACAACTACCTGCCCACCGCCAAACAAGTGAAGGTTCGCCTGGAACTCGACGGCGACTACCTGACGGCGAAGGGCGACCTGGAGTCGGCGGTCGAGATTCCCGCCGGTGGCGAGACCCGCGTCGATTGGCGGCTCACTGCCGCCCATGAAGGGACCGCCGTACTCCGCGCCCTGGCGATCACCGACGAAGAATCGGACGCGATGCAACTCGAGATTCCGATCAAGGTCCATGGCATCGAGAAACTCATTCCGCACAGTGGCGTGATTGCTTCGGACGCTTCGAAGCAGGCGTTCGAAGTCACCGTGCCCGAGCAACGTCGCGTGGCTGACACGCGGCTCGAAGTGCAGTTCTCGCCGACGCTTGCCGGTGCGATGGTGGACGCCCTCCCCTACTTGATCGACTACCCCTACGGCTGCACCGAGCAGACGCTCAATCGTTTCCTCCCCGCCGTGATCACGCAGCAGACGCTCCGCCGGATGGGAGTGAATCTGGCGGAGATCAAAGAGAAGCAGACGAACCTCAATCCGCAAGAACTGGGCGACCCCGCCAAGCGCGCCGCGCAGTGGCAACGGTTCAAGGCGAACCCGGTGTTCGACGAAGAGGCGCTCAACACGATCGTCAAATCGAGCGTCAATCGTTTGACCGAGATGCAACTCGCCGATGGTGGTTGGGGCTGGTTCAGCGGGCTTGGCGAACACAGCTCTGCCCACACCACTTCGGTGGTGGTGCGTGGACTGCTCGTCGCACGCGAGAACCAAGTCGCCCTGGTCCCCGGCACGCTGGAGCGTGGCGTCCAGTGGCTGATCGACTATCAAGCCGGTGAACTCGCCAAGCTGGCCAACTTCAAAGATGGCAAGCGTCTTGACGAGAACAAGCCCTATAAAACGCAAGCCGACAACATCGACGCATTGGTATACATGGTGCTCACCGAGTCTCGCCGCGCGAAGTCGGTGATTCCTCCGGCCGACGCGATGTCGACCATGCGGGGCCATCTCTACAACGACCGCACGAAGCTCGCGGTCTACAGCCTGGCGACGTTCGGCCTCGCGCTTCAGTACGAGGTGGACCTCGGCGACGCCGTGGCCGAGCAGCGCGACATGGTGGTTCGCAATTTGTCGCAGTACGTAGTGGAAGACAAAGAAAATCAAACCGCGTACCTCAACCTGCCGGGTGGTTTCTGGTGGTTCTGGTACGGCAGCGAGTACGAAGCCCAGGCCTACTATTTGAAGCTGCTCGCCGCCACCGAGCCCAAGAGCGATGTTGCTGCGGGACTGGTGAAGTACCTGCTCAACAACCGCAAGCACGCCACGTATTGGAATAGCACTCGCGACACGGCCTTGGTTGTCGAGGCGATGGCCGACTACCTGAAGGCGACCGGCGAAGGGACCACCGAGATGACCGTCGAGGTGTGGCTGAACGGCCAGCGTCAGAAGACGGTCGAGATCACGCCCGCTGTGCTGTTCTCGTTCGACAACCGGTTCGTGATCGAAGGTGGCGACCTCGAAGCAGGCCGGCACACGCTGGAACTCCGCAAGACGGGCGACGGGCGGTTGTACTACAACGCTTACTTGTCGCTGTTCACGCTGGAAGACGACATCAAAGCCGCGGGTCTCGAACTCAAGGTGCAGCGGAAGTACTACAAGCTCACCCCCGTCGACGCCAAAGCGAACGTCGCCGGTGGTGCGGGTCAGGTCGTGTCGCAGAAGGTCGAAAAGTACGAGCGTACGGAGATCCCGAACCTTGGTGTCGTCGACAGTGGCGACCTGGTCGAGATTGAGCTGATCGTCGAGAGCAAGAACGACTACGAGTACATCCTGCTCGAAGACCTGAAGGCCGCTGGTTTCGAGCCGGTCGAAGTTCGCAGTGGCTACAACGGCAACGAGCTGGGTGCCTACATGGAACTCCGCGACGACCGGGTTAGCCTATTCGTCGAACGCCTCGCCCGCGGCACGCACAGCGTCAGCTACCGCATGCGAGCCGAAATCCCCGGCAAGTTCGCGGCCCTGCCGACGAAAGCCTACGCGATGTACGCCCCCGAACTAAAGGGCAACAGCGACGAACTGAAAATCCGCGTGGTCGACGAAGAATGACAGTGAATGACCAATGACGAATTAACAATGACCAATGGAAGAGATATCCGATTCGCCACATTGGTCATTGGTCATTCGAAATTGGTCATTCACCGCCCCCCTGCTTGGCGACGTTCCTCTCGGTGCTTTACAATGGCGGCTCGCAATCGCCGCCCTGCACCACGAAAGGAGTCGCCGTGTCGACCGTCATGCTCGAGAAGGTTTTGGTCGTTCCCACCGAGTTGTTTCACAAGCTGGGGCACTTCCAAGGTTTCTCGCCCGATGTCGAGCGGTACTTCGAGCCTTTGGTGAGTAGCGAGTTGGTGAGCTACCGCGCTCGGGGCGAGATGGAAGAAGACCCCAGCTTCAAGCAGTTCATCCCGTATTGCTTGTTCCGATACACCAATGCGGACGGCGAAGTCTTTGTGTTCGACTACCTGCGTGGCGGTGGTGGTGGTGAAGCCCGCCTGCGAGCTAAGCGAAGCGTCGGCGTCGGTGGCCACATCTCGCTCGAAGACGCCGAGGCCGTGAGCCAGTCGGGAAGCGTCTACGAAACAGGAATGCGTCGCGAGCTGGAAGAGGAAGTGTCGATCGACACCCCTTACACCGAATCCGCCGTCGGCATGATTAACGACGACGAAACCGAGGTGGGCCGCGTCCACCTCGGCGTCGTGCACCTGTTCGATGTCGAAGCCCCCGAAGTCCACCCGCGCGAAGACGACCTCGCCGAAGCTGGCTTCCGCCCCATCGCCGACATCATGGCCGATATTAACCGGTACGAAACGTGGTCGCAGATCGTGCTGCGGGCGTTGTTTGGGTAGTACTAGGGACGACCCGGGCTTCATCGTCGCTTAGCCACCAGAGTTGTTCTCTCCATTCGCCGGCGCGATAGCTTCAAGCGTCTTCAAAACGCTGCTGCGAAATTGCTCTGCGTGCTTGTGGCCGCGGGGGAGGCGGAGGACGATGTAGAGGTGCCCGTCGCCGGTCTTGAGCGTCGGGTAGTACGTGTACTCAACGAATTCGCGGCGATTCACCGCTCCTTCGGCGCGGGCGTAGGGAGTGATTCCTTCACGCTCTTCGACGTGCAGCCAGAATCCATCGGAGCGCGGGCCACGGGCAACTTCCCGTTCGGCGGTCGCACCCGGTGGAAGCTTGACAATCGACTCGACGACGTAGGGCTGCGTCGAGTGCTCGAAGTGCGCGGCGTCCCCGAATACGTACGACGAGGCTTCGGGGTAAAGCTCGGCCACCACTTCGCCAAGGGCTCGATGGACCGTGGTGAGCGTCGGCGACACCGCCCCTGGATCCGCCGCTCGAGCCATCGTGGACGTAGTCAAAGAAGCCAACACCACTAAGAATGCTGTTACCAGCGAGGAACAAAAGCGCATCGCCATTGCCTGATCTCCGATAAGTGACGCACTAAATAGGGCGACCCTCTGCTGCGGGTCTCCACGCCAATTATACTGGGGGGCAACTCGCCGGACGCCGCTGGATTTGGTCGCGGAGCGGACGAATTCGCGCAAAGCAACGCCTGCCGGAGTTCACATTAATCCACCCGGAAGACCACGGCCCTTACGGGCCCCGCTCGCCTGACGTGACTATTTACCTTGATCATCATGCGACGACGCCGCTCGATCCCCGAGTGCTCGAGGCGATGTTGCCTTACTTCACCACGAAGTTTGGGAATCCGGGGAGCGTGCACTCCTTCGGCGAGGAAGCACGGGAAGCGGTCGACGCCAGCCGACAGACCATCGCGAGTCTGATTGGTGCCGAGGCGAGCGAGATTGTCTTTACCAGCGGCGCGACCGAGAGCAACAACCTGGCGATCCGTGGCGTCGCGGAGCGCAAGAGGCGGCGTGGCAACCATCTGGTCTCGGTAAAGACCGAGCACCCCGCGGTGCTCGATCCGTTGGCATTGCTCGCCGAGCGAGACTACGAGGTGACGCTGCTTGATGTCGAACCACAAGATTCGCCACTCGCGGGTTACTTGGATCCAGCGCGAGTCGCCCACGCGATCCGTGACGACACTTGCCTCGTCAGCGTGATGCTGGCGAACAACGAGATCGGCGTCCTCCAGCCAATCGCCGAAATCGCAGCCGTGTGCAAGTCGCGCGGCGTACTGCTGCACTGCGATGCGACGCAGGCCGTCGGCAAGGTGCCGGTAGATGTCCGGCAGCTCGACGTGGACCTCATGAGTTTCACCGCCCATAAGTTCTACGGACCGAAGGGCATCGGCGCGCTGTACGTACGGCGGCGAGATCCTGTCGTGCGACTCGCCACCCAGATCGCCGGCGGTGGTCAGGAGCAGGGACGTCGCAGCGGAACTTTGAACGTCCCCGGCATCGTTGGCATGGCCGAGGCGCTGCGCCTGGCCTGCGCCGAAATGGCCTCCGACACCCAGCGAATCGCCTCGCTTCGCGACGAGCTCGCGCGAGGAATCTTCGCTGCGATCCCATCCGCCCGCCTCGTTGGACCGGCGCTCGATGCAACCGACAAGCTTGGCCAACCGCTAAGGCTGGCTAATAACCTAAACGTCCGGTTCCCCGGCACCGACGGCGAGGCCCTGATGCTGTCGATGCCCGACCTCGCCGTGAGCAGCGGGGCGGCGTGCAGCAGCATGAACGACGAGCCGAGCCACGTCCTCCGCGCCCTGGGGCTCTCGTCCGACGAAGCCCGCAGTTGCCTGCGATTCGGCTTGGGACGGTTCACCACGGCGGCGGAAATCGCCGAGGCAATCCGGCTGGGGGCCGGAGCGGTCCAAAAAGTCACCCAGTTTGGCGGCTAAACCGGACCCGCCGGGGCCCAATTCCCTTCCCTTCGGCTGCCGCTTGCTATAATTTAGAAATCCCTGGACCGCCCCAACTGCGCGGCGGCCTCCCGAACAATTCCCTGCTACACCATATCCCCTCTACAGGAGCCAGTTACGCCATGGCTGTAACGCTTACCGAAAAGGCCGCTTCCGAAGTCAAGCGGCGTATGGACGATCAGAAGATGGAAGAAGCGATGATGCTTCGCGTTGCCGTTACCGGCGGCGGTTGCAGCGGCTTCAGCTACGCCCTGGCGTTCGACAGCAACTTCAGCGATGCCGACGATAGCAAGTACGAGTGCCACGGCGTGCCGGTGGTGGTCGACAAGAAGAGTGCCCTGTTCCTGGATGGTACCACGGTCGACTTCCAGGACGACCTGCAAGGCTACGGCTTCCGCTTCGAGAATCCCAACGCGGTGAAGTCCTGCGGTTGCGGCAGCTCGTTCCAGGCCTAACCGCCACCACTGCTACGATCCTTCTGAAATCAACAAGGCCACCGAGCACCTGCTCGGTGGCCTTTTTATGTTGGCGACCTGCATAACCCTTCGCGCGGCGGCACGATCGTCACCATCGCCACCGTCGACGCAATGCGGTCCAGCCGCGCAACATTCCGCATGAATTGCGAAGCCTGCGGCTTGCCTGTGAGCTAGCGTTGAGTAGATCGGCTGATGCGCCGCCCCCTGGCCTTGTCATCGGCCCCTACTTTTCTGACGCTCGTGATTGGGCGTCTTGTCATACTCTTCTCCCCGGTGACACCATGCTCAAACACATTCGCGAGTTCCTGCAAAGAGATGATGGTCCGACGGCCGTCGAGTACGCGGTCCTACTAGCGCTCATCGTTGTCGTATGCATAGGCTCGGCCATGTCGATGGCTGATGCAACGGCGGACAGTTTTGACGAATCGTCCGACAGTATCGCTTCGGCGCTGGGCTCGTGACGATCACCCCCGAGTCGCCACGGCGTTCTAACGCACGCCTCGTGTGATTTCTCTACCCCTTCCACAGTAGGGTAAAGGTTACCGCTGCGATGGCCGATGATTCAGGTGTTGGTTATCCACAATCAACGCCGCTGACCTAGACTTTGATCGCCGGACGACGCTGTCGCTCGGACGTAAGCATACTGGCGGCTCTTCGATCCATGAGGGAATACCTGCCCCATTCCCCCTGGCGAAGGGCCGCCGTTTTTTATGCGCTCCTCTAGTAGCGGAACGGCGCAAGCCGTCCGGCCCTCTTCAATCAACGCTCCCCTACACCAGTAGCATGGCGTCGCCGTAGCTATAGAAGCGGTACTCTTCGCGAATCGCTTCCTCGTAGGCCTCGCGGACCAGTTCCGTGCCGCCAAACGCTTGCACCAACAGCAGTAGCGTCGTCCGCGGGAAGTGGAAGTTGGTGAGCAGCGCGTCGACTGCCTTGAACTCGTAGGGCGGATAGATAAACAAGTTGGTGTCGCCGTGCCAGGCACCGAGCGGCGTACCCGTCGCCGCGGCAGCCGACTCTAGCACTCGCACCGAGGTGGTTCCGACCGCCACGATTCGACCACCGTTGGCGCGCGTAGCGTTGAGCGACTCGGCGCTCGCGGCGGGGAGTTTGCCCCACTCGCTGTGCATCTGATGCTCCTCGGGCGTGTCGGCCGTGATGGGGCGGAACGTCCCGAGTCCCACGTGCAGAGTCACCTGGGCGAACTCGACGCCGCGGGACTTCACTTGGCGTAGCAAATCCTCCGTGAAATGCAGGCCGGCCGTCGGCGCGGCCACGGCACCGGGCGTTTTTGCGAACACCGTTTGGTAGTTCTTCACGTCCGAGTCGACCATCCGCCCACCGCGAATGTAGTGCGGCAGAGGGACTCGGCCCACGCGTTTGAGCACGGTCTCGACATCGTCGCCCGAGTCGGGGTGGGCGAGCCACTGGCCACCGTCCAAACGTTCGAGCAGCCACAGCCGTTCGGCCTCGCGGCCTTCGCTGTCGAGCAGCTCGATCACATCGCCCGGCACTAAGCGGCCACGTGTTTTGCACACGATTCGCCAGTGGCCATCTTCGTCAGCGCGAAGGAATAGACCTTGCCACTGCCCGCCAGTGCTCTTGCGACGGCCGTACAGTTGCGCTGGGATCACCTTGGTGTTGTTGAGCACCAGCGTGTCGCCGCCGCGAAGCATCTCGGGCAGGTCCCGGACGTGCCAGTGGGAGATCTTTTGCCTGCCGCGATCCACGACCATCAGCCGCGCGTCGGCGCGATTGCGCAACGGCTCCTGCGCGATCAGCTCGCGGGGCAGGTCGTAATCGAAGAAAGGAGTCATGGACATGAACGTGAGCCAGCGAAAACGTAGTTAACGGCTACACATCATAGCCTCAATGGCCTTGTTGAACTACGCGGGGCGCGGCGTTCCTCGCAAGTGCGCGAGTGAGCAGGGTTTCAAAATTCTCAAAATAGTTTCGATGCACGACTTCATGAGAATTCCTCGGAGATGATCGCAGCCGTGGGCCTTTTTTCTGAACAAAAGCCAACCGCTAGCACGGGAATTACGGTGTTGACGGCCGCCCTGGGATGAGTACCTTTTTGGGTGTTGGTGGTGAGTTGTGGGGAAAAATGGGACATCGATGTTACTGACCGGAACGCACCACCGAAACCTGGACGAGAAACACCGTGTGGCTGTCCCTAAATCGCTCCGCGAAGGCCTCGAAGACGGTGAAAACACCTCGCTATTTCTTGCTCCCGGCACCGACGGGGCCTTGGCCCTGTATCCCGAAACAACTTTCCGCCGCCTGGGCGAGCGTCTGCAATCGGCGTCGCCCAACGCCCGCAACGTGCGGGACTATGCACGCCTGTTCTTTGCCCGAGCCGCCGCGGTGCGGATCGATGGCCAAGGTCGTTTGCGGATACCCAGCGAACTCGCCGAGCTCACGAAGCTTGGCACCGAAGTCGTGCTGGTCGGCGTGCAGGACCACGTCGAGATTTGGCCGCGCGGGGCGTGGGACCACTACGTCAACCAGCGCGTGGAGCACTACGACGAAATTGCCGAGTCGGCATTCCATCCACCCACCACGGAGGCGTGAGAACACGATTCTCTGAACAACCTGGAAGCGCGCGGAGCTAGCCGCACCGCGCGAATCGCACGCAGCGTCGTCGAGAGTGGGCCACGCCCTCGCCGACAGGTCTCCTCCGGCCTGTAGTTGCAAGCGATGAGTCGCTCGTGGTACGGACACCACACAATCGAGCGCGGCGAGGACCGAGTAGCCCGTTACTACTTCGTGCCGGCGTCAACCAATCAAGCTTCGGGGCACAAGGATGTGCCCTGAAGCAAGACGTCGCTTACGCCTGAAGCGCGCCGATCGACCGCTTCACTCCTGTCCGATACACGCCAGGAACTCTTGTCGCTCTTGTCCATCGAGCACCGCGTAGCGGATAAACGCTTGGCCTCCGCAGAACGTGGGCGTTGCGTAGACTTCGTTGCCCAACTGGTTCTCGGCGACTAGTTCGTACTTGTCCGCCGCGCGTAGGACGTAGGTCGTTCCGTCCTCACAGGCCGCCACTACGCAGTCGCCCACCAGCACGGGCGACGTGTTGAACGTGCCCCCCAGGCGTTTCTTCCATTTCTGATCGCCTGACGCCGCGTCCCAACAGTAGGCAATGCCATCGTCAGTAACCGCGTACAGCCGGCCGGCGTGCGCGAGCAGCGACGGCACGTACACCTTCACGCGGTTCTTCCACGCCACCCTACCCGATCCATCGGTCGCAACTGCGAGGGTCTCACTATCAGGATAGCCGCCACTTGCGAACGCAAGATCGCCATCCACAACGACCGTGCCGACGCACTCGGTAGTGGTCCCTTTAGCTTCCCACAGCAACTTCCCTGTCTCCGGCGAGTAGCTGGCCACGCGGTCGAGGCCCGCAAGCAGCAACTGATCCTGACCCGACACGTGATGTACGACGGGCGAGGGATAGTTGGGATTCTTGTCGCGGCCCGTCTTCCAAACCAAGTCGCCATTCGATTGGGCGACCGCCGCGATCCATCCTCCATCGGGATGATCGGCCGTGACCAACACATTATCGCCATAAATCATCGGCGAGGCCGAGTAGCCCCAGTGCGATTCATAGGGGCCAACTTCGGAGCGCCATAACTCGTTGCCGTCGGTGTCGAACGACACCATCCAAATGGCGTCGCGATTCAGGAATAGGGCAAATAGTTGATCACCTGCGCAAGCGACCGAGCAAGTGGCGTGCGTGTTGCGCTGGTGCATGCGATGGTCGAGCCCGCCGGCAAATACTTGCTTAGACCAGAGTTCGTCACCCGTCTGTCGATCGAAGGCCAGCACCGATTGCGTTTTGGCTGTTTCGTCAGCGGTGGTGAGAAACACCTTGTCACCCACCACAGTGGGCGACGAGTGTCCGCGCCCTGGCACGGGGACGCGCCACACAATGTTCTTGTCCTCGCCCCATTCCAGCGGTCCTTCGGCCACGGCCTTGTTATCGCCCGCTGCTCCGCGCCACTGCGGCCAGTCGCCAGGCGCGGGAGCCTCCGCTACGCAAACGGAGGTCCATCCGAATAATCCAACCGACGCCAGCAACACGGTGGCCAAGTTACGTAAGAGCATGATGTTTCCCTACAGTTTCTTAGTCTTGATTCATGTTAGTTGAGCGATGAGATGCTTTGATGACTGCCTAGTTAGTTGCTAGCCTTCTTGAGCACCGCCTTCATCCGCTCCACAATCTCGGGAGAGGGCAGCTCGCCTTGAGGCAGAACGAGTAGCGAGAAGTTGTCGGCCAGGATTTCTTCGGGATGGATGATGTAGCCCGTGTTCTTGCCGACCTGCTTAAAGAACTCACCAAGCTCCCGGCGATCGACGAGTTCCATGTTGTGGGGGTCGAGTTTTTTCTGGTCGTCGAGCAGCAAGAACTTGAGCTCCAGGTAGTTGAAGAACTCGCCCCCACGTTCGGTGCTGTACGGGCTTGTCGCGATCAGCACCGGTACCACCCAGCGCGGCTCGCCCTTCACCTTTGCTCGAATGGCATGGTCGTTTCTTGGCGCATCGGGGTTGGTGATCTTTTTAGCCGCTAACGCAGGTGGCAACTGCACTTCGGCGCACTTCTCGAAACCAATAGTCGCGTAGAGCTTCTCGCGGAGTTCACCATCCGCACGCGATAGGACGTGGAACAGCTCGTGGCATAAGAGCCGCTGCAACTGCTCAGGCTCGCTCGCGAGCTTCTCCTCTGGGAACACAATCGCATTGGCCCGGGTGTACGCCGCATTGCCCTCCTCCGTGCCAGTGGTCTTGATCAAAAGAACTCTAGCGGGGAATGGCAAATCGTAAGCCGACAACTTTTCACGAACTCCAGCCAGCGCTGTCTCCACCAGCGCCCGTTCTTCCGGCTCCCACTCCATGACGTTCTCTCCTACAAAGCCCAAGTAGTCGGCTTCGGAGACCTCACCTTCCTTCTTCATTCGCGCGGCACGATCGAAAGGGCTTAGTCGCTCGACGAAGTCATCGCGGGCCGTGAGCACTTCTCTTCCCTCGTCGACGGTCGCGAACTCGATCTTGGTGTCGCCTAGTTGCATTTGAGCGTGGGCCGCCGAGGCGATCATTAGAACGAAGCTGGTTGCAAAACGAACAACATGCATGTCGTGACCGTGGAACGGGGCTTGGTGAGAACGTGGATCCAACGAAGTATAGCAAGTACGAAGGACCGGATTGTGCCCTAGGCCCAAAACTCGGCGTCGATGCTCACCAACAAATTCGCCGAATAGGTCCAGTTCCGCAGCCAACAATCGCGTTTCCCGCTTGACCCACGTCGCCCGCTCCGAGAACATAAAGCCTTCGTTTTCGCCCCGCCCGCGCCAGCTTGTTGCGCTAAGCCGCCCCCCAGGGACCGACCATGCCCGCCGCCTCGCCCCAACGCATGACGTTTTCATTGTGGACCGTCTGCGTCATTGCCGCGATTGGTTTCGCGTTCGACATCTACGAACTGCTGATGCTCCCCCTGATCGTGGGCCCCGCCCTGCAGGAACTCGGCGGGCTGACGCGAGGCACTCCCGAGTTCGCTCACTGGTTCGGACTGTTGTTCTACGTCCCCGCGGTGTGCGGCGGTATTTTTGGTTTACTGGGTGGTTACCTGACCGATCGTTTTGGGCGACGGCGGATTCTCACGTGGAGCATTTTGCTCTACGCCTTCTCGGCATTCTTCGCGGGATTCTCCACCAGCCTGCCGATGCTTCTGTTCTTCCGCACGACCACGTTCATTGGCGTGTGCGTCGAATTCGTCGCCGCGGTGGCGTGGCTGGCAGAACTGTTCGACGACCCCGTGCGACGCGAGAAGGTGCTTGGTTACACGCAGGCCTTTTCGTCGATCGGCGGTCTGCTGATTGCCGTGGTAAATGGCCTCATCGTTCGCAACGCGACCACCTTTCCGGCAATTCAGATTCCGACATTCCTCCAGCCGCTCCTAGGAACCATTGACCCGCTGTTTCAGCACGCCGACTGGCGTTACACGCTGATGAGCGGTTTGATCCCGGCGATTCCGCTGATGATCATTCGCCCGTTCCTTCCCGAGTCGCCCAAGTGGAAGGAAAAGAAAGACGCCGGCACGCTTCGGCGTCCAAGTGTTCGCGAGTTGTTCTCTCCGGAACTTCGCCGCACCACGATCGTCACCACAATCATGTTCGCGTGCAGCTACGGCGTCGCGTTCGGCGCGATTCAACAGATGCCTCAAATCGTACCGGGCATCGATCAAGTGAAGCAGAAGGTCGCCGCAGCCGCCGAAGCCGCGCCGCCAGAGAAGAAACAAGTCGCCGGGGGCCGCGTGGTCGGCGAAGCGGTCGCCAACTACACCAAGTCGCAAGAAACGGGCGGCCTGTTCGGGCGGTTCGCGCTGGCCCTGCTAGTGGCCCACATCGCGAGTCGACGGGCGTTACTCCGCATCTTCCTCATCCCGGGCCTGATCATGATTCCGTTCATCTTCTGGGCCTTCGCCCAGGGGCAAGAACGAGTGTTCTTCAGCTTCGACATGAGCTGGCTACCGGGATTCCATGAGGTCAGCGTCTCGGCACTAGGCCTCGGCATTTTCCTCGCCGGCTTCTTCACGGTCGCCCAGTTCAGCTTCTGGGGTAACTACTTGCCCAAGGCCTACCCGGTCCACCTTCGCGGCACGGGCGAAAGTTTCGCCGCCAACATCGGCGGCCGCATGATCGGCACGCCGTTCGCGTTCCTTACGCAGCAAGTGGCGCTATTCTCGTTCATTCCCGGTGCCACCCCTGCCGCCAAAACGGCCATCGTCGCCGCCGGCGTGGCGCTGGTGCTGTACCTTGCGAACCTGATTCTGTCGTTCACGCTGCCGGAGCAGGATGTGGAGCAAGAGGACTAACAGACTCTGCAGCCCCCCTCACCCCCGCTGCTCTTCCTCGTCCCGCGCAAGCCCCACGCCCACACCCATTCCACCCCCGACTCCCATCGCCCCTGCCCCTGCCCCGCCGCCACCTTTGCCTCCCGTGGACGCACCACCTTTGCCTTCGCCCGCGTCATCGCCTTTCGCCTTGCCGCTGGCGGAACTAGGACGCACCGGGCCCTGCTTCGGGATGACCACTTCGGTGGGAACCGGTTCGAGCGCGAGTACTTGCCGGATGAAGTTGCGTAGCGAGACGACCAGCTCCGCCGTGTAGGTCGGCCGGCCCGCGGCCATGTCGCTCGCTGCCTGGGCAGCAAGCCGCACTTGCTCTTCGGTGCCAAGTAAGATTACGTCCGACAACGCGGCCTCCACCGCGTCACGAATTCGCCGCGAGCGCTCGGAGGAGTTGGCCAACAGATCGACGATTGTTTCGTCGGCCTCCGCCCCAGCCTCGCCGGCCGCTTGCCTGCGCATTAGGTCTCGCACATGGGTGGGATCTACGGCCAGGTCTCCGGTGAACGAACCACCGAGCGTCTTGTAGGCCGAGATGAGAATCTTAAGCCGCTCGTTGACCTGTCGATTCTCCCGCTCCCGCCGCTGCTGAATGGTTTGCATGACGAGTAGCCGAATGCCGACCATGATGAACGTGAACGCGACGAGCCCGACCAACGTCGTGACGAGGGATTCCCAGGAGGTGAAATCGAGATACCGCATGATGTGATCAAACCTTTCGCTTCCATACTGCTCGTGCGCCTGTGGCCCTTGGATGCCGAGTCCCCAATGATCGTGGCCGCGACGCTTGTGGTCAACGTGGCGACGCGGGGTTAAACTAGTGCTGGCGACTCTCTTCTAACTGCCCTCTTGTCCTTCTGTTGCTGAGATTGGAACCATGGTTTCACTTCGCGCTACAACCACGTTCGTCGGCGCTTGGCCCGCACTTCTCCTCCTCATGATGGCGAGCACGGTAGGCAATCTTGCGATCGGTCAGATTCCGTCGACTGCCACACCCACTGTAATCGTTGAGACAAGCGATGAACCAATTGCAGAGGGTAAATTCGATCCCTCGTGGCAGTCGCTGTCGCAATACCAAGTGCCCGAATGGTTCAAGGATGCGAAGTTCGGCATCTGGGCTCACTGGGGGCCGCAGTGCGAACCCGAGGCGGGCGATTGGTACGCCCGCGAGATGTACGCGTTCGATCAACCCAAGTATCGCTACCACGTTAATAAGTACGGCCACCCTTCGGAGTTCGGCTTCAAAGACGTGATCCACGAGTTCAAAGCCGAGGCCTGGGATCCCGACAAACTGGTGGAGTTGTACAAGCGTTGTGGCGCCGAGTACTTCGTCGCGATGGCGAGCCATCACGACAACTTCGATAACTACGACAGCAAGTACCAGCCGTGGAACGCCACGAACATGGGACCGAAGCAGGACTTGATCGCCGGCTGGGAAAAGGCGGCCCGTAAGCACGGCTTGCGATTTGGCGTGAGCGTGCATTCGTCGCACGCATGGAGTTGGTACGAACCATCACAGGCGTCGGACACGGCTGGGCCAAAAAAGGGTGTGCCCTACGATGGCAAGCTCACCAAGGCCGATGGGAAAGGCAAATGGTGGGAAGGGTACGAACCGCAGGATTTGTACGAGCAGCGTCATGCGCCGGCTCCGCATTTTACGGACCTTCACAGCATTCATGGCAGATGGAACTGGACAGGCGGCGTGACAACTCCCGACGAGGCCTATTGCCAGAAGTTCTACAATCGCACGGTCGATCTGATCAACAAGTACGAGCCCGACTTACTGTACTTCGACGATACGGCACTACCACTATGGCCGGCGAGCGACGCGGGACTGAAGATCGCCGCGCACTTCTACAACAGCAACAACAAGTGGCACGGCACGAGCGACGACGGTGTGCTCTGCGGGAAAATCCTGACACCCGATCAGCGCAAGTGCCTGGTGTGGGACATCGAACGCGGCGCGAGCAACGAAATCGAGCCGCAAGTCTTCCAAACCGATACTTGCATCGGGCAGTGGCATTACCAGAGTGGTCTGCGTGAAGGTCATGGCTACAAGAGTGCCAAGTCGGTCATTCATATGCTGATCGACATCGTTAGCAAGAATGGCAACCTGCTGCTTAGCGTCCCGCTCGACGGCACCGGCCAGCCAGACGCCGAAGAGCTGGCGATCATTGAAGGCATCTCCAATTGGATGCAGATCAACAAGTCGGCCATTCACGGCACCCGGCCATGGCGAGTGCTCGGCGAAGGCCCGCAAATGGAAGACGCGGCACCCCTGCAAGCCCAAGGGTTTAACGAAGGCAAGGGCAAGCCGTTCACCGCCGACGACGTTCGCTTCACCACCAAAAATGGCGACATCTACGCCTTCGTCCTTGGACGTCCGACTGGATCGATTGGCATCCGCTCACTCGGCAAGGACGCCGCGCTGCTTAGCGCCCCGGTCCACGCTGTGACCTTGCTGGGTAGCGATCAAGAACTGAGGTGGTCGCAAAACGCGGACGCCCTCGTGATTGAGAAACCGACGGGCGAGCTCAACGACATTGCGGTTGTGTTCAAGGTGACTCCCAAGCGATAGGCGATTGGAAAGAGTCCACCCTTGGTGCTCACCATTCCGTCACGGCGCCGGCACGCTCTTCGGCGTGATCTCGCGAACGAGCCGGAGCTTGCCATCGCTGATTCCAATTAGGCTCACCGACTTCGTCGGAATGCGACTTCCGCCCGTGTAGCTGATGGTGCCGGTGACTCCTTCGAAATCCTTGGTTTGAGAAAGTGCCTCACGAATAGCATCCGGTTCGGCGGTTTTCGATGATTCCACCGCGTGCATCAACAGTCGTGCCGTGTCGTAGCCGAGCGCCGCAAAGCCATCGCAAGTGGCGTTAGGGTTAGCAGCAGTGAACTCTTTGCGGAACGCCACCACTCGCGGGTTCTTGTTCTCTTCGCCCAGATAGGCGTGGGTCGTGTAGTAAATATCGTCCGCACCTTCAAACTCGTTCCACAACCTGTCAGCGTCAAACGAGTCCCCGCCAACGATCGGACACTTCAGCCCCGCTTCGCGAACCAACTTCACCGCCCGGCGGATATCCTCGGGCGACTGCGCCGCAAGAAACACCACGTCCGCCTGCGGCAAGTTGGTGAGCGACTTCTCCAAGTTCTCGGGCGTGAAGCTGCACACCTCGCGGATCTTGCCGCCGAGTTCTTGGAAGCGAATCTGAATGTACTCTTCGAGTAACTTCGTGTACTCGTGCGAGTCGTCAAAGATCACCAGCGCGGTGCGGGCTTTCTGATCGTGGTGTGCCCACTCCGCCGCGGCGGCTGCCTGAACGTTGTCGCCGAAGCACGCTAGGAACAGCCACTCAGGAACCTGCCCCGGCAACCGCGGCGAAGTCGCTCCCGACGTAAGAAACACTCTCCCATCACGCGCCGCGAAAGGCGCGGCGGCGAGCACCAAGTCAGTGTCCGAAAGTCCAAGGAGTGCAACGGGACTCGGCTGCCCTGCGAGTAACTCGCTGGTTTTGGTCCGCAACAATTCCGGCTCGCTGTGCCCATCACGAACCTCAAGCACCACCGGTCGGCCAAGCACGCCACCCTTTGCGTTGACCTCCGCGACCGCCAGCTTCGCCCCCAGCAGCGACGGCGCGTCCAGGCCCGCCTGCGAGCCCGTGCTGTTGTAGAGCGCGCCTAGCACGATCTGCTCGTCGCCGCGCGACGCGGGTGCCAGGTTCAACAATGACAATACGACGAAGGCAAAGAAAGTTCGTCGAGACTCCATCGTCCCCCTCCTACAAAAAAGGCAAACTCGCCACCACGCACCAATGTAAACCGGCGGCGTGGCGGCGAGAATGCCAATCGTGGACGGGAGGACTCGGCTCGGCGTCACACCACCCGGTCCCAAATCCGGTGCTTCTTCGCCTGCGTGACAAACGCCTCGAACTTGCCGTCGGTCACTTCTACGACGCCGGCGTCCGCCCCCTGCTCTACCGCGGCCTTGGCGAACAGCGACTCCGTGTTGGCGTTGTAACCAATCACCTTCTGGTGCGCGAACGCATCGCGAAGCCAGTTCACAGCATTAGGGTCGCTTGCCAGCGAATCGTCCGCCGGCGCGATCACCACCGCGTCGAACAGCACCGAGGGCGCGCCCGACAGAAAATGCTCCGGCTGGATCGTCGAGCCGTCGCTCATCTCCAGCGGCCCGGCCTTGGGGGCGATTACTTCCACCATCGCCGACTCGGCCTTCGCCGTTTTCAATAGCGACTTGTAAAGCTTCACGTCCGCGCCGGGCGTGGTTAATAGCCCAATCTTCTTCCCCGCGATCGACTTGGGGGCTTTCGCGTACTGCGACAGCGCCGGGCTCGGCGGCATGTCGAATGGCTCGGCAGCCGGCTTGATCTTATCGGCTTGGCCCGGCATGCCCAGCTTGTCGGCCACCGCGTCGGCTAGTTCCTTATCGACGAGCTTCAAGTGCCCCAGCATCCGCGTGCGAACGCGCGTCAGTTGGCACTTCCCAAGCTCAAACGCAAACCCCCCGACGATATGCTCCTGCTCCGGCGGTGTCATCGAGCGGTAGAACAGCCGTGCCTGCGTGTAGTGATCCGCAAAACTCTCGGGCCGGGTCCGCATCTTCGACCCCGCCTCTTGAGCCGGGAACGTCTGAAAACCACCCGCCGGATCCTCGCGCGGCGTGCCATCGTCCAGCGAGTTCGGCTCGTTCGACACTCGGCCTGTCGGCACCATCGTCTGCATGTGGCCATCGCGTTGGAAGTTGTGCATCGGGCACTTCGGCGCGTTGATGGGGATCTGATGGAAGTTCGGACTCCCCAGCCGCGACAACTGCGTGTCGAGGTAACTAAACAGCCGCCCTTGCAGCAGCGGGTCGTTCGACAGGTCGATGCCGGGCACCATGTGCGACGGGCAGAACGCCACCTGCTCCGTCTCGGCGAAGAAGTTATCGACGTTGCGATCCAGCACCATCCGCCCCAGCGGCGTCAGCGGCACCAGTTCCTCCGGCACGACCTTCGTCGGGTCGAGCACGTCGAAGTCGAACTCCGCGGCCTGCTCTTCGGTAAACGCTTGCACGCTCAATTCCCACTCGGGGAAGTCGCCCGACTCGATCGCCGTCCACAAGTCGCGACGATGGAAGTCCGGATCCGCCCCCGAGATCTTCACCGCCTCGTCCCAAACCAGCGAGAACGTCCCCAGCTTCGGCCGCCAGTGGAACTTCACCAGCGTCGCCTCGCCCCGCTTATTGATCATGCGAAACGTGTGGACGCCAAACCCTTCCATCATGCGGAACGATCGCGGTATCGCCCGGTCCGACATTACCCACAACAGCATGTGCATGCTCTCGGGCGTCAGGCCGACGAAATCCCAAAACGAATCGTGCGCCGACTGCGCCTGAGGAAAGTCGCGATCCGGTGCCGGCTTCACGCTATGCACCAAGTCGGGAAACTTCATCGCGTCCTGGATGAAGAACACCGGAATGTTGTTCCCCACCAGGTCGTAGTTACCCTCGGTTGTGTAGAACTTCACTGCCATGCCGCGAACATCGCGAGCCGTGTCGAACGAACCCGCTCGGCCCGCCACCGTCGAAAACCGGCAGAATACCGGCGTGCGGACACCGGGGTCCTGTAAGAACGCCGCCCGTGTGAGCTTCGAATGCGACTTGTAAGTCTCGAAGTAACCATGGGCCCCGTAACCACGCGCGTGCACCACTCGTTCGGGGATTCGCTCGTGGTCGAAATGCGTGATCTTCTCCCGCATCACGAAGTCTTCGAGCAACTGCGGCCCGCGCGGCCCGACGGTCAGCGTGTTCTGGTCGTCCGAAACTGGCACCCCTTGATTGGTGGTCAACCGCGTTTCGGGATCGCTGTTCGTTTGATGCAGCTCGCCACCGGCACCGACTGTTGTTTTGCCCGATGCCTGTTTTCCTGCACCTTGCTTGCCGCCCGCGGGTTGTTTCGCCATCGCACTAACTCCTTATTTCGATTGTGAGCGCGAGATTGCGCTCCGTATGCTTCCCTAACCAATCGGCAACCGACCGAACGCGCAGAAGGCGCGAGCACTGCACCGAGTCCCAACGCATGAAGCAAACGAAGTGCCAACGCGTGATAGCGTCGCTAAACGCCACGAACCGCGAAGCCATGCGAAACGCACTGACACCGAATCAACCAGAGTGGTCAGAACTCGTCCACACGATACGCGTCACTTGGCCGCCGCGCGGCTCAAGCGATCCATGATGGCGTGGCCTAACCCTTCTTCAGGGACCGGCCGCGCGACGATGTAGTCGAGCCCCATCGCATCGAGACGACGCATCGCCGCGAACAGGTTGGCCGCCGCTTCGCGCAGACTTCCCCGCTGCGAGAGAACTTCGATCACCGCGAAACCTTCCACGCTTTCTGGTTTACCGAGCGTCATGAGTCCCACGCGCAGTCCCGGCCGTGGTGCATCGGTGGATAACTCGAGCGGCGTTGTCGGGGCGTAGTGCTTCGGCAGCTGCCCCGGGCTCGCCGGCTGGCTGGCGTCTCCCTCCGAGATCCGCAGCGTCCCAATCACCTGCTCAATCTCCTCGGCCGTCACGCCCCCAGGCCGCAGCAGCGTCGGCACGTCGTCCACGAACGACACCACCGTCGACTCGACCCCCACCTGGCACGGCCCGCCATCGAGAATATGCGTCAAACGCTCGGCGAACTGATCGCGCACGTGCTGGGCCGTCGTCGGACTCACCGCGCAGAACACGTTGGCGCTCGGCGCCGCAATCGGCACCCCCGCGAGCTCAATCAACCGCCGCGCGATCGGATGCGCCGGGCAACGAACCGCCACGTTCGCCAGTCCCGCCGTCACTATGTCCGGCACGCACTCCCGCTTCGGCAGCACCACCGAAAGCGGCCCCGGCCAGAACTTCGCCACCAACTTACGAGCCGCCGCCGGCACGTCTTCGACTAGCGACTCCAAATCCTCGGCGCGGGTAATGTGAACGATCAACGGATCAAACCGCGGCCGCCCCTTCAGCTCAAAAATCTGAGCCACCGCATCGGCATCCAGCGCATTGGCCCCCAGCCCATACACCGTCTCGGTCGGAAACGCGACAAGCCCCCCCCGACGAATCACCTCCGCCGCACTGGCAATTTCCTCGTCCGTCACCATACCGACCTCGCCCTACCTACCAATCCCAAACGCCGCCGGGGACACCAACCAAACCCCCCTCCATTCAAACCGAAGCGAGATAGATTAGCAAATGGATAAAGAAAGAGCACCGGGCGGGGGAGCTGGGCTAGCGACATTCTTCGGGTGCCACAGCCCGTAGGGTACGGTGCTTGCACCTACCTTTAACTACAATACCGATATGGCACATTACCGGCGAGCCGATGTTCCGGGAGGTACGTTCTTCTTCACGCTCGTGACGTACGAGCGACGGCCGCTATTGACGACCGATCTAGCTCGCCGGGTGTTGCGTGACGCTATTGAGCAAGTTCGCAGTCGACGCCCTTTTGAAATCAACGGCTTCGTTCTTCTGCCCGATCATCTCCACACAATCTGGACGCTTCCCAGTGGCGACACCGACTATCCCACCCGTTGGCGGCAAATCAAAACGCTATTCACGCGAGGTTGGCTCGCCGGCGGCGGTACCGAGAGGGCGGTTTCGGTGGCGCAAGCCGTACAAGGGGGGCGTGGCATCTGGCAACGCCGCTACTACGAGCGGACCGTGCGTGACGAGGCCGAACTTCGCAAAAGGCTCGACTACATTCACATCAACCCGGTGAAGCATCGCTTGTGCGAACGCGCGATCGACTGGCCATGGTCGTCGTTTCACCGCTACGTGAAGCTTGGCGAGTACGAGGAAACCTGGGGTGGGTCGCCGGAGTTTTATGGCGATGAATGGATAGACTGCGAATGAGAGGTTGGCGGAAAAGGTAGGTGCAAGCACCGTACCCTACGGTGCTCCCTCATCGAAATGTTTAACGCGCTTTCGATGAGGTGGAGGTGTGCTCATACTCCTAGTTTAACTTGACCTCAGTTCGGTTGTCATCACTCGCCGGGTGCCACTGCTGGCTCGTCGGGCCGTACTAATCATTTCACCGTCAAGCACGGACGAACCTCCACACAAATCGCCGCGGTGTCCCTCGACCAGCAGTGTCTTAGCCTCTGGGACAACCTAAGCGACGCCCCACTCAGCACTGCTGGTCTACTTCACACTGGCGGGCTGGTGGTGGCATCTTCCCAAGAAATCGGGTTGCGAAATCGCTTCTCCCGACAAGCCAGCAGTGGCACCCGGCGGGAATCAGTGAGGAGAATACCAGCTTGTGCTATTATAAAGTGTTTAATCCAAAGGGTGGTTGGCGAACCAGTCGGTGGTCGCACCCAGATGCACCGACGTCTAGTGGAAGTGGACCGATGACAAAGCTCGAATTGCGTTATCATTCCCACCTGCTGGCTGGTGGGCTCTGCGTACTTCTTCTTACTGGGGCGGCGGGGATGATCGCCGGATGCGACCGAGGCGGGATCCCCGTAGCTCGGTACACGGACTTCGATTACTTCTGGTATCCAGACACACGACGTTTGGCCGGATTTGGGTCGGCAGATCTATATATTCAAACAACGGACGGGCAAACATTTTATCTGCCACAGCTAACACCAGACGATGTAGGGAAGACAATTGGCTGGGAAGAGGTACGGCTGGTCAAGCCTCATATGATACGCTACGAGAACGGCATGAGTCGGTTCCGCTTTGAGAATGGTACGCTGGAGAGTTTCGACGTTTACAGTTCCAGCAGTCCTAAGAGGACTAATCTTCTGTTCAGTCGGAGCGCAGAGGGCCCCTTCATGCCGATGCCCAAAACCAAGGAGGAACTAGTGGCGTTATTTGGCGAGCCAGTAGAGTGGGACCGGTACCGTCCGCCAACATCACCGTAGGCTGGTTCTGGGGGTCGGCAACTGTTTTCAAAGCAGTTCGAGGGCCTGCCATCCTATTTCTCTTCCAACCGCCGGGTGCCACTGCTGGCTTGTCGAGCTTCGTCACTCAATTCAACTGCAAGCACGGACTCGCGTTGTCACAAGTCGCCGCTTCGCCCCTCGACCAGCAGTGTCTTGATTTCTGGCAGAACTAAGACAACGCCACGAAGCACTGCTGGTGTGCTCCAAACCGGCGAACTGATGGTGGCTTCTTCCCAAGACATTCGACTTCGAAATGGCCGTGTACGACAAGCCAGCAGTGGCACCCGTCGACATCACACCTCCGGTAGTTCACGACCACCCCCACCGGCTACAATCCAGCCCTCAATTCCCATCCATGGTGCGACTGAAAACCCGGAGCGGAGACAACCACCATGCCCCTATCCCCCCGCGCGAAGAAACTAATCTCCGAGTTCGCCGGCGAGAACATCAAGCTCGGCGACATCAAGGCGCGGGGCAAGGAGATCAAGAAGGACCACGCGCTCGGCATGGAGCTTTGGTCGTCGGGTGAGTACTACCCTCGGCTGCTCGCGATCCTCGTTTTCGATAACAAGCTGCTGTCCGCAGAGGTCGTCGATCAGCTTGCGGCGGAGATCCTCGAACACGACTCGGAGGAGCTTAGTCAATTGGCGGACTGGCTGCTCGCTAATCAGTTGTCGAAGGACAAGAAACTGGTGGCCCTGATGACGACGTGGGAACAGAACCCTTCGCCGATTTTGCGTCGACTGTTTTGGTACCACCAAGCCCGGCTGCGGTGGGTCGGGCAAACCCCTCCGGGCAACAGTGCCGAGCTCTTAGATTCTCTGGAAAAGAATTTGGCAAAAGAAAAACCCGAGGTGCAATGGGCGATGAACTTCTGCGCCTGCCAGATCGGGGTCCACGAGCCGAAGCACCGAGCGAGGTGCATCAAGCTTGGGAAGAAACTGGGCCTTTACAAAGACGACCACGTCGCCAAGAACTGCACCCCATCGTACCTGCCGGAGTTTATTCGGATCGAAGTGGCGAAGCGGGCGTGAGACTCGCTAGGGAATTCCGAGGGTGCCACTGCTGGCTTGTCGAGCTTCGTCACTCAATTCCCCCTCAAGCACGGACTCGCGTACTCACAAATCGCCGTGTCGCCCCTCAACCAGCAGTGTCGATATCTCTGGCAGAATTGAGCCAACCCTACGAAGCACTGCTGGTCTCCTCCAAACCGGCGAGCTGATGGTGCCTTCTTCCCAAGACATTCGACTTCGAAATGGCCGTGCACGACAAGCCAGCAGTGGCACCCGTCGTTTCTTAGGGTATTCACCTCACTTTTTAAGCCCCTTCTCCACCCCCTGCACACCGCCCACTTTTTTCCACTTTCTCTGACGAAGGTACTAGAAAGCGCGCCTTACATATGCTCTAATGTACACATTCACTCACTGAGTGGACGGATGTTCTTTGGCAATTTGAATTTACGCTGAATGCAACAGGCGAGGAGCTTGGCGGGGGATCGGCGTGCGCGCGGTGCGTTCGGGCCGTGATGTCATCCTGAGGGAGCCTTAGCGACTGAAGGATCTCGTTAGCCATTGGAATAGGCTTAATCAGGGGCGAGATTCTTCGGGTCGCATTACTCCCCTCAGAATGACATATAGGTCGGTCCCGGCAGGACGACTTGGGGGAGAGCAATAGGGTAAAGTCGCACCTGCGGGGAACCCCTGCGACTTTATTCTCGGCGAGACCTTCGCGAGTCGGTTCGCAAAGTGTTTGGCCAAGACGAGTTAGAACGAAACTCCCGCGGGACCGAAAACGAGTAATGTCGCACTCAATGAAATGCGGGCGAAGTGCGACATTTCGAAGGGGGAATGGGGAAGGGGGAAGGGGGAAACGTCAAGGACTTAAACCAGGGCGAGATCCTTCGGTCGCCGGGGCTCCCTCAGGATGACAGGATTCACAAGGATACTCACCTACTTATTCCCAAGTCCCAAGTCTCTATCCTCCAGCCCCCAGCCCCTAACTCCTCCACCGCCGCCGGTTACAATGGGCAGTTTTGCCCTCGGACGCTTCGATTCATGACGCAACACGTTCCCGTAACGCCTGGTGAGGTGCTTGAGCTGCTCGCGATTCGCGAGGGGGCGACGCTGGTCGATGGCACGATGGGGGGTGGTGGGCACACGCGGCTCATGAGCCAGGCAGTCGGGCCCACGGGGCGAGTGATTTCGCTCGATCGGGATCCGGGAGCCGTCGAGCGAACCACCGAGCTGCTCGCCGACCTCACGAACGTCACCCCCGTGCACGCCAACTACGCCAACCTGCCCGAGGTGCTGGAAGACCTCGCGATCGAACGGGTCGATGGGATTTTGCTGGACCTCGGACTGTCGAGCGACCAACTGGCGGATCGCGAGCGGGGTTTCAGCTTCAACGCCGACGGGCCGCTCGACTTGCGGTTCGATCCCACGGTGGGCGAACCCGCGAGCAAGATGCTGTCGCGACTAAGTGCCGAGCACCTAGCTGACATTATTTATCAGTATGGCGAGGAGCGAATGAGCCGCCGCATCGCCCGCGCGGTGGTCGAACGTCGCCGCCAGCGACCGATCGAAACGGCGGGCGACCTCGCGGACCTGGTGCGCAGCGTGGTGCCGCGGTCGAAGAATCATCGGATCGATCCAGCAACTCGCACTTTCCAAGCGCTGCGAATTGCTGTAAACGACGAGCTCCGTAGCCTGGAGGTGGCACTCACGCGAATGCCACCGCTGCTAGCAACGGGCGGTCGGCTGGTGGTGATTAGTTTTCACTCGCTCGAAGACCGCATGGTGAAGGTGGCGTTTCGTGATAGCGAGCTGCTGCAAGTAATTACGAAGAAGCCGCTGGTGGCGTCTGCTAGCGAGCAAGCGGGAAACCCGCGTTCGCGAAGTGCAAAAATACGCGCCGCTGAGCGAGTCGCTTCGTAGCGGAAGTGCCGAACGTGCCGATAGTAAATCGTAGACCCAGTTGTCCCGGCTAACCCTTACTGCCAGTTCGAGCCTCGCCCGATGATGTCGACCCCCGCGACCCTCCGCCCTGAAACGCAGCCAACCCAACGTTCGAGCAACTTTCGTGTGCAGAATCACGGAAGAATACTCGCCGTGGTAATGGGTGCTCTGCTGCTGCTGGGTTTTGGAGTTCTGCGAACGCTGGTCGATGCTGGCAACACGCCGCACATCGAAACCAGCAGCGTGGTCGCTCCTGTGGATCTCGAGCCAGCCACCACGAGCCCGAGCGTCGAGGTGCACCGACTCCGCCCGCAGACATCGGACATCATTCCAACCGCAGGCGAAGAGACGCTGCCCCGCGAAGACGAATCGTGGAACCCGCTGCCCATTGATTGGGAACTGGAATCCGCTAGCAGCGCCAGCGACAACCTCGACGTCGCCCGGTCGGAAGGGTCGCTTCAGTAGGCGGTCTACTCGGTTTCGCGAGGAAGCTCAGAACGACGATCCCGCCGACGAACTTCGTCGACCGCGCGCTCTTCGTCCGACATCCGAGACATTTCCCTTCGGAGCTCGGACGTCGCTTGCTCGAGACGCTCGAGCTCCTGCGACTTACGCTGAACTTCTAGTTCAGCGATTTGTACCTTCTGGCGAGCCTGTTCGAGTGCGATCCGGGCGGCGTTTCGAGCGTTCGTGATTTGAGCCTCTCGGCGAGTGAGTTCGACGCGCCGGGAAATTAGGGAATCGCGGTGGCCATCTTCGGCAGCGCGGCGAGCTTCGTCAATTTGACGCTCGCGGCGCCGGGTTTCGACTTGGATCCGTCCGCGAATCTCATCCCGCGGAAGTTCGCGATCGACGAGCGGGGTGTCGCGATCGGCTCTGGGGCGTTCGGACTGAAGTTCACGCAGCCGGCGTTCGAGACGCTCGATGCGAGTCGAAAGCTGCTCCAGTTGCTCCTGCTGCGTTTGCAGGGCGTTGACGATTCGCGGGTGCGGAGGAGCGAGCCGTGCGGGTTCGTCGTTGCGGGTGGACCGGCGTCCCCCTTCCATTCGCTGCCGCATTTCCTGGAACCGGCTGATCATTTCCTCTCGCTGACGTGCCGCGGAATCATCGCGAGATTCCTCACCCGCGTCATCGCTCTCCGACTCCACGTCGCGGCGTTCGCGCTGCTCGCGGGGTCGTGCGTCGTCGCGGCGGGTGCGTTCCTCGCGTGGCCAGCGACTGCTTTGCACTTCCTGCTCCTCAGCGGCAAGGTAGACTCGCGCGGTCGGCACTCGGTCGAGCATCGGGGGTGGCGGCAACGGCTCGTCGGGCGACTCGTACAAAGCTAGCGTCGCGGCGAGATTCGCCCGCACCGCGGCGAGCACCTGCTGGTCGTTCGAAGTGGCTAATTGCTCTTCTGCGCGAACGCGCTGGAGCGCCTGCTCGACGTTCGAGGCCCAGAGATTGTGGTACTCCTCGCCGTGGGTGCTCGACTCGTCCGCCGAGACGGGACTCGCGAAGAGAGTCACCAACAAGAACAGTAGCGAGCCACCAACGCAGCCACGAGTTTTCCGAACCATGCCTGTCCCTTTCGTGCACCGATATGAAGAGCGTTGCCACATTCGCCCACTGCATAAACGAATGCAACAAGGTGTGAGCAAGCTCCACGGTCGCACGCAAAGGGTCGCGTGTCAAGCAAGCCCGGCGGTCGAGTCGCCGGTGGTGTGCTGGCTACTCCATCGCCGGGACCAACTGCGGGCCGAATTCCGGTTCAGCGGGATTCGCTTGAGTGGTGACGGGACGAGTGATCGGCTCCGAAGGCCAGGTGTTTTGCATGTCGAGCGGAGCCTCGGGGGCGACGTACACTTCCTGCGTGGTGCTCGCCTCGGTGCTCGGAGCCAGCTTCACCAGCGCTTCTTCAGCCGCCGTGAGACTCGGGTCCAAGCGCAACGCCTCGGCGTAGTGGGCAGCGGCGGCTTCGGTCTGGCCACCCTTCTCCAGCAAGTGGCCCATGTTGTGATAAGCCACCGCCGGAGCATGCACCGACATCAGATGTTGCATGGCTCCCTGCTGCTCGCCCATTTCCATGAGCACGGTCGCCATGTTGTTGCGGTACAGCGACTTACCGGGCTCCAGGCGGATCGCTTGGTCCAGCACCTGAACCGCCGGAGCGAGCTTGCCCTGCCGAGCCATGCAAAGGGCCAGGTCGTTGAGCACCGGCGCGTTGGTGGGTTCGAGCTTGGCGGCTTCGGCGTAGTAGCTCTCGGCGTCGACCAGTTGACCCTGCCGATCCTCGAAGTGGCCCAACTCGCGAAGGGTCTTCACGTTCTTCGGGTTGGCAGCAAGAGCTTGAAGGTACGTTTGACGCGCACCCTCGATGTCGCCCTGCTTTTCGCGAACCTGGGCCATCGAAACCATCAGCGCCGACGTCGGACGATTCGAGTCCTTGGTGGTGGTGAAAGGTGGCGTGGCGTCCGTGCCTGGGCGCTTCGGATCCGGCGTCATCCAGTCCTTCGCCGTGCGAACCATCGAGTTGTCGGTCACCGCAGAAGTGAACTTCTGGGTGGTCGTTTGCTCGAGCTTCGTCTGGCGGTAGAAGAACTGAGGATCGGGTGTCTCTTGCTTCTTACCCCAGAGCTTGGGGAACTTCCAGCCATCGGCGTCCTGCTGGACCTGCGCGGGGGTGCTTCCGCCGTTCATGACGGGCACAGCGTAAGCGGTGGCTCCGGTGGCGACGAACAAACCCGTATACAACAAGACTTTTCGCACGGCTTTCCCTCCCTGGAAATGGCGCGACCCCGGTGCCCGTGGCTCGGCTGGCAACGCTTCGCCTGGCTAGTTCGAACTCGAACTGGTGGTAGTAGTATTCGCTGGCAACACCGCAGGCAGGCGGCTCTGAATGAACGAATTGCGTTCGGCGTCCACCATGCTTGCCGGGCGTGCCGGGCTCGGGACGACTGTTTGCTGCACCAAAGCCGAAGCGCTGTCGACAGGCAAGCTGCTGGCGTAAGACTGGGCTTGGGCAATCCGATCTTGGGTGACTGCCGCGTCCATCGATTGCTCGACGAAAATTTGACGGCGATTGGGTGGCGACTGCGTAAGGATCCAGTAGACCTTCAGCTCACCAGCTCGCGTCAACTTGCCGGTCTCGGGATCAAAGTAATGTCCGCCCAGCAGGTTTTGCTGCCGCCAGCCATTGGCGGTCATGATCTCAAACGGCTCCCGTGCCCAAACGCGGTCAGCGCAAACATACGGATAGGGCCACAAGGCGTTGGCGTGGTAGCCGGTCCGCAGGTGCTCCATGCAATCGCTGGTTCCTTGGCCGGCTCCGCACTGATTTCCGGTTGGCTGGTTGCCCCAGAAACCCGACGCGGGGGTGCCTCCGAGGGACGCAAGCAGCAGCCCACACCCAGCGACCCATCGGACGCGGCTCGGAATCAGGAAGCGGATCGTACGGATTTGCATGATGTCCTCGCCCAGATAGCTGGGAATGTTGGTCCGTGTGGTGGCCAAGGTGCCTAGGGCCGGCCCGCGCAGCGAGCACGCAGATCGACCCTGCGTAGAACTATCGACTGG
Source organism: Aeoliella fuhlenseeensis (assembly GCF_052161615.1). Lineage (NCBI taxonomy): Bacteria > Pseudomonadati > Planctomycetota > Planctomycetia > Pirellulales > Lacipirellulaceae > Aeoliella > Aeoliella fuhlenseeensis. The sequence continues at coordinate 3,524,622 of NZ_CP197417.1, forward strand.
TTGCGGGCCGTACCTACGGAACTTGTGGTAGGACACGTTTATTCTTCCTGCCTTACCCACTCGTCCATTAGGGGTTTTGGGGGATGCTAGCACAATTTTCCGATTTTGTCGGTGTACATGCTTGCATAGTGAGCACTCGTTGGCTAATGTGTACGCGAGTTCATAAACAGGACAGCCGGGGGGAAAGAAAACCATGCTGGCACGCATCCATACCTTTAGCCTCGTCGGCATCGAAGCCCTACCCGTCGTGGCGGAAGTCGACGTTTCCGGGGCCGCGATTCCCAAAACCATCCTTGTAGGCCTACCGGAAGCGGCGGTCCGCGAAAGCACGCACCGCATCGAGCGGGCGATGGTGAACAGCGGGTACGTCCGTCCGCAGGACCGGGTCGTAATCAACTTGGCACCTGCCGAGCTGCCAAAGCAAGCGGCGTCGTTCGACCTGCCGATCGCGCTCGGGGTGCTAGCTGGGAGCGGGCAGATTTCGTCCGACCGGCTGGGCGAGTACGCGGTGGTGGGCGAGCTAGCACTCGATGGCACGATGCGCCCTGTGAAGGGAGTGCTATCGATGGCGATGGCCGCTGCGAGATTAAAAGGGGTCTGCGGCCTCGTGGTTCCGCGGGCAAATGCCCCCGAAGCCGCGGTGGTCGAGGGGCTGGAAGTTATCGCCGTCGATAGTCTCGCGCAAGCCGTTGGGTTCTTTGGCGGGAACATCGAGATCGATCCCGAGCCGTGTCGGATCCACGAACTTTTCGACGAGCATGGCGGGTACGACATCGACTTCGCCGATGTACGCGGTCAGGAGATGGCGAAGCGGGCCATCACCATCGCGGCGGCTGGGGGGCATAATCTTCTGATGCTTGGACCTCCCGGTAGCGGCAAGACCATGCTGGCGAAGCGGGTACCGACCATTTTGCCACAGCTCACGCCGGACGAGTCGGTCGAGACGACGCGCATTTATAGTGCGGTGGGAAGACTCAAAGCGGGGGAGCCGCTCATGGCGCGGCGCCCGTTTCGCTCGCCGCACCATACGATTAGCAACGCCGGTCTTGTAGGTGGCGGATCCACGCCGGCGCCGGGAGAAATATCTCTAGCGCACAACGGTGTTTTGTTTCTCGATGAGTTACCGGAGTTCAACCGCCAAACGCTCGAAGTACTCCGTCAGCCACTCGAAGATGGGTGCGTGACAATCAGCCGCGCGCTCACTTCGACGACTTTCCCTGCCGATTTCATCTTGATCGCTTCGCTCAATCCATGCCCGTGCGGTTTTCGCAACGACCCGCGGCGCGAGTGCCATTGTACGGTGACGCAGATCGAGCGCTACACGAGTAAGATCAGCGGTCCGCTGCTCGACCGAATCGATCTGCACATCGAAGTGCCCGCGGTTGCGTTCAAGGAGTTGGCGTCGAAGCAGGATGGTACATCGAGCGGCGTCATGCGCGACGAGGTTTCCCGCGCCCGCGAGTTGCAGACCGCACGCTTTGCGAAGTCGGCCACTCGCACCAACGCCCAGATGACTTCCCGCCAGATTCGCCAAGCCTGCCCGCTCGACGAAGTCTGCACCAATTTACTGCGGCAGAGCATCAACGAACTGGGTCTCTCGGCTCGGGCACACGACAAAGTGCTGCGAGTAGCGAGAACCATCGCCGACCTGGAACAGAGCGAGACGATTCGTCCCGAACATCTCAGCGAAGCGGTGAACTATCGCATGCTCGACCGCAACTATTTCAACAAGTAGTGAGGCCGGCGAGCGGGTGAGCGTAAGGGCCGTGGTCGTTCCAACTCGGAGCAACGCGTCTGATAGTTCCAAAGCAACTTACACTTCTGAAACCACCTACACAACGGAGTCGTCTTCAGGAGGTGGCGTTAACGAAGTATGGACCGTCACGTCACCACGTCCGATGGAGTCGTTGAGCCACTGGCAATAGAGCAACTCTTCTGGGGTCGACCAATGCCCGGGCTCTTCGAACACATCGCTTTGGCAATGCGGGCACGGCAGCGTGGTGACACCAGTCGTTGCGGGCAGTTGGTCGACTTCGCCGTCCACCCATGCCGAGTCGCACTCGTCGCACACTACCAGCACGTTACCACAATCGCCGCAAGTTCGCAGACCAAGAGGTCCGGTGCCACACTGGCGGCAGAAGCCGATGTAGTACGTGGCGGGAAGTGGAGTGTCCGAAGGACTGATCATGGCGCGCTCGGCGATGCTTACGTACGAAGGATTGATAAATGGGACTACGGTCGAATCGGAAACGCCGTGATGAACCGGTCGCCTTCGACCACCAGACGCACGTGCGACGCGCTGGGTCGACGCCTGCGATTGCCGGATTCTCCACCGATAAACCCAATCCGTCGACCGAGGTCGACGGTAAATACCTCGCGATTTCCCTCTCGCTCGCGCTCCGCATTCTTGCCCGAAAGGCCCTGGCGATATGCTTCGTCCACCAGCAGCACGAGCGCCACGGGATCGGTCTCGTCGAACACGCCGTGCTGCCCGGGGCGGTTGGGGTCGTCCTCGGTATGCGAGAGCAGGTGCGCCAGTCGGGTCCGATGAGCACTACCCCGGCCGTAAACGAGGCCGGCTGGTGTGCGGTAAGAGTCGCGGCCGATTTCGACGAAGACATCGTTCAGCTGCGGCGTTGCCGACGGGACGCGAGTTCCCGAGGCGGGGGCCGGCGGCCGCTCGGTGGGGCGGGAAGGCGGGCCTGGCTGCGCGACGGGCACCCGGGGCGTGTGGACGCCAGGCAGGTCGACACCCAGTCTTGCTTCGAGCGATGGCTCTGCCAGCAAATAGCCCGTGGCAAGCACCAGAAGAACGATGAGCCAGCCCATGCTCAGGCGGCCACGACCATTTCGGAGCAGCTTTTCGAGCACGCGGGCGATCTGTTGGGAATTGTCGGGCATGATGGAATCGATTATAGCGGGTGGCATCGCACTTGCTATTCAACACAGTCCGGCTCGCCTTTGAGATGCTGAGCCGGGTCTGCCAATCCGTTTGCCTGGGAGCGTTCCGTGGAAAACCGCCTGGTTCTACTCGCTTGGTTGCTGACCGCCGTTTCGCTGACGCTACTCTGCCCGCGGGTGCTTGGCGAGGTTACCGGCCTTGAGCGGGTAGCGACGGGGTTCGATTCACCGGTGTTCGTCACTCATGCGCCGGGAGACTCCGACAACCTTTTCGTGGTGGAACAAGAGGGCCTCGTCCGTGTGTTCAACCGGCACACCGGCGCGATTGCCTCCACACCTCTGCTGGACATTCAATCGCTCGTCGAGCATGGCGGGGACGAAGAAGGACTTTTGGGGCTCGCGTTTCACCCCGACTTTGCCACGAACGGCAAGTTCTACGTCAACTACATCAATCCACCCGGCGGAGGTACCGACCGGACGCGAGTGGATGAGTTCACCGTGGCGTCACCCGGCGAAAGTCTCGTCGCGAGCGCCGCGTCACGCCGCCCCATCCTTAGCTTCGTGCAGGACTTCGACAACCACAATGGCGGATGGTTGGGCTTCTCTCCCAACGACGGCATGCTTTACATTTCGTCCGGCGACGGTGGTTCGGGCAACGATCCCAACAATCGAGGTCAGAGCCTCAACACGCGACTCGGCAAGATGCTGCGCATCGACGTCGATGGCGATGACTTCACCGACACGAATGAGAACTTCGCGATTCCCACCGACAACCCGTTTGCGAACGATGGCAACGCGAGCACGCTGGGTGAGATCTGGACCTATGGACTTCGGAACCCGTGGCGGGCGAGTTTCGATCGGCAGACTGGCGACCTCTGGATTGGGGACGTAGGCCAAGGAACTCGCGAAGAAATTGACTTCCAGCCCGGCGACAGCGAGGGTGGTGAGAATTACGGATGGCGACTTCGCGAGGGAAACATCGCAACTCCTAATTCCGTCGGAGGTCCAGAACCACCTGGCTACGTCGGTCCGGTGTACGATTACCTTTCCAATGGCGTGGGACCGTTTGGTGGTAACTCGGTCGTTGGTGGCTACGTCTATCGCGGCCCCGATCCAGAAGTCGATGGTCGCTATTTCTTCGGCGACACGGTCAACAATCACATCTGGTCGTTTTACCGCGACGGAGACGATGAGGGGACCGCCGTCGATCAACTCCTCAATCTCGACACGCTGCTAACCCCCGACGTTGGCTCGCGAAGTACGATCACTTCGTTCGGCGAAGACTCGTACGGCAATCTCTACGTAGTGGCTCGCGGGGGCGATATTTTTCGAATCGTCACCGACGCCACGATGCCGGGCGACTTCAATGGCGACCGCTTGGTGGACGCCGCTGATTATGAGGTGTGGAAGCAGGACTTCGGCAGTTTGGATTCACTCGACACCGATGGCAATGGCGATGGCGTCGTCGACTTGGCCGACTACACTGTGTGGCGAGACAACTTGGGGGCCGAATTCGGTAGCTTTGCCGCAGTGGAAACATCGCAGATTCCGGAACCAACCTCGCTAGCGGCGTGTGGCATTCTAGTGGGTTTGTTTTGGTTGTATGGCCAGCGGAGGTGCTAGCACGCCAGCGGCAAGTAGTTCGCACTCAATCCGCAACTCGGGGACGCCGATGCTGCTGGAGGACTACCGGTCCGCGCAGTGCCCCCGTTTCAAGAGGCGTCCGATGCGAATTCGCTCCCCATTTATACCCCTGTTGTTGTGCGTCGCGTTCTCCGCATCGAGCTTCGGCGATACGTATTACGTCAATAACCAACTTGGCAGCGATCAGGCAACCGGCCTGACGCCTGAGCCCGAGGCTGAGAATGGTCCGCTAAGGACGATCGATGTTGCCTTGATCCTAGCGAAGCGGGGTGATCGCATCGTGCTGGAAAACACTGGCACGCCTTATCGCGAGATGATCTGCTTGATGGGGCCGCACCATAGTGGCTTCCCGGATGCTCCGTTCGTGATTGATGGCAACGGCGCGACGCTCGATGGCACCGTCGAGGCAGCACCGAATGCTTGGCGGAACGTGGGGGGAAACGTCTTCGCTATGCGTCCCCGCCGGCTGACCTACCAGCAGATGTTTAGCGATGGCAAGCCTCTCGCCCGCAACGTCATCTACTCGAAGCACGACACGGCCCACATCGAACCGCTGAACTGGGCTTTGTTCGATGGTCTGCTTTATTTCCGTACCGAGGGGAATGGTATTCCCGACGAGTACTCGCTCCGCCACGCGGGTCTCCAAACAGGTGTTACGCTTTACAACGTCGAGCACGTACGAATTGAAAACCTCGTCGTGCAGGGCTTTCAGCAAGATGGATTCAATGCCCACGAGCTCGTCCGTCACTGCGAGTTGACCGATATCGAAAGTCGTGCCAACGGCCGCGCGGGAATAAGCGTCGGCGGGGTTTCGCGCGTGGAAGTCGTCCGAGGCAACTTCTACGACAACGGTCGCGTTCAGGTCCGCACCGAAGGCTTTGGCGAACTTGACCTGGTCGATTGCGACGTGGCTGCGAATGGCCCGGCCCCTGCGTTCCAATCGAATGGTCGCAAGCTGATTTCGAATGGCGAAGTGATCGCGAAGTAGCTAAGCGGCGTTCTCGGCCGCTACTTTGGCCTCGGCTTCGTGAAGCGCCGCGTCTACTTGCTTGCGCTGCGTCAGAAAATAGCCAATCGCTACGACGCCGAGCGTCATCATGACGAGCCGCTGTCCGAGCGCGACGATCATTCCGACATCGAACTGATACCCAACCGACTTGTACAGGAAGGCGAGTGCTGTCTCGGTCGTGCCAAGCCCTCCCGGCGTTGCCGGTATCGCACCCGCTGTCTCGGCGAGCGGGACAATGCAGAAGTGTTGGCTCATGGTCGGGTGCTCGAAGGGTAACGCTACTGCCACGGTGTAGAACGATAGCACAAGGAGCAGATGTCCCACGATGGCCATCGCAATCGCTGGTAGTAAACGTTCCGGCCGACGGCTCATCACTTGGCACGAAACGAACAAGCTACCCACGATCCCACCCACCAGCGGAAGCCGGCCGAAGAGTTGGGCGGCCTTCTCGCTGATTCGGCTGGGGGCCATGAACAGTGCTCCGAACACGGCCATGGTTAGGAGCGCCAGCACTGTCATCGTGGCGAGAGTTCGGAGCGCCCCACTGGCGGATGAATCGAAAAGCAAGCCTGTTGCGAGAATGGCGGTGCTGGTAACGATCAGCAGGGCGAACAGCCCGATCAACCGGTCGGCGATGACGGTCGCCACGGCCTCGGTCTTGCGCCGGCGATGCTCGCGGGCCAAGGCAACGCTCTTGAACAGATCGCCCCCGACGCCACCCGGCCCCACGAAGTTGAGGGCGAACCCCAAGGATCCGAGCCGCAGGGCGTCGGATAGGGTGAACGGCAACCCGACCGCCCGAACCAAAAGGTACCAGCGCATGAACCCGAGCACGATTGCCGTTGTCACACACAGTAGAGACGTCGCCAGCATGGGCCAGTTTTTGGGCCCGTACAGAATTTCCTCAAACTTCTGGTGGGCCTGCGCCTGATAAACGAGGTACGCCACGATGCCCAAGCCAAGTGCGAGTTTGGCCGCGGACTTGAGTTGCCGGCGAATTGCTGGTGACATGATGGGCAAACGGGCGATTTTTCGCCGAGATTTGGACAAGCTGGAAGTAGCCGCACCGGCCGTTGACAATCGGGGGCGTCCACGTAAACATACTGTAACAGTGCTGGCGGCCGAAGGTCGTCGGCATCCCGCACGTCGGGGGATTAGCTCAGTTGGGAGAGCGTTTGGCTGGCAGCCAAAAGGTCAGCGGTTCGAGCCCGCTATCCTCCACTTTTTTCTATCAGGCGGGGCCGAGGTGCCGCAGGTCCACAGGGGCCGGCGGACGCCCGGTAGAACATATTCTAATTGCCGCGTCCTCGGTGGGTGCGGCATTTTTTCTTGGCTAGTTTTCCGCACCGCGGCCGGCCGTGAGCGAACCAGTCCAGCCGCCGCCCCTCGCCGAAGCCGTGGAATTGGCGGCCCCCAGCCCTACGGCCACGACCCCGCCCACCGTCTCCAAGGTGCTGGTCGGCCGACTGTCGCTGGGAATGTTGCTCCAATTCCTGCCGCCGGGGTTGTGGACGGTCACGCTCAGCACCTACATCGGGGCGAACACCGAGTCGTCCGGCAACGGGATGTTCGACTCCTCGTTCGTGGGCATCTCGGGCGTGGCGAGTGCTCTCGGGGCGCTCGCATCGCCGCTCTTGTTCGGGGCGCTCGCGGATAGCTGGTTCCGCACCGAGCGGATGATCTCCCTGGTGAATATCGCCTGCGCGGCGATGCTGATCTTGCTTTGCTCACTCCGCAATCAGTGGCTGTTCCTGTTCGCGATGATCGCCTACTACCAGTTCTCGGCGCCGGCGCTCACGCTCAGCTACAGCATCTCGCTACGCCATTTGGCGAAGGCGAAGAATTACTTTCCGGTCGTCCGCGCGAGTGGCACCATTGGGTGGATCATCGCCATGTGGATGGTCGGCAGCATCGTCCCATGGTGGTGGGGAGTGCCGTCGGAAAAGGTCGAGGCGTCGCTCTGGCCCTTGTGGCTCGCGGTGGCCGGCCACTTGGTGGCAGCGGCGTATTCGCTAACGCTGCCGGAAACTCATCCATTGAGCCGTGGCACAAGCTGGCGGAACCTGCTGGATGGCTGTGCGAAGATGGTGGCGAGCAATCCGCGACTCATTCGATTCTTGCTGGTTTGTTTCTGTGCAACGATCTGCGCGCAGTTCTACACGATGTTCGCCAACTTGTACCTCAACAACATTGGCATCAAGCACGCGGCAACCAAGTTGTCGATGGGGCAGATGGTCGAGATCGTCTGCATGCTTATCCTGCCTCTGTTGCTCTACCGCTGGGGGCCTAAGCGGGTGTTTGTGATTGGCGTGATCGCGTGGATCGTTCGCTACCTGTGCCTGGTGTTCGGCGGACCCGCGGGTTTGCCGTTGCTGCTTGTCTACACCGCGATCTTGGTGCACGGCTTTTGCTACGTGTTCGTCTACATCACGGCTTTCATTTACGTCGACCACGCCGCCACGCCCGAGACGCAAAGCGCCGCGCAAGGTCTGCTGGCACTGGTGACGTCGGGGCTGGGGCACCTCGTGGGCTCGCTGTTTTCGGGCGCCATGCAGTCGGTGTTCTTAACACCCGCCGGAGTCGACGTTCCGCCCTACGACTGGCGGTCGTTCTTCCTGGTAGCAGCCGCAGGGAGCGCCGTATCGCTGGTATTGTTCTGGGCGCTGATGGGCTTCAAGCGCGAAGTCATGCCGGGGCAGATGGTGCACGACGAAGCGGATTGAGACACTTCGCCGCGTTCAAGTCACCGCTGGACCGTAGTTAGCGGCACGCAGCGGTCGCAAGTGAGGCTCGTCCAGCATCTGGAACGGCGACGCGACCGACTGCCACGACTCGCCCCGCTGCTCAATCGATGCATCGTCGAGCGGACCAAGCTTTCGGGTGGCTAGTTTCAAGTAGCCAATCTGCATGGGGTCGAGATCCATGATTCGTGCCGCCGTGGCATCGACCGACGCCAAGCTATTGCCGACGAGCACGAGGCCCATGTGCTTCGACGTTCCGAGAATGGGTCCGTCGCCTTCCATGCATTCGATGCCATCGACAATCGCGATAGTCCGCGGCAGCGTCGCGTTGATGTCGGCGACGGTTTCCGGAATGCCGTTGTGATGCAGTACGTTCTTGGGCCAGCCGTACTTGATACCGGGCAGCACGCCGTAGAAGTTTTTCATGCTGCACGTGACGCCAACCCAGTGATGCGTTTTCATCTTGGGCATCGAAACCACCAGATCGGCCTCGACAACGCTCTGTGGCAACCAGAACCCGCGTAACTTCGATCGGCGGCCTCGATTGGCTCGCCACGCAACGTCCTCGTAGTTGAGATCGCGAAACTCCAGCCCGCCATCAGCCAGCGCTTCGCCGACGCCCGATTCGATGAGCGCCATCTCGGTGTCGCGAACGTGCCCCGGTCCCTCGCCAACAGCAACCTGAGCACCCGCTTGGCGGAACACTTCGGCGGCCGCGACGATCATCGCGGGGTTCGTGGTCATCTGCGGTCGACTGCGATCGGGCTCGACCAAGTTCGGCTTGAGCAGTACGTGTCGGCCAGCAAGTCGTTTGAGATCGACCCCCGAGGCAACGAGGCCATCGCGAATCGTCGCGACCAGCGAACCGTCGTAACGTTGGTTGCGTGCCACAAACACGTTTGCCCTGGGCTTCAACCAGTCGAACAGCGCAGCGCCACTAAGGAGAGTGGCAGCACCTGCGACACCAGCGGTGAGCACCGTGCGGCGATCGAGATTGGATGGCGCAGTGCTCATAGTGCCGGCTCAGCCAGTTGGGGTTCGGGGTAGCTCAACGCTGGTGCTTGCGAACAGGCCATTTGCGCGAGAGCGAGCAGGGCGAGCTTGTAGGTGCTGACCCAAACTCCTCGCCGCTCAAGGGCTTCGGCCACCAGTTCCTCGAAATTGGCGGGGGAGCGTTTCCAAGCAGCGAGTGCCATCAAAGCGTGGGCGAGCGAGGTGACGCCGGTCGGCACGGCTAGTTGTTGTTCGATGTACGTGAGGCTGCGTTCGATTCGAGGATCGTCCAGCTCTTCGCCCGCAAGCGCTTGCATGGCGATGGCCGAAGGTTGCAGGTGCGGCAGAAGTTCTTGTCCGAGAACGATCGTGTTGCCATAGTTCGCACCGCCGGCGGGGAGCAAGCGATCGACCAGCAAGCGGACGGCTTCGCGAGTGCGAGGGTGATCGGCGTAACCAGCTTGTTTCAAGGCCATGGTCGCAAACGAAGTCGGCTCGAGCCAAGAATGGGTGCCGATCGCCCAGCTCCAGCCCACTATCGATGTGTCGTGACCGATATGAGCCTTTCTCGCGGGAGCGTCCCCCTTATCGGCGAGCAACCAGCGAACTGCCGCCGCGATCTCGGCTTCGAACAACTCGGGGTTCGATTCGTGCCAAGCCATTACCGCCAGGCTGGTGGTCCAGTAAGGGCCGTCCGCCGTGGCGCTGGCCGGCACTGCGCCATTATGTTGTTGCCGGATCGCGAGCCAGCGGGCTGCGCGCTCGGCAGAATCGTTACGACCCGCACGAGCGAGCGCCAAGGCGGCCCAAGCGGTAGGCTCGGCAGTAGCCGTACCACCGGTTGCGTATCCGCCGGGCGTTAGGGTTTCGAGTTGGTCGAGGACGTGTTCGATCATCTTTATCCAGCACCGGATGAAATGGCGTGCTAGATAAGAATAGGTCACGCGAACGCGGGGCCAGCGGCTGGCGGAGCGAACTGCAGAGTTCAATCCACCAGCGACTATTGTCCTTTTTCCCTGTAGAACCCGGCACCGCAAAAAAACTTAGCCGCTTGGTTTGACATCAAGGAAAACTGACATAGGTTTCAAGTGTTCGACCTGCTCACTTCGAAAGAAACGCAGCAAACGAACAGAAGACTTATCGTAAAACTTATCCCGTTATATCTAACACCTTTCGATTCGCTACGGCGAATTGTGACCCCGCCGATTAAGAGCCTGTTGCGTCATCATTCTCGACAAAGGCAAACCAGTCGTGAGGCTGGGACGCAAAGCCAAGGGCCAGTTCGCTGGTAGCCTGGTTACCGAAGGAAGATGGCTGCCGCCGTAAGGCGGTCGCTTGCAGGAAGCGATTGACGACAGCAATGGTACGCAAGCGCAAGTAATGTTTGGCCCGATGGCAGTACACCCAGGCTCGCCCTACCGCACGTTGCGTTAGGGGTACTACCGCGAGGCCGTCAACCGGGAGTTATACCACTCCTGACAACTTTAGGGTGTTGGCTTTACCGCCACCACCGAGACCCGGAGGATGCTATGAAGAAGTTTGCTCAGAAAGTACAACAGTTCCTCAAGTCGGAAGATGGCCCCACCGCTGTTGAGTACGCGGTGATGCTTGCCCTGATCGTGATCGTCTGCTTGACAGCGATTCGTTCGATCGGCACCAACGCCAATACGACCTTTGAGTCGGTCGCCACCGAATTGGCCAGCTAGTCCCCTCCGCAGGGCTCGGACCTTACGGTTCCCTATTGTTGTCGACATCCCCCTCGTCGGTCCGCCGGCGAGGGGGATTTTTTCGTGGTAGAGCGGTTATGACGACTTTTTGCCCGGCGAACTAAGTTCCCCAATCACCCGGCAAGTAGCAAACACGTCCCAACTTCGTGAGCTATGTTTCCACGTGCGGGCGCGAAAGCTACGACCGCGCAACGGCAAGTTCACCGACACGTTCACCACGATCTATTGTGAGATACTCCCATGTTTGACTTGGCTTACTGGCAAGAAGCGCTCGCGACCAACTGGCACGTCTGGCTGGTCACGGTGACCATCGTGGTGATGGCGGTGATCGACGGCATTCAACTCCGCGTGCCGAACAACCTCACCTACCCGATGATCGTCACGGGCTGGATCTACAGCTATACCCTGAGTGCCTACCCCGGTTGGGAAGGCCTCACCTACAGCCTGATGGGCACCGTGGTCGGACTCGCCGTGTTGCTGCCTGCTTATGCCATCGGTGGCATGGGTGCCGGCGACGTGAAGATGATGGCCGGCATAGGCGCTTGGATGTGGGTCGAAGTCACCCTGTACTCGTTCGCCATTGCCACGATTGTTGGTGGTGTGCTGGCGGTCGCGATGGTGCTGCTCAGCGGCACATGGCAGAAGCACCAGGCTCAGTTCTGGAGCATCTGGAACGAGATCTGCACGATCCGCGATCCCGAAAAGCTCGCCGCAATTGCCGCCGAGCGTAAACCCTCGATGCGGCTCTTGCCCTACGGTATTCCGATTGCGATTGGCACCATCATGTACTTCGGCTGGGCCGGACTGCTGGCGTAGTAACCCACCCCAGTATGCAAAGTTAGTTAACCACAGAGTTCACAGAGAGCGCAGAGGGTTGATGGCCGGATAGCAAGGCAACCGGACTTGGATTGTGACTACCGTCAGCACCGCCAGAGGTCCGATGAGGTCTAGCATCCGGACGATAGCAATCGCAGGCCATGCTTTGCGTCTTGGCGCCATTGCGTGAGAACCGTGAAAAGTTTGCAGTTGAGCAGTACTACCGATTGCCGCAACGATTATTGTTTGGATGTTTCTGCCTCTGAGTTCTCCGTGAGCTCTGTAGTTAGCAATTCATGAACCAAGTCGCTGCTAGCATTCACCGCTTAGACATTTTACTGGACCGGATGTGACGATCTTGCCGAAGTTAGCGACAAGGTTCCCAAACTGCGCCGCCGCGCAGTGGGTGGTCACGCCGCCTAACAAGAACCTTGCTTGGCGACACACTTCCGTCGTCGAGCTGCATTACCTGTAGGGGGGTCCGATGCGACCAAAGTCACTCTTACTGCTCGCGCTTGCGCTCGGTTGCGGCCTCGTGGCCTCGATCGGAATTAGCCAGGTAATGGAGAAGAAGGAAACCGTAGTTGGCTACGAAACCGAGCCAATCTACGTGGCGAACGTTAACATCAATCTCAACGATCCCATCGAGCCTTCGATGGTTTCGCTGCACGACTGGCCGAAGGGCAAGGTTCCGCCAGGAGCGATCAAGTCGCTCGACGAGCTGGAAAGCCGTCGTCCTCGCACCACGATCTATCAAGGCGAGCCGATTCTCGAAGGCAAGCTAATGGCCGAGGGCGAGGTACACGACCCCATCGGCAGCATCCCGCCTGGCATGCGTCTGAAGACGATCTCGGTGGACGCCGAGAAGAGTGCCGCGGGTCTATTGAGCCCTGGCGATCGCGTGGACATTCAGTTGTTTGTGGGCCGAAATCCGCAGCAAGGCTTTAATGTTGCTCGGACCAAGGTGATTCTACAGAACATCCGCATCTACGCCGTTGACCAGACGGTGCAGCGTGCGTCCGAAGGTGGCGAAGATCGCAGCATCGCCAAAACCGTGTCGCTGCTGCTCACGCCCGAACAAGCCAATAAGATAGCCCTCGCCGAGCAGGTGGGTACGCTGAACCTGATTCCGCGTAGCCCCGGCGATGAAGCGGTGACCGACGATACCGAGATGGACCTCAGCGTTCTTTTCGGCGATCGCGACTCGCACAACACGCGTAAGAAAGAACAAGGCCCGGCGACGGCTCAAGCAGCACCTGGTGAAGGCTTCCTGAGTGGCTTGATGGCCCAAGTGAAGAAGGCCCAGGATGAAAAGCCGCCGTTCGTGATGACGATTCTCGAAGCCGAGCAGATGCGCGAAGTGGAATTCGACCCGAAGACGGGGAAGCCCATTCGCGATAATGGTTCGACGACCAAGCCGGCGAGCGCTCTGCAAGTACCCGCAGTGCCCGCCAGCACAACGACTCCTTCGCCAACCCAGCCCGACCAGCCCAATCTGGAAGAACTGGAGAAGGAATTTGGATCGGAGTTTCCGATCGACTTTCAGCGTTGAGTTACTTACGGCGATCCATGTGATCGCCCACGCAGGAAAGGCAAGCCAGGGATTGGTGAGCTGTCTCTAGCGTGAACTAAAGGGGGGAGGTCATCGCGCCTGCGCGTGGTGGCTTTGGTCGCCTACGGGCGGCAAGACTAAAAGGAAGTACAGGGATGTACGAACAAGCCCAGCCGATTCTCGGTCGTTCCGCGCGCTCGTGGACTGCCAGCGCACTAGCCGTTGTCCTCGTGGCAACGCTGCAACTGACCGAGTGCGTCGCACAAACGTCGGCGACCTCTGCCGAATTCGCAACGCCGAACATCATTCGCCATATTGGTCGCGACAGCGAGCGACTAGAGATGACGACCAATGCTAGTCGCATCTTGACGCTGGACACGAACATTCCGCGCGTCCAGGTGAACAACCCGGAGCTGATTGCGGTTACGCCGCTCTCGGCAACGCAGATTCAGGTCTCCGCCAAGAAGCCAGGCGTCACGCAGATCAACCTGTGGGACCAGGAAAACAACCTACACACGATCGACGTCATCATCTACGGCGACGTCCGCGAGCTGGAATACGCGCTGAAGACGCAGTTCCCGAACTCGTCGGTCGGCGTTCGCAAGTTCACCAATAGCTTAATGCTAACTGGCTTCGTCGATAGCCCCGACCACGTTAGCCCGATCATGCGTCTCGCCGAAGACTACTCGCCGAAGGTTATCAATAATCTGGAAGTGGGCGGTGTGCAGCAGGTTTTGCTGAACGTCAAGTTGTTTGAGGTTTCGCGCACCAAACTTCGCGAAATGGGTTTCGACTGGGCGAACTTCTCCAGCGGAGGGTTTATTGCTAGCCGGCCGAGCGGTCTCATCTCCTCCGTAGATGGCAACGGAATCACGACGGTTACAGGTGAGGGAGGCGCGACGGTAGAGTTCGGCATCCTCAGCGGAAACAACGCCTTCTTCGGCCTACTCAAAGCATTACAAGACAACGGCATTGCAAAGATTCTTGCGGAGCCTCGAATCGTTGCCGTAAGTGGACGCGCATCACAGTTTCTCGAAGGCGGCGAAATCCCCGTCCCAGTGCCTCAATCCCTTGGTACGACGACAATTGAGTACAAGCCCTACGGCACCCAAGTCGACTTTCTGCCAATCGTGCTCGGAAATGGCAACATCCGACTCGAGGTAAGGCCAAAAGTGAGCGATCTGGACTATGCGACAGCCATTCCACTTGCCGGGTACGAAGTCCCTGGTTTCAAAGTTCGCCAAGCCGATACGGCTGTTGAGATGCAGGCCGGACAGACGTTTGCGCTTGCTGGCCTCATCCAACAACGAAGCCGGTCGGTAAGCCGGGGACTTCCATGGGTCAAGGATGTTCCTGTTCTTGGCGTGCCATTTCGTCGTACGATCGAGGAAATCGAAGAAATCGAACTGCTGATTCTCGTCACGCCGGAGTTCGTCAGCGCCATGGATCCGCATGAGGTTCCTCCCTGCGGACCGGGCATGGCCACGATGTCGCCAAGTAGCTGTGAACTGATGATTGGTGGTCACATCGAAGTGCCGAATGCGTACGGTCCTTGTGCCTCGGGATGCAATAGCTGCACCCCGGGAATGGGCTGTGACTGCGGCCCCGGTTCGCTCCCATCCCCTGGCTACGGGAGCATGGGTGGCTCGGCACCGATGGGCGAGATGCAGGCTCCGGCCGGCATGCCCTACCAGGAGGGCTACGAATCGGTACCGGCGGGCACGCCCACTCCGGCTCCGGCTCCTTCGCAGCCTGGAAACTTAATGATGCCCGACACCGGTGCACGTTCGACCCCGCAGAATCGCCCTGTCATTCAGCAGGCGTCGCGTCCGACTGCCCCTGCGGATGGATACGGTCCTGGTGGATACGGCGCTCCTCGCACGGCTAATTATCGCCGGGCGACAACCCAGTCGGCTCCGCCAACGGTGGCGACCCCCTCGGGTTCCGGTTCTTCCGCCAGGGGTGGTTTGATCGGCCCTGTCGGTTATGACGTCGAGTAGCAACCTGTTACAAGCTGGCTTGGTGCCTATTGTCTCAAAATCGCCCGCCGTCGGCACGCTGCTTAGCACATGAGCTACGCTTCTGACGACAGTAACCAAAAATCGCCGGGCTTTACTGATCCACTCGCCGTACACCACGAACTGAAACACCTTTGCCATGGGCCACGTATTACGCATTGCCATCGTCGATCCAGACGACGCCACGCGGGGTGCGCTCAAGTCGACCCTCTTGGGCCTCGACACGGTCTGGCTTGAAGCGGAGTGTTCGCGATACGCGTTCTTCTCCGACGTGGTCACGCAGACCAATCCGGACGTTGGGCTTATTAACCTCGACAGCGATCCCGACGCGGGAGTCAAGCTCGTCGAGAAGATGGCCCACACGCACCCCGAAGTCGCTCTGCTGGTCACCAGCAGTTCGACCGACGGAAGCTTGATTCTGCGAAGCATGCGTGCCGGCGCGAAAGAGTTCCTCACGCAGCCCATGAAGCCCGAAGAGCTCGCCGCCGCGGTGCATCGCATCGCCCGTAGCAAGTTCGGGGCGAGCAACAGCCGTGGCCAAAGTGGCTGCAAGGTGATCACCGTCGCGGGAGCAACAGGTGGCGTCGGCGCCACGAGCCTCGCCGTAAACCTTGGATGCGCTCTCGCGAGTAATCCGTCGAACAGCGTGGTACTGGTCGACCTCGACCTGGCCGTTGGCGACGCCGACGTGTTCCTCGACACCATTCCCGAGTACACGCTCAGCGACGTGGCGCAAAACGTCTCGCGACTCGACTTCACGCTGCTAAAACGCTCGCTCACCAAACACAGCTCGGGCCTCTACTTGCTGCCACGACCCGTGGCGCTCGAAGACGCTCGGCACATCTCGACCGACGACTTGCAGCGGATGTTTGGCCTGCTGAAGGCCACCTTCACACACTTGATCATTGATACGTCGAAGTCGTACACGAAGCTCGACATGTTCGCCATGGAAATGGCGACCGACATCCTGATGGTCACCCAGCTCGACCTGCCCTGCCTGCGAAACGTCGTCCGCCTGATGATGGCATTTGGACAGACCGAGGGCCTCAAGGACAAGCTTCGCGTGATCGTCAATCGCGTGGGACATGGCACCGGACAGATCAGCGTCCGCAAGGCCCAGGACACGCTCGGCCACGAGATCTATTGGCAATTGCCGAATGACTACCGGGTGATGGTCGAAGTTCGCAACAATGGCGTGCCGCTGATTGAGCAGGCCCCCAAGGCGATGATCACGCAATCCATCGGCCAATTGGCCGCCGCCCTGAATGGCGAGGATGGAACTGCCGGGGAAAACGAACCGGCGAGCAAGAAGGCGAGCTGGCTTGGACTATGGTCCAGCAGCAAATCGTCGAAGACGAGCGACGTTGGCTCCGCCGATTGAGCGCCGATTATGCTCGCCGCCAAAGAAATTTGAGTAGCTATAAACAACCAGAGGGCAGGTCGTTCGACCTGCCCTCTGTGCGTTGAATCAGTTGTGCTGGAACGATTACTTCTTCGAACGAGCACGAACACCGGCTACGGCGAGCAATCCGAGGCCAGCGATCAGGAGAGTGCTGGGTTCGGGAACACGCTCAGCGGAAATGATACCGGTACCACTTCCAGAGTAGCTCTGGAGATAGTCGCCCAGGGCAACGGTGCTACCCTGCTGAATATTGAACGAGAGCGTAACGGGCTCACCCAGCTCGACGCCCACGGGCAAAGCTTGGGAATTGATGCTACCGACAGTGCCGGCGAAGAACACGCGGATGTCGAACAGCGAAGTGCTAATACGAGTGTAGGTGACTTCAACTTCGTCGAGGGTCAGCGATAGGGCCGACGAGTTCGAAAGGAACAACTCGAAAGTGCCCCCAGCAGGAGCGGTCACTGAGGTCGATCCGGTAGCCGCCGGGATCAGGATCGACGGAATGTTGAGAACGGACAAATCGAACGACATTTGAGTGGGCGGCTGAAGCAACGTTACAGGGTTGCCGTCCTCGGTGATGGACACCAAAGCAAGAGGGTCCGTGGGAGCGCCTGAGTCAGTGAGAGTTCCCGTCCCGGCACCAACGCCATCGGGGTCGCTATACGTGAGACCAGCGCCGGTCATCGTAATGTCGATCATCCCTGCCGAAGCAAGCGGCGCCATTAGCGCCAAGGCCGCAAAAAGGGCCAATTTGGTTCGCGTCATTAGTACTCCACCTATCTCTTTAGAGGCCAATCTCTGGTATATCGCCCCCCCATCCCCGATGCGGCTTGAGCGATAGCACTTCACGGGTCTCAGAATAACCGTTCTATAGGCCGTTGCAACAGGAAATTCTGATTTTTCTACATCTGGCGCGAAAATCGACCGCGACGACCCCGTAAAACCCGGAGAAACTGCGGCTAAGCGCACTTTATTCCACACCTAACGACGAACCAGGGTTATCCGAAAACTTCGATCGGATAATCCTTCTGACCCGGACAGCTGGGCCCCGGCCCGGGTTCTTACCGCTCCTTCGCCCGGTCGGCCAGCACCGTGCTGCATTTAAGCTACGCTTTGAGAGAAAACCAGTACGCCAGGCACCAAGTGCCCCGGCCCGAAGCGTAATCCCCCTTAGATTCGAACTGCCATGAGTACTTCCACGGGCGGCTCGTCCATGCTTTCGCAGCAGGACCGCGAAGCCGAATTCGAGAACATCAAGCGCCGCATCCACACCAAGCTGGTGGACAAACTCGATTTGTCCCGGGTCGGTGAGTTGGAGGGGGACGTTCTCCGTCGCGAGATTCGCCTGGTCGTCGAACATCTGTGCGACACCGAGGACACGTTTCTCAATCGCAACGAACGCGATCGTCTGGTCGAAGAGGTGCTCGACGAGACGTTTGGCCTAGGACCCATGGAGCTGCTGCTGAAGGATCCGTCGATCAGCGAAATCATGGTCAACGGCCCCAAGCACGTGTACGTCGAAAAGGCGGGCAAGCTCGTGAAGACCTCGGTGGTGTTTCGCGACAACAAGCACCTGATGCAAATCATCGATCGCATCGTGTCGCGAGTTGGACGCCGAGTGGACGAAGTCTGCCCGATGGTGGACGCTCGCCTGCCTGACGGCTCGCGCGTGAACGCCATCATTCCGCCACTCGCCCTCGATGGCGCGAGCGTCACGATTCGGCGGTTCGGTTCGAATCCGCTGAAGCTCGAAGACCTGCTGAACTACAAGAGCTTGACCCCCGAGATGGTCATGCTGCTCGAAGGCGCCATGAAGGCCCGGCTGAACATCATCATCTCGGGCGGTACCGGTTCGGGTAAGACGACACTGCTCAACACGCTGTCGAGCTTCATCTCGAACGACGACCGCATTGTGACGATCGAAGACGCTGCGGAACTCCAGCTGCAACAAGACCACGTGGTGCGTCTCGAAACTCGCCCGCCGAACATCGAAGGCAAGGGTCGCATCAGCGCGACCGACTTGGTGAAGAACTGCCTGCGTATGCGACCCGACCGCATCATCATCGGCGAATGCCGTGGTGGCGAGACGCTCGACATGCTGCAAGCCATGAACACCGGTCACGAAGGCTCGCTCACCACTTGCCACGCTAACACGCCTCGCGACGCCATCGCCCGTCTAGAGACGATGATCATGATGGCCGGCTACGAGATGCCGATCAAAGCCATGCGGCAACAGATTTCGAGCGCCGTCGACTTGATCGTCCAAGCCAACCGCTTGCAAGGCGGTCCGCGTAAGGTGACCCACATCACCGAAGTTCTGGGCATGGAACAGGACACCATCGTCATGCAGGACATCTTCAAGTTCGTCCAGGACGGCGTGGACGAAAACGGACGCTGCGTCGGGCACTTTATCTCGACCGGTATTCGTCCGAGCTTCATGGATCGGATGGAGTCCAATGGCGTTCGTTTGCCCGCGAGCACCTTCCGCGAACGAATCATGATGCAGGACTAGCCACGAGCTTTCTCGCACTCGACACCTCGAACTCACCTGACGCCCATGTCGCTTTGGATTATCTACATTTGCGTGTTCGCCGGCGTGGCGGCCTTGGTGGTTGGCGTGGCGGCCGTCTATCGCGGCGATCGTGAGGACGAAGTCGCGCAGCGGCTAAGCGCCCTCACCATCGGCTCGAAAGACGCCGGGGCCAAGGGTCATTCGATCACCAGCGAGATCCTGAACGCCTCGCGTCAAGGTACTCAAAGTGCCTTCGAGCAGATGGTGTCGAATTATCTCAATCTCAACCTCTTGTTCGAGCAAGCCGACGTCAACATGACTGTCGGCAAGTTCTTGGCCATTGTCGCAGGGTGCGGGGCGGTGGGCTTTGCGTTACCTGCTGCGGGCGGAATGCCCCTCAAGTTCGCTCCCATCATCTCCGCATTCCTCTGCTTCATGCCGTTCATGTGGCTGATGATGAAGCGGAAGCGGCGGCTCAACAAGTTCGCCGCTCAAATGCCCGAGGCGCTCGAACTCATTTCGCGGGCCCTGCGAGCTGGTCATAGCTTGGCGTCGGGATTCAATCTCGTCGGTCAAGAAATGTCGGCTCCCATCGCGACGGAATTCAACCGTGCGTTCGAAGAACAAAACCTTGGCATGCCGCTGGAGGAAGCGCTGAGCAACCTCACCGAGCGCATCCCCAACCTCGACCTCAAGTTTTTCGCGACCGCCGTGATTCTGCAACGCCAGACGGGTGGTGACCTTGCCGAGATCCTCGACAAGATTGGCTACCTGGTTCGCGAGCGTTTCAAGATCTGGGGTCAGGTCCAAGCACTCACGGGCGAAGGTCGCTTGAGCGGTATCGTGCTGCTCGCGCTCCCCCCTGCCCTGTTCGTGTGCGTCTATCGCATGAACCCCGACTACCTGATGCTGCTGTTCACCGACGACCTGGGCAAGAAGATGCTCGTGGGTGGTTTGGTGATGCAGTTGCTCGGTGCCATCGTCATTCGCAAGATCGTGAACATTCGCGTTTAACTCCCAAGCCGTGTAGTTCCAAAGAAACAGTTCGCTGTCATTACTTCGATCTACCCCGGCCCTTACGGGCCCGGCTCGCCTGAATTTACTCGACCGACAATAGAAGACTGAGTTTCCCATGCTTGCCATGATTAGCAACACGCTTCTGACCCAACTCGCTATCTTCGGCTGTGTCGCGGCTGCGGTGTGGGCGGCTATCGAGTTCCTCGGTGCCGGTGGGCGCTCGCGGGCGGAAGAGCGGCTCGACGAATATCAGGATTCGCGCAAAGGTCCGCGGGCGGCGGCGACTAAGAACGACTCGATGTCGAAACTCATCGCCAAGGCGTCGCCCAAGCTGTCGGCTCCGCTCCAACCCAAAACGGCCGAGGAACAGGGCAAAATCAAGCAGAAGCTCGCCCACGCCGGGTATCGCAGCGAGAACGCCGTAACGATCTTCCTGGGCATGAAGTTCCTCTGCTTGATGGTCGGCTTCTTTGCCAGCGGTGGCACGATGCTCTACCTCAAGGGAGTTAACATCGAGGCCCTGATGTACACCGTCGGCATCTCGGGCGTCATGTTCTACCTGCCCGATGCGTTCGTATGGATCCGCAAACGTGGTCGGCAGGACTGCATCTTCTTCGGTCTCCCCGACGCCCTCGACTTGATGGTGGTGTGCGTCGAGGCGGGTCTCGGTCTCGATCAAGCCATGCGTAAGGTTTCCGAGGAAATGCAGAAGAGCTACGCCGTACTGAGCGACGAGTTCCGCCTCGCGAACCTCCAACTCCAAATGGGTGCCGCGCGCAACGAAGTGCTGCACGAACTGGGTCAGCGAACCGGCGTCGACGATCTCAAAGCCCTCGCCGCGATTCTGATCCAAGCCGACAAGTTCGGTTCGAGCGTTGCCCAAGCGCTTCGCGTCCAGAGCGACTCGATGCGTACTCGCCGTCGGCAGATGGCGGAAGAAAAGGCCGCGAAGACCGCCGTGAAGCTGATCTTCCCGCTGGTGATCTTCATTTTCCCCGCCATCTTCGTGGTCCTCGTCGGCCCCGCGGCCATCACGATGATCAACGAAATGTTCCCCGCGATGCAGGGCAAGTAGTCCACCCAAGTAATGTCGCACTTCGCGATTATTACATTGGGTGCGACATTATTCCTTTTCACTCGCTTGAACCTTTCGCTCTAAGTCATCTCCGCCAAACACTTTGCGAACCGCCAGGCGAAGATCGCTCCCCGAGTAAAGTCGCAGGGGTTCCCCGCAGGTGCGACATTAAGGGGTTAGGGGCTGGAGACTTGGGGTTAGGGGAGTGTCGTTTCTGACGTAAGGTCGTCCCGTAGACCGTAGTCCGCATCAAGCTCCGCGCCGCGTGCAGCAATTGCAGCTACGTCCTCCGCGCGCACACCGACCCTCACGCGAACTTCATCGTTCATCGTTCATCATTCATCGCTCCTCGTTCTGCTTGCTTCAAGTTACTAAAGTACGCCTGTCCACCAACTCGGTGAACATGCACATGAGAACACACCCGAAGCGCGCTTTCTAGTCACTTTCTCCAAGAAAGTGAAAAAAGTTCTGCGGGTGGAATCGATCCCGTTCCTCCCCTATTCCCAGTCACCCCCGCAGTCATCCCCGCGCAGGCGGGGACCCAGTGGCTTCGAATCTGGATTCCCGCCTGCGCGGGAATGACGCTCTCGGGCGACTTGCGAACTCAGGGGTGCCCCGTAGGGCGGTCGTCCCGGCCGTCGAGGGACACCGCCATCACTTCAGGAAGCCAGCATGGTCACATCCCGTCCGACCTTGAGCATTCGACGAAGTGGCTAAGTCGGCTGCCGGCCTTGCGCGACCGGCCTACTCGTGATGTGCCACGAACGGGTTGTCGGGGCACGGCCATCTCAAAAACTAAATTGCTGAGCATAAGCAGCTACGAGATCGCAGCCCTGCAGTGGCACCCTTGGGCGGGGATCGGTAAACTGGGAGCGTCGAACAAGATTGCCGACGGTTTTCACTCGTGCCGGGGGTTAGAGCATGACTTGTACGTGTCGGTTTGCCTTTTTCGTCTTGGCTTTACTGAGCTTGTCCCACTTCGCCTCGGCCCTATCGCCAGTCGAGTCGATACTAACCGGTGAGATCACGACGCTGCGAACCAATGGGAATCGCAGCGACGCCTTCGGTCAAACCGTCAGCACGCTCGACGATGGTCGCATTCTCGTAGGCGCGCCGTTCGTCAGTTCGGGGGCAAACTATTCGGGTGCCGTCTACGTCTTCGATCCAGCTGTCCCTACATCGCCGCTACTAACGCTACCTAACCCCACGCCCGCACTTTTCGATCGGTTCGGCAGCGCGCTTCTCGGTGTTGGCAATTCGACGGTCTTAGTGGGTGCCGAGTCCGACGATCATCGGGGACCTGATGCTGGGGCCGTTCATGTCTTGGACGCAACCAATGGCGCCTTGATCCGTACGATTTTTTCTCCCATAGCAGGCGGTGGCAACCTTTTTGGACGATCGCTGGAATGGATGGGGGGAACGAACGTGGCGATTGGCGCTCCCGGTGAGAACGCATTCGCCTATGGTGGTGCCGTCCAAATTGTCGACTACAACGACGGCTCGATCATCCGGCGGCTGAACAACCCGAACGACGCCTCCTTCGCGAACGATTGGTTTGGACATTCTCTGGCGGCGGTCGACACCCAACGTTTGTTGGTAGGTGCTCCGCGTGCAGACAAGGGAAACATCGACCGGGTGGGCGTCGCCTACCTGATGGACATCGGAAGCGGCCAGATCCTGCAAACGTTTGAGAATCCTTCGCCCACGGAAAATGCTGGCTTCGGATTGGAAATGACTGTCCTCGGCGACAGCACGGTTGCCATCTCTGCATACGGAGCGGCGGGAATTCCCTCTAATCAGGGGCAGGTCTACCTTTTCGACATCGAAAGTGGCGATCTCCTCCGGACCATCGCCTATCCGGGTCCGCCGGGAGTGGCTAATTTTGGTTTTTCTTTGGCGACGATCAACCAAGATTTGTTGCTCGTGGGGGCGGAAGTCGATAGCCAGTTTGGATACTTCAATGGCTCGGCGTTCGTTTTCGATATTCGAACAGGTGAGGTTGTCGATACCATGCGGCCGCTCGGACGCATAACTCAAGTTCGCTTTGGCACCTCGGTTGCCGTCACCAAGCAAGGCTCGCTCGTCATCGGCGGCCCCGAATCGGATACTTCATTCGGCCGCGTGGTCATCTACGGAACCACCGTCCCCGAGCCCACGTCTGTCGTCATCACAACGGTCGGTGCCCTGGCCATTCTCGGTCTACGTAGAAAATACTAGACGATTCGTTGCGGGGGCCTACCGGGTTTATCCCGAAGTGGAGAATCCCAAGCTGCCCCGTAGGACGGTCGTCCCGGCCGTCGAGGGACACCGCCATCACTTCTGGAAGCCAGCATGGTCACATCCCGTCCGACCTTGAGCATTCGACGAAGTGGCAAAGTCGGCTGCCGGCCGAGACGACCGGCCTACTCGTGATGTGCGGTACTCGCACCAGCCGTTTACCTTCGATTCATCCCTCTCGGGACGCCTTTCCACCGTCCTCAAAAAAGTGCAAATCGAAGCTAACTGCACCTCCCGGCGAGCTAAACTTGCAAGGTGGTCCGTTGGGTCGAAGACGGGCGAATTTTGTTGGTACCCCTGGTAGCTGCGATGGCCGACTTCCTTGAATTTGTCCTGGGCAACTTTACGCTCACCTTTCTGGTGATCGGCGTGGTGGCTGCGCTCGTGTCGTTGGCGGTGCGTCGTCCGGCGACGGGGGTCGACGTGGCCGATCGGTTGCTCGCCGGTTACTTGTTCTTTGCCATCGGTGTTTCGTACTTCTACAACTTCGTGATGCACGTGTTCTTTGCCGAACAAGCGGCGGCGTTCATCGGCTGGCAGAACAGCCCGTTCCAGTACGAAGTGGGCTACGCGAGTCTCGGCTTTGCGGCGGTGGCGATGTTCGCGTATCGCAGCAACTTCCAAGCTCGATTGGGTGCCCTGCTGGGCCCCGCGCTCTTTCAATGGGGGGCGGCTGTCGGCCACCTCCGCCAGATCGTGGTCGATCACAACTACGCGCCCGGCAACGCCGGTATCATCCTGTGGACCGACCTCTTCATGCCGGTTGTTGGCTTCGTGCTGCTGTGGTTAGCCTACCGGCGACCGAGCGCGGTTGCTCAGGTGGCGGTGTAAGTCACGGGGTCGAGTGTCTCTGCTGACCCGACGGATGTGGCCTTTAGGCCCGTAGGGTACGGTGCTTGCACCTACCTTTTCGTTGCCAATCCTTCGCTACACCTATCGTCGTCCAAGAGGTGAGGGAGAATTGGAGGCACAGTCCCCTATGGCACTGCTGGTTGAGGGACAACGCGGCGATTTGCGAGGAAGGGCATTCGATGGGTGGAAGTCGCAATCCGAGGTGAAGCCCGACAAGCCAGCAGTGGCGGGCGACGATCATCTAAAACTAACACAGCCCGGAGATTTGGGTCTCAATAGTCTCGACGGCATGTGCTCCGAAATCCTCGTACTTCTCTTTCGCTAACAAGTGTTTGCGAGTCGCAGTTACCACTTCGGCAACGGCACTCATGTCATCTGGAATTGGCACAAGAAGGTCGGCGAGGTGCACTGGTTCAAGGTGCTGCTGAACCGCACCATACTCATTACGCAACATTTGATCCTGTGCAAACTTTGATTGCAGGAAAGCAAAAACATAAAGCCTGAGCTTCTCGTCCGGAATTCGAATTCGAATGAGGTCGTCACTAACGATCGCGCTGTCGAATCGACTAGTAATATACGCTACGCGGCCAATACTTCCTGATCGAGTAACGACAATATCTCCTCTGTGGACACGAATTGCATTTATAGTCGCGATCTGCTTTACCGTTGCTCTAGAAACATCAAGCCACTTCACACTATCGCTTTTGTCTTGCAAAATGGCTGATGGCGTATAATAAGGCTCCGCAGTTGGCACATCGGACTTTTCAACAATGATGTTTTCGCTTTTAAAGCGGGGCCCCTTAAAGATTTGAACACCTTGGTGAATCTGCGAGAGTGCCGATACACTCCATCCTTCGGTGCCATCAATCCCCTCAATTCGCCGTAAGGTTTCGTTGAGATTCGGTAAGTGCGCTTGCGGGTTTATCCGACATTGAGCGTCAATGTCCTCCGAGCTAACGGCAAAGCGATACTCGGATTCCTTCAGTTCGCGGGACCGAAATGCAACATAGTCCTGTAGAATTTCTGACAGGTCCTCATCAATAGTTTAGGTTGGACGATTGTTAGCATCTCGCTTGAATATAGGAACGCCCTCGCTATCCTGCCCCACCTTTCTGGAGATTGCCATGAAGATCTGATACGGTTTTGCCTTCTTCTCTTCCCTCTCAAACTTACGGATAAACAACAAGCATGTTCGTACGCCCGTGTGCGGCTGAAAAGTGTTCTTATGGCAATTAACGACCCCCAATAGTTGAGCCGACTGGAAGAGCAGGCTTCTAGCTGGCCTGTAAGTTGCCGTATCTAAGAAGCTCTTCGGCATGACGATCGCAAGTTTGCCACCAGGCGCAAGCCACTGAAGACATCGCTCGAAGAACAACATCTCAGGTGGACAACCGTCTCCCAGGCGTTGGTCTGTGGGACGATAGACACTGCCTTCCTCGGTCCATCGCTTGCCACAGATGAACTGATCCAGAATATCTGGGTCGGAGATACGCCCATCTCCAACGCCTGCAAAGGGAGGATTGGTTAGAATGATATGGGGTTTAGAGATCCCACATTGAGCACTAATGATGTCATCAAGTTTTGAAACGGGCCCCAGGCTATCTCCCTGAGTCATTCCCGTGTGACCATCGCCATTCAAAATCATGGCAGTTTTCGCGACCTTCACGAGTCGCTTACTAACTTCAACCATGAACAATCGAGTTCGATGTCGATCTAACTGCCGCTGTTTGGAAACCTTGCTACCATCGCCTTGCAAGATTTTGTTCCGAACATATCGCATGGCACCAGTCAAAAAACCTCCAGACCCTCCCGCCGGGTCCAAAATCATATCTGAGTAGGTTGGATCTAGGACTGAAACCATTAAGTCGACAACCAGTCGATTGGTAAAGAACTGGCCTCGTTTTCTCTTCAAGTATGTGGACGTATACTCCTCATACGCGTGCCCCATCAAGTCCCAATCCACTGACTCGTTCAGGTCACTTAGCAATCGATACGACTGAAGCTCAGTGACGACATCCGCAATGGCGCGAGGCCCAACGCCAATCCTCTCATGTTCACCAAAGACATCAGAGTTTAGCGAAACAACGTCTTTGAACAGATCCGAGACTCGTTTCGCCACTGCCGCCTGTCCAGCTTCACTGCGGTACTCCTCGGGGGTGCAATAAAACTCAGGCAACTCGCCGGCGCGTTCTTCGTCCATCGCTTTCGCCAGGAAGAGACGCACCATATCCATGGTCAAATCTTCCTCGTCACCATCCACCCCGCGACCATGAAGCCGGTTGTGGCATCGTCGCAAAAGCCCCTTAATGTCTCGGGGCCTTTTCAGATCGGCTTTCTTGCGCCGTCCAAGTGCATCCCAAGCTTCACTTCGTCGAGGGATGCCCGTCCAGGGAACTAATTCATTATTGGGTTCTTGTAGTCGGCGGAAATAACTAATGTTTCCACCGTTGTACCACACTCCTCCTTGAGCACTGGTATTAAATATGTAGGATACTAACTGATTATATCCTTGCTGCTCTTCCGGTTTCTTGCATTCTACGATCAAGAGTATTCCACCCTGATCTTTGTCTTGGCACGCCTTGGCCGACTTGTAGACTACGATATCAGCGCGAACCGGGTTTCCATCCTTATCCAGCATCTCCTTGCTGCCATAGTGGATAGCAACCTCGCGACGCAGAACATTCTTGGGGTACTGATACTCAAAGTGAAGCGTTCTCAAATACTGTTGACGAACGAACTCTTCGGGCGTTGGCTCTAATGGGACGTGTAACAGGAAGTCGATGATTTTTCCATCATCAGACAGCGATATTTTGAAATCATCCATAGCTACGGCTCCGTTTTTGCCTAATGCTATCGGAGGTGGGAGCCGTGGTCAACGATCCCACCGTTGCCGTACCCTACGAAGCTACTCCACCAAATCCAACTCATAACAAACCATCTCCTCCGCATTCCTTACGAACAACTTACCCTGCGCGATCACCGGGTGGTTCCAGGTGATGCTGTGGAGCGATTCGAGGCGGGCTAGTTCTTTGGGTTTGTCGGGCTTGGCTTCGAGTAAAACAAGTTCGCCCTCTTCGGTGATGATGAGCAAGGTTTCCATTTGCTCGACCAGCAACACTTGGCCGTGGCCGTAGCCGCGGCGTTTCCAGACTCGCTCGCCCGTTTCGGCGTCGAGGCACATGAACAGCTGGTTGTCGAAGCCGTAGAGGTGGCCTTGGTGGTGGACGCAGTCGTTGAAGTAGGGCTTCATCGATTCGGTCCAGCGTTCTTTGGTCGTCCACGTGTCCCCCCCGTGGGTGACATCGTGCGTCACGTCGATGCACATGGTGCCCCGGCCGTAGCCGGTGCCGAGGTAGACGGTGCTGTCGACCACCGTGGGCTGGGTGACGCGGGCCATCTCGCCGATGTCCCATTCATGTTTCCACCGCAGACGCCCCGTGGCGGGGTCGACCGACTGGACGCCGCGGTTGGTGCTGATGAGCACTTGCTCTACGCCGTCGATGGTCGAGAGCTGGGGCGAGCTGTAGCCGTGGCTGCCGAAGCCGATGGACCAGGCGACTTTGCCCGTCTTGCGGTCGAGGGCGACCATCGCGTTCTCGTCGCCGCCGCCGGCGAAGACGATGGCCGTGTCGTCGAGCACGAGGGGCGAACTCGCAAACCCCCAGCCCGGCAGGGGGACGCCGAGTTCTTTCATCAAGTCGAACTGCCAGACTGGCTCGCCAGTGCTGGCGTCGAGGCACTGGACGAGGCCCGAGGCGCCAGTGGTGTAGAGCTGTTTGTCGCGGTAGGTCGGAGTAGCACGCGGCCCGACGCCTCCCATCGCGGCTTCGAATCGCGACTCGTTCGCGCGCGTCCAGATTGGTTTGCCATCGGCCACGGAGTAAGCGGAGACGAGTTCCTCCGCGCCACGCTGTTCCTGCGTGAAGAAGACGGGGCCGACGACGCAGAACGACGACCACCCCGGCCCGATCGGCTGTCGCCAGAGCTCGGCGGGTGGCTTCGACTTCCAATCGCTGTCGAACGACACGGTTTTGATAATGCCATCACGACGCGGGCCCCGAAACTCGGCCCAGTCGGCGTCGGTGGCGTTGGGAGTAAGTTCGAGGAGCTCGACTGGCGGCTCGGTGGGTTTCGCTTCGTGGGCGAGCATCAGGTTGTCTTCGGCGGTCGGCGTCCAGCGTGGCACGAGGTCGAACTCGAAGTTCGCGTTGATCTTGCCGACGCGGAGGAATAGCGATCCGAGCATGACGATCGCGAACGACGCGAGCCCAATCCACGCCTGCCGAGGTACACCCGAAGATCGGGTAAGTAGGAGAGTGAGCACGAAGAGCGTGAGCGATATGGGGAGGCCGTAGACGATCATGATCACCCACAACGACGAATGCGCGAGCCCAATCGCGAGTCCGCACACGGCGTAGGCGAGCGCAAGGCCGACGAGTCGCTTGCGCATCGGCAGCGCTTTCGACATGAGCCACCAAATCGACAGCATCACCAACCCCAACACCGGCGCGAACTGCATGGTGATGAAATGGACGAGCGTCAGCGGCACCACCCAGCCCGGCACGTGGGCCAGTAGCCACATCGCCACGATGATGACCATGGCGGGCCAGAGGCGGAGCGCGGGCGCGCGGTTGGATTCGATGTCGGACCTCGCCGCGGTATCGGTTTCAGGTGCTTCGTTGAGTGACATGTTGATTGAGTCCAGCAGAGGGGTAAAAGCAAAACTCGGCGGCGATGGTTCTGTCTAGCGATTTTGTTTAACTGGGAAATCTCGCCCGCGTAAGGGTCTCGGATTCCACCCATAGCTTGCCGGCGACCAACGGGTCGTCGGCCGCCAGGGGAACTTTGGCAAAGGCAGGACCTCCGCGAAGCTCGTTGAAGTTCGCCGGCCCATAGTATTCGCCAGGCATGGCGTCGGGCGAGGTGGCGGCGAACAGCGTTGGCAGGGCTCCTTGTTGCGGGGGTTGGAACAAGAACCACAACATGCTTCGCGCAAGGCCTTCCTTGCTCCAGCGTCCGGGAGCGTTGTACAGCAAGTCGGTGCGAGAGACTCCGGGATGCGCAGCGATGCTGGCGAGGCCCCAGCGAAGGGCATCGCTCCGCCTCTGGAGTTCGATGGCGAACATCAAGCAGGCAAGTTTCGATTGGGCGTACACTTGCATCGGCTTGTAGCTGCGCTCCGCCTGAAGGTCGCCAAAGTCGATTCGCCCCCGGCGAGCGGCGATGCTCGAGACTGTCACCACCCGAGGGTCGGTGGCTCTCTGGAGCATTGGCACCAGGTGCGCCGTCAGGGCGAAGTGACTTAAGTCGTTGGTTCCGAGTTGCAGCTCGAAGCCATCGGCTGTTTGTTCGCGTTTGGGCGGAACCATCACTCCCGCGTTGTTGATCAACAGGTCGAGCTTGTCGTGTTGATTCTGCACTCGCATCGCGAATAGCTCGACCGACTCGAGACTAGCAAGATCGAGCAGTTCGAATCGCACGCTAGCCGACGGCACTTGCGCGATGATTTGTGCGACCGCTTCGGCTCCTTTCTGAGGATTGCGGCCCGCAAGAATGACGTCGGCATCTGCGCGCGCTAGTTCCAGCGCGTCGACGAACCCCAGGCCCCCGGTCCCGGTGACCACCGCGGTTTGGCCGGCGAGTGAGGGAATGTCTCGAGTTGTCCAGCGATGAAACGTGAGCATGGTGCATTCTCTCTGAAGGGTTGAACACGCCGTTTCTACTTGGCGGCGGGCCGATAGACCACGCGGCCGTCGAAGTCTTTCCAGTTGCCGGGCCCGCCGGTTTTTAGCAGCGTGCGACCTCGGGCTTCGATCAGCTGCTTGCTGTCGTCGGCGAAGACGAAGTACTTTGGTTCGGCGAGCGTACGGAGCAGCGGATTCGCGGGGACCATCTTGAATTGAGTAACGGCCCGACCTGCTTGCGACCACGACTTGTCCTTGGTGATCTGAAACGCGATGCCTTGCCTGCGGGCGGGGGCGGGGATGGTGAAGTCGATGGTCTTGCCTTGGTGCAAGGTGTCCCAGTTCGAAGCGATGACGTAAGGAAGCGCGGGGAAGGCGACCAGGTTGCCAGGGTCCTTTTCGGTGCTCTCTTTGGTCTTGCCGCCAGAGGTGTGCGAGTAGTGGACTTTGCCGTCGGCGATCACGGCGGACGATGTTTCGCCGAGTTGGTGTTGCTCGAACTTCACCGCCTTGAGCCGGCCCGCTTCGTACGTGGCCTGGATCTCGCCAATCAAGTTGCCGGCGGGATCGGTGTAGCGCTCGAAGTAAATCTGCCCGTCGCCGGTGGGCTTCGCCCCGCTCTCGACCAGAAACTGGGGGGCGTCGCCTCCGCCGGTGGCGTAGATCTCGCCCGTGAAATGGGGTTCCTCGCCACGGGCGAGGGTCGCCAAGCTGACAACCGCGAGACAGGTGAAACTGGTAACCAGACGCATGGGAAACTCCTTTTACTTCGTCACGAAAGTGGGCGAGCGGCTGGTTGCGAGGGCGAGTCGCCCTGCGAGCCACGGCTGGCACCTGGACGATTTGTCACACTGACACATATCGTCATTTCGTCAGATTGTTGACATTCTGACATGGTTTGTCAACACTAAATCGATGGCCAATGACAAAGAGGAGCAAGTTGTTCGGGCGGCATTCGACGTCTTCATTCGGTACGGGTACAAGCGTGTGACCATGGCCGACCTGGCGGAGGCCGCGCAGATGTCGCGGCCGGCGCTGTACTTGGTGTTTCCGTCGAAGGAGAAGATCTTCATCGAGGTGGTCCGTCAGATGACGGCGGAGAACCTCGAGAAAATTCGGGCGGCGATCGGGCCGCTCAAGACGGTCGACGAGAAGCTGGCCCATGCCTTCGAGATCTGGTGCGTGGGTCCGTACGAATTGATGCGAGCCTCGCCCGATGCGGCCGACTTGTACGTGAGCGTCAAGGAATTCGCGGCCGAGGTGATCAAGAAGTCGGCCCTGGATTTCGAAGCCCTGCTGGTTGAGATCTTGGAGCCGGCGGTCGGCAAGAAGTCGAAGTCGACACTATCTGCCCCCGAGCTCGCCCGATTGATGCGAACTTCCTTGAAGGGCTTCAATATGTCAGCGGACAACGCGACCGAGCTACGGCAGCTGCTGGCCGACATGCGCAAGCTGGTGCTTGCTGGTCTCTAGCGCCGAACTTTCCCCCTTCTTTGCCCGTTGCGCTCGGAAATCTGGGGGCGATGAATCTGGGAAGGCGTTCCGCGCGCTCCTGGCACCTGCGTGTCCACGTGTTGGACGGGCATCGGTTGAGAGTAACTGCGTGGATTCGGACCACTTGGCGGCACGAAGGGGCTCGCGCGTAACGCGATCGCGCAATTGCGTGTTCACTTCTGTCAAAACCGCCGTTTCGACTGAGTGTTTCGCTGTAGGTGTTCCAAGTGGCGTGTTAAGATCGGATTCAGATCGCGTGAAGCGAAGGCGGTGCGGTACTTAGGCAACCCACGTGACGACGAGCCCTCTCCGATGGAGTGCGAGTCGCGCAGAAGGGGGCCTTCTTGTCATTAGCTTGTACGTTGGAATAGAGATGGCATTTTGGAACTGGCGGCAGGGCAGGCTGGTGCGCGCGAAGCAGGTCTCACGCTACTGGCGGACCGCGCGGACGCGCTCGCGGCGCCATGCCGCGCTTCGCTACGAGCCACTCGAGTCGCGACTCGCCATGACAGGCGTGGTGATCAGCGAGTTTCTGGCTTCGAACGGCGGTGGGCTCGCCGATGTCGATGGGGATAACTCCGACTGGATCGAACTCCACAACGCAGGCAGCGAGGCAGTGAGCCTTGCGGGTTGGTACCTGACTGACAGTGCCGACAATCTCACGAAGTGGCAGCTGCCGAGCATCGAACTCGCAGCCGACGGCTATCTGGTGGTATTCGCCTCGAACAAGAACCGCGCAGTCGCGGGGCAAGAACTGCACACAAACTTCGCGCTGTCGGCCGATGGCGAGTACCTTGGTCTGGTGCTGCCCGACGGCGTGACGATCGCCGATGCCTTCGTGCCGCAGTTCCCCGCGCAACTTTCGAACGTGTCCTACGGCAAGTCGGACGTAGCGCAGGTCGACACGCAGCTCGTGGGGATGAGCTCCGATTCGTCGATTCACATACCGGGCAACAATAGTCTTGGGTTCCAGTGGACGCTCGATGACTTCGACGACTCGGCGTGGCTGTCGGGCGAGCTAGGGATTGGATTCGACCAGAGCGGTTCGAGCCCCGCCGATGCGGTCGCGAGTGTGTCGATCAACAACAGCGTGGTCCCTTCGTACACGATTACCAGCGGTGGGATGGGTGAGGGGGCGCTGGCGTACGTCGATCGCGTGCACGTCTATCGCCAAGTGCCACAGTTCCTTGTAGGCGCGGACGTGATCCGCACCAGCAACGACGACAAGAGCACCGGTAGTTTCTCGATGAACGTCTCGCTAGATGAAATCAGCGATGTCTACTTGCTCATTGACAACCGCGTGGGCGACAACAACGCCACGACGCCCCCGACGCTCGGTGGCAGCGTGATGCCATGGGTGGCGTCCATGGGTTTCACGAATACTGGTTGGCAGATTGGCCTGGATGAAGGAGCGAATGGCGACGTTAACAACTACGTCACCGTGTACGTGCTCAGCGAGGTCCCGGCTGGGACCGTGCTCAACCTAGGTGCGCAGAACAACGGAACCGCCCGCAATATGTACGGCGTGGCGGCGGTTGCCTCGAGGACTTCGCTCGAAGAGTACATCGAAACCAATGTGCAAATGGCGATGCAGGGCGTGTCGTCGTCGGCCTACGTGCGGGTGCCGTTCGCGTGGGACGGTAGTCCGGCGGACGAACTGGCGCTTGGCATCCGCTACGACGACGGATTCGTGGCTTATCTGAATGGCGTGGAAATCGCGCGGCGAAATGCTCCCGAGAGCCTCGCGTACAACTCGGTTGCCACCGCAGCCCGAACCGCCGAAGAGGCTTCGCTGATCGAGACGATCGACGTCTCGGCATTTGCGCACCTGCTAACCGACGGCGAGAACATCCTGGCGGTGCATGGACTCAACATCAGCGCGGCGGACGACAGCTTCCTGCTCGCACCAACGCTCACGGCGAGCGCGTTGTACGAGGACGTCGCGCAGTACTTCGCCACCCCCACGCCTGGCGCCGCGAACGGCGAGGGTGTGTTTGGCGTGCTCGGCGAGGTGGGCTTCTCCATCGAGCGAGGTTTCTACAACGAACCGATCGAAGTGGCGCTCACCGCTCCTGACCCGCAGTCGGTGATTCGCTACACGGTCGATGGCTCGGTGCCCACGGCCACCAATGGCCTGGTCTACAGCGGGCCGATCGATGTCGACACCACGACGGTGGTCCGTGCGGCCGCGTTCCGCTCGGGCTACTTGGCATCGGCGACCGAGACGCATTCCTACTTGTTCCTCGCGGATGTGATCGAGCAGCCAGTGCTTCCCGAGGGTTGGCCAAGCACTTGGGGCAGCTGGCCCCTGCCGCATTACGAAATGTCGCCCGATGTGGTGGAGGATCCGGTGTACCATGATCGTCTGCTCGCCGGCCTGCGCGAGTTGCCGACGTTGTCGCTCACGATGAACCTCGACGAGTTTCTGGGCACCAATGGTATCTACTCCAACCCGCTACAGTCTGGTGGCGACTGGGAGGCGGTGGTTTCGGCGGAGATGATTGGCATCGACGGGCTGACGCAGTTCCAGATTGACGCGGGGCTGAGACTACAGGGCGGAGCAAGCCGCGAGCCGAACAACACGCCCAAGCACTCGATGAGCCTTCGGTTCCGTGGCGAGTACGGGGCGGGAACTCTCGACTACCCGCTAATGCCGGACTCAGATGTCACGGTGTATGACACGCTACAGCTCCGCGCCGTCTACAACAACTCGTGGACGCATTGGCTGGAAGATCAGCGGCAGCGTGGACAGATGATTCAGGACCAGTGGGCACGCGACACGATGATCGCCATGGGCAATCCCGATGGCGGGCACGGCGTTTTCACGCACGTCTACATCAACGGCTTGTACTGGGGCGTCTACAACCTACACGAGCGCCCCGTCGCCGATCACTACGCCCAGTACTACGGCGGCGAGAAAGAAGACTACGACTCGGTCAATGGCATCACGCTCAACGATGGAACGTGGGAAGCGTGGGACGAGATGCAGGCGATTGTCGCCAGTCAGAACTGGGGGGCGATCCAGCAAGTGGTCGACATCGACAACTTCATCGACTTCACCATCGTTCAGCACTTCACTGGCAACCAGGACCTGAAGGTCGACGGCAACTGGCGTGCTGCCGGCGGCGGAGTCGGACGCGCGCCGTGGCGCTTCTACGTTTGGGACGCCGAACGGACGCTCGAGAATCCTTCGCAGGTGGGCGTGGGGCCAGCGAGCGATCCCACGGGATTGTGGTTGCACCTGTCGACGATGCCGGAGTTCCGTCTGCGATTTGCGGATCGCGTGCAGGAGCATTTCTTTAACGACGGCGCTCTCACGCCGGAGAACACCATCAGTCGGTACGAAGCCCGAGCCGAAGAAGTCGATCAAGCAATCATTGCCGAGTCGGCTCGTTGGGGTTCGTATCGCGTGGACGTTGCTCCGCGTGGTGGGCCCGGTGAACTCTACACGCGCGACGACCAGTGGGAGCAGGAACTCACGCGCCTGGTCGAGAACTATTTCCCCGTTCGCACGGCGAACGTGCTCACCAACTTCATCAACGAAGGATTGTTTCCAAACCTCTCGGCACCTCTGATGAGCCACCTTGGGGGGACGGTGGAGTCAGGGTTCGAGCTTAGCCTGAGCAAGCCCGGCGGGTCGCCCAGCGGCGCGGTGATCTACTACACACTCGATGGCAGCGACCCACGCCTCGAAGGGGGTGCGGTGAATACTGGTTCGGCGCAGGTCTATAGTGGCTCGCTCACGCTGGAGGAGTCCACGCAGGTACGAGCTCGAATGTTCGACGCCGGCACTTGGAGTGCAATCGTTGACGCCGAGTTCAACGTGCTTGCTCCCCCCAACGAGTTGCCCGGCGACTACGATGGCAACCTCGTTGTGGACGCCGCAGACTACCAAGTGTGGAAGGGATCGTTCGGCGCGACGATCGCGGTCGGCACTGGCGCCGATGGCAATGGTGACGGCGTCGTGAATCTGGCCGACTATACGATCTGGCGTGATAACTTGGGTGCCTCGCTACTGCCAGCGCCCGACTACTCGTTCACCGAGATTGGCCAGACTTACACGCAGGACTTCGACGCGTTCCGCGGTACCGCGGAGACGCTGCCGCCCCATTACACGGTGACCGTTGTCGAAGGGACGGATGTCTACCGCGGTGTGTTCGATTCGACGACTGCTGCCGCGAGCAGCTTCACCGGCATCATGGGCACCACCAGCGATGGCGAAGACTACTCGTTCGCCTGGCGCGAAAGCACGGGTGCTGCTGGCCTGGCAGACACCCGCGTGTTGTTTACTTTCACCAACAACACTGGCGAGGCGATCACTGGATTCAACATCAGCTACGATGTCGAAGCATGGGTCAACGGCCGTCGCGATAACCAACTTCGATTCAAGTACGACGTCTACGCCGACTCCGAAGCAGCGCAATCCGCTGTGGGGCGAAACGCCTTCGAGAGCGACATCTTCGCCACGCTCAATCCGAATCACACGGCCATTGCCGCGAACGGCGATCAGTTTGTCCTGGATGGCAAGAACCCAGCGAATCGCGTGACGGTGAGCGGCTACGTCGATCTGGCGATGCTCGCCGTAGACGAATCGAATCCCGGACTCGGGACCTTCGGTGCGCTACAACCGGGCGAGACCGCTTACTTCCGGTGGCAGATTTCGAACGGCGCGCTGGCCGATGGCAATCGATCGGCACTGGGCTTCGACAACCTCAGCATTACGGCGCTAGCTACGGCACCGGTGAGCGCCCTCGGATTGGCTTCGACCCCCGTGCCCACGGCTACCGAGGCCCAGGCGAGTGTTGAATCTGTGCCAGTCGCGGGCCGAGTCGCCACGCTAAACTCTAGGATCCCTTCCGAGACGCTGGGGCCCAAGTCCCTGGTGGACTCTACCGCCGCAAGCTTCGAAGCGGACGACTCTAGCGACTACTTACTACTGCTCGCAACCGCGTTCTCCGAAGCCGACTCGGAGTTCGGTGGCAGCAAGATCTCAAGCGTCGACACATCGCTGGAAGCTGAACCTGACTTGCTGTTGGGACTCGATTTAGTGTTCGCTCAGCTTGGTGAGGATAGCTCGCTCGTACTGTTACGCAGCTAGCTACCGAGTTTCGCCGGACGGCTTGCGCCGTTCCGCTAACAATGCTAGCTCTATCGCTTCGCGGTCGGCGCTCTGGACTGGCTTGAGAGAATCTATTTGGATTTGCTCAGGTTCGCGCTAGCAAGTCGCCGACTTTGACGATTAGCGAAGCGTTTCGGCCTCTTCCTATACCATCCCCTCGGCGATCGATGTCCTTGCGATTCGACAGATCGTTCGAGGGATGCCCCTGTGCTTTCAGGGTGCGCGGCTTCGTGTGCGCTGCTCTCGCACTGCTCCAGGTGTTCGTAGCTGCCTCGCTGCTTGCTCAAGCGACCGAACCCGAAGTGCTTGAAGTGGAAGCAACCGCAGGAGAAGCGTTTGGTGGCGATGAACTCTACGCCATCGAAGAAACGCCAAGTTTCGACCTGCCTTCCAGTTGCCCGACAGAGACGCTAACACCTTTTGTCGACCTGCTGTACTGGAAGCTGACGGAAGGAAGTGCCGAGAACTGGGCCCAAGAGATCACACCGCAGGGTTCGCTGGGAAGCCTGATTGGTACGGCGACACTCGTCGATGCTCCCTTCGATTGGAACGCGGGAGTTCGCGTCGGCGTCGACTACGCGAATCGCGACGA
The DNA here is from genome assembly GCF_052161615.1 of Aeoliella fuhlenseeensis. Taxonomy (NCBI): domain Bacteria; kingdom Pseudomonadati; phylum Planctomycetota; class Planctomycetia; order Pirellulales; family Lacipirellulaceae; genus Aeoliella; species Aeoliella fuhlenseeensis. The sequence continues at coordinate 3,562,047 of NZ_CP197417.1, forward strand.
GGGAACTCGCGTCGGCCTCTACTACACGCACTTCAACACGAGCGCCGCGAACGAGGCGGCCGGCGAGGTGTACTCGGCGTTTCTTGGCAACTTCTACGCGGGCAACACCGACGGCAGCGGTTTCGGGCCGCACTATGAACACGCGACCATCGACTGGGATGTTCAGTTCCATACGATCGATCTTGAAATGGGGCGTGAGTTCGCGATCAGTCGTGCGCTCGCAATACGGCCGTTCCTGGGCCTGAAGTCGGCGATCATTCGCCAGCGGATTAACAGCACGTGGCATAATCCCATTGACACCTCGTCGACGGATTACCTGTTCGACTCGGCCACCGAGAACCTAAGGCAAAACTTCTGGGGCATCGGCCCGTCGATTGGCGTCGACGCGATCATTCCGCTTTCTCTCGCTCCCGATCACTCGCTGCACGCCTACTTCAGTCCGTCGGGCTCGGTGATGTACGGATCATGGGATTTCAGCGATCGGTTCCAAACCGATGGTCCCACGACCACGAGTACGCCAATTCCATCGACCATCTCCATCAACTCCGAACCGATTCACGGCGCCGCGACGATGGTGCGAATGGCGTGCGGGCTTGAGTGGCAACAGTTCGGCAGCCGGGTGACGACACGCCTGCGCGTCGGGTTTGAGGGGCAGGTGTGGCTCAATCAGATGCAGTACTACTCGTTCAACATGGGTCGCCTTAACAACTTAATGTCGCTGCAAGGCAGCATCGTCGAGTTTGGTCTCAGTTTCTAAACACCTGCTGTCTAAGGACTTGTTCGCACCCGCATGTTCGCTCGCCTCTTAAGCCTGACGCTCCTCATCGCCTGCTGCTCGCCAGCATCGGCGGAGGGGATCACTCCGTACGCGGAGGCGCTGTTCTGGCAGCCTTCGGCGGAGACGTCGAGCGTGTGGGCAAGCGTGGTGACCGCGGACGAGTTCGAGGCGAAGAATGTCGACTTCGACTGGGGCACCGGTTTCCGCGTGGGGTTGTTACTCGAACCACCAACTTGGCTGTGGGACGTTAATCTCGCGGTTACGCACTTCTCAACTTCCGCGGGAGAGACCGTGCCCGAAGGACCGCACTTGGTTCTGCCCGAATTCTTCAGCGGCTTTCTGAGTGGCGATAGCTTCGAATTTACGAGCGCCTCGCTCGATTGGTCGCTCAGCTACACGACATTCGATCTCGAACTCGGGCATGCGATCCCACTTACCGAGACGGTTGAACTCCGTCCCACATTCGGCCTCAAGTCGGCGGTGATCAATCAAGATATTCGCTCGGAGTGGTCCGACTCGCTTTTGGGGCTCACTGCCGAAGAGCGTGTCACCCACGAGTTCTTCGGCTTCGGTCCGAGCGCGGGGATCGGCGGGCGATGGACTCCGCGAGAACGACTGAGCGTCGTTGGCGAGTGCTCGGGGGCACTGATGTACGGTGTGTGGAACGTCGAGGACAACTTCCGCCGCACCGACGCCGGGCTGCCGTTGTTCTCGTACGAAGCGTTTTCGACGCGGCTCAACGACTCGAAGCTCGGGACCGTGATGCTGCGATCGTTTGTCGGCGTCGAGTGGCAGGTTCCAAGCAAGTTAGACGTTTCCCTCCGCGCGGGCTACGAAATGCAGTGGTGGGCGAATCAACAACGTTTCTTGACGTTTCAGCAGTTGCCAATGCACGGCGATCTGACGTTCCAAGGTGGTACATGCGGTATTGCAGTCTCCTACTAATCTGCGCGCTCTGGATGTCGCATCCATTGCAGGCCGCCGAAATGTTCGGCGAGTTCCTGTATTGGAAAGCGACGGAGCCGGTGGATTGGGTGCTCAATACCAACAACAACCCTGCGAACCAGTACGTCAACTACGAGTCCACCGAGTACGACTTCGCTCCCGGGTTTCGAGTGGGCGCGTCGCTCGGCGGCGAGTGGCAGCCCGCGGTCGCGTGGACTCACTTTGCAACCGACACCACCGACTCGGCTGTTGGCGATTTGACCGCGGCGTTCCTCGGTGGCAAGAACTCACAGCCGCCCGCGCCGAAGATCTACTTCGACACCGGGCAAATGGCCGCGTCCATCGATTACGACATGATCGATGTCGACTTAGGGAAGCCGTTTGAAGTGCATCCCGCCGTAGTAGTCCGTCCCGTCGTGGGACTGCGTGGTGGTTCGATTCGGCAGACGTTCACCACGGCGTTTCAGGCCAGCTATACTGACGGCGTCACGAATTCCCAGCGGAACATCGTCGAAACGGCGGAGAGCAACTTCTGGGGACTTGGTCCGAAGCTTGGCGTCGAGAACGACATCGCGCTCCATCGCAGCGAACACTGCGAAGTGAACTTGCAAGTCGGCTTCTTTGCGTCCTACCTAATCGGCAAGTGGGACGTTCCCGACACCACCCGGGTCACGCAGATCGACAACGGTGTGGCGACCGATTCGTCGCAAACGATCCAGGTCGACTCGCGCGATTTCGGTTCACTCGGCTTTCAGACGACGGTCGGGCTGAACGGCCGGCTGGGCCAATGGACGGGCACCGTAGGGTACGAGATTAACGACTGGCTCAACCAATGCCAGGTATTCACCGACGCCACGGGCCCACAAAACAACGACTTGTTGCTGCAAGGCCTGACGGCGCGGGTTGGTTTCGAGTTCTAACTGCGCAGAACATACTCTAAACAGCGCAAATGGGTGAGCGGGGCCAGGTGACGGTTTCGCCGGCGGGGTTGGGTTCACTATATTGGCTTCGAGATTTCTGAGCAGTACGCTTCGAACCGCAGTTCGGCTGCACGTCGCGTCGCGCATTGTCACCCCGCGGGAGATGTCAACCGAATGGAACAAATCGAAAAGTTCGTCTCCGTCCTCAACGGCTACGCGTGGGGACTGCCGATGGTCGTCCTACTCGTTGGGGGCGGAGCGTACCTGACGATTCTATCGCGTGGCATTCCGTTCCTGCGTTTACGGCACGCCATCGAAGTAATCCGCGGAAAGTACGATAACCCCGATGACCCCGGTGAGATCACTCACTTTCAGGCGCTCGTGACGGCCTTGTCGTCGACCGTGGGCATGGGCAACATTGCCGGCGTGGCGGTTGGTATTTCGCAAGGTGGACCCGGTGCCGTGTTTTGGATGTGGGTAACGGCGCTCGTGGGGATGGCCACCAAGTTCTTCACCTGCACGCTGGCTTGCATGTATCGCAAGAACGACGAGCTGGGCATGCCTCAAGGTGGGCCCATGTATTACATTGAGGTCGGGCTGGGACCCAAGTTTCGACCACTTGCGGTATTCTTCTCGGTGTGCGGGTTGGTGGGTTGCCTCGCCATGTTTCAGGCCAACCAACTTGCTGAGATTCTCGCACCAATTTGGGACGCCGTCGGCATTCCCGAAGCAGACCCGGATGCAATGGGCGTGCATTTTGATACTGCTCGCGTGCTGTCGGCAATTCTGATCTCTGGCAGTGTGGCGATGGTCGTATTCGGAGGTTTGCATCGCTTGGTGCAATGGAGCGAACGACTTGTGCCCGCGATGTGTGGTATTTACGTTGTGGCATCGCTCGTGGTCCTGGCTTTGCGATACGAAGCGCTGCCAGGAGTGTTTCGTGCGATCCTCGAAGACGCCTTCACCGGAAATGCTGTGGCCGGTGGCGTACTAACTACCGTTATCATCACCGGCGTCAAACGGGCCGCGTTCTCCAACGAAGCTGGCATCGGCACAGCGCCTATGGCCCACGGTGCCGCAAAGACCAACGAGCCTGTTCGCGAGGGCCTCGTGGCGATGATGGGACCATTCATCGACACGATCGTGGTGTGCACGATGACCGCGCTGGTGATACTGGTCAGCGATCAAGCGCTGCTCAAACCCGATGCCGACAACAGCATCCAAGCTGTATCGCTCACTTCGCGCTCGTTCGCCGCGGTGCTCGGCTCGGCGGGCTACGTGGTGGTGGCGGTGTCGGTGATCCTGTTCTCGCTCACCACGATGTTTGGGTACTCGTACTACGGCCGAAAGTGCATGACCTATTTGGTGGGAACGCAGCGAGGGAAGTTTTATAACTACATCTACGTCGCGACACTCGCGTTCGCCGTGCTCGCACCGGTGGGGCTAGTGATCAACATTTTGGACACGGCTTTCGCTCTGATGGCAATACCAAACATGATTGCCACGCTGCTACTATCAGGACGCGTGATGACCGCAGCAAATGACTACTTCTCGCGGTACGACCGACGCGAAGACCGGTTGGCCGGCCGCAACCCATAAGGGGTTTAGCGGACCGGCGGCTGGAGCCACAGAAAGTCGATCCCCACAAAAGGCTCTTTGCCCTCGGCGGGTTGCTCGAACTTGAGCTCCAAGACGTGCTCGCCCGCTTCGAGCTCGACCAGTTGGCTGTTGGTGGCGCGGAGCATGGTGCGGCGTGAGTCGTACAAGTTCATCCTTCCGTTTGCATCGCCGAAGCCAAATGGTTTGCCATCAAGCGTCGCGCTCACCACGCCCGAGCGATTGTCGAGCGCAAGACCAACGCGAACCTCGTACTTGCCCGACTTATCGACGGGGAAGGACAGCTTGAGAGTATCCCCTACGCCATCGGGCCGCCACACCATCAACTCGCCCTCGGACCAAAGAGTGTCCGCTTCGCTCTCGAAATTGCCATCAGCCAGATTCTCTGGCTCCAAGTAGATGGCACCTTCTGACCCACGATAAGCTCGCGGCTTCCACGGGCCCGGAAGCTTTGGTTCGCGGACATCGGCGACCGTAATCACGCGATGATCGTCCATCATGCCGGGGCGACCGTAATGATACGCCTGACAGGCATAGCTGAAGTCTTCATTCTCGTGGTTCGACAGCAGCTCCATGTAGAAGGCGATCCGCTCGTCGAAGGGCTGGTCGTCGACGAAATGAAATCGATAGTTCGCGACGAAGCCACGATTCGCGGGGCCATCGTTGCGAGGCTGGCCACAGTAGGGATAGGCGAAGATGTCGATCGCACTCCACGCGTAGTTGTAATAGTCTTCGGAGCCCGTACCGAACCATGACGGCATGCGGTCGTCGTCGACGAACACCTTTTCGTCCCCCTCGCCCCACCACGTGCCGCTGCTGTGGGTGCCACGGGCGGTGTTCATCATCAACGAGGCGGCACCCACAAACCGGCCTTCGCCATGCGCGAGCAAAAACGGAATATCCAGGTTTGGCGGCGTGTGAATGTCGTGCGTCACTCGCCAGCGGGCGTAGAAGTGCATCGTGCGCTTCTTATCCCACTTACGGGCCGCTGTCTCGAGGTCGCCGGTGATCGCGACGGTTTGCTCCCCCATGTTGTGGAACTCGACCTTTAGCGACTTCTCGAACGGCATCGGATATCGGCACACCATCCTGCCATCTTCGTGCACCGTAAACGGAAACGATTGGTACGGATTGACGCCCGGCGCGGCCGCGAAGAAATCGCCCACCGGGGACTGCACCTGGGCGCTGTCCCACCCGTCGCATGTGATGTGCATCACCGTCTGGCGTAGCGCGGGAACTTCGTTCTCGGCCTTTACCTTGAGCGCCAGCCGCACGACCGCTGCCATGTCCTTGAGTTCGACCGCGGCGGAGCGCTCGCCGGGCTTGAGCTCGATGTCGATGGCGTGCGACCTAGCGGTGGTGGGCACGCTCTGTTCCGGATTTCTCAGCACCTCCGCGACGCGCTGGATTTCCGTCGCATGCGTCTTGAGGTCTTTGGACTGGAACGTAGTGACCTTGGTGGATTTGTCTTTGTACTCGCGTATCTGGACGTAGTAGAAGTAGACCTGGCGCGGATTACCGATCCACTCGATGCGGCAACTCTTGGCAAACGGCATTGGGCAGTAGGCGGCATCGCGTTGGTAGAACGTTCCCGCGAGCGTCTCCGCCTCCACGCCCGACTCGGCGATGAACGTGTCGTAGGGCCGATGTAGGAACTTGTCGGCGGGCCCGTCGTAGATCGGTTTCTCGGCACCATCGAGGAACACGCGGAGCGTGCCGTTGATGTCGGCAGTCCAGGTACGGACGATCGCCCCCGGTCCGTTCACTTCGCACAGCAAGTACTCGCCGATGCCTTTGTCGTTGGGCTCTCTTAACATCTTCTCGAACGGCAGGATGGGCGAATCGCCAAAGCCGTCGCGGTTCGAGATCCAGTTCGGCCCGCCCGGCAGATTGCTCGCTCGGTCGTACGACGTGAACTGCAGTGTCTTGTAAGGCTGGCTCGGCATTTCGCACAGGCGATCGAAGTCGACCATCTCGGCGATGATTGAACCGGTGGTAACCGCCTGACCGGCAGCCCACGCGCCAGTCGCCGCGAATACCACGTACAACAACAGCAAAATTCGACAGACCATGTCGTACCACCTGCGACTTTGGGAACCAAGGATATGGAAGTCCCAGGATAGCCGATGGGCGAGCGCGAGGATGGAAGTGAGCGACCACAAACGACCGCGTCCTGCGCATTTTTGGAAGCCGCGTGACAGCTTCTCGGAATCACTAGTTCGAGCCCGTGCTATTCGAGCGGTGCGACATCCACCGACACCGTCATCGTATGGTCGCCGCCGCCGACGAAGACTCCTTGGATGGGGCAGACATCTCCATAGTCGCGGCCCACGGCGACGGTGATGTGGTCGAGTTGCGGGATGACGTTGTTCGTGGGATCGAAATCGACCCAACCTGCCGTGCCGCAATACACCGAAGCCCACGCGTGCGACGCGTCGGCACCCACGAGGCGTGGCTTGCCTAGCGGAGGATCGGTTCGAAGGTAGCCGCTGACATAGCGAGCCGCGAGCCCGAGCGAACGCAGACAGGCGATTTGCAAATGGGCGAAGTCCTGGCAGACACCCGCACGATGCTTGAACACCTCCGCCACCTGCGACTTCACGTTCGTCGAGTGCGGCTTGTACTCGAAGTCTTCGTAAATCCGCCGCGTGAGGTCTTGAGCCGCTTCGCCAATCGGTCGCTTCGGGGTGAACGAGGCGCGGGCGTAGGTCTCAAGCTGGCGATCAAGGTCGATGTAGTCGCTACGAAACGCAAACAGGCAAGTGTTGACATCTACCTGCGGCGGGCCCGACCGCAGCCCGGCAACGACGTCTTCCCAAGCGGAGGTGGCGGCAAGGTTCACGAGGTGAGCATTCGGCGCGGTGCTCGACGCCACCTCGACTTCACTGGTTGCCGTGACAGAAAGACCGCGATGCGAATCGATGAGTGAGAAGTAGTCGACCGTGTTGCCAAAGTAGTCGAGGTGCGTATCGACCACCACGGGCTCGGGATGGACAAGAAGTCGATAGCTCTTACATCGCTGACGAGGGCTTGTCCGCGGCCGGAGGTGGACCTTATTTTGGCACACCGGCACCGGCTCGGAGTAGGCGTATTTGGTCGTGTGACTGATTCGGTATCGCATCCGCCAAGATCCAGACAGTGGTTTCAATCCGTTGTACCGGTGCCCGACATGCGACGCGAAGGGCCAGCATGTACCAGGTATCGGAGCGACAATTCGCGAGACAAGTTTTGCAGATCACGATCGAGCATCGCCAAATGATCGCTCAATTGCCCCTGCTCGCCGACGCCAAAGGCGTCGCACACTTCCAGCACGTCGAGCATCCGCACGGCGTGAACCATCGACAGGATGAGCCGTTCGTGCGGCAAGAATCCCGGCGGGTGGTCTTCGCCCGGCAGTTGCTTGACTTGCGATTCGATCGTCAAGATTTGATAGGCGATGCTCCGCGGGTTCGACTCGTCCGTTAACAATAGGTCGACCACCGCCGGCAGTTGCATGTTGGCGCGGTAGCGCGAACGGTAAGTCATCACGCTGTCGGAAATCTCGAGCACGGCCTCCATCACTTCGGGCGTGGGCGAAGGCGAATCGACGAGGCAGCTTTGCAGCAGTCCGATCGTTTGGAGTGCTCGCTCCATACGCCGGCCAAGGTCAAGGAACCGGAACACGTGCGAGCGAGTCATGCTTTCCATGCACATACCCTCTATCGCAGCGAGGTGAACGATCAGTCCATTGAGCATGCTCAAGAGGTCGGTGAGATCGAGATCGCTCGTCCCTTGCGGGGTGCGGAATGTTTGGTCGATACGCACCAGGATGCGCCACGAGTCGGTCGAAATCCGATCCCGGACCAACGATGCCGTACGGAACATGTTGTCGATCAGCGAGCGGATCGAGCCAATTTGTTCGCGGTCGAACACGAGTTGTGGCAGTGCGAATTCAACCTCGGGCATTTGGCGCCGGATGTCGTCGAGTGCGAAGCCCGGTTCGATCTGCCCTTGCGCGGCGAGCGCGCGAAGCAATACGGCCGGCACTTGGCTGGGGCCGAACGACATTTCGCTGGTCAGTCGTAGAATAAATGTCCGCAACTGGCGAGCCGCGGCGTCGGTCCGTTCGATATGCCGGCCGAGCCAGAAAATGTTGTCCGCCACGCGGCTGGGGAGTTCGGGGGATGAACGGCGAATCTCGATTGCTTCGTCCGAAGTCGACAGCAACGTGATGTGCTCAACCGGTTTGGTGCTCAGCACCCAGGCATCTTTGCTGCCCTTCGACGCGGGGACCGCCAGCGGGCTGGGAGAGGCAGCATCGCTTGTGCGGGCAAGGCCACCTGGCATCACGGTGTACGAGTCGCCGGACGAGACGGCGAACGAACGCAACACCAAGTGTGCCCCGCTTGCTCGACCATTATCCCATGTCGGCACGCTGGACAGGTTCATCTTTTCCTGGCCGATGAACACGCGTGGGTTGGCACGGAGCTTCGTCGCGAGTTCCGCCGGCTGAATGGCGTTGAGCGCCTTCGCCGATTCATACCCCGCACCACGGTTGCGGTACGCCCCTGAGACAACGAGTTTGTCGGAGTTGGCGAGCACGTGCTCTAGCGAGGCAGGCTCACCGCACCACCACGTCGCCACGCCAGGCAGCAACAGCTCCTGCCCCAGGAAGAATTGACACAGCCTCGGGAGGAACGCCATGAACACGGGCGACTCGACCAATCCGCTGCCGAGCGGATTGGCGACAGAGACCTCACCATGCCGCGCACAGTTCAAGAGACCGGCCACACCGATTGCCGATACGTCGCTGAACTCCAGCGGATCGCAAGCCTCGCTATTGGGACGGCGAACCAGCACATGCACTGGCAAGAGTCCGTCGAGCGTTTTCAGCCAGACCTTGTTCTCGCGAATCGCGAGGTCGTCGCCCTCGACCAAGTTGTACCCGAGGTACCGCGCCAAGTAGGCATCTTCGAAGTAGTTCTCGTGGTGCGGGCCGCGAGTGTAAATCGCAATGCGGGGATTTTCTTGTCCGTGCGGCGCGAACTCTTGCAGCTTTTCCTTCAGGCTGATGAAGAACGGTGCGAGTCGTTGCACGTTGCAACTGCGAAACACCTCGGGCAGCATGCGCGAGATCACGACACGGTTCTCGAGCGCAAAGCCGATGCCCGATGGTGCCTCGGTGCGATCGGCTAATACCCACCAACGACCGTCCGGCGAACGACCGAGGTCCGCAGCGTAGTAGGGCAGGAACGCTCCACCCGGCGGGGTCTGTCCATGAAAGGGCAGGCGAAACCCCGGATGTGCGAACAACAGTTCGGCGGGAAGCACGCGTTCGGTAATCAGTCGCTGTGGGCCGAGCAGATCGGCAAGCGTCAACTGCAAAACCTTAGCCCGCTGCGCAAGGCCCGTAGAAACGTGATTCCACTCCGCCTCGTCAATCAACACTGGCAGAGCGTCGAGATCCCAAGGGCGTGCGTTCGTTTCGGGGTCGCCGTACGCGGCATACGAAATGCCGTTCTCGTAGATCAGTCGCTGTGAGTGTTCCCATCGACGAGTGAACTCGGCAACCCCCATCGACTCCATCAAACGACAGAACTTCTCCCAGGCCGGCCGGCGCGCACCGGTTGGCAGCGAAAGTTCGTCAAAGCGGTTGGCATCCGGGGTGTAGCCTGAAAAAAGTGCCGTTGCTGCGCCGAGGGGGGGCGCAATAATCGGCGGGCCTACCGGGTGTCCCACCATGGACTGCTGTTGGCTCTGCATTGGTTGTCACTGATCAGTGCTTGCCGCGCCGAAGATCAAGCGTCATCGGAAATTCGCGACTTGGCAACTCCGCCACAATTGTACCCGGCCCAGGCGTATGGCCAAACCCGAAGAAGCGCGTTGCGCGTCGGCTTTCGGCCTCCAAGGCGTTCACCGGGAAGGTCACGGGGTTTAGACCACCTGGATGGCCAACATGGTAACGACAGCCGCCGATCGAACGACCCAACCATTCGTCATAAAGGTCAAATACCAGCGGCGCGTCGACACCCAGCGTAGGGTGCAGACAGTTCGGGGGCTGCCAGGCGCGATAGCGCACGCCAGCGACAAACTCACCTTCTCTGCCGGTGGGATGCAGCGGCACGCGGCGGCCATTACAGCTCAATTCGTAGCGAGGATCGGTTAGGCCCTGCACCAGAACTTGCATCCGCTCGACCGACGAATCGACGTATCGTGCGGTGTAACCCGCACTCGACTCTTCTCCCAGCACGTACCAAGGCTCGGTCGCCTTGCGAAGCTCCACGCGGACACCACGCTGCGTGAAATCGCCGATAAACGGATAGCGGAACTCCAGGTGGGCATCGAACCACTTCGACTCCACGGGGTAGCCGGCCTGCTGCGTTTCTTCGATCACGTCGCAGAAATCCTGCCAAATGAAGTGCGGCAGCATCCAGCGGTCGTGGATCGAAGTGTTCCAGCTCACCAGTTCGGCTTCGTAGGGCGTCTCCCAGAACCGCGCGACAAGTGCCCGCAGCAGCAATTGCTGTGTGAGGCTCATTCGCGAGTGCGGGGGCATTTCGAACGCGCGGAATTCAACTAAACCCAATCGACCCGAGGTCGAATCGGGCGAGAACAGTTTGTCGATGCAGAACTCAGAGCGATGCGTGTTGCCGGTGCCATCGACCAGCAGATGCCGGAAGATGCGATCGACCAGCCACGGCCGAAGCGACTCCCCCGCCTTCACGCGTTCGAAGGCAATGTTGAGTTCGTAAATCGAATCGCTGCGGGTCTCGTCCACCCGCGGCGCTTGGCTCGTAGGTCCGATGAACTTGCCTGAGAACAGGTAGGACAGCGATGGATGGTTGTGCCAGTAGCCAACAAAGCTTTTGAGCAAGTCGGGGCGACGAAGCCAAGGGCTGTCGGCCGGCGTTGCGCCGCCGAGCACCACGTGGTTGCCGCCGCCGGTGCCGGTGTGCGAGCCATCGAGGTCGAACTTCTCGGTACCCAGACGCGTTTGGCGAGCGTCTTCGTACACGCCAGTGGTAATGTCGACCAGTTCGTTCCAGTCGTTCGCAGGGTGGACGTTGACCTCGATCACCCCCGGATCGGGCGTGACTTTGATGTGCTGCACCCTCGGATCGTGAGGAGGTAAGTAGCCTTCAATGACGACCGGCAGCTCAAGCTTCTCGGCAGTGGCTTCGATGGCCGTTATCAGATCCAGGAATACTTCGAGACGATCGATGGGCGGCAAGAAGATGTGCAAGCGACCTTCGCGCGGTTCTACGCAAAGTGCGGTACGGACAACGTACGAAGGATCTTCGTACTGCGTATCGACCGAGTAGACAGGGCCATTACCCTTTGCCATCGAGTCGGACTCGGGGTACCAGCCGTTTGCGCTGCTGCCCCCTGCCCCGCCGTTGCCGCCGAGGCTATCGCCCCCGCCGACGCTCGCGTACTGGTGTATCGGCACCGTGCGGCGCGTCGCGCGCAACGGTTCGTGGAGCATGGTGGTGCTCGCCCCAAACCAATCGTCGCCATTTCGCAGTTGCTGATAACTCGGGAGTTCCGCGAGTGCCACCATCGGATCGGCTTCGAAGTACGTCACCGGATATCCGGGCGACTTCTCATAAATGAGCGACTGTATGGGAAGACGAAACCCCATCGGCGAATCGCCGGGGAGCAGGAACAATTCTTCCGTTCGCACCACCCAGCTACCACTCTGCCAGCGGGGCGATGCGTCCCACCAGCGGTACTGAAGGGGAAGCACCATGCCTACGGGCTTGGTAATACCCTGCTCGAAAACGCGGGCCACGCGCTCGCGTTCTTCGATGTCCTCGAGCTTCGAGTTATGCACGTCGACGTTCGCCGGCAGCCGCCGTTCGCGCCAAGTGTAGTACATGACATCTTCATAGCCATGCACGGCGTGATCGGGATTCACTTCGAGTCGAGTCGCAAGCTCGCGGGCAAACCGCTCGGCGTCTTCGAAGGTGTGGCCGTAGTCGCGTGTGGAGTCGGCGAATAGTTCTTGGTTTTGCCAGATCGGCTGGCCATCCTTTCGCCAGTAGCAGTGCATGGCCCACCGCGGCAAAGACTCGCCGGGGTACCATTTGCCTTGGCCATGATGCAAAAGCCCAAAGGGGCCAAATCGATCGCGCAGCCGCGCCATTAATTCGTCCGCCAGGCGCTTCTTGCTCTCTCCCACGGCGGCGGTTTGCCACTCGTCGCCGTCCATGTCGTCAATGGAGACGAACGTCGGCTCGCCACCCATGGTCAGTCGAACATCCCCCTCGTGGAGGTGGCGATCGATCTCATGGCCGAGCGCTTCGATCTTTGCCCACTCTTCTTCGGTGTAGGGTTTGGTGACGCGGGGATCCTCGTGAATCCGTGCGATCGACATTTCAAAGTCGAACGTCACTTCGCACTCGCCGAGCGAGCCTGTAATCGGCGCGGCAGAGACGGGGTGGGGTGTGCAAGCCAGCGGAATGTGACCTTCACCCGCTAGCAAACCGGAGGTCGGATCGAGCCCCACCCAACCAGCGCCGGGCAGATAGACTTCGGTCCAGGCGTGCAGGTCGGTGAAATCAGCCACCGGTCCGTCGGGACCTTCGAGCGGCTTTTGATCGGCGACCAGTTGAATCAAGTAACCGGAGACGAAACGGGACGCAAAACCAAGGTGACGCAGTACCTGCACCATCAGCCATGCTGAGTCACGGCACGACCCACTGCCGAGCGTTAGCGTTTCCTCGGGCGTCTGCACGCCGGGTTCAAGACGTACCAAGTACGCAATGTCACGCTGGAGCCGCTGATTGATGTCGACCAAGAAGTCGATGGTTTTTCGCGGTCGAAGATCGATGGAATTTACCAAAGCGTGGAACTTGTCCCCTACCGGTCCCATCGCGAAATAAGGCTTGAGATCGTCCAGCCCCTCGGACGGATAGTTGAACGGAAAGTGCTCTGCATCCGGTTCGAGGAAGAAGTCGAACGGATTGATGCTCGACAAGTTCGCCACGAGGTCGACTTCGACCGACAGGAACTCGACCGGCTCGTTGAAAACGCACCGCGCCAAGTAGTTGCCAAACGGATCCTGCATCCAGTTTAGGTAGTGGACATCGGGCTCGACTTTCAGCGAGTAGCTCTCGATAGGCGTGCGGCTATGCGGTGCGGGGCGCAGGCGAATGACCTGAGGTCCTAGCCCAATGCGCCGATCGTAGTGGTAAACAGTCTTGTGATGGAGGGCGACACGGATGCTCATAATCAGTTCGTCTAGTTGTAATTCGGGCAGATCGTCGCCTTAAGACATCGACTGTGTCTGGACCTGCGTTTGCGATTGGGATTGCGTGGGAGACTGCGCGACCTCCGTAGTATTTGTCGGCAAGAGAAAGAAATCGTTATGTATCACTTTTCCAAGTTCGTTGAGTTGCGACTGGAAGTGGTCGATATATTCGTGCATACCCTGCTCGATGATATCTTCGATACTGGTGTAATCGAGCTCCATCCGCAGCCGGCCCATCACTTGCTCGGTGCGGTATTTAAAGGTGCCGACGGCAGATCCGGTGATTTCGCACAGGGAGTTCTGCGCCCTCACAATGCAAAAATGCATTGCACGTGGAAAATCCCGATCGAGCACCAGGAAGCGTGCCACGTTGGTCGGAGTGATGGGTCCGTATATCCGGCGGTACATCGCCAAGGCGCTGGCGGACCGCAATAGTGCGGACCAGCGAACCACGTCGAGCGTGCTGCCGATGTCCTGAGCGGTAGGGAGCAGCAGGTAGTACTGCACGTCGACAATGCGCGAAGTCTTGTCGGCACGCTCCATGAGTCGACCCATCTTGGCGAAGTGCCACGCTTCGCCATGCGACATCGTGGCGTAGGTCAAACCCAAGAGGGTATGGCTGGCGAGCTTCACCGCATCGCAGAAGTCGTTAGGCTCGCTCAGCGGTCGACCCTGTCGGGCGGCGGAGCGAACCATCAGATAGAAGGTATTGATCTGCTGCCACATCGGCGCAGTGATTGTCTCGCGAACACTGCGGGCGTTCTCGCGGGCGTTGGCGACGCACGACAGGATCGAGTTCGGATTGCGCTGATCGTACGCCAGAAACTGCAGCACCGCTTCGCGCGAGGGCTCGCCGTACAGCTCTTCGAACAAGCCTTCGTCACCGGTGGTGTAAACGAGCGGTGCCCATTGATGTCCGAGCGTCGAACCTTCTCCGAGCGTTAGGTTGTAATTCACATCGATGAACCGGGCGACGTTCTCCGCCCGCTCGATGTACCGCGCCATCCAGTAAACCGCCTCCGCAACCCGACTAAGCATGATAGGCCCCGTTGTTTGCAACCCCGTGATTGCCGCCGACGGCGTGAGGCCGATCCGAACGCAGCACCCAAGTATCCTTACTGCCGCCACCTTGTGACGAATTCACGACCATCGACCCTTCTCGCAGTGCTACGCGCGTGAGTCCGCCGGGCATGACGTAGATGTCCTTGCCACACAGTACGAACGGCCGTAGGTCGACGTGCCGGGGTGCGAGTTTGTCATCGATCAATGTCGGCACGGTCGACAGCTGCAACATCGGCTGGGCGATGTAGTTTCTCGGGTTCGAGTTGATCAAGTCGATGTATGCATCCCGCTCGGGTTGGCTGGCATGAGGGCCCATCAAAATCCCATACCCGCCCGACTCGTTGGTTGGCTTCACAACCAGTTTGTCGAGATTTTGCAGCACGTACTCACGCTGCGAAGTCTCCGAACAAAGGTACGTCGGCACGTTTGCCAGGATCGCCTCTTCGCCCAGATAGTACTTGATGATCTCAGGGACGTAAGCGTACACAGCCTTGTCGTCCGCTACACCGGTTCCCGGGGCGTTTGCCAGCGTGACGTTCCCGCGGCGATAAGCATCGATTAGACCCGGCACACCGAGGCATGAATCGGCTCGGAAGCATTGTGGGTCGAGGAAGTCGTCATCAATACGACGGTAGATCACATCAATGCGCTGAACACCCTTGGTGGTCCGCATGTAGACGTAGCCATTTTCGACCATCAAGTCACTGCCCTGCACCAGCTCGACCCCCATCTGCTGCGCGAGGAAAGTGTGCTCGAAGTAGGCCGAGTTGTAGATGCCCGGCGTGAGCACCACGGCGGTGGGGTCGCCGGCGTGCTTGGGGGCGCAATCGAGCAGCGTTTGCAACAGCTTCTCGGGATACTCCTCGATCGGCACTACCGACATGCCCTCGAACACCCGAGCAAACGCCCGCTTCATTACCTCGCGGTTCTCAAGCACGTACGATACGCCCGAGGGGCAGCGAAGGTTGTCTTCGAGAACATAGATGGTGCCGTCCTCGTGTCGAATCAAATCGACCCCGCTAATGTGGCACCAAACGTCCTGCGGCGGCATGAAGCCACGCATTTGCGGACGAATCGTTTTGGCAGACTCGAGCAACTCGATCGGGACGACTCGGTCTTTGAGGATCTTCTGGTCGTTGTAGATGTCGGAGATGAACAAGTTCAGCGCGTGAATCCGCTGCTTGAGGCCCTTTTCGACCTTCGACCACTCGTCGGCGTCGATGATGCGGGGCAGCAGATCAAAGGGCCATATTTTTTCCGTACCATCCTCGTGGCCGTAGACGTTAAACGTGATTCCCATGTTGTGCAGGTTCAGCTCAGCTGCCTGCTGCCGGTGGCGGAGTTCGCCTTCAGGAATTTCGTTCAGTCGCGACACAAAGTGTCGGCAAGCGGGGCGAGGAGAACCCTCGGCCGAAAACATCTCGTCATAGCCAGCCGCTTGGTAAGTCATGCTGCACTCTTCCAGGTACACGCGGAATGAAAATCTACCGCTGGCACTGCTTGCTTAACAAGCGCGCACAGGAAATCCGTTTTTCGGGCACCTCCTCCCGAGATTCTCCGCCTTTTAGCCGCTTTTAGCATAACGAGTGGGGGCGGCACGGATAGCCCTCTTTGTTAGCAAGAACTGTACCACGGTCATGCAAAAGCGTCTGGCGTTTGGGCATGTACCCCGTACGGCTGGCGACGTCTGGTCCTATGCACGGAGACGGGCGACAGCAATCGGCGTTGTCGGAATGGGCGAATTTGGGTAATTTTCACCTGCCGCGCTCTGGTTCGACTGGGGTGCGTCCTACCGCGGTGGCCGACCCCGACCCACTTCAGGCCGCCCGTCCCGCATGGAAGCAAGGGAAAACTCGCGATGAAACTCGAGCATTTGGCCGTCGGCGGTGCCGGCGGCAACGCGCCGCAGCACACACTTACCTTCGCCGATGGACTGACGGTTGTCGCCGTGAACGACGCGACCACTGGTCGGCAGGTCGCCGATCTGGTGGGGCATTTGGTGTATGGCGCCCGCATCGAAGGCCCCCACCTGTCTGATGCCACTCGGACGGGACACGTTGATATCGCGAGCCGCCAAGGCCGGTTCCGCCTAGCTCGGCAGGTTCAGCCCGTGCACCGCGGCGCGCAGTCCCTGCCGCGGCTTACCGTGGCGGCGCTCGAAGGCCAGCCCGCGCACCCCGACACCACACGCGACCTGCTTGCGGGAATTACACCTGAAATCGCCGCTCGACTATTCGTACTTCAATCGTCAGGCGAAGAACAGACTCGCTGGCTACTGTCGGAAGAACTGGCCGCGGCGATGCACGCGATGGAGCGTGCGCCGCACGATCTCCAGCCGATAGACGCCCCCTCGCTGTCGACGGACGACCTATTTGCGCTACGGGACCGTTTGTCGCACCGCATCGAGATGCTGCTTGCAGGCAAGCGTCTGAAGAGTGCGGAGCTTGAAGCGACTATCGCCGACTTGAATGGACAGGCGGAATCGGTCGAGCAGTTTCTCGACGATCATCGTCGGCAGCTCGACAGCGTCCTCGGACAGCTTACCGAACTCGAAACGCAGCTTCGCTATCGCGAGCTGTCGGAGTTTGTGGGCCGCGCGACCGACGAGGCGCATCATCAGCAACAACAACCCCGCCTCGACGACCTGGACGACCAGATCACAAAGTGGCGGCAAGCGCTGGCGGAACTGGAAGGCCGCGACGCGCAGGTGCGATACCGGCTTACCCTGTTGCACCCCGACGACTCGTCGCCGCTGTTACCGCTGGCCGACCAGCGTGCTTGCATGAGCATCGCCCAGCGGTTGGTGGCTGATCTCGATAGCGAGGTCGCCCGCTACGCCCGTCCCGCCGATTCGGCCGACTGCCTCTGCCGGAACACTCACGCGCGGCTGCACCCGCTCGTCGACACCCTCGGCCAGCAGGTTACGAAGCTGACGAAGCTGGTGGCCCAGTACGAAGCGGCCATCGAAGTGGAACAACTGAGGAGCGAAGCAGGCCATCTGGCGCGTTCGCAGGCTTCGCTTCGGGAGACGATCGACCATCTGCTGGATCGTCGCCAGTCGTACTTGCGCACTTCACGGAGCCGACGTCATACAGACTCGGACGTCGCGGTTCCGGGCGAACTCTCGCAACTACACACGTCGCTCGAACTTCGACGAACAGAGCTTCAGTCGCTAGTTGCGGACGCCGAGGAGCGACTCAATGAATTGACTGCCCGTCGCGAGCGAACCAGCCGCGAACGAGCCGAATTGCTTCGCGATCCCGAGCTCGTTCGGCTTCGCGAAGAGCTGGAAGACGTAAACCACCAGCTGGAACTAGGCCGCACTCAGGCGGCGAGCCGCTTGGTTCCGACCTCCCGCTGGCGAGCGTCGGACATCTTGGCAAAACTTACGGATGGTCGCCTGCGAGAACTTCGACTCACCGATCAGGGTCGCCGCGTTGTGGTGACGAGTCGCGAGGGAGTTGCCGTTCCGCACCACGCGCTCAGCGAAGTCGATCGTCGGCTCGTGACCATCAGCTTGCAACTGGCAGCGGTGGCTGGTGCGACACGATGGGGTTACGACCTACCACTCATCGCAGCGGATCCGTTCGCCGATCTGCCCGCTACCTCGGCGGCCATCCTCGCTCTGGTGCTACTGGACTGGGCTCGCGAAGGGCATCAAGTGCTACTCGTTACTGCGGCCCGGCCAGTAAGTGACCGTCTACGCGCCGTGGGCCAGCCAATCGTTCATTGGGATACGACAACAAGCATCCCAACACCACCACCTGTTGTAGTGTCAACGCCCGCGGCCGAACCGATTATTGCACTACACGATGCCGACACGTACGCGCTCGAGCTTGGCGACTCGATCGAACGCTTCAGTGTGTTTGGAGAAGACACGACGCGGCTGTTCGATGAAGTCGGCATTCGTACCATCGCCGAACTGCTAGACGCGAACGCCGACGAGGTCGCCCATCAACTCGATCGCACGGGCATTACAAGCTCCATCGTTGAGCTGTGGCAGACGCACGTGTCGATGCTGACCTACATCCCTAACCTTACTCTTTCTGACGTGCAGGTGCTTACAGGGGCGGGTGTACGAAATCTAAATCAGCTGGCCGACGCGGACGCCGAGGCGCTTTACGCGGCGATTTGTGAGTACTTCGAGAGCCCACAGGGGACTCGTCATCAGGTACTTCGAAAGGGACTAGGTCCGCGAACGGTTCGCCACTGGATCGCCGACGCTGCCCGAACCCGTTATCGCTGGGAGTCTACGCCCTACGCGGCCCGGACCCCGCGGACGACAACCAAGCAGTCGCCGTCGCGCGGCCCGAAGCTGCGAGGTGGACGTGCCGCCAAGGCGACGAATAGCAAAGTCACACGCCGCACGACCACTACGAAGTCCACACGTCCCCTCCGATTCCGTCTGTCGCGATCGAGCGCAGTGGTCGATGCCCCGAGCGTCGGTCCGAAGCTTGCCAAGCGGCTCGCGAAGCTGGGGATTAAGACGGTGGCCGATTTGCTCGAAGCCGATGCCGCCAGGACCGCCGCTGAACTCAAGGCTAACCATGTCAACGCCGAAAAGATCGTCGCGTGGCAGCACCAGGCACAACTGATCTGCCGTGTTCCGGAGTTACTTGCACGAGATGCACAGGTGCTGGTGGGCTGTGGCTTCACTACACCCGAAGACATTGCCACCGCCAAGCCGGCCGACTTGCTTGAGTTTGCCAAGTCGTACACCACGACGCCCGAAGGGACGCGTGCCCTACGAGGAGCCGACGCACCCGACCTAGCGCGGGTAACGAACTGGGTATACTGGGCCGGTCATCGCCGAGCGCTCGAAGCCGCGTAGTTCGCGAATCTGGGCTGGTTACGAGAATAGCGTTTGCATCGAGCCTTCCGTGGCGAGCAGGGCACGCTTCGTATCGAGCCCGCCCGGTGCCGAATAACCACCGAGCCCGCCACCCGAGCCAACCACGCGGTGGCAAGGAACCACTAGCGGGTAACGATTCTTCGCCATCACGCTGCCAACGGCCCGCGCGGCACCGGGTCGGCCGGCTCGTGCTGCCAATTCGGCATAAGTGAGCTGCTTGCCCCATGCGATCTTGCGGCACTCGCTCACTACCTTCTTGGCGAGCGACGTCAGGTGGTCGGTAGCAATTGGCACCTTGCGAAAGTCCTGAGGTTCTCCTTCGGCGAAGCGGATCAGACTCTGGCGAAGCTCAAGCACCCACTCCGGAAGCGACGCATCGTGGTCGACGAGTTCCAACTGGTAGCACTTGATCGCCCGCATCAGTGCAGAGAGGTTTGGCTGTCCGAATACCAGTTGCACGAGCTCGCGATTGGTGAAGCCCAGGGCCATCCAGCCAAGCTTGGTTTCGAAGCAAACCCCCAAGGTGTCTATGGACATTTGGGCAGCGGGACGGGCAATGGAAGCCGGCATGACGCATTCCTCCTGGGCGGGCAGTGCAGAGCTTTGACAGTTTCTCGCTGGCCATTCTATACTTCAGGTAGAGCCTCGTCAGCCTTTGGTCGGCGAGTTTACCGACCACCGCAATTGCGACCCTGATCGCTCGCCACTTGAGGAACGCTCCCATGTTCTCCTACCCGTCTATGGCGGACGATTACTATTTGACGCTAACGCTCAGTACCGAGATGGAGCTGGGCGGAAATCGCGAGTCGGTCCTGCACTACGCCGAGCAAATGCAAAAGAAGTACGCCGACATGCGGAACTTCTACGCGCGAGGAGATCGCGACTACGTGCTGGAGGGCGACAAGGACACCGGCCAGTATCGCTGGTGTGCCGTCGAGTCGCGACGAATAAGTTCCGGTAGCGTCAATTTCGAGTCGTACGTCGACGTCATTGAGCAGCACCATACGGCGCTCGAAGTGGCGTCCTACGCCTTGTCGGTGAGCCCGCTCGACTGCGAGGCCCTCGACCTACTCGCCGGTTTCGACTTTACCTACCGTGGTAATCATAACGAGTTAGTGAACGAGGCGCTCGGGCTTTGCCCCGCCTTCGAACCCTTGGCCCGCATGCCGGGGGCCACGTTCATCAATAACGAGCCCAATATAACGCTCGCACTTGACGACGATTGCCGGGTTCAATGCCGGGTGAGCATCGAAACTCGTACGACGCCGTATCACGTCCGCACGGGCGAGTTTCAAGAGGACCAACTGAGCGTCTACGTCACCGCGCGGCGGTACGGCAGTTTGAATCCTGGCATGAATTACAGCCAAGCTCTCGCTCAGCTCGATAACATCTGCCGCGAAGTACTTGAGAACTACGTCGCGCCCAGCGTGCTGGAGCCGCTGGCTCGCACCATCGCAATGGGCTAGAGCTTCTCGGAAACAGAGAAGCGACCTATTAAGACAGCAAGCGATCGACGCTCGCCATCAGGCGGTCCATCGGAAACGGCTTGCGGATGTAGTCGTCCACGCCCAGCATTTCGGCGTAAGCCTTGTGGCGGCTGCCTTCGTTGGCGGTGATCATGATGATGCGAGGGGGATTTTCGCGTGTACGCCGAAGCTTTTCGAGCACGAGGAACCCGCTCCGCTTGGGCATCATCATGTCGAGGATCACCAAGTCCGGCTCTTCGCGTTCGGTGATCGCAAGACCCTGGTTACCGTCACGTGCGATCATCACCTCAAGGCCCTTGGCCTCCAGGGCGAGCCGTAACGACTCAATGATCTCTGCATCGTCATCCACCAGGAGGACACGCTTGGTTTTCGCTGCTGTGGAGGAATCTTTCGCCATGACTGTTCAAACAGGTACGATGAAATCGTACCGGCGAGCACCACGCAATCGCCGGCGGGAAGCTCCTATGTATAGCCGCTGGCCATGGTTTTGGGAACGGTCCGCGAGAGCCAGCGAAATGGCTACTTATCTTGCCTAATTCGACGCAGCGGCGAAAAGTTAATTATGCCTCAGGAAATCTCGAAGTTGGCGGCGACGAACACGAGCACTCCTTTTGTGGACGTCGCTCTCCCTTACCGGCCCCGCAATCCCAAAACCTTCCACCCTGGCATTGGGCTCATTGGCTGCGGTGGCATTACGCGACATCACCTTGCGGCCTACCAGAAGGCGGGTTACACGGTGCTGGGGTTTTGCGACCTCGATCGGCAGCGAGCCATTGAACGTCGCGACCAGTACTTCCCCGGCGCGACCGTCTACGACTCGTGCGACGAACTGCTGGCGAGCGACCAGATCGCGGTGGTCGATATCGCGACGCACCCCGATGCTCGCGTCACTGTGATCGAGGCGGCACTGCGTGCGGGGAAGCATGTACTGAGTCAGAAACCGTTCGTGACCGATCTAAAAGTCGGCGAGCGACTCGCCGAGCTCGCCGACGATCAGGGTGTATTGCTGGCCGTGAATCAGAATGCTCGTTGGGCTCCGCACTTTAGCTACGTCCGCGAGGCGGTCGCAGCCGACTGGATCGGCCCGGTGGTCTCCATGCACTGCGGCGGGCACTGGGACCATAGCTGGGTAAAGGGTGGGCCGTTTGAGAACGTACCCCACCTGATCCTGTTCGACTACGCGATTCATTGGTTCGACATGCTCACCGCCATCATGGGCGAGCAACTGCCGCTTCGGGTGTTTGCATCCGTCGCGCATAGCCCCGAGCAAGACGTAAAACCTCCGCTACTGGGCCAAGTCTTGGTCGAGTATCCGAACGCCCAGGCATCGCTCGTATTCGATGCCTGCAACAACGTCGGTAGCTGGGACACCATGTTCGTGCTCGGCACTCGGGGCAGCATTCGCTCGGAAGGAATCGACGCCAACCACCAACAGGTGATTCTCTCGACCGAACATGGCCAGTGGCATCCCACGCTCGAAGGCCAGTGGTTCGACGATGGGTTCCACGGCGCCATGGGCGAACTGCTCCGCGCGATCGAAGACAACCGAGTGCCAGAGAACAACGCCCGCGGCAACTTGCGCAGCCTCGCCCTCTGCTTCGCGGCGATACACAGTGCGGAGACCCATGAGCCGGTAGTGCCGGGGTCCGTTACGAAGCTACCGAGTTGACCCAAGGTCCCCCCTACTGAACAACGGCATCCTCGGAACTCGCGTCGCCCTGGATGTAAGTCGAACCCTTGTAGAACTGCGACCAAACGACGAAGACCACTGCCGCTACGAGCATGACGCCGGTGAAGAACCAGTAGTACGCGGCTCCTTCAAGCAAGGGCGAACCCGCCTCTTTCTGCTGATGCAGATAACCATTAATGAAGGCCGTCAGGATGTTGCCCAATGCGATGGCGACCAGTAGATAAAGCCCCATGACAAACGATTTCATCTTATGCGGCGCTTGCGTGTAGGAAAACTCGAGCACGGTAATGGAAACCATTACTTCCGCCGCGGTGATCACGGCGTACGCCAAGACTTGCCATCCCATGTGCGGGGTGTCACCGGCGTCGATGGATTGTTGAGCCAGGGCGACGATCACAAACGACACCGCCGTGAGGAAAAGCCCCATTCCAATCTTACGAAGCGGCGTCAGCGGAAACACTCGGTCGATGGCGGGATAGAATACGTACGAAAACAAAGGGATGAACATCAGGATGAATGCTGGATTCACGGCCTGAAGCTGCGAGGGCAATAGAGTGAAAAAGCCAAAGTTGCCGTTCATGCTCTCCGCTTGCTCCACCCAAGCCGAGTGAGTTTGGTCGAACAGCATGAAGAACGGGAAAATAAACGCGTACAGTGGCAGCAGATTCAGCACGGCGCGAATTCCGTTCTCACTGAATGTTTGCTCCACGAATCGTTCGCCACCTGCTGGAATGTGGACGTACCGATTGCGACCCAGCCAGAACGTGAACGTCGCAAGCGCCATCAACACACCCGGCACGCCAAACGCCCACCCGGGACCGTAGTGCTCGAGCAACCAGGGGCAGATCACCATCGCGAGGACTGACCCAAGATTGATGGAAAAATAGAACCACCCAAACACCCGAGAGATCAAATGCTCGTTACGCGGCCCGAACTGATCGCCCACGTGGGAAGAGACGCACGGCTTTATACCGCCGGCCCCCATCGCGAGACACGCAAGGCCGAGTGCCAACATCACTTTGGGATCGATACCCGTGATCGATGGAAAATCCATCACCGCCAGCAATCCGTGGCCAACGCAGTAGAGCAGCGAAACGTAAAGAATCGTGCGGTACTTACCCCATAGCCAATCGCTGAGAATGGCACCGACGATCGGAAACGCATAGACGGCACCAATGAAGTAGTGCACCCACTGTTTCGCTTGCTCTGGCGTCAGCGGGGTGTCCGTCCCTGCTTTGTCTTTCAAGTAGCTGGTAAGAAACACAAACAGGATGCCGCTCATCCCGTAGTAGCTAAACCGCTCGGCGGCCTCGTTCCCGATGATGAATGGAATGCCCGGGGGCATGTAATCGATGTCGAAGGGCTTGGTCCGATACTTGCCGCCACGTAGTTCTTCGTTGGGTTCGGCTTGGGGGCTCGTGTAGGGCGAGTCGGACATCGACGGTTACCTGCGTGGGAACGGGCGAACGGGGAGGCCTGGAAGCTCCACAGTGTAACCCAACTGAGGGCACCGTTCCCAGTGCAGCCAGCAGACCTCCGCGAATTCGAGGGCAACGCTACAGAGCCCCATCGCCGCGATTCTCTAAGTCCCCGGCACCCGGGAGCTCGGGGGTGGTGAGCGGCGTGTCTTCGAAATTGGTGGTTGGCTCGTCGGATTCCCAGAACAGGGCCATCGCCAGTACGCCACCAATCAGCAATACCACTGGGGCAATCCAGGGCAGGTTCCGCTCAAGAAACGTTGTCCGTTTCGGAAGAGCCGGCACCAGCGTGGTCGCTAAGCCTGGCCGGACCACACCGAGTTGGTCGGACAGTTTGAGTAGCGCTGTCGTAAGGTCCGCCGGCGTTTGATACCGCTGCTCGGGCTGCTTGGCGAGCATGCGACCGACCACCGCACTCAGCGCTGGCGGAATGTCGGGGCGAAGCTCTACGAGCGATGGCGGGGCATCACCTTGATGGCTTAATAGCTTTTGTAGCGGCGTGCCACCCGGAAAAGGCGGCCTGCCCGTCAACATGTAAAACATCGTACAGCCCAGCGAGTAGATATCGCTTCGCGTGTCGGCGTCGCGGGGGCTACGTGCTTGCTCGGGGGCAATGTAGTCGAACGTGCCGATGGTCATACCCGTGGCCGTCAGATCGCCATCGGCTCCCAGGGGCTGCTCGACCTCGTGCAGCCGCGCAAGGCCCATGTCCACGAGCTTGGCCTGGCCGTCGGCCGTGATCAAGATGTTCGATGGCTTGATGTCGCGGTGCACCACGTTGCGATGCCACGCATGGGTCAGCGCATCAGAGATTTGCAGCGAATAGCTAAGCGTATCGCCGATGGTGAGCGGGCCTGACTGAGCGACCAAATCGCGGACGTTGATCCCTTCGATGTACTCGAAGATGATGTACCGCAGCCCACGGTCTTCACCCACGTAGTAGACCCGCGCAATGCACGGATGGTCGAGCCGCGCGGCAGAGCGGGCTTCCATGCGAAAGCGCTTGGCGGTCTCTTCGTCTCCGGCCTGATACGTAGACAGGACCTTCACCGCCACGGTGCGATGCAACACGGTGTCGCGACCACGCAGTACGGCCCCCATGCCACCGCCGCCGACGAATTCCTCGAGCACCACGTCATCAATGCGATGCCCCACTAGCGCGCGGCCCAGATCCCGCGGCTGCAGACCCGAATAAGCGGTCTGCAAATCGAGCGGCGGAGAGGCCGAGATGGTCGTGAGATCGTCGTCGCCGATCGTGGGCGACGATTCGCCCACACGACTATCACTCGGCGCGCCGGGTGCTTCGCGCCCGACGAAGGTCGAGCCGGGTCGAGGGGTAGGGTCGTCTGCCGTCATCGGGCACGATGGTCGAAGGAATGTAACAAGGAAGGCCGGCCGTTGGCGCGCGGCGTCCCTCCATCATAGTTCATGCGGGGCCAATCACCCACTACCATCGGTGGGACGGAAAAAGAGCGGGCTCGACCTACCAGCGGTGGATCGAGCCCGCACGTTCGTAACTTACTGAATCTTTCGCGTTAATTCGCGATTAAAGCATTTCGGCGAATTCTTCTTCCAGAGCGACACAGAACGCCTCGGCCTGGATGTCTTCGTTCTCGGAGTAGAACGAAAGCTCGGTCGATTCGTCTTCGTCGTCGGCAAGATCGAACACCAAGTCGAGTGCCTGGACGGTAGCAGCCGCGTTCGCAGCGGCCACGGGATCCGCCTCGTCAGACTCGCTCGCTGCGCTGAACAGTGCAAGGCCAGAATCGGAAACGGTTACTAAGCCCGGTGTGGAGGAACCGTCAGCGGCAGAGCTACTCAAGGCGGCAGGCAGGACCTCATCGTCCTCCACCGAAACAATTGCGGCTGGAGCGGCCGCGATCACTGTCTGCACAACTTGACGCTGCGCCCCTAAATTATCTCGCCACAAGGTGTAGTCACCAAGATCGACCCGGCCGTTGTTGTTCCCATCGGCACGAAGGTCGCTCGTCGAACCATACGACGACTTCCAAACAGCGTAGTCGCCTTGGTCGACGGTGCCACTGCCATCGAAGTCGCCCGCTACCGGGAGGACAAACGAAGTCGAGACGTTCGCCGGAAGCATGTAGTCTTCTACTTCGCCCAAGATGGCAGCGCCATTGGGCTTGTTGAGCTGGGCGTTTCCACCCTCGCCGTAACGGAATCGAGCGGCAAGAAGCGAGGCATCGACACTGTTGGGAGCGTAGAAGCTTAGCTCGTTGACGCCCGCATGCAACTGCAACTGAGTTCCAAACGGAAGCAGGTTACCGTTTGCATCGCGGAACTGGATGTGCTCGCCCGCGTCGGCGAAGTCGCCATCGTTGTTGAAGTCGATCCAGCCTTGGAGGAACAACGCATTGCTGCTCGCCGTGACATTCACTCGCACGAGCGAACCGGCAGTGATGGGGCTCAGGAACTCGACACCATCGTCGCTGGTGTCGGTGTTCGCACCAGCGCTGGGCTGGCCTGCCGTCTCGGAACTGACGCCGGCGCCAAGGTGATAACCGGGCACGATGCCGTGGCTGGCACCTTGCGAGCCAGTCGTGGCATAAGGAGACGGAAGATCGCCGTAGTCACGCAGCGTATTGGCAACAGCATTCGGGTCGTAGAACCCAAAATCCACCAATCCGTTGCCCAGTGCCTGGCCTGTGGCCAAGGTACGGTTAAGGTGAGCGCCGCTGATAGGCTTGGTGTTGTCACCAGCTCCATATCCGGGAGGTGCCACGATCAGGATATCGTAGACGCCCGCCGGTAGGTTCTCGAACAGGTAGCTTCCATTCGCTCCGGTGATAACGGAAACATCACTGGCGGAAAGACTTCCGTTCTCATCGAGGTCGAGGAATACGGTCGCACCACCCAAGCCGCCTTCGGTGACCTGCCGATTACCATCGCGGTTAAGGTCGTTGAACACGAAACCGGAGATCGATCCCGATGAAGGGGCGACGCTGAAGTTGAGCTGGGCCGAGGTCTCGCCCGGCACCATCGACAGACGATGGAAGGCGTACCCCGGGGAGTAGCCATTGTTCAACAGGACATCGGCAAATCCGGGCTCGCTGACATCGATACCGGTGGGACTCCAGCCCTCGCGGTAGTCCAGCATCACGGTGTAGTATTCCGCGCCTACGTACCGGGTGTTGAAGAACAGCTGGTTCCCGAAGTAATCCTCTCGCAGGTTATCGTCGGTGCTAACCTCAATGCTGTAAGACCCATCGGGACCCGTGATGGCCATTGGCTCCGA
The DNA here is from genome assembly GCF_052161615.1 of Aeoliella fuhlenseeensis. Taxonomy (NCBI): domain Bacteria; kingdom Pseudomonadati; phylum Planctomycetota; class Planctomycetia; order Pirellulales; family Lacipirellulaceae; genus Aeoliella; species Aeoliella fuhlenseeensis. Next base: position 3,589,364 of record NZ_CP197417.1, read on the forward strand.
CGCGATATCGATGCCATTGTCAAACACGTTGTTGGCATTAACGTCGACGAAGTCCAACTTACCGTTTTCATTCAAATCGACGAACACGCGGAACTGCTCGACGGTGGCATCGCCATGATCTCTCGTGGCGTTTGCATTGAAGTCCGCGAACACGTTCCCCTGGAACATGATCGGAGCCGGCTCGATCAGGAAGTTCGAATCCATGAACAAGCTGCGAATCGTATCGTCTGCCTGCCGACCCACCGAATGCTCGTGCATGGTGTCGCCGATGCTAGTGTAACCAGCCGGCAACTCGAATCGAACCTGATAGGTATTTCCAGGTTGGGTGTAAGCGACATCAAAATAGTAGTTGCCGTCGGCACCGGTAATCTTGAACGGCTCCGTGGCGTCGCGAACCCCATCTTTGTCGATGTCGATGTAAACCGTAACCCCGGCCACCATCGGCTCGAACTGTGTCTCCATGCCCGCGATCACAGGCTGGTCGGTCCAATCGATGCCATTGACAGTGGTCATGACGGGATTGCCGAGGGTCGCGGTGGTCCCGATGAAATTGAAATCGCCATCTTGGTTGGTGTCCAAGCCGATGGAGCCCTGAATACGACCGCCGAGCCCCCATTCATTGGCTGGAGTGCGCGAACCGTGGAAGGTAACCGAGCTACCCGTGTTCAACACGGCATCGCTACCCGACCAGTTCTCGAACACCAACTGCCAGACACCCGCCACCACCTCGTCGTTAGCGCCGAGTATCACGTTCGGCTCGATGCGATCGCCCGTGAGGGGGTCGACCCGTCCTACGCCTTCGGAGCGCTCGCCCCAATGGCGGACAGTGGTGAAGGTATGGCTAATGTTGCCCGTGGCAGTCAGCGGTCCGATACTGTCTTGCTGAATCCAGTTCGTCAGTTCGGAGTGGGTTCCATCCGGCGAAATCAGGGTCATTCGCAGCTTGTCGCTTTCGGCGGCTGCGATGTCGATGTCCAGCGTCACTTCGATGTCTTCAATCGAAATGCCAGCCGGCACGATGATTTCGATGGCTCCACCTCGACCATTGGTGGGCAATGGATCTGGGAGCTCATCCGGCGGGTTAAGCCACAGGTCGAAGTACTCGGCAAAGGCCCGATTGGCAAATCCGCCGTACGAGCCGGGAATCACGATCCCCGGGTCAATCGTCTGGGCGGAAGGAATAAGACCTGGGTTAAGGGTACTGTTGAATACTCGCGTTTGATGTTGAGTGCCGACGCTCTTCCAAGTGCTTGCCAGCTTGACAGCAGCGGCGGCGTCGATGGCTCCATGGCCATATCCTGTCACCGGAGTGTCGTGGATGAAGTACCCGGCGGAGTTCGTCGCATTGGCGAACTGGGCAACCAAATCCGGCACCAAGTCGCCCGTAGCGGGGTCGATCATGGTGGGGAACGCGGTGACACCCGGCCCCATCTGCTGAGCTGCTCCGAAAGGCACCCCTCCGTCCGATGGCGGATCGAAGAAAAGTGGCCTCGCGTCCGCTCGCCAACCTGGGCTGGTCGGGTCAATTCGCCGAGCGGACAAGGCGAGAATGTTCTTGATGTCTCGAAGAGACAACTCCACACCATTGTCGCGAGCTGCCGCAACGATCAAACCAACCACACCCGCCGCGATAGGCGAAGCGGCAGAGGTACCGTTGAAATTGGCGGTGTACTGCGGATCGTCAAGTTCGCCGGTCGTCTGGCCATCGTTGTAACCAACATCGCTGTTGCCGGTGGGGCTAGGAGCGTTGCCGAACACGTCGGTGGTGACGATGCCATTACCGGGCGGATTGTTGCCCGTGGGGGCCGTTACCCAGATGCTGGACCCACCTTCCGCGTAACCGACCGCCGTGCCAGTGGGACCAAAGCCCGTTATCGAAATAGTGTACATCGAACTGGCAAAGCTATCGTGATCCGTGCGATCATCGATGTCCGCCGAGTTGCCTGAGGCATTGACATGGATTACGCCCAGCCTGTTCCGCCCCAAGAACACGGCGTCGATCAAGCCCTGCATCATGAAGGGGGGGATGTCGGTAATGGCGCGACCGTTGCTGAAGCCCCAGCTGTTGTTGTAGATGTCGATGATGTCCATGCGATGCGTCATCGCATTGTAGTAATCTTCATCGGACGAGGTGACGCCTAGAATGTCGGAGCCAATTAGCCGGATGCCGGTCAACGTTGCATCGTACGCGACACCGGTAATGCCCTTACCGTTGTTGCCCTTCGCACCAATCAGACCAGCCACGGCCGTGCCGTGGAAGTCACCCCCGCCCAAATTCGGCGTGGGGTTGTTGTCGTTATCGGTGTAGTCCCAATCGAGCGTGTCATCGTAGTTGGGCGCTAAGTCGGGATGCGCGTAGAAGACGGAGTCGTCGACGATGGCAATGTAAACGCCATCGCCCGTTGTGTATTCCCAAGCATCCTCTACTCGAATATCCGCTCCCCACACACCATAGGCGTTCACTTCGTTGGGAAAGTTCGTTCCTTGTCCCGTGTTCCGCAGGTGCCACTGATCGCGCACTAGTGGATCGTTGGGAAGAGAGAACTTCTCCGCGTCGACGCTCACTTCAGGATAAAAGTACTTGACGCCTGCCTTGCCTTGCAGCTTGGCGATAATCTGCGCGCTCGAATCGGCACCGGCTAGCGCATAGTACGTATTCGCAATCGGTGCAAAACCGCCGCCGTGATTCAGTTGCGTCTTGGTCTTGAAGTTATTCGCATTGATCGTGCCATCGGTGACGACCACCCAGCGAGTGGCGTTCTCCAATTCGGCGTTGGAATACCTGGAGAGATCCGAGAAGCGCACAAACGCGTCCCGTACCAACGCATTTGCTGCTTGGGTCGACGTAATCTCCGTCGTGTAAACAGTGTCCGCCGCCATCATCTCGCGGCGTTCCAGGGACTCGACGCCATTTAGCCGTGCAAATCGATCGAATCGGGTTGCGGTGCGTTTCAGACGTTTCGCAACAGCTTGCCGCCACTGAGACTTCTTGCGTCGATTGCTCATAGGTCCTTGCTCATTTGTTCCTCGGCGGGAGTCCGAGGTGAAGGTTGTTCCGTCGGCGCAGGTGGCCGCTTCTGTACTGTTCCGATGCTGACTTAACGCTCAGTCGAACCGTAAGTTCCGTACCGTTAAGCCGCTTGTTCCTATTTTTCCGGAGCAATCACCCCTCGATGGTTCCGCTGACATCGGGGCGACCCTAACTGCTGAGGACGCGCACTGTTTCCCAGTTCCAAGCTTGGAGGGTGGGAGAGGAAGCGCGGTGGGGCAGAAGGGGTGCGAAGGCCGGGTGGGGTTCCGTGCGGGTTTAGCCGCTTCCATCGATAGTAGCAACGAGGAAAATTAGTGTCAAATTATTGGTCGGAAACGATTTAACGCATTTTGACGCTTCTGGCGGTCGCGAAGTTCCCGCTGGAGCGGAAGAATTTCCACCAATCTGTCCCAGCATTGAAAATCCCCCGGAAGAAGGGGGCCACCGGGGCCCAGGGGGGTCCGGCACTCTGACGATGGGTGCTCCCGCCGATGGCGGGTTGGACAATTTTGGAAAACCTTGATGGATTTGACGAGAAGTCTGCTTTTCCGGCTTCGCCCGATCCGATAGTTCTTGCAGCCTCATTTCCCGGGCACAGGGTGCCGGTGGGTAGTGACAGCGACGGACGCGCGGGGGGCGCGTCTGGCTTTGAATCAAACGCATGGCCCGCGGGTAACTGCGGCCAGCTTCGAGGGGGGAAAACTTGATGATCTCGGCACCTTCATACGGTCGTGCCTGCGGTTGGGCTGTGGCCTTTGCGCTGTTGCTGCCTACGATGGCCAGCGGCCAAGTGCGCCAGGCTCTCTTCCAAGGTGGCGCTCCGCAGGGTCAACCTGCCGCCTCTGGCGGGCTGTTCGGCGGCGGAAACAGCGATTGGGTGAACGCCCATGGCGATCCCGTAGTGATGCCCGCCTCGTACTGCGGCGACCAGGGCGGTCCCGGCATGATGGGCGGCGGCTATGGTCCTGGTGGTGGTTACGGACCACCCTGCGGGCCTGGTGGCGGCTGCGGCCCCATGGCCAACTGCTGCAATGGCGGCGGTGGACCTTATCCATGCGGCGGGCCCCAAGGAACTGGTTACGGCATGGACCCTGCCTGCGAAGAGTACGGACTGAATCTAGGGCCAGACCAGTGTGGCCCGCACTACTTCGACTTCTCGGTTGAAGCCCTGTACTGGGACAAAGAAAGCTCCGCCGACCCGTCGCGGATCTTCGCGACGATTGGTATCACGGACGTCTCCAATGGCGTGAATCCCGACCTCGCGCTGACCACGGAGGACGTAGAATTTGAGTGGGAACCAGGTATGCGACTGACCGGTCGGTATGACCTAGGGGCCTTGTCGGTGCTGGAAGTGGCTTACTCAGGTTTGTTTGAGTACGGAGCCGTCTCAGGGCTCGAAGGCAACGGCAATATCTTCACCGGTTTCAGCAATTTCGGCACCGATCCGTTTGGTGGTGTCGGTCTCGATTCGACCGAAGCCGCTGACAGCGTCGAGCTTCAACTACTGTCAGAACTGCACAACGGCGAAATCAGCTTCCGCCGGTATTGGGTCGGCTTTAACCCTCGTGTAACGGGTACTTGGCTGGCTGGTGTTCGCTACACCCGTGTTAGCGAGACGCTCAACTTCACCACGATCGCCAGCAGCGGCAACGCGTTCTTCTCGACTCGCACTACGAACGACCTCGTGGGTGCTCAGATCGGTGGTGACGCGTGGGTGACCGTTCGCCAGGGCTGCCGTATCGGTGCACAGGGCAAGGCGGGTATTTACAACAACCGTGCCGAGTACACAAACAACGTCGACTCGACCGCTTTGAGCGGGCCGGTGTTCGAAGTGGCTAAGGGCAACCGCGTCGCGTTCATCGGCGAAGGTAACGTGAGTGCCGTGTTCGACATTCTACCGAGCTGGTCGCTTCGTGCCGGTTACGACGTGCTGTTCATCAACACGATGGCCCTGGCCGCCAACAACTTCGACTTCAATAACGAACTGTTCCTGTCCGGAAGCCGCACGCCGGTGCTAATCGAGGAAAGCTCCTCGCTGTACCACGGTGCGAACATCGGTCTGGAATACGTTTGGTAAAAAACTATCCGGGGGGAGGGTTGCGCGAACCAATGGCGGCGAATTCGGTCCTACAGGCCGGATTCGCCGCCTCGCGCCCTTTGATTTCGACTGTAGGCAGTGCTCATTGGCGAGGTATAATACAAGTGGTGCAAGGCGGTAGGGCCCCCGGCCCGGCTGAACCCGCCGGCCAACCATTTCACGCATAGGAGCCCTGAGCCAGTTGCCAACGGACATTGATCGCAAGTTGGGAGTCGATAGCGAAGCCGCCGTCCTGGTGGGCGTCGAGCTCCCGGGTGATACTCGCAGCGAAGAACCTCTCGAAGAACTCTCGGGCCTTGCCGAAACGGCAGGGGCCGAAGTAGTCGCCCGGCTAACGCAGCGCCGTGGCACGCCCGATGTTGCCACGTATCTTGGCAAGGGCAAGCTCGAACAGCTCACCCAGTTGGTCAAAGGGACCGACGCCGACGTGGTGATCTTCGACAACGATCTGTCGCCGGCTCAGGTTCGAAATCTCGAACAGTCGCTGGAAGTGAAGGTGCTCGACCGCACCGAGCTGATCCTCGACATCTTCAGCACACGTGCTCAAACGCACGAAGCACGGTTAGCAGTGGAGCTCGCACAACTCGAGTACGCCCTGCCCCGCCTCAAGCGGATGTGGACGCACCTGTCGCGCATGAAGATGGGCGTCGGCATGCGTGGCCCTGGTGAAAAGCAGCTCGAGACTGACCGTCGGCTGGTGGAAAAGCGAATCGTCGATCTGCGCCGCGACCTCGAGAAGATTCATAAGCGCCGCGAGCGCGAAGTCGAAGGCCGTAGCGATCACATGACGGTTTCGCTTGTCGGCTACACGAACGCTGGCAAGAGCACGCTGATGAACCGCATCACGAATGCGGGGGTGCTGGCGCAAGACAAACTGTTTGCAACGCTCGACACCCGCACGCGCCGCTGGAGTCTGCCGGGCTGGGGTCCGGTGCTACTCAGCGACACGGTCGGTTTCATTCGCGACCTGCCTCACCGATTGATCGCTAGCTTCAAGGCAACGCTGGAGGAGGCCCATCAAGCCGACCTGCTACTGCACGTAGCCGATGCGAGCAACCCAGCCGTGCTTGATCAGATTGCCGCCGTCTACACGGTGCTGGAAGAACTCGGCATCGAGCAGAAGGACACGCTGCTAGTGCTCAACAAGGTTGACCGCGTGGCCGACCCCGCAGAGCTGACCAAGCTCGTCGAACGTTATCCCTCGGCGGTGACGGTGAGTGCGGTGACGGGCGACGGCATGGACCAACTGACGCGCGCCGTCAGCGAAATGCTGACGGTCAACTTCGTGGATGCTGACGTAGAGATGGCGATCGACAACGGTCGACTCGCTGCGTTCATCGCCCAGCACGGCGAGATCCTCAGCCGGACGCACCATGGCGATAGGACCACCATTCACTGCCGCATGCCGCGCAAGTACCTGGGCCGCATCAGCGACACGGAAGCGACTATTCGTGAGCGTACCCCGGCCGTTGCGATACCGGACGCGGAGCCCAAGCCAGCAGACGGCAACTTCCCCGCCTCGGTGGACGACGTAGCCTAATGTCTCGCCGCCAGCTACGTGGTTTGCGAGCCCTCGTCACCGGTGCTTCGGGAGGCATTGGCAAGGCGATCGCGCTGGAGCTAGCGAGGCAAGGTGTCCAGTGCTTGCTACTCGCCCGCAATGGCGACCGGCTGGCCGAAGTGCGAGCCGAGACGCGTGAGCTTGGCACCCAAGCGAGTGTCGTCGTCGGCGACGTTACCAATGCTGCTGATCGTAATACAGCCCTTGAGTTCGCCCAGCGCGAATTTGGCGGCCTCGACCTGCTGATCAACAACGCAGGCATCAGCGCGAGTGGCGACTTTGCCACTGGCTCGTCCGAAGTGCTCCGGCAGATTTTCGAAGTCAACTTTTTCGGAGCCGTCGAGCTGACCCGCGAAGCCCTTCCGCTGCTCCGCCAGGGACGTTCGCCAATGATCGTCAACATTGGCTCCATACTCGGGCACCGCGGCATTCCCTTTACGGGAGACTACTGCGCTAGTAAGTTTGCCCTCACCGGCTGGAGTCAGTCGCTACGTGCCGAGCTCAAGTCGGAAGGCATCGAAGTGCTTCTGGTTTCGCCGGGAACGACGGAGTCGAACTTGGCCAGCCAGCTCATCGAACAGCGCGTCAAACTACCGTGGGCTGGCATGAAGGGAGTCACCGCCGAGCGCGTGGCTCGTGCCACCGTGCGAGCGATCGAACGCGGCAAGCATGAGATTGTGCCGAACTGGAGCGGATGGTGGATGTTGTTTGCACATCGCTTGGCTCCAGGGGTGGTAGATACTGTGATGGCGAGGTTAGCGCGGCGAACGAGAAGTTAACAGGCTAAGCCGCGAGCGGCTGCCCCTCCATTTATGAATGCTCCACTCGAAGTGCTTTACGACGATGGCCCCTGCTTAGTGGTCAACAAGCCGCCGGGGCTGCTGACGCAGGCACCGCAGGGGATCGATAGCCTGGAAATTGCCGTCAAGGAGTTCTATCGCGCTCGCGAGGAGAAGTCGGCCGAAGAGAATCTCTACCTTGGCATCATCCACCGGCTCGACCGGCCGGTCACAGGTGCGATCACGTTCGCCCGTCACGCCCGCGCGGCCAAGCGGCTGGCCGATCAGTTTCAGAACCGCACAGTCAGCAAGACTTACTGGGCGCTCGTCGAAGGCACGCTGGACTCCGACGAAGGAACTTGGATCGACTACTTGCACAAGCGTCACGGGATGGCGCAGGCCATCGTCGTTCCCGAAGACGATCCGCGTGGCAAGAAGGCCATCCTGCACTATCGCGTTCGCGGGCAGGTCAACGGTGCGACTTGGCTAGAGATTGAGCTAGAAACCGGCCGCACGCATCAGATTCGCGTGCAGGCCTCGTCGCGTGGCCACTCCGTGCTAGGCGACTCGCAGTACGGTTCGAGCGTCGCGTTTGGCCCCGAATGCGAAGATGAACGGGATCGCGCGATTGCACTTCATGCCCGCACACTCGGCTTTCGCCACCCGATGCGGGACGAACAAGTGGTGATCGAGGCACCGCTGCCCGCATACTGGCCAGCCCTCGACTAAGCCTTCTTCTTGGCGGTGTTCTTTTTCAACACGCGCTCGAAGCACTTGAGCGTCTCCTGGCTCACGTGATGCTCAATGCCTTCGGCGTCGATGCGGGCGGTTTCCTCGCCGACACCAATCGCCTGGAGAAAAGCGAGGACGATATCGTGCCGTCGCTGCGACTCGCGGGCCATTCGCCGGCCGCGAGGCGTGAGCGTGATGGGCCCGTATGGCCGGGTGTCGACGAGACCTTCGTCTTTGAGACGTGCGATGGTCTTGGTCACGGTAACGTGACTTACCTCGAACAACCTGGCAAGATCGGCCCCCCGGCAGGCGCCCGACTCGCCCTCGATTTGAGCCACCGCCTCTACGTAGTCTTCGGCGGTCTCGTTGGCATGATCGCGGCGAGTCCGCTGGTACTCGTTCGGTAGTTGCTGCTTCGAGCTGGACATCGGTCTAACAAATCTCCGCCTAGCCTCCCCCCATCGGCGGGGGCAGTATCTCCACCTCTACTTTAACTTGCCCTCGGGTGCTTGACCAGCAGTTTAACCGTGGCTAAACTTCACCTGTCAATTTAGCACAGGCTAAACCTTAAAGCGAATGGGGAGTAGAGCTTTGGCTGCATCTCGCGAAGAACGAAACGCTTTCACGCTGGTCGAGCTGCTGGTGGTCATCGCTATCATCGGCATTTTGGTCGCACTATTGCTCCCTGCGGTGCAGGCAGCCCGAGAGGCGGCTCGACGAAATTCCTGCACCAACAATCTCAAGCAACTGGGCCTCGCACTACACAACTACGAATCGGCCAAGAAACAGTTGCCGCCTGGATACGCATCGAACTCTCTCTCCACACCGGTTTCTCCACTGCGAGACGCCTCGACTTGGGATGCCCCACCCGGCTGGGGATGGACGGCCTATCTGCTCGACTACATGGAGCAAGGCGCTACGAGTGCCGCTATTGATTTCGAGCAACCGATCTGGCACCCCAACCACCTGAGTGTGATTCGCCAGCAACCCGAGGCCCTCCGCTGCCCAAGTAGTTCGGGGCCACGCGACCCATTTCTGCTGCAAAACGAGTCCGGCAACACGCTAAGTATCGGGGGCACGCAAGTCGAAGTGGGTCGGGCGGATTACGTAGCGAGTCACGGGCAAGAATCGTGTTGGGGCGACTGTGGATCGCAACCCACTGCTCCGGCATTTCGCAACATCCACGCTGGATGCGATACCTCGGGAGTCCATGAAGTCGCGGTCGCGGGTGACATTTCCCGCATCGCGGATGGGCCGTTCTACCGCAGTTCGAAGACAGAGTTTCGGCAAGTGACCGATGGGCTGTCGAATACCATTTTTTTGGGAGAGCATTCGTCCTCTCTCAGCGATAAGACTTGGGTTGGAGTCGTCCCAGGAGCGACCGTCCACCCAAGATCGACAACCCCAGAAAACGGCCCCGACTCGGCAGCAACTCTCGTGCTATGTCACGCCGGCCCGTCAGGTGGCGAGTGCGACATCACCGGATTTCCCATTATTCACCCGGTTAATTTTCCGACGCTTCACACGGGGCAAATGTTCGCCGAGCATCCCGGCGGAGGCAACGTCTGCCTCGGTGATGGATCGGTGCGGTTTGTTACAGAGGACGTCGACCTGATTCTATGGGCCGAGTCGTCCAGCATGAATGAGAACGAAGTCCCGAGGGAGCTGTAAGCCATGAATTACTGTCACACTCCACTTTGCTTTGTCGCTCTCGCCCTCATTTCCGTCATGGGCTGCGGCTATGGCGAGGTGAGCCCGAAGACTTACGAGTACACGCAGGCTCTGTACTCGATCACCAATCGCCAATCGACGGAGAAACTCGCCGAATTCGAGTCGAAGCTTGCGGAAGCCCAAACAGCGAAGGAGCTGAACGACTCTGAGTTCGACCTTCTCTCCGATATCGTCGCCACGGCGAAAAGCGGTGATTGGAAATCGGCGCAGGGAGAATGCCGTGAGCTGATGGAGGCGCAAATAGGAGTGCGCAAAGAATAGCAGCGGTAGGATACCTACCGCTGCTAATGTCTTCAAATTCGGTTCTCGCCCAAAAAACTAAGGCTGAGTGCCAGGAGTTGTTGCAGCGTCGGCTTGCTCCTGCGCCGCATCCTTCATTTCCTTCTCCAGCTGATTTTGATCGCGCTGAAGCTGGTCCTGTGCGTCACCTACTTCTTCACGTTCATCCTGTAGGTCATCAGCATCGGTGTAGGCGTCAGCCCGTTCTTCTCCAAGCTCGTTCTGCGCCTCTTGGAGATCTTCCCTGCTTTCGTTCACGTCCTCCTGCACCTCTTCAACGTCTTCGCGTTGCTCTTCGAGCTGTTCTTGAGCGGTTTGTTCACAGCCAACGAAGGCGGGGAACACCAACATCAATCCAATACCTGCCCACTTCGTAAATGCAGTCGCCATGATTCTTCCTCCGAGCATGTTTGTTCGCGTGGCCGCTCGCACACCGCGAACGGACTCGTTTGTTCGTGGAATCAGCAATATGCAAGAACCGCGCCAGAACCGCCGAAATGCGAGAAAAGGGCTTCTACTTAGGAGCTAGCAAGGTTCTCGCCACAGAACCCTACCCGAAACTGATCGGAGGCGATCCAGCCAGGCAGCCAAGCGACCTTATTTCATCTTCACCATCGCCCGCCAGCCCGTTGGTGTGGGGAGCGGTGTGGTGTTGAGCATGTTGGAGTCGCGGAGTGTGTCGACTGCGTAGAAAAGATTGGGGTCGACCTTCTGGGCCTTTGCAAGAAGGCGTGATGCATCGCGGCGACGCACCGGCACGTAGAACAGGGTGACGAAGTAGTTCTCTCGTGTGCCATCGAACTGGAACACCTGTCGCCCCTGGGCACCCAGCACCTCGGCGAGCTCTTCGCTGGCGTGCTCGGAGATGATTCGCAGAATCACCATCCCCATGGCGAGCCAGCGTTCGAGATAAATGCCAGTCGCGTTGCCGGCGGCAAACCCCGCTGCGTACGCCAGCAGCAGCCAAGCGTTGCCGCTGGCGTGTTGGATGACGTTCGCGACGGTGGTAATCCACACGAGCACCTCAATGAACCCAAGCACCACGGACAGCGTGATGCGTCCTTGCACCACGGCGATGGTGCGACAGGTGCCCAGGGACACGTCGATGATCCGCAGCAAGAAAATGAGGATCGCTACCAACCAAACGGGTAGCGCGAACATTGCTTCCATGCTTGTTTCACCTGCCAGAAACGAGTGCTGGCGAGGTCACCGGCACTACAACCAACCGAAATGATCCATGGCCTGATAAAGCCACGGATGTTGCCAAGGGTTCCAGGTCGGATAGCTTACGGAAACCAGCGAGAAACACAACAGCGCGAGGGCCACCCCGCGAGCCGCGCGGCTGCGGCTCATTCGGTCGAGCACGGGAATGAGCACCAAAAGCCACAGAGGGTAAAGCCAAAAAACCCACCGAAATCCGACGCACAGTCCGCCGTAGTTGCGATCTTCCAGCGGCCTGAGAGCCGTAAAAAACACGAAGCAAGTGAGCGTGAGGGCGATGGTGATCAGCGCTAGCTCACGCTCAAGTCGTGAGCCATATCGAGCCCACATCCCCATGCCTGCGAGCGACAGTATCCAAATTGGCGTGAGGGAGTACACGCCGTGGTGCCCCACAAAAGCATGCAGGGCGTATATCCACTTGCTCGGCTCGCCTTTGTCGATACCCTGGCGATCCTGCCAATAGCTCTGAATGGTGCGGCCATTCTTTTCGTAGCTGTAGAAGTACCAGTTGTCGCTGGCGTCGGTCTCGCTTCGATGGGCGTAAGGAGGTCGCCAGCTATCGTGGGCGATGTAGTTCGTGGCAAAGAACGCGACCGCCACGATCGCCACGCCCGGCACGCCCCAGATGAGAGTTCGCTTCCAGTCGTGAACCAGAAGCAAGAGGCCTAGGATCGCGACAAACGCCAGGGCAGGTAACTCGTTCGCCGCAGCGAATGCCGCGGCCAATCCGCACATCAGGAAATGCCATCCGCGCGGCGACGACGATCGCACGATCTGCACGAAAAAGTAGATCGCGACCGCGAGGCTCGTCGCGCCGACGATGTGATTGTTGAGCGTCACTGCAAACGTCGTCAGAAGTGTCGCAAAGCAAGCCGTGGCCACGACGAAGATGCGTCCCCAGTCGGTGGTGCCAAGCTGCTCGGCGAGGGCCGCGACGATGATAAACAGCAGGATCATCGCTGGCACGTTGGTGAGCAGCAGCATAAGCCGTCCCACTTCGTAAGGATGCGTCCCAAGATTCCATCCGGTGAGCTTGGTGATCACCCAGTACTTGGCGGCCAGCATCGTAGCCATGAGCGGCGGCTTGCTGGAGTAGTAATGCTGTTTGCCATCACGACCGAGGTGGCTCACCATATCGATGGAATCCCACCGCGGTTCGCGGAAGAAGTTGTCGACCTCGTACGTCCCCTCCTCTACTAGGGATCGAATAGTAAGCCAGCGACTGCGATCGTTAGCGCTTAGGAAGGGGCGTTCCATTCCGATCTGCTGCTCCAGCTCTTGCCTCTTACGAGTAAGCCGGTCTTCTAGAGTCGCCTCATCGGCTCCAGCGGCCACTTGGGCGGCGCGAAACGCTTCGAGTCGCTCAGCAATGCGCGATTCGCTCAGCGCGGCGAGATTCTCGGAATTCACCGATAGGATGCGGCCCGACATGTGCCCCACGGCAATGACGATCAGTATCGCATAAATCGATCGTCGGAGACCGCGGGTGGAATCTGCCGAGATTGGCGAGGATGGATTACCGGTCATGCGACTCCCGCGCGGCGTTCATCGGCGGACGGTGAGGGCCACCTGTGCGCGGCACCTGCTCGTGGGGCCCCGAGTACTCGGCCACCGAATACATGTCTGCCTTGCGAATCAAGAAAGCGGTAATCATCTCACCCAACAAGCCGACGGAAAGGAACTGACCACCGATAAGGAAACTGGCGAGCGCGTAGTAGAGCACGGCGGTCTGATGGAGATGCACGGGATCCCAGCCATCAATCAAACGCGAAGCAATCCATACGACGGCCAAATAACCGAGCAACACCAACCCAAACAAAAACGCCACAAGACCTGTGGCACCGAGCAGGTGCTGAGGTCGCTGGCCGAAGCCGGTAATGAATTTGACGGTGAAAAGGTCGAGCAAACCTTTGATGATCCGCGTCACGCCATATTTGGAGTGGCCGAACTCGCGGGCGCGATGGTTGACGGGAACTTCGCCGACTTTGAAGCCACGGGCGGCGGCAAGCACGGGAACAAAGCGGTGCAACTCGCCGTAGATACGCACTTCGTCGAACACCTCGCGACGGTAGATCTTGAAGCCGCAGTTGTGATCGTGCAACTTCACGCCGGTGAGCCAACCGACGAGTTTGTTGAACACCTTCGACGGCAACGTTTTATGCCACGGGTCCTGACGGTCGACTTTCCAGCCGCTGACGACATCGAAGCCTTCGTTCAGCTTGCGAAGCATGAGCGGCAGTTCGCCGGGATCGTCTTGTAGATCCCCATCCATGGTGACGACATAAGGATCTTCGGCGACATCAAAACCGGCCGTGAGCGCGGCAGCTTTGCCGAAGTTGCGGCGAAAGCGAATGCCGAGAACGCTGGAGTCCTTCGCGGCGAGATCGGTGATGGTTCGCCAAGTGCCATCGGTCGAACCATCGTCCACGAACACGATTCGTATCCGATAATCGTTGTTCGTCGCGGTCGCATGAAGCTGCCGGTGGAGTTCAACGAGACTTTCCGATTCATTGAGAACCGGTACGACAATAGTGATGGGTGTCATGCGTGACTACTTGTCGATGCGACGCGTCGGCCGAGGTGATTGCGATGAGACTTAGTGCCGCCTGGCCAGGAAGTTCATCGCTCGACCTCGGCCGCCGTATCAGGGTGTATCGTTGGAGGTGGGACGCGTTGAACGATACAGGCGGGAGGCTTCCAGTATAGCACAGAGGGTCCCCTCGGATGCAACTGAAATAAGTCGCCAAGCCGCTGCGACGACTAGCGCCACGTCCGCGGGAAGCGTCGGTGTAAGGAGTTCGACCTGAAGGACGTCGCGAACCATCAGTCCGCCGGGAATCAAGGACAAAAATCCCGCCACGACAGGAAGGGTCACCGATTCGATCCAGAGGGCGAGTTGCGCGATTGGGGAAACCGGAATGTCACTCACCGCCCGCACGGCAGCCCACAAACTGAGACCGAGTACCCCCCAAGCGAGTGTCGAGCACAGGACTCCCGCCGCGGTGAGACTCCAAGTAATCCCCGATACGGGATCGGTCGCTGGAGCTGCGGCCAATGAGTCGGAGGAAGCTGGTGGTTGTTTTGCGATAATCCGCCGAGCGAGGCGCCGCGCGACAGGAGGAGTCGCCGGTACGCCCACGAGTAGCGCGAGCCCCGCCGATAACCAGATGTAGCTCGATGGTCCGTCGCCACTCACGACGAGCAGCGCGGCAGCGAGCGCCCCGCCGGTTGCCATAAACAGCAGCGTCTCGACGAACACGCTCACGACGGCGCGTCGCATGTTGCATCCCGTTTGCACGAGCACTCCGGTACGAAGCACCGCAACCAGCGCCTTGCCGGGGACGTATTTCCCTAGGTGGCCCAAATAGTAGGCACGGATGATGGCAAACATCGGAGGATGTTCGCCAAGTCGCGCGAGGGTCATTCGCCAGAAGAACGCTTGAGGTGCGAGCCCGACCAGATAGAGAACCGCAGAAACGGCCACCCATGGCCAATGAATGACAAGATCGGCATCGGATAATTGCTGCCAACCCTTCTTCACTGTCCCACCCGCAAACCACAACACTAGCCCCACAACAACTAGCGTTACCCCCCAACGAATCACGTGGCGCCTGGCCGCAGGGCCAGTCAGTCGATTGAGAAGTGAACGAGGCTGCATGCAGGATTCCGGATTCGCAAGAACTCGGGGAATGTGTCGGCGCGCGAACTATGGAAAAGCCCGGCCACGATACAATTTAGGCAATAGCGTACGTTGAGTGGGGTAAGCAAGGCAAGATACGGAGTGATAGCATCCGCGAAGAGTTGGCGTTTCCGTCACGTTAATGCGTAGGCTCTCCCAATTTCTCTAGGATGTTTTCTGGTGTTTCGCTAGAATCGAGGGTTGGTAGCTTGGCGCATGCCGCCCGGTTGCCGATGGTCGCTGTCTTTAGGAGTCGCGAGCGCGGAAGGATCCGGCGAGTCGCAGCCCCACCTCGGGGCGCGAGTTCATCGAATTCGATCTAGTCGCCAAGGCGCTTCATTGCATGGCGACATTCCGGCTGCATCGATCGAATTCTCTTTACTCCCACGCATAGCGCCATGACCTCCCCTACCCTCCTGCTGCTTGCCCCGCTGCTGGCTGTGACGTTTGGTTACGAGCCATCAGCCGACTCCACCAAGGGGTACGACTACACGGTGCAGGTCGAGCCCGAGTTGTTCGAGCGGATGAAGTCGGGCGAAGCCGACGCCATTGAGACGAACATCCCAGCCGAGGTTTCGCCGATTCGGCGCATCCGGGTGATCGTGGGAAACGAACCGCTCGCCAAGAAGCTCCGGCCGTCGGCCACTGCACGAACTACCTATCGTCAGGATCTGGACGCGGCCACCTCGCCAAGCATTGACCTCTTAGCGCAAACCGGCCCCGCGGGAGGGTTTGGTCGCAATGCGACGGGCTTCAACAACGGGTCGATGCGAAACACGGCTCCGCCAGCGAATAACACGACGCTCCCGCCGGTTGTCCCGACCAATACGCAGCCCACGTCGCTTCCTGCGACTCAGCCGAATACGAATCCCAACTACACGACCAACCCAAACTGGACCACCACCCAACCAACGGCGACAACGAACCCCACCAACATCGATTTGCAACAGCAGCTCGACCAGGGTTTTCAGGCGGCGAACAATACGATCAACAATGCGGCCGACTCCATGCGGGCCGGGATTAACCAAACAATTCAAAACACGCAGGACGCCTTGACCAACTCGACCACCGGCCTCCAGCCACTGCCTGTGACTACGGCCACACCGCAATGGTCCAACACAACTGCCACGCAGCCCTATCGGCAAGGCGAGCAATCCATGCTCAATAACCCGCCGGCGAGTAACCCCAACACTCAGCCCACAATCACGAGCACCACGAACGCTCCGCAAGAAACTACTCAGCAGTACTGGGATCGTGTTCAACGTGAGCAGCAACTGCGGCAAGAACAGGCGGACATGCAGGCTCGTAACAATGCGAATATGAATACGCAGTTCCCACAGCAGCCAGCGCCGTCGCAGCTCACGCGCGAGCAGAATAACAATATTGTCCGCCCGCTCGTCGATACCTCTTTAAATGCGGTGGACAATCGCATGCCAGCTAGCAATAACGCCCCGGCGATTGGCTCGACCAACAACGCCTTTGGCAATAGCAATCCCGTAACATCCGGCGGCCTTACCAGTTTTGGCGATCCTTACGATCGAGCCCTCGACCCGGCAGGTAACAATAGGGGGACTACACAAATAGTCCCAATTCCTATTCCCGTAGCGTCTAATCCTGCGTCGACTCAAAGCACCAACCGCCCCAACACCGAATCATGGGCTCCGGCCATTCAGCAGGCTGGGGTGACCGGTGGGGCAGGCGAGGCCGCCAAGGGTGCCAACCTGCCTGCCGCCGTCTGGGCGTGGGCGATTGCCCTGGGTGCAGTGGTTGTCAACATGTACCAGTGGCTCAACATCGTCGACATGCGGAATAAATACCGCGTCGCGCTTCGTCGTACGTCGCCAAATTTCGCACGGTCAATGGCCGCGTAAGGTTGTGTCGTTGGCAGCGGCCCGGAGCAAGCTTGCTCTGGGTCAAGAATCAAAGAACTGTAACCTTCTGCAAGGGCCACAGCGCCACGTCGATGCTCTTCGCAAAGTGCAACACGGGATCGGCGTCCGAGGTTGCCAGTCCGAGTGGGGCGAGCATCGTGTTCTCGCGAATCTCGGCTTCAGCTCGCTGCAAAGGCCAGGGCGAGTGATGAATCTCGCCACACCAGTAGGCTCCGCGCTTCGAGCGAGCAAATAGGCAGTAACGTTCGGTGAGCCAGTGTTCGAGGCTCGATTTCATCGCAAATGCAACCGGCCCGATAGGTCGGTAGCGGCCGGCGAATCGGGCGTCAGCCACGCCACGTCGGGTACTTACGTAGTCGATCCAGTCTCCCTGCTGCTTGGTTTGCATCGCAGCGTGATAGTACGGCAGATGAAAGAACCGCTTCGCGCCCCAAACGGCGAGTCGGCTCTCGGCGTCGAGGCTGAAAAACCATACGCCTGGTTTGCCATCGAGCTTCACGTAGGTCCTCACGTTCAGTTCGGCGAAGTGAGAGGCCGTGGGAACGCCCGGCATACCGCGTCTCTTAATTCGCATTCGAAAAGGCACGACGCCGATCCAAGCCGCACCCGAATGGGTGTCAATCTCTAGCTCGGGGGGGACCAGCGCCCGGAGCTCGGACACTTCGATCGGCCAATGAGCGAAGAGCAAGTCGTACCACTCTTGCTGCCAAGTCCAGGCCGTTGAGGGTACTGGCCAGGGACGGTGGTCGATAGCGGTGAGGTCAGGGCTGCGCATTTCGGAAGTGCCTGTCGCGCTAAATCGATTCAATTCTAGTGCGCAGAATGGTTTACCCATCCACACGCAACAGCTCGTGCGAATCCATCGATATCACATCTGCCTCCAATCGGGCGGGTCAAGGCTAGCGGGCGGTTCGTAGCTCGTTGGCCTAGCCCAACGGACAAGTTCGAAGAGGAAGTACAAATGGAACACGACACGACCTATTAGTCCCAAAGTGATGTCGCGCGTAAACAGAGAAACCACGCTGAAGGTAAGCGTCAACGAGAAGAACAGCACCAGTGGAATCGCTACCCATCGCTGATTGAACCATACTAGCGCCGCAAGCACCGCGAGTATTCCCATGAAAACAGCAAACGCTGTCGATCCGGAAGAGAACGCGAAGTACGAAAGGTAAGCAGCCGCCACTGACACTAAGGGGGCCATCCACGCGAGGTTGTCACCAGGATACTTTAGCCGCAACGCCATCACTCCGTAGTAGTAGGCCCGACAAGGTTTGGTCCACGAACGTTCCCAGTCTAGCCTTCGGTTGCCAGGCTGAACACGACTCGCTCATTCAACCACGCCCACCGGCTCCCGAATAAAACTGCTTCCCAATGTAACACCTCGTCCGCAGACTCGTAAAAGCCATGGAGCCAAGAAATCCGGCTCTTAGTCAGTCACTTTGCTAGGCGAGGCGTAAAATGCGCGCATTCTTTCGTACACATAAGATCGCTTGGATTTTTGTTTTCGCGGGCCTACCCCTTGGCAATACCCATGCTGCTGTCCCGTGGTTGCCGGTGACTGCGGTGGTCCGGTCGCTGCTTCCCCCCACGGAAGAACCCCCTGCCCCCACGGGCGGCGAATTGTCCGAAGGGACGAACACCAAGCCCCATGTGCCGTCGGGGGAACTTGAAGCTCAAGCGACGACAGCCGGCAGTACTCAGTTTCAGTACGACGACATTCAAGTCCTTGACGGACAAGAGCTGCTCGTGCCGCCAGTCGCCCCCACCGGGAAAGGCGAAGTGGCGAAGGCCCTCACCTCGGTGACTGCGCCGAACCCATCCATCGCAACACCTTCGATCACTCTCCACCGACTGGCTCCCACCCTCGATCCTTACTTCGGCGGAGTGGTTCAACTTTTGAGTGCCGGGCCCGACCAGCCGTTCATACCACTTGAGGCCATCCGCCCACCCGCCGCGCCGACAGGCGTGGCAGTCGCGTCGATGGCCAGTTTGCCTACGCTTCCGACGGGCGAGGTACTGAGTATCCCGACGCATCCGGCCGGCACTATACCAGGGCGAGCTGTGCTACTGGCAGACGGGAAAGCGCTGTTGCTGCCCAGCGTCGAATGGAATGACGAACAAGTTAAGTTACAACTTCCGCCGCTGAAACTTCAGCAGCCGACGCTCGCACGCGTGTTCGTCGCCCGCGCCGATGGAGTTGTCGTGGGCCACTTCGACTTCATGCTCGTGCCACTGGCCCAGTAAGATGCCACGTTACGACGGGTCCGCAACGCGGTCGCTGCGACAACCATTGCGCAAGCTAGAACCAGAGTCCCTGGCTCTGGAACTTGTTGCGAGGCGAAAGTTACGTTCTCCAGGGTGGAACCGAAGTTGGCTCTCCATAGTAGGTAGTCGGTCGCGTCGACAATGTTGTCGCCGGTACCATTTCCGGCGAGCGACTGAGCGTCTTCGACACTGCCGAGCACGTCTCGCCAAACGGTGTAGTCGGCAAGGTTTACGATGCCATCGCCATTAAAGTCGCCGGCAAGGGCTTGCACCACCGCAAGTGTGCCATCTGCTAAGAGTTGTGATGTGTCCCAACGTAGACCAGCACCGAGCGAGGGTAAGTAAACCAAGTCGAACGTGCCAAGCGCGGTCGTGAAATCGAACAAATCGTAGGCACTGCCCAAGGAGGGTAAAATCGCACGGTTATCCAGAAAGACTTCGAGCGTTCCCCCTGCGGTGAACTGGCCATTGATGTTTAAGCGGTCGCCGACACTCGGAGTCGCGATGTCCATCATGAGGACGGCTCCCGATTCGAGCGTCAGGTCTCCTTCGATCTCGACGACTTCGCTTGCAAACTGAAATCCACCACCGGCAACCAGTGGGTTGCCGACGTTGCGCCCGTCCAAGCGATACAGGTTGTCGATCTGGATGCGGCCTCCTTCTCGCTGAGCGATTCCGAAGGCCGCGAGGTCGCCAAGTCCTAGTCCGTTGCGAAACACGGCGCCGGAGACGGCGAGTGTACCATCGCTGGGACCAGTGGACGTGTAGATGTCGTACGTGTTCGCCTGGGCGTTGACCACCAGCCAGACGTTGTACCAAGTGTCACCGGCGATGTTAGAGATGGCGGTAGCCGTGGCCCCACCTGCGACTTCGGCCCGAAGGTCAGCGGCCCCGACGCCACCGCCGGATAAGTAGGGCATCACGGCGAAATCTTGCCAGGCGTTGTTGTTGTCGACGTTGGCGGTCGAGTTGGTAAGACCAAACATGGTGTCGTAATTGCCGGTACCAGTTGTCGCTTTGAATTGAAAGAAGAGTGTGTTCTCGGTGTTGTCACGAAAAGTGAAGTCGGTGTCATAGTTGACTGCGAGGTTCGTCACCGCTCCGCGCCAGTCGGATGCGCCGAACGAGTTCACGCCGTTGGCCTGGAGAACGTTGTCGTCTGGGGAAGCGGGCGTCGAGTCGTTTTCGATGGTCGCGGCTCCCGTACCGTTGAACACGCCTGTCCATTTCCCACCGGTGACGTCGCCACTCGCGTGGGAGCCAATCGTTTTGATCGACGCGTTAGTGTAGGAGTCGAAGTTGTCGATGAGCTGAGGTGCGGAGACAACCGGCAGCCCAGCGCCCCCGACGCGGAGCGAACTACCCGACTTCAGCAAGAACTCGCCCACCAGCGAAGCCTCGCCCGCCACGGCAAGTGACTGGCCGCCCTTGATTTCGATCCCACCGGCCAGTGGCGACACCTCTAGCGTGGCACCCTCATGGATATCGATGCTGCTTGTTGTGGCCAGCGCATCGACGTGAGCAATTCTGAGTTTTCCCTGGACGATCCGTGTCTCGCCTGTGAAGGTATTCGATGCCGAGAGCACGAGCGTCCCCCCACCCCGCTTGGTGAGCCCGCCATCTCCGCTCACTGGCGTGGCAAATTCGTGGGTGCCGAGTTTGGTGTTCACTTCTCGCGCCCCGACGAGGGTCAAGGGCCCCGTACCGACGAGCGTGTACTGGTGAAAGCTGTCGAATGTCAGTCGGCTGACTTCGACGGGGGAGTTGATCGCTACGGTTGCAGGAGCCGTGATCGCTGAACCGAACTTGGCATCGCCACCTACTAAGGGCTCTCCCGCACTCCAATTAGCTCCCGAGTGCCACGCGCCGCTACCGCTGTTCGCCCACTGCGTGACGGGTGCCAGTATGCCGGACGATTGGCTGAAGATGTAATCGCCATTGCTCCACACGCCGCCAACATGATCGAAACCCGCGACTTCGAACGTGCTACCGTAGGTCGTGTTAGCCGCAGTAACCAGGTTCCAACTATCACCGACATTCGCACTTGCGGCAGCTAGATCAAAACGAAACTCGCCATTGAGCCGCGTCGCGCGGGCCGTAGATCCTGAGATCGAATTGCTCACGCCTCCGGGCTCGATGACGAAGTTAAAGTTGGCGCCGATGGCAAGCTCGTAGCGGCTTCGATTCACCAAGTTTCCGGTGAATGTATTGCTCGACGACTTGGATACGACATAGCGAGCATCTTGCGTAATGGTGTCCGACTCGCGGATGGTAAGCGTGCCGGTGCCATGTAGATCGGCCAGCAAGTGGATGTTGCCATTGAAGGCGCGGATATTGGAATCGCTTTCGACGTGAACGTTCCCGGCAAGTTGAAAAAGGTCGGCGAGATTATTGCTGCCGCGATGGTCGACCCAGCCGCCATCGAGAACTAGGTTAGGAATAGTGATGACGCCAGTAGAACCTTCTCCTTTGAAGTAGAGTCCCGTGTCGACAGCCGGGTTGTCGAGCGTGAGCGACTCACCCGCAAAGGTAAAACTGTTAGGGCTCTGTGGAGTTCGCATAAGGTAAGCCCCCGTGCGATAGTCGGCACCGGCATGGGCGAAGTAGCCATCGCTCCAGCGATAATGAGCATTGAAGCCCGACTCGCCGTAAGGATCGCTCCCGGTTAGCGTGACAGATGTTGCACTGCTTGGATGCGCCGTGGGACCGAGCCCCATATCAGCCCGCATTGCATAGACTAGTGCTACGCTTCGCTGGGCGTTGAGGTCGCTGTACTCGCTATCGTAGTTGAGTCCGTACGGATAAAAGTGCACGCCCGATTGACGCAGCTCTGCCTGTTCGCCATCGAACTGCTTGATAAGCTGCTGCACCTGCGGACCGGTCCAGACACCTCCGCTGAAGCGATTGTTCCACTGCGATGTCGTGCCCGAGCCAAGGACATGAGCTAGTTCGTGGAGCGTGACCCGCTCGTTAGGGTAGGTGCCACCAAATCGAATGTCGCTGGAGGAGTAACTTCCATCGGCTGTCGGCACACCCGCGTTGTAGAAAACGTAAACGTAGTCGACAGGGGTGAACTGACCGTAGGTGTTGAATCGTCCTGCGGCAGCTGTCATGGCGTTGACGGCCGCTTGATGGTGGGCAGCGTTGGGCCAAGTGTCGACCGGCGAGACCCCCCAGTTGATTGCGGCTTGGGCGGCCGGCATGTCTGCCCATGCGCAGATGCTAAGAATAAGCGTTACCCCGACAAATGCGATACGTGATCGCAGGAAGAGCCACTTCATCCGCCTTCTCTCACTTCTAAGTTCCGCCGCACTAAATGCCGAAGGGGTGGCCGCAAGCACCAACGGCATTTTGCCGCAGTGTTGTGACGACCACCCCCTCGAGCTGCCCTTCACACTTGTTCTACATACGACGCCGACGAGCGACGAAGCCAGCCGCACCAACCACGGACAGCAAAATCACACCCGTGGCAGGTTCGGGGACATTGGTCTGTCCGGCCTCGAGACCGGCGAGCGGCGTGGAAGTGTTGCCGAAGTTGGCTTTCCAGGTGGCGTAGTCACCGGCATCGACAAGGCCCGAGCCATCGTCCGTGCTTCCACCGGGTAACACCGAGTCCGGTGCACCAAGGTTGTCACGCCAGACGGTGTAGTCGGCAAGATTGACGATGCCATCGTTATTGAAGTCGCCGAGCAGACCCGCAGCGATGACACTCAAAGTGCCATCGATCAGCAGGTTGTCCGTGTTCCATGCCATTCCGCCAGCCAGAGTTGGCAGCGTGAGCGTATCGAACGTGCCCGTCGCCGCGACGAAATCAAACAAGTTGAAGTTGGACCCGATGGCCAGCGCTGGTGCATCGGCGTCCCACACCACTTCCAGCGTGCCGTCGGCAACCAGATCGCCAGTGATGGCAATTCGGTCGTTGTAGCCCGACTGGCCGACGTCGAGTAGCAGCTTACCTGTGGAGGAAAGGGTCAGATCTCCAGCGACGTTGAGTACTTCGGCTCCGGTGACTGCGCCAGTGGGCCCTGTTTGGTTAGTGTAGCTCAGGCCATCAAACCAAGTGCGGTCGTCGCCGTTCGCAGTTCCGGTGTCGTCAAAGTAAACGTGAATCTGCCCCGACCCGTCCGCGGTGAGCTGCCCCAAGTTGGCGGCCCACATCTGGCGGTTGCCTTCGGCGTTCATCGGCGCGGTGCCTGCATAAGTAAGGCTTGCTGGCGCTACGCCATTGGTGGCGCCCGCCACTTCGTTCGGAGCGGCGAACAGCGTCAACGTTCCAGGCGCACTGCCGGCCTGAACTCGCCACAGTCCACCGCCATTCAGATCGGCGTCCCAGAAGTTGAGATGCACCGTGTACTGCTGACCTGGCGTCAGACCGGAGATGGTCGACCGTAGTTCAGGTGCATCGGTGGGAACGTCATTCTGAGCTTGAAGAACCTGACCGCTGTTACCGAACACCGTTCGCTCCATCCAGAAGGGACTCGCCGTGGGGGTCAATGTAGAGCCATCCGACAGCGTTGTATTACCGCCGGCACCCCAGGTGCCGTCTTGGTAAGTAAAGTTAACAGGAGCAACCACCTGTGTTAGGCCAGCCGCTCCTACGGACAAGGTGCCGTTAACGACGACATCCCCAGTGGTGGCGGATCCGATCTCTAGACGGGCACCACTCGCCACGGTGGTCGTTCCGGCGTAGTTGTTGCCGGTGTTCTGCATCTTAACGGTGCCGCTGTTGACGTTCACCGCTCCGTAGCCGGTGATGCCACCGGTTCCGGTGAAGGTGTAAGTGGAGTTGCTGTTGAACGTAATAGAACCGGGCGAGACGACTTCGTTGACGGTAACAGTCTTTGCTCCGCCTGCGCCAAAGGTCACATCGTCCAGGTCACGGAAGCTGGTTGCTCCACCGGACCAATTTGTAGAGGACTTGTTCCAGGCATCTGTTGCACCGGCACCATTCCAAGTGATGGCCGCCTCGTTGCCGGAAACGTCCAGGTTCACCTGCGAAGTCGTAGACGACACCGAGAACGTTTGCCGCGTGTTCATAACGTTACCCAGATTATCAAGCACGCGAATGGTGGAGATGCCACTCACATCGGGAGCCGAGCCGCTACTGTGGGTCATGAGCCGATAGGCAGTATTGCCCGCCAAATCAGCGGACACCGGCGTAACGTTGAGTGTAGCGCTGGGGCTACCGGTAGGGGTGGTGAGCGTACCACTGACGGCAATAAGGTCGTTCTCGGAGCCACCAACGGTGTTTTGATCGCCGAGCTGATAGTTCAGCGTTCCACCGGTCCCAAGGTTCGACATCACGACGTTGCCACTGACGCTCAGCGTGCCGACACCGTTGTCACCAGGCGTGACTTGATTGTTGTTACCGGCGAAGATGCGAATATTGTTCGCCCCGGTGTTGATGGTACCGCCTCCCGAGAGCGACTGGTCGTTCTGCACGGTGTATTGGCCGAAGTTGCTGACATTGAACGTCGCGCCGTTCTGAACCGCAATGGCACTGGTGGCGAGCTCACCGCCACTGTTGCCATCGGACATCACGGCGAGAGTCCCACCTTCGATGACGGTGCGATTATTCCAGTAGTCGACGGGATCGCTCGACGCTGTGGTAATGGTAAGGGTACCGGAACCCCGTTTGATGACGCTAATGGTGTTATCGACACCGGCTTGAGTCACCACGCCTTGATCGTTGCGGATGCCATCCGAGATCTTGGCGACGCTGAAATTGCCTGCTCCGGTGAACACAACATCACGATCCGACGAATCCGGCGTGGTGATCGTGCCTGAGAGGGTGAGCGTACCTGACGTGGACTCAATGGTATAACGATTTCCGCCGACGTTGCCGTAGATGTTGCCGGAAATCGAATTGTTACCCGAACTAGTGAGCTGAACCGAATCCACGGCAGCACCTTCGCGGGCTCCCATGTTGATCAACTCACCACTCACGGCGATGTTACCCGACAATGCGAGCGTACCGGTGTTCGCATTGCCCGCGATGGTGGTCTGTGTCGCTGCGGTGCCATCCCCAGCACCCAGAGCCGAACCATTCGTGATGGTGAGCGTGCCACTGTTGACTGTAGTAACACCACTGTAGGTATTCGCGGCTGAGAGGGTGGCCTGGGCCGCGGTGTTCACTGCGATGCCACCCGCTCCGCTTATTTCGCCGGAGAAGGTAACCTGCGCAGAGTCGTTCACCTCGACGAGGCTTGTTGCATCCACTGAGACGGTACCGTTGATCGTGCCATTCACGAAGCCAGTTGAACCCTGATCTGTGAAGAAGGCGTTCGTGGGGCCCCAGAATCGCAACTGACCATTGTTGGCCACGGTGATATTGTTGCCAGCGGGAATCGCGTCGCTGTGGACCACAGCGAGATTCGTATCGTTGATGCTAAGACCGCCGGTGAAGTTATTATCGGCGTCGAGCACCAACTCACCGGTGCCCACGGCATTCAGGCCGCTCGTGCCCGCGACTTGAACCCTGAGCCAATGGCGTCCGATGGTTTCGACCTTCGCCTCGTTGACAAGGGTGAGAACTTGATCGGTTTGCGGTGCGAGGAAGTAATCTCCATCTCCGGTGTTTGTAACCGAAAGGCTGTTGAGCTGCTTGTTGGTATCCAGCAGCACGGTACGATTTCCGGTAATGACGCCACCAAACAGGGCGTCGCCGTTGTTACCCGGAGCGACACCGCCCGTCCAGTTCGCACCGACTGAGAACAGTTGGTTGTCGAGATCGGTGTTCCATTCGACGGGCGGGGGTACGACTGCCAGGATTCCAGTACTCGGATTGAACGTGTAAGTGCCATTCGTCCACACCGAGCCCGACCTCGCAAAGCCACCGCCCACGCTAAAGTTGGTTCCGTACGTGGTTGTTGTCACGTTGGTAATCGTCCAGCTATCGCCGGGAGCCGAGCTAGCGCCGGATAGATTGAAGTTAAACATGCCATCGAACGTCGCCACGCCTGTGCCGGCGATGTTGTTGTTGACGCCCGAGCTTCCGATGTTGAACTGCCAGCTACTAGTGTTGGTCCACACCATGTCGAGTGCATCGGCGACCACGTTGCCAGTCATCGTGCTCGCGCCCGCGAAGTCGATGCCACGTCCTGGACCCGATCCCCCACCAAAGTTGTTCAGAATATCGCTGTTGCCCACGAACAGCGTGCCGGATCCCGAGATGGCCGAGTTGATGACGAACGGGCTCTGATCGGGAATCAGACCACCGTTATTACCCGTGATGTTGATCGTACCACCAAGCGTTAGGATATCCGCGGCTCCGGCACCGCTCCGAACGTAGCCGCCATCTAGAATCAGATTCTGATTCAGCGTTTGCACGCCGATGTTCTTGCTGAGGATCGCTCCTCCGGTTTGCAGGCGAAGTGCATCGCCACCAAAGGTATAGACACCGGTTGCCTCGGGCGAGCGCAACCACTTGGTGGAAACGATGTAGTTGTTTCCGGCAGAAGGCGCGGCGGCATTGCTCCACCCCCCCGCCGTGTTGTAGGACGACGCACCGAGGGCATCGCCCGCATTCAGCGTCACATCAATCGCGAGCGATTGAGGCGATGCGAACAATCCGGCCATCGCAATCGCGGCTATCGACCAGCGATGTAAATAAGTAGGTACAAGCATGGGAAGTTCTCCACAGAGTCTGGCTATTCTCAATTGTATTGATAAGACGACGCACGGTTAACGCCATTGCGTCGCGGGTCCGCTTTGTATTTGCTTAGAGCTGTCCACCACCGCCACCGCTGACGGTCGAAGGGGGATTCATCGTGTCGTCGTTCGCGCGAGTGGCGAGCGCCTTAAGTACGTTGAGTTCCGTGTCTTCAGTTAGAAACTCGATGGAAGCGTCGCACCGCAAGATGTGAGCTCCGCCGGGATGTTCGCTACCCAGGCTCGCGTCGTTATTCCCGTAGCCACTTGAACCGTTAGGTTTTCCATAGTCCTCTCGGTATCCCACCTTCATCGGCAAGTAAACGTTCTCCGAGTTATAGACGAAGGCTCCAAGAGCATCGCCAATGGAACCCACAATCCAGGAACGATTGGGACCGACACCCAGCCACGATTGTTCTCCCACCATCATGGTGTTCGAGGTGCCGTCAGTAACCCGTCGGAAGTTGATTCCTTTGCCTGGAACGATAACCCCGTTGGTCGCCGTGCCACCGATGGCAGCATCGTTGCACTTAGCAATTGTATAACCCGAGTCCGGCCACGGAGCATTCGCTGCCAGCGGGCACTGGCTCGATTTGGCCCCCATGATGCCGACGTAGTGCGCACGCAAAGAGGACTGGTCGACAAACAGAGTGTTGTTACCGGTGCCACCGGTGTACGCACCTAGCTGGTTTCCGACGGACGGGCACTGGAAAGCCGGAACTGGGGTCGCCTCGGCAGCATCGTTTGCCGCATTGTCCCAAGCGTAACCTTCGTTGATTAGCTCACGAAGATTTGTTTGCTCCATGAAGGGTAATATCTGTGCTAGGTAACTCATGTAGGTGAGGTGAGCCGAAACAGTGGGCAGCTTACCTTGCGTATCGTGGAAGTTGTGACAGGCGATGCCGATCTGGCGGAGTTGATTGGAGCACTGCGTTCGCCTCGCCGCTTCGCGCGCCGCTTGCACGGCAGGCAGTAACAGCGCCACCAAGATGCCGATGATGGCGATAACGACCAGCAGCTCCACAAGTGTGAATGCCTGGCGTTTCATAACAAACCTCCTCTTCGTCCATGGAATAGTGTTTAGATTCATAGCTGGATGAGATTTCGCTGAGCAAATGCGGTAAGAAGCAGTAGACCGGTAATCAGGGTCGAACCCCCGAGTTCCGGAACGACGTGCGAGGCTTCCTGTACGAACTCGAGGGGAAGGGAGAAACCGAAGTTAGACTTCCAGACGAGATAGTCGGACGCATCGACAACGCCACCGTTGCCATTGCCGCTCAGCACGACAACGCCATCTTCCGACGAGCCCAGTTGGTCGCGCCACACCGAGTAGTCCGCCAAATCGACCGCTCCATCGCCGTTGAAGTCGCCTGGCACCACGGGCACCACAGCTAACAGGCCCGAGGTGTAAAGCTCCGAGGTATCCCAGCGAATGTTGCTCGCAAGCGCTGGCAAGTCGAACGAATCGAAGGCACCGACAATAGCGCCCGCGGCAAGTAAGGCGAACTCGTCCCCCTCTCGTGGCAGCGAACCCTGCGAAGCGAGGGACACCTTTAGCGTACCCGCAACGGTGAGTGCCCCCTCGACGTGCAGCTGATCGTGGTGAGAAGGGTCGCCGAGATCGAACTCCACGGTGGATCCCGACTGCATCGACATATCTCCTACAACGGCGAGCGTAGCTTGGCCCTCAAAGGCTCGACCCGCGCTGATGGTCAGTCCGTCGTACCAAGTGCGGTCGTCACCATCGTTGGTGCCGGTGTCGTCAATGAACACCGAGATCGTTCCATTCGCATCGGCAACTAGCTGCCCCAGCGGAGCGCCCCACATTCTCCGATTACCCTCGGCGAACAGAGGAGTGTCGGTGTATTCAAGTGTGTCGATACCTGAGCCGTCGATGGCTCCCACAACATTCGTTCGAGGTGAGTCATAAAGAGTGAGCTCTCCCGACTCGGTTCCCACACGAATCCGCCACGCGGAGCCCGTGGCGTCCCAGTAGTTGGCGTAAACGGTGTAGGGAGCGCCTGGCGTTAGGCCGGTGAGTGTAGTCTTGAGCTCCCCCGCAGAGTTGGGATCATCGCTTCCCCCTTGATAGATCCGGCCTCCGTTGCCAAGCGATCCGTCCGTACCATTTCCAATACCTCGGATTTGCCAATCGGGATTCACTGTCGGAGTAAAAGTCGATCCATTGGAGTACGCCGTGTTACCGTTTGCGCCATGCGTGGCATCGACGTAGGTGTAGAGCTGTTTGGATACCATACGCTCGCCACCAATTCTGACCACCGAGCTGCCCGACAGCAGCAAATCACCTTGCACCGTCCCTTCGCCCGCAATCTCCGAATCCTGCGCCGTCAGGCTCCCCTCGATTACTTGGTGCGGACCGAGCGTCACCGCAGAGTGGTTGGTGGCCACGATGTTGCCGCGTACTCTGCCATCAACCGAAAGTCGTTGCGAGTCGAGGGTGTAGTGACCCTCGGCAGCGTCCTCGGCATCAAGCACACCGCCAGCGAGAACCCGAACGTGCGGGGTCCCCGAGAGGCGCGCCTCGCCTTCAATGCGTAGCGTCCCGTGGGCAATGAGCGTATCGCCAGAGTAAGTGTTGTCGCCATTGGCGAGCGTCACGACCCCTCCGCCAATTACGCGAAGTCGACCCGACCCCGATATCCCAGCGCCGGTGACGATGTAATTGGAGCTATCGTTATTGAACGCCACGCCTGAGGGCGAGACGTTACTCGCCAGATGGACAGCAAAAGAACTTGCGGTGTCGTCGAACGCCACTTCGGATCCCTCCGAGTAGGGGTCGCTCAAATCGCCACCGCTATTCCAGTTGTGCGTCTCGTCGACGTCCCAACGGGCGGGGTCAGAGGAGTCGCCTCGCCATAGTAGCGACTTGGGATCCACGTCGTCGAACGACATCCCCACCACTTCGGTGTCCCAGTTGGTGTAGGAGAAGTAGTTGCCCTGGAGCCACGTGACGGCCGTCTTCTGTCCATTCCACTCGGGAACTACGGGACGGAGATTATCGACCGTCGAGTCCTCTGTCACTGCGACCCAGTCCCAGGTGGAACCGAAGTCGGACGTCACGCCCTTGTAGAGTTCGTAACGGCTGGTGCCAGCATTCGATCGCGGGTCGATGTCGGAAGACATGTAAACCACGTTCGGATTGCTGGGATCGATGGAAGCGAGCCCCGTGTAGTCGTCCTCGGCAGCGTACAGATAGCCGCCAGCCTTCGCCATCTCGTTCACTTGCCATTCGGCTCCGTCGAACCGGGCGTAGAAGAAACGATGGTCTTGGTTGTTGTCGTTCACGCGCGCGGTAAGGATGCCAACTGGATTCCCCGTGTTGTCGATTTCCAAGTTGATCGTCCACGCCCGATTCATGGTAACGCCATTGAATTGCGAGCCGTTGGCGAACACCTCCGTCAAGGACGAGGGGGCGACACCGCTGGCGTCGAATACGTTGCCGTCCATTACGGTTCCATCGCTGTTGTAAAGGACACCGTCCTGCACGTAGCCGTGATAGACGCTATTGGCGAAGTTGCGAGGATGCCGGTCGGTAGCGATGAAGTGAATTTTCTTCCCGTCGGAGGCGTACCGCACATAGGGCCGATCGCCGCCCCCGCCTTCAGTCAGCAACTTTCCCGCCGCGGCCCAGCTAGTGCCATGGTCGGTCGATACCTGCACATTGGGGTCATAATTAAAGGTGCGGGTAAAGTTGTACGTACGACCTGCCCCGTCATTGTCTTCAGGAAGGTGATATATGTTGTTGTAAGTCGTCCCAGCCCCGTTATTGAGCGCCTGCTCCGGGCCCCAACTCGTTGGGTCGCCGGGGTTCGTCGAAATCCGCCAACGGGTGAAGTTGTCGCTTCCATGCCGCGAGTACATAGCCAAGTACCGGCCATCGGGGCGAATGTAGAGCGCCGCGGAATCGTGATCGTCTTGCTCGAACTGATTAGCCAGTTCAAAGTGACCTTGCTGGCCCGTGCGCAGGTTTCGCCATAACAGATCGATGTCGCCACGTTCCGCGCCGGAACCTGCCGAGACGCTACTGAGAATCAGAAGCGGATTGTCGGGGTCGCTATGGTCCACGATAGCCCGCTCGTCTTCGAACCAACTCCATACGCCATTGGGTGCCTGCGCCGTGTTGGTGAGGGTGAACGTGACTGCCGACGGGAAGTTCTCGGTGTTCACTACCTGCGCAGCACTACGCGTTGCATCGGCCATCATCAGGCCTAAGGCAAGGGCGAGAGCAACCAGCCTAGATCGGCATTGCTGCGCGGAGTTCATGTAAAAGTTCGCCTGTCGAAACACCAGTTAGATTTCGTCCCGGCGCAGTTGACCGGTTCGGATAAGACGGTAGTGCCGTTCGATGGTTTCCAAATCCAACGGCTGCGGGTAGACCACCAACTCATCGAGCTGGCCTATAAAAGCCCGGTAGTGTCGTTGCCGGTCAAGTTGGCCGACGAGGAACGTCATGCCGCTCGCTAGGTTAGAAGTATCCACGGCCGAAGCCGCAAGGCTGCCATTGATGTAGAACTTCAGGCCTTCGGCGCCCTTCACCGCGACCACATGCGCCCAGCGGCGTGCTTCGTAGGGGATATCGGAAAAACACGAGGTGCCAAGTTCAGGGACGTCGCTTGGCGGATCACGGTGCAGATAACGGAACTGCCCTGTGTGCTCGATAAGCGACGGGGTAGCTACCAACCCACCGAGTTCCACGAGGGCCCCATGGGACGCCTGATCACGGAACATCGAAACAATCGAGCCTAGGTGATAGTGACTCGGCTTGACCCATGCTTCGAGCGTGTAACCATCCTTTAGTTCGTCACCAAACGGCTCGTCGATTTCAATGAACGAATGCGTTGCGTCTGCTTGAGAACCCAGTCCGAACTCAACAACCTGGTTCGATCCCTGCTGCGACCAACCAACGACCCCGTGGACAGTACCCTGGTAACGGTCGCCCACTTCGTTGGCAATCTTCCCGGTCGCCGGATCTTCGAACCGCCAGTAAACCACGGGCGATGCAGCGAGCACTTCTTCGACGTACGCACTCGGCACTTGGAGTTGGTCGGCATTGATGGTCGACTGCGACGCGAACTGCCAGGGCTTAGCCGTGTCCCAATGCATCGCTGTACGCCCATCTTCAATCACGAATCGCACGCACTTGCCCGACTCTACCGCAACAAGATCAGAGGTCGATGGGGTAGATAGCCAAGGACACGCGATCGACACGTCGCCACTAAAGACATGCACTTCGACATCAAGTCCATTCACGGTAACCCCCAGCGAGGTCTCGCCGAGCACCCGAACTTGGCCGAAAGGCATCTCCAACGTCACATCGCCATTTCGCGAAAATACACGAGAAGTAAAGCGCCCCTGTGAAAGACTAGGAGTACCGGCCGACGTAAGGATCATCCGCGCCGGACCTTCCATCCACAACGTGGCATTGCCGGCTGTGGCGAAAGACAGGTCGATTTCTGCGAGGCCTTCCATCAGGTTAAAGCTCTCACCACCACGCAGATGCCTTGCGCCCACGATGGGTGGCTTGTGGCCTGGCTCCCAGATACACGCGGTCTCATGCACAAACTTGGCTACGTAACGATCTTGAGGATTGTCCTCTACCCCATCGCTGCCAGGCGCTTCCGCACGGGCGATCGGTTGGACGGGTCCGTCCAACCACCGAGTGGCAACGCTCCCCAATATGGTGCCCGTGAGCAATAGCGCCGCCGCGGCCAGCCAGCCCATCGGCGAACGCCAAGCTGCAAACGGGTGGAATCTTGGGGCTGAGGTGTTGGAGGTGGCTCGGCCACCGACGGGCAGAGGGATGGTGCTCGGGTCGGCCGCATCACGGCGGAGCCCCTTCATTTTTTCGCCCGCCCGCTCGAACATGGCGGTGAACACGGTGCCGTCTCGTTCGTCAGAGTAGAGCTGCGCGAGGCTCGCCTCTTGGTAGAGAAGCTGTACGGCATGCAGCGCTAGCTGGTCGTTACTCGTCACAAGATGACTGAGGCGAGCCCGCTGCTCGTCGGTCGCATCACTTACAGCCATCGCCAGGAGGATTTCGGACACTTCGCGGCGTGTTGATTTTGAATCCATGCTCAAGATTCCTCCAAAGTTTGCTGGTTGACGCAGCTGAGGAGTGCCGCGTGAATCCGCGTTAGCGCCCTATACACCGAATAGACCGACCGCGATAAACTCGCCGCGATCTCTTTGGGGGCTCTTTGCTGACGGTAGCGCTGTTCGATGAGTACACGGTCCGTCTCCGCTAGCTTCTCGATGCAGAGCTCTAGTGCGCTTTGGCGGGTATTCAACAGGTCCGAGTGGGCCATTGCTTGGTCGGCAAGCGCCTCCAAGGCATTGTCATCTAGCAGCTTCAGCCGCTTGCTCTTGCGCCGAAGCTGCATGACTTCATAGAGCGCAATCTGGCAGGCCCAGCCGAGGAAATTGCCTTCGGGTTGATAGGTGTCAAACTTCTTCCACAGGACGATGCAGGTTTCCTGAAACACCTCTTCCGCGTCGGCATGCGACATTACCAGCGAGAACACGAAGTTATAGATTCGCCGCGAGTCGCGGGAGAAAAGCCGCAGGAACTCGTCGTGTTGACTTTGCCCCTGATCGGTTTGCATAACGAACCCGCCTGTGTCGAATGACGTCGAGGTGATCCCCATCGACGGGGTGCCTCGGCGCGATGGAATAGTGCCGCCTACCACTTCTCGTAGCGGACAACGTTATTTTGGCGCAAAAAAATTCAGAAATTCTACAAGCAGGCGCGCTAAAATCCCTCCCCTGGCGACGACACCTATTAGAGGCGGGAAACTTTTCGACGCAGCGCCAGTCGCGCGTGCGGGGATACAGACCCATTTTTCTCGGCAATTTTGCGAGAAACATGGCGGCGGCTTAGCTGTCCGCTCTCGGAAGACGAGGCACCATCGATTTGGCTCAATGGCCCAAAAGCGACGTGGATTGCGTAAATCCGCAAACGCAACGGGCGAAGGTAGGCCCCCAAAGGGGGCGGAAGGTAGCTACTAATGAATTCGACCGCTTTGACTTCTTTTTCTCTCTCCAGTCAGGCCGTCACGCGCCTACTGAGGGCAGCAGTAGCGTCGTTGCTACTCGCGGCTACCTCCGCAGCTCCCGCTGCGTGGGTGCTCGTGGACAACTTTGATTCGTACGATAATACAACGGTAAAGACCATCGGCAGCAATGGTGGTGGCGACGTTACTGGTGGCAACTGGTACGGAGTTTTCAATGGTACGGGTGCCGCGACCGTCGAAAATGACGCGGCTCCTGACTCACCCACGGACAATGCACTTCAGGCGTACGGCATCCCGGGTCAGGGAGCTGGGGGATGGCGAGGCGCGCAAACTAACCTCGCAAGCAACTTCGATACGGACTTCACGCTCGCCAACAACTCGGTGAACACATTGTTCTTCCAGTTCAAGGCCGTAAGTGGTACCGGCAATTACGACACCATGTTCGGTCTCACGGACGCGACCACAAACCTGGACAACAACAACTCTTGGCAGGACTTCGCGGTGATGCCATACCTCGCAGGTGGTGGAGTGGGAGCAGCCGACTTCCAGGCAAGCACTGCGACAGGAACCGGCGTTGCGATTGCCGATGTTGCCGGCGACACTTGGTACAACGTGTGGCTCGTGGTCGACACCAATACCAATCTCTACGACATCTACACATCGACCGGCACGGACGCGGGTGTGCTTGGGGTTGCTGACGCCGTGTTCCGCAACGGGCTCGGGACGAACGCACTTGCCGCCTTTGGCTTCGCTCAGCAGCAGGCGGGCGTCGTGCAGATCGACAACCTTTACATGGCGCAGGGCGACCTAACGAGCAACCCACTGGCCATTCCCGAGCCCAGTTCGGTGCTGCTCGTCGCCCTCGCCCTCGGCGGAGCAATTTGGGTCCGTTCTCGCCAAGCTGCCTAGCGGCGCTGCTCAAAGACACCCACAGCACGCAGGGGAACCGGTTCCCCTGCGTGCTTTTTTTGTGCCTTTTTGGGACGGAAAGTTCACTGAAGTAAATCAACCGCGACTTCGCCGCGACCCGGCCAGCACGCTCGACCAGCATCGGTTATCATGGAGCTTTGGATATCCGATTCCACTCAGGCGAACCACTTATGCGTCTCTTCTGGCTCTCTCTCATCATGGCCATCGTCAGCCCTTTGGCTGTCGCTCAAACACCACTCACCTACAAGAACCCCGTCTATTCGCAGAGCATGCCCGATCCGGGCGTGATCGAGCACGAGGGCCGGTACTTCGCATTCGGCACAACGGGAAACAAGCCCCTAAAGGATGGCCGTCGGTTTCAGGTATTCAGCTCCGATAACCTTGTGGACTGGAAAGACGAAGGTGGTGCCCTGCTCACCCCTGCGGGTATGGAAAGTCATGAGTTCTGGGCCCCCGAGGTCGTCGAACACGATCGCAAGTTTTACCTCTACTATTCAGTCGGCACACTCGACGATCTGAAGTTCGAGATCCGCGTGGCGACCAGCGATACGCCAACCGGTCCATTCACCGACACGGGTAAGCCGCTCAAGGATGGCGAAGGTGCGGCGTTCTTCATCGATGGCCATGCATTCCAAGACGACGACGGCGAGTGGTACTTCTTCTACGCCAAGGATTTCCTAGATACCAACGATGGGTATCGCTCCGGCACGGGCATCGTGGTCGATCGACTCATCGACATGCAGCGACTTGAGGGCAAACCAAAGCTGGTCGTCCGTCCGCGCTACGACTGGACATTGTTCGAAGCCAATCGAACGATGAGCATGTACGGCGGCCGCAAGTTCGACTGGCACACCATCGAGGCTCCCTGGGTGGTCAAGCGAGATGGAAAATACTGGTGCTTCTACAGCGGCTCGAACTTCGGCACCGAGCACTACGGCCTCGACTACGTCGTCGCGGATAGCGTGATGGGGCCCTACAAGGATCAAGGCGAGTTCGCCCGAGTGCTCCGCGGAGTTCCCAACCTAGTTCGTGGACCTGGCCACCACTCTATCGCGCGTTCGCCTGTGTCGGATGAGGACATTCTCATCTACCACGCGTGGAACCCCCAGATGACTATACGGCAGATGTGCATCGACCCACTAACGTGGACGCGTTATGGACCAAGGTGTGTGGGGCCCACGGTCGACCACGCCGAACTGAAGCCATAGCATCCTTCGAGCCGAGCACCTAAGCAACCATGGCGAAGCACCGCATTTACAGCATGACATTCGCGAGTGTGTACCCACACTACGTCGCGAAGGCGGAGAGGAAAGGAAGAACCAAGGCCGAAGTGGATGAGATCATCCACTGGCTAACGGGGTATACCAAGGCCGGCCTGGAAAAAGTCCTGAAGGCCGAAACGGATTTCGAGACGTTCTTTGCGAAATCTCCAAAACTCAATCCCGCTCGCTCGCAAATCAAAGGCGTGATCTGCGGCGTGCGCATTGAGGAGATCGAAGATCCGCTGATGCGCGAGATTCGCTATCTGGATAAACTGATCGACGAGTTGGCGAAGGGGAAAACAATGGAGAAGATCCTGCGAGCCCCAGCATAGCTAGCTCGCCTCTTTAATCCCACCGCGTCACCACCAAGGGTTCTTCCATTCGCCGCCCGCTGGCGTCAAGGCGATCGCTGAATTCCACATCGTCGTGGTCCCAGTCGTACTCCACGGCCGACTGGCGGGGAGCCATGTCGAACTCGTATTCGGCGACCGGTTCCGGCGCGGGCTTTGGCTTGGGCTGCGAACGAGGAAGGATGGTCGCTGAGTAGTACAGGTCGGGCTGCTCTTCAGCAACCTCTTCGTAGACTTCTTCGACTTCGGGCTCTTCGAATACCTCGACGATTTCTTCCACGACCTCTTCTTGTGGTTCTTCGACGATCGCTTCGATCACCTCTTCTTCGACTTCGGATTCCTCTTCGAACACCTCGCCGAAGCGGCTTGGTAGACGACGGCAATCGGCCGACAGTTTCTTGAAGATATTGAGGATGTGCTCGTGGCACGTAAACACCAAGAGCTGATGTCCCTCAGCGGCGAACTCGGTCATCACGCGAGCGGCCACCGCGGCTCGGCGTTCGTCGTAATTAACCAGCACGTCGTCGAGGATCATTGGCAGCTGAATGCCGCGGCGGGCGAACATTGCCACCAGCGCTAATCGAACGCTCAAGTAAAGCTGCTCGCGAGTACCACGGCTGAGCGATTCCACGGCGAGCGACGATCCATCCTCGCGATCGACGAACAGGATGTCATTCGCCAGCGGAGTCCAGACTCGCGTGTACTTACCACCCGTGAGTTCGCGGAAATAGCCCGTCGCTTCCTGGAGAGTTTCGGGTTGGCGGTGCAGTTCGTAGTCGTGGCGAACACGTTCGAGCATCTGCGACACGATGGCCCGCTCGCGCCATGATTCTACAGCCAGTTCGAACTTCGCCTCGACAACACCAAGTTCAATTTGCTTCTCGGCGAGCGAAGTATCCTCGGCCAACTGCCGTTGCTGCTCCACTAGTTGAGCTCGCTCTTTGAGCAACTTATCCAGCTGCTTCTCGGTGGCGTCGTGCTCGCCGGTGAGCGATTCCCACTGTTTTTCGAGAGTGTGGATGACTTCGGGCTTGAAGAACGGAGCGAACTCGTCCTCTGTGCCCAGGTTGCCCAATGCCGCTATGATTTCGCGGGTGAGCGACTTCCGCTCTCCTTCGAGCTTCGCAAGCTGCGCGAGGTCGGCCGCCAATTCGCGGAATGCCGTTTCGTGATCAACGCCCGCGGTTTGGAACATCGATTCGCGCTTGCGCGTCAAGCCGATGGCGGCCCGAATGTGCTTGCCTTCTTCGATCTTCAGTTCCTTCGCCCGCTCGCGAAGCTTCTCGCGGTGTTCGATCCGGGCTTTCTGCATCCGGCTTTCGCTTAACAAGTGTTCCAGCTGATCCAGCGGCTCGGCATCTTCGAGCACTAGCCCGGTCTCTTCGGCGAGCCGTTGGATGCGCGTCACCACGCGATCGAATTCCTTCTGGCGACGGGCCATATCGTCGGCGCGGCTCAGGGCTTTTTGTTCGAGCTGCGCAAGCTGCTCGTACTGACCGGCAAGCAAGTTCAATTCCTTCGGAGTCAGAGCCTCGGGCAGCCCCAGGGCCTTGAGCGATCCACGCCATTCTTTTTCGGTGCTGACAACACGGGCCTTGGCGGAATCGAAGGCAGCCTTCGCGGCGCGGCTCGCTTCGGTCGCCTTGCGACGTTCGCTCTCGACCGGCAGCATGTCTTCGAGCTCGGCCAGATGCTTCTCAGCCGTTTGCAAACGCAACACGATCGAGCCGTCGGCAACCGGCAGTTCTTCTTCCAGTGCATCTTTCTCAGTTCGCGCGCCAACGAGTTGGCGATTGAGGTCTTCGAGTTGGCGATGCACGCCATCGAGTTCATCGGCGAGCCGCTGCTCGTTCGCCCAACGCCAAGCCGGAATGAGAAAACTGAGGAGGGTCAAAAGCCCACCCACCTGTCCGAGCTCGGGGCGGCCCTCGGTAACAGCCCAGGCGAACAACAAAGCCGCCGCCCCGAACACGCACGCGCCCCAGCCGACGTACAGTCGCAGGGGCATGACCTGCCCATCCAGCATGTCACGAGCTTGTTCCTCAAGCTCCACACCACTTCTTCGCGTTTGTTCGATCTTCTGCTCGACCGCCAGCCGCCGTCGAAGCCGGGCCACCATCTCGCCCGCGTCCTGTAAGTTGGTCGGCAGGCCGAGTCGCTCGCTGCTCGTCGTGGCACTCGCGAGCTGCGAGGCATACCTCTCTTCTTCACCGCGATACGCCTCGAACTCGTGCTCGGCAATCTCAAGTTGTTTCTGTGCCGCTTCCATCGCGGCACGCTGCGGGGCGAGCTTCTCTAGCTGCTCCATCGACAGCACCAGTCGCCGATCGCTGTCGCCGAACCACTGCTTCGCAAGCCGGCTCGTTTCGGCTTCGAAGCGGGCCGCCAGCTTATCGGCCTCGGCTTCAAACTCGGCACTCTGGGCGGCCAGCGACTGGAGCCACTCCTGTTGCTCCGAGAGTCCATCGATCCGGCAGCAATTGTTGACCAGCATCTCATTGATGCCCAGGTCCTCGGCCTCTTTGCGAAGCTGATGCCGCTGGCCTTTGAGGATGTCCCGCTGACGTTCGTGCTCTTCGATTCGATCGTTCAGCTCGTCGAGGTCAGCAATCGCATTGGCCTCCAGCGGATAGAGCCCGCTGAGCGCCTTGATCGCAATCTCCGTTTCTTCGCGTTTGGTCCACTGCTTGCGAATGCCCATTGCGACTTCGACGCGGCGGGCGCGGCGCTCGCGCTCGCGCGCTTCTTCACGCAGTGCACGAACCTGCTGGTCGATCTCGTCCATCTCCAACCCGCGCTGGCACCATACGCGGGTTTGACTGGCGAGCTCCGCGATTTCGGCTTCGAGCTTTTCTTTCTCGCTGAGGAGCTTGGCGGCCTCCGACACCGCTTCGTCGGGGCCTACCAGCTTTCGCTGCGATGCGCGAAGGCCGACTATCACGTCATACAGCATGATGCGATCAAGGCCAGAAGTTAGCCGGTAAATCCACTGCGCCGCGGCGCTGCCGCCGAGCGTGCCGAGGTGCTGAATCTCGTCGAGGCCCAACGCGAAGACGTTGTTGAACGTCGCTTCGTCGACGTGTTCGATCGCTTCGCGCAGCAGCCGATCGCCTTGCTGATCGCCATCGGGCATCTCGATCGTCACACGTCCGACGTCGGAGTCGCTTCGGTCGGCGTAACGCGAGACGCGAAATGGTCCGTCGTCGGTCACTACGCCCAACGTGCCACCAGGCCGGCCGCCGTTGACGGGCGGCAAGTACACAGCCCGGCGATCGTCCGAAACGCCGTAGATCACGCTACGCAGGAACTGCATCAGCGTGGTCTTGCCCGCTTCGTTCCAGCCGTGGAACACGGTGACTTCGGGCGACAAACGGCGCAGATCGAGATCGTGCCAAACGCCAAATCCGTCGACGGAGATGTCGGTGATACGCATGGGAGGTGGGCGGGGCTAAGGGCGAGCCGGAAGCGTTAGCGACCGGAGGGCGGAGGATAGATCAAGTAGTAGTCTTCGAGCTATGAACCTTGGTCATTACGAATTCGTCTTTGGTCATTTATCCCAACTGCATCGCTGCTTCAGGCGACGTCAGGAGTTCGAGACCGAGCTTCTTCGAGTTCTCGATCACGCGAGTACGGTGATCCTGATTCTTGAACTTGGCGACCGACTTTAGCACTTCACTCGACAGGGGCGTGGGGAGCAACGTTTCAAGTTCCAACGATTTGCGAGGGTCTTCTTCGTACTCGGCGAGTTGCCGCAGAAAGTCGCCCAAGATCGTTTCCTGGTCGTACCATTCCTCCGGCACCGTGGGAGCCGACAAGCAACCTAGTCCCACTGTCCAGCATAGGGGCGAGCGCTTCGAGGCACGCTTCTGCAAGCGAGCAATTAACGCGTCGGTCTCGTGGCCTGGGCGAAGTAGCGTTACCAAGGGGCCTGTGCCACGAACGTGAAACGACACCAGCAGGTCGGTGCCTTGTGACTTTTGACGGAGCTTATCGAGCCGCTCGTCCATCCGCTCTTCAAGCTGTTCGATGGTGGTCGACGCGGTGACTTCGATCGCTTCGTCAACCCAACGGATGATGTCCGTCGAAATGAACTTGGTCTGGGTCTTGCCGTCTACAACATGGACCAGTGTGCAACCGCTGGGCCCCGACTCGGCGGGAGTGCGACCTTGAGGCGAGCCGCAGAAATGCGCGATGCCCGGTTCGTTATCTACCGTCGCGCGGCGATGCCGACCGCCGAGGGCCATGTAATCGACACGATCCCCTTCGCGGCCAGGCGAATCGCTTGTGCTATACGCCACACCTACAGTAAAGACACCATTGGCGTCGCGATGAAAGCCGGCGTTATCGACGCTTCCGTCGTCTGCACTACTGACGCCTTGGATGCGAGCGATGACCTTGCCATCCCGCTTTTGATCGATTTGTTCGACCCGGCCGCGACCGAATCGGTGCACGTTTTCCGGGAGCCTGGCGACCACCGGCCAATCGTCCGGACCATCAGTGACTCCGCCGGCCCAGTAGACTTCGACGTTGCGGGCGTTCAGGCGTTCGAACTGCTCGCGAAGAAATACAATGGCTCGCGGTCCGCTGCGCTCGAGGTCGACGATATCACCAGAGAGCAGCAGGGCGTCGGCCCCTTCGACCAGCGTGGTTTCGACGACTTTCTCGGCCGCCAGATACGCCGCATCACGGGCGAGTGCGCGCAGATCGTCCGACAGACTGGGCAGGCCGGCCAGCGGTGCCTCCAAATGCCAGTCGCTAGAATGTACGAATCGAATCTCAGGCCGCATAACGCCTCCCTGCGTTTGTGTGGGTCTAGTTCCGCTGCAGTTTACACAGATTCGCGAAACCAGCCAACTTCAGATTGCCGGCGGTGCTAGCACCAGCACGCGTAGCAACCGAGCCACGGAAGGGAGCCGATGGCACTGGAAAGCGAATCGAGTTTCTCGGCGTGTAGAACGCTGCGTATCGCCACTGGTGGGACTTAGCACCGCAGGTCGATCGTCATCTCGTAGCAACGAACGGTGTCGTTTCCTTCCCGCACTATCATGACGATCGCGCCTGGTGTGCTTAGTTGGACCTTGCCGCTCGTGTTGTAGAACTTCCAGTACACCCCTCCCTGTTGGGTGAAATCGTCGACGCTAGCGTCGGCCCGAAACACCCGCATTGTGCCCGATGGCACCCGGACGGGAATCTGCTTGCCGTCCTCGTTGACAGAGGAAGTTACAATCAGGTCGCGACTCCGCCCATCTCCTTCAACCGTGAACGAGACTGGCTCGCTGAGCATGAAGGCCTGCGGACTTGCTACGGCCGTCTTCAGGATTGGATCCTGGGGTGCTTTGCGCTGCTGGTTTCCCTGTTGGGCAGCAGCGCTTCGCGCGAGAACTCCGCCCGTCCCGAGTATTGCCAGCCCCGCCAGTTGCTTGACTGCGTCCCGTCGTTTCAAATTTCCCATGGCTACCTCCGAAAAAGTTACCTGTTCGTTCGGGTAATACATTCTACGGGTTAGACGCCAGTAGCCGCCGAGAAGTTCCCCAATTATTTGCCCCGTAACGCCCAGCGAGCTGACGCTTGAATCGAGGGAAGCTTCCGTCGTCCCTCCACTCGTCCTCGTTGCTTTCGACAGGCAGTAGCTTCCGCATGCGCACCCCGCCGGCTAATCCCAGATTGAGCTCGGCCGACTGTCCGGCTCGCCCGCTTAGCCCTTCCGCGACTTCGCCCCGCCGCGCCTTTGAGTCGGCCCCTTCGCATTCTGCTTCGCCGCCGCACGCTGGGCTTTGACGAAATTTTCCGCTTGCCCCGTCATTTCGAATAGAAATCGGCTCGGAATGGTCTCGCGGGGCTTGCCCCATTTACGGCGCGTCAACGCCATCGTCAGCGTTAGCTCGTCTCGGGCGCGGGTGACGCCGACGTAGGCTAGGCGGCGTTCTTCGGGGATCGCACTCTCACCGATCTCGAGCGAGCGCTTATGAGGCAGAATCCCTTCTTCCATGCCAACGAGATAGACGTACGGGAACTCCAAACCTTTAGC
This sequence comes from Aeoliella fuhlenseeensis, assembly GCF_052161615.1. NCBI lineage: Bacteria > Pseudomonadati > Planctomycetota > Planctomycetia > Pirellulales > Lacipirellulaceae > Aeoliella > Aeoliella fuhlenseeensis. The sequence continues at coordinate 3,631,883 of NZ_CP197417.1, forward strand.
GCTATGTAGCGTCATCAGGGCGATGGCGTTTTGATTGAGCTGCTTCTCCTTGTCGCGGCTGTCGTCCTGATTGCCGACCAGCAGGTCGTCGAGGAACGCGATGATGCGGTCGCGGGGGGCCTTCTTCCGCGACTTTTTACGGGTGTCGTAGCTCGCGGCCGCGTTGGTAATTTCTTCGACCACCGCCCAGCGCGAGTCACGCTCCTGGGGGTCTTCGTACTGCCGTTCGATCTCGGCCTGATAGTTGGTGTCGTCGATGATGCGGACGAACATGTCCTCGACACTCAACTTCTCCGACATTTCCTGCCAAGTGTGGACCATCTTCCGCAGGCCGATCACACCTTCAAGCGCGGCGCGGGAAAGACTGGTCACAACCGTTGGATTCTCGATCATGCCCCAAATCGGTAGGCCACGCGCGGCTGCCTCGGTTACTAGGGCTTTGCGCGCCGCGTCGCCAATGCCTCGCGGCGGGGTGTTGAGGATACGCAAGAGCGCGGGATCGTCGTTCGGTTCGGCCACCAGTCGCAAGAACGCCAGCAAGTCTCGCACTTCGCGGCGATCGAAGAAGCTCATGCCACCAATCAGCACGTACGGCAACTGGGCGGCGCGAAGCTCGGTTTCGAACACTCGCGGCTGCTCGTTGGTGCGGAACAGAATCGCAAAATCCTTGGCCCCACGCCCCATGCCCATCAGCCGCTTGATGTCCTTCACCACGCTCACGGCTTCTTCGTTCTCGTCCTTGAACTGAAGAATGCGGGGATTTGGTCCTTCGTGCCGCGCGGCCTTGAGAACTTTGTCGTGCCGCTCGCTGTTAAAGGCGATGAGCGTGTTGGCGTGCTTGATGATCGAGGCGCTGGAACGGTAGTTGTCTTCGAGCCGCACGACCTTGGCGTCGGGCCAGTCTTTCGAGAATCGCAGAATGTGGGTCACCTCGGCACCCCGCCAGCCGTAAATGGACTGGTCGTCGTCTCCCACCACGCACAAATTGCGATGGCCCATGGCGAGACCACGTACAATCTCGTATTGGCTGTGATTGGTGTCTTGATATTCGTCGATCAGAACATGATCGAACCGCGCAGCTTCGGCGCGACGAACCTCTGGATGCTCTCGAAACAACTGCTCGGTAAGCAGCAGCAGGTCGTCGAAGTCGACCACGCCGCTCTGCTTGAGCGCTTTTTGGTAACGCCGATAGGCCACGGCAGCCAAATGCTCGCGGTCCGTTTCCGCGACGCTCACCGCTCCGGATGGCGACACCGAAGCCATCTTCCACCGGCCGACAAACCCGAGCAGGTCGCCAGCATTCAGACTGTCGGCTGGCGCGCGGATCTCACGAAGTGCCGTCCGAGCGAACCCTTCCTGGTCGCCCCGGTCGCAGATCGCGAATCTCTCGGGATAGCCCAGCACTGGGGCGTGGCGGCGGAGGATCTTGACGCACAATGAGTGAAACGTCGAAATCTCGGGCCGCGGGGCGTCAGCCTTGCGATGCTTGCCCGTGAGCAGCTTACCGGCTCGCTCCTGCATTTCGCCGGCGGCCTTGCGGGTGAACGTCACCGCCAGGATGCGGTCGGGCTTAATGCGGTGGGCGATCAGGTTCGCAATGCGGAACGTCACCACGCGGGTTTTGCCAGTACCGGCCCCGGCGAGCACCAGGAGCGGACCGCTAAGCGTGTTCACGGCGTCGCGTTGCGGGGGATTCAATCCGTCGGACATGAGGGGCGCATCGTGCAGCGGGTGGGGCAAACGGGGCCACGCATGATAACGCGGCAAGGCCCTCGATTTCGAGACCCGACCTGCCGCAAGACGTCTCGAATCTCGAACGCCCCATTTTCACAGGGAGCAGACAGGGCCAATCGCGCTCCGCTGGGGACTGCGCTTGACGTTAAACCGCGGCGAATTCTACACTTACGGTTTCCAAAAAACTCCGAACGTCCTCATCAGGCGACTGCGATGAAATCCGAAGAGCGGCACGAACTCGAACAAAACACCCTGGCCAAGCTGCTGGAGCAGGGTAGTGACAAGGCGGCACCCTACGCATCCTACATTATCTATGGCCTGCTGGCTGTCGCTGCGATTTGGGCGGTTTTCCGGCTGACATCGAGCAACATCGTGGCGAAGAAAGACGCCGCGTGGGATGCCTACACGATGGCCGTGTACCCGTTCCCTGCCGACACCGAGGCCCTGCGAGCAACTGCCGACGAGTACAAGGGCAAGGAAGTTGGCGAGTTCGCCGAGCTGGCCTGGGCTGATAGCCAGCTCGCCCAGGGTTGCCGCGAGTATTTTTCGGACAAGAAGGGCTCGATGGAGGCGCTCGATAACGCACTCAAGCAATACGAGGACGCTGCCAAACGCGTAAAGAATCCCGTGGTCCGCAGCCGTGCACAGCTTGGGGTCGCAAAAGCCACCGAAGCCAAGGGTGACATTGCCGCAGCGATCGAGGCCTATAACAAAGTGACGGGCGTTTACAGCGAACTTGCCGACAGTCGCGTGAAGGTGCTCGAAGAATGGAACTCTCAGGATGTCGCCAGCTGGCTCGCCACTGCCGAAGGTGCCAGTCGTCCGTCAGGCGTTCCCGGCGCCGGGGCTATGCCGCAGTTCACCCCCGATGGCCTCGATCTTCCTTCCACTGATCCGGCCGCTAACACCGACGCCGCCGCAGAGGACTTCTTCAAGACGCTCGATCAATTCCAGAAAATTGCCCCTGGCGAGCCGAACAGCGATCGCTACGAGAACAAGAGCGAACCGGCGGCGGAAGGTGCAACCACTGAGATACCCGCTGAAGGCGAGCCTACCACGGAAACCCCGGCGGTGGAGACTCCCGCTGGCGAAACTCCGGCTGAGGAAGCCCCCGCGACCGACACGCCGGCGGAGTCGGCTCCTGCTGAAGGAACTGAATCGGCTACGGACGCGGAAACTCCTGCTGCTACCCAGCCAGAATAGCACTGGGTCGCGAGCAATCGCTTCGCTGAGTTCTGAGTTTTTCGTTCGCGGACGGCGTGGCCGTCCGGGTAGCGCCGTTTTGAGAAATTGAGGGTGGCGCTATGTCGGAAACTACCGACGAGCTTACTGACGAATCTGAGAACGTTGCTTCGACCGAACCCTCGTGGCCGCAGACGCTCGAAGTCGACGAATCGGCAGTCGGTAAGCGGCTCGACGCCTATCTGGCCTCTCGGTTTCCGAGTTACAGCCGTGCCGGCGTGCAGCGTGCCATCGCCGCCGGACAAGTCACAGTGGTCGACCAGGAAGTAAAACCTGCACTCCGACTGGAGCTCGGCTGGACGATCCACATCGCGGGCATCGAGACCCTGCGTTCGGGTCCCGAGCCCGAGGATATCCCGCTCGACATTCTGTACGAAGACGACTGGATGGTGGTGGTCAATAAGCCCGCCGGCATGGTGGTCCACCCTGCGAAAGGCCACTGGCAGGGAACACTCGCCGCGGCCCTGGCGTTCAGGTTCGGCGAACTCAGCACCACCGGCGGTCCGCAGCGGCCTGGCATCGTGCATCGGCTTGATCGCGACACGAGTGGGGTGATCGTCGTCGCCCGGCACGATCGCGCGCACGAAGCGCTCGCCGCGCAGTTCAAAGACCGCTCGACCGAGAAAGAATACTGGGCCATCGTCCGTGGCGTCCCCGATCGCGACGCCGACGCTATCGACAAACCGATCGGCCCGCACCCCAAGTTGCGCGAAGCCAAAGCCATCCGCCCCGGGCATCCCGAATCCAAGGAAGCCCTCACCACGTTCGAAGTTCTGGAACGTTTCCCGCGTTTCAGCTTGCTCAAGGTCCTGCCCAAGACGGGTCGCACGCACCAGATTCGCGTCCACCTCACCAGCATCGGCCTCCCTATTTTGTGCGACCGGCTCTACGGCGGATCGGACCGAGTGACCGCCGAAGAACTGAGCAAGAGCTACAAGGGCACTCCCCCGAGTACCGACGCGGTGCCACTGCTCACTCGCCAAGCCCTGCACGCCCGCCGGCTATCGATCGCACACCCCGAGTCGGGTAAACGGCTGACCTTCGAAGCCCCGCTGCCGAAGGACATCGAGCAGGTGCTGGAGTGTTTACGAGCGTAGCGAATCGACACTCCGAATAGACGCCGACTCATAGCTTTACCCCATTCATGCGTCACGCCAGAAACTCTGGCTTTGACCATACCCTTCGGTTATAATATTGCAAAAGCAGATTCTCCAGGGGCTTCGAAACCAATCTGCGTAGGGAAAAGCATATGTTCGATGTCACCAGTAAAGTATCAGTGGTCTATGCAACTGCAGTGATTGTGGTGTCCTTAAGTGGACTAGCCATCGGACAAACAGCTCCTCCAGTTCCGTTTGAGTTAGAGTTCCAAGTGGAACTTATCACGCCTCAACCAACCTCATTTGAAGACACACTTGTCAGAGCTCGTATTTCCAATTTGGGGGTGGGTGTACAGTCTACTTTCGATCCTTACTTCATGGTGGATGGTAGTTCGATCTTGATCGACTTTGGATTGACACCCCCTGCTCCTGGCCAGGGCCCCGAGTTACCGGCGACGCAGATTCCGGACGCGGTCATCAACCTGGGACGTCTAACAGCAGGCACATACGACGTCACCGTGAGATGGCCCGGCTTGACCGAAGACTCCTATTTTTCTTCAGAGCCGCTATCGTTCACCGTGGTACCCGAACCAACCTCGGTCGGTGTGATGTTATTGAGCTCGATGCTAGGCATAGCACTTTATCGTCGCTTTGCAGGCAAGCATTCCTGATCCGCTCGAACACAACATCCTACTTCGGGCATACTTACACAACTGATTCCGTAGCTGGTTTCAGCTTTCGCGACTATGACCGTCGTGCCGCATTGCTCCCGTTTGCGGATTCAGACTCTCGCGGTACGATAGCACTCGCCTCCGTTGCGGGGCGATCTCATCCGGCTAGTCGATCAATGGAGGTGTAAGATGGGTTTGATCAGTGAGTTCAAGAAGTTTGCCCTGCGTGGCAACGTGGTCGACATGGCCGTTGGTATCATTATCGGTGGAGCCTTTGGCAAAATTGTCGCATCGCTGGTTGGCGACATCATAATGCCAGTGGTGGGGGCATTTACCGGAAAAGGTAGTCTCGGTAGTCAATTCGTTTGGTTGGATCCGGAGGTCGCCAAACCAGTCAGCCTTGAAGCAGCGCGAGCAGCCGGCGGACCTTACATTGCTTGGGGAGCGTTCGCACAAACAACCCTCGATTTCCTAATCATTGCGTTCGCAATCTTCGCAATGGTAAAGCTGATGAATACGGCTCAGGAGCGTTTTGCCGAGAAGCCTGAGAAGGAGAAGCCCGCTCCGACGGAAGACATCCTGCTGCTCCGCGAGATTCGCGACGAATTGAAGAAGCAGCAAGCGGTTTAGCAAGAAACCCCAATGACGAATTAACAATGACCAATAGGAATAACTGTCGTCCTCTTGTTGGTCATTGTTAATTCGTCATTGGTCATTCCCTAAAACAACTGCCCCATCAGATCCCGTACGCCCACGGCTCGCGGGCTCGCCAGTCGTTCGCCCCGTTCGAAGCCAGCCGCTTCGCCGAAGTAGAGGCTCATGGCGTCGAGCCGCGCGAAGATGTGCTGCTTCTCGGCGGGGAATTGCGTCGCGTACGATCGGACCGCCGCGATTTTTTTGTCGTAGGTCGAGCCGATGTCGACCACGAACGAATGCCCCGGCGGTGGGTCGAGCGAGTAGAAGTTGAGCGAGTAGTACAATAGCGCGTCGATCTTGTGTGGCGGCAGGTGGTCGAACTGGTCGTCCCACTTCGTGAGCCGCGAGTAAAACACGGCCGCCTCGGTAATCACCAGCGCCTGCCAATGGTCGGGCGACGCCGTCGGCGTGCGATCGCCCAGCGACAGCACCAACCGCGGCCGCCACCGGCGGAACTCCTTGGCCAGCGTTACGCGGGCCTCGAACGTGTCCATCAGCCGCCGATTCGCGAGGTCGAGTGTCGCGCGATGGTGCACCCCAAGCTCCTCGGCTGCCACCTCGGCCTCGGCCGCGCGCACCTCGGGGCTCGGCGACAGCGGTGTGGGCTCGCCGTCCGTGAGGTCGATAATCCCCACGCGGTACCCCTGCTCGACCAGCTTGGCGAGCGACCCGCCGCAACCAATCTCCACGTCGTCGGGGTGAGCCCCCACGGCAATCACGTCCAGCGGTTCTATCGACAGGTCCGTCATAGTGCGTTATCCAATCCGCCAGCAAGGCGAGCCGGGCCCGTTAGGGCCGGGTGGCCCCAGGTTCGAGGCCCGAATCTCTCCGTACGACTAAGCCCCGCAACCATTTACGTCGTTTCGCCCCGACCATTGCCGCGCTTGACAGATCGCCGGTGGGCCAACGAAAATCGGGGATTCCCAACTAGGAAACGTATCGAAAACTCAGTGCGGCCACAAGCTGCAAGGATGAGTGTGTAAGCTGGTACAGCCACTTCCGAGCCGCACCAACTCGCAAACTCGCCTACTACCCCTCTACCTCCAACTAGCCTCGCCGATTCCATGCTCATCGACGCCCCCGCCGACGCCACGGACCAAACGCTGGTCACCTCCACCGAACCTTGGACGCCCATTGCGCCGTCCTACGAGGTAGCAGCCGATCCGTTCGACGATTTTGACGACGATGATTTCGACGACGACTTCGACGACGATTTTGAGGAAGAGTGGGACGACGAGACCATCGAAGACGAGTTCGCCGACGAGTTCGAGCCGGACGACGACGATGACATCGATGAAGACATTGACGGTGTCGACATCGAAGGCGATGACGACACCGACGGTGACGACGCCGACACCTTCAGCGACGACGAAGACTTCGACGACTGATCGGTCGAAGGGGGAAGGCGGAATGAGGAAGGAGGACGCGTAGCGACTGCCAAGCCTCCCATGCCTTCTCCAAAGTTTCCCCCTTCCACCCTCCCCCTTCCCGATTTGATAAATGTTCTCACCCGTCCCCGGCTCCGTCTCGTTTCCTAAACTCGAAGAACAAGTCGGCGCGTTCTGGAAGTCGGAGGGCATTTACCATAAGTCGCTGGAGCAGCGCGCCGGTGCGCCGCCATTCGTGTTCTACGAAGGTCCGCCGACGGCCAATGGAATGCCCCATCCAGGGCACTGCTTAACTCGGGCGATCAAGGACTTGTTCCCGCGCTACAAGACGATGCGCGGGTTTCGCTGCGAGCGCAAAGCCGGCTGGGATACGCATGGCCTGCCGGTGGAGGTCGAGGTGTGCAAGGACCTCACCAAAGAACTCGGCCGGTCGGTGCACTCGAAGGAAGACATCGAAGCCTACGGCATCGAGAAGTTCATCCAGCGGTGCCAGTCGAGCGTCTGGCGGTACATGAAAGAGTGGGAACGCCTTACCGAGCGTCTCGGCTTTTGGGTCGACCTCGAACAGGCGTACGTCACCTACCACCAGAGCTACGTCGAAAGCGTGTGGTGGAGCCTCAAGAATCTGTTTGATCGCGGCCTGTTGTACCAAGGCCACAAGATCGTCTGGTGGTGGGCGCAGGGTGGCACCGCGCTGAGTGCGGGCGAAGTCGGACAGGGTTACCGCGAGGTGGCGGATCCGAGTGTGTTTGTGAAGTTTCCGCTTGTTATTGAAGACGATAGCGACTCGCTCAGTGGTGCCAGCCTACTGGTTTGGACGACAACGCCGTGGACCCTCCCAAGCAATCAGTTCGCCGCTATAAACCCAGAGGTAGAGTACGCGATAGTTGTTGATAAGCAGACAGGTGACCGCTTAGTCGTTGCGAAAAGTCTAGTCAGCACTATCGCAGAAAAGGCTAAACGGGAGTTAGAGGTTGTCGAAGAGTTGCTCCCAAGTCGATTTTGGAAGCTAAAGTATAGACCGCCGTACGAAGAGTATTTTAATGAGCCAATTTCGTACGAGAGTAAGACTGGAAAAACAACGCGCGGAGAACTAACGGTTCCGAGCTGGTTCTCCAGCAAACTAATACCGCGGGAATGGTGCGTCGTTGAGGCAGGTTTTGTCACCACCGATAGTGGAACCGGCATTGTTCATATTGCGCCCGCTTTCGGCGAAGATGACTACGGCGTGTTCGCTAATGGATTGCCTGAGATAAAAGAACAATATAGGCCTCCTCTAATCAACTGCGTCGGTCCCGACGGCAAATTCACCGACGAAGCCCCCGAGTTCGTCCGCGGCCGCTGGGTAAAGGATTGCGACAAAGACATCATCCGCGATCTGAAACAGCGCGGGCTGCTCTTCCATCAGGAGCAGTACCTCCACGATTATCCTTTCTGCTGGCGGGCCGAAGAAGATCCGTTGATTCAGTACCCGCGCGAAAGTTGGTTCATCAAGACCACCGCGTTCAAGGACGCGATGATCGAGAACAACCAGCGGGTGAACTGGCTCCCCGAGCACATCAAAGATGGCCGGATGGGGAAGTTCCTCGAGTCGAACGTCGACTGGGCCTTGTCTCGCGAGCGCTACTGGGGCACACCGCTCCCGATCTGGCAGTGCGAAGAGACCGGCAAGCAAGAAGCCATCGGCGGCTACGACGAGCTACTCGCGAAGCCCGGCGTCGTCGGCACCGAAGTCTGGGCCGCTGCCAAAAAGGCAAACCCCGAACTCCCCCACGACCTGCAAGTTCACAAGCCGTACATCGACGCGGTCACCTACGACTCGCCCTACGTGAAGGGTGCGCGGATGCGGCGCGTTACCGAGGTGATCGATTGCTGGTACGACTCGGGCGCGATGCCCTTTGCCCAGTGGGGTTACAAGGGTCAAGAAAGCGGCGACGCGAAGGAGCAATTCGATTCGCAGTTCCCCGCCGACTTCATCAGCGAAGCCATCGACCAAACACGTGGCTGGTTCTACTCGCAACTCGCCATCAGCACCATGCTATGGGGACCGGATACAAAACAGCCCGAGCCCCTGCCCCACCCGTTCAAGAACTGCATCGTCCTTGGCCTGATGCTAGGCGAAGACGGACAGAAGATGTCCAAAAGCAAGCGGAACTACCGCGAGCCGAACGAGATCTTCGACAAGTACGGCGCCGACGCCTTACGCTGGTACCTGTTCGCGAACCAACCGCCGTGGACGTCGATCCGCTACAGCGAGCAAGCGATCAAGGACAGCATCCCCGAGTTCCTCTTGAGGCTGTGGAACTGCTACAGCTTCATGGTGATCTACGCCAACATCGATGGCTGGGATCCCGCGCAAGAAGTCGGCGAGCCGGGAGCGTCAGCGGCCGGAGTGAACCACGGAGACTTCTCCACCGCCAAGAGCTACCGCCCCGTTGCCGAGCGTGACGAGATCGATCGCTGGATCATCAGCGAGCTCAATCGCACCATCGCGCTAGTGACCGAGCGGATGGACGCGTACGACAATTTTGGCGCTTGTGCGGCGATCACTGAGTACGTCGATGCTTTGTCGAACTGGTACGTCCGCCGAAGCCGCGATCGGTTCTGGGCGAAGGACACCCGCTCGACCGATAAGCTCGACGCGTACTGGACGCTCTACGAGTGCTTGCTGACGACCACGAAGCTGATTGCCCCGTTCGTACCTTTCCTCGCCGAGGAAATGTACCGCAACTTAGTTGGCGTGTTCGGCGATGGCACGTTGCCGGTGTCGGTGCACCTGTGCGACTACCCCACGCCCGACGAAGCGCTAATCGACAGCGAGCTTTCCGAGCGGATGGCCCTAGTGCGGCTCATCTCGTCGCTAGGCCGTCGTGCTCGTGAGATGGAGAACCTAAAGGTCCGCCAGCCGCTAGCGAAGGTCGAAGTCATCCTGGCCGACACCGCGCATCAAGCGTGGCTCGAAGAGCACGCCAGCGTGATCGCCGACGAGCTGAACGTAAAGGCCGTTGAGTACTCAAGCGAGCCCGAGAAGTACGTCGACCACCAGGTGCTGCCGAACTTCAAGCTGCTGGGTAAGAAGCTTGGCAAACTGATGCCGAAGGTCAAGCAGGTGCTCGATGCCACGAGCGGCAGCGATCTGTTGGCTAACATCCGCGACAACGGCAAGATCGACCTGACGATCGACGGCCAAGCCGTCGAGCTGCTCCCTGACGAAGTCGAAATCCGCATTACCGCGAAGCCCGGCTACGCCGCGGCGAACGACAAGGGCGTGGTGGTGGTGCTCGCCACCGAGTTGACGCCTGAGTTGATCGCCGAAGGTGTGGCGCGTGACTTAGTGCGCGTGATCCAAGACACCCGCAAAGACAAAGGCTGCGAGTTCACCGACCGCATCGAGATCGGCATCGCGACCGACGATGCTACGGTGCAAGCGGCTGTCGAGAAGTTCGCCGAGTTCATCGCTGGCGAGACCCTGGCGGACGTGGTAAAGCTGGGACCGAATCCAGGTGTTGAGCCCATCGAAGTACAACTTGGCGACGCGACGATCCAGCTATATCTGAAGGTAAAGTAGTTAATCACCGTAGCATGGCCGCCCCCGGCCGTGGATGAATCCGATGCGGACACGGCCGGGGGCGGCCATGCTACAAAGTCTGACGCATGAAAATCGCGGTCCTTATTTCCGGTTCCGGCCGGACGCTGAAAAACTTTATCGACTTGGTGGCCGAGGGGTCGCTGGATGTCGAGATTGAACTCGTGGTGTCGAGCAGCGCCGACGCTGGTGGGCTCGATCATGCTCGAAAGGCCGGCATTGCGGCGACCGTTCTCGAACGAAAGGATTACCCTTCGCACGAGGCGTATGGCGAAGCGATCTTCGATGCCTGCCGGCATGCTCAGGTCGACCTCGTCGCCATGGCGGGGTTCTTGAAGCTCGCACCGGTGCCCGACGACTTCGCGGGTCGGGTGGTGAATATTCATCCTTCGCTCATTCCGGCGTTCTGCGGTCATGGCATGTATGGCCATCACGTCCATCAGGCGGTGCTCGACTATGGCTGCAAGGTAACCGGCGTCACCGTGCACTTTGTCGACAACGAGTACGACGCCGGCCCCATTATTTGGCAACAACCGGTGCCGGTATTCGACGACGATACGGCCGACTCGCTTGCCGACCGCGTGTTCGACGCCGAAAAGGAAGCCTACCCGCACGTGCTGGGCCTGTTGGCCGCCGGAAGAGTGAAACTTGACGGCCGGCACGTTACGATTGGGAAGAGATAGACAATTACTGACTTTTGACCCGAAGCGACTCTTCCATGCCCACCCTCGACGAAGTCAAAGAACAGATCTGCGAGATTGGTCGCCGCGTTTATAACCGCGGGTTCGTCGCGGCGAACGAAGGCAATCTCTCGATGCGCCTCAACGACCGGGAAGTCGTCTGCACGCCAAGCATCTTCTGCAAAGGCTTCATGACGCCCGACGATTTGTGTCTAGTCGACATGGAAGGAAACCAACTTGCCGGTAAGCGGAAGCGGACCAGTGAGGTGCTCATGCACCTCGCGATCATGAAGGCCCGGCCGGAGATCACGTCGGTCGTCCACTGCCACCCGCCCCACGCCACGGCCTTCGCGCTCGCCAAGGAGCCGATTCCGGCCGGGCTGATCCCCGAAGTCGAAGTGTTTCTCGGCGAAGTACCCACTGCGCCCTACGCCCCGCCCGGCGTGCCGGCACTTGGTGAATCGATTGTGCCCTTCGTCCACAAGGCGAACGTGGTCATCATGGGAAATCATGGCACCGTGAGTTTCGACACCGATCTCGAACGGGCCTATTGGTGGACCGAGATCCTCGACAATTACTGTAAGATGCTAATCCACGCCCACCAACTCGGCGGAGCGCATCGCCTGACAAAGGCCGAGGCCCTGGGCCTTGTGACCGAGAAGCATCGCTGGGGGATGTATGACCCACGAGTCGACGCCAAGTACGCCGACGTCGACCCTCGCGAGGCACCACTCTTTCGCGAGTCCTGGGCTGCCGCCGGCCTCGCCGCGCGGGCTTTTCCTGTGGACGCGAACAACGATCCGAGTATTACGATTCGCCAATCGGAGCTCGAAGCCATCATCGAACGGGCGGTGACTCGCGCGATTGAGAAACTGAAGTAGGTGGAAACCTACTTGGCCACCTTGAACTGCGGCTTGGGCTCTGGGAAAGCGTCGAGCAACTTCTTGAGTTCCTCCACGGTTTGGGGGCGCTCCGCTGCGTGGTTACGAGTCTCGAGCGGATCCTCCCGGTAGTCGTACAGCTCGTACTCCGCTGTGCCATCCGGTTTCCCAGGTACTTTCCACTCCACCAGTCGATAACGATCGGTGCGAACGGCTTGTCCGATGCGTTCACCGCGGGGATAGACATGGATCACGTGGTCCCGAACGCTCTCGTCCGTGAGCTGGAGGACTGATTGAAAACTCTTTCCATCGATTCGCTCGGGAACCGGAAGCCCCGCGACTTGACACAGCGTCGGGTAAATGTCGACGGTCTCGACGAAGGAGTCCTTTACAGCTCCCGAACCGACACCGGGACCCGCAATGATCAATGGTATTCGAGTCGCCTGCTCATAGTTCGTGTGCTTACACCACATTCCGTGATCGCCCAGGTGCCAACCGTGATCTCCCCACAAAACCACGATGGTATTGTCGGCGAGCCCCGCTTCTTCTAACGCAGCGAGCGTCTTACCAACTTGAGCATCGACGTAACTCACCGCGGCGTAGTAGCCATGGATCAACTCTCGCTGTAGGTCTTCGGGCACCGGCCTGCCCTTTGGCATGCCTTTGTACTTGAGAAGCTCTCCCGAATCGGTGGGTGCGAATTTCGGTGCCCCCGCCGGTGAAGTGCGATACTCGGGTAAGGTGAACTGCTCCCGATCGTAAAGGTCCCAGTATTTCTTGGGGCTCGTGAAGGGCAAATGAGGACTGCGAAAACCTACTGCCAAAAAGAATGGGTGACCGGGCTCGGTCGCCAATTGCTGCAATTGCTCGATCGCTTCTTCTGCCAGCACGCCATCCGAATAGCTTGTGTCTTCGACATCCGCGGACTCCATCGCAGCCCCTTTTCGTTTGGTATCGGTGGCTTGCGGACTAGCTCCCTTCTCCTTTCTGGGACGATTGGCGGACAAATGATATCGGATTGTCGGATTTAGACGCGAGGGCACGCTCCAGGATTCAGCGTCGTCGAAGTTACCGTGCCCCACGTGAAAATGCTTGCCTAGCCCCACCGCGAAATAGCCGTGCTGCTTGAAGTGCTGTGGAAGCGTAACGAGATCGGGAACCGCCTTGCGGAAGTTGGTCTGTAGGTCGTAAATCCCAATCGTTTGCGGACGCATTCCCGTGAACAACGAGTTGCGAGAGGGGGCACACACCGCCTGGTTGCAGTACGCGCGGTCGAATCGAACTCCACGAGCGGCAAGACGATCGATACTGGGCGTTTGCGCATGAGGATCGCCATAACAGCCTAGCGCCGGTTTGAGGTCGTCGACGCAAAGGAACAATACATTCGGCGGCGTGGCGTAGCCCACTCCGCCCACGACGAACAAAACTGCAATATAGAGCAGGCGCATGGACGACCTCGTTCGCTGAATTGGAATCCACCCATCGTACCGCGCGGGCCTAGCGGGTACGCTCCAATTCTGCGAACGGGAAGCCATTAATCCGGATCAAACATCCCCCCCAGGTCGCGAAGGTACTCCAGCACCTCGTCGAGTTCCGGCGCTTCCACGCCACGCTGCCGGCCGGCGCGATCACATTCGCCGAGCAGTATCAGATCGTCGTACCACTCGCACTCCCGCAACCGGCGATGCGCGCGGGCGCCCAGCGAGCCAGCCACAATCTGGTGGCAGTGCATGTGATGCTCGATCAGCCACGCGGTTCGCTCCGTGATGAATCCGTGGAGCGCCTCAAGGCCGGCTACGACGTGGTCGCGGGGCTCGATGCCCTTCCCCACGTCGTGCAAAAGTGCCGCGGTGAGAAACTCCTCGTCGTACGGCATGGCGTCCCGCGCGTGGTCGAACACCTGCAGGCTGTGATAGAGCACGTCCCCTTCGGGATGGTACCTTGGATCTTGCTTCACATCTTCGAGTGGCAACAGCAGCGCCTCGAACAATCGGTAGCAGTCGACACCCGCCTCGGCCTCGACGAGCGCTTCTTCAATATCAAGTCCCGGGTATTCACTGGCCAGGAACTGCTCGAGCTGCGCGATGCTCGCCCTTTCGATCGCCTTGCCGGTGATCGAACTCTTAAACACGTAGCTGTGCTGCTCGGGAGCGTACATCGTCAGCTCGAACGAGTAATCACTTCGCACGTGGATGTGCGTGAATACTTGCTCCTCGCCCTGCTTACGTACTTGTTTCCGCTCGACTTGGTACGACAGACCATCGTAATCGAGGAGTCGCGTGATCGACTCGGTCGAGTCTGCGAAGACGTGCAAGTCGATATCAGAGCCTTGCCGCGTGTGGCCCGTGAGCACGCTGCCAATCAACCGAGGGCGGAATGGAGCCAGCCTACGCATCATCCGCAGCGCAGCCAGTCGCATCGACTTGAGCTCTGCAGTCCGCGAGTCGCCTTCGAGCAGTCGGGCGAACGACTGGATGGCGTCGCGGATCTCGGCGTTGCTCGGAAGATCGGCCGGTTTGACCCAGCCTTTGCAGATACGCGCCGCAGCTTTTTGCTTGGCGCGAAAGTACTCGGACTCTTGCCGATCATACATCAGGCGTGCGGCTTCGAAGGCAATTTGCCGCCGCAGTTTCGAGTTTTTCAAAGCTTGGTGCGTCGTAAGCCCAAGTACCGACGCGAGTGGGCATTAAGAGGAAAAAAAAGCAAACCGGCTAAGCTGCAAGCGACCGCTCGCGGCTTAGCCGGTGTAAACTTCAAGTTGCGAACTAGGCGACGTGGGCCACCGCGGGAGCGACACTGCGGCCGGCAATGTAGCCGCGACAGGTTTCGGCACCGCAGGAACAGCTGAAGCCGCGGAACAGCACGTCCTCGGTTTCGTCGTAGTCCATGGTCAACAGGTCGCCCGCCTCGATGTCCTTCAGCGCTGTAAACAGGCGCGTGGTAGGATCGAGTCGCGAGTTGGGGTCGCAGCAGTGCGACACCCGACCAGCAAAATCGGGGTCGTCCAGGTGCCAGCGATCGTCCATCTGAAGGCTATGCAACGTCATTTCTTCGGTCAGCACGCCGTTCATACGGAACAGAACATCACCAGCCTTGAAAGCGCGCAGCACCAGCACGCCCAAGCCGCGATTCTCATCGACTTGGACAACCCGAAAGTCCTCGGCGTGGGGTTCGTCGGGGATCTCGGGAAGGTGGTCAGGATAGATTCGTGTCATTTTCTGTAAAGCATCTCCAGCTGGGTGGTCGTAGGGGCAAGAAACTCGTCGAGAACGCGACGAATCGTGGCTTCGTCGAACGTCTTGCAGCTGAAGACGTCCAAGTACATGTCACGGTGAGCGTCGTTGGTGTGGAACATGATCGCGCTAGTCTCGATCAGTTGCACTCCCGACAAGCCAGTTTCGATCCCGCCTCCAAAGCGGGCGACAATAGGAGGTCCGAAGCGAACCATGTCGATCTCGTCGGCCATGGTCTGCAGGAAGTTGTACATGCTCTCAACGGAGAGGATGTTGTCGTTGCAGCCCAAAGCCGTGACCAGCGCGTGTTGCCCATAGTGGGCTTCACCCTGGTGCATAATTCGGCGGTATTCAGTTAATACCTGCATCGTGCGCAAAAGCTCCGAAAACACGAGAAATTGAAACCGGCGTCCCCTAGCGCAACGTGCGCAGAACCTTCCGGCGAGAGAGATTAAACCGTTGTTTGCCTTTTGTGGCCGCTTCTTCGGCCAGGCAGGTGGGACGGAAAACTGCAAAGAACGGTCCACGACCTTACGTCGTGTAATTCGCAAAATGTTATCGCTCGCACCCCCGGTCGTCTATAGGGATCGGGCAAAGTTTTGGCATTTTTTCCGCAGGCGGGAGCCGCTGGGCGGTGGACGGGAAGCCAGCACAAAAAATAAGGCTGTCACAGGCGGGTCAGGGCCTCTCTGCGGCCACGTGGTGAACTTGCAGCCCAGAGGCGGCACATAGGCGGCACCGAAATTTGGTCCGCACTGCGACTCTCTGCCGACCAGCACCATGCCCTGTGGCATGGAAGAATAGGAAGAGTCGACGTTGGGCGGGAAGAAAAAAAGGACCAGGCGGGTGCCAGCCGCGCCTAGTTCGAGAAGTACTCCTTGGCCCCGGCCAGGACACTCGTCGCCGCGACCGACGCTAGGATCAACCCCATGACGCGACTGACGATGCTCGCCCCGCCGGTGCCGATGAGGCGTGAGATTACCCCCGCCCCAAGCATCAGCACGAGCGCTGAAGCCAGCACGAGCAACATCACCACGGCCGTCGAGATCTGGTCGGCGAGCGTGTGAGCGTCGTTCTTCGTGAGGAGCACCACCGCCATCATCGCTCCAGGCGAGGCCATCGACGGCGTCGCCAGAGGGTAGATCGCCACGTCGTGTAAACTGCGGAGCATCGTCGTCTCGCTCTCGGGCTTGCTCTCGCCGAAGATCATCGTAAGAGCAAACAGGAACAACACGATTCCACCGGCAATCTCGAACGCCGGCAGTGGCACCTCCATCGCACGGAGGAGCGGCTCGCCGGCGGCGATGAAGAACAGCAGAATCCCTGCCGCCGCCAGCGTGGCAATAACTGCGATGCGGCGTCGTTCGTGCGGCGTATGGTTCGCCGTGGCCGAGATAAACACAGGCACCGTGCCAATCGGGTCGATTACCGCCCACAAGAGCACGAATTTGGTGACAAAGTCTTCGTTGAGTTCCACGGGTTATTGCATCCCTACTACGGGTTCCATTCAGAGACCGGGCATCGGAGGCCCAATTGTAGTCGCGCGTCTACAACGAACGCGACCTCTTCCCCGTCGAGACACCTACTGGGTTACGAAGGGCCAGAAATAAGGAATCAAGACCACGGCAACTAGGCCCAGAATGAAGTTAAGCGGAGCACCAATCTTGAGATAGTCGCCGAATTGATAACCACCGGGGCCGTAGACCATCAGGTTGGTCTGGTAGCCGATGGGGGTCATGAAACTTGCCGACGCCGCGAGCGTGAGGGCGATTAGAAACGGGCGTGGATCGACGTTGAGTTGAGAGGCGACCTGCAAGCATACTGGGAACATGAGGATTGCGATGGCGTTGTTAGTAACCATTTCCGTGAGCAGCGACACCAGAATGTAGATGGCCGCCAGGGCAAACACGGGGCCCATGTTGCCCGTCACCGCGACGAGTCCTTCGGCAGCCGCGCTCGCTACGCCTGATTTTTCCATCGCAATGCCGACGCCGAACGCTGCGGCAATGGTCACCAGAACCTGCCATTCGATGCTCCGCCGCGCTTCACCAGCCGAAATGCAGCCAGCGAACACCATAGCGGAAGCGACGAGCGCCGACGCCACTACCGAATCAATCCAACCAGTCGACATCAGGACAATCAGCACGCCCAGCAGTGGGACGGCGATCCACGCTCGATGACGGCGAAACGGGCGGAACTCGTTGACATCGCTGACAATGTAGAAGGCGGGGTCGTTGCGGTACGCACGGGCGAAATGGGGCGGCGTTTGCAGCAGCAGCGTGTCGCCCGACTCTAGGCGAACGTCGCCAATTTTCCCTTCCACCCGACTACCGTCGCGATGCACCGCGATGACTACCGCTCCGTAGGTGGCACGAATATCCGCATCACGGATCGTTTGGCCGACTAGCCGCGAGTTCACCGAGATAACGATCTCGGCCATGCGGCGGCGGGCTAATTCGGCAATCGATGCGCTTTCGTCCGCTTCGGCCGCGGCGACCGGGATGAGTCCCGTTAAGTTCTGAAGCTCGACAACGCTCTCCACTTCGCCAGCGAAAACTAGTTCGTCACGGCCTTGCAGCACTTCATCGGGGCCAGCCGGAGAGACGACTTCCGATTCGCGCTGGATTTCGATCAGGTAGAGCCCGTGGAGGTGACGCAACCCAGCCGCCTCGACCGTCTTGCCGACCAGCTTGCTTTGCGGGTCGACCTGCATTTCGACGATATATTCCTTACGCGACTTCCCAAGCTTCTCGAAGAGTTCGGTGCGGTTGGGGAGAAGCTTGTCGCCGAAGAGCAGCAAAAAACCCACGCCAATAATCGCGTACGGCACGCCGACCGGCGCTAGTTCGAAGAGGGTCATGCCTTTGTCGATGCCTGGGATCCCGCTCTTGAGCATCAGCCCATGCACCACCAAGTTGGTCGACGTACCAATGAGCGTGCAGGTACCGCCGAGGATCGCGAGATACGATAAAGGGATCAGCAGCTTGGATGGCGATACACGGGTCCGACGGGACCAATCGAGCACAACCGGCATCAGCATGGCTACGATCGGCGTATTGTTGAGAAACGCAGACGCCGGAATCACCATCGCAGACAGACGGGCAATCACTTGATGCGAAGTGGTGGCCCCACCCAACAGCCGACCACCCACGTAGTTAAGCACCCCGGTCTCTCGAAGCCCTGAGGCCACGACAAAAAGGAACGCCACGGTCAGCATGCCGGCATTCGAGAAGCCCGAGAATGCTTCCGTCGGAGTAATGACTCCGAACAGCGCGAGTACCGAAACGGCAAGAATGAACAGCATGTCGGGTGGGGCGACGTTACGCAGCAGCCCGATGAAGGTCACCACGAGCACGCCAATTGTCAGCCAACCCTCGCCGGTCATGCCCATGCCCTAAAAATGCCGCGATTTGCAAAACCGCCAGCTTAGACAGGGGGGGCCCACCATTCAACCGCCAATAGCGGGCGAAGAGCACCACTTGCAGCCTGGCCGAGCGTGCAACGGCACAAAAAGGGCCAGGAATCGGCAATCGAGAGCCTTACGGCTCGTCGCCGGCCTGGATCTGGGCATAGCTTTCGTACCGCCTCGTATCGATCCGGCCGTCAGCAACGGCGTCCTTAACCGCACAGAAGTCCTCGTGGGTGTGGGTGCAGTCGGGGAACCGGCATTGGGACACGTAAGGCCTGAGCTCGCGAAAATATCCCGATACTTCCTCGGCGCTCACGTCCCAGAGCTGAAACTGCCGAATGCCGGGCGTGTCGATCACGTGCCCGCCCGAGGCCAGCGGAAACAGCTCGGCGGTGGTCGTCGTGTGGCGTCCCTTTTGCGACTCGGCGCTGACGGTGTTCACTCGCAAGCCAAGCCCAGGCTCGATGACGTTGAGCAGCGACGACTTCCCGACGCCCGACTGCCCACTAAGCACCGAATCGCGGCCGGCGAGCAGTTCGCGAAGTTGATCGATGTTCTGTCCCGTCGCCGCGGAGATCAGCAGCACCTCGTAGCCCAATTGACTGTAGACTCCCACGAGCGGCATCATGTCCGCAGGGTCCACGAGGTCGATCTTGTTGATGCAGATCACCGGACGGATCTGCGTCTTCTCCGATGTCAATAAGAAGCGATCGATCAAGTTCGGCTTGATGCGGGGCTCGGCGGCACTGGCAACGATCACCAGTTGATCGACGTTCGCCACGAGCACGTGCTGGCGGCCGCGACTGGTACGCGAAAGCAAACCCCGGCGAGGCTCGACACGCTCGATGATCCCTTCCTCATCTCCCTCGGGCCGAAACCAAACATGGTCGCCCGCCGCGACGACATGCCTCTGGTCGGTCGACATAGTCTTCAGCAGTCGCCGCGTCGCGCATCGCCACAGCGTGCCCGACTCGTCACGAACGATGCTGACGAGCCCCTGCACGCGGAGCACTCGCCCCGGTCGGCAGATGGTCATGTCGACGTCGGGCAGGATGTAAGTGCCCGCTTCGTCTTCTACTACCTCCGCACCGGCGACGGTCCGCTTGCGTGTCAGCGCTCCCTTGCCACTAATCCGTTCCCCCTGCACGTGATCTTCTGCGTTGGCATCGCCGTACTGGCGTGTTACGTCGTTCTCGCGAGTGCGCACCTCGCGATTCTTGCGGAACGACGTTCGGACCTTTTTCTTCTTACCAGTCATAAACTTCGGCTTTAAACAACAATGACCAATGCCGCGGAAGCATTGGTCATTGGGTATTTCGACATGGAGACCTTCAATTACACCGGTTTGTCCGGCGAGTTGATCTGCCCGCTGCTGTGGTTGGTAGGATCATAACGCTTCGGGGCGCCGGACGAACCACCAATACGCGCGTTCTTATCCAGCCCCGCTCGCGTCAGGAGCGACTCGCCCATGATCTCCCGCGTCATGTCGTCGCGTGGGGGCGGGCCCACGGCACCAAGGTCGGCCGGCGAATAGCGCACTTCGTAGTAGTGCTTGGCCACCGCCAGGACATCGCCCGGGTCGAGCCGCTTCTCTTGCACGCGGACATTGTTCACCTTGATACCGTTGCGGCTACCAAGGTCGCGGGCGAACCAGTAACCGCCCTCAAGGGTTAGCTGACAATGGTGTGCCGAAACGTTCGCGAACCGCAGCACGATATCGCAACTCTCACGTCGGCCAATGAGCAACTGCTGCTTCCGCAGCGGAATGGTGTCGCCACCACCCTGCGGGATCAGTTCCCCGTACTCGGCATCGAAGCCGTACATGATGGACCTCACTTCACACTTAGGGCAAAAATCGGAAAGATAAAATAGATATAAAACCGCGCGGAGCGACACGCACTGACGCTTGATTTGCCGGATCTTGCCCCTTCCGACAGCACGCCTGATGACAGGCCCCCATCTGGGATATAATGTCCCGCTTCGAACGTCTCCGCCTACCCCTCCAATTTATTCGTCGCCCCAATTGCCGTCAACCAAACCACTTACGTCGACCCCGGATTTACCCCACTGGCGACAGTCGGGATTGCGCTACTACAGCTATCGATACCGTTTGGGCGAACTTTTCGGGGGGCGTGTCCAGAAAGTTAGTCTCGACGCCGGATTCACCTGCCCCAACGTCGATGGCACCGTTGCGAAGGGGGGCTGCACGTTCTGCGACAACCGCAGCTTCAGCCCCAGCCGACGACTTCCCAGGGCGGACATCCGCGGGCAGATCGATCAAAGTCTCGAGCGAATGCGCATCCGCTACGCCGACTGCTCTCAGTTCATCGCCTATTTCCAGCCCGCCACCAACACCTACGCCCCCGTCGAGCGACTGCGGTCGCTCTATGAGCAGGCACTCGACCACCCCCAAGTCGTCGGCCTCGCCATTGGCACCCGCCCCGACTGCGTGCCGGATGACGTACTCGCGCTGCTCAACGAGTTCGGCGAGCGGACCTACCTGTCCGTCGAATACGGCATGCAGACGATCCACGACGCTTCGCTCGACTGGATGAACCGTGGCTGCCATCACGACGCCATGATCGACGCCATGCGCCGCAGCACGGACCGCAAGTTCGAGATCTCCGCCCACGCCATCCTCGGCCTCCCCGGCGAAACGCACGACGACATGCTCGCCACGGCCCGCGAACTCGCGCGGCTGAACGTCGACGGGGTGAAGATCCACAACCTCTACTGCGTCAAAAACACCAAGCTCGCCGACCAAATAGCCGCCGGCGAAGTCACGCTCATGGAGCAAGACGACTACGTCCGCACCGTAGTGGATTTCATGGAGCTGCTACCCCCGACGATGGTCATCGAACGCATCTCGGGCGACGCCCCGCCTAGCTTCTTCATCGGCCCCGAGTGGTGCCTGAACAAAGGCGCGGTGAAGCGGGAGATCGAAGCGGAGTTCGAGCGGCGGGATACTTGGCAGGGGAAGAAGTGGGAACGAGAGTAGTGGTTGAGCAACGCGCGCAACGTACACCGAGAACTGCTATAACACCCATTTCATAGCCGTCCTGGCGATGTCACTCACTTCGACCAAAGAAAGTCTGCACATGGACGACCACGGTGATCCCGAGCCGCTTGGCTGGAATGCCATCGACGAAGCGCTCCGTGGAATCTACGGCCAGGTCGAGCCTTTACATTGGGGTTCAACCCTCCCTTTTGCACTTGGCGGTAGAGATCCGATCACCGGAATCAGTGCTTTTCAAGATCCGGATGATCGCGGTGTTTGGCACTTTGTTACCTACGGCTTCTCCGAGTTATATGAGAAAGAATGGAAAGACCCTGAAGTAAGCGGGTTTGGTTTCGAACTAACATTCAGGCTGCGAACCAGCGACGTTGCTGCGGATGCGAACTGGGTCTTCAATTTCCTGCAGAATCTGGGGAGGTATGTATTCGAAACGGGAAACGCTTTCGGTGCGGGACACACGATGCCGTTAAATGGACCCATCTGTATCGGAAGCGACACGTTGATTCAATGCATTGTGTTTACGGAAGACCCCGAACTAGGGCAGATAACCACTCCCAACGGGTCACTCGAGTTTCTACAGATCGTGGGCCTCACAGTAGATGAGCTGCAAACCATCATGCGGTGGAACTCTAGCAACTTCCTGAGTTTGGCAGCCATTAAGCATCCCAAGCTGGTCACCGATCTCAGCCGCGACTCTTGGCTGAACGACGCGGACTTTGCCGCTAAGGTAGAGAACGGTGTCGCCAATGAAGGAGCGTCAGGCGAAGTACTTTATTCAGATCTCTTCAGTTTTAGTTGCGGTCGCTGGATTCGATCCTGCAAATTGCATTTGGGCGCACTGATCGTAGACGACTTGACGGGTCGACTTTGCGGCCGTATTCCCTTCGGTCGGCCATTTGTGCTTGGCGGCAAAGAGGCAGCAATTCGATTCGTTCCAAGCGATACAAACGACTGGCGCATCGACAACGAGATTCTTGAGCTTTCGCTGAACAGCAATTTCGCTTTCAAACTGAAGAATGAACTCTTGCCGAAGGCAGGTACCTACAAATTTACGGAGTTCAAGCAACTGACCATTGTCGTAGACCCGACCGATATCAAAGACCATGATGGTAATATAACGCAGACCATTGGATGACGCACTGCTACTCCCGTGCGCTTCCATTGCCGAAGGTGCGTAGTACCGTGAACTTCATCGCAAGCATCTGTGTCTTGAGATAGGCCCGCAATACCCAAAGCAGATAGACAGTGCCAGCTCACTACCCCCCCACCCCCAACGAGTTCGTCCCCGCCTTCGCGTACAACAAACACCTCGCCGAGCGTGCAATGGCACAGCTCACGGACCAGCAACTGCACCAAGCCCTTGATCCCGCGACCAATTCGGTCGCCGTGATCGCTAAGCACGTGGCTGGAAACCTAAAGTCGCGCTGGACCGACTTTCTCACCAGCGATGGCGAAAAGCCCGATCGCGATCGCGACGACGAGTTCGTCGACACGTTCACGACGCGAGACGAGTTGCTTGCCTATTGGCACCAGGGTTGGCAGCCCGTTTTCACGACGTTGCAAGCGCTCACCGTCGACGCCTGGCAGAAGTCGATCACCATCCGCGGCGAGGCCTTGTCGGTTCCGCTCGCCATCGGCAGGTCGCTCTCCCATACCGGCTACCACGTGGGGCAGATCGTCCTCATCGCCCGCATCCTGGCGGGCGACAACTGGACAACGCTCACCATTCCCCGCGGCGGTTCACAAGAGCACAATACGTCCAACTGGGGGAACACCCAGTACCGATAGACCAGTATCGTTAAATCGGAGGTTATAGATTCGATGCCCACCGACTCTCCCCTACCCTCGGCCATCGCCTCCGCCGCCACGCGGTGCCTCGATCGCGCGATGATCAAGATCCATCACTGCCTCGACCAGCTCACCGACGAGCAAATCTGGTGGCGACCCAATTCCGAGATGAACTCTATCGGAAACCTCATGCTTCACTTGGCCGGCAACCTGCGGCAGTGGGTCGTCGCCGGCCTTGGGGGTGCCGAGGATCATCGCAATCGCCCGCTGGAGTTCGCCGAGCGCAGACCGGTGGAGCGTGCCGTGCTTGTCGAAAAACTCGAAAGTTCCGTCGCCGATGCCAAGTCGGCGATTGCGAGGCTCACTGAAGCCGGCCTGCTAGAAGTCCACGTCATCCAAGGCTTCGAAGTCACGGGTGCCGCGATCCTGTTCGACTGCCTCCCCCACTTCCAAGGCCACACCCAGGAAATCATCTCCTTCACTCGCATGCAGCTCGGAGTCAATTATCGCTTCGAGTGGGCACCCAAGTCCGCCGACGAAGGCGCGGAGTAACAGCCCCCCACCCTGCTCTACTCTCATCGAACTACCACCAACCCGTCACGGAACTCATTGACCGGGAAATGGAACGCGGATGAGCAGATCTAAGAGGATGCGCGCGGATCTAAGCCGGCCGTGGAAAGCTCATATCATTAAATCCGCGAAAATCCTGCCCAATCCGCGTCATCCGCGTCCTATTTTCCTCCGGAACAAACACAGCCCACTGCCTACAGCTCACTGCCCCCTCTACGTCAGCGGCCCGATCCCCGCGATCGTCAGCCCCGCGTTCACCGCTCCCATCAATCCTTCGCCCGCAATCAACCCCGAAGCGACGGCGAAGTCGTACTTCTTCGCGCTCTGGGGGCTCACGGCTTTCCAGATCAGATACGCGGCGAGACCGATCACGATCGACAGCGAATTGAACGCCGGCACGATGAACGCGATGCCCATCGCCAGCCCGCTCGGCACGTAGTTGCGGATCGAAGGCACTCGCCGTAGCACCGCGAACAGCACGCCAAGCACCGCCCCCGCGAGCACCATCTTCTCGCTATGCGGCGGCAGCGCCCCAAAACCATCGGCGAGCAGCTCCGCCATCGCCTTCCACGCATGAGCGGCCGGCGCAGGGAGCTCTTCACCGCCGATTTCGTAGGCGCTATTGAATAAGTAGTACGCCGGCACCACGAACACCACGCCCGCAAGAATCCCAGCAAGCTGCGCGAAGAACTGATTCCGCGGCGACGCGCCGAGCAGGTGCCCCGTCTTCAGGTCCTGCATCATGTCCGCCGCCTGCGACGCCCCCGCCCCCGTGATCGCCGCGCACATCAAGTTGGTCGACATGGCCCCCGGCGCGAGACCACCGAACACCAACTGCGTCACTTTCCCCATCCCGCCGACGGGGTTAATGTCGGTCTCGCCCGCCGATCGCACCGCGACGACCGACAGCACGCTGGATAACGCCACCGCCACCAGCGTCAGGTACCAGGGAATCTCGAAAATCCAGTAGGCGATCACCATCGTCAACAGCGTCCCCAGCGCGAGCCCTCCCATCCACCACGAGTTCGGGATCTGCGTCGGATCGGTTCGATCGTCCTCAAAGTCCCCTTCAATCGCCGCCACCGCGCCGCGAATCGCATCGACAAACGTCCGCCAAGACAGCGCGACGCTCGCCAAAGCCTCGCTCACCATCAGCGCCACACCCGGCCACAGCAGCCAACCCCGCGGGCCGTCGGCGTAACTCATCACCGCCCCCGGTGCCCAGCCCGCTTGCTGCGCCCATGGCCCCAGCACTCCCCAAGCCAACAAACAACCGGCCAGTAGCGACAACACCACTCGCGGCCCCACAAGAAATCCCGCCCCCACGAGCGACGGACCGAGCGAGATCGTGAACCCCCAACCTGCAATCACCGTCAGGAAACCAAGCGGAATCCATTCGTGCAGCGGCGGCGATTCGAGCTGCGGGACGAAGTGATAACCCAGCGTGAACAGACCCGCCAGCAAACCCGACCACAGCAGCACCCGGGCCTTCCCCATCGCCTCGTCCGCATCGCTATACATCGCCAGGATCGTCTCGGCCGTCGCCGTGCCGGAAGGAAACTGCAGCTTGTCGACCAAGATCATTTGCCGCCGCAGGGGAACCGCGAAGAACACGCCGAGGAACGCGATCGACAGCGACCAACACACCAGCGGAATCGGTTCGATCTTATACCCAAGCATCTCGAGCGCCGGAATCGCCGCGACGAGCCCCGCCGCGCTCGACATGTACCCCGCCGCCGAACCCGCGGTCTGCGCGATGTTCGTCTCGAGGATCGAGAGCCGGCGATTGATCAGCGCGAAGAACGAAAATCCTAGCACCGCCGCGATGATCGACGCCCCGAACGTCCACCCAATCTTGAGCCCGATGTACATGTTGGTGCAGGAGATCACACTCCCCACCAAGCACCCCACCAGCACCGCCCGCCACGTGAGCTGCGGCTCGCTGCCAGGCCCTCCGCCACGGGCCGCCGCCGAGTTCGAATCCACCACTTCGTCCGCTTGCGGCGACTGGTACGGCGATGCACTATCCATGCGATTTTTTCAGCGAGAAGCGGGTGGGCGGGGGATCAAACCGGCCCATTTTAACGACTCCCCTCCCCCCTGCCATCCGCGAACCTCGGGCCGCCAAAAGGCCTCTCTTGCAGCATCGCGGCGATTCGGGCATGATAGTCGTTTCGCCACCGGCCCCCGGGCCCAAGCGGGATGCACCCCTAGCTCAACTGGATAGAGCATCGGACTACGAATCCGAAGGTTGCAGGTTCGAATCCTGCGGGGTGTACTCTCTTAAGTGCTTTCTGCGATTGGTGTTCGGCTTCTAAAGTGGTCGGCCGATTCAGTAGCCCACGGGTCGTTCTCACCCGTATTCTCGCCCGCCACTCGCGGCTAGGCATGGGGGCGAGCGGTGCCGATCTAAATGGCCGTCGGCGCATCGCGCCGAACGTGAACGGCGCACAAGCCAAGCCCAATACGGAACGAGAGACCCTGCGTAGTTTGGCAGAGAACAACGGACCACGGCCTTGCACTGAGCAAATATCGTGTCGACCGATAAGATTCGTTACAATCCAGGCAACGTTCGCCAAAGCACATTCGCCGCTAAAAAACGATTGGGAGCACGATTCCATCTCCCCCCATCCCACTAACCTTTGAAGGCGAACCTAACCTCGAGGTAGGCAATGCGCGTAGTTGCTGCTTGTGTTGCGTCGCTGTTACTCATCTTCGTTGCGGCACCCGTCCCTGCTGCTCTCACGATTGAGTTCCCGGCGGAGTCCATTGGCAAGGTTTCGATCCAACCTCAGGCATCGACAGATTTCGGATACAAGGCGTTTGGTAGCGAGCAAGGTGGCTGGCAGGAACTTGGACCCGCTGCGGGGAGTGTTACTATTCCCGACGGGCATTCAGTTCGACTTGAACTCAATCAGGCGGCTGGTAACCAATTGCAGTGGATAGGCGATGTTCCTTCCGATTTGATCGATGCAATCGTAGCTTATGGAGTGCCCATCGGCGACGAAGGTTTCGCACAACTTTCGCAGCTTAAGGGCCTCCGTTATCTGTCGGTTAGTAACGCCAAGCTGACTTCTGGGATTGCTGCTAACTTGCCTCGTCTGAATCGATTGCAGTATTTGGGGCTCGGCTCGAACGACGAACTTGGGGACGAAGTAATGAAGGCAGTCGCCGAGTTGCCTGAATTGCAAACAATCGGCATCAACCATACGGCAGTAACGGACGCCGGGTTGGAGCTACTCGCGCGCAGCACGTCCCTTCAAGCGGTTTATGCAGGACGCACGCAGATCAGCGACTCTGGGCTCGCCGCTATCACGCAGCTTCCTCAGCTTCGAGCACTTGACTTCTACGCGTATGCGCCGGAGCTTCGCGGCGACGACCCCAACCCATCCATCACGGACCGCGGCCTTGCTCATCTCCAGCGATGCCCGCACTTGGAACACCTAAATGTCAGCGGATCGAGTATCACGGATGATGGACTCGGCCGAGTTGCTGCCGATTGTCCCCAGCTGCGACGATTGTCGCTGGATGATACAGGTCTTACATCGAAAGGGCTGCACCATCTTAGGGCCTTTACGGAATTGGAATACCTTCGTTGTTACGGAACGATCATCGACGATGAGGTCGCCGAACACCTTCAGTCACTGAGCAAGTTGCGCGAGATCACCGGCGACCTGGAACTCAGTAACGCAGGAGTTAACGCCTTGACCAAACTAGCGAGTCTGCAAAAGCTGTCCATTTCGGGCAACTGCGATGACAGCTGCATGGCGTCGATAGCCGCGATGCCTTCACTCGAAGAGCTGTCGATTCAGCATACGAGGGTTACCGACGAGGGATTTGCCCAGATGGCCAAATCGGCCACTCTTCAGCAAATTCAGATTACCGGGAATCGCATGACGACCCGCTGCATCGAAACGCTAGCCACTATGCCGGGACTACAGCGAGTGGGACTGATGAACGTCGACCCCCGAGTCGACGGCGAGCCGATCTGGAAGCAGCTCGAATCACTTTCATTCGTGAAAACGGAATTGTGGCTATGTGAATGTCCTCCGCTTGGCCAGGAGGACATGGCGAAACTTGCTAACTTTCGCGACCTCGCATCACTTCGAATCGACGGCGGACAAGCGCTTACCGACGCTGACCTTCGGCACATACAACACCTCGACAAATTAAAGTACCTTGAGATTACGAGTTCTGTGGTAACCGACGAAGGGCTAAAGTCGATCGGCTCCCTGTCAGGACTTGAACGGCTCCAGATAAACTGCCTGGCGACGGAAAAGGGGCTTGAAGCTCTTGCACAAGCACCGCGATTGAGGTCGCTATCGATTGGTTCGCCCAACCTTACCGATGCGATCGTCGGTCGAGTACAAGCGGCGTTTCCTCGTCTTGACTCTATCCGGCGAATGGAGTTTCGCCTCGGAGGCTCAGAGGTCTCGCGATCGAAATCGCCTGCCGACAGCTTTTGGCGAGAAGGCACGGAAGAAGAACGCGAGCAACTCAACGATCTGGAAGGCAAACCAGCCCCGGCGCTAGTCGTGACGAATTGGATGAATTGCGACCAAGGCACCAGCCTCGATCAAATGAAGGGGCGTGTCGTGCTCGTTGAGTTTTGGGGCACGTGGTGCGGCCCCTGTCGGGCCAGAATGCCAGAGGTCCGTAAGTTGCACGAGGAATTTGCCGAGAAAGGTCTGATCGTTGTAGGACTTCATTCTACCCAGGCAGCGGAGGATGCGGCCGAATACGTCGACGCCAACAACATTCCATGGGCAATCGGACTGGATGATTCGAAGCAAACGTCCGAAGCTTACGCAGTTCCCCATTGGCCATCGTTCTACCTGATCGATCGAGAGGGGGTACTACGTATGGCAAATCCTCACCGCGGCGAACTGCAGGAGGCAGTTTCGTCGTTACTTGCGGAAGCTCAAGCTCCAGTTGATTAACGAACGGCAGTTGCTCCTCGAGTGCCTAGCTGTGTGACCCAATGTATCATGAGCGTGTTTAAGCGAGGCGCGCGAGAGTTTTCCACTAATTCCACCTCCCAACCATCCATGCCCCCTCTCCTCCAACCCCTCCCCGACTCTCCCCTCGACATCGTCGGCGACATCCACGGCGAGATGGACGCACTCAAGGTGTTGCTGAACCGTCTAGGGTATTCCGATGATGCTCGGCATCCCGACGGGCGGAAGCTTGTGTTCGTGGGCGATCTCACCGACCGCGGGCCTGATAGCGTGGGGGCGGTGGAGATTGTGCGCAAGGCGGTGGAGGCCGAGCTCGCTTGTTGCGTGCTGGGCAACCATGATCTCAACCTTTTGCTAGGGCATCGCAAGTTCGACAACAGTTGGTTCTTTGGCGAGGAGTTTCGCGACAGTGCGGGCAACTTGGTCGAGCAGCGGCTGGCTACCGACGCCGATCGCGCGGGGATTCTCGAGTTCTTCGCCACGCTGCCGCTCGCGCTCCATCGGCCGGGCCTGCGGGTGGTGCATGCTTATTGGGACCAGGCGTTCATCGCGCACCTCGCGACGAAGTCGGACGTGGTGAGCCTTTACCAGCAGTACGCGGACAGCCTCGAAGCCTACGCCCTCTGCCGCAGCACGCCGGCGATCGACAAAGAACTGTCGCACCAGAACGAGAACCCCATCAAGCTGATCACGTCGGGCCCCGAGCGCGCGGCCGCCGCCCCCTACCAGTCGTCCGGCAAGATCCGCGACACCGAGCGCGTGCCGTGGTGGGACGACTACGCCGACCCCGAGCTTTGCGTTTTCGGGCACTACTCGATGGACGCCTCGGTCAGCCGCCAAGGCACGAATGCTATCTGCATCGACTTCGGCGCGTACCGCCGGCGAACCTCAGGCCCCCAGTACAAACTAGCCGCGCTCAGGCTGCCAGAAATGCAGATCGCGTGCGACGATGGGACCCTATTCAACCTAATTTAACAGGTCTTACCGGGCACGAACTTTTTCCCACATTTTTAGCGCCAGGTACTTGAATGCGCGCACACTATGTGATCTAATGCACCCATACCGTTCTAGCAGCGGTTTTCGCTCTTTGACAACTGACTTTAATAACAACGACATACGAAGCGGCCTGGCAACGCTTGTCGGCTTACCGTCTGTGCGGCTGTGTTTCTCTCCGTACCTTCGTCTTTGCGTGAAAAGATGCAAAGCCACGCCTCGGGAATACGGGAATAAGCGAAGTGGTGACGAACGATAAAGGTAACACGTGAAGCGCCGGATCGGCGCGGAGCCAATCCTGTTCGGCCCGATGATTGCTGTTTAGCTTTCGGTTGCTTACGGAGTGTGTTGTTGGGAGGTCGAGTGCCTTGGAGTTTAGAGGGAGGGATGGTGTTGTAGCCATCCGCGCAGCAGTCATCCTTCTCGCTGTCGAGAAGACGCGAGTCCCCTAGGCACCCTGCGGCTGGAGTTTCTTAATGTGCGCTAAGAGCTCCTCTTGGTCGGCCATTCCACACAGGTAGTAGCAGATCATTTCGTACGTCCGCAGCGTGGGCTTACGCCCCGTCCACAGGCTGATCAGCAGGCACGCGATGATCGCGCAGTACGTTTGAATCTGGATGCCACGCTCGTCGTGACTGAGCAAGTGCCGGCAACCGAGGATATGCTTGAAGAAGCGGAAGAAGATCTCAATTGCCCAGCGATACTGGTACAGCAAGGCGATGATCGATGCCGGTGGATCGAGCAGGTTGGTTACCAGACGCAGGTAGCCATCGTTGCCGGGAGCCGAATGCGCTTTCCCTCCGCGTTTGGGATGCGGTGTGACGCGAATCGTCACTACCCGTACCGAATGATCGATTCTGCCGGTCTCCTTGGCCTTCAGGCCACCGAGTTGGACGACTTCGTCGCTCACGATCCCCGCGGCTTGGTCTTCTTCGCTTAATGGTCGCGACTCGATGGTCTCGATCCGGCTATTGTCGCGAATCCGGCAGACATAGCTGCTATTCATCTGGTGAATCTGATTGAACAGCGAGAACTTGGCGTAACCGCGGTCCATCACGTAGCAGCAATCGCTGCGTAGATGACGGGCCAGGACCACCCGTTCGTCGTTGTCTCCCCCGTTAGTGCCGTCGGTCACTTCGATGTGTGGCAGGTGTCGATCCACTTCGAACTGGGTGTGCAATCGCCATTTCACGAGGCCCGATCCGGTCTGCTGCTTTAGAACGGCCGCCTCCATCATGCGTGGAAGGGCCGTTAACAAGGTTCCATCGACCAGCATCAGCGTATGGCGGATATCTTTAACTCGTGCATCACGATCCAGCGGCTGGAGTTGATCGGCCAAATCCGCAATCACGCCCTGCAGGGCTTCGGGATCGAACACCCGCGTGGCTTCGGACAGCGAGCCGAGCGAAGCTCGGGGACAGCCTAGCTTCTTCTGTACCTTCTTCAGTTCGCTGGCCTGCTGGATCGCCCGCAGAGAGGAGACGACCGGATTGTAAAAATACAACAGCACCAGCATGCAGTACTGGTCGTAGTGCAACTGCCGATTCCCGGCCCGATCCCGCTCGCACCCCACCTCGTGCAACCGCCCCAACAGCGGAGCAAGCACATCAAAGTACTTTAGCCCCGTTACCTCCCGGGCCTCGACCAACTTGCGCTTAGGACTCGCCATGCAACTAGTAGAATCCACCTGATTCCATCGCGCAAGCCCAAAAATAAGAGCCCCGCTAAGTCTAAACTTAGTGAGGCGCAAATCGCGGGCCGAACAGGATTGGCGCGGAGCTTGATCCGGCCTACTTCGTAAAGGCAACGTCCACTCCCAAACTCGGCCCCCACCCCACCCCTCCCCCGATGGCGTGGGTGCGAACCGTGGGTCTTCGAATCGCAACGCCATGTGCGCAACGACTTGGGGGAGGGAGTAAGAAATGAGTAATGTCGCAGGTGCGGTTTGCCCCTGCGACTTTATTCGGGCGACTCCTAGCGCCGTGGGCTTCGTAACGTGTTGAAGGGGCGTCTCTTACAACGACACTCCCTGAAGGCGAAAAAAGAGTTTTGTCGCACCCAGTGCAATAAAGGCGAAATGGGACTTTATTCCGAGTTGGCTCGAACTCCTTCCTACCACCAACGAGAGACTTCTACCTAAGGTAAAGACGCTAGCCTTGATTGCGTCGCGTTTGCGCAGGTTGCAGTCGAGAACCTGCTAGCGACCATCCAACCCACAATTCGGAGCGGTGCGAGCGAGGGGGAACTTTTTCCGTCGGGGAGCGTCTCACTCTGGGGGCGAAATTGTTGTGGGGACGTTGGGAGTTGTCTAGAATCAGGGTTCTGCTGGTAGGCGAGGGCGGAGAATCGGCGGAATGGCTTAGGTTTGCGAACAAGAAGGGCAACGAATGGCAACCGATACGTGTGAGATGGCGACGGGTTCGCTCGACGAGACCATTGATTTCGTCAGTCGAATCCGCGAGCGGGTGGGGCAAGTGGTCGTAGGGCAAGACGTGGTCGTCGAGCGACTTCTCATTGCCCTGTTTACCAGCGGCCACATCCTCCTGCAGGGCGTGCCGGGCATCGCGAAGACGCTGCTGGCGTCGACGCTGTCGAAGGCGATCCACCTCGACTTCAGCCGTATCCAGTTCACCATCGACCTGCTGCCGTCCGACATCCTAGGCTCCGAGATACTCGACCAGCAGTCGGGCACGTTTCGAACCCACCGCGGACCGATCTTTACGAACCTTTTGCTCGCCGACGAAATCAACCGTGCGGCTCCCAAGGTTCAGAGCGCGATGCTCGAAGCAATGCAGGAGCGGAAAGTGACGCTGGGCAACAAAGCTCATCCGCTCCCCACGCCGTTCCTGGTCATCGCCACGCAAAACCCCGTCGAGCAGTCGGGCACCTTCGAACTACCCGAGGCGCAGCTCGACCGTTTCATGCTGCTGCATCGACTCGGTTACCCTGAGCCCGAGCACGAACGCGAGATCCTGCGTCGCAACATGCAACTCGGCGTCCGCCGCGAAGGAAGTGGGGCGGTGGCTCGTAGCGAGTTCGACAGCATCGACAGCGAGCCCGTCGGTTCGCCCGAGATGCTGGTGCAAGCCATGGAAGCCGTGCATCAGGTCCATGTCAGCGATACGTTCCTCGAACACGTGATCGAAATCGTCGACCGCACCCGTCGGCATCCCGACTTGGAACTCGGTGCCAGTCCGCGAGCTGGAATCGCCATGACTCGCGCAGCCCGGGCGCGGGCGCTAATTCATGGTCGCACGTACGTCTCGCCCGAGGACCTCTACGAACTGGCGGAGGACGTCATGTTGCACCGCATTCGTCCGAACTACGCGGCACTCGCCGAGGGCCGCTCGGCGTCGACGGCGCTCGAGGAGATTTTGCAAGAAGTCTCCGCTTAGTTGCCCCACCGCCGATTGATACCGCTCGGAACAGCAAGGAACTGGTCTGTGGAAGGAACGCTCGAAAACGTCGACCCGCTGGACTCGCGGCAGTTCGTTATCGCCATCAAGCGATTGGCGACCAGCCTGAGCTACGGCAACGACCGCTCGCCCTTCCTCGGGTCGGGACTCGAGTACGCACAGTCACGCCCCTACCAGTTCGGCGACCCCGTGCGAAGCATCGACTGGCGCGTGACCGCCCGCGTGGGAAAGGTATTCGTAAAAGAGTACGAAGCCCCCAAGCGATTGCCGTGCTACTTGCTCGTCGATACCTCGGCATCGATGACGGTGAGTAGCGGCCGGCTTAGCAAGTACAGCATGGCGGTGCAGATCGCTGGCGGAATCGCCTTTGCGTGCCTCGACCGCGCGAGTCCCGTGGGCGTTGTCGCCGTGGGTGGCCGAAGCTTGCGAGTCGAACCGAGCTTGTCGAAGACTCAGATCCTTCAGTGGTTCCATTTACTTCGCAACTTTCGCTACGACGAACCGACCACGCTGGGCCTACGCGTTCGCCAGCTCTCACCGCGATTGCCCGGAACATCTTTGATCGTCGTACTCAGCGATTTACACGATCCCTGGGCGGTCCCCGCGCTCAAGCAACTCGCCGAACAGCACGATGTCGCGGTGCTCCAGTTCCAAGACCCCGCCGAATCCGGCGTCCGCCGCGCCGGGTTCTTGCGGGCGAGCGAAGCGGAGTCGGGGAAGACTTTCACCACTCGCTCGGGACGCAATTGGTTGCCCGGCGACCCCATTGCCGCGGAGTTCAAACGCAGCGGCATCGATCACCTGCTACTCCGAACCGACCAGCCCTTCCTATCGCAGCTTCGCAATTTCTTCTGCTCCCGCGGTCTCCTAGGAAGGACGGTCCGATGACCAGAACACGCACCAGCCACCTGAGCGCTCTTTGCATCGCGCTATTCGTCATGGCGAGTGCCGCAGTGCGTGGCGAAGAAATCGCCGCCGCGACCACGGTTGGGGTTCCCGCGACCATCGAAGACCACGTCTTGCCCGGCCCCGAGTTGGAAGTGAAACCACTCGCCGACCGCGA
Organism: Aeoliella fuhlenseeensis; assembly: GCF_052161615.1. NCBI lineage: Bacteria > Pseudomonadati > Planctomycetota > Planctomycetia > Pirellulales > Lacipirellulaceae > Aeoliella > Aeoliella fuhlenseeensis. The sequence goes on from NZ_CP197417.1 coordinate 3,666,304, forward strand.
CGCCCCGTTCGTGCTGCGTATCGTCGAGACTTATCCGCACGGCGAGTCGCATCGCTACACCTTAGAGTACTACGCCCTGGAGCCCGGCAGCTATAACCTGATCGACTACCTGCAACCCAAAGACGCACAGCCCGCCGTCGTGCTGCCAGCGATTCCAGTCAACGTCGAGGCGGCGTTACCTCCCGGACAAGTAGAACCGAATGCGCTGAAGCCTTCTGCGCTCCCCAGCGTGGGCGGTTATCGCATTTGGTTGACAGTTGGAGTTCTGGTGTGGGTCGTGGGGGCTTATGTCCTGCTGTTCGTTGGCCGTAAACCCGATCCTGAACTCGAAGCCGTCGCAAACGCCCGTCCGCAGTCGCTTGCCGATCGTCTGCGACCCACCATCGAAGCGGCTATCGCCGGTAAAGTGAGCCACGCCGAACTCGCCGAGCTCGAACGAGGTCTCTTCGGCTACTGGCGTACCCGACTGGGCCTTAACGCCTTGCCGACCAATGAAGCGCTGCGCGAGGTGCTGAAGCATCCCGACGGAGGGCAGCTGCTCCGCCAATTGGAAGTCTGGCTGCACGATCCTTCGCGGAGCGAGCAGGTCGATGTTAGCGAGTTACTGGAACCCTATCGCAATCTACCGAGCGACGCCTTGCAGCCCCTGCAACCAGCGGAGGTGGCGCGATGAGTTTCCGACTTCACTGGGCGATCCTCCTACTGTTACTCTTGATTCCCATCGCCATCCTGATCTGGCAGTGGTGCCGGCGAAGGCCAGCGGTCGTGATGCCGTTCGATCATGGCAAACCGGGCCAAGGACGCTGGTTGCAAGGTCTGCTCAACGTGGCGGCGTCGCTCCCCGCGCTGCTGCTAATCGTGGTGATACTCATCTTGGCCGGTCCCATCCAACTCACCGAGCCCGAGGTCAAACGGCGGCTCACGAACATCGAGTTCTGCGTCGATATTTCGGGCAGCATGATGGCGACCTTTGGCGAAGGCAACCGCTACGACGCTTCGATGAAATCGATCGACGAGTTCCTCGAAATCCGGCAAGGAGATGCGTTTGGCCTGACGTTCTTCGGCAACGAGGTGATGCACTGGGTGCCGATCACCACCGACGCCTCGGCCATCCGCCACGCCCCACCGTTCATGCGTCCCGAAGTGGCTCCTCCAATGTTTGGCGGAACCGAGATCGGCAAAGCGCTACTCGCCTGTCAGCGGCGACTCGTCGAAACCGACAACGGCGACCGCATGATCTTGCTCGTTTCCGATGGATTCAGTTTCGACCTGGGTAATGGCAACGACATGGACATCGCCAATCAACTGAAAGAGAACAACATCGTTCTCTACGCCATTCACATCTCCGAGACAGAGATTCCCGACCCCATCATCAACATCGCCGCTTACACCGGTGGCTCGGCCTTCGCTGCCGATGATGTCGCAGGACTCGCTTCCATCTTCGGACGTATCGATTCGATGGAACAAGCGCAGATGGAACGCACGTCGGCGGACGCGGTGGATTACTATCGGCCATACGCCCTTGCGGGGCTTTCGATCATGGGGCTGGCTCTCGTTGGTTCGCTGGGGATGCGATACACACCATGGTAGCCGAAATCGCCGCACTCGCCGTCCTCGCCTTCGCCTTACTGGCCGAGTGGCTGCACGTGCGGCGTTCGAGGCAGATCGCCATGCTCGCGTTCGGCCCCACCGCCCGTCCAAGCGCGCTAGCGTGGATGGCTCCTTTGCTCATCGCCCTGTCGAGCGCGGCGGTGGTGTGGGGGTTGGTAACGCTGCTGCTTCTGCCGCCGAAGGTCCACACAACCGGTCAGATTGCCGAAGGGGAGATGAAGCACTTGGTCCTGGTGCTCGATGTCTCGCCCAGCATGCTGCTGGTGGATGCGGGCCCCGATGGCAAGCAAAGTCGACGCCAGCGGGTGCACAGTTTGATGACCTCGTTCTTCGAACGCGTGCAACTGCCGAACTATCGCACCTCGATCGTCGCGGTGTACAACGGCGCCAAACCGGTGGTCATCAACACGAAGGACCGCGAAGTCGTTAACAACGTGCTGGACGACTTGCCGCTGCACTTCGCGTTCACACCCGGCAAGACCGATCTGTTCGCGGGGCTCAGTGAAGCGGCGGAGATTGTCCGACCGAATCCACCCAAATCGACTACGCTCCTTCTGCTCAGCGATGGCGACAGCGTGCCGGCCACCGGCATGCCCGAGATGCCGCCGTCGGTTGAACACCTGATCGTCGTCGGCGTCGGCGATCTGGTGGTCGGCAAATTCCTCGATGGCAAGCAAAGTCGACAAGACGCCGCCACGCTTCGCCAAATTGCCATACGCCTAGGTGGTGTTTACCACGATGGCAATAAGAATCACCTCGGTACCGATCTCATTCGCACCATCGCCGCGGCCGAAACCCAGGGAGTGCTTGACCAACTATCGCGGCGAGAGTTTGCCCTCGTTGCTTGCGGCGTGGGGGCTAGCTTGTTGGCGCTATTGCCCGTGCTGCTGCACTACTTCGGCACTTCGTGGCGTCCCGGTCTCCGAAAAACGACGGCACAGGTCGCAAGAACGACGCCTGCACTCTCGCGGAATACTGATCGACGCACCCCTGCAAGGTCTCTATAATCACGGATGATCGTGCACCCACCCTCTACCGTATACAGGAGTTCGCAATGCGCTTAGCCATGTTGCTGGCCTGGATGGCCGTTCCGCTGTTGTTCGCGTTCTATCACTTCGGTCCGGGGCAGGACGCTGTTAGCAACGACTTGGCGGGTACACAGCTTCGCCAGGCTTCGCTCGAACTCAAGGACGGTAACTGGAACGTCGCCGACGCGGCATGCACCGAAGCACTCGCTTCGCTGAAGTCCGACGATCGTACGGTCGAGCAACGCATTCGCCTGGAACGCGCTAAGGCACGCATGCTCTCTCAGCAACTGCCGGCTGCCTACGACGACCTCACTTCGCTGTTGGGCGAACTCGAATCCCAGAAGGACGCCGATCCTCAACTGCTTGCCGAAACCCAATCGGCCATGGCGTCCGCCGAGTACTACGTGACTTGGCTCATGCGACTCGAAGGCGAACCGCGTGAGAACTGGGAACTCGAGATCGAGGCCTCGCGGCAACGTTATCGGATGCTGTACGAGCAAGCCAAGTCCGCCGGCGACGACGACGCCGCCAACGAGTACGCCGAGAACGTGGAGGCTGCCGTGCGACTCGCGCGGATGGACCTCACTGATCTTGAAGCCCTCGACCTCCCCAGCCAGTGCAAAAGCTGCTGCAGTGGAAATTGCAACTGCAAGTGCAAAAAGCCAGGTAAGAAGCCCGGCGGAAAGAAGAAGTCGGAAGACGCACGAGGCGCCAGTTCCGGCCCGCCGGCCGATGGCAAGGGTTCTTAATCCCCCGCCAAGGCTACCCATTCGATTCGCGATTGGATCGCGTACTGCTCCGTAGGCTTCGAGGTCGAAGCCTACGGGTCCTGCGCAATTCCATCGCCTTGGAACCGAGAAGATTTCCGATGAGTAATATGGCTTTCGCGCGCGTTGTTACCTCGAGCGTCTTGACACTGGTAGCGTGCACGACCGCGGTCCAAGCGCAGACCGCACAGCCCGCTCGAGCTCGCGCGGTGATCAGCCCTGCCATTCGTTTGCAGCTTAGCACGCGAGCGGCCGGCAACGGAGTCGCCGCCCCCGTTGCGGAACTCGACCCTGCGATGGTGAGCGAATCGCCAGACGGTCCTGCTATCGACGCCGCCAAGGTTTCGCCGGAGAAGACACAGCTCATCCAGCAACTGCAATTCAACCGTCGACCTTCCGCCATTCTTCTGGCTTGGCAAGAGTTCGAGCAAGAGAAGGCCACCAAAGAGGCAGAAGCGAAGAAGGCCGACGCCGACGCGAAGGCTGAATCGAAGGAAGCCAAAAAGGACGCCGAGAAGCTGAACGAGGATAAGCCAAAGGTAGACAGCGAAAGCTCTACCAAGGACACCGCCGAGGACGACGCCGACGAAGCTCCCGCTAAAGTCAAAGCAACCGAAGAAGGCAAAGCCGAAGAAGGCAAGGCCGAACAGGCAACCGCCGCAGAAGGCGAAGCGGAAGCAACCACAACGGAAAGTGAAGAAGGCGCAGAGAAATCCGGCGACGAGGCCACCGGGCTCGCAACAGAGACAGCCGCTGGCGGGGCGAAGAAGAAAGTCACCAAAGAGGGAGCGGAGGTAGCAGACAAGGAGAAGGGCGAAGGCGAAGCTACCGCAGAACAACCCAAAGCCGAACCACAAGAAGACCTTGCCGAATTCGCTAAGCAATTGAAAACTCTGCAGCGTGATGTGACGCTGGGCAGATGGCCGGAGGTCGACACCTTCCTTGCCAGCTTGGATGAACCGACGGCCAAGCTGGTTTTCAATCAGATCCTAGCATCGCTCGCAACCACGGCGAATCAGCCTGTTCCCGATGCCTCGCCTGAGGTTCAGGCTCAGCTTCAGCAGCTCATGCAGATGCAGAATCAGCAGGGAGCGCCGATGGAAACCAACATCCTCTCCGCGGACGACTTTCTCGCTATCGCCAAGTTGGCACCAGTAAAGCTCGAGAAGGCGCAAGTTCGAATGCTTGCGCGTTTGGTGTCGGTTTACGTTTCGAGCGGTTACATGATCGATGATCTGATTGATCGATTGAAACTTGAGCTCGAAGTGGCCGAAGGCGAGAGAACCTGGGACCGCCTACAGCTGGCCGAATTACTAATCGCCTCGGGCAACACGCTCAAGGCCGAGCCATTTCTTCCAACGATCGACGAAGCAATGGAAGGCGAGCAATTCGAGGCCTTGATTCAACTCTCGAAGTTCTACCACGCTCGCTACCGTAAGGACCATCGCAAGAACGATCTGGAGCAAGCCTGGAAGACAGTGCAAGCTATCTTAGACGTCGATACCGTTGCAAAGGACCAGTACGCCGAGGCACTAAACCGGGCCATCGAGCTCGCGCCTCAGGTCGAGGAAAGCCTCGGCCAACAATGGCTGAGCAATGCGTTTGGTCAGAATGGAGAGCGCGGCGTTAAGATCCTCGCCATGATTGGCCGCCAGGCTGCGACTTCGCTCCAAACGCGAGCGAACTCGGCCTCGCAGCGTTTGCAACTGTTGAAACTACAATCGACCGCCGCCGAAGCACTGGTAGAGACGTCGCCGGAACGTGCCAAAGAGTGGCACGAGAAGATGACGCTCCTCGCGCGAATCTGGCTGCGAGAGGCCGAGGTTTCCTATAGGTTCGACAACTCCAGTTCGCGAAGTCCAGCGCTTCAGCGAGACGTTTATGGCAATTTCTTCTATCTCAACTCGCCCGAAATGATGGGCCAGCAGCAGCGCCAGCAGAACCAGCCGCAAGCCATCACGGTTGACGAAGTGCTGAAGGTCCAGCCGAGCGATAAGTGGATGGAAGTAGTGGCCGAGGAACTCAAGCCGCAGCTTCACAAGCAGATCGCGCAACTGCTGCTCAAGGTGGGCGAAGACGACGAGGCATTTCCCTACATCGAACAGCTCGCAAAGTCGCATCCCGCGCTCGCCGAGGGACTAGTCGCCGAGTTCTTGCGAGTGTGGACCGACAACCACGATCCCAACGCCAATCGCAACCGTACCAACAGCTACATGTACATGTACGGCTTCGAGCAGCGTGCCGAAGGCATCCCGCTCACGCGGTCGAAGCAGGAGCGTAACCTAAAAGAATTGTCGGCACTGATCCGCCGGCTCAACGCACTACCTCTGAAGCACGTCGACGAGCAACTACTCGTTCGCGCCTTCACCGCCTGCCATAGCTCGGCGGAAGTTTATCGATTGGACGCCATCCAGGAGGTGTTTGGTCCGCTCGGCGAGTTGAAACCCAAGACACTTGCCGTCCTCGCCGAACAAATGCGAAACAACCTGTCGGGCATGTGGCGAGCACCGGCAACGCAAACTCAAGCGAAGACAAATCGCAAACAGCAAGACATCGCCGCCGAAGTTCAACGTGGATACCAAGTGGCGTTGTCCGTGGTCGAGGGCGGTCTCGCCCAGCATCCGGAGGACTGGTCGCTGACCTTGGCGAAGGCCGCGCTGCTGCACGATGCCAATGCGTTCCGGCGCGAGCTTGCCCCCGATGCCGAGTTCGTGTCGCGTCTCGAAAATTCTTTTGGCGACTTCCAGCGGGCGGCCGAGCTGTACGCGAAGACCGTTGGCGACATTCGCGAGGATGAGGAGACCACACGACCGTTCGAAGTGTGGTACTACGCCAGCATGGGGGCCTGCGATCCGAACCGGCTCGACCAGAATCAACCTCGAGACCCGAAGCAGATCGAACTCATCCGCACCGCCATCGAGTCACTTCCGGGCGAGGCCGCCGAACGGCACATGGCTGCCTTCGCGAATACTCTGTTCACTCGAATCAGCAACGTCAAGCCGGCGTTGAAGTATCGCTATCTCGAAACTGGCCTCGCGATCGTCGGCGACAACGAACGGGCCGCCGAGGCACGTAAAATCTTCGACTACTACGCCGACTTGGTGACAGAGATCAAGCTTGAGACTCGCATCGACGGCAACGATCGCGTGGGCACCGGCGAGCCGTTCGGTGTGTTCGTGAACATCGTGCACACCCGCGAGATCGAACGCGAATCGGGCGGGTTTGCTCGTTACCTGCAGAATCAAAACAATGGCAGTGTGTACTACTACAACTACGGCCGTCCCCTGGAGAACTACCGCGATAAATTCGAGGAGCAGGTCGTCGCCGCTCTGGGCGAGCAGTTCGAAGTACAGTCGGTGACGTTCCAAGGCGAGGACGTGAATTCCCGCTCGCTGAAAGAAGATGGTTGGCGTTACACGCCCTACGCTTACGTCTTGCTGAAAGCGAAAGGCCCCGAAGTGGACAAACTCCCGGCGCTGCAGCTCGATCTCGACTTCCTCGACACGTCCGGCTACGCGGTGCTCCCCATCGCTTCGTCGCCGTTGCCGATCGACGCCAAGGCAAAGCCCACCGAGCCTCGCCCCGCCGCGAAGATTGAGATCACGCAAACCCTCGACGAACGACAAGCCGAAGAGGGAAAGCTGGTTCTCGAGATTAAGGCGACCGCGCAAGGACTGGTACCGAGCCTCGACCAACTGCTCGATCTATCGCCCAGCGAATTTGAAGTGACCGACGTAAAGGACGAAGGCCTCTCGGTTTCGCGTTTCGATCCCGAGAGTCCCAACAACCAGGTGATCTCCGAGCGGATGTGGATGGTCACTATGAACGCCAAGGATGGACTCGCCGCGCCACCGAAGACTTTCGAGTTTGCGGAGTCGAAAGCCGACCTGCACGAGGTCGTCTACCAGCGATACAACGACGCCGATCTCCTGGCGGTCGGTCCATCGATTCAGCTCGAAGAACGCTACCAAGCGTCGGCCTCCACGAACTGGTGGTGGATCGCGGGAGTGACCGCGGTCGTTCTCCTGGGCCTCGGTGCCATCATCGCGGCAACCTCTCGCAAGCAGCAGGTTGTAACTCACGACGAGTTCGCGGTCCCCGACCGCATCACTCCGTTCACGGTCCTCGGCCTGCTCGATCGCATCGAGTCCCGCAATGGCATCGACCAAGTGAAGCTCGGCGAACTCGAATCCGCCCGCCGGTCGATCGTCCAGCACTACTTCGAGAATGAAGCCAGCAGCACCCCCGACCTCGAAGACATTGCAAATCGTTGGTCGAGGCAAGCTCGGGGCTGAGCGAGGGGCGACGCGAAGTCTGTATCTCCCAGACGCCTAGGCGTGGCGGTGCCCTGCTTCCGACTCAAGAAACTGGGCTGACTTTGACGATTATTCCGGTACGGCTATTTGCGGACGCTATGCGCCCGCGTGAACTTCGCCCGACTGGAAGAACCAGAGGCAAATCGTGAACCCTCGGTTACGCAATGCCTCGCCTTTTCCCGTTTCTCTCTCAGTCGACCAGACCTCCGCGGTATCAGCGACATCGAATGCTTGCGCTCGCTGGGGGCCTGCTAGCATTGCTCGCGCCTAGCTGTTGGGCGCAGTCGGACTCCATTCGCTTTGACTCACTGCCAGCACCGGCAGAGGCTCCCGCCGAGATTCTACCGGACACGGCGGCCGAGATTGCCGAGCTGCGAGCGCGCATCGAAGCGCTCGAGAAAGAGAAAGCGGATGCAGCTGAACCGAAGGTAGAGAAACCCGCCGAAGCGAAACCACTCGAAACCGAAAGCGAGTGGGTCGACATGTCCACCGACAAATGGAACGTCAAGCTCGGCGGCCACGTGCAGATGGACTGGGTACACTGGGCCGACACGAACAACGACCTGATCCCCGAGTTCGACTACTTCGAGTTCCGCCGCTTACGCCTCATGGCCGACGGCACTGGCTATGGGGTGTACGACTTTCGCTTGCAGATGGACATCGAACCCGAAGGGGGCGACAACGTCTCGACGCCGGTGGTCGACGTGAAGGACGCCTACTTCACGATCAATGAACTACCGCACCACCAGAAGTTCCGCATCGGCAACTTCTTTGTGCCGTTCAGCCTCGAGCAGGTGACCAACGACACCAACAACATCTTCATGGAGCGGTCGATCCCGACGCAGGGCATCTTCTCGGCCGACCGCGAAGTGGGCATTGCGCTGTACGGCGTCACCGACGATCTCGATACCACCTGGACGTTTGGCCTGTTCTTCGACAGCATCAGCGAATCGCTCAAGGAACAGATCGACGACAACACAGGACAACGTATCAGTGGTCGCTTCACTCATCTGCTCTACTACGACGAGCCATCCAACGGCCGCTACTTGGTTCATACCGGATGCGGTGTGCTTTACACGCATGACAAGGACGAGCTGGTACGCTTTCGTGCTCGCCCTCAGGTCCACGAAGGCCCGTTCGTCATCGACACGGGCCAAGTACCCGGCACTGCCTATACGACGGGCAACCTCGAGTTCGCCGTGGTCTGGGGACCGGTCTCGGTACAAAGCGAACTGTTCTTGTCGCATGTCGATCAGATCGGCGCCCCCACCGCTACGATTGGCGGGGCCTACGCGTACCTCAGTTACTTTCTGACGGGCGAGAATCGCATCTATGAGCGGTTCGGTCAGCACGGCGCGCAGTTTGGTCGCAACGTCCCCTACACCAACGTTTTTTGGGTACCTGGCGGTGCTGGTTGGGGTGGCTGGGAAGCGAAGGTCCGTTACTCGAACCTAACGCTCAACGAGATGAATTCAGGCAACTACAACGACGTGACCGCAGGCTTCAACTGGTACTGGAGTGATCGCGTCCGGATGATGTTCGACTGGATTCATCCCATCACCAGCGCCAGCTCCACACCGTACGGCGAAAGCCAATCGGACCTGATTGCCATGCGTTTCGACTTTAACTGGTAAGGTGTTCGCGAGTTTCCACCCAGGGACTTCCTCCATCATGCACACGAATCATTCCCGTTCAGCGTGTCTAGTATTCGCAGCCAGCTTGCTCGTCTGCCTACTGGGGAGTTGCAACGTCTTCGCCTTCGAATGCCCCTGCGCTCGGTGCGGTCATGCCGCGGACTGCCAGAAGATATGCCGCCTCGTCACCGAGACGAAGAAGGTAGAAGTAATCTGCTGGGGCTATAAGGACGAAGAGTTCTGCGTTCCGTGCCCGAGCAACGAGTGCGAACAGCACTGCGAGACGGTTTGCGAGGATTGCGATAAGGACAGCAAAGTCGAGTCACAGCCAAAAGCTCTTGTTTGGACCCGCTGGCTGCCAACTTCGGCGGAGTCGTATACGCGCCGAAAGCTGATGAAACGCGTTACCACGAAGGAAGTCCCGTCGTTCAAATGGGTGTACGAAGACATCTGCGAGAAGTGCGCGAACGCCACACCCGTGGCGAATCCAGAAAGTGCCGTTCGCGTGGCGACTCATGAAGGGAGTGTGGCAGCCAAACCGGCTTCACCGTCCCTGAGCGATGCAACACACCCGCAGCAGCATCACACCCGCTAAGAGCATCCACGCCATTTCAGTCGGCTCCGGTACTCGCGTGGTCGCGACCATCGCCCCTGGGCCAGTTCCGAAGTTGTTCTTCCACACCGCGTAATCTGCGGCGTCGATGGTTCCATTGCCGCTCGCATCGGCCAGAGTTCCTGGCAACACATTGAGCCCAAGCTGATCGCGCCACAGCGAGTAGTCGGCCAAGTTGACGACGCCATCCAGGTTGAAATCGCCTGCAATCGATCCCGTCAGCACTGTCATGCTCAAACTATCGACCGTCGCGGTGACGGTGGATTGCGTAGGAAGGTTCGACAACGTCAGCATCTGCAAGGACAGGTAACGTTCCATCGCCGACAAACTGATCGACTCGTTGGAGAGCACCGTCACTCCGTTGAGCGCTACGGTGACGCGAGGGGTCGCCGTGGTCTCGTCGACCAGCATCTGCACGAGGTAGTCGGGCCCCGCACGAGTGCCGGTGCGAGTAGTCTCGCCGGTTCCCACACCATCGCGTTCGACAACGCGGTAGCCATTGTTGGTGGTGAGCGCGATTGTCAGATCTGCAGCGTCGCTCAGGGGCTCGGCGATTGGCCACGAGTCGTTGAGCGTCATCGCGAAGCCAACCCCCGAGCTCGCGGCACTACCGGTAAGATTGAGATGGAAGGACACCAACCACCGCTCCCCGGCGACTTCGGTACCGAAGTTCCGAATCAGCGTCGCGGCCGGCGAATCGGCTCCCGCGGCACCTTGGACCGCGCGCATGACAAGCTGGCCGTTCTCAATCTCCACCGCCGGATCGCCGGAGGGAGTCATTGCTGTCGTGAACTGATACGGCGAGTCGAGGTTGCCAGTGGCTTGCCGTCCGAGCTCGCTTAGATTGGCGTTCACATCGCCCGATGCGTTGAAGTTGTCCTGAAATACGGTGCGCGACGCCTTCGCGGGTGTTTCGTCGGCGAGCACATTTAGGCGATAGAACTGATTGACGTTCTCCTGCCCGCGGACTTCGACGTAGTAAGTCCCTGCTCCCGGTAGCGCGAAGGCATCGACTCGCTCTTCAGCCCCAATCCCAGTGTTGGAAACGCTCACCACGGGCGTGACGCCATCGCTGGCCAGCACACGGAAGCGGAGATTGCTCAGCGAACTCGCTACCATCGACTGCGGTCCGAACCCTTCCGACGTGAACGAATAGGACGGCCCCACTGGGACAAGCGAGATAGTCGCCCGGCTCGTGAACGGTACGTTCACGCGATACAAGTCGACATCGCTTGTGCCATCGATGGTTACGAAGTCGACCTCTGCCGGCTCGACGATGCCGTCGTCCGTGCTAGAGCCAACCAAGACACTCGTCCCGGGCGCGAGCGCACCAAGCCAGGTGGCCGTAGCGGCCGTGTCGTTGCCCGCTGCTTTCTCGAATCGATCGCCGTAAAGTCTCGTGAGCGCGTAGAGGTCGTCGAACTGAGGACCAAGCGTTGGAATTGTCTGCGTGTTCATCAGCGCGGTAACGCCTGGCACGTTCACGTGCAAGAGACCCAGGGAGTGCCCCAGTTCGTGCTGAAGCACGCCTCCGAGAAGCGCCGGATTCTCGAAAGTATCGTTTGCCGTGTCGAGTACGATGTCGCCACCCAGCGCGGGGAGCGCGCCGCGACCGAGTTCCCCGGGCGAGGGAAAATCAAAACCACCGACCCGTATGTCGGCTTGCGCCCCGCTCGCAGGCGACGTGTTCCACGCCGAGCCGGTATCAGCGACGTACTGGAACGTGATTCCGGTCCTCGATGCAATCGAGGCGAACTGCGACTCGAGAATCGAGAACCACGGTCGCGACGAGTAACCAACCCCGCTGCTCCCCGCGCCGCCGTAGATCCCATCAAGAAACGATATCAGATTGCTGCTTCCGACCGGGCTATTGTTGAGCGTCAGCGCCTGCGAGTCGTTGGCGATACTCCACCGCAGCGTGATGCCATCTCCTTGAGCCAGCGAGCCGCCATCGGTCGCCGTGGAGGTCCACCGATAGCTGTCGGCGAAGTTTGCGCCGCAAGAGATTCCCGCCATCGACAACACGACCAGCGTGGCTGCGGCGCGCAGCACGAGGCGGGCGGAGTCGAGTTGCGGGAGACTGCGGAGCATGCGGGCGGGTTCGTCGCGGGGGCAAATCTCTAGTATAACTGGAGGCTCGGGAATCGGACCGCGTTTGGCGGCCCCAGAAACACTTATTTCGGAGCGTGCGGGATGTTACGGATTGGGATTGCCGGGCTTGGGTTCATGGGGATGATCCATTACCTCAATTACCAGCGAATTCGCGGGGTGAAAGTGGCCGCGATTGCGACCCCCGAGCCCGAGCGACGGGCGGGCGACTGGCGTGGAATCAAAGGGAATTTCGGCCCTCCCGGCGAGCAAATGGACCTTCGCGGCGTCGAGACGTTTGCGTCGGTCGACGACATGATCGACCAGGCCAACGTCGACGTGATCGACATCACGCTCCCCCCTGCCCTGCACGCACCGGCGGCTATCCGAGCGCTCGCGGCGGGCAAGCATGTGTTCTGCGAGAAGCCGATCGCGATGACCATCACCGACGGCATGAAGATGGTCAAAGCCGCGGCGAAGGCTGATCGACGATTGCTCGTCGGGCATGTTCTACCCTTTTTCCCTGAGTACGCTTGGGCTCGTAAGGTCATCGACAGTAAGCAGTACGGCGAAGTGATCGGCGGAGCGTTTCGCCGAGTGATCTCCGACCCGACGTGGCTGCCGAACTACTGGAATGCCGAAAAGGTTGGCGGACCGATGCTCGATCTGCACGTCCACGACGCCCACTTTATCCGGCTGCTGTTCGGCAAACCCAAGTCACTCTCCACGACCGGGCGGATGCATGGCGACCTCGCCGAGTTCTGGCACACGCAGTTTCAGTTCGACTCCGGCGCAACGGTCGAGGCGACCAGCGGCACCATCGAGCAGCAAGGTCGCCCGTTCGACCATGGGTTCGAAATCCACCTCGAAGACGCGACGCTGGTGTTTGAGTTCGCCGTGATGGGCGAGAAGCAGGGCTACCTCTGCCCGCCAACGCTGCTCGACAGCACCGGCAAGGTGAAGGAAGCCAAACTATCGGGCGGCGACCCGATGGACGCCTTCCAGTCCGAACTCAAGGAAGTTGCCCGCTCGCTCGCTGCGAACGAGACCAGCGACCTCCTCGGCGCCGAGCTCGCACTCGACGCCGTGGAGATGTGCCACGCCCAGTCGAAGAGTTTGGCGACGGGGAAAGTAGTGAAGCTGTAACATGGGCAAGTCCGACGAGGCGTAGCTCGTCGGCTATTGCCCACCGCTCACTAACTACTTCATGTGCTTGATGATCGCGGTGCCGAACTCGCTGCACTTGAGCAGCGTGGCGCCGTCCATCAGGCGTTCGAAGTCGTAGGTGACCGTCTTCGCGCCGATCGCGCCGTTCATGCCGGTGATGATCAAGTCCGCGGCTTCGTTCCAGCCTAGGTGACGCAGCATCATCTCACCGGACAAGATCACGCTGCCGGGATTCACTTGATCCTTGCCCGCGTACTTGGGGGCGGTTCCGTGAGTGGCTTCGAAGATCGCGTGGCCTGTGACGTAGTTGATGTTGCCACCCGGTGCGATGCCAATGCCACCGACGCACGCGGCGAGGGCGTCCGAGATATAGTCGCCGTTGAGGTTCAGCGTCGCGATCACGCTGTACTCGGCGGGTCGGGTGAGGATCTGTTGCAGCATCGCGTCGGCGATCACGTCCTTGATGGTGATGGTGCTGCCATCTTTCGGCGACTTGATTGTGCACCACGGGCCGCCATCGAGTTCGGTCGCGCCGAAATCATCCTTGGCACACTGATAGCCCCAGTCGCGGAAGCTACCTTCCGTGAACTTCATGATGTTGCCCTTGTGAACCAGCGTCACCGATTCGCGGCCATTCTCAATGGCGTACTCGATCGCTGCCTTCACCAGGCGCTGGGTCCCTTCCTTCGACACCGGCTTGATGCCGAGGCCGACGGTGTCGGGGAAGCGAATCTTCTTGAAGCGGTCGGGGAAGTTCTCCTTCAGCAGCGACTTGAACTTCTTGCAGTCGTCGGTGCCATCTTCGAACTCGATGCCCGCGTAGATGTCTTCGGTGTTCTCGCGGAAGATCACCATGTCGGTCTTCCCGGGCTCGCGAACCGGCGACGGCACCCCCGTGAACCAGCGCACGGGACGCAGGCAGGTATATAGATCGAGGATCTGCCGCAGCGAGACGTTCAGCGAGCGAATGCCACCACCCACCGGCGTGGTGAGCGGGCCTTTGATGCCGACGAGGTAGGTGCGAAAGTCGTCGAGCGTTTCGTCGGGAAGCCAGTTGCCGGTGGCGTCGAACGACTTCTCGCCCGCCATCACTTCCTTCCACACGATCTTCCGCTTGCCGCCGTAGGCCTTCTCGACCGCCGCGTCGAACACGCGAACGCTGGCCGCCCAAATGTCCGGACCGGTGCCGTCGCCCTCGATGAACGGGATGATCGGTTGGTCGGGCACGTTCAGCTTGCCGTCCTGCATGGTGATCGCGGTGCCGGTCATGTTTGGGTCCTTGGTATTAGAGGTGGATTGGTATGCTTAATTGGTCAGAATGGCTGCACTTGTACGGAGGGCGGGTGAGTAAGTGAGTAGGTGAGTAAGTAAAGGCCATCGCTTGCGACCTACTCACTTACTGACCTACTCACCTAGTCCACCTCCGGCGCAGCCGGCCAAACCGACGATTTTCGGCACCGGCGGGGGGTGGGTCAATGGTCGAAGCCGTCCCGGGTAGCGGATAGTCGCACACATGGTGGCGGTCCAACAAGTTGCACCGGGCGGGGCGGCAAGGGAGAATGGGCGTCTGAAATGCTGCCCTCGGCAACTCGCTTGCCCTCAATCTCATTTGCTGGAGACACTTCTGATGCAAACCTCTCTCTCGCGACGCGACCTGCTGAAATCGGCCACCGTGGCCGCGGCCGGCGTGGTCGCCGGCGGATTTGGCCTCTCGTCCTGGGCCCTGGCCGAGGAAAAGGCCGCCGACGAGCCCCTGTTCCGTATTTCGTTGGCCGAATGGTCGCTGCACAACACCATTAACAGCGGCAAGATGACGAACCTCGACTTCCCTAAGGTCGCCAAAGAAGACTTCGGCATCGACGGCATCGAGTACGTCAATCAGTTCTTCAAGGACAAGGCCAAGGACACCAAGTACCTGACCGAGCTGAAGAAGCGTTGCGACGACCTGGGCGTTCAGAGCCTCCTTATTATGTGCGACGGCGAAGGGGAACTCGGCGCGGCCAAAGAGGTGGATCGTCAAAAGGCCGTGGAGAATCACTACAAGTGGGTCGAAGCGGCCAAGTTCCTCGGTTGCCACTCGATCCGCGTCAACGCTGCTAGCTCGGGAAGCCGCCAGGAGCAGCAAGATCGTGCCGCCGATGGCCTGTCGAAGCTGGGCGACTTCGCCGATCAGTACGGCATCAACGTCCTGGTCGAGAACCACGGCGGGCTGTCGTCCGACGGGGCGTGGCTCAAGGCGGTGATGGAGCAGGTCGGCCGTCCGAACGTCGGCACGCTGCCCGACTTTGGAAACTTCTACGAGTACGACCGCTACAAGGGTGTCGAGGAGCTGATGCCGTTCGCCAAGGCCGTGAGCGCGAAGAGCTACAAGTTCGACGCCGAAGGCAATGAGACGAAGATCGACTATGAGAAGATGATGGACATCGTGCTGGCTGCGGACTACCACGGCTTCGTTGGCATCGAATGGGAAGGTGGCGAACCCGACGAGATGGAGGGCATCCGCCTGACTCGCGATCTGTTGCTGAAGATCCGCGAGGAGCGAACCAAGGCCTAGACCTCTGCCATTTCGGCAGTTCAACTTTTCTGGCTGTACACCACACCGGGCCGGCCGGTTCCTTCGGGGACCGGCCGGCTTTTTTGTGGGAACGATTGCTCTCTCGAAAACTTTTGAAAATTTGCTCAAGTCGCGAATCGGCCTTGTTTTGATAGCACTTTCTTGATACTTACGACGCCCCGCCACCGACTGGACACTCGGCTGATGGGACAGAGGTGCTTGCCTAGTTTTTGTGCACACCGGGGCTGCCTGACCATTGGGCACCGCGTGCATGAAGATAGGCAAGAACCCTGAATCGACGTAAGTGCAAGCATTGCAACAGGATGCATGCATTGGCTTGACAGCATCGGATGATGTCCACAACTGGCGGGCCACCGTGAGCCCCTGACCGCTATCGCTCCCCAAGCACAATGGTATGGAGACAAGTGCCATGACTACCGAACAACAGGAACGTTACCAACAAGTTCTCACCACCGCCCGCCAGCTCGCCGAACGCGATATGGACTGGGTTACCTATTTTCGCGAAGTCCTGGGCATCGATGGCGTTGTCCGCAAGGCTTTCCCGACCTTCGACGAACTCTGCGAATTCGAGAAGTCCGAAGAGTACGCCACCATCCAGCGGATGCTGGTCAAGCTGCGTGAGAAGAAGGGTGCCAACGATTGTGATAGCGAGCCAACTCGCGTGATCACCGTCCGCCTTCCCAAAAGCATGCACGAGTACCTGCGTACCGAGGCACACGACCTTCGTACTAGCATGAACAAGCTCTGCATCTCGAAGCTCCTTCAGGTTGTTGAGCAGGACATGATTCCGGCTGAGAAGACCGCTCCGGCTCGCCGCCGTTCGGCTCCCTCGCCCCAGCCGCTTCCCCAGCCCACCACGCTGAGCATGACCAACGGCACCCCCGCCGGCACCTCAGCCCCCAGCCCGTTCACTTCGACCGGCAGCTCGCCGCTGAAGTCGAACTGGTAAGCAAGCTGTAAGCCATGGGCTGCTAGCTTTTGGCCCTACGCTGAGTATGCGAAGTCTGTCAGCCCGAATCCCCTCCCCTGTTTCTGGGGAGGGGTTCCGGCCGACGACATTTGGCTAATAGCCTAGAGCTAACAGCCAATAGCTCATAAAAAACCAGAGACGACCTGTAAGCCGGGTTTTGTCGTCGCTAGGGTTCCCGCTTGGAGAACGTCTGGCGACGGATGGTCATTCCTCTACGGTGCGAGTTGCCTCGCACCTCTAGCAGCCTACCCGAGAGTCATAGCGAGTCGGGCCGACTCTGCTCTCTGCTTGGCCTTGCGCCGGGTGGGGTTTACCCTGCCAGACGAGTCACCCCGTCCGCGGTGCGCTCTTACCGCACCATTTCACCCTTACCGACGAAGCCGAAGCTTCGCAGGCGGTATATTTTCTGTGGCACTTTCCCTGGTCTCGCGACCGGTGGACGTTATCCACCACCCTGCCCTACGGCGCCCGGACTTTCCTCTCGCCCAGATTCGCATCCGAGCCAGCGACCATCCGGTCGTCTCTGGTGAATCTCCATTGTAGCTCCTCGTGGTGTGGGATGTTAGCTCGCACGCTCCCAGGCGAGCGGGGCCCGTCAGGGCCGTGGTTGTCCGCGTGGTTGAGTCACCTTCCCATCGCGCAAGTTTTGTCGCACTTTCGTGACTTTTTCATTGGGTGCGACTTTATTCTTGAGCCGCAATCTCGCGGGATTGAAAATCCCTCGTAGTTTCTCGATTGAATTCATGGTTTGTCCGATTGAGTGAAATGAGTAATGTCGCAGGGGCAACCCGCAAGTGCGACTTTACTCCTGCTCCCTACCCCAAGTTGTAGCGGCAACTGGATGACGTACGAATCGCAACGACGCCATCCGGGGAGGGCCGAGGTGGGGGCGGAGTTTGCTAGTACATGTTCCCATTAGGTAAGTAGGCCGGGTCAAGCTCCGCGCCGACCCGGCGCTTCCAATGTTCAGTTGACGACACCTCTCCATGGTTGGCTTGGTGGGCCGAGCGTTTTCTAGTCTCACGCAAAGACGCCAAGTCGCAAAGCGACTAGCTCCGAAGGAGCGCGCTTCGACAGGCCAGGGCGTAGCCCTGGTTTGTCAGTTTCTCGAATCAGATGGGTAGCTCTGAAAGAGCGCGTTACGGCAGGCAGTCGCGCATCGGTAGCGCGTCCCTTCGGGACTGCTGTTGTGGTTGTGTATGAGTTCCCAGGACTTCGTCCTGGGCTATCGAAGCGCGCCACTTCGTGGCTACGAGAATAGAACCGCAATTGGTTTAGTACTTGCGGTTGGTTCAGCGTGAATTGCCGGATCGGCGCGGAGCCAATCCTGTTCGGCCCGATGATTGCTGTTTAGCTTTCGGTTGCTTACGGAGTGTGTTGTTGGGAGGTCGAGTGCCTTGGAGTTTAGAGGGAGGGATGGTGTTGTAGCCATCCGCGCAGCAGTCATCCTTCTCGCTGTCGAGAAGACGCGAGTCCCCTAGGCACCCTGCGGCTGGAGTTTCTTAATGTGCGCTAAGAGCTCCTCTTGGTCGGCCATTCCACACAGGTAGTAGCAGATCATTTCGTACGTCCGCAGCGTGGGCTTACGCCCCGTCCACAGGCTGATCAGCAGGCACGCGATGATCGCGCAGTACGTTTGAATCTGGATGCCACGCTCGTCGTGACTGAGCAAGTGCCGGCAACCGAGGATATGCTTGAAGAAGCGGAAGAAGATCTCAATTGCCCAGCGATACTGGTACAGCAAGGCGATGATCGATGCCGGTGGATCGAGCAGGTTGGTTACCAGACGCAGGTAGCCATCGTTGCCGGGAGCCGAATGCGCTTTCCCTCCGCGTTTGGGATGCGGTGTGACGCGAATCGTCACTACCCGTACCGAATGATCGATTCTGCCGGTCTCCTTGGCCTTCAGGCCACCGAGTTGGACGACTTCGTCGCTCACGATCCCCGCGGCTTGGTCTTCTTCGCTTAATGGTCGCGACTCGATGGTCTCGATCCGGCTATTGTCGCGAATCCGGCAGACATAGCTGCTATTCATCTGGTGAATCTGATTGAACAGCGAGAACTTGGCGTAACCGCGGTCCATCACGTAGCAGCAATCGCTGCGTAGATGACGGGCCAGGACCACCCGTTCGTCGTTGTCTCCCCCGTTAGTGCCGTCGGTCACTTCGATGTGTGGCAGGTGTCGATCCACTTCGAACTGGGTGTGCAATCGCCATTTCACGAGGCCCGATCCGGTCTGCTGCTTTAGAACGGCCGCCTCCATCATGCGTGGAAGGGCCGTTAACAAGGTTCCATCGACCAGCATCAGCGTATGGCGGATATCTTTAACTCGTGCATCACGATCCAGCGGCTGGAGTTGATCGGCCAAATCCGCAATCACGCCCTGCAGGGCTTCGGGATCGAACACCCGCGTGGCTTCGGACAGCGAGCCGAGCGAAGCTCGGGGACAGCCTAGCTTCTTCTGTACCTTCTTCAGTTCGCTGGCCTGCTGGATCGCCCGCAGAGAGGAGACGACCGGATTGTAAAAATACAACAGCACCAGCATGCAGTACTGGTCGTAGTGCAACTGCCGATTCCCGGCCCGATCCCGCTCGCACCCCACCTCGTGCAACCGCCCCAACAGCGGAGCAAGCACATCAAAGTACTTTAGCCCCGTTACCTCCCGGGCCTCGACCAACTTGCGCTTAGGACTCGCCATGCAACTAGTAGAATCCACCTGATTCCATCGCGCAAGCCCAAAAATAAGAGCCCCGCTAAGTCTAAACTTAGTGAGGCGCAAATCGCGGGCCGAACAGGATTGGCGCGGAGCTTGATCCGGCCTACGGCTCTATTCCCTAGGCCTCGCTCCTCCGCTTCCCGCACGCCCCACGCGTGCGACGAACAGGATGAATTATAGCGTATGTACATGCACTTGTCAAGCACCCATGTGTACGGGTGGCCATTTTATGGGAAATAGTTGGCGGGGCGGGGATTCAAGTAGCTTAAGCTTCCAGCTGGCGATCCGGCCCAGGCTTAAGCCGCGGAGCGGCGACAGCGCCTAGCCCGGGGCGCGAGCCCCTGGTGGGGGGACGATGTAGGTCGCCGCAAGCCGCGGAGCGGCGGCAGCGAGGATGATCCGTGAGAATCAGTCGGAACTCGCGTGCGTGTTCGGCGGAGATCGTGGCGGTGCAATACCGATGTTACGTTCGCTGTCGCCGCTCCGCGGCTTTCGGTGTGTGGTGGACGGGTGGTCCCGGGGCTCATGCCCCGGGCTAGGCGCTTTCGCCGCTCCGCGGCTGGGGAACGAGGTCGGAGTCACAGCGCGCGAACGAAGTGGGGGAGAGGGGACCCAGAAGGAACACGTGAAGCGCCGTATCGGCGCGGAGCTTGATACGGCCTACTTTTTTGCCGGTTTCGTGTCGGTGATTAGTTCGGTGGGGCCGTTCTTGAGGGGTGGGCCGAGGTCGATGCTGGGCTCTTCCCCTTCGAGCGTTTGTTCGACCCACTTTCGAAACTGTGGCTCGTTGCCTTCGAAGTACCTGGCGAAGTCGCGGCCGGGGCAGGTGGTTTGGCCTTTGGCGACGCGCTGGTGGGTGCTGATGTCCTTCACGGCAATATCATGTTGATCTACGATCCATGCGACGAGCGCGACGGCGGACTCCACTTGCTCCTTGCTGGGCCGCTGCAGTTCGAAGTTGCCCATCAGTTCGACGCCGATGTGGCCGTCGAGGTCGTACTGGGTGTTCGACTCGGGCTGGAACTCCACCGGCCGGCCTTCGAAGATGCGTCCATCGGGGGCGATCATGAAATGGTACGGCAGGTCGGGCCAGTAGGTATTGCGAGGAGGCTGCTCGATCTGCGGCCGCCGCTTGCCCCAGGCCTGCATGTTGCGGACGAACTCCACCGGATCGCGATCGGTAGTCCACAGCACGCCGGCGTGATGAAGCGTGACGAACTTCGGTGTGTGACGCCGCTCTTCGCCGATCGCATCGGGTTTCGATCCCCACGCTTCGGCCGAGACGAAGTTGGCGGGCTTCTCGACGCGCGGCTGGTCGCTAGCCTCGGCGGCAGAGCAAGAGAATTCCACCAGCAGTGTGGAGAGAGTTGCTAGGTAAAGAACTTGCGAAAACGTCATGGCTAGAGAATGGTAAGCGGTTGATGGTCAGGTTAGATACTTTCCGCTAGCATAACCACAAACTAGCGGTGGGGACTCGCGGCTTCCCCTATTGCCTGAGAAATGGAGAAAGTGTTTTGGATCAGCGAATATTCTTATCCATCCTGCTCAGTTCGATGGGCGTGGCCGTGATGGTCCTCGGCTTTTTTTCTCTCCAATCGCTAATGAGCGCCACGAGGGAATCCAGTGCCGGTGACAAACGAGATCCTTTCGTAGCAGGAAGCGTGCTTTCGGCACTATTCAATACCAAACACGAAAACGTCACCTTACGTCGACTCCAGAAACGCACGATCTGGCTATTTTGCGGATCGATGCTTCTACTCTTCGTCGCTCGGCAAGTGTTAATCACAAACACACCTCACTAAACTCCTTGAAAAGCATTGCTTGACCCGCCGCGGATTGCCGCCGACAATCGATGGCACGCGGCGGCGAGGCACTTCAAGTTGGCGATGCGTGGCCGCGAGGCTGACGCTCGTCGGTCTGGGGTTACCCCAGGCGTGGTTGGAGGACTTGCATTTCGTCGCGCGAGGAGCCATACGCTCCACGTATCATTCCTCGCGCGTTACCGGTCTTGTTGAAGTGCCTCGCCGCCCTTTTCTCATGGCTCGCAATCACCTTCGTCGCTTCGGTTTGCCTGAATTCGCAAACGACTTCGAGCTCGCCGAGTGGTTTCGTGTACCTCTGAACCAATTGCAGTGGTTTGCTGACTCGCGCGGTATGGAACGGACAACCGAGCGCGAACCGCTTCGCCACTACCGCTACCGTTTACTCGCGAAGCGTCATGGAAAGCTCCGTCTCATCGAGTGCCCGAAGCCGCGGCTCAAGGCATTGCAGCGCGTGGTGCTACAGGAGATCGTCGAGCGGATTCCACCACATCCAGCCGTGCATGGTTTTCGGAAGCGGCGATCGATCAAGACGAACGCGGAGCAGCACCTTGGCAAACGGGTGGTGATTCGGCTGGACCTCGAAGACTTTTTCCCGACGATCACTGCCGCGCGAGTGCGTGGTGTCTTCACCGGAGTTGGGTACTCGCGCGACGTGGCGCAGATGCTCACGGGGCTTTGCACCAACTCGGCCCCGAGCAATGTGTGGCTCGATGCAACGAAGGGCGATCGCGTGGCGTACGCGCAGGGGAGTCGTTACTCGGCGCCGCACTTGCCGCAAGGCGGGCCAACGTCCCCTGCCCTGGCGAATCTGGTGGCCTATCGCATGGATTGCCGACTTGCAGGACTCGCCCGAACGCTCGACGCCACGTATACCCGTTACGCGGACGATCTAGTCTTCAGCGGCGACGACGAGCTAGCCCGCGGTGCCCGGAGTTTTTGCGCGAGCGCGAGTGCCATTGCGATGGAGGAAGGGTTTACGGTGAACTTCCGCAAGACGCGCGTGATGATGGCGGGCGTCCGGCAACAGGTGACCGGCGTCGTGGTCAACGCCCGCCCCAATGTCGCGCGGGAGGAGTTCGATCGATTGAAGGCCACGCTCACCACTGCATTCGCCACGGCGCGGAGAGCCAGAACCGCGACAGCCATCCCGAGTGGCGGCAGCACCTGATGGGGCGCGTGGCGCACGTGGGGATGTTGAATGCGGGGCGGGGGGAGAAACTCCAGGCGCTCTGGCGGCGACTAGAGTGGTAGATACAAACGCTGCTCATTCATCCATCGTGGCTAACGACGGCGCTGCCAAGCGCAGCCAAGCGAGGTTACCGCCAGGGCAAGCCCAAATGATGAAGGCTCCGGCACAATGGTCGCCGTGAGATAGTACTGCAGAGGCCCAGCAAATTCAGGGTCGACAACTAGGGTCGCGTTGACCACTGTGCCCGGCTTTAAACGTAAACTCTGGGCCCGCTGAATGTCGAAGACCAAATCGATGCTACTATCGTCGGCGTTAGAAATCGCTGAGAACAGATCGTGATCATTGTTTGGAAAAGTTAACGACTCCACCGGCACATTCGGAAGGATCTCGCCGTGCGGGTGCACGTCCTTGAGAACGATGGCTCGTTCGAGCACTCCCGTTCCGTTCGCGAGACCTGGCTGCAACGAGATGGTACTTCCGTGCGATGGAGTTCCCTCCACAATTTGAAGAGCGGTGTCAACGGGAACCTGGTAGAAGTGATCTTGAGGCACGCCTTCGAGCAATGTCTGAATCTTAAGTAAACTACCGCTGGGAACCGTCAGTCTTCCAAGAAACAAGCTCTCTTTGTTTAAGGTCGAGGGCCCTCCCTGCCAGGTTGCCAATATCTCGGAATCATTCACGATCATGGCATGTTGAAAGCTGGGGTCTGTTTCCTCCTGGGTCAGCCCCCCCCATCCTATAAAAGTATCGTAGGCGAGTTCTGGAGCGGTGACCAAGGCGTCCGTTGAGGGAGGAACCATGGAACCAAGCGGGTGCTGATAAAAGATCCCGCGTTCGAGTACTGCCCTCATCGTGAAGGTGCTAATGGTGCCAGTTCCAATCACCTTTAGGTCATAGGTGGAATGGCCCGGAATCGGACGGTAGGTTGGGTCTACGTAGAACTGGAACTCCGCCAAGCTGCATCGACTGCAGGCGAGAATGAGCATCGCGGCCATCGTTGCTTTTCGCATCACCGTTGTCCTTAAGTTCTTGGCGAAGGAGGGGCTAGTTATGCTCGTAAGAAACGGCGCTCCACGCCTATGCGGGTCGATTATACCCCTCGTCAAATCCGTCGAATAGCAGGAAACCCTGCTCGTCCCATAAATCAATGAGTCCTACACACCTAATGCGGCACTCTGGTCCGGCGATTTTCGATTCGTTCGCCGTGAGGTCGATCGATATAATGTCCGAGGGCACCACTCACCTTTTGCAATGTCGCATTACATCTCTCGAGCCTGTCAATGACCTTTCGCCTGATCACCACAATCCTACTTTGCTCCCTCTTGCGCGCGTCCTCGCAGTCGTGCCAAGCCGAGGTCTCGCTCACCGGCGTCAACCTCGCTGGTGCCGAGTTCGGCGAAGGCTCGCTCCCCGGCGTTTATAACGTCAACTACTCCTACCCCACGTCGGCCGAGGTGGATTACTACGTCGGCAAGGGAGTGAATGTGTTTCGCTTGCCGTTTCGGTGGGAGCGGATGCAGACCTCGGCCGGGGGCGAGCTCAATGCGGTGGAGGTTGCGAGGCTCGATGCGTTTGTGAATTACGCGACCGAAAAAGGGGCGCGGGTGATTCTCGATCCGCATAACTACGCGCGGTACTACGGCAACGTGATTGGCGGGGGCACGGTGACCAATGCCGACTTTGCGAATTTCTGGTCGCGGCTTGGTGGTCGGTACGCTGAGAACGACAAAGTGATCTTCGGCTTGATGAACGAGCCGCACGACATGCCGACCGAGCAGTGGTTGTCGGCGGCGAACTCGGCGATCGCGGCGATTCGCGCGACGGGGGCGAACAACTTGGTGCTAGTCCCCGGCAATGCGTGGACCGGAGCGCATAGTTGGAACTCGAACTGGTACGGCACGCCCAACGGGCAGGTGATGACCGGCGTCGTGGACTCGGCCGATAACTTTGCGTTCGACGTGCATCAGTATCTCGATCGCAACTCGTCGGGGACCAGCGACCAAGTGGTGAGCGAAACGATTGGTCGCGAGCGCTTGACCGACTTCACCAACTGGGCGCGGCAGAACGGGCATCGCGCGGTGCTCGGTGAGTTTGCGGTTGCGAACTCGATGGTTGGCACAGCCACGAATCAAATCGGCGACGAAGCGATCAACAACATGCTCGACTACATGGACGCAAACGACGACGTGTGGATGGGCTGGACCTGGTGGGCCGGCGGGCCGTGGTGGCAGGAATACCGGTACACGATCGAGCCGACCGGCCTCAGCAGCGGCAATCCCGTCGACCGCGCCGTGATGGATTTGCTAGAACCACGCTTCGCTGGCATCAGCGAAAAACTCTCGGGCGACTTCAACGGCGATGGCTTTGTGAATCTCGCCGACTACACGGTGTGGCGGGATGCACTGGGGTCGAACAGTGACCTGGCGGGGAACGGCGTTGACGATGACGTGGTGGACGCGGCGGACTATGCTCTGTGGAAGTCGCACTTTGGCGATTCGGCAGCGGATGCAATGGGTACAGCGACACGGGTGCCGGAGTCGCGCGGGGCCGCAATGCTTTTGGTTGGGGCCTTGTCGCTTCTGGGTTGGCGACGAGTGGCGGGGCGCTGAGGCGCGTCTTATACTGGGGTTCGATTCGGCGGGTTTGGATATTGGCTCGCGGGTCACCCGTTGTTCGATTACAACCGCGGCTAGCGCCGAAACGGCTAAGATGCTAACGGCCGCTCCGCACTTAATTCTGCCTTGGAGTTTCCTGCCATGCGTACGCTTGTGTTGTCGACGCTATTGATGCTGATTGCGATTCCTGCTCTCGCGGAAGAGAAATCGAAGCCGCTTTTTGATGGCTCGACGCTCAAGGGTTGGCACGCCGATGTGCCGGCGATGGACGACGACAAGAACGCGAAGAGCCCGTTTATCGTTCGCGATGGCAACCTAGTGAGCCTCGGCACGCCGGGCGGGCACTTGATCACCGACGACGAGTTCGAGAACTATCGCCTGGAAGTCGAGTATCGCTTTGCGGGCGAGCCGGGCAATTGCGGCGTGCTGGTCCATGCGTCGAAGCCACGCCGGTTGTATGGCATGTTTCCGCAGTCGCTCGAAGTGCAGATGATGCACGAGAACGCCGGCGACTTCTGGTGCATTGGCGAAGACATCGAAGTCGAGAACATGGTCGAACGCCGCGGCCCGAAGGAGACATGGGGGGTCGACGGCGACAAGAACCGCCGCATCCTGAACCTGACCGATGGCTCGGAGAAGCCGCTCGGCGAGTGGAACACCATGGTCATCGAGTGCGTGGGCGACGAAGTGAAGGTGTGGGTCAACGGCGACTTGGTGAATCACGGGACCAAGTGCACCGTGAGCAAAGGTCAAATCTCGGTGCAAGCCGAAGGCTCCGAAGTGGAGTTTCGCAAGATCGACATGACGCCGATTGAAAAGATCAGCGAGTGAGACGTCATGAAATCTCGGAACCGGGTGCTAGCGCCCTGCGGCTGATTGAATCCTAAGGTGCCGGACCATGCGGGACTTGTCGGAAATTCACGGACCGGTGGGCGAGCTGTTCGAAGCTGGCCCCATCGAGAGTGTGCTGTCGGCGGAGCAACTCGCGGCGTTCGATCGCGATGGATTCGTCGACGGCGTGCCGCTGCTGAGCGAGGCGCAGTGCGATGCGCTTTGCGCGGAGCTTGCCGAGTTCTTCGAGCCCGAGCATGAAGGGCACGAGTTGTGGCATGAGTACCACACCAACGAGTCGACGGTGCCCGAGCAGACGCTGTTTCATGCGCTCGGCGCATGGCGACTTCGGCCTGGATTCCACGATTTGCTTTGGCATGCCCCGCTCGTGACCGCGGCGAGTCAGCTACTTGGTGCGCCGGCGAGGTTCTGGCACGACCAGTTGTTCTGCAAGCCTGCTCATCATGGCGGCGTGGTGGCGTGGCACCAGGATTATTCGTACTGGACGCGCACCCAGCCGATGAATCATCTGACGTGCTGGATTCCACTGGATGATTGCGACGAACAAAATGGCTCGCTGCAGTACGTCGCCGGCAGTCATCGCTGGGAACTATTGCAGAAGCCTGAGCTCGCGGGGCCGATGAACAACATCCGGCAGCACTTGTCGCCCGAGCAGGTGGCCTCGATGGATCATCCGCACCAGGTGATCGCTCGGCGTGGGCACGCGGCGTTCCATCACCCGCTCACCCTGCATGGATCGCAGGCCAACAACAGCGATCGGCCGCGACGCGTCGTGGTGGTGAACTTCATCGCCGATGGCGTGCGAAGCGAGACCGACGAGCCGTTGCTCAAAGGAGTGCCGGTGGTGCCGCGAGGCGAAGTGCTCGCCGGACAGTTTTTTCCGCTCTTGTCTTAAGATCCTAACCCGCGAGATACCGTATGTTGCTTCGCTACGCCATCGTTTTAGTCTTAGTCGGTATTGGGTTCCCAGCGCAGGCAGAGGAAGAGCTGTCGCCGAAGATCCAGCCTGACGTCGTCTACGGACATAAAGATGGCTTGGCGATGACGTTCGATGTGCATCGTCCGGAAAAGGAAGCGAACGGCGCGGCGATCTTGTTCGTTGTTTCGGGTGGGTGGTACTCGATTTGGACGCCACCGGAACAGTTGCGCCCGATGTTCGCGCCGTTCCTTGATCAAGGCTACACAGTACTCGCAGTGCGGCACGGTAGCAGTCCGCGGTACAAAATCCCCGAAGCGGTGGACGACCTGCAGCGCGCGGTCCGTTACGTTCGCTTGAACGCCGAAGAGCTTGGCGTCGACGCCGATCGCCTCGGCGTGATGGGGATGAGCGCGGGTGGGCATCTCTCACTGATGCTCGGCACGACGGGAGACGATGGCGACGCTAAGGCCACGGATCCGGTGGGTCGCGAATCGAGCCGCGTGCAGGCAGTTGTGGCGCTGGTGCCGCCGACGGACCTTCGCGTGGCGGTGTGGGAAGCGCCGGAGTCGCTGCCGGAGTATCGCCGATTTCCCGCGCTCGATATGCCACTCGAAGAAGCAGGTGAGCAGTCGCCGCTTACTCAAGTGACCGCCGACGACGCCCCGTCGCTGGTGATGATGGGGGGCAAAGACGATCTGGTTCCGCCGCGACATGGCGAGTGGATCGACGCGGCGTTTGAGAAGGCGGGCGTCGAACGGCGTCTAGTTGTTTTGCCTGACGCGGGCCACAACTTGTTCACGCCCGGAAATGCTGGCGAGGTGCAGGGGGCGATGGTGGAATGGTTCGACAAACACTTGGCAGCAGAACCAAAGTAGGTACCTAAGCCGCCATTCGCAGCGGCGACGCTTGCATGCCAAGCACTTCGCAGCAGCGATCGGCAATGATCTCCGCGGCGTCGGGGTTGGCGAGCGATCGCATCGCCTTGCGCATCGAGTCGCGGCGTTCGTGATCGGCGATTAGCGAGCGGATCTGAACTGCTAGATCGTCGGTCAATCGGTCGCCGGAGGCCATTTCGTCGACTACCACACACGCACCCGCGTCGCGATAGACCTGGGCGTTGGCCATCTGGTGATTCTCGGCCGCATCAGGGAACGGCACGACCACCGCCGGCACGCCGGCGAGCGCGAGCTCGGCGAGCGTGGTACCACTCGCGCGGCAGACAACCAGGTCGGTCTCGAACAGCAGCGAGGCGAGCTCGTCGATATAACTGACGGTGAGAATTTGCGAGTTTTCGCTAGGATAGCGATCCTCGGTGGATTGCAGCTGCCCGTCACCCGTTTGATGGACGACGCGCCAGTCTTTGAGTTCGTTCCCAAGCCGCGCGATGACGTCGGGCATGAGACGATTGAGCGTCTGCGCGCCGCCAGCACCACCGAGCACGACTAGGCGCTTCTCACGCGGACGGCTTGATTGCTCGCCACGGGCGCGGCGCTCGCGGAATTCTTTGATGAATCGCGGGCGGGCAGGGTTGCCCGTGTGCATGACGTGCGACATGGGGGACAGGTAGGGCGTGACCTCGCTAAAGCCGGCACACACAGTCTCGACCATGCTGGAGAGCCACTTCGTGGTTCGTCCGCAGGTCGCGTTCTGTTCGAGTAGCACGGTGGGAATACCACGACCCACAGCCGCACGGACGGTCGAGGCGCTCGCGTAACCGCCGAGGCCAATGACGAGCGAAGTGCGTTGTTCGCGGAGCATCCACGCCGCGGCCATGAAGCCCATGGCGTTGTCGGTGACGAAGCGTACGGCTTCGAGTGGATTGTGCGGTGCTGGCCGCGCGGGGAGCGCGACGTAGTTGTACCCCGCCGAGCGAACGAGGTGGCGTTCCATCGAACGACCCGTACCAGCGAACAACAGCGAGACGCTGGGCACGCGAGCGCGGAGCGCCTCGGCAATGGCAAGGCCCGGGTAGAGATGTCCCGGCGAACCACCGCCGGCGATGACAACTTCGAGAGAGCTAGACATGGGTCGAATGCGGAGATGTGGAGGGCGGAAGCGGTTGTATCCACTGAGACGCCGGGGCGACGATGTTCGTCGCCCCGACGCTCAGTTCTTAACTTCGTCGCGAAGCACCGACTATGGGCAATCGACCCAGTAACTGCCCGGCAGTCGGCTAATATGCTCCAACCCAAGGGGAGGGTAGTTGCGCAAGACCCCGCAATCCGCGCAACTGACGACGAAGTTACAGCATGGTTTGGTGAAGTATTCGTTATTACTAGTTAGTAGTTCCGATTCGCGGCGGCTCGCAGTTCCGCCGCGAACGGAACGTGTCTCTTAGGCAGCCTTCTTTTGCTCGGCGGCCAGCTCATACATCAAAGCTTGAATTAGTTGCGACTCGCACACGCTCGTCGAAGCATGACGCTGACGCGGTGTGCTGGAGTCGAGTCCGCTCACCAAGACAACGTCGCCGTCCTTCGCCGCCATGATGGCCAGGGCGATGCCGGTGAGTTTCTCGGTGATGGTTCGCAAGTGTTCGGTCTGGGTGACTTCGAGCGCGGCGAGCACTTTGGCAACCGCGTCGGTAATCACTTTGTCGTCGGCGAAGCCGCCGGTGGTGACGGCGTGGTCGGCGAGAGCCTGGGTGACCGAGCATTGCTGCCCAACCACCGCAATCACTCGGCCGCGGGCAACGCCACGTGCCGCGGTAAGCGCCGCACCACGTGCAATCGGCGTGGCACCACGATCGACGAACACCGGCACGCCGAGGCCCGCATCGAACCGATGCATTACGCCCGGCACCACGGTCACTCGCTCGATGCCACGAGCAATGTCGGCTAGCGACACGCCGTAGACCTTCGCGATGGCCGCAGCGGCAAGGCAGTTAGCGACGTGCGTTTCCCCGATAATTTTCGTTCGCACGGCCGCCGACTCGTCACCGATGGTCAGCAGGAAAGTTTGTTCGTTCGCATGCTGTTCGAGCACCGAACCAGTGATCTCCGCCGGATGGTGCAGGCCAAACGTCAGCACGGGGCCATCGTACTCGGCCAAGACTCGCATCGACTCGGCATCGTCGGCATTCAACACGGCCATGCCTTGCGGCGTGAGCTGGTCGAGTGCCGAGATCATGTTTTGACGCGACGCGTGCGGCGAGCGACCGCTGTTGCGATCGGCGTGCAGGTTCGCGAGGCAGACCACGTCGAACTGGGCGGCGTGGGCGGCTTTGGTGTGTAGCGTTTCTTCGCTCAGCTCAACAACCGCGTGACGGCAACCCTCGGCGAGGGCTTCGTCCACGAAGTCGGCGATCGCCGGAGCAGTGGTCGGCAGCACGAAGCGGCCCCGCTGTCCTTCGATGCGAGTGAACTGGTTGGTCGCCGTAGCGACACTCTTCTTGGCAATGTTCAGGATGCTGTCGAGCAGCATCGCAATCGAAGTCTTGCCATGCGTGCCGGCAATCGCGACCGCGTTGAGTTCGCGGCTGGGATTTCCGAGGATCGCGTGGCAAAGTTCGCTGTAGGCCGCGCGGGCGTCGTCCACCACGTATTGGGGAACGCCAAACACGGGGACGAAACGCTCCGTGACAATCGCCGACGCGCCACGACGAACCGCCTCTTTGGCGACAGCGTGGGTATCGGCGGATGAATCGCAAACCACGAACACGTCGCCCGGACGAATGGAATCGACCGAGTCGGTGCAGCTGGTCGCGGCAACATCGATGCCACCTGCCTGCTGGGCCGCAGGAAGGGCTTTCGATACGAGCGTACCGTGCGCAGTTTGAGGATAAGTTGATGCATTCATCGGCGCGACCTCCATGTCTTGCCGTGTGGGTCCACCATCAATGTGGTCGCCAGTTGCTGCTACCATCCTTGGCAGCGCGGGTGTTGCAACCGACAAGTGTTTGTTTCGCCGAATGCCGAAAATCTGTCAAGGCAGATTTTTTGGACGATTGGATTTCGCTTGCCGGACTGCTACGCTAAGGCCAACGATGACTGTTGTGGGAGGGCTCTCCGAGCCCGAAAAAACCAGAGCGAAACTTACCATCATGCCCCCACCACTCCGCGTGCTAGCAATCGGCGATCTCGAGCACGATGAATTTTCGCGCGCGGTCGAACTCATCGAGCAAGACGCGATTGTCGAGCTCACGCGTCATGCAGAAGCGAGCGAAGAACCAAGCCCCTTCGAACTTCTCGTCGCCTTTCAGTCGCGTCCCAGCAACATCGACCCGACGTTGATCGACGGCCTCCGCGCCCGCATGCCCCTGGCAGGCATGGCGGTGGTGCTTGGTAGTTGGTGCGAAGGTGAGATGCGGACTGGTGCCCCCCTGCCCCACTGCGAGCGGGTGTTCTGGTACCAGTTCGCGCCGTGGTGGCAGACCGTCCGCGCGGCGTGGATCGAGAACCGCCCCGCGCACTGGCAACTCGCCCCCGGTGACGACCGCCCGATCACTCGGCCCGCGAGCCCTAAACTCATCGCGATCGACACCGCCGACCACGACTCGGCCCACGCCCTGCTCGACGCGTGCGAAACCCTCGGCATGGCGGGCGCCTGGTCCCCCCGCCACGACCGCCGCCCGCTCACCACCCACGCCTCGGCCGGCGTGTGGGTTGGAGCGCAGCTTGATAAAGTGGAAGAACAGCAGCTCGCGAGCTTCCGCCAATCGCTACCCGAACACACGCCGCTAGTGGTGCTGCTTGATTTCCCGCGCCGTGATCGCGTGGAGCGAGCGCTAGAGCTCGGGGCGACGGAAGTGCTGGGGAAGCCGTGGCGGGTGGAGCAGCTGGGGGCGGCGGTGCTGGGAGATGTCCTCGCTTAGGTCCGGTGTTGCAATGGCATTCATCAAACTACTACCGCCCAAAGGATCGGAGCCGCATTCGGTAGCTCGCATAGTGGAGCTGCTACACGAAGAGTTCGACGTTTTTGAATCGGACGCGGAAGCAGGAATGAATCAGGTTGACGGAATGCTTGCTGCCACTCTGCGTTTTCCAGATTCGTTGCCGGGCAAACAGGAGCGTTTGGCATGGCTACGATCTGTGCAGAACGAAGCAGTGATGGTCGCATTCAGCGACGGGTCGGACGCAATGGCGCAGACGTGTGTCATGCCAGATTCAGAACTATTTTTCGGATCGCCGGACGCCATCGACGGGGCAGCCCGAAAATTGGTTGACCGTGCTGCCGCTAAGCTTGGCTACGAAATCTTCGAAGGGTAATCGCAGCCCAATAGAGCCCAATTGTGGTCACAGTTCAAAAACTGGCGTTTGCCACGACGTGTTGGCCCTCAGTATACTCACTTGCGTAGCCCCCGCGTCTTGTTGCGGGCAACTGAGCTAGACTACCTGGGCAAGAACCGTGCTTCCTCCTGACGACGCCGCCCTACTCCAGCGAATCTACGAAGAAACGAAGGCCGGCCGTCTACAGTGGCAACGCGACGACGAGGATTACTTCACGGCCGAGGTCGGCGTTAACGTGCAGCGGATATCGATCCGCCGGATGTGGATCGAGGCTACCAATCAAATTGGGGCCGATCCGTACTTCGTAGAGGTGATGATGTCAGGCTGGAATACTCGGTACGCGATCGTAGGAGATTCTGACGGCTGGCAGGCCGTTCGTCGCATCCTCGAAGCCGCGTTTCCCGGAAGCTGGGGCAGCGATGCTCAGCACGCCCTCGAGATCTTTGAACGCAAGTTTCAGCCGAAGGGCGGGAATGACACCAGCGACTAGTAGGGGGGTGACGTAAACCCTCCGTGCGTAGCGTTGCAGCCGAAGTTTGGGTACTAGCATCGGTTTCCAATTGGCAACTTCGCGCCAATTCGTTCCAATAACGATCGACGTTGCGATTGGGTGATTCTCCCCACGGAGGTAATTGCGATGCGTACGGCGAATCGTTACCTGGAACAAGCTCCGCGTCTCTTTCTGGCGGCCGCAGCCCTCATGCTGCTCAGCTCGGCCCTGCTCGCTGCGGACGAGTCGGCCACTCCCGTCAGCCAGCTCGTCTCGCCCGACGGTCGGCACATCGCGTACGGGCAAATCGCCGTCGGTCCCAACGGCGAGCAAAAGGTTCGCATCATTGTGGGGAGCGCCGATGGTACCGATCGCCGCGCGCTGCCGATCGATGCCAACGCTGTGGACGAAGTGCAGTGGTACGGCAACGAGCGCATCGCTTTCGTCACCAGGCATGGTGAGGACGGCTATCAACTCATCGACATGGAAGGCAATCCCACCGGCGAACTGCGGATGCCGTCGGGGTGCGACTCGTTCTTTCATCAATGCCTGTCACCCGACGGCAAATGGATCGCCTTCTGCGGCAACTACTCGCCCGTAGACCAAGAGTTTGCCAATGACCGAGATCGGCGGAACTACTTTAAGACCCATCCCGACGTGGAACAGAAACATGGACTGTTCCTGGTGAACCTCGAAGAGCAGTCCGTCAAGCAAGTACTCGACGAAACGGTCGCCAACTTACCGTCGTGGTCACCCGACTCGAATTACTTGGCGTGTGGCATCGGACATTACGTAAAGGACTATCCCCTTGCGATTATCGACGCGGACTCGGGCAAAGTACATAAGCCCGCCGCCAAAGGAACGGCGTCGGGTTGGTCACCGGACTCAAGGCAACTTGCGGTAGTGACAGACATCGTCGAGGGCGGGAGCTGGCGCGGCGGCATACCCTTGGACGGGGCTGTTGGAGTGTTGGATGCGGCGCAATTCCTTGGAGGCGGAACATCACCGATCACGAACGTCTCCGACCCGCCGGTCAATGTATCGACCAAGGAACCTTATTCTTGGTCGATGAGCGGAGCGTACGGCGCCGTCTGGTCGCCGGACGGAGAGTGGCTCGCCTACCGGCATCATGACTCGACGCAAAGCGATTCCAATGAGAAGACAACCCGCGAAGAAATCTGGATCGTTCATCCCGACGGCAATGAAGCCCGCAAAGTACTGAACCACGGGGCATCCGAACTTGCTTGGGTGGATACGAAGACGATCGTGTGGGTGTACAAGGGGCAGTTCGGAGTAGTCGACATTGAGCTCGATGGCGATGCGCCCCTTGGGCCGACGCCGAACGTCTCCGGGCACCCGTTTGCTGTTACGGGGCGTATCACGGACGGCGAAGGTCGCCCGCTCGAAGGGGTTGAAGTCCGCGCCGCGACGGGGTGGGGCACACTTCGAACAAGCGTACCCGTCAAGACCGACGCGGCGGGGCACTACGAGCTGCCGTTCGGTCCAGGCATGCTATTCCTGGACGACGGGCCGAATCTACAGGTGGCGACGATCTACGCACGCAAGCCGGGATACTACGAACGGGATATGTGTCAAAACGGTGCCCTTGGCATGGCGAATTATCGGCCGAAAGATCTTGAGGAGAGTGGATGGAACTTCAAGGGCATCGTCTATCGAGGCCACCCGTACGAGCTCGACTTCGTGATGGAGCCAGCGGCGCAGCTGACGGTCGAGCTCGTGAATCAAAACGGCGAGCCCTTGGCCGATTTCTCTATCACGCTGGACGGAGAAGAGCTTTACCCGTCATGTAGCATCCTGTCATCGAAGAAGACGAACGAGAAGGGCGAGGCCAAGTTTACGGACGTGCCGCTGAAGGCATTTTGGTTTTCACTGGGACGGCACGATGAGCTACGGACCGAGGCGATCGACTTCACCAAGTCCGCCACCCTCCGCTACAAGCTCACCTATGACGACATCGCTGGTACGCTGACAGCAGCGAGCCAATAACTTCCTCTGGGAGGGCAACTCTCGCAACCGGCGCTACCCTCGCCAAGTCTGCTTGAGTCTTACGTTTGGTACTTATTCAGTACCCATCGCCTCGAGCTCCCAGCCTTCTCCAATGCTTGACCTAGCTTGCGCCACGTCGTACCTTGTGGGTCACCGGTCTTGTGGGATAGATCGTCTCGGTGCGGGGCGAACGCACAGGGCACCGGTGCACTTTTCTTTAGCCAGGGATGAACATGCAACTCCACAAGCGCTGTGTCGCCGAATTCATTGGCACGTTCTGGCTGGTCTTTGGTGGTTGCGGTAGCGCCGTCTTGGCAGCGAAGTTTGCTTCTCCGATGGGCGAGACATCGGTGAACCTTGGCATTGGGTTTATGGGCGTTGCGTTGGCGTTCGGACTAACGCTTCTAACGATGGCTTTTGCAATCGGTCATATCTCCGGGTGCCACATCAATCCGGCGGTGTCGGTGGGCTTGGTGGCCGGCGGGCGTTTTCCTGCGAAGGAACTGCTGCCCTACGTGGTGGCCCAAGTGCTGGGTGGCATCGCTGGGTCCACGATCTTGTACTTCATCGCGTCAGGCCAAGCAGGGTTCACTCTCGCCGACGGTTTCGCCGCGAACGGATATGCCGAACATTCGCCCGGTGGATACACGCTGGTGGCTTGCTTCCTGGCCGAAGTCGTGCTGACCTTCATGTTCTTAATGATCATCATGGGTTCCACCGACCGCCGAGCTCCGGCGGGCTTCGCCCCCCTTGCGATTGGGTTGGGGCTGACGCTTATCCATCTGATTGGTATTCCGGTGACCAACCTGTCCGTGAATCCCGCCCGATCAACCGGTCCCGCCATGTTCGTGCAAGGCTGGGCGCTCATGCAATTGTGGCTCTTCTGGCTAGCCCCCATGATCGGTGCCGCCATTGCCGGAGTGACCTACAAAGCCTGCTTCGAGACCGAGCCAGCGGACGCAAAGGCGAAGCGCTAGCGGTGGAACATAGCTCCCTAGTTGTTCGCGATGGATATAGTCTAAATCCACCTGTCAAACCTGTCCTTCCCAACTCACCATCACCACCACGACCATCGTCAGCCCTATCGCCCCCATCGAACCCACCACAAACACCACCCCGCGCAGCCACGGTACTGGGCCCAAGAACCAAGTGACGTAGCCTTCGAGGAGTGGGCCCACGCAGAAGCAGGCGTTGGCGGCCAGGGCGGCGAGCAGCATCGCGACCATCGCCCGGGGGTTGGCGAGCAGCTCTGCGTTGATGTTCAGCACCGCCACCAGCGCAACCACCGCCAGCATGATGTTGTATGGCAGGCGGAGGTTTTCCCACGCCACGGCGATTTCGCCAATTCGCGCGAGGCGGAGCACGGCGGGGTCCGCCAAGTCGTCGTCCAGAGGCGTGGGCCGGGGGCCCGATTGCGGCGAGGTGTAGGGGTTTTCCATCGGCGGTAGTCGGGGTTGGAGGGGGCGAGAACGCGCCCATTCTAAGCGGCGGGCCGCGGTTTTTCCGCTCGCCGCGCGGAGCCGGCCGACTAGAATGGGGTTCGAGCCAATGGCCGCCCTCCAGGGGAGCCGCGACACTCGCCGGCGGTGGCGGGGTTAATAAGAGTATGAGCCCAAATATGCAAAAAACCGGTCTGTTTTCCGTACTTCTTGGCCTCGCGGTCGCCTGCGCGAGCCCCGCTCCCGATGCCCTGGCCCAACGTGGCGGCGAGGGGCGTGGCGACTGGGGCGGTCGGGGAGAACGCGGTGAGCGGGGCGGGCGTGAAGAGCGCGGACGGGAGGATCGCGGCCGAGAAGACCGAGGTCGCGGCGATCGGGGCGGAGAAGAACGTGGCCGAGGAGATCGCGGTCGCGAGGACCGAGGCCGCGAAGACCGCGGCCGTGAGGAGGACAACCGCTCGTCCGAAGACCGGCGGCGGGAGTTCATGCAGCGACTCGACCGCAACGGCGATGGCAAAGTCGAATCGTCGGAGCTCGACGAGCGGTGGCGCGGGTGGTATGAGGGCGAGATGAAAAAGTCGGGCCTCGACCCTTCGAAGCCGATCTCGACCGAGCAATTCATTCGCGCCCGTGCGGGGCAGGACCTGCAGAAACAGCGCGAGGAAAACCCTACCGCGTTCCTGGCCCCACTTCCCCCGGAACCAGTACCTGGTTTTGACACTCTGTTGAGCCCCGACGAGCTCATCATGCTCGATCCCGAGAAAGAGCGTCCGTTCGTCATGCCAACCGCAACGCCGGCACCCGAAGCCGCCAAGACCGAAGAGCGGCGCGAAGACCGTGGTGGTTGGGGGGGACGAGGTGGCTGGGGGGGTGGTGATCGCGGCGGGGAACGAGGCGGCGGCGAACAGCGTGGTGGCCGCGGTGGCTGGGGAGGTGGCGAACGTGGCGGAGGTGAACGCGGTGGTTGGGGAGGCCGTGGAGGGCCCGAACGGGGCCGCGAAGAGTCTCGCCCTGCCGAACAGGGCTCGGGCGACCGCGCTCAAGAGTACATCAAGAGCTTGATGGACAAGTACGACAAGGACAAGAACTCCATCATCGAAGGGGACGAGTTCAAGAGCATGACCAATGCCGAGCGCTCGGACCTGAATAAAGACGGTCGGATTACGATCGACGAACTAATGCAGCGCGTCCGCGGCGAAGGAGATGGCAGCTCGTCGCGATCGGGTCGCTCGCGCGGTGAAGGGGAAGAGAAGACCGGCCGGAATTCTTACCGGTTTACTTCGGCCCTCGAACGCATCGAAGGCAGTGCCCGCAGTTGGGTCGAACGCTACGACGACAACCGCGACGGTCAGGTGTCGATGGCCGAGTTCAGCACCAGCTGGACCGACAGCAAAGTCCGTGAATTCCAGGGCTACGACAAGAACGGCGACGGCATTGTCACCGGCGCCGAATATGGTGAAGGTCGCGGCGAGGGGCGTAGCGAAGGTCGCGGGCGTTAGTTCTTCCCTAGAGAAAGCCATCAATAGCAGGAGGCACACGTGCCTCCGCGAAGGATTCTCATAGCGCTGATCGAGTTGCAGATACCGTGACCTGTCGCCACGCGTCAGCAATCGGAACACAAGCGATGTAGCTCGCGGACCGCGTGGCGGTCCGGCTATGGTGCTTGCGATTGCATCGTGATTAACGGCCGCCGCGACCGCCGCCACGCCCACCTCGATCACCGCCGCCGCCTCGGCCACCACCGCCTGGACCTCCGCGGCCGCCGCCCTGTTCCATGCGTTGACGCATTTCCTGGAATCGGCGGATCATTTCTTCGCGTTGGCGGGCTTGATCGCCACCACCCTCACGGCCTTGCTGTTGACCGGCGTTCTGCTGCGTGGTGGTTGTGACGGCTTGCTCGCCAAGGATGTTGCCAAGGGCTTCTTTGATGGCGTTGGTGTTGCTGTACTTGAGCGACACGATCTGCGTTGACTGAGCGCTGTCGAGCTGCTCGGTGTCGAGCTGGGCGACTAAGGCTTTCACTTGATTGAATAGTTCGTCCGGAGCGCGGACCACTAGGCTGTTGCTGCGGGTGTCGACGGTGACCGACATCTTCGCGGGCTCTTGCGCCGCGGCGTTATCGCCCCCTGGTCCGCCTTGACGAAGCATCTTCATGAAGTCTTCAGGCGAGGGCTGGCCACCAGCCCCACCTTCGATGCGATCGGCGTAGAGGCTCTTTACCACGTCGGCAACGGTGGCAGCCGAGGTGTTGTTCACTTGGATCATTCGCGGCAGGCCACCGGCTTCGATGTCGGTGGGGCCGATGCGCTGGTCGATCACCTGCAGTAGGCGAAACACTTGGTCGATGTCGTCAGGGCGTGCGTAGACGATCAGCATGTTCAGCCGGGCGTCGGTCACGATGTCGACTCCAGCGGCGGAGAAGCCAGTCGCGGCACCCGAGCCACCAAGGCCGAGTAGGTCGCCCATCAAACCACCACCGATGTCGCCGAGCGCGGCGTCGGCGATACCACCCATGAGGCTGTCGCCACCGGTTCCGCCCGACGCACCGAACACTTCGCCAAGAATCGCCGCGGCGGTCGCAGCCTTGGCATGCTTGAGATAGAACACAGCGTACTCGCGGCCGCTGGTGGTCGCCGTGGTGGATGCTTCGAGCAAACGTTCGAAGGCATCGAGCGCTTCGAGATCGTCCGAGGCAATCAACAGGCCGCTAGGGCCGGGGGCAACCAGAATCGGCGATCCCGGCTTGGCCTTGGTCGTAGGGACGGTTTCTTCGGTCGCAGGTGTGTTGTCCGTTGCTGGGGCTTCAGCTGCTGGCTCGGTAACGGGTGCCGCGAGTTCATCCGTCTCCGGTGCTGCCTGGGCGGGATCGGCTACCGCGACGACGGAACCTTCCGATTGGCCAGCGAAGACGGCGGGCGTCGCACGAATGCGGCGCTGCGTGTTCGCACCACGGTCGCTCGGCACGGGCTGGTCGATTTCCTCTTCTTCTGGCGCGCCGAATCGGAACATGCCTTCGACGTCGAGACCTTCCTCGGGCGCGGCGGTATCAGGCGAGTCCTGCTCGGCCGGACGGTAAGAGCGGATCGCCACGGCTGGCGAGACCATCTTGATGGGATTCGAACGGAGCGTGGGCCAAATCTGGCCGAGCTGATCGAGTGCCGAGCGAGCCTCGGACGACGTGAGCGGCAGCAAACGGACGTTACCACGGTCGGTAGCCGCGTAGTCGGCGTCGCCCGATTCGCCCATTTGATTGAGGAGCGCGCGGATTTGTTCGATCTGCGATTTGCTACCGCGGACCATCAGGCTGCGACTCGACAAGTCAGCATCGACAATCGGAGCACGCGGGTTGGCTCCCTCGCCGGTGGTGATGCCGAATAACTTGTTGATCGACAGCAGCGCGAGTTGGGGCTCGACGGAGCTGAGCGGGATCACCTCGATCATCCGCGCATCTTCTTGCATCTGGCCGAGCGTCGCGCGGATCGTGTTGTGGTTGCGCGACGTGGCAAGCGCCACAAGATTGCCCGTTGCGGGGTCAATGGTGAGGCGTGTACCAGGCTCGTCGGCAAGCAGCGTTTGCAGCACAAGAAGTGTCGCATCGGGGTCGGCTTGGCTGACGGGGTAGACTTCAAGTTGGAGCTGATCCAGCGGACCACCCCCTGCCCCGGGGACATCAACCAGCTTGAGCACTTCCTCCAAGCGGCGAATCATCTCGGGCGTACCGAACGCGAGCAGACGGCTACCGCTGCTAGTGTCGACCGCAAGACGCAACGTTCCGTCGGCGGTGGCAAATTGATCGATCGGAATGTTGAGCATCTGACGGAGCACGGGAAGCACCGCGCTCGCCGAAGCGTATTGGAGGTCGTACGGCTTGATGTCACCCGTCTTCAGCGACTCGGGATCTTCGATCGCTTCGATTACTTTGCGAATCGCTCGAATGCGCCCGGCAGTTTCGGTGACTTGCAGCATCCCAGCACGCGGTAGCACCACGACGGCACCTTGCGGGCCAACCATCCGGCTCACTTCTTCCGAAGCGGCCTCGGGGGTCATGTTGCGAACATGAAACAACACGCGGACGAGCTCGTACTCGCCATGCTTGTCGAGTTCGTCCAGCGGAATGTCGGTCACCAGATTGGGCGGAATGCCATCTTCGAGGTTTACCAGCACCAGCATCCGCTCGCGGCGTACTAGCGTATAACCTTTGGTCAGCAATACGCTGTTAAGCACGTCGAGCGCTTCGGCCGGCGTATAGCTGCGGCTGTCGGTGTAGTTGA
This sequence comes from Aeoliella fuhlenseeensis, assembly GCF_052161615.1. Classification (NCBI taxonomy): domain Bacteria; kingdom Pseudomonadati; phylum Planctomycetota; class Planctomycetia; order Pirellulales; family Lacipirellulaceae; genus Aeoliella; species Aeoliella fuhlenseeensis. Next base: position 3,706,619 of record NZ_CP197417.1, read on the forward strand.
ACGTTCCGGAGGGAGGCGACTCAAGCACCAGCGACAGGTCCGATTGCTCGGCGAACCAGTCGAGCACGTCCTGCCACGGTTGGTACCGGAAGTTGAACGACAGCTTGCCGTCGGCGTCGGCTTTCGGGAACGTGCTAATGTCGGCGGTCGAAGGCGCTGGCTCGGATCGTGACGATTCGCCACGACTTGAAGAGCCGCGCGAAGGACCGTCTTCCTCATCGTCCGAACGACGCGAAGGACCGCCGAAGCTAGGACGCTCGCCACGGCCCCCGAAGCTGGGACGTTCGCCCGCTTCGCGACCACCGAACCGGCTGCCGAAACCACCGCGTTCGCGCGAGCTTCCTGGTCCCCGATCTTCTGTCTCTTCGCGATCGTCGTCGGATTCTTGGTCTGCAGCTTGTTCACTTCCTTCAGCCGGCGCCGCTTCGGCGTCGGGCTTGGTCTCGTCGGCAGCGGAATCCTCCATCTGGGGCTCGGCAGTGCCCTCGGGGATCGCCTCGCCGTCGGAGCTGGCTTCGGTAGTCGCGGAGTTCTCCGCGGCGGGTTGCTCGTCCGTGGGTACGGCCTCAGAGGTTGGCTGCGGGGCTGCAGCCGGGGCTTCGCCGAGCGGTTCGTAGAACTCGTTGGGCTTGGTCGCCGCAAGGGTATTTAGCGAGTCGATCTGGGCGTCGCTCAGGATGATGGCCATCTGACGCTGCGACTCGGCACGGAGGGGGCGGAGCTTCTCGCTGCGCTCTTCGGGCGAGAGGTCGCGGACCTGGGCGGCCACGGCCAGCGCGGCGGCTTCGCGGGAGTCGAGCAGGTCCAGCAGCTTCTGCTCTTGGTCGTCCGTCAGCTTCAGCGTCGCGGTAGACGACGGCTCGGTCGCCAGAGCCAAGAGACCAACGAACTCCGCCTCGGCTGCCAGTAGCGGGCTGGCGATTGCCAGGCAGAGCGTGGCTACACAGGGGAGCGTCCAGCTCCGTACGCGGGCGAAGGTTGAGATCGTCGACATCGAAGCGGGCATATTACAAATGTGTCCGGGGAGAGGAATCGGCGCGAGGTTTGCGAACCTAAGCACCGACCAGATAGCGATTTAAGGCGGGAAGAGCGTTGAGGGCGGGATTACTCCATGATAGGCAGACCCCGGCGCTCTCGCCACCGGTTTTGCGGTGCTCCGGGCGGTTTCGGTTTCAAGCGGTCCGTCGGCATTTGCCGAAGTTGGCCGGGGTGGTTACGTGTCGAGCTGGGAAAGTTGGCGAAAAACGACCTGGAAACATGGATCATCTGGGTAACTTTTGACGATATACCAATACAATCACGTTCGAGCCGGGCACCGATGCCCAGCCCAAACGGGGAGTGCGGCCCGCGAAATCCTTCGCACCGCCCTCACAGCGTGTGCCAAGGACGCCAGCGCGCTACCCACCAAGAGTAGTAACCCCGCCAGAGTGTCCTCGGTGTCGCCAATCATGACCGCCCGCCCAGAATACCTGTTATTCACCGAAGCCCTGCGCCATGCGTCGGGCCAATATCTTTGGCGATTCCTGCTGCTGCGAGCTGGCAGCCACGAAACCATCACCGCCAGCGACCTCGTCACCGAGGATTCGGCTAACCGCAGCGAGCTCTTGGCGGTTGTCCGCGGCCTGGAAGCCATCGACGGCCCCGCCTCGGTGCGGCTGTTTACCAGCAGCGACGCCATCCGCCATGGGTTCGCTCGCGGACTCGCTCAGTGGAAAGGCCAGGAGTGGCATTGGGAGCGGTTTGGCCGCCGGGTGCCGATTCGCGACTGCGACCTCTGGCAGCGCGTCGACCACGTCCTGGCGTTCCACACCGTCGAGTCGCGATTGTGGGGCGAAGCCGATCACGTGTCGGACGAGCTCACTGCCGCACCGGCCGAAGAAGTCGCCGCACCAAATACCGCCAGCACGGAAACCAACACCCTGCGGTTCGACGAGCCGGAAGTGCTGGTCGTTCCCAAACCAAAACGCTCGAAGCGGCGCGTGGAGTCGCTTCGGGAACCAGCTTTGCTACCCGCGGGATGAGAGAAGTGGTTGGGCTGGAGGAAAAGCCGGCACGACCACGGCCCTTACGGGCCCCGCTCGCTGAAATCATTAAATTAGTAGTCACTAGAAACCTAACGCTTAACACCCCTCCGATATGCGTACTCAAGTTAGCTTGGATGCCGTCGCCCCGTTGGTGCATGGATATCACCAAAATCCGTTTGAAGTCCTCGGCCCACACGAAGTGACCGAGGATGGCCGCCGCGGCCTTGCGGTGCGAGCGTTCCTGCCGGGAACGCAGCAGGCCTGGTTGGTGGACGAGGCGCATGGTCGCCGGCGTCCGATGCGTCGTATTCATCCGTCGGGTCTGTACGAAGCCATCTGCCCCGCGCAAGATGGCAACGGGCAGGACATCGCGCGAGGCAAGTATCACTTTCAAATGACCGACAAGCACGGTATCGAGAAAACCATGAAAGACCCCTACGCGTTCGAGCCGCTCCTGACCGACTACGACCTGCACCTTCTCGGCGAGGGGAATCACTGGGACAGCTACAAGCGACTCGGTGCCCAGCTCCGTGAGATCGATGGCGTCAAAGGCGTCAACTTCGCCGTATGGGCACCTAACGCCGAAGGCGTGAGCGTTGTGGGCGACTTCAACGAGTGGTCGACTACGTCGCATCCGATGCGGAAGCACATCCCCGGCGGCGTGTGGGAGCTGTTCGTGCCGGACATGGGTGTTGGCACGCTTTACAAGTTTGCCGTCAAGCAACTGGGTGGCCGCGTTGTCGAGAAGTGCGATCCCTATGGGTTCGCCGCCGAGGTACCGCCGCGGACCGCGAATATCGTGACGGACCTCAATTCGTACACCTGGCAGGACAGCGACTGGCTTGCCGAGCGCGAGAAGCGCAATGGTCTCGACGCGCCGATGTCGATCTACGAGGTTCACCTCGGTAGTTGGCAACGCGACCCGGCGGACCCCGATCGTTGGTTGAGCTACCAAGAGCTTGCCCCCAAGTTGGTCGAATACTGCCAGCGGATGGGTTACACGCACATCGAGCTGATGCCGGTGAGCGAGCATCCCTTCACCGGCAGCTGGGGTTACCAACCCGTCGGCATGTTCGCCGCGACGAGCCGGTATGGTTCGCCACAGGACCTGATGTTCCTGATCGACCAATTCCACCAAGCGGGCATTGGCGTGTTCATCGACTGGGTGCCTGCCCACTTCCCCAAAGACGATCACGGCCTGCGTCAATTCGATGGCAGCGCCCTGTACGAGCACGAGGATCCTCGCAAGGGCGAGCATCCCGACTGGGGGACCATGATTTACAACTACGGCCGGAACGAGGTTCGGAACTTCCTGATCTCGAACGCCCTGTTCTGGCTCGACAAGTACCACATCGATGGGCTGCGCGTCGACGCGGTAGCATCGATGCTGTACCTGGACTACAGCCGCGAGAGTGGCGAGTGGGTTCCCAACATGTTTGGTGGCCGCGAGAACCTCGAGGCGATCGACTTCCTCAAGAAGTTCAACGAAGAGTGCCACCTGCAACACCCCGGCACGCTGACCATTGCCGAAGAATCGACCGCTTGGCAAGGCGTTTCGCGACCGACCTACTTGGGCGGTCTTGGCTTCAGCCTGAAGTGGAACATGGGCTGGATGAACGACACGCTGCGGTACATCCGCCACGAGCCAATTCATCGCAAGTACCACCACGACGAACTCACCTTCTCGCTGATCTACGCGTTCACCGAGAACTTCGTGCTCCCATTCTCGCACGACGAAGTGGTGCACGGAAAAGGCTCGATGCTCGACCAGATGCCGGGCGATATGTGGCAACGCTTCGCCAATCTTCGGTGCTTGTACGGCTACATGTGGGCTCACCCCGGAAAGAAGCTGACGTTCATGGGTAGCGAGTTCGGCCAGTGGAACGAGTGGAACTGCAACGCGTCGCTGCAATGGGATTTGCTCGAATGGGAGTCGCACCAAGGTCTGCAAAACTACGTGGCGCACCTCAACAACCTTTACACCAGCGAGCCGGCTCTGCACGAGGTGGACTTCGACGGTGCGGGTTTTGAATGGGTCGATTGCCACGACCATGAAGCGAGCACCCTGGCGTTCCTGCGCAAGGCGAAGGATCCTAAGGACTTCGTGCTAGTGTGCATCAACTTCACGCCGGTCCCGCGTCAGGGCTACAAGATTGGCGTGCCCGAGGCGTGCTGGTACGAAGAGATCAGCAACAGCGACTCGGCTTACTTCGGCGGCGGCAACGTCGGCAACGACGGCGGTATCCTCGCCTCGAACAACGAAAGCCACGGCCGCCCCGCGTCGATGGAAGTCACCCTGCCCCCGCTGGGCACCGTGATCTTCAAACCCCGCCGCGATTAGTAACGAAGCAAACTCATCCACCTCAGCCCGCGGCGGAAGCCGCGGGTTGGGGGGGGGATGAATGTTATTTAGTGATTTGCACTTTCATCAGCGTCCTCGAACGATCAAACGCAGCACTACAGCGGAGTGGCATGCCACTCCGGAGTCGGCGGATCGAATCATCTCGCTTCGCTCGCTCGTCTTGGGGCATGATGTCGAGAGCTCGTTCGTAGATGGCGACGGCCTCCCGAAAATCGCCAAGCTCCGCTTTCGCGGCAGCCAACAGCGTCAAATACCTCCATTCTGGGTCATGACTTTCCGCGCACAGCTCAGTGGCAAGCTTGTGGGCACGAACTCCATCTCGGATTGCATCTACGGGTGCTAACGCGAGTAAATAGGCAATCGACTCCTTCGCCTTCGAAGTCTCCGCTACCTCCAGCGACTGCTCGAATGCCTCCAGCGCGCGTGGGTAATTTTCCAACATCTGGTGGCAAGATCCTATCCAGCAATAAAGGCCAGCTAACTCTCGGTGATTCAATTCAGTTGTCTTCAGTATCTCACTGAATCCATTCAGAGCCTTTGTATAGTCGCCAGCGTAGTAACAGGTGGCGGAGACGGACTTGAGACTGTAAGCCCACCACTTCTTGCGATCTTCGTCAGTGGGATCTAGTCTCAAGCTATGTTCGAAGGCAGAAAGCGCGTCGTCGTACTCATGCAGGCTCTGATTGCAGCATCCGATCCAAAACCACAACTCGGCCGACAGTTTACCGTCGTCCATTTCCAAGGCCGCTTCGAAATAGCCGAGAGCAAGCGAGTAGTCTTCTTCATCGTAATGCCGATACCCCACCTGCATCATCGCCCTCACCCACCAAACCATGAGTTCGGGGCGATCGTTGCCGAGGTCCTGCGCCGTCTCAAAGGCCTCAATGGCTTCGTCGAACCTCCCTAGGCAAAAGTGACACGCCCCGATCCAGAACCAAGTGGACTCCGGCCGCTTCGCACGGCCGCTAGCAAGCGTCTCCGAAAAGTAAGCCAGTGCCTCTTGATATTCTCCCCGCTCGTAAGCGAGTGCACCTGCCGACTTCTTCTTGCCGCTTTCGGACATGGAACGACTCCGCCGTAAACTGGACGATCGCGCGGCAACGGACTGGATTGATACAGAGCTCTAATTGCAGCTACTACCTACCAACTTACAGGGGCGACTAGTGGGATGCCACACTTGATCGATGAAGACTCCATACAACCTGTGACGGCCCTCAACTTTACGATGATGGGGCGCTTCCAGCAGAGCTGCATCTCCTAGACCGGCGACAAGCGTGAACAAGAGGGGCAAGCGCCTGCTACGGATTCACGACACCCCACGCATACACCACCACGAACAGCACGAAAAAGACTGTCAGCAGGTGGTATCCCGCGGTGAGCCACCACTTGGTGAGGTGTGGCTTCACGTCCAAGACGCCCTGGAGCCCCAAGCGAATGCCCCAGAAGGCGAGACCGTACGCGCACACAGCGCGGGCGAGGAGCGAGCCGCTCGCAAGTTCGTCGTGGCACACGATGCAGATGAGGCCCAGGCTCACGATACCAAGCACCACGTAGCCGCCGTAGACCCAGTACATTTGGCGAACCAGTCTTGGCAGCACCGCGAAGGTTTCCCGCCAGTTGAGTTGCACCGGCACCAGCGCGCTGGCCACCAAGACGCAAAGCTGCGCGATGCCCGCGAAGAAGATGGCGCTTGAGAGATTGAAGTCCATGGCGAAGCTCGTAGGCTAGCGGGAGTCCAGTGCTAGGCAGCACCAAGTGCCTGCATGAATGGATAGATGATGTTGTTCACGAAGTACGCGTGAAACAACAGCGGTGCGGGGAGGGCGATCACTAGCGCGGCGAACATTCGTCCCCGCCAACCTCGCCCTAATCCAAGACGCTTGCCGATCGTCGAACGTTCGGAAAACATTCCGACGGGCTGCAAGAGAAAGTAGAGTGTGGGCAGCCCATACCCACCGCCGGCTGGTAGGGAAATCACGATGTCGTGAACCACGCCACTGAACACAAAGCCGGCAAGGATACCCCAACGCGGCCCCACCCAGCGAGTGAATGGCCGGAACAGGAATCGGTGGGCGAGATCACGAAATGCCGTGTTCCAGCGCCTGCCCCAGAAGTCGCTGATGCCGGTGCTGAGGATCGGCCAGTCCATGAGCGGGTCGGCCTTCACCCCTTGCGATCGCCAGAAGCAACTGAGGAGATGAAACGAGCCGAAGTGCAGCAGGAAGACGAGCCCCACCATCCCCGCCCATCCGAGCAGAAGTGTCGAAGTGGCAGGCAGCAAGTGATGCGCGGTAAAGAACAGGATGCCACCGAACAGAAACTTAGCCGCGGCGAATAGCCATTCGCCGACTGTAGGCCGCTGAACTTCAGAGCTTGGCGCGGTTAGAAACGCCCGAGCGTCGAGGCCAGGCCACGCGACTAAAAACGCGAGATGCCTGAGTGGTGTAGCACCCGGCGCGGGAGTTCGTCGCCAAGTGAGCCACTTGAGGCACGCGAAGAGCGTCACCGCGAGTGCCCACATCAGAGCCCATCGCGGCCAGTCGCCGGGGACCGCAAACCACACCACCGGCGGTAACAGGAGCAGTGGCCACCAGCCACGCAGGGGAGCTATGTCGGTGGAGGCGGCTTGCAAGCTCAGTCCTCCTTCAACCATACCAAGCTGTCCGCCGCGATTGGTGGATCGCCGTTGGCAACGAGCGACTATTCCACGCTCTCTTCACCTTCGTCTTCCGAATCCGCTTCAACTTCGGCATCCTCTTCGGCTGCCGTCGTTTCGTTGGTACGCTTCCACTCGATTTCCGTGTCGTCGAATAGGGCCTTGAGAGCCATGCCACGGGCGTTTTGGGCGTTGTTGCCTAGGAAGGCAAAGCGGCCCGGCCAGAAGTTGGCTTGCTCTAGGAAGTCGGTGCGAAGTTGCTCCGTCGACTCGTACTCGTCGGCGAGACGAACCACGTAAATCACCGAGTCGTCGTAGTTCGGTAGCGCAGTGACTTCGCCCTGCTTGAGCTTGAACACGTCCTCCATGAACTCCGGCCCGATGGCCTTGAGGCCTTGGGGTTGCGACAGTCGGTAGGATGGGACCCGGCTGGTGGGGGCGATGTCCCCTTCGGTGAACTGCGTGAAGGGTGGGGTCTTCGTGACCACGACCTCTGGCTGATCGACGTAGTAGGCCGTCAGATCGAGGCCTGAGTCCTGAATCGTTTTAGCCGTGGTCTTGGCTTTCTCGAGCGCGAGCTTGGCGGCTTGTTCGCGCTTCCACGCGGCCAGCACTTGCTCGCGGGCTTCCTCAAACGTGGGAATACGTGCCGGCTCGTCCGAGGTCTTCATTACTAGGTAGCGATCGCCAAAGCGGCCGATGTCTAGCGTGAGTACCGGCTCGAAGTTGTCGATGTCGCCACCGAACATCATTTGCCACAGCGGCGTGCCACGGTACTTTTGATCGCCGACGGTCTTGCCGACGTTCGAATCGCGAAGCTGCACAATGTCGAGCTCGCCGGTTTCTTCGAGTTCTAGATTCAGCTCCTTCGCGATGGGAGCGAAGTCGACCAGCTCCGCAGGGGGAGCGGGGACGGGCTTCTTCGCCGCTTCGGCGTCGAGCTTTTGACCAAGGTAGGTGCTGTAGTAGGGATTGAGGCGACCCACGGCCCCTTGCATCACGGCGTCGATATTGTCGAAGAACTTATCCTCGGCAATACGACGACGAATGTCGTCCTTCACCTCTTCGAGAGGCTGGTATTTAATCTCTTCTTCGGTTTCTTCGGTTACCGTGGTCTCGGTCTCTTCCGCTTCATCGTCCGACTCCGCCGGAGTTTCGCCTTCGGCCGACTCAGTCGCGTCGTCCGTGGCGGGCGTTTCCTCTTCTGTCTGCTGATAGGCAGCGAGGCGGAAGGGGCTGTCCTTCTTCGTCGCGGCACTTTCAGGCGCGGGATTCTCTTCGCCACCCTCGGCCGGCTGCTCTCCATCGGCAGGAGCGCTATCGCTCGCGGGCTCGCCAGTGGATTCCTCAGCACCTTCAGCGGGCTGCTCAGTGGCTTCGCCGTCGGCGGCGGGCTCTTCGGTCATCGGCTCGGTCGATTCGGCAGCGGGCTCAGTCGACTCCGTCGATTCAGCAGGAGTTTCGCTCGACTCTTCGGCTGGCGTTTCATCCGCCGGAGCTTCGTTTGCGGGGGTTTCTTCGGCGGGTGTTTCTTCCGCTGGCGTTTCCGATGCGGGAGTCTCTTCGACGTCCACCTCGGTGGATTCGAGTTCCGCCGCGATGAACATCGGGTTCTTGCGTTCTTCGTAGTAGGCGGCGACTTCTTCGTCGGTGATTTCTTTGGAATACCGATCGACGTACTCTTCGAAATTCGCCCGCAGGTACTTCAGCGTGATCTTGCGTGGCACATGGAAACCGGGCTCCGACGAGGGCAATTCCACGCCCAGCACGTTTACAGGGAACCCAAATTGTTCTTTGTGCTCGTCGAAGTACTTGCGGAGCACTCCGTCCGTGGGGTCGGCAACGTCGAGGATGGACGTAGCGGGGTCAATCGCTGCGGCTTCGACGACGATGCGATCGTTGGTGCGTTTCCACTCTTCCCAGCGGTTCACGGGAAGCTCGGCGGCAAGCATGTCTTGCGAAGTCGGTCCAACGCCGTAGGCTTGTAGCACCGCGTCGGCGAGCAGTTCGTGACGCAGGATGTTGTAGATTTCGTCGGCCGTTAGCGGGCGATTGCCGCCGGCAATCATCTGCAAAATACCGCGGAGTTCATCTCCGCCGAGTTCATTACGGCCTAGCTCTTCGATGTAGTCGCCAATGGCTTGATCGGAGATCACAATGCCCATCTTGCGACCGCGCTCGGCGAGGATGTGCCTCAATACGACATCCTCTTCCAGCATTTGCTTGGTCCAATTCTCACCGATCCCACCAACGGCCCCCACGCGAGGACCAAAATCGGGGATGCCTGCCAGCTCGGCAGTCTGAGCCCCCACGCCGTCCACGTAGCGGACGAAGCGGTTCGCCATCTGGCGGTTGTAAACCAAGCGATCGAGTTCGCCTTCGGTCAGCCGGCCACCCTTCCAGGTAACGGCAGTGGCCTTAGGATTCCGCTGTCCAAGTGCCTGATTACGCTCTTGGACCCAGTTCGACAGCGGCTCGGCGACGGTAAAAGCCAGCATCAAAATCACGCCGCCGATGACGATGAGAATTTTCTGATAGCGGCGGAAGAACTTAAACATGGCGAAATCCTGTGCCTTAAGCTGGCTCTCTGGCCCCGGGAGGGGCATTAACCCTTGACAGTTTGGCTAGCCGGTCCTATTCGTTGGGACAAGGCCGTGCCGATAAGAGCAAGCCCCCGATTCTATGCCAGATCGACGTAAATGCAATCCCAGTCAGCAGTAGTGTTGACGGAGGGCACCTGTCGGACGACCCACTTTGGGCGCGGTTCCGGCTCGCTCGCGACGATTGACCGCATAAGCTATCGGCGGGCCGGAAATTGGCCAATGCCGATTCCATCGTTCCAAGCGGTACGGTCGTAAAAGTCCTCAGGCTGCACGCTATGTGCCAAGGGCTTATAGTGCGGCCCGAGCGAATGACGAACACACACGTACAACGAAAGCGGGAACTCGGAAGGCAGAAGGGGTGGAATCGATCCTCCTCCGCTGCTCCCTTCCGAACTCCCCCTCGCAATGCGTCCCCATCGCTAACCAGCAACGGTTGGCGATGACCTAGTAGAGACATCGAGCGCAACTCATGGCTAAGAACAAGTCTGCCGGCGGAACCAACGCCCTGGTCATCGTCGAGTCGCCCGCCAAGGCGAAGACGATTGGCAAGTACCTCGGCCCCGGTTTTACCGTCGAAGCCAGTATCGGCCATGTCCGCGATCTGCCGCAGGGTGCCAAGCAGGTACCGGCGAAATACAAGGGGGAACCTTGGGCGAACTTGGGGGTGAACGTCGACAAAGACTTCGAGCCGATCTACGTCGTGCCGCCGGGTAAAAGCAAGCACATCCAGATGCTGAAGGACAAGCTGAAGGACGCTGACGAGCTCTACCTGGCGACGGACGAAGACCGCGAAGGGGAAGCGATCAGCTGGCACCTGCTCGAAATCCTCAAGCCGAAAGTGCCAGTGCACCGCTTGGTGTTTCACGAAATCACCAAGGACGCCATTCAAGAAGCCCTTAAGTCGCCACGATCGGTCGACAATGGCTTGGTGCGGGCGCAGGAAACTCGTCGCATCCTCGACCGGTTGTACGGTTATGAAGTGTCGCCACTGTTGTGGCGCAAGGTACGCCCAAAGCTTTCTGCCGGTCGTGTACAGAGCGTCGCGGTTCGTTTGATTGTGGAGCGCGAACGCGAACGCATGGCGTTCGTGTCGAGCAATTGGTGGGACCTGCTCGGTTTATTCGCCACGGGCAAAGCCGAAACGCTCGAAGCCACGCTCGTGACCGTCGATGGCAAGCGCATTCCGTCGGGCAAGGACTTCGATCCAGCAACGGGCAAGCTGAAGAACGCCGAGATGCGGCTGTTGGGCGAGCAAGAAGCCCGCGCCCTTGCCGACCGCATTCGTAGTGGCGAGTTCACCGTCACGAAAGTCGAAGACAAGCCGTACACCACGAAGCCGTACGCTCCGTTCACCACCAGTACGCTGCAACAGGAAACGAACCGCAAGCTTGGCTTCACGGCTCGGCGGACCATGCAGGCGGCTCAAAGCCTGTACGAAAACGGTCACATTACTTACATGCGTACCGACAGCACCAACCTCGCGTCGGTGGCGATTGAAGACGCGCGTAAGCTGATTGTCGACGAGTACGGCAAAGACTACCTGCCCGCAGCGCCGCGCACGTACACCGGCAAGGTGAAGAACGCCCAGGAAGCCCACGAAGCCATTCGTCCGGCCGGCCATCCATTCCAGTTGCCGGCCGCCATTAAGAGTTCGCTCAACGCGGACGAGGCCAAGGTTTTCGACATGATCTGGAAGCGAACCATCGCCAGCCAGATGGAAGACGCCCGCGGCCGACGCATTTCGATCACCATCGAAGGTGGCGGATGCACATTCCAGGTCAGCGGCAAAACGATCGACTTCCCCGGCTACTTGCGGGCGTACGTCGAGGGCTCGGACGACCCGAGCGCCGATCTCGCGGATCAAGAGCGCATCCTGCCCTCGGTCGAGGTGGGCGAAAAGCTGACGTGCCGCGACCTGTCGGCCAAAGAGCACAACACGCTTTCCCCCAGCCGTTACAGCGAAGCGGCGCTCACCAAGGCGCTCGAAGAGCGAGGCATTGGGCGTCCGAGTACGTACGCTTCGATTATCGATACCATTCAGGCGCGGAGCTACGTGTTCAAGAAGGGCAACGCGCTCGTGCCGACTTGGATTGCGTTCTCGGTCACCAAGTTGCTGGAGGATCATCTCGCGCGGCTCGTGGATTATCAGTTTACCGCGCAAATGGAAGACGACCTCGACGCCATCAGCCGCGGCGAACGTGCGCACGTGGAGTACTTGGAGTCGTTCTACTTCGGCAACGGCAAGCCCGGACTCAAGAAGCAACTGGAACACAAAGTCGACGAAATCGACGCCCGTGGTATCAGTCGCATTCTCATCGGAAAACCCGAGAACGGCGAAGAGGTTTACGTTCGCGTGGGGCGCTACTCGCCATTCGTCGAACAAGGCGAGCAAACTGCATCGCTGCCCGAAGATCTCCCGCCCGACGAAGTAACGTTGGCGAAGGCCCTGGAGCTGCTCGCCCAGGCTGAAAAGGGCGACGAACCGCTTGGCATGTGCCCCGAAACTGGCAAGCCGGTATTTCTCAAGGTTGGCCGATTTGGACCCTACGTCATGCGGGGCCATCCCGACGACGAAGAGAAGCCGCAGAACGCTGGCTTGCTGAAAGGAATGGTGCCGGACGATATCGACCTGGAGACAGCGCTCAAGCTGCTGTCTCTCCCGCGTGAACTGGGCGAGTACCACCCCCCCGCCCCGGCCGCAGCTGCTGAAGCGACAACCGAGGGTGAGGCGAAGACCGATGAAAAAGCCGATGAAAAGGCCGATGCTAAAGCCGATAAGGGCGGCAAGGTGATGGCGTACAACGGACGGTTCGGACCGTACGTAAAGTGCGGCAACGAGACCCGTTCGCTCCCCGCGAACATCTCGCCTCTGGATGTCACGCTCGAGCAAGCGATTGAGCTACTGAAGACGCCGAAAGCGCGCGGCCGTGGCGCAGCCGCACCGAAGGAGCCGATCAAGGTGTTTGAGGGCGACTCCCCCATCACCGGCATGAAGGTGCAAGTGCTCGACGGACGCTACGGACCTTACGTCACCGACGGCGAATCGAACGCGTCGCTCCCCAAGGGAGTAAGCCCCGAAGAACTCGACTTCAACGAAGCCCTGAACCTGCTCGCCGCTCGCGCCGCCGCGGGAGGAAGCACGAAGAAAAAGGCCGCGAAGAAGAAGACAACCGCGGCCAAGAAAACGCCCACCAAGAAGTCAGCGAAAAAGGGCACGACGAAGCGGACGACGAAAAAGAAGTAGGGTTCAACACTAAGGCGAGCGGGGCCCGTAAGTGCCGTGGTGGCCAAAATGACCACACCGCTCCCCAACTTTTTTCGCAGCTTCCCGCGGAATTGGACAGGTCCTCCAAAACACCGAGGTATGAGCACGGCCCTGACGGGCCCCGCTCGCCTTAGGAAATCACTCCCCTTCGGCAATCGCGTAAGCGATTGCGTGCGACCTTGCGTGCGAGATGCTGATGTGCACCCGTTTGATGCCTTGCGACTCGGCCACTTCGCGTGCGCCGGCGTGCAGTGAAATGACCGGCGCACCGCTTGGCATGCTTACGACTTCCACATCGCGCCAACTAATGCCCCGCCGCCAACCCGTGCCTAGCGCCTTCAGCACCGCTTCTTTCGCTGCCCAGCGGCCCGCGTAGTGCTGAGTCGCCGCTTTGCGGGTGCTGCAGTAGGCGATCTCTTGGTCTGTATAGACGCGCGAGATGAAAAGCTCGCCATGCCGCTCAATCATATTGGCGATCCGCAAACACTCGGTGATGTCGGTGCCGATGCCAATGATTTGCATGAGAAGACGCGGAAGGAGGAGTGGGATCGAAAATGCCTAGGATTCGAGCGGAGTTCGCTTCTTACTCGCCAACTCGACGATAACCACCGCCGCGCCGACCAGCAAGACCGCGTCGAGCGTCCACATCAGCAACGCCTGAGCCGTCGCTTCTTCCGCAAAGTAACTCCATATCGACTGCTCGCTCCACCCTGGGCGAAAGAATTCGACTGCCGGCTTTTTTGCCACCGCGTCTCGCCGTCCGGCAAGCGCAAACCGGTAGAGCCACACGTGCTGGACCAACACCGCGACAACGCCAGCGAGTAACGCAACGGGCCAACGCGGTTTGCGGGAGGTCAGTAGGGCCGACGTGCCTACGAGCAGCACGCTCAGCATCGCCCCTGCGGCGAGCGACTGCAGCCCGACGAGGAAAACACCCCGCGACTGCACCAGCGCGGCACCAAGACCTATCACGCTCCCCGACACCACGGCTGCCACGACGAAGGCAAATCGGTGACGCCAGGGCGACGCGAGCGAGCTGTCGGCTGGTTGATCCATTCCACGATTGTCGAGCACCTAAGCGGTACTGTCGAGCGCCTGGGCCAGGTCGGCGATTAGGTCGTCGGGATCTTCGATGCCGCACGACATGCGGATCATGTTGTCGGGGATCCCAAACTGCTTCCGCTCTTCAGGCGTGCGTTGGTAGTAGCTCATCACCAGCGGCTGCTCGATGAGCGACTCGACACCACCAAGGCTGGGGGCAATCCGCGGAATAGTCACCGCGTCGATCACGTCGGCAGTGGCGCGCCAATCGGCGTCCTTCAGCAGGAACGTCACCAACCCACCGAAGCCACGCATCTGTCGCTTGGCGATGGCGTAGTCGCGATGCGACTTGAGGCCCGGGTAGTACACCTTCTCGACGCGCGAGTGGCCATCGAGGAACTCGGCGACCTTCATGCCGTTTTCGTTGTGGCGACCCATCCGAAGTTCAAACGTCTTGAGGCCGCGAAGCAACAGGTACACGTTCTGCGGACCATTGATGGCACCCATGATGCCGCGAAGGTTGCGGACTGGCTCCATCTTCTCCTTGCTACCGGCTACCACGCCGGCGAGCAGATCGTTGTGCCCACCCAAGTACTTAGTGGCCGAGTGCAGAACGTAATCGACCCCCGCTTCGATGGGACGCAGGTTGTAAGGCGTGGCGAGCGTCGCGTCGATCAGCGTCTCGACGCCCGTTCGCCGACCGATATCGGCAAAGCGGTCGAGGTCGACCACGCTGAGGTGCGGGTTGGTCGGCGACTCGCTGATCAGCATCCGGGTGTTCGGCGTAATCGCGGCTTCCATCGCGTCGTAGTCGCACGCCGGCACCTGAATGGTCTTCACCCCGAAGCGCGACATGTGCTTCGAACAGAACTCGCGGCTACGGTGATAACACTCGTCAAAGAAAATCACCTCGTCGCCCGAGTTGAGCTTGGCCATCAGCAAACCGACGAGCGCTGCCATGCCGCTGGAATAAAGCACTGCGTCTTCGGCACCTTCGAGCGCGGCGAGCTTGCGCTCCGCGACGCGTTCACCGGGATTGCCGTACCGCCCGTATTCTTCGCGAGGCTGCTCTTGCTCGATGTAGTCGATAACCGACTGCGTGTCGCGGAAGGTGTAGGTCGAGGCGCAGAAGATCGGATCGGTGATCGAGTCGCCCGGCTTCTGGCGGTGCTCGCCGGCGTGGACCGCAACGGTGGAAATGTGGCGGCCGTCGTTTTTGACGATCGGATGAATGCGGTCGGAGGAATCGGACACGGCGTGGGTGGCTCGTTCGGGGGTTTCGAGACGACTCATCTTGGGCCTTCGATAGCTCGGGGGTGTTGCTTGGCCCACAGCAAGCGCGGTCCTCCGCGCATAAAAAAACCGCAGACCAGTCAATCACTTGGTATCTGCGGCTTCAAGCCATCGGTGTTGGCACGCTAGCATCGGCAATCGCCTGGCGTCGCGTGGGCCCTTTAGCAGTTCGGCTGCAAGCGGCCACAAATCCCAGTGTTCCTCAAGCCTATCGTGGCGAAGCCGTGAAATCAAGCGGTACGCGGTCACCCGAGGCGTTATTTCGGTACTTCAGGCTCCGTTCTCGGCCGGCACTTCTAGGCCGCAGAACTCTGCCGACGTCGGCGAGCTTGACGCCAGAACGAACGTCTGGGAAGGTTCCACGCCTCGCCCCCCCGCGCCCTGCCCCACCCTGCCCCCACACCGTGATGCTAACCCTCCCTCCCCACGCGCTGAACTCAATGCTGGCTATTGGCCTCAGCCTGCTCGCGTCCACAGGTTGCCAGAGCCCCTACTACGCTGATCGCGGCGCGGCGGCCGGTGGACTACTCGGCGCTGGAGCGGGTGCGCTGATTGGAAGTCAGACCGGGAACACGGGCGCGGGTGCAGCGCTCGGCGCCGGACTCGGAGCTCTGACGGGCAGCGTGTTCGGCGCGCAGATGGACGAAGTCGCGGCGCAAAACCGTGCAGCGATTGCCTCGCAGCTCGGAAGGCAAGTCTCCCCCGGTGTTGCCACTGTGGACGAAGTGATCGCCATGAGTCGTGCCGGGGTCGACCAACAGCTCATTACCAACTACGTGACGACCTCGGGCATGTCGGCCCCCATCACTGCCCAGGATGTGATCTACCTGCATCAGCAAGGCGTCGCCGACCCGGTGATCGTCGCCATGCAGACACCACCCCCGCCACCCGCACCGCCGGTGGTCGTCCAGGAAGTCCATCATCACGGCCCGCCGGTCTACTACGAGCCCTACCCTTGCGCTCCCCGCGTGGGCTTTGGCGTGACCATTCGAAACTAGCCCCGTTGGCTTGATCGTTAGGATCGTCAGGACCCGCGCGTCGGGATTTTCCGATTGGTGGACTCCCGATTTCCTCTGCGCCGCCACGGCTGTGGTTTATACGGCGAGCTATGGTTGGGTACGTAGCGTCCCGTTGAATACGGGACTCGGAGTCAGGATTAAGGTTCCACGTAGGATCCCGCTACCATGCAATTCGGAATGTACCTGTACCGCCAAGGTGTGATCTCGGCCGATCAGTTCATCGCAGCCCAGGAGCTGCAGGACGAGCGCCGTGTTCCTTTGGGCGTCATTGCGATGGAGATGGGAAAACTCGCCGTGCGCGACGTGCTGAGCATCCTGCGGGTCCAAAGCGACCTACCGAACGACCGCTTCGGCGACATCGCCATCGACCTTGGCCTGATTAACAAGCGCGACTTGGCGGAAATGCTCATGACGCAGAGCGACCGCCGGCCTCCGTTCGAGGAGTGCCTAGTGGAACTTGGTATCCTCTCCAGCGAACGCGCTGTCGAAGAGCTCGCTGCCTATCGTCGCGACCGCGAGCGGGGTGGTGCGGGTCGGGTGCAGCATGTCGGCAAGCTTGCCACGGCGACCGAAGCTTAGACCACTTCTTCGACCACCGGGTTGGTCAGCTGTCCGATCCGCTCGATCTCGACTGTCACCGAGTCGCCTGCTTGCATGTAGACCGGCGGAGTCCGCGCGAATCCCACACCGTGAGGTGTGCCGGTGAAAATCGCGGTGCCTGGTAACAACCGAGTGCTGCCACTTAGGAACTCGATGAGCGTCCCGACATCGAAGATCATGTCGTCAGTGCTCCAGTCCTGCATTACCTCGCCATTGAGCGTGGTGCTGATCCGCAGGCTGTTCGGGTCGGGTATCTCGTCCGCCGTAACCAGCACGGGTCCAAGCGGGGCGAAGGTGTCAAACGACTTGCCACGGATCCACTGCCCACCACCACCGTTGCGCTGCCAATCACGAGCACTCACGTCATTGCCACAGGTGTAGCCAAGCACGTAGTCGAGCGCCCGGTCGCGCGAGACGTTCTTGCACTCGCGGCCGATGATCACTACCAGCTCGCACTCGTAGTCCACCGTGTCGCTGCGGAGCTTACGAGGCAAGACAATCGGATCGCCCGGGTTCTGCACCGCGGCGGTCGACTTCATGAATACTACGGGATGCTCGGGCACGCCTTTGCCACCTTCTTCGGCGTGCTTGGCGTAGTTGAGGCCGATGCAGAAAATGTCACGCGGCACGAGCGGGGCGAGCAGCTTCGCGACCGTCACGGCCTCGCCCGTATCGCGGAGCTCGCCGAACAGATCACCTGCGAGCCGCGTCACTTGGCCGCCGGCGTGCTCGCAGCCCAGTTGCTCTTGGCCCGTTGGATCGAGGAAGCGAAGGATGCGCATGACAGTGGAGTCCTGTGATTGGATTTCGAGATGGCGTTGTGCTGGCAGCGGTGATACGGCAGGCGGACGGGCAATCCTCGTCTTTCGACAGCATGGTCACACGATACAATGGTCGGCTACGTTTCTCCATCCTCGAACGACCAACTCTCAACATCCACGATGCCCGAATTGCCGCAAACTTGCACCGAGCTCCTCGCCCGCATGGTCGGATTCAATACGGTGGTAGCGTACCACTCGGGAATCGAGGAGGCCGAACGCAAGCTGGCCGAATACTTGGCGGAAATAGCGCGGGCGTGGGGCTTTGCCGTGCGTGAACTCCCGATCGAGGGGGCGTGCCACAACCTGCTCATCGAACACCGCGTCGTCGACGACGCGCCGTGGCTGGTGTTCGACGCCCACATGGACACCGTGGGCGTGGAAGGGATGACCATCGATCCGTTCGCCGCCACGATTCGCGAAGGCCGGCTTTATGGCCGGGGATCTTGCGACACCAAGGGGACCGGCGCCGCGATGCTGTGGGCGCTTCGCGAGTACGCGAAGAGCAACGATCAACCGAACAACATCGCCCTGCTCTGCTCGGTGGGCGAAGAGCACGTGCAGACCGGTGCCCGGGCGTTTGTGGCCGAACACTTGGCGATGCTCGATTGGCGGCCGGCGGGTGTCGTGGTCGGCGAACCGACGCAGATGGACGTCCTGGCGGCCACCGGTGGCTTCGTCCGCTGGAAAATGACCACCTACGGCAAAGCTTGCCACTCCAGCAAACCCGACCAGGGCCACAATGCCATCTACGACATGGCTTACCTGATCATCGCCATCGAGCAGGATTACATTCGGAAGATCACAAGCACCCACCCGCTGGTCGGCCGCGGTTCGGCGGCCATCACCGTGATCAAAGGGGGCAAGCAGGTCAACGTGATCCCCGCCGACGCCACGATTACCTTCGATAGACGGCTAATGCCGGGCGAAGAGGGTGCCGTCGAGATGCAGAAAGTCATGGCCATCGCCGAAGCCGTCGCCGCGTCGCGGCCCGGCATGCGGGTGGAGCACCATCAGTTCGAGTCGGCCCCGCCAATGGCCACGGTGGATGACGGACGCTTCGCCGAGCGGGCGGCCATGGCGATTCGTTCCACCGGCGTCTCCAGCCGCATCACGGGCGAGCCGTTTACCACCAACGGCAATCACTTCGCGGCCGCCGGCATACCGACCATTGTCACTGGCCCCGGAGATATCGCCCAGGCGCATTTGCCGGACGAATGGATTGCGCTCGATGAGCTGGACCGCGGGGTGGCGGGCTATTTAGCGATCATGCAAAGTTAGAGCGTAAAAACGCAAATAGACAGCCTGCGTAAACACAAACAGACTAAGCCGCGTGCGACTTAGCCTGTTTGTATATTCAGTACCGCCGAGAGGAGTTGAACCTCCACGCCCTTGCGGGCACATGGACCTGAACCATGCGCGTCTGCCAATTCCGCCACGGCGGCGTGTACTATGTCCCGATTTTCCAGATACTGCCCCACTCCGCAAGGGGCCCGAGGCGTGAATGGATTGTGGGAGGGGTCTCCGACCCCGATGGTCTCAGAGCAGCACCTCTTCACCATCCTCTCGCCTAGTATCGGACCATCCCCGGCTCAATCTCCACCGCCCACTCGTCGATCCCCCCCGCCATGCTCTGGGCCTTGGCGAATCCCTGCCCACGCAGCCACATCGCCACCTGGGCGCTGCGACCACCATGATGGCAGTGCACCACGATGTGCTCCTCCTCGCGTCCCGCCAGCTCGCCGACCCGGGTGGAGATCTCGCTCATCGGCAACAGTACTGCCTCGGCGATCTTCACGTGGTCGTACTCCGACTGCTCGCGACAATCGATAAAAAGCGGTGGCGCGCCCGAGTCCAAAAGCTCACGCGTGGCGATACAAGAAATCTCGAGATCCATCCATTTCCCTCAGCGAGCGGGGCCCGTCAGGGCCGTGGTGGTTTAGCAGTGGTTAGTACGCGTGAGCCAGGACTCCTCAGCTCACTAGTTTAAGCTAAATCCACTCGCGCTCCTACTCGGCAAGCACTTCGCTCCCAGCACGCGTAACTTGATGGAGAAACAGGTTCGGATCGACGTCGTCTTGAATCCCCACCGCGTGTCCATCCAAGTACCCACAGATCACAATACCCGAATGATTGCTACTGGGTCCCCAAGGCCGGCGACCTGAACCGCCGTGTGGCCACCGTGTCATGTACCAAATCTCTCCACGGTTTCTATCTTCAGTCACACTGTCGGTCCCCACATTAAGTCCGATCGCTCGGCCAACCAAGTTTGACGAATACCCCCACGCTCCTGCGTTCGCGCTCGAAACGGCCGGAATTGCCATAGGCAGATTCGCATCGGACGGAAAGTCGGCAACGACATAACTTGCGACACCGCTGTACCAGGATGTCGAACCCCGTTCACGTGATTCGGCAATTGCCAGCGTGTTTGAAGTTCCATCAAGGACCTTAGCGAGTCGAATACCTTTCTTCGTGACTTTCGTGAACCCTCCGCTGCGGTACTGCCCTGGAAAAACCATCGCCCCGTTGCCGCAGTAGGCCTTGTCGTTGCAGTCCGATGCTGTGACGGCGCCTGGCTCACCAGTTGCAAGGTGAACCGCGCTACTCGGTGCTGGAGGCGCTGCGTAGTGGGTGGCAGCGATCGTTACGTAATTACTAATCGCCGTCTCAAGGCCTAGTAGTTCACTCACAGTGCCGCCAGGCTGACTAGGGCAAAGCACCTGTTTCAGTGAAACCTTGTGGTAGTTAGGAATTGGGTGGAGATTGATTCCCGTCATCACTCCAGGAGACATCAAGCCCGACCGAAACGCAGCCCCCCTGAGCTTGCTAGTGACATCGGCCAACTGCTCGTACATTGCACTAGCTTCGATATAAGGCAACGTATGGACGACCCAACTATAGCCATCCCCCGATTGGGCACCCCACGGGGCCAGCCCGCTAGGATGTTGCACGCCAGCGGAACCCGCCAGCACCGACGAAACATGAATCGGAGCCGTCGATGCTAGTGGCAGCGCGTTTCGCACATCGTGGTGAGCCAAGAGCGCCAGTAGCAATTGGCGGTTATTGTTGAGGCACTCGTTGGCCCGTGCCGCCTCTCTGGCGGCCTGCACCGCTGGCAGCAAAAGTGCGACGAGCACGCCAACAATTGCGATAACGACCAACAATTCAACGAGCGTAAAACCGCGCAGCCGCGCGGGAAGATTGCGTTCCATGGGGCACCCCTCTCGTGCTGGAGAACGGAAGGCGCAAGGAAGAGATCGGCCGCCTCGTGAGTCGGTCGACTATCGCCTTCGATTCTCAATTAGTGGGAAGCAGTGGCCGAATAACGCCCCGCACTCCCACAGCCCCTCAAGATCCGCCCTCGCCAGCAGCCTTGCAGACTGTAGCCTGCATCTGCCGCTAAACCGAAGACCTGGCACGCATCATAGAGAAACCGCCGCAGCGCCCATCGAGGCGCTGCGGCGGTGTGAACTTCAAGAAATGTCATTATCCAGATTATTGGGTAACCACTTCGCGACCGGCACGGGTCACTTGCTGAATGAAGGCGTTGGGATCAACACCCTCTTCCACTCCCGTGGCATGCCCATCGAGGTAGCCGCAGATCACGACGCCCGAGTGATTACCGCTCGGACCCCAGTTGCGACGACCGGTGCCGCCGTGAGGGAACTTTCCCACACCAATATAAAATACTTGGCCCGTGTTCGTATCCTCAGTGGCCCGATCAGTACCTACGTTCAAACCGATGGTCTTACCGGTGGCGTTTGCGGCATAGCCCCAACGGCCAGCGTTAGCACCGGAATTCGCGGGAAGCGCAATGGGCAAGTTCCCGTCGGCGGGAAAATCGGCCACCACATAAGAGGCGACACCGCTATACCACGAAGAATTGCTCTGCTCACGGGATTCCGTCATGACGATGGTATTGGAAGTCCCATCGGAAACGGCTGCAAAATTCAGACCCCTCTTGGTTACAGCATTCACGCCAGTGCCAACCTGACCTGGGAATACCAGTACGCCATTGCCGCAGTAGGCCTTCTTATCGCATCCCAGTGCCTCACCCGTCGTACCGGGAGCGCCTGTCGCCAACTGTACTAGGCTACTTGCGGATGGTGCAACGGCGTAGTGAGTTGAAGGGAGCGCAACGTAATTGCCAACGGCCGTGTCCGCGGTGAGGAACTCGGAAGTCTCCTCCCCTGGGAAGCTGGGGCAAAGAAGGTTTGGCTGCTGAATCTTATGGAAGTTCGGAACGGGAGTGGCGGGGATTCCAGTGATGATGCCAGGACTCTCTTTTCCGGTCCGGAATGCGGCACCCGCCAGCTTATTGGTCGAATTCATTAGTTGCTGATAGATGGTATTACCTTCCATGAACGGAAGGCACTGGACGATCCAGCTGAAACCATCACCGGTCTGTGCTCCCCAAGGGGCGTTTCCGGTTGGGTTGGCGACCCCAGGTGCGCCGCCCAAAACGGACGTGCCGTTAATCGGCGCCGTCGAAGCAAGCGGCAGCGTCTTCTTCGTATCGTGATGATTCTGCAGGGCCAGCAGCAGTTGCTTGTTGTTGTTCAAGCATTGGTTGCGGCGGGCGGCTTCGCGGGCGGCTTGAACCGCCGGAAGCAATAGGGCGACCAAGATGCCGATGATGGCGATCACCACCAGCAGCTCGACGAGCGTGAAGCCCGTCTGACGTCGCGCAACAGATTGCGACTTCATAGTGAAACTCCTCAACAGTTACAAAAAAAATAAAGAATGATGAGAGATATAGGTTCCGGCATCATCCCATGCCGGGTCCCTCCAAGCTAATTCGCACCACGGGGGTGCAACGATTCCGCCTGTCTGCCGCATTTCCGCGTTAAGGAAATCGAACCCGTTCCGGCGGGGTCGGCAGTGGTTTGATGAGCAAGATCAGAAAAGCCTCTTCTCGCCATCGAAACTGCTCCAATATAAGGTGTTTCTGCCAATGCTGTCAATTATCTGGAAGAATAAAAATGCGCACCTAAGTTCCGTTCCTTCCAAGACTTAGAGCCACCGGCTACCCGCACCGAGGGTTGGATCGAGAGACGCAGGGGTGGCTGGGGCCGAGTCCTACGAGCCCCCAGAGCTCCCTCTTCCGGGGGCTCGCGGAACTCGTCCCCGGCCACCCGGAAGCGTCATAAGGCCCATACGATTAAGAACCTAAGGACATTGACTGGCAACGACTTACGGCGACAATAGGGGGTCTGTTGTTCATGCGTTGTCGTGTCGATTGCAGCACGAAGTTGGGATTAGCCGTTTTGGCGCTAGCCACGGTTTTCTCGTGACCAACCGCGGCTAGCGCCGAAGCGGCTAATACTATAGGAGTGCCACGATTTCTGTGCCCGGCGACTCTCAACCTGACCTCGTGGCCCTCGTTGGCCCGGCCGGCTGTGGCAAGACGGCTTGGCTGGCCGAGGGGTACGCCAGCGCGCTCCGCGACGCTCGCGGGGCCGGTAACGTGCCGCGGCTGCTGTGGCTCGCCCCGCATCGGCTCGCCGGGGAGGATGTCCGTCGGAAACTCGTGGAACTGGGGATCGATGCGTCGCTCGAGCCTGGCATCCGGACGTTTTCGCGCTTCGCCGACTCGCTGGTGTCGCTCGACCCCGAAGGACCCACGGTAGTGCCGAGTTCCGCGAGTCGCTGGCTGCTGGAACAGTCGCTCGCCGAGCTGAACGCCACTGGCCAGCTGAAAGTGATGGCGGGAGTCGCCCGGCGGGTGGGTCTCGCCAACGCCATGGAGCATCTGGTTGGCGAGCTCAAGGCGCGCGGCCTCTCGGCCGACCGTTTCGCGAGGTGGGCGAAGCACCCGCACCGCGAGATGCGCGACCGCGATTTGGCCCTGGTGTATTCGCACTACCAAGCGGCGTGCGATAGCGCTGGTCTCTCCGACCACTTCGATCTCCATCGACTGGGAGCCGAGAGCCTCATGCGGGCGCCAAAGCAGATTCGATGGGACATGGTGGTCGTCGATGGCTTTACGAGCTTCGCCTACTACGAGCGGCAGATGCTGATGGAGCTCGCGAGGCGTACGAACACGCTGATCGTCAGCCTCGCCGCGGAAGATCCCTCGGCACGTTACGATCTCACCAACGCCTCGCGGCGGACGCTCGATTGGCTGAGGTACGACTGGCCCACGCTTCGCATCGAGAAGCTCGCACCGCAAGCGAATAGCACTACTCCCTCGCTGGTTCACCTGCGCGAGCAACTTTTTGTGCCGCCGGATGGCGAGGGCACCCCACCACCAGTCTCGCACGCTGGTATCGAAGTGCTTCCGGCAACCGATTTGTTCGACGAAGCGGTTTCGGTCGCGCGGCGAGTGAAGTCGCTGTTGGTCGCCGGAACGCCAGCCGAGGACATCGTGATTACTGCGGCGTCGGTGGAGCCCCACCGGCGACGGCTCGAAGAAGTGTTCAACACGTACGGTGTCCCGGCGGCGTTTACTTCACCGAAGCTAGTCGGCGACGACCCCGCGGTGCGAGCGCTCACCAGTGTGTTGAGCCTGGAGCTGGACGACTGGCCGTTCCGCCAAGTTGTTGCGACGCTGACGAACTTGAAGCTAACGAAGTTCGATGCCCCCACCACGCTATCGCACTGGCGAACCGTGCGAGGCGCTGCGGAGTGGCTGGTTCGCAACTTGCAACTCGCGAGTGGCCGTGTGGCGCTGTTGCGGGATGTCACGAGGCTGGCCGAATCTTTCGAGGAAGGACAAAAGCCGTCATCCCGCATCGGCGCGGCAAAAGACGCCGAGCCCGCGCTGTCGTTGCTCGCCGAGGCGACTGTGGCGCTACCCAGTAGTGCCTCTCCAAGTGCATGGGTGTCGGCGTGCGAACTACTGGCACTGGCGCTTGATTTACCGCTCGACTCGCGACAGACGGGGGCATGGCAACAAGTTCGCGAGTCGGCCGCGTGGTTGGAGCGCGTGGCTGCGAGAGTGGGCGAAGTGAAAGTCCGCTGGACGCTTTCCGAGTGGATCGATCGGCTGTCCCAGTGGATGGAGAGCGTCCCGACGTCGACAGCACTCCGCGAGGAAGGCCACGTCCGCGTGCTGAGCGCCTCGGCGGCTCGATACGTGTCGGTGCCCCACCTGTTTGTGATTGGCCTCGACGAGAGCTCGTTCTCCTCCGCCGGTTCTTCGAGCGGTCTCTACAGCGAGCAGGTCCTTGAGACGTTGGCGGCCGCGGACGTGTGGGGCGAAGCAGCCACCGCGACGCCGCCGTACGAGCGGACGATGCAGTTGTTTTACGACGTGGTGCGTAGTGCGAAGGAGACACTTGTGCTGAGCTACCCGGCGCTCGACAGCGCGGGCCAGCAAGCGCCGCCGAGTCCTATGCTCACCGAAGCGTGCCGGCCGTTTGGCGAGGAGCTACTCGGCACGCTCACCAAGACGCCTGAGATCACGTCGCTGCCCCCGGATGGTTCGCCCCCTCGGTCGCTTCGCGACTGGCGGCTGTTGGGTGTGCATCGCGCCGTACGGAGCAATCCGGCAACGCTTGGAAGTTTTCTCAAGAGCCCTGTCGCTGCGCCGTCGAACGATTCGCTTGCGGCGACACTTGTCACCATGCACCACCGGGCGCGGGGCGATTCGTTTGGACCGATGGAGGGAGTGTTCGGCAGCCAGGACGCGCGGCAGTGGTTCGCCGACAAATACGGTGCCGACCACCAGTGGAGCACCAGCCAACTCGAAACCTACGCCACCTGTCCCTACAAGTTTCTGCTGAAGAACGTGCTGCGCATCGAACCGCTGGGCGACGCGCGGCTCGAAGTCGACTACAGCCGTCGCGGTAGTTTGCTGCACCGCGTGTTTGCGGAACTCCATTCGCGGCTTTCGGATCTCACGGCCGGCAAGCAGCCTTCCGATTGCGAGTCGGAAGTGTTCACGGCCGAGCTGAACGATGCGGTCGAGGCAGCGCGGACGCAACTCGCCAGCTACGGATTGCACGGCGTGCTCGACGAACTGCTCGCCGAAGAAGTCGCCAAGTGGGCGACCAAGTACCACGATCAGCATCGCAAGTACGACGAGGTGTCACGGGATTTTGACGAACCGCTGAAGCCGACGCATTTCGAGCTTCGCTTCGGCAAGGCGAGTCGCGAATCGGACGACGACGAATCGCCCGCCTCGCGTGATGCTCCTTACCAGATGACGCTCGGCGTTGACTTGACTATTCAAGTGGGTGGGCGGATCGATCGCGTCGACGTCGGGCAGGTGGCAGGGCGGACGGTATTTCAGGTGATCGACTACAAGTCGGCGTCGGAATTCACGCTGACCGACGAAGAAGCCAAGGACGGTCGCAAACTTCAGCCGCCGCTGTATGCCCTTGCTGCTGCCGAACTGCTAAGCGTTGACGGCGAACTCGCGGTGCCGCTGCGAGTTGGTTACTGGGTGCTGCGAAAAGCGGGGTTTGGCGACCGGACGACCCGCGAGTTGTATCGCGTCGAGGCGGGGCAAGTCGCGGAGACCATCGACTGGAAGGAGTACCAGCCGATTTTGCAGGAGCAGGTAAAGAGAATCGTCGAGGGCGTTCGCCACGCCGAGTTCCCGATGTACAGCCCCGACGAGGAATGCACCAGCCACTGCGACTTCAGCCACGTCTGCCGAGTGCATCAGGTGCGGAGCCTGAAGAAAGAGTGGCCCGCGCCGGAAGAGGGAGAACAACCCACGGCGGACGGGGCTAAGCCACCACGTGGGAACAAACGCTGACCTTCTCCATTCGGATTGAACGAACTCGAACCGCATCATGTCGACCACCATCACCTATACCGACCAGCAAGCCAACGCGATTGGGGCATCGGGCGTTTCACTTGCGCTCGATGCGGGGGCCGGGTGTGGGAAGACGTTCGTGCTGACCGAGCGGTACCTCAAAGAGCTCGCCAGACACGATCCAGAGCGGCCCGACACACGGCTGTCGCAATTGGTCGCCATCACGTTCACCGACGCGGCAGCGCGGGAGCTACGTACTCGTATTCGCAAGCTGGTGTACGACAAGATCGCCACCACCGTCGGAGACGAGCGCCGCAACTGGTTGCAACTGCAGCGAGCCATCGACACCTGCCGCATCAGCACCATTCACGCGCTGTGCGGCAATCTGCTGCGGCAGAATGCGTTCACGATGGGTCTCGACCCGATGTTCAGCACGCTCGATGGCCCTTCGGCCGCGGTGCTCGAGGCGCAGGCCATCGAAGACACTCTGCGCGAGCTGCTAACCACTCGCGATCCTGACACGATGACGCTCGGCCGGGCGTGGAACGTCGACGGTGCGCAGAAGCGCGTCCGGACGATGATGGGCGAATGCCGCAAGCCAGGATTCGAGGCGTGGCTAAGGCGCGAGCCGGAAGACCTGCTCGCGGCGTGGGAAGACTTCGTGCAGACGGAAGTCTGGCCCCAACAGCTGGCGGTGCTTCGCCCCGTGGCCGAGGCGCTACTGCCATTGGTCGAAAGCGTTACTCCAAAGAAACTGGAACAGGAAGAGCCACTCGCCACGGTGACACGGGGACTCCAAGGCGTCGTCTCAGGGAATGCAGAGTACGGAGCTGTTGTAGCGGCCCGAAAACTGGCGGTAGCCAATCGGGTCCCCTTTACCAAGACGTTTTGGGGTTCGGACGACGAGTACGAAGAGTACAAACGGCTTAGCGGCGAGTTCCGCGAGCTGGTCGATAAGATACCGGCGCTCGACGTGAGCGGCCCCGCCGCCCGCGAGGCCGCCGAGCTGGGACTCGCGCTCGCCCGCGTGACGATGAAAGCGTCTGTGAATTACCAGCAAGCGAAAGAGCAGCTCGGGGCACTCGACTTCGAGGACCTGCTGGTGCTGACGCATCGGTTGCTCACCGACCCGCGGCATCGAGCGATTCAGCGCGAATTGCGGGAACAGATTGCGGTGCTGTTCGTCGACGAGTTCCAGGACACCGACCGCGTGCAGGTCGACATGGTGCGTTCGCTGGTGGGCGACATCGCCGAGTCGGGCAAACTATTTTTCGTTGGCGACGACAAGCAGTCGATCTATCGCTTCCGCGGCGCGGAGCCCCAGGTGTTTCGCGATTTGCAGCAGGAGATCGAAGAGCAATGGCGGTTGCCGTTGTCGCACAACTTCCGCAGTCAACCGGCGGTGCTGCATTTTGTGAATGCGTTGTTCCATCAAGTCTTTGAGAACTACCAACCGCTGGTGCCGACGCGTCCGCAAGCGACCGCCGAGCCCGCCATTGAGTTTCTCTGGACGGCGTTCCCCAAGCCCGAATCCGGAAGCACGGCGGGTCACGCTGCAAGGTCGCGACAAGCCGAGGCCCGGCACCTTGCCGCACGACTGCGAACAATCATCGACTCCCGCGAGCCGATCATCGGCGACAAGCGGTCCCCCGATGGTCGGAGGCCAGCGGAGTTTGGTGACGTGGCGATACTGTTCCGTGTGCTAAGCGACATTGCCTACTACGAGGAGGCCTTACGAGCCGAGGAGATTCCGTACTACTTGGTTGGCGGCCATGCCTTCTACGCGCAGCAAGAAGTCTACGACGTGCTGCACCTGCTACGGGCCGTGGCAAGCGAGTGCGACGAACTGAGCCTCGCCGGCGTGCTCCGCAGTCCGTTCTTTTCCGTCGCGGACGAAACGCTCTTCTGGCTCGCAATCCACCACCACGGACTTGAGAACGGACTATTCGCTGGCGAAATCCCTCGCGAGATCGACGAAGCCGAGCGGGCGAAGGTAATGCGCGCGGAGCAAACGCTTACGTTTTTGCGGTCCAAAAAGGACGAATGGACCGTTCCACAGATTCTCTCCGAAGCAATGGAGCGGACCGGCTACGACGCCGCGCTGCTCGCCGACTTCATGGGCGAGCGAAAGCTGGCGAACGTCTACAAGCTGATGGAACAAGCCCGCGCAGCCGTGACGAGTGGCGTCGGTTCGCTCGACGACTTCGTGACGCAGCTCGCCGAGTTCACCACCACGACCCCCAAGGAGGCCCTCGCCACCACCAGTCCGGGCGATGCCAACGTGGTGCGTCTGATGACGGTGCACAAGTCGAAGGGCCTTGAGTTTCCCCTGGTGGTCGTGCCCGACCTCGATCGACCGGAGAACAATGCCCGCGACTCCGTGGCGTTCGACGCTCGGCTGGGTCCGTTGGTGGGCCCCGCCAATGAGTTCGACGACCTCAAGCAATCCGGCTGGGGCATGAAGTTGTTCCGGCACCTCGAAACGCTCGCCGAAAAAGCCGAGAGCGACCGCTTGTTTTATGTCGCCTGCACGCGGGCGGCGGACTACTTGATGTTGTCGAGTGCGATCGACGACATCGACAATCCCAAGGGCCCCTGGCTCAAACGCCTTGCCGAAACGTTTGACTTGGAGACCGGTGAGCTGCTTCCCTCAACGTCCATCGACCATCAGCAGCGCCCGCGTGTTGCCGCGACGATCGACAAAGCCCCCAACGCCAAACCCTTCGCCGCGGGGCACTCCACGGATTGGCTCAAGACGCTCGAAAAAGCCAAACGCGAGAAACGCGACGTAACCACCGAGCAGTTCGCGTCGCCCATCACCACTAGTTCAACCGCGCGACGGCGTTACTCGGTCACGCGGCTGTCGGGACAGATTATTCCCACCGGGGGCGATTGGTGGCGTGACGACGCGGAGAACATGGAGACGATGGCCGTCGCCGACTACGAGTACAAAATCGACGCGCTCGGTCTCGGTACGCTGGTCCACGCAATGCTGGAGCGTTTCGACCTCGCCGATCCATCGACGATTGCCAAGTGGGCGAAGTCGCTCGCTCCGCACCACGACATCCTCCACGCCGACACCGCGGCGAGCATCGCCACGGACTTGGTAGAAGCCTTCGCCGCGTCCGAGCGCGCGGAGTCGCTGCGAGCAGCGAGCGAAGTTCATCACGAGGTCGAGTTTACGCTCACGTGGCCGCTGGCTACCTCGGAAGGGAACCCTCGGTACCTGCAAGGGTATCTCGATTGCCTGTACCGCGATGCGGACGGGTGGCGAGTGGTCGACTACAAAACGAACCAAGTGTCGGCGGCTGGGGTCCCAGAACTAGCGAAGAAGTACGAACTGCAAATGCTGGTGTATGGACTCGCCGTCGAGCAAACCTGGGGCACCGCCCCCAAGGAGTTGGTGCTACACTTCCTGCGGCCGGGCGTCGAGTACGTTTTCGCGTGGGACGACGCGATGCGCCAGCGAGCCATCGAACTCGTGAGCACTGCACTCCAGCAGATTGAAACGCAGACTACGTAACGGCATGCAGACCCCATCACGACAATTTGCCGGCGAAGTGGTTCGCACGCTACGCGAGCGGGGCTACATCGCCCTGTGGGCGGGTGGGTGCGTCCGCGATCAGTTGCTCGGCATCGAACCCAAGGACTACGACGTAGCGACGAGCGCCACGCCCGAAGAAGTCCGCACGGTGTTCGGTCGCCGCAGGACGATTCCTCTGGGGGCGTCGTTCGGTGTGATCACCGTGCTCGGTCCAAAGGAAGCCGGGCCGATCGAAGTCGCCACCTTCCGCAACGATGGCGGATACAGCGATGGTCGGCACCCCGATCAGATTCAGTTCTCCACCCCCCAGCACGACGCCCAGCGTCGCGACTTCACGATCAACGGTTTGTTTTACGATCCGGTGGCGGACGAGGTGCTCGACTTCGTCGGCGGCGAGGCGGATTTGGCGGCGGGCATCGTCCGGGCGATTGGCAATCCGCGGGCTCGCATTGCCGAAGACAAACTTCGCATGCTCCGCGCAGTACGATTCGCAGCGAGGTTCGATTTCGCGATCGACGCCGAAACACTGAAAGCCATTCGCGATCACTCCGCCGAGATCACCCAGGTGAGTGGCGAGCGAATCGGTGCCGAAATGCGCTCGATGCTCCAGCACCCTCATCGCAGCGAAGCGCTGACGCTGCTTCGCGAATGCGAGTTAGAGCCGCACGTGCTACCGGAGCTCACCGCGGCGACGGGAGATCTGTGGAGTCAACTGCATACAGTGCTTCGGCAGCTCGAGTCCCCGACGTTTCCGCTCGCGCTCGCGGCGATTTTGTCGCAGTTCGAACGCCATGTCTCCGTGGCTTCGATTCGCCAGCGGTGGAAGCTCGCGAACGCCGAGTCGGATCGCGCCGATTGGATCGTGAACCTTCTGCCAATCGTTCGTAGCGCTGTGACCATCCCTTGGCCCCAGTTGCAACGGGTGTTGATTCACGATGGTGCGGGCGAGATCGTCCAGCTCGTCGAGGCGATAGAGGGCGAAGACTCGCCTGCTGCAGTGCTGTGCCGCGAGAAACTCACTCTCGCCCCCGAACGGCTCAACCCTCCGCCGCTGATTACCGGCGAGGACTTGATCGCCGCCGGGATGAAGCCGGGGCCACAATTCGCCGAACTGCTCGAACAAGCACGAGACGCACAGCTCCTCGGCCAGATTGCGTCGAAGGACGAAGCCCTGGCGATGGTGCGCAGGTAGCCACTTGCCGAACGATGGCCGAGCGACAATGCTGGAGGGCACGTATCGCCACCCCATTTCAGGGCCTCGCCACATGTTCTTGCTCGCCGACTCCCCCGCCCCGGTCATCGACGCCGGTTGGGCTATCCTGCTCGTCTCCCGCGTCCTCCACACGGTGAGTGCCGCCATCCTGCTAGGTGGACTCGTCTATCTAAAGCATCTGGTCGCACCCCTCGCCGCAGGTGCTGCTGATCCTGGAGAGGCACTCTACCGAGGTCGTCGCACGAAGTGGGCGGTGCTCGTGATGGCCTCGACGTTGTTCCTGCTGCTCAGCGGATTCTTTAACCTCTGGAACTACATGGTGGGCTACGAGAAGTTGCCGTCTACGTACCACATGCTGTTCGGCATTAAGTTCCTGCTCGCCATGTTCGTGTTCTTCGTTGCAGCAGGCACCGCGGGCAAGTCGCCCATGGCCGTCAAAATGCAGCTAGACATTAAACGATGGTTGAACCTCGCCGTCGGTGCCGCACTGCTGGTGTTTGCCCTGGGAGCCGTCATGCGAACCTTTGAGAAGGTTCCTCGCGACTTCAACGCCCCCGCAGATCCGGCCGTTGTCGCCGAAGAGGTGACGGAAGAGACCACCGAAGTCGTCCCCGCTGAGAGCGCAGAATAGAACCATGGACAAGAAAGCCAAAAAGCGTATCGACGTGCTCCGCAAGAAGCTGACGCAACTGCAGCAGCAACTCGCCGGTGCCAAGCAACAGATGGACGATCCCGACGAAGTGCGGCAGTACGAGAGCCAGATTGCGGCCGCGCAGGCAGAGATCGACAAGCTGAAGGACAGCTAGTCGATCGCTGCACTGGATTTCGGGCTCGGAGAGCCCTCCTACAGTCTCTAGGAAGTTACGCGGCTTCGCGTTCTAGCGCTTCGTCGAGCGCGGGCGTGTAAACTGCCGGCTCGTCGACGCCGTCGCCATTCCAGTCGCCTGAAATCGGACGGTCGCCGGCCTTGCCCATTTCGAACACGCGATCCAGCGCATCGATCTCGCGGTTGCCGTTGGAGTCGAGCGTCCACTTGCCATCGGAGAACACAGCGAGGTCGTCGGTGCCATCGCCGTTCCAGTCACCCACGACCGCGGTGCCATCG
Organism: Aeoliella fuhlenseeensis; assembly: GCF_052161615.1. Lineage (NCBI taxonomy): Bacteria > Pseudomonadati > Planctomycetota > Planctomycetia > Pirellulales > Lacipirellulaceae > Aeoliella > Aeoliella fuhlenseeensis. Next base: position 3,738,869 of record NZ_CP197417.1, read on the forward strand.
ATACCTAAGTCGATGGTCGCGTCGACGTCCGTGAACTGGCCATCGCCGTCCATGTCGAGGTACCAAACGCCGCCGCGGAACACGCCAATCGTGGCAATGCCGTCGCCGTTCCAGTCGCCCGTGATCGGTTGATCGCCGGCGGTACCGTAATGGAACACGTGGTCAATCAAGTCGCGGCGCGTCTGACCACGTTCGGTCCGCTGAAGCGTGCGATGCCCCAGCGTGGCCTCGTCGGTCTCAGGCGGCATGTTCTTCGCCTTGGGCGAAAGCGGACCTGGCGTATTCGCGGCGTCGGGCAAACCAGGTTCGTTCTCAATAGCCCAGGGGTCGCCGGCCCACACGGGCCCAAAGATGGCGATGTCGGTCTTGCCGTCGCCGTCCCAGTCGCCCGTGGTTGGCAGGTCGCCGCCGTTACCGAGCTCTGCCATGATGTCTCCTTCGTCCCATCGGCCGTTGCCGTTGAGATCAAGGTACCACTTGCCCTCGATAAACACGCCGATCTCGTCGGTGCCGTCGCCGTCCCAGTCGCCCACGACGGGAATGCCGCGCGGATGGCCGAAGATCGCCTCGGTGGTGCCGTCGTCACTGCCATAGGGATCGGTCTCGCCGAACACCCACACGGCATGCCCCAAATCGACATCCTGCCAGGCGGTGGCCGACATGTGCGTCGACGTGAGGTGCATGAGCCCCTCGGTCGCCGCCATCGACCGCGGATAGCCGGCATTTACCAAGCTCAAGTGCCAGGTGTAACCGTTCACGCCACTCGAACCACCGTACAGCAGCGGCTCGGGCTTCACCGGCGCGAGCAGCGGATACAACTGCTGCGCGAGAGCCTGGCCTGGATTCAGGAACACTGGAGGCTTTGGTGGCAGCGGATCCACAGGTGGAATGAAGATAAACGTCGTCTCGATTTCGCTGAAGTTGTTCTCCTGCGAATGTTGGCCGGCGGTCAGTGCAATGCGGAAGATAATGTCGTTGCCGTACTGCTCGCGCATCTGCTGAATCGCAGACTGCTGGGCGGGGTTGCCCTGCGACGCCGTGTCGGAAGGCGAACCAACGGGGTTCACCACCAAACCACCCAGCGTGCCTTCGGTATCGATACCGTCGATCAATCCGGCGGGATGAACCTGCACCACTGCGTAGGTGCCCGCGGGCAAACCGGCGAATTCGTAGTAACCATTCGCATCGGTGACGATTCGAATCGGGCCCGACCCGTAATAGCCAGCCAGCGCTTCGCTGCCCATGATCGGATCGCCCGACACGCCGTGCCGAAGCTCAAGCGTTATGCCGGCTAAGTAGCGATCGTCTGAAGTCCGCGTGCCGTCACGAATCGTCCAAACGTCGTCCGGCAAACCGCCGGCTGCAAAGATCGGCGGGCCGTCGACGAACACGTAGCCCGACAGTTTTGCTGGGGGCTTCTCGCAGAAGTTATAGTCGACGAAGTGCTGATCGGAGCCAACGTTGATATTGCCCAAGAGGTCCTGCGCCAGCTTGGTACCGCCGCCCGAGCCAATGTTATTGCCACCCTGGAAGTACCCTTCCGGCTGGTGCTCGAACACGGTGTAGTTGCCAGGACGCAGATTCTCGAACACGTAGTCGCCGTTCGAGTCGGTGTAGGTCGTGGCGATCACGTTGCCCTGCTGGTCCCGCAGCTCGATCTTCACGCCTGCCAGACGTGGCTCGTTCTCGTCGGCGATGCAGTCGCCGTCGTAGTCGGCATGAACATGACCACGAATGCTTCCAGGCTTGAGCTCGCCGAAGTTGTATTCAACGGCTTCTTGCCCGAAGTTGATCATGATCTCGCTAATCATGTCGCCGGGAGGCGAAGGCTGCGACACACCACCCAGGTTGCCCGGCGTGTCTTTGCCGTCGATCCATCCCTCGGGATGAACTTCCATGACGGTGTACTTGCCGGCTTCGAGGTCGGTGAACTCGTAGTAGCCGTCGGGATCCGTCACCGCGCGACGACCGGTATCGTTGCCGTTGGCGTCAAGCAGTTTGAGCGTGACTTGGCCAATGCCCTCTTCCGGACCGCGGTCGAAGATGCCGTCGTTCGAACGGTCGTGGTACACCCAGCCGCTCAACTTGACGCCTATCTTCTCGCAGAAGTCGTACTGCACGCCGTGCACGTCCGAGCCAATCACGATCTGGCTAATCGAGTCGGTGCCGGTCTTCTCGCCACCTTCGCTACCAACGCGACGGCCACCATTGTAGTAGCCCTCGGGTTGATGCTCATAAACTTCGTACACGCCTGGCGCGAGGTCGACGAACTGGTACTCGCCACTCGCGTTGGTGAACGTGGTTGCAATGACCTGTCCTTGATCGTCGAGCAGATCGATCTTCACTCCCGCCAGCACAATGTGTGGGTCGTCAAAATGGCAATCGGCATCGCGCGACGCCGACACACGGCCCGCGATCGACCCGGCGAGCAACTCGCCAAAGTTGTACTCCTGAGCAATGTCGCCAAAGGCCAGCATGGCGCCCGTGATACGATCCACGCGGCCGGCGGATTCGCTCGCCGCCACGCCGCCATGCGTACCGGGCGTGTCTTTGCCGTCGAGCCATCCCTCCGGATGGTACTCGCGGACGCCGTACTTGCCGGGGGCGAGATTCGTGAACTCGTAATAGCCAACCTTCCCCGCCACCGTCGACGTGACCGTCGTGATACCGGTGGGCTGTCCGTTTTCGTCGAGCAGTTCCATCACGACGCCACCGATGCCCTCTTCGCCGCCCCGGTCGAAGATGCCATCGTTCGAACGGTCGTGATACACCCAGCCCGAGAGCGACGGGCCAACGTGCTCGCAGAAGAAGTAATCCACCGCGTCGACGCCCGAGCCGAGCAGGATCTCGGAGAACAAGCTATAGGTGTCGCCAATGTCCGACTTTTCACCGCCGGCCGAACCCACACGCTCGCCACCGTCGTAGTACTCGGTCGGTTGGTGCTCGCGGATTTGGTACTCGCCTGGCGTGAGCCCCTCGAACTTATAACGTCCGAGTGCGTCGGTGAACGTCGTCGCCAGGACATTGCCGCTGGCGTCGAGCAAGTCGATGCGAACGCCCTCCAGCAAGATTTCCGGATCGTCGAACTTGCAGTCCGCCGTGGTCGACGCCGAGACGCGACCGGCGATCGAACCCACTAGTAGTTCGCCAAAGTTATATTCGACACCGTCATCGCCGTAAGCCAGCGTTGCACCGGTGATCCGGTCGACGCGACCCGCCGCTTCGCTTGCCGCGGTACCACCGTGGCTTCCGGGCGTGTCCTTGCCGTCGAGCCACCCGGTCGGCTGCAATTCGCGAACGCCGTACTTACCCGCGTGCAAGTTGCGGAACTCGTAGTAACCGACTTTGCCCGGCTCCGTCGATGTCACCGTGGTGATGCCAGTCGGGTTGCCGTTCTCGTCGAGCAGCTCGAGCGTCACGCCGCCGATGCCTTCTTCGCTTCCGCGATCGAACACGCCATCGTTCGAGCGGTCGTGATAAACCCAGCCTGAGAGAGTCGCGAGCGGAACTTGGGCCGCGTGGGCCACGGCTCCGGCGGTGCGGTCGGTGTAGTCCTGCAGATCGGAGTAACGATCGTCTGGCAGATCGAGCGTTTGACCGGTGGCCGATTGCGCAGCGGTCCGACGAGCGTCGAACTCGTCCCAATAGAGACCTTGCAGCGTGATGTCGACGTAGCCCACCGCCGAGAACTCGCCGGTCATGATACTGCGCTCGAACTCCGCGCCTTCGACCACCGAGTTGACGCTGTCGCCATCAACATCGCGGTACTGCATTTCGTCGGCGTCGACGGAGAACTTCAGCGTTTCGCCGGCATCGAAGCCTGAGAACGTAAAGATGATTTGCGAGCCACCATCGACGACCGAGATGCTATCGATCACAAAGCCATCGGCTTCGAGGATTTCAAGACCAACCGCCTTGAACGCCCCGAGTCCACCGTTAGCAATGTCGAAGAACAGGTCGCCATCCGTGAGGCCATCGCCCCGCTTGTCGCCATCGATCACCAGACGGTTCAGGGTCGTTCCATCGGCACCACCGACGAAGGTGACCTCGATGATGTCGCCCTGGCTGTCGTCGCCGGTGGCTTCCTCGAAGTAGACGCTGCCAAGCAGAATCTCGGGGGCGACGTCCGCCGCCATCATCTGCCGTGGCTCGAGCGCTTCGAGCTGGCCGCGAAACTTACGCGACCGCCGTCCGCGACTCGAACGAGCCACCGTAGCGGTTGGCGGAGTGCTGGGGCCAAACAGGCGTTGAAGTAGTCCCATGAGTTGCCTCCTTGCAAGCAGGTTTGCCCCTGCGCGATGTGCGGTAATTGGAGCGCCAAGTTCCGTCCGGCGCGCGGTGGTTTAACGAGTGGCTGCGGCAGGCAGCGTGGCGGTCTTGTTAGCAGCCGAGTTGCCGAGTGTCCAAATGCGAATCGTCGTGTCGAAGCTTCCGCTCGCCAGCACTTCGCCCGAAGCGTCGCACGCCAGCGAGCTAACCGTACCGGTATGGCCTTCGAGCAGCCGAACAAGCGAAGGCCCATCGACGCGCCAGATCTGCACGCGGTTGTCGGTGCCACCCACGGCGATCTCCTCTGCGTTCAAGTAGCGAAGACTAAATACCTTGGCCGGCCGCACGTACATCTCCTGCGTGTTCGAGCCATCGGCAACGCTCCACAACTTCACCGATCGCCCATCGCCACCGGTCGCCACGGTCTGCCCGTCGCTGGCGAACGTGACAGCGCGCAACCGACGCTCATCGGCTTTAATCTCGTGCAGCAACTGAGCCGAGGCCGTATTCCACATCCGAAGCGTTCCGTCCGCGCTCCCGACTGCCAGCACCGACCCATCCGGCGAGAACGCCAAGCAGGTGTAGTCCTGGCGCGGGCAATCTAGCTGCATCGACAAGTGCCCGCCAGACAGATTGAAGATCGACGGGGCACAGCCGAAGCCAGCCGCCGCGAATTGGAGGCCGTTTGGATGAAACGCAACGGTGCGAAGAGCATTGCCCGTGTGGCTGGTGGTCGATAGCTGTTCGCCAGTCGCGGCATTCCACGTGGTGCAGCAGCAGTCGGCTGCCGCCGCTACCAGCGTCGACCCGTCCGAGCTGATGCTCAAACCGCGCACCCAATCGTGATGAGCCGCTAGCTGATGGCGAAGTTCCCCCGTTGCAGGGTCGAACACGCGGATCCGATGATCGTCGCCCGCCGCAGCAAGCTGCTTGCCATCGGCGCTCATGACCACGGCGGTCACTGCCGCGGTGTGCCTTTGCGGATTCTCGTCGGTGCATTCGGGGTCACCGAACGACAACACTTGGCAAGGCGGAGCAGCGGTGGTGTCGGCCGTAGCCGCATTCGCCGCCAGCATCAAAGCAGTCGCTAGCGTTGCCGCCAAGTACGAACGATATCGATAGCCGAAAGTGGCATCCATGCACACTCGCTCCTCAGTTTCGGGGGAGCCGCCAAGGCAGCGGCGATGTGGGCGATGGCCACGGCACCCTTCTTAAATTTCGACCGGAAGCCGAAGGAAGAGAGCACGAGACAATCCCTCCTCTCCGTTATCGGCAGCACCCGTCCTTACCTTGCAGTGAAAACCGGCAAACTTTACCAGCCAGCTAGCAATGCGAGCAACGTGCCGAACAACCTCCCACAAGGCGAGCCGGAAGCGTGAGCGCCGGAGGGAAGGATAATCGGGTGGCACGGGCTTTCGGCCGATTCACGCCGAGCCATCTCACGAACTCCCCACGGCCCCTTGTCCGGGTGCGCAGCACAAGAGGTCGCAGAGTGCTATTTGTCTCACGCAAAGCCGCCAAGACGCAAAGAACGTCAACAATCATGCACCGCTAAGCACAGCCAATCTTCATTGGCGAAGATTAGCGCCGATTAGTGTTCCCCCTTTTTCTTCTTCGCGTCTTCGCGTCTTTGCGTCTTTGCGCCTTTGCGTGAGAAACTTTTCCGAGTGGGGCGTTCGCCTTAATTCCCTCCGGGCGATTACGCTCACCGGCTCGCCCAAGCCTCCCACTTTCAGCACGGCGAAACTATTTCCCACAAAATGTCCACGCGTACACATCATATATTGACAGACGAGTGTACATCTGCTATATTACAACCCGTTCGTCGTACGCGAAAGCGCACGGGGAGAGACAGTTGTGCTTCGAAACAGCGGACCACCTTCGTCGAGGGGACCCAATCGATACGTATCGAGATGGGGTGGTTTGGCCGATCAGCACCTTGGACCTGTGTTGAGGGTTTATGACAGGCTGTCTCGAACTGCGCGCCCGTGGGGCGAGGTGCAACCAACGATACCTGCCGGCAAACACGACCACCGGTTAACCTATCCAAGTTTTATCTCGCCCAACCGCCCGACGGGATCCCGTCACTTTTTTTTAAAGAGCTGTATGCTATTGGCCGTAGGCCGTATCAAGCTCCGCGCCGATACGGCAATTCACGCCCTAGTCAACCTTTTCAATCATCCCTCTGTGTCATTTCGACAGGAGCTCCGCGACCGAGAAATCTCGCCTCAAGTAGATCACGCAGCGACACTTCAAGAATCACAAACTAGTGACTTCAAGAAGTGACCACGTGTCTCTATTCGGCAACGCAGATTCCTCCGTCGTGTTGCTCCGTTCGGAATGACACGCAGAGATCCCAGCAAATCAGGGCTGCGCCCTGGCCTATCAAAGCGCGCTCCTTCGGAGCTAACCGCTTGGCGTCTTTGCGCCTTGGCGTGAGAAAAGAACCAACCTATGCCCCGCGATCAGAACGGCGACATAGAGAGGTCCAAAAAGATCAACACGCCAAGCGCCGTATCGGCGCGGAGCTTGATACGGCCTACGCGTGCGACAAAAAAGAGCGTCTTCGAATCAGGCGTCGGCAGCAAGCTGTTGTTAGCTAGGATCTGGCTCGGCGGCCGGTTCGGCCGCGGGGGTTTCCGTGGTAGCCGCATCGTCGTCTGCAGGCTCTTCGGTCAACTCTGCAGTTTCCGGTTCGCCGGCGGGCTCGGTGCCTGAGTCGGCGGCCTCTCCCTCGGCGGGGGCCGCTTGCCCCTTCGCTTCCTGATGGATGCGAATCTCTTCCTCGAATTTCATCTCGGAATCAAAATTCTCAATCACTTCCCACAACACGAAGTCCTCGGGAATCGTCTCGCCGAGCGACCGCAGCACCGTGCGATAGTCGACGATGAACACCAGGATGTCGTCACCGGTGACTCCGTCGGTATCGAGCAGCGCGGGGTACTGGTCGACCAGTTCCCGCCATTTGGCGAAGCCCTGCTCATAGAGCTCTTTGGCTTCCTCGGCGGCTTGTCGGTCTTGGAAAGCCTTCTTCGCTTCGAACATCTTCCGGCGAGCCTCGACGGCCGTGTCGGTTTGTTCGAACTCTGCCCGCAGCGCCCAGTAGTCGAAGTTGGCGTCCGACTTGTAACGCTCGGTGAAGATCAAATTGGTCCGCTCGTCGGCGAGCTGACGAGCGAGAATACCGGCCTGCTTGCGGAGTTCGGGATTGTCTTTGGCAATTCGGTCGATGAACTCGGCGTCGGTCACTTCGATGGCCATCTCCGCTTGCGAAGCCAAGTTGTACTCAGCTTCGTTACGCTCTGCCATCGGCTTGTCGAGGGCAGCACGCTGCTCGTCGGACAACTTCGCCCGCTTCTCCTCGACCATCTGCTCGCGAACCCCAGGGCCGAGACCTTCGAGATCGGCTTCCAGCTTCTTGACGATTTCGGCCAACTCCGCCTCGTGACCCAGTCGCAATTTGCGGCCGGTCGAGTGCTCGATCACCATGTCGCCAAAGTCACGCCAATCGTCCGCGGCGACTTTCCACGCGGCCTGGGCTTTTTCGAAGGCACCCTCTTCCTCGATTGCCTCGGCGTAGTTCATCTGCGACTTCGCCGGGCTCGAGTAGTAGATCTTGTCGCTCTTTTTGCCGATGCTTTTGCCGCGATTGATCGCGTTGATACCGTTGAGGTACTCCACCTTCGACACCCACCAGTTGTCGCGCTCGTCGCTGCCCGGAGGCACGTCTTCGCCGTGGAACTGGTCGTCTTTCTTGAACAGGTCGCGGTACTGAACGTACTCGTCGGCGCGTCCGATCTTCTGACCAATGAACCACCCGAGGTCCCACAGCAACTGCGGAATGTCGCGGTTCTCTTGGTTCTTCTTCACACCTTCCTTGAGAAACTCGATTCCTTCGCGGACGTAGTAGTAGCGATCGCGATAGTCGTCGAACTGCACCGAAACGTTGTAGCTCACGTTCCACGACTGGTACTTCCAGAACGTGATGAAGTTGGGCTGCAACAGCGCGAGCTGTTCGAGTGTGGCGGTCAGGTTGGTCCAGTCTTCCTTCTTCTTGTACTCTTCGGCCTGGCCCCACAGCAGATTCACGGCCACCCCACGCAGGCCAAGCGTGGCAAGCTTCATGGTTTCGCTCGCAGGGTCGATCTCGCCGAGGTTCGCTTGGCTCAGGCCATTCTCGACGCGCATCTTCGAAAGCTGGCCACCAAGTTCATCGGTGACCGTGGCGGGACGCGCGAGCCACGCAAGCGGGAACAATAGCGCAATGATGAGGCACAAGTAAATCATCTTGCGATAGAACGAACTTTGCTTGTTCATCGTGCCACCTCGCGGTTCCGCAGCAGGAAGTAACCGACCACCGCCAAACCAACTACGTAAGCCAGCCCGATGGTCAATTGCTGAGCCACCTGATCGGCGGGAATGTTAAATCCGTACGCCACGTAGCGGGCCGTGTTGAAATCGCCGAAGTCAGGGAGCACGCTAGCCAGTAGCTGCATTAAGCCTTGCAGTCCATCATCGACAAAGCGCATGAGCTTGACGGCGAATGTTTGCTCTTTGAAGTCGGTGATCAGGTTCATATGCGTAGGTATACGCACCAAAGCCTCGATTGGCCCACCACCTTCTTGCTCGCCCGTCGCGACACGCATCAGGAACTCGCGTTGGAATCCCAAGAGGATGAACGAAATCGTAAAGAGCATCGCAATGGGACCGCTCAGCACCGTACTACCAGTCACGGCGATCGCGATCACCAGGACCATCTGCACCCAAATGCTCAGGTAGGCTTTGATGAAGTTCCAGATTGGCGAGCCATCGCGAAGGTGGATGTAGCAATCGCCCTGGGCGAACCCGAAGTACTGGGCGCGGTCGAGACACTGCACCACCACTTCGAGATTGCCATCTTCGTCCACCAGATCTTCCAGCAGATCGATCGGCTGGTTGTTGGTGTCGGTGAGCTTGCGGGGGAAGTACTTGAGGTCGATCGTCGCGTCGTCGGCACCGAAGAACTCGGGCATGGTCTTCAGATCGCTGCCGGGACGTTTGAGCTGGATGATGCCCTGAATCGGCGTGTTGATATCCTGCTTCCACGTGCGGAAAACACGGACCACCAGCTCGATGGGCAAGTATTGTCCGTCCGTGCCCTCGTCGACCAGCATGTCCTCGTTAATGCCTTTGAACGTCCAAATCGCAGCGGCGGGGGTGCCCCCTTCGATGAAGCTGCGATAGCCCCATTCTTTACCAACGCTGACGCCGCGATCCACCAACACACCCTGGCGATCCAGGAACTTTAGCGTACCACCTAGCGGCACACGGGCCTTCATCATCTCGGTGGGGCCCGAAACAACGTAACGATCGCCCCGCTTCTCAACGTCATGCTCGTGGCCGAACTCGTAAAGCGCCACTACTTCGCCATCGGCGTTGGTTTCGAGCTTGTGCGAGTGACCATTGCTGATGCTCGTTCGCTCGGGAAGCGTCTCCTGAACGGCAATCGTGTGCGTGTGGTCGAGCGCCCGAGAAACGAACACGTAACTCGCCGCACCCATGATGGCGAGCAGCAGCGAACCAACGATCGTAAAACCGAGAATGCGTCCGAGGATGATTTCGCCCGAGTGGACTGGCTTGGTGACGATCGTATAGATGATCTTGCTCTTGAAGTCGTTCGGCAAGCTAAACACCGCGAGCAACAGCGCGATGAACAACCCCAGGAACGATGTCGCCGTGAGCACGAAGCTGAAGTAGAGCTTCGCCGGCTCGCGATCGGGTTTCAGGAACCAACCGGCGAATAACAGCAGCAACAGAAACACGACAACTGCCACCCAAACCCGCCGGCGCAAGGACTCTTGCATCGCCACCTTGGCGATGGCCCAAATGCGACGTGGCGACAGCGCGAAGAGCTCGCCAAATGCATTGGCGATCACGCGGTAGGCCTTCTCACCGGCCTTCACCGGTCCGTACAGCAGCGTTCCGACGATTAGCCCAATCACCAGGCTTATCACGGTGAGCGCGAGGGCCACCAGCAGGAAGTGCCACAACGATCCCCCCGGCCAGCTCAACAGCCAGTCCCAGTACGGCAGTAGCGGCTTTTCCTGAATCATGGAGTACGGCGACGAGGGTTAAGGGCGAACAAAGTAGTGGAAGACAGTGGAAGCGGCTTAGGCTTTCGATTTCGTGCCAGCCGAGGTGCCCGCCGGCGTCTCGCCCTCGCGAATCACACGCCGGCCCGGACGCGCTTCGCTGTCGCGGACGATGGAGAGGAACAAGTCTTCGAGCGTGGTCGTCGGGTTGTCCATCGACAACAGCTCGCCGTTGTGGCGGGCGATGACCTCGCGGATTTCATTCTGGCACTCGTTCGACAAACCTCGCGCGGAGACTTGGGTCACGTCCTCAACCTTCAACAGGTCGTCGACGCGGCCGAGTTCCTTGAGCTCGCCTTGGTGCAGAATGGCGATGCGATCGCACACGTCTTGCACGTCGGCCAGCAAGTGGCTGCACATCACCACGGTCTTGCCCTGGTCGCGGAGCTCGAGGATCCAGTCCTTCATCTCGCGGGTACCAATCGGGTCGAGACCGCTGGTCGGTTCGTCGAGCAGGATCAAATCGGGCTCGTTGATCAGCGACTGCGCCAAACCAATACGCCGCGTCATGCCCTTGGAGTACTCGCGGAGCTGACGCTTACGGGCACCTTCGAGCTTCACTTGCTTGATGAGTTTGTCGATTCGCTCACGACGCACGTCGGGCGGAATGTCGAACAGCCGGCCGTAGAAGTCGAGCGTCTCTTCGGCGTTGAGAAACTTGTAGAGGTACGACTCTTCGGGCAGGTAACCGATGCGTTCGTTCTTGGCGACGTCGGTCGCGGGCCGGCCTAGCACCAAGGCTTCGCCTTCGGTCGGGAACAGCAGCCCGAGCAATAGCTTGATCGTGGTGGTCTTACCCGAACCATTGGGCCCCAGGAGGCCGAAAATCTCACCTTGGTAAATCTCGAGGTCGAGCGACTTGAGCGCGCGTACCTTTTGCCGGCCCCAGAAATCGCGATACACCTTGGATAAGGCTCGCGCTTCGACCACTACGTTGTCCGCCATCCGAGATTCCTCGTGCTGGAGCTGCGCTGAACGGGCTGAGCTGAAAAAAGCTGAACTGAGTCGATATGAGTACGCACCACGCTAGCGGTCGGTTCGACGCCGCGCGAGCCGTACTCAGGGCACGAAAAAACACGTGCCGCAAAGGGCCCACTATAAATGCTAGCAGGCGGCCGAGCAACTGGCCAAACCGTTACTGGGCAACGGTTTAGACGAATCGAACGAGCGCATATTTCTTGCGACCGCTACGAAGTACCATGACCGTCTCGCTTGCCAGGTCCGCGTCGGTCACTTGGGCTGCCACGTCGGCCACTCGGCGGTTATTTACGTACGCCCCGCCCTGCTCAATGGTCCGCCGGGCTTCGCCCTTGCTCTTCGCGAGCGGCGTCGAGGCCAGGAGGTCGACCACTGGCATGCCGGCAGTGAGAGCCGCCCGCGGCAACTCGCAACTCGGCACATCGGCAAAGATCGACCCGAGTTCTTTGTCACTGAGGTCGCTGATCTCGGCGCCGAAGAAGATCTCCGTCGCCCGGTTCGCCGCTTTGAGCCCCTCGTCGCCATGGACCAGGTGCGTCAGGGCCTCGGCAAGCCTCTTTTGGCTCTCCCGTTTCTCAGGAGCCGTGGCACGCTGCGCGTCGAGGGCTTCGATTTCTTCACGCGGCAGTTCGGTGAGCACCCGCAAGCAGTTGCCCGCGTCGGCGTCGTCCACGTTCATCCAGTACTGGAAGAACTGGTAAGGGCTCGTTCGGTCCGGCGCCAACCATAGGGCGCCCGATTCGGTCTTGCCCATCTTGGTGCCGTCGGACTTCAGCAGCAGCGGAGCCGTCATACCCCGCACGTGCGCGGAGTGCATCCGCCGCGCAAGATCGATGCCGGCGGTGATGTTGCCCCACTGATCGCTGCCGCCGATTTGCAGTTCGCAGCCGTACTCGCGATTGAGATGCACAAAGTCAAACGCCTGGAGCAGCATGTAGCTGAACTCGGTGTAGCTGATGCCTGCGTCGTCGCGTTCGATGCGTCCCTTGATCGAATCCTTGGCGAGCATCACGTTCACCGGAAAGTTCTTGCCGACATCGCGCAGAAAGTCGATGTAACTGAACTTGCCAATCCAATCGAGATTGTTGACCAGCTTTGCCGCGTGCGGGCCATCGCCGAAATCGAGGAACTGCTGCATCTGCTCGCGAATCGCGGCGACGTTTGCTTCGAGGGCTTCGCGCGACTGAAGATTCCGCTCGGCACTCTTGCCGCTGGGGTCCCCGATCATGCCGGTGGCTCCGCCCACCAACGCAATCGGCTTGTGGCCGGCCTTTTGAAACCGCCGCAGCATCAGCAGTGGCAGCAAATGCCCCACGTGCAGGCTCTCGGCCGTCGGATCAAAGCCGGCGTAGACGGTGCGCGGCTCAGCGGCGAGCCAGGCACCGAGGTTCTCGTCGTCCGTCGTTTGGTGGACCAGATTCCGCCACCGCAGGTCATCAAGCAGGTTCATTCGTCGTTTATAAAAGGTGAGTATTCGGGTGCGTTAACGCCACATGTCGTCGCCCGCGAACGGATTCACGAATCCATCGGGCTTCTTCGGCGCGGCAGTTTTCAGGATGAGTTCGGCCAGCTTGATATCGCGGCGCGTCGTGATCTTGATATTGAGCGGCGAATCCTCCACCAGCGCCACCGCGTGGCCCAGTCGTTCGACGAGTTGCGCGTCGTCGGTAGCCGGCTCCGAACCGCGTTTTGCATAAGCCTGTTCGATTAAGTCGCGGCGAAACACTTGAGGTGTCTGCGCGGCCCACAGCGCTTCGCGCGGAACGGTTTCGGCGATCATGGGCGGTTTCGCTTTGGTGGCCCGTTTCAGCGTTGCCGAGATCTGTGACGCCAGAATGGCGGCGCCCGACTTCACGGCTTCGGCGAACACGGCGTCGATCGATTTCTCTTCGACGCAGGGACGCGCAGCATCGTGAATCGCAACGTACTCCGCGTCAGCCGAGAGCTTTGCGAGCCCCGCGGCTACGGAATCGGTCCGCTCGTTGCCACCAATCGCCACGTCGATGCCCATGAAGGCCAGATTCGCGCCGAACTTGGCGTAAAACGCTTCGCGATCTTCTTCAGCAAGCACGAGGATGGTCTGGCAAACGTCGGGGCGAGTGGAGAACCGGTCGACGGTGTGCAGCCACACCGCTCGGTCGGCCAGCGGCGCGAACGGCTTCTTGTAGTTTTGGTCGCCAAATCGCAGACTGCGACCGGCTGCGGGCAAAATCACGGCGTACTTCGTCATGCATGCCAGCCTAGCGTGCCCGAAGCGAAGCGGCAATGTCGTCCAGCACTAGCCGCAGGCCACGCGCCGTGATGTCGGCCGGGGACGAGGGAACGGCGGGCTGGCGATCAAGCACCTGCGAGGGGTCCACCGGCACATGGATAAAAGCAACTTGCGTGGCGAGCTTTAGCTGGGCCACTAAGTGCTGAGATAGGTAGAGCGTGGCGTTGCAGACGTAGGTCCCGGCGTGGTGCGACACCTCGGCGGGAATGCCATCGTCGCGAAGCAATTTCGCCCAGCGCCCCAAAGGCAGCGGGCTGGAATACGCCGCCGGACCTTTGGGAACCAGCGACCATGCCTCCTCTGGACGCTTTCCACGCTCGCACGCCCAGTTGATCCCAACGGTTTCGAACTTCACGCAGCTAGCTCGCGGAGCTTGCCCGATATGCAGCGCGTAATCGACTTCGCTGGTGAGATCCTGCTCCAGCCGAGCCGCCACGTCGGCGAAACTCACGGGATAGAGCCGTGTCGTCAGCTCCAGCCCATAGTCGCTCGGCAGTTCGCGCGTGAGTTCCTGAAGCGCAAGCCAACTGGCATTCGTAGGCCAATCGTCGTAGGGACCCAGCGCGGTAAGCAGAACTCGCGGCATCGATTGACCTTCGTAACGGGGAGAAATCGTGCCGCCAGCCTAACCTCGTAATCCGTGAATTGCCAGCATCAAATCGTAGCCGGACTCGCAAGAGTTCGGGGGTTCGCTCTGCTGCAGCCTGAACTCTTGCGAGTCCAGCTACGGAAGTAGTTATTCGAACTGCCGATTCGTCGCGGCTTCGCCGCGCTCCACCAATGCTTGGTCGATGGCCCCCATCTGGTCGGCGGTCAGTCGAACATCGAGCGCACGGGCGGACTCGCGAATCTGATCGGGACGCTTCGCACCGCAGAGTGCCGCCGTGATGCCGGGCTGGGCGATGGTCCAAGCCACCACCAGATCGGCAACTCCGCAGTCGGCCGACGCCGCAATCTCGCGGAGTCGATCGAGCAGGTCCTGATTGCGCTGCCATTCCTCGCCCTGATACATGGGGTACTTGAGCCGCGAGTCCGCGGGATCGAATTGGTGATCGCGAGGCAGCTTGCCGGCCAAGAGGCCCTTCATCAGTACCCAGTAGACCATCGCTGCCACGCCATTTTCTCGGCACCAAGGAAGCGTTTTTTGCTCGATGCCTCGCTGTAGCATGTTGTAGGGCAACTGCACGGCCGCCAGCGGGCAAACGGCGTGAAACGCCTGAGTCTCTTCGAGCGACGCGTTGCACAGCCCCGCTGAGCGAACCTTGCCCGACTCCACCAGCTCGCGAATCGCCCCGGCTGATTCTTCGATCGGGACCGTCTTGTCGGGCGAGTGCAAGTAGTAGAGCTCGACGCGATCGGTGCCGAGTCGACGGAGGCTCTCCTCGCATTCGCGGCGGAGCGTCTCGGGGCGGGCGTCGTTGGCCATCGCGTCGCCCTCGAAGTGAATCCCCCCTTTGGTTGCGATCACCAGCTCATCGCGGCGGCCTTGGATTGCTTGGCGAATGAGTGTCTCGCTCTCGCCGTTCGCCCCGTAAACGTACGCCGTATCCAAATGATTGATGCCGAGTTCAAAGCACGCCTCGATCGTGGCGATACTGTCCGCTTCGTTGGCGTCGAGCGTCGTGACGCCCGCGATCGGCCAGCAGCCGAGCGCGACCGGTGCAATCTCGAAGCCGGTGGTGCCAAGTGGTCGAAGTTCGTGCGGTGAGGCCATATCAAGTTCCTCCGGCAGTGGGCGGTCGGCGGGGCGTGTACTGGCAGCAATCGACGGGGCAGACATCGTGGCTGGGTCCGAAGTCACCGAGTGCCACACGCTCGCTCCCGGGCGTTGTGCGCTCCATCACGAGTTCTCGAATCATGGTAACGAAGCGTGGATGCGTTCCCACGGTCGGTACCCGCACGAGTCGAACACCAAGTTCGTCGCTCAACTGCTGCACTTCGGTGTCGAGATCGAACAGCACTTCCATGTGATCCGAAATAAAGCCAATGGGCACGACGACCACGGCGTCGACCCCGCCCTCGTTGTGCAACTGGCGCACCACGTCGTTCACATCGGGCTCGAGCCACGGCTGCGTTGGTGGACCGCTTCGGCTTTGGTAAACGAGCTGCCAATCGGCGAACCCGACTCGTTCGGCGACTAACTTCGATGCCTCGCGAAGCTGCCGCTCGTACTTGCAGCCCTCCGCCATCCCCAGCGGAATGCTGTGGGCCGTGAACAATAGCTTAGTCCGATCACGCTCGTTATCTGGAATGCCTGTAATCGCCTGCTGCGTGAGCTCGACCATGGGTTCAATGAAGCCCGGATGGTTGAAGAACACCCGCAGCTTGTCGATTTGCGGAGCACTTTCACCCACTTCGTCCTGCGCCCGGGCGATGTCCTCGCGGTACTGCCGGCAACCGCTGTAGGAACTGAAGGCACTGGTGAAGAACGCCAGCGCCCGCTTCACGCCATCCTCTTTCATCTTCTGGAGCGTGTCGGCCAACAACGGATGCCAGTTGCGATTCCCCCAGTAGATCGGAAGGTCTACGCCGTTCGCTGCGAAGTCCTGTTCGACCGCCGCAATGAGCTGGCGGTTCTGCTCGTTAATGGGGCTCACGCCGCCGAAGTGCTGGTAGTGCTCGGCAACTTCGAGCATCCGCTCACGAGGCACGTTCTTTCCACGGAGCACGTTTTCGAGGAACGGCATCACCTCGTCGGGGCCTTCCGGACCACCGAAGGAAACTACCAGCAGGGCGTCGTAATTGGAGAGCATGGAAAGCAGTTCGGCCGAGACAAATCGAACTTGAGAGCACGCCTGCACTCTAGCCGTTTGACACCCTGGCGGCCAGGCGCGCAAAATTCGGCCCGCGCAAACAAAAACGGGCGTGCTCTTTAAGAGCACGCCCGTTTCAAAACTGACCCCGACGGGGTTCGAACCCGTGTTGCCGGCGTGAAAGGCCGGAGTCCTAGGCCACTAGACGACGGGGCCGCAATGATGCAGCAGGTACCGACTTGGGACGCAGGGGAGAACACCAAGGTTCACTGCGAAGCCGGATGTCGCAACGGTGCGATAAAGCGATCGTTTGCGACAGCACCCTGGTATAGAAAGCCAACCGCGAATCGTCAACCCAACCTTGGATTCACACGCGGCAAAGGCAATAGAAACCTGATAAAATACGTGGAAAACGACAACCCAAACGCTGAAACTTCAGCAAGGCTGGTCAGTTGTTCGAAGCCGGAATTACTCCGTGGCCGCCGAATCACCAGCCGCAGCGTGGTCGCCCGCCTCTTGGTTACGGCGAATGGCCTCGTAAACTTCGTTGCGATGCACCGGCACTTCCTTGGGCGCTTCCACGCCAAGGCGGACCTTATCGCCACGAATTTCCACCACGACGATCGTAATATCGTCGTTGATGACAATACTCTCGTTCTTCTTCCGCGAGAGCACTAACATGGTTTGATTCCTTCAACTTGGTGGCCGGGGTTGGCGGAATGGGCCACCTGTCCGACACTCGTGTCACAACATGCCGCGGGAGCGCACAGGCACCCCCTTGACGGCAGATTTCCTACCTCCACTCTACGAGCCAATTAGCGAGAGTCAAGCAGAAGGCGCGGCTTTGGCGTGCATTTTGCAGGCTATTTTTAGCGATTCGACCGGTTCTCCGCACTCACAGCCCCTTGTATGCGGCTTTCCGAACCAGCGTGCCGAGCCTGGAAATTCCGTGCGCCGCGAAAATTTTACCCTCAACACCCGTGCTAGTCGCACCCAAACCCGCCTGGGGCTGTCGCCACTACCGCTAGCTTCGCTATAATCCGGCCCGAAAGGAAGCTCGCGGGCGACTCATGGTTTCTAGCGTAAAAAAGCACTGGCCCTGGCTGGGGAATATCGTCGAAGCGGTCACCACCGTGGCCCAGGGAATGTGGGTAACCGCCGGGGTCTGGCTGAAGACCTACCGACCGGAACGCAAGGCCTTCACCGAGCTGTTCGAGTACCCCGAACTCCCGGTGCCCGTCGCCGCCCGCTACCGCGGATTTCATCGGTTTGACCTGACAACCTGCATCGCGTGCGATCAGTGCGCCAAGTACTGCCCTGTCGACTGCATCTACATCGGCAAAGAGCGCGTCGAAGGTGGCAAAGGCTTCAAGGTCACCGGGTTCACCATCGACTACAGCAAGTGCATGTTCTGCGCGCTGTGCGTCGAGCCGTGCCCCGTCGATTGCATCTTCATGGGCGCGACGCACGACCTCAGCTGCTACACGCGTGATGGGTGCTTGGTCGATTTTTCGCGACTGCCGCTCGACATCGCGTGGGGACGCGCAACAATCAATCCGACGGCCGTCTATCAATCGAAGAACATCACCGAGCCGGTTCACGGTGGACCCAACCAAATAACGCAGGGCTAGTCCCAGCGAGAAGCGTACGACCATGGCTACCCCCACTTCCATCGTGGCTTACTTGGCACTCTTCGTGCTGGTGGGAGCGGCGTTTCTATTCGCTAACTTGGTGATTGGCTACCTACTCCGCCCCAGCAAGCCATCGACCGAGAAGCTCGAAATCTACGAGTGCGGGGAGCCCACCATTGGGTCGGGCTTCGTGCAGTTCGATCTTCGGTTTTACGTTGTGGCACTGCTGTTCATTATTTTTGAAGTCGAAGTCGCGTTCTTCTTTCCGTGGGCCACGGTGTTTGGCAAAGCCACGGAACTGACCGCCACCAGCGCGCCGATCGTTGCGGCGGACGAGGGCGATTACGACGCACCGGCCAATCAGCTTTCACGATTTACCCACCACAAGCTGCGCGAGTTCGGCGTCACGAGCCCCACGTCTCCCAATCTGTCGGACGCTCGGGCCGCAGAGCTAGGTATTAGCTCCAATCCGCGGCAACGAACTACTGTCGCAACCCGGGAAATGGCCCGTGACTTGGCGTGGATGTCGCTGGCCGATATCGGAGTGTTCTTCGCGGTGCTGCTGGTCGGCTTCGCGTACGTGTGGAAACGAGGCGACCTTGATTGGGTTCGCGCCACCACCCAGCCGAAGACCTCCGCGATTCCAGCCGAAACCACGGTTGTCCGCCGCACCGCTTAACGCCGTAATACGATGAACTTCCAAGAACTTCACCATCATCTTGAGCAAAAGTTCGACGGCGCAATCACGCGCGCCGAATCCGACGCAATCGATCCGTGGATCGAAGTTGCCCCGGAACGCTGGTTCGAGGTCGCCAAGGTCCTGCGAAATGATCCTCAGCTGGCGTTCGACTACCTGAACTGCATTTCCGGCATCGACTTCTGCGAACCTGACGCCAAGAAAGCGGCGAAAGTCTCGTGGCAGCCGCATGTCGAAGTTGTCTATCACTTGTCGAGCCTCACGCGTCGCCACCGCTTGGTGGTGAAGCTACTGGTACCTCGCTGGAAGGACGACCAACCGGGCGAGCTGCCTCAGGTGCCAAGCGTGACGAGCCTCTGGAGCACTGCGAACTGGCACGAGCGCGAGGTGTACGACCTCGTCGGTGTCGAGTTCTCAGGCCATCCCGACTTGCGCCGCATCCTCTGCCCCGAGGATTGGCTGGGGCATCCGCTTCGCAAAGACTATCAAATGCCACTCGAATACCACGGCATCCGCGGCCGCTGAGCTTCCGACTCCTGCTTACTGCCGACCGCCCACTGCCCCCTAGTTTCTGCCCATGTCCACCAACGTCATTGAACTCGATGTCCGTACGGACGAGATGCTCGTCAATATGGGACCGCAGCATCCCAGCACGCATGGCGTGTTGCGGCTAGTGCTGCGAACCGACGGCGAGGTGGTCAGCGAGGTCATGCCGCACATTGGCTACTTGCACCGGTGCGCCGAGAAGATCGGCGAGAATCTCACGCCCCGCCAGTGGATTCCTTACACCGACCGAATGGACTATTTGGCCGGGATGAACATGAATCTCGGCTGGGCCCTAACGGTCGAGAAGCTGCTTAACTACCGCGTCCCCGAAAAGGGCCGCCACCTGCGCGTCGCCATCGCCGAACTCGGTCGCATCGCCAGCCATTTGGTCGGCATGGGGGCTTACGGGCTCGACCTCGGCACGTTTAGCCCGTTCCTGTACGCGTTTCGTGAACGTGAGAAGATCCTCGACCTGTTCGAAGAAACCTGCGGTGCTCGGCTCACCTACAGCTACCTCACCGTGGGCGGCGCGACGGCCGATTTTCCGGCCGGCTGGACCGACAAGTGTTTGGCGTTCCTCGACCAGTTCGTGCCGGTGATCGACGAGTACCACACGCTGCTCACCTCCAATGCCATCTTCATCAAACGGACCACCGGCATCGGCGTGCTTCCGGCGGAGATGGCAATCGACTACGGCTGCAGCGGCGCGGTGCTTCGCGGAAGCGGCGTCGATTGGGACCTTCGTCGCGATGGCGAACCGATTTACACCTCGATGTACGAGGGATACGAATTCGACATCGTCTGCCAGCGTGGCGGAAAGTACCCCAATGCCGATAGCTCCCCCGCAGTGCCGAGCGAGGCAGTGCTCGGCGATTGTTGGCATCGGTTTTACGTCCGCATGCTCGAAGTGGTCCAGGCAATCCGCCTGATCCGCCAGGCGATCGACAAGTACCACGCCGCCGAAGGCGATATCGGCCAACCGATCAAGCTCAACCAGAAGCTCCCCGTCGGCGAGGCGTATCTCGAAACCGAAGCTCCTCGCGGGCAGATGGGCTTCGGTATCGTCAGCGATGGCTCGGCCATTCCGTGGCGCACGCGGGCCCGCAGCAGTTCGTTTTGCAACTTGTCGGTTGCCCCCGAGCTGTGCCGTGGCTGCTTGATTGCCGATGTTCCGGCGATTGTGGGCTCGCTCGACATCGTGATGGGTGAAATTGACCGATAATTTCGCGAGCCAGAGCGGTTCAGCCAATTGGGCAAACCCTCGACACTTGCCAGGGGGTGTGCGATATTCACGGGCAATTCCGCTGTAATCTGCGATTGATTCCGACCCCGGGGCATGGACCGCGACGTGGCTAAGCTGCTCAACCACCTATTCGATTGGCTCGCCGGCTGGTTCGGGGCAGCCGTTGCGCCCGACGCGATGGTGGGCTACGTCGTGGCGGCGGTGATCTACGTCGTGCTGCTGCTTCACGTGGTCGCAGTCGGCGCACTGGTGTTCATTTGGCTGGAGCGAAAAGTCGCCGGCCGCATTCAGGACCGACTCGGTCCGACACGCGTTGGCGGAAAGTTCGGCTGGCTGCAAACGCTCGCCGACGGCCTGAAGCTAATCACCAAGGAAGATCTCATCCCCGGCGACGCCGACCGGATGCTGTTCCGCATCGCCCCGTACATCGGCTTTTGCGCGACTCTCGCCAGCTTCATCGCCATCCCGTTCGCCGGCCGCGATTTCCCCTTCGTTGCCCAGCATCTCAACGTCGCGGTGTTCTTCGTGCTCGCCGTGATCGGGCTCGAAGTGTTCAGCGTCATCCTCGCTGGCTACGCGTCGGCATCGAAGTGGTCGCTGTTCGGCGCGATGCGCGAGGCGGCCCAGGTGGTTAGCTACGAGGTTCCCTTGGGCCTTTGCGTGGTAGTCCCGGTGATGCTTGCCGGCTCGATGGACCTGGTGCACATTGGCGACAAGCAACAGGGCTGGTTCTCCAACTGGTACCTGCTGCACGACCCCTTCACGTTCATTGTGTTTTGGGTCTACTTCACCTGCGCCACGGCGAGCGTCAATCGCGCCCCGTTCGACCTTGCCGAAGCCGAGAGCGAACTGGTCGCCGGCTTCCACACCGAGTACTCCGGTCTGCGGTGGAGCTTCTTCTTCATGTCCGAGTACGGCTCGATGTACGCAGTTAGCTTGCTGGCGGCCATCCTGTTTCTTGGCGGTTGGAACGGTCCCATCCCCGTGGCGAGTTTCTTGGGACTCACCTGGGAAAACGGCGTGGTGTTTGGCTACTTAGGCAACTTCCTCGGTATGCTCAACGTGCTCACCAAGGCTTTTCTCTTGGTCACCGTCATGATGTGGGTTCGCTGGACGTTGCCGCGGCTTCGCATCGATCAAGTGATCACAACCTGCCTCAAGTACTGCACTCCCATCGCGGCGGTGATGTTCCTCGGTGCCGCGATGTGGCAACTCGCCATGCCCGACCGCGTGCTGCTCGGCTTGCTCCGCGCGCCCGCGGCGAATCGCTTGCTCGCCGAACCGCTGCCAGCCGCCGCGGTGTCGCCCGTTCCGCTGCCGCTTCCTGAAGCGAGCGATGCGATTGCTGGGAGCGCGCGGCCATGATCGGCACCAACTTCCTATTCCTGCTGTGTAGCGCGCTCGCCGGCGGTTTCGCCATCGGCGTGGTGTTGTCGAACAACATCGTCCGCATGGCGTTCTACTTGGTGCTGTCGCTCGCCGCGACGTCGGGGCTGTTCTTCCTCGCCGGTGCCGACTTCGTGGGCGCGATGCAATTGATGATCTACGTCGGCGGCACGCTGGTGCTCTTGGTGTTCGGCGTCATGCTCACGGCACGCTCGCAGTTCCTCACCATGCGAACCTCCAGCGGCGAACTCCTCACCGCCCTCATGCTCGGCGCGGCGATGCTGTTTGTCCTGGTGTTCACCGCGTTCAACGTCCCGCAGTGGCAAGCCACCAACCAGCCGATCCTCGAGCCCGGCACTCCGGTTGTCACCGCCACGCCGATTGGCATGGCGCTCGAGGGTTACCGCGTTGACCAACTCGACCAGCCCGACGAGTCGCTACGGCGTGGCATGTCGGGCTACCTGTTTCCGTTCGTTATCGTTTCCGTTCACTTGCTGGTGGTGCTCATCGGGGCGGCTTACCTCGCCCGCGCCCGTCGTCCCATCACCGATCGTTAGTCGTATGCTATTCCCCCTCGCCAACTTGCTCACCCAGCCGCTCAGCGTCGGCCACTACATGGTGGTCGGTGCGGTGCTGTTCGTGTGCGGGGTGATCTGCATGGCGACCAAGCGCAACGCCCTTGGCGTGCTGATGGGAATCGAGCTGGTGCTCAACGGGGCGAATATCAACCTCGTGGCGATGGGCAGCCCTTACCTGCGAAGCGCCGAGCACACGCTCGGGCTCGACGGGCAATTGATGGCGATGTTCGTCATCGTGCTCGCCGCCGCCGAAGCCGCGATCGCGCTCGCCATCGCCCTGAACTTCTATAACAACTACGGCTCGATCGACGTCGACCGCGCGAACAACCTCAAAGGCTGATCTCTACCGCAAGCCGGACTCGCACGAGTTCGGGCCCGCCCCCACCATGAACCTCGCCACTCTCCTACCAACGATTCTCGCCTTCGCCTGGCTTCTGCCACTGGCGGCGTTCGTTGTGGTGTGGCTGGGATTCTCGCTGCCACAAATGGCGGGGAAAGAAGTCAGTGCCCGGGCGCAGCGTTTCGCCGGTTGGCTCGCCACGCTCGCCATTGGCACGAGTTGCGCATTGAGCGTCATCGCGCTTGGTGTCTGGCTAGGTGCTCATCCGGCGATCGAAGCAAACCATGCCCACACGCCCGTCAGCTACTCGGGCATCTACTACGTTTTCGCCTCGTTCGGCGAGCTCGAGCTCAACATCGGTTACTACATCGACGCCCTGACCATCGCCATGTTTGCGATGGTCACGCTCATCAGCACGTGCGTGCACATCTACTCGATGGGCTACATGCACGAAGAGACGCACTACGTCACCGACAACGAAGTGGCGACCAACGCCGGCAACTTCCTCCGCCGCCCTGGTCGCTACGCACGCTTCTACCAGTACCTCTCGCTCTTCTCGTTCAGCATGCTGGGCCTCGTCCTCGCGGGCAACCTGGCGATGGTGTTCATGTTCTGGGAGCTAGTCGGCATCTGCTCCTATTTCCTTATCGGTTTCTACTTCGAGCGCAACAAAGCTTCGACCGCCGCCAACAAAGCGTTCATCATGAACCGCATTGGCGACTTCGGCATGCTCGTCGGACTCATGGCTCTGTGGTCGAGCCTCGGCACGCTTCAGTTTGGCGATACCACAATCACCATTAAGAAGGGCCCCGATTCCGTTCTTGGAACGGTTGAGTTGCCGGGCATGTTCTCGCAGCTTCGCCCCGAGTCCGCCGAGCATCACCTATCGGCAGCCGCGATGGCCACGCCAAACGAGAGTGGCTACCTGCTGCTATTCATCGCGGGCATCGGCATCTTTAGTGGCTGCGTCGGCAAGAGCGCTCAGTTCCCCTTGCAAACATGGCTCCCCGACGCCATGGAGGGTCCAACGCCGGTCTCGGCACTCGTTCACTCGGCCACCATGGTCGCGGCTGGTGTTTTCCTCGTAGGACGTTGCTATCCGATCTTCGTCCCCGAAGCGTTGTTGGTGATCGCCATCGTGGGAGCGATCACTTTAGCGCTCGCAGCGACGATTGCGCTCACGGCAACCGATATCAAACGCGTGCTCGCCTACTCCACCATCAGCCAACTCGGCTACATGATGCTCGCTCTGGGAGTCGGTGGATGGGTGGCGGCCTTATTTCACTTAATCACGCACGCGTTCTTCAAGAGCCTATTGTTCCTCTGCTCCGGGAGCGTCATTCACTCGGTCCACACCGGCGACATGCGGCAGATGGGTGGCCTGAGGCACAAGATGCCGTGGACCGCTTACACGATGCTCATCGGCTGCTTGGCAATCGTCGGCGCAGGTTTCCCCGCATGGGGCATCGGGCTCTCGGGATTCTTCTCGAAGGACGCGATCATCGAGCAGGCTTGGAGTTTCGCGAAGTCGAACCCCACGCCGTCCTACCAACTGCTCGTATGGATTCCGATCGCTGGCGCGCTACTTACCGGATGCTACATGTTCCGCATGTGGTACATGACCTTCGCTGGCACGCCAACCGACGACAATCGGTACGAACACGCCCACGAGTCGCCTCGCTCGATGATTGGCGTGCTGTTGCTGCTTGCCGTGTTTGCGGTGGGAGTTGGTTGGAAGAGTCCCTTCGCTGGTTTCTCAGTTACTTCGCTGCTCGAACAAGCTCGCCCCGTCGGCACACTGGCGACCACGACTGGCGATTGGCTGCCGGCGCTTACGCACCCCAACGAACACCTCAGCCACGACCCCCATATTGCAATGCCCGCCTCGTGGGCCGCTTTCGTCGCGGCGCTCGCGGGTGTGGTGCTCGCCTCGATGATTTATCTATGGCGTTGGCTCCACGCGGACGAGATCGCGCACTCCTTCGCACCGATTTACCGACTGTTCGCTAACGGATGGTGGTTCGATGCCCTCTACAACTGGCTGTTCGTTCGGCCCGTGCTGTGGATCAGTCGAATCGTCGCCGGAATCGATCGCTGGGCGATCGACCCCGCGGTCAACGCATTGGCCTATGGCACTGCCGGGTTCGCGCGCTTGTTCGATTTGCTTGTCGATCGTCGTGGCCTCGACGAATCGATCGACCGCATGGCTCGCGCCACGGGGCATTTTGGGAACTGGATGCGACAGATTCAAACCGGCAGCCTCCGCCAGTACGTGTTGATGATGGTGGTGGGGACGCTTGCCCTGTTCGTCGTGGTAAGCCTTTGCTGGAAATACGCCTTGGCGGGTTAATCCGCCAAACAACATGAAATCGAAATGAACCTCGATAGCCCAATCACTTACCTCAGCCTGCTCACCTTCCTCCCGGCCATCGCCGCGGCGGCCATCGCCCTGTTCGCGTCGCGCGACAATCCGGTGTTGATGAAGCAGTTGACGCTCGCCGTCACCGCCGTGACGTTCCTGCTGTCCCTCGGCATGCTCGTCGGCTGGCCCGGAATCGAGTTCGAAGCGGGCCAAGCGGCCATGCAGCACCAATTCGCCGTGGGCTGGATTCCGACGTTCAACATCTACTACCAGATGGGACTCGACGGCATCAGCTTTCCGCTACTCCTCTTAACAACCTTCATCACGTTTCTCGCGGCCGCCGCGAGCTGGAACATCGAGAAGCACGTCAAAGCCTACTGCGTGCTTTTGCTGTTGCTCGAAACGGGCATGATTGGAGTGTTTCTCGGCCTCGACTTCTTCCTGTTCTACGTGTTTTGGGAAGTGATGCTCCTGCCGATGTACTTCCTCATCGGCGTATGGGGCGGGCCTCGACGCGAGTACGCCGCGATCAAGTTTTTCCTGTATACGCTGTTTGGTAGCGTGCTAATGCTCGTCGCCATCTTGATGCTGTACTTCTCCAGCGACTTGCGGGCTCTCAGCACCACCGACCTCGCCGCCGCCGGCGTACCCGAAGCAGCCGTCGCAGCCATTGCCGAGGCCGACACGCCTCAGCACACGTTTAACATCTTGGCCTTGCAGAAACTGGGACAATCGACCGAGCAGTTCAAGCTGCCACTATGGGGCAAGACCTACGAATGGTGGGCGTTCGTGCTGTTGTTCATCGGCTTCATCATCAAAGTGCCGAGCGTGCCATTCCACACATGGTTACCCGACGCCCACGTCGAAGCACCGACCCCCATTTCGATGATCCTCGCCGGCGTGCTGCTCAAGATGGGTGGCTACGGCATCCTTCGTATTTGCTATCCCATCTGCCCCGAAGCGGCGTTCGACCTAGCGTGGGTCGTCTGCACACTGGGCGTCGTGAGCATGGTTTACGGAGCGTTCGCCGCCCTCGCCCAGAACGATTTCAAACGGCTCGTCGCCTACAGTTCCGTCAGCCACATGGGTTACGTGCTGCTCGGCCTTGGTGTCTGGAGTGCCGCACTCGGCAACGAGTACAATCCCGACTACTGGAAAATGGGCATGAACGGGGCCATGTACCAGATGATCGCCCATGGCATCAGCGCCGCGGGTATGTTCTTCGCCGTGGGCGTGCTCTACGACCGCGTGCACCATCGACGACTTGACCAGTTCGGAGGCATCTTCGGCCGCATGCCGATCTACAGTGGACTCGCCGTGGGCATCTTCTTCGCCGGCATGGGTCTTCCAGGTCTGTGCGGCTTCGTTGGCGAGTTCCTGGTGATACTTTCGGCGTGGAAATACAGCATCCCGCTCGCTGTGATCGCGGCGGCGGTCATCATCCTCACCGCGGCCTACATCCTATGGACGATTCAACGCGTGTACCTAGGTGCCGACTATCGAGGCCCGTATGCCGAAGAGCTCACACCCATCACGGCACGCGAACTATGGATCGCTGGTCCGCTGCTCGCCCTGGCCATCCTGTTCGGCGTTTATCCACGTGCGATTCTTGACTACATGGAACCATCGGTCAGCCAAACCGCCGATAACCTCGCCCCCATGACGCCGGGATTTCAGTTCGACGCCGAGCCGTTGTCGAGCAAAGTTGTTGACGCCCGCTAGTTCCTTCCTCCCTCCCATTATTGTTTCATGTACTTGCTCGTCGAAAGCGTTGTCACCGACACCTTGGGGGTCAGCCTACCGCTGTACCTGCCCGAGCTGGTGCTGTGCGCGACGATGGTGCTACTGCTTCTGTCACGACTGTTCGATCGTTTCGAACGCTTCGATCCGTTCTATCTCGCCATTGTCGGCACCCTGTTCGCGCTCATCACTTCGGCACCGGCCGGCGGATTCGAGTCGCTCGCCACCACGCCACCGGTCGAACTCTTTACCGGCATGCTGGTGTACGATGGACTAACGGTGTTCTTGCGACTGGCACTGCTGCTTTTTGTCTGCCTGGTTCTCTTGCTCATCAAGCTGACGGGCCTCGCACGCCGCGAAGACGGGCAGGACATTTACGTTCTGCTGCTTGGTGCCACGCTCGGTATGCTGATCATGGCGTCGGCCAATCACCTGATGACCGTCTTCCTCGGCGTTGAGATGGCGAGTGTTCCCTCCTACGTGCTGGTCGGCGTCGTAAGAAACAGCCGGCGGGCCAGCGAAGCGTCGCTCAAGTACGCTGTCTACGGAGCCGGCGCGTCGGGCATCATGCTCTACGGCATCAGCCTCATCGCCGGCCTACTCGACACGGCCCACCTACCAACCATCGGCGTGGAACTCGCGAGGCTCGATCTCCCCGGACTAATCGCCTCGGGCCAGCAACTCGGGGTGCTCGGCGCCCTGGTGCTTGGCGGGTTAATGGTGGGCGTCGGCTTGGCGTTCAAGCTTTCCGCCGTCCCGTTCCACTTCTGGTGCCCCGACGCGTTCGAAGGAGCGACGGCCGAAGTCGCCGCGTTCCTGTCTGTCGCCTCGAAGGCCGCTGCACTCGCCCTGCTAATTCGCTTTACGCTCGCCGTGTGTTCGCCCGTTGCCGAGTTGTCCGTCGATCAAGTGGCGAGCGAAGGTGTCCCGCCCATCGCCACGGTAGCCACAACGGCTGAACTCCCTGAGTCACCGGCGCCCGCTCCATTGACGCCCGTTCGAACCTTCATGGCGATACTCGTCGCGGCGATCGCGGCCGTGACTTGCACGTTCGGCAACCTCGCGGCACTAGGGCAAACGAACCTCAAGCGCCTGCTCGCTTATTCGACCATCGCCCACGCGGGTTATATGATGATGCCCGTCGCCGCGCTCGCAACGCTCACAGGCGTGTCGGGTGAACTCGCCAGCAATGCCATCGCCAGCTTACTCATCTACATCGGCATCTACTTGTTCATGAACCTCAGCGCGTTTGCGATTGTTGCTTTCATGAAGAACGCGACGGGTAGCGAAGCGATCGACGACTACGCCGGCCTCATTCGCTCGGCCCCGCCCATCGCTATCTCGATGATCGTCGTGCTCGCGAGCCTGGTGGGCCTCCCGCCTCTCGCGGGATTCCTGGCGAAGTTCGCCGCATTCGCCGTACTGGCCCAAGCGGGTACACCACTCATGTTGACTTTGCTGCTCGTCGCGGCACTCAACACGGTGTTGTCGCTCGTGTACTACTGGCGCGTCGCCAAGGTCATGTGCCTTCGCCCGGAACCGGTCACGCGTGGCCCACTGCAACTAACCTTTTGGCCCACTGCCTACGCCGTGATGGTTACGATTCCGCTGTTCACGATCTTCGTATTTCCTGGGGGTCTAACTGAGCTAGCGCAATCCGCTGCCGAAGGATTGTTGCTGCCGTGAGTACTGCCGTTATGCCCCAACTTGATGCCAACCGCGCCTTGTACGAACTGCTCGCGATCACGCGTGGCTCGTTCCCGCACTACCTTCGCTACGCCCACCCCCACTCGGGTTCGGGCTCGCAGGAGTACCTCGCGGTGCTAAGCGATATCGTCGCCGATCAAGAGATCCTGGCCGACCGGGTCGCCGAGCAACTGGAGCGCCGCGGCAAGCTAGTGCCCAGCGTCGAGTTCCCGATGACGTTCACCGACTCGCACGACCTCGCGCTCGACTACCTGATCGAGCGAGCGATTCGCTACCAACGCCAGGACCTCGCCTCCCTGCATCGATTGTCCGAGTCGCTCGATTGTCACCAATCCATTCGCTCGCTCGTGGACGAAGCGAAGGGAATGGCTCGGGCACACCTTGAGTCGCTGGAAGAGTGTGCGGCGAAGTAGGGTCGGGTCGCTAAGTAAACCACCACGGCCCTTTGAGGCCCCGCTCGCTGGAAGGGTTGTGTTTTGTATTTTGATACGCATGCCCATCTCGATCAGGATGCGTTCGACAGCGATCGAGCTCAAGTGATTGCTCGCGCTCGCGCCGCGGGTGTGGCGGATGTGATCGCGATGGGAGTCACCGCCGACTCCAGTGCCGCGTGCGTGGCGATTGCCCGCGAGTACGAAGGAGTCCACGCCGCGGTCGGCATCCAGCCCAACTACGTCCACGAGGTCGGCCCCGAAGACTGGGATACCATCGTCCGCCTGTCTCGCGAGCCCGGCGTCGTAGCACTGGGCGAGACCGGTCTCGATCGCTACTGGGACTACGCCCCGTTCGACGTGCAACAGGACTACTTCGATCGCCATCTACGGCTATCGCAGCAGTCGGGCTTGCCGTTCATAGTCCACATGCGGGAGTGCGAGGAAGACATCCTCGTCATGCTTCGCGAGGCCGCGGCGCGCGGTCCACTTTCGGGCGTGATGCATTCCTTCACCGGTCCGGCGGAAATGGCGGCCGAGTGCGTTGAACTCGGCTTGCATATCAGCTTCGCGGGCATGGTGACTTACAAGAAGTCGGACGGCCTGCGTGCCGTATCCGCCACGGTGCCGCTCGACAGGTTGCTCATCGAGACCGACTCGCCGTACTTGTCACCGGAGCCGGTTCGCAAGATTCGCCGCAACGAACCCGCTCACGTCGTTTACACGTGCCAGTGTCTGGCCGAGGTTCGTGGCGTCCCGGTCGATGTCGTCGCAGCAGCAACCACCTCGAATGCCCGCCGCCTGTTCAAGCTCGACTGACTAGGGTGCTTTACTGCTCGCAGCGATCACAGCAGTCGCTGTTCGGCCACAGGTTGCATTCGCAGACGAACGCGTACATCGAGTCAAAGAACGTCTCGCGTGTTCGCCGGCATTGCTGACAAGCGTCGGTGTCGCCGCACCCTGGAGCCATCGGATTGCAATCGCAGCATGGCTCGACCGGCACGCCACGAGGATCCACCACGCAGGGTGGTCTCTTGTACGTGTAGCCCGCGAGTCGATTGCCGAGCGTGCAACCCGTGTTGGTCACGAGAGCAAGCAGCAGCAGCCACTCCATTGTCCGCAGTCGAAACATTTGCCCCCACCCTTCTCACGGCCCCGCGAAGTCTCGCCCGGTTGTGCTAACGCAGACGCGGTCCATTCGTCTTCGTCGTAGGCTGCTTGGCGATGTTCATCGGTCGCTGCGGATTCGCTACGTAGCCCTCGGGCGAAACGTAGCTGCTGCCCGCCGAAGGTCCACAGTTGCAAGGAGCATCGGGGTTGGTGTAGGTCGAAGGTCCCGTCCACTGACCACATTGATTGCAAGGATCGCAGCACTGTGGGGGGTCGTTGTACCATTCGCTCCAGTAGATTTCGCCATCGCAGCCCGAGCATCCGGTGCCGCAAAGCGACTTATGCATGCATCCCACGAATCGAGCCCAACGCTCGCCGGCCTTCGCGCGGCAGTTGCGTCCGCACGTTCCGCAGCTAGCGGTGCCACAGCCGCAAGGTTCTGCACAACCACAAGCGGGCTCGCAGCCGCAACCGACTTCGGTGCCACAAGCGGGTTCGCAACCACAGCTTGCTTCGCAGCCGCAAGTTGCTTCGCACCCACATCCCGGCTCGCAGGAGCCACCGCAGGGAGATCCTACGCAGTGTTTGGTGGGGAACTCGTCGCAACCGCACTCGCAACCCTTGAACTTTTGGAACGCGTAGCCGCGACCATTTACTCCGCTGCAGCACGAACCACATCCATCGCCGCAAGCGGCGGCTCCACAGCCAAGGCCACCTGCTCCGCCGAGGTGTGCAGCGCACCCTGTGGATAACATCGCGGCGAGCGATAACAAAACAGCGCAAATCGAGTGGCGGCCGTACATGGCTTTGCCTTTCGCAGACAGATAAGTCGTAAACGTTCCCCCGCGCGTGCGCACGCTTTGCTCACCCTGCGGTCACTTCCTCGGTACTATCGACCTCCCGCAAGCCAGCGGTTGATAAAATCGCTACAATCCTCTGAAAACCCACCCCAGCTTCGCCAGTCTCCATTCTGCTCGCACCATGCCCACTCCTATTCCTCTCGCACGTTTCAATCACGCAGCACTCAACGCCTCGGATGTCGACGCTAGCATTCGTTTTTACACCCAGGTGCTGGGGTTCTACGAAGTGCCGCGGCCGGGGTTTAGCTTTGCTGGCAGTTGGCTTTACAGCGACGGGCTTGGCATGATGCTGCACCTTATTCATGACGAGCGATTCGTCCCCATTGCGACTCGCGACAATACCCGCCGCAGTCATCTGGCGTTTCGGGTAGAGGATATCGACCTCACGCTCGAGCTGCTCGCCCAGCATGACATTCCTGTAATCCAGCGCCGCCTGCCCGACTTTGGATATCGACAGTTATTCCTGCACGACCCCGATGGCAACTTGATCGAGCTCGGGGAATGGCCTGATGTTGAGAACATGGACCTTCGGCCGCTCGAAAATCGTAGCTGAGGCTGGCGGTTGCAAACTGTGCGGAGGAGGCGATAATCGACGGTTCGCCCACCTTTCCCACTTCCCGCCGCCGAGGACCTGATGGACAAGTCCGCCAAAGAATTCCTGATCAACATCCTTGAGACCCCCAGCCCTTCGGGTTACGAAGTTCCCGTGCAGAACATCGTACGCGAGTACGTCGGCACGTTCGCGGACGAAGTTCGAACCGACCTGCATGGCAACGTGATTGCCAGCTGCAATCCCTCGGCGGAGCTGCGCGTGATGTACGCGGGTCACGCGGACCAGATTGGTCTGCTGGTTACTTACATCGACGAAAACGGTTTCATCTACACCAATACCATCGGTGGCTGGGATCCCCAGCAGCTCATCGGCCAGCGGATGACCATCTACACCGCGAATGGTCCGATCCCTGC
Organism: Aeoliella fuhlenseeensis; assembly: GCF_052161615.1. Lineage (NCBI taxonomy): Bacteria > Pseudomonadati > Planctomycetota > Planctomycetia > Pirellulales > Lacipirellulaceae > Aeoliella > Aeoliella fuhlenseeensis. The sequence continues at coordinate 3,770,869 of NZ_CP197417.1, forward strand.
GATCATTGCTCGTAAGCCGATTCACCTGCTGAACGAGGAAGAGCGGAAGCAGGTCGTCAAGCTGAAGGAGCTGTGGCTCGATGTCGGTGCGAAGGATCAAAAGGAAGCGAAGGAGATCGTCGCGATTGGCGATCCCGTGACGCTTGAGCTCGGCTACCAGGAGATGCGGAACAACATGGCCAACTCGCCGGGCATGGACGACAAGACCGGCTTGTGGGTTTGCGTCGAAGCGGCTCGGCGTGCCAAAGAGCGTGGTGGGCTCAATGTCGCGCTGCATGTGGCCTCGACCGTTCAGGAAGAGATCGGCCTGCGTGGGGCGACCACCAGCACCTACGGCATCGATCCACACGTTGGCGTGGCGGTCGACGTGACCCACGCGACCGACTGCCCCACGATCGAGAAGTTCCAGGAAGGCGAAGTAAAGCTCGGTGGCGGTCCCGTGTGCTACCGTGGTGCTAATATGAATCCTGTAGTCGTCGAGTACATGCGGGCGGCGGGCAAGACGGCGAGCATTCCGCTTCAGTGGGGGGCCCAGGGCCGTGGAACGGGAACCGATGCCAATGCGATGCAGCTCGCACGTGGTGGCGTGGCGACGGGACTCGTCAGCGTTCCAAATCGCTACATGCATAGCGCGGTGGAAATGGTGTCACTCGACGACCTCGACGCGTGTGCCGACCTGCTCGCCGAGTTTGCCTTGAGCATTCCCGCCGACGCCGACTTCACGCCCAGGTAGCGTTCGCTTCCGCCCACGTACAGACTTACTAAGAAACCACTCGAGTAAAGTCGCACCATTGCAATATCGCAATGGGTGCGACTTTATTCGTAGATGGCTTGCTGCAATCGTCGACGTAAGTCACGAGCGCCCAACACCTTACCTCCCTCTTTCCACAGCTCGCCAAAAGAGTAATGTCGCAGGGGCAAACCGCAGGTGCGACTTTACTGGGGGTTAGGGACTGGAGGCTAGGAACTGGGGCCGAAGGAATCTGTCCCTTGGAGAACGTGGTCAAATTGGCAACGGAGATCCTTCAGTCGCTGGCGCTCCCGCAGGATGACACCCCGGGCTGTCGGCGCTAGTCAATCTATCAAATTGTCAAACATCATCTTGCCACAGGGCAAGAACCACTGCAAAAGTGGCACGTGTTCATTGGATCACACGCGCGAGTACTTTCTAGCCACTTTCTGGAAAAAAGTGAAAAAAAAATTCGCAGGGCCTGGAAGTGCTCGCCGGCAGAGGCTTTTGCCAATTTTTGGCGTTCGGCCAAGTTGGGATTTGTCCGGCTACGAGCCTTCGCCAAAGTCGCAACATCTGCAGGCGGGGTGGATCGTTCGGCCTGCTTGAGCGGTGTAACCGGCAGAGCTTAACGATGCTAGCTACGTGCCGTGGAGCCTCGGACCGCTTTCGGATGCGGTGCTTGTGGTGGGGCGTCGATGTTTTAGTTGCGAGTCGCACGCGGTGATCTAGGTGCGATTCGCACGCGGAGGTTCTTACTCACTTACTCACCCTATGATCTTCATGCGCCAGGGATGCGCGCTTTTGCCGCTGATGGCGGTGCTGATGCTCTTGATCGGCGATTGCCACCGGGCGGTTGCCGACGGGCCTGGCACGCTCTTGCAGTGGGGTGGTGGGCCGCCCGTCGAAGGGGGGCCTGACCTCAGTGAGCCCTTAGTGACCGATCGACCGGACTTCACCAACTCCAGCGTCACGGTTGGCATGGGGGTCGTGCAGCTCGAGAGTGGGTACACGTTTACCTACAACGACGATGAGCCGACGACGACGAAGGAGCATTCGTATCCCGAGTTGCTGTTGCGCGTCGGCATGTTCGCCGAGTGGTGCGAACTGCGGCTGGGTTGGAACTATGGCAACTCGGCCGAGTCGGTATTTGGCGCGGGAGATCTCGACCTCGAAGGGGCACAGGATCTTTACCTGGGGACGAAGCTCAGCCTGACGCCGCAGAGTGGCTACTTGCCAGAGACCGGTGTGGTGATTGAAGGCACGCTGCCAACAGGCGCGGGCGGGTTTACGGCGGGCGAGGTGCTCGCGGGTGTGGACTACGTCTACGGCTGGACCGTCAACGACTTCTTCGACATCGGAGGGAGCACGCAGGCCCATCGCGCGATCGATCCCAATAACACCGACTTCTACGTGCAGTTCGCCCAGTCGATTACCACGGGCTACACATGGACGGAGAAGTTCGGCGGCTACGCCGAGTGGTACGTGCTCGCCCCTGCTGGTGCGGTGTCGGCAGAGACCCAGCACTACTTCAACACGGGCGTGACGTACTTGATCACGGACAACATCCAGTGGGACTTCCGCGCGGGCGTGGGGCTGAACGACGCGGCGGACGACATGTTCACGGGGTCCGGGATTTCGTTCCGATGGTATTAGCGCGGGCGGTGCATTGCATGCACCCTACGGGGACGCTGCATGCCTCGTGTTCTCCGATAGTACGTTGCCGCGAAGAGCAACAGACCCACCGAACCTAGGAGTGCCAAGCTCTTTGGTTCGGGGACGGCGGTGGAGAAGCTGAACGGGGCACCTCGATCGCCGAAGGCTTCGGAGAGGAGCCACAGGTCGTTCAGGTCCACGCGGCCGTTGAAGTCCATGTCGCCGCGGAGGAACTTGTCGGCGGTCGACAGGCCCGTGGTCGTGGTGTTGAAGAAGCCGCGGAACAGGTTGATGTCCATGGCGTTCAGCAGGCCATCGTTGTTGAAGTCGCCGGGATCGACGAGGTCGATCAGAGAAACGGTGAGGTTCAGGAAGTTACCAATCGTATCGCTGCCGAGGCCGGTAACGGAGAACTCGAACCACTGGTCCATGTACTGCCATGGCTGCGAGGGAGGAGGCGGGTTGTAGCTGAGGAAGTCGTCCTTCTCACCATTGGCAACATAGATCGACGAGCCGAACTGGATGTCGGAGATCGACTTGCCGACTTCGAGTTCGCGCTCGAGGTTGTTGCGATCGTAGGCGTCTCCCTCGGAGTCGAGGTCGAGGATGGCGTCGTCCAGGTGGAACTGTAAGCCATCGCGGCCAGTGCGGTACTCGAGCGTGATGGTCTGGGTGTAGTTCTCAAACTGCCGAGTGTTGCGATTGAACCGCTCGGCAGGGCGCTGGTAGGTGAGGCCGTAGAGCTTGTCGGCCGCGTACCCATTCTCCACGCCCCAGACGTCTTGGGTGGCGTCGTACACGGGAGTGAGTTGATCGTGGGCGTAGATGCGATACTCGCCGGCACCGCGTGCGTTGAGGTCGGGAACCTGCGTGTTAGTGAGCCAGCGGGTGTTGGTGAGTTTCTCGTGCACGGTCAGATGACCGCGACGAATGTTACCGACTACGTCGAACGGATTGCCATACTCGTCGTTGTGAACGCCATAGGTGGTGACGTGATGGCCGTGCTGCGTGGGGCTGTAAACCTCGTAGCGGGAGTCTTGGCCGTCCCACACGTAGGGGGTGTAGTTGTTCTCGTTGAGATTCCGCAGCGCGCCCGCATGAGGCACCCCGAGTCGATGCCCGAGTTCGTGGTCGCTGACGATCTGCCCCCAGTTGGAGGTGATGTTCTCTTGGTTGGCGACGTTGTTGCCGAACGCGATGCCCGACCAACCCTGCCCCGCGTCGGGCGAAGTGCCGGAGACATCGAAGTACTGGACGTAGGCGCTGTTGATGTTGGCTTGTGGATAGTTGGTGCGGACGTAGTTGCGGGCTTCTTCCCAGGCGTCGCCGACGCGGCGGTGCAGCGTGTTGCCATTCTCGACGACGACCTGAGTGGGAATCACGGTGTCGAGGATGTGAGGAAACTTAAGGTCGAACTGGCCACCGGAGTTGGCGGCATAGAACTGCCGCGTGCGGGTGATGCTAGCCTGGATCTCGGCGATGCGTGCGGCGCTCACCGGAACGTTTGGCTGCGTGGTACCGCGGACGACCATCCACACTCCCTGGCGACGACCGAAGCTGGTACTGGTGTTCGCACCGGGATAAACGGCGGCATCGGCGATCGTGCACGCGGTGATGGTCGCGAGCACCGACAGGGTGCGTACCCAAGAAAAACTCGACGCGCTAAGCATTGGCATCATCTACCTGTCTCGACCGCCAGCCATCGTCAGCAGGAGCGCTGCGAGGGACGAACGGCGATGTCTGTTCCGAGGGAAGGGAGTTCGCCTTCGCGTCGGCAGGTGCCTCGTGGGGCCGACGCGAGCAGAACTGTAGGCGATTCTTGCATTGAAGGGTGTTCTTTGTCTAGGAGATTTCGGCCCCTAAATCACGGTTTGAGGGAAATTTAGTCGCCGGCCGCAATCCTCCTGAAAACTCCTGAAATTCGAAGATTTTCCTTTCCAACTTGCAACCCGGCCGCAGATTGCTACAAAGTGGAGGTACGCGCGGTCCGCAAGTCAGCCGCTTTGGCGCTGCGAATCGGGCGTTCCCCTGCCCTCTCCCGGAACACTAGCACCCCCCTCGACGCCCGCGTCGGTGATGGAGTCGAAGCCGCGGGCTTCGACCCCTAGATCACCGCGCAACTTGAGGCATTCTTTAGGTAGAACTTCATGCATGGTGCGACCCTGCGCATTGCTCCCCCGCTACTTCTGGCCGCCGCTGCGCTGGCCCTATTCGGTTCGAACGCCCAAGCGGTCCTGGTACACAAGTACAACTTCAACTTCGGCACGGCCGAAGATCTAGTTGGTAACGCCGACGGCACGCTCGCCGGCACAGCGGAGATTAGCCCGTTCGGGCGACTTCTACTGAGCGGTGGCGAGCCGCGGAACTCCTACCTGAAGCTCCCCGATGGCATCATGAGCGCGGCCGCCTCGGGTGGAACCGCGGGGACGTTCAGCTTCGAGATGTGGGTGCGTGCCAACACCAATACCAACTGGTCTGCTATTGCGTCGTTTGGCGGGGCGGCGGGGCGGGACGAGACGTACGACGGCGGCGCGAAGGACTACGTGCAATTGATCGCGCAGAACGGCTCGACCAATCGCATGCGTGTAACGACGCACGCCATCAATAACAATACCGAACGGTTCGTCGATGCTGGCTCGGTCCTGTCGACGATCAGTGACCAGCATGTCGCGGTGGTGGTGGATCAGACCGGCCGGCAGCCGGGGTATATGCGGATGTACGTCAACGGCAGCTTGGCCGGCGAGACCGTGATCGCAACGGGCCTGAACTTCTCGACGATGCTGGACAACGACAACTGGCTGGGGCGATCGCAGCACCGCGATTTTAGTTTCGATGGTTCGTTCGACGAGTTCCGCGTTTATAACCACGCCTTAACGGCCGCCGAGGTTACCACGAGCTTCAACATCGGCCCCGACGCTCCCCCCGCGACACCGAGCACGCCGTACTTGGTGGTGGATCGCAGTAGCGGTAGCCTTACCCTACGAGGGGGCACTGCGGCAACACAGCTTGTTGGCTACTCGATCTCATCGGCATTTGGGGCGCTGCTACCTGCCGGGTGGCAACCTATCGCCGGGCGCCTGGATGACTCGTCAACCGGAAACCGGAGTTTCGACACCGACAACGCCTGGACCATCATCTCGCCCACCGGACAGTCAAAACAGTACACCGAGTTCGAGCTGGAAGGTGGCAACGGAGGTTTGCTGGCCGCGGGAGCGCAGTTGCGTATCGGGCGCGGCGGTGCGTGGGTTCGCTCGCCGGTAGAAGATTTGCTCGCGTCCATCAAGCTCGACAATGGCGATGAAATTGAACTGCCGATTCTGTATTCCGGCAACGGCGATCAGCCGTTTCTGCGGAGCGACTTGAACTTCGACGGCGTGGTTAGCCCGCTGGACTGGCCCCGCTTTCGCGATTACTTCCGCATCGAACTCGGAAATCTGAGCCTGCCGCAAGCTTACGGGCGTGGCGACCTGGATGGCGATGGCGACAACGACTACGACGACTTCTTGATCTTCCAAGAGGACTTCGAACTTCACAACGGCAGCGGCTCGTTCGCCCAGATGCTCAGCACTCCGGTGCCCGAGCCATCGTCGTTCGTGCTCCTCACGATGCTAGTAGGAGCCATCGTTATGGCACGGCGGCACTCGTCACGGCGATGGTTCGCGGCTGCCGGCGCGGTGGGCGTCTCGACGATGGCTTTACTCAACGCCACCGAGTGCCAAGCGGTGCTCGTCCACCAGTACACGTTCAACCAACGTGATGCCCGCGATAGTGTGGGCACTGCTCACGGCACGGTGGTCGATCCCGGCGAGGCGACCGCCGTGTTTACGGCTGCCGGCGTTCTCGATCTTTCGGCCAACACGGGGCAGCAGTCTAGCAGTATTACCAACGACGCGTACGTCGACCTTCCCAATGGAATTGTCTCGGCCCTTGGAAACGTCGGCTCGTTCGAAATGTGGGTGACCGTAAAAGAGAATCGTAACTGGGCCGAAATCTTTTCGTTCGGTGCGCCTACGACCGGCATTGAGAACACGTCGACCGGCGGTAGCGGCAAGGGCTACATCACGTTGATTCCGGATACCGGCAACATCGTCAACACGATGTCGGTGCATCATCAAATCCCTGCCGGCGCGCAGTACGAGCTGAATGCTCCTAACGGTCAGATTCTCACTCCCGGAGAGGAGCATCATATTGTCTCCGTGGTCAATAAGCTCGACACCTCGATGGGCCCAGGGGGCACGGCGTCGTTGTTCCTCAATGGCCAATTGGTCAACAAGGGAGCGCTGCCAACGGCTTTCTCGCTTGGCGCTCTGACGGACGTGAACAACTGGCTGGGGCGATCGCAATGGGGTACCGATCCGTTGTTCGATGGTTCGTACAACGAGTTCCGCATTTACGACCACGGACTCACGCAGCAAGAGGTGACGGCAAACTTCCAAGCGGGTCCAACGATGGCCGGCGAGCTAACGTTGTACGTGAATACGATGACGGGCGAAGCGAGCATTCGTAACGAGTCGCTCACGCCCGTAACGTTCAACTACTATGAAGTGGAAAGTGCGACCGGCGCGCTCAGTCCCTTGAACTGGAGTAGCTTGTCCGATCAGGAACAGGACTCGACGGGGACCGGTTTTGGGCAGAGCTGGAACGAAGGGGGTGCTCCGTCCTCGCAGCTGCTCACCGAGCTCTACCTGACTTCGGCCACTCAGCTGCTGCCCGGCGAACAGCTTCCACTGGGCCGGCCCTTCGATCCCGCGGTGCTTGGCGAGGGAATTGATGGCGACCTGCAGTTTTCCTACGCCCGGCCGCGAACGGCCAAGGTCCAGAGCTCGGTCGTCTACTTCAGCAACCCTGTCCTACCGGGCGACTTTAATGACGATGGCACGGTGGATCTCGCCGACTACACGGTATGGCGTGACCACCTCGGCTCAAGCGAGCCGCTCGCCAATGATGGCGAACTGGGTGGTCCCGTGGGCGAAGCTCACTACGCGTTGTGGAAAGAGCACTTCGGCGACTCGATTTCCACGCCGGGCAGCGTCGCCGCGCATCAAGTCCCCGAGACCGCCGGTTGGTTTAGTGGCTTCATGGTCCTGGCGATCATGGGCTCTTGGGGGCAGGCTCGTCGGGCGCGAAGTCGACGATACCCACGTCAATGAACTGCGAGCCCAGCGTTTGGCGGCAGTGCACCGCGATGGTCACCGGTCCTTTCTGGAGCATCTCGATCACGTCGTCCGCCAGGGGCACGTGCGTGTACTCGGTGGTGTAGGCCACCAGCCGGGCGACTTCTTTGCCATTAAGGTAGATCGTGGCGTCCTCGTCGTGATAGACACGCAGCATCGGACGTGACATTGGTTTGCCAGCGACATCCACCGTCCGGCGAATCCAGATATCGTCGGTGGTCCACATCGTTCGCGGCATGGTGTTGGGGACCGCGTCGCCACCGAAACCACCTTCGCCCATCCGCCAATTGGTGTCGTCGAAGTCGGGTTGCTGCCAGCCTTCCATGGGTTGCTGGAACGTGTATCGCCAAGTTTGTGGCTGCTGCTCGGAGGTCGGAACGAGATCGACCAAATCAGGTTTGGCGTTGCTGTAGAGCAACTCGTGCAGCGTCCGCACCGAGTCGGGCAGTTTGCAGACCTCGCGATCGTAGGTCAGGATGCCGGTGACTTCGATCTCGACGTCAGCGATTTGAGTGTAGACGGCGGCGGCGAGCCCTTTGCCCATTAAGTACCGAACTTCGGTGACGAGCTTTCGATATCGCTCGAGCATGTCCTTCTCGTCAAGAACGGGGACGTACCCCCAGTTCTGCTCGGTCCGCCAGAGGTGGCCGGGCGTTTCGAGAGCGAGTCCGCCGAACTCGCCAAGCACCAGCGCGCGAAGTTCTTCGCGCTCGGGAATCGCCGGTCCGGGGTAACGGTGGATGTCATGCACGTCCCCCATGCCGCGATCGGTCCAGCCGCTTGCGTTGTCCACCAGCCGGGTGCTGTCCCATTCGTAGAGCAGCAAACAAATCCGCACCGTGTCCCACTGGCCCCAACCTTCGTTGTAAGGCACCCACATCACGATCGACGGATGGTTGTAGAGCGACGACACCATGCATTGCAGCTCGCGCTCGAAGTTGTCGGCGGACGCCTCGGTGCGCGTGATATCGGGCTCGCTGCCGCCAATGTATTGGTCGCCGCTCGGCATATCCTGCCACACCAGCAGGCCCAGTTTATCGCACCAGTAGTACCAACGCGCGGGCTCGACTTTGACGTGCTTGCGGACCATGTTGAAACCAAGCCGCTTGGCAGTTTCGAGGTCGTACCGCAACGCTTCGTCGGTCGGCGCGGTATAGAGCCCGTCGGGCCACCAGCCCTGATCGAGCACACCGTATTGAAACAAAGGCTTGCCGTTGAGCGCCAGGCGATTGATACCCGCGTCGTCCTGCATCACGGCAATGTCCCGGAGTCCGAAGTAGGACTCGACACGATCGCCCCCCGCGGTGGTCGCGACCAGATCGTACAAGAACGGATCGCTCGGGCTCCAGAGTCTCGGTTCAGGAATTTTGATGACTACCGACTTGCCAATCTTGGTCGTCACCTCGGCGATGTCGCGGCCATCCGTCTTCACGACCAGAGTCACGTCATCGGGCGTGGGTCCGAGGGGAGTGACTTCGATAGTTCCTTCGGCCGCGTTGGGAGTGATCTTGAGCTGGCTAAGGTACGACTCGGGAACGACCTCCATCCACACCGTCTGCCAGATACCCGTAACCGACGTGTACCAAATGCCATGCGGCCGGCGGAGTTGTTTGCCGCGCGGCTGCGGTCCGGCGTCGGTCGGGTCCCATACGGAGATGAGAAGTTCGTTATCCCCCTCGGCAACCATGTCGGTGATGTCGAACTTGAAGGGATCGTACCCGCCCTGGTGACGGCCGACCTTTTTGCCATTCACCCACACGTCGCACTGCCAGTCGACAGCCCCGAAGTGCAGCAGCAGTCGCTCGCCGGACTTCATCGCCGGCCGCTCGAAATTGCGACGATACCAAAGCTGCTCGCCATATCCGACGAACTTCTCGACGCCGCTCAGTTGCGACTCGATGGCAAAGGGCACCAGTATTTTGCCATCGAACGTTTCGGGGCGACGGGCCGTGTCGGGGAGAATGGCGTAGTCCCACTCGCCATTGAGGTTGGTCCAATTCGCGCGACGCAATTGTGGTCGAGGATACTCAGGCAACACGTTTTCGGCGGTGACATCCTTAGCCCAACGTGTGCGCAACATCTCGGGCGAATCGGCCACCGCCGTCGCACCGGTCCCGAATACCATCAGCGCCAGCAAACAAGTCCGCACCCAATGCCGCATAAAACGCTCCCGCCTCGAAATTTGTCATCACGCTCCACCAGGATTCATTGTACTCCAGCTCGCCATCCGCGGCTCCCTGCGCATACCCGCGCAACCGTCACAACCGATACCAGGACGAGCAGGGACGATGGCTCTGGGACCTGGGCGAGTTCCCGGAAAGCCGCTTCGCCGTGGCTAGCGATGTAGAGCGCTTTGAATCGAACGAAATCAGCGAAGTCGTTGACGCCATCCCCGTTGATGTCGCCACGGCCGTAAGCCTCGGGCAGGGATAGACCGCTGAAGTCGGTGTAGGCGAAGTTGGCGAGGATGCCAAAATCGGCCCGCGTGAGAATGCCATCGAAGTCGAAGTCGCCTTCGATGAGCGGATCGCCAACATACGTGACGATGGCGGTGGAGATCGAGCCATCGGCCAGTTCCACGGCCACGCGGAGATCTTCGTGAGGTGTCGGTATCCAACCTCCGTTGGTTGAAAGCGCGAGTGTAGAGCCACTGTCGAGGGTGCCCATCCCCCCTGTCGTTTCTTCGATGAAGAGCGAGGCGGATGTCGTGCTCACCTGCCACGCATCGCCGGAGACCTGCATGTTGCCATTCGCGTCGTAATTGCCAGAGATGGTGGTCAGCGTGCTCGTCCCCACGGCACCAATCGCGGACCGAATCGCCAGCTTGGAGATGGAAACATCACTCGAGTTGTTGTTGGCTAGAGTGATGACTCCCGTCTGGCGATCCACTACCACGTCTAAGGGATTGTTCGCAATGCGGAATACCTCGCCTTCGCCGAGCGGTGGAAAGAACGCGTTGCCGAATTTAACAATGTACAAGTTGCCAACGTTATCCTCGCCGAACGAAGTGACCCACGTGATCGTCGAGCCTCCGGGCACCATGTTTTCGTAGTCGACGTCGTGCCTATGGACATCGGTAAAATTTTGCCCGTTGTAATTGGCGACGGGCGTATCGCGATCAAACACGCCCGAGTGAACTCGCCCCGCGGTGAAGTCGGCGAAGTAGTAACGCCCTTGCAGTTCTTCCACCGGGCCGCGGTAGACATAACCGCCGGTGATCGAACCACCGTACAAGTCGGACGCGTGGCCGAGCGGAACCCCTGCATTGCGTGCGTACTCGTAGATGGGGTCGATATCACCAGGCTCCTTGGGGCCGCCGGCGTTCGGGTTGCTCGACACGGTCTGGATGGTTCCCTCGCGATCGGTCCACCCAAAGTGTAGCGGCGCGGACGCGTTGCTGAAGTGGCTCGCGGGAATGAAGTTCACCTCTTCCACCGCATTGAAGCCGACGTCGCCGATAAACATGTCGCCCGTCTGGCGATCGAACGTCGCGCGATAGGGGTTGCGAAGTCCCCGAGCCACCACGTCCACACCAGCATCCGTTGGGCCGTTTGCTGGCGTCGCGAACGGTTCGTCGAGGTCGATGCGAAGAAGCTTGCCGTAAGGTGAATCGAGACTTTCAATCAGCGCTGGATTGAACGTTCCTTGATTGGCCTGCGTGCCGCCATCGCCGGTGACGACGAACAGCTCGTTGTTGTTGCCGCCGGGGCGGAACATCGAGACGTTCATCGTGTGGAAGACATTGCTGAGGTTTTGATACTCCAAGAGTCGCCGCTGAAGTACCGGCTCGCCCGCAGTGACTTGCCACTCGTCGAGGCCATTGGTGCCTGCAGAGTTCGACACGGTGTAGAACTTGCCGTTCGTGGCGTACTCGGGGTGGAACGTCACGGACAACAGGCCACCATCGTTGACGACGGTACCCTCGACATCGAGAAACGTCTGCCGCTCGCCGGTCAGCTGGTCGTAGGAAACGATGCGTCCGACCTCGGAACCCGAACTCGCCCGTTCCACGACGTAGAGCGTGTTATTGTCACCCGGCGCTTGGGCCATGTGAATCGGCTGATTAAGCCCATCGAGCACGCGCTCGACGGTGAACTCGGCAGCCGCATCCGTTCCTACTAGACAGCAAACCCCAACCCATAGAATCGCATCCACGCGCAACCATTGCATACCGCACTCCCGAGTAGTTTTTCAACGATGCGCCCACCGTGAACCACTGCGGCCCGTACACAGAAAGTTGTTAGAAGTCGAAGTCGAGGGTGGTGGAGCCGGAGGTAACTTCGACGATCTGACCGTTCTTGGGGTGGTCGAGGGGGATCAACTGGGTTATGGGTTGCTTCGGCGCCGCCATCGCTTCTTCTCGCGTTGCGTATATCGGGCCATCGGGGCTAGACACGATCGTTACTTTCTTCTTTCCCGGGGTCATTCCGTTGATGGTGTATTGCCCATTGAGAACCTCGGTTCCGAAAGTTTGGCCGGGCCCCTCGGCGGGTGCAAAACCTATGTGCCCATTCGGGAGAGGGCTCCCACCTGCTTTCACGGTACCGCTCACGGAAACACTGTCGTTGCAACCAACAAAGCAAAGAATGCTCAGTAAAATGGTGAATGTAGCCGGAGCACGCATACCTTAACTCCTATCGAGCGAACCGAGCGGACGAGGGTGAACTAATCCCCGTTCGCCGCGGAAGAGTGGACCTAATTGGCGTTAACAACATCCCCGTTGCCACGCGTACCCAGCGACCGCCAGTAGGCAACGTCGACGCCATCGGTCTTGAAGTCCACTGAACCATCGGACATCGCGACGTTTACGCCCCCTGGATGGTGGCTGCGAGCCGCGACGTGGGTATTTGCACCGCCTTGTCCTTCCTGCGGATGGTCGGCCCCCTTAATGCATGGGGCGGTGTCAGGGTACTGGGAGTCTCCTCGCTGCCTTGGACAGTCGCCAAACACCTGATCAGGAGCGGCCGCTTCGTTAGGGCCGTACAAGGTCGCGAACAATCCACCGCCCATATTCCCGTAAATGAGCGAGCCCATCACCCCACCCCAGTCGACGACTTCGGTCGCACTCAATCCTTCCGACAGTAGAATCGTCGCCGACGTTCCATCGGAAATCTCGCCCAGCCGCACCCGCTTTGGCTTCCAGTACTTATTCGAGGCATCTACAACTTTACCCGTGCTCGTTAGTGCGCGACTCTTTACTTCAAAACACCCCGGACCAAATACTGCCTTATTCGGTTCACGGCGGAAAAGTTCCAATGTCGCAGCGGTGTCGCCGTAGATATTATTCTCGCTGCCGACGCTCGCACGGTAATTTCCACGCCACAATCCCCATTGCGTCGATCCCATTTCGTTTTGGACGGGCGTCGTATCGCTCGGGCAATAGTAAGGTGGGATTTGGGTGTGGCGTGCCGAACGCTTCTGAGCATGATCTCCAGCTGGCGTCCACCCACCCTTGTCGATTCCACCCACCGGCCCGGGCGCCGAGATGTCGACGAAGTTGTCGTACACCGCCTGCTGCTCGATATAGGGCAGTATCTCTTGCACCCAGGTGAAAGAGTCCCATTGGTCGACCTTGCGCGCATAGGGCAGCGCCTTGTGGGTCGATTCGAAGTTCAGGCACGCGAGTGCCAAGTTCTTTTGATTATTTACACACGCTGACCGCCGGGCCGCCTCGCGCGCGGCCTGCACGGCCGGCAGCAATAGCGCCACCAGTATGCCGATGATGGCGATTACCACCAGTAACTCGACTAGGGTAAATGCTTTTGTTTTGTTTCGATCGCGTCGGGCAGACAGCGTCATGGGAATACCTCGCAGTACGGAAGAGTAACGCGGATCGTCCTGGGTTCATGGAGAACCTTGATCCGTGGGGCAGCAAAGTTAACAACTGAATTATTCTCGCCTTTGCCAACCGAGGCAAAAACGACACACCGCGGTGGTGACGCTGCCCGTCGTCACCACCGCAGGTGTTGTGCTCGAATCTACTTGCGTAGACGCGAGCGGAATCGCACGCCGGCTATAACGCCAGCGGTTATCAGCAATAAGGACACGGTAGCAGGTTCGGGTACCTGAGCGGTCTGAAGTGCACCAGCAAAGGTAACAGTCCCTTCGAGCACTTGGCCATTCACCGAATAGAGGAACGTGATGTTGTCTCCATTGGTTCCAACGAATGGAGTGCCGAGAGCCCAAGAAGTACCACCTTCCAGTGTGGAACCTTCTTCATCAAGGAAGTACTCAATTAGCTGAGTTGCACCGGAGCCACCGACTTCCGACCAGCCCAGCCCGGTGCCACCACCGCCTGTGCTGCCGAAGTTGGCTTTCCACAAATCGTAGTAAGTCGCATCGACCGTGGTACCGAGAGCACCATTGTTGGGCAGCCCGGCGGTGGAGCCGAGGTTATCCCGCCAGACGGTGTAGTCGGCTAGGTTGGTCACTCCGTCGTCGTTGAAGTCGCCATCGGCAGCACCACCGGCATCCACACCCTGCTCGTCCAGGCTATTCCAGTTAGCGGTGTTGAACGAGTTGCTACCGCTACGGATCTGGTACGAATCGATGGTGAAGTCGGTCGAGGCATTCGGGTTGTTAATAGACACCTGTCCCGCCGGACCGATTGTGACGTTCAGGGGCTGGGCAAGATTGCCGGTGTCGACCAGCGATTCGACGTCGTACGCCGAGATGGCATGGTCGTAGATTCGCATGAAGTCCACCGACCCATTGAAGTCCTGATCGCCCCAGCCCACTGCAGAACCGATGAAGAACTGGGCAATTGTGACGTCAGCCAGAGTCTTATTGCCGATGCTGACCGTGTTCGTCTCAATAGTTCCCGAACCATCCGCGGCGGCAGCGTGAAAAGTCATCTGCTGGGCAGCTCCATTCCACACGCCGACCATGTACGACTCGACTCCCGCGCCGATCGCACCTCCAATCGTGCTAACATTCTCCCCGCTCAGTGCACGGATGGTGGAACCTTTGGTCCCGCCGCCACGCTGAGGGGTTAGGTCAATGTAGTCGTGGGTGGGGCTACCGTTGACGGTTTCGCCAGGATCGCCAGCCATGAACACCTTCGCCCAGTCCTGAGCACCAGTGACGCTGAACTTCATCACGACGCTTAGTGTTTCGGCGCTGTTGATGGTAGTAGCGAGTTCGGTGAGGGAAGCACCCAGCGCCGACGCGTTATTCGTCCGAGGGGCACCACCGGGCAAAACCAAACGGCCCCCGGCAATGGACGCGGTGCCATTCAGCGTGAGGTCGGCGTTGCCCACGGAGTCGATGGCCGTAGGCCCGTCGAACTCATAGGCATGCACCAGCACCGCGTGTGCCGGCACAGAACTAAAAGCGACCAGTGCACCGGTAAGTGCAGCCACACCGAGGCTTCTCACCGTTGGTCGCAACCGTGTTGAGCAGAGTTTAGCGTACATAGTCTCGTAATTCTCGCTATTGGATGATAAGTCGATCTATTGAAGTAGTCGTTTCCCAAGCACCGCCGTAGAGCTAGCGAACTACGAGGTACGGCGACGAAGCACCATTACTCCCGCCATCACGCTGGCGAACATCACCAACGTGCTGGGCTCGGGGACGGCGATGTTTCCGCCGGCCATGATGGCCTCCAAAGCTCCTGCTCCGTTAAGAGCATTGAACTGCTGTTTGAACAGGAAGAAATCAGCGAAGTCGTTGTCGTTATCACCGTCCAAGTCGCCCCGAAGTGCCTGCTGCACCTCCGACAGAGATGAGATATTGGTAAACGCGTGGCTGGCGAACACCAGGAAGTCGCCTTCGTCCACGGAGCCATCCGTGTTGAGATCTAAGGCCGAAAGGGCCTGGCCGCCATTGCCGGTGTAATTGACGGTAATGGCGGTCATCGTGCCATCGCTCAACTCAACAAACGCCCGCACGTCTTCGAACTTCGAAGGGGTGATCGCGGTTCCCAAAGCAACGCTATTGCCAACCGCGATCGTGCCACCCGAATTGATGCCGTTTTCGGCGAGTTCGTTGATGGTGGTGGTCGCAGCGGGTGGATCAATCGCCGTGAAGCCGGCGGGGTTGAGCGATCCGATGTCCGAAGTAATCGAGTAGTTAACGACGGTTAACGGGCTGACGTTATTACCCGGGTTCTGCAGCGAAACCACGCCCGTGATACGGTCGATGTTCAGAACCGGTACGGCCAACGGGTCTGCTCCCTCAATGAAGTTAGCAGTCACTTGCGCAGGAGTGAGGGCGTTGTTGTAAAGGCGAATCTCATTGTAGAGGCCGTCAAACAGAGGATCGTTGAACTGAGCGCGGCCAAACCACGCGTTGTTGTCGATCAACTCGCCGACCAAGCCAGTCTGAGTACCGCCAGTGACATCAAACGAGGTGGGAACGTCGCGAGTACCGACTAGATTGCCGTTGAGGTAGAGCTTCGTAGTGCCGTTGGCGCCCGCGGTCGTATCGTTCTGATCCAGGGTGAACACCACGTGATGCTCAACACCCGTCGAAAGAGGGCCCAGTTGCGGCTCTGCATCGGCCGGTGCCCACAGTTCGGGATCGCCTGGTGCGTTGCTGCGAACCGACGCGCCGAAGACGTTGTTGACGCCACCGACATTGCGGCCGGATTGAGCCACACCAATCATGTAGTTCTTGCCACCGCCACCGTTGGAGATGTTCTCGCCACCGCCGCTGGTGCCGATGTCCCAGAGTCGAGCCCAGTTATGATTCTGCGACACGGTTACCCACATTTCGATCGAGATGGCTCTAGTCGGATTTCCACCGTTGTAGGCCATGTCGCTGATCGCAAAGTTCTGCAGGTCCAAATAGACACCTGGAGCTGTCGTGCCGCGGCCTGGAGCATCAGATCCCCAATCGCCCGCGGTGTTGTGGTTGGCACTTAAGTCGGCCTTGCCACCGGTGATAGCGCCGATGCCTGTTGGATCAACGTAGGTGAGCGTAGGATTTAGCCCTAACGCGTCATCGGTCTTCTCGTCGTTGAAGACGGTGGTTCCATTGACCGTGCTGCTGTTGAAGTTCCACTTCGAAACAAGCTCCGCCTGGGCTACGCCCATGGAGCAAACAACCACCGCAGCGGTCGTCCATTGCATAAGTTGTCGACGCATAGTAACTCTCCACCTTGTTATGAGTCTCATCACCGCGCTTTCCTTAAGAAAAGTCTTTACGCCCTATTGATTCATTCGCTTAACACGAGCACCGGATCGATCATCACCACTTCGTCGTGGTCCACCTGCATGTCGCTATCGGTGACCACCACGGTGACGATTCGGCTATGGGTACCCAGTTCCAGCTCGACGAGCTGATCGCCGTCTTGCCAGTGGATTGCTGGCACCACGCAGCGTTCCACGCCATCCACGTACACCCGAAAATCGGCGACACTTCCATGGCTACCGTTGCCATTGGTGCGCTCGCCATGAGTCGAATCGAGATTGGCCACTAAGCAGCGGAACTTCTGCACCGCTCGGCCTTCCACCGCTTGGATCGAATGAGCCTCGAACGATATACCAACGTTCGAATGCAATCCCACGATGCCCAATTGGCACTCCGCGAGTCGCTGGCACACATTGCGTGTAGCTCCGTTACCCCACTGTTCGTCCTCGGGATTCTCAAGCACCGCGTCGCCTGGAGCCCAGTTCGGCAGCGGACGCCGAGCCCACACCGGACCTTCGGTGCGACTGAGGTTCGCGGGAAACTCCACCGCGTTGCCATAAGAGTCAATGCGGGTCGGCATCCCTTCGCGATGTGGAATGAACAGGCCGTCAACAAACTCGTGGTAAACGGCGTAGTGGAAACCGATTTGGTCGGCCATTCGCCCGCCCCGTAGAGGCTGCTCGTCCACCTTGCCAGTCGTTGGATCAAGCGCGCCGTAAAGCCGATGCGACAAACCCGCTCCGCCAATAATGGCATCGACGAGGCTAACTTCATTGGACGCCAGCGCGCTGTTGGGCCCAGCCGGCATCGAACGCAAGAACTGTCCGTGATCCACCCTCGAGGTCCTGTCAGGGATGCCACTGGCGGACATTCGCAGGCTCATGCCCTGCGTGAGCCGGACGGGCGATGTCGCTTGAAGGGAAGCGACGGAGGACCCCACTTCCACTTCGCCATCGAATACGCAAACCTCGGTCGCCGAGGCATCGTTGACCGCCACGCCGAATTCGGTGCCCAGATCCAGTACGTCAGCACTCGGAGTCGTGAGTCGGAAGCCCACTCCCCCTTCGGCGTTCACGCGGCCAGTGATTCGACCCGACGCCAGATGGCCACTTTCTGGGCCCGTGGGAGTGAACACGGCTGGCCCATGCACAATGATCGTGGCACCCGAGAAGTAAGAGAGCCGGAGCACGCCTGATTCCACCGCGATGGGTTCGCCAACCCCAACTCGAAGACCGTAGTCAAACGGCGCCGATCGGGTTGCCCACTGCACGTCGCCGGTGGCATCCACCACGTGCGCCACGTAGTCGATCGACACTCGAGTAATCGGCGGAATGTTCGAAGGCGTGGTATGCGAGGCAAGGTCTCCCTCTCCGGAAGCTCCGTCGGGAAGCGTCGCCAACTGCTCGCCACCTCGGTTCGAAACCCACACCGCACCGACTAGCAGCAGGCAGGCGGCCGCCACCATAGTCGCGACATTCCACCACGAACGCTCTCTGCGAGCGGCGACTTCCGGCGAAGCGGGGCGGGTGTTCCGGAGAATCATCCGCGCGACTTCGTCTTTCGCGAGTTGCAACGCCAAGGACTCGCACGATTCGATGGGGCGGTCGATGGTGTGCTTGCTGGCTTCGCTAGTCTGGCGGGCCCAGCCCTTCACAGACACCGCCATGTACATCATCTGCACGTACACGCGAACCGCCTCGTCGCTCCGCTCAAGAAACACCCGAAGCTGCTCCAGTTCGGCGGGCGTGGCGATATCCTCGCACGCGTCGTGGATAAGCGAGCGCAGCGATCGCAATTCTGCATCGGTAAGTGGGGATCGATCCGCCATTAGTACCCCTCCTGGCGGATGGTGTGCTCCACGCATCGCATGAGCGACACGCGAATTCGCTTGAGCGCCTTGTAAACGGCCGACTTTGTCTTGCCACTCCAGGCGGCGAGCTCTTCGACGGTTTCATTGCCGGTGTAGCGGCGGCGGACGAGGCTCTTGTCGCCGTCGGCGAGCTTCTCCACACACCCTTTGAGAGCAGTACGCTGCGATTCGAGCAGCGGGGCCTCCTCCATTTGGGTGGTGGTCAGTCGTTCGACCAGGGCATCGTCAAAGATGAGGGTCGCCCCGACGCGCTGCTGGTGCTGCCGCAGCGATTGGTAGCGTGCAATCGTGCAAACCCAGCGAACGAACTGTTCGTCGGGTGTGTCCTCGGTGTAGGTGAAATCCCCCAGCTTCTCCCAAGCCACTAGCAAGGTGTTTTGCACGACCTCGTCGATATCCGACGTCGAGGCCATCATGGTGGCCACGAAGCCACGAAAGCGCCACTCGTGTTTCACCACAAGCTGCACAAACTGGCCCGCGGTCAGCGGATGCTTACTTGGTATAGGACTAGACATTCCATTACGGACTGACAGCAGCTCAATCCGTCTCGCCTGACGAAGAGTGGGAATGAGCCTCGCCATGCACTCCCAGGGAGCGCATGCGAAGCCCCTTATTCAGAAGGCTATACAGAGAGGTTCCAGATATTGGCCAAGAATCTGGAAAATTTCGCAAACACGTGTTGCGCTGCGGAAACTCCCCGAATGAGACGGAGCCCCCCGTCGCTTGACGCCGGCCTTCGGTGCGGAAAACCCCACCTTTCCCCATACATTGCTGCGCGAGGGGCAGCTGCATATTAGCCGAAACCCCCTACGGAACAATCACGCGAACGAGCATAGCGGCATGACGCACCCGAAACAGGGAGCGGTCGGGGTGGGATTCGAACCCACGGTACGCTTTCGCGCACGCCGGTTTTCAAGACCGGTGCCTTAAACCGCTCGGCCACCCGACCGTCGAGGTGCTTGGAGGCACCCAGTAAGTCTCGCCGGACCGCTTATTGCCCGGCCCACCTTTTATAGCCGGCGGCGGCGAAGGGCAAAAGCCGAGACGGCGAATGCGGCTAACCAGAGACACGAGGGCTCGGGGACGAGTTCGCCGCGCACGGTTAGCGAGAAGTACTGCTCGCCCGCAAACTCGTTGAAATCCACGCCAGAGAGGCTACCCGTGAACCCGCCTTCGCCGTTGCCACCCAGAAAGGCGGTGCCCGACGGAAGGCCGCCGAGGGTCTGGTTGGAGTGGAAATTATTGTCACCGTTGCCGTAAACGGCGTGGATTCGAATGATGTCCCCGTTGGTCGGACTACCGATATCGGCGAGGGCCACGGAGAATTCGAAACCAGTGGTCACCGCTAGGGCATTGGCTTGGTTTGCTGCACCGACACCACTGACAACGCCGGCGATATTCGTATTATTGAACCCGAAATGGACCGGCGAACTGAGATAGGAAGCAGTGCCAACGCCACTACCGAACACGGTGCCGCTCTGGATCCCAGTTCCGGCGCCCATCGAGGCGATTCCCGTGTCTCCGCCGCAGTCCGTAGTGCAGGCTCCCCCCTCGCGATCGACGATATCCACTTGAAACGCCCCGCCATCCCAGCGGCCAAACAGGTGGTAGTCAGCGGCAAAGCCGGCATCGAATGTCAAACCACCGAAATTCTGGCTCACGTTATTAACATCGTAACGGGGCCCATTCGAGAGAACGTTCTCGCCACCCGGCTTGGAGTCGATAAATACGCTGAGCTTGTTCAAATTTTGCTGGACATTGCCGGTCAACATGACGTACAAGCGGCCATTTTCAGTCATGGCGTAGGCCGCGTTCAGCTCGCCCCCCGGGCCAAAACCAGCGGGGTCCAGATTGTCGCCAAACTCGGTATTCACGGATTGAACCGCCCGCGCCCCACCGTACTGACCATCCTTGCTCCCGTCGACAGTGGGGGCAGCCAGCGCCGGAACCGCAAAGAAACATGCCCAAATACACGTCATTAGTCGCTTCATATGCCGCACCCTCCCAAGGTGTAGAAAAGTTAGACCGGCAGCAGTCTGGCGAAATGCAAGCGCCCGCCCCCTGCCCCCGACCACAGTTCGGATTCTAACTGGAGCGTAATTATTGGGATACGACTTTGCCTAGTTCAAAAAACGGGGCGCGAAGCCTACGATCTTTGCCGGCGGTACCCGCGGGCTAACGCGGCTTTCGTTCCAGCCTCGAAGCAGTTACAATCCGCGGTTTGCACACGAGCAGCTCCGCCCCCGCTTTGAGACGGGGTCGGCTGCAGGTAGGTATAAGGCTGGAGAGCAACTGATGGCTGGAAGCGAAAGACAACGCGAAATCCGTCGCCGGCGGAAGCGTTTAAAGAGTCTGAATCACCTGAAAACCCGCCTCGCGAAGGCTACGACCAGCGAGAAGGGCGAAATTGCCCGAAAGCTGCGCGCCATGACGCCGGGTGCCGAGCTGCTGATCCACAATTGGAAGCTCGAAGAAGTGGACCGCTAGTCTCAGCGGCCCTCTCCCTCTTTCTTATTTGCTTACTAATCGCCGCCCCGCAGGCCTTGGCGCCTGTGGGTGCGCGTTTTCCCGCGCTCTCAAGATCTCTCTAAATCTCTACTTTTCCGGTGTTTTAGGACGTCTGGGAAAGTTTTGAGCTTTTTTCTCCAGAATCTTGGACACTCTGGGCAACCCGCAGTGATTGCAACATAGGCGGAGCGCGGGCTCCCGTAGACCCGCGCCCCCTGCATCCTTGCAGGCCTTTTCGATCTCACCCACCGCCAGGCGGCGAGTGCGGGGCAATCTTTGGGAGTAAGCACTAGTGAAGAGACACACTTGGAGTTCCCTGCGCACCATCTCGTGCGCACTGGCCACCTCGGTGGCTGGATTTGCAGTTCAACCGGCGTTTTCTGCCGGAGTTTGGGTCGGCGACGTTGATAGCGCTTGGAATGATCCGGCCAACTGGGACACGGATCCCGTACTGCCGACTGGTAATCTGACAGTCAACAACACGGCGGGTCCGGGCGGCTTTCCCGTGATCAGCAGTGACTCGGCGATTACCCCCGAGGACATCTACATTGGCGATGCCGCCGTCGGCCGCCTCGATCACACGGCTGGCACGCTTAGCCAAGCCACGCTGACCGGAGACACCAATGACTGGGTGGTCGTTGGACTCAACGGCGGCACCGGCACGTACAACCTTGCGGACACTTCCGCGGTCGGCGGCACCACGACGGGCTTCGGCCAAGGTTCGGGCACGCTCAACGCCGGCAAGCTCTGGATTGGCGGGTCGCCGGTCGGCTTGGACTACTACGTCAATGGCACCGGCACCGTAAACGTCAATACTTCAGGAGCCCTCAACCTTACTGGCCAGGGTCCCTTCAACAACGATCAGCAAGCGGCTCTTCAAGTCGGGCGTGGGGCACTGAGTTCAGGCACGCTCAATATTGACAACGGCACGCTCAACAACCTCGATAGCGAGTCGTGGTTTGGCAAACTCGGCAACGCCGTGGTCAACATGTCGGGCGGCGTGCTCAATTCCGGTCGCTGGACCGTCTTCGCTCGCGATGGTGCTTCGCACGGCGAGCTAAATATGACCGGTGGTACTTTCAACGCCAACACTGTTGGCGACGGACATCTGATCTTCGCTGATCAAGGGGACACGACCGCTTCGGCGAATATCTCGGGGAATAGCACTGTTACCACTCGGGGCGAACTATGGGTCGGACAGAACGGCGATGCCACGATCATCCAATCAGGCGGCCTCGTGACGTCGGAGAACTGGGTGGCGATCGGCCGCAGTAGCGCTAGCAACAGCAGCTACACCATCAGCGGAGGTGAACTTCGTGGTGCTACGCGTACCGGCAACTTCGTGATTGCGGACAGTCCAGATACTGTGGGTGTGCTGAATGTTTCGGGCGCGGCAATCGTTTCGTCGAATGGCGAGTTCTTCGTCGGCGACGCGGGCACTGCCACCGTCAATCAAACCGGCGGTAGCGTCACTAGCAATCGCTGGTTTGCCATCGGCCGTGCGGGTCCGAACTTGGGCCAGTACAACCTCAATGGTGGTACCGTTAATGCCGTGGCCAATAGCGACGGCAATACCGTGGTCGGAGCCTTTGGCGGAAGCAAAGGCGAGTTGAACATTACCGCTGGTGATTTCAACACCAACAACAGCTTCTGGGTCGCCGAGAATGGCACTGGCGTGGTGAGCATCAGCGGCGGCGAGCTCGACATCGAAGGCTCGCTCCTCATTGCTCACGGTGGACAGGGTAACGGTACCCTCAGCATTACTGGAAGCACCGCCACCATCGACGTTGCCCAGAACTTCAACTCCAACGAATTCGGCACGGGCAAGGTGGCCTACACTGCCGACGCCAACGGCATCAGCTCGATTGTGGTTGGTGGCGACGTCAATTTGCTCAATGCCAACGACACGCTGGAGGTCAATCTCTCGGCCTACCTCGGACTTGCAGACCTTCTGCTAATCGACGGCGCAACTAGCCAAGGTGAGTTCTCGAACTTCGCCCAAGGCGCCTTCGTTGCCACCTCGGGTAGCTCGATTGATTACACCATCGACTACAGCGTGGCCGGCGATGTTTGGCTGCGAGCGAACGCGATTCCCGAGCCCGCCAGCTACCTGATTCTCGGTGGCCTGGGTTTGGCGATTGTCGCCATGCGTCGTCGCCTCGGTTAAACGACTGTGGTCTTGATCGAAGTGATTGCCGGCGGTGGCGAAAGAAACGTCACCGCCGGCGATCTTGCTGTTCACCCCGCCAGTTGCTGACACATCTGTTCGATTTGAAACATCGTACCAGTTGCTCGAAGACAGCCGCACAAAGGTGGACAGTAGACGGAGCTCGAGTCCGCGATCGCTCCTTGCCTTAAGTCGATTTTTATACCGCGGTGCGGAAGTGCTACCCGCGGGCTTAGTTTTGTACCAGGAATTTTAGTCTAGTGAGACGCAACATGAGTAGATTCCAGCTAGTTCTATCGACGGCCGTGGCCGTTGCCGCGTTGCTTTCGATCAGCGCCAAGGCGGCGTTGGTTCATCAGTACGCTTTCAGTGAGAATGGCGGACGTGTGGCCTACGATTCGGTGGGTACGGCCCATCTAACGGTTAATGGCAACGCGTCGATTTCCGGTGGCCGACTCGTTTTGCCTGGCAGCGTCGGCAACGGCGGCACCACTTCGCTTCGCACCAACAATGCCTACGCGGTCGATGGTTCGCTCACAGAGTTGGCAAGCACCATTAACGGTGCTTCACAACTGACCATCGCTGCAAAGTTCACCATGAACACGCAGTCAAATTGGTCCAAACTATTCATGGCTGGCCAGGGCAACACGCACTCGTACTTGGACCTAACTCCCCGACGCGGGGCGAACGGCAATGTCGGCAGTGTCTCGCTGAAAAACGGCAATACTGCTGAGCAAACTGCCATTGGGACCGCCGTACTCGCCACTGGCACCGAGTACTGGATGATTGGCGTTTGGGACGTGACCAACAACAGCTTGACGTCCTACCTGTCCATTGATGGCGATGCGAACTCGCTAACGGTCGGCACCGATCCGAATGGGCTGGAGGGAAGGACACTCGCTGGTATAACGATCGGCGAATTCTACCTTGGATCCGCCGTCGGATATGGCGACGCTGACCTGAACGGCTCGATCGACCTGTTTCAGATCTACGATCACGCGCTGTCGTTCGACCAGATTACGTCGGTCGTCAATACCGGACAGATTCCCGAGCCCGCCAGCTACCTAATCCTGGGTGGGCTGGGCTTGGCGATCGTCGCTATGCGTCGTCGGCTCGGCTAGGCCTTCGCGGTTAACTTGAAACGCTCACCGGCCGCAGCGATCTGATCGCCGCGGCCGGTTTTTTTTGTCTACTACGTCGCTTACTTACGAGCAAACGTAAACGCGTCGCCGTCGTAGCCGATCTCGACGGTCGCTCCTTCGGGGAATTCACCCTTTAAGAGCTCCGTGGCGAGGGGGTTTTGCAATTGCTGCTGCACCACCCGCTTGAGCGGACGTGCACCAAAAAGCGGATCGTAGCCGCGGTTCGAAATCTCTTGCCTCGCCGCATCCGTCACGACCAAGTGCAGCCCTTGGCGAGTGAGCAGCTTCTCGAGGTGCGCGATCTGCAGGTCCACGATGCGACGGATTTGATCCCGCGCTAGTGGCTCGAACACGATGATCTCGTCGATGCGGTTGAGAAACTCGGGCAAGAATCGCGCCGCGAGGGCGTCCATCACTGCCTTGTGCATCTCCTCCGCCGAACCACCTTCGGCGGCCAGCTCTTGAATCATCTGGCTGCCGACGTTCGAGGTCATCACGATGATCGTGTTGGTGAAGTCGACCGTATGTCCGTGATTGTCCGTCAAGCGTCCATCGTCTAGCACCTGCAAGAGCACGTTGAACACATCGCGGTGCGCCTTCTCGATTTCGTCGAGCAGCACGACACAGTAGGGACGACGACGAACTGCCTCTGTGAGCTTGCCACCTTCTTCGTAGCCGACGTACCCGGGAGGCGCGCCGATCAAACGGCTCACGGTGTGCTTCTCCATGAACTCGCTCATGTCGAGCCGCACCATGGCATTCTCGTCGTCGAACATCACCTGAGCCAGCGCCTTGCAAAGCTCGGTCTTGCCCACGCCCGTCGGGCCGCAGAACAGGAACGAACCAATGGGGCGATTCGGATCCTGCAAACCGCTCCGGCTGCGACGCACCGCGTTGGCCACCGCTTCGACTGCGGCGTTCTGGCCAATGACGCGTTGATGCAGACGCTCTTCGAGCACCAGCAACTTCGCCCGCTCGGTCTCCATCATGCGAGTGACGGGGATGCCAGTCCACGCACTTACCACCTCGGCGATTTCGTCGGGACCGACTTGCTGGCGGAGGAGCTTTCGTTTAGTGTCGGTTGGCTTCGCGCTCGACTCGTCCTGGCGGGCCTCGATCTCTTCGAGATGCTTCTCAAGCTTCAGCCTTGCCTGATCGAGTTCGTAGAGCTTTTGGTAGTCGCGCTCGTCCAGATACTGACCGCTCGACTGCTTCTCCTTGAGGGCCGTCGCCTGCTGATCGTAGGCCAGCTTCGCCGCTTCAAGTTGCTGACGAACGCTCGCCACATCCCCGACGCCCAGCTTCTCGGCTTCCCACTGCTCGCGGAGGCTCGCCAAAGTATGGCGTAGGGTCTCCATCTCGGTGTTGATCTCAGCGAGACGTTCTTTCGCGTGCTCTTCGGTTTCTTCAGCGAGTTGCCGGGCGGCGAGTTCGAGCTGCGTGATCCGCCGCTGAACTTCGTCGATTTCTTGTGGAACGCTTTGAAGTTCCATCGCCAAACGGCTCATCGCTTCGTCGACCAAGTCGATCGCCTTGTCGGGCAGGTGACGGTCGGCGATATAGCGATCCGATAACTCCGCCGCAGCCACTAGCGCCGAGTCCTTCACCTTCACGCCTTGATGGTGCGCTTCGTAGCGTGGCTTGAGACCACGCAAAATGGCGATGGTGTCTTCGACGCTTGGCTCGCCGACGAACACCGGCTGGAAACGTCGCTCCAGGGCGGCGTCCTTCTCGATGTATTTGCGGTACTCGTCGAGCGTCGTCGCGCCAATGCACCGCAGCTCGCCACGCGCTAGCGCTGGTTTCAGCAAGTTCGCCGCGTCGCCCGAGCCTTCGGCTGCTCCCGCGCCGATAACGGTGTGGAGTTCGTCGATGAACAGTACCACGTTACCCGCGGCGTCTTCGACTTCGCGAAGCACCGCCTTCAACCGTTCTTCGAACTCACCGCGGAACTTCGCACCAGCGACGAGCGACCCCATGTCGAGCGCCACCACGCGGCGGCCCTTGAGACTTTCAGGAACGTCGCCCTGCACGATGCGCAGCGCCAGGCCTTCGGCGATGGCCGTTTTGCCAACGCCGGGGTCACCAATCAGCACCGGATTATTCTTACGTCGACGCGAAAGCACCTGAATCACGCGGCGAATTTCCTGATCCCGACCGATCACCGGATCGAGCTTACCCTGCTGCGCGCGAGCCACTAGGTCGATGCCGTACTTTTCGAGGGCTTGGAACTTTCCTTCCGGCTCTTGATCGGTCACCCGCGCGGAACCGCGGACTTGCTGCAGCGCCGCAAGCAAGTCTTTCTCGGTGATGGCGTTGAGTTCGAGCGAGTCCTTGGCCTTGGACTTCGTCTTGGCGAGCGCGAGCAGCAAGTGCTCGGTCGAAACGAAGTCGTCCTTCATCGCCTCGGCTTCGCTCTGCGCAGCCTCAAGCACACGGTTCAAATCGGCACCAATGCCTGGAGGCGAACCGCCACTGGATTTGGGAAGGCGCGAGAGTTCCGACGTGACGATCGACTGCAACTGGCCAAGGTTCGCGTTCATCTTTGAAAGCAACGGCCGAATGATGCCATCGGTCTCGCCGAGGAGCGATGCCAAAAGGTGCATGGGCTCAATCTGCGGATTCCCCGCGTTCGCCGCAAGTTCCTGCGCCGATTGCACCGCCTGCTGCGCCTTGGTCGTGAGTTTATCGAATCGAAAAGCCATTTTCGTGAGAAGGGTTAGTAGGTGAGTAAGTTACTAGGTGAACGAGTCTAAGGGGTGGCTGTGGTCGAGTCCTGCGAGCCCACAGTTGGGACATCTGGGGGCTCGTGGAACTCGTCGCCAGCCACCCAGCATCGCAACTAATTCTTGAGGGGATTCGGCGCCACTCCTTCAAACGTCATCTTCACGGGCTTGATGGTCCCGTCGTCGTTGAATTCTAGCTTGTCGACACACGTGACGCGGTGGTCGCGGTCTTCGTTCGGAATCGGGCGGCGGTGATACACGATGTACCACTCTCCATTCGCGGGCGACTTGAGCACCGAGTGGTGCCCTGCCCCGGTGGCAACTTTTGGATCGGACTCTAATACCGTGCCAATCCGTTTGAACGGCCCGGTCGGCGAATCGCCGATGGCGTAGGCAACGTGGTAGCTTGGATCGCCCCAACCACCTTGCGACCACATGAAGTAGTACTTGCCCTCACGCTCGAACAGCACGGGCCCTTCGACGTAACCCTTTGGTGTGATCTCATGAAACAGCTTGCCATCTTCGAACGGAACAAAGCCCGTAAAGTCGTCCTTCAGCACGCCGACGTTGCAATGGCCCCAACCGCCGTAGTAGAAGTACCACTTGCCGTCACTGCCGTGGTAAACAAACTGATCGATCGGCTGCGCGCCATTATGGAATTCACCGAGTAGTGGCTTACCGAGGTAGTCCTTGAACGGACCTTCGGGCGCATCGGCCACGGCGACACCAATGCCACCGATGTGCTGAGCCGGATCAAACTTCCCACGCCCCCGCCGCTGCAAATCGTTGGCGGCAAAGAACAAGTAGTACTTGCCATCCTTCTCAACGCAACACGGAGCCCACATGGCCCGCTTTGCCCACTCGACGTCATCGCTGGTGAGCGCCCGCTCGTGCTTCGTCCACTTCGCGAGGTCGGGCGAACTGAACACGTCGAAATGAAGCTGGTCTTCGTACCGCGCGCTAGTGGTCGGATAGATCCAGTACCGATCGCCAAATACCGCAACCTCAGGGTCGGCGTACCAACCGGGGTCGATGGGGTTCTCGGCGTGGGCGTGGGAGGTCGCGAGCAGAAAGGCAATGGCAAGCGAACTAACAAACGTCGAAAGGGAAGAGTTCATGACAGGTGTTGGAATGGCGTTTTATGAAGGCCGTTTTCTTACGTGAGACGGCCGCATTCTACAGCGCTGGTGGAGTGCGTGCTTGGCCCAAAAAACATGCGGTCAGAAAATAGCGAAAAATCGCAGGGCTTGATGCTCCAATTTTGGTCCAATTCTGCCGGTAGGCTGATCGAATTTGAGAGGAATCACGTTTTGGCACAGCTTCCCAGTCAATCTCCACACCCCCGCTAGGCAGGACTAGCTCCAGATTATTGCCATTTTCGTTTGAGCAATATCCACGCATGTCGAAAAGCAGATGTTGGAGTTACATCGCTCATTAGTAGCGAATAGATACCCCAGTGAAGGCCGATCAGCATAGCGTAGGCCACGAATGCGATCCAAGGATTTGCGAGCTGGATGAATACGGCTAGGCTGGCGATGAGCGAAGTCAAAGACGCAAACGCCATCCCTCTGAAAAACGGGACGTAATCTCCCGCTCGATTTAATAATCCCCGCGCGTTGGGTGTAAGGCCACTGCGTGTTAGCAGTAGGCTTTCGATTCCAAGTTTGTCGCTGACATGCTTTCTTATCAATTTGATGTCTGCGAAGTATTCACTCGAAGCTAGGGTCACTAGACAGTAGTAGATGTATAAGCATAGCGCCGTGATCGTAAGTCCATACAGTACCCAAGCAGCGCAATTGGGCGACAGATGGCTACCAAGAGATGGTGAATTAGCCGCGTCTACTGACGCCGAGATTCCTAGATAGGAAGTGACCGCAGCAGGAATAAGGACGATCTTTCCGTACAAGTCGAATATCTTCATTCGCTGCTCCATCAAGAACTGTACGTGCTCTTGAAGCAATCTGTACTCGACCTCCAGAAGATGTTGATTGGACTCCGCCATGCACGGCCTCGCCATTGTCCAGTGAGAGTTTACTTGAATAACGTACCGTCGACGTACGAGCTATAAGCTGCTTCTACTTCGTAACTCAATCTGTGGTATCGGAAACAAAAAGGGCAGGTGCTCATCACACCTGCCCTTTCGCAATTCATTCGTGCGTAGCAGGTCCGCTTAACTCTCCTTCACCTCGAACTCGGCGTCCATCACGTCGTCGTCCTTGCCGCCGGCGGTCGCGCCGGCGGTTTGGTCGTCGACGTTCGAGCCGTCGGCCGAGGCTTTGCTGTACATCGCCGCGCTCATCGCGTGGCTGGCGGCTTCGAGTTCGGACACGGCGGACTTGATGGCCGCCGGGTCGTCGCCCTTTGCCTTCTCGCGTACCTTGGCGATGGCCGCTTCGATCGGGGCCTTGTCGTTATCGCTGATCTTGTCGGCGTTTTCCTTCAAGGTCTTCTCGACTTGGTAGGCCAAGCTATCCGCGCGGTTGCGCTGTTCGACGAGCTCGCGCTTCTTCTTGTCCTCGTCGGCGTGGGCCGCGGCGTCTTCCTGCATCTTCTTGATCTCGGCTTCGCTGAGACCGGAAGACTGCTCGATTTTCACCTTGTGCTCTTTGCCGGTACCGAGGTCCTTGGCGGCCACGTTCAGGATGCCGTTGGCGTCGAGGTCGAACTTCACTTCGATCTGCGGCACGCCACGCGGCGCTGGCGGGATCCCTTCGAGGTTGAACTCGCCCAGCAGCCGGTTGTCGGCACACATCTCGCGTTCGCCCTGGAACACGCGAACGGTCACCGCGGTCTGATTGTCGTCGGCGGTGCTAAACACCTGCTTGCGCTCGACCGGAATGGTGGTGTTCTTCTCCACCAGCTTAGTCATCACGCCACCCAGGGTTTCGATACCGAGCGACAACGGCGTCACGTCGAGCAGCAGGATGTCCTGCACGTCGCCCGCGAGCACGCCACCTTGGATCGCGGCACCAACGGCCACCACTTCGTCGGGGTTCACGCCCTTGTGCGGGTCCTTGCCAAAGATTGCCTTGACCAGTTCCTGCACCTTGGGAATACGCGTCGAACCACCCACGAGCACCACTTCGTCAATCTTCGACGGATCGAGCTTGGCGTCCTTCAGCGCTTGCATCACGGGACCACGCACTCGCTCCACCAAACCGTCGACCAGTTGTTCGAACTGGGCACGGGTGATGTTGAGCTGCAAGTGCTTTGGCCCGCTGGCATCGGCGGTGATGAACGGCAGGTTGATGTCGGTAGCCTGGGCGGAGCTCAGCTCCTTCTTGGCCTTTTCGCACGCTTCCTGCAGACGCTGCAGAGCCATCGTGTCCTTGCGGAGATCGATGCCCTGCTCTTTCTTGAACTCGTCCGCGACGTAGTTGATCAACGCTTGATCGAAGTCGTCGCCACCGAGGTGGGTATCGCCGTTGGTGCTGATGACGCGGAACACGCCATCGGCCACTTCGAGGATCGACACGTCGAATGTACCACCACCAAGGTCGAACACGCAGATCGTCTCTTGCGCCTTCTTATCGAGACCATAAGCGAGCGACGCAGCGGTCGGCTCGTTGATGATGCGTGCGACTTCGAGGCCGGCGATTTGACCGGCGTCCTTGGTCGCCTGACGCTGGGCGTCGTTGAAGTACGCGGGCACCGTGATGACGGCCTTGTTCACTTTGTGACCCAAGTACGCTTCGGCCGACTCTTTGAGCTTCACCAAAATCTTGGCGGAGATCTCGGGGGGAGTGAACTCCTTACCCGCGTTACCCGCGATATCGACCTTCACGTAGTCGTCGGCACCGCCGACCACCTTATAGGGCACCATCTTCTCTTCACCGGCCACTTCGCCGTGACGCCGGCCCATGAAGCGCTTGATGGAGTAGATGGTCTTGGTTGGGTTGGTGACCGCCTGGCGACGTGCGGGCTCGCCGACGAGCACTTCGCCCTTGTCGGTGAACGCGACCACGCTGGGGGTCAGCCGATTGCCTTCGGGATTGGGAATGACCTTGGCTTCTTTGCCTTCCATCACGGCAACCACGGAGTTAGTGGTGCCCAGGTCGATTCCGATGATTTTTTCGCCACTAGCCATGAGAATCCTCTCTCTCTTCGCGGGGTGCCGCCACCTACGAATGGGCGGCGATGCGAACGTAATATTGTTAACTCGGGTAGGTAAGTTTAGGTTGTGACCGGACAGTACGTACCGGTACGCGGCAGGACAAAAGCAAAGGCCGTGCCGATCCCTTGGCGGTCACCCTACAATGACGTAAACTACTTATCGACAAAGACTTACAACTTGCCTCCGGACGGTGGACACTTGGGAGTGGCCAGTCATTGCCTGCCAAATTGACGGTTGGGGGTTTGCTAGCACTGGCATCCGTGTCGAAACTGGCAGCCAACTTGGCAGTCGGTGTGGGGAGCTACAATTGCGTTACCGAACTTGGGCTGGCTAATCCGCAAGCGGCTGCTAGCGGCTTAGGCAGAGGAATCACAAATGGCCAAAAAGAAGACAACACGCCCCTCGGGTCCCAGCCGCGAGATCGACGCGCTCGATCGCGAGTTGCTGAAGCTGCTCGCCGCGCGGGCGGAGCTCGCGGCACGGGATCACGAGGTCGGTCGCGATGCGGCGGCGAAAGCCGTCGAGCGCAATCGCGGCCCGCTGGCGGGCGACGCGGTGGCGGCGGTGTTTCGTGAGGTTGTCGCCGCGTGCCGGACTCTCGCCCACACCGAGCGAATCGCCTACCTGGGCCCCGAGCACACGTTCAGCCACATCGCGGCCATCGAGCAGTTCGGCGCGGCGGCCGAGTTAGTGCCTGTCGCAACGATTGCCGCGGTGTTCGAAGAAGTCGAACGTGGCACGGCGGCATACGGCATTGTTCCGATGGAGAACTCAACCGACGGCCGGGTGAGCGACACACTTGAGTGCTTCTCCAAGGCGAGCGTGAGCATTTGTGGCGAGTTGCCCCTTACGATTCACCACTGCCTGGTGGGCTCGGGCGAACGGTCGCAGGTTCGGCGGGTGGAGAGCAAACCCCAAGCCCTTTCGCAGTGCCGAAACTGGCTCGCCAAGCACCTGCCACAAGCCGAGTGCCACCCGGTGGCAAGCACGGCAGACGCCGCGCAGCGTGCCGCCAGCGACCCGACGGTGGCGGCGATTTGCAGCGCCCAGGCAGCCACGGAGTATGGCCTTTCGATGCTGGCGGCGAACATTGAGGATAATAAGGACAATGTGACTCGCTTTGCGGTTATTGGCCGCGAGATGGCCAAGAAGACGGGCAACGACAAAACGGCCCTCATGCTCGAAATCAGCCACGAGCCGGGCGCCCTGGCCGATGCGATGGCCGTGTTCAAACGGAATCGGCTGAATATGACCTGGATCGAGAGCTTCCCGGTAGCGGGAAGCCGGGGTCGGTACCTGTTCTTCATCGAGTTCGTCGGCCACGCCACCGAAGCCCGCAGCAAGAAGGCGATCGGGGCCCTGGAGAAGAAGGCCCAGCAGCTCGTGGTGCTCGGGTCCTATGCGCATCGGGAGCCAATCGGCTAGGATTTGGGGACGATTTTCCCACGGTTGTAGCTGAATTCGCCAGAATTCAGACTTCTCCCCAACAGCCCGAATTCTTGCGAATCCGGCTACGATCCCGAGTAACCAGGCTTCCCCTCCCCCATGATCATTATTCTGAAGAACGGTGCCACGGAAGAGCAAGTCGCTCATGTGGTGGAACGCATTGAAGCCATGGGCTTGCAGGCTCATTTGAGCAAGGGTACCTACCGCACCGTCATCGGTGTGATTGGCGACGAGGAGAAGATTCGCTCCGCCCCGCTCATGGCGATTCCGGGCGTTGAGGAGGCGGTGCCCGTGTTGCCGGCTTTCAAACTGGCGAGCCGCGAGGCGCATCCGCAGTCGACCATTGTGGAAGTTGGCAGTGGCAAAACGATTACCAAGATCGGCGGCGGGCACTTTGGCATGATCGCCGGCCCGTGTG
Organism: Aeoliella fuhlenseeensis; assembly: GCF_052161615.1. NCBI lineage: Bacteria > Pseudomonadati > Planctomycetota > Planctomycetia > Pirellulales > Lacipirellulaceae > Aeoliella > Aeoliella fuhlenseeensis. The sequence goes on from NZ_CP197417.1 coordinate 3,803,952, forward strand.
CCATCGAGAGTGCCGAGCGCCTCGACGAGATCGCCGGCTCGATCAAGGCTTCGGGGGCTAATATCCTCCGCGGCGGCGCCTATAAGCCACGCACCAGCCCGTACGCCTTTCAGGGTCTCGGCGAAGAGGGCCTCAAGATTCTGCGCGATGTCGGACGGAAGCATGGCCTACCGACCGTCACCGAGGCGATCGACCCCCGTCACGTAGAACTAATTGCCGAATACACCGACATGATTCAGCTCGGTGCGCGGAACATGCAGAACTTCGTCCTGCTCACCGAAGTCGGCAAGACCGGTAAGCCCGTGCTGATGAAACGCGGCATGGCGGCGACGGTAAAAGACCTGCTAATGAGCGCCGAGTACGTCATCGCGAGCGGCTCGATGCAGGTTGTGCTGTGCGAGCGTGGCATCAAGGGCATCGATAATGCGTGCCGCAACATGCTCGACATCGCGGCGGTGGCTCAGGTGCAGTTGATGTCGCACTTGCCAATCATTGTCGACCCGAGCCACGCCACGGGCCGGCCTGAAATCATCCCTTCGTGTGCCCTGGCTGCCGCGGCGAGTGGCGCCGACGGTATTCACATCGAAGTCCACAACTGCCCCGAAGACGCCATGAGCGACGGCCCGCAAGCGCTGCTCCCCGAGCAGTACGCGACACTGGCCGCGCAGATTCGGAAGGTGGCGGCGGTCGTGGGCAAAACGTTCTAGAGGCGTTCCCCGTTTAACGCCCAGCCGCAGGCGCCGGCTTCATCACCACAAATCATTGCCACGCTAGCCGGCGCCTACGGCTGGGCGTTAAACGAACAAACTTTGGAGACCCCTAATCATGCGTCGCCCCCTAATCGCTGGTAACTGGAAGATGAACACCAATCGTGCCGAGGCCGTGGCGTTGGCCGAGGGCGTGGCGAAGGGTTCGGGCGAGATCAAGAACGCCGACCTGCTCGTCTGCCCGCCGGCGATTTACCTGGAGTCGGTTGGTAAGGCCCTCACGGGTTCGAGCGTCGCGCTGGGTGCCCAGAACATGTACGCCAAGGGCAATGGGGCGTTCACGGGCGAGACCAGTGCCGCGATGCTGTCGGACGTTGGTGCCGAGTTTGTGATACTGGGTCACAGCGAACGCCGGGCGCTGATGGGCGAGACCGACGCCGTGGTCAACGAGAAGACCCTGGCAGCCCTGGCTGCCGGGCTGACCCCCATTGTGTGCGTCGGCGAACTGCTGGAGGAGCGCGAGGCGGGCAAGACGGGCGAAGTGATCGCTACCCAGTTTGCCGGGTCGCTCGCGGGCCTTTCGGCCGAGCAGCTGGGCAAAATCGTGATTGCCTACGAGCCGGTTTGGGCCATTGGCACCGGAAAAGTGGCCTCGCCCGAGCAGGCCGAGGAAGTGCATGCTGACCTTCGCAGATTGCTCACCGAAAGCTACAATGGCGAGATTGCCGACAAAGTCCGCATCCTTTATGGGGGCAGCGTCAAGCCAAGCAACGCGGCGGAACTGATGTCGCAGCCCAACGTCGATGGGGCCTTGGTGGGTGGTGCGAGCCTGAAAGCCGAAGACTTTCTGGGCATTGCCGCCGCCATTTAGTGCGTCCGCCTAACCTGCCACCAACACACTTGCCGAACCGGATTCGGCTCAACCACTTTCGAGACTATGGAACTCCTGTTCAAAGTTGCCCTGTTTCTGATCGCCGTGTTCATGATCCTGCTCATTCTCGTGCAGAAGGGTAAGGGCGGCGGTCTGGCCGGGGCACTCGGCGGACCGGGTGGTTCCAGTGCGTTCGGCGCGAAGGCCGGCGACGCGTTTACTCGCATCACCGCTTACACGGCACTCGTCTGGATGTTCGTCTGCATCTCGGCCGCCCTCTACTTCTCGGGTGGTCGCAGTGGTGCGGAGGACAAGTTTAGCAACCTGGGCTCGCGTCGCTCGGCCCCAGCCACCGAAGGTGCTGCTGCTGGCGAAGCCGGCGCCGAGGGTGCTGGTGCCGCTACTGAGTCGACCGATACCCCAGCCGCGGATGCTCCTGCCGCGGAAACGCCCGCCGCTGGTGCCGCTTCCGAATCGACTTCGAGCGAGCCCGCTGCCGAGACCACTGAGTCGGCTTCCGAGTAATTCTCCCCGTTCGCTCTCACCGCTGCGGGAGGCATTACTGCCATGCTGCTGAGCATGACCGGCTTTGGCGAAGCCCATAATCGCTTCGACACCATGAGCGTGGCTGTCGAGCTGCGCACCATCAATTCGCGGCACTACAAGCTGAGCCTACGGACGAACGAGGGCTACGGAGCCCTTGAACCGCAAATCGACGCCGTGGTTCGTAAACGGATTCGCCGCGGCACCGTGCAGCTCAATCTGCACGTCCAGCGGGCGAGCACGCCGGACGATTATCGCCTGAACGTCGACGTGCTGAAGAGCTACATCGCTCAGGCACAAGTGGTTGCGAAGGCGACCGGGTCGTCGCTCGAAATCCCCATCGCACCGCTATTGTCGCTGCCCGGCGTGATCGACGATCGCCGCGCCCCTGAGCAGGACTCGCTGGAAGACTGGCCGCAGATCGAGCCGACGCTCCGCGAAGCGCTCGCCGCGCTCACGAAGATGCGCGAGGCAGAAGGGCGTGCCCTGGCGACGGACCTCCTCGAGAACTGCCACATCATCGACCAGCAGGTTGCCGCCATCGAACAGCGGGCTCCCAACGTGACGGTCGGCTATCGCGAACGCCTGACCGATCGCGTGAACCGGGCGCTGTCGGAACTGAACGTTACGGTTCAACCCGCCGACCTGCTCCGCGAGCTGAGCCTGTTCGTTGACAAGAGCGACATCAGCGAAGAAATCGTGCGGCTGAAAAGCCACATGTCGCAGTTCGCCACGAACGTCGACGCCAAGGAAAGCTCGGGCCGGAAGCTGGAGTTCATCTCGCAAGAGATGGGCCGCGAGATCAACACCATTGGCTCGAAGGCCAACGACACCGAGATCAGCCAGTACGTGGTGGAGATGAAGGCCGCGCTCGAGCGGATTCGCGAGCAAGTACAAAATGTGGAATGACCAATGGCGAATTTCCAATGACCAATGCATTGAAATTTGCTGGTCATTATTAATTCGTCATTGGGGATTAAGCCCCTTTTCCGGCGGAGTCTAGCAGGCCGGAAGTTGCGATCTAGAACCCTATGCTCATCCCCGGTCAACTCGTCATCATCTCTGGGCCTTCGGGCGCGGGGAAGTCGACGGTCGTGGCGGGAATTCTAAAGCGGCTGGCCCCCAAGATTCGGCTGAGTGTCTCGGCCACGACCCGCTCGCCCCGGCCGGGCGAGACGGACGGTGTCCAGTACCATTTCCTGACGCCCGAGGAGTTTGCCGCTCGCCGCGAGGCGGGAGATTTCCTGGAATGCATGGAAGTATTCGGCCGCGGGCACTGGTACGGGACGCTTTTTGACGAGGTGAGGCCTAGTCTAGCCCGGGGGCAATGGGTTATTCTAGAAATCGACGTGGACGGTGCGCGCCGAGCCCTCGACGAGTTTCCCGAGGCTGTGACGATCTTCATCACCGTGGGTGGCGAGACCCCGGAAGAGCGGGAGGCCGAGCTGGAACGCCGGCTGCGAGACCGCAAGACAGAAAGCGAAGAGGCGATCCGCCGCCGCCTGGAAGTCGCCCGCCACGAGCTGGCCCAAGCCGATACTTACAAATACCAGGTGGTGAACGACCAGGTCGACGCCACTATCGCCAACGTTGTCGCCTTACTGGCACAAGAGGGATTCGAAGCATGATTGATGCACTGAAAGAAGAAGAGATCGTCAACAAGGTGGGCGGTCGTTTCAAGCTGTCGACCCTGATCCAAAAGCGCCTGGTCGCCATCAACGGCGGAGCCCGCCCGCTGGTGGACATCGAGACCGACGAGAAGATGGAGATCGTGGTCCAGGAAATCCTGCAGGACAAGATCTACCTCGACTCGTCCGGCGAAGTCCGCCCCGTCATGGCCCCCACCGGCCGCACGATCGATGGCCCCGAAGTGGACCTTTCGGCGCTTTAGTACAGGGTTCAAATCGCCCCGTGCTATAATGACCAATGACGAACTTTCAATGACCAATGATGTAAGATTCATTGGTAATTGTTAATTCGTCATTGGTCATTTTCATTTATAGTGCTCTGGTACTCGTCGCATTCCACTACCATGCCCGAAATCCTTCTCGGCGTCTCCGGCGGCATTGCCTGCTACAAGGCGGCGGCACTCACTAGCCGACTGATTCAAGCCGGCCATGGTGTGACGGTGGTCATGACCACGGCAGCCCAAGAGTTCATCGGCGCGGCAACCTTCCGTGCCCTGACCGGCCGCCCGGTGGCGACGCAGTCGTTCCCGCCCGACGCCCACCCGCTCGGCCCGCACATCGAACTCGCACGCAAGGCCGACATCGTCTGCATCGCGCCGGCGACTGCCAACATCATGGCCAAAGCGGCCCACGGCGTGGCGGATGACCTGCTCTCGACGCTGCTTCTGTCGTTCGAAGGCCCCGTGCTCGTAGCCCCCGCCATGAACTGCGAAATGTGGGCCAAACCCGCGGTGCAGCGCAACGTCGCGCAGCTGAAAGAAGACGGCATCCACTTCGTCGGTCCCGACGAAGGCTGGCTTAGCTGCCGCGAACGCGGTGCGGGGCGGATGAGCGAACCAGAGGCGATTTTCGCGGAGATCGAGAAGCTGCTGGGGAAGTAGGTGTCACGCAGAGACGCGGAGACGGCAGAGGAAGAATGGGACGCGGATTTCGCGGATTGGGCAGGAGATGCGCAGCACGGCGGCGTTGGCTAATCCTGATGTGTGCGTTGATTAACTCGGTCTAGGCGAACTAACCAGACCGAATACATAACTGCCAATTGAGTTGCGACAATGGTTCCGACACTGAGGGCCGAGTCGACGCTCATATCCAAGAAACCATCATAACTGACTGCATATCGACAAAGGCAGGACTGAATTATGAGGCAAATGACTGCTACTGCCGTAATGGTGATGGATTGATGCCTTGTTTCGGTTACCTTCAAGAACGAGCCTACTATGATCCCACCAACGGCCGCGGGGATAGCCGCCGATAAATACGAATTGCCCAGGTGGTGCTCTGTGTGCGTATATAAGTACCCCCAATAGGCCGGGAAGGCGGCAAACACGAAGAGCGATAATAGTCTGGACATGGACATTGCGTCATCCGTTGCAATCGAAGTGCCGGCTCTTCAGAAGAAGTAAGTGACAGTTTACCCATGCGGCGCATTGATGGCCAAGTAGTAGCGCCGGAGTTGTGCTCGCAAATTCAAATTGTCTCCCCGAAACTCACCATCGGCGTCAATCCTCCCCAATCCTCCCCAATCCTCCCCAATCCACCTCCATCCGCGTCCTACTTCTTCCTCCGCCGTCTCCGCGTCTCTGCGTGACATAAACCAAAAAACCCCATGGCCAAAATCCTCATCACCTCCGGTCCCACACGCCAGTACATTGACCCGGTGCGGTACCTGACCAACGCCTCGAGTGGGCGGATGGGTTCGGCGCTGGCGGCGGCGGCGCTGGAGCTGGGGCATGAGGTGGTGGTCGTGTCGGGTCCGGTTGAGGTGGAGTACCCGGACGCGGCGACTATTGTTTGGGTGACTTCGACCGAAGAGATGCTCGAAGCGGCTGAGTTTGAGTTTGATAGCTGCGATGGCATGATCGGGGCCGCGGCACCTTGCGACTACCGGCCCGAAATCGTCGCCCGGAGCAAGATTGCCAAGACCGGTGAACCTTTGCGGCTGGAACTTGTCGAAACTGAGGACGTGGTCGCCACCCTGGGTGCCAAGAAGGACTTCGATCCCGAAGATAAGCGGCGATGGGTGGTTGGATTTGCCCTTGAGACCGAGGACCACCGCCTGCGGGCGCTCGCGAAACTCGAACGCAAGCACTGCGACTTGATGGTCTCCAACGGAGTCGAAGCGATGAATGCCCTGGACAACACCGTCGAAGTGATCTCGCCCTCGGGCGAGGTGCTGGCTGCGTTGTCGGGTAGCAAGGCCGAGGTGGCCCGCGGCGTTCTCCGCTTGGTGGACGACCGCTTGGTCTGCCGCCGCCGTCGCTAAACGCGGTTTGCCCCGTAGCGATTGCCTCTTTTACCCGCTAAAATCAGCGGATTCCCGATTGCCCCGTCCGTCCCCTGCGTGCGTCATGTCTACCCGCGTCGCCATCCTGGGAGCCTCCGGCTACACCGGCCTCGAACTCATTCGGCTGCTGCTACGGCATCCGTACGCGACGATCACGGCGCTTGGCACCCGGCAGGAAGAGAATCCCCACGTCGCCGAGGTGCATCCGCAGCTCGCCGGCCAGCTCGATTTGCGACTGGAGAAGCTTTCGAACCAAGAGCTCGCCGAGCGGGCCGACTGCGTGTTCTGCTGCTTGCCCCATGCGGCGAGTGCCGAGGCGGTGGCGCAGCTCTTGGAGCTCGAACTGGATGTCATTGATCTCAGCGCCGACTACCGGTTGCGTGACAAGGACGTCTACGAGAAGTGGTATGGCGTCGCGCACCCCGACGCCGATCGCTTGCCGTCGGCCGTGTACGGACTGCCGGAGTTGTATCGCGACCAGATTCGCAAGACGAATCTCGTGGCCAATCCGGGTTGCTATCCGACCTCGGCGATCCTCGCACTCTACCCGCTGCTGAAAGAAGGGATCATCGCTTCGGACGGCATCATCGTCGACAGCAAGAGCGGCGTCTCGGGTGGTGGTCGCACACCGAAGCCGGTGTTCCATTTTCCCGAGGCCAACGAGAGCATCATGGCGTATGGCGTCGGCACGCATCGCCACATGCCCGAGATCGATCAGTTCCTCAGCGAAGCGGCGGGCGATAAAGTCGAGGTGATCTTCACGCCGCACCTGGTGCCGATGGATCGCGGCATCCTAAGCACGTCGTACGCGACGCTCGCCGGCGACTACGACACCGAACAACTGATGAAGGTGCTACGGGCGTTCTATAAGGACGAGCCCTTCATCGACATCGTCGATGCTCCCCCCGCCACCAAGCACGTGATGAACACCAATCGGTGCCACATCAATGCCAAAGTGGTTCGCGGTCGAGCGGTGGTCACCAGCGTGATCGACAATTTGATCAAAGGCGCGAGCGGCGCGGCGGTACAGAATTTCAATTTGATGCATGGCTACGAGGAATCGACGGCGCTGCGGTAACACCGCACCGCCTCTTAACCTCTCGCTGGCAGTTACAGGCTAACCCCACCAACACACCATGACTCCACACTTTCCGGCGGGATTCTCGGGCGGCGCAGTGCATGCCGGCATCAAGAAGAAGTCGACTAAAGAAGATGTCGTCCTCATCTTGTCGGACCGCCCCGCCGTGGCGGCGGGCGTTTACACGCAGAATTTGGTGTGTGCTGCACCGGTGAAGTTCGATCGCGAGCTTACGCCCAGCGAGTCGATTCGTGCGGTGGTGGTGAACTCGGGCGTCGCGAACGCCTGCACGGGTGCCAAAGGGGACGAAGATTGCAAGCAAATGGCCGCGCTAGTGGCCGAGGCTTGCGGACTGGAGGATTGGCAAACACTGGTGATGTCGACCGGTGTGATTGGCGTGCACCTGCCGATGGAGAAGATCGCCAAGGGAGTGAAGGCGGTCGCTGCCCAGCTTGCCAGCGACGATGACGCCCTCGAGCGGACCGCCCGCGGCATGATGACCACCGACACAGTGACGAAGATCCGCGGCCGGGAGTTTGAACTCGACGGCGTGAAGCTCCACGTTACCGGTGTCGCCAAGGGTGCCGCGATGATTGGGCCCAACATGGCGACGATGCTCGCCGTGGTGATGACCGACGCCAAGATCACAAAGCAAGACGCCCACCAAGCCCTGCAAGACGCGGTGGCCGAGACGTTCAACTGCATCAGCGTCGATGGCCACACCAGCACGAACGACACGGTGCTATTACTCGCTAACGGCGCGGCGGGTGGCGAGGCACTCTCGGGGCGTGGGCTCGATGCGTTTCGAGCCACGCTGTACGAAGTCTGCGAAGACCTTGCTCAGTCGATTCCTTCGGATGGCGAGGGTGCCACGCACTTAGTGACCGTCGAAGTGCACGGCTGCCGATCGCGGGCCGAGGCGGTGAAGATCGGCAAGACGATCGCCGATAGCCCGCTGGTCAAAACTGCCATCGCCGGTGCCGACCCGAACTGGGGTCGAGTGGTGTCGGCTGCTGGCTATGCTGGCGTGCCGTTCAATCCTCAGAACGTTAGCCTGCACATTAATGGCCTGTTGGTCTACGAGCGGGGCGCGCCGGTGGCGTTCGACCCCGAAGTGGTTTCGAAGTCGATGGCCTCGGAAAAAGAGGTCAGCCTGCTGCTGATCCTCGACGAAGGGGCGGCCGCCGCGAGGTTCTGGACCACGGACCTGACCGCCGAATACGTCCGGCTGAACGCCGAGTACACCACTTAAGTGGGGGGCAAGTTTGCCCCTCCTTCTAACTGTCCGGTCCGCCGTGTGGCTTTTTCGCCACATGGCCTGCTAGCGGCATTAAGGGCTCGCCGGGGGCGATTCGCCTTGCCTGGAAAGCCATGCTCGACTATTGAGGTGGGCTTCGAACCGGCAAAGGTGCGGAAGATGTGAGTTCCGGCGCGATTACAACGGCTGGGTGGGGCGCGATAATGGAGTGATCCGTCCCCGATTGGCGGCCCGCGCCGTTAGGCAATTGTAGAATGGAGCACTTACTCATCTCGCCGACTGCAAGGACAGGGTCGGACACTCGTTTCCGAGGAGGCACCGATGGAACGACAGATTCGCACTTGGTTTAGCTTCGTTTCGCTCGCCTTCGCAGCGGTTGGCAGTTCGTCTTACGTGTTGGCCGAAGAGCCCACGATCGAGAAGAAGCCACGCCCCGAGCAACTGACTTCGTTCACGACGCCGCTGGACACGGTGGGCGTTGATCGCTCGAAGCATCCCCTCTACCCTGCCCTTCTGTTGGCCGAGAAGTCGCTCGAGTCGATCGAGAAGAACGTCAAGGACTACACCTGCAACATGGTCCGCCGCGAGCGGATCGCGGGCAAAGTGGGCAACTACGAATTCTTGCACGCCAAGATTCGCCATGAGCAAAACGAAGGAGCCGAGTCGGTACCATTCAGCGTCTACCTACGGTTCGACAAGCCGACCAGCATCGCGGGCCGCGAAGCCCTGTTCGTCGAGGGCGAGCACGCCGGCAAGGTGTTCGTTCGCCGTGGTGGCGAGCGCATGGCCTACATGTCGACCTACATTAAGCCCGACAGCCGGCTGGCCATGAAAGAGAACCGCTATCCGATCACCGAGATTGGATTCAAGCGAATGGTAGAGCGGTTGGTCGGCATCATTGAGAACGACATCCAGTACGACGAGTGCCAGGTGAAGTTCTTCAAGGGAGCCAAGGTTAACGGCATTCCCTGCACCCGCATTGAGGTGACGCACCCGATCAAGCGCGATCACTTCACCTTCCACAAGGCCACGGTGTTCGTCGACGACAAAGACAAGCTGCCGGTCGCCTACTCGTCGTACTACTGGCCCGAACGCGAAGGCGAGGAGCCTCGACTGCTCGAAGAGTACATCTTCACCAACATTCAACTGAACGTTGGCCTGACCGACGCGGACTTCGATCGCGATAATCCCGAGTACGGATTCAATCGCAAGGCCGAGGACGTGGCGTCGACCAACTAGGCGGTTGCGGATCGCGTGGCGATCTGGCTATTGAAAGACCATCGCTTCACTTACGCCTGCTGATCGCGTCGGAAGCGGCGGAGCTTTTCCCGTAGCGCCAGACTGGCCGGTGAGAGTTCGGTGTGCGGAGCCGGAATCGTCGGTTCTGGCCGTCGGACTTCGGGTTTCGGCTGTTCGACTGAACTGACCTGCTCGAGCGAGGAAAGTGCATCCGCGGAGCTCGTTTCCACGACCATCGCAGGCTGGCCTTCTTCGATGGGTGCTTCAGCGGCGAGAACTACGGGCTTGATGGCAGCGCCGGACGTTGCGACGAGCACCTCGCGCACTTCCTCGGAAACCGGCCGGCCAGCTGGGAACCACGCTCCCACCGGGCCAATCAGTAGCGCGGGGAGCAAGATCAAATCGCCCACCAGCGCGGCTACCAGGATGATCACCATCATGTAGCCGAACTGCTGAGTCGGAGTGAACGTGCTCACGGCGAACACAGCCAGCCCCAATCCGGCAACCAGCGTGGTTTGCACCATGGCGGTTCCGCAGCGTTCGTAGGCTTCCATCACGGCATCGTAACGCGACATCCCGGCAGTGATCCCACGCCGGAACCAACTGACAAAGTGAATCGTATCGTCGACCGCAACGCCGAGCGCGACGCTGGCCGTCATCATGATGCCGATGTCGACGGAGACATTTAACCAGCCGAGTGCACCAAAAATCACGACGAGCGGGAACAAATTCGGAATCATGGCGGCGAGTCCCGCCCCCAGCCCACGGAACAGAACCATCAGCACGATGGAGATGAGCACCGTGGACATCACCAGGCTTTCCTGCAAGCTGACAATGAGCTGACGCTGAGTCTTGTAAACCACCGGCATGACGCCGGTGTACGAGGCGATGACATCCGCCTTGGATGGGGCCGAAGAATTCGAGAGATTGATGTGCGGTAGCTCCAGCGCGGTGAGCTTCGTGGCGATGTCGCCACAGCACGTGACGATCGCATCCTGGCTGGTGAGCTGCTGCCGGACTCTGTCCGTCACGTTGTCTAGCGTTTCGGCGGGCACGACGTGGAGCTTTCCACGCCGCCCGCCCACCGGATTCTCGATGCCAGCTTCCCGCAGCAAGTCGGCGAACAGCACGTCGTTGCTGGTGAACTCGGTGGGAACCAAGAGGACAAGCCGCGCTCCTTCGAGCTGCTTCTCGGCGGCAGCTAGGGCGGCGACCAACTGACTGCGACCGCGATAGGCCGCGAGTACCGGCTCGATGTTCACTCGCAGTTCGTCGACGAACTGGCCGTAGTCGACGTCCGCCAGCGCCGCGACGCGGGCCGTCGCTCGCCATAGCTCGCGTGGGCGATCAATCGATACTTTGTCGTCCGACTTTTCCCAACGGAGGAACTCTCGCAGCGCTTCGCGATTGTCGTCGATCGCTTGGCTGACGATGTAGTCGTGTGTACGTCGGTTTGATAGCGACTCGCTGTCGTACTCGCCCGGCGCAAACGTCGAGGCGTTCAGCGTCCGGCTCACCGGGCCCAGGGCTTCCATCCGCTCGGCAACCCTGCGGATCATTGCCATGCGTTCGATAGTAGTCATTGCGTAGTGCTTGCCCGACGCCTCGGGGTGTTCGTTCACCTCACGCCGCATCTCGGGCGGAACCGCCACTACCACTTCCATTGGAACCAAATTGCCCAGGTGCTGCTCGAGCCACGAGTAGTCCTGCACCAGCGTCGAGTCTTCATGCAACAGTTCGATCAGCTTTACCGACGAGTGAATCCGGGGCAGTCCCAGCGCAAAGAGCACCATGATGGCTACCGCGCCGCATGACACCCATGCGTGATTCTGGCAAATCCACTCGGCCGAACTGCGAGCCCACTTGGGCAGGCTGGCTGAGTGGCTTTGCACCGATTTCGAGGTGGCGGGGGGCGGGTAGCGATGCAGAACCACCGGCACGATGGTAAACAGTAGAATTAGCGACAGCATCACCCCAATCGCCGAGAAGACTCCGAACTTCTCGATAGGCAGAATATCGCTAGTTGCCAGCGATGCAAGGCCGATGGCGGTGGTGAAGGCGGCCAAACCGCATGGCATGAGAGCCATCTTCACCGCGCGTTCGACCGCACCGCGACGGCCGCCGACGTCCTCGGCATCGCGGTAGTAGTTGATCATGTGGATCGCGCCGGACAAACCAAGCACGTAAACCACGGCCGGCATCGACATAAGGATAGCGTCGAGCTTACCAAGGCGAGGCTCGTCGCTACCCAGCAAGAGCACTTCGAAAGCGCCGAAGTAGAAAACCATCGCCAGACTGGCACCGGCCGAGAAGATGCCCACCACCAGGACCAGCGCCGTGAGACGGACGCTGCGGAAGCAAGCATAGGCCAGCACCATGCCGACGAGGCCCGAGAGCCCCGCGAGTTTGGCGAGGGTGCGTTCGCCTTCGATGTCGATCGACACGTTGTCGACCGGCGGACCTCCCATGTGCAAATCGGCCCGCGGGATGCCCACCTCTTCGGTGGCAATCTCGACCACGCGTTCGACCGCCATTCGCATTGTGCGATTATTCTTCAGCGCGGGCTGGCCCAAATAGGCCATTAGGCAGGTGGTCCGCGTGCCGTCATCGCCTTCGACGGCAGGTGGGCCAACAAACGCTCCGGTCATCCGCTCGATCGCTTGCGAGGGCTCCAGTCGCGTCGGCGGCCGCACCAGATCCTCAAGCATCTCAGGCCCGGTGACCACACGGGCGAAGATTCGCCGGTCGGCGTGGGGAGTAAGTCCCACGGCCTTGGCCATCGCCGGCGTGAGCGGCTCGACGCGCAGTTTTCGCGCGAGTGTTTCGAGCTGGTCGGTGTTGCCTAGCGTGCAACCCTCCCAGCTCATGATCACGAAGGCTTCGCTGCCAAACTGCTTTCGAAACCAATCGAGCTCGACCGATTCGTTGTAGCTCTTGGGGAGCCAGTCTTCGGCGTTGTTCGTATTGCTCTCGAGTGCCTTGCGCGTGCCCCGCGGGATAAAGGCGATCACCAGCATCGCGACCATTGCAATGGCCAGATAGTTGGTGATGCCGAAGGTCCGGCGGTCGAGGAAGGTCGGCTTGTCCATACGGGCGAACGCTCGGCTGGTGGCGGGAGGCAGGCGATATACGGGGCCTCCAGCCTACCAGTAACTCTCGACGCCGAAAATGGCACCATTGTAGAACGGGTCGCCCGTGTACGGGAAACGTCCCTCGTCCGGCGAGAACGTAATCTGGTCGGGTGCAACCGCCACGCTGGTGACGTACATCATCTGCCAGCCCGCCTTCAGCGATACGTTTGGCCGCAAGTGATAGCGGGCAACCAGCTGGAATTCGCCGATAAACGCAAGGCTGGGCTCGCGGTTGTTCACGATAAAGCTGCTATCCGGGTCGTTGGTGATCGTCAGTTGCGAACGAGCCTTCGCATCGTTCAGGAACGGACCACCCTTGCCCATGAACTCGACGTTCCAGCGGCTGCGTTCCATTAACAAACTGTAACCTAACTGCATGCCGAACAGGTCGTTGTTGGTGCGGATGTTGTAGTTGCCGTCCTCCCCCCCGAACGCGGTGATGTCGGTCGCACTCCAGTCGAGCGTGTCGACCATGTCCATATACCGCAGGCCGAACAGAAACTGCTGAGTAGGGCCTTCGTTCGCCGTGCGAACCCATTCGCCGCCGGGCGTGAGCATCATGCGATCGCGGCCGAGTCGCTGGGCAACCCGGTAGTTCCATTCGAAGCTGCTAAACCGGCTATCGTAGTTGACAGCCATCGAACGCGAACCATCGAACGAGTCGTTGAAGTCGGAAATACCCGTGGGAACAAACAGAGTCTGTCCGCCGGTGCTACTGGTGAGCACGTCGTCCTGGGACGATTCGCCGCCGCCGAACGCCGTGAACTCCGTCAAATGGTCGCGATTGTAAATGTCGCGAAACAAGAAGCGTCCAAGCGTCAGCCGTACCGAGGTGTTCGCACCCGGATCGGTCCGCGACAATTGCAACGTGCGAGTCGAAGAGTTGTCGACGCCCAAGATCACGTCGTCACGTTTCCACATACGGTTGAGAACCACCGCCTCGACGTCGCCGTACCACCAGCCGCGTCGCAGCCAGCTTCCGGTGCTCTCGGTGATGGCGGGCCGGCAACCGTAGATGTCTTCCGGCGACTCGTTGAGCGCGGCGTAGTCGTCGTAGCCACCCATGCCTCCCAAGAGGCTGCGGTCCTCGACGGCATCTGCCGGCGTGGGTTCCAGTGGTGCGTACGCCTCGCCCATATCGCCCATGCCGGGTTCAATGGCTTCGACGCCTAACCCCGCTCCATCGAGCGTGGTTGAAGGCATGGTTAGATCCTGCGCCGTTGCAACACTGGTTGCCAACAACGCGGCGGTGATCCAACAAAACGGATAAGCAGCAGGTTTATGCCTGGTCACGGATTGATTCTCCTGTCGTCCCGTGCCCTAATTCAAATAGGCGTTCGAACCACAATCGCTGGCCACACCAATTACGATGTGAAACCGACGTTGCGACGGCTCGAAGCCCCCCCGGGGGACGCGCGGTCTGTCCACCTGTGCTGGTTCATCGTCTTTTGGCTGCCCGCAATACAGGAATAACTGCTAGAATCCTTCGAATCGGCACAACCGCTCCTGCGGGCAAGGTCGTCGGCACCCGCAAACTTTGCCAAGTCGCACGCAGCTTTACACTCACTCACCGTCTCTTCCACCGGAGGCTCGAATGACGTCGCCCCTTAAATCGCTCATTGCTTGCGGCACAAAGCTGTGGCTCGATTCGGTAGATCCCGATCTGGTCACCAAGAACCGGCAAATGGGAGCGACCGGAGCGACCTCGAATCCCATTATCATCTCCGACCTCGTGAAGTCAGGAAAGTTCGACCAGCAACTAACCCGGTTGCTAGCGTCGGGAAGCGCTTCGGACAACGAAATCGCCTGGCTACTCACCGACCAGATGGTCACGAGCGCCGAGCGGGTGTTCGCACCTGTCTGGCAGGCGACGAGCGGAAACGATGGCTACGTGAGCTTCGAGCTCGACCCGCTGCTCGAAGACCCACAGCGCGATCTGTCGCATACCGATCGCGTTGAGCAATACGTCGAGCTGGGCAAGCGCTGGAGCAGCGAGCACAGGAATCGAATGATCAAGGTGCCAGCGACGCCAGCAGGCCTCGACGCCGTGGGGCCGCTCGCGGCGGCCGGCGTGCCGCTGAACGTGACACTCATATTCTCCCAGCGGCAGTACCAGCAGGCCCGCGACGCGGTGTGGCGGGGTGCCCAGAAGCGTCAGTCGCTGGCGAGCTTTAAGAGCGTCTACAGCATCTTCATTTCTCGCGTCGACGTTTACACCGAAAAGCACGTCCCCACGCTGAGCCCCGCGGCTCAAGGCCAGGTCGGCATCGTCAATGCCAAGCGGCTGTGGGCCGACAATCACGACTTCTGGGCCTCGAAGGGCGTTCCGCTCGACCAGGAGATCGTCTTCGCCAGCACCGGCAGCAAGAAGCCCGAAGACCCACCTTGGAAGTACGTCGCGGCCCTAGCCGGCAGCGACATCCAAACCAACCCACCCGCCACCAACGACGCGGTGGAGGCCAGTGGGCTCACTTTCACGCGTACTGTCGACAAGCTCCCTCCGGCAGAAGTTCTCGCTGAAATCGACCAAAAGGTCGACATGGAGCACCTGGAGAAGACTTTGATGGACGAGGGGATCGCCAAGTTCGCCGATCCCCAGCACGCCCTGCTCGCCCTCTTGGCCAGCAAGCGGCGGGAACTCGCAGGCGTTTGAAGCGAGGGCGGCGCCGGATTAAGCTATCAACCTAGCCCAGCCACAAGCAGCTAAATCGCTACAGGTTGCAGAATCGGTTGCTCCCCAGCCGATAAAGGGAAGGATACTTGACTTAGTTTAGCAACTTACGTAACATTCAAGCCAAATCCGAATTCCCTCGCCCTGCAAGCGAATCTGGAGCCGCATCCCATGAGCGCCGTCACGCCCGAGGCCCCCTCGCCAATGGTCCTTGCCACTGAACCCTCCGCCGAGTTTCTCGCGGAGCTTGCCGAAGCCAGCCGGCGGCTGGAGACGGCCACTCCCGACGAGATCATCGCCTGGGGTGCCGAGCGATTTGGAAGTGGCCTGACGATGGCGACCGCCTTTGGCCCCGAAGGGTGCTTAATTCTGGCGATCCTGGCGAAGGTGGCTCCTTCGACGTACGTCTTTAATCTCGATACCGGCTACCAATTCCAAGCCACGCTCGACCTCCGCGACCGTATCGCCGAGAAGTACGGCATCGAAGTCGAGATGCTGCAGCCGGAACTCACGGTGCCCGAGTACGAAGCAAAGCACGGCGGACCGCTGTACGTGACCAACTCCAACCAGTGCTGCTTCGATCGGAAGATTAAAGTGCTACACCGCGGCCTCGCTGGCCGTACGGCTTGGATGAGCGGTATTCGTCGCGACCAGAGTAACGATCGTGCGCAGTCCGACATCGTGGGCTGGGACAAGAAGTTCAACCTGGTGAAGATCAGTCCGCTGGCGAATTCGACCAAGAAAGACATTTGGTCGCGGATCGTCAAAGAAGACATCCCCTATAATCCCATGCACGATCAAGGTTATCCTAGTATCGGCTGCTGGCCTTGCACGCGTGCCGTGATGGAAGGCGAAACCGACGAACGCGCCGGACGATGGAGCGGCACCGGCAAGACCGAGTGCGGTTTGCACTCTGTCGAGCAGCAAGGTAGCGGTATCTAACCAACCTTCCCTCGTATTGCGAGCACCCTACCGTCGTGAAGTTGAGCGCGAAGACCGAGTATGGCTGCCTAGCCATGTTGCATCTGGCCGAGCAGTATCCGCTGAACGAGCCGGTACAGATTCGCAAAGTGGCGGCCGATCACGGCATCCCGTGGCGGTTCCTGGTGCAGATCCTGCTCGAGCTCAAACGGGGCGGGCTGGTGAGCAGCACCCGCGGAGCCTCAGGCGGGTACCAGTTGGCTCGCGAGCCCGAGGACATCAGCCTCGCCGAAGTCATCGCGGTGCTCGAAGGATGCGATCCGACCACCGGCGAGGACGACCCGCTCGATGGCCTACGAAGCGCCCTGTACGCCGCGTGCCGCGAGGCCCAAGCTGCCGAGCAAGAGCGCCTTTCCGGAATTTCGCTATCCGATTTGCTGGAATACGCCGGCGGACGGCGCGAGCCGATGTGGTATATATAGGGTTTTCCTACCAAGCACTTGTTGGTCCCCATTGGGAGATGGCTCGATGCGTCGCTGTCTCGTGATCTTGCTGGTGGCATGCATGGTTGCAGCCGCACCCGCGCAAACGGCGCTTGCCTGCTCGGCGGCATTGCTGCGAATCGCTGATCGACCGGTCATGGTGCGAAACTACGACTGGCACATCGGCAACGCCCTCTTGATGATGAATCAGCCCGGCATCGCCAAGCGGGCTTTGGCGTTTGACAATCCTGCCGAGTGGACCAGCAAGTACGGCAGCATAAGCGTGAACCAGTACGGCCGCGAACTGCCGGTGGATGGCATCAACGATCAAGGTCTTGCGATCGCCGTGCTATGGCTCGACGAGACCGAGTACCCCGCGACCGACGAACGTCCCTCGGTTAGCCCCGCGCAGTGGGTGCAGTATCAGCTCGACACGGCCAAGTCCGTCGAGGAAGTACTGGCCAGCGACAATCTCATCCGCATCAATCCCTACGGAAATGCGAAGGTTCATTACTTTGTCAGCGATGCAACTGGTGACTGCGCGGTGATCGACTTCCTGGAGGGCCGCATGGTGGCGCACCGTGGCGACCAGCTTCAGTTCGACCAAATCACCAACAGCACCTGCTCCGAAAGCCAGGGCTGCATGGTGGGCTTTGAAGGTTTCGGTGGCAATGACGCGATTCCCGCCGACACCAAATCCCTCAGCCGCTACGCACGCCTTGCATCCGTGGCGGCGAAGCTCGAAACCACTAACAAGCCGCTTCACCAGGTAGGATTTGACACCATCCATCAAGTCCGCCAGCGTTCGACGCAGTGGCAGCTGGTGTACGACCTCAAGGCGAAGAAGATGTTCTTCCGCACGATGAACCATTCAAAGATCCGCGAGATTGAACTCGCCGAGTGCGAGTTCGACGCCGAAAAGCCCACAATGATTCTCGATATCGAGGCCCCGCTCGAAGGGGATGTGATCGGGCATTTCCGCGAGTACAGCCGCGACGCCAACAAATCGCTCGTCGAAAAGTCGGTGGCCGGCACGAAGTTCGCGCAAAGCTTTCCGCCCGCCGTGGTTCAGATGGTAATCAACTACCCGGATCACGCGTGCGTTCCGGCGAAAACCGAAGCAGCGGCGACTCCGTAGTTCCACTTCACGCTTGAAGCGACTTCTCGTAAAGCCGGTACGTCTTGTACCGCTTCGCTCCGGCCTTCTCCAATGTTTTCTTGGAGAGGTCGTTCGACTCCAGCACCCATGAGAATTCTGCCTCTTCGACGCCGTGCTTCATCACCGGCTCAATCAGCCCCCGAGCGAGCGTGATTCCGACGCCCCAGTTCTGGTACTCGGGGAGCACATTGGCACTGATCACCCGCATGCGTTTGATCTCGCGGCGACGTGTCAGCAACTTGATAAATCCAAACGGCAGCAGTCTGCCATCGATCTCGCGAATGCGACCGTTGTAGTCGAGTAGACCGAAAATGACGCCGATCGGTTTTCCCTCGACCTCGGCGACCACTGTCAGGTCGGGGACAATCATGTGCTTGAGCTGCCCCGCAAGTTCGCCCACCTCGGCTTCGGTGAGTGGCACGAAGCCCCACGTCCCGGAAAGCGCCTTGTTGTAGATGTGCAGGAACATCTCGACGTCGGCACGAAAATTCCGTCGATCCAGTGGCCGGAGTTTTACTCCGAATCGCTCGCGAATACCTTCGTCGATCATTTGATGCTTCTTGCTCATCGAGTCAAGCATGTCGACGTGACCCCAGTAGGCGTAGAGGTCCTGGATCTTCGAGAACCCTGCCGCCTCGATCAGCCGCGCGTAGTACGTGCGGTTGTAGGTCATCATGAACATCGGTGGGGAATCGAATCCCTCGATCAATAGCCCCCACTCGTAGTTAATCGACGGGTTCGTCGGGCCGCGCACTTCGGTCATCCCCTGCCCCGCTAGCCACTCGCAGGCGGTGTTCAGAAGCGGTGTCGAGATTTCAGGATCGTCGATGGACTCGAAAAATCCGAAAAATCCCAGCTTGTCTTTGTGCCAGTCGTTGTGGGCGTGGTTGACGATGGCCGCCACACGCCCGCAGGTTTCGCCATCCCGCTGCGCGATAAAAGTCTGCACGGTGGCCGTTTTGTGGAACGGGTGCCGACGATAACCTACGAGGCCCTTTTGCTCATGCCTTAGCGGCGGGACCCAATTGGGGTCGCCCCGGTAGATCTGCCAAGGAAGTTCGAGGAACTCGCGCTGCTCGCGGCGACTAGAAACGGGTAGGATGCGGACGTTGGACATAGGGCGGAGTGTAAACGCCCGACGTGATTTGCGAAACGCCAGACGCTAAAACGCCAGCTCATGCCTCGCTGCCTCGTCACCGGTGCCACGGGTTTCATCGGGCCTCGACTCATTACGAACTTGCAAGCCGCCGGCGGCGATGTCCGCTGTCTGGTGCGGGCTTCGGCCGACACGTCACGGCTCACGCCGCTGGGGGTTCAGCTCGTCCCGGGCGACGTGACCGACCGCGAGTCGCTGGCCGCCGCGCTTTCGGACGTCGATTTTGTGTTCCATTTGGCTGGCCGGACCTTCGCCCGCAGCTACGGCGAATTTGCGGCCGTGAACGAGGCGGGCTGCGACAACGTGGCGGCCGCCGCCGCGGGTGCGGCGAATCCCCCCGTGGTGGTAGTGGTCAGTTCGCTAGCAGCCGCCGGCCCCTCGCCTGTCGGCAAGGCGCACACCGAGCGAGACACTCCCGAACCGATCTCGCACTACGGCCGCAGCAAACTCGCTGGCGAGATCGCCGCGCGAAAGTGGGCGGCGGATGTCCCGATTTCGATCGTTCGCCCCCCCGCCGTGTTCGGCCCCGGCGACCGCGCGGGGTTGGTGCTGGCGAAGTCGATTCAGAAGTCAGGCATCCACGTGGTGCACAGGCCGGATCTGCCCCTATCGCTCGTCCACGCCGACGACTTGGCCGAAGCGTTGCTGCTCGTCGCCCGCTGCGGCGAGCGACTCGACCCCACTGACCCACGCGGAAAAGGCGTCTACTACGCGTGCGACCCCGCCGTCTCGTCGTACATCGACATGGGGCAAATGCTCGCCAATGGACTTGGCAGGAAACTTCGCATTCTGAAAGTCCGCCGCTGGGCACTCAACACCGCGGCGTGCTTTGGCGAACTCGGGAGCCGCATCACTGGGCGCACGTCGCCGCTGAACTTCGACAAAGTCCGCGAAGGAACCGCCTCGGGCTGGGTTGCCTCGCCCGCGAAACTCGCCTCACAGACCAACTTCGCGCCTGCCCGCTCGCTCGCCGAGCGTTATCGCGAGACGATTGAGTGGTACCGCAGCGAAGGTTGGCTTTAGGGCGTGAGCGGGGCCTACTGCACGGGCACTGGGATCTCGCCCCCATCGCGCGTTGCCATACCGCGCCAAACGGCGAGGTCGATCTCGTCGGGAATCGACTGAACCGATCCATCGACCATTGCCACCGAAACGATGCCTGGATGGTAACTGCGCGAAGTAATCATGGCATAAGTTGGACTGCCTGCGTTGCCATTGCGACCCTCCTGCCACGAATTATAGTCGCCATCGACTTCGACACCATTGTAGTCGAACTTTACGTAAGTGTTTGGCGGCATCGTGGCCGTAATGCCCGTGTGATGGACACGCCCATCGGGCCATTCGGTGTGACCAGTGTCTTTTTTATCGTTCCCCGACGCGACCACCGCCTCAGCTGCTGCCACCGTGTTAGGGATCGTCGTGGTTCCCGGCCCCGCGTTTCGGTTGTAGTGCGTCCAAGCCTTCACTTCACCCGCGAGTAGCGTGTTGGAGGTTCCATCGGTAATTCGCCGGAGAGCAAGATTGCTATTCGGATAGAACACGCCGTCCCCTCCCTTGTTCGTCTTGGGATCGAACACAAACCAGGTTCCCATGTTGAACCCGTAGTTCGTCGCCCACAGCGTAGGTCTAGCATCGGTGAACACCCGAGGTTCGCTGCTACGCGAATCACTCGGGCACTGAAACGTCTCGATGCGAACGTTGTTGACAGCGGGCTGCTTGTCCCATCCCAACTCCAGGTTCACCAAATTTTGGAGCGAAGCCTCTTCAATGTACGGTAGGATGCGACCATGGACGCCCCAAGAACCATTGTTGTCAGCACTGGTTGAGGCCAGATCGATAACCGCGCTCGGCGGCAGCTTCTTATGGGCACTCTCGTGATTGAGCACGCCGAGGGCCAGCTGTTTCAGATGGTTCTTGCACTCCGTCCGCCGCGCGGCCTCTCGTGCCGCTTGCACCGCCGGGAGCAACAGGGCAACCAGGATACCAATGATCGCGATGACCACCAGGAGTTCAACAAGCGTAAAAGCCGACCGACGTACGTCGAGCAGGGGAACCGTCATAGAAATGGCCCAAATAGAGAGATGAATTGCCGCACCGCAATTCGTCACGGGCCTGATCGGACGAACTTCGGGCAAGTGTAGTCGGGCGGAAGGCGGAAGTCCAGCGAACCTTACTAGATTCCGCCCCCAAAACCCCACTGGCGGCGAGAAGGCGAATTGCTATATTAAAAGTCTCGGCCGCCGGCCCTCCGGCAGCCCCCCTCACGGGCGCGTAGCTCAGTTGGTTAGAGCGCTTGCTTGACATGCAAGAGGTCACAGATTCGAGTTCTGTCGTGCCCACTTCTTAACTCTTGGCCAGATAGTCACTTCTGGCCTCCCGCCGGGCGGTAATTGCCAAGGCTCCCGTTGGTTTAGAGTACACGCTAGACCCTTCCGCTTTGCCCCCCGGCCGCTCGATCTGGCGCTACGCTCAACCGAGTCCCCACGCCAGTTCCAGCTCACCTTCGACCGAATCGAAGGCTGCGTCATAGGCCTCCAGCGTTACAAGCTCATTTGCATCGACGGTGTCTTCGAGCAAATCTTCGTCAGCCAGATCCATCGCGGACGGATCGTCGAGTAGCAGCGTGCCATCCATGGTGCCGAACAACAACTCAAGCGCCGCGTCGGTGGTGTCTGTGGACGCTTCTGAGTCACGCTGTGCGATGTCGGGGCTGGGTGACGTAGCCGAGGCGATGAGACTACGCGTTGTTGTTGAAGCAGTCGGTGCGGGCTCGCTGATCTCCAGCGATTCGATGGCAGTCGGCGGCTCCACGTGAGATTCGGACACTACCGTGCTGGGTCGCTCGATTGTCGGCACAACATCGGTGTCGGCCACTACTGCATCGAGCGTATTGCGTGGAACGACGTAGCTCGCTGGAGGAGTCACCGCGCCCAGGTTGTCACGCCACACGGTGTAGTCGGCGAGATTGACTACGCCATCGCCGTTGGCGTCGCCGTGGGTCGAAAGGACGTCGATCGACATGCCGAAGTTCGACTTGAACACTGCATAGTCGGCCCCATCAACAGTGCGGTCGCGATTGAAGTCGGCGACGTTGTAACCCGCGGCATCGGCGGCGGGAGTTCCGTTGATCGCCACGCTCGGTCGCCAATTCGAGGCCGACGAGTAGTCGCCATCGGTGTCGACTACTTCCATCGACGAGCCATTGCCATCGGTCACGGCGTACCAGTCGTCGGAGTACTCGAAGTTCTGCACCTCGCTGAGGTCGCTCGCCAGGATGATCAACTGCTCGCCGCCGTTGCTCAAAGCACCGGTCCACTCGCCGACGATCGGAAGACCGTTGCCATAGCGCGACTTGAAGTTGCCCTGGTCCTCGACTACCAGCAAACGCTCGCCTGGAGCCAAGATGGTGCCCGCCGGGAACACGAACTGGATACCGCCCGCGATTTGGACGTTGCTCAGGTTGAGCGCGTCGGTCGTGCTCGTGTTGGTGAACTCGATGAATTCGAACTCTTCGCCATCGACCGGGTCTTCGCCAAGCAAAGGATCGCCGGCGGTCGGGTTGTAGTGCAACTCGGTGATGCGGAGGTGATCAACTACCAGCGCGCTCTCATCCGACGCCGTTGGGATGAACTCAATGGCGTCCGACCAGTGACTCCACCGTCCCGTGCTGTCCTGATACCGCACACGGGCGCGGAACTCACCACCGGCCTCAACGGCCCAGCTTGGTGGCTCGATGGTGGTGCTGTAGCTGGTCAACTCGCCGGAGGTCCAACTGGTGGTCCATTCGTCGAGGAACGTGGCGTTCGGATCGAGGCCGGCCGACACGCCCGTGACTTGGGCGATGCGCCACTCCATGGCCTGGAACGTGCCATTGCCCTGCGGATCGGCGAACGCCGATGCCTGGAACGCCAGTTCGTTCGCCGCCAGCGTGGGGGCGCCAACGTAGGTGATCACTGGCTTGTTGGGGATCAGCGCCTCTTCGCCGGACGCGGACAGCAGCGCGTCGAGGTACGCGGCGCGACCACCCACTCCAACGCTGCCGCCGGGCCAGTTGCCGCCGACGAACGCGAAATTCATCATGTCTTCGATGAGATTCGAAATCGACGAGGCCCCTGCCCCGCCGAGCCCATCGTAGTTGCCCGCGGCATCGGGTGCCCCCTGCCAACGTGCGCGGTCGGCTGCTTCGAGTGGCAACAGCGTTGATGCCAGCTCTTCGATCATGCCGCGAAGCTGGTCGGGCTGCCAAATCAAGTCGCGGAGTTCGCGGAGCGTGTTGTAGTACTCGGGCTTGATCAGCGAATCGCGGTACGGCACGTTGTTGTTATAGAACAACGCGTCGTACACCACATCCTCGCCAGCGTTCCACGTCGGGCCCCACGTGGCGTCGGTGTCCCATGGCAACAACCACAGCTTGCCAAGATAGTCGTTCTCGGCCGTGTACTCGGGCTCGAAGTAGTACACCATGTTCTTGTTAGCAGTTGGCCAGTAGTCGTAGTGACGCACGGCTTCGGCCAAGGCGTGGAAGACGAAGTATTTCTCGAGATTCACACGGGCTTCGATGTCGGTGCTAGCGCGAGTCAGCAGGTTCTCGATGTAGTCGTGGTCCGAACCATCGTTCACCGCGTTGGGTGCCTGGTAGTCCTGCTGACGGAGGGCATCCTGCGACTGGTTCACCAGCTTGTAGAGGTTTCCTTCCTCCAGGCCATGAGCGTCGAGGAATCGCTTGTCGTAATCCTCCAGCGCGAAGTTGATTCCCCAGAAGTCGCCGTTGTACTGATCGGGTGCTTCGGCCGCATTGTCGATCACGCGGAACTGGAACCAATGCGTATCGACCGCCGGCACGCCCATCATGTTGTACAGTTTGAGCGTAATCGCTTCGTTCAGGCTGTACGTCAAGGTACTGTGATTATCGAATCCCTTGCCGGTTGTCAGCGTCTTCCATTGCTCGGGGTACGCATTGCCTTCCTGGTCGAGCGGTTCGAACCAGTTGCCATCGTTGAAGCGGAATCGCATGCTCCGCTTCCCTTCGCCGTAGTAGCGACCATTCGCTCCGCGCAGGCGATAATGAATGTTGTCGTACACCTTGCCGTTGTAGACGATCGTGCCCGACCAGTTCCACGCGAAGCGGGCTTCGGTTCCTTGTGCGATTTGGTCGTCAGGATCGTAGGCGATGGCGTCCGCCAGGTCCCCTTCGCGGGTCAGCAGGTGGTAGGTCGGCATCGACGCCAAGGCTTCGGCGCCCGCGAGCACGTTGCTCAGGTTATCGGTGTACTCTGGAACGCCGTCGTACACGAAGTAAGCAAAGTTCAGCGAGAAGTCGTCCTCGTAGGGAGCCACTGCGCTGGCGCCCAAGGTGTCCGCGACTTCGATGCGATAACGAACCAGCGTGCGATGCGTCTGGGCGGGAATGGTCGCCGTGTAGATGCCATCGCCCGCCACCGCGTCGCCGCCGGTGCCGTTGTCGACCATCGTGATGGTGACCCAGTTCGCCGGGTCGAAGTACTCGGGATTCGGCGTCGGCAGGAGCTCGGGGTCGGCCAGCAGATCATTCTTCGACACCGGCAGACCCGCCGGGATGTACTCTCCCGGCAGCACGATCTGGTACTGCAACTCCACCGAAGCGACGCCCTTGGGGTCGCTCACCTCGGCGGTGATCACGCCCGACGACGAAGATGTGGAGCCACCGTCAGTGCTCACCGACTCGATGACCGGTGCGGCATTCGCGGCGAAGGAGTTGTTCTGTGCACCCGGCGTCGCCTTCGGCACCTCGACATTGATCGTCACCTTGCGAATGGTGGTGCCATCCTCGTTGGTGGCCACCAGCGTGTACGTGGTCGACTGCGTCGGCGAGACCACGACTTGCGTCTGCCCGGTCACGGTGCCGACGTTCGGCGTGATGACGATGGTGTCCGCGCCATTCACGCTCCACGACAGCGTCACCGACTGCCCTTGCGTGATGTCGGTGTCGTTGGCGTTGAACGAATTGATCTCGGGCCCTACTGCCACCGCGTCGGGACCCGCCGTATAGCTGGCGGCCAGTTCGCTCGCCGACAGCACGCGGTTGTAGATGCGGAACTCGTTGTGGCGACCGTCGAACAGCGGGTCGTTGAACTGCGACCGACCCAGCCAGTTGTTGAGGTCTTCGAGGTCCGCCAATTCGATCAGCGTGGGACTCGACCCCACCGCTTGGCCGTTGACGTACAGCGTCTGCGTGTTGGCGGTGCTGTCCCACACTACCGCCACGTGGTACTCCACGTTTTCGTCGAGAGCCTGTGTCCAATCGACGAAGCTCTCCGCCGCCGTGTTGCCGTTGCGGTGCGTAATACGGAGGTCACCCGTACCCGCCTGAGGAATAAGAGTGATGTACTCCTGGTTGATCGCGCCGTTCGATTGGTTCTCGCCACCGTCGCTGCGGCCGAACGAGAAGATTTCGGACCAGGTGCGATTGCGAGTGACGGTGCCCCACCACTCAAACGTCGCATCGCCCCCGAGGTCCGAGATAATGTTGTTTGGCAGGTCGACGTACGCACCCGAGTTCTGACTCGACGTTTGGCCGTTATTCGCGGACACATCGAGGCGGCCATTCTGGAAGAACGCGTTATTGTTGGGATTCACCAGCACGCCATTAGCGCCGCTTACCGAGTCCACCAGGTTGCCGTTGAAGCTCCAGCGGTGAGCCAGGTCGTACAGCGCGCTGTCGCCGGTGATGGGGGGATCGTCGTCGGGCGAGGCGAACAGGGGCTCGATGTACGACGGTCGCCAGTTGCTGCCTAGATTGTTGTCGAGGTTCGGGTTGATCAGCTCCATCGACGCCCCCGCGCCGTCCGAGGCGATCGGCCAGGGGAAGCTCGTGGCGTACTCGACCTCGTCGATCACGTTCCCCAGCGCATCGGAAATCGCGACTCTTTCGCCGCCGTTGCTCAGCCCGCCGGTGAACTGCCCCACCGCGACGACGCCAAACTTCGAAAGCAATGTCGCGGGGTCCTGAGCCACCACCACGTAGCCATTCGCCGGAATCGAAGTCCCGGGGGCGAAGGTGAACTCCACGCCATCCGAAAACTTCCAGCCCGAGATATTCACCGGCGAGCCAGCCGTGTTGTGGAGTTCGACGAACTCCTCGAAGCTGGTGTTATCGTCCGCGTTGTAGTGGATCTCGTTGATCACCACCGCCAGCATCTGCCGGCTTTCGAGCGACTCGAAACGCAACTTCCGCTTCGCCTTGCCGCGCAGCCCGAGCGCACGAAGAAGCTTCGACCGACGACCCGATCCTGATACCGCCATGTTCGCCTGTTCCTGTCCGAACTCTAAACAAGATGCGGGGGTGATTTCCCGCGAAAAGAGAGCGAACCGGGCCGCAAGAACGTCGCCAGAACGACCTTCGCCACCGCCCAGCCCAACAGGCACGCCAAGCCCAACCGCCTCGCGCGACCACCACTTTGCTATCCCCGGGCGCCGGGCGTTGTGGAACAGAATTCCATGAATCCGCGGGATTTCGCGGTGGCCGGAGGTTCGGGGTACCGCAGATCGCCCGCTACGGGACCTTGAGCCCCCCGACCCCTGCAACCGCTTGGCCCCCGCCGCCATCCCCTCAATCCGCCCGAATCCTTACATTTTTCCCTTGTTGCAAAACCTTTTAGCACTTTAACTAGTAGTAATAGCAACGCGGCGGCCCCCACGGCCGCGGCGGCCCGTTGCACCCCTGATTCGCGGCGTCGCGTTGGCCCTGGGGACCAGCGACCCCGCCCTGCCCAAGAACGTGTATTTTTAAGGAGATTTGTCGATGCTGCTTAGGTACGTAGCCCCGCTGGTCGCTGGCCTTTATTTGGCCGCCCCCGGCTTCGCCGACACCGCGAGCCCCGCCGCCACCCTGCCCCCGACCGGCGTCGCCGCCGACCTGCCGGACGAAGTCGAACGCCAGATCGACGAGCAAACCGAGCACCTGCCGGACGAAGTTCGCGAAAAGATCCGCGAGAAGATCAAAGAGGCCGCCGAAGCGAAGCTAGCCGAGATGGAGAAGGCCAAGGAAGAATCCGGCTCGACCGAGGAATCCTCGGACGAACCCAAGGAAGAGGCCGCCGAAGGCGAAGCCAAGACCGAAGAAGGCAAAGAGGAAGAGAAGAAGGAAGAGGCCGCTCCCGATCCTAAGTCGGAAGAAGCCAAGAAGATGCGCGAAGAAGAGGAGCTGAACGAAGCTCGCTTCAAGCACAAGATTGCCCAGTACAAGCACGAGCTCGAAGCCCAGCGTCTGGCGATCGAGAAGAATAAGATCGACATGGAGCTCGAAGCTCAGCGCATCGCCGCCCAGAGTGCCGCCATGGTTCGCGAGCGCGATCGCATGAAGCTCGAATCGGAGGTCATGAAGCTGGAGCGCGAACTGGAAATCCAGAAGCTCGATGGCGACCTCGCCAAGCTGATCGCCGAGAAGAAGAAGATCGAGACGGAGTTTGAAGTCGAAGACGTCAAGGAAAAGCTCGAAGACCGCGTGATCGGCGAAGAGCAGTATCCGGACGAGCCCTTCAAAGACGGTGTGCTCAACATCAGCACGCGCCGGATTGAGCTCAATGGCCCTATTATGGGCGGGGCCGCCGACTACGTCTGCCAGCGGCTCGACTACTACAACAACCACTCGGACAAGCCGATCTTTCTGGTCATCGACAACTGCCCCGGCGGTTCGGTGATGGAAGGCATGCACATCCTGCAGGCCATCAAGGAAAGCAAGGCTCCCGTGCACGTCGTGGTGAAGCGTTTCGCAGCCAGCATGGCCGCAATTATCGCCACGCTGTCCGAGCACTCCTACTGCTATCCCAACGCCATCATCCTGCACCACCAAGCCAGCACCACCTTCAGCGGTAACGGCCGGTTGCTCGAAGACCAGATGAAGATGTTCAAGGAGATTTCCGACCGCGTAATCGGCGAAGTCGCTGCCAAGATTGGCACGACCGAAGAAGAGTTCGTCAAGGAAATGTACGAGAACCGCTCGTCCGGCGACTGGGACCTGTTTGGCGACGAAGCCGTCAAGCGTAAGTGGATTGGCAACGTCGTGACACTGGTTCGCGAAGAAGCCATCCGCACTCGCCCCACCGGCCAGCGGAGCACCGCCTCGTTCATCATGCTCGGTAGCAAGGACCAACCCGAGTCCACCGGCTACCTCGAACGCTACGAAGCCCCGCTTCGCGAAGAGGTCGACGCCCAAGGCCGTGCCTTCGTCCGCCTCCCGAGCGGCGGTCCGTTCGATGCCTGGCTGCTCTACAACCCCAATGGTTACTATCGCTAAGCCGATAGAGCCTTAATTCGAAACGCGACGGGGCAGGTGCCAAAACACCTGCCCCGTTTTCGTTGAGTTGTCGAGAACCCACTGGCAACCTGTGGGAGGGGTCTCCGACCCCGATAGCCGAGGAGCCAAGCGCCCATTACCGAGGCGCATCCGCCAGCGTCTCACCCACTCGCTCCTGCGTGGCGAACAGGAACTCCGCCGTATCGTCGATCGCACGCAGGCCCGCTCGCATCTCGTGCAGCAGCTCCGCGGCTTTCTTACCCAGCCCCTGCTCGTCGACCACGATGCCCGAGATCTTCGCCCCCAGCCCATGTTGCTCCCACGCGCCACCGAAGCGAAGCAGCGACACATCCTGGGGCACACGGAACCCTAAATCACGCAGGTGCAAATAAGTCACTTCGGCATCGGGCGTGTTATGGCAGAAGATCGCGGTCGGTGGTTGGCTGCCGCTCATCAACGAGGCCACTTCCTGGCGTATCGCGCGGGCACACACCTCCGCCGACTCGAGGGTGATCTGACCATAGGACGCGGTCGCTACGTGCGAGTCGTCGAGACCGTCGGCCGCAAACACTTCACGAAGTCCGTTAAGGCGATCCAGCGACATCGCGTACTCGTGCGAGTAGATCATCGCAACATGGCGGTGGTGGTGCCTCCGCAGTATCTGGCCAACAAGCCTCCCCTGCTCCACGCCCGAGAAAATGATGGCAGGAGCCGAAACACCCTCGATCGATCGATGGCACAGCACTACAGGTATCCTATTACGCTGCAATTGGCGAATCTGGTACGCGGGCGTCGTCGGCCAAGTCACCGGCACCATCGCCACACCGCCGATCCGCTCGTCGATTAGTTGCAACACGATGTCCCCCTGCTTGGCCACATCGTTCATCGAGTTGGCCACCACCGTCTGATACTGGTCGGCGGAACAGGCGAGCTCAAACCCCAGCAGTAGCGAGGGGTAATCCCCCTGCCGTAAATCAGGCGCGATCAGCGCGAACGAGTCGAGTTGTTCCCCCTTTCGCTTCCCAATGGATTCGGCGACGAACGTACCACGTCCCTGAACCCGCTCGATCAAGCCTTCCGACTCCAGCCGAGCGAGCGCCTGCCGCACCGTGTTCCGCGAGAACCCCAACCACTCGACCATCTGCAGCTCCGTCGGCAGCGGCTCGCCCGCTTTCGCCCCTCCCGAGCGAATGTGCGCGACCAGGGCCTCGTAAGCCTGCTGGTACTTGGGCCGCGCAGCCACGGCGGCGGCCTCGATGGTCAAATCGGGTTTAGGGGGATGCGGGGTCGTCATCGGGCCTTCCCTCTCCAAGCCGGGCCGTGAACCGCGGTCAACCGCAACCCATCACCTATAGGGATGACTGCCGGAACCGCGTAGGCACAAATATAGCACCTTTTCTTGCCGCAATCCAGCAGAACAGCCTTCATTTCGGAGCAAATATTCCTAAAATGTTCCATGAAAGGCCTTGAAATCACTCACATTGTTTGGTACAAATACCTACACAACGGAACACCACTAAGTTACCCCCCGCCCACCCCGTGGGCTGCCACACGATTGACCCCCAACGCCGGCCGAAGGATTCCCATGCGCGAAAGTGTCGTAAAGAAGAAGCTAGCAGCGAACGAACCAGTGCTGGTGATGACGCTCCACTTCAACGATCCAGCCGGCTACGAGATGAGCAGCCTCATGGGCTTCGATGCCTTGTGGGTCGACCTGGAACATCACGCCCATAGCTTGGAGACCGCGCAGGCGCTCATGCGAGCCGCACGCGTGGGCAGCTCCGACATCATCGCCCGTCCGGCGAAGGGCGAATTCATGCGGCTCGGTCGTCTGCTGGAAGCAGGAGCGCAAGGGATTATCTATCCTCGCTGCGAGAATGCCGCGGAAGCACGCGAGCTGGTGAAATGGGCCAAGTTCCCACCGCTGGGCGAGCGCGGGCTTGATAGCGGCAACCCGGACAACCCTTACTGCTCGGTCCCGGTCGCCCAGTACACGCCACTGGCCAACGCGAATACCTTTCTCCTTGCCATGATCGAGGAAGAAGCCGTAGTCGATCGCGCTGAGGAAATCCTGGCCGTCGATGGAATCGATGCCGTGTTCCTCGGCACGGGCGATTTCTCGTCGCTCGGCGGTTATCCCGGGCAGATGAATCACCCCAAGATCGAGCTCGCCATGGAGCGCATCGCCCAAGCCGCCAGAAACACCGGCAAGCACTGGGGCCGCCCCGCCAGCTCCGCCGCCGACGCCACAAGGTTCGTCGAAATGGGTGCCCGCATCATCGCGCATTCCAGCGATCTTTTAATCCTCAAGCAGGGCCTTGAGTCGGTTCAGCAGCAGTTCCGCTCCGCGGGATTTCAGTTCAACAATCGACTGTAGCATCGTGCTCACGGGATGCCTCTCTTCCAGCCTCTCTTCACGCGTCCACTATGAAACCGCTCGACTGGATCGTTATCGCGCTCTATTTCTCGGCGATGCTGGGCATTGGTGCGTACTACGCGCTGCGCAATCGCAGCCGAGAAGACTACCTGCTCGGCGGCCGCACCATGGGCGCGACCTCGGTAGGCCTCTCGCTATTCGCCACCCTTTTCAGCACCAACAGTTACCTCGCCTTCCCCGCCGACACGATCATCAACGGCCCCATCACCTCGGCGATGATATTAGCCTATCCGCTAGTCTACTTCATCGTCGGGTACGGCATTATTCCTCAGTTCATGCGGCTGAAGGTGACGAGTGCGTACGAGATATTGGAAAAGCGATTCGGGATCGGCGTTCGAATGCTCGGATCGTTCACGTTCCTATCCCTTCGCGTCTTGTGGATGGGAACCATCATCTACGCGACCACCGACAAGGTTATTGTGCCGCTGCTTGGGTTACCACGAGAGTATAGCCCCCACTTCTGCATCGGTCTTAGCATCATCACCATCATTTACACCGCGATGGGAGGCCTCAAAGCCGTTGTTATCACCGATGCCGTGCAATCGATCTTGTTGCTTGCCGGTGCGGTACTCACGCTATTAGTCGCGTCGTACTACATGGGCGGCTTCAGTGCCGTATGGAATGCACAAACACCGCCACAATGGGCATCGCTCGACTTTTCGCTCGATCTGAGCGTACGAGCCACCGTCACGCTCGTCATGATCTCCCAGCTGACCTGGTGGATCTGCACCTGCGGCTCCGATCAAATGGCGGTTCAACGATACCTGGCAACCCGCGACCTGCCCACGGCGCGCAAGATGTTTGGCATCTCGCTTATTTCCAGCGCCGCGACCATCGGTACGTTAGTGCTAGTCGGCTTGGCTCTCAGCGCCTACTATCGCTCCTATCCCGACCAGCTCAAGTCCTACGGTATCGACACGACCGAGGGTGCCAATATTGCCTTCTCGCAATTCATTGTGCACGGCTTGCCTCCAGGGATCACCGGGGCCGTCATCGCTGGACTCATGGCCGCGGCCATGTCGAGTTTGTCGTCTGGTTACAACTCTAGTAGCTTGGTGCTCGCCGTCGACTTCATCGACCGATTCTTTGGCAAGGCGAAATCCGAGCACGGCAACTTGGTGCGCACTCAAGTGCTCACTGCCCTGGTGGGCGCGGCGACCATCGCCGTGAGTTTGCTAGTTGCTCAGAGGGGCAAAGACGCGAATTTGTTCGAGCTGGTGATTACCAACTCCAACGTCTTCGTTGCCCCGCTGTTCCTGCTGTTCTTCATGGCCACGTTCGTGCCGTGGGCGACCAGGCTGGGCGTTTGGAGCGGGTTCGCGGCATCCACGTTCATCGCCGTGCGACTCGGCTTTTACAGCGACTTCGGCTTCGGACTCTGGCACCAGGAGCATTCCCTGACGTTCTGGATGATGCCCGTGTCACTGCTCGTAGGGATCGTGGTGGGATGCCTCGCGAGCTTGGTTCCCCTCTCGAAACCTTGCCCGATGCTGGAAACCTTACCCACGGAGGCCGCCTAACGAACTTCCGCCAACGTACGGCTGGCCTGAGCCGGAGCTTCGAGCTGCTTCAACGCGAAGTCGCGATGAGGATTCCCCTCCACCGCCCCCGCCGCCGCCAGCGCCTGAAGCACCTGCGTCTCCGTCACCACGTCACGCAGCACAATTACCTCGTCCGGTCGCCCGGCGGGATAAATGGCAAGCAGCGGAATGCTGCGACTGCGAAGCTTCAGCAGGATGTCCTTGATGTTCGGATCGCGATCCGTCCAGTCGGCTTTGAGGGCGTGGACGTTGTTCTCCCTGACCACTTCTTTAACGGACGCCACATCGAGTGCGTTTCGCAGGTTTACCTGGCAGGTCAAACACCAATTGGCTGTGAACTCGAGCATCACCACGTTGCCACTTTCACGCGACTCGGCGAACTGGGTGTCATCGAAGGGTTTCCAAGGAAGCTCGTGCTTGCTCTCAGGACCGAAACCAACAAAGCCCACGAGCGCCGCGACCGCCAAACCACTAAGCCAAGATCCCCACTTACTTCCCGCAGATGCCGTTATGGAAAGTCGGCCGCCGAGCCAGCACGCGAACCAGAGGGCGACCAAGAGCGCCATGGTGGGGATGAAGTACTGTTCGCTGATTGTTGAAAGCAAATAGACAACTGTGCCCAAGAGAACGAACGCCATGAACTGCTTGAACGTGTCCATCCACATGCCAGGCTTGGGGATCCACTGGACCAGCGACGGGAACGCCCCGATCAACAGATACGGCAGCGACATACCAAGGCCGACGCAGAAGAAAATCAGGTACGTGATGCCCAGCGGCTGCCCGATGGTGAAACCGAACACGGGTCCCAGGAACGGGCCGCTACACGGCGTGGCGAGGATGGTGGTGAGCATGCCTTTAAAGAACGCTCCGCCGTAACCTTCGCGCGACGCAATCTGCGCCGCTGCCGACGAACCGGCGAAGCCGGGAAGCGGAATCTCCCACACACCAAGGAAACTAAGCGCCATCACAAAGACGAGCGCCGTCATTGCGACCTTGAACCACGTCAGCGTGTTGAGCTCGCCCCACCCGTAGTCGCCGGTCGAAAGCCCGAGTTGCGTCAGCGAAGCAAGAGTCGCCAGCAGCAAGAACACCGCCATCACACCCGCCACGTACACGAGGTTGAGCGAGAACACCCGAAAACGACTCTCACCACCCTGCCGAGCAAACGACATCACCTTGAGCCCAATCACAGGGAGCACGCATGGCATAAGATTCAAAATCAAACCACCAACGAGCGCCGCTCCCAGCATGCCGATTAGGCCCAGCTTGCGCTGCACGTCGGAACTACCGAATTCGATGATCCGCAGGTTGTCGGAACCGGGCGAGGCGACTTGCAGCTTGTCGGCGATCAGCTTCGAGGCTTCGAGGGCATTGTTGTACGTGGACGGCTCGAACGAAACGGTGCCGGGCGTATCGCTGCTCGTGTCGCCCACCTTGATGGTGGTCGAGAATTGAGCGCCCTTGGCGAGCTCGCAACTTCCGAGGCCCTGCTCGTTCGCTTCGCACGCTTGGTAGCCGATGAATCCAGCGAGCTTGTACTCGCCCGGTTTAAGTTCGGTCACCGCGTCGATCGGAACCACCCAGGCCGCCTTGTCCTCGTGGTAACGCATCAGTCCAAACCCCGCGACGGGGCTCGGCTTCTCAATCAGTTCGCCGCGGCGTTCGGGTTGGAAGAACACAAAACCATCGGCGGGCTTCGGGGCGATGAGCGTCGGCAAGTTGCCTTTACTCGTCTGCGATTTCTCGTAGGCGTTGACGTGCCAGTGCTCCGGGAGCTCGGCACGCAGGTACAAATTCACCCGCTCGCCCGGCTTGATGCTCGAGCGATCAAGCCAACCGTACCAAGTGACCACCGAACCCTCGGCGTGGTACACGCCCGCTTCGCTCGGCGCTTCGGGGACCGTCGGGGCGGCGGGAGTGGTTGGCTTGGGTGCTTGGGTTTGGACGTTGGTCGGCTTGGCGACTTCGATGGGGCCGATCTCAACTCCCTTGCCCTGCTTGGCGACGAAGTCGACGTCGATCGGCATGCACGAGTCCTTGCACGCTTGAATGGAAGCCGTGCCCGTGACCTTGGCCGTGGCCACGTCGACTCCGGCCGCGAATTCAATCGGCAAGTACCAGGTGACCTTGTTGTCGTGCTCTTCGAGCTTCAGCCCCGGCCAGGTCTTCGGGTCGGTACGAGTGTGCGGCTCGGGGAACGCGCGCCAGTCGCCGATTGGTTTGTAGTCTTTCGATTCGCTCAGCTTGAGCACCGCAGCGAGCGGCCCCCCCTTGGGCTGCGTCAGCGAGTAGACGTGCCAGCCCGGTTCAATCGTCGCCGTGAGCATCAGCACGGCGGGGCGATCGGCAGTGGCGGGCGTGAACTCGGCGGCGAATGTCACGGGATCGCCCCCCATTCCGCCATCGAATCCCCCCAGGTCGAGACCGTCGAGGAAGTCCTGCGAGCGAGCCGGCGAAGCGAACAGGAGTCCGACAACGAGCACCATCAACCAGCGTGAGCAACGCATATTCATAAGGAAGCAAGTTCTGGGAATCTGGGCGGGAGGGAAAAACCCGGCGGGGGGAAGGACAATCAATTCTAGCGGGCGAGCGCTGTCGAGAAAACATCGACCCCACGCCCAAATGGGGTTACGGAGGAACGCTGCGTGCCAGCAGTTCGGTAAGCCGGCGGTGAAAATGGTGTAATCGACGATGGGCTTCGGCGGGATTCGGGAACTCCCTATGTTCCACCCCGAGCCATCGGAGCCAGTTGCCAAGCGATACGAGAGTGCCCACATCCACCAAGTGGCGAATGAACTCGCGGTCGGCAGCCAAAAGCGGGCGCACGCGGGCGTAGGAATCGAGGCCCGCTTGCCACCAATCTGGGTGGTCGGTGATCGCGCTGCCGAGGAGCCTAGCGAGATCGGCAAGTGGCGTATCGACGCGAACCGTGGCGAAATCGACCAAACCAACCACGCGGTCGCCGGCAAACAGAAAGTTGTTATGCCACGCATCGCCCCAAATCCATTGCCGCGAGGTCAAAGGGTTTTGGAATTGGACGGCTTGCGCCTGAACCAGCGACACGCCCCGTCGCAGCGAGCTTGAAATATTAGCGGGAAGATCAAGTTGCTCATGATTCACCACGAAGTCGCCCGCGTCGAGCGACTTGGCCAACTCCGCAAGTTGGGCCTCTCGCTGCTCCAAGTGAACCAGTCGTTGAGCAACCGCCAACTTCGCACCTTCCAAATGAAGCAAGGCCAGTGACTCGCACATGGATTCCACGCGTTCGCGAGATGGACACTGCTCGAAATCGGATTCGCCGGAAAGCCACGGAGAGAGTTGCCAATAACCATCTTGGAACTGGACCAGCGTTTCGAACTCGATCGAAGGGATGGGTGGCGGGACACACAGTTTTTTCGACTGAGCCAAGTGCTGCACGAATCGCGTTGTTGCCTTCGCTTGCGCGAGTTGGTCCTTGCTCCAGCCTCGAAGTGCGTACGCCTCGCCACCGCTTGCAATTCGAAAAAGCGGGTCGTCGCTCAGCCTGCGAGCGGTGACAGGCTCGATCGAAGCCATCGCCGAAACAACGGCAGGCCACGAACGATGGGCGAGTTGGAGGAGAGCGTCGGACACGAAAGCTCTGTGTGTTCGTTGAATGAAACTGAAAACGTAACGACGCGACCGGGGCCCGTTAGGGCCGTGGTGATTCCGAAGTTGATTTCCTAAGAGTAAAGTCCCACTTTTACGACTTTCTCACTGGGTGCGACTTTACTCTTTTGGAGAAAACTGGCGGAACTGCAAAGCGTCGTAATTTCTCGGGTGAAATCATCGTTCATGGGATCTCGCGAAAAGAGTAATGTCGCAGGGGTTCACCGCAGGTGCGACTTTACTAACGGTGAGTCGCGTAGGCCGAGTCAAGCTCCGCGCCGACCCGGCGCTTGGCGTGTTGGATTTGTGGTCGCTTATGCAAGTCGCTCCCGCGAAGGCGAAAGCGTGTAGCATGGCCGCCCTCGGCCGTGTGTCGCGAGCGAGTGACATGCAGGACATGGCCGGGGCGGCCATGCTACGGGGCGTGTTCTGGATGGCTTAGTTTCTCCTTTTTTTACGCGTCCATTGCC
The DNA here is from genome assembly GCF_052161615.1 of Aeoliella fuhlenseeensis. Lineage (NCBI taxonomy): Bacteria > Pseudomonadati > Planctomycetota > Planctomycetia > Pirellulales > Lacipirellulaceae > Aeoliella > Aeoliella fuhlenseeensis. Next base: position 3,840,489 of record NZ_CP197417.1, read on the forward strand.
GGGTCGGCGCTCCGCTTGATCCGGCCTACATGCGAAATTAGAACATGGGCGCGAGTACTTTCTAGTCCCTTTTTGGAACGTTTGTACATTTTCTCAAGATTTCTAAAAGGGTTCAGGAATCCGGGAAGAAATCGGAAAAGAGCGACCTAAACCCCGCAGCCACGGAGTGGCGACAGCGCATAGCCTGGGGCGCGAGCCCCAGGGGGTGGGGTCTGGTATGTCCCCAGCCGCGGAGCGGCGGCAGCGGGTCACAGTCAATGAGAAACTACGCGACCGAGCAATGGATCCCGGCGGCGAGTTCGGATTCGCTCTGCTCGATGGCGGAGATTCGCTGTCGCCGCTCCGCGGCTTTCAACTAGGTGGGGCATGTGGTCCCGGGGCTACGCGCTACCGCCGCTCCGCGGCTTATGGCAGAGGGTCCTTGCCGCCGAGGAATAGTGAAGTTCGCGAGCAGGATGCTTACGCCACGTAGAAAAATGGCACCATCCACTCGCAGTGAGGGCCCCCTCACCCTAGCCCTCTCCCCCATCCGTTCGCGAGTGTGCGTTAACGAATGGCCGGTCTGGTGCGCGAACGGACTGGGGGAGAGGGGACAACAGGGGCCCCGAAAAAGTTTCGACAACGGCACCCCTGTAAGCTATATTCTGGGGGCTCCCTATTGCCCGCCTGATCTGCACGAACGGCAGATTCCCACCCGCGGGTGCCACCTTCGGTACTCCTTCCTTCGAGGCTACTCAAGTGCACAATCTTCGTATTCCCGTTTGGCTATTGGCGTTTAGTGTGTTGACCTTAGGGAGTTTCGCGCGGGGAGACGAAGCGAAGGAAGAACCAAAGGGCGAGCAGGCTGCTGCGGCGACGGCCGACGAGGTTTCGGCGCCGGCGGACGGGGCGGCTGGTGGTGCGCCGGGGGCGGCCGCGGCGGCACAGAAAGCCGCCGAGCCGAAGTTTCCGCCTTATGACAAAGTGCTCAAGGACACCAAGTCGAAGTCGGGCCTCCTCACTTTGCACCAAGGAGAGACGAAGTTGTTCGTCGAACTGAAACCCGACGACTTCAATCAAGATTTCTTCGTGCTCATCACCATTGCCAAAGGCATTGGTCAGCGGCCACTGCTCGGCGGTTATAGCTGGGGCTTTGGCGACGACTGGGTTTGGCAGTTTCGGCGCGTTGGCGATCAAGTTCAAATCGTGCGTCGCAATGTTCGATTCACTGCCGATAGTGGCAGCCCCGCCAAGCGTGCGGTCGAACTTGCCTACACCGACAGCGTGCTATTTAGTCTGCCGATCGCCACAACAGGCCCCAATGGTACGGTGGTCGTTGATCTGACGCCGGTACTGCTGAGCGATTTGCCACAGATCAGCCAGGTGCTGCGTGGATTCCAGTTCGCCGCGAACAAGAGCAACTGGGCCGGCATCGAAGCGCATCCGAAGAACGTCGAAGTACAAGTCGCCGCGACTTACGCGTCGGGTGGAGAGTCGACCATGGACACGGTGGCTGACTCGCGTGGCGTGACGGTGAACGTGCACTACTCGATTAGCAAACTGCCGCAGACGAACTACAAGCCACGCCTCGCGGACGACCGAGTGGGTTACTTCCTGACAGTGGTCAAGGACTTTTCGACCGCCGAGACCGAAGATCGGTTTGTGCGTTATATCAATCGCTGGAACCTCGAGAAGAGCGACCCCGAGGCGGAGAAGTCGCCGCCGAAGGAGCCGATTGTGTTCTGGCTCGAGAAGACGATTCCGTTTAAGTACCGCAAGCCGATCCGCGACGGTATTGAAGAGTGGAACAAAGCGTTTGAAAAGGCCGGCTACTACAACGCGGTGGAGGTTCGTCAGCAGCCCGACGACGCGACCTGGGAGCCGGGGGATGTGCGTTACAACACGTTCCGCTGGATTACCGCGGGGGCAGGCTTCGCGATGGGCCCGTCGCGGGTGAATCCCAACACGGGACAGATTCTCGACGCCGACATTATCTTCGACGCCGACTTCCTGCAGTTCTGGAAGCAGGAATACGAAACGTTCACGCCCGACTCGATCGCCGCGCTCACTGGCGGGCCACTCGAAATCGAGGCGTATCGCCGGGCTCAATTGATGCAGCCGAACATGCCGCACGCTGGTCATCACGCGGGCTGCATGTGCAACTTGCTGGGTGGCATGTCGCATCAACTCGCACTCGGTGCGACGGTCGCTGCGACCCGTACGCGTAGTGCGGCCGACATGGACAAGATGATTTTGCAGGGCCTGAAAGAAGTGGCGATGCACGAAGTGGGCCACACGCTCGGCCTGCGTCACAACTTCAAGGCGAGCACCCTGTACTCGATCAAGGACATCAACGATCCGGAGAAGACTTCGAAGACAGGCCTCACGGCGTCGGTGATGGACTACGCCCCCGCGAACATCGCGCCGGCGAGCGAAAAGCAGGGCGACTACTATTCCACGACCATTGGCCCCTACGACTACTGGGCCATTGAGTACGGCTACACGCCGATCAAGGCCGCAAAGCCTCAGGACGAACTCAAAGAACTTGGCAAGATCGCGGCCCGCAGCGGCGAGGCGGAACTTGCCTTCTCGACCGATGAGAACACCCGCGGGATCGACCCCGATCCGCACAGCAATCGCTTCGACTTCTCGAACGACCTAGTGGAGTACGCGAAGCGCGAGGCACAGCTCGTCAGCGAAACGATGCCCACCATTGCCGACTCGCTGGTCGAGGATGGCGAAGGGTATGAGCGGGCTCGGCGTGCGTTTGGCGTGCTGCTGTCGACGCACGGCAAGGCGATGTTCATGGTGTCGCGTTACGTCGGTGGCGTGCACGTGAATCGCAGCCACAAGGGAGACAAGGACGCGCCGGAGCCGTTCGAAGTGGTGCCGGCCAAGAAGCAGCGCGAGGCGCTGGAGCTGGTGTGCGACCAAATGTTTACGGCCACGCCGTTCAACTTCCCACCCGAGCTCTATAACAAGCTGGCCGCCTCGAAGTGGAGCCACTGGGGCGTCGAGGACATGGAGCGTCACGACTACCCCGCGCATCAGACGATTCTCCTCTGGCAGCAACGGGTGCTCGAGCAGCTGCTGTCGAACCTGACTCTGATGCGGATTCACGACTCGGAATTGAAGCAGTCGGCGGACGAAGACGCGTTTACGACCGCCGAGTTGCTAACAACGCTCACCGATTCGATGTTCGCTGAGCTGGTTGCCGAAAGCAAAGAGGATAGCGAGTACACGCTGCGTCAGCCGGCGATTGCGAGCCTCCGGCGTAACGTGCAGCGGGCGTATCTCGACCGTTTGAGCCAGTTGGCCCTGGGAGCGGGTGCTCCGGAGGATTGCCAGACGATGGCCTACAGCGAGCTCGGCCGGCTCAAGAAGATGATCGACGAGTACCTGAAGGAGTCGGGCGATTCGCTCGACCGGTATACCCAGGCCCATCTGGAGGAGACTTCGGCCCGGATCGAGAAGGTGATGGATGCCCGGTTTGTGGCGCAGCCTTAAGACCTTCCGCGAACACAACTTAATGCGTTATGATCAACGTTCGCCCTTCTTGAGAAATCAAGCAGGGCGAACGTTTTGCTTTTTCGATTCGAAACGTGTGCGAGGGTCACCCCCTCACCCTAACCCTCTCCCCCATCGTTTCGCAGTCACACGCGATAGTTGATTGACGCGGAAACGAAGCGAAACGACGGGGGAGAGGGAACAAGATTGGGGATCGTCTACGCGCATACACTAGCGAATCTCTCCAGGCGGAGGACAAGCGGATGAAACTAATATGGGCGGTCATTCAACCGACGAAGTTGGCGTCGGTCGAGAAGGCACTCGTAAACATCGGCGTGACGCGGATGACGGTGCTCGACGCGATGGGGTACGCGCGGCAGCGCGGGCACATCGAGACCTATCGCGGGCATGAGTACGAGACCAACCTGCTCCGCAAGGTGCAGCTCGAGATCGCCGTGAACGACGACTTCGTCGACAAGACGATCGCCTGCCTGGAAGACCACGCGCGAAGTAGCGTCGAAGGCTACATCGGCGATGGCAAGGTGTTTGTCGTGCCGATGGAGCGGGCCATCCAGATCAGCGATGGCCAAGCCGGCCCGGGAGCCATCTAGTACCATGCTGCTCGCCATTACTAACGACCTGATGGCCACCGCGCCGATCGAACACGCCGCGAGACAGCTCGCCCTCCCCTGCCGTGCAGTCGCGGTCGGACGGCTCGCGGGACTCGAACTTCCAGCGCCCGTAAGTGTCGCGGTGCTCGATCTCAATGGAGTCGACGACGTGGCCGCGGCGGTCGCGGCGATTCGCGAAGCCGCCGGTGCCGAAGTGCCGATCATAGCGTTCGGTCCGCATGTGCACGAAGCGAAGCTTCAAGCAGCGAGCGACGCTGGCTGCACCAAGGTGCTCACTCGAGGGCAGTTTCACCGGGATATGGCGAAGGTGATCTCTGAGGTTCTCGGTTGAAGAATTAGTCGCGGATGCGCGAGGATCTGAGCAGATTGGCGCGAATTCAGTTCTTTAACCCGGAACGAGAGACCTTAGCAAATATTCCTTGCACAATTGACTTCAATCAGGCCTTATCCGCGTACATCCGTTGCGATCTGCGAAGATCCGCGACTAATTCTTCTTCACGCCGCGTCGGATTGGTCGTCGAACTCAGGCACGCCCGTGGGGCCATCGCGAAGCGTTGGGATACCACCATCGAACTCCGCAGGGTCGATGAACACTTCATCGACATGCACGCCATCGACGTCTTGGCGGCGTAGCAAGTAGAGCGCGGCACCCGAGGTCCACACCAGCGCGGTGAGGTAGACGACGATGAGCGAGAGTGCCGCGGCGTTCCACCACGCGATGGTCGTGAGCGCCCACGGATTGTCGGGCGAACCAGCGGCGAACTCCGAGACTTGATCGACGGCAATCATGAAACCCGTTGCAACGCCCGCCGACGCGGCGGCGACCACGCCAAGCACCGCGGCGTAGCCCACAAGCCTAAGTGGCTTTTGATAGAGGTAGGCAAACATTCGGCTCACGGCGTCGAACGAGTCGCTGCCATCCACGGCGGCGGCGGCCCACACGAACGGCCAACCCGCGAGTGCCGCCACGCCGTACAGCGTCGCGACGATTGCAACCACGATCACGATAGGCCAAATCACCGCGATGCCGGTGGCGAGCCACGAGACTTCCATGGCCAGACGCACAACGAGCAGCGGAAGCGCCATTGCCGCGAGGCCTGTAAGGAGCAAAACGGGACCACCAAAGAACCCGGCCCGTTGTTGCCAGGTGTATCGCAGCGCCGCTTCGAGGTTCGGGTCTTCGTCGCGCGTCAGGGAGAGTGCAGCAATGCGGACAATCGCGCCGCCTACAAATCCCCACACGGCGAGTCGCGCGAGGCATGCGAGAACACTGGAGAGCAGATCGTCGTTCTGCACGATGTCGACGAACGGACCGACGAAGTCGCGAGCCATGTGCTCGACCGTCGCGAGCGCCGTCCGCACGAACCCACCCCCCGCATCAATAGCATCGACCAACGGTTCGGTTGGCGTGTACCCCACCAGCGCGTCCAAAAGCCACACGGCGATCACGCCCGCCGCGGCGAGCAGCATCACGCGACCACGCAGCGCGATGGCGGGAGCCTTGAGGAGCAGGAGCCACGACCAAGCGGGGGCTCGATAATTCGACGACGGTGTATCTTGAGGCATGCGGTTCCTCCGCTCTTTACTGCGACAGCATTCCTTGCTGCAAACCAATAGCTCGTGAGTATATCGCCGCCGCAGCCGACCGCCTACGTTGAAACGATGCTAGCACTCACTGTTCGCTGTCATCGTCGTCGCCGCCGAACGATTCGGGCGTTTCGTCGGCTTCGGGGTCGGGGACCGACGGCAAGCCGAAGTCCTCGCCCAGCCAGCGGCCCAGGTCGATGAGCCGGCAACGCTCGCAGCAGAACGGCAAAGCGTCGGACTGCGGAGGGTCAAAGTTCTTCTTGCAGGTGGGGCAGACCACGGTTAGTCCTTCTTCTTGGACTTGGGTTTGCTCTTCGAGCCGGTGGAGTCGGACGAGGATTTGGCCTCGGACTTTGACTCCGACTTTTTCGAGTCGCCCCCCGAGTCGCCGGACTGCGACTTCTTGTCCTTCTCGGCGGCCTTCTTATAAGAGTCGCTGCGGTAGTCGGTCTCGTAGAAGCCCGAGCCCTTGAACACGACCGCCGCGCCGGTGCCAAACAGCCGGCGAAGCTTCAGCTTGCCACACTCGGGGCACTTGCGCTTGAGCGGCTCGGAGATGGACTGAAACAGCTCAAACTCATGCTCACACGCATCGCAGACGTAATCGTAAGTCGGCATTGTTGATCGGAACTCCAAAAATGCATGAACCACGGAGTTCACAGAGAACGCAGAGGAGAAGATTCGGGAACACTAATCTGCGCTAATAAACGCTAATCGGATATTCGTGAAGATTAGCGTGGATTAGTGTTCCAACCATCTCTGTGAGCTCTGTGATCTCCGTGGTTATTCCGTAAGCCTGTGTTGGATGATTGTTAAGCGATGTTTCCGTTGCCCGTGGGGCCGGCGGAGACGATTACTTGGGCGGCGCGGACCACGCGGTCGTGGAGTTGGTAGCCGGCTTGCGCGACCATGATGATCTGGCCGGCGGGAACATCGGCCGAGGGTTGTTGCAGGATCGCCTGGTGCAGGTCGGGGTCGAACATTTGGCCTTCGGCGGGTATCTCTTTGCAACCATGCTGAGCGAGCGCGGTGACCAATTGCTGGCGGACGAGCTTGAAGCCCTCGACCAGCGTCGCCACCTCAGGACTATTACCAGCGGCGCCGATCGCGCGGTCGATGTTGTCGACGGCCGGCAGGATGTCGCGCATCAGGTCGATGCTCGCGTACTGACGAAGGTCGGCCATCTCGCGGGCCTGGCGGCCACGGAGATTTTGAATCTCGGCTTGCAGGCGGAGATTCTGGTCTTGCTTCGAAGCGAGTTCGGCCTGGAGGTCCATGCCGCCGTTGTCGCCGGCGTCGAGCAGTTCGTCCGAATCTTCTACCAAGTTATCTTCGTTAGCCATGACGGTTTAATCCTTATCCGATTCGTCGCTGGCGGTGAAGTACTCCGCCAGTTGTTTGAAGAACGACTTACGCTGCGGGGCAACGTGCTTGTGTTCGAGCTCGGCCAGTTGGCGCAGCAGTTGTTGTTCTTCTTTCGATAGTTTCGTCGGTACCTCGATGGTCACTTGCACCAACAGGTCGCCCAGCCCGTGCGAACGCGGATCGGGCATGCCTCGGCCACCCAGGCGGAATACGTCGCCCGACTGCGTGCCGGCTGGCACCTTCACCTCGCCGCGGCCGTTGAGCGTGGGAACCTCCAGCGTACACCCGAGGGCAGCCTGGGCGTAAGTGATCGGCACCCTGCACACGAGGTGCTGGCCCTGCCGCTCGAACAGTGGATGACTGAGAACCGAGATAAAACAATAACAATCGCCGGGGGGACCGCCGGACGCGCTGGGCTCGCCCTCGCCGGAGATGCGAACCCGCATGCCATCGTCGACGCCAGCGGGAATCTGAACCTCGGTAACCACGCGGCGGAGGCGTTGGCCCTTGCCGCGACACGTGCGGCAAGGATCTTTGATCTTTGAGCCTGCGCCGCCGCACGCAGGGCAAGTGGTTTGTACGCGAACGATGCCGGCAGACTGAATCACGCGGCCGTGGCCGGCGCAGTAGGCACACGTTTCGCGCGAGCTACCCGCCGCGGCGCCAGAGCCTTTGCAGTCTTCACAGGTCTCGTGACGCTGAAACTCGACGGTCTTGCTGCAACCCTCGGCCGCTTCGTGAAGCGTAAGCGTCACGTCGCAGCGGACGTCGCGACCAGCACGAGCCCGCCGACCGCCACCGCCCCCGCCGAAGATGTCACCAAAGATATCGCCGAACGCGCTGAAGATATCGCCGACGTCGCCGAAGTGAGCCCCGCCATTGCCATTCACACCGGCGTGGCCGTACTGGTCGTAGCGGGACCGTTTGTGCGAGTCATGCAGTACCTCGAACGCCTCGCTGCACTCCTTGAAGCGAGCGATGGCTTCTTCGTCCCCCGGGTTCTTGTCGGGGTGGTACTTGATCGCGAGCTTCCGATAGGCCGTAGCGATATCGCCCTCGGACGCAGTGCGTTCGATGCCCAGGACTTCGTAATAACAGCGTTGGGTGGGCATGGATGAAGTGGCCATGAGCTGTTGGCTTTAGGCTTTAAGCGAAGGGATGAAGAACTCTGGCTAACTGCCTCTAGCCAAACGCTCTCAGCACGCTAAAACACCGGGCCACTCGCGACTGTTCGCAAGTGGCCCGGCTTCGAATTTGGAACTACACTCGCGAGGCTTAGCGGACCGAGCCGATGACGGCACGCTTGTCCGAGTCCTTCGAGTCGTAGTTGGTCACCAGGGCCTCGGTGGTGAGGATCAGGCCGGCGATGCTGGCGGCGTTAGACAGGGCGGTCTTCACTACCTTGGTCGGGTCGATGACACCCGCCTTCAGCATGTCGACGTACTCGCCGGCGTTGGCGTCGAAACCGTGGTTGAACGGCTTCTGGGCCACCTCGTCGGCCACCACGCTACCTGGCAGACCACCGTTGTCGGCGATTTGCTTGAGCGGGGCGCTCAGCACACCGAGTACAATGTCGACGCCGATCTTCTCGTCACCCTTCGCGCCGCTGCGAGCGGCTTCGACTGCTTCGCGGCAACGAATCAGCGCCACGCCACCACCAGGCAGAATACCCTCTTCGACGGCCGCACGCGTGGCGTGCAGCGCGTCTTCGACGCGGGCCTTCTTCTGCTTCATGTCGGCTTCGCTGTTGGCACCCACCGACACGATGGCAACGCCACCAGTGAGCTTCGCCAGGCGCTCTTGCAGCTTCTCGCGATCGTAATCGCTGGTGCTGGCTTCGATGCTCTTGCGAATCTGGTCGATACGCTTCTTCACTTCGGCGTTGGCACCGGCACCTTGGACGATGGTGGTCGAGTCCTTGGTGATGGTGACCTTCTTCGCGCGACCCAGCTCTTCGAGCGTGACGGTGTCGAGCTTCTTGCCCAGGTCGTCGGACAGCATGGTGCCGCCGGTCAGGGTAGCAATGTCGCCGAGCATCGCCTTGCGACGATCACCAAAGCCAGGAGCCTTAACCGCCGCCACGTTCAGAATGCCACGCAGCTTGTTGACCACCAAAGCGGCCAGGGCTTCGCCCTCGACGTCTTCGGCGATGATCACTAGCGGCTTGCCCTTCTGGCTGACCTGCTCGAGGATCGGCAGCAACTCGCGAAGGTTGCTAATCTTCTTCTCGTGGATCAGGATGTAGGCATCGTCGATCGCAGCCGACATGGTCGACGGTTCGTTGATGAAGTAAGGCGACAAGTAACCCTTGTCGAACTGCATGCCCTCGACGAACTCCAGGGTCGTCTCAGTGCTCTTGCCTTCTTCGACAGTGATCACGCCGTCCTTACCAACCTTCTCCATCGCGTCGGCCAGCAGGTCGCCGATCTCGCGATCGTTGTTGGCGCTGATGGCACCGACCTGGGCGATTTCTTCCTTGCTCGAAACCTTCTTGCTTTTCGAGTCGAGGAAATCGCAAGCCGCCGCGACGGCCTTCTCAATACCACGACGCACGGCCGTGGGGTTGCTGCCGGCTACGATGTTGCGGGCACCTTCTTTGAGGATGGCGCGGGCGAGCACGGTAGCGGTGGTCGTTCCATCGCCGGCGAGCGACGAGGTCTTGTCGGCCACTTCGTGAACGAGCTTGGCACCCATGTTTTCGAACGGGTCTTCGAGCTCGATCTCTTTGCTAACGGTCACGCCGTCCTTGGTGACGGTCGGGCCGCCGAACGACTTGTTGATGATGACGTTGCGACCGGTCGGGCCCATCGTCACGGCCACGGCGTCGGCCAGTTTGTCGACACCCTTGAGCATCTTAGCTCGTGCGGCGTCGTCGAACATGAGTTGTTTAGCCACGGGAATATCCTTAAACGGTTGAGTTGCTGATGGATTCGATGCGGAGAGGTAGGCGAGCGGGGAAGGCGGAAGGTCGAAGGGGGCACGCAAGCGGCTGGGTTCCCCCTTCTGCCTTCCACCTTCCCCATCTGCACTACTAGGTGGTTACCTTCGCGAGAATGTCGGACTCACGCAGAATCTTGTACTCTTCGCCGTTCACTTCGACCTCGGATCCGCCGTACTTGCCGTAGATCACTTCGTCGCCCACGGCGACCGATAGCTCGCCACGGTTACCGCTGTCGAGCAGCTTGCCGGCACCAACGGCGATTACCTTGCCACGCTGAGGCTTTTCGCGAGCCGCGTCCGGCAGCACGATGCCACCAGCGGTCATCTCTTCAGCTTCCAGCGGTTGCACAACCACACGATCGTCTAGCGGACGCAGTTTGATTTTGGCCATGATTATTTCCTCGTGATTTGACTTATCTATGAATGTTGAGGCCGAAGCGTAAGGCTTGGCTCTAGGCTATTAGCTGGAAGCTGCGGGCCATTCGTTCGACTTCTGGCGTAGAGCCCAAAGCCGATAGCCAACAGCCCCGTCGATTACATCATTCCGGGCATGCCCATGCCGCCCATGCCACCCATTCCGCCCATGCCACCCATGCCGTGATCATGATGATCGTGGCCACCGCCGGCTTCTTCTTCGGCCGGGATGTCGGCGATCAGCGAATCGGTGGTGAGCAGTAGCGCGGCGACGCTCGCGGCGTTTTGCAGCGCGGTCTTCACCACGCGAGCGGGATCGATCACGCCGGCGGCGACCAAGTCGGTGTACTCGTCCTTGTCGGCGTTGTACCCTTCGGTCTTGCCCTTCATGCGACGCACGCGATTCACCACCACGGCGCCGTCGACACCGGCGTTCTCGGCGATGTAACGCAGCGGGTACTCAAGCACCGCGCGAATGATGTCGGCACCCAGCTTCTCGTCTCCCTTGAGGTCGAGCTTGTCGAGGGCCTTTTCGCTACGCAGCAGGGCGACACCACCACCGGGGACAATGCCCTCGGCCAGGGCGGCGTGCGTAGCAGCGCGGGCATCGTCAAACAATGCCTTACGCTCCTTCATTTCGCTCTCGGTCACGGCACCGCACTTGATCTCGGCCACACCGCCGGCGAGCTTCGCCAGGCGTTCCTGCAGCTTCTCGCGGTCGTAGTCGCTGTCGGTCGATTCGATCTCGCGACGGATCTGCTCGGCACGGCCGTTGATCGCGTCCTTCGAACCACCACCGCCAACAATGGTGGTGTTGTCGCCGGTGACGATGACCTTCTTGGCCTTGCCTAGGTCGCTGAGCTGGACGGCTTCGAGCTTGATGCCGAGGTCCTTGAAGATGGCGTTCGCACCGGTCAGGGTCGCGATGTCGCCCAGCATCGCCTTGCGACGATCGCCGTAGCCAGGGGCCTTCACGGCACAGACGTGGACGATGCCACGCATCTTGTTGACGACCAGCGTCGCCAGGGCTTCGCCATCGACGTCTTCGGCCAGAATCAACAGCGGCTTGCCCGACTTGCTGATCGCTTCGAGGACGGGAACCAGATTCTTGGCGTTCGAAATCTTCTCTTCGAACACGAGGACCAAGCAGTTGTCGAGCTCGGCGGACATGTCGTCTTCGTTCGTCACGAAGTGGGGCGACAGGTAACCGCGATCAAACTGCATGCCTTCGACGACTTCGACGGTGGTCTCGTTGCCACGGCCTTCGTCGACGGTGATCACGCCGTTCTTGCCGACCTTGCTAAAGGCGTCGGCGAGCACCGAGCCGATGGTGGGATCGTTGTTGCCGGCGATGGTGGCAATTTGCTGCAGACGCTTCTTATCCTTCACGTCCAGCGGCTCGGCCATCTTCGAGATTGCTTCGCTGACGGCCTCGACCGCCTTCGAGATGCCACGGCCGAGGGCCATGGGATCGGCACCAGCGGCGATCATCTTCAGGCCTTCGCGGAAGATGCCATCGGCCAGCACGGTGGCGGTGGTGGTGCCGTCGCCAGCGACGTCGTTGGTCTTGCTGGCGGCTTCCTTTACGAGCTGGGCACCCAGGTTTTCAAACGGGTCGTCCAGTTCGATGTCCTCAGCAACGGTCACGCCGTCTTTGGTCACCTTGGGCGAGCCCCAACCCTTGTCGAGCACCGCATTACGGCCGCGGGGGCCAAGCGTGCTTCGTACAGCCCGAGCCAGCTTCGCGACGCCAGCCGCCAGAGGGCGGCGAGCTTCGTCGTCAAACACCATTTGTTTCGCCACTGTCAAAACTCCTTTGAAGTGTCAGTCGTCCGTAGACAGTTCTGTCTAATTAATTACTTGATCAAGCGTGTCGCGCCCAAAGCGCGGGCCCGGAGGCCCGTCCATCGACGGGCCTCCGGACGCGTGCTCGGCGGCCTCGGCCCCGACCCCCGCGATGAAAACACCGGTGGTGGCAGACCGTGGGTGTCCTCTACGCCCTAGTATGCAAGCAGCGTGCCAAGGCCAAAAAAGCGAGAAAACCTCGGATTTCGACGGTCATTCTACGGCGAGGGTGGCGGCAGCCGATAGGGGCGGGTGCCAGAATGGCAGGACGGGTAGGCAAGCCGTGATTTGGCTCGAAGGTAGTCCGGGTCCGGGGACGGCCCGGCTCGCTGGGTGCCGAGGAGCATTTAGCACCTAGGGAATTCCAGGAGGACGTTCTACCCACCTGCGGATTCCCCTAAGCTGAGAGATGTTGCAATCCAAACCAGACGAAAGATCGGCGAAAGGGAGAGCATGGAGATATCGGACTTTACGCACGACCTATTGGGACTACAGACCTTTGCGGAGCGTCTCGAAGGCTTCATTCCGGTCGAGCATGATTTTGTCGAAGGGAGCCTAGTGATCGCGCTCAGCTCCAAGTTTGGATCCGGCAAGTCAACTTTCCTAAAGATGTGGCGTAAGAGGTTAGAGACCGGTGGCGCGGGTTCATTTAATCCGCTGGTGGTCGAACTGAATGCCTGGGAGAGCGACTACTACGGCGATGCTCTCTTGGCCATCGTTTCCAGTCTGGTTGATGCCTTGGTTGCGCATCACAAGGATGGGGCCGCGAAGACCATTATCAACGCCGCGAAGGACTTCGGATGGTTTGCTACCGCTGTTGCCGGGCAACTTGTGGATAAAACCACTGGGATCAACTTTGTAGAAGCAGGCAAGCTTGCAGAGGAAAAGAAGGCATCTCGGCAAGGCATCGACGAGACTGCAAACACATTCTCAATGTTCAAGTCGCGCAAGTCGGCTATGGAGCGTCTTCGACGCGCAATAACGAAAGCAGTCGAAGACGCCCCGAATGGCGTCCTGTTTCTTGTCGACGAACTAGATCGATGCCGCCCTGATTACGCGATCGCGTACCTCGAAACCATCAAGCACATCTTTGATGTTCCGAATGCCACATTCATTCTTGCGATCGATCGGCGGCAGCTTGAAAACTCAGCGAAGACAGCGTTTGGCCCGAATTTAGATTTCGACGAGTATCTACGAAAGTTCGTACAACGGGAAATCGCTCTTCCGCCAATGTCAAACGATGGCTGTGAAAAGCTAGTGAGTGACTACTTTAATTACTACCTTGAACGCACTGACCTAAGACACTGCTATTTTAATACAAACAGTCATCAAATCGGAAATATTCTCGATCTCCTGATTGCTCTTCAGCCGACTCCCCGTCAACTCCAAGAAGTCTTTCGGATTGTGGGTCACCTCATGAGTACGTCTGAGAAGAATGCAGGACGTATCTATTGGCTACTTGGAATTGGCTCAATTGCCATGGCTGCTCTTCGAATATGCAAACCTGCCATATATCTAGGACTGGGCAAACAACAACTTGATCCAACGGAGGCGGTGAAGTTTCTCAAGAGGGCTCTGGGACGGCAGGGTAATGTCGAATGGTGGTTCACGTTGTTTCTAACCGGCGGCGGGCTGAGCGTAAGTTCCGAGGAGGACATTCACAAAGTTCTAGTCAGCGTCGGGCTGCGCAAGGGCGGGGATGATACCCCGCATCGGGACTCTGACTCCACGTGGGATCCGGGCTGGCGAGAGACCAGGGGAAGCCGGACCTCGGAACTATACGGCCGCATCGAACACATCCTAGGATTCGGTTGACGCGTGCGGCGTTTAGCTCCTCCCCGTGGCACCACCCGGTGACACTTCCGGCGGCCAGGGACGGCCCGGCTCTCACGGGCCTCTCTACCGATGTAACGGATTTCTAATCGCACACCTTGACATATTCCCATATAGGAATATATTCAACACATGCCTCGAACCCCTACCACTTCCGATGTCTTCAACGCCATCGCCGAGCCGCGGCGGCGGGAAATTATCGAGACGCTCGCCAAGCGAGGGGCGCTGACCGTCGGGGTGCTCGTTACCACGCTCGGACTTTCTCAGCCCGCCGTGTCGAAACACCTGGGTGTTCTTCGACAAGTAGGGGTGGTCGCCGTCGAGAAGCAAGGGAAACAGCGGATTTACAGCCTCGAAGCGGAGAAGCTGAAAGTGGTGCACGAATGGGTCAAGTCGTTCGAGCAGCTATGGGATCACCAACTCGATGGCATCAAGCGCAAAGCCGAACGCCTGGCTCGCGAGCAGGCGAAATAAACCGTCACGCCTTCAACTTATAGGGAAGCATCATGAGTACCAATGAGTCCCCTTCCATCGACAGCTTCGAGCTTCGCAAAGAAGTCGAAATCAAAGCGCCGATTGCCATCGCGTTTCGGGCGACCCTGGAACAACTGGGCCCCGACTGCGAAATGCCGGGGGGCGAGGCGTATCCGATGAAGTTCGAGGCGTGGCCCGGCGGGCGTTGGTTTCGCGATCTGGGCGAAGGGGTCGGCCACTTATGGGGTCACGTGCAGGTGATCAAGCCGCCCAAGCTCATTGAAATCTGTGGGCCGCTGATGATGTCGTTCGCCGCGACGAATCACGTGCAGTATCGCCTGACGGAAGAGGGCGACATCACTCGACTCACGCTGGTGCACCGCAGCATGGGGGTGATGGTAAGCCAGTACCAGGACGATTTGTTCAAAGGCTGGAGTTACTGGTTGGAACACATCGCTGAGATGGCCGAGTCGAAGGCCGGGAAGTGAGTTACCGTTATGCCAAGGTGTTGCTGCATTGCTGCCGAGTCAACCAACGAGCCACGCAAGACGGCGCGGGGCGAACGCGTGGCCTGGATCCTCTCCACTGCCCTGCTGTTCGCTGTGCCTAAGTGCCCCGCGTGCCTGGCTGCGTACGTAGCGCTGTGGACCGGTCTTGGATTGTCGCTTGCGACCGCGTCCTATGTTCGCTGGGCGATGCTGGCGATCGCTGTCGTCGTTCTCACCGTTTTGTGCACAAAGCGGATTGGCGCTTTCGCCATCCGAGCTCGCTTACTTTCTCAAGGAGTCAAAACCATGTCCCACGTAGTTGTCAGTCGCGAAGAGTGGACCCACGCCCGCAAGGAGCTACTCGCGGCGGAGAAAGAGTTAACCCGCCGTAGCGACGAGCTGGCACGGCAGCGGCAGGCGCTGCCGTGGGTGCGGATCGACAAGACGTACGAGTTCGATACGAAGGAAGGCAAGAAATCGCTCGAAGAGCTATTCGAGGGCCGGTCGCAGCTACTCCTCTATCACTTTATGTTTGGCCCCGACTACGCTGCGGGCTGCCCGTCCTGTTCGTCGATTGCCGATCAGTTCGATGGTCTCGCAACCCACTTGGCCAACCACGACGTGATGCTGTGGGCGGTGTCGAGGGCACCGCTGCAAAAGCTCGCCGCGTTTCAGAGCCGGATGGGTTGGCGGTTTCCTTGGGCCTCGTCTTACGGAAGCGATTTCAATTTCGACTTTGGCGTGTCGTTCACCGAAGAGCAGCAGCGATCGGGTGGCATTGAGTACAACTACACCCGCGAACCGGCAATGGACGCAGCACCACAGGGCCCAGCGATTGATTCCACTACCACGCCCGACGGGGCAATCAAAGGGGCGGCCATCACTGGCACCGATATCGCCACCTACGCACGCGAGCGGCCGGGCTTGAGTTCGCTCGTCATAGAAAACGGTGAGGTCTATCACACGTACTCGGCCTTCTCGCGCGGCCTTGATGGTCTATGGGGCATCTATCAATGGCTCGACCGCGCACCGATGGGACGCAACGAGACGGGTCATTGGATTCGGCTCCATGACAGCTACGGCGCACTACCGCAGGCCAGTGCTTCCTGCTGTCAGTGTGCGTAAAAACGACGCCCGCCGGCTGCTGGGAATGCCGGTATTACTCGTTATTCCTCCTGATAAACGCATGTTTTCTCCACTTTCCATCCTGGACTGGCTTCTTGCCAGCAATCTGCTAAACTTGTGACGTGGAGCGGCCGCATGGTTGTGTTGATTTTGGGTCGGCTCCACGCTTTCATTTTGAGGTTTTGAAGAGATGGCTGAAGGTACAATCAAGCGTTTGACGGACAAGGGTTTTGGCTTCATCGACACGGGAACCGGACAGGACATGTTCTTCCACTCGTCGAATGTCGAAGAAACCAGCTTCGATGAGCTCCGCGAAGGTCAGCAAGTGAGCTATGTCGAAGGCCGTGGCCCCAAGGGTCCTCGCGCTGAGCAGGTTCGCCCCGTCTAAGGCGGCACCGTCTGTAGGGCGAATCGCTCTCCCAAGCAACGCAAAAGCCGTCGAAGGAACGACGGCTTTTTTTATGCGCGTTGCGTGAGTTGCAACTAAGTTGTTCGCTTCGCCTACCGCTTCAACTATCGAAGCCGAGGGTCGCTGCAATGAGCAACTCCTCGAAAGGATCGGACACCATTTGCTCCGTCGGCGAATCGTCTTGATGGAAAAATGGCTCCTTCCTATCTGCGACCGAGTGAAGTTTCTTCCTGGCGTCTGAAGACTCCGCTATGTCACACACAAGCAAGGCGAGCATTCCGCCTTCACTGCGGACGAGTTCAGCGAAAACAGCATCGACGGCCTCGTTATGATTCGGTTCGGACCGTTGCGGCGTAACCAAGATGCCAGTTTCTGAAAAGGGGCTGCTTCTCAGTTCTTGAACCGGATCGACCTGCAGCTCGACCGCACCAATATCGATACGAGCGGTTTGGCTTCCTCCATCGATGATTCGGGTATACGGCTCTCCGCGCTGATCGTAATCGCCTGAGAAGGTGAAGCTCCCGTAGACAAGCTGCGGGAGCATTGCGATATCCGGGTTGCCCGCGTCGACCAATGGGCTTCCCTGGATCGGCAAATGAGTTCGCGTTGGCCCCCCGTTGTCGGCCAAGGGACCAAGCATGGCGTCGACATTTATCCAATTGCCCGGTCCCAACCCGCCGGTGGCGAGCGATGAGCCATCTGGATTTCCGACGAGCGAATGACTGACGCTCAGTTGCTCCTCCACTCCATTCACACCGGTCGCCAAAAGATCGGGGCCAACGGGCGCGGTGTTTCCGTGTAACACGGTTCCAGTGATATTCGAGGCAGTATTAGAGTAGTAAACATACGCCCCACCTCCGGCGGCACCCTCCCCGATGGCAGTGTTTTCAGCGATGGTCGATTGTGTCGACAGCGCCGACGCTGTCCAAACTCCTCCGCCTTGTGCGTTCGTGCCCTCGACGCGGTTTCCACTGATCGTGGATTGGTAAAGATTCACACCCAATTGGGCAAACACTCCCCCGCCCCGCGACCCGTCGCCAACAGCCTCATTTCCGGAGATAGTGGATCGCACGATCGTGCCGCGCTCCGTCCAGATACCACCCGACAGCCCAGCACCGGTAGCCGAGTTGTTCTCAATCGTTGAATCGACCAGCAGCATGAATCTAGCAGCAATTCCCGCCGCCAACCTATTGGCCGGGACGGGGCCGTCATACGTTACCGAGTTGTCTGCAACCACCACACGTTCAGCAATGAGGTTGTTCGCCATTATGCCGGGCACAAGCCAACCATAGAGAGCATGGGAATTTTGATTTCCCACTACCGACGAATCTCGTATGGTGACGTCGCCCCCGAGGATACCTCCACCGTTATTGCGAATCGTGGTGCCAACAATCTCGATATTGGAATGGCTGGTAACCCCGGGTCCGCTGTTGCCGGAGATCACACTATCGATCACCCTTCGGGCCGAGAGGTAAGATTGGTTATTGGTAACTTCGGTGCGCCAGACCTGGGCGATTATGCTGGTGAGGGCTGTGTCCGTTGGTGTAATGTTCTCCGCTAGCGTGGAATCGCTAATCATGAGGGTGGCATTCGATGGCGCTCCTATAAGGATCACCGAGCTGAAGGTATCCGTCCGATAGGTCATTTCATTCGAGTGGACCGTGGTATCGCGAATACCGATGGACCCCATGCCATGTACGATGCTTCCAGCGGACTTGTTACCCTCAATGACGCAGTCATCTAACGAGATGGCTTCGGTAGTGGCCTCAATAGGCGATCCGTTTGCCTTGCGTCCTTCGGCGTAAATGGCGGCGGCAGATGATCCCGTAAGGAAGACCGTGAAGTTCCCGCTGATAGAACTTCTGGTGCCTACGAGGCGCCCTTTGGTTTGAATGCCAATACCGGTACCGCCGCCAATCTGGTACGAGTTGAAATCGACGTGGCTGTCGACCAGCGTCACGTCTCCAATTGCCTGAATGCCCGCGCCGCCGATCTTGTTTGTGACCGTCATTCTGGAGCCGAGGTTATGGGAGACATGACTCTCCACTAAACTAACTGCACCCTTCGCGATGACTCCATTTCCGCCGTTGTGCTCCACACGACTTTGTTCAAGGAGTACGTCCTTCTCAGCGTAAATGCCACCAGCGGAGGCCTCCGTAATCGTGCTGTCGACTAGACTGACAAAGTAAGCACTCACGCCGAGCACTTGCTTGGATTCGTCTCCCACGTTTCGAATAATGCTATTCTCGAGGCGGACATCGTAAGCACGGATCGCGGCGCCCGATGAGTTGATTCCTTCAATGACCGAATTGTGTATTTCAACAATGCCGTCGGAACGAATTGCCCCACCATCCAGTTGCCCGCTGTCAAAGTCAGAGATGCTCCCGTCGATGAAGGTCAGTTTGCCGCGCTGGGTGAATTCGATTCCGAAATTATCCTTTGCGTCACTAGGGTCGCCGTTTCGGATGTGCAATCCAGCCAGGGTTACGTCGTAATCGCTAAATGGATACAGCGAGGAGTTACCGACTCGCAGAGACGCCATGTATGGACCCGGGTCTATGGTAATGCCATCGGGAAGCATTCGCGCATCGATGGTAACTGGGTTGTCGATGCGAAGACCGGGCCCTGCGTAGTAGATGTCGTTATACGTGACATGGACAACTCCACCCGATAAGGCGGGATCGAACGTGATTAGGTCAACCCAACCGGTTAGCATATTTATGTAAAGCGCCTCCCGCAGCGTGGTAATTCCGTTGTTCGGATTACGGTCGTTGAAGTCGGCGAGGGAATTTACCACGATGCTTTGACCGGTAGGAATGAACCCGAAGTGGGCCTTCCAGGTGCTGTAGTCGTCGGCCGTCACCTGGCCATCGCCGGTTGCATCGCCGAGGCCAAAGGGCTCCGCTACCGAACCTAGGTTGTCACGCCAAACTGTGTAGTCGGCTAGATTCACCGAGCCATCCGCGTTGAAATCGCCTGGTACGAAGTTGGGCACGGCTTGTGCCTCGTACGCCCCCATATCCAGGCGACCAACTTGCCGCTGATAGACCTCTCCGCGCGAGTCAACGGCCCCCGCAGCCGCCACGTAACTTGGATCACCCGCATCGAGAGCGGGACTGCCGGGCATGAGGGCGAAAGTTTCTCTCACACCTCCATTGTCGGCCAATGGACCCAGTTGAGGATTGACGTTCAGCAAGTTGCCTTCGCCCGTGACGTTGGCTTCGCTCACATGGGAAAGAACGCTATAGCTTGCGTTCACTCGAGCATTAATATACCCATCGACAATCGAATTTCGGATGATGATCGAATTCGAACTGGCTCCGCCTACCTGCTCAACCATGGGCGAGAGCCCATTGGATTTCCCTCCGATAGTGCTATTCTCAATCATTACGCTCCCAGAGCCACCCCACCGAATGGCCGTATCATTTGTCCAATCGCTTGCAATGGTAGTGTTGATGATTGTCAGGTCTCTACTATTGCTAATAGCATGTGCGACCCCCGAGCCTCGATTATTAGCAAAGAAGCTATTCGTAACCGTTAGCTTATAGAGATTGATGATCGGGGTATTGATATTCCCAATGAACGAACAGTTGTCGACCAGGGCATTGCCAGTGACGCGTAGGGCGTTCGGAGAGCGGGTGAAAGTTAGACCGCGAAATTCGGAAACTACTTCCGCAGAGGAACTGAGTGACAACAGATTCGACTTGCTATTGCCATCCAGCGTTATTCCATCCGGAAGTGAAGTTGCATCAATCGAGAGACGGTTTCCAATCGAGATGATGCTGCCGAAGACAATCGTTCCGCCCGAAAGTTCCGGGGCAAAAACGATCTCGTCGTAATCCGGAGTGCTATTGGCTTGGCCAATCGCGTCGCGAAGAGAGCCTGGCCCCGAGTCGGCCAGCGATTCGACGGTGTAAGTAGCCAGTAGGCGGCGGTCTTCGAGACGCTCGCAACGTAGACGACGGAAATGAGTCGAACGCATCATTGTCTCGAATTCACGCACGGAACAAGAAGAGGAAGAAGACGAGCAGAGTCGCGAGAATCAGCGAATGTGTAAATTCAAGCCCTCCGAGTATAGGCAGATTTGCGAACCCAAGCCATCTTGGTCCCCGAAGATTCTACCCGCTTAGTGGTTTTCACGGATCGGGATGTCGTGCACGGCCTAGCCTGCCCCTAAAAGGAGCCGGTTTCACTCGTCCACCCGCGCATCCAGCCACACCAGATCATTGAACCGATCGACATTCCGCCCCCCTGACCACGCAATGCCACGTAGCAGCAGCAACCTAAACGCGGGGTCGTCGAAGGTCCACATGAAATGGGCGGGGATGGAAACGAATGCGCGGCCGCCGTTCTTTTCGTAGGTCCAGAACTGCGGGGTTGCTTCGCCCTCTTCTTCGCTGGTTCCCAACAGGCCGATCTTGCTCGCGTCGCCGCGGAGTCGCCAGTAGGATTCGTCGTGAAGGTTCAATCGTTCGAAGTTGCGAGTGATCGGGTGTTCGCGACCAGCGGAGAAGTCGATGTCGAGCGGGCCATGGCGATAACCGACGGCGCCGGCTTTGGAGGCGAGTCCAATTCGCTCGGCGAGTTCCACTGCGCGGTCTTCGCCGTTCACGGCCCAGTGGATGATAACGAGACCTCCACCACGCGAGAGAAACTTGTCGATGAGTGCGGCCCGCTCGGCGTTCCAAGTGCCCTTCTGATAGAACACCATCACGTCGGCTTGTTCTGCTTCCTCTGCGGTGGGAAACATCCAGGCGGTCTTCACTTCCGTGTTCGGAGCCTTACCGAGGAGCCGGCTCCAGACTTCTTGCCACGCGGGGTAATCGTGCTCGCCTTTGCCATGATCCTTCGGACCCGCAACGAGCAGCACGCGGAGTGATTTCGCGGAGTCGTCTGTTTCGTCCGCGCCGGTGAGTAGCTTCTCGACTTGCGCCCGACTTCGCGCCGCGGGGGGCGGGCCATCGGCGTAAGTCGGCATGCGGTAGGAAGGTTCCACACCGCAGGCAAATTGGGATGCCGCGAGAATAGTGGCCACGAACACAAGCTGGCGGTACATTGAGCTACTCCTACGTGATTCAACTCACCAAGTGGCGATTATAGTCCCGCCGCGCACCTCCAGTCCAACACCTTAACGCCGGAGTTCACACCGATGCCCGCTCGAAGCTACTGGATGTTCTTCGCCTGTGTCCTTGTCGCATCCACCTCGTTCGCGGCAGAGCCCGAGGAACCAACGCTCAACGAGCAACTCGAAGAGCTGAGCGAGCAGTCTAAACAGAGGGTTCCCGAGCCAATGCTTCGGACCTTTCAACAGGCGATTGAGGAAGTTCGTGAATCGGGCATCGAAGACAAGGCGATGCAGGTGGACGACAAAGCCCCAGACGCCACGCTCGAATCGTGGGATGGAAAGAAGGTGACGCTCAGCGATCTCTGGAAAGAGAAACCGCTGGTACTCGTCTGGTATCGCGGTGGCTGGTGTCCTTATTGCAATCTGCAACTGCGGGCCATGCAGAAGAAACTGGAAGCCCTTGGCGGCGCGGGTGGTCAACTCGTGGCCATTAGCCCCGAGCTGCCGGAAAACGCCAAGAAGACGGCGGAACAGAATAAGTTAAGTTTCCCCGTGTTGTGGGATAAAGAAAGCAAGATTGGCAAGGAGTACGGCATTGTGTTCGAGCTGCCCGATGCAATCGCCCCCATGTACCGCGATCGATTGCAGCTTCCGAAGGTCAATGGGTACGAGAAGCTTGAGCTCCCACTGTCGGCGACCTACGTAATCGACCGCGACGGGGTAATCCGCCACGCCTTCCTCGACGCCGACTACACCAAGCGGGCGGAGCCGCAGCAGATCATCGACATGGTTGAGCGGTTATCCAAGCCGCAGCCGTAGGGGACTCGATTCGAAGTGCAAAGTGGTCACCGAGCTCCACGCCCTGCCTTTCCCCGCATGAGTGGTGGAAAATTACCCCTACTTCCCGGCATTCGGAGGTTGATTCGCCCCCCTTATCCATTGCGTTTTCGGCTTTCCGAAACTATGGTAACCGGTTGCAGCCGGGGCCCGGCGGCGACTTGTTCGCCTTCCGGGGGGGTTGCTCGGCCGCAAGGGATTGTGTCTCGCGTGCCGTGGTGCCTTCTTGTGATTCGCCGGCCGGGATGTGCCGGGCGAGTTCCAGACTACTCCTCTTGGGTGGGGTGTTTCGATGCGGCCGTATTGCGCTCGGTTCGTGGGGATGGTATGCGCGTTGGTAGCGCTGCTCACAGTCCATCCAATGGCAATTGCCCTTGATCGTACATGGATCGGTGGAAACGTCGACTGGGTGGATGCGGGCTCGTCTGCCAACTGGACCCCCGCCGACGAACCCGACTCGGACGACACCGCGATCTTCAACACCAGCAACTCGGTAAGCCTAGGTTCGAACAACGCGGTGAACGGCCTTACGTTGTCCGGCGGCATCGACCTGTTCACGAACGAGTTTGACCTCGCAGTCGATGGCCTGGTGCAACTG
The DNA here is from genome assembly GCF_052161615.1 of Aeoliella fuhlenseeensis. Taxonomy (NCBI): domain Bacteria; kingdom Pseudomonadati; phylum Planctomycetota; class Planctomycetia; order Pirellulales; family Lacipirellulaceae; genus Aeoliella; species Aeoliella fuhlenseeensis. The sequence goes on from NZ_CP197417.1 coordinate 3,863,587, forward strand.
TCGGGGGCTAGCACTTTTCTGACAGTTAACGAAGCAGCGGGCAGCGTTACTGCCGACGATGTCTTGATTAACTCGGGGAGCTTTCTAGAGCTTGCGGGCGGTGAATTGGTGATGGACGAGGAGGTCGGCTCGGCTCTGATCGACCTGAACGTAGGGGGAACACTACAAGGCACCGGCATCATCACTTTCGCCGACAATCCCGGCGTGGCGTCACTGTTGCTGGTGAACGATGGCACGCTGACGGCCCTCTCGCGCCCCGCGATCATCTTCTCACCACCCCCTGTGGGAACGCTCACGATTTCGGACGTCGGCGTCAATGGTCGCATTGATCTCGACGGCACCGGCGAAGCCGGCATTGTCAATGTTAATCGGAATCAAAGTCTAATTACGGAGATTCCGTTGTTCGACACCTTCAACGGAACATTGAACTTATTCCACAACTCAACCTTTCAATTCGACTCTACGTTCACGCTCGGAACGGGGGGTTCCATAGCTGTGAACAATGGATTCGTCGATGGTGGATTGTTCGACGACACGCTGGCCGACATCTCCTATATCGATAGCGCCCAACTGTCTCAGAGTGGTGGAACCATCAACGTAGCGGATACCGATGGTACGCTGCAGATCGATGCTGCGTTTACGATGAGCGGTGGCACGTTTACCAACAGCGGCACCGCCATCTTCAACGGCGTTACCAGCATCACCACAGCATCTGGCTACAGTCCCGCTAGTCTCAACGCCCAGACAATTGTCAACGCCAACTTCACCATCAACGACGGCACGACCAACTTCAACTGGGACGGCAACGGTGCCGCCGATACCACGGTAAACAATGGCAGCCTTTTGTCGATTACCGCCATGCAGATCGACACCGGCGATAACACCTTCGGTGGCGATATCACTCTGAACGACGCGAGCGATCTCACCGTCAATGTCACAGGCACTACCTGGACATTGGCAGGGGCGCTCCACAAGAACGACGCCGGCGTCTCCGTCGTCAGCGGCGACCGAATCGTGATCGCAGGAGCCGTGAACGTTAACGAAGGCACGCTCGACATGCCCGCCGTGACGACCTCCGCGAGTGCGGCCATAGATGTTGTCGGCACGCTCACGCTAGGAAGCGCATCGGAATTCGCCGGGGGAGATATCGACGGCATGGGGCTCTTGCGAATGGAGGGGACTTCCACGGTAACAGCCGACACGGTGATCTCGGTCGACACGTTCGACTGGGACGGTCTGGGTACTGGGACGACGCATACGATCAACAGCGGGGTTACCTTTGCTGTCTCGACTTTGACCATGGACAGTGATGGCGACATGGACGACCCCATCACGCTGGCTGGTGCCGACTCGGCACTGCTGGTCAATGCGCTCAGCGAGTGGACCATGACCGCGGCGATCAACTCGAACAACGCCGGCGTCGGCACAGCATTGATTGGCGGCGCCTCGCGGATGATACTCAGTGGTGCGGGGGCAGTTTTCAATGTTAATGGCGATACGAACGTCGGTGGCGCCATCACCTACGGCCCCGCCTCGACGACGAGCATTGACGCTGGTTTTACCTTGGATTCCGTTGGGGCCCCCACGCCAATCTACGCGGGCGGCACCATCACGGGGGCCGGGACCTACTCGCCCGGGTCCACCAACTCAGTGACCGCAAATTCGACCATCAGTGTCGCCTCGTTCGCCTTCGACGGTGGAACTTGGACCATCGAGCCAGGGGCAATGCTCACCGTGAACGTCACCGATTACGACACCGTGGGCGTCAATTCCTTCACCAACACGATCACGCTCAACAATGGCGACATCAGTGTGACGACGGGCGACGCCGAGTTCATTATGAACGGTGTGTTGAATATGAACTCGTCGGAACCGGGGGAAATCACCCTCTGGACCGGCGAGCCTTTGGATATTGGCAACGACGTGGGAGCCGTGGATGCGGACCTAAACGTCACAGGAACCCAGCAATCGCAGATCGGGGCGCCCGTCGACTTCAATTCCGACGCGGATGTCGACATAGCCGCTGGAGCCACGTTAAGTCTGCTTGCGAGCGCCGACTTTAACACGGTCAACGGCTTGAACAACGCCCAGTTCACAGGTGCCGGACGAATCAATTTTAGCGGTGTCGTCAACGTCAACGAGGCCGTCACGTTTGACATGGTTGGCGGCCAGGTTGATCTCGATGGGTTGGACTCGGTTGGCGACTTGGTCAACGTCGACGCGCCGCTGACCATCAACGCCAAGACGCTTGCAGACTTCGGTCGCCTTAACGGCGGTGGTGGTGTCAACACGCTTGACATCAACAACAGCGTCGGTACGGGTGTGCTCACGGTGAACCTCGATGACCCATCCGCGAAGTGGACACTCAACGGCCCCGGCCAGATGAACCTGGTGAACGACAACACCGACGCCACCCTGCTCGCTGGCAGCGATGTGAACATCAACGGCACGCTTAACGTGACTGGCGATGTTCGCACGACGGCCCGACTCGACATCGCAGGGAACGTCAACATCAACACCGCCGGTCAACCGCTACGACTTAGTGGCGGCGACAACATGAGCGATTTCAACACGATTGTTGGTGGCACCATCAGCGGCGCGGGCATCTTGGGCGCCGACGATGGCAAAGCCCTCGTCGGGTTCGGCACGATTAACACGAGCATTGACTTTGATGCCGCATCGAATCTGTTCGCCGACAATGGCACATTGACCATCGCCGGCGCTATCGTCGATGTCGCCCGCATCGGAACGAATGACGTTGATGGCGTGCTTAACGTCGTCAACGCCTGGAATACTGTTGTCGCGAGTTTCGTCACCCTCGAAGGGGGGACGATCCAGGGCGGGACAATGACGATCGACAATGGCAATGGGGTCTCGGGGGAAGGCTTGGTTGCCTCGCGCGTCATCAATAACACACGTCTTCGGGCCTCAGGTGGCGTACTCGTTGCACAGACGGCTGGCAACGACAACGACTGGGATGGTGCTGCCGGGGCCGGCGTGCTCGCAGCGATTAATGTCGGAACGCTCGAATTGCGCGACGTAGGTGCGGCCTTTGGCTTTACGGGCACCGTCGAAGCATCAACAGGCAGTCGGGTTTTTGCCAATGGTTTTGCCTTGGACTTCAACCCGGGATCTACGCTCGACTTGACCGGTGCGACCTACGAGGCGACCAGCAGCACGGATATCGGCGGGACCGTTACCATCGGTTCAGGAGTGGCATCGACCATCAAGGTCCAAAACAACTTCTTCCTCACCTTCGAAACTGGTAGCGCAACTACGCTCGATGGAAACCTTCAGCTCCAAAACAACAATATCAACATCGAGGCCGGTGCCACGTTCAGCGGCGCTGGCGCTTTGGTAATCGACGAGCCCAGCCACGCGGTGCTTGATAACGGCTCGACCGTGAACGTCCTGCTCGTTAACGAGGGGGCCATTCGCCCGGGAAACTCCGAGGGCATTGGTACCGCAACGGTTAAAGACTACAGCCAAGCGAGCACCGGCGAGCTCTTTGTCGAAGTTGCAGGCACGCTCCCCAATCAGTTCGATCGTATCCAGACGTCCGGCGTCGCGCAGGTCGATGGCTATCTCAACATCGACATCGATGGGGGCTTCGTCCCCGTCATTGGCAACACCTTTGATATTATCTCCACGGTGTTTGGCGTTTCGGGATCGTTCGACACCATCGACTCGTCGGGCATGCCGGCTGGTGTGGCGTTTGCGGTCAGTTACTTGCCAAACGCGGTCCGGCTGACCGCCGTTGCCAAACCGCTCTTCGAAGCCGACTTCGACGAGGATGGCGACGTCGACGCCACTGACTACGTCATTTGGAAAGGTGCCTTCGGCCTCAACCAACTTGGGGACGCCAATGGCGACAACATCACCAACATCGCGGACTACACGGTGTGGCGCGATCAACTGGGGTCAGGGCCCATGGTTGGTCCCGGCTCCTTGGTTGGGGCCTCGCAAGTGCCGGAACCTGGCGCGGCACTACTGGGTATCGCGGCGATTGTTGGCTTGTGCGGAGTCGTACGAAGGTGCCCGCGAGTTCGATTCAATTCAGGCCCAGGAAGACCGTCCGCAGCGTGAGTCCCTACTCAGCGTGATAGGGAGCACGCGACACGTTCATCTTCCTCCGCACGACAGGCGAAGCGTTCGTTCTAACCAAATCACCTCCTTGCGGATTGCAAAATGAATCAGCGAACTCTCGCCCGTATCGAAAAGTTTCACGGGATGCGTCGTACTCTAACTTTCTCGTTTGCGTTGACGCTCGTGGTCTTGGCGACGATCGGCACCTCCGCCCGAGCGGAGCAAGAGCTCTGGTACGGCACCTTCAGTAGCGATTGGTGGACCGCCGGTAACTGGTTGGGGATCGGGATACCCGAACCGACGGATACGGTCTTCTTTGGCAGCCATAGCCACATTCTGCGGGCCACGGTCAACCTTGATGCCGACGCCACCATCTTGGGGTTGAACACTAGCTATCACCCGCCAGACATGGAGTATGTCTTTCAGCGCACTAATAATTCGGTGCTGACGGTCACGGGTAGTTCCGAATTCGACAACCTCGCTTCGGGAATCCCCAACTCCGTGACGTTGAACGGCTTTCACCTGAACACGAGCAACCTCAGCGTCCAAGGATTCACGCGACTCAACGTGCAGAACAACGCGCGAGTGGTGTTCACGAACATTCTCTCCATCGACCCAGCGGCGGAGCTGAGCGTCACCACCGGAACGCTGGAGATGGGGTTTGAATCGCGAGCTGAAATATCCGGGAAATTAAGCATCGGCCAGAATACGACGCTCGGACAAAGAACGCTTATTCGGGCTTTAGCGCCGACCAGCTTGGTGTCCATCAATAACGGGTTCAACTTCAACAACGCTTCCGAGGTGCTCATCGCCAACGGGGCCGATGTCTTCGGTAATGGGTATATTGACATCGGCAACACGGGCTCCAGCACCGTTAGCATCAAAGGCGCCGGTAGCACGTGGACAGCGGGCGGCACGAGTGACTGGGGCCGAACCCCAACGGGTAATGCAACGGTTAAGCTGGAGAACGGCGGGCAGGCGACGCTTTTTAATCTTCGCATGGGCGAAGGCGGTGGAACCTCGTCCGTCACCGTCACCCAAGGAGCCTATCTAACCGTGGACGGCGCCTTCACCGCGGGGGGCACCGCAGCCGATCGAATCGTCCTTCTAAACGCCGGTAATCCGGCTCTTTTTGGCAACGAGAACTTCGTCACCTTCAATGGCACGAGTACGTTCAACAACAAGGCCGTTCTGGACTCCGACCTCAATTCAACGATTAGCTTCAATCAGAACGCCACCTTCAACGAGGGGAGCCGATTCGAACGAGCCTTCGGCAGCACGCTCAACATCGCCAGCGGCAAGAAGCTGATTATTAACGAAGGCGTGTATCAGGACTCGAACACCGGCGGGCAGGAACTCGCTGCTGGCGCCGGCATCGAAGTCCGCGGCACCTTAGCCCGGTTCAACGTGGCCGACAACTTCGATATCGGCGCAGGCTCGCTGCTGGTCGAGTTGAACGGCCAGGTCAACTCGCCCAGCGAGGCCACTATCACCGACTGGGGCTCCGCACCGTTGGACGTGATGACCGCCGACATTCGAACGGGGGGGCGGGTCAACATCGGCGACCTCCGCATTGCTTCCGCGGGATCGGCGACCGTCAACATCGCCTCGGGAGGGCAACTTAACCCCCGCAATCTCGTTACCGGCGGCCAGCCAGGAGCTTCCGCCAACCTGTTCTTCGACGGCGGTCAGGCGAACATCTCGGGCGACGCGAATCTTGGGCAAGGAACGGTATTCACGATCAGCGATCCCGTTGGCGACTTTTCGGCGCAAACCGGCAACGTAGCGATCGTCGGCGACCTGAATCTCACCGGCAACGCCCAGCTGGCCACCGTGGGTGTCGATCCGGGACTCAACATTCTGGGGAATCTCAACACCGGCACTGGCACGCAAATCCAAACCGGTGGTAACACGTTCTTCGGCGTCGGGCAGTCGGCCACGCTGAATGGCGGCACCGTGTCGCTCCTCGGCGCCTCGAAGATGAACGTCACCGACAACCTCACCCTCGGCGTCGTCGGCGGCGGAGCGGGCAGCCTCACCATCAATCCCGGTACGCGTCTCAACGTCGGCGACTTGGCCTCCACTATTGTCGACAACAGCTACAGCTACGTTGAAGACTCGAGCAGCAACGCCACTAACGGCGGAACCATCTTCGTCCGCAACGGCGCCACGCTCACCAACAGCAATTCGGGTTTCAGCGTCGGCGAAAACGCTGGGAAGAGCGGCCGCATCGTGGTCTTTGGCACCGGCTCGACCGTCAATGACACGACGACCTACCTCGGCTACGCAGGCACAGGAACCCTCAACATCGATAGCGGTGGAAAGTACGTCTCCGACGGTGCGGAGCTTGGTACCGCAGGCGGCGCGGCGGTCGTCACGATCGACGGAGCCGGCAGCCGGATGAAGGCCAACCGCGGTCTCCGGATCGAAGGGAACGGTAGCTCGATCACTACCACCGCTGGTGGAGCGGTCCAGGTGGGCAACAGCACCTCCGGGCCGTTCGCCACCGATCGATTGATTGTCGGCGACAGCACTGCCAATGCCGCGGGCCACCTCATCGTCTCCAGCGGCAGCAGGCTCAACCACCATTCGGTAGCCCCCATTGCTCCCAACGCCAATACCTCCGGCACGGTCGTCGTCACCGGCGAGAATTCTCGCTTCGACGTCGGCGGTATTCTTTTCTTAGGTTTCACCGGCGGCAGCGGCGATCTCCAGGTGCTGGCCGGCGGACGCGTCGGAGCACCGCTAGTCGACATCTCCGGATCCACCCCGGCCAGTCAAAGCAAGATCACCGTGAGCGGACCAAGCTCGCTGCTCGCCGTCGGCGACGCGATCAAAGTCGGCAACGAAGGCTTCGGCGCGATCAACATCCAGAACGGCGGTGCGGTCACCTCTCTCAACACCAATGCGGGCCTCGGCGAAACCGGCTCGGGCGCCATCAACATCGACGGTGCCAACAGCGTGCTGCGGGCTACGAGCAACCTCGGGCTGGACCGTGCCAGTTCCCTCACCCTCACCAGCGGCGGCAGTCTCGCCGTGGGGGATGGCTCCGGTCCGCTCCCCAACGGCATCACCGTAGCTGACAACGACCCCATCTCTGCCGACGCAGGTGGACTGCTCACCATCGCCAGCGGCAGCACCGTCACCACGCCGGGGCTAGTTTTTCTGTCGCGCGACAACTCGCAAACGGGCCGCTTGGTCGTAACCGGGGCTGGTTCGATGCTTACCGCGGACACGGTCTTTGTTGCCGAGCGGGGCCGCGGCGTCGCCATCATCGAGGCCGGCGGCAAGATCAACGCCACCGGCCAGTTTCAGGTAGGATCCGAAGCAGGGGGGCACGGCACGGCGGCCATCACCGGTGACGGCTCGGTAGTGACCACCGATTTCTTGACCGTCGGATTGTTCAGTGAGGGCGAATTGGAGATCGAGAACGGCGGCAAGACTGTTGCCAACGTCACCAACATCGGCCAATTCGCCGGCGGTGCCGGTGTGATCGTGGTCCGCGGGACCAACTCTCGATTGGAAGTCACCAACACCCTGACGGTAGGCAATCTGGGCACCGGCTCACTGAATGTCAACTCGGGAGGCGTAGCAACCGCCGCCAACGTCACGGTCAACGGCGCAAGCACCATGAACGTATCGGGGTCGAGCGTCGTGCAGTCCAGTATCGACAACCGCGGGCTGTTGAGCGTGTTTGACTCGTCAGTCACAGGAGGTGTAACGCTGCGGGACGACTCGACCATGTCTTTCGACAACGCAACAATTGGCTCGCTCACGCAACAGGCCGGCGCCGACCTCCTCGTGAACCTGCGAAGCACTAGCGACTTCGACAACTTGAATGTCACGGGGGCTGCCAGTTTCGCGGGCGATTTGACCGTGTCGCTGGGGATTGGCTTGGTGCCCACTGCCGGGCAGTCGTTCGACGTCTTTGATTGGGGTTCCATCACTGGAACCTTCGCCAACCTAACGCTACCCACCCTCGCCGGCAGCTTGGCGTGGAACACCACGCAGCTCTACACAACTGGCGTTCTCAGCATCACCGGCCCCGGCACCCCCGGTGACTACAACAGCGATGGCCTCGTGAATCTTGCCGACTACACCGTATGGCGCGACAACCTGGGGGCGAGCGTCACGCTGCCGAACGACTCCACGCCCGGCTCCGTCACTGGCAACGACTATGGTGTGTGGAAAACCAATTTCGGCAGCTCGGCGGGCCCAGGAGACTTGGAAGCAATCGGCGGGAACCAAGTGCCTGAACCGGGAAGCCTGGTAATCGCGCTGGTGCTGTTAGGTTTTCTCGGGCGGATGAGTGCGCATTCGGCGGAAGCGCAGCGAGTGTGAATAGTTGCTGCTATGGGAATTACTTCGTCCTGCAGCTTTAGGGGCGCGGAATCTTCATAGAGAGCGGAACTCAGAGGTAACGTCTTGGGTCGAGCCCTATTCCTCCGGATGCAAACTCTCGAGCAACCGCTCCCCTACTTGTATTAAGTATCAGCCAACCCATAGGTTTCCCTGTGCTAATCACCATCGACAAATACAACTCGTCTCTCCGCGTCACATGGGCCCGCGTCCTTGCCGTACTTCTCGCCGCTCTCGCGGCGTCGGTCCCGCAGCAGGCACCAGCGTACTGGCTGGGCACGATTTCCGGTGACTGGAACTTCGGCGGAAACTGGCTCGGGTTTTCCCAGCCCGGTCCCTCGGACGCGGCTGAGTTCCCAAGGTTAAACGGCTTCCCCACGATCCTCCGGTCGGCGGTCGACCTCTCGGCAAATACGACCGTTGCGTCGATGGCCGTTGACGGCGACCTCCAATCCGTGGGGCCTTACACCTTCACCCGAACCAACAACGCCGTCCTGACCGTCAACGGCTTGACCCGACTGGGTAGTAATAGCGGTTCGCCCTTCTCCACGACCACCTTCAATGGCTTTCAGCTAAACACCAATAACCTGACACTCTTAGGTGCGGCCACTGGCGTCCTGACCGGCGGCGCGGACTTCACTTCCAGCGGCGTCGTCGAACTCTACAACACCTCAAAACTCACCCTCAACAGCGGCACGCTCAACGCCGCCGGCGGGGTCAATCTCTTTGACGGCGCGGTCCTGCAGATCGACTCGGGCGGCACGCTGAACATGAACTCCGGCACGACGATGAACCTCCACGGTGCGACGTCGCGGCTTCAGCTCAACAAAGGCTTCGCCTTCAGCCCCGGCACGACCATCAACACCTCCAACGGAGGCTTCACGCCCGGGGCCGACATCGTCGGCACGAGCTTTATCGATATCGGCAACGGTGGCGCGAACACCGTTAATCTCAACGGCGCGGGGACCACGTTCACGGCCGCTGGCTCGACCGTCAGCGACTGGGGCCTCGGCGCGAGCGGATCGGCGACCGTCAATCTCAGCAACTCAGCGATCGCCAACGTCCAAAAACTCAACATCGCCAACGGATCGGGCAACGCCTCGATCAACGTCAACTCCAGTTCGCAGCTCAACATCGGACAGACGCTGTTGATGGGGGGCGGCGCGAGCGGTCGGTTCATCGGTATGAGCATCAACGGCGGCACCGTCGACGTCACCGGCGCGGCCACCTACAACGACTTCGCCGACACCGACCTCATCAGCGGCACGCTCCGCTACCGCGCCGGCGCAACGATCAACGCGCTGGCTCGACTCGACATCACCGGCGGAACGCTCGACACCACCAACCAAACGCTCACCGTCAACGGCGGCACTCTCACAAGCACCACGACTGGCGCGCTCAGCAGCAACTCGGCACTGATCGTCCAAGGGGGCGGCACGGCGTCGTTCGCCGGCTTCTTCGACATCGGTAGCGGCAACCTCGCCGGGCTGACCGTCACGGGCAACGGCTCGACCTACAGCGCCGGCGGCCTGAGCGACTGGGGCCGCGGTGCATCCGGTGAGGCAGTCGTCGGCATCAACTCAAACGCCATCGCCACGCTCGATAGTCTCCGCATCGGCACAGACAACGGCACGGCCAGCGTGACCGTCACCAGCGGTGCTCAACTCCGGCCCGCCGGGCTGACCGTCGGCGGAGGATCGAACAACCGCACCGTCAACCTCACCGTGAGCGGCGGCACGCTCTCGGTCACCGACCCCAACAGCATCACCACCTTCAACGACAAGGCTGTGCTCAATCTGCAGTCTGGCACGTTCGACCCCAAGGGGAACGTCACGTTCTTCGCCGGCGCGGTAGCCAACATCTCGGGCGGCACGTTCCTGACCCCCAGCGGCAAGTTCCTCACCGTCAGCGGCGGATTGATCAACCGCTCTAACCCCGCCTCGTCCGGCATCAGCCCGGGCGCGACGCTCGCGATCAACTCGGCCGGTACGTACGCCAGCGTCGGGAGCTTCAGTGTTGGCGAATTCGGCACGGGGACCATTACGGTCGACGGGGCCAACTCGGTCTTCCGTACGAGCACCAATCTCACGCTCGGCGGATCGACGGCCGGACAAGTCGGAACGGTCACCACCACCAACGGCGGTCGCCTGCACGTCGGCGACGCCGCGAATCAGTCCGGGGTCTTTGCGGCCAACGACATGTTCGTCAGCGACCTGAACAATCCGGCGAGCGACCAGGGGGGCTTCCTTCGCGTCTCGAATGGCAGCGCGCTCACGCACGCGGGCAACATCCTCGTCGCCAGTCAAGCCAATGAGTTTGGCCAAGTCCGCGTCGACGGCACAAACTCCGAGCTCATCTCGACTGGACTTGCAGTCATCGGCCGCTTTGGCTCGGCAACGCTCGATGTGCTAAATGGCGGCGCGGTCCGATCCGATATCTACGTGCAGAGCTTTGATCCGGGATCGAACTCGACGACGAGCGTCACAGGCGCAGCGAGCTTGCTCGATGTGGCCGGCGATATTGTCGTAGGTCGCGCCGGTGGCGCTTTCCTAGACATCCGGGCGGGTGGCCGAGCAGAATCGGGCGGGACCACTCGGATCGGTGAGATTTCGAGCGCCGGGGCGATCAACGTCACCGGCGCCAACTCGACTCTCGAAGCCGGCACCCAAATCCATATTGGCGTCGGAGGCACCGGCAGGCTCACTGTCAGCGACGGCGGCAACGTCACGACTCCCATCGTGACCGTGGGCGGGGCTAGCGAGTTGAGTGTCCACGACGCATCGGTGACGGGGGATGTGACGCTGCTGGCCAATTCCGTCATGCTCGCCGACAACGCGACGGTCGGACCGCTGACGCAACAAGCGGGTGCCGACCTACAAGTCATCTTGCGGGGTACAAGCGATTTCGACAATCTGCATGTGTTAGGCCCTGCGATTCTTCGTGGCGACCTTCTCGTGTTTCTCGACGAAGGATTTATCCCACAGGCGGGCGACTCGTTTGAGTTCCTCACTTCGTCGGGTGAAATCAGCGCAATCTTCGGCAGCACGAACCTCCCCGCGCTCAGCGGAGGGCTCGAGTGGCAGCTTGATTTCAGTCCCCAGGCACTGACCTTGAACGTCATCGGCGGCCTCCCCGGCGACTACAACAACGACGGCACCGTCAACCTGGCCGACTATACCGTATGGCGTGACAACCTGGGGGCGAGCATCACGCTGCCCAACGACTCCACACCCGGCACCGTAACTGGCGATGATTACACGGTGTGGAAAACTAACTTCGGCAGCGCGGGTGGCCCAGGGGCCTTGGATTCGATCGGCGGGAACCAAGTGCCGGAACCAGGTTCCGTCTTCACGCTACTGGTCCTGCTCAGTTGCCTGATAGCAGCACGTCGCTTTCCATCGCGTTGCGCTGCCGCGTGACCATGTCGTAGTACGCCCCCTGCAAGCTCAACAGCTCGTGGTGCGTGCCGCGTTCGACGATTTGGCCGCGTTCCATCACGAGAATGAGGTCTGCGGCGGCGACTGTCGACAGCCGGTGGGCGATGACGAACGTCGTGCGGGAGTGCATCAATTCGTCGAGCGACTGCTGGATGAGTTGCTCGCTCTCGGTGTCGAGGCTGCTGGTCGCTTCGTCGAGAATCAAAATCTGCGGATCGGCCAGAATCGCCCGGGCAATCGACAGCCGTTGGGCCTGCCCACCCGACAGTCGCACGCCCCGCTCGCCGATCATCGTTTCGTAACCATCGGAGAGGTCGACAATAAACTGATGCGCGTTCGCACGTCGAGCGGCGTCAATTACTTCCTCTTCCGTAGCCTTGGGGTTGCCATACGCAATGTTCTCGTGCACGGTGCCATCGAACAGGAACACCTCTTGCTGCACCACGCCTAAGAGTTGGCGGAAGGAGTTGAGACGATAGTCTCGAAGATCGGTTCCATTGAGCAGAATGCGACCCTCGGTGGGATCGAGGAACCTCGCGATCAGGTCGGTGATGGTCGTTTTGCCCGCCCCGCTGCGACCCACCAGCGCCACGGTGCTGCCACCGGGGACCACGACACTGAAGTCGCGAATCACTGGCAGGCCCTCGTTGTACTCGAAGTCAACGTTCTCGAAGACGATTTCGTCGACTCGCTGAGGTGCTTCCTTGGCGCCAGCGCGGTCCGGCTTGTCGATCGGCGAGTCGATGACCTCGAATACCCGCTCCATGCCGGCCAGCGACCGCTGCGTCTCCGAGAACGTATTGACGATCTGCCACACGGGGTCGAGCAGCATCAGCGTGTACCACTGGAAGGCCATGATATCGCCCACCGTGGTCTTGCCGCCGATCTGCATCGCCCCACCCATCCAGACAATCACGACGTTGGCCGACGCGAGCAGGAAGCCCCAAAAGCTCCAGAGCAAAATCTCACGCCATTGTGCAAAAAGCTGTTCGCGAACGATCAGGTGACGATTGCTGACGTACTCCGCTTCTTCGTTCTTCTCACGCTGGAACGAACGCACGACGCGAATGCCGCCGAAGGTTTCACTCACCCGGGCGTCGCTCGCGGAGTTCTCTTCGCGCATCGCGCGATAGATCGGTCGAACTCGCCTAGCGACGTACAGACTGAGGCCAATCGCCGGCGGCAAGATGGCCATCGCCAAGAGGGCGAGCTTCCAGTTGATGGCGAACAGAATGCCCACGGCGATCAAAAGCCGCACGAGCGAGACGCCCGGCGAGATGATAGCGAGCTGCATCAGCCCGGTCGTCAGGTCGATGTCGCCACTAAGCCGGCTGATGATGCCGCCGGTTTTCATGTCGGTGAGGTCGTTTAGCGGCAGGCCCAGCATTCGCTCGAAGAGCGCCTTGCGGAGCGACATCAGCACGCGGACGTTGAGGATCCGCTGGTAGACGTTCTTCGTCGAGTCGAGCAGCCGGGCCAGAAGGATAATGCCAAGGAACGACGCCCCCGCGATGTTGAGCAGTCGAAGCTTTGCCCCTTGGTCGATCCCTTCGGCCAGGAGCACGTCGTCGATGATATACCGCATGAACAGCGGCTGGAGCATGTCGAGCGCCGCCACCACCAGGGCAAGCAGCATCAGGCCGAGCGCCATCCCTCGGTAGGGGGCTAGCCAGGCAATGTAGTCCCACAGATATCGCCGGCGCTCGTCGCCGGCGGGCCTCGACTTCTTTTCGCGGCGGGCGTCCGAGAGGGTTTTTAATTTACCTTCTCGGTAAGCTTGGTAGAAATCGCGAAACCTTTTGCGGGAAGAACGGTATTTATACACAGGAGATCACGCCCGGTGGCACCGGCCGGCAGGTGAAGAACAGAGAATAACGGTAAGGACGCAGCAATAATACGCATGGCAGGTCGCCTGATAAGCGGTAAACTCCAGAATTTCCAGGGCTTTTCGGCAGCTTCTCGCCGTGAGGGAGATTCGCCCTGCGCCTTGGTTCACGCCGCGCGTGGGTTTGGGTCCCTCCTGGGCGATACGAATCCCCGGGGGTGGGGTGAATCCTCTAACCTTGCTGAGATTGGCCGCCATCGACCGGCACCAGCAGGATGCATGACACTAATGACCCTGTGGCGGACAAGCCACGATAGGGAAGCTTCCAATCACCCCAATCGCGCGGCGCTCACGCCGGGTTAGCTCACAAGGGGAGATTCTCCAAAATAAGTTCCAAAAAACAGGCGAAACTTGCATTGCGAATTGTTAAGATGCAGTGAAGAATTAGACAAAATTCTCGGTAGACGGATAACCGAGTCTCCCGCCAGTCCCCCCTCCCACCCTTCCCACCTACAGGCCGATGCTTAAGAAAACCCCGAAGAATCGCTCGTTTCGCGGCTTTACCTTGGTGGAGTTGCTGGTGGTCATTGCCATCATTGGCATTCTCGTTGCCTTACTTCTGCCGGCAGTTCAGATGGCTCGCGAGTCATCCCGTCGCTCGGCTTGCGCTAACAATCTCCGCCAAGTAGGCCTGGGCATCTTGAATCACGAGAGTGCGCACAAGAAGTTTCCGCCCGGAAAGCGATACTCGGGCCCTCGAAGCAATCCCAATACGTTCGACTACTCCTGGGCGTGCATCATCTTGGGCCACCTCGAGCAACAGGCCCTCTACGATCAAATTGACTTCAAATTCAAGCTGATTTCGCCCCAGAACATGCCGGCAGTGAGCCAGATCATTCCGATCTACCTTTGCCCCAGCGTTTCCAGCTTGGAAGCCCATCGCAGCCCTGAAGGACGCATCCAAAACCTGGGTGGCCAAGAAGGGGAAGGGCTGGCCTGCATCGATTACCTCGGCGTCTCGGGTCCCGATCGCTACAAGGACAACCCCGAGGATAAGCAGCTCTATGGCCCCCAGCGAGGCGTATTGCTCGGTACGAAGGGCCTGGAAAACGAAGACACCATTACCGAACCGCCAGCCATGACGACGAACCGCATCACCGACGGCCTAGCGAACACCCTGATGGTGGTCGAGTGCACCGGGCGTGGCGCCGATGTCAACAGCGATGGCGAAGTCAAAGGCTTGACCGGTGCCTGGGCCCTGGGTGGCAATATCACGCACATCAAGAAGGGTATCAACGACGAGCTTCCCCCCAAGGTGTGGGAGGAGGAACGTGTTTTCTCGGATCACCCTGGTGGTGCTCACGGCCTGGCATGCGATGGGTCGGTGCACTTCATGTCCGAGGACATGGACGCCAAGGACCTTCGTTCTCTGTGCTCCCGCGATGGTGGCGAGACGGGTGTGGGGTTTGATAATTAATGAGCGAGGAACCTCTCAACTTGTCGCAAATGATCGACCTTCAATTGGCCAAAATGACTCCCATTTCGCTCGATGAAATGGACGCCGTCAAGCTGATGGATCGGGTCGATACGAAGTACTTGTCCGACGCCCGCCATCTGCCGCTGCTGCTGACCGAACTAGCGGATCAGTACCGAGTACTTGAAGTCGGTGGGTTTCGGAGAGCCGCCTACACCACGCTGTATTTCGACACCGCCGGTCGCGACTGCTACTTGGCCCACCACAACGGGCGTAGCAATCGCTTTAAATTCCGTCAGCGATATTACGCCACTTCGAACATCTCGTTTTTCGAGGTGAAGCAGAAGACCAACCGCGGCCGGACCATCAAAAAGCGGGTTCCCATCGAGGCGATCACCCAACAATTGACCGATGAGGCCGAGTCGCTCGTCCTGGCCCTTGATCGCCGGGCACCAAAGCTGCTGCCGCAGATGTGGACGCATTTCAGCCGAATAACGCTGGTCGGCCTCGCGGGCATCGAGCGGGTCACCATCGACCTCGATCTGCGTTTTGAGGCGGGTGACCAACTGCGGCAGGTGCCGGGGGCGATGATTGTAGAGGTTAAGCAAGCGCGTGCCACGCGACAATCTCCGATCCGTCAGTGGCTGCGGAAGTCGCACGTTTCGCCAATGCGGGTGAGTAAGTACTGTGTAGGCAGTGCCATGTTGGATCCCACGCTGAAGCGAAACCGTTTCAAGCGCAAACTTAGAGCCCTGGAATCGAAGGTCGGAGAGGTCGCAATCTAAATGGAGCTGCTTGAAGTCCCGCTGTATGACGACGATTTCCTTAAAATGGTTGGCCGCTTCGCGATCAACATGTTCGTTGTCACGATGCTCGTCCGCATTGCTTACTACCGCCGATCGCGAAGTAAAGACTACCTGTTCACGTTCTACATGCTGAGCGCGACGGTCTTTTTCATCTGCTTCACGCTCAAGAAGCTAGAAATCCAAATGGGCATGGCGATGGGCCTGTTCGCCATTTTTGGCGTGCTCCGTTATCGCACCGATACGATGCCCATTCGGGAGATGTCGTACCTTTTCACGGTCATCGGCATTTCGGTAATCAATTCGCTCGCCAATGTTAAAGTAAGCTGGCTGGAATTGATTGCGGCGAATACGGCCATGACCATGCTCCCAGCCTTCCTTGAGTCGATGCCGCTGCTGGCGCAGGAGTCTCGCGAGGAGATTCTCTACGAACGCGTCGATCTGGTGCATCCTAGCCGATACGACGAGCTGATCGCTGACCTTGAGCAGCGAACGGGCGTAAAAATCTCGCGGATTGAACTCGGGCGAATTGACCTGGTGAGCGACTGCGTCTTCATCACGGTTTACTTCTATCCTCACGAGCAAGACTCCACCACCGCCTCGGGCATTGGGATTAGTCGCACGAGCCGAATCTAGTGCTTGGTGTGTCTAGTCAGCACCGCCCAGAAGTCAACGAATAAAGCCTCGCCCGATGGACTTCCATCGGGCGAGGCTTTTACTATTTCTTTACACTATTTTCTTTACAAGGAGCCTAGTTGTTAGCGTCGGCTGCGAACAACCAAGGCCAGCCCGGCGAGGGCCAAACCCACGATAGTGATCGATCCGGGCTCGGGCACCACGGCGCTGATGTCGACGCTGAGCGCATCCAGGGCGAGGTCGCCGTTGCTGCCGTTTCCGATGCGAAGTCGGTTCAGGGGGATACCTGCAGGGCCCGTGCCACCAAGTGGCGCCCCGGCTGCAAGCGAGAAGGTCCAATCGCCGCTGTCGTAGTCGTAGGTGAAGGTGGCGGTGTTGTCCTCGTCGGCGTTGTCGCTCAGGATTGTGGCAGCGGGGATGGCATTATCTACGCCCCAGAAATCTCGATTGAAGGGGGAGCCGATGAAGGCTCGCTCGTCGCCATTGTCGAACAGACTCACACCCGCCCAACCCGTGTTCGGACCAAACATGGTGCCACCCGTCGGTGCGGCATCGATGGTCAAGGTCAAAATCTGACCTGGGCCCAGTGGACTATCGAAACCGAGGTAAGCAATGCGACCATCGCCCTGGGTGTCGAGGATGCCTCCCTGAATATCGAGATTGCCACCGCCAGCTTGGACATCCCAGGTGCCACCAATGGCAGGGTCCTGTCCATTCAGCAAAGTGCCGTCGGCGTAAGAGAAATCATCGTACGCCACAAGCTCGGCGTCGGCGGATCCCATCAGGCTGGCGCAGCCCAACAGTAGGCCGAGGGAAAAGGTGTAACTCAGGGCTCTCATAAGACATTACCTCAAGAAGTTAAGACAAAGAGAGTCCTAGGCTGTAATGAGCCTAGGAAACAGTAAGACGACTCCCCACTTTCGGCTGTAGAACAGGGCCGCAGCCATTAAGCCGAAGGAGCACAAAGCTTCGGCACACAAGCTGATTTGGATAAGTTCCCGCCACGTTCTTTCCGCTTGCGGACTTCCGTTGACGACACTTATTCCTGGAATTTTCGACCTTTTCTTGGCTAGGCAACCTACCGGCCTCCTCTCTTGCGAGTCAACGCAACGCAGAGCCCGATGACGAGGGCTAGGGAGCCAGGCACCACCGCCCCGGGCTCGGGCACGAGGGTTAGCACCGCAGCCGCGTCCGCGAAGCGTGCGTTCTCAAAAAGAATGCGCCGGAGCAGGAAGGCGTCGGACTGGTCGACGAACCCACTGTTGTTGAGGTCGCCCCGCTGCTGCTGGGCGATGGAATTCAGGCCATTGGTGTCCGTCAGCCAATTCGCGACCAACAGGTTCACATCAAGGTCGTTGAACAATCCATCGTCATTCAGATCGCCAAGCGGAACGTATTGAACGAGGTCAACGGCGATGTCGACAAAGCTGCCAATGGCGTCGAGCCCCTCGGACAGCACCCGGAACTCGTACCACTCTGGCCGGACTTCCCAGTAAGGCGACGGTGCCGTTGGATTGCTGGCCAGGAATTCGCCTGCGGTGCCGGTGCCAATGAAGTACGAGGTCCCAAAGGCGATGTCTTCGATTCGCTCGCCCACGCCGAGGCCGCGCTCGCGATGATTGCGATCATTGGCGCCTGTGGGATCGAGGTCCAGCACCCCATCGTTAAGATAGAACAGGACTCCCTCGTCTTGCCGAAATTCAACGGTCACCGTTTGCTGCCGGCTCTCGAACCGGCGAGTGTTCTTGTTCCAAAGCTCGGCGTTCTTGTCGAAGGTAAGACCGTACACACTATTGGTGTCGTAGCCGTCGACTACCCCCCACACTTCCTGCGCGGCGCTGTATGTTGCCTGCAACTGATCGTGAGCGTAGATACGGAAGGTCCCTTCGCCTGCTTCGTCGAGGTCGGGAACTTGTGCCCCGGTGAGCCAGTTCATATTGGTCAACTTCTGGTGAACACTGAACTGCTCGCGGTGGATATTGCCCATCACGCTGAAGGGATCCCCATAATCATCGAGTTCGACGCCGAAAGGAGTAGCAACCGCTCCATGCTTGGCAGGACTGTAAGCCTCAAACGCCCCTGACTTCGAACTCCAACCGCAGGGCGTGAACCGATCGTCGCGGGTGACTCGCCAGGCGCTGGAGTGGGGCGCGCCGAAGCGATGGCCCAACTCGTGATCCACGACGATTTGACCGAACCCCTCCGTGATGTTGGTCTGCATTGCCAAGTTGTTGCCAGGGAACGTCGCAATACCCGCCCACCCCTGCCCTACGTCGCCCGGAGTGGCGCTGACGTCAAAGAGATTCACGCGGTACGACTCAGGCTCGATGCCGTACTGGTTGCGGACATAGTTCTCCGCAATGCCAAACCAGTCGTTAGGACGGTGCAAGTTGCCATCGCTCCCAGTGACGAGCGTAATTGGAACATCGACTATCTCGGTGTAGCGCAGGTCTAGTTTGCCACCCGAAGCCTCCGCATAGAATCTTCGAGTCAACTCCTCGCTCGCGCGAACCTCGGCGATGCGTTGTGGCGAGAGGGGTACGGCCGTATCGGGGCGAAGGTAGAGATAAAGTCCGGTCTGCCGGCCAGTAGAGTTGGTGGTACTCCGCGGCGGAAACACAGCACCTAGAGAGCTTTCGCTGGCAACGAAAGCAACAGTCAGGCAGGCAAGGATTTGAACACGAACAATAGAAGTCATTAGCCTGAAAGACTCTGTTTCTGTGCGACAAAAGGCTCCACTTGATCGTGAGCGCGGCGTAACCGCAGCTTTTACCCGCGACGACGCCGGAGATAGTTCGACTCAATCTCTTCGAATGCGAGGTCGAGCGAGGCAACTACCCGCGACTCGATGCTACGCTGCTCCTCTCGCCGACTACGCTCCGTCGGCCGCACGCGATCCTCCGCACGCCGAACGCGATCGTCTATCTCCAACTCACGTCGAGGGGCGCGTGACGCGATCTCGCGGGAGCGCTGTTGGGAAGGACGAGAATCCGCTGTTTCTCTCCCGATTCCAAGCAGGTGGGCCGGTGCTTGGTCAGTGGTCTTGGAGGACGCGTCGGTGCTCACCATGGCCTCAACTTCACTGGGAGCATCACTGGCAACACCACTCGTGGCGTCGCTTGTCGCCGTCGCGACTGCTGGAACCGCCAGGACAGCAGCTGCTTGTTGGGCACTTAGCGCGGCGCCAAGGTTGTCACGCCAAATCGAATAGTCGGCCAAGTTGACGACACCGTCTCCGTTGCCATCCGCACGGAGCACGGCGTCGCCTTCCCCGACTTGGCCGAAGTCGCTCTTCCAAACCGAGTAATCGGCGGAATCGACTACGAGATCGTTGTTGTAGTCGCCCGCGAGTGGGCTAGGTGCCACCACAGGCTGCGAATGTTGATCGATGATAGCGCGTCGCAATCGGAAGGCATCGCTTGCGTTCACGATGCCATCCAGGTTATTGTCCCCAGCCGCAAGTGCCGCGAGCGTAGTCATGCCGCTCGTGTTCGACAACCATCCGGAGATGAGGTTTTCGATGTCCGTGTCGTCAGCCGAGTTATCTTGATTCGTGTCGGTGGGCGAGTATCCTGCGACAATGTGATCGGCTCGAACAATGGTGCGAGCCCCGTCGTCGCCAGTGACCGTCAATCTGACGTCGTACACACCTGGAGTGGTGTAGGTGTGCTGAGGGTTCTGCGCGTTGCTTTGCGTGCCATCGCCGAAGTCCCATTCCCACGTATGAGCACCGCCAACGTTGGAGGTGTCGGTAAATTGCACGGCGAGGTTGTTCAGCCCCGCGCGCGTATCGGTCGTGAAGTTCGCCGACCCGCCGGAAACACCGACGTACCGAACACGCAGGATCCGTGCCCCGGCGGCCGTGGGATTCTGCATGTTGGTGTCGGGGTACAGCTCTGAGAAGTAGAGTCCATCGGGGCCCGCCGCGATGCCGGCGGTCGTGGCGCGACCGAGGCCTTTGTACTCGATGAAGGGAATTGGCCCCTCCACCAAATCGCCGTTGGCATCGACCTTAAAGCGAACGATCCGCTTGCCATTTGCCACATCGCCTGCAGCCCAGGTCGGACCCGACTCGGTAACAAACGCCCAATCCTGAAACGCCGCTGGGTACTGGCTTCCAGAGAACGTCTGCGGTTGCACGAAAGCGAGGTCCACCGGAGCGGTCGGCTGGTACCACACGTAGGTGGCGTTGGTGGTCATTGAGGCTTCCGAGCCGTTCCATCCGTAGTTGCCACCTGCGTCGACTCGGGCGAAGCGGTCGTTATGGCCGGGGCCATTCTCCACTTCGTACAGAGTGCCATCGGCGCCTCGCCAATCGCCACCGAATGGATTGCGGAAGCCGTAGGCGAAGACGTAATCCGTTGCCGTGATGCCGTTGCCGGCGTTGTAGAACGGATTGTCAACAACCGGCGTGCCATCGAAGTTCATCCGCAGAATCTTGCCGCGGAAGGAGTTGAGGTTGAGCGCGGTTGCGGGATCGAAGCCGTCACCGTTGTGTACGTAAAGCTTTCCATCGGGCCCGATGGAGATATCCGAGATCTGGTGCGACTGCCCCTGCGTTTCGCCGACCATGTCGAGGATGATGGTCTCGCCGGAAGACGACCGACCCTCGTCGATGCTATGCAGACGTACGACCTGTCCGTGGTGAGGACCGCCCTCAATACCGTCGGCATCCGTGGCGCGGGTGATGTAGATGTCGCCCGTTACCGGGTCGACCACAATGCCCGCGACACCTTGTTCGCCCGAGCCAGGGAAGTTGCCTGTCGGATTGTAATTGAGCAAGTTGGTGGCGTAGTCGCGGACTTCGCCATTGTTGAGTACGACCTTCACGGTGCCGTAGAGCTCGGTGACGTAGAACTGCGGATCGTCAGGATCGGAGCCCGGATTGGGAACGAACGCGATGTTCACTGGCAGTTGCAGACCTTCGGCGGCAACCTCAATGCGGAAGCCAGGCTCGAGCGTCACGAAGCCAAGGATGGAGCTTCGCGCCAGGTTCGAGAAGTCGGGTACGGTCTGGTTAGGCTCGACGTAATACGTCGCCCCGTCGGACGCTACCCAGAAGTAAACAAACTCGCCAGCCGCGATGTCGATCTCCGGCAGGTAGAGACTGTGCTGGTTGCCCTGCGCATCGCTCACTACAAGGTCCGACTCCGGCAGATTCAGCCCTGACGATCCGCCAAACACTGAAACACGCACATTCGCGTGCTCACCCAGCGTGGGTGGGTTCAAGATAGAATTCGCGGCGCCGCCTGCTCCCTTAATGGAGAGGAGCAACTCTCCGGCGGGAGATTCTAGGCGAACTTCGGGCGAAACCGTGGCGGCTGGAATGATCACATTCTGGCCCAGGCCATTCTTCCAGGTCGGAACGGGCGTCGCCGCCACGTCCTCGATGGCAAGCGGAAATGCCTCGGTGGCCGCACCAGTGATAAAGGGTCGTTCGGACCAGTTGCTCACCGAGCCCGCGCTGTCGCGAAAGCGAACGCGCATGGTGTAACCGGTGCTGTACTCCAGATCGACACGGCCAGCGTGCGAGCCGACGAAGATGCCATCGCCCAAGTGCGTGTGATAACGCTCGACACCTGGAATGCCGATGGTGGTCCACACTAGCTCCAGAGGAACGCCCGCGCTGTCGGCGGTCCAAATCTCCCAGTCCGTGTTGACGTGGGTGTTGCCGTCGGCATCCTGATAACCCACCGCCTCCATGTGGGCATCGCTCGGATTGACGATCTGCCCCACGAAGGTCGGCTCCAGAATTACCGGTAAGCCTGGCTGTTGGTTCGGCGCCGAAGGGACGCCAACGATGTAGATGTAATTGAGGCGGGTAGCGAGGTTCGCGGCCCCCGCAGCATTTAAGGTCAGGCGGCCATCGCTAATCGTCACGGTGGTTGTCGCCGTGGCGAACTCGCTTGGAGCCGTCGTCACGCCCGAGTGAAGCGGCTGGCCTTCGACGTTCACGAAACTGGTGGTAGCTTGCGTCGGATCGCCCACCGAGACGGTCACCTGATAGGTGCCGTTCGCGAGCGCCATCTCCCACACACCGCCGGTCTGCACTGCCAGCAGCGTGTCGAGCCGCTGGTCGCGGTGAAGATTGCGTTCGAAGGCACCGGCGGATTGACTTACGTTCCAACCGTAAGACAGCCCATCGTCCTGGACGCCGAACACGGCCCCAGAGTCGGTCGCGAAGCGATTCGGAGCGAACGACGCCTCGGGCTGAAAGTTAATCAGGAAGACGTCGCCCGCCATCATTTGACGAGCTTCGAGTGGCTCGAGAGCCAACCGTCGACGACGCTGCCCGCTGCGACCAAGCTGGCGCTTGCGTCGCAAAGATTCCGATAGACTCATGGCGCAATCTCTCTGTTCCGGAGCCGATTCGCCAAGCGGCGCGCGGCCTTTTCTCTGAAGTCAAGTTTTGCGTGGGACCCTAGAATTGGTCCATGGACACGACTTCGCCATCGGCGATCGCGCCCAGGCGGGTGAAAATGGTGGGATCGACATCGTAGCCCATCGTGTGGACCGATCCATCGGCCAGTACGAATTGGCAACCGGCAGGGTGAGCGCTTCCGAACACTGACCAACGGTCTTCACCCGTGAACTGGGCGGGAACGGCATCCGCGTCACCCATCGGGGCATGCTTGGTCCATCGATTGACATCGAAATCGAATGCTAGGTCCCATCCTTGATCGTTGCCCGCGGCAGTGGCGGTATCGTACTCGCCCGACGGAATGTGCTTCTCGCCAATCAGTAGCACTTGCGAAGTGCCATCGGTGATCTGAGCAATCTTCACCTCGCTCATCGCGAGAATGACGCCCGTGCCGCGAAGAATCTTGGGGCCCCGGGTCGTGGCGTAGGTTACGAAGGAGCTCGCAGCCGGAGGAGCCGGCATCATGGTCCCACGTTGAGCCGGGCCTTCCCACAGGCCACCAGGAAATAGGCTCCCGCCGTTCGCGGCGTAGTCGTTCCGCCCCAGGACTGCGGGGCGATCAGCGTTGGCGTAGCCGCTTGAGTTGACGTAGGCGTACGCACCTGCACCGCGACGGGTGGGGCAGATAAACAAATCAACGGTGGTTTCGATGCGCTGCTTGGCACCCAGCTTCTGCTGTGCGGAGACGACGTTGTAGTCCCCGTCTTTGCCCATGTCGCGGATGGCACCGTTTTCACTGAACTCGAGAATGTTGAAGTACCAGCCACCGGGCTGCTTGTAGCCGTAGCCCCCGTCCGGATCCCCGGCCCATCGCCAGCCCCAGCCTCCGGTTGGGAAATGCTTGTGCACGTCGTGGTGGTTGATCGCGGCCAGGCCGAACTGCTTGAGTTTGTTCTTGCACTCCGAACGCCGGGCTGCTTCGCGTGCGGCCTGCACGGCGGGAAGCAACAAAGCAACAAGGATGCCGATGATGGCAATCACGACCAATAGTTCAACGAGCGTGAAAGCACGACGTACTTCCATGGTTTTCGTTGGTTGGGAATCGCCGGAGTGCGAGGGGTGGCAGTTCAGGCTTCTCATAGTTCCAAGTCCTTTTAGTTGGGCGAATAGATAAGACTCAGGGAAGTTCCGGTGACTACGCTACTGCCCTACGCGTAGCCACCGGACCCCAAACTGCCGGAATTACGCCGCCCGCTTAGCGAGCAGCAGTGCCGTTCCGGCTAGTAGTACCAACGCAATCGAGCTGGGCTCGGGAACGTTCACTGCATTCAGGCCGCCGGCGGTGACGTAGCCAACCGTGCCGAACACAAGTTCGCCATTTGCACGATAGGTGAAGGTCAGATCCTGGGCTCCTTCGAGTCCACCACCATAGGCGGCACCGAGCGAGATGGACGACGCACCGTTAATCGCCGACTGTCCGATGAGGCGGTATTCTTCGATTTCAAACTGGCTCGGATTGCCGCCCGACTCCCAGCCCATACCGTCGCCATTTCCCTGAGGGAAACCTGCGAGCGGGGTGTCACGTTCGGCTAGGCTATCCCAGCCACCTGCGCCTCCGCCGGTACTGCCAAAGCTTTCCTTCCACAAGTCGTAGTCGGCGATCGTTACCGTGGCGTCGCCGGCACCATTGCCATTTAGCGCGGCCGAGTCACCACCCAAGTTGTCACGCCATACGGTGTAGTCGGCTAGGTTCACGGTGCCATCGATATTGAAGTCGCCAGGAGCTCCCCCCGCATTGAGCGCACCCGAACCGCTACCAATCGAGTAGGCACTGAGATTGACGGCGGTGCCCGTGTTGTTCTGGATTTGAATCTCGCCGGTCGTTTTATTAACCAGTAGATTCAAAGTCTCTTGCGGTGGGGCCTGGAAAATGATCGACTCCTCAGCACCGTCGGTGATCCACAAGTTGTCGGCGAACTCTTGGTTGCCGGCGCTCTGAAACCGCAGCGACTGCCATGGTGCGTCGATTGGTCCCTGCCCAACGGCGGTCAACGTCGCGTTGGGTGTGGCGATGTTGAAGTTGTCGACCCAGATCTTATAGATCGTGTCGGCACCCCGGGTGTCGATCGATCCGATGATGGTCCGCAATTGATTGTTGAACGGAACGGTCGAGTCGAGATTACCAGGCCCTTTTAGGTCGAAGGCATAGTTGTTCGTGCCGCCGGGATTGGGCCCTGCGAAGAATGTCTCGGCCCCTCCTCCTGCAAGTCCCTCGAAGAAAGCGAACCCGCCCCAGTCGTTACCCGTTCCCGCTGCCTGACGGTAGTCGAACCGGACGTAGGTGAGAGCGTTGGTCACATCCAGGGGTGCGGCGAAATTACGGAAACTGTTGACCTGAGGACCGCCATTTGGATGGGTGGCGACCACGCCCGTCGCATCGAGACCTTCCCATGCGTCGCCTGCCGCCCAACCGGTGCCCGAATCCAGAGCACTGAAATCGTCCGAGGCATGGATCACGGCCAGAGCAGTCGAGCCCGCCCCGACAAAGACCACCGCTAAGGCCACGAAAGCAGCAGCAAACGCAGCGCGTCGGCGCACGGCCAATACCGAAACGGCAGCGCCGAGCAGCATGGCGATGGACGAAGGTTCGGGAATGGCGGTAAGTGCGGCCTCGAATGAGCCGGCACCATTAAGGGTTTCGAAGGCATCCACGAAGAGATCAAAGTCAATCAGGTCATGGTTGCGGTTGCCGTCCATATCGCCCAATTGATAGGCTTCGACCAGCGTCATGCCGCCGTTCACCACTCCCTGTCCCGATTTGAACGCAGCCCAGTCGGTGAGATCGATCTCGCCATCGCCGTTCAGATCGCCAGCTAGAACGGCATCCCCGGTGTAATTTACCGTCACCGCCAAAGGAACCTCGGTGCCGTTATCGTCGACCGTGATGGTTGCAAAGATGTCCTGATAAGGGCTACGAACCCACGCATCGCCGAGGCTAAGTGGGGTTCCGGTCAGGGAGAGCCCATTGCCAGGGGTCGCATCGAATGAAAATTCGCTGAGGTCCGTGGTGCTTTCGGCGGCGGTGAGCACGGTCCAATCGTCGTTGTCGACGGTACCATCCCCGGGGGGCGTGGCATCGGTGGCATCGCGGCCGTCAATGGTGTTCCACTCCGCCTGATCAAAGCTGCCAGAAAGCGACCGCAGCGTGTAACCAACGACGTTGCCCACGGTTGGCGACGCGCTCAAAGTGATCTCGCCGGTGGTGCGGTTAATGTTCACCGAAGCGGTCGGGGGAGCAACCAGCCCGACATCGGCTGCCGAATCGGCAATCACCAGATTGTCGACGGTCACAAAGGTCTGGGCACCGACATCCGATGCTACGCGTGCCGATTGCCATGCCCCGTCGATCACAAACCCATCTAACTCGATCTCGGCATTGGGCATCGACTGGTTAAGGTTGTTGACCCAAAGGCGGTAGGTGTCGTTGCTGGCACCAAATTCAACCTGCACCACAATCCGGGCAACTTGGCCGTCGATCGGAACGCCAGACTCCAGAGTTCCCTGGTCACCCTTCAGATCAATGCCGTAGTAGTCAGCGGCATTCGGCATGCCAACGAAAAGCGTTTCGTCCCCTCCGTCAACGCCCTCGAAGAAAGCCAAACCGCCCCAATTGACCGTTTGGCTGGCGGAGAAATCGAACGAGATGAAGACGGAGCCTGAAGAAAGAGACACGGGATCCAGAGTGGGATCAAACGCCCGAAACGCCGGGCTAGCAACCTGAGTCGAACTGGCCCCATTCGCGAGATTCCCCCATTGATCGGAGGCCAAGAATCCGACTCCGCCCCCTTCGGCTTCGAAGTCGTCTGAAGCGACGATTACCGCGCTCGCTGGATTGCCTAGGACACAAGCAATCGCTCCGACTACCAGCCAACTCCAAATCCTGATCATTAGATAACTCCTCGTTGTGAATATCGCGACGTTCGGACGGACAAGCGCGAGTGCCACAAGTACCACCTTGGCAATGTTCGCGGACCGAACCCGCGCCGAACACCTGCAACGCAGGCTCTCGACTTACGAAGCGAACCGGTGGCCAGGAGCCACGCGGTCGCGGGTCGATAAGAACTCAGTCAAAAGGTCGCCTTGGATACACTTGCCGTTTAAAGGGCTAATTCATGTGTATGAAATGAGTGGAGAAGCTCGAAACAGCCGTTCCGCCGCCTCCGGCGGGCCGTTGCAGCACATATCCGCAACAACCACCCGAATGGCGACATCAAAAACTCCAGAAATACGCCACAAGCTAATACCAGCGCGGTACGAAAAGTCCGCCTGTAGCTCTCCACACCTGGGCCCGGTGAGGCGACGCCAAAAACAAAAAAGAAAAACAAAAAAACTCCCGTGGTGTATTCACCCCAAGAGGTTCTGGCTGCTAGCCGACCAACCGTCAGAATGGTCGGCGGGCATGTCAGTCGAGGCCGCACCTAACACGCCTTTCGACTGCTCACACCGAGGAACCTCGAATGGCGAGCTTCTGTCTGGACGTGCTAGCCCGCAGCACTATGATAGGGTCTAGGGCAGGGACTCTTATCTACAGGTGCATGGCACCCGCGTTGCGCTGTTCCGGACGCACGCGATCCATAGTGAGAGCAATCGCGAGGCGAGGATTTCAAGCGGATGGCTATTTCCAGCGAATTGCACGACCACTCGCCTGACGGGGCGTTTGTCCAGCTCATGGCCAAGCATCAGCGGCATCTTCATTCGTTCATCAAGTCGTTGGTGCCAACGTATGCTGATGCGGACGATATCCTCCAGGACACCAGTCTTGCCTTGTGGGAGAAACGAGCGCAGTACGATACCACGCGCGACTTCTTCGCGTGGGCATGTGGCATTGGTCATATTCAGGTGCTAAGGCACCGCCGAAAATCAGCGACGGACAAGCTGTGGTTCAATGACGAAGTGCTTGCCCTGCTGACCAATCAGATGCTGGAGGATACCGAGCTGTTCGAATTCCGCCGCGAGGCACTCGATCAGTGCATTGAGAAGCTACCGAGCAACGACCGCCAAGTGGTCGAATTGCGGTTTAAAGATGGCTCATCACTTACCGATTTAACGCAGCAATTGGGTAGCTCTGCACGAAGCATCCAGCGGACCATGGCCCGCGTTCGGAGGATGCTGCATCGATGCATCTCTGCAAAGCTTCGCGAGTGGCACGTACAATAGTAGTAGGCGTTTTCATAGAAAGCTGATCCCGATGCCATCCGACGAGTACCTCCAGTCGATGCCCGAATTACCGGGCTTGGTCGACGCCTGGCAAGCAGGTGGCGATGCCTGGAATGAGGCTACGCAATTAAAGCTGAATGAACTGCTGCAATCGAGTCGCGAGGCCCGGCAGTATTTCTTAGAGATGTCTCAAGTCGATGCCGAACTCCGCTGGCGGTACGCGTCGCAGTCCGAAATCGATGCGGCCCTAGCGTCCCACGCTTCCCAAGGCACGGCTCGACCCATCGCCAGCATTGCTCTAAGTGGCCTAGGGTTTCGCGAGGATCCAGGTTTTGCGTCGGTGTTTGACTTGCTGAAGCGGAGCGAGCCGCACGCCCAGTGCTGGTTGCAGGCTTATCCAGTTTTGCGGGCGTGCCTGTTTCTCCTCCAACCGACTCAAAGTGATGCGGAAGGGATCGTCACCAGGATTGGCGCCCAACTGGCGGGTCAACCCCTCACGAAACTTCCTGTCGATCGATTTCGCCAGTTGGTTAGCGACGTGACCTACCAAGCGGTGTGCCAGGTGATTGGCACTAAACCGGGGAGTGCCACTCGCAATCTTCGGACGCTCATTGATCGCTGTGTGAGATTGAGCGACAGCGTTGAAGTCGTTGCGCTCTACGAGTCGTTCGAGGCTGCCATTCCTCACGAACTTCCGCCAGGAATGCTCCGCATACTGTGCCTGAGGTATCTCCTCGAAATGCCGCCCGCGCAGATCGCAGCGGCCACGCACCAGCCAGAGGCAGTAGTTACTTCCCATCTGGCGGAAGCGCGACTGCAAATCTGGAGATCCTGTGTCAGTCGGACGAGCGTGTGCGCGGTTCCGGTAGAATTGAAGGGATTTTCTGCCGCAAACTCGGCACTGGAACATTCGGGAGCTTTTGGCTCGGCAGCCCTCACAGGCAGCCGACGAGTCGGACCTGAGCGTCGTGTTCAAGAGCTGGGTGCATGGGCGGCAAGCAGTGATGAGAACCTCCGTGGCTTGATGATCCTCGCCATTTTGCATGAATCTCTCTACCGTCGTCTGTCGCTCTACCAGCTTTTGGCCGAGTCCAAGACTCGCCGCGACGAAGGCTTTCATCGCATCGTGGCAGAGATGGTATCGCATCTCGAAAACGCCGCGGCAAGCGTTCGTCCAATGGTGCTTCGACCACGTTCATCGCGTCGCTCGCGAACCACCACCGCATGGTTAGCCACGATTGCTGCCGCCGTGTTCATCGCTGCGAGCGTTGGCATTTGGCGCTCCGGCCAGCAGCCTGCGCAGTTGCCGGAGGATCCGATCGTGGCCGAACGCGATCCGGCACCTGCACGCGTTCCCGCCGTAGAACCGGCACCCGAGATTGCACCGCCTCTTGAAATCCCTCAGCCGGTCCTGGTGGCAACCGTCACCAAGATTCTGGACGCAAAACTGGCCATTAATCGCAAGCTCGAAGCGGGCTCGCCCCTCTACGAGGGAGAGCAACTTGACCTGAGGGAAGGTATCGTCCAGCTCACCACCGCGTCCGGAAGTGAATGGGTACTCGAAGGCCCCGTCCAGGTCGTCATGGTATCGGGCGAAGAAGTTTCGCTGGTTCAAGGCAAGATCGTCGGACTCAACAGCGGACAAGGAGTTCCGCTCGTCGTGCAAACCCCTACCGCTCGAGTACTCGACCTTGGCACCGAGTTTGGTGTGGAAGTGAATGAGCTCGAGGGAACTTCGGTTGCGGTGTACGACGGATCCATCGAGTTGAGCGCCGCAGGGGACGGCACGCTCCCCAGTAGCGTTTCGCCTATTACCGTAGAAGCGGACTACGAAGCGGTAGTCGATGAATCCACGGGCTTGCCCTCGATCCCGACACGTCTTGCCCACGACCGGGCGTTTATCCGCCCTGATGAAGTGGAGCTACGAGAAGAGCGTGCTCAGGGGTCTATCGACGCGGCCGCGAAGGTAGCTTTCTACGAGATGCTTCGTGTCGACGGGCTTCTCGCGTATCAGGGTTTTCACAGTGGTTCCGAAGCACGAGACTTAACGGTCGGCTTCCAGACGCCACGCATCATGGGACCCACGCATTTTTCCGAGGATCTCACGAGCACCTCCACCAATACGCAGCCGACATCCGGCGCGCTGGTACTGTCGAATTCGAGCTTAGTGTTCCTCGACATTGACGCCTCCGAGCATTCGCCGATGGCCAAAGCGGGCATGCTAAACGCCGCGGGCCGGGTGGCACCACCTGGCAGGGAGATCTGGGTTTGTTGGCGATCCAAGTCGTCGCTGCCGGACGGTGGACGATTCAAGTGGTCGGGCTTGTCACTAATGGACGGCGACGAACGTCGAGTCAACGAATCGATCTTCGTTGGTCACCCAGTCGATACGCCGAACCTAGGCCTTGATGTGGTGAAAGGGCCGGACGCCGCTATCCGGGACCTTGATAACGAGCCGAGCCTTCCAGGAGTGCAGCCATTACCGAACGACAATGAGACCCACTTGTGGGTGGTTCGCGTCGAATTCCACGATCCGGGCTTTGGAGCGGTGTCCATGTGGTGCGATGTCGACCCCACGGAGCTGAAGTCAACCGCCCCGAGCGCCGAAGGCGAGGTCGAAGAACCCGAGTTTGATCGACTGCGACTAGAGGTCTCGCTCGAAGGCGATCAAGGGACTTGCTCGTTCGACGAGGTGTACATGACGAGCTCGCTCGAAGCCCTCATCGAGGCGATGGCCCATCGTCAGCAGGTGCCGGATTCTGACGAGAATTGAAAAAGCTCGACGCGCTACCCTCGCTTCTCGCACAACACATTGAGTTTGTGCCGGCCGGCTAAGCCCTTGCGTATCGGCTTGATAGCCCCGCGATGCATCACGCCTAGGAATTCCGGAACAATAGGCGTGCGAGCTCCCTGATCGCGAGTCATTGCGACCGACGTCGCTCCTTGGTGCGAGCGGCATCGCTGGATGCCGAATTGCTTTTGTGCAACTTGACCTCGGTGTGATTGTTCAAGGCCCCGCTAGCGAGGGCACGGCCGGCACCATTGAGTTGCTACCGGAGACGCATGGGCTGTTGCTAGCTCCACAACGCCGTGCCGCGGGATCCCATGCACGACGGCGCTGTGGCGACCACCATTGAGTTCTACGTCGCAGAAGTTGCCTAGCGTACCGCGGCACAAGTGTCGGGCCATAGAATACAATTCTGCTGCCCCTCTGCAGATTGGCGCGATGCCGAGGAGGCAACGACTGGAAGCCGAGACGGGCGACAGGCCCCTGGCTTCTCGAGAGTAATCTAAGTACCGGAGGTGGGACTTGAACCCACACGCCCTTGCGGGCACTGGATTTTGAATCTGCCTAGGGTATTTCAACGAGTGTTCAGGTACTTTCGAGAGCGGTAAAATGAGGGTGTGTTGAAGCGGAGATTTTCGACCTAAGCGGCGATTAGGTGACCGCTAAGGTGTACGCTAACAATTGAGCCAGCTAGCGGGGTAGCTCCCCGCGTCGCACCTGTGGCCGTCGCACCTTCCAGTCGGCGGCCACGGGATGCGGGCTGAGAACTGGAAGGAATTCTATGAACCCCGTAACCGTTGCTGACGGATTCAAGCTGGCGACCGTGGACCACATCATCACGGCCCAAGGTTACTTCGACCACTACCGCGATGCTGCTTCCGACGTGGCTGGCGTGGCCTGGATGCTGCACGGCCGATTGGCCAAGCTCGATTCGGTCAAAGTGCTGCGGGCGATAGCCGAGGCTGAGGGCGATCCCTGGTCTGTGGTCTGGTTGCGTAAGAAGCGGGGGCAGATGGTGCTCGATGGTATGTGCCCTGACGAGATAGACGCCATGCCTATCGACGAATTCGCGAACAGACTTAGGGGGAATGGCAAACCACGGGGAGGGAGGAAGCCATCCGCTAGGGTTGCCAAACGGAGAGGAGAGGTGCTGCGAATCTACCAAAGCGGCACAACTAAGCCCCAGGCTATCGCCGACCTGATGGGAGCCGACATCACGGCTGCCGTGGTATCCGACGACATTAAGGAATTGAAGAAATCAGGAAAAATCAATTAATCCATTTTCCCTGAAATCGAGATTCTGCGAGTTCCGAAAAAAACTTCTCACGGTGTTTACCGTCGCTAACTCGCAGCGGCGAAAATTCTTGCTGCCATTTTTCTGGATGAATTATTAGCCCAGAAAATCGCTGTTCCCATTGGTTCCACGCAACTGGCGTTCAACCAATTCAGGAGCAACGAACCATGGCAATTCAACACGCACCCCCGGCCGACTATCTGTTGCCGGAAGCGGTGTACCCCCTCCGCACTTTCTTGCGAATCGCGGGACTAAGCCAGACGACGCTTTGGCGCATCGAACACGCCGAGGGCGTCAAGCTGGATCGCATCAAGGCGAGCCAAAAGGTCTACGTCGAAGGTAAGGCGGGAATCGCATTCTTGCGAGAACGAGCCCGACGCCAATCTGAAGCAACTTCCTAACCCCCGTACCTGCCCCACATCGCGGCGCATGAAAATGCCCCGCCCGATGGCTGTCGGTACGGGGCAAAGGAGATCTGCAATGCGTAAGGATACACGAGCGCCGGCAATCCGGCAAAAGGTTCTGTGCTTGATTCGGCAGGACGTGGCCAACCGGCCGTATGTCGAAATCTACTGCGGCGACACCATCGACGTGAAGATTGCCACGCTGCCCTACGTCGGCACCAAGCGTGGTGAACTGCTCGCCGAGGAAGTCGTCGCCCATCAACTTCCGCGGTGCTACGCCGACCTAATGGAGAGTTCGCCGAGAGCGCACGACGTGGTGGGCATCAATTCGGTAAGTGCGACTGTCGACCGCCGAGCCCATCGGCAACTACTCCGAGGGCTCGACACTGTCGCCAAACCTGCGGAGGAGACACGCCTGTGCGTACTCTAACGCAGAACGACGTTTGCAACATGGTTCGCAAAGCCCAGCGGGATGGCGTGAAGTTTACGCCGAGCGAGAGTGGCGAACTGCTAATAGAGACCCCCGCTAGCTTGGAAAAGTGGCATGGTGCGTTCAACGGATACAAGCCCGCGGTGCTGCAAGCCCTGGACGTGATTCGCAACGGTGGACTCCCCAGCGACTTCAACCCGCCCGTGGTACAGAAGTTCTCGGTGGGCGAGTTGCAGCAAGCGTACCCGCGACAACGCCCCCCAGTAGTCGATGGGTTATTCCGCGAGAGCGAAACCATCAACTTGATTGCCAACAGCAAGGTGGGCAAAACTTGGGGGCTCTATGGCTTGCTGCTGTGCATCGTGATGGGCTGGCGATGGCTCGACCGATTCGACACGACGCCTGGCAAGGTGCTGCTGATTGATAACGAGCTGCATCGCGAGACCATTCCCCAGCGTATCGCGACCGTCGCCCAGGCGATGGACATCCCGCCAGAGTGCTATACCGACTACTTCGACGTGATCCCGCTTCGGGGCTGCCTGCGAAGTCTCACGGAGTTGCAGCACGAGCTACAGAACTACCCTGTCGGCGAGTACAAGGTAATCGGTTTCGATGCCAAGTACAGGTTTGCGGCGGATGGCCAGAGCGAGAACGACAACGCTGCCGAGACTCGTTTCTACAACCAAGTCGACGAGATCGCGGAGCAAACTGGCTCGGCCATCATCTTGATTCACCACGCCAGCAAGGGCGACCAATCTGGCAAGCGCACCACGGACGTTGGCAGCGGTGCTGGTGCGCAGTCTCGCGCGGCTGACTGCCATTTGGTTCTACGAGAGCACGAATCCCAGAACCGGGTGGTGCTGGACGCTGCGGTGCGTAGCTTCCCGCCCGTTGCTTCGATGGTGCTGGAGTGGCGTTTCCCGCTTTGGCTCCCTGACGATACGGCCGACCCCGGCAAGCTGAAGGGCATTCAGGGCCACCAGAAAGAGCAGGAGGAACGCCGCGACGCCGAGGGCATCAAGTTAATTGCCAACGCCCTATCAGGCGGCATACGTGCCACCCGCTCACAACTGCGAACCAAGACCGGAATGGGCCCGGACCGCACCAACAAGCTCGTGGCGAAGATGCTGGAAGATGGTTCCCTGAAAACCAAGGAAGTGGACGTGAAAGGAAACGTGACAGATGAATTCTGGCTATCAACAACCGCCGAATAGGGACGTTGTCGGCGATGACCGACAACCCCACCGACAACGTGTCGGGACGTTGTCTGTACGTGCCTACTACGTAGGGCACGTACAACGTCAACCGTCTAGGGAAATCGAGGGGACGTTGACTGTACCGACAACCGACAACGTGAACCCATTCAAGGCTTCCTACCGCCAGAGACTTCGGGCGCTCGGTGGCAAGTACCGAGCTCCCCAGGTGGACGACGCCAACCAAACCCAACTCCACGCCGAGGAGGCTGGGTGCTCGATGGCTCGCGACGTGAAGCTCGGCACCATCGAGGAGGTGAATCCGTGGTGACCTTACCTAGCTTTACACCCCCTCGAATTATTCCAAAACATTCGCGGCACCCCTACTCCGGTCGAGAGGTGCCCGCGCCTCAGAAAATGACGGCCCCCCCGGGGGGGGGTGTTTTTTCAAAAACGGACCGCCCCTCGACCGAGTGAGAGGCCGCGCAGATTTTTTGGCAGCAAATGACCCTTTGGTGTTTTTTCTTAAAAGTTGCAAGGAGCGAAACATGGCTGACTATCCACCCCCCGACCACCTGAGCGATCGCAGCAAAACGCTGTGGTCTGAGATGGTCCCTCACCGCGGCACTTCAGCGGGCCGCCTGGCTGTAGTGCAGACCGCGCTCGAGTGTCTCGACCGGGCCGACGAAGCGGCGGCCCTGATCACCAAGGAAGGGCTAACGACTAAGACCGGACGCTCCGGTGTAACGCACGTTCACCCGGCCACGAAGATCGAGAAGGAAAGCCGGGCGATGTTCTTCAAGCTGTGGCAATCAATGGGTTTCGGTTTCGATTAACGGATTGACGGCCGCCACGGAAACAGGAAGTAACACCATGAACGACGACAAGCAATGTCCCGAGTGCGGCGGCAAGCTCCGCATACGAACGAGCCGAGCGATCACCGAACGGCTTATGCAAAAGCGTCGCGAGTGCAATGCTTGTGCATATCGCGACGTGGCTTACTTCGAACCCGCGAAATTACTTCGACTTTTGGTTGTAAGTACAACTAATGGTTTCCCACAAGATGATCCCGATGGGGATAATTCAAACATGCGAGGAATAAACCAATGATGATTGACGGATTTTGCGGCGTTGCCGATCTGGCTTACATGCTCGACGTTCGTGGCTCGACGGTAGAAGACGCCATCGAGACTGGCAACGGTCTGGTGCCTGAGCCGGTGAGGTTTTGCAGTTCGCCACTGTGGCCAAGCGTGGCATCTTCGCCTACATCTCGAACGAGTTGCAGGCCGATGCTGTGGTTCCCGTGACCGACATGCTGGCGGCTGAGATGGGCCACGCCTTCGCGCTGCAGGAAGACCGCGAGTTCATCCTCGGCGACGGCACTTCGACCTACGGCCGCGAAGTCGGACTCAACAACGCAATCGGCTCGGCTGGTGTGTTC
Source organism: Aeoliella fuhlenseeensis (assembly GCF_052161615.1). Classification (NCBI taxonomy): domain Bacteria; kingdom Pseudomonadati; phylum Planctomycetota; class Planctomycetia; order Pirellulales; family Lacipirellulaceae; genus Aeoliella; species Aeoliella fuhlenseeensis. The sequence continues at coordinate 3,899,335 of NZ_CP197417.1, forward strand.
ACCAACACGACCGACGACCACGATGCTTGGGCCGAGCTAACGCTGTCGGACTTCTACGGGACCATGAGCCTGATCCCCGACAAGTTCCGCGTCGATGGCCAGCTCGCGTGGCTGTGCTCGGCGGCGTTCAAGTGGCAAGTGATGGACCGACTGACCGCGGCCGTGAATGGTGCTGGTACCACGGTGGTGGTCGATGGCCAACCGCGTGCGATGTTCCTCGGCTACCTAACGTGCGCTGAGTGGATGAACGACTACGGCCGTTGTCGGCAGTGGTCGGCTGGATTGCAAGACGACCTACATCACGGGCGAAGCTACACCGTGTTGGATCGTCAAGCCGGTATGGTCTACACGATCGACCCTGGCCAGCAGATCGAGAGTTGGCGGGATGCGCTCGATATGGGCGTTCCGGTTCATCGCGCCAAGACGTTCACGCCACCGATGGCCGGCGACTATATCGACGACCTCGATAGCCGCACGGTCTATGGTGGTCTGATCGTCGCTTCGCTGTACTGCGGTCTGTACGTTGCCGAAGAAGTCGTGATGGAAAAGGAGCACGACGGCGACCTGCGGTTCTTTGTTCTCGGAGCCGACCTAGTTCCGCTGCGCGGCGACCAAGCCTACTACCTGTCGCTAGCCGACGCGATGCAGGCTGCCGCCAAGCTGGAAGTGGAGCGGGAGCGGTTCAAGATTTACCCGCGGGACTTTGCCGAAACACCGGCCACCGTTCTGACTGTCTAGTGCAACACCACCAGCGACCGCGCTGCAGGGAGGCGGCGCGGGGTGGTGGTTTCAATCTCACAACTCACTTAAGGAATTCTATTATGGCTACTGCTACTCTCACTGAGAACGAAGAACTGAAGCGTCACCAAGCCCGGCGACTAAGCGAACGCATGGGCGAGTTTCTGCTGGAGTACGATCCGACAGGGGTGCTCGCCTTCAGCGCCAGCAACCTGAAAGGTGACCCGAGCACAAAGGGCCACGCCTTCGAACTGAAGGGCGCGAGCGATTGCGAGTTTCCCGGCTTCGGTTTTAGCGTCCTGATCGATGGGCGTGCGAATAACTCCGACTTGGCACAGACGGTGGTCGACGAACTGTTCGCCATCGCCAATGCCTATATGGCTGTCGCGAAACGCAACGCCGCACGATTGAACCGGGAGCCCAAGCCGATCAAGTACCGCTGGGAAGATCACCAGCCGGCGATTGACTGGGAGCTACAGGAGTACCTAGAGCAACGGACACTCGAGCGCGTCGGCGAGTAGTTCACAAGCCCCGCCGAATGGATGCGGCGGGGTGTTTTTAATCCCCGGTAAACTTACCGGCGATTTTGCCAAAACGGCAGCCACAGGATGGCCCCTAACGAGCGCAAACGAGTAGACCCGACCCCTGAGCCCTGGAGAAAACCCGTGTCTGAAATCAACGTCCACATTTTGAAGCGAGCCGGGCGCAACGTCTGGCTGATGCGCTACTTCGACCCGTACACTCGCAAGCACGTTACCAAGTCGAGCGGCTGCGAGAAGAAGAAGGAAGCCGAGAAAGCCGCTGGTGTTTGGGAAAGCGAACTACGCCGCGGGGTGTATGTCCCGACCGCCCGTTGTGGCTGGGAAGAATTCATCGAGCACTACAAGGCCAGCAAGCTCAACACCAAGGGCGAGGGGACCGCGACCACCTACCTGTCAACGGTGAACGTGTTCCAGAAGCACGCCAAGCCTGAGCGGCTGTCGGACTTCACCACGGAGCGGATCACCCGGTTCGTTGCCGACTGTCGCAAGGCGAAGCTATCCGAGGCCACCATCGCGCGGCACCTGCGGACCCTCAAGGTGTTGGCGCGTTGGGCGGTCAAGCAAGGGCTGCTAGGTCGGCTGCCCGAATTCGATATGCCGACCACGCCCAAGGGAGCGAGCAAGGCGAAGGGGCGAGCGTTGACGGTGCTGGAGTTCAACGAGCTACTTCTAAAGGTGCCCCAGGTGCTCGAAGCCGACGACCGTATCGAGGGGACGGCAGACGACTGGCGTTTCTACCTCAAAGGCTTGTGGTGTTCCGGGCTGCGGCTGCGGGAATCGCTGGCCCTGAGTTGGACCGATGGCCCCGGTGCGATCCTGGTCGACTACTCCGGCAAGTTCCCCGTGTTGAGAATCCCCGGGGAGGCCCAAAAGAGCGGAGCCGATCAGACGATACCCGTGGTCCCCGAGTTCGCCCGACTGCTCGATACGGTGCCACCAGAAGCCCGTAGCGGCCCGGTGTTTGCTGTCGGCGGTTCCCGGTTCATCGTGGGGCGGGTAGTGGCAGCCATTGGCAAGGCTGCCGGTGTGGTGGTTCATACCAAGAGCGGGAATTACGCGAGCGCCCACGACCTGCGGCGATCGTTTGGCCGCCGATGGTCTCGGAAGGTAATGCCCGCGGTGCTGATGGAACTGATGCGACACGCCAGCATCAATACCACGATGCAATTCTACGTAGGTGTCGACGCCCAACAGACCGCCGCGGAGCTATGGGCGGCCGAAACTGTCCAAGGTGTACGCTTAGGTGACCGCACCGAAAGCGAAGAATCTGAGCCGGCAGAAAATGCCGAGAAAACCAGTACCGGAGGTGGGACTTGAACCCACACGCCCTTGCGGGCACTGGATTTTGAATCCAGCGCGTCTGCCAATTCCGCCACTCCGGCCAAGTGATTTGCCCGCCGGGCCGGTGGCCTTCGGGGCGATATCCGAAAGACCCTAGGTCCCCGGACGCGGTTCGCCTATTCTATCGGCGACCTAGCGGAGCTGGCTAGAGGCCGTTTGGAAACCGAGTTTCGGGCCGGAAACAAGGCTGGGCGATTATTGCCGATTACCATCGTCGTAACGGACGGCCCGCTGGCGGTGGGTGGCTTGGTCGATGTCGTACTCGACAAGGTCGACCGAACCGTCGCACATCGCCATATTAAAGCCACCGCTGTGGGCGCTACCAAAAGCGAAGGAGAAGGCCCGGTCATTGACTGCTTCGCCAGTTCCCGCACGATCTTGTTGCGGTTGATAAGCGTTCGGCTCACCGGTGTACTGCTGAAAAGGAGCCCACGCAACGCGGTGGTTATCCCATTCGAAGCCGACGAAGGCATTTTGATTGTCGCCATAACCTTCCCATGCAAGCGGGCTGACCGCTTTAACGTCATCGTAGACTCGCGTACTCATAAGCTTTTCACCTATGAGGTAGGTATTACTGGTGCCATCTGCAACTTGCGAGAGTTTGGTTTCACTGCGGTAGTAGATTACGCCAGATTGAAAAAACTTGGCATTCACGCCCGTCCGCTGGTTCGTAGGGGTCCAGGCGGACATGAGCTGGAGTGTGCTGTAGCTGGAAGGTTGCCAGAAATTGGTCCCAGAGCTTGAAGATGCTGAATGCTGCGCATCCCCGGTGTTAGCCGCATAATCAGATTTCGTCGAGGCCTGAAGCCCAGTAATCCAAGGTTGCTCTCTAATGGGAATCGTACCCCAGTCCACGGCATAAGCGCGCGAGGCCCGACGAGACGGACATATAAATGTGTCGACGGGCGTAGTATTCATTGCCGTTGAGGCCTGTTGAAATTGCGTGCCAGTCAATCCCCCGCCGAGAGCAGCAAGATTGGTCTGCTCCAGGTAGGCCAAAACGCTATAGCACCAACCCCCAGGTTGCTGTTCCCCAAAACCTCGTCTGGCGTCGGCAATGAAAGACGTCCCCCAGCCACCGCTTGGCAAAAAACCGTGCGTGTCCTCATGCAGTAGCGAAGCAAGCCCGATCTGCTTCAATTGGTTCTTGCACTGGGTGCGTCGAGCGGCTTCGCGTGCGGCCTGGACTGCCGGGAGCAATAGGGCCACCAAGATGCCAATGATGGCGATGACTACTAGTAGCTCGACGAGCGTGAAGGCCTGGCGGCCGCGTGGGGATGCAAGTTTGGGCATTGGGTACTCCTGCCTCGCCTGAACTAGTTTGATCTGTTCCGAAATAGAAGAGATTGGCCGCCAAACGCCTCTTCTCAATTCATCCTAAAAAAGAGGACGATTAACGCCATGCGTTTTTTGCGTCATTTTCTCTCGGACATGCGCAATCGTTCGGCTATGCGCACCATCCAATCGTCAGGACGCTTCCAACATCTGTTCCAACACACGGCACTCCGTAGCATGGGCGCGGTAGCCCGTGTGGCCGAAAACTCTTTAGCAAGTCGAACGTTGCTTGCGGACGCACAGCGCGGTCGCAGCAAGTCCCGCAAGCAGGGTGATGACGGTCGATGGCTCGGGCACAGAGGCCGTGCCGGCGATCAAGCTGCCGGGGCTCGAGGCTCCGAAGTTCGTCTTCCAGGCGTTGTAGTCGTCGGCGTCAATCACGCCACCGGTGCCGTTGCCACTAAGCAAGGTGCCTTCGGTAGCACCCAGGTTGTCACGCCACACGGTGTAGTCGGCCAGGTTCACAAAGCCATCGCCATTGAAGTCGCCCAGGAGAGCACTCGAAGCGGCGGTGAGGCTAAGCACGATGTCGTTGCCGACGAGCTTGAGCACAGCACTTTCGTACGCGGTCAGTCCCGTTCCAACGACGAGCCCACCGGTAATGTTGTTGCTGCCATCCACGGCGAAAGAGCCCGCGTAGGCACTGGCGACATCGGAAGAGAACAGTGTGTAGTTGCCAGAGGTCAGGCTGCCCGAAGTAGTATCGGTGAAGTTGATGGTGTTATTGCCGGTGGCGAATACGATGTCGCCCGCGGCACCATTCACTAGTGCGATCGTGTCGCTAGTAAGTCCAGCCCCCAGATCGAAGTTCAACCGCGAAGTGGAAGTCGCAAGCGTGAGGGCGGCTGCGGTGGGTACCGCACTATCGAGCGTCAAGGTGCCGACGGAGTTAACTCCCGCAGCCCCTGGGGACATAATGCCTCCAGCACTGACCGACACACGGTTACCCAACGTGCCATCGCCACCAAGGGTGGCACCCGACGCGACGGTAGTGACGCCAGTGGTACCCAGGGCAAAACCCGTGTCGTTGTTCGCCAGGAGCGTACCAGCTGACACGGTCGAGGTAATGAAGTCATTATTGCCTCCCAGCACTTGGACCCCGGCGCCGTTCTTCGTGAGCGTGCGACTAGCATTGGTGCCGCTATAGTTACCATTCCACACGGCGGGTGTCGTGTTGTTGCCATTTAGGGTCACATTGCCACCATTGATGATGGGCCCCGATCCATTGAGGTAGCCAAAGGTGTCGTTGATGAGATTCATGTCAAACACACCATTGGCACCAATATTCACATTGGTATTGGTGGCGAGTCCGGCCGCGGAAATATCGAACTTCAACGTGCCATTGACGATATTCGTATCGCCGAAGCCACCCCAATCCTGGCGGATCAACAAAGTACCGCCACCAAGGATGTTTACGCCACCGTTATTGAGCACCCCGGTGCTAGACCCCGCTCCCGCCAGCAAAAGCGATGAGCCGGCGGCGATATTGAGGTCGGTTTCTTGAGTGAAGGTCACACGGGCAGTGATATCGTGCGAGCCTTGCAGGACGTCGATCGAGGCATTGCCTTCGTAGGTGTTGAAGGCCAGCCGTTGGGCCGTTGTTGCACCCGCGATGGTGTACTTGTTAGCGTTGTCGAAAATCAGATGCCCCACTCCTTTGCTTACATCACTGATTGTCACAGTGACGGGAGCGGTAATCGCGCCGAGGAAGCGAGCAGTCGTCCCAATGCCATTCGGAGCACCGGGATTGGTTGCGGGGCTAGCACCATCGGTCCAATTGACATCGTCCGCTGCGACGTTCGACCAGTTACCATCGCCATTGGTCACCCACTGCTTGTCTCGAATGGTGGATCCGAAGGTGGCCACAATTCGCGAATTGGCAACATCGTCCGTTACGACGACATCGTACCCGGTGGCGTTATTGATGTTGAACGAGCTGAAGTCCCCGACGTAAGAGGAATTGTAGTCGATGAGCGTGTAAGTCTTGCCGGCCGGCGCGACCGTGGTGTTCGAACCGCTGAGGTTCAGAATCACACCCGAGGAGACATTGAGGCCTCCGGGAGTGGCGATGTTGAGAACGTCGTTGCCGTTCTCGCCCACAAGGGCATCAATGATCGAGTTCGAGGCGAGGGTTGTGACGGTGGAGAGCGTAAGCGTCGAGTTCGCGTTTCCGATACCAGCGGCGATGCGTGTCCCTCCGGCCGCTTCGATCAGACCAGTGATGAAGCCTGTGCCATCAATCGAACCGCTGTTCAAGAGGACCAGATTGTCACCGGTCGCAGACCCCGTGGTGTTAGTGGCCCGAAGCGTACCGCCCCCGATGATAGTACCGCCAACGTAGTCATTGGCGGCTGCCAAGTTGAGGATCGATCCCCCGAGCTTTGTGATTGGTCCAGCGCCAGTGATTTTCCCCGCAATGACGCCATTCGCCGTATCGGCATTGAAAGTAGCATCGGCATTGAGCGTGATGCCACGATTTTGGTGGAGGTTAACCGTCGTGTTATTCAGACCATCGCTACCCAGGAAACGGAGGATGGTACCGCTGTTCATCACAATATTGTCTTGCATGAACGAGGCAGGGACAGCACCAAGGTTACGGTCGTTGCCTAACGTGGTCGCTTGACCGATGCTGATCATGCCCCCTTCGATGACCGTTTGGGTATAAGTGCTGACCTGATTCGCACCACCACTAAAACGGAGCTCGCCCGCACCGATCTTTGTCAGCACGTTGCCACTGACAATACCGCTGTAGAGGCCGACCTGTTGAGGATCGAGGCGTGCACCACCCGCACCCAGAACAAGACCGCGATTGCCCGAGACAAAAGTGGTATCCGTGGTTCCAGCAGACGAGTTCTTCAGAGTGCCATTGTCGAGGGTGATTGCACCTGAACCGACACCCGTGCTACCAATATCGCCAGACCGCGATAGGTCGAGCGTCGATCCACCGGTGATGGAAACGGGGCCCGACGTGATATTAACGTTCGTCGCCGGTGCGAGGCGAATGACGCCGCCACCCGACACATTGAATCCTCCAGTGCCGGCTAAACGGGCCGCGATGGTGCCGGTTCCGGAAGTCGAGACGAGATTGCCAGCCGATGCGCCCAAGTTAATGCCGCCGATAACGCCGGTGGTTCCACCGGTCACTACGAAGCCATCGGCATTGAAAGTTAAACCTGAGACAGTGCGTTCGATACGAGTCTGTCCAGTGGCGACCGACGGAATCAGCACCTCCCCAGGCGTGCCCGCGAACAGAGCTTGATTCCCATTCGTCCAAGCAACATTGGAGCCGGGGCTGCTCGGATTCCAGAACGCGGTCGAGCTGGTGTCCCAAGTTCCCGCGCCACCCAGACCGCTGCCGAACGTGTCGTTGCCGGCCGCCGTTAGGTCGGCGTCCCAGTAAAGATCCGCTGCGCGGGTTGGCGCGATACTCAAGGTCAAGCTAACGAGTGCGGCGAGCGTCAATCGAAGGGGGCGGCGAGAGATCGTCATGTTGGGCTTCCTTTGGCTATTCCTACGAGTTCGCGAGTGGCAGCGAGCTGTTGGGGAGCGGTTCAGCTCTCAGAGCGTCGTTGGGTTCAACCCGCCTAACTGGCGAGGTGGTGTTGTGAGGGTCACGAGGATCTGCACGTTCTCAGGATAGTCATTTCTGTCGAGAAGTCGTGCTCTTTATGCGGGTTTAATTCTCGCTATTGCGCACTAGCGATTCGAACACTTCGTCGACGATCGACAGCTCATGAGAACTCACGAACTCCCCGCTGCGCCCAACCGCATTCAATGCATCTTCCCGCACAGCATCTGCGCGTGTGAGAGAGTTGGGTGCGCGAAAGAGTAGAAGCAGTGCGTCGTCGACCTGTCGCGTTGCCTGCGGTCCCGTGGAGGTGCGGGGGTGCGGCTTCTCGGCAGAATCCGAAGGGAGCTTGATAGCGGATGGCGTAGAGGCGAACGTGGGCTCTGCCAGTACTTCGTTCGCCGCCGACGCATTTTCTTGGGCGGCTTGAATAGTCGTGCTCAGATCGCCGGCAGCGGCACTGAATGCAGACCTCGAAGTCTCATTCGCGAACTGCACGGGCCGAGTCGTACCGTACTGAAGCTTCCACCAACGGTAATCGGCTGCTGTGACCAGGCCATCGCCATCCGCATCGGCTTTGCTACCTCGGACTGTCGACGCGCCTAGTTGGTCGCGCCACACGGAGTAGTCCGCTAGATTGACTTGGTTGTCCTGATTGGAGTCGGCAAACACCGATTGAGAGTCGCTCACCGTTAGTCGCACCGCGTCCGCGATCACGTGCGCTCCCCCCGTGGCACCAGTCGCGTAAAGCGTCACCGCGCGAGTACCCGCCGCGATGGCGAAACGTCCTAGGGACACCCATTCGCCACCCTGAGTGGCTTGATTCGCGTAGACTTCTTCAAGGCCAAACCCGGTGTCGATCGTAAATCTCGCTGCTGATGCCGTCGAGCTGGTTGAAAGCCAGCGAACGAATAGCTCGACCTCTCCATATTGATCCAATTCGAACTGCCAAGTTGCAGTCGCAGAAGTTCCGGCACTGGCTCGCAGGTAGGATCCTCCCTGGGCTTGCGATGACGTGACCGAGGTCCAACTGCCCGTTGTGGTAAAGGCCGGACTTCCGGTGCCGTTGTCGATAGTCAACTCCGTTGGCACATCGACCACCGTTGGGAGTCCGAATGCCACTAGGATTCGGCGGATTGCTTCGTCCTGCGCCGCGGTTGAGAGAATGCTTTCGACCGGCACACCCATGACGACAACATCCCCTGCCCCGCCGGTGCCTGCAGCGTAGGTGGCGGCACCGCGGCCATCGGGATAAGTCGCAATGATCGCAGAGCCCGCCGAGGAGCCAAGCACATCGGGAAAGTTCACGTCGTAGAACTTTTGTCCGTTGTCGAATGACAGATCGAGTCCGGCAAGGAAGTTTGTCCCGGTAGCTGTATAGGAATTCGCGTTATCGGCCACGTAGTTGGCCCGCAGAACGTTCTCGAAGAACGAGCGGCCATTGTTCTGCGCGTCGAGGTCCCACCCAATCTCTGATCCCGATGCGAACACATTGCCACCCGCAGCGATGTACTGCGCCACCAGAGTTTGTTCGGCTGGTGAGAATGTTTGATCCGCCGTCGACTCTTCGCCTGCCATCCAGATTACGGCATCGTAGTCGGCAAGGTTCACCGAACCATCGGCCACGCGTTCGTTGCTGGCCGTGGCAATGCCGAGATTCTTCGCCTGCCGCTGAATGGCCTGTGCAACCACCACGGCGTAGTCGCCCGAGTTGCTCTGCTGCGTGCGAACACGATCGATTGTGTTACCGGCCGCTCCAAAAGCCTCGCGTGGATTCTGCGATCGACCAAGGCGGTCGAACGCATTGACGATCAGCACGCGATACTCGCTGTCGTTAGGCTTGGCGGCTACCACCTGGGACCCGGGGGAAGCTCCTCCTGCGTTCTCGGCGACGACTTGAAAGTAGTACGTTTGCAAGGGATCGAGACCGGAGAACGTATGCGACGTAGCACTGGCGCCGGCGACGTAGGTTCCGCCATCGAAGGCGTAGCCATTCGTCGACACAAACAGTCGATAGCCGGTCGCCGAGTCGCCCAGCGCCCCCGAGGCAACTGGTGGCTGCCAGTGGAGCGTGACACTACCCGCCGTGCTGCTCGCGGCCCACACGCCGGCTACTTGCGAGGGCGCAAAGCTCAGCGGAGTCGTATTGCCATCGACCGCGCGGAAGTACTTCACAATGCCTTGGTAAGTCGAGCGAGCCAGTGCGTCGCGAACACGTGGGTCGCGGAGCATCTCGGCGTCTTGCTGATTGTCGTGATAGCCCGTTTCGATGATCGTGGCGTCGAACTCGCCACCGATTCGATTGTTGTTGATTTCGCCGAACGAAGCACCGTAGGTTGGATTCGCGCGACTGGCCCAATTGTGCTCGAAGGTGCCATTGAGGGCGATCAAATCGGTATTGATCTCTCGTGCAAGAAGATCGGCTAGCAAGAATTGGTTGGGAGTCGCGGTGTTGGAACCTGAGCCATCGTTCCATAACCCCTCTACTCCGCGGGCGGTGCCCGATCCGCCACTCGCATTGGAGTGGAAGCTGACGAAGAGTCGGTCGGACAAATCGCCGTCCGCCTCACGGTTCATGTACGCGGCGTACAGCGGCGCGGCAGACACACGCGACTCAAAGTCATCGGTCGAGATGCGATAGGAATTCGACGGAATGCCTTGCGACCGCGTGGCGTGCCACTGGGTCCAGTACAGGGCCATCTCGTCTTCACGCGTCCGGCCCGAGACTCCACCGCCGCGGTCCATATCGCCCATGCCATTGCCGAACCGAATCATATCGGCGATCACTGCGCTACCGGCCTGGCTCGATTTATTGCTTATCTCGACGTAGCCTTCCGTGCCGGCCTCGAAATAATAGGTGCCGAGATACACTAGTCCGTTGCCGACGCGACGATGGTTGACGGTTACTTCTGTCTCGCCACCTGCGTGGTGCACGCGGTAGAGTTGGTCGGCGGCCCGATTGGCACTCGCCGTGACGAACGTGTAGATGGGGTAATAGCCCGCTTCGGGGATGTTGGGCTGGTAGCGCGCGACCGCCGTTTCGGTGAGGCTCGACGTGGCAAAACGATAGGACACGTCGCCGACCGAGCCGTAGTAAACCGATGCGTTGCTATTGCTCCAGGCCCCGCGGAACGACACGCCAAGGTCGTCGTTGTCGAGCACTACTTCGTTCGGTTGGTGACCTACGGGGCGGAGCGGCACGACCGTCGCACCGGCCCGGAACAGGTAGTCGACTAAATACGACATCTGGTCCTGATTGCCGAGGTCTTCGATCATTTCGAAGGTCTCGGGGCGTTGGAAGAACCAGTCTCCATCGCCGAGATTGTCGGCATAATACCCGTGGCCACCATGGACGTAGACAATCTTGCCATCGAGCCCACCCGTCGGCGCGTAGGGTGTTTCAACCAGCCCCATCGATGAGAGCGCGAAGCGTGATTCGAGCGGTTCGAGTGCGAGCGAACGCCCTGGCTTCGATCTAGCCGCTAGTGGTTTACGAAGCTTGTGGCGATCCCACAGATTTGCAGTCACGTTCTGGAATGCGCGTTGAAACAACATAGGGGCAGCGTCGAAGCAAACGGAACGGAACAGTGGTGTCGATGCAAAGGGCGGGAGCGTCTATCTGTCGTCGCTACTCGCCGTCCGCTTTACCGGGAACTCGCGGATCAGAGACCGCCATCAATCGGCCATCCTTCGTCTTGGCGATGGCTTGGCTAACTCCAGCGGAGGGAAGCGTGGTCACGCGATGCCCGCGGGACGCAAGCTCCTCGCGCCACTCGTCGGAAGCCGTGCTTTCGAGCCCCAACTCATTGGGCCGCCACTGGTGATGAAACCGAGGAGTCGCTAGCGCATCGGCGAGCGACTGCCCGAAGTCCAAGTAGCGGATAACGCCGAGCAGAACCTGCGTGATGATCTTGGGACCACCTGCGGCGCCGATGGTCATCAACGGCTGATCTTGTTCGTCGAGCACGATGGTTGGGCTCATGCTCGAGAGCGGACGCTTGCCGGGAGCGATGGCATTGTTCTCCGCGCCGACCAATCCAAACGCATTTGGAACGCCAGGCTGAATCGAGAAGTCGTCCATCTCGTTGTTCATCACAACACCGGTACCGGGCACAATCACGCCCGAACCAAACGAAGTGTTGATGGTGGCGGTGATCGCCACCCAGTTGCCCGCCGCGTCCGCGGCTGCGATGTGAGTGGTGTGTCGACCGAACAAGTCCTGACGCCACTCGGGGGGAGTGCCGTGCGTAGGCACCGGGGTGGCACGGTCGAGATCGATCGTGGTTGCGAGCTGTTTGGCGTAGGCCTTTTCGATGAGCCCGCGCGGAACGTCGACGTAGTCAGCATCCCCCAGCCAATACGCGCGATCGGCAAACACCCGTGTCATCACCTCGGCGATAAGATGCGTGGCGTCCACGCTGCTTCGCTTGTTGATCGCCGCTAGATCGTAGCCTTCGAGCATGTTGAGCGCCTCGGCCACGTGCACCCCACCACTGCTGGGTGGCGGAAAGCCGATGATTGTGTACCCGCGATATGTTGTACGCAGCGGCGTCCGCTCCACGGCTTCGTAGTTGGCGAAGTCGTCGGCGGTCATGATGCCGCCGTTGGCCTGCATCCACTCGCCAATCTGTTCGGCGGTTTTGCCACGGTAAAAGCCGTCGATGCCATGCTCTTGAACGTTGGCCAAGGTGCCGGCCAGGTCCTTTTGCACGAGTCGATCGCCCTCGCGATACACGGTGCCATCGGGTTTGAAATACACCGCGCGGGTGCCGGGAAACTTCCGAAGCTTCTCCTTCGTGCCCGCAATCACGGCACCAAGCCGAGAATCAATCACGAATCCGCCAGCGGCCGCATGACGCGCCGGTTCGATCAATCGGCTTAGCGGCTTGGAGCCACACAGTTTGGCGGCCTTATCGTACGCGGCCAGCGCACCAGGAACTCCACTGGCGAGTGGGCCTGTCTGACTTGCCATCGGGTCGAGTTTGCCATCGATGACGAACATATCAGGCGTCGCCTTAGCAGGCGCACGCTCACGACCATCGATGGCAGTCAACCGGCCATCGGCCGTCCGAATGAGAATCAAACACCCACCGCCGATTCCCGAATTGTGACCATCGACCACGGCTAACGTGAGCGCCGCGCTGATGGCTGCGTCGACGGCATTGCCACCTTCGCGAAGTACTTCAACCCCCGCCTCGGTCGCGATGGGATTCACCGTAGCCACGGCAAACTTTTGCCCCACGAACGTGTCGGCGCAAGCTCTCCCTGCGACAACCAGCGAAACGCCGGCGAGGAGTACAGTTAAGAAGCGGTAGAGCGAGGCAGTGCGCATGCTTTGGCAGTGAAAGTCTTGGTAGGTTGATAACTAATAGAGCAGGAACTGTTGGCGTCGCTTCAGAAACTTCTCGAGATCGTCGGCGTAGCTGGCCTCGATTTCCGCGGGGCTCACGCCTTTGGACACCAACTCGTGGACCTCTTTGTTGATCAGCAGGCGATTGAAACTCCTGGCTTCCCATTGATCGGGATACAACTCGACAAGGCTCGCGCCGACGCACCATGTCAGGTTCACGGGGCGAAAGGTTTCCCAATCGGTGACGATGAAGTTCACACCGCCGCACGGTTCGCCTTCGAATTTGCTGGCATCGGGTGTGAAACGAACCGCCATGGCTTCGACGCCGGGTAGTCGGTACGCGTTGATCTTGTCCGCCAAGGCTCGGCCATCGATCCAGGGAGCACCGAACAGCTCGAAGGGAGTTCCAGTGCCACGACCGACCGAGACGTTGGTCGTTTCGAACAACCCCACGCCAGGGTAGAGCAGGGCCTCGGTCAGCGAACGCATGTTGGGCGACGTATTCACCCACGGCAGGCCCGTTTCATAGAGATAACTGTTTCGATCCCAGTTTTGCACTTGGACTACTGTCAGGTCCAAGTCTAACTGCTTCTCGGCCATGATCATGCCGGCCAGCTCGCCCATCGTCATGCCGTGACGAACGGGGATCGTGTGATACCCAACGAACGCCTCGTCTCCCGCATCGAGCACCGGCCCTTCCACGACGTGGCCACCGATTGGATTGGGTCGATCGAGAACGACAAAGGCCTTGCCCGCTTCCGCGGCGGCTTCCATCGCCAAGCCCATCGTCGATAGATAGGTATAGAAGCGACATCCAATGTCCTGAATGTCGAATACCAGCACGTCGATGTCCGCGAGTTGCTCGGGCGTGGGTTTGTTGGTTTTTCCATAGAGGCTGTAAACCGGCAGCTTCGTCTTCTCGTCGATGCTGTCCGTGATGTTGGCGTGGTCTTCCGTGCCACGAAGTCCATGCTCGGGGCTAAAGAGCGCGACCAGCTTGACGTCGGGTGCCGAGGCCAAGAGGTCGATCGTCGACTTACCCTCCGCGTTGATACTCGTGTGATTGGCGATCAGCCCAACGCGCTTACCACGCAGTGGCGCGAAGCCATCGGCCACGAGCGCATCGATACCAAGAACGGTTGGCGCTGTCGACGTGGAGGCGGCGGGCTCAGGGGCTGGAGCGCTGACCGTACAGGCCGCACTAGCGATCGTCCCGATGCGTCCGGCGAGCTCGTTGGCTTCGCCCTTGCCATCAGGATGCACGCGGTTCGACAGGAAGATGACAAACAGATCGAGGCCCGGATCGATCCACATCGCCGTCCCGGTAAACCCACCATGCCCGATGGCCCGTGGACTCATGTGCTTGCCACGATTCTTGGAATAGCCGCTCCGCATATCCCATCCTAGGCCGCGGAGATTCCCGTCAATGTCGCGCGAAGTGGTCCAGTTCTCGAAGGTCGAACTGTTCATTAGGGGGGCGCCCCCACCGAGCAGTGCGTTTGCGTAGCGTGCCAGGTCATCCGCCGTGCTGAAAAGCCCCGCGTGCCCTGCGATTCCGCCTACTTTGCGCGCCCGCGGATCGTGGACGATTCCGCGAAGCCAGTCGTCTCCTTCTTTCTCCGTGGTGGCAGCTCGTTCGCGAAGTTCTTCGCCGGGATTGAACATCGTCTCGTTCATCCCCAGCGGCCCAAACACATGCTCGCGGGTGTACTCGTCCAGCGTTTGGCCGGAAACCTTTTCGACGATCGCGCCAAGCAATTGAAAACCAACGTCCGAGTACTTGAACTCTGCACCAGGCGCTGAAAGCGGCTTGAGCTCGCAGATCTTCGCAAGCGCCGGCGACCAACCCTCCTGGTAATCACTAATTGAGGTGTCGGGAATGAGACCGGCGGAATGAAGCAGCAAGTGCTCGACCGTGATATCGCTCTTGCCATTCGCGGCGAACTCGGGGAAAAAATCAGACACTTTGTCGTCGAGTCGCAGCTTACCCTGCTCGACTAACTGCATGATGCTGGTGCTCGTGGCGATTGGCTTGGTGAGCGATGCCATGTCGAACACCGTGTCGACCGTCATCAACTCGGGGCCCGGTTCAAGGCGACGAAGACCATACGCTTTGCGATGAACGATCTTCCCTTCCCGGCCCACAACTACCACGCAACCTGGCAGCCGCATCTGCTTGAGCTTCTCCGCCACGGCTTGGTCGATGTCCGCGGCGATTTCGCTCATTCCGGCTTCAGCCGGCGTGACTACCGGTTGGCTGGGCTCGGTAGCCCACGCGATGCTGGCGGAAAGCAGAAGGGCGATAGACAAAAGCGTTCGAAGGCACATCATATGAACACACTAGCCGGGGGATTTGACCGTCGACGTTGCAGTGCCTGGACCTGGCGTGAGGTACGTTAGCGTGGCACCCACTAGAAACGTGGTGCCGCAGCCGATCACAGGAAACCACAGGCCATCGACCTGGCGATACAGAGCAAAGGTAGTAACAGCGGCACCTACAAGAAGGGCTGTGATCGCCTGCCAGTTTTTGCCCCGTCCTACCAGCATGCCCAGAAAATACAGACCTAGCAACAAACCGGCGGCAAATCCTGCGATCGCTAGTACTTGCCGCACCACATGTTCCTGTGCGGCTAGCCGATAGAAGGCGATGGCGACAACCGCCTGCGCGACCGTGAATGCGGCTGTCAGCAGGCGGGCGATGAACAGGCTCTTCTTGTCCGACCAATGTCCGACCCAAGGTGCGAGCAAGTCGTCCAGAAGCGAGCTCGCCGACGAGTTCACGGAGCTCGAAAGTGTCGACATTGCCGCGGCAAAGACCGCGGCGAGGATCAAACCTGTTAGCCCGGGAGGGACTTCGTTTACTACGAAACTGGCGAGCGCCTCGTCACCCGGCAGGGCCAACTTTGCCGAGTCGAACTCGGTGAAGTAGCACGCTACACCCAGACCAATCGCTAAAAACAGTGCGAACTGCAGGAACACCACGGGCCCGCTAAGGGCGAGGGCAAGTGCGGCGGACCGCTGGTCTTTCGCGCACAAGTAACGCTGGACAATGAGTTGGTCGGCGCCGTGTGTCGCAAGGCTCAAGAACGCGCCGCCGAACAGTCCGGCCCAAAACGTGGTATGGCCCGATGTCTCAAGCCAAGGAAGAGTGAAATCCAAAAACCTATCGCGGCCCGTTTCTTGTGCGAACTCGACGACCTGACCGACGCCGCCAGGCAGTCGCTGAATGATCAGCACGGCGATGACTATCGCGCCAAGAATGTAGATCGCGAACTGCAGACAGTCGTTCCAGACCACGGACTTCACACCGCCATAGTACGAATACAGGCCGGTAACGCCCGCAATCACCAGCACGCACGCCTCGATCGACCACCCAACGGCGTACTGCAGCGCAAGCGCCGTAAGGAACAGTCGCAGTCCATCGCCTACCGTACGGGTAATTAGAAACGCGATGGAAGCGGCTTGCCGGGTAGGAATGCCGAAGCGCTGTTCGAGTACCGCGTACGCCGTGACTGGCCTTCCGGCAAAGTGCATGGGAAGTAGCAAGGCAACCACAAGCAGTCGGCCCACGATGTAGCCAATTGCCAGCTGCAGAAAGTAAAAGTTCCCCCCTTCGACGAACGTAAAGCCGGGGACACTAAGGAACGTTACGGTGCTGGTTTCCGTCGCCACGATCGAGAGCAGCAGCGCGAACCAGGGCAATTCGCGGCCACCCAGAAAGTAATCGGCTTGGTTGTGCTGACCGCGGCCAACAAGGATGCCAAACAGGGCAGTCGCCGCGAGATAGCCGCCGATGATCCAGAGATCGATTGCATGCATGGCAGCTGGAAGGGGTTCTTGAAGTTTGGCAACGGAAGGTGGTGGAGATCCAGGAAATCCACTACCACCGCAGCAAAGTGTTGGCGTCAAAGCCTTTCCGTGCAGTCTGCGCGTACTCGCCAGTGTTAAGAATAAGTGGGTGGTACGGCGTTCTATAGTCTGGCGAGCGCAAAGGTGTATTCGTTTTGCGCAATGACGCTGTAACGGATGAAATCGTTGTCTAGAATGCGTGCATCACTGGGATCAGAAGAGCTTTTCTTCCACCGGCGGACACCTACCTCGCATGCTAGAGTCGCTTACTACCGAAGCACGTCTTCCAGCTTCCGAAATGCTGGATGCACTTGGCGCGCTCGAACTGGTTGAACTCATCAACTCCGAAGACGCGCGAGTAGCGGCGGCGGTGGGCGAGCAAGCCGTCGCGATTGCCGAAGCGATTGATGTGATCTCCGCTCGCCTCGCCGATGGCGGCCGCCTGATTTACTTCGGCGCCGGGACTTCGGGACGCCTCGGGGTGCTCGACGCCGCCGAATGCCCACCGACGTTCAACGCCGATCCCAAGCAGGTGATCGGACTCATTGCCGGCGGATTGACCGCGCTCACGACCGCCGTCGAGGGGGCGGAAGACAATCCGAAAATGGGCGAAGCCGATCTTCGGTCGGTAAACCTGTCCGCCAACGATGCGGTGGTTGGTATCGCGACCAGCGGCCGTACCCCTTACGTCTTGGGTGGACTCGAGTACGCCTGCGAGGTCGGCGCGTTTCGCGTGGGACTCGCGTGCAACCGCGACGCCGAACTCACCACACGATGCAACGTCAACATTATCCCTGTCGTTGGCCCTGAGGTGCTCAGCGGTTCGACACGGATGAAGGCTGGCACCGCCACTAAGATGGTGCTTAACATGATCAGCACTGGCGTCATGATCCGCCTGGGCAAGACGTTCGGCAATCTGATGGTCGACCTGCGGGCCACCAATAGCAAGCTGGCCGCCCGCGCCACACGAATCGTTGGCATCGCCACGGCCCTTTCCGAGAAAGAGGCCAGCGAGCTGTTGCAGAATTGCAATGGCGAGGTGAAAACGGCTATCTTAACGTACCACGCGGGCGTGTCGCCCGACGGAGCGAGGCAACTCTTGATGCACCACAACGGGCACCTGCAGCGCGCGCTCAAATCGTCCGCCCAGCCCAATGGTGCGTCTAACAACGTCGGTGGCTAGGCGATAATCATCGCACTCCACGGCGTACCTCATGCAGTCTTTCTCTAGCGACTCCGAACTCTATCTCGTAGTCGATGGGGGCGGCACGAAAACCGATTGCCAGTTGCTGGAATGCAAGGGCGGCAACTTTGTCGTCCGCGGCGAAGGACATTCCACCGCCAGCAACCCTGGGGCGATCGGCGTCGAGGCGGCGACCGCAGCGATCCTCGCGGCAGTCGACCTTGCTCGCGGCGACGCGAAAGTCGACGAAGGTACCGCTATCACGCGCGCCGCGCTAGCCATCGCGGGCACCGTCGACACCACCTGGCGATCGAAGCTCGAACAGTCTCTCCAAATTCACTGTATCGCCACCGAGTGCCGGGTGTTTCCAGACGTTCTGCCCCCCGTACTCGCCGCCTCCCTTTCGGGACCGGCGGGCGCGATCATCGCGGGGACCGGCTCTGCTGCCATCGTCCGAGATGCCAACGGGGATTACGGCGTTTCTGGTGGGTGGGGCTACCTGTTGGGGGACGAAGGCAGTGGCTATGGCATCGGTCGCGAAGCCCTGCGAGCAGCGCTCGACGAGCTGGAGCGTGGAACACAACGGACGCCGTTCGCTACGCGTGTCTTGCAGCACTTCGAAGCCAATTCGAGTGTCGAACTGAAACAGGCGATCTATCGCCACCCTCAACCGAAAACCGCAATTGCCGAGCTGACACCCGCAGTCCTGGAGCTTGCTGCCAATCACGACGCTGCCGCGTCGATGCTCGTGGGCAATGCAGTGGATGAACTCCACGCAACGCTACTTCGAGCCATTGAGCGGCTAGATCTAGCCGAGACGCGGATACCGCTCGCCATCGCGGGAGGCATGTTCCGTCCCAGCAGTCCGTTGCGTGACCGCGTTCGCGAGAAACTACTCGGCACCGGCAGTTTTACGGGAGTTCAGTTCGTCGATAGTCCACTTGTCGCCGCGAGGCTGTTACTCGCCGACCAAGTGTTTCACGCACCGATTCAATTCGTCTCTTAGCAAAATCAGCTCGTAAATCTAACCGAAGTACGCACCCCCCGTCGCGGCTTCGCGACAGCCAGTGGTCTGGGGCATCGACAGCGGCAACTTGCGGAGGTGCCGAACCGCCAGCCAGGCGAAGCACTCGGCCTCGAGCGTATCGGGATTGAAACCGAGTTCGTCCACGGACTTCACCGACGGGAAGTGGGCAGCCAGTTGCGACATGATCACCGGGTGATGCACGCCGCCACCGGTAACCCAAACCGTAACGGGCGATTTCGGCATCATGGCCACGGCCCGCACTACGGCCTGCACGGTCACCGCGCACAGCGTCGCCGCGCCGTCTTCTACGCTCAGCCCCGACACGTCGACGTGATCGAAGTCGAAGCGATCCGCCGACTTGGGCAGCGAGCGACGGAAGAACTCGCGATCGAGGGCTTCGTCGACCAAGTCCTGATGAACCTGTCCTTTACTCGCCAGTTGGCCATCGACATCGTGATTCATGTTGGCCATTTCCTGGACCCATTCGTCCAGCAAACCACAACCTGGGCCGGTGTCGCCGGCGATGATCTCGTCCTTATCACCCAGCCAGGTAATGTTCGCCACACCACCAAGGTTCAGTACCAGCGTCGGACGACCCTCTTTTGCAAACACGGCTTGATGGAACATCGACACCAGTGGTGCCCCCTGCCCACCCAGCGCCATATCGCGTCGCCGGAAGTCGAACACCACCGGAATGCCGGTTGCCTCGTTCAGCAGCCAAGGGTTACCGATTTGCAGCGTGATGTCTTCGTTCGGCAGGTGCCGCACGGTGTGGCCGTGAAAGCCAATTACGTCGGCTCCTTCGGCCGGCTTGCCCAGGTGCTCGACCAGGGCGTTGACTGCCTCGCCGTGATGCAGCGTCATCTGTTTCTCAAGCCGCAGCAACTCGGTCGTGGGCAGGTTGTGCTGCGAAGCTTCCAGCAGCAGCCCGCGCAGAGACTCGTCGTAAGGCAGCGTCAGCCCGCCGTGGAACTCGATATTTACTTCGCCATCGGTGACCACTAGCGCGGCATCCACGCCATCTGCCGAGGTGCCGCTCATCAGGCCAATCGACTTGTAAAGCTTCTTTTGTGCCACAGCAGCTCCAATCCTCGCGTACGCCTGACAGGTTGGCCTGGGTCCCCGTAGTAACTATTCGGCTCGCCGCAAGCCGCGAGTAAAGTAGAAATCTTATCGCTTTCGCGCAGCCGACTCGGGCAGTTCAGGGTACCATGAAATGCACAGGCTTTGTAGGTAGCAATCTCCCTCTTGGGTATTGCTCGAGTGATTCTGCGGACTGCAAAAGCCGCAACAGAAATCGCTACTTCATCGGGTGCAGCATTGGAAGTCAAAGAGAAAGCGATCAAGGTTCATCGGATCGCCATCCTCATCGAGACCGAATCGACATGGGGACGGCGAGTGATCCGCGGTATTGCGAGCTTCGCAGAAAAACGCGCCGCTTGGCATTTACTCATCGACCCGCGTGACCACGAACATCGCTCGGCACTACCTGATGGCTGGCGTGGCGATGGCGTGATTGCCCGCATCACCAGTCGCCTGCAGTACGACCAACTGGCCGCCACGAAGTTGCCGGTGGTCGATGTCGACGACGTGCTCGACGACCTTCCGAACGTCGCGAAGGTCAACACCGACGAACACGCCCGTGCAAAACTCGCGCTCGAGCATCTGATGGCTCGCGGTTTCACGAACTACGCTTACTTCGCGCCGCCCAGCAGCCGTTATAGCGCGAGGCGAGGAGAGGCTTTTGCCGCCGCCGTGGAAGAGGCTGGTTACGCGTGCCACCAGTATCGCCCCGGTTACCGCGCGGGACGCAAAATCAGTTGGGACGAACAGCAACGCCGCGTCACGCGCTGGCTAGCCTCGTTGCCGCACCCGGTCGCGATACTCGCGGTCGATGCCCACCACGCCCACCAAATCGCGGAGATTTGCCATTTCGCCGAGGTCCGAGTACCCGACGACGTGGCGATTCTCGCGGGCGATTCGGACGATCTGTTGTGTGAAGTCTCGACGCCCCCGCTGTCGGCCGTGTCGATGGCGAGCGAACGCATTGGCTACCAGGCTGCCGAGTTGCTCGCAGCACTCATCGCCGGAGCCAAGCCTCCTAAAGCTCCGTTATTGGTTCAGCCGCATGATGTGGTGTGTCGCCATTCGACCGATGTGTTGTCGATCGATGACCCGACGATCGTCCAAGCGCTGCGTTACATCCAGGATCACGCGCATCATGGCATCGGTGTAGACGACATCCTGCGCGAGGTCGCCATCTCGCGGCGAAGCTTAGAGATTCAGTTCCGCAACTATCTCGAACGCTCGCCGGCCGAAGAGATTCGCCGTGTGCGACTCGAACGAGGGCGCACGCTACTCGGCAAACGCGAGATGTCGATCACCGAAGTGGCAATGGCATCGGGATTCTCGAACGCCACGCGGTTCGGCATCGCATTTCGCAAGCAGTATGGCTCGACCCCGAGAAGCTTTCGCAAGGCGCTGTTCGCCGATTAGCGAAGCGGGCGGAAGTGATAGAGGCGCAAAAAAAACGCCACCCCGCCGCGAACGACGGGGTGGCGTGCTGCCCGTGAAACCCACTGGGAGCCCCACTGACTCCTAACTTAGTAGAGCGGCGAATCCATACAAGAAGTTAAGCGCAAAACTATCTCCCTTTCACGCATTCGCGGATAAACGGCCTTATTCGCAGAGCGCAGGCTGGTATGCTGCGAAACTTCGCCCCCCCTCCCCTGCTGTGCGTGTGCCGTATGTACCGATTCGCCCGCTTGTTTCTCTGCGTCATCGTGTTGCACCTGGCGACCTTCGCCATCGCGGAGCCACCCGCCATTCCGCGTGAGTTTCGTGCAGCGTGGATCGCCACCGTCGCGAACATCGACTGGCCGAGCCGCCCTGGCCTGTCTGTCGACGAAATGAAGAAGGAACTTGTCGCGCTGCTCGATCTCGCGAGCGAGATGAATATGAACGCCGTAGTGTTTCAAGTTCGTCCCGCTGCGGATGCTATCTATCGCTCCGAGCTCGAACCGTGGTCGGAGTACCTCACTGGCGAGATGGGCAAAGCGCCCGCCGGAGATTTCGACCCGCTAGAGTTCGCCGTGACCGAAGCCCATCGCCGCGGACTGGAACTCCACGCGTGGTTCAATCCCTATCGCGCGGCCCACACCGCGCGCAAGAGCCCGATCTCCGCCAACCACATCAGCCGCACCCAGCCCGAACTCGTCAAAGAGTACGGGACGTACCTTTGGCTCGACCCGGGCGACCAGCAAGCAGCCGCGCACAGCAAGCAGGTGATTTTGGACGTGGTCGATCGCTACGATATCGACGGCGTTCACTTCGACGATTACTTCTACCCTTACCCGATCAATGATTCGGACGGGAAAGAGGTCGACTTCCCCGACGAACCGAGCTGGCAAGCGTACCTCGCTCGGACGCCCAAGGGCGAGCAATTCTCGCGGCATGACTTCCGTCGCAACAACGTCAACGAGTTCGTCCGCGACATTAGCGAGTCGGTGCACCAGCGCAAGCCGTGGGTGAAGTTTGGCGTCAGTCCCTTTGGCATCTACCGACCGGGGCATCCTGAGTCGATCAAGGGCTTCGACGCCTACGCCAAACTCTACGCCGACTCACGGTTGTGGTTCCAAGAGGGCTACGTCGACTACATGAGCCCGCAGCTCTATTGGCCGATCGACCAAGAACCGCAAAGTTTCAAAACGCTACTGAGTTGGTGGCAAGAGCAGAACGCCCACAACCGACATCTCTGGCCTGGCTTGTACACTTCGAAAGTCGAAGCGAACAACAAAGGACTCGCACCAAGCGAGATCGTCGACGAGATCGAGCTGGTCCGTAGCGAAGTCGAGGGGCCAGGCCACATTCACTTCAGCATCAAGGCCATCGCTCAAAATCGCAGTGGCCTTCGCGACCTTCTGCAAACACAGGTTTATTTCAAACCGGCCTTGGTTCCAGCGACCGAATGGCTATCGATTGGCGAAGAGCAAATCGCGGCGGCGGAAGCCGACGTCGAGGGCTATGGCGTTTCGACCAAGCTCAAGCTCAAGGCGGCGAACGAGCCCTGGCTGTGGACCGTCCAGCATCGGACGACCGGTACTTGGCTGACCGACGTGCTGCCCGGTTCTACAAAGGTCGTGGACCTTACTTCCACCCCCAACACCCTCGACGACATCTTGGTTCAAACGGTCGATCGGTTGGGTCGTGTCACTCCGGTCCAAGTGAACCTCGCAGCCCCCACTCCCTAGCCACGCATGCCACCTCGCGAAACCGATTCCGAAAATGTCATCGAGCACTCGGAGAGCTCCGAGCCGCCGCGGCATGGGTTTTGGTCGTCCTGGAGCTGGGTGCCGAGCCTTTACTTCGCCGAGGCGGTACCCTACGTGCTGGTGATGCAAGTGGCGGGGACCTTCTACGCCGACCTCGGCATCAGCAATTCGCAGATGGCGCGGTACACGAGCTTGTTGTACCTGCCGTGGGTCCTCAAGCCACTGTGGAGTCCGGTGGTCGACGTTGTATGGACCAAGCGGGCGTGGATCGTCACCATGCAGCTCGCCATCGCCGTGGCCATCGCGGCCATCGCCAGCAGTTGCAACCAGCAGCAGTTTTTTCTGCTGACGCTTATCGGATTCTGGGCGATGGCCATTGCCTCAGCGACCCACGACATCGCTGCCGATGGCTTCTACATGATTGGCCTGACGCCCCACCAACAGTCCTACCTGGTCGGCGTGCGGAGCGTGTTTTATCGCCTTGGCTCGATCGCTGGCAACGGGCTGCTCGTGGTGCTCGCGGGTCTGCTCGCTGAGTCAGGCATGGGCAAGCCAGTTGCGTGGGCGACGGCGTATTACGTGGCAGCAGGATGCTTCCTGTTCCTCGCGATTTACCACGCGTTTGTATTACCTCGGCAGGAAACTAAGGTGGCACGTGAAGATCGGCCGCCGTTCTCTGCTGAAGTTGCGGAGACCGTTGCCTCATTCTTCCGCAAGCCAGGCGTTTGGTTTGGCATCGCGTACATCCTGTTCTACCGCTTCGCGGAGGGACAACTCACCAAAATTGCCTCGCCGTTCTTGCTCGACGATCGAGCCAACGGAGGCCTGGGCCTGTCGGTTGCTGCCAACGGCACCATCTACGGCACCGCCGGCGTCGCGATGCTCGTAGTCGGTGGCATCCTCGGCGGCATCGCCGTCTCACGAGGCGGGCTCGGACGATGGATAATGTGGATGGCCCTGGCAATCAATTTGCCGAATCTCGTCTACGTCTGGCTCGCTTTCGTCCAGCCCGAGAGCCTGTGGCTCGTCGCAATGTGCGTTGGCATCGAGCAACTCGGCTACGGATTTGGCTTCGCCGGTTACATGCTTTACATGATATCGCTGGCTCAAGGTAAACATCAAACCGCCCACTACGCCCTCTGCACCGGCATCATGGCCGCCGGCATGATGCTTCCCGGGTTCATCTCGGGCGACATCCAAGAAGCCCTCGGCTACCGATGGTTCTTCGTTTGGATCATGGTATCGACCATCCCCAGTTTCATCGTCACGTGGCTGCTGCCGGTCGATCCCAACTTCGGCCGCGAAGAAGCGGGAGACGCGGCATGACGCTCCGCACCATCGAGCACCAAGACGCCCCGGCGATCCTCGAACTCTGGAACAACGTAGCCAGCTACGACCCGCTCACCACGGCGCTGCTCGAAGAGAAAGTCTGGGGCGACCCCGACTTCGCCCCAACGTTAGCTGTCGTTGACGACTCGCTTACGGGGTTCGCGGTTGCCATCGTGCGCGACGCCGGTGGCGTAAGGCGAGCCTACCTAAAACTCCTCGCCGTATCCTCGCGCACACAACGCCAAGGACTTGCCACTCGTCTGCTGAAGGAAATCGAACAACACGCCGCGTCGCTCGGAGCTACTGAACTCCGGCTCGGCGAGGGAGCCCCCAACTACCTTACGCCGGGCGTCGACGCGCGCTACGCGGCTGCGATCGCGTGGGCTGAGAAAAATGGCTTCTCCAAGGTTGGCGAGACCTGCAACCAAGTCGCCGATCTTCGCGACCTTCCTGAAAACGTGCCGGCTGCTTCGCTCCCTATCGTTCGCTGCGATCACGAGCACCAACCATCGCTCTTCGCGCTGCTCGACAATTACTGGCCCTCGTGGAAGGGTGAAGTCGGAGTTGCGCTCCGCAACACGCCCCCCACGGTCTTCGTCGCGCTAGACAATGACCGCGTCGTCGGCTTTGCCGCCTACGACGCCAACAACCTCGGCACGGGCTGGTTCGGGCCGATGGGGGTCGACGAACGTCTGCAAGGCCGCGGCGTTGGTCGAGCGCTGCTGGTCGAGACGCTTACCGCCATGCGCAGTGCGGGCTACACCCAGGCCATCATCCCGTGGGTCGGGCCCGTGGAGTTTTATCGGCGCCACGTGGGTGCCGAAATTTCGCGAACCTTCTACCGCTTTGCAAAACCGATTGGAGTTTAGATCCCGCATGCCCGCACGCTGGTCCTCACCTGAAACGCTCGAAGCCAAGATCGCCCAGCTCATGATGGTGCGTATCGGCTCGAACCTCCCCCCAGCCATCACCGCCGACTCTGATGCGGAGCGCATCGGCCGCTTGCTCGACGAATGCCCCGTTGGCGGGCTGATCCTGTTCAATGGCGTATGGCCAAGCACCCGCGACGCGCTCGCCAAGTTGCAAAGCCACTCGGCGATTCCGCTGCTGATCGGTTCGGACATCGAACGCGGCTGCGGACAGCAGATGCGCGGTCTGGGCGTTTTGCCTCACGCCATGGCATTCGGCGAGGCCATGAATCGCAACGATGTCGTTGACGAGAACCTGGCCCAAGAGTTCGGCCGGCTCACCGCGCTCGCTGCACGCCACGCGGGTATTCACATCGCGTTTGCACCGGTGACCGACACCAATACCAACCCCACGAACCCCATCATCGCCACCCGCGCGTTTGCAAACTCGCCCGAGCGCGTCGCCGAACTCGTCGCCGCGTTCATCGAGGGCTGCGAGTCGCACGGCGTTGCCGCCACGGCCAAGCACTTCCCCGGGCATGGAGACACCATGCAGGACTCGCACGACTCGCTCCCCGAAGTGCCTCGCGACCGCGCGAGCATCGCCGCGACTGAGCTGCCACCGTTTCTGGCGGCCATCCAAGCCGGTTGCTCGGTGATCATGACTGCCCACGTCGCCTACCCGGCGCTCGACCCCTCGGGCGTGCCGGCCACGCTTTCCCACGCCATCCTCACCGGGCTGCTGCGTGACGAGCTTGGTTTCGACGGCGTGGTAACCAGCGACAGCCTACTGATGTCGGGTGTCCGTGGCCGTTTCGATACCGAAGGCGAACTCTGCGCCGCCGCGCTCTCGGCTGGCATCGATCTATTGCTGGATGTCGAAGACCCGGTGGCCGCAACCAAGTATCTGGTTCAAGCCGTTCGCAACGGTTCGCTCGACGAAGGGGTGATCGACCGCGCCCTGGCACGAATCCTGGCCCTCAAAGAGCGGTTGATCGAAGCCGAACCCGCGACGCCCACCATCGAACAGGTCGAGGCCGAAGTCGCCTCGCTCGGGCGCCGAACCGCGCTGGCTGCCATCGAGTCCCGCGGCGACGCGAGCCAACCCAATCTCGACCCCTCGCAACCGCTGTGCGTAGTACTCGCCAAGCCGTTCCGCACGCCGCTCGATCCCCCCGAGCAACCGATCGCCCCCCGGCTCCGCGAACACTTCGCCTCGGTCGACTACTTCGAACTCGATCCACACTCAAGTGAGGAGCAGTTGCAACAAGCTCAGCAGGCTGCCCAAGACGCGCCGCAGTTGCTCCTTTTGATGATCGTCAAACCGGCGGCGTGGCACCACTTCGGATTGCTGGCACGCCAGCAGCAACTGTTCGAACAACTCGCCACGCACCCGCGCGTGGTGCTCGCCTCGCTCGGCGTCCCTACGGCGCTCGATGCGTTCCCAGCCACCCGTTGTCGACTATGCACCTACAGCGACGTCGCTGTTTCGCAGCAGGCGCTCGCCGACTTCGTGGCCGGTGCGACCGGTTAACCCGCTCCGCGGATGACTCGTGCGCGAATGCAATAGTTCGATGCGCACCCACGACTTCACCCGCAACGCCCGCCCACTTACCATCAGAGTTACGTCGAAACAGGCACCCACCCTCGCCGAGAATTCCTTTATGCCATCGCTACTTCGAACCCACTTTGCCTTGGCTTTGATCGGAGCTTTGCTAGTCGGCCTCGCGGCCGCGGCGAAAGAGACCGCGACCGCCACCAAGACCACCGACGAACTCGGCAAGAAGCTGCTCCCGCTGATCGAACAGCATCGCGGCCAGGTCGGCGTGATGGTCAAGCATCTCGGCACCGGCGAAACCTTCGCCTACCGCGAGGCAGAAGCCATGCCCACGGCCAGCCTCATCAAGTTCCCGCTACTGCTGGCGGCGTACAAGGACATCGACGAGGGCAAAGTCAAACTCGACACGTTGATCGAGCTCAAGAAGGACGATCAGGTGCCTGGCTCAGGTATCCTAACCGCACACTTCTCGCCCGGCATGAAGCTCTCGCTCAGCGACGCGATGGGCCTGATGATCTCGCACTCCGACAACACCGCCACCAACCTGGTGATCGACAGCGTCGGCCTCGACGCGACCAACGAACTGATGGAGTCGCTCGACTGCGACGAGACCCGGCTCAACTCCAAGGTCTACAAGCGAGACACCTCGAACAACATGGAGCGCAGCCAGAAGTACGGCCTCGGCAGCACTTCGGCCCGTGACATGGTTCGCTTATTCGAGATGCTCGAAAAAGGCGAGTTCCTCAGCAAGGAGCGATCGAAGGAAATCATCGACCGCACGGCCGCTTGCCTCGCCACGTCCGGCATTCCGCGGCATCTGCCCGCCGGAACCCGCGTCGCGCATAAGACCGGTGCGGTGGGCGACACGCGCACCGACGCCGGCATTGTTTACACGCCGGCCGGCCCCGTGGCGATCGCGGTGCTGACCACCGCCAACGCCGACAACTCGTGGACCAATTCCAACGAAGCCGAGTTGCTCGCCGCCGAAATCGGCATCGCGACCTACAAGCACTTCGTCGGCGACACCGAGGCACAACCGGTTGCCGTGGCACGCGAACTCAAGCTCGGTTCGGCCGGCGAGCTCGTCGAATCACTTCAGCGTACCCTCAACGAGCGCGTGAAGCCGGCGCCCGGTCTCGGCGTCGATGGCGACTTCGGTCCCGCGACCGAAACGGCGGTACTCGCCTTTCAGAAACAGTCGAAGCTCGAACCCAACGGCGTGGTCGATCGCAATTTCTGGGTCGCGCTCGGCCCGCTGGTCACCGCCGAGGCTGCCGCGCCGGCCGCCGAAAAGGTGGTCGAGGCCAACACGAAGAAAGAACCTGCCGAGCCTCTCACCGGCCCCCCCGTCGTCACCGCCAAGGCATGGTGCTTCGTCGATGGCGAGACCGGCACCGAAATCGCGAGCGCCAACCCCCGCGGGAAACGCGAGCCAGCGAGCACCACGAAAATCATGACCGCCCACCTAGTGCTCAAACTCGCGGCGGAGAAGCCCGAGGTCCTCGATCAAATCGTCACCTTCTCGAAACGAGCCGACGACACCTCGGGTTCCAGTTCCAATCTCCGCGCGGACGAACAACTCCCCGTGAAGGAATTGCTCTACGGACTGATGCTCCCCTCGGGCAACGATGCTTCTGTCGCGCTCGCCGAGCACTTTGGCGAGCAAATCACACCCAACGGCGAAGGTTCGAGCTACGACCGTTTCATCGCCGCGATGAACGCCGAAGCCCAGCGCCTGGAGATGAACGACACCGGCTACCGCAATCCTCACGGCCTTCCCGCCGAAGGCCACGTGACGACCGCCTGGGACATGACCAAGCTCGCAC
Source organism: Aeoliella fuhlenseeensis (assembly GCF_052161615.1). Lineage (NCBI taxonomy): Bacteria > Pseudomonadati > Planctomycetota > Planctomycetia > Pirellulales > Lacipirellulaceae > Aeoliella > Aeoliella fuhlenseeensis. The sequence continues at coordinate 3,928,160 of NZ_CP197417.1, forward strand.
GCGAGGCGATGAAAAACCCAATGTTTCGCGACATCGTTTCCACTCGCCAGCGTGTCTACCGCGTGACATCCCTCGCCGGTTACGACCGTGACGTGGTCTGGAACAACACCAACCAGCTCCTCAAGCAGGAGGGCTACCTCGGCGTGAAGACCGGCACCACCGGTGCGGCGGGGGCGTGTCTCGTTGCGTGTGGCGAACGCGATGGTCGCGAGACGTTCGGTGTCATCCTCGGATCCGAGGGCAACCAAGCTCGCTACGCCGACATGCGGAACCTGTTCCGCTACGTCTGGTCGCTGCCGACCGAAAAGGAGGCGGGCCTCGAGGCCCGCACGTTTCGCCCCGCTGTCGAGCAAGGAAACAACGAAGGCCAATAGCATGATGCAATCCGACTCCACCTGCGAACCGACGACACGAGCCCGCGAGTTCCCCTTCGCCGAACTTTCCGCCCGCGACGGCCGCTTCCGTAAACTCTACAGCCGTTACCAGCTCGGCCCCCTACCCTCCAGCGACATTCGCTCGGAAGATGTTCAGCAGGTGCTGGAGCAACTGGTCGAAGTGAGCCGCAACTCGGGCTCGAAGTGGCCGCTGTCGGTTCGCGAGGTCGGCCGTTCGTTCGAAGGTCGCACGATCCAACTCGCGTCCATTGGCCGTGGCGATTGTCACGTACTGCTCTGGACGCAAATGCACGGCGACGAGTCGACGCACACGTCGGTGGCTTTTGCGCTGCTGAACACCCTCGTGCGAGCTCCCGAATCGCTCGATGGGGATGGCCAACTGCTCGATCGGTGCACGTTGCACGTCCTGCCGATGCTCAACCCGGATGGTGCGCAGCGTCAGACCCGAGAAAACGCCCAGGATCTCGACATCAATCGCGACGCCGTGGCGCTCGACACTCCCGAGGGCAACGTGCTCCGAAACGTCGTCCGCGAACTCCGCCCTGCGTTTGGCTTTAACTTGCACAATCAGCGTGCCGACAAAAAAGTTGAGGGCTCGGACCGAGTCGCCATCTTGAGCGTCCTCGCCCCGCCACTCGACGAGGCCGACCGCGAAACACCGAGCATCCTCCGGGCGCGGCAACTCGCGCTCGAAATGTTTGCCTGTGGCGAGCGATTCCTCCCCGGCCACAGCACGCGGTACGAAGCCGGCTACATGCCCACTGCGTTTGGCGAGTGGGTCCAGGCTCAGGGCACGTCGACCGTGCTGCTCGAAGCGGGTGGCTGGGTCGACGACGCACCCGGCACGCGCGAAGAGCTCCACTACGTCACGCTCCTCACGGCACTTGCCGCGATCTGCGAGGGCGAACTCGCCGGCGTCGACGCGGGGGCGTACCTCTCGCTGCCACTCAATCAATAGCTCTGCTTTGACCAACTCTCTTACGAATTGTGCTCCCGCTATGAAATCGACTCTCCTGCTGATGGGCCTCCTGATGACCTTCCAGGCTTCGCACTTGCTGGCCGCAGACAAGCCCGCCATCCAGAAGGCCAAGGCACTCGCCCCGGGCGACACCATCGCCATCGTCGCCCCGTCTGGCCCCGTCAGCCGCGATGGCATTTTGCAAGCCAAGGGCGTGCTCGAAAAGATGGGATTCAAAGTGATCCTTGGCGACAACGTGTTCAACCGCGACGACTACCTGGCGGGTACCGACGAAGAACGTGCCAAGGACCTAATGGCCGCGTTCGCCAATCCCGAAGTCGACGCCGTGTTCCCCGGGCGTGGCGGCTACGGAGCGACTCGCATCCTCGACCTGTTGGATTTCGACGTCATCGCGAAGAACCCCAAGATCCTGATGGGCTACTCCGACATTACCGCACTGCACAACGCCATCCATCAGAAGACCGGCCTCATCACGTTCCACTCCCCCATTCCGCAAAGTGGCCTCGGAAGCGGCGGCATGCCCCCGATTGCCGACCGCACCTTCTGGCGGGCGATCCTCGCCGATCAATACGAGGATGGGACCGGATACGTACTGCAAGTCGAACCCACCGATGGCAACGTCCCCAAGCCCATCGCCATGGTCCCCGGCACTGGCGAAGGCAAACTCGTGGGGGGCAACCTGTCGCTCGTCGCCGCGATGATGGGCACCCCCTACCAGATCGACACCAAATGCAACGTCCTATTCATCGAAGACGTTGGCGAAGCGCCTTATCGCGTCGATCGCATGCTGCAAACGATGAAGTCGGCCGGCATGCTCGACGACCTCGCAGGCGTCGTGCTCGGCTCGTTCACCCGTCGCGACACCGAAGACACCGCGGGCGAAATCAAGACCATCGACGACGTACTCAAAGGCTTCTTCGCGGATGCAAAGTATCCGGTGCTTGCCAACTTCCCCGCCGGCCATCAAGCGAACAACGTCACGCTCCCCATCGGCGCCAAAGTCCGCCTCGACGCGAACGCCGGCACCATCGAAGTGCTAGAGAACCCCGTGGTTCTCCCGTAGACGAGGGTCCAACTGTGGGAGGGCTCTCCGAGCCCGAAGCCATTTGAGGAATTCGCGCACTCGCAAGGCCTGCGCCTTCAACTTGTATTTCTTCCTTATGTGCAGGAACGGCAAGAAAAGAAAAACAGGACGCGGATATACGCGGATTTTGCGTAAGGAATCCGCTCACGCGATGTGCTGCTGTCGGTGAAGTTTCAGCGATGGCGTGATCCGCGTTCATCCTGCCCAATCCGCGCTAATCCGCGCCCCATTCTTTAGCTGACCGATTTCACTCTGAGCACCCATGCGCAACGCGCAGAAATAAGTGCGCGTAAACGCATCGCACCATCCGACAATTCTTCTACCATACAAGCATCAGGCTTTTCGATTCTTGTTTGGAGGAAGTCGGCATGGGTGTTGTCACCAACCGGGCGTTTCGTCCTCGCACCGCCTTCACGCTCGTGGAACTGCTGGTGGTCATCGCGATCATCGGCATCCTCGTCGCATTGCTCCTGCCCGCCGTCCAAGCGGCCCGCGAGTCGGCACGACGACTAAGCTGTGGCAACAACCTCAAGAACATCGCCCTGGCGTGCCTCAACTACGAGTCGGCCCACGGCACCCTTCCTCCTGGCAGCGTCAACGCTGCAGGCGAGCAGCAAAGCGGACTTGGCTGGCCCGTCTGGATCCTTCCGTTCTGCGAAGGCAGCGTCGTCACCGAGTTGGCGATCAATCAGTTCTCCAAGCAAGGCGATGCCTACGCCGCCGGCATGGACGAACTCAACCGCATGATCATGCCGATGTACTACTGCCCCAGCGACCCCGAGATGCGCTACCAGCGCGAGAAGTTCCTCACCGCCGATCGCCGTCAGATGAGCTACGCAGGCGTCTCGGGCTCGTACTACAGCCGCACCGGCCAATGCCCCAACCAACGTAAGACCGGCATCTACTGCGTCGCCAACTCGCTTACCGGCACGTTCGCCAACAACAATTACGACGGGCTCCTTATTCAAGACTGGACCGTCAAACTCAAGAGCGCGAGCGACGGCACCAGCAACACCCTCATGCTCGGCGAGCGTTGGTACGGAGCCCGCGCGTGGATGGCAGGAGCTTACTGGCGACGCCCGACTTATCCCGCCCTGCTCTCCTCGACCGTCACGCCCGAAGGCCCCCAGCCAGTAGCGGCGAACTTCTCGATGAAGAACATCACGGCAAAGCTGCCCATCAATCACGATTTCAACGTGAGCTGCTACGTCGGTCACGATAACGCTACCGACCGCCCCCCGGTACCCGACACCTCGGCCCGCACCATCTCGGTCAACGACCTGCCTTTCGGCAGCTTCCACATGGGGGGCGCCAACTTCGCCTACGGCGACGGCAGCGTGGCTTTCCTTACCGAGGACATCAGCTCGGCCGTCTACACCGCTAAGGCGTCGCGCAACGGAGGCGAGGTTGACGTCCAAGTCCCGTAATTATTTGCTGGCACTCGGTGTCGCCACGCTCATTGCGATTGGCTGCAACAGTGGCCCACCGACAACACTCGTCTCCGGCACCGTTACGGTCGACGCAAAACCGGTCGGCCCGTGTGCCGTGAGCTTCTACCCATCAGGTAGTAGCCGCCCCCTCGCCACAATGACCCAGGGCGAAGGCCGGTATCAACTCTCCTTGCCGCAAGGGGAGTACAAAATCGTCGTGCAAACCTCCGCCCAACTCCCTGCGGGCTGGAAAGAGGGCGACACCATCCCCGCCCCACCCGTCCCGGTCCCCACCGCCTACAGCGAACCGGTAACCACGCCACTGACTCTCAGCGTGACCTCCAGCGAAGCACTCACGCACGACCTAGCGCTCTCGAGCAAACAACGCTAGCCACCGCCAGCGCTCCCTCTCTCGTTCCCACGCTCCGCGTGGGAACACATGGATGGCCGCTCCGCGGCCCTGGCCCAAACCGGGTAGCACGGACACTCGGCCGCTTCCCGCCCTGCTTCTTCACAAGCTCCCCACGGCCGCGTGTCCGTGTGCGCAGCACACGAGGCCTTCGCGTGCTCTTTCGTTACGGGTGCCTGGGGACGAGCCCCGCGAGCCCTCAGTTAGTTGCGCGACTTGCACGAGCTCGCGCATTCCCCTTTTCACAGCCGCGGAGCGGCGACAGCGCCTAGCCCGGGGCGCGAGCCCCGGGACCACTGACCCCCAGTGCCCCAAAAGCCCCGGAGGGGCGATAGCGATCGCAAACATGCAGGGACCTTAAACGCGTGTCATTCTGAGGGGAGTAGCACGACCCGAAGAATCTCGCCCCCTGTGAATACTTTCCCAATGGCGCAGGAGATCCTTCAGTCGCTAGGGCTCCCTCAGGATGACATAGGGGTCTGTAGTTCGCAGGTTTCCTTGTCCACAACCATTTCCCACAAAATGCCCACGCGTACACATCAGCACTTGACACACGTGTGTACATATGCTACAATACAACTTGTTCATTGCACGCGTGGGGCGTGCTGGGCGAAGAGGTCGTAGGCCGTATCAAGCCTGCGCCGCGTGCGGCAATTTACGCTAAATCCAATCGCGAATACTCAACCACTCGCGCTTCTATTCCCGTAGCCACGAAGTGGCGCGCTTCGACAGCCCAGGACGAAGTCCTGGGAACTCGTTTCCGACGACGACCCGTAGTCCCAACGGGACGCGATAACTTAGCGCGAACTAAAACTACCTACCCGAGCCAGGGCTGCGCCCTGGCCTACCACAGCGCGCTCCTTCGGAGCTAACCGCTTCGCGTCTTTGCGCCTTCGCGTGAGAAACTGAAAACGCTCGCCAATCAAGCAGACCATTGCGACGGTTTCTACAACTCAACACCCTAAGCGCCGCACGCGGCGCGGAGCTTGATACGGCCTACTCGCAACCTTCGAAGAGTAAAGTCGCACCTGCGGGTTACCCCTGCGACATTATTAAATTCCACCCCAGGAGCAAATGATGACTTCAGCCGAGAAAACACGAGACTTTTTGATGCCCGCCCAAATGCCGCCGAAGAGTAAAGTCGCACCCAATGAAAAAGTCGCAGAAGTGGGACTTTACTCGCGTGGGGCGGGGAGGTTGCTCAGGGACGAGGCCAACCACGGCCTTGACGGGCCCCGCTCGCCTATAAGTCAAAGAAACAACCAACAGTAGCCGAGACCGGACTCGAAGCGATTGGCGTAAACAGTTGTAGCACTAACGACTTAGGGCGCGAGCAGTTTCCGAGCGCTGCAGAATCCGGTGCACTTGGGGGCGAATCGGTGGTGGTCGATCCCGATTTGCAGCGCGTCATCGACGCCTGGGGAACACTTGGGAACACCCAAAAAGGGGAGATCCTTACCCTTCTTGCCCGTTATAGCCGTTTAGAAACGGAGGGTTTCTAAAATGAGTGACATGCGCGCCGAAAATGGCCGATTCCAGGCGGGGAATCCAGGAGGTCCGGGGCGGCCGCCCAAGGGGCCCCCTTCCCGGTATCTAGTGGCAATGGAAGAAACCATCACCGATTCGGAATGGAAGCGACTGGTACGAGTCACCTACGAGCGGGCGCTCAAGGGTGATCATCGGGCGCGGGAGTGGCTAGCAAAGTATCTGGTGGTCGGCGGAGGTAGAAGCAACCGCGCCGGCCAGCTAGCGCCCAACAACCAAGAACCTTGCGACGCGTAGTAAGCAAGTGTCAGGGACCACGTATAAGCTAACCGCGTTAGCGGTTAACGTTGCCAGTGGTCCCTAGCCAACTGGGGCGACTTCCAGGAGCGAAATCTACGCTAACAATGTCGCCGAGGACGCGACGATACTCGTCGAGTGACTGAGGCGACGGGCGCTGGGTAGTCACGTGCCGCTGCTCTTCGGCGTACCGCTCGATGGTATTCCGAGATTTTTGCTCGTCGTGCCAGTTAAGCATTTTAGGTATCCAAAGCCGCATCGAGAGATTTGTGGCATACCCAACGAAACTTCCTGTCCGACGTTATGACAGCCAGTTCTATGGGTCCGCCGCAAGCAGGTTCGAGGTGCGAAAACTTAATCGCTTTTATGGTCGTGTAGATCGAAGAGTACACCCAGTCAATCGCGTCCCTCAAAGGCAAGTCTACGGCTTGGCCGAGACGATTGTCAAGGACGATTTGAATTAGCTCGTCCTGGGTGCCACCCCATTTTCCCGAATTCATAATTGCAAACAGGAGGGGATCATCCATCGCGTACATTAACCGCGACATGAGATTGGACCACCCCCAAAACCGCGGGTAGCCGGGGAGGATCGAGCTCGGCGGAGCTGGGTTAAATTCTTCGGGCCGAAACCAAATCTCGTAGGCTTCTGGTCGGCGTTCCTTAGTGTGCCCACCCACACAGAATCCGACCGATAGCTTGAATCGAAGATCGTTATACCTTTGCTTCTCTTCCGCGGTGGCTTCCTCACCCTTATTTTTTATCTCAAATAGCTCCGAACGTTCTGCGGCTAAGTTAATGCAATATTGCGACCAGTAAAGGGTCGACCATCGCCAAGCCACTTCGTTCATAGTCGGCAACGGGGAGTGCTTCAGTTCGTCGCCTAGTTGAGCGACTAACGTTCGAATGCTCACCGCCCCGAGTGATCCCAGCCCCCAGCTCGCTATTCCGATAGATGAATCTTCACCAACTTCGAATACCTTCTGACCGTAGTTGAAGCGATGCGTTTCTCCTTCCGGCTTGCTGGGGGTGGTGACGAAGTTTGTAGTCGTGCTATCCGCGCCAAGCACAACTCCTTCAGACGATACATAGCATGCAGCAATTGTCATAGATGCGGCCCTTTAGGATAAAGTCTGGTTACTTTTTCGAGGGCGTGGCCGTTTCAAATCGGAATGTGCGGCGATACATCCTGACGGAGCGGTCACCAAATCGCCCCCTACCGTGTCCGTAGAGCATGGCGAACAAAAACCCAAAAGCCCCTAGACTTGCAATCACTACGAACAAGTTCATTCCGCACGGATTCCAATTTATCAAATCCTGGTCTACCAAGTACTTCGCGGCGATCAGCACCCAAACCATGACGAGCATTGCACTAACTATTTCGTTGATTTTGGAAACAGAGAACGTCTTCTCTTGATTTACGGTCTTATAAAGAGGTCCAACTACCAAATCTTCGAGCAAGTCGACATGAGTTTCCCAATGGCGTTGCCAAGACTTGCTACCGATATTGATACAAAGGAACGCACAAGACATCACGAATCCGATGCAAATAACGAAGTAGACTTCCGCGTGGTGATACGGATCTTCTGTTTTGTAATTCGCGGAGTTGACCAGAGCGAAATAGCCAGCAAACGTGGTGGCGATTAGCGCCCAAAAGTAGGTAGCGCGTTTCCAGTACAACTCGATCTCAAACTTCCGCGAATCCCAAGCTTGAGCGTACGCCTTTTCTGCTTTCTTTTCGTCCTTTTGAAGCGACGCAACGTAATCCTCTTTGCTGAGGGTTATCAGCGAGTTTGGATTGGGAGTGTAGAAGTACTTTAGTAGTTGCATGTAAACGCTCGATCGCTTGGTAGACCCAGAGCTCGATTTCCGATTCTGTATTTCAGACATGTTGCGATTCACTCACGCCGGGCGGATGCAATCGTCGGTCACCAGCTCGGATGGGTTAGGGTAGTCCGGCGGGATGCCGGGGGCGGTTACTGGTTCGCCCTTGTCGATGCGTGCGGCGACTTCGAGGTTCAGATCGAGCAGCTGCTGGAGTAGGTCGCTGCGCGGGTCGAATCCGTAGGCCTGAAGCACTGCGTTATCGAGTGCCGCTTGGGCGTCCTTAAGTGGATTTTTGCCCGGTAGCTCCAGCGTGCGATAGACCGCGCGCAGGCCGCCTTTTATCTTGGAAAGCGCATCGTCGCGAACCCGACGAATTTCGCAACTCGCGCTCGCCACCGCTTCGATCTGCTTGACACTCGGAGACTGAGGCCAAGGGAAGGTATCGAAGACTGTTTCAGGCGTGTAACGAAAGTCGCTCTTTAGTTTCGAGCATCTGGCAATGAACCATTGCCAGTGTGTGTTCGATTGCAATAATCCAAAGCTGTAGTCGTCATCGAACGTAAACACCTTCAATGCGTTGGTCGGCAGAATTCTTGAGCTTAGGAATACGAATGTTGGGCGCTTCATAACAGCGGAACAAGCGACTACCCGATTCCGCTTGGACATTGCTTCCTGTAAGTCGAGCCGCGGACGCTTCAATGCCCACCAAGTTTGCAAGCGGTTCTGATGTTCGCCCGTGCTTTTTCCTGTTTTGTCGAGCTCCTTAGCCGCGTTGCTCTGCCAATCGGGAAGAACGCGCTCTTGTATTACCGCCAAAACCTTAGGGAATTGCGATGCTTCGATTGCGTTCGTTCTGCTGAGATCGATAACGTACTCGGGATCGACCAGGAATTTACCTGTCAGTAGATCCGCACCGTTCAGGAATGGCTTAACATAGTCCGTGGAATCTGGATAAAGTGCTAGTAGTCTCTCGGCTTCCGCCTTCGTGATGACGAACCCCTTATGGCCGGTTTGAATGCCTTCGAAGCACGACTTAGGGTTGCGACTGACTTCAAGCACCTTTGCGCTAGACAAATCCACTTCGCTCGACAATGCGGAATTGATTTGTGGCACAAGTTCAAGACTCAGCTCGAACACCTTAGCAGCTGAGCCTTGCCCGGCCTTTCTTCTACCGGCCGGTCGTAACGATGAGTCGATTTTGGACCAAAGTTTTCGCTTTGCCGGAATGAGCAACTTGCTCTCGATCATCCGCTGTTCGCGCGGCGTGTACCGCGGTGGCAAGCTGTGCTTTACCCAATTGGCGATCGAGACGTGGACATTGGCTTCGCCGCTCCACGGTTGGTTGTCGACTGCTTCGATCACGGTACCGGACTTCGCGACATATTCGAGGCCCCCTTCCCGCGCCTCGTTATTACGAATGTTCTGTGTACCAACTAGGCCAGCACGGCCAGCAAACGGGTCCTCCGGCGTACACTCGGGCAAATGATCGTGAGAGCGGCGAATCCAATAGACGCAGTAGTCAGACCGGCGAGTTATCTCGGGGTAAAGCGTTTCAAGGGATTTCCCGTAGGCAATCCCGTGTTCCAGCGTGACCTTTCTCGCGTCCAGAAACGGTGGATTGCCAATAATCACGTCCGCTGGTGGCCAATCCGTACGAAATGACACTCCCCCTTCGAATGGAGTGACAAGCGCGTCGCAAACCTTAAAATTGGCGTCCAAGTTATCAAGCGGCAGCGCCCGTTCGTCCATGTGTAGCTCGTCGATCGCCAGCTTGCGGGCGATCATCATCGTTACCTTGGCGAGCTCGACGGCAAACGGATTAATATCCATGCCATAGAACTGCTTGGCAGTCACGAACGATAAACGTTTGGTCTGCTTCCCTTTCTTGGACAGCGAGTCCAGCCGTTCGAAGATGCGCTGCTCCAAACGCTTCATGGCGCGGTAGGCGAGGTAGAGAAAGTTTCCGCTACCGCAAGCCGGATCGAGGACGCGAAGCGTTTGCAGGCGATCGTGAAGGGCTTCGAGCTGCTTTTGGGTGGTCGCGCCATCGATCATCGCTTCCCACGGTTCTAGGATCGTGGGGCGAACGATCTTCATGATGTCGACGCCGGAGGTAAAGTGCGCGCCATAAGCGTGGCGCTCCTCGGCTTCGACCGAATGCTCAAAGATCGTGCCGAAGATCTCGGGTCGAACCTTCGACCAGTTTGCTTCGGCCGATTTGGCAAGCTGTGCCACCTCGTCCTCGTGGAGCTCCAACCGCACCGGATCGGCGAACAACCCTCCATTGAAATAGTCGACCCCCTTATAGCGCCCTCCGGCGGTGATGCCCGGCGTATTCATCTCGACGAACAGTCCGCCAATCAGATCGTACGCCTGGGCTGGCGTTTTGCAGTCATCGAGCAAGCGGGCGAACGTGTACTTTTCGAGCAGCTTAATATCTTCAGCAAACAGCGCCACCAAGCACTGCAGCACGAATCGCTGGGCCTGCTCCCGCTCGATCCCGCGACCAATCAGCTTGTTAAACAGCGTGGCGAGCCGATCGGCCGCCTCGCGCGTCACGTCCTCCTGATTGTTCTTAAACTTCGGCGCTTCACTGGTGGGAAACAGGAACGCGAGCGGGCCCCACCGCTCGGGCAAATCTGCGAGCGCCAAGCGGTCGACCGGTTCGTCGAGCTGCGTATTGAAATCGTAAACCCAGAACTCGTCGAAATTGCACAGCACGACGTATTGCGGCCGTCCTGGTACCAACCGCTCCCAGTACTTGAACGCCTGGTTGTAGTGCTTGGCCAGATCGACGCCGCGCTTCTTCATTTCGATCAGAACGATCGGTTTCCATACGTAGTCGGCAAACGAGGTTCCGCCCCCATCCTCGGCGGACTTCTTAATGCGGAACTCGGCTTTGCCGCCGACTTCGAGCAGCCCCTTTTGGCCGAACGCCTGGAGCAGCCGGTCGACGAATAGCTGAGCTTCGCCCTTTTCATCGCCGCTAATGTGGTCGCGAACCCATTCCACGAACCGCGTGATCCGCGCCTCGCGCGAGTTGTCAACGTTGCTGCCATCGGTTGGCACGGCGGGCGAGTGATCCATCGAGCTCGGCGGGTATAAGGCGAAAAGGGGAGAAACGCAGAACCCCACGCAGAGCAGCGCCCGCGCGAGCGAACCCTAGATTAGCCGGACCATCGGGCCCGCTGCTAGTGCGGGGCGTACCCCGCTGGTGCCGCCTGTCTGAACGCAGGGTTAATCACACGGGGAACCATGCGCGACCCTGGGGGTCCGGGCAAAAAGTAGGCGCACAAGCCCCCCACGCCCCCCAGGACGATAGGTACAACTCCCCCATACTCCCCCGGGACCAAATACCTTTTTGCTCCCGAGATTTTAGCGCCGCGGTGGTTACGGTCGGAGACACGCGGACGCGAAAATCAGAGCACCCCCCGGGGGCGTGCTGATTGTACCACGTCCGCCGCTACGACCGACAGCTTAGCTCGGCGTGATTCTTGGCAGGTTTCCACTAGGGGGGCTTATGGAGGCCCCTGGGGAGGCCTGCCGCGGCGCTGCGCTCGTCGGGTCCTTCCCACCGACTCCCACGATAGGGGTCCAGCCGCTTTGCGCAATTCATACGTACGCGACGCCTCAAAGCGTGGTGGTAGTAGTAGGAGCGGCCGGCGGACGGACTATATCGGCGTCCCGTGCGATTGCCCTTGCCCCGACCGTGGTGGCGGTCGCCCGAAGGACCCGACCGCCCAGGGTTGCTATTTGTTCCGCCGGCCCCGCCACCACCTTCGGATCTGGTCCTGGACGTCCCACGCGATGCAAAGGGGCAAGTAGAAAACTATCCAACCGATTAGCAAGACGGAACCACACATCGCTGCCTGAGCTAGAAACGGCAGCAGCCCCGGAGCAACTTCCGTCGCTGGGTAGATTTTAGTAGCCATAGCAGCCGAGAGGCTGCAACTTAGGAACCACAGAACGCGGGAGACAGCGGGCGGCGGCCACGTTTCCCAAAATCGATCTACTTCCACTTCTTTACCCTCTCTGAGAATGTGTGCAGTAGCATACTAACCTGCGACCGCAAACGCTAGAATTAGTACCGTTTTGACACACGCCGACTGATCATCGGCTTTAGGCTCGCCACGGGTGCGGCGCGTTCCCTACCTTTCACGCCCACCCGGGTGAGCTGTTTTGAAAGGTGGGTTGATGCACGCTTATATCCCAAGTATCGACTTGGCCATTTTGCCAGAGGACGTGCGGACGAATTTACTGGAAAGTTGCGATCACTTTCTTACATACTTGCAGCTCGTGGAGCATGGGCTGAGTGTGGGTGGGGAATCGCTAGTCGATGCAAGGCCGCCCATTGGGTCCGCGCCACTGTGTGAACTCCTCGGTGAAATTGTCTGGAAGCCGCCCACGGAACCGAGAGACCGGGCATGGTTACGAGAAGTCTCCCAAGTACGATTGGAATCTACCGACTTATATGAACCACCGCTGGTGTACTCGTCGTTCTTCGGCGAAGCGTCGCTTTTCACTAGCGCATTCAACTTTGTTGAAGAGCTGATCGAGTACGCATGCGACCGGGTTTTTGCCATTTCAATTCCCAACTTCGAGGCGAAAGAGACCCTTAGTTCAATTCCAGAAGATGAGTGGACAGAAGCTAATGAGATAGAGATGCAACGATATATTTGCGATCTAGCGGCGTTTCTTGCCCGACTAGGACAGTTACCTACCGTGTCGGACGGCGAGCTTGTGCTAGACGAGCTTGTTCGCGAAGCGAAAGCCGTGGCTGACTTTCGGAAGACGGGAAGGTCTTGGGCGGGCGATCGACACAGAGCGAATTCGGCCGCTAACCGAGGGTGCGACGCGGCCAAACTTGCAAAGGCGCTCCAGTATGTGAAAGCGTACGGCCCCGTCGAAAAGCAACTCCTGATAGCGAAACATATTGACGTATCCTTAGCGACCTTTAGAAGCAACTTTGTTCCGGTACTCAAGTCGCAAGGTATGTACCATTCCAAGGAGGGTTGGAAAGTGACGGAAAAGTGGTCGAATGAACACATCTGACGTAGCGCAATGTAGCGCGAACTTTCTCAACACTCGGTTGGCGGCAATGATGCGTTCATGTGCATCAACCGGCAAGCTTCTGCGTTGGACCCACTCGCCTCCACCAATACGGAACTCGCCCAGGCCCTAAGGTTTCTAAACGCCACGTGCACCCGCTCGGTGGCACTTGGCGGGTACCGAAGAAACACCACGGGCTACTTAGCTCAACTGCCTTCATTTCGACCCACATTGCGCCCCGTGCGTTTCACGTGAACCCCAGCGATCGCCCCTCATTATTTCGCGACTGCCGACGGGGCTCGTCGTAAACCGCTTACCAATAATGGTTTAGGAAGAGCCAAACATCCGAGAAAATTGCGTCGAGCATGTCGAAATTTTTGAGCACCCGGATATGATGATGCATCGAGTTGAACGGTGGTGCACTTAAGCACCCAACGTCGAAACAAAAAGAAGGCCGACCGCTGCAACGGTCGACCTCCGATTTGCCCAGTAGCCCCACAGTCTGAAATTGGAGAACTGCCAGACGCTTCAATAGTCCCAAGAGCGGCGCGTTAATGCAAGATACGCGCGCCAAAATTCTTGTGATCTTCACACGCCGGGGTCGCGGCGAGTCCACCTAACTGCCCCGTCTTTACGTTGTTTTCCGGCACCCCAGCCCGTGCGAACCCTTCAGGTTTCGATGCGTGGAAGGTGCGCGCATTCCCAGGAACGGAGACCCTTCCGATGCCCCAGCCAACGAAGTTGCTTTTAACCCCTAGAGAGACTGCCGACGCACTTGGCGTTAGTAGCCGCCACCTGCACACCCTCGACAAGAACGGCCGATTTGGCCCCCGAGCTATCCGCCTGAATCGATCGGTCCGCTACGCGCGAGTCGAGGTCGAGGCATGGTTGGCTGCTGGGGCACCCCCTCGGAGTGAATGGAACTGGCGCGCCTGATCCCCGCCGCCAGACCGGTGGAATAAACGCAACATAATGCAACAAGGTAGGACCGTGGCAAACCCCACACTAGACGCTGCGCGCGGATACCTCGGCCGTAGATGGTCGATATTCCCGCTAAAGATGGCGGACAAAAAGCCCGCCGTCCGTTGGAAGCGCTTCCAAACTGCGCTCCCAGGGGACCAGCTGTTGCATAACTGGTTCGCTGACCAATCGCTGGGGGTGGCGGTGATATTTGGCGACGCGTCGGGCGGTCTCGTATCGCGCGACTTCGACACGCTCAAGAGTTACACATTGTGGGCAGCTGACTTCCCCAAGCTGGCCCGGACGCTGCCCACGGTTCGCACGGCGCGTGGACGGCACGTGTACGCCAGAGCTACCCCCGAGAACGTCCAGGCGGTCCGCCAGCGGCTTGGAAAACGGGATGGCACCGGAGCTATTCACCTGGGAGACGGTGAGCTCCGCGCCGGCGTGGGCTGCTATAGCGCCTTGCCGCCATCGACCCATCCGTCGGGTCACCAGTACCAGTGGACGGTACCGCTGTCCCGGGGCCCGCTGCCGGTGATCGACTTGCTCGCCGCTGGGCTGGCTGAACCGGGGGAAGCATCCGAGCCCCCATCGATCGATCCACCGCTTGCCGATTTCGGACCATGCAACAGAGAACCCGGAGAGCACACAGATCACGGAGGAACACGTAGCCAAACAGAGATAACGGAAGCAATTAACACGGACGGTGTTTTTCTCGAAAAAATTGAGGGCAACCCAAATGACCAGATTGCTCAGGCGATTGCCCTAACCCTTCCGCGGGGTCCTGGTCGACGGCACCAGCAAGTATTCGAGTTGTGCCGGGCGTTGAAGGCAATTCCCGATTTATCCGACACCGAGCCCGCCCAGTTGAAACCGATCGTTCAACGGTGGCACCGCGACGCGCTGCCCATGATGAATACCAAGGCGTTTGAAGAAACTTGGATCGACTTCCTTAAAGGCTGGCCGAACGTCCTGTATCCCCTGGGAAAAGAACCGATGGCCCTAGTTTTCGACCGCGCGCGTTGCGCCGAGACGCCCATCGAGGCCGAGCACTTCGAGCAACCCGAGCTGCGGTTATTGGTGGCAATCTGCCGAGAACTGCAGCGCGGAGCACCTAGCCGGCCATTTTATCTATCGTGCCGCACCGCCGGCCGCTTGTTGGGCGTCGATCACACCACGGCGAGCCGGTGGCTCTTTCTATTGGAAGCGGAAGGCGTGCTGGCCGTTGTGGAAAAGGGGGATCGAAGAACGCGTAAAGCAAGCCGATTTCGGTACTTAGGGAAATTGTTTGCCGAAACCGCGATCTGCCTCGAGAATTCGAAGTAGGGGAAGTGTGGTGAATTCTGTACCCGCGGATGTAGTCGCTAGCGTATACTGGGATGCATACAGCCCAGGAGATCGTGTTATGGCTAGCGAAACCGTCCGCATTAAACCCGAAACTCACGCCAAGCTGCGATCTATTGCCGACGAGGCTGGGCAAACCATGCCCGAAGTCTTGGAGCAAGCGGTCGAGCTTCTGCGCCGCCAGCGGCTACTCGACGCGACCGATCGAGCATACGCGAAGCTGCGCAGCGACCCGAAAGCATGGGCGGCCGAAGAAGCCGAACGCGCCGCGTGGGATCGGACTTTGCTCGACGGTCAGGAGGACGATTAACGATGGCCACTGGCGATCCAATGCGCGGCGAAGTGTGGGACGTGGACCTAGACCCAGTGAAGGGACACGAGCAAGCGGGCAAACGCCCCGCGCTAATCGTGTCGGCAGATCGGCTGAACGCGAGCGCCGCGGGATTGCTGATCGTATTGCCCATCACAACGAAGGACAAACAGATTCCCTTACACGTGAAGGTAGCAAAGCCTACCGGTGGAGTTTCGAAGGACAGTTACGTCATCCCGGAGCAGGTCCGCAGCATCTCGCGCGGGCGACTAGTCCGCCGCCGCGGCAAGATCGACGCGGCGACAATGGCAAAGGTGGAAGATCATTTGCGAATCGTGCTGGATCTTCTTTGAGCGAAAGGTAAATCGTGGCGAGCATATCGAAAGAACCCAACGGCCGGCGGACCATTCAGTTCATGGCCGGCGATGGAAAGCGGAGGTCTATCCGCCTCGGGAAAGTCGCGCAGCGCGTGGCTGAAGGGATCAAGTATCGGGTGGAGGTAATCAACTCGGCGCTAATCTCGAAGCAAGCGATCGACCCCGATACGGCCCGCTGGTTGGCCGCTATCGAGGACGAGTTGCACGCCAAGCTAGCCAAGGTCGAGTTGTGCGAGGGGCGGAATATGGCCCTCCTGGGGCCGTTCCTAGATTCGTATCTTGCGGAGCGCACGGACGTTAAACCGCTGACGATGAAAAAGTACGAGACTACCAAGCGGATGCTGATCGAGCGATTCGGTCGCGAGCGTTCCCTACGCACGATCAAACCGACCGATGCCGACGCTTGGCGGGCAAAATTGGCGACCGGGGGAATGGGAGAGAACACGGTCCGTAAGCATATCGCGGTGTCGAAGGTGTTCTTCAACGCTGCCGTGCGGAAGGAACTGGTAGAGGCGAGCCCGTTTGCCGATTTGAAGGCGACCATCCAACCCAATACGGCCCGCTACCACTTTGTCACGCGGGCCGATGCGGAGAAAGTGCTCGACGCCTGCCCCGATGCGGAGTGGCGTTTGATCTTCGCCTTATGCCGCTTCGCGGGCGTGCGGTGCCCCTCCGAAGTGCTAACCCTAAAGTGGGAGCATGTAAACTGGCAGCACGAGCGGATCGAGGTCCAATCGCCCAAAACGGAGCACTTGGTCGGCGGCGAATCGAGGCTGGTGCCGATCTTCCCGGAGTTGCGCCCGTATCTGGAGGACGCGCAGGAGTTGGCCCCTAAGGGGGCCGAGTACGTAATCACGCGGTACCGCGACAGCAACTCCAATTTGCGAACGCAGCTAACGCGAATTGTGAAACGCGCCGGCCTGAAACCTTGGCCCAAGCCATTCCAGAATCTGCGATCGACTCGCGAGACTGAGTTGGCCGAGCGATTCCCGTTGCACGTCGTTTGCAACTGGATCGGTAATAGCGAACCCGTAGCCAACAAACACTATTTGCAGATTACAGACGAGCACTTTGCGCGAGCGCTGGAACCCGATCCCAAGGCGCTGCAAAATCCGGTGCAGAACTTGCCGGAAACGTTGGGAACTGCACCGCACGCTGCACCGGGTGCCCGCGAAAGCTTCGAGAAACGTCAAACGTATAGTGCGAAACAACACCACCAACTAGCCGAGACCGGACTCGAACCGGTACGCCCATTTCTGGACACTGGATTTTAAGTCCAGAGCGTCTGCCAATTCCGCCACTCGGCCTTGTGTTGGTGTTTTTGCATGAGGGTGTTGCTAGTGATCTCACTTCGTTACCGCGAGCAGGAACGACGGCTTTAGGGCGTCGAACGTTAGCGATTCGAGTTGATCGGTTCCGCGGGAGATGTTGATCATCCACACTTGGACATTATCACTATGAGTACGCAGGGTCTGGCGAAGTTCGCTAACCATGTCGACGCTGGTCAAATTCAGCACCAGTCGGCCTTCGGGGCGAAGGCGTTGGTAGGCCAGTTCGGCGATGCGAATCACTTCGCGACCGCTACCGGCGACGAACACGCAGTCGGGGTCGGGAAGGTTCGCCCACGCTTCGGGAGCCTTGCCCTGCACCGGTACAACGTTGCCGACGTTAAAACGTTTGGAGTTCGCTTCAATCAGCTGCTGGTCTTCGGGGTCCATTTCGATGGCGTACACGGTGCCATCGCTGGCGAGCTGTGCGGCTTCGACGCTCACCGAACCACTCCCCGCACCAACGTCCCACACAATGCTGTCTCGCCAAATATCGAGCTGCGCGAGGGCCAGCGAGCGAACTTCCGCCGACGTGATCAACCCGTACTTGGGCCGCGACTGGAAGAACACTTCGTCCGGATTGCCAAACAGCCGGCGCCCCACTGCTTCGCGGGGGCGGTCGGGAAGCTGGCGTTGGCGGACGAGGATCATCACGTTCAGGGCATCGAAGGTCTGACCCGCGATCTCGGCGAGCGAGCCACGCGTGACGCATTCGTTGCGAGCACCGAGGTTCTCGCAGACGTACGCGTCGAAGTAATCGATCTGCTTATCGAGCAACGCCTGGGCAATTTGGTTCGGCCCGATCTTATCGGTGGTGAACATGCCCACTTTGTCGGCGACGCGGATCTTCTCCAGCACCGAGCTCAGCGAGTGATTCGCCAGGTTCGTGAGATAGGCGTCGTCCCAGCTTTCCATCACCCGCGCGAACGCGAGCTGCATGCTGCTGACGTGCGGGATGACCTCAAACTGGTCCTTGCCAAAGCCGTCGGTGATGTAGCGGGCGAGCCCATAGAACATGGGATCGCCCAGCACCAGCACCACCGCTCGGCGTTTGCCAACGTTGCGAACTTGGTCGGCGAGATCGTGCAGGTCGCCGCTCAGCACCACGCGCTCGCCGACGACTTTGTCCGCCACCAGCGCGAGCGCACGCTCGGAGCCGAGCAGGACCTCGGCCTCCTCGATGCGCTTGGTCACCGAAGGAGGCACGGCCTGCAATCCATCGTCGCCGATGCCGATAATCGCGATCTTTGTCATGGGTCCTTCGCCCGAGGTATTGGGAACGAAGTACCACTGTACCACTGTCGGGCGAGGACTGACAACGGACTACTCCGCCACGTAGCAGCGGAGCGAGTGATGGGCCAGGACCACTGGCTTGCCGCTCGCTGCCAGAGGACCGTTCCGCTCGGGGTAAATGTCGTTCGGGGCGTCGGCCGCCGTGTCGATCAACAACCGCCAGCGGAGCTTTCTCGCGGGCTCGGGAATTGCAAACGACTGCTCGTCGCCACCCGAGTGCATCATGATAAGCACCGGCTGAGCGGCGGGATCGTTAAGCCAGCAAGTCCCCAGCAGGCAGGTCAAGCTGTTGAAGGTGCTCTCCCAATCGATCGACTGGCCTTCGACGCCGTACCAACTGACGTCCGGCAATTCGCCCGGCCGGCTGGCAGTTCCGGTGAGGAACTTCTGCCGGCGGAGCACAGGCTGAGCGCGGCGGAAAGCGATGACCTCGCGGGTGAAGCGGAACATCTCTTCGTTGCGGTCCACCAACTTCCAGTCGAACCAGCTGGTCGCGTTGTCCTGGCAGTAGGCGTTGTTGTTGCCACGCTGCGTGCGAAGGATTTCGTCGCCCGCGAGGATCATCGGCACGCCTTGGCTCAACAGCAAGGATGCGACCATGTTCTTCGCTTGGCGGCGACGCAGCGACACAATCGCCGAACGACGCGTGGGACCCTCGACCCCGTAGTTGGCCGAGTAGTTGTTGTTGTCCCCGTCGCGATTCTCTTCGCCGTTGTCGAGGTTGTGCTTCCGCTCGTAACTCACCAAATCGTTGAGCGAGTAGCCGTCGTGCGACGTGACGAAGTTGATGCTATGGTACGGATTGCGACCGCTCGGCTGGTAGAGATCGCTCGAACCAGCCAGACGTGTGGCCATCGCACCCGTCACACCAAAGTCACCACGCCAGTAGCGACGGATGTCGTCGCGGTAGTGACCGTTCCACTCGGCCCAGCGCATGTTGGCGAACGAACCGACCTGGAACGCACCCGCCGCGTCCCATGCTTCGGCGATGATCTTTGTATCGGCGAGCATCGGGTCTTCGGCAATCAGTTCCACCATCGGCGGATTGGGAACCAGCTCGCCGTTTCTATTGCGACTGAGAATCGACGCCAAGTCGAAGCGGAATCCGTCGACATGGTAGTTGTAGACCCAGTGACGCAGGCAGTGGAAAATCATCTCGCGGACAATCGGGTGATTGCCGTTGACGGTATTGCCGCAACCCGAGTAGTTCTTGTAACCACCATCTTTGGTGGTCATGTAGTAGACGTTGTTTTGCAGGCCCTTGAAGCTGAACGTCGGACCGCGTTCGTTGCCTTCGGACGTGTGATTGAACACCACGTCGAGGATCACTTCGATGCCGGCGGCGTGGAGTTCACGAACCATCGTCTTGAACTGGTTCACTTGCCCGCCCGGCTCTTCGCCGTGCATGTAGCCACGGTGCGGCGCGAAGAACGCCATGGGATCGTAGCCCCAGTAGTTCGGCCGGCGAGACTTCGAACCATCGCTCTCAAACATCGGGAACTCGTGCACCGGCATCAATTCGACGGCGGTGATGCCCAGCGACTTGAGGTAGGGAATCTTCTCGATGATCCCCAAGTAAGTCCCGGGATGCTCGACGCCGCTGGTGCTGCTTCGCGTCAAACCACGGACGTGCGTCTCGTAGATGATGGTCTCAGCAAGCGGGCGGCGGAGATGACGATCGCCCTGCCAGTCGAAATGGTCATCGATCACCACGCACTTCGGCGGGCGTACCAAGCCGTCGGACGATTTCTGATACGTTCCGGCGAGTGCTCGGGCGTAGGGATCGATCAGCCGAGCGTTCTTATCAAATCGCAGGCCCTTCGAAGGTTCGAAGGGACCATCGGCGCGAAAGTGATACAGGGTACCGGCGCGAAGACCTGGAACGAACACGCTCCAGATGTCGCCCCAGCGGTCGGTCACCGGGTCGAGATGAATGATGTCGGTCGGTTCGCGATCGTTGACATGATCGTACAGGAGTACGCTCATGGCAGTCGCAGAACGACTGTATACAGCGAACTGCACGCCGTCGTCGCGAAGGATCGCGCCATACGGCAGTGGGTAGCTGAATTGCAGCGGCGGAGGTGCGGGGTGCGACGGGGGCATCATCACGCTCGCTGCGCGAGCAAATAACCAGGGCGCCTGAAGTTGCATCGTCAGTGGCTTCCACGGGGCGAAAAGAACGGGAGGGTGCGCGTGAGCGCTAGGGTCAGGTCCTCCTGTCCTCGGCAGCCGCCAAGAGACCACTTGATATATGCTATCATCGTACCTTAGCTCTTCCGTCGTCAGAATGGTTCGCCGGAGACGGAACTTCGGGATAATCTCCATTTCCCGCACGCGGGCAACCGATAATCGCGGCCCTTTCTTTCCTACAACTGGCGGGCACGGCAGGTTGGACAGGCGACGAGCGACCTTCCGCCCGGTCGGTTTCCCTATTGGCCGCGAAACTCGCAGGACTGGGCGAATCCTCAAAACTGCTGCGATCGTCGCCGAGCGATGTTTCGCCGTTTGAGCGACATCGAGCACTTGCGATGCATGGCCACCGCGTTGACACTCTTATGCGGCGAATCCTACAATCAGCAGCTTCGGTGTTCCTGGCTCGGAAGTCCTATGGCGAAAACAACTTACAAAGATTCGGGCGTTGACCTTGAGGTGTACGCTCAGAGCATGGCGAAGTTGCCACGGCTCTTGAAGCGGACGCACTCGCCACGAGTGATCCCGGCCGATGGTGGTTTCGCTGGCCTGTTCTCGCTCGACTTCAGCGGGCACCTGTTCCGCCGCAACTACCAAGACCCGGTGCTGGTCTCCTGCACCGATGGCGTGGGGACGAAGGTCAAAGTCGCTCAAATGGCGGATCGCCACAACACGGTCGGTATCGACCTGGTGGCGATGTGCGTCAACGACGCCCTGTGCATGGGTGCCGAACCACTGTTCTTCCTCGATTACATGGCGATGAGCCACGACGACCCGGAGCTCGTCGAGGCGCTGGTCGAAGGGATCAGCCAGGGCTGTCTCGATGGCGACATGGCGCTGGTGGGTGGCGAGACGGCCATCATGCCCGACGTGTATTCACACGGCGATTACGATCTGGCGGGCTTCTGCGTGGGCGTGGTCGATCGTGCGAAGCTACTCGACGGTTCGGCTATTGTAGATGGCGATGTCCTGGTTGGCATCGAGTCGAGTGGCATCCACTCGAATGGTTACAGTTTAGTAAGAAAGATCGTCTTCGACGTGGCAGGCCTTCAACTGAGCGATCAAGTCGACGAGTGCGGCGGCAGCGTTGCGGACGTGCTGCTCACGCCAACCAAGATTTATACTTCGGCGGTCCGTAAGATTCTTTCGCACTACCGAGTGAAGCAGGTGGTGCACGGGATAGCACATATCACGGGTGGTGGATTGGAAGAGAACACCAGCCGCATCTTGCCAGCTGGACTCAAGCTTGCGATCAAGGAGGGGAGCTGGCCGGTGCCGCCGGTGTTCCAGTGGCTTCAGCGACTGGGCGAAGTGGACGATGCCGAGATGGCCCGTGTGTTCAACATGGGCATTGGATTAGTGATGGTGGTAAGTCCTTACTACGCCGAGAGCGTGCAAGCGCAACTTGCCGAGCTCGATCTGAAGAGCTGGGACATTGGTCGCGTGACGACCACCTAACCGATAGCGTGAATGCGTTGGCGCATTGTTGCGTTAATTTGCTTGTGCTTGTCTCCTCATCGGGTACCATGAGTTCGGGGAAATGAAGCTCGTGCGTCCCAGTGATTGGTTCGCGCGGGCACAGACTTCCAGGAGACTCGCACCATGCTGCTACGCGCGATGGTGGGAATGCTGCTTGTGGCTGCTTCGGCATCCGCGGCAGAGATGACTTTTCTTTCGTGGTCGGTCGACACGGGGCATGCCATTCCGGCCATCGTTTGTCAGCAACTTGCCGACATGCCACCGGCATCGATCTATGCCCTGGTTGATGTCGGACCGCGGGAAATTGACCGCTATTCCGCAGCAATTCGCAAGGCGCGGGGCGGAACCTATCGACACATAGCGACCTGGAGCGGTGGTCCCACTCGCGTGATGGTTTCCTACAACAGCGAGCACTTAGAACTACTCGAATCGCGCGAGTTGTTTCAGTTTGATGGGTACGAGATGAACGACTGGCGCCATCGCAGTCCGCTGGCGTGCTTGTTCGAACACCGGCGTAGCGGCGAGAGATTTTGGTTCGTCGCCGTGCACCTCGCGCGCGTCGACGCGGTGCTGCGTCGAAGTCAATCGCGCGGGTTAAGGTCGTGGGCGCGCAAATCAAAAGAGCCGATCGTCGCTATGGGTGTTTTCAACTTCGATTACGACTTCGTAGTCGAACACGGGAATCAATCGCACGAGTACTTTGTGCAAGGCGGAGAGTGGACGTGGGCGAAGCCGACGAAGATGATCGACACGCACTGGAGCGATCGCAATGACGATGGCCTTGATGACTATCCGAACAGTTGCCTCGATTTCGCCTTTCACGCGAAGTTGCCCGAAGAGTGGACTCTAACGAGCGAAGTCGTTGTTCGCGCTAATGATTTCCCAGATACTAATGCGTCGAGTAACCATCGTCCTATTCAAGCCAAGTTCATCCTACCAGGTCCGGCAATCCGACAAGAGGTGAAGAGTCGCGTGCGCTAGTGATAAGTGCCTATCACTCGGGGGGAAACACGAGTCGAAGTGTAAAGCAGCACATACAAAGCTGTGTCGCGCACCGTGTTGTCGAATTGCTATACCCCGCGGACTGGGGGTAGTTATGGATAGGGATTTGGAGCATAGTCGGCATGCGGTTTTGAGCGAGTAATTAGAATGAGTAGACTGGTCCCTTGAAGTATGTGGAGAGAGTAACTAAACATCGAAATATGACTTACGAACTAACCAAACGCGAACGCGAAGTAGTGCGCCTCATTAGCCTCGGTTGCTCCACCGAAGAGACAGCGCGGATCCTTGGAGTTACAGCACCGACGGTCGACACGCACCGAACGAATGCTATGCGGAAGCTGGGGGTCAGCAAGGTTGCCCTGGTAACCCGCTTCGCCCTGAAGCTTCGCCTGACGAAAATGAACGACACGCTCACACCCGCCGAGAAGCGACGTCGAGGCAAGAAGAAAGACGGCTGGAGCTAAGCTCCAACCACTGAAGCTACATGCCAGCCGAGCAGCTTGCTGCTCGGCTGTTTTTTTGGGATCACGATCCCGATTGCCTGTGGGCGGCAAGAAACAACTGCGGGCACCCGTGCGTTGCTCTAGTGATTCTTTTCGGTTGTCTAAATTTATTTAAGATTGTCCGTTGTGTCCGCGGAGCGGGCGACATTTACTATCCGCGAGAAGGCGGCTTCTCTACTCGGGCCTTTGGGCTCTCCTTGGCGGATGACAATCAACAGGTACCCCCCCCAGCGGGTTACTTGCTCCCTTTTCCTTAACTCCCTGGGCAATCGCGCCCGTGGCGTTCGTAACGCTGGTGCCCATGTCAAGTTCTGACGAACACCAAATCGTAGCGTTCTCCGATCTGCTGGCCGAAAGCCGCAGCCGGGTGTTCGGCTACATCTACGCCATGCTTCACAACATGAGCGACGCGGAGGACGTGTATCAACAGACCACCGTCCTGTTGTGGCAGAAGTTCGAGGAGTACGAACCAGGTACGGACTTCACCAGTTGGGCAATGCAGGTCGCGTACTTCAACATCAAGAACCACCAGCGGTCGCTCGGACGTTCGCGGGTATTCTTCAGCGATGCAGTGATGGAGAAGGTGGCGAGTAGCTACCTGGCTGGTCCGGCGGCCGAGGCGGACGATCGGACGGAAGCGCTCATTGGTTGCCTGCGCGAGCTGTCCGAAGACCATCAGTTATTGCTTCGTGCACGGTACGCCGAAGGCGAATCGATGAAACAGTTGGCGGCGCGAGAGAATAAGACCGAGGCAGCCGTATCGATGGTACTGACTCGACTCCGGCGAAGTCTGATGAAGTGCATACAAACTAAAGTGTCGGCGGCGGGGCACTAAGCGATGACCAAGCATCCTATCGACGAACCACTGATGCGACTGTTCGACAACGTGTTGTCGGGCGAGGCGAGCGCGACGGAAGTGCGTCGGCTCGAGAAGCTACTTGCTGACGACGAAGCGGTGCGAACGGCATTCGCGCTCGTGTCGCAGATGGATGTCGACCTTCGCCATGCTTATAGAACTGGTGCTATGGGTCCATCGCTCAAGTCCACGCGCCCCAGCGATCGAGCCCCATCCCCTGCCTCGCTTCCATCCACGCGATGGTGGCAGTGGGCGATGGCGATCGCTGCCATGGTGCTAGTCGCCGTTGGGCTAAGTTGGCCGAGTTCTACCGACACGCCGGTGATTGTTCCGCTGGCTTGCGTGGCGAGCAAACCGCCCGCGCCGGTAGCGACGCTCAGTTCACTCAAAAACGCTGAGTGGGAACAAAAGCAACTCGCCGTGGGCCACTCGATTCGCGAAGGCGAGTCGCTTGCGCTCAAGCAGGGCGAAGTCCGTATCAGCGTTGGCTACGGCGCGGAGATTGCCGCTCAGGCGCCGTGCTCCCTGACCTTCATTTCACGTGACAAGGTTCGCCTTGATTATGGCGACGTCACTGTTCATGTTGCGGAGTGGGCGAAGGGATACACGGTCCTCACCGACACGATGGAAGTAGTCGATCTAGGTACGACGTTCGCCGTCTCCGCTGCGAAGGGAGCGGGTGCCCAGACCAAAGTGCTCAAAGGCTTGGTGCGCGTGCACCCCAAACAAGCGGACCATGCGACTCCTAAGGGAGTCCTAGTTGGAGAAGGCCGGGCGTTTGCGGTGGACGAAGTCGGACGTCCCGACTCGCGGAAAGAATTCCCAGTCAACCTGCTGAGCCCGGTCGACATGGGATACATGAATCCTTACAAACCGATCACGGTGTTCAACACGGGTCTCGGCTTCCGTGAGGGTGACGAGGATCCCAACTGGCGCGTGGTGGCAGGCGAAGGAATCGACCCCGAGGCGAGCAATTACGCCATGGTCTGCACGCCCGACGAGCGCTACCTGCCGAACGATGCGCTTAGTTCGCAGTGGGTTTCGACTCCCAGTTGGCGTAACTCGGCTCGCAACTCGGTGTTTACGTTCCGCACTGAGTTCAGCCTGAAGGGCTACGACCTATCAACGATTCAGTTGTTCGGCCGATTTCTGGCAGACAATGGCATCCAAGAAGTCCGCGTCAACGACCAGCCCATTAAGGTCGTGCCGTGGACCGACAACGATAACGCTCAACAGTTCGATCACAGCAAGTTCCGGTACGTCGACGTGACGGAAGGACTGGTGCAAGGGATCAACTCGATTGAAGTGGATGTGTGGAATGGAATCTTCCAAGAACCCGCCGACGCGCGGGACAAACCGAACCCGATGGCACTCCGCGTGGAGTGGTATGCCTTTGGTCGGCAAACGGACCAAACCAACTAACCACCAACTCCAAGGCGTGGGCCCACGTCTGCCACGCCCTCTTTAACTTTTTGAAGCGTTCGACAGGCGGTCTGTTTAGCGCAACGCACACTGCAGCGGCAGGCCGACCCCCGTCGGGTGCCGTTACGACCACTGAATTCTGCCCACTTAGATCGTTCAGCGCGGAGATACCAGGATGATTACCCAACCGACCATGCGTTCCATATCGCAACGAGCGATTTTCTTCTGCAGTGTCGCCACGACGACCTTACTGCTCGCGGGCGCGGCCCAAGCGATTGATGTTAACCTGACAGCGGATAACGGGCTGGGAACCACTTCGTTCAACTCGGCTCTCAGTTGGAGTAACGCCGCGGCTCCCAGCGCCGGCAACAACTACTTCAACAACAACTTCTTGCTCCGCACCCCCGGCGATGGCAACAGCTACACCTTCGGGGGCGACTCGCTCACCATCACTTCGGACTCGGCTCCCGGCGTTCAGCTTAATGACGCGCTGATGTACAAGGGCACGGGAGCAACGGGCACCATTACGGTTAATAACCTGACCATCAATGGTGGCAATCTTCGCCAGGCCCAAGGCGCAGCCGATGTGTTCAATTTGGCCGGTAACTCCCTGACGGTCGGCAGCCTTGGAATGGGCGTTCACGTGCAGGGCCCACTGAACTTGCTGAGTACGCTCACTGGTGCGGGCGACATCACGGTCGTCGCAAATGGTAATGCGGATCCGCTCCGAACGTTTCATCTCAAGAACAGCGCCAATACGTTTACCGGCAACGTCCTTCTGCCCAATGCCACCCAGAGCCGCTTCGCAGTCGACGAAGGGGCCAACTTCCTGTTCGACATCAATGCCCCGGGCATCAACAACAGCATCAGTGGTGCCGGTGTTGCGACGTTCAATGGCATGTTCAACTTCGATCTAGCGGGAGCGAGCTCGACTCCCGGCGATTCTTGGAC
The DNA here is from genome assembly GCF_052161615.1 of Aeoliella fuhlenseeensis. NCBI lineage: Bacteria > Pseudomonadati > Planctomycetota > Planctomycetia > Pirellulales > Lacipirellulaceae > Aeoliella > Aeoliella fuhlenseeensis. Next base: position 3,955,130 of record NZ_CP197417.1, read on the forward strand.
TTTGGTCAGCGCCGCCGGCGCTACCTACGGCACCACGTTCAGCGTAGGCAACGGGTTCACGCAATCCGGCTCGGTCTGGACCAATGGCACGTACACATTCACGCCTTCGACGGGTGTGCTGGCCGTCGCTGCTCCGCCCGTGGAGTGGAACGTCGATTCGGATGGGTTGTTCGGTACTGCTTCCAACTGGAGCAACAACGCGGTTCCGACTGCTGGCTCCAATGTCCTGTTCGGCGGTGTCATCACCGCCAATCGCACGGTGACCCTGGACTCGAACGTGTCGGCCAATAAGATCACGTTCGCTAACACCGGCGATGGCGATTACTATGTCAAGCCGCAAGCAGCGCAGACGATCACGCTCACTGGCGAAGCGAACATTGACACCACCGGCCGGCACTGGATCAGCGCCTCGATTGGTGGATTGTCCGGTCTCACTAAGGCCGGCTCTGGCGAACTCATTCTCGACGCGGGTAACACGTTCACCGGCGGACTTACCGTCAATGCCGGTCGTTTGTCGGTCACGCACCCCAGCGCCATTCCGGCAAACCAAAACGTGACGCTCACGGCCGCTGGTTCGAACCTGCTGTTCGGCGGCAATAATGGCTTCTTTGTCGATAACGGCGCGATCGGTGGCGGCTATCTCGGTGGCACCGTGAACGGTGTCATTTCCGGTGCGGGCACGGTGATCGTCACGCTGGGTGCGACGCCCACTTTCACTGGAGACAATACCTTTGCGGGTACCATGGTCGTCGAAGGCACTGACACCAAGCTGACCCTCTCGGGTGCCGGCACACCCGGCCTTTCGGATGGCACCGCGGCTTCGCTCACTCGCGTGAGTGGCACGGCACAGCTCGCACTGGTTAACAAAGCCGTCGGCAACGAAGTGCTTTACCTCGACGAACGCGTCGGCACTGCACCCGCTCACCTCACCAGCAGCGGTTCTAGCTCATGGGCAGGGAATATCAAAGCCGAAACGCCCCTTGAAGGAAGCAACTATAAGTTCGAATCGACCTCGGGAACGTTAACCCTTTCGGGCACCCTGTCGGCCTTCGACGCCGCGGCACCGAACGATCGTTACTTCGTGTTCGATGGGGCCGGCAACACCACCATCACCGGCCGCATCACCGACTACGCGACCGACGCTAACGGCAACTTCGTGGATGTTGAAATGAACGGCACCCCCGACACCAACGCGGGCCGCAACGTTCATGTCGTAAAGCGTGGCAGCGGCACGCTCACCATCGCCACCTCGACTTCGAACTCTTTCGACTACTGGGGAGCCAGCACGGTGATCGAAGCCGGCACACTGGCCGTGCAGGCGAGCGGTGGCACCGATGGCGAACTGGCTACCAGCGGCATCGATGTTCGTAGCGGCGCGACCTTCAACGTAAGTTCGTTCTCGCAGTACACCATCCAAAACGATCAGGCACTCCGCGGTGCGGGCACGGTCAATACCGGAGCCGGCAACGTCCGCCTCTTCGCCGGAAGCAACAACGTGGTTGCCCCTGGCGATAGCGGCGTTGGCACCCTCACGGTGAATGGCAATCTGGAGCTTTCCAATCTTGGCACCGGCGGCGTCATGCAGTACGAACTCGGCAACACGACAACCGTGGGTGGCACCGAGAGTGACTTGTTGTCCGTCAGCGGTGCGATCAACGCCTCGTCCGGCAGTCCCAGCGTCGTGGTTCAAGTCACTCCCCGTGAGGGAACGCTCGCCACGGGCTCCTATCGCTTGGCGAACCACTCGGGTGGTGCCATCGACGTGAGCGGCATGACGGGTCAAGCCGTAAACAACCTGGGCGAAACGCTCAACCCGCGTCAGACCTTCACCGTGACCTCGGCAGCCAATCAGATCAATCTGCAAGTGAGCGGATCGGCATCGAGCCTCACTTGGGCTGGCACCGCCGGCAATAACATTTGGAATGTGGCGAACAGCTCGAATTGGTCCGGTGGCAATCAGTTTCGTGACCTGGATGCAGTGACATTTGGGGCGAGCGGCGAGAAGAACGTGGTGGTTAACAGCCACGTCACGCCCGGAAGCACCACGTTCAACTCCGCCAGCACCTACACGTTCTCCGGCACCGGCGGACTCGCCGGCTACGGAGCGGTAAATGTCTCGAACGGTACCGTCAAATTGTACAACACGGGTAATGACTACCGTGGCACCACCACGGTCGCAAGCGGCGCAACGCTTGAAGCGACCGCGGCCTCGACGGGCAGCATGGTGGTGAATGGCACCCTGTCGGTTGGCAAGCCGGTGACGGAAACCCTGATCGACAACTTCAGCGGTGGCCTTGGCAGTTACACGAACACGGTGATTCTTGACACCGACATTAACGCAGGAGCGAACGTCGGAACCTGGCAGGTCTCCGGCGGGCAGTTGCAATACGACACCTCGACCTTCCAGTCGATTGAGCAGTCGGTGTTCGTTCGCAGCGGTATGAGCCTTGGAGTCGGCGAAGAACTGCAAATCGATATCGCCCACACAGGCGCCTCGCAGGACATTGGCCTCTACGTCGGTGGCACCGCTCCCACTGCGGCCAGCGTGGCGGACAACGATACTCGGCAGAACTTCTTGAACGTCTACGGCCGCAATGCCACGAACGTCTTCTCGCGAGGCTTCGTAGGAGCGACCGAGACGACACTAACTGGCGGAGCGATCGCTCAGCCAGCCTACGACAAGCTGTTCATCAAACGCGATGGACAGGACGACTATGAACTTGGCTACTACAACGGCGACACTCGCGTCGTCGTGGCGAATCGCGACAACATCACCCTGAACGATGGCAGTGTGGTCGGGTTCTACACCGACGTCCGCGCGGCGGGTATCCTGGGCAACCTCGCGAACCTGACGGTTGTTTCGGGTGGGGGAGTCGACACACTCGACATCAACGGCGATTTCAACCTTGGGTCGACGGGCACACTCGCTCTCGACATTAACGGCTCGGGAGCTGATCGCCTCGATATCAGTGGCTTTGCCACGCTGACGGGCGAGATTGCGGTCACGCTGGCCACCGGCTTCACGCCGGCCGACGGGCAGCAATTCACCCTGCTCTCGGCAGCCGGTGGCATTGCCACGGCTCTGGGCAGCCTCGACTTTGGAGCCGGTCTGCCAAGTGGCTTTACCGCTTCCTACAACGACTCGATGACGGACTTGATCCTGACGTTCGCCGCTGGACTTAATGGCGACTTCAATGGCGATGGCATCGTCAATCTGGCCGACTACACCGTGTGGCGTGACAACCTCGGTGCGACCGAAGATGACTTGCTGAGTGGCAATGGCACCGGTGGCGTGATCGACGCAGACGACTATGCCTTGTGGAAAACCAACTTCGGTGCCACTTCGGGTGCCGGCGCATTGGGTGGCATCAACGTGGGTCAGGCCACCGTGCCCGAGCCCAGTTCTGTTCTTCTGCTCCTCGGCCTCGCGGCCGGCGGAGCAACCTTGCTGCGTCGCCGTGGAATAGGGCAGCATTCCACGGTTTGACGCAGCGTGGATTCTTGTTGGTTATGACTCTTCTTACCACTTCCTGGAGATGCAACTAATGAAACGACTGATGAGATCAATGCTGGCGTCCGGACTCCTAGCAATTGGCGTATCCAATGTATCTCAGGGTGCTGGAGATGGGTTGGTAGACGACTTCAGCGGTGACCTGTCCGCGTACTCGAGCACCGTGATACTCGACGCCAATGGTGGCGGATCGAACACGTCCGCGTGGCAGATTAGCAACGGCCAGCTGCAACTTGCCACCACTTCCTACAATGGAATTGAACAGTACGCCTTTATCTACAATAGCCTAACCCTCGACGTCGGCGCCGAGCTGCAGGTGGACGTGGTCCACAGCGGTGCCTCCCAAGACATTGGGTTGTACGTTGGTGGTTCGTCGCCCAATTTCAACGCACGCGACAGCTATTTGAACGTTTACGCTCGCAATGCCACGACGGTTTACTCTCGTGGCTTTGTCGACGGTGTCGGCGAGGTATCCCTTCACGGTGGAGCCATATCGCAACCAGCCTTCGACACGCTGTTCATCATGCGTGGTGCTCCAAATAGCTACGAACTCGGCTACTACAACGGCGACACCCGAGTGATCGTTTCCGACCGCAACAACATCCTGGACAACAACGCCCTGTTCGTGGGTTTGTACTCCGATGTCCGCGCCGTCGGGACGCTCGGCAGCTGGGACAACCTTCGTATCGTTCCGGAGCCTTCCACGATGATCCTGGCCGGGATTGGCGGCCTGGCCGTCGTAGCGCTTCGCCGTCGTCGTTCGTAAAGAGCTAATAGAGTTAATTTCCTGTCCGCCTTGGTTGAGGCGGCATACAATTCGTTGATCCCCCACGCCGCGAGCGAATGCCTCGCCATTCGCTCGCGGCCGGTGGTGCTCCTAAAACCGGGTGTGTTCTGCACCCACCAAGCTGCCCTTCGGAAAAGGATTGGTCATGGCTTCGAAACGCCACGGTTTCACACTCGTCGAGCTCCTGGTCGTCATCGCGATCATCGGCATTCTAGTCGCGCTACTACTGCCGGCCGTCCAAGCCGCTCGCGAAGCCGCGAGGCGAATGCAGTGCGTCAATCGTTTGAAGCAGGTGACCCTGGCGGCGCTGAATTACGAGAGCACGCACAAAGAACTCCCTCCCGGTCGGCTAGGTTGCGATGGCGATACCGCTCCTTGCGCACGTCCGGCTGGCCCGCTGCAGCAGCACGGAGCAAGTGTGTTCGTCGAATTGTTGCCGTTCATGGAGCAGCAACCGCTGTACGATCAATTCGGCGTGGAAACTCGCATGATCTGGTCGCCCGGCACGTGGGATTGGAACAACGCCCAAGTTGCACAAGCGATTGGCACTCAGCTCGATGAGCTCACCTGCCCCAGCGATGGCGAGCGCCAGCCCTACGCCGACTACCAACACAACGTGCCAGCAAACATTCGCGTGGCGACGGGAAGCTACGCGGGCGTGATGGGCGATGTAGGACCGCCAATTGGTAACGATTACTACAACCGCGTCGATGCGCGGGGCAAGGTGTACCACACCAAGTACAACAACACCGGCATATTCTTCTACGCCAAGCCCATCAAACTCCGCCAGATTACCGATGGCACGAGCAACACCATGTTCTTCGGCGAGACCATCCTTGGTCACCTTCGCGAGCACAGCAACTTGTGGACGAACGGCAACCGCGGTACCTCATCCATGCGGTCTACTTTCTACGCACCCAATACATTGCCCGAGCTTGTATCGCTGAAGCTACCCTCGGAGAACAGCCACGCTGGTTTCAACAGCTTCCATCCCGGCGGCTTGAACTTCTCGTACGGCGATGGCAGTGTCGACTATATCACCGACGACACCGATCTGGCCGTCTACCGCGCGAAGTCCACGCGTTCTCCCGAAGCCGACGTGGCGACTACCCCCTCCGGCGGCGGTGGTGGCGGTCAGCTCTAGTCGCGGACATGTTCAATAAACTTTCTTCTGAAGGTGTGGCGGATGCGTACTAACCATCTTGCAAGTCTCGTCGTGGTGCTGTCAGCGGCGTTGGTCGTTGGTTGCAACAACAAAGAGGGTCTCGTCCAGGTCTCGGGCACCGTGATGATCGATGGCAAGCCACTCACCAAAGGCCAAGTGATGGTGATTCCCACCGGTCACCGCCCCTCGGTGGGTGTGATCGATGAAAATGGCAAGTTCACGCTGAGCTGTTATAAGCCGGGCGATGGAGTGCCGATGGGCACCCATCCCATGGCCGTGACGGCATTGGAACAGATCGACGATCGATCCATTCGTTGGTTCGCTCCGAAGAAATATGCCGACCAGTACAACTCGGGTCTGACGATGAACGTCGATGGAGCCAAGGACGACATGCAGATCGATCTCACTTGGCAAGGCAGCCGGAACAAGGGTCCCTACGTAGAAAAGTTCTAGCTTCTTTAATCGACTCTCCGCGGCGAACGCCTGGATTGTTGTTAGACGAATAGGCGAGTTATGCGACGCCCGCGGTTACTTTCTTGGAACTCCTGCGCACTCGTTGTCTTCGCGACAATGCTGCCATGCACCTGGGCATGCGCGCAGAATCAGCTCGCGATGACCAGCGACATGGTGCTGGACCCGCAGGCGCTGTTGATGCCACGCGGTTCGACCTACGGCCCCGCGATCAATGGCGTGGCGTATCAGACCGAAGCCCTGATGACGGTGGGTGACTACCAGTACGCCACGTGGTACCACCGGACCCCCGGCGTCGATGAGTTTGTGTACCTCGGGCGCCGGGCGCTCGGCGGCTCGGAATGGGAAGTGTTCAACACGGGGCAGACGTTCGACAACGGCGACGGCCCTGCGTGGAATGCTCACAACGTGATCTCTATGGGAATCGATGGCGATGGGCGAGTTCATCTGAGCTACGATCACCACAACAGCCACATGAACTATCGCAGCACCGACGCCGGTGCCGCTACAGCAGCGGTGTGGAACCCGGTGCTGAATCCTGAGGCCAATACGCTGAATACGAATGTCGCCGGAACGCCCCCCGCGCCGTTCGACAACGTGACTTACCCGCGGTTCTACAGTGCGCCCGACGGCAACATGAAAATGGTGTTCCGCACCGGCACGAGTGGCGACGGGCAGACGTTCATGGCCAGCTACGATCGGACCACCGAGACCTGGACCTCGCCGCAGATGTTCATCAATGGCCGCGACGGGCTGAACTACAGCGATCCTTACGGCTCGTCTTCGAATAACCGCAACGCCTACCTCAACGGTGTCGACTTCGATGCCAGCGGTCGCATGCACACCACCTGGACGTGGCGAGAGTCGGCGGGCGGGACCAATCACGACATCATGTACGCCTACAGCGACGACGGCGGCAGCACCTGGAAGAACAACAATGGCGTGACGATTGGCACGCCCGGCAGTCCCATACAAAGCAACTCCGCGGGCGTTACAGTCGTTTCGCTCGATCGTGGCAACACGTTGATGAACCAGCAGGCGCAGGTCGTCGACGCCGACGGAGCCGTGCATACGGTGATGTGGCATCGGCGGGATGAAGTCGCGCCGTTCACGGGTTTCGACGCAACGCGAGCGGGTTACTTTCACTACTATCGCGACCCTGGCAAGACATTACTCGCCGACTATTTCGATGGCACGGGCCTCGAGCTCAATGGCAGCGCGCCGAGTCGCGCGTCGAGCGGTGCGATGTGGCAGGCCGGTGGAACGTATCTCGACAACGGTGTCGCCACCACAACGGTTGCCGGAACGGCCAACGGCGAAGCCGCCCACCTCGATTTCTCGCCTGAGTCTGGCAAGGTCTACACGGCCGAGGCCACGCTGCTCAACAACCAGTCGAACTGGATGGGCTTTGGCTTCCTGCCCGCCGATCCCGCAACGGGAGACTGGACGCAAACTGGTTTCGCCACGCGTCATTCGAACGCCCCCGGCTACGCCTGGATGTTGTCTGCCAACCGCGGCGGTAACGATCAAGAAGGTTTCCTCGGCGGCGGTGCGACCGGCGTGCAAAGCTGGAGTGGCGATGTAGTCGATCCAACCGCGCCAGTGGACATGAAGATCGTGCTCGACACCCGTGAGGAGAACTGGACCGTCCAGTGGTATCTCAACGGTGTGTCGCAAGGTGCACCGGTGGCGTACGACGTCGCGGGCAATCCCGGTATCGCGGGGATAGGATTTAGTCATGATCGCAGCGCCACCGCAAATGGCGGGGTCGTGCTTACGAACTTCTCGCTCAAGGAAGGCGACTCTATCGGCGAATGGACGCGCAACGAACTCCCCACCGAGCGGGCCGTCGGCTCGCGACCCGACATGGGTTACGACGAGTTCGGCAATCTGTACGTTGCTTACGTCTCACCCGGTGCGGGGGACGGAGCTGGCGTCGCGGCCAACTACTACACCAATGGCGACCTGGTGATCGCCACGGCTTCGAAGTCCACAGGCTGGCAAGACTGGGAGATTGTCTACACGGACGACCGCGACTTCGTTGGCGAGCCTCAAATGGATCGCACGCGACTTCTTAACAGTGGGGTCGTCTCGATTTACCTGCAAGAGAATGGCAACAACGCCAGCGGTGCCACCGGCTCTTCACTCCATGTGCTTGAGTTCGCAAATCTTGCGCAAAACCTAGTGTGGAGTGGCAACGGCGGCAATCAGTGGGGCGGCGAGAGCGGCACGCCGTGGGACAGCGATGGCGACGACTATGGCGATGCCGCTTTTGAGAATGGCAATCGTACGACCTTCGACGACGGCGCGACAACGTTCACCGTCGCCATTGCCGAGCCCGTAAGCACCTCCGGCATGACCTTTCGTCACACCGCGGGCAAGTCTTTCACATTCACCGGAGCAGGAATCGGCGGTGCGGGAGGGTTGCGCGTCCTCGGCGGAGGCGTGGTAGAACTGAACAACGCGGCGAACACCTTCACGGGTGACACCCTCATCGAGCAAGGAGCGGTGCACCTTGCAGGCAACGCTTCGCTGGCATCGTCCCTCATTCGCGTTGCTGCGGGAGCTACCTTATCGGCTTCGGGTAGGACGGGCGGCGTGCTGCCTCTCAGCTCTCAGACGCTCGACCTTCAAGGCGCGTTAAGTGGCAACGTCACGGCGACTAGCGCCTCAGTCATTCAAGTGTCGCCCAGCGCGAACTTGCAGGGCAGCGTTCAGCTTTCGGATGGCTCCGCACTTCGCGGCGCCGGAACTATCGGCGGCGATCTCCACGCCGCGGGAAGCGTCGTCCGCGTTGGTGACGTCGGCATTGAATCCACCATCGCCGACGCAGTGACGGTGATCGACAACTTCAGTGGCACCCTGAGCGGATACACGAACACCGTGATCCTCGATTCGAACAATGGCGGCTCGAACGTCGCCTCGTGGCAGACTAGCGAAGGGGAGCTCTACTACAGGACGTTTGCGCGCGATGGCTCGGGTGTGGAGCAATCGGTACTCCGTCGCGATGGCCTTGCCCTTGCGATAAACGAAGAAGTCCAAGTCGAACTCGACCACTCCGGGTCTTCGCAGGACATCGGCCTCTACGTCGGGGGCACTACTCCCGCGACCGGCGTGCGGGAGAACTACGTTACGATCTACGGACGCAACGATGGAACGCTTTACTCTCGCGGCTTCAATGGCACCTCGGAACTCAACCTGCAGGGTGGCGGCAACGTGGCGTTCGACCGCCTCTTCATTCGTCGTGTCGGTAGCACAAGCTACGAGCTTGGCTACTACAATGGCGATACTCGGACCGTCATCTCAACGCGAAACAACCTGTCAGGCAACGATGGCGACGTGGTCGGCTTCTACACCGACGTGCGCGGCACCGGTTGGCTGGGTGCGCTCGATAGCTTCTCGCTTCTCACGCCAGGCGTCCTCACGTATCAAGGGCAGACGCTGCTGGTCGAAGGGTCCATGTCACTCGATAGTACGTCGACCATAGAACTCGACATCGCGACGCCGTCAGGTAGCGACCAACTTGTGGTCGAATCGCACTTCTCTGCCGGCGGAACTCTCGACATTGCACTCACAGCCGGTGCCTCCACACCGACGCTTGGTGATGCGTTCGAAATCCTGAGATTCGACTCAGCCGCAGGCGCTTTTGACGACTTCGCCCTTCCGTCACTCGCTTCGGGGCTTGGCTGGAACACGACGCAATTGCTCGTAAGCGGCGTGCTCTCCGTTGGCCTGGCGGGCGACTACAACGGCGACGGTGCGGTGAATCTGGTCGACTACACCGTGTGGCGCGACAACCTGGGCACCAACTGGATCAGCAACCGCGATACGCAACTTGCTGGCTTGGTGGGTGCCGAAGACTATCAAGTCTGGAAGCAGAACTTTGGCGCGACGCTCACAACTGCCGTACACGCGGCAACCGCGATACCCGAAGCGGGTTCGGGGGTATCACTTACACTGGCACTTCTCGCAGTTGGAATGGTGATTTCGATCGCTCGCCGGCCTACCAGCTGCTGGCGTGACAGCAATATCGTGGGGTAAACACATGAACGTTCCAAGCCGATCTTTATACGTCTTGGTGTGTATGATGCTCCTGGGGACGGCTTCGCCGGCTTCTCCTCCCGCGGTCGTGGACCCACACCTTGCGAGCTCGCGTAACGCACTGATGCCTTTGGAGGAAGGCTGGCGGAACCCGCCGAGGATGTCGCGTGTGCATTGTTGGTGGTGGTGGCTAAATGGCAATGTGACCAAAGAGGCAATCACTCGCGACCTCGAAGCGATGAAAGCCAAGGGCATGGGGGGCGCGAACATTATCGACGCCGCACACGCCAGCCAAAACGAAAATCGCAAACCACCGCACGGCCCCGACTTCGCTTCGCCCGCGTGGTGCGAGATGTTCGTCCATGCGCTTCGCGAAGCCGAGCGGCTCGACCTGGAACTTGGTTTCAACATCCAGAGTGGCTGGAATCTCGGCGGCCCTTCGGTCACCCCCCACCACGCCGCTAAGGAAATCACGTGGTCGAAGATCGTCGTCGAAGGAGGCAAGCTACTGCAGATGGAACTGCCGCAGCCCGAGACCCGGAACGACTACTATTGCGATATCAGCGTGCTGGCACTGCCGCTGCCAGCTGACAAGGAGCTATCGCTCGCGCGCGTCGACAACTATCGGCAGAAAGCCTACCACGACTACCCAGGCAACTTCATCGCCGCTGACGCGACGCATTTGCTCGAGGTCGGCGAAAGCGAGGGCGAAGTCGTCGTTGATCGTAGTGCCATTCAGGACCTCACCGATAAGCTGGGGGCACACGGACAGCTCGAATGGGACGCGCCACCCGGACGCTGGCTCATCCTACGATTCGGTTACACCCCTTCGGGTGCCCATGTTTCTACGTCGAGCGACAACTGGAAAGGTCTTGCGATCGACTACCTCGACGCCGGCGCGTTCGAGCAGTACTGCGATGATGTGCTCACTCCCATTCTTAAAGTTGCCAAGCCCTACGTCGGCAAATCGCTGAAGTTTCTGCACACCGATAGCTGGGAACTCGGCCCCGTGAATTGGACTTCGGCGCTACCGGACGAGTTTGTAAGCCGGCGTGGATATGACCTCACCACTTATCTCCCCGTTGTTGCTGGCTACGTGGTGGATGATGCCGAGACTTCGAACCGCTTCCTTGCCGACTTTCGGCGTACCATCGCCGAGATGATCGCTGATGGCAAGTACCGCGCTTTTGCAAAGTACGCCCACGAGCGCGGGCTCGGCATTCATCCCGAGTCGGGCGGCCCCCATGCGGCACCGGTCGACGCGCTACTAAACCTTGGCCTCAGCGACATTCCGATGGGTGAGTTCTGGGCTCGCAGTCGGACGCACCGTGTCGAGGATTCGGCACGGCTTTTCGTCAAGCAACCTGCCTCCGCCGCGCACATCTACGGTAAGCGATTGGTCATGGCCGAGGCTTTTACTACTATCGGGCCCCACTGGGAGAAGGACCCACGCGATCTGAAGCCGGTCTTCGATCAGGTGGCGTGCGAGGGACTCAACCTCGTCATGTGGCACACGTTCGACTGCTCGCCCATTGAAGCGGGCTATCCTGGCAACGCCTATTTCGCCGGTACGCATCTCAACCCGCAGGTCACGTGGTGGGATCAGTGCGACGGATTCATCGGCTACCTGAACCGTAGCCAATTTTTGCTTCAGCAAGGCGTCCCAGTTTCGGACGTGCTTTACTTTTACGGCGAGAATGTGCCCAGCTTCGTGCGTCTCAAGGCCGACAACCCCGCGCTGGTGCCTCGCGGGTACGACTACGACGTGGTGAATCTCGAAGTCCTCGCCGAGCGGGCTACCGTGAACGATGGTCGCATCATCCTCCCCGACGGCACCAGTTACGCGATACTAGTGTTACCACCTTCGGGTCACTATGGTCTCGCCGCGCTACGTGAGATTGCACGACTCGCCGACGCGGGAGCAACTATTTACGGCGAGAAACCGGCGGCACCAATCGGCTTGATTGCGGAAGAGGAAGATCGCCGAGAGTTTAACCAACTTGCTGCGCGGTTGTGGGGCGAAAAGCTCATTGAACCGGTTCGGACACGAACCGCATTACGTCGCCGCGGAATTGAGCCCGATTTTAGTTATTCAAGCCTCACCGATGCCAGGCTCGACTATTTCCACCGGCAGACCAACGACTCCGACATCTACTTCGTCGTGAATCGCGACGCCGAGTCCAAACAAGTTACCGCTTCGTTCCGGGTCGATGGTCGTACAACTGAGATATGGGACGCAGTGGATGGCACCATCACGATGGCGACCAACGCAAAGGTTCGAGGCGGCCGCACAGAAGTCGAACTCGACTTGCCCGCGGAGGGTTCGGTCTTCATTGTGCTTCGCGACGACCCAACGCCTGCAACACGAGCTGGGGTCGAACGCGTGGCGACTTCGAACACTTCCATCCTCGGCCCATGGCAGGTCACTTTCGATCCGCGATGGGGCGGCCCCGAAGAGCCCGTGCAGTTCGACACTCTCGAGGACTGGTCGAAGTCTGCCGACCCGCGGATCCGTTACTACTCGGGCACCGCGATTTACGAAATCTCGCTCACTCACTCCGGCAAGCTCGACACCGACGAAGAGCTTTGGCTTGACCTCGGCGCGGTCAAGAATCTCGCACGCGTCCATCTCAACAACACTGACCTCGGCGTTGTGTGGTGCGACCCGCCTCGTGTGAACGTGACCGATGCAATCCGGGAGGGCGACAATCAGCTACGGATCGAAGTGGTCAATCTCTGGCCCAACCGCTTGATTGGCGACGCGAAGTTGCCACGCAGCGAGCGCCTAACGAAGACCAACATCGTCCGCTTCGCAAACGGCGACATGCCGCTTCTGCCGTCGGGCTTACTTGGCCCAGTCGAGCTTGTGAGGATGTCTCCGGCTCGAGCCGAGCAAATCACGGGGGCAAATGGTTCGATCCAATCCGCCCCGCGCGCGATTGCCAATTAAACGGAAGCCGATTCGACCACGGGCTTCTTCGTCCGCACCATCTCATCGATATTCTGGAACACGATGTAGAAGATGGGAATGAAGAACACGGCGAGCACCGTCGACGCAATCATGCCACCGAACACCGCGGTGCCTAGGGCCTGCTGTCCCGCGGCACCCGAGCCGTTGGCGAACACCAGCGGTGTCACGCCCAGGATGAACGCGAACGATGTCATGATAATCGGGCGGAACCGCATCCGCGCGGCTTCGATTGCAGCGTCGGGGATCGACCTGCCTTTGTTACGCAGTTCGCGGGCGAACTCCACAATCAGGATGGCATTCTTACTCGCGAGTGCAATGATCAGGACGATGCCGATCTGCGTGTAGACGTTAATGTCCATATGGCGAATCGCGACCGCGGCAACCGCACCGAGTAGTCCTAGCGGAACGACCAAGATCACCGAGATCGGTAGAATCCAGCTCTCGTACTGTGCGGCTAACACCAAGTAAACCAAGAAGATGGCGATGATGAAAATGAAGATCGCCTCGCCGCCCACCTTCTTTTCCTGGTACGCCATTCCGGTCCAGTCGTAGTCGATACCATCAGGCATCGACTGCTCCGCAATCTGCTCCATGATCCGCAGCGCATCACCCGTGCTGTAACCAGCGGCCGCTTCGCCGGTGATGCTCGCGGCGGGGTACAAATTGTAGCGATTGATCACCTGCGGGCCGAGCGTGCGATGGACCGACGCGAAGGCACTCAGCGGTAGCATGTCGCCACGGCGATTGCGAACTTCGAGTCGCAGGATGTCATCCGGGTCGGCGCGGTACTGCAAGTCTGCTTGCACGCGAACTTGGTAAGTACGTCCGAACTTGTTGAAGTCGTTCACGTACGCCGAGCCAAGATAGGCTTGGAGCGTGAGGAACACTTCGCTCAGCGGGACGTCCAGCGTCTTCACTTTTTCGCGGTCGATATCCACACGAAGCTGCGGCACACCGGGGCGGAACGACGACCGCACACCGAATAGCGCCGACTGGGTACTGGCGTTCTCAACGATAGCCTGCGAAGCCATTTGCAGCGTATCAATGCCGACGTCACCACGGTCTTCGACCTGCATTTCGAAGCCGCCCCGAACACCGAGGCCGCGAATCGCGGGGGGCGGGAATGCGAACACCATCGCCTCGCGAATGCCGAAGAGCTTGGCTTGAATCGAGCCGATGATCTTGTCTTGAGTCATGCCTGCGTGCTGCCGCTCCTCGAAATCCGAGAATGACACGAACACGGTGCCGGCGTTCGGCGCGCTACTGTTATCGAGCAACGACAAACCACCAATCGTCACCCAGCTGCTGACGCCATCGGTTTCGGCCAGGATTTCGTCGATCTTTGACATGACTTCGCGGGTTCGCGACTGCGACGCGGCGTCCGGAAGTTGCACGGCCATCAGGATATAGCCCTGATCTTCGGTGGGGATGAAGCCCGTAGGAAGCTGTGTGTACCACCAGCCCGCCAGTCCTACGAGGCCGGCAAACACCAGCAATCCGAGCCACACGACTTTGACGATCCGACGAACAATGGCGACGTACATCCGCTCGAACACGCCGTAAACCGCCTCGAACCAACGGAAGAAGAACATCTTCTTCTCCTTGGTTGGCCTGAGCCACAGCGCGCATTGCGCGGGCTTCAGTGATACGGCGTTGATGGCACTGATCAGCGCCGTGGCGGCAATGGTTAGCGCAAACTGCCTATAAAGCTGGCCTGTAATACCGCCAAGCGTCGACGCAGGAATAAACACCGCGAGTAGCACAAGTGTGATACCGATAATCGGCCCCAGCACTTCGCTCATCGCTTTGATGGTGGCTTCCTTGGGCGGTTCGCCCCGTTCTATATGGTGCACGGCGTTCTCAACCACCACGATGGCATCGTCGACCACGATGCCAATGGCGAGAATCAGGCCGAAGAGAGTCAGCATGTTGATCGAGAAGCCCAGCATGTACATGGCGGCGAACGCGCCAATGATGGTCACCGGCACGGTGGTCGCCGGGATCAGAATGGCCCGCCAATCCTGGAGGAACACCAGGATCACGAGCAGCACCAACACGCCGGCTTCGATGAGCGTTTTGTAAACTTCGTGTACCGAGGACTCGATGAATAGCGTGGTGTCGAGCGGGATGTCGTACTTTAGGCCCTCGGGGAATTGCTCGCTCAGACGCTTCATCGCCTCCTGGACATCTTCGGCGACTTGCAGGGCATTGGCTCCGGGGAGCTGGAAGATGCCGATGTTCGCGTTGGCTTGGCCTTCTTTTTCGGTGAATTGGTCGTACGACTGGCTACCGAGCTCAACGCGGGCGACATCCTTCAAGTAAACAAGCCGGGTGCCTTCGCCCGATTTGACGACGATGTTTTCGAACTGCTCGGCGTCGCTATACCGGCCCTGCGTGGTGACCGAGTACTGAAACTGCCTATCGTCTTGGGTTGGTGGTTGCCCAATCTGCCCAGCGGCGACTTGAACGTTCTGCTCGGCGAGCGCCGCGATCACGTCGCTCGCGGTCATATCGCGAGCCTTGAGTTTCTGAGGGTCCAGCCAAACGCGCATGCTATAAGCCGCGGTACCAAACACCGTGACTTCGCCCACGCCTTTGATGCGGCTGAGTTCGTCGCGAAGACGAAGCGTGGCGTAGTTGGACAGATAGAGAGTGTCCATCTGAGGGTTAGTGCTAGTGAGCGAGAGCACCAGAATGATGTTGCTCGACTGCTTCTTCACCGTCACACCCTGCCGACGCACTTCTTCGGGAAGCTGTGGCTCGGCGATCGCCACACGGTTCTGAAGCTGCACCTGCGCATCGTCCGTGTTGGTACCAACTTCGAACGTGACGGTCAGCGAGTAGGAGCCGTCGCCCGAGCTGGTCGACTGCATGTACAGCATGTTTTCCACGCCGTTCACCTGCTGCTCAATCGGCGCAGCAACGGTGTCGGCAACGGTCGCCGCCGTAGCACCGGGGTACACGGTGGTTACGCGGACCGTGGGGGGCGTAATCTCTGGGTACTGCTCAATTGGCAGTAGCCACAGGCAAACCGCACCAATCAGCATCGTGACCACAGCGATCACGTTCGCGAAGACGGGGTGCTCGATAAAGAACTTTGACAACATGGTGAGATCTTAGAAGTGGGGCGTCGTGGAAAGTCAAAGTTAGTGGGCACCAGCGGCGGGAGCGCCAGCCGCGGGGGGAGCCGGGGCCTTGCCGGCCTCTTCGGGGGTGACCACGCTACCGGGTCTCGCCCGCTGCAATCCTTCCACAATCACCCGCTCATCGGGCTTCAATCCCTTGAGGATCACTCGCTTGTCGCCATAGATTTCGCCGAGCTGGACGGGGTGGTAGACCACTTTATTGTCCGCGTCGACCACGAGGACGTAATCGCCTTGCTGGCTGGAACCGATCGCCCGCTCGTTAATCAAAAGGCGGCGCACCGGCTTGCCTACGGGCACGCGGATCTGAACGAACAAACCGGGCCGCAATTGTTGATCGGCGTTTTGGAACAACGCCCGACGTTCGGTCGTTCCGGTCCCGGGATCTACGCCGAACTGCAAGAAGTCGATCTTGCCGTGGAACCTATAGTCGTCGCTGTTGCCGAAGGCCATGTCGACCGGAATCTCGCTGTCGCTCGGCAGTTCGCCATTCTGTTGCATTTGCAGGAAGTGCAGCAGATCGGATTCGCTCACCGTAAAGTAAGCCTGAATCGGATCGACCGACTCGAGCGTGGCGAGTAGCGTCTCGCTGGGGGCCACCAAGTTGCCGAGGTCCACCTGATGGCGGCCGATGCGGCCCGCGAAAGGAGCACGAATCTCGGTGTAACCCAGATTTAAGTTCGCTTCGCGAAGCGCTGCTTGTGCTGCGAGAACATCCGCCTCCGCGGCATCTCGCTCGGCGACGGCTTGGTCAAGCTCACTCTCGGCAACCGCGTTACGTGACACCAGCGGCTCGGTTCGGGCCAATTGGCGGCGAGCAAGCTCTAGGTTCGCCTGAGCCTTGGCGAGCGTTGCTTGAGCCGATTGGACCAGAGCCTCGTAGGGGGCTTTCTCGATGACAAACAGCAGTTGGTCCTTCTCCACCAACTGACCGTCTTCGAAATTGATGCTGTCGAGATAGCCGCTGACCCGCGAGCGAAGCTCGACCGTACTCAGAGCGCGCGTGCGTCCGATGGTTTTAAAGTACTCCTGCACGTCCTCTTCGACGGGGAAGGCCACGGTTACTTGTGGTGGCGGTGGCGGTGCGTACTCATTCGGAGCTTCGCAACCAACGAACGCCACCACTGTGGGCAGTAAGGCCCAAATCGCTAGTTGGCGGCTCGACTTTCTTCCGCTTGCCGCGACGAAGTGCCTGCAAGCCGCGTCTGTATGTAAGTGCGGTATCATGTTTTGTCAGTGCTCTGCTGCTTCTCTAAGGTAGTATTCACCCGCTCGAGTAAGGAGCGGAGTTGGTCGAGTTCGGCTTTCGTAAGGTCTTGGGTGGCGGAGGCGTTCACCTTCGCCGCACATTTGAGCACCCGCTTCCACACAGGGTTCGCGGCGGGAGTCGGAATCAAACGATATTTGCGGCGATCCTCGGGGCAAACCTGTCGCTCGATCAATCCATCGCGCTCCATCCGATCGACTACCGAAACGATAGTCGATGGCTCTACGCCTGAGCACCGCGCCAGCTCCGCTTGCGACAGTTCGCCCTCCAGGGCCAGCCAAGCTAACACCTGAAATTGCCGATAGCTGATGTTCTCGTTCGCCAGCTCGGCATTCATCATGCTTTCGAACCGGTGGGCGCACACATGCACCCAGTAGCCGACGTCCGATTTAAAATCTTGCTTCAGCAATTCGGGGAGCCTCCGTTTTCCGTCGATATACAATAGTTAGATATCGAATTATATCACACGAAAGAGTCTGCCAGCAAGTTCGGACTTCCGCGATGGCGGTCGAACACAAACGAACCTCGGCGGCCCGCACCCAAGGCTACCTCACGTGCTATCAGAATCTGTAACGCCTGGATCGATTGTGGCACGCCGGACCCCCGCGACCCCGCCTTAGCCCTGCATAAACGCTGCTTCGGCAGGACCGCTACCACCGATAGGACCGGGTAGCGTATTCATACGTCCCATCCTGCGCAGGGAGGCGCAGCATGAACCAAGATATTCAAACTACCGCGACACCGCGCTCACACTCGACCAAGTTTCGGGGAACCGAAACTGTGGTTCGCATAGCCCTGGCCCTGTCCATGCTTTTGGCGCCGGGCTGCATGACCGGGCCTATGGAGTACTGGCGAAATGGCTGTAAAGTTGGCCCCGATTACTGCCGTCCCGTCGCCGACGTGAACGAGTCGTGGCTCGACTCGGGCAACACGCAAATCGATAGCGCGCCGGCGAACCTCGCCGAGTGGTGGGGCGTGTTCAACGACCCCGCGCTAAATCAGCTGGTGGACATCGCGTATCGCCAGAACCTCACAGTTCGCGAAGCCGGTTTCCGCGTCCTGGAGGTGCGAGCGCTTCGCCAGATCGCGGTGGGTAATCTGTTCCCGCAGTCGCAAACGCTCAACGGCAGCTACTCGCGCATTCAAAACAGCGCCCAGACGGGCTTCGGTGGTGGCGGCGGTGGCGGTGGTATCGCCATCGGCCCTGGCCGAAACTTTGACCTCTGGCAAACCGGTGGCTCGCTGGCGTGGGAACTCGACTTCTGGGGCCGGTTCCGTCGCGCCGTCGAGGCCGCCGATGCCGAGCTGGATGCGTCGGTGGAAGAGTACGACGATGTGCTCGTGCTCTTAGTCTCGGATGTGGCCCAAGCTTATATCGATATCCGCACGCTCCAGCAGCGACTCGACTACGCACGGCAAAACGTGGAATCTCAAGACGGTTCGCTGCGGGTGGCCACCGACCTGTTCGAAGGTGGCAACACGGGCAAGGTGGACGTCACGCAGGCTCAGCAGAACCTGTCGACCACGGAAGCCACCATTCCGATTTTCGAGTTGCAACTTCGCCAAGCGACGAATCGTTTGAGCGTACTGCTGGGCCAACCGCCGACGGATTTGAGCGACATACTAGCCCTTTCGCCCGCCAAGATTCCACAGGTTCCTGCACAAGTGGTCGTGGGCGTCCCGGCGGAATTGATTCGCCGTCGTCCCGATATTCGCCGGGCGGAGCGATTGGTTGCGGCTCAGAGTGCCCGAATTGGTATCGCCGAGACCGACTTGTATCCGGCGTTTACCATCAACGGCAATCTCTCGGTACAGGCGTTCTCGCTCTCCGAATTGTTTTCGTCGTCGGCAACCGCGGGTAACATTGGCCCGTCATTCAACTGGAACGTGCTCAACTACGGCCGGATCGCGAACAACGTTCGTGCTCACGAAGCCCGCTTCCAGCAACTCGTCGCGTCGTACCAGAATGCGGTACTCGAGGCGAATCGCGAAGCCGAGGACGCGATTACGTCGTTCATTCGCACGAAGGAGCAGACGGCATTGCTCGAAGAGAGCGCGAATGCCGCTCTTGAGTCCCGCGATCTGATCGAAGCCTTGTACCGCGGTGGTCGAACGGACTTCGGCCGCGTGTTCGTGGCGCAGGCAACCCTGGTAACTCAGCAAGATGCCCTGGCGGTCGCCGAAGGTGGCGTGGCTCAGAGCTTGGTAGATATTTATCGATCGCTGGGTGGTGGTTGGCAGATACGGCTCGCGAATCCCCGCCGTTTGCCCGCTCCGCTGATGGTTAATGCGGTGGCCGAGCCGATTATTGCCCCGCCACCATTGGTGGAACCGGTGGTGCCCGCAGTCCCACAGTGATCCCGAATTGTCGCTTCCCTTTCCTGACCTGATGGACGAGTAGCCCAGCTCATGTTGTCACGACTCGCTAGTTTGAGTGTCATAGCGATACTGCTGAGCACGACCGCGGGCGCGTCCGGCATCGACTGGATTTGCCTCGATCGTCTTTGCCCGTGCC
>NZ_CP197417.1:3980000-6058439 GCF_052161615.1 Aeoliella fuhlenseeensis
GCTTGTGGCGGGTGTACCGGCCTCGGGCGTCACTTGCCACGTGGTTGCCAGCGACGAACTCGCTGCGATCAGGCAGGCCAAGAGCGAGAGGAAAAAGCTCCGCAAAACTTCCAACGGACAGTGCATCGCCACGTTCTCCGCGCTGAGTTACCCCAAGCGGATATTGTCCGGCCGCGACCGTGTGGCGTCAAACTTTTGTGGTGCTAGCACCCGAACTTCGATGTTCGGCCCGTAAAATCCCGAGACTATCCGACTTGCACTTCGAGATGAGCCACCAGCGGCAGATGGTCTGACGCCACGCGGCAGAGGTCGGTATGCCCCGCGAAGGCTCGGTGCAGCGTGACATCGCCGCGGTAGTAGATCGCGTCGAGCGCCCGCAAAGGGAGGCGGGCGGGGAACGTCCGGACGTGGCCGGTTGCCGAGTTAAATCCACCGGGGTGCATGAGCTTCACGCCAAGCCGCCCCCAGACGTCGTTGAAGTCGCCGCCAACGACGACGGGTGTGTGGGCATGATGCGAGGCGAGGGTGTCGTGCTTCAGAAGGCGCCGGAGCTGCATGCGACGCTCGAAATCGGCAAGCCCGAGGTGCAGGCTCGCTACAACAACCGTGCGCGTCGCGTGGCCATCGCTGAGGCGGACGTGGCCTACCAGCGCTTGGCGGCGTTTTTTCGGCCGCACGGTGAGTTCGACGTCGCACGCATTGCTCATCGGATACCGGCTGAGGATGGCGTTGCCGTAATGGCCGTGACGCAGGCGTACGTTGGCCTGGAACGCACTCCAGTGGTAGCCCAGGGCCTCGGCAAGCATGGCCACCTGGCAGTCGCCACGCGAGCGTGGGACGCCATCGTCGACCTCCTGCAGGAACGCCACGTCGGGATCGTAGTGGCGAATCACCTCGACGATCCGGTCGAGCCGGTAGCGACGATCGACGCCCCCGATCCCTTTGTGGATGTTGTAGGTGAGGAACTTCATCAGCATCGCAAACACCGCTCGTCGTGTTGGCGCCTGTGGTGAAACGCCCGAATGTCGCAACCTAGGGTTTAGAACAACGGCGAGACCATTCGCACGGTCCCCTCCGCGACGTCTCGCCAGAACGAATGCGGGGGCAGCGTGTTCTTGCACTTGGCGGCCAAATTATCGAACCACGAGGCAATGTCGGCAATGTCGGCGGCCGAATAGGCGACCAGCATTAGCTCGTAGTTGAGGAACAGGCTCCGCATGTCGAGGTTGGCCGACCCGAACGCGCCGACCACGTCGTCGACCACGAAAGCCTTGGCGTGCATCATCCCGTCGGGGTAGCCCAGGATCTCCCCGCCAGCCTCATGGAGTTCGCGGAGAAACGCGGCCGCCGCAACGTCGGACAGAGGATGGTTCGAGTGTTCGGGCACCAGTAGCTTCACCTCGACCCCACGGCGTACAGCGATCAGCAGGGCCTCCTGCACCGACTCGTTCGGCACGAAGTAGGGCGTCGCGACCCAGATGTGATTCTGGGCCATGTAGAGGGCACTGAGGACGAACTGGTAGAACACCTCGTCCTTGACATCGGGGCCCGACGGCAGGAGCTGGAGGACCGATTTGCCGGGGCCCTCTGCGCATGGATACGGCGTCGGCGGAGCGTCGGGCGGCTGGCCGGTGACCGAGAACCAATCGGACAGGAAAACGCGGGAGAGCTCCGCCACAATCGGCCCCTCGACCACCCCGCCCAGGTCCCGCCACATGCCGGGCACGAGCTTGGGACCGAGCCCTTCGGCGTTGATGTTGAGACCACCCGCGTAGGCGCGACGACCGTCGGCAACGATCATTTTGCGATGGTTCCGCAGGTTGAGGGCTCGGGCGAAGGGGAGCGCAAACAGCGGGTGGAACACAGCAACCTCGCCACCCGCCTTGCGGATGGGGTCGAAAAAGCTACTCGACGTCTTGAACGAGCCAACGCCATCGATCAACACGCGGACTTTCACCCCGGCTTCGGCGCGGCGAACGATGTGGTCGCGGATGGTCGTGGCCACTGGATCGCTCGAAAAAATGAACGTCAGCACCCACAACGACTCTTCAGCCGAGTCGATGAGTTCGATCATGTGCTCGTACATCTCGGCGCCGTCGAGGCACAGATGCAATCGGTTTCCCACGGTCACGGGGGGCAGGCCGTAGTTTTCGACCAGAGACCGAAGCGAGGCCCCTTCGGGATGCAGCTTGGCGATCGCAGCGGGGGAGGTCCGCTGGCTAGCTCGTGCACGTAGCGAGTTGGGCAAGTTTTGGTGATGGCGGAGCTTCGTGCCCCCAAACAGGAAGTAGGCGATGACTCCGAAGTACGGAATCATGAAAAACGACATGAGCCAGGCGATGGTCGCCCCCGGGCTACGCCGGCCGCGCAGCATGCATACCAGGGCGATCATCACCAAGGTGTAGTGCAACACTACGGCCCAAGTGCCCCAGAACCACCAATTGTGCATAGTTGAACCGAATCTTGTTCGTGAACAGGGTATTCGCGGTTTTGATCTTCGAGTCGATAGCGTTCAATCTAAGGGCAGGCGGTCCCAAGCGGAATCAGCGTCGCTCGTTCCATGCCTCGGCTACTCAAGGGCGTCCTCTGCCCAACGCTACGGTGCCAAATTGTAGCTGCTGAGACGGCTCGCAATGCTCGTAACTTGGAGGGGCGTTCGCAAGCCTACTTATCGCCACCGTCACGACGCGCATAAGCGGCCCAACCCGCCGGCCCTTACC
The DNA here is from genome assembly GCF_052161615.1 of Aeoliella fuhlenseeensis. Lineage (NCBI taxonomy): Bacteria > Pseudomonadati > Planctomycetota > Planctomycetia > Pirellulales > Lacipirellulaceae > Aeoliella > Aeoliella fuhlenseeensis. The sequence continues at coordinate 3,982,721 of NZ_CP197417.1, forward strand.
CCGGGACCCCACCGTTCGACGCTCCCCTGAGGGACGAATTAGGCTAAACTAGTGGCACTTCAGCGAGTTGCCGAACACCCACTTGCCGCTCAGGAAACGCGATGTCCGAAACAGCCCCTGCGAAAGAACTTGTGAAGATCGACGTGGGGTGCGGGCAGACCAAGCGCCCAGGTTGGGTGGGATTGGACGTGGTCGATTTGCCCGGCGTCGATATCTGCCACGACCTGAAGCAGTTTCCCTGGCCCATCGAGTCGGACACGGCGAGCGAAATTATCCTCGACAACGTGATCGAGCATTTGCCAGACACCGTGGCAACGATGAACGAGCTTCATCGCATCACGGCCAAGGGGGGAAAGGTGGAGCTTCTCTACCCCTATTTCCGCTCCAAAGGTGCTTACGGCGATCCGACTCACGTGCGATTCTTCAACGAATTCATGATCGAGTACTTTCTCGTCCCCGGGTCCACCTCGCGCCGCGAGAACGCCTACTCGTTTTACACCGACAAGCACTGGAGGCTCGTATCCCGCTCGCTGATTACCTACCCATTTCTGAAATGGATGCCAATGTGGATGCTTCAGTACGCCACGCGAATCGTGCCGCTGGACATCATCCACTGCGTTAGGCTCACCATCACTCCTGACAAGTAGTTCCGAACTGCGAGCCGATCGAGGCCCATGAGCGTCGGTAGCCTACAACATGCGCCGCTAAGCTGGGGGCTGGCCATAGCCACCTACCGCCGGCACGACTTGCTGGTGCGTTGTGTCGATTGTGCGCTGGGGCAGACTCGCCCTCCGTCGGAAGTGGTCATCTGCGACTCAACGCCGAATGAGGGCGCGGTTGCGTCTACCAAAATCGCCATTCAGCGAAGCATCGAGCGGAGCGGATTGCCCGTTCGCTTCGTCTACCTCGACGCCCCGCGCCCTCAACAAACCGTGCAGCGTAACCATGCGATCGATCACTCGACCGCAGACGTGCTGTTTATGATCGACGACGACTCGCTACTCTATCCGACGGCGGCGGCATCGATCATGGACATTTACGACCGCGACCACGACCAACGCGTGGTGGGTGTGAACGCAAAGCTGGCCAGCCTCCCCCCCGATGTGCCAAGCTTAGAGACCACGTCGGCACTTACCCCTTCGCGGTTCGACCATATCAAACGCCGGAAGGCAATTCCACGGGTGATGGATAGCATTAATTCCTTTTGGCGATGGCCCTACGATCCAGGATTCATGCACGGCCCGCTGCCGATTGACCCGGTGACCGCCAGCGAGGTCGATTTCATGCTGGGGGCCACGATTACCGTGCGGCGCACATTGGCGAAGGAACTGCGCTTTGATGAGAACCTCGTTTTGAACGTCCACGAAGACGGCGACATGTGCTTAAGGCTTCGTCGGCGAGGGCAGTTGGTCGAAGTAGAGGAACCGTTGATTCATCATGCGGTGGCGCCGCTAGCGGATGGCCTATCGCGGCGGGGCCATCGGTTCGGCTACGCGTTTGTCCTGGATATGGCCTACCTCCTACGAAAGAACTTCGGAGCCAGCCGGCGGGTTCAGGCTCATTTCCGTTACTGGTACGCCAAGATTAGCCTGCTGGAGTTGCTGGCTTCCCGCATGAAGAAAGACCATTCGCGGCTGACCGGTATCAGAGCCGCGAAGCAAGATGCTTGGAGAGTTCTCCGCGCAACCGACGACGAGCTTGGACCCACGCTAGTCGAGTGCAGCCGGGCTTACTTAGCGTCATCGGCTTAGCCAAAGCTGTTCGGAGTCGCTTCCCCGGATGCTTGCTTGAGCCCCGATCGTTCCACACCCTGGCGTATATGCCTGAACCAGCGAGCCCGCTATAATGCCCCCCATGCTTTGCCGAGGTGTTCGAGGAGCGACGACCGTTGACCTAAACGACCGCGAGGAGATTCTCGGGGCGACGCGCGAACTGCTTGCCCTGATGGTCCGTCATAACGGCATCGACAAGCTGGACGTGGCGAGTGCCATCTTCACGACCACGGTCGACCTGGATGCCGAGTTTCCCGCACTAGCGGCCCGGCAGCTTGGCTGGTCCGACGTGCCGCTCCTGTGTGGCCACGAGATTCACGTGCCGGGGTCACTGGAAAAGTGCATCCGCGTGATGCTGCACTGGAACACGAGCAAGTCGCAAGCGGAGATCCACCATGTGTACCATCGCAAGGCGGAACGACTACGTCCCGACTTGTGCGACGTGCCGCCGGTGGACCTAGCCGAGCTCGAGGCCTGGATCGACGCGCAAATGCGGGCGAGTAAGTAGGGGCATCACGGCAGTCGCCACGCAGGCTTTCGGAAACGCGAAGAGGATTCGGGCGCGTCATGTCTCACATCATCGGCATCGATCTGGGAACCACCAACTCGTTGTGCGGGGTGTTTCTCGGCGACAAACCGCGGCTCATCCCCAATGCTCTCGGCAAGATGCTGACGCCATCCGTGGTGGCGGTGCTCGAGGACGGACAGATCCTGGTGGGCGAGGCGGCGCGCGAGCTTCGCGTCACGCAGCCCGACCGCTGTGCCTCGACGTTCAAACGTCTGATGGGAAGCGACGCCCGCGTCGAGATGGCCGGACGTGCCTTCACGGCTCCCGAGCTCTCCAGCATGGTGCTCAAGTCTCTGAAAGCCGACGCCGAGAAGTTCCTGGCCGAAGAAGTGACCGACGCCGTGATCACGGTGCCGGCGTATTTCAACGACAACCAGCGTAAGGCGACCAAAGTGGCGGGCGAGCTCGCCGGCCTCAAGGTCCGCCGGATCATCAACGAGCCCACGGCCGCCGCGCTCACCTATGGCTTCCACGATCGCAATGCCGAGAAGAAGCTGATCGTGGTCGACCTGGGTGGCGGGACGTTCGATGTGACGCTGATGGAAGTGTTCGAGGGAACGCTCGAGATCGTTTCGACTTCAGGCGAGAGCTTCCTGGGCGGCGAGGACTTCACCAACCGATTGGTGTCGGTGATTCTCAAGCAGCTCGGCATGCAGCTCGAGCTCGCCGAATTGCAGGAGCCCCTGCGCGTCGCTCGGCTGCGTCAGCAGTGCGAAGACGCGAAGCGCAGGCTGAGCGAGCAAACCGATGTCGAAGTCAAAGTGCCCGAAAAAGATGGGACGCTTCCCGAAAAAGCTCGAACGGTGAAGATCAACCGCGAGACGTTCGCGGCCGCGGTAAAACCGCTGCTCGACCGCATTGCTGGTCCGATTGGCAAGGCGCTACGCGATGGACGGAGCGAGGCCCAGGAGGTCGACGACGTCATTTTGGTGGGGGGAGCCACGCGGATGTTGCCGCTCGTGGATTTCGTCCGCGACTATTTCGGCCGCGAACCGGAAGCGACGTTCAACCCGGACGAAGTGGTCTGTCTGGGCGCGGCGGTGCAGGCCGCGCTGATCGCCGACAACCGAGCGGTGGACGACATGGTGATGACCGATGTCTGCCCCTTCACGCTGGGCGTCAACACGGCGAAAGAGATGGGCGGGCAGGTGAAGACGGGCTACTTCGTCCCCATCATCCACCGCAACACGACTATTCCCGTCTCCAAAGAACATGTTTTCAGCACCATGGTTCCCAACCAACAGGAAGTGCTGGTCGACGTCTACCAGGGGGAGAATCGCAAGGTCGAAAACAACCTGAAGATTGGCGAGCTTCGCGTGACCGGTGTACCGCCCGGACCTGCTGGGCAGGAGATCTACATTCGCTTCACTTACGATCTCAACGGGATTCTCGAGGTCGAGGCGTACGTAGCCAAGTCGGAGAAGAAGTTCCGCGCGGTGCTGACGCAGCACGCTGCTGATCTGACCGACGCCGAACTCGAAGCGGCCGTGGCCAATTTGCAGACGCTCAAATACTACCCGCGCGAGGACCAAGCGAATCAAAAGCTCCTGCGATTCGCCGAGCGGATGGTGGGCGAAGTGAGTCCCTATCAGCGCGAGCAGTTCGAAGACGCCATCGACATGTTCGAACAGGCCATGGGGACCGGCGATCGCGAGACCGTCGAGAATGCCCGCAGCACTCTGGAACAGATTCTGGCGATGCTCGGCATCGATCCCGACCAAGCTTCGGGAGGGGCAAGCTTTGAGTAGTGCATCCCCCCAAGTGATCGATTACCTCACTCGGCAGCTCGGCCGTAATCCGATCCACGAGAGTGGCGAGATCGTCCGTGCGCGGGCCAAGGCGTTCAAGCTCGAACAGAAGACCGCAACGCCTGCCAAGTCAGCCTCGCCCTCGGGCCAGCGGCAGAAGGTTCGCGACGAATTGGAGAAGATCCGCGAGCAGTGCTTCAGTGGTCCCGTCGAACCGTTATTGCAGTCGCTAGTCGCCTTGCCGCTGGCTGACTATCCCGACTTGGCGGTCCTCGCTAAACGCTTGCGAGTGATCTTAGGAAGTCGTATTAAACTGCCGACACTCTCCCAGAACCCACAGTTCGATGGCGATTTCTTCAGCGTCTTGAAGCAAGTGCTGGTCTCGCCCGCGCGCGACGTGGCGGTGCTTCGCGAGCAGGTTCTGGCAAGCTTCCGCCACAAGCGCAACCGCAAACGCGGGCAGGGAATGATCCGCCTACTCAAGTCGGAGACACCAGAACTCTACGCCTTAGAAGCGGACTGGCTCGATTCGCTCGCACGATATCGTGGGGGTAACGCACTCTTTGGTACGGCAGAACACCCCGCCGACACCTACGTAGCAAAGTCGTCGGGAGGCACGCACTACGGCTGGTGGCTATGGCTTGGTGCGATGGTAGTGCTCGGTGTGCTGCGTGGCATTTCGAATAGCGATAGTCGCGACGCCTCGAAGAACAAGTACACGCCCTACACTCCGCCCACCACTCAGCAGTCCATCGACTTACAAAAAGGCCTCCCCAACCTTTCTAGGGAATTGCAGGAGTCCGAGTCACTGCCCAACGAGTCGGCTCAGGATCGCAGTAGACGCCCTACGATAGAGCGGGAGCAGCGTCGCCAGGACGTGGAGCAACGGCCTGACGCTCGGAACCAGAGGGTGCAGAACTTCTTTGAGGAGACCAAACGCGAGATCGAGAGATCTCGCCGTGAAGCAAAGGAGGCGATCGAGCGAAATCGACGGAATATGGAAACGCCGTCCATCAATGATCGGCCAGATCCGCTCGAGCGCCACGGTGCACAAACTCCAACACCCGATTTCCGGGGAGCACCGTTCGCCACTCCGCGTGTGGTGCCTATGCCCACCATGCCATCGGCCCCTCGGCCCTAACCACTTCCGCTGCAGACTCGCTATGGCCGAATCGGCGGATACACCACGTTGGGAGCTGTTGCCGCGCGACCCGGTGGGCTTCTTTGAACTCTCCGAGGGGTTCGATCGCAAGGACCTGAAGCGGGCGTACAACCGGCTGCTGCGGATCTATAAACCCGAGAAGTACCCGTCAGAGTTCCAGCAAATTCGCCAAGCGTACGAAGAGCTCGACGAGCAGCTTCGCTATCATGGTTCCGCGACCAGCCGGCGTGTCGCTGTGCCGGAAGACTGGCAGACGGACGCCGAGGCTCCGCAACCCGCCACGCCGACGACCGCCGCGCCGAAGCCGAGCGAGCCAACGCTCGTCGAACGACTGAAAACCGAGTCGCCGGCGGCGATTTTCGAAGAGCTGAAAGCTCGTCAAAACAAGCAGCCGTACGATTACTACGCCCTCGCGCTATTGTCGGATATTGTCGAGAGATCGCCTACCGGGTTTGCGAAGTGGTTGATCGAGGGCATCGCGGCGCATCGCCGCGATGGGGCGCTCAAACAGTTGCTGCACGATTATTTCCGGGGTCCGCAGACGGGCGAACTGCTGGTGAAGCTGCTTCCCGCCGTCGCCAAGGCGGTGCGAACCGACGAGTTCTACCCGCTGACCGAGCCGGCGTGGCGCGTCGTGCTACGGGAGTGTGACTTCCGGAAGTTCGCCGCGGCGTACGACGCCTGCGAGGCAGAGCTTCGCGATTCGCACATCGTGGGCCGTATGGCATTCCTGATCCATATGCTAAAGAGCGCCATGTGGCGCGACCCCGAGACCGACGGCTGGTCGGCTCGGCAGTTTCGGTTCGTCGAAGAGAACTTCAGCAATATCCCACCCTGGTTAGAGTGGGACGTCGAAGTGCTCGGATTGGCACGCGAGTATCTGGCGATTCGCGACAAGTTCGTCAGTGGCTCGCCGCTGCGAACCAAGATCGACGCCGCCCTGAAGGAGTACTTCAGCGAATCGCAGGAACTGGGCGACCGCGCGGTGGTCGCCGCGCAGATGGAAGTGCTCGCCGCGGGCGATACGCTGATGCACGAATTCCCTCTCGACATGAACGAGGTGTTCCACGCGTTCTACCCCATCTGGGCATGGGCCTCCCACGACGTCGCCGAGCGGCAAGCGTTCAAGCAAGACGAAGAGGTCAACGAGAACGTCTGGGCGACGCGCGCCCTGGCACTGCTAGCGCGGATGGAGAAGGAGTGTAACAATTCGTTGGTGGGGGTGATGTGGTCGACCGCGCTGGCGGGGAGAGTCGTAACAATTTGCCTTTCGGCGATCATCACTTTTGTGGTGCTCTCGTGGTTATTCATCGCTGGACTTGAGGCGATTGAGTCCCGCCAACCCTGGGACGTCTATTTCGGATTTGGTGGGCTGATCATTTTGATTCTCAGTGGTGTCGCCGCATGGTTTGCCAAGCCTTGGCTGGACAAAAAGCTATGGTTCCCACTTAATGAGGAATTCGCCCGCAAGTGCTACGACCGCATGTGGAGGCGGGAGCTGCTCGATTTTCAGAGGCGGTCGCACGTCCCCGATCGCTTCTTCCGCGCGCTATTCGCCCACTTCGCCGACCGCACGGCAACATCGAGTTGGGTGAACCAGTTCGTGCAGCAAGACTTCGCAGCGGTGATGCTAGCCGGCGCGCAACGCTACGAAGCGTAGGGATGTCGGTAGCCGAGCTCGCAAGAGCTCGGGCTGCACTTGGATGGGATGAAGGCTCTGGTACAGAAGTGGATGAACAGAAGGTAACGAAGAGAACTAAGAAGGTAGTGCGCTTCAGGCAATGTGAAGACGCATGGCAAAATCATTGAACAGGAGGAAACAGAGAGAAAACTTGGGTCCAAGGTCTGTCACTTTTTCTCTTCGTTCTCTTCGTTGCCTTCTGTTCAAATCCTTCCCCACCTCTCTCTGTGCCCTCCGTTTCCTCCTGTTCCTAGTACTCCTGAATTGTGGCGAATTCCGCTACTTTTGCAGATCCAACTCCACCACCACAGGATAGTGGTCCGAAGGAAGAATGCCATCGAACTGCGTGCGGATGATCTCAGCACCGATGGGTTTCCAGGCGGGAGATGTCATCACGAAGTCGATACGCTTGCCACGCGAGCGGTCGCGAAAGCCGTTGAAGGTTAGCTCGTCGACTTGCTGGTCGGGGTGGACTTGGCGGAAGGCGTCGACCAGCGGGACTCGCTTGTCGCCGAGTAGTCGCTCGATTTCTTGAGAGCCTTCGTTGGAATTCAAGTCGCCAACGACGATGGCGTGGTCGGCGCTCTCGATGATTGCGAGCTGGTCAATCACCGTCTTGGCAGCGAATTCGCGGGCCTCGCGGCCGACGTGGTCCCAGTGCATGTTGAGGAACACCAATTGCTTGCCATCGTTCTCACGGTCTGCCAGGAGAATCCACGACGCGATCCGCGGGCACGCGGCGTCGGGGTGCTTGCTGCCGGGTTTGTCGGGCGTGTCGCAGAGCCAGAAAGTTCCTTCGCCGAGTCGCTCGAAGCGGTCCTTCCGGTAATAGATGGAGCAGTGCTCGCCGCGCCTTTTGCCATCATCGCGACCAACCGAGTAAGACTCATAGCCTTCGAGGTCTGCGGCCACGTCGTCCACCTGTTGGGGCAACGCTTCTTGCAAACCAAGTAAATCCGGCTTCATGCTATCAATCACCGATAGCACCATGTCACGGCGACTCGGACCCGACTCGGCAGACCAAGGCTTTTCGTTCTCGGGCAACTGCCGGCTACCACCGTCATAGCGAATGTTGTACGTCATCACCTTCAGGGGCTCGCCGGCCATAGCCCGCGAAGAGCTCGACCAGGTGACGACGGCGACACACGCAAACAGAATCACGCCTGAGTGGATCGACATGATGCTCGACACCTCGGGTAGAAGGCTTAAGGATAGAAAAACACAAGCGGCCCCAGGCATCGCTCGCCAATGCGAGCGCCGCTGGGGCCCTAGTGAAATTCTAACCGGTTTGCCAACCGGTGTCTTGCGGAATTGCCGAGTCCGTTCGCAGGCGGCCCGAACTCTTGCGAGTCCGGCTACAGTTCTTACGCCATGACGCAGTGCGCGCCTTCCGGCGACTCGACCAAGCCGACTTCGATATTGAACCGGCCCCACTTCGACTGGAAGGGAAGCGAAAGTGGCTTGACCTTCGACGGGAAGCGGATCGAGTGGTTCTTGCCAACGATCACGGTCGGTAGGGCGAGGCTCATTGCCAGGCTCTCGAGCTGGGTCTTGGCGTTGCCGGCGATCATGTTGGTGAGCTCGCCGACGGTGTCGATCACGTCGTCGTTAATCTCGTTGTACTTCATGCCAATCAAGGCATGCGTAGCCGACAAAGCGACTTTCTCTTCAAAGCTGATCACGACGTCGCCGTGGGCTTTGCCGGACAAGCCGATGATGCCGGTGATATCGTACTCGGGGCAGAACTTGTCGTGCACCGACAGACCGGTCCGCTCGACGTCGCAACCCAGCATGGTGCGAAAGACGTCGACGGTCGATTCGATAAAGGGATTGATGTACTCCGCGCGCATCGCTGTGCTCCAGAATTGGATGCCGGTTATGGGTGCTTAGGCAATCGCCAGCTTCTCGATTTTTGCGAGCAGCGCGTCGGCTTCGAACGGTTTAGTGAGGTAATCGGACACGCCGGCTTGAATGGCTTGCAGCACGCTCGCCTTCTCGCCTTCGGTCGTCACCATGATGATCGGTACGGTGCTTCCCGTAGCGCGAATCTCTTGAATGACCTCGAGACCAGTCTTGTTTGGCATGTTCCAGTCGGTCAGCACCAAATCGAAGTGCTCGGCACCGAACTTTTTGATGGCGTCGGCACCATCCACCGCTTCTGTGATCTCCTGAATGCCCGCGGCGTTTGCAGCGCGCACAATAATCTTCCGCATGACACCCGAGTCGTCCGCAATTAAGGCCTTGATGCCCATCGAGATCACCTTTGTTAAACCAGACCCTAGAACGTGCCTTCCTGGCGGTCCACCCCGTGGTTCCTTGCTAATCAAATAGGTTGCAAACCGAGGCGACGCAAGCAAACACACGACTTTAGAAAAAATGCCGGCCCGTAGCTGGATGTTACAAATCGTTCGCACGGAGGGATTGTGCCGGCTTAGGGTTTGCCTTTACGGAAAATTTTCCGCCAACGGAATTTGCATCTTAAAAAACGGTCTATGTTTGCACATCCACGATCTGAGGTGTTGTGTCTCCGAGGCAGGCGGCTAGACAGCTCTACAAAACACAGCGTCCACACCACGGTGTGACGGCTCTCCTATCCCAGGCAAACGTATGGCCATTGAAGACGAAGAACTGCTGGGTGAGTTCATTGTCGAGTCGAACGAGCATCTCGCCGACATCGAGAACGAACTGCTCGCCATCGAAGAGGGCGGCGCGAATATCGATGTCGATCTGGTGAACAAAGTCTTCCGCGGCGTTCACTCGATCAAAGGAGCCGCGGGCTTCTTGGGCCTGACGACCATCAAAGAACTGGCCCACAGCCTCGAAAACCTGCTCAACAAGGTGCGTAGCGCCGAGCTGGTACCCAACGCCCACAACATGAACGTCATGCTCCGCGCGGCCGACACGCTGCGTGTGCTGATCAACGACTCAACGAACTCCAACGGCGTTGACGTCGCCGACCAGATCGCCGACCTCAACCGAATCGCGGACGAGGGTGAGCTCGCTGTCGAGACGGTCACTGAAACCATCAGCGTCACCGAAGAAATCACCGTGGTCGAGACGATCACTACGGTGCACGAAATGAATGGCTCGAGCGAGCCGCGAGTCGTGATCGAGCCGACCCTCGCTCCGATTGTCGCCACGCAGGGACCGACAGAAGGCAATACCAACAAGACCACCGCCCCCGTCGAAACGAGCATTCGCGTGGCGGTCAGCGTGCTCGACCAACTGATGAACCTGGCCGGCGAGTTGGTGCTAAGCCGCAACCAACTGATGCAGGCGGTCACCTCGCAGGAACGCACCGGGCTCGAGACGGCCGCCAGCGACCTCGACCAGGTCACCAGCGCCCTGCAAGAAGCCATCATGCAAACCCGCATGCAGCCCATTGGCAGCGTGTTCGGCAAGTTCCCCCGCATTGTCCGCGACCTGAGCTCGCAGCTCGGCAAGCAGTGCAAAATCGAGATCGAAGGCAAAGAAGTCGAAGTCGACAAGACGATTGTCGAAGCCATCGGCGACCCGCTGACGCACTTGATTCGCAACTCGGTGGACCATGGCGTCGAGTCCCCCTCGGTCCGCACGGCTAACAAGAAGAACCCCGAAGGCACCGTGTGGCTGCGGGCGTTCCACAAAGCGGGCAAGGTCTGCATCGAGATCCAAGACGACGGTGCCGGTATCAATCCCGTCAAGCTACGTGCCAAGGCGATTGAGAAGGGCCTCCTCACCGCCGAGCGTGCCGAGCAGATGAGCGACCGCGAAGCGGTGCGGCTGATCTTCCACCCGGGCTTCTCGACTGCCGAGAAGGTGTCGGACGTGAGCGGCCGTGGCGTCGGCATGGACGTGGTTCGCACCAATATTGAAAAGCTGGGCGGCACGGTGGATGTCGACTCCGAAGTCGGTGTCGGCTCCAACATTCGCATTACGCTGCCGCTGACGCTGGCGATCATCCCTTCGATGATTGTTCAATGTGGCGACGATCGCTTTGCGCTGCCGCAGGCCAACATCGCCGAACTCGTTCGGCTCCGTCCTGGTGAAGTCGGATCGCGGATCGACCGAGTGAAGACCGCCGAGGTACTTCGCCTGCGTGGGGCCTTGCTCCCGCTGATTCGCCTCGACCTGTCGCTCGGTATGCCTTCGAGCAAGGCCGAGCACGCCAACGCCCCGATGAATATCATCGTTGTCGAGACTGGACAGGTCCGATATGGCCTGATCGTCGACGGCATTCACGACTCCGAAGAAATCGTCGTCAAGCCGTTGGGCATGCACCTGAAGAGTGCCAACTGCCTGGCTGGTGCCACGATTCTTGGCAACGGACGCGTCGCGCTGATTCTCGACGCCGCGGGCATAGCCGCGAAGGCCGGCGTGCAGCTGATGCACGAAGCCAATGAACAGGAGCAACGCGAACGCGGAGCACACGACAATTCCAGCACACAGTCGCTGCTGCTGTTCTCGTCCGACCCCACCGACCTGTTTGCGGTGCCGATGGGTGTCGTGGCTCGCATCGAGCGGGTACGCATCGACCAGATCGACACCGTGGGTGGCCAGCAACTGCTCCAGTACCGCGATGTCTCGCTGCCGCTGATTGCGGTCGAGGATCAACTGAAGGTCAAGCCGCGTCCACCAGTCGATCGTGCGTTTGTCATCGTGTTCACCATTGGCGACCGTGAAGTTGGATTGATCGCTCCGCATCTCGACGACATTCGCGAAGTACCGTGCATTATCGACTCCGAGACGTTCCGCGAGCCGGGCGTGGCAGGAAGCCTGGTGATCAACGAAAAGACCACTCGCTTGCTCGATGTGTTCGAGCTCGCCGAAATCACGCACCCGCAGTGGTTCGCCGAGTCACGAGACGAGCATACCCTTGACGAAAACGAGCCCGCCAAGCGGATCCTGCTCGCTGAAGACTCGTCGTTCTTCCGCCGACAGGTCGCGGGCTTCTTCCATAACGAAGGGTTCGAAGTTTACGAATACGAAGATGGGGCCGAGGCTTGGAACGCACTGTCCGTCGAAGGCGTTGAAGTCGACATCGTCGTGTCCGACATCGAAATGCCGAACATGAATGGCTTCCAGCTGTGCCAGCAGATTCGCAGCAACCCAGCCCTCGAAAGCCTCCCTTGCATCGCGCTGACATCTTTGTCAAGCGACGCCGATGTGGCGCACGGCAAGGAAGTGGGCTTTAACGACTATCAAGTGAAGATGCACCGCGAGAACCTGATTCGTTCGGTTCGCAAACTACTCGCCGAGGCTTCGGGAACCAAGCGTTCGAAGCCGCGTCGCAAACTCGCCACGGTACGGAGCTAAACATGTCCACTGCTACGCTAGATCGCAACCAGATTGGCTCCGACGACCTGCAGCTCGCCACGTTCTACGTTGGCGAAATGCTGCTGGGCTTGGAAATCGACCAGGTGCAGGAGATCAATCGCTGTTTAGATGTTACCACGGTGCCTCACGCCCCCGATTGGGTGCGGGGCGTCATCAACCTACGTGGTGACGTGGTAACCGTCATCGACTTGCGGAGCGTTCTGGGCCTCGAACGGGGTACCGTGACGAAGGACAGCCGCAATCTGATCGTCAATCTGTCGGGCGAGTTGGTCGGACTGTGCGTGGATCGCATCGCCGACATCATCAATGTGTCGCGCGACGAGGTGACTCCTCCGCCACCCAACTTGGGTGAGTTGGACCAGCACTTCTTCAGTGGTGTGATTACGGGCGAAGACGCCATCGTAGCAGTGCTCGATTTGCAAGAATCGCTAGAGCCGGCAAGCTAACCATCGGCCTCAACTAAACCGCAGTTTCCTCAACTACCTTTGATTCAAAAGGGCTAAAATGAAGATTCGTACAAAGCTAATTGTCGGGTTCTTGGTGTGCGGCTTGGTGCCGTTGGCGGTGGCAAGCTTACTGAGTTTCGCATCCCTTCGGAGCGGAATGACTGGGCTGCAAGACCAAGCGGCCCACGACATGGAAGAAAAGGTTACCGCCTCGCTGAGGGCACAGCACGCGCTGAAGCGGAGCCAGGTTGAGAAGTACTTCGAAAGCATCCGCGACCAAGTGCTCACGTTCTCAGAAGACCGGATGACGGTCCATGCAATGGAGGACTTCAAAAACGCCTTTGCCGACTACCGCAAGCAATTAGACATCGATGACGAAAGCATCGCCACCCTTCGAAACAAGTTGGGCTCTTACTACAGCGGCGAATTCGCGGAACAGTATCGAACTCAGAATGCGGGCAAGGGAATTGACTCGCAAGCATTGCTGAATCAATTGGACGACGACTCAATAGCCTTGCAGTACGCCTATATTCGCGAGAATAGAAATCCACTTGGTTCAAAGCACTTGTTGGACACCGCGGATCTAAATACGGATTATGGCAAGATTCATGCCGAGGTACATCCGGTTATTCGAAACTACCTCGACAAGTTCGGCTACTATGACATCTTCCTCGTGGACAGCGAGACGGGTGACATTGTCTACTCGGTGTTTAAGGAGTTGGATTTCACGACCTCGCTTAAGGATGGGTCGTACGCAAGCACGAATTTTGGTGAGGCATTCCGCAAAGCAAATGCGATGAATAACGCCGGCGAATTTGTGCTAGTCGATTTCGATCCGTATCTCCCCTCTTACGAAGCCCCCGCAAGCTTTATCGCCACGCCCATTTTCGATGGTGCTAGGAAGCTGGGCGTTGTCATATTCCAGATGCCCGTCGATCGGATCTGTGAAGTGATGGCCCAACGCGATGGCTTGGGCGAGTCCGGCGAAACCGTGCTGGTTGGCCCTGACAAGTTGATGCGGAGTAATTCTTTCCGCAAGCCCGCGACCCATGGCCTCGTCACCTCCTTCCGCAATCCGGAGGAGGGCAAGATCGATAACGAGTTCGTCACCCAAGCTCTCCAAGGCGAAAGCGGTGAAGCAATCACCACGGATTACCTCGGCAATGAGGTAATCCAGACCTATGGCCCCGTCGACCTCCTTGGGCACCGCTGGGCGCTACTTGCGAAGATGGACACGGATGAAGCCTTCCGCGCCGTCAGTGATATGAGCGATGCCGCCAATGCGGCCGCGTCTCGTGTGTTCTGGTGGTCCCTCGGCATCTCTGCTGTCTGCGGCGCTGGTATCCTTGCATTTGCTTGGTATTTTGCGGCCGCATTTGTTCGGCCGATTACAGCCACCGTCTCGGCATTGGAGTTGGCCGCCTCGGGCGATTACACCTCACGCTTGGACGCCAGTCGCGCGGATGAAATCGGAGCAATGGGTGCCGCGACGAACACCATGCTCGAAGCGCTAACCGTGGCCGAGCAAAATGCGTTCGACTTCACAGCCAAAGTAACTGCAGCGGGCCGCTCACTTGCAATCATCGAGTTTACACCCGATGGAACGATCCTCGACGCGAACGAGAATTTCTTGGCGGCGACAGGCTATACGCTGGACGAGATCCGGGGCAAGCACCATCGCATCTTCTGCGATCCGGAGTACGTCAACAGCTCAGCGTACTCAGCGCTTTGGGATAAATTGAAGGGCGGGGAGTTCGACGCGGCCGAGTACAAGCGTATTCGCAAGGATGGCAGTGACTTGTGGATTCAGGCGTCCTACAACCCAATGTTCAATAAGGAGGGCACGGTCTATAAGGTCGTTAAGTTCGCCAGCGACATTACGGCCCAGGTCAAGGCTCGCCAAGAGGCCTTCACCCTGCGTGGCGTGGTGGACAACAGCGAGTCGGCCTACATGATGATCGACCGCGACTTCAACATCACTTACTTCAACGATGCCACTCGCCAGCTTCTGAACACCCACCTCACGACATTCCGTACGGTGTGGCCCAAGCTGGACGTTGATAAACTGATGGGTGCCAACATCGATCAGTTCCATGTGAATCCCAAGCACCAGCGCGAACTGCTGGCCGACCCGAAGAACTTGCCAATCAAGACCGACATCAAGGTTGGTCCGCTGACCATGGCCCTCACTGTCACCGCTCAGTTGGACCTCGAAGGCAACTACGTTGGCACGAACCTTGAGTGGAAAGACGTGACCGACGTTCGCAAGCGTGAAATCGTTGACCGCAAGAACGCCGAGTACCAGCAACGCGAAGTTTCGGAGCTGTCCGGTGTCCTGCAGTCGATCGCTAACGGCGATTTGACCCAGGATTACCAAGTTGCCCCCGGCGACGAGGACACCACGGACGTGCGTGCTGTGTTCAGCAACATTGCCACGGCCGTCAACTCGATGGGCGACAAGCTCCGCGGTTTGATTCGCAACCTAACCTCGAACGCCAGTCAGTTGTCGAGCACTTCGACGCAGCTTTCGAGCACCGCGAACGACCTTGCCAGCGGTGCCGAAGAGACCACTGGCCAGAGTGCCACGGTCGCCGCGGCTGCCGAGGAAATGTCGACCAACATGACCAACATGGCGGCTTCGACCGAAGAGATGACGGCAAACGTGCAGTCGGTCGCCAAGGCCGTTGACGAACTGACCGCCAGCATCACCGAGATTGCCCGGACCGCCGAGCAAGCTTCGACGATAGCCCGTTCCGCCACCGAACTCACCGAGAGCAGCAACCAGACGATTGGCCAACTCGGCCAGGCTGCCGAAGAGATTGGTAAGGTGATTGAAGTGATTCAGGACATTGCCGAACAGACCAACCTGCTGGCCCTCAATGCCACGATCGAAGCCGCACGTGCCGGTGAGGCGGGCAAGGGCTTCGCGGTGGTGGCGACCGAAGTGAAGGAACTAGCCCGGCAAACGGCCGATGCCACGCAGGACATCCGCGTCCGTATCGAAGGCATTCAAAGCTCGACGAAGGAAGCCGTTCGCTCGATCGCCAACGTCGGCGAAGCGATTCAGCAAGTGAATAGCACCTCGGCCACCATTGCCTCGGCCGTGGAAGAGCAAAGCATCACCACCAAGGAAATTGCCGCGAACGTCAACCAGACAGCTTCGGCAACCACCATGGTTTCGACCGGTGTTGCAGAGTGTGCCTCGGCTTGCAGTGAGATCTCGCGAAACATCGTGGGTGTCGACGAAGCCGCCAAGCAAACCTCGCAAGGTGCTTCGCAGACCCAGACCGTGGGTGCTCAGCTTTCGGAGCTCGCTCACGAACTCCAGTCGATTGTCGGCCAGTTCAAGGTGGATTCGGTTAGCAATGGCCGCACCAGCGAGCGTTCGACCGCCTACGGCGAGCCCGTGCTGGCTTCGTAAGTCGAAGTCGGCCCCTTAGTAGTAAAGAGAAGAGGCGACGCTGCCGCCCCGCGGACCAAAGAGTTCGCGGGGCGGTACGTACGCCAAGATGAGAAGTAACGAGTTTTGCGGCTGTCCCCCGCACCTTTGAAGCACACCTTTGTCGGATCGCCCCTCCTGTGAACAGTCCTTCCCCCATCTCCGATCCGCTTCGCCTCCTGGTGGTGGACGACTCGGCTTTGTATCGCAAGCTGGTATCGCAAGTACTCGCCGAAGCGGACAACGTCGAAGTTGTTGGCACCGCCTGTAATGGGCGAGTGGCGCTCGAGAAAATTGACCAGCTTCGGCCCGACCTCATTACGTTGGACCTGGAGATGCCCGAGCTGGACGGACTGGGAGTCCTTCGTCAATTGCAGCAACGCCATTCCCCGGTAGGTGCTATCGTGCTCAGCGCTCTGTCCACTGAAGGTGCCACGGCCACGACCAAGGCGCTCGAAGCGGGTGCTTTCGACTTCAACCTCAAGCCGACGGGAGCGTCGCCCGAGGAAAGCCTGGACGAGCTTCGACGGCACTTGATTCCCAAAGTGCACGCATTCGCTGACACCAAAACGCGTCGCGCCTCGCGACTGCGCAACTCCACACACGTTCACACGGTGCCGGCGGACCACGAAGTCACGCCGACCGATTTTGATAAACCTCACCGTCTGCCCCGCATCATGGCGATTGGCATCTCGACCGGTGGGCCCAAGGCGCTGATGCAGTTGATTCCCAGCTTGCCGGCGAACTTCCCGGTGCCGATCGTGCTCGTACAGCACATGCCGCCGGTGTTTACCAAGACGCTGGCCGAAGAACTCAATCGCCACTCGAAACTCAACGTGGTCGAAGCCACGCACGGCGATACGCTCCGTCCAGGTTCGGTTTACATCGCGCCGGGTGGCAAGCAGATGAAGTTGCTGCGGCATGGCCTAACGACCAACGTGGTGATCAACGACGACGCGCCCGAGCGCAACTGCAAACCTTCGGTCGATTACCTATTCCGCTCGGTCGCCGAAATCTACGGCGGCGACGTGTTGGCGGCGATTCTAACGGGGATGGGTGACGACGGTCTGTTGGGCTGCAAGCTGCTCAAGCGGCGCGGCGCCACCATCATGGCACAGAACGAAGCGAGCTGCGTGGTTTACGGCATGCCACGACAGATCGTCGAAAACAACTTGGCCGACTGCATCCTGCCGCTTGAAAAGCTGGCCGAGCAGATGGTTCGACTCACAGGGCAGGAAATCGGGGTATGTCACTAGCCACTCAAGTGGAGAACACGCTGGCAGCGAGTCGTGTACCGAACACGACCACCACGCCCAGCGACAACGGAATGACCGCGCTGATCGACCTCGTCGATGAGCTGTGCGGCGTGTACCTCGACAACTCGAAGGGTTACCTAATCGAGTCACGCCTCGCGCCGATTGCCAAACGGCTCGAGTGTCGAGACTATGGCGACTTGGTTCAACGAGCGAAGAGCCTGACTGGTGCTCCGCTTCGAGGCGAGATCGTCGACGCGATCACCACGCACGAGACGCTGTTCTTCCGCGACGAATCGCCCTTCAACGCGCTTCGCTACAAGGTCCTTCCCGACCTGATTCAGCACATCGAATCGACGCGGATGATGCGACGTATTCGCATCTGGTCGGCTGCCTCAAGCACGGGACAGGAGACCTACAGCATTGCAATGGTGCTCAACGAACTGTCGAAAGATCTACCAGGTTGGGATCTTCAAATCCTTGGCACCGACGTATCGCCTTCGTCCATCGTGGCGGCCAAGCGGGGCTGGTACTCGAACCTCGAAGTCGGTCGGGGCCTCGACGCGATGAGCAAGTCGCAACACTTCAGCCAAGAGGGAGCTGGCTGGCAGGTAGCCCCCGAACTGCAGCGACTCACCAAGTTCGAAGTCCGCAACCTACTCAAGCCATTCCCTGAGCGCGACCAGTTTGACGTGGTGTTTTGCCGCAACGTGGCAATTTATTTCAAGGCCAAAGAGCGGGCCGACATGTTCCGTCGCATGGTCGATACGATGACCCAGGGCAGCTGGCTATTCGTCGGCTCGGCCGAACGACTCAGCGATTTGGGCCCTGAATTTACGCCGCAAACGCACTGTGGCTGCACGGTCTATCGACCCAAGTAGTTCGCGCGTCGAACCAATCAGCGGGTTCGTGCAACTCGCACTGCGTGTTCAAAACGCAGCCCACTGGGCGAAGCGTGCGCACTTTTCTTTATTGCTGCTGTCACCTCGATTGCGTAGATTTATACGCCCACTTGCAACTAGGGAGGCAAGTGCGAGATGGACAGCTTGTACACATCCATTGCTTAGGCGGGAAATTAAGCATGGCCTATCGCTCGAACCTATGCGCGCTGGCGGCGCTACTCGTCGCCGGCTGCTCGTTGCTGGCCCACGGCCAGGACATTCTGCTTTCGCCCGAAGCGGACGCGGCGCGCCGCTATCCGTTCACGGAGGAGGACAACCTGCTTCTGGACGAGATCCAGCGGGGTTGTTTCAACTACCTTTGGAATGAAGCGGGCGACCCGGCGAAGCTGGTGCGAGACCGTACGAACACCGAGGTGTCCAGCGTCGCGGCGGTTGGCTTCCAACTGTCCGCGCTGCCGATCGGCGTCGAGCGAGGTTGGGTGTCGCGCGAAGAAGCCGAGCAGCGGGCCCTCGCCATCCTGCGGGCCCTAGTCAAAGAGAAGGACAACAAGAAGTTTGGCATCTACCTGCACTTCGTCGACCGCCACAACGCCAAGCTGATCACCGATGCCCCCGAGGTGCAAACCAGCACCGTCGATCATGCCATCCTCCAGTCGGGTGCCATTCCGGCGGGAATCTACTTCGGTGGCGAAGTCCGCGAGCTGGTCGACAAGCTGATCGCCGACGCCAACTGGAAAGCCTACGCCCGCCCCGACGACCAACTTTTGTCCTTCGGCTGGCGATCGTCGAAACTCGACACCCTCGATGCCGAGGGCGAACTCCGCCCCTGGGTGTGGCACGTGACCGGTGCCGAGGAAACGCTTTGCTACATGCACGCGGTCGCGTCGCCCAAGGACGATCACAAGCTCGATCCGACCGTGGCGTACAAGATGAAGCGCAAGCTGGGCCAGCACAGCAACATGTTGCCTTACATCGTGACCTGGAACGGCGCGATGTTCACTTACTTCTTCGACCAGTGCTGGATCGACTATCGCCGGTTCGAGGCCGACGACCCCGCGGAGTTCGGCGGCGAAGGTCCCCGCGTGAATTGGTTCGAGAATACCCGCCGCGCGTTCGCCGCGCATCGCCAGCGGTGCATCGAAAAGTCGCCCGAGCTCATTTCGCTTGGCCAGAATCGCTGGGGCGTGGGTCCTTGTATCGGGCTCAACGAATTGCAGCAAGTTGGCTATCTCGTTCAGGAATTGCTCCCCAACCATAGTGGCATGGATCAGTGGCAAGGTGGCACCGTGGCTCCCTACGTCACCGCAAGTGCCCTGCCCTTCATGCCCGCCGAGACGCTTGCCGCGCTCCGTGAGATGAAGGAACTGAAGAACGCGACCGGCTATCCGCTGGTGTGGCGTTCGCCCTCCGAGGGTGGCTATGGCTTTCTCGACAGCTTCAACCTCGAGCACATGCACGCCC
This sequence comes from Aeoliella fuhlenseeensis, assembly GCF_052161615.1. Taxonomy (NCBI): domain Bacteria; kingdom Pseudomonadati; phylum Planctomycetota; class Planctomycetia; order Pirellulales; family Lacipirellulaceae; genus Aeoliella; species Aeoliella fuhlenseeensis. The sequence goes on from NZ_CP197417.1 coordinate 4,002,469, forward strand.
CTGACGAGTACGTCGGCATCGACGTCGGCCCGATGCTGCTATTGATCGAGAACGCTCGCACGGGGCTTATCTGGAACTTATTCCACCAGCACCCCAACACCCGCCGCGCCGTCGAGCGGCTAGGTTGGGTCGAACGCTAAACGCCGTTGGCCCCCTCTACGGTAGTTCGACGATCGTTCCACCGGATGGCTCCACGGGCATCGCACGCGTTGCCGCGCGGATGTCGAGCAGGAACGCCCCGACGCCGAGCCAGATGAAGGCGAACGATACCAGGCCTTCCCACCCCACGCTCTCGCCATTCATGGTCACGGCGACCAGCAACTGCCCCGTTGGCACGATGAACTGCAAGAACGCCATGCTGCTCAGCGGCAGGCGGTTCGTCGCATGGGCAAACCAGATCAGGGGCATGGCCGTCGCGATGCCGGTAACCACCAGCATCGACGACACGAGCAGCTCGCGGCCGAACGCCGGCGTGGGTCCCCACAGCTCGCGGCACACCACGTAACCCACGGTGATCGGTAGCAGCATGCCGCACTCGATCATCAGCCCCGAAATGGCCGAGGCCTTTATTTGTTTGCGAAACAATCCATAGAAGCCGAACGAAAATGCCACCAGCAGCGACAGCCACGGAAGCTGCCCCATGCGGACCGTCTCCCACACCACGCCCACTCCCGCTAGCACGAGTGCGATGGTTTGCGCTCGCCGCAAGCGTTCGCCGAGAACGGCAACGCCCAGCGCGACGCTCACCAGCGGATTGATGTAGTAGCCCAGGCTGGCGTAGCGAAGCTGATCGGTCGCCGTGCCGTAAACAAAGCCGGCCCAATTGGTGATGCTCAGCAGTGCCGTCAGTGCCAGCAAGAATCGCGCTCGAGGCGAACGCAGGAGCGCCGCCGCTTCGTCCTTCTGCCCCACCCACCACACCAGGACCACGCAGGTCACGAACGCCCAAATGCCTCGGTGGGCTGTGATCTCGAGGCTCCAGTCAATCCGCGACGCCCCGCTGGCTTCCATGTATCCCGAGCGAAACACCACGTGGTTGAGCACCACGAACATCACGGGGAACAGCACCGCCCACCAGCCAAATGCCAGCACTGCATACACCACGCCCAGGCGATAGCTGTCCGCAGTGGGCGATGGCGGTCGGGTCGTGGTCATTCGAGACGCGAGGGAAGACATAGAAAAACGCTGGGCAAAACAGGTGGAAACCAACGCCGCCAGGACCGCCAAGCAGCTTGGCAGGTTCAGCGCCCTTCAGATATCCACAGCCCCAGAGCATACGCGGGAAAGTCCCCTACTGACAGCGGAGCTTGGCAGACTTTGCGGCCTGGGAGGATTATTCCGAATTTCCGGGTTGTTTGGGTCAGGTTGCCTCTACTGTTTGCCGATATCAGAAGGCAAGGGAACGTTCTCGATGGTGCGTGCTACCTCGCACACCCGTCGGAAACCCCGCAAAACACCGCTCGTCGACCTTCTCAGAATGGTGAAGCACCATGCTTAAACTGGTTTACCAATTCCCTGTGCTGACCGCCCGCTTGGCTCGCACCACCGGCCTGGTGGTCGCCCTCGCCGCATCGACGGCCAGTGCCCAGGGCGTGGTGTTCGTCGACGACATCGAGCGTCAGGCCATGCGTTCGCAAGCCGCGCAGCGGATGCAGCAGCAGGTGCCGGCGCCCTCGCAGCAATCACGCTTCCCACAAGCGACGGTCTCCGGTGGCATCCAAGGCCAGCGCCCACAGCAACAGCCCGAGAAGCAAGGTTGGTCGCTCACCAAATCGATCGGCGGTCTGTTCGGCGGCAATCGCGAACAGCAGCAGCCCGAGCGGACCATCAACATGCCGACCACCGGTGGCCCGATGGGTCGCCAGGGTTCGGTAGCGCAGGCTCCACGCCCCACGCTGTTTGGCAGCATGGGCGGCGAAGCGCAACAATCTCAGCAAGCACAACCGCAGCAGCAACAAGCTCGCTCGCAAACCATGTCGCGTAGCGGTTCGGCCGCCAAGTACGCCGCGGCTCAGCAGCAGCAAGAGCGCGGGCAGCGCCAAGGTGGTATTGAAGGTGCCGCCTCGCGTCCTGCGAACAAGCCCGCTGGCTTGCTCGCCTTCTGGAGCGGCGACGACGAACAACCACAACGCGGACAGCAGCCAACGACGCAGCCCCGCCAAGGCAACATCGCCCAAGTCGCGGGTCAGCAGCCTCTGGCGCCGGCTCCCAAATGGAACGCCGCCCCAATGGCTCGCCCTGAAATGCCCGAGTCCAATGATTCGGAAGCCGGCATGGTCGCCATGGTGACCGATCGCGAAGAGGGCCGCCCTGCCCCTCGTGGCCAGCAACTGCCCGCGCTTCCATCGAGCCCTGCGGCCTTCGCCAGCGATATGCCCTCGAGCCCTGCCGTGTTCGCGTCGGACCTGCCTGAGGTCACTTCGCCGGCAGCCAGCACCGACATGCCACAGCGTCCCCTGCCCCGCCCCATGAGCGTGGCCACGACGCCGGCATCACAGTCGCAGATGCCCAATCGCCAGCTGCCCATGCCGATGCGGCAAGCAGACACCAACCCAATGTTCCAAGCCGGTGCCGCCGCGATGGCCAACCGTGGCGCTGCGATGCGTCCCACCGCCAGCCAACCGTCGAATGATGGCTCGCAAGAAATCATCAATCCCCATGCCGCCGCGATGGTCGATCGCCGCATGGACGCCGCTCCCGTCTCGCAGCCCAAGCCACTACCGAAGCCGCTCGCCGTTGCAGCCGCTCCTGCGGCTAAGCCACAAGTGGCCGCCAATGCTCCAGTGAAATTCACAGCTCCGACGCAACCCGCCAACCCGGTCGCGCCGCCGCAGTCCGAAGCTGCCGAGCCCTCGCCCCGTGCGGTCGAGCTCTTGACCGAAGCCAATCGCATGTCGTCCGCTGCTCAAAGCGAAGCCGAGCTGACCGACGTTGTGCAGCTCTGCCGTCACGTGCTGGCCATCGACAACTCGAAGGTCGCGATCGACTACAGCAACAACCTCGCAAGCTGGGCCCTCAACCGTCGTGGCGAGATTCGCACCGACGACGGTCGCGTCGAAGAGGCCCTGCTCGACTTCAACGACGCCCTGCGTCTCGATCCTAACCGTTACCGCGCTATCCACAACCGTGGTGTGCTCGCCGCCCAAGCGGGTCGCTTTGCCGATGCGTTCGACGACTTCAATCGCACCATCGAGCTGAGCCCCGACTTCGCGAAGGCCTACTCGAACCGTGCCGCCCTGTGGGTCCAAGCCGGTGAGATGGAGAAAGCTTCGAGCGACTATCGCCAAGCGATTGCCCTCGATCCCGATCTCGCCGTTGCTCACAAAGGACGCGGACGTGTGTGTCATATGCTGGGTCAGTTCGATCTCGCCCTGCAACACCTCGACGCCGCCGCTCGCTTGTCCGAGGGTGACGCTCGCATCATCTGCAGCCGTGGCGACCTGCTGCTCGACATGGGACGCTATCGCAACGCCCTGGCCGACTACCAGCAAGCCATCCAAATCGATGGCAGCCTGGCCGTCGCTCACCGCAGCATGGCATGGCTGCTAGCCACTTGCCCCGACCGCGACATCCGCAGTGGCGAAGCCGCTCTAGCCTCCGCCAACCGTGCGATGGCCCTGTGCAGCGAACCGTGCGACCTTGAGTACGACACGCTCGCCGCCGCCCAAGCCGCCTCAGGCGACTTCACCTCGGCCCAAGCGTCGATGGACAAGTGCCTGGAACTGGCGAAGGAAAAAGACCAAGCCAACTACCAATGGCGGAAAGAGCTCTACTCGAAGGGCCAGGCCTACATCACCGAACCCGCCAGCGACATCCAGCAAGCGAGCTACGCCGAATAGCGAAGCCATCGCCCAGCGGGCGACCAAAAATTCCGGGGGGAACCGAAGAGCTCAGCAACTGGGGGGTTGCTGGGCTCTTTGTGTTGGTGCGTGACCGTTGCTTAAGCGACGAATGCCTAGGTCTCCGCTAATCTGCGACCTGCTCCTCTTTCGCCATTCCTTGCCGACTCGCGAATCCCGCGCCAATCAGCGCTAGCAGCGATGCAGGCACGAAGGCCATGGCTCCATACCACCACGTGAAGTCAGGGACACGCTCGCCATCCGTGGTCGCGCGAGCAACTACGGGCTCAAGCAGGGAGCAGAGAACCCAAACCGTGAGTGCATACAGAGCGATCTTCGCCAGTTGCTGCGGGACCCGAATTCCTCCGACGTACGTTCCCAGCGCCGGCAAGAATGTAATTGCGAGTCCCGCTGGTATCGCGGAGTCCAACAGGATCGAGGCCGGCAACCCGAGCGCAGCCGCCAATATGCAGCCTAATCCGGTCGCAGTCAGAACTAGCAGCAACTGCATTGTCGACGACCCATGAAGTGTGATACTTCCTCGGAGCTAGGTTTCTGACCTCAAGGACCTTCGGCCCGAATTCTTTCCAAAGTCCTACGTTCCATGTCTTGAAATTCCTCACGGTGTCTGGATACGAACTCAGGATTCTTACTAAACCGCAACATCAGCATAAAAATCTGGTCCACCTTCTCGAAACAGTTAGCGGACGTAGCCTTCGATACGATCCCATCGAGCTCTATCGCAAGCAAACGCATCTCGTCGTTGCTAAGTCCAGAGTACTCCGGCGTGTAGGTTATATTGCCCCACACATTGTAGGGGGTTATCACCTCTTCCTTCCAATCAAAGCGGAACCAACCTTCTGGTGGCACATCCGCGAGGCTGGAGATGGCGGCCATTTGCCGCGATTGAAGGTCCAACCACTCCCGTCTCGTCCACCACCATAAACCGAACTTCACGCCGCAGCCAACGAGAGCCGCCAATATTACGAAAAGCACGATAGAACGTAACTTCGACATACAGTCCGTGAGGAGGAGACTTTACTATTGAGCGAACAACGGATGGTCTTGATGCGCCAACCAGTGTAGCACGACGAACCCAGTTGGCTTCAGCCCAAGACGGACTTAGCCCTTATTCGCCAGCCGCGATTCGGCGCGTTTGTTATCGTTAAAGCGATTATTCCCCCCCCCGCTCCGCGGCTTAGCCAACCACCAAGCCGCGGAACGTCAGAGTCTATTCACCTCCCTCAAGCATTCACCAACCCGCCCGATGCCTGGATAATCTGCCCCGTGATCCAGCGCGAATCGTCCGAGGCGAGGAACGCCACCACGTCGCCGATGTCGTCGGGCTTGCCGAAGCGGCCGAGCGGTGTGGCCCCAAGCATCGCTTGGCCTTGGGGCGAGTCGCCGACACCGAGCGTGCGGAAGCCTTCGGTGTCCACGGGACCGGGGCTTACTGTGTTCACGCGAATGCCCTGCGGACCAAGCTCCGCGGCGAGGCTGCGTGTGATCGCGTCCACCGCACCTTTGGTGCCGCCGTAGATCGACGCCCCCGCCGACGGCGCGTAAACGATGCCGGAGCTGATGTTAACGATGCTGCCGCCGGCGGCGCCCATCAGCCGCGCGGCGTGCTTCGAGGCGAGCAGTAGCCCCGTCACGTTCAGATCGAACTGATGGCGAATGTTCTCAGCCGTGATTTCGGCGAGCGGGTAGAACGCGTAGATTCCCGCGTTGTTCACCAGCACGTCGACGCGGTCGAACTTTTCCGCCACCTCGGCGAACAAACTGTCCACTCCCTCTTCGGTCGCGAGGCTGGCACCGATGGCGACCGCTTTGCCGCCGGCCTTCTCGATTTCCGCCACGGCGGACTCGGCCCCCGCACGGTCGCTGGCGTAGTTCACCACGACCGTCGCCCCCTCGCGGGCGAGCGATTTGGCGATGCCGGCGCCAATGCCCTTCGAAGCCCCCGTGACCACCGCCACTTTACCCTCTAGTGCAGCACTCATCTCCAACTCCTTGAAAGTTGACTTCTGGAACGACCGGTTCAAAATATACGTAGGCGTGACTTGAGGGTCAAGTCGCGATACCTTAAGAACTATGGCGGCACCCACCAACAAGAACCCGAAACCGAGTGGCTCGAAGGCGAAAACCAGCGAGACATGCCGTGCTGCGCACGAGGCGAGCCTTGGCCGCCCCCGCGGTTTCGATACCGGTGCCGCGCTCGACGCCGCGATGCATGTCTTCTGGCGGCACGGCTACGAGGGTTCGTCGCTCGCGATGCTGCTCGAAGCGATGGGCATCAATCGCTCGAGCTGCTACGCCACGTTCGGCGACAAGCAGCAACTGTTCCAGCGCGTCGTCGAGCGTTACACCTCGTGCGACGAGCACCTGCGCGCCGCGTGGGACAAACCCACCGCTCGCGAGGCGGTCGAGGCCTACCTGACGCGCATCGCCAACCTGTCGACCGACCCCAACCATCAGGGCTGCATGCTGGTCACCGCCTGCCTCGCCGGAGGCGAAGAAACCAAAGGCCCGCAGGAACTATTGAACGCCGCCCGCCAGCGCCACATCCAGTGCTGGAAAGACCGCTTCGACCGCGCGGTCAAGGAAGGCGACCTCCCCAAAGGCAGCAAAACCCGCCCCCTCGCCGAGTACCTGACTGCCATCTCCTACGGCATGACGGTCCACGCCCGCAGCGGCGCGACCGCCGCGCAGTTACGAGCGCTAGTCGGTGTGGCGCTCGACGCGTGGCCTTGCGGCGAGGATGAATAACTCCCTAGCGATCTCTCAGCGGAAACCAATTCATGGACGCCAAATACACACTCGTCGAAGACATCGCAGGACGCATCGAACCGCCAGCCGATGGCACGCTCAGCCAGACGGTGCACGTCGACGATCGCACGAAGGTCGTCCTGTTCGGATTCAGCGAGGGACAAGAACTCTCGGAGCACACCGCCGCGACCCCGGCGATCTTGCACTTCCTCTCCGGCGAAGCCAACGTCACGCTGGGCCCCGACAAAGTAAAAGCGGTGGCGGGCACCTGGATCCACATGCCCCCGCACCTGCCGCACAGCATCCAAGCGGTGACCCCGGTGACGATGCTCCTAACGCTCATCAAGAATCCGGCGAAGTAGTTGGCTTCGACCGGGGATAGCACGTCGCAGCGTCCATTGCAGACCATCCGGTAGCGATACTCGCGGGATCAATGGACACAGGTTTGAGCCACTGCGTGTCGAAGCCATCGACACCAGCGCTGTCAGGTTCGACACATCGCTGCTCGCAATTGTACTTGAGCCGCCAGCAATCTTAGAGTTTTCGAAGAGTGCCTAGCCAGTTGGTGCCGAGCACTTCTTCTGTAGGATCGCTCTACATTCTAAAGCGCGGCCGTGCGATCTCACGCGAGGGCGAGCTCACGTTTCTATCCTGGCACGTGAAATGCTTTGCCGCCGGATACATCCGGCCTGTCTTGCACCGCAACGAGGGAGCGCATTCATGCGGCACCGAACCGCTTTTACGCTAGTCGAACTTCTGGTAGTGATCGCCATCATCGGCATTCTCGTGGCGCTATTGCTGCCCGCGGTGCAGGCCGCTCGCGAGGCCGCGCGGCGGACGCAGTGTCAAAACAATTTGAAGCAAATGGCACTGTCGCTGCACAACTACCACGACACGTACGGTGCGTTTCCTGCCGCTCGCCTTTCCAAGAACCCCAACTTCGGGCACATGGTCGGCTTGTTACCTTTCTTAGAGCAAGGCAACGTCGAAGCAATGTTCGACCGCGAGGCACCTGGCGGATTCGCCGAACCAAAGCACCAGCCATTGGCAAACATGCAATTGCCGATGAATCGTTGCCCCTCGAATCCGGTGAGCGAACCGATCAAGATGCGGGCCTCCAGCAAAACAGGCAGCAGCTACGGAGCGGTGCTCACCAATCCCGATACCGGCGGACCGCTCACCGGCATGGCACTCGACTACTGGGTCAACCACGGCATCAACAAGTCGGCTTACGCCCTGGTGAATTCGTCCGGCAAGCCTCCCGTTCCCATTTTCGCGGGCAACGAACCCAAGATGCCGAAGGCCACCGATGGCTTGTCGAACACCACCATGCTGATCGAGCACGCCGGTTACGACCAGCACTACGTACGTGGCGTGGGCATGCCCATGCCGGAAACAGATGTCACGCTCGACCAGCCCGGCGCGTGGGGCACTTGGCTTGGCTGGTGTGCCTTCATGATTCAGACCTACCCCAACTACACCCCCGAAACCTACCCCACCACGCTTTCCAACATTCCCGCAGGTACCGATTGCGCCGTCAACTGCAACAACTCGCAGGGCGTCTTTGGATTCCATCCGGCTGGCGCGCACGTCGGAATGGGGGACGGCAGCGTTCGATTCCTCGCCGAGGATACCAGCGCCCAACTGCTGATGTACCTCGTTACTCGCGATGGAGAAGAGGTACTGCCGAATGAGTAGCTGGCTGTCCCCGCTTCGCCTACCAATGGTCATCGTTGCATCGCTGACCATCGCCGGCTGCGAACAACCCTCTGCACCTTGCACTGTCACCGGCGAGGTACACGTGAAAGGCAAACCCACCGAAGGGGTTTACATCGTGTTGTTTCCCGCTGACGGTGATACATCGATGAGCGCCGGCTCCGCTCGCACGAGCGGTGACGGAACTTACTCGATCAAAGTGCCGCGTACTGGTACGTACTCCGTGACCGCGTTTTACCCGGCCACGGAGTTGGATGAAGGTGCGGTAGTGGAAGGTCCCGATCAGTTTGCCGGTCGCTATCGCAACCGCGAAAAGCCTGTCACCACCATCGACATCGTTGAAGGTGACAACGTCCTCGAACCCTTGAAACTCAAATAGCCCTCGGCAGATTCTGCCTTTTTCGAATGGAGTGCTCCCAAGTGCTTAATTCCTGCCTTCGTACGGTTCTCGCTGCTACCTGTGCCCTCGTTTTCACGCTCGAAGGAGCGCGGGCTCACGATGCCTCGACCGCTCCCCTAGTGCTATCGAAACAGTCGGGCCCTTGGTCATCGCCCGACACTTGGGAGGGGAATCGCGTTCCGGTGACAGGCGACCGCGTCGTCATCCGCCGCCCGCACCACGTCGCTTACGACGTGGAGTCGCAGGAGGTACTTCGACTGGTGCAGATCGTTGGCACGCTCGAGTTTGCCACCGATCGCAACACGCTGCTCGAAGCGGGACTCGTGCAACTCACGGCGAGCGAAGAACCCTCCGAGCAAGGTTTCGATTGCCACGAGGTTCCCGAGCACGTCCATCCCGGGGGCCATCAAGCTGCCCTGCTCATTGGCACTCCAGGCCACCCCATCCCCCAAGAGCACACCGCGACGATCCGCCTGCACTACGTCGAGGGCATGGATAAGGAGTCGTGTCCCGCGCTACTCAACTGCGGCGGACGAATGGAGATTCATGGACGCCCCATGCAGAACACGTGGGTCAAGATGCACCGCAGCAGCGAAGTCGGCGACACGCAGGTCGCGCTTCAGGAACCGGTGGCCGACTGGCAGGTCGGCGATCGCGTGATCGTGACCAGTACGCAGCGCGAGCGCAATCGAGGCAACCGCCACGGCCGAAGTGGCGAGTTCCTCGACAATGCTCAGACGGAAGTTCGCCGCATCGAAAAGATTGGCAGCAAGGACTTCACTGGCGGCTACTCGGTGACGCTCGATAAGCCCCTGACGTTCGACCACTTCGCCGAAGGCAACTTCTGTGCAGAGGTTGCGAACCTCACACGCAACGTGGTGATCGAGTCCGCCAACCCCGACATCGCCCGGGGCCACACGATGATCCACATGCACTCCAAAGGCTCGATCAGCTACGCCGAGTTCCGACATCTGGGCAAAGAGGGCTTACTTGGTCGCTACAGTCTCCATTTCCACCTATGCGAAGGAACCATGCGTGGCAGCTCGGTCATCGGTGCTTCGATCTGGGATAGCCACAACCGCTTTCTGACCATCCATGGCACCGATGGAATCGTGGTCCGCGATTGCGTGGGCTACAAGTCCATCGGCCACGGATTCTTCCTCGAAGACGGTACCGAGACCAACAACATTCTCGATCACAACCTTGCGTGCACCGTGGGGCCAGGCCGCCCTCTGCCGGAGCAAGTCATTCCGTTCGACCCCAACCGCGGCGCCGGTTTTTGGTTCGCTAACTGCGCGAACGTCTTCACCCGCAACTGTGCGGTGGAATGCGCCGAGTACGGGTACCGCTTTGATTGTAAAACGACCGACAATTACGACGCCATGCGTCCGATTCGCGCCGGCGATGGTTCGGTGGCCAAGCAGGACACGCGGACGATGCCCTTCATCCGCTTCCAAGATAACGAAGCCCACACGATGCCGTTCTTCTGTCTCAACCTGCGTGGTATCACGCGCGGCGATGGCCCCGGTTTCGACTTCTACAACCAGAATCTCACCCTGGCCGACGAAGCATCTCAAGCTCGCCCCGAACAGGGGAAGCCGTTCTGGATTCGCAATTTTCGCTGCTGGGAAGCCAACTGGGCTGTTCATCTCGGTACAACCGGCGTGTTCGTCGATGGCCTGGATGTGTACGACTCCGACGTGGCCATCTGGCGTTCGATCATGGACGGCTCGGGCTACCGTGGGCTTACTACCGCCCAGATGCGGGTGAACGACATCCACAACCCTATGAGCATGGGCCCCCCCAACTACGACGGCGAGGAGCCCACGGACCGCCGAACGTACGGCGGCGTCTCAAGCTTCCGCGACGACCTACCTCCCACCACGCTGATCACCCGCGCCGTTTGCGAGGACAACTTGGTCCGCGTCGAAGGCTCGGTGGCAGATGCCAGCGACATTCGGCAGGTGCTCGTCAACGGCCAGCCCGCCCAATCGGTTCAAGGAAGCTTTGCCCAATGGGCGATCGTGCTCCCGCGATACCCGAACGAAGCCCTGGTGCTCACCGCAAGCGCCGAAGACGTCAACGGCTTGGTGGAGAAACACCCACACACTCTCCACGTAGATGGTGACCTCGATGGCGACCACGCGGAACCAAGCCCTCATCACGAGCACGTGACTACCGAAGACAAGTCAATGCATCATGGCCACCAGCACGAGCACCAGCATTGATGGTTCCGAGAATGGCTATCGAACGGATTTGGCCTTCGCGCTACGGGCACGGCAATTTAGCTAAATTGTCGACGCTCTCGAGCCCCGAAACTATTTCCACTTTTTTCCAGAAAGTGACTAGAAAGCGCGCGTGACATGTGATCCAATGCACACGTCCCACCGCGGTGGTGGACATGCGTTCTTACGCAACTAAGGAGGAGAGTGAAACCGACACTGAGTCATCCTGAGGGAGCCTCGGCGACCGAAGGATCTCGTTTGCCAGCTATGCAGGTCGCACCAAGGCGAGATTCTTCCGGGAGCTCCACTCCCGTCAGCATGACAAGCCCTTGGACACCTACAACCAAGTAATGTCGCACCTGCGGTTTACCCCTGCGACTTTACTCTTCGGGCCAATCACTCCGCAGTCGCTCTAAGGTGTTTAAACGATGAGACTTACACCAATACTCCCGGAGGGCTGAAAACGAGTAAAGTCGCACCCAATGAAATAGTCGCGATTTGCGACTTTATCCGCCGATGGCAAGAAGTGCCTCACCTACCAACCCACGTTCAAGCCGAACACTCTTATGCCACGCGGTCGCCGTGGCCTCGGTTGAACTGGACGACGATGGCGCGTTCCAGTGCAGCGTGGAAGTTGGGGCAAATGTTTTCCTTCCCCACGTGCTGCTCGAACTCCGCTTGGTGCATGAGCTTGGCAGGTTGAGCGGGCGCGCCGCATAGGATCAGTGTGCGACCCGCGGCACGGCACTTTTCGGCGAGGTCTTCGAGAGCTTGAAGACCCGTGGCGTCGATCGCTGTCATGTTGCGAAGTCGCACGATGACGATCGGAGGCAAGTCGCCGAGCAGGTCGGCGATGAGCGAGACCTTTTCATTACCACCAAAGAGGAGCGGTCCATGAATACGAAACACCGCGGCGTACTCGGGAATCGGCTTCCCCTGCAAAATGTGGAGCCAGCCTTCCTCGATGTACTGCGAAGTCACTTGGGAGACGGAGGTCGTGCTGGTGACCTTGCGAATGAACAACAGCGCCGCGAGCACCACGCCAGTCCCCACGGCCACCGTAAGATCGGTGAAGACCGTGAGTGCGAACGTGATCGCCCATACGCTGATGTCCGCCCAGGTGAGCTTCAGCAGCTTGGGAATCTCGTGCCACTCCCCCATGTAATAAGAGACCACCAGCAGGATCGCCGCGAGCACCGAGAGAGGAATGAACTTCGCCAGCGGCGCGGCGAACAGCAGAATGCCGAGTAAGGTGATCGCATGAATCATCCCGGCGATGGGAGACTTCGCCCCCGCACGAACATTGGTCGCCGTCCGAGCAATCGCCCCCGTAGCAGGTATTCCACCGAAGAAAGGAACTACGACATTGGCGATGCCCTGAGCCACAAGCTCGACGTTCGAATTGTGCTTGTCACGACTCATCCGGTCCGACACCACGGCGGAGAGCAGCGACTCGATCGCCCCCAGCATCGCGACCGTCATCGCCGCAGGGAGCAGGGCGGACATCAACTGTGGGTCGAAGCGAGGAACGGTAAGCGGCGGGAGCCCCGTAGGAATTCCGCCGAAGCGAGAGCCAATCGTCTCGACTGATAAACCCGCGAACGCCACGACCAGCGTCCCGCCCACCATCGCGACGATGTACGACGGAATCCGCGGAGCAAATCGCCTAATCAAGAGAATGGTGACGATAGCCGCGATCGCGAGCAGCGTCGCCGGCCAGGAGATCGTGGAGAGATGCGTGAAGACAGCTTCCATTCGACCGACGAACTCGCCCGGAACCTGGTCGATCGTAAGGCCGAAAAAGTCCTTGAGCTGGGTGCTCGCAATCAGTACCGCGATGCCGTTCGTAAAGCCCACGATCACGGGCCTTGGCATGTAACGAACCGTTGAGCCCAGGCCTGTAAGGCCCAGCAGCAAGAGCATTCCCCCTGCCATCACCGTACAAACCGCCAAACCATCCACCCCATGCTCAGCCACGATGCCAAACACGATGACGACAAACGCCCCCGTCGGCCCGCCGATCTGCGTCTTCGATCCGCCGAGGGCCGAGATCAGAAAACCAGCGACCACCGCCGTGTAGATTCCAGCCTCGGGCGCCACGCCCGACGAAATGGCGAACGCCATCGCCAGCGGCAAAGCAACGAGCCCCACGGTGATGCCCGCGACCAAATCGCCCGAGAACTGCTGCCAGTTGTAGCCGTGGAGACAGAGAATGCTTTTGGGCAGCCAGTTGGCGGGGCGATCCATGGTGGTTTGCGGGTCGTTGGGGAAGGCTCAGCGAAAAGGGCCATTGTAAGTCCCTCGCCGCCCAGCCACCAATGGCAAACCACGCACGTCGCCAAGGCCAAGTGGACCTCGGTGTCGTGATTGAAATCAACCGTTAGAAGGAATTGGGGCTAGAGCAAGTTAGCGAGTTGATCGAAAGCAAGTTCGAGGCCAAGCGACTCTGCTTCTTCAGCATCGTCGCTATCTAGGAACGACGAAAGATGAAACCACTCTTCGTCATTCAACTCGCTGAGGGCGAAGTCGAGCAGCAGTAGGTGTTGCTGATGCGTGAGAGCGTCAGTGCCCGTGATTGAATTGTTAGAACTACTGACGAAGGAGGAACCAGTGCCCGACGCAGATGCTGAGGAATCGACCATCGCAGAGAGTGCTTTCGTTTTCGAAGCAGGCGTCTCGTCTTGGGAACTACCCACCGAAGGAGTTGACAGAACACTCGCAGGTGCGTCGGGTACCGATCCGGAAGTTTCAAGCGTGGCGAATGCTGCGGGCGGGGCGAGGACTGCACCAAGATGATCACGCCAAACCGTGTAGTCGGCGAGATTCACGCGACCATCGCGGTTGCCATCGGCGGCGAACTGCGTGGTCGATCCATAAGCCGATTTCCACACCGCGTAATCCGCGGAGTCGACGACGCCGCTAAAGTCGTAGTCGCCCGGCTGCATGAGATGCAGGCCTGGCGAACCGCCGCTGTGGAAGCTCGCCTGCCAGTTGCTGCCAGAACTGTAGTTGCCGAAAGGATTGATGATTTGAAGCGTAGGTCCATCCCCATCCGCACTCGCGGGCCACGGAGAATCCTCTTGGTAAGCGATATCGGCAATCGAGTTGCCACTGGCATCGGCGATCGAGAAGCTCTCGCCACTGTTGCTGAGGTTTCCATCGAACTCCCCAGCGACGGGGACGTTGGACCCGTAGCGAGCGGTGAACGCCTGCAGGTTATTGACCACCACAACGCTCGCGCCGGGCGCGAGACTCGTGATAGCCCCCGTGCTGAAGTCAAACTGCACGCCACCACCAATCTCCACTCCAACGAGACTGATCGATTGATTGCTCGTGTTCGTGAGTTCGATAAACTCGTAGTCGTTGTCGACGCTACCGGGCGCGAGGGCGAGTTCCTGCGACGTGGGATTGGCGGGATGATAACTGAACTCGGTGATGCGAAGATTCGACGCTGTCGCTGGCACGTCGATCGAGTACAGCCCCCCTACCATGCTGCTCCAGGGCGAGATGCCTTCGAAATCGCTGTTGAGGTCGACGTGAACAGCGAGGGTGGCATCGGTCCACGACAGGATCTGCGTCCCGGTCCCATCGGTCGACTCGAAGAATCGAATGTCCGCCACTTGCACGCGATCGGTGTTTCCCTTGAGCGTCGGGAACATCAGTTTGTACGAAGTGTAGGCCGCGACGTTGTCGACCTCGACAACGGGGCCATTCGTGCGTCGATCCGAGGGGAGCGACAGCTCGCCGGAATCGATGAGTGTCCAGTTCTCGGCAAGGCCCGTACTGTTGTTGAGGCTTTCGATCGGATCGTTGGTGCCATAGAGCACCCACGAGCCCGGATCACGGTCTTCGAAGTCATTGGCGGTGGTGAGCATGAAGCTCTGCACCACCGACGAGCCGAACGTCGGCGTGATGATGATGCCCGAGTTGGCTCCACCACGATTCAAGTACTTTGTGTTGGCGTTTCCATCGACGGCGTTCCTGGTCCCTTCGCCCGAAGGACTGGTGCTGTTGGAGAAGGGGCCAGTGGGAGGATCGCCGAAGGCTCGGGCGTTGATCTGCGTGGTTGCCGTGATCGTAATGGGCCCGGTGTACTCGATGGCCGAAGGGGAGATTCCACCGCCCGGTGCACGGGGGTCGGAGCCGTCCACCGTGTAGTAGATGGTGGTGTTGGGATCGGCGGTGAGTTCGACGAGTTGCCCCGACTCGGTGTTGCCAGGTTGTGGGGAAAGCGAGGGCATGTGGATCAGTTGGTCGTCCATCCAGTGAAGACGATGCAGAAGCCAGTTGGCCAAGTGGCTAATCTCGGCAGCCCAGCCGGTGAGTCCAGCATCGGCGTACTCGCCACCGTTGGGGGCGACTTCGAACCAACGATTTTGGTTGCGGACGTGAGCCTCCGTGAGCTGCGAGGCGAGACCATCTACCGTAGCCAGCAGGTTGTCGTCGCTCAGCACTCCGAGGCGAAGCTCTTGCCAGCGATCGGCCCACTGCTGGGCGAAATTGGGATCGTCGAACAGTGGCCCCCACCAGTCGGACTCGAAGAAGTCGACGTCTGGCATGTGCCAGCCTTCGGGATTCGCCGAGCGCGTGTCGGAATCGCCACCCGCGGAACGATCGAAGTCCCACACCGGCCCAAACGCCAGCTTGCCATCACGATCCTTGGTCAGGAAAGTGCTGAGTCGCAGCGAGTCGGGTTCCTTCGACAGGACGCGAATCAGATGATGGTCGATCGACGCGTCGACGTCGAAGTAGGCTTGGTAACCGAGCAGCGGAGACGTGGAGTCCGGACCATACAACGCGTTTTCAAAGTCTTGAATGTACCCGCGGATGTAGGCGATCTGCTCGGGTGTCATGTCCGCGAACTCAGGATCCTCGTGCACCAACCACGAGTCGCCGAGCGTCGGAATGTCGCGTTCGGTCTCCCAGTACGATCCAGAGGGTGTCGAGCTGTCGATACCATCGAACGAAACGATGTACCCCCCCGTGATGTCGGGGGCGGCGTTGTCGCTGGTGTGAAGTCCGTCGATGTCGACACGATTGGAATCGACTTTGATGTTCTCCATCAATACGTAGACGCCCATGTAGTCGTTGGGGTCGAGCGGGTTGCCATCGTAGTTGGCGTACACTTCGACGAAACGAGTTCGCGGGGCCCAATTCCCCATCTGGCGACTCAGATCGTAGAACATCGCATCGCGGATCAGCGAGCGGTCGTAATCGTACGGCGCGTACAAGATCCAATCGGACTCCGAAGGCATGCCGAGCGGCTCGACGTTTTTATCCTCGCCGGTCTCGTCGCGGATCTCGATGCGGAGGTTGGTCTTCGGATTGTTCGCCGTGCTTCGGCCCCGACGATGCTGACCGATGTTGGTACTCAATTCGGCATTGTTCGCGAGAGACGCCTGCCCGGTGGATTCGTCGACTTCGTACAGAGACATAAAAGCGTCTTCGAAGTCGCCAGTGCCGGGCGTGCCGCGATTGAAATTCTCCAGCACGATGATGGGGAGGTCGGACGTGAAGGTACCGATGGTGCCGCTGGCGAGCGTATACACTTCGGTTCGCACGCTACCGACCTGCCCCGCGGATCCGAAGGCGCGGGCCCGAATCTTGGTGGTGCCGCCAACGGAAATCGGTCCCGTGTAGAGCGGCGAGCTGGCCGTCGGGAGTGCGCCATCGAGCGTGTACCGGATTTGCTCCGAACTGTTGGCGGTGGAGAGCGAGACGTTAAGCGTGCCAGCAAACGCACCACCGTTACGCGAGAAATTGACATCGCCGGCCCGCAGGCCGTGATTCTGATGCCCCGGTGTGGGAGCTTGCAGCAGTCCCGTGCCCGTGGTGGGAGATGCGCTGGGGACCGTTGCCACCAAGTTGACAGACGTCAGGAACTTCGGAGTCCGGTAACCATTCAGCATGTGGATGGCGAGAACGTTGGTTCCTTCGTGCAGCAGATGCGAGTAATGGCGAAGGTCGAAATCGACGTACGACAAAACGCGTTCGATAGGATATTCCTGGGCGATCGCGGCTTCCGACGAGGCGGTAAGATTCGCCGGAGCATTGTCGCTCGCCACCCGAGTACCATTGATGTAGGCGACAAATCCGTTGTCGTATTTCAGCCGAAGTGCTTCGAGAAGCGTGCTAGGGTCGTCTACTTCGAACGGAATTCGAACAAAGGCCGAGTTACTATTGGTGGGCAGTGTCGTTCCAAGAAGGCCCGCATCGGCAAGCACCGTGGAATTCTGCTCGTAGCCGAGACTGGCAACCCCTGCCGACCACCCGCTGTCGTTATAGCTCGGATCGATCCACAGATTGTGGGTAATGTTCCTCGAGTTATTGTATCGCACGCTCGATTGGGGCGTGACCAACGAAACCGGTGTTCGCTCGGAACCAATGCCATAAGAGACATCGGTGACTTGCGGCGGATAGTCGGTGCCTCCAGCGCCGAACTCCGAGAGCACCACGCCGCTTGGATCGACCAGGGCGATGTACTCGCCTTCGGCCGCGAGGGAGAAGCTGGTGTGCACGTAACCCGCGGGGTCGACCTCGTCGTTGCCACTCGCGAATACCACGAGGTACTCGCCAGGTGCAACGATCGTGGAGGTGGTGAAGGTCCACTTGGCAAGCTGGTTGGCATTGTCGGTCAGGCGGTAGCCAAGCAGGTCGACGCTCTCGTCCCCCGCGTTGTGGAGCTCGATCCAATCCGAAGCGTCGCCGTTCCCGTCGCGGAACACGCCATCGTTCGAAGCCATGAACTCGGTGATCCGGAGATCGGCCGCCAGGAGTTCGCGCGATTCCAGCCGCTCAAAGAGAAGTCGCTTCTTCATCGGTTGCCATTCTTGCCCACACAAAGCATTGCCGCGCGCATCCCGCGGCGTCAGACCGATGATACTAAAGTTGAAGCGATTCGTCGCAGCGAAAAGTTCGAGCGGCCACGAATTTGTGGCGGCATACCACCACCCAAGGGCAGGTAACACAAAATCTTTAGCGAGCGAAGTAGAAAGCGGGAAATAGTTGGCCGAGTCGATCGCCCTACTCCCGTAAAACACCTAACCTCCAATAGTGCCCCCAGGCACGACCGGGCGCCTGGCTTTATCGCCGCCTCGACCACCAACGAACGAAGTCGGTAATGCCGGCAAACTTATACTCGCCGTCGATGTAGTGCTCGATGACGTAGAACACAAAGTAGTAGGTTCGGCAGAATCCCCAAATCGCCAAGGCCAACAAGACCGCCACCCGCCAGTCGGGGGCAAGGAGCAACAGGAGCACGCTGCTCACCACGCCAATCGCCACAAAGAGCGCGGCTTTTAAGTACATCAGACGGGGGGATTTGAGGTCAGGCATCTCCGCTTCCACCTTCGATTAACAAGGCAGCTCGACTCCTCCATAGCCGGACCTTCACAAGTTCCGCGAAAACGCAACACCTCTAAGAGCTTCGGTTCGCAGTGGCAGGTGTGCCTCCGGCTAAGGGGCCAACGGATGGCGCAGGTGCTACCACAACCACCATTCGCCTTGCGTGACAACGTAGATCCCCAGCAGCAGGTTCGTCACCGCGTGGGCGGCGACGCAGTCCCAGAAGTTCTTGGTGCGGACCATCAACCAAGTGACCAAGCTAAACCACACCAGGGCGGCTAGATGTTCGGGGTGATAGACGACGGGGACCAGGATGCCGACGGCGACCGCGGTGCGATTCACCACGCCGAAGGGAATCTCGGTCCAGTTGTCGTGCATGACAAAACGCATGAGGAACGCTCGCAGGAAAGCTTCTTCGATCACCGGCACGAGGAGAGCGAGTCCGAAGAAGCGAATCGCCAGGAAGCCATAACCGGCGGCGGTGGGGCCGAGCACCGAGAGTGGATCGTACGAAGGGCGTTCGCCACTACCCAGCACACCGGTAAGCCAATGATCGGGTCCCAGCGATTGCAGCCACGCGCTGGTGGGGTCGATCTTGGCGCAGAGGATCCACAGCACCACGCCGACCACGCCCACGCCAATCGCCAGCGGCGAGACGCGCAGGGGCCACTGGAGGTAGACGGGAAACGCCCACGCGAGTACGGCAAGGGTGCCGACGATCTTCACGGTGTAAATCGTCGGGTAAAGCCGTCGGGGGATCTCGATTCCCATCCGCTTGGTGGTCGTGGTCAGGTCCTCCGCCCCCGCATCGGGCAGGATGTCGTCGACCACTAGGCTCCCGTCGAGAGCTTCCTCGGGCTGGGCGATACCCGCGGGCGGGGTTGCCGCGGGGCCACGAAGCGGTTCGGGCTCGAAACTGCCCACGAGCATGTAAACGACCAGCGGCAGAGCGAACGCCAGCAGAGCCCGCTGTTTGTCGCTCCGCTGGGCGTTATCGGAAGGGCCGGAACTGGGGGTATTGGCGTTTGGATTCGCATTGTCCGGCATTACGGGTCTCGATACGATTCTTTGGAAAGGATGATTTCGGTTTAAGCTGTTATCGGCTCAAGCTTTACGCCTGCCGCGAAGGTCGAGCGAGTTTCGCCCAAGTGTCCGTTTGGGCAGTCGGTGGCTGCGTGCGTAGTTCATGCGATTTTAACGGCATTGCTTGCGAGTTGGGCTAGCGAGAGCCGCGTTTTCGGATAAGATACAGGCTTCGATTGCCCACCCTGGGGTCCCCTATCGCTTTGCACCGACGTGCGAAGTGTGCCCGCCGATGGGATTCCTGGGCGTCCGACGCGAACCGTCGGGCATAAAAGCACCACCTACTGTTATTGTCGCTTTCCACCAGCGTGGCCTCGATGGCCAGGGGAAAGCAAGTCACCCCCCACGTTCCGGCCACCAAACCATTTTCGCTTCGCGAACCCGGCGTCGGCAAGCACGATTGGTCAAAGGTTAGAGAGAAAAATGGACCTTCGCAAAGTTCGTAACATTGGTATTTCCGCCCACATCGACTCGGGTAAGACGACCTTGAGCGAGCGGATTCTGTTCTACGCCGGTCGTATCCACAAGATCGAAGACGTTCGTGGTGGTGGCGACGGCGCGACCATGGACCACATGGAGCTCGAAAAAGAGCGTGGTATTACCATCACCAGCGCGGCAACCTCGCTGGAGTGGAACAAGTACAAGATCAACCTGATCGACACCCCCGGCCACGTCGACTTCACCGTCGAGGTGGAGCGCAGCCTCCGCGTGCTCGACGGTGCTATTTTGGTGCTTTGCTCGGTGGGTGGCGTGCAGTCGCAGTCGATGACCGTCGACCGCCAGATGAAGCGTTACCACGTTCCCCGCCTGGCGTTCATTAACAAGATGGACCGCACCGGTGCCAATCCGGACTCGGTGGTGAAGCAGGTTCGCGAGAAGCTGGTACCGAACGCGGTACTGATGCAATTGCCGATTGGCAAGGAAGACAAGTTCGAGGGCGTGATCGACCTCGTGACGATGAAGGCCTACTACTTCGATGGCTCGAACGGCGAGAACGTCCGTGCCGAGGAGATCCCAGCTGCCCTGAAAGAAGAAGCGGCTGAAGCACGCCAGGAGATGCTCGAAGCACTGTCGATGTACAGCGACGAGCTGATGGAAGCGCTGCTGGGCGAGGAAGAAATCAGCGAGCAAACAATCCACGAAGTCACCCGCCACGCGGTGATCGAGCAAGAGTTCTGCCCCGTGTTCTTGGGCTCGGCCTTTAAGAACAAGGGCGTGCAGTTGCTGCTGGATGCGATTACTCGCTACCTGCCTTCGCCGACCGAAGTCACCAACACCGGCAACAATCCCAAGGAGCCGGGCGAGAAGATGAAGCTCGACCCGGATCCCAAGAAGCCGTTCGTTGGCATGGCGTTCAAGATCGTCGACGACGAGTACGGGCAGCTCACTTATACCCGTGTCTACCAAGGCACCGTGTCCAAGGGCGAGCAGTACTACAACCAGCGTACGGGCCGCAAGGAACGTTTCAGCCGCATTGTTCGGATGCACTCCAACAAGCGTGAGGAAATCGACTCGGCCAGCGCCGGCGATATCGTCGCGATCATGGGCATCGACTGTGCGTCGGGCGATACCTACTGCTCGGAGCCGAACTACTGCACGCTCGAAAACATCTACGTCGCCGAACCGGTGATCAAGATGTCGGTCACGCCGTTGTCACGAGATAACAGCGACAAGCTGAGCAAGGCTCTGCAGCGATTCCGTAAGGAAGACCCCACGTTCCACGTCTTCACCGACGACGAGACGGGTGAAACCGTCATCGCCGGTATGGGCGAGTTGCACCTCGAAATCTACGTCGAACGCATCAAGCGCGAGTACGGCGTCGAGGTCGAGGTGGGTGCTCCCAAGGTTTCGTACCGCGAGAGTGGCACTACGTCGTTCGACTTCGATCACAAGCGCAAGAAGCAGACCGGTGGTTCGGGTCAGTACGGTCACATCGTGGGCACCATGGCTCCGATGACCGACGAAGACCGTGCCGCGATGGAAAAGGCCGACGAGCTGTTGTTCGTGGACAAGGTGACCGGTGGTCGCATTCCGAAGAACTTCATTCCAGCCATCGAAAAGGGTTTCCGCAACATGCTGGCCAAGGGCCCGGTTGCTGGTTACCCGGTGGTAGGCGTGAAGATCACGCTGCTGGACGGCACCTACCACGACGTCGACTCGAGCGACATGGCGTTCATGCTGACCGCGCAGGAGTGCTTCCGCGAGCACTTCAATCGCATGAAGCCGGTATTGCTGGAGCCCATCATGCTGACCGAAATCGAATGCCCCGAGCCGTTCCAAGGTTCGGTGGTCGGACAGGTTTCGAGCAAGCGTGGCATGATCGTGTCGACCGACACCAACGGCGGTATGACGAAGATCATCGCCGAGTTGCCGCTCGCCGAGACGTTTGGTTACTCGACCGACCTCCGCAGCCTGACGCAGGGCCAAGGCACCTTCAGCATGGAACTGCACAAGTACGCCCCGGTCCCGTCGAACATCCAGATGGAAATCGTCGAAGAGCGGAAGCGCGAACTGCAACCTGCCTAACGTTCGCAGCGATTGTAAAAAACAAAACGAGCCCGGTGAGCAATCACCGGGCTCGTTTTTTTTTGGAGCGTAGCGGACCTCCAGAGGAAGCTCCGCGCACTTGTCATTCTGAGGGGAGTAATGCGACCCGAAGAATCTCGCGGAGGAGTGAGCGACGCAAGCGGAGCGAAGTGGCCCTGGTTACTAATACGCGAGATCCTTCTGTCGCCGGGGCTCCATCAGGATGACATAGACTGCATCCGTCGGATCACGCTTCAAGCGATTCCCACTTCGCGTACGCCGCGGCTAGCTCGTCGTTGAGCTGCTTCAGACGCTCGCCAGCGGCCGCAATCTTGTCGGCAGGTTGCTTGAAGTATTCGGGGTCGCTCATCGCCGCGGTCATTTCGACGATTTCGGCGTCGAGCTTCTCAATGCGCGCGGGAAGTAGTTCCAGCTCGCGCTGGTCCTTGTACGACATCTTTTTCGCGGGCGGCTTGGCTGGCTCTTGTGGCTTAGCCGCCGAAGGTACTGTTGCTTTCGCGGGTTCTATCTTGGTTTCTCCCGCCCTCACGGACGTCTCGAACTTCCGCTGGCGCACCCAGTCGTCGTACCCGCCGACGTACTCACGCGCGCCGTCGGGCTCGAAGGCGATAACGCTGGTCACCACGTTGTTGAGAAACGCCCGGTCGTGGCTCACCACCAAGAGCGTTCCCTCGAACTCGATGAGCCGCTCTTCGAGCATCTCGAGCGTCTCGGCGTCGAGGTCGTTGGTCGGTTCGTCCATCACCACGACGTTCGCGGGCTTGGAGAATAATTTGGCCAGTAGAATACGGTTTTGTTCGCCACCCGAGAGGAAGCGGACCTGCGTCCGCGCTCGCTCGGGAGTGAACAGGAACTCTTGCAAGTAGCCGAGTACGTGGCGGGCTCGGCCGTTGATTTCGACGGTGTCGGAGCCCTCGCCGACGTTTTCCTGCACGGTTTTATCGGCGTCGAGCGTGTTTCGGAGCTGATCGAAGTAGGCCACGTCGACGTTGGTTCCCAGCCGGACGCTGCCGGACTGCGGTGCGAGTTGGCCCAGCAGCAGCTTGAGCAGCGTCGTCTTGCCGGCACCGTTGGGGCCGACGATGCCGATCTTATCGCCCCGCATGATGTTGGTGGTGAAGTCGCGAACAATGGGACGCTCGTCGTAGGCGAACGAGACGCCCTCGACCTTGGCGACAAGGGCACCGCTCTTTTGCGTCGATTGGATTTCGAGGTTCGACTTGCCCAGTCGCTCGCGGCGTTGCGATCGCTCTTCGCGCATTGCCTTGAGCGCCCGGACGCGGCCCTCGTTGCGGGTGCGGCGGGCCTTGATGCCTTGGCGGATCCAGCGTTCCTCTTCGGCCAGCTTCTTGTCGAACAGGGCGTTTTGCTTCTCTTCGGCGGCGAGGGCTTGCTCCTTGCGAACCAGGAAAGTGTCGTAGTCGCACGACCAGTCGAAGATTCGCCCCCGGTCGATTTCCAAGATTCGCGTCGCCAGACGCCGCAAGAACGCCCGGTCGTGGGTCACGAACAGCAATGTCGTCGGCCAGCCGAGCAGCAGCTCTTCAATCCAAGTGATCGCGTCGATGTCCAAATGGTTGGTCGGTTCGTCGAGCAGCAGCAGGTCGGGCTCCGTGATGAGCGTCTGTGCGAGCAGCACCCTGCGTTTCATGCCCGACGATTGGTTCTCCACCAATACGTCGCCATCGAGGCCCATCCGCCCGAGCAGGATTTCGACCCGCGGTGGGATTTCCCAGTCGTCCAGTTCTGGCGAATGCTGCGTGAGGCTTGCCGCGACTACGTCGCTGATGGTGCCCTGCAAATGGTGCGGTACGTCCTGCTGCAGCAGGGCGACTCGCGCTCCCGACGCAAACACCACGTCCCCGTGGTCGGGTCGGACCTGGCCAGCCAGCAGCCGCATCAGGGTTGTCTTCCCCGCCCCGTTGCGACCCAGAAGGCCAATCCGCTGGCCCGCTTCGATTTGGCACGAAACATCGTCCAGCAGCACGGGGCCACGGAAACCAATCGAAACACCACGAAGTTCAGCAAGTGCCATAAACGCAATCGTCGCAAATGATGCCAGCAAGGCGGGTAGAAGATGTCATGTAAAGTCTTACCAGCATGGGCGATACGAACAAGGCCCGGGTGCGGCTCGACGATCACTGGCGGAGTATTCGGCCCATTCCTCTCGAATCCCACATCCGCGGGACGCCCAGGCTCGTACATCTCGCGGTGCGACTCGTAAACCAAAGGTGGTCATCCTTACGCCGCCCCTTGCCTCCCTCCCGCCGCTGAAAGTCCAAGAAAGAGCCTCATGATTCGCACAGCTTCTGTTTGTCTTGCCCTATCGCTTGCCTGCCTATTCACTCCCCCTGCGTCTGCCGCCACGCTAACCACGGTCGCCCCCGCCGGTTTCGAATCGGCGAATGGCGGTTTCCTCGCCGATAGTCCGTTTGGGTCCAGCACCGCCAATAGTGGCGGCCGGCGACTTCAGCAGATCTTCGAAGCCAGTTTGTTCGCTAGCTTCGGAGGTCCGCGGCTGATCACAGAAATACAGTTCCGCGCTGCGAGCCCCGAGAACCAGTTCCGGCCGAACTCCATCTCTACCACCGACTCCACCATTTCGCTTTCGACCACCAGCGTAACGTCGGATCCCGGAGCCACTTCCGCGGGTGCCTTCTCGGCGAGCTTCGCCGACAACATCGGCAGTGATGTCCAGGTGGTCCATAGCGGTGCTCTCACGCTCGATCGTGGTGGTTCAAACGCTACGGGCGCTCAACCCTTCGTGTATGGATTCGCCCTCGAGACGCCGTTCGTCTACGATCCATCGATGGGCAACCTGCTGCTGGATGTTGTCGTGCCGGCGGGGGCCACGTTGAGCTTCGGTGCAGGTTTTGGAGCCGTGGAGAGCTTTGACGCCAGCGTCGCGAGTGGCGATGGCGTGGCCTCGGTGCGTGGCACCGGCGGAACCGCCGTAGGTGCCGCCGGCCAGACCGGACTCATCACCCAGTTCGTCACCGAAAGCGTGGCGATTCCGGAGCCCGGCAGCGTGCTGCTGTGCCTGTCCGCCGTCGCCCTGCTTGGTGTTGCCCGCTTGCGTCGCTAGGCCCTACGCCACGCAGCAATAAACTAGCCTTCTCAACCGCTGTCGGACATCCGTTCGGCAGCGGTTTTTTCGCGCGCTGGTAGCCGATTCCCGACGTACCAGGGCCTTCGGTACGTCTGTCGATGCCTTAGCGTTTCGTGGTACAATTGGGGTGCCATGAAGATACCCGAAAACACCCAGATGGACGCCGATTTCTGGCGCGACGTAGAGCGAGCGCGGCGGATGACTTCGCAGGAGCGGGTTCGTATCGGCCACGAGCTCTTCGAACGGTCGATTTATTTGATGACTCAAGGATTGAGGATGCAGAATCCCAACCTGACAGAGACGGAACTCTCGGCCATGCGACGGGAGCGGTTACAGCGCATTCACCAGTGGGAGTCTCGAAGTGCTCAAGTCGGAACTGATCGTCAAACGGGTGCTAGCGTCGCTCAATAAGCATGGCCATTCCTTCATGCTAGTTGGCTCTTACGCCACTAACCTCTACTGCGTGCCGCGCGGAACTCAGTGCGATTCTTACTGAGCACATAGTGGACGTCGGAATCACCACGGCCCTGACGGACCCCGCTCGCCGGGTTCTATTCACTTAGTCATTTAATCACTTACCTTATGCAGCGTATCGAACAGCTTCGCCAGGAAATTCGGGAGCACGATCGGCGGTATTACGTCGACGCGGCGCCGACGATTAGCGACCGCGATTACGATCGTTTAATGGACGAGCTCAAGGCACTCGAAGCTGCGAACCCGGAGCTTGTTACGCCCGACAGTCCGACGCAGCGCGTGGGTGGAGAGCCAATCGAGGGGTTCGAGACCATCGCCCATGCCCGGCCGATGTACTCGATCGACAATAGCTACGATCCCGACGATCTGCGGAAGTGGGTCGAGCGGTTGCCGTCGAGCGTCGAGCGATTCGTCATTGACCCGAAGGTGGATGGCGTGGCGATTAGCCTGCGTTACGAACAAGGGCAGCTCGTCCAGGCCCTTACTCGCGGCGATGGATTGCAGGGGGACGACGTCACGCAGAACGTCCGCACCATTCGCTCGATTCCGCTGTCGCTCGACACCCAAGGGGAAGCTCCACCCGCGGTGCTTGAGGTGCGTGGCGAAGTCTACTGCCCCTGGAAGGTCTTCACCAAGTGGAACGAGGAACTCGAAGCGGCCGGGCAGCCGTTGCTCGCCAATCCACGTAACGCAACCGCGGGACTATTAAAGCGGCACGACTCGCGACTCGTCGCCAAGCGGCGATTGGAGTTTGTCGCGCACGGGCGAGGTGAATTCGAAGGGGTCGCGGCCGAGTCAGTTACGGAGTTCTACGAACAGATCGGCCGGTGGGGTGTGACTACGAGTCCGCACACGAAGACGGCCACCGATTTCGACGGCATATGGCAGATCATTGCGGCGTTTGAAACCTCGCGGCACGAACTTCCTTACGCTGTCGACGGCATGGTGGTGAAAGTCGATCGCTTCGACCTGCAGGACGAGCTTGGATTTACGAGCCGGTTCCCGCGGTGGTGCATCGCCTACAAGTACGCCGCCGAGCAAGCTACGACCAAGCTACTCGAAATCCAGTGGCAAGTGGGCAAGACCGGAAAGCTCACGCCGCGAGCGCGGCTCGAACCGGTGTTCGTTGCCGGCACAACAGTCCAGCACGCCACGCTGCACAACATGGGCGAAGTGCTCCGCAAGGATCTTCGCGTTGGCGACACCGTGGTGATCGAGAAGGCCGGTGAGATCATTCCGCAGGTGGTTCACGCGGTGGCCAGCGAACGCCCCGCGGGTGCCAAACACCCGAAAGCTCCCCTGCACTGCCCCGAGTGCCAAGGTGACGTCGAGATCGAATACGATCAGAAGCGTTTGCACGACATCGAGTCGTGGGAGAAACGCGTCGAGCGTGAAAAAGCACGGGCCGATAAAAATGGCGAAGAGCCGCGCGAGATTCCCGAGCCTCCGCCGCTCGGTCCCGAGGACGAGACGGGCCGGTACTGCATGAACCCCGAGTGCCCCGCCCAATTTCGCGAGCGGCTGCAACACTTCGCCGGCCGGGGTCAGATGGACATTGATGGCATGGGGGAGAAGGTCATCGAGCAGCTCACCGAAGCGGGACTGGTGAAAACCATTGGCGATGTGTTTCGGCTGCACGAGCGGCGCGATGCGGTGCTCGAGCTCGAACGGATGGGAGCGAAGAAGGCCGACAACTTGTTCGCCGGCATCGAAGCGGCGAAAGAGCGGGGACTCGCTCGCGCGCTCACGGCACTCGGCATCCGCCACGTCGGTTCTACGGCCTCCCGAATTCTCGCCGAGCACTATCGCACGATCGACGCCATGTTCGAGGCGACGGAAGACGACATCGAGACGTTTCAGATCAACGGTAAGGAGTCGGGCATTGGGCCGGAGATTGCAAAATCGCTGTACACCTTTCTGCATTCCGACACGGGGCGCAGTGTAATCGCGGAACTCCGCGAGGCGGGTGTGGTGCTCGACATGCCAGCCGCGGAAACTAGCGGCTCGGCAGGAACCTCCCTCGCTGGTAAAACATTAGTGGTCACCGGCACGCTGACGAAGTACTCGCGAAGTGAAATCGAAGAGCTGATCGTCAAACACGGCGGCAAAGCGTCGGGCAGCGTGTCGAAGTCGACCGACTACCTCGTGGCGGGCGAGAAAGCCGGCAGCAAACTCGACAAAGCACAGGCGCTCGGAGTGCCGGTGATTTCGGAAGACGAGTTCGAGGCGCTGGTAAACGACAATTAGCCGACTGACACAAGCGCACAACGCGAAAGAGAACGAATGCTCCCCATCCCCGCTGACACCGTCGCCCTGTTGTTCGACTGCGATGGCACGCTCGCCGACACGATGACGCTGCACTACGAGGCGTGGCACGAGACGCTGCTGACGTACGGCATCGACCTTCCGCGTTCGTTCATCGACGAGCACGCCGGCGTGCCGACCGATTTGATTGTCGAGGACCTGAACGTGCGGTGGGGCGTGGCGCTCGATCCGGTGACCGTGTCCGAAGAAAAGGAGAATCGTTTCCGCGAGCGGATGCACCGCACCGAGCCAATCGAAGAGGTCCTCGCCACCGCCCACGCCTACTACGGCAAGCTGCCGATGGCCGTGGTTTCGGGCGGTCCGTACGACGTGGTGTCGGCGACGCTCGTGGCGATCGAAGCCTTCGAGCTGTTCCCAGTGCTCGTCACGGCGAGCGACCCCGTTAAACCCAAACCCTCGCCCGACGTGTTCGTCGAAGCCGCGCGTCGCCTGGGAGTCGAACCGACGAAGTGCCACGTGTTCGAAGATGGCGAGCCGGGTATCGTCGCGGCGAAGGCGGCAGGGATGAGCTACACGGACGTGCGCGAGGTGATCGCGCGGCGTGGAGTCTAATGGGTTCGCAAATTCGTCGCGCCGCCCGAAGCGCCGGTGGCCGATGCCTCAAGCATTAACTGCGAAAGCAGTTCGTTGATCTCACGATGAACCCGGTAGGTGTTTCGAACGATGAGTCGATCGGGCGTGGAGACGATAAGCCCCGCACCACCGTGCTCCTCCCAGGAGTTGGGCGACACTACCTTGGTTATGAGCTCTAAACTCGCGTCCGAGCCAGCGACTCGTGGGTAGACGCGCACCTCCATCCGTTCTGCTTGCTCTTCTTCGCTGACGATTAAGAGCACCTCGTCTTGGACGACGTACGTCAAGTGCAGGGGGGCGAGCAGTAGATTGAGAGCCGACTCAAAGTGAATATTGTGAAGGTTAGTGCTCACTGGGTCATCGGGCGAGACGCCTGCATCTTGGAGCGAGGTTAGGTCAATCTGCATCTCGATGTTGTAATCACTCT
This sequence comes from Aeoliella fuhlenseeensis, assembly GCF_052161615.1. Classification (NCBI taxonomy): domain Bacteria; kingdom Pseudomonadati; phylum Planctomycetota; class Planctomycetia; order Pirellulales; family Lacipirellulaceae; genus Aeoliella; species Aeoliella fuhlenseeensis. The sequence goes on from NZ_CP197417.1 coordinate 4,031,300, forward strand.
TCAGGAATTCGACGACTTCCGCCAGTGGGGTGTCTTGAAACTCCAGACCAGCGCTATTTAGCGGCTGCGTGAGCGCGCGTTCGATGGCGATCTCAGACTCCGTCCGCGGCTTCAAGTCGACGATGCCGGGAATCTTCTCGGAAGTGTTCCGTTCTTCAGCCGGAAGGTTCTCTTGAGTGGCGGATGCGACGCCGAATCCGCCGCTGCCACCGATCGCCCCGCCCCCGCCCGTAGGAATGCCACCGCCTAGTCCGCCTGCAAACGGATTCGATTGTGATTCTTCAGCGGCTACCGTGGTGGTTGCGGCGCTGTTTTCAGCGGTACTTGCCGGCGCGCGTTCGATAGTCGCCTCGCCTGCCGCTTCCTCCAACGCCGTTGTAGCTACCGCTTCGAGCTGGAACGGATTGCCTACCGTATCACTGCCGCCGGCTTGGGAGAACGCAACCTGCGTAGTGACAATGGTCGCAAGCACACCCGCCAGCGCGAACGTGGCAATCAGCGGTTTGGAGACGACGATGGCGTTCATGGTAGTTAACTCCTGAAGAGCAATGTGGGTGGATGAGGTTGGTTCGCTGGCGAGGGCGAGAGTTGTTGCACTGCCTCCGGTGAGGGCGAGCTCGACCGTGGACGAGAGCAGTTCGCCGGGCACTTCGCCCGCCACGACGCGAGACGACTTGAGCACGGCGACGATCGCGACCAGCGACACCCCGCGCCGCAACAACTGCACACGTAGCCGCTGCTTGCCACGCTTCAGTCGCCCTTCGAGCGTCGCGACCGAGATGCCCAGTTCCTCGGCGGTCTCGGTGTTCGACTTGCCGGCCAGGTAACGGAGCACGAGCGGTAGCCGCAGCTTGTCGGGCAGGGTGTTCAGTTCTTCGTCCGCGACGGTGCCATCGTGCCGGGCGAGTAGTTCGTCGAGCGGGTCGATGTCATGGGCGGGTGTGTCGATTAGCATTTGGGTCGACCTTCGTGCGCCGTCGCGACGCATGCGGGCGGTGATGCGAGTGGCGACTCCGTACAGCCAAGCGGCGATCGACTCGCGCTGGCGGATCTTGCTTGCCGATCGCGCGAGCACCAGGAACGTGGCCTGAAAAGCATCGTCGGCGTCGGCGTGCGAGTTCAGCCCTCGCCGGCAGGTCGAGAGCACCAGCGGACCGTGCCGGGTGACGAGCTCGCGAAACGCCTCGGCGTCGGACGCTTGGGCGAACTTTCGCACGAGCGCCCGATCGGACAGCGACGCCAACTCAACTTGGGGAGTTTCTGCCATGCGGCCATTCTAGCGGTTTGTGGGACCATCTGCCCCACTAGTGCCGGTAGAAGGAAACGCCGGGCGCGAAAAGTTCGCGGATTCTGAGAAACGGGCCCGCTGAGGCGCAGAGCCGCTTAGAAGTCGTACCAAATGCCGAGGCCGTATTGCTTTTCGGACTCGTTGTACCACTGGTAGTAGTTGCTGTGACCTGCGAGGAATTGGAAGCCGGCACGGAACTGGCTGCCCGAGTCGCCACGCCAGAGCCAACCGAACTGCAGGGCGTAGTCGCCGCCGAAGTCGAGCTCTTCACGCAGATGGCCATTGGTCGCGAGGAACGGCGTCCCATGCCAACCGGTCACGCCTGGCTCGGAGTACTCAAGACCAAACTGGAACTCCCACGGCTCGGCACCACCGGCGGTGAAAAAGGCGTAGGCCGTCTCGCCGTAGAGTCGCCAAGCGGGCGTCGGGTTGAACGAGATGCCAAACAGGATCGCATCGCGAACATAGTTCTTACGCTCCCAACCCGGCGTGCGAACGATCCACTCGTCGCCCAGGTGCGAGCTCAAGTGGTAGTAGCCGGTTTTGTACTGCCACTTCCCAAAGCCATAGGTCACCGGGATGCCAAAGCGGAAGTCGCTGGCGTCGACGTCCCGTTCGTTGTCGAGGTTGAGGCGAATGATCGCGGCACCTTCGATGTCGATTTCCCAACCCTCGGGATGCATCGGATCGACGGTGCCATAACGCCACAGTGCACGGCGACCACCGAGGATCACGTCCCACAGGGTCTCGCCATTCTGTTGCTCTTCCAAATGCACGAGCTGCATCTTCGGCTCACGCGGGCCGGCCATGTAGCTGCGATAGATCAAACCATCGGGCAGCAACTGGTTCACCCACGGACCGCTTGGCGTGTAGCAGGGATCGTCGTAGTATTCCGAAAGCACTAGTTCCGGCTCGCTGAAACCCGTTGCCATGGGCTCAGACGAAATCCAATCGCCGGCCGGCGGGGCGATCATCTCGCCTTCGAACTGCTGGACGGGAGCGAACTGTTCCGCGGGCACCATCGTTTGCGCGGCGAGCGTCCCAGCTACTAACCAAGCGCAGCAACCCACCAGCCAACCGAACATTCGGAAGCTTGCGAACTGAGTGCGAAGGGGGCGAAGCGTCAACACGGTGGAGGACTCGACGGGGGTACGATGGCGCGGGTAAATCGCATCACAAGGTATGTATCGACTATTCCGGGCCATAGCATGGACGTGGGAGAGTACTTGATGGCGAAAAGTTGCAGAATAGAGATTCACCGCAAACGCAACGTGTTGTTTCGCAACGACTTGCGATTTCCTTACATGCTCGACAGGAAGGTCCGGCTGATTTAAGCTGCATGAACTTTAGCAAGCGGGCAAACTGGCGAAGCCCGCGATTGCCACCAGTGCTATCAGACGAGGCGACAATGGTCCTATTGGAAATGAGCATCGTCCCCATGGGAAAAGGGGAAAGCGTTAGTGCGTACGTCGCCCAGTGCGTGGAATTGATCGATCAAAGCGGCCTCGACTACGAACTGCACTCGATGGGGACCATCGTCGAAGGCGAACTCGACCAAGTGCTGGCGCTCATGCAGCAATGCATCGAGACCGTCGCCAAGGCGAGCGATCGCGTGACCTGCACCGCGAAGCTCGACTACCGCGAAGGCGCTAGCGGCCGGTTAAGATCGAAGGTCGCCAGCGTCGAGGAGAAGCTTGGCAAGAAAGCCGGGCGTGTGAGCTGAGCTACTCAAACAGTAATCACTTCGACGCCGCGGGCCTCTAGCTCTTCGACGTGCAGCGAGTCCCGCCCCGCATCGGTCACCAACCAATCGATCGACGTGGTCGGTCCGACGACGAACGGGGCACTGGTTCCCAATTTGTCGGCAGCTGCTAGCACGACGAGTTTCTGCGCCGACGCCATCATCGCCCGTTTCACTTCGGCGTTCTCATAGTCGTACACGGTGATGCCCGCCTCGGGGTCGACGCTTGTCACGCCCAAGAAGCACAAGTCCGCGCGGCAACGAGCATAACCCGCCACCACTTCGGGGCCGACCATCGCGGCCGACTTCGCGAGCAACTTTCCCCCAAGCACCACGACATCGATCAGCGGTTTCTCCACCAGGGCCATCGCCGCTGGCAAACTGTGCGTAAACACGGTGAGCGGAACGTCCGACGGCAAGCAAGCCGCGAGGCTGGCCACCGTGGTTCCGGAGTCGAGCGAAATCGTCTGCCCCGGGCGAATGAGCGATGCCGCTGCCTTGGCGATCCCTGATTTCGCCGCCACGGATTCCTGCAGGCGATCGGCGAAAATCTGCGACGTTTGAGCCGGTGCCACCGCGCCGCCATACACCCGGCGGATCAACCCGGCGTCGGCCAGCGAACGTAGATCGCGGCGAACGGTGTCCTCCGAGACGCCGAATCGTGCAGCCAATTCGCCGGCTCGGACCGTGCTGTCCTCGTTCAGAACCCGGAGTATTTCGGATTTCCGCTCGTCGATGGTCATGAGTTCGCCCGCTTTCCGTCTTCCCAAGATGCCGAATCATGCATACTATACACAGCATGATGACGAATTCGCCACCCCGATCCCTTCAAATTTCCCGATTGGCTACACAGCTGGTCTTTCTCGTCGATGGCTTCGTCTTCGCCACCTGGGTGACGCGAATCCCTGAGATTCAAGAGCGACTTGAACTGTCGAACGCTTCGCTCGGGCTCGCGCTGTTGCTGATGAGCTTGGGAGGGCTGATCACCATGCCCGTGATGGGCTGGTGGGTCGCCCGCTTTGGCAGCCGACTCGGGAGCTTAGTGGCAATGCTGCTCTTCGCGGGGACGCTACCTTTGCTCGCACTTACCCAGGGAGTGACATCGCTGTCACTGGGTCTCCTGGTTTTTGGTGCAGGCTTCGGCGCGATGAACGTCGCGGCCAACGCTCAGGCGGTGTCGGTCGAACGATTTTACGGCCGGCCGATTATGTCGTCGTTTCATGCGATGTTCAGTCTCGGCGGAATCCTCGGCGCCGTTTTGGGAGGCCTTGCCGCCGCAACTGAAGTAACGCCACTAGTTCACTTTGCGATTGCCAGTGTTGTCGCAGGGGTTCTGGCATTAGTGGTACCAAGATTTCTCGTGGCCGACTCGCCCGTACTCGCAGAAACCACTGGCGAAGGAGTGCGACTCCGCCAATGCCTGCTGCTCGGCATCATTGCGTTCTGTTCCATGCTGGGCGAAGGGGCGATGGCCGACTGGAGCGCCGCCTACCTCCGCCAGATCGCGCTGGCGACGCCGGCCAGCGCGGCGCTGGGCTTTGCCGCGTTCTCGTTGATGATGACGGTGGGCCGGCTACTGGGAGATCGAATCACGATGCGCATTGGTGCCGATCGCGCGGTGCGACTGGGTGGCGTGCTGGTGATGCTCGGTGTGCTGCTTTCGGTGGCGTTTCCCAGCACCCTGCCCGCGACGATCGGTTTCGCATTCGTCGGGGCTGGTCTCTCGTGCGTCGTTCCCATGGTGTTCAGTGCCGCCGCGAGGATACCTGGTGTTGCTCCGCCCGTGGCCATCGCTACCGTTTCGACCATTGGCTACTTTGGTTTCCTCTGCGGCCCGCCCATCATTGGCTTCGCCGCGGACCTCACGTCACTTCGCTGGGCGATGCTGCTGGTGCTGCTGGCCGCGCTCACGATCTTTGGCTTGTCGCGCAACGTTGCTGCACCGAGCGAAGAGCAAGAACTTCTGGCCGAAGAGGATCCTTCGTTCGCCGCGACCGTCGCCCCCTCCCCCGCTTCTTAAACCAACGACCTACCACATGCTTCCGTTCCCCCCGCCCTTTGAGGCTGTGCTGTTCGATCTCGACGGCGTACTCATTGACACGACCGACCTCCACTATCGGCTGTGGAGTGAGTTCGCCACACGCCACGGTTACACGCCAAGCGCGAAAGAGCTTGTTGCCACGAATGGCTGCCGGGCGGAGGAGACGATTCGCAACTGGCTGGGCCACGATCTGCCGGCCGAAGTGGTGGAAGAACTCATCATCGAACGCGAATGGCACGCCAGCCGCGCCCTGGAGACCGAAGCATTTTCGGCAGTGCGAGGCGCACGCGAATTCGTGCGGTCGCTCCAACATGCAGGCCACCCCATCGCCGTCGCCACGAGCGCGGTCCCCGAAAACGCAAGGCTCTCGCTCGAGCGAATCGGCCTGGCTGACATGTTCGAAGTGGTCGTCACGGCGATGGACGTCCAGCGAGGCAAACCCCACCCCGACTGCTACCTCGAAGCGGCCAAACGACTCAACGTAAAGCCAGAGAACTGCCTGGTGATCGAAGACTCGCTGATGGGCATCCGAGCCGGCAAAGCCTCTGGCGCGCAAGTGCTGGCACTAGCGACCACATTCCCGCGCGAGACGCTCGTGGAGTTGGAGCCAAGTTGGATAGCGAAGGATTTCTGCGATCTGCCGGAGTGGCATGCGCTCGAACCAATCGCCGCGGCTGGGTGAACCGTCATCGTAGCCGGACTCGCAAGAGTTCGGGTGCCATCTGTAGCGGCCCGAATTCTTGCGAATCCGGCTACCTGGAATGTCGAACTGCGGGAGATCTTCACTCCCCAAGAATCTTCACCAACACCCGCTTCTTCCGCCGCCCGTCGAACTCGTAGTAGAAAATGTGCTCCCACGGGCCGAGGTGCAACTTGCCCTCGGTGATGGCGACCACCACCTCGCGGCCCATGATCTGGCGTTTGTGGTGGGCGTCGGCATTGTCTTCGCCCGTACGGTTGTGAAGGTACCCGCCCTTCGCCGGATCGCTCCCCGCGTCGAACGGCGCGAGCTCTTCGAGCCACCGCTCGTAGTCGGCGTGCAGGCCTGATTCGTTATCGTTGATGAACACGCTCGCCGTGATGTGCATTGCGTTGACAAGCACTAATCCCTCTTGCACTCCGCTCTCCGCCACCAGTCGTTCGACCTCGCGGTGCAGCGACACAATCCCGCGCCGTTCGGGGATGTTCAACCAGAGTTCACGCGTGAGAGTTTTCATGGGTTAAGAATTCAGCGGGAACCGTGATTATTCTTCACTTGGCCTGGTGAATCCGAGATCTTGTAGAAGAACCTGCAAGAGTTCTTCACGAAAACCGTCGAGCGTGGCTATCAATTCCGTGAAGGGAGCATACCGATTCCAAGAGGCTTCAGTCCTACCTCGCTCGAATAACTCGGTCGCTTGCGGAACACGGCACCGCAACTGCTCGCAGTTGAGCACGAATAAGTGGTCGACATCACGAAAGTCTTCTACAAACGCATCCGTGTAATCAAATAGCTTATCCAGGTGAGGGTAGGCCTCCGTGGTAAATTTAGATACAAGGATTTCGCCTGTATCCTTACTAGCAATCGAGCGAAGTGCGATCGCTGCCTTTTCCGTCAGAATGGCAATTTCCGCCATCCTAGCTGCAATATCCATCTTAGTTCGAGTTGTCTCAAGCCACTTTTCGCCGAACAGCTCCTGGGTATTGCGACTTTCCGGACGCAACAGCATCCCGTCAACCACCATCATAAGAGTTCTGCGGCACTTAAACTCATTAATCAGAGCGTATAGCTGCCGTGGATCTTTTCGATAGCGACCGAGATTCTTGTTGTTTCGACTCTCCTCTAGCTGATGGACGCCTTGCACTGCTGAAACTAGAGCCGCGACATACTGCTGCTGGGCCGTTTGCTCCTGCGCGTCAACCACTGCCGAAAATTCCTTGATGGCGTGCCGAAGCTCATCACTCTGAATCCACAGCGTCATTATCACAGCGAACAGTGCTAACCCAGAGAACAGTGAATTGACCATTCCAAATGAGTCGCCGTATGTCCCTGCAGCCGTGTAAGTTGGGAAGAACGCGTGCAATAGCACCCCAAAGAACAACCAAAGCAGGACGATGGCGATAAAAATCAAGGAGCCTACGATGAACTTGGTGCTGGTCTCGATCGGCGGACGTATCGGTTTTGCAGACATCTAGCTTTCCTACCCACAGCTCACCTATGACAAGCATCATGCGATGATTGTAGCTACTCGATGATGCCCACGGCAATCACGCGGTCAGAGCGGAATTCGGTCGCCAATCCCGGTACGTCTACAGCTTCCCCGCCAAGCGATCGACCACCAGGTTTCCGATGTTCAGCGATGCGGTGGCGGCGGGAGATGGGGCGTTGAGCACGTGAATGAAGTGCTCGGTTTCTTCGACCAGAAAATCATCTACCAGCTGACCATCTTTGCGGATGGCTTGGGCGCGGATGCCGGCGGGGGCGGCGACTAAGTGGCTTGCTCGGATTTCAGGGATGAGTTTCTGCAGCGCGCGGACGAAGGCTCCTTTGGAGAAGCTGCGCCACATCTCGCCCATGCCGGTTCGCCAGTACTTGCTGGCCATCGTGCGAAAGCCGGGGAAGGCGAGCGTTTCGCTCAGCTCGCGGGGGCTCAGTTGCCAGCGGGTGTACGCTTCGCGGCCGAAGGCGAGCACGGCGTTGGGGCCGCATTCGACGCCGCCGCCGATCATGCGCGTGAAGTGCACGCCGAGGAACGGGAACGCGGGATCGGGCACGGGGTAAATCAGGTTCTTCACCAAGTGCTCGGCATCGGCCTTGAGCTCGAAGTACTCGCCGCGGAACGGGACGATTTTGACCTCGGGCACCGCACCGGCGATCGCCGCCACGCGGTCGCAGTAGAGTCCCGCGCAGTTGACGGCCAGGTTCGCGGTGTATTCGCCAATCGTGGTGGTGAACACTAAATCGCCCCCGACGCGGCGCACGGCGTAGACCTTCGCGCCCGTCACCACGCGTCCTCCCGCCGCGATCACGCGCTCCGCCATGCGATGACAGACATCGACGTAGTTGACGATGCCGGTCTCGGGGACATGCAGCGCGCGGACGCCACGCGTGTGGGGTTCGAGTTCGGCGAGGCGGTCGCGGTCGATCATCTCGCACGCTACGCCATTCGCTTTGCCTCGCTCAAAGATGGTATCGAGCGCCGGCAGTTCCGCTTCGCTGGTGGCAACGATCACTTTGCCACAGACATCGAAGGGGACCCCTTCGCGCTGGCAGAACTCCTCCATCGCCAGCTTTCCCGCGCGGCAGTTAATCGCCTTCAGCGAGCCAGGCTTATAGTAAATGCCGGAGTGCAGCACGCCCGAGTTGTGGCCGGTCTGATGCTGGGCGATTTGGGTCTCTTTTTCGAGCACCGTCACGCGGACGTCCGGGTAGCGCTCCATCAGACGATACGCGGTGGCGAGGCCGACGATGCCTCCGCCGACAATCACAACGCTGGTTTGGGTCATGCGTGGCCTAGTAGTTAGCGCCGCTTTTGCGGACGTGTACCATCGGCTGCATGTCGCCCACGAGATTGCCTCGGACAACACGAGCGAGGAACACGCGATGATCGCCTGAGTCAACGTGTCCGGCCGGTTCGCACTCTAAATAGCCGAGTGCCTCGGTGAGCATCGGCACGCCTGTGCGGCAGGTCTTGGTCGCCATGCCCTCGAACGCCGGCGTGTTGGGCTCAAAGCCTTTTGCGAAGTGCTTGAGGAATTGCTTCTGGCCCTCGCCAACCATATTGAGCACAAACGGCTCGCCTTCGGTGAGCCACTCGCTGACGTACCGGCCTTGCTTCACCGCGACGCTCACCATGGGCGGCTCGAACCCGGCCTGCATCACCCAGCTCGCCAGCATGCCCGTCGCCCGCTCGCCGGTGCCGATGGTGAGGATGAAAATGCCACTAGGGACGCGGCCCAGGGGAGCTTGAAGATCGGTGGCAGACATGGCAGATCACGGGGCAGAGTGCGTGGGTGGTGAAACAACGAGTGTCCCAAATCGCGGGAGGAATTGCAATGTTGCGAAGTGAGCTGGAGAGCCGCCAACGAACCCCGGCCACGCTTCGTCGGGGCTATTGAGGCGTCGTTGGACAATGACGGATTACCGCCGAATCAGCTCCGAGAAGTTCTCGCTACTCGTCGCGGCGGCCACCTTGGGATTCAGGTAGGCCTGCGTTTTGGTTTGTTCGAAGTTGCCGCGGTGTAGGATCAGTCCTTGGTCGTACGCCAGCTTGTCGGACAGGCCGGGCAGCAGCACGCGGTAGTCGTACGTCACCCGGCGGGGCTGAATGCGGTTGATGTGATCGATGATGTTGGTCGTGCAATTGTTAGTGAGCGTGTCGTAGAACTCGGGCTTTTCAGCGAGTCCATTCACCCGCGACATCACGTCCATGAACAACCGCTGCGCTTGCTCGGGCGTCGCGGTCGAGCGATACAGATACACGTCGCGGTTCTTGAAGTTGGTTTGCGAGGCAATGCTGTCCCGTTCGTCGGCCACGACGTAGGTGATCTCGAACTGCCGCGTCTGCCCCTTGATGGGCCCATACGTCTCGCCCTTCTCGCGGCGGACCTCGGCACTCACCACCACGTAGTCGGGCTTCTCGCCCGGTGGGTCGATTTCGAAGCTGAGCTGCGTGTGCGCGAGCGCGGGATTTCCGGGGAAGGGCATCACCACAAAGTCGACCGCTCGGATGTTCCGCACGTCGAACGATTTGTCGTACCAGTCGGTGACGTAGGTGTCGGCGTCCATGTACTTGCAGTAGCGGACGTTACGAATGGTTGTTTCTGTGCCGCGAAACTCGGCAGTGGGAAGCACCGAGTACAGGGGTTCCCAATCGCGATCCTGCGACGGGGCAATCATCTTCTGCGCCGTCTGACAACCGACACAGGTGGTAAGCAATAGAAGAGTCAGCGCGCGCACCAACCTTGGCATAATGCGTGTGGCAGATGGATGCTGCGGCACGAACATGACGATGGCGATGAGTGCGCGGACGAGACCCCCTCGGAGAAAATCGACAGGGAGAATACGGCGTTGCCAGCACGGGGGCAATGGCAGCGGTGCGCTGGGTTGCTAGCTGCTAGCGTCGTGGGGTATTGGAGAACTTTGCTCCCTCTCCCCGACCCTCACCCGCGTCGGGGAGAGGGAACAACTCCGCTACAGCCGGCAGTTTTGGATAGTCGTCTCTAGCACCGCTTCGGCACCGGCGACTTCGAGCTGCTCCATAATCGAGATGACTTCCTTGCGAGGCACCATCGCACGGACGGCGTACCAGCCTGCGCGTTCGAGTTTGTTGATGGTCGGCGAGCTGTACCCCGGCGTGATCTTCTCGACCGCGGCCAGGTTTTCCTCGGCCACGTTGTACTCAAGCAGCGAGTAGCTGCGCGCGATCACCACGCCCTCGAGTCGACGCACGACGCGTGTTGCTAGCTCGGGATTCACGACCTTGTCGCTTTCGACCAGCACCGTTTCGTAGTAGCCGATGGTGTCGAGGATGCGAAGTCGATTGGCGGCGAGCGTGCTGCCGGTCTCAACTAGGTCAACAATCGCATCGGCCACGCCGAGCGTAATCGTGGCTTCGACCGAACCCGAAAGCTTCACCGCTCGGCCCGTCGCACCGTGCGCGGCGAGATACTTCTCGGTGATGTTCGGAAAGCTGGTTGCGATGCGGACATCCTTCAAATCGGCCGCCGTCTTGTAGGTCGAGTCCTCGGGAACGCAGATCGCAAGCCGGCAACCGCCCAGCCCGAGCGACAATCGCTGCTTGAGTTCGACTCCGGCTTCTTCGATCAAGTCGCCGCCAGTGATGCCAAGACCAATCGCTCCCTCGGCACACATCACGGGGATGTCGTCGGTTCGCAGGAAGCAGATGTCGATGTCCATCTCCTTGACCTTGGCGAACAAACTTCGCTCCTGCCGACGAAAGTTCAGCCCCGCTTCTTTCAAAAGCTCGGCCGCCGCGTCCGCGAGTCGACCTTTGCTGGGAATTCCGATACGTAGATTGGACATGACGATCTGTTGGGAGTGAATTGAAGCCCGCGAATCACGCGAATAGTCGCAAATGCATTCGCTTATTTGAGGCTAATCTTCAGTCCCATTTCTTTCTTTAAATGTAGTAGTGCTTCCGCATTCCCTTTTGCATCCTCCACGGGATGATGCGTATGTTTGGTTTTTCGAAGATGCTTGAAGTTGACGAAAAAGTCTTTCACTAAACCCTTGTAGAGCGAGCCCAGGTTCGTCGAGCTATGTCCGAATGGATTCTTGCCAAGGAAATGATGAAAGTACCAATTGATAAACTGCCAATCGAAGCCGTTGTTGTCCGACACAAACATCGGTTGCCCGGAACTGACCTCTGCCAGCCAATCACCAAATTGCTGAAACACGGCCTCAGGATCATCGAAAGTCATCATGTCTTCACGCGTATGCCCACTAACAGCGAGGGCCTCTGGGATGAAGCGATCAGAGATCGGTTTGCACCGTCCGTAAAATGTCTTGTCGAGCGTCTCGTCAACTAGCACCGCACCAAACGACACTAGCGAATAGTCGCCCGGTATCGGACCGTCCGCCTCGACGTCTACCATGATGAAGCTCATGTAACTCCTCGCCCTAAACCAGCCATTCGCGTCTATCCGCGTAATTCGCGGGCTACTCCCCGCGCGACGCTTTCTCTTCTATCCCTGACATCCCGAAGCGGCGGGCGAGTTCGCGCTCGACTTCTTCGAGCTGGATATCGCGGTGGGCGAGCAGCACCATGAGGTGGTAGAGCACGTCCCCCGCTTCTGCGATGGTATGCTCGCGACCGGCTTCGCCCGGCTCGCCGGCGGCCTCGACCACCTCGGCGGCTTCCTCGACAATCTTCTTGCCGATCTTCTCGACGCCGCCCGCTAGCAGCTTCGCCGTGTACGACGAATCGGCATCGCCCGCCGACTTGCGGGCGGCGATCGTGGCTTCGAGTTGGTCGAGAGGACGGGACATGTGTGGATCGATGGAGTTATCAAACACCAATAGCCGGACCGCCACGCCGTCCGAGAACTTCGAGCCATTGCTCGTATTGGGGGCCGCGTGGCGGTTCGGCTCGAAAAAACCTATAAAGAACCAGTCTACTCAGCCCACCCACCCCTGACAATGAACCGGCGGAACCGCGTGAATCCCTCTCTTTTTCTCGACGAATGCTGGTTCCTCACCGGGGCCACCGCCGTGGGCAAGTCGGCCGTGGGCGTCGCCCTCGCCCAACAGCTGGGGGCCGAGATCATTTCACTCGACTCCATGGCCATCTATCGCGGCATGGACATCGGCACTGCCAAGCCAACCGCCGAGCAGCAGGCCGCCGTGCCGCACCACCTGATCGACATTCGCGATCCCGACGAAGAATACAGCGTTGCCCAGTACCTCGCCGATGCCGAGCGTGTGGTGCGAGACATTCGAGCGCGCGATCGCCAGGTGCTGTTCGTCGGCGGAACGCCGATGTGGCTGAAGTGCCTGCTGCGAGGTTTGTTCGACGGCCCCGCCGCCAATTGGGAACTTCGCGGTGAGATCGAACGCGAAGCCGCCATCCTTGCGCCGGGTGAGTTGCACAAACGGCTCGAGATGGTCGATCCGCTCGCCGCGACGCAGATTCACCCGAACGACACTCGCCGACTGATTCGCGCGCTCGAAGTGTTTCGCTCCACGGGCGAACCAATCAGTCACCAGCAACTGGAGTTCGACGAGTCGCGTGCCGCCGAGGACTGTCGCGTGTTCGTGTTGAATCGACCGCGCGAGGTACAGCATCAGCGAATCGAAGAGCGCGTCGACAAGATGCTCGCCGACGGACTGGTCGAGGAAGTCCGCGCGCTCACCGAGGATGGCAAACAACTCGGCCGCACCGCCAGCCAAGCCGTGGGTTATCAGGAAGTGCTCGAGTACCTCGCCGGCGAATCGGACGAACACACGATGACCGAAAAGATCAAAACCCGCACCCGCCGGTTCGCGAAGCGGCAAGGGACGTGGTTTCGCAGTTTAGGTGAGTGCCGGTGGGTGGAAGTGGGGGACGAATCCGCGGAGGAGTTGGCGCGCCGAGTGGTGGAGATGGGGAGTTAGCGGACTCCCTGCAAGAATTCTATCCTCTACCCACGCCGGCTCACCACGAACTCCGCCAGCATTTCCAGCGTTCCCTTCGCCGGCGAATCGGCAACGCACGAGAGGTCGGCGGCCGCCTTCTCGGCGTACCGTTCCGCCACGCCGCGGGCGTAGTCGAGCGAGCCCAGCTCTCGCAGCGTGGCGAGAATTGCTGCAGGGTTCGCGGCCGCTTCAAGTTGGGACTTGAACATCGTCTGCGGACCGTCGACCAGCGTGTCGCGAGCGTGAATCAAAGGCAGCGTCATCTTTCGCTTCGCGAGATCGCGGCCTAGCGATTTGCCGGTGGTCGACTCGTCCCCTTCAAGGTCCAAGAGGTCGTCGACGATCTGAAACGCCATGCCCAAGTGCCGGCCATAGCTCGCGAGCGCTGCCACGGTGTCGGCATCGGCTCCCGAGAACATCGCTCCCAACTCACAGCAGCAAGCACACAGCTCGGCGGTCTTCGCATCGATGATGGCGTAGTAATCGTCTTCGCTGAGCGTTAGATTCCCACCCGAGAGTGTCTGCCGCATTTCGCCTTCGCACACACGATTGGTACTGCGGCCGATCAGCATGCAAGCCTCGGCCGTGCCCACCGTGCTCGCCAGGTAGAAAGCGTGCGAGAACAGAAAATCGCCCAGCAGCACGCTGGTCTCGTTCCCCCAGCGAGCGTTGATCGTATCGACGTGGCGACGCAGATCGGCTTCGTCCAGCACGTCGTCGTGGACCAACGTGGCAGTGTGGATCATCTCCACCACCACGGCCAGCGTCTCGTGCGAACCCGAAAGCTCACCAGTTGCCTGGCCAGCGAGAAGCAAAAGCGCGGGCCGCAACCGCTTTCCGCCGAGCCGATATCCATGTCGCACGACGCGATCGACGTTGTCGTACCGACTGCGGAGCTCCGCTTGCAGACGTGCTTCGACCCCTTCGAGGCCAGCGCGCACCTCAGCAAACAAGTCGCCGATCGCCAACCGGCCGGCCGGGTTGGAAGATTCGACCCGTGTCATGCGTGATCCTTCGTGCTCGTTAATGCTGCTACGTCGCGACTCCCGCCGCCGAGCGATTCCAATCGCCGCTCTTACCGCCCGACTTGTGCTCAAGCTGCACACGCTCAATCACCACACCGCGGTCGACCGATTTTACCATGTCGTACACGGTGAGGGCAGCGGTGGTCGCGGCCGTGAGTGCCTCCATTTCCACCCCCGTTTTTCCGGTGGTGGCGACTTCCGCCACTAGGGAAAGTGTAGTGTCGCTTACCGCTTCGAACAGGATCGACACGCTATCGATCGGCAGCGGGTGGCACAGCGGAATCAGCTCGCCCGTCCGCTTCGCGCCCATAATTCCAGCGAGCCGGGCCACTTCGAGCACGTCCCCCTTCGCGTGCCCGCGAGACTGGATAAGGGCGAGCGTCGCTGGTTGCATCCGCACCAGAGCCGACGCCACGGCCCGCCGGCGGGTGGTGGGTTTGTGCCCCACGTCCACCATGCGGCTAGCGCCCGACTCGTCGAAATGCGTCAATTCTGCCACGCCAAATCCACCTTCCCGTACCCAGACCTAGACACCGAATTGTAGCAATCTGGTGTGGCCCGCCGTAGTAGGCGTGGCAATTTGACGCAGGCGGAAGCTGCGTAGAGGCCTCTTCAGCACCCTACCCGGCTTGGTCGAGGCTACTGGTGGAGTGTGGGCGAAAGTTCTTTACTCTCTTCCTACACGCTCGCTGTGCGCCGGGATTCGCGCTTGCGGTCGGTTTCCTTGAGCATCGTCTTTCGCAGGCGGATGGTCTTGGGGGTGATTTCGACCAGTTCGTCGTCGTCGATGTATTCCAGGCAACCTTCGAGCGACATCTCGCGTGCGGGCCGGACTTGGCTGTTGTCGTCCTTGCCGGCGGCTCGCATGTTGGTGAGCTTCTTGCCCTTCACGACATTCACTACAAGGTCGCCCGCCTTGCAGTTTTCGCCAACCACCTGGCCTTCGTAAACGTCGTCGCCTGGTTTAACGAAGAACGAACCGCGATCGTACAAGGCGTCGAGGGCGTAGGCCGTCACCGAGCCCGGTTCGTTGGCAATCAGCACGCCGGCATTGCGATGGGGCACCGCGCCACGCATCGGCTCGTAGCCCAGCAACGTGTGGTGAATCACCGCGTGACCCTGTGTAGCGGTCAGCAATCGACTACGCAGACCGATCATGGCTCGCGCGGGGATCGAGAACTCCATGTGGACGAAGCCGCTGTTGCCGGTCTTGTAGCCCATTTTTAGGAGCTCGGCGCGGCGGTCGCCCAGCAGCGCCATCGCGGCGCTTTGATGGTCTTCGGGCACGTCGATCACCAAGAGCTCGATTGGCTCTTCCTTTACCCCATCGACGTGGCGAATTACCACGTGGGGCTTGCCGACGCACAGCTCGAAACCTTCCCGGCGCATGTTCTCAATCAAAATGCCAAGGTGCATCAAACCACGTCCGCTGACCCGGTATTGTTCCATGGTGTCGCCGGGCTCCACGCGGAGGGCCACGTTCGACCGGAGTTCGCGCTCCAGACGATCACCGATCTGCCGGCTGGTGAGGAACTTGCCATCGCGACCGCTGAAGGGTCCGTCGTTGACGCGGAACGTCATGTGCAGCGTGGGCTCGTCGATGGTCACCGTGGGTAGGGCCTCGGGACGCATGGCGTCGGCGATGGTGTCGCCAATGTTGATCGGGTCGAGTCCCACCACGGCACACAGGTCGCCCGCCTCGACGCGCTTGGTCTCTTTGCGCTCCAGACCCTCGAACGTCAGCAACTGGGCAATCTGTTGTTGGGTCTTGGCGCCGTGACGATCGATGACCGCGACGCGCTGCTTCGCCTCGAGCACACCGCCAAACACGCGGCCAATGGCGATACGGCCCACGTAGTCGGAGTAGTCGATGCTAGTCACCAGCAGCTGAGATGGCGCTTCGGCGTCCGCGAACCGTGGGGGCGGAACCCATTCGACGATCGCTTCGAATAGTGCCCGCATATCCGTCCGCTCGCCATCGAGGTCCGTCGCCGCCCAACCTTGTTTGGCGGACGCGTAAACGGTTTGGAAGTCGAGAGCTTCGTCGTCGGCACCGAGGTCTGAAAGCAGGTCGAACACCTCGCTCACCACTTCGTCGGGGCGCGAGTCGGGGCGGTCGACTTTGTTCACGACCACCAGCGGCCGCAGTCCACATGCCAGGGCCTTTTGCAGCACGAACCGGGTCTGGGGCATCGGACCTTCGAACGCGTCGACCACCAGCAGCGCGCCGTCGGCCATGGTGAGCACGCGCTCGACCTCGCCACCGAAGTCGGCGTGGCCCGGGGTGTCGATCAGGTTGATGCGGTACGTTTCGCCATCCGCCGCTTCGTAGGTCACCGCGCAGTTCTTGCTGAGAATGGTGATGCCACGCTCGCGCTCCAGATCGCCGACGTCCATCACGAGTCCATGCTGGCCGCCGGCACGTTTGTCGAGATCCTCCGATCGGTACTGGCCCGACTGGTAGAGCAACTTATCGACGAGGCTGGTTTTGCCGTGGTCGACGTGGGCGATGATGG
The DNA here is from genome assembly GCF_052161615.1 of Aeoliella fuhlenseeensis. NCBI lineage: Bacteria > Pseudomonadati > Planctomycetota > Planctomycetia > Pirellulales > Lacipirellulaceae > Aeoliella > Aeoliella fuhlenseeensis. The sequence continues at coordinate 4,048,027 of NZ_CP197417.1, forward strand.
CGACGTTACGCAGGTGAAATGAACTGGGCGTCATGGTGGCGGAGCCCAAGGGTGGGCCAATGGGTGGGAAGGGCGCGGGGGGCGTCTGCCGCCGGTCCGCCTGTACCCAGCGGTCGCCAGCGACTGTAGGCGAATCGACTGTTGTACTCGCCGGAGGAACGGGTTGTATAGCCCAAACGGAATGCGCCCATCTGGGTTACACGGAAAACGGTGAAAATGTGGAGACTTGGCGATTAGGTTACCTGTGAGGTGGCCGATACCAACTCTTGAGCCTCAACCACGTTAAAGGTTGTTGGTTAGTGAAGAACTCCGTATAATTCACGGCGGAGGGGGCTGCTACAGCTTGCCTTTGACACTTTGGCCGTCGGTCGCTCTGGGCGACTCCGGTCCCTGTGCCGTTTCCCCGTCACGCCCACCCCAGCGGGAAGCGATTGTGCCCGATACTGCGCACGACACCGACGACACGCCCGGCGACCAGGATATGGCCGTTGCCGTAGAGAAACCGCAGGTACTCTGTTTGGGGGGGAGCAACGACCAAGTTGTCGCCATCCAGGAACGGTTCGGCGACCAGGTAACCGTGGTCCGCGTAGGCTCCCCCGTCCGTGCCATGGCCGAGCTGGCTCGGGGCGAGTACATCGGCGTCTATGCCGACGCCGAGCACTTCTCGGCCGCGTTCGACGCCGGCCGGATCATGCAGAACCAGCACATCCTGCAAAGCATGCCCGATGGCGTGGTGCTGCTGAACGGCGACAACACCATCGTCTGGAGCAATGGGCGACTCGGCGAGTGGGTCGGCGTGCAGGATACCGTAGGGCAAAACATTTACCAGGTGCTCGGCGATCCCGAGGTGCTCGGCTCCGACTTTTGTCCCTTCGGCCGCGCCTTCTCGACCAATCGCCCCAGCGTTAGCACGCTTCGCGCGGGCGAGACGCGTTGCTTCCGCATCCACGCCGCCCCTGTTTTCGACGGCCCCGACGCACAGCGCCACCTGATCGTGACGCTCCGCGACGTGACCGACGAGTACCACGAACAACAGAAGCTCGCCAACATTCATCAAGCGGGCGTCGAGCTGGCGGACCTGACGACCGACGACGTCGCCGACATGGACTTCCAGGGCCGCATCGAGCTGCTGAAGGACAACATCCTCCACTGCACCGAGGACGTGCTGCACTACGACGTGGTCGAAATCCGCATGCTCGACCAAGCCACCGGCGAACTCAAGCCGCTGCTCGCCGTGGGCATGAAGCCCGAGGCCGAAGAACGCGTGCTCTGGGCTCAAACCGAAGGCAATGGCGTCACCGGTTGGGTCGCCGCCACTGGCAAGAGTTATCTGTGCGAGGACACCAGCAAAGACAGCCTCTACCTCGAAGGAAGCCAAGACGCCAAGAGCTCGATGACCGTGCCACTAATGCTGCACGACGAAGTTATTGGCACGTTCAACGTCGAGAGCCCCGAGGTCAACGCGTTCAGCAAGGGCGACTTGCAGTTCGTCGAGATCTTCTGCCGCGACCTGGCCGTCGCGCTGAACACGCTCGACCTGCTCGCCGCCGAGCAAGCCACCACCGCCGCCGCGAGCGTCGAGGCGATTCACAGCGCGGTAGCCCGCCCGGTGGACGACATCCTGAACGACGCCGTGAACGTGATGGAGCGTTACATCGGCCACGAACCCGAAGTCGTCCAGCGGTTGCAGCACATCCTGATGAATGCCCGCGACATCAAGCAGGTGATTCAGAAAGTGGGCCAGGCGATGGCCCCCGTCGAAGCCCGCCCTGCTTCGTCACGTGTCGACCAGCGTCCTGGCCTGGTCGGCAAACGCGTGCTGGTGGTGGACGAGGACGAGAGTGTCCGCAGCGCCGCCCACGCCCTGCTCGACCGCTATAGCTGCGTGGTCGAGACCGCCCACGATGGCAACGAGGCCGTTCTAATGGTTCGCAACCTGGGCCAAGGCCACCACTACGACGCCATCATTTCCGACATCCGCCTACCCGACATGTCGGGACATCAGTTGATGCTACGGCTGCGGGAACTGAGCGAGCGCGTACCACTGATCTTGATGACCGGCTTCGGTTACGACCCGGGCCACTCGATCGTCAAAGCCCGCCAAGCGGGGCTCAAGCACGTGCTCTACAAGCCGTTTCGGCTGGATCAGTTGCTCGAAGCCGTCGAACAAACCGTTGCACCGGTCGCCTAATTTTGGGTCCCAGTTCCTCGGTGGACGTTGCCTACCATGTTGCTCGCCCGCGTGCTGTTGTTTCTCGTAGCCGCGGCGGGGCATACCGTGTTCTGGGTGGCCATCGTCAATCGCACCCACGCCTATGGCTGGAATCGCAAGCTCGTCGATGTGCTGATGCTTGCGTGCATGCTGCTATGTGGATTCGGCGTATGGCCACTCGCGCAGTTCGCCGCGGGCGCGCACTACCCCAGCACTTGGCCGCGTCTGCCCGAGCTACTCGCCAACACCTGGGGTTACGCTTCGCTCGCGTTAGCCGTTTTAGCGCTACTCCATAGCGCCTATTGCTACTACCACCCCGAACGCCGCGGCGGCATCGCGAAGCGCGTCGTCTCGCCGATCAAATTAGTAAGCAGCGAGCCAGGTGCGTTGCTCGCGCCAGGTCTTCCGCGCTGGCTCGGCGGACTTCCCGGCAATCAAGTCGTCTCGCCAATACGCGTCGAACTCGACTTGCGCGTGCCTGATCTCCCCGCACGATTCGAAGGCCTGAAAATCGCCCACCTCACCGACCTCCACATGTCGGGCCGCATCACGCGTGACTATTACGACCAGATGGTCGACCTCGCCAACGCCTGGCTTCCGGACTTGGTGGCGATCACGGGCGACATCGTCGAGTGCGATGCGTGCCACGACTGGGTCGACACCACGCTCGCAAGGCTCGAAGCTCGTTCCGCCAAGCTGTTCGTTCTTGGCAACCACGATGTTCGCTGCGACTCGGGCGAAACGCGGTGGCGATTGGTCGAGGCCGGGTTCATTGATGTTGGTGGGCATGTCGTCGAACTCTCTCTCGCCGGCGGCATGTGCATCGTCGCGGGGAACGAAGCCCCCTGGTTTTTACCGGAGCCCAACGTCTCGCTGCTCGGACCGCGCACGGCGAAACCTGACGAACTCCGCCTCGCCCTCCTCCACACGCCCGATCACTTCGCGTGGACGCAGCGGCATGGTTTCCACGTCGCCCTCGCCGGTCACAATCATGGCGGGCAGGTGCGATTCCCGATCCTCGGCGCGCTGCTTACCCCCAGCATCTACGGCACGCGTTACACGCAAGGCGTCTTCTCGCACGGCGGAACCGTCATGCACGTCAGCCCCGGCACCAGCAGCTACTCCCCCATCCGCTGGGGCTGCCCCCCGGAGCTGAATCTGATCACACTGCGACGAGCGTAGTACCGGACTCCACCGCGAAACGTCCGAGTGAGCCGGGCCGTCCCCGGCCCCGGACATGCAAACTTTGTCGCGTGGATAACGTGCTCGTTGATTAACTTTCCGGGGTCGGGGACGACCCGGCTCACTACAAGCAATAGGTGGCCCCGCACTCGCGAATCGTTTAGGGTGATCACTTCACCCCACTCGACGACACCACGCATGCCCCGCCCCTTCACCGCCGTCCGTCTCATCCAGTGGCTCGCCATTTATTTGGTGTGTCAAACGACGGTGACCATCGTGCTGGCCTACCGCGACTACCTGCCCCCGAACTTCGATGCCGATTTCTTGCTGGGCCGCAGCGGCTACTTCTTCGGCACCTATCAATGGGCGTTCTACGCTCACATCTTTTCGGGACCCGTGACGCTCATCGCGGGTCTATTCCTGCTGAGTGACGGACTGCGAAGCCGCTACCCACAGTGGCACCGCTGGCTTGGCAGAATGCAAGTGCTATTGATCCTCGCCGTGCTAACACCGAGCGGACTTTGGATGGCGTTCTACGCACCGAGCGCCACTGCCGGAGCCGGTTTCGCGATGCTATCGCTAGCAACCGCTCTTTGCGCCGCCATGGGCTGGCGTACCGCCGTCGCTCGCCAGTTTCAGCTGCACCGCTGGTGGATGCTCCGCTGCTACGCACTCCTCTGCTCGGCAGTCGTATTGCGTTTAATCGGCGGCCTATCAGAAATCACCGGAGCGTACTGGACCTATCCGGTCGCGGCGTGGGTTAGCTGGATCGTGCCGCTGGTGGGCGTAGAACTCTATCGCACTACTCGCCTAGCTTCTCGCCTCCCGCAATGGTGAGCATCGCGCGGAGGTCTTTGGGGTCGATGTCGAGTGGAATCCCCGTGGCATGGCCATCCAAGTAGCCAGCAATGAACAAGCCAGGATGGTTCGTCTTAAGACTCTCTTCGGGATTCTCAAAGAGGAAAGTTTCATCGGCGTCGTGAGGCGACATCCAGTGAACCGCCTTATCGGGTGAGACTTCGACAATCGCGATGGTATTCGAAAGTCCGTCTTTCACGTCCGAGAACTTGCGAGGTGAGGGGCCATTGAACACAAACTTCGGACCGACAACCGCGAGGTACGTGGTTAGCTGCTCATCGTCCAGTCGGGCGCTCGGGCAGACATGAAAAGGCGAGGGCGAGTTACGTGCCGCTTCATTCTCCGGTGCATCCCAAGGCTTTGAGAAGTCAATCAGCTTGTATACTCCGTCGGTACCTTCCGTGAATGGCAGAATCAGGGCCCGCCAGCTATGCAGCCGATTACCATGCTCGTCAACGGTATACGCCGGTGGCAACTCCCCCCGCGTGTCGTGATAGTTTTGCAAGGCGAGCAGCGTTTGCTGCACGTAGTTGTGGCACTGATTTCGCTCCGCCGCTCCGCGAGCAGATCTGACATTGGGGAGCAGAAGTGCAACGACAAGGGCGATGATCCCTCCGTAGATCGCCACACGCCAGAATATTTTTGCCCAGACGCTTACCATCGCGCCAGAAGGATGGTCGGTGTGTTCGTAGGAATGCTCGGTCATGGTGGTCCTGCTTTGCTATTCAATCACTTCGCGTCCCGCAATGGTGAGCATCGCGCGGAGGTCCTCGGGGTCAACATCCATTTGAATCCCTTCGACACGGCCGTCCAAGAAACCGGCGATGAACACTTCCGGATGTCCCGTGCGCAGATTCTCGTCGGTGTTCTCAAACACAAAGTTCTCATCCACGTCTTCAGGCGACATCCAGTGAACCGCCTTGTCGGGAGATACTTCGACAATCGCCAGGGTATTCGAAAGTCCGTCTTTCACATCCGATAATTTGCGAGGAGTGCGACCATCGAACAGAAACTCTGGCCCGACGACAGCGAGGTACGTCGTCAGCTGCTCGTCCTCCTGCCACGAGCTAGGGCAGATGGGGAAAGGCGAGGGTATGTTGCGTGCCGCCTCGTTTTCGGGGGCATCCCAGGGTTTCGAGTAGTCGATCAGCTTGTGGACGGTGTTTCCCTCTATAAACGGCAGAATCAGTGCCCGCCAACTATGTAATTGATTGCCCTTTGCGTCGACACTATAAGCCGGCGGCAACTCACCGTGTACCTCCTGGTAGTTGTGCAGAGCCAGCAGGATCTGCTTGACGTTGTTTAGGCACGAATTATGACGCGCCGCTTCGCGGGCGCCCCGTCGCGCTGGTATCACGAGTAGCGACAGCCCGCCCAGTATCACCAGCACGAGAGCGACTTTACCCAACAGCGCCAGCGGACCGCTGACTGGTAGAGGTCCATGAGGCTGATCGGTGCTTTCGTAGGGGTTTTCGGTCATGGTCGTGCTCGCGTGTTATCTCATTCGTTCATTCGCCCCGAATAAGACGAATTATTGCTTCACTTGCCATGCTCGCAGCTACGAGAACGCCGCGATGGCGAAGCCAAAATTGATTGCGTTGAATAAGGCGTGTGCAAAGATGGCGGCGACGAGGCTGTGGGTTCGGCAGTAGAGATAACCCAAGAACAGCGAGAATACAAATATTCCGGCAGGGATGAAACTTTGGCTCAGGTGTGCCGCAGCGAAGGCGATGCTGGTTAGAAATACCGCTACGGCACCGCGAACCCATGGAGCCACGTCAACGATCTTCCGCCGATTGGAGTTGCCTCCAGGTGTGACAAGGAGCAGTCGCGTTTGCCTCTGCCACAAGCTGGCCATTCGCTCCAACCAGCCCTGCAGAAGGACCCGAAAGCTGATCTCCTCCACAACAGCGGCGGCCATAATCGAAGCAAATATAAGCAGCAGCATCGATCTGTTATTCAAAAACTCCTTGATCGCCTCCATGACGGGCTGCTGTTTGCCATCGCTAACCACGTAGATCAGTAACTGGGCACCAATCGCGGGGGCGACCGCGGCTAGGGCGGTAAAGCCTCCGAGCTTTAGGTCATCCATCAAGGCACTAATCGAACGAGGCAGGCCTAGAGCGGTCGGCAATGAACGCACCCTAAAGCGAATGAGAAGGACCATGATGACCGCAATCAGCAACATAATGGTCGCTTCAGCCGATAATAATGCCATCAAGTCGTTCGTCGCCATCGCTGAAGGCTTTCTTGGTGCACCCATACTAAGATGCCTTGACGCGACCGGCTTCTGCAGAAAGTACTCCTGAATGAACCACTTGAAACCCCACGGAAGTGTGGCAATTGCAATGGACGGTAGCAATCCCATGAGAAAACCCCACGGAGCCTGCTCCCTCTGGCGGTAAGGAATATTCACCTGACCCTGCCAGACGCGAATGATTCCCCAGATGCAAAAGCCTGTACTTGATAGGCAAACGAGCAAGGCGAGTCTGGCGCCATGTTCCGTCATGTCCACGTTGGACTCTCCTTGCTAGTAGGACTTCTCAAGTGCCCAGCGGTCGCACGACCAATCTCTAACCATAGGAAGCACCTAGTGTGGCTAAGAATACCTGACCCACTTGGCTAATCAAGTAGAATTGTTCTTCCGCCTCCTATTCCCACCGCGCCTCGCGCCCCTCGCGATGCGCCGCCATTCCTTCCCTCGCCGCATCTGTCGTGCGTGCCGTGGCTGTGGCGATGGCACCGCTGGCGAGGTCGGTAAAGAGTTTTTCGCCGACCGTCTCCAACAGAAGCCGCTTGGTCAGGCTCACCGCTTGCGGGGCGGAGGTGGCGCAGTGTTGGCCGATCTCCATGCCGCGGGCCCATAGCAGGTCGTGTTTCACCAGCTCATGGTAAATGCCGAGGCGATGGGCCTCGGCCGCATCGAACGATTGACCGGCGACTGCAAGCCTGGTCGCCGCCGCGGCACCGACGCGATACGCGACCAGCGGAGCCACAAGCCCGGCTACCAAACCGTGGCGTGCGTCAGGCACGCTCAGCTCCGCCGTGTCGCAGGCCAAGACCACATCGGCGGCCATCACGAGCGCTACGCCAAGCCCTGCGGCGGGGCCGTTCACCGTGGCGATCACCGGCTTGGGGAATCGAAGCAGTTCGGCCACCAAGTCGGCAATGGCGTCGGCCTCGTCGCCAAACTGCTCGTGCCGCTCCGCATCGCTCAACCCGCTGTCGACGTGAGCTCTCGCGAGTTCCGCGAGGTCTTGCCCCACCGAGAACACATCGCCGGCACCGGTGAGAATCGCGGCTCGCACGCGTTTCTCCTGGTACAGATCGCCAATCGCCTGCTGCAGCTCCTCCAGCATCGCGCGGCTGATCGCGTTGCCCGCTTCGGGGCGATTCAGAATGATCGTGCCAACGGGAGGCGTGACTTTGACTTCGACAAAACCGGACATGTTGCTTCTCAAACAAAAGTTGGCCACGAAAAGGAACGAAAAGACACAAAAAGGTATTGGTTGGGAATCACAGCGAAACAGACCTTACGTTCGCCAAGTTGATCCTATCACTCGCTCTCGGCTCAACGCAGTCGCATTTCATTTTCGTGCCTTTTCCCACCTCTTCGTGGCTATCCCCGCACCCTCATCAAATCTTCTACCGTTTTCTGCCAAGCCACCGTCGCGCCGGCCGGACCGAAGCGTCCCAGTCTACCAAGGTCTTGCTGATGGTGGTGGGCCAGTCGTGGAGCGTGTCGGAGTCGGTCTCGCAATAGCGAAGCTCCACGGCATAACGACCCGTCGGTGGATGACCTAAGACGCCAAGGAGCGTGTACTTGTTCGCTGCGACCATTTCCCATCGCGCGCCGTCGAGATCGACCCCCACATCAGGGTTCACTTTGCCACAACCGAGTTCACTGCGTTGATGCGCTAGGGCATCGTTCAGTTGCTCGATGCCAATCGTGGGAAGCGCAGCCACTACTACTTCGCCACCCTCACTTACTTCCATCCACAGCGGCGCGGCTTGCCGGGGTTCTTCCACCACGCGGGCGAGCGTGACCAGCGTTGCGAGGCGGTTCCAGTCGTGGGCATCGAGTTCGAGTCGCTCGTAAGCCGCAGCCAAGGCCAGAGAGCCCGGTGCCATCTCGGTGGAAATAACAATACGGGCTGACGATTCGCTCGCGTCCACCAGTGGCGCGGCACCGAGTTCGATGTACGCCGTTTCCAGCAGCACATCGTCGTCGAGCTCGTCACCTGTCTCGGCGTGGGCGAACGTCTCGCCACCCGCGAGCCACTCGACGATCGTCGTCGCCGTGGCGGTCGACTGGACACGGCCGATGGTCACTTCGTCGAGCCGCGACTCGGCGAGCAAGCGGGCGACTTCGCGGGTGACTTTTCGCACGGCCGCGGGGTCGACCGACGCAATCACTTGAAGTTCTGGCTCGAGGAACAGCTCGCGCCGGAGCTCGCGCATCGCGTCGAGCAGCCACTCACCGCCGTCGCGATGGCGGGGAGAACTGGGGAGGACAATCGCCCGCGTGTCGGACGCCCCCGCCAGCACTTGGCGGAGCGATGAGCTCGGGGAACCGTGCGGCAGGCAGGCGATGTGCATGGCTGGGCTGGGCTGGAGATTCGTGGACGCGGTCAACAAGCCGATGTCGTGTTTTGGCAACGCCAGTCGGCACCCATTGTGGTGAAAGGACGACGCCGGTCGCAGCGAATGGACGCGGATGCGGTTTCGCCTCGTGCTGTAAGTCTCGCAGCCACAAGCACTTGGGTCAAGTGCTGAACTTCGTGGCAGGGCACTGGCGCGGGGCGTGCATTAGGTGGGCAGCAGAGCTTTTCTTCTCTCTCGTCGCCCCGAGCCCAAGGATTTCGCCGTGCCACGCTCACGCACTGCCGCTAAGACAGCCGCCCCCCGCACCGGACGCCCCCAACCTGGCTCGCGTAAGCCCGGCCGTCCCGCGAAGCCGAGCCGCCCGCAGCTGGACGACGAAGTAGACTTCGAAGACGAGGTCACCTACTCGGAAGAAACCGACGTCGATGACGGCTCGCACATCGACGATCCGGTGCGGATGTACCTGATGCAGATGGGCGAGATCCCGATGCTCAATCGTCAGCAGGAAATCACCGCCGCCAAGAACATCGAAGGGGCACGCCTCAAGTTCCGCCGCACGATGCTGTGCAACGACTACGTGTTGCACGCCGCGGCGGCGTTGTTGGAGAAGGTCGAGCGGGGCGAGCTGCGACTGGACCGCACCATCGAGATCTCGGTGACCAACACCACGGAGAAGAAGCGAATCCTCAAGCGAATCGGTCCGAACTTGGCGACCATCCGCCAGTTGCTCGCCAAGAATAGCGAAGACTACGTGATTGCCATCGATCGTCAACGACCCATCAGCGAACGCCGTCTGGCGTGGCGGAGCCTGATCGTCCGTCGCAACAAGGTGATTCGCCTGGTGGAGGAGATGAACCTTCGCCTACAGAAGCTGCTCCCCGCGATGGACGAGCTGCATCAGATTGGTCACCGCATGGCGACCATCAAGCAGCAGCTCACCGAGCCCGATGGCGTTCATGGCCAGAGCTACCACGTCGAGCTGCTACACGAACTCCGCTACCTGATGCGGATCACCCACGAGAGCCCCGCAACGCTCGCTCACCTAGTGGCCCGCACCGTCGAACGCCGCGCCACCTACGACGCGGCCAAGCGTAAGCTATCCGCCGCCAACCTGCGTCTGGTGGTTTCGATTGCCAAGCGTTATCGCAACCGTGGGCTGAGCTTCCTCGACCTGATTCAGGAAGGCAACACCGGTCTGATGCGTGCGGTCGATAAGTTTGAGTACGCCCGCGGCTACAAGTTCTCGACCTACGCCACGTGGTGGATTCGCCAAGCGATCACCCGGGCTATCGCCGATCAAAGCCGGACGATTCGCCTGCCGGTTCACATGATCGACACGATGAGCAAGATTCGTGCGGCATCGCTCGACTTCTTCCAAATCCACGGCCGCGAGCCCAACCCTGAGGAAGTAGCCGAGAAGCTCAGCATGTCGGTCGACGATGCCCGCTGCATTCTGAAGATGACCCGTCAGCCATTGTCGCTCGATCAACCCGTGGGCGATCATGAAGACAACTACTTCGGCGAGTTCCTGGAAGAAGGCCGCGACGACGATCCACTGTACGACACTCACCTCGAAGCCTTGAAGAATCGCCTGCACGACGTGATGAGCGAGCTATCGTACCGCGAACGCGAAATCATCCGCCTTCGCTATGGCCTGGCCGATGGCTACAGCTACACGCTCGAAGAAGTCGGCAAGATCTTCAGCGTCACCCGCGAACGCGTCCGTCAGATCGAGTCGAAGGCCGTCCGCAAGCTGCAGCAACCCTTCCGCGCCCGCTCGCTCCACAGCTTCCTCGACGGCGTCGAAGAACCCGTAGTGGAGTAAACTGTGGAGTAAATTGTCCCACCCCGTGCATTCATCCTCCCTCAGCGCTAGCCCTCGACGAAAGTCGAGGGTTAGTGTGTTTACAGAGGATGTTTACGCACTCTTTGGCAACACGAACGTGTCGATCTCGAGCCTTACGAGCTGCTCAACCAGTTCGCGATAACTCATCCCGCGCCGCATTGGGTCTTTGCCCAGCAGCGTGTGAACGAGCGACGCCACGGCTTTCGGCATGTGTGGGCAGAGGCTGCGAATGCAAGGAGGCTTTTGTCCACGATGCTGGGCGACGAGTTCCGCCGGGTCTTGGCTCGTAAACGGTGGCCGGCCCGAGAGCATCTCGTACATCACGACGCCCAGACTGTATTGATCGCTCGCGGGACCAGCGGCGTAGGCGCTGGTCACCACTTCGGGGGCGATGTAGGTCAGGCTGCCAACTACGGGACGAATCATCGCGCCGTGATCGTCCCCTTCACCCCGCGCGAATCCAAGGTCGATAAGCGTCACGTGCCCGGTGGACGAGATCATCACGTTCTCGGGCTTTACGTCCCCATGCACCATGCGAACCGAGTCATCAATGGCGGCGAGCCCCTCGGCAATCTGGCGAACGATCCACAGCACCTCGCTGAGTCCCGGCACCCAGCCCGAGTCGAGACGATCACGCAGCGTCATTCCTTCGAGTAGCGGCATCGCGGCATAGAACGGCGGCTGGCGGACGTTCGCCGACAGGATGGGCACCACGTGCGGGTGCGAAACTTTGGTCCCCACCATCACTTCGCGGCGGAACATCTCGATGGCCGACGTGTCGCGCCACCACTCCTTGCGAAGCATCTTCACCATGTAGGCGACCGGCTGCGATTCGCACGCATCGGCAGGCCGAGCGGTGTAAAGCCGCGCAAAGGTAGTCTCCGCCACCTGCCGCACCAACTGCCACGGCCCCGCACGTCCGACGAGTTTTCGTCGGAGTGGAGCTTCGGGCGCAGCGGCGATCTTCACGAGGCGGGTCGTTTCCGAAACCGAAGTCGTCATGTCGAGTCCATCAAGGCATCGCGGCGCGCAGGAAGAGACGGGATTCGCGCCGCCAAATGAGTCTGGGTCTTACGACAAAATCGGTTGTATCGCCTGCGGACGTTAACCCTTGCGGCGAATCGACCGCGTGCTAGCAGAAGGTGGGTAAGAGGGCGAGAGTTTACTGCCCCACGAGCGCCGATAGCACGCTCCGAGCCACCCCAATATCATCCGTCCCCGCCACAATCGCTCGACCATCGGGGAAGAGCGTGACCGTGTACTTGTCGGTCTCGGCACGAAGCAGGTACTCGTTCGCGAACACGTCGGCCACGGGTTCAAGCGTCCTGGCCATCGCCGCAAGGTCGAGCGTTCGCGGCGAATCGGGGCGGAGCTGCACGGCGTTGCGGCCGCAGAGCACCGCGGCTTGGCTGCCGCGCCGGCCTTCGAGCCACTCGAAGTCGAGCTTGGCGCATGCTCGGCAGGTTCCGGCTTCCTTGAGCTTTGCTAAGTCGACTTGCCGGAATGTGTTCCGCCAAAGGTCGAAGATCGACAGCTTGCGACTGCAATCACTCGTATTGCCGCTGAGGATTTTCATCGCTTCGGCGGCCTGAATCGCGGCGACAACGTTCACCGCGGGGCCAAGCACGCCGGCCGTATCGCAGGTGGGCGTCGTCCCCGGCGGTGGGGGTTCGGCGAGCAGGCACGCCAGGCACGCCGTCTCGCCCGGCAGGATGGTCATCGACTGCCCCTCGGCACCAATCACACCGCCATACACCCACGGCTTGCCACTCGCGAGTGCGAAGTCGTTGAGCAGGAACCGAATCTCGAAGTTGTCGGTACCATCGACCAGCACGTCGCAGTCGTCGGCCAGGTCGGCGATGTTCTTGAACGTCACATCGGCCACGACCGGCTCGACTTCAACCTGGGAGTTGATCGCCCGAAGTTTGTTCGCCGCCGCGATCGCTTTGGGGAGTCCGGCCTTCACGTCCGCTTCGTCAAACAGCGCCTGCCGCTGGAGATTCGAGAGTTCCAAGAAATCGCGATCGACCACCCGCACGTGCCCAACGCCAGCGCGAACGAGCGTGCCAGCAATCGCCGACCCGAGCGCCCCGCACCCACACACGAGCGCCCGCCCGCCGACCAAACGCCGCTGCCCTTCGACCCCCAGCGGCGCGTACCGCACCTGCCGCGAGTAGCGGTCGAGAGCGTCGTCGGGCATGGGGTCGTGGGACATGGCAGGTCAATTTCTTTGGAGTTAACTAGTCGTCGCTAGACTGCGATTCTAGGGATCATCCCTATCTCAAGAGTATTGATCAATTGCCACAAGAATGCACAACAACACACAAAGAGACAACTATGGACACGCTGCCAAGCTGTGAGAGCGACTATCAACCTGACTGAATTCTTTTTGTGAGTTCTCGTGCCTTTTCGTGGCTATAGTGGTTGGCTTGGGTTTTCAGTCCTGCGAGATTCGTGAAGCTAAGTGGATTGGAGTTCTCTCCTTCTTCACTTCTTCTTCAGCTCTACTCTAGTTTCAAAGTCTATTGAGCGTAGGCCTTGCTGTTCGGACCACAACTCCAGCTCATAATCCATCTTCAACTCAGCCGTCGAGTAGCACGGGTCAACAACCATGGCGACCAGCGTCCCGTTGTCGTGAAGCTTGAGCACAAACTCCGCCGGCAGCGTCCGCGCTCGTTCGCAATAGGGACCTCGCATAACTCCCCCAATGCTTGCCTCTTCGCCGAGTGGTCCATTCAGCTCCGGCGTGACAACCAGCACCGCCAGGGTTTCGTCGGCCGACGTGCATACTATGGTAGCGCCGCTAATCAAGTTCGCTCTCCTGCCGGCGGGCCTCGGCCACCGCTCGGGCTTGGCGGTCGAGCGCTATTTTCAGCACTCGACCCGTTGCCGACGCCGCGACTTTGGCCACTTGCTCGGGAGTCCCCGTAGCCACCACGCGGCCACCATCGCCCGCGGCACCGGGACCAATATCAATGATATAGTCGGCGGCCTGCAGCAGCGGAACATTGTGCTCAATCACCAGCACTGAGTGCCCCACGTCGATCAGCGCGTCGAAGCAATCGACCAGTTGCACCACGTCCGAAAAGTGCAAACCGGTGGAAGGCTCGTCGAGGATGAACAGCGTCCGGCCTTGCCGTTTCGTCGACAAGTAGCCAGCGAGTTTCAGCCGCTGGGCTTCGCCACCCGACAGCGTGTTGGCAGGTTGGCCGAGCGTGACGTAATGCAGCCCCACGTCGAGCAGGCACTTGAGCTTCGCCTGCAGTTTGGGATGGCCGCGGAAGAAACGAAACGCGTCGTACACCGTCATGTCGAGCACTTCGTCGATCGGCACGCCACGGTACAGCACGTCGAGCACCTCGGGCCGATAACGCCGACCCTGACAGTCGCCACACGTCATGTAAACATCGGCGAGGAACTGCATGTCGACTTCAATCTGCCCCGCGCCGCCACATCGCTCGCACCGTCCACCTTCGACGTTGAAGCTGAAGTGGCTCGCTGTGAGACCCTTGAGCGAGGCCTCGGGCTGTTCGGCGAACACGGCGCGGATGGGATCGAACGCTTTAACGTAGGTCACCGGGTTCGACCGAGGTGATCGCGCCACCGGCGATTGATCGACCAGCACAACGTCTTCGAGCTGCCCCGCACCCAACAAATCATCGTACGCGGCGGGTGGTTGGTCGACTTTTCCGTTCGCTTTGTAAAGTCGTTCGGCGAGGGCTGGGTACAGCGTTTGTTCAACCAGCGTGCTCTTCCCCGCGCCACTGACGCCGGTGACCGCCACGAAGATGCCGAGTGGAAACTCGACGTTGATTTTCTTGAGGTTATTGCCCCGCGCGCCGACCAGCTTCAGCATGCCACTCGTCGCGGGCCGGCGGTTCGATGCATCGCCCAGCAGTCGCCGTCCCGCGAGCCAATCGCCGGTGAGCGTCCCCTCGGTCGTGGTGAGCGCCGATGGAGGGCCCTGAAAAACGATGGTTCCCCCTTCGGTCCCCGCGAGCGGGCCAAACTCCACCACTTGGTCGGCACCCGTGATCAGCGTTTCGTCGTGCTCGACCACCAGCACGGTGTTGCCTCGATCTCGAAGTTTGCGAATCGAGTCGAGCAGCCGTAGCGAGTCGGTGCGATGAAGTCCGCTGGTTGGTTCGTCGAGCACGTACAGCATGTCGACGAGCGCCGAGCCGAGCGTGGTGGTCATTGCCACGCGCTGCGCTTCGCCCGTGCTGAGCGTCCGCAGTGGTCGGCCGAGCGTCAGGTAATCAACGCCCACTTCCGCCAGATAGCCCAACCGCGGCAGCACGTCGGCGAGCATTCGCCCGGCAATCTTATTTTTCGCTTCATCGAGCGACAGCCCGTTGAGCCACGCCAGCGCGTCGCGAATCTCCATCGCGTAAACATCGGCCAGGCTTTTGCCCGCGAGCTTCACGGCAAGGGCCTCGGGACGAAGCCTCGCCCCGCCGCACGCCGGGCAGTCGCTGTAAGATCGCCACCTGCTGAGAAACACCCGCAGGTGCATCTTGTACTTGCGTTTTTCGAGCCACTGAAAGAACCCGTCGAGCCCGCCGAAGTTGTGCTCGCGAACGCCGTGCTCGACAATCGCCCGCTCCGTGTCGGTCAGTTCTTTCCAAGGCACGTCCACGCGAAGGTTACAAGCATCGGCGAGTGCCAACAGTTCGTCGAGCTCGTGAGCGTAGGCCGGCGTGTTCCATGGCGCAACGGCACCTTCCTTCAAGCACTTGGTCGTGTCGGGCACCACCTTGGCCATGTCGATCTCCGACACGCTGCCAAATCCCTCGCAAAGCGAGCACGCACCTAGCGGACTGTTGAAGTCGAGCAGGCGCGGCTCGGGTCTCACCGCGGCGAGGTCGCATTTGGCGCAGTGCAGATCCGTGCGATAGTCGCGGCGGGTCCAAGGTCGACCATCGATGCTCAGCGGTCCTTTATCATCGGCCAGCAACACCACGCACTCGCCGCGCCCTTCGCCGAGCGCGGTCTCGACTGCTTCCTGCACGCGGCTCGATTCGGTCGTGCCGGCGGCGATGCGATCCACCACGACGAGCACCATCTTGTCACCGCCTAGTTCCTCAGGGCCGACTTCGTCAACACTCGTCGTCCGATCGCCGGCGACGAGCCGTAGAAAGCCCGCCTCGCGCAAGTCGGCGAGCGCTGCCCCCGACTCGTCTCCGACTAGGTCTTCGCGGGTGTAGCACACCATCACGCGCGTACCGGCTTCGAGCGTGGCAATCTCGCCGGCGATCGACTCGGCCGAATGCTCGTCGACCACGCTGCCGCAGTTCACGCAATAGACAGTCCCCGCGCGGGCGTAGAGCAGCCGTAGGTAGTCGGCGACCTCGGTCGACGTGGCGACGGTGGTGCGGTTCGACCGACTGCCGTTTTGCTGCGTCACCGCGATGGTCGGCGGTACGCCATCGATGCGATCGGCGTCGGGTTTGTCGAGCTGCTCCAGAAACTGCCGAGTGTAGGCCGAAAAGCTTTCGATGTACCGCCGCTGCCCTTCGGCGTGCAGCGTATCGATGGCCATGCTGGTCTTGCCGCTGCCCGACACGCCGCAGAAAACGGTGAGCTCGCCCCGCGCAAGGTCGAGGTCCACCTCGCGCAGGTTATGCGTTCGCGCTCCCCGAACCACGATCGGCTGCTTGGCATTCATACGGCACGCGATCCACTGGCCCGCAAAAACCGTTCATGGTAGGCGAAACCGTCGCGGGTCGCCAGTCGCACCGCAAATCTACCAAAAAACCCCACCACCAGCCGCGCGGGGCCGGTGATGGGGCGTGCCTCTTGTTCGAATTCTCACTCGCCGCTAGCGGCCGCGGCGGCGGACCATGCCAACCATCGCGAGTCCGGCGAGACCCACCATTACCACGGTGCTCGGCTCCGGAACTTGCAGCAGCGAGATCTCGGCAAACTGGAAGTTCGTCGGTGCGTTGCCATCGTAGCGAACCAGATCGCGAATGATCACCACGTACGCGGCGAACGGATCGCTCTCGGGAAACAACTGCGCCGGAGTCACCACACCGCGACCATCATTCACCGTCGCGAAGGACGGAACACCGGTCGCGCCGTTGTACACTTCCGTAAGATCACCCGCGGTGGCCAGCGAGGCAATATCGCTTGCGGTGCCGGCCAGGTTCGTGCCGAAGATCTGCACAACGCCCGGGTCACGGCTCGCGAAGTCGTTCGCCGTCATGAACTGCACACCACCAATCGCGGCCGGCGCGTCAAGAACGACAACAAAACCAGTCGGGTTGAAGGCCTGCTCGCCATTGTCGTTGAGGCCAGCACCCGTGAAGCTCAGGTACTTGCTACCCGAGCTCGCGCTGTCGTCGATCGCTTTGTCCGGGCCTTCGGCACCGGGGAAGTTGGTGAAGGGGTCGAGCGAGCCATCCGCCAGATTCAACTGCGTGGCGGCGACATCGTCGCCCGCGTTCGTGACGTCGGTGAATACCGCGCGGGCTTGGTTTCCTGCGAAGAGCGCGCAGGCGCATACAACTAGAACACTCATAGCTCTCATGAGGCAAACATCTCCTGCTGCAAGAATCGAATGGTGCAGACTTCGAGGAAAGAAGAAAGGCGGGACGTGACGCACCCTCCGCGCGACACGCAACAATAAACTTTTCGCCTGCACCGGTATTACTCCGCAGGATCGCATTTCGTCACGTGCAAAAATGCCGGCTCCCGAAAATGCGGCAGAAATCCCCGAACGGCTTCGGAAACCCGCGTGACATACGGAGAATTCGCGACTACTAGAAAACCGGTAGTGCGACTACCCGCTACCCCCGCGACGACATCTTGCACGGCGTTCTACAGGGTGGTGACGTGCAAGTCCAAGTTCTCGAGGACTTCCATCGCCGAGTTTGCCCGCATCAGGGTGTCCCGTTGCGTCGGCGTGCCGCACGCCCGGGAGATTTGGCTTAAGAGGGCGAGCTGCAGCTCGGGTTTATCCAATGGCGTCAGCAGCAAGAAGATCAAATGCACTTCGACGTCCGTATCGTCGCCGAACAACACCCCTTCATGCGATCTACCGAACACCACGATCGGGTGCTGAAGTCCCGACACCCGCGCGTGAGGCACCCCCACGCCATCGCCCAAGTTGGTCGAGTGCTCCGACTCGCGTTCCAGGACCAACTGCACAACGTCCTCGGCGCTCGTGCCCGAAGGCAGCGAGTAGGCGGGCACCGTGCTCACCAGTTCTTGAATCGCCACGTCAACCGTGTGTGCGGCAAGTTCCAGTTGCACGCCACCTCGCTCCAGCGCGTCGGCCACGCGGATCTCGGCTTCGCGCGGGTACTCGTCTTCGATCTGTCCCACCACTTGCTCGAGAATGTCCTCACGCGTGATTAGCCCCACGAGTTGCCCGTTGCTCTCGACCGCGTAGATGGACACGCCATCGGCCTGCATCCGCGACAACACGTCGTTCACCGTCTCGTCGGCCGAAACCGCCGTCAGCGGGCGAACCAACGACAACCAGTCGGCTTCTTCCGCCCGCGAGATCAGGTCGCGCGTCAACAGGTACCCAATGGCTTGGCCAGTGCGAGGGTCGATCACGGGCCAACGCGAGAAACGCTCCTCGGCCACTTGCTTCATAACCGCCGTGTGCGACATTGACCGCGACAGCCAGCGGACATTCGACCACGGCACCATCACGCTTCGCACCTTCTGCGTGTGGATGCTAGCTACGTTCTCCATGATCAGTTGCATCCGCAAATCGTTCAGCTTGTGCTCGGCCGCCTGACGATGCACGCCCGTGTCGGCGAGCACCAACCTCGCGAGCGCGAGCGCCGCTTCCCCCTCTTCGAACACCGCGGCGCTCGCGCCGCTTTGCTCCAAGATGGTTCGCTCCTGCAAGTAGCGCGCACGAACGAGAATCCGCGCGTCGGGATTCAGATCGCGAGCCGCTGTGACCACGGCCGCTCGTGCGCCCGCTTCGGGGAGCGTGACGATGATATGCGTCGCCCGCTTGGCACCGGCTTGCTCGAGGATTGCCTTGTTCGAGGCGTTGCCAAACACGGCGACACGGCCCGAGCCGACAAGCGTTTGAATCGTCTCCATGTTCAGGTCGACCACCACCGTCATAATGCCCGACTCTTGCAGCGTCCGGTCCACGGTCCGGCCCACCGGTCCGTAACCAATCACCACCGCCATGTTCGGCTTGTCGTCTGAGTAGGCCTTGAGGCGTGTGACCGACTCGAAGTTAGCGAGCAGTCCCTTCCGCTCCGCGCGAGCGTTCAGCAGATTCCACAACCGCGGATGGCGAATCAACCAGTGCTCAATCTGCGGAATGTACCGGAAGATGAGCGGATTCACCGTGATCGAAAAAATGGCCGACGCCACTAGCACGTTGTAACCATCGGCGGTCACCATGCCATATTTCTTGCCCAAGTCCGCCAGAATGAACGAGAATTCGCCGATCTGCGCGAGGCCCAATGCCACGGTGATGGCCGTCCGCGAGGGATGCCCGAGAAATGCCACGATGGCTAGCGCCGCGAGCGGTTTCGCGATCAAAATGATGCCAAGCGCCGCCACAATCAGCAGGGGCTGCTCCAGCACAAAGTGCGGATTGAACAGCATGCCTACCGCGACGAAGAACAACACCGAGAACGCATCGCGAAGTGGCAGCACGTCGGCACCCGCTTGATGAGCCACCGGCGACTGCGCTACGACCATGCCGGCAAGAAACGCCCCTAAAGCCATCGACACGCCAAAGATATAGTACGAACCCGCCGCGATCGCGATCGACAGCACCAGCACGGTGAGCGTGAACAATTCGCTCGACCTTAGTCGAGCGACGCGCACCAGCACCCACGGCACAAACCGCGCGCCGCCGATCATCACCACCGCCACCAGCGCCCCGAGTTTGATGAACGCCATCCCGAGCGCAATCCACAGCGGCGTGGCGGCTACGGCATGCTCCGGGTCGACGTTCGGATCGGTCCCGAGCGCCGGAATCAGCACCAACAGCACGACGGTCAGAATGTCCTCGACAATCAGCCATCCCACCGCGATATGCCCCTGCGGCGAGTTCAGCACGTTGGCGTCCATCAACACCCGCATCAGCACCACCGTGCTGGCGACGGCCATCGCCATACCGAGCACCGCACCGGTTTTCAGCGGCATCCCGAGCGCCGTAAAGATGACAATGCCCGCGATGGTCGCTACCAGGCTTTGGCCAATGGCCCCTGGAATGGCCACCCCTCTAACCCGTAACAGATCATCGACATGAAAGTGCATGCCGACGCCGAACATCATCAAGATCACGCCGAGCTCGGCGAGTTGATGGGCAATCTCTGGATCGCCGACGAAACCCGGTGAATACGGCCCGATTACCACACCAGCTAGCAAGTACCCCACAATCGGCGACAGCCGCATCTTTTGCGTCAGTAAACCCAAAACCCACGCCGCGGTGAAACCGGCTGCGATCGTTGCAATCAGTGAGGGATGATCTTCCATACGCGCAGCACGATGTCCGTCTCGAAGTGGTAGCCTGTCTCGCCGTCCGTGCGATTGTAGCGCATGCGGGCGAGATGGTGAACCGCAGGTCGATGACGAACTCGCCGGTTTCGCGAGTATTTAAGCGTAACCAGATGCTCGCATGCACACGCAATACGAGAGAACGCCGCGTGTAGATCGTTCCACGAAGTAGATCTGCAATAGAGCGAAGAGTCGCTGCGGCGAGGTACGAGTCGCAAGCCTACCCACGGCGCACCAACGATGCCCGCGCGAAATCCGCGACCTCAAAGAGCCCCGACCAAGCCTGGTCGGGGTCCAACTCGCGCGTTAGCGCCAACCTAACTCGGCAGCGGCTTCCCCTTGGTCTCCGGACCCAGCCACACCAGGAAGATTCCAACGATATAGATACCCGCGAGCGTTGCACCAGCATTGGGGAAGGCCTCGACACCGATGCGTCCCGGTTCCACGCCGCTGGCAAACCACGCCGTGAGAGTCGCCGTTTGGAGCGATCCGATCGCGGATAGCACGCGGCCAAAGTTGAACGAGAATCCCTGGCAGGTCGCACGAATGCTCGTGGGGAACAGTTCGGGCAGGTAAAGCGGGAACCAGCCATAAAACGCCGCGGTAGCCCCGCCCGCCACGAACACCGACACCAACATCATGGCGTTGTACGTCGTGTTGCCTTGGTACATGTAGACCAGCGATACGAACGACGCCACACAAAGTAGCGCGTAGGTGATTCGCCGACCGATTCGCCCCGCAACCAGCGCCGCGAGGATGGTGCCGACAATCGCCCCTGCGGCTAGCGTGATCTGCGTGTATTCCTTGGCGAAGTACGGCCCCCCGTCGGCAGGAAGTTCGGCGGCCAACGCGATCGCCCACTTCGGTGCCCATTGGAGCGAACCCCATGTACCCAGCAGCGCCACACCCGCGAGCCCCGCACCCAGCAACATGCGACCCAAGTAACGCTTACGTTCCACCGCCGGCAGCGTCCCCGCGGCCTCGGCCCGATGGAGGTAGCGAACGACAGGGAACATGTAACCGACCAGGGCAATACCGAGGCCGATGACGGTGCCGAGGATGCGAATCGTGGTAATGGTGGCGGTGGGATCCTTCACATCGGGCGAAGCCACGGTCATGAATGCCGGTGACCACAAGAAGATCACGCAAGCCGCCGCCGCTCCACCGAGGAGTACCCCGAGCAAATCGCGCGTCGCCCACAGGTTGGTGCTCCCTTTTTCGCGCTCCGCTTCCCACTTCTCCGACTCGGGAACGAACATGCGGATGAAGAACACCAGTACCGCTGGTAGTGCGCCGGCGATCATCAGCAGTCGCCAACCTTCGCCGGCGACCAAGTAGTTTTGCGTCGCTTCGGACACTCCAATAGCATCGAAGATTTGTTCCACGCCATCGACAAAGCTCACGAGCACCAAGCTGAGAAGCCCGACGAGCAGCATTCCGACGTTCGCGGCCGCGCCGATCAGGCCCGCCAAGAATGCCCGCGATTTGTCCGACCAAATTTCGTTTACCAGTGCCACGCCCAGCGCCCACTCGCCACCCATGCCGAGCGACGCGATGAACCGAAGCACGGCAATGTGCCATGCTTCGCTTGCGAAGCCACACAGGCCTGTAAACACGGCGTAGGTCGCAATTGACAGCGCCATGGCCCGCACCCGTCCGATGCGATCGCCCAGCCAACCAAACAGCACACCACCGGTCGCCGCACCAATCAGGAACACCGACATGATGACGCCAAACCAGCTGTCTTTGAGCGTGGGGTCGACCAGCAGCTGGTCGGCCAATAGCTCGTCGAGTGCCGTGGGTCCCACCAAGGGGAACATGCCGATCTCGAACCCGTCGAACATCCACCCCAACAGCGCGGCCAGCAGGGCCATCCATTTGCCCTTTTGGGCACCCGTTGAGTCCGTACTGGCATGCATTCGATCGCCTTTATCCATCATGGAAAAAACACGGCCTACGGGCTGGCTCCCCCAACCCCCTGCCGAGGCAGTGATGGAGGCGCAAGGGAACCGTGCGAAACTTTAGTCGATTGCTCTGCCTCGGGGCGGGACGCTAGGTGAGGACTGGCAGAACGGGGGGACTCTACTGCGGAGCGCGCGAAATAGAACCGTCTGGACTACCAGAAAGCCTACCGAGCCAATCCGCTACTCGAACTCTCCTTCTGAGAGCGCAAATCTGTCCGCCCCATTAGGCCTGCGAGTCCCCCTGCCCACAAACCGAAAAACAGGAATCGGATGCCGTTTTTCGAGCATCTGAGAAAACGGCGAGCAGTCCCCGACCAAGTTCCGAGGAAATTAGCGCGCTAACCGATCCTCGACTTGCGATTGCTAACAGCAAGCATCCCGACGATACAAGCAATGGTCAGTACTACCATCGACGATGGCTCCGGCACCGTGCTCGTGCTCAATCCTCCGCCGTAAAGCTGGTAAGAGAACGTCTGCCCAAACATCCCATTTCCAGCACCCTGATCTGTGGTGATCGTCAGCAGCGCCGAGTACTCGCGGGCTTCGGTGGGATTAAAGTGAATCGGCAGGTTCGCGTACTGCTGTTCGAACAGCACGCTGGGGATCAAATTGTCGACCGCAAACGCATCCGCGCCGGGGCCCGAGATGCTGATGTCGAGCACACCGAGCGCCGTGAGCGACGAGTCGTAGCCCAGATCGGTGCTCGCGTTATTCACGATCAAATGAAACGCCGCGCTATGCCCCACGTCGGTCGTGCCAAGGTTGATGGTCGTGTTAGGGTGCGTTCCCATGTTCGTCGCAAACGTCGGCCCGACGCCACGCCCAACGGCCAGCACCGCATCGCCACCGTTGCTGCGAACGGTGATGTTTTCCGTTCCACGCGTCGAAGTGCTGTAGGTCAACGGCAAGAGTTCTACCAAGCCACCACCCAGCGGGCCCGTGAAAGCGAACGTCTGCCCTTCGCTCGCGCCAGTGAAACCAGTGCCGACGTGGTCGAAGTAGCCGAAGAGGCTGCCATTCATATCTCCATCTCGCGATAACGCTGCTTGTCCGCTTGCCGAACCGGTACCGAGTCGCACGTTGAGTTCGACCGCAGTCGCGTCCAGTTGCGTGCCGAGTTGTTCGACGGTTCCACTGCTGCCCGCGGCAGCCACGCCATACGCCACACCGCCGTTAGCCGTTACACCGCTGGCAAGCGGGCCGCCGCTCTGTTGGACTAAAATGCGGCCACCACTACCGCCACCACCCGCGAGCGAACCTGTTCCGCCACCCGCCCCACCGTTGGCGGCCACAGCGCCCGAGGGGCCCAGGTTCACGGTAGCTCCGGCGATGCGAATCGAACCACCGCTACCGCCACCGCCACCACCGAAGTTGTTCGCCCCGACGCCAGCCAGTCCGCCATTGGACGAGATTGCGGATCTCAAGTCGACATTGCCCAGCGCGCTAATCTCCAGCACACCGCCACCCGAACCACCAGCGCCGTACGTGCCGCCATTGATGCCGGCAGCACCACCACTTCCGCCGAAGAGTGTGCCCGAAAGCGTATTCGTCACCGGGTACGCCGCGCCGCCGGCGCTATCGGTTGGGTTGTAGCCTTCGCCATTACCACCCGCTCCGCCATAGCCGCCGCCACCCGCACCGGCGTAGTTGCCGATCGTCGTCGCCTTGCCGGCACCTGGCCCCGTGCCATTTCCGATCGCTGCGCCCGCGTAACCACCCGCCTGGCCGGGTGCCGCGTAGTTGCCACCACTCACCGACAGCGGACTGCGAATCGTCACGTCTCCCCGCGACAAGAGCGACAGACCACGATCGCCGGTGACCGTCACCGCCACGCCGGGACCGATGAGAATGTTGTCGAAACTGAATACCGCTAGTTCCGGAGCGCCGCTGAGCGGATCGGCGGCACCCGCTTGGTTATTGATCACGCCGGTGAAGGCCAGAATGCCATTCACGCGAAGCTCAGCGGTGTTGGTGTCGATCGTCACCGCGTTGCCAATACCGACTTCGAAGTCCCCCAGCGAGGTGTGGGCCAGCGGATTGAGCAGCGCTCCACGCGCGGGCGAAATCCCCCCCGCCACCGTCAGAGTGACAACAGCCACTGCCAATACCCCAAAACACAACGACGACACCGGACGCCGCAGAGGTCTAATCACGAGAGCATCTCCAATAAGGCGGGATTTGAGGGCGGATTCTGGCCGGAGGCCAATGCCCCGCTAGTATAATTGCCGGTCAAAATCGCCGCCAGCGAACGTGTCGGGCTAGCGCCGCCAGGACGTTGGGTCTGACGCCGCGTGGTGAATACCCAAGATCAGGACGTTCGATCCCCAATCCTCAAAGAGAACCACGTACGGAAAATGCTCGATTAAGGCAGCTCGCACCGGACCGTCCACAACTCCAAAACTTGCGGGCCGGGAGGTGACTTCCAGTAAGCAAGCTCGAACGCAACTACGAAAACGATTCCCCAAGTCCGACGAGATTGCGTCGTAGTAGACGGTTGCCTTGGACAGGTCTTCTACCACGAGCGGGTGGTACCGACGACTTCTAGCCATCGACGCGTCGCCAAAGTTCCTCGTCACTAAGGGCCATCGACGGATCGGCATGAATTTCCGCCGAGCGCCGCATCGCTTCGGAGATCACTTCCGGCGGCAACGCAATAGAGGGGCTGGACGCCGCAATATCGTCCCAAAGGCGCGTTACCAGATGGAGCTTTTCTCCAATTGGCAACGACTGAAGGGAGGCGAAGTCTAAGTTCGTCATGAGAGTGGGCCGACTGGAAGAACCGTAGTGAAAATGACCTCACTTCTATTGTCGCACGGCGCTACGGCTCGGAAAAGGCAATCGGCGAAAACTTTCCGCACGCCGCGAAATCTCGAAAAAATTCCACTTGAAAGTACTCACAACCACGCTCTAATCGGGGTGCGGGAACGTCTGTTCACACCGCCGAAAGCTGCACTGCGTGACGAAATTGTTTCACGTGAAACAATTTCTCAAGTTTGCCCCTCCGCCGTGCGCGAAATGTTTCACGTGAAACATTTTGAGCACTTGTCTAACCACGGCCCTGACGGGCCCCGCTCGCCTTTGCCCCGCCCACCGCTGACTGCCCACCGCCCACTCTTCGCAAATTGTTTCACGTGAAACAATTTTTCAAGTTTGCTAGCCCGTCGTTCGCATGCCGGCCGATACGCCATTGATGTCGAGGTTCATCAGGTGCTCGAGGTCGTCGGGTGTGGCGTCCTTGTAAGCGTTGGGGTCATTCGCCAGTCGTTCGAGCAGCACGACCTGCACGACGTTCAGCGGATCGACGTAACCGTTGCGGACCTGAATGCTCCGCTGCAGCCACGCAATTTGATCGAGCAGATTCTCAGTGCCGTTGATCGCACACACCGCGCGACGCGAGCGCTGGTACTCGTCGACAATCATCTGCGCGAGTTCGGTGCCCCCCTCAATCGAATTGCCCAGCTTGCCGTAGAGCTCGAACACCGGCATGTTCGCTTTGGCGAGCGCAAGCTCGGCGTTGCTGATCGTTGCTTCGAAGAACGGCCACTCGCGGAGCATCGTCCGCAGCATCTCCATTCCTTCCGCGTCGTCGATGATCGACTCGACCGCCGAACCAATTCCGTACCACGCCGGCAGGATCGCGCGGCACTGGGTCCAACTGAACACCCACGGGATGGCACGCAAATCCTCGATGCGGTTCCCCGCCTTGCGTTTTGAAGGACGCGAGCCAATTGGCAGGCGTTCGATTTCGTCGATCGGGGTGACTTCGCGATAGAAGTCGGCGAACGTCGGCGAGTCGACGAGCTTGCGGTACGACTTGAGCGACGTTGCGGCAAGCCGGTCCATCATTTCCACCCACTCTTTCGGGGGAGACTCCGGATCCCGTGCCGCCGCGGTGATGGACGACCAGCAAACTTGTTCCAAATGCCGATACGCAATTTCCGGAGTGCCATACCGCTCGGCAAGCACCTCGCCTTGCTCCGTGAGTCGCAGCGATCCGTTGAACGCATCGCTCGGCAGCGACAGAATACTCCGCGCCGCCGGCCCACCACCGCGTCCCAGCGAACCACCACGCCCATGGAAAAACGTGAGTTCGATTCCGAAGTCCGTCGCGACTCGCTGCATAGCGCTCTGCGACTGCTGCAGTGCCCACTGCGCCGAAAGGTAGCCGCCGTCCTTGGTGCTGTCGGAATAACCCACCATCACCATCTGATCGTTGCCCTGCGCGGCAACGTAGTCGCGATACGTTTTCACGCCGAACACGGCGCGAAGCGTTTCGGGGGCGCGCTCCAGGTCGTCGATCGTCTCGAACAGCGGGCTGACTGGTAGGGTGAGCGTCGCGTCGCGCTCGTGGCCGCCGTCGACGCACTCGCTCCAACGCCACAGCCAGAGCATGGCCAGGATATCGCTCGCGTACTGCGTCATGCTCAGGATGTGCGCGCCAAATGGCCCCATGCCTCGCTGGCGAGCCATACGGCGCACCAACGCGAACAGCTCCAGCGTTTCGCGAGTCGTGTCGCTCACTTCGACGTCGAGCGTGGGGAGTTTGGGCGAGGCGAGCGTTTTTACGAGCAGTTCGACGCGTGCGGGTTCGTCGAGCTTCGCACCGTCGTCGCACAGGCCGGCGAGCTTCCACAGCTCGTCGATCGATTCGCGATACACGGCCGAGTGCTGGCGCAGGTCGAGCCGCGCGGTGTGCAGGCCGAACACTCGAATTTGCGCGAGCCACGGTTTGATTTCGTTCTCGACGATCAGTTCATCGCCGGCGGCTTTCAGGCACTCGGCGACCAGTTCGACGTCGGTCGCTAGATCGCCTCGCGAAAAATAGCCGCCCGCTTTGGGATCGGGAGCCTGATCGATCGGCGTGTCGAGCGTCTTCGACAAACGCCAGCGAACCACGTGCATCCATCGGCGATAGGTTTCGAGCGGCGGCAAGTCGGCGAGTTGCTTGGCGAGCGAGGGCCAACGCTTGCTAGCGGCTTCAATTGCAGCTTCGAGCTTCGCGGGGCGTTCGCTCAGGCGGTCCGACATGCTCAGCGACCGGCCAAGCTGGCGGGCCTTGCCGCGATGCTCTTGCACGGCGTGCTGGCGCAAGAGTGTCAGAGTTTGCGCGGTGACGGTTGGCGTGACGAACGGATTGCCATCGCGATCTCCACCGATCCACGAACCAAAACTGACGATGGGAGTTTGCGGCGCAGGGACTTTGGGGTAGTAGCGTGCCAGGGCGTTCTCCACGTCGTCCAGCAGCACCGGCGCTTCGCTCCACAGTCCCGGCATGATCGCCAGGCCGCGTTCGACTTCTTGCAGCACCGTGGGCCGCCAGGGCCTTACGAAGTCGGTCTGCCAAAGCTTATGCAGCTCGCCGCGGATGAGTGCATGGTTCTTGTCGCGTTCGCGCGGCACCTGATCGGGATCGTCGCCCGCCTTCAGCAGCTGGCGGATGCGAATGAGGATGCGGCGGACGCTACGGCGTTTGGCTTCGGTCGGGTGAGCGGTGAAGACCAGCTCGACCTTCACGCGGGCGAGCAGCTTCTTGATCTCGTCGGTCGATAGCCCCGCCTCGTGGAGAGAGGCAAACGCCGCACCAATCGACTCGCTGCGGGGTTCGGGGTAGGCGTCGTGGTCGCGCTGGCGGATCACGCGAATCCGCTGGCGGTCTTCGGCCAGGTTCGCGAGTTCCAAGAAGATCGTGAAACTCCGAATGATGACACTCAGTTCCGAAGTCGACAGCTCGGCGAGTCGTTTCCGCAGCGCTTCAGCGATGCTATCGTCGCCATCACTCAGCTTGCGGGCCATCGTGCGGACTTCTTCCACCAGGTCGAAACCCTGCTGGCCGGCGTGGTGCTTAATAACTTCGCCGAACAGGCGACCGAGTTGGTCGACTTCGCGGCGCAGTTCGGGTTGTCGCGTGGCACTCATAGAGAAGAGAATAGGGCAGGCAAGGGAGAGTGGGTGGACGGAGGACGGCGGTGGATTTGTCGCGCCTGTGGATTGCACCGCCATCGAACCCCCAAGTATCGCGGAACCCTCCCGCCGCGCCGAGCCCCGCGTGCTCGACGGTGGTTCGAGGGAGATGAAGATTCCATGCTGTTTCTATGAGGAACGTAGAGTTTGCCCAGTCGGAGTTGGCAGACGATCGCGTGCGACTGGCAGGGAGCTTTTGACCGCCAAACCCGGATCTTGCGGTGCGACTGACGAAAGTTCCTCAAGTCATGCCCCAGGAAAGGGCGAAATAAAAGACCGGATGGTTTGCTCTGTCCCGAGCTGCCTCCCGCACCACGCGGGATCAAAGAACGGGAGAGGGTGCCAGCAGGGGGGGCCCTGCCTAGACCGTCGGTATTTACCGATTGAAAACTGGCTCACGGTGCGCCACGCATCTCCTACCGAGCCACGCCGAGGTACGCCCCATTTGCCTGCGAAACCATTCGCAGAGTTGAGCGTGCATGCACTCGCCCAGGGATTGGACGAGTGCGGGTGGATTGGAATGTAGCGGTTGTAACGCCGGGCCTCGAACCGGAACAGCTTCCGCAAGCACTTTCACCAATCTTCCCGCACTCGCCGAACCGATGCGAACATAACGCAGGAGTGGTTCAGAAGGACCTGACCCAACCCAAACCATAATTCCCAAGCGCAACGGCACCGACCCAGAAACGAGAGCTCGACCCAGCATTCCGGCACCAGGGAGCACAAGCCGGAGTGAGAGTTTTCGTTAGGCGCCAATGCCGCTCGATGCAGGCCGCAACCTGCCGCGAGCTTCGCAGTAAACAGCATGTTGAAATTGGAGAGCCCGATGAAGGTCTTTACTACTGGTCAGGTCGCAAAGATCTGTAAAGTGGCCCCGCGGACGGTCAGCAAGTGGTTCGACTCGGGACGTCTGAAGGGATACCGTATTCCCGGTTCCCAAGACCGCCGTATCCCGCGTGAATACTTGATTCGGTTCCTCAAGGAGCATGGTATGCCCCTTGGAGATCTCGAAGACGAAGCGATGGCCAAGGTTCTGATTGTTGCACAGGACCAGGTGCTAATCGAAAACCTCAAGCGCGAACTACCCGTCGAACGGTCGTTCAAAACTTCCACCGCAGCCAGCGGTTTCGAAGCCGGCATTCAGTCCGAGAGCTTCCACCCCGACTGCATTATCGTCGACTTCTCGATTGGTCAGGTCGAAGCGCTGCAGATTTGCCAAAACCTGCGCCGCAACCCCGACTTCGCCGAGACGATCTTGATTGCCCTTCTGCCGGACGACGGCAGCTCGATGAGCTTCGATCGCTCGAGCATCAACGAGACGTTCAAGAAGCCGTTTGACTCGGCGCTCTTGGCCGAACGTCTGCGGACCTTGATCGGCAGCAAGAAAGAGTTGGTCTAAACTCACGATCGCGCAAGCGACTGGGTCCGACCGCGAGAGATCTGCGAGGGAATTTGCTGACGCGTACTATCCACCCGCGCTTGCTCAAGGGTGGCTCGATATAAATGCAACAGGCCTTGCTACTTACGGGTAGCAAGGCCTGTTGTCGTTTTAGGGGAGTGTGTGTGGATTGTTAAGGGTCGCGGCAGTCGATTTTTCTGAGCACTCTGGTGAGAAGGAAACGCTGATTAGATCCCGTGATTGCTAAAGTAGAATGTCCCCCTTCTTCTTCACTGTTGTTCCAGGTGAGAATCGGGGTGATGAGCAGTTCCCGTGCATGCAAATTAAGCTCTCCCCTTTACCCCTCGCGTTCTTCCTCCAACTCAGCACGCTCAATTTCCTTATTCAGTACGTCAATGTACTCACGGACCCATTTTACTACCACTGGGTCTTTCTCACTGATTAACCAACTTCGTGCTTCGTCACTCTTGTTGCGATAATGAACGCTAGCCTCGCCGAAATGCCCGCCCTCCCAGAAATGTGAGGTCACGCGCCCTCTGGTCCTCGCGTCGCTTCCAAACTTGGAAATGAAGTCCCGGGTGAGCCTACCAGCGACCGATTCATCCAGCGTTTTCGGTAGCATCGAGATAAGCATGTCACTGTTCGTGTCAACATTACGGTCTACCCAGCCAAACAGCTTAACGGAAGGGATGTACTGGATGGGACCAGAGTGTAAATCCCCGAAGAAGTGAGGACTACCTCCGAGCCAGTTCCGTATTGCATAGCTGCCGTTGTGGTCAGCTTCACTCAGCACTTCGGCTATCAGATCAAAAGCAGTCTCTGGGGCACTCCTGAGAATATCCGTGAGAATATCGTCAGCATGCTCATTTATATCTGAGATAGCGGACCATTCTTGTACGCCTACGTTGAGCACTTCCCGAAAGAACTCCCATTTCCGGTCCGGCGCCTTGGCAAGTAAAGCGTTAGCAAGCTTTCCCCAATGGTATCCGATTCGGTGCATATGGCCACGCTGCGACAATGCAGGATGAATAAGAACTTGCCACAGCATGTCAACTGAAAACTCAGGTGCCGCCTCATTCTGTAGATAGTAGGTGTGTAGCATCTGGACCGCGATGCCCCAGTAAGAGGAATTCGTCTGAGGTTCAGTTAGGATCGCTACAAACTCTTCAATCACTCGTTCATCAAGGGCTTTGAGCTGATCGGCAAACCACCATCTTTCTAATAGGGCAATGTCTTGATGCCCGGCTCGGCAGTGTTCAATTACTTGTCTCGCAACCTTATTTGAAATTCCAGAGGAAATGACAATGTCCGAAAAACGAGATGCGACCGCGGGATTGGACGTTAGTGGGATAATAAGCTCTTCCCACTGCTTCGAATCGCGGTGGAAAATCGCGCCAAGATAGCCACTTAGAAACATTATCGCGTCGGGGGTTGCACTCTCCGACTGGGCCGTAAGAATCGCGTCATACAGGTTAAGGTCGAGGTCGCGTTGTCCGATTTGGTAGGCAAATCCGTATGCCGCACCAGAATTTACCTCAACCAGCCACGGCAGTTCTTTGACTAGCACGCCCAGGTCATTAGAAGCCTCATTTGCTAACTCTTCAATGATCTGAGAATACTTGGTGGATGAGGCACCGCGACTCCATGTGTCTTCGTGCGTTACAAACTTCACCCATCGAAGTAACCTGGACCTCAAATCGCCCTCTGCCAATGACTCGCAGAGTGTTCGCAGTCGCTCCTGTACTTCTGCTGGAAGCTTGCTGTCTTTATTATTAAGTTGCCGTTTGCAGAATGAGACTATAGCACCGACATTTACGCCATCCTCCTTTGCCACTCGATCAAGTAGGTCAAGTACTTTAGTGGTAAGAGGTGGTATATAGATACTTGACCACGCGGCTTGTATCAAAGTATCGATAACTTGAAGGCGTTGGCCGCCTTGCCACTCGTCTAGCTTGCTAAGTAACAGGTTCCACACATCTTCGTGAGCGGCCCACAAGTCTCCATAAGTCTTAGGCATCCAGAACTCAATCGTTCGCCGCAATCCTTGATGTTCCGGTCCAACGACCCTGGAAGTGGGCGAAGTATCTAATGCCCTTGCACACCCTTGCAATCCGAGGCGTCGCCGAGTGGGCTCTGCCGACGACAGCAGCGTCTCCAGGGTACGCAATCGCACCGAAGGTTTGGCTTGTGTAACTGCAAGCTGAGGTATCAAGCTGAATAACTGAAGAAATGTGCCCGTCGCATTGTTGGAGTTCTTCGCGTTCTCTGCTTCCGCCAGTGCGAGAAGCAATAAGGCAGCTTCCTCAAAGAATTCCTCGTATACAGCAATTTTCTCCAGAGCCCAGACTATGCGTTGGCGGGGAGCATCAAGTGCGACCAAGGCATCTTTATCCATCGCTCCAAGTGTACGTTCAAGGAACCGCAGTGTTGCCTTTGGGTTCGTCTCGGCGATTACATCTATGATCGTTCCGAATTGAGGGTCATTGGGAAATCTCCCTGATGAAAACATGCCAGTGCTATCGAGAACTCGTTCAGCCGCCTCCTCTCCGTAGCGTGTGTCGTGTGCATACTTCAACATCTTGACGAACCAGTTCCACAACTGAGGCGGCATTTGTGTCATCGCCGACGATACGTCGAATCCGTTCCCGTAACTGTTCCAAAATTCACGGAACAGATAGACATGCAGTATTCTGGGAGTGATGTAGAGCGTTTTAGCACCTTGCAGAATACGGCGTTTCCGCAGTTGTTCTACGATGGCTTGAAATCGCCCCCAGGTTATTCTTGGGTCCATCTGCTGGGCCAAAGATGCAATAAACTTGGCTTCGCTATCCACCGGTGCCTCGAATCCGAAACGCTCGAAGAGAGAAGCGAACATGAGGATGATACGTCTTAGGGTTACATCCTCGGTGTCTCGGTTATCATTTCCTACGATGAATCTATCCCAGACATCGTTAATCGCTGGTGGCTGCAATAGGTCCGTCCGGTTCTCCCGTAGGTTTTCACCAAGCATATGAGCTACCCGGGGGCAGCCTTCACAGTAGTCAGCCCACCTCTGGGCATCGTTTTCGCCAATCCCGTAGCCTCGGAGGATTTGGACAATCTGAGTCTTTTGTGTGGGGGGCACTATTAATTTTTTCATCTGCTCATCTGTGCCCGCATCGGGTGCATGGTCGATCGAGATGAGTCGAATTTTATCGCGATGTCCTTTGAGCGCATTCCAAATGCTTGCGCGGTCACGTTCGCCGCAATCATCTATCACAAGGATGGCTTGCCGAGTGTTGTCGGCGCTTACTAGTTCGTTTATGAATGAGCCTTTGAGGAAGTGACGCCCATCCGGTATGTATAGAGTTACGGGTGCAAGCTGTTCGTCTGATGTTATTTCGAGAGCTAATCGAGTCTTGCCAATGCCCGGTTCCCCAAGCAGCCGAAGATGCGGAAAAGTTCCGCTAATTAAATCTGATCGCAGTTCTTTGATCAGTTGAAATGTCTCGGGCGAGTAGCGGACGGGCGGCTGCATGTCAGCGAGACCAGACCATGATGCATGGGAACAAAATCCATCAAAACTGAAGCCTCTGAGTCGTAGGCACAGCGACGGGTAGTCAGAGAATAATCCAACCAAGTCCGTCTGCCCCCATACCTCTACGTCAACGCCTTTATATCCGCACTGGGCGAATGCCCACCGAAGGTGATCCGCGGCTGTTTCCAACTTACCACCGGCTGCGTCAGTGCCGAAACATACAAGTACATATCTGCTCTTCTCGCGGAGAGCCTTCTGTACCTCCGAGCCCAGGTTCTCGAACCCAATATCCTTGGTTCCAAATAGCTCGGTCTTGATGTATGACTTCTGCCACGGGGTTGCCTCTCCCGTCTTGATTTGAAATCGCGTACCGCTTGTGAGTAGGTCATCCCTATCAAATTCAAGATTGCCGGATGCACGGATCGAGGCGTCAACGCCACCGTCAGCTTCGGTCACATTGCTGGAGATTCTGACGAGCGTATTCGGAATCCCTCGCATTGCTGCGCGGGACCATAGTAGATCTCGAAATGCTTCAACGGCCTCAACGCTCGACAAACGGCCTAGCGTCGAGTGATTCATGGAGAGAACGGGGGAAGTCAACGTACCAGAACGGGCAGCCTTGGCTCTTGCCCTCGTCTCGCTAGCACGCTGGCCCAGGAACTCCCGGAGAGCTTCAACGTGACTTGCTTTTGCGTGCCTCTCGCCTTTTTTGACCCTTGCTAGGTGGCCCGGCGTGATGCCTAGGTGTTGGGCGATATCTTGTTGTGTTACACCGTAACCGGCTAGCTGCTCCACTAGACGGGCGAATGCTGAGTTGTCGGGGTCGGATTCATGGGGAAGTTCGCCGTGTTTGGACATCGCATCAATTCCTTAGCTAAATGGCAATTTTGGTGGCACGCAATTATTATTGCCTGCAAGTTGAATTGCGTCAGGAGGGATTTTGCGTTGGGCCGCAAGGGCTGGCCTATCCCCGTGCATGAACGCACTAAATGCCGTGAAAAAAGATATTCGCGGCTATCTGGTGCTAGCGGCGCCGCTGGATGGTGGTCCCACACTTGAAGAGCTCATCCCCGGCTATCTGGCCGAAGTCCCCGCCGATCCATTCACGGGCAAGCCGCTAAAGATGCTGGTGCGAGCGGATGAACTGAGGGTCTACAGCGTCGGCAAGAACTTGGCCGACGACGGGGGAGAGGAAGTGATCGAAGCAAATCCAGACGGAGCCCTTGCGCCGTCAGGTCCTGACGTAGTGCTCCGCGTAAAACCGGAATGAACTTCGGTCCGCGGACTTGGGATCCCGACCAAGCTTGGTCGGGGCTAATAACGACGTTAGCGCTTATCGCGAAATCTATTCTGCATACACTCGGGGCAGAGTCGTCGCATTGGCACCCGGGACGTAGGTCTTCGGTAGTGCGAGTGTGTTGGTCCTGCGACTGTTGAAACTACGCTCCGTTGCCACCGGTAGCCCCTGCTGAACGCGCAGTCGCCTGAGGTCGGCCAGGAGTCGCTCGATCTTTCTATGCGACTGGAACGTTTGCGATATGACAATCGCATTGGCGGCGGGGAACGGGCGGATCTCGGCTTCGGGGCCGCCATTTTCGACCCAGGTGTCGGAGTCGACGACGCTGATGATGGTGTCGATCACGGTGTCGTAGTCATGACCTTGCTGCGCCACCTCTTTCGCGGTGCCGAGCAGATCGGGGACGGGGTAAACGCGGATGCATAACTGCGTCAGCGCTTCTTCGTCGGAAGTGACCATGACTACCTCGCCCCGCGGTAAGTAGGTCAGGTCCAGTTGGCCGAGCAGCAATTCGAGAAGCAATTCGAGCGCGACGTTGTCGACCGAAATGGAGACGAGCTCGTCGGGCTTGAGGCCGAGATCGCCCAGGGCTTTTGACTCGATCACAAACTTCATGCCCACCTGCTCGCCAAGTGTTTCTAGAGCCTCGTTGAGTGGCACGTCGGTCAGGTGGAGTGACGTGACAACCGCGAGTTGGTGTTCGATTTGTTGGAACGAATCAGCGGCAATCTCGTCGGCGCGAACCGGCGACTGGAGCAGCAGCACCACTAGGACAATGCCAGGAAACCGGTAGGAATGCATGGTGGTGGTCCGTGGGGGGAATGCTGTTGCCCTGGGCACTGCTGCTTTCGTAGGAGCGGTTCCGGCTCGTCCGGGGGAATAATTGTCGCCCGTTCGCTAGAATGGTCGGGACGATGGGTCCACTTCTCTCGATAAATCACAGGATACGCTCGATGATACGCCCATTCGCTTTGGTGTCTTTCGCTTCTGTGCAATTCGCTTTGGCGATGCTGATTATTGCGTCGTTCGGGGCGTGCCGTCCAGTTGCGGGCGAAGAGATTGACGACTCGAACGTGCGGCTCAAACAGGTGGTTGCCTACACCTCGGGCGTGGCGTTCTTCGAGCGGGCCGGGGAAGTCGAAGGGGATGTAGATCTCGTGCTGCGATTTCCCGACGACTCGATGAACGACCTGCTGAAGAGCCTGGTGCTGCTCGACCTCGATGGGGGCAAGACGGCCACGGTGACCTACGAGAATCGTCGCAAGCTTACGCGAGCCGAAGGAGCGTTGCCGCTCGAGCTGTCTTACAACACCCTGGCGGATATTCTGCAACAGTTGAGTGGGCAGCGGGTGATGATTGGCGAATGGCAGGGGCGGATCGTCAGCATCGAAAACGAACAGCGATTCAGCGACAGCACTAGCTCGACCATCGAGCAGTACATCGTGGTGCAAAGCGAAGAGGGCCTGATGCGGCTGCCCTTGTCGACGTTGCCACCGATCAAGCTGGAAGACTCGAAGGTGCAAGCGCAGTTTGACAAGGCAGTTGCCCAGCTCGCGACCTCGAGCGCTGTACCCACGAAGCAAGTGAAGCTTCAGTTTCGTGGCGAGGGTAAGCGCCGGGTGCGGATTGGCTATCTGCAAGAGTTTCCGATGTGGAAGGTGAGCTATCGATTGGTGATGGACGATGACAACGATAACGAAGACGGCGACAAGATGCTGCTGCAAGGTTGGGGACTTATCGAGAACACTACGCGGGACGACTGGGACGCTGTCGAGCTGAGTCTGGTAAGTGGACAGCCGTTTGCGTTTCGGATGAATCTCTACGAGCCGCTGTACGTCGCGCGTCCAGAAGCACCCGTGAGCGTCGCTGCGGGCGTGATGCCTCGAGTGTACGCAGGCCCCATCCAGGCCCCTCGGCCACAACCGGGTGGCATTGGTGGCGGTATGCTTGGGGGAGGCATGGGTGGCGCGATGGGTGGGGGCGGAGGATTGGGTGGCGGATACTTTGGGGGCGAATTCGGAGGGCAGGGCGAGAGGCAGTCGCAGGATCTATCGCGGCAATTGGCGAACAGCCAGGCAACCGTAGCGCAGACGGCGGACGTTGGCGAACTGTTTCACTACACGATCGATCGCCCCGTGTCGCTCGCTAGCGATACTTCCGCGATGCTGCCCATCGTCAATGCGAACGTGAAGGGTGAGAAACTTTCGCTGTTCGATCCGCTGGTGAACGAGTCGCATTCGATGCACGCGGTGCGGTTGACGAATACCACCGACTTGCACTTGATGCGGGGCCCTATTACCGTGCTCGCCGACGGCGGTTACGCTGGCGACGCGCGGCTTGCCGACACGCCGCCGGACGCCGAGCGGCTTGTTACCTATGCGATGGACTCGGAAGTCGATGTGACGATGACCACCAAGCCGGGCGAAGAGAAACTTGTCAACGTTGGACTAGAGAATGGCTCGGTAGTCACCACGTACCGCACCGAACGTACGATCGAGTATCGGCTTCGCAATGAAAGCGACGAGCCGCGGAAGGTGGTCATCCAGCGTGTATTGCAACAGGAATGGAAGGTGACGCACCCCGACGTGACCGAAACCAAAGACAATGCCGCCCGCTTCGAGTTGGAAGTGCCGGCAGGTGAAACGCTCACGGCGATGGTGGTCGAGCAGCAGGAGCGCGAGGCGGTTACTGCCCTGGAACTGTTGGCGGATGACGACTTGACGCTATATATCCAGTCGCCCATGACCGACGAGGCCACGAAGCAATCCCTGGAAAAAGAACTTGCGCGGCGGCAGCAGGCCCTCGAAGCCCGCATGACGATCAACCTGCTCGAAGCCGAGCTTCGCACGCTGGTGGACGATCAGAATCGAATCGGCAAGGCCCTACAGCAGCTTGAACGTGGAAGCGCTCTCTACAATCGATACATCGAGAAACTCGATCAGCAGGAAACGCAGATCGAAGAGCGGCGGAAGAAGCTGGAATCGCTGCGGGGCCATCCTGCCGAAAAGCTGGATCAAGAGCAGGCAGACGACTTGTTTGGTCCTTGATGCGACGGGAACCGACACGCGCTAGGAGGAAGTCTTGCTCCGGGCGCTGACGCTTCCGGCTCGCCATCGTCACAATCGCTACAACCCTTCTCACGCCATCTTTCGGAGCGCCCGTTCAGGAATCGCTCGCCGTAGTCCCGGGCGGGTGTGAGCTAGGCTTTCAGTGGTACTCCGTGTGCCAAGGACGTTGCGCTCGTGCGCAAGGTCGCAAGACAGCCACTGCATCTTAAGAACTACTCAACTGGGACTTCTCGGCTTTCGAGAAGGCAACGAGCCATGGACCGCCAACGCATCGCCATCGTGACTAGTCGCCGGGGTGTTAGCCTGTGGGAGATCACCGGTGCCATTGTGGCCGTGGTGGCGGGGGTGTGGCTGGGTGCTCGGTATTTGGGTCTCGACTTGCACGCGGCCGCGTACACCGCGCTGAATGACACGGAGATCAACGAGCGATTGCCCGAGGGATGGCGGCTCGCACCACCTGTGGGCATGGAGCCTCAGACGCCGCAGCAGCAAGCCGTGGCGCTTACGGCAGAGTTGGAAGAGATTCGTCACGAAGTGGCGCAGTTGAATAGTGAAAGTGCGGCGGAGCAAGCGGCGTTTACTGTCGACCCCGCGGGCAAGCTGCATCCCGACTTGATCGCTCGTCGTCAGCACACGCTGGCGTTCTGGTCGCAGCTCGGTGGCATTCGCGAGGAGGTCGATCGCCTGCAGCTCTCGGCCGACGAAGCGCTGAATCAAAACAACGTTTACAAGGTGCTCGAGATTCGTCGTCGGGCTTATCTTTATGGGGCGAAGGCCGTGAAGGTGGCGATGAGCGACAAGGTTGACCCGCAGGCCCTCCACTTTGCCGAGCAGCTACGCGGCTGGTACCAGCACGGTGCCGACTTGTATGGCGAGGCGCTCAACGTGTGGCAGGCGCAGCACGTTCCGTCCGAGGGTTTGTCGAGCGATCAACTGCTGGACCGGATTCAAAAGCAA
The DNA here is from genome assembly GCF_052161615.1 of Aeoliella fuhlenseeensis. Taxonomy (NCBI): domain Bacteria; kingdom Pseudomonadati; phylum Planctomycetota; class Planctomycetia; order Pirellulales; family Lacipirellulaceae; genus Aeoliella; species Aeoliella fuhlenseeensis. Next base: position 4,086,382 of record NZ_CP197417.1, read on the forward strand.
CACGACAACGAGGCCTTGTTGCTGTTCCAAAAGAGCGGCCGGCTGTGCGAGGTGTTGTTCCGACGCTACCAGGTCGCGTTTCCCGTAATCAACGAGCCTGGGTCAGGGGCGAACTAGTCGGCAGGCGCGAGCCCGCAAATTAGAGAACTTGGAACCTTGGAAAGGTTGGTTTCTGACGATTTTGCCGTGCCCAGCGGACCGGGCCGTTCGACTGCCAATCGGCGAAATCCCCGCGGAAACGGCTAGAAACGTCGCCGGCGGTTGGGAATTGGTTGATTGCATCGCCGTTTGGGCGTAGGTACGATGGATCCTTGGCGCACGGAAGTTGCATGGTATTCGCCCGACAGGAAGTTGGGCCCCTCCATCGAACAACCAATTGTTAGAGAGAACTACTCATGCGTTCGCGTTCGCTGCGTCGTCTATTCCGCGTGTCGCTGGTGTTCGCCTTGTGCTTATGCCTGACCGTCGACCCGGCTCAAGCCTGCCACTGGGTGTCGCGTTGCTGGGGGGGGCCGAGCTACCAGTACTACCGCCCTGCCCCGGTTTGCGTGCCGATGTACCAGCCGGTGTATCAGCCCTGCAATCCTTGTGGCAGCAGCGTGGTGATCGAAAGCCCCTGCGATGTAGACCCCTGCGATTGCGTGTCGGGCGAAGTGGTGGAGTCGGAAGGGACCGTCACCGAAGCCGCACCGAGCGAAGCGGCTCCCGAGTCGACTTGGTCGTCGAGTTCGCCAGCCACCGATCGCGAAGTGAATAAGCCGGCGGAAGATATCACGCCGGTGGAAGAAGCTCCCGCACTGGCCGAAGAAGAACCAGTCACCCCGCCGGTCGTTGAAGAGCCGGCGGTGGTTGCCCCGCCGATGGAAGAGCCGGCAGTTGTCGCGCCGCCCGTTGAAGAACCCGCTGTAGTCGCCCCTCCAGTCGAAGAGCCGGCAGTGGTTACTCCTGTGGAAGAAGCCCCCGCCGTGGTGGAGCCTCCGATGGAGCAGCCGGCAACGGATCCGACAACGGACGATTTGTTTGCCCCCGCCGAAGAAGTCCCCGCGACCGAAGCTCCGGTGACGGAAGAGCCGGCGTCGGACGATCTGTTCGGTGGCGAGCCAGCGACCGAAGCACCTATGGAAGAAGCTCCCGCGACCGAGACCCCGGCGAGCGACGATTTGTTTGGCCCCGGCACCGAAGCTCCCGCAACGGATGTTCCCGCGACGGAAGAGCCCGCTGCAGACGATTTGTTCGGCGGTGAGCCAGCGACCGAAGCCCCGATGGAAGACGCACCTGCTACTGAAGAGCCTGCTGCGGATGACCTGTTCGGCGGTGAGCCCGCTACCGAAGCTCCGATGGAAGAAGCACCGCCGACCGAAGAGCCCGCCGCCGATGACTTGTTCGGAGGCGAGCCCGCTGAAACCGCCCCGGCAACCGAAACTCCGGCAACCGATGCGCCCGCTACTGAAGACGATCTTTTCGGTCCTGGCACCGAAGCTCCCGCGACCGATACTCCAGCAACGGAGACTCCGGCCACCGAAGAGCCCGCTGACGACCTGTTCGGCGGCGAGCCGGCTGAGGACGCGCCGATGGAAAACGCCGTGGACAGCGAAGCCCCGGCAGCCGATGACCTGTTCGGTGGCGAATCGGTAGAAGAAGCACCGATGGAAGACGCCGCGGCCGGCAATCTCGACGAGAGCCTCGCCGAGGAAGAAGAAAACGTCAACGACCTGTTCGGCCCCGCGGCCGACGCCGAGGAGGGGGCACCCAATCCCGACGACCTGTTCGGGGGTGAGCCGGCTGCGGAAGCTCCGGCTGCCGAGGCGCCCGTGACCGAAGAAGCCGAAGAAGGTCTGTTCAGTCCGACCGAAGATACGGGCACGCCCGAGACCGACGACGCGGACGACTTATTCGGTCCCAGCTCGGTGCTCGAACAGCCAGGTGGTTTCGACAGCCTGGCGCTTCGTCACTGGGTCGACAGCACCGGCACCTACACCGTCGACGCCCGCCTTGTCGCCGTGACCGATGGCAGCGTGAAGTTGCTGAAGGCCAACGGTCGTACAACCACCGTGCCGTTCACTCGCTTGAGCAACGAGGACTTGGAATTCGTTAACGCCCAAGCCTCGGCCCGTGCAGCTCAGGACATTTCACGTACCGCCCAGCGGTAATCGGAAACCAGAGTAGCCACTAAGAACCCAGCTGAGCCATTGGCCCCTCGCGGCCGGTGGCTCAGCTTTTTTATGCGCCGAGCAGATGATCGGCAATCTGCTGTGCCGCTTGTTCGCCGCTGCGGATGCATTGGGGTATACCCACCCCGCGATAGGCGTTGCCCGCGATTGCGAGGCCCGGGTGTTGGGCGGTGAGTTGTTCGATCTGCATGACGCGATCGAGGTGCCCCACGTGGTACTGGGGCATGCTCGCGGGCCAGCGGACGACGTTTGTGAGATCGGGTTCGCCGGTGAGACCAACGAGCTCACGTAGCTCTTGCCGTGCGAGGGATACCAGCTCGGCATCGCTTCGCTCGAGCAATTCGGGCTGTAGCGCGCCGCCGATGAACACGCGAATCAGCAGTCGCCCATCAGGGGCGCGGTCGGGGAACTTCACGCTGCTGAAGCTCGCCGCAATGATCTGCCGGCCTTCCACCTGAGGCACGACGAAGCCAAAGCCGGGAATTGGTTTTGCGACTTGCGCTCGCTCGACCCCCAGCACGACGATCGCCGTGCTGGCGAGTCTGATACTTCCGAGCAACTTCGAAAGTGGCTCGTCGACTAGCGAAAGCAGTTTAGCGGCACGCGGAGCCGGCGTGGCGATGACAACTGCCGCGGCTTCGATCCGTTGGCCGCTCGTGGTTTGCAGCTGCCACGCACCGGAGTCAGTCTGCTGGACGCGCTCGATCGCTGTGTTGAGCTCCACAGATCCCGGAGGCAATCTCTCGGCGATGGCGTCGACCAGTTGCCCCATGCCACCGCGCGGAGCGACGAACGCGCTGTACTGCGCGCCGCTGTCGGTGCCAGAAGCTTGGCCGCGAGTGCCCCGCCACAAGCTGCCAAACTTTTGTTCCATTTCGACGAACTGCGGCAAGGTCGCCTGCATGCTCAACAGCTCGGGGTCGGCCGTGTAGATGCCGGCGACCAGCGGCTGCACAAGTTGCTCGAAGGCTTCGCGGCCCAATCGCCGGCGGGCGAAGCTGGCGACGCTCTCGTCGGTTGAGTCCGTTCGCTTGGCAACGAACGCCTCCATGGCGAGCCGAAGCTTGCCGGCCGCGCTCAGCACGGGCGATGTCAGCACGGGCCAAAGCTTTCGCGCCGACATCAGCACGAACGCCTCGGGCACAGGGACGACTTGGCCGCGATTCACCACCAAGGCTCGACGGAGCGAGGGCTCGGTGGGCAACAGCTCTTTCGCAATACCGACACGCTCGCACAACTCCTTCGCCCATGGCAATCGCGTCAAAAAATTGTCGGCGCTGTGTTCTATTAAGTAGCCCTCCGCGTGCTCGGTGTGGAGGACACCGCCAAGGCGTGACGATGCCTCGAAAAGCTTGATCGGCCAGTCGGGCAGAAGCTCAGTGAGCCGATGTGCGGCGGCCAAGCCGCTGATTCCGCCGCCGACGATGGCGATGGGGGGTTTGGATCCGGCGATTAGCGAAGCGGGCGACATGCCTCGGTTATCGTCACAACCGCTCGGCAACTCAAGCCTACCAGGTCCCGACTCGCGACGGGGACGACCAGCCGTTCTCCGAAGTGGTAGGCCGGCCACCCAGCCGCCACTCCATGCCGAACGAGAGCGTGAAATTGTGCATCGAGTTGGCCGAGTTCTGCCCAATCGTGATGTTGTCCACGGCCTCGGCACGCAGGGCGAACCAGCGTTTGGTCTGGTACTTCACGCCGAAACCAATCGGCATGGTGAAGAGCATGTCGTCTTCGATGTTACCCAGCGGGTTGATGAATTCCACGTCCGACAGGCCCAGACCCATACGGTAGTAGGGCCTCACGCGCGAATCGCCCCATGGGTAATACATGAGCGATAGGTCGTAGATGAATAGGTCGTTGCTCGGATCGTCGGTGCTGACAATGTCAGTGGACAATTCGGGCGAGGTCCAGACGAAGCGCGCCTGGGCGCCCCAGAAGTGGTCCCAGTCGTACCCCACCGTCATCGCGCCGAGCACGTCGTTGTTGCGATTGCCGTTCGAACTCACTTCGCTGGTCATCACGAACGCACCGACGTCGAAACCAATCGAGTAGGGCCGGTTGAGCCAACTGGTACCGCGAAGCGGGAAGCCACGTCCCGTCGCCCGGCCATCGATGGACGAATGGCGGAAGCGGTATTTCTCGTACATGCGGTCCCAGAACTCGCCGTGACGACCTATGCCACTTCGAAGAGCATCGCCATAGGTAACTTCGGAGCCACAGTCGTCGGGATCGTAGGTATCGGACTCATAGCTCTCTTGCGGGGCGTGCTCCGACTCTTGCGAAGTCGACTCTTCGGCATAAACCTCCTCAGAGTATTCGAACGTCATCTCTTCTTGAGCCTGCGCAAATCGCGGCTCGAGCGCGCAGCCGAGACCACACACCAATAGCACGAGCGCTTTGTGAGCCCAGGACTGCATGAAGTTCGATTGGAAAAGTCGACGCGAAAAGGTATTCCCGCGCGGCACCACGCGCCGCCAGAGAAAGCGGCGGGAGTATGACGCGACGCCCGCCGCGCGTCAACGGAAAACGAACGAAGCCGCTAGCGTTGGCTAGCGGCTTCGATGAGCTCGTCGTGGGCGGGGTTGTTTACCACCCGTAATCGGGGTCGGACACCCCTCCCACAGTTTTTGATGGGCAGACCAACTAGCGATGCTAGCGGTTCTCGGCCAAGTTGGTTTCGTTCTCGCGGGCGGCGGTGGACGAAGCCTCTTCCGAGGGCTCGGACACGGTGCCGGCGGGCTCCTCGGCCGCGGCCGGGGGCAGGATGTTGGCGTACGCCGTGCAGATGGCGCTAAACGTGTCGCCGCGGTCGGTGTGGATGGTGATCGGCTTCTTGAGCCGGCCATCGCCATTGGCCGCCTTGAACTTCACGGTCACGACGTGCGTGGTGCCGGGGCCTTCTTTATAGTCGCACGTGAAGCACTCCTCATCGCAGTCGATGCCAGTGATGCTGAAAGCAGTCTTGCCGCGGACAATCAGCTTCTTCGACTCTTCGCTACCCGAGGGGACATCGCCCAGCACCCAGTTCTCAGGGGTCACAGAAATCTCAGGCGTGACGCGGCCTTCGATATCGATGGGGATGCGGGGGTTGCTGCCGTCGTTGGTCACCAGAGTGAGTTGGTCCTTCAGGTAACCAGCCGGAGCGGTGTCTTTCAGGCGAACCGTCAGGTCGTAACGAGCGGTGCCGCCTTGGCGGAACGATTCTTGAAGCTCCACCTCGTAGTTGTCGCTGCTCTCGTTCGACGTGACAACGTCCTTGATTTCCCAACCGCTGTGGCCGGCGTAGCGAACCGAGACCTTCTGCTCTTTCGTTCCACCTTGGTCGACGGTGCCGAAGTTGATTCCACCTGGCTCGAATACCACGTCGCCACGGATGTAGCCATGAACGCGAAGTTGAATCTGGGCGGGGTACGGCTTGTCGATGGTCACGGTAAGCGTGGCACCATGCTGGCCAGTGAAGGTGCGAGTGTTGAACTTCGCCACGATGTAGGCCTTCTCGTAGGTCTTGATCGTGTCGTTCTCAATCGATGGCGTGGTGCAACCACAGCTCGAGCGGACGCCCGAGATGTGAATGTCCTCGATGAACTTGTTGGTCACTTCGAACTTATAGACGGTGTCCGAGCCGCGGGCGACGGTGCCAAAGTCGTGGTCGAGCGTCTCGAACATCTTCTTGGGCCATTCTTGGGCCGAAGCCGACATCGACACCAGACAGGCACACAGGGCACTGCTGAGCAACGAAACACAAATGCGGCGGTTCATAGTAACTCGACTCTTCGGAGAGGTTTTGCGGGCAGCGTTAGCAACACCTATGGTGGCGGTCACTGCAAATCTGTCTAGTGGGCGGGGGGACGGCCTAGGGCAGAAATGTGAGGCGGGCTTTGGGGGACCCAAGCTGCACCAGTTCCACGTCCGGCATTATATAGCTCAGTGGAGTAACCGGAGCAGGACGGCGAAGCCTATTTTTCCTCGAATTCTTCCACCTGGTCTACGTTATGGTTCATAAAACCGTTCTGGGCGAAGTAGGCGGAATGACCCGACCCTAACGCACGCACGGAGCTTACGCCTCCACGCAACGATTCTTCGCGTCGCACGGCACTCCCGCGGGGACCACCCCCGGGCAGCGGGCGGCAAGTTTGGTATCATCGGCGGGAGTGATAGCAGACGGATAGCAAATCGTTTGCCAAACGCCCCCTCGCCTGCCGAGTTTTCCCCTCCCATGCCGCAATTCGAACAGCTTTCGATCGTCGGCGTGGGCCTATTGGGGGGCTCCATTGCCCTCGCCGCACGCGAGCGGCGGGTGGCCGGAACGATTGTCGGCATTGGCCGATCGCCGGCAAAGCTGGCAAACCTCGTAAGCCAGGGAATGCTCGACCGCGTGGCGACCAGCCTGGCCGACGGCGTGGCAACGGCGGACCTAGTGATCGTCGCAACGCCAGTCGACTTGGTGGCGGAAACCGTGGCCGACGTGCGAAAGAGCGCACCCGCCAGTTGTCTGATTACCGACGTCGGCAGCACGAAACACGACATCGTGGCTCAAGTGGTGGCGAGCTCCATGGGCAGCCACGGGCAGTTCGTAGGCAGTCACCCTCTGGCCGGCGATCATCGTTCGGGGGCCGAGTTTTCGCGAGCGAACCTATTCGTGGGTCGCACCGTGGTGGTGACCCCTGATGCGTCGTCGGACGCCGAAGCTGTCTCCCAGATTTGCGAGTTCTGGAAGGCTCTTGGGGCACGAGTGGTCGAAATGTCGCCCGCCGAGCACGATCAAGCGGTTGCCCTTACTAGCCACCTGCCGCACGCCGTGGCGTCGGCTCTGGCCTCCGCGACCCCCGCAGAAGTTCGCCAACTCGTCGCCACCGGCTGGAGCGATACAACCCGCGTAGCCGCAGGCGACGCGGCACTGTGGCGTCAGATCTTCCTCGCCAATCGCCCGCAGGTACTTGCGGCACTCGACCAGTTTAACCAACACTTGGCATTGCTCCGCGCGGCGATTGAAGCCGGCGACGGAGCGAAGCTCGAACAATTGCTCGCCGAAGGGAAGCGAATCCGCGATGCTGTGGGAAATTGACGTACTTGCTCGTTCTGCCGACCTCGACCGCCCCGCCCAGCGTTTGGTGCAGGAAGCCGCCGACTATGGCGTGGCTCGCAACTTCACGGCCGCCAGCGCCCGCGCGTTCCTGGTCGAGGGAGCCCACCTGTCGGCTGCCGACGCCCAGCGCGTTGCCGACGAACTGCTGACGGATCGCGTGGTCGAACAGGCCGTGGTCGCGAAGGTGGGCGACGCCGTGCTTGCCACGCCGCCGGCGTGGATGTCGGGCGACGTTCGCGTGGTTCATGTGCTGCCGAAGCCCGGCGTGATGGACCCCGTGGCCCTGAGCGCCCAGTCGGCGATCGCCGACCTGGGAATCGAGCCACCGCTGGTCCGCACGTGCCATAAATACTGGATCGCAGGACTCAACGACCAGCAAGTCGAGGAGCTCGGCAGTCGCCTCTTGGCGAACGATGCCATCGAGCAAGTGGTAGTGGGCCCGCTCGCGGTCGATCACCTGGACGTTGGCCGCCCCTACACCTTCAAGCTGGAGCACGTCGAGCTCGACTCGCTGGACGATGCGGGGCTGATGCGTCTTAGCCGCGAGGGGCAGCTTTATCTGCAACTCGCCGAGATGCAGACCATTCAGAAGTACTTCCGCGACCTGGGCCGCGCGCCGACCGATATCGAACTCGAGACGCTCGCCCAGACTTGGAGCGAACACTGTAGCCACAAGACGCTCGCCGGCCGCATCAAGTACACGGGCCCCGATGGCGAGCGGCAGTTCGACAACATGCTGAAGGAAACCATCTTCGCCGCGACGCAGCAACTGCGCAAGCAGTGGGGCGACGACGATTGGTGCGTCAGCGTGTTCGCCGACAACGCGGGCATCGTCACGTTCGACGACGAGTTCCACATCGCCTTCAAAGTCGAGACGCACAACCATCCCTCGGCGCTCGAACCGTACGGTGGAGCCAACACAGGGCTAGGTGGCGTGATTCGCGACATCCTTGGCACGGGTCTTGGTGCCGAGCCGGTGTGCAGCACCGACGTGTTCTGCTTCGCCCCGCCCGACACGCCGGCCGATTCGCTTCCGCCGGGCGTGCTGCATCCCCGCCGGGTGATGAAGGGGGTGGTGTCGGGCGTTCGCGATTATGGCAACCGCATGGGCATTCCGACCGTCAACGGCGCGGTGTACTTCGATCGCCGGTACCTAGGCAATCCGCTGGTGTACTGCGGCAACGTCGGCATCATTCCGCACGACAAAGCGTTTGGCAAACCACAAGCCGGCGACTACATCGTCGCGATTGGTGGCCGCACGGGTCGCGATGGCATTCACGGCGCGACGTTCTCCAGTGCCGAACTCACTAGCGAGAGCGAAGACCTCTCCGGCGGTGCGGTGCAGATTGGCAATGCGATCGAAGAGAAGAAGGTCCAGGACGTCCTGCTCCAAGCCCGCGACCGCGAGCTGTTCACCGCGGTGACCGACTGCGGTGCTGGTGGCTTTAGTAGCGCCGTCGGAGAAATGGGCGAGAAGATTGGTGCCGAGGTGTGGCTCGAGAAGGCCCCGCTGAAGTACGAAGGTTTATCGTACGTCGAGATTTGGATTTCCGAAGCCCAGGAGCGGATGGTCGTCTCGGTGCCTGAGGCTTCGTGGGACGAACTCCACGCCCTTTGTGCCTCCGAAGGAGTCGAAGCAACGATCATCGGCCGATTCGAGCCGACCGAGCGACTGGTGCTCAAGTACCACGGCAACACAGTATGCGACCTGGCGATGAGCGTGCTGCACGACGGCCGCCCGCCGGTGATTCGCGAAGCGAGCTACACGCCCCCTGCCCTGCAGCCACTTACTCCGCCCGAGCGTGACAACTACACCGGCGATCTCACCAAGATCCTTGGTTCGCTGAACGTGGCGAGCAAGGAATGGATCATCCGCCAGTACGATCACGAGGTGAAGTCGGGGAGCGTGGTGAAACCCCTTGTCGGCCAGCACTCCGACGGCCCGAGCGACGCCGCGGTGGTTCGCCCCGTGCTCGCGCACGACCGCGCGATTGTCATCGCGTGCGGCATGAATCCGCACTACGGCGACTTCGACACCTACCACATGGCCGCCAGCGCCATCGACGAAGCGATTCGCAACTGCGTCGCCGTGGGTGCCGATCCGAAGAAGATCGCGATCCTCGATAACTTCTGCTGGGGCGATTGCGAAAAGCCCGAGACGCTTGGCTCGCTGGTCCGCGCGGCACTCGCCTGTCACGACATGTCAGTGGCGATGGGCACGCCCTTCATCAGTGGCAAGGACAGTTTGAACAACGAGTTCAGCTACATTGGCTCCGACGGCGTAAAGCAAACGATTGCGATCCCGCCATCGCTGCTCATTAGCGCGATGGGCCAAATGGACGATTGCAGCCGCGCGGTGACGATGGACGTGAAAACTCCGGGCAACCTGATTTACCTTGTCGGCGAGACGAAGAACGAGCTCGGCGGTTCGCACTTCGGGCTGGTCAACGAACTTAGCGGCGGTCAAGTTCCCACGGTCGATACCGCGATCAGCAATAAAACGTTCGCTGCGATGCACACGGCGATCCATTCGGGTGCAGTGGCCGCGTGTCACGACCTGAGCGAAGGTGGCCTTGCGGTCGCGGCAGCTGAGATGGCTTTCGCCGGCGGGATGGGGATGCAGTTGTCGCTCGATGGCGTCGAAGTGTCGGAAGGTGGCGTCGCCGCCAAGCTGTTCAGCGAGTCGAACACCCGCTTCCTAGTGGAAGTGAAGAAAGAGCAGTCCGTCGCGTTTGAGAAAGCCATGTCGGGGGTTAAGGTCGCGAAGCTCGGTACCGTTGAGTTCGGTCCCCGGCTTACCATTCAGTCCGCCGGCAGCGTGGTGGTCGACGCCGACATCCTTGAGCTCAAAGCCGCGTGGCAGAAACCACTCGCCTGGTAACGTCACGCTCCGCACCGAAACACACAAATCAACTTCACACCACTTACATACCGTCATGCCTTCCCCCCGCGTTTTGGTTCTTCGAGCCCCTGGCACCAACTGCGATAAGGAAACCGCGTTCGCCTTCGAGCAGGCCGGTGCGACCGCGCGGCCGGTGCATGTTCGCGAGCTACTGGCGAATCCTCAGTTGCTTGCCGAGCATCAAGTGTTGTCGATTGCGGGCGGTTTCAGCTACGGCGACGACATCGCCTCGGGCCGCATCCTGGGCAACCAGCTCCGCGAGCAACTCGCCGACGTCCTGCAGGAATTCCGCCAAGCCGACAAGCTGGTACTGGGAATCTGCAACGGCTTTCAGGTGCTGATGAAGACTGGCCTGCTCGATATCGACGACGCCGAAGGTCCCCAGGCCACACTCGCGTGGAATGATCACGGCCGCTACGAGGCACGTTGGGTGAGGCTTCAGGTCGAGCCGGGCAATTGCGTTTTCCTCCAAGGAATGGACGATCTCGAAGTCCCCATCGCCCACGCCGAGGGCAAGTTCACGGTGCGCGATCAGGCGACACTCGACTCACTCGCGGCGGCGAATCGTCTGGTGCTGCGATACAACTCGCTGTCCGACGAAGGCGTGAAGACCAACCGGCCTTTGACACTCGAACCGCAGGTCCCCTTCCCTGCCAATCCCAATGGTGCCTCGGCCGACATCGCCGGCATCTGCGACACCACGGGGCGCGTGCTGGGGTTGATGCCGCATCCCGAGCGATTCCTGTTCGCCCATCAGCATCCGCAGTGGACTCGCCGCGGTTTAACGGGTGCCGGTGCGGGGGCGAAACTGTTCGAGAACGCCGTGGCGTACTTTAAGTAGCGTGGTTACTTCGGCGGTTCGCCTGCTTGCCGCGCCGTGCGGTTAGGGCCGAGCACTTCGCGGATCATCACGGCGTCGACTTCCGCCACGGCGGGGCCGGTGAGTGCGAAGTTGATCTGCAGCGACCTCGTCTCGTCCACCGTTCGAACCATGCGGAACGGCTGCCAGCCGGTGGTCGTTGGGATTCGTAGCGCGAACTGCTCGCCTCCAAGGCTATCGACGACCATCAACTGACCCAATGCGGCGTCGGTGGTGGCCACGCGAACCCAACCGGTGACTTCGATCACGCCTCCTTCGCGCACTTCAACTGGCGGCGACGTAATCCACACCACCGGTTTGGGGTCCTCGTCGAGTTCCACGGCGTCGCCTAGGTCACGCGCCACCAATCGCAGCGACGCTCCGCCATGGTAAGGTTGGGTATTGGTGAACTGCACGCCCGTGTCGAGTCGGGCCTGGGCGTAGTTGGCGTGCAGCCAACCGGCGTTCTTCGTACTCGCGAGATCCTCGAAATCGCCCCCTTGCAACATGTTGTCGCCTCGCGGCAGCACGGCGAGCGACTGCTCCAGCGCCCGCTGCGTGGGGAGCAGACGTAACTCGCGATCGGTTGGCAAACTCACAAAGCCCGAGAACATCTGCTGCGTCTCGACCCGGCGGCGTTCGATCGCCGCGGCGTGACGGATTTCTGCCGCGTACTGGAGCGTACGCGTCGCCTGCTGCGAGGCGAGCATCTGATCGCACTGCTGAATCGCTTGTTTGAGCGGCGCGACTCGCGATGCCCCGATGTTGTCTCGCGGGCTGGCCAGCTGATTCTCGACGGTTTCAAGCTCCAGCACTTCGGCGAGCGCCAGACCTCGCTCGGACTGCGCGGCTCGCATCGCGTTACGGCCGATGCGCTGCTGCACCTGGGCGAGCGTCCGGGTGTCGTCGGTCAGCAATAGCCAACCACCCGCCGCGATGCTAGGCAATTGCACCAAGTATCCTCCCGCCGCACGTTGCCCTGCGAGGGGAAGCAGTCCGGCGGGCGTCAGCAAATGAGCCCGCGTCGTTTCCGGCAAGCCAGTGACGACGATGCTCGACGTGGGTGGCAGCGTCGCGACGGAAACGGGTTGCTCGGGAATGTAGACCAGCCGCGACCGCCCGAGTTGCCAAGCCATGGTCTCGACGCCCGTCCCCTCGACTGGCGTCGACGCGGTTCGCTTTCCAGAGACCAGCCAAGGTTCCACGAGTCGCAGTTCGTCATTGAGAAGTCGCAACTGATCGGCAAGCTGCCGCGCTTCGGGCGCCGCCGAGCCTAATCGCTCGGGGGTGCGGATCGCGAGTCCTCGCGTCCCCGTGGCGAGGGCGTTGAGCACCGCGCGGCGGATTTCCAACGGCTCGTACCAACCCAAGTGGCTCGCACGCGGCGCGATGAGCTGTGCTTGCTTGCGAGCTTCGGGCGTCCAGCCGAGCGACAACTGGGTCCACGGCGAACACCCCATCACCGGCAGCGGCATGCGGGCTTGCTGGGCATCGAGATCGAGGGCCGCGCTGCGCACCAGTAGGTCCGCAAGCTGCCCGTAACGCCGATGCTGATCACGGGCACCTACGAGTAGCGGCCGATTCAGCGGATCGATCCGGCGAAGCTGCTCGGTTTGCGAGGCGATGCTGTCGAGCGACAGGCCGTCTCGCTCCGAGCCCAACGACCAGGCGAGCACCGTCTGCCACACCGAGTCGACTTCGAGTTTCGCCAGCGCGTCCATCGGCGGCGGTGGGCAGACCACCCACAGCTTCGCCGCGCGGGCCGCTTGCAGTTGGGCCTCGGTGACGGGCTCGGTAAACCAAATGGCGTTGAATCCCAAGTCAGCGAGTAGCTCCATCGGCTCGCCGCGGTACTCGATCATCCGCGGCACCAGTGGCTGGTTCTCGACGGTCAGCGTGTTGCCATGTCGGCGGACGGTGATCGGCTGGAACGACTCTCCCTTTTTCACGGCGGTCGATCCAGGCGCCTGCAGCAGCGGTCCCTCGGAATCGCCGCCAAAGGAGAGCGCAGGACCTTCGAAAGCAGGCTTTGCCGTTGCGACTCCTGTAATGGTCATTTGGTCGATCTCGATCATCGACTGGTCGGTACCGCCCGGCACCACCAGCACCACGTTTTCGACATACGCCTCATGGGGGTCGATCTTCTCTTTGGGGTCGGTGCTCATGAGCCGCGCGTGACGCCCGGCGAGCAGCGGCAGCTTCTCGAGGCTCAGCTTCTGCCACCCCCCAGGATTCGAGTAGCGATGCCCCTCGACCAGCGTCCGGACGGGCTTGCCGGTCTTGGGGTCGATGCTGCGGGGGTAGACCACTTCGGCGGCGAGCTGGATGGCCTGTCGGTTGCCACGCACGACGACTTCGATCACTTGCTCGTCGATCACCGGGAGCTGGCCAACTTCGTGGGCTACGTGCGCCGCGTACCCAGCCGGGCACGCCAAAACGATTCGCTCGGTGGTCGTGGGGTTGGTGGGATCGGGCGAACGAGTCCTCAGTTGGGCAATCGCACGAACACCGGTTGCCGGTCGCACGTACCAAGAGGGTTCGGGGTCATCAAACCCTTCGTCGATTACCACGTCCGCGGCCACGACTCGCGTAGCCAAGAGCGCCCATACCCACACCAGCCCCACTACCCCGCGCATGACGGGCCAGCGGGTCGCGGGCCAGTGGATGGCGGTCTTCGGGGTCATGGATCAAGTGACTTACGGCGGCTGGTCGTGGCCAAACCACCCCTCGGGGTGGCGAAAAGTCCCCACGCCCCGCTAGAAGCGCAGGGAGACGTAAGTTGAGCTTCTAGCAAGGTTTCCGCCACATTCCCAGATCGGTTTGTGGTGTTTCGGCAACGGCCTTACGGGGCCGGCGAATCGTGATGCCAAGTGGTTGATTGTTCGTAAGTTGTTTGTGTATAATCGGTTGCGGGCGGTTCTAGCGGCCGTGGTGCGCGGTGTGGCGCGCGGCGTGCATTGGTATCAAGCATCCACCCACCCAGGAGTTTGTCGATGCCCGAATTGCAGCCACAGTCCGTCACTGCTAGCGAAGAAGTGCCCGCCGACGTTCGTCAACTTGCCGAGTTCATCCACAGCCTGCCCGAGAACTATTCCGAGCAAATCCTGCCCGTGCTGGACCGCGTGCTAGAGAGCACCAAGCGTCGCCGGCGGATTCTCACCTTGGTTCAAGACGCCCTCGGTCAACTGCGGCTCGACATGAAGTACTTGATGTTCGACCTCGAGGCGACCCGCCGCGAGCGCGACGAGTACAAGGCGAAGTTCGAAAACGAGTAAGCCACCGGAACCCATTTTCGCCAAGAACCGTCAACGTTTGGCGAATAGTTCGCGTCTGCCCACGCGACTACCCTGCTAAAGAGGTCATCCCCTTCCAAAGGTGACATGACCTTCTAGAAGGTAGGACGGCAAGCAGCGCCCTATTCGCGCCCCAGGCACGGACTTGTGCGAATAAAGCTTAAGCGCCAGCGGTAGGAAACGATTCGTCCGCCGCGGCCAGGGATGAGCCCACCCCCGATGTCGACTATTACCACCGCGGACGAACTAGCGCAAAGCGCGATGGAGGTCGGAGTACTCGACCATCGCGACCTACAAACCGTGCGCGGCGAGCTAGGCACCCGCACCGTCGACCTGCACACGCTGTCGCAGGAACTGCTCCGCCGCAACCTGCTGACTCAGTACCAGCTCGAACGCGTCATGAAGGGCCTCAAAGGGGGCTACTTCTATGGCGATTACAAGGTGCTGTACTGCGTTGGCGCTGGTACGTTCGCCCGCGTGTTCCGCGCCGTGCACACCACCACGGGCGAGGTGTTCGCGGTCAAGGTGCTCCGCAACCGCTTCATCAACGAGTTTGCCGAGGCGTTCCGGCGCGAAGGCGAACTCGGCGCGTCGCTTAAGCACCCCAACATCGTGGCGATTCACGAGGTGTTCTCTAAGCGTGATGTCCATTACATCGTTATGGACTTCATCGAGGGTCGTAACCTTCGCGAGTTCACGCGCGTCCGGCGTGTGTTCGAGCCGATGGAGGCCGCGCGCATCCTCGAAGGCATGCTCTCTGGTCTGAACTACGCTTTCCAACAGGGCGTCACGCACCGCGACCTCAAGATGTCGAATGTCCTGGTGTCGAGCGATGGCGAAGCGAAGCTGCTCGATTTCGGCCTCGCGGCCCTCGAGAACGAAGCCGCGGGCGAGGCGGGCGTCAAACGCACCGTCGAGTACGCCGCACTCGAACGCGCGACCGGTGTCCGCAAGGACGATACCCGTAGCGATATCTTTTTCGCCGGCTGCATCTTCTACCACATGCTCAGCGGCCGGTCGCCAATGCCCGAAGGCCGGGACCGCGGCAAGCAGCTCAGCAAGGCGACGTTCCAAAACATCCCGCCGATCGCGAGCGTTGCGCCCAACGTGCCACCGACGTTCGCCAAGGTAATCAACCGCGCCATCGAGTTCGAAGCCTCGAAGCGTTACCAAACGCCCGCCGAGATGCTGGCTGAGCTGAAGATTGCCGCCAAACGACTCAACGAGCGCGGCAGTGGTCAGCAAACGCGGAACGAACTCGCCAGCAGCGAGGGCCACGACGACCAGGGCGAACCACGCCGGCTGATGGTGGTCGAGTCGAACGTGAAGATGCAGGACCTGCTTCGCGAACTGTTCAAGCAGAATGGCTACCGCGTTTTGGTGGCGAGCGATCCCGACCGCGCGATCGACCGCTTCTACACCGACGCCCAGGCCGCCGAAGTGCTGCTGTTCAGCTCCGGCGACATTGGCCGCGCGGCTCTCGAAGGCTTCAACCGCTTCGGCCAGGAAACCGCCACGCGCGAAATCCCCGCCGTCTTGCTCTTGGACGAAGCCCACGCCGCGTGGGCCCCCGAAGCCCACACCGCCGAACACCGCGCCGTGCTCACGATGCCCGTGAAACAACGCGAAGTCCGCCAAGCGATCCAGTCGGTGCTAAGCCGCCAAGCAGTGAAGTAGCTCCCGTAGGCCGGATCAAGCGGAGCGCCGATCCGGCGCATGGCGGTTAGACTAGAACTGCCACTCCGTCCCCAGAGGTATCGCGTCGAGACGCAATGGCGAACTACACAAATCCCTGGGAACGATGGTTCGCAATCAGCCTCGCACTGTCGTTTGGCTCCATCCTTCTACCCCTCCTGACGTTCGACTTCCGATGGATGGCAGTCCCTTGGTTTTTCCTCGGCGCGACCTTCGCCATTCGGCTACTGTCGTTGCGCTACTCGATTCGGCGAAGCTCTCTGAATCACACGATGACTTATGAGATAGTTTTAATCCTTCTTGTGTTCATTGTACTGATGGGAACCATCGCCATATCGTTGTGCTGTTTCTCGTTCATGTCGCGGTGAACTGAAATGAGTCGCGCAAATACTCCATGCCCCTCATCGACATCCTCGCCCTAATCACCTTCGCCCTCGCGGGCTCGATGCTGCTCGCCACTGGACTCGGCATTGCGCTCGGACACAAAACAAAAGTCTCCGAACGCGACCGACTGATCGATGGCTACACCACCGGCGGCATCCTGACACTCCTAGCCCGCTTCCGCGAGGGTTGGCCCACGGCCGATCCACAGCTCAAGTGGATATTTAAAGGAAGTCTTGCGACGGGTGCGATTGCCATCGCAGTGTGGACCGTTAGTCAATGGCTTACTTAGAGCGCCGCAATCAGCTCCCCACCATCGCTCGCCACACGAGCCTCAGCACCACCACGTACGCATTATCCCAAGCGTCGGGGCGCAGGAAGGTGACGTCTTCGGCGTACGACCCGATGAAGGGTCGCAGTAACCACGCGAGTTGCACGGCGACGAACGCGTAGACCACGCCCCACACGATCAGCATCGTCTTGTGCCTTGCGTTCGCCGCGATCAGGGGGCGGTAATGAATCCGCAGCAAGTACTGCCCTGCCCCGCTGGCGATAGCGAACATCGCCGCGTTGAATAACAGCGCCTGCTGGTAGTCGTCGTTGGACAGATAAAATAGCACCGTCAGCGGCGCGAGCGACGCCAGCGCCACGGCGAGCCCCGCCTGTGCGGCAACCAGCGCCCGGAGTGCTCGCTCGAAGTCCTGCCGCAATCCGAACAGCGTGCTAATCACAAAGAAACTCGGCAGGCTCACCACGAATGATCCGAGCAACAGCAGCGGGGCCTTGATGGCCGAGTACGTCATTTGCAGGAGCCACTCGCTCTGCCCGTTCACACCGCGAAACAGCCCCATCGCCGCGCCGTATAGCAAAGCGAACACTGCCAGGCACAGAGTCAACCTTACGAGCGACTGCCACGGCCGATCGGGACGCACGGTCCACGCCGCACGGCGGAGTACATCGTCGGCAGTGGCGAAGATCGCTGGCAAGGTGGTTAGCTCGCCCCGAACAGGATTTCGAACAGCGTACCAAACACCGACGAGAAGAAGTTCGATTGCCGATCGCGGAAGAACGTGAACGCCGCCTCGGGGTTGCCAATGAAGGGCCTTAGCACCCAGCCCATCTGCGCTCCGACGAGCGAGAACAACACAATCCATACGCGAAACACCACTCGCGTGTGCCGCGCAAGCGACTGCCCAGCCGGCATGTCGAGCGGGCTAGGGGTGCGAAACGGCAAGTCTTCGACTTCGGGCGTCGATCGATAAGCAGGTACGGCTTCGAGCGTTTGCTCGAGTGGCTCGGGCTGGCTTTCTACCGCTTCCACCGGCAACGGTTCCGTCACTACCGGGCGCTTCGTGGGCTGCACCACACGTTCCGCTGGGTCGTAAGTCACGCGGTGCAGCGTCTGGAGCAGAAACATGAGACCCAACACCCCCGCCACGCCGAACACCACCACGTTGAGGAGCACAATGAACGGATAGCTTGCCGTGGTGAGCGAGAAGAACAGCACGATCGTCCCCAGCGAGGCGAGCACCGCGATGTTCACGCCCAGCGCCCCCACGAGCAGTCGCGTGATGCCCAGCAGCGTGAGCCGCGAACCAATCAGCGCGTTGGCAACGTAGAGCGAGGGTAACGTGACGAGGAGCGTCAGAAAAAACAGCGCCGGCGTCTTCACCATCGACGCGAAGAACTGCATTACGGGGCCGTAGGGATCGGCAAGCGTGTCCGGCACCGGTTTCAATAGCGAGAACGACCCCATGCACGCCCCGTAGAACATGGCGAGTACGACGCACAGAATCGCCAGTCCACGGGCCGACAGGTCGAGCGTCTGTCCCTCGATGGCGTCGGGCCGCGTACTATCGCCCCGCAGCAGCCGATCGAGTTCCCGGAAACGCTCTAGCCAATACGCGAGCAGCCGCTGCATGGAAATGCCCCCGGTGTCGATGGACCGCTAGCACGAGAAGTGCGATGAGGAGACTTACGTAAACTGGTTCGATTGGTTCGCAAGATTCTATTCAAAAATTGAAACAATCTCTTCTTGTCCCCTCTCCTGCGCACCCCTCTGCATAGCCCGTTCCCGTCGCTACCATAACTACATGAGCAGCCAATCCAATACCTATCCGACCATCGAAACCTGGATCGCCGCTGAGTCTTTCGAGTGGTCCCTCGACGATTCCGCTTCGATTGGCCGTGCGGTCGACGCGCTCCTCGCAACGCTTGGCGACTCAGTCCAGGTGCTCGGCTGGGGTGAGCCGACGCATCAGGTCGAAGGGTTTTTGCAACTCCGCAATCGCGTGTTCCAGCATCTGGTCGAGCATCATGGCTACACGGCCATCGCCATCGAAAGTAGCTACCCGCGCGGACGACTGGCGAACGACTACGTGCAAGGCCGCGGCGACATCACGCTCGAAGAGGCCATGACCAGCGGAGTCAGCCACGGCTTCGGCGAGCGCCAAGCGAATCGCGAACTCGTCGAGTGGATGCGAGCTTACACGGCCGACCATCGCGAGCGGCCTTTGCGGTTCGAAGGCTTCGACGCCCCCACCGAGATGACGTACTCCGACAGTCCCCGGCAACTTGTCGAAGCGGTGCTCGACTATCTCGACCACGCTTCGTATCCAAGCGCCGCAGAGCTTCGATCTCGGTACAACGAACTCCTAGGCGACGACTCGGCGTGGGAGAACCAGCAGGCGAACTTCGACCCCACCAAATCGATTGGCCTTTCGCCCCAGGCCCAGCAACTCGCCGTCGAAGTCCGCAACTTGAGCGAAGCATTACGAGAACAATCCGAGCTTCTCATCTCGAAGACTACAGAGGAGCTTTACGAAGCCGCGACCCACGACCTGCATCTCGCCGGCCAGTTGCTCACCTACCACGCCGCGGTCGCCACGCCATCGGACAATCGCCTCGCCGAACTCCTGGGCCAGCGTGATCGGATGATGGCGGACAACTTGCTGTATATCGCGCGAAGCGAGAAGCGCCGCGGCGGCAAGGTGTTCGCGTTCGCCCACAACAGCCACCTCAAACTCCGTGAAGCCGAGTGGCGTTGGGGCGATCAGAGCCTCGCCTGGCTCCCCGCCGGCCATCACGTCCGCGCTATTATGGGCACGGCGTACCAAGTCGTCGGCATCGGCGCCGGCACCCTCGCCGCGTATGGACTCGCCGCGCCCGAACCCGGCACCCTCGAAGCCCTGCTCGCCGGCGATGGCAATTCGCGCTTCGTCCCTACCCACGCCGGCACCCGCGTGCCGAGCGAACAGATCGAATCGCTCCCCACCCGAACCGCCGACCCGCGATATTTTCCGTTCACGCGAGAGAGTTTGCAGGACTTCGATGCGATTGGTGTGCTGGCGGAGGCGAAGTGACGGAAGGGCTGGCCAAAGGAGGCTGACAAAAGCGGACACTCTACTTGTGGGCAAAGACACAGTAAAACCGAGTATCCCCTTTCTACTTCTAGTTTTATTTAGGTTGTATGAAACGGTGTCCAAATGTCGGTTGTTAGCTTGGTGTTCGCGGCAAAGGTCGCTGCTGCAGCGAGAGGCGGCAAAGCTAGATATGAACTGTGGCGTCTTGATCATGAAATTCCGGAAGAATCAGGATGTGATGAGTCAAGAAAATTCCGTCCAATTCAGGAAATGGAATCGAATGGCGTATACGTACAGAATCCACAGTACGCAATTGCAGCAATTGATTTTTCCCTTTTCTTAGCGACTGCCAGGGAACTGGACGGAAAACTTGTCGGTCAGTTTGACTCGCCTGAGGAATGCCTTGCGTATGCCAAGGATCTCCACTGTGAATTAACTTCATCAGGATGGGATGTACAACTATTTGATACAGTTGATCTATAGACAACTAGTCTGACTAGCGGCTGACACAAAGGGCTGACAATAGGAGACATTCTACGGAGCCTGTCAGCTGACGCATTGAGACAATAGGTGAGGCTTCCAATGAAAGCGATGGTTCTTAAATCATTCGGCGGCCCCGAGTCGTTCCAACTTTGTGACCTTCCCAAGCCCGTGCCGCACGCGGGGCAAGTCCTGGTCCGGGTACATGCAACCTCCATCAATCCGTTGGACTTTCAGGTCCGACGTGGCGACTACGCCGACTTGGTGCCGCTGCCGGCCATTACCGGACACGACGTATCGGGTGTTGTCGAAGAAGTCGGGCCGGGCGTGACGAGCTTCTCTCCAGGAGACGAAGTCTGGTACACCCCGCAAATCTTTGACGGGCCCGGAAGTTATGCCGAGTACCACGTGGCTGCCGAGAGCATTGTCGGCAAGAAGCCTGCCGCGTTGAGCCATCTTGAAGCGGCAAGCCTGACCTTGGTTGGCGGGACGGCGTGGGAAGCATTGATCGTGCGTGCGTCGCTGAGAGTCGGCGAAAGCATCCTGGTGCACGGCGGCGCGGGAGGAGTCGGTCATGTGGCGATCCAGCTCGCAAAAGCCACGGGCGCCCAAGTATTTACCACCGCGCGAGAACCGAACTTTGAGTTCGCACGGAGCGTGGGGGCCGACGTGGTGATTGACTACCAACAGGAGGATTACGTCGACGCCATCCTGCGAGAAACGAGTGGGCGTGGGGTTGATGTCGTGTTCGACACCATCGGCGGCGACACCTTGTCGCGTAGCCCCGACGCACTCGCGCAACTCGGCCGGGTGGTTTCGATCGTGGACATTGCACAGCCACAGAACCTGATTCAGGCTTGGGGCAAGAACGCGAGTTATCACTTCGTCTTCACCCGACAAAACCGCGGCAAGCTGGATGAGTTGAGCTCATTAGTCGAGCGAGGGCAACTGCGGCCACACGTTGGAGCCGTCTACTCGCTGGCCGAAATCCCCCTCGCCCACGCCCGGCTGGAGAGTCCCAATAACGGAGTTCAAGGCAAGATCGCCATTGCAGTTTCGTAGGGTGGGTGGTTCTGCCGGCGAATCGAACTGTGGGTCCATAGCCACCTTGCCGCCGACAGGTTCACCCACCTTTGACCATGGCTGAGGTTAAGGTAGGTGAACCCGCTGGCGTCACAGCCTCCCGCGTTCTCCCGCCCTACTCGTTGCCAGCGGAACCACCTACCCTACGTAAAATCAGCCAGATCGCTACGCAGCTTCCCTCCGAAAGGCCGAATCGATGAACCCCTTCGACAGCACCAATATTCCACCCAACCCCGTGAGCCCCTCGCCACAAGCGCTGTGGGCCAATGTTCGGTTGGTAGGTCTGGTGCTCACGTGCGTCGGCTGCGGACTCATTGGGCTCTTCGGCCTGCTGTCGACCGCGACCGTCATGTACGAGGACAAGATTCTAACCGCCTCGGGCCGCATGGCGTGGGTGTCGCTGTTCGCCGGCTCGGCCATCACGGTAGTCGGGGCGGTGGTCTACGCGATCGGACGCATCGCCGGGCTGGGGCGTAAGGACTAGTGGAGCTGAGGAGGGAGCAGAAAAGTAGATTGCCCCCCTTTTATCTTCTAAACACATATGGAAGATGGCGCGATGGCACTGAAGATCTGCTAGAGAGGCTTCGTATGCTGTAATACGACAATAGCTACTATGCGCAATGAAAGCTGATGTTCGGAGAACTACCTATCATGCGACCACACGAAGATGATAGTACTTTGATCAGCATTGCCGGTGGGGTGACCATTTCCGTAATTGGTTTGCTATGGGCGCGCCATAGTAGTTCTATCTTCACGTACGTCGCCCTATCCGCCGGACTTTTCCTAATTGGCCGCGGACTGTACTGGCGAACACGGCTGCGCTGAGTGCGTGCGGGGCGGAGAGACAAAGGGGACATTTTACTTTTCCACCTTCCGCAGTCGCCCCGGCGGCCTCAGCGACGACTCCAATCCTAACCGCTTCGCGGTCTTCTGCTGCCAATCTCCATCGCCGTACGGTGTGCCGCGCTCGACGCTGCGGCGGACAGCGAGGATAAAGGGAAATTCTACCAATTTGTATGGGCGTCGTAATAGTAGCGTGCCTCCTTCTCTTCACCCCGCACGACTCAGGCAACTTACGCCCGGCGTTTACGCCGGGTTAGGTAAGCACTCTAGCCCCCGGGATAAATCCCGGGTCTAACAGGCAAGCCCCATTCGGAGACGTCGTTCTCCTTTCTCGATTCACCTCGCATACCGAAGGTGAATCAGCGGGTAAGCCCTACCCTGCCCGTCATGCGTCGAGCGACCGACGATCTCAAACCCCATGTGTTCGTAGAACCCGAGCGCCTGGGGGTTCTGCTCGTTCACATCCGTAGTTAACCGGGGGTGATCAGCAAGTGCTGCTTCGACGAGCGCCTTTCCGATGCCGCGCCCGAATTGATCGGGGTCGACAAACAGAGCTTCCATATGACCACCGCCGAGAAGCATGAATCCCTGCGGGGTGTCCGAGGCATCGACGGCGAGAATCAGGCTTACCTGTGGCAAGAAAGCGGAAACCTCGGCATCAATCGCAACTCGATCGAGCGGTGCAAGAAAGTCGTGCGTGGCGTCGACGGCACTACGCCATATCTCCAGGACGCGATCGGTATCGGATTCCGTAGAGCAGCGAAGCTTAAACATCACCGGTAGTTCCAACAGTCGCAAAGCGGACATTCTACTTGTTTTTCTGAGCCCACGTCGCAAAAGTAGAGTGTCCGGATCTGTAGGGCACTTCTCACCTACTTCCTTCCCTGTTTTCGATCCCCGATCCCTTTTTTGGCAATTTGGAACCGGCCGCCTACAATCTCGGGGCGGCTTACGCAGTAAGGCGATATCCATCCGAGGACTTCGCCTGCTTTCCATAAGGAGCTTCCGATGAGCGTCGCCAAGGTTTCGGTTCTGGGGATCGCCGGGTTGTCGCTTGTCGCACTTCTTGCGGCGGTAAAGTCTTGCAATGGTCCAGTGGGCCCGCCGACGGGTAGCTACAAGATCGACACGGTAACCTTCAAGCCCACCAACCCGCAGGCTGCCGCGGGTCCGGCGCCGGGGGTCTGGATCGATACGAATTTAGAGGTGAGCTCCTTGACCGGCGGGACGGTGAAGAGCGAGCTCCCTTATCAGTTGGCGTTCGACTACACGGACAACGAAGGCAGTTTTCAGAACATCGAGTTCACCAGCGTAATGATCACCTACGACGATGGCACCATCGAGCCAGCCACCTCCAAGCTGAAACTCCCCCTGCGTATCGCGGCCAGGCTGTACGAGACAGTCAACAGCGTCAGCGGTGGTCGTGTGGTGAAGGGAACCGTCTCGATCCTCTCGAGCAAGATCCCTGGCGTCATTACACGCGATCAGCCATTCACACTAGAGATGGAGGGTCACTTCACCAAGCCCGACGGGAGCAAGGTCCCCTTCGCGATCAAGCAGCACTTCGATGTCGAAGTGGAGAAGTCCACCAAGAGCGCGGCCGAGGTCCTGCAGGACAAATGAGTCGGTCAAATCGGGACGAGGGCTCTCTTTTGTCCCCCGACTTCTCGCCCAACTTTTTCCACTTTTTTGGAGAAAGCGACTAGAAAGCGCGCTTCGGGTATGCTCAAATGACCACGTTCACCTAGAAAGTGAACATGCGTTCTTTGACAACACGGAAAGAATGGACAAATGGTGCGAGCCCTGGCTCACGCGCTGGGTGGCTGGGGACGAGTCCTGCGAGCCCCCCCTGGGGTGAAATGCTGGGGGCTCGTGGAACTCGACCCCAGGCACCCTAAAGGGTCTTTCCCGTTCCGAATTCCCCCTTCCGAATTCGTAAAGTCGCACCTGCGGTTTACCCCTGCGACATTACTCCACGGAGTGGACTTGAGGCTCGCTCCGCAAAGTGTTGATGGGCAGGGACTTGCGACAAAACCGCGGGCGGGCCAAAAACGAGTAAAGTCGCAGTGAGTGAAATATTCACGAACTGCGACTCCATCCACGCCATTCGAAGCTCGCCCAACTTACAGAGCTTCGCGATTCTGCCGGATGGTTTGCTCCCGATCTTCCACCCATTTGCGGGCGGCAGCGAGGGCGGTGTTCGCAGAAAGGTAATCGCGAAGATAGGCAACGCGGACGTTTCGCTTGCCGAGGATGCGGACGTGGTAGCGAACGCGGCGTGTGGGGGTGGTGGTCTCGGTGGTGAGTAACTCCAAGCGATACTCGCCGCACTGATGATGAACCCCGCCCGACGCCATGGTACGACGACGCGCAGGGAACTTGCCCAGTTCGTTGTCCTGACGACTCGATCCGAAAAACAGGGCCATGGCGTTTCACACTTGCGAGAGAAGAGATCAACTTCAAGTTAGATCGACCAACGGGCGGGTGCTGATCCAACAAGATCGTGCTGTTCGTCTGCTAGCAAGGGGTCGCACGCTAGCTGGTGCTCACGCTTCGTACCGAATCCGCCAGGCGAGCCGACCAACGAGCCGAGCGTAAGCAAGGAGACCGCCCACGATGGGTACGCTTCCGAGGAGCCAGCCTAAGTCGCTCGCCCAATCGAGCAGCAAGAGACTCGCAATGGTCGCCCCGAGCAACATCCCAGAAAGGAAGTAGAACACAACCCACGTGCCAAACCACTCGCGAATACTCCCTGCAACGCCCGGCATCAACAGCGCGAACGGCGACGAGCCTTCGAGCGTCGAGAGGTGCATGAGCGGGAAGAACAACCAGGTGCTAACGGCGATGGCAAGAAGTTGCAGCGGAAGATCGGCTCCCGCGAGTTGCACCGCTACGTACCCAGGAGCGCCCGCCACGAGTCCAGCAATCACCACGAAGACGGTTTCGCCCATCCAGTCAACCGGATTGACCGAAGGCCACGCCATGACTTGGTTGTTGCCCTCGGAACTCTCGGTGACGATGGAAACAAAGGCCGCCGAAAGATTGGCGAACCACAATCCGCCAATGAACGCTGCTCCGCACAAGAGAAACAGGCCGGCGATCGCTCCGTAGCCTTGGAAGATCATCGAAAACGCAAACACGGCGAGGGCCGCAAAACAGCTCATGATCGCGGAAAGCACGATCCAGCGAGGCACCACGCCCGGCGATCCGAGAAACGCCGCCCACCCCGACAGGAGTGGGAATCGAGTCATCTGCGGGCGAGCCTTGCGATTCGTAGCAACCCGCGCGATGGCGGCTTCCTTATCCGCTTCGCTCAGTCGTTCGAAGTCGTGCAGCTTGGTGTGGACGGAGGCCGTCGAATGAACGACCGACTCCGAAGGGGGTTCGACTTCGAGTTCTCGCTCGCGCGGGGCACGAGCACGTGGCTTCGCTTGCGAAGGACGAACCCGTGTCGAATGTCCACAGTCGGGGCACTCGACCATCGTCCCCACGAGCACCGGCGCCACGTACTGAAGGGTATCGCAGACTTGGCAGTGCACAGGAACCATCTCGGCCTGCGCGGCGGCGAGCGTCGCGCCCCAAGGTTGCTCCTCTTCCTCGTAGAGTTCGTACTGGTCGCCAAGCATCGCGGCAGGGATCATTGGTCCTTGCTCGACCTTCGGCGGAGGGAGCTTTGTCTCGGTGTTGCAATCGGGACAACGCATCGGCTGGCCCACTTGATCGATGTGGCCATACATGCGAGTTCCACACAACCGGCAGTTCACGCCGACGAGCGTGACAGGTTCGGGGTCGGGTGGTTCGGGTGGCTCGGGCGAATCCTTCGAGGGCCGAATCTCGAACGGGTCTTTGCAGCGTGGACACCGCGTCCGGCGACCTATGTAGTCGATCTCGACGTGGAACTTCGCGCGGCAGTGCGGGCACTGGGTGGTGATGGTCGATTCGGTGGTCATCTCGCGCCGTCCGCGGAGGGAGGGGGAAAGAACTTCGCCGCAGCATGGAGTATAACGAGGTGCGTTAGAAATCGCTCCTTCAATTCCTTTCGCCCGCAGAAAACGACCATGTGGATGGACCTGGTGGGCCACGACGCCGTGGCCGATCGATTCCGGCATATCCTCGCCGAAGGGCGGCTGGCGAGCACGTACCTGTTCGTCGGGCCCGGGGGCGTGGGGAAGCGGCAATTCGCCCGGCGTCTGGCGGAGTGCTTGTTCTGCCCGAACACGGCGGACGAGGAGCTCGCCGCCTGCGGGCAGTGTGCGTCATGTCAACTGATGGCGGCAGGCAACCACCCCGACCTGTTGGAGGTGACGCTGAAGAAGGACAAGCGAGCGCTACAGATCGACCAGTTCGTCGGCGATGGCGAGCACCGCAATCGCGAAGGACTGTGCCACGACATTTCGATGCGTCCGGCACTCTCGAACCGCCGCGTCGCGGTGATCGACCACGCCGACACGTTCAACGTAAACACGGCCAACGCGCTCTTGAAGACGCTCGAAGAGCCACCGCCTCGCTCGCTGATTATTTTGATCGGTACGAGCGAGTCGCGACAGTTGCCGACGATCCGCAGTCGGGCGCAGATCATGCGATTCGCACCACTTGGCGCGAGCGAAATGGCGAGTCTGCTGGTGGAGAAAGGCATGGTGGGCAACTCGTCCATTGCCACTCGCGTGGCGGAGCTCGCTGATGGAAGTCTCGACCAGGCGCAGGCGATGGCGACCGACGAGTTGTGGGAAGTTCACACCGAAGCCGTAAGCGTGCTGAACAAACCGGTGATCGATAGCGTGCACCTCGGTAAGATCGTCCACCAGTTCGCCGAGTCCGCCGGCAAGGAAGCATCGGCGAAGCGCGACGCCCTGATCGCCGTGCTGAGCTTGGTCGCTCGGCATTACCGCCGAAGCCTGCGAGCCGACCCCGCATCGCCCGAAATTCCCCGCATCCTCGCCCGCATCGATCGTTGCCTGGACGCCGAGTACCAAGTCGACCGCAACGTCCACCTGCAGACGGTCATTCAATCGTGGGCGGACGACTTGGCGAGGAGCTGAAGAAGTGCGAACCCGTAAAGCTGCCCGCGTGTCTTCGGAAAGTGCCGATGCTAATTGCGAGATCTCGCAAGCACGCCGAGTCGGCAGAAAATCGCTGGAAATAGGCTGGACTTTTCATCCCCCCCTGGGCGACGTAGAATAGACAACTTCGGGCAGGAACGAACGTCGTTTCCTGTGCCCACCTGGAGAGGTGGCTGAGTGGCCGAAAGCGCCGGTTTGCTAAATCGGTGACCGGGGAACCGGTCCGCAGGTTCGAATCCTGTCCTCTCCGCTCCGACATAGAAAAAGCCCTCGCAAGACTTGCGAGGGCTTTTTCTGTTTGGTGGATTGTAGGAGCTCTTCGTGAAATCGCCATTATACGCTCGACGCCAGGAAGCGGCGTTTGCTGAGGGTGGGGGGGAGTTCGGCGAAGTTGTACGCCACGGCGTCGACGCCGCCTTCGAGCTCGATATTCGAAATCTGATCGTTGGCGAGTGAGCCTCCGATGGATCCGAGGCTGTCCTGGCCGTCCGGGTAGAACGTGGGGTGCGACTCGACTACTTGGTAGGTGCCGGGCAAGAGGTTCGCGAAGGTGTAGGTGCCGTTGGTGCCGGTCACCGTGGTGCGGCTGACGTTCGCCGAAGTGAAGTCGATGCCCGTGAGCGTGATGACTACCCCTGCGATGCCAGGGTCGTTGGACTCCTGGACGCCATTGTTGTTGCGGTCGACGAACACGGTACCCGAGATCGAGCCTGGTTCGACCGCCACGACCGACGAAGAACTCGCCGAGTTGTTTGCCGGGTTGGTTTCGAACTCGTTGGCGGTGGCGCTCGCGGTGTTGGTGACGGTGCCGACGAAGTCGTCGTCGACTACCACTGCAATGGTGATGATGCTGCTCACCGAGGGAGCAAGCGACCCTATGTTGTAAGTCAGCACACCCCCAACATTCGAAGTTGGTACCGAAGAGCTTCCCGCGTTGAACGTCACGTTGCTCGGCAGTATGTCCGTGAGGACTACGTTCGTGGCGGTCGACGGGCCGTTGTTGACGACGGTCACTGTGTAGACGATCGTCTCGCCCGGCGTGACGTTTGCGCCGCCGTCGTTGTCGACCTTGGTGACCGCCAGATCGATTACCTGCTGCACGCTGGTGCCAACGGAGGAAGTATTGTTGCTGGTATTCGATTCGTTGGGCGCGGCAACCGTCGCGGTATTGGTGAGCGTCCCCGTCGCGTTGCCATTCACGTCGACGTTGATGGTGACCGTGACGGTCGCACCCGGGGCAATGTTGCCGAGGTTCGCGGTGACGACACCGCTTGCGTGGGACAAGCCACCCACGCTGGTGCTTCCCGAGTCGAACGTAACGCCCGTCGGCAGGGTATCGCTGAACGTGACCCCCGAAGCGGTCGAAGGGCCGTTGTTCGTCACGTCGATCGTGTAAACGAGCGAACCACCGGCAGGCACTGCGGACAGGTTCGCGCTCTTGTCGATCACGAGGTCAAAACCGTAGAAGCCGAAATCGACGGTGAGGTTGGTGTTGTTGTCGGAGTCACCGTCGTTCGTAGGCTCGGCGTTGCCAGTGAGCGCGATCGCCTGCGTGACCACGCCGAAACTAGCGAGGGCGTAACCATTGTCGTCGTTGTTGACGTTGTTGTCGGGATCGGGTGCGAGGCCGGCGGTTTCGTTGCCGGTGGATGAGGCAAGGCCATTGAGCGGTTCGCTTGCACCGAACTCGGAGGCGGCGATACGAAGCACGTAGTCGCCGGGCAGCAGGTCTTCGAACAGATAGAAGCCCGAAGAGTCGGTCGTGTCGTCAGCGAGGAAGGCATCGACGCCATCGGTGTAGGTTCCGTCGGCGTTGGTGTCTTCGTAAAGGGAGACAACGACCCCAGCGATACCCGACTCGCCGGCGTCGAGGACTCCGTCGTTATCGATGTCGGCGAAGACGCGATCGCCAATGCTCATGCGATTCAGCACTGAAAAATCGGCGGTTTTCACCGTGGCACCGACTACACCGACCACTTCGACGAGCGCATCAAGACCCGCAAGCGACGGGTCTTGGAAATCGATGATCATCTCGATCGCGGTAATGTTGCTGAAGTCGACGCCGGTCCCTGTTACGCTCTCGGTGAAAGCGCTAAAGGGGATGACTAGTTCCTCGTCGGCGTCGCCATCGAGGCCGTCGAGGTCGGTGATCGGAACAGTTGCCTGGGCTGAGTTGCCAGAGCCACTTGTAAGTCGCAGCACGACTTCCGCGCCGACGCGGTCCGCGGACATGCGAACCAGCACGCCGGTGTTGCTGCCATTGTTCGAGAAGTCGAGGCTCAGGTTGTCCGGGTCGACGGTGTCGCCGTTGCCATCGACGCCGTCCCAAGTCACTCGCGCGACACCCTCGGTGCCAGTACTCGATTCGAGGCTCAGTCGATTGCTACCGCTGAAGAACGACGTGAGTGTGACGTTGCCATCGGTCGTCGCGTTGACGTAGAGATCGCGGACACCGCCGGCATTGCTGTTGGCCCCATCGGCGTCCGAAGCATCGGTGATCCCCGTGTCCGAGACCGAGCGGCTGGCGGTTACGGTTTGCGGTGTGCTGAAGTCGTCGACCACAATCGCGGTCACGCCCATGGCTTCGGTCGCGTCGAACGTGATGGTGGCGATGTCGCCACCCGCGAGCGTTTGCTGGCCCGAGGTGGGGGTGATGCGCACGAAGTACGTGCCCGCTTCGATACCCGTAAAAGTGTATTCGCCGGCACTGTCGGTGACGGTCGCAGATCCGTAGATGGTATCGGTGCCGGCCCCGTCGAACGTTCCGTTGGCGTTGCCATCGCGGTAGAGCGTGACGGGAAGACCGACGACGGCGATGTCGTTCGCGGTGTTACCATCGTTCTGAAGGTCGTTGAGCACGACGCCCGAGATCTGTCCCAAGTCGGTCGCCATCACGCGACGGTCTTCCAAACGCTCGAAGCGGCAATTCATCAGAGTGCTCATGGTGTCGGAGGAGAACAAAGCCCGCGTACCATCGCGGCGGCTTTGCACTGGATAAGCAAGGCTGCAAGCACGGACTCGCGCGCACAGCGTTACTTCTATCGACTGGATGAGCCCCCGACTATGGAGGGGAACCCTTAAACTTTACAGAATCGGTAAAGTCGATGATTGCAGTGATAGCATCGCGGTGTAACTTCTCAATGCGCTTGGCCGGAGGGGCTTGCGATCTTCCGCTACTATTTCCGCAACAAATGTCAGCGGTACGGCGTAATCCGGCCGGCTTAGGCTACGCTCGTTCCTAGAAACGGAAATCGAGTCCTGCGTTGAATCCGTGCGCCAGCAAATTGGAGTCGTCCCAGATAAATCGGGGGCGCTCGGGGCCATCGACGGGCTCGACGATCGGTGGTAGGAGGTTGGGATTGATGTCGAGGTCAATCTGGTCGCCCGGCCGCGCGACGTTGGTCCAGTAGATCAGCGTGTAGCCAATAGTGGCTCGCAGACGTGGCGTGACTTTATATCCCGCCTTGAGACCAATCTCGGGGATGACGCTGAATTGGTTGCGATCGTAGTCGCCGATGTTGCTGCGGAGCGCCAACAGACCGCCTTGCTCGGTGAAGCTGTTGTTGCCATCGCTAACGGTGGTCGAACCATCGATGGTCACCTTCTGACGCGTGCTACCAATGGCCAGCTTGCTGAGGAACTCGAGGGTGAAACGCGTCGACTCCCATTCCCAGATGAAACCGACGTCGCCGCCGTGGAACTCGTTGGAGGTTTCGAAGCGATCGTTGATGTCGAAGCTGCCGGGATTGATGGTCGAGAGTGACGTCAGATCCTCGGTGATCATCAGGCGTTCCTGTAGGCTCAGGTAACGATATCCGCCAAGCACGTCGATGCGGGAGACGGCGCTGGGTGGCGTGGGGGGACCGCATGGCGTGCACGTAGCGCCAATTTCTTTGCAGCAGATCGCGGCGCGGAGTCGCAAGCCGGCACCGCCGAACTCACTGCGGGCGTTTACGGTTACGTTGCCTTCGACCACATTTGGGTACGACACCAACTCCGCATCTTCGGCCGGCGGAAGGAAATCGCCGAACGCGTCGACGGGTACCATGTTGAAGAATGGCCGCGCGAGAATCGGAAAGCCATTGTCGCCGGTAGCACTGAAAGCGGTGGACGAAGTCTCAAAGAAAAACACATCGCCTTCGATGGCCAAGTCCTGATAGTCGTTGAACCAACTGCCGGCCTGGAAGCGAAGCCCGTCGCGGCTGCCATCGAGAATATACGAGTCGCCGAATAGCACGGTGGTGTTCGGTTGGCCCAGCACACCCGCTTGTGCTTGCGGCGTGCCTTGCGGACTGCCAGTGACAAGTGGCGGCGTGTGCATGCCATCGATCCACCAGAGCAGGTACTCGGCACTGCCGTAGAACCGACCTCGCGATCCACGGTTGCAGCTTGGGTTGAAGCCGTTGTCCTGGCTCATGTAGTAGGGCGAGTAGTTCTGGCAGCTGGAGCAACTGCTGCACGGATCATAAGCATTCACGAATCCTGTGGCCGAGGGCATCATCTGCTGGCTCGCCATGCAGTTAGGGCAGTTGCACATCGAACCGCCACCCGCCATGCCACCCTGGACCATTCCGAAGTCGTCGACCACAACTGGGGCGACTTGTGCGACGCGATGCGCGGGGGCGCCGGCTTGCATACGCTGCGCAATAGGCTGCTGATGCGCCGCCTGCATTGTGGGGTAATGGTGCGCGGCTTGCATCACGGGGAACTGTTGCGATGGGCTTGTAGTGCCGACCAAGTTAAGCTGCGAGGCCAGCAGGGTCGTCCCCGTATCGCTCCGCACGGTGACGCGCTCACCAACGTGGGATGCCAGATCGATGCCCGGCGACTCCTCGACGTAGCGCTGCACGCGGCCGAACTGATCGGCGAGCGCGTATTCGCTGGTGCCATCACTCGGGTCGGGATTGCGAATCAGGAGTGCTTGCTGCATCTGTGGCTGCGCAGCGATCGCAGGCCCTGCGGCATTGGGGTCGGCCGCTAGCTGCGCCAGCGAACGGGGTTGTCCGC
Source organism: Aeoliella fuhlenseeensis (assembly GCF_052161615.1). Classification (NCBI taxonomy): domain Bacteria; kingdom Pseudomonadati; phylum Planctomycetota; class Planctomycetia; order Pirellulales; family Lacipirellulaceae; genus Aeoliella; species Aeoliella fuhlenseeensis. Next base: position 4,118,607 of record NZ_CP197417.1, read on the forward strand.
CACGTTGGGGCGACCACGCCATCCCTTGTCCATTTGCTGTGGAGACTAACGTCAGCGACAAGCCAACGAACAGCGCAACGGAAAATGAGGGCAGCGACTGCCATTGCCGACCAAGCGCCATGCGCACGGGCAGGTTCACCATGAAGTGACTCCCAGCTATCACTGGCCCCGCCGCTCGGCAGGTAGCCAATGACTTCTTGAGAAAAGTTGTGAAAAGAGTGAAGAAAAGTTCGCGGGCGAGCTTGTAACACAACGGCAAGCACTCCGCAACGTCAGACCGCACAATCGGCACAACCGTTAAAGTCTACCAAACGTACGCGACGAAGAACGAAGCATGCGCATCAGTGCGCGCCGAGGTCGTTTCCTCCCGTTTCGCTTTTCACTCGACGAATTCGCCGCATGTCGTTCCGACTCGCCACGATCGTTTGCCTCGGCAGCCTGCTGCTAGCAACGCTGGGTTGCAGCCCAACGTTTTACCGTCGGCAGGCGGACCGGCAGGCGGAGTGCTTGGTAAACCAGAAGGCGATCCCCGCGGAAGGTATCCCCGGAAGTTACGGCATCAACATCGATCCGCGGTCGCGCATGTTCGACCCTTTCGATCCCGATCTCGAACCAATGCCCCCGGACGATCCCGCGGCGGCAAAGTACCTTGAATGCATTGATGGGAAACGTGGCTCGGCCGAGTGGCAGAAGTTGCCGAAGACCAGCTTTGTGGACAATCCCTCTTGGCACCAATACCTGCCCGTCGATCCGGAGGGCGAGGTCAAACTTGATCAGCAGTCGGCGATGGAACTCGCGCTGCTGCATTCGCCCAACTATCAAGAGCAACTCGAAGAGCTATACCTGTCGGCGCTCGACGTGTCGTTCGAGCGATTCCGGTTCGATACGCAGTTCTTTGGCGGATCGCAGATTGTCTACCAGAACGAGGGCTCCTTCCGCGGCGGCGAAAGCACGCTGCACGTGGCCCCTTCGAGTGCCGCGGCCGGCCCGAGCATCGACAACAATCGCTATCGTGCGGAAACTCTCACAGCAACCGGTGGCGAGTTCGTCGTCGGCTTTGCGAACTCGCTGGTGTGGCAATTCTCCGGCACCGACAACTACACGGGCACCTCGCTGCTCGACTTTAGCATGATACAACCGCTGCTTCGCGCGGGTGGGCGAACGGTGGTGCTCGAACGTCTAACAATCGCGGAGCGGTCGTTGCTCGCCAACGTTCGGCAAATGGATCGCTATCGCCGAGGGTTTTACGTCCAGGTGATGACCGGCCGCGATGCTGGTGCAGGACCTTCGCGGCGTGGTGGCTTCTTCGGTGGCGCAGGCCTCGAAGGCTTTACCGGCGTGGGTGGCGGCGGCTTCGGCCGCGTCGGTGGTTTTGGTGGATTCTTCGGCAACGGCGGCAACGGCTTCACCGGCGGCGCTGGTGCTGCACAGGCGGGCGGCTTCATTGGCCTGTTGCAAGTACAGCAGCAAATTCGCAATCAGCGGGCCAACGTCGCGGCACTGAAGACCAGTGTCTCGCAGCTCGAAGCCACGTTCGAAGCGGGCCGAATCGACCGATTCCAAGTTGACCTTGCTCGCCAAGCGTTGTTCAACGCACAGAGCTTGTTGCTCCAACAAGAGAACTCCTACCGCGCCACGCGCGAGGCCTTCCAGACACGAATCGGTTTACCACCTGAACTCGAGATGGTGGTTAAGGACCCTTACCTCGACCGGTTCAACCTATTGGATCCTGATCTCGAAGGTTTGAAGTTCGACGTCGCAACGGTGCTCGATGCCTTGCGCGATCGTCGACAGCAGCTTATCGAAGCCGGCGACAATAACGAAGCGCTCCGCGCTCAAATTGCCATGGAGCTTCGTGCCACGCACACCGCCATTGAGGAACTGGTTGCCGCCATCAGTCAGCGGGTAGCTGGAGTCGAGCAAGACTTTGTACTGCTCGATGCCGCCCTGCCCCAACGGCGGGCATCGCTCGAACAGCTTGTTAGCCGGCCCGAAGTGGTGGAGGCCGACATTGACACGCGCCTACTCAGCACCCAGCGGCTCGATGAGTACATCGCGGGCCGGAAGCAAGAGTTTGTCCGTCTGACGCAGGTGTTCGAGAAAACCAAGGCCGACCTCGCCGCGCTGGGGAGTAATGCGCAAGGGACGCTCGAAGCCGATTTACGCGGGACGACCGATCTATTGGCAAGAACGTCGGGCGAGCTACTAGAGCTATCTTTGCTGCAAGCGAGTGTTCGCCTGGAGACCGTGACTATCAAGCCCGTGGAACTGCAACCACCGCAAGCCCTGGCCATTGCTAGCGCGTACCGCCAGGACTGGAAGAATGCCCGCTCCAACCTGGTCGACTCGTGGCGTCTGATTTACTTCAACGCCAACGAGCTGCAAAGTGGCGTCGACATGGTGATCAATGGCGACGTAGGCAACATTGGTCAGAATCCGTTCGACCTGAACATGAAGAACAGCGCCATTCGATTGGGTCTGCGATTCGACGCGCCGCTGACGCGGCTCGCCGAGCGGAACGTGTATCGGCAGTCGCTCATCGAATACCAGCAAGCTCGCCGCAGCTACTACGAGTATCGCGACCAAGTTTACTTGGGGCTGCGAAACACATTAAGGCAACTTCGTCTCGATGAAATCAACATCGAGCTCCGCCGCGCAGCCGTGCAGTTGGCCATTTCGCAGGTCGACCTTACGCAGCTTCGCCTGAGCGAACCTCCGCAGCCGGGAGCCGTGCTGGAGTTCGGCGATACGGCCGCCCGCGACTTGGTGCAGTCGCTGTCGGACCTTTTGAATGTCCAAAACGACTTCCTGAGCGTGTGGGTAGACTACGCGGTACAGCAGATGGCCCTGGAGTTCGACCTGGGCATCATGGAGATCGATAATCGAGGCATCCGCATCGAATCGCAGGTGCCGTATACCGACTACCTGACCAATTTGCCGGTGTATCCGAGCGACTTGTTCCCGGGCCAGGGCTGCAATCCTTCGGCCGACACTCTGGACGCTAAGGAAGTGCTGAAAGAACTCGGCCCGCTGCTGGATGCCGCACCGATGCCAGTGGAAGAGGTGCCATCCCCACCCGCGGACGAACAACTCAAGGAACCGGCAGAAAACGATGCCGAGACCCGGCCCGATCAGGTGCTTTCGGGGTTCCATGGATAGAGAAAGTCCGCGAAATCGTGAGTGGCGATACGCGGGCGAATCTCTATAATAAAATTCCCCCCTTCGATCCCTCCTTCCAGTCAGGCGTGCTGCTATGCTGTCCCTCACTCGCCCGCGTCCTCGGCGTGGAGTCGTGCAGATCCTTTTGATAGCCGTGCTAGCGATCGCAGCCATCGCGGGTGGTGCGTACTGGTACCGTTCGTATACGAGCATCGACAGCCAGGCTCACCTGGTGCTGCACAAGATCGGCCGTAGCGACTTCGAGCTGTCCATCACCGAGCGTGGTGAACTGGAAGCCGCGGGCGTGACGGAAATTCGCTCGGAAGTGAAGACCGAGAACCAACCAGGCCTCGCCATCCTCCGAGTGGTGGACGAAGGAACTCAAGTCAAGTCGGGCGACTTCCTGGTGCAGCTCGACGCGTCGGCGCTGGAAGCCGAACGAACCACCCAGCAAGGCGTGGTGAACTTGGCCGAAGCGACCGTCGTCGAGACCCGCAATCTGTACGAGACCGCCCTGATCGCGCGTGAAGAATACGCCGATGGCACGTACGTCCAAGAGCGGACCATCATCGAAGGGGAGATCTTCGTTGCCGAAGAGAACCTGAATCGCGCGCAAGAGTACTATCAGTTCAGCCAGAAGCTGGCAGCTAAGGGGCACATCAACGAACTGCAGCTCGAAGCGGACAAGTTCGCGGTGGAAAATGCAGAGAAGCAACTGGAAGCCGCGAATACGAAGCTTCGGGTGCTCGACAACTACACGAAGCCGAAGATGATTAAGACGCTCGAGAGCGACATTGTCATTACCGAGGCGAAGTGGGGCTCGGCCAAGAAGACCTACGATCTGGAGATGACCAAGCTTCAGGAGATCGAAGACCGCATCGCGAAGTGCACGATCTACGCCCCCAAGGATGGGTTGGTGATCTACGCCAACGACCTGGGCCGTCACGGCCAGGAAGACTGGGTGGTGGAAGAGGGTGCCGTGGTCCGCGAGCGGCAGGTGATCATTCGCCTGCCCGAATCGGCGGCAATGCGAGTCAAACTGCTGGTCAACGAAGCCCTGGTGCAATACGTCAAGAAGGGTCTTCCGGCGACGGTTCATCCCATTGGTATGGAGAGCGCCGACCTGCATGGGCAAGTCACCTCGATCAATCGCTACGCCGAGCCTGGCAACTGGCGCAAGGCTGACGTGAAGGAGTATCGGGCTTACGTGCTGATCGATGAGGAAGTGCCCGGCTTGCGCACGGGCATGACCGTTTCGGTGACGGTGAAGTGCGACTTCATCCCCAACACGCTGCAACTGCCCGTCCAAGCGGTTCATCCACACGGCGAGGACTTCTACTGCCTGGTGCGTAACGGCAACGACTGGGAGCCTCGCAAGCTGAAGGTTGGCCCAACGAACACCGAGTTCTTCGTGATTGAAGAGGGTGTCAACGAGGGCGATATGGTCGCCATGAATCCTCGGCAGTACGTGGCCTCGGTCGAGCTGCCCGAATTGCCTCCGGCGAAGCAGCGCCAGCGGATGGTACCCGAAATCGAAGCCACTGAAGAAGCCGTGGCCGAGACGACGGAACCCGTAAAGCCGACCGCGACCGCCGCCGCGAAGGGCCGCACGGCGAGTTAAGCGGACAAGCGTGATGTCGGGTCGCTCTTCGTTCCTTCTCCTCGGTATAACGCTGCTCCGCAGCGAGTTCGTGAATGTCTTCCGCCACCACCGCCACAGGCCAGTTGGCCGCCAGCATTCACAATCTGCACAAGCAGTACGTGCTGGGTGGTGAAACAGTCCACGCCCTACGCGGCGTGTCGTTCGACGTGCCGCGAGGGGACTACATTTCGATCATGGGCCCTTCGGGTTCGGGGAAGAGTACGCTGCTCAACCTGCTGGGGTGCCTCGACACGCCAACCAGTGGCAACTTTTTTCTCGGCGAGCTCGATGTCGCGAAGATGGACGACGACGAGCGTGCCGAAGTCCGTTCGACGCTCATCGGTTTTGTGTTCCAGTCGTTCTACTTGCTCCCCGCCCTTACGGTGGTCGAGAACATCGAAGTCCCGCTGCTTTACAGCGGGCGGCTCAACCGCGAGTCACGTCAGCGGGCGATTGCTCTTGCTGAGCAAGTGGGCCTCGGCAAACGGCTAAGTCACCGCCCCACGCAGCTTTCCGGCGGTCAGCAACAACGTGTCGCGATTGCCCGCAGCCTGGTGAACGACCCGCGGTTCCTGCTGGCGGACGAACCCACCGGTAATCTCGACAGCCACACGACGGCCGAGATTCTCGACCTGCTGGAGGGGCTGAACAACGAGGGCCGCACCATTTTGCTGGTGACGCACGAGCCCGAAGTCGCCGAGCGGACGAAGCGCAACATCGTCCTCCGCGACGGCGAAGTGCAAATCGACGAAAGGCTCCGCCCGTGCTAGCCTGGTGGCGGACAATTCGGTTGAGCATCAAGGAGCTGCTGCTCCATCCGCTCCGATCGTCGCTGACGGTGCTCGGTATCTTCATTGGCGTGGCGAGCGTCATCTGGCTGCTGGCCATCGGCGAAGGTATCGGTCGGAAGGCCGAGGAACAGATCGTCGACCTGGGGGCACGCAATATCATCCTTCGAACCGTGAAGCCGGCGGGCGAACAAGCGGGCGATGGTTTGTACGGCATTACTCGCGACGACTTCACGCGACTACAGAATACGCTGGGGGCAAACCTCGAACGTGCGGTGCCCATTCGCGCGCTCCCCAAAGGGTTTGGCCGCGGTGCTCGCGAGATGGAAGGGCGGCTCGTTGGTACCACCGACGGGTTTCTCGAAGTAATGCGGATGGAGCTCGAACCGGGCGGGCGTTTCTTCACGGATACCGATGGCGCCGACGAACGCAACTATTGCGTGCTAGGCCCCGAGGCGAAAGAAAAGCTGGTGCCTTTCGGCAACGCCGTGGGAGCCACGGTGCGGATTGGTGACGAGTTCTACGAAGTGATCGGCGTGATGAAGGAGAAGCGGTCGAACGATTCGGACGACAAAGCGCTGAAGGCCGACGATTTTTCCAAGGACATTTACATTCCCATCGAAACCTTCTGGCGACGAATTGGCGATGTGATCATCACTACGGGTAGCGGCCTTTTCCAGCGCGACATCGTCGAGATCACGCAAGTGGTGCTCGAAGTCCGCGAGCAGGAGCAAGTGCTCGAAATGGCCCGCGTGGTTGACGCCACGCTGACGGCCAACCATACGTTCCCCGATTACTCGATGACGGTACCGTTCGAACTACTGGAGCAAGCACGCACCACGCGGCTGTTGTTCATCGTGTTTCTCGGCATGATCGCGGCCATTTCGCTGGTCGTCGGTGGTATCGGCATCATGAACATCATGCTCGCCACGGTGACCGAGCGGACCCGCGAGATCGGCATCCGCCGTGCCCTCGGTGCCAAACGCCGCGACATCACGCGGCAATTCTTGATCGAGGCCATCGTCCTTTCGACCATCGGTGGCCTGCTCGGCATCGCGGCGGGACTTACCTGCCCACTGCTTGCCGGTCCGCTCCGTAGCGGGCTGATGTACTTCTTCCCCACGCAGATGGCCGCGCTGCCCGACGAGATTCGCAACGTCGAACCACTACTGGTAACGTGGTCGATTCCTTTGTCGCTGATCATCGCCGTGGTCGTGGGGGTGGTGTTCGGCGTCTATCCGGCCATGAAAGCGGCGCGGCTCGACCCCATCGAAGCGCTACGGCACGAGTAAAACGCGCAACGCGATCCCCCCGTAGTGGGGAATGCGCTAGTAGTGTTATCCGCAGGCGACACGTCAGTTGTAGTCGTCCTATCGAATGGTCGTTCTGCGCGGCCGCGAAGGTCGTGCAATCGATCCATCAGGACCGTACCTTCCACAGATTTAATGAATTGGGAGGGTAGTGACCGCTCTGGAACTATGCTTTTGTAGGACTGGGAGCGACCAGTCTGCAAGTTAAACGATCTGCAACTGACCTGTTTGTATCGAGGTTTTCATGTCCACTTCATCCTTGGAACGCTATAGCGACGTGCTGGATGTCGACGACCTGATGAATCGCTGCATGGGTAACATCGACTTTGCATGCCGAGTGCTGCAGATCCTCAGCGAACGCTGCGCCGCAGACATTGACGGACTCGAGCAAGCCGCGGCGAGTAGCAATTTCGATCAGATTTATCACATCTCGCATCGCCTCAAGGGTGCTTTTGCCAACGCCTCCGCTAAACACATGAGTCAGCTTGCGGACGAGGTGTGTGCAGCGTCGCAGTCGCGAAATGGTTACGAGTCGCTGGAAAAGACCCAGGCACTACGTGAGGAATGGGAATCGTTCGTCACGATGGTGCATACCAAGGACTTTCCCCACTTCTAAGACTCACTGAGTGTTCACCACACGCCGACGAAGGGCGCAGCGCCGGCCTTATTAGCTTCCTTTAAACGCGTACACGAGCCGGGCATCATGAAAGTTCTAGTAGTTGACGACGACGCCGTTTCGGCCGAGATGCTGCGTGGCACCCTGCAGTACTTTGGCTACGACGTGCATTGCGAACACGACGGGCTCGCTGGATTCAATCAAATTCGAACCGGCGAGTTCAGCATTGTCATCTCCGACTGGGACATGCCTGGTCTTCGCGGCGACCAGCTCTGCCGGATGGTTCGCGAGCGGTCGTGGAGCGGCTACATCTTTTTTATCCTGCTCACCTCGCATGGCGACATGACGCATTTGGTCGAAGGCCTTCGAGCGGGTGCCGACGACTTCCTGGTAAAGCCATTCCACCCCGAGGAGCTTCGCGTTCGCTTGCGTACCGGCGAGCGAGTGCTGGCGCTTGAAAGCCGCGACGTGCTGCTGTTCACGCTCGCCAAGCTCACTGAATCTCGCGACAACGAGACGGGACTGCACCTCGAACGCATGCGTGAATACGGTCGCATCCTGGCCGAAGAGCTCTCGACGTGGGATGAGTTTAAGAACGAAGTCGATGGCGACTTCGTGCAGATGATGTATCTGACACTCCCGCTGCACGACATTGGCAAGGTCGGTATCCCCGATGCCGTGCTGCTGAAACCCGGTAAGCTGACGCCGGAAGAGTTCGAAATCATGAAGCGTCACTCGGCCATCGGGGGCGACACGCTCGCCGCGGCGGTCGACGTGAACCCCAACGCCAAGTACTTGCAGATGGCTCGCGATATCGCCTACTTCCATCACGAAAAGTGGGACGGCAGCGGCTATCCCTTCGGGCTTAAGGGCAACGATATCCCCCTCTGCGGAAGGATCGCCGCACTCGCTGATGTGTACGATGCATTGACATCGAAGCGCGTTTACAAAGACCGCTTTAGCAACGACAAAGCGAAAGAAATCATCCTCGAGGGTTCGGGGAAGCACTTCGATCCGCGGATCGTCGAGGCGTTCCTGGCCAACGAAGATCGCTTCCTCGAAGTCTCGCGCAGCCTCGACGCGGCGCTGGCACCCCCGCCGATGGAAACGGCTCCCGTTTAGGCGATCGCAATGCTAGCACAACGCTGCGTCGATTGCATGCAATGCGATCGATGGCGAATTCTCTAGTTTGCCCGACCCGCACCACGCGACCAACCGCCTCAATTCGGACGATCGGCAGGCGAATGATGGTAAAGCAGTAGCTTCGACGTAGTCGATGGGTGAAGCGACCGGACGCCCCCGCGCCCGCTGGCAATCCCACCTTCACGCTCTTCGTCGAACCCACCCGCCATGCGAGCAACTTTCCATCGGGCACTTCCGTTTGCCTACCTTGCTGTCAGTTTCATCGCCACATCATCCGCGCTGGCGGATGGCATCACGCTCGATGGCGTCACGGCCATGAGCATAGGCCGTGGTGGCACGAACCTCGGCTTCGCCGACAACGGTTCGATGATCCACGACAACCCGGGTGCCATGTCGCAGATGGATGGCGACGTGATGCTGCAGCTGGGGGTCAACACGTTGTTCACGCAGTTCGACTACGGCGACGCGGACAATACCCAGCAGCGTTCGCAGAACCAGATGTACTCGCTCCCCGAAGTGTCGTTCATCCGCCGCATGAACCAGGAGTGGACCGCCGGCTTTGGTATTTATACGCCGACAGGATTCGGCTCCATTTACAACCTCGATGGCCCCGCTCCCTTCGCCACCGGCCCCCAGCGCTACGAGTCGTTCGGCTCGCTGAGCAAAGTGCTGTTCGGTGCCTCCTACACACCGGTGGGACACGAGTACTTCTCGGTGGGTGGTACCATCGGGCCGGGCATTTCGTTCGTGAATCTCGAAGGACCTTACACGCTGCAAGGGCCAACCGCACCGGGGCTACCCGGTTTGCTAGATCTAGGCGTTCAAGGTGCAGCCCTTACTTGGTCGGCCGGTGCTTACCTGCAAGTTACCGAGAGCACCTCGATTGGCATGTCGTACTTGGCAGACGTGAAGGTGCAAGCCGACGGCGAAGTTGGCTTGAACTCGCCACTAGGTCGCACCCTGTACGAAGCGGAGACTGAGATCAAATGGCCCCGCACCGTTGGCATCGGTGCGCGTCACGAAGTTTCGTGCCGTACGGTTGTCGCGGTGGACGTGATTTGGACCAATTGGTCGGACGCGTTCGATCACCTCGATATCTACCTGAGCGAACCTTCGAACGGCGGCTATCCCCCGAATGCCGTCGAACGCTTCCCGCTCAATTGGCGTGACACCGTTTCGACGCGCATTGGTCTTGAGCACGAATGGCGTCCGGGCCACATCGTCCGCACGGGCTACGTCCACCACAAGAGCCCCATTCCGTCGGACACCATCACACCATGGATTCCGGGAGCACTTGAGCACGCGGTGTCCGTTGGCTACGGAGTCAACTGGCGATGCTGGGACATCAATCTAGCGTACATGTACTCGTTCGGCCCGACGGTGGATGTCGACACCAGCGAGTTCGTTGGTGGCGACTTCGACGACAGCACGCACCGCAATCGGTCGCACTGCGTGGCCCTCGGCTTCACGAGGACCTTCGGCGCCGGACTCAAACCGTACCGCTAGTGGGTACGATCGGTCCGGCTACCGAAGTGCGGTGTCACCCGGCGTCGTCGTATTGGCCGCTGGCGATTTAGCGAACCGGTTTCATTTCCGAAACGGCACCATTGAAGTGCGGCATCGGAACCGGCACTCGCGGCACGCGATGGGCCGGCTTGGCGAACGTCGTTGGCACGTAGTCGGCACCCGCCGCTCCGCCCGTCACGACACAGAACTGGTAGATCGAGTACACCGGGTCGGTCTCCTCAGGGAAGAACACGTCTGAAGTCACGACGTCGAGCGTACGCAGACCGCTCTGGTCGATGAACTCGCCCGGGGTGTCGCTGCCGAAGGTGAACGGCTCGCCCAGCACCTGCATGCCACGCATGAAATTTTGAATCGACTCGGGGAATGCCGCGGTGTTGACCACCGGCTCGCGGTCGACCATGTCGACCCACAGCAGGCTGTCGGGGTGGACCATCAGCGATTCGATTTGCTTCAGGATGGCGGTCACGTCTTCTTCTTGGAAGTACATGCTCATCCCTTCCCAGATAATGAGCACGGGGCGATCCGTAGGCACCTTATCGCCGAGCGCCTGCTGAAGTGTCATCGACCGCAGGTCAATCGGGAACTGTTGCCGGGCGATGCCAGGCTGATCTGTTATTCCATGCGTGTCGAGACGCAACTGGCGTTCGGCGAGCGTCGTCGGGAAATCGAGTTCGTAGAACGTCACTCCCTCGGGCAGATCAAGTCGGAACGGACGCATGTCCCAGCCGACGCCCACGTTGATGATGTCGCGGCCGCCAGCGGCGGTGAACGCCATTACCACGTCGTCCAAGTGCTTGGTCCGCGCGGCGACCATGGGGCCGAGTTGCGGCGTCCGCTGACAGAACCGCGTGGCGACGGCCATACCGTGCTGCCCAGCCATTGCTTCGGCGTACGGATCGACAAACAACTTACCAGTCTCACGAGCCCGCACGCCGGCGATCATTTCGGCGGACGAGGTGAGCTTGAGGGCGTACAGCGTGTTGACCTTCCCCGAATCGATGCCATTGGAACGCAGCGCAGTCGACTGCCGGGCGAAGTAAGTGCACGTGCCCTCGGCCACAAGCTCGTTGCCATTCATGAACTGCATGGTGATCGCTTCAATCACCGGCTTTCCATCCAGAAAACGACGCTGAATGCGCTCGCGACGCTCGGGATCGACCGACGCGCGGACGGTCAGATCGGCCGTGCTCGGGCGGACGTACTTCATCTCGACTTTTAGCAGCCACATCGACACCGACTTGGGCGAATCGACCGGATGCACCCCGATCACGGGCCAGCCCCAGAGCAATGAGGCGAGCGCCGCACCGCCCGAGTAATCCGCGGTGAGCACGATCAAGGCAGCTTGGTGCGTGAAGTGTTGGTTGGTGGAGGGGGGATTGAGTGGCAGTACCGTGGTGACTTCGCCAGGAGCGATATCCGTTATTTGCCAGTTCACAAAATCGAGCACCGGCACCTGCTCGCGCAGGAACTCGGTGAACATGGGTGGGTTGGTTCGCATGGCAAGATCTTCCTGCCATGAGATTTCGAACAGAGGCGACTTCAAGTCGGCGCCATGGACGGTTTCCTTCATGAGAAACGCTCCAGCACGATACAAGGGGATGAAGATTTGCCTGGAATATTGCCGTTGCCCCGGCGATGCGTCGGTCCCCCCCGTCGCACATTTCCCAGTGGCAAACTCGTGGCGTCTATCGTAACGATTTGTGCCCTGGTTCCAAGCAACTAAGAGCAGCTTCCTAAGGTAATTCACTTACCCGCAGAGTCAATATCCATAAAGGCGATATAAATTCCCAGCCCTTCGCGCCGCAATCGCGATGCAGGTGATTCTAAACGCACAATCGTTACTTCCCCATCTACGTTTTACCGCCATTCTTCATGAATGGAGTCCACGGGCTTCTCATGAAGAAACACCACGTCTCCTCAGTCCCGTGACGTAGATTTTCGGAGAAATTGTTAAGACCGCTCGCGACTTCCACCCTTCGGCTCGCCAGCCCTACGCCGACTACCGCGATCGCCATGCCCACCAATTCATCCAATACGGTCATCCCTTCGCTAACGAGCGACACCACTACGCCGCGCTTCGTCGGCGAGCGATTCGCCATGGGCGCGTGCGTCGACACGAGGCAAGGCGCTACCTACCATCTGGCGACCGACTCGCAGACGGGCGGGCGCGTAATGGTGAAACTGCTGTCCCAAAAGCTGCTCTCGACTTCCATCGAGATGCGGCTGGAGTACGAAACCAATGCCGCGGCGAAGATCACCAGCCCCTCGGTCGCGCCCCGCATCGCCTGCGGGCACGAGGGTGAGCAGTTCTACATCGCCAGCGTCCATGTCCCAGGCACTTCACTCGCCACGCGGCTAGAGCAGGGCCCGCTTGAACTCGAAGAGGCGATCGAAGTCGCCCGAGGTATCTTGGTGGGCCTTCGCGATCTGCACGAAGCCCGCATCTTGCACCGCAACCTGTGTCCCTCCAGCGTCATCCTCCCCGACGACAAGGATTTGCCCCCCGTCGTGCTGGTTGACTACGGCCTCTCGCTCGCCATCGAGCCGGACACGCCACTCGCGCTGCAGCCCCTCGAAATTGCTACGTACGCTTCCCCCGAGCAAGCGGGTTCGATCGACTACGGCATGACCGCCTCGTCGGACCTCTATAGCCTCGGCGTACTGCTGTTTACCAGCCTCGCCGGGCGGCCCCCGTTCGAGGGCAACACGGTCGGCACCGTGCTGTTCAAGCATCTCACCGAGCCGGTGCCGGATCTGACCACGCAGGAAGCGGTCGTTCCACTCGCGCTCGACAACTTCGTCCAACGACTGCTTCGCAAAGACCCGCGCGATCGCTACCAGACCGTCGAAGCCGCACTCGCCGACCTAGCCGAAATCGCTTGGCGTGTGCTCTCAGGAGATCTGCACGCCAACGTGGCGCTCGGCACCCAGGACCGCCGCGCGACGCTTATCGATCCGGCGTTCGTCGGTCGCGAGAATCAAATGGCCCTGTTCGAAGAGGCCATGCTCCAAGCCCGCGACGGCCAGCGCGTGGTAACGCGCGTCGAAGGTGCCTCGGGTTCAGGTAAGTCGCGGTTGCTCGCCGAAGTGCTTCGGGTTGCGTGCAAGAAACAGTTCCGCGTGTTTCGCGGCCTTGGTGCCAACGACGTGTCTTCCCGACCGTTCCGACTACTCGACGGCGTGGTCGAAGGCCTCGTCGCCGAGATCGGCGCAAGCCCCGATCTTCGTGACCAAATCACCGACCAGCTCGGCGATCGCGTGAGCACCGTGGTCGCGGCACTCCCCGCGCTCGCCGGTGTGCTCGCCGCCACGGCGGCGGGCGATGCCGCTCCCGACGAGACGGGCGAGGCTCGTACCGTAGAGGCCCTGATCGCGTTCTTCGAGGCGCTCGGCCGACTCGATCGTCCGACGATGATCCTGCTGGACGACTGCCAGTGGGCAGATGAGCTAACAATTAAGTTCCTCAAGCGTTTCGCCGCTAGCGACAACCTCCATGGAGCCGGCTCGTGTGCGCTCGTGCTTGTGCTGTCGTTTCGCTCCGAAGAGATTCCCGCCAACCATCTGCTCCGCGAAGTCGAAGTCACGTCGTCCGTACGGCTCGAACCGCTTGGCGACGACGAAGTCCGCCAGCTCGTGGTATCGATGGCGGGTGGTCTCCCCGACGATGTGGTTCGTACGGTCGTTCGGCTCGCACTTGGCAGTCCTTTCATGGCCTCGGCTGTGCTGCGTGGCCTCGTGGAGTGTGGCGCGCTTCGCGCTACCGACAGTGGGTGGAAAGTTGACCGCGACGCCTTGGCCGACGCAGGCTCGTCGGACCAAGCTGCCTCCTTCCTCGCCCGCCGTTTGCAACTGTTGCCGCAACAAACCATCGACCTTCTGTCGGTGGGTGCGATCCTCGGCAAGCAGTTCGATTTGCACACCGCTCAACTACTCGCGCACTTATCTCCGGCCCAGGTGATGGAGTCGCTCGAAGAGGCGAAGAACCGCCAGCTGATTTGGGTCCGGCCCAACGGCTCCGACTGCGTGTTCTTCCACGACAAGATTCGCGCGACATTGCTCGAAGGCATTCCCCGTGAACAACGTTACCGCCACCACCTGCTCGCCGCGCGGTACTTCCTCGACCAGTCGCCCGACCGCGTTTCGGACATCGCCTACCACTTCGACGCCGGCAACGATCCCGTAGCGGCCTTCCCGTTCGCGCACCGCGCGGCCGAGGCTGCTCGGGCACAGCATGCCCTCGAAGTGGCGGAGCAGCAGTACCAAATCGCCCTGCGTGGAGCGACGTCCGACCTCGAGCGACTGCAGATCATGGAGGGTCTGGGCGACGTGCTCATGCTCCGTGGCCGGTACGAAGAGGCCGACCAGTGGCTCGAAGCCGCGGCGCCGCTCGCCGAAGCGGGTTATCCTCAGGCCGAGATTCGTAGCAAGATTGGCGAGCTGTACTTTAAGCGCGGCGACATGGCGACCGCCATTCATAACTTTGAAGAAGCTCTGCGCCTTCAAGGGCAGTTCGTACCGCGATCGCTCGCCATGTTCCTGATAGCGACGATGTGGGAAGGTTGGGTGCAGTTGTTGCATACGGCCCTCCCGAAACTGCTGCTACATCGCATTCATCGGCAACCGAACACTGCCGAGCGACTCACCATGCGGCTGTTGAGCTACATGGCTCATGGCTGTTGGTACTCGCGGCGGCAGATGCAGATGCTGTGGGCCCACTTCCGCAACATCAACATGGGCGAACGCTTTCAGCCCAGCTCCGAACTCGCCCAGGCCTACTCCGAACATGGTCCCGCGATGACCGTCGTCGGCTACTTCAGTCGCGGCGTTCGCTACGCCCAGCGAGGGATCAAGATGCGCGAACAACTCGGCGACACCTGGGGCACAGGCCAGTCGATGGTGTTCCTCGGCATCACGCTATTCGCCGCTTCGCGTTACGACGAGTGCATCGACAGTTGCCGCAAGGCGATCCGCATTCTCGAGCGCATGGGCGATTACTGGCAGATTCATATGGCCCGCTATCAAATCGCCGGTTCGCTCTACTACCTGGGCGACATTCGCGGGGCGATCGAAGAGTCCAAAGCCAACCGCCGGTCCGGCATCGATACCGGCGACGAGCAAGCCTCGGGCATCATCCTCGACGTCTGGGCCCGCGCATCGCTCGGGCGCATACCCAAAGACATCATGGATCTCGAATCCGATCGCCCTCGGAGCGACGCCCAAGGTGCCTGTCAGGTGACGCTGGCCAAGGGCATCTGCCTCCTAGCCGACAATGACTTCGCCGAAGCAGCGCAGGTGTTCGAGCAAGCGCTCAACGTCGCTGCGAAGGTCGGGGTCCGCAATGCGTACACACTCCCCCCCCTCGCATGGGGCGCAACCGCCTACCGTCTGATGGCCGAGCACGGCACCGCGTCAACTCCGTTCGAACGCGAGCGATGCCTTCGCAAAGCCAAACGGCTCGCGAAGTTGGGCATTCAGATCTCCATCCTTTGTCGCAACGACTTGCCCCACGCGTATCGCGAGTTAGCCATCGTATCGGCTATGCAAGGTCGGACCACCAAGGCCCGCAAGTTGTTCGCCCAAAGCCTCCGTCATGCCGAGCGACTCGGGCAGCAACTTCAAAAGGCCGAAACGCTCAGTGAAGCCTCCCGCATCGGTCACGAGCTCGGTTGGCGTGATGCGGAGATGCAGAAGAAGCAAGCCGCGGCGATACGGCTGTCGCTCGAACTTGCCAACGAAGTGCCGAGCCTCGTGGCCGACAACGAACCGGAACTGAACCTTTCGCTCATCGACCGCTTCGACACCGTACTCGATGCGGGGCGTTCGATCGCGTCGGCACTGGAGCCACACGTCATCCACGAGCAGGCTAAAGTCGCCGCCCGCCGACTTCTTCGTGGCGAGCAGAGCTTCGTGCTCCCCGTCGCGGAGAATGGCTCCATTGATTGGTCGGCATGGCCCGATAACTCGTACACCGCGGATGTCGTCGACCTCGCTCGCCGCGCGCTCGACGCCGGGAAGGCAGTGGTGAGCGACGCCTCCGACCCCACGTCGTCCCTCCGGTCCAGCACCGGCGAATCGATCGCCTCGGCACTCTGCGTTCCGGTGTTCGTACGCGGCCGGGTCGCCAGCTTGCTGTTTGTCATGCACTCGGGCATCCAAGGTCTGTTCGCCGACGACGAGGCCCGCCTCGCCGACTTCATCGCGACGATCACCGGTGCCGCGCTCGAAAACTCCGAGGGCTTCACCGAGCTGCAAGAACTGAACATCACGCTGGAAGAGCGCGTCGCCGAACGCACCGCCGCAGCCGAATCGCGTGCCACGGAACTCGCCGTCTCGAACGCCGAGCTGGAGCGGACCGCCGCAGAACTTCGCGCCACCGAAGAGCAACTTCGCGCCGCCAAGCACGCGGCCGATCAGGCGAACGAAGCCAAAAGCCGCTTCCTGGCCACCATGAGCCACGAGATTCGCACTCCGATGAATGGCGTGCTCGGCATGACCGAACTTGTTCTCACCACGCCGCTCGATCCGCAGCAACGCAACTACTTGACCACCATCAAACAGTCAGGTGGCGCGCTGCTATCGCTGCTCAACGACATTCTCGATCTGTCGAAGATCGAAGCGGGCCGCATGGAGCTCGAGCACATTCCGTTCGATGTCCGCGAGGTAATTGTCGATGCCGCGAGGTTGCTCGCCGTCCCCGCATTTGGAAAGGGCCTGGAGCTGCTCTGCCGCATAGCCCCCGAAGTGCCGCGAGAACTCGTCGGCGACCCCAACCGCGTGCGGCAGGTGTTCGTCAACCTGATCAGCAATGCGATCAAGTTTACGCCGTCCGGCCACGTCCTGGTGGACATCGGGGTCGACTCGCGCGACGTAAACTCAGTTGAAGGGGACCGCGTGACGCTCAAGTGCCTGGTGAAAGACACCGGCGTGGGTATCGCGAAAGACAAGATCCTCGACATCTTCCAGGCGTTCAAGCAGGAAGACAGCTCCACCACGCGTAAATACGGCGGCACAGGTCTCGGCCTCTCCATCTCGTTGCAACTTACGCAGCTAATGGGGGGCGAAATCTGGCTCGAAAGCGAAGTCGGCGTGGGAAGCGATTTCCATCTACTGATGCCGTTCGAAGTCGCTGCGGAATCGCGATCGGTCCCCAACGAACTCGCCGATACCACAGTTCGCCTCGCCGTCGCCAATGAAATCGCCAAGCAGTCGTACCGTGCGTTGCTGCTGGAATGCGGCGCCCGCGAAGCCACCGCAGACTGCGACGCCGACGTAATGCTAGTCGACGTACCGGCGGGCGATCTCGACCGTCTCGACAATCTAGCTGAGCGACTTAAGCGTTACCTCGACACCCAGACGCCGCTCGTTGCCACGCTGCCCGCCGGCAACGTCGAAGTGGCCGAACTCTGCCGCGACCTTGGCATCACCCACACGGTCATTAAGCCGGTGAAAACGAACGAACTGGCTGCAGCCATCGCCGCGGCGACCGGAACCGAACCAGAGATCATCACCCCCGATAAAACGGCGGAACCAGTCGCGGTGGGCCCCGCGCTCCGCATTCTGGTGGCCGACGATAGTCCCGTGAATCAAGAAGTGGCCGCGGGCCTGTTGGGCTTCCTCGGCCACTTGGTCACCACCGCGGACGATGGTGCCGATGCCGTGGCGAAGTACGAAGCGGGCGACTACGACCTCGTGCTCATGGACATCGAGATGCCCGAACTCGACGGCCTCGCCGCCACACGCTCGATCCGCGAACTCGAAGATGCCACCGCGCGCCATGCGGTCCCCATCTACGCCCTATCGGCCCATGTCGAAGAAGAGTTCTTCCGCGAATGCACCGAAGCCGGCATGAACGGCACCCTGATGAAACCCATTGAACCGGCGAAGCTCAAAGCCGTGGTCGATTCAGTGGTCCAACATTTGGCCGCGGTGTAGGCACCAAACTGTGCGGCACGGACTTCCGGCCGATTCACGCCCCGCCATTTCGCAGATTCACCACGGCCGATTGTCCGTGTGCGCAGCACAAGAGGTCTCGGCGTGTTCTATCGCCCGAGGGTGCCTGGGGACGAGTTCCACGAGCCCCCAGCTAGGACGAATAGCAAGGTGGTTCTATTCATCTCGCGCAAAGCCGCGAAGGCGCCAAGGAATTGTTGAACCGCTGATTAACGCTGATCAACACTAATGAAGATCAGCGAACATCAGCGTCCATCAGCGGTTCCTAATTCTTCCCTCCGCGTCTTTGCGCCTTTGCGAGAGACATTGTTTCCGAGTGGGCGCTCGCTTTAAAGTCTCCGGTCGCTGACGCTCACCGGCTCGCCTTCTTTATCGGCATTTACAGCGGCCCCAACTATTTTCGATAAAATGTCCACGCGTACACATTCGCACTTGACAAACACGTGTACATATGATACAATGCACCCCGTTCGTCGTACGCGAAAGCGTGCGGTGAGTGACAGTTGTGCTTCGAGATAGCGGACCACCTTAGTCGAGGGGACCCAACCGGACGCGATACGTATCGAGACGGGTGGTTTGGCCGATCAGCACCTTGGACCTGCGTTGTAGGTTTACGACAGGCTGTCTCGAACTGCGCGCCCGTAGGGCGAGGTGAAATAGAAGATGCCTGCCGGCAAACACGCACACCGGTTACCCCATCCAAGTTCCACCCCGCCCGACGGGATCCCGTCACTTTTTTATTCGGCCGTAGGCCGTATCAAGCCTGCGCCGATACGGCGCTTCACGCTCGGCCCAATCGCGAATACCCAACCACTCGCACCTCTTAGCCCCTAGCCACGAAGTGGCGCGCTTCGACAGCCCAGGCCGAAGTCCTGGGAACTCGTGGCCAATAACGACCTTAGTCCCGAAGGGACGCGCTACGCGTCCGCACACAGGTGAGTTAGCGCGCTCTTTCAGAGCTAACGGCTGAAACTACTCACTCCTAACCAGGGCTGCGCCCTGGCCTATCCAAGCGCGCTACTTCGGAGCTAACCGCTTCGCGTCTTTGCGCCTTGGCGTGAGAAATGAAAACCGCTTTGCCAACCCATCACACCTTGGGGAGGTCGCAAATAATCAACACACGAAGCGCCGCACGCGGCGCAGGCTTGATACGGCCTACTTGGATCACTCCAGCTCGCGCACTAACACCAATGCATCACGAGGTGGCACTTTGCATTGGATGCCGCGGTCGGTGCGTTCGTGACTCTGATGGGACTCGAGCGGCCAGACTTGGCGGTAGCGGGCGTTCGAAGATCCAGCGGGCAGAGGCAATTCGACGTCGACGGCCTTCTTCGACACATTGAACGCCACGACGGCTTCTTCCGATTCGTGCTGGCGGCGGAAGGCGTAGATCGAGCCTTCGGCGTGTAACGTCTTCAGTTCGCCGACGCGAAGGGCCACGTGCGTCGTCCGCAACGCCACGGCACGCCGATAGAACTTCAACAGATCGTAGTTCCAGGATGCTTCGTCGTGCCAAGGAAACGCTCGGCGACATTCCGGATCCGGCCCACCAGTCACTCCCACTTCGTCGCCATAGTAGATGCATGGCGCCCCGGGCATGGTCATTTGAAACAACACGCACAAACGCAATGCCGATTCGTCCTGCACAATCCACGCTGCTCGGGCCATATCGTGGCTGTCGAGCATGTTGAGCTGGGCGAAGTTGATTTCCCAGTCGTAATAGCCGTACATCCGATCGATCAGCCGAGCGAGCTCCTCGGCCGGGATGGACTTGAACGGAAGGTGATGATGCTTGTAGTCGTTTCGAAACGTCTCGGCAGCGAAGAAGCTGATCGCCGGCCCCGTGAACAAGTAATTCATCACGGCATCGAACTGATCGCCCTGCAGCCACCGCCGCGCTTCGTGCCAGATTTCGCCGCAGATGTAGGCCTCAGGATTCTCTCCCTTCACTACTTGCCGGAACGTTCGCCAGAAATCGTCGTCGTCGATCTCATGCGGTACGTCGAGTCGCCACCCGTCGATACCAAACTGAATCCAATGCCGAGCCACGTCGTACAAGTACTCCCGAACCGCCGGGTTGTCGGTGTTCAGCTTCGGCAGCGCGGCGAGTCCCCACCACGCCGAGTAGTTCGTCTTCTGGTTCGGTTTGGTGGGATACGGGTTCAGGGGCCAGTCCTGAATCGTGAACCAATCGATGTAAGGCGAGTTGCCACCGTTCTCCAGAATGTGATGGAATGGCCAGAACCCTCGCCCCGTGTGATTGAACACGCCATCGAGCACCACGCGCATTTCGCGTTCGTGCGCCGCGTCAAGCAACTCGCGAAGCGCCTCGTCGCCGCCGAGCAGCGGATCGACCGAGAAGTAGTCGTACGTGTGATAGCGATGGTTCGAGGCCGACGTGAAGATCGGCGTGAGGTACAGCGCGTTGACGCCGAGTTCTTCGAGGTACGGCAGCTTATCGACGATGCCGCGAAGATCGCCTCCCATGTAGCCATCGTTCACCGGCGGCGTGCCCCACTGCTGGAACCGCAGACCGGGCAAATGCGATGTCCGCGAACTGCGGGCGAAGCGGTCGGGGAATACCTGATAAAACACCGCGTGCTTCACCCAGTCGGGTGTCTTGATCGGCATTTCCGCGGGGGGCGGGGCAAGTTCGTGCGGCATTTCGTCGTGCATTGGAATCCTTTGTGGGCACGGGGCTGTAGTCGTTTGGGTTCTAATTCTAACGTCAATCGCGGTGCGATGGGGACAAGCAAGCCGCGTGCCTTGGCGATTCGTGGGTTTCGAAAATCGCCTGCAACTTACCGACTCTCACAAACGCGACTACCGATTTTGACCAGAACATCTCCAAAATCTTCGCGAGTCTCCCAAACTCCGTGATCCCGAGCCCGCAGGCGGTTATGATAAAGACTTCGGGTGGCAGGCGAACGACCGCGCTGCTCCCTTCTCCCGCAACCCTCCCCGTCCTTGTAGAGTTTCAGGCATGCAAAGTCGTCGTCAATTCCTCGCCGCGTCCGGTGCCGCTGCTGGCATGTTGCTCACTCCCGCCTGGGCTGCCGACAAGGCCACCAAACCCAACGACAAGATGGGCCTCGCGTTCGTGGGTCTCGGTTGGCGCGGCGGGCAGTTACTCGATGCGTTTTCGAAGTTCAAAGACGTCGAGGTGGTTGCACTTAGCGACGCCGACGAAGAGCGACTCGGCAAGGTGGGCGAGAAGTTTCCCAAGGCGATCCGCGAAGTCGACATGCGGAAGGTGATCGATCGTCCTGATGTCGATGCCGTGATCGTCGCTACGCCAAACCACTGGCACTGCCTCGCCGCGATTCGCGCGTGCCAGGCGGGCAAAGATGTCTACTGCGAGAAGCCGCTTGGCCATAACCTGTGGGAACAAGAGCAACTGATCAAGGCCGCCCGCGCTGGCGAGCGCATCGTGCAGGTCGGCACGCAGCAACGCTCGAGCCCGCTGCAAGCCCAAGCACGCAAGTTGCTGCATGACGACCAAGCGATCGGAAAGCTGTCGCACGTCGTGGTGAGTCGCATTGGCGAACGCAAGCCCATCGGACAGCGCAATCGCCCGCTCGTGGCACCTTCGACGGTCGACTACGACTTGTGGGTCGGCCCCGCGCTCGACCAACCGTTGTACCGCAACGAGTTTCACTACGACTGGCATTGGGATTGGAACACCGGCAATGGCGAAATGGGCAACTGGGGCGTCCATGTGCTCGACGACGTGCTGAACGTCGCACTCGCCGACAAGGCCGGCTACCCGTCTGCGGTTCACTCGGCAGCGGTCCGTGCTGGCTGGCGAGACGCCGGCAACACGCCAAACATCCAAGTCGCGTGGTACGAGAACAACACGCTGCCCGTGCAGATGATCATGAGCAACGTCGTCCCCGCCGGCGCCCTCAAGCAGGCTACTGACTTCATTGGCTTCGACACGGGCTACACCGTGTTTGGCGAGGGTGGCAAGTTCTGTGGCAGCCGAGGCCGTTGGCGTGCCATCGACAACGACGGCAAAGTGATTGCGGAAAAGGGAGGCTCGGCGGGCGATGGCATCCACCAGCGCAACTTCCTCGACGCCGTGCTCAGCCGCGATCGCTCGACGCTCAACGCCGAAGTTGAGACGGGTCACATCTCGACCGCCTGGTGCCACCTGGCAAGCATCGCGGCTCTCGAAGGCGAAGTGGTCGGCAAGACCCACACGCCGACGAGCAACGAAGCGTGGCAGCGGCTGCAGGATGGTTATGAAGAACAAGTAACCGGCGTCGGCGTTTACAATCCACCTGCGCCGGCCGGTTCGATTGAAGTCGATCCGAAGACAGGGCAAGTGAAGCAAGTCGAGTCCGAGCAAGCCCAGCAGCTCGTTCGGCGTGCCTACCGCTCGGAAAAGTGGAAACGCGAATTCGAGGTGTAAGCTTTACTTCGTGAACGCCTCGCGAAATGCTTCGATGTCGAGATTATCCATCGCTTCGAGGGAGCTCTTGGGCATCGAGTAGTTGTCGACCGTGCTCGCAACGATCTTGTGCGAGATGCGTGGCGACACCAGTAATTGTGCGGCGATGAACCAGAGCGGAATGCCGCTCAAATAGTCGTCGCGGACACGGGTCAGCTCGTCCTGGCTATCGGCGTACATGCCGCGGCGGAGGCGGAACTTCACGATCTCGCGAAGTAACTGGCTGCGAGACGCGCCATCGTACGCCATCGTCAGCAGGATCATGTAGAAGCTCTGCGTCCGCACGCCTGGCGCGGCGAGCGGCAGGACGCTCACCGGTTCGCCGGCCGAGAGTCGCACCAGTTGCTCGCACACATTGGTGCCCGAGAGCCACGCGTTGACGGTCTCGCCGACGCGTGGGTTGCACTCAATGTACTCCGGCCGTGCGGTTTCGTAGTCGTAGAAATAGTCAACGAACATCGCTCCGTGCCAGTCGAGATGGGCTCCGAGCTTCGCGATGTGTTCGCGAACCACCGGATGATCGGCCCCGGTGCGAGCGGCCGACATACCGCCGACGCCAAGCTGCCGTGCATCGAACATATGAATGCCAATCACTTGGCCCCGGTCGAACACCGCTTGCACGGTTGCCTGAATGCCGCGGGCGGGTTGCTGCACGAGCATTTCGGTATCGCCGTCGAGCTTCCCTTCGGACTTGAGTAGGTCGATGCGTTTGGCGAGTTCCTGCTCACTCGTAATATGAAAAACCCCAAGCCCCGCCGTGCTGTGCGAAAGCTTCAGATACAACGGATACTTCCAGTCGCCCCGCAAGTCGCCCTCCGTGCGGGCAAAGATTGTTTCTGGGTACGGCAGTTCGAGCGACTCCAGCGTTCGCGTGAAGTCGGCCTTGTTCTGCATCATCTGCATGGCGTCGAACGAAGGGAGCGCGATGCCCGACACCTGCCCCACCACGTCGCGAAACTTACTCAGTAGGTACACCTGCTCATGCGTGGGGAGGACGACGTCGTACTGCTCTTCGCGGAGCCGACCCGCGAGAAAGTGGAGGAACTCGGTGGGCTGTTTGGCGAAGTGAGGCGACTTCTGCCAACGCCGGACGAACTTCGAAAACCGGCACTGGCAGAGCGGATTGGGGTCGATGACATCGATCACGTGTTGCCCGCCAAGGGCGTACAGCGACTGCCGAGCCGAAAGGCTGGTCCCTTCGGTCATCAGTATTTTCAGGGGTTTTCGGCGGGGCACGGGTTCCGACGGCATGGTTACAAACGTGTAATAGGAGGAAATCTTGGAATCGCCGAGGCGCTTACCGATACATACTGGATAGCCGCAAACCACGGCCGAAAGGTCGTAAAGCCCCGAAAATGGACCTACGGGGACGTGATAGGGCGACCCCCCTCGCTGGTATTAAGGCTTGCCCAGGGATTCTAGGTTCTTTATTTTATCGTGATCCTTCCTTGGTCCTGCGAGCCCCACCCATGACCACTTCCGCTCCCGAATTGACGCGTCGCGAGATGTACGCCGAGATTCGAAAGCTCTGTGCGCCCGACAACTATACTAATTGGTTCGTGCTGATCCGCGAATACGCCGTGTACGCCGCGATTGTCGCGGGCTGCATGTGGAGCACCAGCGAGCTCACCGCCCGCGGTGTGTCCATTTGGTGGCAACTGCCCATCTATGCGGTGACGATCTTCGTCATTGGCTTCTGGTCGCAAACCCGTTTGGCAACGCTGGTTCACGAGTCGAGCCACTACCTGTTGTTCAAGAATCGACTCTTGAACGACGTGGCGGCCAATCTGTTCGTGGTGTTCCCGTTCTACGGCAAGGTGGGCAACTACCGTATCGGGCATTGGGGACATCATCGTAACGTGAACGATCACGAGCTCGACCCCGATCTGTTGCGGCTCAAGAAACACCACTCGCGCGAGTTCCCGCTCACCAAGTGGCGATTCTTCTGGGAGTACGTGCTGCTGCAGTTCTCGCCGCACAAGGCGTTTAGCTATTTGAAGGGACGCGCCGAGTACGTGGCCTTCATGAAAGAAGAAGACAACATCAAAGACCAAAGCCCGCTAAGCCCGCGAGCGCTAATGGCACTACGGCTGGGTTATTACGTCGTGATGATCGGTACCATGGCTACGATGGGTTGGTGGCCGTATTACTTGCTCTACTGGGTGCTGCCCCTGGTGACGGTTTATCCGGCATCGCTGTTCCTTCGCGAGATCGCCCATCACGGTAACTTCCCTGACAATGGCGACTTCACCAACAGCCGGGTGTACGAAGGGCGTTGGCTGGAGCGGGAAATTTTCTTCCCGTTCGGCGAGTGGAACCACGTGCTGCACCACATGTTTCCCACCATTCCGTGGCACAAAATGCGGCAGGCCCACAATCTGATGCTGCGTTACCCGCCCTATCGTGATAACGTGGTGATCTGCGACGGGTTTATGTTCAAAGGTTCGATGGGACCCGAGTACCCGACGGTGCTCGACATCCTGACGCATCCCTCGCACGCCTACCTCCGCCACCAAGGAGAGAAGGAAACCTCGGCCGACATTCGCCGCTCGACCGCTACGGAGATTGGTACCACTCAGGACAGCATTGGCAAATTACTGGCGGGCGAGTCCTGATTCGGTCGATTCGTGGGACGTGTCCCCCGATGATGTACTCCACAGGAACAGTCCGCCATGAAAGTCAGCTTCCTGGGTGCCGGTGCCATCGGCTCGATGTTCGCCGCGCTGCTCAAGCAGCATGCGCCGGATCTTGATGTGTTGGTGGTCGTTCGCGGCGCACACGGCGAAGCCATTTCGCACTCGGGCGAGATAGAGATCGTTGGCCCCTGGGGCAATCGCCCGGTTCCCATTGCGTGGTCCTTCGACCCCGCGGACGTCGCGGGCTCGGACTTTGTGTTTGTGACGGTCAAGTCACAAGCGACTCGCGAAGCGCTCCAGCAGGCCGGCAGTGCGCTCGGCGATGCGGTGGTGGTCTCGATCCAGAACGGCATCAACGACGGCCAGTACACCGGCTTCGTGCCGCTGGAGCGGTTGGTGATGGGGATGACCGCAACGAACATGGCGGTGCTCGAACCGGGGCAAGTGAGCATGCAGCTCGACGGGCATACGATGTTCGGACCGCCGATTGGCTCTACTTCGACCGTCGCGGCCCAGAAAGTGGTCGACCTGATGGGCCGAATCCAGGTCCCTGGGCTGGACTTTAGCGTCCATCCCAACATCCTGGGGGTTCGCTACAACAAGCTGGTGATCAACGCCCTGGGGTACGCCTCGTGCCTTTCCGGGTCGAATTTCATCACCGAGGCGCTGTGCTATACCCCCTGGCGGGAGGGGGTTGGCCGACCGATTGTCGCGGAATGCCGAAGGGTGCTCGCGGCCGGGGGTGTCGAGATCCCGCGAATTCAGGGAAGATCGGACCTTACCAAGGTTGAAAACTTGATGCGCGTGCTCGGAACGCCGATACTAGGCAAGCTAGTACAGATGGCGATTCGGGGAAAGTTTGAACGGTCGCCCATCGTTTTCTCCCTGCTGCAAGACTTACGAAGAGGCAAACCTACCGAAGTCGATCACATCAATGGCCAGATTGTTCGCGTGGCGGCGATGGCGGGCACCGAGGCACCAGTGAATGCCGAGATCGTGAAGATTACTCACGAGCTCGAGCATCGCTCTGGCGAGAGGCTAACGACCCGCGAGGACGTTATCGATCGCATCATAAACATTACGAAATTGACATCTTCCTGACACCCCGCGATCATGGCGCTAACGTCCGCCACCATTCACCATGAGCCTGTTGGCGATGCAATACCCCCTCCGCGAGGTAATCCTGCGCTATAAGTGCAGTCAACTCAACCGCTTCGTTGCCGGAGCGTCGCAAGGCCGCGCGACGCAGCGGAGGTTGTTGCTGGAGAAGGTGGGCCGCGCGGCCAATAGCGACTTCGGTCGCCGGTATGGTTTCGATAGCGTTCACGACGTGGCGAGCTTCCGCCGGCAGATGCCGGTGACGACCTACGAAGATTTTCGTCCCTTCATTCAGCAAGTGATGCAAGGCAACGTCGAGGCGATGTTCGCGCCGCGGACCAAGCTGCTGATGTTCGCCATGACCTCGGGCACGACGAACGAGCCCAAGCGGTTGCCCGTCACCGAGCTGTTCTACAAGGAGTATCGCGAGAGCTGGCAACTGTGGGGCACCGGCGTTTATCGCGACCACCAAGAGCTACTCAAGCGGCAAACGCTGCAACTCACCAGCGATTGGCAAATTGAATCGACGCCCAGCGGTGCGCCGTGCGGCAACATCAGTGGCCTCGCCGCCACGAGCCGGCCGTTCTACATGAAGCGCGTGTTCGCGCTGCCGGCGTGCGTGATCAAGATTCGCGACTTCGCCGCCAAGCACTACACGTCGCTGCGGCTGAGCATGGCGAGCGACAACGTTGGGATGCTCATCACGGCGAATCCCAGTACGCTGGTGGAGTTCGCCCGTCGAGCCAATGACGAGGCCGAGTCGCTGATCCGCGACATCCACAACGGCGGCATCAACGAGCAATGGAACGTCCCCGCCGAGGTGCGTCACGCGCTGCGAAGTAAACTGCGGCCCAATCGCAAACGTGCCGCGCAGCTCGAGGCGCTACTCGACGAACATGGCGAGCTGTTGCCCAAGCATTTTTGGCCTCACCTCGGGATGATCGCCAACTGGACCGGGGGTTCGGTAGGCGTTTACTTGCCGCAGCTCGAAGAGTACTACGGCAACGTGGCGATCCGCGATCATGGCATCTCGGCGAGCGAAGGCCGAATGACCATTCCATTGGCCGACAACACGCCCGATGGCCTGTTGGACTACGCTCACCATTACTTCGAGTTCATTCCGGCCGACGAGCATGGCGATCCTGATCCAACGGTCCTCGAAGCGCACGAGCTCGAAGAGGGCCTGGACTACTTCATTCTGCTGACCACCTCGGCGGGGCTCTATCGCTACGACATCTTCGACATGGTGCGTTGCACGGGCTTTGTTGGCGAAATGCCGACGCTGCGGTTCCTGAACAAGGGCCGGCACTTCTCAAGCATCACGGGCGAGAAGCTCAGCGAGCACCAAGTGGTGCTGGCGGTAAGCAAGAGCTTCAACGAACTAGGTCTCGCGCCCGTCACGTTCACGCTTGCACCAACGATGGGCGAGAAGCCCCAGTACGAACTACTGCTGGAGCCCGGTGAGGCCACGCGTCACGCGTCGCAGCTCGCGCAGCGTGTGCAGCAGCATTTGTCGGCCATCAACGAAGAGTACGCTGACAAATGCTTGAGCAAACGGATTGAGCCGATTGCGGTTCACGAAATCCCGGCAGGTACCTGGGCAGCGCTGCGGGCGAATCGCAGCCGTGCACGGGGCAACTTCGAAGAGTTTAAGCAACCCTGCTTGGTGAGCGACATGGAGTTCGTCGACAAACTCCCCACGCCGCTCGCGGGCGCTATGCCTGGTCGCGCGGCCTCCTAACCTTCTCTAGCACATCGCGCGATTCGTCGTGCGAAGGAGTGGATGCGTGTCGGGCAAAACTGTCTTGGTCACCGGAGCCACGGGCCTCGTTGGTAATTGCGTGGTCCACAAACTGCACGCCGCGGGTTATCGCGTGCAGGCGATGGTGCGTGCTAACTCAAATCGCGGCAACCTCGACGCGCTTGATATCGAGTTCGTCGAAGGCGACCTCGCCGATGTCGACTCGTTGCCCAACGCCGTGAAGGACGCCGAGGTGGTGGTTCATTCTGCCGCTCACATAGGCGACTGGGGACCCGCCGAGAAGTACCGGGCTATCAACGTTGTCGCGCTCGAGCACCTGCTCAACGCCGCAATGCGGACCGGTAAGCTGGAACGATGGATCCAGGTCAGCTCGCTCGGCGTTTATCCGGCTCGCCACCATTACGGCACCGACGAGACGGTGCCCCCGAGCCTCACGGGTCTCGATGGCTACACGCGAACCAAGGCCGAGGCCGAGGTGCTGGTTCAGCAGCACATCGACGAGCACGGGCTACGAGCCGTGATTCTACGACCAGGGTTTATCTACGGTCCCGGCGAGCGGCATGCCATCCCGCGAGTGATTGAAAAGCTGAACGATGGTTCGATGAAGTTCATCGGCCGGGGCGACAAGCTGCTTAACAACACGTACGTGGGTAACTTCGCCGACGCGGTGCTTCTCGCCATCGAGAACGAAGCGGCGATTGGCGAGACATTCAACATCCGCGACGAGCGTTTGGTAACTCGCGAAGAGTACATCAACACAATTGCCGACTACCTGGGGAAGCCCCATCCGAAACGCGTACCCGAGTGGCTTGCGCGACTTTTGGTGGGACCTATCGAACGGATGGCGAAGCGCCGCGGTGCTACCGAAGCGCCGTTGCTCACCGGGGCTCGCATCAAGTTCATGACGCTCAACCTTGACTACTCCATTGCCAAGGCAAAGCGAGTGCTAGGTTACGCCCCGCAAGTCGATTTTCGTCAGGGCATTATCGAGGCCCTCGACGACCTGACCGGCAAACGTCAGGTGGCCTGAGCGATGCGAGTTCGCCAACTCACCGCGTACGTCCTTCGCGTGCAGCTCCGCAAACCGTTCCGCCACGCCTCGGCGGTGCGGAACTACAGCGACAACATCCTCATCCGCGCCGAACTCGCCGACGGCACCACAGGTTGGGGCGAGGGCGTGCCGCGCGATTACGTCACTGGCGAAACCGCTGAAGGGGCCATTGAGCAACTGCTCGCGACGCCGGTCTCCGAACAACTCGCGGGCGAGCCAGCGAGCTGGCTGGAAGTCATTGCGATCTGTGACCGATTCCAGCCGGCAGCACTCGTCGATGATCCCCGCGGAAGTTATGGCAACTCCCTTCGCGCGGCGGTCGAACTCAGCTTACTCGACGCCTATGGCAAGCTGTTCGGCGAACCGGTGAGCAAGGCGATCGAAGCGTATCCGGGAGTCGCCGAATCGCTGCTCGCGCGCAGCGACTCGGTTCGCTACAGCACCACCATCGATGCCGAGTCGAAGCGCAAGCTCTGGCGGTCGTCGCTGAAGATGCGGGCGTACGGGTTTCGCCAGTGTAAGGTGAAAGTCGGTGCCGACTGCGATGCAGACGCGGCGCGGATGGGGGTGATTCGGCGTTGGATCGGTCCGCGCATGGACCTCCGCGTCGACGCCAACGAAGCTTGGCTTCCCGAGAAGGTCTTGCAACACGCCAAGGCCCTTGCGCCGTTCGATATCACTTGCATCGAGCAGCCTGTTGCGCACGAAGAACTCGCCTCGCTCACCGAGCTTCGCCGAGAGCTCGATGTGCCGGTCATGCTTGATGAGTCCCTCACCAGTCTCCACGATGCCCACGAAGCGATTCGGCTTAGCGCGTGCGACCTATTCAACATTCGCATTTCGAAGTGCGGCGGAGTCCTGAACTCCTTGCGTCTTGCGATGCTTGCGAAAGAGCATGGCCTCGGCTACCAGCTTGGT
This sequence comes from Aeoliella fuhlenseeensis, assembly GCF_052161615.1. Lineage (NCBI taxonomy): Bacteria > Pseudomonadati > Planctomycetota > Planctomycetia > Pirellulales > Lacipirellulaceae > Aeoliella > Aeoliella fuhlenseeensis. The sequence continues at coordinate 4,148,660 of NZ_CP197417.1, forward strand.
TGCCACCCTGGCGAGACCGGCATCCTGTCGGCCGCGGGGCGTCACTTCGCGAGCGTCGTGCGTGACATTCGTTACCTCGAAGGCTCGTACGACCATCACGTGCTCGCCACCGTGCCGACCATGCCCGACTTGACATTCGGTTACGGTGGTCGTGCCCCCGCGCTTACGCAGCCTGGGCTTGGTGTAGAGCTCGATCTCGACGTTGCTCGTGGCTCGCTTCGCGACGAGCGCGTGATTACCGTGGACGAGTAGTCCTTCCCATTGCAGACGAACTTGCCCACGATGTCGACACTCCCCCCGCAAATCACGACCTGCACGGCCCCCGATGGTCGGCGACTGGCGCTGCGCTATTTCGCCCCGCAAGAGACGCCACGCGCAACGGTCGTTCTGCTGCACGGCATCGTCAGTCACTCGGGCTGGTACCACGTGAGCGGCGAGTACTTAGCAGAACGTGGCTACGATGTTTACGCGCTCGATCGGCGTGGCTCGGGACTCAACATGGAGGGACGCGGCGATGTTGATCGCTGGCAGACTTGGATCGACGACGTGGTCGCCGTGTGCGAAACGCATCGCCAGCGCGGGCCGGTAGTATTGCTCGGCATTAGCTGGGGTGGGAAGCTCGCGCCGGCCGTGGCACGTTACCGGCCCGACTTGCTCGCGGGGTTTGGGATGATCTGCCCCGGCATCTACGCGCGACAACAGCCAGGGCTCGCCAAGCGATTGGCGTTGGTCGCCAGTGGCCGCCTGGGCATTCACGAACGACGTGTCACCGTGCCACTTCAGAATCCCGCGCTCTTCACGGAGTCGCCCAAGTGGCAGGAGTACATTCGCCACGACCCACTGACACTTCGCCAAGTGACGATGCGATTTGCCCGTGAAGACCACAAGCTCACGCGCTACGCGCGCCAGTCGCCGCCCTACATCTACACGCCGTCGCTGTTGATGCTCGCTGGCCGTGATCGAATGGTCCGCAATCGACGCACCCTGCGTTACCTGTCACGAATCGCGGCGGAAGACAAGACGCTGCTCGAATACCACTCGGCGGCGCATACGCTGGAGTTCGAGCCCGACCCCCTGCCCTTCTTCGCCGACCTCGCCGACTGGGTGGCCCGAGTCATCGAGCGGCGGAAGGTGTGATCGGGGGCGTTTCGATGGTAGCATGGAGGATTCTCGCCACGTTCGCGCGTCGCCTCGCCCTGCTTCCACGTTGTTTGCCATGTACTTGCTGACCATCGAATCTACTTGCGACGAGACGGCCGCGGCCATTCTTACCGAGGAGCTAGAGGTACTAGCATCGGTAGTCGCTTCGCAAGAAGATCTGCACCAGCAGTTCGGTGGCGTGGTGCCGGAGATTGCGTCGCGGGCGCACGTCGAGAGCATCCTTCCGGTGATCGATCAGACGGTTCGCCTAGCGAATCTAACGCTCGCCGACCTCGACGCCGTGGCGGTGGCGAACACACCCGGGCTCGCTGGCTCGCTGCTCGTAGGTCTCACGGCCGCCAAGGCGCTTGCGCTGGCGCTCGACATCCCGCTGCTCGCTATCAATCACTTGCAGGCGCACGTCTATGCGTGCCGCATGGCGAGCGGCAAGGACGTATTCCCGTGCATCGGGCTGATCGTCAGCGGCGGGCATTCGAACCTCTACCGCTGCGAAGGCCCCACCGACTTTACGCTACTCGGCGGAACGATCGACGACGCGGCGGGTGAAGCGTTCGATAAAGTCGCCAGCCTGCTCGGCCTTCCCTATCCAGGCGGCCCTTCGATTAGCAAGGCTGCGTTAGATGGCGATCCGAAACGGTATCGCTTCCCAAGGCCTATGGTCGACGACAAAGCGCGGCTCGACTTCAGTTTCAGTGGTCTGAAGACAGCCGTGCGGTACGAAGTGCATGGCACGGGGAAGCTCACCGGCGAAGTGAACCTCGACCCGCAAACCATCGCCGACGTCGCGGCGTCGTTCCAAGACGCCGTGGTCGACTGCCTGGTCGCTAAGGCCGAGCTAGCGCTTGGTAAGACGGGCTATAACACTCTGTGCGTCGGTGGCGGGGTGGCGGCGAACGGACGGCTTCGCGAACGGCTCGAAGAGTCGGCCGCCAAGCGTGGGTACGAACTGCACATCCCACCGATGAGCCTCTGCACCGACAACGCCGTAATGGGGGCGATCGCCATCGAACGCTGGAAAGCCGGCAAGTTCGAAGACCTGAGTTTAGATATTTACCCGGGCTTAGAGCGGATACGTTCCTAACTTTGTTGGGGAATCCAGATGGAAGAGTATATCGCTCTGTTTGTTTTTCTTTGCTTCCTGGTGTGTGGACTGCTCATTGCATTTACGCCAGCCAAGACACTGCTGCGATTTGATCGTCGCACGGGCCACTGGATATATCGTAACCGATTACAGGCTGGCTACTCCGACGAAGAAGCGATCCGCAGTGCGGGCATCTTCTACAAAGTCTTTGGAGGCGCGTTTATCCTCGTAAGCACCGGGTTCCTTATCGCACTCGTGGCAACGTGGCTTCGCTAAACAACGAAAACGGCTCGGACATTGCTGCCCGAGCCGTTTCGCGTTTCAACTCTTCAAATCAAACTTAGTAGCCGCGCTGGGCTCAATAACCACGTTGGCACTTGGCACAGTAGGGCTTGGCCTGCGGCATGTAAGGCGAGGCCGAGCTAACGGGCGTGGCCTTGATGACGGGCTTCGACACGATGTGACGAACGGGACGCTCGCCAGTGCGGTACTTGGTCACCAGGTTGGTCCAAGTATCGGCGCTGATCTTGCCCGCTTGCTGGTGCAGGATGACCTTGCCGTCCTTGTCAACGAAAGCAACGAACGGGAACGACTTGGCACCAAAGGCCTTGGCGACCTTCGCACCGTAGCTGGTCGAAGCATCGACGTGGCACAGGTCGTAATCGGCTAGGGCTCCATCGGCTTCATTCGCGAGCACGTCGGCCGACACGGCCTTGTCGGCGACCTGGGGCTCGTCAATCACCATCAACAGAGGACGGTCATTGGCGCGAGTCTCGGCGAGCGCGGTCGCGTAATCCGATTCCCACTGGGGGGCGGCGGCGCTGGCGGTGGTCACTGCGACAGTTGCGGCAAACAGAGCGAAATAGTGCAGCATCAAAGTTACTCCTTGGCTGTACCGGTCCATCGAGCGGCCCGCAGGGCATGGTGCGCAGGTTCCACGAGATCCTGAAGCGGCAATGCGAGTCGCGAGAGGGAAAAACGTCTACAACGATTCGTAAGACTGATGCCTGGCGCGAGATTCCGTTCGGCTCGGAGGTGAGCGGTTAGGAGGTCCTTCTCGGCGAGGCTGTTCCGGCAGGGGAAAGTGAGGCGGGATCTGGCGAAGTACGTTTCTGTCGAGCGAACCGTCGCTCGATGCACTTCGCATCGGTGCAAAAACTATGGCCGCTTGTGCAGCATGGTTCAAGGGGTTAACCCCGCAGGGTTTACCGAATCGTCACGTTTTTGCACGTTGTTGCACCACTTCGCAGAGGGCACTTCGATGTCGAGGCAAGAGCAAAAGTCCCTACCACACAACGAGTTGTCGATATTCGCCTCGCCGCAACTATCGCCACCACGCGGCGTGGAAAAAAAGTGTTAGAAAATGTTTTGCGTGCGTATCACCGCTACAAAATAGATAAACTGCGAAGATTGGACGCCTGACTTGGCGCAATCACACTCATGTGAATTTTCCGCGAACAACCATTGCGAGGGCGGTGTGTGAGAGTAACTTTGAGCTTTACCACCGAAATCGACTCTCCAATCTATCCGCCACTCTCTACAACACACCGCTATGCCATCTAATCGTCGCAGCTTCTTTAAGGCCTCTACAGCTTTCGCACTAGGTGCCGCCGGACTGCAGCGCTTCGTGTCAGCGAGCGAGCAGTCGAGCACGACCAGCTCTGCGCAAAGCTTTGGCGAGATGGTGCGTGATCCTCACAACATTTTAAGTTTGCCGGAAGGATTCACGTATCGCGTGATTTCCCACGCCGGCGATTTGATGGACGATGGGCTATTCGTGCCAGACAAGCCCGATGGCATGGCCACGTTTGCCGGCCCCGATGGCTTGACCATTCTGGTGCGGAACCATGAAGTCGAACCTCGCCAACAAGGCCCTTTCGGAAAAGACGCCGAGTTGCTGTCGAAGATCGACACCCGCTCACTCTACGACCTGGGCGAGCCGGGGAAGCCTTGCATCGGTGGCACCACGACGCTGGTGTACGACACGCAGAAGCAGCAAGTCGTGAGGCAGTACTTGAGCCTAGTGGGCACCATCCGCAACTGCGCCGGCGGACCTACGCCGCGTGGCACTTGGATCACCTGCGAAGAAGCGACCGACGTGGTTGGCGAGAACGTGGTTGACGATGGACCCCGCGTCGTCTGCCAAAAAATGCACGGCTACAACTTCGAGGTGCCGGCAACCGCCGACATCCGATTGACGCCAGCCGTTCCGCTTACGGCGATGGGACGTTTCCGCCACGAAGCGGTAGCCGAAGACCCACGAACGGGCATCGTCTACCAGACTGAGGATGTCGACGACGGGTTGATCTACCGCTTTCTACCGAACGTGCCGGGCGAACTTGCAAAGGGTGGCAAGCTCCAGGCGCTGGCAGTGGTGGATATCGAGAGCGCCGATACCCGCAACTGGGCCGGCAATGTCAAGTTCGAGGCGGGCCGTCCTTATAACGTCCGCTGGATCGATCTCGACAACGTCGAATCGCCCGAGAACGATCTTCGCTTTCGCGGGTTCGCTGCGGGTGCTGCAAGGTTCGCTCGAGGCGAGGGAATGTGGTACTCGGGTGGCGATATCTACTTTGCTTGCACCAACGGTGGACCAGCCGAACTTGGTCAGTTGTGGAAGTACACGCCTAGTCCTGTGGAAGGTAAGGCAGAGGAGTCGAATGACGCCGGTAAGCTAGAACTGTTCGTCGAGTCGAGCAACTCAACGCTGCTCACGAACGCCGACAACCTTACTGCCGCGCCATGGGGCGACTTGATGGTGTGCGAGGATCGCGATGGCCAGGAGGTGCGACTGGTGTCGGTGACCCCCGCCGGCGAGTGCCACGTGTTTGCGTACAACCACGCCCACACGGAATTCTCCGGGGCAACCTTCTCGCCCGACGGTTCGACGTTGTTCGTCAATCTGATGCACAAGGGAATGACACTGGCGATCACCGGTCCGTGGCCGCGGTCGGTATAACGGACACGTCGACTCCACTTTTACAAGACATTACATCGCAAATCGCGCGGATTTTGGTTAGAATGTGCGTTCGGCCTCCACGAACTCACACCCAGGACGCAGGCGATGAAACGACGCGATTTTCTCACCACCACGGCAGCCACCCTCACTGTCGGAGCCATCGCCGGCCAACCCGCACTCGCTCAAGATGCTGCCCCCTCGAGCGACGAGGTGAAGAAGTTCCATCTGAAGTACGCCCCGCACTTCGGCATGTTCCGTAACCTTGCCGGTGGCGACAAGATCGACCAACTGAACTTCGCAGCCGACCAGGGCTTCACGGCCTGGGAACACAACGGCATGAAGGGCGAGTCGGTCGACACGCAAAACAAGATTGCCAAGACCATGGAGGATCGCGGCATGACCATGGGCGTGTTCGTCGCGCACGGCGAATTCGGCTCCAAGGCGTTTGTGACTCAAGATAAGGACGCCCGCGCGAAGGTGGTGCAGGACATCAAGGACAGTGTCGAAGTAGCCAAACGAGTGAACGCCAAATGGATGACCGTGGTCCCCGACGCCTACGTTAACGACATGGAGTGGGGCTACCAGACGGCCAATTGCATCGACCTGCTCCGCGAATGCGCCGAAGTGCTCGAGCCGCATAACATGGTGATGGTACTCGAACCCCTAAACTGGTGGCGCGATCATCCAGGGTTGTTCTTGCACAAGATCCCCCAGGCGTACGAAATCTGCCGAGCTGTCGACAGCCCAAGTTGCAAGATCCTGTTCGACATCTACCATCAGCAGATCCAGGAAGGGAATCTCATTCCCAACATCGACATGGCCTGGAGCGAAATCGGTTACTTCCAGTGCGGCGACAATCCAGGCCGCAACGAACCCGGCACGGGCGAAATCAACTATCGCAACGTCTTCAAGCATATTCACGACAAAGGCTTCGAAGGCGTCATGGGCATGGAGCACGGCAACAGCCGCGGTGGCAAAGAGGGCGATCAGGCGGTGATCGACGCCTATCGCGCCGCGGACAACTTCTAAGCTCGTTCGTCCTCTACTTCGCGTACATACCGCACTGAGGCCTTGGCTGCCCCGGCGCGAGCGGTAGCGCCTGGGCGCGGGTCAGTTCTGAAAAACGCACAGCAAAATACCGCTCACACGGAACTTTTGCGCGTTTTCCGGCTTTCTGGCCGCTTTTGGCTCCACGTTGGCTGACAAATCCCCCCTAATACGTGGGTGCAGGGGTTACTCGACTTCCACGTCGGCGACAGTCCACCCCTGCCTCTCACCCGCCCCGACTGCTTGAGAGGTCCTGCCGTGAAATTCCCACCGATGAATCAGTCGTTCCGTAAACTATTGAGAACGGCCCTGCTTATTTCAACTGCTATGGCCGTAGATGCCGGGGCAGCGCCTGCCGGGAGGGTGTTGATGCCGGTGATCGATGGCGAATGGACTCAAATCACCGGCGATCCGGACCTAGGCAAGTACACCACCGAGGAACAGCAGCCCGTTGATTTCGCGGTATGGCAAGCTGCGAATGGCAAGTGGCAACTGTGGTCGTGCATTCGTAGAACCAATTGCGGTGGCCGGACACGTTTGTTCTATCGCTGGGAGTCGGATGAGCTGACTGCCCCCGACTGGAAGCCGATGGGCATCGCGATGGAAGCCGACCCCAAGCTCGGTGAGAAGCAGGGCGGACTTCAGGCGCCGCATGTTGTGAAGCACAACGGCAAGTACCACATGTTCTACGGCGACTGGAACAATATCTGCCATGCCGTGAGCGACGACGGAGTGACCTTCGAACGAGTAGTTCAGCCCAACGGCAAGACGGGGATGTTCAGCGAACAAACCCGCGAATCCAACACCCGCGACATCATGATGTTAGATGTCGATGGCGTTTGGCACGGTTACTACACGGCGCATCCGAACGAGCAAGGCAGCGTCTACGTCCGCACTACCAGGGATTTCAAGGACTGGAGCGATTCAACGAACATCGCCTTTGGTGGCGAAGCCGGCACGGGGCCGTACACGGCTGAGTGCCCTGTCGTCGCAGAGCGAGATGGTCGCTACTATTTGTTTCGCACGCAGAAGTACGGCCCTGAAAGCATCACCCGCGTTTATGTATCCGACGATCCACAGATGTTTGGTATCAACCAAGACCATCGGCATCTGGTGACCTCTCTACCGGTGGGGGCACCGGAGATCGTGACTCATGACGGGGAAGACTACATCGTCGCCACGAATCTCGACCTCAAGGGTCTGCGAATTGCCAAGCTAAAGTGGGTCGAGGAGAAACCGTAGTTCGCCTCACGCCCCCGTTATGAAAGCGTCCACGGACTCCGCATCTCCGGCACGAGTTGCGCCATTACGTCGGCATCGGGGGAGGTTTCGGTCGCTGGGTCCCACTCGAATGGCTTGCCAAGTCGCATTGCGATGTTGGTCAACTGGCAAGCGGTGGCCGTGTGATGGCCCGCATTGGCGGGGGCGACCACTTTTCCGTCGCCTCGGATCGCCCGGAGCCACGTCTCGCGATGCGTGGCGTTGGGATCGACTTGCGGTGCGTCGAGGCCAGCCAGCAACTCTGGTCGATTGGGCGTGAGGGCACAGCCATGGATGGCGATCTCCAGTTGCCCCTCGGTTCCTTGCAGCACGACGCCGCGTGGGCCTTCGTTGTTGCCCCGCATGATCATCCCGTTGGGGTACTCGTTCTCGAATTCGAACGTGATGAAGGCGTCGTAAAAATTGCCGGCGGGTGGCTTGCCGTTTGCCTTCACCTTCGTGGGGCCGGTATCATCGAGTCCCAGAACGTAGTGGGCCATGTCGATCACGTGGGCACCGCGGTCGGTGATTTCGCCGCCGCCGTAGTGGCTATCGAACCGCCACCAGAAGTGCGAACGGGCCGTGTTGTACGGCACCACCGGCGTGTGGCCGAGCCAGAAGTCGTAGTCGAGCGACTTCGGTGGCTCGCTGTTGGGAGGGGGGCTCGTGAAGTTCTCGACCTGCTGTAAATGAGGGTCGGAATTCGGTAAGCGAATCACCACCGTTTTCACTTCACCCAGTCGGCCTTCAAGAAACGCCTGCCGGGCGATGCTCGCGCCGCGGTTCGACCGCTCGTGGCTGCCCGTTTGCAATACCACACCGGCCTTGGCCACGGCATCGGCGATCGCGCGGCTCTCGCCGATGGAGTTCGCTAGAGGCTTCTCGCAGTAAACATGTTTGCCCGCGTTTGCCGCTGCTACAGACACCAGCGCGTGCCAGTGGTCGGGCGTAGCGACCACTACCGCGTCGATATCGTCACGGCCAATCACTTCGCGGAAGTCCCCCGTCGCCGCGGCGCTAGGGACCATCTGCTTGGCCTTCTCCAGGTGCGAACTGTCGACGTCACAGACCGCGACCACGGCCACGTCGGGCCGCTGGCGGAACCAGTCGAGATGCATCGAGCCCATGCCTCCTGTGCCGACAAAGCCGAGGTTCAGCTTGTCATTCGCCGCGTTGCCTTGGGCTCGGCCGGTGCTGGAAAGCAGCAACCAACCACCAGCCGCCAGCGAACTCCGCCGAGCAAACTCGCGGCGATCGATGGCCGCTGTCGAATTACGAATCTGTGACATGAAAGCTCCACCTGATTAATGAGAAGACACTCAATCTCACAAGCTGCGATAAGCTACTGCACCTTCAGCGCCTCGAGGTGCGTGGTCCATTGAATCTTGTCGTTGTGCGAGTGCGTGAAGCCAATGCTTCGCTCGTACTCCACCAGATCACGGCCGCGAAAAGCAACAATATACGTCCGACGCCAGCGGTCCGAATCGTTGCCGGGCGAACCGTGGACGATCCGCTCGTTGTGCACACTCACGCTGCCGCGAGGCACGGGAATCGACACGCGCACGTCTTCCGGGTCTAGCTGAATCGCGAGCGTGTGCGACTCTTCACGTTCGCCCGTGACGCTGCTGCTACGCAGCATTGGTCGGTGCGGGCGAAGTTGCGGCTCCAAATGCGAGCCTGGCACGACTTGCAGGCAGCCGTTATCGTCACGTGCATCGTCGAGCGCCAAGCTGCACGTGGCGGTCAGCGTGTCGAACTGTGGCGTCGACGGCCAGTAGCCCAGGTCTTGATGCCAGGCGAATTGTGCCCCGCCCTTTCGCGGACGTTTGGCGAGGAACTGATCGTAGTCGAGCTCAATCGCTTCGCCGAGCAACTGCTGTGAGATCGACCGGGCACGGCGTTCGTAGATATTGTCAACCAACTCTGGCCGGTACACGCGCGGCACCACAGCATTGACGATCTGAAAATCTTCGAACGCCCGCGTGTAGGGACCACTCATGTCGCAGAAGTCGCGATTCATGCCGAGCACTTCCCCTCGCATGAACTGGTCGTAGATCACTTCGATCGGCGCGAGTTCTTCCTCGGTAATGACGTCGTCGAGCACGACGTAGCCATCGGTGTGGAAGGCCTCGATCTGATCGGGAGTAAGAATGTACTGATCGCCCTGACGGCCCACGCCTGCTGCGGTTTGCAAAGCCACTTCGAAACTCCTCGCTTCCTAAGTCAAAACAGCGGGACGCCCCCGCCTGTGCCTCCTCAAGATATCCTGGTCTAGAAGTCGCCTCTCCGCCAAAGCGGTCAACAACCGATACTTTTCGATCACTTTCGGGAGCCGCAAACCGCAGGATCTGGTAGAATCGCGATAATGGCCGTCTACCGAGAAGTCATCGAAACACCCGGCGATCAGTCGTTCCGGCTGCTGCACTGGCGAGAATCGCTCGCCGAAGTGCTACTGTGCGAGGGAGCCAACACCGAGGTGCCCATGGTTGGCCGGGGCGATCACTGGCACGCCCATGGGCCCGTGGAGCTGACGTTCATTCGATCGGGGAGTGGCACACGCTTCATCGGCGATCACATTGGCAGCATCTCGCCTCCGGAACTGGTGTTGCTCGGCGCGAACTTGCCCCACTACTGGAGTGGGCTCCGGCCCTCGTCCGGCATCGCCGTGCAGTTGAGCTTGTCTCCAAGTAGCACGCTTACGCAACTGAGCGAAGCGAAGGAACTCGCAACGTTGTGGGAACAAAGTTGCCGCGGGCTATTGTTTCCGCGAAGCACGGCTTTGCGTGCTGGCGAACAACTCGACGCGATGCTTCACGCACCGCCGCTGAAGCGGCTTGCAATACTGCTGGATATCTTCGGCGAACTTGTCAATGAGAGCGGCGACGCCACGCTGTTGTGCGATCAAGTTTACGCTTTGAGCCCCCGCGGCCGGCACCAGGAGAAAGTATCGCACGCCATCGAGATCCTGCTCGCCGACTTTGCCCACGAACTGTCCGTTGACGACATTGCGGACGCCGTGGAATTGCCGTCGGTCACGCTCAGCCGCTACTTTCGCCGGTACACGGGGCGAAGCCTCATCGAATTCCTCAACGAAGTACGCATCGACCAAGCCCGCCGCATGCTGCTGGAATCTGAGGAGCCAATCGGCACGATCGCGCTCGCCGTGGGGTTTGGCAACTTGTCGCATTTCAATCGCCAGTTTCGCAAAAAGACAGGCTATGCGCCTCGCGATTACCGCAAATCTCGCGTGACGCCGACCTCGGCGATCGCTAACTTGTAAGAGGTGTCGGGCGACCAGCTATCGGCAACTGTCCTGCAAACGGAGATTCGATCATGCAACGCTTCGCTATTCGTTGGATTGCCCTTGTGACTCTCTCGACGATCGTCCCCTGTATCGCGAGGGCTGCCGATGTTCGCGACGACTACGAACTGACGATGGCAGTCGCCGAAGTGGCGCTCGATGGCGAGCGAATGTTCGTGGGTAAGGACTTCGCAGGCAAGTTTGCCGATGGCTTCTACACCGACCCACGTCCAATGACGCGTGCCAAGTCGTTCTGGTCCAACGGTGTGTGGGCGAAGGTCGACCGCGATGACAATGGTCACTACGAAACGCTATTCGTCATGCGCGACGGACGGCTTGTGTACTTTGGCTCGATCGGCCCGAAGGGGCAAATCGTGAACACTGCTTTCGAGTTCGCGGATTATCTGGGGGCGAGGTTTGACCGGATCGATATGGCGAAGGTAGTGAGCAGCCGGTAGTTCGTTTTGTCGCACGACGCTAAGCCAGCCGAACGCCCGCTCGGAATATACCTATGTCATCACGAATTGTGTTAAGCAACGAGCAGCTCCAACAATGGCATGACGCCAATGGCTATATCCAAATCGTTGACGCGGCGGGAAACGAACTTGCCAGCGTTTTGAAGCCGCCATCTCCGGAAATAATCACCCTCGCTCTGCAGCGAAGTCAATCCGCCGGCCCTTGGCGCACAACGGACGAGGTATTCCGGCACCTCGCATCATTGGGCTGAGACCATCGCAAAATGACCGGGCATTAATTCCTCACCTCGCCGCTCGCTTCGCGATTTCATTCTCCTTCGCATCCAGCTCCGGATTCGGCGTGGCGTCGGCGTCGACTTGCTTGCTGAGCCAGCGGATGCCGCCGAGCAGCGACTCTTGGTAAAGCGGGTTTTCCCACACGTCTTCGCGGTGGCCCATGCTCATGTGCATCACGCGGGCGTTGCCGTACTCTTTGACCCACAGCACCGGCACGTGGTACGGCTTCTTGAGGTCGGTCTTTTCCATGTCGAGGCTCATCAGCACGCGGACTTTCTCGGGCTGCCAATGATTGAACTGGTAAATCTCGTCCTTTAGCGTGATCTCTTCGCCAAACGGCGCGGATGCCGGGTGGTTGGAATCCTGGACCTTCACGGTGACCGTCGAGTCGGCGCCCCACGGATGCCCATCGAAGCTGCCGCCGATCATGTCCCAGTACGGCTCGTAGTCCATGAAGGTGTCGGTGGCCGAGTGGACGCCAAGGAACGCGTGACCTTCTTCCTTGAGCCAGGTGTTGAGGAACCAGTCCATCGTTTCTTCCGAGATCGGCAGCTTCTGGTTCTTGTCGTACATCTTGCCGGTGGTGAAGAACATGACGATGTCGTAGTTCTTAATCAGCTCGGGCTTGAACTCCTTCTCGACGTCCTTGGTGCAATCGACGCGGAACAACCCGCTCTTGATGCCCAGTTCGGTCATGATCTTTTCGGTATGCGACAGATCGCTCGTCTTGCGCTGAATGGTTGAATGCTGAAAACCCCCGCTCTGCGTCACTAGCAGAATCCGCAGCGGACGATCGGCCTTGGCTGATGCATCGCTGGCGATGGGTCGAATGCGAATGTTGCGATACCAGACGGGGTGATCGTGTTCCTGTAGGACAATGTGACCTTTGGGGCTCTTGGCGAAACCTTTCCAGGCGTTGAACTTCGAACCAGCAACGCGTTTGTTCCAGTCGTCGCTACCAATTTCGGCCTCGACCACCTTCTCGCCGTTGAGCCAATGCTCAAGGTGTCCGCCATTGAGAATGATGCGGCCCTTGTTCCACTCGCCGGCGGGCTTGGTCGCGTCTTTCGTAGCGGGATAAAGGGCATACAGCGAACCCGCGGCCGTTTGATCGGTGGGTTTGAGATTCCAGCCCGGATTATCGAGCACTTGGTACTCGGGGCCGGTTGTGTACGGGGGCTCGGCGGTTTCCTGGACGCGGTAGATTACGCCGCTATTGCCACCGTCGGCGATCTTCCATTCGAACTCCAGCTCAAAGTCGTCGAACTGCTCTTTGGTCGCCAGGTCGGTTGTCTTCTTGGTCCGGGCGAGTGTGCCGTCTTCGATCGCCCAGCCATCGGGCACCGAGCTGTCTTTCGCTCCGTAACCCTTCCATGCGTCGAGCGAAGTGCCATCGAACAGCACCTGCCAATCGCTCTCCGCCGAAGCGACACCCGCGAGGGCAACGAACAGACAACCAACTACCGCCAGTCGAGCGAGTTTCATGGAGAGTACCCCTGAAGCAATGGGCCGAAACGGTGGCCTGAAAGAATGGATCGTAAAAAAACCTCAGAGCCGGAAGCACATCAAGGCTCCGGCTCTGAGGCGTGTTGTTAACAACCTAAGAACAATCAGTCCTCAAGCGGCTTGACCATGATGTTCTTGTAGTGAACTTCGCTACCAGGATCGTGGCCCTGCAGGGCGAACGTGCCCGAGCTGATCAGGCGACCCTTGAAGCCATCGGGACGCTCGACGTCGTCCGGCTCGGTGTAGTCGGTGGTGACTTCGCCGTTGACCTTGATGATGACGTGCTTGCCCTTGACGATCACTTCTTGGGTGAACCACTCGTTGTCCTTGTGAGGAGCGGTGTCCAACACGTCGTCCACGGCGTACAGACCGCCGGTCTTCTTGTTATCGCTCTGGGTGGCGTTCACCTGGACTTCGTAACCCTTCTCGGGCCAGCCGCCCTCTTGGTACTTGGTGTGGAAGTACATGCCCGAGTTGGCCTTGGGCTTGGTCATGACGTCGCACTTCCATTGGAAGTTCTTAAAGTCGTGGTCTTCGACATCGCCCACGTAGAACAGGTGAGCCACGGGGCCCTTCACCACGATGGCGCCGTCCTTAACGCTGAACGTGTCGGCGTTCTCGCCCACCTTCCAACCTTCGAGGTCCTTGCCATTGAAAAGGCTGATCCAGCCTTCTTCTTCGCCTTCGGGGGCATCCTCAGCCAGCAACTGGCCGCCCAGCAGGACGGCAGCCACCAGCGCCACAGCCGCGCCAGCCCAAGGTTTCCAGTTGACGTTACGCATCGCAATCGACTCCTAAATCTGAGAAAATGGGGTATCCGCGGGCAGAAAGTGGATTGTAACTGGCCGGGGGTGGCATGTCACGCTGCGGAGGGATTCGCCCCCCTAGCTTGCCGAAATCCCCCCGAGCCCAAGTTGCTCAGCCCCGCCGATTTTGGTAGGATTGCGGGCTTATCGAAATGCCGCAGACTTGGTCCGTGAGTGTCACTGGCCCGGCGTTTGGATGGAACCCCTTTTTCTTAAGTTGGCGGCAACTGTTTCCTTGCCCCTAGCGTGGGCCCTCTGCCCCGCTCCCCCTCGCCAGTTCCGCCAAGTGGGTAATTCATGGTCAACCGTAATTTAATTCGTGAGTTTGATGTTTCGGAAGAAGAGTGGAACGAAGACATCGGCATTGGGCTGATGGAAGAGTTGCCGCCAGAGATGCTCGAAGATGATGTCGACATCTCGCCCGAACAAATCGTCGAGGGCAGGATTGTCCGCGTCGACGACGAGTACGTGATCGTCGACGTCGGTTACAAGAGCGAGGGCATGGTTCCCCGCAGCGAGTGGGAAGAGGACGAAGAAACAGGCGACGCAGCTGATCCCCCCCCAGAGATCGGTCAGACCGTCCGCGTGCTGGTCGAAGACATCGAGGATGTCGTCGGTCGCCAGGACGATCGCGGCATGATTGTGCTGTCCAAGCGCAAGGCCGAGAAGATCGAAAAGTGGATCGCCGTGATGGAGAAGGTCCACGAGGGCGACGTCGTGTCGGGCCTTGTGGAGCGGAAGATCAAGGGTGGTTTGCTGGTGAACATCGGCGTCAACGTGTTCCTGCCAGCCAGCCAAGTCGACATTCGCCGTCCGCACGACATTGGCGAGTACATCGGTCAGACCATCGACTGCATGGTGCTGAAGATCGACGAAACCCGCCGCAACATCGTGGTGAGCCGCCGCAGCCTGATCGAGGCCGAGCGTGCCAAGAAGAAGACCGAACTGCTCAAGGAGCTGGAAGTCAAGCAAGTCCGCAAGGGTATCGTCAAGAACCTGGCCGACTTCGGCGCTTTCGTCGACCTGGGCGGCATCGACGGTCTGCTGCACATCACCGACATGAGCTGGGGTCGTATCAACCACCCGTCGGAGATGGTGAAGATCGACGACGAAATCGAGGTGATGATTCTCAATATCGATTACGAGAAAGAGAAGATCGCCCTGGGCCTCAAGCAAAAGCAGGCCAGCCCGTGGGACAACGTCGCCACCAAGTACCCTGTTGGCTCGAAGGTCAAGGGTCACGTGGTCAACGTCATGAGCTACGGTGCGTTCGTCAAGCTCGAAGATGGTATCGAAGGTTTGGTGCACATCAGCGAGATGTCGTGGACCAAGCGTATCAACCACCCCAGCGAGCTGGTACAGATCGACGACGAAGTCGAAGTGGTGGTGCTGGGCATCAACGAGGAAAAGCAAGAAATCTCCCTCGGCATGAAGCAAACCCAGTCCAACCCCTGGGACAAGGTCATCGAACGCTACCCGACCGGTGCGATGGTCAAGGGCAAGGTTCGCAACCTCACCAACTACGGTGCCTTCATCGAAATCGAAGAGGGCATCGACGGCCTGCTGCACGTCAGCGACATGTCGTGGACCCGTAAGATTGGTCATCCGAGCGAAGTGGTCGAGAAGGGCCAAGAGGTCGAGTGCAAGGTGCTGTCGGTCGACCAAGAGCGTCGCCGCATCGCCCTGGGCCTCAAGCAACTGGACGAAGATCCTTGGGCCACCGACATTCCGGACCGCTACCAACCTGGTCAGCTCGTCACCGGCAAGGTCACCAAGATCACCAACTTCGGCGTGTTCGTCGGATTGGAAGATGGCCTCGAGGGCTTGCTGCACATCTCGGAACTCGCGGACCACAAGGTCGAGAACCCCTCGGACCTGGTCAACGTTGGCGACGAGATCGAAGTCAAGGTTCTGCGTGTCGACATCGACGATCGCAAGATCGGCCTCTCGCGCAAGCGTGTCGAATGGGCCGAGCAGGACGAGATCGAAGCCGAGGCCGCCGAGAACCGTTCGTCGGATGGCAAGGAACTGAAGGGTGGTATCGGAGGTGGCTCCGGTCCGCTGTTCAAGTCCGCCAGCGACGAAGCGGCTGAAGCCGACGCCGAAGCCGAACCTGCGGCAAAGACCGAAGAGTAGTCACAGCTACTACAACTGCAACCTCAAGCAGCGGTGCGAATCATCGATTCGCACCGCTGCTTTCTTTTTGGGCAGCGTGATTAGCAAACTGGCTCGATGTTACAACTGGAACATCCCGCGCACCCTACGTGGTTGGTATCGCTTTGCAGATCGCAAGCAGGAGGGGTCGATACTCTTTCTATCCTCGCCCTCCCGTACATGTGCACGCCTGCCGCCGCCCTCCCCAACCTGAGCGGCAGCGCGTGCATTTAGACACCTATCGATCCGTACCGCCATGCCAACGACCAAGAAGCGCAAAGCCAGCTCGTCGGTTCAGACACCGCTGGAAACCTACCTGCGCGAAATCAACGAAACCGCCCTCCTGAGCGCCAAGGAGGAGAAGGAACTGGCCGTACGCATTGGCGAGGGCGACGTCTCCGCCCGCGATCGCATGGTGCGTGCTAACCTCCGCCTCGTGGTGAATATCGCCCGCGGCTACTCGGGCAAAGGCCTGAGCTTGCAAGACTTGATCGAAGAGGGCAACCTCGGCTTGCTGCGTGCTGTAGAAGGGTTCGACCCCGCGATGGGCACCCGCTTCAGCACCTACGCCAGCTACTGGATCAAGCAATCGATCAAGCGTGCCTTGATCAACACCGGCAAGACCATCCGCATCCCGGCGTACATGGTCGAGCTGTTAAGCAAATGGCGTCGCGCCACCGCGCGGCTCACCGAGGAACTCGACCGCACTCCCACTCCTGAAGAGATTGCCCGAGTCCTTGGCCTGCCAAAGAAGAAGCTGCCGATCATCAAGAAGGCGATCAAGATCTACAACGCCACGCCGCAGACCGACCAGGCAGAAGCCGGTTGGAGCCTGGGCGACTTGGTGATGGACGAGCGTCAGCGGACACCGGACGACACGCTCATTGAAACAGACAGCCTGTTTCACGTGATGCAGATGCTCAAGACCATGGACCCCCGCGAAGCGACCGTACTCAAAATGCGGTTCGGCCTCGAGGGTCATGAGCCGAAGACCCTCAAGGAAATCGGCGAGCTGCTGAACCTCACCCGCGAGCGCGTGCGGCAGATCGAAACCGAAGCCCTGAAGAAAATGGCCGCCGGTCTCGAAGATTCCCACGAGCGACGAATCCTATTCGGTGTCATCTCGCCCGATGATAATGAGTAATCGCTTGGGTTCGCCGCTCGCCTAGGTAACTCCCCACGTAGTATCCGATAAGGCGCGTACAATCGACGCAAGCAGTTCGAAGCCCGGTGCACTCCGGGGCATGTGGGTTTACTGTGGCGTCGTACTGGCGTTGAGAACCCCGGACACATCGACCTTCGACACTTCGATCCAGTCGCGCGTTCGACTATAGACGACATACAAGACTCCGTCGCGAAAGAGAGCTCCCGGGTATTCCCACCCTGGCCGGTCCTCGCTTTTGAACTCGGACCACCAGACCGGTTCAATATGCTCCCACCTCACGAGGTAGTTGTCGTTGAAGGCCCAGCCATCGCGGCTTCGAGCCAAGACGAGTTCCATGCGGCTACCGGGCACTGGGTTTAGCACGCACCACACGGAGCCATCGGGGAATCGACCAAATTCCTTATTGCCTGGGCTATCGGGAAACTGAGGCTGTTGGCGAAGCGCGTCCCAGGATTTACCGTCGTCGAGGCTGTAGGTGTGCCAGATGCGGGGGCCGCATCGAATGGTGCCGTGCAGCACTCCATCCGGACCTTCATAACCGCCAGGTTCACCGACGTCAGGGCACCCTCCCGCGTCCACACGATTGAGTGACCACCCTGACAGACCGGTGGGGTCGGAGGTGATGGGAAATTGTGGTTGTCCCTGCCCAATGCCCCACGCCATCCGCCGACCATCGGTTAGGCGATCAAATCGCTTATTGCTGGACGTCACCAGGATCGACTCGTCAATACTTTCGAGCGACTCGGCAGGAATTCGTTCCCACTTATCGCCGTCCACGGTCTTGAATACGAGGCCCCCTCCCCACAAGTAGAGAGCGTCCTCTGTCTTATTCCAAGCGCGGGGAATCATGTCTTCCCAGCCGGCGGGCTGCACGGCCGGCGTCCAATTTTCTCCGTCGACGGAAGTCGACAGCAAGCCTCCCTGCGGTGACGTGGCCTCACTTTGCGGCGACGTATTCCACGCGACGTAGAAGCGGCCTTTCCAGAATTCAATCAACGCATTGTGATGATACGTATTATCTCCATCGCCGACGGGGCGATGTATGACGTGGCGTGTCGAGGGAAGCTTGGGCAGGTCCGCGACTTCATCTGGGAGCTCGAGGACAAGTTCGTCCTTTGCCGGGGCATGCCGCTTGCCGGTGTCGGCCAACACTCCCGCAGCCAGCGCCAGTGGTACCAGACAGATAGACACAATCCGCATATTCATTAAATCGACTCCAAACGAAACATCTGTATGCAAGTGGGCGTGATCTCCCCCCCGCGCAAGAACTGCCAATCGATTCCTAAGCAAGTGCGCCCGGGCACGCAAAACGGGGGAAATTAAGGGTAAAACTCCCCCACACGATGGGTTCGACTCTAGCCGACCACCGAAACCCCTGGGATGCAATCGTTGACCAAAAACGCGTCTTTTTGCGTCTGGAGCTCGCAGCGGTACTTCGACATCGGCCTTGGGTGCGACCTACAGCTCAATTGCATAGCTCACTAAGGCCGCCAATTAGCCTATTTTCCTTGACGGTCAAGAATTTTGCTGCCTAGCATGGAGGAAGAGAACTTCCGAGTCCGACCTGAGAGATAGGCAACCATGCCTCGACTTATCGCCATCGTTACGCTCGCACTGCTATCGCTGGGTGCATCGACCGACGCACTTGCCCAAGGCTACCAGCGTTATCGCGGCAGCACCGCGCCCATGCACGGTGGCGGCGGACCTGGTAGCGGTGGTGGTTGGAATGGAGGAGGTGGTGGGGGCGGTTGGTCGAACGGACACGGCCGGCCACAGTATCCGCCGTACCAACAGCACGGACGTTACAAGCAACCGGAATACTCCGCTCAAATGTCGGGCGGACAATTCCAACGACCTTATCCTTATCACCTGGACTACTACCGCATGAAGTGGGGCGGCAGTTACGAGCCCTACTTCGGAAACCTATACGGACCACCCAACGTGGTACTCGGCTGGCCGGGCGTTTATGGCGGACCAGGCTGGGTCAATCAATGGGGCAATCAACAGTGGGGACCGCCATGGGAAAGTCCGATGGGCATCGGACCCGCGCCGGTCGAAGTTCCCATGGTCGAACCGGTTCCCTAAAGCGAACAACTCATCAAGCAAGGAAGCTTCGAATGAAACATCTACTTCTCACCGCCGCGATCATCGCGGTAACTTGCGCGAGCACCGACGCAGCGCAGCCCAGAAAGCCAGAACCTAAGAGACCCGCGCCCGTTCGGCAGGTTGTGTGCACCGAGCCGTTCTCATACGCCGATAGCCCGACGTATCCCGTCTATCACGGTCCGAGTCCCTTCCGCTGGGGCTACTTCGGCGCCGAGTACCAACCACCAGCCGCTGTGATGTACCGCGACTTCGCCTACGGCCACCGCGAATTCCAGTACCGCCGCTAAGCGTTTATGCAACTCGTAGCCGGACTCGCAAGAGTTCGGGCGTACCAATACGCCGGAAGACTGTGTGTGAGCCGGGTCGTCCCCGACCCCGGAAACTCAACCGTCGTAGACGCATTCCACTAGCGAACACTTTGCACATCCGGGGTCGAGGACGACCCGGCTCGCTACCAAGCATTCCCCCTTCTCGTTTATCGCAGGAAGCCGATGCTGAAGCTGAAGACCTGCGTGTCGTCGGTGTCGGCCTTGACCACTGGGTAAGCAAAGTCGAGCGCGATTGGCGCCGGGCCCATCGCGGGCACGGTGATTCGCAGACCCATACCGGGCGACACGCGGAACGTGTCGATCTGCACGCCGGGCTCGACGGTACCAAAGTCGCAGAACGCGACGCCGTGTAGCATGTCGTCCGCCGTGAGCGGGAACATGTACTCCACGGAGTTAATCCAGCTGAACTCACCACCGACCTGCACGCCTTGCGACACGGGCGACGCACCGCGGAAGTCGAAGCCACGCAAGCTAGAGAAACCACCGGCAAAGAAGTGGTCGTAGATAGGCGTATTGCTGCCGGTGTAGTCGACGGCTGTGGTCATGCTCACGACGTGGCGACCCGAGTGGTCGGCACGCTCGCGAACCAGGAAGTACTTCTTGAAGTCGACACCAACGCGGGGATAATCGAACGTGCCAATGACCTGCTCGCCGTACACTTCGAAGTAGTGACCCTGAGTCGCGAGGAACGCATTGTCACGCGTGTCGTTGATCACCGCCAGGCGGAAACCATGGAGCACGTTGTTGCCGAGCACTTCGGCAAGCTGCGGTTCCGAGGGATTCGAGGGGTTGGTGACCTTCACGTTCTCACCGCGGTAGGTGAGGTTGGTCGATACGTCGCTCTGCACCCACTGATAACCCAGACCGATACGCCCACCAACGCGTTGTTCGTCCCAGTCGATGTAACGGCGATCAAAGTACGAACCTGACAGCGTCAAGCTGATCGGTGTTCCCATCAAGAACGGTTCCTGGAAGCTGGCCAAGTAGCGCTGGACTTCCGAACCAGGCGCGGCTTCAAGTCGCATACGCTGGCCTGCACCACGCCAGGCGGTGCCATCAACCACGTCTTGCCAACTCGTCGGCAGGCGGCGCCAGTCGAAGTTTCGCTCGTCGAGCAAGATCTGACCGACCACACCGGCGTTGGAGTTCACGCCGACGCCCACCAGGAAGCGGCCCGTTTGGGTTTCCTCAAGATCGACGAACACGTCCACGGCTGGCTGCACACCACCGGGCATACCATTCACGCCGGGGACGATTTGTTCTTGCACGGGATAGGGTAAGATCGCCGGCGAGGGTGCCAGTTGCGCACCCGGCGCTACCTGCGTCCCCGGCGGCAACTGCGTGCCGGGAGGTAGCGTGGTGGTGGGCATGGGAGGCGGAGGAATTTCGTTGGTGTACGCCCCGAACTGCGCGGGGCGAACGTTCGGATCGTTGATCGGTGCCGGCTGCCCGTAGGGCGCGGAAGCGGCCTTCGCCACTTGGCCCGACATGTTTGGCGCCACTGCCACCGCATCGCGGGGGGTCGGCGTACTACCAGAAGTCCAACCTATGGAAGGATCCTGACCACGAACTACCGACTCGTTCTCGCCGCCGCCATTGAACTGGAGCTCGGGCTTCGGCTGATAGGGATTCGTTGAATTGATTCGAAGGTTCTGATAAGCCGAATTGTTTGCGGGCTCCTCCGCGACGTAGTCATCAATCGGAGGCTTGCGAACCGAGTACGCCGACGGAGTCGTGGGCATCGGGGGTGCTGCTTGAGTCGTTACCGGCGCAGGTTGCACTGGTGGTGCCACAGGCTGCATGTTCGGATCGAACTCCAACATCACGTCCATGTCCGAGTCGCTCACTGCGGGCGCGTTCGGACGTTCCACCTCGTAGATGCCCGGCTGGCCGGCGACTGGCACCAGATTGGCCGGCTCTTCGGGACTTTGTCCGCGCGACACTGGCTGCGTGCTGGCGGTGAGGATGTCCTCTTCCACTTCGGGAATCTTGAACGTGATCTTGGGATAGACGTTCCGTGTTGCATCGGCGTGGAACAAGCTACTTGCTTGGAGCCGACGCTCGCTGGCCCGAACTTCGCGAATGTCCATGATCTGGCCCGGCTTGATCGACAAGCGATTGAGCGCGGTAGTGATCTTTGTGTGCGGACTCTCGCCGCCAATGTTCACGAAAATGCGACCGACGCGAAACTGCTTTCCTTCATCGACGGTGTAAACCAAGTCGACTTTACCCGGCTCGTCGAGATAGCGAACGTCGGCCTTGATGTCGGCAAACACGTACCCGCGGCTACCGTAAAGTTCCTTGAGCCATTCGACATCGCCACTCAGTTTGTCGCGTTCGAACGTCTGAGCCGCTTGCAGCTTGAGACCAGCTTGCAGGTCCTCGGTTGCAAACAGTTCGTTGCCCATCAGCGAGATGTTGCGAACGCTCGACTGCGGGCCTTCGCTGACAATCCAGCGAATCGTCGCCCAACTGTCGTCATCATTCCACTCGACGATGGGGCTCACACTGGCTTGAAAGAATCCGAAACGGCGGTAGTAATCGGTGAGGGCCATCTTGTCCCCCTCGATACCCTGCTCGTCGTGATAACCTTTAAAAACATACGCAAAACCCGGCTTCGTTTTGATCTTGGTCTTGAGCTGGCCATCGGTTGCGAACGAGTTGCCTTCGAACTCCACAGCCCACACTTTCTGCTGCGGCCCTTCATTGATCGCAAACACCACGCCACGATCGTCGGCCTTCGAACCTTCCACTACTTGCACCTGGACGCGGCCGAAACCGTTGTCCTTGTACAACTGCACGACACGACTACGACCCTCTTCCACCTGGTAGGGACTCAGCGCGGCACCCTCGACTAGGCCCGTTTCTTTAGCAAGCTTCTTGTCCTTGATCGACTTGTTGCCAAGGTATTCGATGTAACGAATCGTGGGCCGTTCGACCACTTTGAAGATCACCACCAACCCTTGGTCAGTGCGATCGGTGTACGTTTCGACGTTCACAAACCACGGCAACGCAAAAAGCTTCTTCACATCGCGCTGCACAAGCTGCGGGTCGTACGGCCGACCGATGCGAGTCTGCAACTGCGATAGCACCTTGCTTTGGGGCACCGTCCGTGCTCCCTCGACACGAATATCTGCGACGATGTCTTCCGTGGCAGAGTTCGAGGGGCCGGTCGTAGGGTTGCTGGGCTTGTTGTCTTTGCCAAACAGACTGCCTGCGAGATCGCGGGCACTCATGCTCTGGGCATTCGCGGCGGACTGCAAACCGAGCAAGGTCATCGCCACCAGCGCAAACTTCTTCGCAATGCGATTCATTCGCGAGCGCCCAGGCAGGAGATTTGGTTGGTGGTGATCTAGCATTCGAAAAGACTCGTCCGGAGGAGTTACGCTTCTGTGCGGGGCAGAAATCGTCGGCTAGGCACAGCCAGGCAATCGCTGCCGCCCTACAGGGCCGGGAAGGGATACCTGAATCGCCGACGGCCGGCAAGGCCGCTCCGCCACTCGGGCCCGGCAAACGCCGTATTTGACGGATTGCAACCACGCCGTAAGCTGCTAGCACACCGCCACTTGGGGCGATTTCGACCGCGCCGAGCGGCACTCTACCTTGCCCAGATCGCCTTGGCATGCGAAAGTCATAACTTAGTCAGTGCTTGCAGACGGCCAGCTAGCGCCGAATCGCACGTCACGTCCATTCCCGCCAGGGCCAAGCTTCGTGCCGTCCAGCTTCGATCGTCGCAACCAGCCGCCCTATCTCCGGCTCCTCCAAGCAATACGCCGACGATGGCAAACGGCGCGGACCACCGAGATCTTCGTCG
The DNA here is from genome assembly GCF_052161615.1 of Aeoliella fuhlenseeensis. Lineage (NCBI taxonomy): Bacteria > Pseudomonadati > Planctomycetota > Planctomycetia > Pirellulales > Lacipirellulaceae > Aeoliella > Aeoliella fuhlenseeensis. The sequence continues at coordinate 4,172,101 of NZ_CP197417.1, forward strand.
GCTCGTTCGCGTTGATGATTCTCCTGGGAGCCATTGGCTTTAAAGCCATCCCAGGACTCTGCACCGGTGAGCCCCTCACTTGGACCGACGCCATCTTCACCGCAACGAGTGCGGTATGCGTCACCGGCCTCGGAGTCGTCGATACGGCAACTTACTTCACCTTCGAAGGACAACTCTTCCTGTTGGTGCTAGTGCAGGTCGGTGGGATCGGTATGCTGTCGCTAGCAACGATGCTGATCGCGGCGCTCGGCGGCCGGCCTTCGCTAAGATCCGAAGCAGCGGCCGTAGTGGTCCACCCCTCGCTCGGCGAAATCACGCCCCGACAACTCGTGGGATCGGTCGTGAAGCTGACCCTTTTTTTTGAGACCGTCGGTGCCTTGGCATTGTACCTGGTTTGGGGACCTCGGCTCGGCTGGCAGGAAGCCGTCTGGCCGGCGATCTTTCACTCCGTTTGCGCATTCTGCAACGCAGGGTTCTCCACCAACTCGGATTCGCTGGTCCAGTTTGCTGACTCTCCGGCCACACTCTTAATCATTAGCGGCCTGGTCATTATCGGAGGTCTTGGCTTCATCGTCGTCGAAGAGCTAATGCTCTATGCCCGCCGACCAAAGAAGAAACGCCAAGCCGTTTCGCTGCACACGAAGCTAGTTGTAGCCACGACGCTCGTCATAACCGTTGGTAGCACTGCGCTCTTTCTTGTTTTCGAATGGAACGAGGGGCTCTACGGGCTGTCGTACGTCGATCGCGTTACCAACGCACTGTTTCTGAGCATCACTCCGCGCACGGCAGGGTTTAATACCGTCGACTACACCACAATGACCGATAGCACGAACTTCTTGACGATCTTACTGATGATGATCGGAGGGTCCCCTGGCTCGACAGCTGGCGGCATCAAAACCACCTCCTTCGCCATCCTCGGACTCTTGGCATGGTCGCGTCTTCGCGGCCGCCGCGCCGTGACCTTTGCTAATCGCTCGATCCCGGAAGAAACCGTCCAGCGGGCGGTGGGCCTACTCGTCGGCTGCGGTGCCATCATCATCGTCGGCATCTTTTTACTGGCTGGATTTGGTGACTTCTTCAGCCAGGACGACCCCTTCCTCTCCGAACTCTTTGAAGTGACAAGTGCCTTCAACACCGTCGGACTTTCGATGAACGTCACCCCGCACCTTTCGCAACAAGCATGCTGGGTGCTCATTTTGCTAATGTTTATTGGTCGCGTCGGCCCGTTGTCGTTCGCCGCGGTGCTGCGGACGCAGTTCGCACAGCGCGGCGATTTTCGATATGCTCACGAAGATGTCGTGGTCGGCTAACCTTTGCTTGACGCGTCCCCCTCGCACTCAACACACGACCGACCAACTGACTGGAGAATATAGATGAAACGGTTTCTTGTCGTCGGCCTTGGAAACTTCGGAAGCTCCGTCGCCCTAGCACTCGCTAACGACGGGCACGAAGTGATCGCCATCGACCAGGATGGAACGCTCGTTGATCGCGTTGGCGAAGTCGTGGCTCGCGCAGTGGTCGGCGACGCTACGGACATCGACACGCTTAGACGTCTCGGCGCTCATCAAGCCGACGCCGCGGTGGTCTCCACCGGCGACAACGTGACTTCTAGCGTGCTCGCCTCCATGGCGATTCTCGACCTCAAGGTGCCCGATATCTACGTCAAAGTCGTCTCTAAAGAGCATGCCCGTGTCATGCAGCGTCTTGGCGTGCGAGAGACGATCTTTCCTGAGCACGACACTGCGGTGGAACTCGCCACGCAACTTGGCGGCTCGGGATTGCTGAACTACGTGAAGCTCGGCCCCGACTTCAGCATCCAAGAGATGGGCGTCCCCGATAAATGGTACGGCAAGACCATCCGCGAGCTTGACTTGCGGCAGAACATGGGGCTCACGATCGTTGCCCTGCACGACTGCCTCACCGGCACCACCCAGGCCTCGCCGAATCCCGACCACAAGCTTAACGACTCCGACACGCTGCTGGTCGCTGGTACCGACGAAGCGCTCGCCAAGGTCGCCCACCTGCGATAAAGGACTGGCTCCGAGCGTTTGTTAGTACTCGCTGTCGCCCGATCCGTAGCTTGCAAACTCCTCGTGCGGAGCTGGAGCGGCGTTGGTGAACCGCGTGAAGTCGTGCAGCCATGTCAGCTTCACGTCCCCCGTTGGACCATTACGCTGCTTGCGAATCAACAGGTCCGCTTCGCCACGGCATCGCTCGCGGTCTTCTTCATTGGTCTGGTAGTACTCCTCGCGATGCACGAACATCACCACGTCAGCGTCCTGCTCGATGGCTCCCGACTCACGCAAGTGACTTAGCGCGGGTTTGTTGTCGCGAGTTGACTCGACCTGACGATTGAGCTGCGCCAGGCAGAGCACCGGCACCGCGATCTCGCGAGCCAAGCCCTTGAGTCGCCGGGCGATCTTCGACACTTGTTCCTGACGCGGGTCCTTCGAGTTATCCGGCTCAATGAGCTGCAAGTAGTCGATCACAATCAGCGACAACCCATGCCGCCGCTTGAGTCGCCGTGCCGCAGCGGAAATTTCCGTCATCGTTCGGCCGGGGGTGTCGTCGATGAACAGCGGCGCGGTGCTCACTTCGTTCGCCGTGCGAATCAGCAGTTGGCTCTCTTCTTTGCTGATATGTCCGTTACGCAAGCGGTGACCATTCACCTTCGCCCGCGAGCAGAGCAAGCGATCTCCCAGTTCGAGCTTCGACATTTCGAGACTCACGAACAGCGTTGGCTTTTTGGTGTTCACGGCGACGTGCTCCACCATGTTCAGCGCGAGCGCTGTCTTTCCCATACTAGGACGAGCGGCGAGAATCAAAAGCTCGTTCGGATGAAGCCCACCGGTCATCTCGTCGAAATCGTCAAAGCCTGTCTCCACGCCACCCGAGGCGTGGTCGTTCTTCATCCGGGCGTCGATACGAGCGAGCGCTTCGTGCAGCACTTCGCGAATCGACGCGACCTGCGTGTTGCCCTTCTCTTCGAGAATGCCGAACACCTTCTCTTCAGCCCGGCTCAGCATTTCGCGCGAGTCGATCGTGGGATCGTACGAATCGCGAATGATGTCCGTGCTCGCGTGGATCAGCGACCGCAGCGTGGCCTTCTGCTGCACGATCTTCGCGTAGTGCTCGGCGTGAGCCGCGGTCGGCACCGCCTCGCCTAGCTCGGCGATGTAAGCTGCTCCGCCCACGAGGTCGTACTCACCCCCGTCGCGAAGTTGCTGGACGAGCAACATCGGGTCGATCTGCCGACCCTCGTCGTGCATCCGAATGAGCTGACCATAGATGCGAGCGTGTGCGTCGTCGTAGAAGTCGTCGGGCCTGAGGATCAGCGCGACTTCGTCGAACTTCTCGGGCAGGAGCAGCAGGCTTCCGAGCACGCCCCGCTCGGCCTCGATGGACTGAGGCATCTGGCGTTCGAGCAGTCGCTGAACACCTTCTTCCTGCGGACGTTCAAACCCGCCCCCCTCCTTGAACTTGCCCTTGCCGCCGCCGGCTCGACCTTCCTTCTTCTTGAAAGCGCGTTCGTCGGCCACAGCGCACACTCCCTTTCTTGCGTCCGTCCAACTGGCAACATGCAACAAGCTCGCACGTCGATCGCCGTGGGGCGATGGAAGTGGAGCTTGTCAGCATAACTCTTGATCTTTCATCCGATCAATCAGCTTAGCCGATCAATCGGCGGCGACGGTCGGAACCACCCACACCTTCACCTCGCCATCGACTTCCGACGACAGGCGAATCTTGACGGTGTAGAGGCCCAGTTCCTTGAGCACGCCTTCGAGGCGAATCTGATCGGCGTGGAGATGGATGTCGTTCTTCTTCAGAGCGGCGACAATCTCCGTGGCCCCCACGCTGCCGTAGAGGTGACCATCTTCAGTGGCGTTGGCCTCGATGGTGATGCTCTGCTTGGCGATCTCGGTGGCGTAGGTACGCAGTTCGGCTTGGCGAGCCATTTCGATCTGCTGCAGCTTGGCCTTGTGCTTCTCGACCATCCGCTGGTGATGCTCGGTGGCGATGGTCGCCAGGCCCTGAGGGATCAGGTAGTTGAGCGCGTAACCACGCTTCACCTCAACCACTTGGCCCTGCTTGCCCAAGTCGGCAACCGACTGGATCAGCAGCAACTGCACCCCTCCGTGCGGGCCCAGAGGAAGACGCTTGAAGCCCTTGGTGTTTCGCTTGACTTTGGTTTGCATAGCAGGATCGAGGGTTAGTTATGCTGTTGGTTGATGTATGGTTTGCGAGCGGGGCCTGTCAGGGCCGTGGTGTCCGAGCAGCTAGTCTACTCGATCGCACTCGCTTATGTCAGTCGAGCCCGATCGGTACAAGCCAGATCAGAACGGGATTTCGTCGTCTGGCGGCATGCTCGGGCCTGACGAGTAATCGTCGTCGTAACCGCTTGAACTGCTGCTCGAGGCGTGCTGTCGCTGCGGCGCACTGGCGCGACCACCGCCGCCCCCGCCTCCGCCGCCGCCGAGCATCTGCATCTTCTCGCCGATGATCTTGACCTTGTTCCGCTTCTGGCCGTCTTTTTCCCAAGTCTCGTACTTCAGGCGACCTTCGATCAGCACGGACGAGCCCTTGCTCAGGTACTCGTTGGCGATCTCGGCGGTGCGACCCCAGAGCGTGACGTCGAAAAAGTTGGCTTCGTCGACCCATTGGTCGCCCTTCTTCACCCGCTCGTTCACCGCCAAGCCCAACTCCGAGACCGCCGTGCCGCTAGGAATGTAGCGGAGCTCGGGATCGCGGGTCAGGTTGCCGATTAGGATGACTCGGTTGAAGCTTGCCATGGCAGGGCCTCGCTGGGGGGAGCGGTAAAAGTGTACGCCTGTATCTTCCACCGCAATCTATTCGATCCCGATCCGCCCCGCAAGGAGCGAAATCGGAAACGGACGAAACTATTCGGCAGCTGCAGCAACCGGCTCTTCGGCCGCTTCGCCAGCTTCGTCGCCTTCGGCAACGTGCGTGCCCGAGGCATGGGCGAGAATCGGCTCGACCAGGCTGGGGTGGATCTTCAGGATCAACTGACGCAGCACGCTGTCGTGGATCTCGCACTTGCGATTGAGCGCGGTGATCTCACCCGTCGGCGAACGGAAGTAGATCAGCCAGTAGGTACCCTTGCGGTGACCCTGAATGGGATACGCCAGACGACGCTCTTCCCACAAACGGCTAACGAGCACTTCGCCACCGCCGGCGACGATCATCTGCTCGACTTCCGCCGGCAGCGCATCCTGTTCGCGGGCGAACTTGTTCGAGTCAAAAATGAACAGGCCTTCGTAAACTTGCGTTTGCAATGTCGCGTCTCCGTGTGGGGAGGGTGTGAGGTTGTTTGGTCGTGAATTGTTTCAGTTGTATTCGTTCATCGCGGCGGTCGTGCCTTCGGCAATCCAGCATTCTACCGCATCGGCCGCTCGGCGGATGGCCTGGTCGGCGTTTTCCTGCTCGTCGCGGGAAAACTTACCCAACACGAAATCCACCGTGCTCCACTGCGGCGGAACAGGACCAATCCCGATCCGCAACCGGGCGAACTCGCTGGTGCCCATCTGCTGGATAATATTATCCAGGCCGTTTTGGCCACCAGCCGAACCCTTGGGTCGCATGCGGTTCGTCCCCAACGGAAGGTTGAAGTCGTCGCACACCACCAGCAGGTCCGCGGCCGTCAACTTGTAAAAGTCGGCGGCCAGTCGCACCGAGACACCCGACAGGTTCATGTAAGTCTGAGGAGCCACGAGCAGCACTTTTTCGCCTGCTCGCACTACCTCGGCCACTTGAGCCTGGTGTTTGTCCCGAAATCCGTCGGCGTGCCAGCGTCTGGCTAGCTCGCCGATGAGCTCGAAACCCACATTATGCCTTGTGTCGTCGTATTTCTTGCCGGGGTTACCGAGCCCCACGATCATCTTCATGGTTGCCTGGCACCTCGACCCCGCCGATGCTCACGAGGAGCAACAGCGGCAAACTCTGTTTCTATTTCTAATCGTCCGATTCTTCGTCACCGGCCTTCTTGCGGCCAACGAGTTCCGGTTCTGCGCCCGTGCGAGCAGCGGCATCGGCGGCTTCGTCGTCATCGCCCAGCGGACGGACGCAGTTCAGCAGCACCAAATGCGGATCGCTCAGCAGCTTGCCACCCTTCGGGAGGTCGATGATCGCTTCGGCGGTCACGGTGTCGCCCAGGTGGACCTTCGCCAGGTCGATGTGCAGCTTTTCGGGGATCGAATCGGGGGTGCACTCGATGTGAACCATGTGGTTCACCCAAGTCATCACGCCACCTTCGTTCTCGCCAGGGGCTTCGCCCTTGCCTTCGACGACTAGCTCGACGTCGACTCGCTCGCTGGCGTCGACGCGAAGCAGGTCGACGTGCAGCACTTCGCGGCCGAACGTGTCCCACTGCAGAGCTTGCAGCAGGGCCTGACCGTTCTCGTCACCAGCGAGTTGCACGACCTTTGCACCATGTCGCAGGGTGGCGGCGAGCTCGTCCGCACAGACGGAAAAGCCAATCGAGGGTTGCTTGTGTCCGTAGAGCACGGCAGGCAGACGGCCCTCGCGTCGCAAACGGCGTGCTGCCAGCGAACCCACTTCGTCACGTTTCTTAACGGTCAGCTTTTCGGACATGTTCGTAAATCTCTTCGAGCGAGCGAACCACCCCCAGTAGCCCCTACGGCCTAGAGTGTCCGCCCGAAATGAATTGGCAGAATCCCTCATTCTGCGATTTTTCGCGCACAGTTCAAGGTGTCCTACGAGGGAATTTTGCTGGCAGCCTCCTTTGGCACTGGCAAATTGGGCTCCCCCGGCTGTCTGGAGCGATTGTTTGACGCCCCCCGCCAACGGGATTGCTTGCCGAATCACTGTCTCGTTAAGCGCCGAGTTGTGTCGCGATTCTTGCGATATCTCAATGGGTGCGACAAAACTCGTTTTCCTCCCACTGGGTGTTTTGGCGTAAACCATTAACTTGAAATGGTTTGTGTTACAGCCTCCCAGAACTTGTCAGCGAGTAAAGTCGCAGGGGTAAACCGCAGGTGCGACTTTACTCCATCTGCCGCTCGTCTGGAGTGGCGAACCGGAGAAGTGCTCCGGCGGCAAATCGCCACCCGCTCCACCCACGCAGGTGGAACGTGTACATGAGAGCACACCCGAAGCGCGCTTTCTAGTGGGTTTCTCAAAGAAAGTCGAAAAAACTGGGTCATAGCTCGCTCGCCGGGAGCGGCATTAGACCCGGGATGAATGCCGCGGAAAGGGTCGGCAATCCTTCCGGGTGAGCCGGGTCGTCCTCGAACCCGGAGAGTTGGAAGGTCGAGAGCACCACGTAGGGGCGGCGTTTCCGGGGCCGGGGACGGCCCGGCTCACCACGGCAACGGAATGAATTGCGATGTACGACTTGCTACGACTTCTTCGCCGGTGCGATGAAGACTTCGCCCTTCGGAAAATCGTCGAACGACACGGCGGGTTGGCTGAGGTTCGTTGCCAGGACGTCTTTGGGCTGGCCGGCGAGCCATTGCGTGAGTCCGATCGAGGCGTAGACGCCCGTGTTGAAGGCGATCAGCAGCCGGGCGGTTTTGTCGCCGATGTTCTCAATCGAGTGACCGTAGCCTTGGGGAATGTAGCCGACGTCGCCCGCTTCGAGGGTCTCGGCGCGGTAACGTCCGTGCGAACCGAACATCGTGACGCTGACGTTGCCGTCGATGACGTAATGCCATTCGTCGGCGGTGGGGTGCCAGTGGAGTTCGCGGAGCGCACCGGGGTCGAGATCGAGCACCACGCCGGTGACGGTTCGCGAGATGGGGAACTTCGTCGAGTCGACGCGCCATTCCTGCCCCCCATCGAACACGCGGTGCGGAGGGTCGGAGAGCATGCGGTACTTGTGCGTGAGCGGGGGCGTCGTTGCGCCGTGCAGCGGTAGCGCCGCGGGTTCGGGCGGGACCGCGCCGCGGCCGAAGTAGACTTCGCTAGTCGGGTACGTCGCGAGCTGCGCAACATCGACGCCCAAGTTCTTAGCGAGCAACTCCTTCGGCACGCGGCTCATCCAGTCCGAGACGCTGAAGGTGCCGAACTCGGAGAAGTAGCCGTTGTCGAAGATCAAGATGAAATGGCATGGCTCGTTGCCGAGGCATTGAAGCATGTGGCCATGCCCGCGAGGGAAGTACCAGATGTCGCCCGGCTCGAAGTCGTTGATCTCGCTGTTACCCAAGGGATCGATTACCGTAGTGCGGACGCGACCCTTGAGCACGAACGCCCATTCAGCGGCGGTGGCGTGCCAGTGCATCTCGCGCATCACGCCGGGCTCAAGCTGCATCGAAACTCCAGCGATGCCCTTGGATATGGGAAGCTCTTCGACCGTGGCCTCTTTCCCGTAGCTATTGCCACTGACTTTGCCCGCGGACTTCTCGAGCGCGAACTTGAACGTGGGGAGTTCCTTGCCCGCGAGTAGCGGATCGGGGACGTTGTTATGAAAGCTGGTGTCGCCGCCGATGGTGGGAATGAACGGGGTGGGACGGCTGGACATGATCGAGACCTTGATTGCACCTGGGGGGAGGGAGAGTTGGGGATTGTAGCAGGTGGTATTCCGCGAAATAAATCCCGGTGATCACACGCAAACCAAGTGTTGGTGTAACAATTGGCGGCGTTTTCTTAGGCCCGGCGTTTACGCCGGGTTGGCGATCCATAAAAAGCCTCTGCTGCCCCTTTAGGGGCATGTGCTCACGCATCGAAGTGTTCGATCGATTCCAATCGTTTCGTCGTCGTTCCCCGCGTGTGATGCTCACGCTGCTTACGGATGTACTCAATCACCCACGGGAGATCCTTCGTCCCGAAACTCACCACGCCGTAACCAGTTTGCCACTCCAACTCCTTATCACGAGTCTCAGATTGCTGATTCACATCGTGCGCCGAGCCGCCCTTGAGCTGACCAATCCATTCGCTCGGAGCGAGCGTTGGGGGGACGGTTACTGCCAGATGCACGTGCGTTTCGATGCCTCCGATGGCGTGGAGAAAAACACCAGGCGTCGCGCGGACGCGCTCGACGAGGACATGATGAGCGCGAGCTTCGAGCCGTGGAGTTATCAGGGGAACACTTGCCTTGCTATGCCAAGTGATGTGGAGGTTGATCTCACTGTAGTAGTTGCGCGACACAATGGTTGCCCCCGTAAGTGCAGCAGGAGATTAAGGCCCGTAAACGGGCCTACTTGGCTTTATACTGCGCACCGGGTAACCCGGCGTAAACGCCGGGCCTAATAGGGCAACCGCTGCAAATTAGTAGATTTCACCCAGCCTGGCATGTTAGACCCGGGATTTATCCCGGGTTAAGGCTGGCACAGCGATGGTTCGGCCCCGTTACTCCGCCCGGCGTGGCCGCCGGGCGGAGTAACGGGAGCGCATCGCGGGGAACCACCCATACCCGGGATAAATCCCAGGCCTAATGGAATCCAAGTCCAGAGGCAATGCAGCTGGTCAATCCTCTCGCCAATCCGCCAAGTGCATCTCGACGCTGACTCGGCCGCGGAATTGGTTGATGACCGGGTGGAAGGCGATGGAGATAGGGGCGCCTTTCACTCGCTTAAAATCGTCGAGCCAGTCGCCGCCGCCGAAGGCTACGGCACGCAAACGAACGCCGTGCTGCTCGAGTTCGAGCGAAAGGTGACGCCCCGTGGCGCCGATGACGCGAGGTTCGGCAGCGATGCGGACGTCGGACGCGCACATCATTGGTCGGCGGTTGCCACAACCAAACGGGGCGAGGCGATCAATGCCTTCGACGATTTGCCGAGTGAGAACGGCGAACGGGGCTTCGGCATCGATGTCGATCTGAGGCTTTTGCTCGGCGGCGGCGAGTTGCTGGGCGGCCACCTCGCAGAACTTTTGGCGGAACGCGGCGATCGAGCGATCTTCGATTCGAAGCCCAGCCGCCGCGGCGTGGCCACCATGCGTGACGAGGTGCTCGTCGCAGTCGATGAACGCGCGGTGCAGGTCGAAGCCCGGCACGCTACGTCCCGAACCCATCGCGTGCTTCACGCCAAGTTTGTCCTGCGAGATCAGCACCACCGGGCGATGGTACTGCTCGGCGAGCTTGCCGGCAACGATGCCAATCACGCCCGCGTGCCAACCGTGATCGGCGAGGACGAGTGCCGGTGAATTGTGGGGGTCGAACTTTTTGGCTTGCTTGCGCGCGGCGAGCAGCACGCTGCGTTCAACCGATTGACGCTCGAGATTCAGCTCTTCGATGAAGTTGGCGAGTTCGACGGCGCGTTCGGCGCTGTCGGTCGAGAGCAGTTCGACGGCGAGATTCGCTTGGCCCAATCTCCCGGCCGCGTTGAGTCGTGGTCCGATCGCGAACCCAATGTCGTCGCTGGCCAGGTACGGCTTCTTGTCGAGCGAGGCGATTTGCTTGAGTGCGATGATGCCAGGCAGAGTCGTTGCCGAGAGGCTGCGGAGGCCGTTGCAGACAATCGCGCGATTCTCGTCGATCAGTGGCACCACGTCGGCGACGGTTCCAATCGCGGCGAGGCCGGTGGCTTCGAGCAGGAACTGCCGCATGGCGGGCTGGACGCGGTTACCACCCGACGCGAGTTGGCAAATGGCCCATGCGAGCTTGAACGCGACCGCCGCGCCGCAGAGACCGAGGAACGGATAGTCGCTACCCGGGAGCCCTGGATGAACGATCGCCGCGGCAGCCGGTAGCCGTTCGGCCATTTGATGGTGATCGGTAACGACCAGCTGGATGCCAAGCTCGCGGGCGTGGTCGGCCTCGGCGAGGCTGGCGATGCCATTGTCGACGGTCACCACGAACTCGGCACCTTGGGCGGCGAGTTCGTCGAGCGATTCGTTGCTCAGCCCGTAGCCTTCTTCGAGTCGGTGCGGGACGTAGTAGTCGACGTTGGCGTGCAGCAGCCGGAAGCAACGAAGCAGAATGGCGGTAGCGGTCATGCCGTCGGCGTCGTAGTCGCCGTAGACGATAATTCGCCGGCCATCCTTGGCCGCCTTGAACAGCAGCTCGGCCGCCCCGGTCACGCCGGGGAGCAGGTGGGGATCGCGAAGATCGTTGAGCTTGGCGTCGATGAATTTTCGCGCCGCGTCCGGGCAGTCGATGCCGCGGCCGATGAGCAATTGCGCGACGATCTCAGGCACCTGGGCAGCCCGCGCAAGCCGATCGACCACCGCCAGGTCGTACGTCGCGATGCGCCATTCTTTGGGCATGAGAGAAGGAGTAAACGCGGGGGAGGAACCAATTCCCCGCGGCGCACGTTGCGCGGCGGGGCGGAAGCCGTCGCACCGGTTTACTTCTTCTTTTCGTTGTGGATGGTGTGGCGCTGCAAGCGAGGGCAGAACTTCTTGAGTTTCAGCTTCTCGCCTCCCGTCTTACGACGAATGGTGTAGTTGTAATCACCCGTTTCCTCGCACACGAGGAATACGACTTCAACTTTCTTTTTACGCTTGCCGCTCTTTTTGGCCATGGCCACGATCCTTGATTACGATCTGCAAAAATTTTGCTAGCCCGGCAGTATACTGGCCCCCGGCGAAGTGGGCTAGGGGTGATATTTGGGGCGGAAGAGCAAGTATCGGCGAGTTGGCGCTAGCGATTTGAGGCGCACCGAGAGCTCGGCTGGACGGCTTGCGCCCAGAGTTGCCGGACGGCTCGCGCCGTTGCGCTAGAACGCGTGGCCAAGGGCCCGAGCGAGTTCGGGCGACGCCGCGGCGTGGAAGGCACCCTGGCCCACTGGGCGTGCAGGGCGGGGTCGCGACGCCGTACGCAGGGGCTGCGGCCGGCGAGCGGGTGCGGTGTCGGTCTCTGCGGCGGCGAACTGGCCGGGGTAGTCGGGCGAGACGCCCTCTGGCTGCTCGGCTTGGTTCTGGCTATCGACTCCGTCGACATCGTCGGTCGGGGGCTCGTCGAGCAATTCGATGTCCGAGGCGTACGTGACTCGCTCGGTGCGTGCCGACGCCTGAGCGATTAATGCTTGCTGTGCCGCCATCGCGTTCTGTCGCGCTAAGTAATCCGTGGGCCCCGAACGGAAGACCGGTCCGGTGGCGTGCGCGCTATTCGCGTAGCGGGGGTTCATCTGGCCGGCGAACGGAATCGACGCCCTGTGGGGCATTCCGTAGCTGTACCCCATGTAGAAACTGCGGTGGCCGGCGCAGGTGTCGGCTTGGGCGCTCGCGGCGGAAATGCAAGCGAAGGCGCAGACCAACATGGCGGCTAGGGTTCGCTGGCGGGGCATTTCGCTAGGCTCCTGGTGCGTCGGGGTCGGCGTCGACCCTGGGAGCCTAACATAGTTTGCCGGAAAGGGGCAAACGGATTTTGAGATAGTCACCCGCTCGCAGCGCGGTCCGGGGTCGAGGACGACCCGGCTCACAAGCCAGATGAAATAGGAGATAGACCCGGCGAGTGTGCAAGCGTATTGGGGGGGACTGCTTGCCTTCGTCGGCCGGGTCTATCTCTCACTTGGTTGGACGAACCGCCGGTGCGATCACCCGCCGTGGGTGGGAGGAATGGCGGGTTGGTACTCCGGCAGCTCGTCCTGCGGATCTTCGAGCACCTGAACCAGGTGCTGCCAGTGCGAACGGACATCGGTAGCCATAACGGCTGTCGTGTCTCCGCAAGGCAAAAGGCGGAACGGGACGTCGGAGTTGGTCGCGTAGCGACGTACTCTGCCTGGAAGCGTATGCATGGCATGCCTGCTGTCCGGACTCGGACGGTTCTGCATTTTTGTCCGGTAACCAGGCAGTCTCTCTGGTGCATAGAGAGACCCACGGCTTTGCGTCCCTGCCTCGCGACAGGTTTGCCTTTTTCGGAGGGCACGACCTAGGTGCCCCAACGCGGTGGAAAAGAAGTGGGACCGAAACGAAAAGGGGTAGAAGAGAAGTGAATCTCTCCTACCCAAAACTTAGGTCGGTTTTGATAGCGCGTCCAACGGCTGGCAAATACGGGAATCCCCCTAGCGAGGGAATTCTGGACCTAACCGTCCACAAATTCCGGTTCTACCGCTTGGGGGAGCACTCCCGCCTCGTATCCGCGGCGAAGGAACTCGGCGACTGCAGCGCGACCGCGATCTCCGAAGTCACGCGTCCAGTCGTTGACGTACATGCCGACGAATTTGTCGGCCTTGGCGTTGTCGAGATCCCGCCCGTATTGCAGCGCGTATTCGAGCGCGGGCTGGCGATGATCGAGGCCGTACTCGATGCTGGCCTTGAGCAGCCGCTGCACTTCGCGGATGGTCTGGTCGCCCAGGTCCTTACGGACCGCATTCGCGCCGAGCGGGAGCGGCAGGCCGGTTTCTTCCTGCCACCAGACGCCAAGGTCGACAATCAGCTTGAGGTCCTGGTCGCCGTAGGTGAGCTGGCCTTCGTGAATGATCAGCCCCGCGTCGATCGGCTGGCCCTGGTACTCGCCGGCCACGACGGCGGGGATGATCTCGTCGAACGGCACCAGCACGAAATCAAAATCCTGCCCCAGGCAAAGCCGCAGGGCGAGAAACGCGCTGGTGAGCTTGCCGGGGACCGCAATGGTCTTGTTGGCGACTTCGCTGAGCGGCATCTCGGTCTTGGCCACCACCATCGGCCCGTAGCCATCGCCCATGCTCGCGCCGCAGGTGCAGAGCATGTACTTGTCCATCAGGAACGCGTAGGCGTGAATGCTCACCGCAGTGAGTTCGAGCTCACCGCTGAAAGCCCGCTGGTTGAGGGTCTCGATGTCGACCAGTTCGTGGGTGAACTCGAGGTCGCCAGTATCGATTTTGTCCTTTGCCAGGGCATAGAACATGAAGGCGTCGTCGGGATCGGGGCTGTGGCCCACGCGAATTTGCTGCTTGGTGGCCGGCATCGCTCTCTCGTTCTCTCGGTGACCGCGTGCGGGAGGTTGGAAAGCGTCCAGCCTACCCGGCGGAGCGGGATTTTTCGAGTGGCGGTAGAAAGCGTGCCGTTAGCGCAGCAGGTCCGGGGCCGGGGACGGCCCGGCTCACATAGCCTCAAATCACGCTCTATTCCTTACGGGCTCAAGCCTCGAACGAGAACCCCTGGGCCGGCGCGGGCATCGCCACGTGCTGGGCAATGACCGGCGAGGGGACGGCGGTCGACTGCGGGGCGTGGACGCGCTCGCAGGCGAGGCGCCAGGTTTCGCGTTCGAATTCAAGCACCCGCACCACATCGGCCAGCTTCGTGGCGTCGGTATTGACGTAGGCCGAGGTCAGCGTGTGGAACAGGTAGAGGTAGAGATCGGCGAGCTTGGCGTTGATTTCGGTCTGGCCACCCTTCACGCCGGCTAGCAGCTCGCCGACGATGTCGATCGCACGGACCATCGCCTCGTTGGCGTGACCCTCGTTGTTCTTTTCGAGGTCCTGCTGCGCCTTCATCGTGAACCGCAGGGCGCCTTCGATGAGCATCAGGTGCAACTGAGCGCTCGACGCGGTCTTGATCTTGGCTTCGAGGTGCTTGCTCGGATTGGTCGTGGCCATGATGAATCCTTCCGTGGATGATGGTGGCGAGGTCCGCAGTCAGGTTAGTTGCTACGGCCGATAGGTGGGATGTACTGGATGGCTTCTAGCGAACCGGTGTTGCCTTGGAGTTTGGCGATCGTCTCTTCTAGGCGGTAGAACTCGAGCAGCGTCCGCTCGCGTTCGCGTTCGAGGGACTTATTCATCGTCTCGATGCGGGCGTTGTTAGCGTCGATGGTCGAGGTCAGCGCATCGTAACGACGGGCGATGAGCGACGTCTCTTCGCCGGCGAGTTGGTCGATGGCCTTCGTCAATTGATCGACAACGCCAACGCCATCGACGTTGAAGAATCGCTCGACCTCGCCAGGGCTGTTGGTGATTGCTTCGTTGAACTGCGCCGTGTCGAGCTCGAGCTTGCCTTCGTCGTTCAGGCTGATGCCGAGCCCTTCCAGCGACCGAACGCTGGGGCTGCTCGTGAACCGACCCGACAGTATGCGGGCTAGGTCTGTTTCGATGCGGAGCACTTCATTGCGACCGAACAACAGACCGGTCGTTTGCGCCTCGGCGTCGAACGACGTCAGCTGTTGAATGGTCGTTCGCAGCGAGTTGAACGAGTCGACAAAACTGGTAGCCGCGGTGGTGAGCTTCGAGGTGTCCTGCGTCACGTCCACCGTCACGGAGTCGTTCGAGGCCTTGGCGACGTTGATCGTCAAGCCCGGCACCACGTTGTCGAACTGGTTCTTCGCCGCGCTGACGACAATGCCGCCGGCCGATGAGTTGCCGAATTGCAGCACCGCATCGCGAGGCCGGGTGGCTTCGGCGATGCTGAAGTTAGCGTCCGACGTGTCGATGGTGAGTTCCTGCGCCGCGCCGGTTTCCTTCGACGTGATCGACAGGCGGTAGCCGCTGCCATCGAAGAACGTGCTGGCGGTGAATCCGCCGCCGAAGTCGTTGATCGCTTGCACCAGGACGCCTAGGGCATCTTGGTTTTGATCCTGGGCGGCGAACAGCCCTCGGCCGTCGATGGACTGGGTGCCGACGAGGGATTTGGTCGAGGCGGTGGTCAGCAGCAACTGCGCAGCGGCGGTGCCACTGCCTAGGTCTTCGACCTTCAGCGTGCCATTGCCGACCGTGGTGTCGAGAATGCGAATGCCGGTTCCCGCCGTGTTGAGGCTGGCGGTGACGTTAATGCCCTTCTCGGTGGCAGCGGCGTTGATCTTGTCGATCACATCGTCGACGCTAAACGCTTCCTGGCCGGGCTTGTTGAGCACGACCGCAAACGACTCGCCATTCGCGGCGGTGACCCTGAACGTGCCGAGTGAGATGCCGTTGCCGTTGTTCAGCGTGCTCAGGGCGACACTGTCAGGTAGTTCGAGCGTGCTCAGATCGACTTCGAAACTGGTGCGGCCATCGATGACTTGCTGGCCACCTTCGTTCGTGGCAGACGATTCAGCAAGGATCCGGAGGTCCTTGGCCGCACGGCCGCCGCCGATTTCGGCGATGGTGAGCTTGCCGGTGCCACCGGCGGTGTCGGTGATCAGGATGCCGTCGCCCGAGTCGTTGATTCGGGCTTCGACGCCGATGGACAGCGAGTTGATCTTATCGAGCACGTCGCCGATGGTCTCGGCTTCGCTGCCGACGTCGTTGAGGCTCACGGCGCTTTGGGCACCGCTGGAGTCGGTGATGCGGAAGTCGCCCAGCTTCACCCCTTTGCCGCCATTGAAGTCGGCAAGCAGGGTCGAGTGGCTGATCACCTGGCGGTTGAGGCTGCCTGAGTTGATGGAAGCCACTTGGTCGTCGATTTCGATGCCGAGGCTCGCGGCCGTGTTGTCGCTGCTGGCAATAATCAGGTTGCCGGTGCCTCCGGAGGTATCCTCGATCACAATGCCGTTGCGCGAGCTATTGATCGCCGCGGTGACGTTCGCCGCCGAGTCGTTGATCAGGTCGACCACGTCGCTCAGCGTCTCGGCAGAGGACAGGTCGACGTTCACGGGCGCACCACCCGCGCGGTCGGTGATGTTGAGCGAGGTGAGCTCGCCGACGCCCGCACCGCCGTTCAGCGAGCTCAATAGCGTGTCGCGAAGGCCTGAGGCAAGCCGACGACCGGTGATGACGCCCCCGACAGCGTCACCGCTGATGCCGAGGTCGTCGGCGATCGTGCCGGTGCTCGTGACTTCGAAGGTCCCGCTACCGGTGGTCAGGTCTCTGAGTTCCAACCGTCGACCGTCTGCGGAGATCGCCGCCGTGAGGCGGGTGTTGTCCGCCGCGTTGATCAGAGCGACTACCTCACCTAACGTCTTCTTGCCGCTGACGTTGACGGTGAGTTCGGTTGCATCGGCCGTGGTGATGGAAAGCACGTCGCCCACGCTGTGAATCTGCACGCCAGCGCCATCGTTGAGCGACTTTAGCAGCGTCCCCGAGTGCAGCGAGTAGATATCGGTGCCGGTGGCTACGTTGCCAGCGACGTTGACGCTGGCAAGTCCAAGCGCGGCCGCGGTGGTGCCAAGTCCGACCTCTTTAACGCGCAAATTTCCAGTGCCGCCCGAATTGTCGGTCAGCTTGATCGAATCCCCCTCGACGGTCGCGGTGACATCGACGTCGACGCTGGAGTTGATGGCGTCGAGCACATCGTCGATGGAAAGCGCCGTCCGCAAGTCGATCTCGGCCGATGCCCCGCTGCGATCCGTGATGCGAATCTTACCCGGAGGTACGCCTTGGCCGGAGTTGAGTTCAGTGAGCTTCACACCGCGATCGACCTGACCGCCAACACCGATGCGGAAGGTGCCGGTACTCAGTTGGCTCGCCACATCGCTGAAGCTGCTGCTTACGGCTTGGTGCGTCGTCGCCTTTTGCAGCGGCGTGAACGAGTAGGTGCCTGCCTGCGGCGGCGGCGAGGTCTTCGCCGTAACGGTCAGCAGGCTGGTGTTGTTCGACGTGGCCTTGGTCGCCGAGTAGAGCGACGCCGAGCTCATGCTGGTGGCCGAGAACCGAAAGCCGAGCAGCAGCCCGCCGAGTTGATCGAGGGCGGTTCGCTCGGCGCCGAGGGCCTTGGTGCGATTGGACAGCGTGTCGCGTGGCCTGGCGGCCAGCGCCATAAGTTGATCGACGGTCTCCTGAATCGGGATACCGGTAATCAGACCAACGTTGGATTGAATCTGCGACATCGACCACACGCTCGAATTGCAAACGCTGCCCCACGACCGCCGTGGCTTTGGAAGGTTACCTCACGCGGCGTGCGCGTAGTGCTAGCACATTGCAGAGAAAACCCCTATCGAATGTATCGACCAGGCAAGGTGTAGCTCGTGAGTGGCAGTTGGTGAGATGCCGGCTACCGCTGTGTGAACCGGGCCGACCCCGGCCCCGGATTGGTTTGAGTTTTGAGAGGCCGTCGAGGGGCGAAGTTTCCGGGGGCGGGGACGCCCCGGCTCACCCTGGAAATGCGTAGCTACAAAAAAACCGATCCGGTTCTTGCGAACCGGATCGGTCATATTGTTTTCAATTTCCGCTAGTCGCTTAACCCAAGAGAGCCAAGGCGTTCTGCGGGTTCTGGTTCGAGATCGCGAGAACTCGTGTACCGGACTGAACCAGAATCTGCGAGCGAGTGAGTTCGGCCGTTTCAGCGGCGAAGTCGGCGTCGCGGATCGCGCTTTCAGCTTCGGTTAGGTTGGTCAGCGTGTCGTTCAGGGCGTTCTTGTTGGTTTCCAGAGTGGTCCGCTGGAAAGCACCCAATCGACCGCGAAGCAACGTCACCTGATCGATGGCTTCGCGAACGATCGAGGCAGCCTTGGTCGCGTCTTCCAACAGCGAAGCATCGTTGCCAGTTCCGAGCTGGTACATCTTTCCACTTACGCCACCGAGGGCGGCCGTGTTGACGCTGCTGATACCCAGACGGGCCTGTTGATTGGAAACGACGTCGGGACCGAGTTGGAACAGGGCACCGCCACCGTCAATCGTGAACGAAGCCGTGCCCGTGAAACCCGCGGTGAGCGAACCGCTGATGTCGAGGCTAGCTGTGTTGATTGAGAAGGCATTGCCCTTTCCCGTGACGACGACACCATTGACGGTGGCGGCAACATCGGAACCGTTCTGCCGTTCACCGTCGGCGATGGCCGTGGTGAACGTGCCAGCTGGGGTCGCACCCGAACCTTCGCTAATGACGCGGAGGTCGACGACCGAATCGGTGCCGTAGGTTGTAGAGACCAATTCGAGGGTCGTGCCGTTGACAACAGCTTCCACGCCGGTGGCATCTTTTACTAGATTGATACCGTCGGCCAAGCCTTGGATAGTGGTGCCAGCACCGAAGGTGAGGATTTCTGCACCGCCGGAACCGGAGAGTTCAAGAACCACGTCGGCCGAGATACCACCCGAGGCGGTAACGCCGCTTGCCGTGTTGGCGACAACGGGAGGCGTCTGCGTCGTCGGGTTATACAGACCGTCGCCCGTGCCAACGTCGATCGACGCGTTGTAGTCTTCAAGGGCATTGATAGCCGTCGAAATATCATCGAGATCGGTGTCCGCGGTGTCGTTGACCGTCACCGTGATGTTGCCCGAACCATCGACAGTAGCCGTGGGGGCACCGGCAGTCACGGAAGCCGATTCGGCAATCGTTACTGTCTTGCCGTTGAATGAGGCGCCAGTCTCGGCGGCGGTGATGGTGATCACTCGAGTGCCGGCGTCGCGACCGCCAGCGAGCGTACCCGTGCCGGTCTCCGAGGTGGAAATCGTTTCCGTACCGCCGGTGATGGCCGAGGCTACGAAATCGGTGCCGGCGTTGATCACCGCATACAAGTCGGCCGTGGTGTTGTTACCACCGGTGATGTCGACGGTGGCTGTCAGCGTGTTCGTGGTGTCGTCGTAGACAGTGCCTTCAACCGCGCCATCGGCGATGACGATGTTCACCGCGCCATTGCCCTCAGCGCCGGCGGCAGGACCAGCTGCGGCGGCAGTCAGAGTGAAGCCGGACGGACCAGCAGTGTCGAGGGCAACGGCACCAGAGGCCTCCGTGGCTGCGTTCGTGAACGTGGCCGTCGTGCTGGCGGCGACGCCAGTCACGGCGGCGGGAATCGACGTGACATCGACCTGAGCCTGAGTCGCGGCAGCGGTGACATTGACATTGACCGACACGGAGCCTGTTGCACCGAGGTTAGCCTGATCGATCTTCAGGTCCGAGATGCTACCGAAGTTCGAACCGGCTGAGGTCAGGAAGTCGAGGCTGCCATCAAGCAGACGGCGTCCCTGGAACGTGGTGGTTTGGGAAATGCGGTTCAGGGCTTCGAGCGACGAGTCGAGCTGAAGCTGGTTAGCAGCAATCTGCTCGTCCGACAGGGCACCGGCGTTCGCCGACTCGGTCACCAGACCGCGAATATCGTTGAGCAGCGAGGACACCTGACCAAGGGCGCTGTCCGAGGTGGCAATCACCTGGTTGGCACGGTCGGTATTGCTGATGGCGCGGCTAATCGAGGTGATGTCGCTACGCAGGTTTTCGCTGGCGATCAAACCAGCCGGGTCGTCCTTACCCGTGTTGATGCGAAGACCGGTGCTCAACCGCGTTAGGGACTGCTGCAAGCTGGCATTGGCCCGATTCAGGTTGTTGCGGCCGACGAGCGAGCTCACATTGGTGTTAATACGAGTCATTGCAGACACCCCTTAAACAAACAAAAATTGTTTTGACGTTGGACCGGACTTGGACGGTTGGATGGATGGGGAGCGAACGACCCCGGCCTGTCTCTTGTATTGGTCACTTCGCACCTAGGCGCGGTGCCTACATGCTGAGCAACACTAGGTTGCGTTTTGTGCGCGTGTGGAGAAATTTGACTTTTCTGCCACTTGGCTTGGTGGGCTGCCTCGCGCTACGGTGGGTGCGACGGCCAGCGATGGCACGGAAGTGTCCGTACGATCTACCCACAGCTATCGACCTGACAATTTGGGTGCTTTATGGGAGTTGGTCGAAATTGAGCCAACTCGCGAACCAGGCATCTCCTAACCGCTACAAACGCTAAAACTTGTAGCGAGGGGCTTGCAGTGCTGGCTTGCGGACTTGAACCGCAACCCCTCGATCCGCAACCCGGTGAAGCCGTTCATGCAGCGAAGATGTCGCCGCGAACCGAGCGAGTGCTGAATAGCTGACAGAAGAGCCTAAACCGCAGGCGTAAGCTTCAAAACATCCCACGAATGGAATATCCGCCGCGGAATCGAAAACTACTCCCTAAGGCAATCGTTACGATTGCTTGGGCAGACGCTGGGCGTCTTCGGTCTTGATCTCGGCGGCCTTGCGATTTTCGCGCTGAATGGCCTCGTAGACCTCCTGGCGATGCACCGAGATCTCGATCGGGGCTTCGATGCCCAGCCGAACCTTATCGCCCCGCACGTCGACGATGGTCACAACGACATTGTCGCCGATGATGATGCTTTCGTCGCGCTGTCGTGATAGGACCAACATGGGGAGCTCCTTCGCGGGTGGGTCCGCGCCGCCTGGCGTGCAGGCATTCTCTAAAGGGTGGCGGGCAGTGGTTGAAGAATACGAGTTGGCAGGGCCAACAACCAACCTCCGCCGTGACTGCTCCCTAGCAGCACGTCCGAGTGCTGGCGCGACTATTTGCCTGTCCTGCTTCTTCGGATGCCACGCACTGAGATCTGCAATCACCCCGTAGAGGTACGGATTGTGACTTTCCTACCACTGGCGCACGGCAAACCGACGCAAGGCGGAAGGCCTCGATTATGCCGAACGCCGCATGGGGATGGTCGCGCCGAGGACGTACTGCACCTCGTGGTCGTTCTTCGCGACGACTTGGCGTCCGCGGCTCGTTGCCAGATTGATGACAATCGGTGCCTTGAGATTCAGCGTCAGCGTGTCCTCGTGGCGATTGAGGATCGCCAGCACTTGTAGGTCGCGGGTAGTCGACACGCCCAAGGGGGCAACGTCGCGAGTGCTGATTCGGACCTGGTAGTCCTTCACGAAACGGCGGGGGCTCACCACCGCGAGCGCCACCTCCGCCCGATCGAGCGACTGTAGCCAAGCGAGCGCGCCGTTGGTGTTGTCGGCCAGCAGCACCCACTCGCGGCACATCTCCATGCCAATCAGGCCTTGGTCGAAACGCAACACGTCGGTCGGCTCGATGGGTACATTTCCAAAGCGGGTAGTCATCACGTACATCGCCTACTCCCAACGAGTTGCGGATAGCAGCAATCAAGAACACCGCGCCACGTACGGCGCTTGCATAACTCCATCGGCCGGCACAGCAAGACAAATCACAAAAACCGGCCCAGGTGGACCTGGGTAAAGTACGCGGTGAGCAGTGGGAAGTTGTAGGCGGTGGGCAGTCAGCAGTGGGCGGTCGCTTCTAATAGCCGAAGTTCTGCTCACTACTACGTGCCCTGTACGTTATGCCGAATTCACAGCACCTACCGCTTACCGCCCACTGCTGACTGCCCACCGCCCACTTCCCCTCACTAAATGAAGTCCAGCAGCGTCATCTGTAGCATGTTGCCGGCTACCTTGAGCGATGCTTGCATTGCGTACTGCCGCTGGGTGAACTCAGTGATCGCCGCGGTAAGGTCGACCTCGATCTCGTTCGACAGCGCACTACGAATGGCGACTTCGTCGTCCTGGTGCCGGTACTCGACCGTCTGCAAGCTTTGCAGCCGGGCGCCCAGTTCGGATCGGGCAAAGTTCACTCGGTCGAGGTCGGCGTCGATGGCCTCGATTTCGCGGCCGATCGCGGGGTAATCCTCCGAGAGCAAGGCCTCGCGCAGCCGGATCAACGTGTTGAACACACTGCTCGTTTCGAGCGTGTGGCGGTCGCCCGAACTGAGCGAGCCGGTGGTGCTGGTGGCTTCGCCCTCGCCAGTTTCGAAAAAGCCCAAGAGCTCGGCGACCTGTCCGGTCACGCGCATCGAGTCGGCGGTCGTCGTGTCGGTAAGCTGTAGGCCATTGCCGCTCGCTACCATGCCGGCGGTAACCGCTCCGCCCGTCTGCGTGGCGATCGCGTCGATTACGTCCTGGACCGTCGTCGCACCTTCAATATCGATCTCGTACGCCGTCGGCACACTGGCCGTGGTGAGTTCGATGGTGAACTTCGTCACTCCATCGGGCATCACACCGAGTCCGCGGTTGAAGCCCGACAGCGACGTCTCGGCGTTCAGCGTTCGGACGCCGAGTTGGCTTGCGGTGCGTCCACCGGAGACCTCGCCGATCGTCAGGTCGGCGCCGCTCAATCGTGAGCGGATGTTGATGCCGGTACCTGCTTCATTGATTTCGACCTGAAGGCCGAGCTCTTCTTGGTTCAGGATGTTCAGCAGCTCCTCGACCGTCTGGGCTTGGCTGATGTCGACCGCTACGGTTTGGCCACCGTTGCTTACGAGCAGCCCCGAGGTTTGGTCCAGCGACTCGCCGCTGCCGCCCGCCGTCACGGCCGTGTTGGTGAGTCCCACGAGCCCCTGCCCTGCCGCGTCAGCGGCAGTGGAGTCGCGGAAGTCGACCTGGGCCTTGAACAACCCCGAGGCTTCGTTGTTGATCGCTGCTACAACTTGCGCGGCGGTGGTTTCGCCGGGCTGGATGGTCACGGTAAGCGTTCCCGCCGACCCGTCGTACACCGCGGTCTCGCTTCCCGCCGTTCCGCCGCTTGCGAATTGGACGGTCACGCCGTTAAGCGGATCGGAAAGCGGATCGCTGGGATCGACGCGAGTACCATTCTGCGTAGCGGTAACGAAGAAGTCGTTGTTCGCTCCGCCATTGGTGAAGGTTGCTTGAGCCTTGGTGCCTAGAAGATCGGCGAGTTTGGTGGTTTTTTGCAGGGTCGGCGTAATGTCGGTGCCGACGAGCGTGGTTTGCGGCGCGGTGGTATAGATGCCCAAGTCGCGGGCCACGCGGCCTTCGCCCACTTCGCGGACCCACACGCGATCGCCCGGCGACGCGGTCGACAGCGTTAGCCCTGTGCCGGTGAGTTCGACTGTAATTCCCGACCCTTCCGGCACGCCGGCCTGCAGGTACCGGGCGACATCGTCCATCGTCGCGGCATTCGAAAGGTCGACCACTTTCGAAGTGGTTTGGTTGAGCGAATTGACGTAGGTGATCTCGACCGCCCCGCGTGCCATGCCCGCGCCGCCGTTGATCTGATCGACGGACGTCCCCCGCGTGAGGTGCGGATTGAGATCAGCGGTACCGAGCACTTGTTGGCTGATGCCACCAAAGACTTCGCCACCAGGGATATTGGTCTCGTACAGGAAGCCGATGTCGACGTAGCTTCGCAGGTGGCTCTCGTTGCCGTTGTAGGCGACCATGCCACCGGCGTAGTCGTAGGGCTGCGACTCCGACTTCGACCCGGCGAACAGATAGCGTTCGCGGAACTTGCTATTGCCGATGTTGACGAGTTGCTCGATCGCCCGGTCGATCTGGTCGACCACGGCTTGGCGTTGCTGGCTTGTGGCGAGCGTCGAGTCGACGCCGAGGGCTTCGGACTTGATGCTGTTGAGAATGTTGGTCACTTCGTTGACCGACTTCTCCGCTTGCCCCAGGAAGAGGACGCTGTCGCGAAGGCTCGTCTGGGTTTGAAGCTTGCGCTCAAGGATGCGTTGAAGATTCATCGCCCTGAGCGAGGCGGGGGCGTCGTCGCTGGGCGAGATCACTCGCCGGCCGGTACTGATTTGCGTCTGCACGCGCAGCAACGCCAATTGATCCGACTGGAGCTGCTGCGTTAGGCGATTGCTCGCCAGCAGGTCGCTTACCCGCGTCGTTGGTATCGGAAGAATGGCCATGGCTAAAAATCAGAATGACGAATGACGAATCAAGAAGTACGGAGTCAACTCCAAACACCGAAGTTCACACTACCCACTGCCCACTGCCCATTACCCACTGCCCGCTAATCGCCTCTACAAGTTCACCAGCATGTCGAGCATCTCGGAGATCGTCTGTATGTATCGGGCCGAGGCTTGATAGGTGCGTTGGAGTTGGATCATCTTCACCGCTTCCTCATCGATGTTCACGGCGCTGAGTGCTTGCACTTCGCCATCGAGCGTTGCTTCAAAGGTGCGGAACCCTCCGGCAACGGCTTTCGCGGCGGCGGAGCCTTGCGCGATGCCGTTGGCGAGCTGATTGTACTTATCGGAGATCGATGCCCCGCCGATCGCCTCAAGCGGCCGGGTATAGAACTCCACGAGCCGCTCGGCATTTCGCGCGTCGGCTGAGACGCCACCAAGGCTTGCAGCGAAACGCCTAGCGTTGTCGATGCCGTGCAGGTTCTGATTGACGCTGAGTGTCGCTGCGGTCGAGCCCGTGAAGAACGAGTTGATGCCGAGCGCCGCGAGCACCCCGCTGGTATCACCGGCGAACGCGAACTCGGTATTGGCAGCACTGCTGGCAATCGAGAGCCCGCGGGCTGGCGTAACTGTCGCTGTGATGCCGGTGATCGCGGAAATCTGCGCGGCGAGGTCTTCGAGCGACGTATCGTCGTCGAGGCCGTTGAGATCGATTTGTATGGTGTGGGTGACTTCGTTGTTGGTCGCCGTGTTGCGGACCACGATGTTGAACGAGCCGTTCACCGGCGTGTACGCTAGGCCCGCTTCGTCGAGCGGCACACTGATGTCAAGCACCGTGTCGGCGCTAGTGACTTGATTGAACCCGACCAGGCCCTGTCCCTGTGAGTACAGCTTGTTGAACTCAAAAGCCAGCGTCCTGGCGATGTCGTCGTACTGCTTCAAGGCTCCGCCGACGATCTCATCGCGGGCCGCAAACAAACCACGCAACTCACCACCGGTAACCGCGAGCTTCACGCCCGTGTCCACAAAATGGATGGTAGTCGCGTTACGGCCGTTGTCTTTGTTGTTCACCGCTTCGACTTCGCGGCGGATGCCATCGGTGACGACGAATTCGCCGCCGATGGTGACGGTGAGCGCGCCGGTAGTCTGCTCTACCACCTTGACGTCCGCCAAGTTGGCTAGCTTAGCCACTGCCGTGTCGCGCTGCACGCGAAGACCACCCGCATCGCTTTTCGACAGCCCGCCCCCCTCGATGGCAGTGATCTGCAAATTCAACTTGCGGATCTCTTCCGAAAGGCTGTTGATTTCGCCACTGATCTGATTGACACGGATATCGAGCCGATCGTGCAGGTCGGCCGTGCGCGTCGACATCCGATTGAAATCGCGAGCCAGCGTCTGCCCCGCGAGCACGGCTAGATTGCGGTTCGAAAGATCATCAGGGACGTTGAGCACCTGCTCGACGGCTCCGAAGAAATTGGTGAACGACGTGCTGAGGTCGGTATCGGAGAGCTCGCCAAGGATTTGCTCGAGATCGACGTACGCTTGCTCCTGCACGGTGGCGTTGGCGCGATCGCTGCTGGCGTTTCGCAAGCGCTCTTGCAGGAACCGATCGACCTTCTGGACGATGCCGTCGACCGTTACGCCTAGGCCGAGCACCAAGTCGCCTTTCTTCTGCACCGGCGCGGGGGAGTAGATCACGTCCTCGCGGACGTACCCCGGCGTGTTGGCGTTGGCAATGTTATTGCCCACCACGTGCAAGCCGATTTGCATCGCCTGCAGCGTGTTGCTCGCCAGTTGGATGGAGCTGAAGAGAGACATGGTTAAAAGAAGGGGCTAGGGTTCGGGGCTGGGGGCTGGAGCGGATTAGGCACGCTGGTCGACCAGGGCACCGCTGCTCGTGGCTTGGGCACCGCGGCCGTAAGTGTTTCGCATGCGGCCGCCGGTGGCGATGATTTCAATCATTTGCGACAGGTGAATGAGCGTGCGTTGCACTACCACCCAGTTCGTAAGGCTGTGATGCTGCAGCAGTCGACTTTGGCGGCGAGCCTGTTCGACACTCGTGCTCAGCGTTCCGCGTTGCTCCGATGGCAGCGACTCGGCAAGCGACGCCACGCTAGTGGAAGGCAACCCTTCGCGAGCCGCGGCAACGAGTAGATCCTGCCGCTGTGCATGACATGCTTCGAGCCGTGCGACGAGTTCGGCCTCGCGGGCCGTGAACGACGGCATCAGTTGAAACTCCCCCGCCGCCAGTGCCTGGCGTTTCTCGCCAAGCAGCGCGAGCAGGTCGCCCTGCACCGCCGACAGGGTGGATAGCAGCCCGCTGATGCGGGGTTCCCAGTCTTCGGTGGCGGTGGGTTCGTGTTCGAGTTGCGTCGTCATGTCGGATTCGCTGTTAAGGAGGTCGCGGTGTCGGCGATGGTGTCGTGTTGGCGAATTAGAAGCGGCGGAGGCTGTTCAGGTTGTCGAGCGAGTTTGCACCGGTCTGCTGCTTGGCTTCGCGAAGGATCTTGGCGTGGTGGGGGAACTGTTGTTCGAACATCGGCTCGGCAAATCGATCGCCCGACTGGCGAGCAAACTCTTGAGCCATCTGCTGGTCGAGCTGACCCTGAAACACTTCCTCGCCGCGACCACCGTTGAAGTAAGCCGGCTTACCAACCGTCGATCGCATCGACTTCATCATCTGGCCATAGAACGCCTCGCCGACGAACTCCGAGAACTTATCGTGGACCTTTTGCGCATCGGCCACGGACTTAGGGGTCTCTTTCGAGGCATCGCGAAAGCGATCCGCCGAGGATTTGACCTTGGGGAAGTTGTGATCTTGCGTAGCGGTGTTCGAGGCAAGCGTCGAGGCGATGTTCATGGTGTTGGTTTTCGTTGGGGGGAACGAAGTGGTTGGCTTACTCGACGATCAGCTTGGCGTGCAGTTTGCCCGCCACGTTAATTCGCTGGATGATCTCGATGATTTCGGCGTCGGTCACTTTGAGGGCCGAGAGTTGCTGCACCAGGCGTTCGAGGCTGGGGTTCGCCGATTCGCTGTCGGCCAGGGCGGTGAACTCCACCGCGATGCCGGCCTCGACCACGATATTGTTGTGAACCACAACCACGTCGCCGATGCGTGCATCGCCACTAATTACCACGGTGCCAGTCCGCTTGTTGATCACCACGCGAGCTTCGGCATCTTCTTCGCTGATCACCTTTTCGAGGACTTCGTAAGCGAACTGAACGGGCTCGTCGGAGTAGGCGGCTGGGATGCGAACTTCGATGTTGGTCGCGTCGACGGCGCGAACGAACTGATTCTCCATCGTTTGGCCGTTCTGAGTCAGCCGCATGCCATCGCCGTAGTAGCCGCTGTAATCTTCGCGAATGCTCGAGGCGACGTTGGCCGCGGTGTGGAAGCTTGCGTGGTTGCGATCGAGCACCAGAGTGATGTACTTGGCCCCGTCGCGTTCCAGGTAGAAAGGCGTGCGAACATCGGCCTGCATCTGGCAGCCATTGTGAACTCGGCCGACCGTGGGGACATCCGAGTCTTCGACGTTGATCGAACCCGAAGCCAATGCGTAGATCTGGAGGTCCTGTGGGTTGGGTCCACGGAGCGCGGCGAACACCAGCTGGCCACCGTAGATGCTCTTGCCGTTGAGGGCGGAAACCATGCAGTCGAGCTGCTCGCCGCTCCGAGCGCCGGTGCCGGGAACCCTCGCCGTCACGATCACCAGGGCGGCGTTCTTGATCTTCTTCAGTTCGTCGATGGCTGCCGGATCCATATGAGCACGAGCACCGACGGGGCTACCAAGCAGCTCGAGCACGCGAGCAATGGCGTCCATGGTGGTACGGTCGTTGGCTTCGCCCGTGCCGTTGAGGCCGACCACCAGCCCAAGGCCTTGCAGCGTGTTCTCTTCCTGGCCCTTGAGGCGGCAGATGTTCCGCAGCCGAGTTTCAGCCACACCGTTGCTAGCCAGCGATGCCACGACCACGCCGATTAGCAGCGTGGCGAAGATTCGGAGAGTGGAAGATTGAAAAAGCATCGATTCGATCCAGTAGCGTGGGTTAGTTTGCGTGGGCGGTGTCGTCGGCAGGAATCAGAACGGCTTGTACTTGCCGTACCACTTGCCGATCCAGCCACGGCTCATCGAGTCGCGGACCTGGCCCATCTCCCGTTTGTCGATGGTCAGCTCGGCGATGTGATCGCTCCGAACCGTGCGGTCGGGCATCACAAACTGGCGGGCCACAACGCCCGTGAGCGACTGGAGCCACACTTCTTCGTTGTTCGTAACGCGACGATGGGCTTCGATCACTAGGTTGCCGTTGGGGCGAATGTCGACCACCGTGGCGGCGATACGGAAGATCAAGGCGTCGGCCGTATCGAGCTGCGTCTGTGCCCGCATGTTGCTGTTGAGCTGGCCACCAATGGTGGGATCGCCACGTGTCTGCGGGGCAGCGAAGATGTCCTTGCCATCGAAGCCGAGCCACTCGACGAGCGCCGCATTGAAGTTGCCGGTCTTGCGAACTTGCGCCATGCCATCGCTGTTCATCACGGTGCGATAGTCAACTAGCACGGTGATAATGTCATTAGGACGAACCTCACGCTGCGCCTCGGGAGGGACAGGCTGATAGAGGAACGAAGTTCGCTCGAGCGTCAGCGGCGTTCCCGCTACCACTTGGCCATTCTGATCCACCATCGATTGGTTAAGTAGGCTGCCACTCTGCGCGCGAACCTCAGCCGCCAGCGTGGCGAGCCCAGCCAGGAGAGCGAGGGACCAGATTGAAGAGTAAAGATTCATGCGATTCGGATGGCGTGAAAAGTTGAAGCGATTAGCGATAACCGGCCGGAGCAGGATTGGGCGCGGTGGCGTTTTGCAGCGAACTTCCGAGCGTAGCGAGTTTGCCGGGGCCCATCACACGAGCCACCAGGCGTTGTTTCGAATCGAGAAGCTCGACCTCCACCACATCACCCAGCCGGGCGTCGCCAGTCGACTTGCACTGGCGGCGAATCACGATGCCGCCGCTGGCCGAGACGACCTCGACGATTTCGTTCCGCGAGATCACCTGCGGCGCGACGCACATGTCGTTGGTGACAATCTCGCCCTCACGTACATTGCGAGCCGCTTCGCGTCCTAGGGCGTCTTCGAGCGAGTGAATGCGAACTTGATTGGTCGACGGGCGGGCGTCACGCGAAGGGGTTTCGATGGCCACGTCGGCGGCCGTGATCAGTTGACCGCGGATGAGCGAACGCTTGGCCACGAGCACCGGCGTGCGGTCGAAGACCTCAACGCTCAGCGGCACTTCGACGGGGCCCTTCTCGGTCTCGAAGGCAAGCGTAACGGTCTGGCGGCCAGTCCACGGTGACTTGCCACCAAATGCCGTGATATCGCTGGTGCGTTCGGCCACCAAGTCGGCAAATCGGCCGATCAGGGTGAAGTCGATTTCGATCAGGCCGAACTTACGCGATTCGTTTTCGAGATGGCGCAGGATGGCGTCGCGAGCCGCTTCGGTTTGCCGCTGCCGCTCGGCCTCGGTCAGGCCGGCCTTACGAACCCCCGTGCTCTTGGTTCCCGTCGTCATGGCAGTGCTCGGGACGCGAAAGCCCATCGAGTTGCTGGCGATAGCGCTCGGCGCCTCGGTAGCCTCGACAGATTGGATAGCTGTCTTCGGCGTCGGATCCCAGCCAATGGTCACGCGTGGGGAACCCTGGACGCTCAAATCGCTCGCCGAATAGCCGCGGCTCACCAGTACGTCGCGAACCTGCTGCCGCGAGACGAAACGCTTCTCACCAACCGGCGGTGCTACCCATAGCGGCGTTAGCGACAGGCGCTGGGCCTCGGCTTCGGACACACCTTGAACGTCGGCGATGTCGCCCAGGACGATCACCGACTTGACCGGCGTTACCTTCTCGCGAAGCACGATGTCGGCAGCCACAGCGGTGCTGCAGAGCAGCACTGCTAAGGAGAGCGTCGCGAGGATGGGGAAGTGCTTGGTCATGCGTGAATCAGTAGAAGAAAAGTAACAGACTTAGAAGCTTACTCGTGGCTACCGCCGAATGTTGGCGACGATCTGCATGATCTGGTCGCCGGCTTGGACCACTTGGCTGTTGAGTTCGAAGGCCCGCTGAGTAGTGATCAGGTCAATCAGCTCGTTCACCGGCTCGACGTTCGACGCTTCGAGGAAGCCCTGGCGAAGCTGACCAAAACCAGGGTCGCCTGGATTGCCCTGCTGCGGCTGGCCCGAGGCTTCGGTCTGCCGGTAGAGATTGTCGCCGAGCTTGACCAAGCCGTCGGGATTCACGAACGTCGCGATTTGGATGAAGCCCGCGGACTGCAAGTCCGGCGAGTCGTTGGTACTGTACTGCACGTTGCCATCGGGGCTGATGACGATGCCCGTGGCTTCCTGCGGAATGCTGATCGAGGGCTCGATGCGATAACCGGTGGTAGCGGAGCCAATCACCATCTCGTTGTCGGCGTTGATGCCAAAGTTGCCAGCCCGGCTATACAGAATCTGGCTGTTGGGGCCTTGTACCTGGAAAAATCCCTGGCCTTCGATGGCAATATCGAGCGGGTTTTCGGTGGTTTGGAAAGCACCTTGCTCGAAGTCGCTTTGAGTACCACCCACCCGAACACCGAGACCAACTTCAATGCCGGTCGGAGTGCGAGTACCATCGGTGTTCAATGCACCTGGCAAGCGAATTTGGCGGTAGAACAGGTCTTCGAAGTTCGCCCGATCGCGCTTGAACGCCGTGGTGTTGATGTTGGCCATATTATTGGCGATGACGTCGAGCTTGGTCTCGAGCGCCTGCATGCCGGTGGCCGCGGTGTAAAGGGTTTGAACACTCATGGTAGAAGCTGGGGGCTGAGGGACTCAGTGGTTACGAGAACGGTGTGAACTACCCTTGCAACACTCTGGAAATCAAATTGGTCGACATGGTGTCGTGATTCTGGATCACGCGGACGTTGGCTTCGAACGCCCGGGTGGTTTCGATCATGGTCATCATCTGTCGCGTCGAATTGGTGCCCGACATTTCGAGCACTCCGGTGCGAACTTCGCGGTAGTCGGGGTCCAGTTCGGAGATGGGGGCGAGCGGGCGGAATAGGTTCTGGCCAATCTTCACCAGGTCGCCCAGCGAGTTCGGCGTGGCGAGTCCAAGCTCGGTGCTCGAACCATCCTGCCAGAGTTCCCCCGAGGGAGAAATCTCGTAGGGGAGCGTGGGGTCGAGCGTAATTTCGCCACCGGCGCTGTCGAGCACCGGCATGCCCTCGGTCGTTACCAGGCGATCTTCGCTATCCAGCGTGAAGTTGCCCGCACGGGTAAGCAGCACTTCTCCGGCTTCGTTCTGGACGGTGAAGAACCCATCGCCGACGATGGCCAGGTCGAGTGGATTGCCTGTGGTTGCAAGCGACCCGGCGCTGTAGTCGGTGGTGGTGTCGAACATGCTGACGCCACCGCCGACGTTATTCTCCGAGCGGTCGCCGAACAGGGCCTGTCCGCGCTGAATCGCTTCGGACAGCCTAGCCTGGAAGCAGGCTTCATCGGGCTTGAACCCGACGGTGTTAACGTTGGCCAAATTATTGGCGATCACCTCCAGGCGCTGTTGCTGCACCTGGGCGCCTTCGGCCGACATGTAAACCCCATATGGCATGACTGCACAATCACTGCTAGCGTCACGCCCCCCATTGGACACGGCAACCTTCTAAGCAGAGCGCGTGCCAAACGCGGCAAAGATTTTTGCCAGCAGCCCGTAAGTCTCGTCGCCGCCGCACTTAAACGACTTCGCCCGCTACAAGCACACACAGCCGCATGCTATCGGCGAGAAAGGGGGCTAGCGGCGAGTTCCGCCGAACACGCGCAGTAGCGACCGGCAGGTTTTGCCGCTAGCAGTACGCATGCCGCGGGGGTATCCTCACAGGTGCAAAATCGTGCATGCACTACCTGTCAGGCGACAACGAGAGTCGGATGCCGCAATCTGAATCCCGCATCGAGCCGCGCGTGGCGCGATTCCCCACGTTTGAGTTGGCACTTCCTGAATGGGTTGAGTCGTTCGTTCCTCCCGCGGACCACGTCTACGCCACGGCCCAAGAGCGAATGCGGCTAGCCATCGACTTGTCGCGTCAGAACATTGAGCAAGGGACTGGCGGGCCGTTTGGTGCCGCGGTGTTCGATCTCGACACGGGCCGATTGGTCGCTCCTGGCGTGAACGTGGTGGTAAGCTCCGGATGGTCGGGCGCGCATGGCGAGATGGTCGCCTACGCCATTGCTCAGCGGATCCTTGGGTCTCATGACCTCGGGGGCGAAGGCCTCGCCCGGCACGAGCTTGTAACGAGTTGCGAGCCGTGCAGCATGTGCTTCGGCGCAACACCTTGGGCGGGCATCAAACGCCTTGTATGCGGTGCAACAGAAGTGGACGCTCGGGCCATTGGCTTCGACGAAGGCCCCAAGCCCGCGAATTGGGTGCAAGCACTCGAGGAGCGGGGCATCGAAGTGATCGAGGGCATCTTGCGAGAGGATGCGTCCCAAGTACTTCGCGACTATGCCACCCGTGGCGGTGCGATCTACAATGGCCGACTGGGCCAATAATCAGACAACTCAATCCTATTTTGGGACCGATAAACGTGACCACAATCCCCAAGCCACTCGATCTCCCCACCCGTTTGCTGCATGGGCCCGGCCCGTCACCGGTGGCTCCTTCCGTGCTCGAAGCCCTCTCGAAGCCCTGCATCGGCCACATGGACCCTGAGTTCATGCGGGTGATGAACGAGGTGCGCCAGATGCTGCAAGCGGTGTTTGAAACCGAGAATGAGATGACGCTCGCTTGCTCTGGCACCGGATCCGCGGGCGCCGAGATGCTGGCGGACAATCTGGTCGAACCGGGCGATAAGTGCTTGGTGGCGATCAATGGCGTCTTCGGTGGCCGCTTCGCCGAGAAGTGCCGGCGCGCTGGCGGCGAAGTCGAGACCATCGAAGCCGAGTGGGGCCAGGCATTCGATCAAGACGAGCTGATCGCCAGGATCGACGAGGTCAAGCCGAAGATCATGATGATCGTCCACGCCGAGACTTCGACCGGCGTGCATCAACCCGTGGATCGCCTCGCCGAGGCAGTCCATAAGCATGGCGGTTTGTTAATTCTCGACTGCGTCACCTCGCTCGGCGGACTGCCGGTGAAGATTGACGAGCGTGGCGTCGACGCGGCGTACAGCGGCACGCAAAAGTGCCTCTCTTGCCCACCTGGCCTAGCGCCGGTGACGCTGTCCGAAAGGGCCATGCACAAAGTGCAGAACCGCAAGTCGAAGGTTAACTCGTGGTACCTCGACCTAACGCTCGTAGGCAACTACTGGAGCGGCAATCGAGCCTACCACCACACGGCCCCCGTGAACATGAACTTTGCGCTGCACGAAGCTCTCCGGCTTGTGCTCGAAGAAGGACTGGAGAATCGCATCAGCCGCCACCGGCGAGTGCACGAGAAGCTCAAAGGCGAACTCGCCGAGCGCGGATTCGAGTACGCCTCGGACCCGAAGAACTCACTGCCGCAACTCAACTTAATTCGCATCCCCGCACGCGTCACGGACGAGGCTGGTGCGCGTGCCAAGCTGCTAAAGGAACACGGACTAGAAATCGGCGGAGGGCTCGGTGCACTCGCTGGAAAGTGCTGGCGGATTGGCTTGATGGGCCACGGCGCTCACGAAGAGAATGTCGAGAAGATCGTGGCGGCACTCGACGATGTGGTGCCGGTGAGTTAAGGCTTCAAAAGCTTAGCCACGGATAAACACCGATCACACACGGATAGCCGTCATCAAGGAGACGCTAGCCGCGAACGTGGCTGGAACGAATAAAAGGATATGTAGAGAACGAAGGTAGGATATTGGCGACTTCTTCGTTCTCTTCAATTCCGCCCGACAAACCAGAATTACGTCCTCAGACGCGATAGCTGATATTCCTCAGCTGGTTTCCTTATCCGTGTTTCATCTGTGTTCATCCGTGGCTAAGGAAACAATCACGTCATCACTTCGCCGATTTCGCATCGCGCACTGCGAGCAACTGAGCCGCGATGCTCACCGCGATTTCGGCGGAGTGGTTGGTGCCCAGGTCCAGCCCTACGGGGCAGTGAAAGTCTAGCTTGGCGGGATCGATTCCCGCTTCAGCCAGTTCCTTGCGGAGCACGGCGGCCTTAGCGCGGCTGCCGATAACGCCAACGAACGGAAACGCTCGACCGCTCGAATAGATTCGCTGGAGCACGGGCAAGTCGGTCCTGTGACCTTGTGTCATGCAGACCACAAACGTGTTCTCATCAACTGCATCAACGTGCTCTTCCGGATGCGAGGATTCGACCAAACCCACACCGGCCGGGAGCCGAGCGAGCCACTCCTGGCGAGAATCGATGCAGGTCACTTGGCACGGCAAAGTGACTAGAATTCGCACCAGCGCCTGAGCAACGTGTCCCGCGCCAAACACGACGATCCGCCACGGGACGACGCCGAAGCTCTCGAACAACAGTTTTACGCGTCCGCCGCATGTCATTCCCACATCGGCTTTCAGGCTCCAATCGACGATCGCGCAGGTGCGCTCCGCGACAAGCAGCATCGCTTGAGCGTGCTCGATGGCCTTGGCCTCCACGCGCCCACCACCAACGGTTCCTTCGACGAGCCCTTCGCCGCTCACCAGCATCTTCGCCCCCACATCCTGAGGCGTCGAGCCAATGGCCTCAACGAGCGTCACCATCACGAATGGCGTCTGCGTTTCCGCCAATTCCGCACTTCGCCGTAGGACACTTGGTTCGCTCATTGCGGCTTGTTCGCTTTAGGAGAACGCGAACCCGCTGTCGAGGCACCATTGCGACTTGGTTCCGGCAACCGCGTGACTTCGCTCGATGCCGTGAGCTTTGTGAGCGTCATTAGCAGCTCTTCGCTCGTCGCGGGTATCGACAGCGGAAGTGGTTGGCCGTGGGCCACGAACGACAACGCATGCCGCGCCGCGAGCCACACGGCTAGCCCCAGCATTAGCGGTGGCTCGCCTACCGCTTTACTCAAACGGACATTCTTCTGGTGCTTGGGATTGTCGATGAAATCGACGTTCAGAGTGCGAGGCAAGTCCGTGATGTTGGGAATCTTGTAGGTAGTGGGTCCGGTTGAAAGCAAAGCCCCGCGATCGTTGTAACAAAGCTCCTCATTCGTCACCCAGCCAACTCCCTGGATGAACCCACCAATGACT
Organism: Aeoliella fuhlenseeensis; assembly: GCF_052161615.1. Classification (NCBI taxonomy): domain Bacteria; kingdom Pseudomonadati; phylum Planctomycetota; class Planctomycetia; order Pirellulales; family Lacipirellulaceae; genus Aeoliella; species Aeoliella fuhlenseeensis. Next base: position 4,207,458 of record NZ_CP197417.1, read on the forward strand.
TGCCCCCGATCGATCCCGGGATTGATCATCCGACCAATGTCCATCAACAGATCGGCTCGGTCGAATACGAGCTCTCCAGTGAACCGGTCGATGGTCACCTCAGCCACCGCGGCACCCGTAGTGAAATAGAAGAACGGATTGCCTCGCCCCGTTTCGCGGTTGTAGTCGACACCAGGGGTGGCAAAGAAACCGCGGGCCCCCAGGTCGAAGCGTTCGCGGCGAGCGTTGGCGCAGAAATCGGCGAACTCGATTCGTCGAGTGGTTTCCGGATCGCGATCGTCGTAGACGTATCCGCCGGCAATCTGAATGTTGTCCGGCGAGGCGACGAGTCCACGCTCGGCATTGGCCAGCAGCGCGGCCCCGTACGCCCGCATCCGCTCCTTAATCTGGCGACACGCATCGAGGGCCGCTGCACCATTAAGATCCGTGCCGGCGCTCGCGGCGGTGGGGGACGTATTGTTGTTCTTCTCGGTCGAGGTAGTCATCATACGCACCATCGACACCGGCAAGCCAAACTCGTCGGCGACCATCTGCCGGAGCTTGGTGTTGAGCCCTTGCCCCATCTCAGTGCCACCGGTCGACACCTGCACGGTGCCATCGGTGTAGACGTTGACCAGCGCGTTCGCTTGGTTCAGGAATTTGGTGGTGAACGAAATGCCGAATTTCACCATCGAAACCGAAATGCCCTTAAGGTGCGTCGCGCTCTTGGTGCTGAACTCTTCGATAGCCGCACGCCGTGCGCGATAATCCGACGAGTCGATAAGTTGTTCGAGAGTTTCCCCCAGTAAATGATCGCGGACGATCTGCCCGTAGTGCGTGACGCTCCGCTCGGGGTCGCCGTCGCGGTAGACGTTTCGAAGTCGCACGTCCGCCGCGTCCAAGTCAAGCTTCCGAGCGATCTCGTCCAGGCAGTGCTCAATCACCGCAAGTCCCTGAGGTCCGCCGAACCCGCGAAACGCGGTATTGGGTGGCAGGTTGGTGCGGCAGACCTGGCCGGACACTCTCATCAGTGGAATGTGGTACGCGTTGTCCGCGTGCAGCATCGTCCGTTCGAGCACGGCTGTGGATAGGTCGGCGAAGGCCCCGCCATTGGAATGAAAGTCGAACTCCGCCGCGATCAGTCGCCCCGTGGCGTCGAACGCCACGCGATAGTCGGTCTGGTACTGATGGCGTTTGCCCGTGATGCACATGTCGTCGAGCCGCGACAATACCATGCGAGCAGGACGATTCGTGGTACGGGCGACCATCGCCGCCATCACGGCGGTGAGCGCCGACTGCGTTTCCTTGCCGCCGAATCCGCCACCCATCCGCGGGCACTCGCACACCACCTGGTGCATGCCAAGCCCAAGCGCCTCGGCCACGACGGCCTGCGTCTCTGTGGGATTCTGTGTGGACGACAGAACGCGGATCCCGCCGCCATCGGCAGGCTCGGCCAGCGCGGCCTGCGTCTCAAAGTAAAACTGTTCCTGCCCATTGGAATGAAAGCGACCTTCGATCACATGCGGCGCCGCCTTGAACGCGTCACGCACGACCTCAGGATCTTCTGCACCGAGGCTCGCCATCTGTCGTCGAGGACCAATGTACGAATTGCACGCAATGGCTTGGTCGATAGTGAGTATCGGCGATTGCTCTTCGACTTCGAGCTTCACGAGCTTACGCGCGGCATCGGCCGCGGATTTCGAATCGGCACCGATGGCCACCACCGGTTGGCCGATGTACGAGATTTCGTCTTCAACTAAGAAGGGCTCGTCAACGATGATGGGACCGAAGTGATTCGGTCCGGCGAGGTCGTTATGCGTCAGCAGGCACCGCACGCCGGGGACCTTGGCCGCTTCGGTTAGATCAATCGATTTGAGTCGGCCCGCGGCGACTGGTGAGCCCACGAAGGTTACGTACAACTCGCGTTCACGCCGCGGAAGGTCGTCGATGTAGGCCGCCGTGCCGGTAACGTGACCGATGGCCGAATCGTGAGGCAGAGGTTTCCCAACTTCCGTCATGTCAGGCCCCCGATCCCTGGAGTTCGACCTGCAAGTCGTGGAAGCACTTCGAAAACAGGTTCTCAACCAGTTGCAAACGGTAGTCAGCGGCTCCGCGGACATCGGAGATTGGCTTGATTTCGGTTCGCGCGATACGACCCGCTTCTCGCATGGATTCAAGCGTTAACGCCCTGCCGACTAGCGATTGCTCAGCGTCGCCTAAACGGACCACGACCGGCCCCACACCGCCGGCCGCAATCCGAGCCTCGACGACTTTGCCGTTCGATTCTCGCACCCAAAACGCCGCGGTCACCGTGCTGATGTCCATGTCGCGACGTTTTGAGACCTTGTACAGCCGCAATTCGACATCGGCGGGCGGTAGCGGTGTGTCGATAGAAACGAGCACTTCGCCTGACTTAAGATCGAGCTCTTTGTAGCCGAGATAGAAGTCGCTGATCGCCACCACTCGCTCGCGACGGGCCGAACTCAGCTTCAATGTAGATTCGCAGACCAGATGAAACGGAATCGAATCGGCAATCGGCGAAGCATTCATTAAGTTCCCGGCGAGGGTCCCCGCGTGGCGAATCTGAGGGCTGCCGAAACGCTCGAGAACCTCCGCGTACTGCGGCGCGTGTTCGCGAACCACGGGTAGGATGTCGCTCCAACGGGCGGTGGCTCCGATGACAAGTTGATTGTCCTCAACTCGTACTTCACGTAGTTCGTCGATCGCGCCGGTGTAGATCACTTGTTGCGGCGTGAACTTTCCGTGGTTGTAGTGGACGCCCAGGTCCGTCGCACCAGCGACCAAGCGTGCCTCGGGAAACTTGCTTCGCCCGGCGAGCAGGTCGTCTATCGACTTCGGTATCGCGACCACCGGTGCGGGCGAACCATTCGCGACGTGGTTCGGGGCAATCTCCACTGCATCGCTCGCTAACGCTTTCAAGGCGTCAATCAATGCCTTGCTGCCGTACCGACTGCCAAGCCGCTCGATGGCTTCCGGCGCGATCGACTGGGCAGCGTCGAGAATCTGCTGGTAGCCTGTGCAACGGCACAGATTACCCGAGAGCCCGCTACGGAGCTGCTCGCTGTGGAAGCAGCCCGTAGCTCCTTCGGCGGCATGCTCCTCGGCGACGCCGTGTAGTGCCATGACAAAACCTGGTGTGCAGAAACCGCACTGGCTGCCATGTCCGTCGACCATTGCCGACTGGATCGCGGTAAGCTCTGGAGTACCTCCAAGGCCTTCGACCGTCACCACGTGCCGGCCATCCATCTGAAACACAAAAGCGATGCAGGCGTCGATGGTCCTGTAGACCAACTCATGGCCATTCGCCGCCAGTTCACCCACCAGCACCGTGCAGGCCCCGCAATCTCCCTCGGCGCAAGCGATCTTGGTGCCCGTGAGGCGGGTACTGTCCTCTTCGCCTAAAGCGAGCCGCAGGTAATCCGATAGAGTTCGGAGGGCGGTGGCGGCATCCGCTGTACGGCGAACACCATTCACATAGAAGACGACGTGATCTCGCATGGCGAAGCGGGGTCCCCGGGAGTGGGAGTCTATGGATCTGCGCCCGCCACAGGCAGATTGTCACAAGTATTTTTGGCAACTAGGCTTATATCGTGTCTACCTAATAACTTAGAATTCGCGGCACGCACCGTCAACGCGCATTGTCCCTCAATTCCACACATTCCCAATGAGCGATTTGGCAAGCACCTTGGCCGCCTCCGTCATGTCGCGCTGCGACGAGCTGGGCACCTGCTCGGAGGAAGCTGGCCGCATTACGCGCCGCTACCTCAGCGAGCCAATGCACGCCGTGCACGCGCGGGTGAGCGAATGGATGCGCGAAGCCGGCCTGGAAGTACGCGTGGACGATGCGGGGAACATCGTCGGCCGTCGCGAGGGTCGCTGCAGCAAGGTGCTGATCGTTGGTTCGCACCTCGACTCGGTTCCTGGTGCCGGGCGTTACGATGGCGTGCTAGGGGTGATGGTCGGCGTTGCGGTGGCCGAAGCGCTCCGGCACGAAGAATTGCCATTCTGCTTGGACGTGATTGGTTTCAGCGAAGAAGAAGGCATAAGGTATCGAATGCCGTACCTCGGAAGTGCTGCGGTAGCGGGGCGTTTCGACGAGGCTTGGCTCGAACGTTTTGACGACGAGGGAATTTCCCTGCGAAGCTGTCTCTCTCGGTTCGGCCTTCAGCCCGATAATCTGAGTCAATCTGCGTACGATCCGGGCGAGGTGGTCGGATACTTCGAGCCCCACGTCGAGCAAGGCCCCGTGCTCGAGCGTGCCGATGTACCGTTGGGGGTGGTCACTGGCATTGCAGGGCAGAGTCGTTTGAGGCTCGAATTTGTGGGCGAACCCGGGCACGCCGGCACGACGCCAATGGCAGACCGGAGCGATGCCCTCGTGGCCGCAGCAACGTTCATTGGTAAAGTCCGCGAGGTCGCCGCAGGCCTCGCAGGACTTCGGGCGACGGTCGGCAGCGTGCAGGTCGCACCCAACGCTCCCAACGTCATCCCAGGCCGCGTGGAGCTGTCACTTGACGTGCGGCATCTGGACAACGCCGTTCGGTTGGCGGGAATTCGCGAGCTGCTGGAAGCGGCCGAACAGTCGGCTGAAGGCGAAAACTGTCGGTTCCGGCTACTCGAAGACAACTCGCAGAACGCGGTCGCAGCGGACGGACGAATGATGTTCGCCCTGGAAGAGACCATTGCCGAATGCGGCTATCCCGTACTTCAACTCGAGAGCGGCGCGGGTCACGACGCGGTGATCATGGGGCAATCGTTCCCGATGGCCATGCTGTTCCTGCGTCACCCCGGAGGCATCAGTCATCATCCAGACGAACGCGTGCTGGTCGAGGACGTAGCAGTGGCAATCGCCGTGATAACGCGTTACGTTTTGAAGCTAGCCGATCAATTCTCCAACTTAGAATCAACATCATGACAAGCAAGATGCTTTTCGGCGAAACACGGACGCGTGTCGAACGCGACCACGCACTGATTGGTCTCGACAGCCACGTCCCGTCGCCGCTAGTGGGCTGGGAGAATACGCAGGGCGTGGTGCTTATCAGCCCCGCGATGCGGGGTGGGTCGGGCGGTCCAAGGTTCGCGCAGTACCTGGTGAGGGGCTCTGAGGGCAGCCGAACCACAGGGGCGGCCCCAGGAGTGCAGCGTCTCGTCTACGTCTTGGCTGGCACCTCGACAATGGATGGCAAACCGCTCGCCACGGACAGCTTCGCGTGGTTGCCGCCGGATTCGAAGTACGATCTAAGCGTGCCGCAAGACTGCGAGCTGCTTGTTTTTGAGAAGCTGTACCAACCGCTCGAAGGAGTAGCAGTGCCGCGACAGGTTGTAGGCACACTGGCTGGCGCTCCGACAGCTCCGTTCTTAGGCGATCCCGACGCCATGCTCGCCACGCTCCTGCCCATCGAGCCGGGGTTCGACATGGCGGTGAACGTTTTCAATTACAAGTCGGGCGCAGCGCTGCCGTTCGTCGAGACGCATGTGATGGAACATGGACTCTACATGCGGTCGGGCATGGGAGTCTATCGGTTGGCGGAACGCTGGTACCCGGTTCAAACTGGGGACACCATCTGGATGGGTAGCTACTGCCCGCAGTGGTTCGTCGCGATGGGAAAGCAGCCGGCGAGTTATATTTACTACAAAGATATCCACCGCGATCCTCTGTTCCCGCCGATCTCATGAGCCTGCCAAGTCCCGTTACCGACATCGATAGGCTGATGGCCGAGCTTCATCAGCTCGCGTCGATCTCCGATGCGAGTGTGCCGCCGCCCGCAGTGACGCGGGTGGTGTTCACGCCCAAGGATCTTGAAGCCCGCGAGTACCTTCACGGGTTGTACCAGGATGCGGGACTGGAGGTTCGCGTCGATGCCATCGGCAACATGTTCGCGCGGTGGCGAGGTTCGAAGCCCGACCTGCCTGCCGTCGGCACCGGTTCCCACACCGACGCCATTCCCCACGCGGGAATGTACGACGGAACGGTCGGCGTGCTAGGAGGCCTTGAAGCAATTCGGTCCCTACAGCGAGCGGGCTTCCAACCACGTCGTTCGATTGAAGTTGTTATGTTTACTTCGGAAGAACCGACACGGTTTGGCATCGGCTGCACGGGGAGTCGCCTAATGAGCGGTGCCCTGACACCGGACCTTTTGAGTCAGTTGCGCGATGGCGAGGGAGATGGCTACGACACGGTCCGCCGCGTCGCGGGTTTCCAAGGCGAACTGAAGGACTGCTTGCTCATGGACGAATACTACTCGGCGTTTATCGAGCTGCACATCGAACAAGGGCCAATGCTAGAGCAGGAGCAACTCGACATCGGAATCGTCACGGCAATCGCCGCCCCGGCAACCGCGGAGTTCACGGTAATGGGCGAGGGTGGGCACGCTGGAGGTGTGTTAATGCCTGCTCGCCGCGATGCACTGGCCGCGGCTTCTGAAATGATCCTCGCCATCGAAGCCCGCGCCAAAGGCAGTGTAAGCCCTGATCTAGTGGCCACCGTGGGCTGCGTCGATGTGCATCCTGGGGCGGTCAATTCCATCCCAAGCCGTGTGGTCTTTACACTCGACCTCCGCGACATTGATGGTGCGAACCGCGACCTGGTGCTTCGCGAGATTGGCGACCAAGTGGAAACCATCTCCAAGAGACGAAACGTGGAGGTTGAATGGCGAGTCCTAAACGCCGACCCCCCCGCCCTATCTGACCAGCGTGTTGTGGACGCCGTCGAGCGCGCCACCAACCGGTTGAAGCTGAGCTCCCGCAAGATGATCAGCCGAGCGTACCATGATTCACTGTTCATGGCCCGCGTGGCACCAATGGGCATGATCTTCATCCCCTGCCGCGGCGGCGTCTCGCATAGACCCGACGAGTACTCGTCGCCCGAGCAAATCAAAGCCGGCGTGGAAACACTCGCCATCACCCTGGCAGAACTTTCGAGTAGTTAACGACTCATCTCACCACCGTGGCGGTGATGAAACCAAAGGGCTCGTCCGTGACGACGAACACCTCGTTCTGGTTCTCACGGCCAAACGGCGCTAAGTTCGCGAGCAGATGATGCTTGTTCGGCAGCGTGAGCGTGATCTCGCTGATCGCAGGTTCGGCGGCGAGCGCGGCTTGCCCCATAAAATACAGCGTCTCTTGGACGCTTCGGCTGTAGTGATCGGTGAATCGCCTAACTAACGAATCTAGTATCCGCTGACGGGTCTCTGCAAAGTCGACTTCGAGCGTTGAATATCGCCAATTCGTCGACATTTCCGTCGCGAGGATGCGATCGTGCGTGTCGGGCAGCGTGCGGAATTCGCTTTGGTGGAAGTTCTCAAAGCCACTCTCGGTAGTCTTCGCAACGAGCAACTTTTTGAAACCGCTCATCACGATGGGGGCCTCGCCTCGGCTGCCTCGCACGATCGCTTGGGGAACCATCCGTTGCTTGGCAACAAACGAGTGGGGCGACTCACCCAATCGATCCCACACGCGTTCGCTCAATCGCACCTTGCACTGCGAGACGTGGGAGTAACGCGACAGAAAGTCATTCGCCAAGACTAGCCCGAACGCCTCGATGGAGTGCATCGGGTCGTCTTTGGCAAGAACGTACACCGTGTTCTTGCAGGTGTCGGTCGCTACCACTAGGTGATTGTCACCATCGGTATAAGAAGGGGCAAAAGCACCTTCGAGTTCGATATCAACGGACACTTCCACGAACTCGTGGCGTTCTTCGTTGGCGGGGGCAAGCCGCGGGCGGCGGACCTTGCTCACGCGAACGCGATGTTTTCCGTATCGATGCGAAGCCAAGCGGCCTGCCATGCCAACCTCCAGCGAGTCGTGGTATATTGCCTACGTTGCGATAAGCATGATAGTCGACTCCGCCCGCAGTGCCACCCGAAGCCATGCAGAATATCACGGAACTCGTGCTGAGCAGTCGGCGGGTCTTGACCGTTGATGGCGAGCGTCCCGCCACGATCCGCGTACAGGGAGGAAAGATCGTCGCAATTGAGCCGTACGATCCCAGTCAAGGCGAGGACCTCGGCTCACTGGCATTGATCCCGGGGCTCGTGGACACGCATGTCCACTTCAACGAGCCGGGTCGAACCGAGTGGGAGGGTTTCGCGACCGGGACGGCCGCTGCGGCCGCGGGGGGCGTGACGCTCGCGGTCGACATGCCACTTAACAGTTCGCCGGTAACGACCACCGCCGCGGCGCTCGCGGCGAAGCGGGCGGCCGCGGAAGGAAAGCTATCCATCGATGTTGGCTTCTACGGAGGTCTCGTGCCGGACAACGTTAGTGATATCGAGTCGTTGCTCGATGCTGGCGTGCTGGGCATCAAAGCATTTCTCTGCCATAGCGGCATCGACGAATTCCCTGCCGCCACCGAAAAAGAACTCCGCGCCGCAATGCCCTTGCTCGCCGCACGAGGCATCCCACTGCTAGCCCATGCAGAGATCGCTCGCGAGGCTCCCGCGATGTACAACCCGCGTTCTTACGCCGACTACATGGCAAGCCGGCCCCCGGAGTTTGAGCGAGCAGCCATTGAGTTGCTGATCGATCTGTGCCGCGAGACAGGATGCCCAACGCATATCGTCCATCTAGCAGATGCGGGTAGCTTACCAATGCTTCGCGATGCACAGTCAGAAGGACTGCCGCTTACTGTCGAAACTTGCCCGCACTATCTCCACTTCGCGAGCGAGCAGATTCCCGACGGCGCATGCCAGTACAAGTGCGCCCCGCCAATTCGAGACGAGGCGAATCGCGAGGGGTTGTGGCAGGGACTAATCGATGGCACGATCGACTTCGTTGCCTCGGACCATTCCCCCTGCCCTCCAGCGGACAAACGCCTCGCGGAAGGTCGCTTCGATCTTGCTTGGGGAGGAATTAGCTCGATTCAGCTTTCGCTTCCTGTATTGTGGATGGACGCGTCGGCGCGTGGCGTTGACCTGGCGGAAGTAGTTCATTGGCTATCGACGGGGCCAGCGAAGCTCATTGGTCGACCGGCCGGAATTGCTGTAGGCTCCGAAGCGAACCTCGTGGTGTTCGATCCCAATGCCACATTCAAGGTCGACGCGCAAAGTCTCCGGCATCGTCACCCAATCACACCTTACGATGGTGAGACGCTACAATGCATCGTGCTTCGAACCTACCTCCGTGGCGAACTCGCTGCCCCGGGCAGAGGAGTCGCACTATGAGCGAGCCACTCGTGAAGCACTTGAATGGGCTCGATGCGGATGCGGCCATCGCGGAGCTGCAGAAATGCTGCGGTTCGAGTTGGTGGTGCGGGCAGCTAGCGGCACGACGACCATTTGATGATGCCAAATCGCTTTTGGAGACGGTCGACGAGGTTTTCGATCGCATGCCTCGCGAAGCCTGGCTCGAAGCGTTCGCCGCTCACCCGAGAATTGGCGACCTTGATTCGTTGCGAATGAAATTCGCGGGCAATCGCGAGTGGTCGGGAGGCGAGCAAGCAGGAGTCTCGGTCGCCTCAGACGAAGTACTTCAAGCACTCGCTCAAGGAAATGACGACTATTTCGAGTGTTTCGGATACCTGTTCATTGTCTGCGCCACAGGGAAGTCCGCCGACGAGATGCTCGCCATACTGAAAGTCCGCCTCGGTAATGATGCCGAGTCGGAATTAGCCATTGCCGCTGGCGAACAGCGTAAGATCACCCGTCTGCGGCTTGAAAAACTGGCCGCGTCCTTGGCCGAAAACGAGACGAACCGATGAAAAGTCCCATCACGACACATGTTCTCGACACTGCGCTCGGCCATCCAGCTTCCGGTATCGCGATCACGCTTTACCGCCAAGTAGAGGGAACTCTACTCGATCCCATCGCCACCGGCATCACCGACGCCGATGGCCGGGTGACCGATTTGCTGAGCGGCAAACTCACGCCGGGTGTCTATCAGCTCTCATTCGACGTGGCGGCGTACTTTACTAAGCTCGGAGTTGAAAGCTTCTATCCTAAAGTCGATATCCAGTTCGACCTCAAGGAACCAAGCGAGCACTATCACGTGCCGCTACTTCTATCTCCGTTCGGATACTCCACGTATCGAGGGAGCTGAGAGTATTCGAAGTTTCGATGCAGTACTGGATGTCTAGCCAGCCCCGAGGTTTTGCGACCGATACCCAACGGAGACGCCGCCGCCGGGTCCGAAGACCCGACGACGGCGCGAGTTGAATTCCGTTTTGCTTTTATCCCTGGGATCAAGGAATCGCCGTGCCGAGCAGCTTGGCTTCTTCCTCTTCCTGGATGATGATACGTGGCGTGACCATCATCATCAGGCTGTCGGTTTCGCGGCCGATACCGACGTTGCGGAACAGGCGGTTGATGTACGGCACTTTCGACAGCAGCGGTACACCGAACTCGTTTCGACCTTCGTTCAGGCGTTTGATACCACCCAGTAGCACCGTACCACCGTCGGGCACGCTCACTGTGGTTGTCACGCTGACAAACTGGAAGGTCGGCAACTGCACCGTTGTGCCACTGCGGATGATGTCCTCTGCCTCGTCTTCTTCGAGCGTGTTGCCCTCGGCATCGTCCGTCGTGCTGCTCGAAGTGCTGGTGCTGGTCGTTCCTTCGAAGGTGAACTCCTGCACGTCGCCGATCTCGCTAAAGAACGGCACCACCGTGAGTCGTACGTAACGTCGATCTTCGGACACCACCGCTTGGATGGTCATCAAGGTTCCTTCGGACAGCACCACGATCACCGGCTGCTGTGCCGCGGCGAACTCACCCACCACCGGCACCACGCTGATCACGAAGGGCGTCTGCGAGGTATCGGCGACGAAGGCTTGCTGGCCGTTGAACAACGTCACCTTGGGGGCGTTCAGCACGTTGCTGCGTCGGTCACCCTGCGAGGCGTTGATCAAGAAGTACGCCTCGATGTCGCTGAGGATAGCGAAGCCGAACGTACTCACGTCCATCGGCGTACCGAAGGTTGGCACGGCGAGGCCAAAGCTGTTCTGTCTAAACGGAATGTCGAGGTCGTTGGTGAAGGTCGGGAACTGGCCATCGGTCAAACCGACCACCGAGCTCGGGAACTCGCCTTCGTACGCCTGACCTGGTTGCAGCGTGCCACCATCAGGATCGTTGTTCTCGATGTTCACGTCGAAGTCGATGCCGATACGCTCAAAGAACGTGTCGTTGAGACGGATGAACCGCACTTCGATGGTCACCTGCAGATCTTGCAGACGACGGAGCTGTTCGAGGAGGTCCGCGATCTGTTCGTGGACGTCCTGGGTTTGGCTGATGACGAGGCTCAGGTTGGTGGGGAAGGGACGAATTTCGGCTTCTGGACCACCATTCTCCACCCAGGTGTCGCTGGCGACGGTGGAGATAATCAGGTCAATCAGCGAATCGAAGTCGGCGTTGGCCGCACCACCAAGGCCGCCCGGACCGCCACCGATTGGCAGCGACGTCGGCGAGGCCATCCCCCCCCCAGCACCCGGCATTGCGGTTTGGGCGAGCGCGGTCTCTGGCAACTGGCCCTTCGCCGGATCTTCGTTGCGGGCGTTGACGAACGACATCGGTCCATGGCCAAAAGCACCCGCTCCATACCCCATCGCCGCGTGAGCACTGTTGATCAGGCCCTGCAGGCCGATGTTGTTATCGGGCACGAAGTTCGGGATCGGAATCACGAGATCGGCGACGTCATACACATTGGTGTAGATTTCGCCATTCTTCAGTTGCTCGCTGGTTACCTTCAGCACTTCGTCCTTGACGACGTAGCTGAGATGCAGCGGCTCGAGAATCAGATTCAAGGCACTCTTCAGCGAGATCTCGCTGTTGACGTTCAGCGAAACACGCGTATCGCTCGACACGCCTTCTTGATTGAGGCCACGCAGGTCCAGCACCATGTTGACGCCGGTTGCCTTCGACAGGTCTTCAATCACCGCGGCGAGTGGTTCGTTTTGGTAACGCATCAACACAGGCTTACGCAGGCTGGCTTCAATCTCCAGCTCCTTGGGGCTGCGACGGCGACTGCGATCATTGCGACCTCCCCGCTCCTTGGCGAGGTCGCCCCAGTTCTTGGGGAACACCATTTCGTTACCATCGGAAGTGGTCGCCACCGAAGCCGCATCCACGTCGAGGAACGACTGAACGATGCCGTTCTCTTTACGCGAGGCGATATCGCTATTGATATGATGTCGGCGGATAAACTTGGCGTTCTCCCAAACCTGCATGACGACAGGTTCGTTAGGAGCCATTTCACGCAGTCGCTGGGCGACCAATTCCATTTCGTGGTAACGCTGGTCGTCGCGAAGCTTGTTGAACTCGTCCACGAGTTCTGCAATCTTCTGCTGCTGCGCGAGCTCTAGTTCGTTGCGGCGGTCGATTTCGGCGAGTACCGCCTTGTTCCGCTCGTCGAGTTCCAGCTCCGAGCGATGCTGCTCGATGTAAAGATTTACGTCCGAACGAGTGAGGTTGATCTTCGACAGGAAGATTCGCTTCGTGCTATCGTCCAAACCGCTCTTGTTTACTTGGGCTTCGACTTCGTCTAGCAGGCGGACGGCTTCCTTGGGGTCCTTCTCCACGGCCTTGCGAGCTAGGCCTTGCGCCCGGCCGACATCGGCGTTGAGCTGGCGTACCAGGACTTGCTGCTGGCTATCGAGGGCTTCGATGTTTGCTTCGGCATTGGCGATTGGCGTCGCAGTGGGAGCAACATCGAGCGTCTCGGGAGCCGAGGACAGCATCCTAAGATGGCTGTCGAGCAACTGGCGAGCGGTTGGATCAAGGTCGTTGCGATTGGCGTTCGCCTGGCGGAACAGCTGAAGGGCTTGCTCGCGGTCACCCTTACGCAGGGCCGATTCGCCCGCTTGCAGTAACGACTGAGCACCATTCGATGGCAAAGCTTCCGGGGCGGGCGTTCCAGGGGCTTGAGCAAAGCGAAGGTCGCTGATGCCGGGCATCTGCTGAGCAGTATTACCGACACCTTGATTCGTATCCATCATGCCCGCGGGGGCCGCGTAGCGATTCGGCGTAGCTGCCGAGCCGAGATTCAACGCCGAAGGCTGCACCTGCGGATCGGTGGTGGGGTAGTTCGCCGGTGCGGCAGCCGGTGGCATCGCTCCATTTGGAGCGGCACCGGCTTGAGGCATTCCAGGGAGTGCACCCGGGAGTTCCTCGCGGTAGTTGCCGTAAGGGCCGTTGGCCGCGACGGGCATCACTGCCGGATCGACCATCCGAGCTGGCTGCGTCGGCTGGGTTGGCATCGGCACCGAGTTGGGGAACGGATCGGCCGCCACCGTGGACTGGGCCCGCATCAGTTCGCGACGCACCGTGCTGGGCGTGTCGCCAAAGTGGAAGAGCGGGTACCGCACGTTCGCCTGGTCGGCTTCTGTGAGCAACCGCTCAGCCTTCTGCAGGTCGCCCGCTGCGATGGCGGTCTTTGCCTCGGCGAGCTTGGCGTCGACAGCTTCTCGCGTCGACTCCGTCGCCGGGGGTGTGTTGGTGGGGGCTTGAGCAGAGGCAGTCACCGTGAAACCGGTAACCAGGCCCATGCCTAAAAGCACTACGATTTTGGACATCCGTGTCGCGTTCAACTCGACTCTCCTTGTTGCGATGGATCACATCGGCAGCATACCGTCGCCGTCGGCCTTCCGTGGCGCGGAGACGGTAGTCGATTCCGGAAAACTCCGGAAGACGATTTTGTGGTTGGGGACTGGGGATGCGAACCGGCGCAGTGCTGGCACAGTTAGCTACGGACGGATCCGTTGGCTCTTTGCCTACGCGATGCGACGCATTCGCCGACGTTGAAAAACTGGTTCGTTGAAAAGCTTTAAAGACAAGTGGGGGTGTTAGTACGAAAGCCAGGAGACCTCGTCAACACCACTTTTCAGAAAAACACCAGAATTTGTAGAGCGACAGCACTAGCGAGACGGCCCATTACAGCCGCTCGAACACCGTGGCAATGCCCTGACCGACGCCGATGCACATCGTCGCTAGCCCCAGTGTCGCATCGCGTTCTTGCATCGCATGCAGCAAAGTCGCTGTGATGCGTGCACCACTCGCGCCGAGTGGATGACCGATGGCAATCGAGCCGCCATGAACATTGACCCTGCTCACATCGAGTCCCAATTCACGAATGCAAGCGATCGATTGCGCTGCGAATGCTTCATTGAGTTCCACCAGATCAATGTCATCGAGCGTTAGTCCGGCTCGTTTGAGCGCCTTGCGAGTCGCCGGGACGGGACCGGTTCCCATCACGGCGGGATCGACCCCGACCACCGCCGTGGCGAGAATTTTTGCCATCGGCTCGAGGCCTAGTTCCTTTGCCCGCGTATCGCTCATCACCAGCACGGCGGCGGCACCATCGCTCAACGGCGAACTATTGCCCGCGGTAACGCTTCCAATGCCAGGCATAAACGCAGGTGGCAGGGCAGCCAGCGCTTCGAGGCTCGCGTCCGTGCGCACGGTTTGATCGCGGCGGCAAAGCACACGCTCGCCCCGCTCATCACGCCCCCACACCGGAACGATCTCGGCATTGAATGCCCCCGATTCGTGCGCAGCATTCGCTTTCTGATGGCTGAGAAGCGAGAACTCGTCTTGCTCCTCGCGACTGATTCCAATGGACTGGGCAAGGAACTCAGCCGTCACGCCCATCAGCAAAGTGCCTTTGCTGGTGTGCTTGAACAACCGCGGATTCAGGTTTACCCCCGCGTCCATGGGGATGTGCTGCATGTGTTCCACGCCGCCGATGATCTGCACGTCTTCAGCCTCGGCGATAATCGCGTGCGAGGCTTGGTTTAAGGCTTGTAGGCTGCTGCCGCACAGGCGATTGATGGTAGCTCCGCCTGTTGCCATTGGCAGATCGGCCATCAGGGCGACCATGCGGCCCATGTTGAGGCCCTGCTCGCCCTGCTGCTGGGTATTACCAATCAGCACGTCTTCGACCACGGCGGGATCGATGCCGGTGCGCTGCACGATCGCACGCACCACTTCGGTGGCGAGGTCATCGCCACGCACGTCGCGATAGATGCCGAGTTCGGGATGAGCCCGCCCGATCGCGGTGCGACAAGCGTCGATAACAACAGGAATTGGCATGTTAGTGTCTGACGAAATCCGGATGACGAAGCTACTACCAGCTACTAGCCAGTCCCTCAGCTTCCGTAAAACTTGATGCCCGACTTGGCGTGTTCCAGCAACATGGCGGTCGGTTGGTACCGCTTGCCCAGGCGTTCGAACGCTTTGAGCTTCTCGACAATCGTCGCGGCACCGATCGTGTCGGCCCAGTGAAAGAGGCCACCGAGGAACGGTGGGAAGCCAATGCCCATGATCAGCGCGAGGTCGACATCGCGAACGTCGCCAACGATGTTGTCTTCAATCGCTCGAGTCGCTTCGACGAGCATCGGCAGGATCAGGCGTTCGGTGAGATCACCGGCGTTGTCCGCCTTGGTGGCCAGTTCGGCGACAATCGCGTCTGCTTCGGGACTGGGCTCCTTCTTCCATCGGCCTTTTTTGTCTTTGATCCAGTTGAAGAAACCTTTGCCATTCTTCTGGCCCAGCCGCCCCGCGGCAACCAAACGGTCGACGACCGGCGTCGGCACAACGCGATCGCTGAACGCTTCTTGCAGCACTTTGCCGGCGTGGAGGCAAACGTCGAGACCCACCACGTCGTGCAACTCGATCGGCCCCATCGGCATACCAAACTCTTTGGCGGTTTTGTCGATCGCCTTGATCGACACGCCTTCGCCGAGCAGCACCGCGGCCTCGTTCATGTAGGGCAATAGCAGGCGGTTTACCAAGAACCCAGGCCCGTCGTTCACCACCACCGGCGACTTGCCGAGTTGGCGGGCGAACGCCGCGGCACGTTCCACCGTCGAATCGCTGGTTGCCTTACCCCGAATCACCTCAACCAGAGGCATCTTGCGGACTGGATTGAAGAAGTGCAATCCGCAGAATCGCTCGGGATGCTTGAGCCCCGTGGCTAGTTGCGTGATAGGAATCGTCGACGTGTTCGAACAGAGGATCGTGTTCTCCTTCGCCGATGGTTCGATGGCTTTGAACAGCTTCTGCTTGATCGCCGCGTCTTCGACGATGGCTTCGACAACCAAGTCGCATTCGCCAAGTTCGCTGGTGATGGTGGTCGTATCGAGCTGCGGCGTCAGCTCCAGCACTTTGTCGAGATTCGGCGCTTTGAGTTCGCGATCGAACGCGGCTTCCTTGAGCACCGCTTGTTCGCCGGCTGCGAGGGCCTCGGTGCGATTGTCGGACAAAGTGACACGAACGCCACGCCGCAAACTGACCGCGGCAATTCCCTGGCCCATGGTGCCAGCTCCAATCACTCCCAGGCTTACCGCCTTCGCATCCTTGCCGCCGCCGGCCCCTTTTTTGTTGCGATCTTGCAGGAAGAAAACGTTGAGCAGCGAGCGGTTGATCGGCGACCCGAACAGCGGCACGAAGCGTTCGGCTTCCATCCGGCACGCCTCGTCGCAGTCAACCATCGAGGCCTCGAGCATCAATTCGAGGGCGACAACGGGCGCTGGATACTGCCCTTTCGTTTCCTGCTGAATCATCGCGACGGCTGTCGCCCCTAGGAACGCCAGTTCTGTCTCGTTGATGTCGATTGGCCGCGACCACGCCTCGCGGTTCGCGAGGTAATCGCCCGAAGTGCGGTCGGCTTCGATCATCCGCCTAGCCGCAGAAACCAGGTTTTCGCTCGCTTTTTCACCACCCGGCACTAAATCGTCGGCAAGGCCCAGCTTGTAGGCTTCGTTGCCGCTGACATTGTTTCCGCTGGTGATCAATTCGACGGCATTTGCAAGGCCGATAATGCGCGGGGTTCGTGCGGTGCCTCCCCAACCCGGGAACAAACCGAGCTTCACTTCGGGAAAACCGAGCTGCGTTTTCGAGTTGTCCGTCACGATCCTGCGATCGCACCATACGGCTAGTTCCAGACCACCACCAACGCAGATACCATCAATGGCCGCGACGGTTACGTAGGGTGCTGTGGTGAATCGCCGAAATAACTCTTGGCCTTCGCGGCTAACGGCTTCTATCGCTTCGGGGGGTTCGTCGAGCGACGCGGCGAACTCAGTAAGGTCGGCCCCCGCGATAAAGCTACCCGGCTTGCCGCTTGTGATGACCAATCCTACGACATCATCTCGCTCTGCGAGCGCGTCGAGGTGCGACTTCACCTCTTCGAGCAGATCGCGGGCGAGCACGTTGACGCTGTGGTCGGCGTGGTGAAGCGACAAGCGAGCGATGCCCGCAAACGGAAAGTCGAGGGTCGTGTGCCGGTAGGCCGTCATGGCGATTGCTTCGACAGGGGAACAGGCGAGCAAATCCTCCGCGCTCGAGTGCGATAAACCAAGGTAACCTACAACGATGGCAGGGACTAGGACCGTCCGGAAGACTTTGGCGGCGTTCCGTTGACAGGGCCTTCTTGATGTGGCCAACTGTGCCGGATGGAGAACTCAATGCCCGCTACCGAAGAACGCCCCAAGAATCCGCGAGGGCTGTACCTCGTCCCCGCCCTGATCGTGGTTCTCGGAGTCGTTCTGGCGGTGAATTATTGGGGAGCCCCCACTCGGACTGAAGTAAGCACGACGGGCGGCGGAAGCTCGCCGGTGGATCCGCTACTCGGGGTAACGTTCGAAGCGGTCGATTTGCCACCCGTGACCGTTGCCCACGTCCGCAACATGACGGTGCTTGATGCCATGCGGGCGGTGGAACAGGCCAATCACGCCTGGAAATTTGCTTATCAAGGGACCGGAGTGTCGACTTTTCTGGTTTCAATCGCGGATCAAGAGAATGAAGGAGCTTCGGGCCGCAATTGGCAGTACGAAATCAACGGCGAGCACGCCCAGCGGGGAATCGGGACCCAAACCCTCAAGCGGGGCGACCAAGTCTTGTGGAAGTTCGCCACTTACGAATAATAGGGGCTGCCGATTTATGAAGGGCTGCAAATTCCGACCTATCCCATTTTTGGAACCCGCCGTGCGCCGCTACCTGCAACTCAACAGCGATCATCTGGTCTTCGTGCTACTCGTGGTGATTGCGGTGGTCGGTCGGATGGGCCGCGTCGACTGGAACTTTACCCCTGTGGCGGCGACCGCGCTGTTCGCTGGCTACTACTTTCGCAATCGGTGGATCGCGGCGCTCGTGCCGTTGTCGGCCCTCGCGGTGAGCGATCTGGTGGAACCCTCGCACTTCAGCCCCTGGGTGCTTGCCACGGTGTGGGCGTCGATGCTCTTGCCAGCGATGCTGGGACCGTGGCTGCGAGAAAGTGCGAGCAAGGCACAAACGCTTGTTCGTGGTGGCACTGCAGCGTTGCTGCCAGCTTTGTTCTTCTTCGTGGCCACCAACTTCGCCGTGTGGGCGGTGGGTCCCGTGCCGGGGAGCGCTTTGCAGTTCACGCCCGACTTCGCAGGGCTCGTTGAATGCTACGTCGCCGCGATTCCATTTGCCCTAAAGATGGTCACGGGCGACCTGTTCTACATGACGCTGATCTTCGGCGCCTGGGCCGCCGTCACGGCGCACCAACGTCAGATGACTTCCAGCGCCGTGTAGGTTCGCCCTTAGTATTGGCGCTAGCCGGACCGCCACGCGGTCCGCGACCTAAGTCCATGTGATCTCAACGCGACTCAGGCGGCTGGCGCGGCCGGTACCGCGGGTTTCGCTTCATCACCTTCTTCGAGTTCGGCCTCGGCTTCTTCCTCGTCGCTCTCGGGAGGAGCTTCCACCGCTTCCACGCCCAGTGAGGCCGTGGTGGCAGCAATCGCCGTTGCCATCTGCTTGACGTCGCGCGTGAGGTTGAGTTCCACCACGCTCTTTTGTGTCGCCGTAGCAATCACGGGATCAATGGACTGAATCACTTCGTCTAACATGGCGACGAACTTGGCATCTTTAATCGCGGGCTTCACCGCTTGAATACCCTTCTTCAGGCCCGTTAAACGCAGCACAATTCGGCGTACTTGGTACTCGCTGGGAATCTCGGTGCCCGTCCCAAAGTTATCAAAACCACCGCCGCGCATCCCTCCGCCACCACCACCGCCGGGACCGACCGCTTCCTCTTCGAACTTCACGGCTCGTTGGTTCTCGTCGGCTGCGATGTCGGTCGCGAGCTGAAGCAATGTCTGGACCGTGGCACGTTCGTCGATGCCAGTGGCGGCCGCGTAGGCTTCCTGGTACTGGCCGAGAAGTTCCGCCAAGCGGACACGCGTGTTGAGGCGAGTCTCTTCATCGCCCAGCGCTTTCATGATGGCCAAGTGGTACTTATTGCCCTCGCCCAGGCTTTTGGTGTTGGCGAGGCCGCGGGCAGCGATCACCCGCATCCATTGCGCGACGCTTGGGGAGACGTCTTGCGGAAATTCTTCTTTCTCTACGACCTTGAGCAACGCCGCGATGGTCGCCGCTTGGTTCTCGGGTGGCAGACCATCGAGTGTCTTGGCGTGGCGCTCAAGCCCGATGAGCGCCCCTGTAATCAGCGCAGCCGGGGCTCGTGGCTCGTCAATGCCACGCGACACATAGTCGGTGAGAAACTTGTTGGCTTGGGGCAATGGCTGCGGCGGGGTGTCGCGCGTGGCGTACTTGGCATCCAGGTCGCCCAGCATGAGCATGGCGTTGTAACGCGCCGCCATGTGGTACTGGCCCTTGATCGCCACCTCGTACATGAGCTTGTAAGTTGCTTCGGTCACGACGGGCTGTACCGACGGTGCTGCCCCCCACAGAAAGCTGCGCATGAAGTCGTATCGCTGCTTGGACATGTCGGCAAGTGCGGCCGGCTCGTACTGAGTCATCGCTGGCAAAGCATACCCTTCGATGTACGCCTTGAAAGCTGCCTGCGTGGCGGCATCTCCCGTACCGGTGCGGGCATACTGTTTGGCCTTAGCCGCCCCGAAACGCTTGGCTTGCTCGTCGATTGGCTTGGCGATGTACTGAGCCGTGGCCACGGGTGACGCGGCGAGTACCAACGCCCCGACAAGCGTCACCAATCGGGCGGCATTTAATTTCTTCAACGAGCAAACGAGGGGCACGTGGGAACTCGCAGGGTTGGTAAGCAGCGGGAGAGACAAGGGTGGTAACTCGTAATCTGACAATCACTTGCGCCAGATTCCACCTCTTCTAGGCTAGCAACGGAGGACGCGAAAATCAAGAATTAAGGATTCACGAGGACCGTCGATCGGGCGCTTTGCCTCGTAAAAAAGCCGGTTCTAACTACAAATCGCCCTTCCCTGCCCCACTTATTGCCCACGGTAGAAAATGACACTCCTGTACTACAATCCGCGGGTTCTCGACCACGAAACCGGCCAACACCCCGAAAATGCCGGTCGCTTGTGGGCCGTCGTCGACCATTTCGATGCCAACAGCCTGTGGCGGGAGGACCTGGTGAGCGAGTGGGCCCCCGCGGACTTGGCCATGGTCGCCCGGGTTCACGACGCGGACTATTTGCGGCAGATGGAACTCCTCGCCCAGCGAGGGGGTGGTCGTCCCGACCCGGATACGGTGGTCTCTCCCGCATCGTTCGATGCCGCGCTCGTCGCCGCCGGCGCGGCTGTCGACGCGGTCGGCCGAGTCGTGAAGGGCGAGTCGAAGCAGGCACTCTGCCTAGTGAGACCGCCGGGGCACCACGCGGTTCACGCCAGCAGCATGGGGTTCTGCCTGGTGAACAATGTCGCCGTCGCCGCCCGAGCGGCCATGGAGCAACATGGGCTTGAGCGGGTGCTGATCGTCGATTGGGACGTCCACCACGGCAACGGCACGCAGGACTTGTTCTACGACGACCCACGAGTGGCGTTCTTCTCGGCACACCGATACCCTTTTTACCCGGGCACTGGTGCGGCTGACGAGACTGGCACAGGCGATGGAATCGGAGCAACGCTCAACTTGCCAATGGCGCTCGGAGTGTCGCGCGACCGCTACCTGGCGGAGTTCACTCGTGAACTAGAAGATTTTGCCGACCGTCACCGGCCGCAACTCGTGCTGGTGAGCGCTGGTTTCGACGCCCATCGGCTCGACCCCGTCGGATCTTTGGGCCTCGAAAGCGAAGATTTCGACGCCCTCACGTCAGCCGTGCAGAACGTCGCGGCTGCGCACGCAGAGGGTCGACTGGTCAGCGTGCTCGAAGGAGGCTACCACCCCGCCATGCTCGCCGAGAGCCTAGCGGTTCACCTCGAAGCGCTACGCGAGCGCGAGCCCGAGTAAGAGTCTACTCGTCGCCAAACACCCGCGTGCTTTCTTCCTTGCGGATCGGCTGGGGAATGTCGTCGGTACGAACTTCGACCATCACGCGCTGATCACCTGCGCGAGTTCCTTGCACGTCCACGCGGAAGATGGTTTCGGCCTTGGGCGCGAGGCGAGCGAGTGGCTCAAAAACCACTCCCTCGGCTTCCACGGCGTGCCGCGTTTCGCCTTGGGCTCCGGTAACGGTCATTCCAGGTGCGATGAGCGCCGTGACTTGGACGTTCGTCGCCGCCTTCGAGCCTTGATTGACTACTCGGATCTCATAGCTCGTCGAACCACCCACCTCGATTGGGTCCTGGGCGTCGTGGACTTCGAACATGATCGCCGCTAGGCCCTCGACGCGGACGGGCTGCGTGGTGCGGTCTTCGAGACCCTCGCGAGCGCGGCCTTCGACTTCAATGGTGTGGTCACCCGATTGGACAGGCAGCGCAACGAGCTCGACAGTGCCATCCTTGCCTTCGGGAAGTTCGGCCAGTGACCAATAGACGCTGTGCGTCGTCGCATCGTATTCGCCCAAGTTGTTGGCGCTCACGAACTGCAGGCCCTTAGGAAGCTTGGTGACGAGCTGCACGTCCTTCGCAGGGGCTGTGCCTGGATTCTCGACGCGAACGGTGTACGTTGCTTGACGCTCAAGGTATCGCTTGGACGGTCCATCGACCGCAACAGCCAGGGCGGGCGAAATGACTTCGAACTCGACTTCTTGTTGCACTTGCAAGTTGCCGTCGGCCCGAGCGGTGACGATGTTGACCACCTTGCCCGGCTTCTCGGCCGTCAGCACGAGTTCCATGCGGCGAGTCTCGCCGGCACGAAGCGTACCAACCTCGAATTCCAAAGCGGGGCCGTGTTGGTGGCGGACGTTGTCTGGGACATTTTCAAGCAACAGCACGTTGGTAGCATCGCCGGTGCCGGGATTGTGAATCTCGATGGTAACCGGTTGCTGCCGACCGATCAGCACTTGGCTAGGAGCCGTCATGCGAAGGGCAAGCTGAGGTCGTGTGCAGCGAGACTTAGCGGAGGCTTGGGACGCGAAGGTCACCTTGGCAACGCTACCAATTTCGCCTTCGCTGGTTGGCATCAAGTTGATTTCGAGCGTTCGCTCTTCTCCGGGCGACATGGTGCCAATCCGCCACGATAAAGTCGGACCATTGGCATCGGCCTGGGGACTCGCACCAACGAACTTTGCACCCGCTGGGACTTCGTCCTCTACAACCACGTTCTCCGCCGGACGCTGTCCAACGTTGCGTACTTTGATCACAAACTGGCACTCTTTACCGACCTGCACTTCCTCGGGGGCGAATTTCTGAAGCACGAGCGATGGACGCTGTGGGCCTTCAAGTGCCTTCTCGCCCGGCATCCCGGTACCTTCGTCGATCGAACCACCGCGCGAACCCATCGCCATCGGGGCGGCGGCGTAGCTATCGGCCGGGGATGGATTCGTCTCCATCGGCTCGGCAGCGGCACCATAAGGCTCTGGTTGGGCGAAGGCATTGCGAGCCGCTTGGGGTTGTTCCAACGGCATCGATTCCGACTCAATTGACTCGATGGGGGCAGGCTGCTGCGCGTAGCGATCATCAGGGTCGATCGCCCCAAGCGGCGCAGGCTGCCGGTAATTGTCGGCCGGAGCAGGCGATTCCACGGGCATCGCGGCTGGTGCTCGAAGCGGATTGGCACCGGGGTGGCCCATGGGCTCCGCCATCGGTAACGCTGCTGCTGCTGCGGCGGCGGCGGGGAGTGCGCGATAGTTGTCGGCTGCTTCGGTTGCCATCGGCATTGGCGCGGGTTCTTCGAACGCGGTGCGTGCCGCTTGGTTGTCCACAGGTGCGGCCGCTACGTTTTCGGCCGTCGGTATCGACGACGCGCGCAGCGGATTCGCTGCCGGCATCGGCGCAACGGGAGGAAGTTCACCAAACGGCGACTGCCCGCGTGCGACAACTTGCTCGGCGTCGCGTGGGACGTCAGCAATTGCCTGAGGCTCTGCGGTTGGTTCCACGCCGACTAGCGACTCAGCTGGAGTGGGCTCGACCGACTCTTCCACTGGCGGGAGCGATGGTAAATCAGCGGGGACAGGTAGCGGTGCGTTCGCGTAGCGATCGCCGGGCGGCGAAATCGGTAGCGCATCGACATCGGGGACCGCAGCAATCGGTTCTTCTGCGGAGGCGGGGACCACCGCTCCGGGCGACTCGCGTTTCCAAGCGCTCGCGAGGCCGTCCAGTGTGTCGTTGGGTGCCGAATCCTCTTGGGCCGAAGCAAATCCCGCTTCTAGATCTTGCTGCGTCGCTCGGCTCAAGTCCGAAGATCCCGGGGCGTACAGCAGGTACCCACCGACACCAGCTCCACTCGACAGAGTGGTGGCCAGGAGAGTTGGCAGCAGCAGACGGCGACGTGACTTCGGCTTCGACATGGCTTCGCTTCCCAATCCGTTGGGCATTGAATGAACATTGACTGCCTCGCGCAAGCGCCTATTGCACTGCGCCGCGAATGGCTTCGGCGGTTAGTATCAAAACTCGCCCGACGATCAAAGACCGATTCGAATCGATGCTAGCAAAGTACTCGCCGTCAGAAGCCAGATCGAAGGCCTAAGCCAAGATGTCGCCAACCACCTTGCCGTGCACGTCAGTAAGACGGAAGTCGCGACCTTGAAATCGATAAGTCAGCTTCAGGTGATCTACGCCCAGCAGATGGAGAATGGTCGCGTTGAGGTCGTGCACCTCTACCGGATTCTCGACGATGTTGTAGCCATACTCGTCGGTCGAGCCGTACGAGAGTCCGGCCTTGGTGCCAGCACCCGCGAGCCAGACGCTAAAGCACTTGGGGTGATGGTCGCGGCCATAGTTGCCGTTCTTCATCTCCCCTTGGCAGTAGGCCGTCCGCCCAAACTCGCCCCCCCAAACCACCAGCGTGTCGTCGAGCAGGCCGCGTTGCTTCAGGTCTCGCAGCAGGGCAGCGGTGGGTTGGTCGGTGTCGCGGCACTGCTTCGTCAGATGGTCGGGCAGGTTGTCGTGTTGATCCCAGCCCATGTGGAAGAGCTGAATGAATCGCACGTCACGCTCCGCCAGCCGGCGAGCTAGCAGGCAATTTCGGGCGTAGGTTCCCGGTTTGTGAACGTCGGGCCCGTACATATCGAGTACTTGCTGCGACTCGTTCGAAATGTCGGTAAGGTCGGGCACCGATGCCTGCATGCGAAAGGCGAGTTCGTACTGCTCGATGCGGGACAGAGCTTCTGGGTCCTGGTGCTGCTGGTAGCTCTGGCGATTTAGCTCGGCCAGGTCGTCGAGCATCTCGCGGCGGAAGCCCGTGCTGCAACCTGCGGGATTGGCTAAGTAGAGCACAGGATCACCGCCACCGCGCAGCTTCACTCCTTGATAGCTGGAAGGCAGAAAACCTGTCCCCCACAGGCGGTCGTAGAGCGGTTGGTCACCCAGTCGCCCTGTGCCGCGCGACACCATCACCACGTACGCCGGCAAATCGCGGCTCTCGCTACCCAGCCCGTAAGCGAGCCACGCCCCCATGCTGGGGCGGCCTGCTACCTGCGAGCCGGTTTGACAAAACGTGATCGCCGGATCGTGGTTGATCGCTTCGGTGTGCATCGAGCGGATGATGCACAGGTCGTCGGCCACCTCTGCGGTGTGCGACAACAACTCGCTCATCTCCGCACCACACTGGCCATGCCTAGCGAACGAGAACTTAGACGGCACGAGCGGAAAGCTCGCCTGACCGGAGGTCATTCCGGTAAGGCGCTGCCCCATGCGAATCGAGTCGGGCAAATCCACGCCGGCCATTTTGCCCAGCAGCGGCTTGTGGTCGAGCAACTCGTGCTGCGCAGGGGCGCCCGACTGAAACAGGTAGATGACTCGCTTCGCCTTGGGCGCTACCGAGGGAACGTACGCAGGTACGGAACTCCCCTGCACCGTGGGCGCAAATCCTCCGAGCGAGCCAAAGGCCATCGCGCCTAGTCCGACACCGCTCCTGCCCAGGAAGTGCCGGCGATTGAAGTGCTGCACGTGTGCGAGAGGATTCATGGTGTTAGTCCTTAGTAACCGCTTCGTCGAGGTTCAGTATCAAGCTTGCCGTCGCCGCGTACGCGGCGAGCGTCACATCGTCCACACCCTCGGCTCCCCGCGCTGATTCCCCATGTTGGATGAACTCCTTCGCTGCGTACGGATCGGCAGCAAAGTGGTGCTGATATTTCTCAAGTACGGCGACCAGCTTCTTCAGCTCTTCGCCCCGTGGCTCGCGAGCGGTGAGACTCTCGAAGGCGATGGCGAGGCGGCTCTCGACGCTCGCGTTGCCATCCTCAAGCATCATCGCCGCCAGCTTGCGAGCGGCTTCCACGTAAGTGACATCGTTCAGAAGTGCGAGTGCCTGCTGCGGAGTATTGGTTGGTGCACGCTTTATCTGGCAAATCTCCCAGCTCGGTGCGTCGAATGTGCTGAGGGAAGGATGAGGCACCGTCCGCTTCCGGTAAATGTAGAGACTGCGGCGATAGAGCGCCTCGCCGTGATCCTGGGTGTAAGTCTCATGAGCCCCGCCGGCGAGTTCGGCCCAAAGACCTTCGGGCTGGTAAGGCATGACGCTTGGGCCGCCCATCGTAGGCGTAAGCAATCCGCTAACCGTAAGGGCATTGTCGCGAATCAACTCGGCCGTAAGACGAACGCGAGGGCCGCGCGCGAGTAGCAAATTGTTAGCATCGCGTTCTTGCAGCTCTGCCGACCGGGCGGAAGATTGCTGGTATGTGGCGCTCGTTACGATCAGCCGCTGCAGGTGCTGCAAGTCCCAGCCACTCTCGATCAACTCGACGGCAAGCCAGTCAAGTAACTCCGGATGCGAAGGAACCTCGGATTGAACACCAAAATTCTCCGGCGATGCGACGAGCCCGCGCCCGAAGAACTTGGTCCAAAGGCGGTTCACCATCACTCGCGCGGTGAGCGGATTCTCCCGCGACACCAACCAGTTCGCCAGAGCCAGTCGATCGTGTTTGCCCTCGGCAAGCGGTGGCAGGAAACTGGGAACGTCAGCGTCAACGGGCTGGTCTTTATCGGGCTGATCATAGAGTCCACGCTTCAGGACAAACGTTGGACGTCGCTCCTCACGTTCCTCCATCACCATCACGCTGGGAAGCTTCTCTTCGAATTCCTTGAGTTCCGTCTCAAGCTGCTTGACTTCGTCGCGAATGGCTCGCTTTCGCGCCGCGATTAGCTCGGACGACAACGCGCCAACCTCCTTGGCGGCGTCATCGTCCACGACGGCAGCAGTTTGCAGATGCAGAGCTAGAAGGTGCTGGGCGAGTTGCCGCTGTACCTCGACGATGCTCAGCGGTCGATCGAAGAATTCGACCTCCGCAAGTTCGCCCGCGAAGTAGAGCTCGTCCGAACGTTGCCCCAGTCGCAATGGCTGTGTGCTCTCGATGGTAGCGTTCAGTGTGTCGTTGTGTGTGTCGAGCTCCACGGGCCGGCCATTGACGTAACATCGCACTCCGGACGCACGCGACGATCCGTCGTAGGTCACGGTGCATTGGCTCCACTGGCCTTTGGGCAGGGGGGTCTTCGAAGTTACCTTCAACGAACTCTCGGGCCAGGCATGAATCAGATGAACTGAGAGCCTTTCCCCATCAATGAGCGAGATATCGAAGCCTCGCCTCCCCTCCCCCCCGTCCATCCGCGACACTAGGGCACCATCCGATACGGGCTTAACCCATAGGCTACAGGTAAATCCCGACTCGCGATTCGGCGCCCACAGGTTGCCGCACACGAGTCCACCGTGGACAAATCGTGCTACGGAGCCGGGCAAGCCAACCCCGAACTGGACCGGTTCCCTACTGGATCCGCCGGTTTGCATCATTCCACCGGCTGGAGTATCCATCCCTCCGCCATCCGCGGTCAGCGTTAGGTGAACCTTGGCTTCCAGCGGGTCGCCACCAGCAAGTTCCTCCAGCTGATCAAGCATCTCTTCGGAAGTCGTGTGCGACTTAAGGGTGCTTCGCATCTTGCGGAGCGACGCGATTTGCTTGGCTCGTTCAGCAAGTTCCGCCTCTTGCTCGACGCTGGGAACCGTTATCTTCGGCGCGACGTTACCACGTGTTTCGGTGACGACCCCCTGCTCGGCGATGTTGTTGAAGAAGGCGTAGAACTCGTAGAACTCGCGCTGGCTGATTGGATCGTACTTGTGATCGTGACACCGCGCGCAGCCCATTGTCAGACCCAGAAACACTGAGCTGGTCGTCTCTACCCGGTCAACCACGTTCTCAACGAGCCATTCCTCGTCGATCGAACCTGCCTCTGTCACCGTGCGGTTGTTGCGGTTGAATCCGGTCGCCACACGTTGGCTACGGGTGGGGTTTGGTAAGAGATCACCGGCGAGTTGCTCGATCGTAAACTGGTCGTACGGCATGTTGGCGTTGAACGCCTTGATCACCCAGTCGCGCCAAGGCCACATGTGCCGGGCGAAGTCGTTCTGGTAGCCGTTCGAGTCAGCGTAGCGAGCTCCATCCAGCCAATCGATGGCCATCCGCTCGCCGTAGTGGGGCGACGCGAACAATTGGTCCACTAATCGACCAACGGCCTCGGGCGACTCATCGGATGCAAACTCGTGGAGCTGCGACAGCGAGGGGGGAATTCCCACCAAGTCTAGGTGGATGCGCCGTGCAAGTTTGCCGGGCTCCGCTTTTCTGGTTGGAGCAAGCCCTTCCGCTTCGAGCCGCGCGAGAACGAAACGATCGATGGCATTCTGCGCCCACGCCTCGTTCTTGACCTTCGGGACCTCAGGCCTTGCGACCGATTCGAACGCCCAGTGCTGCTTGTACTTAGCTCCTTCCGCGATCCAACGCGTAAGCAATTCACGCTCCGCGGCCGATAGTGTCTTCCCGCTGTCAGCGGGTGGCATCAGCTCCGAATCGTCGTCGGAGATGATTCGCTTTACGAGCTCACTAGCATCAACGTCTCCCGGGACGATTGCCCGCAGGCCCGAATCGAGTTCGGCCGTAGCGAGCTCAAAACCATCCAGTCGCAGACCCGCTTCGCGTGCTTCGGCATCGGGGCCGTGGCACAGAAAGCATCGGTCGGAAAGTACTGGCAAGACATCGCGTGAGAAATCGACCTTCGGCGATTCTGCCATGGAGATGGCCGCCATGGGCAACAGTGCCGCGACCACAATTCCACGCAGCCACAAATTGGGGATTATCTCGCAGATAGAACGCTCGATTGGAGACATCAGAATTCAGAAACCGTACACGGGCTGCGACGCCAGATGGGTCGCGCGATGGGGAGCCTGTAGAAACTTGCTCGGCCTGATGGCCGCGGGATATCACGACTTACGACGGCCGCGAGCCGCCACTCCATATCCTACCACAGCGAACGCGAGAATCGCCCACGTAGCGGGCTCAGGGACTGCATTTTGACCACCACCCTGCAACAGGGCGGCTAGATCGACCGTGGCGAGGGCGGCTGAGTCCTGATGGTTCTGGAACAAAATGATCCAATCCAGCAGATCCGTCCGCCCACTTCCATCAAAATCGGCCATGGTCGTGATGCTGTTGAGGTCACCCGCAATGACTGAATTGCCTGCGGCATCGGTCAGCACCTGAGTGTCGTAGAAGCGATTGACGAAATAGGTCACGTCGTCGACGCTCTCGTTACCGGTTCCATTGCCCTTCACCATTCCGTCGCCATTGGCATCGCCCGGGGTCACGTTGGCGGTGATGAAGTCGTTGTCGGTCAGCAAGTTGATGGTGCCGTAGTTCTTACCGGCGGGGGTGAGGCCACGATTATCTCCTGCCACGGCGAGGCGGAAATTGTCCATCGTCCCCGTGAAGAAGTCGCCATCGCCTTCGAGATTCGAGCCGAACACGATCTCCTCCGCATCAGTGTTCAAGTAGAAGGTGTTGGGGGTGATCAACTCCACGACGCCGTTGACCAGCAGTGTCGCCCGATTGCCTTTGACGATGTGCTGCACGTGAGCCCAACCGTTAGCATCGAGCGTGTCGGCGACAACGACGTTGCTATCGAACTGCTGACCAGCATAGGTAATGCCCCAGGTATCGTTCGCGGTGATATGAATGCCAAACTGAGACGAATCGTTCACCACGTCTTGCCGAGCTCCAGACAGGTTCGTCGGACGCACCCAACCGTCCATCAGACGTGTGGTGATCGTGAAGTAGGCATTGGCATAGGGGTCGGCGAAGTTGGCATCGCCGTCTGGCGGATAGCCTAGTCCCGGTCCACGCAGCGCATCGTCGACGCCATCGAATACAATGCCGACGCCAGACGTCACCGACCCCATGTTAGTACCGGGGTAGTTTAGCGCGGCGGTGTTGATGTACTTGGGCCGCTGCGCGGGTTCGGTGGGAACGGGTGCGAGATCGCGATAGGTGGTCAGCACCGAGGGGTCGCCGAAGTGATCGATTGTAAAATCGGCCACCAGGGCACCAGCTCCCTGACCGACCGCAACTCCCGCCGAGCCATTCTCAACGCCGTCGGGACCCGAGTTGTCTCCAAATAAGTAGATCGCATCGGGGGTCGCCGCGCTGGTAGACCCTACGCAGCACACCGCGATGGCAAGACCACCAAGGATTCGCATCGCCAAGCCATTCCATCGCCGGCCAACGCCAATCGCACCGGCTAGTGCCAGTAGTAGCAAGCCTGATGGTTCGGGTACGCTTGTGCTGCCTACTAGCGATCCAGAGGACGACTCCCCGAAGTTGCTCTTCCAGACTTGGTAGTCGATGGCGTTCACGACGCCCGGCGAGGCGCTGGGGTCTTCGTTGGTGAGCGATGCCGCCCCCAAGTTGTCACGCCAAACCGTGTAGTCGGCGAGATTCACCGTGCCATCGTTGTTGTAGTCTCCAAAAAGCTCGGCGGTCCCCCCCACGTACACCACTCGCCCGGGAAGGAATAGTTCGGCGGTGCCAGTGGTGTTCACATAGAACTCAAGGTCCTGTCCGTCGACCGCGGTGTTGTACCCCGTTCCCAGCGGAAGCACGGCGGTGTTCGAGAGTGTGGATGATCCGAGCAGATTCGCCTCGACCAAAAGGCTGGAGTTAGACGAGTCGCCCTTCTCCCAACCATTTCCCGTACCGGTGCCCGGCGTGAACCCACCCACGCTGCCGTTCTCGAAACCGTTCCACGTAGCGAGAAGCGAGCCACCGCTGCGAATCTCGTAACCGTTGATCGGCAGGCTTTGGGCAAGCGCCCCTTCGTTGCGAATCGTCAGGCTGCCGGTGGATCGGTTCACCTCTAGCACCACGTCCGAAGGACCATTCATCAGTCGCAGTTCGTTGCCTCCGATGTTGTTCACGGGGCTATCGAGCGAAATGTCGTTGATGGTTAAGCGTGCGGCGACGTAGCGTCCGCTCTTCACACCAGTCAGGCTGTATGGCGTCATCACGCCACTGAGTTCGGTCACCGAAACGTCGGCGTCGGGCGAGGTCGCTGGAACGACACCTCCAAAGTCGGTGTTACTGAACCACAGCTCTACCTTGCCCACCTTGTCGGCATTGCCGATCGCACCGGCGCGTTGGGCGTAGGTAAGGTAGTTGGCTGAGATGGAGCTGCCGTAATCGAAAAACAATTCCATCGGACCAACTCCCACTCCCGCATACTGCGGATCGCCCCCGCCATACACTTTCACACCAACGTCAGCACCTGTGAAGGTGGTGTCGTCGAACAGTTTGGCAACTCCGTAATCGGCGTTGTATTCGGAGTTCGCTGTCGACGTTGTGGGGGTCGCGGGCGACGAGAGCGTGAACACTTGGGCGTCGGCGGTCGCCGCCCCCAGCACACAGATGGCGCCCAACAGCGTACAAGCGACCGCTTTGTGTCGACGGACAACCATGGCTACACCAACTAACCCCAGGAGGACGAAGAAGGAGCTCGGTTCCGGCACCTGCGAGGTCATGAGCGCCGCGAGAGCACCAGTGCCATTGTTGGCGTCGTAAAGTGCTTCGAACGCGCGGAAGTCGCGCAGATCGGTGTCGCCGTCTTCGTCGAGGTCCCCGAGGCGGTAGGCTTGAGCAAGCGACAGGTTGGTACCGGCGCTACCGAGTCCCGTACGGAACAGAGGCCAATCTTCGGCACCCACGCTGCCATTGCCGCTGTAGTCGCCATCGACCACTTCGTCCCCTACGTACACGATATCGGTCGTAATCAGCGAGCCATCGCTCGCAACGAGGCGGACGGTGAGGTCCTCGGTCGAAGTACGAATCCAGGAATTGCCAAGATTCACCGACTGACCGGTGCTAAGCGTAACCCCGCCGCTTCCGGGTTGCACACCCTCGCTAAGGACACCAACAAAGGGCTCGGGAGTAAACTCCAGCCAAGTCGCTGTGGTCACTTGGTTCGGGCCTGGATTGCCCGAGTCGTAGTTGCCGGTGATGGAACTCCAGTTCTCAGAATCAAGTCCTCCGTAGTCAGGCGATTCAATTTCGTAGGCGATGAAAGTCACGTCCGAAGCCGTATCGTTGGTCAATGTGATGTTGCCGGTTTCGCGGTCCACAATGAACGCAGGGTTAATGGCCGTCGGCGTATTGAAGCTCAAACGAAACTCGCTACCTCCGATATTGCCGCCACCCCCAGGTGGCGCGATGAAACGAGCCGCTACGTACTGTCCCGAGAAATCCGCCCCGCCAAAGGTGTACTGGGTTAGTATGGGGGTCGCAGTGTTCGTGACTGTTACACTTGCATTCGCGGGAGTGCCTGGAATCACGCCGCCGAAGTCGGTGTTGCTGAACCAAAAGTCAATTCGCCCCACTTTGTCGAGCGCGGGGTTGCCACCAAGCCGTTGGCTGTAGACAAAGCCGTCCACGCCCGTAAGAGGCGAACCATAGTCCATGAAAACGTTGAATGGCCCCGTACCAACGCCGGCCCACTGGGTACCCCCGCCGGCGCCATACTGGGTAACGCCAATGTTCGCGTCGGTCACGACTTCGTCGAAGAGATTCGTGACGGTGTAGTCGCCGTTGAATTCAGAGGTCGCGGTGATCGTTGTGGGCGCACCGAACAAATCGGCCCGCCCTTCGCCGGCTTGTGCAGCCAGGATTGCCATCACCCACACCGGGCTTAGTTTCCATGAACGTCGCAACATGTTGTTCGCTCCTAAAGCTGGATGCATAGTTAGACAAGTGGAGGATGGCTTACTTCAATTCAAACGTGACACGATTCTCTTGCCCGGCGGTCACCGTGGTCGTTAAGTCCGAGGTCTGGGCCCTGGAATACTTGGCAGGGAGCAAATTCTTGGGAGCCGTTTGCTTACCGGAGAAGTCGGGCTTCTCAAACTTGGTGGCGGTCACTCGGTAGGTGCCGGCGATCACGCCCTCTTGCTCCCGCGTCCCCATGTCGAAAGAGGTCGCCGCAACGAACTCTCCCGCGTCGTCGGTAACGGCTGACGCGTTCGTTCCCCCCTCCCCTTCGGCGAGGAACGTCAGGACGACGCCCGACTCCGGCTTGCCGTTGAGAGTGACCACGCCCGTGAGCGGGTGCGTCTCGACTCCTTCGGGGCTGTCGCTGCAGCCACCACTGCTAAGAAGTAGGAGAGCCGTGAAAAGTATTAGATTTCGGAGAGGATGTAACATTAGTTCAGCCGAGACAAGTCAGGAAAAATACGAGCAATTGGGCACACCTAACGCCTATTCGAACGACGCGACTTCGCCATCGCCCCGCGCTCCAAGCCGTTGATAAGCGGTGTAGTCGATCGACGCGTTCAAGAAGTGAGTCGAACCATCGGCGAACACAAAGTTCGCTCCGCCAGGATGCCGCGACTTGAAGCCCATTGCGGTATTGAAGTCGACCTCCCAGTCGTGGCCTGGCTTCTTGGTGACGCTGGCACCACCGCGTCCGCCACCAGTGGTGTTGGTCGGAGCGTCGTCCTTGTCGGTTTCGAAGTTGATCGGCGCGGTCGTGGCGAACCACAATCCTTCGGACAACGTCCAGCCACGAATCCATTGAAACCCCGATGACGCCGGCAGAATCTCCCCCATCGCAATCGTGTTCGAGGTGCCATCGGATATCTGCGCGATCTTGGCCGCCCAAGTGCTACGGGCGAACACACCCGAAATCGTGCGGGCGTTGGGGCAATCGGACCGCACATTGGCTCCACCTGCCCCTGTGGGACAAGGCTTCGAGGGATCGGTGTTCTGATTGAACCAATCTTCGCCGTCGCGATCCTGGTCGTACATGGTTCCTCCGGGTGGAACCACCGTCGACAGGTTGAAGCCGCCGAATGATTCCATCCGTTGCGAGCCGATCGACCCCGCGTAATTCGTCACCGCAATTTCGCCCCCGAGTAGCAAGCTCGACATTGCGCTGATCCCGTCTGCGGGATTGATGCGGCCGTTCTTCGTGTCTGACGCGCACTGAAGCAGGGGTACCACGAACGAGCGGGCGGGAACCGTGCCGATCAATTGATCGCCCGGCCTGACGCAAGCGGGGTCCGCCGGATCGCAAAAGTCGAGGTTATCCGTAAGAGCCGACTGCTCGAGGAATGGTCCCATCACGAGAAGATGCGAAGCAAAGTCGCGGCGGCCAGCCAGTTCACCATGAATGTAGTTGGCATTTGCAGGAAAACGACCGTGCGACGAATGGTAATTCTGCAGCGCAATTCCGAGTTGGCGGAGATTGTTGACGCACGACGAACGACGAGCCGCCTCGCGGGCGGCCTGGACGGCTGGAAGCAGGAGCGCGACGAGGATGCCGATGATGGCGATCACCACCAGTAGCTCCACCAACGTGAAAGCACTAGGACGACGCGAGACGTTGTATTGCAAATCATTTGCTCGGCGCCGGACGGCGTTGGTGTCCATGGTAAACGTACTCCCTATCCTTACGACGTTAAGAAAAGTTATGCCTGCGTGGTGGCCATCCCCTGCCCGTCGGCCTGCTGCCCCAGGGCCGACGAACAGGTGCATGGCTACAGTTTTCGGGGCTCAGTGCGCACCGCTATCCCTCGCCAAGGATCAGGCCCAGCGATACAGTATCCGGCCCGGATGAGTGGCTCGGAGGTTAAGCGTTCCATCGAGGAACAGGTTGATCCTTCGACGTTCGATTCGGAGATTCCAGTCCTTCGGAGATCGACGCGGGATTACCCGCCTCGTACATTTCCTTGATCTCTTCTTCCGCGAGCGCGCGGTCCAACAAGATCAACTCATCGATATCGCCACAAAAGTACTGGTCGTGTGCCGGCACGTCGCCGTAGTACCCAATCGTCAGTGGATGATTCGTTAATGCGAAGTCGGTCGGAGCGATAACGGATACTTGAAGCTCATCATTGATATAAATCTTTAGCCGCTTCCCCTCCGCGACTCCCGTGACCAGCGCCCACTGCCCGACAGGCAAAGGCCTGGTTCGCAAGCTGCACCTATCCCATTGCTCCTGTCGCTCAGGATCCTTGTCGGGGCAGACTTGCCACAGCAAGTCGCCGTTGTAGTCCATCCACAGGCCATAGTTGCGATCGCAACCTTGACCCTTGCCAACAATCCGCGTGAATCCTTGCGACGGGTAGCTGCGCGTTCGCAGCCACACCGCGACTGAGAGGTCGCCATTGATTTGCAACTCGGGAGCGTCTTCGACTGTCAGCAAGTCGGTCTGTCCGTCGAACAACATGGCCGACTTGCCGTTCCATCGCCCTCGCACCATGCGTGCGGTCTTCTGTTGCGACTTGGCGCCGTGGCTGGCTGGATTGACGGTATTGACGATGGACTGGTCGACCGCCTCGCCGAATTCATATCGCAATAGCACGTTCGGATCGTTCATCCAGCGCTGCGAGTAAGCCAGCCATCGTTCGTACGATTGTTGCTCCTGAACTAACTGCGCTTCTTGAAACTTATCGTTGGTCACAAACGCTGTAGGATCGGGAGCGATGCCTTCAGCGTTTTCGCCCGCGTGCCAGCGGAGCGCTTCGCCTTCGGCTAGGCGTCGCTGCTGGTCCTTGGGATGCCGGTAGTCAATTAAGTTGAGTTCGCCGCCAAAGGCATGCACTTCCGTGAAAGTGTCGGGCGAGGTCTTGAGCCCGAACCGGGCGTCACGCTCGGCGACCTTCACTCCTCCTGCCGCAATGCTGAAGCCAGATGCCTCGGGGAGCACGTCGGCGGACAGCGAACCGCTAACGAGCTGGCACGTCGCAGCATCGACGATCTCCAGCTCCGCGGGCCCTTGCAGGACGACCGTCGCTCCGCGATCGAACGCGATCTGAGCAATACCGCGATTCAATCGCAACCGGCCCGGCGACAATCTCGACCCTAGCTTCACCCCTTCGTCGAACTGAGCATCCACACCACCCGCAATCGTCGCAACGGCGGCCAAGTAGGCGGCGGGCTCGGTTCCTTGAATACGTCCAGACGTAGTTAAGCGACTGGCCTCGTTCCCAGCGTTCCAGCCCCAACCGTAGCCAACCACCACGAGCAAACTCGCGGCAATCACGGACAATCCATACCACAACCTGACCTGCCCGCGAGAGTCGGGAATGCTTGAACCACGAGGGCGTCGGGACTCGGCAACGTCGCAAATCAAATCGGGGCCGCACGCCTCGATCCCCGAAGCCATTCCTAACAACGGGCGTGCGGCCAAGGCGCCGTGATCCAAAGTGCCCATGTCCATCTCGAGCATCACGTGCTGCTCCATCCACTCCGCAAGCCAAGCGGCCGCAGCGGGATCGGCGGCTACTAGGTCGCAAAGCTGCGCGTACTGGGCGTCGTCGAGGCCGCCATCCACAAGTTGCGACGCTAAGCCCGCTAAGATTTCATTCGGTGGGCGACGACTCATTACATGGCCTCCAATCGCTTGTTCACACAATCCATCAGCGTCTGCCGAATGCGCTTGAGTGACATTTTCACCGCTCCTTCGCTCTTCTGCTGCTCGGCTGCAATCTGTGCTATGCGTTTATTCTCGCTGTATCGCTGGTAGATAAGCTGGCGCCACCGCCCGTGAAGCTTGGCGACGCAGTTTCGTAATGCGAGCCGACGCTCGTCGAAATCGACCTCGTCTCGCTCGCTGGCTAGATTGTCGATCACTTCTTGGCTGAAGATCAGGCGGTCGCGTTTTCGATCGCGAAGGAAAGCGAGCGCCTGAAAGTAGGCGATCTCGCGGCTCCACGCGTTAAAACTTTGGATGGCTTCGAACTCCGACGACTTTCGCCACATCACCAGGTTGGCTTCTTGCAGCACGCTATTGGCATCGTGCATGTCCCCCAGCAGGCAGAACAGGTAGGCTTGCAGCCTGCCCTGCGACGCCGTGAGCGCCTTCAGGAATCGCTCTTCCGACGAGATTTGGTCCAACGCCAGCCCTCCAACTACCTATTATCGAGCGCCTACCTGCCTCGTTCACCCGACTTTGAACGTTGAAATGTCACCAAGCCCCCGGGATAAGCACGAAAACCAGGGCGAAAAGTGCGATCGCAGGAGGGTGTCCCACGCTGCCGTGTTTCTCCGGCACACTACGGTACCCGCCCGGTGTGCGGAAGTAACACAAAAAATTCGCAAGAACGCCCAGAAGCCGCACTCAACAACGCCCTGTCGGTTTGCCGCACAGGCAATGAGCCACAGGCTCGGCCTCGCAAACGCTCGCGGGGCCGATCTTCTCCGTATGTCAGTTACCCCATCCATCCCAGGTGGTACTAATTCGGCAGGGGTGTCGCGCGCTAGCTTCGCGGCTCCCGGCTCTTGGGTCCGGAACAGCAGCTCTTTTTACTTCGCCCTCGGATTTCGCCGCGGCGCAAACGGCGGGGAACGGACGGGCGTATGACTTCACAGGGGAGGCACTCGTGCTCCAGCAGTCAATTTCGCAAACGGTTTTACTCTTTGTTCGCACGTTGGCCTTGGCGTTTTTATCATGGGGAGCATCGCTGCCATTCACTCACGCGCAGTCGTTGATACCAGGCGGACCGATTGGGGTGCGACTTGAGAAGGTGGTCGATGGTCTTAATGGCGAACTAAGTGGCAACACCGCCAACACGCGAACGCAAATGATCCCGATTGACATGACCCCTTTGGGCGACGGGCGGCAGTTGATCCTGACCCTCACCGGGCATGTGCGTCTGCTCAACGCCGATGGCTCACTTCAACCAGGTGCCTACTTTGACACCTACAACAGCAATTCGCCCCCCTTCATTCCCACCAGCGGAGGCGAGATCACCGATTTCCGCCAGATCGGCAACACCAGCATCGCCGCCCATCCTGGCTTTCTTGACCCTCAAAGTCGGGGCTATGGAAAACTCTACGTCCTCACCAGTGAGCTCCCCGGCAGCGCGCCGGCCGACTTCGACGATGGCGTCAACTCGATCGTCGATAGCGTGGTCACCGAATGGACCATCGCCCCTTCGGCCATCACCAGTGCCACGCAGCTCACGCTCTCTGGTCCTGGCGCCAACGTGACGCAGCGTGAAGTGATGCGGTCGCAACGACCTGGCATCATTCACACGCTGGTCGACATGGCGTTTGGCGACGATGAAACACTTTACCTAACGAGCGGTGACGGCGGCGGCAACGCCTTTCCCAACACCGAAGGTAACGCGTTCAACCAGGATCGCTTCACCAATGCGCTCGACCCCCGCAACATCTTCGGGTCGGTGCTGCGCATCGATCCGCTCGACCTGCCTGGCGACACCCGGCCGACCGGCGGGTTGAACCAGCAGTACCGCATCCCGCTCGATAACTTCGGCGTCACCGACGGCGACCCCGATACGCTCGCCGAGACCTTCGCCTACGGCTTGCGAAGCCCTTACCGAATCAACGTCGACCAAGTCACTGGCGATGTCTACATCGGCGATGTCGGCGAGGGTTCGCGTGAGGAGATTAACCGGATTGAGAACGGCGGCAACTTCGGTTGGGGTGCTTACGAGGGAACGAATGTCGTCCGTGGTGATCTTCTGAATCGCGCCGTCGGAGCCATCGGGCCTGTGTTCGAGCTTTATCACAGTCTCGGCGGACAGAGCGAATCGACCAACATCATCGGCGGGTTCGTCTACCGTGGTTCGGCAATACCCGAACTGGAAGGGATGTACGTCTTCGCCGACGTCGGCGAGAACAATGGTGGGCAGCCCACGAATGTCGTCGAGCTCTACTATGGCGATCCCGATACTACGAACACTTCCTCGCGAGATGATCTCTATCAGTTGCAGATCGAGCTACCCGAGGGCGAAGTGCTTCCCGATCGCATCTGGAGCATCGCCGAGGACGAGCAAGGCGAACTCTACTTGCTGGTGGGCCCCGATCGCCTCGACCTTTTTAACCGCCAGCCAGGCGAAACCGACGGGGAAATATGGAAGCTCGCAGCGCCGGAGTTCGTGTTAAACGGCATCGCGGGCGACATCAACCAAGACGGCTTCGTCAACGGCGACGGCACCGGCCTGGCGACCGAGGACGATGTAGCCGCGTTCGTTGCCAACTACTTCGCCACGGGCTACACCAGCGCCTTCGACCGAGTCACCCATGGCGATCTCAACCTCGACGGCCGCACGGACGTGCTCGACTGGTTCATCCTCTACCAGAATCACGAGAACGCCGATTCGCTTGACCTGGCCGACTTGCTGGCGGGACATCGCGTACCAGAGCCGAGCACACTACTGCTAGTAGCAATCGGCGTTTGCACTGTGCTGCTTCGCCGGTGGGCGTGAAGTGTGCTCAATCTAAGTCGAACCAATGGGCAATCACGCTGATATCGTGCCAGTCGCGATGGTTGTAGATGTGCGGGCTGTCTTCGAAACCGAAGATTAGGTGGTCTTTGCCGCCGGCGAACTTGCGGAGGCTACTGACTCGCCAAGGATCTTCTTGTGTCTCGCCATAACTCCGCCGCAGCGCCTGGAACAGGTACTGCTGCGGCTCGTCGGTGTAGTTGGTGATGACGAACACGCCGCGGTCCGAAGGCTGACTCTTGTCTTTCACGTAAGGCGTCCCTTCGTCCATCCACAGAATCCGCTGCGTCTTGCTCTCGACGATGCGAAATCCATTCTGCAGCTCCGCGTTGCAAGTTACCGTCATCACAAGCCGCTTACCCGCCGGAACCTCCAGTGCACATCCTCTGTCAATCTCGTCGGTGACTAGTTTCCCCTGGATCGGCGTTGGCGAGTAATCGACGGTGTTGGATGCCAAGGCTTTCACTGCATCCATGGATTCCGGTCGATGCAGGTGAATAGTGGCAACCATGTCGTTGTAGTCGAGGTCGGGATCGTAGTCGTCGAACGCCAGGTTCGAAGCCGGTTCGTAACCACGGTCGTCCCAGCCCACGACCAGCAGTTCATCCCGCTGCAAGCGGACGCGGCAATCGCTTTGGTACCAGTTTTCGTCCTCGGACTGTTGCGGCAGGATATGTGAACCGGCAAATAGGAAGTAGCGTGTCGAGTTGGTCGCGTTGTATTCCGAACACCTGCCCACGCAGCCTTGCCGGCGGAGAGGCAAAGAAATGTCGTCATTGAGCAAGTTGTTGAATGACGACCAACCACCGCCAATCCGTCCGTCGCTCGCGATCTCCATCATGCTCAACGCGTTTTGGCTGATGGCAGAGGCGTCAATACGCACGTCCATCTGCTGACCGGGCTCAAGAGCCACGAGGTAGCCTCGCTCCACACCACTCTCGTTCCGTTCCAGCCACGCAGTGCCCGTGCTGGGAAGCCCGGCCATCGCGCCCTCGAACGGAGCCTGGCTGGAAGTGAAGCGAATCCCGCTGATCGCTTCGGTGCGAGTGATCTGGCTCAACAGGTGAAGGGCACGGTCGTTGCGAACCACAGTCTCGCTCGAAGCGACTTCGATACTCGACTCGAGCTTTGGCACTTCCGCTGGCACTGCCGCAATGCTGGCCTGTGGCAGGTTAGAGCTGGCGTCCTTACGAAAGAACTGAGTCGCGAGCAGCGCGATGAGCATCATTCCGGCGATCATCCCGGGCCACGACCAACCGGCCATGCCTGTCGAGCGGTTAGCGAGCCGACCCACTCGGCGAGACCGATCGTTAACACTGTCGGCCAGATCAATGTCCATTCGTTGGGCGAGTTCGCGGCAACTCGCGCCCGTTCCGCAAGTTCCTGGCTCCATTGCCTCCGGTACCACCGAGCGAAAGCTCAACTGCGTCAGATTGAGTTCGTTCTGGATCAGCAACTGATGCCTCAGCGTACGGGCGTAGTAATCCTGTAGGTCGGCGTGACCTTCGAGCATCTCGCCCAGCTTTCGCAGGTCGTCGTCCGATGCCCCACCGTCGGCAATGGCAGCCACGCAGTGGTCGATGTGGGAAATCTCGTGATCCATCATGGGAGCTCGCCTATTTGCTCGGTCGAGTTGGATTAAGTATTGAGGAAGGAAAAGTCTAGATAGCGATTGTGAGGAAACAGTTAATGACTAATCGCGCAGCGTGCTGTGGGCGAGGTTTCGCTCGATGCATTGAGCCAGGATTCGCCGTAACCGCATCAACTGCACTTTAATCGCCGACTCCGTCTTGCCGAGTTTCTTGGCGATCACGGCGATGGAGAGTTCGTCCGCGTAACGATCTCGCAGCAGCCCCGCATTAGCGCTACTCACTTTGCTCATGCAATCGCGAAGTGCCACACGCGACTCAAGTTCATCCTGGGCAGTGCTTTCTTGACTTGCCAGCTCAGCAATCAAGATGTTGCTGAACACGTGCCGCTCGCGCTGCTTGTCACGAAGATAAGCTTGCACCTGCCAGTAACAAATCTGCCTTGCCCATGCGCCGAAGTCCGATCCCATGGTGAACTCATTCACCTTGCGCCACATCACGAGGTTGGCTTCTTGCAGGACGTTCTGCGCGGCGTCGACGTTGCCTAATAGCATGGTGATGTAGTGTTGCAAGCGAAACTGTTCGCTGGTCAACAATTGAACGAACGACTCGTTCGTCTCACCCCGACAATCGGCCTGTGGTTTGGGGGCCATCGGCATTACCTCTCGTTGCAAGATAGATGCTCCTCGCTGTATTGGCGAAGACATCACGCGATCGCGGTCGCGTTTTGGAGTGGGTGCTGCCTGTGCGGTAAGTATACACAAACGCAATAGAACGCCAGCGCCTACTACGAAGATTTTCCCACCAGAGCGCCGCGCGGCTCTCTTGCATCCTGCCCCACCATCGGGGCTACCCATAGGTGCTTCGTAGCGCGAGTCCGCAATCGCCGAGTTCCTTCCAAAAACTTACGTAACCAATCCACAGCCCCTCGGTATTATCTTCCCGACACGGGCGAACTGCGTGTGTGAACCCCTTGTTTTTACCAATCGCTGGCGGACCAAACCTGAGGCGCAAGCTGCGGGCTCCGTGCGGCAAAAGAGTTGAGTGGTGGTTTTTGCCTGTCGCCACAAAGCTTGGGTCGTGCCTTGGTCGCTACTACCGAGCCTGGGGAGGTTGCCGGTAGCTGGCTTGTGCTACTTGTGTATTGATTGCGGGCGGCGAAGTGGTCCGGTCGTGCCGAAGGTCCAACCCTCGGTAGGTCCGGTTTGCGGAAGGTTTCCATATTCCATCTCGCCACGCCGGAGTGCGCAATGCGAAGTCGTAGCCCAGTGCTCGCCTCTTCTATCTGTCCAATCAGTCTACGGGCCTTCACGCTCGTCGAGTTGCTGGTGGTGATCGCCATCATTGGCATTCTCGTCGCGCTACTTCTTCCCGCCGTCCAAGCCGCGCGAGAGTCCGCTCGCCGCGCGCAGTGCATCAGCCAACAGAAAAACCTGTCCCTGGCGATGCTCAACCACGAGTCGACCTACAAGCAGTGGCCATCGTCTGGGTGGTTTGGAAGCTGGACCGGCGACCCCGATCGTGGCAGCGGCGCCGATCAGCCGGGAAGTTGGCTTTTCTCCATTCTGCCATTCGTCGAGCAAGAACAACTGCACGACATGGGTTCCGGACTCACTGGTACCGCTAGGCAGGAGGCTCTCATTGCTCGCGATCAAATTCCGTTGAGCATCATGAATTGCCCTAGCCGCCGCGCAGCCAAGGCTTATCCGGCCGTAACGACCGGCGCAATTTCGGGGAGTGGTACTGGAACGACTACTATTACCTACAACGCACCTCAGCATGCCCGAGCGGACTACGCGGTGAATGTTGGAGATGTACCGCGGTCGGATGTCGACTGCCAAGCCCTCTCCCCGCGAGCGTACTACACAGACGCCACCCGCCCCGTCGGTTGGCCGCCGCGACTCACCACCTTCAACGGCATCTCCTACTGCGGTACGGCGGTGAAAATCAAAGCCGTTACCGATGGCCTCAGCAACACCATCTGCATCGGTGAGCGCTACTTGCCCACCGATAGCTACGACACGGGCACATGGATCGCCGACGACTGGAGCATGTACACCGGCTTCCAGGACGATTTGGCTCGCTCCACGTTCTACGACGGATATCAGCCTACCCACTTGCCTGCACCCGACACAACCATCAAATCCGAGTTCAAAGATACCAAGGTCAGCATGATCGTCGCTGGCACGGCCACCAACGTCACCGTCGAACCATGGCGTGAAGTGTTTGGCGGCCCCCACGCGGGCGGCGTGATTGTGGCCAAGTGCGACGGTTCGGTTGACTTAATTGAATACGACATCGATGCCCAGGTCTGGCGGCGACTAGGGCATCGATCGGATGAAGGAGCGGACGTGGTCATCAAGCGTCGGTCGAATTGATTCGAGCACCGGCACCCACGCGTTCCCCATCCCACCCGCCCATCAACACTTACCCAGAATGGGTAGCAGCGAAGCCTTTCCGCTGTCCCTCCTGCGCTGCCACACGTCGCTTCTTAAAGCGCACGGGGCATTGTGAAATCGTTCCCACCTTCGATACGCCCGTACGGTACCCCTATGTCCCAACGATCGTTCCAGTTGCGTCTAGCGTTGTTCGTCGCCTTCGGACTCCTGCCGAGCATCAGTTCGGCCATTAACTTCCTCTCGCCAAATGACCCCATCATCGCGATCGACACTGACGGCGGAACTCAAGCCGTTCCGCCCGCGAACGAGGGTGTGGCCAATTTGTTCGACAATAAGTTCGCGATGCCGGTCGCGGGTAGCCCCGATCCTGCGGTGGATGGCACCAAGTACCTAAACTTTGGCGGGGCCGGCTCGGGCGTGATCGTTACGCCGCAGCCGGGAACCATCGTGCAGGGACTCACCTACTACACCGCCAACGATGCAATGGACCGCGACCCCACCTCGTACTCGCTGTGGGGGACGAACGACAGCATCACCAGCCTCGCCAACGGTCGCGGGAACAACGAAAATTGGACCCTTATCTCCGCCGGTGCACTGGCTCCACCCACCGAACGATACGCAGCAGGCGAAATCGTCAACTTCGCCAACAACACCAGCTATAGTTCCTATCGCGTTGTATTTCCAACGGTTCGCACGGCAACGTCCATCTTTCAACTTGGCGAGTTGAGTCTGCTGGACGGCGGAGGGGTCGACGTGACCGATCCCAGCAACAGTGCCATCGCGATCGACTACATTCCCCCCGGAACGAGTGCCTCTCCCGCGGGCGAAGATGTCGCGAAAGCCATCGACCGCAATGTAGAAACCAAGTACTTGAACTCCGGCGCTCGTGCCGGCTCCGGGGGCACGAATGGTCGCAACAGCGGATTCATCGTGACGCCCGCCGCTGGAGCCACGGTCGTTAATGGCTTCCGGATCACTACCGCCAACGATCTCCCGGGCCGCGATCCCAGCAGCTACAAGCTCTACGGCACCAACGATGCCATCACCAGCGTGAATCACAGCGTGGGCGATGCCGAGAATTGGACGCTGATCGACGAGGGCACTCTCGAATTGCCGGAGGGCCGGTTTACGCCCAGCTCGATCATTCCCGTGGACAACCTTGGTGGCACTTCCTACACGTCCTATCGAATGGTGTTCCCTACGATTAAGGCCGTCACCAACCTTCCGATGCAGATCGCCGAAGTCGAACTGTTCGAAGCCGACGACGCCAAACTGGTAGTGAATCGCACGACTGGCACCGTCAGCATTCAAGCTGTGCAAAACGTGACGTTCGGCAGCTACGAAATTGCTTCGGGTTCGTTCGGTTCGCTAAAACCGGGAAGCTGGACGCCGATTTCCTCAAACAACTCCGCCGACCCCGACGGTTCGTGGGACGTAACCGGTGCTTCCTCCAACGAGCTGTTGTCGGAGACCGACACCGGGGCTGGTTTGTCTCTCTTGGCCGGGCAGAGCTACGTCCTGGGCAATATTTTTCAGCTCACTCCCTACGACGACCTTCGCTTCGAATTGTTCGCTCCTGGCGGTGAACTCTTATCCGAGACCGTCGAGTTCACCGGTGCGCCTATCACTTTTGGCGATTTCAATCGCTCCGGAAGCATCGACATTAGCGACTATCCCACGCTCGTCGCGGGCATGGGTGGCAAGTGGAGCGATCTATCGCTCGCCGAGTCGTACTTGAAAGGCGACATGGACGGCGACCTCGATACCGACATCAACGACTTCATCCTGTTTGTCGACGCGGCCGGCGGGTATCCAGCATTGTTTGGCACCGCCGTGCTAGTTCCCGAACCAAGCTCGGTGTTGCTTCTCGCCCTGCCGCTCGCGGCCTTAGCCCTCCGCCGCAGAATCCGACTTGCGTCGAGTCTGTCGGCCCTGGCGTTGTTTCTTGGAGTGGAGGGTGTCTCGCAGGCGCAGACCTACACAAGCTTGGGTGTGGCCACCGTCACCACGCCCG
The DNA here is from genome assembly GCF_052161615.1 of Aeoliella fuhlenseeensis. NCBI lineage: Bacteria > Pseudomonadati > Planctomycetota > Planctomycetia > Pirellulales > Lacipirellulaceae > Aeoliella > Aeoliella fuhlenseeensis. The sequence goes on from NZ_CP197417.1 coordinate 4,252,228, forward strand.
ACACGGTAGAGAATGCGCAGTCAACACCCGTCAACCTGTTCGACGACGAGTTCCTCGACCTGGGGGGGGGCGCGAGCATCGACACCGAGCTCTTTTATTTCAACTACAACAACCCCGATCCCGAGATCAACGTCGGCCTACAATACGCTGGCCTCGGAGGAACGCCCAAGCGGTTATTCTTCAACTATGGATCGCCTGTAACGACCAACTCGTTTGCCTTCGCCCAGCGGGCGGGTGCCCTGCCCCGCGCCGACCGCGTGGGAACGTTTGAGTTCTGGTTCAGCGATACCGACTTCGGCTCGACTCTTCCCGAACGTCCTGCGGATTCGGTCACGCGTCTCGATCCGGACGACCCTCGACTGCTTGATAGCTACCTTCGCCCTTATGCGTTGCAGCAAGAGTTCACCGCCCAGTACATGGCGATGCGCATCACCATGTCCGAAGTCTCCGTCGGCCAAGCCGCCACGAACATCGGTGGCAACGAGTTCCGCTTCATGTACGGCACCTCCCCCATCGTGCTAGAGATCGACCGCTCGACCGGCGCCATGTCGCTGCACAACGACGAACCGAATGCCGCCGGCCTTACCATGAAGGCTTACGAAATTGAGAGCCCGATGGGTGGACTCGTCGGTAGTGCGTTCAATGGCCTCGGTGGCGACGTTCCCGCCTTCCCCGATGGCAATGGCACCGGATTCAACGGTTGGGATACGGGGGCCTCGAACAGCGCCTACCACCTCACCGAGTTAAACTTCAGCAGCACTTCCGTGCTCGCTGCCGGCATCAACAACCTGTCGCTCGGTGCGGCCTACAATTCCAGCGCCGATACCGGCGACGTCCTGTTCCGCTGGACCAACGAATTGGGCCATGTGTTTGACGGTGTCGTCCGCTATGTCGGCACCGCGCCGGAAAACGATCCGGGCGATTTCAACGCCGATGGCATCGTGAATCTCGCCGACTACACCGTCTGGCGGGATAACTTGGGGGGCGATGCCGCGGCCATTAACTTCAATGGTTCGGGCGGGGCAACCATCACCGCGGCCGACTACGGCGTGTGGAAGTCCAACTTTGGGACCAACTACGGAGCGCTCAGCGGATTGGCCGGGTCGTCCGTTGTTCCCGAACCCACCACCCTGGCCCTGTGCACGCTCGCCCTCGCGGCAGCCTGTATTGCTCGTCGTACTCGCGCCGTGGCGTAGTCCACTCCTACAACCCGCGTCCAACTGGCGTTGCGGCGACAATGAGTTCGGAGGGGCAGCCCGAGCAAGTTGCCGCCGCAACGCGCCAGTGGTCCAACCCCAGCAAAGCCATTTCCACCCAGTGGAACTGGCTTTTCGCGTTTCTTGGAGGCAGTTTCTACCGTGGGCGGGCGATTTTTCTCCGCATTTTTATCGCAAGACGAGCCATTTTTGGATTTCGGCCGCCCAAAAGTGCCTGCGGCGTACGTTAACTCTTTTTAGAATAAGGATCTCCCAACCGCTCCTGCGGTTCCCCCTAAGACTCGACCCTTCTGACTTACAATGCGTGTCGCTCGCTTGTGTTCTGCTGTGACCGCGATGCTGCTCGTCGCGCCCGCCCTACCCTGCTTTGCGGTGGCGCCCTCGCCACCGATCGATCTACGCACCAACGATGTTGCCACTCCAACGGGCACTGGAGGCGATACGTACTTCGGATGGCGAGTGGTGGACGCGGACGACAACGAAATCCAGACAAGCTGGCAGATCCTCGTTGCCTCGAATGCCGAGCTCCTGGCATCCAACCAGGGCGACGTGTGGGACAGCGGCAAGGTCGCCAGCCGCCAGCAAAACCACATTTCCTTTAAAGGCACCGAGCTACAGAGCGGCACGCGTTACTTTTGGAAAGTACGCACCTGGGACCGTGACAACCAATCGAGCAGCTGGTCCGACGCCGCACACTTCGATGTCGGGCTGCTCACGAACGGCGACTGGTCCGGGGCCCACTGGATACGTCGCAATTCGAACGACGTGGACGACTACACTCGTTTCCGTCGAGCATTCGAGTTAAGTAACGAACCAATCGAACGGGCGATCCTTTACGTCTCGGCGACGCACCGATTCGAACTCTACATCAATGGCCAGCTTGTGGGCAAAGGCCCCGCCTATCATTACCCCGACCGCCAGTACTACCACGCCTACGATGTCGGCAAGCTTCTGCGGCCCGGCAAAGAGAACCTCGTCGCCATCCGAACCCACTGGTTCGGCGGCGGGCAGGGACGACCAGCCGGTGCCCGGGGATTGATTTCAAAGTTGGTCGTTGAACACACCGATGGTCCTACGACCGTGATCGGTTCGGACGACACCTGGATTCAATCTCGCGACCCAGGTTGGCTACTTGTCGATCCGGTACAGCGCAACCGTGGCGAAGGGGTGGGCTACGTCGAGCGGATCGATGGCCGGCGGATGGAAAGCGATTGGTTCACGATCGACTACGACGATTCGACCTGGAAGCCCGCCGCGATCATTGGCCCGCATCCTGTTGCGCCGTGGACGGGCGTGTTACAGCCCGACCTGACACGGTTCGTCGAAACCCCCATCCAGCCAGTGTCGATCACCAAGCGTGGCGACCAAATTTACGTGGTCGATCTCGGCAAAGTGTGGGCAGGCATGCCTTGCGTGAAATTCGAAGGGGGCAAGTCGCCGACGCTGGTCACCATGCGCGGCGGCTACGAACTCAACGCCGCAGGCATCCTGCCAGCCGGAACGCGGGCTCAATCCACGAACATGGAGTACCGCGCGGTGCTCAGCGGAAAAGCGTTCGAGCACGTCCCCACCGAATACCTCGGTATGCGCTACTTCCAGCTCGACAACCCGCCGATGCCGGTGACCACCGACAATTTCCAGTTCATCGCGAGGCACATTGCTCTCGACGACGACGCATCGTCGTTCGAGTCATCGGACGAAACGCTTAACGCGGTGTGGGACTTGATGAAACACTCCATCTACACTTGCGCCCAAGAGGAGTTCGTCGACACGCCCACCCGTGAGAAAGGTGGCTTTCTAGGCGACGCGGCGATCCAGAGCACCGTCGCCATGCCCGTGTTTGGCGAGCGTGCACTTACTCAGCGCGTGATGCGCGAGTTTCTCGACTCGATGGATCGCTTCTGGTCCGCTCCCGAGGAGCGAGGCCGAATGAATGCCGTGTATCCCAACAACGATGGCGGCCGCGATATTCCCGATTTCACGCAGGCGTTCGCGCCGTGGGTGTGGAACTACTACCTCGAAACCGGCGATCGCGACTTCCTGGTGGAGAGCTGGCCCAAGCTGAAGGACATCGGCGGTTACCTCGATCGTCACATCGACGCCGAAACAGGTCTCGTCACGAAGCTGACTGGCGGCGGCGGTGCGTACGAGTTCGGCATCATCGACTGGCCCGCCAGCATGCGCGGCGGGTACGACATGGAAACCGACGCCCGCACCGTCATCAACGGCTGGGCGATCGCCGACTACCAAGCCCTGGCGCACATCGCCGAAGTGTTGGGCGATGCCGAAGGTGCCGCGACATATCGCCGCAAATCCGCCACCCTGGAGCAAGCGATCAACAAGCGTCTCATCGGCCACACCGGTCTCTACATGGATGGACTTCACGGCGACGGGACGCTCAGCGGTAACGCCTCGCAGCACGCCAATATTTTCCCGCTCGCCATTGGCATGGTACCGCCGGAACTCAAATCGGTGGTCACTGCGCGCGTTAACGAACTCGGCATGGGCGTCGGCATGGTCACCGTGTCGTGGCTCGTCAAAGCGCTGGGCGAAACCAAGCAAGGTCCCGCGCTGGTAGACCTCTACACCAATCCCAACCAACCTGGCTGGGCTCGCTGCCTCGATCGCGGAGCTACGGCGACTTGGGAAGCATGGAACGCCGACGAAACCGGCAATAGCCTGTCGCACGCTTGGGGAGCCGCCGGGCTCGAAGGCTACGTCCGCTACATCCTCGGCATCCGCCCCGTGAAAGCCCAGTACGAACTGGTGCGTATCGAGCCACTCGACTTCGGCACCCGACTTCCGTGGGCAAAAGGAACCATCGCGACCGATCGTGGACCTATCGCCGTCCACTGGCAAAGGTCGCCCAGCGAGTACTCGCTCGAAGTAACGCTACCCGTCAACGTGACCGCCGACTTGGTACTGCCACGCGGGAATGGCGACAAGCCGGTGGTGGAACTCGATGGCAAGGAGATCGCAGCGGAATTCGAGGGGGATTCGATAGTCGTGAGAGGAGTTGGATCGGGACAACACACCGCCATTCGCCGCAATTAGGACGCGGCAATTCGCGAATCCCCGCAGGCCACCAGATTCGCGATGCACATCGCCGGGCGATTTGGTCTAATAGCTAGCTCGGCCCCGCGCGGCCGATTTGCCCCCTTAGATTCTGCCCCAACGATTGCACAACCTCGAAGGAACGAGCATGGAACTGCCCAGCCGTATTCTCCCGCCTGCCGATGGCAACACGTACTCCGGCCTGTGGGACGGCGGGCCAATGCCCCGCGGTGCCAACGGCGACATCTTCATGCCACGTTCGCCCATCGATGGCCAGCCGACCTGCCAAATTCGCGCAGCGAGCCCCGAGCAGGTTGGCATGGCGGCTATGATGGCACAAACCACGTTTCGATACTGGCGCGAAGTCCCCGCGCCGCGGCGTGGCGAATTCGTGCGTGTGATTGGCGAGCTCGTTCGCGAGAATAAGAAGGAGCTTGCCGAGCTGATCACGCTCGAAGCCGGCAAGATTCGTGCCGAGGCCGAGGGCGAGATTCAAGAGTGGATCGACATTTGCGAATTCGCCGTCGGCCTATCGCGACAGCTTTACGGCCTGTCGATTGCCAGCGAACGCCCCGAACACACACTCGTCGAACGATGGCATCCGCTGGGCCCCGTGGGCGTCATCTCGGCGTTCAACTTTCCTGCCGCCGTTTGGGCGTGGAACGCGATGATCGGCCTCGTGTGTGGCGACCCCATCATTTGGAAACCCTCCGAGCAAACACCGCTCATCGCGCTGGCTTGCAATCAAATCGTCACGCTCGCCTCGGCACGCTTCGGCAGCGACGCCCCGTTCGGAATCTCCACACTCGTCATTGGCGGGGGTGACGTCGGCGCAGCCCTCGCCGGCGAACATCGCATCCCGTTGGTTTCGGCGACCGGCTCAACAGCGATGGGCCGTTCCGTGGCGCAGGTCGTTGCCGGCCGGCTCGGTCGCAGCCTTCTGGAACTCGGCGGCAACAATGGCATGATCGTCACCCCGTCGGCCGACCTCGACATCGCCGTCCGTGCGATCACGTTCGCCGCCGTTGGTACCTGCGGCCAACGTTGCACCAGTCTCCGCCGGTTGTTCGTTCACAAGAGCGTCTCGCAGAAACTCATTGAGCGGCTCAAGACCATCTACTCATCCCTCCCCATTGGCGACCCCCGCGACTCGACCACACTCGTCGGACCTTTGGTCAACGAGCGAGCGTTCGAAAGCATGCAGTCGGCTCTCGTCGCCGCGCACGATCAAGGTGGCAGGTTGCTGTGTGGTGGCGACCGGGTGACGAAGAACGTCCCCGCCGGCGGCGTCTACGTGCAGCCCGCGCTGGTGCAGCTTCCTATCCAGACCCCGGTGATGTACGACGAAACCTTCGCCCCGCTCACCTACATCGTCGAGTACGACAACTTCGACGACGCCATCGAGATGCACAACGCCGTGCCGCAAGGACTCAGCTCGGCCATCTTCTCGACCGACGTCCGCGAAGCCCATAAGTTCATGGGGCCGGCGGGCTCCGATTGTGGACTGGTGGGCGTGAACATCGGAACCAGCGGCGCCGAAATCGGCGGGGCTTTTGGTGGCGAGAAGGACACCGGCGGCGGACGCGAGAGCGGCTCCGATAGCTGGAAGCAGTACATGCGTCGGGCAACCTGCACGGTCAACTACGGCTCCGAACTACCGCTCGCCCAGGGCATCAAGTTCGGCGACGATGTCGCGTAAGACTCCGATGCCTCTCAATTGGGTAGGAACGCATTCAGACAGGAACGACTCATGGCGATATCCTTACGTGCCGCAATGGCGATCGTGTGCTTGGCAACCTGCGCGGCAACGTTGCTCGCCGCCGACCAATCAAAGGACCCCGAAGTCATCCTCCGCTCGGCGACCGATCGCATCAAAGCCGCGAATGCCTACACCGCCGACTTCGATCTCGAAGTTAAAGCCGGCCTCCCGGGTCAGGAGCTGGGCCGCTCGGTCAGCTACAAATTCGCCGCCGAGCGTCCCAATCGCTTCCTGTTCCTCCGTACCGATGGTGAGCTCGGCGCGACCATCGTTAGCGATGGAAAGAAGATGCTCAAGTACTCGCACGAGCTTCAGCAATACACCGAAGGCGCAGCGCCCGCGACGCTCGACGAGTTTAGCGATAGCCTCCCGGCTATGATGGCCCTCGAAGGGGGAATGGGAGGCTTTATGATGTCGCTGTTGGCGAGCGACCCCGCGGCCCGCCTCACACGGGGCGTAACGTCGAGCAACTACGTCGGCGTCGAAGTGTTCGAGGGCAACGAGTGCCACCGACTTCATTTCGAGACCGACGAGATCGCCTACGACATCTGGATCACCACCGGCGACGAACCCACGGTCCGCCGAGTGCTGCCCGATATGTCCAAGCTTCTGGGCAAGGAAGAAGAAGAGGCGGGCTTTAAATTGGAACTGTCGTTCCGCGCGAAAAACTGGAACTTCGCGCCCGAAGTTACCAACGAAACCTTCACCTTCACACCCCCTGGCGGAGCCGAACTTGTCGAAGAGTTCGCCGCGCTGGTCCCCGCCCCCGTCGAACCTCCCGTGGTCAGCGTCCACCCGCTGATCGGCCAGCCCGCGCCGGCCTTCGCGGCGGTTCAGCTTGATGGCGAGAGTTCGTTCGAACTTAAGCAGGCCCTCGGGAAGAAGGTGATCGTGCTCGACTTCTGGGCCACCTGGTGCCCACCGTGCGTGGCGGGATTGCCAAAGCTCGCGGAGGTGGCCTCCGACTTCAAAGACAAGCCCGTCAGCGTGTTCGCCATCAACGTCGGCGAAGAGGCCGACGCCATCAACGAGTTCCTCAAAGAGAACGAGATCGAACTCTCCGTCCTCCGCGACGCGGGCGAGGTCGCCGAGAAGTACCAAGTCTCGGGCATCCCGCAGACCGTGCTCATCGGCCTCGACGGCCGGGTGCACGTGGTGCACGTTGGCCTGCCGAACGATCTGAAAGCCGAACTCACCACTCAGATCAACGCACTGCTGGAGCGCGAAGACCTCGCCGCCAAAGAACTCGCCAAGACGCAGCCCAAAGCTGACTCCGACGAGGCTTCGGAAGAACCTTCCAAGGACGAACCGGCCGGCGACCAGCCCGACGCGGAAAAACCCGCGGACGAACCCAACGCGCCGTAGGCCACCTTGTTAGCCCGCATGCTTCAGCGGTTCGACCACCAGGATGTCGTCCGACATCGGGTCTTCGCGAACAATGCGGAATGTCTTCGGCGGGTCGCGGCGATCACGGACAAAGCCACGTGTCGCGGCACGAAGGAACGGCGCGAACTCCGCGGCCGGGCCCTCGGTAAAGCTCGCTTCGAGCGTCTCCAGCAGTTCGTCGTACATCATGCCGCTGCGGAAGATGAATTGGTACGCCTGCTTGATCTCGTTGCGTTCGTCCGGCGTGACTCCCGCGCGGCGAAGCCCCACGCGATTGAGGCCGACGATCATGTTGCTCTCGCCGTCGACCATCATGAAGGGTGGCACGTCCTGGTCGAGCCGCGCGAGGCCCCCGACCATTGCCACGCGGCCGATGTTGCAGTGCTGATGCACCGCGGCGCCGCCACCCAGGCACGCACGATCGCCAACCGTCACATGGCCACCCAACAGAACGTTGTTCGTGAGTATCACGTTATTGCCGACGATGCAGTCGTGGGCGACGTGCGAGCCCACCATCAGCAGGCAATCGCTGCCAATAATGGTCGCGCTTTCGGGCACGAACGCCCGATGGACGGTGATGTTCTCGCGGAACACGTTGCGATCGCCCACTACGAGCCGGCCAGGGTTTTCGGGCTGGCGCAGGTGCTGTGGCAGACCGCCGAGTACCGCCCCCTCGCACACCAGATTGTCCGATCCCAGGGTCGTGCCCCGTTTAACGGTCGAACGCGCTAGCAAGGTACACCGGTCGCCAACTTCCACGCCGTCTTCGACGACGACAAAAGGTCCGATATTCACGTCCGTGCCTAACTTGGCGCTCGGACTTACCTCAGCAAGCGGGTGGATCGTCACAGGTGGGCCCCCTCGGTTGGTCGGCCGGTAGCGCGCAGTGATTACGCGGTCGGCCTGGTGCAGGTTGCTGTCGCAATCGCTAGCATTTTGCGGGAATGCTCGCGGTTGCCGAGGTCACCCGGCGTCGGGCTCCTCGTCATGCTTGGTTATCGGACTCGCCAAACACACCCCCTTAGCCGAAGGTAGCGATTTTACCCAATCAACGAATCGCACCGTTTGGCCGACACGCCGGGTGGTCCATCGGGCCCTCGCTTGCTAGCATGAACCAGTTGCCCCTGACCACGTTACTGGATGCGAGACTCTGCGATGCCCACCGCCATTGAACTCTACAACGAAGGCGATCAACTCAAGGCCGCCGGCAAGCTGGACGAAGCCGTCGCGAAGTTCGAAGCGAGCCTCGCCGCCGACCCCACGTACCTCGTCGCTCACTCGGCACTCGCGGTCACCTTGCAGCGTCTCGGCAAGCAGGAAGAAGCCATCGCCCACGCCCAGAAAGCGTGCGAACTCGGCCCCGACGACCCGTTCAACTTCACCGCGATGAGCGTCACCTACCAGCGCGCCTACGCCGCCACCGGCGAAATGAAATACATCCCCCTCGCCGAAGAAGCGATGGAGAAGAGCCGCATCCTGCAAGCAGGACGCTAATTGTCTAGCGCGAATTAGCCCACTTCTTGCCTATTCGCCGCCCCTCCTGCGAGCATCCCCAGCCGCAAAAATCTGCAAAAGTTCGCGGGCGAAACAATGTGAGCCCGCCGGTCCACGCATTCGGGAGGGGCGGGCTCACTAGGTTTTATGGTTCGCCGGCTATCTCAGCCTTGCGGCTTGAGCACGCGCTTTTGCACGTCGGTTTCTAGCACGCCGAATGCCTGCTCGTGCCTCTGCACCGACAGATGCAGCGCCTGCAGCATTCGCTTGGCGGTGAAGTAGTTGGTGACGATCCGCTGCTTCACTTCTACCGGCTCGGTCGGCATGCCATAAGGCTGCGAGTTAAGACCGAAGTCGAGGATCAACTCCTCCGGCGTGCCAGTCACGCGGCAAAAGTTGGCGTAGGTGCAGATGGCGTTCTTGTCCACCACCTCAACCCGAGTCCGCTGCTGGGCTTCGGCTCCCTCGCCGGGCTTGGTTTCTTCCTTGACGGGCTTATCGGCCATCGGTGATCTCCCTGTTCGTTCTTTTGAAAACAGACAACGGTGCGAGCGTGGCTCCGCCACCCTGCCCGACCAAAGGTGGTCGGCGCTAAACCGTAATTTTACGCGATAAGAACAGCTCGCGCCCAGCGGCCAAAACCACTAGTCGTCATTCACAGGCCGGATTCGCAGGATCACACTCTCACCCACCAGCGGACTCTCGTAGGTGTCGAGGCGGCGAAGCTCTAAACCGCGAAGCAAGCCGTAGTGCCGCGCTTCGCCCCGTTCGTCGACCCAACTCTTTCCTTTTACCAACAGCAGCTGGTCGAACGCGGTCCAGTGCGGCGCGAGCCACGTCAGCAACTTCTTCAGCGACGCCACACCACGTGCAACCAGGGTGCCCTGTGTCGTGATCTCAAGTACTTGCTCAGCACGCGCGGGATACACCTTTACCGGCAGTCCTAGCGTAGCGACCATGTCTTCGAGCACGCGGGCTTTCTTACCCACCGAGTCGCACACCGACACCGTGAGGTCGGGCCGCAAGATCGCCAGTGGCAAGCCTGGCACGCCACCACCCGAACCGATGTCGAGCACGCGGTCCCCCGATTCCAAGTGGGCCGCAAGCTTTACCGTGTCGAGCAGATCGCGGGCCGCAAACTTTTCGAAGGTCGTATGCCGCGTAAGGTTGATCTTCTCGTTCCAATCCCACAGCACCTGGCGATACGCGTCGAGCATGTCGATGCGGTCTGCGGGGATGTCGAGGCCCGCCCACGCGATGGCTTCTGCGAGCGAGGTGGCTTGCTGGGGATCGTTATCTTCGGTCGAATCGTTCATAACCGCCTAATGTCCCATGTTCGCCCCCCAGTGACAACGCCCCAAAACGACGCCCTATGAACGGCCTTTTGCACCTCAATAAACCAGCCGGCTGGACCTCACGCGACGCGGTGAATCGCATCCAGCGGCTTGCCAAGCCGGCGAAGGTCGGCCACGCCGGGACGCTCGACCCGCTGGCGACTGGGGTCCTGGTGATCTGCGTTGGCCAAGCCACGCGGCTAATTGAGTACGTCCAAAGGCAGCCCAAACAGTACCTTGCCACTTTCCGCCTCGGGGTCACCAGCGCGAGCGACGATACCGAGCTCGAACTCACGGCCGTACCCGACGCCCCCATCCCTACGCGCGAAGCCATCGAAGCCGCGCTGCCACAGTTCGTCGGCGAAATCCAACAGCGTCCTCCCGCGTACTCGGCCATCAAGGTCGATGGCCGCCGGGCGTACGACTCTGCACGGCGTGGCGATCTGATGGAGCTCGCCCCCCGGCCCGTCACTATCTACTCGATCGAACTCATTCGCTACGAGTATCCCGAACTCGTGCTCGACATCCGTTGTGGCAGCGGTACCTACATCCGTTCGCTCGGCCGCGACCTTGCCGAGTCGCTCGGCACCGGCGCGGTGATGAGCGGTCTGGTCCGCACGGCGATTGGTGAGTTCCGATTAGAGACTGCCGCGAAGGTCGACGACGTGATGGCCGGCAAGCTGAAGGACTTCCTCCAGCCACCCTTTACCGCACTTGCGAACGTGCCACGGTTCGAAGTCACTCCCGAGCAAGCGATTGCCCTGCGGCAGGGCAAGTTCATGGAACTACCCGAGCTCGACCGCGACACGCCGGAATACGCCGCTCTGGACCTAGAAGGCCACCTGGTCGCTATAGTGATTCCTCGCGCCAGCGTCTGGGGCCCGAAGCTCGTCTTCGCACCCGGTTAGCGGATGGTTCGTCGATCTCGGATAGCACCGCTCGCCAAATTGTGGGAGGCCTCTCTGAGGCCGAAAATCGGGGTCGGAGACCCCTCCCACAGCACCATCGACAGGCAATCGCGATCAGTTAACCCCGAGCCAGGCGACGACGTAACGCCAAGCCCACAGCGCCAGCGATTACGACCATCGCGATCGACGACGGCTCGGGAATTAGATCGAACGTTAGATTATCGACACCACCCGAGCTCCAGCCATTGGGAATCTCGCCGCGGTACTTGAATTCAATGCTCACGACATTTTGATCGTCGAGATTGAGGTCGGCTACGGTCGTGTAGTCGTCGGCGTTCCCTTCAATTCCATCGCCGCCGGGGCCCTCGCCATCCTGCCCCATGATGGTGTTGAGCACCAGCGTATCGAAGCCATTCCCCATCCCGAGGTCGTCGATAATATCCCACGTCCAACGTTCGGGAACCGTGATGATGCGCGAGCCGCCATGAACGTCGGTGAGAATCACGTCCATCTCAAAACCAACGTCGGCATCGACGATGTCCACTGAAATGGGAGCGATCGGCTGAAGGAACGTGAACACGATGCTTCCGGGATCTGGATCACGAGTATCGTCGGGATTGTTGAACACGTAGCCGTTCGCGCCCGCACCCGTATTCGTCTTGTTCGGACTTCGAAAATCTTGAAGCGTCAGGATGTTGCCGCGATTCACCAAGAGATCCAAATCGGGATCTCCAAGCGTGGCACCAAGGCCACCGGGTGTGGTATCAAATATCACGGCACCCTTATGCGTGGTCGAGCCCTGCTGCGTACTGATGGCCACGATGTTGCCGAACTCGGCAACGGGGTCCCCTGGTTGGGCATCCGTCGCCGGATTGGTGGCGATCACCTGACCGTGAACGAGCGACTTCCCGCCATCGTCGGTCGTGAAGTCGAGCGTAACAATGGCCGCTTGGCTAGGGGCGAACATCGCAAAAGAAGTGAAGGCGCATAACGCCACGACCGCCTGGCTCCAAGTCCGCTTCATTAAACGACTCCCTGTTGTCTATCCAGCGAGCGATTGACGATTCCCCGGAGCCCCACCGGACTCCTCCCCAAAAACAGAATCCCCAACCCTCGCCGATCCCCGGTAGCAAGCGTGAATCCTACCGCCGCGGGGTGGCACTTGGCAAGCGATTGGGGGGAATTCACTTCCGGAGAGAGAAAACAGCGTTACCACGTAGGGGAAACCAGTAGTGCCGACGGATTCGCACCCTGCCTCCAGCCAGCAAGTTGCCTGGAGCTAGCAGAATTACGCCTACTGCCCTGTCTCCGACTCCGCCGGCTCGGCTTCCCCTGGTGGATGCGCACGGACGGCCTGCGCCAGCAGCGTCGTCACCATGACGATCGCGATGAGCGTCAGTAGCTCGAACGGACCTAGAAATGTCGCCCATCGTGGTACGGGACCGCGTAGCACGTAGTCCTTGAGCAGACCATCAAATACCAATCGCAGAAGTACCGGGTAGAGAATCAACACCGCCGAGATAAACCAGAATCTCTTCGCCGCATTGGCATAAAACGGGCTCGCCAACAGCGCCAGCGGGACGGTGAACACCGCCAAATCCGAGGGATAGAAGCTCGGGCCACAACAGTAATTGCCTGAAACTCTATGGATCTCCGCGTGGCCAATCGCGAAGACCAGGACGAACATGGGGGCGTAGGCCAGGCAACTGATAACTGCCAATAGGTATCCGATCAGACGGTACACTTCGGCGACTCCCACATGGCCCTTGATCGCGACCTCGCGAAATGGTTCGTACAGAGGACAACGAGTATTCCCCGGGGTTCAAAGCCACTCCGCCCCCCCGTAATCTATCCCTCCCTTACTCAAAGTGCCGCGAGGACCCACGTAGCTGGCATGTAGCTTTTCTCGACTTTAGTAAAATGTCCGTTTTGCTCAAACCAAAATGCGTCGATGGGATGAGAAAACACGGTCGAGCCTGCCATCTCGCATGGAGAAGGCAAAGATTTGACGGCCGGGCAACCGATCTCCTCCACAACAGACTACTTCAGGGACGGAGGGCTGCATGTTTAAATCGCTCAGTCGCGTTTGGAGTCCGAAACTCGCCGGGCTCTTGATTCTCGTCGCGTCGTGTTCACCCGTCCAAGCCGAGAGCGACGACTGCTCGACGGGTCGCGGGATGTACATGAGCGTCTTTGGCGGCGGCGGCTCATCCCACATCGGAAGCATCGACCAAATGGGGACGGCCTATTTCACGGAGGCCGAAGGCGGCCCGATGGCGGTAAACGCCCTTGGCAGCTCGGGGAATGACGGGGTGGGACTGGTCGGCCTGAACATTGGTCATGAATGGTCGAGCGGTGCACCGGAAGGGTGCTGGGGATTGCTGCCTGCTGTGGAACTCGAAGCGATGTATCTCAGCGGCACGCCAAGTGGGCAACTAACCAACGACACGGTGAGACTACCCGAACATCTGTTCGAAGACTCCTTCCCGATGGACAACATCGCCGTGCTGGGGAATGGCGTCGTCAGTTTCCAGACGCCTCTCGCGAACTTTTACCCGTACGTGGGCCTCGGTCTGGGCTTCACCAACGTGAAGATCAATGGGGCGACCTCCACCCAGCTAGATCCCGCAGAGCCGGGCGTGAATCATTTCAACTCGAACCCGAACTCGTCCGCTCTGGGCCTATCCGCGCAATTCAAGGCCGGTTTCCGCTTCAATCTAACCGAGCGCATGTACCTGTTCACCGAGTATCGTTATCTCTACGTCGGATCGACGACCCACACCTTCGGTTCCACCAACTATCCAACGCACGCGGCCACTTCTCCTTGGGCAGTTCAACTCAAAGACATGAACTATCACCTGGCAGTAGGCGGCATCGGATTCGATTTCTGATTGGGCGAGAACTGACATATCGAACCCGGCATAAACAAGTCGAGCTTGCCCGTCTCGACGTCCCACACCTGGATGCGGCCGAACTACGCAGTTCGTCGTCGCTAAAGCCCGTGTAGACGGCCAGATGCTTGGCGTCGGGTGAGCAACTCAGACGCGCGACGGTTGGATCGTACCAGCTATCGATCTCCCCCACACCGGCCATGATGTTGAATTGCCTTACTGGTTTGACATTGTCCGGCTCGGCTTTGCCCAGTTCGTAGAGCCGAACGCCGTACACTTGGTCGTACGTGTCACAATAAACGCCAACGGCCAGTTGCTTGCCATCGAGCGAATACGCGACGCTACGAGCCCCTTCGAACTGTGCGACTTGCTTGCCTCCATCAGTTTTGATCAGTTCGGTGGTGGCAGTGGTGGCAGTGGCCGGAGAATGCAGCAAATACAGCGAGAAATCCGCCCAAAACTATTTCCATTTTTTCCGAAAAGCCACTAGAAAGCGCGCTTGGCATGTGTTCTATTGCACACATCCATCCAGTTAGTGGACGTACGTTCTTTGGCAACTTGAAAAACTAGAGGAAAACGCCCAGCGCGGAGCGTGGCGGGAGAATCGCTTAGCGCGTAGGGGAAAAGCGGGAAGCGCCGGGTCGGCGCGGAGCTTGACCCGGCCTACCAGAATTCCGAACTCCGAATTCTCCCTTCCGCCCTAGTAAAGTCGCACCTGCGGGTTGCCCCTGCGACATTACTCGCGGGCGATGGACTAGCGGGCTGTTCCTAAAGCGTTCCAACGGTTCGACTTAGGCCGCTTCTCCTACGGGGCTGAAAAATAATAGAGTCGCACCCAGTGCGATTTCGCGAAGTTGCGACTTTACTCCTCCCGCAGGCGTTGTAACCCCTACGCGCGTTGTACACATTCTGCCGATGGCGGAATTGCTAGCGTCCGTGGGGACACGAGCTATGGCCGAGCGCGGGAGTCGTCGATGTAGAGGGATGACTGGATGCTGTTGCGCGCTGAGGGACCGGCGCCGAAGTGTAGCTGTTGATCCGCCCTTCCCCTCTCTCCGCCGGCCTGCGTTGATGTTTGAGAATCGCAATCGCCAGTTGGACATTGCCGCACTTGTGCTAGTGGCGTTTACGCTGCTGGTGGGGCTGTCGCTCCTTACCTACCACCGCAGCGACCCCTACACGCTCAGCGGCGAGTCGACCGCCATGGTGTTCCCCGCTCCCCCGAGCCCACGCAACGCGTGTGGGCGACTAGGAGCGGTGATCGCTCACCAGCTGCTCGACAAGCTGGGTGTGGGAGCTTACTACGCTCTCGGTTCGTTGGTGGTCGTTGCAGGATTGATCGTCGTGCAGCGTCCGATCAATCAGCCGCTGATCCGCGCCGGCGGATGGCTGATGTCTCTCGCGGGACTTTGCACGCTCGCGGCACTCGTCCTGCCCAACTGGACGCCGGGTCCTGTGATTGGAGCGGGTGGCTACTTGGGGGCACTCGGTCGGGCATGGCTCGAAGCAAACTTTGCTCATGCTGGTTCGCTAATTTTCGCCTTCAGCTTACTGGTGGCGGGATTGTTGCTTGCGACGGACTACTTGATGTTCCAACTCGCGGCTTCGACGACGCGGTACTCATCGCGAGGTCTGGCGCAGCTCGGTCGTGTCGCGAAATCGACCCAGCGCGTGAAGTCGGACCTCGAGACCCCCATCAACCTCGACGGGGAAGACGAAGAGGAAGAATATGAAGAGGGTGAGTACGAATACGAGTACGAAGACGAAGAAGAGTGGGAAGAAGAGGAAGTCGAAGAAGACTCGCTGAAGGTCCGCACGCCCGGCACCAAAGCGACCGACGAAACAACCGCCGCAGAAGAGAAAGCAGCCTCGGCCGCGAGCAAGAGCACGCTAAGCCGCGTGGCCCAGAAGCTAACCGCGGCACTCACGGGCGAGTCGAAGACCGCAGAGGAACCCACGGAACCACCAGCCGAAGCCGCCGCGACGCCGGAGCCCGAAGCCGAGGACGAAGGACCGCGGTACAAGAAACCCCGTCAGAAGAGCGAACGCGAAGCAATCATCGAGCAGCTCCAAGCCGCCGACCACGGTGCCAAACCCACGGCCGACTATCAGCTTCCGTCGATCGAACTGCTCTCCCCGGCCGAGGAGTGCTCGTACGAGGAGCACGAGAAAGAAGTCCGCCGCAAAGCGAAGATCCTGGAGCGGACGTTCAAGAACTTCGGCTTCAACGTGAAGGTCGTCGAAATCGAGACCGGTCCGGTGATTGCGCAGTACGAAGTGCAACTCGAAGCGGGCTTGCGATTGTCGAAGATCACGGGTTTGTCGGACGACTTGGCGATTGCACTTCGCGTGCCGAGCGTTCGCATTGTGGCACCAATTCCGGGCAAGAACACCGTGGGCATCGAAGTGCCGAACGAAACCCGTCAGCTTGTTCGGCTGCGAGAAGTGATCGAAGAGACCGATGGCCAAGCCGCGCGGATGAAGATTCCGATCTACTTAGGTCAGGACGTCGCGGGCAATCCGATGGTGGTGGACCTCGCAGCGCTGCCTCACTTGTTGATCGCAGGCCGCACGGGTACGGGTAAGTCGGTCTGCTTGAACTCGATCATCGTATCGATGCTGATGACGCGTGGACCCGACGAAGTCCGCATGCTGATGATCGACCCGAAGATGGTCGAGTTGTCCGGCTACCGCAAGCTGCCGCATTTGATGCATCCGGTGGTGACCGACATGAAGAAGGCCGAGGCGATCTTGGCCTGGGCGGTCGACAAGATGGAAGAGCGTTACGCCCTGCTCGCACGAGCCGGTGTGCGACACATCAGTGTGTTCAATCAACTCGGCGACGAGGAGCTTCGCGAGCGCGTCCAACCCGCGAGCGAATCGGAATGGGAAGAAGTTCCCAAGCGACTGCCGTTCATCGTGATCATCGCCGACGAAATGGCGGACTTGATGATGACGGCTGGCAAGGACGTGGAGCAGCACATTATCCGCCTGGCGCAGAAGAGCCGAGCGGTTGGTATCCACTTGATTCTCGCGACGCAGAAACCCACGGTCGACGTGATCACGGGCTTAATCAAGAGCAACCTGCCCGCGCGCATCGCGTTCCAGGTTGCCAGCCGCGTGGACAGCCGCGTGGTGCTCGACGAAATGGGTGCGGACAAGCTGCTTGGCAACGGCGACATGTTGTTCCTCTCGCCCGGAACCAGCATGTTGCTCCGCGGCCAAGGCACTTATTTGTCCGACGACGAGATCACTCGGGTGGTCGATGCCATCGGCACCGAAGAACCACAGTTCGCCGGCGAGCTGATGCAACTTCGCACGAAGGAAGAAGTCGAGGCCACCGCGGGAAGTCTCAAAAATCGCGACGAGCTGTACGAAGCGGCCATCGAAGTGGTGGTTCGCGAAGGGCGTGGCAGCGTGTCGTTGTTGCAGCGTGCACTCGGCATCGGTTACGGCCGTGCCGCGCGACTCGTGGACTTCATGGCCGAGGATGGCATCGTGGGCCAGTACAACGGCTCGCAGGCCCGCGAAGTCGTGATCTCGATGGAAGACTGGGAAGCGATGCGAACCAGCGGCGGGGGTAATGGCGGAAGTTCAGCGCCCCAACCAGCTGCCCCGCCTTCACTCGACATGCTCGACGCGGGAACGGGGAAACGCTCGAACCGAATCGCTTACGCTGCGGAAGAAGACGAAGCGGACGAGGAGCCAGTCGTCTCCAAGGTCGCGTCGAAGCAACCAGCTCCCGTAAGCGAAGTCGCCGAGACGGAAGAAGAATACGAAGAGTACGAGGAGGAGTACGAAGACGCAGAAGAAGAGTACGAAGAAGATCCCGCAGCCGAGGAAGAGTACGAAGAAGAGGCCTACGACTCGGAGTACGAGGATGAGGCCGAGTGGGACGAAGAAGACTCCGCCGATGGCGAATGGGAGGAGGTGGACGAAGAGGAAGAAGAGAAGGTGAGTTAGACTTTCCAAGCCAAAAACCCCCCGCTCCAGAGGCATGGCAGACCCAAGCAAATGGGGAAATGCCTACCTTCGGTGGCAAATCCATTGCGGTTTCCCCACACTGAGACTAACTTGTCCTGTATGTGTGGGACGGGGCCGTTGTATTCGCCCTGACGTTCGGCGTCGGGTGGGAGTGGGGAACGCCCCCTGGATGAAGCGACCGTTGCCGAGACTTCAAAATCTCGACGGAGGTGTGTCTTCGTCTCCCGCTTTTGCAACTTGGATGTCCAACTTTGAAATTGGGGAAGTCTAATTAACCGCTACCTCCGTGCTGGTGCGCACGGTACTTGCACCACTAAGCTTCGAGCTCGATTAACCTGTGCTCGAAGTGTTCCGATGCTTGCTTTCAATTGGGCCATTGCTTTGGGACTATTGCTCACGGCGAACACCAATGCGGCCATTCTTGACCTGACGACTGCTAACTCGTCAGGTACGATCAACGGGGCGATCTACCAGCAAACGGATCCTTCGTCGACGGGCACGGGTGTTTTTAACGCATTCGTTCAGCTCAGTCCGTCTGGCAACAACGACACGGCCCATGGCTACAACACGACCGTCAACAACATTCTGAACAACGGTTCTTCGTCGCAGCACAACCACGCCATCACATTGGCAGAGGTCCCGCTCGTCGTCGTTGGCAACGCGCTTTATCGTGCCTTCTTGCTCGACATCAACGAATCAGCAGGGGGTACGAATGAGTTTATCTCGCTGGACGAGGTTCAGGTGTTCGCGGGAGGTGGAGCCAACCTGAGTGTTACCACCTTTGGCACCGTTCACGGCGCCGGCGTTCTCGATCATCCGGGCACCCTCGTCTATCGCATGGACGCCGTCGCCGACAGTTTCGTGATGCTCAACTACGACCTCAATACCGGGAGTGGCTCGGGCGACATGTTCTTGTACGTCCCGAATATCAATTTCGCGGGCTTCCTGCCGTCGGACCAAGTGGTGCTGTATTCGGCCTTCGGCGGCCAGGAAGCGAATCTCCCCGGCTACGGGGCAACCGCAGGATTTGAAGAATGGGGCATACCCTCGGGACTGCCGAATTCCATCCCAGAGCCGACCACTTGGACCATCGCCGCAGTCGGGCTGGTCGCCGCGTGGCGTTTTCGCGGTCGGACTTGACCCCGCTTGCCGAGCAGGTACACTTGAAAGCCTGACCTAACTCGTATCCTTCACCGTTTGTGCTTCCTTCGATGATGCTTCCCACTCTCCAACACGGCGTGCGAATCATTATTATTGCGGGAGTACGGCGGTCTTAGGGCGGTTCGGTACAATCCGATACACATCCAACCCTGAGGCCAAAAGCCTCGGGGTTTTTTCGTATCCCGGGTTATGGCCGATCATCGAACGCTGAAAGCTAACGACCATGAAGATCGAACTCTACGACACCACCCTCCGCGACGGCGCCCAAGGCGAGGGCGTGAACTTCTCGCTGGAGGACAAAGTGCTCATCGCGCGGCGGCTCGATGAGATGGGTTTCGACTACGTCGAAGGGGGCTACCCGCTGTCGAACCCCAAGGACGCCGAGTTCTTTCAGCGAATGCTCGCCGAACCGCTCCAGCACGCGAAAGTGTGTGCCTTCGGTATGACTCGTCGCCGCGGTGTGAAGCCTGCGGACGATCCGGGTATGAAGGCGCTTGTTGAGTCCCAGGCACCCGTCGTCACCATCGTCGGAAAGACCAGCGACTTTCACGTGCTTGAAGTCCTGCAGGTAACGCTGGAAGAGAACTTGGCGATGATCGCCGAGACGGTGGATTACTTCGTCAAGCTCGGCCGGGAAGTGATCTACGATGCCGAGCACTTCTTCGATGGCTGGAAAGCCAACCCCGAATACGCGGCAAAGGCCATCCGCGCCGCAGCAAACGCAGGTGCTTCGCGGATCGTGATGTGCGACACCAATGGTGGTAGCATGCCCGAAGAAGTCGCCCGCATTGCGAAAGAAGCCCGCGCGACCGTCACAACGCCGCTCGGTATCCACACGCATAACGACTGCGAGCTGGCAGTCGCTAACTCTCTCGCGGCTGTCGATGCCGGGGCCGTTCACGTTCAAGGAACCATCAATGGGCTTGGCGAGCGTTGCGGCAATGCCGATCTAGTATCGGTGGCCGCGAATCTCGCACTCAAGAAGCAGGGCTACGAAGTCCTGGAACGCGGCGAG
The DNA here is from genome assembly GCF_052161615.1 of Aeoliella fuhlenseeensis. Taxonomy (NCBI): domain Bacteria; kingdom Pseudomonadati; phylum Planctomycetota; class Planctomycetia; order Pirellulales; family Lacipirellulaceae; genus Aeoliella; species Aeoliella fuhlenseeensis. The sequence goes on from NZ_CP197417.1 coordinate 4,272,431, forward strand.
CTCGATCACCTCACCGAGTTGTCGCGTTACGTCTACGAAATCGCCAACATGAGCTACCGCATCAACCAGCCATTCGTCGGCGCTAGTGCATTCGCTCATAAAGGTGGGATGCACGTCCACGCCGTGAACCGCGTGGCGCACAGCTACGAGCACATCGCCCCCGAAAGCGTCGGCAACGAACGCCGGGTGCTGGTGAGCGAACTGTCGGGCCGGTCGAACATCATCGCTCTTACGACCAAGCACGACATCGCGGCCGACAAGGAGCTGATGGACAGCATCCTTCGCGAAGTAGTCGACAAGGAGAATCAAGGCTATCAGTTCGAGGCCGCGGGTGCTTCGTTTGACCTCTTGGTGAAGCGGGCCGCCGGGACCTTCACGCCGCACTTCGAACTCGTGAAGTTCCATACGAGTGTCGAGAGTCGCGGTGGCACGCCAGTGACCGAAGCGACGGTCAAGCTGCTGGTTGATGATCAGGTGCTGCACGAAGTAGCGGAAGGCGATGGCCCCGTGAACGCCCTGGATGCCGCGCTGCGTAAAGCGCTCGGCAGTTTGTTCCCGAACCTCCGCGACATGCACTTGGTCGATTACAAAGTACGAGTGATCAACAGCGAAGCCGCAACGGCGGCCAGCGTCCGTGTGGTGATCGAAAGCCGGGACGAGGATGGCGAGGTGTGGGGCACCGTGGGCGTCGATGAGAATGTCATCCAAGCCAGCTGGGACGCCCTGGTCGACAGCATCGAGTACAAGCTGTGCAAGGACGAGGGGCAGGGCAAGTAGCGGTTCACGCTTGCGATTTGCTCGAACCAGCCAGGGAGGTAGAATAGAGACATGGAGTACACCATTCACGACTTGGGCGAAAAACTGGACGCTGCGATCATGGAGCGCGCTCAGGTCGAACACAAGACCGTCGATGTCGTCCTTAAAGAGGCGATCGAGCGGGGTCTTCAAACCACTCCCTCGCTTCAACCTCGGCGGGACCTTTCCGACGTGGCAGGTCAGTGCACCATCGATGCCGACTCGCTGGCGATTTTCCAGGACCAGCGGCGCATCGATCCCGAAATGTGGCGTTAGGGTGTCCACAGATGCGATTGATCCTTGACACGAATCGCTACGACGACCTGAATCGTGACGTAGTCGAAGCCGTCCAAGTCATTGCGACTGCCTCGGAGATTTGGTTGCCTCTCATCGTTCTCGGTGAGTTGCGGGCAGGTTTTGTAGGGGGATCGCAGACAGCACTCAACGAGCAGTTGCTTCTCAAATTTTTAAGTAAACCGGCAATCGAAGTGCTACTCCCGGATGCAAGTACCTCGGAATTCTACGCCTACACCTTCGACTCGCTGCGTCGAAGCGGCACTCCGATTCCCACCAACGACATCTGGATTGCCGCACTTGCGATTCAGCACAACTTGCCAATCTATTCTCGCGACCGTCATTTCCAGGTCGTGCCGGGCGTGCAATTGGTTTAAACCTCGCGGGGATTTCGCGAGATCCAACGAGCCTGCGGCTAAAATCTCACCCTTTGCGCATCGGTGCATTTCCGGGAAAATGGCCGGTTTGATGCTGGCCATCTCCACCACGCCTAAGCCGATCTGACGCCTCGCGGTGTCTGCTCGGCTCCACTTGATAAAGTCTTCGATGAAAGAACTTCCTGCGCAGTACGATCACGCGGCCGCTGAGAAGAAGTGGTATCCCTACTGGGAACAGCGGGGTTACTTCCATGCCGACCCCAAGCAGTCGCAAGCGGTAAATGGCAAGCCGCCGTACACGATCGTGATTCCTCCGCCGAACGTGACGGGAGCGTTGCACCTGGGGCACGCGCTCAACAACACGCTTCAGGACATCCTTATTCGCATGAAGCGGATGCAGGGATACAACACGCTGTGGATGCCGGGCACCGATCACGCGGGCATCGCGACGCAGGCCGTCGTGGAGCGGCGACTGCTGGCCGAGGAGAAAGTTTCACGCCACGACCTAGGTCGCGAAGGTCTTGTTGAGCGTATTTGGAAATGGAAAGAGCAGTACGAGAAGCGCATTCTCGGGCAGCTCAAGCAGCTCGGTTGCAGTTGCGATTGGGAGCGGACCCGGTTCACGCTCGACGACACCTGCGCCCGTGCGGTTCGCGAGACGTTCTTCAAGCTCTTCAGCGATGGCAAAGTCTACCGGGGCAAGCGGCTGGTGAACTGGGACACCTATTTGCAGACCGCGGTTTCGGACGACGAAGTGTTTCACGAAGCCGTGAAGGGCAGCTTCTGGCACTTCCGTTACCCCGTTATTGACGCGAAAGCGGGTGAGCCAACGCACGTGACGATTGCCACCACTCGCCCCGAGACCATGCTCGGCGACACAGCCGTTGCGGTACATCCCGAGCCCGCGAAGGCGCTGGCGAAGGCACAAGCGGAACTTGAGGCCCGCCTCGCCGCTGCACCCGCCAAGGAAAAGCCGCCGATACAGGCGCAGCTCGATGCGCTTCATGAACGTCGTAAGGACAAGCTTGCCGAGCTTGAAACGCTTGCCAAAATGGCGCAGCGCGGCGTGATGCTTGAGCTTCCACTTACCGGGCGGACGATTCCGCTGATCGCTGATGTGTGGGCGAAGCCAGAGCTTGGGTCGGGCTGCGTGAAGATCACGCCGGCGCACGATGCCAACGACTACGACGTTTGGCAACGCAATATTACGATTGGTGCCATCAACATCTTGAACCCTGATGGCACACTGAACGAGAGCGTGCCCGAGAAGTTCCGTGGTCTTACGATGAAGAAGGCCCGCGAGTTGGTGGTGGCGGATCTCGTAGAACTCGAACTGCACGATCCCGAAACCGACCGCGAAGACCGCGAAATCGAACTCGCCCACAGCGACCGATCGAAGACGCCAATCGAGCCGTACTTGGCGGACCAATGGTTCATTCGGATGGGTGACCATTATGAGTATTCTCTTGGTGCTCACAGAATCATCGCTGGTCATTTAGGAGTACCCGATGACAGGGAAACTGAGCGAGAGAATTTTAAGGCCACAATTGCCTCAGGCTTGGCTCAGTCGGCGATAGATGCTGTCGAATCAGGTAAAGTAAGCATTGTCCCCGCAAGGTACGCGAAGACCTATTTGGACTGGTTGGGCGAGAAGAGAGATTGGCCAGTCGGGCGTCAATTGTGGTGGGGGCACCGCATTCCAGTATGGACAAAGCACTTCTCGTCTAAAGTCGACTTTGACGCTGCTTGTGATGAAGCCGTGTCACTTCTAGCTTCCGATTACGATCCGGAATCGGAAGAAATGCCCGACATTCGTGAATCAATGCTTGATGTGTGGGATGATACAACAGGGACGGGGCAGATTTACTATTGTCTGCTTGACGACGAAACTCCCGTGATGTCCGCCATTGAAGCCGCTGGATTTATCCAAGAGACCGATGTCCTCGACACCTGGTTCAGCTCCGCCCTGTGGCCGCACTCGACGCTTGGTTGGCCGGAAGAAACCGACGAACTGCACACCTTCTACCCCACGACGACGCTCATCACGTCGCGCGACATCATCACGCTGTGGGTTGCCCGGATGGTGCTGATGGGCATCTACAACATGGGCGAGGTGCCGTTCCACGAAGTGTACATCCACCCGAAGATTCTCGATGGCTTCGGCGAGACAATGTCGAAGTCGAAGGGCAACGGCATCGACCCGCTCGACGTCATTCAGAAGTTTGGTGCCGATGCCCTGCGATTTGGTATCGCGTACCTGACCACCGAGACGCAAGATGTTCGCATGCCGGTGGAGTACGAGTGCCCCCACTGCGGCGCGCTGATTAAGCAAACCAAGAAGAACATGACGCTTGCACGGATCGAGTGCGAGAAGTGTAAGGAGCCATTTAGCACGCAGTGGGCGGAGAAGGACGAGGACAAGGCGCTCAAGCGTGGCGCGGTGGTGAGCGAGCGGTTCGAACTGGGCCGTAACTTCTGCAACAAGCTGTGGAACGCCTCGCGGTTCTCGCTGTCGAACTTGGATGGATACGAGCCCGCAGAGATCCAACCAGAAGACCTATTGCTGGAAGACCGCTGGATCCTTTCGCGACTGGCGACGGTGACTCGTGAGGTGACGCACGCGCTCAACACCTACCGCTACGCCGACGCCGCGCGGACGTTGTACGACTTTGCGTGGGACGAGTTCTGCAGCTTCTACATCGAGATGACGAAGGCTCGGTTCGAAGTTGCCGAGCAGCGGGCGGTTGCTCAGGCGGTGCTCGCGCACGGGCTGGATACGCTGCTGAGATTGCTACATCCGATCACGCCGTTTTTGACCGAGGAGGTATGGCAGCTTTTGAATGAGGTGGCGCCAAACCGTGGTCTTCCGACATCGGCTACGGCGGGAGAGAGTGTTTGCGTGGCGATCTGGCCCGAGTCGAATGAGGACTACGTCGACGCGGCCATTGAGGCACAGTTCGCCGAGTTCCAGGCGGTGCTTGGGGCAGTCCGCGAGATTCGCAGTCGGCAGAACATCACGATGAAGGAAGAGTTGGCGTTTCGGGTTACTTGCCCCGCGGAGGTCGCCGAGCGACTGGCGGCGATGCAGCCCTACTTCACGAAGATGGCGAACGCCAAGGCAACCGACATGGGGCCGAAAGTTACTCCCCCCGACGTGGCGGCGAGTATCCCGCTCGCTGGGAAGCTCGTTGGAATGGAAGTCCACGTTGACGTGAGCGCCTACATCGACGTCGAAGCCGAGAAGAAGCGGCTCGCGAGCGAGTGCGAGAAGCTCACCAAGTACATCGCGTCGATCGAAGGCAAGCTGAAGAACGACAAGTTCGTCGCCAACGCTCCGGCCGAAGTCGTCGATGGCGAGCGAGCCAAGCTTGCCGAAGCCCAAAAGCAACTGCTGAGTAACCAGGCGGCGCTCGAAAAGTTGGGGTAAGATTATCTCACGCAAAGACGCAGAGACGCGAAGTTAAGTAGAAGATAGTCGCGACTCCTTCGCGTCTTGGCGGCTTTGCGTGAGAATGTTGTTAGCTGTTTACCAAACAGAACGCATCGTAACTCTACCAAGGACCGGGGCTTCCTATGGCCATTCGACTTGCGGGATTAGTGCTGTTAGCAGTTCTCGCTTTGTTCCTAACGGGTAATTTGTCGCCTGCGGTGGAGCCGAAGGGGGATGATCCGCTGACCAAGGCGGTGACGGAGGTGCTCACCACGCAGGCGGGGCACTGGAACGAAGGGGATATCGATGGCTTCATGCGGTACTACTGGAAGTCGGACGATTTGACGTTCAGCTCGGGCGGGACTACGCGGCGGGGTTGGGACGAGACGATGCGGCGGTATCGCGAGGCCTATCCGACGGCCGCGGAGATGGGAAAGCTGACGTTCTCGGAGCTTGAAGTCCGCCCGCTTGGCGACACTGCGGCTCTGGTGCTCGGACGGTGGGCGCTTGAGCGGGACAAGGAGCCGGTCGAAGGGAACTTTACGCTGGTGATGGAGCAAATCGACGGGCAGTGGCTGGTGGTGCATGACCACACTTCGCGGCAGGCCGCGGAGTAGCATCGCTATTCTCCGCCGCAGCGGTTGCTTACAATGAGAGTCAGGACGCCACAGGCTTTTCACTCTTCGGATAAAGGAATCGCGATATGCCCGTTGCCATGGAGCTTTCGCGGATCATCATCAGCGAGATTAACGACAGTCAGGTCATCTATCTCAAAGAGGTAGAGGGGACGCGGACTTTCCCGATCCTGATCGGCATATTCGAAGCGACGAGCATCGACCGCCGGGTGAAGCACATCGAAACACCCCGGCCACTGACGCACGATCTGTTGGTCCAGTCGGTCGAAGCGCTCGGCGGTGAATTCCAAGACGTAGTGATTAGCGCGCTAAAGGACCACACCTACTACGCTCAGCTTCGTGTGCGACAAGAAGGCGAACTGATCGAGATCGACGCCCGTCCGTCGGATGCCATTGCCGTAGCGGTGACTTGCGATCCCCCGCTGCCGATTTACGTGGCAGAGGATGTGCTGACGGATTTGGCGAACGAGGAATAGGGAGATCTGCTCGCGATCAGCAAACTCCCCGCCCTGACGGGCGGGGCTCGATGAGGGTCGTGGATTAGCAGTGGCTGCTAAACTTCTAGCACGTCGGCGAAGGCTTTTTTGAGCGAGGCGAGGCCGGCTTCGCCTTTCGCGGCGTCGACCACTACGTTCACTCTCACTTCGCTGGTCGAGATCATCTCGACGTTGATGCCGGCGTCGTGCAGGGCTTTGAACATCCGCGTACCGACGCCCGTGTGGCTGCGGATGCCGACACCAGTGACGGTGAGGATGGCGATCTTTTCGGTACCCGCCACGGCTCCACCAACACGGGTGATGAGCTCCGACACAGTAGCAATCGCTCGCGGCAAGTCGGCCTGGGGCACGGTGAAGCTGAGGTTCGTGTGGCCGTCCTCGCCAATGCTCTGGACAATCATGTCGACCAGCACGCCTTCGCTCGCCACGGCTTCGAACACCTCGGCGGCGATGCCCGGTACGTCGGTCACCCCGGTGAGCGAGACGCGCGACTGGCTCATGTCGAGATCGACACCATGAATGGTCAAGTCTTCCATGTGTCGGAGGCGGTCGACCACTTCGACGGCCGTGTGTTCCTGCGGGGGAGCGATGGGTTCGCCGAAGGTCGATCGCTCGTGTGGCGGACGGTCGAGTTCGAACTCGCGATGCACCGCACGCAACGCGTCGGTCATGCGGGTGCGGTCTACCAGCACCGAGACTTTAATCTCGCTGGTGGTGATGGCGGCAATATTGATGCCTTCTTCGGCGAGGGCGCGGAACATGCGATCGGCTACGCCGCTTTGGGTGGCCATGCCGAGCCCAACAATCGACACCTTGGCTACGGCCGAGTCGTGCGACACATCGCCGCTGCCGATTTCCTCCATCGCGGCGTTGACCGCCGAGAGGGCTCGCTTGAGATCGGTTTCGGGAACCGTGAAGCTAATGTCGGTGGTGCCACCCGCTCCGATGTTCTGCACGATCATATCGACGGCGACGTTCTTTGCAGCGAGGCGCGAGAAGAGCGCGAAGCTGGTCCCCGGCTTGTCGGGGACGTGGCGGATAGTGATGCGGGCTTCGTCTTTGGTGAGCGCGGCACCGCTCACGGGGCGGTCGGCCGATTCGCTTTCGGGTCCAATCACCGTGCCGGGCTCGTCGGTGAAGACGGCGCTATTCTTGACGTGAATTGGTACGTTGAACTTCTTGCCGAACTCGATAGATCGGCTGTGCATCACACCGGCGCCAAGGCTTGCGAGTTCGAGCATTTCGTCGTGGCTCACTCGGTCCATCTTACGTGCTTCGGCCACCAAGCGAGGGTCGGTGGTGAAAACGCCATCGACGTCGGTGTAGATCTCGCACTGATCGGCCCCCAGCACCGCGGCGAGCGCCACGGCCGAGGTGTCGCTGCCGCCGCGGCCGAGCGTCGTGATGTTGAAGTCGTCGTCGATGCCTTGGAAACCACAGGCGATGACGATGTTGCCCTCGTCGAGCAGCTTCTGCATTCGCTCCGTAGAAATCGAACGGATGCGGGCTTTGGTGTGCGAGCTATCGGTGCGGATGCCGATCTGGCCGCCAGTGAGGCTGACGGCCTTCGCGCCGAGATCATGGATTGCCATCGCCATCAGGGCGACGGAAACTTGCTCGCCGGTCGAGAGGAGCATGTCCATTTCGCGAGCGGCAGGTTCGCCGCCGCCGACGCAGACCTGGTTGGCGAGGTCGATCAGCAGGTCGGTGTTCTTACCCATGGCCGAGACGACCATCACCACTTGATTGCCGGCCTGCTGAGCGCGAATCGCGCGGCGTGCCGCGGCGCGAATCTTTTCGGCATCGGCAACACTGGTTCCGCCAAATTTCTGAACGATGAGTGACATGGTCGTAAAACGGAATTCATTCCGCTAGCAACAGGGTGGTGAGTCGTACAAGCGGTGGGACGCGGAATGAATACCGCGGTTACTTTCCCACGAACCATCGCATCGCGTCCCAGCCTTGGTCGAACGCGAGTTTCGAGTTCGCGGCGCTGGTGTCGCCGTAACTGGTGAACTCGTCCGCTTCGATGCCAGTGCCGGCCAGGGCGACGGGGACGTAGCCGTGGGTGTGTTTCTTGGTGCTGAGGAACGTGGGATGGTCGGGGCTAATCATCATCCGCCACTCGCCACGGGCCTCGAGCGCTTCGCGAAGCGGGCCGACGATGTCGCGGTCGATCGCTTCGATTGCTTTCACTTTCTCGTCGGCTCGGCCTTCGTGCGACGCCTCGTCGGGGGCTTCGACGTGAACGCAGACGATATCGTACTTGTCCAAGGCCTCGATTGCATAGCGGCCTTTGGCGGCGTAGTCGGTGTCGAGATACCCCGTCGCGCCCGGCACTTCAATGCGGTCCCAGCCCACTAGGGCCGCGATGCCACGCAGCAGATCGACCGCCGTGATCATCGCCCCGCGGCGGCAGTATTTCTCGGCGAACGGCGTGAGACTCGGTGCCCCGCCCTGTCCCCACAACCAGACGTTGGTCGCCAGGCGCCGGCCGGCCTGCTTGCGGGCGAAGTTCACCGGGTGATGGGCGAACAGCTTCGCCGAGGCGGTCATCAGCTCGTCGAGCACGTTGCTGCCAGGGCCGCGCGGAAAAGCATCGGCGATGGGCAGATCGGTCCAGTCATGCGGGGCCTGAGTGCGAGTCTCGGTAGTAAACGGCGCGGCGAGCTTGCTTCCACGCCAGATGAGCAGATTGCGATAGCTGACGCCCGGCACGAACTCGAGCGCGCCGCGGAACTTGGGATCGCTCGCCACTTTCTCTTGCAGCGTCTTGAGCAGCGCCGTCGATTCTTCGGTCGACACGTGATCGGCGGTGAAGTCGATCATGATCTGGCCGTCGTTGACCGTGTCGCCCACGGTGACGACGTTGCAGCGAATGGCCCAGTCGCCCGGTGCTAGCTCGATGCCCTGCGCGGCGGCTTCCATCGGCGCGCGGCCGGTGAAGTGCTCGAACGGGTTGTAGCCCAAGAGGCTGAGGTTGCCGATCTCCGAGCCCGCCGGCAGCTCACGCGGCGTGTGGCAAGCCCGTGCCACCACGCCCGCAGCGACGAGTGCGTCCATGTTCGGGGTCGCCGCCGCTTCGAGAGGAGTCCGCCCACCGAGCGACTCCTGCGCCTGATCGGCCGCGCCGTCGGGGATGATGATGACGTATTTCATTGTTTGTATTGAGAAACCACAAAGGAACGACGGAACAACGACTAGCACACGATACGTTTGATCCCGTCCTTAAGCATCGGAACATTGAAGTTGAGCAGTAGCCCGAGGCGATTGTGGGATAGCTTTATGTAGGTAAACAACTGAGCTTCATGGATGGGAAGAAGCGATTCCACGGCTTTGAGCTCGACGACCAACTTTCCGCCAACGAGAATATCAATACGAAGCCCCCCATCAATTACCAAGTCGTCGTACTCAATCGGTAGGGCCGCTTGGCTTACAAATTCAATCCCTGCCTTCCTCAGTTCATGGCAGATGCAACGTTCGTAGACTGACTCCAAAAGCCCAGGTCCCAAGGAGCGGTGCACCTTAAAAGCGACATCTAAGACCTTCTTTGCCAATGCCTCAACGTCGCTAGAAACTGGTTCGTACACGTGGCCCCCCTAATCTTCGTTTCGTCGTTTCTTTGTGGTTCCAAAACTTGCCTTCAGTCCCGCACCCACAGCTTCACCGGTTCGGTGCGGCAGGCGGGGAGCTTGGCGATTTTGGCACAAGCATTGTCGGTGGCCGCTTCGCTGGCGGGGTGGGTCATGATCACCAGGCCGACCACGCCGCCGGGTTCGGTGGCCTCTTTCTGGAGCACCGAGGCGATCGAGATCCCTTCGTCGCCAAAAGCCTTCGTCACATCGGCAAGCACACCGGGGTGGTCTTCGACCATCACTCGGATGTATCGCTTGCCGGTCGACTTGGCGAACTCGCCTTGCTCGACGCCCCGTAGTTCTTCGGACCACAGCCCGAGCGAACGGAATGTAATCGCCGTGCGACCGACGGCCGTATCGATCAGGTCGGCCACCACGGCACTTGCCGTCGGCATCTGCCCGGCACCCTGGCCGTAGAAGAACAGCGGACCCACCGCGTCCCCTTTGACCAGCACGCCGTTGAAGGGGCCACTCACTTCGCCGAGCGGGCTGCCGGCACGTACCAGCGCGGGGTTGACCTCGCAGTCGAGCCCCCAGTCTTTGAGGTCGGCGATCGCCAGCAGTTTGATGCGATACCCCATTTCCTCGGCGTACTGCACGTCGATCAAGTCGAGCTTGTCGATGCCCGACCGCGGAATGTTCCGCCAATCGAGCCGGGCACCAAACGCTAGGTGGGCGAGGATCGCCAGCTTTTGCGCGGCGTCGCTGCCATCGACGTCCATCGCGGGGTCGGCCTCGGCGTAGCCAAGACGCTGGGCTTCGGCGACGGCGGCGGCGTAGTCGTCGCCTTCTTGCATCTTGGTAAGGATAAAGTTGCTGGTGCCGTTGAGGATGCCATGCAGCGAGGTGATTTGGTTCGCACTCAGACACTGGCCAATGTTCGCAATGATCGGAATGCCACCGGCGACCGAGGCCTCGAAAGCTACGCTGCGGCCAAGCTCGCGGGCCGTGTCAAAAATTTCGGGCCCGTGCTCGGCGAGTAGAGCTTTGTTGGCCGTGACCACGTCTTTGCCCGCTTTGAGGAGTCGGAGCATGACCGTGCGGGCGGGCTCCAAGCCCCCCATTAGCATCGCGACCACTTCGATCTCGGGGTGGTTGATCACCTCGTCGACGTCGTCGGTCAGGACACCGGCGGGCAAGTCGCAGCCGCGGGCCTTCTTGAGATCGCGGACCGCCGCCTTCTCAAGCCACAACACCCGTCCCGCGTGCCTAGCGGTCCGGTCGCCATGGTCGAGGAGCAACCGCGCAACGCCCGAGCCCACGGTGCCGACGCCAATGATGCCAACTTTGGTCTTTTCCACGGTGATCTACCCAAGTGCCAAGGTGCCCGCCAATCACGCGAATGGGCGCGAATTGCGATTTGCAGGAATTCGCGAGGATTAGCGTGATTCGCGGGCTGTTTTGAAGCCTGTATGGTAGTTGTCCCGTCGCCGGAACGTCAACGGGCGCGGCGGTTTGCGCTGAGCCGACGCGGTTGCTACAATGGATGGTATACCAACGTAGTCCGCGGGGTGTTTTTGACCGATTGCCTGCTGGCTTCGGCGCGCGGATTGGTTCGGCACCATCACCTTTGGGAACAGGTACACATGACAGTTACAAAAACGATTGTCGACGTCAGCGTCCCCGCGCATCAGGAAGGTAGCTGCGGGTACCGGCTACCGTTGCTATTGAGCTTTGCCTTGCTCTGCGGCACCTTGCTCTGCGACTTGGCCCGTGCCGAACCCCCGCGATCGACTGCGGCCGATCCTGCGCCGTCGCACGCCTCCGCCGCCAAGCGATCGGGTCGTGTTGTCTTCAACAACGATGGCAGCGAAACGGCTTTGCGAATGACCGAGCCGACCGCTGAGGCACTCGTATCCGTACGCACGACCCCTGTGGTGGGAACGGGTGTGAGCACCGTGTCCTACTGCACGCGCTCGTCCGGGTTTGGCTTGTTTACGCACGAGACGAAGATTGGCGATGTCTTCACTACGCGCGAAGGACGCTATCGTAACAATCAGACGGCGGCGCTTATTGAGGCCGGGCTCGACCCATTGCGGGTAGTAGTCGACTATTGCCACGCCAACGACTTGGAGTGTTGGTGGAGCATGCGGATGAATGATACGCATGACGCGCAGCGGGGATCCGAGCCAGAGGTCCTACTTGGCATGAACACGCTCAAGACCCAACACCCCGAGTATCTCTTGGGCAGCCCGGGCAAAAAGCCAAAGATCGGTGCGTGGACAGCGGTAGATTACCTGCGGCCCGAGATTCGCGATCTTGCTTACCGCTACGTCGAAGAAGTCTGCCAGAATTACGATGTCGATGGCATTGAGCTTGACCTCACCCGCCATCCCGTGTTCTTTCCCTCGAACGCCGCCGGGAAGCCGGCTACTGCGGAAGAACTCGCGGCGATGACCGACATGATGCAGCGGATTCGCGCCATGACTCAGCGGGAAGCGGCACGTCGTGGGCGGCCGATCCTGGTGTCCGTGATCTGTCCCGACTCGGTCGGCTACTGCCGCACCATCGGTTTGGCCATCGACGATTGGATGGAGCAGCAATTGCTCGATATCTGGATGCCAGGTGGCAAGTTCCAACTGGAGAACTGGGATCAGGCGATAATGCTGGGAAAGCGATTCCAAGTGGAAGTGGTGCCGAATCTGCACAACAGCTACGGCCGCGACGAACTTGCCAAGCAACAACGCGCTACCGTCGAAAGCTATCGCGGTCGGGCCGCCTCGGCGTGGGGGGCCGGTGCCGATGGAATCTACCTCTACAACTTCCCGACTGATTTTGATCCGCAGGTCTACGAGGAACTGGGGAACCGTGAAGCCCTGGCCACCTTGGACCGCGACTATTTCGCCTCGCCACAGGGAATGTTTCTTTCCGCCAATGGTTGTTTCCCACTCGATGACTTTCAACAAGCGGAGAACCTCAACCCTAGCCACCCAAAACAGCTCAGGACGACCAAGGCCACGACGGTCCGCTTGTACGTGGGAGATAAACTGGCCGCGACTCCTGGCATGAAAGTGAACCTGCGGGTGCGATTGGACGCGCGGCGTGATCCAGCCGAGCTCGAGTGTCTGTGGAATCAGCAGCCGATCGAATTTACGACGGCCGACGGCAACTGGCTGGAAGCGGAAGTTTCCCCCGAGAGCGTCCTTCAGGGCGAGAATCAATTGCAGGTCACGCCGGTGAAAGATGCATCGCCAGGGAACCTCTTGGACGCGGTATTGCAGGTACGACCGCGTATATCGCCTTAAAGACAACCTCCGTGGCGGTTTGCGCTTACGGGACGAACGGGTAGAATCGGTGGTTTGGCTTAGTGGTCGCGGCGTCCGGGGTCGGGGACGACCCGGCTCACTGGTCGCTCTCGAACCATCCGTCCTCCTTTACTCGCATCTCCCCAATATGCCCCGCTACAACCCTGCTGTGATCGAGCCCAAGTGGCAAGCTTTTTGGGAGCAGAACAAAACGTTCGCGACGCCGCGGATGCCGGCCGCGGGGCAGGAGAAGTTTTACGCGCTCGACATGTTCCCTTATCCCAGCGGCAATGGGCTGCACGTGGGGCATCCCGAGGGGTACACGGCGACCGACATTGTCTCGCGTGCCGCGCGGATGCAAGGCAAAGCCGTCATGCACCCGATGGGGTTCGACTCGTTTGGCCTGCCCGCCGAAGAGCACGCCATCAAGACCGGCGAGCATCCGCGGGTCAATACCGAGCAGAACATCGACACCTTCCGGCGTCAGCTTAAGATGCTTGGTTTCAGCTACGACTGGGACCGCGAGATCGCGACGACCGACGTCGAGTATTTCCGCTGGACGCAGTGGATCTTCCTGCAACTCTACGACACCTGGTTCGACAAAGAGCAGCAGCGAGGCCGGTCGATCGGTGAGCTCGAGGTGCCAGACGATGTGGCCGCGATGGGGGACGACTTCGCCCGCAGTTGGGTCGACGAGCAGCGGCTCGCCTACCAAAGCTCGGCGCCGGTGAACTGGTGCCCCGCGCTTGGCACGGTGCTGGCCAACGAAGAAGTGATCGACGGCAAAAGCGAACGCGGCGGTCACCCCGTGGTCCGCATGCCCCTGCGTCAGTGGATGCTCCGCATCACGGCGTACGCGGAGCGATTGGAGAAGGATCTTGAACTCTTGGATTGGTCCGAAGGCATCAAGGCGCTCCAGCGGAACTGGATCGGGCGGAGTACGGGGGCGGAGGTCGACTTCTGGATAAGTGGGACGAGCGATGTCTCTGGTCGTGGCCGAGATCCCGCCGAGATAGAATGTGCAAAGTTTCTAGACAGAAGAATGTGGGGTGGTTACCCACAGAAGCCCAACGACGACGTACTTCGCATCTATACAACGCGTCCCGACACGCTCTACGGGGCGACGTACATGGTGATTGCCCCCGAGCATCCCTACGTCGAGCGACTCACCACGCCCGAGAACGCTGAAGCGGTGCGGAAGTACTGCGACGCGGCGTCGATGAAGAGCGACCTCGACCGCACCGAACTCGCCAAGGATAAGACGGGCGTGTTCACGGGTAGCTACGCCATCAACCCCGTGAATGGCGAGCCAGTGCCGATTTGGATCGCCGACTACGTCCTCATTAGCTACGGCACCGGTGCGATCATGGCGGTGCCGGCGCACGACGAGCGGGATTTTGAGTTTGCTCAGAAGTTTGGTATTCCGATCAAGGCGGTCATTCAGCCCGGCGATCACATCTCGGCCGAGGATGCTGCGAAGATCCTGGCCGGCGAAATGGTCTATACCGAGCCAGGTATCGCCATCAACTCGGGCGAATACAACGGGCTCGCCACAGAAGCTTTTAAGGCCAAAATCACAAGCTGGCTTTCTACACTCGGCCTTGGCCGCGAGGCGGTGAACTACAAACTCCGCGATTGGCTCTTCAGTCGGCAGCGGTTCTGGGGCGAGCCGTTCCCCATCCTGCACGAGCTCGACGACGAGGGAAACAAGACGGGCCACGTCATTGCGGTGGACGAGAGCGACCTGCCGGTCGACCTGCCGCACCTCGAAGATTTCAAGCCACACGGTCGACCCGAGCCACCTTTGGACAAAGCTCCCGAGGAATGGCTTTACCCGGTGATCGATGGCAAACGCTACAAGCGCGAAACCAACACTATGCCGCAGTGGGCCGGTAGTTGCTGGTACTACTTGCGATTTCTGGATCCCACCAACACGGGCGCGGCGATCGATCCCGAGATCGAGAAGGCGTGGATGCCGGTCGACCTCTACGTCGGCGGTGCCGAGCACGCGGTGCTGCATCTCCTGTACTCGCGGTTCTGGCACAAGGTGCTGTACGACCGCGGCCTGGTGTCGATGCCCGAGCCGTTCCAGAAGCTCGTGAACCAGGGCATGATTCTGGGCGAGAACAACGAGAAGATGTCGAAGAGCCGCGGCAACGTCATCAATCCCGACGACGTGGTCAAGGAGTACGGTGCCGATTCGCTGAGGTTGTACGAGATGTTCATGGGCCCGCTGGAAGCGACCAAGCCGTGGAACATGCAGGGCGTCTCCGGCGTGTACAACTTCCTGGGCCGCGTGTGGCGGCTTCTAGTCGACGATCGTGCCGACGACATGGTACTCGCGTCGACCGTCACCGACGCCGCGCCGACCGAAGAGCAACTTCGCGTGCTGCACAAGACCATCAAGGCCGTGACGGCCGACATCGCGAATCTTTCGTTCAACACGGCGATCGCCCGCATGATGGAGTTCGTCAACTTCTTCACCAAGGCGGGAACCATCCCACGGGAATGTGCGGAGTCGCTGGTGCTGCTCTTGGCGCCATTTGCACCGCATATTGCCGAAGAGTTATGGCAACTGCTGGGTCACGAGGATACACTGGCATACGAGCCGTGGCCCACGTTCGACGAGCGACTGGCCCAGGACGACACCGTCGAGATCCCGGTGCAGGTGAACGGCAAGTTGAAGTCCAAAGTGAGCGTCCCCGCAGGTGCGGATCGGGACGCCACGGAAGCCGCCGCCCGCGCCGACGCGCGCGTGGCGGAACTTGTCGAAGGGAAAGAACTCGTCAAACTCGTCGTGGTGCCAGGCAAGCTGGTGAATTTTGTGATCAAAGGGTGAAGCACCACCGCTAGGTAGGCATGGCAGCCAGTATTTGCACAGACCGGGAAGGTAAACAACCATGAAAAATGTTGCTGCGGTAATTTTGGGGGGTGGTCGAGGGACTCGCCTTCAACCACTCACCACCCATCGCTCGAAGCCCGCCGTGCCGCTTGCCGGCAAGTACCGTTTGATCGACATCCCGATCTCCAACTGCATCAACAGCGGCATCAATCGCTGCTACGTGCTGACGCAATTCCTGTCGGTCAGTCTCCACAGCCACATCCGCGGCACCTATCGCTTCGATGCGTTCAGCGGCGGGTTGGTGGAAATCCTGGCCGCCCAGCAAACTTTGTCGTGCGACGACGACACGAGCTGGTACCAAGGGACCGCCGACGCCGTGCGGAAGAATCTTCGCTACTTCAGCGACCATCGCACCGAGTACGTGCTGATCCTTTCCGGCGACCAACTGTATCGCATGGACTTCGAGGCGATGCTCAAGACGCACCAGGAAAGCGGGGCCGCGATCACGATTGCCGCCAAGCCTGTCCACCGGCACGAAGCCAAGGGTCTGGGCATCATGAAGGTCGACGAGTCGGGCCGCATTACGGGGTTCGTGGAAAAGCCAACGACCAACGAGCAGCTCGACGAAGTCGCCATGGACCCTGCGTGGATCGACACACTGGGGGTCACCGCCAATGGCCGTGAGTGCATGGCAAGCATGGGTATCTACCTGTTCTCGGCCGACGTACTGGTGGACGCCCTGAATTCGACGAGCCATTCCGATTTCGGCAAGGAGCTACTCCCGCAAGCCATTGCCAAGCAGCACGTGCAACTTCATCCGTTCGATGGCTACTGGGAAGACATTGGTACGATTCGCTCGTTCTACGAAGCGAACTTGGCACTCTGCAAACCGGACGCCCCGTTCCAACTCGGAGGTTCGGCCGATCCCATTTACAGTCGCCCGCGATTTTTGCCCCCCACCCGTGCCGATGGGGCCGAGATCAAGAGCAGCCTGATCGCCGACGGGTGCACCATTCATCCCGGCGCAAAGATCGAGAACAGCATTATCGGCCTGCGGTGCCAGATTGGTTCGAATGTCACTATTCGCGACTCCATCGTCATGGGTGCCGACTACTTCGAATCGCCGGCCCAGGTCGCCCATAACGCGGCGACTGGCGGCACGTGGCTCGGCATTGGCGAAGGGGCCGTCATCGAGCAGGCAATCGTCGACAAGAACTGCCGGATTGGCGCGGGGGCCCACGTGTCGTTCCCGTCGGACGTGGATGTCGACCTAGACCTCGGCTGCTGCGTTCGCGACGGCGTGCTGGTGATTCCCAAGGAAACGGTGATTCCCCCGGGTTGGGTTCCTAAAAAGGCCTAATCGTCGCCGCAGAATCTGCCTATTTCTCCCAACCGCACCACGATTCGTCCGAACGTGGACGCCCTCCGCTGCGTATGGCATATTAGAAGCTAGCGACCGCGGCATGCACTTCAGGTGCGCCACGACCGATGGCCCTTCTTCCTACTAACTCACCATCATCAAAGACTTGGTCATGCGTATTTCGACCCTCGCTGGTTGCCTATCCCTCCGCAATATCGCCATGACAGGCATGGCGATCGTTGTCCTCTCGGCTAGTTCTGTTACCTTCTCGCAGCAGGTAGCGGACGAGGGAACGAAAGACGACACGCCCGAGATTGTGCCGCAGTCCGAGAGCATGGCGATCGAGGCCTACACCGGTCCCCCGATCTTCCTACCCGAGCCGCCCACGCCACCTGAAGCGACTCGCGTGGAGACCAAGGAAGTGACCGACTACTACGACCCCGAGACCAAAGAGCACCCCCGCGTAACGCGAACGGTGGTTCGGTTTTCGGACGACACCATGAAGAACGATGGCACCTACCGCGAGCACTACCCGGATGGTCAGGTGTTTGTGGAGGGCGAGTACCGCCTTGGCGCCCCGTCGGGCGAGTGGAAGTACTTCCACCCCGATGGTAAGCCCGCGAAGACCGTGACTTTCGAAGAGGGCAAGCCAACGGGCGAGGTCGAGATCCTGCGAGCCGATGGAACCGTCAAAGCGAAGCGCAGTTTCGCCGACGGCAAGCGGGCTGGCGATTGGACCTTGTTCGGCGACGAAGGAGAGCAGGTGATCATCGAGAGCCACTACGCCGATGGCAAGCCCGACGGCGTTTGGCAGGTTTGGTACCCTAACGGCAAACAGCGCCGGCAGATTCCTTTCGTGGAAGGCAAGCAGCATGGCACCGTCATCGAATGGGACGAAGAAGGCGTGAAGCGAGCCGAGGCGAGTTTCGACAAGGGGATTCGCAACGGCATCACTCGCCTGTGGAACCCCGATGGCAAGGTTTATGAACAACAGTATGAAGACGGTAAGCTGATTTCCACCAAGGAAATCAAGCCTTAAATCCGCAAGAACCCCTAGAAAACCTCGCCCAGCAGTCTGGCGGCCGGTTTTCCCAAGGGCTGTTAGCGCACTACAATACAGCGGCCCGGCACCCAGTGCTTGGGCCGTCTGTTTTTTTGAGAGAACTCGATCCTCCACACGGCCTCCGCGCCGCAGCATTGCCGCCATGTCGGATACCCCCAAGCCAAGTTCCACCAAGCCACCAGGCGAGCGCTCCGCCGGCAGCCCCAAGACACCCGGCAAGCCGGCCGGAGGCCGACTGGGACCGCCGCCAGGTTGGTTGCTCGTTGTGCTCATTTTGTTGAGCTTGCTGCTGCTCACCAATCCGCTGGGTGGCAAAGAAGAGAAAATCCCCTACTGGTTCTTCAACCAGCAAGTCGCCGCGGGCAACGTGAGCACGCTCGAAATCGCCGGTCAGACGGCCACCGGGGAATTCCGTGTGCCGCCGCTGAAGTCGGAACTGGCCGAAGCGATGGCCGCTCGCGCCGAGGCCGAAACCAAAACGCCCGAAGCCAAACCCGACGCGCCGTCAACGGAAGACACTGCGAAACCGCAAGCCAGTGGCGAAGTCGAAGAAAAGGGCGAGGCCAAGGAACAAGACGCAAGTGCGGATACGACGGAGGCAAGCGAGTCTGAAACAAAAGCAACTGACGAGCCTGCCAAATCGCCTGAAGCGACGAAACCGGAGGCCTTAACGCCCTCAGCGGAAGATAAGGCAGAAGCAGACAAACGGCTGCCGGCGAAGTTCGTCGTGACGCTGATGAGCCCTTACATCGAGAACGAGCTCGCCGAGTTCTGGTTGTCTCATGGCGTCGAGGTGCAGGCGAATCCGCCGACCGACTTCAGCGGCATCCTCTACATGGTGTGGTTCATCGTGTCGATCGCCTTTATCGTCGGCATCCTCTACTTCATGCGGCGCACGCGCGACCAGATGATGGGGGGAGGCATGTTGGGGGGCGTTACGCGCAGTCCTGCCAAACGCTATGAGCTCGGCGAAGGTCCGCACATTACGTTCAACGACGTGGCCGGGCTTGGCGGCGTGAAGAAGGACCTGCAAGAAGTTGTCGACTTTCTCAAAGATCCTGAACGCTTCCAACGCCTCGGTGCTCGAGTCCCGAAGGGCGTGCTGTTGATGGGCCCTCCGGGTACGGGTAAGACACTGCTCGCTAAGGCGGTGGCGGGTGAAGCGGGCGTGCCGTTCTTCTCGATCAGCGGGTCGGAGTTTATTCAGTTGTTTGTTGGCGTCGGTGCGAGCCGCGTCCGCGATTTGTTCAAGACCGCCAAGGCCGCGGCTCCGGCGATTTTGTTCATCGACGAAATCGACGCCGTGGGCCGCCAACGTGGTGCCGGCCTGGGTGGCGGGCACGACGAACGCGAGCAAACGCTCAACCAAATCCTCAGCGAAATGGACGGTTTCACTCCGACCACTAGCGTGATCGTCATGGCCGCCACGAATCGCCCCGACGTGCTCGACCCCGCGTTGCTGCGGCCTGGGCGGTTCGATCGGCACATTACCGTCGATCGGCCCTCGCTCGAAGCCCGCCGCGAGCTGTTCGAGGTTCACACCCGCGAAATGCCGCTGGCAGATGATGTCGATTTCGATCGACTGGCTCGTGCGACGGTGGGTCTGACAGGTGCCGACATCCGCAATCTGGCGAACGAGGCGGCACTCTGGGCTACTCGACATGACAAAAACAGCATCGGCATGGACGACTTCGAGTTCGCCCGCGACAAAGTGCTGATGGGGGCGACGCGTGACGAGGTGCTGACCGACGAGGAACGCCGCATCACCGCCTACCACGAGGCGGGCCACGCCGTTGTAGCGTGGAAGGTTCCTGGCAACGATCGCGTTCACAAGGTGACGATCATTCCTCGCGGCCGGGCACTTGGGGTGACGCAGCTCGTCCCCGCGGCCGATCGGCACAACATGAGCGAATCGAACATGTACGCCGCTCTCGCCATGGTGCTGGGTGGGCGTACTGCCGAGAAGATGGTGTTCGACGAGTACAGCGCGGGTGCCGAGAACGACCTGAAGCGCGCCAGTGAACTCGCGCGGCGGATGGTCACCCTGTGGGGCATGAGCGAACGGCTGGGCCCCGTCGCGTTCCAGCAAAGCGGCGACAATCCGTTCCTCGGGCGTGAGATCGTGCAGGAACATCGCCAGTACAGCGAACACACCGCTCAGGTGATCGACGAAGAAGTCGCCAAGATCCTGCACGCCGCGGCCGACCGCGCGAAGCGATGCCTGCACGAGTACCATGATAAATTGGTGGAGCTTTCTGAGGCGCTACTGGACCGCGAAGTGCTCGACGAGGACGCCATCGCTGAAATCCTTGGCGACTCGCCGAACCGCGCTCGCGCGGAACGCAGCATCGATATCGAGCCGCCGACACCAGTCACCCCTACCACTCGCAAGAAGTCTTAACCACCCCGCAACCATATGTCCGATACCGCTTCGCGCCCGGTCAGCCACGCTGTTTACTTCAAGCTCAAGGAGCCGACGACGGAGAACGTCCACGCCCTCGTGGCGGATATCAAGGACAAGCTCGACGGGCATCCGGGAGTGCTGGTGTTCAACGTCGGCGTGGTCGGTGCCGACTTTACGCGCCCGGTGAACGACAATAATTTCGAGGTCGCCCTATACCTGCTGTTCGAGAATCGTGCGGCCCACGACACCTACCAGGTTTCCGAGCGGCATCAGGCCTACATCGCGGGCAACAAGGAATCATGGGCGGCGGTGCGCGTTTTCGACGCCGAAGTCGTCTAAAACGCGTTTTTTCCGGGGTTTTCGACAGATTTCCTGCCCGAAAGTGGCGGTTTCTCTGAGCTACAATTGTGGGTCGCTCGCCAGCGGTGAGCCGCGTCCCTCGCGGGGTGGCGGTAAATCCGCTGCCACCATTCCTACCCGCCCTGCAGCTTGGCATTAGAATGCTACGTGGCGAGTGTGGTGCGGCGCGACGCACACCAATAGACGTTAACATCTTGATGAGCGAAACCACCTTTCTCCCCGAACAAGTTTTCAACCGCGAACTGAGCTGGTTGGAGTTCAACGCGCGCGTCCTTGAAGAGGCGCAGGACGAGTCGAACCCACTATTGGAACGCGCGAAGTTCCTGGCGATCTTTTCGTCGAACCTCGACGAGTTTTTTATGGTCCGCGTTGCGGGGCTTCGCGAGCAATCGTTCGGTGGCATCGCACCACAGGACGTCGCCGCCGACGGGCTCGACCCCATCGCGCAGATGCTCCACATATCGCATCGCACGAGGCAACTCGTCGCGGAGCAGTACGCCTGCTGGAACGAGTCGGTCGTGCCAAGCTTGGCGCGCGAAGGCATTCACATCCGTAGGCCCAGCGAACTAACTCCCGCTCAGCACAAGTCACTCGACAAGTTCTTCACGCAGCGCGTGTTTCCAGTGGTCACGCCGATGGCGATCGACCCCAGCCATCCAACACCACGCTTCCATAACCGCGGTTTGTACATCGCTGCGAATTTAAAGCGCCGCGAGGGTATTGGCCCCGCGAGCATGTTTGCGGTGGTGCAATTGCCGCAGGTGCTACCGCGGTTCGTGCCAATTGATCAAGATAGCGTCACCGATTTTGTGTTGCTGGAAGAACTGGTCGCCCACCGTCTATCGGACTTGTTCGGCGGATACGAGATTGTCGACCACGGTACATTCCGCATCACGCGCGATATGGACGTCGATCTGTTAGAGCAAGAGGGTGACGATGTCCTTCGCGCCATCGAAGCCCGCCTTCGCGCCCGCCAGCGTAGCGAAGCGGTGCGGCTCGAAGTTTCGACGTCGCTCAGCCGCACGCTGAGAAACATGCTGATTGGCAAGGAGCACATTCATAACGGCGGCGCGGTCGAGTCGCGGGGTTATGACGAAGTCTACGTGATCGATGGCATGCTCGACATGACGGGCTTGTTCGAGCTCGTCAAGCAAGTGAATCGCGACGACCTGTTCGACCCGCCGTTCACGCCCCGCATGCCTGAGGGATTGGGGTCGGGCAACGACTTGTTCGCGCGCATTGCCGAGCGGGACATCCTGCTGCATCACCCGTTCGACTCGTTCCGTCCGGTGGTGAGCTTCGTCCAGCAGGCGGCCCGCGACCCCAACGTACTGGCCATCAAGCAAACGCTCTACCGCACGAGCGGAGATAGCCCGATCATTCAGGCACTGATCGAAGCTGCCGAAAATGGCAAGCAGGTCACGGCGCTCGTCGAGCTCCAGGCTCGCTTCGACGAAGCGAACAACATCTCCTGGGCTCGGCAGATGGAACGTGCCGGCGTGCATGTCGTGTACGGCTTTATGGCCATGAAGACGCACAGCAAGCTAGCGATGGTCGTGCGGCAAGAGGGCAAAAAGGTCCGCCGTTACGTGCACCTCGGGACGGGCAATTACAATCCGACGACTGCCCTGCTCTACACCGACATTGGTCTATTCACTGCCGACCGCGACATCGCCGACGACGCGACGGCGCTGTTTAACTTCCTCACCGGCTACTCGCAAAACCAAGCGTGGAAGAAACTGATCGTTAGCCCGCTGGACTTGCACGACCGGACGATCGAATTAATCGACGAACAAGCCGAGCGCGCCGCAAACGAAAAGAAGGGTGCCCGGATCATTGCGAAGCTCAATTCGCTGGTCGACCCCGATACGATTGCCGCGCTCTACCGCGCAAGCCAAGCGGGGGTCGAAATCGATCTGATCATCCGCGGCATTTGCTGCCTGCGTCCGGGGCTGCCGGGACTCTCGGAGAACATTCGCGTTCGCAGCATTGTCGATCGGTTCCTCGAACACAGTCGCATCGCGATCTTCGGCACGGGCGACTCGCAGAAGGTATATGCATCGAGCGCCGACTGGATGCCTCGGAACTTCGAACGCCGCGTGGAGGTGATGTTCCCCATCGAGCATCCCGACCTCAAGCGCCGGATCGTCGACGAAATCATCCCGGTCTACCTTGCCGACAACCAACGCGCTCGGCTGCTCCGTGCTGACGGCACGTATGAAAAGTCGACGTGCCACGGTGGTGAAACACCGTGCCGCAGTCAGCTTACGTTGGTTGGGCTGCCGCTGCCGGCCGCAACGCCGCTTTCGCCAAAGTTGGTAGAAACACCCGCTAAGGAATTAAAATCGACCAAGCCTCGCAAAGACGCCAAGCCCAAGTCGCGGCCCAAGAAGCGGGCTTAACCGCTGCGTCACTTGCCAATACAGAATCGGCTGAAGACTCGGTCCAGCACATCATCGGTGTAAACGGCACCGGCGACTTGGCCCAGTTCGTCGAGGGCGATTCGAAGCTCGGCGGCGACGAGTTCTTCCGATTCACCTCCGCTGACGAGTTCGAGCGCGGCCGAAAGCGCGCCCATTGCGGACTGCAAGCTTCCTCGGCTTCGCTCGGCGGTGCTCGGAACTAGATCGCCGATCTGGTCCCCAAGCCGCTCAGCAATCGCCACCGCGAGTCGATCGAGTCCTTGCCCCGTGGTGGCACTCGTGGCCATGGAATCACTCGGACGTGTGCTCATCGACGACGTTCGATCGACTTTAGTGAGTATTTGAAGAACGCGAGCGTCAGGTCCACTTGGAAACTCGCCCGAGCTCGCTTCGCGACACTCCACGATGAGCTTGGCATTCTCGTACGCGGTGCGTCGCATGTCCTGAGCGTGCGTGCGGGGGGAGTCGGGTCCGGCAAGATCTTCGATGCCCGCGGTGTCGACGAGCAGGCAGTCGACTTGCGCGACCCGAATCGGGGCGTGCAAGGTATCCCGCGTCGCTCCCGGTTCTGGCGACTCGATCGCCTTGGCGAGCTGTGAGGTCGCGCCGTACTCGCGGACCAGGGCGTTGAACAAACTACTCTTCCCCGCGTTCACTGGCCCGGCGAGCACCACACGGGGCAATTCGTCGGCGACGCGTCGGTGGATGACTTGCTCGACGAGCTGCTCGACCACCTGCGAAATCGACAAGAGGCGACTTTGGAGCATCTCGGCCGAGATGAATTCGATGTCCTCGTCCGCAAAGTCGAGCCCTGCCTCCAGATCGGCCAGCAGGATCAACAGCTCTTCGCGAAGCTCGGCAAGCGGCGTTGCCATGCCGCCGGCGAGTTGTTTGAGCGCCGTTTGTAGTGCGGAGTCGCTCCCCGCATCGATCACACCGAGCACCGCTTCGGCCTGTGTCAGGTCGATTCGCCCAGCAAGGAACGCGCGTAGCGTGAACTCTCCGGGCTGGGCAAGTCTCGCCCCCGCCTGCATGGCCCGCTGCACCACCAGCGACAATAGCGGTGGCGAACCGACCGTGTGAATCTCGACGGTCGGCTGGCGGGCGAAGCTGCGGGTGCTCGGCCACACAAAGAGCGTGGCCGGGAGCTCCCGCCCATGATCAAATCGGACCGCAATGGCACAAGTGGTCGGTGCCCCGTCCTTCACTGGTAGCGACTTCGCCACCAGCTTTTCGGCAATGGCCACCGCATTCGGCCCCGTGATTCGCACGACTCCTCGCGCCGCTCCGCCCGAGGCGGAGGCGATCGCCACGATGGTGTCGTCGAGCTCCATGGCCGCCTACCGCTTCCGCTTGGCGCCCTTAGTCGGCTTCGGCAATGATTTGGGCGTACTCTTACGACGGGTCGGTGCGTCGTTAGCCGGGGTCGGCGTGATGCCACTCACTGCGATGTTCGGCTTGGGAATTAGCTTCCGCTCGGCCATGCCCCACAGGCTCGATGCGATGAAGTACAAGCACAGACCGGCAGCCACTTTGAAGAACAAGAAGCTCATGAAAATCATCATGTACTTCATCATTCGCTGCATCATCTCCTGCTGCTCGTCGGCCGGCGGCGGCATGAACATCTTCTGCTGCACCAGGAACAGTACCACCGTTACCAGCGGCAGGATGTTGATGTACGGCCCCAGGGCGAACATGCCTTCGCCGTTGAGGAACCACTGCGGCCAGAACCAGTTCCGCCAGCTAATGAACATGTCGGGGGCCGCGAGGTTCGAGCACCAATGCAGACCCGGAATCAACGGCGCTTCACGTAGGTCGACGTCGACGCTCAGTGCGCGGTACAAACCGATGAAGATGGGGAGCTGAATGAACATCAGCAAGCACCCGCCCATTGGGTTGTAATTGTGCTTGGCCCACAGCTCTTGCTGGGCTTTCACGCGAGCTTGCGGGTCGTCTTTATACCGTGCCGAGATGCGGTCCATCTCCGGCTTGAGCTCTTGCATCATCGCCATGTTCTTGGCCTGCTTGCGGCTCAAGGGGAACATGCAGCTTCGCACCAGCACCGTTAGCAGAATGATGGCGATGCCATAGTTCCGCACGATGCCGTAGAAGAACGACAAGATCGCGACCATCGCCTGTGGGATGTACAGTTGGCCGAACCAGCCGTAATACACGAAGCCACTAAGGGTGTAGCCTGCATTGACGGGCGAAGCGTACTCAGCGAGCAAAGCGGGGTGCTTAGGTCCGGCGAACATCCGGTTCAGGTGACTCTTGGCATCGCCTTCCTCTCCCGTGGCCGCCAGATTCAGCATGTTGCTCGTTAACTTAAAGCTCGCGTTCTGGTAGCGGAGTCGATGGCTGTTGTCCTCGTCGAACAAGGTGCTCGCCAAGTTCGGCTCAAATCGCGAATACCATTTGGCATCTTCCGATTCGACCTGCGGAATGATCGCCGCAGCGAAGTACTGCGCGTCGACGCCCATGTAAGCGAGCGACTGGCCATCTCCAAATGCCGAGACATCGCCGGTGGCGATATTCCGACACGCGAAGTCTTGCTCGCTGTAGCCATACGCTCGCACCACCACGTCGCGAATGCCATAGCTCGACCAGCTACGCCCGACCTTTTGCGAGAACCAAAAGCCTTCGATAGGCAGACCATTGGGGCCTTGGAGCGTGTAGCTCACTTGTTGCGGCGTCGCGAGCAGATTCTTCACCTCGACATCCACGTCGACGTGATACGCCGCGAAGTCGCGATTGCTTTGCTCTTTGGCGTCCACCGGCACGATGGTGAAACGCTTGATGACTTCCACACCAACATCGGGAAGCACCATGTTGAACGTCAACTTGTCCGCTTGGCTATCGTCGACGCCCCAAACGCCTTTGGCCAACTGCTCGTTGGCCTTGGCGAGCACGTCCGCCGGCACTTCGTTCGGACCCACCTTCCGTAGCTGAAGCTCCATCGAAGGGTGCTGCTCGAACCCCTGGGGTAGCTGCTTGCTGTGGAGGAAAATGTTCTCTTCTTCGGGGCGGATCAAATTGAGTGGCTTGCGAATCAGCACGGCCTCAAGCGACTTCGCCTGCCCGCTCCGAAGCAGCTCCACGGTGATGCTGTCGCCGGGATCGGTGCGGGCCAGCAGTTCGTTGAACTCGATGACGGTCGCGAGCTTCGTGGCTTCGCCGCGCGGTAAGGTCACAGACGTGATCAGATCGCCGCGAACGATGCCGGCAACCGCGGCGGGGCTACCGGGCGTGACCACTTGCACCTCAAGTCCGTCGGCTTGCTCCAGCAACTCCATCTCGCCGAGATAACCGGTGAGATCATGCAGGTCGCGATAACGCGGACTAGAAAGCTCCACACGCTGAATCGTCGCGCCGTGACTATCGAACACCGCCGCGAAGCGGTATGGCCCCGCCGGATCGATCGAACCCAGTGTCAGATACGGGGGCGAGTTCACCACCGGGGCCACGATGGGTGCTGCGGCGGGTTGCTCGCCCTCGGGTTGCTCCGCGTCCCCCTCCTTGGCATCCTGGCCTTCGCCTTGCGCTGCGACTGCCGCGTCCTTCTCGCCTTCGGCCACTTGACCCTGTGCGGCGTCATCGCCCTTGGGTTTCACAGGGACGGGCCGGCCAAAGAACGATTGCCACATTAGGATGATGGCAAACGAGGCCGCAAAAAAGGCGAGGTATCTCCGGTCCACTTGGGTTATGTCCTTCGCGTCGTATGAATTCGTGAGTGCAGGGCGGGCAGCTTGGGGTGCTAAGTCAGCACCTGCTCGAAAGCAACTCTCGCTGCATAGGTTATTCGCTTGGCACCATCGGTTCGCCTACCAATGGCTTTCGCTCGGCAATGGCGAATCTTTGGGCCCCCGGGGATCAGCGACCTTGCTTGATGCGATCGCCCAAGAAGTTGTCGAGGTCCGGGATGTTGTAGATCTTGTTGGCGGTCACGTCGCGATCGTAGTCCACGCGGTGGAACGTCACCTGGTGGTCTTCCTGCACGACGTAGCACGATCGGTTGTCGCCATCGCGGGGCTGCCCCACCGAGCCGACGTTGATCATGAATTTCTGATCGGTCACGTGGTACACGTAGCTCGTCTCTTCGGGCGAGACAAAGTTGCGGCTCTCGGTAAACACCCCGGGGACGTGCGTATGGCCTTGGAAACAACCGAGCGTGATCAAGCCAAACAGCTTGTCCATCTTCTTCTGGTTGTAGATGTCCTCGGGAAACACGTACTCGTTCACCGGATTGCGGGCCGAACCATGCACGTACAACCAGTTGCCATCGCGATGCACGCGAGGCAGCGCGCCGAGGAAATCCCAGCGAAGGTCCGTGGCATCGCGGTCGCCGGTGCCATTCTCTAGTTGGCTGCGGGTCCAGAAGATGGCCCGCTCGGCACCGCTGTTGAACCCTTCTGGATCGAACAGGGCACCTTGGTCATGGTTGCCCAGAATGCAAACCGCGGTGTGCTTGATCACCAGATCCAGGCACTCGCATGGATTGGGTCCATAGCCGATAATGTCGCCGAGGCAAAAGATCTCGGTGACCCCTTGGCCACGGATGTGCTCGAGCACGGCTTTGAGTGCTTCAAGGTTGCCGTGAATGTCGCTGATGATCGCCCGCTTCGTCACGCGTTGTGCCTCGCACCATTAGGTTCAGACTTCACTCGCCCGCGGTCGTATCCCCGTGTGCGGAACAGAACGGTAACTATACTCGAAAACGCCGGTCGACCCTAACCCCAAGCCGTACAGGGGTTACCGCCAATCGAGGAGTTCGCGAACTCTACCGAACCGCGTGGTGGGTCGGCCGAGAAACCCTCAAATCTAAGCGCCCTTTGGACTTGCGTCAAGTCGCACATCATGCCTCAATCCCTCCTCCTGGCGCTCGAAACTTCCGGCTGGACCGCTTCGGTAGCTTTGCTCGAAGACGGGAAATTGGTGGCCGAACGCCTGACTCCAGCCGAGGAGCGGGTTGCCCAGTCGCTACTGCCCACCATTCATCAACTTCTCCGGGCCGCAAACGTCACTCCGCGTGACTTGTCGGCCATCGCCGTTGCCAGCGGTCCGGGCTCGTTTACGGGACTGCGGATTGGCGTCACCGCGGCCAAAACCCTGGCGTTCGCGACAGGGGCAAAGTTGGTAGCCGTCAACACACTGGATGCCCTCGCCACCCAAGCCAGCGATGCAACGGGCGAGCCGATTTGGGCTGCGCTCGACGCCCAGCGGGGCGACGTGTTTGCCGCTGTGTACCAACGAAGTGATCTTGAGCAACTGGGCGAGTCCGATCCAACGCAATTGCTTTCGGGCGACCAGTGGCTGGAACGGCTCACGGCCGGTTCGCTTATCGTCGGGCCTGTCATCGCGCGGTATCGCGAGCGACTACCGGCGGGAGTAAACGTCGCGCCGGAGCCATTGTGCCAACCGATGGCGGGGGCGGTTGGGCTCTTGGGCTACGACATGCTCGCCCGCGGACTCACTTGCGATCCGTTTCAATTGGTGCCGCGTTACCACCGCCAAAGCGCTGCGGAAGAAAAAGCCGCCGCCGCAAAGCTCACTTAGCTATAGCCCCTTGAGCACTTCTTCGGCCGCCGCGATCGTGTTGTCGATGTCGTTTTCGTTGTGTGCCGCCGAGACGAACAGCGCCTCGTACTGGCTGCACGGCAGATAGACGCCGCGGTCCATCATCCCCCAGAAGAAGTCGGCGAACCGCTTCGTGTCGCACTTGGCGGCCGACTTCCAGCTCGTCACCGGCTCGCCGCTAAAGAACAGCGTCAACATGCTTCCCACGCGCGCGAGCGTGAAGGGCAAACCCGACTTCTCAGCCGCCGCTCGAAGCCCCGTCTCCAATCGTTCGGAGAGCATTTCCAGC
This sequence comes from Aeoliella fuhlenseeensis, assembly GCF_052161615.1. Taxonomy (NCBI): domain Bacteria; kingdom Pseudomonadati; phylum Planctomycetota; class Planctomycetia; order Pirellulales; family Lacipirellulaceae; genus Aeoliella; species Aeoliella fuhlenseeensis. The sequence continues at coordinate 4,301,654 of NZ_CP197417.1, forward strand.
CGCTCATAGGGTGGAGCATCGCGAAGCGTGCGGAGCGTCGTGGCCCCGGCCGCGGTTGCCAATGGATTACCGCTGAGCGTACCGGCTTGAAACACTTTTCCCTCGGGAAGCACGTGGCTCATGATTTCCGCGGACCCTCCATAAGCACCCACGGGCAGACCACCACCGACAATTTTGCCGAGCGTCGTGATATCGGGCTTGATGCCGAGCAGCTCCTGCGCTCCGCCGGGCGCTAAGCGAAAACCAGTCATCACTTCGTCGCATATCAGCAGCGTTCCGTGTTGCTTAGTGACACTGTGCAACGCAACCAGAAACTCCTTGGTCGGCAGCACTACGCCCATGTTGCCGCAAACCGGTTCGAAGATGACGCCCGCAATGGTGCTGCCATGCTTGGCGAACGCCGCTTCCAGCCCCTCGGCGTCGTTGTACTCCAGCACGACCGTGTCGGCCGAGGCACCCGCCGTGACGCCGGGCGAGTTCGGCACGGCAAGCGTCGCCGCCGCGCTTCCCGCGGCCACCAACAGGCTATCGACGTGGCCGTGATAGTTGCCGGCGAACTTCACGATCTTGTCACGCCCCGTCACGCCGCGCGCCAGCCGAATGGCGCTCATCGTCGCTTCCGTCCCCGAGTTCACCAGCCGCACCTTCTCAATGCTGGGCACCAACTCGATGATCAACTCGCAAAGCTCGTTCTCTCCGACGGTCGGCGCGCCGTAACTCGTGCCGCGACCAATCGCCGCGGCGAGCGACTCCACCACCGGCGGATAGGCGTGCCCCAGAATCATCGGGCCCCACGAGCCTATGTAGTCGATGTACTGGTTGCCATCGACGTCGAACAGGTAAGCCCCCTCGGCATGGTCGATGAAAATCGGCTCGCCACCCACGGCCCCAAACGCCCGCGCGGGACTATTCACTCCGCCGGGCATCAAAGTCTGGGCGAGCGCGAACGCGTCATGGCTCTTTGGGCGTATGGCAACGGGGGGCATTACGTAGTTCCTTTACTTTCTCTGACTCGTGGCACATCAATGTCTAATTAGTTTCTTGTAGAAGCATCCGCGCGCGTCCGACAACCTCTGCCGCCCACGCATCGCCGGCGTAAAGATCGACGATCGCTTGGCAAATCGCCTTCGCTTCTGCCGGCTTCTCGGTCGCCATTGCCTCGGCCGCGGCGAGCCTCGCGTTGAGCGTCGCCAAATCAACGCGGCGCTGCTTGGCGATGATTTCGTCGAGCTGTGCCAGCTGCCGGCGCGCCAGTTCCAAGACCGCCCCGATTCGCTGTCGCTGTTTAGCCGAAATCGATTTGTCGGAGTCGACCCCTTCGTACAGCGCGAGCAAGCTCCGCAGTTCCGCCGCCGCAGTTGTCGGCGAGCTGTCCGACTTGGCAAACGCCGCCAAGTACAACCGCTCGGCCGTGTTCAGCCCCGCGCCGTCCCCCCTGCCCCGAGCGAGCACCGCGAAGCGGCGCTGCTGGCGGTCGAGATCCAGTTCGTCCTGGTAAGTACGTAGCGTATCGGCACGCGGGTCGTCGGCGAATCGCGTGACGAACTCGTCGATCTCCTTCGACTTGCTCCGCAAGTCCTCGACACTCGGATCGGCCGAGCTCGCGTGAATGCGGGAGTAGAGCTGGTCCGCCGTGTAAGGTTGCGTAAGTTGGTACGCGCCCCACCCCGCCGCCACGGCGAGCGCCACCAAACCCACCGCCGCCGCGATCACCGATGGCGAAGTCGCTTGCCGCGTGCGCGTCCCTTCGAGGTCTACCGTCGTAAAATGCTTGACGCCCGGCCCCGTCAGCGATGTGGCCAATGGCGCCGGCTCGTAGCGACTATCGACCGTCTCGGCGTTACGCATCGCGGTGGGCACGACATCAATGTCAATTGAATCCCCCACCTCGTCGGCCACCTGCCCGGTTGCTGCCTGCGTCGCATCGAGATCCACCGGCAGCTTCGAGCCCTTCTTCGCCACTCCATCGTCACCCGGCATCGGCTTCGAGTGATCGAACGGCCGCGACAACGCCCGACGCATCGCCTCCAAATGCCGCGACAACACCATCGTGTTGGGGAAGCGATCCTCTGGATCCTTTTTCAGCAGCTGCGCGATGCAGTTCTCCAGTTGCTCCGGCGCATCGGGCGCATAACGTCGCACCGGTTCGGGCTCGGCGAACCTCTGCAACTGAAGCATCTCCGGCAAGCTCCGCGCTCGAAACGGCGGACGTCCCGCCAAGAGCGCGAACATCACGCAGCCCAAACTGTACTGATCGCAACTATCCGTCACCGGCCGGCCATCCGCCTGCTCGGGCGACATGTAATCCGCCGTCCCCAGCACACCACCGGCCATCGTCAGCTGCGTCCCACCGAACAGCCGCGCGATGCCAAAGTCGGCTAGCTTCACGTGCTCGTCTTTGTCCAGCAGAATGTTCGCCGGCTTGATGTCGCGATGGATGATGCCGTGATCGTGAGCGTGCTTCAGCGACTTGCAAACCTGAATCGCAATGTCGACCACCTCGCGCCAAGTGAACCGCCGCCCCGCCTTCAGCTCTTCTTCCAGGCTGCGACCGTCCACCAGCTCCATCGCGTAGAACAGCGTCCCCTCCTGCTCGCCATAACCATACAGCCGCACGATGCCCGGATGCTTCAGCGTCTTGAGCGTCTCGATCTCGGCCTCGAATCGCTCGCGAAAGCCCTCGCTGGTTGCTAGCTGTGGCGCGAGCGCCTTGATCGCGGCCACCTCGTGCGTCTCGACGTTCTCGCCACGATACACCGACCCCATGCCCCCTTTGCCGAGGCGGGGTCCGATCTTGTACGGGCCGAGCTGATCGAAATCCATGGACGCCTTCGTAGGAGACGGAACGGGGGTCGCGGCGAAATGGAGTTTTCCATCGCCGCGCGAGCGAACTTTCATCGTACCTTCCCACGCCAGCCCTTGCTAGCAAGCGTGCGTTGACCTTGAGCCCGCCGGCTCGATGCCGTAAAAGCCGCCGTGAATCTCTCCGCACAATCGGATGCATCAGGTCATCAAACCATGAACCGCTTGCTAACACTTATCGCCCTCTTGCTAGCAACCCTCGCCACCAACGCCGCCTCGTCGGCCAAGGTGCTCGACGAGCCCTACAGCGTTTGGGTTGGGCCCACGGGTGCCAAGGTCTACAGCGGGCCGGGCACCGATTATTACGGCACGCAGCAACTGCCCGAGGGAACCGAGTGCCAAGTGTACGAGGAACTTCGCGACGGCTGGCTCGCCGTGCGCCCGCCGGAAGGAAGCTACAGCCTCGTGCTCCGCTCCGCGCTCGGCGAAGTCGAAGAGGGTCTCGCCGAAGTCATTCGCGACCAAACTCCGTCGCGTATCGGCAGCGTCGTCTCCGATCAGTTCGGCTCGGTTCACATCCGCCTCGAAGCGGGCGAAGTGGTCACCGTGCTCGATCGCCAAGGCTCGACCAACTCGCAGTGGGTCACCATCGCGCCACCCGCCGGCGAGTTCCGCTACGTCCGCGCGACCGACGTCACCCACGCCCCCGCGCGCCGCGTCGCGCAGCTCGAAGGTGCCGACAAATCCGAAAACTGGCGCGGCATAGAGGTTGATACCGTAGTCGAACCCGCCGCCACCGCGTCCACGGACAGCGCCGACGAAACCATCCGCGTCGTTACCCACGACGAGCCGACCACCGCCCCCGCCGCTACCACCACCTTGGCACCGGCACCCGCATCGCCCCCATTGGGATCAGCACCGCTGCCACTCGATGCCCCGTTCGCCAAGAAGCTCGACCACCTCGAGGTCCAACTCTCACGCCGTGTCGCCGGCCCTGCCAACTTGTGGGTGTTCGACGACCTCGAACGCGAAGCGGCACTCTTGATGAGCCAGGCGTCGACCGCGCCCGAACAACAAGCGATCACCAGCATCGCCGATCGCCTGCGCCGCTTCTCCGCCATCGGCGATCGCTATCGTTCGAATGGTGCCGCCCTCGCCGCCAGCGCGAACCTTCCGCCCAGTAGCACCACCCCCACCAACAGCCGCCCCGGCAACCTCGCGACCGCCGCCAGCGACATCACGCCTGACACGGGCGTCGGCGGATTCGACGCGGTCGGCGTGCTCCGCCCCGTTGTGTCGAAGAATGGCAACGCCCCGCCGTACGCCCTGGTCGACGACTCGGGCAAGATAGTCACGTTCATCACCCCCTCCCCCACGCTCAACCTGCAACAAATGCTCGGCCAGCGCGTCGGCGTCAACGGCACCCGCGGCTTCCTCCCCCAATACCAAAACCGCAACATCCAAACCGCCCGAGTAGCCCCCGTCGACGGCGCCGTAAGAAGATAACCGCCCCCAATCCTCCCCGTGTGCCACTGCTGGCTCGTCGAGCTTCACCACCCAACTCGACTCCGAACCACCAATCAATCCCACCACTCACCGCGACCCCGCCCAAAAACCAGCAGTGCCTTGATTCCCCCTTCCTCCTTCCCCCTTCCGACTTCCCCCTTTTCCAGCCCCCAGCCCCCAGCCCCTAACCCCCAATCCTCACCAACTTCCCCTTCCTCTTCACCACGTTCTTATAATCCCACTGAATCTCGCGCGACTTCGCGAGCCACCGCTTGAGCTCCCCCGGCTTCACCTGGCTCACGTCGGTGTAAAGGATCGACGCGTCCTTAAACTTCCCCGTCCCGGGTTGAAGTTTCTCCTCGTCAAAATCGGCCCCGCTCCAAAACATCAGCCGCACCCCCGCCTTGAGCTTGCTGTAGCCGACGATCGGATTGCCCTCGAGGAACCAGACAGGATGCCGATGCCAAACCTTCGCCTCGGCCTCCTTGAGCCCCTTCGAAATCTCCACGGCGAGCCGCTCACAAACCTCCCGCTCCCCGGGTGAGAGCGACTCATGGTAAACGGCGATATCGGGGTGCATGGTGAACTCGGAGTGAGCGATGGCAGAGAGTTCCTAGCAAACAACATCATTTTGCGTGATGGAGGCGGGGCAAGTCCGACGTCGCAAGCCTTCATGCGCCCAAGCTCCATCTGAAGCGCTTCGTCACAAAGTTCCCTACCTTTTCATTCATCGAATTGGGTTCTTAGCCGTCAATTCGATTTGTTGCAGTAAGCCGGTTCGAATCTCATTGTAGATTTCAATGTCCACTTCTGCAGCAACCTCAAGCGAGACAGCTAAACCATAATTGACGGGAGCTTCGAAGGCTTGAGCATCCACTTTACAGCCCACTTTTATCTCAAGGGTGTCCCCTTGAGTGATGGCAATAGCGTTTGTGCCCGTAAAAATCTCGTGTTGAACGGTACCGCGTTTGACTGCATGGTGATCTGCTTCCTGGCGCGCACCAGTAAGGCGATTGCCTTTAATATCAAACCATAGGCGGGCTGCTCTATAGCGTTGATTTGTAGGGGCAACAGGTGTTAGCCAAGCTAGCGTCACCGTCAATTTTCGTGGCGTCTTCTTCGCGCCTAATCCTGGAGGTAGGGGCATCTTGTACGAGTGTCCCTGGTCCGCGACTAACGAACCGAAGCCCAAAAGGGTGGCACGCTGCCCGGTACACTCCAAGACTCGTTGAATGTCTGGCACCCCGTAACCTAGTAGACGATTGATCGCATACCGTCGGCCTCGTGTCTGCATCTCACCGTCCAGAATCTGCGCAAGGCGCTCCCCTGCATGCCCCCATTGGCTTGAGTGGATTAGTAATGCCTTTAGCAATGCAGGTGCAAATGCGTCGGTAGGCTGATCAGGAAGCTGCTCGGCGAGAATATCCTCTAGCACTTCGTAGGCGATTCCCAGATTCCTTGTTACCAGCGCGGCTGAATTGCTTGTTCCCCTGCAGAAACCCGTCCTGTCATTTTCGCCAGGCAAGGAACCGGGGACAGCCGTTTGCTGTCCCGGTGCCCGGCGGGAACTATTGCACGTGATGGCGTGCCCGGATATTGAGTGATCATAAAGAAGGCGGCCACCGGGGTAGCAGACGTCTGGCTTTATCGCTCGTCGGTACCCTCCACCGAAGGAGGCGATCGGGCTAGGGAGTGGGGCGTTAAAGACTTCGAACAGATTGCCCGTGTGCGTTTCTCCACTCAAGTCTTGGTGAATTGCGTTAACCGTCACGCCGTTTATTGCCTCTGCGGGAGACAGAATGCGGCGATGTCGTGCTTGCCTGTAAAGCGCCCTGAAGGTTAACTCCTGTCGCTCTTCTTCGCTCATTGCTGCGAGCTCTGAACGGTTGACGCCTAGCTCAATGTCGGCATGTTGGTTCCCCGCACTTATCACAAAAAGTACGTTGTACTTGTGGCTTATCCAATCGATTAACCGAGCTAGTGGACTCACCATCTGAAGAAATGGTCGACTACGATCACCGATTGATAGATTGATTATTCTAACCGTTTCTGCCGCGGCAGGTTCGCCAGCTTCACCTTCAAATAGGCGGCGAATTGCCCGATGTAGGTAATCGATCGTCAAGCGATCCGAAGGCATCGCCTCCAGATTTGAAGACGACGGCGAAGGCTCAGGTGCCATCACTGGCCGCACGTAGATGGGACGAGCAAGTGGCGAGTTCTGCTCGGAAAGGTCGCCCCACACCACTAACGAACACATGCTCGTTCCGTGATTTCGATCTCGCACCGGGTAGTTCGGAGAAAGGTCATCCGGATCATCGATGATTAGCCGGTCTTGAAGCAACACGTGATTTTCAACCGGAAGACCATCGAATACTGCAATGACAGGCAAGCCGCTGGGGTATTGCGGCGTTACGCTCGTAAGCACTGATTGGAATGATTGTTCATCTCCAGGCTTCCCAACGAAAAATTGCCCTGTTGGGCGAAAGAACATGATGCTGTCACATTTGACAAGTTCCGTCGCCCGATGTGATATAATGTGTTCGACGGAAGCTCGAGGTAGTTCAATGAGAACCGCATGGTATGCAATTGCCCCGATCTCACATGCTTGAAGTACTCTTCCGCCAGCGCTGGCAACACTTCTTTCGACCTCTGCTTGCGCGGCATTTCGCAGTTCAGGCGATTTGCGATACCAAAGCTCAACCTCTGTCCGAACCGGTTCATCTGGAAAGTGCTGAAGGTCTTCTTCCCAGTACTCCAGTGCGCCGCTATCGATGAGGCGATCCTGAATATCCCATCGCCGAATGGCGTGCAGTTTGTCGAACACATCCCGAAGCGATGTTAATCCCCGTGGCCACACGATATCTGGATCCGATCGATATCGCCCCCACAAAGTCAGCAACTGGTCCATCGCAGTCTGATTGCTGAAGATAAGGTAAAGCCGCCCGACCAATGTCTTTTCAGTGCGATCTCCCTTCGTGTTCAAGCTGTAAAAGTCGTCATCCGGCGCGATATCATCGATTTCGATTTCACCGAGCCACTCCAGTCCTTCAAGGGTTCGTACGGCGGTGGCGAAGTTCTCAACGCTGCCGATTGTTTCGATAACAATGGCTTGGCTTGGATCGATACCATTGGAAGTGGCTTGGACTTCCGCAAGCCGACTCTCAAATGCGTGCTTCAACTCGCGCAACACCGGTGCAAGGCGTGCCCCTTGGCGGCCGTGGGCTGGACTTACAAACTTATCTCTTGAAGAGGTGCCGCTTTCCAGCCCAATCACAGAGGGTTTCGGAAAGATAAGAAGGGGCCATTCTGCCATTAAGTGCAATCTCCATCGCCGGCGATGTTCCCGGCGGATCGGCTTTTCCAAGTTGAGAGAGTTGCTTCAACGGCCATATCCATACTTGTAGCTGGGAGGCCCAGGACGTAAGTCCGCATCGCGCTCAAGGCAAACTCTTCCGCCTCAGCGAAATTTGCTCCGCGAAGTTTAGTCGCGAGGCGATCCGGTGAAACACCGAGTGGTTGTTTGGTGCGTTCCTCGAATCTGGTAAACCATTGTGCGAGTTGCTTGTGAGTGGGCATGGGGAGTTCGACACGCACCTGAAAGCGTCGCCATACTGCACGATCGAGTAACTCGGCGTGGTTAGTGGCACCGATTACAATGACGTGACTCGGCAAGTCATCGACCTGTAGCAATAGCGAGCTGACTATGCGCTTGATCTCGCCAGTATCGTGGGAATCGCCACGCTCCTTTGCTAGTGTCTCCACTTCGTCAAAGAATAGGACGCACTTTCGTTGTTTAGCAACTTCAAGCATTTTCCGAAGACGAACGGCTGTCTCACCAAGATATGCTCCTACAATCGCGTCATAGCGGACTTGGAGCAAGGGGACCATCAGGGCTTCTGCCAACGCTTCGGCAAGCGATGTCTTCCCATTCCCTGGAGGGCCGACGAACAGCAATCTATTTCTAGGCTCCAGGCTATAGGAGCGCAGCAGATCGACACGATAATGTTCTCTAATTACCTCTCGGATGACTTTGTTGACGTCCGCGGGTAAGATCAATTCGTCTAGTTTGCGCTCGGGCAACTTCTCGAAAAAAAAGCTACTTCCCTTCGAATCGATAACCCGGTTGCCGTTGACTGCTCCCACGTGCGAATCGACGCTAGGATAGTCAATTTGCGGAATCGTCAGTAACTCTCCTAAACGACCAGCCAAAACCGTGTGTTTCTTGGCATTTTCCTCCGCAATGAGTGCCTCAACTGTCCGGCGAAAGCGGGCATGGTCACCGGCCATGCCGTAGGATACCAAGTCGGTTAAAAGGTCGGCGCGGGCCATCGCTATCGCAGTAATTGGGTGCAGTTTGCGGGGAGAGTGCTAATTATCAGTCCATTGTCCCATTCTTGCTGGTAACGACAAGGCCGTTCATTCATCGGCGAATTCGAATAAGACTGAACGCTGAGTGACTTTAACGCGCCTGAACACCCGTCATCGACCATCCCCCAGCATCCCCCAACATCCCCCACATACGCCCTCAACTCCGCCAGCTTCCCCTCCCGCACTCACCAAACATCACAGTACTCGTAGCGGGTCCAGTGGCCGGACTCGGCCCAAGAGTTCGATCTCGCCGAGCGCGCGGGCGGTGTCCGCTTCGGCGATCAGCTGGGTGACCGTGAAGCGTGGGGGTTCGACGTGAGCCGGCACGAACGATGGCGGGGACGCCAAGAGTTTTGATCTCGTCGTTCCCCCTGCCCTGCGTCCCAGAATACTACTAACTCCGCCCCCTCGGGAAACGTGGCAAACGTAGCCGGCGCCTGCGGCTGGGCGTGAAACGATACGGCTCCTTCGCTTAGCCGTTTTGGCGCTAGCCACGGTTCGTTCTGGATCAACCGCGGCTAGCGCCGTGCGGCTAAGGGTATCGCGTGCGGGTACGGCGTATCTCGCTCACGCCCGACTGTCGCGGTAGCGCATGACCGAGGTGGCGGTCATGCCGTGGACGAACACCGACAGGACCACCGTGAACGCGCAGGTCGACCATAGCAGATCGGCTTCGGCGAACGAGCCTTCGTCGACGCCGTACGCCAGGTAGTACAAACACCCGATGCCGCGGATGCCGTAGAAGCTGGCGATCCATTGGTCGAGCCGCGAGAGACGCCGATCGCCCACCAGGCCAATCATCCCCGCCACGGGGCGGACCACAAACACAATCAAAAGACTCACGACCACGGCTTGCCAGGTGAGCGCGCCGAGCAGGCCACCCGCAATCGCGCCCCCCAAGGCGATCATGATGCCGGTCATGAGGAGTTGTTCGGACTGTTCGGCGAAGATGTGCAGCGAGCGGTGCGACTGGTGCGTGCTCTCCCAATGACGAATGGTGAGCCCGCCGATGAACACGGCGAGGAAACCATAGCCACCCACGCATTCGGTCGCGGCGTAGAGCAGCAGCGTGCCGGCCAGGGCTCCGACGCCGATCTTCATCTTCTCGGTTTCGGTCTCGGCCGGAAGTCGCAACAGCACCTGAGCCAGCACCCACCCCACCGCCACGCCCACCGCAATGCCAACGGCGATCCGATAAACCACATCCACCAGAAGCCACTCGACGAGCCAATTCAAGGGCGACGCTTGGCCCTCGGTCGCCATGACGAGCGCCAAGTAAGTGAACGGGAAGGCGAGCGAGTCGTTGAGCCCCGCCTCGGAGGTGAGCGTGAAGCGGAGCTCTTCTTCTTTATCTTTCTTATCGTTCTGACTTTCTTTGTTCCCCTCGCCCGTGCTCTTTTCGGTGTCCTCCTGAGTGGCCTCGTCGACACCGATGTCCTCTTCGACTTCTTCTTCGGGCCCTTCGACCTGAACGTCCGAGGCGAGCACGGGATCGGTCGGAGCGAGTGCCGCGGCAAGCAGGAGCGCGGCGGCCGGCGACAGGCCCAGCATCCACCAGCCGAGCACCGCCACGCCGGCGATGGTGAGCGGCATGCAGATCCCCAGCATTCGCCAAGTGGTGCTCCAAGTCCGCCAACTTGGTCGCCGGGCGATCTTCAGCCCGACGCCCATCAGCGAGATGATCACCCCGATCTCGGTCAGATGAACCGCCCAGGCACGGTGTTCGAGCGGGTCGGGCGCCGTAAGCCCCAGCGGCAGTGCGAACGCCACGAACCCGAGCACCAGGGCCACAATGGGAAACGAAAACGGAAGCCCCTCGATCCGCGGCAACAGCGTCGCCAGCCCCAGCACCCCCAGCCCGAGCACCAGCAGCGTGAGGTCGTAGGCTTCCAGCAGGTGAAGCGTGTCCGTGATTTCGATCATGCGCGGAGGTCCGTGGGGAGCGAGGGTCCGAAACGCGCGTACCGTGAGCGTGTTCACGTGGTGTTCCTACTGGCGGGGAAGTACCGGAGCAATTCCCATGCCCGATAGGGACACCCAACTCCTACTCCCCCCCACTAGTCCCCAGCCCCCAGCCTCCAGCCCCCAAACTATTTCCACTTTTTTCGAGAAAGTGACTAGAAAGCGCGCTCGACATGTGTTCTCATGTGCATATTCCACTAAGTGGTGGTTTTATGTGCATTTGATACTGGTTTTATAGGGGGTATGCGAAAGAGTGGATTTCAGCGTGTCATTCCGACAGGAGTGGAGCGACTGAGGAATCTGCGCTGCGCCGGGAGGTAACGCGGTCACTTTTTAAGGTCTGCGTAAGGAACGTTTCAAGAAGTGGCGATGCGAACGATGCGGCAAGCAAGATTTCTCGGTCGCGCCATTTTCTTCAGAACGGAGCTCCTGTCGAAATGACACGCAGAGGTCCTGGGCAACGCGTGAATTGCCGCACGCGGCGCGGAGCTTGATACGGCCTACGTCGATTGCATTCCGCCTTCCGAATTCGAAATGTCGCACCTGCGGTTGACCCCTGCGACTTTATTCCACGGCAAGCCTTCAAGAACCAACGAGTAACCCCTTACCAAACAACCACTTAAATCAACACTCCCGCAGGGAGAGAAAGGAGTAAAGTCGCAGTCAATGAAATAACAGCGAACCGCGACATTAAACGACGAGCGAGAACGGGGCGGCGGCTGGTTACTTCAGCTTGCTACGCAGCGTCTCGGCTTGCTCGGCCACGCGGGGATCGGTGTCGCGAATGACCAGTTCGAGCAGCTCGGCAATCGTCTGGCGATTCGCCGTGGTGCTGAGGGCACCAATCGCAGCCGCACGCACCTCGCCCGCGGGGTCGCGAGCCAAGTGCCACAGCCAAGCATTCGGATCCAACCGCGGCGACGTGAGCACCTGGCTCACCAGGGCAAGTCGATCGGCGGTGCTCGCCGAGGTCATCATCCGCGCATCGAGCGGCGTCACGAGCCCGTAGCCGAGACGCTTGAGCTCCTTACTCGCCGCCGCCTGTGCGACCTCGTCGCCCGTCGCCAGTTTGACAAACCACTTGCGATCGCCCGGCTCTTGTTCCTCTTCGAGTTGCTGCAGCTCCTCGGCACGTCGCTGAGTGCTCGCAGCGTGAGCCGGAACGCGAAGCGGGTTTCGCTCGCCGAGTTGGGCTCCGGACCATTCCGGATTCCAAGTGTCGGGCGTGGCGGGTAGTTCGTCGAGCGACATCGGCGGAACCTCTCCGAGCTCGGGCGTGCTGGCGACTACTTTGTCGCCATCGGCGGTTGGTGGCTCGAGGGTTGGTGGCGTGAAGTCGATGGTGCGGGGCTCCATGGCGAACTCGGTCGCCACGGGCTTAGGTGGGGGAGGAGCTAGCGTCAGTTGGTACTGGGGGTCCGCTTCGAACAGAGGAGCAGACTCCTGCACCGGCAAACTCGCCAGAGCTCGATCGCACACGTCCAAGTAGGGCAAACGATCGGCGAGACGCTGCTCCTGAGCCAGTGCCAGCAAATCGATCAGCACCCCACGCGCCCATCGCTGTCCGCTAGCACTCATGGCGGGCAAGTGAGACTCGAGAGCCTCGGCCATCGGGAGTGCGTGCGGGCGGAGCTCGAAGGTGCTGGGATGCAAATAGGCTTCTTGCATCCAAGCGTCGACGAGCTTGCCGATCTCGCGGCGAGCAGCGAGTGCTACCGCCGAACGCGAGGAGGTCGATGCGCGAACGAGCGCTGGATAAGCGGTGCCATCGAATGCCGCGAGCTCCTCGACGAGTCTGGCAGCAGTGCGATCGTCGGACTCGGCGATGCGACTCGCGAGCCGCTCAACCACGATCCACTTGCCGGTGCGAGTAGCGACAACCACCAACGCCACGGCTGCTAGCAACACGACGAGCGTGCGAAGGAGCAGCGGGCGGTAGGTGAGGACATAGCGGACCATGCTGGCGGATTCTTCCGCTAACGCTGCGTTGCTGCAATAGCAACTCGGCGTTCGGCGGGCCGCGGCGAAGCGGGGTACTTGCGTGCTGTCACTCGAAATTGCGGTTTCGCCTGACCTCGCCCCCGCTTCGCAGCCGAAATAATCGTTGAGATCGGCAAAGTTTGCCAGGCACTCATGGTGCCTCGTTACCTGGGGGGAACCGGGATGATGTTTTGCGGTTGGAATAATGGATCGGCCCTCGCCGTGCTCCTAGTAGCACTCGCGAGCGGCGTCGCGCTAGCCGACAGCGATCCGATGGCGGCGACTGGCGGACGTGCGGCTCGTGAAGAGGCGATGCGTTCCATCCCATGGAGCCAGCTCGATGCCGGCGAGCAGCGGATGGTGCAGTACATCACCCGCAACGCCACGATGTATCGCCGGATGCCGACGCGAGTGATCGACTGCGATCCGCAGGTGTTCAACTTCCTGGGGCAAAACCCCGAGGTGGTGACTGAACTGTGGAAGCTGATGGGCGTGTGCAATTTGAACCTCGAGAAGGTCGGCCCGAATACCTACAAGGCTTCGGACGACGCGGGGACCAAAGGAACCATGACGTTCCTCGCCGCCAACTGGAACGACGATGCCCAGAACACCGTGCTCGTGTACTGCGAAGGAACCTACAACGGAGCGCCGCTCCCCGCCGAAGTCTCGGCGCGTAGTGTGTTGCTGCTGCGGAGTGGCTCGATGGTGGAGACAAGCGGCCGGCCTTACATCACGGCGCGGCTGGATTCGTTCGTGCTCGTGGATCGTTTGGGCGCTGAGATGGTAGCGAAGACCATCCAGCCACTGATCGTGAAGACGGCCGACCACAACTTCACCGAGACGATGAAGTTCGTCAGCACGTTCTCGCAAACCGCCGAGAAGAATCCCTCGGGCATGCAGCGGCTATCGGCGCGACTCGAAAAGGTCGAGGAGCCAACACGCATGAACATGGCCCAAGTCTGTGCCGCCGCCGCGGCGCGCTACCAGGCGATTGGTCTGGCGCATCAAGATTCCAAGGTACAACTTGCGACTCGGAATGAAGAGCCGGTGCGGTAAATAATGCGAAGCGACAAGAGGTCCGACGACCGGTAGGTCCTCGGCTATTGGGTTTTGCGAAGGATAGTGTGCTAGAGGGATCGCTTTGAGTTAGTTCAGCTCTCGGCGAACTTCGACTTCGCGAGCTCCGCAATCGCCTTGAGGTCGAGCTTGCCTGAGCCGAGTACGGGGATTTCCTCGACTTGCATGAAGCTGTCCGTGCCGGGGATCCAGAGATTCGGCAGGCCAGCGGCGCGCAGTTCGGCGACGATCTCGGCTGGGGGCTTGGGGAGTTCGCGATGCACGACGACGATCCGCTCGCCCTTCTTAACGTCGGACACGGCGGTGACGACGACGCGAGGTAGCTCGTGGTCGTCTTCGATGCCGACAATCTTTTCGATGGCTTCCTCGATGCCGATGTGCGGTACCATCTCACCGCCGATCTTCGAGAACCGGCTCTCTCGTCCGGTGATCTGAATGAATCCATCGGCGTCGATGCGGGCGATGTCGCCGGTGACGTACCAACCGTCGCGAATCACCTCTTCGGTTTTCTTTGGCTGGTTCATGTAGCCGAGCATGACGTTGGGGCCCGTGATCAGTAGCATGCCCGCAGTACCCTGCGGTAGCTCTTCGAACGAGTCGGGGTCGACCACTTTCGCGGCGACACCAGGGACGGGACGACCGACGGTTCCCTCTTTGGCGTCGACTTCTTGATGGTGCGAACGGCTTGGCGGGACGTTCACGCTCACCAGCGGCGAGAGCTCCGTTGCGCCATAACCCTCGACCGGCCGAACACCGAAGCGTTCTTCAAACGAACCCGCGAGCGGCATCGGCAACTTCTCGGCACCCACGACCACCACGTCGAGCGAGGCAAACTCTTCGGGCGTGCAGCGTTTGATGTACGACCGCAGGAACGTCGGCGTGGCGAGCAAGATTGTGGCTTTGACCCGCTCCGCGATCTTGCCAATCGCCTTAGCGTCGAGTGGGCTGAAGTGGTACGCCGCGCGGATGTCGAGCGACAGCGGGCCCCACATCGTGATGGTGTAACCAAACGAGTGGAAGAACGGCAGGATGCCGAGCATCGTGTCGCCGGGTCGAAGCTGGATTACCTGATCGACGGCGTCGACGTTCGACGACACGTTGCGATAGGTGAGCATGACGCCCTTGGGTTCTCCGGTGGAACCCGAGGTGAAGATCACGGTCAGAACGTCGTCGGGCTGGATCTTTAGGAGGCCGTACATCGAGTCGAGCATCCACGCCGGCGTGGCGTGGGCATTGATCGCGCCGAATACCTTGTCGCCGAGCGTCAACTTCTCGCGAAGGTCGTCGAGGTAGATGATCTTGGCTTCGAGCTTGGTGATGTCCACCGGCAGCTTCTCGGCGACGCGGCGACTCGTGAGAATGTGCCGAATGCCCGCCTGACGAATGCAGGCATTCATCACTTCCTCGGTGGCCGAGTAATTCAGGTTCACGGCGACGCGGCGCGAGAGGCTCAGCGCGGCATTGGTGATGGCTGCGCCGGACGCCGGCGGAATCAGCACGCCAACGTACTGCTCGTCGGCCGCGAGTACTTCGCGAACGAGCAGTCGCTGGAGGATGAAGGTGCGCATCAGCAACTGCGATCCGGTGAGCATTTCGCCGGCCGTGTCGGTGAGCTTCCAGCGGAAGCGTGCCTGACGGCAGGTGCGGATCATCGTGCGGACGACGTTCGTTGAGCGAGCATGGCGAGACACGGCAGCGAGGGCTCCTAATTGCTGCACCGCCTCGCGAACCTGGGCGACGCTGCGCGGGTTTTTGATGGGCTTTCCGAACCAGATCGAGATGCGATGGGGCCAAACGGAGGGCCAGCGATCAAATAGCCGCCCACCGCGATAGCTAAACATACTGCCCCAGAGTTCGGCGAGGTAGACCGGAATCACCGGAGCCTCGGTGCCGCGGACCAGGGACAACAGTCCTCGGGTAAAGGACTGAAGCTGCCCGGTACGCGTGACTTGCCCTTCCGCGAAGAGGCAAACGAGCTCGCCATTCTTCAGGGCTTCGCGGGCCGTGCGGATGGCTTGGCGGGCGGCACTCGGGGCTTTGGGGACTTCGATCACGCCCATGAGCCGAGCGAGCCAGCGTTTCCACGGGGCGTTGATCAGTTCGCTCTTGAGCATCAATCGAATGGGCCGGGAAGAGCTGCTGAGCAGCAAGATGCCGTCGGCCCAAGTAACGTGGTTGGCCACCAACAGAGCGCCACCCTTGGCGGGCAAGTTGTCGCGATCCACCAGATCAATACGGTACACGGTGTGGGCAAGCAGCCACGCAATGAACTTGGTCGTCGATTGCGGAATCAAGTAGACGATGACGATGATCAGTGGCAACGTCGCCACGCTGCACATCAGGAAGATTTGCCGGGCATTGAATAGGGGCTGATCGGTAAACGCCGTTGTCCGCAGGGCCAGATAACCGAGCGTCACCAGCAGCATGCCCGAGAACATCAGGAAGTTATTCGCGGCGAGGACCGACCCGCGAACTTCGGGCCGACTGCGGTGCTGCAGGAAGGCGGCCAGCGGAACCTCGAACAATCCCGAACTTATTCCTAGCATGGCCAAGTAGAAGCAGGCCAGCACAAAGCTGCCGGTCATATGCGACTCGGTCGCCTCGAAGATGATGAGCGGCCCGTCGATGGTAAACAACAGAAAAGTAAATACAGCCAACCCAGCAGCGGCCAAAGGAACCATGCCGAGCTCGACGTGACCGTTGGACCAGCGGCCTGCCAGTAGGCTCCCCGCAGCCATGCCAATGACCAAGGACGCCAACAACGGGACGACCTGCACTTGGGACTTGGCCCCTTGCTCGTACACAAACTGATCAATGTTCAGCTGCGATAACATGCCTAGCGACCAGAAAAACATGCTCCCGAGGGCTACCAAGAAGATGGCACGGTCGGCCCTCAGCACTTGCAGGTCTTGCCAGGTACGCCGCGTAAGGTCCCAGGGAAAGGTCAGGTACGGTCGTGCCGAGGGGAGGAACGCAATCATCAAACTCGACATCCAGCCACCGACCGCAATGCCAACCATGATGACTCCCATGATGAGCCATTCCCAGTTGCCAAAGCTTGCTTGGTTGTGTTGATCGGAAAGCCAACTACCAATTCCGGTGCCTACGACAATGGCTACTACCGTCACGAAACCTAACAGGCCATTTGCGGATGAGATGTGCCGCTGGTGAAGCATTTCGGGAATGCTGCCGAACTTCGCGGGACCGTAGAGGGCGCTGTGAATCCCCATGAGGGCCACGGAAACGAACAGCAGGTAAACCCAATTGAGCGACACGGCCAGTACCGTGAGCACCATCACCACCACCTCGAACACCTTGCACCAGATGATGACGTTCCGCTTGCTGAAGCGGTCGGCCAAGTATCCGGCGGGGGCGGCGAGAAGTAGGTAGGGAAGGATAAAGCAGACCGACCCGGCGACCAGCATACGGCTGGCATTCTCCTCACCTAACACCCCCTTGCCGATGCCAATGGCGAGCCAGCGAGTGATGTTGTCGTTGGTCGCCCCGAGGAACTGGGTGACCATGAGGCCGATGAACGTGCCGGAGGAGAGCCCCGCTTGCGGGGGAGGCGAATCGAGCTTCTCCCGCCCAGCCACGGCAGGACTCTCGGCGGAATAGGCGTCAGAGCCGGTCATGGTCGAATGTGGGGGCGATGCGGGCTGGCGAATTCGGGGCGTGGTTGGCGAAAGTTCATGTTGTACTCCCTGCGGCGTGGGGCGTCTAAGGGCCAACCCCCGTTCGCGAAGCTTCCAAAGTCGCAAAAACCGCCGCTGCCCGCCTTTGCTTCATTCCCTATAATAGGCAGCTGCAACCCGACTCGCGTTCCCCAAGTATTCGACCTTCGCCAGGACTCCCTGTGGGCAAACTGTATAACTTCGTGCTGGGCGTCGTGGTGGGATTTTTCCTGTACCACGTCGCCACCAACTACCATCTGGTCTACGCCAACGACGGCGTCCATCTGGTGGGCAAAGTCCAGCCCCGGCTTGCCGAATCCTACGTCGACGTTCGCTCCTTCACCCCCGCGGACTGGGCGAGCCACCCCCAGCTCATGCTCGACCTGCAACAGGCGGGCAAGGGGCATGTGCTCACCGGTGCTGCGGCGGACGCTGTGAACAACGCCGTCGAACAAGGGGTGAATCAGTTCCTCCCTCAACAGCAGCCTCCCCAGCAGTAAACGCTGCTGGGCTTCTCAGCTCGTCACAATCGCGCCAAACGATGAACGCGGAGTCACGCTCAAGACTGCGCGCCTTCGTGGATCTTTCATCGGTGGTGCCAGCATCGTGCGATAACTAAGAGTGAGGGTGCGCACACTTCGTTTGGCGGACCTTGGGCGGACACTCTCGGGGAGGCCCGAGTTGCAAGGAATGTTGACGACATGGAATTCAATCGCAACCAATTCTTTTTCCTGGGCATGTTCATTCTGATGCTTGGTCTCCAAGCGCGGATGGTCCAGTCCTACACACTCTCCGCCGAGGCGACGCAGTTCCTCGCCCAGCGGTCCGGCGGGGGCTCCGTGGCCTCGGCGAGCAATTCGCCCGGGGCGTTTATCGCGGCTAATGCCCCGCCCACTGCCATCACGCGTAAAACCGTCAACCCGCCCGAATGGCTCGGGTGGTGCTTGATCTCGATCGGATCGGTGCTGATCCTGCACAGCCTGGCGATGCCACGCCCGAGTTGACGGCTGTCCGGGCGGCTTGACCTGCAGCTAGCCTGGGGCCACGAGCTTGCAGCTAGCTGGGGCCATGAGTATGATTACCTCGTGCCATAACTCGCCTGCTGGGCAGGATTTCCGCCCCTTTTTAGAGCGAGCCGGCAGGGAACCTCAACACGCAATTTAAGGCCAGGCCCATGCCCGACCCGAAACGTATTAAAGTGAGCGACTCCGGCGGCGTGACCGTCGTGACGTTTGCCGACTCGAAGATCATCGACGAAGACGAAATCCAAGAACTGGGCCAGGAACTCTACGACCTGGTCGAGCGTCACGATCATCGCAAGTTCGTGCTCAACTTCGCTCAAGTCGAGTTCCTGTCCAGTGCTGCCCTCGGAAAGCTCATCAGCTTCGAGAAGAAGGTCAGCACCCACAAAGGCGAGCTGATCCTCACGAACATCCGCCCCGAGATTTACGAGGTGTTCGCAATCACCAAGCTCACCAAGCTGTTCACGATCAAAGACGACGAGGCCGACGCCTTGGCTGTCCTGTAAATAGTCCTGCATGGTGTATCCAAGGGGAGCAGCTTGAACTGCACGGCTCGCGAGCGAGCTGTTCCCCCCACTGCGGAACATAATTGGCATTCGATCGGATTTCGCCACGACTGGTTGTAGGTCGACAGCGTGGCTACTCGGGTAAGGCGAGCCATGACCGAACACAACTGGAGCTGGACTCTCGAGCGGCGGCTCGCTAGTCGCCGCAATGCGCACCTCGCGTCCATGGACGAGATCCTGGCGAAGCTTACCAGCCTTGGCTGGAGCGACCGCGAACTCTTCGGCGTCCAGATGGCACTCGAAGAGTCGCTCACCAATGCCATTCGCCACGGCAACAAGTGCGACGAGTCGAAGGAAGTGCTGCTCGTCTGCAAGGTCAGCCCCCAGCGATTCTGGCTGCTGGTCGAAGACCAAGGCCCCGGGTTCATCATCGAGCATGTCCCTGATTGCACGGATGAGGATCGACTGGAGGTCTGCGGCGGGCGTGGGTTGATGCTCATTCGGGCGTACATGACTTCGGTGGAGTACAACGAGACGGGCAACCGCGTGACCATGGAAAAGGTCCGTGGTGACGCGACCAGCGAGCTGATCGACATGTCGAGCTAGTCGCCCCCGAGTTTTCACGTTCCTGCCCTTGCGATTGCTGCGAACCTCCCTGCCCCGCCACCCGTCCTGACCGGAAACGCCCGCTTCGCCCGACTTTTGAGGCCTTCCCCCGCTATTGAAAGGCCCCGAAGGTCGATATATATTGGGTGTTTCCCCACTGCTTTCCATGGAAACGGTGGTGGTCCCATTCCCCTGTAGCTCAGTTGGTAGAGCAGGCGGCTGTTAACCGCCTTGTCGCAGGTTCGAGTCCTGCCGGGGGAGCTGAAATTTGTACAGCGGAAACCGCTGACAATCTGGTTTACAGCACGCACCCAGGTGAGAAATCGCCTGGGTGTTGGTGTTTCTGCGGGGGAATTCTCGCGGATTCGGGCGCGAGCAAGCAGCGTAGTGGGGAAGGAGAGAGTGCCGGGAGTCGTTTGATGTTGGTACGTGGATGTTCCCCTTGAGGCGGGACTCTCAAGCTCTCCGGGATCGTTGACAGAGCGGTTAACACAGATGGGCTACAGTGTAGAAGCCTTACATTGGTTAAATCTCGGGGCCGTTGACGTTTCTTCCCTCGTAGTAACTTGACTCGGTCACCGCTGGCTGGGCAGGGAACAAGGTCGGTTTCATCCCTCACTCGACCCATCTCCAGTTTCAGCCGGACGTCTCGGTACCTATTGCGAGGCTGTCGGAATGCGTGCTCTCGTGGAGTTTAGATACTCTTGCAGCCGGTTGAGCCATTTGTCCGTAATATCAGGGAATGCCGACGATAGGTCGGTTTTCTCGCTAGGATCGTTCACGAGGTCGTACAGTTCACTTCGTTCATCTTCGTAAAAGTACAACAGTTTGTATCGCCCTGCCCTCATTGCGGAACTTGGCGGATTGACAGTTTCTCGTGTATTCGTATCCACTCCAATCTTGTTCGCGGCGTCCGGCTTTTGAACTTCGGGGACATAGTAAGGGTAGTGCCAGAACAAGGCCCGCTCCTCGAACCGCACGTCGTTATTACCGGCGAGTAGCGAGGCCAAGCTTCGGCCATCGAGTTCCGAACTTTTTTCCACAGCTACACCTTGAATCTCGCAGATCGTCGGGAGCAGGTCGTATCCGCTGACTGGGCTGCCGCAGATGGAGCCGGGCGCGGTCACGCCGGGCCAACGGACAATCATGGGAACCCGTATCCCAGCTTCGTACAAGTTCCACTTCGCCCCTCGTAAAGGAACGTGGGAGGACAACTCTGGATCACCGCCGTTGTCCGCGGTGAAGATCACCACCGTGTTGTCTTGTAAGCCCAGAGTTTCCAGCGCGTTGAGTACTTGCCCGACGTAGTGATCGGCCTGGGCTACAAACGCGGCGTATCGTATTTGCTCGTTGCTCGCCCTGCCTAGAAGGCGATTCTCGGCCGCTTCGATCGCCCATTTTGGAATGTTGCCCATAGGGATGTGGACGTAGTAGTGCGACAGGAACATGAAGAATTGCTTGTCGTCGTGCGCGTACGCCGCAAGCTGTTCGATGGTGCGTTCGGTGAGAGCGTCCGGCGGGTACTCCCCTGTGGTGTACTTCGCTGCTGGCACGTTCTGTTCGCTATGAGTTAAGTGCGCGCCGCATTCATCAATGGCGGTGACAAAACCTTGCTGCTTGGGTCCATGTGTGGGGCTCCAGCCATTGTAACGGCCATGATGGGCAGCGACATGCCATTTCCCTGCCAATGCGGTTTGAACTCCAGCGTCACGAAGTAACTCGGCGACAGTGACTTCGTCCAAAGGAAGATCGAAAGTGAAGGGGGGCGGGGTAAGCGGGTAGCTTTGCGAGACTTGGTCTCCAGGCCATTTGGTGACGAACTCGAAGTGCGTTCGCGCCGTAGACTTGCCGGTGAGAATCGATGCTCGGGAAGCAGAGCAAATAGGAGCGGCGGCGTAGGCTTGCGAGAACTTCATCCCCGATTCCGCCAAGCGATCGATACTTGGAGTTACGACGAGGCTGTTTGGCTCGTAGCTCACGTCCCTCCACCCCAGGTCGTCCATCACGATGAGCAGGACGTTCATCGGTTTGGTTTGCCTCTGTTGAGGTAACTCACCAGAGGCTGATCGTAGAACGACCAGTAGTAGAATAAATAGGACAGTTGCGCGCGTATTCATAAAGCGGGTCATGGATTCTCTGACGGGTGCTCTCGTACCGTGGGAATTAGGTAGGCTAGTTGTGCGACTAGGCGTATTGTTTCCTTATCAAACTTACTTCGCGGCGTCACTGCGCGACTGTTTCAGTGCCAGATGTTTCATTAAGTTCGGACTGCAGTGTTCTGCGCATTTGATCTGCTACTTCCGGATGCTTCCCTAACACGTTTCGTTGCTCCCCAACATCTAGATCAAGATCGTAGAGTTCATCACGGTAGACGGAGGCGTCCGCCCAGCGAGTGGCGCGGCCGTCAGCCGGTTCCTTGGGGGCCTGACCGTCTTGCTGCGTTGCAGGGATGTACTTCCACTTGTAGGACACTAGGGATTTTCCTGTGCCCACACCTTGCAGCACTAAGTGCTTACGGGGTGAATTAGTGGCACGTCCCAACAGCACTTCCGACAAGTCTTGCGCATCGGATCCCATGCCCGGAGGCAAATCGCTAACGCTTGCAATTCGCGGCAAGGTAGCGGGCAAGTCGATTAGGGAGAACAGCAATTCACTTTCGCCAGGTGCAACTTTCCCGGGCCAATAGACGATCCCTGGCACGCGGCAGCCGCCTTCGTAGACGCTATACTTGAGGCCTCGCAAAGGCCCCGCAGGCCGGTGATCTCCCAGCGTTTCGATCGCCCCGTCGTCGTAGCCATCGTACACCGCCGGACCATTATCGCTAGTCACGAAGACGAGGGTGTCCTTCTCAATACCAGCATCGCGTATTGCCTTCATGGTCTGCCCAACCAGCCAGTCGAACTGAACTATCGTGTCGCCGCGGCGGCCAGTTTGCGATTGCCCAACGAAGCGGTCGTGTGGAAGATGGGGCTTATGCGGATCGTGAGCGCCAAGCAGCAAGAAAAGAGGCTTGTCACCGCGAGCGGCAATGGCGCGACGTGTCCGATCCGCCAAAACATCAGTAATCTTTTCATCTACCCACCTAGCTCGGTGACCGCCGCTCATATACCCAATCCGACCGATCCCATTAACGATAACATCGCTATGTTGCTTGTCGGCATTATACTTGAGCAGATCAGGACGCTCTCTTGCGATGGGATCGCGACCAACTGGCCCTTCGTAGCTAACCGCAATCGGATCGGATGGATCGAGATGGTGAACTTCATGGTCTTCGATGAAGACGCAAGGCACGCGATCCACAGTGGCTGGGATGTAGAATGCGTGATCGAACCCGACTTCAAGAGGCCCGGGCCCCACGCGGCCATTCCAATCCACTGGATTCTCCCCGTCGCCAATACCAAGATGCCATTTGCCCACCAGTTCCGTGTGGTATCCAGCATCGCGCAGAACCTGCGGTAGCGTAGGTGACCCCGGTTCGATCGCCAGAGGGGCATCGCCATCGAGTATCGACGTCTTACGTTTGGTTGGCCGGAACGCATATTCCCCAGTAAGCATCGAGTATCGAGTCGGCGTACATGTCGACGCGGAAGCGTAACATCGGGTCAGCCTAAGCCCTCCCGCCGAAAGGTCGTCCAAATGCGGCGTCGGAATTCTTTTTGCCCCGTAACTGCCGATGTCTCCATAGCCAAGGTCATCGGCGATGATCACGACAATGTGAGGACGACCAGCAGCGCACGTGTGAGGCAGAAGCCAGGCGAGCGAGATCAGGAGTATTGGAAGAAAGTTTATCATTGAGGTTCCTCTCAGTTACTGAAACGGTGGTGGGAAACCATCGACCCAGCTCGTCCGCGACAAGTTCAAACCCGACGAGATGTGGATGATATCGGGTCACCAGTAGGTACTTTAGAGTTTCCTCCTAAATGACGAACTTCTTGAATGCAGAGAGGCTGTCGACAAGCCCCCCTTGCGCCGTCGAGATAGGTGTAGGACCTGGGCAAGTTGTTCTTCAAGAGCATCTGTCGGGGCGCCCACTTTTGCGTGAAGGTCGGGCGTGGGCGCAAGCAGCAGCACTTTTATATGAAACTTCTGGGCCGATTGTCGCGAAACCGGCTCTCGAGATTCCATATCTCCAAAATGTCTGGCCGGAGCCCCGTGGATAGGTAGGCCCTCGACGGATTGCACACGGCCTGTTGGCAGTGGGCATTCGCGAAGTTGCGCGAACGAGATGTTAGTCGGCCAATGTTCGGCGTCTGTGCTGACCGCTCAACCCGAAGGTCATCTGCCAGAATCATCACTACATTGAGATGACGAGAATGATTTTGAGATGCGGCAATAGAAGGCACTGCTCCTAACCCAAGTAGTAGCACTCCAAATCGCCAGTTCCAGCGAATGGGCCATTCTTGCGCACACCTCATTGTTCCTCTCCCATAAAGAATGGAGTTCGAGGTCTAAACTCATCCCATCGCACTCCTCAATGACTCCCCTTGGTGGGACACCTCGCGGGGCGGCCTCGTATCATGAAGGGACTCGCTCGGACCTGCCAGTTACTGTGGGCCGGTGACGATTCAGGAGCCCAGATGCTTTCAGCACTTCGTGTATGGCATCTCGTTGCGGGGCGTCACAGCCTCGATACGGCTCTGCCATACGCCCAGAGCAGATTCCCATAATGTCGAGCGCGCACTTAAGTCCCCGTACTCCCCCCGCGGCGTACTTTCCGTGGACAAGAATCTGGTGCAATGATGTGAGCTGCTCCTGAAGGCGCTTGGCATTCGACCAATCATGGCTCTGAGCGGCGTTAAATAAGTCCGTGAGTAGCCTTGGCCAGACATTGCCGCCCCCTCCGACGCACCCGTGCGCCCCTATTTCGAGCGACTCGATCATCAAGTCTTCGGAGCCGACTAGCACCGACCACTCGGGGCGCTGTTTCGCAACTTCGCAGACTTGCTCAAGATACTCCAGATCGCCTGAGCTATCCTTGATGCCCACGATTCGGTCATGCTGGATCAACCGCTGGAGGGTCTCACTCTCGTAGGAAGACCGCATCAGTCGCGGCATGTTATAGAGTACCACGGGAACAGGCGATCGGGACACAATGGAGTGTACGTAGGCCATCAACTCCGCTTGCTCGAGCGGAAGGTAGCATGGCGAGGCAACTACTACGCCATCGGCCCCCTCCTTCGCAGCGTACTGAGCCATTGAAATCGCGTCGTTTTGGCAGTCGCTTGTCACGCCAACCAGCAATGTCACCCTGCCTCGAATACAACGCGCGGCGTGGGTGATAAGACTGTGTCGCTCCTCAAGCGAAATAGCCGCTGCCTCGCCGGTGGTGCCGAGTAGAAATACCCCGTGGACACCTCCAGTAATCACGTGTTCGACGAGTCGTTCTAACCCAGCGACATCAATCTTCGCATCGGTTGTCAACGGAGTAACGAGTGGCGGGACAATCCCCCGGATGAACTGACTAGCCTGGATCTGGCCTGCCGGGTCCAAGCGGAGCGGAAGATTAGGCAGGTGCGCTTTATCTAAACGGGTCATAACAATCAGGCTCCTGCTTCCGGGGTCGCTTGGCGGAACCTTGGTAAGACTCTCGAGGCAATAACGCCAACAACAATCACGGTTAGGGTCCCAAACACAATGGTCAAAAACTCATGAAATGGCGATACGAGAAACGACAGTTGCTCGGGCCACCAACTCATTCGAGA
Source organism: Aeoliella fuhlenseeensis (assembly GCF_052161615.1). Lineage (NCBI taxonomy): Bacteria > Pseudomonadati > Planctomycetota > Planctomycetia > Pirellulales > Lacipirellulaceae > Aeoliella > Aeoliella fuhlenseeensis. The sequence continues at coordinate 4,326,859 of NZ_CP197417.1, forward strand.
ACAAAACATCCAAGTAATCACGATGATTCCACACATCACGCCGATGGCGGCGTGAGCGCTTTGCACGCTACCGCAGAATCTCCCAAGTAAGAATAATCCAAGGAGCCCGCCCCCCGCCACGCCTGCTAGTTGCCACCATACGTCAAGCACGCTCTCCGCCTGCATCATCGCAAGTCCAGCGGCGGTGCCGGCAACTCCGCATAGGAAGGTAGCCGAGTACAGGACGAACATCGATTCGCGCTCAGTCGCGGCGGGGTTGGAGTAACGTTTATAAACATCGCATAGCAAGAGCGTCGCGGCGGAGTTCAAACTGGAGCTAACGCTACTCATGGCTGCCGCAAGAATCGCTGCTATCAGTAGTCCTGTCAAACCAGCGGGCAGGTCAGCAACGATAAAATGCGGGAAGACAGCATCTGCCGCCATGGGTTCACCGTTCGCCTGAAGTAAGGGCGGACGGTTCAAGTAGTAAACATACAAGCTCGTGCCAACCAACAGTAGTAGCGCTGAAATGGGGATGTAAAGTAGGGCTCCCAGCCATACGCTGTAATTCGCTTCGCTATCGGTCTTGGCGGTGGCGTAGCGCTGAACGTAGGTCTGATCGACGGCAAAGTTCTGGAGATTGATGAAGAGCCCGTAGACGAGAACCACAAACATGGATGGCTCGGCCAGTGATGTCACGCTATCACCTAAGCTGAACTTGTCGGCCGTCCAGGCGGTAGAAATCACTTCGCTAATTCCACCGGGGACGTGCCAGGCGACAAAACCAATGGCGACTAGGATGCCTAGTGACAAAACCAAGCTTTGTAGAACGTCGGTCCAGATAACCGCTTCGATTCCACCCATCAGCGTGTAAATCGTTACTAACACGCCGGTCACGATGATGATCGACGCGATGCTCCAATTCGTAAGCGGCCCGATGGCCAGCGCCACCAAGTAAAGAATGGTTGCAACGCGGGCTAACTGTAGGGCCAAGAAGCAGAACACGGCGTAGGTTCGTGCCCATCCTCCGAAGCGCCGTTCGAGCTGAGTGTAGGCGGAGATATCCTCGCTTCGACGAAATGCCTGCACGAAGTACCGAACAGCGATCCATGCAGCCAATGGCAATGAGAGACTGAAGACAAAAGGGCTCCAGTTGTCTGCGTAGCTCTTCCCTGGATTGGCAAGAAAACTAATGCTGCTGACATAAGTCCCAAAGATGGATAGTCCCACTGCCCAACCGGGCAGAGAACCTCCCGCCGCCATGAACTCCGAGGTGTTCCCGCTCTTCTTGGAAAGCGCGTAGCCGATCAGCAGACACCCGCCCAAATACGCGGCCAGTACGAGTAAGTCTAAAGTGTGGAGTCCGACCGATGCCGATGCACTATCCATGGACAGCCCCTTCACGGAGCAGCACCAACTGCACATCAGTGTGACGTCGCGCCGAAAGCCATCGTAACGCAGGCAGGCTTGCTAGGTTGATTCCAATTTTCACCGGCCTAGCTCCTCCTGTTCGTCACCGCGGCTAGATGCAACAACGAAGATCTGGTTGCAGAGGCCGGACTCGCATGGGACGGCGCGTAGGTAGGCTATCTGAGAACCATCGGGCGAGTAAACGCAGGCTTCGGGTCTCAGGAGACCCTGCTCCACTGCGGTGTCGGTCAGATATCGAGTGCGGCCGGTCTCGCTATCGATCTCACACACTCGCCCACCCACGACGCAGGCGACGTTCGCGCCGTCCGGACTCCAAGAGAAAGCCGATTCGACCGCCACATGGTTGGTTGTGAGTTGCCGTAGCTGATCGCCTCGTGGCGAGATCGTCCACAGTTGGAGAATTCCGCTATCGTCGCGCATCAGGAAGGCGATCCTTTCCCCGTTCGGCGAGCTCCGCGGCCAGTGGCGGACACCACCAACGCCTGGAAATGGCCGAGTGTCGGTGTGCGTTAAGCGGCGTTGCACTGTGCCCAGTGGCACGCCGGGACGGGTGCTAGCGGTACCGCACAACGGGTGATCGCCGACCTGCCGAATGTCGTCGGGAATGTCCACAACATACAGTTCAGTCACGATTGAACCATCACGAGCAACCGCGTCGCCAAGAAATGCAATGGCGCGTTGCTGTTGCTTCCCATCGCTTCGCAGATAACCGTGTGTTCCGATCCACGCATCGCTGTAGGCTCGGTTGATCTCGTCACTGCCAGGCGCCGGAGCGTCAGTCGTCGCGGTGACCAAGGTGCAGAAATGGGTGCCATCGTGATTTCGGGGATGCGTTTTGGGAACCATCACAGGTCCGCAGGGCGCGGCGACCCCCACATTGCGCTGGTTCTTTTGGTGCGTCGGGTCACTGGAGGTAGCAAGTACATGATCCTCATAGGTAAAACTAACCCATTTGCCATCCCCGCTAAACACATGCACGTGAGTGCCGCCGCGGAGAGCACCCGGCGTGTAGGGCGGCACTAGATCCCGTGCGTCGAGGACCGTGGCCTGAGTTGCGTCTCCCGTATCAACCACGATTCCCTGGCGATGCCAAGCTGCGTATTGCCAGTCGGCGGTGGGATTCTCAGGACCACCAATGAACACAATACGGCTATCCACGGGACTTGCCGTCACGACACCGCAAGAGGCACCATTGGGGGACTCGTACACAACTTCGATTTTGCCCGTGTCTACCGCCACACGTTCGATTCGCGGGCTGTCGAACACCGACCCGGCGAGGTCGCTTCGGACGTCGTAGTAAATCCACTTGCCATCGCTCGACCATACTCCGATGTTAGTTAGCACATGATTTTGCTGGCGAGTGGTGATCTGCCGTTCTGGGCTCATCGGCTCTGCACTCATTGCAATTGGCATCTGCGAACAAAGGAGCAGCCAGCCACTTACCTTGGTAAGCAGGCACACCCGCATCATGTTTCTAGAATACCCGTGCATAGCAACTCAACACCAGACTCACTCGGACACCGTCATCGCTGGCTTTGCCACTAGACCGACAATCCCCACCGCTTCCGGGAGTCGGATACCGACTCCAGCTCCGCGCCTTCTTTCCATAACACGTCATGCCCTGGAGGTGTGCTCCCGGCCCATCGCTCGTCGACTGGATCGCTCGCCGGCTGATAGCGGGTATCGCAAGAAAGGCGAAAAGCATCGGAATCGTTACGGAGCGAAGCGTGCAGGTTGTACATGGTGAGTATCACGGCGTCGCCGGGCTCAAACGTCGTGGTTGCCCAACGGCCTCCGTAAGTCTCGACGAGTTCCAAAGGATCGTCCGTGAACACACCCCTGGTACGGTCGCGATCGACGTCGTCCTGTCCATAAGTGTTGACGACCTGTGACCATTCATGAGATCCAAGGCACAGCGCCAATGGACCCATCTCCGGCGTGATACGCCCAAAGGGTGTCCAAAGCGTTAACAGCCGCTGCGACCCTCGGCCCATGTAGACGCGGTCGCAATGAATGGGCGAACTAGCACCGGGGGGAGCCGCTCGAAGCCACTCGAATTGCAGATGAAGTGACGGCTCGCCAAAAAGCGTATCGAAGAACCGCGTGGTGCGCTCGCCAAACAGCACCTCCCGGACGCCTGCCGTCTTGAGATAGTCATTTCCTCGCACGGACGACGTTGCCACCTTCACGTGCTGGGGATCGACGATTCCTTCATCGAGCGGCCTGGACGAGTCGATTAAACCACGCTCCTGCAGCTTGCCGAGCATTTCTCGCCTAGCTGTAAGCACGGCTTCGGGGTCGTGAAATCTACGTAGGTAGAGAAAGCCATCTTCGGCTAAGCGACGCCGGAGGCCATCAGCGTCCCCCAGCAGCGAGCTACTATCGGGCAGATGGAGTGTGAGGTATCTAGAGTTTGGTTCTAGACGCGTCTCACCAATATGATAGGAACTCTTCATCTTCTGCTCGTATTCTCCAGCGCTATTTAGTGCACTACTAGTCATCGTACGGAAATTGAGGGCCACTCGCGGGAGTGTTCGCGATATCCGTTCACCCAAGGTGAAGCACCCCATCACATCACTCGACAACCACCTCCACTTGAGGCTCCGGTGTGCCGGGGCTAACGCGAATGTCAAGCTTCGCATCGGCAAGCGGAAGATCCACCGCTACCTGGGTAAGGGGAAACAGCGCTCGGCCTTGTGGCATCACGCCCTCGCGATCTTCGTAAGCTACCCCATCATACGCGAGCAATTGAATCCAATGCGGCCCACCCACCACTTGGCGTTCAGGCTCCGTCTTCAACACTCCTGCATTGACTCTTGCGACCCCTTGGGGACCGCTGTTGCCCTTCGTGTGGTCAGGCGTGAGAACGATCCGACCGGCGGGGACTTCCTTGCCATCGTAGGTGATGCGACCGCTAACTTCGTAACGCTGCGGGCCGCGATCACATCCAGCACACAGAGCAAGCACTACCACAGAAGCACAGACCAGCAAAACTTGCTGGCGAAGCTTCTGGCACGCTAATTTAGGACGGATTGGATTTTCGCCGTCTATCGACCGTATCTCATTCAATGACATAGTTTTCTCCGAATCCTCGGCTAGCCATGGCCTGAAGAGTTGCAAGGTCGGTAGCTTCGTTGAGAAAGAACACCGATCCATCGCAACGGGCACCTTGCACGCCGCCGGGATGGAAGCTGCTGAAGGGTCGTGAGTTACCGTACTCTTGGCAGTGAGATGTTTCCGAGTACTCGTTCTCGCGACACAGATTGATACCAAATTCAACGTTCTTGAAGGCTGCACTATCACAGGGCCAAGTGAAGTCGGCGCTCAGTCCGGCGAGCCAGCTCGTTTCACCCATATTCCGTTCTGCAATCATCAGGGTGTTCGAAAGCCCGTCGGTGATTCGCGAAGTACGCACATCACCGCCGGGAAACAAGACGCCCAATTTCGCAAAGTGCCGCCGGCCAGAGTTCGCGCAGCTCGAACTGAGCTTGCTATCGAGGATCATACCGGTCTTTTGGTCGCTGTACTCCCGAATGCCCACGGCGGGGTTGTACAGAGGACCGGACACGCCGTTGTAGTGCTGCGTGTAAGCTGCGATGTTCCCACCGCCAGGCAGATTGACTTTCGAAGTGGCAAACACGCCTCGCTGGAACTCAATCGGTGAAGTGGGGCAGAAGAAGCCATCAATCGGCGTGAGGCCGACAGCCTTGTTGTCTTCGTACGACTTCGTCCAATCAATCAGGTCGTAGATCTGCTGCCGTTCCATGAACGGAAGAATGCGAGCGTGCCAGCTCATCAGCGCCCCTTGGTTAGCCGGAGAGTTTCGCGGTTCGCCCGGGACGGGGATTTTTGCGCCAATTGGTAGCTGCTTATAGGTGCTTTCGTAATTCAGCGTTGCCAGCGCAATCTGCTTCAGATTGTTCGCGCATTGACTCCTCCGCGCCGCCTCTCGAGCAGCCTGCACGGCAGGCAACAACAGAGCCACTAGAATACCGATGATGGCAATCACCACCAGCAGTTCAACCAACGTAAATGCTTTTCTTCTCATCGCCTTGAATCCTTTACACTTTGGTTACCTACGAAGAGCATGCGAGAGCTAAGGGCGGGTGCGTATCGCAACTGGGCGATGCCGAGCAGCGCTCCGGCTATTCCCAACGCACTTGGCTCGGGAACCACCGTAAGCCGCAGGGTGCCCGAAGTATTCAAATGCGACACTTGCCACGACAGGCCGTCTCGCAGAGTCGGTAGCGACACGCGTGTGAAGTCCGACTGAAGAGAACCGTAGCTGACGATATCAAAGGTATCGCCCGCGTTGGGCATGAAACTGTCCAGCAGTTGCACCGACAGCTGCCCGCTTGCTACTAACGCACCCTCGACGACCAAGTGGTCGTACTGGTTCATGGAGGTGCCTGCTAGTTCAATCTCCAGAGCACCCTCTTCCGCTTGTAAGTAGTCACCGCGGATAGTGAGCGTCCCCGGACTGTTGCCCGGCGCTACGATCGCAGCCATGTTGGAAAGGGAGCCTTCAATCTGCCCGCTACCGTTAATGGTTCCTTCTTCCAGGACAATGGCACCTCCTTGCGTGCGAACTTGTCCGTTAAGAGTCAATTCGCCGGCCCCTGTCTTTAACAAGGTATGTCCATCGAGCGACACGGTATTGTTCAGCGTCAGCTGGGTACTCGCCGCGAGATCGAACGTGATATCGGAGGCAAGTCGCACCGGGACTTGAAGCTCGTGACTTCCGGCGAAGACTTGCACCTCGCCGGCAGCCAGCGTCAGGGCACCGGGGCCCGCGAGAGCTACGCGATGCTCGCTCATTAGCCGAAGTCCACCAATCTCTTGATCGCGTTCAAGAATGACAGTTTGGTCGGCTACCAATCCCGGCCCAACAACCGCGATCTCTTCCGCCGTGTTGGCAACTCCCCAGTACGTTTGCCAGTTTGTTGGGTCGCTCCACAGTCCGACTCCCTTCAAAACAAACACTCGCTCACGGGGCGCAGACACGCCAATCAGGTGGCCCGGACCACTAAGTCCGGCGGCGACTGTCGCCTTTGCATCCAAGCCCGTCAGGCGCGAAATGGTTCCGTTCGAATAGTCTGTCCAGAACAACTGGCCATCAATGACCTGCATGCCTAGGACCGTGCCGATATCGTTAGGATCGTAGAGCGTGCTCGCCTCGCCGTTGGGGGCAACCCGGAAGAGATCGGTGTTAGCCAACGCTGACACCTTCAACTCACCTGCTGCCGTGTCCCACGCTAGCGCTTGGGGAGTATCGACTTGCCAAAGCTCCTCGATCAAGTTGCCGGTGGATTCATCGAACTTTAGCACGTTATTGCCATTGCGATTGGCAACATACAGGCCCCCTTGCCCGTCCACGGCTAAACCTCGTGGGTTGTTCAGCGTGCCGCCCGCAAAAGTGGTGTCGACCAGCACTTGGGTGCTGCGGGATTCGGGGTCGATGCTGATCACACGATCCGAGTTGGATCCGAACGCAGTGGATAGCAACAGCTGGCCGTTGGACCCGAGCACGAGGCCTTCCGGCCGACCCTGGAAGTCTACACCCGACGTCGCGACCACTTCTACAAAGTTCCCAACGCCATCGAATCGGAGGATTCGGCCGCCGTCTTTCTGCTCGCCGACGTACACGAAGCCGTTGGCGTCCTGCACCAAGCCCATTGGGCTTTCTAGCGCCCCGCCGGGTATGGTACCACTTACGAAGTTGCCTAAAGGAATCCACTCGCCCTCAGTGTTTGCCTGATAGCGGAGGATTCGGTTGTTGTTGGTATCGGCCACCAAGGCTTGCGATGGCGCAAGCTCGCGGAATTCTTCAAAACGATGGAACGTCATGAAGTTTGCGTCGTGATTGTTATTCGCGCCTCCAAGACCATCGTCGTAGGCAGTACGCGACGCGGCGACGATGTCGTTGCCTTCGAAGTGCCAATCGACGTACTGAAAGCCATGTTTGGCGACATCGGGATGGTAGAGCAAAACCGACTGCACCTCCCACCGATGGAGATCGTCGGACGACATGAGGGCTAGTGCGTTGCGAGTACTGGCGTCGGGACTACCTTGATGCTGCGGAAGCACGGGATTGGAAAGAGTCCAGTACTTATCCGAAATCGCGTCGTAGCGAATGGTGAATTTCTTCGCTCCGCCGGGAAAATCAACAAAGCCTGTTTCTTGGTCGAAGGAGATCGTGTTCTCATCCTCAACCTTCACCATCGCCGCGGCTGGAACGTTATCGACTCGTAGCATGTTCACAAGTCGATCATCGCGATCGACAACCACGCCACCTTCCAGCCAACCTCGCACCTTACCATCTAGCCAAGTCGTATCGCTGGCCAGTGCATTGGTGTAGGTCCAGCTATCGGCATCTAGCAAATCCGCGCCGATGGGCGCAGACATCACAAACGAACGAAAGTGACGGCCCCATCCACCACCGGCGGAAATATCTTCGAATCCGCGCCACAGTCGACCATCATGCTCGATGACTGGCATCGGCGCGGTGTGGTAGATGTTGCCCGACTTAAGCAGCCCACTGCTTGCAGTGGAAGGGGTTGTCCAATTCAGCCCCCCATCAGTCGACTTTCGAATGACGATCTGGCCGTACTCGCGCGACGTACCCATGATGTAGAGCTCGTCGTCTTGAACGAATAAGTTCGACCAGTACTGTCCCTGCAGAGTTGTTCCCCTGGTCCAGGTATCTCCTTTGTCCGACGAATGGAACACCAGCGTGGAGCTTTTGTTCGAACCATTGCCGAATACATCATGCGTCGCGACGTAGTCGCCATTTGGCAGGATAGCGATGGAGGGCGAACCGATATAACTGCCCGATGACTTCGGCGAGTGGTCGATGACTACGCCAGGCACCTGCGAGAAGTCCTGAGCGTTGGTAGCCAGGCCTCCAATCCATGACAGCACACACGTCGCGTACGCAAACACGACCTTCCACTTCGGGCACCAGCGAACCAATAAGTTCATGTATTCCCTACGCATCTGCTTAGGCCACCTTTCTCGACGCTACCAACGCCACGAAGCCAAGCAACACTACCGACCACAGGCTGGAGGCTTCTGGTACTGCGACGGACGAGGAAAGTGTGCCATTGCCGCCGAGACCGAAGTTCGACTTCCACAACTGATAGTGGGCGGCGGCAACTGGGGTTCCCAAATTGTTGTCGTTGGGAAGCGCGGTCGAAGAACCCAAGTTGTCTCTCCAAACCGTGTAGTCAGCGAGGTTAACCGCACCATCGCCATTGAAATCGCCAGGGGTTCCTGCGGAGCCCGCGTAGTTGAGTACCAGACTGTTCCCTGCTTTCATCAGAGAGAATCCTGCCGTGTCCCCCTGTAATGCGAGGGTTCCCATAGTGAGACTAGAAAACGCGCTCAAGATTTCGAAGCTTGCACCGTTCTGCGGCACAAATCCCTCAACTAACGAAATGTCGATAAGGCCTGCAACGGTGGCGGAACCTTGGACATCAATGGAGTCGTAGTCTTCGACATTGGCACCACCTAGTTCGATCGCGAGACGGCCTCCAGCTAACTGGCTGTAATTGCCGGCCACTGCGAGGGTTCCGGTTCCGCGACCAGGAGCGACTGTCGCACCAGACTGCACGCTCAAATTGCCGCCTACTTCCCCACTTCCACCAAGAGTGCCGGCAGTCACGTTCACCACGCCGGTTCCGCTATTCACTTGGTTATTGATGTTAAGGACGCCAGCACCCGATTTCGTGAGGGTGTTGCCATTCAGTGAGAGGGCGTTGTTGAAGTCCAGCTGGCCACCTTCCGCAATCTGGGCAGTCAGCGCGTTGCCCAGAGCAACCGCTGCTTGGAATTCGTGCGACCCCGATTGCTCCACGTTCAGCGTGCTTGGGCCGGCGTTGGACTGCATGGTGACCGTCTGCGTTCCAGCGACGATGTAGTGGGTAACGCTGTTATCAAATGTGATGCCCTTCATGGTCACCGGCGAATCGACGATCACCGTGGCATTGGCGACCGTTGGAGACACTCCAAAACGAGCGGTTTCCGTATTGCCATTGGGTGCTCCGTCGAGCCAATTCGCTTCGGTGAACCAACTGCCACTGCCATTCCTCAGCCACTGATTGGGAGTAGGTGGAGGTGTAGGCTGGGCCAGCAAGGCGGAAATATCGGCAGGAGAGAGAACGCGGTTGTAGATCCGCATGTCGTCCAAAATGCCTTCGAATGGGAACTGGCTGGCATTCGGACGCTCACCAAACGAGATCGCGCTCGCATTCAGCGCCGCAGAACTTGTTCCAATTGGGATGACCGTGTTGTCAACGTAGAGATTCCATGCATCGGCCGCATCGCGAGAGACACCCACTAGACGAAACTCATTGTCACTCACATGGACGTTCGAGTTTACGGCTCCTAAGCCGCCGTTGTGGAACCAGAACAGCTCACTGAAACCGGGATTGTCTGTATCCGCAACGATACCCAGATTCCATCGCCCGGCCGCACCGTTGTTCCCGGAGAAGATATGCTGCTGGACGGTTCCAAGGTCGGATGTCTTGACGAAGGCAAACATACTCATGGGGCCTGTCGCGACCCCTAGGCCCGTCGCAGTGGCCGTTGTCAGAACGCGGTTTCCGCCCGTTCCAGCGAACGTGTAACCGTTATCGACCCGCCCCGATAGTCCCGTCGTCACCGCGCCCTGTACCGTTCCGTTGTTGGCGGCAATAGAATCGATCGCCGCCGTGGCCCCGAAGCCCTCATCGAGTTTCCAGTGTCCAACAAGACCAGTGGTGATGTCCTGACCGGCACTCGTCGCAGCTAAGGCGATAGCGAACACGCTAGTCCCTACTGCCAGTTGAAGGTTACGTATCATGAATGCTGACTCCCGCCCGGCAAGCCGGTATGAAATGGTTAGTAGATGTCGAACGTTTAGAGAACGGCAACCGACGCCGCAGCCCAGCAAGCTAGGGTGCATCGGTTTGCTGACGTGAGCGATACGAAGCACCAGCGACTAAGCTGCCAACGAGAAGAAGGAAGACGCCTGAGGGCTCAGGTACGGCGTAGACCACACCCAGACCTTCGGCTCCAAGAAGACTGACCGATCCGGACGCACTAATACTTCCTCCCCCGGTGACCAGGGCGTTGTTGAAGTCCACAGTTCCAGCGCCAAGGATGCTTAGAGTGAAGCCATTCAGATTCAACAAATTGTTGAATGCCAGGGTCGATCCAGCGGCCACGGTTACATTCGTGTCGCTAGCCAAGTTCATGACCAGCTGCAATTCATGATCCCCATCGTCCACAACGATGGTCGCATCGCCCACGGCAGATTGAAGAGTAAGTTCGCCTGCACCGACAATTGCGTACGTATTGGGGCTGTCGAACCTCAACGACTGGACGGTGCGATCTACGTCCGAGTAGATGGATGAGTCCGTTTGAATCGTTGCTCCGAGGAGCACACGATCAAGAGTTCCGTCAGGAATTCCTCCAACCCAGTTCGCTCCGACGCTCCAGTCTCCAAGTCCACCAGCAACCCATTCAATCTCACCAGTTCCAATTCCTTGGAATGGAATCTCTTGCAGTCCTTGGCCATTCGCTAAACCGCTGACGACGCGCGTTCGCGTGTCCACAGCATCCAACCGTTCCACCGAACCATTGAAGCTGCTCCAGTACGTGACGCCATTCACAACGGCAATGTCGAGAATGAAACCGGTATCGCTGGGATTGTAAACTTTCGTCACGCCCTGTTCGGGTGTATTGGTGCCCGAAAGTGGTGGGGCCATCGCGGCCGAGCCCGCCAACTCAATGGCGAAAATATCTTGTCCCCCTCCAAACACACTCGCATACAAAGTATCACTAGGGGCGTCGTAGTACAGAGCTTGAGCATTGTCGAAGTCGCCAAACACATCGTCGTTGATGCTCGCAGGATTAGCTCCGATTCCCGCGTCGAGGTAGGCTCCCGTCGTCGCATCGAATCGCAGGATGGAGCCACCGCTGGATCCCATGCCATCGCGATTGGCGACGTATAGCGTGTTGCCCTTAATCGCCATTCCACGAGGATTGGCGAGTGTGTAGGGCGAGCTGGGAAAGAACAACGGATCAGGCTGAGCGATAAATTGAGAGTAACTGCCAGTGGCTACATCAATCTTGTAGATGTTGTCTTGCTCGAAACCGTTGTTACCGAACGGATTAGAAGCTAGCAGATTACCATCGGGTGCCAGCGCCAGTTGGTCCGGCACCTCTCCAGAGAACGTGGTGAGTACGCCCTGGAACGCGCCCGACAGGCTGTATTTCAGAATACGCGCAGACCCCGAATTGTTCGTCTCCCCGACGTACACGGTACTCGCACCGTCATAGAGGATAGGGCCAGGAGCACTGAGCCCAGAGCCATCACTCGGTTGCGCGAATACACCGTTGAATGACCAGTCGTTATTCGAGTCGACGTTGTAACTAAGCACGCGGCTATTGCCGCCGTCTGCGACGAGCACGGTGTTATTCGCGCTGGCGTTAACGCTTGCCAACACTACGCAAAGCGTCCAAGCGAACGCCGGTACTGAGGCCAATCGCCATCTTTCACCTAGGCACACTAGCGTTCGAGCCGAAAACAACAATCTGCGACTTCGCCTGCCCAACATTTGCCGTACTCCTTGGTAGCCCATTCAGTGGGCATCCGGTATGAAATAGAGGATTGATTAGTGACCCACTCTCCGAACCCTTCGCTCGATACTCTGGCATCAGCCAGCGCCCGTCGGCGACTGCTGCCCGAGTCGCCGACGAGCGTTCCGGCTAGAGCACGCAATCACATGTCTCGCCGACCCAGTTGCCGGCGACTCGCCACAATGCATCCGCAAGTGGCAATGCAGCCGAGCACCACACTGGACGGCTCTGGAACAGGAATCTGATAGGTGTCGTAAATCTTGACGTCGGCGATGACTCCATCGAAGTCGCCGCCAAAGCTTCGCTGGCGACCAATCATCCAGCTTTGCGTGGTCGAGAAGGAACCGGTGGACACGCCAGTGCTGACAATCTCTCCATTAATGAACATGTCGAACCGCGCGCCTTCGCGAGCGATACCCACGGTATGCCACTGACCATCCGCGACAAACAGATCCGCACCCAACACAGGGGCCAACACTGCGCCACCGTTATGAAACCACATCAAATCGCCTGAGGCGTTCACCTGAAGTCCAGCTCGACCCGCTTGCGCGTTGTTATTCGAGAAGATGTTAGAATTGTTAACCGCCGAGGTAGTCTTCATGACAATCTGCAGCGAGAAGTCACCCGTTGCCGGAATCGCGTCGTTGCTATTGGTAAAGACGCCGGTGATGCCCGTCGCCTCCGTCAGGTCGTACGCCGTGCCGAACCCCGCCGGTCCGGGGGCACCCACAACTCCGGTCAAGTCGGCACCTGCTACCGCTCCAAATAGACGCCCTCCGGTTGAGTTCCCAGTGGAATCGACTACCTCTCCGGCCGATCCACTGATGTCAACGGGCAATGAAAGCTCATCGAGAGCCCAGTGGCGAATTAGTGCGGCTTCGCATGCCCCGTCGGTGATGCACACCAACACGAGCAATGCGAAACAGTACGTACTGCCGATCCTCTGCACACAAGAACCCACACGTTCAATATTCATTAGAACCACTCCGCTATAGATGAGAGCACAAGCTGTCAATACCGTAGCGCAGCACCAACAACCGACAAGAGCTGCGATACAACAACACACCACCTAAGCGCGCAGCATCCTTGGCGCGCGAACTGTCACATTGCATCGCATGAATAAGCGATGCCGTAGATCATTCCACGAAGCAGTGACTCGAAACGGCCACGATGAACTTAACCTTCAGGTAGACGAAGGATCTTGACGCTCCAGCTGCTCAAGTGCCGCGCGTACAGATTCACTGAGCTCTAAGGAAAAGCCCGCCTCCGGGCGCAAACGATGATCTTGAACTTGATCTATGTACGCCAAGGTTTCCACCTTGGATTGCGTAATGTGCTTGAGCATCCAATCAGCAGCAACGTCGCCATCGCCCGATTCAAGGGCCGCGACGATTTTCTCGTGATAATCGCAAGCTCCGTGAACTACGGTGGAATCATGACGTCGTCGGCGAATTCGAAATATTTGAGATACCGCTCGCGAGTCCTGTACTACCTTGAGTATTCGCGAATTGGCTGCTGCGCGAACCACAAGTGTATGAAACGCCATATCGGCCGCGAGGAACTCACGCAGAAGCTGACCATCAATCAACTGCTGGTCGCTGCCCTCGCACTTGACGGCCAGCTCGCGAGTGGCATGGCACAGCACTCGCAACTGCTCAATCTGAGAAGTCGTGATACGACCAGCCGCCTCCCGAGCTGCATAAGGTTCGATCGCTTCGCGCAGACCGTAGATCTCCACAATGTCTTGTCGAGTAATCTCACGTACGATGGTCCCGTATCGCGGCACCTGCTCTAGCAACCCCTCCAACGCCAGTTGTCGCACCGCATCTGCTACGGGAGTACGACTAATCCCCAATTCTTCAGCCAGCTTCTTTTCTGAAAGCACAGCGCCAGCGGCCAACTTGCCTGTGACAAGCTGCTGATGCAGATGACGATAAGCCTGTGCGGTCAGATTGGAGGCGGCAGCGGACATAGGGTCGACATCCCGATGGTTTGAAAAGCCACTGGAATTCCAGCGACATGCAGCTTAAAGGCTAGGAGACACCAAGTCAATCGATTTCACCCTAAAAAGTGAAAAATCGCTTTAATTGTTCCCCGGTGTATTGGCCCAGCGATATTTAGTTCAGTGTCTTGTGCATCGGAAATCGGAGGCTCAACTTGACGAAATCCGTGGCCACGGGCTAGATCACAGCCACGACCGCGGCCTTGCCGCGTGAGCATTCGCATAAAACACGCTATCCGCGCGCAGCGATAGCGCAACCTCACCCAACGGATAGATTTAGGCAACGCGCTTTAGCGCGATGATCGGCAGATGCCCTCCGCTGTATGCGTCACGCCACGCGCTGAAGCGAGACGAAGTCTTGCAGCGTGCCACACGGTAGCCCACACGATCGACTCACGCAGCGCGATAGTAATGCTTCAGCAACCCGCCCAAGCGGGACTCGCATTCTACCTTGCCCGCCACCATCGGTGGCGGCTCCACTTTGGCGATCACCTGATTCTCCAGCCCCTGATGCGGCCGGCACTCGTGGTAGTACCGCACGACCTCCCGCACTAGATAATTGAAGTGCTTCTCCTCGAACACCAAGAAGTGGTCGAGGCACTCCTGCTTGATGGTCTGAACGAACCGCTCGATGTAGGCGTTTTCGTTGGGGGCGCGGATTGCCGTGGGCCGGACTATGGCTCCATGTTTCCTTACGACGTTGTCCAACCCTATCTTGTAGTTCGTATCGTTGTCACGCATGACTAACTTGCATTCAAGGCCTTCGGCTTTGACATGCTCGAAGAACGCCTCGGTTTGCACCTTCATCCAGCCGCCTCGTAACCGAGACGTGCACGGGGAGACAATGACCCTTCGTGTCGCGACGTTGATAAACGCCAATACAAACACCTGCCGAAACCCCGTTCGGGTGAGAATCTTCTTACTGAAAAAGTCGCACTGCCAAAGGGTTTCGGCGTGGGCCTTGAGGAACCGATCCCAGCTTCCCTCGCCCCGTTTAGGGCCTGGATCGTGACCGTTGGCCCTTAAGATGTTCTGCACCGTGGTCTTCGACGGTGGGGTGAGCCCTAACTTCTTGAGTTCCCCCATGATCCTTGTGTAGCCCCAGCCCGTTTCACGGGCTATTTTCAGGATCAGCTCTCGAATCTCTTCGCTGGTCTTGGGTCGTCCCATCTTCTTAACCGGTACCTGCCGCTTAGCATCGCGTTTCCACTGCAGGTACGTGTCGTACCTGACGATCGTCATGAGATGCTTCACCTTGCTCCCGATGGCGGCGCCCAGCTTGAGTAGCAGTTTCCGCTCGCAGGGCTTTAATCTTAGCTGCTGTTTGGCCAAACGGCTCCGCAAGATCTGGTTCTCCGCCTTTAGGAACTCAATGTGGCGTATGAGTTCATTTCTGGCGCACTTGGCCAACACAAACAGGAGGGGCTGGAAGATTCGCGACATGACGATAGAATCCGGCTGGTTTCCGAGCATTTAGAAGAGGTGCGAGACTTTTTGTACCCCGCCGAACGCCCAGTTGGAACGCAATTCGGGGCAGCCGATTCGATTTCGGTGAGGCCTCAAGCGCCACAACCGGCAACGCTTGCCTAGCTTCTTGCGCTCGCGCGCGAAGGGCGCGCGAGCGCTGAAAACTCGCGCAAGCTGTTAACCAACAGCGATTTATTCCGAAGAGCGTTCGGATCGAGAAGGGACACCGAAAGGGACTCGGAATCGCTAAGTCCCTTGCTCTACAAGAGTTCCGTGTTTGCGCTCGCGCGAGTATTGTTACGAAGAGGGTCCTTTACGGGGAGGGAGCTTGGTATGGCTAAGACACTGCTGGCTTGCTTCATGGTGGCGGGCAGTGACGACGCCGTCGCTTGCTTCCAAGGTGCCGCTAACAGTCGCGGTCGATAAACCAGCAGTGGCACCCGTGCAGGACACGTAAACCCTAAGGCAAGTCCCTACAATCGCACGTCGAACGTTCAGTCAGGGTGGCTCATAGCAAGCTAGAATTGTGAGCGGCTCGCTCGGGTGCCACTGCTGGTTTATCGAGCGGAGCCATTTCATGGGTGTCGAGGCTCGCATCCGCTCGTTATTCATCGCCGGCCCGAAGTGGACCAGCAGTGCCGGCCTCGAAGCACATCGGGAGCTTGGTGGGGCTAAGACACTGCTGGCTTGCTTCATCGTGGCGGACGGTGACGACGCCGTAGCTTGCTTCCAAGGTGCCGGTGATAGTCTCGGTCGATAAACCAGCAGTGGCACACGGGCAGGACACCCAAACCCTCAGGCATGTCCCCGGAATCGCATGTCGAACGTTCGGTCAGGGTGGCTCGCAGCGTGCTAGATTTGTGAGTGGCTCGCACTCGGTATTGCGCCGAGCCGTTGACCTTTACATCGGTTGCGCCGCGCCTAAGCTCCTTTTTGTAGCGACTTTGCGGATGAAGTACGCGCTTCTCATCACTGGCGTTCTGGCCGGGCTAGCGCTCGCGGTTCCCGATCTGGTGGTGCTTGGGTATGTCCTGCTGATCGTGCCGGGATTAATCCTCACAGTCGCCCCTACCGTTTTTGTCTACCTGGCGCTGACGGCGATTATACGGCGGCTGCTTCCCATCTCCTCCCCGATGCGAGCCACTGGGGCGGCATTCGCTATCGCGCTGCTACTGGGATGGGCTGTCATGCAGCCGTTTCGATGGTCGGCAATGGCCGAGTACCACGCCAGCGAGCTGCCCGATGTGCTACCGGGTCAGGCCATCGAACTTGACGGGCATGTCCGTTTGGAAAGGCCCGATGAACGGAGAGATCCTGAATGCGACTACTTGTGCCTCGCGGTGCTCGATTCGCCTCGTGTGAAAAGCTTGACCACGGTCACCGCTGGGCGCCGCACGCCACCTGAAGTCCAGCCCAGCGCAGCCTACGCGCTAGTTTCCGCTAAGGCCGATCCAGCACCAAGCATGTTCCCGAGTGAGCCGGGGGAGATCGTTCGCGAGTACCTGCCGCTGATCAAGGCGAACCGTGGACAGATGCTGTTCGCTGCAGCCAAAGCAGTGGAAGCGAGTTGGATCCTGCGGCTGGCCGGACCGGAGCAACTGCGAGGGGTGAATCCCGTGGAAGCGGAGGGGGCCGACTGGATCATCCGCGTTGAAAGCCCATCGAATACCGGTACTTCCACTTTGCGACGGGTCACGATTCTCGACTCGAACGGAATCGTTCAGTTTCGCCAGAGTTATCGTAAGCAGGCCGTCCCGGCTCGCATGCTTTATATTGGCTTTCAGGCCTACATGGGGGGCGGAACCGTCTCGGCGTCGTTCCATGTTGGTCGGCAGATCTTGGAATCGGGCGAGCGCTGGCTGGAGCCGGAATCCGCGTTGCTACAAGCGATCAAGTTTCCGGTTCCACCCTGTCAGGCAGAGGTCGTTGAACTGCTGCGAGAGCAAACCGTGCAAGCGCTTGACGACCCCACAGCGACGACCGCCCGTCTAGAACTGGCACGCGGATACCTTGGTTTGTTTTTCTTCGATGCAAAAGCAGATGATTATGAGTTGATCGCGCGGATCGTGGCGGATGATCGCGTTAGGGACATTGATGCACAGCTCGAAAACATCTTCGCAAAGGACAACACGCCGGTCGCGATGGTGGGTGCCTTTGTGACGCGGATTGGCATGGACCACACTTCGCCGAGCCTGCGTCATAGTTTGGGTGAGCGCCTGGCGAGTATGCCACCTGGGACGTTTGCCAATCCAGACTCGAAGTACCTCGCGATTTGGAACTCTCCTGAGATCTATCAGCAATCGGCACCACTGATCGCAACCTTGGCTGACCTTGGTCCCGAGCGTGCGATGCCACTGCTCGATGAGATGCTTGATACGGCGATTGAGCAGCCACATTGGAGGGATCGACGCCCGATGATGAAAGGCATCCGAGCGGCACTCGTTCGTTTGGGTCCGCAGGCGTCGGCCGCGGTGCCGCGGATACGCGAACTGTTTCTACGTCGCCCATCGCCAATCATGGATAACGCCGGCGACGCCGATGCGTGGCGTTTTGCACTCGCCAGGATGGGTGTCGCGCTCGAGGACATGCCCGTCTTCCCCAGTCAATCGCCTCGCACTGTGGAAGAGAACCAACGCCGAGTAGCCGCCCAGCTTCGGCGGTATGACCTCAACCACGCCCCGAAAGAAGGAATATGATCGGCAATTTGCTCTTCTTTCTGGTTAGCTCCAGCCTGCCTATCGCATTGGTGGGCGTGATGATGAAGCTCAACGCCCGGCGGTGGACCCGCTTGGCCCAGGCGTACCCCGCCGCCGATGCCGCCGAGTGTTTTGGCACGCGGACAATGCAGACGGTGATTCTGGTTGGTGGCGATAGCGGGTGGAACTCGTACAAGGGAATCGTGACCGTCGGCGTGACACCAGCGGGTATTTTGCTACGAGTGATGCGCCCCTTTTCTATTTTTCACCCGCCGCTTCTGATCCCGTTTCGCGACTGCCAATGTGAGCCAAGGCGTTGGTACCTGATCAAATCCGTTCAGTACACGTTGCGTCGCGTGCGTAACGTGCAGTTGATTGTCTACGCAGACTTGCAGGAGTGGATTGTATCGCAAGCCGGCGGCCTCGCGAGCGCACAGGCCGACGCACGTACCGCTAATGAGAGGTTCGCAGGGATGCGGACTACTGGGTGATTCGCAATGGCCGCCCCGCAGCGGCCGGTGGGAATCTTGCTGATCATGATCTCCATTCAGATGATCCAGGACGGCATCGAAGTTCGCCTGCGACTGCATGGTGCCGGTGCCAGTGGAGGTGGAAGCGGAGTAACGTCACGCTGGTGCGGTGAACGGCACGCAGGGCCGCAGCGGTTACTCTGTCAGGAAGTCTGGGCACAGCGGAGCTTCGTAGGAGCAGCCATAGCACGACGGACCTCCGATCTAGTAGGATGCTCGCAGGAGTGAGTGCGAACGTCGTTCGCTTTCACGTCGTTGACTGGGAATGCGGTGCATCGCATGTGACTTCCAGTCTAATATTCGCCGTGACGTTTGCGATTCGCAAAGTGCCTTATGGACAGTGCTGAGACAAGTTCCTTCCAAATCTGGGTGGATGCCGATGCTTGCCCGGCGGCGATTAAGGAGATTATCTATCGAACGGCCCGCCGGCTTCAGTTGCAGGTGACGCTGGTTGCCAATCAGTCGATGTATGTTCCTCGCAGTAAACGGATCCGGCTGATTACGGTGCCCGAAGGGGCGGATGTCGCTGACGACCGAATCGTGGAGATGCTTGCACCGGGAGACGTGGTGATTACGGGCGACATTCCGCTTGCGGCTCGCGTCGTGGACAAGTCTGCGATTGCCATCGGCGTTCGCGGTGAGCTGCTCGACGAGAACAGCGTGCATGACCGACTGGCATCACGCGACTTGATGGAGCAATTCCGCTCGGCAGGTGTCGATACCCGTGGCCCCAGTCCGCTGACGCAGAAGGACATTCAAGCGTTCGCCAATCAGTTGGATCGAACGCTGACGCGACGCCTTAAGCAAAGTTAGAGCCGGGTTCACGCTAAGCGGTCGGGATTCATGAGCGCCGAAAATCGGGCTCGGAGAGCCCTCCCACAGTTTATTCGCTGCCCAACGATCCATGAATTCGCCGTTGGTATCAAGAGACTGGCATTAGGAATCCCCAATGGGCTGCCAGCGCATCAGCGGCCTCTTCGCAATCGGCGATGTCACCCCATGGCCCATTCCGTAGGTATGCGTGGGCGAATTCGTGCGCGATGACGTAGTAAGCAAATGCTTCGTCGCAGTCGGAGAGTCGTGGTCTCAGCACCACGCTGCGACTACTAATACCACCCTCTCCTGAAACGGCCATGAATACCATTGAGCCCTCACCCGGCGCGTAGTTGTCTAGCAAGACGTTGAAACAAGTATCGGTCAAGAAATCCTGCTGAACTTCTGCCGGCAATGCACGGAGCACATGCAATACTCGTTGCCTCAGCGGCTGGAGATGCTCGAATGCTTCAAGGTAGGAGGAGAACATTGGGTACGCGATCGAGTCGTAGGGAGAGCGAAGTGGCGGAGTTACGTATGCAAGCTGACGAGAAACTGCCCGCCAGTGGAAGTAATTTGGCTGTGCAAGTTCAAGTTCGGGGCCAGGCGCGACATACGGTCGACCAGCCAGGCGGCGGTCTCTTCGGCATCTTGTTTTGTCGGACAACGAGCCATCGCTTCGCGGCCACCCTTGCGCTCCAACCGCTCGGCCGTTGCAATGAGCGGGGCTGGGTCGACGACAATCAAATGATCTGGCCACGCGACTACAGGATCGTTGGCCCCTTTACCCGTGTTGCAGCCCTTGTGGGCCAGTCGCGGCGGCAGGAGATCTGCCTTGCCTTGCTTCTTCATGCTCTTCGCCCGAGCCTTGGTAAGCCGTGTATCGACGCTCGCGCTGCGTGGATCATGAGGCGGGATATTGCGGTCGACTGGCTGGTCGCAAAGCCAGCAACGCCAGCCATCGGCTTCGCCTATGTCTTCAAGCTGTCCCATCTGCAACCCTATTTTCCAAATGAAGTGGCTTTCAGGTAAGGGAAGTAACGAACTAGTGAATGCTCAAAGATGGACGGGAACCGTACGCATTTGCTCGTTCTCCAACGGAGCAGGCGGCGGATCGAGCAGCGGAATGGCTTGGTTCTCCCCATGTAGTTTGAGAACACGCGACTTGAATTCACGCGTCACCTTCATCAACACGTCCCGCTCTGAACTGCTGGTGGCCGTGATCTCGCCCGCGAGGTTGGCCACTCTGCCGCTAATGGTACCGTCTGCCATTTTGCAAACGTACACGATGCAGGCAAACACGGGCACATTGGGTTTTGAGTTACCAGTGATTCCTAGTGGATTTGGGCTGTCCGATTGGGAGTTCCGCGAACTCGATTGCGTATTCATACCTACCCTTAATCTATCCAGAGGCGTGATTGCTTCCATGCTATTTAATCGTAATGCAGATCTCGGTGTGCAATGTCTCCGCATCTTTGGATAAGCGGGCCCGCCAGAGTTGACTTAGCATGGTCAATATGGGCGATAATACAGACTTTTCGAAAGTATTGCACGGCACCGGTATACCGGGAGAACGGACTAAGAAGCAGGAGCAGCATGTAAATCTCGTGAACAACGCTAAGCAAGAACAAGTACGGACATCGCCGAATCCGAACTGTTTTGGTTGATCTTCGCGATTGCGATTGTGCTTTTTGTACTGGTCCATCACATCACCACGAGGCCCGTGATCGGATAGGCAAGAAGGAGGAAAAAAGAACCAGCATTCGTCCACCCCCAAGCTCGATCGGTTCAAGCGATTGCTGGCCGCCCGTCAGAAAGACGACGTCCAGGAGATTACCACCGTCGAGGACACTTCTCCGTGGATCTTCCTGCCGATACCCGACGTTCGTTGGCCGGAGATGATCCTCTACGCGATGTCCGCCGTTCATGCGGCCGAGCAACTCGACCACCGGGATCCGAACTCTCACCTTCAGACAAACCGCCAGGGTTCACTTACTATTTGGTAAAAGGAAGCCGGGGGCTGGGGGTCTAAAACGCTACTGGTCCAGGGGCGGGGCGACGGCGAGTAAAGGGGGGTATTCGTTCGGTTGCACCGTGGGCGAGTGGTAACGACTAAGAGCCATCAGTGCGCCCAGCAACGGCCGGAGGGCCTGCGTCCTTCCGCTTTTATAGGGGGTGGCGAGAAATTATTGAGAATTTCGGAGTTTCGTGAGGGGAATTCTCGCGGGATGCGTCATGTGTAGGTAACAGGTGGTACAAATTAGTCTTTTAGGTGGCTCGTCTTTAGCTTGTCGTCATGTTGAATTCCGAGGAATTCCTGGATCTGCTTGCGCAGCACGAGTCGCAAATTATGGCGCTCTTGTGGGCGATTTCGCCTAGCAGCGACGTTGCCGAGGATCTTTTCCAGCAGACGGTTCTGACGATGTGGCAGAAGATCGATACGTTCGAAGCGGGGAGCAACTTCCCGGCGTGGGCGTGTTCGATCGCGCGGCTCAAAAGTCTAGAGTATGCCCGCAATCGGCGGCGGCTTCTGTTTGATAACGACATCGTCGCGCAGCTCGCGGACGAGTACGGGTCGGAAGAGAACGAGCTGCGGCTGGCGCGGCGGCGGGAGTTAGTGAATTGCCTGCGGCTGTTGCGCAGCAAGGACCAGGACCTAGTGCAGTCGTGTTACCAGGGCGACCAGACGATCAATCAGGCGGCCGCCGAGATTGGGCGGACGGCCAAGAGCGTTTATCAGGCCTTGGCACGGATTCGCAAGACGCTGCACCGCTGCGTGCAGTCGAAGCTCGCGCAGGAGGAACACGGTAATGCCTGACCCTCGACTGACGCCCGACGATCGCCTGCACCTGTTCGAAAAAGTGGTGGTGGGCGAACTCACGCCCAGCGAGCAAGCAAAGCTTGCCAAGCTGCTGAAGGAGTCGCCCGCAGCCCGCGCGGAGTTTCGGCAGTACATGAGCCTGCACGTGGAGCTCGCGGGTGCGGTGCGGCTGGAGCGGGCGCGACAGAATATTTACGACGAGATTCGCGAGCGGGCGAGCGTTGTTTCTAACGACACTTCGAGTGATACCTCGCGTATCGATTCGCCTATGCAAGAACCCGTGTCGATGCCGCGGCCATCGCGTGGCTCGCGGGTGACTTGGTTGCCGGCGATCATCGCGGCGGGGTTGGCGGCGGCGGTGCTGGTGATGGTAAATCGCGGGCCGATTGACCCCGAGCCGGCAGTAAACACACCGATCGCTCAACGGGCACAAGAGACCGAAGAGCCGGCGAGCATGGCTGGTTCGCGTTCGAAGCGTCCCGCGCCGGTGGCGACGTTGGCCTCCACGCGCAACGCCGTGTGGAGCGGCAAGCCGCTCGCCGATGGGCAGGCGATGAACGAAGGACAGACGATCACACTCAAGAGTGGCGAGGCGAACGTGAGCATGGGCTACGGCGCCGAGATGGTGCTGCACGGGCCGAGCTCGCTGAAGTTCCTGACGCTCGACCGGGTGCAGTTGATTGAGGGAGACGTCGCCGTGCAAGTGGCGAAGTGGGCTCGAGGGTTTACGGTGGTGACCGACTCGATGGAAGTGGTGGATCTGGGGACAACCTTCACCGTGAGCGCCCAGTCAAACGGCGACGACCAAACGCGAGTGATCAGCGGCCTGGTGCGAGTACATCCGAAGCAAGCGGCGAAGAGTTCGCGGCGTGGGCTGCTGGTGAAGGAAGGCGAATCGATGGCCGTGGACCGCGAGGGGCACGTTCGTGCGATTCCGGTGACGGCCGAGCAGTTGGCCAAGTCGTTCAACTTCCCGACGACGCCCCCTTACAAGCCAGTGGCGCTGCACAACAGCGGGTTCGATTTGTCGGAAGGGGACGAAGACCCGCACTGGCGAGTGATCGCTGGTCCCGAGAAAGAGACGCAGTGGCCGGTGTACGCCTCGGTCTGCCCGGCGCACGTGCAGTACCTGCCGAACGACCGCGAGATGTCGCAATGGATTTCGATTGCTGATTGGATGGAGTGCGAGGCGACGAGCGTCTACACGTTTCAGACGACGTTCGACTTGGATGGCTACGACCTGTCGACGATCCAATTGTTTGGGCGCTTCCTGGCCGACAACGGCATTCAGGACGTGCGGGTAAACGGTGTTTCGGTGGAAGTGAAATCGTGGCGTGACAATGAACTGCACCAGTTGTTCGGCGACCAGGAGTTTCGCTACGTCAACGTGACGAATGGGCTGAAGCAACGCTGGAACACCATTGAGATTGACGTCTTCAACGGTACCTTCATGGCAGCGAATCGCGCCTTGGAAGGGGTGCCGAACCCGATGGCCCTCCGCGTGGAGTGGTATGCGTTTGGTCGGCAAACGGAACAGAGTGTCGAGGATAAGTCCTCGACGAAAGCGCGTGAAGCGCATGACAGCGGTAATTCTTTCGTAGCGGTGGAAAACAGGCTCGAGCCCAATAACTAGACCGGTTCAACGGCTCGCGGCACTGCGACTCTCCGTATCAACAAAAAGCTTGTTTTCTGGCGCGGCTAGAGATGCGCGCCTAGGTCGACCTATTCAAGCCGCCCCACGGGTTGGGGCGCGCACTTTGGGAGAACAACTGATGTCTCGATTGCTGGCGGTTGGATCGATCACTTTGCTGCTGCTTCTCGCAAGCCACGCGGATGCGGTGACTCTTTATCAAGACAGCTTCAACGGCAGCGGCGGGGCAAGCCTAAATGGTGCCGCGCCGGACGTGTCGCTGGGCGGGGCAAACTGGGCGTCGGGCGTGCATCTGCTGGACAACGGTGTGCAAGATGGTACGGGCCGGTTCACGGCGCTGTTGCCCTTCACGCCCGAGCCGGGGAATGTCTACACCCTTTCGTCGACCTTCAGTGTGCCCGCTGGTACCACGAACAACTGGCTGGGCGTTGGGTTTACGGAGTTGCTCGCACCCGCGAACACGGGGCTCGACAACCGTTGGCTGGATGACAGCAATGCCTCGCGGGCCGCACTGTGGGCGCTTGCACGCACGACGGGAAGTTCGCAAAAGGACCAAACTTTCACAGGCTTCGCTGGTGGCGCGAGTGGCGTGGCCGGCGCTATCGATTCGAGCACGGCGGCCGCTACGTCGGTAGTTATTACGCTTGATACGACGAACCCCGATTGGAACGTGACGTGGGATTTCAATGGCGATGGCGTCGATCGCACCGAGACGATCACCGTGGCCCAGCGTCCGAACATCAACTTTGTCGGCTTCTCGTCGACCGACACTGCCGGCATCGCCCAGATTACGAACTTCCAAGTCGAAGGCGGGACCCCCTCGCCGCGCTGGACCGCGACGGGAGGTGGCAGCTTCGACACGGCTTCGAGTTGGCTGCTCAACACGGTGCCGACGAATAGCGCAGTATTTGGTCCCTCGATCACAGCGGCCGCGACGGTGACGCTGGATACGCCCAAGTCGCTCAATTACCTCACGTTCCGCGACTCGGATGGCTACACGCTTAGTGGGCCATCGACTCTCACCATGACTGGCGGTGCCGAGATCGAAGCGACCGTTGGTACGCAAGCCCTTAGCACTCAGGTCGCCGGCACGAATGGGCTGACTAAGACCGGGGCGGGGACGCTGCTGCTGACCAACGCAGCCAACAATTACACTGGCAACACGAACATCCGCCGCGGGACGCTCGCTGTCACGGCGCTGGGCGCGCTCAACCAAGCGTCTGGCACCATTGATGTTGCGACGGGGGCGGTGATGCAGTTCACGGGCAACGGCCTGGGGGCGGGGGCAAGTGGCAACCTGACCGAAGTGATCACGGGCAACGGAGCCGTGCGGTTCACGGGAGCCGATCCGACCGTCGCCGGCTCGCTCGGGCTGACGACTGAAGTGATTACTGCGAGCGGTGACAACGGCGGATTCACTGGAAACATTGACATCGGTGGTGGCACCATCGTGGTGACCAACCCGCAGTTCTTTGGCACGTCCGACCTTACCGACCAACGTGACACCCGCGTGGAAGGTGGTCAGCTCACCGGCACCATGGTTTTGAGCGGCATCAACGTGGCCAGCGAGCGACTGGAACTTGCGGGTCGCCAGCCGAGCAACTTGGATCCGCACGTTTCGAGCACCGGCAACAGCACATGGGGTGGCCCCATCGTCGGCATCACTGGCGGATCAGAGTTCAGCATCGAGTCGCAAGCCGGCAGCAACTTGACGCTCTCGGGAAATATCACACTGCCAGACTCCGGCGACCGGAACCTTAATCTCAGCGGTGCCGGCAATGGTCGCCTGACCGGTGCGATCGTAGACCGCACGCTCGCCCCCGCCGATGGTTCGGAGGCGGCCAACGTCAATCTCGTGAAAAGTGGCACCGGGACCTGGACTATCGCCACGGTGCCGCCCGGATCGAGCACCGAGCCACCGACCTCGCCCCGCGACGCGTACCACCAAGGCCGCACGATCGTCGAGCAGGGTACGCTAGCCGTCGAGGCGAGCCTCGACGAATCGTCGACCAACAATGCGGGCGAGCTTTGGAGCCGGACGATCGAAGTTCGTCAGGGTGCAACGTTCAACGTCAGCGACTTCCAATCGACTTACTCACTCCAAGTGATCAATGACCCCGACGGAACGCTCTCGACGGGCGATGAAACAGGGCAGGAACTCGCCGGAGCGGGCACACTACAAATTGGTGCGGGGAAGACGATCGCTGCGTACGACGATTCGAGCATCTCTCCTGGCGACAACGGTCGGGGCACGCTCACCATCAATGGCAACCTCTCGTATAGCAGCTTCACCGCCGTCGGAACGGGCCGCCTCAACTTCCAGCTCGGCAACACAACTGCGGGAGGAGACAGCGATCTGCTAAGTGTCTCGGGCACCGCGGCGTTCAATCAAGGAACCGCAAGCGATCGCATTCATGTGAACGTTTCGCCGGTAGAGGGCACACTCGCAGCGGGCGACTACACGCTGGTACAAGCTACCGGCGGCGTGAGTGGAAGTGCCACCGGCGGTGCGGCATCGACCGCGTTCACCGCAACGCTCCGCGACGCCATGGGGAACGACATCACCGCGGGTGCGAGCCAGACGTTCTCCGTGAACACCACGGGCAACGCCGTGCGGCTGAATGTCGCGGGCGCGACCCGCAATCTAAATTGGGCCGGCACTGCCGGAAATGCTTGGGACGTCGAGGCCACCAATAACTGGACCGGCGGCGCAACGCAGTTCAGCCACCTCGACAACGTGACGTTTGGTAACGTCGCGAACAAGAGCGTTACCGTGAGTTCCAACGTGGCACCCGGCAGCGTGGCCTTCAATGGCGGGGCCGGTAGCACCTACACACTGACGGGCAGCGGTGGCCTCACGGGTTTCGGTCCAGTGGACGTGACCTCGGGTACTGTCCAGCTTCGCAACAAGGGCAATTTCTACGCCGGCACCACGACGGTCGCCAGCGGTGCTCGCCTAGAGATGGTGCCCGCGACGGTCGGCAGCGTGGTGCTGAATGGCACGTTATCCCTGGCTTCGGGCGCGAGTGTCACGATCGTCGACGACTTCAACACGCCGGGTCTTGGTGAGTACACCTTTACTAAGGGCCTCGACCAAGGAGCGGGGACGACGAACATTTCGTTCTCCGACGTCTCGGGTACTATCGCTGCAACCTCGACGGGAACGACGGGTGCCGAGCAGATGATGGGCCTGCGTCCCGTGGCGCTCAATCAAGGAATCGAGCTTCTGATCGACGTGGCCTCCGCGACGCGAATCAATAACGGCCGCGAGATGGGTATTGTCGTCGGTGAAACCCAGGTTGGGCTCGGGAACGTCGCCGGCGATGTTCGCAATCAGGCCGACCACGTGTTCATCTCGATCAACGGCACCGGCATCATCAACAGCCGCGGCTTCGTTGGTGGAACCGAAATCGCCACAGGCAACTACACGGGTCGCACGTTCGACACGCTGTTCATCAAGCGACTCGACAATAACAACATGGAGCTGGGCTTCTACAACAACGGCGCTCGGACCGTGCTGCGTACGGTGACGGTTCCCGCCTCGGAACTTAACCTCTACAACAACCTGGGTGTCTACGCCGACCTGCGTAACGACGGCGGCGGTTGGACGGGTCTCGACAATCTGCGTTTGGCCGATGTTGGTGGTGCCGGTCCGGTGAACGTGAATGGCGACTTTACGATGTCGGCGACCGGAACGCTTGAGCTTAGCCTGACGACCGCAGGCTTCACGCCGCTGGCGGTCACGGGAGCAGCAACGCTTAGTGGTTTGCTGGATGTCTCTTTGGGTGCCGGGTTCACGCCGTTCGATGGCCAGCAGTTTACGCTGCTCACGGCGACGGGTGGCATCACCGGCGAGTTCTCTTCGCTCGACTTGCCCAGCCGGTTCTCGGCCTCGATTGTCAACGCGACGAGTTTGGTGCTTACCTACGCCCTGGGTCTCGATGGCGACTTCAATGGCGATGGGATGGTGAACCTCGCCGACTACACGGTATGGCGTGACAACCTGGGTGCCACCGAGGGCGAGTTGCTCGCCGGAAATGGCAACGGCGGTGTGATCGACGCCAGCGACTATCAACTGTGGAAGTCCAACTTCGGTGCCACATCGGGTGCAGGCACGATTGCCGCCGGAAGTTCGAACGTACCCGAGCCGGGCTCGATGATTCTTCTCGCCGGCCTCGCGGTCGGTGGGGTTTGTGTGCTGCGTCGCCGTGGGATGGGGCAGCGTCCCACGGCTTGACGCAGCCAGATGTTGTCAGTGCGTTTCTCTTCGACTTCTCTTGTTTAGCCTCTATGGGAGTACGGACTAATGAAAAGACTCATGAAGACGATGGTGGCCACGGTGGTCACAAGTTGCTTCGCCCTGTCGGCGAACGCGGCTCTTTTGTTCAGCGACAGCTTCGATCATGCGAACACTACGAACTACGATACGACAAACCCTCAGGACGCATCGCAAGGTGGATCGCTGGCGAGTGCGATTGAATTCCGCTCGTCCAAGCGAGCCCTCGCCATCGCTGGTAATCAACTGTCGATGGTCACGGGCGGAACCACCTCGACTCACGCCCGAGGACGCTTTCACGATCAGGCAATTCTTGGCAGCCGCTACAACTTCGCGCCGGCACTCGCGGCGCTCGGGAGTGCAGGCTCGATGACGGTGAGCTTCGACTACAACATCACCGCGGCACTCGGCGGCGACCGTTGGATGGGTTTTTCGTTCGGCACGGATGACAACGTCTCGGGCGAGCCCAATACACGAATCAACGATGTGAACACCGACCTCGGCATCATTATCAAAGCCGCGGGCGATGTGCAGTACTTCAACAACGGCGTAGCGACAACGTTAGCCGCTGCCCACGCGGAGACCGGAACGGCAGTCCCCGTTGCAATTCGGATTTCCTACGACAGCTTGCTCGAAGGAGGCAACATCACGCTCCAATCGATCAAGATCGGAGCGACTGAAGTTCTGGACTCGCCGGTGACTGGTTTCAACTGGGAGTCGAACGGCGTCGTACCGGTGGGTGCGATCCATTTGGAACTGGAGAACCGCAACGGTTCGAACTTTATCGACAACTTTGCCATCAACGCCGTCGGGGTGCCCGAACCGGCAACCTGGCTGCTAGGACTCGCGAGTGCCACGGCTGTGGGATGGATCCGCTGCCGTCGACCGCGCGTCACGCGCGAGCAGTCTCAACAACCCTAACTTTACTTGTTTGCTTGTTGGGCGGCGGTGGGTCGAACCCGCCGCCCCCCTTCCCTACCCCAACGCAGCCCCCAGAGTCGCAGGCCCCGCCCGCGAAGGATCGTTTGGCCGGTTGTTACGCATTAGGAGTTTTCGCCATGAAATCGCGCCCTACCGCATTCACGTTGGTCGAACTGTTGGTGGTGATCGCCATCATCGGAATCTTGGTCGCGCTGCTGCTGCCTGCCGTGCAAGCGGCCCGCGAGGCAGCGCGGCGTATGCAGTGCACCAACCACCTCAAGCAGCTTTCGCTCGCGGCGCTCAATTACGAGAGTACCAAGAAGGAACTACCCGCCGCGCGATTGGGTTGCGACAGCGAAGCGGCCTGTGCCGACATGCCTAACACGGGCAGCATCGCCGCGAACACCAAGCTACGTTCGCAAGGAGCGAGCGTGTTCGTGCAGTTGCTGCCTTTCATGGAGCAACAAGCTTTGTACGACGCACTGAATGTCGAGAACGTGACGCTTTGGGGTTTCGACAACTACTGGTTGTCGGATCCAAGAGTGATGGCGGCGGTCGCCACGCCGATTGATGCCCTGAAATGCCCGAGTGACGGCACCATGCTACCCTACTCGCAGTTCGTTCATGCCCACGCAACCACCGACGCCCTGAGGGCCGCGACCAGCAGCTACGCGGGGGTGGCGGGCGACGTGGGACCACCAAACGGCAACGACGTGCTGGGTCGACTCGATCCTCGCGGCAAGATCTACGATCTCAAATACAACAACACGGGCGTGTTCTTCTACCACCGCAACATCAAGCTGCGAGAGATCACGGACGGTACCAGCAATACGCTGTTCTTTGGCGAAACTATCGATGGTCACGCTCGGCCAGCCGAAGACGGCACTAGCGATCTTCTGGCCAGTAACATCTGGACGAACGGAAACCGCTGCAATTCGTCGATGCGGACTACCAAAAATCCGCTTAACTCTATTCCCGAAGTCGCCGAATCGCTCAAAGAAAACAACGGGGGCCAGCGGACCCACGGCGGGTTCAACAGCCGGCACCCCGGCGGTGCGAATTTCGCCAAGGGCGATGGCAGCGTCGACTATTTGACCGACGATGTCGATCCGAAGTTGTACCGCGCTCAGTCCACTCGTTCGGCTAGCGCCGACGACTACGCCAGCTCGGTGCCCAGTGGTCCTGGCCCTCGCTAAACTTGCCCTTCCTAACTTCTACGCTGAGTTTCGTCATGGTTCGAAGTGCGTTTGTTCCCGCGGTGTTTACAGCCGCGTTGATGCTGATAGGTTTCACCGGCTGCGGTGGTAGTCACCCTGGGATCGTGCCCGTCAAGGGAAAAGTGACGATCGATGGTAAGCCCGTGACCACCGGTCAGGTGTACGTGTACGCCGAAGGCCAACGTCCGGCGACCGGGAAAATCCAACAGGACGGCACGTTTCAACTTTCGAGTTTTGCTTTCAACGACGGTGCACCTACGGGTACGCACCTCGCCACGGTCTCGGCCGTCGAAGGCGTCGACGACCGAACGAACCGCTGGCACGCCCCCAAGAAGTACGCCAGCGAGACGAGCTCGGAGCTGTGGGTGACCATCGATGGCCCTACCGACGATCTGAACATTGAGCTCACTTGGAACGGCAGCGGCCAATCGGCCCCGTACGTCGACAAGTTTTGATTGAGGCTCGGCACCGCGGTGGCTAGAAGCTGCCTGAAGGCGGATGCTCCCACTGCGCCCCTTGAAACGCCCCCCCGGAACAGAGCCAGAGAATCGAAATCGATGCGTTGTACTTTCCTTAGTTTGGTGTTGGTTACGCCGCTGGCGTTGCCGCTCTTCCTAGCCGAAGCGGCCCGCGCGCAGGACCAACTACCGCTGTCGGCGGACATGATCCTCGATAGCGGTGCGCTCCTCCAGCCTCGCGGCGTGCAGTTCGGCCCGGCCATCAATGGCATCGCCCACCAGAGCGAGGCCACCGTCACCATTGGCAACTACCAGTACGCCACTTGGTATCATCTGGGGCCGAACAACGAAGACCTGTATCTCGGCCGGCGACAACTGGGCAGTACCACGTGGGAGGTGATGGACACGGGTCAGAACTTCGAACGAGGTGACGCTCCTTGGTGGGACAATCACAACGTGACGGTGCTGGGCGTCTCGGGGGATGGCTCGATTCACCTTTCGTTCGATCACCACAACCACTCACTGCAGTACATGCGCACGAACCCCGGCGCGGCGACCGGCGGAACGTGGAATAGTAGTATCTTCCTGCCGGTCCAGAGTTCGCTCGATGGCGTATCGCCTGCGATCACTCCCGTTACTTATCCGCGTTTTATTGAGGATCCAACGAGTGGCGATTCGCTGATGACGTACCGCACCGGCAAAAGTGGGAACGGCAACTTGCACATTGCCACGTACGATAGCACCACCGCAACCTGGAACGCACCGCACGAGTTCATCAACGGCCAGACCGGTGTTTACACCGACGTACTCGGTTCGTCGAACACCCGCAACGCGTACCTCAATGGCCTGAACGTCGACCCCAGCGGCCGCATGCACACCACTTGGACTTGGCGTGAAGCGGCGGGTGGAAGCAACCACGACATCGCGTACGCCTACAGCGACGACGGTGGCAACACCTGGAAGAACAACGCCGGCCAAGTGGTCGGCACGCCGGGGAGTCCGATCACGCTCAACTCGCCCGGCATTACCATTGCAGAGCTGAATCGCACCAACTCGGTGATGAACCAGCAGACGCAAATCGTTGATGCCGACGGTGGAGTTCACGCCCTGATGTGGCACGCGAACGACGCGAACGCCAACTCGGTGCAAGGTTACTCCCCCGCACAGTCGTCGTACTTCCATTACTTTCGCGATCCAGGAACGCAGGTACTCGCCGAGTACTTCGATGGCGGCGGCGCAGCACTCAACGGCGTAACGCCGGACGCATCGTTGGGAGACAGCGTGTGGCAAACGGGCAGTACGTTTCTCGACAACGGTGCCGCCGAGACGACGGTGAGCGGCAGCGTGACCGGCCAAGCGGCCCATCTCGACTTCGCCCCTGAAGCGGGCAGGGTCTACACGGCAGAGGCCACGATCGCCAACAACCAGTCGAACTGGGTTGGTTTCGGGTTCATGACGGCCGACCCCACGACCGGCGACTGGACGCAGACGTGGGATGGTGTGCGGCATTCTAACGGGCGCGGCTACGGCTGGATGCTGACTAGAAACAAAGCCGATGCCGATCAAGAAGCGTTTCTCGGCGTGGGAACGGCGAGTAAACAGACTTGGAGTGGCGACCTCGTCGACCCTACGCAGCCAGTGGACATGAAAGTGGTCCTCGACACGCGCGACGAGCATTGGACCGTCGAGTGGTTTCTGAACGGCGAGTCGCAAGGCGAGCCGGTTCCCTACGCAACGCCGGGCAACCCTGGCATCGGCGGCATTGGTTTCAGTCACGAACGTAGCGCGACGCCCAACAGCGGCGCGACACTCAGCAACTTCTCGCTTCGCGAAGGCGAAACGGTCGGCCAGTGGCTGCGGAACGAACTTCCCACCGAGCGGGCCGTTGGATCGCGGCCCGATGTCGGCGTGGACGCCGATGGCAACCTGTACGCCGTGTACGTATCGCCGGGTCCCGGCGATGGCGATGGCGTGATCCCCATCTACACCAATGGCGACGTGGTGATTGCGACGGCGTCGAAGGCCACGCGCTGGCAGGACTGGGAGATCGTCCATGTCGACGGCCGCGACTTCGTCGGCGAACCTCGGCTTGACCACGCACGGTTACGCGAGAACGGCGTGGTGTCAATCTTTGTTCAAGAGAACGGCGACAGCGTCAGTGGACCCATCGGAACGGCGCTGCATCTGCTTGAGTACAACAAGCTAACCAACAAGATCGCTTGGCACGGCGCATCAAGCGAAGTGTGGGACGGCACGGGTGGCCCGGAGAACTGGGACCGCCTTGGCAATAACGCATCGAACACTAACTTCAGTAACACCGTTGGCGAGCGAGTCGATTTCGACGATGACGCCGCGACGTACGAGGTGGAGATCGCGGGGGTAGTCACACCCAGTTCGACGACATTCCGGAACGCCACGCAAAACTACACCCTTACCGGCGGCAGCATTGGTGGCTCCGGGAACCTACGCGTAGCTGGTGGCGGTCGAGTGACCCTTGCCGGTGCAGCAAACACCTACACCGGCGACACCACCGTCGAGGCCGGGACGCTTGCCCTCGAAGGTCAAGCCACGATCGCGGCGTCGACCAACGTGCGTCTATCGGGGAGCGCCACGCTCGATGCGACCGAACTCAACGGTGGCCTTAACCTCGCCTCTGGACAAACCTTGCACGTGGGTGGTTCGTCAAAAGTCATGGGCAACGTGACGGCCTCGAATGAGTCGAGGATCGCAGGCGTCACGGGCATAATCGAGGGCCAGGTAATCGTTGAGTCAGGCGCAACCCTTCAAATCGGCGGTACGAAGCTACGATCGTCCGTTGTGATGGCGAGTGATGTAATCGACGACTTCAGTAGCATCTCGTTGTCTCAGTATACTCACACGGTGATTCTCGATGACAACGTTGCCGGAGGGTCCAACACGGCGAATTGGCAGATCGCAGGTGGGAAGCTGAATTACGAGACGACCAGCTATCAGAGCATCGAGCAAAGCGTGCTCGTCCGCGATGACACCACCCTCGACATCGGCGAAGAAATTGCCATCGACGCCGAACACAATGGTGGCAAACGCGACATCGGTTTGTACGTCGGTGGTAGCACGCCCACCCACCTAGTCCGCAACAACTTCATCTCCATCTACGCCCGAGATAACGGCGAAGTGCTCTCGCGGGGATTCGACGGCACTGCGGAGTTCGCCCGCGCCGGGGGAACGGTACCCGAGTACGACCGGCTTTTCATTGCTCGCACGTCTGACAATTCCTACGAAGCGGGCTACTACGTTGGTAACCTCCGCCAAGTGGTCGTCACGCGATCCCCGAGCACGCCGAACAACGGCACGGTGGTTGGTCTGTACGCCGACGTGAGTGCCGGCGGCATGCTGGGCTCGTTCGACAACTTCGCCAAACTAAACCCCATCACCGTCTGGGAAGGGGACACGTTCACGGTCGATGGCGATTTATTGCTCGAAGCGGGCGCGCTGGTGCAACTCGATATCGCCACGGCGGGAGCCAACGACAAGCTAAACATCACCGGCTCGCTTGCGGCGGGGGGCGTGCTGCAGGTGATTCTGGACAGCTCGCTGGATCCGCTGCTCGACCTCGCCGCTGGACAAAGCTGGGACCTGCTCGATTTTTCCTCCTCTGCCGGAGCATTCGGCTCGCTGGAGCTACCGGCGCTCGCCGCCGGCCTGTACTGGGACACCAGCAGTTTGCTGGTGGATGGTGTCCTGTCGATTACCGATGTCGCCGGAACTATTCTTGGCGACTTCAACGGTGATGGCATGGTGAACCTCGCCGACTACTCGGTCTGGCGAGACAACCTCGGCGGCGACGAATCGATGCTGCCAGTCGGAAGCACGAACGATGGCACGGGAGTCGTCGACGCGGGTGAGTACCAGATCTGGAAGCAGAACTTTGGTACCGGTAATAGCGGTTCCAATATGGTCTCCGCACGCGTCCCCGAACCCACGGCTTGGATCATGGGCCTGTTGGCCGCTTTTATGCTGGGCCGACTGCAATTCGGCCAGCGATTGCAGCCCGCCTTGATCGCCGCGCGAACGAATGCCGCGAAGGGAGCCTCGAACTGATGCCGACGACAACAATCTCACTGAACATTCTCCGATCGTTCGCGTTGTGGGTCGGCTGCATCGCGGCCGCCGTAGCCAGCGCCGCGCCGACGGAACTCTCGTGCGAGTTCCTTACTCAGCCAAGCCTCACCCAGATCTACGACCCGCAGCCCGATTTCGCTTGGGTGGTGGAAGAATCGGTGGCAGCGCAGTCTGCGTACCACATCGAAGTCCGCTCCGCCGAGGAGCCGAAGACTAGTGAATCACCGTTGGTGTGGGATTCGGGGCGAGTGGCAAGCGGCCAGTCCATCAACATCGAGTATGCAGGCGAAACGCTGGAGCCCGGCGGAACGTACGAATGGCGGGTGCGGTACTGGGGCAAGAACGGCCAAGAGTCGGATTGGTCCAAGCCACAAGTATTCCGCATGGCATCGGAGTTGGAGAGCTACAAGACTTCCGTCTACCCCGTGGCCGTTCAGCCGAAGCGAGCGGTGGCTGCCGAGAAACGCAAGGACAACACGTACTTCGTCGACTTCGGTCAGGCGGCGTTCGGGCATCTGACGCTTCAATTCCCGAGACCGACACAACGGGACGCGAAGCTCGGCGTTCACTTCGGCGAACGACTCGATGGCGGCAGAATCGATCGCGCGCCCGGCGGGACCATTCGCTACTACCGCGTTGAGGTCGAAGTCCCCGCAGGCACCAAGAGCATGGATGTCCGCCCACCGCAGCAGAAGCAGAACACTAGTGGGCAAGCCATCCTTCTGCCCGAGTCCATCGGCGTGATCGCCCCGTTCCGTTACGTCGAAGCCGAAGGTTTGCCGCAAGGCCTCAGTCGCCGATGTTTCGTTCAACAACGCGTCGAGTATCCCTTCGACGACAACGCGGCCGACTTTCAATGTTCCGACTCACGGTTGAACGCTGTTTGGGACCTTTGCAAGTACTCAATTAGGGCCACGACGTTCTGCGGCATCTATGTCGATGGGGACCGCGAGCGTATCCCCTATGAGGCTGACGCCTACATCAATCAGTTGTCGCATTACTGCGTTGATCGGGAATATGCATTAGCGCGCCACTCGCATGAATACCTGCTGGAGAATCCCACCTGGCCCACCGAGTGGAAGCAACACTCCGTGTTAATGGCGTGGGAAGACTACCAGTACACGGGCGACACCGAGTCGCTTGAGAGCAGTTACGACGTGCTTAAGCACCAGAAGCTGCTCTCCGACGCCGAGCGACCTGACGGGCTTCTCGATACTTCGCAACCTCCCTACCGAGACATTGTCGATTGGCCTGCCGGCGAGCGTGACGGGTACGATTTTCGGCCCGTGAATACCGTCGTCAATTCGTTTCACTACATCACGCTAAGACGAATGGCGGACATCGCCCGAGCCCTTGGCAAAAATACCGAGGCCAAAGAGTTCGGCGAGCGTGCTGACAAGTTTGCAACGCAGTTTAACCGCCAACTCTGGGACGCCGCGGAACTTCGATATGTTGATGGACTCGGCAGCGATCACTCGGCAATGCACGCGAGTCTATTTCCACTAGCGTTTGGATTGGTGCCGGAAGAACGAGTGCCCCCCGTCACGCAACTTCTCGCACAGCGGGGAATGGCGTGTAGCGTCTACCCCGCGCAGTTTCTACTTGAGGGTCTGTATGCCAACGATCAAGACCAGCATGCGCTCGACTTGATGACCTCCGACAGCCAGCGGAGCTGGATGAACATGATTCGCGTTGGTTCGACCATCGCGCTCGAGGCGTGGGACCAAGAGTTCAAACCCAACCTCGACTGGAACCACGCCTGGGGTGCCGCACCGGCGAACATCATCCCACGCTACTTGGTGGGCGTTCGCCCGGCAAAGCCAGGCTTCGAGGCCATCGACATCCAGCCTCGCCCCGGCTACCTGGAATGGTTCGAGGCAAAGGTGCCGACGATTCGCGGCGCGGTACACGTCCATTACCGCCGTACCGCAGCAGGGTACACCTTGAAGGTGTCTGTTCCGGGGAATACGACGGCGCAGGTCGAACTACCAATGCTCGGCGATGAACTGCCTGGCGAAGTGGTCTGCGACGGCTCTCCAATCGAGGCCCCCATCAACGGAAGCCACTGGCGGGTTACATCGATTGGCTCCGGGAGCCACGTGTTCCAGGTGAAGCGGAAGAGCGAAATGACCGTAACTTGCCGCTAGCG
Source organism: Aeoliella fuhlenseeensis (assembly GCF_052161615.1). NCBI lineage: Bacteria > Pseudomonadati > Planctomycetota > Planctomycetia > Pirellulales > Lacipirellulaceae > Aeoliella > Aeoliella fuhlenseeensis. Next base: position 4,363,994 of record NZ_CP197417.1, read on the forward strand.
GGTGTAGTGGTCCAGTAAAACCTAGTTCAGTCCCTTGTGCATCGAAGATCGTATTATCAAAGCGAAGAAGTCTGTGATCATGGATGAGATCAAAGCCACGATAGTGGCTCAAGTTGAATCCGCTAGCCATCCTGCTGCGCTCGCGTGAGCGATCTCAACTCGCGCAGACTGTTAGCCAACAGCATTCTATTCCGAAAAGCGCTCGGCCCGAAAACAGGCGCTGTAAGGAACTCGAAATCGCGTAGTCCCTTGCTCTCCATATGTTCCGTTTTGACGCTAGCCGACGTCCGCGATGCGGCGGGGCATGCGAACGTGAGTATTACCAGTGGGTACCTGCATGTGGCGGTGGAGGATGAGGGGGTGGGAGAGTTGATTGCGTGGCACCGCGGAACCTGCCCCGGCGGAGTGGAATTCGGAATCGCTAATCCCTTCCTTTTAGCGAGTCCTGCAATTGCATTCGCGCGTGCATCGTTACCGAGGGTCGTTTGCGGGGGAGGCCCCGCTCTTGTTCACTGCCCCTTTCATCAACACGAACCGCACTCATGCTCGGTGGGCAATAGGCTCCTCAAAGTCATGCGTTGAAGCATAATATCCATCCGTTTCTCAATCACCTGGATCCTCTACTGATCACCACTGTCGTATTGACGGTCGCTGCATGTGAACGTGGTAGATTCGATCTCTTTCCGTGCGGGATCCATCGGAGCTTCATAGGGCGTGGCAGCCAAACCATACATGCCGAAGTTAGGGTGACCGCCAAGTCCTCCCAGCACAATATCCTGAGGTTCATCGACGATCTTGCGCCAGATCGAGAAATACTGGTCGATACTCTGGCCAGCCCCCAGCGCGGCCTGTCGTTGGTGGTACACGTGCCATCCTTCGTCCAATCCGATTTCCTCTCCGGTGTCCTCGAAATCTGCGAGCAACCAACTGGGCATCGTCTGGACACGATTGTCGACAAACACATATAGGATTGCTGGACGGTGGACCGTTACACACATCTCGAATGACGGGATGTATCGATCCTCGTTGAACGTCATCACGTATTCGGCACCTCGCACGATCTTCGGTATGCCATCGGTCGTTACTCCGTTCCATTGATGTACGCGGTCGACCCACGCAGGGACATCTTCGTGGAGTCCATTGACGACTACATTGTAGTACTTGAGGCTATCGCTGCCGCGGATGTTGTCACGGACCGACAACAGCGTGCTGGGGCTCGTGTTAGCCGACCACCTGTGATCCTTAACTCCCGAAGTCACCTGCGTGATACGATTGAGATAGTCTCGACCGACGCGCACTTGAGCCGCTTCGCCCTGGGTTAAACGCCGCAAAGGTTCTTGCTGAGTCACTTCCTTCCCGCGTACATCGACCTCGCCACGGAAGACCACCACTTTCGTGCCTTTCCCTGTTTCGGCATTCACACCAAACTCGGTACCCTGATCGACTAGCAAGGAATCGGGAGTGTCGATCGAGAAGCCTTTCGCGTTCGGCGGGACTTGAGCTCTCACTTGTCCATAGCGGAGCTCAACGAGCATGTCGTTGACGATATCTAGTCGAAACGCTCCTTCAAGGCTCAGCTCCACGCCTGAGTTCAATTGCAACTCGCACGAACCCGAGGTAGCTGCGAGAACTCCCTTGCGAAACCTTCCGCCGGCCGTCGGCGACTGAGACTCGTGCTCCCACACGATGTTTCTTGCCGAGATAAGTTGCCCCGAGGTGTTCCAGTAGTGGAGTGACCAAATGCCAATCGCGACGCCAAGCAAAGATGCCACGATGACGAAGGATGTGCGACGCAAGAGAGTGGGCGAGAACTCGGTGGTCCTGAGCAACACTTGTCTTTCAGGGTCATGCCAAATTGGCGCAGCCGGCGAGACCGGCTGCAGATCGACGACATTCCCTGAATGGCTGTGCGTCCATTCCAGTAGGCTGTGAGCATGCCACTGCTCGGCATACTCGTTAATCAGCTCTGGCTGCGCGGTAATTAACTGCGATAACTGCTCACGAGCTTCGTCATCGTTGGGTCTCTCAATGAGTTCGGCAATGACCTGCTGTAATGTCTTAGGCATGAATAGATAGGCTTATTACTAAATGACCGCTTGAACTCGGCGACTTACACATTGGTGGAGAAGTCGCCGCAATCGATAGAGCCGACCCCCGATTTGGGCTTCGGTGATACCTAATCGCCGAGAGATGTCCGTTGACGAGCATCGTTCCTCATATTTCAGGCGTACTAAGTCTTGTTGGTGTGGCTGCAGCTCGCCAAGGCATACCCGCAGCGCCAAGAGCCGATCGTTCGTATCGGTGGTGAATTGCTGACAGGCTTGTTCGACACGACTGAGGAGATCGTCAGAGAACACAACTTTAGACGTGCGTTGGCTGCGTCGGTATTCCAGCACTCTGTAATAGGCGAATCGGTAAGCCCAGGCTAAGAAGGGCCGACCGGGATCATAGAGATCAGCCTTGCGCCAGAGCTCCATGTTTGTTTCTTGCAAAACATCGCGGACATTCGCGTCGCCCGCAAGCAACGTGTTAATGTAGGAATACAGCAAATGCTGGTTGGCTGTGAGTTGCTCGACGAAGGACGTGTACTGAATTCTGTCATCCATCGTGGGTTTCCGTGGCGTGGTGAAGTGGGCTAGCAACGTTCCATAATCCAACCGCCTTAACTCTTCTTGGGTGCCGATGTCCGCATGGTTTGTCGACCGTGTCTACCGATATCGGCCCCCCTTTGTAGCAGGCCGCCATCCCCTGCCTATATTTCCTCGTGAACAACTGAGATTTGACGATCGTTTTCTCAAGATTTCAAAAATCTGAAAGAAACACGCGCCACTTTATTTCACGCGATGTCTAAATCTTCCTGAACACAGGCGAGGTCCGACCAAGTTTCGTCCAATTCTTGGTGCGGCAATCCGTAGGCATCTCTGGAAGGGCTGATCTCATGAGTAGATTCGGTTGCGGAACGTCTGGCTGGAATGTGTTCTTCTTTTCGTTGCTGGCCGTAGTGAGCTCTGTCGCCCCGGCGATTGGTGCTTCCCTTGGCATCAATTTTCAAACGGACCGAGGCGGTTATGGCCCCGCGTCGGTGGCTGCAGAAACTCCAGCAAGTGCTTTTGGTGTGCCGGCCGAGCACTGGTTCGAGCCAGGAGCGGTCCAGGTAGGCAGCGGTGTTCATGGATCCCACGGCGCGGATGTTACGATTGCATGGCAGTCGTTTCCGGATGGTCCTCCGGGAGTCGCCTACGGCTGGGCACATGCGAATCAACCGGGCGTCCCTGCCGGTGGAGACCCAGCAAGCGGCGAAGATGCGGTGCTGAGCGGATTTCTTTTTGCAACTGGCCCCGGAGAATACGCCAGCGATGCGCCGGCCCATCCGATCATCGTTACGGTCAGTGGATTGTCAGGCATTGCCGATCTAACGAAGGGCTATACGGTCAGATTGATGGCGTCGTCGGAATGGACCGTGGATTCCTTTACGGATGCCGAAGTGTCGGACAGTCAGGGGAATGAGGAGATACTCTCCTTCACGCTGATGCCGGAGACTCCGCTGTGGTGGACTGGGGCCCCATGGCAATCGAGTGGTGCCTTGGCCAGCTCGTCGCTACTGATGTTCGATGGGGACTCGGTCACCATCGAACTCCACGGATTCAACGAGCTCGGAAGCAATTCTAACCGACCCTACCAGCGCACCTCGCTTGCTGGAGTGATCATCGATTTCACGCCAGTGCCGGAGCCGAGTGCCTTCGCTTATCTATCCCTTCTGGCGGTGACTGTTTTGTTGGCGGTCCGGCGGACTGGGTCGCAAATGAGTTGCTAACACCTGCCTTCCTCCTTGCCGCCCAAGTGGCAGCTCGGCGGCAGGGGGGAAGGTTTAAGACTCAATCTTTTCAGGCGAAATGTTATGGAGAATCTTATGCGATCCGCTCACGCGTTTACTCTTGTCGCGGGAATAATTTCGTCGCTGCTGTTACCCCCATTGTCAGACTGTCATGCGAAGAGCTTCGGGATTAACTTCTCAGCCGGCACCGGCGGTTGGGGCCCGTACTACGTCAATCAAGTTGGCGCTCATGGAGCGGGGGCCTATGAGTCGGCCTTCGGAGTCGTAGGAGCCGACTGGTATGAACCTGGTCCCTACGCGAACACAAGCCAGATCCCGGGGTCTCCGTCGAGTGTAAGCTTCAGCCCTGCTTCGATGGGTGGGGGGGCGGTGAACATCGCCTATTCCTCGGCGATGCCGGAGACTGGGGCCGCCGACGCCTACACCTTCTCAGCCTATGGATTCGCGAACGCCAATCGTTACATTTTTCAGACCGACGAATTCGGCGAGCGGTTACTCGATGCGGAAGGGCATTACATTCAACTGGATCCACCGCAATTGGCACCTGATAATGGAGTGCCGGTATCCGGCGACCACGCGGTTTTGGCGGGGTTCATGTTTGCCTCGGGGGAGGGTGAATACACCGGATGGGGTAAGAACGACATTGTCGTGACAATATCGGGTCTATCAGGTATCGCCAGTTCTTACGGGGTTACAGTACTTGCTTCGGCCCAAAATGGCGCAGTCGTCGAGGCGTTCACACCCGCAACGATCACAGATAACGCTGGTGGATCGGAAACAGTAGGCTTTGATCTCCTCCCCGATCGTCCCAGTTGGTGGTCACCTTTCGACGCGGATCCTGCGAGCCCCTACATCTCCATTGCCGGCCAAGGGACTACAACCACCAGCTTCACAGGCGACACACTCACTATCACACTTTCCGGTTTCAACGAGTACCTTGATGACGAAGGTGCATTTGCTCGGACAACCCTTGCCGGGGTCGTAATCAACTACGAAGCCGTTGAGAATCCTGAAGTGGTGGGCGACTACAATGCGGACGGGGTTGTCAATCTTGCTGATTACACCGTGTGGCGAGACTCGCTGGGTGCCGTGGGCAGCGATCTGCCGGCCGACGGGGATAATAACGGCGTCATTGATACGGAAGATTATGGGCTATGGAAGTCGAACTTTGGGCAGGGCGAACCGGGAAGCGTCTTGGGTTCCACCAATGTCCCCGAGCCCGCAGCCTTCGTCATTCTAGGACTTGCATGCGTAGGAATCTCCTTGCATCGCATGAGGCAGGGCGCGTCGAATCACGTAAGCAAGCCGCGAAGGTCGCTGCATGCTGATCGGCTGTCCAAGCACAGTTCCACCGGTGGCATTGTCTCACTATCACGCGGCCAACGCGGATTCACGTTGGTTGAGTTGCTTGTTGTAATCGCCATCATTGGCATCTTGGTGGCCCTTTTACTTCCCGCCGTTCAAGCAGCTCGCGAGGCCGCGCGGCGCGCCCAGTGCATGAATCAACTCAAGCAAATGGCGCTGGCTTCTCTGAACTACGAAAGTGCTCACAAGGCCATGCCAGCCGGGGGGTGGGTGTACTACTGGGTTGGGGACCCGGACGCGGGTTACGACAAGTACCAGCCGGGAAGCTGGCCGTATGGCATCGCTCCCTTCATCGAAGACTCACAACTGCGATCGCTCGGCGCAGGGCTCGACACCACGGCTAAGATTCAGGCAACCAAGGAACTGTTGACCTACGCCGTCCCCAACTATTACTGTCCGTCTCGTCGCCCCGTATTGCCGTATCCCTGCGGCGGCGGCTTTCGCAATGCACCATTGGAGGCAGGCACGCCTGTTGGTAAGAACGATTACGCCGGCAACGGAGGGACCTATCGCCCGAACTCGAGTGCGGGCGAATTTAGCTGGGCACCTTCTACTAGCAACAGTGCGGCCATCGCAGCCAAAGCCCTCGACCGAGGTACCAGCTTTCGCTGGCCCGACAATAAGAACTGCGATGGGGTGTTTTGCTTCGCCTCGAGCCTGGAACTTCGCCGGATCACCGATGGCACCACAAACACCTACCTAATTGGCGAAAAGTACCTCGATCCCGATCACTATCAAACAGGACAAGATCTAGGCGATAACGAAACTACATTCACAGGCCTCGACTGGGACACCATTCGTTGGTCCGCCGATGGGCCGCCGCGACAAGATCAGGCCGGCTTTAGCAACTACTACATTTTCGGCAGCGCACATCCGGGCGTGCTGAATATGAGCATGTGCGACGGGAGCGTACAGGCGCTCTCCTACGACCTCGACCTCTCCACCCATGAACGCCTCTCGGGTCGAAATGACGGCGAATCCGTCGTATCGTCCGCCTTCTAGCATGAACGTTCCAGCTCGATGCTTTAGCCACAGCGGGTGCTTCCGGCAGCACGTTCTCGCTTAAGGTGTGCACGAATAGTTTGCGGCGGTGTCCTAAGCGAGTGGCCTTCTCACTCGCCTAAAGACCTCTCCGCAACCCCCTCCCCACTTTGTTCAGCTTCCCTTCTTGTTACGTGGAGTAGATAAATGCGATTGAGTCAACGTTGTCTGAGTCTAGGTGCCGTGCTGCTAGCCGCCCTAGCGTTTGGGTCGACAATTCCCTCGAGCAGTGCAGACTCTGCCGGCGAAACTCACCGCCGCAAGTTCATGGGCGATTCACCCGAGGCGCTCAGGGCGTGGCAAGACGGGACGCGGAAGTTCCTGTTCGATCGCATGCACCTTACCGATCTGATGGATGACAGGTCGAAGGATCTAGACTCAATTCCTTTCGAAGCCAAAGTGCTTTCAAGTGAAGACAAAGGCACCTACGTTTTGGAGGAGATCGAACTCAACTCCACTCCCGACCGTCGCATCAAGGCGATTCTGACTCGACCTAAAACAGAAGGCAAATCGGCCGCCGTAGTCTGCATTCACGGCCACGGTGGAACTCGCCAGGTGGTTCACGATCCGGCTTCGCTTTATCGGGGATTTGCCAAGGACTTGGCGGAGCGAGGCTACGTCACCATTTCCACCGATGTCGGTCAGCATGAAGTCTATGAAGAAGGTCGCACTCTGATGGGCGAGCGATTGTGGGACCTCATTCGTTGCACCGACTACCTCACCACGCTTGACCAGGTCGACGCCGACCGTTTGGGTTGTGGCGGACTTTCACTTGGAGGCGAGATGGCGATGTGGCTGGGTGCCATGGACCCACGCATGAAGGGAACGGTAAGCTCTGGCTTTCTAACTACCGTTGAGAATATGCAAGATGGTCACTGCATGTGCTGGGATTTCCCTGGCTTCTCGGACAACTTCACTTTCAGCGACATATACGCGCTCATCGCTCCGCGTGCATTGCTGTGTCAGATTGGGGCGAAGGAGCGCGAGCCTGGTGGCTTCCCGCCGAACCTCGCCTATCGCGCGATGGACGACATCCAGCAAGCGTATGCTGTCGGCTCCAACGGACACTTGGCGACGCTTAGCATTCATTCCGATGGCCATGTCTATCAGAGCGCCGAGGGTGCGGCATTTTTCGACAAGCATCTTCAAGACTAGTGCGTCAACGATTCTATGGTGGACTCTCCTCTTACAAAGCTTCGCTTGGAAGCAGTGACGTTATGCTCAACCGATCTCGAATACCGTTGCCCTCACTTATTTTGGCATCATCGTGGGCACTCGGGGCTCTTTGCAGCCCCGGGTGCTCCGATTCGCCCCAACGGATTGCGCCGCCAGCTGTCGATGCGAACGCGGCGGCAGCCGCCATTACCGCGTTCGATTCCAATGGCGATGGGGAGCTGGAAGAGACCGAACTCGATCAGTCGCCACCCTTGCGAGCCGCCCTTCCGAGAATTGATACCAATGAAGATCGCCGCATTTCAAAAGACGAACTCAACCAGCGATTGGCTGCGTGGCAAGAGTCGCGAGTCGGGTTGATGCCCGTTACTCTTCGTATCAAGCTCGCAGGAAAACCTCTTGCCGATGCAACTGTGCGACTTGTGCCAGAGGAGTTCCTTGGTCCCAACCTCAAGCCGGCGGTGGGAACGACCAATAAGCATGGCGTCGCCGTGATGCAGATCTCGAATGAGCGTGACGAGCGCGGCGTGCAATCGGGTTTCTATCGAATCGAGATATCAAAGGCTGGATCCCCAGGTGCCGTTCCCGCTCGGTACAACACCGACACCCAACTCGGAATGGAAGTCGAGCCAAACTCGCCCGAGTCGCGTGACGCAAATTTTGATCTGGCACCCTAAGGTCCACTGGTACTATGCAGGCGATGTCGTACGCTACTATTTATTCACACTGCACGTCTCGACCTGCAATCTTGTTGGTTGCGTTATTGGTAGCTTTTTTCACTGGACAACGAGCCGACGCTCAACTTCCCACCAATAACAATCCTGCCAATCAGATTCGATTCACGACGGCCGAAGAGGCGGACGGGCGCCGCGATTTGCTTATCGACTTCATCTGGGATGCGCCACTACCGACGGGCACATTGCCTGCAGTGATTCAGAACGTGCCGTTACCCACGCAAGCAATCGACATTTCGATGTCCAACATTGCGCGTATCGACCGCTTGAGCGCTAACGTGTCGGGGTGGGATTTTCACCAGTCTTCTTACCTGATGCATCCGAAGAACCTCGCCAATAGCAATCGCTTGGCGATCGTCTATCAGGGACACGCCAACACTCTGCTTGGTGGAGTGGGTGCGACAGCCAATCATCTTCTGGCCGAAGGCTTCACCGTCCTGACCATGGAGATGCCCCTTTACGGCTGGAACACCGACACCACTGCCAACCTCCCCGGGCAGGGCGCTCTAACTTTTGGCTCGCACGACCAGATGATTGTGAACACGGGTCCCGCGAACGGTGGATGGGGGTTTCGTCTTTTTCTTGAGCCAGTGGTCCAGGCTATTAATTACGTGACGGCAACCAATCCAGACCTCGAACAGATCAGCATGATGGGGTTGTCGGGAGGAGGTTGGACTACCAGCATGATGGCCGCGGTGGACGAGCGGATCGACCTCAGTATCCCGGTAGCGGGCAGTTCGCCGCTGTATGTTCGCAACGCCCTCGGCGGAGGTTCGGACATTGGGGATGCCGAACAGAACTACTCCCCACTCTTCAACGAAAACATCCTGCCTAACGGCAGCGGGGGTGGTGTCGCCACCTGGCTGGAGATCTACGCCCTCGGTGGTTACGGACCGGGGCGACAACAGATTATGGTGAGCAACGAGTTCGACAACTGTTGCTTCAGTGGCACGCACTCGAGTTCCTATAAGGATATTGTTTCCAATCGCGTGGCATCCTTAGGTGCGGGCGAGTGGGAGCATGTGCTCGATTCGTCGCATCGAGGACACCAAATCTCGACTAACCTGCTGGCGAATACGATAAGCCCCGTATTGGGGATCAGCCCACCTCCGCGAGCCTCGCTTCCGATTGAAGACCTATTTAACAATCAGTCTGGAAGTTTTCCGGCTGGCTGGAACGCGGATCCAGCCAACGGGGCGGGGGCCGTTGCCGCCGAGTACAACGGCGCGGTGGTAATTCAAGGCCCGGCCATTGCATCTATTTACTACAACCAACCCTTTAACGCACAGGCATCGGCCTCCACAACGGTGACGATGGCAGTCCGACAAGCTTCCTCAGACAACGCTTTTGGAGTGTTCCTAACGAGCGACATTGCCAGTCGCGGGGCCCATCTTGGCCTTCTGGTCAACGTTGCCACCAACGAACTGCTCATTAATGCCGACGATGGCGGAGGATTTAACGCGGCCACGGATCGACTGGTTGTCGGAACACTCGCGGGGTACAGTGGAGGCGCCGCCGAACTGTCCTTTACGTTCTCACAAGAGGGAATTCAAGTCGAAGTCGGCGGCACCGCGGGGGGAGGCTTTTCCTCGCCTTTCATTCCCTGGTCGTCGTTTCCTCAAGGATTCGATACGGCTTCTCTAGGCAACTACACGCAGTTGTTCGTGCAGAGTTTCGATTTGAACGAGTCCACACCGGCTACGTTGATCGTTGATTCGATCCAAGTGATTGCTGGTGCCACGCCAGGCGACTACAACAGCGATGGTGTTGTTAATCTTGCGGATTACACCGTCTGGCGAGACAATCTGGGTGCATCGGTCGCTTTGCCCGGCTCCAACCCCCTGGCTGCCACACCTGGAGAGGTCGACGCCGAGGATTATTTGTACTGGCGATCAAGTTTCGGTTCTTCCACGTCTTTGTCCTCGCGATTCCCCAATCCGATTCCTGAATCTCCCGCGTTCGCCATGTTCGGCTTGGCTCTACTGACCTTGATGGCCCTAACTCGCAATGGGAAGCAGAGACAAAATGAAGCCGGTTGGCCGCGCGGGAAGATGAGAAACCAATCATGAGCAGCAGTAGTACTTCACAGGCGGTGCAGTACGAACAGGTGGATGCCGACTATCTAAGCCAGCGCGAGCTGAAGTCTGGGGCCGCCGGCTGGATACTGCTTGCTAGTCTTGGAGTTTCGTACGTTATCTCCGGCGACTTTGCTGGCTGGAACTTCGGTCTGGCGCACGGCGGGTTCGGCGGCATGTTGATCGCCGTGATCGTGATGGCGATCATGTACCTGTGCTTGGTCTTCACCTTGGCGGAACTTTCCACATCGCTTCCAACGGCCGGTGGAGGATACAGCTTCGCTCGCCGGGCGTTGGGGCCCTGGGGTGGCTATCTGACGGGTACCGCCATTCTTCTCGAATATGCGATTGCCCCCGCCGCCATTGTCATCTTCATTGGCAGCTACACGAAGGAACTAATAGGAGTCGACGGACCGGCAGTGTACGCGCTGTTCTACTTCGTGTTTGTCGGGATTCATCTATGGGGCGCTGGTGAGGCCCTGAAGATCATGATGGGCATCACCACTCTGGCCGTGCTGGCGATTGTGGTGTTTGTCGTCGCAGCTTTGCCTTACTTCAATGCCAGCCTGCTTTTCAACATTCCGCCAGACTCTACTGATGGTGGTACTGGCACGTGGTTCTTGCCTTTTGGTTACTACGGCATCTGGTCCGCCATTCCGTTCGCGATGTGGCTGTTCCTGGCAGTCGAGGGCGTTCCACTCGCTGCCGAGGAAGCGAAGAACCCCACCACCGACCTCTCGCGCGGCATGGTAACAGCCATGTTGGCGCTAGTGGTCATTGGTGCCTTGGTATTGGTGCTAGTACCAGGTGTTGCCGGAGCGGATCAAATGAAGGCTCACGGTGCTCCGCTGGTCGGAGCGCTTCGGCACCTTTACGGCCACGAGTCGCTGATTGCTGGCTTCGTGAATGTAGTCGGGTTGTGTGGCCTGATTGCGTCCTTCTTCTCGATTATCTACGCCTACTCCCGCCAAGTGTTTGCCCTTTCGCGAGCGGGCTACCTGCCGCGGGTGTTGTCGATTACTGGGGAACGCAAGGTTCCAACCTGGGCTCTCATCGTCCCCGGGGTGATCGGCTTTCTGCTATCCTTGACCGGCAAGGGGGACATGATGATCACGATGGCGGTGTTTGGCGCCACCATTTCCTATTTTCTTATGACACTTTCGCACATTGTCCTGCGTCTCAAAGAACCTAAGCTTCATCGGCCCTTCAGAACCCCTGGGGGAGTCGTGACATCGGGCGTCGCTTGCGCGCTTTCGCTGGTTGCGTTCGCATCGACCTTCGCGATGGGAGGCGAGGCAGCTCTATGGAGCGCGCTATTCTATGCTACCATGGTAGCCTACTTCGGCTTCTACAGCCGACATCGATTGGTTGCCCAGGCACCCGAAGAAGAGTTCGCCGTTATCTCTCTGGCCGAACAAAGTTGAGATTGCCGTGCCTCAGTACTCAACAACACTGCTGCATACCACTTACAGCTTCAACGATTTGAAGGAGCTGCTGGCGAAGGCCTCTTCTTTACGGAGCGGCGATGTCCTCGCGGGCGTGGCAGCTCATTCGGAACGGGAGCGCGTAGCTGCGCAGAAGGCCCTGGCGGACGTTCCACTTAAGCGGTTCTTGCAAGATCAACTCGTTCCCTACGAAGACGATGAAGTCACGCGGCTCATCGTCGATTCGCACGACGCGGACGCTTTTGCACCGATCGCATCGCTAACGGTGGCGGAGTTTCGTGACTGGCTGCTGCGGTACGAGACGACCGAAGACATCCTAACCGCCGTTTCACGAGGAATTACCCCCGAGATGGCAGCAGCGGTTAGCAAGCTCATGCGAAATCAGGACTTGATCCTGGTGGCCAGCAAATGCCGAGTGGTAACACGCTTTCGCAACACGCTGGGGCTTCCAGGCAGGCTAGCGATTCGCTTGCAACCCAATCATCCGACCGATTCGCCTGCGGGCATTGGTGCGTCGATCATGGACGGACTTCTGTATGGTTGCGGCGACGCCGTCATTGGCATCAATCCGGTGAGCGACTCGTTGGATTCATTCCGCCGGTTGACCGATAGTTTGGCGGAGCTTATCGACCGCTACCGAATACCGACTCAAGCCTGTATTCTCGCCCATGTCACTACGCAGCTCGCGGCAATGGAGGTGAGGGCTCCGGTCGACCTCGTTTTCCAGTCCATCGCCGGTACCGAACAGGCTAACCAGAGCTTTGGCGTTTCCTTGAGTATCCTTGACGAAGCTCACCGTGCTGCCCAAGAGTTGGGGCGTGGGACAGTGGGTACCAACGTCATGTATTTCGAAACGGGGCAGGGCTCTTGCCTATCCGCCAACGCCCATCATGGCTGCGATCAACAAACGCTTGAGGCTCGCGCCTACGCAGTTGCTCGACGATTCGAGCCGCTTCTAGTCAACACCGTTGTAGGATTCATTGGCCCAGAATACCTCTACGATGGCAAGCAAATCATCCGAGCGGGGCTGGAAGACCATTTCTGCGGCAAACTTCTTGGCCTGCCAATGGGATGCGATGTTTGCTACACCAATCACGCGGAAGCGGATCAGGACGACATGGACAACCTGCTGACGCTGCTAGGCGCCGCGGGTTGCAATTACTTTATGGGCGTTCCGGGAGCGGACGATATCATGCTCAACTACCAGTCGACTTCGTTCCACGATAGCCAGTATCTAAGGCAGCTATTTGGCTTAAGGCCAGCACCGGAGTTCGAGAAGTGGCTCGGCGTGATGGGCATCACCGACTCCTCCAATCGCCTATCGAGTTCCGCACCACAACATCCGCAGCTCAAATTGATGCTCGAACAAGCCGCCATTCGCTAGGCTGAGTTCACACCAGACTCCATGAATCCCCAGCCCCTCACAACGCCCGATGCAAGCGCAGCTCTACGCGGCTGCACCAACGCCAGAATTGCGCTGGGACGGGCCGGTGCGAGCTTACCTACCCGGGCATGGCTCGACTTTAAGGCTGCCCATGCTGCTGCGAAGGATGCAGTACATGTCACACTCGAAGTCGAGTGCATGTGCGAAGCCATCACTAGTTTAGGATACGAGGTACTTGCCTGCGACTCGTCGGCACCCGATCGGCATGCTTACCTTCGGGCACCAGAGCTGGGTCGGCAGCTCGATCGCGCATCACGCACTCGTCTAGCTGAAGCAAGTGCCAACACCAATCAGATCGATCTAGCAATCATCGTCACCGATGGCCTCTCCGCGTCGGCAGCTCACACCAATGCGGTGTCCGTACTCTCTGCGCTGCTGCCACTCCTTCACGCCGATAGCTGGAAGATCGGTCCCATTTGTGTGGCGAGGTTGGGGCGAGTGGCTTTGCAGGATGAGATTGGAAGTGTGCTAAATGCGCAAATGGCGCTAATCTTGATTGGCGAGCGTCCCGGCCTCGCGGTCTCCGACAGTTTGGGTGCCTACATGGTCTATGATCCCAAACCCGGCAATACCGACGCGAATCGCTCCTGCATCTCCAACATCCACGGCCACGGTTTAGCCCCCGAGCAGGCTGCCGAGGATATCCATCTATCGCTGACGGAGTTGCGCCGAAGACGGTTCAGTGGAGTGTCGTCTCAAGTCACGTCGAACCAACAAACTCACGTCAGCACCGAGCGGCCACACTGAGGCTTGCCTATGCTCGCCAAACTGCACGCGAATGGATTTCGCTCTCTACTGCCTTCGCGTCAGCGAAGGCCACAGTAGTGGTCCCGCGATATTTAGTTCAGTCACTTGTGCATCGACATTTGCTGGCTCAAAGGGACAAATGCCCAGCGCTTAGCGTGCCAAACTCGCGCAGGCTGTAAACTAATAGAGATTTGTTCCGAAGAACGTTGGGACCGACGTACGATTCCGAAGAGACTCGGAATTGCTAAGTCCATTCCTCTCAGTACGTTCCGTCTCCGCGCTCGCGCGAGTATTGGTACGAAGACGGTACCTTGCGGGGAGGGGAATTAGGAAGGTGTTTGGCTGACGACGTGCCCCTACCTTCCGGATCAGAAGGGCGGGACGCCCCTCCCATCGGGGCGGCCCATAGTAGGGGGATCGGCGGCGAAAGCAAGTCGAGGAGGCGGCGACTGAGGTGGGACCCTCGCGTTTCTTGGCTTTAGTTGCACTTTTCGCGTTGCGCGGCCCCCGACTTTCGGCCCTGGTATCTTGGGCGACCTCTCAAGGGGTGCCTAGAAACTCAACTCCCACTGCGACGATTCGGCCGTGTGGGCAGTATAATGGAACCGCCATGCACAGCGACGACCCTCTTCAGCCCGAGCAAGGCCAGCGGGATATTCCCACCGAGCCCTATTTGTCGGCCGACCCCGATTCCAACCGGTCGGTCCTGGAGGTGGTACGCGTACTAGACGAGTATCTAGAAGCTCTGAAACAGGGGACTGCCGTTTCCCGAGACGAGCTGCTCGCCGTGTACCCCGAGATGGCGGGGCAGCTTCGGGCATGCCTCGAAGGGGTTGAGTTTTTGCAGGGGGTCGATGCGGCGCCGCTTGCCCGGCATCAGTTGGGCGACTTTCGCTTGATCCGGCAAGTCGGCGAGGGGGGAATGGGGGCGGTGTACGAGGCGACGCAGGTCTCCCTCGGACGCCGGGTGGCGCTCAAGGTGCTTCGTTTCGCCGGTGTGTCGGACAAGGAGGCGATCGGGCGGTTTCAGCGCGAGGCGGAGACGGTGGCGCAACTCCACCATACAAATATCGTCCCGATCTTTGCCGTCGGCACCGAGCAGGGGGTGAACTACTATGCAATGCAATTCATTGAGGGACGGAACCTAGCCGAGGTGCTCGCCGAGCGCCAGGGTCCGATTGATGGTGCTGAAGTGGCACGGTGGGGACTTCAGGCGGCCGAAGCGCTGGCGCATGCCCACCAGCGCGGCGTGGTCCACCGCGACGTGAAACCATCGAACTTGCTGCTCGATCCCGACGGGCGGCTATGGCTCACCGACTTTGGCCTTGCGCTCCAGTTGGGCGGAGTGACCCTGAGCCTGACCGGCATGCTATTAGGGACGCCGCGCTACATGAGTCCCGAGCAGACGGCTGCGACATCACGGGGAATCGACCACCGAAGCGATCTGTTCAGTTTGGGGGCCACGCTTTACGAACTACTCACGGGGGTGCCTGCCTTCGGCGGCGAAACTCCGCACGAGGTAATTCGCGAGATCATCGACAGCGTGCCGACGCCGATACGCGCACTCAATCCCGAAGTGCCCCGCGACCTTGAGACGATCGTCATGAAATGCCTGGCCAAGGACCCGGCAGGTCGCTACCCCACGGCGGACGAACTTGGGCAGGATGTGCGAGCCTTCCTCGAGGGGCGGCCGATCCGAGCGCGACGCCCGCCGCGTCACGAACGCGTCGTCCGCTGGATCAAGCAGCATCGGCGGAGTGTAAGCCACATTGGCATCGCGGCCGCGGTCACCTTAGGGATCACATTGCTCGGGGTGTTCGGCGGCTCGGCGTACAAGGCTTGGAATCAGTCGGGCATCCTGCTCGACGCGGTGAATCCACCTCTGGTGGCCGAGTTCTTCGACGAGTCGGGAGAGATGCTCCATGCAGAGACCCTTCCGATGCAAAAAGCCGTGAACTTGCCGAGCGGTGACTTTCACTTGCGGGCGTCTGGCGAGGGCCGGCTGAGTCAGTCGTTTGACCTGCAACTCCGCCGAGGCTATAGCGACACACGCTACACCATAGGATTGGAGAACGAGCTGTTATTCTCACCCGAGTCAGTCGAGCACAGCTTTGCACCAGTCGCCTTAAGAACCGCGGAAGGGGGAGCCACGCATGGGGTGCTAATCTGGACTCGCGAAGGGGTCAGCCTACGTAATTACGATGGGCCTGACTTCCGCCAATTCCTGACATTCTCGCCTGAATCCAATCCTGCGCTGGCCGGTGCGCCCGGCTTCGCGTGGCCATGGTCAAGTTCCGTCGTCGCCGAGGTTTCAGGAATCGGTAACTACGACTTGCGACCCTGGACGCTCAGGAACGGGATAGATGTCGATGGCGACGGGGTCAACGAAATTATCTGCGCCGGTCGGCATCAGGGCTGGGTAATGGCCATCTCGGGGAAGCTCGACAGAATCGTCTGGTTCGCCGGGCGCGGCAAAGATATTAAGACAAAGGTCGACGATGGGCCGCGGCTATTGCGGAGCGCCGTGGTCCGCGAGCCGCTGATTACCGAGGACCTCGATGGCGATGGAGTGGACGACTTGGTGGCGACAATGGTCGACATCGGTTCTGAGGCGAAGATCGAGCAAAACCAATATGTCGGCCGCCGCTGGGTTGAAGCCATTTCGGGGAAGTCGGGAGAGACGATCTGGAGCCACGAACTCGCGAAGGACTTGTTTGCGCTGCCGCAGGGTGTGGAAGCCCCCTATGCCATGCGCTGGTTTCCCGAGATCGAAGGGGGGCGGATGAGTGGCGGAGGAGGTCGCCTTAACATCGGTCGGCACTATCTGCGTCAACCATCGAAGGCTGAGCGGACCGGAGCGCATGTTTGGATTCCCGATGCGCCTCACATGCTGAATGTCGGCAAACTGCGGCGGCTGGCGATTGTGGCGGGAGCTAATTTACTGATGCTCGACCCGGCAACAGGTAAACCGCTCGAAGAGCCAATTGCGTTGGTAGGGTGGCCCGGCAAAGAGGTGAACTGGGGGGACCTTGATGGGGACGGCGTCGAAGACCTTATGTGGATGGAGGAAATCGCGAGCGCCACCGTACCGGGAACCTTCGATCCCAAACTCACCACGTGGTCACAAGCACGACGCAAACGACTCTGGTCGCGACCGTTGGTAGCGCTGTGGCCGGCGCAGCGAACCTGGGGAGTTGAATCCCCTTCGTGGCCACTGGTGGCCGATCTAGATGGCGACGGCCAATGCGAAGTGATCGTTCCGGATGGGCAGTCTCATCCCGGGGCGGGGGCAAGCGGACTGACGAACTTCTACCAGACTCCTTGGGGCGAAATCGCCGTCTTAGCGGGTGACACCGGCGAGCCCCTGTGGACGCGTAAGCTGGTCAATATTGATGTGCAGGTCGACCATTTCACCGTTGGTCCCGACATTGATGGGGACGGGTCGAGCGAGTTGTTCACAGCGACCTTGAGCGGGTTGGGTCCCGAAATCTACGCCGACGCCCTATCGGGAGCAACGGGGAAAACGCTTTGGACAAACCACCGCAATCTTCAACCGAAGAACGGTGATTTCAGCGAATTTCAAATCCAACCGCTCGAATGGTGGCAGGCCGGGCGCGATGGATGGCCTCAACTCATGGTGCGACTACTGGAGGGTCATCCCGGTTCGCCCGAATCGCGAGTACTCTTGTTGTCGGCGGGGACAGGTTACCTAACGCACACCGCGAGCGGCATCCATTCTCTTACGCCAGCCGACCTCGACGGCGATCGGGTAGAAGACTTGCTCGTCTATTCCGCAAGTTCCCCCTCGCAGCCCGACCTGGGAGGAAAGCTGCACGCGGTGCGGGGCGTGGGAAAGGCTCCGTGGCGGCGACTTGGCGCACTCGGGGACCCCATGGCCGATCTGGATGCCGATGGGGTGATCGATTTAGTGCGAAGTTGGGGCGATGGAACGTTGGTAGCCACCAGTGGCGCAACCGGCAAACAGCTTTGGCAGCAGCGTGCTATTCGGGCAACGAGCGAGCTTATTGTTCGCGCTGCAGGAGTCCCCGGGGCCGATCGTCGCCGCGCTACTCCAGAGAACGACTTCGATGGCGACGGCATCATCGATCTGATCGTCTGCGAGCAATCGACCGGCGCTTACCCCGGCCCGCTGCTCCACGCGATTTCTGGGAGAACAGGGAGTCGACTCTGGACGGCCGACGAAGTTACGGCGCGCATGATGAATTCCACGCTCTCGCTCTCTTCCTGCGACCTCGAAGGAGATGGCACGCCGGAAGTGCTCTGGGTGGCGGCACTCGACTATGGGTACCCCGAGCGACTGAGCTTTTCCAGTGGCGATCTGCAACTCTGGATGTTCGTCATCTCGGCCCAGACCGGGGCACTTCAATGGGCCCATCCCCTGAGCCCCGCCTATGGGCTTACTCCCACCAGCCTCCCCCCCTTTGGGTTTCAGCAGATCGATCTACGGGTGGTCACCATCGACGTGAATGGCGATGGCATACGCGACATCCTGTCACCAGCCGCCACCAACAGCGATCTCTTGGAACTCCGCGCGGTCGATGGCGCGACCGGCAAGACCTTGTGGAGCCGACTGCGAATCGACGATGAGCTCTCGCATCAATCGCTGCAGAACTGGACCTCGCCCACCGTGTGTGACTTCGAGGGAGACGGTGCGATGGAAGTCGTAGTGGTCGAGCCCGTCGGCCCGTCGCCGGACAGTGACGACCAGCACCTCAAAATCGCCGTCACCACACTCCAAGGCACAGATGGCAAGTTGCGGTCAACTTACCCCACCCCGTTTCGCTTCCTGCAGTTTCAAGGTTTCTCGTACGCTCACAAGGCAGAGCTACTTCACCCGGTACGGGTGCGACGCGCAGCGGGTCGCGAATGTGTCGCCATCCTGCTCCCCACGCTTCAGGGCGAGGCGCGGCTCATGGTGATTGATGGCGAGGGGGAACCAACCGGGCGAGCGCTGCCGCAGCAGTCGCAGTTCATCCCCCCCGCCGCTTGCGACACTGATGGCAACGGCAGCGACGAGCTGGTTTGCTGGCGACTGACAACCATCGAAGTGATCGATCCCGAGCGGCTGGACAAACCGATCTGGTCGAGAAAGTTTGGAGATGCGGGCTACTTCGAATTGCTCGACATTCAATCGCGAGGGACGGCCGAGACCCCGTTGCTGGCGGTGGCGACTCCCGGCTCCGACAATCGCGTGTTCGGAATTGACGCAGCCACGGGAAACACCGTGTGGACCTGTCCGGGGCCGATCCCCCGCGCCGAAGAACCGGGGGTCTACATGAAGCCCAACATCGTGTCGCTACTCGGTGCGCCCGAGAACCAAACGCCACTAGTGTACTACGCCTACGAGTTTGTCGGAGATTGCCGCCAGGCCACGTTGGCAGTCAGTGATGGACAAAGCACCCGCGGCATCGTTCCCGTGGCTCTCGTCACTGCGGCAGCCGACTACGATCCGCGGATGCTGCGCGATCTTCCCTGGCACGTCGGACTTGACGAGGCCTGGCCACGGTTGCTGACGTTCATGGCGTGGAGCGGGCTGTACGCCATGACCCTAGTCATCCTGCCAATGGGGATGATGGCCTGGATGATCGTCCGTCGTCGGTTCAGTTTGCAAACACTCCTGTGGCTGCCAGTGATGACCCTGATCGTCCTCACGGTTGCCATGATCCAGCCGACCTCCGATTACGAATTCGGGTCTTTTATCAACCGGTTGAGCATTGCCCTTTTCGCGAGCCCCGCCGTCCTGGCGCTCATGCTCCTGGGGTGGTGGTTCACCGTGGGCCAGTGGCGCCGCGCGGCAGCGTGGCTGCTAGCGGCGCTCGTGGTGAGCGTGCTGCTCGCTGCGGTGGGCATTGCGTCGGAGCAGCAGATGACCCCGATGCTGCCCGAAGAGGGCTACGACTGGTCGACCTGGTACGAAATCCTCCCGCCGGGGGCGTATCTTACGTCGTGGCTGATGATGTTCTGGGTCGCCGTGGCGTGGATGTTTGGCGCTCTCCGCCGCAAGTGGCGACGCCGTCGCACGCGCAAAGCCCCACTACCCACAGGCGACCCGGATACGGCAGCTTATGCCAAGACGTCCACCAGCGTGGGGCAGACTACCGGTCTGCCGAAGGCTGCGGGCCAACCTTCCAGTCTGCCAAAAACCGCAGGTTAGACTTCTCGTCTGCCGCCGCCCCATGTCGCACACCGACCTAACCACTTTGCACTCAGGCGATTTGCCCGACAGCGAGCGCACTCGCTGGCTTCTTAAGCATGAAGCCTGGCTACGACTCATCGCCCGGCACGAAGTGAATCAGCGGTTCGCGGCCAAGTTCGACCCTTCCGATGTCGTGCAACAAACCCTAATGGAGGCGTGGCAGGGATGGGATCAACTCACTGCGACCGACCCCGCACAGCGAATGGCGTGGCTGCGACAAATTCTCGCCCATCAACTGGCGCACCACGTTCGGCACTACGAGGGGACGCAGAAGCGTTCGCTTGCCCGGGAAATCTCCATCGAGCGCTCGCTCGTCCAATCGACGATGCGACTCGATGCGATGGTCCCGGCACGCGACCCGTCACCGAGCGCGGCGGCCGCTTCGCTCGAACAGCAGGCAAGGCTCGCTGAGGTCCTCGAACGCTTGCCGGAAGATTATCGCCAAGTGATTCTGCTGCGTAACATCGAAGAGCTATCGCACGACGAAGTGGCGCAGCAAATGGGGCGATCGCCGGCGGCGGTGCGGATGCTATGGCTGCGGGCCATTCAAGCGCTGTCGCGAGAGCTCGGCGGCTCAGAATGAGAAATCAATCATCGAAGTCCCATGGAGGCCCCATCCGGTAAGCAGCAGCTGTAAGGACGTTGCACCTGCGCACTCATCACCCGTCACCGATCGAATCGGATGGCTTACCTTCCACCACGGGCGACACACGTTCGTTAACCATGCGCTCACGGGAGGCACCCTAAAAACGGTTAGGATGCCGCCAGAGTCGGAGAGAAGAGAAAGTAGTGCAGGCCCTCGATGAAGGTCGACTTTGGACCCAACACAGGGAGGAATGCGTCCCCCATCGAATGTGATTGGACTCGATTTTGAATAGCAGGGCGCGATGATCGCCTGCCTCCACAGTTTCATTGCCTACCAGGCTACTTAAGTCGCCGCTCCCCTGTTCTAGGGGTCGTTGTGTAACATTCTCTCCCTACACAGGGCCAAAAAACGGAACTAGCGATGTATTTTAGAGACTGCCCGCGCTCCGTCTGGCGATAAATTGGGGCATAATAGGTACGATTCGAGAACCCATTGAACCAGGCCCACCTGCGCCCCGCTCTATGCCACGGCAAGCTAACTCCGATACTTCTTCTCCGGTAAATCCGTTGCCGCTGAGCGATCCCACGCCTTGGGCGGTACGATACCAGCGGCTATTTCACGAGCTAACCGAAAGCGAGAAGAAGGTCGGGGCCTACTTTCTCGAACACCCCGAGACCCTACAGATTTCTATTACCGAACTGATTGAGACTTCGGGACTCGGATACGGCACTGTAATCCGCTTCTGCCAGAAGCTTGGCTGCCGCGGTTTCCAGGAGTTCAAGGTGCTGATGGCCCGGGACGCTATTACGCCCGCATCGCGTACGGCTAGTGACCCCGATTTGTTCCGCGCAGTTCACGACCGAATCACCGACGACCTAAGTCGCACGCTGACCAACTTGGACCGCAATGAGGTGATGAAGGCGGCGGAGGCCATGCAGAAGGCCGACCGCGTGCTTTCGATTGGTGTTGCAAGCTCGGCCCCGCTGGCGCTAAGTCTGGAGTGGAAGATCAAGCGCCTGGGCATTAAGAGTTCGTTCCTTTCGGACGGCTACGTGATGGCCCTCGAGGCCTCACTGCTCAACGAAGGTAGCGTGCTGGTCGCGGTGAGCTCGTCGGGAACCACGAAGGACATTGTCACGGCTGCGCAACTTGCGCGGGGTGCTGGCGCGACGGTCATTGCCATCACGAACTTTGCGAAGACCCCCCTGATCGAGGCATCCCATATCTGCCTGATTACTTCCTCGCCGCGCGATCCTCTCGCGGCGGAAATCCCCTCGCTGGTGGATGGCGAGTTCGTTCTCGCCCTGCTCACCGAGCACATCCGCCGCCTCGATCCCCGTGTTGAACGTGTGATTGTCGAGGCCTTCCAAGCGATCGCAGACCGAAAGCTGTGAATATCCGAGCGTCGGATGGACTATCCAGCCTTCGCCGGCCTAGCGAATTCTTAACGCGGTCTTCACGCAAAAGCCCATCGCATTAACTGCGCAGGTGCACAACGTTTTTGCACACTTTTTCCAAAAACTCTTGTGCGGTTCCCCCAACTGGATATAGTATCCACAGACGCGGCCATTTTGGATATTCTTGGATATCCAAAGTCGTCGCATCACTTTTCCGGGCGGAACGGGTAACTGGCCTTCTTTCGAAGCACTTGCTTCGGAAGCAGGCCTCGAATCACTTTTGTAGCCCATAGAAAATGGACGGTCGAATGCGCGTAACGACTTCGCGAGTTGCTTCGCTCGAGTGCACCTCTAGTGCGATGTTCAAGGACCAGCCGTCGCACTTGGTATACCGTGGTGCACACAGGTTTCCAGCTTTCTCACTAGTTTCTTCCCGTGATCCCTCACTGCGGCGGAACAATCTTCGAGCATTTACGCTCGTTGAGCTGCTGGTGGTGATCGCGATCATTGGGATTCTTGTCGCGCTGTTGCTACCTGCCGTGCAAGCCGCCCGAGAGGCGGCACGACGCTCACAGTGCACCAACAACTTAAAGCAGTTGATGATCGGTGTGCATCTGCACCACGACAGCAAGAACGAGCTTCCCGGCGCACACAACTACTACAACCCATCGGACGCCGCTACACACACCAATCACGGCTACGTCACTTATATCCTGCCGTACATCGAGCAACCCGCGCTTTACGACATGATGGATCTCACCAAGCGATGGAACCAAGGTGACAACGGCCGATTGGTGACCCTCAGTGAGAATGGAAACATCCCGACGCTCTTGTGCCCTTCTTCCGAACACATGGGCAATGCCGAGTTAGATTACGCCGCGATCAACGGCCCGAACGCGACGACCTACAATACCTACACCGGCACGGGTTGGAAGCTCTACAACTCGTGGGAAACGGATCCGGCGCGGAAGAGAGCTGGCGAGCTTGCAGCCTACCAATTGGCTACTTTCCCACCGATTGGCCCCAAAGCCATGCGGCGCGGGGTCCGGTTCAAGGACATCACGGACGGAACAACGAATTCCCTCTCCATGGGCGAGTGCGCGGGTCGGACAGATGCCGGGCGTTACTGGGGCAATGGAGATAACTCGTTCGCTCATCATACTTTCATCAACAATCCGGCTGAGCAAAACAACGAACTATACAGTGATCACCCTGCGGGCGTGAATATTACACTGGCAGACGGTTCCGTTCGTTTCATGAACGAGGACACTCCCATCAAGATCATTGACCTTCTTGCTACTAGGACCGGCGGCGAACTTCTTCCCGAACAGTTCTAACGACCGTCTAACTACTACTGACCCACCCTCAATCTCCCGTTTTGAGTTTAGCTCGTGCCTCTGTTTCGAATATCAGCGTCCTTGCTTGCTGTCGTGCTGCTCTCGCTGGCGAGCAGTGGATGTAGCCAATCCGACAAGGGCTACGTCTCTGGGACTGTGACGATGGACGGGAAACCAGCGGGACCAGGCACGATTCGGTTTTACCCCGCGAATTCCACTGACGAGTTCGCTCGAACTCCGGTCGGATCAATCAGCAAGGATGGGCACTACGAGGTTCTTGTCAGCCGTACGGAGAAAGGCCTCGATCCGGGAGAGTACGAAGTCGCGATCACCGACAAAGCGACGGAGGTGGGTACGAAGCCCAAACCTGGGACGGTCGTCATCCCAACCAAATACCACACTCCCAAAGAATCCAAACTCACCGCCAGCGTGAAGCCGGGGACGCAAACGATCGACTTCACGCTTGAGCCCTAACACCACTTCGTCGCGACGTTGGCGGAACTCTGTTACTGCATCCTGTGAATCACTACCTCAGATATCCGGAGTAAGCCTCATGAGAGACACCTTGAATCGCACGTACGGCTCGCTTTCGCAGGTTCTATTCCTCGCGCTGCTATCCGGAGCCGTCACCGCTTCCGCGTCGACGGTGGTCATCGACAGCCCTTTCGTCAACGGGTTTGGTGGATGGACCGATACCTTCACCGGTACCCCTTCTGCCGGAGCAAAGCCCAACTGGGGAGTACTGCTTACTGAAGACCAGACTCTCATTGAGTCTTCGGATGGAAGAGCCGGAGACGGCACCACCACTTCGGGGGTAGCCAACGGACGGTTTACGCCGTTTGTCATGGTCGACACCTCGGTAGCCACACCCGCGACGTACGAGATCAATGCATTGCTGGGCACTTACGGCGACGATGGTTATGGCGTCGTATTCGGCTACACCGACAACAACAACTATTTTCGGGCGACGCTTCGACAGCAAGCAGGCAGCACCTTTGGCACCCCCACGGGTGTGTCGGTACAGAAGGTTGTCGGCGGTGTGATTACTCAGTTGGGCGTTTTCCCTGGATTCACTCCCACCATCGGCAGCGGACAAGATAACCTCACGGTCCGTGTCAATGGCACCGCATGGGATGTCTTGGTCAACGGTGAATCGCGTCTCAATGGGGCCGATGCCGACTTGCAGCCGGGAAGTTACGGCGTGTTCTCGTGGGGACAACGCCGCGATGCACCGGGTGCCCGAGCCTATGGTTCGTCTTTCGAATCCATTTCTGTCACTTCCGACACCGTTAATCAGACCACTTCGTTTGCCGATGTACTTCCATTCGAATGGCGCCCCCTTCGGATGACGAACTCGGCCAATATCCAAGGAATTGCATTCGACGATTACGGCAACTTCCGGCAAGACTTCCGGAATGGAAGTATTCTTGATGACTCGGATGGTTTTGAATGGGCCACCACCGAGACCCCGAACGTCGACTTCATTGGTCCGGCGGTCGTGCTCAACGAGCCGAACATGGCTTCGTTGTCCGACTACCAGCTGAATGTTCGCATGCAGAATGGCGATGACGACGGCATCGGACTGCTTGTTCGCGTTGCCGACGACGGTACGTTCTATCGCATTAATTTCGCAAGGCAAGTCCTCGGCACGGCTGCCACCGCGCATCAACGTGCTCCCCGTGGTATGTCGATCCAAAAGTACGCCAACGGCGACTGGACGGAACTGTTCCGAGACAATCAAGACACCCCCGCCTTCCTGTTCACCGAAAACCAGCCGTTCGACGTCAGCGTCGATGTGATTGGCAACAGTATTGCCGTGAGCGTGATCGACGATCCCGATGGACTCGCGACCTTGATCAGCTACGCGCCCGTGATTGATGGAACGGACCCAATCCTTGCAGGATCCGTAGGGCTTACGAATTGGGGGAGTGGACCCGCGGATTCTGGAGTGATTTACTCCGCCTTCGGTGGCGGGGGTACCGCGTTCCTGATTGCGGTACCCGAGCCTTCGACGATCGTTCTCGCCGCACTCGCATTCGCCGCCTTGATGGTACGGTGCAATCGTCGGCCGAACATCGCTGCTTAATCACTTCTGTAACACCACTAGCCGTACTGCAAGCAACATAGCTTCCAATTAGAGAGATCGCTTCAATGGTTCGATCCGACTCCTGCCGTCAACTTCCTTTCCGCCCGACATCACTCGTTCGCCTTTGTGGTGCTGGGATACTTGTCGGACTTTCCGCACTGGCAACCTGTGGCGACGTCCGCTCGCAGGTGCTTGTCGCGGATCCCTACGTGACGGGCTTCGAGGGATGGACGGACACCTTCACTGGTCCCCCCGAGTCGGGTGCTGCCCCGAACTGGGGTGTGCTACTCACTGGGCCCCGAACACTCATCGAGAGTTCCGACGGAATTGCAGACTCAGGAACCACGACCTCGGGCGTCGCCAATGGTGCCTATACGCCGTACATCATGGTCAACTCTACGGACACGACCCCCGCCACGTACGTACTTTCCTCCCAGCTGGGAACGTACGATGACGATGGCTTCGGCTTGGTGTTCGGTTACCAGGATAATTTGAACTACTTCCGGGTTGGATTTCGCAATCAAACCAATAGCAACCTGGGCTTCGGGGTGGGTACTTCGGTACAGAAGGTTGTCAACGGAACGATTACGCAGCTAGCCACCAATCCAGCCGCCACTTTTCCAGACGCGACAGGCGTGCTCAGTAACGTTGAAGTCGACGTAGACGGCACCAATTGGGCGGTTCGCCTTAATGGCGCTCCGATCTTGAATGGAACGGATGCCGACCTTGCACCTGGGAAGTACGGCGTCCACTCTTGGGCTCAGCGCGAAGCGGGTGCAGGCGATCGCTACTGGGGAACGTCGGTAGAGTCCGTTTCCGTTGCTTCGACCACTCTTAACAAGACCACCACGTTCTCCGACGCCATCACGAACAATTGGCGTTTTATGACCATGACCAACGCAGCCGGTGCGCAAGGCGTGAGCGTTGATGACTTCGGCAATTTCCGGCAGGATTTCCGCAACGGCACCATCACCGACGATTCGAATGGCTTTACCTACGCGACTACCTCCGCACCGAACGTCGACTTCATTGGCCCGGCCGTAGTGATCGACGAGCCGGGTAGCACCAGTTGGTCCGACTACCGTATGACGACCCGTGTGCAGAACGGCGACGACGACGGCGTTGGTGTGGTCTTTCGCGTAGCGAATGACAACACGTTCTACCGCGTCAACTTTTCGAGAGAGGTGATTGGTGCCGATCACGAACGGGCTCCGCGCGGCATGTCGATTCAGAAGAACGACAATGGCTCCTGGAGTGAGCTGTTTCGCGATGACCAGGCAAGTCCGAAGTTCCTCTTCGGGGACGATGTTCCCTTCGACCTATCGGTGACCGTGATCGGCGACACGATCAAGGTCGACGTCGTGAACGATCCCGATGGAGCTGCAAACGCCATTAGCTACGCCCCGGTGGTCGACACGTTTAACCCGATCTTGGCTGGATCGGTGGGATTTACGAATTGGGGCAGTGGCAGTGTGGCCGATCGCGTACATTTTTCCGCCTACGGAGGCGACAGCTTCCCTTTACTAACGGCTGCCACCGCTGTGATTGAGTTCGAACTGGGAGTGGATCGCAACACTGGGAGTCTAACGCTTACCAACAACACGCTCGACTCCGTCGCCATTGCTGGCTACAGCATCAGTTCGGACGCGGGCTCACTGAAGCCTGGTAGTTGGAGTTCGGTAACCAATAACTACGATGCTCCCCCGGGAAATGGCTCGGTGGATCCCAACGACGCGTGGGCGATCCTGGAATCGACCGTCTTCAAGCTCGAAGAGGAAGAGCAGCCTTTCGATGATGGCAGCACATTGACGGCAGGCGAGACGGTCGATCTGGGACTCGCCTGGACCAAGTCTAGTATTGAAGACCTTTCGGTGATCATTCATCTCGCGGACGGCACCACCGTGCCGGCAAGCCTCGCCTATACCGGCGGTCCCGGTGGCGCTGCCTTCAGCCGCAGCGACCTCAATACCGATGGCACCGTGACCCAAGCCGACTGGCTGTTGTTCTATCCGAACACGTTCTCCGATATGTCGAGCCTTACGGAAGTGCAGGCAGCACTGCTGGGAGATCTCGATCTGGACGGCGATAACGATATCAATGATTTCGGACTGTTCAAGCTCGACTTCGAGGACGCCAACGGGGCAGGCTCCTTTGCCGCTATGCTTAGTGGCGCACAAGTTCCCGAGCCGACCGGCATCGTGACGAGCTTACTTGCCCTCGTTGGGCTAGCCTCCACCTCGGCTCGGTTTCGTCGACGGGCGTCAGCACTAGTTATTGCGGCGGCGGGAGCGGTTGGACTATTAGCAGCACACACTGCGTCAGCGGTTGCGATTGATTTCACAGAGTTCCAGGTGGATCGGTTCCCGAAAACCGCAGGGGAGCCCCTCGCCGATTGGCAACTGACGCCAACCACGGCCCGTGTTGCCGGCAATGCAAGCCCTAGCGTTCTCTATGGCACGACTAGCGCACTCAATAAGCGATTCGTGGGTCGCATCACGCCGGGCACCGATGATGACTTCGTTGGGGTCGTGCTCGGCTATCAGCCCGGCAACGCCCTCTACAGCTTCGCACCGGATGCGGACTACATGCTGATTGACTGGAAAGGTGCCGATCAGGCTGCAGTGGACTTCCAGGATCCAGTGGATACCTTCGAACCCCATCATCAGTTCACCCTAGGTGGCGTCGCCCCAATTGGTTTAGCGCTATCGCGAGTGACCGATCTGCCGACTGCAGACGAGTTGTGGCAGCACGTTGACAGCGTCGACAATTCAATCGGCGGAGTAACCCAACTCGCGCGAGGGGCCACGCTCGGTTCATCGGCGTACCCGCGCAATAACACTTCGTTCCTGATCGACATTACCTACACGCCCACCAACATCAAGGTAAGCATCGATGGCGTCGAGCAGTTCAACCAAAACGGATCGTTTCCGGACGGCCGCCTGGGAATGTACACCTTCAACCAATCGGTTGCTGTCTTCAGCAACTTCGAAGAGGTGCCCCTAAACTTCACGGGACTCACCGCGACCGTCGACCGCTCGAACGGAGCGGTCACTCTGCAGAATGCTTCGGGTAGTGCGGTGAACATCGATTACTACGAGCTTACCAGCGTCGGCAATTCACTTTACTCTGCTATCGGAAACGGCACCAACCAGTGGCGTAGTCTCGACTCCGTTGAAGGAGGAGCTGAAGGCGTGGGGTGGGTCGAAGCGGGTGGTGCCAATTCCGGCGCAATCGGCGAGCTAAACCTTACGGGGGCCACGGTCGGAGCCGGGGCCACGATTAATCTGGGCCAGGCGTACAACGAGTTGATCAACGCCGAGGACCTAGTGTTCCGCTTCCGCTTGGCTGACTCGGGTCTCATTATGCAGGGCAACGTCAGCTACATCGGCACCGCACCGGGCCTCGCCGGCGACTTCAACGGTGATGGCATGGTGAATCTAGCCGACTACACCGTGTGGCGCGACAACCTTGGCTCGACCACGGCGAACTTGCCCAACGATCCCACACCCGCCATCGTCGATGCCTCGGATTACTCGGCGTGGAAGGGCAATTTCGGAGCGGGGTCGCCCGGCAGTTTGACCACGGGCGCTTCCCAAGTTCCCGAGCCGTCGTCGATCGCTTGCCTTGCGATCGGCTTGGTGCTCATGGCCGGGCGATGGACTCGCCGCGCAGTTTAGAGTCCTTATCACCCTCACTTGTGAACTTGCCTGCGCTGCGATCGCATGCGGTCTGCCCGGCGCGAGAGAACCTACGCCCGAATCTAACTGACGATGAATCTTTACCACCCTCGCGCCCTTTGCTGCCTTGCGTTCATCTCCGTTATGGTTGGAGGCGGCCAGTCGTGCACCACAATGGCGGCTGGACCCACCATTTCGCCCGGTTCGTGGACGATGGTAGTGCTTCCCGATACGCAGAAGTACGCCGCGTCGTACCCGCAGCACTTCAATGCTCAGACACAATGGATTGTCGATCACGCCGAAGAGCTCAACATTCAATACGTGCTGCACGAAGGAGACATCACCGACAACAACTCGGTGACGCAGTGGAATAATGCCTTCGCGTCCATGAACATTCTCAATGGCGTCGTTCCCTACGCCATGGCACCGGGCAATCATGACTATGGGCCAGGTGGCAACGGGGCGACGCGCGATAGTTTGTTCAACACCAATGGCTACTTTGGGCCTACCTCGTTCTATGGCCAGCAAGATTCGATCGGCGGTTTCTACGAGCCCAGCAAAACCGACAACTCTTGGCATACGTTCAATGCGGGTGGCAAGGATTGGTTGGTGCTTGCCATCGAATGGGGCCCCCGCGATGAAGTAATCGCTTGGGCCAACCAAGTAGTCGCCGATCATCCCGACCACAACGCGATGCTCGTCACCCATGCTTACATGTACAACGACGAGACCATCTACGACTGGAATACCAAAGGCTCGAGTCAAAGCTGGAACCCTCACGCGTACGGTTTGGATAACGTCAGCACCGTGAACGACGGACAGGAGCTATGGGACAAGCTCGTCTCGCAGCACGATAACTTCCGGATGACGTTCAACGGACACGTGCTAGGCGACGGCACGGGATTTCGCAGCACCGAGGGCATCCACGGAAACCCCGTTCACCAGATGCTCGCGAATTACCAGTTTAAAGCCGAAGGTGGCATGGGCGACATGCGCGTCCTCGAGTTCAAGGCGGATGGCGAGACGGTAGAAGTTCGCACGTACTCTCCCGTGCTGGATCGACTCGACACGACGTTCGACCAGCAGTTCACGCTGAACATGAACCAGCTCCACGGCCCGCTCACCCCGCCCGTGCCGCAAGTGTATCCTACGGCACTCGCTGCCAACATTCTCGTGACTGGCCCGGCAGACCCGGCGGCGAATACGGTCGACTCGATTAGCTTTCCGCAAAACTCATCGCCAGCAATCGGCAACCTGCAAGCCAACCGCGGAGACTACGAGATGGCGATAGGCGGGCAGGGATTGAGTTACTATCACGGCGTGATGCTTGCAACAGTTCGCGAGAACGTGCGAGATGGAATCCGCGGGACTGTGGAAGTCGGACGCAATAGCTTTAACACACAGAACCTTTCCCTGTCGGTCATGCAAACAGGTAACACGGGAGACAACGAACTGAACATGAACACGGCTGTCGCGTGGTTTCAGTTCGCCTCGGGTTGGCAAGCAGCCCACGTGAACGCCGATGGCACGATCGCCCCCGGGGCTTCCAACCAAGTCTCGCAGTCGATGCTCACGAAACAAACCACCGGGCGATACACGCTTGATTTGGGGCACGATTCGGAAAGCGATGGCTTGCTCTTTACCGTAGGCAACAACAACGACAATATTCTTGTGACCACTGGCGTGCTACCTCGGGGGGCCGGCTGGGACGTCCGCGTGCATGACAACGCCACCGACTTCCGTGCCGGTGGAGACAACAAAGACTTCAGTTTTGTTTATGTGCCGCTCGCCACCGAGGGACTCGTCGGCGGACGTTTCGAAGGATCTTCGAGTTCCAGCCTTAGTTCCGCCGGCAACTTCTCGATAACACGCTTAGCCGCAGGACGGTACGAGCTAACGATCCCCGGCGAAACTCCGTCGACAGGCATGTTGCTACTAACCGTCGCCGGGCTGGCGGAGAAGGCGGGCGTTATCGCCCCCGACGACAATACTCTCAGCTACGCTCCCACAGGCACGGGAAGTTTCCTGATCGAGTCGACCGACCTTCCGGCAGGCTCGTTGCAAGATACAACGTTCGCCTGGGCCTTCGTGAAGTTCGACGCTCCACTGGCTCCGTTGGTTGTGGCGGGCGACTACGACCGGGATGGCGACGTCGACCTTAGCGACTACAGCCGGTGGAAAACCCAGTTCGGCTCGACCGGTTTTCAAACTGCCGATGGCAATGGCGATGGCGTGGTAAACTTGGCCGACTACACCTTGTGGCGCGACAACTTGAGTGCAGCTCAGGCGAACAACTTGGGCCTTTCATCGGCCGTGCCCGAACCTCGATCCATCGTCTTAGCCGGCTTGATTGCGGGAGTTGCTATGTTCGCGTCCCACAGGATGCATTCCACTGAAGCCCGGTTTGACCAGCATTCCCCTGTTGCCGAGGAAGCAAGTTCTCAAGAAGCCAATTCCCCCGCTAACCAATAGTCACTTCGATAGTCCACTCCTCCTTCACGGGTTGAGCAATTCGCAAACATCCGCCTCACATCTTCTCACGCAATAGATTCGCTTGATGTCTTCAGCCAGTCGCACGTACGCAACATCACCGCAAGAATCTTGCGGCGAGAACCAGATGGTATGGACCATCTGGATGGCGTACGGGGCATTCTACTTCGGCAGAATGAATCTGGCGGTTGCGCTGCCGGGCATTGAGGAAGAATTTGGATACGACAAGGTGCAGATGAGCATCGTGTTGCTCGCCACCAAGTTCACCTATGGCATCGGACAGTTCATCAATGGGCAACTTGCCGAACAAATCTCTCCCCGCAAGATGATCGCCGTGGGCATGCTCGCTTCGGCCGCCCTCAATCTGCTATTTGGCTTCGGCACCGCCCTCTACTTTTTCCTGTTCGTCTGGGCGATGAACGGGTATTGCCAGTCGTTGGGCTGGCCCCCCTGCGTTCGCGTGCTTGGAAATTGGGTGCCCGTCGCGCGGCGAGGCAAAGCCATGGGCATCGTTGGCACCGGCTATCAACTAACCGCGGGGCTTACCTTCCTGGTTGCAGGATTTTCGGTCAGCGTGTTTGGATGGCGAGGAGCATTGTGGGTTCCCCCCTCCATCCTAGTACTCGCGGCGATTGCTACGTTGATCTTCCTCAGAGATTCCCCCGACGACACCCGGCAGAGAAGTGGCCACATAAAGAATCGCGGGAAGATCCTGCCAAAAGGCTCCTTCCTCCAGAACCTAAAGGTGACACTCACAAACCCAGCCCTATGGCTGCTCGCGCTGTCGTTGGGCTTGCTCAATGCGTGCAGGTACGGATTCATCGACTGGGGCGTCACCCATTTGTACTCCATCGAGAAGTCGCGGCTCGAGCAAGGAGCGTCCGATGTCAGCGCCGCCGCGCTCGACGCGGCAGTTTTATCGGCGGCCGTGCAGTACGCAGTCCTTCCGTTGGGGGGGATCCTTGGTTCCTATTGGGCGGGATGGGCAAGCGATCGGTACTTTGGCAGTCGTCGCGCACCGGTTACTTGTGGATTACTCCTCCTGTTGGGGGTCCTCACTCTGATCTACGAGCCCGTCGCTCGAGCATCGTTCGCGGGAACGATCGTGCTGCTCATCGCGATTGGCTTTGCAGTTTTTGGTCCACAGGTCATCATGGTGGGAACGGCACCTGCTGATTTGGCGAAAAACGGCACCGCAGCCGCGGCTGCAGGCTTCGTCAACTGCATGGGGTATTTCGGTGCCGCCATCTGTGGCGACTTGCTGACGGGGCATCTTGCCGAGCATTACGGGTGGAACGTGGCCATCATGGCGTGGGCCGGTTGGGCGTTCTTGGCCGCGGCCCTTGTTGCCCTGCTTTGGAATACGACAGCGAATCCGTCAAAGCGCGAATAGAGTGCACACGACCAACAGTACTTGAATTAACGACCCACTCAACCTTCGCAGAGCGATCACACCGCTTTGCAACCAATCCCTTCTGGAGCCCCTCATCGTGCGTGCGATTATCATTGGAGCCGGCCGTGGAAGCCGTTTGATGCCGACCACTGCTGACTCGCCCAAATGCTTTGCGGAGGTGGGCGGTCAGAGCATTCTCGACTGGACGCTCGAAGCATTCCGCAGCAACGGCGTCCACGATATTTGTTTCATCGGCGGCTATCGCATCGATAAGGTCGAAGCGAAGTACCCCGAGCTCGAGTTTCGTCACAACACTAACTGGCAACACAACAATATCCTGGCCTCGCTTTTCTACGCTGAGGACCTGATGGACGAACCGTTCATCTGCTGCTACTCCGACATTTTGTTCTCGCCGAGCGTCGTGGCCTCGATGCTGGAAAATGAAGACGACATCGCACTAGCGGTCGATACCAAGTGGGCAGACCGGTATCAGTTCCGCACGCAACACCCTCCCGACGACGCGGAGAAAGTCACCGTATCGAATGGCTCGGTGACCCGAGTTCATCGCGAGATCGAAGTCGACGAAGCCTATGGCGAGTACATCGGCGTGGCCAAGTTCTCCCGCGCCGGTGCCCTGCTCCTGCGCGACTATTACCACCAGTGCCGACAAGCCTACAGCGGTGGTCCGTTCCGGGAAGCGGTGCTTTTCGAGAAGGCCTACAAGATCCTGTTGTTGCAGGAGATGATCGAGGCAGGTGTCGACATGGCCCACGTCGATACCGAAGGAGAGTACATCGAGATCGATACTCAGGAAGACTTCGACTACGCGCGTCAGAATTGGACAACAAAGCATCTGGTGGTCAACCATGGCTAAGCAACTGCTATTCCCGACATCGGTCATCGGATCGCTTCCTCGCCCCGAGTTCGTCAAGCACCTGATTAGCGATGACGCCCCCTACAGCGACGACGAGTACGAACGCTTGATGGGCTACGCCATCCACGCCAGCCTTGCCATGCAGGAGGCGGCGGGGCTCGACGTGGTGTCGGACGGCGAATGGTGGCGGAAGTCGTACATCGGGGTTATCGCCGAACTGGCGCATGGCTTTGAGCTCAGCACCAATCCTGCCGACGGGCGGCCGTGGACCATCGTGGTCGATAAACTTTCGCCCAAGAATCCAGGCTTCATCGCTCAGGAAGTCGCTTATCTAAAAAAGCTCACAGGTCGAAACATCAAAGCCACGGTGCCCGCCCCGGCTCTATTGGGCGAACGGATGTGGGACAAACAGAAGTCGTCGAAAGCCTATCCAAACCGTGACGACTTCGTGCAAGATTGCGTCCCCATCATTCGCCGTGAGATTGAGCTACTCCGTGACGAAGGGGTGTCCATCGTCCAGGTGGACGATCCGCACCTCTGCTTGTTTGTCGACGCCCAGGTTCGTTCGCAGTACGACAACCCCGACCGCGCGGCCGACTTCGCAGTGGAGATGAACAATCAAGTCATTGAAGGTATCCACGGCATCAAGAAGGCGGTGCACCTCTGTCGTCGCGCCGGCGCGAGGGCCCGTGGCGAGGCCGATCATCGCGGCGGGTTCGAGCCCATCATGGACCAACTCTGCCGCCTCAAGGCCGATCATCTCACGATGGAGTTCATCACGCCCGGATCAGGCGAAATGGACGTGTTTCGGAAACTTCCCGAGCATGTCGAAATCGGCCTCGGCTGTGTCAGTTGCCAGCCGGGACAGATCGACTCGGTCGACACCATCGTCGCCCGTGTGGAGCAGGCGCTTAAGTACTTGGCACCCGAACGGATCACGCTGAACCCCGACTGCGGCTTCGCCCCTGGCTCTGCAGCGAACGTCAGCCTCGACGAAGTTTACACGAAACTTTGCAATGAAGTGGAAGCGGGGCGACGACTACGCGACCGGTACGGCAAGTAAGGTCCTATTTCCTTTCTCTGATAACCCTGCAGTCGGATACGGCGCGAACCTCGTGCACCTTTGTCTTGCTGGCACGCCTCACCGTAGGGAGACGGGTCCTTAACTACAACTTGATTTGCCTTCGCCATGCTATCTCGTCGCAGCTTTCTCGGGAACGCCGTACTTTCGGCGTCGATCTTTGGGGCGAGACTTCCCCAAGCGTTGGCCAGTTCAAGCGAGGTCGACTTCCCCCCCGTCCGTCGAATTACTAGCGGGCCGAAGCACCACTGGTTTGGGTACTACGACAAACTACAATTCTGTCCTTGCAACCAACTCATACTTAGTAACCAAGTCGACTTCGAACACCGTTCGCCTACCAAGGACGACTCGATCGCTGTAGGAGTGGTCGACACCCACGACGGCGACCGCTGGACGGAACTCGGCACTTCGAAGGCTTGGGGGTGGCAGCAGGGGTGCATGCTCCAGTGGTTACCCGGCGCAAAGAGAGAAGTGATTTGGAACGATCGGGATGGCGACCAGTTCGTGTCGCACATCCTCAATCTCGACTCGAGTTGCCAACGTACACTCCCCACGCCTATCTACAACATCAGCCCCGATGGATCGTTCGCCGTCACCACCGACTTCGCACGACTCAACGATCGTCGCCCCGGCTACGGATATGCAGGAATTGTCGATCCCAATCGCGAAATTGCCACGCCTGACGACACAGGTATTTGGAGGGTGGATCTCGCGACCGGTTCCCGCCGTCTAATCCTGAGCCTGGAGGACGCCGCGGCAATTCCCTACACGGGGCGAGACGACCTTCGATTTCGGCCCGAATCAAAGCACTGGTTTAATCACTTGTTGCTGAATACCAATGGCACGCGGCTTTGGTTCTTACACCGATGGTCGCTCGGGCGTGGCTTCGGTACGCGTGCATTCACGATCAATCTCGATGGCAGCGACCCGCACATTCTTGATCCGCACGGCGCCACTTCGCATTTCGTCTGGCGAGATCCGGAGCACGTGATGGCCTGGTCGTGGCATCCGTCACACGGTAGCAACTTCTACCTCTACAAAGACAAGTCGGATATCGTCGAGCCGGTAGGCCTCGGAATAATGACCGAGAATGGTCACAACACCTACGTCCCGTGCACCAACTCCGAATGGGTGCTTAACGACACCTATCCCGATAGCGAACGCCTGCAACATCCCTACCTTTACCACATCCCGTCGACCCGGCGAGTGGCGCTGGGTCACTTTCCAACTGCCGAGAAGTACACCGGCGAATGGCGTTGCGACACCCACCCAAGGTCGAGCCGCGATGGGAGGGCGGTATGCATTGATTCGCCTCACGATGGCGGCAGGCAACTCTACTTGATCGATATCAGCCAATACACGGCTGTTACCCTGCGCGTTATCGATTGTCCGCCACCGCGGCCATATCTGCGTCGTCGTTCTCCACGGATGTTTCGTCGGCAACCGTCCGCGTGACAAAGGCCTCTTGCACAAATATGTGACGGGTTTTGCGGACAACGATCCGAAAGCCGTCTTCGATTAGCTCGTCGCCACCTTGCGGCGGGCGGCCAAGTTTTTGGACGATCCAGTCGCTCACCGTGTAGATCGGCTTCTCGCCAAGCGAGGGCAGCTTGATGCCGGTCACATTCTGCAACTGCAGGAGCGACACAAACCCGCCCGAGATCCAGCCTTGCCCCACGGGCGTGAGATGGGCTGGGATGCGGTCGTACTCGTCGTGAATCTCGCCGACGAGTTCCTCAATAATATCTTCGAGCGTTATCAAG
The DNA here is from genome assembly GCF_052161615.1 of Aeoliella fuhlenseeensis. Classification (NCBI taxonomy): domain Bacteria; kingdom Pseudomonadati; phylum Planctomycetota; class Planctomycetia; order Pirellulales; family Lacipirellulaceae; genus Aeoliella; species Aeoliella fuhlenseeensis. The sequence continues at coordinate 4,400,754 of NZ_CP197417.1, forward strand.
CCAACAACGCGCTCGCTCGCGTCCCGAACTAGAGCGATGTGATTGCGCTCGCGGATTAGGTGCTCTAAACAATCCGCTACCGGAGTATCAACGTTGTACGAAGGAAGCCGCCGGACGAGGTCGGCAAGCGTCGGCTTCTTGTCCGAGAGTCTCAGGGCGACGACGATGTCCTTGAAGTTGACGTAGCCCACGATTTTCTGGGGATTGCCAGGTTCCTCGGTGATCGGAAAACGCGTGTGCATCTCCTGATGGGCGGTGATCAGGGCTTCGCCCAACGACTGCCCAAGCGATAGCATGCCAATGTACTGGGCAGGCAACATCACTTCTCGCAAACTCGACTCGGCGAGGCGGGTGGCGCTTAGAATGATCCCTTCCTGCCGGTGACCAATCAGCCGCATCACGCGCGCCAGCGACGCGGCGCTGTGAAGCTCCTGAATGGCCGGGTCGTCTTCGTCTTCGTCGATCTTCTTTCGCGACTCGAACAGCCACACGATCCCGCGAACACTTGTCTCGAGGAACCACACTGCTGGCCACACGCAGTAAGAAAACCACTGCATGATCGGCGACAAAGTCAGGCAGATCCATTCCTTGTTTCGCAGCGCGAAAACTTTTGGGACCAGCTCGCCAAAGAGAATGGTCACCACCACTAGCGGCGCAACGACTAGCGCGATGGCGAGGAACTGCGCGACCTTGGCCGAGAAGCCCCACTCGCGCAGGGTGGGTTCGATCGCCTCCTCGGCACCGGCTCCGCTCGTGGCGGCCGCAATGGCTCCGACCAGCGTGATGCCAATTTGCACCACGGCGAGGCTCGCCTCCATCTTCTTCTTCATCCGCAGCGCGGCCTTTGCTCCGCCCTGCTTCTCTTTCTCCAGAGTATGAAGTCGGCCTTCACTGACCGACGCTAGCGCGATTTCGTAGGCGGCAAAAACACTATTCAGTACGATCATCAATCCAACGACGATCAGTTCGATGGACCACATAGGGGTCGATACCTCCGAGGTTCCGTGAATTCCGTTTCGGTGCAGTATATCGCAGTTGGTAGGCGATGGCAGCACGTGAGAGGCACCACCTTGGGAGACTTCGTTCGCAGTCAGGCCATTGCTGAGTGCGTTTGCCGTCGACCGGCCTTCCACTACGGCGTACCGCGATCCTCAGAAATAGACGCGGTGGGAGAACCTGCCCCAAAAGTGGCCACTACCGGAACAACTTACTAACAGATTCGTTGCGATGGATCGCCTTGATGGCGTCGCCCACCAGTTGGTCGACCGAGAGCACCTTCATTTGCGGCAGTTTCTCTTGGACCTCGGGGCCCATCGGAATACTGTTGGTGCAGACGAGGCTCGTGAGGTTCGCCTTTTGCAGACGTTCTATCGCTGGGCCGCAGAATACGGCGTGGGTGCACCCAACGTGAATTTCCTTGGCACCAAAATCATGCAGCACTTTTGCCGCGCCGCTGATCGAGCCCGCGGTCGAAATCATGTCGTCGAACATCAGGGCGACTTTGCCCTTCACTGTGCCGCCCAAAAGGTTCGCTTGCACGGTGGTGTCGGGGCCGGTACGACGCTTGTCGATGATCGCTACTTCGCCGCCGAGCCGCTTGGCGTGGCCGAGGGCTCGCTTGATGCTTCCCTCGTCGGGGCTGACGATCACGACGTTCTCCATGTCGAGCCCGGCATTGAGGAAGTGGTTGTTCAGCACCGGCGCGGCGTACAAGTGATCCACCGGCACGTCGAAGAAGCCTTGAATCTGCGCGGCGTGCAGGTCCATCGTCAGCACGCGGTCGGCACCCGCGCGGGTGATGATGTTCGCCACGAGCTTCGCCGTGATTGGCACACGGCCTTCGTCCTTACGGTCCTGCCGAGCGTAGCCATAGTAAGGAATCACCGCCGTGATTCGCTCGGCACTCGCGCGAAGGCAACTGTCGATCATGATCAACAGTTCCATCAGATTCTCGTTCACCGGCGGGCAAGTCGGCTGGATGAGAAACACGTCGCGACCGCGAATGTCCTCTTCAATCTTGCAGGAGATCTCGCCGTCGGGAAACCGCCCGAGAGCCACTTTGCCCAGCGGCACGCCCAGGTAGCTGGCAATTTGCTCGCTGAGCCCACGATTGGCGGTACCACTAAAGAGTTTGATGTCCAGCATCGAGGAATTGCCCAGGAGAGAGTCCAACCGGAGTTCGGCGAGGTCGAAACGGAGGGCAAACCGGCATGCCCCCAGGGCACTTTATTTTGACACGCGCAGGGCCAATTTCCTAGTAGCCGTAACGAGCGAGGCGCCGTTACGGCAGGATTTTGATAATGGCGGATTCGCATTGCCTCCGCGAAAACCGTTCTGTAAGCTCCTGGCCCTCTTCCTTTCGCTGACGCTACCGGAATGGAGTGCTATCGCCATGACTCGATTTAGACTCGGATTTCTAGTTTCCGTGGTACTTCTTGCAGGCGGTCCATACGTTAATGCTGACGAAGCCGACCGCGATGGGCTCCGCAAGGAACTCGCGGAACTGAAGACGATGGCGAAGGAGTTGCAGACGCGAATTGCTGCAATCGAAAAGAAGTTGAAGCCCAAGTCTGAGGGACGCGAACCGCGAATTCACGACATCGTCATTGTAGAGGTCGCCGTTAACGAGCAAGGCAAGGAACTACCCACGACCGCTGGACAACCTACGGATAAAGCCTCGCTCAATCGCCATTTTTTAGCCACGATCGAGGACATTCAACCCAATGGCGACCTCGTGCTGTCGGGCCATCGCGACATCACGCACAAACAAATTCGCTACAGCGAAACGATCTCGGGAGTCGTCCCGCGAGACTGCGTAGATGCCAGCCGCCGCGTCCCGGTAGCGGCCGTTCGGGACCTGACGATGAGCAGGCGGGCCGTCGGCCTCGGTAAGTAGTCTACCCCTCCAGCATCCGCTGCGCTTCCTCGTCGCTCATCCCTTCGATCTCAGCGAGCAGGGCTTCGAGGTCCTCGTCGGCTGCGGGAACTTCTTCGGGGGCCTCGGTCTTACCAATGGACTGCTCGGCCAAATACCGCGAGAGCGCTGCGGGCGTGGGGTAGTTCCAGGCCACGATCGGTGGCAGAGGCACGCCAAACTCTTCTTCGAGTTCGTGGCTCAACTCCACGGCGGTCAGCGAGTCGACGCCGAACTCGGCGAACGGCTTGTCGCGGTGGATGTCGGCGGGGTCGAGACCCACGCGATCGACCAGCCACGCTTCGAGCCAACCCTCAATGCGCTCGGCCGTTTGCTCGACACCGAACACGTCGCCCTGGATCTGATTGTTGCGAACGACTGCACGCTTGGGTTCCGCGCGCTTGGTGCTCGGCTCGCGAACGGGTGCTTTCCACTCGTGCACCATACGCAGCTTACCGGCGAGGTACTGATCGCGGGTGAGCGATCGCTGGACCTTACCGCTCGAGGTGATCGGTAGCGATGACTGGCGAATGAGCACTACCGCGTGGGCGTCGAGTTCGTGCTGTTCGGCGATTGCTTGGCGGACGGCGCTAATCACGCCGGCGTATTCGCTCTCATCCAGTTGGCGGTCAATTTGATTGACCACCACCAGCCGCTCTTCGTCCCCGACCGCCAAACTGAACGCGGCACCTGGCATCAGTGCTGGGTGGGCGTTTTCGGCGGTGGCTTCGATGTCCTGTGGGTAATGGTTGCGGCCGCGAATGATGATCACGTCCTTGAGTCGCCCGGTGACAAACAGCTCGCCGTTGTGGAAGAAGCCCAGGTCCCCGGTGCTGAGGAACTCGCCCTCGGCCCCGCGGACGTGCGTGTGGAAGTTGCGGTTGATCTCTTCCGCGCGGCCAAAGTAACCCTGCGCGACGCTCGGTCCTTGCAACACGATTTCACCGACAACGCCCTCGGGGCAAATCTCGCCGGTCAGTGGATGCACGATCTCTACGCGATGCCGCGGTGCCGCCGAGCCGCACCCCACCAGTTCCTGCACGCTCTCATTACCGCCGTTGTAGCAAACACGAACCGTTCCTGCTGCCAGAGCAGTGCGGTCGACTCGCAAGATGGTCGGGGCGCGGCGAACTTCGCTGCCGGCAGCCAACAGCGTGTTTTCGGCAAGTCCGTAGCAGGGGTAGAACGCGTCGGGACGGAACTTGCTAACGGCGAACGCCTCGGTGAAGTGCCGCACCGTTTCGGCACGAATCGGCTCGGCGCCGCAAAACGCCAGTTGCCAGTGCGAAAAGTCGAGCTTCGCTCGCTCTTCGGGCGTGGTTCGTTTGACGCAGTACTCGTAGGCGAAGTTCGGTGCGCCGCTAACCGTGGCACCGTACTCATCAATGGCTTCGAGCCACCGCATTGGTTTTTGCAGGAACGCCGCCGGCGACATCAGCACACTTTGGCCACCCACGTACAGCGGCGTCAGGATGCCACCGATAAGCCCCATGTCGTGGTAGGCAGGGAGCCAGAACACGCCGGTGGCGATTTGCTCGTGTCCCGACTCGTCGAACTCAATGCGGAATGATTGACGAATCGCTTCGAGGTTCGCGAGTAGGTTGCCATGAGAAACCATGACTCCCTTCGGATCGCTCGTCGAGCCTGAGGTGTATTGGAGAAACGCAAGCTGTGAAGCGTCGAGCGCCGGCGGAGTCCACCGGTTGGCGTCGTCGAGTGCCAATTCGTCGGTCGCCAGCCAGTGCATCGCGGCGAGCACCTCGTCCTGCTGCGACATGTCCACCGTGTCGATCGTCTGCCGCGTGGTGAGGGCAACGCGGGCACCGCTGTCGCGGGCGATGCTTGCCATGCGCGGCAGCGGCCGGCGTGGCTTGGGGTACGTGGCAGGCACTGCGACCACGCCCGCATACAGGCAGCCGAAGAACGCCGAAATGAACTCCAGCCCCGCGGGATACATGAGCAGCACGCGGTCGCCCGGATCGAGCTCTTCCCGCAGGTTGGCCGCGATCGCTCGCGCCCGCTGGTCGAGTTCCCGGAAGCTGATGCTCTCGTGGCCCGACTGTTCGTCCAGGTAGATGTACGCAGTGCGGTCGCCGAACCGAGCCGCCTGCTGACGGAGCAGGTCGACCATGGTGTCGAGGGTACGAGCGCGTTGCAGAATGACCGATGCCATAAATGATTCGTTTGGAGCCAATTTTGCCGCGGCGGGCGGAGTAAATCGCAATTGTTGTGCCGCGTAACGGAGTGACGTTGGCCACTTTGCGTCGAATCTGGGGGCCTTTTCCCAGGTATCGCCGCGTTCAGCGTGGCGTGCCACCTAACTTATCCGCGCCCTCGCAAGCGCCTCGTCCGCACCACAAAGCACCAGCCGCGTGATCCTACCAGTGTCTCCCGAGTCGCACGCCCGCGGCGCGCAACTTCCCCTCTCCTCTGCCGCCCTCCTAGCAACGCCCCATTTTAGGTACAAAAAACAGGGGGCGTAAGACCCTCGCAAAATAGTCACAGTCGTCAAAATCAGTGCAAATTACCTGGTCCCCAGGCTTCCGAAATGGCGGACATTGTTTGCGCCTAAGTAGTGATTGTATCAATGGTTACGGCGGAGACGCCCGACGGGGCCGCTGGCGGTGCTGCCAATGGACAGCGACGTCCAACGTCAGGCGAGCGCCACCGTCCGCTAGTACTGGTACGATGAAGCATGGCGACTGTTACACCGGACATCATCCCTTCCTTATAGTTTAGTCTCTGCGTGCCCCCTCACCCACTGCTGCCGACCACGCTTCGCCCCGATTCCAGCCGCCGGGTGTACTGTTTCCCGCATGCTGGGGGTGGGGCGGCCATGTTCTATCGGTGGGGGCGGCACCTACCCGATGACGTGGCGCTGGTACCCCTACGACTTCCTGGCCGCGACGATCGCTGGAGCGAACCGCCGTACACCGATCTTGCGACGCTCGCAGACGAAGCGGCGGCGGCGATTGCATCGCTTGAGCCCCAGCCATCGCTTTTCGTTGGTCACAGCCTCGGCGGGTACGTGGCACTGGAAGTCACCCGCCGGCTATTGGAGACGGCCCACGCCCCGCACAAACTGATCGTCGCGGCCTGCGGCGCGCCGCGCGAAGGAACCGCCAAGTCCTCGATTGGACATTTGCCCGATGCCGACTTCGTCGAGGAAGTCGCGCGGCGTTACGATGGCATCCCGGCAGCGGTGCGTGAGAACGTCGAACTGCTGAAGATGGTCCTCCCGCCACTGCGTGCAGACATCCAAATGATCGAGTCGTACGACTACCGCCCTGCCCTGCCTCTCGCCATCGACATTCTGGCGCTCGGGGGTACGGACGACGTGGGGGTTCCCGCGCATCGCCTCAACGAATGGCGCGGGCTAACCTCTGCGAAGTTTCAAATGCGACTCTTGCCTGGCGGTCACTTTTTCCTGCATCCCCCCGCACGGCGTGAAGCGACCGCACGCGAGCAGATTCCGGCGGCACTGGCTCTTATCATCGACTCGCTTCCCGGCGGGGGAGCGAGCGAAATATGAACGAGTACACCTTCGCCCAAGCCTGCGCGACTTCACTCACCCATAATCAATCGCCACCGATTGATGGCGAGTTGCATGTCTGGTTATGGACCGCGTCGTCGGTGGGTGACGATTCGACGACGATTTTGAATGCAGAAGAACGCGATCGATGTAGCCGGTTGGCAACACCCGAACTCCGGCGACGATTCATTGCTTCGCACGCAGGACTTCGCCAAGTGCTGGCCGGCTACTTGAACGGCGCAGCGAACGACTTGGCGTTTCACCAAACACCCGCAGGCAAACCCCACCTCGGCGACGGGACGCTTCGGTTCAACTTGTCGCACTCCGCCGATGTCAATTTGCTGGCTGTTGCCACGGCGGAAGTCGGTGCAGACATCGAGCGCGCTCGGCCTGTGACTAGTCTGGCATCGCTTGCAGCGAGGCACTTTGCCGGGCTCGAGCTCGAGGCAATGCGAAACTCCGACGATCCCCTGCACTCGTTTTTTCAAACGTGGACCCGCAAGGAGGCGGTCATTAAACTTGTCGGCCTCGGGCTGGCGACTAGCTTGCAGGATCTCGACACTTCACCCCAGGGCGACCCCATCAGCGTCCCCGCGGCGTGGAAATTTCAGAAAAATTGCTGCTGGCTGGCAGATTTAGCGACAGATTTGGACCACGTCGCTGCCGTGGCGAGCGGCGATAAGCCGCATACGGTTCGCCTGTTCCGGGGTGAGTAACCAGCCCGAGGATCGCTTCGGGAAATTTATGTTTGGTACGCCCCGCACCACTCCATTATACTCACGGCATCGCTCGCTCCTTTCCCTCCAGGTGGATCCATCATGCCTCAAAGCCGTCGCCAGTTTCTCGCCAACTCTGCTGCCGTCACCGCTGCAACGACGATTCCGTATTTCGCTTGGTCGCCCAAAGCGTTCGCGAACGACGAGAAGAACGACCGACCACAGATCGGTTGCATTGGCGTAGGCGACATGGGGACGGGCGACGCGCGAGGGCACGCTCACTTTGGTGATATCGTCGCGGTGTGCGATGTCGATATGCGACACGCCGAGCGAGCGAAGAACGACGAGGGGATCGGCAAGGGCAAAGCCGACGCTTTCGAAGACTATCGCCGAGTGCTCGATCGCGACGACATCGACGTAGTGAGCATCGTCACGCCCGACCATTGGCACGTGAAGATCGCCATCGAGGCCCTCGAGGCCGGCAAGCACGTCTTCTGCCAGAAGCCACTCACGCTGACGCTCGAAGAGAATCAACTGATTCGCAACGCCTGCAAGAAACACAAGGACCTCGTGTTCACCGTTGGTACGCAACAGCGAAGCGACCGCGGACTATTCCTTCGCGCTGTGAACATGGTGCAAAAGGGTCTATTGGGCGACGTCACCAAAGTAACTTGCGCCATCAATGGCAGCCCGACCGGTGGACCCTTCCAGCCCGAAGTCCCACCGGCCGAGCTCGACTGGTACATGTGGCTAGGCCCCGCGCCGCTCACCGACTACATGACGCGGCGTTGTCACTACGAGTTCCGCTGGTGGTACGAGTACTCCGGCGGCAAGTTCACCGACTGGGGTGCCCACCACGTCGACATTGCGACCTGGGCGATCGGGATGGACAAAGAGGGCAAAGGTCCCATCGAGATCGATGGCACCGATGTCCATCACCCCGTGCCGTACAAGGATGGCTACGCCACGGTCGACAATAGCTACAACACGTCGGACGATTTCGACGTGGTCTGCAAGTTTGAGAACGGCCTCGAGATGCATGTCACCAGCCGTGGCGAGAATGGCATCCTGTTCGAAGGAAGCAAGGGACGCCTGTTCGTCAATCGCGGCAAGATCACTGGCAAGCCGATCGAAGAGAAGTGGGACGAAGGGAAGTTCACCGACGAAGACCTCGCCGCGCTCTTCCACGGCAAGCCCCACGAAGATCACAAGCAGAACTTCTACCGCTGCATTCGCGAAGGTGGCCTGCCGGTGTCCGACGTCTTCACGCACGTGCAAGCGATGAACACGTGCCACTTGTCGGCAATTGCGGGGCGACTTGGTCGCAAGATCCAGTGGGATCCGGTGAAGGAGCAGATCGTGGGCGACGACCAAGCCGCCACGTTCTTCGCTCGCACCCCTCGCCCGGGATTCGAGATCCTTCGCGTCGGGCCTGAAGCCGAAACGCAAACGGCCCAGTCCAAGTAGCAGCTCACGACGAGTGAGGCGCGGAGTTCGAGCCAACGGGATGCGGCCGCATCTCGTTGTTGCGCATGGCTGCCTCGTCGCTCAATTGAGTGAGCCACGATGGCGACCATTCGCTCTGGCTTTCGTACCCTCGTGCGGCTCGACCGCCGATGCCTCCCATTTTGGGGAGCAGACGATCCATCACCGCGAGCGCCGACCGCGTCACGCCCGGCATCCACGATTGCGCGACAACACCGACGTTCGCCCAGCCGTGAAGGAGTATTTCGCCCGAGCCGTTTTGACACGCCGCGAGCAACTGGTCAGCCGCGGTCTCGGCCGACATGCTCGCGCCCGGTAGCGAATCGCCGATGCTGAACCACGCGTACTCCTCGCGATGCCGTCCCTTAAAGATGGCGTTCCGGGGACTGCCGGTCCGCATCAAGCTGGGGCACGCCGTGGTGACGAAGATACCGTCTTTCATGAGCTCGGCTCGCAGGCCATTCGAAAGGCCCACCACGGCGAACTTACTCACCGAGTAGGGCAGCATGTGAGGCACGGCTCGCTTACCGCCGAGCGAGGCCACGTTCACAATCCGCCCCCAGCCGCGCCGCCGCATTTCAGGGAGCACCGCGAGCACCGTGTGCAGCGTCCCCCAGCAATTGGTGCGCATGGCGTCTTCGAAGTCCGACTGCTTCATCGCATCGAGTGGGCCTACCTGAATAATTCCTGCAACGTTGAACAAAAGATGCACCGCGCCGAAATGCTCGCGGACTTTCTTGGCCATCGCGTCAACGGACTGCGGGTCGCGGACATCGCACGGCACGGCCAGCACATCGCCACCGCGTCCACGCAGCTCTTGCTCGGCCACCGCGAGGTCTTCCTCGGTTCGGGCAACAATCGCCACGCGAACGCCCTGGTCCACTAGCTTACGCGCGAGCACCAACCCCAAGCCGCGCGAACCACCCGTCACAATCGCCGTAAGTCCGCGCCACTCGAAACGACGCGAGGCGCGAACCGCACGGCGGACAAGCAGGCTGGTCGCTACGCCACCAATGGCAAGCGCGAGTAATTTGTTCGGGATCTTCATCGAACTACCTTATTTCGTAAGCGAGGACAGCAGGCCCCAAGTACGAGCCTGCCGAGCATGACTATGTCAAAGCAACTTCAGTGTTAAAGCAAGTTCAGTGCCACGAGAGACTCGGCGACAACCGGGCAAGCGGTCGGTACAATTTGTGCTCCAGGCGGAACAGTAAGGTGGTCATCTCCCTCTCAAAGCGAGTAATACAATGAAGATCAAACGACGCGGCTCCGTCGTGTGGACCGGTGGACTAAAAGACGGCAAAGGCGAACTGAAGACCGAGAGCGGTGCCCTTGATGGTTACCCCTACGGCTTCGCGGCACGGTTCGAGGGCCAACGCGGCATCAATCCCGAAGAGCTGATCGCCGCCGCCCACGCGGGCTGTTTCACCATGGCGCTCTCGAAGATTCTGGGCGAAGCGGGATTGACCGCCGACAAGATGGAGACGTCGGCCGAAGTGACGCTTGAGCAGGTGGACCAAGGATTCGCGATCACCGCGAGCCACCTGACGCTCACCGCTACCATCCCCGGAGCTGACCCCGCGGTGTTCGAAGAGCTCACCGCCATGGCCAAAGCCGGCTGCCCCGTGTCGAAGGTGCTGAACTGCAACATCTCGCTCGACGCGACGCTCGTCGATTAATCGCAACCGGAAGATCGGCTTTCAAACGCAGGCAACGCAAAAAGCACCCAGGCATTGCGATGCCTGGGTGCTTTGTACTTGATAGCCGCAATCGTTGACCTTTACCCGGCCTTACGCGCTCGGCGAATCACGCACAGCGACGCCCCAGCGAGCAGTGTCATCACTACGGTCGATGGTTCAGGCACCGTTCGGCCCCCACTGAGCCAGGCGAGATTAAAGCCGCCGAGCTCCGCGTCGACGAGCGCCTGGTGCATCAGATGCAAATCGCGAAGATACACCACGCCGTCGTGGTCCATGTCGCCCCAGGTCCAAGTTTCCCAGTCGCCCGCGGTGCTGCGACTGTGAGCACCTTGAAACTCTTTGCGGCTCAGCCAGCCGGCGATGAAGTCGTCGACGTCGTCCATATCCACGTCACCATCTCGATCGAGATCGCCATAGTCCAGCGTGCCGTTCAAGATCGGATCGTTGTCGATGGTATTGCGAATCCATTCGTTGTCTTCGAATAACTCGAACGAGCCCCAGTCCTGTCCACCGACGTTCGAGTTATTGCCATAGACGTACATCTCCAGGTCGTCGATCACGCCATTGAAGAAGTTGCCATAAAGCGTCGGCCCTGCGGTGTCGGCGTTGGCAAGTTCGGAGCCACCGACCACCAGACGATGGTCGTAGGTCGGCTGCGGATTGCTCGTGATCACCGGTGGGCTAACCCCCGTGTCGTACGCGCGGGTGAAATCCATCGAGTCGTTGTTCGCCGACACGGCCATGCCGTTGACGTAGAGCACGGCGTCGAAGGCATTCACGGCACCGCTACCTGCAATGACAGTGGGCGCGCCTGGCGTACCGTGGATGTAGATATGTTGCATCACGTGGTGCCAGGTGTTCCCTTGCACCGCCACGGTTGCCTCGGGACCAGTCGTAATGTTGGCGAAGTGCCGGCTGTTCATCTGAGTCCAACGACCCTCAGCATCGATCGCCGGTCCGCCGGCATGGATCGAGTCAGACACGATCGATTGAAAATTACCGGCATCGATGCCGGCCTGCTCGGGATAGACCCACATCTGCATGCCGCGACCACGAATCTCGTTGTAGTTCAGCGGATACTCCGTCGGACTGGGAGAGGTGGCGAGGATCAATGCCAGTTCGTCGGGGCGATTAAGCGGGATGCCATCGAGAAAGTCCGTCGTCCCGTTGAACCGCACGCCTTGCGTCCCGGGGGATGCGAGTGGGCGACCACCGCCGACCGTGCTCACGCCCACGTACTGAGGCGTGCCCGTGGCGACCAAGTCGAGGTAAGCCCCCGATGGCCCCGCCGAATCGGCCGAGTTGCCAGGGCTTAGAGCGCCCGAGTTCGCACTACCGACGGTCGCCCCGTTGGCGCCCCCTTCGAGTGAGTCGTCGCCCAACAGGTACTGTCGATCGAGCGTGTAGGCAGCCGAAGCGACCTGCGCCGTGCCCACCATTGCGACCATTAACACCACTAGCACGCTCGCCGCACGGAAAGTTGCCGAGAGCAATCGCTTGCCACCCAGCACCATCGCCGCGAGCAATACAACGCTCAAGGCGGCCGGCTCGGGGACCGTGGTGCTCGAGAGCGGACCTATCGACGTGGCACCCAGGTTATCTCGCCACACCGTGTAGTCGGCAAGGTTCACCGTGCCGTCGCCATTGCCATCGGCATCGAGATCAACCCCCGATTGGCCGAAGCTGCTCTTCCAAACGGTGTAGTCGCCAGCCTCGACGGTGCCACTGTTGTTGTAGTCGCCGGGCAACAAGATCTCATTGATGAACTCCACAATCCCGGTCAGCAAACCTTGCTGTCCTTGGAATTCAAACGTCACGCCGCTTGCGATTCCCGGAAGGAACGCATTGCCCAGGTTGAAGCTGGACGCATCGGCAAGAGCCGTTGTGCTCAGGAAGTTCACCTCCGACAGCAGGCTACTGCTGCTACCACCGGCGACGTCCCAGCCTTCGAGCAGCGCATCGCCAGCAGTGTCGCCGGGATCGGCCCCATCCACCGCTCCCACATTCTGCATATCGAGGGTGTTCCAACCTGCGGGGTTCAACTGGTTGGTCGCACTGGTGATCTTGTAGTAGCTCAGGTCTACCGCGCCACCCGATTCGTTCTTAATTCGGGCCGATCCATCGGCCGTATTTACGACCAGCGTGAGGTCGAGGACCTTCGAATAACCCACGCCGTCGTACCATGTACGGTTCGAGGCCGCGGACTGGTTCGCAAGGTCGTCGACGTAGAAGATAAGCTCGCCGCCCGGAGTGGGGGAGTGCATGCCCAGCTCCGCGGCGTAGAGCGCGGGGTTGGTGCCAACCACAACAGGCGCGGTGAAGGCCGATGCCGCGATTGTCGGCGCGTCGGTAGAAGTCGCTGATCCAGCAGCGCTGAACGAGATTCCAGGCGTGTCCGGCAAGAAGTCGTCGAGCTGATCCCCAGGCGTCCCGTTGTCATCGATATCTGCCGGATCGTGGGTAATCTTCAGTCGCCAGTTCTGCGATGGATTCGACCAGAAGAACCCGTAGGTGAAATAGCGTGCGCTCGGGTCCAGGCCGGTGACGGTCGTGCGGAGCATCGGCGCGTTCTCGGCACCGTTGGCATTGGTCTCGTAAATACCAGCGTTGCCCCACGCCGCGTTGGTGCGGAAGTTGTACTGGCCATCAGCGGTCGCCGAGGCCACTGCATTCCAAGGTGATCCGTCAATGAGCGTCGTGTTCGTTCCAACCAGCGGGGTTACACCGCCGTTGTTCGAGTTGGGCTTGGCATCCACGTACGTAATCTGTGCCACAGCCGAACCGCACAGCAGCACCATCGTGATTGCGGCGGCACCGAGTTTGCCCGCGGTGCGGGACATGGCTAGCGAACGTCCGCGACGACGAGCAACCACCAGTGCTCCACCAATCGCACTTATCAGCGTAAATACCGAAGATGGCTCCGGCACTGACGCGCCCGAAAGCATCAGTTGAAACGCCCCCGCGCCGTTCGCTGCATCGTAGACCGAGCGATAGGTCACCAAGTCCGTGTAGTCTACGTCAGCGTCCCCATCGAGATCGCCAAAGGCATAGGTCTCGACAGGCGAACCCGAGATCGGGGCGAATAGCGAATCGATGAAGATCGCGTAGTCTTCCGGTCCAACGCTGCCGTTAAAGTCGAAGTCGCCCTCAACGAACTGGCTGTTGCTGTTCCCCTCGAACACCACCCGCACGTTCTCGATCGTCCCCTCGGCATCGTTGAGCAGGATGTCCATCGTCACGTCTTCGGTGAAGTACTGAAGCCACGCGTTGCCGAAGCTGATCGGCGTGTTGGCGGGGAGCGTACCACCGTTTTGGGGGCCGAACAGATTCAACTCGGCCTCGCTCAAGTCCGTGAAGCTCCCAGCCTGCGACAGCTTCACCCATGGATCGTCGGCATCAATCAGGTCGGCACCAGGGCCCACGGCGTTCGAGTCGTAGTTGTCGGCGATGGAGGTCCAGCCATCTTGCGTCAAAGTGCCGGCTGCCGACTGAATCGAGTAGCCCACGATGTTGCGCGAAGTGGTCGAGGTATAAACCATCTCGCCGGTGTCGCGGTTGATGGTTAGCCGCGGCGAACCGGAAGGTTCAAAGCCAACGCCGTCGTACCAGGCGCGGAAATTTCCCGAATTCTCCCAGTCGTCGATAAACACCTGGATCTCACCACTACCATTGGCTACCGCCGATCCAAGCGTTGCTTCCCACATTCCACGATCGGCTTCAAGCACGAGAACCGTTGAGTCGAAGCGAGTTGCAACGGCCGGAAGCGCCTGCGCCTTATTCGCCACACCCGCCAGTCGCGTAAACGTCCAGTCCGAGCTCTGCGGCAGGAAGTCATCGAGTGGATCACCGGCCGTTCCGCCGTCGTTGATGTTGGCCGAATCGAGCGTCGCTTCGAGCTGCCAATCACCCGTCAGCGTGCTCCAAAAATACCCGTAGATGTCGTACGACTGACCCGGAGTCAAACCCGAGATGGTCGTCCGCACCATGTGGGCGTTCTCCGTGGGATTGCCCGCCGTGAACGGAGTGACAATGCTGGCCTCGAAGATCGTAGCTCCATTGGCGAACGCCCGCTTGCTCCACACGTTGTCGAGCGGCCCCGTTACGGTGAGAGTCGTCTCCCATGTACTGCCATCCAGAAGCGTGGTGTTCCCGCCGACCCCGTTCGTCGCGTCCACGTAGGTAATCACCGCCTGGCAGTCGCGCGGCATTGCCGCGGCGTACAGCCCCAGCAGCGTAGCCGTCAGAACAGAAAACTTCGACATCGTGCATTTCATAAGGAGCTAGCCTCAGCGAAGGAGGAAGGGGGCAGCAATGTTAGTAGTGTCTTTAATTTAAGCGAAGGTCGTCAGAATGAATCTTTCGACGAATAAGTCTCTTCGTAAGGACCGGTCTCGCGTCCTTCCCATTTCAGGTCGAACACGACGGTGTCGTCGGGACCATCGACCTTGTGAGTGAGTCCGGAGCTGACCATCGATGCGTAGCGCTTCGGCGCGTGCCACTTCACCTTCGTGGGGCCGAGCGTTTCATTCGCCGCGATCTCTACGCGGTGCTCGCCGAGCAGGGCGCCCTCTTGGGAGGCTGAGTAACGCAACTTGAACGTGCCATCGGAACGGACTTCACCATCCGAAGCGCGACCGCTGGTGGGAACAAATCGAACGTAGCCATAAGTGAGTGGCTGACCGTTGATCAGCACTTTGCCCGACACCGGCACAACGGTCGGCCCGCTAGGTGCGCATCCGCTCGTGGTGATCAGCGAGAGCACCAGGGCACTGAGTGCTGCGACGCGAACAAAAATAATCTGAGAGGCAAGTGACATTGGCAATGCGCGCACGACGGCTTAACTGAAGGGAATAGCAAGAACAAGAGCTGTGGCTAGGTCCGCGTGATCTATCGCACGGGCCCACCCGTGCCGCCACCGCCAGAGCAAGCCCCCGAATTCACGGGAAGCGACCCAGGCAGGTCGTTGTAGGCAATCGTCGATTGGACCCAGTAGGCGGCGGAGTCGATGTCGTCAGTAAGGAACTCGACGCGACCATCGCCGTACACGAAGCTTGCACCACCAGGATGCTCGCTGCCGAACGCACCATTATTTCCCCCGCCGGGTAAAGTCGCCGCAAGGATCACTCCCTGACCCTGCAAGGTGTTGAGCGGATTGTAGGTGGTCCGCAGGCTGTCGCAGTGGCGAAGAGCAAACGACCACGCATTGGCCGACAGCATCTGAAGTGTGCGATCGGCAACGCCCTGCAGCGAAGCACGAGCAGTTCCGCGATCAACAGGTCGGGTGTCCACTTCTCCGACGAACATGGTGTTGCTCATCCCATCGCTAATCTGGCGAATTTTGCGGGATTTTAGGTAAACAAACGGTCCTGTATTGTGGTGTTTCACATCAACGTGAATCGCATTCCCGGGGCCGGCGCCGGAGAAATCACACCCCGTGGTTCCCATCGCGCCATGCACCGCAGCGTAGTTACCCTGCGCAGCCTGAACGTAGTTGCTCCCCCGCCTAATGAAACTGTGCTCCATCACGGCTTGGCCGGTCGTGCTGGGACAACGATAGCCTTCCACCACCGTTGCCACACCTTGTACCTTGTTGGGGTAGGTCAGCCACGGGGTGTCCCAACTTCCACTTGGTGTCGTCGTCCAGACATTCCCCGTCTCGATATTGAACGAATCGTATAATGGCTGCATTTCCATGTAAGGTAGAATGGCCAAGAACATGCTGGCCGACGTCCGCTCGACCTGTCCGCACTCCGCAGTACCCGTACCGTCGCAACCCATCGAACCGGGCGGCAATTTCTTTTGGCTCGATTCGTAGTTCATAATCGCTAGGCCAATTTGCTTGAGATTGTTGACGCACTGCGACCGCCGAGCCGCTTCCCGCGCCGCTTGCACGGCCGGCAACAATAGCGCCACCAAAATTCCGATGATGGCAATCACCACCAGCAGCTCGACCAGCGTAAAACCTCGGTATCCGCGACGTGCCGCACGCAGTTGGAACTCTGCCATGAAAAGGTCTCTCCGATACGAAATTTTAATGGATCGCGCCTGATCGCTGTTCAACAGTGCCACACTCAATTCCTCCCTGTGCAGCCTGTTTAGCTACTGGGAAGACCAGGTACCTTGGCGTGGTTGGCTTCGTAATGCTCCTTAATCTCTTCCGGCGACAGCGCCCGGCCATAAACGGCCATCTCGTCGACGCAGCCGTTGAACGGACGGAACAATTGATTGGTGTAAAGCTGCCCCACCACCAGTTGCAGGCCGGGCGGCGTGTCTGGCTTCCCAGGCGCCTCTTTCACCAGCTCGCCATCCAAGTAGATTTGGAGTATGCCATTCACTCGTTGCGCCACGACGTACTGCCAGTGGCGTGGTTGATAGTGGCAATCGGAGTAGATCGAGCTGTTGATGATGTAACCCGCCGGAGAACGAACGAGCATTCGCACTCGGTTGGTGATAGCGCTATCGCCCCAGCCGCCGATCGTCTCGACACAGATACCTAGTGGGTTCTTTCGCAACTCCTCATCAAACGGCCCCGCAAAACTAAGCACCGTGCCGTGGTGGAAATGACTCGGACGAATCCACAGTTCGCACGAGAAGTCGGACAACAAGATTTCGTCGAAATCTTCCATCACCCGCATAATGCCGGGCCGAGGAAACACTCCAAACTCGATTGACTGCGAATGAGGCGGGCCAATCCACCGGTAGTCGCCTACCAGCGTTCCCTTGAACGACTCCCCCATCTCGTTGCGAACCATGCCATCGGTTTCCCCTTCAAACCTCCAGTACGCCGCGGGCTTAGCGGCCATCACCGCTTCGACGTACGTCGGGCTTACCTCTAGATAGCTCGCTTGCAGCGATCGATACGGCGTGAAGTGGGCGCGATCCGCCGACATGTGCGTGAACTCGATGGCGCTACCCGACTCCTGCGATAGTCGAACGGCACGCTGTGGCTCGATCCACATCGACGTCAGCTCGCCTGCATCGGAGACCAGCCAGGGCGATTCGAGCGACGCTTTGCCCCGGAACGCGTGAACTTCAATCTGATTTGCAAATGCCGAGACCCCGATCTGGCTTCCTGGCTGGGCGACGACTCGCCCGAACGCGGTTTCGACTCCGAAGCTACTCGCGTAGGGATCGCTGTTGTCGATCGCGATTTTTCCGTAGCTAAGATTCGTGATCCCCTCATGCCCCAACACAAAGGCCACCGGACCCTCGATCTGAAGCTTTACGCTTCCGACCTTCAGAGCGATGTGCAGATCGGCAACCCCCTCGAGCAGCTTGATGGCATCGCCTTCGAGAAACTGCCGCGGTTGCGAAGTACTCTGCTGATTCGAATCGCTCCATAGGCAGGGCGTGGCGGTGGTGACCAAGGCCTCGACAGGATTGTCCGTGGGGGCAACAGCCACCCGAGGGTCGACTCCCTTCCCCGTTTTCATCCAGCCCGGAAGGCTTGCCAAAACAAACACCGCCAATGCAATCGCCGCCATCTGCCATGAGACGAGCGGTACGTTCAGCTTGCGAAGCGATGAGAATTGCAAGGCGTTCGAATCCCACCCCGGAGATCCACCACTGCCACGAGCATACGCCACATCGCGGCCGCCCGCTTGAACCTCGGCGGGAGGCAACATCGCCTCGTCGATGGCCGAAAGCGCCAGCCCGGGGGACGACATGCCGTGCCAGGCAAACCAGCCCTGCTGCTGCGTCAACTCGACAATGGCCCGTCGAGCTCCCGGATCTGTCTCCAGGATGTCGTTGAGCTGCCGCAGTTCTTGCTCCGTGGCTCGCCCTTCTTTGGCTTCCAGCCAGATGCGAATGCACTCGAATCGTCGTTGGGCATCGTTCATCGTGCCCCTCCTTCCGACGTACGCAGGTTTCGCTTGACGCAATTGAGAAGATTGTTGTGCACGCGAGTCAACGCTCGGTAGATGGAATAAGTCGACTTGCTCGAACGGGTGGCGATTTCTTCGGTGCTCAAGCGGACGAAGTACTTCTGTTCGATGAGTTGCCGATCCTGCGAAGCCAGCTTGCCCAGACAGTCGGCAAGGCTATCCTTGCGTTCGTCTTCTTGTTGCATGAGGGTCAAAGCGTCCTGTGCCAGGAGCGTCAGCGTGCTGTTCGACAGGTACTTCATCAAGTTGTTCTTGCGCCGCAGTTCCAGCACTTCGTAGTAAGCAATCTTGCACGCCCACGCACGGAAGCTCGTCCCCGGCTCGTACGAGTCGAACTTCTCCCACAACACGACACTTGTGTCTTGAAACACGTCGTCAGCGTCCGAGTGCGTTACCGACAGCATCAAAATGAAGCCGTATATATGGCTCGAATGTCGGCTGAGTAGCCGCACGAATTCGGGTTGTCTGTCCATGCGATCGGAGGTCTTGTTTGTACGATCTGGAACCGCCGCTTCGCAGGATGCTGCCCTTTGACCCTGCGAAGCGGTTGCCCCGGAGAACGATGTGAACCAACGAAATGAGAAACGAAAGTTCGCCTGCAACCTCTTCTTGCAACCCTTTACCTAACGGACGGGACAGGTTTGGCGCGAAAAAACTCCAAAACTCTTCGTTAGGTAGTTTTGCGAACGCCCCGTGCGCAGATTCAGAGTTCCCCGTCCCTTTTTCAGGTTCTACCGCCCCCCCAACCAAGCGCGCATACGCTTTAGCGCAAACAGGCGCAACACCGCACAAGATTCAACGTGCGAACTTGCCGGAGGTAACCCACGAGAGGGGGAGCGAGAAGGTCGCCTGCGCGAAAAGAGTAGTTGAGCCCTCGGAGCTCGCGGTCCCAAGCCCCGCGCCATGGCATTCTGAGGGAGCCTCAGCGACCGAAGAATCTCGCCCCTGAGCGCACTGCAAAAATGGCAAAGGAGATCCTTCAGTCGCCTAGGCTCCCTCAGGATGACACAGGGTACGAAAATCTCGACCTTCTTCCCGGATTTCTGCACCCTTTTAGAAATTTCGAGAAAATGTACAGATGTTCCAAAAAGGGACTAGAAAGTACTCGCGCCCATGTTCTAATTCTGAAGTAGGCCGGATCAAGCGGAGCGCCGACCCGGCAATGGACGCGTAAAACTAAGGAGAAACAAAGCCACCAAAGACCAAGCAGCACGTGTCATTCTGAGGGAGCCTAAGCGACCGAAGAATCTCGCCCCTGAGTACCCCCCCGTAGCATGGCCGCCCCGGCCGTGTCCTACTTCGCACTCGCTCCCCTTACACGGCCGAGGCGGCCATGCTACGCGCTTCGCGTGCGCGACCACAAATCCAACACGCCAAGCGCCGGATCGGCGCTCCGCTTGATCCGGCCTACGCGACTTGGGGGAGGGAGCAAGAATCGAGTAAAGTCGCACCTGCGGTGAACCCCTGCGACATTACTCTTTTCGCCCGATCTCACGAACCATGATTTCACTCGAAAAAACACGACACTTTTTCCCGCCCGCCCGATTGACCCAAAAGAATAAAGTCGCACCCAATGAAAAAGTCGCAGAGTCGGGACATTATTCGTGGGAGGCGGGGAGCCGGATGAGCTACTCGAAACACCACGGCCCTGACGCTCACCCTCTCGCCTAGTAACCCCTTATGAATTCAGCACTTAGAGCCCCCTACGCTTGAGGTATTGCTGCCACCTGCTCGCTTCTCGCCATCCAATCCTCCGCTTGCGGTCGGGAATAGTTTGGCAGTCGACCCGCGAGCGATTATGCTGAAAGGGATGCCGCGCCCCCTGCCAACTGAGCAGGGCTGCGGGGCGTTTTCTACGGAACTTATAGCTTCAGACCACGAGACTCCCGCCGGAGCGGAATCCATGCCAGCCACGCTCGCCCGTTTTGCCACTTTGCTCGCCCTCCTGTTGTTCGCAGCGCCCGGTGCGTTTGCGGACGATGCTGCCGAGACTCCGAGTAAGGAATCGACCGAGGTGATGGACCTGTTCGCCGCTGAAGAAGCGGGGCAGATCGAAGTGAAGTTCATCGCCAAGAACTCCCATAAGGGTCGAATCCTAATCACCAACAAACTGCCAAACGGCGTGAAAGTCCGCCTGCCCGAAGCCTTCATCGGCGACCCCATTGTTGCTCAGTTCGGCGGCGGTGGTGGCGGTGGCGGTAACTTCGGCGGCGGTGGCGGTGGCGGCTTCGGTGGTGGCGGTGGCGGACAGCAATCGATGGGCGGCGGCGGCGGAATGGGTGGTGGCGGTATGATGGGCGGTGGCGGCGGTATGTTTAGCATTCCGCCCGATCGCGTCACCAAGATCGACGTTCCTCTGCTGTGCCTCGACCACGGCAAGGCCGATCCCACCAGCAGCAATCCCTACAAGCTTCGTCCCGTGGATCCCTCGACCGATCGTCCCGAAGTGATCGAACTGCTCAAAGCTTTCGGCAACGGCGATCTCCAGCACAACGCTGCTCAAGCTGCCGTGTGGCACCTCAACAGCGACGTAAGCTGGGAAGAACTCGCCACGAAGCTCACCGGTACCGCGCGCAATCTCAACCGCTCGCCTTACTTCAATCGGTTCGAGCTCCAGTCCGCCCTCGCCTACGCTTCGGAAGCTTCGCGCCGCGGTGCCGAACTCGCAGCTCAGAAGCCGGAAGTGAGCAAAGCCAGTGAGAGCGAAACTGATTCGCTGGAAGCCAGCGAAGAAGCGAAGGCCACCGAAGAGTCCGAAGTCAACGAAAAGGCCGACGACACCGCTGAGGTGGAAGTTAGCGAAGAGAAAGAGTAACCGAAGACCAGGGGAGCGTCTTCGCTCCTCGCGTATTCGCGGACCTCGTGGAGGTCCGGCTACTGAGTTGAATTGTGTTGCTGGACGCTGTTCCAACAACCTCTACAGTAATGAACGGTGCTCACGCGAGCGTGAGTAACAGTTCATGCATCTTTACGCCGCATCGAGGATGCCCTTACGCAGTTGCGTGAGCAATTGGCGGATTTCGGCGCGATAGTCGTCGCGCTCCAGCCGCCACTTCGACTCTAGCGCTTCGTAATGCATCTGCTGGCGGTCGAGCTCTTGCTCGCGGGCGATCAGTCGCCCGGCTTGCTGCTCGACTTCCTGCTCGCGCCGCCGTTGCCATTCCTGGAACTGCGTGCGACGAGTTTCGAGACCCGTGTGCTCACCGGCAAGAGCCGTGCGCAATTGCTCGAGTTCGTCGCGACGCTGTGCGAGTTCCGTGATCTGGTGCTCGTAGTGATCGGCGAGTCGACCTCGCATCTGGGCAATCGAACGCGTGAGGCTCGCGGGAGCTAAAACGCCTGTGAGCTGCGCCCAGGTCTCCTCGGTTGCGAGGCGCATTTCGAGCACCTCGCGCTGCGAGCTTTCGAGCTCCAGACGTAAGTTGCCGAGCGACTCCTCGCGCTGGTCGAGCTCGCCCTCGCGCTGATCGAGTTCCTTGGTTCGACGAGCCACCAACTGACGAAACGTTTCCTGTTCTCCAATAAACTTTTGCCGTTCCGCACGCAGATGTTCTGTACCACTTCGAAATTCGTCGTCAAGTTCTTGCCGCCGCTTCGCAAGCCGCGCGGTGTCCTCCTTGAGCAGTTCCTCGGCTTTGTCGAGGTAACGCGACCGCGTCTCGAACTCGGCCGACCTTGCGTCGAGTTCTTCCATTCGCTGATGCGTGACGCCAAGCTTCTCGAACCGGGCGATTGCCGTCTCGATCTCGTGCCGGCGAAACGCCATCTGCGATTCGCGGCTTCGAAGCTCGGCGTCGCGAGTCTCGAGCTCTTCGTTGCGACGAATCAGTTTGCCACGCCGCTCGTCGAGTTCCCGCGATTGCAGGGCAAGGTCTTCCCGCTCGTCGACAATCGACATGTGGCGTCGATCGATCGACTGCTCAAGGTCTTTGAGTTGCGCTTCGCGATTCGCCAAGCGTTCAGTTTTCTCGTGAACGTCCGCGCTCTGCTGCGTGAGCTCTTCAATCTGCCGGTAGATGTCCGCCTGGCGAGCGTCGAGCTCTCGCTGGCGAGCTTCCAGGGCTTTCGCCTCGGCAGTGAGATCGGGGGCGGTCATGGTGACTGCGGGGCGATCGGCCGACATCGCTTCTTCGCGGGCATCGAGCTCGCGTTGGCGCTCTTCGATCCACAATCGTGCGTGACGGATCTTGTTCTCGATTTCCGCTTCCTGTGCCCCGAGCATCGCGGCACGGCGGTCGAGATCGCTCTGGCGACGCTGCAACTGCTCGGCGAGTTCCGCGGCGTGGCGGTCAATGGGTGGCGGGTTCAGCGGCTTGGGCTCGCGAGTCTCCGCAGGCTCGACAGTTCCAAAAAGCGAGGCTCCCGCAGCGACGGCGACAGGTCGACTAGCGGCCTCAGCCAGTGCAGGGCGCACGGAGTGAGGCGCGTCGATACGCGCGGTGATTTCGTTGGCCGAGTTGTGAGGGGCTTCGCTCATGCGCGAGTCCTTTCGCCGCAAAGTTTCGCTGATCGCGATAATCCATACATTCCCCCCAGGGTGCGCATCGACCAAAACACGGGGCGGACTTTAACTTTGCCTCCACAAATCTACGGCGACCCAGCAAACAAGGCCGCTCCTTGTGGGAGCGGCCTTGAAATGAATGCGTTGCTATCACGGCTTCCAGATTACGCCTGGGCGGCGTCGATCGCACGCTGCAGCTTGGCCTTAGGCTGCGGACCAACGAAGGTCTCGACTGGTTGGCCATCCTTGAACACCATCAAGGTGGGGATGCTGCTGACGCGGTACTGCTCGGCCAAGTTTTGCGAGTCGTCAATGTTCAGCTTGGCGACCTTTGCCTTGCCAACGTTGTCGCCGGCGAGTTCTTCGACCAGCGGAGCGATCATGCGGCAAGGACCGCACCAAGGAGCCCAGAAGTCCACCAGCACTGGCTCGCTGGATTTGAGCACTTCGGCTTCGAAGTTCGTGTTATCAAGTTCAAGAAGTGCCATGTGTTTCGCTCCTAGCCACGCGGTGGAAAATGTCGTATCAGCATTACGCTGACAGGCCTCGAACGGTTCGCTTCCCAGGGGCCCGCAGCTTCGCCATTTGTTGCAAAGTCTTACGCCGCCAGATTATAGGGCGTTGGGGGTGAGTGTCAACGCACGGCCAGCCGCGCGGTTGCCCGCCCCCGCACGTTCCGCAATACTGCCAGCAGAACGATCACATAGACACTCCCCGTTTCGCGAGGTTCTCGAAAATGGCACGCACCCCCAGCACCATGCTCCCCTTGGGCACCCCGGCACTCGACTTTTCGCTGGTGAACGTCGACGGCCAGGTGGTCTCGCTCGGCGACTTCGATGGTGCCCCGGCGCTGGTCGTAGCGTTCATCTGCAATCATTGCCCCTTCGTGAAACACCTGGGGGACGAGTTTGCGGCCTTTGGCAACGAGTACACGCAGCGGGGTGCAGCGGTGGTGGCGATCAGCTCGAACGACGTGGCCAACTACCCGGCCGACTCGCCCGAGCAAATGGTCGCCGAGGCCGAGGCTCGTGGCTACCAGTTCCCGTACCTTTACGACGAGACTCAGGAGGTCGCCAAGGCGTACGCCGCGGCCTGCACGCCCGACTTCTACGTGTTCGACAAGAATCGGAAGCTCGTCTACCGCGGCCAGTTCGATGCCAGCCGGCCCGAGAGTGGAATCCCCGTGACGGGCGAGGACCTTCGCGCGGCGGTGGATGCAGTGCTAGCAGGCAAAGAGCCCTCAACGGAGCAACGCGCAAGTCTCGGCTGCAATATCAAGTGGAAAGAGGGGAATGCCCCGAGCTACTTCGGGTAAGAACTCTTTCTGTAGCTGGACTCGCAAGAGTGCGGACCGCGATGGACATCACCCGAACTCTTGCGAGTCCGGCTACGGTTGTTCGCTGTTTACACGAAGTCCCAAAGCTCCTACGCTTCGCGCGGAACCTACCCAACCGCTCGATCGAACGGAGTCTTGCCATGTATCGTCGCCTCGCCGCCTTCGCCCTCGCCGCCGCCATCACTCCTTTGGCCGCTGCGGTCGACTTTCGGATCGAGACCAGGGTCTACACCGGCAAGGAAGAAACTCCGATCACGCAGAACACCACGCTCGTGGCGAATGGCGTGATTTACGACTTCGCCGAGAACACGGGCCGCGTGGCGATCTTCCGTGAAGGTCAAGGAGACAAAGACGGACGGTTCGTGCTGATCGATCCTTCGCGAAGTGTGAAGACCGAGATTAGCATCGAACGATTGGACGCCGCGATCAAGAACCTGTGCACCTGGGCCAAAACGAGCACCGATCCGTTGGTGAAATTCTCGGCCGAGCCCGAGTTCGACCCGCTGTACATCAAAGACACCGGCGTCCTGACGATGGAAGCCACTTCGATGACCTATCGCATGGCAACGATTTCGGTGCCGCACCGCGAAACGTGGCGGGACCTACGGAATTACTTCAACGGTTACGCGAAGCTCAACTGCATCCTGGCGTCGAGCTTGCCGCCGATGCCCCGTCTGCAGGTGAACGAGACGCTCGAACTGCACAACGTCGTGCCAGTGGAAGTGAACCTGACGATGATCGGATCGCCAAACCTTCGCGCCGAGCACCTGTTTACCTGGATGCTCTCGAAAGACGACCGCGCCCGCATCACACTGGTCCAGGAGCAATTGGTGAGCTTCAAGGACATCTCGAACAAAGAGTTCCAGGCTCAACGCGTGGCGGCGAAGTAGCGGTTGGAGTTCTGGAAGAATTCGTCGCGGATGGGCGCGGATTGAGGCGGATGCTCGCGGATTGATCAATCTGAGTTGGGAACTAGATCAGTTCCATTGACGCGTGATACGCGGAAGGGCGACCAGCCTTCTGGCGGATCCCAGCAATACATGCCTGAAATCTCTTCATTCTGGACCGATTTCACTTCCAGATCGATTCCGTCGATAGCAAGTAGCCTTCGCCATACAACCTGACCAGACTGGCCGATCATTAGCAGATGGTCGTACGTTGAGATGACAGCGTCGCCTTGATTTGGGGTAAGAATGCAGTCAATTCCCAGTGCATGGTAGCATTGCCATGGCTTCGAGTGATCGAGGGAGACAAAGTACACGGCACCACTTGCGACTACTATGACCGCATTGGCTGCGGGCCATTCGATGAGTTTCGTTGCGTAACCATGGCCCTGCTGAAAATTGCCAACCCATGTATTGCCCTGGGAAGCCGTGAAGGATACCACCAGTCCTTCAGCCCATGGTGAAGGCTGCTCAAAGCAGAAGTGGTGCGAAGGATCACCACTCGCAGGCAATCCCGGCAAGATGGTGCACTTCATCTGGGCTTCAAGCCTCGCTTGCAAGGTCGGCGGGAATTCTTCTTGGAACACCAGTCCCGTGGCGAACGAGATCCTTCAGTCGCTTAGGCTCCATCAGGATGACACAGCTCCCAGCTGATCCGCGACTGGATTCTAACTCCGCACCATTTCGTGGAACGCGCTGGTGAGGCGTTTGGTGATGGGGCCGGGTTTGCCGTCGCCTAGTACGCGGCTGTCGAGTTTCACGACGGGGATTACTTCCGCGGCGCTACCGGTGAGGAAGCATTCGTCGCAGATGTAGACGTCGTGCTTGGTCATCACTTGCTCGACGCACGGGATCGCGAGTTCCTGAGCCAAGTCCATCACGGCCTCGCGTGTGACGCCCGCGAGGATGCCGGCGTCGAGGGGCGGGGTGATCAGCTTGCCATCTTTGACGACGAAGATGTTGTCGCCCGTGCATTCGGCGACTTCGCCCTTGTGATTGAGCATTAGGGCTTCGATGCAGCCGGCCTGAATGCCTTCGATCTTGGCGAGGATGTTGTTCAGATAATTGAGCGACTTAACACGAGGACTCAGCGCGGCGGGATGGTTGCGAATGACACTGACCGTCACGATCTCCAGTCCGTTCGTGTAGTACTCCTGCGGATACAGCGTGATGGTGTCGGCGATGATGATGACTTGAGGATTGCTACACCTACGAGGATCGAGGCCCAACGAACCGGCACCGCGAGTGACAATGGCACGGACGTAACCATCGGACAAGCCGTTCTTGGCGACCGTTGTGTTGATGGCCTCGGCCATCTCGTCGTGGGTCATGCCGATTTCGAGCCAGATGGCCTTCGCCGACTCGAACAGACGCTGGACGTGCTCGCCAAGGCGGAACACTTTGCCCGAGTAGATGCGCAGGCCCTCGAACACGCCGTCGCCGTAGAGCAGCCCGTGATCGAAGACGCTGATCTTCGCGTCGGCCTCGGGATAGAACGTACCGCCAATGTAAATCTGTTTTGCCATCGAGCTAGCGCTCGCGCGCCAAGGTGTGTGTAGGGAATGCATCGAATGCGTTTCGGCCGGCGAAAGGGTCGCTGGCCCACAAGCTGTAGACCCCAGTCTAGTGTCCAAAGTGGTTTTTCGGAAGTTCACGGATGACTCGGTGGAATGCGGGGGAAAGTGGGTGGCCCTGGCCGAGAGAACCTAGCGAGCAGGTAACGACGTTTCGAAAAGGATTCGTGAACCGGGCCGTCCTCGGCCCCGGACAATCGGGTTGCGAGCAGCGAGCGTTTTGCAAGTTGAAGCGGTCCGGGGTCGGGGACGACCCGGCTCACTTGGCTACGAGCATAGCGCTAGCGTCGGCCCGAACTCTTGCGAGTCCGGCTACGAATAGTCGACAAGTTTGCCACCAGAGACCGTTTACGCCGCGGCTTGGTTCGCGGTGTGGACGCGGCCGCCCACCAGATTGACCGTACGATCGGCACCAGCCGCAATGGCGGGGTCGTGCGTGACCATGATGATGGAGAGGCCTCGCTCGGTGTTGAGCCGGCGGAGGACTTCGAGAATGCCCTCGCCGGTCTCGCGGTCGAGGTTGCCGGTCGGTTCGTCGGCCAGCAGAAGTTTAGGGTCGGCGATCAGTGCGCGGGCAATGGCTGTTCGCTGCATTTCACCGCCGGAGAGCTCGCGGGGCTTGTGGTTCAGGCGATGGCCCAAGCCAACGGTGTCGAGCAGTTCCTTAGCACGTTCACGATACTCGCGACGCTTGGCCCAGTAGCCGAGCACTGAGTGGCGGATCATCACGGGGGCGAGCACGTTCTCGATGGCCGTGAGTTCGGGGAGCAGGTGGTAGAACTGAAAGATCAGTCCGATGTAACGATTGCGAAGCACATCGCGACCCGCAGCGGCCAGGTTGTCGATGCGGTTGCCTTCGAAGTGAATCTCGCCTGCATCGGGTCGATCAAGTGTTCCCAGTAGATGCAACAGTGTGCTCTTTCCACTTCCACTCTGCCCGATGATGGAGACGAGCTCGCCCTTGGCGACCGACATATCGACCCCCTTGAGAACCGGCACGGCAACCGGGCCTTTGCGATAGGTCTTCTCGATGTTGGTCGCCACTACGAGTGGCTGAAAGGGCTTGGTCGACATGATACGTGCGGGGTAGGTGAAGAGCTTATTCGAATCGTAGGGCTTCGACGGGGTGCATCCTGGCTGCTCGCAGCGCGGGTAGCACGCTGGCCAGCACGGCGATAAGCATCGCGCCGATTGCAATCCAAGTGACCGTAAAGGCTTCGACGATCGTCGGAATCTTGTACAAGTAGTAGACGGCTGGATCGAACACGGGTGTGCCGGTGAGTCGCCCTAAGAAGTCGGCTATCTCGTTGATGTACTCGACGAATAGCAGGCCCCCAACGATGCCGAGTCCGGCACCAACGATGCCAAGGCTGAAGCCGTAGGTGAGGAAGATGCCCATCACTCCATTGCTCGACGCCCCGAGGCTCTTGAGAATGCCAATGTCGCGGGTTTTCTCGACGACGATCATGAAGAAGATCGCGAGGATACCGAAGCCGGCGACGGCGATGATCAGGAACAAGAGCACGTTCAGCACCAGCGTTTCGGTCTGCACCGCTGCCAAAAGCGGGCCTTCCATGTCACGCCAGGTGCTGACATCGTACAGGTGCAACTGGAAGTGCGCCCGCAGTTTGTCGCGGACGACGTTGGCGTCGGCACCTTCCTTCAAGCGAATCTGAATCGCGTTGACGAATCGCACGCCGCTTTGGGGGTCGATCATGCCTCGCATCTCTTGGAACTTGTCGAGCGGCACGAACATGTACTGCATGTCGTACTGCGCCATCTTGCTCTCGTAGACATCGGTGATGGTGAGCTTCGAGCTACGAAACTCGGGAGGACGTCCGCACGAAGGGAAGTGGATCTCTACGTCATCGCCCGGCAGGACCTGGAACACGTCGGTCCCGTCGGGAATGCGATGACTGCAGAGACCAATGCCGAGCACGGTGCCGGTGTGCTGTTCGGTGGCCGGATCGAAAGTCTCTTGAACGGGCGGAGCCGTGCCACCAAAGACACTATCGGAGTCGTCCTCGAGCGGCGGTGCGGATTCGATGGGGGGCTGTACCGCGATGCGTTTCTCGAACGCCGCATTCGCTCGGCGATAGACCCAGCCCGCTCGCTCCATGTCGCTACGTGGCATTGCCTTGGCCGGATTCTCCGCTTGGTGGTCGATGACGTCGTAGCCGTTTTCTTTGAGCTTGAAGTCAAGGTGCTCGCGGTTTTCAGGGTGCTGCAAGTAGTAGCCAAACTTGCTGACGCTGGCGTAGGTCTTCGGATCGATGCCAATGACGGTAACTTGCCGGGTGAAGTACTGACCGCGGAAGTAGTAGGCGAGCGCCGCTGGAACTTGGGACGTAGGAGTCATGCCAACGACATCGTCTCCTGCGACACGGCGGATCTCGTCCATGTGCCACTCGGGATTCGGCATGCCTTCGAGGCTGCGGCTCGTGACAATGACGTCGGACAGAACGTCGTTCATGCGGCTTTGCATTTCATTGGCAAAGCCGTCCATGACGCTGTTGACCACAATCATGGTGGCCACGCCAAGCGTCACGCTGACAATCGAAGCCAGCGCGATGTACCGCGTCCGCAGATACCGCCAGCAAAGCAGAAGTTTATACATCGCCGATCCATGGCTAGTAGTCGAAGGCTATCCGTAAGCCCATGCAAGCGCGTCATCCCGTGCAAGCAAGAGCGGCCACGCAGCATACCGGCCCCCGCCGCGATGCGCCCATAGCGGTTTGGGGAGTGCTAGCAACAAGAGTCCCGTGATCCGAACGAATTCGCGCGCGGAGTTTGCTCGCTCCCTTTGTGATCAATGGAGCAGCGAGCCGGGTCGTCCCCGACCCCGGAAACCTTTGCAGTGGAGCGCCGCTTAGCCTTCGGCATTTCCGGGGTCGGGGACGACCCGGCTCACACGGCTTGAGACGTGGAGAGCTTGCTAGCAAACTCGTCCCCCTCACCCTAACCCTCTCCCCCACGACCTCGCGAAGATGGGGCTCAGGGTTCCTAGGTTCAACAAGCGAGGTCGACGGGGAGAGGGGACGTTAGAGCTCAGTCCCACTTGCTCGTGCCGCCGCTGATGGAGTATTTGCCGGCACCCAGGAACGCTATGGCGATCGCGCCGAACAGGTAGAGGTACTGGAGTTCGAGGGCGAGGCCACCTTTGTCGCTGAGCTGTACGAGCTGCGAGGCGTGTGCCAGGTAAATGGCCACCACCATGTTGAACGCAAACACAGCAGCGGCGGGGCGCGTGAGGAACCCGATAATAATCAGGATCGGTGCTAGCACTTCGCCCACGTAGACGCCGTAGGCAACGAAGCCCGGGATTCCCTGGCTGGCTAGCATCGATTGAAGGCCGCCGAGTGCCGCGGCACTCATCTTCGCCATGCCGTGGGGCAGCATCAGCCCGCCGACGGTAATACGCAGAATAAGTTTACCGATATCGTCCATGAAAGTGCGTCTCTGTGTAGGTTCGTAGCCGATGTCGACAGACGTCGGGCTCTAGATGTTCGGACGAAGTCTACCTGAACGCTGCCAAGTCGAGCTATGGAGGTTTGCCGAACGGCGCGAGCCGGGTCGTCCTCTACCCCGGACCGTTTGAAGTAGAACGCGACTTGGCCTTCGACATTTCCGGGGTCGGGGACGACCCGGCTCACTCGGACGCACTCGTCTTTACGGGGCAGGCCGCCAGCTGAGTTCCAGCAACCGCGACGACTCCACACGATGGCAACGATGGCCCTCGAATTCGAAAATCACGGCTCCTTCGACAAAGTGAAGTTGCACCATCGGGACACTGCTCTGGAACGAAGTCGTCGAGGGGTCAATCTGCTCGCGGTAACTTACCACCAACGGACCCGCGATAGTCTGCGTCGGGGCACCGCCGACGAACGTGCCGGGCACGTTCGCCTGCGGGACTTTCCGCATTGTGATCCACAGTGCAAGCGCGAGCGCAACGATGGTGGTCAGCAAGATGATCTCTCGCAGGCTGAATCGCGGCAGCGTGGCCATTCGCTAAGCCTCGGGGCGGAGCAGCGGGAACAGGATCACGTCGCGAATGGTTTGCGAGTTGGTCAGCAGCATCACCAAACGGTCGATGCCGATGCCCAGACCACCAGCGGGGGGCATGCCATTGCGCAGGGCGCGGATGAAGTCGGTGTCCATCTTGGCCATCGAGTCCTCTTCGCTCAGACCATCAAGCTGCGTTTTGAATAGCGTCTCTTGTAGGTCGGGATCGTTCAGTTCGGTGTAGGCATTGGCGACTTCCATGCCATCGATGAACAGCTCGAACCGCTCGGCGACGTTGGGATTGTCTCGCTTCCGCTTAGTGAGCGGGCAGATGCTCGCCGGGTAGTCGGTCACGAAGATGGGGCCCTTCAGCGCGTCCTCGACCTTCTCTTCGAACACGTCGCTCTTGATCACGTCGGGATGACGGCCAGCGGTGTCGAAGCCGATCTTCGCGGCGAGCGCGGCGACACCCTTCTGATCGTTGGGATCGACGCCGGTGCACTCTAAGAACAACTCATCGTAAGTGCGGCGCTCGAAGGGCGGGGTGAAGTCGATAGTGCCATCTTTCCAGGGGAGAACGAGGCTGGAAGCGCTGCACTTATGGCTGTCCGGGGTCGGGGACGACCCGGCTCGCATCGCTTTGATGGCGTCGCAGATGCAGGCTTCGGTCAGGTCCATCATGGTCGTGTAGTCGCCGTAGGCTTCGTACACTTCGAGCATGGTGAACTCGGGGTTGTGCTTGGGGCTGATGCCTTCGTTGCGATAGACGCGGCCTAGCTCAAACACGCGTTCGATACCACCCACCAGTAGTCGCTTGAGGTGCAGCTCGAGCGCGATCCGCAAGAACAGTGGGATGTCGAGGGCGTTGTGGTGCGTGTTGAACGGACGTGCCGCTGCGCCGCCGGCGATGGAGTGAAGCGTCGGGCCTTCGACTTCGACAAAGCCTCGCGCGGCCAGCGTGTCGCGAATGCTGCGGACAATCCGCGTGCGGGCGAGGAAAGTGTCCAACACGCCATCGGTGTGGATCAGGTCGACGTAACGCATCCGCTGGCGGAGCTCGGGGTCGCTTAGCCCGTGGTGCTTCTCGGGCGGGGGATCCAGTGCCTTGGTCAGGAAGTGCACTCGCTCGGCGCTAATAGAGAGCTCGCCGGTGTTCGAAACCGTGAGCGTGCCATCGACGCCGATGATGTCGCCCAGGTCAATCTGCTCCACCACGCTCCAGTCGTCGCCCACTTGTTGCTGGCCGACCATCAACTGGATGGTGCCGGTCATGTCCTTGATGTCAATGAAGTGCAGCTTGCCCTTATCGCGATGCAGCATGATCCGCCCCGCGATGCGGACCTGTGGGCCCACGAGGGTGCCTTTGCCCTGGTCGGCCTTCCACTGGCGGAAGTTGAACCCCTCGGGCTGAGCGGCGAAATCAGGAAGCGAGTGCCGCTCGCCGGCTTCTGTTTCGTAAACCACTTCGCAGATTCGCCGGCGAACCGACCCAATCGACTCGTGCCCGGCAAACCGGCCACCCCAGGGATCGTGGCCCAGGGCGCGAATCGCCTCGAGCTTCTTGCGGCGTGCCACACGGGGGTCGGTCAGGTTCTCGTCCGAGGGCTCGTTGCTGGGGGTAGATTCGTCGGCCATGACCAATTCGGGTGTGCGAGTAGGGGCGGGATGGGAAAGACCGTAATTCTAGTGGGGGCAAGCAGTTCGAGAAAGGACGGGCGTTTGGCCAAGTGAGCCGGGTCGTCCTCGACCCCGGAGTTTCCGAAATGGGTAGAACTCTCTACTTCAGCATTTCCGGGGTCGGGGACGACCCGGCTCACCTGGTTGGAAGGAAACGGCTTGCTATCACGTTTTGCGTTGACCGGCGGCGGCGGGGCTCCTACGATTCGAGCCATGAAACCCTGGTGCGACGCGTGAAGGCCCATTTCTATGATCAAGCGAATCGTACTTCTGGTGCTGCTGGTGGCGATCACGGTGCTGCTACTCGGAACGGGTGGGGCGTACTGGGCCGTGTCGAGTGCCGAGCCGCGCTATGTCGCGGCACTCGAGCAACCGCCCGAGATGCTCGAAGAGAGCAGCCGGCAGCTGGAGAGTCGCATCACGACGTTGTCGAGCGATTTGCAGAGCGAGGGCAACTGGCAGACCGTGGTTTCGGCCGACGAGCTCAACGGCTGGCTGGCGTACAAGCTGCCCGAGTCGTTCCCCGAGTTGCTCCCTAAAGAAATTCGCGACCCCCGCGTTGTCATCACGCCCAGCGAAGTGGTTCTTGCCGCGCGGTCGGAAGTCGCCGGCATCGACACCGTCGTCAGTGTGATCGTCGAACCCTACGTCACCGAAGAAGGCGATCTCGCCATCGAACTGCGGCAAGTGCTTGCTGGAGCGTTGCCAGTGCCGACGAAAGACATCATCGACCGCTTGCGTCGAGCAACCGCACGGGCCGGGCTGAAGCTTCGCTGGACTCAAAACGGTGGCAACACTGTAATGATTATAGGCCGGGAGATGTGGGACACCGAGGACACACAGCACCGCGTGCTGGAAGCTCTTGAACTGGCCGATGGAGAGATGTTCTTGTCAGGAAAGACGGAAGAGGTAGAAGTCGAGGAGCGAACTCAGAATCCGTCCGACGACACGTAGGTCGTCGGCTAGGGGATGCTCAGGTTCCACGACTGTTGGTTGCCTTGCTCTAGCAATATTCGCATTCGTTCTCGTTCGATCAACGCCTCTATGTCGAGATGCGCCTCCGACTGCGACGCAAGCTCATACGTCCCCGTGAGCACGCGAGCCACTTGCCCGCGACCATCGGACACGGGGCCTTCGTAGTCGAGGTAGTGCTTGCGGTGGTTCGCGAGGCGGATGGCGGAGACGCTCGTCGAATTGCTGTCGCCCCCAAACGCTGCGGGGAGTATCTCAATAGCCCACGTCCAGCAGTCGTCCGCGCGCTCTAGTAGCAAATCCCAATGTCTGGGCCGACCGAAGTCGCCGGGCACGTCGTGGCGCAGGAGTACGAGTCGCAGTGGCATGACTGCTAGTTTACCGCGAAATCACTTGAACGGTCTGCTCGGCGCTAGTCTCGGGAAGAGCCGAGGAGCTCGTTCCGATAAAAAGCTTGCCGGTCCCCGCCACGATGGGGTCAACCGGGATGGCCAGTCGGTAGCTGGCACCGGGGGCTAGCTCAGGAATGGCGTTGACGAATAGCGTGGTGCCAAGGTTGCCCCACGACTCGGTCCGCGTCGGTTGCACCGACTGAACTTGCTGCCAGTCGCCTTGCAGCACCGGGGGGACCAGCACTTTGAGTTGGACGTTCTGCTGAGCAACCTGCGTATTGTTCCGCAGCGTAATCATAATCATGAATCGCTCGCCCACGCGCGAGGTCGTTTGCATCTGATCTAAGCTGATCCCTAGTCCGGATTGCGTGGTCGGCGGAGGCGTGATCGAGCCGCCGAGCGGCGGCGCGGGAGGAAGTGTAGCGTCGGCACCAAGCTGCTGCCGGATCTCAATGCACTTCTGTCCGAACGCGGCCCGCTCAAGACCATCGGCCATCACTTCCACTCGGCCACACGTACTTTGCGACGGGGCAACGCACTTGCAGTTCACTTCTTGAACGATTTCCGCACCGGCAGCCAGCGTCGCGACGGGCCAGCGAATCTGCCCCATGCGACTGTAGTGTTGAGCGTCAAATCCTTGGCTGGCGTTCTCGGGCTTGAGCTCGGCATCAAACTCGGTGGTGATCATGAGGTTGTTGGCGGCATTCGCACCCATATTGCGAACCACTACTCGGAACACCGCCGTCTCGCCCACCGTATGGCGTTCGGGGCCCATCAACGTGACTCGCAAGGTTGGTGCCGCCGCCCCGCTCGGGCCACCCTCGACCGTGAGGAATGCCCGCTCGTTGGCCGTTAGCGCGTTGTCGGCGGTCACCGTTACGTTGTGCGACAATCGCCCCGGCTGGGTGATGCCGAAGGTGAGCGGCAATGTTTGCGATTCGCCCGGCTTGAGGGTGAATGGTTTGTCGGTTTTGATGAACTGATCGCCTGCCGCGGCGGCGGCGTTGGTGAGTCCGATATCGAAGTCGTCGACGATCTTGACGTTGGTCGCTTCGCCATCGCCTTGATTGGTGACGGTCACCGTGTACTCGACCTGGTCGCCAACCTTCAGCGGCCCGGTGCCTTTGCGCTCGACCCGCAGCAATAGGTCAGGACGACCCGCGGCTGGCGTGGGTGTCGTCGGCGGAGTGGTGGGAGTTGTCGGAACGGTCGGCGGGAGCGTCGGTGGCGGATTGGTATTCGGCGGCTGCCAAGACCCGGCACCGGGAGTGGAGTCGAGGACGGGGGGAGGTGTCGCCGGCATCGGCGTGCCGCTCATGCCGCCGGCTGCCCAGTTGATGCTGGCGAGGCCTTGGCCCAGCGTGACGCGAGGGCTCGCCGCCACGCCGGCTTGCTCGGGGCGGATGATTTCGATGGCGATGTTGGTCGTGCCGGGGCGGTCGTCGGTCGGGCTGATCTCGACGCTCGCGCGGCCTTGGTTGTTCGTGGCGACTTCGGAAGTTTGGCCGCCATCGTACCCAAGCCCAGCGGTGCCGCCCGAAACGCGATAGCGTACGATCCACCCCGCGACCGGAGCGCCATCGGTTTGACGCGTGACGGTCGTGGTGAGCGTGTGGCTTTGTCCGGGGGCGAGCACGACCGACGAGGGGAACACCCACTGGGCGTCGAGCCAGTACACGGTCGCCGTCGCAGTGCGGCCCGCCCAGTTCGGCACGTTCGGGGCGTAAGCCGAGACGTAGCTGGTTCCTTCGGTGGGCGAGGAAATGGTGATCCACGCGTCGCCGCGGCGGATTTCGATGTCGTCGTTGGGGTCTGGCGTGCCGCGATCGAGCATCTCGCTGTAAGGCGATGTCGAACCGATGGCGAAGAAGTTGTCGACCTTGCGCGGTGTGTTCTGTGGCATGCGGAACAAGTCGATCTCGCCCCGCTGCCCGACGGTCACGATCTGTCCGGTCCCCGCACGGTCCATCATCCACTCGACGCGCTCGTTGGCCATCAAGCGATCGTTCTCACCACACACGCCGGCCACGAGGACAACTTCGCTACCGACGGGCGCGAGGATCCTCGACGGCGTGATGCTGATGCGTTCGCCCGGAACGGTCGGCACCGCGATGGCACCTCCCAACATTTGGCCGCCAGGTGTCATCGGAACTGGTTGGCTCACCACCACAGGCTGACCGAGCCAGTCGGTCGTGACGTTGCTCGGACCACCCGGGAGGAACGGATCGGTGAGCACGGGGGGTGCGGTGACATTGCCAGGGGCGGCGGGCAGTGCGGCCGTGGAGCCCGGGACCAGCGTAGGGGCGGTTGTCTGAACCGGTGGGGTCCAAGTGGGGGTCGGCTCGTCGGGCCAGAGCAATAGCCGCTGGCCGGTCGGATCGATCCGCGGCAGTGAGTTCATCGCGCAGCCACCCGCGGCAAGGATCGCGAGGGCGACCAATGCGAGGGAGAGTCGGCGGGTGGGGCGATGTTGGGTGGACATTGTTTAGGTGGGGGCATGGTCGCGCGGCAAGGTGCGCGCGGCGAGGCGTGATAAAATATGCCGCCTGTGGGGCACCATGAGGCCAATTTCCAACACGCCACGGTGACATTTGGCAACATTCCGTGCGGGGTGTCCGGGGTGTGCCGGTTCTGCGGGCATCCGGCAGGCTGGCGCGGCCAGGCTGGGCGGACGATCTCGGCAAACTGTTCGCGGTTTGGCGTTTCTGCGGGCTGTTTGCTTGCTTTGCCCCTAGCGCCCGACTAGGATCAGATTAGGGCAAATTCCCGCTGCGCCAGCGGTGTTTACGCACTCCGGAAAGCGGTCTCGTCCGCATTTGCCCTCCGTGAACCGAAGATGGCATTCCCGACAGTAGAGGTCCCTCCATGGACTTGCGATTCCCCCGACAGCTCTCCCGTTTCTTTGTTTTCGCCCTCGCGCTGGCTGTGGCCGGCGTCGTCGGCCATCCGGCTAGCGCCCAATTTGGTGGCGGCCAAGGTGGTGGCGGTTTTGGTGGCGGCGGATTCGGCGGTGGCGGCCAGGGTGGCTTTGGCGGCGGCACCCAAGGTACTGGCCCCGGCTCGGGCGTGGTGGTGGATGCCAACGGCGTTCTAAGCCGTCAGGAAGTTCCGGACCCAACCGGTCAGCTGACTAAGGCCCGCGTCGAGAATGCGATGGCCGGCCTCGAAGGCGATCTCGCCAAGATCAGCGAAATGCGCAAGGTGTCGCTCACTCGCTTGGAACGGGCGGTTGCCGAGAAGATCGCGGCTGGCAGCGGTCCCGACGAGATCATGAAAAATCTGGCGGGCATCACCCGCATTGAGTACGTGTTCTGCTACCCCGAGACGGGCGACATTGTAATCGCCGGTCCCGCTGAGCCCTTCGCCGAAGACCTCGCTGGCCGCATGCGTGGCATCGCGACCGGCCGTCCGGTGGTTGAGCTGCAAGACGTGGTAACGGCCCTGCGTGCCTTCCCGCCGCAAGCAAAGAAGAAGACGCCCGTTGTTTACTGCTCGATCGACCCGACCGAGGAAGGCCTGCAGCGGATGCAGCAGTTCCTGATGCAGTTCGGTCGCTCGGCCACGCCGAACGATACGCAGTTCATCGTCGACAAGCTGCAAGAGACAATGGGCAAGCAAGTGATCACCGTTGGTGGCGTCCCCGCTACCACGCACTTCGCCCAGGTGCTGGTCGAAGCCGACTATCGCATGAAGCTCATCGGCATCAATCTCGAACAACCTCCGGTTCGCCTGACGAGCTACGTCGATCGTGCGAACCCTGCCGCTGTCTCCCGCAATGCCCTGGAGCGTTGGTACTTTGTTCCTGACTACCAATGCGTCCGCGTGGCGGACGACGCCATGGCGATGCAAATCGTTGGTGAGGGCGTGAAGCTGGTCGGCGAAGCCGAAGCCATCACCTCGCAAGGTGGTCGCCAAGTGTCGGGTGCCGTGAACCGTGCGAGCCAGCACTTCACCAGTGCGTTTACCAAGGTTTACCCCGAGCTGGCCGAGAAGTCGCCGGTGTACGCTCAGCTTCGCAACTGCATCGACATGGCCGTGGTAGCCGCGTTCATTCAAGAGCACGATCTGTACGGCCAAGTGGACTGGGCGATGGACACGTTCGGCAGCGAGGAGAAGTTCCCCGTCGAAACGTACAACGCCCCCGAGCAAGTCGCCACCGCGGTGAACGCCATTTGGAAGGGTCGCACGCTGATGACCCCCATCGGCGGCGGCGTCCACATCGAGCCCAACAAGGCCCTCGCCCCCGAAAACCTGCTGAAGGACGAAGAAGGCAAAGTGGCCAGCGAGCGGACACAGCTTGCCCCCAAGGACCTGACCGAAGGTCAGTGGTGGTGGGACTGAGCCGCGACCAGCGTGACTCCGAAGAAACACGAAAGCCGGTGAGCCCCAAAGCCCGCCGGCTTTTTTTGTTGATTCGTTCGTAGCTGAACTCGCAAGAGTTCGGGCTGCCCTTCGTTCGGCTAGGAATTAAGAATAGGACGCGGATGAACGCGGATTTGACAGGATGGTCGCGGATCAGAGCGACAGGGTCCACCTTCTAGAGGGCGGCAAGCGATTGTTATCGCAATCGGCGGAAATCCTGCCCGATCCGCGTTCATCCGCGTCCCATTCTTTCGCCTCGCGGACTCCCCCGAACTCTGGCGAGTCCGGCTACAACCATTGCTTAGTGTTTGTGACCGTCGGCGTGATCATGATCGTGTTCGTCATCGTGATCGTCGTGGCCCATACAGGGTTCGCCGACGAGTTCGACTTCGATCGTCACGTGGGCGAATTGCTGGCTGCGAAGTAGCGTGTGCACGGCCTGCTTGGCGGCGACGATCTCGCCGCGAGTGCTTCCCTCGTTCATGACAACGTGAGTCGAGAAGACGTGACGTTCGCCGTCGAGGCTCCAAGTATGCGTGTGGTGGGCGCTGATCACGCCGGGGATCTCGAGCATTTTCTTGTCGAACTCCGCGGCGTCGAATCCATGCGGCGAGCCTTGCAGAAACACATGCCCCACGTAGAACAGATTGCGAACCACGTTCCACAAGACAAACAGCGCAATGCAGATCGCCAGCAACGGGTCGATCAAGTAGAAGTCGGTCGCCATCATCACGATGCTGCCAACGAGCACCGCCATCCAGCCAAGCATGTCTTCAAGCAAATGCCAGCTGGCGACTTTCTCGTTCAGCGACGAACCTCCTCGCAGCAACCAAGCAGCACCGCCGTTCATCGCCATCCCAAGGATCGCGAGCACCAACATGCCACCAGCGCGCACGGGCTGAGGATCGGCGAGACGTTGCGAGGCCCCCCACGCGACTGCCCCCAGGCCCACGATGAGCACGACGCCGGTAGTCAGAGCGCCTAGGCTCGAGAATCGGCGGTATCCGTAGGTGAAGCGGGCGTTGCTCTCGCGCTGCGACAGGTACTGGAGGTACCACGCAAGCCCGAGGGCCAAGCAGTCGCCCGCGTCGTGCAGCGCGTCGGTGAGGATCGCGATGCTATTGGTCCACAAGCCACCGGCGACTTCAATGCCGACGAACACCAGATTCACGAAGAACGCGACCGACAGGTTCCGGACGGCGTGGCTGTGCGAGTGTCCCATGGATTGTTGCCGCCCGGGTGGTGTGCTAGCTGCGAAGGAAGTGAAAGGGAGCACCCTAACGCGGGGCGTGCGAACGTCCAAGAGCGGATTGCATCGCTAGTTGGCTTCGAGGGTGGTCGATTTAAGGGTTGTTCCTAGAATGTCAAATAGTTTGCTCATTCCGAGATCGCCCGTCATGTTGATAAGACTGTACCTCACTGCCGCCGCCCTGCTTTACCTGTGGCTGGCGATTTACTGCACGTTCGCCCCGCAGCGGGCGAGTGAGATCGTCCATCTGGAAAGGCAAGGTCCGGGCGGTTACAGCGAGTTCCTGGTGATCTACGGCGGGCTCGAGCTGGCCATGGCGATCCTGTTTCTCCTGCCCTGGACCAATCTGCTGGGCGACCGGCAGGGACTGTGGATCTTCGTGATCATTCACGCCGTGCTGGTGATATTCCGCACGGTGAGCTTCTTTATGTTCGGGCCCCTCCCCTCCTCCACCCAGCAACTGGCGATCGGCGAGTGGGTGCTATTGATTGGTGGGCTGCTGTTAATGTGGCTCGCCTAACCCATCCAGAGTGTCGATTCGATCGCCACCGGTGTCGACGGCTTCGACAGGCGGTATGTGCGCATCAAGTGCGATCGCATCGAAGGACCGGGTTTATCGTGGGCAGGCCATTCTAGCACTGCAATTTCCCGCGTCCGGCGCGAGACTTGCGACCTTTGGCGGGATTCTCTCCGTAGAACCAACTCCCACCTCTCCAATCGGATCGCCCGAGGATTGCCCCTATGCCCGCCAGTCGCCTGACCTGTTTCTTGCTGCTCACGTTGCTCTTCGGCGTTACGTCGCCCCAACTGGCGAGTGCCGTGGATAAGGAAAAGTTCGACGGCGTGGTCAC
The DNA here is from genome assembly GCF_052161615.1 of Aeoliella fuhlenseeensis. Lineage (NCBI taxonomy): Bacteria > Pseudomonadati > Planctomycetota > Planctomycetia > Pirellulales > Lacipirellulaceae > Aeoliella > Aeoliella fuhlenseeensis. Next base: position 4,440,847 of record NZ_CP197417.1, read on the forward strand.
CAAAGGTCTCGCCTACCTTCGTGAAACGGGCCAGGGCGACAACGGTATGCTCTCGCCACGCGTTGGCTCGGGCGTCACATCGCTCGCCGTCACCGCCGCGCTGCGTCACGGGGTCGCGCTCGACGATCCGCTGGTGGCGAAGGGTCTCAAGGCGATTGAGGGCGTCGTGAAACCCGATGGTGGCATCTACGCAAGCGACCGACTGCGTAATTACGAGACCTGTGTCGGCATCATGTGTTTAGCCGAGGCCAACAAGAAGGCCGGCGACGGTCGCTATGACGAAACCTTGAAGAACGCTAAAGCGTTCGTCACTGGCCTGCAAGTTGGTGCCGATGGTGAAGTGGGCGAAGGGGACCGCGAGTTTGGCGGTGTGGGCTACAGCGGCAAGGAACGTCCCGATCTGTCCAACACTTCCTACCTCCTCGAAGCCCTGCACGCGATGGACACGCCGGCCGACGATCCCACGATTCAGCGGGCGCTCGTGTTCGTGTCGCGTTGCCAGAATCTCGACAGTAAGTTCAACGACACGCCGTTCGCCGGCAAGGTGAACGATGGTGGTTTCTACTACGTCATCCCCACCGAAGATGCCGTCGAGTCGGGCTCCGAGCGTGCAACGGCCAACGGTGGCCTGCGGAGCTATGGTTCGATGAGTTACTCGGGCTTCAAGAGCCTCGTGTACGCAGGCCTCACGAAGAACGATCCCCGCGCAAAGGCCGCGCTGGAGTGGATCAGCAAGAACTACTCGGTTGAAGAGAACCCAGGCCAAGGCGATGCCGGCCTGTTCTACTATTACAACACGTTTGGCAGTGGTTTGGCTGCCGCGGGGTCGCCGATTCTGGAGACAGCCGACGGCGCAAACCACGAGTGGCAGGACGACCTACTCGCCGAGCTCGCCAAGATCCAGAAGGAAGATGGATCGTGGGTGAACACGAATCAGCAATGGTTCGAGAACGATCCCAACCTTGCCACTTCCTTCGCCCTCTTAGCACTCTCCTACTGCGATGAAGAATTCTCAGCCACCAACGACCAACCCGTTGAGTAGTCGCCTCGCGCGGCTCGCTCGCTGGGGTTTCGTCGCGGCGTGGCTAGTAAACGGCGCGCTGCTCGTGGCCGCCGTTTGGTGGATCGCGGCGACTCCCGACGCGGTGCGGCAAATCGACGCCGGCTGCTCGCGTCTCGAAGCCTTGGCCTGCGCGCCAACTAGAGAACCTTGGAAGGGTTTTTCAATCTCGCTTGCTACCTCGGCGGGTCTCGTGGTGGTTTCGGGTGCGTTGATGTTGCTGAGCGTCCTAGTCGGGCCGGGCGGACTGCGTTCGATGCGACAGTGGTTGCTGTTGGTGCTGGTCGTGGCGGCGTGGCTGACGCTCGGCGTGGGTCGGCACGAACTGAGTTGGCGCGGTCAACAGCACCGCATCGCCAGCGATCTGAAGCGCATCGAGCCGTTTCTCGCCTCGCTATCCAACCACTGGCCCACGACCGATGGGGACTCGGAGCTACTCGGTCCGTTCCTCGCCTACCCACGGGCTAAACCGACCACGCTGCTGCTCGCCGGCGTGCAACCACTACCCGGAACCAACCTGCTACTCAATGCCATTGAGAAAACAGCCGATGGGGCGATTCGTTTAGAGCTCGGGGGCGAAGAACATGGCGGCTGGATCGAATGGCGCCCTGCAGGCGACGAACCCAGCAGCTTCGTCAGCGGCCTCGAAACCGCCTACAGCGTCCGCCAACGAGCCCGCCTCGCGCCGGACTGGTACCTAGTCCGCTACGACACCGGCCGCGCAACGGGATCGTAGTTTCCGTGTAGCCGGACTCGTAAGAGTTCGGGTTGCTGTACTTAGGTAGAAAAGCGCCCGCGAATCACGCGAATAGCCGCGAATAGGCTTTGTGACCGGCGAACGCCATGGCGAGCCGGGAGCGTTAGCGACCGGAGTTGTGTGCGGTACTTGCGACCATCCTAGCTCTCTTGCGTAGCCGAAGAAGTGGCCCGAACTCTTGCGAGTCCGGCTACAAAGAATCATCCCGCAATTGACTTCTGGTCGACGACCACCACGCGGATATCGCAGACGTTGGTGCCGGTGGGTCCGGTCTTCAGTAGTCCGTCGATGCTTTTAAAGTAGTGGTAGGCATCGCAGCGAGTAAGGTACGCTGCCGCGTCGAGACCTTGCGACTTGGCGGCGCGGGCGATGCAGTGATCGACCATTGCACCAGCGGCGTCGGTGGGGCCATCTTCGCCATCGGTTCCACCGGATAACAGCGCGATGCCATGGCAGTCGCCCAGTTCGTCCATGGCGGCGAGCACCAACTGTTGATTGCGCCCCCCAAGTCCACAGCGATCCGCCGGAGGTAGCGTTACGGTGGGCTCGCCACCGGTGATCAGACAGTTGGGCCCAGAGTGATCGCGCATCTCAATGGCCATCTGGGCGAGGTGACGGCCAATCTCTTCGGCGGAGCCTTCAGACTTCGTAGCGCAGAGCATCGCGTGGTTGTAGCCGAGTCGCTCGGCTTCGATGCCGGCCGCGTCCACGGCGGTTGCGTTGTTGGCGAGTATCAGGTGGTGCACCGCGGCCGGTCCCGGTGGCCGGTTGCTCGTCGCCGATGAAGCGCGCCGCCTAAGGAACTCTACGATCGGCTGCGCATCAGGGTGATCAGAAATCCCGAGGGAATTAAGCACTGCGATGGCGTCGGCAGCCGTGTCGCCTGTCGCAAGAGTTGGGCCCGACGCAATCGTATCGAGCGGATCGCCCAGCACGTCGGACACGACAAGCGTTACCAGTGTCCCTGCCGTACAGGCCCGAGCAAGCCCACCTCCTTTCACTTCACTTAACTGGCGACGGACACAGTTCAACTGCTCGATCGTTGCCCCCGAGGCCGAAAGCAAACGCGTAATTGCGATCTTCTGATCGAGCGACACCCCAGCGACCGGAGCGGGCAACAGCGCGGAGCCACCCCCTGAGATCAAGCAAAGGCAAAGATCATTCGGCGCGAGCGACGCCACTTCGCGGAGGATTTGCCGAGTCCCCTCCACGCCTTCTGGACGGGGCTCGTTGACACCCGCGGGGCGACCGGCATGAAGATGTATCGCCTCGGTGGGTTCGATCGTCCCGGCCGGGACATTCACCCAGCCACTTACGCGTTTCGCGGCGAGCAGATCGGGACCGAATGCTGCTTCGAGTCCACGAACCATCGCCGCTCCCGCCTTTCCAGCACCAACCACAGCGATGCGGCCGACGGCGTCGAGCTCAATCTGCCAGTCGCCGATCGCGAGCCATCCCTCTTCGACGATCACTTCGCGCTGAAGCAATCGATCGGGCAAGCAGGCATCGACGCCGGCTCGCCAGATCCGCTGTGCGTCGGCAAGCAGGGGGCGTCCTTGCAGCATCCGAGTTATCAAGCCTACAGAGAGACGGCTACTGAGGTCCGTAATTCTGATCTTCGAGATCGCGAATCTTTTCGAGGCGACGCGAGTGGCGCCCCCCTTCGAACTCGGTGTTCACCCAGGTCTCGATCATTCGCTCGACGGTGCGGGGCGAGATGAGGTCGGCCGAGAGGCACAGGACGTTGAGGTCGTTGTGGCGACGGCTGACTTCGGCCGTCACTTCGTCGGTGCAGGGAGCCGCGCGGACTCCTTTGAATTTATTGGCGGCGATCGCCATGCCGATGCCGGTGCCGCAAATCAGGATGCCGCGATCGGCCGAGCCGTTGCTGATTTTCTTCGCAACGATGGCCGCGAAGTCGGGGTAATCGACGCTCTCAGGGCCACACGTCCCGGCGTCGTCCACTTCATGGCCCCGCATCCGGAGCAGATCGCAAATCTGCTCCTTGATTTGAAAGCCGCGATGGTCGCTCGCAACTGAAATACGCATTCGGTAGAGCCCCGTGGCACCGCCCTGGATGTGACCCCCCGGCAAGCTGTGGGCCGGGTAAAATTAGTTCCGGCATTATATCAGATGGCCCGCCGGTTGTTTACGTGGGGTTACAACGAATTACCCCCATCCCCAGGCCCGCGGGGGCCAACTCGAAGGAAAGTACCGGCATTTACCGCCTAACCGCTCGATTCGCCCGTCTGGCGGACGGTCTCGGCGATCCGCTTGGCGTGGTAGGCCACCCCCTCGGAAATCTGCTCGGCACAGGTTCGGTAGACCTCCAGCGGCCCGCCAATGGGGTCGGCCACATCGTCCCCTTCGGGCATCAGGGGGGCGGTCTTGCTGGCACCGTCGGGGCTCGACTGCACAATGGCGTGCAGGTGGCTGCGAGTCATGGTGAGCACCAAGTCGGCGTGGCGGAGCAACTGGTCGGTAAGCGGCTGGGCACGGTGGTCCTCAATCGCCAGGCCCCGTTCGGCCATCAGCGTCACAGCTTCGCTGGCCGGGGGCGAACCCGGCGACGCCGCGAGCCCCGCCGAAAGCACTAAAACGCCCCGCTGGTCCATTTCTTCAGGCGTCAGGTCGAGCTCGTCCGCGATCGCCTTGCGCAGCAGGGCCTCGGCCATCGGGCTGCGGCAGGTGTTGCCCGTGCAGACCGTGATGACCATGAACCGCGATAGTCTCTCGAGTGTGGAAGCTCCCACGACGCCCTCGCGTAAAATCGAAAAGTGATTGTCTTCGACGCGGACCACCGAACTCGGCCGCCCGTACCGCGCCGGGCCATCGTCCAGCACCAGGTCCACCTGATCGCCAAGAGCGGCAATCACTTCGTCCGCTGTCACCGCCTCGGGCTTGCCCTGCAGGTTCGCACTGGTCAGCGCGAGCGGGCCGTTCATCATGCATAGTACATCGAGCACCACCTGGTTGGCAGGCACCCGAAGGCCAACCGTGCCATTTACACACACCGCCTCGCGGACCACGGGATCGAGCTGCCCGGTCAAACCGCGGCTATCGTCGCAGTCCAGCACCAGCGTCACGGGCCCAGGCCAGCATCGGCGGGCTAGCCGCCAAGCCAGCGGGCTCATGTCGGGGGCGTAGTCGCGGGCCTCGATGGCGCTCTTGATCGCTAGGGCGAACGGCATCCCTGGTGTGCGATCTTTGATTGCCAGCAGTCGGCCGACCGCCTCGGGGCTGCAAGCACTCGCCGCCACGCCATAGACCGTCTCGGTGGGAAACGCCACCAGTTTGCCTTCGACCAAGGCCTGAACCGCTCGGTGGACCACGTCACGCAGGTCGTCGGTCCGGTTGAGATCGATGCGGAGCGGCGGCATGGCTGGCAGGGGAGACGGGGCAGTAAAGGTTCGAATTCCAAGTTATAAGCCCCGCCAGGGACCTGGGCAACTACGCCGCTGCAGCAGGGCTGGCTGCTTTGTCGCGGTTTCGAAGCCGGCCGCACGCTCAAAATCATCAAGATCGGCCCCAAGCTCCCACTCGGCGTAGCGAATACCCCCTAGAGGCTGAAGCGGGACCTACGCGATTGGCAAAACTAGCACCCGCGAGTCACTTTGCGCTACAATGAGGCACCGCTGATCGATGTCCCTGCCCCCTCGGACCCCTGAAAGCTGAATCCTCACGATGAGCCTTGCCGATTCGATTGAAAAGCGTGCCCAGGAGTTCGCGGCACGATACAAGTCCGTTCACGATCAGATTTCCCGCGTCATCGTGGGCCACGACGACATCGTCCACGGGGTGCTGACCTGCCTGTTCGTCGGCGGACACTGTCTGCTTGAGGGTGTGCCGGGGCTGGGGAAAACCTTACTGGTGCGGACGCTCGCCGAGACGCTGAGCCTCGACTTCTCGCGTATTCAATTCACCCCCGACCTAATGCCCGCCGACATCCTGGGAACAAACATGATCGTCGAGGACCCGGACGGGCGCCGGCGGTTCGAGTTTCAGAAGGGACCCGTGTTCACTCAGATTTGCCTGGCGGACGAAATCAACCGCGCGACACCCAAGACGCAGTCGGCGATGCTCGAGGCGATGCAGGAGAAGTCGATCACGGCGGGCGGCAACCACTACAAGCTCGACGCCCCGTTCTTCGTCATGGCGACGCAGAACCCGCTGGAGCAAGAAGGAACCTACCCGCTGCCCGAGGCGCAGCTCGACCGCTTCTTCTTCAAGCTGATGGTCGGCTACTCCAGCCGCGCCGACCTGAACATGATCCTCGACCGCACCACCCGCGGAGAGGTGATCGTGCCCGAGAAGGTGATGGACGGCCGCGAGATTGTCGAGTGGCAAAAGCTGGTCCGCGAAGTGATCATCGCCCCGCACGTTCAGGACTACATCACCCGGCTCATCCTTGCGACCCACCCCGAAGGGCCCTTCGCCCAGCCGATCACCAACCAGTACCTCCGCTGGGGTTCGAGCCCCCGCGGCGCGCAGAGCGTGGCACTCGCGGCCAAAGTGCGGGCTCTACTCGCTGGTCGGTACAACGTTAGCTTCGAAGACATCCGCCGAGTGTTCCTGCCGGCACTGCGTCACCGCGTGATCCTGAACTTCGAGGCCGAGGCCGAGAACATCAACCCCGACGACGTGCTTTTGGAGCTACTGCAAAAAGTCCCCGAGAAAGCCGACGACATGGCGGCCGCCTAGTACAACGCGGTTCATTCCGTTTCCTAGACGTGGTGAACAGGAGGAAACAGAGGGAACGGAGGAGTTCAAAGAGTGAATCCGTATGAGTCGCCCAGCGAAGTGAATGAATCGGAGACTCAAGAGACCAAGCGATGGTGGCACTTTACTGCTTTAGAATGGGTCATCATTGCGGGGACAGCCATAATAGTGTGCCTGCTCCTCCTCCCTCCAGTAGTATCACGCGGCCATCCTCGTAGAATACCGCTGCCCCTTGAACAGGATGGAACTGAGAGAACGGAGGAGTTCAGAGAATGAATCCGTACGAATCACCTGAATCGCCTCCTCCGAACAAACCAAAGCAGCGGATCAAGGACATCTGGGCTATCAATCGCGCGGACGTGGCCATTGCGTTAACACTGTGTGCGGTTGCATTGCTGACGGGCTGGTGGATGGCAATTCCGTGACTAAATAAAATAAGAATTTAGGACCGCTAATCGACGCTGATCTACGCTAATCAATTCCTATCAGCGAAGATTAGCGTCGATCAGCGGTTCCAAAAATTACAACGCCTAACTAACGGAATGAATTCCGTTGCACGACTTGGGGGGACGGACTCAGCATGACGACGGATTGGTACGTGATTCGCCCTGGCGATGGGCGGCGGTTTGGGCCGTATAACGACGCTAAGCTTCGGCAGCTTGCCGACGATGGCCGGCTGCAGCCCGACGACATGGTGTGGCACGAGGGGATGTCCGACTGGATCGAGGCGGTGGATATCGACGGCCTGTCGTTCGAACTGCCGGTGCCGCCCACTCGTACGACGACCATGCCGCCGGCGACGGGGAGTGCGAGACCAGACCCCGTTTATCGAATCGCCGCCGGGGTGTGTGGCATTTTGCTGGGCTCACTTGGCATTCATAAATTCATCTACGGAGCCACAACCCCCGGGATCATCATGCTGCTGGTGACGCTGCTGACTTGCGGCTGGGGCGGTCTTATCATGGGCACGATCGGCATCATCGAAGGGATCATCTACCTCACGAAATCCGACGCTGAGTTTGAGCAGACGTATATGATTGATAAGAAACCCTGGTTCTAACCGTATAACGATGGACGAACACACCACCAATGCCTTTCAGTCTCCCGAAGCGGAGGACGACGTCCGACCGCTGGCGGCCGATAATCCGCTGGCGGTGCAGCGTGCCAATGCGCTGGGATTGATCCTGTGGGCTGGGTGGTTGATGGTGGTGCTCGTGGCAATCGTGTGGCTCGTTGGCTGACCTACTCACCTACTCACCTACTCACCTACTCACCTACTCACCTACTCACCTACTCACCTACTCACCTACTCACTCACTTCTTCATGCCCACCGCCGACCTATCTGCCCTGCTCGATCCCCCGCTCATGAGTCAGCTGGAGCGGATGGAGCTTGTGTCGCGCAAGATCTTTCGCGGGCGGATGAAGGGCGAACGGCGTAGTAAGAAAAAAGGCCAAAGCGTCGAGTTCGCCGATTATCGCAACTACGTCGCCGGCGACGACCTGCGTTCGCTTGACTGGAATCTGTACGCCCGGCTCGACAAACTGATCGTCAAGCTGTTCCTCGAAGAAGAAGACTTGCACTTCTACACGCTGATCGACGCCAGCCCGTCGATGGGTTTTGGTAGCCCGACGAAGCTACAGTACGCCAAGCAGCTCGCCGCGGCACTCGGCTTCATTGGCCTCATTCGCAGCGATCGTGTCGTGATCGAATCGCTCGGCCAAGGCGTTCATCAGCGCGGCCCCGTCCTGCGTGGTCGGCGGAGCGTGTGGCGGATGCTCGACGTGCTCAACTCGATCGAGCCCAACGAAACGGTGTCGCTCGCCGAGGGAGTGAAACGATTCTGCTTGCGGAACCAGGGCAAGGGAATCGTCGTACTGATTACGGACCTGATGGACAAGGAAGGCTACGAGGCAGCGCTACGGTACTTGGTGGCCCGTCGCGTAGATGTTTACGTGATGCAGGTGCTGAGCCAGGAAGAGATCGACCCCGACGTCAAAGGCGACCTGAAACTCGTCGACTGCGAAGACGACGACATCGCCGAAATCACGGTGAGTGCCCCGCTGCTAGCCCGCTACAAGAAGACGCTCGACTCGTTCACCCGTGGCGCTCAAGAGTTTTGCAGCCGCCGCGGTATGAACTATTTACTGGCCAACAACCAGTTGCCGGTGAAGGACTTGATGAGTAACTACTTAAGACGACGTGGATTGGTGAGGTAGGAGATGAGTAGGCCGTAACAAGCTCCGCGCAGTTACGGCATTCACGACCACAGTACCGTGTTGACTGACAATTGCCGTATCGGCGCGGAGCTTGATACGGCCTACGGCTAAGCACTTACCACCATGTCCCTCTTCCGCAGCGCACTTGAATCCCCTTGGCTTTGGGGCCTGATGGCCTTGTTGCCACTGGCGGTGCTTGCGCTGTACTTCCTGAAGCTCAAGCGCGAGCCGGTGGAGGTGCCGAGTACCTATCTCTGGAAGAAGTCGATCGAGGACCTGCACGTCAACAGCCTGTGGCAGAAGCTAAGGCAAAGTTTGCTCCTGTTCTTGCAACTTTTGTTACTCGCGCTCGCGATTCTCGCGCTGCTTAGGCCTGGGTGGGAGGGCGATCGACTCGAAGGGCAGCGGTTTATCTTTGTCATCGACAACTCGGCCAGCATGGGCTCGAAGGATATCGAAGATGCCGAGAGTCGCCTGGATGCCGCCAAGAAGCATGTCATTGGCCTCGTGGACCAGATGGAGTCGGGCATGCAGGCCTTGGTGATTAGCTTCAACGACGAGGCTCGTGTTGTGCAGGGTTTTACGGGCAATCGTGGCAAGCTTCGCGAAGCGGTCGAGAAGATCACGCTCACGTCGCACACCACGGACCTTCGCAGCGCGCTGGAACTCGCCGACGGGCTGGCAAGCCCGGGGCAGAACGCCGAGGGGGTCGAGACACCCGAAACGTCCGAGCAAACCAAGGCCGACAAATCGACGCTCTACATTTTCAGCGATGGCCGTTTCGCTGGAATCGAAGAGTTCACGCTCGACAATCTGGAGCCGCAGATTTACGTGCCGATTGGGAAGAGCGACGCCAGCAATCTTGCCATCACGGCGTTCAGCACTCGCCAGAGCGAATCTCGCCCGGATGCTCGGCAAGCGTTCGCGCAGGTAAGCAACTACTCCAGCGAACCGCAGAAGGTGGTGCTGGAGATTTCGCACGACGGAAACTTTCTCGACGCCGAGGAACTGGAAGTTCCCGCGGGCGAGTCGCGCGGTGTAACGTTCGCTCTGTCCGATGTGCCAGCGGGGAAGCTCGAGGCGAAGCTCGCCAGCAGTTCGCTCACCGAGGCGAAGGACACGTTGGCCCTTGATAATCGCGCCACAGCGGCAGTGAATGATTCGGCGGCTGGACGAATCCTGCTCGCCACGCCCGGCAACAAGCTGCTTACGACGGCCCTCGCGACGGGCCGGATCAAGCGCTACGGCGATATCGAGATCGTCACGCCCGCAACGCTCGCGACCAAGGAACACCAGGAGCTCGCCGACAGCGGCGCATACGACTTGATCATCTACGATCAATGCGCTCCCGCCGAGCGGATGCCCCGGGCGAATACGTTGTTTATTGGGACGGTGCCACCGACTTGGCTAAGCGATAAATCGCCGACCGTGGTAGAAAGCGCTGCTGTCGACAAAGCCGACGATAAAACCGAAAAAACGGAAACCGAGAAACCAGCCGAAAAACCCGACACGAAACCCGCAATCGATCGCGTCAACAACCCACAAATCATAGATCAGGCCCGCGAGCATCCGCTGATGGCCTACGTGGACCTCAGCGACATCTTCATCACGGCCAGCAACTTGGTGCCTCCCTCCGTAGGTGGGCAGGTGCTTGCCGAGTCGACCGATGGACCGGTGCTCTCGATCGCCCCCCGCGAAGGCTTCGAGGACGCCGTGCTGGGGTTCGAGATTTCGATCAACAAAGATGGCGGTGAGTACGCCAATACCAACTGGTACCGTCGATACAGTTTCCCGACGTTCCTGCTGAACGTCATCTCGTATTTTGTTGGCGAAGGACAGGAAGGCATCGAGCGGACGCACCTACCCGGTAAGCCTCTCGCACTGCGTACTAAGTCGCTCGCCAAAGAGCTGGTGGTGACCGGGCCCAATGGGCTTCGCCGGACCGTAGCTCGTAACGAAGATGGTTCGTACCTGTTCCAAGAGACCGATGAACCTGGGTACTACGAGATCCTGGACGGCGATGAAGTCCAGGGCCGGTTTGTGGTAAACCTGTTCGATCCTCAGGAAAGCGCTGTCCAGATAGAAACGCAAGGTGACGAAAATTCGGACGACAAAATCGAATCTCCGGCTAGCCTGAAGATTGGGCACGTGGAAGTCGAGGCTCAAGGAGCTCGCCCGGCTCGCCAAGAGCTGTGGCGGCCGATCCTTCTTTTGGTCGCCGGCGTACTACTATTTGAATGGTACATCTACAACCGCCGGGTGTATTTGTAAGCCACCGACTCTGCAGGGTTTGCGGTCTCCTGCCGAATATTTGCGTCGCCGCTAGCGTTTGGCTACAATCCAGGCGTCCGGCGGGGTAGCCATCCGGGGCTACGCGTCCGCGACTTCCCGCCTTCGAAGCTGCCCCCTTCTTGGCGTGCACGGCCCCCCAAAGCCGCACGCCAACTGTGCTGCCCGACGACAACGTCGGGCCACTGCCCCCATTCTTTTAGTTGCAGGCCTTACCATGAATCCGAAGGATATCAGCGAAGCGACTTCCTCCAAGGGCTCCGACCGTCGTACGTTCCTCGCCGGAACAACGCTCGCCGCCGCTGGCATCGCGCTTGGCACGAGCAGCATCGCACGTGCGGCGCATCCGTTTGGGGACGACACGATCAAGATTGGTCTGATTGGTGCCGGTGGCCGTGGCACGCAAGCCGTTGCCCAGGCGCTGAACACCTCGGACAACGTGAAGCTCGTCGCGATTGGTGATGCTTTCCGCGATCGTATTGATAGTTGCTTGAACGATCGTGGGGTGCAGCAACATACCAAGAAGATCGACTTGCCCGAAGAGCGCAAGTTCACCGGATTCGATGCCTACCAAAAGGTGATCGACTCGGGTGTCGACATGGTGCTGTTGTGCACGCCTCCTGGCTTCCGCCCCATTCACTTCGAAGCGGCGACCAACGCGGGCAAGCACGTGTTCATGGAGAAGCCCGTGGCGGTCGACGCCCCTGGCATTCGTAAGGTCCTTGCGGCTGCGGAAGTAGCGAAGGAGAAGGGCCTCGGCGTTGGCGTTGGTTTGCAACGTCGTCACGACCCGCTTTACATCGAAGCGATTAAGCGAATTCAGGATGGCGAACTAGGCGACATCGGCCTTACTCGCGTCTACTGGAACGGCGGCGGAGTGTGGACTATCCCCCGCGAGTCCGACTGGAGCGAGATGACCTACCAGATGCGCAACTGGTATTACTTCAACTGGCTCTGCGGCGATCACATTGTGGAGCAACACATCCACAACATCGACGTCAGCAACTGGCTCAAGGACATGGTTCCGACCAAGGCCCAGGGTCAGGGTGGTCGCGAGGTGCGTACCAGCAACCAGCACGGCGAGATCTTTGACCATCACATGGTCGAGTTCACCTATCCGGATGGCTCGACCATGCTCAGCAACTGCCGCCACATCGAAGGCTGCTGGAGCATCGTCGACGAGTTCGCCCATGGCACCAAGGGCCATGCGAACGTCGGCGGTGGTCAGTTCACCAGCAACGACGGCAAGAACCTGTGGCGTTACCGCGGCCGTCGAGTGAATCCGTACCAGCAGGAACACGACGACCTGTTTAGAAGCATCCGCGAGGGGAGCCCCATCAACGAAGCGGAAATTGGTGCCCACTCGACCATGACCTCCATCCTGGGCCGCCTGGCGACCTACTCGGGCCAGGTGGTTGGCTGGGACGAAGCCCTGGCCTCGAACATCGACCTTTCGCCGGCCGAATACTCGTTCGAGGCCACCCCGCCGGTGGTCCCCGACAGCAACGGCAATTACGCCATTGCCGTTCCGGGCAAATTCAAGCCCGTATAACCCGAACCGGCGGCCCCGGCCGCTTGTCCTACCCGGCGGGCGATTGCGTTACGGCGTTCGCGGGCTAGGATAGTACAGTTGCAATTTGCAGAAGATGGGGATGTGGCGGAATTGGCAGACGCGCTGGATTTAGGTTCCAGTGGGGCAACCCGTGCAGGTTCAACTCCTGTCATCCCTACTTTCTGCAGACTTAACATTGAGACTACCCCGCGCCGCCCTTGGGCGGCCACTGCCCCCAAAACGTTTGAGGTTTTCCTTAACATGCGACAATCGTTTGTGATCTTGCTGCTGATGTTCGTCGCCTCGCTCTCCGGCCAGAGCGCGCTGGGCTTTGTCGAGTTTCACAAGGAGTGGGTGAAGCTGCACGTCGACGCCACCGACAAATCGGAAGAAGCGAAGGAATACGAGAAGCTGGTTGCGAAGGGCAAGTACCGCTGCTTCACCTGCCATCAAGGCAAGAAGAAGACCAACCACAACCCCTACGGCATGCACTTCGTCGGCGTTCTCACCAAGGACGACAAGAAGGACACCGACAAGATCATCGCCACGCTGAAGGAAGTGGCCGAGAAGAAGGTCGACCCCAGCGATGAGAACTCCAAGACCTACGGCGACTTGATTAAGGAAAAGAAGTTCCCCGGCGGCGAACTCGAGGACCTCGAGAAGGAACCCGAGACCGAAGAAAAGAAACCCGAGTCGGAAGAGAAGAAGTAATTCGACTTCGGAAGCGAAACTCTAAATCTACGCACGAGCCTCGGTCGTCACGACCGAGGCTCGTGGTGTTTTCTGCCGTGTACCTGCCTGAAGATCCCTCGACGCTCTTGACCTTGGCGATCCCCATCGTGCAGGGTACGGCCGAAGGTGTGGCGATGTACTTCACCGGTACCATGGGCCAGCGTCGACGGCCCGAATGGACGTTCTTTGCGGTCAACGTCCCTTACTGGCTGCTTATCCGCGGAGGGCTCTACTCCACTAGGTCAACGGGCCTCTCTACCAACTGGAGCCTGCTGCTTGCAGGGGCGCTGCTGGGAATCCTTGGGATCGGGTTACGAACATGGTGCCATTTCCTACTGCGAGGGCAGTTCTCTCCCTTCGTGGAGCTTCGTGCCAACCATCAACTGATTGATACAGGGCCCTATCGATGGGTGCGCCATCCGATGTACTTGGGAACCTTGATGATCCTCGCGGGGTTGTCACTAGTGACACCCACTTGGTGGTCCGCTGCGATGACCAGCCTAGCAACGCTCGGGATTATCGCCCGCGTACGCCATGAAGAGCAAAAGCTCACTGCGGGTGTTGATGGCTACAGGGGCTACCAACAACGCACATGGGGCATCCTTCCCGGGGTGTGGTAGCCGCTAGTCGCCCGGGTCGTAGTCGCTGGGCCAAAACTGGGGAGAGCCGTCCCACCCACTCCATTGCCCCGGCAAGAGCGGTGCGAGCGCCACCAACCCCCATAGCCATGGTGCCTCAACCGGCCAAGGAACGTTCATCTCCGCCACGTGAAAGCCAAGCAACAACAGCCCAGCCAAAACGACGAATTGCAGCAGATACAAGAAGATGCCCCGGACCATCATCGCTAACTCGCAGAGACAGGCCATTACCGCCACCGCGACGGCCCTATAGAGAGTCTATGCCGTCGGCGGGATTAGCTCGGCTTGACGTGTGAAGTGCTACCGCCTCGCGTGACTCAACCGGCACCAAATGCAACTGTTGTAGCGTTTGTCCGCACGTTTCCCAGCACCGCTCTCCCCCGCGCAAATCCGCTTGCTGATTTCGCACCAACCTTCTCACACCCTTCACAGAACGACGGTAAAATCCGTACGGCGAGGCGAACTGAAGTCAACCTGAGTGGAGAGTACCTGGAAAATGACCAAGGACGAATTTCGCAGCTATGCCCGCCGCGCGGGCGGCGTCGACCGCCGCCTGTTCATGGCCTACGTGGCCAGCCTAACTGCGGCCCCTGCCCTGCGTGCAGCAGACGTGCTGAACGCCCCCAAGGACCTTGGAAACAACCCGTTCACGCTCGGCGTGGCCTCCGGCGATCCGGCCGTGCGAAGCGTGCTGCTTTGGACGCGCCTCGCCCCCGAGCCGCTGGAGCCCGGCGGTGGAATGCCAACGCTCGCGGTGCCGGTTCGCTGGGAAGTGGCCGAGGACGACCAGTTCAAGCGCATTGTGAAAAGCGGGCAAACTGTCGCCACGCCGCAACTCGGGCATTCGGTGCACGTCGCGGTCGACGAGCTGAACCCCAACCGCTGGTACCACTACCGTTTCCTATCGGGTGACGCGACGAGCCCCGTCGGTCGCACCCGCACGATGCCGAACGATCGACACCCTAGCGAACGATTTAAGTTTGCCTTCGCGTCGTGCCAGCATTTCGAGAGTGGCTATTACGCCGCGTATCGCCACATGGCCGAGCAAGACCTCGACATGGTCGTGCACCTGGGCGACTACATCTACGAAGGCCCGGGTAAGGAGGGCGGCGTTCGCAAGCACGTCGGCAAAGAAATTCAATCGCTCGACGACTATCGCATCCGTCACGCGCTCTACAAAACGGACCCGCAACTTCAGGCGATGCACGCGGCGTGCCCTTGGATGGTGACCTGGGACGACCACGAGTTCGACAACAACTACGCGGCCGAGATTTCCGAGCAAGCCGACATCGATCCGATCGACTTCCTTGCGCGTCGCGCGAACTCTTACCAGGCCTACTACGAATCCATGCCGCTACGGCGACGGTCGCTACCCCAGGGCCCGCACATGCGGCTCTATCGCAAGGTGTCGTTCGGCAACCTGGCAGAGATGATGGTGCTCGACACCCGCCAGTATCGCAGCGATCAACCACAAGGTGACGGTAAGCACGACCTAAATGATGCCGCTCGCTCGGTATCGCAAAGCATGTTGGGTGCGGAGCAGCGTGGTTGGCTGGAGTCGTCGCTGCTGGCTTCGCCCGCGAAGTGGAACATCCTCGCCCAGCAAGTGATGATGGCCACCGTCGATCTCAAGCGGGGCGAGAAGCAGCGGTACTCGATGGATCAATGGCCCGGCTACCTGCACGAGCGCGACCATCTGGTGAACTTCCTCGGCGATCGACGCGTGTCGAACCCCGTGGTGTTGACCGGTGATATTCACGCCAACTGGGTGAATGACCTGCGGGCGGACGACCTGAAACCCGAGTCGCCGGTCGTCGCCACCGAATTCGTTGGTACCTCGATTTCAAGCGGTGGCAACGGGCCCTCCGTGGCACCCGATGCCGAATCGGTACTCGCCGAGAATCCTGGCGTGAAGTTCCTCGACCGCCAGCGGGGCTACGTCGCTTGCGACGTGACCGCCGACGAGTGGAACAGCCACTACTACATCGTCGACGACGTCACAAAGCCCGACAGCGAAGTTTCTCGCCTCGCCAGCTTCCTGGTCGAGTCCGGCAGACCCGGGGCCGTGATTCACTAGCGCCGCATTCGTAACCTAAACAGCCGCTGCCATCGTCGGTGCTGCGAGCGTTTGCTTGGGCCCGAAGAACTCGTGCCGCACGCGTTCGCTCGGAACACCAAGTTCGTCGAGGCTCGCGAGCACGCACGTCATGAACGCGCTTGGACCACAAACGTAGTACTCGGCCTCGGCCGTGGGAGTCCACTCGCGCAGCAGGTCCGTCGTCACAACGCCTACGCTATCGCAGTGACCTTCCGCCGTGTCGTGGGGCAATGGCTGGTCGTACACGAAATGCGTCTGGACGTTGGGACTCGCATCAGCGAGCGCGCGGACTTCGCTCGCAAGTGCGTGGACGCGGCTGTTGCGTGCGGCTTGTAGAAAGTACACCGGTCTGGTGCCGGCGGCTTGATCAAGCGTCTTGGCCATTGCCAATAGCGGCGTGACGCCAATGCCTCCAGCGATTAAGACCACTGGCCGCTGTGTCGGGTCCGAAGCGTCGAGCGTGAACTCGCCACAGGGTGGGCCGACGTCGATTTCGTCCCCTTCGCAAATGTGGTCGTGCAGGAAGTTGGAGATCAATCCGTCCGGTGCACCGTCGACCAAACAAGGCTCGCGCTTAACGCTGATGCGGAAATGCCCCGCGCCGGGACGGTCAGACAAACTGTAATTGCGCGGCGACGTGGGAGTCGTCGGGTGGTCGATTCTTACCGTGATGTACTGCCCCGGCAGGTAATCGGGCAGTGGGTCGCCATTCGTCGGTGCCAGGTAGAACGACGTCACGATATCGCTTTCGCGAACCTTCCGTGCGACACGCAACTTGCGATAACCGTTCCAGCCACCCGGCTTCGCCTGTTGTTCGGCGTAAATCTGTGCCTCACGCCCAATGCAGACATCGGCCAGCAGGCCATACGCCTCGGCCACGGCGGCGATGATCTCGTCGGTCGCGGCGTCGCCCATCACGTCCTTGATCGCGGCAAGCAGGTGTTTGCCGACGATCGGGTAGTGCTCGGGCTGGATGCCGAGGGAGCAGTGCTTCTGGGCGATGAGCTCCACGGCCGGCCCCAAGGCGTCAAGTTGGTCGATGTGCGTGAAGTAGGCACAGATGGCCCCGGCCAGCGCCCGCTGCTGCCCGCCGCTGTGCTGATGGGCCTGATTGAAGTAGGCTTGAACCTCAGGATTCCCGGCGAACATCCGTTCGTAGAACCGGCGGGTGATCACCTCGGCGTTGGCGGCCACGGCGGGGGTGATTTGCTTGACGATCCGAATGGTCTGTTCGCTAAGCATTGAGAGGTTCCTACGAAAAAGGGCCTGCGATAATTGCCGGTTAGTGAGGCGTCGCCTCGAAAAACCTGGCAACTGAATTGATCACCAAAAGGTATAGCATATAATTCTGCACGTCAATGTGTAGATTTAGAATTTTCTAGCTTCGCTGAGTTCTGCCGTGATTTCCAAGACCGCCGAGTACGCCCTGAGGGCCATCGCCTGCCTGGCCTCCGACCCCGAGACAGCCCAGTCCGCCGATGTGCTGGCCGAGAAAACGAAGGTGCCGCGTCGCTACCTGACGCGGGTGATGCAGGACCTAGCAGCCGGCGAGGTGGTGACCTCGAGGAGTGGGCCTGGGGGCGGTTACGTGCTCGCCCAGTCGCCGGCGGAGCTAACGATCCTCGACATCGTAAATGCCGTCTCGCCGCTGGAGCGGATTCGCTCCTGCCCGCTCGGCCTGGAGACGCACACCGCACTCTGCCCGCTGCACGCCGAACTCGACCGCGCCTACGCGGCTACCGAAGAGGCTTTCCGCGCGGTAACGATCCAGCAACTGCTGGAGTCCACCAGCCCCATCATTCCGCTCTGCGAGTCGAGGTAACTCAAGCTACGGACCAACGGGGTTGTCGAGCACTTCGTCAACCTCCTGCTCTTCGTCGGCAGGCGGCGGGGCGATCTCTTCGGCGTTGTCCACGTCCGCGGCGGGCACGGCTGGGGGAACGACTGCTCCTGACAGATACGGCGACGGCCAACCACCGCCGAGCGAACGATAGATGGCGATCAGGCCCTGCGCCACGTCGCCTTTCACCTGCGCCGCCGAGAGGTCCTGCTGCGTCTTGAAGTTCTGAACGCTGAACACGCGGTTGAAGTCGATGGGTTCGCCTTCACGGAACTGCGCTGAGATCAGCTCGTTCGTTTTGTCTGCTGCCTCGGCAGCCTGCAGTTGCAGCCGCAACTGTTCTTGAGATTTGAGAAACAGCACAATTGCATTCTCCGCTTCAAGGTTCGCTTGCAGCACCGACTCACGGTACGCGGCTAGCAGTTCCTGAAATCTTGCATCCTGCAGACGCACGTTGTTCAAAATGCGGCCGTAGTTCAAGAAGTTCCAGTCCATCGAGGGCCCGACGGATCCAAAACCCGATCCGCTGCGAAACAGATCCTTGAATTGATTCGCGCTTCGCCCCACGTTGCCCGTGATCGAAATATGCGGATAGAGCTCTGCTTCCGCCACTCCGATCAGTGCGCTTTGCGCCGCCATTTCGCGTTCGGCACGTCGCACGTCGGGACGTTGCAACAGCGTGGCGGCAGGGATTCCAAGCGCTACTTCGGGTGCCACGGTGGGAATCTCTCCCTTGCCCAGCCGATCGTCCAACTCCTCCGGTGGCATGCCCAGCAGAACGCACAGTTGATTCTGCGACTGCCGCAGGAAGGTTTCTGTTTCGGGAACGAGGGTCTCTGTCTGCACCAGACTTGATAGCGCCTGTTGCACGTCGACATCGCTCGACTCGCCTGCTTCTAGCCGCTTGACCGTGAGGTCGTACGTCTTCCGCTGGTTCTCAACGTTCAGCTTCACCAACTCTAGACGCGTTTGCAGCGTGCGAATGTCGATGTAGGTCGCCGCGACGTCGGCGACCAAGGTCACCACCACGTCGCCGTAGTCGAACACCGCGGCGTCGAGATCCGCGTCGGCGGCTTCGATGGCCCGGCGGTACCGGCCCCAGAAGTCGATTTCCCACGCTAGTGCAAACGAACCGTTCCAGACGCTGAAGTGGCGGTCGCCGACGCCGGTCCGCAGGTTGTGTGAGTAGTCGGCGTTGAAACTCTGCTGCTGCGGGAAGATCTCGCCCACGACGATCGCTCGCAGAGCCCGAGCCTGCAGGATCCGGGCACCGGCTTGCCGCACGGTCAGGTTTTGGTTGTAGGCCTCGGTGACCAAATCGTTCAGCACCGGGTCGTTGAACGTGGTCCACCAGGCGGTCGCCTCGACCGGGTCCTTAAGCACTCTTTTGTCATTGGCGTCGATCCAGTCTTGGGCGACAGGTGCGGCCGGAGTACAATAATTGGGACCCACCTTAAAGCCGTTGGCCACCCACTGGCGGGGACTGGTGCATCCCTGCCCGACCACGCTGCTGGCCGCCACCACGACGGCGAGCATGACCCGCCCCACACGCGAGCGGCCGATGGCAGAGGGTTTTTGAACGATTTGCATCGGATAATTGCTGCTTGCTGCAAGTCGGGAACATTCCGTATTTCCCCTGTCATCGTTGTTTTCGGATTCCGGCGTATAATCTGTTTTGGTGGGCCTGCAAGGCTTCACATTCGGCGACTAATCCCCACACCTCAGCTTCCCCTACCCGCACAACCGGCACGGTCGGACTGGCGTTTACCGCAACCCGCCACGGATCTGGCGACCTCCTGGCAAAGCGTCGGGGTTTCCCTTACGGAGGGGAAATGCACCGCGGTGCCGCCCAGCCCCATCTCGGTTCACCGCACGAATCACCGCTAGCACGGCCCGGCCAGCGATCCCCCAATTCATGACGACGCAAAATTCTTCCTCTCCGAATCTGCTTGGCGTGCTCGTGCGTTTGGCGTTTCCCTGCGCCATCCTTGCCGCCGGTTGGTTCGGCTATCAGTACTTGATGAGCTACGAGGAGCCCGCCCCGGAACCCGAGGCCGAGAAGCCACTGCTCCGCACCCGCGTCGAAGACATGCCGGTGGTCAACTACCCGGTGCTCATCGAAACAAACGCCGTGGTGCAACCTCACAACCAAGTGACGCTCGCCGCGCAAGTGTCGGGAACCGTCGTCAACGTGAGTCCGTCGTTCGAAGTTGGGGCGTTCTTCGAGAAGGGCGAGTTGCTGGTCGAGATCGACCCTCGCGACTACCAGACCGCGCTGGCGATGGCCGAGTCACAGTTGACGTCAGCCAAGTCCGAACTCAAGCTCGCGCAAGTGGTCGAAGATCGCAAGCTTCGACTGATCGAGTCGAATGCCGTATCGCAAGGCGAAGTCGACGCCGCGCTCGCCACCCGCGAGCAAGCCGAGGCCAACGTGGCTCTCGCGGCCAGCCAAGTGGAACAAGCCAAGTTAGCGCTGGAGCGAACTAAGGTGGTTGCTCCGTTCGATGGCCGGGTGATGACCAAGCTCATAGGCCTGGGTCAAATGGCGGGGGCGAACAATCCCATCGGCGCGGTGTTCGCCATCGACTTCGTCGAAGTCCGCCTGCCAATTTCCGGCGCACAGCGGCAGTTCCTCAATCTGCCCGAGTTCGCCGACGATCCCACCCTCGAAGTCACCCTGCGCGATGGCATTCGCGATGCGAACCAAAGCGTGTGGCGAGGCAAGATCATCCGCACCGAGGGCGTGCTCGATCCCGATTCGCGCGACGTGTTTGCCATCGCCCGCATCGACGATCCGTTCGGCCGCAACACCGATCGCACGCCGCTGCGAATCGGCCAGCCGGTCGTGGCGTCGATCGAGGGCATTACACTCAACAACGTGATCGCGTTGCCTCGCGGAGCGGTACGCCAACTCGATCAAGTCATTCTGGTCGATCGCACCGAGCAGACGCTGCTCCCCATCGAAGTCGAAGCCATGTGGTCCGACGCCGAGCACGTGGTGGTGCCCGCGTCGATGATTCCCAAGAACATGTGGCTGTCGACCACGGCGCTCGCCTACACTCCCGAAGGAGCGAAAGTCGAGATCATCCCCGACGCCAAATCGGAAACTTCGATCGCCGAGTCGCACTCGGCCGAGTCCGACAAGAAAGCGACCAACTGACGTTGCCCCATGATTCGCTGGTTTGCCACAAACGGAATCGCCGCCAACTTCTTGATGGTTGCCATCATTGTTGGGGGCGTCTACACCGCGATTTCGAACATGCCGCTGGAAGTTTCGCCCGCGCGGAATTTCGAGACGGTGATGATCGAGATGGACTACCGCGGTGGTACCGCGAAGGACGTCGAGCGGGCGATTCTCATTCCGATTGAAGAGTCTCTGGAGGGTGTCGAAGGCATTCGCGATATCATCGCCGAGGGCCACCAGGGCGGGTGCCGGATGTTCGTCGACGCCGTGCCCGGTGCCGATCTGCGGGCGCTCATGGACGACGTGAAGGCCCGCGTCGATACGATCACAACGTTCCCGGACGAGACCGAGCGTCCTCGCATCACCATTCCCGACTCTTCGAATTGGTGGGAGGTGCTGAGCATCGCGGTGACCGGCAAGCTAAGCCCGCACGAATTGCGCGAAGTCGCCCGCAAGGTCGAAGCCGACATCATCGCGCTACCCGGAATCAGCCGGGCACAGGTGCAGGGCGATCGCCGCTACGAGATTGGCATCGAGGTCAACACGTCGAAGTTGCTCGCCTACGGTTTGAGTTTCCAAGACCTGTCCGACGCGATTCAGCAGTTCTCGATCGACCTTCCCGCCGGATCCATCGACGCCGCGAGCGGAACATTCGTCATCCGTACGCGCGGCCAAGCGTTTTCCGAACAGGAGTTCGCCCAAGTCCCTATCCGAGCCGCGAATGGCTCTGACATCTTGCTGGGCGAAGTCGCCCGCATTACCGATGGCTTCGAAGAAGGGGATAAAACGGTCGAGTTCAATGGCAAGTCGGCGCTGTTCGTCGAGGTGATGCGAACGGGCAACGAGAATGCCATCGACATTTCCGATAGGGTTCACGAGTACGTCCGCACGGCTCGCAATCGATTCCCAGAAGGTATCGAACTGTTTGTATGGGACGACGAGTCCGTCGAAATTCGCGGACGGTTGTCGACACTCGTCGGATCGATGATCCAGGGTGGCATCCTAGTGCTTCTGCTGCTTGGCCTGTTCCTTCGCCCCATGCTGGCGTTCTGGATCGTGATCGGCATCCCCATCTCCTTCGCGGGGGCGGTCATGATGATGCCCTGGTTCGGGGTGACCGCGAATGTAATGAGCCTCTTCGGTTTCATTCTGGCGGTGGGCATCGTGGTCGACGACGCCATCGTGACGGGTGAGAACGTTTACTTGAAACTTAAAGAGGGGCTCCCTCCACTTGAAGCGGCCGTTGAAGGAACCAAAGAAGTCGCGTTACCGGTGACTTTCGGCGCTGTCACGACCATGGTGGCCTTCTTGCCACTCCTGTTCTTCGAAGGAAGCTGGGGCGACTTCGCGTCTCAGGTGCCGCCGGTAGTGATTCCCGTGCTGTTTTTCTCGCTGGTTGAATCCAAACTGATTCTCCCCGCCCATCTCAAGCACCTCCGCGCCGTACCGCGTGACAATATCTTCACACGCCTTCAAACTTCCGTTGCCGCGGGACTCGAGACCTTCATCGATCGAGTCTACCAACCCAGCCTCGAGTTCGCCGTCCGCCATCGTGCGTCGGTACTCGCCGGGTTCGCGACGGTGGCTCTGCTGATGGCCGGCTACTGTTTAAGTGGTCGCATGGAGTTCATCGCTTACCCGTCCATCGACGACAAGCGCATCGCCGCCGAACTCGACATGCCCGACGACACTTCTCTGGAAGTGACGACGCAGTACATGGATCGCATTGAAAAAGCGCTGCTACAAATGCAGCAGGAATGGAAAGATCCAGAAACGGGTGAGTCATACGTTCAGGACATTTCCAAGCTAGTCGGCGCACCACGCATCCACCGCGACTTCGATAAGTCACGCGGTGCCATCACCTTCGAAGTGCTGTCCCCCACGCTGCGAAGTGTGCCGGGGCCCAAGAACAGCGAACTGTCCGCGCGGTGGACCGAACTCGTCGGGCCCATTCCCGAGGCGACCGAGTTTCAGATCAGCGCCGACTCCAGTGTCAATCAAGACCGTAACGTCGATAACGAGAACCTGAACATCGAACTCCGCGGCCCGATGTCGCCGGAGAAGGCCGAGGTAGCGCGACAGATTCGGGCGATGCTGCAAGAGTACGATGGTTTTGCTTCTACTTGGGCCAATATCAACTACGGCCAAGACGAATTGGAGCTTCGGCTCAAACCCTTGGCCGCCGAGTTGGGACTCACGCAGCAGCTTTTGGCCCAGCAAATTCGCCAAGCCTTCTTTGGCGAGGAAGCACAGCGGCTCCAACGCGGCATCGACGACATTCGCGTGATGGTTCGGCTCCCCCGCCTCCAACGGGAGTCGCTCCATACGCTCGATCAAATGCGAGTGCGGACGCCACGCGGTGCGAGTGTGCCGTTGTCGGCCGTGGCCGAAACTACGTTCGTCAAAGCCCCTTCTCACGTCGATCGGAAGGACGGTGCCGAGATCCTTCGAATCGGCGCTCGCGCAGTGGACGAGACGGTCGACATCCTGGGCATCGCTCGCGAGTTGATGCCTCGCATCGACCGCCTAGTGTCGCAGAACAATCTCAGCTTCGAGTTCGTGGGCTACGTCGCCGAGGCGGCTGACACCCAGTTTCGGACGATCGTCGGATCGTGCCTGTTGGCGTTTGCTCTCTTCGCCTTGCTATCGATTGCGCTCAAATCACTGGGACAACCCTTCTTCGTGTTGCTAGCAGTCCCCTTTTCGATCATTGGAGCGCTGCTAGGGCATATCGCCCTTGGCATCACGCCGTCGTACCTTTCACTCTTCGGACTGCTTGCCCTCGCGGGCGTCGCGGTCAACGACTCGCTGGTGATGGTCGACTACGTGAATAACCGCCGCGCGGCGGGCGAGACCCTACGCGACGCGGCCTTGCAAGCAGGCGCTCGCCGATTCCGTCCCATCATGCTGACATCCGTCACCACCTTTGCGGGACTTGTGCCGCTGCTGATGGATCGATCGCTACAGGCGCAGTTCCTGATTCCGATGGCCACGTCACTCGCCTTCGGCGTGATGTTCGCCACGATCGTCACGCTGTATCTGATCCCGTGCGCGATGATCGCGGCGGACGATATCTACGGCGTTTTGGCCCACGCCAAGGAGTGGTATTTCCGCCCCTTCGCTCCCGCCAACAAGACTTCGGTCGAAGCACCGGATCTCGTTAGTCACACCTAAAGTCGATCGTCAGTGGCTCGTCCGCGTCAGCCGGTACACTGGCAGTGAGACCGCTGGTGGTGGTCTGGTTGTACTTCGCAGGAATGCGCGACTTGCGTGGTGGTGGGCTCTCCTCCCACTGGGTCAGTGGCGGTGCTCCGATCAGACTGGTAACCGCCACCTGATACTCTCCCGGCTGAATGCCGTCGCCCTTGGTGAACGTGGTGAGCGAGTACGTCCCATCGGGTTCAATCTGCCCGATTGCCGGACGCATGGGGGCACCCTCCAGGACTTTCGTCGGTTGGAACGCGATGGTTCCCCCTTCGAGTGGCTTGCCATTCGAAGTCACCGTACCACGCACGTCGATGGTCTGTGGACCCGACTTGCCGCACCCGGTAAGCAGAACGAAATGCAGCCCTACGAGCGAAGCGGCGACTGGCAGCATGGCGCGACGGTTGAGTATACGACTCACTAATCGGGGCATCGAGAAACTCCAAAGCACTCGTAGTGGCAGCAAGAAATACGCGATCCACCGGCTTACTACCGAACTGGCACCGAGCCGCTGCCAGGGGGCGCACCAGGAAGCTTGCCATCGGCCTTGTCGCCGGTTCGCACCCAAGTGGCGTAGTCGATGTCGTCGGTCACGAACTGCACGCTGCCGTCCGCCATGCCCATCAGCACACCGCCGGGGTGTTCGCTCTTGAAACCACCTTGGCCGGATACGTTGTCGCGGTAAGCATCGTTGGCGATGCCGAGTGCGCGATGATGGTTCGGCGGAAACTGCGTGGTTCCGGTGATGTACGTGCTGTTGAACAGCATATGGTGGATGTACAAGTTGGGCAGCACTTCGCCCACCAAGTAGGTGTTGCTGAGCCCGTCCGTACAGTGCTTGAATCGGTACGCTACCCAGCCACCGGCGAACATGCCCGGGGCACCATAAGTGCCGGTTCCACCACGTTTGCTCTGCTCGTTCATCCGATCGTCCCACAATGGGATGCCCACGTTGCAAGGAGGGTTGTCGCAAGTCGCCAGCGGCCCGCCACTGGGAAGGTACGACGCCCCCATCGAACGCGAGGTGAAGGGGCCCGCGATGTGGCTGGTTTCGGGAAGACTGCTAACCTTGAACCGCTCGTGCGTCATTAACCCCGCGTGCCCATCCGAAGGGCACTTCATCGAGGGAATTTCCCAGTTCAGCAGCACCTCGGCGTTGGGGCTCACTCGTGTCCGCTTCTTGAAGTCCAACCGGTCGTAAGCCGCCGACTCTTCCACGTAGGGCAACAACGAGATGAACCAATTGTGGCAGTTGTAAATGCTCTCGCCGTATCCGCCACCCGTTGCTTCGTTGCAACGAGCGCCAGCTGGCAGGATGTTATGCGCGGAGTGGTAGTTGTGCATGGCCAGCGCCAGCTGCTTGATCTGGTTCGTGCACTGCGCGCGCCGCGCGGCCTCGCGGGCCGCCTGGACGGCGGGCAGCAGCAGCGCCACCAGAATGCCAATAATGGCGATCACCACCAGAAGCTCGACGAGGGTGAAGCCCTTCTGCGAATCCCTTAAACGGACCATACAACTTCCTTTTCTCTTCAATCTGCCCGCGAACACTCAGCACGCGTGCCTTAGTAACGTATCGATTCACGTCTATCACGTCGTCGCAAGGGGAAGCAAAAGGACCGTTGCTGCCTGTACGATCCTTTTGCCGAACCCCTGCTTCGGTATCAAATTCTTTGCACTTAGGTGCACTTGGTTACACATCACAAGTGGGACCTCGCTGCGTTCATCGCCAGGCGACGCACCCGGAGCTGAAAGCAGTCTTCCATGTAAGGCACGACGTTATTTCTTTCTGACGTGGCACCATCCCAGCAGCCCCACTCCGCCAAGGCACGCGAGCAATGCCGAGCTCGGCTCGGGAATGATACGCAGGTTGTCCACGCTGATACTGAATGCCGCGTTTCGAGTGTCGGTGAAGAGCCCAATCATCGGACTTGCACCAAGGTCCATGCTGACCGTCCGAACAAGGTGCGGAACATCCAGATTATCGACCCATCCCAATTGGTAGGTGCTCGCGGCCGAGCGAT
Organism: Aeoliella fuhlenseeensis; assembly: GCF_052161615.1. Lineage (NCBI taxonomy): Bacteria > Pseudomonadati > Planctomycetota > Planctomycetia > Pirellulales > Lacipirellulaceae > Aeoliella > Aeoliella fuhlenseeensis. The sequence continues at coordinate 4,467,159 of NZ_CP197417.1, forward strand.
GGATGAAGAGGCTAGCGATTTTGTCCAGCTCGGTACTCGTACTGGACGTGGTGAGCATTTGGTCGACGTTCTGCTCCGTGATGGTACCGCCACCCACCGCTGTATACCCATCCGTCCGAAAGACATCTCGACCACCCGAGTTGCGGAACCCGCCGAACAGGAACGAATACTCGTCATCTCGCAAGTCCTGGTTCGACGTTGCCGAACTGGGCAAGGAAAGGCCATTCATCAGGCCCGCCGACACCACTAAGCCCAACATCTCGGAGCTATTGGAGCCATAGGTGGCCCCGCGAATGTCGACATCGACAAGCAGGGTTAGCCCTACGCCTAGGGTGGCCGTGTTATGCAGCGAAAGCGTTTGGGTCGCGACACCGCCAGACCCCACGCTACTTACCTGCAATTCCCCTGCAGCAACCGTTAAGGTCGGTAGAACGCTGCCTGATCTTCCTAGCACGACTCTACGAGTGTAATTCGCGCTTGTATCCGTGCCAAAATCATCAAGAAAGATCGTCGCGGCCCCTACAGTACCAGTCGCGATCAGCATAAAGATGCTGGCGGTAACCCTCAAAAATCTCATGATCATTAGCTCCTTTTCCAAGTTGAAGAGAATTAGTTGCGAAGAGATGGGACTTCCATAAAAGAATCCACGGCCAAGCACACAGACACTAAACGCACCACCATTTGGTTCGTACGCCCAGGGCGACGATACCAAACAAGGCGAGGGCGACCGCGGATGAGGGTTCGGGAACGGTTGACGTCTGCAGTGCCCCGAGCTCAAGCCCACCGAGGCCGAGACCCAACAACCGGCGATGCAGCACGAGGGCGTCGTCGATGTCGACGCGGCCATTGAAGTTCAAATCGCCCTTCATGCGCGATACCAAGTCGCCAACCTGAGCGCCGACCAGGTCGTTGACGTAGTTCCAGTTCGAAACAAACGCGGTCACGTCCGCCGAGTTCACCAAGCCATCGAGGTTCACGTCGCCCGCATCCTTGCCAGCCAAGGTGGCCGCGATAAACTCGTTGTCGGTGGCGATATTAAACGTGCCCCAATCTTGGCCGGGCTGCGTGATGTTGGCGTTCACGGGACTGACGCCCGTGTTGTTTCCGGCGACGTACACTTCGACGTCATCGAGCGTGCCGGTGAAGAAGTTCGACGCTTTGTCCAACCCAACGCCGAGCGTCAGATCCAGATTCGCCCCCGCGGCGTGCGACGTGTAGGTACGCCCGCTATCTAATCCTGACTGTGCGACGGCCACGCCATTGACGTAGAGCACCGCACCGTCGGTGCCGAACGAATGCTGCATCAAGTGGGTCCACTGACCAAAGGCCACAGCCGTCGTCGAATCGGTCACGTTGCCAGCCGTGGCATTGGAGAGCGATCCCCACGTCATGCCCCAAGTGTTGGTCGCCGTGATGTGGACGCCGAACTGATAGGTGTCGTTCACTAAATCTTGCCGTGCCCCGGTGCTGCTCGCGGGGCGAGCCCAGAGCTGAAGGCCGCGCGTGGTAATGTTGGCGAAGTTGTCGTAAGGATTCTGTGGCGGGTTGTTGCGAGGATTGCCTAGCCCGCCGAAGTGGCTGAGGCTGGCGTCGTTGTTGCGGGCCAAGTAATCGTTGCCGTCGAACTCGATGCCCAGCACCGAGCCGTTTGCAAACGGGCGACCTGCCACATTGACGTAAGCCGGATCGCCACCGATAGAGTCGATGTCCTGGTAGTTGCCTTCGTCTGGGACACCGTTCGAGTCGTAGGTCGCCAAGCCAAAACCATCGAGATCGACGTTGGTGCCAGCCGACGCGCCTTCGGCCGCATCGTCGCCAAGGCGATAGTCGCGATCGAGGTGACGCGCAGCGCTTGCTGTACTTGCAGCAGCGAGTAGCAGCAGTACGCAGGCCAGCGGGCCATGGGTCCGTCGCCCCCCGGCGCGGACCATCATGGCCACGGCAAGCCCTCCGACCAGCAGCAGCGCCGTGGTCGGCTCGGGGACGACACTCGTGGTCGATTGCAACGCCCCGAGGCTGCCTGCCCCCAGGTTGTCACGCCACACCGTGTAGTCCGCCAAGTTCACAACGCCGTCGCCGTTGCCATCCGCTCCATCACCCGCAACGGGAACGTTCGATCCAAACGCCGACTTCCAAATCGAGTAGTCGGCCGCATTCACAAGGCCATTGCCGTCGTAGTCGCCAGGGACCGACGGTCCTTCGATGGTGCCAAACGCGACGGTCCCTTGAACCACTTGGCCCGTCGCCGAGTTGTGGTAGAAGAACACGAGGTCGTCGGCCTGCCCCGTTCCGTTGTAGGCACTGCCCAGGTTGAGCCCTCCGGCGACGGCAATGGTCGACGGACTGGCCTCGTCGTTCAGGTAGTACTCTGCGAGCTCCCCGGTGCCGGCGTTGGGGGCTTCGACCCAGCCGTTGGGATCGGTGGGCGTCGCGCCCGCCGGGAAGCCCGCTAGGTTCTGATCGAACAAGCTCGTCCAACCATTCTTGTCGAGATTTCCGAGGGCACTGGTGATCTGGTAGGAGTCCATCGAAACCCCCGCTTCGGTGTTATTTTCGATACGCATCTGGCCAGTCGTCGGATCAACAAGCAGGCCCAGTTGCAATGCGGGCGACGCTGCCACCTGCAAGTTGTCGACCAACTGATTCAAGGAGGCATTGCGAGTGTCGGTGAAGAAACCGATGTGCGGGTTCGCTCCGAGATCCATGGTCAGCGTGCGTACAACGTGTGGAGCCGAAAGGTTGTCAATCCAGCCCAGGCTGTATTCGTTCGCTGCGGTCGCCGAACGAGCGATGAACAGCTTGCGAATGTTCGCAAGCGCCGCATCGGTATTGCTGGCCGAAACGCCTTGGTCGATGCTCTCTTCCGCAGGGCTCGTTCCATCAACCGCCACATAGCCTCCCGAACGAAACACGTCACGCCCGCCGGAGTTGCGAAAGCCACCAAACAAGAATGAGAACTCATCGTCACGCACGTCCACGTTAGTGGTGGAGCTGCTTGGTAGTGGCACACCGACTTGGAAACCCGCGGACAACGCGAGTCCAAACATCTCCGAGCCACTACCACCAAACGCGCCACCGAGCATGTCGATGTCGACCGTCAGTCGCTCGCCTGCACCGAGCGTCGCGGTGTCGTGCAAGATGAGCGACTGCGTGACAAAGTTGCCCGACCCCGCACTGGTTACCTGTAGTTTGCCCCCCACGACAGTGGTAGTGGGAAGAACGCTCCCCTGACGCCCCAATACCGCGCGGCTGCTGTAGTCGGCGGTCGAGTCGATGCTGAAGTCGTCGAGGAACGGAGCCGCGCTCGCGGTCCCCGCGACTAGGACCATTGCGCCCAGCAGCATTGCAGCGCGTCGCGTCAGCGAGCGGAGAGCTTTTCGGCGTCGAGTCGCCAAGCCGATGGCACCCAGAACCAGCAGCACGGCGCTGCTCGGCTCGGGCACGCTCACCGTGCCAATCAGCCCAAACGCACCGGCACCATTGGCGGTGTCGTAGGCGACTTCAAAGAGGGAGAAATCCAGTAAGTCACGCTTCAGATCGCCGTTCAGGTCCCCCTTTAGGTACGCTTCGGCCAGCGACAGTCCCGTGAAATTCGAACCGAGTCCCCCCAAGAACAGTGTGTAGTCGGCCGGGGTAAGGAGCCCGTCGCCGTTGAAGTCGCCACTCAGAATCTTCGTGCCGGTGTAGACCACGGGGACACTGATCACACGGTCCGCTAGGCTGATTTTTGCTGTCACGTCTTCCAGCGGCGTCCGCAACCAGACGTTACCAAGATTCACCGCGTTGGCGTTCGTAAGCGTCGCTGCGTCGCCAGGGGTGACGCTGAAGTTGTACTCCGACAGATCGTGGGCATCGCCCGTGGTGGTGAGCTTGATCCAATCGTCGTTCAAGTCGAGCGGCCCTGCCCCGCCCGCGCTAGTCTTGTCATAGTTGTCGCTCACCGAGGTCCAACCGGTTTGCGTGAACGAGCCATTCGTAAGCGACTTGAGCTCGTATCCCAGAATGCCAGCCCCCGTAGCACTCGCATTGGACAGCGTCACCTGACCGGTCTGCCGATCGATCGACACAAAAGGCGCCGCGACCGAGTTGATCCGCAAGTTATCAACCGTCCCCGAGTAAGTATTCGATCGAATGTCCGAGTACACACCGACGAACGCCCCGCCAGGACCGAAGGCCGCGTTGTCGTACTGCCCCGCCATGGTCAGCGAGGCGTCCGCGTTGACGTAGCCGAATGCGAAATTGTCTTCCGTAATGCGCTGCACGTAGACGCCGTTCACCTGCGTGAAGTCGGGGGGAGTCACGGTTACCTGCGTTGATGGTCCGGCGACGAAACGCTCGGACTGAAACGAGGAGGTCCCGAAGCGCAAGCTGGCGGTCACAAAATCGGCCGTCGTGCGACCATCGCCCCCTCCGGGCGCAACACTCGTCGTAATGGGATTGAGCCGCGACACGATCAGGCCAGTCACCTCGAGGCTGCCGTGCGTGGCGTCGTTCACGTCGAGCAGGACGGTTTCGCCGATCGCCAGTGCCGCGGTGTTGTGCATAAACGAGGTCTGCAGCGCCCCCGCCGTGTGAGTTGGATTGGTGATGACGAGGTTGTCCGAGTCCCCGCCATCGATCACACGCACCACGGCCCCGGTTCCCGCGTTGTTCGACAGCAGGTCGGTGCTGGTGTAGTTCGCCGTGGTATCGGTATCGAAGTTATCGAGAAAAGTAGCGGCCACCGCCGGCACGCTACACGCAATCAGCAGGGCCGTCGCGCCTGAAAATACCAGCCTCATTAGAAACGCCTCCTTCAATGCCATTGGAATCACGTTGTTGTTCGATCTAATTCTTGGGTACCGTGAGTGCGTACCCTCCTCGGAGCGAAGCGGCATGCCGCTTCAACAAGAGGGAATTGGTGGGAAATACTGGAGAGCTAGGGCAGTACCGCCAGTGGAATCACTTGCGTGTGGGAGGTCCCCAGCTCGGGACGACCTTGTGGCAGCGGAACCGCCACGATGCCGTAGAGGTTGCAGTGATCGGTCGTGGATTCTAGCGAACCCATGACGATCGTTCCCGGCTCTTTGACTTCACGTCGCCAAACCGAAAACGTATTGGTGATGCTTTCACCGGGTCCGACACCCAGCGTCGTGTCTCGCAGGCCAGCTTTGTCGGGCCGATGCGATTCGTCGAGCCCGACAAGGTACTCCATTCGCTCGTAGTCGGCAGTAAGCCACTCGGTGTACTGCACGCGTTCGTCCCACAGCACGTAGAGCTGGCACGGTCGCGACACCTCGACGTTAATCTCAAAGTCCTGCTGTTTACAATCGTTGAACGTCTTCACGTAGTCGGCACCGAGCAAAAAGTCTGGCAGTCCCTGGTGGTTCATACCGTTCCATTCGTAAATGCGATCGACGTACGCCCGCATGTCTTCGCCAAACCCACCGGCCACGATCTCGAAGTAGTGTTTTGTGCTGCTGGTCGATAAGTCGTCCGTCACGTTGACGATGGTCGGCAACGAATCGTCGCCGATGCTTTCGGGAGCGCTAAACGTTCCCACCTTGCGAGTGATAATCGACATCAGGCGGTCGTACTTGCCATTGCCCGAGAAGCGAACACCATCCCCCTGCTTCAACCGCTGGACAAGTGGAATATCGCTCATCCGCGGCATCGAGAGGTCGACTTCGCCATTGAAGACCACCAGGTTTGTTGCCTCCATTTGCGTGGCGTCCAAACCAAATTCGGTCCCCAAGTCCTTCACGACACCGTGCGGCGTCGTCACCAGCAGGCCGTAGCCGGCCTTCTCGGTCACGTGCATCTTGATCTTGCCGCTGTCGAGCTTCAGGTGCTTGGGGGACAGCCATTCCATCTCCGCCGGGCCGTCGACGACCATCGTGCCGACCTTCGGTAGCTTCACTTCCATGGTGCCTGGACCAATACGAATGGGGCCCAGCTCAATGGCCGCCAGCCCACCCGGCTCTTCGATCTTCGCGAGCATCGGCTGCTTCTTGTCAACGTCGCGGCCCGAGTACGCGAACAGCAAGAGCACGCAAGCCGCCACGGCGACGCCCCACGCCAGCGCTTCGCGATACCGCGCCCACTTCCCAGAGCCTAGCGTGCGACCACTCGATGGCGCTCGCCGCCGACTCCGCGAAGCCAGTTCGGTCTGCGGCTGCTCCGACAAAATGTCGGCCAGCGCGTTATGCATCTCCAAGTAGCCGACGTAAATTTCTTGTGCGGTTTGATCCCCTTCGAGCAACTCCTGAAGGTCGCGCAGCTCCCCGTCCGTCGCCGTGCCCCCACAGACGGCCGACGCCAAGCGGTGCAGCTCGTGTTCTTTGGTTGGATTCATAAGCCCCCCTCCGCTTCTAGACGTCGCTGAATGCATTCGAACAGTCGCCGGCGGATGCGAGCCAGCGACTTACTCACCGTGTTAGCGGGCTTGCCCAAGCCTCGCGCGACTTCCGTCGCGGTCCGCACCCGACTGCCGTAACAATGCTTAATCAGTTCGCCGTCGTTTGCCGGCAGTCGCTCGATGCACTGCCGCAACGCGTCCCGCCGGGCATCGTACTCGTCTTCGCGCGAAGCCCTGACCGCTGCCAAGTCGGCCACTAGGTCGTCGCTAAAGCTCACCTTCGAGCGACCCTGCACGCGGCGAAAGTTATTGATCTCCAGTCGAGCGATTCGGCACGCCCACGCCCCGAAGCTCGTCCCGCTTTCGTAGCTATCAAACTTCTGCCACAGGATGATCGCTGTCTTCTGCTCCAGCTCCTCCGCGTCGGCCCAGTTGGGCACTAGGGTCAGGATATAGGAATGCAACCTGCGCTTGTTCTCCACCAGCAGCCGCGCGAACTCCTCGACACGCTGTTCGCCATACGATTGGAGAAAGTCGGGGCGCATAAGACCACCAGAGCGACAAGCCAGCACCAACTTGGTGACGCGACGACTAGCACGCCGGGGCGGCTGCGCCACGCTTCGCAAACTGTACGTACGCCGTCTTCCAGAACGGGAAGGGAACCTTACAAGAAAAATGCGAATCGCTGGACCAAGAGGCCAGAAAACGGAATTCGCCGACCCAAACCGCCTTGGGCCGAGGTTCCATTCTATCCACCGCGCAAACGAGAAGGCGGTGGGGTGCGCATTTCCGCATCACACCGCCAAAGTGAGTCACCACTGAGCGACCGCAGCCATCGCGGATGCTTAGGTCATGTTTGGCGTGTTCGCCTCAGCCGGCGTCACTTCCATCTCGGGAACCAGTGACGTCAGCTCGGCAATCGGATCGTCGAACCGCGCCCAAGCCTCAGGACCCGCCGCCATTTCCTCGTCGCTGAGCAGGCACGAATCGAGTAGCGTCTCGATGCGAGTCCGGTCGAGCTCCATGCCGATGAACACCAGCTCCTGCCGACGGTCGCCGTAGGGACCGTCGAAGTCTTGCCGAATATCCCGCAACAATTCGGCGTTCTCCGGCACGTCTTCGGGCCACTCCTCCTCGGGCACCGCGCCCCACCACTTGCCGACAGGATTGATCTGCACCGACACCCCTGCCTGGGACCAAGTCATCGCTTGATCGTGCTGCGAAGCGAGCCACAGGAAGCCTTTCGAACGCAGCACACCAGCGAGGGCACCCTCTTCGAAGTCGAGGATGTTCCAGACTCGTCCTGCGTGAAACGGACGTCGAGCGCGGTATACGAAGCTCGTGATGCCGTACTCGTCGGTCTCGGGTTGCTCGCTACCACGCGGCACTTCGAGCCAACCAGGCTGGGCACTCGCCTCGTCCATCGAAAATAGCTCGGTTGCCAAGATGGCCCGCGGGTCGATAGCGCCTCGAACGGTTTCGATGATCGGCGCCTTCGGATTCAAATTGCGTAACACGCCAACCACCGTCCGCCGCTGATCCTCGCTCAGCGAATCGCACTTGTTCAGAAGCAGGATATTGGCGAACTCAATTTGATCGGTGAGAAGATCGACCACGTTCCGGCGGTCCTCTTCGCCGAGTCCGATCTCGCGATCTACGAGGTCTTCTTCCGAGCCGAAGTCGAGCAGAAAGTTGCCGGCGTCGACAACCGTCACCATCGTATCCAACCGGGCGATATCCGACAGGCTTTGGCCCTCTTCGTCGGCAAACGTAAACGTCTCGGCCACTGGCATCGGCTCGCTGATACCCGTCGACTCGATCAACAGATAGTCAAAACGGCCATCCCTGGCCAACTCTGCCACCTCTAGAAGTAAGTCTTCCCGTAGCGTGCAGCAGATACATCCGTTGGTCATCTCGACAATTCGCTCTTCGGTGCGGCTGAGCGAGGCCGTACCGCTTCGCACCAGCGCGGCGTCGATGTTCACCTCGCTCATGTCGTTCACAATCACCGCGACGCGCAGATTGGCTCGATTCGATAACACATGATTGAGCACCGTGGTCTTGCCAGCGCCGAGGAAGCCAGAAAGCACCGTCACCGGAAGGCGACTTGTCATTGCAATCTCCAGTTTGTTGGGTCAAAAACAATGCCCCGCGGCGGGACACGCCTGCCGCGGGGCCCGTTCGAGTTCACGGACTACACAAACCGCTTACGCAGGACCAGCACGCCGGCGAGCGACATGCCAACAATGGCCAGCGTGGAGGGTTCGGGCACCTGGTTCACGTCGATGAAGAACGTTCCCGAGTCGGCGAACGTGCCCGACTCGTCCACTAACCGGAACTCGGCCCAGTAATCGCCGCCAGGAGCGTCGCCATCTACCCACAGCACGGGGGTGAAGCTAAACAGCTCGTTGCCATCGCCCAGGTGAGCATCGCCACCCGCGAACGCCAGCGGATCGGTCGGCGTACCGACGTTGAGCCAAGGAGAGCTGACGCTCACGAGTTCCATATGGATATGAGCGGTGTCAAACGCGCCGTCCCAACGGTTCGTGCTGCTGCGGTACAGCGTCTCGATCTCCGGCACGCCCGAATTCGCCAGCGAGTGGACGCTTTGGATTTCGAGGTTCGAGAAGTCGACACCTGGCAGCGCCTTGGTCACGTTCTTCCCCACGTAAACGCCACTTCCAGGAGTCAGTGGCAGCGGATCCTGCAACGAGGAGATCTCTGGAAAACGATTGTTCGCATTCGTCGAATTGAGCGTCGGCGTGGCCGAGGGGCCGCTGTAGTTGTAGGTACCCAAGCCGTGATAGTGATTGCCGTGGGCGTACAGCATCGTCAAACGGCCGAAGTTGGGATTGTCGGGATAGGCACCGCCACCCACACCGACCGGCGCGGTGAACGGGGTCGTGCGGCTATCGATACCAACGTAGTACTCCAGCACCGCACTCGACGCCGTGGACCCGACGCCCAGAGCGAGCAGTAGCGCCGCGGACAGAACTTTAAGACACATGAGCACACTCCTAGTTGAAGTTAAAACGAGAAAGACGCACGTCGCGAACATCGAGTGCCAAACCGATCCGCAATGCAAGCGGGCCCTTGCATGACCACGCGGATCCTTGGCACGCCGTAGCGACGGCGTTGGGGCTGATGGTATTCGCTCCATCCAAAGCGTGCGTCCACACTTTGACAGAACGCTCTTCAACCCACTTTGCACAATATACACTCCTGCAATGGCGTTGCAAGTGCATCCACGGAGAATTAAAGAAAAGGTGAGTCACGCGGTGGGAGTGCACACTGTCCTCTAACCTTTTCTTAGTAGACGCACGTAGAGCCAATGACTGGGATCAAGGCCTGTAACGATCCGCGTTCATCCTGCCCAATCCGCGTCGCATTCTTTCGCTTTGGGGAGGAGCAACAGCCACGTTCATCCTTCCCGCGCAGGAGGGAACCCAGACCTAGTGCTCTAGCAAGAGAGGCCTCGTTGGCCTCGAAGAAACGCGAGAAAAACGGAATGAATTCCGCTGTAGAACTATTTTCACTTTTTTCAGAAAAGTGACTAGAAAGCGCGCTCGACCTGTGTTCTGATGCACATGTCCACCGATTGGTGGGTTTATGTGCATTTACAGCGACTTTAGAGGAGGAAACAAAAAGCTAGAAACTGGGGGCTCGCGGAGCTCGACCCCAGGCACCCGGGGGTCTTGGGGGCGATGGGGTAAAGCGTGAATTGCCGCACGCGGCGCAGGCTTGATACGGCCTACTTCTGGTGGATTCCGTACTCCGAATTCCGCCTCCCGAATTCGTAATGTCGCACCTGCGGTTTACCCCTGCGACTTTACTCCGTCGAGGCACCTTGCACTCAACAATGCAACTCGAAGCAGGCAAGCATCTTACGACCGAACTCCCGGGCGCAAGAAAAAGAGTTTTGTCGCACCCAATGAAATACTCCACAAGGTGCGACAAAACTCAATGACGATCGGCCGGTAGTTCCGGCAGAAGCCGCGGGCTAGGCAGCACGCTTACGACGCACGGCCCAAACCGCCAGGCCTACGCCAAGGAGGGCAAGCGAAGTCGGCTCGGGAACCTGGGCAGCAAACGCACCCACGGCACCTTCGAAGACTTCTTCTTCGAGTCCGCGGTTGAGCACTAAGTAGAAAGGATCGGAGTCAGCAACGCCCAGCTTAGGCTGGCCGAACTCATCAAAGGCACTCAGCGAAAGGAGCAAGCCGTAAGCGCCAATCGGTGCAGAATCAGCAAGCACGAAGTCGATGTGCGAGTGAATCGTCCCTCCGGCATCCGCACGCCCGACCAACCCACTTCCGCTCATCGTTGAACTGCTTACCTCGACATCGGTGTTGGCGGCACCTTCGATGGTCAGGGTCGCTGACGTCGGAACGAAGGAGTTTCCATCGTGGAACACAAGCGGACCCAGGACATTAAAACCGATGTAATCGAGCGGATCGATACCAAGGCCTTCGTCGACTTCCGAACCAAAGCCAGGATCCTCCGATTTGTAGAACCCAGAATCAGGACCAACGAACTCACCCTCAAACACCCGACCTTCGTCTCCAAACTCGATGGCGATTTTCCCCGAATCGTAGCTGAAGTCGACATCGCCGTGATCGTGCTGAGCAGAGGCGGTGCTCGCCGCGAGCAGCGAAGCAAAGCCAATTGATGCGATTGCCGAGATGCGAGAGTGAGTTCTTAACATGAGATCGTTCTCCTACAGAATTATGAGAATCAAGTTGATACAGAATGCCTGCGCGATTGGATCGCTAGCGCTGTCTTGCAAATCGACGAGCGATAACGATGCCGGTTGCTGCCAGAATCGCCAGCCACATCGAAGTCGGCTCAGGAACCACCCGAGTGGAGCTTTGCAACGAGCCACCGGCACCTGTGCCGAAGTGAGTTTTCCAAAGGTCGTAATCAGTCCCTGTAACCATTCCGCCATCGCCATTGCCGCTGAGCACGCCGAGTTCTTCGTCGCCACCGAGGTGGTCACGCCACACCGTGTAGTCGGCGAGATTCACTTGCCCATCGCCGTTGAAGTCGCCCGGCTGAAGAGGGCCCTGGAGCAAGTCGGCGAACACCTGCACTGCTGCATTGAACGACGTGGTATCGAGTCCGAAGTTGAACACCACAAAGAACGGATCCGAATTCGCCACACCGACGGCAGTTGTCGTCAAACTGAGCTTCACACCATAAGCGCCAAACGGGGGCGTCGGACCATCGAGCGGCTCGAGAAAGTACTCGGGATGCCCATGAAAGTATCCAGCGCCATCCGCCTGCTTGATGAAGTTGACGTTCGGAGAGCCCGGACTGCCGGGCTGCAAACCACTGTTGTCATCCACAATGGTGTCGGGACCGAGGAAGTTGTCGATCCGAAGTTGCACTCCGTCCCCCGCGGGAGCAAAAGTGGTCCCATTCCAAAACTTCAGGGGCTCCAGCACGTTGTACGCAATGCCGTCTCCCGATCCGATGCCCTGCCCCGTATCGGTCTCAGAGATAAATCCTGGATTCGTGTCGTACTGCTGAGTGAATCCCGAAGTAGCAAACACGCCCGTGCCGACGTTGAGGCCGTTGCTGGTCTCGGTCACGATCTTGTCGCCCTCGTACCAGAACACAATGTCGGCGTGGCCACTCTGAGCCATGGAGGTTCTAGCAATCGCGATCATCGCCAACAGAGCGATGGAGTATCGAATCGAATTCATCATTCGTGGTGCTCGCTTTCGCCACCATCGCGACTACCGAGGGCCCACCACGCGGCGGGCTCGATATCGTCGTTCACGAAATCGACGTGCCCATCCACCATCGCCACGTTCACGCCCCCCGAGTGATGGCTGGTGGGAGTGACGGCGAAATCGCCATGGGGATCCGCGTTTTGAAAATGACAGTGATGCGTATTCGGAGTATTGAGATGCATATAAGTCGGAGCGGTCGGCGACCAACCGGAAATCCACGCCCGGCCCAAGTAAGCCGAGGCGACGGGATCGGAGTGCGTCGATCCAGCGTCGCAGCGATCTCGCAGCATCGACAGCGTGCGAGCGGAGCCGGTGACGTGGTACGACTTGAGATTCTCGGGACCGTTGCGAAGTTCGTTGAGCGTCGTGCCCGCCTGCACGAGCCGCTCGGAGACGGCCGCGGTGTGCGAGGTGCCGTCGGTGATCCGGCGAATGCTGACCTTGCCCTTGGGATGCCACGCGGCGGGACTACCAGGATTGGCGAGCGAGATCACCCCATTGTGAGGACCCGGAGCCGCGCGTTCGCCGTTGTAACCCGTGGCGGAACTTGGCCAGCCCGCGTTGCCGGCGTAACTATCGGAAGCGGGATTTGCCGTGCCCATGACGTTGGCGGGTATTGCCGCAGTGACATCCGACGGACAGAGGAACGCGTCAACCACGGTAGCCGCCGCCGCTGCGTTGCGATGCGTGGCGTCAATCGGTGCGCCGCTGCCACACGCCCCCGACATATTGGCCTTGAGATCGATGGAGTCGTAGAGCGGCGTTTGTTCGATGTAGGGGAGCAACTGCACCTTCCAGCTATAAAAGCCAGGCTCGCAGTTGCTGCCACTCGCACGTCCGCTGCCCGTTTGATTCACCGGAAACGCACCGCGAGCACCGTGATAGTTTTGCAGCGCGAGGGTGAGCTGCTTCAAGTGATTCGTGCACTGAATACGCCGCGCCGCCTCCCGAGCTGCTTGAACAGCCGGAAGCAATAGAGCAACCAGGATACCGATGATGGCAATCACCACCAACAGCTCGACGAGCGTAAACGCGCGGGAATGGCGCATGAGAATCCTCGTGACTGCGCAACGTGCGCAAGGAATTCAGATCGATGGGGAGCGCGTCCGCAAGTATGGATGCACTCAACACAAAGCACGGCTAGGCAGAGAACGCCAGCGGTGGACCACGCGGGGCCCAGGCTTCATGACTAGAAGAACAGAGAGGTGCTTGGTACTCGGTGGTGCACTCGCACGCGAGCGTGCTGGTAACCGACAACAGCTCTATCGAGTGATGAGCAGCCTTCAGATGACTCATCAACTCACAAGCGGCGCAGTCGTCGCAGCAATCGTCGTTCGATGCCGCACGCCAGCCGGAAGTGTCGGCGGAGTCGTCAGAAGTGTCAGCGGGCTCGTGATGGTGGCCGCAGGAGCAAACTTGCTCGGCGGTGTCGCAAACCACTTCGCAATCGCCGTGAGAGTGGAGCGCGTGACCAAACGACACCAGCAGCGCGTAGAATACGGCCAAGCTAAGGGTGATCGATTTGGAGAGCCAGGAATTCACGCTGGTCCTTCGAAAAACGGCGTTGCACTCGCCCCGACAATTGGGACAGATGGCATTATTGCCTATTTGCAATTCGATTGCAATAGAATTGTCCGTGCGGTGCTAGCGTCCCGCGACGCAATTGCCGCAATGCCCTTTGAGCAGCACTTCGGTGATCTCGCCGAGCTGGGTCCGACGGGGGCCGCGGCTCGGGTTCAGATTGAACGTAAAGTCTTCGAGGCACGAGACTTTGCCGCAGTCGACGCACATGAAGTGCGGGTGCTCGAGTTCGTCGTGGCCAGTGCCCGTGCGAAGCTCGAACCGCCTTGTCTGGTCGCCCAAATCAAGCCGGTTTACCAGCCCCGACTCGGACAGTTCCTGCAAGCAACGAAATACGGTGGACTGGTCGAAGCCGAAATCCTTCAGGAAATCGACCACTTCGGCGTGCGTCACCGGTCGATGCGCGGCCGCGAGCTGCTGCATCACGGCGACGCGGGCCGCGGTGCTTCGCAGCCCGGCATTTTTCAGCACTCCCTTGGCCCAGGCGACCGTGTATTCGTTGGCGGTGGACTTCATCACAAGCTCCGGCGGCGCGAGTGCGACGACTTGTGCACTCCAGTCGGAATTCTACCGCCATTGCAACTGCATTGCAAATGCAAGGCCGGGCAGTGTGAAGTCCACCGCGGTTGGCTCACGCCTACCAATCACTCGAAGCCAGCCACGTTGTCGCCACCTGCTCGCGTAATGAGGGCGAACAGGGCGTCGCGATCAATGTCGCCACTCACCCACTGCACCGAGCCATCAAGGAGCACGAAATGAACGCCTCCCGAATGATCGCTGCGGAACGTGGTTCGCTGCCGTGCATCGAACCCAGCGGTGGTGTCATTGAAGTGGAACCGCGAGGGCTGTCCCTTATTCCAGCCGGTGTGGCCGAACGCGTAGTGCCAGTAGCCTTGCGCCCAGGTGAAGTCGCCATAGCACGGCCCGCCATTCGCGTGGCACCCGGACGACGAGTGCTCGCTCCAGCGGTAGTTTTCCAATCCGTAGTTCGTCTCGCCGACGAGCAGCGTGTTCGACAGGCCGTCGGTGATTCGCTGGGCACCGAGCTTGTACCGCTCGTTCGCTCCCGGAGGGTTATCGAACGCGCCATCGAGTACGCCGGGCGTTCCGTAAGCAACGCGCGTACTCGGCATGTAACTCCCCGGCCCCAGCGACTCGCCGCATGGGTCGGGAACGTGTCGTGGCAGATGCATGCTCGGGCACATGTACGCAGCAAGTGGCCCGGAGGTGAACTGCCGATTGGTGGCCGACGAGGGTGCCTCTTCAATACTGTAGGCGTCGTACAGGTTCCCCGCTTCGAGATAGGGCAGCAGCATGACAAACACACTTCCGAGGTGTCCATAGTTGCCACCATTGCCACCGACCAGCCCGCCTCCTTCGGGAAGAACCTGAGGGGGCGGGAAAGTTTTGTGTGTGCTCTCGAAGTTGAGACTCGCCAATCCAATTTGCTTCAGGTTGTTGCGACACTGGCATCGACGAGCGGCTTCGCGAGCCGACTGAATCGCGGGCAGCAAGATAGCGACCAAGTTTCCAATGATGGCAATCACCACCAGCAGTTCGACCAATGTAAAACCACCGCGGACAATCGTGCGTTTCATAGTTAGTCCTCCGTGGCCAGATTTCCGCCCAAGTACCAACGCACCCAGCCACAGAAGCCCACTACCACACCCAACGAAAGGATAAAGACGCTAGATGGTTCAGGAACTACCGAAGAGTGCGACACCGTCAGCGCCGGAGCGCTCAAGTTGTCTCGCCACACCGTGTAGTCGGCTAGATTCACGACGCCGTCGCCATTGCCATCGGCTTCGGGCCCCGCGGTGCCGAACTGCTGTTTCCACAGCGAGTAGTCGTCGGCGTCGACGAGGTTGTTGCCATCAAAGTCGCCAGGTTGCAGTGGATCGAGAATCGAAACATTGAGCTCAATCCGCGGAGCCGCGCCGTCGGAGTTGTAGCCGATGTCGAGGTCGTCCAGATAGAAGTCAGGATACGCGATGGTTCCATCGTGCCCAGCGGGTTGATCCATCGATGAGAAGCTGAAACCAAGATGCCCTGCTGCCAAACTATTTTGAACGTAAGCAAGGATTCCCGGGTTGGTGAGGTCCGGCTCGAACACGAACTGATCGCCGGTGTCGGTGAGAGAGCCCGGTGCTCGCTCCACTCCTTCCGAATCGTAGAGCTTGCCAATGCCGAAGGGCGTGGGAGTGAACCGATCCGTCTCGCCACTCGGCTCGGTGGCACTGTAGCCACCGTTGATCGAGTTTTCGACGTCTCGACCTTCCGCGTCGATCGCGAAAAACTGATAGGGAGCAGTCGCCTGCGACGCTGGCGGAACTTCGGGATCGTAGCCCGCCTCCCCTTCACGATAACGCCGCCAGCGAACATCGCCGAGTTGAAACGCGTTGTCGACGGGTGTCGTATCGAAACCAATCGTCTCGTAGTCGCCTTGCAGCCCAATGCCGTACATCTCAATCGGATGACCAGCATCGTCGTCCGAGCCGATGGTGATGGACTCTGCCGAATCGAGTGTATTGTCGTAAGGAAGCACCATGCCGCCATCGGCGTAGATCAGACTTCCCAGCAGCGTGGTGGTAATGCGAAGCGACTCGACCTGATAACGTTGCGGGGCGAGGCCTGGCTGGATATCCATCGAGGTGTTGCTCGCGATGAGGAACGTGCCGCGTCGCGAGGGGGAGAGGCCGTCGCCCTGGTAGAAGACGGGCTCGCCCGTTTCGAGATCGGTAGCGGAGAACGAAGAGAAGATGGCTCCGCGATCACGAACAGCCCCCGCACCGTTCGCCGACCCTGCGGGGTACGACCACATCTGGATGTCGGGGTGCGGGTTGTTGTGGGTTGTCGTAACGGCACTGGCGGGAGTGAGCGCAATGCCTGTGAGCAGCAACACACTGGCTAGGATGTAGATCTTGCAGTCCATGGCAAATTGATCTCGCGAAATAAAGGAGGAATGCGAAAGTAAAATCTCCGCCAGGGCCAAGTAGCTTGACCACTGGCGGAGAACAGCGGATGCCGAGGTGAGATGCGGTGAGCCAATTGGCCAACGCCTACTGAACCTCCAGCACCCGCGGCCGGTTGTCCGCTACCCTTAGGACAACCGAACTTGGCGATCGAAACGACGACGCAGTCGGCCAGCCAGAAGTCCGCATCCGGCGAGACCAACAATCGCGATGGTGGTGGGCTCGGGTACCTGAGCGGTAGCGGTGCTCACGGTGAACACATCGCTCTGCTCAAGCTGAACTCCCACAACGCCGGCGTGAACGCGCTGTCCCCAATCGACATCGAAGGAGCTAACAGCACCCAGCGAGGTCACGTCCCACTGAAACGTGTAGGCATAGGTATCCACATCGAAACCACCAAGGCTGCCAGCGCCGAAGAACTCCACGCCCGTGTAGTCGGCGGCAATCGCTTGCGCACCGCCATTGAGATTGAGCACAGGGAGACCGCTCAGCGCATCAGCTGCGGTGCTGCCATCGCCAACGCTCGGCCAAGTGAGGATCGAGAAAACGATGGTCTTCACGTCCGCCAGAGGTACTGCCTCTGCAACCTGGAAGGTCGAATCGACGCTGAACGAATAAAGACTGGAGCTGGCGGGGAAATGAGCGCCACCGGTGCGGGTGAGAACCGCGTCGCCCGAACCAACTTCGTTGGAACCAAAACCAGATGCTAAAGTGGCGCTGCTAAGGCCGGGAGTTCCCGCCCGCAGGTCGACCCAACCATCGTAGTCGGTGTTGCCGGTCAGCCCATTGCTGACAAACGCGGCGTGCGACGAAGCGGCAGAAACGGTCAGGCCCAACAGGGCGGCCGCGACGAGCACACGATTGAAATGGAAAGAAACGCTGGACATTAGTCGATCCTCAAAGTTGTTTTGCAGCGATAAGAACCCGTCGCTACTTCGGGAACAGAAACAATTCCAACAATCCATTCACTACCGCGAGAGCAACTCGACGACTTTGCCGACGTCCACAGGCAGCGTGACGTCGTCGATCGTTGGCACCCGCAGAACGGTCACGCGCATCGCTTGCTCGTCCACGCTGAGCCAATCAGCCGATCGGCCATCGTTCTCGGCCATGCAGCTGCGGTAGAGATTGAACAGACCGGTGCGGCCAAGCACGTCGACCACGTCGCCAGGGCCGAGTTGTGCCGAGGCGACGTTGTGCCGGCGACCATTGAGCAGGAAGTGCCCGTGGGCCACACCCTGCCTGGCTTGCGGGCGAGTCTTCGTAAGACCGGCGAGACGAATTACGCTGTCGATGCGGCGTTCGCAAAGGATCAGCAGGTTCTCGCCCGTGTTGCCGGGCATCCGCTGGGCTTTGTCGTAGAGCCGCCGCAGTTGCTTCTCGCCAAGGCCGTAGTAGTACTTAATCTTCTGCTTCTCCCGCATGGCTTCGCCGTACTTCGAGAGCTTGCGCGGAGCGGGGTGCATGCCTGGGGGCGAGTTCCGTCGCTCGGAGGCTCGCGCGGCACCTGCACTTTCGAAAATAATGGCACCCAGTCGACGATTGATGCGTGCCTTGGGACCGGTGTAGCGGGACATCGAAGTACTCCTGAACTAAGCGCGCACGAGCGCCATAGAGCCTGCGCACAGTTGTGGCGTAAACGGATAGCCGTGAACGGATAGCCGTGAACGGATAGCCGTGAACGGGCCTGAGAGAGTGCCGGGGGAGGGCACGCGCCGCACGCGGGGTGGGCGACCGGAGTTGCTGGCGGGAGGCGTTGGATGCCTGGTGGCGAGCGGCCTGGGAGGGAACTCAGGGAGGTGATTTTTCAAAAACCCCCGAGAAAAGCCTCTGGGTGTTATTGATAATCAGTCTCAATAGCAATAAGATAGCAACTCGCCTTTTACACAACAAGCCCTGTCAAAATTAATTCGGCAAGTTTTTCCCGCCGCCAGAGATGATCCGCTGGCGGGTGAAGAGCAAGGAATAACGCGAGCCCATGGACCAGAGTACGCGCCCCCCCACGCCCATGCCGCCAGAGCCTCGGAAAGTCACTTCCGAGGAACTGCTGCGCGGAGACAAAGTGGTGATCATCCTGCACGCGAACCAAGCGTACCGGCTCATTGCCACGAAGAATGGCAAGCTCATTCTGCAGAAGTGAGGAACGCCGCCGAGCGCTAAGGCTGGAGCTCGGGTCGCGAGTCGCTGGCGATCGGTGCGCGAACTTGAGTCGCCTTGGCGTAAGGCGCACCAAAGCGATTGGCGAGAAACTCCGACAGCTTCACGTCCTCTTGACGAACGAATCCTCGCTCAGGAAGCTTCCCTTCTCGCCACAGATCGACCACCGCGCACATGGAAGTGGCGGTAGTAATTTGGATGCTGCTCGCTTGCAGGCCGTGAATATCGCCATGGTAGATTTTGCGAGCATCGGACAGCTGTTGGTACTCGCCATTCACCCAGCCCGTGACGGTGCTGAATACGAGCACGACGTCCTGATGGGTGCAAGGCACGGCACCTTCGAGCAGCTTCTTCAGCAGGGCCCGCTCATCGTGGAACCTTAAGCCGGATAGCAGAAAGCTCATCAAGTAGCGGTGACCAACGTAGCGGACCGTCTTGTAATCGAGATCCTTTACCTGCCCTTCCAGTGTCTCGCACAACGTGCCAAGTCCACCGGAGGTATTGAACGCCTCGTAGTCGACGCCATCGAGCGCGAACTGCTCAAGGCCTTCGAGGGGCTGTAGCGAAACACGTTGCCCTTCGCGAATGGCTTCGCACGGATTGCAGTACTCGTTGATCAGGCCATCGGTCGACCAAGTCAAGTTGTACTTGAGCATGTTGTCGGGATAGAGTGGCAGCGCGCCGACGCGCATCTTCACGCGATCGAGTCGTTCGAAGTGTTTGCAGAGATCGAACGCCAGGATTCCGATGAACCCAGGAGCGAGGCCGCACTGTGGCATAAAGATTTGCCCGCTGCCGGCTTGCTCGCCGATGGACCGAACGGCGGCGGTGGTCGCGACGTCTTCGGTTAGATCGAAGTAGCTGATGCCTGCCTTGTGGGCGGCACGGGCGATGCCTTCGTTCACGTCGAACGAGCACGCGGAAACAACCGCATCGAGACCCTTTAGAAACTCGCCAACGGCCTGGGTGTCAGAGACATCGAGAACCTGCGTTTCCACCGGGGTTTCGGTGACCATCGCGTTCAGTGCGGCGTCCGATTGGTCGCCCACGCGAACTAAATAGTCGCCCGAATAGTGCAGAATACGTGCGATGGCGCGGCCGATCTTGCCGGCGCCGAGAATGCCAATGTTAGTCTGTTTTGCCACGGTGTTCGTCCTTGTTGGCCTGCGAAACTTGCACCCCCGTCGGTAAGTCGCCTGGTTGGTCGTGCGTTAGTTCTTCTTGGTATCGGTGGATTCGAAAATTTTGTCGGCGCTCGTGGCGACGAAACCTTGGAACAAGTTGCCGCTTGCGTCGGGATACCGCTTTGCGAACTCGTAGTAACAAGTCGGCACCGCGTGCACTTGGCCGTCGGCGAACTCGACTTCCATGCGGTCGGCAAGCGTGGAACCTTGCTCGAGCAGTTGTTCGGGCGTGCCTTTAACACGTCCGCCCGAGTCGTTCACCTTGTAGCCCAACGACTCGACGACGCCGAGCACTTCCTCGACGCTGGTGGTCTTCTGCAGATAATTGATGGCAATCGTAAAGTGATTGGGACGCAGGCCGAGCGTGGCGACCCATGCTGCGTACTCGCTCTCGGCGACAAGCGTTTGGTAGTCTTCCCACGAAATGGGGTCCCACAACCGGCCGCTCCAGAGCACTTCGGGCTCGGAGAGTTCTGCCGAGTCGACCCATGCCGCGCACTCTTTCAAGATCGCCGCCGAGCGGGGCGAGAGTTCCTCGACTTTCAGCTCCGACAGGAAGATCCGGGGTGCCTCGGGGTCGTCGCATACGTAGCCGAACGCGCGAAGCTTCTTGTCCGGAAACTCGTACGGCTCCAACTGACGATAGCCGAGCGCGAGGACGTGTGGTTCGAGGCGGGCAATGCCAATCGGCTCAAGGCCCAACGTGCGGAAGGCCACGTGATCGTTCACCACACGCTCGCCACGTGACACGAACGCATCGCGAATACGCTGGGCCTGGGGAGCCATTGCCACATAGTCGGTCCACAAGGCGCTGAAGAAGTCGTCGCGGGTCATGTTGGGTGTGGTTAGTGAGTGGGTGGGTTTAGTAAGTGTTTGTGAGTGCGACCAGCGATAAGTAATAAATTACTCGCACGCCGCCGCGTCCGCTATCGCGTTTTCCATCCCTTATGCGCAGGTGTTACTCCGCTTCAAGCAGCAGCACGTCCAACGACCGCGGGCCCTGGGCGCCGATGACTAGCGACTGCTCGATGTCGGCGGTTTTCGAGGGCCCGGCGATGAAGGTTCCGAAGTGAAGTTGATCGCCCATGCCGAGGCCCGCAATTCGCTCGTAAGCCTGAGGCATGTTGTGCAGCACCTGACTCGCCGGCAGGACCAGCACCAAGTGTTCGCAGAGGAAGTATACCGCGCGGTGGCGCGTCGGCTCACTGGTCACCCAGATCGCGCCATTCTCCGCCACTCCAAATTCCCCAGGCAGTACGGCCCAATCAAGTTGCGATAGGCCGTGCGGCTCGGCCAGCTCGTTTAAGTCCATCGTGGACTTGCCCACGCCGGTAACAAGCGAGATGGCGCTGGCGGAGTTGTTGTAATCGTCACGACCGTTAAGCCAAGCATCGGCTGCCGCTCGGTCGCGAAGTACCTCGCTCGTGCCGCCAATGCCGGTCAGAACGTGGCGAAAATGTTCCAAGGGATGCTCGAACGTCTGCCACGCCTCGCTCATCGAAGGCAGTTCCATCGGCGCTGCGCGATTCGCGCGGACCGCTTTCAGGATTTCGTCGCGAGCGCTCATGGCAGTTCGGTTCGTGGCGTTGGAATGAGGATAGGCTGGCTGGGTTTAACGCTTCTCTGTCGGCTTCGGCGTCTCGGCTTTGCGGCGAGCGTAGGCTTCGCTGAACGATTCGAGCGGTGCGGGGGGCAACTCGCGCTGGCGTCCCCAACCGTTGAGCGGGTTGTAAATGAGTACGCGGGGCGTCCACCTGAGCGACCATCGCGCGAGCCGTCCGAAGAGTCGGTACAGCCTTGGCCTCATGAACAGAATCTTCGCCATCGACATCGGGGCCCGCTTGCTCAGCGGTACGAGCTTTCGCTTAGCGAGTTCGCCTCGCATCGCCAGCAACTGGTGGTGGAGCGGAATCTTCACCGGGCAAACTTCAGTACACGATCCGCACAGGCTGCAGGCGAACGGCAAGCTCTCGTAGCGTGCTGGGTCGCGTGCCGGATTGATGATTGACCCGATTGGCCCGGCGACGGTTGCGTGGTAACTATGTCCGCCGCTGCGTCGATACACGGGGCACGTGTTGAGGCATGCACCGCAGCGAATGCAGTTGAGCGAGCGATTGAACTCGCTCTGCCCCATGAGACCGCTGCGGCCGTTGTCCACCAGGATTATGTGCATCTCCTGCCCCGGGCGGGGCGAGTGGAAGTGCGACGAGTAAGCCGTGATCGGTTGACCGGTTGCAGACCGAGCAAGTAATCGCAGGAACACGCCGAGGTGTTCCAGGCGTGGGATGAGCTTCTCGATGCCCATCGACGCGATGTGAATCGGGGCGAGCGAGGTGCCAAGGTCGGCGTTGCCCTCGTTGGTGCAGACGACGATGCCACCCGTTTCGGCGATGCCAAAATTCACACCGGTGAGCGCCGCACCGCCGGCGAGCAGCTTTTCGCGAAGGTGATGTCTGGCGGCGTCGGCGAGGTAGTTGGGTTCGCTGACGCCCGCCTCGGTGCCAAGTTCTTTGTGGAAGAGTTCGCCCACTTCTTGCCGCTTCATGTGGATGGCGGGGAGGACGATGTGACTGGGGTGTTCGCCCCGCATCTGAACGATTCGCTCACCCAGGTCGGTATCGATCACTTCGATGCCGGCGGCCTCCAGATATGGGTTAAGCACGCACTCTTCGGTGAGCATCGACTTGCTTTTGACCATCAGCTTGACGCCGCGCTTTTGGAGCAGGTCGAGGATGATGCGATTGTGCTCCTCGCCATCGCGAGCCCAATGGACGTGAACTCCATGGCGCTGGGCGTTGGACTCGAACTGTTCGAGGTACTCGTCGAGCTTGGAAAGGGTATGCCGTTTGATCTCCGATGCCTTGTCGCGGAGCATTTCCCACTCGGGGACGCTTGCCGCGGCGAGATCGCGTTTCTTGCGCACGAACCAAATGGTCTCGTCATGCCAGCGAGTCCGCTCGGCGTCGGCGACAAACTTAGTGGCTTCGGTGGCGTGCGACATAAGAGTAGTGGGCGGGGGCGGTGGGCGGTGGGCAGTACTTAGCGAGCGGGGCCCGTAAGGGCCGTGGTAACAATCCGTTCCTCACAACACAAATTCAGCCATCAACTCATCTCTCCGGAATCGGATATCCCGCGAAGATCTCCGCAACGTGCATCGTCGACATCGGCATCCGCTGGCGGCGGGCAAGCCCACCGAGGTGCATCAGGCACGACATGTCCGCGGCGGCGATGACTTCGGCTCCCGCCGAATGATGATCGGCCAAACGGTCGAGCCCCATCCGGCAGCTCACCGCTTCTTCGGCCACGGCGAATGTGCCGCCAAACCCGCAACACTCGTCGGGCCGCTCGAGGTCTACCAAGCGAATA
Source organism: Aeoliella fuhlenseeensis (assembly GCF_052161615.1). Lineage (NCBI taxonomy): Bacteria > Pseudomonadati > Planctomycetota > Planctomycetia > Pirellulales > Lacipirellulaceae > Aeoliella > Aeoliella fuhlenseeensis. The sequence continues at coordinate 4,490,491 of NZ_CP197417.1, forward strand.
CCCTGCATGCCGGCGAGCAATCGGGCGACCTTGTTGAACGGCGTGGACATAACCTCGCTGGGCTTTCCGAGCCGCAGTTCTCGAAGTCCATGACACGCGTTGTGCAGACCGACGCGGTGAGGAAACTCTCCTTCAACACGTTCGACGCCAACAACATCGGTTAGGAACTCGCAGAGCTCAAACGTTCGCTCCGCCACACGTTCGACGCGCGGGTCGTTGGGCAACAGATCGTGGTAGTGATGACGAACCATCGCCACACAGCTTCCGCTCGGCGCGACGACGTATTCGTACTTGCTGAAGAGATCGAGGAACCGCTGGGCTACGGGCCGGGCGTCGTCGGTGCATCCCGTGTTTGCCATCGGCTGGCCACAGCAGGTTTGGTTCGCCGGATAATCGACGGTCGCTCCATAGCGTTCGAGCACTTCCACCGTCGCCATGCCGACGCGTGGGAAGAATTGGTCGATGTAACAAGGGATGAAAAGTCCGACGTTCACGCTGCGTCCATCAGGGGGAGCCGGGGCAGCGCGTCACGGGGCGACGTCGCTCCACGGCAGGTCGAGCAGATGCTTCCGCTCGGTGGGTTTCGCGGGCCGGCGAGGGCCCGTCAATTCGTAGGTTGCAATATACACCGACACCTTCTCCGGTGGCGAGCCTTCCAGGTACCCCGCATCCAGCCAGACCGGAACGAACGCCCGGACGATGCTTACCAGTTCTTCCTGTTCGGCACCATCGTTCTGTCCGGATTGTTTGCTATTCGCCGGTTTGTAGCTGACGAACTTCTTGAACGTCGGCACGTAACGAGACTCGGTGAAGTGGTCGCGGAGTGGATCGTCGTCCAGCGGCACCGCCTGACCATCGGCCGAAACCGCCTCGAACTCGGGCCAAAGTATTGTAGACGTGCTCATGGTGTCGAACAGCGGGTAGCAAGCAATCGGCCAGGCCGCCGAGAGGCGACCGAAACCCAGCACAATCTGACCGGCGAGGATGGCGATTGCGAATACGACCAGCGGAACCGCGGACCAACGGACGGCTGCCGACGTTTTCTCGCCCTTCTTGGGGCCAATTGGCACACTGCACGCCCGCGTATCAGCGACATGCCGGTAAATACGGCGACCAATTGCGGCGACGGGTGGCAAATAGACAAACGGAAGCGTCAACCACAAAATCGGAACTCGCCAAGCGATTCGCTGATAGGCATCGTAACCTTTGGTAACGCGCCACTCGCCATTGGCCTGGCGCTCGCCCGCATGCATGTCTCGCATCAAGGCATCGTCGCCCAAATGTCCTAATCCAAGGCTATCAATTCGTTGGCGGTCGAACGCACTAACGCCCTTCATCAAACGCAGCCAATCAAGCGTCAGCAAGATCGACATCGTCCGCCGGCACATCTTGCAGTTGCCATCGTAGAGTACGACCATCGGTTCGCGGTACATGCGGCGTCCGATCCAAGCGAATACGCGATCCCAGTCGACGAACATCACGTACATGGCTTGCATCGTGTAGAAGCTGATGTTCATCAGCAGGCGGGTCATGTTATGGAACAGCAGTCCCAGCCCGGCCCAGATAAGCCGCGTCGGTCGCCACAGCACCGCGAGTGGCCAGCCGAGTTCCATCACGACGGCGGTCAGAGCCCCCATGGCCGTAAAGCCGGGGATGTCGTAGAGCGGCAGTACGGGCTCGAAAGTTTCGAGTTCGAACCACTTCTGCAGCAGTTGGTTGTTCAAGTTGCCGCTGAAGATCCAGGTGAGTCCATTCCGCGCGACCTTCCAGAATCCTGGAAAGAAATAAGTGAGCGCGAGCACCAGCATCGCAAAGCGAATTGGCATGCCGTAGCGCACGGAGCGGACGACGCGCGCGACCTGACCTCGATCGGCTCGCCGAATGGCTTGCCAAATCGAATCAATAGAGAGTGCATCTCCACACCGCGAGCAAGCGATGAGGATACCGAACAGCACCACGTGGTGGAGCGTGTGATTCACCTTGCCCGAGCACTGAGGAATACCCAGCAGGTAGATCGCCAGGATCACGCTCGCCCACGCCGAGGTTCGCGTGAACACGCCGGCGATCGTCATCACCGTGGTTGCGATCGCAATGGGCAGTAGCCATTCGACGACCTCGACGCTGATCGGCAGTCGCTCGAACAGTGGGCCCGAGAAACTCGGCCAGTCAAAATTCTCGCGCGGCCACGCGGCATACTCGAGGATCGGCTCGTTGAGCAAGCACAACAACAGCATCGCGAAAACCACGATGCGAAAGATGGCAAGATTGATCGGCGCTACCGGTGCAAACAAGAACCGCCAGAACTGATTGCGAAGCGCGGCAATGCCGACAAACGCTCCGGTGGCTCCGAACAGCAGCGTTGCCAGCGCGGCAGCCTTCCACGAGTAGCCCGACGCCCATGCTTCATAAAACGCGCGACTGCGGTCCTCGCCCATCGCTTCGCCAAATCGACGATGCGAATCGATCTTTTGGTTCACCGCGGCGAAGCTCGTGCCGTCGTAACCGTCCAGAATCAACTTAGGGACGGCGACAAAGCTCACCGCCATCGCCCCGAGCCACATTACGGCGAGCGCCACAAGCACCCATCGTCGCCAGGGACCCCCTTGTTGCCAGAGACTTGGTCGAGGCTCGGACATGGGGCGGGCGGGGAACGGAGGGCGGGGGCAGGGAATATACCGATTGTAGTTCACCCCTTACGCGAGTCCAGGAAGGAGGTGCTCTCTACCTCCGTTAAAGCCCTAGCCCTCGACGGAAGTCGAGGGCTTTTCGAGAATGTCGCGAAGAAAAGCCCAAGACTTCCGTCATGGGCTATTGGTGGCGAACCAATTGGCCTAGTAATGTGGCGGTCGCTCGTGGGGCAAATCGTCTCCCGACTGCTGGACGTGCTCGCCAAGCATTTTGACCTTCGCCTCCAGTTTCGTGACCAATAGCGTGAGCTGCATGATCTCGCGCCCCTGCCCTGTTACGACTTCATGCAGCGCGTCGATCGTGTGCTGCTGATGGGCGAGGATTTCTTCGAGGCGAGTTTGACGATCGTGACTACTCATCGCGTGATGTCACTTACCCGAAGTACGTAGACAAGTTTGTGAGAAGTGGAAACGTCGAATGTCACCACGACCGGAGGCAAAAATAACATCCGCCTAGCGCGGTCACGAGCCTCGCCTAACTCTAGCGGCGAAAACTTCAGCAAGCGATCTAACTCGTCGACCGCTTCCCCGACGGCGCGTCGGTCTGTTGAATCTGTCCAGATATCGGCTAACTCGGCAAGAGCCGATGGCATCCATAGTACGCTGTAGGGCATCAGCGCCCCATCTCCTGCCAGAACTCTGCGAGCTCGCGACCCCCACCTTCTGCGCGACGCCGATCAAGCTCTTCATCCGACATAGTTGCAGCGGCCCAATCGTAAACCAACCGGTGAAATGCTGTTTCCGAGAGGAAACGCCCGATAGGCACGCCCGTTTGACTACAAATGGTCGCTACAGGATTGCTTGCGAGCTGTAGCTCGGTCAAGTTGTCGACATTGATGGACACCATCGTTCGTCTCCTAAACGACATTTGAGGATAACATTTCCTCCCTCCATCCTATCTCACACCACCTGCTGCGGCAAATTAATGCCCGGGGCGCTCATCGTCGTGAAGCCCATCAGGTATTCGTCGATCGCGCGGGCCGCGCCGCGGCCTTCGTTGATCGCCCACACCACCAGACTTTGACCACGGCGGCAGTCACCGGCGGCAAACACGCCCTCGGCGCTCGTGGCGAACTTGCCGTGCTCGGCTTTGATCGTCAGCCAGCCGCGGCGAGGTTCTTGGGTTTCGATGCCCAGCATCTCGCTGACTTCCAGCTCGGGACCAACAAAGCCGGTGGCCAGCAGCACCAAGTCGGCGGGCCAAATCTTCTCGCTGTCCACCACTTCGGCAAACGGCGCGTTCTCCGTTGGCTTCGACCAGTCGACCTGAACGGTCTTCACGCCGGTGATGCGGCCATTCTCGCCGATGAACTCCTTGGTCAGCACCTGATAGATGCGAGGGTCGGTGCCGGTCTTCGCTTCGACTTCGGCGTGCGAGTAATCGACGCGGAACACGCGCGGCCACTCGGGCCAGGGGTTCTTCGGTCCGCGAGTAGCCGGCGGCTTGTCCAGCAGTTCGAAGTTCACGATGCTCGTTGCGCCGTGGCGGAGCGAAGTACCAATGCAGTCGGCACCCGTGTCACCACCACCAATCACGACGACGTTCTTGCCCTTCGCCGAGATGTACGCACCGTCCTTGAGCTGCGAATCGAGCAGGCTCTTCGTGTTGCGGGTGAGGAAGTCCATCGCGTTGTGAATGCCGGCGAGGTCGCGCCCGGGGCAACGCCCCGTCGGGTCGAACGACTTCGTCGCACCGGTGGCGAGCAGCAAAGCGTCGTATTCCTCACGCAGTTCGTTAGGATCGATCACCGTGATGTCGAGCCCACGTTCCTTCATGATGCCGGTCATGTGTCCCGATTCGAAATCGGTGCGACTACCAACATGAACGCACGTGCGAAACTCCACTCCCTCTTCACGCAACTGGTTGATGCGCCGCTCGACAACATCCTTGCCAAGCTTCATGAAGGGAATGCCGTACATCAACAGACCACCAATGCGATCCGCACGCTCGAACACCGTTACCGCATGCCCGCGGCGACGAAGCTGCTGGGCAGCGGCGAGACCAGCCGGGCCCGAGCCAACGATGGCGACGCGCATGCCGGTTTCTTGCTCGGGCGGTTGCGGCACCACCCAACCTTTTTCCCAACCGCGGTCGATGATGGCGTTCTCAATGTTTTTGATGGTCACCGGTGGCTCGGTGATGCCGAGAACGCACGCCCCTTCGCACGGCGCGGGGCAGGCCCGGCCAGTAAACTCCGGGAAGTTGTTAGTCTTGTGCAACCGCACGAGCGCGTCTTGCCACCGGCCTTGGTACACCAGGTCGTTCCACTCGGGAATCAGGTTGTCGATGGGACAGCCGTTGTTCGACTGGCAGAATGGCACCCCACAGTCCATGCACCGCGCACCCTGAGTCTGCAACTGCGGCTCGGGGGCATGCGTGAAAATCTCGAGGTAGTCCTTCGCCCGTTCTAGCGGATCCCGATAAGGCACCGCCTCGCGCTTGAACTCTTTAAATCCGGTTGGTTTTCCCATAATGTTTCTCAACTCTCAGCAAAAATGATTTCTCACGCAAAGGCGCAAAGACGCGAAGGAGATTGTTTAGTCTTCCAGTCCGTTCACGACTCTAGTTATGCCGTCTTTGATGAGTACTTCATTAAAATTTATTAGTAAGCCAAGCCTGCGGTTCTTGAGGCGCAGGTGAGTCAGCAACTGTTTCTTATGTACTGGGTGCACTTTCTCGACGGATTTCACCTCGACGATTACCTTGTCTTCCACCAACAGGTCCAATTCAAAACCTTTGTCGAAAGTCAGGTTATCCCACTCAATCACAACAGGAACTTCTCGTTCAACCTTCAGCCCAAGCTTCCGCAACTCGTAGGCAAGCACCACTTGATACACACTCTCCAGCAATCCCGGCCCTAGTTTCGAGTGAATCCGAAACGCCGCGTCGACAATCAATCTTGCAATTTCATTTTCGTGCATTCGATTGGAATCCGACACTGTTGGCGTTCCGACCTTTGCGTCTTTGCGTCTCTGCGTGAGAGATAAACAAATTAGCCTACGCAGAAACCCCGACCGTCGACCGATCTTTCCGTTCTTCCAGCACTCGCTTGTAATCCGTCGGCATGACTTTCACGAACTCGCCGAGCACGTCGTCCCAGCGATCGAGCACGTCGATGGCGACGGTCGAGCCGGTGTGGTTGGCGTGGGCTTCGATGAGGCCGCGAAGTTCGGCGATGTCCTCTTCGTCCACCACGTCTTCCAGCTCGACCATGCCCAGGTTGCACTGCACACGGAACGCATCGCGATCCGGCGCCCACACGTAGGCGATGCCGCCGCTCATGCCTGCGGCAAAGTTGCGGCCCGTCGGACCAAGGATCACTACCCGGCCGCCGGTCATGTACTCGCAGCCGTGGTCGCCCACTCCTTCGATGACCGTCGTCGCACCCGAGTTACGCACGCCGAATCGCTCGGCTGCACGTCCGCGGAAGAACGCCTCGCCGCTGGTTGCGCCGTACAGGCAGACGTTACCAACGATGATGTTCTCCTCGGCAACGAACTTCGAGTTCTTCGGCGGGTACACAATCACCCGTCCGCCCGACAGTCCCTTGCCGATATAGTCATTGCCGTCGCCTTCGAGTTCGAGCGTCACGCCCTTCGCCAGGAACGCTCCGAAACTCTGACCAGCCGAGCCATTGAACTTGAAGCGAATGGTGTCGTCCGGCAGCAGGTCGAGGCCCCACTTCTTGGCGATCTCGTTCGACAGGATCGTGCCGACCGTGCGGTCGGTGTTGATGATGTCGAGCTCGGCACGCACCTGCTTGCCATCTTCCAAAGCCGGCTTGGCCAGTGGCACCAGCTTCCGCAGGTCGAGAGACTGCTCCAGTCCGTGGTCCTGAGGGATGGTGCAGTACATGCCGACGTCGGGGCGTGGGCCCTTCGCGGGCTTCAGCATGTTGGTCAGGTCGAGTCCATCGGCCTTCCAGTGCTTAATCGCATCGTTGCCGTCCAGGCAGTCGACGCGGCCCACCATCTCGAGAATGCTGCGGAAGCCGAGTTGGGCCATCCACTTTCTCGTATCTTCGGCCACCATGAACAGGTAATTCACGACATGCTCGGGCTTACCCATGAACTTCTTACGAAGCTCGGGGTCCTGCGTCGCCACGCCCACGGGGCACGTGTTGAGATGACACTTACGCATCATGATGCAGCCCAGCGTGATGAGTGGCGCGGTGGCGAAGCCGAACTCCTCGGCACCTAGCATCGCGGCGATCACTACGTCGCGGCCGGTCTTCAAGCCACCGTCGGTTTGCAAGGTCACGCGACTACGCAGGTCGTTCATCACCAGTGTCTGGTGCGTCTCGGCGATACCAAGTTCCCATGGCAAGCCGGCGTGCTTGATGCTGGTGAGAGGCGAAGCGCCCGTACCACCACCGTCGCCGGCAATGAGGACATGGTCGGCGTAGCCCTTCGCCACACCCGCGGCCACCGTACCGACACCCACTTCCGAAACCAACTTGACGCTCACACGAGCCTCGCGGTTGGCGTTCTTCAGGTCGTGGATCAATTGCTTGAGATCCTCGATCGAATAAATATCGTGGTGCGGCGGAGGCGAAATCAGACCCACGCCCGGCGTCGAATAGCGCAGGCGAGCAATGTAGTCGTCCACCTTGCGGCCCGGCAGCTCACCACCTTCGCCCGGCTTCGCGCCTTGCGAGATCTTGATCTGCAACTCATCGGCGTTGGTCAGGTAGTTGATCGTCACGCCAAATCGGCCTGACGCCACCTGCTTGATCGCACTGCGGCGCGAATCGCCGTTGGCCTCGGGAATCCAGCGCGACGGGTCTTCGCCCCCTTCGCCCGTGTTGCTCTTTCCGCCCAGTCGATTCATGGCGATGGCGAGCGACTCGTGCGCCTCGGCCGAGATCGATCCGAACGACATCGCACCGGTGCAGAATCGCTTGACGATGTCCTTGGCGGACTCGACCTCTTCGATCGGAATCGGTCCACCATTCGCGCCTTCTTTGAACTTCAACAAACCACGCAACTGACACCGCGTGCGGGCGTCGGTGTCGACGTGCTTGGCGAAGCGCTCGTAAGCGTTGGGGTCGCCAGCGCGGGCGGCGATTTGAATGTCGGCGATCGACTGCGGGTCCCACATATGGCGTTCGCCTTCAGCCCGCCAGTGGTACTCGCCAGGATTGGTGAGCACGGGCAGCTTGGGCGTACCTGGCTGAGGATAACCCAGGGCGTGACGACGCAGGGCTTCTTCGGCCAGCACTTCAAAGCCGACGCCCTGAATGCGACTCGCGGTACCGACGAACGAGCGATTGATCACCTCGTCACGCAGACCGAGCGCCTCGAAGATCTGCGCGCCCTTGTAGCTTTGCAGCGTCGAGATGCCCATCTTGGCCATCACCTTGAGCATGCCCTTGGTGATGCCCTTGCGATAGCGCGCGGCAATGTCGTGGTCTTCGGCAGTGACGGGATCGAACACCTCGTCGTCCAGACCAATGGCCGGATGCACTAAGTTCTCGCCCGACTCTCCCTCGCTCGGTTGCCAGTCGCCAGTGTCAAGCAGTCCCTCGCGGCGAGCCGCCCACAGCGATTCGAACGCCAGGTACGGATTGATCGCGTCGGCGCCGTAGCCAATCAGCAGGCAGTGATGATGCACCTCGCGGGCTTCGCCCGTTTCGACGATCAGACCCACGCGGGTCCGCTTCGCCACCTTCGTCAGGTGATGATGCACCGCACCCACTGCCAGCAGCGAGCTGAGCGGTACGCGTTCGGCGCTTACCGCGCGATCGGACAAGACGACCAGCGAGTAACCATCGTCAATTGCCAGCTCGGCCTCGGCACAAATGCGATCAAGCGCCTGCACCATCCCTTCGGTACCCGCCGAGCGAGCCCAGGTGATGTCGATCGAGCGGGTCTTCCAATTGCCAACGGCGTCGGGGTTGTCGTCGAGGTGCAACAGCGACGCGAGTTGCTCGTTCGAGAGGAACGGGTGAGCGAGCCGCAAACGGTGGGCGTGGCGTTCGGTCGACTCCAGCAGGTTTTGCTCGGGGCCGATGTAGCACTCCAGCGTCATGATCACTTCCTCACGAATCGAATCGATCGCGGGGTTAGTGACCTGGGCGAACAGCTGCTTGAAGTAGTCGTAGATCATTCGCGGCTTGTCCGACAAGCACGCCAGGCACGAGTCGTTGCCCATCGAGCCGATCGGGTCCTTCTCGACCTTCACCAGCGGCAGCAGCATGAAGTGCATGGTCTCGAGCGTGTAGCCAAACGCCTGCATCCGCTCTAGCAGCGTGTCGGGATAGAACCCGTGCGGCTCCTGCTGCGGCTTCAGTTCGTTCAGATCGATCCGCTGGTTGCGAAGCCACTCGGCGTACGGACGGCGGCTCGCAATTTCGTGCTTCAGTTCGTCGTCGGGAATCAGACGGCCTTGCTCGAAGTCGACCAGGAACATACGCCCTGGCTGCAAACGGCCCTTCATCTTGATGTTGTCAGGCGTGATGGTCGGCAGCACGCCGGCTTCGCTCGCCATGATCACGCGATCGTCGTGCGTGACGTAGTACCGGCTCGGACGCAAACCATTGCGGTCGAGCGTCGCGCCGATGTACTTGCCATCGGTGAACACCACCGAAGCGGGACCGTCCCACGGCTCCATTAAAGCCGAGTGGAACTCGTAGAACGCACGCTTATCCTCGGGCATCGTGGCGTGATTCTGCCACGCCTCGGGGATCATCATCATGACGGCCTCTTGCAGAGTGCGGCCGTTCATCAGCAGAAACTCGAGCGTATTGTCGAACGTACCCGAGTCGCTGCAGTCAGGCTCGACGATTGGGAACAGCTTGGACAGTTCGTCGCCGAACAGTTTGCTCTCAACCACGCCTTCGCGGGCACGCATCCAGTTGGCGTTGCCGCGGACAGTGTTGATCTCGCCGTTGTGACTCATGAACCGCAGCGGCTGGGCGCGGTCCCACGAGGGGAACGTGTTGGTCGCGAACCGCGAGTGGACCATCGCCAAGTGGCTGGTGAAAGTCTCGTCCTTGAGGTCCGGGTAGTACTTGAACAGCTGCTCGGTGGTGAGCATGCCCTTGTAGATGATCACCTTGGTCGACAGCGAGCAGATGTAGAACATCCGCCGCTCGTTCAGCGAGCGATCGCTACGCAGGGTGTTGCTCGCCTGCTTGCGAATCAGGTACAGCTGTCGCTCGAACTCGTCGCCGCTGAACCCTTCGCCCGCCGCGATCACCAGCTGCTCAACGCGAGGTTCGCCCGCGCGAGCCGTCGGGCCCAGGTCGGCACCTTCGGTATCCACGGGCACGGCGCGCCAACCCACCAGCCGCTGGCCTTGCGCTACGATCAACTCGTTAACGAGCTTCTTGCAGTGCTCGCGCTCTTTGGCGTCGCGGGGCAGAAATACGTTACCCGCGGCGAACTTGCCGGCTCCCGGCAGTTCGACGCCGAGGTCCTTCTTCACCACCGCGGCGAGGAAGTCGTGTGGCAGCGCCGTCAGAATGCCAGCACCGTCCCCCGTGTTCGGTTCGCAACCACAAGCACCACGGTGGTCCATGTTGCGAAGCACCGTTTCGGCGTCGACGAGAATCTGGTGGCTGCGTTGGCCTTTGATGTGCGCAACGAAACCCACGCCGCACGCGTCGTGCTCGTTCGCGGGATCGTACAGGCCGTAGGCTTCGGGCAGATGTGTGAGTTGATGTCGGGTGTCCATGACTTCGGTCCTTTTTCGGATCGCGGGTGCCACCGGCGGCGGTCAGCGGGAGCGGGGCGACTCACCGTGAGTCGTCTCCGCGTCCGAGGCCGCTTGCTGGAAGCGACCTCTTACGCAATGACTGCTTCTGTTTTCAAACTGGACAAGGCCGGCGTTGGCGAGGCGAGCTCGTCGTCGGCATGCAACTGGAGGTATTCGAGAAAACGCCTGGTGGTGCCGTTCATCTCCCGGTCGCGACGATACACAAACCCAAGCGGCCGCGATAGTTGCAGCCCACTTAGGGGGATAGCCACGAGCGAACCCATGGCCACTTCCCGCGCCACGGTCGGCTCGGGAAGGATACTGAGGCTCGAGCCAACTTCCACGGCTCGCTTGATGGTCTCGATGTTGTCGAATTCAAACTCGATGACCACTTCGATCCCCCGCAGGGAGAACTCGTGGTCGAGCTCGTCGCGAATCCGAAGTCCTTCCTGAAACGCCACGAACGATTGCCCCCGCACCGCTTCCAAAGGCACGCGGTCGCGCGACGCCAAGGGGTGGGTCGGCGGAGCGACGATCACCATCCGCTCCGACCGCCACGGCACCGCCGTCAGCAGCCGGGTTTCCTGGGGGTAGCTGGTGATGCCAAAGTCGGCCTGGTCGGATTCGACCACCTCGATCACCCGGTCGGGGTGGAGGTATTCCAAGCGGATGTCGCACTGCGGGTGCTGGGCCGAGAAACCCCGCAGGTGCTGGCTCATGTGGGCGAGGCCCACGGAGTATATAGACGCCACGTTCACCCGCGACTCTTCCGCTTCGTGCAACGAGCGGACTTCGCGTTCCAAAGCGGCGTACCGCTGGAGCAGGTCGAGGCATCCCTCGAAGTATCGCTCTCCCTCGCTGGTCAGCACAAAAGGCCGTCGCGAGCGATCGAGCAACTGGGTGCCCAGGTTTTCCTCGATATGCTGCACCATCAAGCTCGCGTTCGATTGCGACACACCGTTAGCATCCGCAGCTTTGGAAAAGCTGCGCATCTTCACGACATCGCAAAAGACCTTGAGCGAACGGAGTTGCATCGAATGTTGAGAGCTTTAGTCATCTAGGAAGGTTCAGCACCAGGCCCAAAACGGCCGTGGACCGCCACGTACGACCGGTGCATTTGTAGGAATTCCGCCTCCAGAAAAGCCGCATTTGGAGGGAGCAACCATCGGACAATCTACACAATTAATAATGACGATTGCTAGAATTCCAAAAGCGAATAGTAGTGAGGAGTGCTATCGATGTCAATCTGCGCCTACTCGATCGACTTACTCGACATCAAAACAAGCGGGCAACCGCATTTAATGGCGTCACCTGGCGAGGAGCCGATCACTGCTAGCGCGGCACTGGCAAGCTGTGACGGCTGTAACGCTTTTGCGGGAATTAGAGCTAATTCTCTCGCTACAACCGGCCGTATCGGCAGCACCGGCGTCACGGGAACGACCGATTCTTTAGGCACGACCGTTGCGCACGGAGCATGCGCGCTACGCTCCTAAACCATTCAGCCGCTCACGCCAGCCGCGCCTTTTACCACCTTTGATGCCCGGATCTCGTATGACCTTTCAGGCAAAACTAGCCTGCCTGCTGTCGCTCACCTGCGGCTTACTGTACCCACCGCTGGCACAAGGCGAGCAGCCATTTGAGTACCGGCACGCCACCTACGACATCTCACCCGATATGTTCGATGGCATCCCGTGGTTGGAGTCGTACCCTTCGGAGTCGTTGGCTCGCGAAGTACTGCCGCTGACCACTCCGGACACCGAAGCAGACAGTGGCGAAGACGACGCGGGTGGATCGCTGGAAAAGCGTCTCGCAGAGCTTGAGAAGAAGTACGAAGAACTTCAAGGCGAGCAGGAAGACGTGGTGTCAAGCATCGATGGCCTGGTCAGCATGGGCCACGGGGATGAAACGCTGCGACTCTCGGGGCGCATCCATGCCGACATTTGGACCTTCCCGGCCAGTTCGCCCGGTGTGGACGGTTTCGAATCGGGCAACAACGACATTCCGCCCCAGGACCGCATCGGCTTCCGCCGCGTCCGCATGGGTGTCGATGGCCGCTTGTGGGAGAACATGGTTTACAAGCTCGAGATGGAGTTTGCCGGCGGCAACGACGTCGAGTTCCGCGACGTTTACATGGGCTTCACCGATTTGCCTTACTTGCAAACGGTTCTGATTGGCAACCAGAAACGACCCTACGGTTTGGATCATATTAATAGCAGTCGCTACAACATTTTCATCGAACGGCCCTTTGTCATCGAGGCCTTCAACCAAGACTCGCGGCGACTTGGCATTCAGTCGTATGGGTTCTCGGAAGATCTAGCATGGAACTGGCGATACGGCATCTTCAACCAGCGGTTGATCCAGGACGAAGGGTTCTATGCGAGCAATCACTGGCAAGGCCAGGTTGCGGGACGACTCGCCAACACCATGTGGTGGGACGAACTTTCCGACGGGCGAGGCTACGCTCATTGGGCTGTCTCCGGAACGTGGGCTGAGCCAAATGGCAACGAAGAGGACGACAACTTCGCCGACTCGGGGGCGAACGAGGCTCGGTTTCGCACCCGCCCCGAAGCCAGAACCCAATCTCGCTGGCTCGACACAGGAGTGATCGACGATGCCAAGTACTATTCGCTCGTCGGCCTCGAAAACGTTGTGAACTTTGGAGCCTTCCAGTTCTGTGGCGAGTACCAGTCGCTGTGGCTCGACCGGGAAGACGCGGGGCAACTGCATTTTCACGGTGGCTACTGCTACGTCTCGTACTTCTTCACCGGCGAGCACATGACCTGGGATCGCGAGATGGGGCAACTCGATCGCGTCGAACCTTTCGAGAACTTCTTCCTAGTGGATACGGCGCGGGACGGGGTTCAGGGTGGCTGGGGTGCCTGGCAGGTTGCGGCCCGCTATTCGACGCTCGACTTATCCGACGACAACATCCAGGGCGGCATCGGCGATAGCGTCACGCTTGGCGTCAACTGGTACTGGAACGCCTACGCCGGCATGCAGTTCAACTACATCTACGGCAATATCTACGACAACGAAGTCAACGCGGTGAATGGTATCGACTACGGCGACTATCAAATCGTCGGGGTTCGATTCCGGATGGATTACTAAGCCATTGCTACCCCCCAAAAAATTGATAATGGAGCCTCTCCATGCCCGCCCATAAAATCTTGCTTCCCATCATCGTAACCCTCATCACGCTACTGGTCCCGATTGTCCTTTGCGACGAGCTTCGCGCCAGTGACCCAACCGAGCAAGAAGAGACCGGTTGTGGCGACAAGAACGCTCCCAAGGCTTGCGGCCGCGACGGGGGGCCGCTGTGTAACATTCGCCTCCACGAACCGTGCGGCAAAGTTTGCCAAGCCAAGATCGAAGAAATCACTGAAGAGAAGTCGCGGTGGAACGTGGGCTGCGAGGAAATCTGCGTTCCGCGGGTTGTTTGCCCCTGGGCTCCGGGGGGTTCGGGCATCACGACCTTCAACTTTATGAAAAACACCATCAGCACGGGCGGGTGCAATGATCCCGAGTGCCTCGAGAATCTTCCGACCGACTGCGTCTACTGTGAGCAGCCCCGATGCGGCGATGTCCGCTGCATTCGCACGCTCGAGAGCGAGGACTACGAGACACGCCGCTGCGTTGCCGAGTGGGATATCAAGCAGAACTGCTATCGCTACGGACCTCGGCGTAGCTGCGGATGCGCGTGCGATTGCAACAACTGCGCAACCGGCGCCAGTATCGAAGCCATAGAAACTCCCCTTCAGCCCGCGCCAGCCGAGTTGCCGGTGCCGCGGGCCGCCAAGAAGTTCTACGAGTTTTGGAAGTGACGGCTACTTCTCGGCCCGCACTGGCTTGATCACGAATCGCAGTTGATGCGGCTCGTTGCCTGGCAGCGTGTACTCGCGGTGCGTTCGTGCGCCCCATGAGTTATCGCCGCCGACGCCGTGGACCTTTGAGTCGACGAATACCATGTTGAAGTCACGGCGGGGCAGCTCGTACGCGTGGGGGGCTTTCATCAAGTCGTCCAGCGTGTACGGCAGGACGCTGAAGCTCACCGGCTCGTCACCGGATTCGAACTTGAGGCCGGTTCCCGACTTGTCTTCAATGCTGAACCAACGCGTGTCAGCACGATTGCCGGTATCCTGCGTGCGGGCGTAGTTGTACGGCATCGCCTCGGCGGTCGACTCGTAAAGCGCGATCTCGCCACCCGTTTTGCGATCCCAGTACGTCTCATGCGGACCGCGGCCGTACCAAGCGACTTGATCGACCTCCTTGGGCACGGCGAGCATCATGCCGAAGCGCGGGAGCAGCGGGTACTCGTCTTGCTGCTTGGGTTCCATGCTCATGTCCACGGCAACCGATCCATCGCCGACAACTTCGTAGACCACGGTGAGAGGCGTGTCGCTCGCCGAACGAAGCGTCCACTTGCTTATGACCTTCACGGTGGCCGATTCGTCATCGACTTCGACACTCTCGAGCTTCGCCCGCTGAGCGGCGTTCATCCAGCCGCGGAAGTCCTTCTTGTAAATGTCGACCGCGCGCTGGTTGTCGTTCGGTACCTTGAAGAAGTTCGGAACGAGTGGCGAAGTGAGTTGCTCGCGGCCATCGATCTTGTACGAGGTGAGCCCGCCACTCTCTTTGCTGATCGTCAGCTCGAAGTTTTTACCAGTCACTACCACCGCGTCGTCCGATTCCGTGGCATTTACGGTACCCGCGGGCGTCTCCGAGCTGGGCTCGCTAGCGCTACCCACCGCGAGTTGATCCCACGCCACGGTGTGCCCGGCTTCCGCCCAGTCGGTGTCTTCGGGCAGGTGAAAACTGACGGTGACCATGGCTTCGCCCGCGTCGACCTTCGGTAAATCGAGCTTGATCTCTTTGCTCTCGCCGGCGGGGAGATCGAGTCGGCCCAAATCGCCGGTCGCGACTTCCTTGCCATCGACACGCAAAATCCACTTCGCTGCGAAACGATCAAGATTCGCGAACGTGTGCTTGTTCGTCAACTTCACGGTGCCACTGGCCATGTCTACCGGCTCGACCTTGATGTTCTGGTAGACCTTCTTCACTTCCCACGCGTGGGGATGGGGCGTGCGGAGGCTGCTGATAAGGCCGTTGCAACTGAAGTTGTAGTCGGTCGGCCGGTCGCCGAAGTCGCCGCCGTAGACCATCACTCGGTCTACGCCTTCCATGCCCTCGGGAGCTTTCTTCCACAGGCTTTGATCGACCCAGTCCCAGATGCAGCCACCCTGCAGCGACGGCGAGGATTCAATGAGGTCCCAGTAGTCCTGCAAGTTGCCAACGCTGTTGCCCATCGCGTGTGCGTACTCGCATTGAATCAGTGGCTTCGTCTGCGGCTTGCTGGCATACTCTTTCATCGTCGGCATCTCGGCGTACATCGGGCAGAAGATGTCGGTGTTGGTGTCGCGGCCGTTGTAGGCTTGCTCGTACTGCACCGGACGCGAAGGATCGGTTCTCTTCAGCCACGCGTAAGTCGCCTCGAAGTTCGAGCCGTTGCCCGCCTCGTTGCCGAGCGACCAGATGATGATCGATGGGTGGTTCTTATCACGGCCGTACAGATTCATGGTGCGGTCCATGTGCGCGGGGCCCCAACTCGGCTGCTTGGCGAGCGATGCCCCGTCGTAACCCATGCCGTGCGATTCGATGTTCGCCTCGTCAATGACGTAGAGTCCAAGCTCGTCGCACAGTTCGTACCAGTAGGGATGGTCCGGGTAGTGGCACGTCCGCACGGTGTTGATGTTGAACTGCTTCATCAACTGCACGTCCTTGAGCATCGACTCGCGGCTGACGTAGTGGCCGGTCTCCGGATCGTGCTCATGGCGATTCACGCCCTTCACGAGGATCGGCTTGCCATTGACCATCAACTGGCCGTCCTTGATCTCGACGGTGCGGAAACCAACTCGATAGGCGTTGGCCTCGATGGTCTCGCCCTGCCGGCCAACGAGCTTGGTGACGACGCGGTAGAGATTCGGCGTCTCGGCCGTCCACTTCTTGGGATTTTCGATGAGGATTTCGTCGGTTCGGACGAGAACCGGATCGCTCCCGACGGCCACGTTCCGCTTGACGGTCTTTCCCAGCATGTTGCCGGCGTCGTCTTGAAGTTCGACGTGCAAGTCAACGTGCCAGATGTCGTTCGCGTAGTTGATCAGCTCGACTTCGGCGTAGAGCGAACCATCTTCGTATTTGCTATCGAGTCGCGGGTGGAGCGTCACGTCGCGCTGGTGCGTCTTGCCGGTGGCGTACAAGTTCACATCGCGGAAAATGCCGCTCATGCGGAACATGTCCTGGTCTTCCAGATAGCTGCCGTCGCTGTAGCAATAGACTTCGACCGCTAAGGTGTTCTCGCCGGCGAGCAGGTACTTGGTGAGATCGAAGATGGCGGGCGTGCGACTGTCCTCGCTGTAGCCGATCTTCTCGCCATTGATCCAAACGTAGAACGCCGAGTCGACCCCTTCGAACTGGATGAAAATCTGCTTGTCCTTCCAATCGGCGGGCACCTTGAACGTGGTGATGTAGCTGCCGATGGGGTTGCGATCTTTGTAGCTGGTGTAATCCTTAGGCGGTTCGCCCATCACGCGAGGTGGGTCGACCTTAAACGGGTAGACCATGTTGGTGTAGACCGGAATGCCGTAGCCCTGCATTTGCCAATTGCTCGGCACAGGGATTTCGTCCCACTCCGAAGCGTCGAAGTCGGGTTCAAAGAATCGCAGCGGCCTGCTCGCGGGATCGGGCGACCAATGGAACTTCCACTTGCCATTGAGCGACTGCACCCACGGATTGGCCGCGGGGTCGCGTTTCACGGCATCCTCGACCGACGGCGCGGGGTAACCCGTCGCACGTGGACGCTCCTTGCCAATGCGGAAGACACGTTCGTTCTCCCAATCGACCTGGCCGCTGGCGACGGCGCTACTAAACATGGCAACGAACACCATAAGAATCGAACGCTCGAATGCACGAATCATGGGAGCTAAATCCTCAGAGCCACTCCGCTGGGGGAGTTCATATAACAACAAGCGTGAAAAGATAAATTTTACACAGAAATAGGCCGCCACGGGGCAGGGAATTTCCAAGATTTTTAGGGCAGCTCGGTCCCCCGAAGGTCGGGGCCTGCAGCGCATTCTAGCAAATTGGTGGCGAAGTAGGTCGGGTCAAGCTCCGCGCCGCGTGCGGCGATTAACGAGTTGGGGCGTCGATACCTCTCCATGGTGTGATTGGTTGGCAAAGCGGTTTTTATTTATCACGCCAAGGCGCGAAGACGCGATGCGCATGCAGGTAGTATGGCCCCCTCGGCCGTGTATTGACGCGAGTGTAATGTTGGCCACGGCCGGGGCGGCCATGGTACGGAGTCTCTGTGTCCTTCCGAACGGAGCACATTGCCCCCAGTGTCATCCTGAGGGAGCCTTAGCGACTGAAGGATCTCGTTTGCCATTCTTTAGGCTTGGCACGGGGGGAGATTCTTCGGGTCGTGCTACTCCCCTCAAAATGACACGCGCTTAAAGCTCCCTGCATGTTTTGGTTCGATGTCGCCGCTCCGCGGCTAACGATCACGCGTTGCACATCCCACCAGGGGCTCGCGCCCCTGGCTATGCGCTGTCGCCGCTCCGCGGCTGAGTTCAAGTTCGCTGCCTGCAGCGGGGCCGATGATAGAACACGGCGAGGCCTCTTGTGCTGCGCACACGGACAATCGGCCGGGGTGGATCTTCGAAGTGACGGGGCGCTAATCGGCCGAAAGTCCGTGCCACCCGATTTCACTTGCTTCACTCCGGGCGCTGACGCTTCCGGCTCGCCGAAGATGGCAAGCAGGATGCTTACCCCACGAGGCTCGTTCCACTATTGAGGAAAGTGTTCCGTGTGGGTTTCGCCGCGGCGGCCTAGGTAGTCGACTCGGCGGCCGGTTAGTAAGACGAAGTAACCGACGCAGCCGGCGGTCATGGTTTTGCGGATGAAGTCGAGGTAGGTGTGTTCGCCGGCTTGCGATTGGCGGACGGCTGAGGCGATTGCCGCGGTATCGAACGCGTCGCCTGTTTCGTGCGGTAGATGCAGAATGGGCACGACCAGCGAGTCGCCGGTGGGCATGTAGTAGGTGATCTCCTGGCGGCTGTAGTCGGCGTGGTAGCGTTCGACGCCGATGGCCATCAGTTGCCCGACGATCTGGGGGAAGTTGAGCGTTCCGGCAAGCGATCCGTCGGCGCACGATTGCATCACGGTGGTGAGTTCAGGGCTCATCGGTTCTCCAAGTGGGATGTTGTTATTCGATCGGTGACTGCTTCCAGCCGTTGCGGCGGACGATGTCTTGCAGCACGGTGGTGAGTAGTTTCTTGTCGCGTTCGCTGAGATGACCGAAGAAGGCTTGGTCGTTCGCGTCGGCGAGTTTGGCGAGCGTTGGCACGAGTCGCCGTCCCGCTGGCGTGAGCTCGATGGTTTGATAACGCCCGTCGCCAACGACCGACTTGCGGACGACTAGCTGTTTTTGGTGCAAACGTTCGACCAACTTCGAGATCGCCCCGCGGGTCATGCCCAGTTGCTCGGCGAGTTCGCTTGGGTTTTGGCCATCAGCGCCGTAGAGCTGGCGGAGCACCACCCACTCGGCGACCGTGACGCCCTTAGCCTCGACCTTCTGGGCGAAGGCGTGCGATACGTGGTTCGAGACGTACCGCATCCAGTACCCGAGATGGGTGTCGAGATCACTAGTGGTTCGTTTCTTGGCCATCCCCGCCTCCGATAGTTTCCTAGGAAACCATACGACAACGGCAGGGAAGTGTCAATAGCTTTGTGGAACACTTACCCAAGCCTGACGGGCTCGGTCACGCGCGACTCGGCCGTCATTCGCCGGACGACTTCGGAGAGGTCGCTGGTTTCTTCGTACAGATTGAGCTGCCGCCGCGACCAGCTCGTTTCGCGCGTGTACCGCTCGCAGCGTTCCAGCCAGGGCGCGCAGCCAAGTCGGTCGGCGGTGGGGCCGAGCATCTCGACTAACCTGGGGACGATTTCTACCACGGGCTCGGGCTCGTAGGTGAACGAGTCCACCAGCTCGGCGCTGATGCCGAACCGCGCGGCACGCCACTTGTTCTGCCGGACCATCATAGGATGGCAATCGTGCTGGTACGCCCCGTCGTCGATGTCGTCCGAGAGCGACTGAACGAGGCACTGAATCAGCGCCGCGATGGCGAGCGAGTGGTCGAGGTTGCCGGGCATGTCGCACACGCGGACCTCGACGGTGCCAAAGTTGTGGTGCGGACGGACGTCCCACCAGATTTCGCGAATGGTGTTAATGAACCCGGTGTCGACCATGTGGTTTACGAGCCAGACGTATTCGCTCCAGTTCCGCATGAGCGTCGGCAGGCCAGCGGTTGGCAGCCCTTCCATCACCTTGGAGCGAAACGATTGCAAGCCTGTCGGCCGGCCTTCCCAGAAGGGACTGCTGGTGCTGATGGCGAGCAGCGTGGGGAGATGCCTCATCAATCGGTCGCAGATCATGACGGCCTTGTCGCCCGAGTCGACGCCGACGTGGACGTGCATGCCGAACGTGATGAGCCGGCGTGCCATTTCTTGGAGCATCTCGACGAGGCCCAGGTACCGCTCGTTGTTGGTTACTTGTTGTTCGCCCCACAGCGAGAAGGGATGACTGGCTCCCCACCACAGCGAGACTCCGCTCCGTTCGCAGGCCGACTCCACGGCACGCAACTTTGCGGAAAGATCGGCCTGGGCATCGTCGATCGTTTCGCAGACGTCGGTGTTGACTTCGAGCACGCACTGCATCAGTTCGTGCTTGACGCCGGTCGTTCCAGCGGGCAGGGCTTGCTCGACGCGTTGGTACGCACTGGTGAGCGCCATGGTTTCGGCGTCGACCAAGCCGAGTTCGAGCTCGATACCAACGGTAGGACGATCGTTGCTGGTGAATTCAATCTTCGCCATGGATAAGGTTCCCGCTGGGGTGATGGCGGTTAGCTGTCGATCGAAGCCTCAACGACAGCGGTTGCAAGTAGTTTGGCACCAATGGCGAGGCAACGCTCGTCGATATCGAACAGAGGAGTATGCAAACCGCTTGCCAATATATTGTCGCGTGCTGACCCCAGGCGGAACATGACACCCGGGACTTGCTCAAGGAAAAACGCGAAATCTTCCCCGCCCATGCTGGGCCGTTCGATCCACTGAACGCGGTCGGTCCCCAGGAGACACCCCGCGACGTTGGCCATCAAATCGGTGAGGCGGGGGTCGTTTTCGACGCCTGGGATGTGAACTCCGAAGTCAGTTTGGATCTTGGTGCCAGTAATCAGTCCCACGGACTCGGCGAGCTGCGCGACGTGGCCCACCACGTGGTTGCGGACATCGCTCCCGAGCGCGCGGATCATGCCTGCCATGGTGACGCGATCGGGGATCACGTTCGACGCGCTGCCACCATGGATCTGCGTGATGGCGATCACCGCGGCGTCCTGACTGTCGAGGCCACGCGGCACTTGCTGGTACAATAGGTTGACGAACTGCGCGGCGGCGGCGATGGGATCTTTGGCTAAGTGAGGCCTTGCGGCGTGGCTCGCGACTCCTTCGACTTCCACGCGGAATGCGTCGCAGTGGGCCGTGAACGTGCGGGGGCGAACTCCCACCGTACCCACCGGCCGCGATGGATCGACGTGCAAGCTGAATATACTGTGCACGCCCTCGAGTGCCCCGGCGGCGATCATCTCCGCCGCGCCGGTCGCGGTTTCTTCGGCTGGCTGCAACAACCCTCGCCATGTGACTGGCCCCGGAAGTTTTCCCGCGATCGCCAAATCGTGCAGTGCGACTATTGCACCGTAGGCGCAGGTGGCGTGGGCATCGTGACCACAGGCGTGCATCACGCCGGCAGTCCGACTGCGGTAGTCGACTTGCTTTTGGTCGGTGAGCAGCAAGGCGTCGATGTCGCCGCGCATTGCTACCCGCCGCTTGGCCGATTGATCGCGACTGTCCACCACCAGCCCACGTCCGTGCGTTGGTACGGTGGCCGTGATGCCGGACTCAATGAGGCGATCGCGGAGGTACTCGGTGGTAGCGAACTCCTCGCCGCTTGGTTCGGGGTGCGCATGCAGGTGACGACGAACAGCGATCAGTTCGTCCGCGCGGCGATCTACGGCTTCCCAGAGCGTTTGATGCCAGTCGTTCATGCCGTTCCGATTGCGCCAAGTTCAAGGTCGATGGCAGCGCGCGGCACGAGCGATAGCGCGCACCCGCTACTGTTATCATAACCCATGGCAGCAAACGGAGTGCCAAACGTGCTCGCTATTTACGGAGCGAATCGGCCAGATAAACCGCGATGGGGCAGAAAACGATGAGTGGCAACCATGCGGCCATCGTGGGCCGTAGCCAACCCGAGTTGCCGAGCGACTGGCAACCAAGCGATACCGTGAAGAACAGCGCGACCACGGCCGTCGCCATGCCGATGGCCACGAATGGGTTGCGGTTGCTCCGCGAAACAATCAGTGGCAGGCCGAGGAACAGCAGTGTCCCGTCAAGGAATGGCTGGAGCAATCGCGAATGAATCGCGACGCGAACATCGTTACCCAGGTCGACGCTGGGGCTACGTAGTTCGGTGACGAGTTCCGATGTCGACGCGAACTGCCGCCACGCCGCGCCGCCGGTGAGCAGTTCGAAGTCGACCTCGCTCACGACGAACACCTGATCGGTCCGCAGCCAACTAGCGTCGTGCGGCGTGACGATGACCACTTGATCGCCCATCGACAACGATGGCTTGTCTTTGAGGTCGGTGGGCACGCGGACGCCCGACATCAAATAGCCGCTCGGGCGGTTGCCTTCGGCGGGGACGAACTGAGCTTCGAAGGCCGCGATTTGCTTGCCGTACTTCGAGAGGTGCGACGGCAGGATGAAACTTGGCCGCGCGATGGTTTGGGTGGCGACAATGGCTTGGTCGCCATTGATGAGGATGTCGGACTTGCTGTCGTAGCGAGAGTAAATGTCCTCACCGCGGTTGCCGCCGAGGTTTCGTGTGTCGACGGCCAGGTGCTCGCGGATTTGGGGAATCACGATTTCGCGATTTGCCGCGGCGGCGATGCCAATGAGTAGCGCCGCGATGATCACGGGCCGAAGCACGCGCAACCGGGACACGCCGGCGGCCATCAGTGCGGTGAGTTCGTTGTGGCGTTCGATCCAGGTGACGGTGAACATCGCCGACACGAGGGCGAGGATACCACTCGTTTGATCGAAGATCGCGATGGCGCGGTACGAGTAGTACTCGGCCACCACGCGCAACAGTCCTTGGCCCTGGGACTTGGCGAACGTGATGATGTGGTCGATGTTCGTGAACGCATCGATGACCACGAACAGGCCCGTCAGGCTGAGGTAGCAAATCACGAAGATCTGCACGAACTGCGTCAGCATGTAACGGTCGATGATTCGCAGCATGTCGGGCGCTCGCCGAATGGAGACGGGGAAACGCGGGACAGTAGCGAAACCCTGCAAGCACCGTCAAGGCGATTGCCCTCGCCGCGCAAGCAGCCCGAGTTTGCCACATCCTGCTTTTCGGCGAACTGCGTGCAAAGGCAGGTGGCTCCAAGTAAACTGCTAGCACTCCCACGGATTTGCACCCATGATGCCTCGCCTGCTATCAGTTCGCCGCCAACTCGGTGGCAGTCGCTTGCGACTGCTGGAGCTATTGTTCCCGCCCGCCTGCGTGGCGTGTGGCGAGGCGCTGGTGGATGGCGGCCCCGCGGCGTACTGCTCGGCGTGCATTGAGGAGTTTTCTGAGTTCACGCCGCCCTGCTGCGGAGGCTGCGGGCGATCCGTTCCTTACCTGCTGCCAACTGGAAAAACGTGTGGCCACTGCGGCGGTGAGCGTACGCGCTATGAGCGGGCCATCACGCTGGGGCCCTACGAGCACCTGCTTCGCGAACAATTGCTCAGGGCCAAGAAACCCCACGGGGAGCTGTCGGCCATCGCGCTCGCCCACCGGCTGGTCGAAGTCCACGGCGACGCACTTCGACAAGCGGCGTTTGATGTGGTCTGCCCCGTGCCGATGCACTGGTGGCGTCGGCTGCGGAGGATGACGAACTCGCCGGCGACGATGGCAAGCGTGGTCGCCCAAGAGCTTGAGGTTCCGCTAGCCAGTGGGCTGCTCGCGCGACGGCGGAACACCCTGCCCCAGTTCACGCTGTCGAATACCGAGCGGGCGAAGAACGTCCGCAACGCGTTCGCTTTGGCGCGAGGTTATCGGCTGTCGGGGGCGAACGTGCTGCTGGTAGACGACATCCTTACAACCGGTTCGACCGTCACCGAAGCCACTCGCGCGTTGCTCGCTGGTGGGGCCGATCGGGTGACGGTGGTGGCGATCGCGCGCAGTTCTGCCGAGGATTCGCATAGCGCCCAGGCCCCGCGCTTGCCCGCCGAGGAAATGTCGGGACAATAGTGCTCGCGGGTGGCAAGGCCTGACGATCAGGAAAGAAACTGCCCCGCGCATTCCCTCCGCCTATCCGCCCGCGTGGTGCCCATGGCCAATTCGCCGCCGATCACCTTAAATCCTCCTAAGCGGCCGCTCGATCCGTTTCGCCGTGCGGTGCTGCGCGGTGCTGCGGTGTTGCTGCCCCCGTTGTTGACGATTGTCATCTTCGTGTGGGTGTTCAACACGGTTATCACCTACATGCTGGTGCCGATGGAGCAGACGGCTCGTTGGGCACTGGAAGAATACACCACCGATATCCAGCCCGACCGAGTTGACGCCGAGCCGGTCGAGGGCCAACCGAATCAGTTTGTCATCGACGATGGCCTCTACGTCCGCACCGCCGACGAACGGTACGTACCGCTACATGTTTACGAAGCGGTCGCCAAGAAAGTGGGCCGGAGCACGTCGAAAGATGCGGAAGTCATTTACCGCGAGTACATCAATCAGGAATATCTGCAGCGGCAGTACATCATTCCTGTCTTCTTGGGCGTACTGATTCTAGTGCTCTATCTGCTGGGCAAGTTCCTGGCGGCCGGCATTGGAAGGTTCATCTGGGCGCAATTCGAGCGGCTAATTGTTCGATTGCCTCTGGTAAGCAACGTCTACTCCTCGGTCAAACAAGTGACCGACTTCATGCTGACCACCGACACGCAGGTCAAGGCGACTCGCGTCGTGGCGATCGAGTACCCGCGGCGTGGCATTTGGTCGCTGGCCATGGTCACCGGTGAGGGTATGATGGACATCAGCGCCGCGGCCAACGAACCGGTGCTGAGTGTGCTGGTGCCGACATCGCCGATGCCGTTCACGGGGTTCACGATGACGGTGCGCAAGAGCGAGACGGTTGACCTAAACATCACGATGGACCAAGCGATCCAGTTTATCGTCAGTTGCGGCGTGGTCGTGCCGCCGCACCAAAGTCCGTCGCTCATGGAAGCCCGCGACCGCCAACTTTCTGCCGACGCCGCCCACCCGGTTGCCGGCCCCAATCGCAAACCGGTGAGTGAATAGAGGTACCAACCGTGGCGAAGCGCGTGCTGCGACTAGGAACACGAGGCAGCAAGCTCGCCCGCTGGCAAGCGGAGTGGACCGCCGCGCGGCTGGTACAACTTGGCCACGACGTCGAGCTCGTTGAGATCACTACCTCCGGCGACATCGACCAAACACACAGCCTGGGCGAGATCGGCGGCCTGGGGCTCTTCACCAAAGAAATCCAGCGGGCACTCGTCGACGAGCGTGTTGATTTTGCAGTGCACAGTCTCAAGGACCTGCCCACCACACCGGTTCCCGGATTGGTACTGGCTGCGGTCCCCGAGCGCGAGATGCCCAACGACACGATCATCTCTCCACTGTCCGATACGATCGGGGGCCTGCCATTCGGTGCTCGCGTGGGAACCGGTAGCCTTCGACGGCGCGCGCAGTTGCTACGGCATCGCCCCGACCTCGTGATGCTCGATATTCGCGGCAACGTCGACACGCGGCTCAAGAAACTCGACGCCGGGGAGTACGACGCGGTGGTGCTCGCTGCCGCGGGGCTCAAGCGACTGGGGCTCGAAGGCCGGATGCTATTGGCGATTCCTCTCGATGAAATGCTGCCGGCTCCGGGCCAAGGAGCACTCGGCCTCGAATGCCGCGTGGACGACACCGAGGTTCGCGACGCGCTGGCCGCGATCAACGACCCTGTCACACACGCCGCGGTAGTTGCGGAGCGAACGATGCTGGCCCGCGTCGAAGGAGGTTGCCTCGCCGCAATCGGTGCCTACGCGAAGCTGGACGAAGGCGAACTCGAACTTACCGCCATCATCCTCAGCGCCGACGGCACCGACGCTTTGTTTTCGCAGTCCCGCGACCAACCAGAAGCTGCCGAGGAACTTGGGCTGCGCGTGGGAGACGATTTGCTGGCACAAGGAGCCGCGGCGCTCGTTCAAGAGCGAGAGTAAGCAATTTCCACCATCGAGCCGCCGACGTAAGTCGGCGGAGCAGCCCTTCGCACCCATTTTCCTCCCTTTTTCAGAAGTACACTTGCGTCCACCATCTCGGGCATTTAAGGTGCACGCATGATCCACGGCCTCTTCACCAGCACGACGTACGGCACCTGGCTCCCGGGCGACCCTCGCGGATCGGTCACGAGCGTCCGCGACCATCGCCCGACCGACCCTCTCACCACCAGCCGGCTCGAACACGACGAAGTCGGCGAACCGTGGGAGCCTCCGATTTCTGGCCTGCACCAAAGTGCGGCGACCTTGCTGAAACAGTCGGCCGTGAGTTTCACTTCCACCGAAGCAACGGTCGTTATTCGGCAGTTTCAAGAGACCTGTGCGTACCGTGGTTGGAATCTAATCGCGTGCAGCGTCATGCACAATCACTTTCACGCGGTGCTGGGGTTTAGAGAACCGACATGTTTTGATCGGGTGCTCGAAGACTTGAAGGCATATGCTAGCCGCGCGCTGACTCGGAATGCCGGCCGCAAGCAGAATTGGTGGACCCAGAACGGCTCGAAACGGACGCTGCCGGACGAAAGGGCGGTTAGAGCCGCCGTCCATTACGTGCTGCATCGACAGCCCAAGCCGCTAGCCCGATGGAGTGTCGAATCTGGCTCCCCCGACTAACGCCGGGGGCTCGATGTGGTCTAATGGACGCTTCGCCTGTTCGCCTGCAGCACCAATACTCGACGTCAACGATTAGATTATGCGAACTCTCCTTCTACTCGCAGCTGCCTTTGTCACCACCGCCCTCACATCGGCGGCCGAACCGAAGCTTCCCAACATCGTTGTCATTTTTATCGACGACATGGGTTACGCCGACATCGGGCCGTTTGGTGCCAAGGATTATTCGACGCCGAATTTGGACCGGATGGCGGCCGAGGGGATGGTGCTCACGGACTTTCACGCGGCGACCGCCGTGTGCAGTGCTTCGCGAGCCGCGCTGATGACCGGTTGCTATCCGGAGCGAGTGGGTATCCGTGGTGCGTTTGGGCCGCGTGCTCGCCAAGGACTGAATCCCGACGAAATCACGCTGGCCGAAGTCTGTAAAACGAAAGGTTACGCCACCGCCATCTATGGCAAGTGGCACCTGGGCGATGCGCCCAAGTTCCTTCCCACGCGGCAAGGGTTCGACGAGTGGTATGGCCTGCCCTACTCCAACGATATGTGGCCGCAGCATCCTGACTATGTCGACCTTCCACCCGACGCCGCGGGGCGCAAGCGGGGCTTTCCAGCGCTACCGCTGTATGAGAACGAACAGATCGTCAATGCCGAAGTGACCGGGAAAGATCAAGCAGAATTAACAACCGACTACACCGAGCGGGCGGTGGAGTTCATTCGCAAGAATCGTGAGAAGCCATTCTTCCTTTACCTGCCGCACACGATGGTCCACGTGCCTCTGTTTGTATCGGAAAAGTTCAAAGACAAGAGCGGTGCCGGCCTGTTTGGCGATGTAGTCATGGAGCTGGATTGGTCGGTGGGTCAGGTGCTCGACACGCTCAAAGAGTGCGGCATCGACGACAATACGCTCGTGATCTTCACCTCCGACAATGGTCCGTGGCTGAGCTATGGCGAGCACGCCGGATCAGCCGGGCTATTTCGCGAGGGCAAAGGGACGATGTTCGAAGGGGGCTATCGCGTGCCGTGCGTGGCGCGGTGGCCTGGCAAGATCCCCGCGGGGACCAAGTGCGACGAGCTGACCTCAACGATTGACGTACTGCCCACGGTCGCGGCGCTGATCGGCGCCGAGGTGCCGAGCGACCGCACGATTGACGGGAAGAACCTCTGGCCGCTACTCACTGGCGAGGCCGATGCCCAAAGCCCGCACGAGTCGTTCTATTGCTACTACGATGGCGAACTCCGCGCCGTCCGCGACCGTCAGTGGAAGCTCCACTTGCCGCACCAGTACCGCACGCTGGATGGCAGGGCGGGTGGAACGGGCGGCGCGACGGTCGAGTACTCGCAGGCTCGAATCGGTGAGGAGCTGTTCGACTTGAAGAACGATCCTGGCGAAACGGCCAACGTCGCAGAGAAGCACCCCGAGATCGTTGAGCGCCTTCGCGAGATGGCTGCCACTGCACGCCGTGACCTTGGCGACACGCTTACCAAGACCAAGGGCACGAACAAGCGGCCACCCGGCCGAATCCAGCGAGCGGCAGCTCAGTAAAAGCTCGACATGCACATCGCCTTTCTCGGTTCCGCCGACACCTGGTACCTCCGCGACTTGCGTCGCGCCGCGGGCGATCGACACACGATCGAGCCGATGCCTTTCAGTCGTTTGCAGTCGAGCGTGACGAGCGATGGAATCGAGGTCGAGACAGGGTTGAGCATCCGGGGCCGGGGACGGCCCGGCTCACACGAACCGTACGCACTGCACACTGCCCACCGCCCACTTTCCACCGCCGACTGCATTCTCGTCCGCACGATGCCGGCGGGGTCGCTCGAGCAAGTCGTGTTTCGAATGGACGCGCTCGCGAGCCTCGAGGCCGCCGGCGCGCTGGTCATCAATCCGCCGAAGGCCATTGAAGCGGCGGTCGATAAGTACCTGACCACCAGCCGACTCGCCCGCGCGGGCCTGCTCGTACCGCGAACCATCGTCTGCCAGACAGCCGACGCCGCGATGGAGGCTTTTCACAAGCTGGATGGCGACGTGGTAATGAAACCGATATTTGGAGGCGAGGGCCGTGGCATCACGCGGCTGGCCGACGAGGCGCTCGCACTCCGCGCGTTCAAGCTCGTCGAGCAGCTAGGTGGCGTGCTCTATCTCCAGGAGTTCGTTGAACACGAAGGATACGACGTCCGTGTTCTTCTAATCGGTGACGAGCCACTCTCGATGCGGCGTCGCAACCCGCTTGACTGGCGGACCAACGTCAGCCGCGGCGCGAAGGCCGAGGCGTACGAGCCCACCAGTACCGAACTCGACATGGCCCACCGCGCGGCCGCCGCCGTCGGAGCACCACTTGCGGGCGTCGACTTGCTCCCCGCGCGCGACGGCCGACTATTCGCGATCGAGGTAAACGCCGTCCCAGGATGGCGAGCGCTAGCTGGCGCGACACGGGTCGACGTTTCGCAGCGCGTGCTCCATTGGATCGAAAAAGCGGTGCGTTAACTCCATTATTACTTACTAGCCGGAGGGCCATGCCCTCCGTGTCCGCCGGTGGCGCGTCCCCGCTAGCTCCCCCCGGTTCTGCAAACGCGGTAGAATCGTCCCTGGCGGCACAATCGGTGGGGACGATTTTTGCCAAGATCGCCCCAAGACCGGCGAACTTCTCTCAACGCAACGCATAGTTCTGTATTCCGCCTTACTACGGGGCAACTCGAATGCTACCCATGATTTTTATCTACTCCGCCGTCCTGGGTGGCGTGTTCTTCGCCATTCAGTTGGTGATGATGCTCGTGGCTGGAGACGACGGCGTTGACACCGGTGAAGCCGACCCGGGCGTCGACGATAGCGGCTTGCAGGGCGAGTCGGGGGGCTCGTTGTTCTACGAGCTCTTTTCGCTACGCACCATCGCCGCGGCTGTGACGTTCTTTGGCCTCGTGGGCATGGCAATGCTCAAGTCGGGCTCCAGCGAAACCACCGCTACCACCGTGGGGGTGATCGCCGGCCTCGCTTCGCTGTACGGCGTCTACTGGATCTACAAACAAATCTACCGCCTGCAATCGAGCGGCACGCAAGACATCCACAACTCGGTGGGCCTCACCGCTACCGTTTACATTCCCATTCCGGGCGGCAACACCGGACGCGGCAAAATTCAGTTCGCCATGCAAGGCCGCATCGTGGAGTACCTCGCCCTCACCGACGAGGAAGAGAAACTCACCACGGGCGAATCGGTCCTGGTGACCGACATCGTCGACAGCGAAACCGTCCGCGTCATGCGCTGCGAGTAACTTAGCACCACCCATTATCGCACACCACTTTCGACATCACGTACCAATAGGGGCACTACCATGAACACCTTTTTAGACGCTTTCACGCCGCTCGTGGCGCAGGCCGAATTCTCGATTCCCACAGACGGATGGATTGGCACACTGATAAGCTGGGCCATCGTGTTCGCGGTTGGCATCTTCGTGTTCGTGATGGTCCCCATCATGCTGATCAAGGCACTCTATAAGAAGTGCAGCAGCAACGAGGTGCTCGTGAAGTGGGGTATGTTCACCCCCAGTGGCACCAGCGCCACGACGATCCACGGTGGCGGCACTTATGTCTTGCCGGCCGTCCAGGAGTACGCCTACCTAAGCCTCGACCCGATCCTGATCGAAATCCCGCTCCGCGGTGCTCTCTCGATCGAGAACATCCGTGTGAACGTCCCCAGCGTGTTCACGGTCGCCATCGGCAAAGAGCCCGAGATCATGCAACAAGCGGCCATTCGCCTGCTGAAGAAATCCACCGGCGACATTCGCAAGATGGCCGAGGAAATCATCTTCGGTCAGCTTCGCCAAGTCATCGCGTCGATGGGCATCGAAGACATCAACCGCGATCGCGATTCGTTCCTCACGCACATTCAAAACTCGGTCGAACCCGAGCTCAAGAAGATCGGCCTCGTCCTAATCAACGTGAATATCACCGACATCACCGACGAGTCGGGCTACATCGACGCCATCGGCCAAAAGGCCGCGAGCGAAGCCATCCAGCAAGCCCGCGGTGACGTCGCCGACGAGCATCGCAAGGGTGAAATTCGCGTCGCCAACGCCGAGCGGGAGAAAGACGTCGAAGTCGCTAACGCCCAGAAGCTCCGTGAAATCGGTACCCGCGAAGCCCTGCGTGAGCAGTCGGTTCGCATCGCCGAGCTCGAAAAGGAACAAGTGATCGGCGAGAAGGCCGCCGAGCGCGACCGGGCCGTTCAAGTGGCCAACATGCTTAAAGAACAGACGGTTGGCGAACGCACTGCCGAGTTCCAGCGCGAAGTGCAAGTGAAGCAGGCCGAGCAGAACAAGCGTATCGCGGTGGCCGAAGCCAACGCCGCGGCGGTTGACGGCGAAAACGTCGCCGAGGCGAAGGTCGCCAAGTCGCAAGCCACGCTCTTGGTCGAGAAAGCCGAAGCCTACGAGAAGGGTGAATCGCGCAAGCGAGAAGCCGAGGCCGCGGTTATCGAGATCCAGAACCGCGCGATGGCCAAGGCCGCGATGGCCGAGGCCGAGCGCGTCGAAGCCGAGAAGCGTGCCGAGCTCGAAGCTCCGGCGAAAGCCGAGAAGGCCCGCATCGTGGTCGAGGCCGAAGCCGAGGCCGAGAAGCGTCGACTCGAAGCAATGGGCGAAGCGTCCGCGATTTACGCCAAGCTCGAAGCCGAGGCCCGCGGCCAGTACGAGATCCTCGCCAAGAAGGGCGAAGGCCTCAAGCTGATCGTCGAGGCGTGCGGTGGCGCGAAGGAAGCGTTCCAGCTCATGATGCTCGAACACCTCGACAACCTGGCCGAGGCCAGCGCCAAGGCGATCTCGAACATCAAGTTCGACAAGATCGTGGTCTGGGAAAACGGCAAGGGCTCGAACGGCCGCAGCAGCACCGCCGACTTCCTACACAGCATGGCGGGCACGCTCCCCCCAATGCTGCAAGTGATGAAGGACATCGGCGGCGTCGAAATCCCCGACGCCCTGGCGAAGCTCGCCGGCGAAAGCGCCAGCGGCCGCGACGAACCGGTGAAGGCCGCCGCCACCACGAATGGCTCGGTCGCCACGATCGACCTCGAAGGCGACGGCCCCAAGGGAAAACCCCGCTAGTTCGCGACGCTTATAGATCCCAACTCCCCAATAGCCCCGACCAAGCTTGGTCGGGGCTATTTTCGTTGTGGAGTTTAGATAGCCACAAAGAGGCACGATAACGCACTAAGAGAACGTATTCGCGCACTTTCAATTTTTGTGTTCTTTCGTGCCTTTTCGCGGCAATCCATCTCCACCTTTCCCCGGCGCGGCCCTCGTTGCAAAATGGCTCGATGGAAAAGCCACGCGTCAACGTCGCCGACAGCCTCACGCAGCAAGCCGCCGAGCGCCCCGATTCCTGGGCCGTCATTGATGCGGGGAGATCACGGCACGCGAGTCCGCAGGAGAGGATCAAGCTCGCACACGGGGCATCTCACCCGGCCATCACGTACGAGCGTCTCCACCACGATGCCGACACCTACGCCAAGGGCCTCATGGAACTCGGCGTGCGTCCTGGTACTCGCATCGCGCTGCTGGTGAAACCGAGCATCGAGTTCGTCACGCTGGTGTTCGCGCTATTGCGCAGCGGCGCGACGATGGTGCTTGTTGACTCAGGCATGGGGCGGAAGAATATCGTGCGATGTCTCGCGGCGACCGAACCCGAAGGCTTCGTCGCGATCCCCATCGGCCAGCTACTTCGCATCGCGAAACGGAAAGAGTTCCCAAACGCCAAACTCAACGTCACCGTCGGCAGCTCCATCCTCCCGCTCGGCCTAACGCTTCTCGGTTTAGCCAAGCTCGGAAGGAACTCTCACGCCACGCTCCCCCACACCACCGCCGACGACCCCGCCGCCATCGTCTTCACCTCGGGCAGCACGGGGCCTCCCAAGGGTGTGGTGTATCGCCACGAGACGTTCGCCACGCAGCTTGCCGAGATTCATCGGATGTACGGACTCGAAGCCGGCAGCGTCGACCTCGCTTGCTTCCCACTCTTTGGTCTCTTCAACGTCGCGCTCGGCATCACCACCGTCTTCCCCGACATGGACTTCAGCCGCCCGGCGAGCGCCGACCCCAAGAAGCTGCTCGCCGCCGCAAACGATTTCGAAGTCACGCAGTCGTTCGCCTCGCCCGCGGTGTGGGACAAGCTGAGCCGACACTGCCAACAGTCGGCCGAGCAGATTCCATCGCTTCGGCACGTTTACAGTTGCGGCGCGCCGGTGAGTGCCGAAATCATCCAGCGGACGCTCAAGTACATCGCCCCCGGTGCCGACATGCACACGCCGTACGGAGCGACCGAGTGCCTGCCGGTCTCGTCGATCGACGCCACCGAGATCCTCACCGAAACCGCCGAGAAAACCCGCGAAGGCGCCGGCGTCTGCGTGGGTCACAAAGTCGCGAGCGTCGAATGGCGGGTGATCCGCATCACCGACGACCCCATCGCGACGATTGAAGAAACCGAAGAGCTCCCTCAAGGCGAAATCGGCGAACTGATCGTCCGCGGCCCGCAAGTTAGTCGCGAATACCTAACCCCCAGCCCCCGACGGAAGTCGGGGGTTTCGGAAGCTACTACTCCCGCCACGGACCACAATCACCTCTCAAAAATCAGAGACGACCTAACGGTCTGGCACCGCATGGGCGACGTCGGTTACCTCGACGAACAAGGCCGCTTCTGGTACTGCGGACGGAAGAGTCAGCGGGTGCGGCATCGCGATGGCGACTTGTATACCGCCTCGATTGAGGAAGTCGTCAACACATTCCCCGAGGTAAGCAAATCCGCATTAGTGGGTTGCGAGCGGGACGGCAAAATTCAGCCGGTACTGGTCGTTGAACTTAGAAAGCACCCCGGACTGATCACGAAACCCAGCGACCTTTGGGACCGCTGGTGCGCAATCGAACCGCGGCTACCCAACATGTGGTACGGCGAGTCAAGTTTCACCGATTTCCCGACAGTTCTCATCCACTCCAAGCTCCCCACCGACATCCGCCACAACGCCAAAATCAATCGCGAGCAACTAGCCGAGTGGGCGGCGAAGAAGCTGAAGAAACAATAACCTCGTTCCCACGCTCCGCGTGGGAACGCATAGGTGGCCGCTCCGCGGCCCGTACTAGAATTAACAATTAGTGTCGTAGTGAATGACCGCGGAGCGGTCGGGCAGTGTGTTCCCACGCAGAGCGTGGGAACAAGATGAATGTTGGGGCAAGCATGGCACGTACGCGTTATAAAATCTACGACACCGCCTATCCACACTTCCTCACCTGCACCGTAGTTGATTGGCTCCCGGTATTCACCCGCCCCGAGGCAGTTCAGATCGTCCTCGATTCATGGACTTACCTTCAAGACAACAACCGTTTAGAGCTCTTCGCCTTCGTGATATTGGAGAATCACGTACACTTCATAGGAGCCAGTGAGAATTTGGTGAAGGAAGTAGGAGACTTCAAGTCGTTCACCGCTCGGAAACTAATTGACTTGCTCAAGCAGGCCAATGCGAAGACATTGTTGGATCAATTCTCCTACAGCAAACCAGCCCACAAAACAGATCGCGACTTTCAGTTCTGGGAAGAGGGCAGTAAACCTAAGCAGATTTCGAATAACGAGATGATGGAGCAGAAGATCGAGTACATTCACAACAATCCCGTGAAGCGGGGCTACGTCGATCTACCCGAGCATTGGCGTTATTCGAGTGCTCGCAACTACCTCGGACACGGAGGTCTGATCAATGTCACCACAGATTGGAGATAACCACCACCCTCGTTCCCACGCTCTGCGTGGGAACGCATGGGTGGCCGCTCCGCGGCCGGTACGGAAATGTTGTGAGGAATGACCGCAGAGCGGTCCACCAGTGTGTTCCCACGCGGAGCGTGGGAACAAGATGTACTAAATCATCCATCCCAAATCATAAATCCTAAATGCAAGTCCTCGTCACCGGCCCCGCCGGTTTTCTTGGTCGGTACATCGTCGAACAACTCCTTGCCCGGGGCGACTCGGTGCGGGGGCTTGCGCGTGGTGACTACCCCGAGCTCTCGGCCATCGGCGTCGAGATGGTTCAGGGCGATCTTGCGAACCTGCCTGACGTGCTCCGCGCTTGCGAAGGGGTCGACTGCGTGATGCACGTGGCGGGCAAGGTGGGCGTGTGGGGGAAGTGGATCGACTACTTTCGCGCGAACATCCAAGGCACGATGAACATCCTCGCCGCCTGCAAGCAGCTGGGCATCGAGCGGCTCGTGTTCACCAGCAGCCCCAGCGTGACGTTCGCCGGCACCGACCAGCGCGGCATCGACGAAGGGGCCCCCTACCCTGCCCGCTGGTTGTCGCACTACCCGCACTCCAAAGCGATCGCCGAACAGATGGTTCTCGCATCGAGTGGCGAGACTGTCGAAGGTGGTGGCACGCTTCGAACTTGCTCGCTCCGCCCTCACTTGGTGTGGGGACCACGCGATCATCATTTAGTTGCGCGGCTCATCGAGCGCGGTCGCACCGGTCAGCTCCGACGTGTCGGTGGCGGGGCGAACCTCGTCGACAATATTTATGTCGAGAACGCAGCCGAGGCCCACCTGCTGGCGGCCGACGCGCTCGCGTCCGCCGACTCGCCGGCGGCGGGCAAGGCGTACTTCCTAAGTCAGGGCGACCCCGTCGAGTGCTGGCAATGGATCGACGACATCCTGGCACTCGCCGACTTGCCTCCGGTCCAGAAATCCATCTCCAAACGTGCTGCCTACTCGGTCGGCGCGGTGCTGGAGTTCGCCTACTGGGCCTCACGAAAGTGGGACGACGAGCCACGCATGACGCGGTTCGTCGCCCTGCAGCTCGCGACCGATCACTGGTTCGACATCGGTGCCGCCCGCCGCGACCTGGGCTACTCGCCCCGCATTTCCACCGAAGCGGGAATGCAGCGGCTGGGCCAATGGATCGCCGAAGGTGGCCTGAAAACAGGCTGAAACGTGGTCGCCTAGCCCGTTTTTCCCGCGCCAACTACAATCGCCGGTTCGGCTAACCTTGCCAGCGGTCCGTATTGCCTGGCCATTTCGCACTCCGCACTCAGCTATTCCCAAATGTTACGCACCCATACTTGTGGCGAACTCCGCTCTTCTCACGCTGGCCAGGAAGTCACCCTCTGCGGATGGGTCGATAGCTACCGCGATCACGGCGGCGGTCTGTTCGTCGACCTTCGCGACCGTTATGGCATTACGCAAATCGCGTTCAGCCCCCCCGACACGCCGGCCGACCTGATCGAAGCGAGCAAAGAACTCCGCGCTGAGTACGTGGTGCAGATCACGGGCAAAGTAGCCGAGCGTCCCGAGGGTCAGCACAACCCTCGACTCTCGACCGGCGACATCGAACTCCGCGCCACCGGTCTGACGCTGCTCAACAAGGCGAAGACCCCGCCGGTCTCGCCTTCAGAGAAAGTCACCGAGCTTCCTGGCGAAGACACCCGGCTCAAGTACCGCTATCTCGACCTGCGTCGTCCACAGATGCAGAAGGCGATGATCCTCCGCGATCGCATCACCAAAGGGATGCGTGACTACTTCGAGGAGAATGGCTTCCTCGACGTCGAAACGCCCATCCTCGGCCGCAGCACGCCCGAAGGAGCTCGCGACTACTTGGTGCCAAGCCGCGTGCACAATGGCAACTTCTACGCCCTGCCCCAGTCGCCGCAGCTCTACAAGCAGATCCTGATGATTGCGGGCTACGACCGTTACGTGCAGATCGCCCGCTGTTTCCGCGACGAGGACCTTCGCGCCGATCGCCAGCCCGAGTTCACGCAAGTCGACCTTGAAATGAGCTTCGTCGACGCCGACGACGTGATCGGCATGATCGACGGCTGCATGCAGAAGCTCGCCAAGGAAGTGCTCGGCATCGATCTGAAGTTGCCACTTCCGCGCATGACGTACGACGAAGCGATGACACGCTACGGCCATGACGCCCCCGACTTGCGGTTCGACATGGAGATCGTCGACTGCACCGACCTCGCCGCCGAGAGCGACTTTGGCGTGTTCAAGTCGGTGACGGCCGAGGGTGGTTTCGTCCGCGCGGTCAACGCCAAGAAGGGTACCGACACCTACAGCCGCCGTGGTATCGACGGTCTGACCGAGTACGTGAAGAACTACGGCGCAAAGGGCCTCGCGTGGTTCCGCTGCGAAGACGATGGCAAGCTCGGCTCGACGATCGCCAAGTTCTTCAGCGACGAGCTGCTCGAAAAGTTCGCCAAGCGTCTGAACGCCGAACCGGGCGACCTCATCCTGTTCTCCGCCGCCGATTGGGCCACCACCTGCAAGGTGCTATACGCCCTGCGGAAGAAGGTGGGCGAAGAGATGAAGCTCTACGACCCCGCCGAGATGAATTTCAGCTGGATCGTCGAGTTCCCGATGTTCGAGTACGACACCGAAGAGAAGCGTTGGAACGCGATGCACCACCCATTCACCGCGCCGCTTGAAGATCACGTCCCGCTGTTGGACACGGACCCCGGTAAGTGCCGCGCGAAGGCGTACGACCTGGTGATCAACGGCTACGAAGCGGGCGGCGGTACCATCCGTATCCACGACTCCGAAACGCAAAGCAAAGTGTTCGGCCTCTTGGGCATCGACACCGAAACCGCCCGCGACCGCTTCGGCTTCCTCTTAGACGCACTGGCCTACGGCGCGCCCCCGCACGGTGGCCTCGCCCTCGGCCTCGACCGCGTGGTCATGCTCTTCGGCGGCCTCGACAACATCCGCGACGTCATCGCCTTCCCCAAGACGCAGAAGGCAACCGACATGATGACTGAAGCCCCCGGCACGGTGGACAAGAAGCAGCTGAAGGAGCTGGGGATTAAGCTGGATTCGTAGAAGTTGGCACGTCGGCAACCACCGAGGTACAATACAGCTATGAACGTTCAAATCGACGCCATCTATGATAACGGAGTACTGCGGCCTTTAACGCCGTTATCGTTACCCGACCAGTCGAGGGTGACTGTCACCGTCGATGTCGATGCCGCGGGTCAAGCTGATTCAGCGTCTGAGATCGAGGCAAAACGGTTAGCAATTAGGAAGTTATTCGACGACATCGATAAACTTCCGCAGCCTGAAAACAAGGACGGCTGGTCAGCCAAAAACCACGACGAAGTACTCTACGGTTGGAAGAAATGATCTTCGTCGACACCGGATTTTGGTTTGCAACCTTCGTTCAGGAAGACCCAGCCCACGACGCGTGTCGCTCGCTGTTCGCGGCCCACAGCGACCACCTGCTCACGACCAATTTTGTGTTTGACGAGCTATGTACTTTGTTTCGAGCTCGTGGCTGCCGAGAGATTGCCAATCGCTTTTGCCCAGACCTCTTATCGGAGGCTATCTGCCGCCTTCACTGGGTTACCGAGGAAGATTTCCTGAGTGCTTGGAGCATTTACAGTCGGTTCACGGACAAGGACTGGAGCTTCACGGACTGTACCAGCTACGCAGTGATGCAACGCCTCGGCATCACTGAAACGCTCGCACTTGATGACCACTTCCGGCAGTTTGGTATTGCGACGGTGAAGCCGTAGGCGACCAGGAGCTACCCATGCCCCTCCTCTCCCGAGCCAACCTCTTCACCCTCCAGGGTTCGGTCGATCGTCGCGAGTACTTGGGGGTGGGCGTGGTGCTCATGCTGGTTAAATACGCGGTCGAGGCAGGCACGGTCTACCTCACTACCGGCATGGCCTACACGCCGATCGAATTCTTCAGCCCACTGATGTCGTCGCGTGTTCGATTTGTCGAGGCAGGCGGGGCATGGCTCGGTTGGGCGTGGCTGATGTGGACCATTCCGTTCGTGTGGATTGCGATCGCCATGACGTTTCGCCGCGCGAAGGACGCCGACTTATCACCTTGGACGGCGATGGCCATACTGGTTCCCCTGGTAAATTTTGCAACCATGCTGATGATGTCGCTCGCACCTTCATCGGCGAAGCCTTCGCGTGAACAATCAGCTAACAGGCCAATCCACAAAGAGGGACAGGCCGTCGACTCCCGCCCTAGCCATCTAGCACCAAAGCAGAGCATACCCGAACAAGCCTCGTTCAAGGCGGCCGCTGCGGGTCTTGCCGTCGGAGTACTTTATACCTTGGTAGTCGCCGGGCTGATGACGTTAGTTCTTCAGAGCTACGGGGCCGCTCTATTCTTTGGGGCTCCCATCATCTCCGGTGCCGCCTGCGGATATGTATTTAATAGCCGTCGACGGCAGACGCTGGGGCAAACGCTGAACCTAGCGGCCACGCTTGTACTCTGCACGATGGCCACGATGCTTCTGGTCGGGCTCGAAGGCGCGTTTTGCATTCTGATGGCATTTCCGCTGCTAGCTCCACTGTCGATGCTTGGTGCGGTTGTTGGACGAGAAATTACAAGGAACAGTGGGGTCGACCAGAGACGAGACGATCGTGGAATGCTCGGCGCTTTGTTGCTACTCCCGTTGGTGGCGACGGTCGAGCCCTTCGTGGCGGGGCCGGCTCCGCTGGTTGTCACAACCGCGATCGACATCCAGGCTAGTCCCCAGGAAGTGTGGGATGTGGTCGTCGCATTCCCCGACATCGAAGCACCGCCCGCCTGGTACTTCCGCTGGGGAATCGCTGCGCCCGAGCGGGCTCGCATCGAAGGCCACGGCGTAGGAGCGGTGCGGCACTGCGAGTTCACCACCGGTTCGTTCGTCGAGCCCATCACCGTGTGGGACGAGCCCCGGCGACTGGCGTTCGACGTTACCGAACAACCCGCACCGATGTTCGAGCTGTCGCCCTATGGCCATCTCCACCCTCCCCACCTCGACATCTCGTTCCGCAGCACCAAGGGAGAGTTTCGTCTCGAAGCGTTGCCCGACGGTGGCACACGACTGATTGGCACCACCTGGTACGAACTCGACATCGCCCCCCACACCTACTGGCAATGGTGGACCGACTGGATCGTCCACCAGATTCACCGCCGGGTTCTGGAGCACATCAAGGTGGTGGCAGAGCAGAAGCCACTAGCTCTCCAGTGAGGCGGGTCGTCCCCGACCCCGGAAAGAGTTGCTCGAAGTGGAACTCCCCCTCACCCCTCGACCAACCGTCGAACTTCCCCCCAAAACACCGCAAGCTCAAGCGTCACCTCTGGAAGCCGCGGCGAAGTGTAGGCATCGCCAGTCATGGGTTCCACTTGATAGCGATCGCCTGCCAGTAGCAGGAACTCGATGTGTTGCTCGGCAGGGTCGACGATCCAGTACTCGGGCACGCCATGCTCGGCGTAGATAGCCAGCTTGTGGCGACGGTCGCGCGAGGCACGCGACTCGCTAACGATCTCGACCACTAAGTCCGGCGGGCCGGTGACGTGGCGGCCAATGATCGTCCGGCGACCCTTCGCGACGTAAACCAAATCGGGCTGCACCACGGTATCGTCCGACAAGTGCACATCAATTGGCGAGGCGACGCCGGAACCGCCACCCTTTC
The DNA here is from genome assembly GCF_052161615.1 of Aeoliella fuhlenseeensis. NCBI lineage: Bacteria > Pseudomonadati > Planctomycetota > Planctomycetia > Pirellulales > Lacipirellulaceae > Aeoliella > Aeoliella fuhlenseeensis. The sequence continues at coordinate 4,530,354 of NZ_CP197417.1, forward strand.
GCGACGCTCGCAACACCATTTCGGATAGAAGCAGCGATATGGCTTGGTGGAGAAAATTTGGCGCAGGCGACATGACGTAATGGCCTCGAATCAGCTCGATCGGTTCCCCTTCGGGCAGCTTCCAGTAGTCGGCTGCCCGATAGGGTCCGATGCCACTACTACCCCCGATTGCTGGAAAGTCAGGGAGATAGGCCGAGGTAGAGAAATTGGCAGTGCTCATGCTGTAAGTATACCCAACTGCCCATTCTCCGCCCCAGCTCCATTTTCCGGCGAATTCCGAGCCCCATGATCCCCCCAACTATTTCCCACTTTCTTCGCCCCACCCACTAGTAAGCGCACGCCCGATCAGGTACATTCACCACTGCGTATGGACGCCATCCGCCAGGGTGAACCTGGGGGGCGGCGGATTGTCCCCCTTGGTGGGGGACTTCGAGAGTAATGTCGCACCCCCTGCGACATTACTCTTGTTGACACGACGGGGATTATTGACGCAAACAACCGCTAGGAAACAACTTACAGCGACAGCCAATGGGCCCGCGAAATGGATAAAGTCGCAGTCAATCGATTTTCGACCCTTTCGCGACAAAACCACCTCAGCCGCCGACCCCTCCGAAGACACGTAGGTCTTCGGGTATTTTGATAGTCTGTTAGAAACCTTCGACCGACCTGCTCCTCACTCCCTCGCCATATTCGATGTCGCATATCCAAGTTGCCCAGCGTGTCACTCGCCTGCCGCCGTACCTGTTTGGTCGGATCAATAAGATGATCTACGACAAGCGGACCGCCGGCGACGATGTCATCGAGCTCGGCATGGGCAACCCCAGCGACCCGCCGCAGGACATTGTGATCGAGAAGCTGACCGAGGCAGCCCGCGATCCGCGGAACCATCGCTACAGCAAGTCGAACGGCATTGCGAATCTCCGCCGCGAGGTTGGCACCAAGTACCTCAAGAAGTACGGCGTGCGGCTCGATCCGGCGGACGAGGTGATGGTGTGTCTGGGCTCGAAGGAAGGCTTCAGCCACATGTGCCTGGCGATGATGGGACCGGGCGACACCGCCATCGTCCCCGCGCCGTACTTCCCGGTGCACGTCTACGCGGTCGCCCTCGCGTCGGGCAACGCGATCACGCTGCCGGTGGCGAACAGCGAGAAGTTCCTCTCCGACATCGCTTACACTTGCGAAACGCTTTACCCCAAGCCGAAGCTGCTGATCCTCTGCTACCCTCACAATCCATCGAGCGTGGTGGTCGAGCAAGGTTTCTACGACGAGGTGGTGAAGCTCGCGAAGAAGTACGGGCTGATGGTAATCAGCGACTTCGCCTACGCCGACGTGGCGTTCGATGGTTACAAACCGCCGAGCTTCCTAGCATCGAAGGGTGCGATCGACGTTGGTGTCGAGTTCACCACCATGAGCAAAGGCTACAACATGGCCGGCTGGCGTGTTGGCTTCTGCTGTGGCAATCGCGAGATGATTCAGGCTCTTGGCACCATCAAGGGCTACTACGATTACGGCATGTTCCAAGCGATCCAGATCGCCGCGATCGTGGCCCTGCGTCACACCGACGCCGCGGTCGAGGAGCAGTCGAAGATCTACCAAGGCCGCCGCGACGTGCTGTGCGATGGCCTCGCGCGATTGGGCTGGGAGATCAATCCCCCGAAGGCCGGCATGTTCGTCTGGCAAGCGATCCCCGAGCCGTGGAAGAGCCGCATGAGCACCATGGACTTCGCGATGATGCTGCTCGACAAGGGCAACGTCGCCGTTAGCCCCGGCAGCGGTTTCGGCCCCGCGGGCGAAGGCTACCTGCGGATGAGCCTGGTGGAGAACGAAAACCGCCTCCGCCAAGCCGTGCGGCAGATTAAGCAGTGCCTGAAGGAAGCGGAAGAAGAGTGGAGTAACAAACCCGCAGTCGTTGTGGCGGAAGCTTAGGCTCCGAAGTGTAGGACCGATGCCCCCCATCAAACTCCAACCTGTTAGCCTCGAAAGGATGGTCCAAGCCGTGGAGCGCGTCCGCGATCGCTTGGCCCGGGCGGTCAAGGTGTTGGAGGGTGCCGGCATTCCTTACGCCGTGGCTGGTGGGAATGCAGTGGCGGCGTGGGTGACTCGCGTGGACGCTGCCGCGGTGCGTAACACTCAGGATGTCGACATCTTGCTCCGACGCGAAGACCTGGAGCGGGCAAAGGAAGCCTTTGCGAAAGCCGGATTCGTCTACCGGCACGTGAAGAGCATCGACATGTTTCTCGACGGCGAGGGTGCCAAGGCACGGGATGCCGTGCACGTGCTGTTTGCCGAGGAGCGGATCAAATCGGATGACCTTTCGCTGACTCCGAGCTTGGACCAAGTCGATACGCAGGGCGACTTCGCGGTGGTGGATTTGGAAGCTCTGGTGCGGATGAAGCTGACAAGCTTCCGCCTGAAGGACCAAGTTCACCTCCAAGACATGGTGGAAGTCGAGTTAGTCGACGACTCCTGGCCAATCCGCTTCGACGGCGAATTAGCCGATCGCCTGCGAAAGATATTGGAGAACCCAGAGGCATAACTCGGAATTCCGGCCGCTTGAAGAGCCAACCCTTCCTCCCTTACCATTGCGATAACCTTCGACAACCAGAACCTACCAGACGCCTCACGGCGTCCGCTCGCCCCCAATGATTGCTAAACTCGCCCTCGAAGATGGAACTGTGTACACGGGAACCGCTATTGGTGCGGCGGGGGAAGTGGATGGCGAGGTTTGCTTCAACACCTCGATGACCGGGTATCAGGAGATCCTGACCGATCCCAGCTACCGCGGGCAGATCGTCACGATGACCTACCCGCAGATCGGCAACTACGGCGTCAACGCCGAGGATGTCGAGAGCGCGAAGCCTCACCTCGCTGGATTCATCGTTCGCGAACACAGCCGTCGGCAGAGCAACTTCCGCTGCGAGCAAAGTTTGAGCGAGTATCTGGAGCAGCACAACGTCGTGGCGATTGAATCGATCGACACGCGCTCTCTGGTCCGTAAGTTGCGTTCGCAGGGTGCGATGCGGGGCGTGTTGTCGACCGTGGATCTCGACGACGCCAGCCTAGTGGCCAAGGCCAAGGCGAGCCCCGGGCTCGTTGGACGTGACCTCGTGCAGGAAGTCGCCGCGACCGAAGCACGAGAGTGGACCGAACCGCTCAACACCTGGACGCTGCTCCATCCGCGCGACGAGGATACGTCAGGTGCATCGGTGCCCCACGTCGTGGCGATGGACTTCGGCATGAAGTGGAACATCCCCCGCCACTTGGTCGACATGGGTTGCCGCGTAACAGTGGTGCCTGGTGGTTACAACGCCGAGCAGATCCTAGAGCTCGCGCCGGATGGCGTGTTCCTCTCCAACGGCCCCGGCGATCCCGAGCCGATTGAGTACGCGATCACTACGATCCGCGACCTCTTGGGCAAGAAGCCTGTGTTCGGCATTTGCCTCGGTCATCAGCTGTTGTCGCTGGCGTGCGGGGCGAAGACGTTCAAGATGAAGTTCGGCCATCGCGGCGCGAATCAACCCGTGCACGATTTGATCACCGACAAGGTGGAGATTACTTCGCAGAACCACGGGTTTGCCGTCGACGAATCGTCCATGCCTAGCTCGCTGGAAGTAACGCACCGCAGCCTGAACGATCAAACGATTGAAGGCGTTCAGCACCGCGAGTATCCGGCATTCTCGGTACAGTACCACCCCGAAGCGTCCAGCGGCCCGCACGACAGTCATTACCTGTTCGAGCGGTTTTATCGTTCGATGGTGGACTAGGCTGAGCACGACTCGGAAAGCTGCCTTCGATTCCGAGTTTCGGTCAAATTAGACTCAGCGATTTGCCCTACTTCAAACCATAACCTAGTCTTCTGATGTTGTCCGTTCTGCGCGAATTGAGTGCGTGGCGGCGACCACCTTATCCCACCTGCCTGTTCCCACCTGTCGGCTTGTTTTCCTCTGTCGCCGCCGGCTGAGTCGCCCTTGACTCCCCACGCCGGACTGACGGCAGTTTTGCTTGTCCCTTGAATGGCCGCTCGCACCTCCGTGTTCCTGATGAACACCGAGGCCCCACCGAGCCCGCCCCGTGAGTCGCCTGTGCCCGAGCCAGACGAAATCATCCGTCAATCCGTTGAGGCATGGTCTGCTGAACAGCAGGATTACACCGCGGAGCTGGAACAATCGCTCGCCGCGCTGGAATCGTACGAAGCTCGATTAGGAGAGTGGCACAGCGAACTCGTCACCAAGTCCGAACAACTAGATCAACAGAACCGCGACCTGGAAGAGCGTCGCAAACAATTCGCCCAACAGCAGGCCTCTGACTTGGCGATGACTGCCGAGTTGGATCAAGCACGGGCGGAGGTGGAAGACCTTCGTCAGCGCCTGGCCGAGATGGTCGATCCGATTGTCGCGGCGAGTGCCGCGGCAACGGGCGACACCGGATACACCAACCGCAGTGGTAAGTCGAACGCGGGGGTCGAGTTGCTCGACCCGTCGGTCAGCGCCGTTGCCAAGCAGTTCCAAAAGCTGCGACAGCAACAAGCGGCCCGTCGTTCCGCCGGCCGCTAGCGAGGTTCCATTCAGCCACCTCCCCCCACGGCGAAGTCCACCATGCAAGCCACCCTTCAACACGTTCCTTACGCACCGCGTCTGCGGCGTTGGATGTCGATCGCGCTTCCCGTGGCCGCCATTGGGACGTTCGCGGTGGGCGTGGTCTTGGGTCACATGGCGTTGATGGCGATCGGTGCGGTCGCGATCTGCACTGTTTGGCGGGACGTTGGCGTGCGTGCGGCCGCCAACGTCCATCGCCTCGTTGCGCAGCGAGGTCTGCGACTTCCGTCGCAACAGCGTGCGGAGATGACTCGCACGAAACTCGGCAGGCCTTCCGCCCCCGGCGAGAAGCCGCCCGTAGAACCGAAACGAGAAACTCCTAGCGAGCATCGCGCGAAAACTCCTCCGACAAGTGCGAGTCCGACTTCGGAACTCGTGCAGAAGATGATCACGCAAGGCCGGTACGCGTTGCTCTTACGCCGCGAGACCGCCTCGCAGCTTGCCAACGAGGAACTTGCCGCGGTGCTCGCCGAGATGGACGAGCGCATGTCGGTTGTTCCCGCGGGTCGCGTACTTGTCGGCGAGTACGCCGAACGAGCGACTTGGGGCAGCACCCCCGTTGGCGAGGACTGCGCCGGACTTGAGTACGTCGAGGGATGCTACCTTGACCGGTTCTGCGTAACCAACGAGCAGTACCAATGCTTCGTCGACGATTGCGGCTACGAACAGTTCCAACTGTGGCCCGAGGAAGCGTTGCCCGCGCTGTTCGAGTTCATCGATCGCACCGGCACGCCAGCCCCTGCTGGTTGGTGCGACGGGCAGTTCCCCGAAGGTGAAGAGAATTTGCCCGTGGTTGGCATTAGTTGGTTTGAAGCCGCCGCTTACGCGAAGTGGGTTGGTCGCCGACTCCCCACCGATGCCGAATGGACGAAGGCAGGTGCCTGGCCCGTCGAAGTCTCGCCCGGCCGGGTGACGCAGCGTCGCTACCCGTGGGGCGATACGTTCGAAGCTCGTCGTGCCGCCTTGTGGTCGAGTGGCCAGCGTGGCCCCGCGCCGGTCGATGCGTTCGAAGCGGGTGCCTCGCTCGGCAGCGTTTACCAACTCATTGGCAACGTGTGGGAGTGGACCAGTTCGGCACTCGACGCCACGTCACGCGTTGCTGGTGGTTCGAGCGATGGCGCATCGATGAAGGTGCTACACGGCGGTGCGTTCAACACCTACTTCGAGAACCAAGCCACGTGTCACTTCCGTAGCGGCGAGCGCCCCCTCTCGCGGCGTAGCAACATTGGCTTCCGCCTCGCGCTGTCGTTCGATGTGATCGCGGATCAGGAGGGTCGCGATGTCGAGATGGCTCCCGAGGAAGAGGCTGAGCCCGGATTGTCCGACGACGCGTAGGTCGTCGGCTATGAAGGATGTAATTGCGAACCTCCAACTTCGACCTTCCACCTACAAACTCCAAACGACTCCATGCCGACACTCACACGACTACCGCTCGAGACCTACCTGCTCGCGGGGCAGGCAGCGCCGCTGGAGTGTGCGATTTGCCAGCACGAAAACCGTGTGTCGGCCGAGTCGTGCCACATCTGCTCGGCACCACTGTCGATCGCGCGGATCAACGCCGAGGTTCGCCGTCCCGCGCAGCTCGTCGCCTGCATCGGGGCACCGGGTACAGGGAAAACGACCTACCTTGGCATGTTGATGGACATGCTGATGCGGCAAACCGGTTCGCTGCGTACCACGCTGCTCGGGCCGCACTCGATTTCGCTGCAGCAGGCGACCACCACGGCCCTGGCTGCGGGGTGGTACCCCGACAAAACGCTTCGCGACCCCGAACATACGTGCTGGGTCCATTGTCGTGTGGAGTGTGGCCGACGACGGCGGCGAAGCGACATCGTGTTTGCCGACTTCGCGGGCGATGCGTTTGCCGAGGAACTCGAGCATCCGGGCAGTTTCCCGGCGGCCCGGGCGATGCTCGGCAAATGCTCGGCGGTGATCGTGATGACCGACGCCCAGCGGCTGCAATCGGGCGAACACGACGACGACTATCTCTCTCTCAAACTTCTTTCGCTGATCGATGAACAGAACCAGAAAGACAAGAAGAAGTTGTGGTCCACCGCGCGTAAGAACGTGCCGGTGGCGCTGGTGTTCGCAAAAGCCGACACCACGCCTGCTTGCGCCGACGATCCGGTAACCTTCGCCGAGAACCACGCCAGCAGCCTGTGGCAAGACTGCCGCCGGCGATTCCCAAAGACCAAGGTCTTCGCCGCCTCGGTCACTGGTGCTACGGGCTTCAAGCTCGTCGGTGGCCGCCGCTGCCGAGTACCACTGCGTGTGGAGCCCCAAGGCATTGTCGAGCCGTTCCGCTGGATCGTCGAGCAGATGCCCTGATGTGGGCGGTGTGCAGCGGGCCGTTGGCTGTAAGTAGTAGCGCCCTGCTCCGATCCTTTCCACTTTCCACTTCCACCCTCATTCAACTCTCAACCCCCTCCCGAAATGAACCGACCGCATGCTCCGTCCCAGTACCTCGACAGACCTCCGACTTCTGCTTCGCCAGGGGTGGTCGTGTCGTGCGCTACGGGGACGGAGATCGGACCGGCGGCATTGGAACGGCTCGAAGCCCTCGACGACGTGATTTTTGCGGCGCTCATGGGAGATGCCGACGCGCTCGATCGCTCGCGGGAGATGTGGAGCGAAGTCCGCCTGGTGATATCGGGTCCGCTGCTCGACGAGTCGCTCGCCCAGTACGCTAAACAGGCCCTGATGGTGTGGGACGCCACCCGGCACGACCCCGACGAGTCGCTTACGAAAGCCTACGCGGCGCTCGAAGTGCTGGAGATGGTCGCGGAGGACTGAGCGGGGAGCGCTACTCGCTCGCGTCGCTTTCAACCTCCTCAATAGCGAACTACTTTAACCTAAGGGTAGCGCGCCATCGGGTTGCAATACGAACTTACAGCCCAGGTGCGTTGTCTTGAAGTTGTGGTTCTGCCACTGGACGCGGGCGATGAACTGCGTGCCGGGTTGGCCTAGTTCGCTGAAGTCGACCAGCACGTAGGGGGCGTCCCAGCTTCCTTCGACGATCAGCGACAGTCCTGACACCGAGATGTCGCACAGCGTGCATTCGATGGCGTGGCTAAGTGGTTGTGCGCGGTCGTCGAGCGGTGCGGCAACCACTTGCTTGTCGATACGAAATCGCACGTGGCGACGGCGTTCGTTGGTTTGCTGAGCGTTGCCGACCAGTTGTTTGACCAGTCGGGTTGTCGCCGGCCGTTCGAAGTGAACAAGGGGGCGACTTCCGATATCGACCAGCGACTCTTCGAGGGCCCTGGTGGTCTGGCCTGGAAGGTTCAAGCATGGCCCTCCTTCGCGGCGGCCCTCGGTAAAGTAGTGGCGCCCACACTGGGGGCATGCCACTGCCGACACCCACGACATCGCGCGGGGCGTTGGCCACTCCAGCGGACGCAGGCAGCCATCGCAGCGGTTAATGAGTAGCGATCGAAAATCCTCTTGATCAGAATCTCGAAACAATAGCGAGGCAATCACTTCGTCGGACAGAAACACGGACACGGCGCACCCCCGATTGTCCCCTGGACTGACATTGCTGTAGCACCCTCGCCGCGGTGTTGCGGTCTAAGGTATACCCTAGGTCGGAGATGCGGGTTGTCCAGATTCCGGAACGACCACTCCTAGGAATCGGGGGTTACGTTCTCAAGCCGGCGGCACCCATTCGTTAGCTAGCTTAACGATTCTTTTTGGGCCCGCTTCGCGGACAGCCGAACCAAGGGGGCCGCGGGTATCGACGCTAACGACTTTGCTACTACAAAATCGAGCCACGAAGGCACTTCGAACTAGCCATCGCTGTGGCCCTCCACAGTCGACGATAGAGGACATCATGGTCTTCTAGCGGCCTTTGGCGGGTGAAACCCTGCTCGTACGGGGCAAAAAAAGTGCGGAAAGGGGGTGATTAAAAGCTGGGCCGAAGCCCCTTGCCAAAACAGCCGAATCACCCCCATAATGTGCGATTCCCTGATACGCGAGATTTCCTAGCTGGAGAGCCGAAGGTGGCAGTTCGTATTCGCATGAAACAGATGGGACGCGCCCATCGCCCGTTTTACCGCATTTGCGCCATGGACAAGCGTGCCCCGCGCGACGGTAAGGTGCTGGAAGAACTGGGTATCTACGATCCCATGGTTCCCGACACCGATGCCCGCGTGCGGCTGAATGGCGAGCGGGTGGACTACTGGCTCGGCGTTGGCGCACAGCCCTCCGAGAAGGTCGCCATCCTGATTAAAAAGTACGGTACCAACGGCACGCACGTCGACATTAACAAGTCGGCGGTCGAGAAGTTGGCCCAACCGAAGGCAGTGCCCGAGCGTGGCGAGCCGAAGTTCAAGCCGGAACCCGTAGCCGAGCCCGTTGCCGAAGAAGCTGCAGCGGAAGAAACCGCCGAAGCCGCGCCCGAAGAAGGTGCGACGCAGGCCGCCCCCGAAGAGCAAGCCGCGGAGTAGCTTTCGCTGGCAGCTCGCAAGGCGAGCGGGACGAGAAACATACATGCCATGCGGTTCGATGTGCTGACGCTGTTCCCGGAAATGTTTCCGGGGTACCTCGGCCAAAGCCTGTTGAACTTGGCAATCCAGCGCGGACTGGTGGAGGTAAACCTTCACAACATCCGCGACTGGGCGAAAGGGAAACATAAGAACGTCGACGATCGACCCTTTGGCGGTGGCCCCGGAATGGTGCTGTCCCCCGAACCGGTGGTCGAATGCGTCGAGGCCGTCCAGCAGTTGGGCGATTCGCCAGGCCGAGTGGTACTACTGACCCCCGGCGGGCGAACTTTCAACCAACGGGTGGCGGAAGAGTTCAGCGACGCGCAGCGGCTAGTGCTGCTGTGCGGCCGGTACGAAGGGTTCGATCAGCGCGTGATCGACATCCTTCAGCCGGATGAGTTGTCGATTGGCGACTTTGTCCTCAACGGGGGCGAGGTGGCCGCGATGGTGGTGATCGACGCGGTGGTGCGACTGGTGCCCGGCGTGCTCGGCGACGAGCAGAGCAACAAGCAGGACTCGTTCAGCAGCGGAAATCGCTTGCTCGAGTTCGCCCAGTACACCCGCCCGCGAGAGTACCGAGGTCACGAAGTGCCCGAAGTGCTGCTGGGTGGCAATCACCCGGCGATTGCCGAGTGGCGAAAACAGAACAGCCTTGAGCGGACCCGCCAGCGGCGGGGCGACCTGCTCGACCAAGGTGATCCTACGAAAACGAGTGCGGACGAAACGAACGAATCGTCCGCAGTGGACTAGAACCAGCGAAGGTCTAAAGTCATGAGCCAACAAATCCTTGCTCTTGTCGAAAAGTCGAGCCTGAAGAGCGACGTGCCTCAGTTCGAAATCGGCGATACCGTCGACGTTCACACCAAGATTCTGGAAGGCGACAAAGAACGCATCCAGATCTTCACCGGGGTGGTGATCGCCAGCAGCGGCTCTGGCAGCCGCGAGATGTTCACCGTCCGCCGGATCGTGAACAACGAAGGCGTGGAGCGTAAGTTCCCGCTGCACTCGCCCCGGATTGCGAAGGTCGAGGTCAAGCGTTCGGGCGTGGTTCGCCGGGCCAAGCTGTACTTCCTCCGCGATCGCGTGGGTAAGGCAGTCCGCCTGAAGGAACGCCGTCGGGACATCAAGAAATAGCTCCGAAATTGGCGAGCGTAAACTCGCTTTATTCGGATGCACATTTTCGACGCGATTTTCTTGCCGTTTTTCGGCCATTTCGCGTCTAATGGGATTAGCTCTAGCAGCACGGGAAATTTGGTTTCCCGTGCTGCTGGCGTTATACTGAGGCCTTCCCGCCTCCCTCGACCCTCCCATTTCTCTACAGGCAATATCCGATGACCAAGCGTTCGACCTCACGCCGTCAGTTCTTGCAAACCAGTTCCGCAGTGGGGGCCTCGCTGCTCATTACTGGCACCCGTGCTTCGGGTCAGGTGAAGGGAGCCAACGACCGAGTTCGACTAGCGGTGATTGGTGTCAATAGTCGTGGCGTGGCCCACCTCGATGGCTTTGGTGGGATGAAGGACGTCGAAATCGCCGCGATCGTCGACGTGGACGAGAAGGTGCTTGCCGAGCGGATGAAGGCGGTCGACAAGGCCACCGGTGGCAATCACAAGTGCCGGATGGAGACCGATCTCCGCAAGGTGCTTGAGGACAAGTCGATCGACGCGGTGAGCATCGCGACCCCCAATCACTGGCACTCGCTGATGACCATTTGGGCGGCGCAGCACGGCAAGCACGTGTACGTCGAGAAGCCCCTGAGCCACGACATCGCCGAAGGCCGCGTGGCCGTGGAAGCTCAGAAGAAGCACGGCGTCGTGATTCAACACGGAACGCAGCGTCGTAGCGACGCGGGGATCGCAGGTCTGCACGAAGCCCTGCATGAAGGTCGTCTGCCACGCCTGAAGATCGCCTACGGCTACGCCTGCAAGAAGCGTAAGGGCATCGGCCACAAGGATCCCAAGTCGCCGCCGAGCAACCTTCACTGGGACCTGTGGAAGGGGCCGGCGGTGATCGACGACTACCACGAAAACCTGGTGCACTACAACTGGCACTGGTTCTGGAAGACTGGCAACGGCGAGCTCAACAACCAAGGCACGCATCAACTCGACGTCGCTCGTTGGGCGCTCGACCCCGACCAGACACACCCCGCGCGGGCAATGGCCATCGGTGGCCGCTTCAACTGGGACGATCAGGGTGAGACTCCGAACACCATGTTCGGCGTGGCCGAGTACCCGAATGGTCAGTACCTGATGTTCAACGTTCGCAACGTCGATCACCCCAACTATAAAGAGCAGGTTTACAACGAGTACTACCTGGAAGATGGCAGCGTGATCACGGGCGAAGGTCGCTACCAGATCAAGCGTCCCGGCAGTGACAAGTTCGAGCCGCTGCCTCTCGCGAAGGGAAAAGTCACCCCCGGTGGCAACTGGCGGGCGTTCATCACGGCAGTGAAGGCGAACGACCCCACCTTGGTAAATGGCAACGTCGAAGATGCTCACTACGGCTGCGTGGTGGGGCACATCATCAACAACAGCTACCGGCTGGGCGAAGAAGTGCCGTTCAACGCCAAGGCTGGTAAGTTCGGCGACAACAAACTTGCCGCCGAGAACTTCCAGAAGCTGCACGACATCATGCAGAAGGACGCGGGCGTCAAGGACTCGGCGAACTACACCGTGGGCCCGTGGCTGGAATTCGATGCCACGAAGGAAGTGTTCACCGGCGAGCACGCCGACCAAGCCAACGTGCTGGTGAAGGACCCCAACAACGCTGGCTTCGAAGTCCCCACCGTCGACAACGTCTGAGGCCCTGCGTGTCTCGGATGCTCTCCACTTCGCTCAACACCTGGCTCGAGTGGTTGCGGCCCACGCCGCTACTACTCGGGCAGCGTGGCGAGCGGTACGCGGCCCGCTGGCTCAAGAAGCGGGGTTACAAGATCGTCGCCGGCGGGCACCGCACGCGTTACGGCGAAATCGACCTCGTTGCGGTGCTCGGCGAGACCGTTGTGTTCGTCGAGGTGAAGACGCGGGCTTCGCGCGAACTGGGCGACGCCGCCGAGGCGGTCGATGCCCAGAAGCAGCGCCGGTTCGCCCGGGCAGCACTCGGTTTCCTGAAAGAGCATGGGCTTCTCGAATACCCCGTGCGATTCGACGTCATCGCGATCGTCTGGCCTGCGGATGCACGGACACCCGAACTGCTGCACCTGCCCAATGCGTTCGAACCTTCAGGCTTCGGCCAGTTCTTTAGCTAGCCCGTTCCTAAGGCAACAAGACGCAAGGGTCGTCTTCGGGTAAGCTGGGGTTTCACGCGTACGTACCTCAGCCGGAGTTCGCCCAATGGGTTTGTTCGACGCCTTTCGCGGCGATTCGCCTCAAGATCAGTTCGCCAAGCTGCTGCTGGAGCGGCTGAAGCAAGGTGGCGAGACCCATGAAGTGGAGTACGACCGCGAGTCGTTCACCCTGTGCCGCGCCGAGGACGACCAGACGTTCTACCTTGGCAACGCGATGGCCGAGTACGAACGGGCGAGCGAAGAGGACCGCGAGAATGTGATTCGCGTGTTCCTCAGCACGTGGTTCACATCGCAGTTCACCCTGCCCGCGACGCTCGAAGACGCGCGGACCGACGTATTGGTGACGGTCCGCGATCGCAGTTACTTCGAAGTCGACATCCCGCTGTGCAGCGAAAAGCTAGCCCTCGCCGACGGGTTGATTTACAGCGAGTTCGCCGAATGCTTGGCGATTGCGCCGGTGTACGATATGCCGACGTCGATTCGCTCGCTGAGTTCCGAGGACCTCGAGGCGTGGGACGTCACGCTGTACGAGGTGATCGAGCTGGCGAAGGAAAACCTTCGCGAGATGACCGAGGAGTGCGCGCAGCTCGGCGAGCTGTTTGTCTTTTCGTCTGGCGACAGCCACGACGCGGCCCGCATGCTGCTCGTCGATGTAATGGAGCGGCTTGAAGTCAGCGGCGCGCCGATCGCCATGGTCCCCAATCGCGAAATGCTATTGGTGACGGGCGAAGATAACGACGAAGGCCTACAGGCGATGGTCGCGATGGCCCAAGAAGGGCTCGACCACGAGCGGCGGATCAGTAGCACCGCGTTCCGATTGGAGTCGGGCAACTGGTCGCCGTGGCTGCCACCCGAAGGGCATCCACTCCGCATTGCGTTTCACCTGATGCGCGTGCAGGGACAGATGGGAGACTACGAGCGGCAGGAAGAGCTACTTCGCAAGCGCGACGCGGCGAGCGGGGGCAGCATGTTCTACTCGCGATTCTCGGCCATGCAGGGAGAAGACGGCGCGATCCGCACTTATGCCATCTGGCCCGGCAGCGGCACGGCGTCGTTGCCTCGCGTCGACTACGTGATGTTCATGGCCTCTGGCCCCGATGGCATGCCGAGCCATCTGGCCGCGGTGGCGGCGTGGGACGAAGTGGAACAACTCGCCGGCGATCTAATGACGGCGGAAGACTGTTACCCAGCGCGGTACCGGGTGCACGACTTCCCTGACGACGAGGTGCTCGCGTCGTTAGGCATCGCGGAGTGGGTTGGGAAGAAGTAGTTCGTGGGGTAAGCATCCTGCTTGCCACGGCCCTCGAGTCTGCATCTCGCAAGCTGGAAGCTTACGCCACGGGGGGTCACTCAACGTTCATTCTGGCTTGGTGGTTTCAGGTAGATCCATTGGTGGCTTTTGCTCGCTGGGTTGGAGCGACATTTTCTCCCTCAGCGGCGTGCCCGCGTTCTCGATGTCTCCGCCGGTGGCCAAGTAGAACATTTGCTCCCCTGCTCCGGCGTCGGATGGCCCCGCGTCGATGTTCACGGCCTTGTTTCCATCGGCAGTGAAACGTGCCTCGCGGATCGACTGCCACTCGCCCTTGGTGGATCGTGCCCACACGTTGCCGAACTCGGCACGGCGCAGTTGCTTGGTCGATTCGCGGTTGCGAAGGAAGTCTTCGACGAACGAATAACAACCGCCGATCAGCTGCCCTTCGTTCAGCGTCGAGAACTCGGCCATCTGCTGCCAGCGTTTCTCGTCGGGCAGGTAGAAGTAGCCGACGTAGATGGTGCGATTTCCTTCATGGCGGGCGCGGACCAGGAAGCGGTAGGTTTCGCCGTTCTTCCAATCGTAATCGTAGAACGACTGCCCGCCCGTCCCCTCGCCGCCGAAGCGTTTGACACGGACTCCTTCGCCCTGGCTGACTAACTTCACCCGTCGATCTTCGGGGGTGATGCTGGGATCGTTCTGGTCACCGGGCTCCCAGACGCTGAACAGCACCACACGCTTGTCGTTGGCGAGTTGCTGGATGCCGAAGTAACCGCCGCCAAATCCCGCGGCCATGAAGTAGGTGCCCGGTGCCGACTCTTCGACCTTCATCTCCAGGTAGAACTCGGACGACTCGGGGATCGAGTAGGCCAAGTGCACCGACCGGCACGCGATGCCGGTGAGTTGCTCGCTAGCCGAAGCCGTGATCGCCGCGATCGCCGTGAGCGTGAAGGAGAGAGCGAGAAGCGTAGTGGTGATTCGCATGGGAGACTCCTGGAGGACGAGGTTCGTCGATTCTAACTCCTGGCCACGCGAAAATGTGCCTAATTTGCGGCTTTTGCGGGCTTTGCACGAAGCGAAAACCAAACCCCTCCGCAAGCGGGGCGATTCGGTTTAGAATCTAGAGCTGTAGGCGCCCCCCATCTCCCCGGCCAGGAACTTCGTTTGCCGATGACCAAGCATATTTTCGTAACCGGTGGTGTTGTCAGCTCGCTCGGCAAGGGCCTGACGAGTGCGTCGATTGGCATGCTGCTCGAAAAACGCGGCCTGCGGGTCCGGATGCAGAAGCTCGATCCGTACATCAACGTCGACCCCGGCACGATGAGCCCCTACCAGCATGGCGAAGTCTACGTGCTGGACGATGGCAGCGAGACCGACCTCGACCTGGGCCACTACGAGCGGTTCACCAACAGCCTACTCAACCGCAACT
This sequence comes from Aeoliella fuhlenseeensis, assembly GCF_052161615.1. NCBI lineage: Bacteria > Pseudomonadati > Planctomycetota > Planctomycetia > Pirellulales > Lacipirellulaceae > Aeoliella > Aeoliella fuhlenseeensis. The sequence goes on from NZ_CP197417.1 coordinate 4,545,397, forward strand.
CGAACTACACCACCGGCCAGATTTATCTGGAGGTGATCAACAAGGAGCGCCGCGGCGAGTTCCTCGGCAAGACCGTGCAGGTCATCCCGCACATCACCAACGAGATCAAGAGCGTCATCGCCCGCGTTGGCCAGCCGACCAAGGACGAGCCAGCCGCCGACGTGGTGATTACCGAAATCGGCGGCACGGTGGGCGACATCGAGAGCCTGCCGTTCCTCGAAGCGATTCGCCAGTTCTCGATCGATGTTGGCAAAGAGAATTGCCTCTACATCCATTTGACGCTGGTGCCCTACCTGAAGGCCGCGAAGGAACTGAAGACCAAGCCGACGCAGCACTCAGTCACCCAGCTCCGCGAAATCGGCATTCAACCCGACGTGCTGATCTGCCGTACGGAACAACCCATCAGCCGCGAGGACTGCGACAAGATTTCGCTGTTCTGTAACGTCCCACCCAGCGCGGTGATTGAAGAGCGTGACAAGGACTTTTCGATTTACGAAGTTCCGCTCAGCCTGGTCGACAACAAGCTCGATAGCCTGATTTGCGACCGGCTCGACCTGAAGACCCGCGAGCCGAACCTCGACGACTGGCGCGAACTTTTGCATCGGCTGCGTCATCCAGATCATGAGATTCACGTCGCCGTGGTGGGTAAGTACGCCGAGCACGCCGACGCCTACAAGTCGATTTACGAAGCGCTCGACCACGCCGGCATTGCGAATAAAGCTCGCGTCCGCATCTCGCGCATTCGCAGCGAGGAAGTCGAAGCCGAAGGTCCCGAGCGACTACTGAGTGGTTGCGACGCCCTGCTGGTGCCGGGTGGTTTTGGCGAACGCGGCATCGAAGGCAAGGTCGAAGCGATTCGCTACGCCCGCGAGCGGGGCATCCCGTTCTTTGGCATCTGCCTTGGCATGCAGTGCGCGGTGGTCGAGTTCGCCCGCAACGTATGCGGCCTCGAAAAGGCCCACAGCACGGAGTTCGACAAGGACACCAATCATCCCGTGATTTGCCTCTTGGACGAACAACGCAGCGTCACCGACAAAGGTGGCACCATGCGTCTTGGGGCGCAGCCCACCGTGCTGGTCGAGGGTTCGAAGGCGGCCAATTGCTACGGCCAGCTCGATATCTCCGAGCGGCATCGCCATCGTTACGAGTTCAACAACGTCTACCGTGGCCAGTTCACGCATCATGGGTTCCAGTTCCCAGGCACCAGTCCCGATGGCGAGTTGGTGGAAGTGATTGAGATTCCCGATCATCCGTGGTTTGTCGCCGTGCAGTACCACCCCGAATTCAAGAGCAAGCCAACCGCCGCCCAGCCGTTGTTCGCCGGGTTCATCGGTGCGGCGGTCGAGCATCGCATCGCGCGTCGCGAGAAGAAAAAGAACGAGCAATCGCAGAGCTCGTCCAGCGACGTGGCGCACCACACCGGTTCGTAGTTCTCTCCAAAGGCGATCGAGGAGCATGAGGCCATGGCAACCATGCGTGCCGCGCAGGCGACTGCGCCGGGTAAGTTGGAACTGGTCGAACGTGATATCCCCGAGCCAACGGCTGGCACGGTGCGCATCAAAGTCACCGCGTGTGGCATTTGCCACAGCGACGCGATGACCATCGAGGGAGCACCCGGTATCGAGTACCCGCGCATTCCCGGTCACGAAGTGGCAGGGGTGATTGATGCCGTGGCATCGGACGTCACGCAGTGGAAGGTTGGCGACGTTGTTGGCGTCGGTTGGAATGGCGGTTACTGCGGCAAGTGCGAGCCATGCCGTCGTGGCAATCTGTTCGCGTGCGTCACGCACCAAGCGACGGGCGTAACCTACGATGGAGGCTACGCCGAGTACTTGGTCGCACCAGCGTCGGCCGTCGCGCGGATGCCGGACGATCTCGACCCCGTTGCCGCCGCGCCGCTGATGTGCGCCGGCGTGACAACATTCAACGCACTACGCAACTCGGGCGCGAGGCCGGGCGACGTGGTGGCGGTTCAGGGCGTCGGCGGACTCGGGCACTTGGGCATTCAGTACGCCAAGCGGATGGGCTACCACACCGTGGCTATCAATCGCGGCACCGATAAAGAAAAGCTGGCCAAAGAACTCGGCGCCGACGTCTACATCGACAGCACCGCTACCGACGCCGCGGACGCCCTCCAGCAAATGGGTGGCGCAGCCGCAATCTTGTCGACCGTCACCACCGGCGACGCCATGTCGGCGATGGTCGGCGGGCTCGGTATCGGTGGCAAGCTGCTGGTGATCGGGGTCGGTGGTGCCCTTCAGGTTCCACCGCTACCACTGATCATGGGCAATCGCTCGGTGGCAGGTTGGTACTCGGGCACCGCGATCGACTCCGAGGACACGCTGCAGTTCAGCTCGCGATGCGGTATCAGCTCGATGAACGAGATCATGCCCTTTTCCAAAGCCCCTGAAGCGTACGCCTACATGCTGACCGGCAAGGCACGCTTTCGTATCGTAATGACCATGCACGACTAGGCGAGAGGACGATGGACGAAGAAAAGAAACTTTACATCGACGAAGACTGGAAGGCTCAGGTCGAGGCCGAGAAAGAGGCCGCCAAGGCCGTGAATGAGCAGCCCGCCGAGGAGACTCCGGCAGCGAGTGACGACGACCCGGTAATGCCTCCCGCGTCGTTCGCAATGCTGGTTTCGACGCTGGCAACCGAATCGTTCATCGCACTGGGCATGATGGCCCATCCGATGACGGGCGAAGTCACCCCGCGTCGCAATCAGGCGAAGTACCTGATCGATACCATCGCGATGCTCGCCGAAACGACCAAAGGAAATGTCCCTGCCGAAGAAACCGCGGGGGTCGAGGAACTGCTGCACTCGCTGCGCATGGCGTTCTTGCAGTTGCCGAAGTAAAGGGTCTCCACATTGCAGGTAGCCGGACTCGCAAGAGTTCGGGCAAACTCAGAGGCAGCCCGGACTCTTGCGAGTCCAGCTACTTATTTAACTACGCGTCCGCGCGCATGAAAAAGCCACGCCCAGCTCTCTTCGTGCTCACGTTCACGGTGACTTGCATCCCGCGCCGGGTGACAACGGACGGGGTCCAACGCGTGCACAAAGAATAACTGGGCGTGGCAAGACCGAGTGCAAACTCGGCCAGGGTGGTTCTTCTGTTTGGGCTGTAGCCGGATTCGCCAGAATTCGGGAGCCACTTGCTGCAGCCCGAACTCTTGCGAGTCTGGCTACGTTTTGTTTCTTCTCTAACTCGACAATTGATCAAACAACTCGCGGAAGGTTGGCATCTGTTCCCCGATCGCTCCGGCCCATTGGGCTGGATTCCAAATCTCAACACACACCGCCGCGCCTACCAGCATCACGTCGCCGCCAGGTTCAACGCCGAGAAACTCGCGAAAGCCCTCGGGGATCACCAGTCGACCTCGGCCGGCGAGCGGCACCTCGCGATGTCGCGTCGATAGCAAGCGTCCTAGTCGCTGGACCTCGGACACCCGACCATCGAGCTTGCCCGCCTCAATTTTGCTCTTCACCAGCGCCACGCCATCGTCGAGATGCTTCTGCCAGCGTGCGAGGTTCCACAGGCTCAGGCAGCCGGGGCGTTCCTTCGCAATCAGGCAGGTCGCGTCTTTGGACTCGAGGTCGGCTAAGCCGCTCGCCAGCTCGGCGGGCAGCGACAACCGATAACGGTCGTCGAGCGTGCGAGCGACTTCACCGAGTAAGAGACCTTCGACCGACGGCATAGTTAGTAGTTCCGCGCGTCCGCCGTTCGGCCGCCGCGCTGGGCTGAATCGGACTCCCTTCGCTAGTTCACTTGGGCTGAAACCCGCGTTTTGGTTTGTTTTGCGGCCGAATTGGGTCCATTTCCCACCGGCTTCACCACATCCTAACGATTCAAAGCGCGATTGCAAGCTACGTGGGCTGAAAACCCACAGAAATGGCCATCGGAAATACGAACTGGGGAAACGCTCCCACATAAGCTGGGAAAGGCAGGCGGAGTGTGCCGGAAGTGCTGGCGTACCACAGCCCTAACGGGCCCCGCTCGCCGGGATTATCACTGCTGAGAAAGGAGAGCCCTAAGTGGCTCTTCAATCCCCGAGCGTTCGCTTTCGCCGGAGCAGATGGTGGTAGTGCTGGGCGAAGCGGTGGGATTCGTCGCGGACGTATTGCAGTAGGCGCAATGCGAACGAATGGCGGCTCAGTCTCAAGGGTTTATCGCGACCGGCGACGTAGATCAGTTCTTCCTTCTTGGCGATCGACAAGACGATTGGCGGCTTGATCCCCAGCATCTCAAAAGCTTCCATGCCGCGGCCCAGTTGCCCCTTGCCGCCGTCGATCAGCAGGATGTCGGGGAACATCTGGTCGTCTTCGGCCAGCCCACGGAACCTACGTGCGACGACCTCGCGAATGCTGGCGAAGTCGTCGATGCCTTCGACCTCGCGAATGCGAAACCGTCGATAGCCCGGCTTGAACGGCAGGCCGTCGATAAACTGCACGAGGCTCGCCACGGTGTCGCTGCCGCCGAGGTGGGCGATGTCGACCCCCTCGATGGTTCGCGGCATCTTTTCGAGGCCGAGCACTTTCTTCAGGCCCGCCAGTCCCTTCTTCGGATCAATGTAAAACACCTCGGGCTGTTCGTGCTGTTCGAGGTCGCCGCGCTCTTTGATGCGTTCGAGCAAGTTGATCTCGTCTCGCAAGCGCGCGGCCTTTTCAAACCGCAACGCCGACGACGCCTCCTGCATTTCTTTCTGCATCTCTTTGACCAGCGACTGGCGATTGCCGTCGAGGAACATCCGCAGACGCTTGATATCCTTGCGATACTCTTCTTTCGAGATCCTGAGGTTGCAGGGAGCCGTGCATTGATTGATCGACGCCAACAGGCAGGGCCGGAACCAGCGCCATCGCTCGTCGCCCTCTTCGATGTCGAGCGAGCAAGTGCGGAACTTGAACACCCGCTGAAGCACTTGCAAGGCACCGCGCAGGCTGCTGACGCTGGTGAACGGTCCGTAGAGCTTGACGCCTGACGACCGTGGCTCGCGCGTGATCTCCACGCGGGGGAAATCCTCGTGAGTGGTCACCTGCAGGTACGGGAATGTCTTATCGTCGCGAAGCTCCTGGTTGAACTTCGGCTGGATGTCTTTGACCAGTCGGGCTTCCATCAACAGGGCGTCGACTTCGCTCTCGGCTTCCAGAAAGTCGATGTCGTGGGCTTCGCGAACGAGCTGGGCGGTGCGGCGGTCGTCGGCCGCGGCGGCGAGGAAGTAACTACCCGCGCGGGCACGCAGGTTCTTCGCCTTGCCGATATAAATCACCCGGCCCTGCTGATCCTGGAACAGGTACACGCCCGGCGTGGTGGGGAACTTGCCGCGGACCTTATCCGCCGCGCGGGCGAAGAACTCGGCCTGCGATTTAGGCAATTCGAGCGGTCCCTCGCCAGTATCGCCGGCAGGGGTCGACTCGATTGCTTCGTTTTCCGGATGTTCCGCCATGTTCCTGTGTCCAGCCCGTGCGCCCCCATCAACCTTAGGCGGCGGGGGCGTCGGCGGCTAGGGGAGCGCGCAACCGAAGCCGGAAGCACACCTCCCTCCGGGAATTCCGAAGCGGAGACCATGGCACCCGGTAAGACTTCGCGGCCCGCGTGGCGAGTGCGGCTAGTGAAGGAGGGGAAGAAGCTGAGCTCTCTACTACGGAGCCGCGGGCTCGAGTTCTTCTTCCGCCGGCACTTCCTCGAGGGCAGGAAGCTCGCCTGGCGCTGGACCGATGATGCCATCGAGGATCTTTTTGAGCTCAGCCGAGGGGTCGACCGGGGGCACCTCTTCGGGAACTCCGGCGTCGTCCGCCTGTTGTTTCGCGGTAGCGAGCGCCTCACGCAACTCCTCGTCAGACACCTGCGCACGCATCTCCCACGTGCCGTTGGAGTCCTTGTCGGCGACATGCGATAGCACTTGGTCAGCTGATTCAACAGGAATTGCTTTGGTCATCAACCCGCTGGCATAGCGTTCCAGCGTCTTCCGGCCCTCCACCTTCTCCTCCTCGGAAAGTCCCGAAGGGTTTAGGTATTGTGACTCAATGGACTTAACCATGAACATCGGCACCAGCGGCGACTCCATCACGCCAATGGTGATCTGTCCAAATTGATCCCAACTGATACTGCCATCGGCGATACCGGCGGTTACCCGTTTGCTCTCGGCCTTCAGCTCGGCCTTCTCCGCCTCAGGCAGATCGGACTGATCAATGAGTTCATTGATGCCCTGCTCCGCCCCTGCACTCATCCAGCTACGCAGATTCCGCGAAATCCACCACGCAGCGAGCAAGCTGATAATCACCAAGACCACAAAGGCAATTAAACACCCCTTGAGGCACCCCGACATGCCGCGGCGCTGGGGTTGCGTTTCGTGTCCGTAGGTGTCGGTGGCCATGAATCGACTCGTGCGAAGGGGTGACTGGGGTAAACCGAGGTGTCGCTCTGTGCGTGTAATGTAGCGCAAGTGCTAGCTCGGTGGTAGCTCAGTCTTGTCATTCGCTAGATACCGTCGAATGTTGGGAAAAGGTCGCGGACGGCGTGGCGGTCGGGCTAGTCGAGGAGCTCCGAAGTTCGCGGCCATCAACGAAAAAAGCGGCCCGGATCACAGGGATCCGGGCCGCCGTCAAGTCTTTGACCAACCTTCCTTCTTTACCACAGAAGAGAGGCGTTTTCTATCGATTCACTCACTTACTTGCCACAGCCGCAGCTGCAACCACCGCTCACCGGGGCGTTGTCGCCAGCGGGGACGGCACATTCCTGACCGGCACAAGCGGGGTTGGTGCACAGAACCTTGCAAGGAATCTGTTCGCACACAACACGGGGGACGCACTTGGTGACGGTATAAGGAACCTGACGGGCAACCGTCTTGTAGCAAGTTACGGTCTTCTCGCAGCACACTGGCACGCACACGCTGTAGCAGCAAGTCTTGGTGCGGCACTCGGGAACCATCTTGCAAACCTGGTAGGTGCAGGTCTTGCATTCAGGAACCATCTTGCAAACCTTGTAGCACACGGTCTTGGTGTGGCACTCGGGAACCATACGGCAGACCTTGTAGCAGCAGGTCTTGCATTCAGGAACCATCTTGCAAACTTGGTAGCAGCAAGTCTTGGTGCGGCACTCGGGAACCATCTTGCAGACCTTGTAGGTGCAAGTACGGCACTCGGGAACCATGTGGCAAACTTGGTAGGTGCAAGTCTTGCATTCCGGAACCATCTTGCAAACCTTGTAGCAGCAAGTCTTGGTGCGGCATTCGGGAACCATCTTGCAGACCTTGTAGCAGCAGGTCTTGCATTCGGGAACCATCTTGCAAACCTTGTAGCAGCAAGTCTTGGTGCGGGTTTCGCAAACAGTCTTGGTGCAGCAGATTTCCTTGGTCTTGCACTCAGGAACCCAAACCTTCTTGCAGCAAGTCACAGGGGGGCACTGAACGCAGATCTTCTCGCACTTGCCCGGGCACCAGCAGCAGCAGCAGGTGGCGGGGTTCCAGACCCAACGGCCTGGGGTGCGGACGGTCTTCGAACGGACCGGACCGGCAACTTCGTACTGCTGGGTTTCCCAGTGACCGCTCATGTACGACACCGTCTTGGTGTACGGTACTTGAACAGCAACGGTGTAGTTAACCTCACGGGTACGATCTTCCCACACCGGCTTCATCACGGTGTAGCTGCGGGTCTTGGTTTCCCAAACCGGCGTGCACACGGTGTAGTTGATCTCACGGGTACGGGTTTCCCAAACTGGCTTGTGGACAGTGTAGGTCCGAGTCTTGGTTTCCCACACTGGCTTGCAAACAGTGTAGTTACGGGTCTTGGTTTCCCAAACAGGAACCATCACCGTGTAGTTGATTTCGCGTTGACGAGTCTCGTACACCGGCTTGTGGACAGTGTAAGTACGGGTCTTGGTTTCCCACACTGGCTTGCACACCGTGTAGCTAACTTCCCGTTGACGAGTTTCCCACACCGGCTTGCACACCGTGTAGCTGCGGGTCTTCGTCTCGTACACTGGAACCATCACCGTGTAATTGACTTGCTTTTGGCGTTGCTCAGTCACGTACTTGGTGTAGTTCACGACCTTTTGCTCTGGCACGCGGTCGTAGCACGTGCGGAATCTGGTTTCCTCAACTTTGTCCATAACCGTCGACTTTTTCGTACGGTATACGGTGTGGTAGTGAGGCACACAACAGGGATCACACCCGTCGTAGCTCACCGCTCCACTGTGGCCGGCAACAGCTTGTGTCGCCGAGGCCACCAGCAGCATTGCAACCAGCAATGCACCCAATGCGCGCTTCATGGTTTCTCGCCTCCAAAACAACAGATCGTGGGGAAATAGATGGGTTGGTCAAAACGGCTAACTTCCGTCCCTAATAGATTCGGGAAGTGAGGGCGGCATCCCTTAACTGATCCACCTATTTTTCGCACTCTTCCCACTCACCCCACTTAACGGCCCAGGAGGACTCAACCTAGCCGCAAACCTTTACCAAACCGGCACTTACAACCTACCCAGCCCGCCACCATGGCAAATTGGGCAGGTCGGTGGTAACGATTGCACCTGGCGTAGCGTCATTCCTCCCCGTGCCGAGCGTCCGGTTGGTGCTAGCAAAAGCGCCTGTTTTCCTCCGGCCGTGCCAATACGTCTTGACGCTGGACCGTTCTGTGGGCCAACCTTTAACAGCTATCAGGTGCGCCGCCCCCGATCCCCCGAGTCCGAATCCTGCCCCATGAGTAGCGGCCGCCATAAGCCCGACTCCGCCACTTCCAAGGACACCCCAAAGGTGGTCCCCAAAGCCGTCGTCAGCCGGCTGAGTCTCTACTTGCGCGAGCTCCATCACTTGATCGCCGCGGGCCACGCCACCACCAGCTCGGGCCAGCTTGGCCAGCAACTCGGCTTTCGCGATGCCCAAGTTCGCCGCGATTTGGCCTACTTTGGCCACTTTGGCCAGCCCGGCGTGGGGTACCGCTGCGACGAACTGGTCGCCGCCATCCGCAAGATCCTGGGGACCGACCGCGAATGGCGGGTCGCGATGATTGGGGTGGGTAACTTGGGCCGAGCGCTCTTGGGCTACAAAGGCTTTGGCTCGCAGGGATTCCGCATCGTCGCCGCGTTCGACGTCGACCTCGCCAAGACGGGTCAGAAGATCGAGGGGGTCCCCGTGTTCCCGCTCGACGACTTGCCGCAAATGGTCCGCGACCAGCAGATCGAGCTCGGCCTGGTGGCCGTCCCCGCCACGGCCGCCCAGCACGCCGCGGATCGGCTGGTGGCCGCCGGAGTGTCAGGAATTTTGAACTTTGCCCCCGTCACCCTGAACCTTCCCGACCGCGTGAGCCACGTAGGTGTAGACCTGGCGACCGAGCTCGAACAGCTCTGTTTTTCGGTCGCCAACCGCAGACCAGAGCCCTAAACTGCGTATGAGGCATGCGACTAGTTTCGAGCCGGGGGCGTTAGTCCCCGGAGCGGGCCCTGAGAAAAACTCCGGGGACTTGCGCCCCCGGCTTAATCCAGAGAGCTCTTGGAGAAATTGGGCTGGGAAATCGGGGCCACTTTCGATAGAAGGCCTTGCTCGGTTAAACTACCGATTCGCGACCACGTTACCCCGTGGTGTAATGGTAACACTAGGGATTTTGATTCCCTCATTCCAGGTTCGAGCCCTGGCGGGGTAGTTTTCTTGTGGGGGTGGGGTTTAGGGACTGGAGGCTAGGGCGGGCCGCTGGCTGCCGCATCTGCCTCTGCAATCGATTCTTTCGAGCCCAGGCCCTCAGCACCAAACTCCCATGTTCGACACTCCCGAAGCCCAGTTTGCCATTTCCGCGGTTCGCGAAGCGGCTCATCTCACCCGTCGCGTGCAGCAGGAGATGGTTACAGGGGCCCTGACCAAGGGCGACAAGTCGCCCGTCACCGTGGCCGACTACACCGCCCAGGCGATTGTCGCCAAGCGGCTCGGCGACGCCCTGCCCGAGGCGCGACTCGTGGGTGAAGAGGACGCCGGCGACCTGAACGCCACGGACGAAGGCCGCGCGACGCTCGCGCAGATCCGCCACTTCCTCTCCGCCGCGGTACCAGGGGTGACCAACGACGAAGTCTGCCAGTGGATCGATCGCGGCAACGCGGCAGCCGAAGGGACGTTCTGGACGCTCGACCCCGTCGATGGCACCAAGGGTTTCTTGCGCGGCGAGCAGTACGCCGTGGCGCTCGCGCTCATCGAGAATGGCCAAGTGAAGCTCGGCGTCTTGGGCTGCCCCGAACTCAACGCCACGCTGGCTACCGACATCGGCGGCACCGGTTCGCTGCTCATCGCCGTGCGGGGCCAGGGCACTTACGTCACCAGTCTCACGGGCGAAGGCGAGTGGCGGAAGCTCACCGTCTCGGAGTGCGAAGACGTGAAAGACACGAGGATCTTCCGCTCGGTCGAAACCGCCCACACCAATACGGGACAGCTTGGCCAACTCTCTGGCGCGATGGGTGTCGAAGCCACACCCATTCCGATGGACAGCCAGGCGAAGTACGCGGTGCTCGCCGCCGGTGGTGGCGAGATGCTCGTGCGACTCCTCTCGCACGACCGCCCCGACTATCGCGAGAAGATCTGGGACCAGGCGGCTGGCTCGATCGTCGTCGAAGAAGCCGGCGGCCGCGTCACCGACCTCGACGGTAAACCCCTCGACTTCTCGCACGGCACCTCGCTCACCGAAAACCGCGGCGTCCTGGCGACGAATGGCAAGGTGCATCAGGCGGCGATTGAGGCGCTGCGGGCGATTGGGGCGTAAGGAACGTTTACCTAATTTCGGAATCAGATTCTCCATTCGCCGCCGTTGCGAATCCCACGATCGCACCGTGCCGAAGTATATTTGGAGAATGCTTGGCTCACTCTTTTTACGAACGTTTCTGCTGGCCGTCGGGCTTGCGAACATCGCGGTCGCCGCGGAACGGCCCAACATCGTACTCATTCTGAGCGACGATCAAGCCTGGACCGACTATGGGTTCATGGGGCATCCAGACATCGCAACGCCCAACCTTGATCGCCTAGCGGCTGAGAGCTTGGTGTTCCCACGAGGCTACGTGGCTTCACCTCTCTGCCGGCCATCGCTCGCCTCGATGGTGACCGGGCAGTACCCGCACGTGCATGGCATAACCGGCAACGACGTAGTCCGCGATGATCGCCGGGCCACGGAAGACATTGCCTTGCGACAGAGTTTTCACCAGCACCCCAGCTTCGTGAAGCAACTTGCCTCCGCAGGCTACTTGGCGATGCAGGTCGGCAAGTGGTGGGAAGGCTCTTTCCGGGATGGCGGCTTCACCCACGGTATGACCCACGGCAACGCCGCACGGGGCGGTCGGCACGGCGACGAAGGGCTCACAATTGGCCGCGAGACAATGCAACCAATCGACGACTTCCTTCGATTAGCCACCTTCCAAGACAAACCGTTCTTCCTGTGGTACGCCCCGCTGCTGCCACACACGCCGCACAATCCTCCTCAGCGACTCGTTGAAAAGTACACCAGGCCGGGACGCGCTGAGGACGTTGCTCGCTACTACGCCACCTGCGAATGGTTCGACGAGACTTGTGGCGAACTAATAGCGATGCTCGAGCGGCACCAAGTCCGCGACAACACGATCGTGCTCTACTTGTGCGACAATGGCTGGGCCGCTCGCAGTGCGGGAGCCGAACATCCTCACCAACAAGACTGGGACCACGCATTCGCTATTCGGTCCAAAGGCTCGCCTTACGAGAATGGAATTCGCACACCGATTTTGGTTTCATGGCCGAAGCATCATTCCGCTGGCCTCTGCGAAGAATTGGCTCACGCCATTGATGTATATCCCACCGTTATCAAGGCTGCTGGTTTGACGCCACCGGAAACCCTACCCGGTGTGGACTTGCTCGATCCTCAGGCGACCGCTAGTCGCAATAATCTCTTTGGTGCCTGCCACTCAACGCACAACATAACAGTGGCGAATACGGATGACACTCTGCAGTACCAATGGTGCATCCAAGGACACTGGAAACTTCTTCGACGATATCACGGCGCGGATACGTCTTCGTATCGCAATCTCCACTCGTGGGACACGACTGAACTACAGCTCTATGATCTGGAAAGCGATCCCCTCGAACAAAGAGACTTAGCCGAGAGCCATCCTCAAATTGTGGAAGAACTGAATCGCAAGATCGAAGCGTGGCATTCCGTGCAACGTGAAGAGAATGTGCCGTAGCCGGCCGCATGGGCCCAGCTCTACCCCTTCCGCTTCCGCTTCCTCAGCGCCGCCTCGCGAGCTTTCCGGGCATTCTTCTTATCCGAAGTCGAAAGCCGCTTGCCGGTGTTTTGCTTCTGCTTGCCGAGGGTGCCGCCTTGGGCGAGGCCGCTTTGGAGGTCGCCCATCATTTTCATTCGCTCGCGGATTCCTTTGCCGGCCATGGCGGTCATCACGCCGGCCATCGCTTCGTACTGCTTGATGAGCTCGCCGACTTGATGGGGTTCGCAGCCCGCACCCGCGGCGATGCGGCGGCGACGGCTTTGGTCGATTAGTTTGGTGTTCGACTTCTCGGCGGCGGTCATCGAGTCGATGATGCCGAACAGGCCTTTCATTTCGCCTTCGTCGAACTGATTCATCGCGTCGCGCATTTGCCCCATGCCGGGCATCATGCCGAGCATCTTCTGCATCAGTCCCGGCTTGGCGATCATCGCCATTTGTTTGCGGAAGTCGTCGAGCGTGAACTCGCCCCGCTTCAGCTTCTCTTCCTGGGCGAGCATCTGCTCCTGGTCGAATTCCTTCTGCGCGGTTTCGAACAGCGTGAGGATGTCGCCCTGCCCCAGGATGCGCTGGGCCATGCGGTCTGGGTGGAACGGCTCAAGGGCATCGAGCTTTTCGCCGGTGCCCATGAACTTGATGGGTACACCGGTCACGTGCTTGACGGATAGCGCCGCACCACCGCGGGCATCGCCGTCGAGCTTGGTCATGATCACGCCGTCGATTTCCAGGGCATCGTTGAACACCTTGGCGCTGTTCACGGCGTCCTGGCCGGTCATGGCGTCGACCACCAGGTAGATCTGCTGCGGGTTCACCTGCTTGTCGATTCGCTCGAGCTGCCCCATCAATTCTTCGTCGATGTGCAGTCGGCCGGCGGTGTCGAGGATCACGACGTCCGCGCCGAGCTTCTTCGCCTGCGCAACCGCCGCGTTACAAACCTTGACGGGGTCCTTCTCCTGGCGATCGCTGTAGACCGGGATACCGAGCTGATCGCCGAGCACGTGCAGCTGATCGATGGCCGCGGGGCGCTGAAGGTCGGCCGCCACGAGCAGCGGTTTACGCTGGCCGTCTTTCAGCAACTTGCCGAGCTTGCCGCAGGTGGTCGTCTTGCCGGCACCTTGCAGACCGCACATCATGAGGACGGTAACTTCGCCCTTGCCCTTGAGGTGCATCGAGTGATCGACAGGCCCCATCAGGGCTTGGAGTTCCTCGTAGACGATGCCCACCACCATCTGCTGCGGCTTGAGGGCCTTCAAAACCTTCTCGCCGACCGCCTTCTCGGTGACGTTCTTCATGAAGTGGCGAGCGACATCGAAGCTGACGTCGGCCTCGAGCAGCGACCGCTCGACGAGCTTGAGCCCCTCGCGCATGTTCGCCTCGGTCAACTTGCCCTGCCCGCTGAGCGATTTGAGGGCACTGGAGAGTCCATCCTGAAGCGATTCGAACATGGCGGCTGACGGGGCGGAGGTTGGAGGCGTAGTGGCGTCGGTCGACAGACCGGATAACAGACGCGAAAACCCGTATTCTAGCGGACAGGGGAGTGAGGGGCGAGCGGTGGAAAGATGGGGTAGTTCATTCAAAGATGCAGCTCCGACGACACGTAGGTCGTCGGCTACTGAAGCTTCTCGCAGCCATTCGCCCCGGGAAACCGAGTCTTGAGGGGGGTCCGGCGGAGGCGTAGAATAGCTTCCCCCGAAAACTTTCCCACCTATTCGTGTTTCTAAGCGAGATATTGCCATGGCGCACCTGGTTCAAACCGAGGCCCCCGACTTCACCGCGCAGGCCGTGATGCCGGACGGGTCGTTTAAGCAAATCAAGTTGTCGGACTACCGCGGCAAGTACGTGCTGCTGTTCTTCTACCCGCTCGACTTCACGTTCGTCTGTCCGACCGAGATCATCGCGTTCAGCGACGCGATCGCCGAATTCGAAAAGCGTGACGTGCAGGTGCTCGGCGCAAGCGTCGACAGCCACTACTCGCACTTCGCTTGGCGGAACACCCCCCGCAACCAAGGCGGCATTGGCGCAATTCAGTACCCGCTGGTCGCCGACCTCAACAAGAGCATCAGCGATTCGTACGGCGTGCTGCTGCCAGGTGGCGTCGCGCTGCGTGGCTTGTTCTTGATCGACAAGGACGGCATCGTCCGTCACGAGCTGATCAACGACCTGCCGCTGGGCCGCAACGTGGACGAAGCGATCCGCGTGGTCGATGCCCTGCAGTTCCACGAGGCGAATGGCGAAGTGTGCCCCGCAAACTGGAAAGCCGGCTCGAAGAGCATGAAGGCCGATCCCGAAGGTAGCAAGGAGTTCTTCAACTCGACCTACGGCGCTGGTGCCTAGTTCAGCTTACCTTGCCCCCCTCTCCTAGCCTCTCCCCGCTGCTGGGAGAGGGATGATGAGTTCGTTCAAGGCCATGGCGTCGCAGACCCCGTCGCACGCCATGGCCTTTACCCATACCCCGCCCGACCTGGAGGTCGATCATGCGTCGTTTGCTTGCCATCGCATTGCTGTTGCTCGTCGTCCCCGCGGCCACTCGTGCCCAAGACACGCTCCCCGCCGGTGCTCCCGGTGGCCAGCCGGCCCAGCCGCCGCAGTTGAGCCCCGAAGAGTTCAACCAGATGGTCAGTTACGCCCTGGGTCGCTCGATTGCCGAGGATTGCAAGATGGGTGGCGTAACGCTTGATGCTCGGGCGATGCAGACCGGCATCAACGAGGTGCAAGGAAACCGCCCGCCGCAATGGACTGAGCAGCAGCTGAGCCAGGCGATGCAGATGTTCGCCATGAAGATCCAGCAGCAGGTCGCCGCGAACAACAAAAAGGCCGGCGACGACTATCTAGCTGCCAACGCGAAGAAGGAAGGCGTGAAAGTCACCCCGAGCGGCCTGCAGTACAAGGTCATCAAGCAAGGCACTGGCGCAACGCCCACCGACTCAGACGTCGTGGTGTGCCACTACAAGGGAACGTTCATTAACGGCCAAGAGTTTGACAGCTCGTACCGTCGCGGCCAGCCTGCTCAGTTCCCGGTGCGGGGCGTGATCGACGGCTGGACCGAGGCCCTCAAGATGATGAAGGTCGGCGACAAGTGGCAGCTCTTCATCCCCTCGGAACTCGCCTACGGCGAAGGGGGACAAGAACGCATCGGCCCCAACGAGGCGCTACTGTTCGACATCGAGCTGCTGCAGATCGCCGAGCCGCAAGCTCGCCCGCAACAGTAAATGAGGACACGACGCGTCGACTAGCGTCGACCGCCACCCAATGCCGGGTAGAAGCGAGAGTGGTAACGGAACGTGGCCGAATGCCCTGTGGGCATCACCTCTTGGTTACCGGTGACGTTGTAGTCGTTGCGGGCCGATAGGGCCGACATCCGCTGGTTGAGCTGCGCGGCTTGCCGCTGCACCTGCTGATTGAACTGCTGCTGCTGAAGCTGTGGTCGAACCAGGGTTTGATAGTTGAAGTCGTTGTCGCCCGTAATCGAGTCGTTGAACAAGTTCATGTAGGGGCTGACCGTCGGCGAGTTGGTAATGCCTGAGAAGGGCTTCGAAGCCGGAGCTCCAACTGGGGCTCCAAAGTTCGCGGCTTGCGCTCGGCGGGGCATCGCAGATGGAGTTCCGCTACCTTGGAACAAACCGACCCCATACCCGTTGTTCACCCCTTTGTCTTGCGCGATCAGCTGGCTTGCCTGAGTCGATGCAGACACGCTTGCCTTAATGGCATTGGCCTGGCGGCTTGCTTCGCTTCGATTTCCGAAGCCGAGGTTTTGCACCTGAGCAAAGCAAGAACTCGATAGCGTGAAAGCGACAAGTAAGGCGAGGGGCGAAAGTTTCATGCGAAGGTACCTCCGAAGGTCGGGGTAAGCAGGCGGGGCGAGGTGTTTCACTCCATTTTAGTAAGATCGGAGTGACGCGGCAAATCAAGCAGTTTCGAGACTTGCCCGCGCAACTTCCTACCCAGTAGCGCGTTGCGAACGCGCTAGTCGGCACAACTCCGCCGCGGGGGTACTATTCCTACGCAGGCTCAGTCTTCGTAGTTCGCCGACCCGTAGCGCTTGCGGTACGCCTCGTACGTCGAGTTGCTGGCCCCCGTGGCCCGGGCGTGCGGATCGGGGAGCTTCCAGGGCAGCAGGTCGCCGTATAGCCGGTAGAACCCTAACAGGACGAACGCCCCCACCACCGCCACCACCATGCCGAGGGGACTCGTAGGCTTCAGCCGTCCGGCCTCGATGAAGAACCCCACGCAACCGCAGCCAATCACCGATCCGGCAATGCCAAGCACCAGCGTGGTGATCGCTCCCGCAGGATCCCGGCCTGGCATCAGTCCGCGGGCGACGAGACCCACCACGGTGCCGAAGCCAATCCAAACGAGGATGTCGTTGAAAAGCTGCTGAACTTCGGGGGAAAGCTGCAATTCGGACATCGATTGGCCTACCACGGTGGTTTGGGGGATTTGAGCCGGACACTTGTACAAGCCCAGCTGGATCCACCGCAATACGGTTCTTCCAGCCTAGTAGAGCTTGCCAGCACCCCGCGGCACGCGTTAAAGTAAACGCCTGTGCAGTCAAGGGAGGGCTTAGCTGTGGAAGGGAATCGTCATGGACGTTGCTAAACTACTCAATCGCATCACTTCGCGGCCCGACTACAACAACCAGCTTGAGCACATCGAAGAGCTCGCCGAGCGACCCGCCCAGTTTGCCGCGCCCGCCACTCCCCTGCCCCCCGCTGTCACCCGGCTTCTAAAGTCACGTGGCATCGAGCAGCTCTACACGCACCAAGTCGAAGCGCTCGAATCGGCCCGCGCGGGCCGCGACACCGTCGTCGTCACCGGTACGGCGAGTGGTAAGACGCTGTGCTATAACCTGCCGATCCTCGAAACCGTGGTGAACGAGCCCGGTGCCCGCGCGCTCTACTTCTTCCCCACCAAGGCACTGGCACAGGACCAACTCAAGGGCATGCTAGCGCTCGTCGAAGGTGACGCGGAGATGCAACGCCTCATCCGCCCCGGCGTGTACGATGGGGACACCCCCACCGCTCAGCGACGACGCATTCGCAACGAGGCCAACCTCGTCCTCACCAACCCCGACATGCTGCACGCCGGCATCCTCCCCTACCACCCCAAGTGGGCCACGCTGTTCGCCGACCTTCGCTACATCGTCATCGACGAAGTGCACACCTACCGCGGCATCCTCGGCGCCCACGTGTCGGCGGTACTGCGGCGGCTCGAACGCGTCTGTCGCCACTACGGCTCGAACCCCATCTACCTCGCCACCAGCGCGACGATCGCGAATCCCGGCGAGCTCGTCTCCAGCCTGCTCGGTCGCGATGTCCAAGTGGTCGACCAAGATGGCTCGCCGCGCGGTCGCAAGTTCTTCGCGCTCTGGAACCCCAGCCCGCTCGGCAGCGATTCCCTCGCCCGCCGCAGCGCGAACGACGACGCCGTGACCTGGCTCACCGAAGCGATGGAAGCTGGCGGGCAAGCCCTCGCGTTCACGCGAACACGTCAAGCCGCGGAGCTCGTGCATCGCTACGCCCGCCAAACCCTGGCCGAGCGCCATTCGCCGCTCGCCGACAGCGTCCGCGCGTATCGCGGTGGCTACCTGCCCAACGAACGCCGCCAGATGGAGCAAGACCTGTTCGCGGGCAAGCTCCGCGGCGTGGCGACCACAAACGCCCTGGAGCTCGGCATCGACATTGGCTCGCTCGACGTGGCGATCCTCGTTGGCTATCCCGGCACCATCGCCAGCTCGTGGCAGCAAGCCGGCCGTAGCGGTCGCCGTGCGGACGAAAGCCTCGCCGTGATGCTCGCGGGCAACGAACCGGTCGATCAGTACCTGCTCCGCCACCCCGAGTACTTCTTCGCCCAGTCGCCCGAGCACGCGGTGGTCGACCCTAACAATCCCTACGTGCTCGCCAAGCACCTGAAGGCCGCCGCGTTCGAACTGCCGCTCGACGCTGCGGACCTCGAACTCTTCGGCCCGCTCGCCGAACCAATCGCCGGCGTACTGGCCGACGAACGCCAGCTCACCAAAGTCGACGACGCCTACTTCTGCCCCGGCGGGCAGAACCCCACCGTCGGTGTCAGCCTTCGCCACATGAGCGACAACACCTTCAGCATCGTGCTGCTCAAACACACGCGCATCTCGCGCGACCTCTACACCTCCGGCTCGCCGCCGCTGGTCGACGACTCGCACGAAGTGATCGCGAACGTCGACTCGATCAGCGCCCCCGAGCTTGTCTACCCCGAGGCCGTTTACCTGCACGCGGGTGAGACCTACCTGGTGCGCGAGCTCGACCTCAATGGCAAAGTCGCCTACGTCGAGCGCCGCGAGACCGACTACTACACGCAGGCGGTGCTCGAAAGCAATGTCCTCATCACCAAGACTCGCGACACCAGCACCGCCCTCCCCACCGCCGAGCTTGGGTATGGCGAAGTCGATGTCTCGTGGCAGACCGTGGCGTTCAAGAAGATCAAGTTCGACACCCGCGAGAACATCGGCCTCGGCCCCGTCGACATCCCGGCACAGAACCTCGCCACGACCGGCGTCTGGCTCGCCCCCACCGACGAAGTTCGCAAGCAGCTCAAGGCCGAAGGGCTTCGCAGCAGCGAGGGCGTCTGCGGCATGCGAAACCTAGCGGTCGTCGCCCTGCCATTCGTGGCGATGTGCGACAGTCGCGACCTCGGCGGCGTCGTCGACGCCAAGAACCTCGGCCGCTCGACAATGATCCTCTACGACCGCTACCCCGGCGGACTGGGCTATTGCCAGAAGGGTTTCGAGCACATGGCGAAGCTGCTCGAAATCTGCCTCGAGATGGTCGCCGACTGCCCCTGCGACGACGGCTGCCCTAGCTGCGTCGGCCTCCCCAACCTCCGCCCCGCCATCCACAGCGATCCCGACCTGACCCGCGGCCACCCCATCCCCAATAAACAAGCGACCCAGCGACTACTCGAACTCCTCCTCAACCGCGAACCAAGCACACGAGAATTAGTCGCCGACGTAGTACCCTCTCCCCGACCCGGGTGAGGGTCTGGGAGAGGGTACGAAAACCCTAAGCAAACCGTCACCCCAACAAACACACCCCATGCCCCCCACCCCGCAACTCCCCCAACAAGTCCGCGTCATGCAAATCATCGCCCTAGCGATGGTCATGAGCATCGTGACGTTGGGCGTCATCGTTGTTCTGGTCCTGAAGCCCGAGCCACCCGAAGGAGGCGAGCAGCCCCTCATTTCCTACATCGCCATCGCCGTCGCAACCATCGCAGCATTCGTCGGCGTGCTAGCTCCTCGCATTCTCACTGCTCACGCTCCCCCCACCGTCAGCACGTACATGACCGCGTTCATCATCGGCGCCGCGGTCTACGAGGGAGCCGCCTTCTTCAACCTCACCAGCTACATCCTCGAAGGCTTTCCGGTTTCCCTCGCCTTCGCCGGCCTGATGGTCGTGTTCATCCTGATGCTCTTTCCCACGCAAGGCCGGGTGGAAGATTGGATCGCCTCGCGCGAACGCCACGCCCGCGAGATCGAGGCGTTCAAACGTTGAGCTCGCCGCTCTCCCCCACCGGTTCGATGTGTGCTGCCGACCATAGTCGCTTGGCGAGCGCGGCGTAGCCTTCGAACGCTGCCTCATTAAAGAACGCACGTTCGGGGATGGCATAGGGGCTGGCGTCTTCAAAGTAGACCAGTAATAAACCTTCGATTTTTTCGACCTTGGGCACAAACTTCCATTTGCGAAAACTGTGGCCTCGCTCATCGGACGCTTGAAATCCCTCGGGCAAGAGAGCCGTTGTGAGTACAAAGCTCAGATAGGTGTCGCTCAAAGGTGCTAGTTGCACTCGATACTTTTCACGATGTCTCCGCATGAGGTGGGCTGGAAGCCAAAGTGCAGCGATGCCAATCGCGACGGCTCCAAGAGCAGCAACACCGCAGAAAGGATTCCAGACGGTATCTGCAATAGCAATAACTATGCTCACGCCAGCCGCGCCGGCTGCCACAGCGAAGGTCGTTTTCTGGCGGTGACGAAAATACTGACGCCAGGTTTCATGCACACGCGCGATGTGGTCGAACACCTCCATCTGGTCCTGCAACGAAGGTTGAAAACTCACCGACTGCGGCGGCTCCAGATGCGGCGCGATAATCGGGGCGGTACGTTCGCCGCTGGGCGAGGCATAGGGATTGTCGGTACTCATCCATTCTCCGGGTTGGCGTTGCGATAGCTTAACCTCGCGGTGCACTCGCCCGAAAGCCGTTTTCCTCGCCGACTCGCTCGCGGTAGAATAATCTCCCCCATGGACGAATCCCTCTACCGCCGACTCGAAGCCCTCAACCGCGGCGAACTCCCCGCCCCCACCTTTCCACGCGCAAATGGCGTGCCGCGCGCCAAGGCCGCCACGCCCGCGTCCATGAAGGCAACGATCGAACCGCGGCCGCGTCCCGCCAAGCTCGCCGGCCTGCTCGATCGGGGCGTCGTCACCACCACCGACCGTGGCGAGCACCTCACCATCACGCTCCCCGTCGCCGAAATCTGGCCCGCCGCCTCCGACCTGCTCCACGCCCGTTACGCCGAGCTCGTAGCGTGCTTGGTCGGAAGAGAAAGCACAGACGACGAACTCGACGTTCGCCAGCACTTCGTCCGTGCCTTCCCCACGCAGTTCGTCGGACTCGATCTCGAGACGTGCGGACTCAGCGGCTCGGCATTGTTCCTTGTTGGCCTTGTGCGCTATGCGGACGAGGCCCCGGTGGTCGAGCTGCTGTTCGCTCGCAACTACGCCGAGGAAGCCGCCGTGCTCCACTCGCTCGGCACGCGCCTCGCCACCGCCCAGACGCTCGTCACCTTCAACGGCAAGAGCTTCGACTGGCCGATGGTCACCGACCGCTGGCACCGCCACTTGCTCCACCGCACGGCGCCCCTTCCGACGCTCTCGCACTACGACGTGTTGCACCACGCGCGACGACGGTGGCGAGGAACGCTCCCCGATTGCAAATTGCAAACCATCGAACGCATGATCTGCCGCCGCACTCGCACCGGCGACATCGCCGGCCACCTGATCCCCGGCGCCTACGACCACTACGTCCAAACCGGCACCCCGCGCGAAATGGAACAAGTCCTCTACCACAACGCCGTGGACTTGGTGACCCTACTAGACATCGCCATGCGCCTGGCAGGCTGAGCGCGTAGTAGGCCGGGTCAAGCTCCGCGCCGACCCGGCGCTTCACGCGTTGCCATCTCATCCACACCTGTAGCATGGCCGCCCCGGCCGTGTGGATCCTGGTTGGCACGGCGAAACACAGCCGAGGGCGGCCATGCTACGTCCTCTTCGTCCCCTCTCCCCCACTTCGTTCGCGCATCCCACTCCCCATCCTCTCACACATCACCCGCGAACGATTTGGGGGAGAGGGCTAGGGTGAGGGGGCCAGCCCCGCGAGTGGACTCAGCGCTTTTCTTCTTAGGCGAGCCGGGGCGTCCTCGCCCCCGGAAACTCAAGCCGATCGCTACGCTTGCTCGTTGTGTCATTCCGACCGGCCCCGTCTCCAGATTAAAGCCGCGACCGAGAATTCTAGCCCGGAGCTCAAAACACTTAGCCACTTCTCAAGCCTCGAACTTCGATCTCCCCAAAGTCGCCACCTACCCCTCCTCCGCACACCAGATTCCCTCAGTCGCTCCACTCCTGTCGGAACGACCCGAAAGGCGAGCCGGGGCGTCCCCGCCCCCGGAAACTAACTGAATGGCCCCGCTCCGCCATCTACACGCTTTCCGGGGGCGAGGACGCCCCGGCTCGCCCTCCCTTCCCCAAAACCACTAATACCCCCAATTCGAGCCCCCGACTACAATAAACCCCTTACCCCGAACCTCTGCGAAAACACCCCCAAGGTGCCCCGCCAAGTGAACCGACTCCCCCTCGCCCTGCTCGTCGCCACGCTCGCGCTCGCCCCCACCGCGACGCACGCCGCCACCGCTATTTGGATCGGACCGGAGAACGGCAGTTGGTCGGACCCGGCGAACTGGTCGACGGGGGCGGTGCCGACGTATTCGGACGTGGTGATCATTGATAACGATTCCGAGAAGTCGAGTTCGACTAGTGTTGGCGGAGGGAGGAGCGTTGCCTCGCTACAAGTTCAAGATGGCGATTTCCTGACAATTTCGAACTCAACCTTCCAAACGCGCAACTTCGAGTTAGGTGGGAGGGTAAATGTTGTTCCGCAATCTGTCCTCTACACCAACGGAGTCATGCAGGTAGCAAGCACGGGAGAGCTCAAGCTCGAATCAAGTGCGAGAATAGAATCGAACCTCACCATCCCTTCGTATTGGTGGAACCAAGGAGTGATTCATGGCGCAGGCACCATGCGCCAACGAGGCCCGTTTCTCAATCAAGGGTCGATCGTAGCCGACACCCCCTCCAGAACGCTGGAAATTAATCAAATAATCTCCACCGAAATCAGTCAGATCACCAACGAGGGGCAATTGCGAGCGATCGACGGTGGTCACCTCTATCTCAAAGCGACAAGTCCGACCTTCACCGTCTATCAGCCAACTGCCAATGCCCGCATCGAGGCGGCTCCGCTATCCTTTGTAACGCTTGAGAGAGTCCTCGTGGAGGGCGGAACGATTGCCGCATTATCCGATGACTCTGGAAGCGGAACCATCTCTTTGCTGAACGCAGGCCTGAAGAACGTCCAATTACTGGGCACAGTATCAGGCCAATCGATCTTTCTGTCGGGGAGCATCAAGAACGATGGCAAACTATCTTCTTCGTCGGACTTCATCATAGCGGATGAATCCGTCGAGCTTTCGGGCGGTGGCGTTCTGCAACTTGGGCTTCCGACAGGCGGTGCAAGCGCCCCTCTCCTGTCCTTTTTGAACAACCAGGCACCGGCGTCCGCGGTTCTTCGAAATCTGGACAATACCATCCGCGGCAGTGGCACACTGAGTCTACTTAACCGAACTCTCGACAATCGCGCTAGTATTGAAGTCGGCTACGGTGAGGACGAATCGACGTCGCCAATCGAGCGGACTCTCGTGCTAGAACGGGGCAAAGTGCTTAACGCCGGGACGCTTCGTTCAACTAAGGGAAACATACTAAAGTTAAACCAGGCGCAAATCGTCAATGATCAGGGGCCCACGTCAGGAGTGATCGAAGCACTGCCCGGAGGAACAATTCACCTGGTGGCTGGGAGCATTACTGGTGGTATACTTCGGGCACACGCGTCAGAAGCCGGCTCTAGTATTCCCGACGCAACTATAACCCTCGTCACAAGGGCTGCTCTATCTAACCTGAGGATGGAAGGCGAAATTGGGTCGTTAGCTTCCGAGGCGTCACTTAGTGGTCGCTTCGAGATCGACGGGCTGTTACGACTGCAAAAGTTATACATGGATTCCAGTGTTGAATTCGTCGGTGGAGAAGTTCACCTCGGAGAAAATGGCGGTAGTATTGCACTGGAAAACGGGGCGTCGACCAACACTCATTGCACTCTCACTCTGGTCGACACTACCCTACGATTGCATACCGTCGGCGGCGCGTCTTCGTCAATCAACATAGAGAATCAGGGCGAGATCATCGCGTCCACGGGAAAGACCTCCAATCTTGGCTATTGGGTTTCGAATGCAGGCCTCATCCACGCGGAACCCAAT
The DNA here is from genome assembly GCF_052161615.1 of Aeoliella fuhlenseeensis. Taxonomy (NCBI): domain Bacteria; kingdom Pseudomonadati; phylum Planctomycetota; class Planctomycetia; order Pirellulales; family Lacipirellulaceae; genus Aeoliella; species Aeoliella fuhlenseeensis. The sequence goes on from NZ_CP197417.1 coordinate 4,569,230, forward strand.
TCCACTCTCAGTTTTAACTCGATCGTTTCGAGCGGGCTTAACGGCCTCGCGGAGGTGCGAGTAGACTCGAATGCTACCGTGTCCACGTTCCGACTCTCTGGCGGTAAAGTAGTATCAGCAGTGGGGTCCGGCACCGAGCCTTTTAGTGGAACAGTCTCCGTCCGTGGCTTGGGCCCTGGAGGACCGGCAGCGCTGGAAAACGTCCATAACCAAGGCCACATTGCTCTCGGAAGTGCATCGATGGGGGGAACCATCCGAAATGACGGAGTTGTGTCGTTCGGAGCTTACACGGTCCAGCAGTTCGGCGCGCTACTCCAATTGTCTGGTACTGGTGAACTTCGCCTCAACGGTCAATCCTTGCAGCTCCCCAATCTCGTCGCGCAGCCGACGCTCATAAATGGATCGGGACACACCATACGCACTCACGGAAGGATCTATTCCCCATCCAGCACTATCATCAATCAAGGCACCATTCAAGCCGACACCGGGACCCTTGATGTCCAGACATCTGGCTCCAACTCTGGATACCTCCGGCAGCAGGGAATCCTCCGCACCGTGGGCGCCAATAGGCTTAATCTAACACTTTCTCAGCCCAGCTTTGAGAACGACGGTAAGTTCGACATCAGTCCTACTGGTATTCTCGCCATCACCGGCGTCCAGCAGATCGAGAATCGAGTGGGAAGTAGTATACTTGCCGAAGGTATGCTCACTCTTGCTCAAGCGAATCTCGTGAATAACTCAGGGGCGACGATCCGCGGTGGGGGACGCATTGAAGGCAACGGCACCACCACTTCCAACCAATCCATCCTCACCAACCAAGGCCTCGTCGCTCCCGGCACCACGATTGGCGACCTTGAAATCCGTGGCAACTACATACAGTCGGCAACCGGCATTCTCGAAATCGACGTCACCGGATTTGCAGCCGGAGAATTCGACCAACTGAAGATCGAGCAGATCAGGAGCACCTCCGGCGGCTTCGCCTCGCTCGCCGGCACGCTTGATTTCAACTTCGCCCCCGAACTCATCCCCGCGCTCGGCGACGAACTCGTGGTGCTCACTGCTAAAGAGATTACCGGAGTGTTCGACACGATCGAGGGCTTGCCAGCGCTCGCCGCCGGGCTCGACTGGCAGATCGATTACCTGCCGACCATGGTCATGGCCACCGTCATTGGACTCACGCCGCCCAATCTCGCCGGCGACTTCAATGGCGATGGATTCGTGAACCTCGCCGACTACACCGTCTGGCGAGACGGCCTCGGCGACACCCACTCGGCCAGCGACTACGACCTGTGGAAACAAAACTTCGGCCGCTCGGCGAACGATCCCGCCCCGGAAGCGAATGGGCCCGCCGCTGTCCCCGAACCCACCGCAGTGCTCTTAGCTCTCGCCTTCTTGCCCCTACTCGCTCGCCGCGCGAAGCGTTAATTACTCTCGTTCGCACGCTCGGCGTGGGAATGCATGCCCGGCCGCTCCGCGGCCTTCGCCGACGAAGGACCGCAGAGCGGTCGCCCCTGGTGTTCCCACGCAGGAGCGTTGGAACAAGGCACTCATGGGGTGGCACGGACACTCGGCCGCGACAGACGCAACCATTTCGCTAATTCAGCACGGCCGCGTGTCCGTGTGCGCAGCACAAGAGGTCGCGCCGCGTTCTAGCACCGGCCCCACTGCAGGCGGCGAACCTGAACTCAGCCGCGGAGCGGCGACAGCGCATAGCCTGTGGCGCAAGCCACAGGACCACGCGCCAACGCGCATCAAAAGCCCCGGAGGGGCGACAGCGAACCCAAAGAGCGAGGGAGCTTTAAGCGCATGTCATTCTGAGGGGAGTAGCACGACCCGAAGAATCTCGCCCCTGTGAATACTTTCCCAATGGCGGATGAGATCCTTCAGTCGCTAAGGCTCCTTCAGGATGACACAGGGGCCTGTAGCTCGCAGCTGTCCCGGCCAACAACTATTTCCCACAAAATGTCCACGCGTACACATTGGCCATTGACAAGTGCGTGTACATACGTTACAATACACCCCGTTCGTTGTACGCGCTGGGCGTGCGGGGAGAGGCAGTTGTGCTTCGAGACAGCGGACCACCTTCGTCGAGGGGACCCAACCGGACGCGATACGTATCGCGGGCGGGATGGTTTGGCCGATCAGCACCTTGGACCTTACCAGTTCATGTAAGGCTGTCTCGAATTGCGCGCCCGCTGTGTAGGAACTCGTTGCCCAGACTGACACACGTGAAACTGAGCAAGCAACTAGCGAATACCCAGCCGCCCGACGGGATCCCGTCACTTTTTTAAAGTGCTGTGGGCTATAAGCCATTGGCCGTAGGCCGTATCAAGCCTGCGCCGCGTGCGGCGCTTCACGCTGAATCCAATCGCGAATACTCAACCACTCGCACCTCTAATCCCGTAGCCACGAAGTGGCGCGCTTCGACAGCCCAGGACGAAGTCCTGGGAACTCGTGGCCAATAACGACCTTAGTCCCGAAGGGACGCGCTACCTTAGCGCGCCTGCGTGAGTTAGCGCGCTCTTTCGGAGCTACCAACCTATATCAACACCCTAACCAGGGCTGCGCCCTGGCCTATCCAAGCGCGCTCCTTCGGAGCTAACCGATTCGCGTCTTTGCGCCTTGGCGTGAGAAAGGAAAACCGCTTTGCCAACTAGGCGCACCATGGAGAGGTATCGACGCCCCAACTCGTTAAGCGCCGCACGCGGTGCAGAGCTTGATACGGCCTACGCGCCTTCCCCTTTAGTAAAGTCGCACCTGCGGGTTACCCCTGCGACATTACTCCAACTCACCGGACGAGCCGACGATGATTTCACGCAAGAAAACACGACACTTTTGGATGCCCGGCCAAATGCCGCCAAAGAGTAAAGTCGCACCCAATGAAAAAGTCACGAAAGTGGGACTTTATTCGCGGGGCGGACGAGTGAAAACGACGCGACCAATGACCAACACAAGCCATTGGTCATTGGTCGCGAAATTTCATGACTGCCCGGCGGGCAGTGGCTTAGGCGCGGACGCGGCTGGCTTGGTCGCTCAGTTCGTCCACGGCTCCTTCGAGTTGCTCGTCGCTAGTGCGACGATCGCGGCAGAGGGCTTCGACGCGGCCCGCGTACAGGCACAGGTCGCCGTAGCCATAGCCTCCCGCCGAGCTCTTCAGCTGGTGGGCAGCACGGCACAGTCCTTCGCGATCTCCGGTCGACATCAGCTGCTCGATCACCGACATCCGCAAGGGAAGTTCGCTGACGAACAGGTCCACCAGATCGGCGAACTCGTTGCGACGCAGGCTCGAATGGACAGGTTCCTGAATCATCACGTCCTCGTATCTCGTAACTCTGAAGTTAGTGTTGGGCAGGCTAGCATCTGTGCGAAGCCGTGTGCGACTCCGCTCGATCGAAGCTGCCCCTGTTAATTCGATCGTGCGGCGAGAGTAGAAAATTCACTCGCCAGCGGGAAGTTCACTTTTATGGAAGCTTGGGTAAGGAGTTTGGTTAAATATGGAATCTGATCGGGGCAGGCTGAGCAACTTGGGACAGCAGCGGGAGTCAGGGGAACTCCTATCCCCATCCCGCAACCGTCACCACCGGAACCAGGCGAGCGCACGACCCCACTAACCGACAAAGTTGCTAGCACGGATTGGGTAATCGGCGGAATTTATGCGGACTAGCTAGGGATGACAGCTTGGGTAGTCGATATCGCTGGTGGACTGAGTGACGGTCCACGCCCCCTAGAGGCCGAGCAATACGGCGACCGAGTTGGCACCAGACGCATATGCGGTGCACTGTGGTTCGCTGCTCCGAGCCAGGCTGGCGGAATCGTCGCTCGCCCCAGAAGCGAGTGTATCCCCCTCCCCCGTGTATTTTTGAGGAGTGTTTAAGATGAAGAGCCGTGCCGTTTTGGCTTCGCTGTTGTTCGGCGTTGCCCTCGTGCTCTCCAGCGCCCCGAACGCCGACGCCTTTGGGCGGTTCGGTCGTGGGTGTTGCGAGCCGACCTGTGGTTGTGAGCCTTCGTGCTGTGTTGCTGAGCCCACTTGCGGATGCGAGATGGACTGCTGCAGCGCCCGTCGTGGCTGCTGCTTGAGCCGTCTGTTCTCGAAGTTCCGTAACCACGGCTGTGGTTGTGGTTGCGAAGTGAGCTGCTGCGAGCCGACCTGCTGTGCCGCTGAGCCCACTTGCTGCGCTGCTGAGCCGACCTGCGCTGCCGAGCCCAGCTGCTGTGCTGAGCCGACCTGCGGTTGCGAAGCCTCGTGCTGCGATCCTTGCGCCAAGCCCCGCTGCTGCGTTCTTGGCAAGCTCCGTGGCCTGTTTCACCGTCACCACGGTTGTGGTTGCGAAGTGAGCTGCGGTTGCGAGCCGAGCTGCGGCATTGAAGCTGCTGGCTGCGGTTGCAACTAGTTGTAAGATGCTCGCCGAGCCAAGTGCTCGATGAGATTAAAATAGAAAAACCACCGTCGGCCCCTGCCAAGGTCCGGCGGTGGTTTTCTGTTTCGGCCTTGAACTTCATCGGAAGCGATGTAGTTCAACACTTCGAAGCGGGTGCTTAATTCTCGGCAGGTGCCTCAGCGGCGCTGGCCTTTTCTTCTTCCCACTTCTTGATAGTCTGCTCGATCATCGGCTTCATGCGCGGATCGATACCTTCGCTGGCGCTAGCCGCCTGCAAGTAGGTGATGGCCTTGTCCACGTCACCGCCAGCATAAGCGAGCTGGCCGAGCGCGAACTGCGAAATGGCATCGGGTGTCTCGCCAGCCGCGTCTTCGAGCATCTTGGTGACGGTAGCCGTTAGTTCGGGGCTAATTTCTGCTCCGCGACTCTTCATCTGAGCGATCTGAAGTCCCAAGCTAACCAGTTCCTGCGGGCCTAAATCCGACCCACGGGCCTTTAGCTCGGCAATGGCACGCTCGGGATCATTGGTGAACATGGAAGCGAGCGCCATGTTCTTGAGTTGAGCCACATTGCGCTTGATCTGCTCGGCCATCTCTTCGTTGACTTCGAGGCTCTCAAGCTCTTTAACGAGCTCATCGAACTTTGCGTAGTCGCCATCGCGTGCCGCACGGACGGCGTTGTTGGCAAGCTTGCCGACCATCTGAGTTTGCTTGAACTCCGTGGCGAATGCCTCACGGTCCCAGGTGCCGGCGACTACGGCTTCGAGAGCCTCGTCCATTCCCATGGGGTGGCCGATCCACTCGATCTTGCCGTCCTTACCGACGACGAAGGCACAGGGAATACCGCTCTGGCCAGCTGCTTGGAAGTAGTCCTTCTTCACCGACTCGTCGGGGTCGGTGGTCAGGCAGTAGGCGCTGGTGAGTTCGGCGTAGGTCGGTTTGGCTTCGCCTTCGGCGGCCTCCGCCTCGCCACCCTGCTGCATGACGTCACGCTTCAGGAAACCTTCGACGGTTTCGAGCGGCTCGTCGCTCACGCTGACGATGGTGACACCCTGATCTCCAAAACGCTTTTGCAAATCCACCAAGTGGGGCATGCTCATGATGCACGGACCGCACCAAGTGGCCCAGAACTCAACGACATAGACCTTGCCAGGTTCGAACTCGTTGAACGCTTGGAACTTGCCGTCGCCGGTGCTCATCCAGTGTTCGATGTCGATGGGAGGAGCCACCGAGCCGATGGTCATTTCCTTGGCTTCTTCAGCGGGCGCTTCCTTCGCAGCGTCGGCGGCGTGAGCGAAGGGCGAAAGGGCGAGCACGCCCGACAACAGCAGCAACGTGAGTGGGGATCGAACCACGAGAGGCTCCGGAAAACAAGGAAGGGGAGGGTTGGGAGGGATGGATATCTTAACGCGCCCCGGAATGGCGAGTCAAACTACTTCCGCGACCTTCTTCCTTCGATTTCCCCCGTTTTCGCCCGGTTCGGCCTACTCCTTCTCTGATACCGCCTCGGCCTTGGCGGCAGGCTTCGCATCGACTTCCGGCTTGGCGGGCGTCTCCTCTTCCGGTTCGCCGGCGACCCGCTTGGCGTCGAGCTTCTCTTCCTCGGGCAGTTTGGCTTCGGGGATGAACTTCAGCGAAACACTGTTAATGCAGTACCGCTGGCCTGTAGGCGTGCCAGGAGCATCGTCGAATACGTGACCCAGGTGCCCGCCGCAGCGAGCGCAGGTGACTTCGACGCGGACCATACCTAGCGAATAATCAGGGGTTTGGACCACGCGATTACCCGCCTTGGCAGCGTAGAATGCCGGCCAACCGCAACCGCTGTTGAACTTGGTGTCCGACTCAAACAGCAGCATGCCGCAACCCGCGCAAGCGTAGGCGCCGGGCTTGAACGTGTGGTCGTACTTGCCCGTAAACGCTCGCTCGGTCCCTTTCTCGCGAAGGATTTGGTACTCCTCGCGGGTCAGCTCCTTCCGCCACTCGGCTTCTGTCTTCTCGACTTTGGGAATTTCCTTTTCCGCAGATTCGTCCTTGGCCTGCGCAGTAGTGTCGTTTTTGGAGTCGGGCATGGCAGCATCCTCGCTGGCGGCAACGGGAGTCTTGGAGTTGTCAGGCTGGTCGGCGCTCACTTCGCAACCGGCGAGCGCGACCAGCACGGGCAGCAGGAATAGGGTGACGTTCATGGCGTTTGATTGTAACAGAATTGTGGCCGGAATCCTCCTTTATCTTAGGCACGGATGGCACCGAGGCAAGCAACCGGGAATAATACGGGCTGCCCCCTGCGAAACAGTCGCATTGCAATTCTCGGCGGTCGTTCCTCTCCTCCGAACTGGAGTCCAACCATGGCACGCAGCCAATGGGTAGTCGGCCTGTTCTCGTTGATGGCGGTTTCAGCGCTGCTCGTAGCTCCCGTGTTTGGTCAGGGCAACGCGTTCATTCCGATGCTCAATGACCCGGGCGGCAACTTCTTACCACCGGGCGGGCAGCGGGGACCGGGACAGGTCGCCGGTCAGGGACAGCAGGGGGTCAATCAGGGGTTCCAAGGGGGCGCGGCCCAGGCCGACTTCGACTCGCTGATGGATCTCATCATTTCGACCGTCGAGCCCGACACATGGGTGGAGAATGGTGGTCCTGAAGCTGACATTCGCCCCTTCCCCAACGGCGTGTGGGTCGATCCGGCCGGAGTGCTTCGCGAGAGTCGCGCCACGGCGAAGGTCGAACTAGCTTCGCTCTCCACCCCAGCGGTTCCTCAGAAAATCGAATCGACGAACCCACGCACCGCGGCCAAGCTTCGCTGCATTTCGCTGCCGCGACTCGAGGCCACGATCTACCAACGCATGGTCGATCGCAAGCCGCTCGACGAATCGATGTTAGTGCTCGCAGGACTCGAGCGAATTGAGTACGTGTTCGTTTATCCTGAACTCGGCGACGTGGTGATCGCGGGTCCGGCTGGCGATTGGCAGCTCGATGCGGAGAATCGATTGGTGTCGGTCGAGCACGGGACGCCTGTCGTTCGGCTCGATGATCTACTCACGCTGCTCCGCCGCGAGCGAGCAGAGAACCACAAGCCGTTCGGTTGCTCGATCACACCACGGCAAGACAATCTCGCTGCCACGCAGGAATTCCTTGGCCGCACTTCAACAACACCACTGAAGCCCGGCAGAAAAGCCCGCGAGGTGTGGCTCGACGAACTTCGCGGTACGCTCGGTAGGCAAGACATCGAAGTCTTCGGGCTTGATCCGCAGACGCACGCTGCCCATGTGTTGGTGAAGGCCGATCATCATATGAAGCAAGTTGGTATTGGCCTCGCCGATGGAGTGGTGGGAGTCGAGAGCTACCTCGATACTGCTGCCCGTGCGAAGCAGCAGCCCGCGCTCAACGTGCTCCGCTGGTGGTTTTCGACCAACTACACCGGCGTTTCGCAGAACGAAGCGGGGACGGCGTTCGAACTCGTCGGCCAGGGCGTTGCCGTGCTAAGCGAGAACGAACTTCTCACCAAGCGTGGCGAGCGAGTCCACACGGGCAAATCGGACGACGCGACGCAGGGGTTCGCCCACCAGTTTACGAGCGAATTCGAAGCTCTTGCGGCGAAGTACCCGGTGTATGGCGAGCTTCGCAATTTGTTTGACCTCGCGATCGTGGCGGCGCTGCTCGATTCGGGCGATGTCTATGCAACCGCGAATTGGCAGCCCGTGCTGTTCCTTGACGCCAAGCACTTGCCGCTGCCAAAGTACCACGCCCCGAAAGAAGTCGACACGATCATGAATCACCGGCTCGTCGACAAGACAAAGATCCTCGCAGCCGTGAGTGGCGGCGTGTGGATCGACAGCGCCGGCGTGCTGCAAAAGCGAGTCGAGCCGAGCGAGAAACTCGACTACCACCGCGAGCGAATGCCGGAGGAGATCGAGGCGGGGGAGTGGTGGTGGGATTTGGAATAGACGGCTGGATGGGAGCCGAACCCCGCCCAGGCTTGGGCGGGGCTATGGGGCAAGATACGTACCATGTCTACTCGCAATTGGCTGATCGTTATCGCCGTCTTCAGTGTGATCATGGTGCCCGTCTCGTATGGCGTCCGTGCTGCTAGAACGGCACTTATCGCTGAGTATCATCTGCATGCGATGCTTCAAGCCATTGTCGCGACGCAGTCCTACGTCGAGCAGCATCATGGGGCGTGGCCTCCAACTCCGAAAGACCTAGCGTCCCACGCTCGACCTGGGGATGACATGGACGGGGTGCTCGATCATTTGACTTATGATTTCAAGGCGGATCCAGCCGCGTTGGCCAATGAATCGTGGGAAGAGTTTTCCGGGATTGTGCCACGAGAACCTTGCTTCAGGGCGTACGACAATCAACTGATGTACTTGATTGATACGCTGCGTCGTTATCACGGTGGCGCCACTACGCCGTAATGTGGCGTATGCTTCCAGCTTGCGGTTTTTTGATGGGCGTAGGGTGGCAAGCAGGATGCTTACCCCACATGCTGGGCGGGGCTATGGAGATGCTTCCACAAGGTTGAACGTCCGCAGTCGTACTTCACCCGGTTGTTCGGCGGGGAGGACCAAGACGGCGCGGATGTCGGGGTGGGCTTCGCAGTACTTGGCGGTGGCCTCTTCGCCCATCACGTAGAAGGCCGTAGACAGGGCGTCGGCGAGTGCACCGCTGGGGGCGAGCACTGTGGCGGAGTGCATCGCATCGGCGGGCCAGCCAGTGCGGGGGTCGATTAAGTGGCCGTACCGCCGACCGCCGAGCATGAACGACTGCGTGGCGGAACCTGATGTCGAGAGCGCTTCGTTATGCAACACAAACTCGGCGATCACTTGCTGTGGCCTAAGAGGATGGCGCAATCGAACGATCCAGCCCTCTTCGCCGGTACGTCGGCCACGGGCCACCAGCGTGCTGCGTCCGCCGTGCAGCAGAAAGTCGGTCACTCCTTCTTCCACCAGCAGTTCCGCTTCGCGATCAATGGCGTAGCCCTTGCCAATGCTGTTGAGGTTGATGTCGACGCCACGCTTGGCGAAACGAACGGCATTGCGTGTGGGATCGAGCTCGACGTGCTTCCAGCCAACGTGCGCAAGGGTTTGTTCAATCTCCTCGTCGCTCGGCACGCGACCCTGCCGCCGATCAAATCCCCAAAGTCGCGATAGTGGGCCGCCGGTCATGTCGAACGCGGCGCCCGTGTCGCGGTAGATTTTGTCGCCGAGCTCGAGCATCTGGAACAGTCGCGATTCGACTTCGAACCAATCGTCCGCAGCCGACCGATTGAGGTCCATCACTTCGCTGGTGTCGCGATAAACGGTCAATTGCTCTTCGAGGTCTTCCACCAGATCGAGTGCCCGCATCGCGGCGGCCGTGTGGGTGTTTTCGTTCTCGCGATCGGCATTTAGTCGGATTTCGAAGTCGCACGCCATCGCTCGGCGACGAAGCGTCAGGACATAACCTGCGGACTTCTCGCCGCCGGTCGTTATCTCGGCGGGGGCCAGGGCGTCGGCGAACTCGGCCAAGTGACCAGCAGCTCGCACGAGCGCGTCCCCCGCCACTTGGCCTGCGGAGCGTCCCGTGAGAAAATCGCGGCGGTGCGAGGTGCTGGGTTCTTCCATGCTTCGATTATAAGCTCGCGCTCGCTACAAGTCCTCACGCCTCTCGAAAGTCGACATGTCCGAACCGATCATCAGCGTTTCCGGCCTGCGTGGAATTATCGGCGAGTCGCTTTCGCCCGAACTCGTGGCACGGTACCTGGGGGCGTTTGCGTCGGGTCTCCCACGCGGACCCATTGTGCTGTCGTACGATGGCCGCGCCACCGGACCGATGCTGTGCGAGGCGGCGCGGGCGGCGCTGGTTGCGACGGGGCATACCGTACTCCATGCCGGCCCGCAGGCCACGCCGACGACGGGCATTTTGGTGAAGCACTACGGCGCGGTCGGCGGCGTGCAGATCTCGGCGAGCCACAATCCGGCCGAGTACAACGGCATCAAACTATTTGGCGAGGATGGCCGCGTGATCCCCGCCGCGAGAGGGCAGGCCGTCAAAGAGCGCTATCTGGCAAACGACATCCAATGGGCCAAGCACAACGAAATCGGTTGCGTCGAGGCGATCGCCGACGCAGCGGAGCTGCACTGGAAGTTGATCGAGCCACTGGTGGATGTTGCTACCATTCGCAAGCAGCAGTACAAGGTGCTGCTCGACTCGAACCACGGTGCTGGCGGGGTGGTGGGGCGTTACGTGCTCGACAAGCTTGGCTGCGAAGTCGTTCATCTGGGCGCGGAACCAAGTGGTAAGTTTGTCCACACTCCCGAACCCACGGCTGAGAATCTAGTCGACGTTTCCAAGCGAGTCACGAAAGAAGGCGTCGCGGTTGGCTTCTGCCAGGATCCCGACGCCGACCGCTTGGCGGTGATCGACGAGCGAGGTCGTTATGTTGGCGAAGAATACACGCTGGCGATTGCGGTCGATCATGTCCTCGCGCAAACTCCTGGGCCGGTAGTCACCAACTGCTCGACGAGCCGCATGACCGAGGATCTTGCCGAGAAGCACGGCGTGCCGTTCTATCGCTCGGCAGTGGGTGAAGCGAACGTCGTTGACGCAATGAACGCGCATGCCGCGGTGATTGGTGGCGAAGGCAACGGCGGGGTGATTCACCCGCTGGTGGTCGGCGTGCGGGACAGCATGGTGAGTATGGCCCTGGTGCTTGACGCGATGGCGAAACAAGAGAAGCCACTGAGCACGATCGTCGACGCCCTGCCCCGCTACTCGATACATAAGTCGAAAGTCGTTGTGCCGAACGAAGCCGTATCGGCGGCGCTCGAGAAACTAGAGGCTCACTTCTCGGCGGCAACCGCGGATCGACTCGATGGATTGCGGCTCGATTGGTCCGACTGCTGGATGCTAATTCGCGCGAGTAACACGGAGCCGATTGTTCGGATTATTGCCGAGGCACCGACGGAAGTGGCGGCTCGGGAGTTGTGTGAAGAGGCGGCGCGGGTAATGAGTGCGTAAAAGGGTTTCCAGTTGCTGGGCTCGCAAGAGTACAGGCGGCGATGGAGGGCGGCCCGAATTCTTGCGAATCCTGCTACAAGTGAGAAGCTTACCCGAAGAACCCCGCAACCTTCGACGCCAGCGTTGGCAAGTTGTAGAGCAAGTACCCCACGCCCACGGCCGTGACGATCATGCCAACCAGCCCCACCAGCCCATCGCGTGAGGTGACGGCGAGGCCCAGGAACAAGATCGCTGCAGCGGGCACGGCCGCCAGCCCCGGAAGCAGTTCGGCGGGTGGCAATGTGAATGCGAGTACGACGCATAGCCCGGCGATGACGTACTCCATGGGTCCTTCCACCAGCACCTGAAGCCGCCTGCCGATGAAACCATCCACCCACTTCGCCCATGGTCGGCTTTTGTCGACCGCCTTGAGCACCTTCTCGCGCTCAACGCTTCGCTCGCCGATGAAATCGGGGACCCACGGGTGGGTGCGGCCGACCAGATACTGCCCAGCAATAAGCACGACGATCACCCCCATGATGGTGGGGACGGTCGGAATCATGCCAACGGGTGGTGTGAGCGCGACCAGCGCTGGCAGTACCAGGAGTGGACCGAACGTGCGGCCCTCGAAGGCGTCGAGGGCTTCGCGGACGGTGACGGTATCGTCCTCGGCTTCGGCCTTTTCTTCCAGCTGGTCGACAACTTCTTCCAGACCTTCAGGCGATCCATCGGCGGCGGGCATCGCGGTACTCCAGGGGTGGGGAAACGAATACTTCCCCTGAAGCAATTGGTGTGCCGCGAAGCGATACTATTTCGTCGCCGCAAGGCGAAGCGCCACCAAGTACGGAACGGGCTCGCTGCCGAGGGCGTTAAGCACGGTGCCGCCGGCGGTGAAGGTGTGGGTGACCCAGTCTTCTTCACCGTACTTTTCGAGGGCCTTGCCACCCTCGCCGCCACCGACGTAGACCTCGACACCTGCTTCTTTCATCCGCTTGAGCTCGGGCATCCAGGCCTTGGTACCGGCTTCGAAGCGGGGGTCTTCGAACATGCCGAACACGCCGTTGTGGAACGCCACGGCTCCGGCTCCGTGTTTCTTGATGAACTCGGTCACGCCCTCGTGGAACTTCGCCACGCTCTTAGGGCCAATGTCAAACTGCTGATCGCTAGGCGACAGTTCGTCCTTCGACGAGCCATCTTCCACCACCGAATCGCAAGGCACCGTGAAGGTGATGCCTTTCTGGCGACCGTCGGCGACGATCTCCTTGGCCTGCGCCACGCGGGCATCGGGGATGTACCACGGCTCGCTCTTGTTCGCCGGGTCTTCGGCGGCACCCAGGCAAACGGGCTTGCCGTCGAGCTGACCAATCGCCTTGCGAATCGCCATCGCCAGGCTGCCGGACGCGAAGATCTGCTTGATCGAACCGCGGGAGATCATCGCTTCCATGTCGTCGAGCTTGTCGATCTTGATGCCGCTGAACACCGCGAGCGTCGTCTTCAAGCACTTCTGCATCGGGCCATCGAACTCACCAGCGGCGTAGTCGCCTAGGGCCACGCGGTCCATCGCCGCCGGGACGGCGACGCTCGAAGCATCGAGCGAGCCAGCGCTGAACGCTTCGTTGACGTAGACCTTGCCGACCTTCTCGGCGAGCTCGTTGGCGAACTTCGCCAGATTCGGTGCAAGCTTTGCGAGCTCTTCCGGCTTGGCTTTCCACAGCACGCGCTCGATGTTGTACTTGCGAGTGTTCTCCAGCACGATCACCGCGCCGGGCATCGCGGCGTCGATGGTCTGCTTGACCTCGGGCTTGATGGTCATCGTCTCTTCGTCGAGCCAGTCGCTGATGAAGGGCACGTCGCAGCCAAGGATCTCGCCGATACGCTTCGCCACTTTGTCGAGGCTTTTCTCGGGCTCGCGGCCAACGTGGCCAAAGATCACTTGCTTCCAACCGTGCTGCTGACCGAACTTCAAGGTGTCGGCCATGGATCGCAGGCGAATGTCGCCCTTGCCTACGGCGTCGCCTGGCTTGGCGTCGACGTCGCCACGCACGAGCACCACGGTTCCGCTAGGCAGGTCCGACAGCGAGCTGAGCCGCGGCACGGCGTCCAGGTAGTCGTTGAGCGTCAGGTCGGGCGCGGCGGCGCGACCGGCGAGCAACTTCTCACACCATGCTTGCATTTCGGCGGGACTGACAGCCATCGGTAAAACTCCTCAAAAGCCTGGGCGTGTATTGGTTTAGGCGACCTCGCCCGTGCTAGTAGTAGCTCGGGCGGTGCCTGCAAATAGCTAGGACGGATTGTATCGCGCCTGTCGCGGTTGCGCAAAGGTGCCGCAGTTTTCCGCCGTGCGCACGAAAAAAGCCGCGACCAGAGCTCTGGTCGCGGCTTCGTGAGTTTCGAGTTCGAAAGATTCGACTACCGCTGCTGCTGAGCCGAGGCGGGCTGAACGGCCGTGTCGCGGACCGCGGCACCGGCACGTTGTTGCTGTGCGGCCTTGGGAGGAGCAGGAGCCTGCGTGGTGCCTGCCAGGTAGTTGTCGATGCGGGCGTTGCGATGGATGTCGTCGTAACGCTGGCCCATCGCCAAGCGGAGCTTCTTCTCCAAGATGTCCTGCATCAGGATGTCCTGCACCGCCGCCATCTCGATGTTCTCGGGATTCGTGCGGCCTTCGTACTTGAGCACGACGTACTTGTCGCCAAGCTGCACGATTCGCGGCGGATCGTTTTCGTTCATGTCGAACGCCACTTCTTCGAGCTGAGGCTGACCACCATGACGGCGGATCGGGGGCACTTCGCCTTGCAGCGCCTTGCTCGTGGGTTCAATCGAGTACTCTTCAGCAAGTTGGCCAAAGAACTCCATCGAGGGATTGGTGCGAGCCTTTTCCCAAATGTCTTGAGCCTGACGCATGTTGCCCAGCACCACGGCGCGGCAACGAATGCGCGGGCCATAGTTGGCTTCGTAACCCTTCTGCAAGTCTTCTTGAGTCACTTGCACCTGACCGTCGGTCAGCTTCTTGAGTGCTGCGGAGGGCCATACCGAGTCGCGGACGTACATCTTGTAGTTCACACCCTGCTCTTCGGTCGTCAGCTTGATCCACTGCTGGACATCGGGCTGGCCGGCATCGTTCACCACGCCGGCGAGCTTCGCGGCGTGGGCGATTTCGGCATTGATGTCGTCTTGGGTAACGGTGAGGTTCGCGGCACGCAGGGCTTGTTCGAGTAGCTTGTGGCCGATCTCGATGTTCAGTACGTCCTGGCCATGGCGAGCGAAGGCTTCTTTGCCAAGCTCTTCCATCGTCACCTTGTCACCATTCACCAGCGCCGCCACACCGGGCATCTGCTGGCTGAGCTTCTCGTCGTTCAGCACGTTCTGGATGACGGCCGTGTTTTGGAACTCGGCAAACTTCTTCGCCGCTTCGTCACGCAGCTTGCCATCGCGAATCGTTTCGGTCAGAGAATCCTTCACCGAAGCGAACGGCATGTCGCGGGGCAGATTGTGACCCTCGCACTTGAGAATGGCGAACTGCTCGCCAATGGGAATGATCTGCGAAATCTGGCCCTGCTTTAGGCTGAAAGCCACACGCTCCAGACCTGGATCGCCAACGTGCATACGGATCGGCTGGATCAAACCACCAATGCTCGCGCTGTTGACGTCGATCGACTCGTTCATCGCGAAACGGGCGAAGTCGTCGGGATTCGCCATCAGCATCTGGTGCAGCTTCTCGGCCTTCGCGCCGTCGGCCACCACGATGATTCGCGTGCGAACGCTGGGGCCAAACTGGCTTTCGTACTCTTTCTTGAGCTCTTCGTCGGTGACAGTCAGTTCCGTAGCCACCAGCTTACGCAGGGCGATGGTGGGCCACAGGATGTCGCGCTTGTATTCGGCTTCGGTCACGCCACGCTCGTTGGCAAGAAGTTCCAGCCAGCTCTCGCGGGTCAGCTTGAATCGCTTGGCCATCCGCTCGAGTTCTTCTTCCACTTCCTGCTGCGTGACGGTCACGCCACGCTTCTGGCAATGGTGCATGATTAGCTTCTTATTGCAGATGCTTTCCAGCACACTCTCACCAAAACGCTCGGCACACGCCTGTTCGAGTTGGCGACGATTGATGTCCTCGCCATTGACGATGGCCATCACGTCGTGCTCGGGCTCCTTGTAAGCCTGCTTCGCACTGGCTTGGCGAACATCAGGATCGGTCACCGGCGGATTGGCGTCGGCCTCGGCAGTGCTACCGAACTGGCGGCTGGCAAAAGCAACGCCCAGCACCACAAAGGCACTGGCTACCATCCACACCCAGCGGCGGGAATTCTTCGGCGAGGGGGTCTTCTGGCGGGTCATGCTGGTTTCTCCGTAAACCAAGAGTGACGGCGGGCGTGGCAACGCGAGTTTCAGGCCATCGTGGCCCTACATTTCGCGCGCACGTTTTTAATTGGGGGCGCGAAAAGTACCAAAGCCCCCATACCCCAGCAAGACGAGTTCGAAGCAAGTGCTAGCATTCACTCGTCTTCGGTGACGTAAGCAGCCTCGAGGATCCTGATTTGCGAGGGGCGATCCAGGTCCAATTCCATTTGCTGAATCCTATCCGCCATTAGCGTGAAGGTTCGCTCCAGCGATTCGATTTCTAGTTCTCGAAGTCGAACGTCCGCGCTGCCAGCCGCCGATTCGCCGGATTCCTCTCGCACCGTGGCGAGATCCGTCAGCTTTTCACGGAGTTGAATCTGGTACTCAGCGTAACTACTTTTTAGTCTCTCAAGGCCCTTAGCACCTTCGAACCGAGCCTTCATCACCACTTCGTCCATGAAAGCCCGCGAAACGGCTTGTACTATCGCCCTTAGGTCATTTGCCTGCTCCTCAGGGCCTTCCAACCGAAGAACCAGCAGGTCCGAATCTCCCTCGAACTCTGCGACCATGTTCGCTTCAAGCCACTCGAGCGGTTTCTCCTTCTCGGAAAGGAAGGTGCCCTGCAAATCGGCATTTTGCAGCGCGGCGGTAAATACCGTGGGGGTCACCATCATGCTCGACATCGACTCACGAAAGCTGCGAATTTCGCGTTCCGTTGGAGGCTGCGTCTTGCCGTCAAGATTCCAGGACGAGGGCGCGCTCTCTACACAGAACACCGCCTTTGCGGTGGCGACCTTCGGCCGTGACGCCACATACACGCCGTACCCGAGGGTACCAAGCACTAGCAGCAACAATAGCCCGACTAATAGAGACTTCATCACGTCGCCCCCCCGGCGTTTGAGTTAAGAGCTTGGCTTACTCCATCACTTCCGTTTCCTTCGCCTTCGCCGCGGCGTCGACTTCGGTTTCGTACTTCTTCGTGAGTTCCTGCACTTCGTCCTTCACGGCGTCGCGGATGTCTTCGCCGATCGTCTTGTCCTTGGCAGCCGTGTCGAGGGCCTTGTTGGCGTCGCGGCGGACGTTGCGGATGGCGATCTTCGCGTCTTCGGCCAATTCCTTAGTGCGCGCGACCATCTTCTTGCGGACGTCGCCCGACAGCGGCGGGATGTTCAGGCGGATCACTTTGCCGTCGTTCTGCGGTGCGAGGCCCAGATCGCTGGCGATGATGCCCTTTTCGATGTCCTTCATCACCGAAGGATCGAACGGTCGAATGACCAACTGTTGCGGTTCGGGGGCGCTGACGCTCGCGATCTGCTTGAGCGGCGTGGGCGACCCATAAGCGTCGATGCGGAGCGAATCGACCAACCCCGGCGTTGCCCGACCGGTGCGAATGCCGGTGAGGTCGCTCTTGAGCTTGGTAACGGCCTTCTCCATCCGCTCTTCCGCGTCCATGGTGACTTCTTCAACGTTCATGATGGTGCTCCTTGGGGACGCCAGTCGTTTAACGCCCAGCCGTAGGCGCCGGCTTGGCATTACAAACTTGGGAGAGCGATTCGGACCGCGCCTGTGCTTCACTCCCGTAGAAATTATCCGCTTCGTCCAACGTAGCCGGCGCCTGCGGCTGGGCGTTAAACGACGTTATTGTACAACTAACAGCCTACTCGCGTACCCAGCGTTTCGCCGCGGACGGCACGCTCGATGTTGCCCTCGGTGCGGTAATTGAACACCAGGATCGGCAGCTTGTGCTCCATGCAGTGGGCGATGGCCGTCGGGTCCATCACGCGGAGGCCTTGCTCTTGCACCTGGGTGTACGTCAGCTCGTGGTAGAGTTGGGCGTTCGGGTCTTTCTCGGGATCAGCGGTGTAAACGCCATCGACTCGCGTGGCCTTCATCAGGATGTCGGCGTCGAGTTCCAGGGCCTTCTGTGCCGCTGCGGTGTCGGTGGTCACGAACGGTGCCCCCGTCCCCGCGGCGAGGATCACGATGCGTCCCTTCTCGAGGTGACGCTTCGCACGCCGGCGAATGAATGGTTCAGCGACGCCATCCATCTTGATGGCGCTCATGAGCCGCGTCGGAGCTCCGAGCGACTCCAGCGCGTCTTGCAGCGCGAGGCCATTGATCACCGTCGCCAGCATGCCCATGTAATGGGCCGTGGCTTCGTGGATGGTGCTGTTGCCCGCCGTGAACTGGGCGCCGCGGAGGATGTTGCCGCCGCCGATGACGATGGCGATCTGAACCCCCTGCTCCTTGGCCTTGATGGTCTGGCGGGCGATATGGACCACTTCGGCCATGTTGATGCCCCGCTCGCCTGGCGGAGCAAAGCTCTCGCCCGACAGCTTGAGGATCAGTCGCTTGTACTTGGGTTCTGACATGTTCGATTGCACCGAATAAAGTGAGGTCGTCGCACAAAAAAGCCCCCGCCGAACTTGGCAGGGGCTTTTGTTTTGCGTCGGTTAGCTTGCGGCTGCCGGTTCGGCTTCGGCGGCGGACGTTTCGCCAACCTTCCAGAGCGCGAAGCTCTTGACCTTCATACCCGCGGCCTTAGCCACGGCGCCGACGGTCTGCTTGTCGTCTTTGACGAACGGCTGCTCTTCCAGCACGATCTCGGCGTAGAAGTTACGCATACGGCCTTCGATCATCTTCTCGAGAATGTTCTCGGGCTTGCCTTCGGCGCGGGCGCGGTCGATCTGAATCTTCTTCTCGGCCTCGACGATCGAGGGGTCGAGCTCTTCCTTGGTCGTCGACTTGGGCTTCATCGCCGCGATGTGCATGCTGATGTCCTTGGCGACAGCCGACTCACCACCTTCGATGGCGAGAAGAACGCCGGTCTTGGCGTCGTGATGCACGTAGCCACCGCACGGCGAGTCGATTCGCAGGATGCGAGGCATGCGGAAGACTTCGCGAATCTTGTTCACGATCTCGTCACGCCAAGCCTTGAGCGTGGTGCCCGGCTTGCTCGGTGCGGGCTGATCCCACAGTTCGTCGGGGGTCTTGGCTCCCGGGCCGGTCGCCAGCTGCTTGGCGAGGTCGTTCGCCAGGGCGATCACTTCCTCGTTGTTCGCAACCGGAGCCGACTCGACCTGCAGTTCGATCATGGCACCGGGGCCCTTGGCGGCGTCGGTGTAAATCGCGATGCGGCCTTCTTCGGTGGTGCGATCGCCGCGACCATCAATGAACGTTTCGCCTTCTTTACGCAGGGCTTCCATCGCAGCGGCCATGTCGCCACCCGAGTCCTGCAGGGCCTTCTTGCACTTCATCATCGGAAGCTGCGTTTGCTCGCGCAGTTCCTTCACCATGGCGGCGGTAATCTCAGCCATTGGTCCCGTTGCCTCCTGTAAAACGTTCGCTCTGTGAGCGAACTAAACTTACTTGAATTGAAACTAGTCGGAGGCACTCTCGCCTCCGACTAGTGAATTGTTGAATGAACGCCTCGGAGCTTATTCGGCGTCGATTATTCAGCGTCGATTATTCAGCGTCCTTGTCCTCGATCACAGCGGCGGGGACATCGCTGCCTTCGCGCTGCTGCTGCGAGGCAATCGCGGCTTGCGACTTACCTGCGACAATCGCGTCGGCGATGATCTTGGTGATCAGCTCGATCGAACGCATGCTGTCGTCGTTGCCGGGAATCGGCAAGTCGACCTTGTCGGGATCGCAGTCGGTGTCGATCAGGGCCACCGTGGCAATACCCAAAGCTTGGGCTTCGCGAACCGCGTTCTTTTCCTTCTTGGGATCGACGATCACCAAGCACTCGGGAAGGCGGCTCATGGTACGCATGCCGTTCAGGTTGCGGAACATCTTGCGATACTCGCGATTGAGCGACGACTGCATCTTCTTCGAGTACGCGTTGTAGGCGTCGCTCGCACGCAGTGCTTCGAGTTCTTCCAGACGCGCTAGCCGATTGCGAATCGTGCGGAAGTTGGTCAGCGTGCCACCGAGCCAACGGTCGTTGATGTAAGGCATGCCACAGCGATTGGCTTCGCGCTCAATCGACTCAGCGGCTTGACGCTTGGTGCCGACGAACAGGATCAGGCCATTGCGGCTCGAAACCTGCGCCAGGTACTTCTTGGCACGCAGCAGACCGCGAATGGTTTCGCGGACGTCGATGATGTGAATCAGGTTCTTGCGGGCGTAAATGTACGGCCGCATCTTGGGGTTCCAGCGACTGGCACGATGGCCGTAATGAACGCCGGCTTCCACCAACTCGGTAACAAGGGTCGACACGTAGGGACTCCAAACTTGGGGGCACACCGGCTAAGTCCCGCGGGCGGCTTGGCACCCCCACTGTGGGGTCCCATCGCAGCCATCCGGGCGTCCGGCGTTAGGTCGTAATGCGGCCAGGGTTTGCATAGCTTCCCCGTGCGGGCCGATCGCCGTGGGGAGCCCTGTAAGGTATCCGAGCGGGGGTTTTTGGTCAATCGGCGTCGGAAGGGGGAGGAACCTCGAAAAATGGCCGCGGGGGACGGCTGGCTCGGGGAATTCGGGAGGGTCGGGAGCGTTTCTGTAGCTGGACTCGCCAGAGTTCAGGGGACCGTTCGAAGTAACCTCCATCAGCGGATTGTATTGAGCGTGAAAGTTGGCCCGAAGGTGAAATGGGGGTAAATTGATCGCATGGACGAATACGATCACCGCACCAACTTCGCTACTCGCCGAACGAGACTTCTAGGCACGGCAGCATGATTTCGAGAGAGGTATACGAAGCCTGGGATGCTTACGTGATCGCAGAGAACAATCGGGTTCGCGCCGAGATGAAGACCCGACTTAGGGACTTTGTTTCCTCCCTATTAGAGTTGCCGGTCGATGCTCAGCATGATTGGGCATTGAGCTTCGCCAAATCTGTGGTGGACGATGGTTGTCGTACCCCAGTTCGCTTCCCGCTATTTCGTGAAGTCTTGTTTCCGGCATTGAAAGCTGGAATCCAAGATAGGCAGCAAGGATGCGCGAGGTGGCTGGCGCATTTCGATGTGCTGCTCGCACAATCGCCGGAGTGCCAATCTCAGTTGCCCGAGCAACTTCAGTCGAGTTACGGATTGCTCCATGAGGCTCTTGATGTGGATCCGGAGGATGCAGCTTCGCGAAAACGACTTGCGAATCTTCTTAGAGCCTGGCTTGAGTACTCCATCCACGAGGTCCCACATGGTGTTTTGTACGAAGCAAATGGCGCCAGCATTGAACAGTGCGTCAAGTTGAAGTCCGAGTTAGCTGAGTTCCAGGAACTAGTTTCTCAAACTGGGTTTGAGAAGGGCGACGTGGAGCTAATCAGAGATTGCCGCTTCCATTTCCAAGCCTACGCCGATTACTTGGCAAGTGGCTCCGATTTTAGATCCTATCGGTCGTACCTAAGCTCGCTAGATTTAAAGTAGTTAAGTACCGCAGACTTCACCGGGTCCTGCAGTTCTCGCAAGCCTAGCTACTATCGAAGCTGGAACGTCGCGGCAGATAAGCGCGAGAGCGCTTGGTCGAATGTCACAACGCTGGCATCTAAGGTGATCGCAAAGGCGACTAGGTAGGCATCCGTCCAAACTTGAGGAGAGAAACTGTCGCTGACAGTGAGCTTACGCCACTCGAGCTCCACGTTGTACGTTTCAGGGGCAAATTGCACTCTCTCGTCTGAGAGGAAGAGGTCGTATGCTCCCCAAGCCTCGGCCATCGTCAAGGTGCTACCGCGGAACACCCTAGGGTTTGTGGCAATTCTCAGAAATCCCTGCTGCGACGCCCGACAGAATAGACAAACGTCGTCGGACAGTGAGTTGAACCACGATCGAGCGACTTCGTGATGAGCATGACCATCAAAGGCCATCGCCAGCCATACGTTTACGTCAGGAAGCCAGATCTTCGTCATCCAAGAGCTCCGCTATGCGAGCGTTGGTCAATTCGGTCTTCCCGGGCTCCTGGCAGTGGACCAAGGGGAGTTGAATGCGGTGCTTGGTTCCGCCGTTGCGCACTGGTTGGGTGGCTGGAAACACGATCGCTACCGACGCACCTTCCGGAAGCGGGGTGCCCTGGTCAAAGACGACAACGCCATTCTGTACGCGACCTGGTATTTCCATACTGGTAGTCTTACCCATTAAGAGCGAGGAAGCAAGCAAAGGAACGCTCTTACCCCCCTAGCCAGAAGCACACTTGCCTCCGGGAATTTCGCGGACCGCGTGGTGGTCCGGCTAAGGGGACAACGCCTCTACACTCCCGCCAGTTCCAGCTCTTCATGCGGCGCGACGACTTCCGATTCAACGCCCTCCTTCAATCGATAGCCGTGCGGGGCGTCGGGGTCGACGATGAACGTCTTAGGATAGACGAACTGTTCTTTCTCTTTGCCGACGAACTTGCCGGCGAGGCGGTACGCGCGGGCTAGGGCTTGCTTGGCGTGGGCTACGGGGCCGTCGGCTTCGATGCTCTTGCAGGCGAGGCCGAACTTGGTGCGCAGCAGGTGGTTGGCGTTGTGGACGTTCAATCGGCGGCGGGCGCGGGCGTTCTTGTGCTCGGTGCTCAGCGACACGTTCAGTCCTTCGAGGTTACGCACGCGATGCGGCGCGAGTTGCGGCCACGTGATGACCTGGCCGGGCTGGGCGTCGAACACCAGGGCGTAGCGGTCGAAGCTGTTGTTGTACGGAATCTCTTCGGACCACTCGCCACTGCAAACCTTTTCGAGCACCTGAGCCGGCGCGAATCGCTGGTCGAAGTGCGGATAGATCCACACGCGTTTCGCACCCCGAATGTGCCACAGCATGTTGATGGGCATGTCGACGTGGTAAGGAACCCATGCGGTGGGGGACGAGATCAGCAGATTCGCCGAGCGCTGCTCGGCCTTGAAGCCATGCTTGCCGGCTTCGATTTCGTCGTATACCTGATTGATCGCGCGGGCGTACTCGGGCTGATGCACCAGCATCTTGCGGCAGTTGATCCAGAGCTGACCATCGCGCACCAGTTGCAGCAGTTCACGACCGCTCACTCCGTTGCGCTCGCCTTCGCGCCAGTCGAACTTCCCAGGGTCGACCCCCATGGTGTTGATGCTCAGGTCGGCAGCCGGATGGTTGTCGATGATCTCGGCCAGCGCATCGTCGTCGAACAGCCCGGTGTCCGCCAGCCGATGCCGCGCGACGAGCACGCCTTGCTCCACGGTGTCGAAGTCTTGCGAAGTCCAGTTGTCGAGAAGAGGTTGGGCCATGATGGCGGGCGTCCTAGAGTGCAGAGCGAAATTCAAACGATGCTCAACTCTAGTGCAACCTCGGGGCCAATGCGGCAGAAAACGCGCACCGGGGCGGGCGATCCGGGCAAGCCTTACAGCCGGAACTCGCGGGCGTGCTCGGATGCAACATGTGATGCAAGAGTGCAACATAATCGCCTAGCCGACGACCTACGTGTCGCCGGAATCATGGCGAAAACGGCGCGACCAGCACCACTTCGCCCGCGGGAGACTGGCCTTCTGAAAGCGGCTTGGAAAGTTCGCTCGTCTCGCGTGTCACGACCAAACTGGAAACTTCACCAACAGACGGAGGGACCGCGAGCACTTGGGCCACGTCGCCGCGCGCGTCGACTTCGATCACGCCGGCGGGCGTGTACTGGTTGTCGGCGTCGACGAGCCAGACTTGCAGCACGTCATCGCTCGGCGCTGTGAGCCCGAACGCGTAGAGATGCACTTCGTGAGGTTCCGGATCCCACACCACGGCGCCTTGCTTGTCGGTGCTGGCGGAGTTCCGCGCCGCGGTGGCGAGCCGGATGGCCTGCGCATCGAACGAACGCTGGATCTCGGCCATCCGCTGTTGATAGAGAGCTTCGCGCTCGGCGTGGGTCAGCGTGATCGGCTGCGGGGCTTGTTGCCAATACACCCCGACAACGAATGCGACACATGCCGCCGCTACGTAAGCGGCGTACATCCAGCGGCGTTGCGGCACGCGGGCGGGCGGCACAGCGGTCGACACTTCGCGAACTCGGCGCATTAGTTCCTGCTTCAGCTCGGCAGGGGGTGCGAGGGGCGTGTCGGCGCTAGTGATGGCGGGGATCATGGCCGTGGTCTCGCGAAACTCGCGGACAGCCTCCAGGCATTCCGGGCAATCGGTAGCCAAGTGTTGTTCTACTTGCTGCAATTCGTCGGGGTCGAGCAGCTGGAGAACGTATTCGGGGAGCAAGTTTTGAATATGGTTACAGGGCATCACTCGGTTCCTCCAGGGCGATGACGGCGGAGGATGGCGCGGAGCTTAATCAGGCCTTGCCGGATATGCGACTTGACGCTTCCCAAAGGGGTGCCGGTTCTTTCAGCGATTTGTTGGTGAGTGAGTCCGTCGAAGTAGGCAAGCTGCAGCGACTCGCGCTGGGCGTGCGTCAGGGTTTCCAATGCTTCGCGAACCAGCTCGCCCTCTTCGGCAGCCATCGCCTCGGCGGCGGGCTGGCCGTCGGGGTAGGGCTGATGGAAGTAGTTTTGGCGAGCTTCGTAAAGCTCCTGCTGGTGCTCGGCGTATCGTTTGCCAGCCCGCAGGTGGTCGATCGCGCGGCTGCGGGCCAGCGTCATCAAGTAACTACGAACCGAACCTCGTTCTGGATTAAACCTTTCGCGACTTCGCCACAGCTCCCAAAACAGATCCAGCAAAACCCCCTGCGCATCGCACGCATTGTGAAGAATACTCAGGCAGACCGGATAGAGCAGTGGGGAGTACCGGTCGTAAAGTTCCTCGAATGCCCGGGTGTCGCCCTGCTGAATGGCCGCCATCAGCCCTTCGTCGCTGGGGGGCGGCTGCGACGAGTCGGCGGTGGTGGAAGAAGGCTGCGACATAAAATCCGAGGGGAACTTAAATGCAGGTAGTCGCCGGCGAGGCGGGCTCGATGGATTTCATCGCCGGATCCGCCACCACACCATAGGTCATCCAGCAACCGGCGTAAGGGGCTTCGGTTTCTTTGGCGAGATAGAAGTGAAACATCCGCAGTCCCTGCCGCTGGTCCATGGCGGTGACCATGACGCTTGCCAAATTGTCGTGTACCACCTGGCTGCCAACGATCACCTGCTGCTGCTCGACAAGCGGTTTGTACGGGGGAGTTAAAAGCATCGCAGCGAAGCGATCTAAAGGACCGGTGACTTCGCGATTGTCGGGCGACGCGAAGGCGTAGACCTGCTGTAGCGCATCGGGGCTTACTTGGCAGTCCGCTAGGCTCGCCACCTGAATTCTTACGACCTCGCGGGGCTCGAGCTTGGGCGACGGGACGGTCAAATCGGCGCCGCTCGGCACATTCGGTTCCACCGCCGGCTCGCCGAGGTCACGCGGCTGCCTTGATACCAGCCCGGCGTTGAAGCCAACGCTTAGCAGCATCAGGAGAATCGCGACTTGAATCGACCAACGGATCATAAACGGGCGAATGCGTGGAGAGCGAAGGGAGCAGCCATTCCATTAAAGACGGGCCGCCCCGTGGGTAGCAATCCACTGGCAGAAGAAAACTTTCGATTTCTTCAGGAATCTCAAATCTACGGTCCGGCGGTGGTCGTACCCCTAGCACTTGGCAAGAGTTCTGAGGCCTCTGTGGCCCCATGGGGGAATGCTAGTGAACCGTACGAACCAACTCGAACTCACCCAATCAGCGGAAACTCCGCGAACCGAAAACTACGGTGCTTATGAAAGGCCAAACGATGATGAAACAACTTGGATGGAGCTGCGCGCTGCCAGCATTGCTGATGGTGGCTGGCGTAACTCGCGGTGACGACCTGACCGTGCTGGTGGACGTACCACTGACGCAGTCGCAAGCAATCTACACGTTCAACACGAATGCACTTCCGCTGCCGGCCGCTCCTGGCACGGTGCCAATCTCGGGGCTCGACGCGGGCGATCGCCTGCTGAGCCTCGACTACCGACCTGCAACTGGGGAGTTGTATGGCCTGGGAGCGATGAGCGCGCTGTACACGGTGAATCCACTTACCGGTGCTGCCAGCAAGGTGGGCACCGGTTTCACCAACCCGCTGGTGGGAACGCAGTTCGGTTTTGACTTCAATCCCGACATCGATCGCATCCGCATTGTCGGGGACGCGGATTCGAACTT
Organism: Aeoliella fuhlenseeensis; assembly: GCF_052161615.1. Lineage (NCBI taxonomy): Bacteria > Pseudomonadati > Planctomycetota > Planctomycetia > Pirellulales > Lacipirellulaceae > Aeoliella > Aeoliella fuhlenseeensis. The sequence continues at coordinate 4,594,929 of NZ_CP197417.1, forward strand.
TGTCGCCCACCCGACCACGGGCAACGCGAACATTGCGGTGACAACCGCCATCGCTTACGCACCGGGTGATATCAATGCTGGTGCCAATCCGAACGTGGTCCATCACGCCTACAACAACAACGAGCTCGGCATGGCCGACATTACGCCGCCGACGTTGCTGCACGCCATCGACACCAACCTCGGTGTGCTAGTAACGCAAAATAACAATGGCGGCGTGCTGATGACCATTGGTTCGCTGGGTGTCGCTGGCCTGTCCGACGAGGGTGGCTTCGACATCTCGACCACCGGAAACGCCTACGCGGCGTTCAAGGTGGACGACCTGAGTTCTAGCTTGTACTCGATCAACCTCAGCTCCGGTGCTGCGACGTTCCTCGGCACCTTGCCCATAGGCGTATCGGGCTTGGCTGCGGTTCCCGTTCCGGAGCCTTCGACGATTGCGGTGCTAGCAGTGGCGATGGCTGCCCTCGCCGTCTGCCGGCATCGCAGGTAGCCACTCCGACGATCCTGCTTGAACCCCTACTTAGTCGAAGTGCCCCCGCGGGGGCGATCGCAGTCCCCCCTGACCGATCGCCCCCGCTTTTTCATGCGCGGCCAGGCAGAGCGGGCACTTACCTCTGCTACCCAGCTTACCATTTGTAGCGATTGTATCGATTTGGTTAACTTTAACGCCTGTAGCGATCCGAAGTAGCTAGAGACACCACCACCGGTCTACCGGTCTGTTGGCATATTCTGCATCGGAGAGCTAGCTGTGAAGCTGCAAACGAGAATCCATCGCGTCGCTGCAAGTCTGTTGGCCATCACTGCTTTGGCGTACTGCCAGCAGGCGAGCGCGCAGGGCGTCGACTACCAATTGGGCGTGGGTTACGACTCGGGCGACTCCGTGGGCCTCGACGACGGCTTCACCCGTTTCGAAACGTGGTTGCCGCTCTACCAGCCGAGCGAGAACTCGGTGCTGTTCGCCGACTTGCGGTTCCTGTTGTACAACGACCAGAGCGACGCCCTCGGCTTTAACCTGGGTGGTGGCGGCCGTGTGTACGACCCCTACCAAAACCGCATTTGGGGTGCCTACGCGTACTACGACATGCGCGACACGGGTCCAACCGACTACGATCAAATCACGTTCGGTGCCGAGAGCCTCGGCCAGTTCTGGGACTTCCGCGCCAATGGTCACGTGCCGTTCGGCAATAGCCCCGTCACGCTGCTCACGGGTGACATCGAGACCGAGTTCCAAGGTTACAACCTGCTGCTGTCGAACCTGACCACGCAAAACGCGATGACCGGCTTCCACGCCGAAGCGGCCACCGTCATCTGGGCGGAAGAAAACTATCAGGTCCGCGCGGCCCTCGGTGGCTACCACTTCCGCGACGACGACATGGACGTCGATGCCACGGGTCCGCGAGCTCGCCTCGAATTCCGGGGTGGCGACGAGTTCTGGGTGTCGGGTTACGTCCAGCACGACCAGGAGTTCGACACCACTGCGGGCGTTACCCTGCTGTGGCGGTTCGGCGTGACGGGCCGTGGTGCATGCGAGAACTCGGCCTACAGCGTTGCCGCGCGATTGGGTGACCCTGTCGAGCGTCTGCAGCACGTCGTCATCGCCCAAACCAGCAGCGACGAAGTGATCGTTGCCAACAATACCGATGGCACCGTGATGACCATCCTGCACGTCGATTCCAACGCCGCCGGTGGTGGCGATGGTTCGTTCGAGGCACCGCTCAATCAAATCTCGCTGGCGTCGAACCAACCGGAGAACGTTGTGTACGTTCACGGTGGCAGCGTGTTCGCGGGCCAAGCGTTTGTCGGCAGCACCGAGGGCCAGCAAGTGCTCGGCGAAGGCATCGTCAACCGCGTGATCACCCAGCAGATTGGCTCGGTCGTTCTGCCCACCGTCAACGGCGGACCGCTGCCGCAAGTGAATGGTGCTCCGGGAAGTGCCTTCACGTTCACGGCCGACAACATCGAACTGGCCGGCTTCAACATTCAGTCGCCAGGTGCCGCGGGTGTGACCGCCACGGGCCAAGGTGGATTTAACATTCACGAGAACACAATCACCGGTGCCACGACGAATGGCATCCAGCTCGTAAATGCCACGGGCGTCAACACCATCGCGAACAACACCATCGCCACTAGCGGCCAAGCGGGCATCGACATCTTTGGTGACTTTGCCGGCGAAATCACGGGCAACCAACTCACCGCCAACGGTGCCGAGGGCTTGGTGGTCAACGGCAACATGACCGGCAACATCACCGGCAATACCGCCTCGCTCAACACGGCCATCGGTATCGAAGTGGGTGGAAACCTGACCGGTAACCTCGCGGATAATACCGCGGCGTCCAACGCGGATGCGGGCATCCTGGTGTCTAACAATGTCACCGGCAACGTCACTGGCAACACCACCTCGTCCAACGGAACCTCGGGCATCATCGTTGCCCGGCAAGTCACCGGCAACGTGCAGGGCAACACCGCCAGCCTCAACAACGAGTTCGGTATTCAAGTTGGCTCCGGTGCCGTCGGCGATGGCGTCACGGGCAACGTGGTCAGCAATATCACCTCAGGCAATGGTGCAGGTGCCGCGGGTGGTGGCGGTATCCTGATCGACGGCAACGTCGGTGCCAATCTGTCGGGTAACACCGCTGCGGGCAACGGCGATGGCGCCTCGTTCGATGGCAATGGTATTCAAGTCACCGGCAACGTCGGCCAAGCCGTGAGTGGCAACACGACTAGCAACAACGACGGCACCGGTCTATTGCTCAACACGGTGACCGGCAGCATCAGCTTCAACACCGCCTCGAGCAATGGCCAAGGAGCGGTTGGCGGCCATGGCATCATGGTCACTGGCAACGTCGGTGGCAGCGTGAACAACAACGCCGCGAGCAGCAACGTCTTCACCTCGGCCGGCGGTACCGGTATCTCGCTCATGGGCAACGTCGCGGGCAGCGTCTCCACCAACACGGCGCTCGCCAACGACGATGTCGGTTTGCTCGCACTCGGTAACATCGCGGGCGACTTGTCGAGCAACACCGCCAGCACCAACGACGCCGAAGGTATCCTCGCCAACACCGTCGCGGGGAGCGTCTCGGGCAACACCACTAGCAATAACGGATTCACGGGCCTGCAAACCACCGGCAATGTCGGTGGCGGTGTCACTGGCAACACGGCCAACGCCAACGGTCAATCCGCCGGCGGCGAAGGTGGCGACGGTATCCAGATCGGCGGCAACGTCGCGGGTAGCGTGAGCAGCAACGTCGCAACCGGTAATATTGGCGGCACCACGGCCGATGGCAACGGCGTGCTGCTCGCCGGCACCGTCGGTGGCAGCATCATGACCAATAGCGCCACGCAGAACGATGGCATGGGCCTGCGAGTCAACGGCGCGACCGTTGGTGGCTCGATCACCAACAACACCGCGAGCGACAACGTGCTCGGCGGTATCCAAGTCAACAACGTTACCGGCTCGGTCACCAGCAACACCGCGAACTCGAACGACGCCTTTGGTATCGCCGTCAATGGCACCGCGGCTTCGGTGGCCAACAATACGGCGGGCCAAAATCACTTCGCCGGCCTCGAAGTCACCGGCAACATCGCCGGCGACGTGTCGGGCAACACTACCTCCGGCAACGGCCTCTCGCCCGGCGGCGAAGGTGGTAGCGGTATGATCCTCGGCGGCAACGTTGGCGGCAACGTCGCCAACAACATCGCTTCGGCGAACGCCGCCGGCACCGCCGACGATGGCGATGGTATCGCCCTGGCTGGCAACGTTACCGGCAACGTCTCCGGCAACACCACCAGCAGCAACGGCGGCAACGGCATCCAAGGCCAAGCCATCACCGGCAGCCTGTCGACCAACACCGCCAGCAGCAACGGCGAGTTCGGCATCAACTTCAACAGCGTGGGCACCACCGTCAACGGCAACATCACCTCGTCCAACGGCTTCGATGGCCTCGCGATCAACGGCACCGTCGGTGGCAACGTCTCCGGCAACACCTCGAACAGCAACGGCCAATCGGCTGGTGGCGAAGGTGGTAACGGTCTAACGCTCAATGGCGCGGTATCCGGCAACATCACCGGCAACACCACCACCGGCAATATCGCCGGCTCGGCAAGCGACGGCGACGGTATCCACGTCGCCAACACCCACACGGGCAACATCAGCACCAACGTCTCCTCGTCCAACGGCCGCCACGGTATCTTCGTCGATGGCGACCTGAACGGCAATTTGATCGGCAACGTCACCAACAACAACGTCGCCAACGGCATCGACGTCGAAGATGTCTTCGCCTCGAACATCGCCACCAACGCCGGCATCTCCAGCAACACCGCCAACGGCAACGGCGGCGCGGGTATCGCCGTCGACAGCCTGTCGGCCGCCAGCGGTGGCATCAACTACACGGCGATGATCAACAACATCACCAGCAACAACGGCTCGCACGGTATCCACGTCGACGGCGACGTGGCCGCCGAAGTCCGCGGCAACCAGACCAACAACAACGGTCAGAGCGCGGCGGGTGGTAACGGCTTGTTCGTCGATGGCAACATTCGCGGCGACGTCACCCTCAACAGCGCGGGCAACAACAACGCCGGTGCCTCGTTCGATGGCAACGGTATCCACGTCACCGGCAGCGTCGTGAAACTCAACCCGGCCGCAGCCAACACCATCGCCGTGAACAACAACATCACCGACCTCAACGATGGCACCGGCCTGCGGGTCGATGGCAACGTCCAAGGCTCGGTGAATAATAACCAGGCTCGCAACAACGGCGACCGCGGTATCCATGTCGCGGGCAACGTCGAGGGCATCGCCTTCGGCGTCAGCTCGGTCTCGGGCAACCAGACCACGCAGAACGGCACCGACGGCATCCTGATCGGCGGCAACATCGTCGGCAGCGTCCTCGAGAACGTCTCGAACCAGAACGGTCAAAGCCTCCTCGAAGGTGGTCGCGGTATCAACATCGTGGGTGGTGTGCAGGGTAACGTCTCGAATAACACCACCAACCTGAACCTCGACGGACTGACCTCCGACGGCGATGGCTTGTTCGTCGGTGGCAACGTTGCCGGCTCGGTCAATGACAACTCGGCTACCAAGAACGATGGCAACGGTATGACCTTCGCCCTCAACATCAACGGTAGCCTCGTCAACAACACCGCCATCGAGAACCTCGAGAACGGCATCGAAGTCGTTGGCACCCTCGGTGGCGTCCAGTCCGGCACCACCGTCACCGGCAACGCTGGATTCGGTCTGTCGATCAACGGAGCCGTCATCATCCCGTAACACTCCACCACCGAGCGGGGCCCGTAAGGGCCGTGGTGACTCGCTGTTAAGCTTACAGGAATGTAACGCTGACAGGTCGCACCCGGTTGCCGCCGCCGCGTCCCGAGCCGACAATGCGTAGTCTCGCATTGCTTGTCTACTCAGGAACCGGTCTGCTCGGGAATGGTGTCGATGTCCACGCGCAACAGCGGCTCACCCCGCTTCACGGGCTTTCCGTTAGGCCTGCTGCACTTCCTCGAAGAGCTCTCGCGGTACAACAACCGCAAGTGGTTCGAGGCGAATCGCGATCGCTACGAGCGTGATGTCCGCGAGCCCGCGCTTGCCTACATCGCGGCAATGGAAGCCCCGCTCAAGAAGATCTCGCCCCACTTCACGGCGGTCCCCAAGAAGGTCGGTGGCTCGTTGATGCGACTGCACCGCGACGTCCGGTTCAGCAACAACAAGCTTCCCTACAAGACCAACGTTGGCATTCAGTTCCGGCACGAAGCCGGCAAGGACATCCACTCGCCCGGCTTGTACTTTCACATCGCCCCCGACGAAGTGTTCATCGCCGTCGGCATCTGGCACCCAGATGGCGACACCCTCCGCGCGATCCGCGAGACCATCGACGAATACCCGGGCGACTGGCGTAAGGCCCGCGACGCCAAACCGTTCAGGCAGCGATTCGAACTCGCCGGCGACACCCTCCAGCGGCCACCGCGCGGCTACGGCATCGACCACCCCGATGTCGAGGACCTGAAACGCAAGGACCACATCGCCGTCGCCAAGCTCGATCACGACGTGCTGTTCGACGGCACGCTGGTGAATACCACCACCGACAATTTCCGCGCCGCGAGCAAATACATGCGGTTCCTCTGCGAGGCCGTCGGGGTTGATTACTAGACGCGTTTCTCCGTAGCCGCACCGTAGACCCGTAGCCGGACTCGCAAGAGTTCGGGCAGCATTTTAGGGCGCCCGAACTCTTGCGAGTCCGGCTACAATGGTGGCTCCCACCTCGCCTCCCCCCTACCCCGCTCCGCCATGATTCTTCGCCCCGCCTTCGCCGTTCTCGCATTACTCCTCGCCACGCCCGCGTTCGCCGAAACACCCGAAGGTTACCGCCTCGTCTGGTCCGACGAGTTCGACGTCGACGGCCCACCGAGCGCCGAGCGGTGGCGGCACGAGCGAGGGTTCGTTCGCAACGACGAACTCCAGTGGTACCAGCCCGACAACGCGAACTGCAAAGATGGCATCCTGCTGATCGAAGCCCGTCGCGAAGCGGTGCCGAATCCCAAGCACGACCCCGCGTCGCGCGACTGGCGGCGCAATCGAAAGCAGGCCGAGTATACGTCTAGCAGCATCCAAACCTCGGGCCTCTACGAATGGCAGTACGGCATCCTAGAAGTCCGCGCCCGCGTCGATGCCCGCCCCGGACTCTGGCCCGCGATCTGGACGCTAGGCCGCCGTGGCGGTTGGCCGGGCGGTGGTGAGGTCGATGTGATGGAGTACTACAAAGACTCGATCCTCGCCAACGCCTGCTGGGCCGCGCGCAATCAGCGCGGGCCGAAGTGGGACACCGTGATCGTTCCGATGGACGAGCTCGGCAAGGACTGGGCCAAAGAGTTCCACACTTGGAAGATGGACTGGAACTCCGACCGCATCGAACTTTCCGTCGACGACCGCGTGCTCAACACCCTCGACCTCGCCGAAGTCGATCGCACGATGAGCACCCGCCGCAATCCCTTCCGCCAACCACACTTCCTTCTGCTCAACTTGGCCATCGGCGGCATGAACGGCGGCGATCCCTCGGCCACCGAGTTCCCCGGCCGCTACGAAGTCGACTACGTCCGCGTTTATCAACGCGATGAAGCAGTGGATGACACTGCCGAGGATTTGGAGAACGCAAACAGCGGCCGCTGACGCACCATCCAGCCCTTCGACACGGCCGTCAGCGCGATGTAGTCGTACAGCGCATGGGCAATCACCGCGCTGACGATCTCGCCCCGCCACATGGCGAGGCCACCGAGGTAGAACCCCACGCCGGTGGCGAGCAAGAAGTAACTCCAGCTCGCCGCGTGAACGAGTCCGAACAGCAGGCTCGCAATCACCAGTCCAATCACGGGCGTCGTGAAGCTCGCCGCCACGGGCTGGATCGCGCCACGGAACAGCACCTCTTCGCCCACTCCTGCCGCGATCGACACCGCTGCCAGTTGCCACCACGGCGCGGTGTAGAAGATCATCCGCACAAAGCGGTTCACGATCCGTCGCAACCTGACCAGCGGCCGCCAGGGGCTCACCAGCAGAAACACCAGCACCAGGGCCATCGGCACCGTCGCCACGAGGCCCCAGGCCATCGCCGCCAGCCAAGCATCCCCAGAGGCCGGCAGCCAGCTCGCCAGTCGCACGCCCCCCACCCACGCGATACCCGCCCCCACCACGGCCAGGGCCAGCTCGAACGCCACGACGGGCCACACCAGCGAGCGGCGAAAACGGCGGCGTTTTTCAAAGGTTGCCATGCATTCGGAGGGGGGTTTCGGAACCGGTTGCGCAAACCGTGGCGGCTTGACGGACCCGCAAATGCCCGACTACATTGGCCGATTCGTCACAAACGTTTGGGGCCCGTGGAGGGTCTGCGCAGCCCTTGCGGCAGTGCTCACCTCTCGCGGCTCGTCATTCTATACCAGTATCCTCCGTTCGAAACCAAGGACAACTCAGGCATGGCCAAGAAGAAACCAGCCGGCTCGCAGATGGTGTACTACTTCGGTAAGACCCGCACCGACGGCGACACCACCATGAAGCAACTCATCGGCGGCAAGGGCGCCAACTTGGCGGACATGACTTCGATTGGCCTGCCCGTCCCTCCCGGCTTCACCATCACCACCGAGTGCTGCGACCAGTACTACCAGAACAAGCAAAAGTTCCCCAAGGGACTGATGGACGACGTCGCCGAGGCGGTGAAGACCCTCGAGAAGGAAACCGGCAAGAAGTTCGGTGACAACTCGAACCCGCTGTTGGTTTCGGTTCGTTCGGGTGCCGCCCTGTCGATGCCCGGCATGATGAACACCATCCTGAACCTGGGCCTCAACGACGAATCGGTCGTTGGCCTCGTGAACGCCACGGGCAACGAGCGTTTCGCTTATGATGCCTACCGCCGCCTCATCAACATGTATGGCGACGTCGTGATGGAAGTTCACCACGAGTACTTCGAAGAAGCGTTCGCCAAGATCAAGAAGAAGTACAACGCCAAGGACGACAACGACGTTCCGACCGAAGGCCTTATCGAACTGGTTCACGCCTACAAGGAAGTCTACAAGAAGCACACCAAGCAAGACTTCCCCCAGAAGCCGATGGAGCAACTCGAGCTCGCCATCGAAGCGGTGTTCAAGAGCTGGAACAGCGACAAGGCCATCAGCTACCGCCGCATTGAGGGCATCACCGGCCTCAAGGGCACCGCGGTCAATGTCCAGTCGATGGTGTTCGGCAACATGGGCGACGACTCGGGCACCGGCGTTGCGTTCACTCGCAATCCGTCGACCGGCGAGAACAAGTTCTACGGCGAGTTCCTGATCAACGCCCAGGGCGAAGACGTGGTCGCCGGCATTCGCACGCCGCAGCCGGTGGACGAAATGCCCAAGTGGAAGGCACCGACCGACAAGACCATCGGCAAGAAAATGCACGATGAGCTCATGAAGATCAAGACGAAGCTCGAGAAGCACTACAAGGACGTGCAGGACATCGAGTTCACCATCGAGAAGGGCAAGCTGTACATGCTGCAGACTCGCAATGGCAAGCGGACTGGTGCCGCCGCCGTGCGTATCGCCTGCGAGATGGCCAAGGAGAAGCTGATCGACGAGAAGACCGCCATCCTCCGCATTCCGGCCGGCGACCTCACTCAGCTGCTGCTTCCGTCGTTCGACCCCGCGGCCAAGAAGAAGGAAAAGCCGCTCACGATCGGCCTTCCTGCTTCGCCTGGCGCCGCGTTCGGTAAGCTCGCCTTCTCGGCCGACGAAGCCGTCGACCGTGCTCACGATGGCGAGAAGGTCATCCTCGTCCGCAAGGAAACCTCCCCCGAAGACGTCGACGGCATGCACTCCGCCGCCGGCATTCTCACCAGCACCGGTGGCATGACCAGCCACGCTGCCGTGGTGGCTCGTGGTTGGGGCAAGTGCTGCGTCGCTGGCGCTGGTGCCATCGAGATCGACGAGAAGGGCAAGAAGATCAAGGTCAACGGAAAGACCTTCACCCACAAGGACGTCATCTCTATCGACGGCTCGACGGGCGAAGTGTTCGCTGGCGAAATGGCCACCGTTTCCCCCAAGATGTCGGGCGACTTCGAGACCGTCATGAAGTGGGCCGACAAGCACCGCAAGCTGGGCATTCGCACCAACGCCGACTCGCCCGAGGACGCCAAGCGTGCTCGCGACTTCGGTGCCGAGGGCATTGGCCTGTGCCGCACCGAGCACATGTTCTTCGAGCCCGAGCGCATCATCCACATGCGTGAGATGATCCTCGCCGAAGAGAAGCCGGCTCGCGAAGCGGCCCTCAAGAAGCTGCTCCCTTACCAGCGGAAGGACTTCGAGGGCATTTTCAAGGCGATGGCCGGTCTACCCGTCACGATCCGCCTCTTAGATCCCCCGCTGCACGAATTCCTGCCCCACGACGCCAAGAGCCAGGAAGAAGTGAGCAAGGCCACCGGCATTCCGGTTGCCAAGATCAAGACTCGCGTGGCTCAGCTGCACGAGCACAACCCGATGCTCGGCCATCGTGGTTGCCGTCTCAGCGTGACCTATCCCGAAATCCTCGTGATGCAGGTCACCGCGATCACCGAAGCAACGATCAACTGCCTCGGCAAGAAGATCGACGCCAAGCCGGAGATCATGATCCCGCTGGTCGGCACCGTGAAGGAACTGGCGATGCTTCGCCGGATCACGGAAGAGACCATCGAAGACGTGAAGACCAAGAAGGGTTTCAAGGGCAACCTGCCGATCCTGATTGGTACAATGATCGAGATCCCGCGTGCCGCCCTGACCGCCGACGAAGTAGCCACCGAGGCCGACTTCTTCAGCTTCGGCACCAACGACCTGACGCAGATGACGTTCGGCTACAGCCGCGACGACATCAACTCGTTCCTGCCCGACTACCTGAGCGAAGAGATCCTGGAGCGCGACCCGTTCCAATCGCTCGACACCACCGGTGTCGGTCAGCTCGTGGCGATGGCCGTCGAGAAGGGTCGCAAGACGAAGCCCAAGATCAAGCTCGGCATCTGCGGCGAGCACGGCGGCGACCCCGCCTCGATCTTCTTCTGCCACACGGTCGGCCTCGACTACGTGAGCTGCAGCCCCTTCCGCGTGCCCATCGCCCGCCTAGCCGCCGCCCAAGCCACGCTGAAGCACGGCAAGTAGTAGAAAGCCCACCCCCGAGTACTGCACCCTCCCTCCGGGAGGGTCGGGCCCATTTCTTCGAGAATACTGGGGCCCGGGGAGGGCTAACTGTTAACAACCAAGAACCTCCGCCACGACCAAGTGTTGTGGCGGAGGTTTTTTCGTGCGATTATCAGTTTCAAGCGGCCAATCTGGGTGCCACTCTACGCAATCTTCTCCGTCGGCAATCCCCTTATATAGCTGCAGGCATGAAAAACCAAATCCATGCGTGGAGACCGATTGCTCCACTACGAACATTCGTGTTGGTGCTCGTGCTCACGTTTGCCGCGGAAGGCACCATCATGTTGATGCTGCCCTTCTTGCCGCCATGGGCGACAACGCGCCAGGTGCAGGGACTCATCGATGCCACCATTCTGACACTAATTATGGCCCCGGTCATTTGGTGGTTGGTGGTGAAGCCGCTCCGACACTTGGCGGAGTATCGTGGAGAATTGCTTCATGGTTTCTTGCAAGCTCAGGAAGAAGAGCGATCGCGCATCGCCCGTGATTTGCACGACGAGATCGGCCAGCAACTGACCGCCCTGCTGGTCGGACTCGGTACGGTAGAGGCAGCCCCGGATCTTCCATCGGCCCAAAGATTGGCGCGCGACCTTCGCCAAGTGGGCGCGACTGCCCACCAGGAGGTGCGCCGTCTGGCCAGCGGCCTGCGCCCCGGCGTGCTCGAGGAGTTGGGACTAATCGCAGCCGTCGAGCGGCTATGCGAAGACTTTGAGGTATTTCATGGCGTACCCGTCCGCCTCGAAGCATCCGCTACAGTATCGGGGTCCTTGTCGTTGCCAGCGGAAACCTCGCTATACAGAATTTTGCAGGAATCGCTGACCAACATCGCGCGACATGCCCAGGCGAAATCCGTCGAAGTGAAGCTCGCGAGGGTTGGCGACATGGTAGAATTGTCCGTTGTCGACGATGGACGTGGTTTGCCAGCAGACACTAACCAAGCATTAGCACGGAGCTCTGTCGGCCTGGGATTGAAGAGCATTCGCGAGCGGGCCGAAATGCTGCGAGGCGATTGCATCATCCGCTCCGCAGATAGCGGAGGAACCATGATCCAAGTGACAATCCCATTGTCGGAATCCGTATGAAGAAGATCCGCATTTTCATCGCCGATGATCACGCCGTGCTTCGTAGTGGATTGCGCCTTCTGATGGAATCGCAAAACGACATGGAGGTTGTCGGAGAAGCAGGTGACTTTGCCGAGGCACTTTCCCAATTGCCCGAAGTACGGCCCGATATTTTGACCCTCGACCTTTCAATGCCGGGAGGACTTGGGCTCAAGGGGATTGAAAAGATCTGCCAAAGGGTTCCCGGACTGCGAGTGATCGTGCTCACGATGCACGACGATCCTGCTTACTTGCGCACGGCTTTGGCCATGGGAGTGTCTGGGTACGTCGTGAAGAGTGCAGCCGACTCGGAGCTCTTGAGCGCGATCCGAGCCGTTTCTCAGGGAAGAATATTCGTAGACGCCCGTAGTAGTACGGCAACCATTGGCACGACTTCGCATTCTTCAACGGCAACGCCAGCGGATTCGCCGTTCAACAAACTAAGTGCGCGCGAAAAAGAGGTGCTGGGTTTGATTGCGCAAGGTCATACCAACCAAGCCGTGGCGGATCAGCTCGACGTAAGCGTGAAAACGATCGAATCGTATCGCAGTCGACTAATGGAGAAACTCGGGCTTCAAAATCGTGCGGACTTAACCCGGTTCGCAGTGGAACAGGGTCTGCTGAGCAGCGGGCCCCGCGAACCCCTTCTTTAACAGCGTTCTGCTGGGCCAGCTTCGACCATGCCGGGCTTTCCCCGGCAGCGCAAGTCGTCTGTCAGGATTTACCTGTCAGCTCGCGGCCACTTTGCCGCGATCCCCGATACGCAGCTGTCTCGGCCGTCAGTACTCTCTATCTAAGCCGCAGTAGGGCGGCCGGATGCCTGAGTGCGAGGTGAGCATCTGCGTTGCACGGGACTGAAGGGTTCACGGACAACGGGACACTCCTTAGGCAACGGTTGATCGTAGAACGCGACACGAAATGCTCCTTCGTGCTCCGTGTAAGGCTTCGGTGGAGCATTAGAAGAGGAGTCGACTCATGATACGTAAGTTTCATAACGACCTACGGACCCAAGAGACCAAAGCCATAAAAAGGGGATTTGGATTTCTATTGTCCTTGGCACTCATTACAGCCCTAGGCTCGCCATCGGCTAGCGGAAGTGGCATCTACGGCACCCTCTCCAACTTCGACATCTACAACACCACTCCCGAACCATGCGAGGGGGCAGAAATTGAACTCGAGGGAGTTCATTCGTCAAGCATCGGTGGAGACTTTCCAGCGCATTACAGCAGCAGAAGCATCTTGGAGTACAACGACGATCTGGGCCAGTTCGCTGGGACTCGCATCACCTACACGGGATACAACTTTGCCGGCGCTCCCAACCCGGGATCGCTCATGCCCACCGTCAATCCACCTTCGACGAACGGACATGAACTCACCTACTCGGCCGGCGGCGAACACTTCGGCTTTTGGCTCAACGGGGCGCAGCCCACAGCGACGCGCTTCTTTTGGCTAAACGACAACAACGGCGCCTACGAGAGAATCGGGAGCGTGCCCGAAACAGTACCTGGCCCCACTTGGACCTACGTGGCTCCTGCACCCGGGGAGCCCGCGGTGCTGCAAGCTGTGATCAAGGTCCCCGAGCCCGACGAAGAAGACGCACCCAATTTCCGACCCGACTCCACCTGGATGAAAGTCTTCAAAACCAAAGTCGACTTGTCCCCGTTCAGCGATGCGGAGATGCAGAATCTACTGGAGCAACTAATCTCTGGGGACCCCAACGACCCTAACTATGCCAACTTGGTTCCGCAGGGTGAGGATCCCATCGAAATCGAGTCGGAGTGGGAACTGCTCGAAGGGGGCAAGAACCCAAAGGAGAAGATGGTCGAGGACGAAGTCGGAGAAAGTGACAAGGTCGTCATTCGTCGGTACGAATTCTACAAGTACATCGGCCCCGTGAACGAAGACAACGAGCCGATCTCGGCATGGGAAGACATCGGCAATCCGGACGACCCAGGCCTGGACGTGTTCGACGACGAAGGCAACCTCCTGTTTGCCGCCGAGCGTGGCGACTTCATCTCGGCGAACATGGTAGCGGCCGTATTGGGCGCCAGGGTCCCCGAGCCATCCACCATCGTCCTTGGAGTTGCGGGTTTCGGAGCAATTCTCCTAGTGCGACGCAGAGCCAGAAGCTGTCACGCGATAAGGTGAGACGTTCTCACGAACCAACGGTGACTTGCTCCTAGGGAACAGCCGGGTGACGTGCCGGAAACCTTCACCCTCCCGCTTGCGGGAGGGTGAAGCTGTTAGCGCGGAGAGGGCAGCTGTCAGAAACCAAAAACCTCCGCCACGACCAAATGTTGTGGCGGAGGTTTTTTCGTGCTTTGGATTGATCCATGAGATAGATTGATAAGTCCGCTCGGTGATCGAATTGATGCTTAGAAGCTGCATGCTGACGAGACTACACGGGGGTCGAGTACGACTCTCACCAAGCCATAGGTCGGGCAGAAACGGGTAGTGCCACACATGATCAAAGACAAGGAGTACTTTCGTAGTCTTGACCTTCACAAGGCGGCCAAAGACATCGCTGCGTTAGGGAGGGCCGCGCGAGGGGACCATGAGCTTTTCGGAGATGCCATCCAAGCGTTGCTAATTGCGGCAAGCGAACGGGCTGTCACCGTCGATGACATTAAGCAAGTACTTGGGACGCCGGATAGAATCACCGAAAACGATAGGGGGCCAGTGCTACATTACAACTGGACGGGAAGACATGGCCCCGATACTTATGCATCCTCAACACCCTTCCAAGTGGAAGATCGAATCTGTACTGGCCTAGCGGACTAAATTATTGGACACCGCCAGGGTGCCACTGCTGGCTTGTCGAGCATTACCAACAGGATGCAAGTCGAAGCCTCACAAACCCGTCTCAATCGATCGCCAGCCGGAATCCCACCAGCAGTGCCCTAAGAGTGACTAATCACCTCCAACAAACCTAAAAGTTGGCTTGCCCACGGCGGCGGCGTTACACTTAACCAAAGTCTCAACCAGCATGCCTCCCTGAAAAGCACTGCTGGTCCACGTCAAACCGGCGAACTATGAACGAAGTTTCCAAACCGTGAAAGTCGGCCACTCAGGCAATCCACGACAAGCCAGCAGGGGCACCCGGCAAGGGAGATATTCAAAAATGATCGGCCCAGTTAGCTTGCGGGATCTCGTCGAGAAAATCGATGGCTTCGATGGCAAACTCTCGGTTCTTCGGTACTTCGATCAAGTCCTTGGTGCTGAGTCCAAATGCTTTCTCACAGACCTCGACGAGGAAGGGAACCCTCCCGCAGGCTTGAGAGAGTTCATGGATGTATGGCACATCCGCGAGGTGATCCATGGGAAGTGCAAGCTCGCTGGACTTGAAAAGCCAGATGTCTCTACGAAGGTACAACTACTGCTCGACTATGTCGAGAATGATGCCTGATACGAACTTCCAACGTACAAGATGGAAACGGTCCCCTCATGCCTTAGAACGACAAGGACCAATTGACTCCTGGTGGGATCAGTTTGACAACGATGAGATATAGCCTACGTTCCTTCATTGGCGTCATTGCCAGCGCCGCGTTAGCTGTCGCCGCAATCGCCGCTTACTATCGCAATTTTCCATCAAACGGTGCGAACGTGCCAGCTTCGATGGCGAACCGAGCGATGTGGAGCCAGTTCAGATTACCCGACGAAGCCACGGACGTGACGTATCATGCCGATTCCTACGGTTGCGAAGCGGAGTTCGCAATTCCCGAGACGGAATTCTTGGCGTGGTGCAAAAAGAACAACTGGCCAGTCGAGCCCTTAGCGGCGCCCGAACCTTACTTCCAGCCGGTGGCATTGGCCGACATCCCTCGGTCGGTGGACGATGGCTACCGATTCGAACTGGAGGACGGGAGAGGTATTTTCGATCGCAAGGCGGGCCGAGCTGCATTCGTCGTTTCCCAGTTTCCTTGAGCTAACAAAGAAGTGAACGGCTCAGCCGAGGAGATCAGATGGAGGATGTGTCAGCCCTGAAGATGCTAAGCGCGAGCGAGCCTGAGCTGGAAGCGTTTAGCGACGACGAGTGGCGGGGGCTGATTCTCTACCTCGTGGATCTCTTGCAAACCCACTTCGGTGGGAGAATCGTCACAGAGTCTCTTGAGAATGCGTGGATGGGCGGCATTGGATTCTGCTTATACATTTCGAACGCCAACGAATCTCCGAATACACCAATGAGCTGGAAGGGAATCTTGGGGGCGACGACCGTGGACGGCAAGCTCCACGTAAGCTTAACCGTGTTCTTCTACAGCGGCGACAAGCGATTAGTTGCAAAATTGGGGGAAGGCGGAATGGACGGAAGAGGGGGAAAGGAATTTGCCGAATACGTGCTCGATTCGAGCGAAGAAGGCGTGTGCCGCTGGAAATTGCTCGACTGGTTCGATGACGTCTACGGCGAGTACGACAACTTCTAATGCGAACTCGCTGCCCACGCCTTCCCTCTACCCCACCACCGCATACCCCAACACCACCGCCCCCGAAGCAAACTCCCTCCGTCGCTCCAATTTCAGATTCATCGGCTTCGATAACCCCGCCAGCAGCGACGGTCCGCGCCCTGCGATGGTTGGCATCACGACGAGTTCGAGTTCGTCGATCAGTCCTAACTCGGCGAGCGCGAGTGGCAGCGTCACGCCACCCACCGAAATCGTCCCGCCCGGCTGTTCCTTGAGTGCTCGAACCGCGCCCTCCAGATCGCCGCGGATCAGCTCTGCGTTCCAATCGACTCGCTCGAGCGTGCTCGACACGACGTACTTCTTCGCCGCGTGGATCGTGTGGGCGAAAGGCACCATCCACTCGTCCATCCAGTCGGGCCGCACGCCCGTCTCCGCCACCGGCCGCCACGCCTCTTCCATCATCTGGTAAGTCACCCGCCCGAGCAGCAGGGCGTCCGACTGCGCAATGTTGTCGGCATGGTACTGATGTAACTCCGCATCCGGCTCCCCCGCCATGTGGTCCACGCACCCATCGAGCGTCACGTTGATCGAATAACGAAGCGGTCGCATAGCAAAGTCCTTAAGTAGGCCGCGATCAAGCTCCGCGCCGATCCGGCAAATGCCGCGTTACCTATCGCAGTCGCGTAGCCATCCGATCACGTTATAAACCATCTTCAGGGACCGGATGTAGTGTGAAAAATGGAAGCATTATCCAGCTTCAACACACCAAGCGCCGGATCGGCGCTCCGCTTGATCCGGCCTACCTTGCTCTCCCGAAGGGGTTTCGGATGTCAGCCCATGGTTGCCACCACGCGAGTTCCACGAGCGCGGGGGCTACCCTGGTTCAGCGTGCCGTGACGCACGTCATTCCCGCGCAGGCGGGAAACCAGGTTCGAGCTTTGCCTCTGGGTCCCCGCCTGCGCGGGGATGACGGGAAAAACGGAATGAATTCCGTTGTACGATTATTTCCACCTTTTTCCAGAAAGCGACTAGAAAGCGCGCTTCGGGTGTGTTCTGATGTGCATATTCACCGGAATGGTGGACGCATGTTCTTTGACAACCTAAAACACTAGAGAAAAACGGCGGGTGAGGAGCTTGGCGGGCGATCGCGGTGCGCGCGTTAGGGCATGGCGTAAAGCGCCGGGTCCGCGCGGAGCTTGACCCGGCCTACGGCGCCCTAGTCCCTAACCTCCAACCCCTAACCCCTCCTAATGTCGCACCTGCGGATTCGCGCTGCGACTTTACTTTTTGAACCGACTCACGATGCGATTCGCAACTTACTGGGCGGCAAGCACTTACGCCACAACTCCCGCCGGGTGAAAAAAGAGTAATGTCGCACCCAATGAAATATCCACGGGGTGCGACAAAACGCTCGCCGCTTGGTTTACTCCTCAAGCTCCAAGATTTCGATCTTTCGGAACTCGACGGGATGGCTTTCCGACTGAATCGAAATCGTGCCACGATCGATCAAGAGGTTGCCGTCCTTGCGAGCTTCCACCAGTGGCTTGGCGGTTGCGTCGCGGGGGTCGTACTGGGGCTGCTCGTACTCCATCACTAGCTCTCCGTTGACGAAGTGCTTGATCTTGCCGCTGCCGTGGACTTCGAGCTCGACCTCGACCCACTCGTCTCCAAACGTCTGCGACTTCGAGTTGGTGCAGTGGTCGGTGTGCAGCTTGCCGTTCATCACGACGTGTGTGCCGGGGGTGCAGAGGTTCGCCGTGGGGCGAATTCCACCGCCGAGGCCGCTGAGGAGTTGCACCTCGATCGACACGGGGAACTCCTGATCAATCGCCATCGTCTCCGGCTTTTGACCATGGATCATGATGCCACTATTCTTCTGAGCCCAACCTGCGCCGCCCTTCACTTGATCGCCCACGATCCGGTACTGGGCCCTCAGGCGGTAGTTGGAGAACTCCTCGTCGAAGAACAAATGACCAAAGCGAGCGCCGAACTCCTCGTACTCGTCGTAGCCGACCTTCAGCACGCCATCCTCGACACGGAACGTATTCGCAAAGTTGTCGCCCGCCTCTTGGTAGCGGATCTTCGGAGTCCAACCTTGGAGGTCCTTGCCATTGAACAGCGGCCGCCACTTTTCCTCAGCGAACGATACCGCCGAAAACAACATGGCAACGAGAACGAGCGACGGGCACAAGCAGCGGCGCATGAGAAACTCCCTGTGATTGGATTTTGGAAAGCGAGGTCGCTCCCATTTTACACAAGTTGGAAGCCCGTTGTGCAATCCTCCGGTCGCTGACGCTCCCGGCTCGCCGAAACCGGCTATTTACGCGATGTGGAGCATCGACTGGCGGACTTCGCCATCGACGAGTTCGGCCTTCCGCCAGCCGCTGGAGTCGTTCATCGTGATCCAACGGCGTTCCTCGGCGCGGTAGAACCAGTCCTTGTCCTGCTGGAAGAACACTTGCACGCCGTCCGCTTCGTGGATGTTGATGATCTCGTTGCCGTGGGCACGGGTTTCGTCGAAGTCGGTGGTCGCCTTCTGACCCATCTCGCTATAGAGCTGATTGAGTTCGAGGAGCAGGGCGTTGACCTTACTATCCATGCCCGTCGCCGGCAGGCCGATCTTCTTTGCCTCGTCGAGCAGGATCGGATAGCTGTGACTCGGGTACTTGGCGTTGAGCGTTTCGGCGATTTCGAGCGAACGTGCTTCGGAGCCAATGTGGTAGTTGAGCATCTCCTTGCAGATCATGATCGACAGCGACTCGGCACGATCGACCGCCCCAATGACCAGCGGATGGACATGCTGGAACAACGCCTGGTACGGATTGATCTCGGCCGCGGCGTGCTCTTGCTTCCACAGCCGCACAACGCGGTTGAGTTCGTCGAGACTAACGCTCACGCGATCGTTGTCGCGATCGATGGGCGAGAGGTCGTGGATCAGCGACGTGTCGACTGCCGTGAGGAACGCCATCGGACCCATCTGGATCTCGTCGGCACCGAGGGCTAGCATCGTCGCCGCGGACGCCGCTTCGAGAGGAAGCAATGCAACCACGCGTTTGGCGTGCTTGCGCAGCAGGTTCATCATCCGCAGCGAAGCCTGACCGTTGCCGCCGTCGGACTTGATGAACAAGTAGAGCGTCTCGTGCGTGCCGACCTTTTCGAGCACTTCCCACAGCGCGACCACATCGTTGTGACAGACCGAGCCGCGGGCGTTGTTCCAGTAGCTGACGACTTTGCTGCCGAGCAGGGTTTCGATCTGCCGAAGAATCGCCTGCGTTTCGCGGAGCAGCACCGGTGGCTGCTTGATCTGGGGGCTTGGCTTGTCGTCGGTCATCGGAGATTCGGTTCTATAGGGCGATCCGCCAGCGGGCTGCTTCGAGCCACCGGCGAGTCGATCCAGCCAGTCGGACCATCCACTTTGCGAGGGTTGCGTCATGCTGAAGGGAGGGCCAAAAGGTGGGCGAGGTTCGTGAAAACAGCGTGGCCCCGCCTCATGGAAAGAGCGTGCAGGCCGCGCGAGCTGTGATTCTCGCCGATTGTTGGGCGAAGTTCAACTCGCGCAGCAGAACGGGGAACCGCCCCGATCAGGACGATTCCCCGTTTGCAGATTTAAGGTCGCGGTCCGAGCACTACACGAGGTAGATCGGAAGCTGCACGCCGACGTTCGGCTCGAGAGATTCGGGTTCGACCACGGCGCCGTTGTAGTAGTAGTCGGAATCGTACAGGCGATCGCGGACTTCGCCACGCTCACGGTAGTCGGGAGCGGTGCGAACAAGTTGCAGCTCGTCTTCAACTTCGACGAGGTCGCGATCGTAGCGAACGCCATTGAACTGGCGGCGGGCTTCTTCGCGGCGGAACAGGGGGCGATACGCACGGCGAGGGACGCGGGCGTAGCCGTGATTCACGGCTTCGACGGCCCACTTGGTGAGCAGCGTGCGGATGACGGTGAGCGACTGACCGCCGGTGCGATCGAGCACCACGGCCTTCGCGTCACGCCAGCGGGCGTCGCTGCGGCAGAGCTCGAGAAACTCAACCCCAGAGTTCGTCAGGCGGACGTAGGTGACGTTGGTCGCGTGACGCTCCAGCTCCTTCACGAAGCCAGCGTCCACCAGCAGGCGAACGTGGTAACGCAGGCGGTCGTCGGCTTCGGTCGCCAGGCCGCTACGCAGGGTATTGATGGCGCACTCGGGGCCGTGGGCTTCGAGGTCCAAGAGCAGTTGCCGGCAGAGATCGATATCGCGTTTCATCGGGGTGCACCTCCATATGCACGCAGGATAGTTGGGTCGCCATGCGTCCGCTGCGGAGCGGTCGCTAGCAAGTGGATTGTCGCGGTCCGCGCAGCTTCCACGCGCGGGTCCGGGGGGCATCTTCCTCGCAATCGCCGATGAGGGTCAATAGCGTTTCGCTACGCACGAGAGTGCTAGCACTAGGGTGCGGCGGGAGGTGCGGGCTGCCAGAGCGGGGTGGGCGACTCGCCGCGATCGACGGACGTGGGCCATGCGCCTTGGCGAGCTTCGAGATTGAGCTGGAACGTCGAGTTATCTCGGCGACTCGGGATCATGCCACGACTCGGCTGCCCGCCACCTTCGGTGCCCGCCTGGGGAAAGAAGTCAACGGCGTTCTCGCTGGTGGAACGGGCGCGAATCGGCAGGAGCAGATGATGCCACTCACCGTCGTGGTTGGGGAATTCGCAGTCGATGACGAACAGATGATCGAGCGAACCATCGGCGCGGCGATAGAGTTCTTCGCGGAACGAGTAGTTGCAGTCCTGCTCGCCCCGATGGACACCGGTGGGTCCTTGCTGCGACCAGATGAGTTCGGCACCCTCGCCCGCAAGATTCGGGTTGGCGGTCACGGGTACGGCGAGTGGCGGGAGATTAGTCGCACCCAAAAGGTCGTTCCACTTCACCTCATTGGCACCGGTGCCAATTCGCCGATCGCCGACGAAGACCACAATGTCGCGACTGGAGTGCAACTTGAGTCCACCCAGAAGCCCCAGATCGTTTCGCGAGAGCGGAGTGGTGAAAACTATTGTCGACACCAAACCGAACGCTAGAGCCAGCCCACCGAGCAGCAGCACCACGCCGAGTTTGCCCGACCAACCATGGTACCGACGTTCCACTGACTCCATCTGGCCAGCTTTTGCGACCGTTGGGTTCATGGCATGGTGCGGGGGGTCGGTGAAACGTGAAGACGACGGGCTCGTTGCCCGCGAGAACTACCTACTAATAGATAGTGCGTCCCCCGTTAACGTCCAGGGTCGCCCCGGTGACGAAGCCCGCCTCTTCGCTCACCAGGTAGAGCAGGGCGTTAGCGATATCGTCCGGTTTGCCGAAGTGGCCAATGGGCGAAGTGGCGAGGTAGCCGGCACGATCCTCTTCGGTGGCTCCCTCGTGACGTTCGACCGGAATCCAGCCGGGGGCAATGATGTTTACCGTCACACCGTAGGGAGCGAACTCCCGGGCGTTGCTGCGGGCGAGGCCCGTCTGGCCACCCTTGGCGGAGGCGTAGGGGCAAAAGTCGGCCCACGAGCCAGGGAAGACTTCGCTGGTCAGGTGGACGATACGCCCCCAACCTTGCTCGCGCATGTGAGGCAGGCAGGCTTGTGTGAGCAAGAACGGACTCTTCTGGAAAAAGTCGACCATCCGCTGGAAGAAGTCCCAGTCGTAGTCTTCGATCTTCTTGAGTGGCTGCTCGCAAGTCGCGTTGGGGACCAGGATGTCCACGGCTCCGATTTGCGATTCGATTTCGCCGAGCATGCGGGCGATCTCGGCCTTGTCGGTCACGTCGGCACGCACCAGGCAATGCTCGCCACCGATGGCCTTGAGTTCGGCGAACGACTTCTCGGCGAGTTCGGCGTTGCCGTAGTAGTTCATCGCGACGCGGGCACCATTGGCGGCCAGCTTCAAGGCCATCTGCTTGCCGAGGCCACGAGTACTACCAGTGACGAGGGCGACGCGATTGTTGATCGTAAAAGGCATACTTTGAGCGCAGTTGAAGTAGGGACGATTCGGTAATGCTTCGTTCGCACGACCTTGTTAGGCGATGATCTCGTGGATCGGCTGGACAGATTCAACGCCGACCAACTTTTGATCCAAGCCATTATAGAAGTAGCTCAGGTGGTTCGGGTCAAGCCCCAACTGCTGAAGCATCGTGGCGTGCAGCTCTTTGACGGCGATTGGACGATCGGCGGCGCGGCTGCCGAGTTCGTCGGTGCTGCCGAGGCTCATGCCACCTTTGATGCCACCGCCCGCCATCCACATGGTGAAGCCATAACTGTTGTGGTCGCGGCCCGTACCATTTTCGTACTCCGCGGTAGGTTGGCGGCCAAACTCACCGCCCCAGACGATGAGCGTCTCGTCGAGCATGCCCCGCTGCTTGAGGTCGCGAAGTAAGGCGGCGATTGGTTGGTCGGTTTCGGCGGCGTGCTTGTTGTGGTTGAATTCGAGGTCGCCGTGGGCGTCCCAGTTGTGGTCGATATGGTTACCGCCAGAGTAAACCTGAATGAATCGCACGCCGCGCTCCACCAGTCGGCGGGCGAGCAGGCACTGCGAACCAAAGTGATGCGTCGGTTCACGACCTACGCCATACATGTCGAGCGTGCCTTGTGATTCTTGAGCGAAGTCGACCGCCTCGGGAGCCGAGACCTGCATCTTGTACGCAAGCTCGTAGCTGGCGATGCGTGCGGCGAGGTCCGAGTTGTCGGCTCGCGTTGCCATGTGCCGACGATTGATGGTGGCGAGCGCATCGAGGGTGTCGCGTTGTTGCTCGCGAGTGGTTCCTTCGGGGCGAGCGAGATTCAGCACGGGAGCGCCCTGGTGCTTAAAAGTCGCACCCTGGTAGGTCGCTGGCATGTAGCCACTCGACCAGTTCTTCGCGCCGGAGATCGGACCACCCGTGGGATCGAGCATCACCACGAAGCCGGGCAGATTTTGATTGACGGTACCGAGGCCGTAGTTGACCCACGATCCCATCGCGGGGCTACCCGAGATCAGTTTGCCGGAGTTCATCATCAGCATCGCCGAGCCATGAATCGGCGAGTCGGCGGTCATCGAATGCAGGAAGGCGATGTCGTCGACGCACTGGGCCGTGTGGGGGAATAAATCGCTCACCCACTTGCCGCACTCGCCATATTGTTTGAACTTCCAACGTGGCTCGACGATGCGACCTTCGTTGCGCTTTCCGCCGCGTCCAAAGGTGCTGACGGCAATGGTTTTGTTGTCCATGCCGACCATGCCCGGCTTGTAGTCGAACGTGTCGATGTGGCTGGGGCCGCCGTACATGAACAGGAAGATTACGCTTTTCGCCTTACCAATCGCAGCGGGCGGCTTTGGAGCGAGCGGATTCGACTCGGGGACGGCGATCGACGACGCGTTCGCCGACTTGCCAAAGAAGCCGTCCGTAGCGAGCATGCCGGCGAGCGCCGTCGCACCAAAGCCGGCTCCGGTTTCCCAAAGGAATTCGCGCCGCGTGCGGTTGCAGAAATTGCGAGTGCTCATATCGAATGCCTCCGCGGCATGCCTTAATCAAGGAATACGAATTCGTTCAGGTTCAGCACCATCAGGCAGAACTGCTGCATCGCCTTGTCCGCGGGCAGGCCATGTTCGGTTTGGTACTTGTCAATAAGTGCTAGGCTGTCAGCGACCGTCTCGTCGTCGGCTTCGTGGCCGAGGGCGAGCAGCAGTGCGTGGCGGACTTGCGCTTCGGCAGAACCGCTTTGGGTTTCATCTTGCACACGGCGAGACAAATTGCGGGCCTCGGTTTGCATGAACTCGCCGTGCAAAAGATTGAGTGCCTGCGCGGCTTGCGTGGTGTTGAAGCGTGCCTCGCAACTGGTATCGGTTTCGGGGAAATCGAACACCGAGAGCTCGGGCATCACGAGACTACGTTTCACGTGCACGTAGATGCTACGCCGCGCGGCCGAGCGCGGGGTAGAAGTATCCCAGTCCTTGCCGGGCTGACTTTGAGTGGCGAGCACTTCGTCGGATAGCTTGGGGTAGACGCTCGGTCCATAAAGCTGCTCGTTCAACTTGCCCGAGACGTACAGCACGCTGTCGCGGAGCTCCTCGGCAGTGAGGCGTCGCATGTCGAACCGCCAGAACAGATCATTCGCCGGATCGGCGGCCAAGCCTTCGGGCGTGGCGGTGCTTGCCATCTGGTAAGTGTTCGACAGCAGGATCAGTCGATGCAGTGGCTTTAGCTTCCAGTCGTTGTCGATCAAGTAGAACGAGAGCCAATCAAGCAACTCGGGGTGCGTTGGCGGGGTACCGAGCAAGCCGAAGTTGCTGGAGCTTCGAACGATGCCACGACCGAAATGGTGCTGCCAGACGCGGTTGGCCATCACGCGGCCGGTGAGCATGTTGTCGGGGCTCGTGATCCAATCGGCGAGCACGCGGCGACGCCCCGCAGAATGCGCATCGGGGGCCGCCTCGGGAATCTTCGGCGCCGGGGTGCCAAATAACTCAGGGAACGCTGGCTGCACAACATCACCCGGCACGTGGGGATTGCCGCGCATCATCACGGTGGTCGGCTCGGGGCGTGGCTCGCACACGGCGAGCGACATTACCCACTCGGCGTCAGGCAACTCCCGATCGTCGCGCCGGAGCTCGCGACGTTCGCGCTGCAAACCGGCGTACTCTTCGGCTTCGGGCTCGGTAAGGTACTCGGCGAGCTTCTCGCGGAGCAATGCGCGGCGGTCGTGCGTTTCCGAGCGATGCTGATCGGTGGAGGACATTCGCTTGATGCCGGCCTCTTCGATCTCGTGGGCGCGAGCTGCCACTTCGAGCTGGCGAGCCGCGATCTGCTGGCGACGCTTCGCGAGTTCGGGGGGCGAGCAGTCCTTGAGGCTGTGGAGCTTCGGATCGCGATGATGAGGCAACGCGTAAGGTGTCACGTCGGCGAAGAACGACACCATGCTGTAATAGTCGGTCTGTGGCATGGGGTCGATCTTGTGATCGTGGCACCGAGCACAACCGACCGTTAGCCCAAGAAACGCCTGCCCCGTGGTGGAGACGATATTGTCGATGTCGTCGGCCTGCGACTGCACGGGGTCAGCCGGCTCGTCGTCCCAGGTGCCGAGACGGTAGTAACCGGTGGCGGTGATCGTCTCCGTGGTGACTTCGTCGAGTTCGTCGCCGGCGAGTTGCTCGCGGACAAATTGATCGTAAGGTTTGTCGTCGTTCAGCGAGCGAATGACGTAGTCGCGGTACTTCCAGATGTAGGGCTTCGTGGCGTCGCGCTCGAAGCTGTTCGACTCGGCATAGCGGACGAGGTCCAACCAGTGCCGCGCCCATTTTTCGCCATAGCGCGGCGAGGCGAGCAGTTTGTCGACCAGCCGCTCGTAAGCATCTGGCGATTCGTCAGCGAGGAACTCGTTGAGCTCGTCCTGCGTGGGAGGCAGGCCCGTGATGTCGTAGTACACGCGTCGAGCGAGCGTGCGGCGATCGGCCGGCAGAGAAGGCTTCAGGCCTTTGGCTTCTAGCTTGGCAAGCACGAACGCGTCGACCGGATTCGCTACCCACTCGTTGGCTTTCACCGTCGGCGGCTCGGAACGCTTTGGCGGGACGAACGCCCAATGCTTCTCGTACGTGCCACCTTGGGCGATCCATTGGCGGAGCAGTTCGACTTCGGAGTCCTTGAGCGGCTTGCCTTCGGGGGGCATCCGCTCGCCCTCTTCATGGCTCAGCACCCGGCGAATGAGTTCGCTCTCGTCAGGGTTCCCCGCGATGATCGCAGGCATGCCAGAATCGGGCTCACCATGGGCGGATTCTTCGAGATGCAGGCCTAGGCTGCTTTCGGCAACGTCGGGACCGTGGCACGAAAAGCACTTCGCGGCCAAGAGCGGCTGAATCTGCCGGGCGTAGCTCACAGGCTCTTCGGCGGCCGAGCTATCGGCGGCCATCGGCCATCCCGCAATGGAGAGTCCGAGCAACCAGAGAGCCGAATATCGGATGCGAGTATTCACAAGCATTGAACGCCTGGGTGGCGGGAGGGAAGGCCGGAGGGGGGGAACGGGAAGCCGCCGCTTTTGGCCTGCAGTGGGACACCGCCGCCAGCAGTGGTTAGCCACCCGCTTGCTATACGGCTCGCGACGTAAAATCGGAGCTGATAATCCGGGATTTTCGCATAAACGCATCGAAGACGGCAACTATATATCCCGAAATCTTTTAGGTTTCTGACTCTCAGAATTCCGCCGCCGCTTGGAAAAACCGCACTTCCCGGCAGTCTCAATTCACTAAACTGGCGGTTATTCCACGGAAACACGAGTTGAGAGTCCCCAATGGGAAACACCCCCCCGAATGCCACGGACATCGAACAGCGTATTTCCCAATTGTACGAGAGCGAGTCGCGGCGGGTGTTCGCAACGCTGGTTCGGCTGCTAGGCGACTTCGACTTGGCGGAAGACGCCATGCACGAAGCGTTCGCCTCGGCCGTGACCAAGTGGCCCGTCGAAGGGGTGCCCGCCAACCCGCGGGCGTGGCTAGTATCGGCCGGGCGGTTCAAGGCGATCGACGCCATGCGCCGCCGGGCCCGGTTCGATGCCCACATGGAGGAACTATCGCACCGATTCGAGCCGAGCCAACCGGCGATCGACGACCTGGACGAAGCACGTTTCAACGACGACCAATTGCGGCTCATCTTCACTTGCTGCCACCCGGCGATCTCGCCCGACGTTCAGGTCGCGCTCACGCTCCGCGAAGTGTGTGGCCTGAAGACCGAAGAAGTCGCTTCGGCATTCCTCTCGACCGCTCCAACCATTGCTCAGCGGATCGTCCGCGGCAAAGCGAAGATTCGCGATACGAACATTCCCTTCGTCGTGCCGCCCGTAGAAGAGCTACCCGACCGCTTGGATTCGGTACTCGCCGTGGTGTACTTGGTGTTCAACGAAGGTTACTCGGCATCGTCCGGCGACTCGGTGGTGCGAGGCGAATTATCCGGCGAAGCGATTCGCCTGGGGCGACTCTTGGTCGAACTGCTGCCCGATGCCGAGGCGATGGGACTACTCGCACTCATGCTGCTGCACGAGTCGCGACGTACCGCGCGAATGGACGCGGCCGGTGACCTCGTGTTGCTGGAGGATCAAGATCGCTCGAAATGGAATCAAACGGCAATTCGCGAAGGTCGCGAGTGGGTGGCGCGGGCCATGGCCACCGGGCCGATTGGAACCTACACGCTTCAAGCAGCGATCTCTGCCGTGCACGCCGTGGCGGCGACTCCCGACGCGACGGACTGGAATCAGATCGTCGGGCTATACGATCTGCTGCTCCGCGCTTCGCCCTCGCCGATCGTCGAACTCAACCGAGCGGTCGCGATCGCCATGCGGGACGGGTACGAGGCGGGAGTCGCCGCAATCGACGCGATCTTCGAGCGGGGTGAACTCGCCAATTACCATCTGGCGCATGCCGCTCGAGGAGATCTCTGCCGGCGGATGGGCCGGGTAGAGGAGGCCCGAACTGGATTCCAGCGTGCTTTTGAGCTCGCGCAGCAGGAGCCCGAGCGGCGTTTTCTCGCCCGGCGACTCGCGGAACTATCCGGTAAAAACCCAGATACATCGAGGTAAGTCCCTGCCGCATGGGATGTTGCGACAAGTACTCCGGTGGTCGTTTGGGATTTCTCGTTTTTTCTCGGGTGCCCTGTCGAATGGTGGCGGGGTCGTTCGGTTACTGGGTACAACGAGCAATTACACGCTTATCCGTTCTACTTCTACTCAAGGAGACTCACGATGTCGTTCGCCATCCCCGAAGGTTACGACGTACTTATCCCGCACCTGGTTTGCAGCCCCTGCACCGAGGCCATCGAGTACTACAAGAAGGCGTTTGGGGCCGAGTCGGATTGCGCGATGATGTCGCCCGATGGCCAGCGTGTGATGCACGCCGAAGTGAAAATCGGCAACAAGGTGTTCTTCCTGGCGGACGACTTCCCCGAGTACTGCGGTGGCGCTTCGCAAACACCGATCGCGCTGGGTGGCACACCGGTCACGATTCACATGTACGTCGAAGATTGCGACGCCGCGTTCAACAAGGCCGTGGCTGCCGGCGCAACGCCAAAGATGCCGCCGATGGACATGTTTTGGGGCGATCGCTATAGCCAAGTCACCGACCCGTTTGGTCATTGCTGGTCGCTCGCCACGCACATCCGCGACATGACACCCGAAGAGATGCAGCAGGAAATGGTCGAGGCGTTCGCGCAAGCCGACGCCGAGCATGCGTCGTAATCCTGCGTTCGCTCTCTCCGAGTTCGAAGATCGGGCTCGGAGAGCCCTCCCACACTGAGTCGATGAAGGCCACGGGCTAGGAGACAACGACGATGAGATTCATCTGCATGGGTTACGCCGACGAGGCGAAGTTCGACGCGCTGCGGCCGGATCAGCTTGAGAAGATGATGAACGAGTGCTTCGAGTACGACGACGAGCTCCGTCGCGGCGGGCACTTCCTGGGTGGCGAAGCGCTACAGAGCATCAAGAACAGCATCGCGCTGGAATGGCGTGACGGCAAAGTGGCGGTCACGGATGGTCCCTTTGCTGAAACCAAGGAACACGTCGGCGGCATTCTGTACCTTGAAGCTCGCGACCTGAATCACGCCATCGCCCTGATGTCGAAGCATCCTGGCGTGCGATTCGGGCACTGGGAGATTCGCCCCGCTGACGACTCGATCAACGAACTGGTTGCCAATCGCAGCCTGGCATTCCACGAATAAATAGCAACCACAGCTTGTGTTTTAGAAAGGGAAGAGCAATGAAAGTCATGGTAATCGTCAAGGCGTCGGCCAGTAGCGAAGCGGGCGAAATGCCCAGTCACGAACTGCTCACCGCGATGGGTAACTACAACGAAGAGCTCGTAAACGCCGGCATCATGCTCGCTGGCGAAGGGCTGCATCCTTCGTCGAAAGGCTACCGAGTTCGCTTCTCGGGCAAGAACCGCACGGTGATCGATGGACCGTTCGCAGAAACGAAGGAACTGATTGCCGGCTTCTGGATGTGGAAGGTTGACTCCATGGAGCAAGCGATCGAGTGGGTGAAGAAGTGCCCGAACCCGATGATGGAAGATTCCGACATCGAGATCCGCCAGGTGTTCGAAGCCGAGGATTTTGGCGCGGAGTTCACGTCAGAACTCCAGGAGCAGGAAGATCGAATCCGTGCCGCGGCTGAGAAGTTGGCGAAATAAGTTTTCAGCCACGGATAGACACGGATCGCTGCACGAGGGACTTGCCTTTCATACATCCGTGTCTCATCGGTGTTCATCCGTGGCTGCAATCAACGTGATCGTTCTGAGAGAACTTAACAATGTCCATTACCACCAGCCGCATTGTGCCCTGCCTGTGGTTCGACAGCGAGGCCGAAGAGGCGGCGACGTTTTACACCTCGATCTTCCCTAACTCGAAGATTGGCCGTGCGTCGCGGTACGGCGAGGCGGGGCGGGAGTTTCACGGCAAGGAGCCGAGCTCGGTGCTGACCATCGAGTTCGAACTCGATGGCGTCGCGTTTACGGCACTCAATGGCGGTCCGATCTTTAAGTTCACCGAGGCGATATCGCTGCAAGTGATGTGCGATTCGCAGGAGGAGATCGACTACTACTGGGATCGCCTGATGGACGGTGGTGGCTCGCCCAGTCAGTGTGGTTGGCTGAAGGACCGCTTCGGATTATCCTGGCAAGTCTGCCCCACGAAGATGGCCGAATGGATGACCGGTAGCAGCGAGGCGACCGAGCGGACGATGGGTGCCATGTTCACGATGCACAAACTGGATATGGCCGTGCTGGAAGCAGCGTACCAAGGTCGCTAGTCCTCTTTCGAATCGACAACGTTCCCACAACTAACAGAGAGATCCACGATGAAATACATGCTCCTTGTTTACGGCGTTGAAGACAGTTACACCGAGGAAGAACGTGCCGCGTGCATGGCCGAGTCGGCCGCATTGTGTCATGAACTGGCGGCACGTGGGCAGTACTTGGCGTCGTCGCCGCTGCATCCCGTGGCCACGGCGACGAGCATCCGCGTGCGCGAAGGGAAACGCTACGTAACCGATGGGCCATTCGCGGAGACCACCGAGCAACTGGGTGGGTACTACGTGATTGACGTGCCGAACCTGGACGACGCGATTGCGTTCGCCAGCCGCATTCCGCCGGCGAAAAAGGGAACGGTCGAGATCCGCCCTGTGTTCGAACTTGATAACCTGCCGACGTCCTGAAGCTTCCTAAACTCGGTCGGAAATTGCAGGAAAGAACTCGAACGTCTCGCTGGCGGCCGGACTCCAAAAGCGAGCAGCACTCAGCCCTTCACGGCCGAATCGTCGATGATGACGGGGATCACCTCGTTCTGACACTCTTCGCCGCGTGCCCGTTCGGCGAGCATTCGCGCGATGTGCCGACCCTGCTCTTCGAGCGAGTAAAGCGGGCGGGGATAAACGTACTCGGGGCTCTGTCCCACGCCCAAGTGATAGTCGCACAGGACGATGTCGTAGCCCTCGGTTAAGTGAAGCCCTCGCTTCTCCAAAGCGGCCATCGCACCATCGGCCATCCGCTTGGCACGGCAGATGAATCCCGTGGGAGGATTCTTGGCGTCCAGCAGGCGTCCGACCTCGGCTTCGCAGGCACTCTCGGCGGTCGGCAAGAATCGCTCGACGATGGCGTTCGCAAGCAGTTTGCGCGCGGTCATTCGTTCGCGTATCGCGTCCATGGTGTCGTGGTCACCGGGCAGTGCCATCTGCCGCGACAAGAAGGCGATTCGCTTGTGCCCCCGCTTGAGCAGGTAGTCAGTTGCAAGCGTTCCGATTCCACCCATATCGCGATCGATGCGGCAGAGGCCCTCGATGCCCGGATAGAGCCCGCCGTAGACGACGCAGGGAACTCCCAAGTTCGAAATCAAATGTTGCACTTCGTACGGGGCGCGGACGAGTACGAAACCATCTTTGGACTTGCCGGTGAGTGCTCGGTCCACAAGATTTTGCACATGCCCATGGGCATTGTCTTCGGGCAGAAAGCTAAACTGCACCGGCACACCGGGCAACTCTTCTTGCATCCCGAGTAGCACCAAATCGCTACCGACCCCTTCGGTCGCCAAGTAGTTTTGATGTACCAAGAAGTGAACGCGCTGCAGCAGCGGTGTGGGACTCTCGCTAGGGAGCGAAGCAATGAAGGCCCCAAGACGTTGCTGCCGGACGATGATCTGCCGACGTTCAAGTAACTGAAGAGCGCGATTGGCCGCGCCGTTGCCAACGCCGAGCATTCGAGATGCAGCAACGGTCGTCAGATAGCGATCGCCTGGCTTGAGCTTGCGGGCTTCAATGTCAGAAATAAGTCGCTCGGCCAGATCGACGATCTGGGGCGTCCTTGTCTTGAACTCTGACATTTGCGGGTGCGTTCTCGCTGCGATGCCGATGGAGTCTGTCCGTCGCCTGGCCGTAAGGAATACGGCCGAATTTAACGACATTGCGGACCGCCGTCAATCAACGCCTCTGCCGACCGAACGCCTGATGCACCGATCTGAAGCCCGGAAACAACCCTGATACCTCCGCGATTTGCACCGCAGGTCGCGTCTCCAACCTCAGTCGAGGCTGGAGATCGCTCCCTGCACTTCCGCCGCGCTAGAAGGGTGCTTCTAGCAGCGGCGACGTAACGCACCACTTGCTGCCACAGCGGTGAGAAGAACAAGCCCGGTCATTAGCATCGTCGATGGCTCGGGAACGGCGTTGCCAGCCAGCGCGGAAACGCTTCCCGAGCTTCGGCCAAAATTGGACTTCCAGAGCCCGTAATCCAGCCCATCAACGATCTGGTCGCCATTGGCGTCGGCGGCCAAACCCGCACCAGTCGCGCCGAGGGTGTCGCGCCAGACCGTGTAGTCGGCCAAGTTTACAAAGCCATCGCCGTTGTAGTCGCCAATGAGTTCGCCACCGCTCGAACCAACGAGCGAGAAAGTCCCCAGCGCGGCATTGTGGATCACCGACAAAGTTGCGGGAAGACCTTGGAAAACGATCGATGCCGGGTTGCCGCTGAGCGAGCCATAGCTCAGGAACTCGTAAGTCCCATTGGCGAGCGCACCTACCGCCGAGAAGTCGAACGTCGCTCCCGTCACATCCAAGTTACCAGCAACCACGAGGCTATCGATATCGTTGTTGCCGAACTCGACGCTGAGCGTACCGCCGAGGTTCATTGCCCCCACGGTGAGTTCGCCGATGCTGGTTCCCGGGGCGATCGTGCCTCCGTTGACCGTGACCGTGGAACCGAGCACCGAACCGGTGCCGCCGAACGTTCCGTTGCTGTTGACGGTCACGGGACTGGCATTCAGGGCTGAAGGAACCGCGCCGAACGTCAAGGTAACCGTATCGTAGACCGGTGGGTCTTGCGACGCGCCGGCGTTGCCACCCACGATGGCTTCCGAAAGACGAATGGTAGGACTACCTGCAACGACGCCGGCGATCACGGCGGTATCCACGAGGGTCGAATCGCCGTTTGTCGCGGTGATGGTGACAGGCTGACCTACACGCAAATTGGCGGCAACAGAGACGTCATCCAGATTGAACTGGGCGGTGCCCGATGTTCGCACGGCAGTAACGCCTGTCGTGGCGGTCGTCGGGGAAGTTACGAGGAACGTTCCTTCGTTGACGATGATGTTGCCACTGTATCCATTGCGTGCAGAATTGTTGTTGGCATCGAAGACAAGAGTTCCGGCCCCCACTTTCGTGAGCGAGCCCGGCGTACCCTCGATGTAGTTACCATCATTGCCCAGACCCAGATGGGCCGAGATCCCGTGGCTCAGCGTGAGACTGGTATCCTCCGCCACGCCAATCGAGGAATCCGAAGCAACGAACATCAGACCGGCACCAATTCCGACTCCAAACGCGGCTGTCGATGTATTGCCACCCGAGGCAAGGGTGTTGTGGCCGGCGCTGTTGTAAATAGCGCCTTTGCCATCGACGCCGTGCCCATTAATCGTCAGCAGGCTGCGATTGCCTGAAGCGGCGTCAAAGACGCCGGGAGTAGCGACACTCGCCCAGAACCCTGCGTTGTGGAATTCGAGGGTAGCCCCGGAGTTCACGGTGACCGGAGCGGCCGCGTTTCCGCGTGCCCCGTCGACCGCGTACTGCAAAGTTCCCTCGTCAACAACGTACCCGCCGTGATGAGTTCCACTTGGGCGGAGATCGAGATTCTGAGGCTGGCTAAATACCAAGGTGCCCTGCCCCGTCTTCACGATTCTCGTAGATCGAGTCGTGCCACTTGCTGACGATTGCGACATGGTCGCATTCATGTTGAGAGTGCTATTCTCCTCGATGTCCATCACGTAAAAATTGGACGACGAATGTCCGGCCAGCCTGAAGTCGCCTT
Organism: Aeoliella fuhlenseeensis; assembly: GCF_052161615.1. NCBI lineage: Bacteria > Pseudomonadati > Planctomycetota > Planctomycetia > Pirellulales > Lacipirellulaceae > Aeoliella > Aeoliella fuhlenseeensis. Next base: position 4,628,433 of record NZ_CP197417.1, read on the forward strand.
CGGTTCCGTTCGAAGCACGGTACCCGGTGCCGTTGATGCTGACCTCCATGCCAGAAGCTACCGATAGATCGACGTCGGTAGTACTCACGAACTGGGGTGAGACGGTCAAAGTATTGGTGCTATCCAAATTGTCGATCGAGAAGCTACTCTGCGGTCCGGTGAAGGAGAGAACTTGGGCGGTACGCGGTGCACCCGCAATGCTCACACTTTGAACGGCACCGGCGTTGCCGCTGAAACGCAAGTTGCTTTGCGACGAGGCAACCATTCCTGATGACCAATGCTCGGCTACCCCCCAGTCTGAGCTGGCAGTGGAAATCCAGTCGCTGTAGGAAGTCGAATCGAGCCCAATGCCCATCAATCCATTTTGGTAGATCTGCTGAACTTCACTCGCCGTCAGTGCACGGTCCCAGATCGCCAGGTCGTCAATCATACCTTGTGTGGGCGTATTCGTTGTGCCGCGCCGCCCGACGAATAACGGATTGCTGGCACTGGGGACGATGTTGTACCCAGCAGCCAGGTTGTTATTCGCATCGCCACCCGAACCGGTGAAGACACTGCTGTCCCCATTCAAGTAGCCGGTGACCATTCCGACGCCGTTCTCGTCTTTCCCTAGCGTAAGGGCGACGTGGTACCAGGTGTTGGAGAGCAGCGAGCCGTCCGCCGTGTTGCGTTGCACATTCTCGCCGGAGGTGCCGCCGGGGCCGATGACCATGCGAATTCGGTCCAAGCCCATGGCGGTGATCGACCAGCCTGCTGCCGTGGACCCGTTGGCGCCGTGGCTAATTAGGATTTGGTCGTGCGGGGCGCTGGTATCGACATTAAACCAGAAGGAAACGGATTGATCGCCGGTCCCGATGCCGAACACACTGCCGTAGTTAACGCTGCGATCGGTGCTAGTCGCACCGGAAAGCCCGGGGAAACTAATCGCCTGGCCGATAGGGGAATCCACCAAGGTGATGGGAGCCGGCGACAACGGGGCCGCAGGGTTGGTGTTGAGCACAGTTCCATACTGAAGCGTCGTACCTCCCTGGTCGCGGACAGTCGCGCCTGCGGTTGGGTTGCCTCCACTGACGTCGACAGCGTCGAACGAGCTATATAATTGCAATCCATCCGTCAGCGAGGCCATGCTAACGGACACCCATAGACACTGCAGCATCAGCGCGAGTGCCAGACGTGACATCGAGAATCTCATAGGTAGGTTCTTCCTCTTCTTGGGCAGCAAAGCTGAGTAGTTTCGAATCGAGGGTTTTCTAGGAATGAATTGGCCCCGTAAACGACCGCGAGGGCTCGGCGATTAACTTGGCCGTACTCCCCGACGGCACGCAAAGGCCGCTCCTAGTAGGCAACTCGCTAGGAGCAAGAGGTTGGTGGCCGGTTCGGGGATGAGATACTTCTGCGCCAGATAGCCTGAAACGGCGTTGAAATCGGCTTCGCTGAGCGTATCGCCGTACACTAAGATTTCGGCGATCTGCCCATCGAGGAAGCCACGAGTGCTGCTTCCGCCGGACGTTGCCGGATTCTTGCCGATGGTGAAACGAACGTGGTCCGTCCATTCATGTTCGCCCATGGCCGTCCTCGACTTCACGGCAGTAATTAAGGAGTTTGGCGACGTACCTGGCGTAAGCACCATGGAGGTCGTTGAGAACGCCGACAGCCCGTTCACGTCAACTTCTGAGCCGTTGAAACGCGACGCAACGACGTACCACGTTGCCGGAGAAACCGAAGCGGGTGCCAAGTCGGGGTCCGTGAATGGCTCGTTGAGAGCTCCCGATTGCCGAAACTGCGGCATGAGGGCGGGCTGATCGCCGGTGGCGGCACTATCGAAGTCGTCTTCGATCGTATGGCTCCAGCCAATGGTGCTACTAGCAGTTGAGGGTACGAAATGGTTGGACCCGAATACGACCTGCTCTTTCTGACCTACCGAGTTACCAGCCGGAGCAAGCGAGTTGGTTTTGAAGACGGTGAAGACTGTCAGCGTTTTGAGATCATTGAACGCAACACTCGGGCCAGCGGCTAGGTGATCGCCCGTGCTGATGCTTGGTGCACTGGTGCCACTCCCGCCTTTGGAGAAACTGAGCACATTGTGCTGCGAACCGTTCGGCATGGTTTCGGCTGTGAGGAGAGCCGGCCGGTTCCCAGAGGCGGGAGCCGTGAAAGATGCCGGAGATCCGGCGACGGAGACTTGGTTGTTCCACTCCTGCACCCCGCCGGAGACGAGAGTTGTATTGGTTCCATCGAGCTGAATTAACAGATCGCTAGTGACCGTCAGCGTGGCAGCTTTGCCGACGCCGCATGGAATGTGGAGAATTGCCAATGCGACCAGCAGGAAGTGTAGTTTTCTCATTAGACGCCTCCCAAAAGAAGTTAAAAGACAAGTTGCACATCTACCGCCGGCGTTCTGTTCGCTACGCCTCCCCTGGCCTACTTCAAGGCTTCGGCCGTTTCGGGAACGACCAGTTCCAGTTCGCCCCCTTCGGCGGGCGCGTTGACCTTAACCTCCGCCGGCATAAACATCCGATTTCCGCGCGATTGATCCTCGCTTCGGTTCTGTCCATCAAAGCCCGCAATACTGACAACGAGCGCCCCCGGGGGGATCGGGCGACCCCCTTCGGCGCGTGTGTCGTAGCGTCCATTACTAATGGGCGCCATGCCCTGCGGCCCGATGTTGCCGGCGGCCACATCGGGATTGAAGAGCACGTAGCCCTCAGGGACAGGCTGCCCCTTCCATGTCACGGGGCCAGAAAGATGGACACGGCCATCGTTCTTCTCACACCCAACAGTCAACGCGAGCGCCACCAACGCGATGTGCCAGTAGCAAATGCCGTGGTAGTGGAACCGCCGAAGCTCTCGTTGCATTGCCGCCCTTGCAATAACAGCCGATGTGGATGGTTAGATTAGTTGTTGCCGGTGCTCTATTCGCCGAGTGGAAAAGGCTCGCCATTGTTTCGTGACGCAGCCGCCAGATAGGTAACCATGGCGATGTCATCGGTGATCAACCGAACGCTGCCATCCGCCAACGCGAACAGCGCGCCGCCGGGATGTTCGCTGCTAAACGCCATCTCGTTGTCGTTATCCTGATCCGCCCATTCCGTATTGATGGCAAGCCGGATGTTCTTGATTCCGCCATAGGCACGCGTTGTTGTGGCTTTCACGTTGTTGTTCTTGATGGGGTCGAGATTGCCGTTGATCATGCACCCTGCGGTCCAGGGGTTTTGCGAACCGCTCTTGAGTTCACCCATCATCAAAGTGTTGGAAGAACCATCGGTGATATCTTTGAATCGCACCTTGTAGTTCATTCCAAGCACACCGCTCAGACCGTATCCGCCGTAGTTGAGGGCACTAGAGCCGTTGGTGTCCGTCGTGAAGGCCTGTGGGTAGAGCTGACCATCCGCGGGATTCTTACCGACTGGGCCTGCGACGCCCAGATAATGACAGGTTTGAGTAGGCACCGTACGATTGTCGATCCAGAACGATTGTTTCACCGCGGTCTCTTGCGACGAGGGACAAAAGAAGCTGTCGATCTTGTGTCGGGCTACGAAATTGGCTCGCTTACTCCCGTAGTTGGTGCCAGTACCACCGGGGTCGCGGGCCGTGCCACCATCTTCGAAGCCACCGTAGCCATCGAGTTCGTCGTAGATGGCCTGCTGCTCGATGTACGGCAAGATGTAGCAACGCCACGAGAGGTTGTTCGACGACTTGGCTCCCGGCGGAAATTGCTTGCGAGCCGATTCGTAGTTCAGGGTGCCCAGGGCGAGCTGCTTGAGTTGATTGGAGCACTGCGTTCGTCGCGCCGCCTCGCGGGCAGCCTGAACGGCTGGCAACAGCAGCGCCACCAGGATGCCGATGATGGCGATCACCACCAACAGCTCCACCAAAGTGAAGGCACGGCTACGGTACCACTGAGGCCGACTGCGCCCTGCGGACTTCGCGGACCTACCCTCGAAGGAATGGCCCATAGGTAAGCTCCTTGCACCAGCGATCAGATAACGACGAGGAAAAGTGGAGAGGATCGAGAGAGAAGAGCGGTCGACCTTACGGACCATCCGGTCCCGTCGAATCACCCAGCTGCCGACCCAACATAAAGTACTGAATTAACAAAATTATTTGTAGCCGGCCAGTACTGTTATGTCAATGTAATTCCCGTAAAAAATTCTGATCAACCGGAATCTATTCTCTGGAACTGCTGGTCCACCTGCCCGCTGGGGCGGGGGGCTGTAGGAGCTTCCGTCCGCCTACAAGGGCTAGTCGATTACCCTTCGACCGCCGTAACGCACTAAGCTAGAATGACCAGCCGGACGAGATGCTGCGTGAGAGAATGCCCTCCGGCGAGGGGGCCGCGAGGCGGACAGCCCGACAATTGGCCCTTGTAGCTCAGGGGATAGAGCGACGGTTTCCTAAACCGCAGGTCGCAGGTTCGAATCCTGCCTGGGGCATTTTTAACGGACTAGCAGAGCGGTGCGATTAAGCCCCTTCGCTCGCTTCGTAAAGCTCGAGCCATTCGTGTTCGAGCGATTCGAGTTCGGTCGTGATCTCGGCAACTCGCGCGTGGAGTTTCTGCGCTTCTTTGGCGTCGGTGACTTTTAGCAGTTGCTCGTTCGCTTCTTTACGATCGCCATCGAGCTTCGCGATTTTGCGTTCCACGTTCTTGAGACGCTTCTGCGCATCGCGGTCCGCGCGGGCGTTCGCCTTGCGGTCGGCGGCGTTGTTGTCGGCCACGCCATGGGCGGCCGCTTCGCTCCGCAGGCCTTCGTCAATTTCTCGCTGCACGCGGTAGACGTAGTCGTCGTAGCTAGCCGGATAGATCACCACGCGACCTTCGCGGACTTCGATTACGTCGGTAGCGACTCGCTGCATGAAGTGACGATCGTGACTGGTGAAGATCACGGTGCCCTTGTAACGCTCCAGCGCGTCGGCCAAGGCTTCGACGGTTTCGACGTCCAAGTGGTTGCCCGGTTCGTCGAGCATCAGGACGTTGTGCTTTTGCAGCAGCAGGCCAGCCATTACCAGACGGGCCCGCTCGCCGCCGCTTAGTACTTTGATCTTCTTGTTGATGGCATCGCCACTGAAGAGAAAGCTTCCGGCGATGTCCTTGATTTGCTGCGTGGTGCGATCGACCGCCGCTTCGTACTCCAGGTACTCCATCACCGTCTTGTCGGCGTTGAGCGAGGTGTAGACGTGCTGGGCGTAGACGCCCATTTCACAGCCGAAGCCCCATTTGATCTCGCCGGCCACTGGTTCGAGCGATCCGCAAAGCGTCCGCAGGAACGTCGTTTTCCCCTGTCCGTTGTCGCCCACGATGCCGACGCGTGAGCCGTGCTCGATTTCGATGCGAATATCTTCGGCCACTTGCCGGTCGGGATAACCAATCGCGACGTTCTCGGTCCGCACCGCAGGACCGCGCCGGGGTTCGATGTTGGGGAAGCTGAACGCGACGCGGGCTTCGTCGCCGGTCACTTCGACCAGTTCCAACCGCTCCAATTGCTTGGCCTTGTTGCGAGCCTGGCTCGCGGTATTGGCGTTGGCGCGGTTCTTCGCGATGAACGTCTCGAGTTGCTTCCGCTTGGCCAGCGTGGCCGCGTTGACGCGCATGTCGTGCTCGCGGCGTTCGTCGACGTTGGCGAGGTACGACTCGACGTTGCCGGGATACATGGTGAGTTCGCCCCGCGACGCTTCGAGCGTGTGGGTGCAGGTCTTCATCAGGAACGAGCGATCGTGCGATACGATCAAGCACCCACCGCGAAACGCGCGCAGGAAGTGCTCAAGGAGCATCTGCGTCCGCAGGTCGAGGAAGTTCGTCGGTTCGTCCAGAATCAGCAGGTTCGGATCGTGCAGCAACAGGGCGGCGAGCTTCACGCGTGTCTGCCAACCGCCGGAGAGCTCGCGGACCGGTTTGTCGAGCATCGAGTCGGCCAGCGCGAACTGCCACGCGATTTCGCCACACCGCCAGTCGGGCTGGCCGCTGTCGCGGGTGAGGAAGCCCATGACGGTCTCGCCCTCGAGAAACGGATCGTGCTGGCGGAGGTAGCCAAGGCGGAGCTTCTTGCTGCGAATCACTTCGCCCGCGTCGAGTTCTTCCTCACCAAGCAAGATGCGGCAGAGCGTGGACTTGCCGGCGCCGTTGCGGCCGATAAGGCCAATTTTCTGGTCATCGGTCAGGGCGCAGCTTGCCCCGCGGAGCAGTTGTTGGCCACCGTAGCGTTTGTAGGCATCTTGGAGCGAGAGAACGACGGGCATGGCGAAGTATCGAGGGACTTGTGGCGAGCGGACGCCGTAAGGCGTCTGGTGGGCGGGCTTGTAGGCGACGTGTTCGATAGCCCCGGGGGCTATTTGGGACGGACGAACCACCCCGTCGCGACTAGACATAACGTAACAACCAAGCACGCAATGGCGAAGGTGTCGCCATGGGCCAGGTAGGTCGATTCTGCCCCGCCAGGCACTACGTCGACCAGCAGCACCTGGGGGGTCATCGGCTGGCTGACCGCTAGCAACCGGCCACATCGGTCGACGTTGGCCGATAGCCCGCCGTTGGCGGCCGCCACCAGCGGCGTCCGGCACTCGATGGCCCGCAATCGGCTGCACACCAGGTGCATCGTCAGCTCGCTGGAATCATAGAACCACGAGTCGTTGGTGACGTTCACCAATACGTCGGGGCGTTTCCCCTCGCGAGCCAGCTCAACCACTTGCGACCGTACGACGTGGGGAATCACGGTCTCGTAGCAGATTGTCGGCATGTAGCAGACGTCGTCGATGACGAACGCCGCGGGGCCCTCGCCGGCCGTCACGCCGCCAATCGGAAACAGACTGTAGATGGCTGGAAACCAAGTTCCGAAGGGGACGTACTCGCCAAACATGACAAGGTGCGTCTTGGCGTAAGTTTCGAGGACCACGCCTTCGCCATCGACCGCTACCGCCGAGTTGTAGACACTCCCTGGTTGGTCTTCCGAGCCGAAATGAACGCGATCGAAGCCCAAGAGGAGCGGCGCGCCGGCGATTTTCTGAAGTTGCGCGAGGTCGCTGCGAATGGTTTCGTCGGCTTGCTTGGCTTCCTCTTCGTAGATGCCTGGGGCAAAGGTCACCATCGGCGTGCGAAACGCCCCCTCAGGCCACACAAAGAGATCAACCGGCACTCCTTCCGCATCGATTTGCGTGCGAGCTTTGCGCGTGAGCTCGATGTAGTGCTCCATCACTCGTTGATCGCGATCGGGGTCGGCAGTCCAGACGGCTCGCTCATTGCCCTGGATCAACGCAATCCTTCGAGTCGGTGCGTCGGCCGGGAGTTCGAGCTCTCGCAGTCGTTGGTCGCCGTACCAATCGGCGCCCAGGATCGCCGCCGTCGCAACGATAACCGCGATCGGTTGCCGCCACGCCGCGGTGCGCTCGCGCCGCCTGTTGAGGAACAGGAGCTCGCTCGCCGCGGAAGATACGAGCATCACCAAGCCGGAGACTAAGTAAGCTCCGGCGAGGTCGGCGATTTGAATGAGCTTGGTTTGCTCGATCTGAGTATGCCCGAGCGCCGCCATCAAAAAACCGCCAAGCAAATGCGCCTCGAGCCACTCGATCGCGACCCACACAATGGGTGCAACGAGCCAAACGGGGGCTCCCAGCTTGCGGACGCCTGCCCGCGTCGCGTACACGAACAGCGGAACGTAAATGCCTAAATAACCTGCCAGTAACAGCAGGCCGAAGAACGTGGCGGGATGGGCGAGCCGAATCCAGTGGATCGCGAAGAACCAGTACGCGAAGCCCGCGAGCCATAGCTTGAGGTAGGGTCGCCGGCCGTCGAGCGGCGATTGCGTGGCCAAGTAAATCCACGGCAGCGGCGCGACCCACGCTAGAAACCCCCAGCTCCACAGCGGCTGAGCAAAGACCAATAGAGCCGAGCCTAGTAGTCCGAGTGCAAGCGGGCCCCGGTACCAGGGTTCGCTCGAAAGTGTCGCGGTTGGCTCAACGGTGGCGTCGGACATCCTGTCCCTCGTGGGGTTCGTTGACGAGAACTAGCGGAGCACGGGAGGCTCGGATTGGGGATCGGCGACGGGCAAATCTTCGAAGTACTTCCCCACGTCGTTGTGCAGTCGCAACACCGCCTCGGTCAAACTTGCTGCGTCGTCGTGCGCTGCCACTTCATCTTGAAATGGCTTCCACACGACTTCTGGCAAACCGGCTCGCACGGCCGCGGCGGACACCGAGCCATTGATGCCGTGACGCAACTGCGGTCGCTCTTCGGCGACGGCGAGTAGCAAGTTGCTCTTGAAGGCGATCTCGACGAGCGCTGCATGTTTGGGTCCGTATTTCTCAGAAGCTTCTTCGCCCATCGCGCGACCAACGGCGAGTAACTGTTTGAGCTGCTCGGGCGAACCTACCTCGGTCACCGTGAAGTTGGGCACTTCGAGGGCAAGCACTGCCGCAACGGGCTCCAACTCCTGTCGGACCGAAGCGACATCGCTGTCGGGCGCAAGCAACAAGTAACTGAGCCGCGAAGCCAACCGCCAAGTCAGGTCGCGGGAGTCGATCGGTTTGGGCTCGATGGGCTTGGTCTCTATGGGTGCCGTCTTCGGCGGCTCGGCTTCAAAAGGGAGCGGCGCGGCCGAAGCTACCGCCGGAAGCTCCTCGCGTGTTTCCGGTTCCGCCACGGGCAGCGGTTCGGTGTCCGTGGCGGGCGTCTCAACGGGTGGATTCGCTGGCGAGGCCGCGGGGGTCTCTACGGGCTTCTCCTCTTCGGTCACGAGCCACGGCAGCAGCGGCTCTTCTGTTTTCTCCTTCGCGGGCGCTACGGACGGCAATTCCATCGGCTTCACTTCGAGCACCGGCGTGCCTGGGGGCAATCCGGTCGCTGGCAGTGGCTCTGGTGTTCGCGGCGTTTCTGCTTCTGGCTCGGGCTTCGGTTCAGGCTCCGGAGTAGTTTCTGCTGGCTTGTCCGTGGACCGGGGGCCGAACACGCTGTCGAAGAATTCCTCTTCGGTTTGCTTGGGACTCTCGCTAGGAGGGGCTATCGGCTCGGGCGCTGGGTCCGATTCGTTGGCTGGCTCCGTCTCAGGTGGGGCAGCCGGTGGCGTCTCCTCCTTCGTCGGCACGTTGGCGAATAGGTCGACCTCGCCTGGTTCGGCTTCGGGAATGGGGACATTCGAGCCAGCAGGTTGGCCTTCTGCCGCCGGTGACTCGGAGGCCGAATTCTCAGCCGTTGCGTCGTAGGGGATGTCTTTCATGCAGCCGGCGGTCGGCATAATTCCGACGACCAGCGCCACCAGAATCGAGCGGATTGTCCCCATCGATCGAACCCTGGCCGCCATGCCACGTAGAACGGGAGTTGTTTCCACCGGGTTGTTGCCCCTCGAGTCTGTGTAACCGATAATCTACTGCTGCTTTAGCGGCTTAACGCTGGGTGTGGCCGGCAAAGCACTCGCTGTCGCAGGCATTCTACCCGCAAGACGTCCACCATGTCGCCCGACCCAAGGAAAGTCAACCGCAGGCGGTTCCTCCGCTCCGCCGGCCGGTGGACAGCGGCCGTTGCGGGCGTGGCGGGCCTATACGCGTGGCGGATTGAACCGCACTGGCTCGAAATCGTCGAGCGCGACATGCCGCTAGCAAACCTGCCGGCAAACCTTGCTGGCAAACGAGTGGTGCATCTTACTGACATCCACGTGAGCCGCGTCGTTGACCAAGCCTACCTGGAGCGAGCCTTTGACCAGGTGGCTGAGCTCGATCCCGACGTGGTGCTTGTCACCGGCGACCTGATGACGGCGAAAGCAACCGAACAGATTCCATCCGTTCTTTCCTTGTTCAACCGTCTTGATCCGGACCAGCGATGCATCGTCGTTACGCCGGGCAATCACGACTATTGCCGGTTCGTCAGTCAGCACGGCGTCGTGAGCAGTCTTTTTGAACAGCTCGGCCGAATGGGTGTTCATGGATTGCGAAACCAACGGATGGAATACGACGGTTTGCAGATCGTTGGCTGCGACGAATGGATGGCGGGGCGGTTCAACATTCGGGTTGCGCTCGACGAGTACGACCCTTCGCGCCCGGCGATTGCCATGACGCACAATCCCGACACAGTCGACTACGCGGGCTGGGAAGATTATCGCGGATGGATCCTCGCGGGCCACACGCACGGCGGGCAGTGTCGCCTGCCCTACTTCGGGGCACCCATCATCCCGATCCGCAATCGCCTCTATACGGCGGGCGAGGTGAAGCTCGACGATCGACGTACCCTGTATGTCGGTCGCGGCCTGGGCTACACGCGGAGAGTGCGATTCCTGTGTTCACCGGAAATAACGGTGTTTCGCCTGACGCAGATGGCCTAAACTCGCTCGTCCCTTCGGCTCCAGTCGGCATTCTCCACACCGCCGTCACGACCCGCCCACGTCCTTCCATCCCTGCCGGACTGGTATCGCGACGGAAAGCCGAAGCATTTGTGGCTGAAATTGTACCCCCCTGGTGGACTACTCGCGTGGCGCTCGCACTCTATCACTAGTGAGAAGCCCGCCAGGAGGTGGGCTCGCCATTGTCGGATTGCCAGCAGCGAAGATGCCATGAGCGCGCTATCGTCCTTAAGTTCCACCGCTACGTTCAACGGCGATACGGTCGTCGTCGCTCCGGCACCCGCAGTCGCATCTCCCACTCGCCTTCCCGCGCCCCCGCGTGAACCCCGCTCGCTGGCCGAGGCAGGGCTTAGTGAGTCGGACGTCGAAGCGCTCGTGCTGAAACAACTGCTTCAGCATGGCAATCAGTCGGGCGGGCAAACCGCCGCGCAGCTTTGTTTGCCTCGCGGCTTGGTCTCCGCCTCGCTAGAGCACTTGCGCCAGGAGCTACTGGTTGGCATCAAGCAGTCGGTTGGCGTGGGTGACTACCTCTACCAACTGACCGAAGCCGGATTCAATCGTGCCCGACAGTATGCGGCTCGATCGAACTACGTCGGCGCCGCCCCGGTACCGCTGGCGGCTTACCAAGCAGCGATCCGGCACCAATCGATTCAAAACACCAAGCTTCGCCTCGACCAACTTGCCGCAGCATTCGCCGACCTGAAGCTCCAAGCGAGAATGCTCAGCCGTCTGGCCCAGGCGATTGCTGACGGGCGTGGCATGTTTCTGTTCGGCAATCCGGGGAATGGAAAGACCACCATTGCCGAGCGAATTTGCGACGCGTTCGGCGAATACCTGTGGATTCCGCGGATGGTTCACGTCGGCGGCGACCTGATTCGTTTGTACGATCCGAGTTGCCACGAACCAGTGGACCTATCGCCGCTGGATGGGCAGGCATTCGATCGACGCTGGATTCTAATTCGCCGACCAACCGTTGTGGTGGGTGGAGAGCTTACTCTTGCGCAGCTCGACACTAGTTACAACGCGGCAACCGGAATCAGCGAAGCGCCAGTGCACATGAAAGCGAATGGCGGGGCGCTCGTGATCGACGACTTCGGGCGTCAGCGCGTCAGCAGCACGGACATTTTGAATCGCTTGATTGTGCCGCTGGAGAAAGGCTTTGATTTCCTGAACCTCGCAAGCGGGCGGCAGATCCAAGTCCCCTTCGACATGCTCTTCGTGTTGTCCACCAACCTCGAACCCCGCGATTTGGTCGACGAGGCATTCTTGCGACGAATTCCGTATAAGATCGAAGTGGCCGATCCGACCGAAGAGGAGTTTCGTGCGCTGTTCGCCATGCTCGCGGCGAAGGCCCGGTTTGCGTGTACGCCCCAGGCAATCGACTACTTAATCGAAGCCCACTATCACCGCGCCAGCCGCCCGATGCGATTCTGCCACCCGCGAGACCTTCTAAGGCAGATTCGCAACTACTGCGACGTCCACGAACTGCCTGCCGAGGTGACCAACGATTGCCTCGACATGGCGGTCGAGAACTACTTCTCAGCGCTTTAGATCGCCGGTTAAGTGGTGCACAGGCTTCGGCGGGCCATGATCTCGCTGGCCGCAAGTAGCGAGACCGCCGATATCGCCAGCAGCACCACGAGGTCGCTCCACGGGAATACGTTCGACTGAAGCGTGAGCGCCGGCCGGTAGTACTCGAGAATGCCCAGCGGCGCGAACGGCTTGGCGGCCGGCCAAAGCTGGGCCACGAAGTTCAACAGGAACGACCCCGCGACAAGCGCGAAGATCACCGCCATCGCTCGGTTGCGGTAGTTGCTCAGCGACGAAATCAGAAACCCGACGCTGCCAACGGCCAGGTAGACACAGTAGAGGTTCACCAAGATGATCGCCGCCGCGCGTAGCGAAGGCCGCATCTCCGCTGGCATAGCGGGCACCATTAGTCGATGCCCGACGAAACCCATCACGATCAGCAGCACGCCGGTCGCCATCATCACCAACACCTCGGCCCAAAACACTTGCCGGCGCGACACGGGTAGGCCCAGCAGGAAGTCGATGGTACCTCGGTCGACTTCGCCAGCGGGGAGGCGGGTCGATAGGTTGATCGCTTGGAAGAAGACGAGGGCGAGCACAATCGGATGCACCCACAGCACAGCGGTCATGGTTTGGGCCGCAATCTGTTCGCCGACGTCGGTACCCAGCAGCGCGCCGAGCATCGCCTTGGTAATCGGAAGTCGATCGAGCATGTCGCCGATTCCTTCCTGCACTTTGGGTAGCAGAAACGTCAGCATCATGTTGACGCCAAGTAGTCCGAGGCCAACGAGGAGCGTCGCCACCCACACCTCGCGCCAAATTTTTCCCAATAGCCCTCGCACTACGCGGTTCCTTCCACCTGGTGATAGAGCGAATGGAACAAGGCGTCCAAATCGGGCCGGCCTACTCGCAAGTCGACGAGCGGTTGTTCGAAGGCCCACTGGAGCAATGGCTTCGCCGGCCCTTCGAGCCTGCAGGTGATGGTTGCATCAAACTGCTCCCGTTCGGTGAGGAACGCGGGGAGCGTCACGCCCGTTGCAGTTTGTGCATCTCGATAGATCAGCTCTACGATTCGCGGCGCACGATCACGGATCGCCAAGAGGGGTTCGTCGACAATGATCTTTCCCCGCCGAATGATGGCCACTCGGTGGCATAGGCTGTCGACTTCGCTGAGCGTGTGGCTGCTAAAGAAAATGGTCTGCCCATGTTCCGCGCCTTTGCGGATCAGACTCCCAAGCACCGATTGCATCAAGGGATCGAGCCCCGAAGTTGGTTCGTCCAGAATCAATAGCTGCGGCTGGTGGGCCATCGCCAGAATGAGGCCCAGCTTCTGTCGAGTGCCTCGCGACATTTTGCGAACGGGGAGCGTTGGCTCCAGTTCGAACTGCTCAGCTAAGTCATGGCCGGCGGTCGTTAGATCTTTGCCGCGTACCTGCGACACGATCTTGAGGCCATTGCGGAGCGTCATCCAGGGATAGAGCCTCAGATCGCCGGGGACGTAGCCGACCTCGCGTTTCACCGCGGCACTTTCGGTCCAGCAATCGCGGCCCGAGATCTCCGCCCGTCCGCCATCGGGCCGCATTAGGCCCATGAGCATTCGAATGGTGGTTGTCTTCCCGGCACCGTTGGGGCCAAGAAAGCCGAAGATCTCGCCTCGCGCCACTTCAAGGTTCAATTGGTCAACGGCTACACGCGTACCGTAGCGCCGAGTCAGATCGGTGGCTCGCAGGACATTCATGAACGAGCACGCTGAGCTTGGCCACGAATGTCGATGCCTACGAGCGACGACCACGCCGCAAGGAATCGCAAGTACTCCGTCCCCGGACTGCCAGACCCTACCGGACGGTCCTCGATCGAGACGACAGGCAGCGCGCAAATCGACGTGCTGGTGAACCAGACTTCGTCAGCCGAGCGGAGTTCGTCGATGGTGATGTCCCGTTCGGCGAATGGGACGCCTAGCTGGGCGGCGAGCTCGGCGATGACGGCAACACTCACACCAGGCAGCACCTTGGTGCTTCGCGGCGTGGCGAGGCCCGACTCGCGGTCGTACGTCACCAGGTTCGCGGTCGAACCCTCGCCGACGAATCCTTCCTGGTCGAGCAGAATCGCCCGAGCCCGTGGCCTTCGCGCGCGGGCTTCGTGATCGGCCAAGTAGTAGTGCATACGGCTGCGGCATTTGAGCTCCGCCGGCCAGCAGTTCGGCGGCACTTGGCGATGCTCGCTCAAGTAGGCGTGCACGCCGTCGTCAAACTGATCGGCCCACTCGGCAAAGTGTAGCGGCAAGCCATGCACGCAAATCGTCGGCCCCGCGCCACTGCCCGGCGTTACGAACACCACGACTGCCCAGTCGTCATCGGGCCCGATCTGCGAGCGATGGAGGTCGAGATACTGATCGATCGCTGAATCAAGCTCACGGGTGATAGCAACCGCATCGAGGCCGATGATAGCGAGCGAAGCGTGCATCCGGGCGAGGTGCGATTCCTTGCGAAACAGCTCGCCACCAAACGTACGCAGACGTTCGGTGACGGTGATGCCCATGGTGAACCCCAAGTCGCCCAAAGGAATCGACACTTGGGGCTCAGGGATCCATTGGCCGTTGAAGTAAGCAAGTCGTTCGGTCATGCTGGCCGAGCGTAGCACAACGGAGCCGTGCCGTCCACGTTCGGTGCTGCCAGCAGGGACATCTGTAGAGGGCTCTCCGAGCCCGATACTCGGGGTCGGAGACCCCTCCCACAATCTCGCTATCAATTCATGAACATTACGTGCTGCCACATGGTGGCAATCGTCGAACCGGTCGACATGTAGTCGAACAGGTCGTGCGACTTTCCCACGCAGTTCGTGCAGTCGAAGCACTGCACCTGCTCGCGAGCGCCGGGGATGAGCGAGGTCGGACCGCAGAGGCCCATCGCCTGTGGGCTACAATTGGTCTCGACCAGATCGTAGTGCCGCATCGCAGGGTCGAGTTGATTGTTGAGCATCATCACGCGGTCGATCTGATGCATCGCCAGGTCGTGATAGCCGTTGGGGCCAAACCAATTAGAGTGCGTCGCGGCGGCGATGAATGCCACTCGCATCGGAGCGTGCTGCCCGGTGCTCGATAGCGAAGCACCGCTCAGATCACCACCGGCGAGCACGTGCATCGCACCGCCAATGATCCGCGCGCCGTAGCTGTAACCAATCAGACTGATCTTCGCGTCAACGGGCATTTGGTTCAGCACCCACGCGAGCTCCCAGCCCACGGGCCGAGTGCGAACGGCTTTCACGCGGAAGTCGCGGAGCAGGCCATTCACTTCCGAAGCGGGCCAGGAGAAGATTACGTACCGCACGGGGCGGTCGTCCGTCGCGTAGCCAGTCAGCGTGCGGTACACGCGAAGCGATCGATCGCGGGCCATCGAGGGATCGACCTTATTGCCGTGCACGTAGAACACGGTCACCATGCCATCGCCAGCCGCTGCGGACAATTGCGCGAGGTCGGTATTCACCCAGCGACGGCAGTTGCCGCTTTCGTCGACCGCGTACTGGCGAACTTCCAGACGCTCGGCGATCACGTTCTCGCTCGTCGAGCAGGCGACGGGCCGAACATTCACCTCCCACACTTCGTCCTGGACGCGCACGCCCGAAATCGACTCTGCGTACAGAGCCGGAGCAAAGGCGAGCAAGGCGCACGTGGCAACAGCCAGTGCAATATGGCGGTGGAGGGCGGGGGCACGCATGGTGGGCAGGCAGTGCAAGGCGGCAAAAACGGACCCTGTAAGCATCGGATTTCCTTACCCTTTAGCACCACACCAAGTCGGGGGAGGTGCAATCGAACGGGAACTTCGGCCTGTATAGATTCTGCTAGCGAACAATCGACCCTAGCGATTGCAAAGATTGTACCGATCGCGGGAGGTTTGCCGAGGGTGCTGGCAGGGGCTTCTCAAGATGTTGAAAAAAATCATCTGTTGCGTTTGCACCACGCGGGGCGTGGGGTACGTTTCCCTGACGCCACATCAGGCTGGTTGTCGCTCCCCGATGGAGTGCCAATTGCCCGCAGTGGTCGCCCCGCCCCAGAGTCCCTCCCCACTCGTTCGCCGACGTGCGAACACCCACCTTCCGCCTACTGCCAGCCGACCACCGGCGTTGCCCTGCCATCCCCAGGGCCTCCCCCCAGCAGGCAAGGAGATACCCGATCCATGAAACGCGCTCTCGTGCTTTTGGCCGCTTGCTTGCTGGTCTCCAGCTTCAGCGGTTGTACCAGTTGCTGCCGACGCGTTCGCAGCACGATTTGCCCCGGAGCTTGGTGCGGCTCGCGTGCCCCGGCGGCTGCTCCTATGATGGCCCCCATCGTGGCAACGCCCGTCGTGGCGACGCCGCAGATTGTGCCGCAGCAGCAGTGCATCCAGCCGCAGTACGTGCAGCCTCAACAAATCATTCAGCCACAGGTCATGCAGCCGCAAGTGGTGCAGCCACAGATGCAGATGGTCGCGCCGCAGTGCGTGCCATGCTGCCCCTGCCCTTGCCCACCTGTAATGTGCGACCCGTGCTGCTCGCCATGCGATGGGTTTAGCAGCTACGGAAGTTGTTGTGGCGGCGAGATGACTTCGGCCGGTTATGGCGGCGATTGCGGTTGCAGCGGAACTTACAGCGGGCCGGTCATCTCCGGCGAATCGCAACCCAGCGGCAACTGGCAGCAAGACACCCGCCAGCCGACCGATGCCGATACCGCGAATGACCCCAGCCCCGGTATCTGAGCGAACGTAAACAGCAAAAACCGAAACAGTCCGGGCCGCCGCCTCTCCCCAACCCCATGGCGGCCTATGCGGAACGCTCGCCTCCCCGCGATGCGTTCCGCCGAACAAGCCGCCCCGTCCTCCAAACGCCATCCTGAACGTTTGGGGCCGCACGGGGCGGTTTTTTTATTCTGCCTTCTTCATGCGGGCGGGGTAAAATAGGAGGAATGGCTCAACTTGGGCGACCACTCGCCCCCTGCCCCGCTTTCCGCCATCCCCGCCAAGAATCATGCGACATCTGCTCCTGCTCTCCTTCGCCCTGCTGCTTCTCGTCAGCACGGCGAACGCCCAATTGCTCGAAGCCCCCACGACCGGCACCACCGATCCCGAGCGGTTCGGCAAAAAAGAAACCGTCCAGTTCCGCGTCGGCGCCGAGATCACCGCCGCGCGGGGAGCTTGCCGCGACATTCGCGCGATGGTGGCCATCCCGCTGGAGTGCGACGAGCAGCACGTGGTGCGGATGAGCGAAGACTTCAGCCGCCACGTCGACAAGGTGACCTACCGCGACCTGGATGGCGGCGCCAAGCAAATGCTCATCACGGTCCCCTCCCTCGCCAGTGGCGAGACGGCCACCGCGGTGGTGACGTTCGAAGTCACCACCAACACGGTCGATCCCCCCGAGGACGAAGCGACCGCCGACCTAGTGCTTCCCAAGAAGCCCGAGCGGACCGTTCGCAAGTACCTAACCGAAAGCCCGATGATTCAAGTTCGGGACAGTCAGATTCGAACGCTGGCCCGCGACTTGTGGAGGAAGGCGGACGAGGAGCTCGAAGATCCCAACGACTGGCAGCGCGTCGAGTACTTGTACGATTACATGCTGGAGAACGTCAGCTACTCCGAAGGAGTCGATAAGAGCGCCGTCGATACGCTCCGCGACGGCAAGGCCGATTGTTTTGGTCGTAGCGCCGTCTTTATCGCGCTGTGCCGCGCGAACAAAGTGCCGGCCCGCGTGGTGTGGGTCGACCAACATGCGTACGCCGAGTTCTACCTCGAAGACGCCGAGGGCAATGGCTCCTGGTACCCCATCGAGTCCGCCGGCACGCGGGCGTTTGGCGGCATGCCACTTGCGCGAACCATCTTGCAGAAGGGCGACAACTTCCAGGTCCCCGAGCGACGCGGCGAGCGATTGTTCTACGCCTCGGATTACCTGCTTGCGTTACCGGTAGGCAACAGTGGCAAGCCGACGGTGAAGTACATTCGGGAAGTGGTGGAGTAGCGGCTGAAATGACCAATGACGAATTGGCAATGACCAATGCCTGGCGGGTGGGTGGGTTACCGCCCACTCTTTTCACTGCCCACTGTCGGCAATGATCTTCTCGAGCTGCCCGATGCTGCCGCCTTCTTCTCGGCTCATGCCTTCAACGCGGGCGACTTCTTTGCCGGCGGGGTCGAACAAGATCAGCGTGGGGAGGCCGCGGACGCCGAGGGCCATCTGGGCATTCCCGCCGCCGTAAGCGACAGGCCAATCGAAGCCGGGCACTGTGTCGATCGATTCTTGCACCAAACTCTTCACTGCATCTTCGGCAATTCCGATCACGATCACCTCGTCGCCAGGCCAGCGACTGCGGAACTCAGCCAGCTCGGGCATCGATGCCATGCAGGGCCCACACCAGGTGGCCCATGCGTCGACCACCACCCACTTGCCCTTGAGCGCATCGGCCGTGAGCGGCTCGGAGGTATTCAGCCACCCACCAACGTTGGCCTTCGGCAGCGGCGCGGGGAGCGGCAGCTGCGGGCGACCCCGCCACTGCCCAATCAGCACCGCCGAGGCGAACACCAGCACAAGCACAAACAGGGCCATCCCGGGCGTCGACTTCTGAGCCATGCTGCTGTTCTTTACCTTGGAACCTGTTGCCTTTAATCGATCCGGCGACGGAGCAAGATCGCGTCCTCGACGTTCACGTCCTCGCCCGGCTTGAACGCCACCGGCCGCGTGCGGTCGATGATGTAGAACGACCGATGCCGATCGACGTCGCCCGTCTCGCTCTTCAGCTCCTTACCAAGCTGATAGCCCTGCGGATAAACCTTATCATACAAGGCCCGAGCACGCAGCGGAGGATCGGCCGTGTCGCCAGTCTGGTTCCGGAACTTCTGCTGGACGTTGTTCTCGTCGGCATCCCAGTTCGGTGCCGGCAGGACTTCAAAGTACCCCACCGTCACCCACACCGCAAACACCCCGCTCCGCGTGGTGGTCAGGTTATCGATGCGAGTCAGCGGCATGTAATGCATCGCGGAGTTGCGAGGGGCGTCGACGCCGGGGGTGGAGGTGAGTTCGCTAAAGAGCGGGACAGCAACTTCAGGAGTGGGCGTTCCCGTCACCAGCGGAACGTCGTCGCTAGTCGGCCAACCCGCTTCTCGCGTATCGCTCACTAAGCCATTGCCGTTGTTATCGACTCCGGGCGCTCCCCATTGGAAGTTGGCACCAGGCCGCACCGGGTGGGCTCGAAGCATAGAGGCTGCCACACCGTCGTCCACCATGCTGGCAAGCGGGACTAAGTCGCCTGCTTCCGACGAGCGAAACGGATTGCCAAAGAACGAAGGTACATTGTTATTAAGTACTAGGTCGACGCGATCCACGCCACTTGCGTGATGCGCGAGAACCGGGTCGGTGTAACCACGGCGACTCCAGACAATGTCCTTCCACGCCGGACCCATGTGTCCATATCCGGGCTGGTTGTAGGCGATCGGATCTTGATCGCGAACTCGATGCATCAATCCGTCGAACACATCCGACCAAACGGCGATACCCGCGGGATTCGCGGGGGCCATGCTCGGCCCGCGCTGGCTCACTACCGTATTCAAATTCACCTTGCCCGGCTCGCGATAGTCGGGCACTCGGTTGAA
The DNA here is from genome assembly GCF_052161615.1 of Aeoliella fuhlenseeensis. Classification (NCBI taxonomy): domain Bacteria; kingdom Pseudomonadati; phylum Planctomycetota; class Planctomycetia; order Pirellulales; family Lacipirellulaceae; genus Aeoliella; species Aeoliella fuhlenseeensis. Next base: position 4,647,895 of record NZ_CP197417.1, read on the forward strand.
GGGCGCGGCCATACCCGACCTTGGATCGTCAGGCGATGTCACGCCGGCCGCGCTGAAGGCGACCGGATTTAGTAGCGTATCGGTCGCCACGAAGCGGCTTGGCGTGTGCACGTAGTCGAGAATGCGATGGAAGTTCGCCGCCCCTACGCACGCCGGGTTCCCATTCGAGTCGGGCTCGATGTACGCAGGATCGCGGCTCACCTGCTTCAAGTTGATGAGGTGTCCAAAACCCGCGGTCATTCGCTTGTAGCGTTCCGCATTCGTGCGTTCGCCGTCGATGGGACTACTCGCATTGCCGGTTCGGAAGGCGGGGCCGGGATTATAGTCGTTCATCGCGGCGGTTTGGCCCGCCTTGGCGGAATCAAGTCCCGAGAACTTCCGCAAGAGTTCCATCGAACTCCACGCCGGCACCTGCAACAATTCGCTCTCACTCACAAACGGGCGATTGTTCCAAGTCATCCACGGAGCCGTTGAAGTCACTCCCGTTGCTTGATCCGGCCGCGGCGCACCAAGCGCCGGACCCATGGTCTGTGCTTGCTGCTGGTTGCCCAAATCGTCGCCGACCACATCCGTGGGGTCGATCATATTGGCAGCCAAGCCCGTCTCCGGACGCAGGTAGGTGGCTCCGAGGGACTGGTTCGGCAATCCCAGCGAGTGCCCGAAGAAGTAGTCGAAATGGTTTTCCGAAATGGCATGATCCGTCTGCACTGCGTTCGGGAAGATGCGCGACCGCATGGTCGGAGCCCGACCTTCGTTCGGAAGTCCAGCGGCTCGCAAGGCGAGGAACGTGTCCTGGTTCAACGTCCATCGTTGCGGGAACTCTGCTGCATTACCCACCGTGCGGCGAAGCTGGCTCGTCCGCTCGCGAGAGTAGAATCCATCGTAGCTCCCAGCCTGTGCTTGGCTGCTGCTCGCGCCATTGAACACCGTGAGGTCCACGGCCGTCGAATCGACGGTCAAGTACGGATTCACCGGCCACCTTGCGTCGTGATGCGTGAAATTCTTCTTCGTCGGATCGTCTGAGGCCGCTAAGTAACCAGGAGGCGGATTCCAAGGAAGCGTCGGATCGGCGAGCCGCTGCAAATGCACTACGCGGAATTTGGGCAAGAACTTAGGAGTTTTCTCAGCTTCGTCGAACTCGGGATCCACATCAAATGGCGTGTCGAAGTGGGCGGGACTTTCCGTTCCATCGATCACATTGACGAACGCGCCTTCACCATTCGCCGCTTCGGGCTTCCATTCTTGTCCTTCGTCGCCCGACCCACTTTCGAGGTAGAACAATTCGCGGGCGCGGACGCCATAACCATATGCTGGCTCCGAAATGTTCATGTCGTCCACGGGGATCGCCACCACCGGTGCCAGGATTTGGGATCCTGCGCTGGCGGTAGGTGGATCGGCTGTCTCGGCCGTGATGTTCACGACATCACTCTGGCTCTGCTGATTTCGATTGGCAAGATTACGAAGCGTCATCAGCTCGCCTGCACGATCACCGTCCGTTGCGCCGGGAATGCCACCGTTGGCACCTACGAGCAACTGTTGCACAAACGGATTGGTCGAAGGCTGCAACTCGATCCGGCGCGTTCCCAGAATGGCACCCAGGTGATCGGCGTCGGTGGTCTCGTTCTGTGGTTCAGCTCCGCCGTTGGCAGTCAGCAGATTGCGGCCAATGGTCGTAATGTACCGAGTCCGACCACCACTGGCGGCCGGGACTCGATCAGTCGGGTAGACCGTACCCGCTTCGCCAATCACGCCGTACCGACCTGGCATGATAGGAGCAATACGTACGTCTCGGCGGCCGACAGCCTGCTGCGTGGCGACGAAGCGGTGGGGCATTGAAACCAAATCAACTGTGCCCGACCCGCTGACGAGGGTCTGTGTCCCTAAGTCGATGTAATTAAGCGGAATCCGAACTCGCAAGTCTTCGTAATACTTGCGTAACAGAGGCCCTTTATCGAGGTCGTGGTATGATCTTTGTACGCTACCTGGGGTCGCTCTCGAATTGCCACTCTCCAATTCGCGCGTGTGACTGAAGAAGGGCGTATCACCCGAGGTGAAATACATCTCGCGTTCGATATAAGGATACGGCTTCGAGAACATCTCCCGCGTCAGATCGCGCACTTGTTCATTTTTTGGGCTATTCGCGGGTCTGGTTTCGCTACCCGTCTTTCGCTGCTGCCATGTCGACATCTTCCATGGCTGCTGGACGTTAGAGAAGTCAGCGGTCGTCCAAGGCGGGATGAAGAACATCTCGTCCCAGTCCATGTTCATCGGCGCGAGCCATGGCCGCTGGGCCACTTGCGCCACGCCCATGATCGCCCGGTGGTAGTCCATTAACGGTGTAGGCGTTCCATCTTCTGCGGTAGGAGGCGGGACCAGATTGCCCACATGCGATGTCGCTGGGTCCCGCGACGTAATACCTGGCACGTCGACAGTATCCGTCCCACTTTCGTAAGGATGGTAGGCGGGATGCTCTTCGACCACGATGATCCGCCACACGGGCGAGCGGCGAACAATGCCGAGTTCATCGGTGTGCGCGCGGTCGGAAAGTCGATCGAGAAGTACCCCTTCGACGATCTGGTCGGTACCTTGATCGTACCGGCCATTGTTGTTGATGTCGGCAAAGCTAAACGAATCGAGCTCGTTGATATCACCATCGCCATTTCGATCAACTGGAAACAGTCGATAATCCGCGTGACGGTATAGCTCCACCGGCTTGGGTGCGTCGCCGGAGTTAGGGTTGTAGACTTCGACGTACAGGGACCCGCGAGGCTCCAGGCGCTGGTCGAGGTCATCGTCTTGCGGACGATTCGTATCTTGAGTGGGAGCCGTAGTATTGTCCCCTTCATCGGCCGTGGTCGCACGGTCTTCTTGCCGCATGTCGTGGAACGCGAGCGTCTCGCTAATCAACAGCTCCGGCCGCTCGGCACCCCAGACTAGGCCCCGTGTGGCGTTGTCGTCACGAATTTGGTTGCCGCCGGCACCATACCGCGGCGTAGGATTGGTGATGACCTTGGCGCCGTTGACTCCCATGTTCGCCCAATCGATGTACTGGGCGTGGTTCTCGTCGGTCGCGGGGTCGCCGTCCAGCGGAAAGTACGTGTCGTCCGTAAGATCGTCGAGCGTGCCGCCGTCGGTCACGGTGCCCCAGCCATCCCACGGGTACTCGTCGTACTCGAACGGTGTGTTGGTCGAGTCGCTGTCGCGGAAGTCGACGCAATTGATCGCCCATTGGGCAATCTGGCGGCAGGTGTAGCGACGGTGAGCCTCTAGCTTGGCCTGATACGCGTTAATCGGCGGTTGCGTGTTGACTCTCAGTAGAATTGACTTCACACGCAGATAGGCCCGACCCGAAGGGTCGGCCGGATCGTACGGCGCGAGGTAGTCCTCGTCCATCAGCACCATCATCAGCATGTAGAGATGCCGAGCGTAGAGCTGGCGAGCGAGGTGGGCATCGTCGCGGAGGATTCCATCCGGCGTAACGGTACGGCCGGTTACGTCTTTGCCCATTGTGCTATTGAGTAGGGCTGCGGTGCCGCCGAGTTGCGAGGCCCAGAGATTATCTACGAGTGGTTCTAGCACCCCATCATTGTTGACATCAACGTAATCCGATTTGTCGTTCGGATCGATTGGATTCCATACATCATCGCCATTGGCATCTGCGTAGAAACGTCCGTCGCCATCGAGGTCTATAAACGGCTCATTTTCCCAAATCCCATTACCGTCAGTGTCGAGCCACGGCTCGCCACCTTCCAACGGTTCATCCACAATTCCATTGCCGTTGTTGTCCCGCCCGTCGCCGAACGGCCGATTGATGTCCATCTTGTAGCCGGCGAGCACCTCCGGCGGCAGCAGTTGGTCGCAGATGTTGTTTAGGATCGCGACGGCATCGGGATTGTTCCAATTGTAAATAGGAAGTTGTCGCTTCTCTCTCGCCCGCTGAATGCGATACCACACGACATCGACGAACCGGGCCTCCGCGACGCTTTTGCCGGTGTACGAAGCGAAGTCGTCAGACCACGCCGACATGAATAGCGGGTTGTTCGAATCGACGCGGAAGAACCCGATCTCGCCCATCCCAGTTTGTGGGTTGAAAGGAACCGCGTCGTCGATCGGTTCGCCATTCCCGTCCGAGTCCTGCCCATCATCATCTTGTCCCACGATACCCGGAGCTCCGTCCGGGCCAAGCTCGGTGATGTAGCTCGGCACCACGTCCGAGGGGGTCGGAATCTCGTAGCTGTCGGTCGTCACTTGCCGGCTGTTGATGCCGGTGACGGTTTGGGCGTACGCAAGGTTCTGCTCGGCCGACCCGATGTTAATGGTCGAGGCGTACTTCACCGGATCGAACGCGTCGACGATGTCGAGCAAACGACTCGGCGCCGTGCCGGTCTCCGGATCGTAACGACGGAGCAGGCGCTCAAGCTCGCTAGTGGCGAACAGGGCATCGTCGTTCACGGCGATACCAGTAGTTCCGAAACTAGCCAGGGCAGCACGCGTCGTCTGCTCGTCGGGCACGCCGCGGCGGCCGTCCTTCGAAAGGTAAGTTTCGTAGGGCGATTCGTCGACGAGCGGAGTAAGCGACCGACCTATGTAGTTGCCATAACCATCGTAAGACGACTCGAACACAGGCTGCCCCGTGTAGTCGACGCCTAGCGCATAGCGTCCACGAAGGTCGGGAGTAGTGGCAAACGCAGAGGGTGCCAGGTAAGGGATAAGATTTGGGTCGCCCGTCGAGTTATACTGTTGTTGTGCGCGCAAGTGATCCACAACTGGAAATCCCACGAACTCAAAGGCGAGGCTGGGCTCACGGGAGGCGTTGACCGAATTAACATCGGCACTGTTCAAGTTCCTTCCCGGGCCCAATGTGGGAGCAGCATTAATGCTGCCCATGCGACCCCAGTTTGCATCGGAGCCTGGGTCCGCCGCGAGACGCCCAAAAAACAATCGCGCGTAGTCGTCGTAGACTGGGCTCCCAGGGGCAATCCGCGGATCACCATAGTTCGATAAGAACGCCGGGCTGTAAGGCTGTGTCAGAGGCGAGAGTATTGACCGCAAGTTGATATCACCTGGCCCCCAACCCATTCCGTGAGGCATTACCTCCGAGGACCAAAGCATAGTGGGAACTCCAAGTCGGCGTTGATCACCGGCAGCCAGATTTCCGAGTTCCTGATTTCCATCTCCGAAGATGTTGTTGTTGTCGCTTGCACGATTCAACGCATCCAACTGTGCCGCAGCAAAGTGATCCGGCGACCCGTGCGCGTTCACGTTCAAGCGGTTGTCGAGGTCGACGATCAGGAAGGCGTAGAGTGGTTTGTAGAGCGTGCCGTTCTCGGTCTCTTGCACGGGGTCGCCCAGGTCGACCCACACGCTGTCGTTGATGCCGTCGTTGTCGTTGTCGACGTCCCACGGCCCGACGACTTCCCACGCGGGGAAGCGGATGTCGTTGTTCACGGAAAGACGCTGTCTTGTTCCGGTGGGAGATAAAGTGCCGCTGTAAGTTGAGGCAGCATTTCCTCCGTCAAAACTGGGGTGATCTTCGCGAATTGGCCTAAGCGAGATCTTCCGCTTGATGCCAGCGATCTGATCGTTGATCGGTGTACCAACACCTGTAAGTCCATTCGCTCCATACGGTGCTAGGATCGTCGCAGCCCGAACGTTCTCATCTGTCAGCTGATTGGCTAGCCACGGGGCATCGTGCAGCCGCTGGTACCAGTAATTGATGAGCGCTGGTTGGTGGAAAGACGGGACAATGGTGTTCTCCATGTCGGGCCGCATCGCCACCTGAGCGTTATTTATCATCAACTGAACGCCATTAGTATCTCCCAGTTCTACCTGCACCCCATTCGCATCAATCAAGCTCGCCGTCGCTCGCGGCGACACGGGCATGTGGGCGAGGAACATGTTTTGGTAGTCGACCGCGTCGTACGACTCGTTGCTACCGCCAGGACCTTCGGCAGTGGGGTAGAGATTTTGCCCCTGGCCGAAATTACCGAAGGGTTGAAACCCCGCAGTCGGATGGTTCGACCCGATCATCGAAACACCAGTTGTCGGGTGATACTGCGACAGCCCGCTCGGAAAGAATCGGTAGTTGGGCGTCAGGGCGACCTCGTGCATGTCCAGAGGGTTGCCGCCTTGATCGAGCTGCACCTCAACAGTGCTCAACTTCGCCGCGCCACGCTGCGCCAGTCGATTGAGACCAGCGCCGGTACCGCTATTCGCGCGGCCATTGACCATAAAGGCGTAGCCAGCGACGTCGAGAAGTTCGACGTCTCTTGCAGCCACAGAACTCTTGCCAGGAGTCATCGCCGCGCCGTTTGATGCCGGAAATGCCATCACTCGCAATCGCACAATCGGACGGGGGCTGTTCCCATTGGGCGTGGGCTGCTGGACATAGTCGACCACCTGCGAGCTAATGATTCGGGTCGATTGCCCCGCCGCTGGACCCGCGAGCATCGTGAGGATGCAACCCGCGTGGTAATTCTTGGCGGTCTCCAAATCGTGGTCCACGGTGAACCCCGTGGGCGACCGCTCTAACTTGATGACGTGCTGCGAGTCCGGAAGCTCACCAGGAAGCGCAAGCGGATCTACCACATAGAGGTCAATGAATTGCCCCTGGGTATGTCCTAGCAGCGGGGGAGTTGTGAGCGACCCAGCGCTCGGTAGCGAGGCACCCGAATACTGGGCCATCAAGTCGCGACGCGCGTTCTCCGGAACCATCACTTCCGCAATAAACCCATCGCTCCCATACACATCGCGCAGCAAGCTGTGATACCTAATCGACGAGCTGGGGTTGTTCGTGTCGCGGAGCACTTGCAGCATGGCCCGCTCCATCAGGTCGGCGGGGTTGTTGGTCGTGCGATTCAGCTTGCCGGCTTCTTTGCCCGTCGTGGCGTAGAAGCGGCTCGACACCAAAAACGCGGTGCCCAGCAGCAAGAACAGCGCGAGCATGCTCAGCACCACCATCAGCAGCACGCCGCGACGATCGCGACGCTGGGCGCGGAGCATCCACCGAGTGCGGCGAGCATGCAGCTTGCGGAGTTGGTTACGACTCATCTCTCGTGTCCCGTTTTTAAAGTGCCCTCAGCGACTTGCCGGCGCTGTAGGCGGTAGGTGTAAGTAGTGGGCGGTTGGCGGTGAGCGGCGGGCGGTAAAGGGGAAGTGATCAAGACTGCTCACTGCCCACCGCCCACTCGCTTCAGCGCGAATAGGGTCCCTGCGACTCTAGCCGCATCGTCTTGGTATGCACGGCCACCGCGCCGGGGAAAATGCCCACGCGAACCGGTGTGCCAGCCGTCTTCCACGGCCAATCAGGACCGCGAAGGCCGATGCGGCGCTGCGTGGTCTCGTTTGTGAACTGAGCCGGGCCGTTGCCTTGGTTATCCGGTGTGTCGTTGATCGACAGCACGCGGTACCACTGCGAGAAGAACAGGGGTTCGATCTCGCTGCTCGATGGGTGCGGTGCGCTGACCATCACCCACTGGCCGACCTTGAAGTCGTCGTAGGCGTCGGTCAGCGGGTCGGAGTCGAGCAAGATCTCGCCGCCGCCGGTGCCGGTCGAAACGATGTAGCCCTTCACCAGCGACTCGGTGGTCGAGATGCTCGCGATCGGCCGCTTGTAGAACACGATGACCGACACGTCGAAGTAGTACGCCGACGGATTGAGCCCAATCGCTTCGCGGGCATCGCTCTGCGTGGGGGCGACCATCGCCATCCACGAATAGTCGCCACGATTTTGACGGGCGACGGCGACAGTGTCGCCGCTCGAGTTCTGTCCTTTGATCACTTGCTGCTGCGAGGGGTTGTCCCCTTCTTCCGGCAGATCGAACGCAATGTCGTCACCGCTCATGTAGAGGCTTCGCGCGACGGGCTCCGAGGGAAGGACGTTGCCCATGACCATCGACTTCGTGCAAAGCCGACGCACCGGCCATGTCCCATCGAATTCATTCGCGCTGAAATCCATCGGGGTCGCGAGGCGCATGGGTGCCATCGTCAGTTGCGTCAGGGTGCTATCGCCAGCCCGAAATGCTCCCGCCGTTCCTAGCGGATCGATGATGTACACGAATCCCGCGGCCGCGTTCATCTGGGTCTGGTAGTCGGCTTCACCGCTGTTGATTCGCACGGCGGCGTTGGCCGACATCCAGTTTCGCATTGCCTGCCCCATCGGCTGGTAGACGCCATTGGGTGCATCCCACGCCCGCCAGTTCTCGGGGTTCAAATCTCCCCGCGCCACCAAGTCGGCGAAGGCGGCTTGGGCGATGGCGGCGCCGCGGTCGGCGACTTCGCCCTTTTGCATGAAGTAGCTCCCCACCGGAAACATGGCCGCCGCGCCCAATAGCCCGACGGCGAGGATGCCGATCGAAATCAGCACCTCGGTCAGCGTCACGCCGTGGCGCGGCGAGGGGCTGGAGGCTAGGGTCTGGGGACTGGGGATGAAGAGTTGCATTTGGTTGTCTCGGTTCTCAGCTTTGCCCCTGAGAAGTTTTTTGTACCTCCCTACTCCGTAGGGAGAGGCCACTTAGATCAGTTCGTAGTTCGGTTCCGTTATCAAAGTTTGTAAGCGTCGCGATCCGCTTCTCCACACGTAGTGTGGAGGTTCTATGGGTACTATCAGCCGCCGCCGATCCGCCGCATGCCGCGGGCGAACTCCTGGGCCGCGGTGATCTGGGTGCGTCGCCGATTCATCTCTGTGTCACCATTGCCATCGAAATTAACCGTCGTCACCGGTAGACGCACTCGTGCATTTTCTGTCGTCACTACAGCACCGGTCGAAGCGCCGATCGATACCCAGCGACTCTCAAGATTTAAGTGGTTGAGCTTTGCCTTCTCTAATTCGTTCTCGGTTTCGCTGCCGCCTTCCAAGTTCAATGTCTGGTCGGCCGGGATAAGTTCTCGACGGCCCACCAGTAGCGACACGCTGGACGACGGGGTGACAGGCGTATTGTCCACGCCGAGACTAAGGTTCTCTGCATTTAGTACGCGGCTGTACTGAACTCGTTCGATGCTCCCCTCGGGGCTGAACATGATGTAGACCGGGGATATAACGTTTGCACCGGCTTGGAACGGCAATTCGCCCATGATTCCGGAGACTTCCAGGTCAATCGCGCTCCCCTCGGGCATCTGGTACGGGTCGCCCGAAGCCGGCACCGGCTGGCGGTAAATCTTGTACGGGGCGGGCTCCGTCCAGTAAGGGGCGGCGTTCCCCATCTGGAGAAGCGCCGGCGTCAATCGGGTTCCGTCGTTGGCGTACACCGGCTTCAACGCTTGGCCGGTAGAGTTCAGGGGGATGCCGATTAGCTGAACGATGTTGGTTGGTGACCCCGTGTTACCGATGAGGTAGCCGGTCGCTGCATCCACTCTCCCAGCTTCGCCCGAAAGCTGATACCGGGTCCCCATCACTTCTACGACGTCGCCTTCGCGAAGTAGCAAATTGGGCAGAAGGTCGGCCCGCCATCCCGGCGGGAGGACGCTACTATTAGCGGCGGTCGAATCACGAGCAACGAACTCGATTCGCACTGTCTGGTAGGCAGCGTAGGTCCCGAAGGTACTCGAATTGATCGCCACGCGAACTCGCGAGTTCTCATCGAACCCCGCGTACGGCACTGGCTGTTCGACCGAGATCACTTCGAGACACACGCCCGCGTCGCCAGCGTTGCCCGTTTCGGCCGACAGACGCTTGAGCGCCACACCATAGGGCCTTTGCGTGCTAACCGCCTTGGCCTGGGCCTGGGCGATGTACATGTTGAGCCCCCGCGATGCTTCGCGGAGCCGCCGCTCCATGGTCGACGGCGTTAAGAGCGGCAGCGCCGCCGCCGTGAGCGTGGCGAGGATGACGATGACGATCAGGAGTTCGATCAAGGTCATGCCACGGCGGAATAGCTGCGGCATTGGATGACTCGAATGGGGAATGCGGAAGGGGGAAGGAGGAACAAGCGCAGAGCGACCATGGAGCTCGCCTTGGCTTCGTTCCGCGTTCACCTTTCGCCGTTCCGAATTCATGATCATTCGCCCGTCAAGTTGTGATTGGTGATGTTGTCGACGGATTCGTCGCTGATCGATTCACCGAGGTAGCCACTTGGTGAGGCGTAAGGATCCGCGATGGCTACATAATTGGGTGCCTCTTGCAGGCCAGAAGCCTCATCCGATCCAAGAGAGTAGATCAGCGGCATCAATCGAAATCCGCGCGGACCTGTGTTGCTCGGATTGGGATAACTATCCACTCGAAACATATCAAATGGGTCGTGATCGACGGCAATGGCCTCAACTACTTTGTTGGTTTCGCCGGCACTTACCAATTTGTTCAATGCGGGAACATTGTTTTGCTTGCTCGAATCGAATCCAGCCGGCCACCGGATGAAACTGATGGGGTTTCCCCAACCATCGAGAAACTCGTACGCCCCATCGCCATCGGTGTCGCCGATGCTGCTCTCATTGAATAAGCCGCGTGCTTCGCCGTCCGAAGTGGCATGCATGACGAATAAGTACAGGCACTCGGCGCTTTCGTTCGCCAGAATGTCGTCTCTAGAGACATTGGCATTTGCCATCGCAAAATACTGCCGGCGGTACGTCTCAATTATTGGTGTTGGACCCTTGAAAGTGGATCCCTCATTGGGAGCCAAAAAATCTGGGTCGCGGAAAGTTGCATTCTTAGGATCACTTGGGACTTGGCCGAGCAACACATCGCTCCAACGATCTGGCATCTCCATTTTCATCAACTCCCGAAGTGCCGAAAGGCGGTACTTGGCTTGGTCGATGCTGCGCTTGCCTTGCAACGAGGACTTCACCGGCGCCCGTCGATCTTTATACGTGTCGTACTGCTGCATCACCAAGCTGTTGATCTTGGCGACCATGCTCTTGCTCCGCGAGCCGCGGGCCTGCTCGGCCGACGTGGCCGCCACGCCCAAGAGCATCGCCGACAGGATGGCGATGATGGAGATGACGATGAGCAGTTCCACGAGGGTGAAGCCGGATCGCGAGTTGGCAGCAGGTCCTCGGGCCAAGGGGGAATGAGGAAGGGTGAAGGGGGAATTCGAAGCGCGCACCTTCATCCCAACGCTTGCGCGTCTTTCCGCCTTCCGCCTTCCGCCTTCCAAATTCCAGATCATGGCTGCGAATCCTCGAGGGTACGACCGGTGGAGAAGTTCGTAATCGTGTCGGCAAGCTCGCCCGTCCAAGGACCATCGGGGTAGAGGATGCCGCCGTAGGAAGTGGTGCCAGCTTGGGTCCAATCGACGGGAAGGCCCTCGGCCGCGAAGTTACCCCATGCGTCGTCTAGTCCGCACGACAGAATCTGGCACTTTCCGTCGTTGGCTAGGCGAAGGTTTCCGATGGTGGTGCCACCCGTGGCATTGGCCTTCAAAATGGCCAGCGGCGAAAGCTCCTGGCTGCCGTAGGCGACCTTGTACTTTGGTTTGCTCGACGCATCGAAGTACGCGTAGGGCTGGGTGAGATTCCGAGGAAAGTAGACCCAGAGATTAATTTGTCTCGTAATACTGCTGTCGGCAGGATCGGGATACTCGATGTAGCGGCCACCATAAGCATTACCACCGGAATCACGTGGGCCCATTCTAGTAACGTCGAACAAGCCAATGCCCTTCCGAGAGGCCAGATCCTCGCCTTGCAACTTATTAAACGAAGGTCCGCCCGGCCCGCTAATCGGATACTTGGGGTCAGAACTGAATCCCCCCAACCAGAAGGGAATCGCCTCGAAAGGGGTGAGGCCGATCGCCTCGGGTGTGCCACTAGCCTGACCAAGCCGGTAGTCACCGTCCGCGATGCCAGTAGCGAGCAACTCGATTAACTTCGGGGACTCCCTATGCTGCGGAAACGCTTTGTTGAAGTGTCGCTTGAAGCTGTTGAAGGCCTCAGCATTGGTCGTGTTATTCTGTGGTAAGTACGTCAGATTGGGTGGATACGATCCCGCCGAAACATCGTTTGTGTAGGCGGTGAACGCATCAGCGATCTGCCCAGCTTCGACCTTAATCGCCGCCTCGCGCGATGCACGCATCGCCGCGCTACCTGCCACCAGCAGCAGCGAGGCGAGCGCCGCGATGATGCCGATCACTACCAAGAGTTCGACCAGGGTGAAGCCGGATGGAGATCGTTTCATGTTAGCGCCCCTCAATGAGCAGGATGGGTTCTGGTGGTTATATTGGGTCCGACGGCAGTCGGCATGGGGGTTGAACGACTAGCTCAAACCTTCGATCAGCTTCACTAGCGGGATGAACAGGGCGATGACGATGAAGCCGACCATGCCGCCCAGGATGATGATCAGGATCGGTTCCATCAGCTTCGTCAGGCTGTCCGTCAGCACGGCGACTTCTTCGTCGTACACGTCGGCCACCTTGTAAAGCATCGTGTCGAGCTCGCCCGTTTCCTCACCGACGTCCACCATGTTCACCACGATGTCGTCGACGATGCGCTGCTTGTACTTCATCAGGTAAATCAGCGCGCCAAGCACCGGAATCGACGTGATCCAGAAGAATAGCGCCACCGGATGGAAGCCGGGCGTGCTGTTCTCCTTCATGGGCTTGGCGATCGACTCGCCCTCGCGAATCGCCTCGCTGATGCGGGTATACATTCGCTCGAACACGGCGTTGCCCGCCGTGTCGCGGGTGATGTTCAGGGCTTCGAGAATCGGCACGCCCGAGGCGACCAGCGTGCCGAGCGTTCGCGCGGTGCGGGCCATCGTGTTCTTCTCGAACAGGCCGCCGAAGATCGGCACCTTGATGATGTACTGGTCCCAACCCATGCGGCCCTGCTTGAACTTGCGGACCAGTTTGATGAACAACCAGATGCTGGTCGGAATCAACGGGATCAAGTACCAGAACTGCACGGTCCACTTCGACATGTTCACCAGCAGCTTGGTCATGTCGGGGAGTTCGAGGTCGAACTCGGTGAAGATCTGCTCGAAGCTCGGCACGATGAAGATCAAGATCATCGTCAAGATCAACACGGCGATGCCCACCACGAACACCGGGTAGATCATCGCGCCTTTGACCTTCCGCTTAAGCGACTCGGCCCGTTCCTGGAAGTCGGCTAGACGCTGAAGGATGAGTTCGAGCGCACCGCCGGCCTCGCCGGCTTTGATCATGTTGACGTACAACCGATTGAAGCACTTGGGGCTCTTCGCCATCGCTTCGGACAGCGTCGAACCGGCTTCGATTTCGTCGCAGGTGTCTTCGAGCGAGTACTTCAGTCGGCCTGGCTTGGCCTGCGTGGCCAAAATGCGGAGCGAGCGCAGAATCGGCAGGCCGGCGTCCTGGAGAATCGAGAGCTGGCGGGTGAACGTGGTGAGGTCTTTGCTCTTCACGCTGCCGAACACGAAGCCCCGCTTCTTCTTCGCCGGGCCGGTGTCTTCCTTCTTGCGGCTCTTCTTGACGGAAATCTTCGTCACGAAGTAGCCCATTTGGCGAATAGTCGCCTGCGCTTCTTCCTCGGTCCCCGCCTCGATCACGTCTTTGATCTCGGCACCCGTGGCGTCCATCGCTTCGAATTGGAAAGTAGGCATGGCTCGTAGAACGGAACTCATTCCGTTCGGGGGTTAAGTGTTACAGGTCGCTCTCTATCTCAAACTCTCTCAGGCGAGCATTCCTAAGGCGAGCGGGGACCGTAAGGGCCGTGGTCGCGTCGCAGTTAATCTCGCTTACTACTGCTCGATCTCGTTCACGCGTTCTTAATGGCAGCGGAGATCCTTCAGTCGCTTAGGCTCCATCAGGATGACATAGGATGCCGAGACTCCCTCAGGATGACACAACCGCTTGCCGTTGTACGTTACGCCTCCAAAATCGTCTCGCGAATCACTTCTTCCGGCGTGGTGGTTCCTTCGAGCGCGGCTTGCAGGCCGGCGGTGCGGAGGGTGACCATTCCATGTTTCTCGGCTGCCTTACGAAGTTCTTCCGTTTGGCAGTTCTCCATGATCATGTCGCGGAGATCGTTGTTCATGATCATCAGCTCGAACAAACCAACGCGGCCTTTGTAGCCCGTGTTGTTGCAGACTTCGCAGCCGCTACCACGATAGAACTTCTTGCCCTTCATCTGCTCGGGGGTGATCTCCATGTCGTCGAGCACTTCTTGCGAAGGGTGGTACTCTTCGCGGCAGTTCTTGCAGACCCGGCGGACCAGTCGCTGGGCCAAAATGGCCTCGACCGTCGCCGTGATAAGGAACGTTGGGACGCCCATATCTTTGAGTCGCGTAATGGTGCTGGGGGCGTCGTTCGTGTGCAGCGTGCTGAACACCAAGTGGCCGGTGAGCGACGCCTGCACGGCGATTTCCGCCGTCTCCAGATCGCGAATCTCACCCACCAGGATCTTGTCGGGGTCTTGCCGCAGGATGGCACGCAGGCACTGTGCGAACGTATTGCCAATCGACGCATCGATCGGCACCTGGATGATGCCATCCATGTCGTACTCCACCGGGTCCTCGGTGGTGATCAGCTTGTCCTCGATGCTGTTCAGTTCGTTGAGCGCCGAATAGAGCGTGGTGGTCTTGCCCGAACCGGTCGGCCCGGTGACCAGCACGATGCCGTTGGGTTTCTTGATGGCGTCGCGGAACTTGGCCATCGTATCGGCGTTGAGGCCGACCTTCGCCAGGTCGAGCGACACCACCGAACGATCAAGCACCCGCATAACCACGCTCTCGCCGAACATCGTCGGCAGCACGCTCACACGCAAGTCGACCGGGTGGCCACCGACGGTCAACTCGATGCGTCCGTCCTGCGGCATGCGTCGCTCGGCGATGTCGAGGTTCGCCATCACTTTGATACGCGTCGTAATCGCGAACGCCAGGTGACGCGGGGGCGGCACCATTTCGTAAAGCACGCCATCGGCCTTGATGCGGATGCGGAACTCGTCTTCGAACGGCTCGAAGTGCAAGTCGCTCGCGTGATCCTTAATCGCCAGCAGCAGCACCATGTTCAGCAGCTTGCGAACCGGCGCGCTATCGGCGAGGGCTTCGACGCTCGTCAGGTCGATCGGCCCGTCTTTGTTGATCTCGGCCGCCGCGCGAGCCAAGTCTGTATCGGCTTCGAGGTCACCCACCAGGCTCTCGACGCTCTCGGTGTTCTCGCCGTAGTAGCGCTCGAGCGCGGCGTTCAAGCTGGCGTCGGTCGTCACCGCGACGCGGATGTTGTAACCCAGGAACGTCCGCAACTCGTCCTGCACCGCCAAATTCTGCGGATTGCTCATGGCGACGGTGAGCGTGTTGCCGTCGAACTCGGTCGGAATGATGCGGTACATCTGGGCCATTGGCTCGGTGACCATGGCCAGCACCTTCTTGTCGATCGTCAGGTCCGAGACCGTGACGACGCGAAGGCCCATCTGCTCGCCGAGCGCCTGAGCGACCTGCTCGTCGTTCACCAGACCCATGTCCATCGCGACGCGGCCGAACAACTGCCCAGGCTGCTGCTTTTGCTCGTCGATCAGCAGTTCAAGCTGCTCGTCGGACAAGTAGCCCATGTCGACCAGAATCTGTCCAATACGCCGCATTGCCATAGTCGAGTCTTACGCGATGAGTTCTATGTAGTTTGTAAAGCCTGCGAACTGTGTCACTCTGAGGGAGCAGCCCCTCGTGTCATCCTGAGCGAGCCTAAGCGACTGAAGGATCTACTTTGCCTTCGGCGAGATTCTTCCGTCGTTGAAACTCCTTCAGAATGACAGGTACCGGTTACTTTGTTTGTTACTGCGCCATCTCTTCGGTTGGCATGTCGTCGAACATTCCGCGCTCGGCGGCTGCGAACCGTGCGGCCAGTTCTTCGGGGTTGTTGCATTTGGCGATGCAGTCTTCTTTGCTGACGATGCCGTCTTTCCACAACTGGAAGATGTGATCGTCCAGCAGCTTCATGCCGAACTTCGCACCCGTTTGAATCTGCGACGTGATGCGGAAAATCTTGTTCTCGCGAATCAGGTTGGCGATACCGGGCGTCACCACCAGCACCTCGTGCGCGGCGACACGGCCACCACCGATCTTCTTGAGCAGTTGCTGCGACAAGATGCCAATGATCGAGCTCGCGAGCTGCGTCCGAATCTGATCCTGCTGGTGCGTTGGGAACACGTCGATGATGCGGTTGATCGTGCCGGCGGCGCTCGAAGTGTGGAGCGTGCCAAACACGATGTGGCCCGTTTCGGCCGCCGTGATGGCCGCCTCGATGGTCTCGAGGTCGCGCATTTCGCCCACCAGGATCACGTCAGGGTCCTGACGCAGTGCCCGGCGAATCGCCTCGGCAAAGCTCGTGACGTCCACGCCCACTTCGCGCTGATTGATGGTCGACTTCTTGTGGTTGTGCTGAAACTCGATCGGGTCTTCGATCGTGATGATGTGGTGGTCGACGTTCTCGTTCAGGTAGTCGACCATCGCCGCCAGCGACGTCGATTTACCCGAGCCCGTCGGCCCGGTGACCAGCACCAGTCCACGCGGCCGCGTGATCATCTTCTTGAACACTTCGGGGATCTTCAGCTGATCCATCGTCCACAGGTCGACGGGAATCTGCCGCAGCACCATCGCCACTTTGCCGCGCTGCCGAAAGATCGACACGCGGAAGCGGGCTTGGTCGCCGAAGGCAAAACCGAAGTCGGTACTACCGGTTTCCTGGAACTCCTGCTGGCAGCGTTCGGGCGTGATGCTTTTCATCAGGCCCATGGTGTCCTCGGGTTCGAGCACCTTGGTCTTGAGTTTCTGCATCCGACCATGCAAACGCACCACCGGCGGCTGGCCCACCGTGATGTGCAAGTCGCTGGCCCCCTGCTTGATAGCAGCGGAGAGCAGTTTGTCGATTAGAATGGTGCCCATATCCGATAGCTTCCTCGGCGTGCGAACAAAAGACGTACCACGACCACGGCGGTCGTCGAGCGAGCCGGCTACTGCGAGGAAGTTTCCTGTTCCGTTTCTCTCTCAGCCCCAGCGCTCTCCTGCACCCCTGCGCGGAAAGACGATGGCGATGAAAGCCGACCTGACGACGTCGACTGCCGAGGGCACGTTCACCCCGCTGTTCACCCCTGGCTTGGGCGAGTAGCAGTCGGCGCCTGGCAGCCGACCACGCGCCTGTGACGAGCGGCCGGTAATGGATTATTCGCCTCCTCGCGAGGCGACTCAAGTCTCGATTTTACTTCAAGTTAATGCGTTTCGCGCTATCCTGGTCACCAGTTGGCTCGCCGATGGGGGCTCCAGCTTGCCCCGGTCGAGAGGGACCCAGCCGGCATCGGCGGAGGTGTGTCGTTTGCCCTGGCGGGGCGAAGCTTGGACTCCGTCGGCGGGGATCCGCCGCGGCTAGGTGGTCTTCTTGGCGACGCGGAACACTTCGTCGATGGTCGTGATGCCTTTGGAAACCTTCAGCAGGGCGTCGTCGTAAAGCGTTGTCATCCCCAGCTTTATGGCTTCTTTGCGGAGTTCCTGAGTCGATGCCCCCTGGAAGGTGAGCTCGCGAATGCGGGAACTCATTGTCATCAATTCGAACACACCAAGCCGTCCCCGGTAGCCGCTTCCGCCACAGTGACTACACCCCCTGCCCTTCATGAACGTGGCCCCTTCGAGCAGCTCGGGAGTGAATCCAGCGGCCTGCAGTTCAGCGTCGCGATAGGTGTGAGGTTGCTTACATTTTGCGCAAATCACGCGTACCAGACGCTGGGCCAAAATGCCCACGACACTTCCCGCGACCAGGTAGGAGGGGACACCCATATCGACCATACGTGTAATGGCACCGGGCGCATCGTTCGTGTGTAGCGTACTGAATACAAGGTGTCCAGTTAAAGACGCCTGAATTCCCATGCTGGCAGTCTCGTAATCCCGCATCTCGCCCACCAGGATCACGTTCGGTGCCTGACGTAGCATTGCCCGAATGATCAGGGCGAAGTCGAGCCCGATCGAGTGCCTGACCTCCACCTGATTGATGCCAGGCAGGTAGTACTCCACCGGATCCTCGGCCGTGATGATTTTGCGGTCGGGCCGGTTGAGTTCGTTGAGCGCCGCGTACAGCGTGGTCGTCTTTCCGGAGCCCGTCGGACCTGTCACCAAAAGGATACCGTTCGGCCGGCGGATCAGGTTGCGGAATACCTTGAAGTCTCGCTCCGACAATCCAAGCTGGCGGACACCGACCTTGATGTTGTCCTTGTCCAACAGCCGCATCACGCACGACTGCCCGTGGTTGGTCGGGAGCATGCTGACGCGGAGGTCGAGCTCCTTGCCGCCGGCGGTGATCTTAATGCGGCCGTCCTGGGTCCTGCGGCGTTCCGCAATATCCATCCGGGCCAAAATCTTGATGCGGGAGAGCAGTGCCCCCAACAACCGGCGGGGCGGGCTGTCGCGTTCGACCAGCACGCCGTCGATGCGGTAACGGATGCGGACCCGGTCTTCGAACGGTTCGACGTGGATGTCGCTTGCCCGGAGCTGCACCGCCTCGCCGATCATGAGCTGTACCAAACGGACGATCGGGGCGCTTGCCTCGTCCACGGTGTCGTCGTCGTCTCCGCCGTCCCCCTCTTCGGTCTCGGTGAAGTCGATGGCCGTATCGGTGAACTCCTGCAGCATCGAGTCCGCCGACTCGTCGCCAATCTGGCCGTAGTTGCGGTTAATGGCCTCGAGGATGCTTTCGCGGGTCGCCAGCGCGATTTCGATTTTGCGGTTCAGGATGAACTGCAGCTTGTCGATGGTGTCGAAATCCTGCGGGTCGCTCACCAGCACCCGCAGCACGCCGTTCTCTTCCGACAGCGGAATCACCGCGTTTTCGCGGGCGACCGACTCCGGGACCAGTTCCACCACTGCCGGCGGGATCGCCACGTCGCGGAGGTCGTAGTAGTCGTAGCCATCGCGGGCCGCCAGGGCCTGCATGATCTGCTCGCTCGAGGCGTAGCCCAACTGCACCAGGGCATCCTGAGGCTTGATGCGCTGCGAAATCGAGTGGCTCTTCGCTTCAGCCCACTGTTCGCCGCTGATAAGTCCCTGCTTGACGAGGTATTGGCCCAGGTCCATGTATTGCTATCGGGGTTCGAAGGTGTCGGGAGCGAGAAACGAGCGTGGGCAGCGAGGATAATGTAACAGGTTTCGCCTAAGGCGTGTTCGGTAGCCGGGGCGCTACCTATTGCCAGCCGCCTGCATTCGCCGCCTATAGGTCCGAGGGAGCGAGAAGCCTGGTAGCGACGACGTTCCGGAATCGACGCTAACTCCCTATCCTATATAGACTAATGTCGATTGGAGCCGGTGTCAACTAATGGGGGATTTGGGGGGCGGGGGTAGGCGCATTACAGGGCTCCGAGGCTGGTGTCGGACCGGCTCGCATTCGGCGGCAGCCGGGGCTCGGGCATGCTTTAACCCTTATAGCCGCCACGGGGTTGGGTTATACTGCCGGATTGCGCCACAGGCTCCCATCGTCCACCGTGTGACAGCAATTCCTTATGCCCGAGTCGGCTACCAGCTCGAACGGTCACATCCGCATTCGCGGGGCGCGGACGCACAACCTGGCCAACGTCGACGTCGACATCCCCCGTAACCAGCTGGTGGTCATCACCGGCGTTTCGGGCAGCGGTAAGAGCTCCCTGGCGTTTGACACCCTGTTGGCCGAGGGGCAGCGGCAGTACATCGACTCGCTGAGCGTCTACACCCGGCAATTCTTCGACCAGCTGGAAAGGCCCGACGTCGACTCGATCGAGGGTCTTCAGCCGGCAGTCGCGGTGGACCAGAGCGCCGGGAGCCACAACGCTCGCAGCACGGTGGGCACCGTAACCGAGGTCTACGACCACCTGCGAGTGCTGTTCAGCCGCGCGGGGTCGCTCGCCTGCCCCGAGTGCAACACGGTGATCGAGCAGCAATCGCCCGCCGAGATCGAGGCGTCCATCGCCGCGATGCCGACCGACTCGCGGGTGATGATCGTCGCGCCGCTGGTCCGGGGTCGCAAGGGCATGCACAGTGAGGTGCTCGACGCCGCGCGAAAGGCTGGCTTCGCGAGGGTGCGCATCGACGGGGCCACCTATCCCATCGACGAGATCCCCGAACTCGGCGCGCGAAAGACGCACGACATCTCCGCCGTGGTCGATCGGATTGTCATCCGCGAAGGAATCGAGAAGCGACTCGCCGAGTCGGTGCGGCTTGCGCTGAAGCATGGCGATGGGGTGCTGGAGATTGTCTATCAGCTTCGCGAAAACGGCGAGCGCGAGGACGAGTGGCACGAGCGAGTGTTCAGCACGCAGTTCGCCTGCCCCCGCTGCGGCACCAGCGTCGCCGAAGTCGAACCACGCACGTTCAGCTTCAACAGTCCCTACGGCGCGTGCCCCGAGTGCAGTGGGCTTGGCGTTAGCGAGGGTTTCGATCCCGAACTGGTGCTCCCCGATCTCACACGATCGCTAGCGGGCGGGGCGATTGCACCCTGGCGGGGCGAAGCCAAGTCGCGGGCCGACAAGCACGCCACCCTGCTCGCTGGGTTCGACCAAGACGCAAAGCTCGAGACCTGGACCGAGAAGCGACTGCAAGAACTACTGACCGGCGATGGCAAGAAGTTCCGCGGGTTGCTACTTGAACTAGAAATCGAATGGGCGGGCGCGAAGAGCGACAAACTTCGCGAGCATCTCGGCACCTTCCGTGGCGAAGTCACCTGTGCCGACTGCCGCGGAACTCGACTCGGTCGTGCCGCGCGGACGAGCCGTGTGGGTGGGCTCACCATCGACGAACTCACCGCCCTCACCATCTCCGCCACCAAGAAGTTCTTCGACGAAGTCGCCTTCGATGCCGACCGCCAGCCCATCGCGAAGCCACTAGTGCGCGAGATCCAGCATCGACTGGCGTATCTCGAAAAAGCCGGCGTTGGTTACCTCGCACTCAATCGCCGCGCGGACACGCTCAGCGGAGGCGAGCTACAGCGCGTCCGGCTAGCAACGGCCATCGGCTCGGGTCTCGTGGGCGTGATGTACCTGCTCGACGAACCCTCGATTGGGCTGCATCCGCGAGACAATGGCCGATTGATCGAGACGCTCCGCGAACTGCAGCAGCAGGGGAACTCGGTGATCGTGGTCGAGCACGAAGAGGCCTTCATGCGGGCCGCCGATTACCTGATCGACTGTGGTCCTGGTGCGGGGCGTGATGGTGGGCATGTCGTGGCTACCGGCACCCCGAACGAAGTGGCCCAGCATCCCGAGTCGCTCACCGGTAAGTACCTCGCCCACGACGAGAACGGCCATTTCCGTCCGGCCCGCAAGGCACTCAAGACCAAACGATTAGTGCTCGAAGGGGCAACGCTCCATAACCTCAAGGACGCCACGCTCGACATCCCGCTGGGCCTCATGACCTGCGTAACGGGCGTGAGCGGAAGTGGGAAGAGCTCGCTGGTGATCGAGACGCTTGCCCGCCAACTCGCAAGGCAGCTTCACGGCGCGATCGCCAAGCCGGGGCCGTTCCGTTCGCTTCGCGGCACGTCGGCCATCGATCGGGCGGTGCTGGTCGACCAATCCCCTATCGGCCGGACGCCCCGCAGCAACGCGGCGACGTACACCGGCATCTTCGACGACATTCGCAAAATCTTCGCCGGCACCAAACTCGCCCGGCAGCGTGGCTGGCAGATCGGCCGGTTCAGCTTCAACGTCAGTGGCGGGCGATGCGACGACTGTCAGGGACAGGGGCTCAAGAAAATCGAGATGAACTTCCTGCCCGACCTATTCATTGAGTGCCCCACCTGCCACGGTGCGCGGTTCAATCGCGAGACTCTGCGTGTCACCTACCGCGGCAAGTCGATCGCCGAGGTGCTGGACCTCTCGATTGGCGAAGCGGTTGAGTTCTTCGAAAACTTCGGCAGCGTCAAACGTTTACTCCAAGCGCTCGTCGACGTGGGACTCGACTACTTACCGCTGGGTCAACCTTCGACCACGCTCTCCGGAGGGGAAGCGCAGCGCATCAAGCTCGCCACCGAGCTGGGCCGGCCAGTTGCCGGACATACGCTCTACATTCTCGACGAACCCACCACGGGACTGCATCCGCACAACGTCGAGCAACTTCTGGGGGTGCTCCACCAACTGGTCGACGCAGGGAACACGGTCGTCGTGATCGAACACCAGACCTCGGTCATGCGATCCGCCGACTGGCTGATCGATCTTGGTCCTGAAGGAGGCTCAGGCGGTGGCGAAGTCGTCTTCGCGGGCCCCCCCTGTGAGATCGTCGACTGCACGGCAAGTCACACGGGCCAGTGGCTACGCGATAACGGGTAGGGAGCACGTAGTCGTAGGCCAGTAGGCCGGATCAAGCTCCGCGCCGATCCGGCGCTTCACGTTCAGGTGCTGGAGACGACATCAATCGTGTCCAGCGACCTGATGCCGGGATTCGCGCTTTCGAATGACACTAGCAAAGCGAAACCGCCGGCAAACTGCCAATAGCCGGATCGGCGCGGAGCTTGATCCGGCCTACTTGCTTCGAAATGACACGCGCGGAGGCTCGGATAGGGACGAATATTCATCGCCCTTAGAAATCAAACTCACCACCGCCGCCACGACCACCACCACGTCCGGGGTCGAATCCGCCGGCTCCCGCCTCGCCAGGTTCCGTCTCGGCGAACACCGCGCGGTGGATGGCGACGTCGATCTCGTCATCGAGTTCGTCGCGAAGGAACATTCGGCCCGACGCGTCCATTAGCAGGGCATGCGTCGGCTCTTTGAGTTCGCGGGTGTAGCTGTCGCCACCATCGAGGTCGAGCACCACGACGCCGGTGTCGATCGGGAAGTTCTCGACCTTCTCAATCATTCGCCCCTGCTGGACGAGCACTTCGACGGGGCCTTGGTAGTTCATCACCGCGCCGCGGCGCGTCGCAGGCATTTCGATCGAACCCTGCATGGCATTGCCCTTGGGGTCGACGCTAAACGACTCGACGAGCATCGTCGCCTCGGGCTCGGTGTAGTAGCCCGTACGTGGTGGCTTCGACTCGGCGACGCGAACGATACCGGCCTGCGGCACGGCAATCGTCATGCTCGGCTCGCTCCACTCGGTGTAGATCGCAGGGCCGCGTTTGCGGCTCTGTACGGTTTGGTCGAGCTGGTCGAGCGGTACCTGGTAGTTGGGATCACTCAGAATCATCTTCACGCGGTACTTATATCGTTTGCCGGGCTGCACGGTGAGGTCGAAGAACCGAAGCATCAGGAAGGGGACATCGACGATCATTTCGCCATTCTCATCGAACTGCGCGCTACCCGCGCCCATCGCTGCGCCACGACCACCCCCACCCATCGCGCGTCCGCCTCCACCCATGGGGCGACCACCGCCACGGCCGCCAAACTCAGCGCCGCCCCCCATGGGGCGACCGCGACCGCCGCCGGCGAAGCCAGCGCCACCACGGCCCGCCGGACCGGCTCCACCCGCAGCGCCACCGAACGCGTTGCCGAAGTCGAGATCCTCTTCGCCGCCGGGTGCCGCACCTTCGGCCTCGACGGGCTGTTCGTTCATCATCTCCCGCTCGACATCGATGGCCAGCGGAACGGCAGACATGTAGGCCATCTCGCCCCAATTGCGGGCGACCAGCGGAGCCAGTGGTACCGTGAGCGACTCATGGGCGTAGCGTGGGTCGAATTCGTCCTCCATGCCTTGCGCCCAGTTGAAGGTCATGCGATTGATCATGTCGTTGGCCGAGGTCACCGCCGGCAGGCTCCGCGCCGTGTCGCCTTCGATGTTGTAGTGCCCGTTGGGGAATGCCAGCTTCGTCCACTTGAGCTCACCATCGCCCGTCACTTCCGCCCGTTCGACTAAGTAGCCAAGGTACTGCGGAAAATCCTTACCGGGATCGTAGAACCGCGTCTCCTTGAGCACCTTCTTGTACTCCTTGAGCTGCTCGGGCAGCGGCACCTTCGCCATCACCACGGCACAAGACAACTTGCGGATAAGATCGTCTTCAGTCACGTCGACGCCAGCTCGCGGAAGCGTGGTGGCCACGGGGCGTTGGTTCGGATTGGCTAACGGATCTTCGAAACCGCGATCCATTGCACCGGGCTGTCCCGGGCGGCCCGCACGACGTTCTTCTTCACGCCGCTGTTCTTCTGCCTGAAGCGCTCGATCTCGCTCTAACTCAGCAGCCTCCCGCTGACGTTCCCGTTCTTTTTTTGCGGCTGTCTCCGCATCGAGAAACGCAAACAATCCCGTCACCGCGCTCCCTTCGAACTCCGTCACGGCCAGCAGCTTTGGATCCTTCCGCAGCTCCAACTTCGGAACAACGGGCGCGTCAAGGTTCTCACTTAGCAGATAAGGATCGCTGGGGATTTCGACAGACGCTACCGACTTCACCGGCTCGAACTCGCGAACTTCCTCGGGCGCGCTTTCCAGAGCTTCGGGCCACGTGAACTGGCTGACCGTGCTGCTGACCTGCTGCGACTTGGTCTTGAGGTTCTGCGCGCTTCGGTTCTCGGGGAGGGCCTCGTGGCTCATCGTGCCATACACGAGCCAAGCGGCAATTGCGACGACCAGCGCCATCACGACTTTTTCGCCATGACGCAGTGCCAGACCTTTAACGGCATCGAGTCCTTTGCCTTTCATGTTCTCTTCTCCCTTGCGAACGCTTGTTCGACTTAAATGCTAACCGTGTAATACTTCTGGATATTGTGCTGCGACTAAAGCGAAACGGACATGCTGGCGTCGGCTTCTCCCTCGCCCCCATCGCCACTTTCGAGCACCGCCGGATTGGGCGGGTTAAAGATCAACACCACGCCCTGGATGATCACGGGCTTCATGTTGGCCTTGCGGTCGAACACGTTGATTTGCTCGGCAGCTATGCCGCCACCAAAGGCACCACCACCGCCGAATGCGCCACCGCCGCCGCCAAATTCACCGCCGCGACCTCCACCTCCGCTACTGCCACCCGAGGCGTTGGCGGGGTCGACTCCGACGCGAACCTCGGTCACTTGGATTTGCAGGTCGGCGTTCGCCAGTTCGCTCATCAGCTTGGGAATGGCCGTGATGTCCATCCTTAGCACCATGCGAACCGGCAGACGCTTCAGTTCCTGGCCAAACGTCGCGGGGTCGAGCGGGGCGTCTTCGGCCATGACCGAGATCGGCGCGCCCTCGGCGTCGATGTAACGACGCGACAACCGCACCGCTTTCTCTTCGGCGTTGCTCAGCGGGGCATCGCCACCAGCCGAGCCCGTGTCGCCCCGGCCCAGCATCTCGCCGTCCATTCCCTCTTCCATGCCACCTTCGGCGGCCATGGGATCTTCCGTCAGCATGTCCCCGCCTTCTTCACCCGTTCCGGCGGTCGTGCTCTGCAGCCGCTCGATGCGGCCCTTTGTGCGGCTTTCTTTAGCGGCTTCGCGGCCGACTTGCATCGCGGCGATGTCGGTGATCAAGGCGTTGCTCTGACGATCGGCGTTCACCGATTCGTTGGTCGCAGCGACGGCGCGAAGCATCGTCTCGTAGACCCACAGGTCTTCCTGCGTCACCCAGATGCGCCAGTGCGACTGCGTGGTGGCCCAGTCCAGGTCCTTGCGAATCCGCTCCTGATCCTCGGGCGACCAGTAGACCGTGTACTCGACTTCGATGGGGTTACCGTTCTCGTCGTACTGCACCTCCGAGGTGTTGCTGAATCCACCCCCACCCGCACCGCCACCAAATCCACTGCGGCCAGCGCCGCCGCCAAACCCGGTGCCGGTACCGCGGTTGAGTGCCGCGGGGCCTTCTTCGACCAATTCGTTCGCGTCGATCAGTTTCGGCAGGTCCTTAAAGCGACCGCGGATGTAGTCGGTGTACTGTTCGCGGCGGAGCTGATCGATGTCGTCGCCGAACTGCTTACCTTCGACGAAGCTACGGAACGACTGCGGCAACTGCGGCGGCCACTTCAGCACCTCCTTTCGCTGGCGGTCGTACAGCTCCTGCCAAATCTTCTTGGTCTCTTCCGACAGCTCGGCGATCTCGGCTTGCTGCTGCTGGTTCACCGTGTCGTTGGGATGCAGCGCGCGGTTCGCGATCGTGTCCTGTGCCGAGAAGGCCGTGTTGATGGTGCCGAGGTTCGTTTGCTTCCGCTTGGCCAAATCTCCGGCGGCCAGGAACCAAACCACCGAGCTGATGAGCACGGCAAGACCCGAAAGCAACCAGAAGTGGTGCTTGGTCATCCAGGCCAGGATTACTCTTACTTGTTCCATCCGATTATCTCTCCAACCACGTTACGCGGGTTGCTATTGAAAGTATTGCGTGAAGCCCGTTGCTTAAACGATCCGGTTACTCGAACGACTCTGCACCATCCGCTGCCACGTTGGTCGGATTGTCGCGCTCGGTCCGCGGCTTGGGTTGCCAGACGAACTGCACCTTGAACGGGTAACGCCGCAGCTTCCAGTGCTCGGGCTTGGGCACCTCGGCAACGGGGGCGTTCCGTGCGGGCTGCGCGCCGAAGCCTGGCCGGGGTCCACCTGCTGCGTTCGCGGGGTCCTGCGACGCCACCCAGTCGCTCCACGCTTTCGAAGCCTCTTCGGGGGTCGACGCGTTGGGGTCGTACAACACGGCGACAGGGCGATAGCTGCTTATCATCACCGGGTAGACGATCCCCAAATCCTTCATCGCGTACTCTTTGGGCTGGCCCTTACTGTCGGGAAGCGTGACCGTCCCTTCGCGAAGGTTCTTGATCAACGTCCGGCGGACAAACTGCCCCGCTTCGTCTTCGAGGTTGAACTCGCCGGGGTTTTCGATATCGCTGTTGTGATAGTGGTAGCCGGTGAGCTGAACGACCCAGCCCGGGCCCGAGGGACCGGCCTCGACCATCTCGCCATCCACACCCGCTTCGGCACCGAGGTCCTCGGCCAGCGCTTGCTCGGCCAATTGGTCGGCAGCCGCGGCGTCCGATTCGGCCAGCTCTTCGCTACCCGCCTGCGCGGCCGCATCGACAGGAGCTTCGGCTTCGCCTTCGTCTTCCGCGGCGGCATCGCCCTCCGCAGTAGCGGCAGCGTCGGCTTCGGCAGCCGGGGCCGAGGCGTCAGCAGTCTTGATATTCGCCGCTTCCTTCAGCGCCGTACCCACTTCGGTGTACCAAGTGGAAACTTCGGGGAAGTACTCGCAGTCGATCGAATCGATGTGCAGCTCTGTCCGGTTCCGCACGTCTTCGGCCGTCATCTCGCGCTCGGCAATCGGGCG
Source organism: Aeoliella fuhlenseeensis (assembly GCF_052161615.1). Classification (NCBI taxonomy): domain Bacteria; kingdom Pseudomonadati; phylum Planctomycetota; class Planctomycetia; order Pirellulales; family Lacipirellulaceae; genus Aeoliella; species Aeoliella fuhlenseeensis. The sequence goes on from NZ_CP197417.1 coordinate 4,674,953, forward strand.
AGGATCCTTCGGCAGTGCCGTGTCGATCGCCTTCACCAGCTCAAGCCACAACAGCCGACCGTCGTCGTTGCTCCGCAGGTTCTTGCGAATAGTCAGCAGCTCGTCGAACTTCGCGGTGAGCGCCGAATGGGTCGAGGCGTACCCATCCGCTTGGCTCTTGGTGCTCGCGGCCTGCTTGAGCGCCACTTCCATTTCGCTGCCGACCACTTCGGTACTGCGGTAGCTGCTGGCGTGGCTGACGTAGTTCACGGTGAGCCCCAGCATCAGCACCGCCGCGGCGGCCACCGTCCACGGCTTCTTGCCGAGCACCAGCCGCTGGGTGACGATTTCTTGCGGCAGCAAGTTCGTGTTGAGCTTGCCCAGCCCCAAACCTTGCACGCACAGGCCATACGCCTCGGCGAAGCTCAGGTGGTTGGCCTGGAACTGCGGGGCAGCCGTGACGCTGCCACCGATCAGGCCGGGATACTCTTCGAGCATCACCACTTTCTGCTCGAGATTCTGCGACAAATAGCGCTGAAGGCCCGGCAGTCGCATGGGGTTACCCAAGGCAACAATATCGCCAATCTCGGCGTTCTTGTTGTTGTTCATGAAGAACCCGATCGACCGCTGGATTTCGGCCACCAGATCGCTGAACACGGGCCGCATCGCCTGGAACAGCGCCTTCGGGTCCTCGGCCTTCGTCGCGTTGCGCTTCAGGTGCTCGGCCTTCGTGAAGGTGAGCTGCATCTCCTTGGTCAGGGCACGCGTGAAGTGGCTGCCACCGATTGGGATGTTACGCTGCCACACGCGGAAGCCATTGGTCACCACTAGGTCGGTGGTCTCGGTGCCGAACGACAGCACCAGCAGGCTCTTCGGGGGGTGCTCGGGATCGTAGGGCGGGGCGTCTTCCAGATTGTTCATCCGGTCGAACACCGAGTAGTTGTAAATCGCCAGCGGCGCGAGCTGGATGTAGTCGACCTCGATGCCCGCCTCGGTCAGCGGACGGATCGCGCGGTGCACTTGATCGCGCTTCATCGCGAACAGACCGACTTCGGGATCCAGAGCGTAGCCTTCTTCCTGGCCGGCGCTCGCGAGTTGCTGGTAGTCCCACACCACGTCTTCGAGCGCGAAGGGAATCTGCTGCTTCGCCTCGTACTTGACGATGTCGGGGATCTTCTTCGCCTCGACCGGCGGCAGCTTGATGAACCGCGACAAACCGCTCTGACCCGGCACCGACACGGCAACGCGGTCGCCTTTGAGGTCGTTGCGCGAGACGAACGTCGCCACCGCCTCGGAGATCAGCGCCTCGCGATCGGCTTCGGGCTGCGTCAGGATCTTCGAGTATTCGACGAAGTCGAATGCCTCGACGACGATGCGATTGGTATCTTTCTCATGACGGCGACACCGCAGCGCTTTGAGCGCGCAGTTGCCGATATCGATACCCCAAACAGCACCACTCTTGGCCATGCTATCTCGTTCCTCTATTCCGATTTTCGAACCCCACACACCAGCCTACTTACTTTGTACGCAGGGTGGGCGGTCGACGTTCCGTAGTCTACGCGGGTACAACGGGGGATAAGTGCCGACCGCCGTGCGTCCATGGCGCACGACGAGGCCGGTGCGACCGTGGTCGCCAAATTGCCCCTAGGCTGTAACTTCCATTGTAATCGTTCGTTACGAAGTGTGTACCAGTTAATTTGGGGGTTCAGGGCACCCACCTGCCGGTTGGCCCGAACGGTTCCGACTTTGACGAGTTTTCCACCCTTCCGAGTGCCATGCCCCTCGTTCAAACCACCCTAGCCCTTCCCGGCGAGTCGCTGGCCGACCTGTCGCCCCAGCTCGCCGGCCCGCAGGCCGCCAATTTATTGGCCCTGTGGACCTCGCTCTGGCACCCCAGGCTGCTCGTTGAAACCCGCCAATTACCGGGTACCGCGGCGGTGGACACCCTGGTCGACGTGGGCCGCGAGCCCGACCAATTGTTGCTGGTCCCCGCGGTCGCCCAGTCGCACCTCACCGATCCCTGGGAGCCCGACGACCCGTGGATACCTCGCCTCCAACAGTTCGGCCGGCGGAGCGAGGTTATTTCCCGCATCGCCGAGGCCGTGGAAATCGACCTCCCGACCGATCCCGCGGTCACCGCCGACTTCTACGCCCTGGGTTTCGCCTACCTGCAGATGGAACTCCTCACCCGGTCGATGCGCTACGACCGGATGACCTCGCTCGACTCGCTCCGGACCGCCGTCGTGGAGGCGGCCGACGCCCGCCTGGCTGGGGACGAAGCCACCGCCACCGACCGGCTGGTCGCGGCGTACGACCAGTTGATGCAGAACCGCAATCACTACTACCCCATCGATTTCCACCTGATCGACCTCTCGCTCACCGCCCCGTCGACGCTGGGCGAGGCGTTCGCCCAAGAGTGCCGCACGGCCGACAAGCTGAATGTCCTGGTGACCGCCGAGGTGCTCGACACCCTGGGGAACCAGCACCCGGACTCGCTCCAAGCCCTTCGCGAGGCGATCGACGAGGGGCGGGTCGGCCTATGCGGCGGAACCACGGCGGGCGGCTCGCTCGCCGAACTCTTGCCCGAACAGCTCCTCGCCGAACTCCGCGGCGCCCAAGACAACGCCAAGGAACACCTGGGCGAGCCAATGCGTGTGTTCGCGAGCCATTCCGGTCCCTTCGCCCCGCTCGCGCCGGGCATGCTTTATCGGCTTGGCTACCACGCGGCGGTGCTGAGCAACTTCGCGGGGGGACCGATGCCGCCGGGCTCCAGTTGCCGCACCACCTGGACCGCGCTCGACAACCAGACCATCGAAGGCCTCGCCGCCCAGCCGATCGACGCCGGCAGCGACTCGGCCATGCTCGGACTGTCGCAGGTGATGCAGCAGTCGATGAATTACGACCTCGCGGCGTCCTTATTAGTGGTCGGTTGGCCCGGTCATCGCACCGAGTGGTACGACGACCTCCGCCAAGTCACCAAGCGAAGCCCGCTCCTCGGCCGGCCGATCACGCTCGAAGATTATTTCGAAATTACCTCGTCGCACGACTACGCCGGCACGATGCCCGCCGACGACTACCCTGCCCCGGCGGCTGCGAAGGGCCAGCCGGAAACTCTGCCCCAAACGCCAGACGCAACGGACTTCGTCGCCCCCCTCGCCCAGTTCGCCGGCGCGGACGGAACCACGTTCGAATCTCTCGCCAACCTGCTTGGCACGAGCGATGTCTCGAATTCATCCGACGAGCCGGCCGCCGGCGCGCTGTGGCTCAACGCCTCATCCGTGCCTCGCGTGCTTTCCGGTGGCGAGCTCCCAGCATTCGGTTGGTTGTGGCTCCCACGCATGGTGGCGGCATTGCCCCGCTGCGAAGACGGTGCCCTGCACAACGAAGTGATGGACGTGGTGTTCGATCCAAGCACTGGCGGCATCTCGGCAACGCGACTGCACGCCAAGCGCGGCAATCGCATGTCGCAGTACTTGGCTGTCGCGCCGATCGGTCCGCAAGGAATCGCCGCGGGCCTGCAACTCGCCGTGGATGGCTGGCGGGTGGTCGAGTCGGGCGACGAGCGTGGAACCCTCGCCAGCACTTACCGCGTGGTCGATCGCGATGGCAAGACACTCGCGAAAGTCGAACAGCGGACCACCCTCGCCCGCGAGTCGCACACTCTGAGTATCGAAGTCGACTTCGAACCGACCTCCGACCGCGCAAGGCATTGCGCCGTCGCTAGTCGCATCGCGGTGCCCGACAAAGACTCGCTCCTCACACGCGGGCTTGGCGGAGTCGATCTCGAGACCCAGCGGACACGTCCTCGTGCCGAGTGGGTTGGCATCCTGAGTGCTCGCTCGCCGGTCGCCGTGCTGTGCGATCGCGTGCGGTCGCACCGTTGGCATAGCGACCGGATGCTCGACACGACGCTCGTCGAGGCCGCTGGCGAAAACACCCGCGCTCGCCTAAGCTACGAGGTCGATTGCCGGTACCCGGCCGAGGCGTTCGCGGCGTGGCAAAACCCGGCCCTTTTGGCAAGTTTGCCCGCAGCCGCTCCCACCCAAACCACGGGCTGGTGGCTTCGCATCGGGGCCGCCAACGTCACGGCAACGCACTTGGCCACCGAACAAACCGAGGTCGGCCAAGTCCTGCGCGTGAGACTGTTGGAAACCGCCGGTCGACCCGTCTCGACCTTGCTTGCCGCGTGGCGACCGATCGTCGAAGCACAACTTGTAAATTTCCGAGGCGAACCCGACCAACAACTGGCCATCGAATCTGGAGACGCACGAGTCGCCATGGCCCCCTACGAGTTCCTAGAAGTGATGTTACTAGTGAGCAATTAGCCGTTTTGGCGCTAGCCACGGTTCGTGAGTAAGTGAGTAAGTGAGTAAGTGAGTAAGTGAGTAAGTAGAACCCCCAGCCTCTAGTCCCCAGCCCCTCAGCCCCCCGGTTCCCTCCCCCCTCCCCCATGATCGTCACCATCGATGGACCTGCCGGAGCTGGTAAGAGTAGCGCTGCCCGCGCGCTCGCGAGGCGATTGGGGTTTCACTTCCTGGATACCGGCGCGATGTACCGTGCCGTGGTGTTCATGGCTTTGGAGCAAGGCGTGGAGCTCGACGACTCCGACGCCCTCGAACGCGTCGCTGCGGGACTCGACATCGAGTTGAGTGATGACGCCGTGCTGGTCGATGGCCGCGATGTTACCCGCGCGATTCGAACCGTCGCCATCACCTCTGCCACTCGCTACGCGGCCGACCATCCGAACATTCGCGCTCGGCTCGTTGAACTCCAGCGCGCGGCGGCCGAGGGCCAGGACTTCGTGACCGAGGGACGCGATCAAGGTTCCATCGTGTTCCCCGACGCCGAGTGCAAGATCTTCCTCACCGCCAGCGAGCGAGTCCGTGCCGAGCGGCGGTACCACGACCTGATGGCTCGCGGCGAAACGGTGACCCTCGAAGAAGTTTTGGAGAAACAGCACGAGCGCGACGAGCGCGACGCCACCCGCCCCATCGGCGCCCTCATCCAAGCCCCCGACGCCGTGGTGCTCAACACCGATGGCATGTCGCCCGACGAAGTGGTCGACCGCCTCTACGAGATCGTCCAGCAGCATAAGTGATCCATCGCCTCGGCAGTGCTTCTTATCAGTGCTTTTCATTGGTCATTGTTAATTCGTAATTGGTCATTCGCATCGCATGTATAAACGCTCGCTTCCCAAGCTCCTGTACTACCGAGCGGCCCAATGGGCCCTGGGAGGCTTCTCGCGTTTGTACTTCCGCGTCAAAGTTCGCGGCGTCGAGCACGTCCCCGCCACCGGCCCGGTCGTGCTGCTCGCCAACCACCAAAGCCATCTCGACCCCGTGATCGTAGGGAGCTTTCTCCCCCGACCCATCGGCTACCTGGCCCGCGACACCCTGTTCACCGGCGTGCTCGGCCCCCTGATTCGGGCGATCGATGCGATTCCGATCGACCGCGACGGCAGCGGCCTCGCAGGCTTGCGCGCGACGCTCAAACGTCTGAAGCAAGGCGATGCCATTCTCCTATTCCCCGAAGGGACCCGGAGCGAAGACGGACAGCTTCAACCCCTGAAACCAGGCTTCATCGCCCTCGTCCGCCGTGGCCACGCGACCGTGGTCCCTATCGGCATCGCGGGTAGCTACGAGGCGATGCCCCGCGGCAAGAGCCTCCCCTCCCCCAAACCGATCGGCCTGGTCTGCGGCAAAGCTCTCACGCCCGCCGAACTCGAGAACCTCGACGACGACGCCCTTCTGGACCTCGTCTCCGAACGCCTAGCCACCTGCCTAGCCGACGCCCGCCGCGTCGCGGGCTACAGCCTGGCGTAGTTGTGCGTGGAGTTCTACTCAGCCTCGTTCCCACGCTCTGCGTGGGAATGCATGCTTGGCCGCTCTGCGGCCGTTGCGAGGAAGGACCGCGGAGCGGTCGCCCATGTGTTCCCACGCAGAGCGTGGGAACGAGTGTAGACACGGGGCAACTTTCCCCCCATTTTCCTCAGAATCCTCGGTCCGAAAGCTATTTCCAACAAAATGTACAAATGTTCCAAAAAGGGACTAGAAAGTACTCGCGCCCATGGTAGGTTGAGACCATGTAGGCCGGATCAAGCGGAGCGCCGATCCGGCAATGAACGCTGAAAACAAAGGAAAAACTCGCCTCCATAGACCAAGCAGCACTTGTCATTCAGAGGGAACCTTAGGCGACCGAAGAATCTCGCCCCTGAGTGAGCCCCGTAGCATGGCCGCCCCGGCCGTGTCTCACGTGGTACTCGATCCCATCACACGGCCGAGGGCGGACATGCTACGCGCTTCGCGTGAGCGACTTGGTGGACGACCACAAATCCAACACGCCAAGCGCCCGATCGGCGCTCCGCTCGATCCGGCCTACATGCCCCCCAGTAAAGTCGCACCTGCGGGTTACCCCTGCGACATTATCCTGAAACAAACTCTCAGACGACTTGCCATAAACCATTCACACACAACCACTTACAACGCACACCCAGGCCCCGACTGCCTGAGTAAAGTCGCACCCATTGAAATAATCGTGATGTGCGACTTTAACCCACTTGGGAAATCGCCACGGCCCTAACGGGCCCCGCTCGCCCGCGCGAACGATTTTTCCGATGGCGACGTATTATTAGCATTCCGCAGCCAGGAGGCTGCCTAGATTCATTCGTTCCACCAACCCATCCACACTGCCATGTCCCGCCATATTCTGATGCCCGCCGGCTGGATTCTCACGGGAGTCCTCGCCACCACGCTTTACTTCCAGCAGCACCAAGGCTCACCTGCCGTGCTTCCGCAAGCCGCCTCGCTGGTCATGCCCGCCGCGGTGGAGTTTCCGTCGAACACCGGCGAACAGGCTCCCGCCGAGTACACGCCCGAAGAGCAGTCGAACATCCACGTTTACGAAATCGCCAACCGCAGCGTCGTGAACATCGATACGCAAACCGAACAGATCGACCCCTTCTTCATGCGACGTGTCCCCGGAGCGGGTTCGGGCTCGGGCTCGGTACTCGATAAGGAAGGTCACATCCTGACCAACGCCCACGTCATTGAGAACGCCAAGGCCATCGAAGTGACCCTGGCAACCGGCGAGAGCTACCACGCCGAGCTCATCGGGCAGGATCGCGAGCACGACATCGCGGTGCTAAAGATCGACGCCCCTAGCGACGAACTCTACCCGCTCGAACTGGGCCGCAGCGATGGGCTGCGCGTGGGCCAACACGTCTACGCGCTTGGTAATCCGTTTGGTCTTGAAGGTTCGCTGACCAAAGGAATCATCTCGAGCCTCAACCGCTCGATCGAAGGACGTACGGGTGGCGAGATGAAGTCGCTCGTTCAGACCGACGCCGCGATGAATCCTGGTAACTCAGGCGGACCGCTGCTCGATTCGGCAGCGCGAATGGTTGGCATGAACGTCGCCATCGCCACACGCACCGGTCAGAGCGCGGGCGTTGGCTTTGCGATTCCCGTGAACCGCATCGCCGCGATCGTCCCCGAGCTGATCGCCCACGGCCGCATCGTCCGCCCCGACCACGGCATCCTGCGTTTACGCGAGTTTGCGGGCCGCGGCGTGAAGATCGAAATCATGCAACCCGACGGTCCCGCCGAGAAAGCTGGATTGCAAGCGATCGTCCAGGTCGAAGTCCGACGCAAGGGTGGCATCGCCTACCAAACCCGAACCTCCGACGTCTCGCGAGGCGACTGGATCGTAGCCGTTGACGACCAACGGATCAAAACCGCCAGCGACTTCCTCGCAACGATGGACGGCTACAAACCGGGCGACCAGATCACGCTGACCATCGTCCGCGCGGGCGAGGAGCTCCGCGTGCCCCTAACGCTTGGCGCGAGCTGAGGTTAGTCCAGCTCCGCGATCCGAATATCGCGGTACTCCATCGCCATGTCGCGATCGGGGTGGAGCTGGATGCCAATAGGCCCGCGCTGTTTGGCGGTCTTGGAAGTGTAGTTGAGGACCAATTTGCCATTGAGCCAAACGGTGTACGTAGGGCCCATCGCGACGATGGTCATCGAGTTCCAGTCGTCGAGCTTCAACAGCTCGGCGACTCCCTCGGCTTCCTTCGGGTAGCCTTTTCCCGGAATGTAAGGAGAACCCGTTAGATCACGCTTGAGCGACCCCGACTCGCCGATCTGAATCTGATCGTGCTTACCCCGCATGAAGATGCCCGAGTCGACGGTCCCTTCGCCCATCTTGAACTCGAACTGCATGACGAAGTTGCCATACTCTCTATCCGTGAACAGGTTGGAACCCTTGCGCCCAGGATCGCTGCGAACTTCGAGCAAGCCGTCTCTAACCGCCCACCACTCGTTGTTCTCCGGCACTACCCAACCCGTGAAGTCCTTGCCGTTGAAAGCAAGCGGAAGTTCTTCCGCCGGGGCAAGAGCCGAAACGCAAACAAGGGACAGCAGCAAGGTACCACGCAGATTCATTCGTGTTTCTCCCGAGAGCAGAAAGTCTTGCGAAGAACTCGTCACGGCTTGTGGCAAGATCGTCGCGGACATTGTAACACGACGCGCAAGCGGATTGCTTCCTCGCGGTGGAGCGTCCGACGTTTCGCGAGCGACTGTCCGAAAAAATGGTATCGGCAGGTGCTAGAACTCCGCGTTTCCGGGAGTTCGGGGGAATGGAATTACGTCGCGGATGTTCGCCATGCCGGTGACGAACTGTACCATTCGCTCCAGCCCCAAACCAAAACCAGCGTGGGGCACCGTGCCAAACTCGCGGAGTTCGCGATACCACCAATAGTCGTCGAGGTTGAGGTCCTGGTCACGCATACGGGCTTCGAGAACGTCGAGTCGATCTTCGCGCTGGCTTCCGCCGATGATCTCGCCGACGCCCGGCGTCAGGACATCCATCGCCCGCACCGTCTGCCGACCGGGCTCGCAGTCGTCGTTGACCTTCATGTAGAACGGCTTAATCGCTGCCGGGTAGTTGTACAGAATCACCGGCGCGCCGAAGTGCTGTTCGGTAAGCCATCGTTCGTGTTCGGCTTGGAGGTCGCTGCCCCACTGGACGGGGAACTCGAACTTCTGCCCCGACGTAGTGAGCAGCTCGATTGCTTCGGTATAAGTAACACGGTGGAACTCGCCCGCCGTGACCTTCTCAAGCCGGGCGAGCGTGGTGTTGTCGATTCGCTCCTGGAAGAACTCCATGTCTTCGCCACAATCGGCGAGCACGTCGGAGACGATCCGCTTAAGGAATCGCTCGGCCAGGTCCATGTTGTCGGTGAGTTCGTAGAATGCGACCTCGGGTTCCACCATCCAGAACTCGGCGAGGTGCCGCGAGGTGTTGCTATTCTCGGCACGGAAGGTGGGGCCAAACGTATAGATTTTTCCCAGCGCTGTGGCGTAGATCTCTCCCTCGAGCTGTCCCGAAACGGTGAGATACGCGGCGCGTCCGAAGAAGTCTTTCGCGTGGTCCACACCGCCCGCCGGCGTGCGCGGAGGCTTATCAGGATCGAGCGTAGAGACGCGGAACATCTCGCCCGCCCCTTCGCAGTCGCTCGCGGTGATGATGGGAGTGTGGATCCAGAGAAAGCCTTCCCCCTGGAAGAACTCGTGAATCGAGCGGCAGATGCGATTGCGAACTCGCATTACCGCGCCGAACGTGTTGGTCCGCGGGCGAAGGTGCGCCCACTCGCGGAGCTTCTCCATGGTGTGCCGCTTCTTCTGAAGCGGGTACTTCTCGGGGTCGGCGAGTCCGTGGACCACGACGCTCGCGGCGTGGATCTCGGTCGCTTGCCCTTGCCCTCCCGAGGCTTTCACTTCGCCTTCGACGGTGACACTCGACCCCGCCGACAGGTGCTTGATCTCGTTCTCGTAATTGGCGAGCGAGCCATCGGCGATCACCTGAATGTTGCCGAGCGACGAGCCATCGTTCAGCTCCAGGAAGCTAAACCCACCCTTCGAATCCCGCCGCGTTCGAATCCACCCCGACAGTCGCACCTGCTTACCAATGGTGTCCGGCTTGCGAGCATCGTTAACAGAAAGTCGGTCCATCAGTGGGGGTTCCATCGGGTCAGGTGGGTTTACTCAGTTGCGTCTTCGTCGACGGCGGAAGGCTCGGGTTCGACGGGAGCCGTTGGTGCGGCGCTAGTGTCCTTCATCAGTGGATCGATGACGCGGGACTTCACTTGGATCACCGCTCCGATCGTCGCCATGGTCAGGGCGGCCACGAGGATCAAGTTGAACACCAGCCGTCCAACGCCATGCCCCACCGCATCGCCAATGTAACTCCGCTTGTTGTTCATGATCAAGAACAGCAAGTACGCGACCGGGAGCATGCTAAAGCAAATCGCCGAGGCGAAAATGGGGAACCAAATCGGCAAGGCCGTGAAAACACCGATAATGCCAATAGCCGGGGTCATCGCGGACAGCCGGAAACGCCATTTGGTGTACTCGAGACCGAGCATCTCGCACCAAGTGAAACCGCACACCACCATGTGAGCGCTAATGGCACCACAAGCCATTCCGATGAGACCTAGGTCGAACACGATACGCCCCATGCGTTCGCCCATTACTCCTTGCAACGAGGCAGCTGCATCCAGAGGCTTTAGATCGGAACGAACCAACTCGCTTCCAGGGATGTGAACGCCGCTGACGGTCATGGCGAGCATGATCAGCGAAGTCACCAGCACGAACGGCAGGAACATGGACATCCCGAGGTCCCAGCGCGCGAGCTTCTTATGGTGCGGTCCCCAGCCCTTGGCAAGCAGTGAGTAGGGGTAGAGGAACGTCATATTGATACCGACGGCGGCACCCAGCATGCCCAGTACCAGTGTTGTGGACCCCTCCGCTTCGGGAATGCCATAGTAGCCGGTGAATCCGCGAAAGACTTCCAGCCATTCAATCTTGTTGAAGTTGGCGACCACAACAACACCAAAGGCCAGGATTACCAACCCAATCATGCAGCGAAGAAACCATTCGTAAAGTTTCACGCCCCACGCGCTCCCGCCGTAGCTAAAAGTGGTGGCCATATTCACCAGCAGGATCGTAATACCAGCGACCAAGCCGACAAGGAGTCCCGCATTTGTGTAGCCCAAACTAAGCCAACTCGCTGTGCCTTCGGCGGCGTACGACTGCACGCCCGCAAGATCGGCGAGGTCGCGCGCAGCGCCCGCGACCAGACCATACTGTGGAAAGTGCCAGACCACCGAGGCGACAATCGTTCCGAGCGCCCACAAGAAGACAAGTATCCGGCTTGTCTCGCGGCCAAATGCCCCATAGGGACGTTCTTGAGTTGTCAGCACGACGTTGCTTAGGGCCGCCATCATGCAGACGCCGAGAAACATGGCGACCGGTTGTATCCACAGCAGCTTGTAACCAAATGAGGCACCAGCCACGACACTCGCCGCAGCACTACCCGCGCCCAGGGTCATCGCGCTTTGCAGCAAGCCCGGGCCGGTACGCTTGATGTAGCCTCCAACCCGGGAGAAGAAAGGGCGTCGATCGAGGGCGTCGAGTTCGGCGATTTCGGCTTGGACTCGCGCTGGGTCCCACTTTGCCGTCATCGGCAAGCCTTTGGATTCGTCCGCCATGGCCGATATTCCCTCTGTAACGTGTTGGTGAGAAGTTGATTGCGTCGCGAATGTTAGGCTTGGCAGGCTAGCTGACCTTTGCCAAGCACTCTTTCATGTAATTGATGCTGTCGATCGCCAGCTTCTCCGGTCCCGGTGTGTAGTCGAACACTTCGACCGACACCCACTTGTCGTAGTTCACCTCGCGAAGCGCCTCGAAGATCGGCACGAAGTCGAGTTCGCCGAAGCCGGGGCCCTGAAGATTCGGGTCGTTGGCATGGAAGTGGCCGAACCAATCTTTATAGCGACGGATCACGTCGGGAATCGGCTCGGGCTCCATCGCCCACATCGCCTTGCAGTCGATCATCATGCCGACCTGCGGCGAGTCGACCATCTTGGCTAGGTGAACTCCACTGTGCGCATCGAGCAGGAAGTTTGTTTCCCATGGGGAGAGCGGCTCCATCAAGATCTTCACCTTCGTCTCTTCGAGCACCGGAATGGCATCCGTCAGCGTGGCCGCGGCGTTTTCGTACGCCTGGACCAGACTCATCGACTGAGGCCGACTTCGCTGCATGGGCGAGCCGAAGATCATGACGCCGCCACCAAGTTCGCGGCACAGTCGTGCCAGCTCGCCAAGGTACACCGACGTTTTCTTTCGCACGTCCTTATCGTCCGTCGTCAGATTGAACCCCTCGGTCTTCGACAGGATCCAGTGCAGGCCACACACCTCGATGCCCGCGGCGTCTGCCGCTTTGCGGAGTCGTGTCCGCTCAGCCGCAGGGATCTTGGTCACGTCCGTGTTGAGCGTAAACGGCGCGACCTCGACACCCTGGTAACCGCATTCGGCGGCGAAATCGAAAATCTTCTCTTGCGGCCACTTGAGGTCGAAGAAGGTCTCGTTGCAAATGGCGAACTTCATCGCGCTCCCCCCCTTGGCCTGTTCCGCCGGTGCCGATCGAGGCAGCGTTACCGTTGCCGCCGCCAAAGCCGCGGCACCCTTCAAGAAATCGCGTCGCGTTGCTGGAACCATCTCGAACCCCCTGTGAAAAATTGCCCTCACGCCCCGTGCTTAGTGGAGCCCCAGTGCCGCGAGCCAACGCTCGGCGTCGAGTGCCGACATGCAGCCCGTGCCCGCGGCGGTAATCGCTTGACGGTAGTAGTCGTCGGCCACGTCGCCCGCGGCGAATACGCCTTCGACGCTAGTATTGGTGCGGAACGGCACCGTCCACTTTAGGTACTTCTTGTCGGTCATCTCGAGTTTGCCCTCGAGGAACCGGGTGTTCGGCGTATGACCAATCGCGACGAACATGCCTCCGACTTCGACCTCGCGGTCGGGCTCGCCAACCGTGGACTTGAGTCGCACGCCGGTAACGCCGGCGGTGTCGTCGCCGAGCACTTCGCCGACTTCGGTGTTCCAGAGGATGTCGATCTTGGGATTGTTCTTCGCACGCTCGGCCATGATCTGCGAGGCGCGAAGCTCATCGCGGCGATGGACCAAGTAGACGGTGCTCGCGAACTTCGACAGGTAATCGGCTTCTTCGACGGCGGTGTCACCACCACCCACTACGACGAGCGGCTTGTTGCGGAACCGGGGGAGTGCGCCATCGCACACGGCACACGCACTGACACCGTGGTTCTTGTACTTGTTCTCGGATTCGAGACCCAGGTAATTCGCCCGAGCACCGGTCGCAATGATCACGGCTTGGGTTTCGATCCAGTCGCCCTCGGAGGGCTTGAGGCGGAATGGACGCTTCGAGAAGTCGACCTCGACGATGTCGTCGGTCACGATGCGAGTGCCGAAGTTCTTCGCCTGCTTGCGCATCAGGTTCATGAGCTCGGGCCCGCTGCACCCTTCTTTCTGATGCATGTCGGCGAGCCAGGCGTTGTCCTCGTCGAGGGCGTCGCGCAGGTAGTGGCTCATGTCGCCGGCGGGGAAGCCCGGATAGTTCTCGACCTCGGTGGTCAGGTTGAGCTGTCCCAGCGGCAACGTGCCATCAATGCGGTTCGATTCGGTGATGGCCCCTTCGAACACCAACGGCTCGAGGCTCGCACGAGCGGTGTAAATGGCGGCAGCCCAACCAGCAGGGCCACTGCCCACGATCACAACTTTCTCAGGCACTATAACAATCCTCTACGGGAGGCGGCGGGATAGATAAGCCCGTATTATAGGAGCGGAAAGTCGCGGGGTAAACAATGGGCGCATCGATCGACCGCCTGTCAGAGTTTGCGGAATCGGCGGTCGGGGAATTTGGGGTGCGGAGACCGCAAAGATGGGTTGATCTGGAGAATCGCGGATTCCGTCAACCGTCCACACACTCGCTGAGGGTGCCGCTTGCCCCAATGCTTCGCGGTGGCAGGTGTGCCTCCGGCTATTGAAGTATGTGGCCTACTTCCCCTTCGCCACCGCCGGGTAATCGTCTCCGATCGCGACGTGGTACTCTTCGATCTCGTCCATCACGCGGATCGCCTTGCGGCCTTTGAACGCTCCGACCGTGGTAGTGAACTTTGGTTGGCCTTCGACCCGGAGCACGAGCGGCGTGTGGACGTCCTTCTCGGTGGTAACGATGTCGCCGACGCGGAGGTTCAACAGGTCGGCGGTCGAGATGTTCGTGTCGGCGAGGTCGACCACCAGCTCGACCACGGCTTGGCCAATCTGGTCGGATAGTTGCTGGATCGATTCGCGTGTGGCCGGGCGTTTGCTGATGGCAACCCAGCTATTGGCACTCAGCTTGTTGCCGATGCGTTCGATGGAGTTGAATGGAATGCACAGATTCATCATGCCGCGGACGCTGCCGACGGTCAGCTCGAAGCTGATGAGCACCACCACTTCGTTCGGCGGGACGATCTGCACGAGCTGCGGGTTGCTCTCCACGCGGTCGACGCTCAGTTCGAGCTCCAGGACGTTCTCCCAAGCCCGGTGCATCTCCTTGAGAAACAGGTCGGTGATGCGGCGGACCAAGCGGAGTTCGATTTCCGTCAGCGGACGGCGGGCGGCTGGTGTGGGAGTGTTGCCACCTCCCAACAGCCGATCGATGATTGGAAACAACAACGACGGGTTGATGTCGAGAATCAACTGGCCTTCGAGCGGATTGGCCGTGATCAAGTTGAAGCAGGTCGGGTTCTCGAGGCTGAACACGAACTCGCTGTAGGTCAACTGGTCGACGCTGGTAAGCTTCACTTCGACGATCGAACGCAATAGCGCCGATAGACCCGCGCCGAAGTTACGGCCGAAACCCTCGTGCATGGTTTGCAACGCCCGCATCTGCTCCTTGCCGACGCGCTCGGGGCGTTTGAAGTCGTACGGAGTAATCTTTTCGCGAGGCCGCATCGGTGCGGGCGCAGCAGCACGCGGGGCTGGTGCCGTGGCGGTGGCGGTAGCCGTGGCGGCAGCGGTGACCTTCGCCTCGCTCAGCAGGCTTTCGACTTCTTCTTGACTCAGCATGTCGCCCATGTTGCTAATCCATTAGCGCTAGGGGAAAACTGGAACTTGGTTATCCGCGGACCTGTCCGGTGCCTTGGACAATGTATTTGTAAGTGGTCAGCTCTTCGATGCCGCAGGGACCGCGGGCGTGGAACTTGTCGGTGCTGATGCCAATCTCGGCACCCAGGCCAAACTCGCCACCATCGTTGAACCGCGTGCTGGCGTTGACCATCACCGCCGCGCTGTCGACTTCGCCAGTGAACCGCCGAGCCGATTCGAGACTGCGGGTGACGATGGCGTCGGTGTGGTGCGAGCCATATTTGTTGATGTGGGCGATGGCTTCGTCGAGCGAGCCGACGACCTTCACCGAAATCAGCGGGCCGAGAAACTCCGCGGCGTAGTCGGCCTCGGTCGCTGGTTGCGCCCCGGCGATCAGCGCGCGAGACTTGGGACAGGCTCGCATCTCGATGCCGTGCTCGGTGAGTGCTTTGCCAATGCGGGGGAGGAATTCGCTCGCGATGTCGGCGTGCACCAGCAGCGACTCGCACGCGTTGCACACGCCCATCCGCTGGCACTTGCTGTTGACGATGATCGCCTCGGCCATGTCGTGGTCGGCGTCCGCGTCGACGTACACGTGGCAGTTGCCATCGAAGTGCTTGATCACCGGCATTGTCGCTTCGGCTACGACCCGGCGGATGAGTCCCTCGCCGCCGCGGGGAATCGCGACGTCGATCAGGTCGTTCATCTTCAGGAAGTGACCAACGGCTTCGCGGTCGGTGGTGCTGACGAGCTGCACGGCGTGTTCGGGTACGCCATGTTCGGTGGCAGCTTGAGCCAAGAGATCAACGATCGCGCGGCTCGAATGCATGGCTTCTTTGCCACCGCGAAGGATCACCGCGTTGCCGGCCTTCGCACAAATCGCGGCGGCGTCGGCCGTGACGTTCGGGCGCGACTCGTAAATGAAGAACACCACGCCGAGCGGGCAGCGAACCTTGTCGATCTTCAGGCCGTTCGGCCGCACGGTGGAATGGATCACGCTGCCAATGGGATCGGGGAGCGCGGCTACGTCTTCGAGCGCGCTGGCGATGTCCTCGATGCGATCGGGCGTTAGTCGCAGGCGATCAATCGCGGCGGCGGAGAGTCCGTAGCCCGGCGCGGCGGCGATGTCCTCGGCATTGGCGTCGATCACTTGTTGGGCGTTCTCGCGCAGTAAAGCCGCGGCACCGCGTAGCCAAGCGATCTTCGTGGCACCATCGAGCGACGCCATCGCGCGCGACGCATCCCGCGCCTGTTCGGCGACGGTGAGGGTGTAGGTGGCGAGGTCGGGTTCTTGGGTGGTCGGCATTCGACTTTTCAATCGATAGAGAGAGGGGCGGGGAGTATCGTGAGTTTCCGGCGGCCGGTCAACCGAACTTGTGCTAGCAATAGTGCCCCTCGCGGCGGGCGAGGTTCACGCCAGCCCGCCGGTCGCGGCAAACGCTAGCACCGCCTCGCGGGCCGGGCAGACATCGTGGACGCGGATGACCTGCACGCCCTGGCGAGCGAGCGACAGGGCCGCTCCGATCGTCGCGGCGTCGCGGTTGGACTCGGCGTCTCCTACGATTTTACTCAGAAATCCCTTCCGCGAGTGCCCCACCAGGAGCGGACAGCCCAAATCGTGAAACTGCCGGCACTCGGTCATCAGCGTCAGATTGTGCTCGTGCGTCTTCCCGAACCCGATGCCGGGATCGAGACAAATCCGCGACAAATCAACGTCCGCAGCCATCAGCACGTCGCGGCGGATTCGCAGGTAGTGGTGGATCTCGCCCACGATGTCGTCGTATTGCGGGTTGTCCTGCATGGTCTGCGGGGTGCCCTGCATGTGCATCGCACAGACACCAACGCCGGTCGCCACGACCAGCGGCAGCATCGCCGGGTCGCCTTCCAGGCCGGTGACATCGTTGACGATCTCCGCCCCCGCATCGATCGCCGCGCGGGCCACCGAGGCTTTGCGGGTGTCGATGGAAATGGGAATCGAGACCTCGCGCGCCAGGTGCTCGATCACCGGCAGCACACGGCGAAGCTCTTCTTCTGCATCGACCTCGTCGGAGTAAGGCCGAGTGCTCTCGCCCCCAATGTCGAGGATGTCGGCACCTCCTTCGACGAGCGCGAGGGCCTGTTCAATCGCCGGCCCCGGCTCAAAGTACCGCCCGCCATCCGAAAAACTATCGGGCGTGACGTTCACAATGCCCATCCACAACGGCAGCGGCGGAAGCGCAAGCGTCCGCGTACGCAGCCGCCACTCGTTCGCGCGGGGCGCGACGGGGCGGATGGGAAACGACGAGGGGGCGAAGGGGTTTTGCATGGGGTTTAGGATATCGCGCGACGGGCGAAGATGGCAACGTTCGGGGCACTTCCTGTCGTTTCAACGACACTCGCGGTAAAATGTCGGCACGTGAGCACCACTCAGATATGCGTGAATTCGCTTGAGATCGGACCGAATCGCAGAGCACAATCCATGTCGAATTACACCAAACCCAGCGAACTCGCCAACCACCTGTTGTTCCTCGGCATGATCGACGCCGACTTCAAGGACGAGTTTGGCACAACAACCGAGAGTGCGTTTGCCGAGGCCTACGATGCGCTCGAACACTTTATCGAGCTGACGCCGTCGGAAGTTGGCAAGGGGAAGCTAGAGGAGTGCATTCGCAACCTGCACACCGCCTTTAAGTTCTTGCAAGACGGTGACGATAGCGGGGCGGGTGAGCTTATACGGGAGACGGAAGAGCTGTTCAAGAAGTACGAAGCGTACATTGTCGTCGCAGACGAGTAAGGCCTGCGTGAGCCACGAAGACCGAGCAGGATCAAGCTCCGGGCGCTGCTTTCCTGGAAGAGGCGCTTCCGGCTCGCCTCTCACCAAGCTTCTTCCATCGAGCCCACGATCTGCTGGGCCATGCGTTCGATGGCGATTTGTTGGCTCGACGAGACAGTCTGGCCCACCGCGGGGACCATGATCGAGGTCTGGCTTAGAAACTCGGGCGGGATCTCGATGAACTGGGGGGCGGCCGCGAAGCCCGAGCGGCGGTGGTTGACGTACACCACTTCGGCCGTCAACTGGTTCTGGCTGGCGCGGACCGCGTCGAACGGATCCTCGGCCACCACGCGGCGGATGTCGTCGTGCAGCCGAACGGTGAGCACCGCGTCGGCCGCCGGCGAGGCGATCACCTTATAAGGCGTCTTCGTCTCGATCTCGTTGACCACCGCTTCGGTCAGACGTTCGCCCAAATCGCGGCGGTAGCTATCCGACTCGATCATCGGCACGTACACGGTCTGCACGTCCGGCGCGTAGAGCGACTCGCTCCCCATGCGATAAGCGGAGCAGCCCGCCGATTGCACGGCGATTGCCAGGATCAGGAATGCCGTCGCACGTAGCATGGAATAACGAATCGGGTTCGGAGACCCCTCCCACATTGGAGAATCGATTAGCGAAGGATTGTCCCTTCGCCCTCTTCCTTCGGCGCGTCGTTGTCGCCACGCGAATCGCGGAGTTCGGGGACGCGGGCGACACGGGTCCGTTCGGGGTTCTCGGGGAACATGTCGATCAGCCACTTCGCGGGTTCGGTCGGCACGTTCGGTTCTTCGGCGATGGCGGTGAGCTTTTCACGAGCCTCGGCGGCGAGCTCTGTGTCCGGATTCTTTTTGATCACTTCGGCCAGGTGAATCTTCGCGGCACCATAGTGGCCCGTGTTCTCGTAGTGACTCGCCATGGTCATGTCGCGATCGACGATAGCGCGGGCGACTTGGTTCTGGGTTTCTTGCAGTCGCTCGCGTTCCTCGGCGCTCAGGCGGCGGCCGAACTGCGAGCCTAGCTGCGAGGCGAGCTTCTTGGCTTCCTCGAGCGGCTTGCCATCGTATTCGGGACCCTGGTACTTGCGAAGTTTCGCTTGCAAGCCGAGCAGATGGGCCTCGAACTGGAAGTCGCTGCGTGGGTATTGCTGACGCAGGAGTTCGTAGTAGTGGTCGGCGTCGTTGTAGCGATTCGTGCGGAAGTAGATCCCCGCGATCGCCATGATCGCATCGTCCGCTCGTGGACCCGTGGGGTCGTAGAGCTGGATGTTCTCGTAGGTCTTGATCGAGTGACCGAGCGTGTCGAACCAAGGCCGGGTCTTGTCGATGCCATTGGGGGTCATCGGCGTGTCGGGGTGCTTGGTTTCGTAGTTTTCCCAGTACTGCCCCATCGCCCACATCCGCTCGATGATGTTGTCGACTTGGCCCGAGTTGGGATGTTTCTCCATCAGCTCGACGTACTTGTCGCGGGCGTCGATGTAGCGGTCGTCGTAGAAGTAGCAGTTGGCCTCCTGGTACATGGCCTGCTGCTCGACGGTCGAGTTGGGCCACCGCTCTGCGGCTTCCTTGTACTTCTTCGCCGCGCGAGAGTACTTGCCCTCGGCGTACAGCTTGTCGGCTTCGGTGTAGGCGTCGCGGGCCTTCTGCTGGTTGGGGCCCAGGCCCACAACGGACTTCGCCTTCTCGTACTGGAGCTTGGGATCGAGGCCCGGCAGCAGGCCTTCGGGTGCCTTGTCGTCCTCGTTGTGCACCAGCGCCTCTTCGGCCATCGGCGCGTCCATTGGCTGGCCACGCTTATCGAAGTAGCCCGGCACGCCTTCGACCTGATAGCCCATGCCCTGCACGTAGGTCGCTTTTTTCTGGTTCTTCTTCCACCATTCCGCGGTGCCCGGCTCCGCGGTGCTCGCGAACGACGGCATGCTTGGCATGCTCGGCATCTGCGCAGGAAGCGATGCGCAGCCGATCGTCGTGGCTAGTACGCACCCAAGGACACTGAGGAAGATTTTTTCGAGGCGAGTCATGTATTCTGCGAACCATCGGTTGAAGGACCGAAGCGCGGCCGACACCGCCGGCCACAAGACGAGGCGGCGGAGGGTAGGCCACAGGTCGCAGGAGCGTCAAGTGCAAACCGTCGCGAGTGCTATCATACTTGGTTCTCGAATAGCCCCGACCAAGCCTGGTCGGGGTTCGCAGGCGCACTTTCGATTGCCGGAACGGCTTCCAAATCGCTTGGAACGGGGAACGCATAAATCACGAGCACCACCAGCATGATGGTACCAAATACCAGCTTGCTGAGCGCCCCCCAGAAGCGTCCCTTCGCGGCACCAACGGCGATGTGGCCGGCCTGCTCCATCGAGGTCTTACCGCTGGTGAGCTCCAGCACGCCAGCCCCGATCGCCGCGCCGAGGATCGCCCCCAGAATGGGACCAACGACAGGAATAGGAACTCCGACGATGCCACCCGCAATGCCACCCACGGCGGCACCGACGATTCCCCGCCAACTACCTCCCGCGCTCGAGCTACCCGCCGCACCGGCTAGAAACTCGAATATCTCCGAAGCGAGCGCAAGGACCGCTAGCACGGCAACCACCTGCCAACCAAGCACCGCGTCGCCCGCCGCCAGCGTGTAGCCGACCGCAGCCGCGACCATGAGCCAGAGCCCCGGCAAGCCAAACACGCTGATCACCAGCCCCGCTGCGGCGATGACGATGAGCAGCAGGTAGTAGAACAGGATGAGCCAGTACATAGGAGACGGGTAACTTCAGTTGGAAGATGGGAATCGGATAGAGAGCTTCATACCACGCGAGAGCTCACCACGGAATAAGGCGAGCCGGGAGCGTAAGCGACCGGAGTTAGGCGAGTGACGGGACTTTCCTCCGGTCGCTTACGCTCCCGGCTCGCCAAACGAAGGCCTGAGCTGCGTTGGTGATTTGTCCTACGCACTTTCACGCGTGCCGGCGGAGAGGCGCTCCAGGCGCACTCGGTCGATGCGGCGGCGGGTGGCTTCGATGACGGTGATCTTCAGAAGATCGTTCCACACGAGCGACTCGCCCACCGCCGGGACGCGGCCGAACTCACTGAAGACGAACCCACCAATGGTGTCGAAGTCGCCATCGTCGGGCAGTTCGATGTTCATCGCCGCATTGACTTCGTCCACCGGTGCCCGGCCGGCGGCTTCGAACACGTCCGGTTCCTTCTGCTCGATGACCTCTTCGACGTCCTCGTCGTACTCGTCGACAATCTCGCCTACAATTTCTTCGAGCACGTCTTCGATGGTCACGAGGCCCGTCACGCCGCCGTACTCGTCGAGCACGATGGCGATGTGGGTTCGTTCTTGCTGGAACATCGACAGCAGATCGTCCACCGCCTTGGTCTTCGGCACGAACAGTGGCTTGCGAACCAAGTCGCGGATCGGCGTGCGGGGTTCGCTGGGGTCGCGAATCAACTCTGGGATCAGGTCCTTGATGTACAGCACGCCGATGATGTCGTCGCGGTTGGTATCGTACACGGGGATGCGCGTGTGCCCCGCCTCGATCACGTCGGCCATCAGTTCGTCCCACGACATCTCGACGTGCACCGTGTGCATGTCGGTTCGCGGTGTCATGATTTCGACCACGTCGGCGTCGGCGAGTTCGATCACCCCCTCGATCATCTCGCGGGCTTCGATTTCCAGCAGGCCTTCGCGCTGGCCCTCGGTGATCACGGTGCGAATTTCTTCTTCCAGCGATTCTTCGTCGAGCTGCGGGGCGTCGCGGCCAATCACGCGGTGCAACACCGTGTCCAGCAGCTGGGCGAAACCAACGATGGGGCTCGCCAGGACCGACAGCACCGAGAACAGCGGCCAGCAGTAATACAGCACGTGGGCCGAGAACAACCGCGACGTGGTCCATGGCACCGCGACGCGGATGAACATCAGGATCAGCCCCAGCACCAGCGCGTGTCCGACCACGGTGGTCCACGCGAGTGGCAGCTCGAGTCCCTCCTTCGCCCATGCCCACGCCACGGACCCGACCGTAAAAGTCGTAGTCGCGAGCACCACCAGCACGTCGAGCGCCAGGGCCACGCGGTCGTGCGAGCGAAGCACTTCGCCAAACAGATCGACGTCGTTGTGCTTTTCGCACAGTTCGCGGAGTTCGTGGCGTGAGAAGCCGCGCAGCACGCGGGTGCCGATGGAAAGGAAACACACCAGGGCGGCACTGACGATGGCCACCGTCAGTAGCGGATCGAGCGTCACCGCGTGGGTTCTCCTTCACAGGGGGGAAGCTCGGTGGGATAGACCAGCGACTCAATTCGGGCGTGATCTATTTCGAGCTCGGCGAGCCAGTAGGCCTCGGCCTGTCGCATCTTTTGGGCTTTAGCTTCGGTCTTGTCGTCGAGTCCGACGAGATGGAGCATGCCGTGCACCACGTACAACAGCAGTTCGTCGACGGCCCGATTGCCATACTCCTGGGCGTTGGCGATCGCCGTGGCTGTGCTGACGATGATCTCGCCTTCGAGCATTCCCCCCGGAGCCGAAAGCGGAAAGCTGAGCACGTCCGTTGGGTAATCATGGTCGAGATGCTCGCGATTGAGCACCTGCATCTCGTCGTCGTCCACTAGCGTGATGCTGATGGCCGCCGCCGTGTGCCCCGCGCCTTCGGCGATCTTGCGACACGCCTCGGTGACGAGGTCGGTGTCGATTTCTAAGAGGTCTTGGCGACTGGTGATCGCGATGTCGATCATCGTTCCGTGTTGTTAACGTTACAGTTTATCGCAGTGGCTAGGAGGCAGCTGTCGAATAATTGGCGATTCTCACATAGCCCCGACCAAGCCTGGTCGAGGGTTTGGAGTTGTCTTCTCAACCTGTCTTCGCGCTCTTCTCCGCAGGGTAGCGAACGCGGCCGTGGTAGACGGCGGTGAGCGATTTGACCAAGCTGTCGCCTATTTTACGCACTTCTTCGAGCGTTAGTCCACACTCGTCGAACTGCCCATCCAGCAGACGCTTGCGAGTGAGTTCTTCCACCAGGTTCTCGATGCGTGACGGCGTCGGTTCCACCAGCACCCGGCTAGCGCTTTCCACCGCGTCGGCCAGCATCAACACGCCGGCTTCTTTCGTTTGCGGCTTGGGGCCCGGATAGCGGAACGAACTTTCGTCCACTTCGCCCGCGTCGGGATTGTTCTCGCGGCGATCGGTCGCCTGACGGTAGAAGTACTCCACCAGCGTGGTGCCGTGGTGCTGCTGGATGAAATCGATGATTGGCTCGGGCAGACGATTCTGCCGGGCAAGGTCGGCACCGTCTTTCACGTGCGCAATGATCACCAGCGTGCTCATCGCGGGAACCAGCGAGTCGTGGCGGTTGCCGCCCGAGCTTTGGTTCTCGATGAAATACCCCGGCTTGAGCATCTTGCCGATGTCGTGGAAGTACGCACCGACGCGAACCAACAGGCCGCGTGCGCCAATGGACTCGGCCGCCGCTTCGGCGAGCGAGGCGACGTTGATCGAATGGTTGTAGGTGCCCGGCGCCCGGCGAACGAGTTCTTGCAGCAGCGGGTGAGCGGGGTCGCCAAGCTCCAGCAAACTGAGATCGGTTTGGACGTTGTACAGCTTCTCGACGAGCGGCAGGATGCACGTCATCAGCGAGCCGGCAATCACTGCCCACAGCGCGAGCCATAGCGCGACATGCAGCGTCGGCAGGAACGGATCGCCGGCGAGCGTACCAACGCCAATGTTCGTAAAGAACGCCACCCCGGCGGCGACGAAACCAACGCTCAACAGCTTGCTCCGCGTCCGCACCGAGTCGAGCACGATGATCGCGCCCGCAGTGGTCGCGATCAGCACGAGCGCCTCGTGCAGATCGGTGCCCGTGGACATCACGGCGATCAGCGTCACCGCGCTCGAAAGTAGCAGTGCGAGTGGCTGCGAATACGCCACGGCCATCGTCATGCCAAAGAGCAACAGCGGAATGACCTCCGCCTGGCGGTGATAGCGGAACGTCAGCGTCATCAGCGCGACGGCCATTGCCACCGTCGCCAGGACGCCCACAAATCGACCGAGTTCACGAAGAATGCGAGGGTCCAGCTTGTAAATATAGAAGCCGCACAACGTATAGAGCGCGAGGTACATGCCGAACGTAGCGGCCGAGTGCGATACCCGCGTCTGCCACGTCAGGTTGTTCATCTCCTGCTTGTACCCGGCTTCGATGAGCGCGAAGTCGGCATCCGAAATCGGTCGGCCGGCCCTGGCCAGCGTGTCCCCCGCTACGATCTCGCGCATCACGGGGCTGGCGAGCACCTCTTGCGCTGCCTTCTCGCGTTCAATGCGAGTGGCCTCTTCGTTGAGCGTCAGCGTCGCGGGGAGGTCCGAAAGTCGCGCAAACACCTTGGTCGCAAGGTCCAGCGAAGGCAGCTCCTGCTGCAACCGCCGCTGCAACTGGTCCCGCACGTTGACCAGCAGCACGTCGTTGATCTGCTTTTGATCGGGGAACTCCTTGCTATCGGGCTGCTGGATCAGGATGTTGGTGCTGGTCGCCAGGTCCTCGCGCGGCAGCTCCTTGAGAATTCCCCATTGCTCGAGTGGCTTGAACACCGTGTTGAGCGCCGCGTCGATCTTTTTGCCCGTGTCGTCGTTCAGTTGCTTCTTGAACGCCACGAACTGCTCGACCTGCTCGGCCTCGGTGGGGGCAGGCGTTCCTTCGGCGAGCACCGGTTGGTAACTCTTCCAAATCGCGGCGTCCGCCGCGTCGAGCGATGCCGCACCCGCTAGCTGAGCGAGCTCGTTCAGCACGCGATTCTTCAGCTCGATGATCGGCTTGGGATTCTGTGTGTAGACGGCCGTCGCGGTGTCGGCGGCTCGCTGTACGGCGCGGGCGGTCTCTTCCTCGTTGACTACCGAGAAGTTAGTCCGGGCGACCACGTTGCGGTGGGGAATCTCGCCCAGGTGATAGTCGAGTGGCGGGGCCCAGCTCGCGGTAATGACCCACAAGAACACGGCCACCAGCGCGCAGATCGCCAATCGCAACAGCACCGGCCCACGCCGCAGATTGTGTAACAGCGCAGCCAATCGGCCCGGCGGTAATTCCACCGCGGCGACGCGTTCGCTACGTGTTTTTCTGGGTGTGGGGGATGACATGGACTAGCCTGGCGTTCGTCGCCGTTAACCGGTTCCTTCCTCGTACGCGCGGACAATCTCCGCAACCAGCCGATGCCGCACGATGTCTTCTCGCGAGAGGATCACTTGAGCGCAGCCCGAAATGTGCTTGAGCCGCGCGATGGCGTCGGTCAGACCGCTGCGAGTATGCGACGGCAAGTCGACTTGCGACGTATCGCCCGACACCACGACTTTGCTGTTCTGACCCATGCGGGTGAGGAACATCTTCATCTGCGAGACGGTCGTGTTCTGAGCCTCATCCATAATGATGAAGGCATTATTCAGCGTACGACCACGCATGTAGGCAAGCGGCACCACTTCGATGATGTCGTCGGCCATGTACCGCTTCACTTGATCGTAGTCGATCATCTCGCCCAGCGCATCGAGCAGCGGGCGAAGGTACGGGTTGATCTTCGACAGCAAGTCACCGGGCAAGAAGCCCAGGCTCTCGCCGGCTTCAACCGCGGGGCGGACCAGCACGATCTTGCGAATCTGCTGCGCCTTGAACGCTTCGATCGCCGTGGCGACAGCGAGATACGTCTTACCGGTACCGGCCGGGCCGATGCAGAACACGAGGTCGTGGTTGCGAATCGCCTCGACGTACGCTTCCTGGCCCGGCGTCCTTGGACGGACGGTTCGGCCGGCGTGCTTCACGTCGACGGGGCGGGAGTTGAGTTTGTGCGACTTGCCCACGACGTTGCCGATGATCTCGTCGACGCGGTGGGGCATCAGCGCGCCCTCGCTCGCAATCGCCGAGCGCATCTGCTCGAAGATGGCCGTGGCGTGCAATACAGCGCTCTCGGGACCGCTGAGGTGGATTTTGCCACCGCGCGTGGAAATCTTAGCCTCGGTCGACTCGCGAATGCGGCGGAGATGCTGGTCCGACGTTCCGAATAGGAGGATGAGCTGCTCGGGGCTGCCGACCGGGATGGATGCTTCTATCATCTAGATCGCGTCAGCACACTGGCTGCCGCGCGTGGGTCTGAAATCATTCGAGCCCCCGCACAACGCAGAGGCTCATCGCACAACTATACCTAATCGCAGGGCGTCGCAGCTAGTCGCGGGCAATTCCCAGGGCGCAAGTTGTTTATGGGCAGCGGATTAGGACGAATATAACGGTAGAGCCGGAACTGGAGAGTTAGTATGGCGACGACGGCGAAAAATGGCAGACTGGGCAAACGAGGCACCTGAGGCTAACCTTCGCCGTCCAGGAACCGGGCCACCAACTGCACTAAGTCCTCGCCGTCGATTGGTTTGGTGACGTACTCGTTGCAGCCCGAACTCAGGCACGCCTGCCGCTCGCCCTCCATCGCGTCGGCCGTGAGGGCGATGATCGGCGTTTGGAAGCCTTCCTGGCGGAGTGCCCTCACGGCTTCGTGCCCGGTCATGATGGGCATTTGCATGTCCATTAGAATCAGGTCGAACGTCTCGCCCTCCTGCCGACGCCGCATCGCGGCGTCCACCGCTTGGCGACCATCTTCGGCAATGGTCACTTTCGCACCCGCCGACTCCAGGAAGTACTTCACAAACCGCCACACATCCCGGCGGTCGTCGGCCAGCAGAATATTGCCATCGAGTTGCGGTAGCGACTTGTTGCCGTTAGTCACTTCGCCATTCGTCGCGCCCGACTTCGGATGCGTTAATGTGCGAAGCTGACGGTCTTCGATCGGAAGCGACAGCGTAAAGCAACTTCCCTTGCCCTCCGTACTCTCGACACGGATCTCTCCTCCCATGGAGTCGGCAAGCCGTTTGCTGATGCTCAGGCCCAGGCCTGTGCCACCATAGCGATTGGACGTGTTCTGCGAGGCTTGTGTAAACGGCTCGAACAGCTTCGACTGTTGCTCTTCCGTCATACCGATACCCGTGTCCGACACGGCGAACTCGAGTCGAGGACCAGTTCCATTGTCGTGGCGAACGACCGAAGTGGTCACACGCACTTCGCCGTGATCGGTGAACTTGATCGCGTTGCTGATCAGGTTCACCAGCACTTGGCGAATCCGAATCTTGTCGCCCGTGATCTGACGCGGGAGCTCACTGGGGTAGTGAAAATAAAGCGGAATGCCCTCGGCCCGCGCTCGCATGCCCATCAGCGTCTTGATGTCGCCAAGCAGTTCGACCACGTCCACTTGCTCGCGCTCAACACGAAGCTTGCCAGCCTCGATCTTCGACAGGTCGAGAATATCGCTCAGCAAAGCGAGCAAGAACTCGCCATTGCGTTTGATCGTGGCGACTTTCTCTAGGATCTTGGGGTCTTCGAGTTCGAGCTGCAAAATATCCGCGAAGCCCAGCATGGCGGTGATCGGCGTGCGGAGCTCGTGGCTCATATTCGCCAGGAACGCCGACTTTGCCTCACTCGCCTGCTCGGCGATGCGATTGGCCTGTTCTAGTTGCTTGCGGCCTTCGATCTGTGCGGTGACATCGCGGTTAATCTCCAAGACGTGCCGGCGTCCGTCGGGCAGCCTCAACAATTGATGCCGCGACGAGACTACCACGTGCTTGCCCGCTCGCGTGGTGTGCTCCAGGTTGCCGATCCACTCCCCCCGCTCCGACAATGCCTTGGCAATCTCGTCCCACTCAGTCAGGTGGATGGTCGAGAGCAAGGTATTCACCGGCTGCCCAATCGCCTCCTCGGCCGAGAACCCATAGAGCTTCGTCGCCCCGGCGTTCCACGACACGATGTCGCCATCGAGCTCCCACACGATGATCGCGTCGTGCGAGGCATTGATCATCTGCCCCATGTGTTCGAGCCGGCTGGTAAGCGCGATTCGCTCCGTAATGTCCTGGAACGAAATCACGGCTCCTTCGAACTGCCCGCGATTCACCAGCGGGCTGCTCCAGTACTCGACGCGGACCGGCTTGCCATCTTTCCGCCAGAATGTTTCACTCGCATCGAACGTGGCTTGATGACGATTGGCTGCGCTGGAAAGGTCGCAGTCGTCGCCACACATCCGCACGCCATTCGCATAGTGGATCACTTCGTGCATGTTGCGACCCACCAGGCCTTCGGTGGAACCGTAGCCCAACAGTTTGGCAGCCGAGGCGTTGCAGAACGTGCAGTTGCCTTCGTGGTCGATGCCAAAAATGCCTTCGGCTGCGGTATTGAGGATCGCCTGCGTCCGCTCCGAATCGTACCGTGCGTTCGCCTCGGATTCGACACGATTGGTCACGTCGTGCTGGATACCCACGAACGCAATCAACCGGCCTTGCCGGTCCTGCACCGGCGTGATCTGCAGGTCGTTCCAGAACGGCGTGCCATCCTTGCGATAGTTCAAGATGGTCTCGCGAATGGGCTTACCCCCGGCGATCGCCTCGCGGATCCGGCGAATGCATGCCTCGTCCGTACTCGGGCCCTGCAGCATCCGGCAGTTCTTCCCCATGATCTCGTCGGCTGTGTAACCCGACAGCGTTTCGAAGCCCGGATTTACGAACGTAACGGGGTTATCTTCCTGGGTTGCATCCGAGATGAGAATGCCGTTCTGCGCCGACTCGATGGCCAGCTGCTGCACTCGCATCTCCTGCTCGGCATCGCGGCGCGAGGTAACGTCGCGGGCATTGAGATAGACGAACCGCGAGCCACGGAACTTCACGACCGACGCGCTGATCTCCACCGGCAGCAGCGTGCCATCGGCTCGCCGCCACTCCGACTCGAACAGCGGCTGGCGGAGCGGTGTATCGGTACGTGCGAAGTACTGAAGCACGCCGCCGTCGCCACCCGCCTCGATGTCGGCAACCGGTTTGCCCTTGAGGTCGCGGCTTGAGTAGCCAAGCCATTTGCACATCGAAGGGTTCACGTACGCCAGCCGGCCCGTCGGGTCGACCAGCGCCTGGGCATCAAACGCCTCTTCGGCCATGAAGCGAAAGCGTTCGAGTTCCGACTGTGCCTTCATCAACGAGCTGATGTCGATCAACGTCATCACGACGCCATGCACGTTGCTCCCCGATCGGTAGGGAAGCACACGCAGCAAGAACGGCGTACCCGTCCGATCTTCGACGTTCAGCTCGCGCTCCTCCTGCTCTTGGAGCACCGTCCGCAGTACGTCAATCACACCCTCATCGGCAAGATAATGCAGGAAGCCCTCGATCGACCTTCCCACGTCTTGCGGACCCAGGTGGAAAATCTTCGCTACCTCCGGCGTGTAGCGGCGAATGAACATCTCGTCGTCGAGAAACACCACACCCACACGCGTCGTCGCGAGCAGGTTGTCCATGTCGTCGTTCGCCTCGGCGAGCTCTTCGACTCGACGCTGATGCTCGGCGTTGACGGTGTAGAGTTCCTCGTTGACCGAATGCAGCTCTTCATTGGTGCTTTGGAGTTCTTCGTTCGAAGCTACGAGCTCCTCGTTCGTGGCGTGTAGTTCTTCGTTCGAGGTTTCCATCTCCTCGATGGTCGCCTGCAAATTCTCCTGGGTGTATCGCAGTTCCGACTCCAGGGTCGAAACGCGCTCGCGGGACGAGGGATCGACGCTGACTTCGGACACTTCGGCAGTGTGCGGCTTCGCTTGCCCGACGGATTCTAGCTCCACCAATAAACTTACGGCCTTGGTCGCCGGGTCGGTAATGGGCTCGATGCTAATGTTGAACTTTTCGACCCCGTCGTCGTTGGGTATCTGCAAGCCCGTGTACTTCACGACGTCGTGCTTCTGCAAAGCGTGCTGTAGCGCCCCCGTGAGGGCAAGCTTCAACGGTTCGACCACCGACTGCAACAGTTGAGTGCTTGGCCGGCCTCCGCGAAGCTGCATGAATCGCTCGGCTCCGCCGAAAATGTGCAGGATTTCAAACTCGCTGCTCACCAAGAAGCTCGGAGGCATCTTCCGGTCGAGCAGCCGGTCGTAGGTCCCCAGCAACGATGCATCGATGCGTGGCGTCCGCGCGAGCGCCGGATTGATCGAAGCACGGGGCAACGTTTCCGTCGAGCCAAGCAGCGGCATGCGGACATCGATCGGCAAACGAACATCACGTCGCTTGCGGTACACTCGCCACCGCTTATCGAGCGTGTCGAACTCGTCGCTCCAATCGCCAGGCGACTCGCTGGGACCCAAAAACAACGTCGCACCAGGTTTTAGGGCAAAGTGAAACAGTGCCAGCGCCTTCTTCTGAGCGCTGGGCTGCAAGTAGATGAGCAGATTGCGACAAGTCACCAAGTCCATTTGCGTGAACGGGGCGTCGCTAATAACGTTGTGCGGCGCAAACACGATCATTTGCCGTAGCTCGCGGGTCACATGGTAACCATCGCGCTGTTTGCGGAAATATCGTTCGCGACGCTCGTCCGATAGTTCGTTGAGCGTCTCCTCAGGAAACACGCCACGGGCCGCGGCGTGCAGCGACACATGGTGGGCGTCGGTCGCGAAGATCTTGAATTCCCGCTGGACACCTCGCTTGCGAACGGCTTCGTCCATCAAGATGGCGAGCGAGTAGGCCTCCTCCCCCGACGCGCATCCGGCAACCCACACCCGTATAGGCTGCTTGATGTCGTGCTTTTCGAGCAACGCGGGAATCACCTGCCGCTCCAGGACCTCGAACGCCTCGGGATCGCGGAAGAACTTCGTCACGCCAATCAACAGGTCCTTATACAGATCGTTGAGCTCAGCCGAGTCAGTTTCGACGAGTTCCAGGTACGCTTCCATGCTGGGAAGCTTCAGCAAGTCGATGCGCCGCTGAAGCCGCCGCCCAACGGTGGTCGACTTGTAGTGCGAGAAATCGATTCCATGCTGCTGGTGGAGGAGCTGAAAGATACGCTCGAGCCCCACCTCGGCGGCCGGCACAAATTGCTTTTCCAGCGAACTCGCGTTGAAACCTTGGCGTGCGCAGTTCACCAGCGACTCGGCGATCGCCTTGGGAGGCAGCACGGCACTCGCTACGCCGGTGGCCTGCGCGTTGAGCGGCATGCCATCGAACTTGGCGCTTCGGTCGTCCTGCACCAGTACCAAACCTCCTGCCTCGTGAATCGCTCGCACGCCGCGCGAACCATCGCTCCCCGTCCCCGACAGCACCACACCGACCGCTCGCGGACCAGCATCATCGGCTAGCGAACGGAAGAACTGGTCGATCGGATGGAAGAAGGCGCGATCTTTCCCTTTCTCGGTAATGAGCAATCGCCCATCGGCCATCACCATTTCCATCTTCGGTGGGATCAAATAGACCGAGTTCGGAGCCACCACCATGTCGTTCTCAACACGGTGAATCGCCATCCGTGTGTGGCGGGCGAGAAGCTCTTCCATGTGGCTCTTGAAGTCCGGCGACAGGTGCTGGATGACCACGAAGGCCATGCCGGTGTCGCTAGGCAATGCACCGAAGAACTCCTCCAGCGCCTCGAGACCCCCAGCGGATGCGCCCACAGCGACCACATGCAACTCGCGCGGGGGCGCGGCATCGGCGGAATTTTCAGAAGTTGGTGTCGCAGTATCGGCCATTGAAGTTCAACGACGGGAAAAGCAATAGGACTTGTTTTTCAACTGGTGCACCGCCCGATATTGTAGCCAGCTACCCGTGCTGCGGCGACGGATTTCCTCATTACAGGGGCATCGATAGCCCCGGGCGATCCGCTACGTCGGACGTTTAAAAAAGCAGCCGCCGCGAACACGCAGGGTGGGTTCGCGACGGCGGGCTTTACCAAATTGTGTGCACCAAGAACCAACCCCTTATTGGCGGTTGATGTTTACGTTCACTCGCGGACGACCCTCAGGGTTGTTCATCCGCGACTGGCGGTCGACTCCATAACGCTTATCGAGCTGGTCGGTAAACGACTTGTCGCCGAAGTTGGGCCAGTTGTCCTCGTCGAAGCCCTGGGCGTTCTCGAGCGTCTGCTCGTTGACGTTCAGCACCAAGATGACCTCATCGGCATCGTCCGGGTCCGACTGGGTAGTGAAGGCTTCGAACGGAACGGCGAACAGCTTGTCGCCCATACCCAGGAAACCACCGTAGGTCACAGCAGCATAGCGAATCTTGCCAGTGCGAGGATCGAGCACCAGATCATTGATCTCGGCGACCGATTCGCCCTGAGCGTCATGCACCGCCATGCCAATCATTTGGCTGGCACGGACGGTTGCACCCGAGGTCACCGAGTCGATCTGACCCAGGTTACCGGTATTCGGCTTCTGGACTTCACGCTCTACCGGACCGGCGGGCGGAAGCACAGGATTGACTTGCGCGCTCGCGACACTGAATAGTCCAGCGGCAACAGTAGCACAAACGAAAGTGGTGAATTTGGATCGTAACATGATTGGGTTCCTACCTATGGAATGAGTTGTGAGAAACGGCGTGTTGTGCGAAGGAAATTAAACGGCGGCGTCAGCAACTGCTGCAGCTACCGGCGAACTTCTCGACTTCCTTCTCCGCCTCTTCCTTCGCGTAGCCGTAACGCTCCTGGAGCTTGCCGGCGAGTTGTTCGCGGTGACCATCGATCACGTCGAGGTCGTCGTCAGTCAGCTTGCCCCACTGCTGTTGGGCCTTGCCGCGAAATTGCTTCCATTTGCCTTCGATTTGATCCCAGTTCATGGCATCAACATCCTTCCGTTTAATTCTCAGCCTTACATTCCTCTGCGGGGCGATAAGAAAAGTTGTGGGGTGGCGAGTTCGTTCAGCCACCTTGGGGCAGCGCTTGGACAGCGCTATTCGACATGGGTGCCGGCACCGTGATCCGATTGTCGACGTAGGCAACCTGCGGCAACGACATTGCAATGGTCTGCGCCACTTGCTTCAGATGATACGTTGGCAATTCGCCGGTTAGCACCAACGTACTACGGTCCACATGACAATCGACTTTGTCGAGTTGCGTGTAGCCATAACGTCGGTAGGCCGACCTGACGAGCGATTCGATCATCGTTTGGCGAGACATGGAATATGCAATTCAGCGAGGGGTTACACATCGGCAGGGAGCAGCGGGGCGGAGTTCCCTGTTGCACCGAGAGAATGGGAATTGCAAACAGCGTGCCGACAATCGCTGACTAGCAATTTGTGGCGTAGAAGCTACGTAAACCGGAGAAACAACCTCGGGCGTCCGGGCAACTGTGGTAGTTTAGGAACCATCTCGGATGTCCGCCGTGCAACCAGACGCGAAGGTCCCGCCAACGAGGGGAGCTCTACGGCCGAACTAGGGGCGGCACACAAGTTGCATCCTGCTATTGATTCCCCTGTACCCGCCTCAGGAAAACCGCCCATCCACCAATGCGCACCCGGCTAGTCACCCTTTGGGACACGTTCCGAACCGGATTCTGGTTCTTTCCTTCCCTATTGATCCTGGCTGCGGTCATGTTGGCAGTGATGGTTCCCATTGCCGACCAGCATCTGTCGGACTCGATTCCCGATTGGATGAAATCGACGGGCACCTCGGCACGCAGCACTTTGGCGTCGCTCGCCAGTGCCATGTTCACCGTAGCTGGAGTTGTGTTCTCGGTGACGGTCGTCACGTTCTCGCTCACCTCTTCGCAGTTCGGTCCCCGCCTGCTGCGAAATTTTTTGGAGCAAAGCGTAACGCAAGTCACCCTGGGTGTTTGCCTCGCAGCGAGCCTTTACTGCTTGCTTTTGCTGTGGCAAGTGGCGGAAGTCGACGGCGAAACGGTGGTCCCTCACATCGGCGTGCTGTTGGCGACTGTGTTTGCGATGACTACCCTTTTTGCGGTGGTCTACTTCATCCACCGTGTTGCCCACTCCGTACAATCCATGAACGTGGTAACCGACGTGGCCAAAGACCTCGACTCTGCCATCGAACGCATCTTTCCAGCAAAAGAGGATGCGGCCTGCGCGATCGGGCCGGAGGAATTGGAATCGATTCGCAACCGATTCGAGAACCTCGAGTGTGACTCGATCCCCGCTACGAAGGACGGCTACCTCCAGGCCGTTAGCATTCAGCCTCTCTCAGAGATTGCCGAACAACATGGGCTCTATGTCCTGCTCGTCGCGCGTCCTGGCGACTTCGTGGTACGCGGTCTGCCGCTTGCCAAGTTCGTTAAAAGCGGTGAGGGCGATGCGAAACACGACGACGACTTTGCCAAACGGCTCTCCACGCTGTTTCTGATTGGTAACATCCGCACCCCACGCCAGGACGTGGAATGCGCCATCAACGAACTCGCGGAACTTGCCGTGCGAGCACTATCGCCGGGCATTAACGATCCGTTCACCGCAATGGCCAGCGTCGACCGCCTGACGGCTGCGTATTGCCGCTTGGCCGATCGGGATGTGAGCTGTGCCATTCCGCTTATCAAAGGCGAACAAGAACAACTGAGAATCGCTGGCCCTTCGACGTCGTTCGACAGCCTGCTTCACGCGGGATTTGACCAGATACGACAATACGGGGCGGGAAGCGTTGCCGTTTCCATCCGACTTTTGGAATCGCTCGCACGAATCGCAAAGGCTGGCCCCGATGAAGAGACTTTACGAGCGATTCGTCATCACGCCGAAATGATCGTGGAAGGTTGTGAAAAACAGGTCAGTTGCCAAGCCGACCTCGATGACATCCGCGAACGGTACCTGCGAGTTGTCGATGCGACGCAACTCGCGAGTAACGAGCCCCCAAGAACACCTTTAGAGAGATCCGACACCAACCATTCTGCCACTCTAACCCTCTAACAAGTGACACCATGCCCGACCCCGCGGAACAGAACGATCCGGCACTCGTCGTTGCCGGCCGCGCGATTCGCGACCACTCGTACGCCATCGTCGAACGATGGCTCGACCGCGTGGAGCGTACGCCATTGGGGGCGAGCGACCATCGGCATCACTTGCGCGACCATCTGCCCCAGTTGCTCGATCGCATCGGTACCGACCTCATGCAGGGTCAGACGGTGACCAGCGAAGCCTCGGAGGAAATGGCCGAAAAGCACGGCCGGCAGCGGTGGCAACTCGGCTGGAGCCTGCAAGACGTCGTCCGCGACTACCAAACCCTCCGGCCCGTCATTATGGAGTACCTGCTGTCGAACGCCGACATCGATATGACCCCGGCAATTCAGGCTCGTATTGCCAGTCTCATTGACGAGTCGATCGTCGACTCGGTACGGAGCTTTGTCGAATTCCAAGAGAACGTCGAGAACGCCTCGTACCGCACGGCGTCGGAGTTCGCTGCGATCATCTCGTCGTCGGCCGATGCCATCATCAGCATGAACGTCGACGGCACGATTCAAAGCTGGAACCATGCCGCTGAGAAGATTTACGGCTATTCGGTCGAGGAAGCGATCGGTCAGTCCGGCAGCATCGTTTACCCGCCAGACCTTAGGCACGAGTTCGACACGCTGCTCGAGACGATCCGCGAGGGAGGTTCTATCCAATCCACCGACACCGAGCGGGTCACCAAGAAGGGCGAGCGGGTGGCGCTCGCTGTTTCGGCTTCCCCCATTCGCAATCGCGCCGGCGACGTGGTGGGTTGTTCGTCGATAGCTCACGATATCTCCGATCGCGTCCGCGCCGCCGACGCGCTCAAGCGTGCCCTCGAAGCGGCCGAAGCGGCCAGCCGAACCAAGAACCAGTTCCTGGCCAACGTTAGCCACGAGCTTCGCTCGCCGATGAATGCGATCCTCGGTATGACCTCGCTGGCGCTCGACGAAGAGCTCACGCCTGGAGTTCGCGATAGTTTGCTGACGGCCCGCGAAGCGGTGACGCAACTCAATCAATTGGTCGACGATTTGCTCGACGTGTCGAAGCTCGAAGCGGGCAAGTTCACGCTCGAAGACGGCCCCTTCAGTCTGCGGCGTTCCCTGGAAGATACCATGCGCCAGGCAAGCTTGCGGGCATACCAAAAAGGGATCGAAATCGCCTGCCACATCGATAACGATGTGCCGGACGCGCTGATCGGTGACGCCTTACGGTTGCAGCAAATCCTGAACAACCTAGTGAGCAACGCCGTGAAGTTCACCGAGCAAGGCGAGGTGCTGGTGGAAGTTGGCCTGGTCGACGCCGAGGCTGAGGAGTGTGCCATTGCCTTCCGCGTCAGCGACACTGGCATCGGCATCGCCGATAGCGATAAAGAACGCATCTTCGCACCCTTCGCGCAAGCCGACGCCTCGTCCACCCGGCAGTTCGGCGGCACGGGGCTGGGGCTGTCGATCGCGTCGCACCTCGTCGCCTGCCTTGGCGGTAACCTGGTGGTCGACAGCAAACTGGGCGACGGCAGCGTGTTTAGTTTCGTGGGTCACTTCCGCATAGCCGGCGATCCCTCGGCACCTCACGCACCGACAGGGCCGGCACGGCTGATGCAGCAGCTGCGTGCCGTGGTGGTCGACGATCACGACACCAATCGCGAAATCGTTCGCGAACTGCTCAACAATTGGGGCATCCGCTCCCGGTCGTTTGCGACGGCCCGTGAAGCCCTATCCGAAATCAAGCGCGCAATGGAATCGGGCGAGCCGTACGAGCTGGCGATTGTCGATGCTCTGATGCCCGAAAAAGACGGTTTCTCGCTGCTGGCGGACATTCAAGAGCTTGGCGGCGAGCGTCCCGCGTGTATCCTAATGATTTCCTCGAGCGATCGAATGATCCTGCGCGAGCGGTGCGAACAAGCACACTCCGACGCCTACCTGGAAAAGCCAGTTAGCCAGTCGAGCCTGTTCAACGCCATCGCCGGCATCGTGACCGCCGGGGAGATTGTGGAGCACGAGTCGAACACGTTGGGAGATCTGGCGGTGTCAGGCAAGTCGTTGTCGGTGCTGGTGGTCGAGGACACTCAGGCCAATCGCAAAGTGGTACAGCGAGTTTTAGAGAAGCGAGGGCACGCGTGCACGCTCGCCGATAACGGCCGCGAGGCGTTTGAACTCGTTCGCAACGAGAAGTACGACGTCATCTTGATGGACGTGCAGATGCCCATCATGGACGGCTTCCAGGCTACCGCGGCGATCCGCGCTTGGGAAGCGAAATCGGGCGTGCTTCCTACTCCCATCATTGCCATCACGGCCCACGCCATGCAGGGCGACCGCGACCGTTGCCTCGCCGCCGGCATGACCGACTACATCGCCAAACCGCTCGACATTCTCGAGCTCGCCCAAGTCATCGAGCGGCACGGAGCGTACAGCGTGGGGAGCGGCGATTCGCCCGCCAGTTCCGATTCTTCGAGCGCTACGGCGCGTGCATTTCGCCCTCAAACGGAGAGCTTCGATCTAGGGTCCGTCATGGCGCGTCTGCGGGGCGATCGTGGGCTGCTGGCCGATCTTGCGCAGTGCTACATCGAAGACTATCCGGACCTGTTAGAAGCTTTGAAGCAGGCCCTCGAAGCGGGCAACTACTCCGAAGCACGTCGCAACTCGCACAGCATCAAAGGCTTGGCACTGAATTTCGACGCACGCCTCACCGCCCAGATTGCCGCGGCGATGGAGCAGGACGCGCGGGATAACAACCTGCCTGCAGTCGCGGCGCGTGTCCCCGAACTGGAACAGGCGTGCGAGGTGCTCGCCGATTTGCTGAAGCCGTATACGGTGGTAGACGGGCCGCTGGAATAGTGTGGGCTTGTCGATCTAGCCGAGCCCCGGGCGGAGAATTCGGCTGGCATTTCGTGATTGGTTGTAGGAAGGCTCTGACAGTCCGGTTTTGAAACTGAGAAATTGTTTCACGTGAAACAATTCGATCCGTTTTTACGCCCCTTCCGCATTGTGAACAGACGTTCCCGCACCCTCATTGGAACATGGGCGCGAGTACTTTCAAGTCACTTTTTTTGAGAAAGTCGTAATAAGCAACGAGGGTTGGTGGCCGAACTCGCAAGAGTTCGGGACGCCAATTTTGTTACGCCCCACTCGGAGTTCTCACCCAGCGCATCGGGCTCGGAGAGCCCTCCCACAGTCTGATATGCAGCACCGTCTGAGTTGCACCAGAGTCTGATTTGCCGCACAGTTTTTACTACTGGGCGGCGGCGACGGGCTCGGTGGCTTCGTCGCTCTCCGCGTCCATGTCGTCGTTTTCGTCGAGCGTGACGACCTGCGAGATGGAGATGTTGTGTGTACGAATCTTGTTACGCAGACTGCCGCGGGTGATGCCGAGTAGGCGGGCGGCCTCGGATTGATTGCCGTCGGTCTTTTGCAGGACGCGGCTCAGCAGGTTCGTCTCCATCCAGTTCAACATGTCGGCGTACAGGTTGTCGGGGTTCGCCGCCAGGCGCTCGTCGATGAGCTTGGTGATCGACCAACCCTTGCCGCCGCTCTGTTCGCCGGACGCCGAACCACCACGCGACTTGCCGTTGAGCGAGTCGTGAATGTAGTCAGGGATGTGCAGGGCCATCAGCACCGATCCGGACGCTTGGAGCATCGCTTGCTTTAGGACGCTTTGCAGTTCGCGGACGTTACCGGGCCACTCGTACTCCATGAAAATTTGGAGCGCGTCGGGGGCGATGCCCTCGACCTCGCGATTGAGCTCGCGGTTGAGCCGGGCGAGGAAGTGCTGGAACAGCATCACGCGATCGTCGGCCCGTTCGCGGAGCGGCGGGATGTTGATGGTGAAACCGTTGAGGCGATAGAACAGGTCGGAGCGGAACTCGCCCTCTTCGCACATCTTTTCGAGGTCGCGATTTGTCGCGGAGATGATGCGAACGTCGGTGCTGATCGTTTCGTTGCCGCCGACACGCTCGAACTTTTGTTCCTGGAGCAGACGTAGCACTTTGCTTTGCACCAGGGGCGTCATGTCGCCGACTTCGTCGAGGAAGATCGTCCCGCCCGAGCATTGTTCGAACTTACCTATGCGGCGTTCGTGGGCCCCGGTGAACGAGCCCTTCTCGTGACCGAACAGTTCGCTTTCGAGCAAAGTTTCGGAAAGTGCCGCGCAGTTCACGGCGAGGAACGGGCCTTTGGATCGGGAGCCATGTTGGAACACCGCGCGGGCGACTAGTTCTTTACCGGTACCACTCTCGCCACGTACCAACACGGGGATGTTTTGCGGGGCGACGCGACCGATAGCCTTGAATACCTCTTGCATCGCCGAGCAACGACCAACGAAGGCGTCCCCTTTTTCGTCGGGCTCGAGGATATTCCGCATGCCGACCGGCACGCTTGCCATCCGTCGCGAGGCGACGGCACGCTCAACCAGCGGTTCGAGCTTGTCGAGGTCGATCGGTTTGTGAACGTAGTCAAACGCCCCCAGCTTCATCGCTTCGATCGCGGTATCGCTGGTGCCGCTGCCGGTGATGAAGATCACTGGCAGGTGCTGATCGAACTCCCGTATCTGGGCATAAGCTTCGAGGCCCGAGCAGTCCGGCAGCACGATGTCGAGCAGCACGGCGTCGGGATGCGAAGCCCGCATCATCTCGAACGCGTCCTTGCTGTTGGTCGCGGTGAGAACTTCGAGGTCGGTGTTTTCCAGCGCTCGCTTCACCAGCAGATGAACCGAGCGATCGTCGTCGATTAAGAGTAGTTTTGCCATAGGACGCCCTGTGTAGCAAAAGCGGGGCCAGTCGCGCGAGTTCCGACCAACACCGCCAGCAAATGCAATTTAGGGACATTTCCCTACCAACATTTCTATCCTAGGCGTCTTGGGGCCGAGTCGGAAGCCGCGGTGGGTCAAAATCTGGTCGCCCGGCGACCAGCTCGGCAGACGAGCAGCCAGGCTGAGCGTGGTTTCACCCTAACTTTGGGCGGCGAAACTGCTGCCATCCTTCCCACCACCCCCGGCATGCCACGTGCATTTGGCCGTCGTCGTAGGAGACCGCTCCAGGAACTCCGCCAACATCCTTTGTAGGAACTCAACTATGCTCCGCTCTCACTACTGCCCTCTCGCCTCGCTCAGCCTGATTGCCGTCCTCGGTCTAGCCTCGACCGGCTGCGAGCGGAAGGAGAAGGTCGTCGACATCGAAACCCCCGCGGGCGAAGTCGAGGTTCTGCGTGACGTCGACAATGGTGACGTCGAAGTGGATGTCTCGGAGAACCCTTAAACGCCACGTTGGAGGGACCGGCCATCTGCTCGTCGGGCTTTCACTCTGGTCCGCGCGACGCCAAATTTTGCGAAAAGTGACAGCAAAACTCAATCATTACCACTGCTTTTCGAACTATTTGAACTTTGGCATAGCGATTGCAATTCACTCCCTTCAACAACAAATCAAGTCGCCAATGCAACAACGACATTGGCGACAGACACCCTTCGCGAAAGGAAGGCATCCGATGTTAGGTTGGGCTATCACATTTCTGATTATTGCTTTGATCGCTGGCGTACTTGGCTTCGGAGGTGCCGTGACGGGCGTTGCGATGACCGCTGCGAAGATCTGCTTCTTCGTGTTCTTGGTGGTCTTCGTGATCAGCCTGATCTTCCCCCGGATCCGTCCGACGGTGTAACCGTACTCCCAACTCAGGCTTCGGCCTGTGCTTGGTAGCAATGCACCAAGGTCGAGGGTTTGGTCGGACCTCTCGGGGCGAGGCCAAACCTTCGGTCCTCGGTGCACCTTTTGACTTATCACTACAATTTGGAAACGGTGCGGGAAGGAGCTTCTGCAATGAGTATTCTGTCCCAAGAAACCACCCTTCACCTACCGGAAGAAGTTGTGACCAAAGTCTCACAACTCGCGCAGGTGAATCGCGATAGCGCCTCGGGCTTTCAAGAAGCCGCGGACGCCATTGAGGACAAAACGCTGGCCTCCGAGTTTCGGGTATGGGCGGTGGATCGCACACGACAGGCCGACGAACTCGACGCAATTGTCGAGATGAACGAAGGCGACCCGACGGACGACCGAAGCTGGTCGGCCGCTCTGCATCAAACGTGGTTGAAGTTCCGCGCAGCGATTAGCGATGGCGACGCCTACACGGTGCTCGCTGAAGCCGAACGTGGCGAGGATG
Organism: Aeoliella fuhlenseeensis; assembly: GCF_052161615.1. Classification (NCBI taxonomy): domain Bacteria; kingdom Pseudomonadati; phylum Planctomycetota; class Planctomycetia; order Pirellulales; family Lacipirellulaceae; genus Aeoliella; species Aeoliella fuhlenseeensis. The sequence continues at coordinate 4,715,560 of NZ_CP197417.1, forward strand.
TGATCAAAGAGAAATACGAAGACGTGCTGAAGGACGTTGCTGGCTCGGCGGTGACCGAAGTCATTCAACACCAGTACAGCCACGTCAAAGGCGTTCACGACCGGGTTCGCGACCTTCGCGACGCCCGCAAGAGTCGTAAGTGACCCCTAAGCGGCTTCTTTTCCCCCCCAAAGAAGCCCAGGCACGCCGACTGCTAGTCAGTCGGCGTGCCTTCTTTTTGCGCGGACCCTGAGGAAGTGGGCCTCGAGACTCTGAGTGAGTTCCGCCCCGAACAAAAAGACCAGTGCGCTGTAGTAGAGCCACGCCAGAAGTACGGCGAGCGATCCCGCCGCGCCGTACGCCGAACCAATGCCTAACTGCGAAATGAAGCCAGTTAGCACGGTCTTTCCCACCCAAAACAGTACGGCCGTTAGCAGTCCGCCACGCCAAGCGTCCCGCCAAGTCACGCGGACGTCGGGCAGGTACTTGTAGACTATCGTGAACAGCAGCCAACTGACGAGCAGGTTCGTCGTGGCGCTGGTCAGGTAGCCGGTAAAAGGGGCAATCGAAGCGGGGACCATGGGGGCGGCGAGTTCTCCGAGGCTCGCGAACGCCATCCCCAGGATTAACGAAAGCAGCAGCACGATCGCGATCACTACCACCGACGCGATGGACAACAGTCGCTTTACCAGGAAGTTGCGATTCCGCAGTCGGGTCGACTCTTCCTCGGCGTGCCAGATAGTGTTGAGCGACGCCTGGACCTGACTCACAACGCCCGAGGCGCTCAACAGCACCAGCACGATGCCCGCGATCATGCCCCAACCGGAGGTGGGTATCCGCTGGGCATGTTCGATTAGATCGGCGATCTGCTTGGAACTGATCGGGCCGACAACGTCTTCGATCTCGTTGATCATCCGCTCCTCGACTTCATCGGTCCCACCAAACGCACTGATGCGGGCGACTTGGGCGACGAAGTTTGTGGAGATCAGGATTAGTCCCGGTAGCGAGAAGATCATGTAATACGCAATCGCAGCGGCCAGCTGGCTGCATTGATGCGTCATGAAATTGACGACGGTCGAGCGGAGGATAGCAAACATACGGGGGGCGGCTTGGGGTCGCGTTCACACGCAACAGCCCCGCGAACGCTACTCGGCAAGGAACACACCGATGGGCTGCAGCGACTCGTTGCTGTCACAGGCAATCTTCGCTAGTAACAGTAAGGGGACAGCGAGAAAGATGCCACCCATCCCCCAGATCCAGCCCCCTAAGAACACGGCGAGCAGGATCACCACCGGGTTCAAGCTAATGGAGCGACCCAGCACGGTGGGCGTGACGACGTTGGCCTCGATACCGTTGCAGAGCAGGTAAATCGCGGGTGCCAGCATGGCGTGGCCCATCGTAGAAAACTCGCCAATCGCGACGATCGACACGATCAGGCTGCCAATCACCAGACCGGCGAACGGGATGTAATTCAGCAGCGCCGCCAGCACGCCCCATAGCAGGGGGTTGGGCATGCCGATGAGCCACAGGCCGGTACCAATCGCGGCGCCGAGTCCAATGTTGATGATGGTAATGGCACCCAAGTAGGTGGACATTTTATGCTCGACCTCTTTGACCAGCAGCACAATGTCGCGTTTCTCGCGCCATGTCTTTTTGATCTGCACGGCCTTTTCGAGAAAGCGATCGCCGGCGGCCAGCACGAAGAACAGCAGCGTCAGCGTGATACTCGCCGAAGTGGCAAAACTGCCGGTGGAGCTGAGCAGGCGATTGGTGAGCGGAGGTTGTTCGACTTGTACCGAGACGGGCTCCTTTTCCACGCCCTCTCCCTCCGGCAGCGAAGTCAGCTTCTCGACCTCCGACTTCGCCTTCATCAAGTGTGCCCAGGGCCCAGGGGTCGATGCAAGCTGCGCGCGGACCTTCTGAATGCTTCTGGGAGTTTGCTCAATCCAACGATTGGCGGGCTCCCACACCATACGAATCCCCAGTACGACCAAGACCGAGAATAGCAGCATCACGAGGATCGTGCTGAGGACGTTGGGTATTCCGAGTCGGCTCAGCCGCTTGGTGATCGGCTTGAGGACGAGGCTAATCACGAATGCCATCGTGATCGGCAGCAAGATCGAGCGGGCGAAGTAGAGCGTGTAGAAAATACCCAGGGCGGCCAGGATCACCAGGCATGCCTTCTCCACGTTGCGAGAAGGGACGAGCGGCGGAAGCACTGCACTCTCGTCCGACTGTGCCGAATTGGCCACCACTTGGGCGGGGTGCACATCAATTCGCAGGTGCTCCACGGCGCTGCCTGCGGACATGGAAGACGAAAAGGGCTGCGATGGAGTTGCCATGGAGGCTTTGGGTAAATGGAGTGGGTGCGAAAAGCGTTGGCGGCGCTAGAGCGAATGGTGTGCCTGCGCTAAAAGGGGGCTTGAGGCGGCCGCCAACGCCAAAATCTGGTCGCCGGGCAACCATCGTGAGCTCTCGAAGCGCATGGTGCCCCGCAGGCCTCGTCGAAAACAGCAAGTTTTCGCTTAAGTGAAACATGGCGCGCCAGTTGCATTCTCCTTAGCCCGACGGCAACCACCCCGTTTTGGTGGTGCCTCGACAACGAACCACACCTGCTAGTCGTTTAAGGAGACTACGATGGTTACGCAATCGCATATTGAAGGGGGCTGGAACGAGCTCAAGGGTAAAGTCAAAGAAGCTTGGGGCCAGGTCAGCGGCGACGAACTCCGCCAGTTCGAAGGGGACTTCCAACAACTGGTTGGCATCATTCAACGATCGACCGGCGAAGCTCGGGCGAAGATCGAACAGAAGCTGGGCGAACTCGACGCCAACTTCCAGCCCATGATGCAGCAAGTAGCGGGCACGGCTCGCGAGTACTACGACACCGCTGTGGACGCCACCACCGAGGCGGCCGAGCGGATTCGTCAGCAACTCGCCGATCGTCAAGAACAAGCCGAAGAAATGGTCCGTCGTCGTCCGGTCGAATCGGTTGTCGTGGCCCTTGGTGCAGGCTTGCTCGCAGGTCTAGTGATTGGCCTGTTGAGTGGACGCTCGCGTTAGAGTGCGTTCGCTCTCGCCCCGCTAACTTTTAGCTAAGGAGAAGAGTCATGTCTGCCACGATGGAATGTTGCGAAACCACTTCCGATCGAGCGCGCGAGATGGTGCAAGACCATCCCAAGGAGACGATGGTAGCGGCGTTCGTTACGGGCGCAGTGATCGGGCTTGCGATTGGTGCGACGCTCGCCACGTCGCTTTACGAGCCGAAGTCGGCCAGCCGCGGAATGGGCGATCGGATGTCGGACGAGATGGCCAAGCTCGGCCGTCAGATGTCGAACCTCGCCGATTCGTTGGTCCCCGATGCTTTGTCGAAAGTCTTTAGCCGGTAAGCTCCATGGCACATCAACCCCACAACCGCCTCAACGATCTCGCCGATCGCTCCGCGAATGGCACGTCGACTAACGGCAAGCACGCCGAAGACATTACCGCCGCTATGGCGCAGCTTCGGCGTGACCTTGACCGCGACGTGCGAGGTATTTCGCGGCAAGCGCATCAAGCGACGAACTGGGAGTCCTACGTGAAGAAGTTTCCGGTCGCCGCGATCGGCATCGCGGCGGTGGTGGGGTATTGCCTAGTGCCACCTCGACGCGAGCGTCAGTACGTCGCCTCGCCCGAAGTGGTGAAGCAACTTGCTAGAGAAGGCAAGCTGAATATTAACGCGGGACCTACGCCACCCGGAAGGCCTTCGATGGCCAAACAGGCGGTACTGGCGGTTGGTACGGTGGCGGCCCGCGCGCTAATGGCCTACGCCGGCAAGCGAGTGGGCGAGCTCATGTCCACCGATCAGGGCCAACCCGTGCCCGACGAATGAGAAGGCTCGACCTATGAAACACCAAGGTGCGGTGATGAACGGCATGAGAACAGAGACACAAACCTATAGCGGCGAAGTCCCAAGCGAACAGGCGCAAGCGGCGATGGACCAGCTCAAGCAACTCGGCGAAAAGGCGAGTAGCTGGGCCGGTGAGCATCCTCGATTGCTCTTGTGCTCGGGACTGCTACTTGGAGGCATTGTTGGATGGTTATTGAAACGAAAGACCTAAACCGCCGGCCAGGAGCCGCCCCGATGAAAGTTTCTCCCAAGACAGGGTCGCGCAGTCCGGCCCGTCAGTTCGCGGTCGATACGCTGCAGCTCGCCGAGTTGCAAGTGGAGCTATTGCGAACCGACATGCGTGGTGCGGCCAAGACGAGTGGCCGCGGCATTGTGATCGGCCTCGTGTCCGCGTGCTTGTTGCTCGCGGCGACGCCGGTGCTGCTATTGGCGTTCGCCGAATGGATTGTGATGGCGTTCGAGTTGCCTCACGCGGCGAGCCTAGCGGTGGTCGGCGCGGTAACCGTTGTCATTGCGGGCGTGCTGCTGTCGGTCGCCTATAGCACTTGCAAACACGCCACCTGCTATCTCAACCGATCTCGCGAAGAGTTTCTTCGCAACCTCGAGTGGTTCAAAACCACGTTGAGCACGGACTCGGAGACCGAGAGTCACGAAGCTCGCCCCAACTACCCACGTTAGATTGTTTTCTACATTTCCATAACTCAGTCTCCGCAACGAAGGATCTGATCATGGCCAATAACGCAGCTGCGAAAACACCCCCGAAGCCCGCCACCACGGCAACAATGTCGTCAGCCAGCAGAGGGAATGCTCAAGCGCAGTCAATGCAGCCGATGCCCGACTTGATTGATTACGTCCGCGAGTACGCTCGGCAGAAGCCCGAGGTCGCGGCGATGTGGTGCTTCGGCATCGGGTTTGTTGTCGGTTGGAAGCTGAAGCCTTGGTAGTGCCTCACGGTCCAACCACGTGGCCCATCCAGAGGGCGTAGCTCACCGGGGCCGCCAGCAGGATGGAGTCGAGGAGGTCGAGAAAACCTCCAAAACCTGGCATCCATGTGCTGGAGTCTTTCACCCCGGCGTCGCGCTTCAGCAGGCTGATCGCTAGATCGCCCAGCACGCCGGCGATGCCGACGATGATGGCGTAGATGACAACGCTCGTGATCCACTGGCGCATGGGCTGCTCGTACTCGCAGCCCAGCCAGTGGGCCACGGGCCCTAGAAAGAACATCGCTCCGGCGATGGAGCCGATGAACCCGCCGATGATGCCCTCCCAGGTTTTTCCGGGGCTGAGCTTGGGCACCATCTTGTGCCTTCCGAACGCGTGGCCGGCGAAGTAAGCTCCACTGTCGTTCATCTTTACGGTAGCGATGGTTGTTAGCAGCGCGAGCATTCCCCAACTGCAATGCTCGGCGCTCTCCCAAACGCCCCCGGAAATAATGCGAAGCTGCACGAGAAACCCAGTGAGCCCGCCCGCGTAAGTGATGGCTAGCAGCGACCGTGCGATGCGGGTGGCAATGGTGCCTGGCGGCTGATCGGGGCCATCGTAGGTACACATCTCGTAGATGAGCGCGAGAATCAGTCCGGCGATGAGGCCCCACGCGATCCAGCCCGTTCGACCGCTCACTCCGCCATCGGGGTAGTAGAGCGTCATCGGTGCCGTGGCGAGTAGCACTGTCAGCATCGTGCCCGCGTAAACAAGTGGCCGCCAAGGGAGGCTTTCGGTGCGTTCGAGACGGACTTCACGCACGGTGAGGTTAAGCCGCTTCGCCGCGGCCTTTTCGTAGAGCCCCATGATCTCGCCCGCGCACATCCAGGCACAGACGAGTGCCAGCGGCAGCATGAAGATGCCGGGGCGGGGGCCAAATTGATCGAGCCACGCGAGGCCGAGCACCAGCGAAATCGCGACCGCCGCCAGAATGAGTCGCCAGTAAAGCATGGGCGGTGGGCTCGGGGTGAGTGGTGTCTGCGGGCGTGGGTAGGGACTAGGCTAAGTCGGGTAAACCACCAAATCGGCGATCGCGAGCCGCGTATGCCCGAATCGCTTGGTGCAACTGCTGCTCGTCGAACTCGGGCCAGCAGCGGTCGGTCACCCAGATCTCAGCATAACTGATTTGCCACAGCAGGAAATTGCTCACCCGCATTTCCCCCGCGGTGCGAACTAGCAGATCGGGATCCGCAAGGCCAGCCGTGTAGAGGTGGCCCGACACCGAGTCTTCGGTGATGTCTTCGGGTTCGAGCGAACCTTCGCGAACCCGCCGGGCGAGTGCTCGCACGGCATCGACGATCTCGCCGCGGCCGCCGTAGTTGATCGCCAGGTTGAGCCACATGCCGGTATTGCCGCGGCTCATCTCGATGGTCCTGTCGAGCTCTTCGAGCACGTGATCGGGGATCGCCTCGCGTCGGCCCAGCATGCGGACGCGGAGATTGTTCCGCATGATCGGCCCGCGCTCTTCGATAATGTACTCCTTCAACAGGAGCATCAGAAACGCAATCTCGTCGGCGGGGCGTTTCCAGTTCTCGCTGCTCAGGCAATAGAGCGTGAGCTGGCCGATGCCAAGGTCCGAGCAGAGTTCCGTAATCTCCCGAACCACCGCGGCACCGCGGCGATGTCCTTCGACACGGGGCAAACCCTGCCGCTGCGCCCAGCGGCCGTTGCCATCCATGATCATGGCGATGTGGGCGGGCCGGCGTTCGGGTGGAACATCGGCAAGCGGCGCAGGGGCTTCGGCGTTCGACATGCTAGCCTCGCGCTTCGCTTAGCAACGGGTGAGCGACTCGTTGATCACAATGGTCTGCTCGCGACCGGGGCCGACCGAAACCACGTCGACCGGGCAGCCAATGAGCTCGGCGATGCGGTCGAGGTAGGCGTGGGCGGCGGCGGGAAGTTCGTCGTACGACTTCACCTGGTCGATCTCTTCCTTCCAGCCCGGCACCGACTCGTACACGGGCGTCACGCGGCGGAGGTCGTCGACGTGGCTGGGGTAGACGGTGGTCCGCTTGCCATCGATTTCGTAGGCCGTGCAGATCTTGATTTCGTCGAGGCCGCTGAGCACGTCCATCAGCATGACGCACAAGCCATCGACGCCGCCAAGCCGCGCGGTGTAGCGAATCGCCACCGCATCGAGCCATCCGCAACGTCGCGGACGGCGAGTGACGGTGCCGTACTCGTTGCCACGGTCGCGGAGGTACTGTCCGGTTTCGTTGTCGAGTTCGGTCGGGAACGGCCCACCGCCGACGCGCGTGGAGTACGCCTTCACAACACCCAGCACGCGATCGAGGTACTTGCCGGGAACGCCCGAACCGTTCGAAATGCCGACGCCCGAGCTGTTGCTGCTCGTAACGTAGGGGTAGGTGCCATGATCAACGTCCAATAGCGAACCTTGGGCACCCTCGAAGATGACGTGCTCGCCTTTCTCCAGCGAGGAGAGCAGGATCTCGGTCGTGTCATCGACGTAGGGCTTCAGCCGCTCGGCGTAGTCGCTGTATTGCTTGTAGATGGCATCGGCGTCGAGCGGTTCGAAGTCGCCGTCCGTGACCATCGCGGCGAGCACGCGGTTCTTCGCTTCGGTGATGTGCTTGATACGCTCGGCAAAGTCGGGGCGGTACATGTCGCCCAGGCGGATGGCGTGGCTGCGGGCCACTTTGTCGCGATAGCAGGGACCGATGCCGCGCTGCGTGGTGCCAATGTTCTCGCCGCCGGTGCTGGAGTCGAGCACCTTGTCCTCGGCAAAATGCCAAGGCAGGATCACGTGCACGCGGTCGCTGATCTTCAGGCTATCGCCATCGAGCTGAATGCCGCGGCCCGCCAGTTCGTCGACTTCTTCGAGGGCCTTGGCGGGATTGAGCACAACGCCGCCGGTGATCAGGCAGGTGACGCCGGGCGTGAGCACACCGCTGGGGAGCAGCGATAGTTTGTAGACTTCGTTGCCCACCTTCACGGTGTGGCCAGCGTTGGCCCCACCTTGATAGCGAACCACGTACCGCCGCCCCGCCGTCAGCAAATCGACGATTTTCCCTTTGGCTTCGTCGCCCCACTGGAGGCCAATAACACAAGTACCCGGCACGCTGGTCGCCCTCGTTAGAAATGCACAGAATCCGTACAAACCCCGGATTCTAGGCCCTACGGGGCGGAGTGGTCAAGCTGCGGCGCGGACGCCTAGGTGTAGGGAAACGTGCCTTGGTCCAATAATTCGCGGCGCAAATCGAGCTGCGGGCTTCCGTTCATGTCGAGCAGGCGGACCGTCGCCCGACCTTTAGCCGTCTTTCCCAGCAGAATGCCGGTGGAGTCGAGCGAGAAATGTTCCCGCCATGCATCACTTCGAGGCGAGAAGAGATTGACCTGCTCTTTGGTCACGGGATCGATCGAAACCAAATTCGGCCCTTTGTGAAGGTTGCACTGGGTACAGCACCATGCCAAGTTGGCCAGCTCGCTCTCGCCACCGTGAACTTGCGAGACGATGTGGTCCACGTGAAAGGGCCACTCGTCAGCAAACGCCGGTAGGTGGCAATACTCGCACCGATCTCCCGCTCGCTCGCGAACGAGTTGCCTTTTGGTAGCGTCCATGGCCATTACGCAGGTCGATTCGCCAGTATCCGCCGGGCCTTCGCCTTGAGGATGGAGATTAGAGTACCCGCGCTAGCTAGTGCCCGGTATTCTTCTCGCTCATCCTCGCTTAATTGCCCGGCGTTACTTTTCTCGCCCAGCTCGGCCACCCGCTGGCGAACCGATTCATCTGCTTCGAGCGCAAGGATGGACCGAGCACTTTCCGCAGTCAGCGTATTCGCCAACGGGTCGAAGTAGCGATTCAGAAAACTATCGCCATCGTTCATCGGATTCTCGCCTTCGCGGGACCTTATTTCACTTCCAAATGGAACGGCATCATCAGCACCACGGGCTCCTGGAACACCCGCTGGAGGATTTGGGCGCGGCTCATCAGCTTCTTGAGCTCGGGGTGCAGGTTGCCGAGGCCGAGGTCGACCTTCACTTCCACTTCCTGCTCCGAGCTGTTGTCGCCGAACAGCGACTCCATCAGGTCGGGGGTTTTGGGGAGCGTCTTGAGCTTCACGTCGGCGTCGGCATCGATGCCGGCGAGTTTCTTGGCTTCGGCAATCGCGTCGTCCAGCGTGCCGAGCTCGTCAATCAGACCGTTGGCCTTCGCTTGACGGCCCGAGTAGACCTTGCCTCCGGCTAGCTTCTTGAGCTGCTCGACCGGCATGTCGCGACCTTCGGCGGCCTTGGAAGTAAACTGCTCGTAAGTCTCTTCCATAGTGCCCTGGATTACCTTGCGCTCGCCAGCCGTGAACTTGTTGGTGGAGCTGAACACTCCGGCGTTCGCCCCGCGGCTGATGGTGTCGATGGAGATGCCCAGCTTGTCGTACAAACCGCGAAGGGCCATCTTGCCACCGACGACGCCGATGGAGCCGGTGATGGTGGTGGGTTCGGCGAAGATCTTGTCGGTACCCATCGCGATGTAGTAACCACCGCTGGCGGCCACGTCGCCCATGCTGGCGACAATGGGCTTGTCGATCGCTTCGATCTCGTTCCACATCAGGTCGCTGGCGATCGCCGAACCACCGGGGCTATTGATCCGCAGCACGATGGCGGCCACGTCGTCGTCGGCCGCCGCGTCACGCAGGGCCTCGATGATGGTCGTGGAGCCCATGACGCTCGTTTCGCCGAACAGATCGGGCTCGCTCTTGCCAGTGGTAATGGCTCCCACGGCGTAGACCACGGCGATTTTCTTGCCGCTGGCGGTGCTGGTCTTGCTGCCGGTCGACATCAGCTTGATGAACTTCAACAGGCCCGTCGGACCCGAGAAATCGGTGTCGATTGCTTTCTTGCCGTAGTTCTGCACGTACACCAGCTTGTCGGTGTTGTACGCCTTTCCGAGCGTCTGCTTGAGCTCGGTCGAATAGGCAACGCGGTCGATCAGGCCCAACTCCTTGGCCTTGGTCGCGGTCATCAGGCCTTCGTCGATCGCGGCGATAGCTTCTTTGCGCGTGATGGGCCGCTCGAAGGCGACCGTCTCGACCATCTGCTCGTACATGTCGTCGGTCATCGCCGACAGGTTCGCCTTCACCGCCTTGCTGAAGCTCTCGCGAGTGTACGGCTCCGCGGCACCCTTGGCTTCGCCCATGTGGACGAAGTCGGCCTCAACGCCGAGCTTGTCGAGCAAGCCCTTGTAGAACATGCCCTCCATGCTCACGCCTGGAAGAACCAGCGTGCCGGATTCGGGCATCACGATTTCGTCGCACGCGGTGGCGATCAGGTAGTCGGTCGGCATCGCCATGTCGAGTTCGGCGTACACCTTCTTACCACCGGCGCGGAAACGCTTGATCGCCTCGCGGACTTCGTTCATCGTGCCTCGGCCGATCGAGGGATTTTCGATTTTGAGCACCAGGCCTTGGATCGTGTCGTCCTTCGACGCACGCTCAATACGGTCGAGCAGGCTGCGGAGGTCGACCTGCAACTCGCCAAACAGTCCCGCCCCGCCAGGGCCCTCGGGCAGGCTGCTGGTGATGTTGAGCTGGGCGAGGCGGACCTTGGCTGCCTTCTTGGCGGGCTTGTCGGCCTTGGCTTCGACTTTCTCCTTAGCCAACTTGGCGTCTTTGGCCTTTTCTTTCTCTTGCTTCTCCGACTCCTTTTCTTTGTCGTCCGAGGCGCTAGCGGGCTCTTTGGCCTTGGCGTCTTTGTCAGCGCCCTTCGTGTCGTCGGCGAACGTGGCGGTGGAGGTTGCCAGGACGGCAACCAGGGCGAGAGCGAGCAAGTTGGTCCAAGGCTTAAGATCGAGCGACTTCATCGTCTTCCCTGTGGTGTTCTAGCGGTTGGGAGGAGGGGTACTACTAAGACTACCGCAATTTTCGCCGGTTGGTTTCAGGTTTACCAGCCGAATTGCGTGCCAGCACCTGGTTTTTGGCGGAATGCGGTGGTTTTCGGGCCCAATTTCGTCTGGTCGGGCCGCCGGGGCTTTGGTACTTTCCCCCACCTTGTCTGCCAAAGCCCGTGGCAGCCGCGCGTCTATCGCGCTCGCCGGGCCCCGGCGTACTGCTCGTACCAAGCTTGAGGAATCCCTATGCGTATTCGCGTTTCCAGTGCACTGCTGCCCGTCTTCATGGCGATCGGCGTGGTCACGGCAACCAGCGTCGCTCAGGCCGACCCCGCGTGGCGAATGTTTGCCCCGGTGAACCGCGTCGAGGCGCGAGTCGATAACGACTACACCCTCCGCGAGGAGAATGGCCCCTGGATGGTGATGGCCGCGACGTTTAGCGGCGAGGGTGCCGAGGACCAAGCTCGCGAGCTCGTGCTCGAACTCCGCAAAGAATACAACCTCGAAGCCTATCACCACTCGATGACGTTCAACCACGCAACCGACGAGCGGCTCGGGCGTGGGCTCGATCGCTACGGTGCCCCCATTCGGATGCGGTACCAAAGCGGCGACCAGAATCACGAGTACGCCGTGCTGGTCGGCGGCTTCCCCACCATCGACGACCCGGGGGCCCAAAAGCTGCTCGACAACGTCAAGGCTCTCGAACCCAAGGCGCTCGAACGCGACTACGACGAAACCGCTCAGAACCTGGCCATCGAACGCGAGTACCTCACGCGACTCCGCGGCAAGCGCGACGCCCCGCCGATGAGCAAGGCATTTCTCACCCGCAACCCGATGCTTCCCGAAGAGTACTTCAAGCCGAAGGGCGTGGATCCGTTTGTCGCCAAGATGAACAGCGGTGCCGAGTACTCGCTGCTCACCTGCCCCAAGCGTTACACCGTGAAGATCGCGACGTTCGAAGGCGAGGCGGTGCTTCAAGGGGCGTTCCAAAGCTCGTCGAAGACGAAGATGCGTAAGAAGAAGGAAGAAGTCGACCCGCTGGTCCAAGCGGCGGAAAACGCCCATGGCATCGCGGTGTTCCTGCGTGCCAAGGGCTGGGAAGCCTACGAGTTCCACGATCGCACCGAAAGCTACGTGACGGTCGGATCGTTCGACAAGGTAGCCGACCAAACCGCCTCCGGCGAACTCCGGCCGACACGCGACGTTGGCATCATCCTGCAAACGTTTGGTGCTGCCTACAAAACGCCTGCCGCCCTGAACGTCGGCATGAACGTGCCGATGGAAGATCGCATGCGAGCCGAAGAGGTCAAGCAGAAGTTCAACAACCTGTTCTCGAACGACCACGGCCAGATCGCGACGGGCCTCGAGCCGAAGTACATCGAGTACGACCAAGGCAAATTCGTGCCGCTCGACATCAACCCCGAAGTGATCGAAGCCCCCAAGAAGTCGGTGACCACCGCCTACGTGTGGGGCCGGTAACTCGTGCCCGCTTAACGAACGCCTGCGGCTCGCTTAAACTTCGAGCATGAGCAAGCGAGTCGTTATTGGTACGCACAACAAGAAGAAGGGCATCGAGCTAGCCGAGATGCTCGCGCCTTACGACGTGCTGGTCGCGACGCTCGCCGACTTCCCCACGGCCATCGAAGTGGTAGAGGATGGCGACAGCTTCGCCGCCAACGCGAGGCTCAAAGCCACGCAGCAGGCGCTGCACCTCGGCGAATGGGTGCTGGCGGACGACAGCGGCATCGAGATCGACGCCCTCGATGGCGAGCCGGGCATCTATTCGGCACGCTTCGCGGGCGAGAACGCCACGGACGAGGACAACAATCGCCTGTTGCTCGCGAAGCTAGGCGATCTGCCCCCCGAGCGCCGCGGAGCCGGCTACTACTGCCACGTGACGCTCGCCGATCCAACGGGCGAGATTCGAGCCGAAAGCCACGCGACTTGCCGCGGAGTGATCCGCCGGGCTCCGTCGGGTTCAAACGGCTTTGGCTACGACCCGTTGTTCGAAGTCCGCGAGTACCACCGAACCTTCGGCGAACTCGGTCCCGCGGTGAAGCGAGCCTTGAGCCATCGCTCGAGGGCGATGCGAGCGATTGTCCCGCAACTCGTGGCGCTGGTCTCAAGCTAGAGTCTCCTCATGCTTTAGCCGTTTTGGCGCTAGCCACGGTTGCATCAAAAGAACCGTGGCGAGCGCCAAAACGGCTGATTCGATATCTCGCGAAGCGCCCGCCCGTGCGCTAGAATGGTGGCGTGAGCTTCCACTGTCCCCGCCATCGAGAACCATCATGAAGCTGCTCGCCTGCTGTGCTCCGCTACTCTTCTGTGTTGCCACCGCGATGGCCGACGACTCCACCAAGCGGGGCGACGAAATCGCGAAGGCTTGGGCCGCGCAGCACACGGCTGAGATCGTCGAACTCTACAAAGAATTGCACCAAGCTCCAGAACTCTCATTCGAAGAAAAGGAAACCGCCGCGCGGATGGCCAAGGAACTTCGCGCGCTGGGGGCCGAGGTGCGAACCGACATTGGCGGGCATGGCGTGATTGGCATCTTGCGCAATGGCGAGGGGAACACCTTGATGCTCCGAGCCGACATGGACGCCCTGCCCGTCGCCGAGGAAACCGGGGTGCCGTACGCGTCAAAGGTCGTCACCACCAACGAGCGTGGCCAATCGGTCGGCGTGATGCACGCCTGTGGGCACGACATTCACATGTCGAACATGGTTGGCGTCGCGCGGATGCTTGCCGAGAACAAGGATGCCTGGCAAGGCACCGCGATCTTCCTGATGCAGCCCGCCGAGGAACGCGGGGCCGGAGCCAAGGCGATGCTCGACGACGGGCTGCTCACCATGTTTCCCCGTCCCGACTACGCGGTGGCCGTTCACGTGGCGGCCGACCTCGAAGCGGGCAAGGTCGGCTACTGCCCCGGCTACGCGTGTGCCAACGTCGATAGCGTGGACATCCTGGTCAAAGGCCGCGGCGGGCACGGGGCGTATCCCGAGACGACCGTCGACCCCGTGGTGATCGCCGCCAAGTTGGTGCTCGACTTGCAAACCATCGTGAGCCGCGAGATTCGGCCCAACGACCCCGCCGTGATCACGGTGGGCGCCATCCAAGGTGGCACTAAGCACAACGTGATCGGCGACGAGTGCAAGCTGCAACTCACCGTCCGCAGCTACTCGCCCGAAGTGCGGGCGAAGCTCGCCGAAGCGATCATTCGCAAGGCGAAGGCAGCCGCGATGAGCGCCGGTGCCCCCGAGCCCGAGATCGATATCTCCGAGGGAACCCCCTCGATGTACAACGATCCTGAGCTCACCCAGCGAGTGGCCGCGATCGCTACGCGCGTGGTTGGGGCCGAGCGAGTCGAAAAAACCGACCCCACGATGGGTGGCGAGGACTTCAGCCGCTACGGCCTCGTCGGCCTGCCGATCTCGATGTTCAAAGTCGGCACCGTGAGCGCGGAACGGATGAAGGAGTTCAAAGACGCAAACACCCCAGCCCCGTCACTCCACTCACCCTTGTTCTACCCGGAACCCGAGAAGACGCTGGAGACATCGCTAAGCACGACGGGGGCAGTGGCGCTGGAGCTACTCAGTAAGCCGTGAAGCACCTATCCTTCAAGAGGGCATGTGAGCCGGGTCGTCCCCGACCCCGGACGTTCTGACCTTCGAGCAGTGGAAGGATTTCGAGCAGTTCAAACATCCGGGGTCGGGGACGACCCGGCTCGCTCCGGAAGTAGAGGGCCCCTTACTTCTCCGCCGCGTCGCGATCCGCTAGCGCTTTGTCGACGCGGGCTTGTTGCTTAGCGATCTCCGCATCGAGCGTGGCTAGCTCGGCTTTGAACTCGTCGCTATACATCGCCTCGATCGCACTGCGATCCATCGGCTTGCCGGCACTTTGAGAGGCGGCGGCGAGCATTTCTTCTGCCTTGGCGTCGAGGTTCTCGGCGTTGGCGATGGCGTTGTCGAGCAACTCATCGGGGTCGGCCGTGTTCAAGTCGGCGGGTGGGTTCGCTTTCACGTCACCAAGCAACTGGCCGAGCGCCGCAACGGCTGCGTCGCCACTAGGGGCGAGGGTCCCTTCGTACTCCGCCACGCGTTCGGCTCGCTTACGCTGCAATCGGTCCAGCGATTCGGCCTCGGCGTTGTAGATCACCACGAGGTCGGCGTACGACGGGCCCGACTGTTCGGTCTGGCAACCCACCAGCGGGACGAGGGTGGCTATTGCTGCGGCGGCAAACAGGGAACGCATGGAACACCTCGGCGACGGGAATGGAGCGAACGATGAGAACGCGGGCGATCGGTATCGCTCGATTGTCGTCCGCCAGAGTCGCCAAGGCAAGCGGTTTACCGGCCTTCGCGGAGCTTCGGGTCGAGGGCGTCGCGGAGGCTATCGCCGAAGAAGTTGAGGGCAAAGAGCGTCATGCCAATCGCGATGCTCGGAAACACCACCAGCCACCAGTAGGTTCGCACGGGGTTGATCACGTCGAGTCCCTCGCTCGCCAGCATACCCCACGAAACGTCGGGCGACTCGACGCCAAGCCCCAGGAACGACAGGAACGCTTCGAACAGCATCACGCGGGGGATCGTCAGCGTCAGGTACACGATCACCACGCTCATCACGTTGGGAACCACGTGCCATTTGATGATCCGCCACTGGCTGGCCCCTTGGGCGCGGGCCGCCTCGACGAACAGTTCTTTCTTGAGCGACAGCACCTGCCCCCGCACCACGCGGGCCATGGTGAGCCAGTAGATGGCTCCCACGACCAGATAGAAAATGGTGATGCGATCGATGCCGTACTCGGCGAGCTGCTTTTTGGTTTGCTCCTCGCCGAGGATCGTCAGCAGGAAGATCACGACAAAGATAAACGGAACCGAGTACAGCACGTCGACGAATCGCATCATCACCGCGTCAACGGTGCCGCCAAAGTAGCCCGAGATCGCACCGTAGCTCACACCAATCACCAATGACACGAGCGTCGCGACGATGCTGACGATGATCGAAACCCGCGCCCCCCAGAAAATGCGAGCGAGCACGTCCCGCCCCAAACTATCGCGGCCACAAATGGAGGGGATCGACCATTCGCCAAACAGGCTAATCCGCACGCGGGTCATCCAGCGACTCAAGGGACCCATGTCGGTGAAGCCCGCCGCACGATACGGACGCTGACGGACGTCGTGGATCGAGTCGTTCAGTTGCTTGAGCGCGTCGGCGTCTTCGGCGGGGATATCCTTCCGCGTGGCGGCGAGCGAGGCGGCTTTCTCGTTCGCCTCGCGAATTTGGTCGAGCGTCAGGGTCAAATCGTCGGTCGGATCGTGCGTGAATTGTGGCGGCGCGAAGTCGCGAGTCGTTACCGTTTTGTCGGATGGCTGCAATGGCAACAGCGGCGTCAGAAACGCCCCCAAGGCCACCAGCACCAGCACCGACAGGCAAGTCACCGCCAATCGATTCCGGCGCAGCTTGTCCCACGCATCGCTCCACAGCGACTTTCCAATGCGGGGGGTTTCAGGTTTAGGACCGGTGGATGGGATCAAGGTTCAATTATCAATGGTCAAGGTTCAATCTTCACAGCTCATAGCTCATAGCTCCCATCAAACGTCTTTCCAGCTCACCCGCGGATCGAGCCACGTGTACGCCGCGTCGACCAGGGTGTTCATGGTGAAGAGCAAGATGGTGTAGAGGACAACGATGCCCATCGCCATCGGGGTATCGTTATCGATTGCCGATTGGACGAACGAGTAGCCGATACCGGGAATGGCGAAGACTTTCTCGATCACCAGCGAACCGGTGATGATGCCGGCGACCGCGGGGCCGAGGAACGACACCACGGGGATGATCGCCGTCGGCAGGGCGTGCTTCATGATCACGGCGACGCGCGAAAGTCCCTTGGCTCGCGCGGTGCGAATGTAGTCCTGCGACAACACGTCCAGCATGCCGGTACGGGCGATGCGGGCGATGTAGCCGGCATACGGCGCCCCCAGGCAAAACGCGGGCAGAATCAGGTACTTCGGACTCCCCCAACCCGCCGGCGGCAAGAGCGGTATGAGGAACGAGAACAACAGAATCGCAAAGCCCGCGATCACGAAGTTCGGCAGCGCAATGCCGACCGTCGCCAGCGACATCAAACCGAAGTCGGCCACCGAACCACGCCGTGCCGCCGATACCACGCCCGCCAATAAACCGACGACCGACGCCCAAGCGAGCGCCGCAAGTCCGAGCGCCGCTGACACAGGCCAGCACAGCGATACCAGCTCGTTGACCGTGAAGTCCACCTGCTTGGTCGACACGCCCAGGTCGCCGCGTAGTAGGTTCGACAGATCGAGCCAATACCGCACGTACGCCGGCTTATCGAGGTTGTAGTGGCGGCGAAGGTTCGCCTCGATCTCAGGGGGCAAGCTCCGTTCGCGCGTGAAGGGCGAGCCAGGCGATGCGTTCGCCAGGATCCACGTGACGGTGAACACCAGCCACACGGTGAAAATCAGCCAGAGAAATCGCTTCGCAAAATAGGCGATCACGGGGTCGCCTCCTGCATGAACTCATTCGGCGAGTCGGAGTCGCGATCGATCGACAACATGTGCAGCGGATGGATGTCTTGCAGGTTGTTGTAGAACCCGCGGACGTGTGGCTTCACCATGTTGCGAGAGTAGTAGTAATAGATTGGCACAATCGGCCCCTCGGCCATCAGAATCACCTCGGCACGATGGAGCAGTTCCGAGCGTTTCTGCTCGTCGGCTTCGCTCTCGGCTTCCTTGATCAGCTTGTCGTACTCGGCGTTCGCCCAGTTGGTTTGGTTGTTCTCGTTATCGCTGACGTAGAGATCGAGAAACGTGTTGGCGTCGTTGTAGTCGGCAATCCACGCTTGCCGGCCGACGTCGTACTTCGACATCCGCAAGCGATCCTGATAGGCGGGCCACGCTTCGTTTCGCAGCGTTACCGCAATGCCCAGCTCGCGCTGCCACTGCTTGCGAACGAGTTCAGCAACCGCGGTGTGTGCCTCGTGGGTGTTGTACAGAATCTCCAGCGACGGAAATCCACTCCCCCCCGGATAGCCCGCCTCGGCCAGCAGCTTTCGAGCTTTCTCCGGATCGGCGGGCGGCTGCGTCGCCGGAGTGTAGCCAATCACGCCCGGCGGGACCAAGCTGTTCGCGGGCTCCTGTGGTCCGCGAACCGCCGTGCGAATGATCTCGTCGCGGTCCAGCGCGAGTGACAAGGCTTGCCGTACCCGATTGTCCGCCAGCGGTCCTCGCTTGACGTTCAGCTTGTAGTAATAGGTACCAAGCTGCGGGGCGGGCATGAAATCGTCGCGTGGCGGATCGCTCTCCATCAGCTCGCGGATTAGATTCGTCGGCGGCTCGGGAATCCAATCCACATCCCCCAGCATGTACATGTTGAGCGACGTGGTACCCTTCTCAACGCACAGGGCGTCGATCGTCTCGAGCGCGATGTTGTCTTTGTTCCAGTAGTTTTCGTTCTTCACCAGCCGCACGCGATCGCGGGGCCGGCGGAAGCCAATACGGTACGGGCCGTTGGTCACGATGTTCTCGGGCCGGGTCCAATCGGGTGCCCCGTACTTTTCGAGGCAACCGCGATGCACCGGGAACAACGGGTAGAACCCCATCAGTTGCAACCAAAACGGCGTGGGGTTTTCGAGTTCCATCTCCAGCGTGTGATCGTCCACCACGCGGATGCCGACTTCGTCGAAGTCAAACGTCACGAGCCGGCATGGTTTGGTCCCCTCAGGAATCTTGTCGATCCCCGGCCGGCCGACGACGTAGCATTCTTCCTTACCATCCACGTCGACGTAGTACCGCTGCGTGATCTTGTCGCGCTCTTTTGGATCCTTGGGCATCTTCTCGGGATCCTTGCGGATCAGTTTGCCCTTGATCAGCTTGCCGATCTTCGTCTCGTGCTCGCCCGGTTCGAGATTCAGCTCGACCTCCACCGAGTCGCCCGGCTCCAAGTACGTCCCCGCGGCATTGAACTTCTTACCATTCACCAGGTACCACCCCTGCTTGGCGTACTCGGCCGCGGTGATGGGGCTCAAGAATCGCCGCATCGAGTAGTGGTAGTCTTCAGCGGTCACCGGATCGCCATTCGACCACTTGGCGTCTTTGCGGATGTGGAACGTGTAGGTCTTCTCGTCGTCCGAGATGTCCCAGCTTTCCGCCGCGCCAGGCCACGCTTCGGGTCCACCGGTGATCGGCATGCGATCGTCCGCCGAGAGCGAGACGAGCCCTTCGAACAGCGAGTTGATCACCCGTCCCTCGGGCTGGCCGCTCACCAGCGCAGGGTCGACCGTTTTGATTTCGGTCTGGTTGTTGAACGTGAAGTCGGCCGGGGGGAGTCGCCCCGCGGACATCGACCACACCACGCCACCCACCAGTAGCAAGAGGACTACGGCGGCGGGAAGGATTCTACGAAAGCTCATCGACACGCGCGGGATGAATGGCGGATGGCACCTGTACCTGATAGCTTAAGCGGTTGCTCCGCCGATTCCAACCGGTTTCGCAGGAAGCCCTGCCCATTTTCACGACAACTGCTGTGGTCCGCAACAACCGCGATGCCCAAGTTCGAACACCTGCGTCACAAAGCCCCCCGCCAGCTCACCCAACCACGCGGTCTGCTGCTGGCCTGCGCACCGCTGCGGTCGAACGTCAATCTGTCGCGCATCGCAAGGGCCGCCGGGTGCTGTGGGGTGGAGCGGATCGTTTGTGCGGGCAAGGCAAAGCTTGACCCCAAGATCGCGCGCGACGCCTGCGAGAGCATCCAGCTCGAATCGCACCGGTCGCTCGCCCCCGTGCTGAAGAAACTCAAGGCCGAGGGCTACACGCTGGTGGGGCTCGAACAAACCACCAACTCGTCCGACCTGCACCACTACCAATTCGACCGCCGCACGGTGCTGGTCATCGGCAACGAACGCCAAGGCCTGACCGAAGATCTGCTGGCGGAGCTCGACGCCGTGATCGAAATCCCCGTCTGGGGCATGCCCTACAGCTACAACGTCGCCACGGCGACGGTGATGGCCATGTACGAATACTGCCGGCAGTATCCGGAGGGTTAGCAATATCTCCCAGGGTAAAAAGTGATGGAACTTTCCCCCATCCAACCTCGTCTCAATAGGAAATCCATAGCGGGCCCGCCACGCGGGCCGCGAACCAATGATGCTCAACCAACTCCAGGATCTCCAATGAATCGCGCGCTCTCTCTTCTCCTGGCTCTCCTACTCGTCGTCGGCTGCGGCGTCGAATCCGAGTACGAGGCCGCCACAGTCATGCCAGCTCCTGCCCCAGCATCGCCTGCCAGTGACATGAACTATGTCTATGCCCTCAAGAGTGAGAACTCCGCAGGCCAAGCCGCGTCCGAGACGCCCCCGGTGGCCGATAACCGAAAGATCATCTACACCGCCTCGCTGGCGGTGGTGGTCGAGGACTTCAGTGGCGTCGAGCAGTCCATCAACGAGCTCGTCAAAAAGTACGGTGGGTTCGTCGCCAGTGCGAACGTCTCGCTGAATCAAGGAAGCGAGCGTTCCGGCACTTGGGTACTTCGCGTGCCGGTGGCAACTTTCGAAGACTTCCTCAACGCCTCTGGGAACCTGGGCGTCCCCGAACGTCGCGAACAGAACGGTCAGGACGTGACCGAAGAGTACGTCGACCTCGAAGCCCGCATTCGCAGCAAGAAACAACTCGAAGAGCGGATCCTCGAACTGCTTGCCGACAACAAAGGCGAGATCAAGGACGTGATCGAAGTCGAGCGCGAGCTCTCCCGCGTGCGGACCGAGATCGAACAAATGGAAGGCCGCCTTCGTTACCTGGCCGACCGTACCGAGCTGACCACCGTCACCCTGATGGTTCGCGAAGAGAAGGAATACCAACCACCCCAAGCCCCCGGCCTCGGCAGCCAAATCGCCGCCACGTGGAACAACTCCACCACCGGCATCTGGTCGCTCGGCAAGGGCATCGTGCTCGTCGCGGTCGCCGCGCTTCCTTGGCTACTGCTCGTCGGAGTTGTCGTTGGGCCGGTATGGGCCTGGCGTAAGCGGTCGGAATAGTACCTCCATACCCGTATGGAGAAGCGGGGGGCAACGCTGGGCCAAACGGTGACGTTTCACCAATGAGATTCCGTTCCCAATGGCTTAACCATACGGAGTAGGGTTGTACTATTGGACGCCCTGAATCTTGCCGTCCACTAGGCCTCCCGCCACCACGTCGACGAACTTCCCCTCAAGCTCCGCCGGCACTTCCACTTCCACCGGCGCGTAACGACACGCGGTGCCAATGTACCGGCCGTTGTCGAGCTTGCTCTCTACCAGCACTCTCAGCTGCATGCCTTCCAGCGATCGGAAATACTCGTCCCGCAGTTCGGCTTCGACCTCGGCCAGGCGATGCACGCGTTCTTGCTTCAAGGGCTTCGGCAACTGATCGTCGAACGACGCGGCGGGCGTTCCGCGGCGGGCACTGAACGGGAAAATATGGATCTTCGAGAACCCGACGGCTCGCGAAACCTCGACCGTCTCCAGAAACTCCTCTTCGGTCTCGCCGGGGAAGCCGACGATGATGTCGGTCGTGATCGCGGGGCGGTCGAGGCGCTCCTTGAGCATCGCACATCGATCGACAAACCGCTGCGCGCCCCAGCGGCGACGCATTCTACGCAGCACGCCATCGCTCCCCGATTGCATGCTGATGTGCAGATGGGGGCAGACCTTCTCGGGATGCGCGGCCATCACGTCCATCAGCTCGCGAGTAACTTCGGTGGCCTCGATGCTCGACAGCCGAATGCGAAAGTCGCCCGGCAAGTTGGCGAGGGCTTCGACCAAGTGTGCCAGCCGCGTCCACTCGCTCTTCGGCTTCAGGCGATTGAAGTCCACCCCGTAGTGCCCCAAGTGAATGCCGGTGAGCACCACCTCGCGATAGCCTCGATCGACCAGCCGCGCGACTTCGTCGATCACGTGCTGCATCGGCCGGCTGGCGAGGTCGGGGCGGACGTGAGGAATGATGCAGAAGCTGCACCGCAGCAGGCAACCATCCTGCACCTTCACGTACGCGCGATGGCGAGAGCCAAACCCGCTAATCCCCGTCGGTACGTCGGTCACGCCAAACCGCCCGAGCAAATCGGGCAGCTCGCGTTTGTCGGTCAGCACCTCGGTGACGCCCGGCAGCAGCTTCACTTCCTCCGGCGCCCGCGTGGCGTAGCAACCCATCACGACGATCTTCGCCGCGGGATTCTCCCGCGCCATCCGCCGAATCACCTGCCGACTCTTGGCATCCCCTTCGCCCGTTACGGTGCAAGTGTTAACGATGCACAGGTCGGCACCTTCGCCATCGACGGCGTCCGAATAACCAATCGAAGCCAAACCCTCGCGCAGGTACTCGGTCTCGTACTGATTGACTTTGCAACCAAGCGTGTGGGTTTTGAGCTTCATGTCGTACAACGGAATGGGGGTATCGCTATGCGCAAAGGCCGAAAGGGGAAGGCGGAAGGCGGAAGGGGATGTTCTTACGCTTTGCGTTTCTTCACTTTCACGATGGATGCCACTGTAATCCTCAGCAGTTGATCCGCTTCATCCATAAGGTCGGCGAGCAGTACCTGCTTCACGAACTCCGCTTCCACTAGCAGCTCCATCCACAGCAGCGACTCATCCAGCTCTTGCTCGACAATCCCGAGCTTCGAAATCAACTCGGCGTCACTTCGAGCACGACTTGCCTCGCGATAGTTCGCTGCAACGGAAGTTCCGGACCGAAGTAGCTGCCTCGCGATCACATCAGGTTCACGCGTTCTGGGTAACTTACCCGTAAGTCGAATTATCCGGAGGGCAAACGCCTTGGTCCGATCTCTTAATTCTTGATTCTTGAATTCCACCTTCCCCCCTCCTCCTTCCCCCTTTGAAATTAGTCCGCACTCTCGATCGTGGCCCACATACTCCCTTTGCTCGCCTCGAGGTTGTCCTTGCCGTAGGCGTGAATTTGGTCTCGCTTGAGCTCGGCGTGCTCCTTGGTGGTGGTCAGCACGATCGCGCGGCCGTCTTTGTCGACGTTCTTGGCGATCTCTTCGCAGTCCTTCTTCGTGTGGCCGAACAGCTCGCGGAGCATCTTCTCGACGTAATCGAACGTGTGGTCGTCGGAATCCCACAGGATCACGTGGTACTTGGGCACCTCGCGGCCGGTCGACTCTGCCTTTTGCTGCTTCTTAGGGGCAACGACGGTCGACGTGCCGCCGTCGTCAGGATCGTCGGGGCCATCGAAGTGCATTTCGTCCATGTTTTGTCTGCCTGGTGCCTGGTGGGCTGTCCGTTTTAAGCCGCCAGCGGGTGCCTACCCGCAGTGGTGAAATACCGAAACCCCGAGTATATTAGTTCGCTCGCCCGGCGGCCATCCGCCCGTGGTGCGTAGCCAAGCCTCGAAGTCCCAACGCCTCCTGTTGATAGCAAGCTGCCATGCTAGACCGTCGGTTCATTATCGAAAACGTAGAACTGGTTCAGGAGAACTGCAACATTCGTGGCGTCAAAGCCGACGTCGCGCGGTTCGCAGTCCTCGAAAACCAGCGGCGTGCGCTCCAGCAAGAGGTGGAAGAACTCTCGCGCCAGGCGAACGAAGTTAGCAAGTCGATCGGCAAAGCCAAGGACGACGCCGAGCGCGAAGCCCGTAAGGAAGAAGGCCGGCTCCTCCGAGAACAGAAGGACGCCAAGCAAAACGAGATCGAGCGGATTGCCGCGGAAGCCAACGGTATCTACAGCCACATCCCGAACCTGACCCACCCCGACACCCCCCGCGGCGGCGAAGCGGATGGCCGCGAGCTGCGCCGCGGCGAAGTCGAGGTGCGGCCCATGCGGTTCCCGATCCTCGACCACGTCCAGCTTGGCGAGCAGCACAAGCTGATCGATCTCGAAGGCGGAGCCCGCATCGCCGGCCACGGCTTCTACTTCCTGCAGAACGAAGCGGTGCTCCTCGAACTCGCCCTGCAGCAGTTCGCGGTTGAGTACCTGATGAAGGAAGGCTTCATCCCGACCATCACTCCCGACCTGGCCCGCGGCGAAATCGTCCAAGGCGTTGGCTTCGTGCCCCGTGGCCCCGAGACCCAGATCTACAGCATCGAGAACTTCGACCTGAACCTCGTGGCCACTGCCGAGATCACGCTGGGTGGTCTGTACGCCGGGCAGACCATCGAAGAAGAGCAGCTCCCCATCAAGCTCTGTGGCATCAGCCATTGCTACCGCACCGAAGCGGGTGCTGCCGGTCGTGCGTCGCGCGGTCTTTATCGCGTGCACCAGTTCACGAAGATCGAGATGTTTGCCTTCACCACGCCCGAGCAAAGTGAAGACATGCACAACTACTTCCTCGACCTCGAGTGCGGGTTGTTCGACGAGCTCGGCATTCCTTACAAGGTGATCGACATCGCGTCGGGCGACCTCGGTGGCCCCGCGTATCGCAAGTTCGACCTCGAAGCCTGGATGCCCGGCCGCGGCAACGGCGGCGAGTATGGCGAAGTGACCAGCACGTCGAACTGCACCGACTACCAAGCCCGCCGCCTCGACATTCGCTACAAGAAAAAGGGCGAAAAGGGGACCCACTTCGTCCACACCCTCAACGGCACCGCCATCGCCGTGAGCCGCGCGATGATCGCGATTCTCGAAAACTGCCAACAACCCGATGGCTCGATCCTGGTCCCCGAAGTGCTCCGCAAATGGGTCGGCAAAGACCGCATCGGCGCCAGCGACTCGGACAGCGACGACGAATAGAGTTGTGAGATGTAACTGTGGGAGGGCTCTCCGAGCCCGAAAGACCAAAGAGACCGCGTTGCAAAGTGCAATACTTGCACACCCAATAGCCCACGACAGAAGTCGTGGGTTTTTTCATACCCTCGAAGGTGCACAAAAACCCAAGACTCCCGTCATGGGCTATTCGACACTCTTCGTCGAGTGCATGAAATGCAGCACCATTCCGAGTAGTCCGACCATCAGCACCGCGCTCGTCGGTTCCGGAACGTTCACCGAACTCACTGTCGCCGCACCTCCCGCGCCGAAGTTCGACTTCCAAATCTGATAATCGCTCGCGTCGACTCCCGCCACACCGTCGCCGGCGTGGTTGATCGCCGACTCGCTGGCCGTGCCGAGGTTGTCGCGCCACACCGTGTAGTCGGCCAGGTTCACCACGCCATCGCCATTGAAGTCGCCGGCGACCGCGGTCAATCGGCTCGTGTCTTCGAGAAATACCAAGTGCCCGTCGCGGAGCACGCCATTGACCGTCTGGTAGCGAAACGCAAGGTTCGGACTCTTCGCGGCGTCCCACGCCACGCCCAAGTCGAGTACCTGGCCAGCCGCGATGGTCATCGACGAACTTCCTGCGAGTTCGCTGAGAGCATTGCTCGTCGGGTTGGCCTTCTCCCAAGTCCCCGCCTCGAGCGCGGCGAGACCACTCCAATCATCGAGCAGCGCACCTGTGGTCGACGTGATGCTGTACGAGATCAACTCGACGCTCGCCTTCGACTGGTTGTGTAAATAAGTCTCGCCCGATTCGAGGTCGACCACCAGCGTCGGACCCGTGGGCGCACCGAGTTCGTACAGCACGGCCGAGCTAACGTAGCGTTTGTAACCGGTCGCATCGGGATGCGTACCAT
The DNA here is from genome assembly GCF_052161615.1 of Aeoliella fuhlenseeensis. Lineage (NCBI taxonomy): Bacteria > Pseudomonadati > Planctomycetota > Planctomycetia > Pirellulales > Lacipirellulaceae > Aeoliella > Aeoliella fuhlenseeensis. The sequence continues at coordinate 4,740,858 of NZ_CP197417.1, forward strand.
CGGACACGCGGGCCTGGAACTCCGCGGAGTCGTTGCTCTGAACCTTCAGCCACACGCGGTTGTTATCCACCAGCGCGAGGGACTGCTCGCCTGCCACGTCGCGATAGACTTGGTAGTAGTCGGCGAGCTGTGGCCGCTTGGTCGCCGAGCCATTGCCATTCGGCGCGTTCCAAGCAGGGTTCATCGTCTGCAGCACGATTTGGGCATTCTCGTTTTGCGATTGGATGCTCGCGATCATCGACTCCAGATTCGTCCGCGCCTCGGTGAGCGAAATATCCTTATCGATGTCCCCCACCGCGTAGTCGGTGAAGGCGTCGTTCATGCCGAACTCGATGAACACGGCGTCCGGCTGGTGGGCGAGCACGCGGTCGTTGAGATTCGCCACTCCACTGTTCGAAGCTCGGCCACTCATTCCCGAGTTCACCCAAGTGACCTTGCCTGGGTACTGGGTGTCGAGAAACGATCGGACCTGCGACCCCCACGCCCCGCCCGCCGTGAGGCTGGTCCCGTAGATCACGACGGTCTGGTTCTCGCCTCGTTCGAGGTTCGCAATCAGCGATCCCCCCTGCCCCACCGCCGGCCCGCCCGACCCCACCAGGAGCCCGGCTACCGCCAGCGCAACGAACCCATTCGCCCGAAACCACATCGCATGAACCTCGATCACCAGAACCCAGATTAGAGCCGCCTGTGGCCCACGTCCTCTTTAGAGCAACGTCAGAAGCAATGACGGATTATGGAAAAACGCAGCAGAATCGACATAGCAATCGCTGAGCGGCCCTCCTTCGCCACGGGCGAGATCTCTGGTTGATGATCAACAGTCTGGTTGACAAGGGGAGGACTCCGCGCGACACTATGGGGCGAATACGGATAACCGCGACGCTAGATTTGCCGCTTAAACTTGCAGAAGGACACCGCTCATGAGACTCATCATCCTACTGGTCGTAGCCATCGCTGTGGCTAGCTGTCCCCAGGTCGTGGCCCAGACCCTTGGGGTCGATTTCGCGGCCGACTATTCCGTGGTTGACCTGGGAGGACCGCCAGACGTACCCGCCAACCTCGGCGGAATTACCTTTCTTGACGCCGACACGATACTCGTCGGCGGTGCTGCCAACGGAGCTGCCGGCGCTATCTACGCCGTTGATGTATTACGAGATCCGGTGAGCAACTCGGTGACCGGATTCGCTGGCCCCGCAACCCTCTATGCAAACGCACCGAACATCGACGGCGGCCTGCAATTTGGCCCTGGAGGAGTACTCTTTTACACAGCGTATCCCGTCAATGGCTTGGCCCAAATCCTGCCTGGCGAAACAGACCCCGCCAAAACCGTTGGACTGACCGCAGAAGGTGTAGCGAGCAGCGTTGGGGCCCTAGCCTTCGTCCCATCGGGTTTCCCGGGAGCGGGTCAGCTAAAGCTCGCCAGCTACAATGCGAACACGTGGTATACGGCAACGCTCTCACCTGATGGGTTGGGAACGTACGATATCGCTGGCCTGTCTGCCGCGCTCCCCGTTAGCGGAGGCCCGGAAGGCATCGTCTACATCGACGGTGCAAACGCCGCCTTTGGGGTCGATTCGGTGCTGATCAGCGAATACTCACTCGGCCGCGTAGTTGCGTACGAGATTGACGCCGAGGGCGACCCCATCATTTCCACGGGCCGCGCGTTCATCACTGGCCTCAGTGGAGCCGAAGGGGCGGCCATCGATCCCGTGACCGGCGATTTTTACTTCAGTACGTTCGGCGGCGGGAATCGCATCGTCTACGCATCGGGATTCATTACCCCCATTCCTGAGCCCAGTAGCTTGCTGCTTCTCGGTGGCCTCGTGGCCGTCGCGGCGCTTCGTCGAGTTCGCGGCTAGCCATCGTGCGGACAACCTACCATTGCACGCCCCACTAGTCCGTGACCTCCGTCCCGAGCTAGTGGGGCCTTTTCTTGCGCAAAGCGCTCCGAAGCGGGATTCCGGCCCCCAAACTATTTCCACTTTCTTTCAGAATGTGACTAGAAAGTACTCGCGCCCGTGTTCCAATGAACAGACTTCATCAACGGGATGGAAGTGAGGAGGGGCATCTGGAAAACTTTTTATGAGGAGGAGCCTTTGGAGCCTCGTCGGGGGCGGCGGAGTGTGGTGCTGGGGTGAGGCGGAAAGTGCCGGGTCGGCGCTCCGCTTGATCCGGCCTACGGTGCCGCACTCGGAGTAAAGTCGCACCTGCGGTTAACCCCTGCGACATTACTCCCGATCCAGGCCGCCGCGCAAACGACCTAAACCATTACCACACCGTCACTTACAACACACCGAACCTCAACGGCCGTGAGAATAAAGTCGCACCCATGAAGATTTTGGCGAAACCGCGACTTTACACGCCCTCGATTGGGGCGGACCTCGAAACCCCGGCTGGCAATAAAACGGAGGCCCGCGAGCGATTCCTTGGAGCGACAACCCCAGGTCGTTTGCCCCCCTTACCGGCAGAATCGGCCCCGGCTGCCCATCCTTTTTACCCCGAAACTTGTAGCAGTCGGGGAGTCGGGCGAATAAACTGAAAGAGAACGCCGCTCCCGCGCACCTTGTGCAGGAGCCGCAACAACTTACGCAATCTGCGTGGCCGTTTCCTCCCGTGCTTGGGAGCCGGAACAGGCGGCCGCGCCCGGAATAGGTACCTACTCGGAGTACCCCTGATGACGATGTCGATGCACACTCAAAAATTTCTACTCGCAGCGGCGCTGGTCACCTCCATGACCTCGCTCTCCGCGCTAGCCGACGAGGCACGGCTGGAGACTTACAAGGCCGAAGATGGCCGGTCGTACTTTGCCATGACCGTGCCGCCGGTCGAAGCGCAGAACCAAGGTCCTCGCGACGTGGTGGTGCTCGTCGACACCTCGGCCAGCCAGGCGGGTTACTTCCGCGACACGGCTATCGCCGCCGTAGAAGCGTGCATCGCCGGCTTGAGCGCGGACGATCGCGTGCAAGTGGTTGCCGTCGACCTCGAAGCGCGTGCAATGAACGAGTCGCTCGCCTCGCCGAAAGACAAGTCGGTCGCCGATGCCGTGACTGCCGTGCGTCGCGAACCACCATTGGGTTCGACCGACATGGAGCTCGCGCTCACCAGCGCGACCAAGATGTTCGACACTAACTCGGACCGCGAGCGAACCATCGTCTACATCGGCGATGGCATGAGCCCAGCGAACCTGATGCAAACCAAGGCTTTCAGCAAGCTCGTCGCCGACCTCCGTGCGGCTGGCGTTTCGGTGAATAGCTTTGCAGTGGGTCCGCAGCGAGATCTCGAACTGCTGATTGCCCTCTCGAATCAAACCGGTGGCAATCTTTACGTCGACACAGAGATGACTTGGCCCAACGAAGAAGAAGGGATCACTGCCGCTCGTGCGATGGAAGAGAATCAACGCCGCGGCGCATCGGTGGGCAAGTCGCTCGCCGAATGGGTCCACGCTGACGTTGTACAGCCAAGCGACACCGAGTTCCCCGCTGAGATCGCCGTTGCTTACCCCGGGCAGTTGCTGCCGATGCGCAGCGATCGCGAATCGGTGGTAATCGGCGAACTTGCTGGCGATGCCGAAGTCGCCAACGCCAACATGACCGCCACCGTGGCCGGCAAGCCGATGACCTGGACCGTGGTTGCCGCCGAGCCGCAATCCGATCTTTCGTTCCTGCCCGAGTTGGTCAAAGTCTCTCAAAAGGATAACGGGGTTGCCCTGACGACCCTCGGCACGCGTGGCCTGCAAGAAACCGGCCGCATGATGCTCGCGAGCGTCGACGAACTCACTGACCTTGCCGAGCGTGCGGTTTCGATTGGCGATCGCGAAGGTGCTGGGCGTATCGTCGAAGCCGTGCTTCGCCGTGACCCGGGTAACCTGCGTGCGAAGACCGTGCAGACCTTGGTGGAGCGCGGCGACATGCCCGCCCCTGCTGCTGCTGATGAAGCAGCCGCTGCCGAATCCAACGCTGCCCCTGCTGCTCCGGCAGCCGAGGGCGATTTGAACTTGGTCCGCGTCGCCCAAGCTGGCGAAGCGGTTCCGGCACCCGCTGCTCCTGGCGTACGGGTCGTCGGCCCTGAGTCGGGCGACTTCATCGAGGGCGCTCCGGCCCGCGATGCAGTGGTGGATGGTTCGTTCCTCACCGAAGTCGAACGTCAGAATCGCGTCTTCTCCGAGATGCTGGAGAAGGAAGTCGAAGTCGCATTGTCGCAAGCCCGCGACAACATGCGATCGAACCCCGATCGCGCTTCGCAAGACCTCAAGTTGATGATGGAGAACGTTCGTCGTGCTCCTCAACTGATTCCTGAAGTGCGTGCCCAGTTGCTCGACCGCCTGCAAACCGTACTGCAAGAAACAGCCCGTGCAGCAACCGTCGACGCCGAGCTTCGTCTCGAGGCCGAAGAGCGCGCCGCCGCGGCCCGCGAGCTACAACTGCTCAACGATCGCCTCGCCCGCAAGGTGGAGCAGGAGAAGCAGTTGGTCGCCCGCATGAACGCTCTGATGGACGAACATCGCTACCAGGAAGCTCAGGAGCTGGCTCAGATTATTTACGAAGTCGACCCCAACGGTGTTACGCCCGTGGTCGCCGAACTGCATAGCCGCATGGAGAATGCTCACTACATGCAAGAAATCACCCGCGAGCGTCGTCACCGTGCCTCGTGGGAAACTTGGTTCCAGGTCGAACTGTCGGGCGTTCCTCAGCCGGACGAGCCACCGATTGTTTATCCTTCGGCCGAGGTGTGGGAAGAGCTCACCAACCGCCGCGAGAAGTACAAGGCGGTCGACCTCGCTGGTCAGGATGGTGCCGAGCAGCGTATCAACAAGGCGCTTTCCGATCCGCTGAACAACCTGGGCCTCGAATTCCAGGACACCCCGCTGTCGGAAGTCGTTGACTTCCTGCGGACCGATTACAACATCGAAGTCCAACTCGACCTCAAGGCTCTCGACGATCTCGGCTTGTCGCCTGACGACCCGATTTCGGTGAACTTGCGCAACATCTCGCTGCGTTCGGCGCTTCGCATCATGCTCAAGCAGCTCGACCTGACCTACGTCATCAGCGACGAAGTGCTGCTGATTACCTCCGAAGAAGAAGCCCTGACGCGCCTGCAAGTCAAAGTCTACCCGGTCGCCGACCTCGTCCTCCCCATCGAGACCCCCGCAGGTGGCGGCATGATGGGTGGCATGGGCGGCATGGGTGGCGGTGGCGGCATGATGGGTGGCGGTGGCGGTATGGGTGGTGGTATGGGCGGCGGCATGGGCGGTGGAATGGGTGGCGGTATGGGTGGCATGGGTGGCGGTGGCGGCATGTTTAGCGTGCCCGACACCGAAACACCCGTCGCCGAACCCGCCGACAAGCCTGCTGCACCTGCTGTCGAAGCTGCCCCCGCAACCGAGCCTGCAGCAACCGAGCCCGCGAAGGCCTCGCCCAAGTTCACCATCGACGAGAGCGTTTCGCCCGAGGTGTTTTGGGACGGTCACTTCGGTGGTTCGATTCGCGACACCGCGGAAGTTCGCGGCATGGTTCGCAAGCTGATGAACGAAGGTCGTTACGATCACGTCACCGCGTTGATCCAAGCAGCCCTGCGTCATGGCCAGCCTCAACCGTGGATGTACGAAGCCCTTGGCATTGCCATGCAGATGGACGGTCGCGACAAGGCCGACATCGAGCGAGTCATCATGTCGGCGGCCGATTTCAGTCGCACGCCCGACGAGCTGACCTACATTGCTCAGTACCTGTCGCGTCTCGGACACGATGCTCGGGCGCTCCAGCTTTACCAGCAAGTGGTGAAGGTCGACCCGCTGCGAAGCGAAGCCTATGCCCTGGGCCTGCGTGCTGCCGAGCGTGCGAACGATGCCGCTGGCATCCGCTGGGCGACCGTCGGTGTGCTCGAACAAGCCTGGCCCGCTAACCAGGAAGTGGTCGCCGAGACCGCGTGGCGCGTGGCGAAGGCAAAGATCGAAGAATTGGTCAAAGCGGGTAACACCGAAGAAGCCAAGGCCTACAAGGAAGAAATTCAAAAGGCGATCGAACGTGACTGCGTGGTCCGCGTTTCGTGGACCGGCGACGCCGACGTCGACCTCACCGTAGAAGAGCCCGGTGGTTCGGTCTGCTCGGCCATGGATCCCCGTGCCGCTGGCGGCGGTGTGAACATGGGCGATGTTTTCACGGGCGTGAAGGGCCAAGAGAACGGCGTCATGAGCGAAACGTACGTCTGCCCCCGAGGCTTTGCCGGCACCTATCGCTTGAAGGTCACCCCGCAATGGGGCAAGGTTACTGCGAACAAGGTAAAGGTCGAAGTATTCCAGCACCTCAATAGCGACAAGGTCGAGCAGCAGTCTCAAGTGCTGGATCTCAAGGAAGACGGTGCTCAGGTTGAGTTCCAGTTAGCCGAAGGACGCCGCACCGAGCCGCTCGAAATGCAGCACGTCGCCCGCGCCATCGAGCGTCAGGCTGCTGTAAGCCGTGCGGTGCTCGCCCAGCAACTCGCCGGCGTGTCCGATCCGGGATCGATTCCGAATCGCATGCTCGATCCTCGCGAAGCCCGGCTTCGTCGCCAACTTCTAAATGGAGGTGGCGGTGCGGTTGGTTTCCAGCCAGTCGTTATTGCATTGCCCGAAGGTACTAACTTCATGGCGACGGGCGTGGTTTCGGCCGACCGCCGCTATGTCCGCATCACGTCGGTTCCGTTCTTCTCGACCATTGGCGAAGTGGCGACGTTCACCTTCGCCGGTGCAAGCCAAGATGTGGACGATGGAGATAATGGTGACAATGGTGACAATGGTGGAGACAACGGCGCTGCCAACTAGCTTTCGCTCGGCGATTAGCTGACTACATCCAGAACCTCCGTCAGTTTGGCGGAGGTTCTTTTTTGCGCGATCCCCAAATTACCCGAGACCAAGCGCCGACTGCTGGAGCTTGGTGAGTTGCTCGATACCCTGCTGTCCCACAGCAAGCAGTTGCTGCAACTGGGTGGCAGTAAACGTGTGGCCTTCGCCGGTGCCCTGCACTTCGATGAACTGCCCGCTGCCGGTCATGATGACGTTCATGTCGACTTCGGCAGTAGAGTCTTCGGAGTAATCGAGATCCAAGAGCACCTCGCCGCCAACGATTCCGGCGCTCACGGCTGCCACGCTCTCGCGGAGCGGCCAGCGTGCGCTAGGCGAGAGATCGTCGCACGACAATAGCGCTTCGTAGAGCGCGACGTACGCCCCCGTGATGCTGGCGGTCCGGGTGCCACCGTCGGCCTTTAAAACATCGCAGTCTACCGAAACGGTTCGCTCGCCGAGCAGCACGGGATCGATCACGGCGCGGAGGCTGCGACCGATGAGCCTTTGAATCTCGGTGGTCCGACCATCGACCTTCTGTCGATCGCGCTGCTTGCGAGGGGAAGTGCTGCCGGGCAGCATGTTGTACTCGGCGGTCACCCAACCTTTGCCGCGGCCGACCATCCATGGCGGAACGTCCGGCGAGACGCTCGCGGTGCATAGCACGATGGTGTTCCCCGCGCTGATGAGCACGCTGCCCGCGGCATTCGAGGCGAATCCTCGCGTGAAGGTGACGGGACGCAGCTGGTCGGCCGAGCGGCCATCGTTACGAGTGGGCATAGTGTGTAGAGGGTTCAGGTGTTGGACGTGGGGTGACTTGTTCTTCCGCTACGAAACCCTGGCCCTGACGGGCCCGGCTCGCCTGGGAGACGAAGGAGCATCCGGTGGTGGGATCGTATTCGACTCCCTAAGCCTGGCTGCCGAGCAGCCACACCAGGATACCCTTTTGGACGTGCATGCGATTGCCTGCTTGAGGGACGATGATGCTTTGGGGGCTGTCCATCACTTCGTCGGTCACTTCTTCGCCGCGTTTTGCAGGCAGGCAGTGCATGAAGACGGCGGTCTTCGGCGCGGCGGCCATTAGCTTTCCATTTACCTGATAATTGGCGAAGTCCTTGAGCCGCTGGTCACGCTCGGCCTCTTGTCCCATGCTGGTCCAGACATCGGTGTAGATGGCATCGGCTCCGGCAACGGCTTCGGTGGTATCGTCCGTCAGGGTGATGTCGGCGCCCGGGACTTGCTGCTTCAGCTTGTCGACAAAACTCTTCGGCAACTGGTAACCCTCGGGAGCACAGACGCTCATCGACATGCCGACCTTGGCACATCCGCGAGCGAGGCTCACCGCCACGTTGTTGCCATCGCCCACCCACGCGAGCTTCAAGCCTTTGAGGCTGCCGAAGTGTTCGCGAAGCGTGTAGAGATCGGCGAGCGCCTGGCAGGGGTGCGACTCGTCGGTCAGGCCGTTCACGACCGCGGCCTTCGAATACTTGGCGACTTCCTCCACCGTTGAATGCTTCTTGGACCGAACGACGATCACATCGACCATCTCGCTCAGCACGCGGGTGAAGTCGGCGATGCTTTCGCGCTTACCAAAGCCAGCGTCCTCGCCCAGCAGGATGCTCCCGCCACCGAGGTGCGTCATGCACGCCTCGAAGCTCACGCGGGTACGCAGCGACTGCTTCTCGAACAATAGCGCCATCATTCGGCCCGGGAGCAGCGGCTCGCGAATGCCCGCCTGAAACTTGGTCTTCAGGTCTTCGGTGATCGCGTAGATCCGTTCGATCTCAGCGGAGCTGACGTCTTCGAGGGTAATCAGGTGACGCATGGTATTCTTTCGCTAAGCGAGTCTTCTTTAGCCACGGATCGACACGGATGAAACACCGATTCGGAACGGGAGGAAACAAAGTAAACGAAGATTTTGCCGGATGGCTCCATCGCCTCCGTTAACAATCCGTGTTTCATCCGTGTCCATCCGTGGCCAAGAATAAAACCTCGGAGTTAGGACAGCTTTCGCACTACGTCGGCGAGGATGTCGCAGCCTTCGTCGACTTGGTCGTCGGTCAGGGTCATGGCGGGTAGCAAGCGGATGACGTTGCCTTGGGTGCAGTTCACCAGCAGGCCCTTCTCCATGCAGTCGCCTACGACTGGGGTACCATCGACGGTGAGTTCGAGGCCAATCATCAAGCCTTGAACACGAAGCTCCTTCGCCACTTCGAGTTCGTCGACCAGTGGAGCAAGTCGCGTGCGGAATCTTTCGCCAAGCTCTTTCGCACGGGCGAGCAAACCATCGCGCTCGATGGTTTCGATCGTCGCGATACCAGCCCGGGCGGCGATGGGGTTGCCGCCGAACGTTGCGGCGTGCATGCCGGGACGGAGGCTCGGAGCAATTTCGGCGGTGGTGAGCATCGCGGCACCCGCAATGCCGCCGCACAGGCTCTTGGCGAGCGTCATGATGTCGGGGGTGACGCCGTAGTGCTGGTAGGCGAACCACTCGCCGGTGCGGCCGCAACCCGCTTGGACTTCGTCGAACACGAGCAATAGTCCAAACTCGTCGGCGAGCGCTCGCAGGCCTTGGAGGAATTCGGGCGGCGGGATCCGGATGCCTCCTTCGCCCTGAATCGGCTCGATTAAGATGCCGGCGGTCTCCTCGTCGATCAAATCGCGAACCGCATCAAGGTCGCCAAACGGGGCGTACACGAAGCCCGGCAACATCGGTCCCAGGCCTTCGTGGTACTTGGGCTGGGCGGTGGCGGTCACCGCGCCGAACGTCCGGCCGTGAAAGCCACCGTCGAACGTGATGATCTTGTAGCGGTGCGGATCGGAGTGGAGCCGCACGAGCTTGATCGCGGCTTCGTTCGCCTCGGCACCCGAGTTACAGAAGAAGGCCTTGCCGCCAAAGCTTCGCTCGCTCAGCAGCTTGGCCCACTCGCCCTGCGACTCGAAGTGCCAGGTGTTGGGGACGTGAATCAGCTTGGCGACTTGGTCCTGCACCGCTTCGACGACCGACGGCGGACAGTGCCCCAAGAGATTACAGCCCCAGCCGGGGAAGAAGTCGAGGTAACGCTTGCCCTGATCGTCCCACACCCACGAACCCTCGCCACGCTCCAGCGACACCGGAAAACGGCGGTAGTTCGGCACCACGTAGCGGTCGAACAACTCAGCGGTCGCAGGGGACATGGTGGTGGAAGTGGTGGACACGTGAGGAACTCCTTTTGCAGGGCTGCTAACCAATTGGATTAGCCGTTTTGGCGCTAGCCACGGTTGGTTCTAAGAAAACCGTGGCTAGCGCCAAAACGGCTAAGTTAGAGAACACTTCTGTTAGCTTGGTTAATACTCTTAAATCTCGTTGACGATCTCGGTGCCGATGCCGCTGTTGGTGTAGATTTCGAGGAGCAGGGAATGGCGGACGCGACCGTCGATGATGTGAACCTTCTTGACGCCCTTGGTGAGCGTATCGAGACAGGCTTCGACCTTCGGGATCATGCCGGCTTCGATCACGCCCTGGCGAATGAGTTCGCGGGCGGCTTCGGCGGTCAGCGTATGAATGAGCGACTCGGGGTCGTCCTTGTTCAGTCGCACGCCGTTGACGTCGCTCAAGAAAATCAGCTTCTCGGCACCCATCGCCTGGGCGACCGCCATCGCCGCGGTGTCGGCGTTGACGTTTAAGAGCTGCCCGTCGGCCGTCTTGCAGACGGATGGAATCACAGGGACTTGGCCGGCGTAGCAAAGGTTGTCGAGGGCGTCGCGGTCGACGCGGGTCACGTGCCCCACGAGGCCGAGGTCGATCTCTTCGCCATTCTCACCGGGGAGGGTGAGCTTCTCGCCGTAGAGGACGTTGTTGTCGGTCTCGCCGTTGGGATTGAGCGGCATGGCCCGGCCGCCGAAATCTTCGATGAGCTGGGCGATCATCTCATTCACTTCACCGGCGAGGATCCGACGGACAATGTCGAGCGTGGCTTCGTCCGTGTACCGACGGCCTTGAATGAAGCGTGGTTCGAGATTGGCCTCGGCCATGGCCCGCGAGATGGCCGCGCCGCCGCCATGGACAACGATCGGCCGCATGCCGACCGTTTCCATGAAGACAATGTCGACCAGCAGATGCCGGAGGGCATCGGGGTCTTCCATCACACTGCCACCGAGTTTGATGACGGTGATGCTGTCGCGGAAGCGACGAATCCACCCCATCGCTTCGATGAGCGTATCGGCTTTCTCAATCGCTTCTTGCACAGCGCTGCTCCGCACACGAGCCGGGCAGCGAATGGATTGCTCGCCCTCGCTCAAAAAGGGGAATGGGGAAAGGGGAATGGGGAGATAGCCGGCTAAGCATTACCGCTTTCCCCTTTCGTCTTTCGCCTTTACATCAAACTTCCTTCTCGTCGATCCAGCTCATCATGCGGCGGAGTTCGCGGCCGACTTGCTCGACGGGATGGTTGCGTTCGCGGCGACGGGTCGCCTTGAAGCCAGGGGCGCCTGCTTTGTTCTCGAGCATCCAGTTGCGGGCAAAGGTGCCGTTCTGGATTTCCTCGAGGACCTTCTTCATTTCCTTCTTGGTCTCTTCGGTCACGATCCGCGGGCCGGTGGAGTAATCGCCATACTCGGCGGTGTTGCTCACGCTGTAACGCATGTAATTCAGACCGCCCTGGTAGAACAGGTCGACGATCAGCTTCACTTCGTGCATGCACTCGAAGTAGGCCATTTCGGGCTGGTAACCCGCTTCGACCAGCGTTTCGAAACCAGCCTTGATCAGTGCGCTGAGGCCCCCGCACAACACGGCTTGCTCGCCGAACAGGTCGGTCTCGGTCTCTTCGGCGAACGTGGTACGAATAACACCGCCGCGAGTACCGCCGTTGGCCTTGGCGTAGGCCATGCCGACCTTGAACACGGTCGAGGATTCGTCGGACATGTCGTCGTCGCTGGCGGTGCTGCCGGCAACTCGAGTGGCGATGAGCGACGGGACACCGCCGCCGGCGACGAATTCGCTACGCACCAAGTGGCCTGGGCCCTTGGGGGCAACCAGCAACAGATCGACACCCTTGGGGGGTTCGATCAGGCCGAAGTGGATGTTGAACCCGTGCGAGCACATCAGGATATTGCCCGGCTTCAGGTTGTCGCGAACCTCGGCCTTGTAGATGTCGGCCTGCACTTCGTCGGGGAGCAGCATGTTGACGACGTCGCCCTGCTTGGCGGCTTCGGCGGCCGAGACGGGCTCGAAACCGTGCGACTTGGCGAGGTCGTAGTTGGCACCACCAGGACGCTGGCCTACGACGACTTTCACCCCGCTGTCACGAAGATTTTGAGCGTGGGCGTGGCCTTGCGAGCCATAGCCGATAATCGCCACGGTCTTGCCTTTGAGGTTCGCGAGATCGGCGTCGGCGTCGTAGTAAACTTTTGCCATGATGGAATTGGGGGTGAGTAGGTTAGTAGGTGAGTAAGTTATGTTGTTAGGTAACGGGATCGGCGGGGTGGTTGGTTAGCGTGGTGCAGGCGATTACCTACTCACTTTACTAACCTACCCGTCTTCCGCGCTAGCTCTTCTTCATCGCGCCGACGGCGGGGGTGATGTTGCCACCGCGTACGGGGCGATCGATCGAGCGGACCATCGCGATCCGGCCGGTGCGGACAAGTTCGACGATGCCGAAAGGACGCATGAGGTCGATGAAGGCCTCGACTTTGCGTTCCTGGCCCGAGACTTCGACGATCATTTCGTCGGGCGAAATGTCGACGATGCGGCCGCGGAAAATGTTGGTGAGTTCGCGGATTTCGGTCCGGTCGTTCCCCTTGGCCTGGACCTTGATGAGCATCAGGTCGCGCTCGACGAAGTCCTTGGCGCTGACGTCGGTCACACGGACCACGGTTACGATTTTTTCGAGTTGCTTCCGTACCTGTTCCAGGACGCTATCGTCGCCGACGACGACGAAGGTCATCCGCGAGAGCTGGGGGTCTTCGGTTTCACCCACCGCGAGGCTGTCGATGTTGTAGCCCCGCGATGCCAGCATGCCGGCCACATTGGACAGCACTCCGGGCACGTTTTGGACCACGGCGGACAGGACGTGACGCATGGAAGTCTCTATGCTTTCTAGGGAAAAAACTAGCGAATCTACGAGTTTAGCCGCCCCCCGGGCGGCCCGCAACCGCCAGCCGGCGGGGCCCCGATAGTGGGGGCCATTCGTCTTGGAATGCTGGCATGACGCGGCTCACCCGCCGAGGTTCGCCGTGCCGACCTAAGAATGCGGGGGGCGACGTTGCCCGGCGGGAGCCCGCCTGCTACCCTCCACCACCCTTTTCCCCGTGGCTTTTCCAGCCGTATATGCGAAATCGACCCACCCAACTCCTGCTCGTAACCGGCCTGCTCGCCGCGGTGCTCGCGACGGGGTGCGTCAGTTGGCGTTCGCTGCAGCCGGTCCCCCCCTCGGTGGCGGCCGGTCGGCGGCTCACCCGGCAGGGCGTGGCGGCCATGGAAGTCGACCGCTGGGACGAGGCGGAGGAGCTGCTTCGCGAAGCGGTGGAGAAGTCGCCCGAGGACCCCGAAGCCCAAAAATACCTGGCCGAAGCCCTGTGGCGGCGGGGCATGCAGTCCGAAGCGATGCAGCATATGGCGATCGCCTCGAAGTTCGACCGGCACGACGCGACCACGGCGGTGCGGGCGGGCGAAATGCTGCTGGCCACGGGCGACGCCCGTTCGGCGATCTCGCAGGCCGACCGTGCGGTGCGGCTCGACAAATCTTTGGCTGCGGCTTGGACCCTTCGCGGACGGGCTTACGCCGCGCAAGGGGACCTCGATCGCGGACTGGCCGACTTGCAGCGGGCACTGTGGCTGTCGCCGAACGACGCCGACGTGCTGATGGAGTCGGCCCAGCTTTACCACGAGCGGAAGCAGGAGCAGCGCTGCCTGGCGACGCTCCACCGCTTGCGTGACGCCGCGCCGCCGCAGGAGAAGCTGCCGGCCATCCTGCAGCTCGAAGCCGAGACGTACTTGGCACTCAACCGGCCTCAGCTCGCTTCCGAGCGAATCAACGAGGCAATCGCCCTGTCGGGATCGACGCCCACGCTGGTAGCCCTCAAGGCTCAATCGGATCGGCAGTTGGGGCTCAATGTCGCCCAGCAGCCCGTGGCTGACGATACCACGCTGCGTTAACCGCTACTATTGTTACGACCGGCATGGCGAGGATGATTTGCCACGCCGGGTCTGCGGTTAGCCCGTCCGCGGTTAAGCCGTGATGTAGAGTTCAGTGGTTTTGAGAACTGCCCCCGTCCACGAACCCGAACACCGCGCGCGACCATGAACAGCTCGACCATCCCCGCTCCCGACATTGAGCAAGAGAATCCGGCCCCGTTCGTCGATCGCCGCAGCAGTGCCCCGCGTGGCGATGCTCCCATCCGCGAGCGTCGGCAGTTTACCAACAGCCACTCGGAACTCTCGGACGACGCCGGCGAGTTGGCCCGCGCCATCGACGAGTACAAAGCCCGCCATCGCCGCCGCTTCATCAATTACGAAGAAGTGCTGGAGATCGTGAAGGGTTTGGGGTATTCGAAGTAGCATTCGCTCGCGTTTGTGAGCGTCCTTACGCTTCGAAGAATTCGTCGCGGATGGGCGCGGATTCAGCAGATCTTCGCGGATGCATTTCGTCTCCAACGGAAGCGTAGTGAACCGCGCCGGGCACTATCGCTATCGACGGTGAAAACATCCGCGATTATCCGCCAAAATCCGCGTTCATCCGCGACTGATTCCTTCTCAGATCCCTCTTGGACGTGCGAGTTCGTACCGCAGCATGTCCTGTTTCTGCCGGCCGAGGGCTGGTAGCACGGTATGGGCTCGGTCGAGTCGCGCGTAGCGGAGCCCTGCTTTTTCCAGCACTCGCGTCGAGCGCATGTGCTGGACGTGCACGAAGGCTTCGAGCCGAGTGACTTCGGGTCGTGACCACGCGAGTGGCACAATCGCCCTCGCTGCTTCGGTGGCGATCCCTTGTCCCCAGGCTTCTTCCGCCAGGCAATAGCCGAACTCGGCCACCGCACCCTTGAGGCGAATGCCGATCGAGCCGCACAGCCAGTTGCGCTCGCGGAGCACGATGACCCAGGCGAACTCTTCTTCGCGTTCGGTTCGCTGTTCGAGTTCACGCAGGAACGACGCGGCGTCGCTCGCCGACCGGTGCGCAGGCCAACAAAGGTATCGCGTGACGCGAGGATTGCGCGCGTAATTGGCGTACATCGCCTCAGCATCACCCAGTGTGGGGCGGCGGAGCGTGAGCCTTGGGGTTTCTAGCGGACTGGGGAACATCGTTTCCCTCCCTGGGCATTCCATTCGGGTGAATGGGTTCCCTGTGAATAGTGACGCCCGCAGGGACCGGTTTCCCGCGAGGCTGGTTCGCAATTTGGAGGTTTCGAGGGGCGTAATTAGGATGGAACTTGAGCCAAGCGCTCCTCCCCTACCCTCCTCGCCGCAATGCCTTTTCGCCACTACGGTCCTCGCCATGTCCCGCCTCCTTCTCTGCTCGTTCGCCGCGACTCTGTTCGCGTTGACACTCGCCCCGTCCACCACTTTGGCGTATCCCCCTTACGTTGCCGGTCCTTCGCCGGCGGCTTATTACTGGCACCAAGATGTTGGCTATCACCGAGAGATTCAGCGGCTCGACAACCTGGTGATGCTTCGCAAGGCCGAGATCAAAATGCTCGAACGCCAGCTCGCCGAGTGGCGACCGCTCGATCAATTCCGCACCGGCCGGCCCGTGATGCTCGATGTCGAGCGGGCGAGGTTTCAGATTCTCGAAGCCAAGCTGGACCTCCAGTGCCTGGAGCAAGAACGTTTCGACCTGGTGCATGCCCGCGGCCGCGGTTGGTAGCGTCTGGCGAATCTCTACGCTTTTAAGCGGAAAGGTGCAGGCACCGGCGGCGTTCGGATAATACGGCCGAGAACTAGTCGGTTGAGTGGTTGCCCGGCGACTCCTACAATGAAGGAACTGCGAAGACGCCGAGGTTGCCAGGGCGGGGCGACCGTCGCCGATTAGGTGGCCACGTCGGGCCCCGCGCTTCGCCCCCCTCCCGAACGGAACGCAACGGCACGCGATGAGCGAACTGCACCACGAATGCGGCATTGCCGCGATCTATCACCTTCCCTCATCCGAACCCAGCCCGCTTTGCCCGGTGCAGGGTCCCGATGCCATCTCGCGACTCATGCCGCGGATGCTGCTCGACATCCAGAACCGCGGGCAGTTGTCGGCGGGCATGACCAGCTACTCGCCCGACCGTGCGCAGATCATCGATACCTACCGCGAACTCGGTAGCGTCGCCGAGGTGTTTCGCTTGAGCCACCGCGCGAAGGCCGACGCCCTCATGCGTCAGTACGAAGGACGCGCCGCGATTGGCCACGTCCGCTACGCCACGTGCGGTGCCGAGGATCGCAGCTACGCCCAGCCTTTCGAACGGCATCACTTGCAGAAGCGCAAGTGGTTCAGCTTTGGCTTCAACGGCCAGCTCGCCAACTACAACGAACTCCGCGAGGCCCTGCTCGCCGACGACGATCATCACCTGGCGCGGACCACCGACACCGAAATCATGATGCACGAGATCAGCCGCGAGATGTCGGGCGACCGACATCCGTCGCTGGTCGAGATCATGCACAACGTGGCGAAGAAGTTTGACGGGGCGTATAGCGTCGCGCTCGTGAATGCCCTAGGAGAGATGTTCGTCGCTCGCGACCCCATGGGCATCAAGCCGGTGAGCTACGCCATCCAGGGCCCGCTCTTCGCCGCGGCGAGCGAGAGTGTGGCGCTGCTGAACCTTGGCTTCGAGCCCGAGAACATCAAGTCGCTCGAACCCGGCACGATGGTCACCATCGTCGACAACGAGATCAAAGTCGAGCGTTTCGCCGAGAGCCCCCGCCGGGCGCACTGCTTTTTCGAATGGATCTACTTCGCCAACGTCGCGAGCAACATCGACGACCGCAGCGTGTACCTATCGCGAAAGACTCTGGGGGAAGAACTCGCGCGGCTCGAGACGCTGCCAATCGACAAGGATACGATCGTCGTCCCCGTTCCCGACACCAGCAAAGGTGCCGCCGACGCGATGGCCTATCAGCTTGGCGTGCCAAGCGTCGAAGGCCTGATCCGCAATCGCTACACGGGCCGGACGTTCATCGAAAGTGGTGCCGGTCGCAAGGACAAAGCGGCCACTAAGTACACGCCGCTCCGCGAAGTGCTCGAGGGCAAGCGGGTGCTATTGGTCGAAGACTCAATCGTCCGCTCGACCACCATGCGGGTGCTCCTCGACAAGATCCGCGAAGTGGGCCGGGCGAAAGAGATCCACGTCCGCGTCGCCTGCCCGCCGATCATCGCGCCGTGCTTCTACGGCATCGACATGTCGAGCATCAGCGAGCTGTTCGCGCCGGAATTCATGATGCCAGGCCGCGAATCAGAGGAAACGTTCGCCGAGATGGCTCGCGAACTTGGTGCCGACTCGCTGCGTTTCCTACCGGTAGAGTCGATCGCCCGCGCGGTCGCCCGCCCGCAAGAAGACCTCTGCCAAGCCTGCATCACCGGCGACTACCCCACCCCCGCTGGCCAGAAGCTGTACGACATCGCGCTAGCGAACGACGCGAGCGGGATGAATGTGCGGGCGTATGAGAGTGTGTAGGGTACGTTGAATGAAGCTCTCTCCGATAGGCTAAGTCACGAGCGGCCGCTTGCGGCTTAGCCCGTTAGGGCACTTCAAGACTCCCGCCCTCAAGTATACCGAACCCCCTGATGCTCCTCCTCAAAGAACGCCGGCAGCAGGCTATCCGCTCGCATCAGTCCGTCGCGGGTGAGCCGAATGCGGTCGTCGTCCAAGATCGCGTAGCCCTCGCTGACGTAACCCTGCCACACTTCGTTCCAGTGGTCCACGATGTCGACGCCGAACTTTCGCTCGAAGTACGCGGGATCCAGCCAACCCTTTTTGAGTTGCAGCACCATCTCGCGCACTAAAGCTTGATGCGGCGTGATCTTGAGAGCGCGGCTGATCGGTAGTTCGCTGTTGTCGCCCGCGGCGTCGAGCCGGCCGATGTACTGGCTCCATTCCGGTTCGTTCTGATAATGAACGCCGGAGATATGGCCGAAGCTCGCGATGCCAGTGGCGAGCAAATCGCTCCCCTGCCACAAGTTGTCGCGGTAGCTGAAGTTCACGCCGGGCTTGACCATCGTGTAAGCGCTCGATGTCACGTAGCCAGCGTCCAGCAGTTGATCGAACGCCCACGTGAGCCACTCGCGTTTGGTCTCCCAGTCGGCGACCGGCGTTTCGATCACGCCGCCGAGAATGTCCTTCGAGTAGACCGTGTTGAAGGGCAGCTCCATCTGGTAAATCGTCACGCTGTCGGGGTCCATGTCGATCACTCGCCGCACGGCGTCCTGCCACTTCTCGGTGGTATCGCCAACCATGCCGCTGATCAGGTCGATGTTCACGCTGTCGAACCCCGCGGCTTCGATCCATGGCCACGCCTTCAAAATCTCGGGCGACTGATGCGCGCGGCCGTTGGCTTCGAGAATGGCGTCGTCGAAATGCTCGACGCCCAGGCTCAATCGCGTGACGCCTATCTCCTTGAGCGTCGCGACCTTCGCCTCACTGAGCGTGCCGGGCTCGCATTCGAAGGTCACTTCCTCGGCGAGGCTCCAGTCGATGTTCTCGCGCAGCCGATCGACCAAGCGGTGCAACTGACGGCTCGATAGGAACGAAGGGGTCCCGCCGCCGAAGTACACGAAGCGGAAGGGCCGCCCACCCATCGCCGGCAACTTGCTCACTAGCTCGATCTCGCGCGACAGCGCGGCCAGGTACTCTTCGACCTCGCCACCGTTCTTGTCGGTGAACACCTTGAAATAGCAGAACTTGCACCGCTTCCGGCAAAACGGAATGTGCAGGTACAGCCCCAAAGGCACTTCCGCCGGAGGCGAATTCAGCGCTTCAATCGCATCCCCCACGTTGTCCCGCGACCACTGCGAGAACGGCGGATAGTTGCTGATGAAGTACGAGCCAACTTCGGTTTTCGTCGATTCGGCCATAAGGAAGTAGTTAGGTGTTAGATGTTAGTCGAACTTGTCATCCTGAGGGAGCCTAAGCGACCGAAGGATCTTGCGGAGGAGCAAACTCTCTATTTGCTTGACAGTTCTTGGTACTTGAGATTCTTCGGGTCGCTCCACTCCCCTCAGAATGACATGAGTCGTTGTCCGTATTACTTCTCTTTCTCTCCAAACGCGTACAACGTCCCGTCGGTGTTGCCAATCAGCAGCATGCCATCGACCACCACGGGCGATGCTACGAAGTTGCCACCCGCGTCGAAGCTCCACGTCTCTTCGCCCGACTCGAGGTCAATCGCGTGCAAGGTTCCGCGCTGCGTGGCGGCGATCGCGACGTTTCCCGCGATCAAGGGCGAGCTCTCCACCCGCGTCCGCGTTGGGAAGGTCCACTTGGATTCGCCCGTTTCAATGTCCACGCCGAACACCGCTTTGCCCTGGCTGCCGTACACGGCCAGTTTGTCGTTCACGGCCGCCGCGGTGCGAATGCCTTGCTTGCGCCGGCGGTCGGCGTAGTTCCACACGATCGTCGGTGGCGATGTTGAGGTATCAATGGCGTAAAACGTTCCTTGCTCGGTGCCGAAGTAAATCATCTTGCCCCGCGCGGCTGGCGTGCTGCCGGTGGGGCCGTCAATCGCCACGCTGTCGACCTCCTTCGCCGTGCTGACGTCAATGGCGTGCAGCTTGCTGTCGCAACCCGCGAGCATCGCCCGGCCATTAATGATTGTGGGCGTGCATCGGAGCGGTGCGTCGATCACGAACTTGCCCACTTCCTCGCCCGTATCGGCGCTGTGGATAGTAAAGGTTCCCGCCTCGGTGGTTACGAGCACTTTGCCTTCGTAAATCATCGGGCCCGCCATCGCCTCGGCTTCGATCGGCACGTTCCAGCGCTCGTCGCCATCCGCCAAGGCGACGCATCGCAGCGCCCCGTCGAAGTCGCCAATGAACAGCCGGTCGCCATCAATCGCCGCGGACGACAAAAAGCCCGCGTCGCCGTACTTCTTGGTCCAAACCGCTTTGCCCGTCTTGAGGTCGATGGCGTGGATGGTTCCTTCGACATCGCCGACGTACGCAATGGCGTCCTTCACCACAACGCTACCTTCCAACCCCGCCGAGCCCGTAGAGTAACGCCACAGCTCGGTTGGCGAAGCGGGCAGCTCGCTGGTCGCGACGCCGGACGACTCAAGATCGCCCCGCGCAAGAAGCCAGTCGTCGGCGTAACAACTCGAAGCGCAGAGCGAGAGTAGAGCAAGAGCGACGACGAGCTTGCCCTTATTCATACGCTGTCTCGTACATCCGCAAGTAATCATCCTGGGTCATCTCCACCGGATTGAACGTGCCGGTCCACTGCTGCATCGCGGCGGCGGCCAGGTGGGGGAGCCGATCGCGCTCGACGCCGCACTCCTTCAGTGTACCAGCTAGGCCCGCGCGGTGGGCGAGCTCCGACACCAAATCGGCCAACTCTGCGGCCGGGCGCGACGAAAGTTCTTCGTACCAAGCCCCGACACTTTGGCCGTTGTGCCGAATCACGTGCGGCAACATCAGCCCCACTGCCTCGCCATGCACCACACCAAACTCGGCGGTGAGCGGGTTTGCCGAAGCGTGCGCCGAACCGAGCATCGAATTCTCAATCGCCAGCCCCGCAAACATCGCCCCCAGCTGCATGTCGCTGCGAGCCTCAAGATTCTCGGGCTCCGACAGCACTCGTGGGAACGCCTCGGAGAGTAGCGACCACGCCTCGCGACTGAACGCCAAAGACATCGCGTTGCGACGTCTGGTGACAAACGTCTCGAGCGTGTGCGCGAGGGCATCGATACCGGTGAGCGCCGTCACGCGTGGTGGCTGCGTCACCGTGAGTTCGGGATCGAGCAGCGCCACACGAAACGCGGCCCGCTTGTCGCCACACGCCATTTTCACGTGCGTCACGGCGTCGGAGATCAGCGCGAACGACTGCGTCTCACTCCCGGTCCCCGAAGTAGTCGGCACCGCCACCATCGGCAGCATGTCGGCCGTCGCTTTGCCCACGCCCCAATAGTCCCGCATCTGCCCGCCGCACGAATAGACGAAGTTGATCCCCTTCGCACAGTCCATGCTGCTGCCACCACCGATGGCAACAATCGCATCGGGCAAGAACTCCCGCGCCACGGCGAGCCCCGCATCGACATGATCGGTCGAAGGATTCTCTTCGAAGCCATCGAACACCCGCGTCGCCATCCCCGCAGCATGCAGTGAATCGACCCCCCGCCCCGTATGCCCCGCCTTCTCAATCCCCGGATCCGAAACCACCAGCACCCGCGAAGCCCCTAACCCCGCGACGAGCGCACCCAGCTCCCTAACCCGGCCAGGGCCAAAGATAATCTGCGTCGGGCAGTGGAAATCAAAGGACATAAGCTTTTAGCCACGGATGAACACTGATAAACACGGATGGGCCTTCGGTCTTATCCGTGCCCATCCGTGTTCATCAGTGGCTAACAAAAAACCTAAGCAACCTGCAAAGCCCTGTTCTTAAACAAGAACTCGATCAAGTTGCCTTCGTGGGGTTGGAGCCAGTCGACTTGGCTGGTGGGGATGGGGCCGAGGTTGAGGCGGTCGATGTCGGTACACGCGATCAGGTCGCGGCGGAATTCTTCGTCGTTTGTCACGCCGGTGCAGATCAGCGAGTAATCAATCGCGTCGAGCATCTTCGCCTGTGGGCACTCGACGACATTGACCATCGGGAACATGTATTCTTTATTCCGCGAGTCGCTCTCGATCGAAGCGTGGTGCAGCACCACGGGACGGAGGTACGCCACGGGGTCGCGCTCTACGAGCCGCTCGCCGTACTTACTCGTCATGTCGGTTACCAGCGAAGCCTTGGCGTCGTTTTCAATCGCGCCCCAGATCGACTTGGCGGCACCGGGAATCGTAAACGCGGCGAGACCCGCCTGGGGATTGTCGGGTGGCAGCACTTCAATCGGACCGAGCTTGGCGGCCAGCGCCTCGGCGATTTCCTTGGTGTGACGCGAGGCGTAGATGCTCGACGCGTTCAGGCAACTTCGCCCGCCGTTGCGGTAGACGCTGTCGGCCATCATGTCGATGTACTGCTCCCAGTCGTCGACGCAGTCGTCGCCCAAGAGGATCTTCGAGAAGCCCGGCCCGTGCACCTGCACCTTCGGATTGCCCGAGTACTGCTGAACCGTTTGCGGTCCGCCAAAGATCATCGCACGCCGGCAACTCGACAGGATCGCCCCGCCAATGTCCGCGCCGGCACCCGGATAGATGCAGAACGTTTCCTTGGGAATCCCCGCCTCGACCATCGCCGAGTAAACGCGATACGGTGTCCAAGGCTCGCTCGAACCTGGCTTCAGGACCAGCCCCATTTGCAGCGCGATCACCGGTAGCCACAACGTGTGCACGCCGGGCGAGTTCGATGGCAGCACAGCACCCAGCGCGTCGCACTGCGCCTGGTAGCTGACGATCACGCCACGCCCCTCTTCGCCATAACCGCGAGCCAAGATATTCAGATCGAGCCCGCGGGTGAGAGCGTCGAGAATCTGCTCCATGTTCTTCAGCACGAACGCGTTCTTCGTGACGTTCGCCTGGCACATGGCGATCGGCATGCCGGTGGTCGCGGACTGCTGCTGAATAAAATCTTCGGGCGTCTGCTTTTGATCGCCGACGGTGAGCGTTCCCGTCTCGAACAGCTCCCCCGCCTTCTTGCACGCCGCAATCAAATCGGCTGGCGACATCGCCTGCAGCGACCGCCGCGCGAACTTCGCCTTCTTGGCATCGCGCTGCACGATCCCCGCGCCGACGGTATGCACCTTCGCCACCGGCTCGCCCGTATAGAAGTGCTTCACTTCATCGACTTCGAGCGACTCGTACGGCTCGCCCCAACGAATAGCTTGGAGTTCAATCATGTTTCAGGCGGGGGTGAGGGGTGGGATTGGTGGGCGGGTGTAGTTTAGCCACGGATGGGCACGGATTTTCATGGATAAACTGAACTCTTGTAACAACAATCCAACGGCTTGCCTCTTCGCGGTGCCAGAGATGTCCAATGACTCGTCGCAGCTTCTCTACATGTCATCACGCGGCTTGGTTGCGGTCTCGGTCACACTCCGGCTGGTGGCAAGCTTACTCCTCGACCGCGAATTTTGTTGGCGAACGAACCCAGGGTGGCGCATCGGCTCGTTCCTCGCCTCAGCTTACCCTGGGCTATCTTATTGCGCCCCTTCGGGGCTAAGGCAAGCCTGGGCATGCCTTGCTTCATCCGTGGAAATCCGTGTCCATCCGTGGCTAAGTAATCAACGCAGCACCAGGGACGAGATCCTTCAGTCGCTGAGGCTCCTTCAGGATGACACAAAGAAGTCTCTGCGTCCTCCGTGCTCTCTGTGGTTAATAAACGCCAACGGTCGTGCCTCCTTCGAGTCGGCTGTACGGCCTCACGCCGCTTACGCCGTCCCAGGGGTACATTTCGTGGGGGGGTTCGCGTTCGCCTTCGTCGCGTTCCAGGAAGCCGGGGACGAAGAATTCTTGGGTTAACGTCGTGAGTTTCGTGCGGCCCGTTTCGCCGTAGCCCACCAAGCGGTCGGTGTCGTCGAAGTCGACCACTTGCACCACGGCGCGGGGCTGCGGGGCATGGTAGGTGATCTTGTACTTGTTGGCGGCCGTGACCGGTTCGCTGCACGCCAGGCCCATCAGCGTGTTGCCATAGGTGGGGGTCATGTAGATGCCGCTCACCTCGGGCGGGCCGCCGAAGAACTCCTCGACGCAGAACTTCGTCCACTGCGGCGTGAACTCAGTGCCGCCGGAGAAGATGCCGGTGATGCCGGTCTCGGCGAGCGACGTGCCGCGATTCTCCAGTTCGATGCAGAGCGCCTCGATCAGCTTGGGCGTGGCGAACATGCACTTCACGTCGTGACCCGAAGTCAGGATGGTGATCGCTTGATCGATGCAGTGCTTCTTGTACTCTTCGAGATGATCCATCCAGCCTTTTTTGATGAGCTTGATGACCCACCGCGGATCGAGGTCGACGCAGAAGCAAATGCCGCCGCGAAACTGGGCAAGGTGCTCCACCGCGAGCCGCAACCGACGTGGACCGCTGGGACCCAGCATCAGCCAGTTCGAGCCCGGTGGAAAATACTTGTCGGGCAGCGTTGCACTGAACAGCGAGTAGTCGGTGCGAAAGTCTTCCATCGCAATCCGGCTCTTCGGAATGCCCGTCGTGCCACCGGTCTCGAACACGTAGACCGGCTTATGCGCCAGACCCTTCGGCACCCACCGCCGCACAGGACCACCACGCAGCCACTCGTCTTCGAAGTCGGGAAACTTATCGAGGTCCGCAAAGCACTGGATGTCCTTCAGCGGATCGAACGACAACTCCGATTTCTTTTCGAGCCAGAAGGGACACCCGGTGTCGTCGTTGAAATGCCAATGCACCATCTCGACGGTGTGGGCATCGAGTTCGTCCTGGGCCTTTTGAACCGCCGCTTGCAGAGCATCGGACATATTGGGGGACCGCTTGGTCGGTTGGAAAGGAAACGGGATAAATGACCAATGACGAATGTCCAATGACCAAGCCAGTTGCATCGGTCCTTGTTAATTCGTCATTGGTCATTCCCAACACACTGTTTGTAGCGAACCGAGCACCGACAGGCAAGTTTGCGGGCTTCCTCAGCAACGTCGTCGTAGCCGAATTCGCCAGAATTCGGGCCCTGGACAACAGGTTGGAACAGAAGGGAACGAAGAGAACAAAGCGGGGGAAAAGAACAGGAGGAAACGGAGGGAACAGAGATGAGCAAGAACGGAAGACACCGTACTCCGTTCTTTCCCCGAAGGGGTTGCACATGTCAGCCCAGGGGAAGCAGAGGCGAGGTACGAGCCATAGCGTAGCCCTGGGTAGTCGTGCTCTGCGCATCCCGAACTCATGCGAGTCCGGCTACCAGAAGGTGTTCGACAATCCCGACTTTCTCCAAAAAAGTGACTTGAAAGTACTCACCACCCTGCTCCAATCGGGGTACGGGAACGTGTGTCCACACGCGACACTTCGAGGTCCGAGTCTTTTTGTGGGAGGGCTCTCTGAGCCCGATTGCCTGGTCTGCAAGTCATCCATCTGCAGTAGCCGTTTCCAATTGTTTCACGTGAAACAATTTTCGCAGTTTTCGTATCGGGCTCGGAGAGCCCTCCCACAGGTCGGCCTCCTCGGGATGGCTGAGCCCTCCTACAGTTCAAGACGATTGGTTTGTCGATTTCTCAGCCCAGGCCCCCACACATTCGACAAACTCTCCCTAAACAAAAGTAGCCCCGAGCAAACGCTTGCTCGGGGCTACGTGAAATCGTTTTGTAGAGCGCGACAACTAGGCTTGCGACTCGGTGGTGCTCGCGGTCGGGTTGGTGCCGAGTTGCGCGAGCACTTGGATCACGCCGTTGAGGTGCGCGAGGCGTGGTCCGTAACGGTCGATGAACTCGTTGAGCATGAACTCGCCGTCGACCAGGTCGTCTTGCGTGTCGTTGATCTCTTCGGTCAGTCGGTCGAGGTATTCCACCTGAACCTTGCTCAACAACTCAGCCGCGGTGCGGCAGTCGTCGGCCAGGTCGGGGTTGGCCTTCTTCCACTGGTGGAGTTCCTGGTTGCGCTGGCGCTCACGGGTGGCCATGGTGCTGACCAGTTCTTCGAGCAGCTCGTTGGTGCGATCTTGCGCGGCGAGCACTTCGCGAAGCAGCTCGACCTGCTCTTCGCCTTGCGACAAGACGGAGCGGGGCTGCGATGCGGCGGTCACATCGACCTGGGAGAACATCAACGGGAACGACGAATGCGGATTACTCATATTGCCCTTTATCCTCGGGGACCCTCTGAAGGGTTTCGAACCATGCTGGGTATGCAGCGATGGCAGTGCCTCCCGATACCTGACGCCTCCCTGGGAGATACACGCGTGCTAGCAACACCAGCACGGCGCAGGGGCATGCTGCTTCCTTGCCCCTCACACTAGTCCCTCAGTATACCGACTCGCCACGACGTAATCCAGAATCTGGAACCGTATTTCTAGGCCCCATAGGGGCTCCATCGACCGCTATCGTGGCAAAGCTGGCAGGTGGCGGGGACTGTAATGATTCTGGAGAATTCAAGTGCTACAGGGCACTCTCCCGATTCTGCTGTTGTGGGAGCCTTCCCCGCCGCTCCCGATCGCAAGCAATCGCATTGTGCGGATCGACCCCGTCGACCGACCCCCATGAAACACGACCCCTCGCCAGCCGAACCCGTGTTTGGGTTCCTGACCGTCATTCAGGATGCCTCCGCGGGAATGCTCGGAGGCCTGCTCATCGTCAACCGCCGAGGGCGTCCCCTCGAATTCCACTGCACCGCACCGGTCGCACCCAGCCGGGCCGAAGAGATCCTGTTCGGCCCCACGCTCCGCCCGCACTTCTTCAGCGAGCGGATCGGCGCAGCCCTCTTGGCCAAAGCGTCGGCAGCGATGGCCGTGGTGTTCGTCCACCAGCGCGACGCCTGGGGGGTGGCCGAGGAGACATCGGTGCCCGTGGTGCTGGTAGAAGCCGCTACCAGCGAGGAGACGAACGCCACGCCGCTGCTCGACCACGTCGACGAAGCCGAGCGCGCGAACGTCGAGCAACTGCTCGCCGAGCTGACGCGATACGTCGACCTCGCCGAGCCATTCGAGCGAATCGTGGACGCGGTACGCGAAGCGGGCCTCGTCGGATCGGGGCCAATCGAGGACTCTAGCGAGGCGGGACATGCTGAGGCCGCGTGAAGACGAAACTCCCCGTGCGCCGGTGGCGCTGTCGGCGGTGAACTTGGGTGCGATGGTGCGCCCCGAGGTTCGCTCGCAGCGATTCACCGCCGAGGGACTCGACGCGCTGTCACTGCCGCTCGCGATGGAAAAGATCGCGGTCAAGAGTTTTCGATTCACGCCACGTGATGCGCCCTCTGCGGGCGACAGACCCAGTCGCCCGCAGACCAAGCGCAAGTCGAACACGCACACTCGCATTCGCGCGCCGCGCGATGTGGTGCGGCTCGAAGACCGGTTGAGCTACGCCCTTCAGCCACCGCTCGAAACGCTGCTGGCGGACGAAATGGTCGAGCTGCCGTTTAAGCCGTTCGACTATCAACTCGATGGCATCGCGTTTCTGTTCCCACGCCAACACGCGGTGCTCGCCGACGAGATGGGTCTTGGTAAGACCATGCAGGCGGTGACCACCGTGCGGCTGCTGATTCGCAGCGAGCAGGTCCGCAAGGTGCTGCTGGTGTGCCCCAAGCCGTTGGTGACCAACTGGCAGCGGGAGTTTGCGCTGTGGGCGCCAGAGATTCCGGTGACCGTGATCTCGGGGCCGAGTGCTCGTCGCGAGTTCCTGTGGCAGCAACAGTGCGTGTTGTCGCTCGTCAATTACGAGACGCTCGTGCGTGACGAGTCGATCATCGAATCGCTTGGTCTCGACTTCGACTTGGTGGTGCTCGACGAATCGCAGCGGATCAAGAACCGTACGGGCGCAACCAATCGCGTGGTGAAGAACCTGACGCGCGAACGAAGCTGGGCGCTCACCGGCACGCCGATCGAGAACAGCATCGACGATTTGGTTGGCATCTTCGACTTCGTAGCACCAGGCAGCCTGCGTCCTGGAATGAAACCCCGCGAGATGGGACGGGCTGTCTCCGACTCGGTACTCCGCCGCACCAAGGACATGGTGATGCAGGACATGCCGCCCAAGCTGATCCGCGACACCGACATCGAACTAACGCCCGAGCAGTGGGAAACCTATCAGCTCGCCGAGAACGAAGGCATCGTCCATCTCGACGACCTGGGCGAAGCGATCACGCTGCAGCACGTGTTCCAGTTGGTGCTTCGGCTCAAGCAGATTTGCAATTTCGATCCCATCACCGGCGCAAGCGCCAAGCGCGATCAACTGATGGCCGAGCTCGAAGAGTGCGCGGCGAGTGGTCGCAAGGCGATTGTTTTCAGCCAGTGGGTTAACACCATCGAGAAACTCTCGACGTCGCTCGCCGCGTTCAACCCCGTCGAGTACCACGGCAAAATCCCGCACGCTAAACGCGATGGCGTGCTCGCGCAGTTCAAGGACGATCCGAAGTGTAGCGTCATCCTGATGAGCTACGGCGCGGGGAGCGTGGGACTGAACCTGCAATTTGCGAGCTACGTGTTCCTGTTCGATCGTTGGTGGAACCCGGCGATCGAAGACCAAGCGATCAACCGCGCTCACCGCATCGGCTGCGCGGGCCCCGTGACGGTAACACGATTCCTGGCCGCCAACACGATCGAACAACGCATCGACCAGATCTTGAACGAGAAACGAGAGCTGTTCGACTCGGTATTCAGCGAAGGCCGCTCGCCGAGGAACCTGAGCCTGTCGCGCGAGGAACTCTTCTCGCTGTTCAACATCTCGACGCCCGAAGGGCGCATGCGAGCTGCGTAGTAGAGTATCACCTCGTTCCCACGCTCCGCGTGGTAACGCATGCCTAGCCGCTCCGCGGCCGTTCGCACCATGACCGCGGAGCGGTCGCCCATTGTGTTCCCACGCAGAGCGAGGGAACTGGCCACGCAGTTGCTCTTCATGCTGGACGCGGTTACCTTCGACACAGGTAATTGCGTTCCAGATTCAGACTGCGGAGTTTTCGATGAGCGAGAAGTGGCCTCTAGGTGTTTTTGCGAGTATCGACGCTGGGCTTGGCGTCGATTTGGACGTCGCGCGGGAGCTTGGCGTCACGACCGTGCATTTGCATACGCCGCATGCTGAGTCCCGCACGCCCGAGCGGATCGCCGAGTTTCGCAAGCGGCTCGACGACCTGGGCATTCGCGTGACTTGTGTGTTCGCGGGCTTTGAAGGGGAGAGCTACGCCGACATTCCCACGGTCGAGCGCACGGTGGGTATCGTGCCGAAGGACGTGCGGGCGGCCCGCACTGCCGAGCTGATGGAGATCGCCAAGTTCGCCAAGGCGCTGGGCGTCGACACGGTGGGGCTGCACCTGGGGTTTGTGCCGCACGACCCGGCGGATCCCGACTATACAGAGCTCCTCGAAATCACGCGGCGTGTGTGCGACGCCTGCGCGGCGGATGGGCAGTACGTTCACCTGGAGACGGGCCAAGAGCCGGCGGACGTGCTGGACGCGTTCCTGACCGCCGTGGACCGGCCGAATCTGTTCATCAATTTCGACCCCGCGAACATGATCCTCTACGGGTGCGGCGAGCCCCTGCCGGCGGTCGAGTACCTGGGCAAGTGGGTTCGCAGCGTCCACTGCAAGGACGCCACGTGGTCGGACCAGCCGGGCGTGACCTGGGGGGCGGAGACAGCCCTGGGCAAAGGAGATGTCGATTTCGCGAAGTTCCTGGCGGTTCTCGACCGCATTGGGTACACGGGGCCGCTGACGATTGAGCGAGAAATCCCCCAGGAACCTGCTAGGCAGAAGGCGGAGATCGGCGGGGCGCTCGACCTGTTAAAGTCGCTGAAATCGGCATACGGGTTATAGGCGGCCTGCGTGGCGGAATGGCCGGGAGGGTAGTAGACTTACAGTTTACCCGCCTTCACCATCCTACCCGCCTCGGATACCCCGCATGCCCCTACCGCCTTGCACCTGGAAGCAGGCCTGTCTCGCCATTGTCCTGGCCCTCGCCGCCTCGCGCGGCATGGCCGACCCCGTAAAACTCCCCGGCTATCAGTCGCCTGAAGTCTTCGAGGCGATGCTCGAAGTGCTCGCCGACAGTGAGCTGGTGACCAAGACCACGCTCGGCGAGACGGCCGAGGGTCGCAAGGTCGACCTACTGACCATCGGCACGGGCGACGTCGATTCGAAGCCCGCCATTCTATTGGTAGGGAGCGTCGATGCCGCGAACTTGGTGGGTTCGGAAGTCGCGGTGCGGATCGTCCAGCAACTGACGGACGCGCACGCGAAGGGAGACGAGTCGGTCAAGGAGCTGCTCGACAACCTGACTCTTTATGTCATCCCGCGTCCCAGCCCCGATGCGTCGGCCCATGTATTCGATGCGCCGACCACCGGCCGCGCGACCAACTCGCGCAGCACCGATGCCGATCGCGATTTCGAGTTCGACGAAGATCCGAACGAGGACCTGAATGGCGACGGCGTGATCACGATGATGCGTGTCGCCGATCCGACCGGTCCCTGGATGGAACACCCGAGCGACCCGCGCCTGTTGGTGCGAGCCGAAGCGAACAAGAAAGAGCTCGGCCAGTATCAGCTCTACACCGAGGGCGTGGACAATGATCACGACGAGTTGTGGAACGAAGATGGCGCTGGTGGCGTCGACTTCAATCGCAACTGGACCTTCGAGTATCCCTACTTCGCAGGCGACGCGGGGCCGCACCAGGTGTCGGAGCCCGAGACACGGGCCATCGCCGACTGGATGTTCACGCGGCCGAACATCTACATGGTGTTTTCGTTCGCCCCGCAGGACAATCTGACCAAGCCGTGGGGCGTGGCTCGCGATAACAACGCCCGCATCAAGAAGCAGGTATTGCCGGAAGACGGGCCGAGCTACGAGTTCCTGTCGAATCTCTACGGCGAAAAGGTCGGCAAGGAGAACGCCCCTGGTGCCGCGGGTCCGGAAGGCACTTTCGCACCTTGGGCCTACTACCACTACGGCCGGTGGTCGATCGCCACGCCGGGGTGGTGGATTCCTAAGGTAGAAGCGAAGAAGGAAGAAGGCGAAAAGAAAGACGACGCCAAGAACGACGACGCCAAGACGGACGAGGCGAAGCAGGAAGACACCGAAAACGTAGAGTCTGAAGCCAAGGACAACGACGGGGAAGACAACGAGGACGGTAAAAAGGAAGACTCCGAAGCGGAGGACTCTGAAAAGGGCGAGGCCGAAGAGAAAACGGACGACGCGAAAAAGAGCGACGACAAGTCCGAAGGCAAGGAAGAGAAGAAGGACGAGAAGAAAGAAGACGGCCGTAACGCCGAGGAGCGGAACGCGCTGGCCTGGTTCGCGGCGAACGACATTGATGGCTTCGTCGATTGGGTGGAGGTCGATCATCCCGACTTCCCTGGCAAGAAGGTCGAGGTCGGTGGGTTCAAGCCACTGGTTCGGCAGCATCCGCCTGCGAAAGATCTGAACGACATTGCCGCTAAGCACCGCGAGTTCTTAATTGAACTTTCCAAGCTCGGTGCCAAGCCTGAGTTTGTTGCGGTGAAGTCCGAACCTCTTGGCGAGGGCGTTTATCGCGTCTCGGCGACGCTCGCCAATCTGGGTTACCTGCCAACGCAGAGTTCGATGGGCCGGACGGCTCGCAAGCTGCAGCGGCTCGACATCGAACTGAACCTGCCCGAAGGCTCGAAGCTGCTCGTAGGCGATCGCCGCGTCAACGCGGGCGTGCTCGCGGGGAGTGGCGGCAACAAAGAAGTGACGTGGCTGGTACGCTTGCCCGAGGGGACAAAGACCCTCGAACTGCGAGCGGGCGAACCATCGATTGGATTTACGGAATATACGTTGACGCTCGACGCGACAGCTCGCGATAACGCAAGCGTGCAGGAAGCAAACACTGAGGAGGCCTCTGATGAAAACTAAACTTGCTATTGCCCTCGCGCTGTTCCTTTCCGCTGCGGTTGTGCGTGCTGAGGAGAAACCTATTTACCAGCCGCTGGGTGCGCCGGCCGATCCGAAGGTTTCGGTGCGGTGGAACTACTACCGCGACTACGAAGAGACCACCAAGCTGCTGAAAGAGATTGCAGCGGCGCATCCGAACTTGGTTCGGCTCGAGAGCCTCGGCAAGTCGCACGAGGGTCGCGAGATGTGGGTGATGACCATCACCGCCAACATTGGCGAAGACAAGAAGGCCGAGCTCGCGAAGCCCGCGTTCTGGATCGATGGCAGCATTCACGCCAACGAAATCCAGGCGACCGAAGTGGTGCTCTACACGGCGTGGTACCTGACCGAAATGTACGGCCGGAATCCGATGGTCACCCGGCTGCTCGACGAGCGAGTGTTCTACCTGATGCCGATTATGAGCCCCGACTCGCGGGATGCTCATTTGCACGAGCCGAACACGACGCATTCGCCACGTGGTGGTCAGCGGCCGGTGGACGACGATCGCGATGGCCTGGTGGACGAAGACCCGGCCGAGGACATCGATGGCGACGGCAGCATCACGCAGATGCGCGTTCGCGATCCGCACGGACGATTCAAGCCACACGACAAGTATCCCGGCATGATGATTCGCGCCGAGCACAACGAGACCGGCACCTACACGCTGCTGGGCTCGGAAGGAATCGACAACGACGACGATGGCAGCGTGAACGAGGACGGCGATGGGTACTACGACCCCAACCGCGACTGGCCCTGGTTCTGGCAGCCGCAGTACGTGCAGAACGGTGCCCACAACTACCCTCTGTCGATCGCCGAGAACCGGATGGTTGCCGAGTTTGTGATGGCCCATCCGAACATCGCGGGTGCCCAGTCGTACCACAACACGGGTGGCATGCTGCTGCGTGGTCCCGGTGCTAAGGACGATCGCTGGCCGCGTGCTGACATCGAGGTCTACGACCACATCGGCCAGCGCGGCCAGGCGATGCTGCCCGGCTATCGCTACATCAACACGGCAGACGATCTGTACGAAGTGTGGGGTGGCGAGACCGATTGGTTCCACACGATGATCGGTGCGTTCGTGTTCGTGAACGAGCTCAATACGCCATTCAACATGTTCCGCGAGTCGAAGGGTGGAGGCTTCTTCCCAAGCGAGGAAGATCAGCGGAAGTTCGACGAGTGGCTGCTGCTCAGCGATGGCTTTGCCGAGTGGAAAGAGGTCGACCATCCGACCTACGGCAAAGTAGAAGTCGGTGGCGTGAAGAAGAACTGGGGGCGTCAGCCGCCATCGTTCATGCTCGAAGAAGAATGCCATCGCAACATGGCGTTCACGCTGTGGCACGCCGACCAGATGCCGCAGGTCGCAATCGACGACGTGACGGTCCGCGAACTGGATGGCGGACTGCTCGAAGTGACCGCGACGCTGATGAACCGCAAGCTGACGCCCACGCGTTCGGCGTTCAACGTCGAGCACAAGGTAACCGCACCCGATGTGGCGTCGCTCACAGGCGACGATGTTCGCGTGGTGACAGCGCTGGTGTCGGACGACCTATTGTTCGATTCGCCCCGCGAAGTGGAGCGCGACCCGGCGAACGTTCAGCTCGACGCGATTGGTTCGTGGCGACCGAAGTACGTTCGGTGGTTAGTAGCCGGCGCGGGGGATGCGAAGGTTTCGCTCGACACCGTGAAGGGTGGCAACGCGACGAAGGAAGTGAAGCTCGAAGCCACGCCAGCGAAGGACGATGAAGCCAAGCAAGTTGAGGAAGGCAAGGAGTAAGATGTCGCTCGAACGTTTTCGCTGGTTGATCGCGTGCGCCGTGCTGGCGATGGCAGGGTACTTTGTCGCTGCGCCTAAGCTTGCGCAAGGACAAGAGCCTCCCGCGACGGAGGAATCTGCTGACGAGGGCGAAAGCGCGCCGAAACAGGAGACCCCTGAGGAAGGTTCGAGCGAGGAGTCGGGGGACGAGAAGTCCGAAGACGAAGGGTCGGAAGAGTCAGCAACTCCCGAAGATGACGACGAATCCGACGCAGAGTCTGATTCTGAAGAGCAGGACGACTCCGAAGACTCTGCGAAAACGCCAGCGGATGAGGAAGGTGAGGACGAGACGGCGAAGGAAGAGGACGCCGATGCAGAGAACGAAGAGGTCGGCGAGCTTCCTAAAGAAGTCGTGTTCAAAGAGTTCGTGACGATTCCACTCGTCGGCATTTATGGCCGGGCGAGTGTGCATATCGATCCGATTGACGCGGCGATGGCATCGGGGAAATTCGCGATGCCGAAGGCCGGCGACAAGTTCGACACCGGGGCCGGCCGCGAAGTTGCGTGGCGTGCGGCGAAGGTGAACGACGAAGGAGTGCTGTCGACTCGCTCGATTCGCGGTGGCTACGCGGTGGCGTCGTTCGACTCGCCGGCGGCGGGCATCCTGCTGCTCGAAGCCACTGGCCACGCGATGGCCTACGTTAACGGCTTGCCCTACGCGGGCGATCCGTACGCCTATGGCAACTACGCGCTCCCAGTGCGAGTCGAGAAGGGCGAGAACGTGCTGGTGTTTCACGTCGCGCAGAGCGAACTCACCGCGCGGCTGGTGAAGCCATCGGCCGAAGTGTTGCTGTCGGCCGATCGTGCGGTTGTGCCATCGCTGGTGCGTGGCGAGAAGGCCGGCGAGCGATGGGCGTCGGTAACCGTCGCGAACTACTCGGAGAAGCCACTCGCGAAGCTTGCCATCGAAGCCGAACTCGAAGGGGGCGAATCCCTCAGCACGCCGGTCGAGTGGCTCGACGCCGCCACGGTGCGAAGCTGCCCGGTAGAGTTCAAGGTACCCGACGAACTGAAGGGTGACGTCGCGAAGCTCGCGTTGCGGCTAGTGCAAGACGACAAGGTGCTCGGCGAGCTGGAACTGGAACTCGAAGCGGTCGATGCGTCGGCGCTACAGACGCGGACGTTCGTGAGCCGAGTTGATCGGAGCGTGCAGCCTTACGTAGTGCTGCCTGCGGCGAAGGAAGCGAGTGGCGAGGCGACGCATCTGGTCGCGAAGTCGGACGAAGAAGAAGACGCGACGATCGGCGCGATTGTCGCGTTGCACACCGATGGGATGACGCCGCGAGATTTCGCCGCGCAGTACAAAGCCAAAACCTGGGCCCACTTGATTGTGCCGGGCGGACGGGGCGAGTTTCCGCTCGACTGGGAGGAGTGGTCGCGGATGGATGCCCAAGAGGCACTGTCCGATGCCGAGGACCATTTCGAGATCGACGCCGATCGCATTTATGTGACCGGCCACGGCATGGGTGGGCACGGAGCACTTGTGCTGGCGACGTCGCTTCCCGACCGGTTCGCGGCGGTGGCCACCGCTGCGGCGTGGCCGAGCCTATGGACCTACGGCGGCGGTATGCCGGAGTACGACAAACCGACGAAACTCGAATCGATCCTAATCCGCGCCGCGCGGCCCAGCGACACCGTGGCGCAGCTGGTGAACCTGGCGAGCGTGGGTGTGTACCTGACGCATGGCGTGGACGACGAGCAAATCCCCGCGAAGCTCAGCCGGCAAATCGCCGAGCAGCTCGCCGCGTGGCACAACGACTTCGCGCTCTACCTGAAACCCGAGGCGGGCAACTGGTGGGGTGCGGAGACGGTGGACTCGGACGAGCTGATGCAGTTCCTCTCCGCACGCCGCCGCAATCCCGAGGTGGCCGCTAAGCGAGTGCGACTCGCTACGTCGGACCTGGGGACACTGGCGACGAGTCAGTGGCTCACCATCGGCGCACAGAATGAGCAGTTTGCAATCAGCGAAGTGGACCTCGAGATCAAAGAGTCGCCGCTGTCGATCGTTGGCACGACGAAGAACGTCAAGCGGATGCGCATCGACCGGTCGGTGTTCGACGAAGCGAAGCCGTTTGTGATTCGCCTGGATGGGGGGCCATCGGTAGTGGTGCCGCGGATTCCGAGCAGTGGTTTGTGGCTCGAGAAAGTGAACAAGCAATGGGTGCAGCGGCCGACGCCGCCGCGAAGCGATAAGGGCCCCCATCGTTATGGTGGCATGAAGGCGGTGTTCGACCACGACGTGCTACTTGTGTATGGCACGGTGGGCAACAAGGAAGAGAACGCCTGGTCGCGGGCCAAGGCTCACTTCGACGCGCAGACGTTTGCTTACCGCGCAAGCGGGGCGATTGAAGTGCTGTCGGACACGGAGTTCGTCGAGAACCTGCCACGCGATCGCAACGTGGTGTTCTATGGCAGCGTCGACACGAACAAGGCTTGGGCCAAGCTGATGTCGTCGTCGCCGGTGCAAGCCGGGCGTGGGCGATTCCGCGTGGATACGCGTCCCGAGACAGGCGACGATCTTGGTTACGTCGTAGTGCGTCCGCGCACGGGGACCACGCGTTACTTGGTGGCCGCTGTGGGTGGCACGGGTATCGAGGGGATGCGGCTGACCAATCGCCTGCGATACTTCTGGGCGGGAACGCCTTACCCCGATCTGCTCTTGATCGGCCCCGACGCCCTCAACTCGGGCGATGGCGGGATTCGTGCGGCAGGTTACTTCGGCGACGACTGGAACGTCGACAACGCCGAGATGGCGTGGCGAGATTTGGCGCTGTAAGGCGATTGGTTCCCAAAGAACGCGCACGGCAGTTCCGACTTTTGCGAAGTCGGCCTTGGGGCGATGCCACTTTGGTTGACAAACGTGGTCTCTAGCGGCGGATAATGGCTGGTTCAGCGCGGCGGCGAGCATTCGCCGACGGGCTGGCGACCACCAAGCTCGACCACGGAGAGACCATGACAGGCGACAAGGCAAAGCAAGCGGACACTGGCACCTGCGATAGTTCTTCCTGTGGATGTGGTCCGCTCGCGCGGCGAGAGTTCGTGCAGGTGCTGGGTCTCGGTGCCGCGGCGTTCGCACCGGCCGGGCTGGCGATCTCGGCTCCAACGTCAACGCCTGTCGCGGTGAAAGGGAACGGACGTTACCAGAAGCGGCAGGAGCGCGAGTACAACGGTCCCTACACGGGCAAGTACCTCGACCGCGTGGCGTTTCCGATCGGTGGCATCGGGGCGGGCATGTTCTGCCTAGAAGCGACGGGGGCCATCTCGCATGTCTCGATGCGCAACACGATGGAAGTGTTCCACGCCCCTGCCGCGTTCGCGGCCATCTGCGTGAAGGGCAAGGAGGGCAACGTCGCGAAGGTGCTCGAAGGCCAGGTGCCCGAGTGGAAAGTGTTCGGACGCGGTGGCAATGGCAATGGAAGCGGCGGCACCACGTATGGCTTCCCGCGGTTCGAAGAGGCGGCGTTCACAACCCGTTTTCCATTCGCCGAGATCGAACTTGCCGACTCCGAGATGCCACTCGACGTGACGATCACCGGCTGGAGTCCTTTCGCGCCGGGCGACGCCGATAGTTCGTCGCTCCCCGTGGGTGGGCTGGAGTACTCGTTCCACAATACGTCCAGCGCGGCGGTGGAGGCGGTGTTTACGTACAACACACCGAACTTCATGGCCCGCGGCGATAAAGGTACTGCGATCAACGAATTCGACAATGGATTCTTGCTGACCCAAGCGGGTACGAACGAGAACCCCGAGCGCGAGGGGGCATGTGCCATCTACACCGACCACGACAACACGGTAGTGGACCATGGCTGGTTCAAAGGGGCGTGGTTCGATTCGCTGACCATCGTGTGGGAGAACATCAAGAGCGGCCGCATCATCGACAATCCAGTAGTCGACGGCGCGGCTCGCGGGGCGACGCTCGCCGTGCCACTAAAGATCGCCCCCGGGGCGACGGAAACGGTGCGGGTGAAGTTTGCCTGGTACGTACCGACGACCAACCTGCAGTCCGGCAATTCGGCTGCCGGAACCTCGCCCGCGTTCGCCGCGGGACCTTCTCAGGGGACGGCGGATGGGCAGCAACGGGTATCGGGGTTCGAAGGCAACGGGCTCATCAACACGTTCGATCCCGACGGCGATGGCGCGATTGGTACGCTGACCTCGCCTGAGTTCACCATCGAGCGGAAGCATCTGCAGTTCCTGCTCGGGGGCGGCCGAAATCCTCGCCTGGCGAGTTTGAACCTGCTGGTCGATGGCAAGGTGGTCCGCAACGGCACGGGCAAGGACAATGAAGAACTCACTTGGCAATCGTGGGACGTGTCGGAATTCAAGGGAAAGAAAGCACAACTTCAGATCGTCGACCAGGCCACCAGCGGGTGGGGGCACATCAACGTTGATCACATTGTCCAAACCGACAAAGTGGCGGACAGCATAGACGGACTCGCCGATGCCATCGTGATCGCCGACTTCGAACAGAAAGACTTTGGCGATTGGGTCGCTACCGGCCCCAAGAAGTCCGAAACGAAACCGGTCGCCAAGTACCACGTGCCGTGGTACGCCGGAAAGTTCGATAGCGTGGACGCCGTCGCCAAGCATTGGAACGACAACTACGACACACTTCGCTCGGAAAGCAAGGCGTTCAGCGACGCGTTTTACGACTCGACGCTTCCTCCTGAAGTGATCGAAGCGGCGGCGGCGAACCTTACGATTCTCAAGAGCCCCACGGTGCTACGTCAGACCGATGGGCGGCTATGGTGCTGGGAAGGCTGCAACGACAACGTCGGCTGCTGCGCTGGTTCGTGCACACACGTTTGGAACTACGCCCAGGCGCTGTGCCATTTGTTCCCTGAACTGGAGCGCTCGCTGCGTCAAACCGAGTTCAACGACAGCCAGTCGCCGGAGGGGCACCAGACGTTCCGGTCGGCGCTTCCGATTCGCCCGGTCGACCACGGCTTCCACGCGGCGGCCGATGGTCAACTCGGTGGCATCCTGAAGGTCCATCGCGACTGGCGGATCTCGGGCGACACCGAGTGGATGCGCGAGCTGTGGCCCAAGGTGAAGCAGAGCCTCGACTACTGCATCGAAACGTGGGACCCGCGTCATCAAGGCGTGCTCGACGAGCCGCACCACAACACGTACGACATCGAATACTGGGGACCCGACGG
This sequence comes from Aeoliella fuhlenseeensis, assembly GCF_052161615.1. Lineage (NCBI taxonomy): Bacteria > Pseudomonadati > Planctomycetota > Planctomycetia > Pirellulales > Lacipirellulaceae > Aeoliella > Aeoliella fuhlenseeensis. The sequence goes on from NZ_CP197417.1 coordinate 4,779,221, forward strand.
CCATTGCACGAGCTTCTACCTGAGCGCGCTGGCGGCTGCTTCGGCGATGGGCACGCACTTAGATGAAGACGTCTCGCGGTACGAGGAGCTCCTCGAAAAGGGAACTCGGTACCTAGAAGACGAGCTGTACGACGGCGAGTACTTTTTCCACCGTATTCAGGTCGATGGGCTCAATGCGAAGTTCGAGCCGCTTTCCACCGCTGGCAATGGCGAGGGCTACGCCGAGCTGATCGAGGATCTCAACCAGCAAGGTCCCAAATACCAGTACGGCACCGGCTGTTTGTCGGACGGCGTGCTCGGGTTCTGGATGGCCCAGGTGTGCGGCGTGGACCAAGTGGCAGATCGCGGGAAGGTTCGCAGCAATCTCAAGGCGATCCACAAGTACAACTTCAAGCCGAGCCTGGTCGACCACGCGAACCCCCAGCGCCCCACGTACGCCTTCGGCACCGAAGGTGGTCTGCTCTTATGCAGTTGGCCTAAGGGTGGCCAGCTTAGCATCCCGTTCGTCTACAGCGACGAAGTGTGGACCGGCATTGAGTACCAGGCGGCTTCGCACATGATGCTCGAGGGGATGGTCGACGAAGGGCTCGACATTGTGCGTGCCTGCCGCGATCGGTACGACGGTCGCGTTCGCAACCCATTCAACGAGTTCGAGTGCGGCCACTGGTACGCCCGCGCGATGTCTAGCTACGCTCTGCTACAAGGACTCACCGGCGTGTGGTACGACGCGGTCGACCAGACGCTCTACGTCAACTCACAGATCGGCGACTTCCGCAGCTTCCTCTCCACCGCCACTGGCTATGGCACCGTAGAGCTAAAGGACGGCAAGGTTTCGCTGACGGTCAAGCACGGCACGATTCCGGTCAAGAAGTTCGTGGTCGCCGGCAAGGCCTCAATTGCCACCAGTTGAGTTGCCGTCGCTTGCCGGTTTGGAAGCATCGCCTAGCGCGCCGGCGAGTTGTTCGCGGAGCCACGCGGGGCGGTTGGTGGTAATCGACCACACACCTTGCTCGATGTAGAACTTGGCGAGCGCGGGATCGTCGACCGTCCAGACGTGAAACTCCTTGAGGCCCGCTTCGCGAAGTTTCTCAATCGCCACGGCATCGAACGCCCGGCGATTCGCTTGGCTACCAAGTCCATCGGCACTAGTGGCCTTCAGCGTGCTGGCGATCTTCGCGGGCACGGGCGACCAGCGGGGCATTTTCACCTTCGATTCTTTGTAACCCGTGAGCCAGTGCACTTTCACATCGGGAATCTCGCGTTTGCACTCGGCGACTGCTTCTTCGTCGAACGCAATGATCACTAGGTTATCGAGCGGTACCGGGCTGTCTTCGAGGGCTTTCTTCAGCGGCGCGACGATCTCGGGGCCAGTCTTGAGCTCGATGAAGAATCGCTTACCTTCAGGCACCGACTTGAGCACTTGGTCGAGCGTCGCGATTCGCTCGTCCGCGTATTTGGGATCCTTCCAGCTACCGACGTCGAGCTTCTGCAACTCGGCGAGCGGTGTCTCGGCGACCACGAGCTTCTCGCCCGCGGTACGCTTCGTGTCGTGGTCGTGAATGCAGACGATGTGGCCATCGGACGACAGATGAAAGTCCCCCTCCGCGCCGTCGGCACCTTGCTGCCAAGCAAGGTCAAACGCCGCCAAGGTATTTTCCGGTGCATCGAACGAAGCACCGCGATGAGCCACGATCATCTGTCCAGAGGCGCTCATCGAAATCACTCCCAGCGCGATTGCTAAAGCCACGGTTTCGTACGTCAAGCGAATGGGCATTTCTAGTCCTTGTCTCGAAAGGGGAACCACTGCCGCCCGCGGTTCGTGCCCCATAGCCTAGTTCTGCTGCGCTCGATTGTAAAAGAGTGGACGTTCGTAGCCGCGTGGTTGCTCGCATGTCGAATGGGGAAAAAACGGACTTCGCTGCCTAAATTACCGAACTCGCCGTATTGAGTGGCCTGCGTCGCGGTGGCAAGATGGGGCCTCGCCCGTCGTCGAGCCTCGCCGACCAGTGGCGTATCTCTGCCCCCCTGCCCCAAGTTCTCAACATGCCGATTCGCCTCGCCCGCAGTTTCTACCATGGGGTGCTACTTGCACTCATTGCGATTCACGCACCCACGACGTACGCCCAGTCCCTGGGGCAGCTTGCGTTGCCTCAGGAAGGTCGAAGCATGCGGGCGACATCGGCGCACCGCGTGAACGACAAGGGCGAATTTGATCCCAACGGTGAGTTCGACCCCAACAGCAACTACGACAACAAGAACCTCGCGCCGGGCGAGACGCGGGTGCTACTCGAAGCCGCTGGGCCGGGGGTGGTTACGCATATCTGGATGACGTTCCTCGGCCCCGAGCCCCACCAGTGGGCGAAGGACGGTGCGGCAAATCACCAGGAAATGCTGCTCCGCATTTACTACGATGGCAGCGATCGCCCCGCTGTCGAAGCACCGGTCGGCGACTTCTTTGCCAATGCGTTTGGCAAGCGATCGGAAGTAGTGAGCATTCCGGTCGTTGTCGAGGATGCCGACTCGTACAACTGCTTCTGGCACATGCCGTTCCGCAAGTCGATTCGCGTCGAGATCGTCAACGAAAGCGAGAAGCCCGTCGGGCTGCTGTACTACAACATCGACTGGATCAAGAAGGACAAGATCGCCGAGGACATGCCCTACTTCTACGCCCAGTACAAGCAGGAGTATCCGGTCAAGCAAGGCGAGGACTACGTGATCCTCGAAACCGAGGGGAAGGGCCACTACATCGGCACCGTGCTGAGCGTCCGCACGCGAAGCCCGTCCTGGTTTGGCGAAGGGGACGAGAAGATCTACATCGATGGCGAGGCAAAGCCCTCGATCTGGGGCACCGGCACCGAAGATTACTTCCTCTCTGCCTGGGGGCTGCAGACCGTCAATACTCCCTACTTTGGTACCGCGTACTTCGACCAGTGGGGCATCGTTGGTGGCCACACCAGCGCCTACCGCTGGCACGTGCAGGACCCCATCGTGTTCAACAAGTCGATCAAGTTCACCATCGAGCACTTTGGCTGGATTTCGCCCGACGAGAACCCCAACTACAAAAGCGATAGTTGGAACGAACGCCAAGACGATTACTCGAGCGTCGCGTTCTGGTACCAAACCGGAACTCCCACGTTCAAAGCCCGCGCGCCCCACGCCCGCGAGCGAAAGCTGGCGAGCCTCGACCAAACGTTCTACGCGACCGACACCCTCGATAAGCTCAAGCATGGCGAGGGGATGGCGGACAAGCAGAACGTAAACAACTACCCGAAGGGACACGTGCTGTACCGTGCGGATTCGGACGAGAACTCGTGGATCGAGATTCCGTTTAAGGTCGAGAAGCACGAACCTGTGCGTCTGGTGCTCAACGCCACCCGGTCGTACGACTTCGGCACCTACCAGGCGTCGCTGAACGGAGTCGAGCTCCCCGGCAAGCTCGACTTCTACCACGATGGCACCGACGAGTGGGAATACCACCTGCTCGACGCGTGGCTCGAGCCGGGCGACTACGTCCTGCGTCTCGACTGCACCGGCAAGAATCCAAAGTCGTCCAACTACTGGGCCGGCATCGAATCGATTCGTCTACGTGAGAGACGCCCGCGTGTGGTGGACTGGGCGCACGACAAGGACAAAGACTGGCGGGCTGAGCCGAAGCTTTACGAGTAGTTCGATACGCCCGAGCCCTGGAAATAACAAAACCCCGCGGAGCATTGCTTCGCGGGGTTTTTGAGTTTCTCAAGCAAGTCGGGCCGACAGGATTCGAACCTGCGACCTTTTGACCCCCAGTCAAACGCGCTACCAGACTGCGCCACGGCCCGATGGTGAGAGGGCAGCGGGGACGCGCCAACCAAGTGGCGGCACCCTCTGCCGAGCCCCTAAATATCGCATATTCGCTGCTGCGTGGCAATCGGGAGTTGGCCGCAGAAAACAGGGTGTTTCGAGTGATTTCTGCATGCTTGCCGAACCTCGGTACGGGCTCGCCGGTCTTCACCTTCATACTCGCTAACCGGGCCTCAGGCTGTATAGCGGCATTCCCAATTGCCGATTCCGCCGAGGGCGGTTACCATGACGAATTCTGATTGCGGGGCGTAGCTCAGCCTGGCTAGAGCGCGGCGTTTGGGACGCTGAGGTCGCATGTTCGAATCATGTCGCCCCGACTTAAGGACATTCTACCGTTGGTAGAGTGTCCTTTTTTTGTGCCCGCTTCGTGGGCGAAAGCGCCCCGACGCCCTGCCCCTCCCTGCCTCGGCAGTGCGAAACCCCTTCATTTTCAGACACTTTATAAAAATCTCCTATTAACAATATTATTCTCTTTACTTCGGAACTAAATAGAGTTAGCATGTTTCGAAGTAGCCCGAATGTCCTTTCGGCTTGCTGGTTCCGTTGCAGTGGAGCTCTCTTGCATGCCCGCTTTAAAGAGCAAGACGCTAAGGATTGTCGATCTGGCAGATCGGCTGATTTCCGACATTGAGTCGAAACAGCTTCAGCCGGGGGATCCCTACCTCACCACCGCCGCGGCCTCGAAGCTGCTAGGGGTGGGAAGTGGGGTTGCCAATCGCGCGCTGCAGTTGCTGGAGCGTCGTAGCATTGTCGTCCGGCAACAACGACTTGGTGCGTTCATCGCCAACCTGCCAAGCGACACACCTTCGCCGCCGCTAGAGCGAGTGCATTTTCTAGTTCATCCGATGTACCTCACCGCCGAGGGAGTTGGCAGCGACCTTGTGCTACTGGGGATGCAGGAAGAGCTACCAGGCGTGCGCGTCCAAATTAGTTTTCTGCCGGGCGAGAACGTCGTTCGGTACGTCGAAGGGTTGTTCGACCAAGCGTCATCAGCGATCTCGTCCGATGGGTTCATCCTGGTTCGTGCGCCGTACGAAGTGCAGGAATTGGCCAGCCATCGTGGTGTGCCGGCCGTTGTGTACGGTGGCATTTACCCGGGTATCGAACGACTGCTGAAGATCGATCGCGATATGGCAGCGGTGGGCGAGTTGGCTGCCGACTTCCTGCTGAAACGCGGCCACGAGCGATTCGTTCTGCTCGGGCGACAGTCGGCGCTGCCCGGCGACCACGACACCCTGGACGCTATTCAAACCAAACTTAGCGAGCGAGGCCTGCTCGCGAATGCATTGTGCGAACGATTGGTACCAGCGGCGGATGCCGCCGGCGAAGCGGTGGTCGATCGGCTGCTCGACTCCGATAACCCACCAACGGCAATCGTATGCCGTGCGAAGCGGATGGCCGATGGTGTCGTTCGCTCGCTCGCGAAACGGGGGATGCGGATTTATCGGGATGTGGATGTCGTCGTTTGCGACTACTACCTCGGTGCCGCCCAAGTGGCGGACTACGTTTACCCCCGCCCCTTATTTTCGCTGGAAGAACAAGGTAGGCGGATCGCCCGACTGTTGGTGAGAGCGGCGATGGGAGTGAACTGCGAAAGCGAGATCATCCCCGTTGAGCTGGACGAACGGGCGGCCCAACAAGGTTGCAGATAGCGTTCCCGTGTCCCCCGCGCAGAGCGCGGGTCGACGCGGCATGTGTCCCCGGCGGATACGGACGCTCGGGGGAATAGCGATGCTCGGCTTGTGTGTCTGAAATGTCGGTTTCTTCTCTCGCAACCTGCGTGGGAGGGCGGTCCATTGCGGTAGTGACTCGGCGAAACGCAGATCGCCAACGATGGTCTCCGTTGCAGCTCGCGAATGCCTGCTGCAAACCATCCACGGGACGTTTGGAGCCATGAACGTGTTGACGATCCGCAACCCGGCCATCGCTCGAAAATCGCCCTACTCCAAAGAAGGCGAATCCGAGCGACCAACCAACGAATACAGCTTGTGGCGGTACTCTTCTTGAAAACTCTTCTGGAGAAGAATCATGTTAACTCAACGAACTAGCAGGATAGCGGCGGCGCTACTTGGCCTCCTAGCTACCGCGGGTGTGACCCGCGAGGCGTCGGCCGATCTCGTACTCCACCTCGATCCGAACGTGCTCTCTACGCAATACGGTGCGTTGGGACAGACGCCGGTGGCCGGCATTGGATCGGGCGTTCGCTGGATCACCGACGCGCGATCCACCACGCCGGGCGGACTTGCGTACGACGACTGGATCGATGCGGAAGCAAACGCCGACAATCCGATTCTCGTTGCCCACCCAACACAGGGCAGCGTCTGGAGTCTCGACGGTTCAGCCCAGCGGATGCTGATGCGCCGCGACGATACCCTGCTGAGCAGCCAGGGTCGGCAAGATGGTTTTGGTGCGGCTTACGATACGAACACGCTGACTACCATCGTGGTGGGGCGCATTGGTACCGGAGGAACCGGCGTCGACTATCTATTCGACATGGCGGAAGGTGGCTTCAACAACGGGTACGGCCTGCGCTACAACCACGACACCCTTACGCTTCAAGGTTACGCCGACCAGACAGAGAACACCTCGATCGATCTGCCTGTCAACGAGTGGTTCGTGGCTAGGTACGTGTGGAACGGCGCCGCGAGCACCGCTACGCTGACGGTCGACACGGCGGCCGGCATCAATACGGTTACCAACAACGCGGCGAGCAGCGCCGCACTCGCTACCGTCAGCGAGATGCGATTAGGCACCCGCACCCTATCGGGCTCCACCGCCACGCGGTTCCTCGGCAACTTGGGCGACTTGATGATCTACAACGACGCGGTCGACCACACCGCCGTTGCTACTGAGCTCGCCGAGCAGTACATCCATGGCCCACAGCTCGTCATCAATCGCGATACCGGCACAGCGTCGTTCGTGCGGCCCTCGGGCGGCGATCTGACGAACGTGGTTGGCTATACCATCCATTCCCCATCAGGAACTCTGACCCCCACCGGTTGGCTCTCGATCGCCAACAACTACGATTCTCAAAGCCCCGGCCCGGATCAGTTGGATCCCAACAACGTGTGGCTGACAACTTCCGCCCCAACCAGCCGCACCGAACTCTCGGAAGAAGCAAGCACCAGCCTTGGCGGCGCGGCCAATGGCGCAACGTTCGTTGTCGACGACCCTACCGACTTCGGCACCATTTGGACTTCGTACTACCAGGAAGATGTCACCATCGAACTGCAGTTCGACAACGGTAGCTCGCGAACCGTGAAGGCGATATTCGAAGGGAACAACGGGCAGGCCTTCCAGTACGGCGACTTGAACTTTGACGGGCTGGTCAACGCGCAGGATTTCCTGGACGTCTTTCGCACGAACTACGGGGCCGACACGTCTTCGCTCGAATTCGGCCCCGAACGGTACGTCCTCGGCGACATGAACGAAGACGGAGCCATTACGTACTCCGACTTTTTCCGCCTCAAGAACGCGATCATCGCGGCGACCCCCGAAGACGTGTCACTCCTAACGTTCCACGGACACCAGGTGCCTGAGCCTGGGTCGTTTTCTCTACTCGCCCTTGCCGTAGCTGTGGGCGTGGTTGGCAGTCGAAGGCTAATGCGTCCGCAAGTGGCACGCTAGCGACATCTCGTTTCCTCTCTTCCTGACTGCACACTTGGAGCTACCCAATGTTTACTCTCCGACTCATTCATACCGCAACGGCATACCTAACCCTGGCAGCACTGTTGCTTCTGAGCAGCAGTGCGAATGCTGACCTCGCCATTCACTTCGATCCCAACATTCTCCCTTCGCAGTATGGCCCGCTCGGGCAAGAGCCGGCCGCGCTGTACGAGAACAGTCGATGGATTACCGACGTTCGCTCGACAACTCCGGGTGGCTTGGCTTTCGACGACTTTGTGGATGCCGAAGGCAACGCCGACAGCCCTGTGATCCTTCCTCACCCGACGCAGGGTGCCGTTTGGAATTTCAATGGCACGTCGCAACGCCTGATTGCCCGGCGCGACGATACCGTCGTCACCTTGATTGGCAACCAAGATGGCTTCGGAGGGGCGCTGGATACGAATACGCTCACCACCATTGTGGCGGGACGAATCCAACCAGGTGCCACGGGGACTCGGTTCCTCTTCGACATGGTATCGGACTTCGCCGATTTTGCGTACGGCCTCCAGTACAGCTACGACACCAATCAGTTGCTCGGCTTCGCCAATCAATCGACCAATGCGGCGGTGAATCTACCGGTCGACGAGTGGTTCGTGGCCACCTACGCGTGGAACGGAGCTGCCAGCACCGCCAGCCTCTCCGTACAAACCCAATCGGGAACCGTGAGCAATACGGCGAGCGCGTCGAGTAATGCGCTGTTGGGGACCGCCGATCTCCGCATCGGACGCCGCTCCGATTTTGCAACCGGCACCTACTTCGCGGGCAACATGGGCGATTTTATGATCTTCAACGACGTGAACGACCACAGCACCATTGCCGCGGAGTTGGCGACGGAGTACTTCAGCGGACCTGCGCTTGAACTCGTCGTCGATCTCAACACCGAGGCGTTTCTGGTCAACAACAGCAACAACGGCATCTACATCGACGGCTATCGTATCGCCAGCCAACAGGGGTCGTTGGCTCCTGCCAATTGGACAAGCCTGGAGAACAGTGGTTTCGACACCAATCTCTGGTTTGAGCTCGGTTCCACCGCGTCAGAACTCAGCGAAGGGGTACTCGCGCTCGCCTCGTTCATTCCCGCCGGGGCCAGCATTCCGCTTGGGGACTTGTTCAACACTTCGGTGAACGTACGCGACTTGGTATTCGACTACCACATTGCGGGCGCAGATCCCGAGACTTACATCGAGGGCGAAGTGACCTATATCGATGCCGAGGGGTTGCCAGGCGACTTCAACAGCGACGGCAAGGTGAACCTCGCCGACTACACCGTATGGCGCGACAACCTCGGCAGTAACTCGCCCTTGGCGAACGACGACAACCTGGGAACTCCCGTCGGTGCCACGCATTACCAGCTGTGGAAAACGAACTTTGGCAGCAGTTCGCCCGGTGCCCTATCGGCCGGGTCCGCAGCGGTCCCAGAGCCCACTACCTGCGCGATGCTCTTAATGGGTTCGCTATCTACGTTCGTTGTTCGCCGTCGAATGGTCGCGAATCGCTAGCTCCATTGGGGACTGCTTGGGTTCACCCCCGCGCAGGTCGCGGGCAGCGGATCTGCCGGGGGTGAACGTCCAACCAACTTTGCAAGGGACTTGTCATGCAATCTCGTCACAAACCACTAGGGTTCACCCTCGTCGAGCTCTTGGTCGTCATCGCCATCATCGGAATCCTCGTCGCCCTGCTGCTACCGGCTGTGCAGGCGGCTCGCGAAGCCGCGCGACGTTCGCAGTGCACCAACAATCTCAAACAAATTGGCCTAGCGGCGCTAAACTACGAAAGCAGCCGGCGCACGCTTCCTCCAGGAAGCCGAACCGCGGACAACAACTACCTGGGGCCTTACTACGCCACGTGGTCTGTAGAGATTCTCCCCTACATGGAGCTGCAGTCACTGCAAGACATTTGGGATCCCACGGTCGACTTTGGTGCACCCACCAACAAGGCATTACGTGAGACTACGGTCGAGGCCTACCTTTGTCCCACCAGCAAACCCGAAGCGCGGATGATCGTACCCGACACCGGCTCGAAGGAGCTGTGGGCCGTGAGTTCTTACAAGGCCAACTCGGGACGCGCACGCGGATCCAGTTCCATCGAGTACTGGGATGAGCCTCGCGTGGATGACGTAGCAAAAACTCGCATGCCCACCAGTTGGCAAGGCCCCATGCATGTTACCATCGAGCCCAGGGTCGGATACCAACGCAAACGTGCGGAGTTGGTGCCGGTGAAGTTGCGAAAGATCAGCGACGGTCTCTCCAACACGCTGCTCGTCGGAGAGTACGCCACCGCCAGTCGACCGGATCGAAACGCATTTTGGGCCTACGCCTACTCGTCGTATAATCAATCGGGCGGATTTCGAGAAAGCCGCACTCTGCTGGCCGACTACGACCGTTGCCTCGCGATCGGTGGGGGCGGGCAGGACACTTGCAAGCGAGGGTGGGGTAGCTTCCACCCGGGAGTGATTCAGTTCGTCCTCTGCGATGGATCGGTAACGACGATTGACGAGTACATCAGTATGGATGTGTTCGTCGCCGCGACCACGATTCAAGACGGAGAGCTAGAAACATTGGCTCAACAATGATCCGCTGCGTCTGGAACCGACAAGCGAACCTTTTACACCAGAGCGAATGGACTACGGAGGAGTACAGTGCGGTGCCTTCTTGCTGTGATCACAGTTCTATCCCTGACGGGGTGTTCGCGCACGGACACATTCCCACTTGGGTCGGTATCCGGCACGGTGACGCTCGATGGCAAGCCATTGCCAGACGCCTTCGTGAATTTCCAGCCCGTGGGCGGGCCGGGGTCCACCGCCATCACCGACGATCAGGGACGGTATTCGCTCAACACCATCGATGGCGAGCCCGGCGCGGTCATTGGCTTGCATAAGGTGACCATCTACTCGGCCCACAGCACCGAAGCGGCCTCGGAAGATGAATCGATCGTACGTACACCCAAAGAAATAATCCCCGACAAATACAACTACGACTCGAAGCTGACCTTTGAAGTCCCGGCGGGCGGAACCAGTTCTGCCGACTGGGCGCTACGCACTTCGTCCTGAATTGAGAGATCCTTTGATATGAAACGGCGAGATTTCTTGCTCACCTCGGCTTCTGCGATAGCGCTCCCGGCCGCGACGGGCTTCGCTCAAACCGATCAGCGATCCAAGCCACGGCACAAAGTCGAGCGGCTGGGTATTGGCGTTATCGGCTTGCGCTACCAGGGTTCGGTGGTGTGCCGAAAGGCCGAGGCCCACGGCGACGTCGTTGCTGTATGCGACGTCGACAGCAACGTGCTCGATCAAGCCAAGTCGTCTTTCGGCGAACGCCCACCCAGTTTCACCGATTATCGCGACCTTTTAAAGCGGAAAGACGTGGACGTGGTGATTATCGCCACGCCAGATCACTGGCATGCCAAGATGCTGATCGACGCTTGCCGTGCGGGGAAAGACGTGTACGTCGAGAAGCCACTGACTCTCACCGTCGACGAAGGCAAGATCATCCGCAAGGTCGCGAAGGAGACTGGCCGGATCATTCAGGTGGGATCCTGGCAAAGAAGTGACGAACACTACCGGCTTGCGGTGGAAATGGTCCGCGCCGGACGACTTGGAAAGCTGGAACGGGTGGAGATCGCGCTGGCAAAGAACAGAGTAGGCGGCCCCTTCCCCGTGTACCCCGTGCCGCGCGCCCTCGACTGGGATCGATGGCAGGGACAAACACCGGATGTTCCCTACATCGAGCAGCGGGCTCACTTCAACTTTCGCTGGTGGTACGAGTACGCCGGCGGAAAGATGACCGATTGGGGGGCTCATCACATCGACATTGGGCAATGGGCCATCGACTCTGACCCGGTCGAAGTGCATGGCGAGGCCAACCTACCCAAGGTGGGTAGCGACAGCTTTAACGTAGCGATTGACTTCCACGCGTGGTATCGCTTCGCGAATGGCGTGGAGATGACCGTAAGCGACACCGGCCGTAATGGCGTGATGTTCATTGGATCGAAGGGGCGGATGTTTGCCAACCGCGGCGTCATCGCGGGGAAGGCCGTGGAGGAACTCAACGACAAGCCCATGCGTCGAGACGAGTTTCAGCTGTACGACTTCGATAACGACGACCGTCCCGCGCGGACGGGTAAGATGGAGGCGATCATCAATCACGTTGGCAACTTCTTCGACTGCGTCATCGCTGGCAAAACTCCGATCTCCGACGTCGAAAGCCAGAATCGAAGCGCCAACACCTGCCATATCGCCAACATCAGCATGCGGCTCGGGCGGCCGTTGAAATGGGACCCGACCAACGAAGAGTTTGTTGGCGACGACGAGGCCAACGGAATGCTCAGTCGCGAGCAGCGTCGCGGTTACGAAGTGGTCTAATTGCGGGTCGACATAGGTAATCGGTAGGGATGGCTATGAAACAGGTAGCGTCTTACGTACTCGATCGACGTCATTTTCTATCGGCGGCCGCGGCGACATTGGCCATGGGACCGCTGCGCGACGTTCGCGCTGCGGAAGTCCCCGATCGTTTTGAGCTCAAGTACTTGCTGGCCTCGTGCATGTACGGATACGCGGACCTCGCGGATATACTGCCCGAAGTGAAGCGTACAGGCTCCACCGCCATCGACATCTGGCCCATGAAGCATGGGAATCAGCGTGAGCAGATTGACGCGATGGGCGAGGATCGCTTCGTTGAAGTGCTAGCCGAGCACGGTGTATCACTCGGAAGCTTCTCGCGATTCCACACCGAGATGGACGCACTTCACGACGAGATGCGTCTATGCAAACGGCTAAATTGTCCGCTATTGGTCACGGCGGCGCAGGGTCTGCCAGACATCGCAGATAACAGTGTGAAAGGGCACCTGCGGCACTTCTTCGAGACGATGAAACCGCATATCGCAGTGGCCGAGGAGAATGGCGTTACAATCGCCCTCGAAAACCACCGCGGCAATCCAATCGACTCGCCCGAGTCGATTAAATGGTTCGCAGAACTGCGTCCTAGCGAATCTCTCACGCTCGCCTACTCGCCGTACCACCTGCAGCTAACGGCCGAGCAGCACGCCGCCCTGCTGCGCAACGCGGGGCATGCCGTGGGGTTGTTCTACGCGTGGCAGCATGGCAAGGGGTCGAAGACGAAACTTCCTCGCGAACAACAACTCCTCCAGATGCCCGGCCGCGGCGAACTGGACTTCACGCCTATTGTTCAGGCTCTGCGTTCGATTCGGTACCAAGGGTGGACGGAGATCTTCATGCACCCATTCCCCCGCGGGAAGCCCATCGCAGCAACGACCGCTGGCGTGACATCAGAGATCAACCGCGCCAGAACCTACTTGAACAACTGCCTTTATTAGTCCGCTTGAGCTAACCCCAACACCTGAAACCCACGAAGCCTCCATGACCACCCAAACGACCTCTGCAATATCCGCGTTCCGGTTGTCGCAACTCTGGAGTGCTCAGCGCCGCATGGCGATGTCGAGCATCGTGGTTGGATGGTTGCTTGCTGGGGTCCTCCTCGGCTGCGCAGTGGACGCGTCTGCACAACCAGCCCCCCTCGAAGGAACGCTGTCCCTGGAGGAGCTTCGGGCTGCACGAGATGAGGTGAAGCATCGGCAGCGTCGCATCATCGTGAACAACGACGGCAACGATGAGCTGGAGGCCCCCTACACGCCGGAGCGCTTTCTTGAGTCACGCACGGCAGGTCTCGCAGACACCCAAGTCGACAGCATTTTCTACTGCTCAGGTATTCCTATGCTTTATACCCACCGCAGCAGTATTGCGGAGCGAATGGGTGTGGGCAAGCACCAGGATGTGCCGGGGAAGCACTGGGTCGGGCCGCTCGATGCGCTCGGCACCGATTCGCTGGAAATCGTTAGCGACTGGTGCCGTCGCCATGATCGCGAAGTCTTCTGGTCGATGCGGATGAACGATCGCCACGACTCTTCGAAACAATGGACCTACTTGGTAACGGATTGGAAGCGAGAGAATCCAGAACTGCTGATGGGCACGCAGGAAGCGGGCCTCCCGCCGCACTTCGAGCGTGGCAAAGGAAGCTGGTCGTTCATGCGGTACGACCAGCCCGAGGTACGCGAGATCGTGTTCCAGCTCTTCGAAGAAGTGTGCAACAACTACGATGTCGATGGAATCGAGCTCGACTTCTGGCGCCACCCCGCATTCTTCATCGAGCCACTAGAAGGCAAACCGGTTCCACAAGAGAAGATGGACGAAATGACCGAGCTCGTCCGACGCATCCGCCGCATGACCGAGGAAGTTGGGATTCGTAAGGGCAAACCCATCCTCGTTGCCATTCGCATCCCCGACTCGATCGACTATTGCAGGGCGATGGGGTTGGACGTGGGACGTTGGCTCGACGAAGACCTCGTTGATCTAGCAACGGGGGCCGACTACTTCAAACTCGAACCTTGGGAAGAGTTCGCGAGGATGGGAGAGAAGTACGACATCCCCGTCTATGCCTGCTTCGAAGCGAGGCGGCTTCGAGGCAGTAAAGATGTAGACGTAGAAGTGGACATCAAAGTGTGGCGAGGAGAAGCCTACAACGCTTGGAAGGCGGGAATCGACGGCATCTATCTGATGAACCGCTTTGATCCACATGATCCCATGCTCAATGAGCTGGGCGATCCGAAGTTGCTCGAGACCTTACCGAGAACCGACCAAACATCGTACTACCACCCTGACGCGACCTTTAAGCCACAGGATTTTGTGCCGGACGGACTGAAATACCTAAAGCGCCCGGCGGCAGAAGAACCACACTAAGAGCTTCAGTAGAGTGAAGGCTGCGTGCGAATGCCGCGCGTTGGATCGAGCAGGTGACCAAAGAAGTACCCGGTGGTGAGTTCAATTTCTGATTCGGAAATGTAGATTGCCTTGAACACAACGACTCCTAAGATCATTGCGCTCGCCGAAGAGTTGGCCACCGACATCCGCGAAAGAAATCTCCAACCGGGCGATCGCTACCTCACGACGGCGGACGCATCGCTGATGCTGGGGGTGGGCAAGGCAACCGCCAACCGCGCTCTGCAGCTCCTAGAGCGACGCAAGTTGATTAGCCGTCGCCAAAGACAAGGAGCATTCATCGCACTCCCCTCCGACGAGCAGCCGGCACCCGAACTGCGGAAGGTACACTTCCTGGTGCAGCAAGACTATTTGGTCGCCGAGGGCATAGGCAACGACCAACTGCTACTGGGGATGCAAGAGGAACTGCCAGGAGCGTCGGTTCAGATCAGTTTCCTGCCTCGCACGAACCCCGATGTCGCGGTGAAACGGCTCATTGACGAATCTTTCTCGAAGAAGTCCACCGAAGGGTTCGTTCTGGTGAGCGTGCCGTTTGAGGTTCAGCAGCTTGTTAGCCAGTTCCAGGTGCCTGCCGTGGTCTACGGGCAGTTGCATCCCGGCGTTGAAAATCTGAACCGATTCTCACGCGACCAGCACGCCATTGGTCAACTCGCCACCGAGTTTCTACTTTCGCGAGGTCATGAGCGAATCGCCGACATCAACCGGCAGCTCGTCCTGCCCGGCGATCACCCCACGATGGACGCCATTCGGTTCGCGGTCGACACAGCACGGCTGCCGGTGGGGGCGCTGGTACAACGTTTCCTGCCCTGTGCGGCGTCGGTTTACCGCGCCGAAGTCTTGCGGCTGTTGCAATTGAAAACCCCGGTGACGGGATTTATTTTCCGCTCGCGGACCATGGTTGGCGTGGCAGTCGAACTATTGACCGAAATGGGCCTCGAGCTTTACCGGGACGTAGACATCGTGCTTTGCGATTACTACTTGCACCCCAACCAGAAGCCGCAGTACGTCTACTCCCGCCCCGCCTACAATTCGGAAGAACAAGGCAGGAGGATCGGCGCTCTCTTACGGGCTCAAACTCGTGGCGATGCTGTCGAGAGCGAGATCATTCCCATGCTTCTCGATACAAGCGTGCTGGACGCAAATTGACCCAACAGCGCCATAGCGAGAAAGGCCCGCACCCTACGATGGTTTCACCGCCACGCTATTGAAGAATGGCGTCGCTACCCACCTTCGCCGTAGATACCACAGCGAAGGTGGGTGTGACGTGTATTGCCATCGACGGACGATCCTACCCGACGATCGTGTAGAGGATGCCTATCACCGGAGGGCCGATCAGGAAGGCGATAACCACCAGGGTGCCCCAGCGGTCGTTTTCTTCTTCGAGTTGTGGATTCTTAGTGTCTTGTTTGGTGTTCATAGATTGCCTTGCAATCGAAAGAACGCCGAGCGCACCGGAGGCGCAGGCGATGGAAAGGAAGAATCGCGGCAGAAGGCGCATTGCACGCCAAAGCGATTCATCAAATCCGCAGCAAGACATGCTGCGATTGCAAAGTGAAGTGCACGGCAGGAGGTCGCGGCATCGAGACCCGCTCTGCTGGCAGCCAGTCTATCGAATCCCCCGTGGTCACAACCAAGACGTCGGCAAACGCCGACTTGAGCAGAGCTGGTTGGTCCACGGGCGTAGGGAGACCAAGTTCGCATGCGCCGGTACCTGTCGAGGTCGACGCATTGAAGGCTGGTTCGTGCGGAGTCGAATACTGCACCCACGCGGGGCTATGTAATCCCACGCTCACGATCAACAGGATGGCAATAAGCACGCTCCGCATACCCTCGATTCTCGCACGCCCCGAGGGTTCGGTCCAGGCCGGTGGGGTGGGCGACGGGGAGAATCCCTCTTTCGGCTTTGCGGATTGTGGCCGGTTTTAACGCCTTCTGCGGAATCGGCCCGCTAACAGTAGCGCCGCAAAAACCACTGCCACCGAGCTCGGTTCGGGGACCTGCGCGCTGCTGGCCCCTCCCAAATCGGTTCGGTTCTGCTGCCACAGGGCGAAGTCCTTGAGGTCGATCACGCCATCCGCCACCACGTCGCCGAGCGACCCTGGCGTGACGGGCGGGCCGCCGATGCGGCTGGCGATCTCCGAATAGTCGTCCATGTCCACTAGGCCGTCGCCGTTCGTGTCGCCAGGCATGAACTCAGGGTACAGAAGCGTCGCCGTGTAGATATACCCATTACGCTTGTTGAGGAGGAACAACGTCCCATCAGGCCCCATGCCGAAGCGAAGATCGGTACGGCCCAAACCATCGAAGTTAGGGTCGTCGTTCACAATGTCGAGGAACGACGTCTTCGCGATGCTCGGCGTCTCGGGGTTGTTGTCGTGATCGAACTGAATGGCGACCGTCTTGATCTCGGCGGGAGCGATGTTCTCGAGTCCCGCCATGCCATCGGTCACCGCCGCCAGGGCATCGCTGACCGACACCACCATCGGCAGGCTGTTGTTGTTCGTGAAGTCGTCGAAGATAAACTGCCCGCCATGGATGCCCGCGTTCAGCACGTAGCCCCCGGCGATGGCGTGCGAGTTGGGCTCGGCGTGGCCGTACTGGGCGACGGGATAGATGGTCGAGTCGGTGCCGGTTGGCGTATTGCCCGAAGGATAGTTGACGGTCCCTTCGCGATCGTTCCACCCGTAGTTGCCACCCTTCACGACCAAGTCGATTTCGTCGACGCGATCGGCACCGATGTCGGTGACGAAGATCAGCGGTGCGTCGCCAGCGTTTGCACCGGGCGAGAACGCGATGGTGTGCTGATCGCGGAAGCCGTAGGCGAAGACCTCGTCGAGCATCTGTTCGCTCGCACCAATGAAGGGGTTGGTCGAAGGGACCGAGTAAGGGTTGGCGCCATCGGCCAGCGGATTCACGCGAACCACCTTGCCCAGGGCATCGTCAGGTTCTAGTCCCGTCCCCATGCTGAAGGCCCCGCCGTCGGGATGCAGAACGTACAGCAGGCCGTAGTCTTCGTCACCCGGTACGGCCAGCGGATTGAAGGAAGCTTCCTTGATCGGATGCTGGGCCGAGGGAGTGGCGACGCGATAGACTTCACGCGGGCTAGTGAAGCCCGTCACTTCCCCCGAAGTGCCGAAGGTGGCGGTCCACTCGACCACGCTGCCATCGACGCGTGCGGCCCCGTTGCCATTGTTCTGTAGGGCTGGATTCACGGGGCCGAGGTACGTCACGCCTGGCGTAGCGCTGGCGCGAGAAACCGATTGGGTGGTGAACGCTTTACCGTAGCCGGGCATGCCGACTTGATCGAACTCGGGGTGGAACGAGAGGCTGCGCACGCCACCTTGTTCGTTGTGCCAGTTCGAACCACGGGGTAGCGTGAAGAAGTCGCTGACATCCACCAGCGGCGCGCCGCCATTCTCAATCGTGCCGTCTGCCGAGACGCGGTAGATTAGTCCCTCGCTCGTCGCATCGCCGTACTCTCCGGCGTTGATGACGAACAGGTCCGTCGAACCCGGCGCGTAGCTCAGCGAGTTCAGCCGAGGCCGCGAGCCATTGGAGTTATTGGGAAACGGCCCGGCGAATTTGCGGACATCCAGCGTAAACGCCGACTGAGCGAACGTCGCCGACGAGTCGATAACCCAGTTCCCATTGGCGTCGCGAACGATCGGCGTCGGCGTGGCCTCCACGGTGATGGGGAGCATCACGCAGGCGAGCGTGGCAAGGGCAATAATTCTCAAGGTGCAACTCACAGAGGGCCTCTTCAACGTGGAGGGCGGCATCCCGTTCCGGCAGGAATAAAGCGCGCCCGCAGATCAAGGTGTGGGAAGAATGCTGCAGAAAGGACCTTGGTGCCCCGAGTCACCCACGCGAAAGTGTCGCTGCCCTCCGCGGCCAAAGGCCGCGGACTTTACACTCTCGCTGCGAGCACACCCACCCACTACCGGACCGCACCAGACATGCGGCCGGCAAATCGGCTGGGCACCAAGGTTGTAGCAACGCGTACGACTAACGCCGGCGGGCGACGAACCCAACCGTGGCCAGTAGCGACAGGAGCACCACGGTGGAGGGCTCGGGAACTTGGGCCGACGAAACCGCGGCCACGCTGCCAGCGGAGGAACCGAAGTTCGACTTCCACACGCCATAGTCACCCGCGTCGATGCTGTTATTGTTGTTGCCATCGGCCGCCAAGTTCGTGGTCGAGCCGAGCGTGTCTCGCCAGACGGTGTAGTCGGCCAGATTCACAAAGCCATCGCCGTTGTAGTCGCCCACAAGGCCACCGCCACCCACGTACCGAATGGCACCGGCAAACCCGTTGCCTGCGGTGTCGGAGGTGAGCAAGAACGAGAACGCGAGGTCCTCGGTACCGCCGGCGTTGAAGGCGGTGCCCAGGTCGAAGCTTGCGCCGCCGTTGATGGTCAAGGGTGCCAAAGGATTGCCCGTCGAATTGTTCATGCTCGACAACTCGGCAAGAGCGTTGGGAGTGCCGACGTTCTTCTGCCAATTGGCGACGGTGTCACTCAGCCCGTTCCAGTCTGTGTTCAGCGAACCCGCCTCGGACGTAATCGTGTAGGCTTCGATCTGCACCGCGACGGACGACTCGTTCTTCAGGGTGATGTTGCCCGAAGAACGGTCGACGTCGAGTACCAGGTTGTTGAAGATCGGATTCGAGTAGTTCACCACGGCGTCGACGATCGCCGAGTTGGCGTCGGCGTCGGTGTACTGGAACGTCAGGTCCCGGTACTCGTTGCCGAAACCCACGCGGGTTTGGGCAGCGCCGATGGCCGCGCCGCTGGTAGTAAAGGCGCCACCAAGGCTTTGCTTGGCACCTGGGGCGAGACTGAGCACGTTGTTCGCGTTGGTTTCAAGCAGCCGCTCATTGGTAGGAAAATTGGTAGCGAGCCAGCCGTTGCCAACGGAGGTTTGCAGCTTGGTCCAGCCATTGGCATTGAGCAAACCGTCGCCATTGGTAGCAACGTTCTGTAGCGAGCGAAGGTCGTAGCTGTTGAGATTGACCGTAGCGGTATCGCTCGTGTTGTGAATCTCCACCAAGCCGGTTGCTTGATCCACGTTGAGCACGACTTGGGCGAACCCGGGCGAACTCATCGCCAGGAGGGCCGCCGCGGCGGAAAGGAATGTAAGACGCTTAATCATTGGTGATATCCCAAGTACTTCATGAGATGAATGGAAGGTGAAGAGCGGTCGACTACTTTCGTCGACGACCTGCATAGGCGAGGCCCACAACAAGAGCGGCCAAGCAGAGCGACGTTGGCTCGGGCACGGCGCTCGAGCTCACGCCACCGGTGAGGTCGGTGCGATTTTGCTGCCACAGGCGGAAGTCGCGGAGGTCGACGACGCCATCGCCGAACACGTCGCCCAGCGAGCCGGGCGTGACGGCCGGGCCGCCGATGCGGCTGGCGATCTCGGCGTAGTCGGCCATGTTGACCTGGCCATCGTTGTTGGTGTCGCCCGAGAGCCCGGCGACCTGATAGCCAACGCCATCGAACCAGACGCGAGTTCCCTCGGTAATCTTGCGAATGGACACTTGCACCTCGCCACTCGCCGACACGGTCATCGAACCAATGTTGGCGGCGAACAGATCGAGGTCGGTACCACCGGGATTCGTACGGGTCTGGTCGTTGCCAAAACCGGGCTTGAGGCCAATGGTATAAAACTCACCCGGATGCGACACAACGTACTCGCTGGTGGTGTTGACACTGGCGAGATTGGCGAACGGCAGCTCCGCCGCTTCATAGACCGGGCCCGTCGCGTTGTTGAGGTCGGCGTTGCTGTAATTCGTGAACGCTTCAACTGGCGCATCGGGGCCAGAGAGGGCGGCATCCAGTTGCCAGCCGCTGGTGCCAGCGGCACCTTCCCAGAAGAAGGCGTAGAAGTTGTAGGTGGTGCCAGGAGTTAAACCTGGGATCGTCATCACCAATTCTGCAGGGTTCGTGCCGTTCGCCCCCGCACCCACGCCACTAATAAACTGGTAAACATCGCCGCCGATGCCGTTGTCACGCACCACCCAATCGTCGAAACCGACGTTGTAGTTGGTGACCATGTTCCCCGTGGTACGTTCGGTGGGATCGCCCACCATGTTCGGCCCCAGCGAATCGGCGTCGACGTAGGTGATGGGCTTCAGAGCAAACGCGCTGGAGCCGACAAGCAGCACGAGCGCTGTAGTAGCAAGTATTCGAAAGGTCATCGAAGTGCCTCCTGGCAAATGGTGTGTCGGATGAACTAGTGGGTGGCGCTACGAGCAAAGCGTCCGCGTGCGACCGACGCCACGACTCCCAGCGCAAACAGGCTCATCACGATCGTCGATGGCTCAGGTACGGCCTGCGCGCCAGCCGCCGCCACGATGGCAGGGAAGTTATCTTGGAAGAAGCGAAGATCGCGGAAATCGATCACGCCGTCGTTGCCGACGATGTCGGCGCCCAGGCCACGAGGTAGACCCGAGTAGCCCAGGTTGTCGCGAAGCAGGTTGAAGTCGGCGACGTCGACCGTGCCATCGTCATTGGTATCGCCTGGAATCGAAGGACCGATGTCCTCGAGCGTCAGGCCAGGGTTCTGAAACAACCGCGAGATGTCCCGTGCCGACGTGGCACTGCTGTAGAGCTGCAGGTCGTCGATCACGCCACCAAAGGCATCGGTGATTCCTTGTCGATATAGCCGTCCGACGAGCAAACCATTGAGTGCAGGAAATGCCCCGTACTTGGCAGCATTCGTTTCCGTAGCGGCGAGCACGCCATCGACGTAGAAACTTCCCGTGTCCGTCTCGGTATCCACCGTGAGCGCGATGTGATGGAACTCGCCGGTCGTAATGACCGGTCCAGTGATGTCGCCGATGGTGGCAGCCGTCCCCGTGTTCGGCCGATTGCGACCATAAACGGCACCCAAGGCCGCCGCGTCGCCGCGAATGCCCGAGTCGATGTACGAATTGTTATTGGCATTACTGCCCAGAGACACCGCGACGTTACGGTTGCCGCTGTTCACGCCCGACTCGACCTTCATCCAGTAAGTCATCGTGATCTGGCCGCTGGCCGCGATCGGATCGAGTACCCCCGCCGCGTTGCCCGCGGCGCCCATGTTGATCATGCCCGCGTCCGTATTGATGCGCGGCAATTGAACCGCGGTGCCGTCGACACCGGCAACCCCCAGAACGACGCTCGCTCCAACGGTGCCGTTGCCACCGTTGGCGGCCACCGTGTTGGCAGTGGTCGCAGAACCGGCGACTTCGTCGAACTTGTAGTGCGCGACCAGCACGGCTTGGGATACCGACGACCAACCAGTGGTCACTGCGGCACATAACAAAAGAAGCCGGGTTGGCTTGTAACTCCAAAACATCTCGTTCACTCCAAGTTGAGAGACACGGACCATGAATCGATTCACGTACTGCTTGATTCAAAAAAGCGAGCGAGGGAAACGCTCCCCCGCTCGCTTACGATTACTTAACTAGCCACCTTGCGACGGCACGCCACGACCGCTAGGCCCACGGCAATGAGCACGACGCCGGCTGGCTCGGGAACGGCCTGGCCAGGATTCGCAAACAGCCACTGCACTTCGCGGGCGGTGAGGGCCTGATCGTAAAGCTGCAAGTCGTCGATCACACCGCCAAAGGGATCGGCGTTGCTGCTCCGATACAGACGCCCGACCAGGAATCCATTGAAGCCTGGGAATGCACCGTATTTGGCGGCGCTCGTTTCGGTGTTGACCATCGCGCCGTCGACGTACAACGTGCCCACGTCGGCCAAGGTATCGACCGTTAGTGCGATATGATGAAACTGGTCGTTGGTCACGACCGGACCGGCCATATCACCAATATTCGGTGCCGTGGACTGGTTGGCGCGGTTGCGACCGTAGACGGCTCCCACGAAGCCGGTGTCGCCCCGCACGCCGGAGTCGACGTACGAGTTGTTATTGGCGTTGCTACCAATCGACACGGCAACACTGCGGGGTGAAGTGTTCACGCCGGCAGCGCTCTTTAGCCAGTAGGAGATGGTGACCTGCCCACTCGCGGTGATCTTGTTCAAAATATCCGCTGCATTCCCCGCCGCCCCCATGTTGATCATGCCGGCGTCGGAGTTGATGCGGGGAAGTTGAACCGCGGTTCCATCGACACCCGCGACCCCCAAGACGACGCTCGCCCCTACGACGCCGTTGCCCCCATTGTCTGTTACTTCATTCACCACGGTGGAAGATCCCACGGGCTCATCAAACTTGTAGTGCGCAATAATCGCACCGGGTGCCGAGGACGACACCGCGAGGCCCAGTAGTGTGCAGCCCCCCAACATCCAGCGCTGCAAGTCACAGTAGCTCATCATTACTCCCACCTTTCCACATTAGCTCAAACCCGGAACTGAAAAGATCACAGAAGATAGACACAGAAAAGCAAACACTCGCTCCGCTGCCACGCCCTGTGCGCGCAGCATCTCCCCGAACAGCGCACGAAAGTTTTCGAACGCCGCTAAAACTAGGTATCTGACTCGATGAACGGCTTACCGCCGTCCCATGTCAGGTTGATTTCCACATCGCTCGTCGGCTTGTCTATCTCGACCGTGATGCCCGACGTCTTGTGGCTGGTGTACTTCTTAGGCGCATGCCACCTTGCGCTGGTTTCGCTGACCGCTTCGCGGGCCATTACTTCTACATTGTGGGTTCCGATCAACACACCATCGCCCGGCTTGTACGATGAAAGGGTGAACCGGCCCTCCGAATCAATATCTCCTGATGCACTGCGTCCCTCGGTGGGAACGAACGTGATGAATCCCGTGGTTACTGGTACGCCATCGATCTTGACGACGCCGGAC
This sequence comes from Aeoliella fuhlenseeensis, assembly GCF_052161615.1. Lineage (NCBI taxonomy): Bacteria > Pseudomonadati > Planctomycetota > Planctomycetia > Pirellulales > Lacipirellulaceae > Aeoliella > Aeoliella fuhlenseeensis. Next base: position 4,802,324 of record NZ_CP197417.1, read on the forward strand.
ACCGGCACTCGCTGCGCGCGTCCGTCACTGCATCCCGCAGCAACTGCTGCCACCATGGCCAGCAGAGCACACGTGACGCTACGCTGCCGCATGAAGTTCGAGTTACTCATTTGGGAGAATCTCCCCACCGGCGATCGTGCTCAGGTAGCGGTACGAGTCGGTGTTGATGTCGTCGGTCATGAAGCTGACGCTGCCATCGCCATAGGCGAAATTCGCGCCGCCAGGATGTCGGCTGGCGAAGGCGCCGTTGGCATTTGCGGTGCCCCCACTACTTACACGCAGGCCCATGCCGGTGATCGTGTTGAGGGGATTGCCTGTATTGCGGAGCGTGTCGGCATGTCGAGCGGCGAACGACCAGATGTTCGACCCGGCTCTCGTGTGCGTATCGATCACTTCGCCGACGAAGATCGTATTGGAAAGCCCATCGGATACTTGCCGAAGAGGTACCGGATAGCCATAGACGAATGGACCGTTGTTTTGACACTTCACTTCCGGCCGAAACGTTTCCGGCGGGCCAAACGAGCCCGAAACGAGGGCGTAGCTTCCCGTCGCCGGCTTCAGGCCATTGCGAATCGGGCCGGTGTCGGGGTCTTCGTGCAGCGGCAGCGACTCGTCGCTGGGGCAAACATATACATCGGGGCGAGCTTCGGGCAGGCTTTCGCGACCCGCTACGCGGTGCCAGTTGTTGCCCGTGTTGTCGGACATCCAGATGTAGGGAGTCTTCTCGAACTGGTAGAGGTCGAACAATGCACCTTGCTCCAGGAAGGGCAAGATTAACACGAAGCCACTCACGCGGTGGAACCGCAGCGGGCTCGTTGATGCCGGGCCACGGACGCAGTTGTCGTAGAACGGCGTGCCGGGTGGCAGCTTCTTGTTGGTGTCCTCGTAGTTGAGGATGGCGAGTGCAATGTTCTTTTGATTGTTGGTGCACTGCGACCGCCGCGCGGCTTCGCGTGCGGCTTGAACGGCCGGCAATAGCAGCGCGACCAAGATGCCAATGATCGCGATCACCACCAGCAGTTCCACCAGCGTGAAGCCCTGCGGGTGCAATTCGTTTCGAGTTCTGTTCCACCTAGTAAACACTTACAGTCCCTTTCACGGTTGCGACGGCGCGGTAGTGCGCTTCGATTTCGTCGGGGTCGAGCGTGCGGTCGTAAATCGCCAACTCGTCGAGCTGACCGAAGAACATCCGCTCGTGCCGGGCGTCCGACATCTGCCCCACCAGGGCATGCAGCCCCGCCACTTGTGGTCGCCATCCACGCATTTGCCCCAGGCGTTCTCCATTGACGTACAGGCGCATCAAGTCCTGCTCCTTGGTGCACACCACGTGCTGCCACTCGCGGATAGCGTGGGTATGGTTTGCAAACAACTGAAACCCACCTACACTTCCCGAAGGACTGCGGTGAAGGAACCGCAGCTTCTGTGGTCGCATCACGTGGTCGTCACCGCTGTACCCGCCAAACTCCACCAGCAGGCCATGGTTCGATCGATCGCGCGGGACGACGTTTTTAGCCTGCTTGCCCAATTCGGGAACTAAAAACGCGACCAGCGTAGCGGTCTGAAAATGGCTAGGGTTCACCCAAAACTCGACGGCATAGTCGCCGGGAATGTCATCCGTAATCGGCTCGGCAGTCGATAGGTACCTCGAGCCAACGTCGTCCACGAAAAAGTCGAGGTGACGGTTACCGGGCAGGCCCTTGAGGCGGATGTCGCCCGTTTGCTTCAGGTGAAACTTGTCCTGCATCTGATTGCGGAACTCGCCCTGCTCGAGCTTCTCGAAGTCCCAATAAGCGATCGGCTCCGACTTCTTCACCGCCGACGTGTACGCCGAGGTGACGAGCAAGTTGCCGCCGCGAATGAGTCCATCGGAGTCGAACAACCCAGGGTTTGCCTCGCCACGTTCGGCCTCGGTCACCACACCTTGCGACGAAACGATCGAGCACGATTCGCCCGCGGGAATCTGGACCACTCCGCTTTCGCTGATGAAATCAATCCTGCTCGAGTCCCACAGGCCTTCCAAAGTGCCATAACCTTGAAGCATGTGCACCTCGCTGCGGTTGTCGAGCGACGACACCCCAACCTTCGCCCCCGCCGAAAGATGCAGCCGCGACAAAGGCAGGTCGAGCGTAATCCCACGCGAGGACGGCGATGCGGTGAGGTCGACTAGCATGTTGCCATAGCGCAGAATCGGCAGGCCCTCGGCACTCAGCACCACGGCGGCGGGGCCTTCGAGCTGCACCTCGGCGTTCCAGTCGTCCGATTCGATCTTCAGCAGTGCAAAACCTTCGAGCAACTCGACCACTTCGCCATCGCGAAGCGGGGTGTTCGCACCATCAATCGCGCGGCGACCAGCACCCCAAACGCAATTCGAAAGTCGCGTGACGTGAACGCGTTGCCCCTGATCTTCCGCGGGCGAAGCCATAGGCAACCCTGCATTCGCGACCAGGCCATCTACTCCTCCGCCGGACATCCACGATCCGAGGGTCAGGCCAATCAGAAGCATCGCGGCGAGAGATCCAACACCGATCGCCGTTGGGTAGTTCCAGGACGTGGTTGCTGATGCGGTGGGAGCTTTACCACGCGGCGAATCGGCAAGCACGGGGCGAGCCTTTCCGCTTGCGGCCAGGCCAACGCTCTCGGTCAGGCAGCGATCGAGGATTGCTTGATCCTGCGCAACGCTGGCCACCAGCTCTTGTAGCCGCTCGTCGCCGGCAAGGCGGGCGAACAGTTCCGCTTCTTCATCCGCCGAGGCTTGGCCATCGCAGACCACGAGCCACTGCCGCAGGAATTCGTACTCTTCGCGTTCTTGCTTATCCATTTGCACCCCCTAAACTCCGCTGCACGCACTGGTGCAAGCTGCGATGGATGGTCGACAGCAGGCGATACACCCGAGCCGAGGACATTCCCTGCATCTTCGCAATCTCTCCGACGCTGTATTTGTGGTAATAACGCGACTGAATGAGCCGCACGTCCGCGGGGCTCAGCTTCTCGACGCACTCCAAGAGCGCCTCACGCCGATCGTCCGCCGAACGTGCCGCATCGAGCGCCTTCTCCGATAGCGCTTCGATGAGCGCGGCATCCGGGGCGTTGCCACGGCGGTAGCGCGAGTGGTGCGTCATTGTCTTGTAGCGGGCGATGGTACAACTCCACGCCAAGAAGTCGCTCCCCTCTTCGAAGGTCTGCCACTTGCGCAGCAGCACCACGTTGGTCTCTTGAAAGATGTCGTCCGCGTCGTGCTGATTGGCGGTTAGGGCCAGAATGAACCCGTAAAGCGCGCTGGAATGCTTCGACAGCAGGCGCACGAAGCGATCCTGTGCTTGCTGATCCACGTCGATCGATTCGCCTTGTTCCAACGACATAGTAATGCTTCTGACGAGGCCATCAGGCGCTACCGACACAATTCCCGGCGCAACCCAAAAGTGAAAAGGCCGATTGCGGTTAGCCCGCAATCCAACACAAGCGAGTGAGCCCTGTCATAGAAGTATTTGCGAGGCGACCGTTATTTTTCAGAAATTCTTAAGATTCCTGTAGAATAGTCGGAAGGTCGCAAAAAGCAGGGGGAATACCGAAGTTTCCCCAGCAGAGCTCAGCGGCAGAAATACGCCCAAGGTGCCTGCGATTGCCGCACAGGTGCGTGGCCTGAAGGCTGGCGGCGGCCGGGCGGGAGGGCCAGTACTACTCCTCCGCGAGCAGCGCCTCGACCACCTGCTCGATCTTCTTGTCGCCGGTTGCCCCCTGCCAGTTCAGCTCGCCGGGCCACCACAGGCGGAGGTAGCCCTGCTTGTCGACCACGTAGACGCAGGGCCACATCGTGTTGCCCCACGCTTTCCAATTCGCCGAGTCGAGGTCGAGCAGAATGGGAAACTGCAGGTCCCGGTCTTTGGCCGCCGTGGCGATCGCCTGGGGGTCCCGCTCCATCGCGGTCTCGGGAGTCTGTATACCGATGACCACAACCCCCTTGTCGGCGAGCTGCTGGTGCCAGCGCTGGTAGATCGGGAAGTTCGCGTGGCAGTTGTGGCACTGGAAGGCGTAGAAGTGCACCAGCACCACCTTGCCCTTGAGCGACGCCATCGTCACCGGCGACGAGTTGAGCCACTGGGGCGTGCCGACGAACTCCGGGGCCAGCGGGTAGATTCGCGTCAGCTTCGCCGTATCAAACCGCTCGCCGACCATCTTGCCGAGTTTCTGCCACTGCTCGGGCGTAACGATTTTCTTCACCCCCGCGTTCTCGGCTTCCACGGCTTTCTGCGCTGCCGCGCGAAGGGTCTCTATTTGCGGATCGCCATACGTCGTGCCAGCGAGCGCCTGCTTCGCTTCATCGGTCGCACGGGCGAGCTCGGCGAACTGCTCTAGCTGGGCGTCCGTCATGCCAAGCTTCTCGGCCACGTCGCCTCGCAGCACGGTCCGCGCGGCTTGGGCGTGATGCTCGATCTGCCGCAAACGCTCAGCCTGCTTGGCGGATGTATTCGCTTCGAACCACGCGATGACCTCGCGTTCCAGCTCGCGGGTCACTTCGCGCTGCTCGCCTGTGGGCAGGATGCGGGCGGGCCACCACTTGGCGTCGACCTTTCGCAGCAGGGTCTCTAGCTCCGTCACTTGCGCGGGCGTGAGCTTGAGCTCCGCCTGCACTTCGGGCGCGTGCACCAGTGGCAACAGCGTCTGCTGCACGAGCACGTCATACGGCCCTGGCTCGGCTGCGACCGATGGCGAGGCGACAACGAGCACCAACAAACTAGCGAGCGCGATTGACTTCATAGCTTTACCGGCGGCTGAGTTATCCGAAAGCAAAATGGGCGACTGGCCTCGCGGACCAGTCGCCCATTGTAATGCATTTTCGATGAAGTCGAGCTATATCAGGTCGCTCGGATTGCCGGACGACTAAACCCGCCCGGAAATACGTCCACGCACGCCCCAAGCCGCCAGGGCACCCAGGGCCACGAGTACCACGCTCGAAGGTTCGGGAATATTAACCGGCGGAGTTGGCAGGTTGCCGTTGAACAGGAACAAGTGCGACTCGCCCTGGCCCGACAGATTGCCGGCAATCATGGTGCCGTCGATGTTCCCGCTGTTAAACGCCACGTTGGCACGCGGGGCGAGCACGGTGCCGCGGATACCAATGCTGCTGATCGCCAGGCTCGTGGCGTCGGCGAAGTTGTAAAGCACCTCGTGCTCGTCGATGCCGCCGTTGAGGAAAATGCCAAAGCTGCTCATGGTGGCCATCGGGCCATCCACGTTCACCACCACGGTGGTTCCGGCGGGGGCGTTAATCGTCAGTCCCTGGCCCGTCGCACCCGCGAGTTGTGCCGTCGTGAGATCGAAGCTGGCGAAGCTTCCGCCGCTGGTGACGTTGAGCGTCACGTAGCCGAAGCCATTGATCGACGTGGTGTCGGTCGGCGCGAGCGACGTCAGGTAGTCCGCCATCTCGATCAAGTAGGCATTGGTTGCCGCGAAGTCGATCGGCAGTGGCGTCGTCGCAACGGTGGGCGTGGGGAAATAGCCGGGGGCCGAGTAGGTGCCACCAACGGTCATGGTGCCATTGACGCTACCGCCACCGGTGAAGGTCGCGTTGCCGTTGACGTACACGTTGCCATTGATGGTCGGGGTGGCCCAGTTCGAGCTACCACCGACGTACATCTTTCCCTTGATTTGATTGCTGGTGTTGCTGAAGTTGCCGCCAACGACCAGGCTAGTGGACGACGAATTCATCTGGCTAGCAATGTTGTAGCCACCAAACAGCGCGTCGCCACCAACGGCGATAGGACCATGCGAGTCGGTGCCGAACTGGGTGTTGTTACCCAGCACGTAAACGTTGAAATCGCCCGCGGGGCCGAGGTCGACGAACGCGGCGAAAGTGCTCGCAGGCAGGAGGGACACAAGCATCACTGCGAGAGGGGGGAGAATCCAGTTGTGGGTTGCGGTCATGAGCGTCGTCCAAGGGTGAAAATCAAAGTGAGTAATGCAGTCCTTCAAGTATGCCCGTGCCCTAAAACCCCCACAATGGGGAATGTCCGCAGGCCTTGCCATTTACCCCAATTTCCCACTTCGCTTCGGCAATCCGAAGACCCGCCGCGTGAGCGATGATGCAAAAAGTCATCAAGAAAGTCGGGGCACTCGCGAATAACCGCAAGCTACTTGAGCGAATAAACCTTTCATCCGTTACCAAACTTCGCCTCGCCGGCCAGTGAGCGCGAGAGAGGCGGGTCGTAGCGGATGCCTGGTGGTTCTGTTCTCTTTTCTAGGAGCCCGAACATGCCCACGACTCTCCGCCGACCCACTCCCTTACGCAGCCAAACTCGCCCAGTTCGGCCATCGATCGTCGACCCGCTGTCGGCCGAGCCCTTCTCGCTCGACCAGCAACTCGAACCGTTCGCCCGGTGGGTCGGCGAGCCGCTTTGGGTTCCGCCCAAGGACGACCACACGCTGCTCGCCGAAACGATGATCCGCGAGACCCGGCCGTTCGCTTCCGCCGACGTGCGATGGGACGCCGCCCTGCGCAAACATAAGGACCGCTTCACCCAGGTCCGCGAGCTCGATTTGTTCGAGGCCTCGATCCGACTGCCCAAGGGACGCTTCTTGGTGAGCATCACCGAGCAACAGGACTTCGCGAAGATCGAAGACAAGATCCCCGCCTGCGTGCAAACCCGCCTCGACGAGTTTCTCGCCGGTCCCGGGCAACAGCGTGGCGTGAAGGTCTACTACTTCAAACCGCTGTGCGTCGAGTCGGGCAATCAGCTGATCCTCACCACTCGCGAGGACGTCAACGCGGCCATCGAAAAAGTGAAACGCCAGGTGTTCGACGAGTACCGTCGTCAGGCCGTGTTTCAACGGTCGACCCAGGCTCTCGCCGCCGCGGCGAACACGCTGCTCGCCCTGCCCCGCGCGATGGCCAACTACTACGCCAACCGTCGCCAGCGGCAGATCGACGCCCTCGAAGCGAAGCTCGAGTTCGAACGACGCAAGCGCGTGCTCGCCGCCACGCGAACCTACCAGCAGCATCGCTCGACCCCTTGTTCGTTCGACGACATGCTGGCCCTCACCAGCCCACTCAAGCGCACCGAAGTGATCGAGCAGTTCTGCATCGAGCAAGAACTCCGCCGCGAAGAACGCGATCGCCTGCTAATGTTCGCGCTTGGCACCGTGCCCTGGTACGTGTCGATGTCGCTCACGGTCAGCTACCTGGCCGCGATGGGTCTCGGCGTTCTGCCATCGGTAATGGTGGCCGATCCTGCGTTCGTCGCCGAGATGCCCGACAATCCAGGTGTGCTGCTCAAAATCGGCCACTTCGACGAAGTCGATGGCGTGATGCACGTCGAGATTTAGCCAACCACGCCACGTGCCACAAACGGCAGTACCACGCACCGCGAATCGCGACGCCCGAGTCCACATTCGACCAATTCGTTCGCCCCGCGATTTCAAGACTTTCCTACTAGCGGACGCCCCTCATTGCGGTACGCTATGAGCTGGACGGCCTGGGGAGTCTCCGCGATGGGCGGACCTGCGGGCGTCGCTTGTCTCTTTGGTGCAGGGGTTCTGAGATGTCCGACGGTGCTTGTCGTGATCGCCGCTTCGTGCGCGCGTGGGGCTTTATCCTTTCAGCTACTCTCTGCGCGACGATCCCCACGCATCAAACTGCGATGGGCGTCGAAACCACCGGCACCGCGGGCTCGCCCAGCGCCACCAGCACCATCGAGGGCAACCAGCTTCCGCCACCCGACCCAAAGTTTGGCGGCGTCATCAAGCAAGACGCTCTCGACTCCAAGGCGTGGTGGCCACCTCGCGTGGTCCCGCCGGCGGGTGCCCCGAACATCCTGGTCATCCTGACCGACGACGCCGGCTTTGGCGTGCCAAGCACGTTCGGTGGTGTGATCCCCACACCCGCGATGGATCGCATCGCGAATGCCGGCCTGCGCTACAATCGCATCTGCTCCACGGCCCTATGCTCGCCGACGCGCGCTGCACTCATTACCGGACGGAACCACCACTCCGCTGGCTTCGGCGTCATCTCCGAACAGGCTACAGGTTTCCCAGGATACAACAGCATCCTCCCCAAGAACAAAGCAACCATTGGCCGGATGCTGCAAGCCAATGGCTACTCGACCAGTTGGTTTGGCAAGAACCACAACACGCCCGCCTTCCAGGCCAGTCAGCTCGGCCCCTTCGACCAGTGGCCCAACGGCATGGGCTTCGAGTACTTCTATGGCTTCATGGGGGGCGACGCCAATCAGTGGCAGCCCAACCTGTTCCGCAACACCACGCAGATCTATCCCTTCCGCGGACAGGAGGGCAAGTGGAACCTCGTCACCGGGATGGCCGACGATGCCATCGACTGGACGAACCGCATGCACCAGACCGACCCCTCGCGGCCGCTGTTCGTCTACTACTGCCCCGGCGCGACCCACGCCCCGCACCATCCAACCAAGGAATGGGTCGAGAAGATTCACGACATGCACCTGTTCGACGACGGCTACGAGAAACTCCGCGAGCAGATCTTCGCCAATCAAAAACGCCTCGGCGTCATCCCCCAGGACACGAAGCTCGCACCCTGGCCCAAGGAAGTGCTGAAGCCCTGGGACGAGCTCTCGGCGGACGAGAAGAAACTGTTCATTCGCCAAGTCGAGGTGTTCGCCGCCTACGCCGCGTACAGCGACTACGAAATCGGCCGTGTTGTCCAGGCGTTTGAAGACCTCGGCCGGCTCGAAAACACCCTGGTCATTTACATCAATGGCGACAACGGCACGAGCGCCGAAGGTGGTCCGCTCGGCACGCCCAACGAAGTGGCGTTCTTCAATGGCGTCTCCGTTCCTGTCGAACAGCAGATGAAGTTCTACGACGCCTGGGGCACCGAAGAGACCTACAACCACATGTCCGCCGGCTGGTCGTGGGCGTTCGATACGCCGTTCGACTGGTTCAAGCAAAACGCTTCGCGACTGGGTGGCGTCAACCAAAACATGGTCGTCTCGTGGCCCGCGAGGATCAAGGACCGGGGCGCACTCCGCGAGCAGTTCATTCACGTGATCGACGTTGTCCCCACGCTGCTCGAAGCGTGCGGCATTCCCGCCCCCGCCGAAGTCGATGGCATTCCGCAAGCTCCCATCGAAGGCACCAGCTTCCTCTACACCTTCGACGCGGAGAACGCCAAAGCCCCCTCGCGTCACAAGACGCAGTACTTCGAAATGATGGGACAGTGGGCCATGTACCACGACGGCTGGCTGATGAGCACCGCCGTGAACCGCGCCCCGTGGGACGCCTTTGGCGAGGTGAACCCCGACCCACTCAATAACCAGAAGTTCCAGCTCTACGATTTGTCCAAGGACTTCTCGCAGTCGACCGACATCGCCGACAAGCACCCCGAGAAGGTCGAAGAGCTGGGAAAGATGTTCGTCCAGCAGGCGAATCAGTACCAAGTGTTTCCCATGAACGCCTCGGTCGCCGGCCGCATGGTCGCACCACGCCCCAACATCACGGCAGGACGCAGCGAGTTCGTCTACACCACCCCCATGATCGGCCTGCCGCAGGGCGATTCGCCGTTCCTGCTCAACAGCTCTTACACCATCACCGCCGAGATTGAAGTGCCCGAAGGTGGCGCCGAAGGCATGATGCTCACCTCCGGCGGGCGATTCGCGGGCTACGGATTCTACCTGCACGAGGGCAAGCCGACGTTCCTCTGGAACCTGATCGACCTCCAGCGCATCAAGTGGCAAAGCCCCGAAGCCCTCGCTCCCGGCACGCACACCGTCGAGTTCGACTTCGTCTACGACGGCCTCGGCGCCGGCACGCTCGCCTTCAATAGCCTGAGCGGGCTCGGCCGCAGCGGCACCGGTACCCTGAAGGTCGATGGCAAAGAAGTCCAAACCATCAAAATGGAAAAGACGCTCCCGATGATCCTGCAATGGGACGAAAGCTTCGACATCGGAAGCGACACCCTCACCGGCGTGAACGACGCCGACTACTCGCCCCCGTACACCTTCACCGGCAAGCTGAACAAGCTCACCATCAAGATCAACCGCCCCGAGCTCTCGCCCGCGGACATCCAGAAGCTAGAAGCCGCCCAGCGCAACAATAAGGCGAGCGAGTAGCAAACAGACTCCAACAGTAACCTCACTAGCCGACGACCTACGCGTCGTCGGAGCAAACTTTCAATCACTCATCGCTCTCTCAACGAAAAACCCCTCCGACAACACCAGGTCGTCGGAGGGGTTTTCTCGCTTCTATCCGATCGTGCGAGCCGGGGCGTGCTGCGCCCCAGCTCACTCCCCAAGCAGCGCCTAACCCGCGCTTGACCACCCTCGCCCCCCAACCTATCATTTCGTTAATTGGCGAAATGACGCACCCAGCAAAACCACCCATGCGAAACCTCCTCGCGATCACCAAAGCACTCGGCGACGAAAATCGGCTCCGGGCACTCGGCCTGCTCGAAGGCCGCGAGCTCTGCCTCTGCCAGATCGTCGAGGTGCTGGCACTCGCCTCGTCCACGGTCTCCAAGCACATGTCGATCCTGCACCAGGCGAGGCTCGTCGAGTCGCGCAAAGAAGGTCGATGGGCCTACTTCCGACTCGCCGACGACGATGCGCCGGCGGAGTCGCACGAAGCACTCGCGCTCGTCCTCAAGAGTCTTCAGCAAGACAAACAAGCGAAGGCCGACCAGAAACGACTCAAGGCGGTACTCAAGATCTCGCCCGAAGAACTCTGCAAGCAACAAGCGAACTGCAAATGTTAAAAGTCCTCTTCCTCTGCACCGGAAACTCCTGCCGCAGCCAAATGGCCGAAGGTTGGGCCCACCATCTAAAGGGCGATGCGATCGAGGCCTACTCGGCCGGCGTCGCCACGCACGGCATGAACCCGCACGCCATCGCCGTGATGCGCGAAGCGGGTGTCGACATCACCTCGCAGCATTCGAAGCACGTGGACGAACTCGCCGACGTGGAGTTCGACTACGTGGTGACCGTGTGCGACAACGCCGCTGAGTCATGCCCCCTATTTCGCGGCAGCGCTAAGGTCGTTCATCACGCCTTCGACGATCCCCCCCGACTCGCCCGCGAAGCCGCAAGCGAAGCGGAGGGCCTGGAGCATTACCGCCGAGTGCGTGACGAGATTCGCGACTACGTGGCGACCCTGCCCGATTCACTTACCGGAGAGCAGTCGTCAACTGGGGAACACCATGGCTAACCCCACAGCTAGCACCGCCGCGAGCGACATCGCCTGCTGCCCCAATGGCCGGCTGGGATTTCTCGATCGCTACCTGACGCTCTGGATCTTCCTGGCGATGGCCATCGGCGTGGCGCTCGGCTACCTGCTGCCAGGCACCGAGGCGTTCATCGATCAGTTTCAAGTGGGGACGACCAACATCCCCATCGCCATCGGCCTAGTGCTGATGATGTACCCGCCACTCGCCAAGGTGCGGTACGAAGAGCTCGGCGACGTGTTTCGCAACTGGAAGATTCTCGGCCTGTCGCTCGTTCAAAACTGGGTGATCGGTCCAGTATTAATGTTCGCACTCGCGGTACTATTCCTCCGCGACTACCCGGAATACATGACCGGCCTCATTCTCATCGGACTCGCCCGCTGCATCGCGATGGTCATCGTGTGGAACGACCTCGCGCGTGGCGACACCGAGTACGCCGCGGGACTCGTGGCGTTCAATAGCGTGTTTCAGGTCCTGTTTTACAGCGTCTACGCGTGGGTGTTTCTCACCTGGCTCCCGCCGATCCTGGGCCTCGAAGCGAGCGTCGTCCAAGTCAGCATGAGCGACATCGCCCAGAGCGTTTTCATCTATCTGGGCATTCCGTTCCTCGCCGGCATGATCACGCGGTTCGTACTCGTTCGCGCAAAAGGTCGCGACTGGTACGAGCAGGAGTTCATCCCCCGCATCAGTCCCATGACGCTCATCGCGCTACTATTTACAATCCTCGTGATGTTCAGTCTCAAGGGCGAACAGATCGTCCAGATCCCGGGCGACGTCCTGCTGATTGCCATTCCGCTAGTGATCTACTTCGTCGTTATGTTCGTCGTCAGCTTTTTCATGGGCCGGCAGATCGGTGCGGACTACTCGAAAACCACTACCCTTGCCTTCACCGCTGCTAGCAACAATTTCGAACTCGCCATCGCCGTCGCCATTGCGGTATTCGGCATCCACTCCGGCGCCGCCTTCGCCGCGGTCATCGGACCCCTCGTCGAAGTCCCCGTGATGATCGGACTAGTGAGCGTCGCGTTCTGGTTCCAAAGACGGTACTTCGCGACCGAGCACACAACGGCGCAGAACCCGAGCACCTCGAATCGAATCTCCCCATAGCCGACGACCTACGCGTCGTCGGACAGAACCACGAAGAGGTCGAGCCAACAACTCTCGATCCCTCCAACACCTAAGGCAGAAGACTCTCATGGACATTCAAGAAGCGGTCAAATCAAAGTACGGCAGCGTCGCGCAGGCCGGACTGTCGACCGGACACGAGGGGGTGAAAGCCGTCGCCGAAGCGTTTGGCTACACACCGGAAGAACTCGCGTCGATTCCCGCCGAGGCCAACATGGGCCTCTCGTGCGGCAACCCCACGGCGTCGGCAACGCTCCGCGAGGGAGAAGTCGTAGTCGATCTCGGTTGCGGTGGCGGGCTCGATGTGTTCCTCGCTGCCAAAAAAGTAGGCAGCACCGGCCGCGCTATTGGCATCGACATGACCCCCGAGATGCTCACGCTCGCCCGCCGCAACGCCGAACGATCGGGCGCTACGAACGTCGAGTTCCATCACGCCACGATCGATAACCTGCCACTCGCTGACAACTCGGTCGACTGCGTGATCAGCAACTGCGTGATCAATCTCGCCCCTGATAAGCCGTCGGTGTTCCGCGAAGTGGCCCGCGTGCTGAAGCCAGGCGGGCGACTCGCGGTAAGCGACATCGCGCTGAAGCAAGAGTTGCCTCCCGAACTCGCGGGCGACCTGATGGCGTACGTCGGTTGCATCGCCGGCGCGATTGCCATCGACGACTACCGCGAGCAACTGCTCGCTGCTGGGTTCGAAGCGGTCGAGATCGTCGACACCCGCGCCGACCTCAACGCCTACGCCAAAGTCGAAAACCAATCGGCGTGCTGCTCGCCCGCGATGGGCGAAGGCCTGCCGATCGTCTCCGCCGGCGACGCCGACCTGCACGCCCGCCTCAAAGACCTACTCACCCGCTACAACGTCAACGACTTCGCCGCCAGTGTGAAGGTGTATGCCGTGAAGCCGAGGGCGTAGTAGTGCTGGCTACAGTCTTTCGTGTGAGCCGGGGCGTCCTCAATTTGATCTACCGCTCGGTTTCTCTCTGTGCTGGCATGAGACGCCTGAACGGCTAAAATCAAAGAAGCCACCAGCGGCTAACTGGCGGCTTCTAGTATTTGTTTTCGGGCTGGGAGAACAACGCGGATCGTACAACCGCATTGTGTCGCCTCTCGGCCTGCACTGGCAAGCGAAGTGTGATGTAATGGTAAAATGCAAAGAGTGCGGCTTCATGGGCGTTTTCGATGAATACGACAACCAAGTCTATGAAGCCAATGACTTAGTACGGGGCCAGGGAAGGCACCAAAGTTCGCTGGGAATCAATACTGTCGCTAAATTGATGTGTTGGAAGAAGAGCGAAGCCTTTCCACTATCGACTCAGGACAGCCCACCCGGAACTCGTGCCGAGATGCAGAGCCTCGCAGAATTCACTGAAACTGTTCTAAGTTCGGAGTGCGAGTGCAGCCAGTTCGCAAAATGGCTGCCGGGAAGAACGCCAAAGGAGCACGAAGAAATGTCATTTGTCGAAATGATCGATGCCCGGACAAGGCAGTGGCGAGACGAAGACATCAGGAGCAAACAACAGTTTGAAGCGTTGTACGAGGTGCGGCACCAGGAAACCCGAAGGGATTTGGAAAAAGCACATCGCACCGCCACAATTATCGGCATAGTCTCGATTATCGGCTCTATCCTTGCGGCCATTATCGCGTCATACCTTACCGCTTACTTCGCCACCCGGTGATTTTCCCAGCCACACAATCTTAGGACACTACCAGCCATCCGCATCAGTTGTCACGCAGCCATGCGACAAGAATGCCGACGTATGGCCGAAGCGGATGGCGGTGTTTTGAAGTGGACTGCGTGAGGTGATTCATCGTAGCGGACTAGGGCGGCGATTCAATAGGATTCTACTCGTCGAAATACTCGAACCCACGATATTTTAGCATCGCCCTAACGCCGCCTTGCTGTGGCTCCCTCGCCACCCCGTCAACGATTATGAAGTGCCGTTCATTCAGAACTTTTTGGCCCAAGAACGGCTCTCGCGTCTTCACCTGATATAGCGGCCCCTCGTCGCACTTCCGTGGCCCCTCGATCGACACCACCTCGATGCTGTCGGGATCGTTGGCGTTATCCTCAGCCCACCGCCAGAATGCCCGCTCGACGCTGGATGCTATGATGGGGCCAGGTTGCATGGCAAGTACGAGCAAGCCGATCCCCGCGATGATCCCGCCAACAATCCACCACGGCCACCATTTCCTCGATTTGCGTACTCGCCGCGCGTCGGGCGCTGGTGGTAGTGGCGGCGGCTGAATCACAGGGGGAGCGGCTGGGCCCACAGTTTCCGGAAACTCGATTGCCTCGCCGCATCCGGGGCAAGCCACGATCTTCCCGACATACTCATCCGACGCGTTGGTCGACTTCCCACAGTGCCCACAAACCACCCTTACCATCGCACCCCCCTCGATACCGGAAGACCTCGGGCCGCTGCGCGCCCGCGGGCTTCAGCCTAAGCATGCGTTAGTAGCTGCGAAATCTGAACGCACGTACCTTACACGTGCCTCTCTGACAACACAAAAAACCCCTCCGACAACCCAAGGTCGTCGGAGGGGTTTTGAATTTCAAATTCAGCAGACCAAGCTACGCCACGTAACCCAGCGGTTGAATCTCCACCGTCGACATCGGCGACGGTCCATTCATCAGCGTGTTTCGCAGGCGTTCGAATTCCGACGCGTCGGAGAAGTGGATCGTTAGCTTGCCGCGACCCTTGGCGTTTTGCGAGATCGACACGTTGGTTCCGAGCGCCGTCTTCAGTTCCTGTTCGAGGAACGCGATCTGCTCGCTCCGCGTCGGCTTCGGCTTCTTCGCGACGGTCGGGCTGCTGCTTCCCATCGGGTCGAGATAGTCGTCCGACGTTACTTCCATCGCGTCGGTCACCATCGTCTCGACGGCGCGGACCGTCAGCGACTCGGCCTTGATGCGGTAGGCGAAATCGATCTGCTGTTCTTGATCGCCCAGTGGCAACAGCGCCCGGGCGTGGCCCTGCGAGATGTCGCCCTTGGCCATCAGCTTCTTCACTTGCTCAGGAAGTTCGAGCAGGCGAACCAAGTTGCCCACGGTTGAACGATCGACATGAATCCGCGCGGCGAGTTCTTCCTGCGTGCAGTTGTAGTCCTGCATGTACTTAGCGAAGCAGTTCGCTTTTTCGATCGGGTTCAGATCCTTGCGCTGGATGTTCTCGACAATCGCCAGCTCGGCCATCTGCTGTTCGTTGACGTCGCGAACCAGCACCGGCACGCGCTCCCAGCCCGCGGCCATCGCCGCGCGAAGCCGCCGTTCGCCCGCAACCAGCTCGAACCGTTCGCCATTCTGACGAACCACCAAAGGCTGAATGACACCATGCTCGCGAATGCTATCCGCGAGATCGGCGATTTCGACTTCGTCGAATTCCTTCCGCGGCTGATGCGGGTTGGCGTCGATCGACACCACCGCAAGCCACAGCTGACCGTTGTAATCGCGGTCCATGCTGCTGTGCATGCCAGCTTCGCTAGCAGGGGCTTCGGCCACAAAACCCGACTCCATCGCCACATCGGTGGTCGACGGTTCGTCGAGCGAGCGACCCAAAAGAGCTTCCAAGCCACGTCCCAGTCGGCGTTGATTAGACACGATCGAGTACCTCCTGACAGAGTTCTATGTACGCTCGCGATCCCTGCGAACGTGGTGCGTAAGTGAGTATCGGTTGGCCATGGCTCGGCGCTTCGGCAAGCGTGACGTCGCGGGGGACAACCGTGGAGAAAACTACGTCTCCAAAAAATTCTCGGACCTCGCGATCGATCTCGCGCGTCAGCTCGAGCGACGGTTCGTACATCGTAAGTAAGATGCCACCGAACTGCAGCCGGGCGTTGTCCGTATGCATTACCTGACGAATCACCTCGATCATTTGTGTCAGCCCTTCCATCGCGAAGTACTCGCACTGGATCGGCATGATCACTTCGTCGCTGGTCGCCAGCGCCGTCCGCGTCAGCCCACCGAGTGACGGTGGGCAATCAACGAACACCATGTCGTACACACTCAGGCTTGCCGCCAGGTGCGCCGCCACGCGCCGCGACTCGTTGTCCGCCGCGGTCGCAAGGGCATCGACGTCGCGAAAACTTTGACTCCCCGGAAGTAACTCCAGGTTCTCAATGTCCGTCTTCGCCACCGCCTCGCGAATCGGGCGTGCATCGACCAGCGGGTGCCGCTCGACCGGCGACCGGCCCAAGGCACTCGTGGCGTTGCACTGCGGATCGAGGTCGACCAGCAGCGTCTTCTGCCCCCCCAGCGCACACCCAGCCGCCAAGCTCACCGCGGTGGTCGTCTTACCGACGCCACCCTTCTGATTCGCGATTGTGACGACGCGACCCATTGATGAACTGAAGAACCGAGGTACTGGAAGCGAGACATCAGGCCGTTCCGAAACCCAGAAATGCGAATCCAAGGAGTCGCCCACGAGGCTCAGAAACTGGTCGGCGGGGATTGTAGAATCGCCCCGCGCTCGAGGGTATGCCAGTTGTTGCTAGCACTTCGGGATCAGAAGCACCGCTTGTCCTTAGCAGAGGGTGACGCGGATGAGTTGCCTCAGGCCCGCGCCACTGCACCCCTTCATTGGATCAGACCCGCGGCTACTTTCAAGTGGCATACGTGCACACATGGCCATTTAGCACAAAACCGCAAAGCGGTGCGTAGAAAAGTCCAGCCTTTCAGGAAAACTGTGGGAGGGCTCTCCGAGCCCGAATGCCCCCAGATATTGCAGTACCCCCGGCGAAGGCCAATTGTTTCACGTGAAACAATTGGCGCATGCTTCCAGCTTGCGAGAGCCCGAGAGCAGCCATGGCAAGCAGGATGCTTACCCCACGAAGAATGTTTCACGTGAAACAATTGGCGAAGCTTCCCCATGCGCCTCGGGCTCTCCAGAGCCCCTCCCACAGTCGACTCCGAATCTGGCTAAATATTCCCAGAACCTCAGAATGTTTCACGTGAAACAATTTGCGCACGAGGACGAGTTGGCCCAACCGGATTGTTTCACGTGAAACATTCTGAGCGCGCAGTAAGATTCGAGTTTGCACGCGGGTGGCTGGGGACGAGCCCCGCGAGCCCCCAGTGATTTGAGTTCTGGAAGCTCGTAGAACTCGACTTCAATCCATTTGTGGGAGGGCTCTCTGAGCCCGAAGGCCGAAGGAGCCGTTTCAAATTGTTTCACGTGAAACAATTTGAAACGGCCGCACCACCGAGTGCTAGCACTCACTCCACCGGGTTGATCACCAGGCCGCTGAGCACCTTGGGGTAGAAGTAGGTGCTCTTCGCGGGCATGCGTTCGCCGTTCGAGCTGATCTGGCGGATGTGCTCGACCGTCGCGGGCATCACCAAACAAGCGAGCTCGAACCGGCCGCCGGAGCCTTCCTGCCCCGTCAGGTCGCGACCTGCCGAGTCGCCGGCGCGGAGTCCCTCGGGCACCTCGCTCAGGGCGCGGACGTACTTCGGGGCGGGCAGGTTGGGGACTGCTAGCAGCGTGTCCATTACCAGCCGGTGAAGGATGCTGACGCCCAGCGAACGCCAGTCGTCCGACATTTCGCTGGCAACCTCGGCGAGCTTCGCCTCGCCCGTCTCGGTGATGCGTGCTAGCGTCCAGGCGTCGTCTTCGGCGGTGTAGAAGGCGAGCGTTCCCTGCTCGTCCTCCACTTCGATTTCTTCCCACAGGCTCAGTGCGCGGTCGGGACCATTGCCGGCCGGCTCGGTCTCGAACGACTCGCCCAGCTTCTCGATCAGCTGTTCGGCGGTCATCGGCGGCAAACCGCGGAACAGGCGGTGGGTCGGCAGGATCTGCATGCCGGGGTCCGACATCGACACGCACATCATCAGCACGTAGTTCGCCGGGTGGTCGTACGGCAGCTCCTTGCCGTGCTTGGCCTGGTACTCAGCGGCGATCTCGTCGCGCAGGTTGCATGCCGTCTCGTAGCGATGGTGGCCGTCGGCGATGTAGATCGGCAGCTGCGAAATGGCCGCCTCGAGCATCGTGATGGTCTCGATATCCGTGACCGGCCAGATCTTGTTGACCACGCCCAAATGGTCGGTCGCCTCGAGTGGCGTGTGGCCCGCGATGGCGCTTTCCAGGATCACCTGGGCCTGGTTGAAGTTGTCGGGGTACAGGCCAAAGATCTGGCTCAGGTTCGCCCGGCACGCCTTCCACAGCTTCAGCCGGTCGGCCTTCGCCCCGCCGTGGGTCTCTTCGTGCGGGTAGATATTCCCCTCGCCAAACCGCTCGAGCCGGCACCGGCACATGAATCCCCGCCGGGTGTACTCCTGGCCGTTGGCCGTGTAGTGCTGGTGGTAGACGTAGATCGCCGGGTCGTTCTCGGGCGTCAGCACGGCGTCGCGGCACCACTGCTTATAGAGCTTTGCGGCGCGGGTATAGCGGTTGTTGTGCTCGCCGTCCCCCGCCTCGTCCCGGTTCAGAATCAGCCGGACAACGTTGTACTCATTGGCGTCGTACAGCTGCTGCTGGAGCCCCGGATCGATCACGTCGTAGGGGGGAGCAACCACGCTCGACAGAGAACCAACCTGGCCAAGGTTATAACGCAGTCCACGAAAGGCACTGATCTGGGGCATCTTGCTCGGTGGGGAAAGTCGGAAGGTGAGTGGGGGAATTCCGACTGGCGATGTTACCAGATTCCCTCCTCGCCCATTAGCCCCGTGAGCATGGTGAAGAGCCCACCAACGGTGACGATGATCAGCCAAATGTTGATGTAGCCCGACATCCACAACAGCGCACAGCCGCCGCCCCCCAGCACAAAAGCCAGCCCCCCGCCCCCCACTTTGGTCCAGTCGACCCCCCACGAAGCCCTGGCCGCCTTTTTCCTCTTGGGCTTTGCCGAAGGCTTGCTCTGGGCCGCCTGGTAGGGGCTGCCCATGGAGGCCTGTGGCTCGCGGGCCGGCACCGCTTTCTTGACGGGTTCGGCCAACGCGTCGTCCCAGAACGACTCGCTCGGCTTCGAGGGCGGAGACGCGACTTCAACCGGATTGGGTTTGGGGCGCGGCGCGCTCGCCTGCGCGGCGGGTTGAGGAGTCGACTTGGACGCAGTGGTCGCCGTCGCGTTCGCAGTCGCCACCACCGGCTTGTTGCCCAGGCGAAATTTCTTGCCGCACTTGCAGGTGGCGGTGCGACCCAACGCTTGCTCAGGGACGTCGTACACCTTCTTGCATTCTGGACAAGCAATCTTCGCCATGGCGAGTCCCCCGAGAGAATGTTTCACGTGAAACAATTTTGGGGGTGATTATAAACCTGTCACTGGGCGCGCCGCCAGCAAGAAACGAGGCAAGTCTTGAAAAAGGCGTCTCGGCATCCTAGAAACCAAGGAGGCGGCGAATCGCGGGGGCACCGCGTTTCAAAATGTTTCACGTGAAACAATTCGCCACTGGACCAACAGCACGTCCGGCCAATAGCCCCGACCAAGCCTGGTCGGGGTCGATGAACCAGCGTTCGCAAAATGTTTCACGTGAAACATTTTGAAAAGCTCGGGCCGCTACTCCGTCGGCCAGCCTTCGAGGTCGAACTTCTTCTGGACGTTCGCCGTGTGCTCGGTGAAGTGGCGGTCCATTTGCTCGAGCAACTTTCGCAGAGTCCACCGACTGCCGGGGGCGGGTTGGTCGAGGTCGACTCCGTCGAGCAGGTAGGCGTACCGTTGAACGTAGGCGTCCGCTCGCTCCATCTGCCGGGCTTCTTCAGCGCCGTCCCAATCGGCGTGCGCGGGCTTGTATTCCGGCGGCATCTGCGCGGGGTTGAGGTCGATGTGCGAAAACGTCTCGGGCTCGATCGCGGCGTAGATCTCGGAGAAGAACCCCAGCTGCCGACCCATCATGTGCTCGGCGTTCCAGCGAGCCGTATGCGTGCCATCGGGTGGCTGCCAATTCATTTGATTGGCGGTGAGCGGTGCGAAGACTCTTTGAGACGCCTTGCAAGAGGCGTCCATCTTGTCGAGCAGCGTGGCGAGATCGCCGGAGGGCTCGTGCGGTTTGTAATTGAGGACTACGAGCTGAGGCGCGGAAGTATCTTTGGATTTGGCCGGTGAGAGGGCAAGCGTATTGTGCGGGGGCTTCGCCAGCTCCCAACCTTCGGGCATGTGCTCCACAAATCTGTCCACCGGCTCAAGGGGTATCTTGAGCTTGTCGGTCTTGTAGTGAATCGGAACGACGCAGCGCGGCTTCACTTGCGCGACGATGTCCCACGCCCCGTTGCCATCAATGGTGTAAACACCACCGACGGGGAGGAGCAATACGTCGACTTCGCCGATCTGGTAGACTTGCTCTTGAGTGAGCTTCGACTGCCCCAAGTCGCCGCAGTGCACAATGGAGACGCCGTCGACCACGATCTTGAACATGGCGACGGCACCACGTTCGGAGCCCTGCGAGTCGTCGTGCCAAGCGGGAATACTGGTCACGTGAATTGCGTGCGGCGGCTTCAGCTCCTTGGTTCGTGCGCTGCTCCAAACTGGCGCCCGCTCATTGGATGCGCGCCCAAGCACATTGAATACACTTGCGACCGTACCTTTGTCGTCGAGACCGCGAACAATTCTAGGCTCCCCCTTCACCGCTTCGACGTTGTTGTGGTCCGCGTGCTCATGCGACACGAGCACCAGGTCGGCGGTGAGGTTGGGGACTTCGTACCCGATCTTGTCGTTGTACGGATCGATGACGATGGTGAGATTCCAATACGTCTCGATCGAGACCATCCCTTGTCCCCACCAGCGGATGGCGACGGGTGGGGATTCTTGCGCAGATGCATGAGCGGCGAAGAGCGAGGCGATCAGCAGGGCGGTGAGTGGACGCATGCGAGAGTTCCCCTGGAAGACTGAATCCATCCGCTGATTGTACGCAAGTCGGGGGGACTTGGGCGCATAAAAAAACCGCCGGCTTCCGCCGGCGGCTAGGGGTTCAGAAAGTGGGTTTGGCGTGGCGCGAGTTGCTACTTGCGATTGCGAACTACGAGCGCCGTTGCAGCGAGCGTTAGGAGCACGATTGTCGAGGGCTCGGGGATGACATCTGGGCGGGTCGAGACCGTGAAGTTGTCGACCAGTTGCTGGACGCCCGAGGCGAGTTCGAAGTGCAGCGCGCCGCCGTTGCCGTCCCAGGTGAAGTTGTCGTTGGCGACTTCGATGCCGTTGACTACCGCACTCATGTTAACGGGTGAGCCGTCGGCGAACGAGTTGAACGAGTAGGTGAGCACCACGGGATAGGTGTTGAGGTTGGGGATGGGACTGTAGCTAATCGTCCCTCCGGTTGCGACACCGTTGTCCCAACGTTCTGTCCACTGTCCCGCGATGTTTTCGTTCTGGCGAATGAGCATGGCGTGGTCGACGCTCGCGGCGTTCACGCCCGAGTCACCGTTGGGAGTGCCGACTTTCAGGGCGACCCACTCCGGGCTTCCGGCAACGTGCGTCCAGTCGAAGGTAACTTGGAAACCACCAGCGGCCAGGATGGCGGGACCAGTCGTAGCACCGGCCCAATTGTAGCGAGCCGTTTCGGCGCCGAAGCGAACGCCGCCGGCACCTTTGAGTTCGAGGTTGCCACCGACGATCGACTGCTGCGCTCCGAACGATTGGAGGTTCGTCTCGGATCCAACGGGCCCGCTACGCCGACCGGTGAGGTCCGCAGCGTCGAAGCTGCCGGAGTCGGCGACGTCGAAGTTGTCTTTGAAAAGTAGCGCCGCTTGGGCGGCAGAGGCGGAGAATCCGACCGCCACGGTCAGGAATAGAATCGCCTTCCAGTTGCTCTTCATTGGAACTCTCTCCCAGTGGAAATTGAAGTCTAGGAACTCGAATGCCCCGCGTTCTTCGACCGTTGAAAAGTAAGTGCGTAACGCCCCCCGTACCGTTCTCCCCACGCCCTCCCGTGCAGGGGAATCGCACGCGTGCGCCCCCCGACGCACCAATACATGCCTGCGATTGCGGAATCCTGACAGAGATTCTTGGAGCGTTGGGGAAGAAAAGTTGGGGCGCATAAAAAACCGCCGGCTTCCGCCGGCGGCTAGTGGCTTCCTATTTTGCTCGAACTTACGAGAACGCTGCTAATTAGCGCAACTTGCGGACCAGCAGACTGACGCCCGCCAGGGCCAGGAGGGCGAAGGTCGAAGGCTCGGGGACGCGGACGCCGAACACGTCGACTTCGGTGTAGCCCGTGTAGCCGTTTTCGACTCCGCCCGGATCGAGCCGGACGTGGGTGACGCCGGTGGCAATGTAGAGGCCGGCGTCGTTGGTGATCTCGAGGCGGTGGCTGATGGGGGCGTTGTGGGCTGCGTTGGCGTTTAGTGCGATGAGCTGCGTGAAGTTCACGCCATCGCTCGACACGTCGAAACCAAAGAACGTTTGGTCGCGACCACCATCATTCCAACCACCGTAGACCACGGCGCTGGTTAGATTGAACTTGCCGCCGAGGTCCCAAATGACCAGCTCGTTCTCGCCCAGCGTGGCGTACGGGGCGTGGTCGATGGCGTCGCCACCGGGGCCTCCTTCGGGATAGACGGTGGTAATCGAACCGTCGTTCAGTACGCCGGCTCCGCCCGCAAGTTCGCGCGTGTAAAGCGAGGCATCAGGATTCACCAGAGTCGGTGAAAGCCCCGTCAACAAATCGGTGGACGATGGATTGAAAGGTGGGTTTGGCGGGGTGTGCGGTGTGTGGGCCGGAACCGCGGGGTCGGTGATCGGCGCGAGGTCGGTGTCGATCGTGGCGACCAAGGCGGCGAGAGAAGAGCCCGCCGAACCAATAGACAAGAGCATCAAGCAAGCGAATCGATAGTTGCACTTCATTAGAACGCTCCCACAAGCCAGTGAAGAAGAATCAAAGGAGAAGTCAGCAGTCGCTGCGCACGCCGCCCCCCCTAGTGCGCACCGGAACTGGCGGAGGCGAGCGGCACCGACAACAGCGGCATAGGTAGATGGTAGAAACCCGAAAATCCTGACAAGGAAATTTGGGAATTCTAGCGAGAAGGCAATAAAAAAAACCGCCGGCTTCCGCCGGCGGCTGTGGGTTTCGAGTTGTCGATCACGGCCGGGGCGGCCATGCTACGTGCCGACTATTAATAGCGGTAGTAGTCGGGCTTGTAGGGGCCTTCCATGGGGATGCCCAGGTACTCGGCTTGCTTCTTGGTGAGCTTGGTGAGCTTAACGCCCAGCTTGCCGAGGTGCAGGCGAGCGACTTCTTCGTCCAGCAGCTTGGGCAGGACGTGGACGCCGAGGGGGTACTCTTGGGGGTTCTGCCACAGGGCTAGCTGTGCCAGCACCTGATTGGTAAACGAGGCGCTCATGACGAACGAGGGGTGACCGGTGGCACAACCGAGGTTCACCAAACGGCCTTCGGCGAGCACCAGGATCGAGCGACCCGAGTCGTTGAAGGTGTACTTGTCGACGGCACCGACTTCGGCGGGCTTGATGCGATCTTTCTTCGCGCGGCCAGCCTTCACTTCGCCATTGACCCAAGCCATGTCGATCTCGAGATCGAAGTGGCCGATGTTGCAGACGATCGCGTCGTTCTTCATCTGCTTCATGTGCTCGCCGGTGATGATGTCACGGCAGCCGGTGGTGGTGACGAAGATGTCGCCTTGCGCGGCGGCTTCGTCCATGGTCACGACTTCGTAGCCTTCCATCGCGGCTTGCAGGGCGTTGATGGGGTCGATCTCGGTCACCAGGACGCGAGCGCCCAGGGCCTTCATCGAGTGGGCCGAACCCTTGCCGACGTCGCCGTAACCAGCGACCACAACCACCTTGCCGGCGATCATCACGTCGGTGGCACGCTTGATGCCGTCGGCGAGCGACTCGCGGCAACCGTACAGGTTGTCGAACTTGCTCTTGGTGCAGGAGTCGTTGACGTTGATCGCGGGGACCTTGAGCTCGCCGCGCTCGTGCATTTGGTACAGGCGATGGACGCCCGTGGTGGTCTCTTCCGACAAGCCCTTGATGTTATCAAGCAGCTCGGGGAACTTGTTGTGGACCATGGCGGTCAGGTCGCCACCGTCGTCCAGGATCATGTTCAGCGGCTCGCCGCTGGGGAAGAACAAGGTCTGCTCGATGCACCAATCGAACTCTTCCTCACTCATGCCCTTCCAGGCGTAGACGGGGATGCCGGCGGCGGCGATGGCACAGGCGGCGTGATCCTGGGTGCTGAAAATATTGCAGCTGCTCCAGGTCACTTCGGCACCCAGGTCGGCCAGCGTCTCGATCAAGACGGCGGTCTGGATGGTCATGTGGAGGCAACCGGCGATGCGGGCACCCGCCAATGGTTTGCTCTTGCCGTACTTCTCGCGAAGGGCCATCAGGCCGGGCATTTCGTTCTCAGCGAGCTCGATTTCCTTGCGGCCCCAGGCTGCCAGGCGCTCGAATTCAGCGGGCGAGCACTCCAGGACTTTGTAGGGCAGCTTTTCGGTGGCAACTTCTGGCACGGCGGGGACTCTCCTTACTCGGTTAACTAACCCCCAACATGGGGGAGGCCCAAAACAAGCGGGCCTGACCGGATAGTTTAGTAAGTTGCTGGGTGGATCGACAAGCGGCTAAGTGGGAAAGGGAGTTGCTTTTCTTGTCGCTGGACTCGCAAGTGCTTGAGGCGACTCCCAGAAGAAAATGCGTGTGAGCCGGGTCGTCCCCGACCCCGGATTAGAGCAGTGGCGAGAGCGGTGCGGTAGGCGGAGTTTCCGGGGCCGGGGACGTCCCGGCTCACTGGGAAGCTACCTCAAGCGATTGTGCTATTGGTACCTTGCAAGAGGAGGACCTTGTTCGGGCCTCTTGAACGCTGGATCCCCAATACGAATCGCTTCGAAGAATCCTACCGGCCAATCGTTAGATCTCGCTGGCTCCAAGATGATTGCGGGACCTTCGGTGCGTACCTCGGCTACATTTCCAGGCAAGGAAATGCCGAGTGGCAACACCACCATCTGCTGGCCATTCCTGGTGATCAATGACGCGGTGTTCAACTCGCGAATTCCTATACTGGACTCTTGAAACAGTACCCACCTCGTACAACGTGCCTAACGAGTGTAGGAGCAGCTTTCCCTCCCCGCGCTTACAGCGCGACCCTCCCGGAGGGAGGGTGAAGGGTGAAACTTATAGTCGCTCTAGTGCTTCGCGGGCGGCTTCGACGAAGCGGCGGATTTTGTCGGGGTCTTTGACACCTGGGCTCGACTCGACGCCGCTCGCGGTGTCGACGCCGGCGGGGCGGACGATTCGGATGGCCTCGGCGACGTTCTCGGAAGTGAGTCCGCCGGCGAGAATGAGCGGCACGTCGCCGAGCCAGCGGGAGTGATCGGCCAGGCCGGCCCACGAGACGGTTTCGCCGGTGCCGCCGTACCTGCCCGGTGTGAAGGCATCCACCAGCACGGCGTCCGGCACCCGGCCGGCGGCGCGGCACGCTTCGATGTCTTCGGCAATCGCCGCGACGCCGCGGTCGTCCATGCGGCGGGCGCGGATGAGGGGGATGTCGCGCGGGAGTTGGGCCAGGAACTCAGGGGGTTCGTCGCCGTGGATTTGGATGATGTCAATTTGCGCGAGGTCGACCCGATTACGGATCTCCTCGACACTCGCATTTACGAACAGTCCGACCTGATGAAACGGCCGGTACACGGTTCGCTTGAGGCTGCGAAGATTCATTGCCTCGACCGTCGGCGCGTCGACGTACCGGGGACTCTTCGCGTAGAAGTTGAGCCCAATTGCGTCGGCGCCAGCTTCGAACGCAACGCGCCCGTCGGTCGGTCGAGTGATGCCGCAAACTTTAATTTGGAAGGGCGATGCTGGCATTGTTAGCAGACGTTCGATAGCAGGACCGACGCGGCCGGTGTTGGAGAGCGGATATATAAGTATTAGTGCGTGAGAAACTAGAACGGGTTCGCGGACCTCGTGGAGGGCCGGCTATTGCGGGGAGTCTTTATTGTAGCACGATGCGAAGGTTGTCGTGTGAGCCGGGTCGTCCTCGACCCCGGACGTGAGAATTATTCATAGTGCTGCGATTGGCAAACTTTCCGGGGGCGAGGACGCCCCGGCTCGCTTGGGATTGAATAGCACGCAATGTTTAACCTTTCCGGCGGATTGGAGTTGCCCTCGCTGGTTGGTCGATGGAAACGACGAGGTACGCCAAGGAGTTGGTGCCCCTCTGCCCGCCGCGACACTTGAAGGACCGAGTTCCATGCTGACCATTGCCGACCTTGCCAATAGCCGTGAGCGAGTTTTTCCGACTCACGCGCGGGTGGAACGCTATTACCCGGCCGCGGCGGCAGAGCATGCTCGCGAAGTGCTGGGGCGGTGCCTCGATCGGGGCGAGGGTCCCGCGCTCTTGATCGGCTCGCCAGGCACGGGCAAGTCGATGCTGCTCAATGTGCTGGCCGACGATTTGGGCAAGAATCGTCCCGTGGTGTTTCTCACCAGTGCTCAACTCTGTACCCGGCGTGCGCTGCTGCAGTCGATCCTGTTCGAGCTCGGACAGTCGTATCGCCAGCGCGACGAGGGCGACCTGCGCCTGGCGCTGATGGACTACCTGCGTAGTGGCGACACGGCCAAGTCGGGTGTGCTGCTGTTGGTGGACGAAGCGCAATCGCTGCCGGTTCGCTTGCTCGAAGAGATCCGCATCCTGGGCAACACCGCACACCAAGGTGTGCCCATCGTGCGGCTGCTGCTCGCGGGTTCGGCGCCGCTAGAAGAGACGTTCAACGAGCCCGAGATCGAAGCGTTCAATCAGCGCATCGCGGCACGCTGTTATCTCGCGCCGCTCAATCACCACGACACGGTGCAGTACGTTCGTGGTCACTTGGCGGCGGCCGGTGCGTCGCCCGACCAGTTGTTTACGGCCGACGCGCTCGACTCGGTGTATCGCGCGACGGACGGCATCGCGCGGCTGGTGAATCAGGTTTGCGACCGCGCGTTGGTACTTGCCGCGGCGCATAAGCAGAAGCAAGTGACGAAGGACATTGTGCAGGGTGCGTGGGCCGACCTGCAGCAATTGCCAACGCCATGGAACTTGCCCGACGCAGTGGAGTTTGTGGAAAGCCATGCGGACGACGACGATACCGACATCGTCGAGTTCGGCCCGCTGTCGGACGACCATGCCGATGATCGGGCGTCGTACGCGATGAAGCCCGCGGCTCGGATTCACCAGCCGGAGTTGAGCCATGATCTCGACCTCGACGACGAGTTGGAGTTGGAACCCGAGGAAGTCGAATCACTCGCCGTGACGACGGTGGATACGGCGCCGACGCTGCGGCGTAGCGCGCTGGTAAGCGTGAAAGACGAGACGGCTAAGCCGCAAGCGACGACACAGCCGCAACCGACGGCTCCACCAAAAGCGCCTTCGGTGGACGATTTGTTTGGCGATTCGTTCGAGGAAGAGGAGATGGTGATCGACGAGTTCCTCGGACTCGAGCAAACCATTCCGCCATCGCGTGCCCGGGTGTCGAGTGCGTGCGACGCCGAGCTGAGCCGAATGCTGAGCGCCGTGATGCGAACGAACGACGAGCGGACGAGCGCCACATCCGTTCTCGATCCGCCGAAGTCGGGGACGAGCTTTGCGGTGGTCGATGCAGCGCTGCACGAAGTCGACGAGCTGCCGCTGACCGAGACGGAACTGGACGAAGAAGCGGACGAGCTGCTGACCGAGCTGAACACGATTGCCCACGAAGCGCAGCGGGCGACGATCAAGCCGATGGAAACGAAGTCGCCCACAAAGGCGTGGACGAGCGACGACCTCGAAGAGCTGGTGATCGAAGACGAGATGTCCCTGCCAATGCACTCGGCCGCCGCGCAGCGTGCCGACTATCGTCAGTTGTTCAAGTCGTTGCGGGATGAGTAAATGGCTGTAGGCTGTGAGGCGGACGCAAGCGAGCGGGGTCCGTTAGGGCCGTGGTGAGTTGGCTGTTGGCTGTAGGCTGTGAGCCATAAGCAGCGGGAGTTGCGAACTCCACTCGCGCGGGATAGGTTCATAATCTTCCATCCGATCCTCTCGCTCGACTAAAGCTTCTATGACCACTTTTCTCGTCACCGGCGGTGCTGGGTTTATTGGGTCGCACATCACGACGGCGCTGGTCGAGCGTGGCGATCAGGTTCGCGTGCTCGATAATTTGGCGAGCGGGTTTCGCAGGAACCTCGATCATCTCCAGGGCCAGATTGAGTTCGTCGAAGGAGACGCCGCTGACCCGGCGACGGTGGCCCGCGCGGTCGAGGGTGTGGAAGTGGTGTACCACGAGGCTGCGCTCGCTTCGGTGCCGGCGAGCGTTCGCGATCCCTTGCTCTCGCACCATCAGTGCGCGACGGCGACGGTGAATGTGCTGACCGCTGCCCAGAAAGCGGGCGTGCGGCGCGTGGTGCTCGCGGCGTCGAGCGCGGCGTATGGCGACCAGCCCAAGCCGGTGAAGCAAGAGACCGACGTGCTCGATCCGTTGTCGCCCTACGCGGCGGCGAAGATCGCCAGCGAGTTCTACTGCAAATCGTTCACCAAGAGCTTCGGGCTCGAGACCGTTGCGCTACGGTACTTCAACGTCTATGGTCCGCGGCAGGATCCCGCGAGCGAGTACTCGGCGGTCATCCCGATATTCGTCAGCAAGATGCTCCGCGGCGAACGGCCCACCGTGTTTGGCGATGGCATGCAATCGCGCGACTTCGTGTTCGTGTCGGACGTGGTGGCCGCGAACTTGCTGGCCGCCGACGCGAAGGAAGCGGTGGGCGAGTCGATCAACGTGGCGTGCGGGCGGCAGTCGACGCTGCTCGATCTCATCGCCGCAATCAACGGGGCGATCGGCACCGACATCGAACCGATCTTCGCTCCGCCCCGCGCGGGGGACGTCCGCGACAGCATGGCGGATATCACGAAGGCAAAGAAGTGCTTGGGGTACACGCCAAAGGTCGACCTCGCCGAGGGGCTGAAGCGGTCGATTGCGTATTATCGGGAAGTGAGTAGGTGAGTAGGTGAGTAAGTGAGTTGGGAACGCTCATCCAAGGGGAGAGTTTCCGAGGGCGGGGACGCCCCGGCTCGCTTGAGCTGAGTGGCAACGCTCTAACGGATTAAGTTCTTCGCGGCCCCCCAAGGCGTACACGGCCGGGGCGGCCATGCTTCGTACACATTGCTACGTGCTTATTCGTCGCCCATGCAGGTGCCGACTAATCGGGCGGCTTGGATCCAGGGGTGGTCGGGTGGGACGAGCTTTTTGCTGCCGGCTACTTTTTCTAGTTGCACGGTTTCGGTGGCATCGCCTCGCGCGGCTACCATCACGCCGTATTGGCGACGGGCGAGGACTTCGGCGCACGCGGAACCCAAACGTGTGGCGAGCAGGCGGTCGGCGGCCGAAGGGGTACCGCCGCGTTGCAGGTGGCCGAGGATGGTGAGGCGCGACTCCATGCCGGTGGCCTTTTCGAGCTGGCCGGTGAGACGGAGTGTGTGGTCGACGTGCTCCTCATGGAATTGGTTGAGGGCGTCGGAGACGTCCTTCTTGCCTTCGCGGTCTTTGGCCTCTTTCTTCTTCTGCACCAGCTCGTCGATTTGTTTCTGCTGCTCGATGGTCACGGCACCTTCGGCGACGGCGACGATACTGAAGCGATGGCCGCGGCGAGCACGGCGCTTGATGGCGTTCGCTACGACTTCGGCGCTGTAAGGGATCTCGGGAATCAGGATCACGTCGGCACCACCGGCGATGCCCGCGCCAAGCGCAAGCCAACCGGCGCGGTGGCCCATGAGTTCCACCACGATCACGCGGTGGTGACTGGTGGCCGTGCTATGGAGTCGATCGATGGCCTCGGTCGCGATGCCGAGCGCGGTGTCGAAGCCGAACGAGACATCGGTCTCGGCGATGTCGTTGTCGATGGTCTTGGGGAGGGTGACGACGTTGAGCCCGGCGTCCATCAGCCGCATGGCGTTCTTCTGGGTGCCGCCGCCACCGATGCAGACCACGGCTTCGAGTCCGTGGCGGTGGTAGGTCTCGACGATCGCGGGGGTCATGTCCTCGGTGCGGTCGCCGAAAGGCATCTTGTGGGGCTTGTCGCGACTGGTGCCCAGGATGGTGCCGCCGTCGGTCAGGATGCCCGACAGCTGCTCGCCGGTGATGCGGAGCGTTCGGTCCTGGACCAGGCCGCGGAAGCCGTCGCGAAAGCCGATCATCGACATGCCGTAGTGATCGAGGGCCGCTTTGCCGAGCCCTCGAATGGCGGCGTTGAGGCCGGGGCAGTCGCCACCGCTGGTGAGCACGCCAATGCACTGGTCCTTAGCCATACGCTTCCGTCTTCCTATTTTCCGCCGTTTTATTGGGTCGATTCCGAGGTGTTTAACTCTATGTTACTTGGAACGCGGCCAGGCGGAACCGGCGGGCAGGTGGGGAAAGGCCCCCGGGTAGGCGATGCCGTGCAATTCCCCCATTACGTAAAGTCGGAGCGGGAATGCGCATTTACCGTCCAGTTTGTGGGGGTTCGTACGTTATATTGCGAGCTCCCGCCTGCCGACTCTGGCCCCCAGCGTGGTCAATTTCGACCCTCTTTTGGACCTTGGCGAGCTGGGAAAAGGCACAGGGAACAGAACCAACAGGTGGAATAATGATGCTTCGAGTCCGTCGATCGGGCTGCGCGGTGTGCAGCTTTCTGGGGCTAATTCTCCTTGCGTCGGTGGCCCAGGCCGATGTCTTTCCGAACCCATCGATCGCGGAGAATAGCCGCAGCGGGACCGATCGGTACAACGGGCTGAAGAAGATCCTGATGATGGTGGTGACGGATGTCGACTCGCAGTTGAGCTCGTCGCAGTTCACCAGTCGGGTGAACACGCTTCGAAGTCGCGAGGAAGACATTCGCGAATTCTACGCCACCAACTCGGGAGGCAAGTTCGACTTCTACTACGAAGACATCATCGCCACGCCGATCAATCTCAACGATGACAATACCCGGCCGAGCGATTTCTGGTCCCAGGCACAAACGGTCGCGACAAGCTTAGGGAAGAACCTAGGCGATTACTACATGTTCGCCTACGACATCTCGAGCACGACGAACGACACCGGCTGGGCGGGTCTTTCGACGAGCAATCGCATCTACCTGCAATCGATTTCCACCAGCGTGACGCAGCATGAGATTGGTCACCAGGTAGGTGCCGACCATGCCAAGGCCTTTCGGCAACTGAACGACAGCAACTTCCACCCCTATACGTTCAATCCAGTGACCCAACAGTACCAGCCTTACACGCCGGGTGGGTCACCTTACAATCCAGTGCCCTTTGGCGTGGCGTCGTACGAGTATGCCAATCCGTTCGACACCATGGGAAACTCAAGCACTGGCGATTTTCGTATTCGCGAGAAGGTCGGCGATCTCCAATGGATTCCTGCGTCTCAGCTCCCGCGGGTGGATGGTGCCAGCGGACTTGGCGAGGGAGTACATCGCATTTACGCCCACGATGAGTTGCAAGCGGTCACAAACGCAGAAGGTGAATTCGGCGTCACGCAAGGCTACGCAACTGGAGTGAACTACGGCCTCACGTACAACCGTCTGGGGCAAGACTACGATTCTACCGACCGGCGTTTCGAAGCGGTCACTCAGACCATCGACATTGAGTATCGCTCAGGCGCGGACGGTGCCTACTTTTATCTCGATGGGACCCTAGTTGACCTAGACTCCGACACTTCCAACCTGGAGCGCCTGCTCGAAGTCGGCCGATCGATTGAAGACATCAACATGGGCATGTCGACGTTCATCGTCGACGCCGGACAGGTGGGCCAAGATACGCCCAGCATCGATTTCATGGCCTTCAATCCGCCGGCACCCAGCATTCTTGCGTCGAGCTGGTGGAACATCACCGCGGTGGCGACCGGCGTCGACAGCATTGGCAGCTGGATCGACCTGCAGTTCGAACGCGTGTCGGCACTGAACGACATTGCTGGCGACCTGAACCAGGATGGCGATGTCGACGAGCTCGATCTCAACCTGTTCATCTCGGGTTGGCGGACCGACACGCTCAACATGTCGAGCATCGATAAGTACCGTCACGGCGACATGAACTTCGATGGCATCACGGACCTCAACGACGCGTACCTCTTGCGGCAAGCGTTAATTACCGCTGGAGCTTCGATGGCGGACTTCGCCTCGTACTTCGGCCAGCCGGTGCCCGAGCCGAGCTCGGTGTATTTGATGGTGCTAGTGGGGATCGCCGTGGGTACGCTGAGTATTCGTCGGAAGCGTGGTTCGCTGATCTAAGCAGCCATGCAGTGTCATTCCGACGGGAGTAGCGCGACCGAGGAATCTGGTGTGGAGCAGCTTGCGTGCCGCGATCGCTTGCGGCGCGTACGGAGAGCGTCTCCGAGTGACGCAGATCTGCTCAGGAGCGAAGTAGATACCTCAGTCGCAGGGCTCCTGTCGGAAGGACACGAGCTCTGGTTTACGAAACTGGCATACTGCGAGCGATCAAACCACCACGGCCCTTACGGGCCCCGCTCGCCAAAAGAGTTGACTACTTGCCTACGAACTCGTCGTAGAGCTTTTGGCACTCTTCGACGGTCATTTCGCCCGGCTTGATGAAGTAGCGGTAGTGGAGCGACAGCGGCTTTTCGGGCGTGACGTCGGTGACGAAGAACGAACCGAACCGGCCGTAGTCGCGCTCGCTGTAGTGCGAGGGCTTAGGATTCTCGGGGCTGTCGAGGTAGAGCACCGTGTACCGCTGACCGTCGAGGACGAAGCTCATCGCGAGCCACGGGCGATTGGTGGTTTCCTCGTTGATTTTGTCGCGGCGGTTGGTGTGGTTCCAGTTGCGGGTCTCGCCCGGCTTGCCCTTGCCATCGGTGCGCAGGTAGTAGGTTTCCTTGGCGGTTTCGTCGGCGACGCGCTGCGAGGCGCGGAACTGAACGCCGGCGTGCTGGGGGTCGCCATCAAGGTGAATCTTCTCGACGCCCTCGGCGGGTGTAAGGGTCGTCTCGAAGTCAATCTGCGTCATGTCGCCGACCTTCTTGATGGTCTGCGTGCGGGCTTCGTTGGCGAAGAGCTCGCCCTTATTGCCGTGCCAACTGATGAGCGATTCGAACTTGCCCCCGTTGTCGTCGGCAGCCTGCGACTTGAACGACTCGTGCTGCTCGTAGGCTCCATCGGTGCAGTGCCAGGTGTCGCAGGTCTTGCCGTCGTAGTTGATCTTGTTAAAGCCAAGGTAGATGCCGCGATGATGCGGATAGAGTCCGCCGGGGCCCTTGGTGATGATCTGCGAGCCATCGGGGCTGTAGACATGCAGGTACGGCTTGTAGGTTTCCGACCGCTTCTTCTCCGACGAGTTGTCGACGGGGGCGTACATGTAGCGCACCAGCGGCGAACCAGCGTGCGACAGCTCGGCGTAATGCTCGGCATCGTTGTTGGTCCACGCGTAGGAGTCCGCGGACTCGTCGGCATGCGAAGTGGTTGGCAACAGCGCGAGCGACACCACCATCAGGGAGAGGGCCGCCAGCGACAACGATCGAAGGGAGAGAGTGTTATTCATCCCCTCAGCTTAGCCACGCGCGATGGTGCGAGCAACGTCCGCGAGCGAAGTCGCGCGAGCCGCGCCAACGTGCATCGTCGCGCGATTTGGGCAAGTCGCGAGCAATGGCGATACATCGGTTTTTCCCGAGCGCTTTTGCCTTACACCATCGCTGCTTCGAGGGCGTTTTCGGTCGTATTGAGCAGCGCTTCGGTTTCCAATTCTGGCGACAGATGCTCCAGTTTTATGTCAAACACGCCGTGACTGCACGTATCCGCCGGACGATCGCCGAAACTGATGCCCAGCGCGCGGGCGGCCTGCACGGCCGGGCCACGGGGATCGACTTGGCGCAGTTTATTGATCGCCTCGGCAATCGGCACGCTGTTCATCTCGGGCGGCCGCGAGCAAATCATCTCGCCAAACCGGCCTTCCACGATCAGCCGCACGGCATGCGCGCCAAACTGCGTGGCGAGCACGCGGTCGAACGTGGTGGGCGTGCCGCCGCGTTGCAAGTGGCCCAGAATGCAAAGGCGTGCTTCGCGGTGCAGTCGGCGTTCGATCTCGCTGGTGACGATCTTGCCGATGCCCCCGAGCTTCATCTGCTGCCCCGCTGCTTCAGCGCCGACCATGCCACCTTCGGGCAGGTGAGCACCTTCGGCAACCACGACCAGCGTGAACTTCTTACCCTTGCTCTCGCGATGCAGGACCTTGTGGCAGACGTGCTCGAAGCTCCATGGAATCTCAGGAATGAGAATGATGTCGCCACCACCCGCGATGCCCGAGTGCAAGGCGATCCAACCAGCGTGGCGACCCATCACTTCGAGCACCATGATCCGCTCGTGGCTCGCGGCAGTGGTGTGAAGGCGATCGAGGGCGTCGGTCGCGCACTCGATGGCGCTATCGAAGCCGAACGTAAATGCGGTGGCGGAGAGGTCGTTGTCGATGGTCTTCGGCACACCAACCACGGGGATGCCATTCTCGTGGAACTGCTGTGCAATCGCGAGCGAACCATCGCCACCGACGCAGATCAAACCGTTGAGACCAAGTTGTTTCACGGTAGCCTTCACGCCATCGATCAGGTGCTGTGCGATCTCGACGCGATCGTTCACGCCTTTGATGGCGGCGAAGCGGCCTTTGTTCGTGGAGCCAAGGATGGTACCACCTTGGGTCAGTATGCCTTTGGTCGTGGCGTCGGTGAGGTTCAAGTACTGCACGGGGTCGTACAGTCCTTCGTAACCCTTCAGGAAGCCGACGCACTCGTAACCGAGTTGCATGCAGCTTTTAACGGCGCCACGAATCACGGCGTTGAGGCCGGGGCAGTCGCCACCACTGGTGAGAATTCCGATGCGCTTAGCCATGGTCGGGGTCCTTGGGCAAGGAGAAAGCGGATAGTGTGGCCGAGCTTTTGCTCGCCATGCGTGCGGAGGCATTTGGGCTGGGGAAACCACCGCCAGGCGCGAAAATCCGCTAGCAACCCCGAAACATACGTCACCCGAATCTATCAGAGCGGGATGCGAATGCAAGCTTTTTCGCGGCGCAACCGATACAGGCGTTACGATTGCGCGAGCTCGTGTGAGCCGGGGCGCAGCGCGCCCCCGGAAATGCGTGGAGATGGCGCAGCGTCGCCTTGGGTTGAGTTTCCGGGGGCGAGGACGCCCCGGCTCGCTAAACTGCTTACTCTTCCGACTCCTCGACCGACTTGTACTGGTCGGCCTTTGCGAGCAGCTTGGCGAAGGGAAGTTCGAATCCCGGGAGAAGGGGCGTGGTGTAGATTTCGTTCTCGGCGATGGTCAGCACTTCGTCCATGCCGCGAAACACGGTGAGCTCGCGGGCGAAGCGATCAATCACCCAGTATTCCTTCACCCCCGCACTCGCGTACTCTGCCCGCTTTACCACGAAATCGCGTTTGCGGTCGCGCGGTTTGTTGGAGACAAACTCGACGGCAATGGTGGGGACATCAGCCAGCGGATCGATACTGCGTGCCGAACCGATCCAGATCGCTCGGTCAGCACGCCGTCTGTTTCGACCAATCCGAATCTCCTGCTCGGGAGCTGTGTAGATAACAATCTGCCCCTGAGGATGCATCTCTTTGTAGTTCCAGATCCAATGTCCTAGGTAGTCATTGGGACCGCGCTCGCCAATTCCAGCAGGAGGGCTCACAATCAAGACTCCGTTGATCAGTTCGTACCGGTAGCGATCGTCCCATTCGGTCGCGGCGTCGTACTCCTCGGCGGAGAGGACCATGCCATTCGACCAACGGCCGAACTCGATCTCGGTGGTCGGAAAATCTAGAACGCTCATACGAACTCTCGCGATGGGAGTGAGGCACCTACTCCATTATGGGCGATAAGCGGGCGGGGGTCAAAGTTGAACTTCGACGCATTGCTCGTGTGAGCCGGGGCGTCCCCGCCCCCGGAAACTCAATCCATGGCTATGCGTCGGCAATTTCAACATTTCCGGGGTCGGGGACGACCCGGCTCACACGGCCCTAGGAAGGCTGAGCGACGCGAGTGACGAAGTTCGACCCTCCCCGCGCTAACAGCGCGACCCTCCCGCGAGCGGGAGGGTGAAGGTTGCTTCTCTTACTCTTCGTCCGAGCGCAACTTCGCCAGCACGCTGTAATCTTCTAGCGTGGTGGTGTCGCCCACGGCTTCGCGGCCCGCGGCGATGTCGCGCAATAAACGCCGCATGATTTTCCCGCTGCGCGTCTTGGGGAGCGAGCTAGTGAAGCGGATGTCGTCGGGTTGCGCGAGCGCGCCGATCTCCTTGCGGACGTGCTTCTTGAGTTCTTCGCGGAGTGCTTCACTCGGTTCGGAATTCTTGAGCGTCACGAACACGGCGACCGCTTCGCCCTTCAGTTCATGCGGACGACCAACCGCGGCGGCTTCGGCGA
Source organism: Aeoliella fuhlenseeensis (assembly GCF_052161615.1). NCBI lineage: Bacteria > Pseudomonadati > Planctomycetota > Planctomycetia > Pirellulales > Lacipirellulaceae > Aeoliella > Aeoliella fuhlenseeensis. The sequence continues at coordinate 4,838,927 of NZ_CP197417.1, forward strand.
CCGCGGGGTGCGAGACCAGCGCGCTCTCAATCTCGATGGTGCTCAGCCGGTGGCCCGAAACGTTCAGCACGTCGTCGATGCGGCCCATGATCCAGTAATAACCCTGCTCGTCGCGGCGAGCGTTGTCGCCGGCCAAGTACTTGCCGGGGACTTTGGACCAGTAGACTTCCTGGTACCGCTCCATGTCGCCCCATAGGCCGCGGAGCATGCCGGGCCAGGGATGGGCGATCGTGAGCCAGCCGCCTTGGTTGGTGCCGAGCTCTTCGCCGCGCTCGTCAACGATCGCGGGAATGATACCGGGCAAGGGTTTGGTGCAACTACCAGGCTTCGTGGCGATGGCACCGGGGAGCGGGCTCATCATGATGCCGCCCGTTTCCGTCTGCCACCACGTATCGACGATCGGGCACCGCTCGCCGCCGATCTTCTTGTGGTACCACATCCAGGCTTCGGGATTGATCCCTTCGCCCACCGTGCCCAGCACGCGGAGCGACGACAGGTCGTGCGCGTCGACGTGATGGTCGCCCCACTTGATGAACGCGCGAATGGCGGTCGGTGCGGTGTAGAACAGCGTGACCTTGTGCCGCTCGATGATGTCCCAGAAGCGATCTTCTTTCGGGAAGTTCGGCGCGCCCTCGTACATCAACACCTTCGCGCCCGCCGAGAGCGGACCGTACACCACGTAGCTATGCCCGGTGACCCAGCCACAGTCCGCGGTGCACCAGTAGACGTCCCCTTCGCGATGATCGAACACCCACTCGAACGACTTCTTGGCGAACAGGTTGTAGCCCGCCGTGGTGTGCACAATGCCCTTGGGTTTGCCGGTCGAGCCGCTGGTGTAGAGGATGAACAGCGGCGTTTCGCTGTCGAGGGGCTCGGCGGGGCAGTCGTCCGACGCGTCGGCCATCAGATGCCGCCACCAATGATCGCGGCCGGGCGTCCAGTCGACCGCTTCGTTGACGCGCTGCAGGACGATGCAGTGCTTGACCGTGGGGCTCTTAGCAAGGGCTTCGTCCACTGTTTGCTTGAGCGGCAGCACGTTGCCACGCCGCCAACTTCCGTCGGCGGTGATGATGAGCTTCGCGCCGGCATCGTTGTTGCGTTCGGCAATCGCCTCGGCCGAGAAGCCGGCGAAGATCACCGAGTGAATCGCGCCAATCCGCGCGCAGGCCAGCATGGCGATGGCGAGTTCGGGCGTCATCGGCATGTAGATGCTGACGACGTCGCCCTTCGCGATGCCAAGCGACTTCAGCGCGTTCGCGAACTTCGAGACTTGCGTCTGCAGTTCGGCGTAGGTCAGTGTTTTCTGCTCGCCCGGTTCGCCTTCCCAAATGATCGCGATCTGGTCGCCGCGGCCTTCGACCACGTGCTTGTCGACGCAGTTGTGACAGGCGTTGGTCTTGCCACCGACGAACCACTCGGCGACCGGTTCGTTCCAGCGCAGGGCTTCGGTGAACGGCTCGAACCAGTGCAGTTCGTCGCGAGCGATATCGGCCCAGAAATTCTCGGGGTCTTTCGCGGCGGCGTCCCAAATGGCCTGGTACTCGTCGAGCGATTTGATGCGGGCCTTGGCCGAGAACTCTGCGGGGGGCGGAAACAGCCGCTCCTCGTGCATCACCGTTTCAATCCCGCCACCCGAATGCTCCGCCATGCTCATCGCTCCCGCGCGTTCGTCGAAAAGGGTACCGCCGTAGAACCAGAGTTTCGCGGACGGCGCGCGGCGTGTCAAACTGGCGGGCGGGAAGGTGGATTTTTCTGACGGGGACTACCGAAAAATCTCCGCCACTTCCAGCGAGAAACCGGGGAGGAGCTCGCTGGCGTCGAGCGTGGTGTTGCGGGAATACGCCAGGACGTCGGTGAGAGAGCGGTAAGCGGTCACCGTTTGAAGTTCGGGGTCGACGATCCACAGCAATTGGACGCCTGCCCCCAGCCACACCTTGATCTTCTCGTCAATCTCACCCGCGCGGTCGTTGGTCGAGATCACCTCAACAGCAAGGTCCGGCGCCCCAGGCCAGTACCCACTCTCGGGAAGCGACGCTGGGATGTTGGCATTGGCAATGAAGGCGGTGTCAGGTGCGCGAACCGTGTCGGGGTTGCGCTCGATCAAGAATCCCGTCTCCGCACCGAAGATTTTGCCGAGGCGATGGCGACGGATGTGCTCGGCAAGATGCGCGAGCAATGCTCCGGCTACCTGACCATGTCGCCAAGAATAGAGTTGCTGGTACCGAATCTGGCCCACAATGAGCTCGCACCGTCGTCCCTTGGCGCGAGCTTCGGAGGAAATTCGCAACAGGTCCGCGGCAGTGGTGAGTTGGGCGGAAGCCATGCAAGGAGTATACCACAGGCCGCATCGGCTTACCCGCCCTCGCTCAATCGCTTCCGCTCCACCCCGCCCAATAACTCGTGCGTCTCGGCGAGCCACTCGCGAATTTGTTTCGCGAATGGCGAGGGTTTCACCGCGGCGTCGAACTTTTCTTCGCTGATCGAGTCGAGGTTCGTCGCGTTCAGGCCTTCGAACCAGTGGCCGCCGTTGCCTAAGAGGTTGTAGCGCATTTGGCCGTACTCGACGAGGTCGTAGGCGAGTGCGAGGTTTCGGAGCCACAGCATGATCTGCATATTCATGTAGCCCGGCGAGCTCTCCCAATCGGGCAGGCCCTCGGCGAAGCGTGTGGCTAGCTCGGGACCCACGGCATCCATCATCGCCTTGTCCAAACGCTCGACAATGGGGCCGATGTGATCACCGGCTTGTTCCAAGAGTTCAAGGCTCGATATCTGCAAGTCGAAATCGCTCGGCTTCGAGGCACCGAGGCTTAGCGTGTGGACTTCGGGACGGGCGAGGCAGAACAGGCTGTTGAACACGATGGGGTGGAGTGGGTCGCAGAGCTTTACTAGCTTGTCCGATGGTTTGTAGAGCAATCCACCCTTGTCGTTGGGCGAGATGATGAACACCCCCATGTCGAGCTGCCGGGCGAGCTCGACGGCGGGCCAGTTCGATTGGTTAATGTAGTACCAGTGGAGGTTCACGTAATCGAACCCGCCGTCCCCTTCGTGCCGCAGCGTATCGACGATCGTGGGGAGCGATGCATGCGTTGAGAAACCAATGTGCCGAGCCTTGCCCTCGGCTTGCAAACGCCGCGCGACGCTGAGGCATCCGCCGGGGCGGATTGATTGCCACATCAGCTCGTGGTTGTTGATGCCATGGATGGCAAGCAGGTCGACGTAGTCGAGGTTCAGCCGCTCGAGCGATTCTTCGAAGTGCTTTTCAAACACCGCAGGATCGGCTTCGGGGGCGATCTTGGTTTGGACGATCAGCTTCTCGCGCGGAAAAGTTGGCAAAATCACGCCGAGCTGTCGCTCGCTGGAACCATAGCCCCGGGCGGTCTCGATGTGGTTGATGCCCAGTTCCACCGCGCGGCGGATCGTGGCTTCGAGATTCCGCTGGTTTTCGGCCTCGACATCGGCCAGCGGCATGTCGTCCCACGATTGCTGATAGCGCATGCCTCCGCAGCTAAAGACGGGCATTTGAAGGCCGGTGCGGCCAAAGGTTCGGTAAATCATGGGGGTTAGTATAACGCGATTGCGACCTCCTCTGAAGCGAGCCGGAGTGTCCGCGCTCCCGGAATGCTTGACGATGGCGTGGCGTTACTTACTTCTGGCTTTCCGGGGTCGGGGACGACCCGGCTCACACGATTCGCGATGGATTGGTCATTGGTAATTCGAAATTGGTCATTCACTAGGGAACTCTCCCACGGTTCGCCGCGTCCAAGTCGTGTGTCGCGAATATTTCCCGTCGTTTCTGGAGCCCTCGTCATGCGTACGCTCGTCGCCGGTGCTGTGTTGCTAGCAAGTTGGTCCCCTGCCCCACTGGTGCAGGCCGAGGAGGTTTCGACGGTTCGGCCGGCTTCGAACGTCGTCGCAGTGCCCGTGGAAAAGACAGAGGTTAAAGTGGCGGAGAAGCCACGGATTGAGATTGCGTTGCTCCTAGACACGAGCAACTCTATGGACGGGCTGATCAATCAGGCGCGGACCAAGCTGTGGAAGATCGTCAATGAATTCGAAACGGCCCAGCGCGATGGCCAGCGCGCCGACGTGTATGTCGCGCTCTACGAGTACGGCAACCAAGGCCTGCCGGCCGAGGGCGGATTCATTCGCCAGGTGGTGCCGCTGACTTTGGATCTCGACAAGATTTCCGAGGAACTCTTCGCTCTTAAAACCAATGGCGGTGATGAATACTGCGGGCAGGTGATCGCCAAGGCGGTCGACGAACTGGAGTGGAGCGCTGACAAGGCCGACCTGCGGTGCATCTTCATCGCCGGCAACGAGCCTTTCACGCAGGGTTCCGTTGATTACAAAGAGGCTTGCCGCCGTGCCGCCGACAAGAACATCACGGTGAGCACCATCCACTGTGGCAACCACGACGAGGGCGTCAACACCATGTGGGCGGACGGGGCGAAGCTCGCCGATGGCAGCTACATGCATATCGACGCCAACCAGGTCGAGGTGCACGTCGACGCTCCGCAGGACGAGCGATTGGCAGAGCTCAACGCGCTGCTCAATGGCACTTACTGCGCGTACGGCGAAAAGGAAGAGCGTCAGCTCGCCGCTCAGCGGCAGGTGGCGCAGGATGAACTGGCCGATAAGGCCGCACCGGATGCGTTCTTTTCCCGTGCGGCGACCAAAGCCGGAAGGAACTATCGCAACTCGAACTGGGACTTGGTGGATGCGGTAAAAGAGAAGCAGGTGAATCTCGCGACAATTGATAAGGTCCAGCTTCCCGAAGAGCTTCAAAAACTTTCGCCGGACGAGTTGAAGGCCCACGTCGATAAGCTATCGGCCGAGCGGGAGAAAATTCAGGCCGAGATCAAGACGCTATCCGCCGAGCGCGAGAAGTACGTAACCGCGGAGCGCGTGAAACTTGCGGCCGCGGGGGCACCGTCGCCCGACGCTGCGCTGGACCAAGCGATCGTCGAATCGGTGCGTGAACAGGCGGCCGAGCAGTCGTTTGAGTTTGTGCCGGAGAAATAACGTCGCAAGCCCCGCAGCCCCGACCAAGCTTGGTCGGGGCTATTGGGATGGCAATTCATCAAAGTGCGCTAAATGCGAATCTTGACAATAGTATCAATGCATGATACTATTTAGTTCCATGGGACCGAAGCACCACCGTACGCTGGCGGCAATCTTCGACGATCCCGTCCGATCGAACATTGCGTGGCGGGATATAGAATCGATGCTTGAGGCAGCTGGGGCAGAGATCACCGAAGGGAACGGTTCGCGCGTGCGAATTGCACTCAATGGCGTTCGAGCTGTGTTCCATCGGCCACATCCGCAAAAAGAAACCAACAAAGGTGCCGTCAGGTCAATGCGACGCTTCCTGGCCGAGGCAGGAGTTTTGCCATGATTGAATACAAAGGATACCTGGGCAAAGTTGAGTTTGACGACGAAGCGGCACTATTTCACGGCGAGGTGATCAATACCCGCGATGTGATTACCTTCGAGGGCGATAGCGTAAGCGAATTGACGAAGGCTTTTCACGAATCGGTCGACGATTACCTGGCCTTCTGCGAAGAACGCGGCGAGACTCCCGACAAACCGTTTTCAGGCCAATTCGTGACGAGGATCTCCCCGGAGCTACACCGGCAGGTGAACGTTGCCGCTGCCGTCTCGGGGAAGAGTCTCAATGCCTGGGTTACCGAGCAGCTGCAGTCGGCTGTCCAGACCATCAGCGCGAACAAAGCATCCGGAAAGAAAGCTGCCAAGAAGACCAAGGCAGCCTCGAAGCTTGCTTCCCCCAAGAAGAAATCTCGGCGGCGCGCCTAGGTTGGCGATCACCCTGCCGTCGCGACGTCGCGGAACATAAAATACACCGCGCCGCACAGACACAGTCCGGCCCACAGGTAGTCGAGCTTCAAGGGCTCTCGCAGGTAGAACACCGCGAACGGCACGAACACCGACAGCGTGATCACCTCCTGGATGATCTTCAGGTGGGCGACGCTCAGCACTTGGTGGCCAATGCGGTTGGCGGGGACCTGGAACAAGTACTCAAACAGCGCGATGCCCCAGCTCACCAGCGCGGCGATGATCCACGGCTTGTTCGCCAGGGTCTTCAGATGGCCATACCAGGCGAAGGTCATAAAGACGTTTGAAATGGTCAGCAGCAGGACACACAGCAGTATTGGCCGCATGGGAGTTCCTTCTCGCCTTTGGTTGAATTCTGAGCGTCGATGGTTCGCGGACCGCGTTGCGGCCCAGCTACTAGGAACCTTCTGCCATTTACGAAAATAGCCCCGAGCAAGCTTGCTCGGGGCTATTCGCGCTAATCTTCGCGTTAGAGCGGAGGGCAAGGGACTCGAACCCTCAACCGGTTACCCGGCAACTGATTTCGAATCAGTCTGCTAGCCATTCGCTTACCCTCCAGCGTGAAGATCGCGGTCACCCCCTGGGAGGCGATCGGTCTCCTCGTGCGAACAAGCAAGTTTAACGAGACGCCCCCAACGAGGCAAGAACGCCATTCTCGGCCCCGTTCGCCCGAAAAACCGGCACTTTCGGCACGATGCCCCGCCACTCGCGCCCGAATGTGCGGCTCGCACGCGGCGCGAGGAATCTGCCGGATGACCGAATGACTCGCGTGGCGGTAGGCAGGTTCGCTCGTCCTCAGCTTGCTAGCGTCCGTGGGTCGATACTGGGTCTATCCTCCCTCTCCCTCCCGAAACACGTCCGAGTATCGCCAGCATGGAACCGACCATTCGCATCGTCACCCGCGGCAGTAACGGCGAGATCCGATCCAAGGATTACACGCACACCGACACCGTGCTGAAGATGCACACGCAGATCGGCATCGACGATTGCAGCACCGACCTCGCACTGCGTGGCATGCCGGTGTTCCGCGGGTTGATCGGCCCCATGCCCGAGACCAAGGGCATCGTGCGGTACGAATCGCCCGAAGTGTTCGAGACGCTCACCAAAGAGTGGAGCTCCACGATCGGACCGAAAAGTCGCCGCCGTCGCCGGGCTGTTACGGAGTAAGGGGCTGTGGGCTCTTGGCTGTAAGCTTTAGGCCAGAGCTTGGGTTAGCGATACCGATTCGTCGTATCGCTACCCGAACTCCACTGACTTGCCGTGCGAGGTGGATCGCTTTGCATCTGCTGGCCACCAATGGGCGTGAGTTGCGGACGGCTTGCGATGGCCGTGGCTGGTTGCGACGCAGGAGCGGTGCTTGGTGCGACGGAAATAGCAACGCGGCTGACCACTTCTTCGTTTACGGCTTTGTAAGTCGTCACCGGTGTTTGCACGGTTCGCGTGCCAGCGACCCATTGGGTGCTGGTCACCGGAACCTGCACCGTGGCTGGACGGCTTTCCCACCGCGTGAACGGTTCGAGCTGGTGTTGCCAGTACGGTTCGCTGAAGGGATTGAGAAGTCCTCGCCGCCGCGACACCCAGCGATACTCGGTGACCGGGGTGAGGTGAGTTTGCTGGTAGCTTTGATAGGTCGTGGAAACCTGTGGCGTGTAAACTTGCTCCTGCCGAGTCTGGTACTCGGTGGTCGGCAGCATCCGCTGGGTGACGGTTCGTGTTTCTTGATAGGTGACGCCGTCGGCTCCCTGGACGATTTGCGAAGTCGATTGACCGCTAGCAGCGCAGGTGACCGAGGCGAGACAAAGCGAAGCGAGAGCGACTGTTCTGTTCCGGTAGCTCATGGCCCGATTTCCCTCCCTGGACATCGAGTTTGTGGGATTAGGGGTAGCATGTCCGCACGACGCGCCTACCCCTTTGCTGGGGCGCGCGAGCGATCCGCACCGTTTCGGTATCGGTTCGACCAACTCGGTCGCATGACCGCCAAGTTGGTCGGTGATGCACCGATTCCCGGATAGATTGGAGCAACTCGTTGCTCGGCTGGACTTTAGCCCGCTTGCCGAGGCTTGCGGTTTTTTTCCGGATCGATCAGCCTAGGGACATCCAAGAGATATGCCGCTCGGTTTTCAACAAGGCCCGCAAGCTGGAAGCTTACGCCACACTTGCCTGCATCGATAGCAATGATTCCTCACCTCGCACTCAGTCACCTCCGTTGCCCCACCACCGGTGGGGTGCTCGAATGGATGCCCACCGAACAGCTGAGCGCCGTGCATCGCGAGATCGCCGAGTCGAGCTTGGTGAACCGCTCGGGCGACTTAGTGACCGAGCAGCCCAGCGCGATGCTAGTGTGCAAAGCGGCGCGACTCGCTTACCCTGTGCTGCGCGGAATACCGTTGCTGACTACGGGCGAAGCGATCGACCTCGGGCAACTGGCGGAGGCTTCTTAGCCACGGATCAACACGGATGAAACACGGATGAAAAGAGAGGGAACACTAATCTGCGCTAATCCTCGCTAATCTATTAAATACCGACTTGATAGATTCTTCATTAGCGAAGATTAGTGGATATTAGTGTTCCCTTATTCCTTCTCATCGGTGTTTGATCCGTGCGCATCCGTGGCTAAATACTTTCCTTGCCTCACCAAGAGCCCGTACTAATCCATTCTTTCCCCGACGTGAGACGCCAACCATGGCCGGTACCATCTTCAAAAAGATCATCAACAAAGAGACTCCCGCCAAGATCGTCTACGAGGACGATCAATGCCTGGCGTTTCACGACGTCGCGCCGCAGGCGCCGACGCATGTGCTGGTGATTCCGAAGAAGGAGATCGAATCGCTCGACGATCTAGCCGACGAAGACGAGGCGCTCATGGGGCACATCTGGATGGTCATCCGCAACTTGGGCCGTGAGCTAGGTCTTGGCGATGGTTACCGCGTGGTGGTCAATTGCGGCCGCGACGGCGGGCAATCGGTCGACCACCTGCACTTTCATGTGCTCGGCGGGCGAAGTCTGAAGTGGCCGCCGGGCTAGTGGATGACGAAGCTCGAATGACGAAATCTTGAAGAACACTAATCGACGCTAATCTTCGCTAATAACGATTAGTGGGTATTAGTGCAGATTAGTGTTCCCAAAAGTCCTTAGCGTCTTTGCGCCTTTGCGTGAGACAAGAAGTACCTGCGTTGAGTGAAGGGGCGAGATTCTTCGGTCGCTAGGGCTCCCTCAGAATGACACAATTCTATTCGTCATTCGGATTTCGTCATTTTCCTTTCATCTCTCCCTTGATCTCTACGAGCTGCTGGTACTCCGGCATCGCTTTGTAGAACGGATCGAGCGGGTAGCAACCGCTCACCAATCCATTGCGGGGCGCGGTGGTGCAGTCGCTGAAGGTGCGGCAGATTTTTTTGTTGGCCAGTTCTCGGCCGGCGATCACGTCGGCCGGCATGTCGGGGTAGCTCAGCACCATGCGGCCCAGGCCGACGAAGTCGGTCTTGCCTTGCCGCACCGCGGCTTGGCCGACGTTCGGTAGCCATTGCTGCAAGTACGTGTAGCCTGACCCTACGACGGCAAGCCTAGGACAGGCCGCCTTGAGTTTTGCGGTGATGGCGATCTGCCGGGCGACGCCGACCAGCGGGTCCTCGGGGGGCGAGTAGCCGTCGGACGGCGGGAAGAGCGCGGGGCGTTGGTAGTGGGGATTGTAGTAGGGACTTCCCACCGAGATGCACACCAGCGGGATATCGAGTTCTTCGAGGAGCTTCAAGAACTGAATTGGTTCGGCGTAGTCGACGTCGAGCCCCGTGCCATCGCCACCAAAGGCGTGGGCGTACTTGCCATCGGGCTCGAACTGCGGCACGCCCGTGCCATCGTCGCCGGGGCGGAATGGCGGCCAATCGACCGCGCTCAAGCGGACCGAGAACAACAAGTTGGGCCGCGCGGCGCGCAGGCGCGAGACGACTTCGCGAAGGAATCGCGTGCGATTCTCAAAGCTGCCGCCGAACGGTCCGGGGCGATCGAACGCACTCAGAAACTCATGCCCCAAGTAGCCGTGACAATGCTTGATGTCGACGAACTCGTAGCCCATGTCCGCCGCGGCGATGCCAGTGCTGACAAACTGGCCGATGAGGGTTTCGATCTCGTCGTCGGTCATCACGTGCAGCGTGTCTTCGACGTGGAACTTCTTATCGAGCACCGGGTGACGATAAAGCACCTGCGGCTCGAGCTTCTTCCCATTGGGCCGGCAAAACCGGCCGGAGTGGGTGAGTTGCAAGCCGACGAGCAGGTCATCGGTGGAGCCGAAGTGCTCGCGGTGTTCGTCGACCAAGATAGTCCGCAGGTCGGCGATGCCCTGGGCGCTCTCGTCGTTCATCCAGACTTGGTTCGGATTCGCCCGCCCCGAGTGGCACACGGCAACCGCCTCGCCACCCCAAATGAGTTTCGCGCCGCTGAGCCCGAAGTTCTTCCATCGCCGGCGTGTGAGGTCCGACGGCGTGCCATTGGGCTCGCCATCCCAACCCTCCATTGGCAGGATGCAGAACCGATTGCCAATCTTCCGCCCCGCCACTTCATACGTTTGCCCCAAAGGCGAATCGGGCCCCGACTCGAGCACGGCATCGAACGGCATTTCCACACCGAGCGACGCGAGATGAGCTTGAAAATCCTCCGCAGTCCGAAGTTTGGCAACACGGGGATAAGGCTTCGCTGAGGCAGTGGTCATAGGTGTGAATGGGCAGTGGGCAGTAAAGGCGAGCGGGGCCCGTCAGGGCCGTGGTCGATTGGAAGTAGTTTGAAGTTCGTAGTTGGAAGTTGTCAGTGACGGATCACCTCAGGGCATCGGGCTCAGAGAGCCCTCCCACAGAGTTCCCTACATTTGGTCATTGTTAATTCGCCATTGGTCATTTCCTCAACCTTGCTTCGGCGCCTTCGCGACGTGGTCTTTCGCCTGGGCGTGGTCGACGTAGTGGGGGTAAGGCACCGAGCTAGCGCGGCGTTGTTGGAGGACTTCGGCCAGGTTCTCGCGGTCGCGGGCGGGTTCGTCTTGCTCAATCGCTCGCCAAATGGCCTCGATGTAGCCGACGAGATTGTGATCGGCGAAGTGATCGACGCGGAAACGCTTGAGGCCCTTGAAGAACCCCCGCACCTGATCGCGAAATCGCCACCAGCCCTTCAGGTTGCGAATCTTACCGCGATTGTCGAGGTAGATCTCGCGTCCCGAGTGGCGATAGCCCATCCATCGCGGCGGGACGCGCGGCACGATGTCGTTGTTGTTCACCCAGCGATAGTAGTTCATCCGCACGTGGTTCACGTAGCGACCATCGCCGACGCGGGGCGCGCCGTACGTGAAGAGGCCTTCGGGGTTCGAGGCGATGTGCGACAGCTTGCAGCGGCCGGCACAGATTGCCGCCATCGCGCCACCAAGCGAATGACCTGCGAACCACACGGGGCGCTCGTTGTTGAGGAGCGCCTGTTCGAGCCGGGGCCACAGTTCGTCGACTTCGTATTTGAACCCACGGTGCACACGCCCCACCGTTTCGCCCACTGCCCACACGGCGTCGAGATCGGCGCGAATGTCGTTCCAGTCGTGCGGCTCGGTGCCACGGCACACCACCACGGCGTCGTGTTCGTTGCCGAGGATGTAACCCTGGGCGCCGTCGCGATCGTAGAAGCGGACTTCGTGAAGGCCCATCTCGTTGGCGAACGTGCCGGCCTCGCCGCGGGGCATGTAGGAGATGTACGACAACTCGGCGAACAACAGGGACTGCCGAAGCAGGCTCATCTCAGAAATCGGACCAACCAGCACCGAGCGCAAGGTGAAAGTATTGGCGTCCGTTTGCACCGGTGCTTTCGATTCCGTCGCCATGCTCGTCCCATCGCTTCGCAGCCGCGTCTCGCATAAAGCACATCGAACTCGTCCGAGAGCCCGCTCTTGCGTCCGCGATTCTACCCGGCGGAGGATAGGCTCTCAAGCGATGCCAAGAGTTAGGCCACTTGGCGTAAGCTTCCGACTGCTGATATTTGTCCAACCAACGCTTGGCAGGCAGAATGCTGAATCTCGGCGAGTGCTAATCGGCGTTCGCTCGCTTACTTAGATCCTCGAAGTACCGCCGCGTGCTGGCAATCTCGTCGTCAGTACAAGACCGTTGGGTCGGCTTGCGAGCTGCGAGTTCGTCGAGCCAAGTGAGGAAAAAGTCGACCGACTCACGACTAACGCGGGGGCCATCGGACGATTCGACGTAGTAGGGTGCCGTGAGTGCGAACTGTCGGCGATCGGTGTTGCCTGTAGCGGCGCGGATGGCGAACCAACCGCTGCCGTCGAACTGCACAGGCGGAAGCTTGCCCCCTTTGGCCGCCCAGTCCGAGAGCCGAATTTCCTGATCGACCGATCCGTTTTTCAAGATTTCGAGATACTCCACGGTGTCGCGGCTCGCCATGTTCAGCGCGATTTGAAAGTCGATTGTTTCGCCTGGCTCGATGGCGAACGTTGTACCAGGCGGGTCACCACTCACGCTGGGTCGCACTAGCGGGCCATTGGTGATGACCACCGCGCCGTGGTCCACGGCTTGCCACCACGCTTCGGGGGTGAAGGAATTGGAAAGGTACGCATAAGTGCGATTGGTGCCGAGCGGGCTTTCGTTCGCGCCCGATCCACTCCCGGCAAGCGGCGCGAGTTCGATGCCGCAGTTGAGCACGTGGAAGTAAACGCTCTCGCCCCAGCGGACGAGGTCGCGCTTCGCAGGGAAGAAGCTCTTGTCGCGTGGCCGGCCATTGGGATCGCGGTCGACCACTGCCGCGTATTCGCTCTGGCGGGTGAGCACGCAAATGCCATCGAGTTCGCCACTGGCGACCCACAGCGGTAGCTCCCACGCGGTTGGACTTGCGGCCACAGTGTGAAGGCCCGCTTCCTTCGCCGCGCGAATCACGGCGAGCGACGTAACTCCCTCTTTCAGTTCGAGCGGGGGCTTCTTCATGGGCTCATCCGCGAACAGCAGCAGCGATCCACCGGCCAGCTCCACCAGCGCTGCCGTCGGCCCCACTTCGCGGCCCGCGGCGTGAGGATCATCGCTGTCCACCGGTTTCACCACCATGGCGTGCGATTCGGTCCACTTGGTGCCGTTGAACGTCCAGGCGATAGTCGGCGCGTAGTGAACTCCTTCGGCGGCAGCGACGATGGGGAGGTCGCGGGCGTGACGCAGGATGTCTAAGTCGCCGGCGAACCAGCCTTCGTTCGCCAAGTTCGCGAATCTACGCACCTCGACCGTCTTGGCATCGTCGGCGTAACGGTCGATTTTGAAGTCGCCTCGCTGAGTGCGGTACTCAGCACCCGCGTCCATGTGGAAGGTGTAATCACCCCGCCGAAGTCCCAGCGTTGCCGAGCCCGGCAGGTAGAAGTGCTCGCCGAGCGCCGCGGTGCCGACGTTCTTGAGCCGCACCGGTCGCCCGCGGGAATTCAGCAGCTCGACCCGCACCGGCACCGGCTGGCGGGTTTCGCTATCCACGACTTCGAGCCGCAGCTCGCCATCGGGCGCAGCGGTGGCGACTGTCGGGAAACCCACGCTGATGGCCAGTATCAGGACAAAGGCCGTGATCAGGCCGTGTAATCGGCAAGACAGGTATTTCATGCCTAAAGTCTAGCACGCCCGGGGGCGCGAGGCCGGCGGAAACAGTCGCTACAAAACGTCCGAAAACCGGCTAGAATAGTGAGGCCCCCCGCTGGGCGGCGTAGCCCTCAAGGAGTTACGCGCCTCGATTCCACCCTTTCGTCTCGATCCGCATCGCATGGCACAAGATCCTTACCAAGTTCTGGGAGTCGACAAGAAGGCGACCCAAGAGGAGATCAGCAAGGCTTACCGCCAGCTCGCGCGGAAGTACCACCCCGACCTGCACCCCGACGACGAGAACTCGAAGAAGAAGTTCCAAGAGGTCCAAGCGGCGTTCGAAGTACTCGGCGACGAGAAGAAACGGCAGATGTACGACCGCTACGGCGCCGGATACGAGTCGATGGGCGGTGGCCCAGGCGGTGCACGCGGACCCCGGCCACAAGGCTGGCCTGGCGGTGCGGCACCAGGGGGCGAGTACGCCGACTTCGATCTCAACGACTTGTTTGGGGCCGGGGGTGCGGCCGGCATGGGTGGTGGTGGATTCGCCGATTTGTTCAAGCACTTTGGCCAAGGCCGCGGTACGCAGGCACCACCTCGCAGCGCGCCCGAGCGCGGCCATGACCTTGAGTACGAGTTGACGGTGCCCTTCAACACGGCGATCAAAGGGGGCGAAGCCTCCGTGTCGCTCCGCCGCGGCAGTGGCAAGAACGAAACGATCGCCGTGAAGATTCCCGCGGGTATCGAAGACGGCAAGAAGATCCGACTACGCGGCCAAGGCGAAGAGAGTCCGATGGGGGGGCCCGCGGGCGACATTCTCATCACCGTCCGCGTGGCGCCTCATCCACACTTCACGCGCACCGGCAAACGGCTCGATGTCGAAGTGCCGGTCACACTAGCCGAGGCAATCGAAGGGGCGAAGATCGATGTCCCGACCCCCCACGGCACGGTGTCGATCACCATTCCGCCGGGCACTTCGAGCGGCAAAAAACTGCGCCTACGCGGCCAAGGGGTAAAACCAGCGTCCGGCGAGCCCGGCGACCTGTACGCCGAAATCGAGATCGTCCTGCCGACGAATCTCACCGACGAACAGCGAAGCGAGCTTGCCGCGATTGCGAAGACCGACACGCGGAATCCCCGCGCTGACCTGCGATGGTAAATCAACTTTTCTCTTCGTTCTTGCTCCTTGCCGAGAACGCCGACGACACGGTACTCGAGCGATTGGATCCCGATCGCCGGGCCGCGGTGATCGCGGCATTGGTGGGGCTCGTCCTATTGGGCACTCTGCTAGTGGTGGTAGCGATGCTCGCTGGGCGATGGGCGCGACACCGCCCGAGTCAGCGGAAAGAGCGGTTCACCGGCGGCAAAGCAGCCAGCTTCGGTCCACCACCCCGCGAGCCGAAGGGCCGCCAGAACGAAACCCTCGCCGACCAACCCGGCGAAGGCGAAACCAAGGCGTAGGCAACTCATCGTGCGGCATTCGTTTCCCAAATCGCACCGCCTGCTCGCTTCGGCCGACTTCGACCGCGTGTTCGCCGCGCGCAAGAGTCGCGGCGACAAACGCCTAGTGGTCTACCTGCTGCCGAACGACTTGGGGCACCCACGCTTGGGCCTCGTCGTTTCGCGGAAGGTTGGTGGCGCCGTGGTTCGGAACCGCTGGAAGCGACTGCTTCGCGAAGCGTTTCGCCTGCATCAGCAGGACCTGCCGGCGATGGACATCGTGTGCCTCCCCCGCCCTGCTCACACACCGACGCTCGAGTCGCTTGCCGAATCGCTAGTCGGGCTCACTTACCGGCGGAGGTAGCGTGGTGAAATTTCTTCGCCTGCTAGCACGCCTGCCCGCGTACGCGCTCATCGGATTGGTGCGGATTTATCAGAAGTGCATCAGCCCGCTGCTCGGCCCGATGTGTCGTTTTCAGCCTTCTTGCAGCGAGTACTTTATTCAGGCAGTGCTGAAATACGGGGCGATTCGCGGCAGTTGGCGAGGTTTGCGCCGAATCGGACGCTGCCATCCGTGGCATCCTGGCGGGTACGATCCACCGTGATCGTTGCTAGCACGGGGCGCGTCTACAAGGTTCTGACTACATCGCCTTGACTGCTACTAGCGAGCCAGTTACTCTTGGCCCGCTAAAAATTATGCGGGGCAGGGTTTGCGCGCAGGAAGCGCGACGAAGCTTGCTCTACCGATTCACGCTAACGTGGGCGAAGAACTCGCCCGAGGGAGCACCCCAGCATGACGCGACGGGCCCGCTTATCACGATTGAATACCAGCCGCACCGTGCTGCAATGCGCGACGATTGCGATCCTTTCCACATCGGTCGGCTGCATGAGCTTGATCTCGCTGCCCGGCATGCCGGGGCGTGACAAGGCTGATAACAAAAAGACGCTCGAAGAGCTGACCGACGACACGCCCGACTTGATTGGGAAGTTCACGCACCCGTTTGGCATGGACTACGTGAAGGTCGAGTCGATCTCGCTTGTCACCGGACTTGCCGGCACGGGCGAAGATCCCCCGCCGACGCCGCAGCGTGCCTCGCTGATGGGCGAGATGAATCGCCGCCGCATCGAAAACGCCGAACAAATCATGGCCTCGCCCAACACGGCGCTGGTGCTGGTCCGCGGCTTCTTGCGCCCTGGTATTCAAGAAGGCGATCGCTTCGACATCGAAGTCCGCGTCCCCACCAAGAGCGAAACCACCAGCCTGCGTGGCGGTTGGCTGATGTCGGCACGCCTCACCGAACTTGCGGTGCTCGGTGCTCAAGTCCGACAGGGTCACGTGCTCGGCGTCGCCGAGGGTGCGATACTGGTCGACCCCAGCGCCACCGGCGAAGCGGGCGAACCCTACGCCACCCGCGGCCGTGTGCTTGGCGGTGGTCTGGCCGTGAAATCCCGACCAATGGGTCTGGTGATCGACGACCGCTACAAGTCGGTGCACCTATCGGCACAGATCGAGAAGAGCATTAACGACCGGTTCCACAAGCGAATCGACGGCCACAAACGTGGCGTCGCCAAGGCGAAGACCGACGAGTTGGTCGAAATCGCCGTGCACGATCGCTACAAGGACAACGTCGGTCGCTATGTCCGCGTCTTGCAAAGCATTACCGTCACCGAAACGGCTCGCAAGCGGCAAGAACGCTTGGTGACGCTCGGCAGCCAAATCCTCGATCCGCTGACCGCCGGTTCGGCAGCGCTGCAACTCGAGGCCATCGGCGACGACCAAGCCAGGGAGCTGCTGATGCAGGCCCTCAAATCGTCGGACACCGAAGTGCGTTTCTACGCTGCCGAATCGCTGGCCTATCTCGATAGCACCGCCGCCGTGGAGATCCTTGCCGACGTGGCTCGCAACGAACCGGCCTTCCGCATCAACGCGATGGCCGCGCTCAGCGCGATGGACGACGTCACCGCGTTCGAAGCGTTGCACGGACTGTTGTCGGTGGAGAGTGCCGAGACGCGATATGGTGCGTTCCGTTCGCTGTGGGCGATGAACCAGCACGATCCGCTGATCGCCGGCGAGGACATGAATGGTGCGTTCACGCTGCACCACTTGGACGTCGAAGGCACGCCGATGATTCACGTCACCAACAGCCATCGTCCCGAGATTGTTTTGTTCGGCAAGCAACCGCCACTCAAAATGCCCATGATGCTCGACGCCGGCACCGGTGTCCTAGTAAACGGCATGCAAGGCGGCCAACTGACGGTGAGCAAGTTCCGCACAGGCGACGAAGCCGATCGGCGGACGATTCAACCTGAGGTCCACGAGCTGATTCGTGCCATCGTCGACCTGGGTGGCACGTACCCCGACGTTGTGCAAGCCTTGCAGGAAGCCCAGAAACAGGGTGCCCTCCAATCGCGACTGCGAGTGGACGCATTGCCTCAGCCCGGTCGCAAGTACAAACGCGACGGCGAAGGCGAACCGGTCGACACGGGCACCGAGAAGCGATCGTTCGACCTCGCGACGCCACTTCCCGACCTGTTCGGAAAGAAACCCCGCTAGCCCAACGGAAAGTACCACGCCCTTCGTCCCTCGCACTTCCCAACGATGCTCAAAGCGCTCGAATTAGCCGGCTTTAAGAGCTTCGCGGACAAGACGAGGTTCGAATTCCACGACGGAGTCACCGTCGTGGTGGGGCCGAACGGCTCGGGCAAGTCGAACGTCGTCGACGCGATCAAGTGGGTGCTCGGTTCGCAAAGCGCAAAGTCGCTGCGCGGCTCGGAGATGACCGATGTCATCTTCAACGGCTCGGGCTCCCGCGGCGCGCTCAACGCGGCCGAAGTGACCCTGGTGCTCGACAACGCCCAAGGAATGTACGGCGGCGAAGCCCGTGGCCGCGAAGTGGCCATCACTCGCCGGGTCTATCGGAGCGGCGAGGGCGAGTACCTGATCAATGGTGCCGCGTGTCGACTCAGGGACATTCGCGATTTGCTGGCCGGCACCGGTATCGGTACCGAAGCCTACAGCATCATCGAGCAAGGCAAAGTCGACGCCTTGCTTCAAGCGTCTCCCAAAGACCGCCGGGCGATCTTCGAAGAGGCAGCCGGCATTAGTCGCTTTCGCGCGAAGCGGCAGGATGCCGCCCGACGGCTCGCGCGCGTCGAGCAGAACCTGCTCCGCCTTTCTGACATTGTCGACGAAGTCGAAAGCCGGTTGAAGAGCGTCCGCCAGCAGGCAGGCAAAGCCCAGCGGTATCGCGAGGGCGTGAAGCGGTTGAAAGAACTGCGGACCGAGCTTGGCGTTGCCGATTGGTTTCGCCTCGCGCAGCGGATCGACAACGTGGCGGCGGAGCTGGCCACCTTCACCAGCGAGGACGACGAGCGCCGCGAGTGGATGGAAGCCGCGGAGCGCGAGCTGCCAGAACTCGACCGCGCGGTGGCTGAGGCCCAGGCAGGGTGCGAAGTGATCGACAAGCAGATCGCCACCCTTCGCGAGCAATCGGTGAGTACCGAGGCGACCATCGCCGGCCTCGCCGGCCGCGAAGAGGACATCGCCGCGAGCATCACCGCGCTCGAAGAACAGTGGAAGGCGGCCATCCAACCGGCCCCCAGCGAGTCGGCCGATGGCGATTCGATTCTCGCCAAACTGGAAGTCGCCCGTAGCGAGTACGACGCAACGAGCCGCAATCTGGCCGACGCGATGGAGCGGTTGTCGGTGGACGCGACGCTGGCCGAGCGACTGGGAGCCCAGGTCGACGAACTCGCCAAGCGGCTTGCGGCTCTCGACCATCGGCATCAATTGGCACAGCAGAAGCTCGAGGCATCGTCACGTCGAGAGCAAGAAGTGGCCCTGCAGCGACGGAGCGTCGACACCGAGATGTCGCCCATTGCCGAGCGGATGGGCCTAGCGTCTCGATCCGCGGTGAAGCTTCAATCCGAGTACGATGTCGCGCAGCGTGTAGTTGCCGAGCGTGACTCGCTGCTGGTTGATTTGCGACAATCGCTGGAGGCGGGCGAAAAACGGCTCACTGAGGTTCGCCGCGAGTGCCAGCGTGCCGAGACCGAACTCGCCACGGGCAAGCATCGCATCGAACTAATCGGCGAGCTCGATCGTCAGCAACAGACCTCTGGCGAGCGAGTCCGTGAGTTTCTCACCAAGACGCTCGGCGTTCGCCCGGTGGCGGTGGCCGACGTGTTGCATGTCGATGTCGATACCGCGCCGATCATCGAAGCGGCTCTCGGCTCACTCGCCGAGCATTTGGTCGTCCCCTCGACCACGCGTCTGCTGGATCACGGCCGCGACTTGCCGCCGGGCGCGCGACTGATGCGGCTCGACTGGCGGACCCCCATGTCGGCGATCGACCAAGTGGACCTGACCGGCGAACCGGGCGTTTGGGGACGTGCCGACCAGTTTGTCGACAGCGATCCCGAGCACCAGCCGCTGGTGCGGCGTCTGTTGGGGCGAACCTGGATTGTCGACACCCTCGCGACGGCCAATCGTTTGGCGCACTCGTCGGGCCACGGCTTGCATTTCGTCACCGCCGATGGCGACGTGCTTGGTGCCGACGGTACGTTGGTCACCGGCCGGCGTGATGAAGCCCGGGCGTCGTTCACGCGCCGTCATAACCTGGAAGAACTCCGCACGCAGGTAGCCCAGCTCGAACCACTAGCCCAACGCTTGGCGCGCGAGCAACACGAACTCGAGCGGGTAACACGCAGCCAGCGCGAACAGCTTGACGCCGCGATGAACGAAGATCGCGATACCCGTGAAACCGCGTCGAAGCTCCGCGAGCAACTGGCCGCCGCAAATACCGCGGTCGAAGCGGCCCGGCAGCGTCTCGACGACTTGCAAGGCCAGGCGGAGAAGCTCGACCGCGAGCGGGAGCAGCTCGCCACCGAAGAAGCGAATACCCGCGAGATGGTGGCGACCATCGCCACGCAGCGTGTCGGGCTCGCCACTTCCTTGGACGAGCTCCGTCAGCAGTTCGCCAGCGCCACCGCGTCGCAGCTCGAAGCTAAGGAACTGGTGTCGCGGCTCGAAATCGACACGGCGAAGCTCCAGCACCAGATCGAGATGCTCGAGCAAGCGGCCATTCCGGCGGCTGGTGCTGCGGTGGATCTACGGGCCGAGCTGGATCGCCAGCGCGAAGCGCTCGAAAAACGCCGTGCTGATATTGAGCAGCAACGGATCGCAGCCAGCGAGCAACTGGTGCTACTTACGGCTCAACTCGAAGCAATCACCCCCACTCGCGAAGCCGAGCTTGCCAAGCGCGAACAGGCCCGCGAGCGACGCGACGCCCTGGCCCAGCGACTGCAAGCGGCTCGTCGTGGTGTGGACGAGACGCTCGCCCGACGCGCGCAGGTGGAGTTGTCGCTCGCGAAACTGGAACACCAAAGGCAGTCGCTCGTCGACCGGCTGAAGGAAGACTACGAGATCGATCTGGTCGAAGTAGCCGCCGAGGCACCGGGCGACCGACCGGCAATCGATCGCAAACAAGCGGAGCAGGAGATCGAAGAGCTTCGCGAAGGTCTACGTCGCATTGGTGCGGTGAACACCGACGCGCTGGAGGAACTCGACGAGATCGAATCGCGTTTCGAAGCGATCTCGGCTCAGTACAACGACTTGTCGCAGGCCAAGGCGAACCTTGAACGGTTGATGAACAAGCTGAATACCGAGAGCCGGCAGTTGTTCCTGTCGACCGTGGACATCGTTCGCGGGCACTTTCAGGAGTTGTTCCGTCGGTTGTTCGGCGGTGGCGAGGCCGACATCATTCTCGAAGAATCGGAGAGCGACGACGCCATGGAGTGCGGTGTCGAGATCCGCGCCTGCCCGCCGGGCAAGGACACGCGAACCATTTCGCTGCTGTCCGGTGGCGAAAAGACGATGACCTGCGTGGCGCTACTGCTTGCCATGTTCCGCAGCAAGCCGAGCCCGTTCTGCGTCCTGGACGAAGTCGACGCCGCCCTCGACGAAGCGAACGTCGGCCGGTTCACGGGCGTGCTGTCCGACTTCCTGTCGTCGACCCAATTCGTGGTGATCACGCACTCGAAGAAGACGATGACCGGAGCGAACACACTTTATGGCGTCACTATGCAAGAGTCGGGCATCTCGAAGCAAGTGTCGGTACGTTTCGACGACGTAACCGACGACGGCTTCATCAAGCCAAGCGCGACGTATCGAGCCAAGGCTGCTTAGAGAAACCAGCAACTGGCTGTGGGAGGGCTCTCCGAGCCCGATTGGCCTTGAAGGGCATGGGATTATTGATCTGGGGGCTCGTGGAACTCGTCCCCAGCCACCCAGAGTCCATCGTGAATTCTACTCTTCGGACTGCTCGCGGGCTTCGGCAGCCTTCTGCCGCATCTGCTCTTCGAACGAGCGATCGAGCACCGAGGCGGGGAGACCAATGTCGGTCAGCCCGGCTGAATCGCCCTCCAACGGGCACGCACCCAGCGGACAACCACCAGTACCGCAGTCTCGTTGACTGCCGCAGCAACCTTGCGACCAACTCTTTGGAAGGTGACTGGAGAGGGACGCGGTCCACTCCGGCGCGGCGTAGACAATCGCGTTGCCGGCGATCACGCCCAATAGCAGCGTGCCAATCGCGGTGCGAAGCGCTCGCAGTCCGCTTGACGTGCCTTGGGGAACTTCGGAAGTCGAGTCGGCGGTGGTTTCTTGTTCGTCGTTCATGGTTCTACCGATCAAAGATTTTCTTGATGGCGTACACAGTAGTCTGTCGGCCTGCGCGGGCGATCGACGTCGTGAGTGGGATACTCTTCGGGCACACCGCCACGCAATTTTGGGCATTGCCACATGCCTGGATACCACCGGGGGCCATCAGGGCTTCCAGTCGCTCGTTGGCGATCGCGGCACCCGTTGGATGGCGATTGAACAGCATCGCTTGGCTGATCGGCGCGGCACCGATGAACTCCGTGCTTTCGGCGGCTATTTGGCGAGCCTGATGCTCTTCCGGAGTTTCGTTGGGATGCGGCTTTACTTCCACCTTGGAGTACTGGGGGCACGCATCCAGGCAGCACCCGCAGGTCATGCATTCCGACAACGGGTAGCGAACTTCTTGCGAATCCTGCGACTCCAGCGGCCCGGCGCCGCGGTCGTAGTAATCGTCCACCGGCACCCACGCCTTTACCCGCTCCAGGGCGCGGAACATTCGCGAACGATCGACCACCAGGTCGCGAAGCACCGGGAACTTAGCCATCGGCTGCAGTTCAATCTCCCCATCGTGCTCTTCCAGCAACCGGTCGACCAGCGCCGAGCACGACTGCCGACAACGGCCATTGATGACCATGGTGCAAGCGCCGCAAACCTCTTCGAGGCAGTTGCAGTCCCAAGCGACCGGCGTGGTCTTTTGGCCTTCGGCGTTGTGGGCCATCGCGGCGATTTTCTGCAGCACGCTGATGACGTTCAGGTTCTCTTCGTAAGGAATGCGGAACGTCTCCCATCGGCTGGGCTCGCCCGGAGCCTGCTGGCGAAGAACACGCACGTCGAACGATTGCCGCTTGGTGGCGGATGGATTCATTGTTGGATTTCGTTATCAGGGTGAATTGCGAACCATTGTATTGTAAGTCGTCGGCGGCCAATGGCCAACCGAAGTTTGGGGACTCAGTCGGCGGGACCCCAGGTTACCGCATAAATCGGAGGTAAATCCTTGGCGACTGCCAGCCACGTCTCGCCGCGGTCGTCGCTGACGTACAGGCTTCCGCATGCGGTGCCGAAGGCCAGTCGATCTCCTTCGGCCACCAGTCCATGTCGAAAAGCGAAGTCGTAGCAGTCGGTTTGGGGCAAACCTTCGCGGAAAGTCTGCCAGGTCTCGCCGCCATCGTTGGTTCGGCACACGGCGAGCGCCCGGTCGACCGCTACTCGCCGCTCGTCGGCATCCGCGGGAACGATCCAAGCGGTGAGTGGATCCTTGGCGTCGCACGCAATCGCGAAGCCGAAGTGCGGAAAACTACCGGCCACGGAAATCGCCTGCCAGTGGTCACCGGCGTCGGCGGTGCGGAAAATGCCGCAGTGATTCTGCTGCCACATCACCCGGCGATCGGCCGGACACTGAACGATCAAATGGGGATCGTGGCCGACTTGGGTCGACGGATCGGGGAGGAACGTGGCGCTGAGTCCCTTGTTGCGTGGCTCCCAACTTCTTCCGCCGTCGGTGGTTTCGAACATGCCGGCACAGCTGATGCCAACGTGCAGGTGCTTTGGAAGATCGGGGTCGACGAAAATGGAGTGGATGCCGGGCGCGGGGAATCCACCACCGAACCAATGGTGCTCGCGGGTCGGATGGTTCCAGAGCCCTTCGCACAGTTCCCACGACATGCCGCTGTCCGTGCTCGTGAAGAGCCCACCTGGCACGGTGCCGAGGTACAGACGCTCGGGCTCCTCGTCGCGGCCGGGAACCAAGGTCCACAGGTAGCTGACGCTTGCGGGCTCGCCTGGCTTGAGCTCCGAGCCCTCGGGCATGGCCGGCGCGGCGACTTCTTCCCAAGTTTGCCCCTGATCGTGCGAGCGCTGCAGTTTGACGCCCCAATGGCCGTGATCGAGACACGCCCACCACAGCTTGGTGCGTGGGTCGACCATCGCGTTGCTGACATGAACGCCAACGAACGCTTCGCCCCTGCGGTGCCAGCTACCCTCCGAGCACTCGTAGGTAAGCAAACCTTTGCGAGTCGATAGGACGAGCGTGTTGGACATCGCAATGTTCCCTTTAACCGCCAGACAGCGCTTGCATGACGAAGATCGTGCTCGAAGGTTTTACGGCGTCGGACAGCCCCCGGCGATCGCTGGCCCAGTCGTTGTCGATGAACAAGTTCACGTGTTGTCGTAGCGAGCCCTGATCGTCGAGCAGGTAACGGCGGATGCCGGGGTACTGTCGATCGAGATCATGGACCACCTCGGCAAGGGTCGAGCCCGCCGCTTCGCACTCGCCCGGCACGGCGAACTGGTTCGTCAGGTGCTGGGCGATCACGATCTTCGGCATGACTCGAAACTCAACCACTCGCTGGCTATCGGGCCGCAGGTGCCGGGTCGCGCGATACCGCGGCGGCTCCGTTGGCAGCTTCGGTCACACCCTTCGCTCCGCCACTCGCGGCCTGCGCCTGGCGTTCTTTCCACACTTGTTCGATGATGTCGCCACCCACAATGCCGTACAAACGCGGGCGTGGCGGGATAAGCGACGTGTCGACGTCTTCGTAGGTGAGCGTTGGATTGCCCTTGGAGTCGAACGACGCGACGGTGCTCTTGAGGAACTTGCGATTCTTCTCCTCGAACTTATCGCACCACCGCTCGGCTTCGCGGCGACGCTCCGCCGGGTCCACCGACTCGACGCCCGGCATGTCAAACGCCGGCTTGTAGTGGGCACCGCGGCACTCGTCGCGCTTGAGCGCGCCGGCGAGGATTGCCTTGGCGATGGGGAACATGGCGAGCAGGTTCTTGGTGAACGTCACGTTCTGATTGGTCCACATGCCGGTGTCGGAGAGCGAGCAGTGGCGGGCCCGCTCGTGCAGTTCCGAAACATGCTCGAGCGCCGCGGCTAGCTGATCGTTCTGGCGAACCACCGTGGCGGCCTTGGTCATCTCCTGGCCGAGCTCTTGGTGTAGCAGGTAGGGATTCTCGCCACCGGCCGGTGCTTCGAGCAGTTGCTTGTGCAGCATTTCCTGCTTCGAGCGCTCGGCACGGTGCAACAGATCGAACCGCTCGTCGCTGGCCGAGTACTTCAGCGAGTTGAGCGAGGTTTGCAGGCAGGGCCCCAGGAACAGGCCGGTGAAAATGCAGGACAGCAGCGAGTTGGCACCAAGGCGGTTTGCACCGTGGTACTGGTAGTCGCACTCGCCGATGGCGTAGAGACCTGGGATGTTGGTTTGCTGGTTCAAGGGCGACCCCGGAACCAAACCACCCGCGGCCGTTCGCTCGTATCCCACCCACATGCCACCCATTGAATAATGGACGGCAGGGAAAATCTTCATCGGTACGTCGCGCGGATCGACGCCCTGGAACTTCTCGTAAATATGCAGGATGCCGCCGAGCTTGCGATCGAGTTCTTCGCGCGGAATGTGCGTGAGATCGAGATAGACGCACTGCTTGTCGGCTTCGACGCTCAGGCCTTCGTTCACGCAGACATTGAAGATCTCACGCGTCGCGATGTCGCGCGGCACGAGGTTGCCGTACTTGGGATAGCGTTCTTCGAGGAAGTAGTATCGCTCGGACTCGGGAATGTCCTTCGGAGCGCGACTATCCTGCGGTTTGCGCGGCACCCACACCCGGCCACCTTCGCCACGGGCCGACTCGCTCATCAAACGAAGTTTATCGGAGCCCGGGATCGCGGTGGGGTGGACCTGAATGAACTCGGCATTGCCGTAGTGGGCACCGGCCATCACGCTGCGGCTCGCGGCGCTGCCGTTGCACGCCATGCTCATCGTGCTGCGTCCGAAGATCAAACCGCAACCACCGGTGGCCAGCACCACGGCGTCGGCCGGGAACGCCCGGATCTCCATCGTCACCAGGTTCTGCGCGGTCGCTCCGCGGCAACGACCATCGTCGTCGATGATGGGGCCCAGGTAGTCCCAGTTCTCATAGCTGGTCACTTTGCCATCGACCTTCGCGCGGCGAACCTGCTCGTCGAGCGCGTAGAGCAGTTGCTGCCCCGTCGTGGCACCGGCGAAGGCGGTCCGCTTGAACAGCGTGCCACCGAACCGCCGTTGGTCGCGGTAGCCTTCTTGCGTGCGATTGAAAGGGACGCCGATGCGTTCCATCAAATCGATGATCCGCGGAGCCCACTCGGTCATCTCCTTGACCGGCGGCTGGTGCTGCAGGAAGTCGCCACCGTAGACGGTGTCGTCGAAGTGCAGGTACTCGCTATCGCCTTGCTGGCGCGTGGTGGCGTTGACGCTGTTGATACCACCTTGGGCGCAAACGCTGTGCGAGCGCTTCACGGGGCCGAGCGCCATCAAGTCGACGTGGATGTCGAGCTCGGCGAGCTTCATGGCGGCAGCCAAACCCGCTAGGCCACCACCGACGATCAATACACGCTGCTTGGCCATGGCGTTATTCTCCACTCTCGGTCGTAGGGGCGGGCGAGCTCACCGGTTCGGCCGACAGTGCGGGACCCTCGCCCGGGCTGCGATGGTGGCTTCGCTTGTGTTCGTCCGGCGGAATCAAGCCGGCGTCCACTTTGTTTTGGTACATCTCGTCTTCAATCTTCTGGGCCGCAGCGACCGATTCGGGGGTCGCTCCGATTTCGCGGGCTCCCCACAAAGCTCCCAACCCAACGCCGGCGAGCAACACCGAGCCGGCGAGGCAAACGTACAGCGCGCGAGTCTGTGCCTGCGGACGAGTCCACACGCCCCACGTGATGCCGGCGGTCCAGATACCATTGAAGAAGTGGAACGCCGCGGCAATCACACCCAGGGCATAAAGAAACGCCACGAGCAAATTCTGCAGCGCGACGCCGACGGTCGAAGCGGCGTTGTAGGGACTGAACTGCGCCCCGCCCCAACGGTGAGCAATCTCCAGCCACCACTCGAAGTGGAACCAGCCATGCATCTGGAACACGTGCCAGATGATAAAAAAGAACAAGTACAAACCCGAGATGCGCTGAAGCGTGTATCGCCAGTTCGCCTCGTACGGGTAGTTCCTGTTATTGGGCACCATGTCGGCGATGATCGCCAGACCGACAAAGGCGTGAAACAAAATCGGCAGGAAGATGAACGTCCATTCGACAAGCGGCAGGATCGGACCCAGCGCGTGAATGGCGTGGACGTTATTCTGAAAGGCCCGCGCACCGTCCAGAATGCTCGCGTTGACGAGCAGGTGAACGCAGACATACCCGCCGAAAATGATACCCGTGAGCGAATGCAAACGGCGAATCAGAAAATCGTGGCGGACAAAAAACGACGGCTCAGTTCCAGCCACCGCGACACCTCTTGCGTGGGGTACCAGACGGCCCGCGATTCGGGGCGGCCTCGGCTCCACGTGAGCGTTGGGGTGCCCTTCAGACCGCGGGTGAAGACGACTACCCGTAGTATAGGGGGGCCACCCCAAGTCGCAAGGTGGGCAAACGATGACACGCTACAGGTTCCGGACCTCCATAGCCGAAAGCGAGGCAGCTTCCCGCTGTGCGGTCGGGCCCAGCTCGGAACGCTTGGCGCGGTACTGCTCGGCAAGCTCGGTGCGGCCAAGCTGCTCGAGCACTGGAATTAACCGGTCGTACGCTTTTTGGTACTTGTCGTCGAATTCAATGGCGGTGGTGTAGGACTGGACGGCGTCTTCCAGGTTGCCGAGGTTCTCGTAGCACAGGGCCCGCTTGTAGAAGTTCGTGGGATTCTCCGACTCCAGCAGGATGCACTCGTTGAAGCTCTCGATCGCGTTCTCGTATTCGCCCAGTTGGAAGTAGGCGTGGGCGCGGTTCAGGTAGGCGTCCGTGTAGACGTTGCTGAACGAGATGGCCGTATTGTAGGCGCGAATCGCTTCGCGATAGTCACCCATCTTGGCATACGCCATGCCCTGCCAGAGGTAGGCACGGGCGTCTTCGTAGTTCAGGGCTTGGGTGCTCTTGAGGTCGCGCAGCGCCAGCTCTTCTTCACCCATCAGCGTGAAGCAAATCGCGCGGCGGAAGTACGCCTCGCCCTGTTCGCGGTTGTAGCTGATCGACTTGCTGAAGTCCTTGACCGCTGCCCCGTACTGATCCATGAATCGATGCGCGATGCCGCGGTGACGATACGCTTCGGCACGCGAAGGGTCGTAGTTCTTATCTTCGGGCAATAGCTCAATCAGCTTGTCGGCGGTCGCAATCGCCTTCTCGAAGGCGGCACGGGCTTCGTTTTCGTCCGTGGCAATTTTGCCAAGTTCCTCGTACACCACGGCGAGCGTGATGTAGCCCTGAATGAAGGGAATGTCTTCTTGGCCTTCTTCGGGCTTGTACAGCTCGATCGCCTTCTCCAGAGCGTCAACCGAGCTTTGGAAGTTCTTCTGAGTGATCTCAAGCGTGGCCAGCGTCAGGTAGTTCTCGTACGACTCCGGGTCGAGTTCGATGGCCTTGTTGAGGTCGGCCATCGCCTCGGGCACTTTGTTCATCGATGCGTATGCAGTGCCGCGGAGGCGATACGCCTCGGCGTCGTTCGGGTTCTCTTCCAGGTACTTGGTCAGCAGCGGCTCGGCCTGGGCACCGGCACCAGGGCTAAACGGGCTGGCAATCGCCAGTGCCTTGCCGAGCGCGAAGGCGTAGCGGAGGTCGTTGGGATTGGACGCTACCGCGGCTTGCAAGTCCGGCACCGCGGTACCAATGAACTGGTTGCCCATGTCCAGGTACATCTTGCCACGTTGGTACTGCGTTTCGGCGCGCAGCGTTTTCGAGGCCTCGTCGGCGCGGTTGGTGTAGTCCATCGCCGTCTTAAAATCGGCGAGGGCGTCCTGCGGAAGGTCGAGCGCGGCAAGCGCCTGGCCGCGACCAATATAACCACGTGGGTCGGCCGGAGCGGTGGCAATCGCTTCGGTGAACGCCTCGCGAGCGGCCTCCCAATTCTCTTCCTGAAGCGCCGCGGCACCACGCTCCAGCGCCGTGCCCGAGGCAGCATCCAGATTGTCCTGGGCCGAAGCCGCCTGAAGACCAAGCACCATCGCCAGGGACAGAGACCATGCGAAACGTGAAAAGTTCGTTGCCATTCGTCAGCTACCAGTGCGAAAGTGGGGGCCTCGGCATTCGTGCGCCGAGAAACTCGTAGAGGCTTCAGTTTTCAGGAGAACCGTCCGCAGCCAGTGCCGCGTGCGGGGCTGTAATTCATCATTGCCGCGCCCCGCAGCAGGGGCAAATAAATCCCCAGCCGCGGCGTACCAGCGCGCTTGTCCTTATCATCGTACTGGCAAGGCTAGCACTTACCGTGCGAATAGGACGGGATTGCAGTTTTCTTCGGGTTTCAGTTCAGGTCCTGGCGATCGCAACGGCCGGGCAACCTTCACCGCCTGCCGCCACCACAGTCTATTTGCTGCGGAATCGTGCGCCGCGGCGCTGTGAAGCTGTAAGGCCTCGCTACAAACCATTCCACCACTACCGGTGCTACGTCCGATTTCTAAGGAGCCTGCCTCAGAATCCTACCCCGAGCGTCGTCATGCGTGTCCGTGTCATCCTCGCTAGCCTGGCATTGCTTGCTGTATCCCTTGGATACGGCCGGGCCGCCGAAGTGGTTCAACCCGCTGAGGTACTGCAGCTGGAGTCGGCCGAGGCGATCGCCACCAGTTCGCACCCCGCGCTAGCCGAAGCCGCGGCCCGCGTCCGCGCCGCCCGGGCCAACACGCTGCAAGTTGGCCTGCCGCCGAATCCTACGGTGGGCTACATGGGAACCGAAATTGGCAACGACGGCCGTGCGGGCCAGCAAGGCATGTACGCCGAGCAGCAGTTCATCCGCGGCAACAAGCTGGAACTCAACCGCGCCATCGCCTCGCAGGAAGTCCGCGAACTGGAGCAGCAGTACCAAGTCGAGCAACTACGCGTCCTCACCGCGGTTCGCATCGCGTTCTACGAAGTCTACCTCGCCCAGCGCGAGATCGAACTTAGCCACCAACTCGTCGGCGTCGGCCAGCAAGCGGCGAGCTCCGTCGAGAAGCTGATGGAAGCCCAAGAGGCCCGCAAGATCGACGTGCTCCAGGCCGAGATCGAACTCGAGCGGATCAACGTCAAACTCTCGCAGGCCCACGCCAAACACGCCGGTGCGTGGCGACGCCTGGCGGCCGCGATGGGGCAACCCAACCTGGCCGTGCAGCACGTCGACGCCGATCCCGCGAAGCTCGCGTGGCCTCACGACTGGGAAACCTCGCGCGAGATGCTGCTTGCCAGCAGCCCCGAGGTCGCCGCACTACTGGCCGACATCTCGCGAGCCCGCGCCGCGATCGCCCGGGCGTGCGTCGAGCCGGTGCCCGATGTGACCGCGCAGGTGGCGATGCAGTACGACAACGCCACGCAGGACCCCATCGCTGGCGTGCAGCTTGGTATGCCCATTCCGGTGTGGAATCGCAACCAAGGTGGCATCGGTCGCGCGCGGCATGAACTGACCGCCGCCAGTCGCCGATTGGACGCCGTGGAGCTCGACCTCACTGGCAAACTCGCCGAGCGGATGCGGCAGTTCGAAACCGCCAAAGCCCAGGCCGACGCCTACCAGTCGGGCATCCTCCGCCGCGCCGATGAGAACCTCGACCTCGTACGGCAAAGCTACGAGGCGGGCGAATCGGGCTACCTCGAACTGCTCACCGTGCAGCGGACTTACTTCGAGTCGAATCTCGACTATCTCTCCACGCTCGGCGAAGTGAACCAGGCCGTCCAGCAACTTGCCGGCCTCTTAGTCGGTACACGGACCGAGTGACTTTCGTCACGTTGCGGCTGTGTGTTGCTTTCGCAGGCCCCGCTCGCTGGCTACACTGAAAGCCCAGCCAGCGAGGATCCTTATCCGCGCTGGTGGACTCGACGAATCAACTTTTCGACCTATCGCGGAGGTGGAGCGATGCAGCGCAACTTAGAGCGGCGTGAGTTTTTGGCAACCGGCGTGGCGATGGGGGCTCTCGGCCTCGGGGCTGCGAGTACGGCGATTGCCGCCGAAACAAAGTCCGCCAGCGCGCCGCTCATTCAGCCCGGATGGAACATCCTGTTCCAGGGCGACAGCATCACCGATGCGGGACGTAAGAAAGACGCGTCCGCGGCCAACGATCAAGCCGCGCTCGGCGGTGGTTACGCCTTCCTCGCGGCTGCCGAACTGTTGGTCGATCACCCCGATGCGGACCTCAAGATTTACAACCGCGGCATCAGCGGCAACAAGGTGCATCAACTCGCCGAGCGCTGGCAACAAGACTGCATCGACCTCAAGCCCAACGTCCTCAGCGTCTTGATCGGCGTGAACGATATCTGGCACGGGCTGAATGGCCAGTACGATGGCACGGTCGAAACCTACCGCGACGACTATCGCAAGCTGCTCGAGCGAACCAAGCAGGAACTGCCCGAGGTGAAGCTCGTCGTGTGCGAACCGTTCGTGCTCCGCTGTGGCGCGGTAACCGACAAATGGTTCCCCGAGTTCGACAAGTACCGCGCGGCCGCTAAGGAAATCTCCGACGAGTTCGCCACGGTGTGGGTGCCGTTCCAAACCATGTTCGACGACGCCGTGAAGCTCGCCCCTCCAGAGCACTGGGCTGGCGATGGCGTGCATCCTTCGCCCGCCGGTAACGCCCTGATGGCCTACACCTGGATGAAGTGCGTTAACGCGGCGTAAGGCGAATCACCGTCAGCGAGTACGCCGGCACTCGGTGCTCGATCGTAGCGCCGCACTTCAGTTTCGACTCCGTGGGCCAAACGATGGCCGCGGCGTCCTTGGGGTTGGCGTCGAGCGGCGCGCCTGTGAGTGTCGTGCAGCGCGCGATGGGTTGAAACGTTTGGGTGCCGGCGAGCTTAAAGGCAACCGGCACGCTGCTTGGCCCGTTGTTGACGATCTTCACCACGACGTCGCCTGTGCTGCTGTCGCGAACCACCGACATCGGTAGCGGGCTTTCCGTGGCGAGGTACTCGTCGCCGCTGTTCGCCGAGAACATCTGCTGGACGTAGTAGCTGATCGTGGGATGCACTTCGGTGTTGGTGAAGTAGATGAGGTTCGGGTCCCACTGGGTACTGCCGACCTTGCCCAACAGGGGAGCGTACGACGACATGCTCACCACGTCGCCATTGCGTTCGAGGTGCGTCATGTACGCCGCTTCGGCGAGCGCCGCCTGCAGCGTCGAGCGGCGATCGGGTTCGTGCGCCGCGAACTCGCCTAGATAGACTTTCGACTCCGATCGGTCGTAGCCGTCGTAGCGAGTTAGGTTCTGCAAAAACCAATCGGGCGTGCGGTAGTAATGCTCGTCGACCATCGCCAACTTCAGCAGCCGCGTCAGCTCCCACCCTTTCTCGAAATCTTCCCCTTCCGAGAAGGGCCCCACGGTACCAATCAAGGTGATCTCGGGGTGCTTCTCGGCAATGGCGTCGCGAATGCGTCGGAAACGATCGGCAAAGTCCGGCGTGATGTGGTCTTCGTTCCCTACGCCCAGGTACTCTAGACCAAACGGCTCAGGGTGCCCCGCCGCGGCCCGCTTCGCGCCCCACTCCGAATCAACCGAACCGTTGGCGTACTCGATCAAGTCGAGCACTTCGTCGATGTACTCGGGCATCGCGTCGAGCGGTATCGCTTGCTGCCCCTGCCCCCACAGCCCCGTTTTACTCGCCCCCGAATTCTGGCAGCTCACCCCCGCGGACACCACGGGCAGAGGCTTCGCCCCGATGTCTTCGCAAAACTGAAAGTACTCGAAGTACCCCAGGCCCACCGACTGGTGGTAACGCCAGATGTTGCGCTGCCCCTTCCGCTCGTGCACAGGGCCGATGGTGTCCTGCCAGCGGTACATATTGTCGATCCCATCGCCATGCACCAAGCACCCTCCGGGGAAGCGGACGAACTTCGGCTTCAAATCGGAGATGCTCTGGGCGATATCCTTCCGCAATCCATTCTCACGACCGCGAAACGTGTCGCGCGGAAACAGCGACACCATATCGACCGCCACGCGTCCCCTGCCCCGCACCGCGACTACCAGTTTGGCATCGGCGTGCGGACTCTTGGGCACCAGCTCCGCTTCGTACTGCTGCCAACCGCTGGTGATCGAGTCGAGCTTGGCGCTCGCGAGCACTTCGCCACTTGCCGATTCGAGCCGCACCTCAATCGGTCCTCCTTCGCTGGCCACTTGCCGAGCGAACAAGCGAACGACGTACTTCGCCCCCTCCTCGACCGCGATGCCACCGAACCCACCATTCTCCAGGCACACTTCGCCTTCGGGATTGCGTTTGCTGATCACCGCGTAGCTGGGGTTGTTCGCGTGGAGCGATTGATTCGACTCGACCACCGCCGAACCCTGGCCGCCCTCACGCTCCTTGAGCGACCAAGCGGTGAGCGAATGCCACCCGTCGCGATCGGCAGCGGAATACTCGAACGAACGATTCTCAACCAACTCGGCGTACAAGCCTCCGTCGGCAGCGTAGTTCAGGTCCTCGAAGAAGATACCGAACAGGTCCTCGCTGATCGGCTTGCCCCGCTGCTTCAAGTCAATCTCTACGATTACTTCTCGCGGTGCGTTCGAGTCCGTGGCTCCAGCGGCGGCTTGCTTTAAGTCAACTGCGCTCACCGCTTCAAAGACATCCACCGGTGCGATCGTCCCATCGGGGTTGTGACGCAGCGGCGAGAGGCAGGTCTCGCGGTTATAGCCATCGCCGTTAGGAATACGGAAACGGTGATAAGCGATTACCCATTGGTCGAGGTTCGGCAGTTTGCCAATCGAGTGATGGCCTGCCCCTTTCACCGCCCCCTTTTGCTTCAGGATCGGGTTACCAGCCGCCTTGGTAAACGGACCCAGCGGCGAGCCCGACGTGCCATAGGCCACCGAGTACCGCGGGTCGCGGGTGTCGAACTCCGACCAACTCAAGTAGTACACGTCATCGCGGCGGTGAACGAACGGCCCTTCGTTGTAGCCCGGCGGCGTGATGTCGCGAACCTCGGCAGGGTCGAACGAAATCATGTCGTCCGCGAGTGGCACCGCCTTGCATCGCCCCTGCCCCCAGTACAAGTAGGCTTGGCCATCGTCGTCCACAAACACCATCGGGTCGATGCACTGCATGCCCGAGTAATCCTTGGCGGAGACAAGTGGTTTACCCAGCGGATCTTTGAACGGCCCCTCGGGCTTGTCGGCCACCGCGACGCCAATGTTCTTGTCGGCGCTGTAGTAGTAATAGTACTTGCCATCCTTCGTAGCGATCGCCGGGGCCCACGCATGAATGTCGGCCCACTTCAAATCGCGAGGCAAGTCGAGAATCACCCCCTCGTCCTGCCAGTCGACCAGATTGCCGCTCGACCATGCATGAAACGAAGTCGACCTCCAGCCCTCCGTGCCATCGGTGGTCGGGTACAGGTAGCAACGATCGCCAAAGAACGCGATATGCGGATCGGCCCACACGCCAGGTAACACAGCGCCGGGCGGTGGCTGCGTGCGAGCGGCCTCGGC
The DNA here is from genome assembly GCF_052161615.1 of Aeoliella fuhlenseeensis. Classification (NCBI taxonomy): domain Bacteria; kingdom Pseudomonadati; phylum Planctomycetota; class Planctomycetia; order Pirellulales; family Lacipirellulaceae; genus Aeoliella; species Aeoliella fuhlenseeensis. Next base: position 4,872,857 of record NZ_CP197417.1, read on the forward strand.
TTCCTGTCCGTTGGCGGTACTTGCGAGACGCAATCCACCGGCAATCAACACCACGAACACTAAACACATTATCGCAAGTTTTTTTATGTTACAGAGTGATGACATAGCAGGTGGCGGTTGAGAGATTCGGGGAAGAACGGCCTCGACGAGAAGGGCCATTCTACCCTAAACCAGCATTCACCACACCCTTTGCCTCTCCTAAAGTTGCGGAAGCGGAAGCGGCCGGCGTCCACAGCATCGGTGGTGCATTCCCTGATTGGTTACCGGGTCGGCACGGGCGATTGTGGGAGGCCGATTCCTAGGGCAGGTCATCGGGCTCGGAGAGCCCTCCCACAATCCACCTACTCCTCCGGACTCAGACAACGTTCAGCCCCGAAGGGGCCCTACATGCCAGCCCAGGGCAAGCGAAGGCGAGGGAGTCGCTCAGGCGCCCCAGGGCGACGCTACGGCTCGTCAGAATCGCGACATCGGGCGGGCGCGAAACGGAGTGTTTATTTTCGTTTTGGGTACAGCCACCAGAAGAACACCCGCGTCAGCGCCGGCATGATCACCCACACCATCAGGATGATGGTCGGAATCATCAGGGCCAGTTTCTCGATCGCCAAGTGAAACCCCGATGTGTACGGAGTCAGCAACCAGGGCATGAGGAACGATAGCGGGTAGAGGCCCACGAGGAGCAATAGCGCCGTCTTCCACCTGGGTGGAGCTTGGGCGACGGCTTGGCTGGGGAGCGTGAACCAACGCTCGATGCCCGTGAGCGAGTTTACTTCCTCGCTCTCGATGATGGTCCCTTCCAGCTTCTTGAGCCACTCGGCACGCACCGGCGAGTCGAGCCACGCTTTGAGATGCTCGGGCGTGTCGAACTGAAGCAGCGTGTGAAACTCCCGGCGATCGAGGCCAGCACGCAAGACGGTGGTCCCCAGGCTCCCTTCAAACTTGGCGAGTTCCGCATGGATTCCACGCGACCACGCTTCGTAATCCGCTTCGTGACCTGCACGAACGCGGCGGGAAAGAATCGTCAGAACGGGGCTATTAAAATGGCGGGTCATGCAAGTATCCATAACGCAGTTACGGAACCTTGAGAAGCCCGCTTGATCCCTCAGCCACGCCACTCCGGATTGCTGGCGTCCTGCGGCAGCGAGTCGTTCCACGCGGCGACCGCGGCGTGCATCGCGTCAACCACTTCGGGATGCTGGTCCGCGACGTTATGCTTCTCGCTGGGGTCCTTGGCGAGATCGTAGAGCTGACGATCCGTGCCGCCGATGTTTTCCAGGTACTTCCAATTCCCCTCGCGCATCGCGAGGTCGGGATTGTCCTCTTTCGAACCCGCACCAAACCCAGGTCGATCAGGAGGACGACGCCAGAAGATGGGTGCCACGCGACTCGACTTCGAACGACCAAGTATTGCATCGCTTAAGTCTTCGCCATCGAGCTTGGCTCCTTCGGGAACGTCAACCTGGCACAGCGAGTAGAGCGAACGATTGAGGTCGATAGCACTGAAGACCGACTCGTCGTTGGTCGAACCCGTGACGCTCTTGTCGAGCAGCCCGGGACCCCACACGATGAGGGGCGAGCGAGTACCTCCTTCATACAGCCACGTTTTCCAACCACGCAGCGGTTTGCTCGAACCGCCAATCGAGTCCTGCGGGCCATTGTCGGAACAGAAGACGATCAGCGTATTGTCGCGGAGCTTCGGATCATCGCGAATGCGATCGAACAGCACACCGAGTTGCTCGTCCATGCTGTCGAGCACTTGGAAATAACGCCCGCGCTGCCTGGGTTTCCAATTCTTCGGATCGGGGAAGTACGGTGAATGCACATCGTCCGGCCAGACGTTGATGTAGAACGGCTCGTCCGCTTGTTCGCTCGCGTCGATGAATTTGATTGCTGCATTGACGAAGCCGCCCGTGATCTCCCACCGCGGAGTCCAAGTAACGGGCTCGCCGAGATTCACGGCGTCTTCCCAAATCTTGCGAGGTTCCGCCCACTTAGGATCGTGCACGATCGGCAACAACTTCGCTCCCATGCCTTCGAAGTTCGTAAGGCTTTGGTCGAAGCCATACTCAGAGATCGCGGGCGCATCGTCCACGTCGCGCTGGCCCCCCATGTGCCACTTGCCAAAGTGCCCCGTGCGGTAGCCAGCCTTTTGAAGCTCGCGGGCGAGAACAGGTGCTGACGGATCGAGCCACTGAGCAACGCCGCGGCGGTCATTCTCTTTGCGATTCGCAAGGTACGAATTCACCCGCCATCGCTGAGGATACTGCCCCGTGGTGAGTGCAACACGAGACGGAGAGCAAATGGGCGAGTTGACGTAGAACTGCGTGAAGCGGTGCCCCTCCTTGGCGAGGCGATCGATGTTCTCGGTGACAGCACGCGTACCGCCAAACGCGGAGACATCGCTCCACCCCATGTCGTCCACAAACACCACCACCACGTTCGGCCGCGAGGCCGCGTGCAACAGACCCGCAGCGGAAACCAGTACGGCGGCAAGCACCAACCGATAAAGAAAGGAGTTTTGCATGCTGTCTTACGTGCCGCCTGGCGAGTGGAGGTGCCGAGATAGTTGGTCACTATTGTACCCATTTTTTCCCAACGATCTGATTCGCAACTTCCCAAAGAAGGTCAAAGCAAGCAAAAAGATCCTGGAAATCACACTTCGAAAGCGGTATCCTGCAGGTGGTGCACCGCAGTGGATTGGAACGCAATCTTCAGGTGGAGGGCCGTTGTGATGGAAGACCGCATGCTTTTGGGCAGGGCCCGTACGGGGTCGGTGATACGCATCGAAGGTCGAGCGACGATGCGGGAGAGCCCCGCCCTTCGCAGCGCCGCCGAAGCCGCACTCGCCTCTGGGGCGCTCGTCTGGGATCTCGCCGAGTGCGAGTACCTCGACAGCACCATGCTCGGCTGCTTGATCGGCGTGAGGAAACTCGCCGAACAACGTGGACGGCGAATGGACATCGTCGCTGATCGCTCGCAGCAGGTGAAACTCTTCAGCACATCGTCGCTGCACAAGTACTTCGACTTCGTCGACGAGTCACCCGCAATTCAGGGGATGTGGCTCGCCATCGAGCCGGACCGCGTCGACAACACCGAACTCAGCCGTCACGTACTCAAGTGTCACGAACGCTTAGCGGAACGAGGCGGCGAGGACGGCGAAGCGTTCCGCCGCGTGTGCGATCGCCTTTCGACCGAGATCGAGCAGCACGACATGGACCGCGCGCTCGCGGCAGCGGAGCGAGGCGAAGCTACACCTGCTGGGGCACCACGTACGGGTGACGGTACTCGCGAGTGAGCATCGCATTGGCCTCGGTATCGCCAACGAACTGCTCGCTCTTAGGATCGAACTGAAGCTGGCGTCCTACGCGGAAGGCGATGTTGCCCAGGTGTGCAATCGCGGAACTCGTGTGACCTGTCTCAATAGGTCCGTTGAGTTTCGAGGCATCCCGCGAGCGAACGGCGTCGAAAAAGTTGTCAAAATGCGCCTGCACCGGATCGCCCCACTTCCCGCTTGGGCCGGGCTCGCGGCGCTGACCCAGATACACTTGGTAGCTGTTGTAGTCGCTGACCGTCATGAAACCCTTGGAGCCGTAGAACAAATTGCCAACGTTCACTCCCTCTTCGCTATTCGTGCACCAAGGACGCACTTCGACTTCCAGCATCTTGTTGGAGCCCGCGTAACGGTAGAGAGCGCTCAGCACTTCGGGCGTTTCGCGATCGTCGTCCCACAGAAACTTGCCACCCATGGCGGTGACTTCGGTGGGGAGTCCTTCATCGAGACCCCAGAGGGCCATGTCGGTTTCGTGGACTCCTTGATTGCCGAGATCGCCGTTGCCGTAGTCCCAGTGCCAATGCCAGTCGTAATGCACGTAACGCGTCGAGAACGGGCGTTCGGCCGCGGGACCTTGCCACAGGTCCCAGTCGAGCGTGGCGGGAGCCGCGGCGTCGGGGCGCTTGCCCACCGAAGGCCGCCAGCGATAGATCACCGCGCGGGCCATGTAGACATCGCCGATCAAACCATCGCGAAGATGCTGCACTGCCTCTTGCAACACGGGGTTCGAGCGAAGCTGTACGCCGTGCTGCACGATGCGCTGGTAGCGATCGGCGGCCTCGACCATCTTGCGACCTTCGAACACATTGTGCGAGCCAGGCTTTTCGACGTAAGCGTCCTTCCCGGCCTGACACGCCCAAATAGCGGACAAGGCATGCCAGTGATTGGGTGTGGCGATCGCCACCACGTCGATGTCCTTGCGGTCGTACACGCGGCGGAGATCGGTCTCCGTGAGAACCTTGCGACCGTACTTCTTCTCGAACTCAGCCGCCCGCTGCGCGAGCAACTTGGCGTCGGGATCGCAGAGCAGTGCGACTTGCGCCCCGCGAACATTCTGAATCGCATCGATATGAACCTTGCCACGCCCGTTGACGCCGAGTACCGCGCAGCGAATGGTGCTGTTGACATCGGACTGAGCACGGGTGGCACCGGTGAGGGCAGTCGCAGCGAGCGTAGTGCCGGCGAGGAACGAACGACGATCCAAAGGACTCATGAGTAACCGCAGTATCAAGTGGAGGTAGAATCAAGGGAAATTGGCGGGCTAAACGATTATAGCCCTCCGCAATCGCCAATGGCCACGCTGAGGAGACACCCGTGCGGGAGGAAACGCTGGGCGTCGGCCCAGCGGACTGGACAGTTAGGCGGCCCCGAGGCTGACGTCCATGCCGTCGCCGAAGTAGTACTTGCGGGCTTCTTCGTTTTGCAAGACTTCGCGAGGCGTTCCATGGCACAGAACCTGGCCGTTGCGAACGACGTAGCTGCGATCGGTGATCTCCAGTGTTTCCCGTACCTGATGATCGGTGATCAGGATCGAGATGCCTCGCTCGCGAAGATCGCGGACGATGGCCTGAATGTTATCGATGGTCACAGGATCAATGCCCGTGAATGGCTCGTCGAGCAGGATGATTTTAGGGTTTGAAACCAGGCAGCGTGCAATCTCGAGTCGTCGGCGTTCGCCACCCGAGAGGCTCATCGCGCGACTCTTGCGAAGTTTCGTGATGCCGAACTGTTCGAGCAGGTCGTCGCATCGGCGACGGCGTGTGCGGCGGTCCATGCCCAGCATCTGCATCATGCCGATCAGATTTTGCTCGACGCTCAGCTTGCGGAACACGCTCGACTCTTGGGCGAGGTAGCCCATGCCACCATCGCGGGCACGGCGATACATGGGCCAGTCGGTTACCACGTGCCCGGCGAGGCGGACTTCGCCCGCGTCGGGTTCGACCATTCCGCAGGTCATGCGAAACGATGTGGTCTTACCAGCACCGTTAGGGCCAAGGAGCCCGACGATCTCGCCCGCGTGCACCTCGAAACCGACGCCATCCACCACGCGGCGACGACCGTACGATTTAACCAATCCTTTGGCTTGGAGGAGCGACATGATTCGAAAGTGGGCGATAGGCGGTGAGAGATCGGCAGTGAAGCGAGCCGTCTTGTACTCGATCCGCCGCTGCGAACCAACATCAGCCGATGAATGCTAGCAATGCCATCACGCGGGCGCCACGCTCGCTTACTCAATCCGCCGCATGTCCGTGAAGCTCGGGATTACGTAGTCCCAAGGATGGGGCCACACGACGCTGATCGCCCGACCCACCAGCAGTTGCCGCTCCAGGTAGTTGCCACCTGGTTTGTGGGCGTTGCCGTGGTTGGTGGGCTGAAGCTGATTCCACAGACGGGCGTCGCTCGACTGAGGGCTGTTGTCGCCCATGACGAAGAACTGGTCGGCGGCGATGGGGAATCGCTCTTCGTTTCGATTCGCAAACGCACGCCAAGCCGCGGGGTTCGAGAGCACATCTGGATCTGTGCCTGGTGGGAGGTCGGTGACGGCACTATTCACCACGTCGCGGGCCGCGATGTAGTAGATGTCGCGGTAGACGCGGAGGCGACTTAGCACCAGATCAGCATTCACCGCTCCCACGCGTGCGGGGGCGAGGTCGCCTGGATCCTCGTCCGAAGTCTGCGGCGTGGCGTCATGGCGAGGTCCAAATAGCGCGTCCCAGCTGTACTCCGTGGGGGCGTCGAACTTGACAACTTTGTCGTCCACCCACAGCAGCAACTGATCGTCGACGTTGGCGAACATGACGTGGTGCTTGCCCGTTCCGCTAACCGATGTGTTGGCCGTTGGTGCGAAGCCGGTGACGGGAGTCGCTTCGCCATGCTTGCGGATCGACAGCGTAGCCTTACCGGTCGCGAGGTCGATCGTAGCGCGGAACTTGTTGCCTGCTTCGACGAGTTCCAACAGCAAGTCGCCGGCGTCGGATTTCGCTTCCACATCCACTTCGACGTAGAGATCGCCAACCCAGTGAAGCCCCTGGTACTCGCTAGGCACGACGAAAGGATTGTCGGGATCCTTCGTGGCATAGTAGCGAACCATGTTCGGTGTGATCCGCGTGTTGTACGGATTGAAGTCGCTAATGAGTTCGCGCTGGGGGGGTGGTAGAGTCTCGCCCCGTTCGATGCTTGGCCAAACCGCGTCGGTCGGTGGGGTGTGGACGTAGCTCAGCCAGTGCTCCCCCTCGCCCGACACGCTGTACGATTGCTTAAGCCGATTGCCCACGGTCGACTCATCCACCTTCCAGCCGTCACCTGAATCCCACCGCAAGGGCCAGCCGGCTTCGCGGAGGTTCGCCGGATCACGATCGGTATCATGGACCGCTTCGCGCATGGCGTAGAGGGTTCGCGGGGGACGTCGTGTGATAGTGAACTCCTCTTCGGCATCGGGCATGACGAACAGATCGCCGCCGAAGATCTTGAGCGTCTCTTCAGGCAACCCGACGAGACGTTTGATGTAGTTGTCCGTGGCGTTCCCCGGGTACTTGAACACCACCACGTCCCATCGTTCCGGTTCAGCAAACGAATAGAGGAACTTGTTGACGATGATCCGATCGCCGCTGTAGCTTCGCTCGTTGCGAGACATGTCGGGCACATGGGCCTCGCGGGGCAGGCGAACCTTACGAGTAATAGCGTCGTCGTAGGCCATCGTGTATCGGCACATGGGGCACATGCCGCCAATGCACTCGTCGTCAGCTACCTGGCCGCGAATCTGGGCCGTCACCGACGCGTTCACGCGGTAACGCTCGCCGCACTGCGGGCAATCGAGGTCTTTGTGAACCCCCATCAGCGCGGGCGACATCGAGCCGGTTGGAATCACGAATGGCTCGACGATGAATGTCCGCGCAATGAACGCCAGAATGAACGCCGTGGCCAGCGCTTCGAACGTCTCGCGGGCCGCGCTGTGCGAGGGGTGGAGCGGCGCTACGGGTTTGGCGGGCTTGGCGGGTTCGTCCTTGCGGCCGACCGGGAGAGGAATGCTACCGGACGACTTTGGTTTGTTCTTCTTCGCCATCGATTTTCCCGTCAAAGTCAGCCGAACAGCGTCGACCGCCGTGGTTGTAGATGCAATTTGGTACCGCAAATCTATTCGTTCGCGGCGAGGGAATCTAGGCGAGAATCGCCCGCGTTTGGTGCAGAATTCGGCTATTTCACGCCAATTGGCGTGCCAATTAGCAGTTCCCGAGGCAATGCGTGACCCGGCCAACTTCGACAATCGTCGGACACCGCCTGATTGTCGCCGGCCACAAAATAGTGCCCCGCTCCCAACCGCATGCCCTCGGCGGGCCATCGATCGACGGGGCGGGTGTAGTAGTAAATGTCGCGCCACACGGTGAGGTCGCGGACTTCGACCTGTCCCTCGGCAAGTAGCGACAACCGCGGCGGTCCACTCCACGGACCGGAATGCGGCTCGCTCCACACCACGTTGCCGTCGATCGCCAGCATCACCTGCTGATCGAACAGCGACCACACGGCGGAGCACTCGCCAGGTTCGCGAATGGTGCGAGATAAGCGCTGGCCATTTGGAAACTTGGTGACGAACGTCAACGTGGCCTTGGGTTCGAGAGTCAGGTCGCAGGTCACCATCAAGTCGGTGACTTCGTGCGGCGTGGCGGGAAGGGTTTGGTTGGTGGCGAGTTCGTCGGTGACGGGAGAAGCGTTTGCGGGCGAGAAGGTCAAACTGGTGGATGGACCCCTGTGGTGCCAGGCCGGACTTGGGGACCATTGCCAGCTGGTTTTGTCTTCGCTGGACCATTGCCGAAGTGCATTGCGTTCTTCGTGCACGAGCTGACGCACTCGCATCTGGTCTTCGAACGATTTACGAGCGATTTTGCCATCGATCAACAGATCGCCACGATCGAAGTCGACGTGCTCCCCAGGCAACGCGAGCACGCGTTTGATGCAGAGGCTTGTTGCCTCGACGGGCGAGCGTGCAACGACGATGGCGTAGCGATCGGGGTTCGCGACCGCAACACCAGCTCGATCGATCCACATCCGCTCGCCGGGTTCGATAAACTTCACCTTACTTGCAAACCGCTCGCCGCAATCGGGGCACCAGAACTGGTGGCTCCGTGGAATCTGATCGTCGGCCACTTCGAACGACCGTTCGCAGCGCGGGCAGGCGACGTCGGCGTGGGCTCCGAGTAGCGCGGGGGCCATCGAGCTCCCTTCGATCCGCGTGGGCATAACGACGCCCATCACCACGAACGTTTCGATCGCCACCATAGCCACGGCGACGACCACGATGGTCCGCAGCCAAGCGTAGAGCAGGGGGCGGCTAGTTGGTGACGCGTTTCTCATCGTTGGCACTATCGGGCCGAGGTCGGACGGGGCGGGTGAATTCGTCGAACACTTTGCCCCCCTGCAACACAACGCGGCAATCCATACGGTCTTTGTGAAACACTAGCAGGTGCACGTGATGTTGCGCACTGCAGTGCTCCGCCGTGTCACGCAGGTACCAGCGGTTGGTCTTCGGCGTCCGCTGGCCGACGCCGAGGCCACCTTCACCAATATATACCACACCGGCCGAATCGACCTGCATGTTGCGAATCGGCGGCGTTCGCTTGATGTTATGCCCATCGGCTTCGCACGCCAAATCGAGCTGGTATTCTTCGAACAATGGGACCCAGTGCGAGAGCGCCCCGCTCGGAATCTTCACGGCAGGAAACGCCGGCTTGTGGTACTGGGCGAGGTACCACCGATGTTGCCAGCGCTCGGCGGCCAGCTCGTCGGCGAGCCACTCTTGTTGATCGCCGCCGGTAGAGATCTCGGTGTTTAGCGTAGCGATGCGAACCTCGGGGCCGAGATTGATGGCGTAGTAGTTTTCATCGCGGTCGGGGAAGGCAAACACCTGGTTGAAGATCGGTCCGCCATCGTGATTGCCACGCGTGGGAATGATGGGGAGAAGCCGACCATCGCGGGTGGTGGTCAGTTCGTGGTTATCGAGCCACTCCAGCCACTGGACCAGCTCCTTGCCATCGGCGATGTAGTCGCCACCGTGGGCCAGGGCCACGATGTCAGGCCGCCCCGCGGCGGTTTGCTCTTCGACCATTCGGGCCATCATGCGATTCATGTCCTTGCGAGTGTCGGTGCCCGACCGGCTGTCGCCCCCGAACAGAATCGCGAAGGGCTGATCTTCGGCGAAGGCCGTAACGAACGTGAACTCGCGCGACGCCTGGCCATCGGTGTCACAAACAAGCCGGTACGTTGTGTTGGGTTTGAGCGAAGTGAGCGTCGTGTGATGGAAGTGGGGCACTGGTTTGCCGTCGGGGAGCTTGCCATCGAACTTGTCGTTCTGCTGGCATTCGACGGTCGTCCAGTCGTCGGCACCTTCGGCGCGGAGCTTCACCTGGCTCTTCTTGCCGGGATCGGTGGTGGTCCAGGAGACGATGGCCGAAGTCGCGGGATCGGTGTGCCAGATCGCGCGGACATGACGCGGCACGGTGTCGGCTGCCGCCGCAAAAGCGGCCGTCGCCACGAATAAGCAGAGTGCGCCAACAGAAGTCTTTCGCAGTACCTGCTTTGACATTGGTAGTAAATTCATCTGCCTGTCTTGCGTGAGTGATCTACAACATTACGTTAGAACGCGACGTGGTAGGAAAGTGAAGTAGTTGAGCAGGAGGAAACGGAGGGAACAGAGAGACATACCGCAACGTGATCTATGGTTGCGCCTTTTTTTGCCCGCGAGTGCTCGCGAATGCTCCTAACCTTTGTGCAATTGCGGGCGTTGAACTTCCTTCAACACGGAGGGTTTCATGGCGACTCGCCATGCCAGAAACAGCACGAGCGGCAAGCTCCAGTGGGAGCTGCGAACGGCGAATTCGTACCAGCCCGTATCCCAGCGGAGCACCACGATGCGGGCGATGGCGGTGATCAGCCCCCATGCGGCCATGTAGGCTACCACGCCGCGCCATCGCCGCGTGACCACCAGCACGGCGAGCATTAGATCGATGATGCCAATCGTGAGCAGGATGTTCTGGGCAATGGATTCGGGCAGGCGGACACCAAGCAAGTTGCGCGCGGCCATGATCAACATGTCGAGGAACGAGCCGCGTTGCTGCATCGCCTCGAGCCCGTGGGCCGCGAAGGTGAGGGACAGCCCCACACGCATCAACCATTCGCTAGGTGGAGTGATCGCGATGCCGAGGAGGGTTCGGTATTTGGACCAATGGACGACCATGAGCACCAGCGGCGCGACGATCCTGGCGGCCGACGCGAAGAACGGAAATAGCGGCGCGAACGAGTCGCCCGCCGATCGCAGAGGGCCATCGCCAAGCGCGGTAACATCGAGCGGAAAGCCATCGTGCGTCTGCCACTCGGCCGCGGCGATGACAACTTGGAATACGAACACGCCCGCGAGCACGACGCGCGAAGGACGAATGATGGTCGACACCGCGGCAATCGCCAGCAGCGCACCCACCACGCGGACGATTATCGTGGCAACCGCTTCGCCAAGCCCAAGCCCGCCAACGTCGCCAGGCTCCCACAGCCAACTCATCAACGGCGACTCGCCATACCAGCCGACCATCCACGCGTAGCCAGCGCATTGCAAGGCGATGCCAACACGCAGAATCCAATCGATAAGCCGATGGTCGGTGGACACGGGGCGGGAGCCTGAAATGGCGAGGCGGGCGGGGGGCGTGACGTCAGTCTACCAGAAGCAGATGAGTATGGGAATTTCGACGACGCACGGGCTGGACTGCTATCATGAAAACTTCACACAACTTTTTAGACATAACGCGATGTCCGAACTCCAGAATCCCTTCGCCGCCAGCACGCCGCTCGACCACAGCGTTGCGGAGAGCGACATCCCGCTGCTCGAACCGCCGCAGAGCGTGCGATTCGCTCACACCGCCGAGTCGATCGCCGCGTTCTGGTCGCATCGCACCCACTCGTCGGCATCGGACAAGCGGACGCGACGGAACAACTTGATGACGGCTGGAGGGCTCGTGCTGGTCGCTCCACTACTACTATTGATCTACTCGGTAATGGGCAATATCCCACTAGTGGTTGGCACACTTGCCCTCGGATACGCGGTTACGATTGCGTGGTGGTTTCTTCGTTCGCTACGCCGAACGGTGATCGATGAAGCGCTTCTACGCGAGGCAGGACGTCTCGTGAACGAAGGTCCCAACGATCAAATGAAAGGCGAGCGGACGATGACGCTTGAGCAAGAGGGCGTTCGTCAGCAACTGAGGCACGGCGAGTCGTTCCTGCGATGGGAGGGCTACGAACGCATCGAGCACACCGACCACCACGCGTTCTTTTATGAGTCGAGCATGACGGCTGTCGTTGTGCCGCGGAGTGCGTTTGGTTCGCAGTCGCAGTTTCTCGGGTTCGTGCGTCTCGCGCAACGACTGTGGAACAAGCATCGCAAGAGGAGCGACGCCGATCAGCCGAGTCCAAAGGCCGACGCGGTTTGATAGGTCACCAGCGCGGCGGTGTAGGCGAGCACCGACATGTAGCCGAGTTGGAACAGGGCCCACTTCCAACTACCGGTCTCGCGCTTGGTGATGACCTGCGTGGGCAGGCATTGCATGGCGAGGACGTAGAACACCAGCAAACTAAAGCACGCCGCCATTGTGAACACGGGCGAGCCATCGGGGTGGGTCGAGGCAGCGAGCTGGGCGGTGAGCCGAGATCGATGTTCGTCGTCTGCCCCCTCCTCGCCCATGCCGTAAAGTACCGACAGGGTCGATACAATGACTTCGCGAGCGGCGAACGAGGTGACAATGCCGATGCTCATCTTCCAATCGAACCCAAGCGGGGCGAACACCGGCTCGATCGCTTTACCAACCCGCCCAGCGACCGAACGCTGCAGCGAGTACTCGGCCAGCAAGTTCTCGGCGGCCGCGGTATCGCCGGCGGACTCTAGTTGCTCGACGCTTGCTTGCTGCTCGGGCAAAAGGTCTTCGAAAGATGTCTTCGGATACGTCGCTGCCACCCAAAGGACGAAGGTGATCAAGAGAATCGTCGTGCCGGCATTCTTGATGAACACCATGGCGCGGTCGTAGGTTTGCAGCAAGGCGTTGCGTAGCGATGGCAGGCGGTAGTTGGGAAGCTCGATCACCAGTGGCCGCGCCTCGCCTGGGAGGATGGTTCGCTTGAAGAGCCACGCCATGACGAGCGCCGCAACAATGCCCAGAGCATACGCCCCCGTAAAGACCACGGCGGCCATCAACAAATTATTCGCAAACAACAGGGCGATCACCAAGGCATACACGGGCAGGCGGGCCGAGCAGGTCATCAGCGGCAGCACCAGAATCGTGACCAATCGGTCGCGGCGGTCCTCGATCACTCGGGTCGACATGATCGCCGGGATGGCACATGCGTGGGCCGACAGCATCGGCACAAACGCTTTGCCCGGCAGACCAACGCGCTGCATCAAGCGGTCCATCACAAACGCCGCCCGGGCCAGGTAGCCCGAGTCTTCCAGCAGCGCGAGCAAGAAGAACAACAGGCATATCTGGGGCAAGAACACCAGCATGCCACCCACCCCACCGACCACGCCATCGGCGAGCAGGCTTTGCAGGTCGCCCTCGGGGAGCCAGCGATTGAGCAGTTCCGCCGCCCCGCCGACGAGCATCTCGATCCACTCCATCGGGAACGAGGCAAGGACGAACAGCGTCAGAAAGGTGAGAAACATCACCGAGGCGAACGCCACCAAGCCGACCACCGGATGCGTCAGCACGCGGTCAATCTTTTCGGTGGTCTTACCCATCGTGACCGAAGGGTCGCCCGCCGCGCGGCGAGCCACCGACTCGGCCCAGTCGTAGCGCTGCGAGAAGGCGCAGCCGCTGCAGCCCGAGCACTCGCACTGCGTTTCGACCGGTGGACTGACGGGTGCGCCGAGCAGGCTCTCCATTGCTGTGTGGAGTTCGCCAAGGCCTTCGCCGGTGCGAGCGGAAACGGGGAGCACTCGGCAGCCGAGGTCTTTGCTGAGCTGGGCGAGATCGATCTTCACGCCGTGCTTCGCGGCGAGGTCGATCATGTTGAGTGCCACCAACATCGGCCGGCCCGTCGACTGGCTGGCCTCGATCGTCTGGCTGGCGAGGAACAAATTGCGTTCGAGATTCGTGGCGTCGATCACCAGCACCATCGCGTCGGGCTTCGCGGGCCCGGTGCCCATGATGATGTCGCGGGCCACGCGTTCGTCGGGTGTGGTGGCGTCGAGGCTGTAGAGGCCCGGCAGGTCGACGACTTCCACCGTGCGGGTGGCGAGCCGCGCGCGGCCCCGGCGATGCTCGACCGTTGTGCCAGCGAAGTTAGCGGTGTGAGCGCGAAGGCCCGTGAGTCGATTGAAGAGCGAGGTCTTTCCCGAATTGGGATTGCCAACGAGTGCAATGACGGAGATCGCACCACCACTCGATGGCGCACTACCTACCATAGGAAGCGAACTGTCCGCGGCGGGAGGGGTGGCGGTGCTCATCGCGTTGCGAACTCGCTTCAGGCGGCGGCCGGTGGGAGGCATTCGAGTTCGACGTAAACCGTCTCGGCCAGCCGAGCCGACATACCGACACGCGAACCGACCACGCACACAATCAGCGGATCGCCCGACTGAACCAGCGACAACTTACGCCCGATGCAAACGCCCATCGCCTTGAGTCGTGCGGTGTCGTCGCACTCGGCTTCGACGCGCGAAACGCGGAACACGCCGCCCACAGGGGCGGCGGAAAGGGGCGACAGCGAGATTTTATCGGCGGGCATGGCTTCACTCGACCATTACTAATGAGACTCGGTCTCAACTCAACCCTTAATCGTACCGGTCGACCTGGGCGGGCGACAAGACCCAAAGTGCGATCGCGGGCGATAATCGGCAGACGATAGGAGGCCGGATGTCCGAAGCCAAGCTCAATCTCGAGCCGGCGTGGCATGAATGTCCGCCGAATGGGGGAGGGCGCGATGCGCCAGATAAGAGTAGCCGGATTCACAGCAGTTCCGGGGACCGTTAGGCCCTCGAATTCTGGCGAATCCGGCTACGGCTAGGGAGCGGGGGAGAGATAAGAAGAACGGTCGGTTGGAGCGGTGCCGTATCGATGAGTGCAAGGAATCACAACCGACCGCCCTTGTCACACGGGGGGTCGGAAAAGCGAGTGCCACACGAGGCGCAGGAACACAGATGCTTGTGGCACTCGCTAAAGTGCCGCAACAGGCTTAGCGGAGCGCGTCTTGGATGAACGTGTCGGAGATGGGTCGCTCGGCGATGCGGCCAACTTCGTCCTGGGTGCGCCGCTGGCCCACAGTGTGCCAGGCGGTGACGTCTTTGAGCTCGGGCATGACTTCAAGCAGCTGCTCGACGAGCATCAGGGCCATGCGTTCGACACCCTTCTCCTTCGAGCTTTCACGGATGGCCTGAGCCGTTTTCATGATCCGAAGCAGCCGGGCCCTGGTCAGCACGGGGCTGGAGAGGGGTGCGTCGGAATCGACCAATAAATTGGCCAGTGGTACTTCGAGGGCCTTTTGCCACGCCACGAGCTGCGACAGCGACAGGTCGGTCGAGGGGTCTTCCTGCTGCCGAACTTGTTCGGCGGTGAGGCCCAGCTTGCGAGTGATGCTCCGCACCGAGACGCCCTGCTGACGGCGTACTTCGGCGATGCGATGGTGGGGTCCGCCTCGTTTGCTGTTGGAGATTGACACCGGTGCCTCGCTGGTTGTGGTGGTGTCCCAGTTTTCAGCAACACTCATTTTGGTTGCCTCCTTCTTCTGTTCCCGAGAAGGTTTTCTTCCCGACTAGGTTTCAAGCACTTCCCGAGCCGAAACGCTCGGGCCCTGGTCTCCGGTGGGTTGGTAGCAATGATTCGCCTGCATCGTGCAGCGAGATCGCGCCGTAGCCCACGAGCAGCCCCAACTGGTACGCACCACAATGAGAACGGGACGCACAAAATCCCAAAGAAGCACCAAAAGGGTGGTGCAAGCAAAGCCATGCGTCTCTTAGTTCCGCCTGATGTGGCACAGCCCGTTCCGAGGCTGCGTATGCCGACGACCGCGTGCCCGGCATGAGCTTCTTGCGGTAGTAGTCTCGCACCCTGCGAGACAGCGAGTTAGTTCCTCAGAACTCCCTCACTGCTCCAATACTACGTAGCGAAAATAAGTGTGGCAATCACGATAAGAAGGGTCGACGACCCGCGGAAAAACAGGGCGTATCCGCTTCGTTCAATAATGAGACGTAGCGATTCGCGCCGCAGCTATCGAGTGTGGAATTGTGCGGCGCGCGAGCAAGCTGGCTGTTGCGAAATCGGGCACGAAAAAATTTCTAGAATTTTTCTACGCCGCAAGCAATTTGTTGGCCAAATTCGGGGAACCGTAGCACTTTTTGGCTATTCGCCCAGCGCGAAGTTCGCCAAGGCACCCATGAAGTTGGGGCGGGGCAGCGGCGGAATCACCCCGACGCCCTTGCGACGCTCGCGATCGCGACGCGTCAATTGCCGATCGGCCGATTCGATGGGCGTCACCAGCAGACGCTGGAACCCAGCGAGCCGTGCGTGCGCGGCGGCCATCGAGCCGTGCATCGCCGAGACGAATCGCAGGTCGTCGATCGACACGGGCTCCTTCGTTTTCGCAGCGGCCACGGTGGTGACTGGCGAGAACGAGGCTGCCCGCGATTGCTCGGCGAACCAGAGCTGCCGGATCTGGAGGGCATCGATCCTCGATGCACCGTCGTGAACCAGCACAAAGTCGCCCGCCACCTTGGCCCGCAATGCTTCGATTGCTTGGCCCAACCCGCGCCGTTCTGCATGACGCAGGACATGCACCTGGGGGTAGCGGAGCGACAACTCGGCCGCCGTGTCGTACGTATCGTCGATCGACCCATCGTCGACGATAAACAGCCTAACGCGTCCAGCCAGTTCACCCGCAACTTCGAGGACCTCGGTTACGTCGCGCGACAGCGTTGCCTCGGCATTGTAAACGGGCAGCACTACGGTGAGATTACGAGTCACGGGAGGGTCTCCTGCTTCAGGATGGGAAGGAGAGTGGAACGGGCGGGAGCGAAGGCGGGGGCAGCACTCGCCAACTCGGGAGGGCGGGCGTGTGCTGCTCTCCCATGCTATCGGAGACCCAATGAACACGATTTCACGCAGCCCGAAAAACCTCGGATTGAACGACGCTTGACGCGTGCGCGGGTGCTGCCGGTCGGACCCGATGTCCGGTATGGCCGGTCGCTGGGCAAGGGTCGTAGGGCCTGCGCCGCCGCTAGTTGGGCGGAGCCTCGTCAGGTATGCTCGAAGCCAGAAGAATCGAACCCTCACGCCTCCCCGTTATGTCCGAATCCACCCAACCCGAAGCCATCAGCCCCGACTTCCAGAAGTCGGATGGTTTGGTGCCCGTGGTGGTGCAGGAAGTGGGCACCGGACTGGTGCTGATGCTGGCCTACATGAATCGCGAGGCGTACGACGAGACGCTCGCCACCGGCCAAGCCGTGTACTTCAGCCGCAGCCGTGGCGGACTCTGGCGCAAGGGCGAATCGAGCGGCAACGTGCAGCATGTCCGCAGCGTCCGCATCGACTGCGATCGCGACACCCTGCTGCTCGAAGTCGAACAAGTCGGCGGTGCCGCGTGCCACGAGGGCTACCCGAGCTGCTTCTTCCGCGAAATCACTCCTGAGGGATC
The DNA here is from genome assembly GCF_052161615.1 of Aeoliella fuhlenseeensis. Lineage (NCBI taxonomy): Bacteria > Pseudomonadati > Planctomycetota > Planctomycetia > Pirellulales > Lacipirellulaceae > Aeoliella > Aeoliella fuhlenseeensis. The sequence continues at coordinate 4,889,841 of NZ_CP197417.1, forward strand.
GCGGGTCGTTGCCGAGCGGGTGTTCGATCCCCAACAAGTCTACAAGAAACCAGAATAAGCAGCGTTCACTAAGGAAATCACGATGGACTACCAAGCCAAATTCGAATCGCTCGGCCTCGAACTCCCCCCTGCCCCCAAGGCGATCGGCCTCTACAAGCCGGTGATCGTCGTGGGCAACTTGGCCTACACTTCGGGACACGGTCCGCTAAAGTCCGACAAGACGCTGATCACTGGCCGTGTGGGAGACGTGCTGAGCGTCCAGGAAGGCCACAACGCCGCTCGCCAAACCGGCCTCGCCACCATCGCCACGCTGATCGCCCACTTTGGTTCGCTCAACAAGATTGCCCGCCTCGTGAAGACCTTCGGCCTGGTGCACGCCACGCCCGAGTTCACCGACCACCCTGCTGTGATCAATGGCTTTAGCGAACTGATGCGTGACATTTTCGGCGAGGATTGCGGCATCGCCGCCCGCAGTGCCGTGGGTGCGGCATCGCTGCCCGCTGGGATGTCGGTCGAGGTCGAAGCCGTATTCGAGCTGGCTTAAGGACTACAGCTCGACCACTTGCGGCTCGATATCGAGTTCCGAGGGGGCGACGATCGTCAGCGAGTCGCCGTTATGGAAAATCGTGCAGCCCGGCCCGTGACTAGCCGCTTTGGCGAGTCCCGCCTCGAGCCGGCCCAGCACATCTTTGCTGCCCACGGCCCGGCGTGTGTCGGTGAGCGAGCACAATAGGTCGGCCATCAGATCCTCTTCCCCCTGACGGAACGTGGTGCTCGCCACGCGTTGGCGGATGCGCTCGCAACGTTCGCTGGCCGTGTGCTCGTCGTCGCCAGCGAGGGTGAGGGCAAGTTGTCCCTCGGGATCGGTAAACATCGCCTGGCCGGTGGCAAGTTCCGAGGCCACCAGCGAGGCAATTCCCCGCAGCAAGTCTTCTGCACTGCCTTCGGCGACGCCTGCCGCCGGTTTCATCGCGAGTTTCGCAACAACAAGCGGCTGGTCTTCGGCCCGTTCGCCGATCTCTTGGTCCAAAAGAGCCATCATCGAATCGAGCCCCCCCATCACTCGGTTGGCGACGGCTTCGGTCGTGGGGAGATCACTTGTCTGGGCTTCGGTTGCTTTGGCTTCGGTTGCTTTGGCTTCGGTTGCTTTGGCTTCGGTTGGTGGGGCTTCGGTCGATGGGGCTTCAGTCGATTGGCTTGCACTCCTAGGAGACTCACTCACGGGGCTTTCGCCCAGGGGAGCATCATCGCCGAGCGTGTATTCGATCACGGCGGCGGTTTGCGTAAGTTGATCGGACGACGCCAACAGCATCTGTCGGACCTTCTCGATGTCCTGCTCGGTGGCGAGACCTTCGATCTCGATGTTCACTCGGCGGACTTCGGCACTGTGGTCTTGCAGTTTCTGGCGTAGCAACGGATCGCCAGCACTCGATGCCGCCGCGTCGGCCACGTTGAGCGACTGAATCGCCTCGGCCGTGCATTCGAGGTACTCGGTGTTGGCGACCTTCATCTCGCCCGCACAATCGTCAATCGTTCCGCGATCTTCGGCGGCCGAGGCGAGCTTCACGCTCACCTGCTCAAGTTTCGCCTTGAACTCGCCCAGCCCGGCGAGAATCGTCGCGACGTTTTGAGGGTTCGGTGGGACAGGCGCAGAGGTGTCGGCCTCGAGCGTTGGCTTATTCTGAATTGTCGATTGTGCCACCGGGCTCAGCGCGTCGGACAACGTCAGGCCGAGCACTTCGTCGTCATCGTCCTCGGCATCGTACGACAAAGGGGTAATGCCCGGGCACACGCCGAAGTACACGCCAAGGACGTACCCCGCGCTGAGATTCAGCAACGCCATGAAAGCGATGAACGCGACCATCGACACCCACACTCGTTCAGGAACGTAGCCCCACGGATCGCCCCCGATCAGGGGCCGTCGTCAAAGTTACGTTACCAGCAAGGTGCGGCTGAAACGGGTGCGCCGGATGTGGTTACTCGCAGCCGATTGTGACGCGATTTGGCTTTGTAACGAATGTGCGAGCCGGTCTACATCCTAAATGGTTCGCAGAATCCCAAAGACCCGGAAGCGAACTCCAGATTTACCACGCGGTCCCTTAGAGCTGCTCGGCAAACTACGTAAACCGCGAGTGACACCCCAAGCATCTCGGCTTGGGAGAACCTGACATAAAGCTGCAGAAAAGCGACGTCGGTTGGAGACGGATGGAGTGTTCGTGGTATTCGGGGCGGCGTTTCTCGTCCTAGTTTTCGAACCACTTCTTCGTAGGGCATGGAGCGCCCAAATATAATACGACTCGTCATGCCTTCCCTCTTGTAGGGAGGGTCCTTCGGCCAGCTGCCCTCATCGCCTATCCATGCCATGACTCAATTGCCGAACGCTATTTCACTGGCGGTGCCGCACTCACGCCGTCAGTTCGTCGGACGAATCGCCGCCGGCGCCGCTGCCCTCGCCCTGCCCCGCTGCATGGCGACTGCCACCAGCGTTAAGACTCCCAAAGCTGTCATCCAGGACACTCGCGTCATTAGCTGGGAAAAGGACAAGTACCATGGATGGCCAACGCTCACTCGCCGTGACGATGGCGAACTGCTTCTGGCCTACTCCGGGCGAGAGGAACATGCTTGCCCGTTCGGACGCCTGGAGCTAATGCGGTCGAAGGACAATGGCCAGACCTGGAGCTGGCCCCAAGTGATTTACGATAGTCCCATTGATGATCGCGATGGAGGCATCGTCGAGACCGCGAAGGGCTCGCTGCTGATCACGACCATCACGAACGATCAATGGGAAGAAGAACTCGACCAGGAACCTCAAACCAAGGATGACGATCGTCTAAAGCGATGGCGGGCCGTCCGCGATCGCGTTTCCACCGAAAAACGGCAGTCGGAGATGGGCTGCTACATGCTCCGTTCCACGGACGGCGGCGTGACATGGTCCGCGCGGCAGCGCATTCCGCTTCACAGTCCGCACGGGCCAACTCAATTGCGCGACGGACGGCTAATTTTCCCTGGCATCGTTCGGTATTTGCCCCAGAAGAGAATGGGAGTCCTGGAGTCCACTGACGATGGTGCGACTTGGAACTGGCTGGCCGACATCCCCACCCGCCGGGGAGACCAATTCATGGAGGGCGATCGCTTCAACTACATCGAGCTGCACGCGCTCGAATGCAAGGACGGAAAGATCGTTTGTCATATCCGCAATCGCAACAAAACCGACGAAGGCGAGACCCTCCAAACCGAATCGACCGACGGCGGACGAACTTGGACCGAACCACATTCCATCGGAGTGTGGGGTTCGCCATCCCACCTGTTGCAACTGAACGATGGGCGAATCTTGATGACCTATGGCCATCGGCGGAAACCGTATGGAAATCAGGCTCGCGTCAGTGCGGATGAAGGAGCGACCTGGAGCGAACCTATGATCCTATCCGGCGACGGCAAGGGATTCGATCTCGGATACCCGTCGACCGTGCAGCTCAAGGATGGCTCACTTGTCACTGTTTGGTACGAGAAAATCGCTGCCAGTCCTCGTGCGCAGTTGCGACAAGCTCGATGGAGGATCGCTTAAGCTTGGTGCGGGCGATAGGGCCGGACGGATAAATTGCTACCGGTGCATCGTCCGCAATTGCTCGACGAACTCGGGCGAGACGCGGCCGAGCTGGATCACTTCGCTGTTGCCCGAGTCGTCGCGGGGGCGAACGATCACCACCACTTCCGACTCGCTAGCACGACGCGCGATTTCGCCGAGGGCCGCCCGTTCGGCGGGAGACATTCCCTGGCCCGAAGGCGAGCCCGCGACGGGCGGTGCTGGCATCGAGTCCATCGGTGGGAAGGCTTGGCTCGGCAAGCTATTCGGTGGCGAAGCTACAGGTGGCTGGCTAGGAAAAGTGGAGTCAGGATCCTGACCGCGAAACTCCACACCGGGCTGCGACATCGGTGGCAATGGGGTCAGAGCGTTACCTTCGCCAGCGTAGTAAGCGGGCGTAGCGGTCTGAGCAATGGCTTCGCCGCCGCGATAGAGTCGTTGCAAACCCACCTTATCGAGCTCGGCATGGATCGACGGCAGCGACGAGTACAAACCTTCGTCCCCTTCGTTGTCAGCGGCGAAGCAAACACCCACGAGCTCGCCCTTGGCATTGAACAATCCACCGCCGCTACGACCTTGCACTGGCGCGCCAGCCGCTTCGATGTTCGGAGCACCGTGATAGCGATCGAGCGCCGTAACGCGGCTACTGCGCACCGTCGGGTCAGCCCCGCGGTCGCAGCCGACACTCCACACGCGGTCGTTCACGTTCTCGACCAACTGCGAGGCGACGGGGGCTTTCTTCACCGGTCCGGTGGGGCGAAAACTCACTAACGCGACGTCACGATCGAGGTCGTGGTGAATCAATTGACCCCGCGAACGCTCGGTCACGCGAAGTCCTTCGGCGGTGACGCCGAACTGCTCGATAATGATCTCGCCCTTCTCGGCTTCGCCGCGGAATAGGTGGCCGCAGGTGACAATCAGGGCGTCCTGCTGAAGGGTGTCGATAATGGTGCCAGTGCCGTACGACTTGCCAGTGGCATCGCTCACCGTGAGGCGAACACTGCACTCCAGCAGTTGGCGGGCCATCCCGTCGGTCGGCGGAAGCTGGCCCGCGGGCTCGGTGTGTTGGGTATGATTGAGCGGACGTGGGGGAAGTGCGGGTGCCGCGTGCGACTGTCCGGCCCATCGTGCGGAAGCCGCCGGCTGAGTAGGAGTAACTCCCGCAGCGGCGAACATCTGAGCGATTGTGTTACCGTCGCCACCGAGCTGGCGAGTGAGTTCCTTCCCGTCCGCGACCATCATCAGGCAGGGGACTCGACTCACGCTGTACTGCGAAGCCATTGCCGGGTGAACAGAGATGTCGATCTGGCGGATCGGATAGCCTTGTTGCTCGAATTGGGCGAGCGTCGGCTTAAGTTGTTGACACGGGCCGCATGAGGGGCTTGAGAACACCCACAATTCGGTCTTTGCCGAAGCGGTCGACGCCGCGAACGTGGCGGCCAGAAAAAGAATGGCGAACAGACGAGTGGGTGTAGACCAGTATCGAGACATCGGTTCCCTCCTTGGAATCCGTGTTTATTCCGCCTTCACTCTGCCCGGGGTCGGGCAGGCAAGCTTCGCCTTGCATCCTGCGAGGCACTCGGCTTGCATCTATTGAGCATCAACGGCTGGGTAGTGCGTGCCGGGCGAGCAATCGGGTCGTCCGGCTGTCGGGCGGGCACTGTCGCCGACTTTAACGAATCTCACAAGATCATTCTGAAACCACCCCTGCTAGCATTGCGATGGGTTCGAACGCTCAAAGCTCCGTAGCGATTGGGAGCCTCTTGTTAACCACAGAGTGCACAGAGCTCACGGGGAAAAAAACGCGTTTTACCTGCTAAACAGTGTCAAATCCCTAGTTGCCGATTAGTGAAGATTAGCGCAGATTAGTGTTCCAAAAATCCTCCTCCGTGCCCTCTGTGCTCTCCGTGGTAAGTGCTTTGAGGTGAACCCGGTGGCTTGGGTCCGCCTCGTGGTTTTCGGAAACTCGCGGTACAATCGCGGGACGCTAGCACGCACGATTTGAAGGCGTGTTCAGCTTTGTTCCCATGCACCACCGGCCTTACGGCCGCCGCTCGCCTGAAGCTGCTTCACCTATGCCGACGCGTCGAATCCTTGTTACCTCCGCCCTGCCCTACGCCAACGGACCGATCCACATCGGGCACCTGGTCGAGTACCTGCAGACCGACATTTGGGTGCGGTTTCAGAAGCTCCGTGGCCACGACTGTCGGTACTTCTGCGCCGACGACACCCACGGCACGGCAATCATGATCTCGGCCAAGAAAGCCGGCGTCAGCGAGGAGGAGTTCATCGCCCGCGTCAGCCTCGAGCACCAGCGCGATTTCGGCGATTTCGGCATCGAGTTCGACAACTACGGCAGCACCAACAGCCCCGAGAATCGCGAGCTGTGTAATCAGATTTGGAAGTCGATCCGCGACGCCGGACTGGTGAAAGAACAGGATGTCGAGCAGCTCTACGACACCAAGGCCAACACGTTCCTCGCCGATCGCTTTGTTCGTGGCACTTGCCCCAAGTGCAGTTCGAAAGACCAACCCGGCGACAACTGTAGCGTCTGTGGCACCACCTACACGCCGGCCGATTTGATCGACCCCGTCAGCACGCTCAGCGGCACCACGCCTGAAGTGCGCCAGGCGATGCACCTATTTATTGAGCTCGAAAAGCTGCATGGCTTTCTCGACGAATGGACGCAGAACTCCGGGGCCTTGCAGCCCGAGATTGCCAACTATCTGCGTGGCCACTTCCTGGGCGAGAAGGATAAACCCGAGCCGCTGCGTGACTGGGACATTAGCCGCCCTGCCCCGTACTTTGGTTTCGAGATTCCCGATTCGCCGGGCAACTACTGGTACGTATGGTTCGACGCCCCGATTGGCTACATGGCCTCGACCAAGCAGTGGTGCGACCGCGTGGGCGAGAAGCTCGATGATTGGTGGAAGTCGGAGGATTGCGAAATCCACCACTTCATTGGCAAGGACATCACCTACTTCCACACGCTGTTCTGGCCCGGGATGCTCAAGACGGCCGGCTACTCGCTGCCGACCAAGGTGCACATTCACGGCTTTCTGACCGTCGATGGCGAGAAGATGTCGAAGAGCAAAGGGACGTTCGTCGCCGCGCGAACCTACCTCGACCACCTCAATCCGTCGTACCTGCGTTACTTCTACGCGTCGAAACTCTCCAGCAAAGTCGACGACATCGACCTGTCGATCGACGAATTCATCGCCAAAGTGAACACCGACCTGGTTAATAAGGTCGTCAACTTGGCGAGCCGGAGTGCGAAGTTCGTCGAGACGACGGGGCTATCGAAGAAGTATCCCGACGATGGCGGACTGTTCGAAGCGGGTGCCAAGGCGGGTGAAGAAATCGCCGAGGCCTACGACGCCTGCGACTACAGCAAAGCCATGAGACTGATCATGGCCCTCGCCGACCGTGCGAATCCGTACGTCGAAGAAAACAAACCGTGGGAGCTCCGCAAGGATGCCTCGCAAGCTGCGCGGATGCAGGATGTCTGCACCGTAGCACTTAACCTGTTCCGCCAGATCGTGGTGTACCTCGCCCCCGTGCTTCCCCAGCTCGCTGAGCAGACGGGCGAGCTTTTGGGCGAGCCCATCACTCGCTGGGATCAATCGCAAACCCCGCTCGCCGGTACGCCGGTCGGCAAGTTCCAACACATGATGCAACGCGTCGAAGCCACAAAGGTCCACGCCATGATTGAAGATTCGAAGATCGAAACCGAAGCTGCTGCAACTCCAGGGGCCGCTCCGGGGACTGACGCCCCCGGCTCAAGTGATAAATGGAACGACTCGGGGGACGCCCTGGCGGCCGAGCCTCTGGCGGACGAGTGCACGTTCGACGATTTCCTGAAGGTCGACCTTCGCGTGGCTCGCGTCGTGGAAGCCGAAATGGTGCCCGAGGCGCGGAAGCTACTGAAGCTCAAGCTGTCGCTCGGCGGCGGGGTCTACAAGCAGGTGTTCGCCGGCATCAAAGCAGCCTACGAACCCGAAAAACTCATCGGCCGCCAGATCGTGTGCGTGGCGAACCTCGCCCCGCGCCAGATGAAGTTCGGCTTGTCCGAAGGCATGGTCGTCGCCAGCGGCCCCGGCGGCGAAGAAGTTTTTGTGCTTTCGCCCGACGACGGAGCCAAAGTGGGCCAGCGGGTCCACTAAGCCGAAAGGTTACTCGTCCCGGAAGCGCCGGCGGTACTCCGTCGCCGTCACACCGTGATGCTTGCGGAACACTTCGCAGAAGTACTTTGCCTCGGCAAAGCCCGAGCGGTCGGCGATGGTGGATACCGGATACTCGGTCTCGGTAAGCAGGAGCCGCGCACGGCTTAGCTTCACGCGGGTGATCTCGGCTTTAATGGTTCGGCCGAGCGTCTTCTTAAACCGCCGCTCGAGCGTGCTGGGGGCCTGCGCCGCGCGGGCGACCACCTGGCTCGCGCGAATGCCCTGCGTGGCGTGCTCGCGGATGTAGCGAATCGCGTCTGCCACATCGGCGTCGTCGATCGCAAGCATTTCGGTCGACCGCCTTGCAGCGATGCCGCGGGGTGGGCCGAGGAACGTCGTCATCTGCGAGGGCTTCTCGCCCCGCATGAGCCTGCCGAGCAACTCAGCGGCCGCGAATCCAATGCGGCTGGGGTTCACGTCGATGCTCGATAGCGGCGGCGTGCAGAGGTTGCACAGGTGCGGATCGTTGTCGACGCTAATCACGGCCACATCGTCGGGCACCGACAAATCGGCGCGGCGGCACGCGTCGAGCACCTGCTGCCCGCGGTCGTCGTGGCAGGTCATGATGCCCACCGGCTTGGGGAGCCCGCTGAGCCACATGGCGATCTCTTGCTGCTGCTCTTCCCACGTCGGCGCGTGCTGTTTTTGCTGCTCGCCAAGCCACGTGTGGCAGGGCTGGCCATCGCGAACTACGAGCTCGGCGAAGAAGTCGTGGCGGTTGTCCTGGTGCGGATTCTGGCCGCGAGGCGTGCCACAGAACGCAAAATGGCGAAGCCCCAGGTTCTGCAAGTGCTCGTAGGCGAGCTCGGCGACGGGGCGATTGTCGACCCCGATGAAAGGGATGCCCAGATTCGGCAGTGCTCCGCGAAGATCCACGGCCGGGATCCCCGTCGCCAGAATGGTATCGGCCATGCTCTGGCTGTTGATCCGGGCGAGGATTCCGTCTCCCTTCCAGGTCGAAATCCACTCGGGCGGGGGGTCGCCGATGCCACGCGGTTCAAAGTAAATCGACCATGGCCCATGCTCTTGCTGGTACCTGGCAACCCCACGGAGCAATCCGCGGGCGTATTCGCGCGATGTTTCGATCAACAGCGCGACGTGGGGAATTGAGGACATCACGAACCGCCTGTGAATGGTCAGCAACCGAGTCGGATTCCGACGAACGCCCACCGTTCGGTCGCCCCTTGCTATGTTTAAAGCTAGGATACCGGAAAAAACTCATCATGACGACTATCTTCTCGGTAGTCGATTCCGGAAATGCGGATTGAATTCGGTTAACCCACCAGCCACCTTGTAGTTACTACTGGTCCCCCCGCGCCCCAACTGGCCACTGCACGTGGCGTTTCGCTCGCGGTCACTTCCCCGCTGTAGGAGTGCTTCTAGATGTCCCCCAACTCCTCGAACCTCCCGGCTGACAAATCACTTCTCGATCGTCGCCAGATGCTCTACGGCACGGCGGCGCTGGCGGCGGGCGCGATGTTGCCCGCTCAAGTAGGCAGCGCTGCCGAGCCCCGCGTGAAGAAGGCACCCATCGTGGCGTTCACGAAGTTCGTGCAGTCACTGGGCTACGAAGAGCTGGGCGAGCGGATCGCCGCCATCGGCTTCGACGGCATCGAATCGACCGTTCGCAATGGAGGGCACGTCGATCCTGCGCAGGTCGAGGTCGATTTGCCCAAACACGTCGAAGCGGTTCGCAAAGCGGGCATCGACGTGACTATCATTACCACAGATGTCCTCGGCACCGATCAGCCGCTCACGGAGAAAGTGCTCCGCACGGCGGCCGACCTTGGCATCAAGCAGTACCGCATGGGCTTCTATCGGTACGACCTTCGTCGGAGCGTGATGGATCAACTCAACGAAATCCGCCCGCGCCTCCGCGACCTCGCCGCTCTCAACCGCGACTTAGGTTTGAACGCCGTGTATCAGAATCACTCGGGCAGCAATTTCGTCGGCGCTCCGATTTGGGACGTCCACTACCTGCTCGAAGGAATTCCGCGCGAAGAGATCGGCATCGCCTTCGACATTCGTCACGCGACGGTCGAGGGTGGTTTGTCGTGGCCCTTGCAGTACGACCTGATGAAGCCCCACGTGGGTGCCGTGTTCGTCAAAGACTTCCAATGGAAGGGCCGTAACGCCGAGCACGTCCCGCTCGGTAAAGGCCGCGTCGATCCCAAGTTTTTTGCGATGCACGAGAAGTCGGGCATCGAATGTCCCTACTCGATTCATGTCGAGTACTTGCAGCGCGCGGATGCCGAGGCCAACCTCGCAGCCCTCGCCACGGATCTCAAGCAACTCAAGAGCTGGCTGTGATCATCACGGCGGCTCGTGGGTTGACCTGCCAACTATCCCACCTGAAGTAGAAAAGCCTACCGATGCTTAGCCGCCCCCTGTACCGCCCCCGCCTGCTGATCACCGCTCTCTTTGTTGCCACTAGTTTGATGACTTGCTCGGCGACGACGTTCGCGGCGAAGAAGTACGATCTCCTCATTCGGGGCGGGCGTGTGGTCGATGGCACGGGTGCGCCGTGGTACGAGGCGGACGTGGCCGTGGCCGGTGGAAAAATAGCCGCGATTGGTAAGCTCCGCGCCCGCGATGCTCACCGCGTGGTGGATGCCAAAGGGCTGATCGTCGCCCCCGGTTTCGTCGACATGATGGGCCAAACAGCGACGCCGATGATGGAGGATCCGAGCACCGCCGAGAACCTTCTGCGGCAGGGCATTACGACCATCAACGCGGGCGAGGGTTCCAGCGAAGCGCCGCTCGACGACGAGCGAGCGGCCCAAGTCGGTTGGCAGAACATGGCCGAGTACTTTCAGATGCTCGAGCTCAAGGGCCTACCTGTGAACGTCGTTCAGACGGTCGGCCATTCGCAGATTCGCCGGCTGGTGATCGGCGAAGAGGACCGCCGTCCTACGGACGAAGAACTCGACGCGATGCGCGAGCACGTTCGCGAGGCGATGCAAGCCGGGGCGATTGGAGTTTCGACCGCCCTCATCTACCCGCCAGCCGTGTATGGCAAGACCGACGAAATCGCGGCCCTCGCCGAAGTCGCCGGCCACTACGGCGGGCGCTACTACACGCACATGCGAAATGAAGGCGACGAACTGCTCGCCGCAATTGACGAGGCGCTAGCGATCGGTCGCCAAGGTGGCACGCCCGTGCACATCTACCACCTGAAAGCCGCCGGCAAGCACAACTGGGGCAAGATGCAGCTCGCGATCGCCAAGATCAAAGAAGCCCGGGCCGAGGGCCATCAAGTCACCGCCGACATCTACCCGTACGATTTCAATGGCTTGGGACTCGAAGCGCTCATTCATCCCCGGCACTTTGCCAAGGGCAAGGGGCAACTCTATCGCCGACTCGACGACGCCGAACTCCAGGCCGAGATTCGCAAGGAGATGGAAGAGACCGACGGTTGGGAGAACTGGTACCGCCACGCGGGTAGCGACTGGAATCGAGTGCTGGTGGGCAACACCAGCAACAAGAAGTACGCCAAGTGGGTCGGCCAAAGCGTCGCCGCCATCGCCAAGGAGTCCGGCGAGGAGCCTTGGGACGTCTTCTTCGAGCTCGTGCCCGACAACACGTTCGCCATGCCGATCACCATGTCCGAGGCCAACATCATTCGTGCCATGCAGGAGGAGTTCGTCTCCTTCTGCACCGACGTCGGCCCCGCCTCGGAGTCGCGGAGTGTTTCGCACCCGCGTTCGCACGGAGCTTTCCCGAAGTTGTTCTCGTGCTACGTCCGCGATCTGGGGGCGATCTCTCTCGAACGCGCCGTCGCCCAAGCAAGTGCTGTGGCTGCTAACGAAGTGCTGGCGTACGATCGCGGCAAGCTCGCCGTGGGACTCGCCGCCGACATCATCGCGTTCGATTACGACACCTTCGCCGACACCGCCACGCCCGCCGAGCCACGCAAGATGCCCGAGGGCATGAAGTACGTGGTGGTCAACGGCAAGCTGGTGCTCGACGATGGCAAAACCACCGACCATCGGCCCGGCCGCGTGCTGCGTGGTCCAGGCTACAAGGCCGAGAAGGCACCGTACCAACTTCTCACCGGCAAGCGAGACGATCGTTTGGAATCGATCGACCGCGTGGTCCAAGAGTTCATGAAGCAGCACAGCGTGCCCGGGTGCTCGCTCGCCATCACCGAGAACGGCCGGCTCGTGTACTCGCGAGGGTTTGGTTACTCGGACATCGCCGCAGGCGAGCAGGTGGAACCGACCGATCTGTTCCGCATCGCCAGCGTTTCAAAGCCGATCACCGCGCTCGCCATCATGCAGCTTGTCGACGAAGGCAAGCTGACGCTCGACACCCCGGTGTTCGACATCCTGACCGAATACGAACCGCATCTCGAAGAAGGGGCGAAGTTCGATGAACGACAGAACCAGATCACCATTCGCCATCTGCTCGACCATCGCGGCGGCTGGGATCGCGACGTTTCGTTCGACGGCATGTTCCAATCGGTCCGATTCGCCCGCGCTCTGGATACTCCTCCGCCGGCCGAGCACAACGAGATCATCCGGGCCATGATGGGCTTGCCGCTCGACTTTAACCCCGGCGAACGCTACGCGTACTCGAACTACGGATACTGTTTGTTGGGTCGCGTAATCGAGAAGCTGACTGGCCAGAAGTACGACGACTACGTCAAGGAGCACGTCCTGGCTCCTGTGGGCGTCACGGACATGGTCATCGGCGCGACGCACCTTGAGGGCCGTAAGAACAACGAAGTGCGGTACTACGATCCGAACGTCACGCGGTCGGTCTATGCCGCGAACCTGCACCAGCGCGTACCGAGCCCGTACGGTGCATGGTATCTGGAATCCATGGACTCGCACGGGGCGTGGATTGCCTCGGCGATTGACTTGGTACGCATCGCTGACTCGCTGAACGACGCGGAGAACTGCCCGCTCTTAAAATCGGAATCGGTCGAGCTACTTTGCGACCGTCCCGAAGGCCTTGCCGGTTATGATAAGGAGGGCAAGAAACTGCCCACCTACTACGGCCTCGGCTGGCAGATCACCAGCGACGCCGATGGCAAGGTATTGATTCAAGAGCACGGCGGCGCGCTCCCCGGCACCAACACCAAACTGGTACGTCGCAGCGACGGCCGGAACTACGCCTTGTTGTTCAATTCCCGCGTTTCGCCGACTTCGGGGAACATCGTGAACGACATGGCCGCGATCCTCAATCGCACGCTCGACGACACCCCGCCGATTGCGGACACCAACTACTACGACGACTACAAGCATGAGTAATGTTCGCGACTTCGGGGCGGTGGGTGATGGGAAGACCGACGACACGCAGGCGATTCGCCACGCGATGTTCGATGGCGATGGATGGATCGAGTTTCCCCGGGGCGAGTATCTCATCAGCGAGACACTCGAAATCCCGCTCGAACGCACCGGCTACATCGCCCTCGAAGGAAGCGGAGGCACTGCAAAGATCATCATGTCGGCCGCCGGCCCCGCCATTCGGCTTGTCGGCACGCACCTCCGCGGCGCGGCCCATCCTCCGGACATCCAGCCCCGCGTCTGGAAGTCGCAGCGGATGCCCACCGTTCGCCACCTGGAGATCACCGCCACGCACCCCGAGGCGGATGGCATCGACCTCGTAGGCACCATGCAGGCGATCATCGAAGGGGTGTTGATTCACCGCGTTCGCCATGGCATTCGTGTCCGCGAACGCAACCGCAACATCATCATCGACAGCTCGCACATCTATCACAACACGGGCATTGGCATCTATCTCGACGGAGTGAATCTCCATCAAATCAACATCGTCGGCTGTCATGTTAGCTACAACCGCCTCGGTGGCATTCGAATCGAGCGATCGGAGATTCGCAACCTGCAAATCACCGGCAACGATATCGAGTACAACAACCACCTCCGCCACGAAGGACTCTCACCCGAACCTACCGCAGAAATCTTCATCGACACCCGCGCGCCTGGCGCAACGGTGGACGAAGTGACCATCGCGTCGAACACCATCCAGGCGACCCCCTCGCCTGGCGGGGCCAACATTCGCATCCTGGACAACGGCGGCAAAGACCGTCCGCCGGGACTCTTCGCCATCACCGGCAACATCATCGGCAGCCAGGAGGTCAACCTTCACTTCGTGGGCTGCTACGGACCCGTGGTATCGGGGAACTCCGTGTACTCTGCCACCAAGCTATCGGTACTCGCCGAGAGGTGCGAACAGCTCAACTTCACGGGCAACAACTTTCGCCGCCATGCCGACGATCGATTCGCCGGCATGAAGCTCGACCATTGCCGCAACAGTATCCTCTCCGGCTGCCACTTCCGCGACGAAACGCCTGGCGGTCAGAACTTTCCTCTTCTGGAAATGGACGCCTGCGAGCGGATCAGCATCGTTGGCTGTCAGTTCCTGGATGGCACGCCCGTGGCCATCGAAGCCAACGACTGCCAAGGCATCCAGCTCGTCGGCTGCACCATCGCTCGCAGCACGGGCGAGCCCAACGAACAACTGGCCGTACGGTTCCGGGGCACTAGCAAGAACAATGAGCTAGCCGCGTGCCACGTCGATGGTAAGGTCGAAATGCCGTAAGCACGAAACGGGTTCTCAACCCGCGTCCTGCGCGAGTCCCATCATGCCGTACTTGTGCAGCTTCTTGTAGAGCGTGACACGGCTCACGCCCAGGGCGGCGGCCGCCTTCGAGCGATTGTTGTTATGGGCTGCGAGCGCCTGCGAAATCGCGGCAAGCTCTGCCGACCGGCGTGACGACTCCAGTTCAAACGGCACGGGCAGCGTGGCGGCTAGCGACACAGGCCCAAAGTTCGCGAGCGACAGTTCGCTGGCACGCTCACGACTGACGCGGCTGGGCCGCGGCGCATGATAGGCACGCCACGATTCGTAACCGATCTGCATCGCCATCCGCGAGAAGTCGATCGGCGTCGGCAAGCAATCGGTCACGCCAAGCTGGAGCAAACTCACCGCACCGGCGGGATCAAACGCGTCCATCACTGCGACCACCGCGGGCTGCGATTCGTGGTCCTCCGCAAGCGTTAGCAGCTGCTTCCAATCGACGGAAGTAGCCACGTCGGCGTGGAAGTACACAATGGCGAGCGACGGGTGACTAGCGAGTATTGCCTCGTTGAGATGCGTGGAAATCGCGAAGAACACATCCTGCCAACGCGACACATGCGCCGCGACTTCGTCGCGCAGCGCATCGCTCGAACTTATAAACAGTGCAGTAGCGGCCATCGCAGGTACATACCCCCAATGCGCAATCAGTTCAGCCTGACCACGCTCCCAAAACGCCGCCTTGCACCAAGACCAGCCCACAGATCGGCCGGCAATTCCCTACAGAAACCCCAATCGGAACACGCCGCCTATTATCCCCACTCATCCCACCTTGTCAATCGAAAGCCGCCCAGGAGTACGGGTTTATTCCCGCTTCGCGTCGCTCTCGGCCAGGGAAAGCAGCTTCATCGCCACGCCGTGGAGTTCGGCGTCCTCCAAGTTGCACATAATGGCGGCCGATTTCCCCGTTTTGGGATCCAGCACCAGGTACGTGCTCACACCCGCCTGTCCGCCGCTATGCCCCACCACCGGGTTAGGCTCCCCGGCCAAAAGCCGGCAACCCAGGCCGTAACCGGTCTTCTTGCCATCGGTGGTTTGCTGCTCGGTGATCATCGCCGCCAGGGTTGCGTCCTCCAGCAGCTTTCCTTTCGCGAGGGCATCGGCGAAGCGAGCCAGGTCGGTCGGCGTCGACATCATACCACCCCCCGGCACTTTGACGCTCGTGTCGTGCAGCGCCGCGTTATAGAGTTCGCCCGGCTTCAAATCGCGGCGGCCCCAACCACGCCCGCGTTCCGGCCGCATGTAGCCCGCCGCGCGATTGGCGAGGATGCGGTAGTGATGGTCGACCTGAGTCGCGCTCATCTCTGCCACGTTAGTCACGGAGTCACGCAGGTACTCGTCGAACTTCGCGCCCGACCGCCGCTCGACGATCGCCCCCAATAGGTTGTAGCCAAACGAACTGTAGAGGTACTCGGTACCAGGCTCGGATACGAGCGGGTCGTTCACGAACGTGGTCATTGCCGACTGCACGTCGGGGAAGTGCCGCGTCGAGTTGTTCTCGCCGGGGTACTTGTAGTGCCGCACGCCGGCCAGATGCCCCAGAAGTTGGCGACACGTGAAAGTCCAATCGTCCTTGTCGAGCTCGGGGAAATACTCGGACACCGGCGTATCGAGATCGAGCTTCCCATCCTCCGCGAGTTGCAATACGGCCACCGCGGTGAACATCTTGCAGATCGACGCGGTGCGAAAGAGCGTCTCGGGCTTCACCGGCACCTGATGCTCGACGTCCGCAAGGCCGTAACCTTTCGCCAGCACAACATCTCCGTCCCTGCCAATGGCGATCGAAACGCCAGGGATGCCTTGTCGCTCCATCAGTTTTGTGACCAGCTGATCGGCGGCAGCTTCGAGCGACTCGGTCGCTTCTTCCGCACCGCGACCGAGGTCCGCATTCGCGACTACCAGAACCAGAGCCATCCAGCACGTCAAAACACTGCGCATCACGAACCTCGCACTCAGATGGGGTCAACACCGCCTGGCTTGTAGATCACTTGGCAACCGCTTCCGGCGGCACGCGCTGCGTGAGCACCGGCAGCATCCATTCGCTCGACTTCCGCAGCTTCTCGTCGCCAAGGAACTCAGTATAGCTGGGATCATCGGACTTCGCGTAGCCGACGAGCAGCAACTGGCAGCTTGACGGAGTAAACCGCAGCGGGACGATCTGCTGATGAGTCCATGGCTTCTGGAACTGAAGATAGGGCCCGAGAAATTCGAGCCCGTCTTTGATGTTCGCCCCCTTCTTGGGTTCGTTCCACAGGTCGAGGCCCACTCGCTCGCCACACTTCGCACAGACAACCAGGGCTACCAAGTTGAAGCGTGCATAGTCGAAGGAGCGCGTCCGCGCCATCTCGCGCGGTTGCGAGCCATCTTCGGCGAACGTGTGCTGCATCTGCTTGTCACGAAGCTCTTCGATCACCCGCTTGGCCACTTCCGGCCGATCCACTACTAGCGCCATGCGGGCGACTTGTGCCGCGTACCAGGTGCCGTGATTGTTCGGGGCCTTCTGCTCCTCCAGCCCCATTTCACTCTCCAGCAGCCAATCGAGGTACGCAGCCGTCCAATCATAAAATCCCTTCACTTGCGACTCGTCGAGGGCTCCCGTCGATTGAAGCAAGACGACTGCGTCGAACAACTCGACGAGAGCCGAGGTGTCGATAATGCCCACCTTCCGACCATCCACCCGACCGGGTATCGCTTGGCCAAACTCCAGATGCGGGTTCATCTTCGTGGCGGGATCAAGAAACCACGTGGAGAGGTGCCGCGCCGCGGCTTCGCCGTACTTCTTATCGGCCGTCAAGTAATTGGCGAGCGAAAGATACACCACGGAGTTGACCATCGCCTCCATGCGGTCGCTGTCGCCGTTTTCCACCAACTTGTAGTTCGTCTCCCCGTCGCGGCGAATGTAGGGCAAGCCATCCGGCTTCGCGGGATCGGGCCACCAGTAGATGCCGTAACTCGCGTAGTCGTGCTTATCGCCGCTTGGCGGAACGAGTTCCTTGTCCATCACGGAGACCGGCTTCTGCAACACCGCGGCATCCGCTCCCCTCCGAAGCTCCTTCATCGCCGCGTGTTCTAAGGGCGTACGACGTTCGGGATTCTCTCTCAGTTCGGCCAGTCGTTCGCCATCCCAAACCACCGTGCGAGGCACCTCCATTGCCAAGAGCGCACGGGACAGGCTCACCGCGATCACCACCGCGCACGCGGCCACACGGATTGCAATCGAGAATTTCACCATGGCTAACTCGCGAACGAACAGGCGGGGGCGGGCAGCGGGCGGGCGATCTCGTCGACGCGGTACCCGAAACCCGTGCCCGCCGTTGTTGAAAGATCCAGCCGGCCGTTCACCCGCCGGTACATGCCCGGATGCACGCGGGCTTCGATGTCGGAGGCGGCGGGGTAGAACTGCATTCCGTTCGATTCCACACCCAGCAGCGTGTCGCAGTTAGCGGCCAGTTGCAGATGCGGAATCTGGGCCAGCATCGGGTTCGTCAGGTCCTGCACCATCAGCCGCATGCCATGCGCCTGAGCCCAACAGAGCGACAATAGCGCGCCCGACAATGTCTTGCAGGTCTTCAGCGCCACGCCCGTCCAGCCGAGCGACCGGCCGAGCTTCACCAGCTCCCAGTTGTGCGCGCTCTCGTCCATTAGCAGCAGCTTGCGCTCCGACACCGAATGGACATCAATGCGGTGCTCTTCCAGATCGTAAGGAAACGGCTGCTCGATGTAGGTGATACTCTGGTAAATCGCTGGGGCCTCGCGTTCGAGTCGATCGAGCACATCGACTACGTACGCTGGATCGGTCACCGTGCAGTTGAAATCCGCCGTCAAGTACTTCACGCCGAGCTCAAGCGACACCTGCCCCACGTCGAGCAGCCGCTGGTAGTCCCACGCGGCGTCGTTGCCACGGAGTTTCACCTTGAGGCACTGGAGCCCATCGCGGCGTATCCAGTCCGTAAGCAGCACCGGATGATCGTCCGTGGGCTCGCTGCCATCAAGATCAGCCGGCGTCACCGGGTCGAGCCCGCCGACCAAATGCCAAGCCACGAGCGACGTCTCCGCCGGACGCTTCAGAAAGTCGACGGGATACTTCCCCGCGAAATCAACCTCTGCATCGGCAGCAGGCGTGAGGTACCGGCTCAGATCGAAGTTCAAATGCTCCGGCCCTAGCGTCTCCCACACCGACTTGCCACACAGCTTGCCGAACGCGTCGTAGATGGCGAGGTCGAACATCGAACAGCACAACAGCCCCGCCAGCAGCGGCAACGATTCACCAGCCGGCGACGCCGCGGCGAGCGCTTCGAGTTCGACCTCCAGCACTTGCTCTTGAAACTGATGCCCAATCTCCAGCGGATGCCCCACGGCATCGAAGCCCGCCAGCCGTTCGGCCATGAGCTCGGCGAAGGCCTGCATCGCCGTGAGACGCGACTGGTACGGCAGCGGCGATGGCCATACCCACTGCACGCTCAATGGAGTTTCGCCCCAGCCCGTCTCGCGCCGGCCCGAGCGATCTTCGACCGTCACCGCCGCCCGCGCGCAGACAACGGATGTCAGCGTCTCGGTGCCAAACTTCAATGGCACGCGCGTTTCGATTGGCAAATAATAGAGCTCGACCGCCACCACGCGAACATTCGTCGGCTTGGTCGATAACGAAACGGTTGGTAGCGAACTGCGAGACAAAGGCAACTTCTCGATAGTGTGTAAACAATAATTCGAATCGCCCGCGGCGGACGACTAACTCTGCCAATCGATACGAGCTTCGCGGTCGAGCAACCGATTCGCTTCAGCGCTTCGCGCCCCCGTAAACTCTTCGGCAACAGGATCCCACTTTAACCTTGTCCGGAGGTGCATCGCAATGTTGCCAAGGTGGCACACCGTTGCACTCCGATGCCCCACCTCGACCGGGGCGTTGGGCTCTTTGCGCGATTGAACGCACGCCAGAAAATTCTTCGCGTGGTCGGGGTTCGAGTGATAACCCTTCGACGACTGCAGGCTCTTGGGCGTTAGCTCCTGCGGAATCACCATCGGGTTCTGCCCCGCGGCGTCGATGCTCACCACCCCTTCGGTTCCGAAAAAGGTGGTGCGGACGCTCGGCACCCCTGTCATGCAATCGAGCGTCACGCCACCCTTGTACTTGCAACGAAAACCCGTGTGCGTCGCCGTGTCAAACAGACTTCCCTTCGGCAGGTAGTCGGCATAAACGTGCTCGACCTCCACAGGCCCCGAGTCGTCCATGCCTAGCCCCCACTGCGCGATGTCGAGCGAGTGCGCCCCGAAGTTCGTCACCTGCCCCCCCGAGTAGTCGTACAGGAATCGAAAGTTGTACAGACAACGATCGGCGTGGTACGGGGCGTCCGGCGCGGGACCTAGCCACATCTCGTAGTCGAATCCCTCGGGCACCGGCATTGGCTTCCAGCCGGGGCCAGGGCCGGTCTTGTTGTTCAACCCGACGTGCGCCACCACACGTTTCACTTCACCAATCTTCCCACTCCGCACGAGCTCCACCGCGTCCCGCACCAAGGGATTCGAGCGCTCGTGCGAGCCCGTTTGCAGAATGCGGTTGTGCTTACGAACCGCCTCGACCATCCGCTTCTGCCCCGCGATGGTCAGGCCGAGTGGCTTCTCGCAGTAAATGTCTTTCCCCGCTTCGGCCGCGGCGATGGTCATGGTCTCGTGCCAATGATCGGGCACCACGATCACCACGGCGTCGATGTCGTCGCGGGCGATCAAGTTGCGGAAGTCGGGGTACGCCTCGCAACCCTTGTAGCTCCCCGACGGCGAGTTCTTGGCGTAGAACTCTTCGACCATCTTCTTACCCGGCTCGAGTCCTCGGACATCGTTCGGATTTTTGTAGCCCTTGCTGCCACGATTCACATCCGACACCGCCACCACTTGGCAGTTCGATTGGCGCAAGAACGAACCCAGGTCGAAGAATCCCTGATTGCCCAGACCGATGAAGCCGACGTTCACACGGTTGCTCGGAGCGTCCTTGCCAAACACGCTGGCAGGCACCACGTAGGGCGCAGCCACGGCAATAGCTCCCGCCTCCTTCAAGAAACTCCGCCGCGAGCTCGCCGCCGCTTCTAACTGACCCATCGCCATCGTCCGCCTTCGCTGGGGTGTCGCAAGTAGAACTCGAAGGCGCGGCACAAAACGCGCCCTGCCCCCAACCTTCTATTCTGACGACCCCGCCGGGGCTTCCCATCCAATTAAACGGACGAGGGTACCGTATTTTACGCATCACCCAGCGGATACTTTTTTGCTCGCCACCTAGTCACCAAATGCAACTACCTCCGACATCATGGCATCCCACGATGTTCGGAGGTAGTCGTTGTTCGGAGATTCGCCGCGAACGAGCGGACGAATTAATCCTCATCGCAATCGCGCTGAGCGATTGGTCGAATAAGCGAATTACGCTTACGGGCCATACAGGTGGAAGTGAACGCCACCACCCCAGTAGGGGTTCGCGTAACCCCCGTTCGGGTAGGGGTTGTTCAAGTCGTCGAGCTTTGCGGCCTGGTTGCTCTGCGCGAATTCCTTTTGCACTTCGAGTGTCTGCTGCTCAACGTTCGCCGCGGCGGTCTCGCCTTCGGAAATGTTGTTGAGGTTCTGGTCGGCTTGGTTGTCAGCAGCCAGCGATTGGTTCATCTCCGCCTTGTGAACGTTCTGGTACCACCACTGCTGAGCGGCAGCCATCTGCTGGGCGTGCTGAAGCGACTGCTGAGCGGTCATGTGTGCCTGAGCGTGAGTTCCACTCTGCGATGCGTGCGCGTGAGTCAGCGCGAACAGCTTCATCTGCGCGGGAGTCATCGTCTCGAGACCTTGCAGCATCTCGGCCTTCTCGGCTTCCGATAGCGCGGTGTTATCCTGCAAATGTTCGGTCACCGAAGCGCGAGCTCGCAACATGTCCGGCGAGTTCCAAGCCGCTTCGCGATCGGACGACACGTTGCCCGTGCCACCCGGCGAGCCAACGCTCTGGGCATGCGATGCTTCCACCCCGGCGCGAATCGCCACGACCGCCAAAGCGCCGAGCGCTACGTAAGTTAACTTGATCCACAGGCTGGGGGACGAAGTACGCATGGTAGTAACCCTTCCAAATCGTTACGGCAACGAAATAAACAACGTGCAACGCGCGGCGGCACAATCGGCCAATCACAGCACCCTGTAATGTACGTCCTGCGATGACGCGCGGCTCGCAATTCCCACGAAACGCGACCCGCATAAATCCGGCACAAATCGTACAAACGGCCCCCGATGAGCCCGCTAAACGCATTGGATACGAGCAAGCGCCCCCCGTCAAACTAGCGACGCAAGTCCGAGGGGTTACAAACCCGTAACGAGAAATCCCGGCAATGAGGCGCGAACTCTCCGGTTTCCACGCTACTCCGTCCCCGATAGCCCATGGCGGAAGCCTTGGGTTTTTCCGAGGGACAACGTTCCCACAAAGCCAAGACTCCCGTCATGGGCTAACCCTCCGAAATCGGAAGATCAATAACCGCGCAGCAAACAACCCGCCCCTTGCTAGCTACGACCGCTTCGCCGCCCTTGCCCCACCCCTTGCGGTTTCCTACAAGCGAACCTCTGTCCCGCTTACCCGTAAACGCCCGCCTGCCTTCTTCCACAAAAGGGTGCCGCGATGAGTGCTCGTGCAGTTCGCCTGATGTGTGCTCTGCTGATTCTGCTCACGTTCGTAGCGATACCAGCCCGAAGCGAAGAGCCGGCGACGTCCACCGATGTGCGGCATCTTGAGCTAGGCGATCGCTACCAGGTAGTCGTCCGCCGCGACGACGTCGAGCAGCGGTACTCTGGCGAGCTCGTCCAGCTGACCGACGAATGGCTCGTGCTGCGGTTTCTCAGCGACCCACACCCCGAGCCTAGCCTTCTCGTTGTTAGCAATCCTTCTAAAAGCATTTGGGGGGACGTCGAAGAACGGCTCGGCTGCACCACCTATGAAGGCTGGATACCACGTTCGGTGTCTACCGTCGTGGGGCGAACGCTAGTCGCTGACAAGACCGCCTTCAAACGCGTCACGTCCGATAAGCCCGACTGGAAGTCGGTACAACGCGTGGAATTCGTCGCCGAAGGAAAGTCTAGCCGTCTCACGGGCACTATTCGTGTTGAAAACGAGACGGTTAGTTGCTTGACCCTCAGCCTTTTCGAACACCGGACCCCTTGGCCAATGCTCGGATACATTCCGGGGGTGGGACCACTATGCACAAGCTCCGAACTGGAATTGATGGAAAACGAGCATCAAATCCCGCTCGAAAGCATCCTGTCGTTTCAGGTGCCCACGGACTGTGGTTGGTTTCCACTGGCACCCCTGGAGCGTACCAGCTTCTGGTAGCCGACGGCGCGTGCTTCGCAAACTTTCGCGCTCAAATCATCACTAGCCCATGGCGGAAGCCTTGGGTTTGCCGCGCGTTGCGTCCTGTCCCACCCCACGACTCCCGTCGAGGGCTAGGGCCCTTAGTATGCTGCGCCCCTCAGCACTACTTCCAAACCGGCGCGTAACGATCGAGTTGCACCGTGCGGTCTTCTGCCTCAGGTCCAATCGCGATCGACAGCCAGCCGTCGTCGATTACCATCTGCGTGATCATCAAACCGCGGAGCCGCGCGTCATTCGCGTACTCGCCACCCACCGCGACGTAGCCGTCGTTCGGAAACACCTTGCCGAAGATGGTCTGCAATCGCATCCGCTGGGCGTTCGACATCTTGCCTTCGAGATACGGACCCGCCTGGTACTCAAGTCGCGCGACCAGGCCATCGGCCTTGGGCGCGTAGTAAAGGTGGACCGTGAAGTCGCGGTTCGCCCGGCCGCGCACCACGAGCTCCTTCACTTGCATCGCGACGTGCATTTTTCCATCCACCAGTTCGAACGTGATCGGCGTTCCTTCGGCGAACTCGATCTCGGCTTCGCGCGAGTCGGCGTCGAGCTCCTCGACCGGCAAGTGCGGGGCGAACTGGCGGATGTGGGCTGCGAAGTCCTCGGCGGTGAAGTGCTCGCCGGCGAGGTTCATGCCCGACACCAGGTTCGTGAACGCCGACTGATGCAGTTGAGCACTCGCCAGGCTATCGCTCGGCGCCTGGGGGCGGGGAGTCAACGAGGTCAGGCCGTTGGCGTGCGCCACACGCACCCGCGCCACGAGCCGCTCGTCGGTCGTCAGCATCTCGACGGGCTCGATCGACACGCCACCCATCGCCAGCGGCATCACAACGCGCGATTCCCATTCTTTGGTCGCGCGGTCCACCGCTTCGCGAGTCGCGCGGGTCACTTCTTGCTGCACCCGGTCTTCCGTCTTCGCGGAAACCTGATTCTGAGCCCGACCGCGACGCTCGGCGAAGCCATCCGCCGCTTTGCCGCGGATAAAACCACCGAGCAGCGGCACCGCGTCGTACTCGCTGCGGGCGTTCACGAAGCGACTCACGCTGTTGGCGTCCGCCACCACGCGGCCCAGGTGCATGCCCTGCGAATCAATCACTAACTGCTGCCGCGCGGCGAAGTTCGTCGAGCCATTGGTTCGCACGCGAACGGTCCGCTCGAACGCCACGGTCTGCGATTGCGCGTTGCCCGTAATCTCCAGGCCCAAACGCCACGCGTTCGGATCGGGCAGCAGCGTCACCGACGCCGAAGTCTCCGTAATCGCCCGGCCACTCACCGGTGTACCAAGCACACGGTCGCTAACCGGTTCGACCTTCGACTGGCCCCGCGGCAGAAAACGATTCACTAGGTCGTCCGTCAGCGCGACGCGAGCGTTGGCGTTTTTATACTGATCGGAGAGAGCTTCCGAAAGTTCCTGACGGCCGACGTTGCCCGACTGCGACAGCTGGGCGAGACGAATCGCGAGGAGTTCGCCGTTAGCCGCGGTGGGTTGCGACTCGTACTGCTCGACTTCGCGCAGCAACTGATCCACTGCGACCTGCGAGTGCAGCGACACTCGGCTCACACGCAACCGGTTGCCCGAGCTCGGAAAGTCCACCAGCGCGATCCGATCGGCAGCGGGCGTCGCCAAGTTCGCCACCGCGTGCCAGATCTCCACACGACGCCACATCGCGTACCGAGCACGACGCAGCTTGGTCGCAAGCGCAGGATCAGTCGACTCGGCAGCCAGCTGCTCGGCTTCTTCCGAGAGGTTTGCGAGACGCTCGAGGTTGTCGACGACGGTGAACGCCGAGTTCGACTGGGGATTCGTAAGCAGATCGATGTGCGACAATGACACCATCGCCCACTGCGTGCATTGCGGTTCGAGTGCAAGCTCCTTCAGCAGCGCCACCAGCGTGTTCGGCTCGGCGAACTGCGGCCGATCGAGCGCCGACTGTAAACCTTCGGCGAGCCACGGCCGCATTGCAGCGACTACTTGTTGATCCAAAGGAGCCGCGAGGGTCTTGAGCTCAACCACGGGCTGCGAACGCGGGATCATCGCCAAACGTTCGTTCGCGCCGGTGAGCGCCGGGCCGTAGAGTAGCGAAGGAGGCGATGCGAATCGCCGTGAGTTATCGACGGTTTCGGTTGTCGCTGTTTCCCTACGCAGGATTTCCAGTGTCGCACTCGGCAACCGGCTCCACGCCGCTTGCCCCTGGCCACCGACGAGCAACCATGCGGGGTGCGACGGATTCAGCTTACGTAAAATGGCAAACTGCGCGAGCGTATTCGCTTCGGGCTTCGCAGGCTGGAGCAACCATTCGACCGAACCACGCTGCACGAGCTGCCGATCGGCCCCGGGCATCAGCATCGCGTTTAGCTGCGCCTCGAAAAGCTCAGTGGTCTCGGCGTCGACGTCAATCCATGCGCCTTTGTCGGCCGAACTAGTGGCGCGAAACTGCGGAGCAAGATTTTGCCACACGTGCGCCGGTGGCGTGCCCGCCTCGAGCAGCGCGAGCTGATGCGACAGCCGTGTCGACGGCGTCGATGCCAAGCGCAACGTCCGCGACGGCGGCTGCCACGTGACGAACGTGGAATACACCACCATCGCGACGAATCCAGTGAGGATCGTCCGGTTCAGGTTGGGTCGGGTACGTACGTGATTGCCAGCCATGGCAGCTTCCGCTCTGTCGTTTCAGTCCATTGAAAGCCCCCTCGGACATGGATGCATCGCTAGCATCGCCCGACAGGAGCCATAACCTCACGTTCAAATTCGGTAGGCTGGGGGACATGATTGAACGCGATCAGGCAGGATGAGCGATTTACGGAAAGCTTGTCGGCTACAAAAGCTTTAACCCATACAACGCTTACTCGCCGGCCACGGATACACGAAACAACCGGCCGGCGAGAGCTTGGCGCAAAAAAGTGCGGCCGCACCCACGAGGTGCGGCCGCCATAGGTTCTCGTCTCGCCACGCACTACAAATTACGCGGACTTGACTTCAATTCGCTTCGGCTGCAGCTCAGGCCGCTTGCCGATCGAAACACGCAGCACGCCCTCGCTCAGCGTGGCCTCGATGGTGTCGGGGTCCACGGTGTCGGGGAGAGCCAGTGTGCGGGTGACCTTGCCGTAGCCACGCTCGTTGTGCCACAAGGTTCCCTCGTGCTCGGGGGTCTTGCGCTCCAGCGTCAGCGACAGCCGGCCTTTGTCGAACGTGATGTCAACGTCCTCGAGCTTCACGCCGGGGGCGTCGACTTCGACGTGCAACTGGTCCTTGCCCTCCCAAATCGCGGCCGGCGCACGCCAAGCAGCGCCGCGGGCCGTCGCATTGCCCAGGAATTGGTCGACAAACGAATCGACCTCAGCCAGGGCCGCGGGGAAGATGTTTTGGATACGGTTGTGGGATTGGGTGGTCTTCATTGTTTACCTCCTCTTAGGAAATGAACCTGGCGAACCAGTGGACCGATGGGTTTCGGGCGGCCCCGGCAGTTCCGAGGCCACGTACGGCCTTAAAAGCAAGCTCCGTGCCAATTACCCATCAACGCCACAAGTTGCTTTTGGTAAAACACTTACGACGAGCACAACGGCACCGCCTCGCACGCGAAGTGCCATATTGGCAGCATCAAGAGGCTAACGAGCAGGTTTATCCCCCGCAGGGAGTGGCCATTTTGGCAGACTACGGGCGAGTCACCACGTAAGAGCCGGCGAAGTAGACCGCCGGGTTGTCGTCGCCAGGGATTTCGACCACCAGATCGAGCTTCGCCTGACCTTTTTCCAGGTACATCTCGGCGAAATGCTGCTCGGACTGCGGGTCGATTGGCAGGCAGCGGGCCGAGACGCGGCTCGTGGCCACGGGGCGGTGGTACTTGATGCTGCTGCGCCGGATGACAATGGTCCCCTGCAGCTCCAGGCGCCGGAGCACGAGGTACATCGTCCCCCAGCCGGCGATCGTACACAGGGCGTTCAGACTGCCGGCGAACGCCGTCTGCTGGTGGTTCCGATTCAGTTCGAGTGGCATCGCCACCGCCAACCCGCCGGCGGTGTAATCGACCACCTCGATCGCCATCTGGGCACACATCGGTATGTCGCGCTCCAGCACTTGCTGAAGATCAGCAAGGTGCGACGCGGGGACATCGTAGGATGGGGGAGTGGTGCCGTGCACTAGCGTGGGGTCCGAACTCGGAGGGCGTTCGAAAGTTCGCCGTATTCTAGCCAAAGGGGGTCGACTATGAGAACGGGGCTAGACTGCGGGAAGTACTCAAAGTTTCCACATCAGGAGGACGGAGTAATTCAGGTTGTTCGGGTTCGCGCCAAACGGATCGCTATCGTGACGATTGTTCGCCGCAATCTTGAGACTCAGGTTCGAGGGCTGCGACAAGAGAACTTCCCAGGCGATCTCGGAGAGCAACCGGTAGCGGGTGAAGTCCTCGAACTCGGGAAAGTAATCCATGCCGGCGGTGAGCTTCTGCATCTCGTTAAGCTGTTGCTCGTAGTCCACACCAAACTGCGCTTCCGGCACCCAGTCGCTGTCGGGCGCGCCGATTTCTTGCGACGCACCAGCACCGACGCTTGTCGTCAATTTGATCGCCTCGCGATCGATCCATTGATAGCCGAGACCGGAGTTGACGTTGACGTTCAGATCGAACGCCTGAAAGCGGTCGTAGTACAACTGAGTTAGTGCGTAAATCGACCAGGGCGAATCGCCGAACAACCAGTCGTGGCGAAAGTTGAGCTGCGCGTTGTTCTGCGTATCGACGCCACCGGCTTGGGTGCGATTGAAGTAGAGATCGAAATCGACCTTACGAACGTCGCTTTTGTGCTTGATGTAACCACCAGTCCGAAGGCTCATGGTTTCACTGGTACCGCTCGAACCGTTTAGGCCAAGCTCGAACGCCTTTTCCCACTCCGATATCTCTACCCAGTGCGTGGGGTAGTACCAGGGAGTTTCATTTTCGACGAGCACGCTGACGTCGACTTCGCCAGAAACCGCCGGCACTTCGGCGAGCGGGATTTCTTCGGCAGCGGGCACGGCTGGAACTACTGGAACGGCTTCGAGCTGTGGGCCGTTGAGTTCCAGCGGCAGGTTCTCGGGAATGTCGAGTGCCGCGTACGGAGAGGGCAGATTCTCGGCGTAGTTCTGGGCCGCTGCGTTCGTTGCGAGCACCAGGCATGCGAGCCAACTCGTCGCCAACAGCGCGAGGGATTTTCGCCCGGCAGTACTCGGGTAGGACGAGATCATGCGAATTCGATGGAGAAGAGAGACAAGAAAGCCCGCGGTTTGTAGCAAACGGACTGCGGGCCAGCAAGCGAAGTAGCTGCGGGTGCTAGCAAGGCGCCCCGCGGAGTCCCCGACCCAAAACTTGAGAAATTGTTTCACGTGAAACAATGGAAAACGCGGGCTATCTGTGGAACTGGATTCCAGAAACCGCTCGGCCCGGCTGGCAAGCTTCTAAACTTGAACCAATGTTTCACGTGAAACAATTTGCGCACCTCCGGCGGCGGTGGGAGGGCACTTTCGGAAGTTGTGGGAGTGCTCTCCGAGCCCGACTTTGCTCCGGCCCCAACTTGAGAAATTGTTTCACGTGAAACAATTTCGTGAGCATTCGCCCGGAACCGACATGTATACACACGTTCCCGCACCCCGATTAGAGCATGGGCGTGAGTACTTTCAAGTGACTTTTTTGCGCGAATGCAAAATAGTTGGCGGGGTACTAACGAGCCTAAATGCGCGAACGTGAGTTGCGCTCAAGCGATCGTGCTCCCGCTCTCACACCCCCGGCTCGATCACGACCGCGGTGCCGTAGCATAGGACTTCGGTCGCACCTTCGGCAACTTCCGAGGCGTCGTAGCGCATGCCGACGATGGCGTTGGCGCCCATCTGCTGGGCGTGTTCGATCATGCGGTCGTAGGCTTGGCCGCGGGCTTGTTCGCACATTTGGGCGTAGGCCTCGATGTGGCCGCCGACGATGCTCTTCAGCCCGCCGACGATGCCTTGCGAGATGGTCGGCATGCGAACCACGATGCCACGGACGACGCCGCGGTACTCGACGATCTGGTGGCCATCGACGGTGAACGTGGTGGAAGCGAGCATGTTCGGATCCCTTGAAATCTGTGTGGACGGTGAATCGGTTGAGGAAGAGTAGCCCATGACGGGAGTCTTGGGTTCTTGTGTTTGCTGGAATGCGAAAAACCCATGGCTTCCGCCTTGGGCTAGAGTAGTAATGGTAGGAATAGTACTGGGTGGGTGACATCGGAATGCCACGGCCCACCTAGGCAGAACCCTGGAGCGGTTGCACGCCCTTTTGTTCCTTGGTTCGCATGCGGAGCGCGCACGTCACCACGCCAATCGCAAGTAGTATCCAAGTGCCGGGTTCAGGAATTCTTTCGAGCGAAATCACGAAAACCCCTTGCGAGTAGTCGGTGAAGCTCAAAGTAAGCGCGAGGTCTCCATTGTCGTTGAGCCCACCCTCCCGAACTTCAATAAAACGAATGGTTCGCAAGTCCGTCAATTCTCCTGGATCCACATCGAACTCGCTTCCTGCCGCGAGTATCAGCTCCAATGTTCCTTCTTGATCGTAGTGCCATAGGCCTTGTTGGAATGCCGAGGGTGCACTTGGACTGTTCGCTGTCCCGAACACGACAAGGTCACCTGTTGCGTTCTGAATCGGCGTAGACAGCGTACGGAACGTGAAGCCATCCGGCATCCCGATCGCGGCGTCGCCTCGTTTCGCAATGAGCTGTAGGTCGTCGGGCTGCCCAACCCACAAGCTGTCACCGAACTTCTGCACTCGATCGGCGCTGCTTAAGGTAGCTAACAGGGCCATTCGACCCGCGGAGTTTGGTACGCTAAATCCGTTGATCGAGTCGAAGACCTGGCTTCCGCCACTACCCGGAACGGGATGCCCTTCGAATGCAACTAGCTGTGTATCGTTGGGAGAGGATTGAAGCCACACCCCCGAATCGAGACTTGGCCAACTTGGGGGAGACACGACCGTAGCGGAAAAGAGGGCCTGACCGGAGGGAGTCAAGGCAACACTACCGAACGCATCGAAGTGATAGCCGGCCGGAAGTCCTGGGACAGGGTCCATCTCTTTTGCAAGCAATGTCAAACCACCACTGGGTTCGGACCTCCAAAGGGCTTCGAGTTCTTCGCCCAAGGCATTCGCCATTGGGGAAGTGAATCCGACTTGTCCGGCGCCGTTTACCGCGAGTCCCTCCAGATTGCTGCTAAGTTCGTATCCAGTAGGTACTCCTGGGAGAGCCGTTCCTGGACGCGCCACTAGCTGCAGTCCCGTCGCATCGGTGTATCTCCAAATTCCGATACGGCCCGTAGAACTAATCCCTGGCCCCTGCAGTTCCCCTTGGAACACGACGCCCCCGGGCTGGTCAGTGGCAATCGGAACGAACTGAGTGAATTCGACTCCCGGCGGCGTGCCCGGCGCGCGCTGACCCGAACTTGCGATGAGGCGGAGGGCGCCAGAGGTTGTCACGGCCCACACTCCGCTTGGTTGCTCGGCCGGGGAGGGGTTTGACGAGTCTTTGCTCTGAGCTACGAATGCTGTCCGCCCAAGGGAATCGAGCACGGGAGTGGGAAGGAAGTTGTTGGTGTAAACCGAGTCGCTGGGCATGCCGACGGCGGGCATTCCGGTTTTTGCGACAATCCTCGAAGGCAAACCTGGGTCGCCAACGGTGAGGCGCGTATCAGGACCACTGAATGGTTGCCCGGGGATGCTGGACCAGAACAGCACGCGCGCCGAATTGTTGATTGCCGGAGCCTCGAAACCGTAGGCTGAGTCTGCACCGAAGTTGCCCATGGCGACAACGCGGTCGACCTGAACAGCGTGCTGGCCCGGGGCCTCAGCTCCTAGAAGGCCTGCAACAACGGTGAGGAGCATCGAAGGCAGGGCAAGCATACGGCGACTCACGGGGGGTGGAGATGGAGAGCCTAGAGTATAGCGAGCCTCGTTCACCGCACCACACTTCACCGCGAGTCCTCATCGAATCTTAATGGGGTTCCACAGTTCTTCTTGCGAATGCCACTCATGGTATCGCATTGGTCCCACAATGGGGCCGATAGGTTTTGGGAACTCACGTGTGTTTGCTGGAATGCGAAGAACCCATGGCTTCCGCCTTGGGCTAGTAGGGAGGAGAGGGGAGGAGGTGAGGAACGGAATGAATTCCGTTGTACGAAACGAAAAAAGCGGGCCGGCTTCTTTCGAAACCGGCCCGCTTTTGTTTTTCAATCTCTCGCTAGGTTAGCGAGAGTTAGTTGCAGCAACCACCGTGGTGACGGTGACGGAGACGGCTCAGGCAGCCACCACCGAAACGCTTGCAGCTGTAGCTTTCGCAACCGCAGCTCGAAGCGCTGTCGCATCCGCAGCCGTT
Source organism: Aeoliella fuhlenseeensis (assembly GCF_052161615.1). Lineage (NCBI taxonomy): Bacteria > Pseudomonadati > Planctomycetota > Planctomycetia > Pirellulales > Lacipirellulaceae > Aeoliella > Aeoliella fuhlenseeensis. The sequence goes on from NZ_CP197417.1 coordinate 4,920,985, forward strand.
GTCGGCGGGGACGGTGACTTCTTGAGCAACCATCTTGCAAACCTTCACTTCCACTTCCTTGGTGACCTGGTGAGGAACCATGACCGTGTAGGTCTCGGTCTTCTCTTCGCTCACGCAGTCGTAGGTCGTGACGTTGTAGGTGCGGGTACGCTCTTCGGCAACCATGGTGCAAGTTTCAACTTCCTTGGTCATGGTCTCGGGAACGCACTTGGTGACGGTGTACTCGCGGGTGCGGGTCTCGGGCTTGCACTTGGTGACCTGGACGGTCTTGGTGCGAGTCTCGGGGACGCACTTGGTGACGGTGTAGGTGCGAGTACGCTCCTCAGGCTTGCACTTGGTAACGGTGCAGGTGCGGGTACGCTCCTCGGTGGTCATACGGCAAACCTTGACGGTCTTGGTACGAGTCTCGGGGACCATCTTGCACACCTTGTAGGTGCGAGTGCGCTCTTCGGGCTTGCACTTGGTAACAGTGCAAGTGCGGGTGCGCTCTTCGGCCTTGCACTTGGTAACGGTGCAGGTGTAAGGAACTTCCTCGGTCACGCACTCGTAGGTGGTGCAAGGAACTTCACGGGTCTCGCAGCCAGGAACCCAGCAGCGCTTGCACACGGTGCGAGTCGCGGGGGCACAGCCACAAGGATCTTCGCAGCCGTTGCTGCAACCACCGCAGGGCACTTCGACCATCTGGGTTTCCCAGTGACCGGTGTTGACGGTGACAGTGCGGGTGCTCTGGACCGGGACGCGCTTGGTCACCTTACGGGTGCCAGTCACTTCTTCGGTGTAAGGAACCTGCACGGTGTACTTCTGCTCCACCTCTTCGGTGTAGGGAACCATCACGGTGTAGGTCGAGGTCTTCTCTTCGTACGAGGGAACCATCACGGTGTAGGTAACTTCCTTGTCCTCGTAGACAGGAACCTGCACGGTGTACTTCTGCTCGACTTCTTCGGTGTAGGGGACCATGACGGTGTAGGTCGAGGTCTTCTCTTCTTGAGTCGGCACCATCACGGTGTACTCAACGGTCTTCTCTTCGGTGTAAGGAACCATGACGGTGTATTCACAGGTCTTGGTTTCCTGAACCGGCTTCATGACCGTGTACTCAACGGTCTTGGTGCCCTTTTGGGGAACCATGACGGTGTAGGTTTCGGTCTTCTCTTCGGTCTTGGGAACGCTCTTCTTCACGGTGTAAGTACGAGTCCGCTCTTCGGGCTTGCACTCGGTGGTCGTGACGGTCTTCATCACGGTCTCGTAGGTGGGGACGTAGATGGTCTTGGTGACCATCGTCTCGCCACAACCTTCACCGGTCGCTTCGCCGCAACCACAATCCGAAGCCGCCTTGGCACAACCACAATCGGAGCTGGCGGGTGCTCCACATCCACAGTCGGCCATGGCCGACCCAACGGTCAGCAGCATCGCGGCTGCAGCCATCCCTAGGTAACGCAACATAAGTTCCTCCCATCCCACTGATGAAAAAATTGAACTCCCGCCATTTCCACTTCGAGCTGTGTACCCCCCTAACGGGATGCACCAGGACGCAGCACTGTGTGAAACAGGGAAATTTAGGAAGAGTTGCGGCTTTATTAGTAGGTCCCCGCAACTCCAAACCATCCGACACGACATTCGTGGCGGAATACACATGTTTTCTTGCCCGATTCTGACCCGGACACTGGACTAAGATAGCCCCGTAATTGGGGGCAGGGAAGCCTCGGGTGGGAATTTCGGCAAAGTTTCACGGTTGGGAATCCAGAGAAACCTACGGGGAATAACGGGGCAAACCGAGCGGGATCGCACGGGTTGGGGGACTCCTTAGTGGTGGCGGACCGAAGTCGCAGTTGGGGTAGAGGTTGCGATTCGTCCGGCCAGGGGAGGGGTTGGGCGGATTCGCTCAGGTGTAGGAATTTTGACAGACACTCGGGAATGGCCTAGCATTGGATTAGTCACACTAGTCAAAAGAAGGGAGGCGTGATGGCACGAACCGAGTGGTCCATTGCCGAGGCCAAAAGCCGGTTGAGCGAAGTGCTTAACCAAGCGGAAGTCGAAGCGCAAATCATCACCCGCCGCCACCGGAAGTTCGTGCTTCTGAGTGGCAGTGAGTACTCGCAGTTAGTGGGAAATCAGCGGAGCCTTAAAGACCTGATTCTTAGCGGCCCAACTTTGGAGAATGTGGAACTGGAGCGCGACCGGAGCGTGGGGCGGGAAGCCCTGCTGTGAGAACACTGATCGATACGTGCGTGCTGTCCGAGGTCCAGCGAAACGCGGGCAATCCGCGAGTTCGGGAACGCCTCGAAGCGTTACCAGCCGACGACCTATTTCTCAGCGTGCTGACGGTCGGCGAACTGCGAAAAGTGATCGATAAGCTCAAGGCGGGGGCGCGCAAGCGATCGCTCGACGCGTGGCTTGAGCAGATGATTGCTGCGGCCGGAGATCGCGTTCTTGAACTCGACCTTGAGACAGCAACCATCTGGGGCGAGGTCACCGCGAAATGCGAAAAGAAGGGGAAGCCAATTCCCGCGATCGATGGTCTGATCGCCGCGACCGCGCTGCGGCATGGTCTTCATCTGATGACTCGCAATGTGGGTGACTTTGAGGCTACAGGGGTGATGCTGGTGAATCCCTGGGAGTAGAGTTGATGTGGGAGGGGTCTCCAAATCTTGAATTCTTGTGGGAGGGCTCTCCGAGCCCGAAGAACTGCGGAGGGAATCGGCCTCGGAGAGGCCTCACACAATTCTCCCCACCTCCTACAAGTATCTTGGCCTCCTACAGGGGACTTGCCGAAGATTTTTCCTTCCCCCCTGCACTTAACCGAAATGTGACCTATGGTTGCGGTATGCGAACCCCTCTGCAGCGGACGGCTCTGGTGAGCCGGTGCTGTGTAGGGAGTCGCTCCCACCTTTTCATTTTCCCTCCTCATGCTCGCTTTCGCTCACGGCTTCGGCGGTGGCGATTCAGCGGAACCCTCGTCCATGCACGCAGCACGCTTGCGCCCGTTTAGTAACGCTCGTCGCCGTGGAACCACGGTGGTCGAGACGGCGTTTGTGTTGCCGGTGTTTTTGATCTTTGTGTTGTCGCTGATCGAGTTTGGTCACGCCCTGATGATCAAGAACATGCTGCGCAGTGCCACGCGTTCGGGTGCTCGACTCGGTGCGACGGATGGCAATTCGTCGTCTGCGGTCGAAGCGCTCGTGAAGCAGAAGCTTGGCGCGGTGATGGACCCCGAGCTGGCCAGCGTGAGTGTGAAAAATGCTCAGGTGTACGACGGCGGAGGGACAACGCCGACCGATGGACAGGCGATCGAAGCGCTTCCCGCGATGGAAGTAGCCGACGCCGACCCGCGGCAGTTGTTCCTGGTACGGGCCCGCATCGCCTACAACGATGTGGCGCTGGTGCCGATGCCGTTTATGCAAGACGTGGTGCTTGAGGGCCAAGCCTTCATTCGCCACGAGTAATGTCCCCTTCCTTTGCTGTTGTTGCCGAGATTCTGTTTCATGTTCCATCGACCGATCACCCGTGTGTGCCACCTGTCACCGACTGGTAATCGTCGTGGAGCTGTGGCCGTTGAGTTCGCCGTGGTGGCACCGGTTTTGGTGAGCGTCATGTTCGCCATGGTGTCGCTGAATCGTGCGTTCGAGGCGCAGAATCTCCTGGCAACGGCGGCGAGGGAAGGGGCTCGTTTTGCGTCGATGGACCGCGAAGGGATGCCCACCGGCGGGCAGACTGGTAACCAGAAACTAGCCAACGACATCAAGAACTTCCTAGCCTCGAACGGCATCGACCGCGATGCGATCACCGTGGAAGTAAAGGACTTCGAGAACCCTGAAGAGGACTTCGACATCGACGACGTCGCCAACGACCTGCGGTTGTTTGAAGTCAAGGTTTCGGTGGACTATTCCGCCGTGAGCTACACCCCGGTGAATGCCAGCAGCGATTACCAGATGACGGCCAAGGTAGTTTTCCGTAACGGCCGCGCGACGCTTTCTGACTAGATGCGTTTTGTTCTCTAGCTATTCGATACGTCCCCACCCTAGACGCCACGTCCCGCCTGCCGAGTATTCCAATGAGTCGTTCGTTCGTCCCGCCGATCAGTGTGTTTCCGTTCCGCCGACAACCTGAATCGCAGCGCGGCGTGATCGTGGTCATCACGGGCTTTCTGCTGGTGCTGCTGTTTGCGTTCATGGCGCTGTCGGTGGATACGGGACGCATCGTGCTGACCGAGACGCAGATGCAGAATGCGGTGGACGCGGCGGCCCTGGCGGCTTCGCAGGAGATCGCGGCGGCGGTGCACAATGCGGGGCAGAACGGCACCAACCCGAACGTCGACCCCAACAGCATTGCAGCCGAGGCGGCCCGGGCGATGGCAGCCCAGGTGGCCGAGGCGAACGGCGTGTACATCGACCCCGAGCAAGACGTGCGGTTCGGCAAGAGGCGGTACGACGCCAATACCAACTCGTGGCCGGTCGAGTGGGGCGCGACGCCGGTGAACGTGGTGCAGGTGGTTGCGCGGCGGACGAACACCGACTCCGAAGCCCCCGATGCTCAGCTACCCGTAGCGTTTGGCTGGGCGGTCGGGCGCGACATGGTGCCGGTGCAGGCTTCGGCCACGGCGTTTGTCGAAGCTCGCGACATGGTGTTGGTGCTCGACTTCTCGGGCTCGATGAGCGACGACTCGGAACTCGGGGCCATCGGCAACTTCAGCCAGTCGGAGGTCGAGTCCGGTCTCGATCGTATCTATGGGGAGCTACTCGACTCGGGCGTGACGTGGCCGAACAACTCGCGGCCCAAGTTCCTTCCTGAGTTTGGTAACGTGAAGAGTGGCACGGGGACCTATCTCTCAAGCACCGACACCAACACGATTTTCAGCCAGCTCAAACTCGGCGAAAAGTATCCGAGTAACCACTCGCAGTACCCCAATCAACTGAAGTACCCGTATCCGCAGTCGGGGCGGTACAGCAATGGCTCGCCAAAGAACATGCCGAGCGAATCGACGAGCGCCACGCTGTGGAAAAACTACATCAACTACGTGAAGGGCATGAGCGGGCCCTACAAGCGCAAATACGGCCATCGCACGCTAGTCGACTACATGTTGCAGAACAACCAGATGAGCTGGAACGAGTCGGAGGACTTGTGGCGGACTTCGCACTACCCGTTCCACGCGGTGAAAAATGGGACGTCGCTGTTCCTCGACTTCTTGTACGACCTGGACTTTGGTGACGAGATTGGTCTGGTGAGTTACGGCACTTACGCCGTGTGGGAAACCAGCCACTCCGATGGCGAGGTATCGCTCGACACCAGTGGGAACCCCATTACGAGCGAATACAACGTCATTGATGCCATCCAGCGGCGGCACCAGGCGGGTCATTACGACATCTACACCGGCATGGGCGATGGCATGCTGAAGGCCCGCGAGATGCTGCTGGGGGCGGACAACGACCCGGCCGACGAGGGGCACGTTCGTTATGGTGCTCGTCCGACTGTCATCCTGATGACCGACGGCCAGGCGAACAAAAGCCCCGGTGGATGGAGCCTGCCGTCGAACTTCAAATGGAAGGACTGGACCGACTACAACGGCGATGGTTCGGCGGACTACTCGACCAACGACGTCCACAAGCAGTACGCGTTCTACCAAGCCACCGAGGCGATCAACCGCGGGGCGACCATCCATACGATGGCCGTCGGCGCGACGGCGGACCGCGATATCATGCGGGCGATCGCGTTCGCCGGCGATGGCGTGTTCATCAGCGTGCCGGGCGGTTCGACGGTCGCGCAGATGGAAGAGCAGATGCTGGAGGCGTTCAGCCAGATCGCAGCGAAGGTGCCTCCGGCGAAGCTGGTGTTTGAACTGGCACCGAGCACGAACTAGGAGCAAAGAGTTAGAGAGAAAGACGATCGCGGACCGATTGGCGGTCCGGCTAGAGACTTCACCTGAGAGATTGCTACACCCCGCCTGCTCGCTTCACCCCAGCGAGCAAACCCCGCTGGCCGCCGGTTGTCACCCCCAACCGGCGGCCTTCTTTTATTGGCGGCGAACGATCAGGCCGCTCCTACTTTTCTACCACCGCCCACGTTATTTCTGAGAGTTTGGGTGTCGGCGTACGGTTGGTATCTGGTATGCTTCTGCCTGCGGAGCGGACATCCTCGAACTAAGCAAGAGGTTCAACGTGGAGCAACCCAAGCCCGACTTTAGCAGCTATAGTTTCGCCAAGACGTTCGTCTTGCCGGCGGTGCTGGTGTTCTTGATTCCGGCGTTGACGCTGGCCTTCTTCTGGCACGCGCAGTCGACCTACGACGCCGCGGCGCGAAAGGCGGTGCTCGCGCAGATCGCGGCAGACCCCGAGATGACGCCTGAGCAAAAAGCCGAGGCGACGCAATTCTTCGAAGAGGTCCCCTTCTCGAAACTAATGCGCAACCCGGAGATCGCCGGCAACGAAAGCTCCGAGGTCCGCTGGGCGTACGCTAGTTTCCACTGGATGATCGTGCTGTCGATCGTTTGCATCGCCAGCGGCGTGATCGTGTTCGTGCTGGGTGGGATTTGCGTGCTGCTATCGCTACGGTCACAGCGGGCCCAGTACCTGAGCCTTTCGGCGGGGTGGCACGTGCTACGAATCTTTGGCGCGTTTCAAACGCTGGCCCAAGCCGTAATGGTCATAGCGCTTTCGTTCTGGGTGACTGCGATCTGGTTCGAAGTGTACTTCGTCAAGATCATTTTTATCGCCGGAGTGATTGCGTTGGCGGGTGTCTGGGCGGTGGTGGTGGCGATCTTTAAGAAGCCGAATACCGATTTCCACGTCGAAGGCCAAGCGATTGACGAGCAACAAGCACCCGCCCTGTGGCAAAGGCTCCGCGCGCTCTGCAGCAAGGTGGGCACCGAGCCACCCGACCAGGTAATTGCGGGGATCGACGATAACTTCTTCGTCACCGAGCATCCCGTGACCGTCGGCGACAAGGTCTACCAAGGCCGCACGTTGTACGTCAGCCTCGCGCTCCTCAAGCAGCTCGATGGCGAGGAAGCCGACGCGGTGATGGCCCACGAGATGGCGCATTTCAGCGGCCAGGACACGACGTTCTCGAAGAAAATCTCTCCGCTGCTGACGCGCTACGAGCTCTATCTGCAAGCCCTGGGATCGAACCTGCTGACGCGACCCGTGTTCTATTTCATGGCTTGTTTTCGTGGGTTGTACGAGTTGTCGCTCGGCCGGCAGAGCCGCCAGCGAGAGTTTCGCGCCGATCGCGTTGCGGCCGAGACGACTTCTCCCAAGGCGATGGTCAGCGCGCTGCTTCGAATCGCCGCCTACTCGAAGTACCGCGGCTCGATCGAGGAGAAACTGTTCGAAGAGCAGCAAGCGCTCGAGAACGCGGACATCGCGAATCGCATTGAGAGTGGCTTCCACGCCTACGCGGTGTCGTTCGCGAAGACCGAGGACCTCGCGAAGCTCGAAATGGCGCATCCGTTCGACTCGCATCCACCGACGATCCAGCGAATGGAAGCCATGGGGCTAGAGTTTGGGCCTCAGACGGCGCACTCGCATTTGCACTCCGCTGGCGACGGGCTTTGGTATCGCAACATCGCGGGAGCGGAGGAGCTCGAACGCCAGCAGTGGGACGCCTACGAAGAGCGCTTCCGTAAGTTCCATGAGGAGATGCTCGCGTACCGCTTGATGCCGCGGAACGAAACCGAACAAGCGGCGGTAGAGAAGTTCTTTCCGCCAGTTCAGTTCGCGGGCAAGAAGGGCGAGCTGGTCATCACCTACAAGACTTTGCAGTACGCGGAGTGGAAAGACGATCTCGATTGGAGCGAGGTTGCCAACTTGTCGGTCAACGACAACGTGCTGACCATCAAGTCGGCGGTGAAAGAGAAGAAGTCGCGAACGCTTAAGTTCGCCCACTTTGGCAAACAGCAGTCCGAGGTGCTCGAGGCGCTCAACAAGTACTACATCCGCCATCAAGCCGCTGACGCCTACCAGAAGGAACAAGCTGCCGCGGCGGCGGGCTCGCCAGCCTAGCGCAGTAGCTTGTCGAGAATCGCCGCCAGCTCTTGGGCTCCCTCAGCGGTCATCATCGTGAAGTGATCGCCGGTGATCGCCGTGCGTTCGATCTCTTGGCCGACGATGCTCTTCCAGCCATTGTCCTCGGGTAGCACCTGGCCGGTGATGTCTTCGAGACCGCCGGCGATGGTGGGCTGGAACAGGTGCATCGTGAGCGCGACGGGCTCGGGCATGTAGCCCTGGCTCGCACGAATCAGACCGCTGCCGACGTCTACGAGTCGCTCGACGTACTCGTCGCTGACGCTCGGTGGAAACATCCCTTGCTCGCGCGCTTGCGCGAGCGCGGCGTCAAAACGCTTATCGGCGGGGAGGCCTTCGAGCTCTTCGACAGAGACTTGGATGTTTGTCCCCGCGAAGCGATTGGTGAATCTCACCATGTCGCAGAGGAAGCGAACGTCGTCGTCGACATCGATGTTGCGATAGATGGTCGGGAGTGGGGTGTCGAACAACGCCAGGAGTTTTACCTCCTGCCCGCTCGCCATCAAGGATTCAGCCATCGCAAACGCGCTCACGCCACCGGCCGACCAGCCGGCGATGTAGTACGGTCCCTCGGGCTGCATCCGGCGCAGGGCGGCTGCGTAGTCGGCGGCCATCTGTCGCATGTCGTCGTGCGGCGGGTTGGGATCGTCCATGCCGCGGGGTCGGAACGCCACGACGGGGCGATCGATCGACAGTTGCTGCACCAACTGATGATAACAACCAACGTCGCCCGCCAGAGCGGGCAGGAGCACCAGTGGCTCGGCGAGCTTGCCGTCGCGAAGCTTCACCAGCGGATCCCAGCCGTCGGACTGCATGGTGGACGACTCGGTCACGTCGTCGCCCGTGACGAGCGCCAGCGTGTCGACGGCGAGCGAAGCAATGCTCGGCCCTTCGAGCAGCTTGGCCATCGGCAGCGTGAACGACAGTCGGCTTTCGAGGTTGTTCTTCAGCTCCAGGGCCATGAGCGAGTCGAGACCAAACGCGGTGAGGGGCTGATCGACATCGAGTTGGTCGGGCTCGAAGCTCATGATCCTGGCAAGCTCGGCCTGAATATAATCGCGAACCATCGCCACTCGGCCGCTCGCTTCGGCAGCGAACAACAGCGTACGGAACTCATGATCCACTGCCGCACCGCCCGCGTCGCCATCGCTGTGATCGGCGGCCAGGTCGTCTAGCGCGCTCAATCGACGAGAGCCAAGGAGCCGCAGCAGGGCGTCCCAGTAAACGTCCATCACGGTGGTTTGCGTGACGCCGGCGGTGGCGAGTTCGCCGAGCAGCCTCAAACTCGCCTCGGTAGGCAGTAAGTCCATGCCGCGCGATTGAATGCCCGCGTCGCGATTGGTGTCGTCAAAGGTATCGCCCGCCATGCCGCTGCCGGCCCACGGACCCCAGTTGATGCTGGTGGCGGGGAGGCCTTGGCTACGGCGATAGTGCGCGAGGGCGTCGAGCGTCGCGTTGCCCGCCGCGTAATTCGCTTGGCCCGGCGAACCGACCATCGCCGCGACGGATGAGAACAGCACGAAGAAGTCGAGTTGCATGTCGGCGGTCGCCGAGTGCAGGTTCCACGCGCCCAGTGTCTTGGGGAGCATCGCGCGGTCGAGTTGCTCCAGCGACATGTCCGCCAGCACGCCATCGGCGAGCACACCAGCGGCGTGGATCACGCCGCGGAGTGGAGGTAGTTGCTTGGGCAGTTTGGCGAGACCTGCGGTGAGTGCCGCGTAGTCGACCACGTCGGCCTGGAGCGTGTAGACCTTGGCACCTTTGGCTTCGAGCGCAGCGATGGAGGCCCGCTGCGCTTCATTCGGCTCGCGGCGGGACATCAGCACCAGGCCACCGGCCCCCTGCCCTGCCAACCAATCGGCGACCTGCAAACCCAGCCCGCCAAGACCGCCGGTGATGAGGTACGAGCCATCGCCGCGGACCAATTGCTTGCCCGCTGGAGTGGGTTTCTCGTCGGTCTTGGACGCAGCGCCTGTGATCGCGACCACCACCTTGCCGATGTTTTTTCGCTGCGACATGTAGCGGAACGCGTCGATCGTCGCGTCGAGCTCGAACCGGGTGAACAATTCGGGATGGTACGCGCCCGATTCGAAGTAGGGCATTACCTCGTCATACAACCCACGGATGTACGCCGGCCTTTGGCGAAGCATGCGGTCGAGGTCGATGGCGTGGTACGAAAGGTTGTCCTGGAACGGCAGGAGTCCGATCTTGCGGTTCTGGTAGATGTCGATCTTGCCGATTTCGAGGAACCGGCCATACGCGCGGAGGATCGAGATGCTCTTGGTGATCGCTTCGCCGGGCAGCGAGTTGAGCACCACGTCGACCCCCTCGCGATTCGTGTCGGCGAGAATCTGCTCGGCGAAATCGAGCGTGCGTGAACTGTAGACGTGCTTGACGCCCAGCGAGCGAAGGAACTCGCGCTTCTCGTCACTACCCGCGGTGGCGAACACCTCGGCACCGATTTGCTGACAGATTTGAATCGCCGCGAGACCAACGCCACCCGCGCCGGCGTGGATCAGCACGCGATCGCCCGGCTCGATCCCCGCCAGCCGAACCAAACCGTAGTAGGCGGTGAGGAACGTGATGGGGATCGTCGAGGCTTCGTCGTGCGAAATGTTCTTTGGCTTGTGGACCAGCGTGTAATCCCGCGTCGTGGCGTGCGAGGCGAAGGCGTACGGCGCGACGCCCATCACTTCGTCGCCGACCTTGAAACGATCGACACCCTCGCCCACGGCAGTGACGACACCCGAACACTCGATGCCCAGCGGGACGATCTCGTCCTTGATGCCTGGATAGAGTCCAAGGGCTTTGAGCACGTCGCTAAAGTTGAGGCCCGTGGCGTGGACGGCGAGTTCGACCTCACCGGCGGCGGGCGCACGGCGTTCGATGGGGACGTACTTCAGGGCGTCGAACGAGCCGGCGTTGGTGATGCGAAGCTGGAACGCCGAGCCGGCGGGCACACTGGTTCCGGCGTGCGTTTCGGTGGCGATCGCTTCGCGGCTTGCTCTGTCTTCTTCGAGCCTCGCGACAAGCCGCTTACCATCGCGATAAGCCACCTGGCTGTCGTTGGATTCGCCCGCGAGTTCAGCGAGCAAGTTCGCTGCATCCAGTTTCGCGGGATCGAGGTCGACCAGCGTTGGCTTGAGCTCGGTGTGCTCCACTGCTGCCACGCGAGCGAGGCCAACGAGTGGTGCTTCCGCGACTTTGACATCCTCGGCATCAGCGACTGCCTGGGCGCCTGCGGTGGCGAACCACACGCGGGGCATCTTGGACTGGCCACAACGGGCGAGTTGTTTGAGCGCGAGCAGCCCACTCGCGACACCCAGTCGCGACGACTCGGCCCAGCAAGCATTGGCATTCCCCACCGTGGGCTCGGCGATATCGAGCGACCACAGATGGACCACGCCGACCAGCGGATTGTTTTTATTGACGACTTGAGCGAGCAGCTTCTCGTAATGCGATTCGCAGAGCGGATCGATGGTGACCTGCGCCGTGCCATCGGTAAGCGATTCGAATGCGAACTCGCTGCCGCCGGGCCGGACCACGGTCACCGTTCGTCCTTCGCCCGTGAGCTGCTTTACCAAATCGGTGTGCGTGCCCTTGGCATCCGCGAACACCAACCAACCGCCTGCGGCGGGAGTGGCGTTGCCATCAAGCGGCGACTCTTTCCACGCCAGCCGGTAGAGCCAGTCGGCCGGTTCGCGCGTGGTCGATCCAGCAGCACCACGGCCGATTCGCTGCACCCGCGCGGCGAGCATCTCGACCAGCACGCGGCCGTCGGCGTCGACGAGGAACACATCGCTGGTGACCGTCTCGGGGCTGGGGCGATCGTCGTCCGAGCGACGCACCGCGTAGCAGTACACTGGCTTGTCGAGCGAGTGAATCGGCTCGATCACCCGGACTTGCCCCACCGCCACGGGCATGTACGTGTAGGGACTGTAGTCGCCGTTTTCTTCCAGCGGAACGGTCGACGCCAGCGTTTGCAGGCACGCATCGCCCAGCACCGGATGCAGCTTGTACTTGGCGAGTTCCGCCACGACGGCTTCGTTGGCCTCGATCGGCGCGAGGGCTTCGGTCGGCGTGCGGAGGACGTCGCCGAGCACTTGAAACTGCGGACCGTAAGCCAGTCCACGATCGGCGACGATCTTGTAGAACTCGTCGCGTGTCTTGGGATCGATCCCGCGCTCGCGGACCGCCTGCAAATCGATCGGCGTCGTTGCTGTGGTCGCTGGCAGTTGCGACTCGTGCAGAAGCGTTGCCGTGGCGTGCAGGTGCCAATCGGGTTTGTCCGCGTTGTTCTTATCGGTATCCATGGCCGAGCTGTAACTCTCCATTTCCGATCGGCCACCGGCTTCGGGCTCGGCGGTCACTTGCACAAGCCGGGCACCCTCCTCGGCAAGGAACATGGCCGCCTGTACCGAAACGTCGCGAATGCCGTGCTGGCCATCTCCAAACGTCGCGGCAGCGGCGGCGAGACCCTGCTCGATGAACGCGGCGGCGGGGACGACGATCGAACCCTGCACCTGATGGTCGGCGAGGTAACTCGGCGAGTGGGCGTCGATCACGGTTTCGTAGACCGCGCTCGACCACACGCTACGCACGCGACTTCCCAACAGGGGATGCCCGCCACCGCTGCGCCGCTTGGTGGTGGAGCCCGAAGTGCTGTTTTCGAGGTCGAACCAGAAGCGATCGCGATGGAACGGGTAGTTCGGCAGCAGTAGCCGCTTCGCGCCTGGTCGCGCATCGTGTGCTCGCCAATCGATGCGTCCGCCGGCCGTGTAGAGCTCGGCGACGGCTTGAGCCATCGTCAGGTCGGCGGGTTGGCCTTTGCGAAGCGATGCGATGTTCGCCCCTTCGAAGTTCGGCAAGCAGCGCTTCGCCATGCCCAAGAGGCTTGCTGAGGGACCGACTTCGAGCAGGATGCTCGCCTTGGCCTTGGCGACTCGCTCCACGCCATCGACGAAACGGACGGCGCTACGAACATGATCGCGCCAGTAACGCGCGGTCGGTGCCTCGGTCATCACCTGGCCGGTGAGGTTCGACACTAGGTTGATTCTGGGCGGCTGAAAGTCGATGCCGGCGGCGAAGTCCTCGAACGCGTCGAGCATCTCGTCCATCAGAGGCGAATGGAAGGCGTGCGAAACGACAAGCCGCTGCAAGCCAACACCAGCCGCTTCGAACTCAGCCACCAATTGATCGACCACGTCGGCGTCGCCCGAGATCACGGTGTTCTCGGGGCCATTCACCGCGGCGATCGCAACGAGTCGTTCCTTGCCTGCTAGCCGCTCGGCGACCTGCGATTCGGGGGCAAAGATCACCGCCATCTTGCCCGGCTTCGACACCTGCTGCATCAGCCGAGCCCGCTCGCTGATCAGGCCCAGGCCCTCATTGAGCGTCATGCAGCCCGCAAGCGTGGCGGCGACGTACTCGCCGACGCTGTGCCCCAGCAGGATGCTCGGCTCGATACCCCACGACTGCCACAACCGCGCGACGGCGTACTCGATGGCGAACAGGGCGGGCTGCGTGAAGACCGTCTCGTTCACCAGCTCGGCATCGGCTTCATTGGTGGGATACAAAATCGACAGCAGCGACTCGCTCAGTCCCGTGCGGAGGATTTCGTCGCACTCGTCGATCACATCGCGAAACACGGGCTCGGTGAGGTAGAGCTCACGCCCCATCTGCGCGTACTGAGCCCCCTGCCCTGTGAAGAGCATGGCGATCTTCGGCCGGGCGATGCCTTTGACTTGTCCCCGCTTGACCGTGGGGCTGACGTTGCCTGTGGCGAGTTGCGCGAGCGCCTTGTCGAGCGACTCGCGCGAGGTACACGCGATGGCCGCGCGATGGTTGAAATCGGATCGCCCGCTATTCGCTGAGAAGCAGATATCCGCGAGTGGCGTCTCGGGATTCTCGGCGAGATAGGTCACTAGCGCGGCGGCTTGTCGCTCGACGCTGTCCGCGGTTCGGCCCGAGAGCTTCAGCACTTGGCACTCGCGAGGCTCTGCCGCCAACGGATCGACTGCGAGCGCGCCATTACGGATGCTCGCGGCGCGAGGCTCCGCAGCGGTCGGCGCGGGAGGGGCTTCGATGACGAGGTGCGTGTTCGTACCACCAAACCCGAACGAACTAACACCCGCAATCCTTCGCCCCGAGCCCGCGGGCCATGGCGTATGCTCGGTAGGCACACTGATTCGCGATCCCTCCAGCGAAATATGGGGATTGAGCGATTCGAGATAAAGCTGCGGCGCGATGGTTTCGTGCTGCATCAACAGCACCGCTTTGATCAAGCCCGCCGCGCCTGAAACCGTTTCGGTGTGGCCAATGTTCGCCTTGACGCTGGTTACTTGCACGGGGCGTTCGGAGTCGCTCGTGCGTTTGAAGATCTCGGTGAGCGCCTGCATCTCGATCGGATCGCCCAGCGGAGTACCCGTCCCATGAGCCTCAATGTACGAGACATCCGCCGCGGTGATGCCGGCTTGCGCGTGGGCGGCGCGAATGCACTCCTGCTGTGACTGGCCATTCGGGGCGCTGATGCCCGAAGTTCTTCCGTCTTGGTTCACGCTCGTCGCGCGGATCACGGCGAGCACCTGGTCGCCATCGCGCTCGGCATCCGCCAGCCGCTTGAGCAGCACGAGCCCGCAACCCTCGCCACGGACGTAACCGTTCGCGCCGGCGTCGAACGGTCGGCACTTCCCCTCGGGTGAGAGCATCCGAGCCTTCGAAAACGCGATGGTTGTCTCGGGCGTGATGATGGCGTTCACGCCACCAGCGATGGCGGCCGTGCACTCACGGCGGCGCAGACTCTCGACGGCCAAGTGAATGGCGAGCGACGCGCTGGAGCACGCGGTGTCGACTGCGGCACTGGGGCCATGCAGATCGAAGATGTACGAGATGCGATTCGCGGCGATGGAGAGCGCGTTGCCCGTACCGACGTGGGCGTCGATGTGGTGGTAGTAGTCGGCGTACTGCGAGGGGACCTTGGCGTAGTCGGCCGCCCCGATTCCGACGTACACAGCGGTCTTGGTGCCGGCGAGCTGGTCGGCGGAGATGCCACTGTTCTCCATCGCTTCCCACGCGACTTCCAGCAGCAGCCGCTGCTGGGGGTCCATTCGTGCCGCTTCGCGCGGTGCGATGCCAAAGAACTGGGGATCGAACTTGTCGATGTCGTCGACGAAGCCACCCCACTTGGTGAACATCTTGCCCGACTGGGTGCCGGTGGGATCGTACAGCTCGTCGAGGTCCCAGCGATCAGCGGGCACTTCGCTCACCGCGGCGATCCCCTCGTTGATCACCCGCCAGTACTCGGCCAAATTCCGCGCACCGGCGAACCGGCACGACATGCCCACGATGGCGATCGGTTCGGCCTGGGGTTTCTGACCAGCAAGTCGCTGCTCGAGCAGTTGGCGCTGGGCGGGCGACAGGTTCGCCATTCGTTGGGCTAAGTCGGACATCTACAGGCTGGTACTTTGTCTAAGTTCAAAAGCAGCAAGTGGCAAAGCACTCGTGCTTTGGCTGCGTGCAGTTTTGGAGTCAACGCTGTCATCTGATCAGCCGGACCGACGACAATGGATGCCGCTCCCTCGTCCGCGCAACCCATTAGAATACGGCATTTAGTGGCCCCGTTTCAACCCATACGAAGGAGAAACGCGCAGGGAGAGCCACGCCCAAGTGCTTGGTAGATAGGGAGTTACGTCGCGAAATACGTAGTAGCCGGGCTCGCAAGAGTTCGGGTGGTACTCAAACACAGCCCGAACTCTTGCAAGTCCGGCTACGGAAAGCCTACGCCGCGCGGCGGATGGCTGGCGGTGTGGCCAGGTTGTCGTGGTTCGTTTCCTTGCGCTGCGCCGACTTGGTGCGGCTGTTGTGCAGTTCCCACAGTTTGGCGTACTTCGACAGGTTGTAGTACGCGACAATGCCGCACCACATCAGTCCCGGCGTGCCATCGAGAATGCCGAGACGGCCGAAGTAGAACTGCACGAACTTAAGCGGCGGCCGAAGTGCCATGCCCCAGAAGCCAACACGCTTCCCGGCTTCGAACGCATCGAGCGCGGCCCATGAAGAGTAGCGATTCTGAGTCTGCAGGAACCGGTTCAGGCACTGGCACGTGTGGTGCTGCAACTTGCCGGTAAGCATGCCGAGCTTACCCGGCTCGACGATGATGTCGGCGTGCACCCGGCGTGGCTGGTAGCGCAACTCGCGGCGGAACAATCGCGTGCAGGTGGCACTCTGGGCACCCGAGTAACGCAGCCGATGACCCAGCATGTAGGTGTCGCGCTTCACGGCGAACGCCTCGCACTTACCCGGCGACGCCAGTGCCTTGCCAACGCTGAGCGCCACTTCGGGCGTCGCCCGTTCGTCGGCGTCGAGCAAGAAGACCCACTCGTGCTGGGCTTGGGGAATTGCCCAGTTCTTGAAGTCCGCGCTGTTGACGTACTCGCGTTCGATCACCCGCACACCGGGCATCTCGCGAATGAGTTCGAGCGTGCCATCCGTCGAACCCGAATCGGCCACCAGAATCTCGTCGGCGAAATCCCGCACCGAGTCGATGCAGTCGAGAATGTTATGACGCTCGTCTTTGCAGGGAATGAGGACGGTAAGCATGGGAAGAGTGGGGCTAAGGGCTGGAGGCCAGCGTCAGGGGAATTGGGGGCTGGGACCGTAGCAAATCCCCGCAAGCTCGCCCACATCAGTTGGGGTGCTAGCAGATTTAGTCCCCTCTCGCCGACCCGGGTGAGGGTCTGGGGGAGGGGACGGTGCGCAATCAGCCACCTTCCTGATCAAGGAAAGCTTTGCCCGCGAATTACGCGGAAATTCGCGAATGAAGGAACGGACATGGCTTTAGCCCGGAACGGGCGCGACATGTCAGCCGAGGCACCGCCCTGGATGGCTTTTACCGGGACTTCAACTCGTACTGCCACCAGCCAACTTGATCGAGATGCCGGGTGAGTTGGAACTCAAGGCCGAAAACCTGGGAGCGATGCCAGCCATCGACTGCAGGCACCTGGGCGTAGGACGCCGGAGTCCAGCGGAGGAGTTGAAAGACAATCTCTTCTTCCCGGGCATCAAGTATCCAGTACTCAGGGATGCCAGCCGCGTGATAGGCCGTCCGGAGCACCTCGGTATCCTTCTCAACGGACGAGTCGCTGACGATCTCGCATACCCAATCGGGGGTGCCGACGAGCGCAGTGTGCAGACCCTTCTTTTCGGATGGGACCACAAGGCGACCTGCCTTGATAGTCTCCCATGTGGCGAACATCGCGTCAGGCTCATTGGCGACTTGGGCACGGTCGTGCTGCAGTCCCGAGCCATCCGGAAAATAGCGTCCCAACTTCCGGGAGCGGTTAATACCGTCGAGTGTGAAGTTTAACTCTTGCTTAAGGACCGCATGCGAGTCCATTCGTTCGGGGCTCATGTCGAAATACAGTTCCCCCTGAAAGTAAACGACCTTGCCGTGCTCGGGATAGCCGTCCGACTCGGCCCAGTCGCGGTACTTCGCCAGCGTCATCCCGGTGGCGGGGACGTGAAACGAGCAATCGTAGACGCTATTGAGGCTGACGGTCGACATGCTTCTATTCTACCACACCCCCCACGGCAGTGTCGTCCTTGAATTCCCTCCGTACCGGCAACATCGCCACCCAGCCGGCGACGAGGCCTATCACAATAGCGAACATCGAGTGGAAGGCGCGGGCGGCCCAGGTTTCTTGGGGGAGGACGAACGGGATCGACTGAGCGTTTCGGTGAACCGCGTTTCCCATTGCATCGGCCTCCATCCACATCATGACCGCACCCCGCTGCCGCGCACGCAACTTCAGTACTTGATCACTTGACTGGAAATCTCTACCCACGTAGACCGTCTTGTCGATCTCTGCGAATGCTACGCTGGAGAGCAGTCTCGATCCGATTCGTTCATCGATTCCGGGCAAATACAGCACTCCCATGTAGGCCAATCCAGCTAGGCTGAACGCCAATAGGTACCGCCGCCGCAGTCCGTTGGACACCACTGCCCGAACGAGCCCCAGCGAAAGCACCACAACCGCCACGGTGAACCCAAAGCTCGCCGCCCAGACCGAGGGCTGCACCGTCGCGTAGACGACGAACGCCACCGTCGCGGTGCCGATGAGTAGCGTAGCGAGTCGGAAGCGGAAGGGGTCGTTAGCTTGAGGCATGATGAGCTTGGGGCATGGGGGTGCGTGTAAATGGCAAGTCACCACGGCCCTTACGGGCCCCGCTCGCTAGCTTACAGCCTATAGCCTATAGCTTACCGCCTAGTACTCCACGTCGACCCACTGCTTCGCCTTGCTGCTCTTGACCATCGCTTCGCAGATCGCGATTTCATTGTGGCCGTCGAGGAAGGTCGAGAAGTCGCCACCGGGGCGATTGCCGGCGAGGTAGCCGTAGATGTTGCGGAACAGGTTCTTCGGTCCGTCGGGCCAGGCTTCGTTGTGGCCGCCGGGATAGTGGGCGTAGTCCTTCGCCTCGTCGTGCATCAGGCTTGCGTCTTTGAGCATCACTTCGTTCGGCTTGTCGCGGCGTCCGATCCACAGTTCGTTGGGATTCTGTTGATCCCATGCCAGCGAGGCGTTCGAGCCATCGATCTCGAACCGCAGGCGGTTCTTCTGGCCTGCTGCGCACTGGCTGACGGTCATCACGCCGTGCGAGCCGTTGTCGAACTCCAACAGCACACTAGCGTAGTCCTCGGTGTGGATCGGCATCGCTTCGTACTCACCGGGTTGCAGTTCGCGGCCCGAATAGGTTTGCATCTCGACGGTTGGTTTCTTCCGCTCAGGGTGAATCGTCACCAAGTCGGCCATCACGCGCTTAATCTTCAGGCCCGTGACAAACTGCACGATGTCGCACCAGTGGCTGCCAATGTCGGCGATGGCCCGCGACTCGCCCGACATCTCGGGGACCAGCCGCCAGTTCCAGTCGGTGTCCTTGAGCAGCCAGTCTTGCAGGTAGCTGCCATGCACGGTGAACACTCGGCCGATGTCTCCCTTGGCTACCATCTGCTTGGCCTGCTGCACCAAAGGCATGAAGCGATAGTTGAAGTTGATGGCGTTCATCACGCCGGTCTCTTCGGCAATTTTCACCAGCTCGCGCGACTCAGTGGAGTTCATCGCCAGGGGCTTCTCGCTCACCACGTGCTTGCTGGCCTGCATGATCGCCTTGTTCATCTCGAAGTGCAGGTGATTCGGCGTGCAGTTATGCACCACCTGCACCTGCGGATCGGCCAGCAGTTCGCGGTAGTCGCCGTAGGCCTTGGGAATGGAGAGCTCGCGGGCCTTCTGCTCCGCCAGCTCCTGCGTCCGCTCCGAAACGGCAATCACTTCAACAAACCCCAGCCGACGAATCGCCTCGACGTGCGCGGGGCCAATAAAACCAGTACCGATAATGGCAGCTTTAATCATGGAAGTATCGAGGGTTCAGTATTCAGGGTTTAAGAAGAATTAGTCGCGGATTGGCGCGGATTTAAGCGGATCAACGCTGATCCAATGGAACGCTCGGGCTAATGCTTCAATCCGTGGGCATCCGCTTTGATCCGTGCGCATCCGCGACGAATCGTTTTCTTTAATTTACACGCTCTACGTTCGCCCACGCGTTCGTCTCGATCGACTTGTCGACCGCTTCGAGAACGGCGACGCATTTCGCTCCGTCGCGGAAGTCGGGCACGCAGGGGCGGTCGTGAGCGATGTCTTCTAGCAGATCATACACTGCGTGGACGAAGCCGTGTTCGTAGCCCAGGATGTGTCCCGGCGGCCACCAGTTGCCGACGTAGGGGTGCGAGCTTTCGGTCGCCAGGATGCGACGGAAGCCTCGGGCACTTTCAGTGTCTTCGGTCGTGTAGAACTCCAGCCAGTTCATGTCCTCAAAGCACCACACCAGCGTGCCCTTGCTGCCATTGATCTCGAACCGATTGAAGTTCTTTCGGCCTGGAGCCAAACGCGTGGCTTCGAACGAACCAAACGCGCCGCTCTCGAACTTCGCGAGCCACATGCTCGAGTCGTCGACCGTCACCTCTTCGGTTCCTTCGCCCGCGGTGGCGGTGAGGCCGCTGCTGGTTCCTTCGGCGGGGCGCTCGGTGATGAAGGTTTTCTTCTGTCCGACAACACTGGCGAGATCGCCGACCAGATAGTGGGCGAGGTCGATGGCGTGAGCACCTAGGTCGCCATGGGCTCCGCTGCCGGCCGACTCTTTGCGCATCCGCCAGTTCATGGGGAACATCGGATCGACCAGCCAGTCCTGCAAGTAGGTAAACCGCGCGTGGCGGATTTCGCCGATGGCGTCGTTGTCGATCATCTGCTTGGCGAGCGCCACAGCGGGTACACGGCGATAGTTGAAGTTCACCATGTTCTTCACACCGGCCGAACGAACCGCGTCGATCATCGCCCGGCACTCGGCCATGTTCATCGCCAGCGGCTTTTCGCAGAACACGTGCTTACCCGCCTTGGCGGCGGCGATGGCGATCTCGGCGTGCGTGCTGCCCGGCGTGCCGATGTCCACGAGGTCGATGTCGTCCCGCGCGACCAGTTTTTCCCACGAAGTCTCGTAACCCTGCCAGCCCCACCGCTCAGCAAACTCCGACACCGCCGACTGGTCGCGACCACATACGGCCTTCATCACGGGCCGCGCCGTGCAGTCGAAGAACTTATCGACCGTCATGTAGGCGTTGGAATGCGCCTTGCCCATAAACTTGTAGCCGACGAGTCCGACGTTGATTTCTGATGGCATTGCAGCGGGGGCTTGGAGGAGTGACAGGCAACCGCCGACTTCCGTCGGTGGCTGGGGTAAGGGCATAATGCGAGGGCCCTCCAGAATACTGCGAGTAGGGATGAACTCGCAACTGTGTCCCCCGTTCCCGACGATTGCAGACGATGGCCCGCCTCAAGACGATTCCTTTCGACCCACCCTCGCTCGTACTTCCCGCCCGGATTCGGGCCTTGCTCGACGACGCCGACGAGCGAATCGACTCGTTCCAGTTCGACCACCGCGACACGCCGGTCGCTGCCTTTGTGCCGAGCGATTTCGTTCTGGCGTACGAGGCGTTGGCGGCGATTGCATCGCTGAACCTCGCGCCCGGTCGGCGGTTCATGGAGTGGGGATCGGGCGTCGGCGTGGTGACCTGCCTCGCCGCCACGCTGGGGTACGACGCCGTGGGCATCGAGATCGAGGACGATCTGGTGGAAGTCTCGCGCGAGCTGGCCGCCGACCACGAGATCGAAGCCGAGTTCGTCGCCGGCAGCTTTGTCCCCTATGATGAAGTGGATTTGTTCGATTTGACCGGCGACTTCAACTGGGTTCGAACCGACGCCTCGACCGCTTACGAAGACCTCGGCCTCGAACCCGACGACTTCGACGTGGTGTACTGCTACCCCTGGCCCGGCGAAGAAGCAATGAGCGAAGAACTGTTCGCGAAATGCTGCGCGACGGGAGCGCTGCTGTTGAGCTTTCACGGGAATGAGGGAGTGAAGCTGCGGCGGAGGATGTGAGAAATCGAATGGCGAGCGGGGCCCGTTAGGGCCGTGGTAAGTTCGCGAGCTAAACAGCGTGACCCTTGAAATCGAAAGCGAACGATTGGCAATCGGGGTCGGAGACCCCTCCCACAGTTCCCTATAGCTCATCATGAACTACACCTCGCTTCACCAATGCGTCCACGACCTCGAGCGTCATAAGCACCTCGTGCGTATTGACGCGCCGATTGACGCGAACCTCGAAGCGGCGGCCATTCAGCGGCGGGTTTTTGCTGCGGGTGGTCCAGCGCTACTGTTCACGAACGTCGTCGGCACTGAGTTTCCGATGGCGAGCAATTTGTTCGGATCCTGGGAGCGATGCCAGTTTCTGTTTCGCAGCACCTACGCGGCGGTCGAGCGGTTGGTGCAGCTCAAGATCGATCCGACGTCGGCGCTGCGATCTCCGCTGAAGTACGCGACCGCTCCGTTCTCGGCGCTCAACATGCTGCCGCGGTACGTGGGCGATGGGCCGGTGGTGGCGCACGAGACCACGATCAGCAAGCTGCCTCAATTGGTGAGTTGGCCTCGCGATGGTGGCGGGTTCGTCACGCTGCCACAGGTTTACACCGAGGACCCTCGCCACCCAGGGCTTAAGCGGTCGAATCTCGGCATGTACCGCATCCAGCTCACCGGCAACGACTACGTGCCCGACGAGGAGATCGGGCTGCATTACCAAATCCATCGCTCGATCGGCGTGCACCAGCGGCTCGCCATGGAGCGAGGCGAGCCGTTTCGCGTGAACATTTTCGTCGGCGGCCCGCCGGCGATGAACCTTGCCGCGGTGATGCCACTGCCCGAAGGGATGAGCGAGCTCGGTTTCGCCGGTGCGCTCGCGGGCCGGCGGACGCGAATGATTCGCCGCGCAGGTGGACTACCCATCTACGCCGACGCCGACTTCGCGATCGTTGGCACCGTAATTCCAGGAGAACTCAAACCCGAAGGGCCATTCGGCGATCACCTGGGCTACTACTCGCTGGCTCATCCGTTTCCAGTACTCAAGGTCGAGAAGGTTTATCACCGGCGGAACGCCATCTGGCCTTTCACCGTCGTAGGCCGTCCGCCGCAGGAAGACACGATGTTCGGCCGGTTGATTCACGAGCTGACGGGCCCGATCATCCCCACCGTGCTCCCCGGCATCAAGGAAGTACACGCCGTGGACGCGGCGGGCGTGCACCCGCTGCTGCTGGCGATTGGTAGCGAGCGCTACATGCCATTCCGCGAAGTCGAGCGACCGCAAGAACTACTGACCCAAGCGTGCGCGATCCTCGGCCAAGGGCAACTGTCGCTCGCCAAGTTCCTGTGGATCGCCGCCGAACAGGACGACGCCAAGCTTGACCTGCACGACATCGCGAAGTTCTTCACCCACATGCTCCGCCGCGCCGACTGGACGCGCGATTTGCATTTCCTCACCGAAACGACGATCGACACGCTCGACTACTCGGGGAGCGACCTGAATGCAGGATCAAAACTGATCGTCGCCGCTGTTGGTAGACCGATGTTCGACTTGGCGACTGAAGTTCTCAGCTCGCTCCGCCTGCCCGATGGCTTTAGCGATCCACGAATCGTCATGCCGGGCGTGCTCGCCGTTCGCGGTCCGAAGTGCCGACGACCGTCGTTCGAGCCTAGTACGTCGGGCGACTCCGACACCACAGAAGACCTCCGCCGATTCTGCAACTCGTTCACGGCTGCCGATTCGATCAACCAGTTCCGCATGGTGTTGGTGGTCGACGATCCGCAGTTTGTCAGCGAGTCGCTAGGCAACTTCCTGTGGGTCACCTTCACCCGCACCAACCCCGCGGCCGACATCGATGGCGTCGAGGCTTTCACGCACCAAAAACACTGGGGCTGCCGTGGAGCGCTAGTGCTCGACGCGCGGATTAAGCCACACCACGCCCCGGTGCTGGAGGAGGATCCCGAGGTGACGAAGCGGATTGAAGCAATGGCGGTCATAGGGGGACCGCTGGCGGGTTTGTGGTAAGCTGGACAACGCTCTTATTTTCTTCCCCACGAGTTCTGAACCCAACAATGCCATTCAATATCACGCTCGAGCCTGGCCACTGGACTGGAAGAATGGAGACTTTGATCAATCCGTTCAATAACGTTCCGTTCGAGTGCCCTGAAAACTCGTTCCTTACCAGTAGCGAAGAAGATGCCGCAGCCGATGCCCTGTGTGCGACGGCGGAGAAACTTTGCTCGACTATTAACTGGGAACAGAGTGACTTTATCTTGCGTGATGGTACGGCAATCACAATTTACCATACGAGTATTGCAGAAGAATGTCAGTTTGTTAGTAAAGACGCCCTGACGGAAGATGCCTCCGAATTAATCTGGTCTGTGATGAAGGCAGCGAATATGTTAATTCGCGATGTCCAGGGTAATTTGGTACTCGCATCGTCATCCGAGCTTCTGTCAAAGTCTCCGGCGAAGTACCACGATCAGAGGCTATGCACCTCCGCCGCAGACTTGCTCAAGATCATGCGAGAGAATCCAGACAAGTGGGATCAAATCTAGATGCTCCTCGCAGACTCTTTCAATCTGAACGACGCCCAGTGGTGGTTGACGATGGTGTTCGTCGCCTTCTTGGGTGGGTGCGTTGGTAGCTTTTTGAACGTCGTGATGTACCGCCTGCCGCGGGGCGAGAGCGTTGTTTGGCCGGGGTCGCACTGCCCTAAATGCAACCACGCGATCCGCCCCTGGCACAACCTGCCGGTGCTCGGTTGGCTGATGCTCGGCGGCAAGTGCTACGACTGCCGGGCCGCGATATCGCCCAAGTACCCGCTGGTCGAACTCCTCACCGCCACGGTGTTCGTCCTAGTGGCGCTTGCGGCGGGGATGGGTTAGACTGGATTGAGACGAACCACAGAGTGCACAGAGGACACGGAGAAGAGAAAGGATTTGGGAACACTAATCGACGCTAATAACCACTAATGGGATTAGCGAGGATTAGCGGCTGTTAGTGTTCCCAGAGTTCTTCTCTCCGTGAACTCCGTGTTCTCCGTGGTTAGCAGTTAGATTTTCAATACTCTTCCGATCGGCTTCTCCTCCATGATTCGACTCACTTTTCACGGCGCGGCAAAGACGGTTACGGGTTCGAAGTACTTGCTCGAAGCGGGTGGGTCGAGCGTGCTGGTCGACTGCGGGTTGTTTCAGGGGCTGAAGAACCTGCGCGATAAGAACTGGCAGCCGACGCCGTTTGATCTCAAGACGCTCGACAGCGT
This sequence comes from Aeoliella fuhlenseeensis, assembly GCF_052161615.1. NCBI lineage: Bacteria > Pseudomonadati > Planctomycetota > Planctomycetia > Pirellulales > Lacipirellulaceae > Aeoliella > Aeoliella fuhlenseeensis. The sequence continues at coordinate 4,945,720 of NZ_CP197417.1, forward strand.
GATTCTGACGCACGCGCATCTCGACCACGTTGGATACCTGCCTCGCATCGTGAAGGAAGGTTACAACCACCGCATCCTTTGCACCGAGGCAACGGCCGAGCTGGCCGAGATCATTCTGCTCGACTCGGCAAAGATTCAGGAGTCGGACGCCGAGTACGCCAACAAGAAGGGCTACTCGAAGCACAAGCCGGCGCTGCCGCTGTACGATGGCAAGGACGTGCTGGCGACGGTCAAGTTATTCCGCGAGATCCCACGCGAGAAGTGGCACCAAGTCGCTGGGCCGATCTGGGCGCGGTTCCACGACGCGGGGCACCTGTTGGGTTCAAACATGATCGAGGTCGAGATTCGCGACCGCGAGCCCGCGTTTCGCATTCTGTTCTCGGGCGACGTTGGCCGCTACGACGGACCGCTGTACCACGACCCAACGCCGCCAACGGAGTGCGACGTGCTGGTGTGCGAGAGCACCTACGGCAACCGCGATCATCCCGAAGCCAGCCTGCTCGATGGCTTGGCCGACGTGTTGGATCGCGCGTTCGCGCGCGGGGGCGTGGCGCTGATGGCGTCGTTCGCCGTGGGACGGGCGCAGCAGCTGATCTACTTGATGGAAGTGCTCAAGTGCCAAGGGCGATTGCCCGACGTGCCGATTTATCTCGACAGCCCCATGGCGTGCAACGCTTCGGACATCTACCGCGATCACGCGTTGGACCACGATTTGACCGAAGCCGAACTTTGTGGCGATCGGCCGATGCTCGATGGACCATCCGTGCATCTTTGCCGGACTGTCGACGAATCGAAGGCGCTGAATAACGTCCGAGGCCCAGCGGTGATCATCTCGTCGAGCGGCATGATGACGGCCGGGCGGATACTGCATCATCTCCAGCGCCGGCTTCCCGACAAACGCAACACGGTGGTGCTCGGCGGGTTCATGGCCGTGGGGACGCGCGGGCGATCGCTGGAGGACGGGGTTCCTTCTCTGCGGATGCACGGTATGGATATTCCGGTGCGTGCCGCGATTGAGAAAGTTCCCGGTCTTAGCGGTCATGCCGATCGTAGTGAGCTATTGCGGTGGCTGTCGGCGATCAAGCAGCCTCCAAAGCAGGTGTTTCTCACGCACGGCGAGCCCGACGCGGCCAGCGCGCTGGCCGAAACGCTAGCGGCCGAGCGGGGGTGGAAAGTGACGGTGCCGAATCTGGGCGAATCGCATACGCTAGGCTAAATGAGTGGTTTCTCGACGAGTTGAATGTTCGGCTTTCTGATTAAGATGAATGCTGACGGAGCGACTTGTGATTCGGAGCAACCACGGCACTGACGGAGCCCCGCTCGCCTACAACATCTGCGCTGGACATTATGCCTGAGCCTGCACCTGACGAATTCACCCTCGACGCGCATCACGACGATCTGTCCGCAGATGTCGAACGCAATCGCCAAGCGATCTTGAAGTCGCCCAGCTACAAGCTGGCGGAGTACGATGTCGACTTTCTTAAGCGCCGCGAGCAGCGACCGCTCCGGATGCAGCTCGAGCTGCAGAAGACCGAGCAGCTATTGCGCGAGCACAAGATCGAGACGACCGTCGTGATCTTCGGCGGCACGCAGATCGTGCCGCGCGAAGAAGCCGAAGAGCGTGTCGCCGCCGCCAAGATCGACCTCGCCGAGGCCCCTGAAGATGAACAGCGGCAGCGTACGCTGAAGCGTGCCGAAGCTCAGCTCGAAAAAAGTTACTTTTACGAGCATGCCCGCGAGTTCGCCCGCATCGTTTCGACCAGCTGCCAGACGGATGGCAAGTGCGAGTTCGTGGTGACTACCGGTGGTGGTCCAGGCATCATGGAGGCAGCCAATCGCGGGGCGTTCGATGTCGGAGCGAAGAACGTCGGCCTGAACATCGAACTGCCGCACGAGCAGGAGCCCAACCCTTACATCACCCCCGAGCTGTGCTTTCAGTTCCACTACTTCGCGATGCGGAAGTTCCACTTCATCCTTCGCGCGGCCGCGCTGGTCGTGTTCCCAGGCGGGTACGGCACGCTCGACGAGTTGTTCAACACGTTATGCCTTCGCCAGACGGGACGCATGCAGGCGATTCCGATCATCCTCTATGGCCGAAAGTACTGGGAGTCGATCATCAACTTCCAGCAGATGGCCGACGAGGGAGTGATTGCCGACGAGCACCTCGACTTGGTTTCCTACGCTGACACGCCGCAGGACGCTTGGCGGCAGATCGCCGAGTACCACGGTATCTAGGGAATCGGCACCTAAAAAATCGGCTGTTCCCACCAGTTTGCGGCCAAACGGCTTGCAGCCGGTGCCCACAGGCGCCTAGTATTACGGTTGGGTCGTGCGCGTTCGGGTGCAAGCTCGCGAACGCCCAACCGCCCCGAGGGCATGGCTGCTTCCTCACCCCCCGTTAGGCACAAGCTGGCAACCTGGAATGCCAGATGCTGTCCCCCCTCCCCCCGCTTAGGGGCCTTGGAATCAACGCGATCGTTTGCTCGATTGACGGGCTTTCGTTGGTCCAATGCAGTCCACAGGTGTGTAGATGATGTTGCGTAGCGAGTTGGCCAGGCGGCCGCTTCGGCATTGGATTGGATTCTCCCTCGTCACCTTGATGACAACGGCGGCGAGCATCGCGCAGGAACCACCCGCGGAGGGGGAAGGTCCCGCTGCCGACCCGTATCAAGTACCCGAAGGTGGCATCGACGAACTCATCGAATACCTGAACACCGGCATGCAGGCCATGCAGCCGACTACCGTGGAAGACGCGCGGCGGATGTTCTGGTCGCTGGACTCAGCGGCTGAGAAGGTCTACTCGTCGCCCGACGCCACCATCGAGCAACGCGTGGACGCCGCTCGTCGACGGGTGTTCTTCTTTAGCCGGCTGCAGATGCTCGACGTTCCCGAGGCAGGGGATAAGCTCACTGCGTTCCTCGACCAAGCTTCGCACGACCCTGCCCCTGAGTTGCAAGAGTTCGCTAAGCTCGCCAGCTTCGCGCACAAGCTCGACAAATGGTCGCGGTACGACAGCAAGCAGCGCGACGTAGTTCTCGCCGAGGTGAAGACGAATGTCGTCAGCGAAAACGCTAAAGGCGTGGACGTTGCCGTGCTGTTGATGCTCGCCGACACCGTGGCCGAGACGCCGGACGCGCAGCCGGTGATCGATCTAATCCACGAGGCAATGCCGGTGCTTGAGAAAAGCCAGGAGCCACAGGTTCACGAACGGCTAGCGCGTCTCGCCGGTGTGGTGCGTCGGCTTGAACTTCCTGGGGACAAGCTGGAACTCGAAGGGACCTTGCTGAATGGCGAAGCCCTCGATTGGGACGCCTACCGCGGCAAAGTGGTGCTGGTCGACTTCTGGGCGACTTGGTGCGGGCCGTGCCTCGAAGAGCTCCCCAACTTGCTGGCCGCGCACGAAGCCTACCGCGAAAAGGGATTTGAAGTGCTGGGGGTAAGCCTCGACCAGGATAAAGAGTCGGTCGAGAAGTTCATCGCCGCCCGGAAGATTCCGTGGAAGACCCTGTACCATCACGAGTTCGCGAAGGACTCGCAGCCTTGGGACCATCCGATCGCCGTGAAGTACGCGATCAATGCAATCCCGCGTGCAATTCTCGTTGACCGCGAGGGGAAGGTTGTGGCGATGAACGCGACGGGCGACAATCTGAAGAAAGCCCTCGCCGAGCTGTTGGGGCCGGCTGACACCAGTGCCGGGGCAACACCCCCTGCCGATAAGACGAAGACGGCGCAGGCCCAACCCTAGATCGCCCGTTCATGACGCTCCTCTCCGTGCTCGCGCTGGCGCTGCTTGCCCTCTCGGGCTTGCTGCTGGACTGGCATCGAAGAGCCTGGAACGCGGCGAAATCGAACACCGAGCTCGAACCCCGTGATCTGCGGGCTGCTCGGGCACAATACCTACGTCGCCTGCGAGCGAGCGGGCTGATTGGCGTGATCGGTGCCCTGCTCATGGTCCGCCCACTGGTGCCCGAGAAGCCATTGTGGTTTACACTGTACCTCCTGCTGCTGGTAACCCTGTGTGGCTGGATGCTGCTGCTGGCGCTGGTGGACACGTTTGCCACGTCGCTTCGCCTCCGCCGCGCAAAGCAAGAAACCGAATCGTTGCACGCGAAGCTCGAGCGAGAACTCCGCGCGGCTCGCGAGCGATCGGAAGACTAACCCTACCACTGACTCCCAGGCTTTTGCGTTGGACCCCGTACGCCTTGCTATCGCCGTCGTCCCGCTCGCTGCGTACTTGGCCGTGCTGGGGTGGGCCAACATTCGCCGCCGCCCGCTCGTAACGACGGGGGCATGCGAGATCGCGGCCCTTGGCATCGGCCTGATTGGCCTCGTGTTCGTGGGGCCTATCGAGCTGTTTCGTCCCGAATTGGCCACCAATCAGTTTCACAACTACATCTGGTTGGTGCTACTCGCGCTCTATTTGCTGTGGGTCGCGCTCGCCGCGATGATCTGCCGTCCAAGGCTGGTGGTCTTCAACAGTACGCCCGAAGAACTCCGCCCGCTGCTCTCCGAGGCCGCAGGCACGGTCGATGCTTCGTTTCGCTGGGCAGGCGACTCGCTGGTCCTCCCAAAGCTGGGCATTCAATTGCACGTCGATGGCTTCCCGTTGCTTCGCAATACGTCGCTTGTTTCCAGTGGGCCACAGCAGAGCCTCGAAGGTTGGCACAAACTTACCAAGCAACTTCGGGCGAATGTTCGCCAAGTAGTCGTCGAGCCTCGCACTGTGGGCTTCTTGCTTCTGGGCGTCGCCGTGATGCTCGTGGCGGTCGCCGAATGGCAACTCGCAGCGCACCCCGAGCGAGTCGCCGAAGCCCTTGGCGAACTGTTCACCTTCGGCTGGGAAGGCAGCTAGCGGGTCGCGGCTGAGTCGGCAGAGGTCTCGTTCGGCACTTCCCCCACCGCGAACGTCACGCGGTACGCCTGGTACCCCTCAGCGAGTTTTTCGCCGTAGATGTCGCGGAGTTCCGCTTTCAACGACTCGGCGTCGGCAAAACCATCGGGCAGGGCGTCGGCGTCCGTAAGCTCATCGACGGCCACCTGTTCGACCGCGAGAATCCGAATCGCCCCGATGCCCGGGATGTAGCTCCGCTGCCCGCCGCGCATGATCCGTCGCTTCCAAAGCCGAATGGTCTGGGTCTTCTCGCCGGCACGGATGGGGTCGAGGAACTTTTTCTTAAACAGGAGCATGGAGCTATTTTACCCAAAGCGCCGCCTCCGGACCCTACAATCGCTACAAAAACCCCGCAAAAAACCGGGGGCTGATCCACCCTTGCAACCCCTCGGTCGGGGCCTATAATCTGTGATTCGGCGAACGTGAGTGACACCTTTCGTGTCCTTCGTTCGACCAACTTGCGGGTGTAGCTCAGTTGGTAGAGCACAACGTTGCCAACGTTGTTGTCGTGGGTTCGAATCCCATCACCCGCTCTTGTCGTCCTTCCGTGGATCGCGATTTTCGCGGTCCAGGGGCTGAGGCGACGGACCCCACCGAGCGGCCCGCGCTACCTTTCAACGAGGGGTGCGGGCCGTAATAGTTTACGGGGCGTGAATACACAGGGCGGCGCCCGGCATTCCGCGGCCCCCAGCCGATCGCACTTGCGGCATCCGGCTCGGGCAGCCACCAGCGCCGTCTAAGACACGAGAAAGGTGAAGCAATGTCGGACGAGATTCAAAACGAAGAAGCCACCAGCACCGCCGGCGAAGCCCCGTCGCTCGACCTATTGGTGAACATCACCTCGCCCTCGGCGTGCGAGCGCCACGTGACGGTCACCGTCTCGCGGGCTGACATCGATCGCTACTTCGACGATGCGTTCTCCGAGCTCGTCCCCAACGCCAGCGTCCCCGGTTTCCGCGTCGGCCGTGCGCCTCGCAAGATCGTCGAAGGCCGCTTCAAGAAGGAAGTCTCCGATCAGGTCAAAGGCACCCTGCTGATGGACTGCCTGGAGAAGATCGGCGAGGACAAGTACTTCGCCGCGATCAGCGAGCCCGAGATCGATCTCGAAGCCGTGGAAGTGCCCGATACCGGACCGATGACCTTCGAGTTCGATATCGAAGTGCGTCCCGAGTTCGATATGCCCCAGTGGAAGGGCCTGAAGATCACTCGCCCGATGCGCGAGTTCAACGACGAGGACGTAGCCGAGCAGCTCGAAAGCATGCTGACTCGCTACGCCCAGTTGGTACCGACCAAGGATGCCGCCAGGGCTGGCGATTACGTCACGCTGAATATCACCAGCAAGTACGAAGGCAAGGTAGTTGCCGAGGACGAAGAAGTCGTCGCCCGCATTCGCCCGACGCTCAGCTTCTACGATGGTAAGCTCGAAGGCTTCGACAAGTTGATGGAAGGTGCCTCGGCCGGCGATAAGCGGACCGCTCAGATGCCGCTGTCGAAGGACGCCTCGAACGAGGAACTCGCCGGCAAGACCGTCGACCTCGAGTTCGAAGTGCTCGAAGTCAAGGTGCTGAAGCTCCCCGAACTGAATGAAGACTTCTTGCAAGAACTCGGCCAGTTCGAGACCGAAGATCAACTCCGCGACGCAATTCGCAAGAATCTCGAGCGTCAGCTGCAATACGCCCAGCAGCAGAAGTCTCGCGAGCAGATCACCGCCCTCTTGGTCGAGTCGGCCAACTGGGACCTGCCGCCAGGACTGCTCAAGCGCCAGAGCGCCCGCGAGCTCGAACGTGCCATCATGGAACTGCGTCGCAGCGGTTTCAGCGAGACCGAAATTCGTGCCCGCGAGAATCAGCTCCGCCAGAACAGCAACGCCAGCACCGCCTCGGCCCTCAAGGAACACTTCATCCTCGAGCGAATTGCTGAAGAGGAGAACATCGAAGCCGCTGAGGGCGATTACGAGCAAGAAATCATGCTCATGGCCCTGCAGAGCGGCGAGTCGCCACGCCGTGTTCGGGCTCAGCTCGAAAAGCGTGGCCTGATGGACGTGCTGCGCAACCAAATCGTCGAGCGCAAGGTGCTCGAATTGGTGCAGGGCGAAGCCAAGTTCACCGACGAGCCTTACCTCGCCGAGAAGAACGACGTCGAAGCCATCTACATGTCTGCCGGCGGCCAGGGTTACATCCCCGAAGCGACCGAGAAGGCCAAGGACGAAGACTCCGAAGGCTAGTCGACATAGGACACGCGGATAAAGGCGAGCCGGAAGCGTTAGCGCCCGGAGTCGTACGCGGGTGGCACGGACTGTCGTTCGGAAAAGCCAAGGCCGTCAGGACTAACTCTCCACGAGCGATTGTCCGTGTGCGCAGCACAAGAGGCGTTGGAGCCGCAGCACAAGAGGACTTGGAGCGTTCGAAACCTCTTGCCACTTCGTGGCGGCGCACTTCGACTGCCCGCGCAAAGCCAAACCCACCTATCCTCGCCCGCCGTCTTTGGGGTAAGTTGGGCGTAGCCCCGACTTGGGTTCACGCTTAAGATTCTATGGTCCCCGCGGCGTTCGCCGTGGGCACACCCAATACCACACGCCTACGACTCAACTCGCATAAAGGACTGGCGATGAACCTGCCTTTTGGATTCCCCACTGGCTCGCTCGAGGCAACCGCCTTGCAGCCCCAGCTCGCCGCACGCGACTACCAGCGCCAGCGGACCATGACGCTCGGCGATCTCCTCCTGGAGAACCGCGTAATCTTCCTGCAAGGCGAGATCTACGACGGCAACGCCAACGAGCTGGTCATGAAGCTGCTGTACTTGCAGAGCGAAAACCGCCGCAAGGACATCCACTTCTACATCAACTCGCCGGGCGGCAGCGTCACCTCGACGCTCGCCATCTATGACACCATGCAGATGATCTCCTGCCCGGTTGCCACCTACTGCGTAGGCATGGCGGCGAGCGGTGGTGCGGTGCTGCTCGCCGGCGGTGAGAAGGGCAAGCGTTACGCCCTCAAGCACTCGAAGGTCATGGTCCACCAGCCTCACGGTGGCGTGGGAGGTCAAATTTCGGACATCGAAATCCAAGCCCGCGAAATCATCAAGACGCGTGACCTGCTCGACCGCCTGATGGCCGACCACACGGGCCGCACCGTCGAGGAAGTGGTCCGCGAGCGCAATCGCGACCGTTACTTCACGGCCGAAGAAGCCAAGGAGTTCGGCCTGGTTGACGAAATCATGCTCAAGCCCCCCACGCCCGAAGGCGCAGAAGAAGATGAATGACGAATGTCGAATGACCAATGACCAGTAAAGTTGGTCCTTGGACATTCGCGAATTGGTCCTTCATGTTCCGCAGCCATTCCAGAACACTTTAGCGCACAGGACGCCTCACCATGCCTCTCATTCCCTACGTCATCGAAAAGAGCGGCCGCGAAGAGCGGGCGATGGACATTTATAGTCGGCTGCTCAAGGATCGCATCATCATCCTGGGCTCGGCCATTAACGACGAAGTTGCCAACAACATCGTCGCGCAGCTCTTGTTCCTGCAGTCCGACGACCCCAAGGCCGACATTTCGCTCTACATCAACTCGCCCGGCGGTAGCGTCACGGCGGGCCTGGCGATCTACGACACCATGCAGTTCATCAACTGCGACGTCGCGACCTACTGCATGGGTCAGTGCGCGTCGATGGGTGCCGTGCTGCTGGCCGCGGGTGCCGAGGGCAAGCGTTACGCCCTGCCGAACAGCCGCATCATGATCCACCAGCCGCTCGCCGGCATGGAAGGCACCGCCGAGGACATCATGATCCACGCCGAGGAGTACCTGAAGACCAAGCGCAAGCTCAACCAAATCCTCGCCAACCACACCGGCCAAACGCTCGACCAACTCGAACGCGATACCGACCGCGACAAGTTCATGAGCGCCGAAGAAGCCGCCGAATACCGCATCATCGACAAAGTGATCGAGAGCATGGGTTAGGAATGACCAATGTCGATTGACCAATGACCAATGATGATTGCGAACAACCAATTAGCCCGCGGCGGAAGCCGCGGGTTTTTTGTTGCGCAGGCGAATTCCCTTTCGTGGCATCCTGAGGGAGCCCCAGCGACCGAAGGATCTCCGTTGCCATTCGAGAAGGGTGCCTGGGGACGAGTCGCGCGAGCCCCCAGCGAGTTGCTAATCGCTCTATATCTCACGCAGAGACGCAGAGACGCAAAGAAGAGAAAAAAGGAGATGGCAACACTAATCGGCGCTAATCTGCACTGATCCGGATGAGCGAAAATTAACGTGGATTAGTGTTCCTAAATCCCCTTCGCGTCTTTGCGCCTTTGCGTGAGACAACCCCAGCACCCAAGTTAGAACGACTCGCACACAAGAACTGAGTTTACCGATGAGCCAATACGACTACCGCTGGGATCCGGTCGAAGTGATGGCCTGCCTAGAAGTCGAGCCCCAGCTAGACCATCACGGCAACGACCCGTACTTCCCAATGTACCACTACAGCCTCATCGACGGCGAAATCCATGCCCACGTCTGGATCGATTCAGAGATATTGGATGTCGGTGTGGAACTTAAAGTCGCGGGAAAATTGCTTCTGCAATTGCGAATGTCGGGTGTTGCACGCATCGAGCGTCACTGCGACCTTCGACATGGTGCGGACGAGCTGAGGTTTCTGGACGGAGTCGGCTCAGAATCTTACAGCAATCTACCCGAAGGTTTCATCCTCCGCCGAAAACCCCACCTGCAAGTTATTCTCGGCGCGCGTGGATAGAAGCCCTTCGCTCTTTATCTCACGCAAAGACGCCAAGACGCCAAGAAACGAGCACATCACGAATCGATTAGCGAAGATTAGCGCCGATTAGTGTTCCCAAAAATCTCCTCCGCGTCTCTGCGTCTCCGCGTGACAACCCTACCCCCCGCACATCTCCGTGAACCGCCGCTGCATTTCTTCCGGCGTCATGTCTTCGATGTGCGAACCCAGTAGCCACTCGTGGCCGAAGGGGTCGAGCACTTTCGCTGCGCGCTCGCCGTAGAATTGGTCTTTGGGTTCCATCAGCAGCTTCGCGCCGGCTTCCACAGCGGCCTGGGTCAGCTCGTCGACGTTGTCGACGTGCAAGTGGATCGAGCTCCCCGTGCCGCCGAAATGCTCGGGGCCGTGAATGCCATACTCGGGGTACTCCTCCGACACCATCACCACCTGCTTGCCAAATAGCAACTCGGCGTGCCCCACCCGGCCGCCGGGCTCAGTGAGTCGCATTTGCTCGGTGGCCCCGAACACTCGGCCGTAAAACTCAATCGCGGCCTGAGCATTTCGGACACGCAGGTAGGGATAAACTTCCTGAATCATGCGATTATCTCACTTATTTTTAGTTTTCGTTGCCGCCTTGGGCGAGGCTCGTTAAACTGAAGGTTCCGGAACCAACCCCCGCGGAACTCCCTCCGCACTCGCCAGTTTAGCCGCTTAGGCGACGCGACGCTCCTTTGATTTAGGCGACGATGAAACTGCTCGACCAACGCCGTTCGCTCTACGCGCTAGTGACGCTGCTCGCCCTCACGCCGGCGGTTCATGCGCAGCTCCCCAGCGGAACGTGGCAGTATCACTGGGGCGACGACTTCACCGGCTCGACGCTCGACACCACGAAGTGGAGCAATGGATCGCCCGACTGGGGCATGTCGACCGCGGCCCCCACACAGATTCGCCAGGACCACGTCGATCTCGACGCGGGGCAACTCGTCCTCAAGGCTAGCCGCGTCAGCGAGGGTGGTGCCGAGCCGTTCGCCGGCGGCATCATCTCCAGTTACCAAAAGGTCAACATCAGCGGCGGCACCAACTACATCGAAGCCCGCATTCTGCTACCCAACACTCCCGGCTCCTGGCCCGCGTTCTGGGGTCTCTACGATGGATGGCCACCCGAGGCCGACATCATGGAGTATCCCATCGATACGGCTGCCGGCTCGGGATACAACCAGGATCAGTACCATACCGCGTTTCACTATCGCAACACGAGCGGTGGCAACTCCGCCGGCGCGGGGCAAGTGAACCCTGGCAGTGCTGGCGATCTCGGCGGCGCTTACCACACGTTCGGCATGGAGTGGCGCGAGGACGACTGGGTGGGCTTCTACTTCGATGGCCAGCGCGTAAGCGAGTTCGGTGACAACGCCGCCATTGAGCAGATGCAGCACATGTACCTGATCCTCAACTACGCCGTCGGCGGCTGGCCTGGCACGCCGAATACCACCGAGTGGCCCGTCGGTCACACGGACGAAATGAAGGTCGACTGGGTTCGCGTCTGGAAGGCCGGCTCCAGCAGCACCAGCAATTGGAACTACACCGGCATGAACACCAACGCCGCGTGGGACACCGCCGGCAATTGGACGAACGGTGCGCCGAATCTCGGTGGCATCACCTCATCGTTTGGCACCGCAAGTGTGGAGACGCAGAACATCGACTGGACCGGCCGTCGCACGCTCTCCGTCATGAACTTCGATGGCAACACTCGCTACCGGTTTGGCACCGCGGGCGATCGACTTATTCTGGGCTATGGCAATGGTGGGTCGATTGCACCCGCGATCAACCTCGCTTCGACGACAACCGCCGAACAGGAGATCACCGCCGACCTCGAAATCGCCGGTGGGCTCACCATCAACAACAACTCCACGAGCCCACTGATCCTGAGCGGCGGAATCCTTGGCGACGGGGGAATTCGCGTGCGAGGCGCAGGTGCCACGCGATTTGAGGGCACCGGCGACTACGGCGGCGATACGATCGTGGGACCTGGGCAAGATCTAGGCATCGCCATCGTCCGCGGGCAAAACGCCTTCGGCAATCTTGGCCGGCTCGTCATTGGCGAGTCGGGCAACAGCAGCACCGCTCGCGTCGAGCTCGAGAACAACTCGTCGATCGCCAATAACATCGCCTTCCGCGGTCGCAACAACGCGAGCTCCGCGATCGTCAACAACAGTGGCACGAATACCCTCGCCGGCACGTTGCAGCTCGAGTCGGGGGGCTCGACTTACATGCTTCGCTCCGACGCCGGCGTGATGCATCTCACCGGCAAAGCGAATGGTGTCTCCATCGGCACACTCACGAACATGTCGGGGCGGATGGTCACGCTCGACGGCGCGGGAGATGGCAAGATCGATGGCGCGATTCAAAATGCGTCGGGCACCACGCTCGCCATTACCAAACAAAACACCGGCACGTGGACCCTCGGCGGTACGAACACCTATAGCGGAACAACGACCATCAGCCAGGGCACGCTAGTGGTCGATGGGACCACCGGTTTCGGCAACACCCAGGTCGCCAGCGGAGCGACTCTCGCCGGCGGCGGCAACGTGCGTGGAAGCCTTTCCGCCCAGTGGGGTAGCACCGTTCGCGTCGGCGGCGCGGGCATTCCGCTCGTCAGCACGTCGGGCTTCGCCGAAATTGATAACTTCCAAGCCTATCCCATCGGTCAAATCGGGACGACACCTAACACCACTGGCAACGCCTGGACCGGAGTCTTCAACGGCACCGCGAACGCCGAGATCACCACCAACAGCGGCAACTCGGCCCTCGCCGTGCGCGGGATCAATGCCGCAAGTGGTTGGCGCGGAGCCGTGACCGATCTCGTCGATAACCATGAGGACGACTTCAGCCTCGCCAGTGGCGAAACGGGTACCTACTTCTTCCGCGTCCGCCGTACTGGCAGCGGCAACATCGACGCCGTGTTCGGCCTCACCGATCTCGAAGCAACGACTTCCACCGCTCCGGGGAGTGACACCGCCGACCCCTGGAACGAATACGCCACGATGCTTTCCATCGCCGGCAGCTCGGCCAGCAGTTCGCTCCGCGCCTTTAGTACAGGGGCGGGGGACGTCGCGCTTACCGCGATGCCCAACAACCAGTGGACCAACGTCTGGCTCACCGTCGACAACGCGGCGAAGACCTTCCGAGTCGCCACCTCCACGGGCAACAGCGATGGCACTCTCGCGCCACAGACGTTCCAATTTGGCCGCCGCACGGGTGCCACCGTGGGGACGAATCCTCTCGTGACATTCGGCATCCACGAAGCCCTCGGCTCGCCGGTCGAGTTCGACGACTTTTACTTCACCCCGGGCAGCGAACTTTCGAATCCCTTGTTCGATACGCTTGTTCCCGATGGCGAACTGCTCACTATCAGCGGCAACTTCCAGCAATCCGCCACGACGACGCTCGAAATCGACCTCTACGACACCACAGCTCACGATCGACTCGTAGTCGGCGGGGCCTGGACGGTCGGCGGGACGTTGAGCGTTCAACTCGATCCCACCGCACCTGCATTGGCCTCGGGCAACACCTTTGATTTGTTCTACTTCGACACGGTCACCGGCGCGTTCTCCAACATCGTCCTCCCCGAGCTTTCCGCTGGCCTGCACTGGGATACGTCGAACCTTCTGGTCAATGGCGTCCTCGCGATCGTTGCCGGCATCGAGGGCGACTACAACAACGATGGCATGGTCAACCTGGCCGACTACACCGTGTGGCGCGACAATCTCGGCGCCGCTGCCGGAACGCTCCCTAACGACCCCCACAACGGCGTGATCGGCTCCGAGCAGTACGAAACCTGGAAAGCCAACTTCGGCCAATCGCTCGACCAGCTCAGCACCGCCAGCACCACAACGGTGCCAGAGCCTTCGGCAGTGCTTCTTCTGCTCCTCGGTTCGATAGGACTATTCGCAGGGCTACGTGGCAAACGTCACCCTGCGGGAGCCTAAGCCCTGCGTGTCATCCTGAGGGAGCCTAAGCGACTGAAGGATCTCCTTCGCCATTCGAGAAGGGTGCCTGGAGATTAGTTTGTAGGCCGTATCAAGCTCCGCGCCGATACGGCATTTCGCGTGTAAGGGACGCGGCCGCTCACCAAGTCGCGTGCGGGTCGAGGAGGCAAACTTCTTATTTCTATCTCACGCAAAGACGCCAAGGCGCAAAGAAGAAAACGGAACTCTAAGCCCGATTAGCGCCGATTAGTGTTCCCCACTCTTCTCCGCGCCTCTGCGTCTCTGCGTGACACGTTGCAAAACCAAGTAGCATCGCGACACTCCACCGGCCTATAATCCGGCCATGCCCCGCTTCCGCCTACGCACGTTCCTGATCGCCATCACCGCCTTCTGCCTACTACTCGGCTGGCGCGTGGCGGCGGTGGAGAGCGTCGAACGGCCGATTCGGGAGCTCGAGCGACTGGGGTGGGAGCTGAACTACCCTAAGGTAGGCCTGATCTACATCGCAGGTATCGGATATTGCGAGGGGCACCGTCCGCGAGGCTCGTACTGGATGCGAATGCTTCGCGGGCACAGCGCAGTGGATTTACCTGAATTCGCCTCATTGCAGTACACCGATCAGAATCCGCCGGGGCCTGATTTTCCAAAGAGAATGGAGATGGCCATCCGCTACTTCAATCGGCTTCCAAGCATTCACACCATTTCGCTGGATTGCCCTTCTCTTGACGCGCAAGTGGTCGCAAAGCTTGCCCGCAGCATACACGTAAGATCGCTGCGCATCCGGAGCGATACCATCGATAGGGAGGCAGTGCCACAACTAGCCAGCTTGACCTATTTAAAATCGCTAACCGTTCGCGATGCGCGACTGTCCGTCGATCAAGCCAACTTGCTTCGCGAACATATCCCCGACTGTCATCTAAACGTTGATATTCAGGAAATACTCAAAGGCCTCCAGCAAGAACAGTTAAAGAATCGCAGTTCACCCAATGGTCACGACTAACTACGATGTCTCACGCAAAGCCGCCAAGGCGCCAAGAAGAAAAATGGAACACTAATCCACGCTAATCAACACTAATAACTCATTGGCGAAGATTAGCGCCGATTAGTGTTCCAATTAATCCTCCGCGTCTCTGCGTCTCTGCGTGACACTCTTCCGTCGAACTACTTCGCCAGCTTCGCCGCGATCTCGGCGACGTGTTTCCCTTGGAACCTTGCGATCGACAGTTCGTTCTCGCTCGGCATTCGCGAGCCATCGTCTTTCGACAGGGTGGTAGCGCCGTAGGGGGTGCCGCCGGTGATTTCCGACATGTTCACCAGGCCGGGGCACGTGTAGGGGACGCCGACGATCACCATGCCGTGATGCAATAGCGTGGTGTGGAAGCTGGTGATGGTGGTTTCTTGCCCGCCATGCTGCGTGGCGGTGCTGGCGAACACGCTACCGACTTTGCCGACGAGCGCCCCGGTCTTCCACAGTCCGCCGGTCGCGTCGAGGAACGCCCGCATCTGCGCGGCCATGTTGCCGAACCGCGTCGGTGTGCCAAAGATCACCGCGTCGGCTTCGGCGAGTTGCTTTGGCTCCATCACCGGCACGTGAGCGAACGCCTTCTTCGCGTCGACTGCCCCCATCTTCTCTAGCACCTCGGTCGGTAGCGTCTCGGCGACCTGGAACAGCGTCACCTCGGCACCGGCGACTTCCTTCGCCCCCGCGGCCACCGCCTCGGCCATCTGAAAAACGTGGCCATACATGCTGTAGAAAACGACGTGGATCTTCATGGTTTCAATCCTTGAGGATGCATTGAGTGGGAGCCTGTTCCGAAGGTCCCATTATATCGCGCCACGCCCATTCGTCTCCCACTCCCTCCACGCCCTGCCCCGACCCCTGTGTCATCCTGAGGTTAGTCCCGACGACCGAAGGATCTCCTCCGCGACTCGACGCGCGTACCCCCCATCAACTTGCCAAGGAGAAAGGATTCACGCAAAGCCGCCAAGGCGCAAAGCAAGAAAGAAGTAGGAACATTAATACGCGCTAGTATTCGCTAGTGCAATTAGCGTCGACTAGCGCAGATTCGTGTTCCCAAATCCTGTCCGTGTCTTTGCGGCTTTTCGAGAGAAAAGAAGACCGCCGTTCATGGACTCGCCCCACTCTGCAGTGATCGGGATGGGATGATTTGCGATCTCCGCACCCCTGGGGTACCATGAGGCCTCGGCCGGCCTTGGGGAAATACGGCCGGTCCGCCATGCGTTCAATATCCAGTCGACATCGGGGAAGAGTCTAATGAATCGTAGCATCAGTGCAGCCTTCGCTTGTGGCTGCTTGGGGTGGGTTATCGTGGGGATGTCGGCAGCGCCTTCGGCCGTGGCGGCACTCACGCCCATTGGCTACGCTCTCGATCACACGGACGAGCCCAATCTGCTCGGCATCAATACTTTTCCGGGCAACCAGAATCCTTCGGTGATCGAGACGCTCTACGGCGAGCACAACGTTCGGCGAATCGATGATGACCGGGACGACCTCTTCGTGTTTACCAAGGACGTGGCCACGTTCACCCTTGTCGCCCGTTTTTCCCAGGAGACGTTTGGCCTTAGCGGGGCCGATGCATCAGGGGCGGGATACTATCCGATCATGTACATCTCGCATGGGTTGATGGGATACAACTTTTATTACCCCTGGCAGTTTGATTTGGAACGGGAATACTTTCCTCCTGAGTTCCAACTTCACTACGACGGTCCCCGCGTGCGACTATCCTCCGATTCTGATGCCCTGCGTCCAGTTTTTGCTCCCATGACGAATAATGCGGGAAGGGACCACTTGGTGACGTTTCAAGTGATTGGCAACGAAGGCCATCCCGACAATCCGATCGGCAGCTACGTCCTAGCCTGGGACGACGGGATGTCTCGCTTCGGGGATCGCGACTTCCAAGATACGGTGATCGAAGTCACCGGCATCGCCCCCGCCGTCCCCGAACCAAGCAGCGTTGCTCTTGTTGGAATCGCGATGCTATTTGCCGGCGTGTATCGGAAGGCACGCCGACTTCGCAGAGGATGTTCGCGACATAGCTCCCCTTTCGTACCACGCGGCATCGGTGCGGCAATGATGGGAGTGTCGCTTATGCTCATGGCAACTCCAGGCCTCGCTGCCTTCACACCCATTCACAACGCGCTCGACGAAACCGACGAACCGAATCTGATCGGCACCAACCCATATCCCGACAATCTCAATCCGTCGGTGATCGAAACGCTGTACGGCGAGCACAACGTCGTTCGCGTAAACGACTTGTTCGATGGGACGTTCTATTTCACCGACCAGGTCGCCACGGTAAAGGCCGTCGCTCAGTTCTCGCAGACAGGCAACACCATTCGAGTGGGCTCGATGCAGCATCCGCGTACCGTCAACCTGACATCTTGGGGCACCGGTACGCAGGGCTATCGCCTTCCGGAGTTTCCCACGGCAACCATTACAGACCGAGCGAGGTTCGGGGAGTCCTTCTACTTCGAAATGTCTGGGCGGAGCGGGAGAATCTTCTCCGAGGCCGAACTGAATCCGGCAGCGAGCGACCAAGTCGTCACCTACCGCATTATTGGAAACGATGGCTTTCCCACCAACCCTATTGGTAGTTACGTCCTGGCGTGGGAAGTCGAGCTACGCCCCGGCGGGGATAGCGACTTCCAAGATGTGATCCTCGAACTCAGCGGCGTGACCCTCGCCGTACCGGAGCCATCGACCGCGGTGACAATCGCACTGTCGATGCTGGCGATCGTAGCTTGGCGTACTCGAATTCTCAGTTCCTACAAATGCGGACGCTGAGCATCTTTCTCACGCAAAGCCGCCAAGACGCAAAGAAAGAGAAGAAGCCGGAACACTAATACGCGCTAATATTCGCTAATTCAATTAGTGCCAATTAGTGTTCCAAAACCTTCTTAGCGCCTTTGCGCCTTTTCGTGAGAAACTCTCCAAAAATCGCCCGACATTACGCCACCAACTATTTACACTTTTTTTCCGGAAAGTGACTAGAAAGCGCGCTTCGGATGTGTTCTGATGCACATGTCCACAGAAGTAGTGGACACACGTTCTTTGACAATTGAATAGCACGTAAAAGGGGAAAGCTTGCCGCACGCCGGGTGCTAGCGGAGCGGTTGGAATGTTTGTCATCCTGAGGGAGCCCAAGCGACTGAAGGATCTCGTTTGCCATTGTGATCATTCTTCAGGGGCGAGATTCTTCCGGGAACTCCACTCCCGTCAGAATGACACGGCGGCTGTTAATCCAAGCCTAGTAAAGTCGCACCTGCGGATTCGCGCTGCGACTTTATCCTTCAGAAGCGAAGCACCGCAATGAACGTAACCTGTTTCGCAAGAACAGCTTACGCCACAACTCCCATGAGGCGAAAAAGGAGTTTTGTCGCACCCAATGTGAAAGTGGCGAAAGTGCGACAAAACCCCACGAGTCCAAGGCCACCTTGCCGGCGGTGCCAGCCTTGACCGGAGTGCCGTGGATTTAGTATTCACCGCGGCATGAAGCTCTTGTCAGGTCTCTGTGCGCACTCCACCCTTCGCCATCGTTCGGCATTTATGCCGATCGCGGTGTTGGTGTGCATGCTCGTCGCGGCGGCTGGTTGTCGCAACAACACGTCCAATCAAGACGCGTACATTCGAGAGCTGCGGCTGCACGAGGATCACATCTACGAGCTGCAGGCCAACGTCTCGGAGTATCAAGAACTCTTGCGTTGTCAGCGGCTGGAGAACCAACGACTCCGCGAGCGGCTCGCTAGTGGAAAAGCAGAAGCGAAGGCCGAGAACGCCGAAGAGAAGCAGGAAGTCAAGCAGCTCGAACGACTCGACCGCAGCTTGCTCGATCGCCCCAGCAACCAAAGCACGGATCCCGATCCTAACTTGCCCGAAATCGACATGGGCGAGCCGGAACTTCCGGAGATCGACCTCGGCGAGCCCGTGCCTGGTGGCGAGATCGACCACGATGTCGAGGAATTGCCGAGCGGCGAGGTAGCGGAGGTCGAAGTACTTTCGTCCGACGATCGTGCATCGCACACGCGACTTGCGTCCGCGGCGTTCGAACCCGCTCCCGAGCCAACCGATCCCGCCACTTCGTGTGCAATCTACGCCGAGCAACTGCCGCTCGAACCAGGAGCCACCGAGGACACAGGAAACACGATTGGCGTGATGGCGATTGTCGAACCTTTGACCGCGAAAGGTGGTAACGGCTACTTCGCGGGTGAAGCCTCGCTGATGCTCGTTGACCCTTTGGCGAGTGACGAAGAGTGGGAACTCGCCCGTTGGGACTACACCGCCGAAGAAGTGGAACAAGCCTGGCGTGATTCGTCCCGCCGGGTACTCGACCTACCACTCGCAGTTCCGGCCAGCACCCCACGTGGCAGACCGCTAGAGCTTTGGGTTCGATTGGTATCGAGCGAAGGAGACGTAAAGATCCTCTGCTCGACCGCCGTTACGCTCGCCGAACCGGTCGCGATGATTGGCGTTCCGGTGAGTGGCGCCGCTAGCGGTAGCGAGCCGAACGTTGTCGTCACCAGTGGCTGGGCAGCGGCGGACGACTTCGCCGATCCGCAGCAAAACGCCCCGAAGAAATCACCCGCCAACTGGCAAGTGGCGAAGACGACTCCCCCGGCGGCCATTGCGAAAGCCGAAGCAAAGGACCGAGAATCCTCGCCCCGCACGGCGAAGCGATCCGAGGGCTGGAGCCCGTTTCGTTAGGCTGACTGCATCGCCCAATAGCCCCGACCAAGCTTGGTCGGGGCTGCTTAGCACTCTGTTCTCCGAGTTCGCTCCAAGCCTAGACAAAAACGCGGGCCGTTCTCGCCTTAGCAAGAACGACCCGCGTTGGAATGCACAACTAGATTAGCAAGCCCGTAGGGAATGGAATCCTACATCTTGCCGATCTTGGCGATCAGGTCGGCGGTGCGGCACGAGTAGCCCCACTCGTTGTCGTACCAGCTCACGATCTTGACCATGGTGTCGCTGATGGCGGTGGTCCAAGGAGCAGCGAAGATGCTGCTGTGAGGATCGCCAATGATGTCGGTCGACACGATGGGGTCTTCGGTGTAGCAAAGGATGCCCTTGAGCGAACCCTCGGCGGCTTCCTTCATCGCGGCATTGATGTCCGCGGGCTTGGCGGCCTTCTTCAGGTTCACGGTCAGGTCGACCACCGAGCCGGTGACAACCGGGACACGCATCGAGTAACCAGTGAGCTTGCCGTTGAGCTCAGGAATCACGAGACCCACGGCCTTCGCAGCGCCAGTGCTGGTCGGAATGATGTTCATCGCCGCGGCACGAGCACGGTAGGGATCCTGGTGAGGCAGGTCCTGCACGCTCTGGTCGTTGGTGTAGGCGTGAATGGTGCACATCAGGCCTTCGGCAATGCCGAACTTGTCGTTCAGCACCTTGGCAACGGGAGCCAAGCAGTTGGTGGTGCAGCTCGCGTTCGAGACGCACTTGTGGTCCTTGGTCAGCTTGTCGTCGTTAACGCCGATGACGCAGGTCAGGTCAGCACCATCCTTCGCAGGAGCGCTGAGCACCACCTTCTTCGCGCCGGCGTCGAGGTGCGAATCGTAACCGGGCTTCGAGTCGGTCTTGCGAGCCGAGAACACACCGGTCGACTCAACCACCACGTCAACACCCAACTCGCCCCAAGGAGCTTCGGCTGGGTTGCGAAGTGCGAGGGCCTTGATCTTCTTGCCGTTGACGATCAGGTGTTCGGAGTCGTACTCGACGGTGCCGGGGAAACGGCGATGCGTGCTGTCGTACTTCAGCAGCGTGGCGAGCATGGCGTTGTCGGTAAGGTCGTTGATAGCGACCACTTCGAACTCGTTGCCACGCTCGATCAGGTTGCGAAACGTGAGGCGGCCAATGCGGCCGAAGCCATTGATGGCGACTTTGATAGCCATAAGAGAGTCTCCTGCGATGTTAGGGCGGTCGCGGGCGACTCCCGAGACCAAGTTTGCCTGTGGATCGTATCCAAGTGTCAGTGAATCGGAATTATAGTGCCCCCAGAACCCCCTCAAAAGGGGCCGGATTCGCCCCAGAACTGCCCCAAATCGCCGAGACCGGATATCATCCATCCATGCAAATCCCCCATTGGCAATTACCCCCCGGCGTTTCGCACGGCACCTGGGAATACACCCAGCGTGACAGCATTGCCGACGACTACGACGACTACTTTGCCTTCAACTCTTTATTCGAGTTCGACCAACCGCTGCTGCTCGAAGAATTCCAGCCCGCGGGACTCGTCGCGGACCTGGGCTGTGGGACGGCCAGGGCGCTGGTGCCGCTGGTCGAGGCAGGGCATCGCGGGCTGGCCATCGATCTGTCGGATCCGATGCTGACGGTCGTTGAAGAGAAGGCGGCCGATGGCGATCTCGACATTACATGTTTGCAAGCCAACCTCGTTGAACTCACGCCTGACTTGGTTCCGGACGAATCGGTCGACAACGCCATGTGCATGTTCAGCACGCTCGGCATGATTCGCGGGCATGAGAATCGCCAGCGGGTGATGGAAAATGCGTTTCGAATCCTGAAACACCAGGGCAAGTTCGTCGTACATGTCCATAACTTCTGGTTCAACCTCCGCGACCCCGGTGGGCCGTGGTGGGTGATGCGGAACTTGATCGAGGCTCCGCTGAGCAAGAAGCTGGAAGTGGGCGACAAGTACTTTCCCTACCGCGGCGTGCCGGACATGTACTTGCACGTCTTCCGCGCGAGAGAACTACGAAAGCTGTTCACGAAGACGGGATTCAAGATTCATCGCTGGATACCGCTCGAAGTCACACGCCGGCATCCGCTAAGACACGCGTGGTTTTGTCCGGCACTAAGAGCAAACGGATGGATCGTCGTGGGCCAGAAACCATAGACGGTCGAAAGAGGGGCACGTCACTTCCACTAGATGGGTGCATGAGATGAGTAAGAGAGCATTTTTTCTACTTGCAATAGTGATTGGCATTGCGAGCGTGGCGCGGGCGAAAGACGCTCGGCCGATGATTGATGGCTATTACAACATCGGGACAATTCATTGGCCGGTGAGCACGGAGTCGGAGACGGCGCAGAAGTGGTTCGACCGTGGCGTGGCGATGTGCATTGGCTTCAATCACGAGGAGGCCGTGCGGTGTTTCGACCGCGCACTCGAGGCCGATCCGGAGCTAGCAATGGCTTACTGGGGCAAGTCGTACGCGCTGGGCCCGAACTTCAACAACATGGAGATCCTCGCCGAGCAGATGCTTCTGGCCCACGCCGCAATTGAAGAAGGAAAGAAACGTCTTGAAGGTACGACGGACGCAGAGCGGGCGTTGATCGACGCGGTGGCGAAGCGTACTTCGGCGGACGTTCCTGAAGACTTCGCCCTGCGTGTGCCTTTCAACCAAACCTACGCCGATGCGATGCGCGAGGTTCACGCGAAGCATGGCGACGATTCGCTAGTCGCGATGCTCTACGCCGAGTCGCTGATGAACTTGCAACCTTGGAAGCACTGGAGTCCCGACGGAACGCCGGGCGAACATACGGCCGAGATCGTCACCACGCTAGAAGAAGCGATGGAAGATGATCCCACGCACCCGGGTTTGTGTCACCTCTATATTCACGCGATCGAAGCGTCGCCAACTCCAGAAAAGGCGCTCGTGGCCGCGAATCATCTTCGCAACGCGGTCCCTGGCAGCGGTCACCTGCTGCACATGCCGACGCACATCGATGTGCGATTGGGGCACTACGAGGACGTGATTCGCTCGAATCGTCGCGGCATCGAGATCGACAAACAGGTCCTGGAACGCGAAGGGCCTGTGAACTTCTACACGATGTATCGCATCCATAACTATCACTTCTTGTGCTACGGGGCGATGTTCGATGGGCAGAGCAAGCTAGCGATGGAAGCCGCCCGGGCGATTCCGCAGCAGGTGCCTGAAGAGATGCTCAAGGCACAGGTCGACTTCCTCGACGCCTACATGCCAACGGCGATGCACGTGATGGTGCGGTTCGGTCAGTGGGACGAGGTGCTCGCTGAGCCCGAGTACGCCGACTACCTGCCGATGTCGCGTGCCGTGCGTCACTACGCCCGCACGATCGCGTACGCCGCGACGGGTCGTGTGAAAGAAGCAGAAGCGGAGCGAGAGCTGTTCAAGGCCGCAGCTGCCGCCGTGCCGGAGACGAACTTGCTGTTTCAAAACAAGTCTCGCGCGGTTCTTGAAGTGGCCGACGCGATGATCGATGGTGAGATCGCCTATCGCAAGGGCGAGTTCGACGCGGCGTTTGACCACCTTCGCGAAGCGGTGCGGCGTGACGATGGGCTCAATTACGACGAGCCCTGGGGATGGATGCAGCCGGCTAGGCATGCGCTGGGAGCGCTGCTGCTCGAACAGAAACGCTACGCCGAAGCCGAGAAGGTCTATCGTGAAGACCTGGAGCGGCATCCGCACAACCCGTGGGCACTGCATGGACTCGCCGAGGCGCTGATGGAACAGGACGAATTGGTCGAAGCTCGCGAGATCGCCACCGAGTGCCAGCAAGCTTGCGAACGAGCAGACGTGAAGATCAATCGCTCGTGCTTCTGCCGGCTGATGGTCAATGAGGACACGGACGCGAAAGACTAAACGTCGTTTCAAAGGCTGATCGCCATCACGCTGGCAAGTGCAGCTTCACGAGTTGTTCGAACTCGGCAAGCTGCGAGGCGATCCACGCTGGGTCGTGGCCATGCTCCTCGGCGAGCATGGCCGCGACTCGTGGAGCGCATCGCCGCGACGCGGTCGCACACAAGAGCAGCGCACGGGTTCGACGCGAGAGGACATCTTCGACGGTCATGGCCATCTCGTTGCGAATGGTCCACAACACCTGCGCCCAAGAATAGGGAAGCGCGGGATCGAGTGGCTCGGCGAGTTCGGGGTTGTGCCGTGTAAGTTCGGCGATCGCGGACGTGTTGTTGTGCCCCAGCGGCATCGACTCGGTGCGACACGCGAGCTGCGGAAGGTCGGCAACTTCAATGGCGCGATTGACGGCGTCCTCGGCCATGCGGCGGTACGTGGTCCACTTGCCACCCATCACCGAAATCAGCCCCTCGCGGTTCACTTCGATCACATGATCACGGGCGAGCTTCGACGTGGTGTGCTCGTCGCCCTCCGACACAAGTGGCCGAATGCCGGCGAAGATCGAGCGGATGTCGCCACGTTTCGGGGCTTCCGAGAGATACTGGCCAACCGTGGTTAGCAGAAAATCGATCTCGGACTCTAGCGGCACGGGCTCGACGGGGGTGTCGCTTAACGGTGTGTCGGTCGTGCCGACAAGCGTCGCGCCGTGCCACGGAATGGCGAAAATCACCCGTCCATCTGCGGTCTTCGGAACGATCATCGCCGACGTGCCGGGAAGGAATCGGCGGTCGAGCACGATGTGGATACCTTGGCTTGGCTGGATCCGCGGACGCGTCTCGGGCGAGTCCATCTGTCGGATCGAATCGCTGAACGGCCCCGTGGCATTGATCACCACGCGGGCGCGAAGTTCGTAGGTTGTTCCGTTCAGTTCATCGTGAGCCATCACGCCGCCGACTCGGCCTGACTGCTTGATCAATCCATTCACGGCGAGATAGTTGATGCACGTGGCACCTTCGTCGATCGCCGTTTGGAGCATGCTCACCAAGAGCCTAGTGTCGTCGAAGCCCGCGTCGAAGTAACGTATGCCACCCTGCAATCCTTCCGCCTTGAGCGTTGGTATCGCTGCTCGGGCGGCAGCCGGGGAGAGATAGCCCGAGCGGCCAATGTTCAAACTACCCGCGAGAAGGTCATACGCCTTGAGCCCCGTCCAGTAGTACGGAATCTGCCATTTCGCGTAGAGCGGGACGATGGTCGGCAGGGCATAGACAACGTGCGCTGCGTTCTTCAGCAGCAGGCCGCGCTCGTGGAGCGCTTCGCGAACGAGCGAGACGTTACCTTGCTGCAAGTAGCGAACACCACCATGCACGAGCTTCGTGCTACGGCTTGAAGTGCCTTTGCCAAAGTCGTACTTCTCGCAAAGCGCCACACGAAATCCACGTGACGCCGCGTCGAGCGCGATGCCGACGCCCGTAGCACCACCACCAATGATGACCATGTCGAGCGTCTCGCCTCGCGCGAGGTTCTCGAGCTGCGACGCACGTTGGTATGCCGGATTGGGTGGTAGTGGCTTTGTCATGCGTTATTATTCACTTTCGCGAGCCCAATCACGCGAGCGTTCCACCGCTCGACGCCACTGCTTTCGCATACCCTGGGCCTCGTCCTTAGAAATCTTCGGCTCAAAGCGAGCCTCGGCGTGCCACTGTTGGTGGAGCGTTTCGCGATCGGGCCACGTTCCGACCGCCAGCCCCGCGAGGTACGCCGCGCCGAGCGCCGTGGTCTCGGTCACCGCGGGGCGAACCACGGGGGTTTGCAGCAAGTCGGCTTGCAGTTGCATCAGCAGGTTGTTCTCGCTCGCCCCGCCATCGACGCGAAGTTCCTTGAGCGGGCAGCCGGCGTCCGACTGCATTGCCTCGACCACGTCGGCCACTTGCTGGACGATCCCTTCCAGCGCCGCACGCGCAAGGTGCGACGCCGTGGTGCCGCGCGTTAGCCCAACGACCGTGCCGCGCGCATACGGATCCCAATAGGGAGCGCCCAGACCCGTGAGTGCGGGCACGAAGTACACGCCGTCGGAGTCTTTGACCTTCGCGGCGAGCTCTTCGATGTCGGACGACTTCTTGATAATGCCGAGCCCGTCGCGAAGCCAACCGACTGCGGCGCCGGCGACGAACACGCTTCCTTCGAGGGCGTACTCGATTTGGTCGTCCAGTTGCCAGGCGAGGGTCGACAGAAGTTTGTGCTCCGACGGTTTCACCTCGGTGCCCGTGTTCATCAGAGCGAAGCAGCCGGTACCGTAAGTGTTCTTCGCCATGCCGGGTTCGAAGCAGGCCTGGCCGAAGAGCGCCGCGTGCTGGTCGCCCGCGATGCCAGCGATTGGAATCCCAGCCAGATCGAGGCTGCCCGCGACTTTGCCATACACTTCGCTCGACGGATGAATCTCCGGAAGCAGCGAGCGAGGGACATCGAACAGCTTGAGCAGTTCGTCGTCCCATTCGCCCCGGCGGATGTCCATGAGCTGGGTGCGGCAGGCGTTCGTGGCGTCGGTCAGGTGGAGCTCGCCGGCGGTGAGGTTGTAGACAAGCCAACTGTCGATGGTGCCGGCGGCCAACTCACCTCGCTCTGCCCGCTGTCGAGCTTCAGTGACGTTGTCGAGTAGCCAAGCGATCTTGGTGCTGGAAAAGTACGGATCGATCACCAGCCCCGTACGCTCGGCGATCAGCTCGGCGTGGCCATCGCGTTGCAACTGCTCGCAGCGGCTCGCCGTGCGACGATCTTGCCACACGATCGCCGGGTGGATGGGCTCGCCGGTTTCACGATCCCAGACGACGATGGTCTCGCGCTGGTTGGTGATACCGATCGCGGCGACGTCGGCCGGCTTGAGCTTGGCCTTGCTGAGAGCTTCGACCGCCACGTCGAGCTGCGAGTTCCAAATTTCTAACGGGTCGTGCTCGACTTGGCCGGGAGCAGGGTAGAACTGCTTGAATTCTCGCTGGGCAACGGTGACCACTTGCCCCGCGTCGTCGAATACGATCGCCCGCGACGAAGTGGTCCCTTGGTCGAGCGCCAGTATATGCCCCATCGTTTTCTCCCGCCTGGTAGAAGCCGCGACCACCCGCGCGGCAGTCGTCCGTTCAGGTTACAATGAGTTGATTCCCGTTACCACTCCGCCCGCGAATGCCGGCGGCCAGTTTGTGCTCCCACCTTCCACCACCGCCCCGCATGTCTCGCCCCAAACGCATTACCGTCCCCGAGTTTACCGCTTTTAAGAAGTCGGGCCACAAGATTTCGGTGTTGACGGCCTACGATTATCCCACCGCTCGGCTTCTCGATGAAGCAGGCGTCGAGTGCATTTTAGTGGGCGACACGCTGAGCATGGTGGTGCAGGGGCGTGAGAACACGCTGCCGGTGACGGTTGACGAGATGATCTACCACGCCGAGATGGTCGGCCGGGCGGTCGATCGGGCGCTGGTGGTGGTCGACATGCCGTTCCCAAGCAATCATCTGGGCATTCACAAGGCGATTGAAACCGCGGGGCGAATTCTGAAGCAATCGCGGGCTCAAGCTGTGAAGCTCGAAGGGGGAGCCGAACAAGCCGAGACGATTCAGGCGCTCACCAACGCGGGCATTCCGGTGATGGCGCACTGTGGGCTAAGACCTCAGAGCGTTCATCAACTTGGCGGGTATCGTGTGCAGCGCGACCGCGAGAACCTGCTCGACGACGCTCGGGCTGTAACCCACGCCGGCGCGTTCGCGATGGTACTGGAGTGCGTCCCCGCGAAGCTTGCCGCGGAACTCACCGCCGCGGTTTCGATTCCCACGATTGGCATTGGCGCGGGCGCGGCGTGCGATGGCCAGGTGCTGGTGGTGAGCGACCTCTTGGGTCTGACCGATGGTTACGTGCCGAAGTTTGCGAAGCAGTACGCGAACATCAAGCAAACGATCGTCGACGCGGCGAAACAGTTTCGCGACGAGGTGCGAAGCGGAGCATTTCCGGCGAAGGAACATGAGTACGAGTGAGGTTACGGTTTCTTTAGCCACGGATGAACACGGATTCTCACGGATATGTGTTAACGGGCTGATTCCTACTGAGAATTCCTGCGGCATGAATACGATTTGACGATTCTCCCCTCATCCGTGTTTCATCCGTGTTAATCCGTGGCTAGTTGCAACGCAGAAGTGATGCTCCCACTCATCGAACTCCAACACGTCGACTACACGCAGGGCGAGACCGAGATTCTGCGCGACATTTCGTGGCAGCTCTCAGCGCACCATCACTGGGCGGTGCTCGGGCCGAATGGGTCGGGAAAAACAACGCTGCTCAAGATTGCTTGCGGCTACCTATGGCCAACCGGCGGCATGGTGCTCCGCGGTGGCGACGAACTCGTCGATTTGCGCGAGTGGCGGAAGCGGATTGGGTGGATTTCGAGCGAGTTGGTGGCCCAGGTCCCGAAGAACGATACAGCTCTCGAAACCGTCGTCACCGGGCGGACTTCGCAGGTCGGTTTGCGTTACCTGCCGAACTTCTGGCCGACCGATGCCGAGTTTGACGAGGCCCGCGAACATCTCGCCGCGATTGGTTGCGAGTCGCTCGCCGACAAACCGTTCGGCGTGCTCTCGCAGGGCGAGCGGCAACAAGTGCTGTTCGCGCGGGCGACGATGGTCGATCCGATTCTATTGGTGCTCGACGAACCTTGTGCTGGTATGGATCCTGGCGTCCGCGAGCGATTCCTAGCGTGGCTCGACAGCGAACTGGCAAAGGGCGAAGGCCCCGCGACACTGCTGGTGACCCACCACGTCGAAGAGATCATGCCCAGCATCGAGCGAACGCTGGTGATGCGCGACGGTCGGATCGAACAAGCGGGGCCCAAGGAAGAAGTCGTCACGCACTCCATCATTGAATCGGCCTACGGCATCCAACTGGCAGAGCTGCGCGAATCGGGTGGCAGAAAGTGGCCCATCTGGCAAACCAGCGAGCGGGGCCCGTAAGGGCCGTGGTTGTGTAGTAGTTGAGTGAGTAGGTGAGTAGGTGAGTTAGCGCCGGGACTACATTCTCTAAATTCGTGACGACCTACGCGTCGTCGGGCAACTTCTCGACCTCGTACTCCTCGCCCTCTTCGGTCGGGGGTTCTACGCGCACGTCGGGTCTCGCGACGGGTGGTTCGACGTGCTTCAAATCTTCCGCGGAGTAGCTCTGTGGGTTTTCGATTTCCTCGTCGAGTTCTTGCAGTTGATACTGGATGGTTTCCGTCGTCTCGTCCCACAGCATCTCGCGGATGACGCCGGTGCGATGGTAGTGTTTCATCCCTTGGGGGCGGACTTCGACCAAGTTGCCAATATCAAAGCCCTCCCAGCGAAGCTCTCGCCACATCAGTTGCTGAAGGCGTAGCAGGAGCTTGCCGTAGGTGAGGACGACGTAATCTCCTTGCCGGCCATCGCGTCGCCAGACGCGGGGGCTGGGGATAACCGAGCGGGCGAGCTCGACGTCTTCGGGGTGAATCCAGTCGTTACCGCTTGGGCTCTCGTCCTCGGGCCACCACGGGTAGTAGCCGTATTTTGGGTCGGTTTTCAGGGCAAGAGTCATCGGTTTGTACCGGTTTTGGCGAATAACAGCCCAAGGGCCCACCAGCGGTGGAGCAACGGGTCACCTATAATTGTACGCAGCAAATCAAGCCTGTCGTCCACCTGCCGGCTATTTGGCCGTGGCCCCCATCGCACCCCTGACATTGCACCATGCGTACCGAAAAGTTTCTCCAGCACCACGGCGTCTCGACCAATCCGTTTGCGGAGGAAGACGCGCAAACCGACCCGGTGTTTAAGACGCGCTGCCGCACCAGTACGTTTCACCCCGCGTGGGACAAGGTGTTTGGCGATCCTGGCGACCCTGCCACGTCGATTGTGTTCGGCGAGAAGGGTGCCGGCAAGACGGCGATGCGCCTGCAGATCATGGGCAAGCTAGCGGAGTACAACCGCGACCACGCCGATGGCAAGATCTGGGTGATCGAGTACGACGACTTCAATCCGTTCCTCGACCGCTTCGCCGATCGCTTACCCTCGCGCAAGCAAAAGGAATCGGCACGCGTGCTGGAAGAATGGAAGCTGTGGGACCACATGGACGCCATTTTATCGCTCGGAACAACGAACCTAGTGAACCTGGCGCTCGGAACGCAGGGCCCCGGCAACGCGGCTGCCAATCAGATCTCGAACGACTTCCGCGGCCGACTCGATAAACATCAGAAACGCGACCTGTTGCTGTTGTCGGCCTGTTACGACGATTCGCTCAGCGAGTCGTTCGCCGCGCGGACCGAGAAGCTGCGCCGCAAGCTGTGGTACGGTGGCTGGTCGACCATGGCAACTTCGCTTCTTGGTTGGGGAGTGTCGATCGCCATGGGGGCGTTCACCATTTGGCTCGTGCGAAACGACAATCACAATTGGCTGTGGGGCTGGCTAGCGATTATTCTCGTCGTCCTGGCGTGGGTGCCATGGATGATCCGCTGGTGGCGATGCAATCGCGAAGCTCGTGGCGTTAAGAAGAACGTCCGTGTGCTGAAGCGCGACACTAGCTCGCTTCGGCGGCTGTTCATGCGGATGCGCGACCGCGATCTGCTTGGCCAACCGCTGCCCAATCGCCGGCGGACCGATGATCGCTACGAATTGATCGTTAAGTTGCAGGGCGTACTCCAAGCCCTCGGCTTCAACGGCATTCTCGTGCTGGTCGACCGCGTGGACGAGCCGCACTTGGTGAATGGCTCGGTAGAACTGATGCGCGACTTCGTGTGGTCGATGCTCGACAACAAGTTCCTCAAGCAGCCCGGCGTGGGTTTGAAACTGCTACTCGCCAATGATTTGGTCGAGTACCTCAACCGCGAGACACGGGAGTTCCACCAACGGGCTCGCATTGATAAGCAGAACATGATTCCGTCGCTGGACTGGACGGGCGAGGCGCTTTATGACCTGGCGAATGCTCGGCTCGAAGCCTGCGCGACCGATGGGCACACACCGCAGTTGCGGAACCTGTTCGCGGACGAAGTGAGCGATCAACGATTGATCGACGCCTTCCGCTCGCTCCGCACGCCCCGCAACCAGTTCAAGTTCCTGTACCGCGTGATCGTCGCCCATTGCAACTCGCACACCGACGCCAACCCCGTCTGGCAGATCCCGAAGGAAACTTTCGAGGCGACCCTCGCCGTCTACAGCCGCGAGCAAGCGGCGACGGATCGGGGTTTGTCGGCGAGTTAGACGTGGCCGAAGATGGCAATTCTCAGGGGGTAGCCGCGCGGCAACTTCCGAGTTGCCGCAGCGAGTCGTAGAACATTTCGCCGTCGCCGTAGTGGTTTTCGGGGAAGCTACCGGTCTAGCGTTCTGATGGGGCGATTCTCCTGGGCCGTTTTGTTTGACCCGCCTCGCGCGGGTTGCTATCGTGGCGTTGCCTCTCCCGAGACTTCACCAGGTAGGAAACAGCTCATGAGGATTGTTCTCTTCTTGTTGTTTGGCTGCGTACTTTCTTCCGCTGCGCACGCGATTGCGCCGTCCGCGCCGCCGACAAAGTTGAAGGCCGTAATCATGTCAGGCTTGGCCTTTCCTGGCGAGGACCTTTTTGTGTTCCCTTTCGGATCGGGGCCGGTGTTGAGTGCCAGGGGAGATATTGCGCTCGACGCCTCCATTAGTCTTAGTCCGGGGCAAAGCTCGATGCAGAGTATTCTGAAGCTGCCCATCGACGGACCTCTCGAGCGTCTGGTAAGCATCAACGACCAAGTCCCCGGTGAAGCCGTTGGTGTGCAGTTCTACCGCTTTCACCTTCCGGTCAGCATGAACGCAGAAGGGCAGGTTAATCTCGTTGCCAATATAACGCAGATCTCGCCATCTGTTTCCCAAACTTTCGCCCTACTTCGCGAACAGCCCGAACTCGAAGTCGTTATGCGGCAAGGACAAGCCCTACCTTCGCTGGGCCCCAACGTCTTTATTGATAGAGGCGTATCCATCCAACCTCGTCACAGTACGAATGGGAGTGGTCAAGTCGTCCAAATGGTGTCTCTCACTGGGTCTCAGGTAACATCTGACACAAATAGTGCCATCATTCGCACCAATGTGGATGGTACTGTGGATGTGATCGCGCGAAGCGGAGATGCCGCTGTTGGCTTGCCGTCTGGGGTCGTGTGGAATCGTATGGCAGCGGATACGGTGGAGTTGCCATTGAATGATCAAGGGACCATTGTGTTTCGACCAATACTATCAGGTGCAGAGGTCACGGAGAGTAACAATTCGGCCATGTATTTAATGCACGAATCTGGTGACGCTCAGCTCATCGCAAGGGAGGGCGATAGTATTATTGCCGGTGACTCAAGCGTGCTCTTCGGCGATCTCACCGGCAGGACGACGTTCACGCTTGTCGGACTAAACAATCAGCACTCCATGGCGTTTGTGACACCCCTTACCGGTCCGGGCACCAATAGCAGCAATGATTTGGCCTTATTTAGGTCGGACTCGGCGGGCGAGATTCACGCCGTTGCCAGGCGAGGCCAGACGGTGCCAGGAACCTCCGAGCAGTACTACACTTTCGACGACCCTCGTGTGAATAGCGTGGGACAAATTGCTTTTGGTGCAACGCTACGCGACTCGTCGACAACACCGTCTCTGAAGGAAGCATTATTTGTCACTGACACCGCTGGCAGCCCAGCTATGATTGTCAAGGCGGGAGACCCTGCTCCGGGTACGGATAACGTTTTCCAGAGCTTTGGTGGCTTCTCTTTCAATGCTCGGGGGCAGGTCCTGTTTTTCGCGAGATTAGCAGGTGCTCCGCCCGGTGCAAACGATCTATCTGGTTTGTGGGCATGGGATCCGGTCTTAGGCACCGAACTCGTCGTACACCGCGGGCTCGACCTCGACTTCGAAGATTTGTCCGGGGCTTCTTTCCAACGCCTCGTAACCTCCATTGGAATCGCCATAGGCACCGGCGGAGAAGACGGCAGGAATGGGCGTCTAAACGATGACGGGTCGTTTGCATTTTCCGCGAGGTTCTCGGATGGCTCGAGCGCTGCGTTTATCAGCCGCATCCACAGCGTTCCCAGTATCCCCGAACCGCGCGGGTATGCAATCATTGCGTTGAGCCTCGTCGTCGGGTGGATGTACCGACAATGCGAGCGGCGCAAGTGATTAGCTGGTTGGGCAATCGCCCTACAGGGACGGCGGCACTTACGGCACGACCATCTCAATACCCGTCTCGTAGTCGGTGAACTGCCGGTAGGTGCCATTCATCCACAGCACGTGATCGGCGTCGCCGCGATAACCGCGCGGGAACACGGGGCGGACGTTGTTGGACGCGGAGTCTGTGGTGAGCTGTTTCGACTGCCAGCTCTTTCCACCATCGGGCGTTGTCCAGCGTTCGATTTCGAACACGCCATCGATGGGACGGGAAGCGTACAGCACACTGGGGTTCGATTGGTTGAGGGCCATGCCGCCGGAGTAGTGCGGTTCGGGCTCCCGGCGACCGGGGGGCGTGTTGGGGAACCACTTGCCAGCCTTGGTGACTTCGGAGTCGAACCACCCGCCACCCGTCCAGCGAGCGTAGTGGTAGCGATGGTCGTTCTCGGCGGGAAATCGCGCGTAGGCGATCACTGGATGCCGCTCGGTGTCGAGGGCGATGTCGGTGACCCACGCGCGGACATTCGGCGTTACGCCGTCGTAAACCACATCGCCGCGGCTGGGCGGGATTGGTAGCGAATCCACGGTTCCCACCACTTCGCCATTCGCCTTCCGAAACTCACCCGTTGAGTAGCGAAGGTAGTAAACCGAGTTCGTTGGTTCGTTGCGGGGATGGCCATCGGTGAATGCGAGGTGAATCGACGCGCGGCCATCGCTGACCACTTTCAGGTAGGGGCGAACGCTGGCGTTCTCGCGGTCTTCCGGCTCCGAGAGCAATGTACGGGGTTCGCTCCACACGACCCCATCGGGCGACGTGGCGTAGGTCGGCTTCCAGTCGCCGCCCCGCCAGAAGACGTAGAAGAGTTTCTCGTCCGCGAGATAACACGGATGGGCGTAGGTGATCCGCCCCGCTTCGCTCACGGGCACTTCAGGCCCCCACTCGGTGATGTCTTCGGGGCGAACCGTGGTGCTGGTGTAGATGCCCTTTTGATTGTGCTGGGCGTAGAACGCCATAAGGCAATTGTCGGGCAGCACGAGGAACGCTCCCACGTTGTGATCGTCGGCGTGCCAATTGGGTTTGAGCGTGTGCCGCACTACCTCACGCGTATCATGATCGAAGGAGCCAACGACCAGCGATCCCTCGCGAGTCATCCACTGGGCGAATGTCCGGTGATGTTCGCCTTCGACATAAACGGCTCGCGGGTCTTGGAAGTAGCACCACGCCCCATCTGGCGTGAACTCGACGACGCGGTACTCGTTCGCCGACACGGGCAGGCGGATTACCGCGAACAGGACGAGCGAGAGTAAAAATGCCGGATTATGCATGAAAACCATGGCGCTGATGCTGTCTAATGGGCAGGGGAAGATGCCGAAGTTGGAAACTCGGCGGCGGGTCTGCTATTTTCATAGCAGCAACATCGGGCGACAAGTGAATCGCCACTGATTGCGTGCGTGAACTTGCATTTCCGGAATCGCTTCGACTCATTCGCGGCATTCTGGGCATTTGGGTACTCATCTCTAGCTTGTGCGAGGAGTTATCTCATGGCGATTCGACGATCTGGCGCGCTGGTGTTCTGGGTGCTGACTTTGGGTGTGTTTGCAATAGCGACACCGCAGGTATTGCGGGGCGAAGAACCCGCGACCTACACCCCTACGCCCGAGAATCTCGCCAACCGCGAGCAATTCCAGGACGACAAGTTTGGCATTTTCATTCACTGGGGCGTCTACAGCGAGCTCGGGCGCGGCGAGTGGGTGATGAACAACGAGAAGATGACCATCGACCAGTACAGGCCCGTGGCCGACCAGTTCAATCCGACGAAGTACGATCCGGCGGAGTGGGTGGCGCTGTTCAAGAAGGCCGGTGCCAAGTACATCACCATCACCTCGAAGCATCACGATGGCTTCGCGCTATGGGACTCGAAGGCGAGCAAGTGGGACGTGGTCGACGCCACGCCGTATGGCAAGGACCTGCTGAAACCGCTTGCCGAGGAATGCGAGAAGCAAGGCATCAAGCTGTTCTTCTACCACTCGCACCTCGACTGGACGCACCCGGACTACTTCCCGCGCGGACGCACGGGCCAAGCGTCGGGCCGACCCGAGTCGGGCGACTTCAACAAGTACCTCGACTTCATGGACGCCCAGCTCGCGGAACTCTTGAGTGGCGAGTACGGTCAAGTGGTTGGCATTTGGTTCGATGGTTGGTGGGACCAGCAAAAGGGGGACGCCAACGACCCCAAGGCGACTAACATCGACTGGCGGCTCGACAAAACGTACGCCCTGATTCATGGCTTGCAGCCCGGTTGTCTGGTGGGCAACAACCATCACGTCGCGCCGTTCGAGGGTGAAGATTTTCAGATGTTCGAACGCGACCTGCCGGGGCAGAACACCACTGGCTTTAGCCCTCACTCGACCATCGGCGATTTGCCGCTCGAATCGTGTGACACCATCAACGGCAACTGGGGCTACGCGGCGAACGATAAGAACGTGAAGAGTAAACGAGACCTGATTCACTACTTGGTGAAGGCCGCGGGGCAAAACGCCAACCTGTTGCTGAACGTCGGCCCCAGACCCGATGGTACGATCCAGCCCGAGTTCGTCGAGCGTCTTACCGAGATGGGCGAGTGGCTCGAGAAGAATGGGGACAGCGTTTACGGCACTCGCGGCGGGCCGGTCGCACCCCAATCCTGGGGCGTGACGACCGCAAAAGACGCCGCCGTATATGTTCACGTTCTTTCACTCCCCGAAGCCGACGCCGAAGGTTGGCGCACGCTAACCGGTACCCAGAAACTGCCGCTGGTGAGCATGAACTACCTGGGGACCGACAACGAAGTCGAGTACCGCCGCGACGCCGCGGGGGACTTGCAGGTGAAACTCGTCGACATCGGCGAAGAACCCATCGATGTCGTGCTAGTAGCGCGACAAGGAATCTAATGGCGGCTGCGTAGCCGGACTTGCAAGAGTTCGAGGCGTACGGAGAGGCGGCCCGAATTCTGGCGAATCCGGGTTACGTGGATGGTTTAGTCTTTCTCCGCCTTCGGCTCTTTCAGAAACTTCTGCCGGTACTCGTCGACATCGGCTTGATGGAGTACTCGGGTGTCGACGGTGTGCGTGCTCGGCAGTCCCGCGGGGGCGCGGCCGTGCTCGTCCTTTCGACAAAGGTCGGCCAAGTGCCGGACGCTGGCGTAGCCGTACTGGTAAGGGTCTTGCGCAATGGTGGCGTGGATCTTGCCATTCGCTAGCGCGTCGAGCGTGACGTCTTCGGTATCGAATGCAATGATCTTCATGGTGTCGCTTAGGCCAAGCTCTTCCACCGCTGCCACCATCTCGCCGCCGTGAAACGCATTGAGACCAACAATGCAGACGATGTCGTCGTTGGCCTTCAGAAAGTCAACGAGCTGCGTCCGGCAGCGCTCGCGATCTCCGTCGTCGACTAGCCATTGGACGATCTCGAACGTGGGGGCGTCGGCATCGCCTTCGGATGCCGTATCACTTAGATGATCCTCAATGCCAAGCTTGCGCTCGATCATGTTGTCCTTGGTGAGGTTCGCCAGGCAAACCACCACTTTGCCTCCCTCGGGAAGAACCTCTTGCATCTGCTTGGCGACTTTGACGCCGGCCGCGTGGTTGCTGGCTCCGACGTAGCAACAGCGCTCGGACTGCGGCGCGTCAGAGTCGATAGTCACGACGATCGTTTCGTCGGCGAGCGCGTTGATCAT
Source organism: Aeoliella fuhlenseeensis (assembly GCF_052161615.1). Lineage (NCBI taxonomy): Bacteria > Pseudomonadati > Planctomycetota > Planctomycetia > Pirellulales > Lacipirellulaceae > Aeoliella > Aeoliella fuhlenseeensis. The sequence continues at coordinate 4,981,770 of NZ_CP197417.1, forward strand.
CCGCGTTTGGCGATTGGCGTCGAGCGGGCTGAGGGCGATGCCATCCGCTTGGTCACCCTTCAGGGCCATCAGCATGACATTCTGCTTTTCAAACTCGTCGTTCCCCTCGGGCATCAACAGTTCGAGCTCGGCGTTATGCTCTTCGGCGGCGGCGCGGGCTCCTTCGGCCATCAGTTGCCAGTAGGGGCCATTTCCACCGGTAAGCACGATCAGCTTGGGGCGTTCGATCGTGGTTGGTGTGTCGTAGACGGTCGAGCGGTACCAAAGAATGGCGACCGCCGCCACCACCAGAGTTGCCACTAGCGCAGAGCGCGAATTGCCCGCCATGAGAGTCGCCTCCCGGAGAAAAGGAAAGTAGAAAAGAGACGGCGGACCAAGTCACGATGTCGCTGGCCGGGCGCCCGCCGAATCCGCCCCGCCATTGGCCGGCCCAAATTGGGGCCGCACGCACGTGGGTGATTCTACCACACGGGCAAGCGGGTTGCAGCAATTGCTAGTTCCGAGAATTCGCCATTCGGACGAAGAGAGACCGGATGGTCTTGGGCGAAAAAAGAAGTCGCCCCTTTCGCGAATTTGGCCAACGGTAGGGAGGGGGGGAACTCGCGATTGGCCACGCATTGAAAGGGGCGACTTTAGGGGGTCGGCATTGGATCGGCTGACGGGGAATTCGGCCGATGTGGGGGCGAGCATCGCTCGACTCGCCCCTCGTGATTCTAGGGGCCTGAGAGTGCCTCTTCTCAGGGTCCCTTCATTATACGAAGCTAGCGGCTAGGATGTTTATCAAATTGCATCTGGAATCTCGCGATTCCGTTCTGGGGTTATCCGAAAGGCGTTGGTGATGGAGTCGTCGAAGATTGAGCGGGCGCTGCTAAGCGTGAGCGACAAGACCGGTTTGGTGGAGTTTGCCAAGGGACTCGCCGCTGCCGGCGTGGAGTTGTTCAGCACGGGCGGAACACGTAGTGCGCTGGAGAGCGCGGGCCTCGCGGTCCGCGACGTCGCCGAGTACACCGGTTCGCCCGAAATGATGGACGGCCGCGTGAAGACACTTCACCCGAAGGTCCACGGTGGAATTCTATGCAGGCATGACCATTCCGGCGACCAACAAAGTTTGCGGGATCATGGGATCGCGCGGTTTGAGCTGGTGGTGGTGAATCTCTACCCGTTCTCGCAAACCGTGGCAAAGCCCGGCACGGCCTACGCCGAGGCGATCGAGAACATCGACATTGGTGGGCCGAGCATGGTCCGTTCGGCGGCGAAGAATCATCAATACGTCACCATCGCGTCGAGCCCCGACCAGTACCCGGCGATCCTCGAAGCGATCCGGACCACGGGCGCAACTTCGCTGGAGCTCCGTAAAGAGCTCGCCGCCGCGGCCTTCGCCCACACCGCCGACTACGACACGGCGATTGCTAAGTACTTCGCCGACCAGCTCGACCCGTGTGGTGATTTTCCGGCGACCATTCGCCTGAAGCTCCAGCGCGCCGAGCCTCTCCGCTACGGTGAAAATCCTCACCAGTGTGCCGCGCTCTACAAACTCTCCACGGCCGGCCCACACAGCGTGGTCAATGCCGAGCAACTGCACGGTAAGGAGCTCTCCTACAATAACCTGCTGGATCTGGACGCGGCGCTCGGTGTGGCTCGGTCGCTTCCGTCGCCTGGCGTGGCGGTGCTGAAGCACAATAACCCGTGCGGCGCCGCCAGTGCCAAGACGCTTGGTGAAGCGATGGAGAAGGCCTGGGCGGGAGATCCCGTGAGCGCGTTTGGCTCGATCCTTGGCTTCAACGTCCCCGTCGATGCTGCGGCCGCCGAATGCCTGGCGGAGCCGGGCAAGTTCGTCGAGGCGATCATCGCCCCCGACTACACGGCCGAAGCGGTCGAGATCCTGACCACCAAGCCGAAGTGGAAGGCCAACGTCCGCCTGATGAAGTGCGGCACCATCGAGCCCGGTAAGGCATCGCTCCAGCTCCGAGCGATCGACGGGGGCTATCTCGCCCAGAGTGCCGACGACCTGGACGACGACGAAGGGACGTGGCAAGTGGTGACGGAGACCAAGCCGACGGCAGAGCAGTTGGCCGACCTGCGGTTCGCGTGGGCCGTGTGCCGACACGTGAAAAGCAACGCGATCGTGCTGGCAAAAGACCAGATGCTGCTCGGCGCGGGTGCCGGGCAGATGAGCCGCGTCGACTCGGTGGAGATTGCTATCACCAAGGCTGGCGATCGCGTGACGGGGAGCTCGCTGGCAAGCGACGCCTTCTTCCCATTCGACGACTCGATCCACCGTGCGGCCGCGGCGGGCGTAGCAGCGTTCATCCAGCCTGGTGGGTCGAAGAACGACGCCGATGTGATTGCCGCCTGCAACAAGCATGGGCTACCGATGGTGTTCACCGGTTGCAGGCACTTCCGGCACTAATAGTTCTCTTGGTGAGCTGGGTCGTCCCGACCCCGGACGTATTCTCATGGGGAGAGTCGTCCTTTGGGACCATGTCCGGGGTCGGGGACGACCCGGCTCACAAGCAGTCCCCCCCCATCTGGCACACCGATTGCAATTCGACTGTGACCCTCGCCACAATGGTCCGAGGCGAGTTACTAGGTCGAACAAGGTGAGCCGAGACGTCCATGAGAAACTATGCCTGTGCCTGCGGATCCGAGCTGTTCCTGCCCAACACCGAGTGTGGCAAGTGCGGCCGGCGTGTCGGTTGGTGCGACGCTTGTGGGCGGCTGTCGAGCGTCGGCGACGACGGAAGGTGTGAGAACACCGAGTGCAGGCAATCCGTAGCACGGTGTCTGAATCGCGAGCGCTACGAGGTCTGCAATGGTCTGGTGATTCCGGAAAATGGTTCGAAAGGGCTCTGCCAGAGTTGCCGGCGGACGCACGTCATTCCTGACGTGAATATGTCGATGAACATCGACCGGTGGCGGGTACTTGAGCGCGACAAGCGTCGTCTACTGCTGGAAATTGGCGACCTGGGCTTCTCGGAAGACGTACTGGACGGTCCGGTACCCCTGACATTCGAATTCAAGGCCGATACGCCGGAAGAGCGAGTGATGACCGGCCATGCCGATGGTGTGATAACGATCAACCTGAACGAAGCCGATCCGGTGCACCGCGAGAAGGCCCGCCAGCAGTTTGGCGAACCCCAGCGAACCGTGATCGGGCACCTGCGGCACGAGTTCGGCCACTATTGGTGGCAGACTCAGATTGAAGGGAAGTTCGACGACGAATTTCGCGAACTGTTCGGCGACCACACCAGCCCCAGCTACGCCGACGCGATGCCGCGGTACTACGAGCAAGGCCCCCCCGCCAATTGGCAAGAGCACTACATCAGCCAGTACGCCTCGGCGCACCCTTGGGAGGATTTCGCGGAGACCGCTGGCTTTTACCAAGATGCCATGGCGATGATCGACACTTTGCGGACGCGGGTCCCCTCGCTCGCCCCGCCACGCAGTGCCGATTTCGGCGAGCAGCTCACGAGTTTCATGTCCGCGGGCATCGCGCTCAATGAAATCACGCGGACTATGGGCCTCATTGACGTGGTTCCCGAAGTGGTGAGCGACGCGGTGATCGAGAAGCTGCGTTTCGTCCATCGAACGACACCCGCCATGCAGGGGGTGATGCTGGTCGCCTCGTGAGGATGAATTCTTAGAAAAGAACGGCGGGGATCGCTTAGATTCGGAACAGTCCTTGCACGCTATTTCCTCCTCACCCCACAAGGAGCGATAGCAATGAAACATCAATCTTGCATCGACGCTTGCTTAGCATGCGCAATGGCATGCGAGCATTGCCTGTCGAAAATGATCAGCAAAGACAGCGATAACGACTGTCCGCATTGCTGCAACGAATGCTCGTCGATCTGCATGCTGTGTGCGGAATCGATGGCTAAAGAGGGCAAGTTCGCCCACGATGTCTGCGCCGTCTGCGCCAAGGTTTGCGATTGGTGTGCCGAGCAATGCGGTGCCCATGATCATGATCACTGCCAAGCATGCGCGAAAACCTGCCAGAAATGCGCAGCGGAGTGCCGAGCAATGGCAGCCTAGTCTCGTGCGTCCCTCTTCCTTCCCACAACGCAGCCTCCAAGGAGATCACAACATGGCCGACCAGACACTCAAGGGCAAAACAATCGCATTCCTCGCCACCGATGGTTTTGAACAAGTGGAACTCACCGACCCGTGGAAAGCCGTGGAGAAAGCAGGGGGCGAACCTTGCCTCGTCTCCCTCAAAATGGGCTCGATTCAGGGGATGAACCACGACGAGAAGGCGGATAAATTCAAGGTCGACAAAGTGGTCGATGAGGTGAGTGCCGAGGATTTCGATGGTTTGGTTTTGCCCGGAGGTGTGGCGAACCCGGATACTCTGCGGACTCATGAGGAGGCCGTCGACTTTGTGCGCGATTTCTTCAAACAAGGCAAACCGGTCGCGGCGATCTGCCATGGGCCTTGGACGCTTATCGAAGCCGATGTGGTCGACGGCCGCCAAGTGACGAGCTGGCCCAGCTTGAAGACGGACCTTAAAAACGCCGGTGCGACATGGGTGGATGAAGAATGCGTGTGCGATCAGGGCTTGGTGACGAGCCGGAACCCTGACGACCTTCCGGCTTTCTGTGCGAAAGCCGTGGAAGAATTTGCCGAAGGCGCACACAGCGGCCAAACAGCGTAGAGAACCCTCGGGCCCCCAAAACCGACTCCTCAGCTGCAGCCCGACAGGTGGAGCAGTGAAGCCGCTTCCAGCGGGCTAGAGGGCTCAGCAGGATCAAGCCGGTAAGTAAAACCCGACAACATCCGAAGCTCGGTGGCCTTCACGGCGAGCTCCGCAGCGTTGTTGGCATTGAACTTCTTGAGGATCCGCGAGCGATCGACTTCGATCGTCCGTTCGGAAACATCAAGCTCCTGGGCGATCTGCTTGTTGAGTTTGCCAGCCAGCAGCGCCTCAAGCACACCCCTCTCTCGGGTGGTAAGCTGCTGAAGCGATGCCTGCAAAGCTCGAACATGCTTGTGGATCACGCGGTTGAACTGGTCGCGCTCGATGGCTTCGCGGACGTGCTTCAGGAGTCCGTCGGCGGCCACGGGTTTTTCGAGAAGCATCAATGCGCCCGTCCGCATGCAAGAAACCGCGATGGAGACATCCGCAACCCCACTGACGAAAATAGTGGGCACTTCGGTTGCCCGACGCTTTAATTCCTCATACAGAGCGAGGCCAGTGAGTTCGCCCCTGAGGCAGATGTCGATGACTGCGCAGCATGGGCGTTGAAGCGGCCCGGCAGCGAGAAAATCCTCGGCGCTTGGGAAGCCAACGACCCGAAACCCGGCGTTTTGCAAGTGTATCTGAAAACCGAGGCGAATATCGTCGTCGTCTTCGACCAAGTAGACCGTCTGCTCTTGTGAACTGCTCACCAACATCTCCTGAGGTTTTCCTCTCCTTACGACGGCTTCGCGACAGGACACCTCCTCGGGAGGGTGCAATCAATAGAAACCAGGACACAACTTCCGTGCCGACCGATGCGAAAACTCACCGAACGCGCGCAACTGCGGCGGGTGAGTGAAGTTAGGTCGACCTAGTGCGGTGATTGGCGAGACATGCACCCCGTGCCGCCAATCGGTCCACTATGTTAAAGCACGTAGCAGAGCAAAAGATTACGCGGGTCATTCGATTATCGGATTTTTTATTTTGAGAAGCATGACAACTTGGTCCGTAATGTATTGCAACACCATGGTTTATGAGCAATACTGCCAACCGATTAAGATTCACTCCCGGGGGGCGATGGGTGCGAAAGCGGCTCATCGACTTTTCGTAAGATAGTGTAGCTAGGGTATTGGGGAGTGCGACGCACGCCGAATGGATGTCGGCGCGGTCGAGAAAGCGTAGTGCAGTCATGGGCAATTTGACCCGACTAACTCTGTTAGAGCGCGTCCGCGATTCCAACGCGGGCGACTCGTGGAAGGAGTTTGTGGACGTTTACGACGCACTCGTCATGTCTTGGCTCCGAGCGCAGAACGTCCACTCCCACGATGCCGAGGACATCCGCCAGGAAGTGCTGGCCACGGTTTACCAAGAGATTGCTTCGTTCCAGCACAATGGCAGGCCGGGGGCGTTTCGTCATTGGTTGCGGACAATCACCTCCAACCGGCTCCACCGGCTGTGGCAAAAGCGGGGAACACCCGCAAGCTCAGCCGGTCCAGATTTGGCCCAGCTTGCCGAGCAATTGGCAAATCCCACAAGTCCTCTGGCATTGGCGTGGGATCAAGAACACAATCGGTACGTGGTCGACTTCCTGCTCGACCAGATTTCGGGGCGATTCAGCCGACAGACGATGGCCGCTTTCGAGCGAATCGCGCTGAAGGAAGAACCGGCCCAGCAGGTGGCGGACGACTTGGAGATGACCCTGGGTGCGGCCCGGGTCGCCCAACACCGAGTACTCAAGGCACTGCGGGAACTAGGACGAGGATGGATTGACTAGCGACGGATAGATTTGCCGCTGTGCGGGTCTGAGGCAACTCGCCCGGCTCTCTTCTCGATATCGACTTATGCCAACCAGGTTAAACCACCTGCGCGACCTGGAGATTGCCTCCTGGGTTCGCAACGAACTCTCCGCCGACGAGGCGCGAGCCATCGAGGCACACCTCGAACAGTGCAACGACTGCGCCCGCAAGCTCGACGCTTTTGATAGCGCGGACGATACGTTCCTCGACCGCGTCCGCAACTCATGCGACACCCATCGCGATCAGCAAGGCGGGCACTCGGTGCAACGCCGGAGATGGGTGGGCTGTCGACTGGGGCGATTCGAAGTGCTCAGCGTGCTTGGCTCTGGAGGGATGGGCGTCGTGCTTGAAGCGTGCGACACGACCATCGGACGCCGAGTGGCGCTCAAGGTGCTCGACGAACGTCTCGCGAGCGACTCGTCGATCCTGCAGCGATTCGTTTCCGAGGCCCGCGCGGCAGGCCGGCTCTCGCACCCACACGTGCTGACCCTATACGACGTGGCGCAGGCCGAGGGGGTCCACTTCCTGGTGCTTGAGCTCGCCGAACAGGGAAGCGCGGACGACCTGCTGCGGCGCGCGGGTCCATTGCCGGCGAAGCGCGCAACCGAGGTGCTGCTTCAAGCAGCCCGCGGATTGGTCGCAGCACATGAAGCAGGACTCGTACACCGCGATCTGAAGCCGGGCAACCTGCTCGTGACCGCCGATGGCACCGTCAAGCTGGCCGACTTCGGGGTCGCCAAGTACACGCCGTCCGATTCCTTGAACTTGACGCGTGACGGGCAACTCATCGGCACGCCTCACTACATGAGTCCGGAGCAGTGTGCCGGCAATCCCGTCGATGTTCGAAGCGATATCTACTCGCTAGGGGCGACGTACTACACGCTGCTCACGGGCGCTGTCCCTTACGCGGATGCGGAGAGCCTGGTCAGCATTGTCCACGCTCATTGCCTGGCGGAACGACCCAATCCGGCGATGGTCGTACCCACCGTCCCGCAGGAGTGCAGCGCCATTGTTCGGCGAGCGATGTCGATCCAGCCCGAGGATCGGTATCAGACCATTGAAGAATTGATCGGGGCCCTCCAGCGATTCCTAAAGCGAGAGGCAACATTACCCGAAGCGGTGTCGAACAGGCTCGACGCCCCCATCCCGCGGCGTGTGGCAATCGCCACGGGGCTAATCGCCGCAGGGGGACTGGCTGCGGCAGCACTAAGCGGGACTCGGGACAATCGCCCGGCGAAACCGCCGAAGGTATCGCCGGTTCCCATTGCTCCTCCCCCTAAGCCTCCTCTGCGCGTCGGTATCCTCCATTCTCTCACCGGAAACCTGAGTCCGAGTGAAGAACCTGTCATTGCGGGCTACACGCTCGCCATTGAATCGATTAATCAGCAGGGAGGAATCGACGGCCAGTTGATCGAACCCGTGATCGTCGACGGACGGTCGCGTCCCTCGGAGTTCGTCTCGCGTGCTCGCGAACTGATCTTGGACGAGAAGGTTTCCGTTCTCTTTGGCGGCGGTAGCTCAGCGTGCCGGCGTGCGTTGGTCCCGTTGGTGGAGAATCGCAATCATCTACTGGTGTACCCTTTCAACAGCGAGGGTGTCGAAGCGAGTCCCAACGTCCTTTACCTGGGCGGCGTTCCGTCGCAGACCGTTCTTCCATGCGTGCAGTGGGCGCACTCGTTCCATGGTTGCCGGCGGTTTTACCTTGTCGGCTCAAACTCGGTTCGCGGACGGGTCATTAGCGAGATGGTGAGCGACGTGCTGCTTGGGTTCGGGCTCACGCCCGTTGGCGAGGCGTTCGTGCCCCCGGGTGCCACGAACCTCGCGGAAGTGACGGACGCCTTGATCGACGCCGAACCCGACGCCGTACTCGACCTGCTTGCCGGTACCTCGCAGCGATCATTTGTGACATTGCTAGAACAGCAAGGACTCGAAATCTCCCACTACTCGGCGGGCATTCAAGAGCTTCTGCCCTTGTCGCAGCCCGATTCCCCACTCCACCGATTTGCCGTGGGAACTTACTTTCAAGCGCTCCCTGGCATTCAGAATCGGCGATTTATTAGAGACTTTCGCGAGCGCTTCGGGGCGCGTCGCGTCATCCACTCGGCGATTGAATCGGCCTACGCCAGCGTTCATTTATGGGCACAAGGCGTATTGGCGGCGTCAACTACCGACCCCATCCAAGTCCGCAACGCAATGTGCGAGCAATCGTACGCGGCTCCCGGTGGTACTATCACCATCGATGCGGCCACCGGTTTTTCCCACCGCCAGTCGCTGATCGGCGAGTATCGCCCCGATGGCAATTACGAAATCGTCTACCGTAGCAGTCGAGCCCTTTCCCCCGAACCCTATCCGATATCCCGTTCCGAGGCCGAATGGCACACGTTACTCGACTCGCTGAGTAGCGAGTGGGGTGGACGATGGGCGGCGGCGTCCGGGTCGCCAATACTCTTCCACTAACCACTACCTGAGACCCCGTGGGGTGCAATGACGGAACAATCGCCATACGATTCGACGTCCACGAGTCCCCACGTCACCGAAGACGCCTTACGGGCGTGGCTGGCCGAAGAGCTCGACGATAACGACGCGGAAGCACTGATATCGCATATCGAGCAGTGCGATGCCTGTGGCGAACTTCTCGACCAAGTGAGCCCGCAGGACGACTCGCTGGCAAAGAGCTTGCGAAGTGTCTCGGCCGCTCGAGCATCGACTGACGATGGCTCGGAAGAAGGGGGCACCAAGCTCGACGGTGGGGCCGAGGCGATTGCGAAATCCCTTAGCTCTGCTCAGCGCTCGCGTCAGCGGTGGAAGTTGCTCAAACTAATCGCAAAAGGGGGCATCGGCGAAGTGTGGCTGGCCCGCGATCTGCTGCTTCGCCGCGACGTGGCCGTAAAGCGGCTTAAGCCGGAGGTCGCAAGGCGGCATAACGTCCAGCGACGTTTCCTCTACGAAGCCCGCGTCACCGCGCAGCTCAATCACCCCGGCACCGTGCAGATCTTTGATCTGGTCGACGCGGGTGCCGAGAGCTATTACGTCATGTCGCTGGTGAAGGGCAAGTCGCTCCGCACGTTGATCTGGGACCTGCACAACGAGCAGCCAGGCGACGAAGTGGTGGTGGGGCACGACCTGCTCGCGCTACTAAGGCACTGGGAGTCGGTCGCCCAGACGATTGCGTTTGCTCACTCTCGTGGCATTCTCCACCGCGACATCAAGAGCGAAAACGTTGTGGTCGGATACTTCGATCAAGTAACGGTAGTCGATTGGGGCCTCGCGAAGCGCGTGGGCGAGGACGATGCCCCTCCCACGCTGGAAGAAATGCTGGAACGAATGCACTCCCCCGCCGCGCCCGCCGACACGCTGCCCGGCGGCCGGATGGGGACACCGGCGTTCATGGCCCCCGAGCAGGCACGGGGGGACATTCGCTCCATTGACCACCGCACCGATATCTACGGTTTAGCAGCGGTGTTGTATGAGATCCTGACGGGCCGCCCGCCATTCGATGGTATCGACTCCGAACAGGTAATGCATGATGTGTGCAACCAGCCCGTGCCGAACCCCCAGTCGCTCGTACCCAACATCGACGGCGAGCTCGCACGCATCTGCCTGCGTAGCCTCGAAAAGGATCCCGCCGACCGTCACCAGACCGTCGCCGAATTCGCGAGCGAAGTATGGGCTTGGATGGATGGGGAGAGCGAGCGCCAGCAAGCGAAGCGGTCGCGGGAGAAACTCTTTGATCTGTCCGACGACTTGATGCTCGTCTACAACCGAGAGCGGCGAATCGTGTGGGCCAACACAGCGTGGAAACGAGTGCTGGGATGGGAGCCCGAAGAGCTACTCGGCGCGCTGCCCGAACGGCTCACAGAGCCGCTCGCCTTGTTCTCAAGCCACGAGGTGTCCGCACAGCTCGATCGCGGTGAGACTGCCACTGGTATCGAGCGTCCCATCGTGGCACGTGATGGCAGCGAACGGTGGTACTCGTGGACCATGACCCCGGTGGTCGACGAGGGGATCGTTTGCGCGATCGGTCGTGATATCGATGCACGATTGCGTCGCGAACGCGAGTATTCTCGCCTGCTGGACGCGGCGCCCGACGCCACTGTGGTGGTAGATAGCGACCGCATCATTCGGAAGATAAACCTACAAACGACCGCGATGTTTGGTTACGCGCAGGACGAACTACTAGGAAAACCTATTGAGGTGCTGATGCCGGAACGCTTTCAGCAGGGACACCCTGGGCACTTCGAAGGTTACACGGCTACTCCTACGGTCCGCGAAATGGGGGCTCGTAGCGATCTCTACGCGGTCGACAAGTGGGGGCATGAATTTCGGGTAGCTGTGCAAATCAGCCCCGTGGAGATGGAAGAAGGAATGCGGTTCATCAGCTCCATAAGGCGCATCGACGAAAAGTGGGACTGAGCCCACGAGCGAACTTTTATGGCGCTACCGGCAATCGATCGTTGTACATGCGATGCACGGCGGCGACGATAATACTGGTGGACCACCCTAGCATCAGCACGCCGACGATCGCCTCCATCGGTCGCAGAAGTCGCCACCTATCGGGCAGTAGCACGTCCCCGTAACCGAGCGTGGTGTAGCTGCTCATGGAGAAGTAGAGCGACTCTTCGAAATCATCCAGCACTCCGCCAGCCGCGTAAGCCGCGCCCCAAACGGCCATCTCTATTAGGTGGAGGATCAGCAAAAGCCCGATCAGTCGAGCGAGCGCCCAAACAGGGCGAGTCGTCGCCGTTGCGCTAGCCACTCGACGCCACATGCCGGTCGCCGGCATCACGATCCAAACGCTTCCCATTGCGTGGATGAAAACTGTCACGCAAGTTAGACCGAGGGCGAAAAGGATTTGCTGTAACATAGGTGACGAGGTGCTAGGGCCATACCGAGGTGTGTAACAGCCCCAATCATCGCGCGCAGACATAGCAAGTGGAAGCGTCCGTCGCTGGCTCACAGCCGGCGGCTGACCTGAGACGTCGCGGTCTCTGGGGTGGCTTCGCTCGATGAAATGCCGCGATTGGCGGAAAGCTACAGAATCCCGGCCCCAAACCCAGTCGGTGGTTCGCGGTTCTGGTGAATTGGCGGAACCTGATGGCCGCCGCCGCTGGGGGTCGCCGGCGCAGTGGTTCGCGTAGGTGGCGTGGTCGGGGGATGATGTCGCGCGCCGCTCGACTGGGTGTGGTGGGCTTCGTCCACACGCGTCGTGCGTGGCGGCGCGTACTCTTCGTCGAAGTCGTCGTACCGAGAGACGTACCCCGGTTCTTTGGCTCGTTCGATCTCCGTCACGAATTCACGAATCACCACTTCTTGGATATGTTCGCGGCAGTCGGAATTGATGGGGTGCGCGATGTCGGCATACAACTTGGCCCGACCATCGGCTTGGCGGATGGCCTGATTGGAGTCGAGCTTTCTGCCGCACTGGTTGCAGTAGTTGCTTCGTAAGTGATTCTTCATGCCGCAGCCCGGGCAGTGCGACGTCAGCTTGCGACTCGGCATGGCGACGAAGGGGCCGGTTCCTCCTTCGATAATTTTTAGATCGCGAATGACGAAGCAATCGTCGAACGTGATGGAGCAGAAGGCCTTAAGGCGTTCGCCCGGCTCTTCCATGAGTTTGATGCGTACTTCGGTGATTTCCACTGCCAGTTCTCCTTGCGAACCTTCGCCTACTACACGCAGGTGCTCGTTGCTATAACGCTTTGCCAAGGGCCGCCGCGGAGCGCCTGCGCCAAACGGCGGGCCTCGCGCCACGTTCGGCACACACCAAAATATGCGCTGCCGGAACCCGTCATCTGATGGGCCACCACAGGCATCTCGTCCATGACTCTTGCGATTCGCTCCATCCACGCACTCAGTTTCGTCGCTGCCGCCTGTAGACAATTCCGAACGTAGGGTCGCCAAGCGGCGGCGGAGCACCCCGCGCCCATTAAACCCGCAAGCCGACTGCACCGACCGCCAGCACCGGCGACTTTTGCCCCGCGCTCAAAACCGAGCGCGTTAAAAACGGCAGGAGTCGCCAAACCCTCAGGAGGTTGGACAATCACCAGCGGTGATCGGGGCATGTTTGGCACTGACTGGAGCTGCTCCCCTCGGTTGGTCCCGATCGCCGGCCCCGGCGTGAGAAAGAAGGGTACGTCCGTCCCTAAGTTCGCCGCGATTGGCCCAAGTTGTTCCAGCGGTAAGTTCAATCCCCACGCTTGATTGGACAGTACCAAGGCAGCGGCGGCGTCACTCGATCCGCCCCCTAAGCCGGCCTCCATCGGAATTCGCTTTGTTAGTCGCCAATTCCCGGTCGGCTGTACCCCAGCGTGGTTGGCGAGGTCGCGAAGAGCCCGAACCACCAGGTTGTGATCCTGGTTTTCCTGGAGCAGTGCGGCATCGACCGTAGCGGACGGTTCGACCGAGAACCGCAGGGGCTCGGGCGAGGGCGTGTAGGTAAGAGTGTCGAACAGACGCACTGGAACCAGGAGCGTCTCGACTTGATGGAACCCGTCGGGCTGTCGCCCTAGGACCTCCAACGCCAAGTTGATTTTGGCGGGGGCGTGAACGACCCATCCATTTTGGCTGCGCTCGACAAACATGCTTTCCACGGGGGGAACGGTGAGTCCAACATCGGAATCGGCAATGTGTTGCGGCAGGGTGACGCAACGGAGTGCGTCCTAAGCGTTTCACTTTATCGTATTAGCGTAAACTAATGCGGCATCGAATTTTATAGCGTTCCCACAAGCCGGTCAATCTGAAACCTCGGCGATTCTGGAGGCCCGAGTGCAGCAATTCCCCCGGGTGCCACGATAACTGGCACTGCTACGAAATCTTACCGAGGCCGGTTAAACCGGCTGAACCGAGATAATCGGTTCGGCAATCGCGCAAATCGCCGTGTGGACCTCTTCGACCGTGCCGCGGGCGTCGATCACATGGATGCGCCCACCACTCGCCGCGGCCTCGGCGAGAAAGCCCTCGCGAAGGCGATGGCGGAAGTCGGTCCCCTGCTCTTCCATCCGGTCTCGCTCGCGAGCCATTCGCTGATCGGCCACCTCCACTGGCAAGTCCAGCACAAACACCGCGTCGGGCCGCACGCCGTCGATGGTTACCTCGCCCACCGTGCGAACGGCGTCGAGCGGCAACTGCCCGGCATGTCCCTGATAAACAAGGTTGGCGAGAACATAGCGGTCCGACACCACGACCTCGCCGCGCACCAGCGCCGGCCGGATAACCTCTTCCACCAATTGCGCCCGGGCTGCCATATACAGGAGCATCTCGCTGCGACGGTGTATGGAAGTCGTTGGGTCGTGAGCCAGTAGCAAGCTGCGGATGCGTTCGCCAAGCGGGGTGCTGCCTGGATCGCGGCACTGCGTGACCTTCATGCCGCGCCGCTCGAGCCAACGGCAGAACAGATCGATCTGCGTCGACTTGCCCACCCCATCAATGCCATCGAATGAGAAGAACACGCGAGTTTACTACATCGAGGGGGGCGAACGGGGAGACGGCCAAGCCGTGAGTATATCCCAGGCCGCGACGATTATCGATCGTAGATCCGGGCCATGCTCCTCGCCCGCTCGGCGACCAAATTTCGCAGCCGCGGGGGCTTGAGCACCTCGGCTTGGTCGCCGTAGCCCAGGATCCACCAGCTAACCTCGTTCACCCCTGCCACGGTTGCGTGGAACAATAGCGAACCGTCGGGCTCGCGCTCCAGGCGCTGGGTGGGATGCCACAGGACCTCGGCGACGTTCGTGGCCACAAGCGGCGAGAACCGCACCACGACGTGGAGGTCTTTCCCTGGCTCGGGAACAATCCGCCACGCGTTGCCCAGGTAGCGTTTGACGCTGAACCCACGGGGCATGGTGAACTCTTCGTCGGTCGACTCCAGCGACTTGATGCGCGAGAGCTTGAACATCCGCACTTCGCGGTGCTGGCTCGATCGCCCCACTACGTACCAACTGTGCCGCGAGTAGATTAGTTGGTAGGGTCTTAGCTTCGTGGAAATCTCTTCCCACTCGGTAAGGCTCTCGTAACTCATCCGCAGCACTTGGCGATCGCGACGCGCGGCGAGCAATTGTTCAAATTCACGCTGCTTGGTATCGAGATCCGCCACGCCATTGGGTACCAGCGTGATCGCCGATGCCAAGTCGGCGAGTTGCGCCTTCTCGGGCGCATCGAGCCGCGACTGAAGCTTTCGAGCCGCGTCGCCGGCTGGCGAGAAGAATGGCACGTGCCGATCGTCGCCCACCTGTTCGGCCAGGGCGACGAGAGAAACCACCTCAGTGGTCGAAAGCTGACCGGGCGCAAAACGAAGGGCGTCGGCTAGAGCATAACCGTCGTGGCGACGATCGTACTCTAGCGCGACGCCCGCGTCACGCAACACATCAAGATCGCGGAACAGCGTCCGGCGGCTAGCGCCGGTCGCTGCCATCAGCGACTTAACGCTGTGCGGGCCCCCCACTGCTAGGGTTAGCAGCAGCCGCACTTGTCGTGTGATTGGTTTGTCCTTGGTGGGCATTGGCAGCGTAGGTGATGCGTCCTGGTGATGTCGTCGCCTGGTGATGGGCCACCTGGACCTGAGGTCCGCTGGCAGCCGTAGGTTGGTACGCCGCCTGCTGGATCATTTCGGGAGGGGCATTTCTGACTCCCATGTCCGTGGCAGGCGTCTCCCCGTCCCATTCCTGGACCGGGGTCGGCTCGCCCATCGGCACTTGCTCGCCTTCGATGTACTCACCTTGCGGTGCCATCATACCCTCGCCCATCGATTGGCTAACCGGACCGCGGCTCATCACGTTGGGACGGGTGAAGCCGTAGTCGAGGTACAGGCTGGCGTCACGCTGACGGGCACGTCGCAGGGCGTCGAAGTACGCCTTGCCAGGCCACGGGCCTTCGGCCAAGTACACACCGTTGAAGTCGAGCAGCGACCCCTTCTGGAAGTGCATGTCTAGGATAGCCAAGTTGTAGTCGACAAGCGAACGATAATAGGCACTTTCTGCTTCGGCCCGACGACGCTGGGCGTCCAGCAACAGGTCGAGCGTCACTAGGCCCTTGTCTTCGGCCAGCTCCACCGCCTGAACTTCGCGTTCGGCAGCAACTCGGTTGTTGAACCGGGTTTGCGACAACTGGTGGTTATAGTCGATGTCGCGAACCGCATTGGTCAGCTGGTGCGAAACTTCTAGTTCCAGGTCCTGCAGGATCGCCCGATCGCGAGCCAACAGCAGTTGGACATGGCGTACTCCGTCAAGCTGCTTGCGGAAGCCCAGCGGCACCGCCAACTGGAAGCCAAGTTCCCACTCTTGGAAGTCGCCCGAAGTGAGCGATTCGAAAGCACTGGTACCCGGTCCGAAGCGACCCTGCGACATATTGGGATCGTTATCGTAGGCGACCAGATCGTTACCGGCACCCAACCAGCGATACCGGCCCACCGCATCCAAGCGGGGCAGCAGGTGGTTGCGAGCGGCGATCAGTTCGAGCTCGCGACGCTTGATCTGCCACTTCTGCTTGCGGACTTCCACGCGACGAGCCAGGGCTTCGACTTGCGTAGCGGCCCAGTCGAAGTCTACACGGGCGATCGTCGGTTCGTCGATCGGGCGAATCAAACGTCCGTCGGTTGCAGCGAGGCCCATGATGTAACGCAGGCGAGTCTCGGCACGCAACAGTTCGGTGAGCGACTGTTCGACCTGACCACGGAATTGGAAGAACTGAGCCTCGGCCTGAGCTTTGGCGTCTGCACGACGCAGACCGTTGAGGTACAGTTGATTCACACGGGCCCAAGTACCACGCGAACTTTCGAGACCCTGCTTGCGGGCGTCGAGGTCGCGGTAGGCAAAGTACAGTTCCCAGTAAGCTTGTTCGACGTCGCGCATCAGGTTGCGAATACCACCCTCGAAGTCGGCGAGGGCCAAGTCGGTTCGCAGCCGGGCGATCATCACGCCGTCGAAGCTGTTCGGGGCGTTGGCCGCGTATTGATCGAAGGTGTAAGTACCGGCAATGCGAGTGTACTGCGTGCCACGACCTTGTAACAACGGTTGATTGAAGAAGGCGTCGAATCCGGTCCGCCAGTCGCTAGGCGTTTGGCGATTGCCGTTGTTGTTGTTGTCGTAGTTGGTCGAATTGCGGACGCCCCAACGGCCACCGTCGGCGGTGTTCTTGACGAGGGACGTATTCATGTCGCCCAGGTCCTGCTGGAAGTCCTGCGCGAAGAAGGTGCCGAACGCTCCCGGATCGAAGTTCACCGGGCGATCGTTACGCTGCCAGATCAAGCTGCTCTGCATCTGCACGTCGAACTCGCTCAAAGCCGACTCGACACCCACGCCATCGAACGGCGAACCAAACGACTGGCCGTTGCCCGTCTCGACGAGGGCCGGGTCGTAGGTGGTCTGCACTTGAGCGGCATTGACGATGGTCCGCGAGATGGTATCGGGGGCGTTTTGCTGCACCCGGCCACCAAGCTGACGCATCACTTGGCTGTTGCAAAGCGTGATGCGGGTGACTTCCTCCAGTGTGAGGTCCCACATCTGATAGTCGTCCATGTTCTTGAGCGTGATCGGCCGCTGGGCCTGCGTCACCTCGTCGAGCGTCGGTTCTTCGACGTCCGGGAACTCGATGTCGGTCGACACGCCGACGTAATGCGATAGGTCGCCGTCCTCGCGAAAGAAGAAGGGTTGTGTGGGCTGGCAGCCAGTTGCCAACATCACAAACACCAGGGCGAGACTTAGGTTGCTTCGAGTATGCCGACTCATGTGACTTTGGGGGTAAGCGGTTTGGATACCAGAACTCGGTTCCCGCACCCCGGAGCTGCTAGCAAGGCTGGCAGCACCAGGGCGCAGTCGACCGAATCCTCACCCCCCGTGAGTATTCAGCTCAATTGATATCGTCGGCTCAACCGTCAAACTTTGACAAAACCCAACGAGTCCCTAAGAAGATCGGAGAAAGAAGGCTCAAGTGGCGTGCGAGAGAGTGCATCGCTAGCAGCAATACGACCTTATTTCGCTAGCAACAAGTAGCGAGCGGGGCCCGTAAGGGCCGTGGTCCGCAACCCTCCGAAAGGTTCAGATCCATCGTACAAAATGCCGCCTTCTCTGATTTACGCCGTTCGATCTGCACTCTTACGAAGAACGTGTGCATTCAGTTTATCTGCAAGCACCATTGCTAGCTCGCGATGGGGTTCCGAGTCACTGAGCACAATTCGACCGACGCCATGCCTGACTTCCTCGGGCTTCTGATCCGCATGCACCACTGCTACCCCTGGAAGATCAATTCGCATAGTGGTTCCAGTAAACGGGTTAGTGGCGTCCCGGTATCCTCGGTACTCGACGCCGTCTGTAGTTTCGACAGCGGAAATCCATTCCTCAAGAGTGATAGGATCTAGAATCGACTCGCCACACCGCTGCGTGCGACAAATACAAAGCTCTCCCAATCGCGGGTAGATATCGATTCCATTCATCTGCTCTTCGGTTCGCAAAAAAGAAGAAAGGAGCAGACGAGGATCCTCTATGCCTTCCGGATCTTGAGCCCAAAGCATCACCTGATCCGGACTAAGACGTGAATCTATGAAGTAGTCGTTTCCACAACCGTCGCCCGTTAGAAAGAAACGATCCGACTGTACAGCAGCGGGATCGAGAACCTCCAACTCCATATTGAGTACCAATAAGGTTTTTGGATCAAAGCCTTGCTTCAGCAACAACTCGGCAGGCGTCGTCTGCACGTAGTGGATGTAGGCAGGCGGTACCACGGCGGTCAATCGCTTTTCTAACTCAGCTAAGTCGTCCATCAGATTCATTGCCCAGCTCCCTTCATTCACTTGTTCACTTCGGCAAATGCTATCGGGGCCACTTCGAACACCACGCGTGAATCAACCCCGCCCGATAAAACTCTACCGGCCGATCGAAACCCGCTTGCTCGATGATCGACGCCACCTCGTCCGGTGCTAGCACTGCGACGTCGTTGGCGTAGGCCTTGCGCAATCGCTCGATCCCCTCTTCCGAAATCCCACCCGCCGACATCAATCGCATCCAGAGGCGCAACAATACCTCGTACTCAGCGGAGTGGATGTCGGCGGAGAGGTCCGAGCTTGCTAGCAAACCGCCCGGCGCAAGCCGCTTGCCAATTTCACGGAAAAAGTCGACGCGCTGTGCCTTGTCCAGAATGAACTGCGACACCAGGAAACAGGTCGCCGCGTCGTGCAGGTGCTCCGATTCGTGCGAATCCAAGAAGCCCTCGTGGAACTCGCACCGGTCCGCAAACCCATCGTCGACGGCCCGCTGCCGGCATACGTCGAGCATTCCCTTCGAAGGATCCACCGCCGTGAAGCTCCAGCCGGGATGTTTCTTGGCGAGATGGGCAATCTCGATCCCCGTCCCCACGCCAACGCAAAGCACCCGAGCGTCCGCAGGCAGTTCGGCAAACACGCCCTCCAGAAGCAGCAACTTCGCGTTGCGCATCGCCGCGAGCTCGGCCCACTGCTTGTCGTACCCAGCGGCTTGCTTGTCGAAATGGCTTAAGAGTTCGTCGGTCTGCACTATATTGCCTATTTCATAACGCGAGCGGAGTTCGCAGTTACTTCGGCAGCAACCACCCCAGCGAGAACCAACCCGCGTCGCTCGCAGCGTTTTCGAGCATCAGCGGACCGTGCTCGGCGATGTTTTCGGGGAGGTCGATCATGGGGATCTCGATCTCCTCGGGGAAGCCGCGACCGGCTTCGGCTTGGCGGTTGAGTTCCTTGGCGAGGACGCCACGCTGGCCGACTTGGCGGTTGTTGAGACCACCACCGTCGGCGGGGTCGAACGCGGTGGGGATGACTTCAATGTCGCCATCGCGAACCAAAGTCAGGCCACCGTTTTGGACGTGCATGCCGTAGGTCACCACGATGTCCCAACCCGCGTAGGGCTCGGCACCGACTTGGATGTTTGCGGCGTGGATGCGAATCACCACCTTCTGGTCACGGAAGTCGATGGTCACGGGGCGTTGCCGGCGGAAGGTCAGCGCCCACGGTTTGAACTCGCGGCCGTCGTCTTCCTGGGGCTCCGTCTCCGCTTCCTCACGGGCTTCGTCGATCCACTTGCGAAGCTGCTTGGGAAGCTCCACGTCGAGCTTTGGGCGTCCTTCCTTCGTCTTCTGCGATAGCGTGGCACCCGCCAGAATGGCCGAGGCCAAGTTCGCGGCGCCGGTCTCGTGCAATCGCACTTCCAAGTCATGCCCGTCGGGGAACTCACCGGGAGCCTGATCGGCCGCCAGCTCACCACGGCCCGCCTGCAACAGTTCGAAATGCAGGCTGTGGTCGGTCGACGAGAAGCCGATCATTCGCGGCTCGGCATTGCGATCGGCCAGCGGCTTCTTGAAAGCGTACTCGTATTCGTAGCGAGCGTCCTGCAGCTTGGGCAGCAGTTCGTCTTCCAGCTTCTTCGCGATGCGATCTTCGGCATGACGCGAAGCGATGGCGTTCGCTTGAGGCTTCTTTTGTTCCACTTGCCGCTCGCCAATGCGAGCGATGATGGCACTGCCGAGACCACCACCCTGCTTCTGAACGCTACGAGTCTTCGTGCTGGTGGTGGCGCTGACGCTCGCGGGGTAGTTCCAGAATTCCTGATCCTCGAACGCCACTCGCTTCACGGCATTGAACGGAGTGGTGCCGCTGCTGCAAATCACCACGGGGTCGTTGTAGCCATTGGTCTCGGAGCAAGTGACACCGTTGAGGCGAATCACCACTTCGGCTCGCGTGTCGTTCGGAACCGTCTCGATGCTCACCGAGCCCGTGGTGTGCCCCGTCCCGCGAATCGACGTGCCAAGGATGCAGTCCGTCACGGGGCCGATGTCGTCCACCGGCTTGTTGACGATGCGGGTCAGGAAGTTCTCTGACAGTTTGGCTTGCAGGTTCGGGTGGTTAAACTCATTACGCAGCGCGAGAACCAACTCGGGTGCGCGATTGATGCTGGCGAACAGTTCCATTCGGCGTTCGATTTCGAACCGCGCCCGCGTCGAACCATCGGCTTCGTAGCGATCGATGTATTTGGGCAAAACGTCGAGCTGTTGTTCGATGAACTTCTGCTGGTCCTTGGCACGGGCGACCGACTCGATCTCCACGAACCGCTCAATCGCTGACGCGACGTGGCGGAAATGCGATTGCTCAAGACCCGAAGCTCCCGAACGGAAGCGGTCGAGCGTGCGGCGAAGGCCGTTCAGCTCTTCGGCCGTAGTGGTCCCCGTGTTGGCGAGGGCCGCTTGGACGTGATTCCACTCGAGGTAGTTTTTCCAGACTTCGCCCCGAGGGCTGCCGGGAACCAAGTACTTTTCGAACGTCGCCACCGAGGTCGCGAGCGACTCGCGGGCGGCGGTTGCCTCTTCGGCCGTCACGGGCGTGAACTCGGCCTTGGCCTTCTCGATGGCGGCCGAAAGTTGCTCGCTGATGGCGAGCGATTCACCGGCGGCGACAAGGCTGGCGACGCCAATTAAGAGAAACCCAAGACGAGCAGCAAGACGAAATGGGCAAGGCATGGCGAGGGGTGTCCTTCACGCGGTGGCATCCTGCCTTATTGCCAGCGGACAACACCGCCCGTGCGACAACAAGGCCGTCAAAGTCACGCCAATTTACCCCTACCGCCAGCGATTGTCTACGCTGTGGAAGCGGCAAGAGAGCCACGCGAGCTCCGAAAACGCGAGAAAACAGCCAGTCCGCGGGGACATCAGTTGTCGCGCAGCTGCTTGAAATACTCCTCGGCGTGCTCGCCGTGGGCTCGCGGCAGCCGCTCGCTGGTCAGCGGATCGGCCGGCTCGGAATTGATGGTCTTCACGTCGTCTTCAACGGCGACCTCGGTTTTGCCGGGTGTGTTCATTCCCTCAACAAAGCCCCCGAAGGCCGCTTCGCCCGCCCCGGGAGTGGTGCGAACTCGGCTATCGCGGTACTCGGCGTCGATCTTGTCGGTCGAGCGATTGGGACCTCCACGACCGGTGCCCCATTCCTTACCACCCTTGCCGGCCATGTCGCGATTCATTTGCTGGCCCTGCCCATTGCACTGCTCGCAAAGCGCCTGCTTAGCGGCATCGAGCTGTGCCATGGCTTCGTCGAGCATTTGCATCTCTTCGCCATCTTTCTGCATCTGCTCAAGCTGCTTCGCCATGTCTTCCATGGCCTTGGCGGCACCTTGCTGGTCGCCTTGCTTCATGCAGTTCTCGCACTGCTGAAGCTGCTCGGCGAGCTTTTCCATGTTCTCCATGGGCTGCTGATTCTGCTGCTGCATCTTGTCGAGCTGCTGTTGCAGCTCGCCCGCCTTGGCCAGATCGCCCTTCTGCTTCTGCTCTTCGACTTGCTTCTTGAGATTCTCCATCGCCTCCTTGTTGGCCTCGTTGGCCTTGGCGACTTTCTCCTTCATCTGCTCAAGCTGCTTCTGCAGGTTCTGCTTATCCTGTTGGTTCATGTCGCCCTTGGCGATCTTCTCTTGCAGCGCCTTAATTTCGTCGAGAGCCTTGTTCCAGTCCCCTTCTTTCATCGCCTTAGCGAGCTTCTCGGCGGGACCGGGGTTCAGCTGCTTCATGTCCTCCATTTGCTTTTTCAGCGCCTCGGACGTGCCAAGTTTCGCCCGGCGATCTTCGAGCTGCTTCGCCAAATTGTTGAGCTTCACCAGCGACTTCTTCGGATCGGTCTCGCCTGCCTCCAGCTCCTTGGCTTTCTCTTCGAGCTGCTTGAGCGTCTCCTCGGCGTTCTTCAAGTCTTTGTCGCCGGCCTTCTTTTGCATCTCGGCGAGCTTCTTTTGCAGCTCCTCGTTCGCCTTCTTCACCTTCGCCGCGGCTTCAGCCGTCAGGGTCGGCGCGACGCTACTCACCGCCTCGCGATTCGTGCCGAACATTACCAAGCAGAACACCAGCGCACCCGGCACCAACGGCAACCACGCGCGGCGGTCGACGGACGGACGAAATTTCTCATTGATATCTAATCGGTCGACGCGACGCGCGGCATCGTGGAGCAATGCTTGGCCAGCGGGAGTCTCCAGGTCACTCGCCCGAAGCGCAAGGCTGCTCGCCACGCGTTCGCGAAGGTCGTAACGACGGTCGATCTCCATCGCCGCATCGAGTCGCGTGCGACGTTTAAGGTAGGTCATGCCCGCGGCACCCAACACACTGAAGACGCCAGCGCCCGACAACCACCATGTCGCCCAGTCTGCCGGAAGGTTGTCGATAGCAACCAACTGCGGCACAGCGATTGCAACAGCTGCGATGGCGAGTGCGACGAACGCCGACCACACCAAGTAGTGAAGAAACTGTTCGACGATTAGCCGGCGATGGGCGCGACGCACTTGAAGGAGCAGTTTGTCCATGACCGTAGCACCCGACAAGGATTGGAAGTGGTGTGGTTCCCGCGTCCCTAAGTATATCGCATTGGCTACCCACGGTCATCCACGATCCCCGGTCCAGCTGGTCGAATCTCGACCAGGATTGGTCGGCAGTCACGCAATAGGGAGAGAAACGTGAAAATTCACCGGCCCAGGACGACATCCCACTTCACCGACATCTCACTAATCACCATGCCCGCCGACTTTGACACCCTGGTAATCTGGAACCCCAATGCCGGCCGGGTGGAGGACTCGGCAGAGATAAAGCATCAGCTGGCATCTCGCGAGGACGCCACCCTCCTCACCCCCGACGGTACCGACGACGCCATCGCCAAAGTCCGTGAGGCGTGCGTTCATGGAGCGCGAAAGGTGATCGCGGCGGGGGGCGATGGGACTATTAACTCCGTGATCAACGGGATCGCCGACTTCCCCGAAGTCGAGCTTGCCGTGCTTCCGCTCGGGACGGCGAACGATTGGTGCGCTTCCCTGGGCATTCCGGACGACCTCAACGAGGCACTGGATCTGGCACTCAATGGTACACCCCGCGCCATTGATGTCGCCGAATTGGTCACCGCCACGCAAACCATGCGATTCGCCAATATCGCCACGGGTGGCAACAGCCATCGCGTCACCGAGTCGATTACGACCGAACAGAAACAGACCTGGGGGGCCATGTGCTACTTGCTCAATGGCTTGTCCGTGCTCGGCGATCTACACAGCTTTGACGCCACGATCTCCTGGGACGATGGCGTATCGACAACAGTTCCTGTTTGGAACCTGATTGTCGCCAATGGTCAGACGACCGCGGGTCGCATCCGCATCGCTCCCCGAGCGTTGCTCGACGACGGCCTGCTCGACATCGTGATCATCGAGGAGGGAACTCTGGTGGACGTCGCCTCGATTGCAGGCCTTTATCTGTTCGACGAGTACCTGTCGTCGGGCAAGGTGAACTACAAGCAAGCGAAGTCGATCGAAGTCCACTCCGTGCCCCCAATCAAGTTCTCGATCGACGGAGATCTCGTGGACGATGCGCCCATTCGCTTCCGCGTCGTCGAAGGGGGCGTGAAGACGATTGTTGGTCCCGACGCCTGCTGTGGTAACGCGTGACGGAGCGTCAACAGGCAATGTCCGACGACACGTAGGTCGTCGGCTAAGCGGTACTAGTAAGTCACGGCGCCGTCTTCGAGACCCAGACGCTTCATCTTCTTGTAGAGCGTTGTGCGATTGATGCCCAGGGTGTCGGCAGTCGCGTTGCGATTCCAGCCGTTCGACTCCAGCACTTGCAAGATGATCTGCCGCTCCGGTCCTTCGAGGGCTTCTTTCAGGCTTTGCCCGATCGCGAACGTCGCCGAGCCACGCGAATGCGAACTGGTGCGAAGCTCCATGGGCAGGTCGGCCACTTCGATCAATTCGCCCTTGCCCAAAAGCACGGCCCGCTCGACTACGTTTTGCAGCTCACGCACGTTGCCGGGCCACGCGTAACCACGCAGGCAAGCCATCGCGTCGTCGCTGAATCCACGCACATCGCGGCTCACGTCTTCCAGCGTCTCTTGCAGAAAACGTTCGGCCAGCATCGGCACGTCGCTCGAACGCTCGCGTAGAGCGGGCAGTTCGATGTTGATGACGTTGATGCGGTAGTAAAGGTCTTGGCGGAAAGAGCCCGCGGCGACGTTCTTGGCTAGATCCTCGTTGGTGGCCAAGATCACGCGGACATCCACCTTGTGCGTCTTCGACCCACCGACGGCTTCGAACGCGAGTTCTTGCAGCACTCGCAGCAACTTGACCTGCATCGCGGGGCTAGCGGTGCCAATTTCGTCGAGGAAGATCGTCCCGCCATCGGCTTGTAGGAACTTGCCGGTCTTGTCGCCCGTAGCGCCAGTGAACGCACCGGCTACGTGGCCAAACAGTTCGCTTTCGAGCAGGTTCTCGGGTAGCGCTCCGCATGCGACTTCGACAAACGGGCCCTTTGCGCGGCCGCTGCGGCGGTGAATCGCACGAGCAATCATGCTCTTACCGGTGCCGCTCTCGCCGGTAACCAGAACCGTGGCGCGAGTGTCGGCGACGCTTTCGATCATCTCGTACACGCGCAGCATCCGCGGGTCGTGACCCACGATGTTGCCCATGCCATAGTGCTTGTCGAGCTCGGCCTTGAGCTGCGAGTTCTCGCTCAGCACCTTACGCTGCGTCATGGCCCGTTCGAGGGCCATCAGAAGTTCTTCGTCAATCAGTGGTTTGGTGAGGAAGTCGAACGCCCCGGCGCGAATTGCCTCGACCGCCATATCTCCGGTGCCGTAGCCGGTCATCATCAACACCTGCGTGGCAGGCCAACGACGCAGCGATTCCTTGAGGAAATCAAAACCATCGTCATTGCCCAGCCGGACATCAACGAGCGCCAGGTCGTAGCTGTTTCGCTCGCACGCCGAGAACGCCTCGCGGCAATTGCGGGCGGTGTCGAGTTCGTACCCCTGCTCGCGCAACCAGTCGGCCATCGCCTCGAGCACTTGGTAGTCGTCGTCAACAAGTAGGAGCTTGGCGCTGGACATGACAGAGCGTCGCGAATCGAGGTTGGCAGCGAATGGAAACACCGAGGCCCAACGCAACATCGCGTGTTGCGAAGCACCACAAGTATCTAGGTCACATGTTGCCAACGGTCAACAAAACGACGTGACGCTCCGCATTTGCGAACGCGCAATGGGTAAGGTCGTTACAACCGGTCTGACGGTAAAGAACGGTGAGCGGGCGTGACAGGCACCGCGAAGAGGCAAGTCACCCGGAAAATTTCTCTGACTCGACGGCATTGAAGTTGCACTTACTGTCTACTACCACTGCTACTAGCACGACCTTCGCCGCCTCACCCTGCCCTATGCCTCGCAAGTTCGACCACCGCGATCTGATCGCCAATCCGCACAAGCACCTGGACACCACGCAGCGTCGTTGGCTCGCGCCGCTCGGCGTTGTGGAGCGGGTGGGGCGTAGTATGGCGTACTGGGTTGCCGTGGCCATCATGCGACTCGGTTTTGGTTCGCGGGCCGTGGGCCTTGATAACTTGCCAAGCGGAACGTTCGTCCTGTGCCCTAACCACACCAGTTCGCTCGACGCGGCGGCGATCCTGTCGGTCATCGACCAACGCCTCGCCTATCGCATTCGTTGGGCCGGCCGGCGTGGGGCAGTGTTGAGAAGCCCCTTTCGTCGCTTCGCCAACCGCTTGGCCGGCACCGTGCCACTAAGTCGCGATCTGTCCGCGCTTGCCGTCGGCTCGGCAATCCTCAAGCAAGAGAACGTGCTTGGCTGGTTCCCTGAAGGTACTCGCACCACCACCGGAGAACTTCAAGACTTTAAGCCTGGCATCGGCATGCTGATGCACCAGCTCGACGTACCCGCGGTTCCGGTGTTCATCGCCGGAGCGTTCGAAGCTTGGCCCCCTTCGAGTTCGTTGCCACGCAAGCTAAGCCAGGTCGAAGTTCGCTTCGGGGAACCTCTCGTCCCTAGCAACTTCGTTGAATCTCACTGGGACGACGAGCAAGCCATCCGCGAACTCACTGAAGAACTCCGCCGGCGAGTCGCGCAATTGGAGAACTCAAACAGCACGTCGGCGACGGAAACAGTGAAGTCCAATTAGAACACCCGTGGCGGCGAGCAGCACGCTCCCCGGCTCGGGAACCGACGCCGTATTCGTGCTCGCGCCAAACGCCAGGTCTTCCCAGCTCGCTCCCAGGTTGTCCCGCCAGATGGTGTAGTCGGCGAGATCCACCGTGCCGTCGAGATTACCATCCGCCCACGACGAGGCGAGACCAAATTCCTGTTTCCACACGGTGTAGTCGCCAGCGTCCACGACGCCATTGCCATCGTAGTCGCCCGGCAACTGCACGAACGGGTTACTAAACAGATCGTTCGTCAGAAAAGATTCGTCGGTCAGCGTGTTGAGAAACGCCACGAGCGCCTCGACTTCGCCCCCTTCGGGCGTGTAATTAAGCCGCATCGGCTGGCCGTTCATCTTCATGCGATTGTCCAGCGTGGGATTGTTCTGCACGCCGCTGTTGTAGAACTCGATGACTTCTTCGAGCGAACTAAACCGACCATCGTGCATGAAGTGTTCGCGGACACCCACGTTCCGCAGCGACATTGTTTTGAACCGCCCCGAGCCAGCCCCCGCGTCCTCGTCATTCGTGGCGTCGAGTCCCACGTTGCGCGGTTGATCACCCACCTGCGCGTGCGTGGTGTGGCATTCGCTGCAGCGTCCCTCACCGTGCAAGAATAAGTCAGCACCTTGCTGTTCTAGCTCTGTGAACACGGCCTCGAAATTGGGATTCTCCGGCGTACCTGCTTCCACCGCTTGGTCGTATTTCGAAGAATAGGACTTCATGGAGCGGACGAACTGCCCCAGCGCCTTGGCGATGCGCTCGTCGGTAATCTCCGGCGTGCCGAACGCTTGCTGGAATAACTTCGGATAATAGTCGGTCGAGGCAAGTTCCGCGCGAAGCTCCGGAAGCGTCGAGCCCATCTCCACCGCATCCTGAATTGGCATCAGCACTTGGTCTTCGAGCGTCGCCGCTCGCTCGTCCCAGAAGAAACGACCCCGTGTGTAGTAGGCGGCGTTCGCTAGCGGCGTAGAATGGCGCCCGGTGAGCCCTCCTTCAAATCCCTCGCTCAACTGCTTGGGGTCATCGAACCCCGTCGCCTGCTGATGGCACGACGAACAACTGGTGCCATTGTCGTGCGACAACCTCGCGTCGTAGAACAGCACCCGACCGAGTGTCGCCCCCGCATTGGTGATCGGATTGTCCACCGGCGTGTTGTCCGTCGCGGCCACGGGGCCGTTCGCAAAGTGGTCGGGCAAGTCGGTCACCGCGTACCCGAAGTAATCGCGCAGCGAGCTCGGCAAAGCGGGGACGCCTGGCGGCTGGGCAAACGCGTCTACGGATAGCCATGCGCACAAGACCGTCGCAACGGCGCGCGAGATGCCAAAACGCTGAGAGCAAAGCGTCATCATGAGTTGTTCACAAGCAAGTAGCCGCGACCACGAGAGGGTCGGTTGTTCCGAATAGAGTCGCCACGTATTCTAAAAATAATGGCGAAGAATTGCAAGAAAGAACCGCGAGACGATTGACGACCTGCTTGTCCCCACACTTCTCCATGGCAGATCAGACGAGGCGTAGCTCGTCGGCTATGGGGACTGAAAGAATGACCAATGGCTCTGGGATCACCCCGCCCGCGGGTGTGCCCGCTCATACGCTGCTCGCAGCGTGCTGGTCGACACGTGCGTGTAGATTTGCGTGGTGACCAGGCTCTTGTGGCCCAGCAGTTCCTGGACGCTGCGAATGTCCGCGCCGCGATCCAAGAGGTGCGTCGCGAAGCTATGCCGCAGGGTGTGCGGAGAAGTGCGGCCGTCGAGCGAAGCGGCCGTGATATACTTCTCCAGCATCCGACCAACACTACGCGTGGTGAGCCGAGTTCCAAAGCGATTGGTGAAGACCGGAGCCGCGCGGCCGGACTCTTCTTTGGGCGACAGCGTGCGTATCGCGAGCCACGCTTCGAGCGCCGCCTTCGCGTAACTACCAATCGGCGCGAGACGCTCTTTACGACCTTTTCCACGGACATGGACGATGCCCTGCGCTAGATCGAGGTCGCCATCGTTCATGCCGACCAGTTCGCTTACACGCAAGCCGGCAGAGTAGAGCGTTTCGAGGATCGCGCGATCGCGGGTGCCTTGCTGCCCGCGCTTCGGCGGTGCGGCGAGCAGTCGGCCGATTTCGTCGGTCGTCAGGAAGTGCGGTAGCTTGCGGCTCTTACGCGGATTGCGAAGCGGAGCGGCGGGGTTCGACTTGGCCCAGCCTTCGCGCTGGCCGAAGCGATAAAAACTTCGCACCGATGCCAACCGCCTGGCGATCGATGATTTTGCGAAGCCCGCTTCGGCCAGCGCCGCCACGTAGCCGCGGAGCTCGACGGTGGTGATCGACGTGGGCTCCGGCGCAGCGCCCGTGTCGTCCGCCAAGTACTCGGCCAGTGAGATGAGATCTTCGCGATAAGCCTTCAGCGTGTGCGGGCTTGAGTTGCGTTCCGCATCCAGGTGCCGAAGGAATTGAGCGATCTCGCGATGCATGCTTCAAAGGGGGAAGGTGAAAGGGGGAATGGGGACTGTAGTCGGCGACGCCCCGTTCCGCCTTCCGACTTCCCCCTTTGAGCTTACTCGTCGATATCGCTCGATTGGGGAACCGTGAATCGGGCGTTACTGCGCGAAGATCCTTCGTGGCGAATCTTCTTGCCCAGCACCGCGGCGTCGTACCAGCTAAAGCTCAGCTCGGGATTGGCGGCGTGCCGTCCCAGCATTCGCAGGGCTTCCGCCTTCTGCGAATCGTCGTACAGAAAGATGTAGCGTTCCTTGCCTTTGACTAGCGCAAGCACATTGATGTCGTCGTTCACAGCCGGGGCCTCCGTGCGGGCGGGGTGTGCGGGGATGGGGGCGGGGGTCGCGAGCGGAGCAAGCGATGCAATCACGCACCGCCGCTCAACTGGCATTGCTTGCGGGGGTCGTATCCGTGACCTGGTCTGCAAGGTTTGCCTAAACGCTCTCAAAGTACCCTATCGGTTATTTGACCAATGTCGCACCACTCGGGTTTCGTCCGAACCACCACGCGCCGCGAGCATCTCCGTGATGTGCAAGTGGCAACAAAAGCGAATGAAGTCGTCGCTTCGTTCGAGGTAACCTCGCCACCCGCCCCACCGATTGTCGTCCCGAAAATCGACATAGGCCGCAAGAGCCGTCGTGAAGTCGGGGTCGTTGCCTAGAAAAATCCGAGTATGCGACATTACCGGACCTTTGTTCTCAATGCAGGGTGGTGGCACCGGGCTTGGTCCAGGAGGGATAAAGCCGCGAGGATCGGGCCAGTTCGGGGGCAAACTCATCGCAAAATTATTTTGCGAAGCAGGATCGGTTGCGCACGGCGTACCGGCTGTAGCACTCGCATTCGCTGCTTGCGCGGCGTCGCTCGGCACCTTGTACGTCGTTTGCTTGCGCGGACGCCACGACGAGTCCGGTGCATCGAGGTCGGTGTCGTCTTCCAGGTCCTTGTCGTTCACCATGTCGAGGATGTCCTGCGACACGTTGTACTCGTCGTCGAAGCCATCCGAGAGTGCTGGATCCTTGCGAATGCTATCGGTGAGCAGCGGATCGGCCGCTTCTTCCATTTCCGACACGGCCGGCAGATCGGGATCGCTCTGGGGCATGTCGATCGGCTGGCTGCTGAAGTCAAAGGTCTCGGGGTTCGGCAGCGGGTTCACCGGAGGCAGCGGCACCGTCGGCATCATGTCGATCGATTCCGTTTGCATCGGCTTCGGCGCTGCTTTCAACGGTGCACCCTTCATGGGCGCAGCATTCATGGATGGCAGTCCCGGCGGCTCGTCGGTCGTGTCGCACCGCGGCGTCTGCGTCGCCATTTGCTCCTTGGCGAGCGCCATCTCGGCGTCGAACACCACGTCTTGCGGAATGTACTCCTCGTCCGGAGTGCCCCAGGGCAAGCCATAGCCAGCCGGTATCTTGTGGAAGCCGGGGTTCGCCGCGTACCACTCTACCCGCAAACCACAACGGGGTGGGTAATAGGGCGTGTAGTCGGTCACCGCACCCACTACCACCGCATCGACGCCCAGCACCTGTGCCAGTCGACGTGCCTCGGCGGGATCGGACAGGTTGATCCGCTCGCGAATCATGGCCTCTTCCACCACGCCAAGCGGGACGACTTCGTAGCCGGGTACCGACTGCAATTCGGCGTAGTAAGCCAGCGCGAAGTCGCGGCCATTGACCGTCGGCTCGTCGCTGAGATTGAAGAACGGAGCTACCGCCACGCGGCTAAGCTGCGGGAACGGGTTATGCACCACCGGCATGGTCGCCACGTCGGGGATGAGAATACTGCATCCCGTGGTCAGACCCGCTAGTAGAAACAGCGAGGCTAGTCGCGTGAGTGGTCGCATCGACAAGTCGCTTCGTGGCCGGCAGACCCCCCTGCTAGCAACACTGCAGCCCCGGCGCGCACGCCAAGGCCCTGCGGTGTTCATCGGCACAACCAGCAAGGTCGCTTTAATCGGAAGGTCGGGTGCTAGCAAGCAATACTTAGCGAACAGCAGTCAATCCCGGACTCCATAGCCGACGAGCTACGCCTCGTCGGACAAGCCTTTCGCAAACGCCGTCCTACACCAACCCTTCCATCGTCCCGAGTCCAATCGGCTCGCGGCAGTTGAAGGGCTCGCCGTACGGGCGGCCAATCGTTTTGCCCCAGAAGCTGGCTTCGTCCCGCATCCGGTCGAAGAACGTGCCGTCGCGGCCGGTGAGGAACTGACTTTCGTACGCCTGGACGCTTGCTAGCTTGGCTTCCCACTCCTTGGTGATGTCGAGCACAAACGCGGGCTGAGGCGCGGCCTTCAAGTGGATGCAGTAGTAGTTGTAGATTCGCTCGGGGTGATGGGGCTCGCCGGCGAGGTCGGTTTTGGTGAGCTTCGCCCAGAAACGGGCGTCGTCCACTAACTTCGTTGCCGCGGTGTGGTCGGGGTGGGCGTCGTCCCAGTAGGGCGCGAACAGCCACCGCGGACGCGTGCGGCGAATCACCGCCGCTAGCTTGGCGCGGTTCTCAAGCGTCGCCTCGAGACTGCGATTGGGGAGCCCCAAGTTCTCGCGCCACTTGAGTCCCAGAATCTTGCTCGCTGCCGCGGTCTCGCGAGCGCGGATCTCCACCGAACCGTGCGGCGTGGGCTCGCCATTGGTAAGGTCGAGTACGCCGACCTTTTTGCCTTCGCCAATCAGTTTGACGATCGCGCCACCCATGCCAAGTTCGGCATCGTCCGGGTGCGGGGCAATCACAAGTACATCCAGCAGCATTGCAAGCATCCATCTACTAAAGGCGAGCGGGGCCCGTAAGGGCCGTGATAGAACGGCTCCACGAACGGAGCATCTAGCGCATGCATCTTCCCTGCCACAAGCCGCAATTGCAACTGCTCTGGACGCGTGCCTCGCATTTTGGCACACTCCGCGCCACACGCCTTTCAGGAAATCCGTCCCATGTTCGCACGCCCCTTAGTTCGGTTGTCGATTGTCGCCTGCTTGTTTCTGGCAAGTGGTTGCACGACGTGGAAATTGCCACAGCCCAACCTGAACTTCCTCCGTGACCCGCGAGCGGTAGACGTCGATAACCGCCTATCGGGCTCTGCCCCGTCGATGGGTGAACGCGTCCAGTAAACGCACTGGCACCGTGGCCCCTGCTTGCACCCTGCTGGTGCGCGACTTACAACGGCGTTGGTACGCGCGGCTCTGAGGGTCCGCGTGCTCCTGCAAAATCACCCCGGCCCTTACGGGCCCGGCTCGCCTGGGCATTTCTAACGCGTTGTATTGCATCATGGATCATCAAGCTGTTTACGATCAACTCGCCAGTCACTGCCGGCAAACGGCCCTCCTGAAATCGACAGGCGACGTGCTTGGGTGGGAAGAGCAAACCTACATGCCACCCGCGGCGGGCGAATACCGTGCTGAACAGCTATCGCTCATCGCCAGCCTGGTCCACGAGCGGCACACGGACCCCCGCGTTGGCGAATGGCTCAACGCGCTCGCCGACAGTCCCATCGCCAAGAACACGGACGACCCGCGCTCGTCCGTCGTCCGCGAACTCCGCCGTGGCTACGATCGCGACACGAAGCTTTCCACCGAACTGGTCGCCGCGCTCACTCGCGCTGCCAGCCTTGGCCAGCAGGTGTGGATCGAGGCCCGCAAAGAGAACGACTTCGCGAAGTTCGCTCCCTACCTCGCCGAGATCATGAAGCTTAAGCGCGAAGAAGCCGACGCGGTGGGCTACAAGGAGTGCCGCTACGATGCGCTGCTTGACGACTACGAACCCCACGCCACGGCGTCGCAGGTGGGTCCGGTGCTCAAGTCCTTGGGCGAAGCGCTTGTGCCGATCGTTGCGGCCATCGGGGCAAGTTCGCACCAACCGAACACCAAGCTCATCGAAGGCGATTTCCCGATTGCTGCCCAGGCGGAGTTCGGCCAGAAAGTGGCCGAGCAACTCGGTTACGACTTCCGCTCTGGCCGCATCGACGTGACGGCCCATCCGTTCTGCATGACGCTCGGCCCGCACGACGTTCGGCTGACCACGCGTTACAGCCCGCGGGACATTCGCCCCGGGTTCTTCAGTATTCTCCATGAGGCTGGTCACGGACTCTACGAGCAGGGCCTACCCGCCGACGAGTTTGGCTTGCCAACCGGCGAGGCGGTGTCGCTCGGCATTCACGAGTCGCAGTCGCGGATGTGGGAAATTCTGGTAGGCCTCGGTCGCCCGTTCTGGAAGCACTTCTATCCGAAGCTTCAGCAGGCGTTCCCCACGCCGTTCGCGAAGGTCTCGCCCGAAGACTTCTATTTTGCGATCAACGAGTCGAAGCCATCGCTCATTCGTGTCGAGGCCGACGAAGCGACTTACAACTTGCACATCCTGATTCGCTTCGAACTCGAAATGGCGATCATCGCCGACGAGATCGCTATCTGTGACCTCCCCGAGGCGTGGAACGCCAAGTACCAGCAGTACCTCGGACTGACACCACCCAGCGACGCGATGGGGGTGATGCAGGACGTTCACTGGAGCGCGGGGCTCGTGGGGTACTTCCCGACGTATTCGCTGGGCAATCTGTACGCGGCCCAGTTGTTCGAGCAAGCCAAGTCCGACCTGGGCGATCTCGACGGGCAAATCGCTCGTGGCGAGTTCGCACCACTTCTCCAGTGGCTGCGTACCCATATCCACCAGCACGGGCAGCAACATACGGCCGCCCAACTGGTGGAGCGCATCACGGGGCGTCCCCTGTCGAGTGATGCCCTGCTAGCGCACCTCAAGGGCAAGTTCGGCGAACTTTACCGATTTTAACGGCATCGAAATCGGCCAACGGTCGTTTTGCCGCGCGCGTGGGGATGGTACACTCCTGTGGTGCGAGATGTTGCGCGGAAAATCCGCGCGCGTTGTCGACCCCTTGGAATGGCGAGTACGGAGATACCCCCAGTCATGGCCCAGTTGGCCCGTTGCCCCGCATGCTACAGCGAAATTGAACTCCCTGCCGAGGTCGCCGAGGTCGATCTGGCCGGTGCGCGAGCGCAGTGCCCAGCGTGCGAGGAGATGTTCCTACTGGCCGATGCGAAGCCACGGCTCGTTAAGCAAGCCGTGCTCGTCCGCGAATCGACGGAGGTCGCCAAGAGCGAGCGTACCGATAGCCATTCGAGCGACTTCTCCGAAGGTGCCGCGCGCATTGCCGCGACGATCGACAACCCGACGCTCGCCGCGTTCTTGGGCCTCGATAAGGCCGTCAAACCAATTGCGGTGCCACCGAGTGACGACCACGACGCGGAAGAGGAAGAGGCCGCAGAGCTGGCCACCCCCGAACCCAAACCCGCGATCGACCTTGGGGATTTTCAGAGTCTCGACGAGCTGTTCAAGTCGAGCTCTCGAAAAACGACGGAGCCCTCGCCTCCACCGGCGGACGTTGCGAGCTACGAGGACGAAACCGAGGACGACCAAACCGAAGCCGTCCAAGAACCTTCACCGGTTGCCGATCGCTTGCGACCAACGCTTGGTGAACTGTTCGCCGCGACGAATCCAGCAGTCGGTACGAAGCAAGAAGACAATTCCTCCCCCGAGCATGACCTCGATCGCGATCTCGCCGACTACTTGAACGAGGTCGAACCCGCGCAGCACACCAAATCGACCGTCGACGATTTCACCGAACTTACGATGCACGACATGCCCGTGCCGAGGTTCGACGCAAAGGATGATTTCGCCGCGGACGACAACCAGGCGAGCGACGAGGGAGTCGAAGTCTCGAAGAGCCTTCGCGCGGCGATGGGGTTTGTCGACGACGAGCCGCTGGTGGCGGAAGACAGCGATCATGAACTCGCGGCCGTCACCGTGGGGGACGACGCGGACCACGAAGAGGAGCTGAGCTTCGCCCAAGTCGAAGCACCCCGCGGCACCGTTGCCACACGCCGTCGCAAGTCGCCTTCGATGCTGCGGACGATGTTCGGAGTCGTCATGGGTGGCGTCACGGGCATCGTGGGTGGATACTTGGCGTTGCTTTGGATCTTCCATTTTGTGGGACGCAGCGAAGACCCTCTCGATTTGGCGAAGTTCTATCCCAACATCGTCAAGCCGGTCGAGTATCAATCGAGCGCCGACGCGCCGCTACCCATCGACAATCCGCTAGCCGCGAACGACGACATCGCCCCCTTGCCCGGCACGTTTGGCGACACGGGCGATGTCGACCAAGCCAACTTCGAAACGGAAGTCCCTAACGATGTGCCGTCGGATATCACTCCGGAGCCAGCCGAGCCAGCACCAGTGGCGTGGGACGATCCCGCGGCAGCAGCGCCACTGGCACAACCTCCGGTGAAGATCGTTATCGAAGGAGCTCCGAGCTACACGGCCGCGCAGGTCCAGCAAGCCACCGCGGCGGCCCAGGCGGTCGCCCCCGACTTGGTCGCCGATGGTCCGCTCGATCAAAAGAAGGGGAGCAGTTACGCAACACTCGCCGCGCTCGCCGACGCGATCACGTTTGGCGAAGGTGATGCCAAGGTGAGCTGGAAGTTGCCTGCCCGCGAGTTGTATCCCCAACTGTTCACGACGCCGACTAACCAAGAGAACATCGCCAAGATCGCCGGCTACTGGATCACCTCGCCCAAGCGCGACCATGGTGGCATCTTCTTTAGCGGCACGCTCGACGAAGGTCGCCAGCAAGGGTCCGTGGCCGAGTACCAAGTGACGCTACCAACAGGGCAGGTTCTCGCGGTGCTGACACCCCAACCGTTGGACATTGCCGCTGGCACGCCGGTGGTCGTCGTGGGGAGCCTCGTTCGCGATCCCGCCACTCACGTCGAAGGCTACTCCGGCACCGCCGACATGGCCGCGTGGTCCGAGCAGGTCCTACCGATGGCTCCGTAGCTTTCCCGTGGGGTATTACCACGAGTTCTTCTCGATCTCCGCTGCCTTGGGATCCAATCAAACCGGTCGGGTGGGTCCTATCGACCGAGAAAATACGGGAAGTCACAGTGCGTTCGATGCCCCCCGTCCGAGGGCGTTGTACCTTTAGGGGTGCGGCCAGCCGAGGCCGTTCCTGCGTCTTGGTACATGTCGAAAATGGAACCCCCTCACCCGCCCGTGGCCGTACGTCGTTCGAGGTGCCTCGTCACCGCGGCGATGCTCTGCGCTGTGATGGGGAGTAGCGTTTCTGCGTTGGCCAAGCCGGTTACTTCGGGCGATCTCTACGCGCGAGTACTGGTGGCGCGGCGTGAGCTCGAAGAACTCCGTCGCTACATGGGCTATCCCAAGTGCGAACCATCGACTATCGCCGTCGATAATGTCTCGCCGCGCGAGATTCACACGATGGCCTTGGTACTCCTCGCGAGCGCCGATCGTGTGGGCTTTGAACACACCCGCCAGCAGTCGAGCACCAATCGTGATCCAGGCGATGCTACCGCGCTCGACGATACGCTCCCGGTGATCAACAAGTCGATCGAGCACCTACGCATCATCAAGAAGCTGTACGGCCTCGAACCGAGCAGCGACGAAGTTCCGGTGCTGGACGACCGTACGACCGCCGACGTGTTCGCGTCGCTCGTCGCCGCCGACCGTCAGCTCAACCGGATGCTCGACCGCCCCGTCGAATCGCGCGAGGTGCATCGTCAGGTGACGATCGCGACGCTCTACGCCGCCAAGTTGCTCGAGCAGTTCAACACCACTACGCCGCTGCCGTCCCCTCCCGAGTTCGAACCGAATAAAAGCCCGGCCGAGGTCTATGCCCGTCTGCTGAGGTGCCTGAAGCAAGTGCGGCAGATTGCCTCGACCATGGAAGTCGAGATGCTGACGCTCGAGCCTTCGAAAGAACATCTGTCCGACGTCGAACCGGGCGACGTACTCGAGTTGGCCATGGTCCTCACCGCCCAGCTCCAGCATCTGCACTCGCTGGTACCCGAGATCGACATGCCCGAGGAAGTGTACTACGTCGACCGCAAATTCCCGTCGCACGTCTACCAGTCCGCCGGCACGTTGGAGCAGCAGCTCGCCGAGCTCACTCGCGCAGTCCGGGCGAATCCCCGCTGGTTGCTTGGCAATCCCATGCCGTAGAGGTGCGGGAATCCCAGCCCCTCGAGGGCGCTTTCTCCGCACTTTTTCAGATTGCGGCCCCCACCGCGTAACGTAAGCCGCTCGCTCTGGTATTAAGGGTGGGCTCTGGATACCCACATTTTGGGGCGCGACGAAGTGGGCGGACGCGGGCGTTTTCGCGAAGAACCGCCCGCGCGGACGGCAGAGCATCGCATCCGACGCTCTTCAACTCCGGTTTGTCCGCAATGCCACGCATCGCCAAGCGCACGCAGCAGTTTCTTTCGTTTGAGAAGCTGGAATCACGGACGGTGTTTTCTGCCGCGCCGATCATCACCGAGTTCGTTGCGTCGAACGATGGCTCTCTCCGCGATGGCGATGGCAACAGCAGCGATTGGGTCGAGATCTACAACCCCACCAGCCAAACGATCAACCTCGCCGGCTGGCACCTCACCGATCGAGCGAACAACCTCGACAAGTGGACGTTCCCGAATGTCCCGCAGTCGATTCTGTCTCCAGGCGAGTACTTGATCGTCTTCGCGTCGAGCCAGCCAACCGAAACCTACATCGATCCACTCGGCTACTTGCACGCCGACTTCGCGCTCGGTGCCGAGGGAGAGTTCCTGGGCCTGACCGACCCGTCGGAGAACATCGTCTGGTCCTACGCGCCCTCGTTCCCCCAGCAATTGACCGACGTTTCTTACGGAGTGAATCCGGCGACGGTTGAACTTATCGGCGATACGAGCATCACCTCGGCGTGGGTGCCCACTTCGGACGTGCACGACGCCGGAGTCTCGCCCGCCTGGACGCAGATTGCCTTTAACGACGCCGCGTGGTCGCATAGCACCACCGGTCCGGGTGTCGGATTCGATTCGTCCTCGGGTCATGTCGCCGGGCCTGCGAATGGGGTCAAACTGGGCGGGCTCGTTGGCAACGACCTGACCGACCCCGAGAACGATGGCACGCTCGCCGTCTCGTTCGTTGGTGGTTCGTCGTCGAACTCCCCCAGCGGCGAAGAACCTGCCCGCGCGCTCGACAGCCTCACCAACACCAAGTGGCTCGCTTTCGCCCCGCTCGGCACGTTCTACCAAATGCAGTTCACCGATGGCATTCCGCGCACCGTAGACCGCTACACCATCACCTCGGCCAACGACGCCACCGAACGCGATCCCTACAGCTGGACGCTCAGTGGCTCGAACGACGGTACGAACTTCACCGTCATCGACACCCGAACCGCACAAGACTTTGCCACCCGCTTCGAAACCCGCCAGTACGATTTCGTCAACACCACGGGCTACACCTACTATAAGTTCGACTTTCAAACCGAGTACGGCGTCACCGGCAACAACCAACCCGTCGCCCTTCAGATGGCCGAGATCGAGCTGTTGAGCTCGCAGGCGCTGAACA
Organism: Aeoliella fuhlenseeensis; assembly: GCF_052161615.1. Lineage (NCBI taxonomy): Bacteria > Pseudomonadati > Planctomycetota > Planctomycetia > Pirellulales > Lacipirellulaceae > Aeoliella > Aeoliella fuhlenseeensis. The sequence continues at coordinate 5,020,066 of NZ_CP197417.1, forward strand.
TGGATTCGCTGGTCGACGTCGACCTCCAGGCCGCCTGGGATGCTACTCGCAGCAGCGTCTACCAGCGCATCGACTTCAACGTCATCGATCCAGCGCAGCTCGGCGCGTTGTCGCTCGACATGCAATACAACGATGGCTTCGTCGCCTACCTCAACGGTACGAAAGTCGCCTCGTCCAATGCCCCCGCTTCGACGAACTGGCAATCCAATGCCCTTAGCGAGCGCGACGACTCGCTGGCGTTCGCCCCCGAGCGTTTCGATCTCAGCGCCTATCACCAACTGCTGGTGCCGGGGCAGAACGTCCTCGCCATCCAGGTGCTCAACGACGGCGACTTCAGCGACGATTTGCTGTCGCGTCCACGGCTCACCGCCGCTTCGCTCACGGACACTCCGCTAACCGAGTACTACTTCGAGGCTCCCACGCCCGGTGCCCCCAATGGCGAGGGGCGTTTTGGCTTCGTTCAGCAGCCGACGTTCAGCGCGCCGCACGGGTTCTACACCGGGTCGTTCCAGCTCACCGTCACCAGCGCCACGCCCGGCGCGCAGATCTACTACACCACCAACGGCGACGCGCCGACGCCCACCACTGGCACGCTCTATACTAACGCGATCACCATCGACAGCACCACCGTCGTTAGCGCTGCGGCGTACCTCGATGGGTACTACGACTCCAGTGCCGTGAGCAGCAGCTACATCTTCCTGAACGACATCGTCCGACAAAACTACTCGGCCACGCTCGCCGAGGGCTTTCCCGCCATGTGGGGTCCGTACTCGCCCGACTACGGCATGGATCCCGACGTGATCGGCAACTTCAACAGCGCCGGCAACTCTCTGGGTGGCGACCTCTTCGGCGGGCAGTACGCCGCCACGATCAAGAACGACCTACTCGCCATCCCCACGTTGTCGCTGGTCATGGACATCGACGACATGTTCGGCCCCAACGGCATTTACACCAACAGCACCAACGGTGGCGTCGCGTACGAACGCGCCACGTCGGTCGAGCTCATCAACCCCGACGGCACCCAGGGCTTCCAGATCAACGCCGGCATTCGCATCCAGGGTGGCGCGTTCCGAAGCGATAGTCTCAGTAAAAAGCATTCGCTGCGATTACTCTTCAAAGAAGAGTACGGCGCGACGAAGCTCGAATACCCTTTCTTTGGCGCGGACGCCGTCGACAGTTTCGACACCATCACGCTTCGCATGGAGTCGAACGATGGCTACGCCTGGGACGGTGCCGGCACGCAGCCGCAGTACGCACGCGACAACTTCGCCAGCCGGACGCTCCACGAGATGGGTCAGGTCGCCAGCCACGGCAACCGCGTCCATCTTTATATCAACGGCGTGTACTGGGGCGTCTACAATCCGGTCGAACGCCCCGACGCCTCGTTCGCCGCGATGTACTTCGGTGGCGATAAAGACAACTGGGACGCCATCAACGACGGCAGCCCCACCGACGGCGATCTCGACGCCTGGAACGCCATGGTCGCCATCGCTCAGGCTGCCGGCTCCGGATCGGCCTCAGCGCGTGCCGCCGCGTACCAGCAGCTTCAGGGCAACAACCCCGATGGCACCGACAACCCCGCGTACGAAGACTATCTCGACATCGATAACTACATCGATTACCTGATGGTCAACTTCTTCGTCGGCAACGTCGACTGGCCGCACCGCAATTGGTATGCGGTCCGCGAGCGTGGACTCGACAGCACCGGCTTCAAGTTCGTCAGCTGGGACGCCGAGTCGGGCATGAACCTGTTCGGCTCGAACGTCAACACCAACCGCCTCGAAGCCAACGTCGAGGCCGCCCAGGCCTACAGCTACCTGCGCAACAACCCCGAGTTCCGCCTCGCTTTCGCCGACCACGCGCACAAGGCGCTGTTCAACAATGGCGTACTGACCACCCAAAACACCATCGACCGCTACGAAGCCGCGCTCGCCGAGATGGAGCAAGCCATCGTCGCCGAAAGCGCCCGCTGGGGCGATATGCACCGCAGCACGCCACTCACCAAAGCTCAGTGGACCGCGGAAGGCCAGTCGGTGATCAACACGTTCCTGAGCGGTCGCACCAACGTCTTCATCAATCAGTTGAAGTCGGCCGGTCTGTACCCGGCGGTCAACGCCCCCACGTTCAGCCAACACGGCGGCAGCGCACCCGCTACCGGGCTACCGATTACCATCTCGGGCTCGGGGGGCACCATCTACTACACGCTCGATGGCAGCGACCCCCGTGCACTCGGCGGCGCGGCAGTAGGGCAAGTTTACACTTCCGCCGTCAACGTCACCCCCGGCACCACGCTCAAAGCCCGCGTGCTCAGCGGCGGTGTCTGGTCGGCGCTCAACGAAGCAACGTACGAAGCTGTTGCGCTCGCCGGCGACTACAACGGCGACTCGACCGTCGACGGGCTCGACTACGCCGTCTGGAAGAGCGACTTCGGCTCGACCAACTCCCCCGCCGATGGCAATGGCGATGGCGTCGTGAACCTCGCCGACTACACCATCTGGCGCGACAACCTCGGTGCGTCGGCGGTTGTCGCAATTGCGACGCCCAGCGCGATCACCAATCCCAGCGTCATCGCCAGTACGCCGCCAACTACGAGCGAACTGGACACCCCCGCGACACCTTCTGTCGCCAGCGACACGCCCAATGCCACACAAACCGGCGTGCTCACGAGCCCCCTCACGCCCAGCCTCCTCGCACCCAACACGTCAAGTTCTGCAAGCGACCAAGCCGTCGAGCAACTGTTCGCCGGCTCGCTTGCGAGCGCGCTCGAGTTACTGCTGGACCTCCAAGCCGACGACGAGTCGAACATCGACCTCTCGGACGCCAGTGAACTCGACGACGCCGACCTGATCGCCGCCCGTTCGTTTGCGATTCAATTCGACGCGGCCTTCGAAGACGATTGGCAAGGCCTCTAAAAACGACCCCGCTCGTCCGCCATGCGGCGCGGAGCTATAATTCCCTCTGAGGCCACGACCTCGCCCACTTCGGGACATGCAGTCCCAGGGAAGCAATGACCGGGACGGCCCGGCGTTCTAGCTTGGAGAGGTGTAAGGTGGCGTGGATTCTGTTGATGCTCGCGGGTTTGCTCGAAGTCGTTTGGGCCTACGCGATGAAAGAGTCGCACGGCTTCACCCGGCTCTGGCCCTCGGTCATCACGCTGGTCGCCATGATCGCCAGCTTCGCCCTGCTCGCCATCTCGATGCGCACGCTCCCGCTCGGCACCGCCTACACCGTGTGGACCGGCATCGGCGCGGTGGGGGCGTTCCTCGTCGGCATCATGGTTCTCAATGAGCCAGCCAACGCACCCCGGCTCGTCGCCGCCGGCCTGATCGTCGCGGGACTGGTGATGATGAAGGTCGCGTCGCCGGGTTAGTTGTTGACTCGCAGCCTGTGAGACCTGTGGGAGGGCTCTCCGAGCCCGATAGCCTAGGGCAAGATTCTTCATTGGAGTAAGCGACGCCCCGCGCCCATCTCTCACGGACGGCGTGGCCGTCCGGCTATTGAATAGCTAGTTAGCAAGCGAAACTGTTCGAAATCACAAGCAACCCAACTCCGCATCGAGCCACACCCGCCGCGCCCAGCGACACGCGGCATAGCCGATGCCAACTAGTAGTGCACCGAGCACGAAGCCGAGCGCCACGTTCACGTACGCCGTTATGGCGAACAGTCCTATCGCCACGCCGATTAGCGGGTACAAGAGCACTATTAGGACTAGCATTCGCTTCATCCCGGACCCCACCAGCACCATCCGGAACGATATCCCAGCTGCAATGGGGACGAGTGCCGCGATCGTCACTAGACCGGCCGCCACGTAAGTCCAGGTGAAGTACTGAGGGGCGATGATGGTCGTCGCACCCACCAGCACCAATAGCACAGGCAGCATACCCCACAAGCCCGACACTACGACGCTGCGAAAAAGCCCGTCGACGTACGCCTCACGCGTCATCGGAAGCATTAGGTCCTGCGCAAACCGTCCTCGACGCTGCGAGAGGAACTGGCAAATGATCGGCAGCACAAACAGGCTGAAACCGCCGAGCTGCCCCAGAATCATCGCCGGCACTCGTGTGCTAAATCCGGCATCTCGATCCGAGGTCAGAATCGCGTACTGCATTGCCACGATCAACACAGCCATCACCATGAGGTTCAGCCCAATCATCGGTGCAGGGATCGACACCGTACCGTAGCGCAGCAGGCGACCGCGATCACGTTCGCGAGCCGGGGACATTTTTGCCAGCCGATCGTGCCAGCGATCGGTAACCCACGAAGTGAACCAACTCCGCGAAATCATCCGCGCGAGCAGCCGACGGGACTCCGATTTTTCGATCCGACTAGCGTTCGCGGCATTGGTCTGAATCGGGAGTAGGTAGTCATCGTCTTCTTCCATCATCCTCGGCAGACGATAAAGCCAAGCGCCGAAGCCCGCCGCCCCGATGACAATGGCAGCAATTCGAAATGGAACATAGCGTGCGTCAGGATTCAACCATACACTGGCGATTCCCGGTACGTAGAAACCGAACCACAATGCGAGCGACACCAACGACAAGGTGACCCGCATCGATTGAATCTGCCACACAACCGCCGCGCCAAACAGCAGAGCAAACGCCAATACTCCCAGAGTCGGAGCACGCAGGAGCTGGCTAAGAGCCAATGGATAAACCACCAACATCACCACGGCGATTCCAATGATCACCGCCAAGTGCGGTGCCGCATAGTTCGGATAGAGCCGCGCACGTGAATGCACGAACTGCCATTTAGCGTGAATCGCTAGCCACAGGATCCCCAACATCAGCGGTAACCCCAGCAGCTGGCCGACGAGCATCGGGTGCGGTATCCCCGACGTGTAGCTCGCGGCCGCCACTACCAGCGCGAGCAACATCGCGCCCCCGAACATCCCCCACATCAACCACCGCCGCGTCGTGTACGTATAGATCACCTGCATCAGCGAGTCGTTCATCTCAGTAACTCCCCTCGCTACTGGCCGCCGCCATCGCCCGCGGCGAACGCGACTCGTGCAGTTCCACGAAGATCTCTTCCAAGTTCAAATCGCTCGCCGAGATGTCGGCTTCCCAGCGCTCGCGTAGTTCGTCCAGCATGTCGGGCGAGTAGTCCACCACGGTTGCCGTCGCCACGCGGCCTTCCATCGTGCACGACAGCGCCCCGCCAATCGCAAACGTGTTCGGCAGATCGTGCCGGGCGAGGATTCGGATTCGCTTCACCCGCTCTTTCAGCGTATCGAGCTCGCCACAGAACTCGATCCTGCCGGTACGCAGTAGCGCGATCTGATTCGCCACGCGCTCCAGGTCGCTCGTAATGTGCGTACTAAAGAGCACCGTCCGCCCGGGGTCTTCGACAATGTCGATTAGCGTCCGCAAGAACTGCCGCCGCGCGCTCGGATCGAGACTCGCCACCGGTTCGTCGAGCACCAACAGTTCCGGCTCGTGCCCCAGCGCGAGCACGATACCGAGCGTTTGCAACTGCCCCACCGACAGCGTCCCCGAACGATCCTCCAGCGGCAGATGCCATCGCCGAACCAGATCGGCGACAAACTCGTGATTCCAGTTCGGATAGAACGCCGCGGTGTAGTCGATCACATGCCGCACTCGCATCCACGGATAGGTCGCCACTTCTTGCGGCACGTAACCAATCCGCGACTTGGTGGCCGCCGACAGGTTCCACGCATCGTCCCCTAGCACGGCCACGCTCCCCGACGTCGGCTTCATCAAACCCAGCAGGCATTTGATGAGCGTCGTCTTCCCCGACCCGTTTGCCCCCAGTAAGCCAAGCACCGTCCCCGGCGCAAGCTCCAAATCGAGCCCTGCGAGCACCTCCTTCGGGCCGAAATTCTTGGTGAGGCCCTCGACCTCGATCGTCGCGTGGGTGTGTCGGTTCATGGCGAATGGTCCTTGAGAAGAACATCGAATACGGCACGAAGCTGCTTGTCGCTAAGCCCCAACAGCCGCGCGCGATGAATCGCTGGCAGCAGCAGCTCTTGCACCTGCTGTTTGCGTTCGGCCAGCGGCCCGGTGTTCGCGGCCGCCGTCACGCACATCCCCTGCCCTCGCATCCGTGCGACCACTCCCTCGGCCTCCAGCAGGCCGTAAGCCTTGCTGACGGTCATCGGGTTCACGTCCGCCGCACGAGCCACCTGCCGAACGCTCGGCAAGAAATCGCCCGCCGCAAGCTGCCCGCCGGCCACCATCGCGAGCACCTGATCGACGATCTGCCGATAGATCGGCACGCCGCTCGACGGAGTGATCTCGAATTGGCAAGCTTGGCTGTCCATGTGTATTGATATAGTAATACACCTACCCAGAGGAGTCAATCCAAATTCTCGAAACGACTTCGGGTGGCAGGGGGCGATGGGTGGCTGGGGACGAGTTCCACGAGGCCCCAGAGAGAAGACACTGCTACAGGATCTCCACGGAACAATCAGCCACCGATGGACACGGATTTTCACGGATGGACCACCCACCGTACAAAGCTGTTCCCCAATAGCCGACGAGCTACGCCTCGTCGGACCGAACGCTCTAAATCGCAACGCATCGCAACCGGATCGATCACTCCACTCCATCGGGCTCTCCAGAGCCCTCCCACAGGTTTCTGAATGGGTAGAAGGGATACTCCTTCTGGGAGGGGTTTCCGCCCCCGCGGCCACCTGACGATTCCCCGCACAACGCGTTACAATCGAGGGTCTCCGACTCCCCAGCCCACCAGATACCACCATGCCCGATACCGCTCAGATCATTAACGGCAAACTGATCGCCCAGCAGATTCGCGACGAGCTAGCGGTTGAGGTGGTCGAGTTCATCCAAAACAACAGCGTGGTCCCCTGCCTCGCCGCGGTGCTCGTGGGCGACGATCCGGCAAGCCAGGTTTACGTTCGCAACAAGGTCAAGGCGTGTGAACACGTTGGCATCGATAGCCAGCTCCATCGCCTCCCCGCCGACACCACGCAGGACGACCTGCTGAAGCTCATCGCCAAGCTCAACAAAGACGAAAGCGTTCACGGCATCCTCGTCCAGCTTCCGCTCCCCGCCCACATGGACACCGACTTGGTGCTCCAAGCCGTCTCGCCGGCGAAAGACGTCGACGCCTTTCACCCGGTGAACGTCGGCCGCTTGGTCCAGGGCAAGCCACGTTTCCTTCCCTGCACGCCGCACGGCGTGATGCAACTACTCAAGCGCACCGGCATCGAGACCGCCGGCAAGCACGCCGTAGTCGTTGGACGTAGCGACATCGTCGGCAAGCCCCTCGCGATCCTGCTCGCCGCCAAGGGTGCCGACGCCACCGTCACGCTCTGCCACAGCCGCACCAAGGACCTCGCCAGCTTCACCCGCCAAGCCGACATCGTGATCGCCGCGATCGGCAAGCCCGAGTTCATCACCGGCGACATGCTCAAGCCCGGTGCCGTGGTGATCGACGTCGGCGTCAACCGCATCGACCGCGGCCTCGTCGGCGACGTGGAGTACGAATCGGCGAGCAAAGTAGCCAGCTACATTACCCCTGTCCCCGGCGGCGTCGGCCCCATGACCATCGCCATGCTGCTCATCAACACCCTCCGCGCCGCCCAGCAGTTAGAGCTGTAAGCAATTGTGGGTGTGGGAGGGCTCTCTGAGCCCGATTGCCAAGAATCAGGTGATCCTATTAGCCGCATGGCGCTAGCCACGGTTGATCCCCAAAAGACCGTGGCGAGCGCCAAAACGGCTAGAATAAGATCGGGCTCGGAGAGCCCTCCCACAGTTTTCTGGTGATGAAGTCCCCTCTCCCAGACCCTCAGCGCGGGTCGGGGAGAGGGGACTTCCTCATCACTCCACCCGATGCGTCACCGCATCCATCGTATAAGCACTCCCCGTGAGCGGACTCACCGGCAGGCCATCGGGAAAGTAATCGGGATCGCTCCCCAGCACTCCTAAGTCCGCCGGCCACACGCCCTCGGCGATGTAGTACCGCTCGATCGCCGTGTTCACGAGCGCCCGATTCTGCTCGTCCACCCGCTGCTCAGCCGTAAGAGCCGTCACCGAAATCCGCGGCACGATCATCATGGCGAGCACCCCGAGGATGGTCACCACCACCAGCAGCTCCATCAGCGAGAACCCGCGACGAGGGCGTTGAGAAGTTCGCAGCAACATGACGGCAGGGAAAAAGCGGGCAAAGGAACAATGGAGGTCAACTACCCAACCCTACCTCGCACCGCCCAGCACGCCACCCCTACAACCGGCCCCACCCACCTCGCCCCTGCCTGAGAAAATACCGCGGCACCAGTTGCACCGGTTCTACCAGCTCGATTAGGATTGATCCTGACGCGGGAGTAACTCAGTGGTAGAGTGCTAGCTTCCCAAGCTGGACGTCGCGGGTTCGAATCCCGTCTCCCGCTCTTCGATTTTCTAGGGGCAAACTTCGTTACGCAATTTCTCACGCCGTCATTCCCGCGCAGGCGGGAACCCAGCCTCCAAGCTGAGCCCCTGGATCCCCGCCTGCGCGAGGATGACGTTAACGCGGGTGGCGCCGACGAGCGACGCCTCGTCGGACAGTCTTCGAGAGCATCAAGCTCGCCGTTCTTCATCGCCGTAATCGCAGCGATTGCATCGGGACCCGCAAATGGAATGGCTCGAATGGTACAACTCGCTGGCCAAGCCCGACTGGACGCCGCAGCCAGCGACCATCGGCCTCATCTGGCGAATCCTCTACCCCATCATCCTCATCACCTTCGGCTTCGTATTCGTCCAGGCATTCCGGCGAAAACTCCCCTGGCTCGTCGCCCTCCCCTTTGCGATTAACCTCGTCGCCAATCTGCTCTTCACCCCCATCCAGTTTGGGCTCCGCAATCTACCCCTCGCTTCGATCGACATCCTGATCGTCGGAGTCACCATCCTCTGGATGATGATCGCCATCTGGCGATACTACCCTTGGGTCGCCATCGCCCAAGTTCCCTACCTCGTATGGGTCTCCATCGCCACGGTCCTGCAACTCTCCATCACCGCAATGAACTGGTGACCCCGTAGGCCGCGATCAGCTCCGCGCCGATCCGGCGCTTCCCACGTTGCCTTATTCGTCCCCTCTCCCCCCAATCGTTCGCGCACCCCACGCCCCATTCTCTCACGCTCAACCGCGAACGATTTGGGGGAGAGGGCTAGGGTGAGGGGGCCAGCCCTGCGAGCGAACTCCGCATTTTCCTTCTTAGGCGAGCCGGGGCGTCCCCGCCCCCGGATAGTTTGAAGCAAGTAGGCCGCGATCAAGCTCCGCGCCAATCCTGTTCGGCCCGATGATTGCTGTTTAGCTTTCGGTTGCTTACGGAGTGTGTTGTTGGGAGGTCGAGTGCCTTGGAGTTTAGAGGGAGGGATGGTGTTGTAGCCATCCGCGCAGCAGTCATCCTTCTCGCTGTCGAGAAGACGCGAGTCCCCTAGGCACCCTGCGGCTGGAGTTTCTTAATGTGCGCTAAGAGCTCCTCTTGGTCGGCCATTCCACACAGGTAGTAGCAGATCATTTCGTACGTCCGCAGCGTGGGCTTACGCCCCGTCCACAGGCTGATCAGCAGGCACGCGATGATCGCGCAGTACGTTTGAATCTGGATGCCACGCTCGTCGTGACTGAGCAAGTGCCGGCAACCGAGGATATGCTTGAAGAAGCGGAAGAAGATCTCAATTGCCCAGCGATACTGGTACAGCAAGGCGATGATCGATGCCGGTGGATCGAGCAGGTTGGTTACCAGACGCAGGTAGCCATCGTTGCCGGGAGCCGAATGCGCTTTCCCTCCGCGTTTGGGATGCGGTGTGACGCGAATCGTCACTACCCGTACCGAATGATCGATTCTGCCGGTCTCCTTGGCCTTCAGGCCACCGAGTTGGACGACTTCGTCGCTCACGATCCCCGCGGCTTGGTCTTCTTCGCTTAATGGTCGCGACTCGATGGTCTCGATCCGGCTATTGTCGCGAATCCGGCAGACATAGCTGCTATTCATCTGGTGAATCTGATTGAACAGCGAGAACTTGGCGTAACCGCGGTCCATCACGTAGCAGCAATCGCTGCGTAGATGACGGGCCAGGACCACCCGTTCGTCGTTGTCTCCCCCGTTAGTGCCGTCGGTCACTTCGATGTGTGGCAGGTGTCGATCCACTTCGAACTGGGTGTGCAATCGCCATTTCACGAGGCCCGATCCGGTCTGCTGCTTTAGAACGGCCGCCTCCATCATGCGTGGAAGGGCCGTTAACAAGGTTCCATCGACCAGCATCAGCGTATGGCGGATATCTTTAACTCGTGCATCACGATCCAGCGGCTGGAGTTGATCGGCCAAATCCGCAATCACGCCCTGCAGGGCTTCGGGATCGAACACCCGCGTGGCTTCGGACAGCGAGCCGAGCGAAGCTCGGGGACAGCCTAGCTTCTTCTGTACCTTCTTCAGTTCGCTGGCCTGCTGGATCGCCCGCAGAGAGGAGACGACCGGATTGTAAAAATACAACAGCACCAGCATGCAGTACTGGTCGTAGTGCAACTGCCGATTCCCGGCCCGATCCCGCTCGCACCCCACCTCGTGCAACCGCCCCAACAGCGGAGCAAGCACATCAAAGTACTTTAGCCCCGTTACCTCCCGGGCCTCGACCAACTTGCGCTTAGGACTCGCCATGCAACTAGTAGAATCCACCTGATTCCATCGCGCAAGCCCAAAAATAAGAGCCCCGCTAAGTCTAAACTTAGTGAGGCGCAAATCGCGGGCCGAACAGGATTGGCGCGGAGCTTGATCCGGCGATTCCCACGTTGCCTTATTCGTCCCCTCTCCCCCCAATCGTTCGCGCACCCCACGCCCCATTCTCTCACGCTCAACCGCGAACGATTTGGGGGAGAGGGCTAGGGTGAGGGGGCCAGCCCCGCGAGTGGACTCCGCGTTTTCCTTCTTAGGCGAGCCGGGAGCGTCAGCGACCGGAGTAGAGAAGTTTCTCCTCCTTCCCTCCGGTCGCTGACGCTCCCGGCTCGCCTTTATCCCCCCCGCCAAGTTGCACCCACCCCCTCCACCCATTACCTTACACGCTTCGGTTCCCCGCCTCGCTCGCCCCAAGCTCTTCTCGCATGCCAACGCCTCGCACGGATAGCGACCCCGCTCAATCGTTCATCACCCGTTGGAAGTCGTCCGGCGGAGCCGAGCGGGCCAACTACCAGATGTTCCTCACCGAACTCTGCGACCTGCTAGCCGTCCAGCGCCCCGACCCCGCTTCCGACGACAACGCCCAAAACGCCTACGTCTTCGAACGCAGCGTCCCCCTCGACAACCGCGACGGCACCACCACCACCGGCTTCATCGACCTCTACCGCCGCCAACACTTCGTCTGCGAAACCAAGCAGGGTGTCGAGCGCGACGACCAGCAACAGCCACTCTCCGAAGCCGAGCTCGAACGCCGCAAGCGCAGCCGTACCGGTCACGGCACGCGGGGCACCAAGACCTTCGACGACGCCATGCGCAAGGCCAACGCACAGGCCGGCAACTACGCGCGAAGCTTGCCCCCGGACGAAGGTCGCCCGCCGTTCCTCGTGGTGGTCGACGTTGGGCACAAATGCTTACCCTGCAACAACTTACGCGATTTCAACATTTGGCGCCAACAGGACCCTCCCGCTCTACTACAATTACTTAGTGCCGTAGGCATAGGAACTGGAAATCGGTACCCTCCTCGCTATTCATGGCTCAGTACGTCGATGTGAAACCCGAACTACTTCGCTGGGCGGTGGACCGTTCTGGCCTGCCTGAGACGGCCTACAGAGAAGCAGTTGGGGCATGGCTCGCCGGCAAATCCAAGCCCACGCTCAAACAGCTCCAAACCTTCGCCAAACGCGCGATGGTGCCATTCGGTTACCTCTTCTTGGAGTCGCCTCCAAGTGAGAGCCTCCCACTACCAGATTACCGGACACGTACTGATGGTGGAGTCCGCGCCCCCACGCCGAATCTTATCGAAACCATTTTCGAGATGCAGCGCCGACAGGATTGGATGCGAGAATACTTGATTGAGGAAGGTCATGACGCCATATCGTTCGTGGGCTCCGCAAAGATAGGCGATGATGTTGAAACGCTAGCCACACGCATGCGAGACGAATTGGGGCTATCCGATGGTTGGGCTCGAAACCTCTCGAGTTACCAAGATGCACTGCGATTATTCCGTGACCACATCGAAGACGCGGGCATCCTCATCTTCGTAAATGGAGTTGTCGGTAACAGCACGAAACGAAAACTCGATCCAGACGAGTTTCAAGGTTTTGTACTGGTGGATCGCATCGCGCCACTAATCTTCGTTAATGGAGCTGACTTTAGAGTCGCCCAAATGGTCACCATCGCCCATGAGCTGGTACATGTGTGGATCGGGCGGAGTGCGTTGTTTGACCTAGAAGCCACCCAACCCTCGGACGACGATGTGGAACAATTCTGCAACCAAGTTGCGGCGGAGTTCTTAGTCCCAGCGACGTGGCTTGAAGGAGCTTGGACGAGTTCTTCCGGCGACGATGGAGCTATTGTCGGATTGGCACGCCGATTCAAAGTCAGCCCGATCGTTATAGCACGTCGAGCGAGAGATTGTGGCCTGCTGTCGAGCGAGCAGTTCTTTGCATTCTATCGACGATACATGAGCCGCGAACGAGAACGTCATGAGAGGCAAGAGCCGGGAGGCAACTTTTGGAACACGCAGAACACCCGAATTGGACGTCGTTTCGGTCGGACAGTCGTAGCAGCAGCACAAGCCGGCAGACTTCCTTATTCCGATGCGTACGATTTAACTCGTCTCTATGGCGATACTTTTGACAAGTACGCTCGCTTGCTGACTCGCAAAGGCGAGCTATGACATCGCCAATCACCTACTTGCTCGATGCAGACACCTTCATAAGTGCCAAACGGCAGCACTATGGCTTCGACTTCTGCCCAGGGTTCTGGGACGCGCTGTTGCGTCATCACCTTACGGATCGACTGCGAAGTATTGAACCCGTACACAGGGAGCTCAAGAGAGGGAAAGATGACCTCACACGCTGGACAACTGGCACTGCGCCTAAAGGGTTCTTTGCGCCGATAACCGACAAGCGGGTGCAAGCAGCCTATGCCGAAGTTATACGCAGCGTGCAAGGAAATAGTCAGTATAAGGAAGCGGCCAAGCAGAAATTCGCAAGTGGCGCCGATCCGTGGCTTGTGGCGTACGCAAACGTTTTCGGTTGTGTCATCGCTACCTATGAAGTTGCTTCTCCTGAATCGAAATCTAAGATCAAGCTACCTGATGTTGCTTCTACCTTTGAAGTCCCATGCACCCCACCATTCGAAATGCTCCGAGCCGTCGGTGTGATACTGGCGTTAAACCCTTAAACTGACGCACTCATCGGCAAGCTGTCTTGAATCGCAAGTCTTTTTGTCGCCTCGGCGAGCAACTCGACGCGCATCGCAAAAGGCAGCAACAGCTCCACCCCAAGCTCACGATGACCGGCATGTACAACGTGCTGGAGAAGCTGCGGAGTGAGGAAGCGTTGTCAGCTAAAGAGCGGGAGATTCACGAGTGGGGACTCGTCAGCGTCCTCCGCCAGATCCACGACGACCTCGACGCCGCCGTGGCCGAAGCCTATGGCTGGCCCGTCGATCTCACGGGCGAAGAGATCCTCGAACGACTCGTCGCCCTCAATCACGAGCGGGCCGAAGAAGAAAAACGCGGCATCATCCGCTGGCTCCGCCCCGAGTATCAGAACCCCGAGGGAGTCACCCAGCGCGGCATCACGACCACCGACGACGACATCGCAGACGACGGGGACGACGACAAGCCCACCAAGGGCAGAGACAAGGCCAAGTCGAAGGCCAAATCAAAGGCCACCGAAAAGATCAAAAAACAAAAGTGGCCCACCGCGCTCAGCGAACAAGCCGCCGCCGTCGCCTCGACGCTCACCACCATCGCCAGCCCCGCCGACGACGCCGACGTCGCCAAACACTTCACCCGCGCCAATCGCGAACGCATCGCCGAGCTCCTCGAAACCCTAGAGTCCCTCGGCAAAGTCCGCCAACTCCCCACCGGCAAATACGTCGCGATCTAACCGGACGCCTTCACCTCATCTCCCCACCTCGTTCCCACGCTCCGCGTGGGAATGCATGCCCGGCCGCTCCGCGGCCCTAGCCCACGAAGGACCGCAGAGCGGTCGCCCAGTGTGTTCCCACCCAGAGCGTGGGAACAAGGAGCTAATCGACAATTTCCACTTTCTGCGAAAAAAGTGACTTGAAAGTACTCACCACCATGCTCCAATCGGGGTACGGGAACGCCCGCCTTGGTGCATATACATTATTGCACGCGTGAAAATATTGCCACGTGCCCAGAATGTTTCACGTGAAACATTTTCACTAAAGTCCCCCCGAGGATTTGGTCGAGCGCGTGAAAATTGTTTCACGTGAAACAATTTCTCAACTTTCGCCTGCAGGCAAACCCGTCGCGAGCCAACTCCCACCAGGAGTAAAATCAGCTAGGTCGCACGGGCAATGGCCACGCGACTTTACTCGTCGCGACCCCGAAGGAACTTCGCCAAACGGTCGAGGTCGTCGGTATTGAGCAGATCGACGTCGTTGTCGAGTAGCGTTCCCCAGAGATTCTCCGAATCAAGCGTCGCCCAGAACCGAACCACCCGGCCCGACTCGTGGGCCTTGCGGGTAACCTCGCGAAGCCTCGCGCGCTGCTCCTCGGGCAACGTGTTGATGCCGAGCCAGCCGAAGTGCTGCCCCCAGTGGTCGCTGATCACCGGCATCTCCGCCGCGGAAATTTCGGAATCGAGATCCGAAAGCCGCCCATCCGCCCCCGCGAGCCGTGTGCCGTCGACCACAATCCCACGGCGAGGCTCCGCCCCCGACAACACCACCGTGACCGCCGGCATGGGTGCGTCTTCGTCCGATTCGTCCCGCCCCACCATGCTGGAGTACTCACCAAGCAACTTGCCAAGTGCCTCGCGCGTTCGCTCGGCATTGTCCTTGATGTCAACAAACAGAAAGAACCTCGCACCCTGCTCGTGCACGTACCCGCCACGCTTCTTGACGCGCTCGCTCAGCGGTTCGAGATAGAGCTTACGAAGCGACCGCTCAGGCCGCAGCTCATGCCGATCGTGCCCAACGAGCAACTGGCCATCGACGAGAAACACATCCGCCTCAACACTGTTGAAACCTTGATCGAGCGCATCGAGGAGCGGGCGTGTGTGGTAGTAGTCGTTATGAGCATGGGCGTGGCGGAGGGATTCGGCAGGCTCGTCGGCCATCACCACCGAGGCGATGGTTGTTGCCAGTAGGACGCGAAAGAGCATCTGAAATGAACACATGAATGCATCTCACGCACAATGGAGGAGCAGCGGTTAACGGTTCCGCGATTATAGCACCCAGGTCAACTTCCCATCTCCAGCGGTGCCTGCTTCGCCCGCGCACGCATCCAGTTGATGCCGCGGAGCGTGGGGCCTTGGCGGACCAGCCAGCGTTCGAGGCGGTAGGTGCTGGGGAAGTCCATTAGCATCAGGCCGATGAGCATGGTGAGGATCCCCTGCCCCGGCAGGACGAGCATGGCAATGCCGACCAGGAGCAGCAGTGCGCCAAGCAAGTTCTTTCCAACAATCACCAAACCACGCAAGAGGCGGTGATTTGGCAACCAGTCGATTCGCGGCCGAGTCTTGTGCAGGAAGTAATCACTCGGGATACGAACCACAATCACCGGCACCAGCACGAGCGTCACCACGAACATCACCGCCGAAAGCGCAGCAAGCCACCACAAAAGGTGCGAGTGGGCTTTCAACCAAGTGAGAACTTCGTGCATGGAAACGCGCCCAGCCGGCGGAAGATTGCTGGCGATTGATGGGGATCTCGCCCACCTAGATCACCCCGCGTTTCTCCAGCATCGCGACGACTTGCTTCGCGCACTCTTCGACCGACTTCTCGTGCGTGCTGAGCACGAGGTCGGGGGCGGTGGGTGGTTCGTAGTCGGCGGAGACGCCAGGGAAGCCGCCGATTTCGCCGGTGTCGGCCTTGGCGTAGATGCCCTGGTCGTCGTGCTCGCGGCACCACTCCACGGGGGCGGCGACATGAGCCACCAGGAAGCGATCGCGGCCGATCACTTCGGCGGCCTTTTGGCGAACCGCTTCGTGAGGAGCCACGAACGCGGCAATGGTGATAAGTCCCGAGGCGTTGAGCGTCTTGGCAACTTCGGCGGCACGGCGAACGTTCTCGCTACGATCGTCGACCGAGAAGCCGAGGTCACGCGACAAACCGCGTCGCATGTTCTGGCCATCGATCACCGCGACCGCGCGACCGCGGTCGAACAGCATTCGCTCCACGGCGTTCGCGATCGGCGTCTTACCGGCGGCGGGAAGACCGGTGAGCAGCACCGTCACCGGCTTCTGGCCGAAACGAGCTTCGCGCTCGGCGGAAGTGACGGGGCTGGTGCGTACTTCGAGGTCTTCGCTCGCTTCGTCGTCCCAGTGGTCGTTCTGGTCGGCTGTTTTGCGGTCGAGGATCATGCCCGCGGCGACGGTGATGTTCGACACGCGGTCGACCACAATGAACGCGCCGGTCCCCTTGTTACGACGATAGTCGTCGAGCGCAATCGGGCGGCTAAGCTGCATCTGAACGCGACCGATCTCGTTGAGCTTGAGTTGCGAGGTCGGACTGCGATGCAGCGTGTTGACGTCGATCTCGTAGCGAAGCGTGCTAATGCGACCCGGCGTGACGCTGCACGCCTGCTTGATCAGATAGTCCTTGCCCGGCAGCAGAGGCTCCTCGGCCATCCAGACCAGCGTGGCTTCGAACTTGTCGGTGATCGTCGGCTGATTATCGGGCCGGACGAGCATGTCGCCGCGGCTGATATCGATTTCGTCTTCGGTGGTGATGGTGATCGAGAGGGGCGCGAACGCTTCTTCGAGATCGCCATCGTAGGTGACGATGCTCTTGACCTTGCTTGTCTTCTTCGACGGCAGCACCATGATGGTGTCGCCCTTCGAAACGGTGCCCGAGGCGATGGTGCCGCAGAAGCCGCGGAAATTGAGGTTCGGACGATTGACGTACTGCACCGGCATGCGGAAGTCGATCAGGTTGCGATCGCTTGCAATGTGCACGTTCTCCAAATGGTGCATGAGCGTCGAGCCATCGTACCACGGCATCTTCGGGCTTCGCTCCAGCAGATTATCGCCATTGAGCGCGCTGATCGGAATGAAGTGCTGGTCGGGCATTTCGAGTCGCGTGGCGAACTCGCGGTAGTCGCGGACGATTTCGTTAAATCGTTCCTCACTGTAATCCACCAGGTCCATCTTGTTGACGGCAACCAGCACGTGCTTGATGCCCAACAGCGACACAATGAACGAGTGCCGTTTGGTCTGCTTCATCACGCCGTGACGGGCGTCGATCAAGATGATGGCGAGGTCGCAGGTCGAAGCGCCGGTCGCCATGTTGCGCGTGTACTGCTCGTGCCCCGGGCAGTCGGCGATGATGAACTTGCGTTTGGCGGTTGAGAAATACCGGTAAGCTACGTCGATCGTAATGCCCTGCTCGCGTTCGGCCTTGAGACCATCGGTGAGTAGCGCGGGGTCGAACTTGCCGCCGGTCGTGCCGTGCTTGATCGAGTCCTTCTCGATGGACGCGAGGGTGTCCTCGTAGATCATCTTCGACTCGTAGAGCAACATGCCAATGAGCGTGCTCTTGCCATCGTCGACAGAACCACAAGTCAAGAAGCGCAACAACTCCTTATTCTCATGCTGCTTGAGATAGGCGTCGATGTCGGTTGCGATTAGATCACTTTGATGTGACATAGCGTTTGCTCTATTTACTTAACCACAGAGATCACAGAGGACGCAGAGAAGATTTGGAACACTAATTTGCGCTAATCGTCGCTAATAAGGATTAATGAAGATTAGCGCAGATTAGTGTTCCTCTTTCCTTATCTCCGTGTCCTCGGAGCTCCCCGTGGTTCATTTCCGTGGTTAGGTCTGTTAGAAGTAGCCTTCTTTTTTCTTGTCTTCCATGCCCCCTTCGTCGTCGTCGTCGACGGCGCGGCCTTGGCGTTCGCTCGTGGTGGCGAGCAGCATTTCCTGGATGATCTCTGGCAGCGTCGTCGCTGTGCTTTCCACCGCACCGGTTAGCGGGTAGCAGCCGAGGGTGCGGAAGCGGACCATCTTCATCTCGGGTTTCTCACCCGGGTTGAGCTTCAGACGGTCGTCGTCCACCATCACCAGCGTCTCGGAGCCCTTCATCTTGCGTCTCACGACGGGGCGTTCGGCGGCGAAGTAGAGCGGGACGAGCGGGATATTCTCGAGGTGGATGTACTGCCACACGTCGAGCTCGGTCCAGTTCGACAAGGGGAAGACGCGGATCGATTCGCCTTTGTTGACCTTGGTGTTGTAGAGGTTCCAGAGCTCGGGCCGTTGATTCTTGGGGTCCCAGCGATGGAACTTGTCGCGGAAGGAGAACACACGCTCTTTCGCGCGGCTCTTCTCTTCGTCGCGGCGAGCACCACCAAACGCGGCGTCGAAGCCATGCTTGTCGAGTGCCTGCTTCAAGCCCTCGGTCTTCATGACGGTGGTGTGCTTGCCCCCTTGCGTCAGAGGATCTAGACCAAGCTTCCGGCCTTCTTCGTTGATGTGGACGATCAGGTCCCAGCCGAGCTGTTCGCGCATCAGCTTCTCGCGGAACTGGATCATCTCGCGGAACTTCCAAGTCGTATCGATGTGCATCATCGGGAACGGAGGCTTGGCGGGATAGAACGCCTTCTCGGCGAGGCGGATCATGACCGCCGAGTCCTTGCCGATCGAGTACAGCATGACCGGATTGCTGAACTCGGCAGCCACTTCGCGAATGATGTGGATGCTCTCGGCTTCAAGCTGCTTGAGGTGCGTAAGGCTGTAAGACGACATCGGCACGCGTGAGTTGGAGTTGGAAGTTCGAAGTTGGGAGTATCGTAGGCGAGCCTAGCCCGTCAGGGCCGGCAAGGATACCCGCAGGCAGGGGTAAACCGACCCCCCATCATCGGAAGAAAAGGGGCGGGAGTCCAGGGTGGCGGATTAGCCGTCCTGCTGGCCGTGGCGGAGGAGGCCTACGCCGGTAATGGCGAGAACTAGTCCAATCAGGGAAGTGATTGGCCCACCATATCTTTGCCGATTCCTTGCCGTTTCAAGCCGATTCTCGACTTCTGCGAGTTTCGCCTTGGCAGACTCCAACTGCTCCTGCGCCGAATTTGGTGAAGTATCTCCTGGGCTATCTGCGGGACGGCTGATGGCCGCGTGGACGGCCGCAGTGGCTTCGGTGTAGGCGTTTGCGTCCGATTCGGTCCAGAAGGCGGAGCTGGGTACGAGGTAACTCCAGGTTATTCCAGTCCCCGTGAGCAATAGGCCCACTACCAAGGCTATAGAGCCCACGACTCGATAAGGCGAAGAGCGATCGTCCTGTGCCATGAGATCAGTCGCCTACCAGAAACCAGCGTGGATGCCCGCGTCGAACTAGCGGCCGCTTATCACTTGGCCATCCGACACGCTAATCATATAGAGCATCACGAACTCGTCGATATCCTCCCCCAGAAACTCAACGTGCCCATCGACGAAGCCGGCCGTCACTCCACCGGTGTGTAAGCTCCGTGGTGCGGCGGAGATGTAGCCCATCGTGCGATTGCGGCCGAATTGCGTATTGCAGGGCATACCTTCCAACTGTGCCGCCGCGCTGTTGGGGCAGTCGTACAGCACGTCCGGCAGGCGACCATTCGGCACTTGCGTGTTCCCAAGTGATCGCTTATCCGCTTCGTAGCTTAGCGAAGATGCCGAGGTGCTCTCCTCGTTGGCTTTGCTGTAGTATTCGGGATGAAAGTCCATCGACAACAGAGTGGCCCCCGACCATGGAAGTAGCCAAGCACCGCGCTGATCCGCCATCTCTTCGCGGGAGCGAACCTCCGAGAGCATCAGCGTGAGGCTGGTTCCATCAGTAATGCGTTTGAGCGACATGCCGTAGAGGCCAATGGGTCCGGTATGTCGAACTGAGTCGATGTGAAATGGACCTGAGTAGGCGGCGTAACTCGCCTTACCGATCGAGACTCCGGCGGTGCCGAATCCCGCTTGCGTTTGATACAAGCGGCCTGAGGTCTGACTGCTCGGGCAGAGGAGCGAATCGGGAGGGGACGCCAACACCGTAGCGGGTGCCTGCGTGACGTGTTTCGTGTCGTCGATCTGGTCGTGGATATTCTGCTGTTCCATGAAGGGGAGCAGATCGTAGATCCAGTTTTGATTGGTGCCCGACCGCAGATCAACGCGCCAATCGCTGCCATCGAAGTAGACCGCATCTCCCATCGTTCCGAAATGGCCCGCGGCCGGCAGCACTTTGTTCGTCGACGCGTAGTTCTGTACGGCGAGTGCAAGCTGCTTCACATTATTCGTGCACTGAATCCGCCGGGCTGCTTCGCGGGCTTGTTGCACCGCAGGAAGTAGTAACGAGACCAGGACGCCGATGATCGCGATGACGACCAGCAGCTCCACCAGCGTGAAGCCTGCGGCGGGTCGGCGGCGTGGAGCGATGGAATGTTGCACGGCGAGACGAGGAGTTGGCTGGGTGAAACATCGGCTTGCCCCCGATGCCACAGTATACCCCTACGCAGCGAATACAACATCGTTTCGCGCAAATTTCGGCCGGGCGGATCGAAATTGTCGGTAAAGTATGCCGAATGGCGGGCCGCGGAATTCCGCATGAGGGGACAATTCGCGGAGCTGTGCCGCCTCCTATCGAGTCATTCCGACAGGAGTGGAGCGACTGAGGAATCTACGTTGCCGCGCGGAGCCACGTGGTCACTGGGGGCGGTCCGTAGTTCGAGCGTTCAGAAGTGGCTGAGCATTGGCTGCTTCAAGCAAGATTCCTCGGTCGCGGAGCTCCTGTCGGAATGACACGCAGGGGCGGATCTCCGGCGAGCGGGAGGGTGAAGTGTGTGCGGCTGCATCGGGGCTCGGAGAGCCCTCCCACAGGTCGTTCGCGCTACAAGTTGCGGTTGATCAGTCCCAGGTCGAGGCCGAAGACGAAGACCATCAGGCAGACGATTAGCGCGAGGCCGGCGAGGTTCAGTACGCCGGCGAAGTACTCGTTGGCGGGACGGCGGAAGATGCCTTCGTACGCCAGGAACACCATGTGGCCGCCGTCGAGCACGGGGATGGGCAGGAAGTTGACCACCGCCAGGTTTGCACTGATGAGCGTCAGGAACAGCAGGAACTTGCCGGGGCCTTCGAGAGCCTGCATGTAGCTGGCGCGGGCGATGGTGATCGGACCGCCGAGGGCACCGACGGGAATGTCGTTGGTCACCAGGCGCTGGAGGAAGCGGTAGACGCTGGTGAGGGCGCGGCCGGTTTCGGTGAGGCCCATCGACATCTGCTCGCCGAGGGTCTCGCCACGGCGAGTCTCGAGCACCGGCGTGAGCGCGAGGCCACGCTTAGGTTCGAACTGCGAGTCGCTGGAGGCAATGTCGATCGCGACTTTGATCGGCTCTTTGGCATCGCCACGCATCACTTCGAGTTCGAGCTTGGTGCCGGGCGGGGTGTTTTGGAGGCCGTGCTTGAAGAGCGAGGCCATCGCCGGCATTTCGGCGTTGATTTCCAATGGCTTATCGGAAGACTGGTACTCGTCCTTAAACTTCTCATCGACGACGAGTTTGGCGGAAACCACCTGATCGCCGGCCTTCAAGTCGGCAGCGGCGGCGGGAGAACTGGGAAGCGCGCCGACCACCTCGTTAGTCAGGTAATACGCAACGCCCATTGCCGGAATCGACAGGGGACTTTTGTCCGAGAGTGGGGCCTCGATCCAATTGGCTTCGCGGAGTTCGACCGGGAGTGTAAGACTCGTCGGCTTTCCTTCTTCGCTGCGCTCGACGGAGAGGGTGACGGTTTCGCCCGTCCGTCCGAGCTTGCCGAGTTCGTCGCCGAGCGTGAGTGGGTCCCAACCCACGGTGTCGCCATCCATGCCGATCGGCTTGTCGTTGATGGCGGTGATGACGTCGCCTTCCTTGAGGCCGGCCTTGGCGGCGGGGGAATTTAGTTGGACGCCGACGATCGGGCCCATCTTCATCACCATGCCCACGTACTCAGTGGGGTTGGCATCGATTTGAACCGTGACGGGCTCGGCGGTCTTGTCCTTCTCGGACTTGGGCTGGAGCGTCAGTTCGATCGGCTGATCGGCTTTCGCGGCGAGCAGGGCTTCGAACTCGCGCCACGAGGCGACCTTCGTGCCATCGACGGCAACGATGGTGCTGCCGGCGGGAATCTTGTCCTTAACGCTATTGGCGGGGGCGAACTTAACGGTCGGTTCGTCGTCGCTGAGCTTCAGCGAAATGGGACTCTGCACACCGACCTGGGCGATCTTTTGACGTTCGCGCGAGGGTTGAATTTCGGTGGTAATGGTTTCACCGGAGTCGGCCTTCTTAACGACAAACGTCACTGGCTCGTCGCGGCCCGAGAGAACGACTGACTGTTGAAGCTGGTCGTACCAAGGGTTCTTAATGTCGTCGATCTGAACGATCTGGTCGCCCGCTTGCCAGCCTGCTTCCCACGCCGGTCCACCTGGATCGGTGGCGCTGACGATGCTGGGCATCGAAGGGACGCCGACACGGAACGCGATGACCGCGAAGATGAAGGCGAAGATCACGTTCATGATCACGCCGGCCGAGATGATGGCCATCCGCTGGGGGACGCTCTTCGCGATGTAGCTGCGGGCGTCGACCAGGTGCTTCTCGCCGCGCGGGCCGATGATCTCTTTGGTTTCGACGCCGGCCTGACCGACCGAGGCTTCGCTCTCGCGGATTTGCTCCTCGTTCATGCGAGGGTCGTCGTTCTGGCCGAGCATGCGGACGTAACCACCCAGGGGCAGGATGCCGATGCCATAGTAAGTCTCGCCAATCTGCTTGCCGACTTTGTAGCCGCCGATGTCGAAGCCGATCATGAACTTATCGCACTTCACGCCGCACCACTTGGCGACCATGAAGTGGCCGAGTTCGTGGACGAAAATGATGAAGCCCAGGCCTGCCGCAGCGGCGAGGATGGCCAGCACGATGGGGAGCCAGTTGGTGGATGTCTCGCCCAGAACGCTGACGGAGGTGAGGAGAGACGCGGTTGCGACGTTTACGCACATACCCAATTTTCAACTTCCTGCCTGGCCCAGCGATCGAGCTTTTCGAGCTCTTCCAGCGTGGGCGAGGGACTATAAGGATGCGACTCCAGCACGCTGACGCATGCCGGAACGATTTCGGTAAAATGTAGTTCACCGCCTAGGAACTGTCCTACGGCGGCTTCGTTCGCAGCGTTCACCACAACGCCCGCAGTTCCCCCTTCGCGAGCGGCTCGAAAGCCCAGCTCGATGGCAGGAAACCGCTCGGGGTCCGGGGGTTCGAACTCCAGCGTCATTCGCTGGGTCCAGTCAATTCTTGGGGCAATTCCGGGACGACGATCGGGATATTCCAGGGCGTATTGGATGGGGAGCCGCATGTCGGGGGGGCTCATCTGGGCAATCACCGAGCCATCGACGAACTCGACCATCGAATGGACCACCGACTGCGGGTGAATCATCACGCGGATGCGGTCGGCGGGCAACCCAAAAAGCCACCGGGCCTCGACCACTTCCAGGGCTTTGTTCATCAGCGTGGCCGAATCAATCGTTATTTTCGGACCCATGTCCCAGGTCGGGTGGGCGAGGGCCTCGTCGACGGTGACCTGCCGGAGCCCGTCGTGGCTCCATGTGCGGAACGGACCGCCGCTGGCGGTGAGGACCAGCCGCTCGACCTCCGAGGGCTTTCCACACTGCAGGGCTTGGAAAATAGCGCTGTGCTCGCTGTCGACGGGGAGCAGCGTGGCACCCCGCTCGCGAGCCAGCTGAGTGACCAGGGGTCCGGCGGCGACCAGGGTTTCTTTGTTGGCGAGGGCCACGGTTTTGCCGGCTTCGACGGCGGCCAGGGTGCTCCGGAGGCCGGCGCTACCGACAATCGCGGCGAGCACGGTATCGACATCCGCGTGGCCAGCGACCTCGTCTAGGGCTTCGCAGCCGGTGAGCAGTTCGGTCCCTTTGGGGAGCTTGCGCCAGTTGTGCTTCTTGGCCGCCACGGCATCGGTCGCCACCACCCAGCGGGGCTTCGTGGCGATGGCCGCCTCGATGAGTTGGTCGAACTTCCGATGTGCCGAGAGGGCGATGGCTGTGAGGCGTCCCTGGCTGGCGGCGATCACCTCCAGGGCGCTCGCGCCGACGCTCCCCGTGGCACCGAGCACGGCGACGCGCTTGGTGGCGGAAGGAGCGGTGGAGGATTTGTCGCTGCCGGTCGGCATCGCTGGCCTGGGGGTGAACGACCAAGCGGCGACTCGCGAGTGCGAATCGCCGCTTGGTCGCTGGGAGCGTTTATGGGGATTGCAACACTTGCGGCTGTTCGGCCGGCCGCTGGGGGCATGACAAGAGGCGATTTAAGGGTATGGCAAATAGACGTTTAGGCATTTGCACGTCATTCTAAGAGGGGTGGCATTTAGCAGCAAGCTGGGACGGGACGCCGTGCGTTGCTCCCACGCTCGAATGCCCCTACCATGAACCATTGGCACACCTTGTGCGTTAGCTATGTAGGACAACCGTAGCACACACCCCCGACTCGCGGCCCCCGCCCACCTGTGGCTAACCCGTCAAGTCGCTAGCCTGCCGCCCGTGGCGAGGAATCGATGGAAAACCCTTCTAACTCCCCCAATTCCGACCGCAAATCCTCCAACCAAGGGGGAGGCAACTTTGTCTGGTACCTGGTGGCGGTGGGCCTTGGCCTGATGCTGATCGTTGGCATGCTGGCCTCGGGAAAGCAGCTCGATATTTCGTCGAGCGACCTAGAACGACTCATCGTTGCTAGCAAAACCGTCGACACCGATGGCCCCGAAGCCGATCGCCATCCAGCCTGGATCATCGTCGAGCGTAAGGACGGCGATGTCACTTACGAGTACAAACTGTCCGCCCTGCGTGACCTGGTAGTCGGCGAAAATCTGGTGACCGGTCATGTGGTCGAAGAACTGATCCGCGCCACCGGCAAAGGCGCCAAGCTCGACCCCACCGCCACCAAGGCCGAGGAGAAGCGATTCCGCACCTACCGCGTCCCCGACGATGGGCTGGTGACTTTGCTGCGCGAGAACAAGTTCAACGACTGGCAAGCCCAGCGGCCCGAGAGCCCGCTGATGAATTACCTGCCGGCGCTGGTGATCATGATGGTGATCGTCGGCCTGTTCGTGTTCATGATCCGCCGCATGGGCGGAGCGGGTTCGCCGATGGCGTTTGGTCGCAGTCGCGGCAAGCTCTACGCTCAAGAAGACATTGAAATCACGTTCGACGACGTCGCCGGCATCGAAGAGGCCGTCGACGAACTTCGCGAAGTGGTCGACTTCCTCAAGAACCCCGAGCGCTACCAGCGGCTTGGTGGTCGCATTCCCCGTGGTGTGCTGCTGGTCGGCCCTCCCGGTACGGGTAAGACGCTGCTCGGCAAAGCCGTGGCGGGTGAGGCGGGCGTGCCGTTCTTTTCGATCAGCGGTTCGGACTTCGTGGAGATGTTCGTCGGCGTCGGTGCCGCGCGTGTTCGCGACATGTTCCAGCAAGCCGAGGCGAAGGCTCCCTGCATCATCTTCATCGACGAACTCGACGCCCTGGGCAAAACCCGCGGCAGCGGCAATCTGGGTGGCCATGACGAGCGCGAGCAAACGCTCAACGCCTTGCTCGTCGAGATGGACGGCTTCGGCACCAATAGTGGCGTGATCGTCATGGGTGCGACGAACCGCCCCGAGACGCTCGACCCCGCGCTGCTGCGGCCCGGTCGTTTCGATCGCCACGTGCTGGTCGATCGCCCCGACGTTGGTGGCCGCGAAGAGATCCTCGAAGTCCACTTGCAAAAGATCAAAGTCGACGCCGATGTCGACGTGAAGGCGCTTGCCGCCATTACGGCCGGTTTCGTCGGTGCCGACCTGGCAAACATGGTCAACGAAGCCGCGTTGCTCGCTGCCCGCAACGGCAAAGAGCTAGTCGGCATGGAAGAGTTCAACGAAGCGGTCGAGCGCGTGAGCGTCGGCCTGGAGAAGCGAAGCCGCATCATTCAGGAAGACGAGAAGCTCCGCCTCGCCTATCACGAGGCTGGCCACGCGCTGGTGGCGTACTCGCTGCCCAATACCGACCCCGTGCACAAAGTTTCGATCATTCCGCGTGGTCTGGGCGCGCTCGGCTACATGATGCAGCGGCCTGAGAAAGACCGCTTCATGATGACCCGCGGCCAACTAGAGAGCGACATCCAGGTCTGCCTCGCCGGTACGATCGCGGAAGAAATCGTGTTCGACGACGTGGCGAACGGCGCGACGAGCGACCTCGAGCGCTCGACCGAGTCGGCCCGCGCGATGGTGATGGACTACGGCATGAGCCGCCTGGGACGGATTAAGTTCCGCGAAGGTGGCCGTGGCATGTTTCTCGCCGGCAGCGAAGGACCTGCGACGCGTTACTACAGCGAGCAAACGGCCCGCGAGATCGATCAGGAAGTGAAGCGAATCATCGACGAGCAGCTCGATCGCACGCGGGGCATCCTCGAGTCGCGCCGCCCGGCCCTCGATGCGATTGCCAACGCGCTGATTGAAGTCGAAGTGATCGACGGGGCAAAGCTCCGCGAGATCATCGAGCAAGCGAACCCGAGCCCGCGGTTGGTGCCGGGTACGGGTTCGGAGCGCAAACCCACCCCGCCCGCTCCCGCCTCGCCGACGAGCGAAGGCGAAGTCGCCGAAGGTTGAGCAGCGTCTTATGTCCCGTAGCCGGACTCGCGAGAGTTCGGGAGGTGATCGAGGTGCGCCCGAAGTCTTGCGACATCGGCTACAAGGGATAACGCGCCGCTTAGTTTCTCTGGAGCGCATAACCCGCACGAGCTGAACCGCAATTTCAGAGAATCTCGCGCGGAGGTTGCTTTACGGCTCAAGCTGGTTTAATCAGCATGGAGGAATGAACCGCAACGACTCCATCGCCGACGTGCTCCAGAGCCTTCCCTCCGCGACCGTACCGTGGCTGTTGGTCACGGGGCTGACGTTTATAACGGCGGCGCAGTTCGTGACGATGGCCCCCGTGATGGTGGGCGTGGGGACGCTGATGCTCGGGTCGACGCTCGCTATTCAGCACCGCGTCCCGTCGCAACTTCGCCTGCTAGTCGTCACCGCGAATCTGATCGTCTACCTGGGCCTCTACGCCCTGTTCCTCGGCGCCCTCATTCACCAGACCACACTGTGGATGCCAATCGCCCCGCCCTGGTTCCGCCTCACGGATCTCGGTGCCAGCCTGTGGTTGGTGATCTTAAGTTTGCAAGTTGGCGTGCGGCAGATTCAAGCGGCGATTTAGCTTGGGCGTTCTGCCAACCTTGATGAGCGTGCGATTGGGTGCCGACGTCCTCGGGCTGCGGTACTGCGGAGCCTTGAGTGTAAGGCTCTCAGTCGCGTGGGGATGAAGGTGACTTCGGCGTTTCACGCCGAAGCGTCGTAGAGCCTGGCGATATTTCGCTGAGGTGATGTGCACTTCAGCCGCGTAGAACTTGGGTCAACAGACGGCGGTTGGGCACACCGATGTTACCAAGGAATCTGCGAAACTGCACGAGGTGTGTCATCGAGATGGACACCTCTGTTAATTGGCGTCGCACGTAACTCAACTCAGGTGGTCCAGCCGCTGCGAGTTGATCCGATCAAAGCAACGTTGCGTCGGTCTCGGTACCGCTGTCTGTTCGATGCCGGCCACATGAGCGCGGTTGGCAGAAGAAGATCAGTTAGCGGAAAGGCTCTACCGAAGAGTAAGAATATTACACATTAAGAGATGGAAATACGAACTGACGTAACCGATGAGCGTTGATTCCTACTTGATCAATAACGTTTGCGTATCACAGCAAGGCAGAATACTGCCGCAGCGCTCAGTGCGAAGGAAGTCGGCTCTGGAGCGACTATGCTGTCAGTAAGATATGGGCTAGCCGCTTGGGTATCACCAAAATGGTCCCGCCACACGTAGTAATCCTGGATAGTAACATCGGGGTTGCTGTTATCTCCGACACCCATAATCGTCGCTTCGGAACCACCGAGATTGTCGCGCCACACAGTGTAGTCGGCTAAGTTCACGATGCCATCGGCATTGAAATCGCCAGCAGTTGGCGTGGTTCGAACCAACCAGGACGCGGTTGTTTCATACGCCTCCCCTCTTTCCATATTGAAGCTTAAAAACACGCCGTCGTCATCGTCGATGTTCGTTCCAGGGTTGTCATCTAGCACGACTCTAATTGGCATGTTTCGTTCGAATTCGTCTATGACGAAGGTGTCTGTGAATCCGACGACCTGATAGCGATTGCCGATTTGCTGAATGCGTGTGAACCCGAACATATCGACGAGTTCGGACAATTGATCGCCTTGATGCGTCCCCTCTGTCCTTCGCGAATCGGGCCCCAATGACAATACGCTCGGTGACCAGGGACTCACGGAAAACCCGTTGTTGTCAATTAAGTGCAAGACTTCGTTTGTCGAGGCGTATCGGAACCCCTCGAACTGACCGCCGGGCGCCAATTGCGATGACACTTCATCAAAACTCATCCCGCGCGTCCAGCCGGCATGAAGGAAGTCCAGCCCTTGAACCGTGTCTCGCACGATAGATTCAATACTACCCGGATACGCTCCACGGGGCTCTGGGTATTCAACGGGTGGTCTCGGCGTGCCGATCGCGTAGATTATCACGCTCGCACGAGTTGCATGAGGAAGTGCAGGCAACAGCACAAAAGCGGCGATCAATCTGATCAGCAGACAGGAACGCCTACTGGGGTAGGAAATTGGTGAGGTAGGCATCCGTTCAGAGTGCTTTTCGAAGATAACCAGGAACAATTCCAGCTTGCTAACGACAGTTTATCAGCTGTATTACGTACATACAACAAACTCATTTACCCCCCCAGTTTGCAAGACGTTGAAAAGCGGCCGCCCCGGGGCAGCTTGAAATCTCGACGTACCCAAAGTGGTGTTTCTAAGCACATAGCACGCGATCTGCATTCACTGCTAATTTCGATTAGCTGGAGGGCCAATTTAAGGCGGATGCATGGCCCGCCATCTGAGGAAATTTCTGACTACGGCGCAGAAGTGGCCAAGACCGACGCGTCAAAGCTCGCCGCTCAAACGAGCGAGGTTGTCACAACCGCTGGCTGGAATGGAACTTCCGAACGCGCGTCGGTGCAGCTCACCTCGGTCAGGTTCAAAGCTCCGCCAACTGCCTCGGCTTCATCGACCGACGCTCTGTCCCGCGGATGGCTTAAGCGAACTAGGTAGAGCAACGAATTGGCATCACCAAAGCCACCGCTTACCGAGGCTCCGTAATCTCAAACACCTTCGCATGCTCTAGATCGCTCACCAGGTAACTCGGACCTAGTTTGCAATCGTCAGGGCAGGGTTTAACGAGATGGTCGCCGACGGTGAGCGTTAGCCACGTCTCGCCCGATTGGAGTTGCTTCCGTTCGTCCGCAGACAACGCCACGCGATATTCCCCTTGCGGACTGACATCGCCAAGCGGTATCCCTGGTTTCTCGGCATCGTCCCACAGGGTCACGCTAACGTTTCTCCAGTCTCGGAAGTCCAACTTCGGTTGCGCGTCCTTAAACGCTAACTTGGCGAACTGAAGAGATCGCTTTGGTGGCTCGATAGCGTTTGCGATCGGCCATCCATCTACTTCGCTCCTAATGCAAAGCTGATCTGCAATGGGCACCTTCTCCCACCAGTCGCGGGAAGCGTCAGGATCGACGTAGATCGCTAGCGCTGGCTCGAAGGTCTCCACAGAGCCACGCCTCTGCTCAATCGCGCGGGCAAGTCCACCGGCATGCTCCAGAGTTACGTTGCAAACAATCCCTTCACCATGAAAAGACTTGGTGCGGAGTGGCCCCGGCTTGATGGTGATCACATGATCGCGAAGTCGCATTTCGGAGAAGAGCTCAACGAGTTCCCGTAGCTCTCGCGGGTTGGCCTTGAAGTAGAAGTTCTCGCCGCCATTTACCCACGTGGAGTAGATGCGACTGTTGTGGTCCACCACTTTGATCATTCCCGCGGGCCAGCCTGGCTGCTCCGCGCTAGGGTGCCCTATCTCCAAGGCGGAACCGAACTGCTCCATGCCCAGGCCAAACGCTGGTGAAGGTCCCAGTAGGAGAGTCACGGCTAAGAGCGAGAACGTCAGCGACTTCATGACGCAGCATCCTTCCTGGACGGAACACGCAAGGCCGGAGGGGCGTCCTCAGAGTATCCGTGCCGCTGCGACACGGCAAGTTCATTCTTTCCCCGCGACTTTCTGAGAAGTACCACACGTCGCGCACCGCGGACGACGTGCTCGGTGAGAGTGATCTGTTCCACAAACGGCCGAGAGGAAGGCCAAGTAGCCGGAATTATAGCCCTACGTGTCTGCTCTCCGCGGGGGCCCTCTACAAACAAGCTTCTTCGATACTTCTGAAGAGTGATTGGCCCGTGCTGCCGATCTAAGCCCGTATTCGTGGGCTAGAATTGCTTAGATGGAAGTCCACTAGGTGAAGTGAAGGCGTTCTAGGCACCTGGAGCGGACGGACATAAACGCTGCGGCCTCGGTGGGTCATAGTGGGATGAAAGGGGTTGCGACCGTGTACGACATTATTCTGTTTATCACCGTAGTGACGCTAATCTACATCGCCCTCCCCGTCTCGATCCTGCTTGCCCGGGACTGGTTGGAACGCCCTTCGAAACAGCAGCTCCATGAGCACGCGCGGCGATTTCAGCACCGGCTGCATCATCCCGATTTCGCTGCCGTTCAGGCGCACTTTGGCCGGCCGCTCC
The DNA here is from genome assembly GCF_052161615.1 of Aeoliella fuhlenseeensis. Classification (NCBI taxonomy): domain Bacteria; kingdom Pseudomonadati; phylum Planctomycetota; class Planctomycetia; order Pirellulales; family Lacipirellulaceae; genus Aeoliella; species Aeoliella fuhlenseeensis. The sequence goes on from NZ_CP197417.1 coordinate 5,050,870, forward strand.
CGTCCTGTGTGGAATCGCTCTACCGCGATCAGCAGGAGTTGAATCGAACGGACTTTGACGTGGCCGCCGTGTTAGATGCCGCCGAGCAAAATCGATGGTACATCGCCTTCTACCAGCCAGCGGATGGCGAGTCAGTAAGTTTCGCATGGCCAGACGTGGAAAAGTACTTCGCGTTCGCCGACGACGGCTTCGGGAATGGATACTTAATCGACCCCGCTGAGAGCGATCCTGAAGTTTTGTTCCACGACCACGAAACTGGCGAGCTCTCGCGAGTCTGCGACCGCTTCACCGAGTTCATGCAATGGCCGCGGTTACACGAGAGTTAAGAAGGACACCCGATGAACGCGATTGCTTCCTACTACCGAAGCGGGAACGCATTTCAGCAGACGCATGGTGTCGAACGTCAGATCCCACCAACAATGGCCTCACGAAAAGGCAGGCTCAGTCCTTCCATGGGCGCGCAAAAAAAAGGCAGGAGCTCGACGACCGAACTCCCGCCTTCTTAGTTTTTTTTATTGCTAGTTGGAATCGTGAAGCGATTTTACTTCGCCCCCAGCTCGACCCATTCGCTATCCGGCGCGTGGGTGCGACGCTTGAGCGAGGCGCCGCCGATCATCAGCAGGCGGTTTTCGCCGGCGGGGAGTAGGCGGTGGAAGAAACGCTTGTCGGCGTGCTGGGCGACTTCCTGCCATTCCTTCATGTCGTCCGACAGCGTGTAGACAACGCCCGAGCTGCCGCTGACGTAAAGCTTGCCTTCGTGATTCCAGGCCGAGACGCCGAAGCCCTGCATGCCGTCGCCGGGCAGTTCGGGGAGCTTGCTCCATTCGCCCGACTCAAGGTCGAGTGCGTCGGCTTCTCGGGAGATCTCGCCCGCTTCGTCGATGCCACCGATGACGACCAGCGAGTTGCCGGCATAACCCGCGGCCAATGCGCGGCGGAGGAACGGGGGCTCGGTAATCGACTGCCAGCCTGCGTCGACGTTGTTGAGGTCGATCTTCCAAGCGGTTTCGAGCCACTCGCCATCCTCGGTGCCGGCGAGCGTCCAACCACCGACGACGTACATCACACCATCGACCACCACGGCGTCGTGCGAGCTGCGGGCTTCGGGGAGCTTGGGCAGTGCGGTCCACTTGTTCGTTTCGGGATCGAACACCGAGAAGGTATCGACCGAGTTCATGTCGGTATCTTCCTCTTCGCTGTTACGCGAGTGCATGCCACCAACGCGATAAACCTTGCCTTCGTGGGGCACCAGTGCGAGGCCTTGCAGCGGGCCCTCCATCGGCAGTTCCTGCCATTCGCCACCTTCAAGCGGCAGGCGGTAGAAATTCTGCGAGTAGTGTTCCTTCGAGTGACTGTGGGCCGGGCCGATGTGGCCGCTGTAGACGTAGACGTAACCATCCGCCACCGCGGCACCAAAGCTGGCCACACCTTGCGGCAGTGGCGTGAGGGCCGAGGGGACGGGGGGGGCAGCGGCCGCGGCCTTTTCGGCGGCGTCGGCTTTCTCTGCGGCGGCCTTCTCCGCGGCATCCTTTTCACTGTCCGAAACCGATGCGTCCGAAGTCTTCGCACCGTCGATGTTGGTGGTGAGCGTCAGGTAGTGCGAGATGCTGGTGTACTTGTCGCCATCCACTTCGCCCTCAGCATCTTCGGTCACCGCGACGATGAAACCAATCTTGCCCGCGGCGATGTTGTAGAACTTCACAACGCCATCTTTGCCGGTCTCTTTGTCGGCGGTCTCGCCCGAGGGATCGATCAGCGTGACGCCGGCTCCTTCGACGGGCTTGCCATCGCGAGTGACGGTCAGAGCCACGCCGCGGTCGATCAGCGACGGACGGGCATCGATGGCGAAGCCTTTGGGCGCGGCCTTGTTCTCCGCGGGGGCGGCCTGAGCCAAGTCGCCCGCGTAGTGCTTGACGTAGTAGGTCAGCAGCGTGCCGTGGTAGTTGCCGTAGGTGCAATGCGAGGTAAGCACGCCGGTGTCGACGGCCTTGGGCTCGCTACGCAGGCCGATGAAGTCGTCCTCTTCGACCTTGGCAACAGCGAGGTCCTGGGGCTCGCCGCCGATCGCCTGGTACTGAACCTTGGCCTTCGCAAGCGGAGCCGGCAGCTTGTAGTCCATCTGGTCGGGGGTCTCGCCGAAGAACAACAGCGCGCGACCTTCGTCGTCGGACGAAAGCCAAGTGAAGTGGGCCTGGGCGAAAGTGGGGAGCGTCGCCAGCAGGGCGAGTGTGGCAACGCGAATCAAGAACCGAGAGTTCATATCAGGGAAATCCTAAGAATTGCAGAGAGGCGAAGCGGACGAAGTCGCGCCGGCCAAGTTAAGGTAGGTGTTCGGTTTCGCCACCCTCGCGGGTGACCATGGCGCGACGCACGTCGGGGTTCGAGTCGTCGCTGACGAAGTGGACGGAGCCATCGAGGTAGACAAATTGTACCCCGCCCACATGGTCGCTACGATAGCTGCGGCTGCTGTCGGGGGCGACGTATTGCTCGCTGTTGTTGAAAATCTGAGGTGTCGAGGCGGCCATGTGTCCCCAGGCTTGCAGCCAGTACCCTTCAGCCCAGGCGTAGGACGAACGCTTGCCGGCGGTCCCCCCTTTTTCGACGCTGGTCGGGGGCTCCAAGTGATCGAAGGCGTAGTTGATCTCGCCCGCGAGGAATGTCCGCGAGGTGCCATCGAGGATGTTCTTCACGCTCAGCCGGTAGCGGCCATTCTTCTTCACGTCGCCGAACGCGCCATTGTTGGTAAATGGGACATAGTCGGTACGCGTCGAAATGATGTAGCTGCCGGGGGCCAGCGGCTTTCCACCGTCGGCAGGTGCGCTTGCCGGGAGCCTCATGCTCGGGCAGAGGTAGGTGTCGATGGTGCCGGTCGTGACCGGCGAATTGACCGGATCGTAGATGGACTTGGTAGTGTCGTAGCTGTCGAAACGAGTGCCTTGCTCCAAGTAGGGAAGGAGCAACACCCACGTGCTGCCGAGCGTGGTGGTATTGGCGTCGCCCAGCTTTGGGGGTGGCAAGTGGCCGTTGGTGTCGTGGAAGTTGATGGTCGCGATACCGATTTGGCGGAGGTTGTTGCTGCAACTCATTCGCCGCGCCGCCTCGCGAGCGGCCTGAACCGCCGGCAACAATAGCGCCACCAGCACACCGATGATGGCGATCGAAACCAGCAGTTCGACCAGCGTGAACGCCGTGCGGCCGCTGCGGTGAGATCGAACCTTTGGGTGCCGAGCACCAGCGACACCAGCCAACGCGAGCAACGTCATGACGACCCCCGCGGGCTCGGGCACCGAGACGGGGACTAGTGTTCCCACCGGAGGCGTTCCCGCACCCAGGTTATCTCGCCAAATTGTGTAGTCGGCCAAGTTCACCACTCCGTCGCTATTACCGTCCGCACCAATTCCAGGTGGTTCCACTGAAAGACCAAACTGCGATTTCCATGTTGTGTAGTCTCCGGTATCGACGTACCCATTGCCGTCAAAATCTCCAGCCAAAAAATCGCTGGCGATGCTGTAGGTGATGGTCAGCGTGGCGGCCTCGGCACCGGCAATCGGAAAGGCACCGTTGCCCGGCGTCGACTCTTTCATCAACCACTGTGGGTAGGGAGGTGCACCGCTGCCGCCTAGCTCTTCGGTGGGGTGAAGCGAGGACAGCATGAAACCGATCGAACCCGCGGCGAGCGACTGTTGAACATACTCCCGCACGCCGCTCGCATCCAAGTCTAAATTGAACTCGAATGTGGTGAAGTTCGGCACCGCGGCGCCAGGTGCCAAGTCGGTAGTGCCGATGGCCCATGGAGTTGCGTCAAAAGGTGCGGTGGTGCCCGTTGGTTCGGTGGCACTGAATCCGCCGGTCACGTTGTTAGAAACGTCGCGATAGCCATCCGACCCGTCGCCCACCACAGGGTAGGCCACGTAGCCACCCAGCGAGTCGGAATAGGGGGACGTCGACTCGCCGAATCGCTCGCCCGTTTGATCCGGCCCCAAGGCAAAGCCTTCGAGGTCGCCCCGAAAGCCGACGCCGAACAGTTCCATGGCTTGCTGTGCCGAGGGTCCCGCACCGGCGTACTCGGCGAGGTGCTGGGCGTTGGTCTTCGCCGAGGGTTGGTAGAGCAGCGACTGAGTATCGCTGGTACCGTTTTGCACCATGGCTGTGACGGTGACAGACTCAATGACGTAGCGCGAAGGATCGAGCGATGGCTCGATATTCCCGGAGGTCTCAAACGCCAAGAGCGACATTGCGTAGCGAGCAGGCTCGTCGGCGGTTCGTGGGAGGAACGCTCCCGACTGGAAGGGGAGATTACTGTAGGTTGGTCCCTGGCGTCGCGCACCAACCGCCCCACCGTAGACGTAGAACCACACATCCATCGATGGTTGCGACCAACTGCCGACCTGCGCGGCCTGGCCGCTGGCGGTATAACCGCCGAGCAGCAAGACCGTCGTGATTGCTAGGCAACCGAAGTGTCGGCACATGTGAGAATCTCGGGCGTTGAGCACCAGAGCACCTTCCTTAACGCACAGCTCGATGAAGCCCAAGGCGACCCGCCACCAGGAGCATGCCAATGCCAATCAGCATGATGGTGGAGGGCTCGGGGACGTGAACGCTCACTTTATCGAGTTCGAACATCAGCGGAGCGGCGAGTTGCTCGGGGGTGAGGCCAGCGGGGCGATTGACGCTGATTTGAATGTTGCCAATGCCTGTGCCGCCGTGAGCACTGCCGAAGACGGCTCCGTAAGGATCAGCCAACGACCCCGCCGATCCATAAGAAATGATCTCGCTGCTTCCGCGGTTGAGGTCCAGGACGACCTCGGTCCACACACCCGGCTGAACCAACTGTCCGTTGGTCACCGAGGCCCCGCGGTTGTTGCCGGAGTTCGCAAAGCGAGTGAAAAGCTCGAGAGCAACCGGAGCGTTGTGCTTAAAGAAGTAGGAGAAGCTTGTGTAACCTTCGTCAATCCAGTTGGCGACGAAGGCGTCGTTGCTGGAGTTGATGCTGTTCTCTCCGCGGAAGAGAATCGCCGTCGCAGTGCCGCCAAAGCCAACTGTAAAATTGTTGAAGGTGAGCGAGTCGTTGCGGATGAAGCCGCTACCATCGGGCCCACCGGCAGCTTGATAGCTGGGAGCACCGTAAGTGCCTGTCGCCCACTGCGACGTGCTCGTGGCGAAGTCTTCGGTGAACGCAATAGGCTGCTGTGCCGCGGCGTGAACGCCCATGCTGCACGCGACCAAACAAACAACGCTGACAGTTCGCCACATCATTACGCTCGACTCCTCAAAGTTGCACTCGGCTTAGTGAATCCTGTTAACACATCTCGTCGCGAGGCATCTTGCCAGCTAGGTATTGCGACTGCGTCTCAATAACAATAAGATATCCGCCGTTGGCTGGGTGTCAAGATGATCTCCTGACTCCAAACCCTCCAAAAACACGGCACTTTTCGCGAAGCCCCGAAAAAACTCAAGATGGACTGCGAAAAATCATCCCAGCCGAACTCCGCGGTCGAGCGGGCGACCAATCTCGCGGGGCATGGATTTCTGAAAGGGGCGATCGACGTGCTCGAAGTCGAGCTCGCTCGCGCGCCCGACGACGGAAAGGCTTGGCAGCTCCGCGGCGAGCTGCTTCATCAAGCGGGCGACTTCGCCACGGCGCTCGACAACATGGAGCGGGCCCAGCTGCTGGTGCCTCTCACGCAAAGGGGCCAACTGGTACTCGCCGACTGCTACGCTCGATGTGGCCACAAGGAGCCAGCGAAATTTGCGTACGAATTGCTCGCGGGCGAGGCGGAACTCGACGCCACGGTGGCAATACAGGTGCAGCAGGGACTGGGCTCTCTAGGCGAATGGCGTGAAGCGGCGAAACTTTGCCGGCGTGTGCTTGAGCAGACTCCCGATGACGACCAGGCTCTGTTTGCCCTCGCTCGGGCGCTGCTGCAGCTGGGACAACCCTCGGAGACCGCGGTACCACTGCTTCGCCGGGCGGTGTACCTTGCCCCGCACGTCGAACAGTACCGCGTCGCCCTGGTGACGCAGCTTGTCGACCAAGGACGCTGCGACGAGGCGTACGCGGAATTGGAACTGCTGCCGGTCGGCGAGCTGAAGCACGTCTGCTGCAAGGGTTGCTTACGACGGCTGCTGGAACTCGCCGTGCTCCATGGCGACAGCGGACGGGCGGCGGCGTTTGCAGCGCAGCTGGCGAAGTTCGCCGAGCAGGGGGCTTCGGCGCATGGCGGCGAGTAACTATGACCGAACGCCAGCGCGGAGGGCCTGGCCCTCCGGCTAGCGCTGATCTTTCCGTTATTACACCGCTGCGGCGACGTTTGGTCCCGCCGCTTTGATGGCATCGGAGGCTCCCTCTTCGAACTTCTTGAAGTTCTCGACAAATAAGCCCGCGAGCTTCGCGGCGGTTTCGTCGAAGGAGTCTTTGTCGTCCCACGTGTGCTTCGGGAACAAGATGCCGTCGGGGACGCCATCGCAGGTCACCGGGACTTCGAAGCCGAAGACGGGGTCGACCATGGTCTCGGCGTCGGCCAGCGACCCATCGTGAATGGCGTCGATGATCGCGCGGGTGTACTTCAGGCTCATCCGTTCGCCGGTGCCGTAAGCGCCGCCGCTCCAGCCGGTATTGATGAGGTAGGCCTTCGCGCCGTGCTTGCGCATCTTCGAGGCTAAGAGTTCGGCGTACTTCGAAGGATGCCACACCAAGAACGGGGCGCCGAAGCAAGCACTAAAGGTCGCCTCGGGTTCGGTCACGCCGACTTCGGTGCCGGCGACCTTGGCGGTGTAGCCACTGATGAAGTGGTACATCGCCTGCTCGGGCGACAGCTTCGACACGGGGGGCAGCACGCCAAATGCATCGCAGGTCAGGAAGATGATATTCTTCGGGTGCCCACCGATGCACGGGATCTTGGCGTTGGGAATGTACTCGATGGGGTACGCGGCCCGCGTGTTCTGGGTGATCGAGCAGTCGTGGTAGTCGACTTCGCGGGTTTCGCGACTGACCACCACGTTCTCGAGCACGGTACCGAACTTGATCGCGCCGAAAATCTCCGGCTCCTTCTCGGCCGACAGGTCGATGCACTTGGCGTAGCAACCACCTTCGATGTTGAACACGCCGTCGTCGCTCCAGCAGTGCTCGTCGTCGCCAATCAGGGCGCGGTGCACGTCGGCGGACAGGGTGGTCTTGCCAGTGCCGGACAAGCCGAAGAACAACGAGACGTCTCCCTTGGGACCTTCGTTGGCCGAGCAGTGCATGGAGAGCACACCCTGCTTGGGCATCAGGTAGTTCATGACGGTGAAGATGCCCTTCTTCATCTCGCCAGCGTACTGCGTGCCCAGGATGACGAACTCGCCGGTCGCGAAGTTCAAGGCGACGCTAGTCTTGGTTTCCACGCCTTCGACACGAGGATCGGCGTCGGCCTTACCGGCGTTGAAGATCACGTAGTCGGGCTCGCCGAACACCTTGAGCTCCGCCTTGGTGGGGCGGATCAGCATGTTGTGCATGAACAGGGCGTGGTAGCTCCGCGAGCAGATCACGCGGACCTTGATTCGCCGCTTGGGATCCCAACCGGCGTAGCCATCGAGCACAAACAGCTGCGGGCAAGTGTTAAGGTAGTCGACCGCAATCTGTCGGTTCTTATCGAACGATTCGTTGGAGAACGGAATATTGACGTTGCTCCACCACACGTCGTCTTCGCTCGAAGGCTCGCGAACCACGCGTTTGTCTTTGGGGCTACGGCCAGTCTTTTCACCCGAGTCGGCGAAAATGGCTCCGCTGCTAGTAAGCTGCTCACCATCGTCCGCCACACCGATTTCGCACAGTTCGGGGGGCGATAGATTGTGTTGAATCTTCTTGACAGTGATTCCGTATTTGGTGAGATCGACGGGAACAAACATGGCACGACTCGCGCTTAAGATCGGGGACAGCCTGACAGTTTCACAAGCGCAAGTTAATCGAAGCAACCCGCGTGCCACAACCCTGGAAGTGTGCAAGCAGCACAAATGCCGACGAATTCGCACGCGGCTCGGCGCGTGCACATGAGCACGCCGCGCGGAATCGCACGCTTAGTGCGCTGCTTGGGAGAACGCGCGACGTTCGATGGCTGTCGTTGTCCCCTCTCCCCCGACCCGGTGAGGGTCGACGGAGAGGGGGCAACTGGCTTCTCACTTTTCCGCGGGCGGTACCACGGGTGGCGCAACGGGCGGGTTTGCTGCTGGGGCTGCCCCGGGTGGCGCGGCTCCGGGGGCTCCCGCTGGTGGGGCGACTGGGGGTGCCGCGCCGGGAGCAGCACCTGGTACAGCGCCCGGTGCCGCGGGTGGCACGCCATCGACGCCGGGTTCTGGCTCCGGCGGTGCGGGATTGAAGCCGGTGTCGACGAGCAAGTAACCACTCCACAAGAACGGGTGGTCGGCTGTGACCGGATCGCTGCCTTCGGCGGGGCGTTTAAAGCGGGGTTCTTGCTCGGCATCGAGGTTCGTCCGCCGAGCCAGCGCGACGCTTCGACGCCATGCTTCGTCGGCAGTGGTGTGCGGTAGTTCGAGGACGAATTCGCGAACGAGCTCGCGACCCGTCTTGCCGCCGGTCTGCCAGCGACTCAAGAGCACGGTCTTCGCACCGCTGGCGAGCAGGCCGCAGCTAGCGTGGAACAACTCGGGGCCGGCGGACGAAGTCGCCTCGCTTCGGCCACGGCCGCGCGTTTTGAGGCCACTCTCGGCGACCGTGTGAACTCCGGCAAGAATTAAACGCTCGCAACCCGGCAGCGGCAATGTCAGCCACGAACCAAGGGTACCTCGCCCCGTTCCGCGATCGAGTGGCAATGGAATGAACGAGTACGGCTCGGCGGGATCGAGCGTTGCGTCGGCGAGCGACACGACCTGCTCCACGACCGACGCGACCAGCGGCGAAGTAACGGCCACCGGTGAGCCAATCACCACCGAGCCCGTAGCCGTGCCAGCAATCTCTTCCGCCGCCTGCTGCGGCAGAAATCCGTTTGCCCCTGAACCCGTAGCCGTGGCGATGATCGTGGTGCGGACGGGGCTGGGGCGGAACGTGTCAGGCGCGGCGTAGGCGAGTGTTGGCACGTAGCGGACCGGCGTGCGGTCGATCACCATCTCCTTGTTGCTACCGGTCGATGGCATGAGGGGCTCGATCGGTGCGTGCCACAGCACGCCATCGGGAATAACGATGAGCTCGGTAGTCTTGCCTAGGTCGAGCCGCGATTCGCCGAACAGCATGTCGCCGTATTGCACCGCCATCGGACGCCAGGCGTCGGTGGCGAGTGCTGCGGAGTCGAGTTCGCGATTGGCTCCGAAGTGGCCCATCGCACGGAGCATTTCGGCCGTCTTATCGGCAAGAGGACCGGCTTCAGGGAGTCGCCAATGGTGGTAGGCCTGCTGCGTCAAGATGAATGCGAAGTAGGAACTCGCCGACTGATGGAACATGACCACCGCTTGCCCCGGCACGAGCTTCGCCTGCACATCTTTCGCTGACATCGCTGGCGGAAGCAACAAGTCGGTCGGATCGCGGCGGAGAACGAGTTGCCTGATGAGCGACTCGCGATTCTCCGCGTTCTTCGCGAGCTTCTTGAGCGCGTTATAGCGGTCTTGCCCCACGCGACCTTCGGCATCGGCCAGGGGCTGGGCAGCGAGTTCGGCCTCGATCGCGACGGCTTCGGTCAGAAGCTTCTCGTAGTCAGGGACGCGGAGCAACAAATTGCGGCGCTCGGCAGCGGCAGTGGGCGGAAGCTTGGCCGGATCGCTTTCTAATAGATGACGAATCGCCAGCAGCCGGCCTCCCAGCGGTTGCGCCATCCAGAACCGACGCCTCTTGGTGGTGTCGGCGACGTCGATAGCGGGGAGCACTTCTTCGCGGCCGAGCGCGGCGAGCATCCATCGCCCCATCGCTCCTTCGTAGGAAGTCGAAAGGTTGGTAAGCGTGCCGAGCGGACTTGCCGCCCAATCCGCGGCTGCGGGATCGCGTAGCAGCAAGGCATAGACGTCCACGGCCACGCGAGTCGAAAGTTGACCGCCATCAACGCGCTGGTTGGCCAGCGCGATCTGTAGGTGCCGCAGCGACTGGCGGCCTTCGAGGGCGATGGCTTCGGTCGCGGCTTTATCGCCCACGGCGTCGTTGCGTTCTAGGTAAGCAATGAAGGCTTCGACGTAGCGCTTTTCGGGGGCCAGCCGACCCATGCGAAGGTCGCGGCGACGGGGCGAAACGCCCGTGAGCATGTTGGCCGCCCCCTTGGCGTCGCCCGAGGCCGCGAGTTCCTCGCCGGCGAGCAAGAAGAAGTCAGCCGAGAGATGGTGCAAATTCTGACGATCGGCCCACTGCGCGGCAACGGGTAGCGCTGGCATGACCCCTTCGCCGCCACGTGCCATCCACGCTTGGTGAGCAAGTTCGAGCGACACGCCCAGAATGTCGTAGTCTTCATAAGCAAACGCTGCGTAGCTCGCCTCGGTCGCCAAGTTAAGCGCCGCATCGGCGTTGCCCGCCTCCATGGCGATGACTGCCTGGGCATAGAGCGCGGCACCCGTCAACGGGTGATCGAACCGGCCATCCACCAGGGTCGCGCGAGTCAGGTGCGCCAGCGCTTGTTGCGATTCGCCCACGCCCTGTTGAGCAAGGCCAAGAAGTAGCTCAGTCCAGGCCGTTGACCAGTGATTGCGTTCGGTGTTGTCGCCGCGGGCGAGGGCGCCGACCAGGCTCTTGCTCATGCGATCGTGCTGGCCGAGTGGCCCGAGGATTTCGTTGCGACGACGTATGGCGAGCGCAGTTGCTCGGACGACTTCCACGACATTGAGCCGCCACATCTGGGGCGCCTGCAACTGGCCACCTTGGGCGAGGCGCTGCTCGGTGATCAGCTCGCCTTGTTGGACGAGCATCGTCTCGGTGAACACGCCGTAGGTGGGCCGGCGTGTCGAGCCACCCCATGGCGAAGTGCGACGAGCGATGTTGTTATCGGGGCGAGGATTTTGAAACCGGACGGCGATCATCCAGCGCGGGTAGCTAAGGAACAGCTCGCAAGCGGCGTCGAATTGGACGAGCGCTTCCCGGGGTCGACCCATCTGGTAGAGCGTCTCGCCGAGCATCGCGCGATAGCAAATGGAGTCGACCCAGCGAGCGAGCCCCACGCGGATGCCACCACGGACTTCGTTTTGAAACCCCCGCTCTGCCTGTTGGTACTCGCCCCGGTAGAGCTCTTCGATCGTGGCGAAGTACGAGGGACCGGGATCGGACCGGGTGCCTTGAGCCACGGCCACCGTGCCCGTAGCCGCAAGCCAGAGAGCTGCCAATGCTATCAGCCATGGGGCGGGGCGAAGTCGAGCGATCATACAAGCCTGCGGGGGTGCGTGGTGCGTCTGGGAGCTGGCGCGCGGAATCGGCGTATTCTACCATTCGCCGACAAAGGGGGCGATTTATCCAGCTTAACAGTAGGGACCCTAGGATTTGGATACGGCCGGCGATTCTGGGCAGTTCGGTCCCTCGGCCGAGACTTTTTTGCGACTTAGTTAAACCTTGACGGTCGTGAGGACGATAACGGTAGTAACGGCTGGCCAGCTAGGCGAGCCACCAACCTATTCGCAACCGAATCTTATCTGCATCGCCAGCCACATTGCCATGAACAACGCAACGGACCGACCGATGAGCCACAAACTTTCGCAAGCCGCCTGCGGCGTGGTCGTGTTGGCCTCTTTGGCGCTCACGGGCTGCCAAGGCGTGTACTCGGGCCAGGTTCTGCCAAGCCCTTGGTACTTGCAGGACGACGTGCAGTACTTTGCTCCGGGTCCCGAATTCAAGCTGGCTCGCGAAGCAGCCGCAATGGAAGAAGCCAAGGCGGAAATCGAGAGCACGCCGCAGCGTGACTAAGCGTTGCGGGAGGCGGCTAAGTAAAATAGCCGCCTACTCGGGGTCAGATCCCCCTCCGACGAACTCGACACGGCCGCGTCGCTGAAACCAGCGTGCCGCGCGAACCAACTGGGGCCGCCACGCGGTCGCCGGGACGTGCGTCACTCGTTGCCGCTCGACGCGGTGGGTGCGGATTCGCTCTTTGTACTTTTCGCTGCCGGGACCGAGGTCGAACTGCTCGTCGCCGCGGGCGAAGCTGTCTTCGACCACCCGGGCGAGTAGCGCCATGCCGACGCCGCCGACCGGCGAGTCGGGGACGTAGCCCATCCGCAGGCCACTCACCCGGCCTTGGCAGTGCGTGCCGTACCAAAACGCCACGGGGCGGCCAGCAATCCGAAGCACTGCCAGGTCCGCCATTCCAAGCCGCGTGGCCACTTCGTGCGAGTCGCGATAGAACTCCGTCAAACCAGGATGGCACAACGTGTTGCCGTCGGTCGACGAAGCTTGCCAACTCGCGCGAGCCACTTCTTCGCACTCGTCGTACAAATCCCAGCGGGCGTCCCCATCGCCATTGCGTAGTGCCAGCGGGCGAAAACGTTCGAACTCCACGCCTCCCCACTCTTCAACACGGCGGAGCGTTCGCTGCCAGCCTTGTCGCATCTTTCGAGGCAGCGTGCCGAGGTAGTTCTCCCACGTGCCCGCGCTGGCTAGGTCAATCATCGAAGTAGGGCCATGCGATTCGACCTCGGCGTTCAGGCCGACGAACTGCATCGCCCGTACGGTTCGCTCGCCACCTTCGGCTTCGTTGGCAATCCACGGCAAGTCAATTTGGTCCCAGTCGTGCGGTGTCGCCGCGATGTGCCGCATCCCCGCGATTAAGGTCGCGGTGGGGTTGGGGCCGATGGGTCCGAAGAAGGTCCCCCAGTCGTCGAGCGGGTAGGTCAGCACGCGTAGCATTGCGAGGCGATGCCGGCGTGTTTCGACGCAAAGTGGCAGGATTCCAATCGGCTGGCCGGCGGCCCGAACGACCAAGACCCGCAGTCGCTTTCCCTCGCCGAAATGCCGCCAGTAGTTTTCCAGCCAGTCGTAGGTCTGAAAATAGGTCGCACCGGGCGTCTCGGCGAACAGCGAGTTCCACAGCAGGCGACACCCGGCAAGCGAACCGAGATCGTTGATTTCAACCACTTCGGACATGAGCGACTTACCGAGAGAGGTGGCGGGGAGGATCGAGCCGTCGGTGGGAATTTCCTCCCGCGAAGTAAATGCAACCTCTATGCCGAGGGTAAGCGATAGCGCGCCTTGGTCGCCGAATAGGGACTTCGAGCCTCGGAACCGGCCTTCAGCCGTTGCCGGCCGCCCCGTGCAATCAACAAAGCCTGCGGCCGAAAGTCACCACGTGTGGCGAAAAAGCCTCATTGGTGTCGCACCGGGCGGTACAACCGGGCTTCGCCACCCAGGGGGCCATCGCGTGGGGCGAGCCTCGGGTGTTATCTTGCGTTCGGCGCTGTTCCCACCCCCCCGTACATTCCTGGCTGTGCAGAACCTCGATGAACTCCGAAACGCTCGCCCAGATTCAAGCCATCCACGCCGCACCCGTTGAATTCGTGTTCGCCATGACCGGTGGCGGGGCGTCGGCTCTAGGATCCTTACTGTCGGTGCCAGGGGGTTCACGGACGGTGCTCGACGCGCACGTACCCTATAGCCCGCAGGCGCTTACCGAGTGGCTTGGTGCCGAGCCCGAGCAAGCTTGCGGCGAGCGGACGGCCCGGGCGATGGCGATGGCGGCCTACATGCGTGCCCGCCGGCTGAGCTCTACCAAGTCGCGAGTCGCGGGTGTGGCGGTCACGGCGTCGCTCGCCACGGATCGACCGAAGAAGGGAGCCCACCGCGTCCAGGTCGCTTTCCAAACGGCGACCAGCACGTGCGCGCTATCGCTTGAGCTGACTAAAGGAGCGCGAACCCGCGCTGAGGAAGAAGCCCTCGCTGCCGAGTTGGTTCTTTATGCCACCGCCGAGGCCGCGGGACTGGAACCCCACTTCACGATGATGCTGGGCGAAGACGAGAAAGTGGTTCGCCGGCGCGTGGAGGCCCTGCCGACATGGCAAACCCTGCTCACTGGCAAGAAATCGCGGGTGGAAATGAACTGCCGTGGGGCGACGGACGCAATCGCCCTGTTTCCCGGTGCGTTCAATCCACTCCACGCAGGTCACGTCGAGATGGCTGCGATTGCCGAACAGCTGCTCGATTGCGATTTGATCTTCGAGCTGTCGATCACGAACGTCGATAAGCCGCCGCTCGACTTCGTGGAAATCGAATCGCGCGTATTGCAGTTCGAAAGCAAGCCGCTGGTACTCACCCGCGCGCCAACGTTTGTCGAGAAGGCGAAAATGTTCCCCAACACGCCCTTCGTCGTGGGGGCCGACACCATCTCGCGCATCGGTGAGGCCAAGTACTACGGCGGAAGCATTCGTGCCCGCGATGCCGCCATCGACGAGCTTGCCGAATTGGGAGCTTCGTTCCTGGTGTTCGGTCGCGAGATGAACGGCGAGTACCAGACGCTCGAGACCTTAGGCCTGCCGCGAGAGCTATTGGCGATCTCGACTTCGGTCGCCGAGTCGACGTTCCGCAACGACGTGTCGAGCACCCAGCTTCGCTACCGCGAGTGGGAACTTGGTTAGGGAGATTTTCGCTAGGCCGGTTTGGCGGCGGCGACTTGCTCGTAGGTGATGTAGCCCCCACTCAGATTGTGAACATCGTAGCCTGCGAGCTTCAGGATGCGAGTGGCCATGTACCCCCGCTGTCCGACTTTGCAGTAAGCGACCACCGGCTTGTCGCGAGGTATTTCATCCATGCGATCGCGGAGTTCGTCGAGCGGGATATTAACCCCCAGGGCCACCGCGCCCGCCGCGAATTCCTCGGGCGTGCGAACGTCGAGCAGCACGGCGTCGTCGAGCTTGCCCGCGATGAGGTCGGACGCGTGCACCACTGGATGATCGCCGCGAACCACCCCAGCGGCGATAAAGCCGGCCATGTTGATCGGGTCCTTCGCCGAGCCGTACTGCGGGGCGTAAGCGAGTTCGACCTCTTCAAGATCCTCGACGGTCATCCCCGCCTGAATCGCCATCGCCAGCACATCGGTCCGCTTGTCGATGCCATCGCGTCCTACGACTTGGCCACCAAGTAGCTTTCCACTCACCGGATCGAATACGATCTTCATCGCCATCGGCGTCGCACCGGGATAGTAGCCGGCGTGGTCGGCTGGGTGCAGGTAAACCTTCTCGTACGCGATGCCAAGTCGCTGGCACGCCTTCTCGCTCAGTCCCGTCATCGCGGCTCCGTGATCCCACAGCCCGACGATCGCAGTGCCTTGCGTGCCTCGATAGCTCGACTCGCGCCCGAAGATATGATCGGCAGCGATACGTCCCTGGCGGTTCGCGGGCCCCGCGAGCGGTATCTGCACCGGCTTGCCGGAGACGACATCGGTAACTTCAATCGCATCGCCAACGGCGTAGATGTCGGTGTCGCTTGTTTGCTGATGGCAATTCACTTGAATGCCACCTCGCTCGGCGACGTTCAGTCCGGCATCGACGGCCAGCGTGTTCTCGGGCCGCACACCAATAGCCAGCACCACAAAGTCGGCTTGCAAGGTGTGACCACTCGCGAGCACCACTTCAAGACCACCCTCCGTCGCACGAAACTCCTTCGCCTGGTCGCCCAGATGCATCTTTACGCCGCGTTCGCGAAGCAGTCGCTCCAGCGGTACTACCATTTCAGCGTCCCACGGTGGCAGAATCTGTTGATTGAGTTCAACAAGCGAAGTCTCGAGCCCGCGGTGCACCAGGTTCTCCGCCATCTCGATTCCAATGAACCCCGCACCGATGATCACCGCGCGAGTGGCATCGCGAGTCACTTCGGCTAGGCGGTCGGCATCCTCGAGCGTGCGAAGCGTGTAGGTGCGGGGAAGGTCGGCACCAGGAATCGGCGGGCGGAACGGCGCTGCGCCTGGCGAGAGAATTAGTTTGTCGTAGCTCTCGGTGTAGACTTCGCCCGAATCGAGGCGGCGAATGGTGACTTGCTTCGCAGCTCGATCAATCAGCTCGACCGACTCGCGCACGCGGACATCAAGCTGATAGCGCTGCCGAAGCCGTTCGACGGGACTAACGAGCAGCTTGTCGCGCGAGGCGATGGTGCCGCCGATGTAGTAAGGCATGCCGCAGTTGGCGAACGACGGGTAGCTACCCCGTTCGACCAGGATGATTTCCGCCTCTTCCGATAGCCTTCGCGACCGGGTGGCAGCACTCGCTCCACCAGCCACGCCGCCCACGATCACGATCTTCATGTTGGTCCTCCCCAGAACACAAGCCTGTATACCTAATTCCGCACGCAGCCACCACCGCCCGTGCGTACCTGATTCCAAGGCATTCGCGCCAGCAGCATTCCCATGCCGCAGGTGTCCGTTAGCCCAGCGAACACCAGTCCCGCCCCGACGAAAGCCGCGAGGCCAAAAAACGCCGGATGAACAAACCCCAGCCCCACGCCCAAGACCACCAGCGTTCCGGCAGCGATCCGGACCTGACGCTCGAGCGACATTGTTTGCTTGCCGTAGACCATCGGCAGGCCCGCTTGTTCGCAAGCCGAGGTCCCCCCTTCGACGTTCACCACATTACTCATACCGGCCGCGGCGAGTTGGTCACACGCTTTTCCGCCCCGCGATCCCTTTTGGCAGATGACGTACAGGGGTTCGCCCTCCTGGGGCTTCGGCACCGACGTCGGCGATACCTGCTCGAGCGGCACATTCACTGCGCCGCGAACATGGCCGCTTTGGAACTCGGCAGGCGTACGAACGTCGACCAATGTGCCGTTGCCGCTCGCGAGCACGTGCCCGAGGTCGATAGGTCGAATGGTGGCTGACATGTTCTGGCCCTCCAATAAGTGGATATGTCGATACACAACGACATATTAGGTGAAATAAAAGTCGGAACCACCACCGCTCGGCAATGCAACTACTTGGTTCCGAATCGCGCCTCGATGCACTCCATGATCGACGCCAAATGGGGCTCGCCGATGCGATAGTATCGCCGGCGGCCATCTTTCTCGCTTTCAAGCAGTCCGCAGCGCTGCATCAGCCTCAAATGCTCCGAAGCCATATGACTTGGCAGTTCGCACGCCTCGGCAAGTTCGCCCACGGTGAAGTCGCCTTGCAGCAGCATCTGCACCATTCGCAGACGATGCGGGTGCGCGAGGGTCTTTAGGCACTCGGCTGCTTGGCCGAGGGCCTCGAGATTCGTCATTCGCATGCGTTTGGTGGTTGCCATAGGGTCCTCACCCTTAAATATATCGGAATGTTCCGACATGTCAATCCAACAATCATGGAGGGCACTCTCGTTTCTCTTCCCGCGGCACCTAATTGCCCCGCAGGCGGGCGGCTGACTATATTGGCGGGCATGTCCCGCCCACTCCATGCACTCTCGCGTCCTCCTGCTGCCCATGACTACCCCGGACAAGCTGCTGTCGATCGATCAGGCCAAGTTGCCGCTGTTTGCGGGTTTTGACGTAGGCGGGACCAACATCAAGATTGGCCTAGTGGACGACGCCGGCTACCCCGTGGCGTTTACCAAGATCGAGACCCAGCAGGAGGATGGCCCCGAAGCGGCGGCCCGCCGGTCGGCCGAGGCGCTGAAAGGCCTCCTCGCCGAACTGGGTGTGCAAGGCAAAAAGGTGGTGGCTCGCGCCGGTTTGGCGACTCCCGGCCCCATGGACCTGCCCGCTGGCAAGCTGCTGGGTCCGGGCAATTTGCCCGCCTGGCACAACTCGCCCATTCGCGACCTTTACGCCAAGGCCTCGGGCCTCCCCGTCACGTTCGCCAACGACGCCAACGCGGCCGCCTTCGGCGAATTCTGGAGCGGCGCGGGGGCCGACTTCCGCGACATGACCCTCGTCACACTCGGCACGGGCGTGGGGGGTGGCATTATCATCGATGGCCGGCTGCTCGTAGGTGCCCATGGTGCGGGTGGCGAAATTGGCCACATCGTCATCGACCGCCGCGACGACGCCCCCCTCAACTCGCTGAACCTTCGTGGCACGCTCGAGGGTTACTGCGGTGCGTACGGCGTCCTGAACCGAACTCGCGAAGCGCTCGCCGCAACCACGATCAACTCGACACTCCGCGAACTGTCGGACGACGACCTAACGCCGCTCGCCATTGCCCAAGCGGCCGAGGCGGGCGACTCGCTGGCGATGGGCATCGTGCTCGAAACCGCCAAGCTGCTTTCGATCGGTCTCGCCACGATCATCCACACCGTCGACCCCGAGAGCGTCGTCATCGGCGGGGCGATGACCTTCGGCGGATCGGGCCATCCGCTCGGCGAGCGTTTCCTGGCCGAAATCCGCAGCCAAACGCGGGCCCGTATCTTCGAGAACCTCCGCGACGAAATCAGCATCGACTTCGCCCGACTTGGTGGCGATGCCGGCTACATCGGCGCGGCGGGCCTGGCGCGGGAAGAATACCTGCTCGCCGGACGGTAAACTCCTAGCTGGCGGATTGCTGCGATTTTCCGATTCTTGTGTCTCTTCGTGCCTTCTCGTGGCCATTTTCGTGTGATTGGTCCGGCGAGATAACCACGAAAAGTCACGAGAATGCACGAAGAGTTAGAGCACCCAGCAATTCGCTACCGCTTCATTGCTGACAATTCGTAGGCGAGTTTGCTTCCGTTCCATCGATCTTTTCCGCTTCTCTTCATCTCCATTTTCTTTTTTTCCAAGTTCGCCTGGGATGGCTGCCGGGCGAGCGGTGACTCGTATGTAGTTCCACCCAACACCGGGAGCCGCGGATGCAGCCCTCAGCCGACGAGCCATCTGGCAACGGGCCTACGCGCGGGCGGTGGCTGGGGGAACTCATCGACCGTCACGGGGCGTCGCTCGCGCTTTACGCAGCGCAGTGGACCACCGCGGCGGACGACTGCGTGCAGGAAGCACTCGTGGCCCTGGCGGCCCAGCACCCGATGCCCGATCACCCCGTGGCGTGGCTTTACGCCGTGGTTCGCCGGCGGGCGATGAACCAAGCGCGAAGCGATCGCCGCCGCCACGCGAACGAACAACAAGCCTGGCAGCACCGACTCCACTCGCGAACTAGCACCAATGAGTCGCGCGAGTTGCTCGATGCCGTCGCCCAACTGCCCGACGACTTACGCGAGCTCGTTGTACTAAAAACTTGGGGCGGACTGACTTTTGACGAGGCGGCCGAAGTGCTTGGCACCAGCGCCAGCACCTTGCACCGCCGCTACCACGAAGCCCTCGACCGGCTGCGACAAGTGTGGGAGATACCATGCACGAAAATGACGAAGTCCGAATGACGAACGACCAAATCGAAAAGGCGCTCGCCAAGTTTGCGCCCGCGCCGATGGCGATCGACCGTGATGAGCTTATGTACCGAGCCGGCTTCAACGCCGCTCGCGACTACGATATCTCAAAGACTGCCACGCCACAGCACGCACTCCGCATCTGGCAGTCCACCACCGCCCTCGCCACGGCCGCGAGCATTGCGATGGCCTTCGCGTTGTGGCAACAGCCTTCGCCGCAGCAGTTGCCACAGATGGTCGCTGCGCCCGTTACCGAGCCCGAGCAACTCGTCGACAGCGAGCCAGCATCGTCGACCGTCTCGCCAGTTCTCGCCAATGAGTCCTCCCGTCCGCCACGCATCGACCCGTTGTTGCTCGCCGATCCGACGAACAACTACTTTGCCTTGCGTGCGACCATCTTAGAGCGAGGAGTCGACGCATGGCCGGGGGAGCATCGCACTTATTCTGAACTTCCAAGCGACTCGGGGACTCGGCGTCCGCCAACCGTTCGGCGGTTGATGGAAGAGATGCTTCCTGCCCCAACCCCCACAAAGTCTCGCGACATCGAAACAGAGAACCCTAACGAAGCTTCTAATCGCAATCAGGAATCGGTCGTATGAACAACGCATCATTTCATCCGAGGACACGTAGATCGTCGGCTATTCACTTTCTCTCCATCTCCATCGCTTGCGTGACGTTTGCCATTTTCCCGTCGTTCGCACGCAGTGAGGCGGTGCGGGAAGAAGGCGCCACGCAGGGCGATAGCGAGATTATCCGCATGACGGTCACTCCGGCGGACGAACCGACGCCGGCGTTCAAGTACCGGCTTACCTATCGGCTTCATGAACTGCAGCCGGGGAATTCGGTGGCGCATTACATGCGCTCGTTCCCCGAAGGAGGTGTCGAACGCACGTGGCAACGGGTGCGCGAAAAGCATGGTGAAGCCATGGATGAATGGTACGCAGGTGGAACTCCACTGAGCAAGCTTCCGCTCGAAGACTTCAAAGACGCTGCCACCAGCTTCGATCGTCTTATCGATCACATGAAGATGGCGGTGCTATCGCGAGAAACCGACTGGGGTGTCGACTTCGAAGGCCTCAGGGGCCCCGAAATCATCTCGTTCCTGCTCCCCGAGATTCAGTCGATGCGTGAGATCGAACGGGCCATGTCGCTTCAGACCCGGCTCGCCATTCTCGAAGGGCGGTACGACGACGCCATCGACATGCTGCGGATGAGCTATCGACTCGGTCGCGACGTGGGGCAGCAGCCCATTCTCGTCAGCAACCTGGTCGGCATCGCGATTTGCAACATCACCAATAGCGACGTCGTCGACCTGATCGCCGCGCCGGACTCGCCGAACATGTACTGGGCGCTAACCGAACTGCCGCGTCCTCAAGTCTCCCTCCGCGATTCGTTGCGGTTGGAACTAGCCATTGGCCCGCGGATGTTTGAGTTCCTCGACAACCCCGAGGGCAAGAAACTGTCGCACGACGAGTGGAACGCCCTGTGGAAGCGGAGCGCTCGGCTGACGCAAATGGTCCATGGAACCAATTTCGAAGACGACTCGTTGGCTGCCGACTTTCAGCCGCTGGCGTTCGGTCTTCTCGGGTACGCTCATGCTCGCGATCGACTCTACGCATGGGATTACTCGACCGACGAGATCGATGCGATGGCCGTGGGGCAAGTGCTGAGCATCTACTCGGCACGGGCTTACCAAACGTTTGCGGACGAATGGGAGAAGGTGGGTTACTTCGACTACCAGACAGGAAAGAAGCTGTATCGCAACATGCAGGAATTGGAAGACGACCTAGGAATCTTTGGCAGCAGTCCTGATCGCGAACTCATTCCGATCGCCAGCGCTCTGTTGCCCGCGGTTCAAGCGGCGCAGAGTGCCGTGTTCCGCTCCGAACGCGACCTCGACGCCCTGCGTGTGATCGAAGCCCTGCGAATGCACGCCGCGCAGAACGACGGTAAGTGGCCGAAGACGCTCGACGAAATTACCTGCGTCCCCGTGCCGCGGAACGTCGCGACGGGCGAGCACTTCGAGTACCGACTCGATGGCGACACGGCGATCCTCGTGCTTCCCATGTCCGATGGCTTTCATCAAGCGAAGCAGTACGAACTGACGCTCGCCAAATAATTACAGAGCCGCGACCTCTGGTCGCGCCGAGATCTGGCCCGCGAATCACGCAAATATTCGCGGATGGAAGCTCCGAATATTCACCCTGACCATGCTTGGTCCGGGCTCTTCGGAGGGTCTGCTTTAACATTCAATTGGAACTTAAGAAAACGATATCAGGGGAATACGATGAAACGGCTCCGATACTTTCTCGTGGCGAATCTCACGGCTTGCCTTCTCGCCGGGGTTTCCTCCGCCCTCGCCGACTCGCCCGCCCAAACCCGCGTCGCCGCGGTCATCGACCAGTATACGAGCGACGACACGCTCGGTGTGGCGGTCGTGGAACTCGATGGACGTTGGATTGCCGGCGTGCAGGAGCTGGCGGGCAAGATTGGCGGCGAGGACTCCGCCGAGCTAGTCAATCACCCAGGCTTCGCGCTGTCGCGCGGCATGATCGAGAGTTTCCGCGCCGCGGGGGCTCGCGAGTTGGTCGTCGTATTTAGCATCAACGTCTTCTCGCCCGACACGATGCCGGTGCTCGCGATTACGGTGGAAAAGCCCGAGCAGGCGAAAGCCGTGGCGGAGCTTGCCCGCAGCCTTCAGCAGATGTCGGGAGGCACACTACCTCTGCAAATCGCGAGTATCGATGGGCACGTGCTCGTTGGTCATAACAACTCGGTTAATCGACTCCGCGACTTGAAACCAACCGAAGGCACACGACTCGCGATGGCCGGCGAGTTGCTCTCGTGGCCCGAACGCCAAGGCGAACCGATGGCAGCGCTGCTATTCGCACCGGGCGACTCGTTTCGCCGCGTGGTGCGAGCGCTCTGGCCGGAGCTCCCCGCGCCGTTCGAATCGCTCACCGGCGCGCTGATCGCCGACGACCTTGAGCAACTGGTGGTATTGGTGCGGTGCCCACCGGAGTGGCAACTAAAGATCGGCCTCAAGTCCAACAGCGATCGAGCCGCCGAGACTTGGGGAAAGCTGGTCGAGAATGGCTGGACGGAGGCGATGAAAACTCTCGTCGACCAAAAGGCGGATCCCGCCGTTGTGAGAATCGTGGAGGCCGCGGCCGAAGTGCTCACCCCAACGCGCGAAGGAACGACGCTGACGATCCATGTCGACTCGGGCGCCGATAAGGTTGAAAAGCTCGTGAGTTCGATTGTTATTCCCGCCATTGAGTCAGCGCGGGAGGGTGCTCGGCGAAATATGCGGCTCAATAACCTCAAGCAGCTGGCGTTGGCCATGCAAAATTTTCACGACACTCAGAAGCAACTTCCAGCCTCGGCGGCCATTGTCGACAAGGAGGGCAAGCCGCTTTTGTCGTGGCGGGTGGCAATTCTTCCCTTTCTAGAGCAACAAGCACTTTTCAACGAGTTTCACCTCGACGAACCGTGGGACAGTCCCCACAACTTGAAGCTCGCCAGGACCATACCGGCACCTTTCGTCAATCCGTCGTACCCCAAGCTCGCGAGTGAAGGGAAGACGAACTACCTGCTACCCGTGCATCCAGGCAGTATATTTCCACCTGCGACCGGCAAGCCAGTGGAGAAGCCATCGCAGTTCTTAGGACGAGAATTTTATTTGGCTACTGGAACCGCGTACAAGTCGATCACGGATGGGACAGTAAATACGTTGATGATCGTAGAGGCCCCGCGGGAACTTGCGGTGCCGTGGACCAAGCCGTCGGACTGGGAAGTTGACTTGGCCACTGCTTTTGAGTTGCTGCGGCGCGGCGAGAGCAAACAGGTCGCGGTAGTGTTTTGTGACGGATCAGCTCAGATCTTGGTTCTAGACGACGAGATGGAGAAGAATCTTCCCAAACTTCTCACACCTGATGGAGGGGAGATCATCGGACTGGATTAACACATAGATTGCGGACCGCATGGCGATCCGGCTAGGGACTTGTTAGAGCGATTCGTCCGAACTGCGAACCCTTTTGCCGCCACGGCCACGCCGTGCTAGACTAACGCGACATTCGCACACCGGTGCGGAGCTTGTCACGGTCGAGGGCACGCAGATGGGTTTTCCGTTTCCAAGTCGCGGTGGGGGTTCGTATCGAAGCTCGAGCGGCCGCAGTCCCTTTGGCACCGGCGGGCGTTCATCAGGCGGCGGCATGGGTGGCCTGAAGATGCGGCTATTAATCGCCGCGGGCATCGCGATCTTCGCGCTCATCTCCTACTACGGCAATCCTGGCGATCGCAACGAGATCACCGGGGCGAAAGAACGGGTGGCGATGAACGACCCGGCCCAGGAAGTAGCGATGGGCCTGCAAGCCGTCCCGGAGATGGCCCAACAGTTCGGCGGCTTCGTCAAAAACGGTCCCGACGCCGCTCGTGTGCAGGACGTCGGAGCGCAACTGCTAGCGGCATTGCAACGTTACATCGATGAGAAGAAACGGGAGACGGGTGAGGACTACGTGAATCCCTACTCGTTCGACTTTCATTTGCTTCGCGATCCCCAAACGGTCAACGCCTTCGCACTACCGGGCGGGCAAGTCTTCATCACCAAGGCGCTACTCGATCGCTTGACGACCGATGGCGAGCTCGCCGGCGTGTTGGGGCACGAAGTGGGGCACGTGATCGAGCGTCACGGCAACAAGCGGATGGCTCAGCAGCAACTTTTTGGTGGTCTGGCTGCCGCGGGTGGCGTGGCGGGTGGCGACGCCAACAGTGCCCGCATGGCCCAGGCCGCCGCGCAGATGGTCCAGATGAAGTACGGCCGCGACGACGAGTTGGAGTCGGACAAGTGGGGCGTTCGCCTGACGTATCTCGCTGGCTACGATCCGCGGTCGATGATCGGCGTGATGAAGGTGCTCGACGAAGCGAGCCCCGGCGGCGGACCTCCCGAGATGCTCAGCACCCATCCCAAGCCGGCCAATCGCGTGCAGTACATTCAGCAGGTGATCGAGGAGGAATTCCCCAACGGCGTCCCCAGTGGACTTCGCAAGTGAGCGGTGCGGAGACGCCACTTTCGACAGTGACCATCGTGTCCGGTGGCCAGACGGGGGCCGACCGCGCTGCGCTCGACTTCGCCATCGAGCATGCCATGCCCCACGGCGGTTGGTGCCCGCGAGGTCGTCGCGCCGAGGACGGCGCGATTGACGATCGCTACAACCTCCGCGAAACCTCGTCCGGCAGCTATCACATCCGCACCCGGCAGAACATCGAGGACTCCGACGCCACGGTCGTCATCACCATCGCCCGCGAAGTCACCGGCGGCACTGCGCTGACCCTTCGATTGGCCGAAGAGCTCGACAAACCCCTGCTGCATCTTGCCCGCAACGCGCACACGCGCCCCGGCATCGCGAGCGCCATTCGCAAAGACGCCGAGGCGCTCAACCAGTTCCTCACCGAACACGGCGTCGGCACCCTCAACATCGCCGGCCCGCGAGCTTCGACCGAGCCCAAGATCGCGAGCTACGTCTGGAGCGTGCTGGCCGCGGCGATGACGGTGGAGTAGACAATCGCGGCTCCATGACTTCCACTTAGAAGCCGTATCGCCACCGCCAGAATCGACCGAATACCTCTATCGCACTCGCCACTGATGAACATCTCCCCCGAAACGACTCGCATTGGCTGGATTGGCACCGGCGTCATGGGCACCAGCATGTGTGGGCACCTGATGGCGGGTAGCTACCAATGCACGGTGTTTAATCGCACGAAGGGCAAAGCCGATGGACTGGTCGCACGCGGGGCGATTTGGGCTGACTCGCCCCGCGAGGTCGCGGAGGCGTCGGACGTGGTGTTCACGATCGTGGGCATGCCCTCGGACGTGCGGCACGTGCTGCTGGATCACGAGCGTGGAGCGCTCGCTGGCAGCAAACAGGGCGCTGTGCTAGTGGACATGACGACCAGCGAACCCTCGCTCGCGGTGGAGATCGCGGGGCGAGCCGCAGAGCGTGGTGTCACGAGCATCGACGCCCCCGTTTCGGGTGGCGATGTCGGCGCGAAGAACGCCGCGCTCTCGATCATGATCGGCGGCGATGCCAACGTGGTGGCGGCGCTCGAACCGCTCTGGTCACTCATGGGCAAGACGTACGTCCATCAGGGTCCCGCCGGTGCCGGGCAGCACACCAAGATGGTCAATCAAACGCTCGTCGCCGGGGGTATGATCAGC
Source organism: Aeoliella fuhlenseeensis (assembly GCF_052161615.1). NCBI lineage: Bacteria > Pseudomonadati > Planctomycetota > Planctomycetia > Pirellulales > Lacipirellulaceae > Aeoliella > Aeoliella fuhlenseeensis. The sequence goes on from NZ_CP197417.1 coordinate 5,076,284, forward strand.
GTGTGCGAGGCGCTGCTCTACGCCTACAAGGCGGGGCTCGATCTGGAAACCGCCCTCAAATCGGTGTCGTCGGGTGCCGCGGGAAGCTGGGCACTTTCGAACCTAGGACCGCGAGTCATCGCCGGCAACTTCGACCCAGGTTTCTACGTCGAACACTTTCTCAAAGATTTGCGAATCGTGCTCGACGAGTCGCGGCGGATGGGGATCGCGCTCCCGGGCGTGGCACTGGTGGAGCAGCTGTACCGCGCCACCGCCGCCCAAGGGCACGCGAAGAACGGCACGCAGGCCCTGATGCTGGCGCTCGCCGAGATCTCGGGCATCGACTGGCAGAACCGCCCCCGGGTCGAGGCGTAGCTCAGCCGTGGGGGTCGAGCGATGCCCAGCGACGGAAGTCGGTTTCGCTGAGCGTCACTCCTTCCATCACGAGCTGATACGCCACCTCGTCGGCCCCACAAGCCGCCACCAGCCGCGTGAGTATCTCTTCAGGGCACGTGCCGTGAAGTTCCACGCGGTGCATACGATCTTCGTACTCGAACAGGTGCCCATCGATCTGCCACCGCTCACCCTCACTCTCACCTCCGGCGACGAGAAAGTAGCCATCCGGCTCGATGTCCATGCGAGGAATCTGCTGGAGTCTTTCTTGGAGTTCCTCAAACGTCAGCGGAAGCGGACGATCGAACAACGGCGGCGACCCATCCGGCCCCACGAGCGCCGTGAACTCCTCGCCGCGAAGCACGACGGTCGGCCCCGCGGCGAGCTTCGTCGGCGTGGCGAAGAGGTTGGTGTGGAAGTGGAGCATGGAAAAGTTCAATGTCAGGAGGCCCAGTGAGCCGGGGCGTCCCCGACCCCGGACTTTTTTGAGAATGGCAAAGGTTCACCCACTTCAAACTTTCCGGGGTCGGGGACGACCCGGCTCACTGGGCCCTCGAATGTTGTTGTTGCAAGATGTAGTTATACACGTTCGCGAGGTATCGCTCGCCTTTCACCACGCGGTTCGAGCCTTCTTCCGCCCACCAGCTTGCTCCTTTGTCGAGCTGCCAGTGTTTGCTTAATTCCTGCCCAAGCCACCGCTTTAGTAAACGCCGGACCTTCTCGCCATGGATGTCGCTATCGACATCGCAGAGGACATGAACATGATCAATCTCCGCCGCGGCGATGCGATACGCCCAACCTCCCCGTTCACAAATTTCTGGAAGTTGTTGCTCGACGACGAGGCGCTGCTCGTCCGTAAAGCGAACTGATTCGTTCGTCATCAAGTTGGACACCAATTGGTATCGCTCGGAATCTGGCTCTATGAAAGCTTCACCGTATTGATTGTGTGATCGGTCTACTGTCGGAGCAATTCCGCCATGCAGCCTGGTCCCGTACGTGCCCCAGGTGATGTGCCACGTGGTGCGAGAGGGATCGAGGTTGATTTCCCGTGACAGCATGGAAGGGCTACGCATGACAGGCGGCAGAGTCTCCGGGGGCGGGGACGCCCCGGCTCACACGGACATTGGGAGGCCCAGTGAGCCGGGTCGTCCCCGACCCCGGACATGATCTAACTGATGACACTGCCCTTGTGGTTCCGCGATTCACTGCGGCAATTGATGCCCCATCTTGTCCCGTTTCGTCGCCAGGTACTTCTCGTTGTGCTCGTGGATCGGCGGGACGATTGGAATCTGATCGACCACTTCGAGGTCGAAGCCGCCGTAGATGAAGGCGTCGGTTTTCTTGGGGTTGTTTGTCAGCAGGCGAACCTTGCGAAGGCCCAGGTCCTTGAGCAACTGGATGCCGACGCCGTAGTCGCGGGGGTCGGCTTTGAATCCGAGGGCCACGTTCGCTTCGACGGTGTCCATTCCCTCGTCCTGCAGGGCGTAGGCTTTGATCTTCTCGACCAAGCCAATGCCGCGGCCTTCCTGGGGCAAGTACACCAGAACGCCACAGCCTTCGTTGCTGATCATGTCGAGCGCCATGTGTAGTTGGTCGCCGCAGTCGCAGCGGAGCGACTCCAAAAGGTCGCCCGTAAAACACGACGAGTGCAAACGCACCAGCGGTGCGTCGGCCGACTTGATGTCGCCCATCACAAACACCACCGGCTCCTGGGTCTCGTACTCGACGCCATAAGCGATGATCCGCCCCGTGCCGTAGCGCGTTGGCAGGTCGGCTTCGGCTTTGCGGTACACCAGCTTCTCGCGGACGCGGCGGTAGGCGATCAGGTCTTCGATCGAAATGATCGGCAGCCCGTGCAGCTTGGCGAGCGCACGGAGTTCTTCGCGGTTCGCGCGGTCGCCCGACTCGTTGAGGATTTCACACAGCACGCCCGCCGGCGTGAGCCCCGCCATTCGCGCGAGGTCCACAGCGGCCTCGGTGTGGCCGGCGCGACGTAGCACACCCCCTTCCTTGGCCACCAGCGGTGCCAGGTGTCCCGGGCGGACGAAATCAGTCGGCACGCTCTTGGGGTCGCAGATCGCCAGGATGGTGGTCGCTCGCTCCGAAGCCGTGATGCCGGTACGGCTGCTGCGATGATCGACCGGGATGGTGTAGGCGGTGCCGAGTGGCGCGGTGTTGTCTTCGACGATTGGCGGCAGTTCGAGTCGCTGGCTCACTTCGGGCAGGATCGGCATGCAGAGTTGCCCCCGACCGTGGGTGATCATGAAGTTCACGATTGCCGGCGTGACCTTCTCGGCGGCGCAGATGAAGTCCCCTTCGTTCTCGCGGTCCTCGTCGTCCACCACCACAATCACTTCGCCCCGGCCAATGGCCTGGACCGCCTCGTCGATGCTTGCAAACTGGCTAGACACGTCTGGATTTCGCTGGAGTATATTCGGGGATCAGGTACGAATGGTTAGCTAGCCGCTTGCAGCTTGGCCGCGACGGCGCTCTACTGATGATAGGCCGGCCAAGGCCGATGTACCACTCCTACGGACTTCCCTGCTATGACGCAAACCTCAGAAATGCCGAACGAAGTGGCTCCTTTGGGGCAAGAGGAGTACATCGAGCAGGCTCATTTTTTCCAGGCCCTGGGCGAGCGGATCGCCTCGAACGTCCCCGCGCAGGACGTGCTGGCCGCCGTGCGCGAAGAGGCCCTCGCCACCACCAAGCTCCCGATGGCCATCGACTTCATGCTCTCCGAACTCCGGCACTTGGGGGCGTTTCATACGGCGATGGACAAGCTGCAACACTACTTCACGGCTTTCCAGAGCTTCATCGTCGGCGAGGCCGAGCGCGAGCGGGGGAAGTTTGACCTTCGAGTGGGCTTGGCCGTGCTGGCTCAGGAAGCGCTCTATCGCGCCGGCCGGTTCAACAACACCGTGCCGACGCGTCAAGGGTTGTTCCTTTACCAGTTCGAAGTGCTCTGTCGCAATCGCCTGGGGTACGACGCGGGGCTCGCCGCGGTTGCCGCCGATCCAGCGTACGACGCAGCGTGGCGACACTGGATCCTCACCATCCGTCGGCAGGTGGGCATGGTCGACATCGCCGACTTGCTGTACGTCCAAAGTGCTCACGCCGCCGAGCGTGCGGCAAGGTCGGGACAACCCATCAATTCCGAGGCCCAGCCACTGTTCGGCGACCGCGAGGGACGCATCGCCCTAGCCAACCGCCGCAAAGACCCGCTCTACCTGTTTGCTTCGCTCCACCGGCAGCTGGGGTATCCCGAAGTCCCCCGGCCAACTTTGCGCGATCCGAAAGAAGACCTGCTGCCCCAGATGGCCCGGCGGCTCGAGCAACTGGAGAAGCGGATGTCGCTGATGGAGGAAGAACAGCGGGGAGGCATCGATCTTACGAAACTCTACGAACCCCCGCCCGAGCTGCGTGGTCAGTAATGCATACCGCGTGAGAATCAACCGTGTGAGCCAGGGCGCAGCGCGCCCCCGGAATGTCCGAAGTGGCGATAGCTTACCTTCGGGCAAAGTTTCCGGGGTCGAGGACGACCCGGCTCACCACACGCGTTCCCACCTTGCTTGCATCCCACCCCACCTACCAAATCGCTACATCCTCGCCAGGAAGTGCGGTTTAACCCCTCGCGCTGGCGCGGTACACTCCACGTTTGCCTCGCAGCTTTCCCGGCCGAACAATTCCCCAAGCGAGTCCAGGCGAAATCGGCTTGTGCTCGCCAGTCTCTGACAGGCATTCTCTCCCACCATGGCGTCCGTCACCGAAAAACCGTTCACCGAAAAACCCATCCAACAACTCGAAGAGGCAACGGTTCGATTCTGCGGCGACTCGGGCGATGGCATGCAGCTCGCCGGCACGCAGTTCACCACCACCTCGGCACTCGCCGGCAACGACGTTGCCACCTTCCCTGACTTCCCCGCCGAGATCCGCGCTCCGCGTGGCACGAAGGCCGGCGTCAGCGGGTTTCAGATTCATTTCTCCAGCCACGACATCTACACCCCCGGCGACACCGTCGACGCGCTCGTGGTGATGAACCCCGCGGCTCTGGTCACCAACCTGGGCGACCTCCGCGATGGTGGCATCCTGATTTGCAACGAAGGCGCATTCGATAAGAAGGGCCTCGAACAAGCCGGCTACATTTCGAACCCGCTCGAGGACGGCTCGCTGGAGAAGAGCTACAAGCTGCACAAAGTCGACATGACCAAGCTCACGCGGCTTAGCGTCGACGGGCTCGGGTTGAGCCAGAAGGAAGCCGATCGCTGCCGCAACTTCTTCGCGATGGGCCTAGTGTTCTGGTTATACGACCGTTCGCTCGAACCAACGCTCCGGTTCATCGACGACAAGTTCGGCAAGAAGCCCGAGGTCGCCGAGGCCAATCGCCGCGCACTCTCCGCCGGGTACAACTATGGCGAAACCGTCGAGGCGATCAACACCCAGTACCAGGTCGGCAAAGCCACGCTCAAGCCGGGCAAGTACCATAACATCATGGGCAACACGGCCCTCGCATGGGGGCTGATCACCGCCGCGAAACTGAGCGGCCGGCGGTTGTTCCTCGGGGCCTATCCGATTACGCCCGCCTCGGACATTCTGCACGAACTCGCCAAACACAAGAACTTCGACGTACTGACGTTCCAAGCCGAGGACGAAATCGCGGCGGTCACGGCCGCCATCGGTGCGTCGTTCGCTGGCGAGATGGCGGTCACCGCGAGCAGCGGTCCGGGTATCGCCCTCAAGGGCGAAGCACTTGGCCTCGCCGTGATGACCGAGCTACCGCTGATCGTGATCAACGTCCAGCGCGGCGGGCCTTCGACCGGCCTGCCGACCAAGACCGAGCAAGCCGACTTGTTCCAAGCGATGTACGGCCGCAACGGTGAATGCCCGATGCCAATCGTGGCGGCCGCCGGCCCCGCCGACTGCTTCGACGCGATCCAAGAAGCGTGGCGAATCGCGGTCGAGCACATGCTGCCTGTGTTCTTCCTCACGGACGGTTACATCGCGAATGGTTCGGAGCCTTGGCGCATCCCCGACGTGGCGAGCTTGAAGCCCACGAAGGTCACCTACGCCGAGCCCATGACAAATGGCGAACCGTTCCTGCCGTACCAGCGCGACGAGAAACTCGCCCGCCCTTGGGCGCGTCCCGGCACACCCACTTTGATGCACCGCGTTGGTGGACTCGAAAAGCAAGACATCACCGGCAACGTCAGCTACGACGCCGCTAACCACCAGCACATGGTCGACCTGCGGGCAAAGAAGGTCGCCCTGATCGCCGACGACATTCCGCTTCAGAAAGTCGATGGCCCTGAGAGTGGCGACCTATTGGTCGTGAGCTGGGGTGGACCCTATGGGTCGTGCGCCACCGCCGTGCACGCCGCGCAGACCGCGGGGCACTCGGTCGCGCATTGTCACCTGCGTTACCTCAATCCGTTCCCCAAGAACCTCGAGCAAATCCTTCGCAGCTACAAGCGCGTGCTCGTCGCCGAACTCAACACGGGCCAGCTGCGCAGCATCCTTCGCGACAAATTCCTGGTCGACTGCCAAGGCCTCAACAAGGTCCAAGGCAAACCGTTCCGCGTCGGCGAGATCCTCGAACGGATTCACGAAGAGCTGGCCAAGTAAAAAGATCAACGTCGTTCCTTTGCGTCGTTCAACCTACCCGAGACAACTTCCATGTCCGTCGAATCGCTTCCCGTTCTCACCCCCAACGACTTTGCTAGCGACCAGGACGTTCGTTGGTGCCCCGGTTGTGGTGACTACGCCATTCTCGCGCAGATGAAAAAGGTGCTGCCCACGCTTGGCGTTGCCCGCGAGAACACCGTGTTCATCTCGGGCATCGGCTGCAGCAGCCGGTTTCCGTACTACATGAACACCTACGGCATGCACTCGATCCACGGCCGCGCGACCGCCGTAGCGACGGGCCTGAAGAGCGTCCGGCCCGACCTCAGCGTGTGGGTCATCACGGGCGATGGCGATGGATTCTCGATCGGCGGCAATCACCTGATGCACTGCATCCGCCGCAACCTCGACATCAACATCGTCCTGTTCAATAACCGCATCTATGGCCTCACCAAGGGTCAGTACTCGCCCACGTCGCTGTTAGGCGCGAAGACCAAGAGCACGCCGATGGGGGCGATCGACAATCCGCTCACGCCGCTGTCGATTGTCATCGGTTCCGAAGGGACGTTCGTCGCGCGGACCATCGACACCAACCTCAAGCACATGGGCATGGTGCTCGAACGGGCCGCCGCCCACTCGGGTACTTCGTTCGTCGAGGTCTACCAGAACTGCAACGTGTTCAACGACGGCGCGTGGGACTACGCCAAGGACCGCGACACCAAGGAAGAGACCACGCTGGAGCTCGAACATGGCAAGCCGATGATCTTTGGCAAGAACCGCGACAAGGGCATCCGCCTGAACGGCATGGAGCCCGAGGTCGTCGAACTGGGCAAAGGCATCACCGAGGATGATCTCTTGTTTCACGACGAGCGCGACCCCGAGCCCAGCCTTGCGTACCTCTTAACGCGCATGCGCCGCCAGAACGGCTTCCCCGAACCGATCGGTGTCTTCCGCGCCGTCGACGCCCCACGCTACGATGAACTGATCAACGACCAGGTTGAGCTAGCCCGCGCCGAGCGCGGCCCCGGCGACCTGGAGCAGCTCTACAACTCGGGCGAAACCTGGGTGGTGGAGTAAGGGAGAGCGAGCAAGCATGCAACGCGAAATAGCCCATGGCGGAAGCCTTGGGTTTGTCGCTCCCGAATCCACCTCCGCCCCCAAGTAATTGCTCGCTACGCCCGGAGAGCTTAAACTCCCACCTGCGTCATCACGATATCCGTGCGCATGTGGGGGCGAATGATGGGCGACACCGCGAAACGACGTGCAGGCTATCTCCGGCCAAAGGGAAGTCTTGAGAACAAGCTCGACTTCGCAGCTTGGAGTCTTCTGATTGTCAACCTGTTGCTGGCGCTCCTGGCATTGCTGGTGGGAGCGTTTTGGCATTCCATCTCATTGGCAGTGACCGCCGTACTCTCGTGGCTATTGTTCCGAAGCCTGGCCGAGATTATCCGTTTGCTCAAAGTACAAGCCGGGCTTCACTACGGTGGCAAGATCAGCGGCATTCGGGCCCGAGTCTCCTGGGTATGCTCCGAATGCGGTACGATTCTAGACAATCGCCACCGGTGTCCGCGGTGCGGAAGGATGATTGTGGGGACGGAAGAAGAAGTCGCTCACGTCTGACGAGTGGTGTGAAATCTAACGGATAGGGGGGAACTGCCACGGCATAACTATCTCGGGAGTTTCATGGTTCTAGCCGCGGAGTCTCCAAACACCCTCCTAGATTCACCCCACCCCGCCACCCCCACGGCAACTTCTCGCCCATCACGCCCTTGTCAGGGATAGGCCCCGCCGCGCACCTTGCCTATCATGGGACTTGGCGGCGATTGGGTCTTGTCGGTGAGAGGTTTATCATGCTTTTCTGGTGGTCGAAGCGTTCATCCATCGTGCTCGCGGGCAGCGTAGCGTTGTCCGTCGTTGTTGGCAGTGGTTGCAGCGATTCGTCGAGTTCGAAACAGCCTGCCGCCAAGCCCGCGATCGAGTGGGGCTCGCCCGCGATCGTCGACTCCCCGGCGGGAGGCTCGCAGCCGAACCCCGCTCATCCGTTCGTGACGCACAAGCGCAAGGCCGACTACGAGCCCGTCGCCGCGCTCGCCCCAACCGAAATGCGGATCGTAGCGGCCGACGAGGTCGGCAAGGTGCCTATTCGCAAGCTCGACACCGAAGGAGTCAAGGTCACCCAGGTGGCTTTTAGCCGCGACTCGCAGTTCGCTGTGACGACCGACGACCGAGGCAAGCTTTCGAAATGGATGCTGGCCGACGGTTCCAAGCCGGTGAGTGCGACCGTCGACTCCAAGGCTGTGATCGATCTAGGCATCTCGCCCGACAATCGCTTCGCCGTCACGACGCACGACGACGGGCGATTTCGCGTGTGGGATCTGACCACCGGCGACGAGATCGACAACTTTCGCATCGAAGGTTCCGAAATCCTCGCATGCCAGTTCACGCTCGACCCCACGTACGTACTGCTCGCCGTTCGCGACGTCTCGCTCGGCCGTCCGCGTGAAATGCAGCGGATCATGCCCATGATCTACGACCTTGTGAACGCAGAGGAGGTGAACCTCAATGGAACTCATTACAGCATGGGTCCGCTTGAGGATGGATCTCATTCTGTGCAGATCGAAATGGGGGGTGCCGCTGGCGAGTTCCTGCTGCGAGAGGGCCGCTGGGCCCGTTTCCCTCGAATTGGCCTGATGCCTGGCGGGAAAGGCAAAGAGTCGGTGGGCTATAGGTGGTCAGGAATGGAGTGTCCTGTGGTCAACCTCTCCCAAAAACTGTCTCCGACCGTCAGCGGCACGGGAATTGATATTGCCGCATCGACCACGGACATCTCCTTTACGGTCGTCGCCACGACGGACGGACACCTAATGTTCGTCGATCCACAGCTTCGGAGAATGGGCGAGATGCGTCGCCCGCTTGCCACTCCTTGCCGTGATATATGTTGGGTCACCGGCCTCCCGCTATTGGCAATTTACGACGGCGACACGGCCCTCTCCTTCTACGACATCGAACGGGGGCAGTTTACGCAGGAATTTCCTGCCACTCGCACCGACGTCGCCCTGGCGGCGATCAGCCCCAATGGCAAGATGGGAATCACAGCCTACGCCAATGGCGACCTGCATCTGATCACCGTTCCGCCGCCAACGGCTTCGAAGGAGATGCAATCGTACGAGTTCGAACGCGTTGTCGCGGAGACTTGGGATTCCGGAGACTTCGAAGCACTCGAAAAGATCGCCGCGAAGGTTCGTAAGTCGCGTTCCGCGAATCTCGATGGCTTTCCCAACTACTATCGCTTTTACCAACTTCTTCGCGCGACCGAGCAGCCTACGGAGCTCCAATGGAAGCGACACCTGAAGAAGCTTCAGGAATGGATGGATCAGCGTCCCGAATCGAGCTTCGCCAAGATCGCCTTTTGCGAGGCACTGGTGGCTTACGCGTGGCAGGCGCGTGGCACAGGCTACATTGGCACCGTCACCGAAGAGGGATACGTCGCATTCAAGGATCGATTGACGCAGGCCGCCGAAATACTGCTCGAAACCCAGGAGCTTACGGACGAAGACCCCGCGCTCTACGAACTGCAGATCCGCGTCGGGCAGGGCTTGGGGTTGCCGAAAGAAACCCTGCGGCTGTCGTTCGAAGCGGGGAAAGGTATCGATTCGGAGTACATGCCGCTGTACTCGTCGCTTTCGATCTGCCTGCTTCCCCGCTGGTTCGGGGAGCCGGGCGAACTTGCCGAGTTCATGGAAGAGCAAGCCACGATTGCCGGTCCCGAGCGGGGGCCAGAAATCTACGCCTGGACTTTTAATCAACTCAAGTGCTTCCTCGACGAGGCCCACCTCGCCGGCTGCGGGTTCGACTACGATCGAGTGAACGAAGGTGCCGAGGCTCTTTGCAAGAAGTATCCTCAGAACTCCATGTACGCGAGCCTCGCCGCCTGGACCGCGGTGCGAACTCGAGATCGCGATCGAGCGGCCAAACGGCTGCCTGCCGTGGGTGGCCAGACGCACCAGCACTACTTCCGCGACCAGAACGAACTCGCCCGCCTGATGAACTGGGCCAACAAGTCATCTGACAGCGAGCGGCTCGAATGGGTGACGCTGGCCGACGAGTGGACAACGCTTGACGTCGCCTTCTCACCCGATGGAGCGATGGTCGCGACCGGCGGAAGCGACGCTGGCGCGCAACTGCGTTTGTGGGACGCCAAAACGGGGAAGCTGCTCCACGAACTACCAGCCAACTATTCGATTCGATCGCTCGATTTCCATCCCACCGAGCCAAAGCTAGTGACTGGTGGAGGGCGTGATGGCGAGAGCGAACTCCTCGTCTGGACGTTGTCCGACGAAGAAGTCGACCTCAATGAACTCGAAGCTCCCCCTGGCAGCGTGCGGACCGTCAGGTTCTCGCCCGATGGCAAGCGACTGGCCGCCGGCACCGATGAAGGTGAGCTTTGGATCTGGCAGAAGAAGGCGGCCAAAGCCGGCGTCGTGAAAGTCGAGTTCCCAGGTCCGGTCCGCGCATTCGACTTTTTGGGAGACTCGGGACGGATCGCCGTGGTGGGTGAAAAGAACGTGGCACTCGTCGATGCCGAATCGGGCGAGGTCGCGTCGATTTCACCACTGAAACCGATGAAGGAAGGCATCAGCATCGCGACGACGGCCGATCGCGTTTACACCGGCGGACAGATGCTGGGGGTTCAGTCACGCGACCCTGCGACGATGGACGATGCCAGCAAGGTAATCGCCCCTCGCTGGCCGGCGATTGAACAGAACCACGCCTTCGACGCCCGATACGCGCAAGGTACCTGGTACGTCACGTGGAGCCTTGATGTATCACCCGACGGCAAGACACTGGCCTTCGCTACCCAGGATCGTCACTACCAACTGCCTGCCGTCAAAGGTCACCGCATCGCCCTGGTGGACATCGCCACGGGCCGGCAATACGCGCCACTGCTGATGGGCCACTGCATGCCGATCGAAGGCCTCCGCTTCTCCCCGGACGGCAAACGCCTAGCCAGCGTCAGCCGCGACGCCACGGTGAGGGTGTGGAATGTAGAGAACCTGGAGCTTGAACCGGAAACGCCCGCCAAGAAGTGAGCCGGATAACGTGTCCGAGACTCGAACCATCAGTCCATGGTGGGAGCCTTGGGTTTTGTAGCGTTTCTATGTTCAGAACGAAATCCACACGCAATGAACCCACGGCTCCCGTCATGGGCTAGCACTTCTTCGCACGCTCTACAACCACAAGTGCAACCGCCCCCCCAGCATGTCCGGGATCGCCTTGGTGACCGTCTTCACCACCGAGTTGTCGTGGTAGCGGGTGCTTAGGTGGCTGGCGATGATCAGTTCGTTCTTGAACCGGTCGCGCCGCTCCACGATATCATCCAGGTGGATGTGACCGAACTTGTGGATCTTCTCTTTGCGGTGGCTCTTGGCAACGAACGTTAGCTCGCAGATCAATATCTTCGCCTCGTACATCACGGGATTGTCGTCGAGGCCCGGCGGCGAGCTATCGCCCAAGTATGCGAGGATCGGATCGCGCTGTTCTTCGGTGACTTCGGTGCCGGCCATGCGCAGATCGCGGATCTGGTGCCCTTCGAGTCCTTGGTACTCGGGCTTCAGCTTGTTCTTGCGTTGCCAGACGACAAATCCCATCGACGGCACCGTGTGCGTGGTTGCCACCGTAGTTACCACGTGTTCGCGCGAAAGCTCGATCTCCATCCCCGGCGTGATCGGCACCAAGTTCACCGGCATGCGGCCACGATCGAGTCGCGTGAAGCCCTTAAGGATCGTCTCGACCGGTCCCACCGCCACCTCGGGCAGGTAGATCGTCGGCGGCGACATCTTCATCATCCGCCGTCGCGCGACGTATACGGGGAGTGCCGCGATGTGGTCGAGGTGCCCGTGCGAGATGAACCACTTTTCGGTTCCCATGAAGCTCCACGGCTGGGCACCCAAGTCGAATCCCAGCCCCAACTCCGGAATTCGCCAGTAGGTCTGCACCGCCGCGCGCGAGTACCCCTCGATCGTGAGACCGTTGTGGACCATCGTTTTCAGCGGGGCGTTTTCGACCATCGACAACCTGGTGGAGCGGGATCCTGAAGTGCCCCTACCCTACCCGATCGAGCCCCCATCGTCAGCGCCCTGCGCGTTCCAAGAAAGGCGAGCCGGAAGCGCCCCTTTATCGAGAATCAGCGCCCGGAGAAAGTGGATCGCGAGTTCAAAACTCCGGTCGCTTACGCTCCCGGCTCGCCGGGCTCGATCGTGCTGCTCACCACCACGTGGTCGGGGAGCAACTCGGGGCCGGGCTCGATGAGGATGTCGCCGTAGCGGTCGCTTTGGTGCGCGAGGGCGTAGCGGTATCGCACCAGTTCCAAGAGCGCGAGGAACATGCCGACCAGCGTCGACTTGTGCACCGCCGTCGGGAACAGGTCGAAGAACGCCACGCTCCCTTCAGTTCGCACCCGCTGATCGATCTCTCGCATGTAGACGTGGATCGGCGTGTCGTCGTACTGAATCGTAGTGCTCTCGGGCTTCGCCAGTTTGTCGCGGAGTACGCGGCCGAACGCGCTGACCAAGTCCCAGAGTTCGACGCCGGCGATCTCGGGCAGTTCCTCTTTCGCCGCGCGCGGGGGCAGGTCGACCGCCGCCCGCGGGAAACGCTCCTGCCACTCCCGGCCACGCTCTTCGAGCATCTGCGCAGCATCGCGGTATTTCTTGAACTCCAGCAAACGCTCGACCAGCTCCTGCCGCGGGTCTTCGACCTCGTCGGGCTCGGCGACCACTTGCTGGGGGAGCACCATCTGCGACTTGATCTCGATCAGCGAGCTGGCCAGGTCGAGAAAGTCTCCCACCGCGTCGACATCGAGTTGCTCGATCACCGACACGTGCTGCAAGAACTGATCGGTGATCTTGGCAACCGGGATGTTATGCAGGTCCACCTCGTGCTTGCGCACCAGGTACAACAGCAGGTCGAGTGGCCCGCTGAACGTATCGAGTTGGACACGAAACTGCATGCTACGGTCTGGTCCCCTCTCCCCCACGGCGTTCGCGCGTACGCTGCCAACCTAAGGGAAACAGCGACGCGAACGTCGTGGGGGAGAGGGTTAGGGTGAGGGGGCAAGTTTGCTAGCAAGCGACACTACGGCCACTTGCATGCCGACTATCCCAAACCTAAGCCCGCCCGTCGAGCCGAATCAGTCGAGCCGAATCACGCCTCCATCAACGCACAACGCCCCGCTGCAAGCCGAGGCTCGCAGCGGGGCGTCATGTGTAACGATCTCGGCTCTAAGCAATGCTTAGGTCGACGAGGGCTCGGCGGGAACTTCAGCAGCCGGAGCAGCTTCGCTTTCCTCGGCCGCGGGGGGCTCGGGAACGGCGGGGTTGTCCGAAGGCGAAGCCTCAGTCGGCTCGACAACGATACCTTCCTCAGCGGGCACAACGGTGCTGCCGCTGCAACCGCAGTCGCTCACAGGAGCGCCGCAGCCGCAATCGCTGACCTCTTCGCAGCAAGGAGCGGGCTCGCAGCAAGCAGGCTTGCAGCAGCGGTCACGCTTGAAGCGCTTGAAACAACCGCGGGCGTCGGCGTCGCTCGCCATGCCCAGGCCCATGGCAACCACAGCAGCCATCAAGCAAACACGTACCAATGAATTCATCGCATCATCTCCCTTTTCGGTCTTCCCCGTGATGGTTCTTTTCGTGCCCCGCGATGGTTACGACGCTTGTCGGCCTCGCGGCAAACCGTGTGGTTCGTCCCTAGCACTCAGCGTGACTTACCTAACCGCCACGCCCTCACTAAACTACGCCACTCCCCGCCAGGAGTCAATTATCGCCCCTACAACCACTACAGACGAAAAAAGCCTGGTAGCAGGGGCTACCAGGCTTTGTGAACTGCATAAAGTCCCTGCGGCAAGCTAAACGCCCGCCGCCGGACATTTGGGGGGTCAAATTAGCAACCGCAGGCGGGTTCGCAAACCGGCTCGCAAGCGGGCTCGCAGCACGACGACTTGCGATCACGCAGACGGCTCAGCAGGCCACAACGCTTCTTCTTGGGGCAGCAAGGAGCGGCCTCTTCGCAGCAGGTGGGCTCAGCTTCGCAGCAAGGAGCGGCTTCCACGCAAGGAGCGGCCTCAACACAGGGGGCAGCCTCGACGCAAGGAGCAGCTTCTTCGCAGGGGCAGGCGGGCTCGGCTTCGCAGCAAACGGGCTCGCAGCAAGCGGCCTTCTTGCCACAACCACGGTGCTTGCCACCAAACAGCTTGGCGCTAGCAACGTCCGAAGCAGCCAGGGCGAAAACAGCCACGGCCACCATCACACAAACACGCAACAGGTTGGTCGACTTCATCTTTTTCTCCTTTGAGAAAACCATATTACCAACGGCGGGAAACGTTCGGTTGCTTCTCCTCCGTCCGCCGACACTGGTCGACGGTCACAACCGAATGAACCGAACACGCGTCGGTTCGAATGGAACAAAAACAGCGCGAATAACATCACGCTGAAAAACGCAGAAAACGTAGGTGGGGTTGGATTTAACGATTAAGGGGAACGGGGCGGTTTAGCCAACTAAGTCGAAAAGCCTAGCAGCCCCCGCCGGCCTGTCCAAGGGGGTGCCGCGGTTTGAGCGGCAACCTCCGGATTCCCGCCATCTACCCAAACAAACAACCTCGCACCCGCCAGTTGGCGAATGCGAGGTTGTAAGTTGTTTCGAGTTGCGAACTTATCGCTAGCACGCGACTAGCGCTGCTGCGGAACATCGGGGCTCTGGGCAGTTTGCGGAACTTGGCCACCTGCGGGGTTCGCCACCGTGTTTGCAGGGTTGGTGGTGGGGGGCGAGAGCTCTTGCTCGTAGTTCTGGACCACCGGCTCCATTCCGTTGCCCGGATCGATGATCACGCCCGCCAGTCGCCAGTCAGCGCCAATGTTCTTCATCACGCAGCAACCGTGGAACTCCTGCTGCTCGCCTTCGATTTGAAACTGCATGGCGAACTCCACGGCCGCTTCGTTCTCCTCGGTCACCAAGAATCGAGTCATGATGAACTTGGGCGACTCGACGTTCAGCGGCGCGATGGTCATGCCCTGCTTGTTGAGCTGCTCGACCGCCACCGGCGTCAGCAAGCCCGTAGCCTTGGACAGGTCGCCAGCGGCGCTTGCCTGGAGAAACTGCATCGCCGTCGCCGCAGCCGGGTGCATTGGCTTGGCAGCCGAGGTCGAGCCACTGGCCGGCGCGGCGGGAGTAGTAGGTTCGGTCTTGCCACAACCAACAGCCGTGACGAGTGCCAACGTGCAAACAGCAATTGAACGACGCATCGTGCGTGCTCCTCAAGTCTCAAGATTTGTGCGGGTCGAAAACCACGCCGGACGGAGTGCCCCCACACAGCACTCCGCCAAGCGGGCGGCGGAGTGTGTCAGACGGCCCGAAGGGCGTCAAGAGAAATGCGGCACTGTAATCGCCGAGTGCTAGCAGTTGGTACTCGTCATCCTGACGAGTAGTACCTGTCATCCTGAGGGAGCCTTAGCGACCGAAGGATCTCGCCCCTCGACAGATCGCTACACTTCTTTATCTCACGCAGAGACGCAGAGACGCGGAGGAAAGGAGAAGGAAGGAACACTAATCCACGCTAATCGGCACTAATAGCCATTAGCGAAGATTAGCGCATATTAGTGTTCCAAAACCTTCTTCGCGTCTGTTTGTCTGGGCATGCGATAACTTTCTTGGGGAAATTCCTGACCTTGAAAATTGGATAGTCTACCTTTCAGATTTCAAGGTAGCGAATCTTGCCAACACTACTTCGTCACCCTTTCGACCGTATCCCCAACACCAACAACACCAATCCACTCAGTGCGAAAGGTACCGCAAAATAGGAGTACGTCAGCGAATGAGCGATTGCAGACGCTAAGTCCTCTGGTTTGGGCGAACCAGCAGCGTTCGAAATCACATGAAATGCGTAATGCATGCTGACAACCGTGGCGAGCAAGCAAACGCCAGCGAGTACAAGGCAGGCGATTGCGGTAATGACCATCCACCGCTTGTACCACACCACGACGGCTTTGGAGTTCTCCTGTGGGGATTGATAAGGATTCGTCATTGCATTCGTTTCTCCAACCCCTCTCAAACCATCCCCAGCTTCGCTTCCATCTCTTCCAGCGGAACGTTCTTTGTCTCGGGTACCATCGTGGCGATCCACACCAGTTCCAGCACCATCATGAAGCAGAAGAAGCCGAACACGTAGCCCGGCTCGAACTCGGTCACCACGCGGGGGAACACCAGCGTCAGCGCCGCGGCAAAGATCCAGTGCGTGAAGCTGCCGAGTGCTTGACCCGCGGCGCGATGCTGCACCGGAAAGATCTCGGAGATAAACACCCAGATCACCGCCCCCTGCCCTACTGCATGCGCGGCGATGAAGGCGAAGATGCACGCCGGGACGATGCTGAACGTCTCGGTGAAGAACGCCCACGAGCAAAGCCCCAGCGACACGACGTAACCCACCCCGCCAATCGCCAGCAGAGTTCGCCGGCCTAGCGAATCGATCAGCCACAGGCCCACGAACGTGAAGATTAAGTTCGTGATGCCAATGCCCACGGAGTTCAAGAGCGCGGCATTCTCCCCGAGTCCTGCCCGCTCGAAGATTCGCGGCGCGAAGTAGAGGATGGCGTTGATGCCAGAGAGTTGATTGAAGAACGCGATGAGAAACGCCAATAGAATGGGGATTCGCAGGCGCGACGTCCAAAACCCCTCGGACGGTACCTCACTCGCAGCGGCTTGAGCACTTGCGCGGTAAGGATTCGCTGACTCCGCCACCGTGTGCCGCGACAATGGCCCGTCGACTGCTGAACTTAGCTCAGGCACCACGACCTCGCCTCGCGCGCTCATTGCGATCTCGTCGACCACGTGCTGAAGTTCTTGCTCGCTAGCTTCGGGGTTCACTCTCCGCAGCACCTCGAGGGCCTTTTCCGTTTCGCCGCGCTTGGCGATCAGCCATCGCGGACTCTCGGGAATCCCCATGCACATCACCCAGTAGATGATCGCGGGAACCGCCTCGATACCGAGCATCCATCGCCACGCGTGTTCGCCACCGATGGCACCGATGATGGCGTTCGACGCGAAGGCGATCAGAATGCCAAAGACGATGTTAAACTGAAACATGCCCGCCAACCGGCCGCGAAGCGTCGGCGGCGAGATCTCGGCGATGTACAGCGGCGCCGCAACCGTCGCGATGCCCACGCCCACGCCACCTATCCATCGCGCGATCATGAACGAGTAGGCATCGGTCGCGAGCCCCGACCACACGGCCGATACTAAGTACAAGACCCCAACCGCCTGCAAGGTCTTGGTGCGGCCCCAATGGTCGGTGGGCCAGCCACCCACGAGCGAACCAAGCACCGTACCCCACAGCGCCGCACTCACCGCCAGGCCATGTTGCCAATCGCTGAGTTCCCAAAGCTTCTGGATGCTCCGCTCGGCGCCGGAGATGACTACCGTGTCGAAACCAAACAGAAACCCGGCAAGCGCCGCCGTGATCGCGCTACGAAACAACAAGCTGGTCGAACGCATAGAACTCGCACCCGTCAGTGGGAACACAAGAGAAGACAAGCAACGTGGTTCTAGTGTAGCGAGTTGTTTACCGAAGTGCGCGCCTGCTAACTTTTTGTTTGCAGATTGCGGTTCTCGCCCTCCTAGCCCCACAAAGAACTTGTGGGAGGGCTCTCCGAGCCCGATGAAGCCGAGTGGACCTCCCCAATTGCAACACACTGCGACTTAGAGCAGTTGGTCCGACGACACGTAGGTCGTCGGCTATCCTAACTCGACTAGAGAGTTGCACCGTTACGCGCCGTGAATAGCTGCCGAGCTACGCCTCGTCGGACAAAACTCTCTGATTCAGATGGTTCTGTAATATGAGAGATTCCTCCTAGCTCATCGGGGTCGGAGACCCCTCCCACAGATTGCTTTGGAATGGAATATCATCTCCCCTCACCGCTCAAACGTCTCCTCGCGCTCCAGCATCGCGATGAACTCGGCGATCTTGCGAGCCTTGGTCTCCGCCCGCTTCACGTTGTGCAGCCGGTAGTAGAAACCATAGCGAGTCGCTTTCTTCAGTGTCTTGTAGAACTTCGTGGCGGCCTTCGATTTTTTGAGCGCCGCCAGGAACTCGGGCGACTCTTCGAACGTCGAGCTCGATGCGTACGCCGCGTCCCAGCGTCCGTCGGCCTTGGCAAGCTCGACCACGGCGTGGCCCGCCGGTTTCATCCGGCCCTCGAGCGTAAGCCGCTCGATGTGGCCCTTATTCACCTGCGACCAAACGCTACGCTTGCCGCGCGGCGTGAACTTGTGAATCCAAGAGACCTCATTCCCCTTCCGCACGGGGCCATCAATCCAGCCGTAGCAGAGCGCGACTTCGAGCGCCTCGGTGTAAGTGATGCTCTTGTATTCACTGGCGACCTTGAAGAACTGAATCCAAACCCCCGCGTGATCCACGTGATGCTTCGCAAGCCATCGCTCGAATACGGCGGGCGTTGCAAAGGGAAGCACCGGCTTATCGTCGGGGGAAGCTACGGCGTGGACGTCGGCCGGTGGTTGGGGTTTCTTCTTAGGCATTACGGGGAGGGGAACGGGGCGGTTGGTAGAGAATCTTCGCGCGTAACTTGCTCGCTTCACGAAACCGATTTCGTTTTACTTCGGACACGCTCCACGATCCAACCCACGAGCAAGGCCAAGCCACCGCCGCCGAGCGACAACCCCGCGTGCTCCAAGAACACGACCGCAACATCTCCCGGATCCTGGGTCGCCGGCCCCAGCGGACGTGGCTCGATCATCTGATTAATCGAAGTGGCGTAGTACGCCAGCAAACTCGTACGCCGAAGTGCCCCGCCATCGGGCATCATAACGAAGGTTTTGAGCAGCAGGCCGAGCAGGACGAAGGAGACGACGAAGCCGACCCAGAACCAGATGAAGAGTCTTTGCTTCATTTCCTACTACCTCCTGTTACCGAACCGAGTCACCGCCGGACGTGACTGAGACAGCTTGCAATTCCGCACTATTGTAGCAGGCACAATTCCGGTGCTGACAGAAACCGATACCCTCACCAACGCCCATTTCGCATGCATGAACTTTTTTTCACCTTTTTGCAGAAAGCAACTTGAATGCGCGCTCGAATTGTGTTCAAATGAACACACTCCTCTTTTCGAGTGTTTTTTGTTCTTTGACAACTGAAAAACTGAGAATTGCGGCCAAGCTGACAGCGGCCTGTGGAGACCTCCGCGCTCTGCCATTCTGAGGGAGCTTCCAGCGACTGAAGGATCTCGTTTGCCAATAGCGTAGGGTTTCCGAGGGACGAGCCCCCACCCCGGCCCTCCCCCGAGTCGTTGTTGCGGTCATGGCACCGAAGTGGTTTAGTTTGTTGCGCAACAACTTGGAGGAGGGAGCAACAGGGTAATGTCGCACCTGCGGGTTACCCCTGCGACTTAATTTTTGCGAGGCACCCGGAGACCCTGTTCGCAAACGGTTTGCCTGCAAGGCGTTACGTCGAATCTCCCGCCGGGTGAAAAAGTAGTAATGTCGCACCCAATGAAATATTCGCGGGTTGCGACTCAACTATCGTCGGTGCGCAAAACCGCACGCACCGCTAGCGTGAACTGTCGAAACGGGCTTCGCGTAGTTAGGTGCATAGCCAAGGAGCGGCGAATTCATCCGCTCCGCAGGCTCAATCAAGGACCGGCGATAGAGACGTTGCCGGCCTTCCTGGCACGACGCCTTTTCATGAGCGGTCTTGTCCTGTGCGTTCGGCGGAGTCCGAACAATCGGCAAGGTCGGCAGGCCCCGGCGATCCGGTTCTGGCCGCTTATTGCTACCTCCCTTACGTGCAATAAGTCACCTGTAGCGGTCGTGCGGTAACAAGTGCTCCCGGCCCTCGAAAATTCTGGTGGCAGATTTTTTGACCACCCCCATTTCGTGGCCTATATTCGCTTGTGCCCCGGGACTGTGCCCGCTTTTCCGGCGAGCCCCCTGCCCCGCTCGGTTCGAACTGGAAGCCTCCGGCAAACGACTCGAACCACCTGCGAAATAGACGGAACGAATCAGCATGCGTCACACGCACTACCTCTCGCTCTACCGCTTTGTAGCCGCGATCACCGTTGGCCTGGGCATTTCGTTTGCCCCCATCGGGTACGCCCAAAGCGAAGCCGTTGCGATCACTGCCGAGGCCGAGCCTCAGGCCGTTTCGCAACTGCTCACCAAAGGTCGTGAGTTCGAATCCGAGCACCGCTGGGGCGACGCTCTCTCGCTGTACGAAGAAGGTACTCGCAAGCACCCCACCGATCGTCAGCTCGCCGAGCGATTCGACATTGCTCGCCTGCACTACGGTGTGGAGCGCCGCTACGTCGACCAGAGCTTCCTGCAAGCGGTTACCACGCTGAACTCGGCCCAGGCTGCCGAACTTTATGGCGAGCTGCTGGGCAAGATCGACTCGCACTACTACGTGAATCCTCCATGGGGCACTTTGGCTCAGCGAGGCGTGCAGTCGGTCGACGTGGCGCTGACGAAAACCAACTTCCTGCGTCACAACGGCATCCAAGCCGACACCGCCAAGATCACCCAGGTCCGCCGGGCGATTTACGGTCCGCTGCAAAACCGCACGATTACGACCCGCGAGCAAACGCTCGCCGTGGCTCAGCAAGTCGCCCAGATTGCTTCGCAACAACTGGGACTGAGCCAAACCGCGGTGGAACTCGAATTCACCGCCGCAGCCGCGGGTTCGCTCGATCATTACTCGGCCTTCCTTTCCGGCGACCAGCTGCGTGAGATCTACTCGCAGATCGAAGGCAACTTTGTGGGACTGGGTGTCGAACTCAAGGCCGCGAAGAATGGTGGCCTCGAAATCGTTAGCACTATTCCCAACAGCCCTGCCGAGCGTGCACAGATCAAGTCGGGCGATGTGATTACTCGCATCGACGGTCGCAACATCACGACCATGAGCACCGACGAAGCCGCCGGCTTGCTGACGGGCGAAGAAGGAACAACGGTCGAAGTGCACGTCGAGCCAGGACAGTCGGGCGACCTCGCCCACATGGCTGGTGCTCGCAGTGCATTCGACGTTCAGGTTCGCCGCGAACACGTGGACGTGCCTAGCCTCGAAGACGTGTCGATCGTCGATGCCGCTTACGGTGTGGCTTACATCCGCGTGCCGGTGTTCCAGAAGACCACTTCTCGTGACCTCGAAGCCGCACTGTGGGACCTGCATGCGAAGGGTATGCGGACGCTGGTGCTCGACCTTCGCGGCAACCCGGGTGGTCTGCTGACCTCGAGCGTCGAAATCGCCGACAAGTTTGTCGCTCAGGGACGCATCGTGTCGACCCGCGGCCGGAGTGCTGGCGAGGACTTCGACTACCGTGCTCATCGTGCCGGCACCTGGCGAGTTCCGCTGGTAGTGCTGATCGACGACCAGAGTGCGAGTGCGAGTGAGATTTTCGCCGCCGCGATTCGCGACAACCGTCGCGGCACCGTGATCGGCGAGCGTAGTTTTGGAAAAGGTTCGGTCCAGGGCATCTTCCCACTGGGTTACGGTGGGGCCGGAATTCGCCTGACGACCGCCAGCTTCTATTCCCCCAATGGCCAGCCCATCAGTCAGGTCGGAGTACAACCCGATATCGTCGTGCGACGGACTAACGGCTCGGCAGAGGGGACTCATGCGGTCGGATTCCGCGGCACCGAGGACGACCAACCGCTGGCCAAAGCGGTGGAAGTTGCCCGCACCCAGGTGGTTCAGACCGCCTCGGACGAGAACTCCCGCCGCTAATCGGGTGGGGGCGGGACGTTGACGCCGGGGGCCTTGGGCTCAATACTATTGGGTTCTCTCGGGGACCTGGCGTGTGCGTCGGATCGCGTCCCCCCTTTGCCTCAGAACCCAGCCCCGGCCTCAGCCATGCCAGCGGAAGAAGATGACGACCTGTACGACGGCGACTACGAATTCGTGGACGACGACGATGAGGATGAAGAGTACGAAGAAGACTCAGAAGAAGAGTATGAGTACGAGTACGAAGATGAGGACGACGCTGAAGAGGAAGAGGACGAAGTAGAAGAGGTCGAGGAGAAGCCGAAGGCGAAACCTCGCGGCAAGAGCGCGCCGGCGAAGAAGGCTGCTGAGAAGCCAGCCGAGAAGAAAACCGCCGCCAAGCCCAAGGCCGCCGCGAAGCCGAAGAAGGAGCCCAAGGAAGCCAAAGAACCGAAGGCTGCCAAGGAGCCCGCTCCCAAGAAAGCCGCGCCGAAGAAAGCTGCTCCCAAGAAGCAGAAGGAAATCTTCGACGACGAGCCGGAGGAAGAAGTCGTCAAGCAAAAGGTCGAGAAGACCAAACCCGTCGACGAAGCGACCCCTGTAGCCGCAGAGGCAGTCGAAGGTGCTCCAGCCGAAGACGCGGACGAGTACGGTCGCCCCGCGCCCACGGCGAACTACTTCGTGCACATCTACGAGTTCAAGGCGTACAAGCGGACCATCGATCGGCCGTTCACGCCCGAAGAAGCCGACGCATTCGCCACCGAGTACAACCGTTGCAGCAAGGTCTACGGACGTTGGGCAGTGCCGGGCAAGGCGGACGTGAAGCCAGGTAAGGAACTTGCTCCTTAGAAGGGGAGCTCCTTAGTCGTGCTGACGCTGGTGACAACACGCACGTGATGCGAATGGCAACGGACGCTTCCACCGACTTCGAGCTCACCAGCGCGTGGAAGCAATCGTTCCGCCGCAAGCTGCTCGCTTGGTACAAGCAGTACGAGCGCGACTTGCCATGGCGCAAAAGTCGCGATCCGTACCGCGTGTGGGTTAGCGAGGTGATGCTGCAACAAACGCAGGTCGCCACCGTTCGCGCGTACTTCGAACGATTCATGGCCGCACTGCCAACGGTGCATGACTTGGCGTCGGCGGACGAGCAGCAGGTGCTGCGGTTGTGGGAGGGACTCGGCTACTACCGCCGAGCTCGTGGTCTGCATGCGGCGGCGAAGGTGGTGTCGAGCGAGCTCGAGGGCAAGTTCCCCGAGACCGTCGAAGAGCTGATGAAGCTCCCCGGCATCGGACGCTACACGGCGGGGGCGATTGTCTCGATCGCGTACGACAAACCGGCTCCGATTCTCGAAGCCAACACAATACGGTTGCTCTCGCGACTCGTGGCGCTCCGCGACGACCCCACGCGAACCGCGGGGCAGAAGAAGCTGTGGCGAATTGCCGAGGAGCTTCTACCCGCGAAGGATGTATCTCGCTTCAATCAGGCGTTGATGGAGCTGGGCTCGCTGGTTTGTACGCCGCGCGAACCAAAGTGCGATGCGTGCCCTGTTGAGTCGCTGTGCCAAGCGAGACAGCTCGGCGTCGTGGGCGAGCTTCTGCCGACCACCAAGAAAACCAACTACACCGAGCTGCACGAAGCTGCGGTGGTGGTCCGGCGCGGGGGCGACGTACTCGTCCGGCAGTGCGGCCCTGACGAACGCTGGAGCGGGCTGTGGGACTTTCCGAGGTTTGGCGTCGAGAGCGAAGGTCCCTTGTACGCGGTGCGCGAGATTGAAACGAAACTCGCGGAGCTCACAGGCATCACGGCTTCGCTGGGACCACTGCTAAAAACAATTAAGCACGGGGTCACGCGGTTTCGCATCACGCTCGACTGCTACGAGGCGACGCACAAGGGTGGCCGGTTGAAGTCGTCCAAGGCATCGCCAGCTGTTTGGGTAAAACCTTCTGAGCTTGCGGAGTATCCGCTCAGTACGACGGGGCGGAAGATTGCCAAGCTGCTCGGCTAACGAAGAAGAATTAGTCGCGGATCGGCGCGGATTTGGGCAGATCAGCGCGAATGAAATCAGCCATGCCATCCGCTGCAGGGTTTATAATTTGATCCACAGTTTCAGATTCGCGATAATCCGCTAAGATCCGCGACCATCCGCGACGAATTCCTATGAATACGAAGAACGACAATTCAACCACAGTCGCCCAGCTCAAGACACTCGTTGACGACTTCGTGCGCGAGCGCGATTGGTCACAGTTCCATTCGCCGAAGAACTTGGCGATGGCGCTGGCAATCGAGGCGGCGGAGTTGATGGAGCACTTTCAGTGGATCGAGGTTGCCGACTCGCGTGAGGTCGCGAATCATCCCGAGAAGCTCGCGGCGGCGGCCGAAGAGATCGCCGACGTGCTGGCCTACACGCTGGCGATCGCCAACTCGATGGGGGTCGACTTGTCGGCGACGCTGCACGCCAAGATGATCAAGAATGCCCAGAAGTATCCGGCCGACAAGTTCCAAGGTCGGCACGGGGGCAAGTAGCCATCATGCGCATCGCCATCATGGGAGCGAGCGTCCGAGCCGCGGCGTTCTCGGCACTCGCGGCGGGTTACGAAGTGATCGCGGCGGACTTGTTCGCCGACAGCGACCTAGTCGCACGATGCCCAGCGACACGCATTGAGCCGGACGCCGATGCGTTCGTCGATTGGCTCGCCGAACAAGATGTCGACGCCTGGATGTTCACAGGGAGCTGGGAAAACTACGCGCCGCACGTCGCGAGGATGGCCGAGCTGAAACCTCTTCTAGGAAATCCAGCAAAGACCTTAGAGGCTTGCAAATCAGCCACGCAATTGGCTGGCCTCTTCGCCGACAACCAAGTGGCGTTCCCCGAAATCACGAGCGCGCCGCCAAGCGAAGCCGGCTGGCTCACCAAATCTCACGCCACCGCCGGCGGACTCGGCGTCGACGACTGGGTTCCCGGCAGCGAAGCTCCTGAGAACTGCTACTGGCAACGCAAAATCGCGGGGCGTTCGATCTCCGCGGCTTACGTCGCGGCGGCAGGGGAGGGGAAGTTGCTCGGAGTGACGGAGCAACTGATGAATCGCAAATGGACTCATAGCCAGCCGTTTCATTACGCTGGGTCGGTAGGGCCGTTTGAGCTTCCGAAGGTCGACGTCCCCTCTCCCAGAC
Source organism: Aeoliella fuhlenseeensis (assembly GCF_052161615.1). NCBI lineage: Bacteria > Pseudomonadati > Planctomycetota > Planctomycetia > Pirellulales > Lacipirellulaceae > Aeoliella > Aeoliella fuhlenseeensis. Next base: position 5,101,204 of record NZ_CP197417.1, read on the forward strand.
CCTCACCCGGGTCGGGGAGAGGGGACTTAAACGCCCAGCTTCTGCACGTGGGTTGCGTGCTTGCGCGTGAGGTTGGGCTCGTTGGTGTGTTTGGCGTCGACTTTGTGCTCGACGACAAAGGGACCGCGTGGGTAGTCGACGTGAATCCTCGCTACACGGCGTCGATGGAAGTGGTCGAACGATTCGCGGGCGTCAACATGATCGCCGCCCACATCGCCGCGTGCACCAAGGATGAATTGCCCGAGCCCGTGAGTCGATCAGATCAATCGTTTGGCAAGGCGTACCTGTTTGCGAAACGCAACGCGACATTCCGTGGACCACCGAGTCTCGATATCGCCGACATTCCGCACGAAGGAGACGCCATTCAGCGCGGCAAACCGATTTGCACTCTGTTGGCGGATGGCGTTGATCGCGCCGAAGTCGAGCAGAAGTTGCAAGAAAAGGCCCGAGAGTTGGAAGCCTATTTGTTTGGCGACGAGTAGAATTAGTCGCGGACATACGCGGATGCGGCGGATGAACGCGGATATTGATTACAACTTGAATCCGCGTTTATTCGCTTGAATCCGCTGTGATCCGCGAATGATTTCTTGGCTTAGAAGGGCAGGCGAAAGATGCGACTGGGGATTGTTAGCGACACGCACGGGTACGTCGATCACACACGGCCGGCGATTCGCCTGCTTGAGAGTCTTGAGGTCGACCAAGTGCTACACTGTGGCGACATTGGTAGCGTCGAGGTTGTTAATCTCTTCTCGGCGTGGCCCACGCACTTTGTGTTTGGCAACTGCGATTACTATCAGGCCGAGCTACGCGAAGGGATCGCAGCGGCGGGGCAGAAGTGTCACGAGCTGTTTGGCGACCTAACGTTCGAAGGCGTGCGGATCGCCCTCTTGCATAGTCACGAACACCAACGATTTCAGCAAGTGCTCGATAGCGATGAGTATCAAGTGGTCTGCTATGGCCACACGCACGTGGCCGATAAGACCACGCGCGATGGCAAGTTGGTACTCAATCCCGGTGCCCTGTATCGCGCGCCGAAGCACTCGATCGCCATCCTCGATCTGCCGGAAATCAAGGCGGAGATCGTGGGGCTATAGGGAATTTTTGGAACACTAATTGACACTAATTTTCGCTAATGGGTTTTAATTAGCGTCGATTAGCGAAGATTAGTGTTCCACAAAATGGCATACGAGATTCTTCGGTCGCTTAGGCTCCCTCAGAATGACATGAGGGGAGTAGGCAACCCTAACTACTCAACCGGCCAAGCGATGGACGTGGTCGGGGGTGAGTTCTTCGACGACTTGTTCGTCGTAGTAGTACTGCATGACGTAGGCGTCTTCGGTCGAGTCGTCGTAGAAGTCACGCAGCACCGCGGTGGCGCGGAAGCCGGCGTGCTTGAAGAACAACTGGGCGTTGAGGTTCGTCTCGCGGACTTCGAGCGAGATGCGTGTGCGGCGCTGGCTCGACAGTTTGCTGACGAGCTTATCGATCATCTGCTCGCCAATCGCCAGACGACGGTACTCGGGAGCCACGGCGAAGTTGAGCACGTGCAGGCGGGTCTTGTGCAACTCGTAGATCATGAAACCCACGACCCGCTCGCCGTACTCGGCCACCATGCCGATGCAGTTGCGTTGGCGCAGGCAACGGACGAAGTCTTCCTCGAACCAGGGGAACTCGAAGCTCCCTTTTTCAATTTGGAGTACTTCGCCCATATCGCGGCGGATCATCCAGCGGATGTGCACCCGCAGCTTCTCTTGATCATAAACTTGCACGAGGGGCCTCCTTCCGTGTCGGCCAGACGAGGGTCGCATGTGGCAGCGTGAATGCCGCCAACCATGCGGCCTTTCTATCAGTGAGGGCCGCAAGGTAACAAAACACGCGCACGGTGCCAAGCCAAATTAATGGCCTGCTCAAAGGGCCTGCGATTCCCTATTGCTAGCACTCCGTTTGCGGGGCGTCAAGCAGTTGTAATGGCCGTGTGGATTTTGCCGACAAGTTGTACTTGGTAAAGCGATCCGCTCAGCGAATCGACGCCGCCGATACCGATTTTATGAGCTACAGTTCCCTGGCAGCCATTCGTTCGTGCTGCCTCAGGCGTAGCTTTGCCCCCTCCCATATCATGGTCGAAGAAAAAACACCGACTCTCGCCGCCGAGCTGACGAAGCGCTCGGCCACTGAGATAGCGACCGAGCGCGAACAGAACGCTTCTGCCACGACGGCACGCATGCTATCGACCCTCGCCGAAGCCGAGGCGAGTCTGGCCGAGCTAGAACGCGAGCACGCAGCCACGAGCCCTGTGGTGACGCGTCCCGTGAAGCGGACGGTCCTCGCCGTGAGTGTGGTGATTCCCGTGTTCAACGAGCGGGACACCATTCGCCAGGTCGTGGAGCGGGTGCTAGGCACCGGATACGCCACCGAGGTGATTGTGGTCGACGACTGCAGCACGGATGGCACCCGCGACGTGCTGCTGGAGCTCGATGCCCTAGAAGGCGTCCGCGTCTTCATGCACGGCTACAACAAGGGCAAAGGGGCGGCCCTGCACACGGCGTTCGACCAAGTGACGGGCGACGTGGTGCTGATCCAGGACGCCGATCTCGAATACAACCCTGCCGACTACGGCAAACTGCTCGCTCCGATTGAAGCGGGTGAAGCGGATGTCGTGTTTGGATCGCGTTTCCTCGAAAACGCCCGCCAAGATCCGTCGTGGGTGCATCGATTCGGTAACCGGATGCTCACCTGGATGTCGAACACCGCAACCGGTTTGCGGCTCACCGACATGGAAACGGGCTACAAAGTGTTCCGTCGCGGTGCGATCCGCGAGATGGTGCTCCGCGAGAAACGTTTCGGATTCGAGCCCGAGCTAACCGCCAAGCTCGCTCGGCGTAAGTGCCGCATCCAAGAAGTTCCCGTCAGCTACGCCAGCCGCGGGTACGACCAGGGGAAGAAGATCCACTTGGCCGATGGGCTGCGAGCCGTGTACTGCATCGTGCGGTACTCGTGGTGGGACTAAGTGCGAAGTCCCCTCTCCCCGACCCTCACCCGGGTCGGGGAGAGGGGACTTCTATCACTTCGCCCAATACGGCTGATTCTGTTGGTAGCGCGTGAGGCGTTCGCGGTAGGCGCGTTGCACTGTGGCGTCGGAGGTGAGCGTGATGGCTTGCTCCTGGTACGCGATGGCTTTGGCGAACTGACCGTCGGCGGCGTAGGCGGCGGCGAGCGTTTCCAAAACGTCGGGGCTTTCGCCTTCGCGAAGTTGCGCCAAGCGGGTCGCCGCTTCGATGGCTTTGGGTCCATTGCGATAACGCTCCACCGGGCAGGTCGCGAGCATCCACGCCGTGCTGCGATAAGCGGCGGGCGACTGTGGATTGAGGGCCAGGGCTTGCTGAAAGTCGGCGGTGGCGAGCTCGTACAGACCTTGGTCGGCGTAGACATTTCCGCGACCAACAAACGCGTCACTACTCGCAGGATTGATGTGAATCGCCATGTTGTAGTCGGCGAGGGCTTCGGTGAGTTTGCCCATCTCGTGTAGCGCTGCACCCCGCGCGGCGTAGAGCGTCGGCTCGTTCGGGAGCGATTCAAGGGCCTCGGTGTAGTCGGCGACCGCTTGTTGCCACCTCGCGAGCTGACTGAGTACTTCGCCACGATTGTATCGTCCGATCGCGAACGACGGGGCGAGCTCCACGACGCGGTCGAAATCGGCGAGCGCTTCGGTTTGCTTATCGTACCTTGCGAGGGTCACTCCACGGTTGTGGAGCGCTTGCCAGCAGGTGTCGTCCAGCAGCACGGCTTCCTGAAAATCCTCAAACGCAGCGTGCTCGTTGCCTGCCGTCGATCGTATCTCACCGCGGCGATTGTAAGCCCACGCGCCGAGCTTGGCGATTTCGGCCGCGGTGTCCTCGTCGGCCCCGGCGTCGAGTGCCAAGTGGCATTGCTCGATCACGTCGGTAAAGTCGCTTTGGGTCCGCGCTTCGACCGCCAGTTCGCGTGCCACGACTAGCAGCGAAGCGGCACGCGACGGCGTCGCTTCGATGTTCGCAATGGCCAGCGAAATGGCATCACGGACCGCCGACGACTTGGCGACCGGCTCGTGTACAAGTGCGAGCGGTTCGTGTGCGAGTGCGATCGGCTCGCAGTTATCGTCAATCATCACCGCTTCGCCCGCTGGCTCCAGCGGCAGTGCGATCGCGCTAGCGGGTTCCTCCGGGAGCAACCACTTGGGGAGTTCGAGTGGCGCAGGGTCCGGGGGCAAGTTCGGCAGTCGACGCGGCGCGGCCGAACGCAGTGGCTGGGCCTCGCGCCAGAAATTGGTTTGCTCGATCACGGGCAGCCTGGTGGGCAGCGTATGACGCACCGGAGCTTGGCGCGCAGGTGCCTGGTACGCGGGGGGATGGGCCACGCGGGCGGGCAACTGCTGCGCATCGGCGTGCGAATGGGCGAACACGACGATCGTCGCGGCGATCCACGTTATCCTTGCGCTCACCATGTTTGTCCACGCATCCTTTCGTGGTGCCCGGCCGCGGTGTGGCGGCAGGCCCTCTGATTGTTCTTAGGCTTGGTATCAAGCGTCGCAATATCAAGCGTCGTTATCTTAGACGTCGTTATCTTAAACGTCGTCGGGCCGCGTCATGCTGTCGTAGTCCATCAGCTCTTCGAGCCGCTCGATGGCCATCAGCTCTAACTCGGTGACCAACTCTTTGATGGTCTTGTTCTCTTTGTGGGCCCGCTTCGCGAGCTCGGCCGACTTCTCGTAGCCCACCTCGGGGGCAAGTGCCGTAACGTTCATCAGCGAGGCGTCGAGCAACTCGGCACATCGTTTTTCGTCGACTTCCAGGCCTTTGAGCAGCTTGTCGATGAAGACATTGATCACGTTCGCCAAGAGTTCGACCGACTCAAGGAAGGCGTCGATCATCACTGGCATCGCGACATTGAGTTCGAAGATCGAACCGACGCCACCCATGCCGGCCATGGTGACCGTGGCGTCGTTGCCCACCACGCGGCAAGCGACCTGCATCACGCTCTCGGCGATCACGGGGTTCACTTTGCCCGGCATGATGGACGAGCCCGGTTGAATAGCGGGCAGGATCAACTCGCCGATCCCGCAGCGAGGACCACTGCCGAGCAGGCGGATGTCGTTGGCGATTTTCGAGAGCGAGACAGCGATGGCCTTGAGCTCGCCGTGTGCTTCGACGAACGAATCCTTGGCGGCCTGGGCTTCGCAATGGTCCTCGGCCTCAGTAAACAGCACGCCCAGCTTGTTGGTCAGCGACTTGCACACGCGGCCCGCGAAATCGGGGTGGGCGTTGATGCCCGTGCCGACGGCGGTGCCGCCGATCGGCATGTTTTCTTGAATCCGAACCTTGGCACGCCCCGCGCGAATTTCGCAGTAGTGGGCCTGCGCTGCGTAGCCGGCGAACATCTGACCCACGCGAATCGGCGTGGCGTCCATCAAGTGGGTGCGGCCGACCTTGATGATCTTGTCCCACTTCTCGGCTTTGTGCTTCAGCTCTTTGTGCAGGCGTTCGAGCGCGGGTTCCAGCTGCTGGTCGATCAGCTTGGCCGCCGCGATGTGCATGGCGGTGGGGAAGGTGTCGTTCGACGACTGCCCCATGTTGACGTGGTCGTTGGGATGGACGCCCCCTTCGGCCTTGGTGGTCGCGCCGAGGCCGAGCTTCTCGTTGGCGAGCGCGGCGATCACCTCGTTGGCGTTCATGTTCGTCGACGTGCCGCTGCCGGTTTGGTAGACGTCGACGGGGAACTGGTGGTTGTGTTTTCCTTCGGCGATTTCGGCGGAGGCGGCGATGATGGCCTCGGCCAGCTTGCGGTCGAGCTTGCCAAGTCCCAGGTTGGCTTCGGCCGCCGCGGCCTTCAGTTCGCCGAACGCCTGAATGACGCTAGCCGGCACAGGGCGGTTGGCGATGGGGAAATTCTCGACGGCTCGCGCGGTGCTCGCGCCGTACAGGGCATCCATGGGCACCTGCATTTCGCCCATGGTATCGCGTTCAATTCGGTATTCGGTCATGACAATTGCCTATCAAAGTGGGTGTGCAAATCGGTTCGGCGCATGCTAGCACACACCCGCTCGCGCGCCGATAATAGGAGGTTCGTCCGGGTGGGGGAATGCCAAGTATTGTGATCCACCGGTGCCGGAATGATCAATGTCCAAGGACCCATGACCCGATGCGGCATGCGGGGGTCCTTGCCCTTCGCTTCGTGACTCTTGAAACTTACCCTCCATGTCCACCATTCTCGATAAGATCGTCGCCACCAAACGCCAAGAGATCGCTGCCGCCAAAGTGGGCCAGCCGCTCGCCGAATTGCGGGCGCAGCTGAAAGATGCCCCGCCGGTCCGCGATTTCCACGCGGCGATTGCCGCCCCCGGGCCGATCAAGCTGATCGCCGAGGTGAAGAAGGCGAGCCCGTCCGTGGGGCTGATCCGCGAGGACTTCGACCCCGTGGCGATCGCGAAGATTTACGAGCAGCATGGTGCGGCATGCCTCAGCGTGCTGACGGACGAGCAGTACTTCCAAGGGCATCTCGACTACCTGCGGGCGGTTCGCCAGGCCGTGGGCATTCCGGTGCTGCGGAAGGACTTCGTGCTCGACGAGTACCAACTGGTCGAAGCCCGCGTGGCGGGTGCCGATGCGGTGCTGCTGATCGCCGAGTGCCTGACGCCGGCGGAGCTAGCAACGCTGCACGCCCAGGCGAACGAGCTGGGGCTTACCGCTTTGGTCGAACTCTATGAGCCGGCAAACCTCGAGCACGTTCTGGCGGCTGGCGCAACGCTCATCGGCGTCAATAACCGCAACCTGCACACGTTCGAAGTCAACCTGAATCACACGCTCAACATCCGCAAAGCGGTGCCGGACGACAAACTGCTCGTCGGCGAGAGTGGCATCAGGACACACGCCGACGTCCGGCTGCTAGCAGACGCGGGTGTGAATGCGATCCTGGTAGGCGAATCGCTGATGCGGCAAGCGGACATTGGCCGAGCGGTGGACGGGCTTCTGGGAATAAGTTCCCATTGAGCGTCTGTGATGCTTTCTGATATTTAGGTCCCTGCATTCTTCCATTTTGGTGCTTTGGACCTAACCCATGTTCGTGCTCGCTCAAGCTGCCGCTGCTACTTCAACCACGCCGGTTGTCAAAGTGACTACTGCCAGCGTTCCCGAGCATGTCGTCGCGCTCAAGAAGCTGATGATGTTTCAGTTCGATCTGTCGCCGACGCAGTGGGTGTCGTTGGCCGAGTACTACGGTACGCGAGTCGCGCTACTATTCGTGCTGCTGACCCTTGCGTGGACGCTGGCCGGGTGGGCATCGGGCTTTGTGAAAACCAGCCTGCGAAAGTTGCGGTTCGACGAAACGCTCACCCTGTTCCTCGCCAAGCTCACTTGGTGGGGCATCATCCTACTTGCGGCGCTTGCGTGCTTATCCAGGTTTGGCGTCGAAACAGCAAGTTTCGCGGCCATCCTTGGTGCGACCGGCTTTGCGATTGGCCTCGCGTTTCAGGGAACCCTATCGAACTTCGCCGCCGGGGCCATGCTGTTGGTGTTTCGCCCCTACAAGGTAGGCGACATCGTCAACGTGGCGGGTTTCCTCGGCAAGGTGGACGAGATTGAGCTCTTCACCACCACAATCGACACCTTCGACAACCGCCGGATTATTGTGCCGAATAGCTCCATCTTCGGCGCGGTGATCGAGAACGTGACGTACCACAAAAAGCGTCGCGTCGATGTCGAGGTTGGAGTGTCGTACGCTGCCGATATCGACGAGACACGCCGCGTGCTGACCGAAGCGGCCAACGCCACCGAGGGTGCCTACACCGAACCCGAGCCAGCTATTGTATTGATGGCCCTAGGTGCGTCGAGCGTGGATTGGTCCGTACGCGTGTGGGCTCCCACCAGCGATTTCGGCGACGTGAAGCAAGCGCTCATTCGCTCGGTGAAGATGCATCTCGACGCCGCGGGGCTGGAGATTCCGTTCCCGCAAATGGACCTGTACGTCAAGCAGGTGGCGGGATCCAAGACGCAGCTCGACTCGCAATCGTTCCGCGCGGCGTAGATGCTCCAATTCTGTGGGAGGGCTCTCCGAGCCCGGTGAGTGCGGAAAGAGTCGGCCTCGGAGAGGCCTCCCACAATCAATCGGACAGAGGGTGCGCAATGCTCCGCGGATACACATCCGCCTCGGCGAATCCTGGCAGCAACCGCTGTTCGCACCTCGCGCGGCGTGACTCTTCGCGGTGCCGATAACCGTCGGCCAGATGCACGGTGACTTCGAGCACCAGCAGGTCGGCGCGGTTCATCACGTGCCGAGCGCTCCGGCGGCCGAGGCCATGGATCATCCCTTCGAGCACTTCGACGTGCAGGGCGATTACTTGTTGGGCGGACACGCGAGCATCGATGAGTAACTCGGCGAGGCGTGTAAGCTCTTCGGTTAGATTGCCCGAGCCCATGACGACGTAGGTTTGCAGCAGGCTTCTATAATGATCCACGAGCACCGTGGGGAGCGATCGCCGGGGCGTGCGTCCGGTGGTAGAGCCAAGCAAGCCTGGCAATTCGTCGCCCGCGTCGACTTCGCCCGAGTCAATCGCTTCGAGTTCGCTGAGCAGCGTTCGCTGTTCGCCCAGAAGTCGTTCGGCCTCGGCATGCTCGGCGGTGAGGCGCTGCCGTTCGGCCTCTACCAACCGGCTGTTTTCGCGGACCAGTTCGTGCCGGCGGATCGCGCGGGCGAACTCCCACAGCAGGCTGCGTGTGGTGGTTTGTTTCATCGAGCAGTAGGCGTCCGCGCCAACTTCGTACGCCAGCACTTCGAACGACTGCGGGGCTTCAACTCCCAGGACGATGATCGGTTCCTCATGCCCGCCGGTGCGAAGCGCCTCGACGAAATCAAGGGCGTCGAGCACGCCGGGCTCGTGGTACACCACCACGGCGTCGAACACCTCGTCGCGCATCATGGCAAGCCCCGCCGTCACGCCGACCGACTCGCGGAGGGTCACACGCGACGCATTGTCCGTGGCAAACGCCTCGGCAAGCCACGTGCTCGTGCGGTGAAGCGTCGTGACGTACAGCACCTTCAGCCGATCGGGGATCCGCGGCCTGAGCGTGCGATTGGCGGGAGGTGATGGGGCGAGGGTGCTCATGGTATAACGTCGTGCGGCTGCGAAGGGCTCGCGGGCCTATTTTGACTTCGAGACACTAGGGAATCTCGGCGAACCAGTCAACGTCGACGCCGCGGCCCACCGAGGCCTAGAATTCACGCCATCACAGCTCACTCGTATTGCTAGCAAGATCACCATGCGTATTGCCTACCTCGATAGTGCCAGCGGAATCAGCGGCGACATGACCCTCGGAGCCTTGGTCGACGCCGGTGTCGACATCGCCGCACTGCAAGCGGGCATCGATTCGCTCGGCCTGCCAAGCTGCAAGCTCGTTGCGACACAGGTCAAGAAGAAGGGCTTTCGCGCGACGCAAATTGTCGTCGAGCACGAACCCGAGCACGCCCATCGCCACCTGCACCACATCACGGCGATGATCGATCGCAGCACCCTGAGCGACAAGCAGAAAAAACTCGCCGGCGACATTTTCTTGCGTCTCGCTCAGGCCGAAGCCAAGGTGCACGGCAGTACTATTGAGAAGGTGCACTTTCACGAAGTCGGTGCGGTGGACTCCATTGCCGACATCATTGGCGCGGCGATTGGTTGGGACCTGTTGGGCGTGGACCGCGTCGTTTGCTCGCCCATTCCGACCGGTACGGGATTCATCCAAATTGCTCATGGCCGGTGCGCGATCCCTGCGCCGGCCACGGCAGAACTTCTCACCGGCGTGCCGCTGGCCGACTTCGCTCCCGAGGGCGAGCTCACCACGCCTACTGGTGCGGCGATCGTTACGACGCTCGCCAGCGAGTTCGGCCCCATGCCAGCGATGAAGATTGAGAAGATCGGTCTTGGGGCCGGCCAAAAGGACTTCGATCACGCCAACGTCCTGCGATTGATCGTTGGTGAAACAACCGATGCGCCAACCGGATTGCAGAGCGACAAGATTGTAGTGCTCGAAACGAACCTCGACGACACGCCGGGCGAGCAGATTGGCTACTGTGCGGAGCAACTCTGGCAGGCCGGTGCGCTCGACGTCGCCCTAACGCCTATCCAGATGAAGAAGGGCCGGCCAGGCGTGCAACTCACCGTGCAGTGCCCCCAAGACAAAGCCGATCTGCTGGAGGGCATCGTGTTCCGCGAAACCACCACGCTCGGACTTCGCCGGCAATTGGTCGAGCGACGAGTCCTTCCCCGCCGACACGTAGAAGTGGAGACTCCGCTTGGCGTGCTCCGCGGCACCGTCGCCACGCTCCCCGACGGCACCGAGCGTTTCGCCCCTGAATACGAATCGTGCCGCCGCGCCGCGGAGGCTTCGGGGACCAAGCTGGCGGAAGTTTACGCGGCGGCGAGCGCTGCGTTTGCACGGAACTAGTAGCAAGGAACAGCCATGCTCGCCATGCAGTTGGGTTCGATCCTGATGTTCCTCGCGGGTATCGCGCTGCTGACGGCGCTGCTCATGCGGCGGAGCTACCGGTACTTCGGCGGAAGAAAGCGGAGGTTCGACACGCGGCCAATCGACGCCCAGCCGCGACCGAAATCGAAGTGGGACGGGGCAATGCACGACAGCATGGCCGTTATCGAGCAGCAACAAGTCGAACTCGCCCAACTGAGCCGCGACGTGAACGGGCAACTCGACACGAAGATTCTAATCCTCCGCGAACTCATCGCCCGTAGCGAGAAGCAGATCGAACGGATGGAAGAGTTGCTCCGCGAAGGGCAGAAGATGTAGTGCGAGTCCCCTCTCCCCGACCCGGGTGAGGGTCTGGGAGAGGGGCCTTTCATCGCTTCAGCTCAGTAGCATCAAAGTTTCTCGATCGCCTTCTCAATCGCCGCGCGACCTACCACTGGTGCCTGGCAAGTGTGGTTCTCGCAAACGTAGAGAGCCACGTCACCGGCGGTATCGCGCCCCGCAAACAGATCATCGAGCACCGCCCCAGGTGTCGCTTCTTCGCGGGCCGCCACCAACGCCCGCGGCAAGAACTTCCGCTTCGCCGATGTGGCGAGCTCATTCGCTCCTGCCCCAACGAACACGAGCTCCGGCGTCGGCCCGACCCACAGGTCGAGCCCGATGAGCATCTCGCCGGTCGCCATTGGAATTTGCTGCATCAGCGGTGCGGCAGCGGCAAGGATCGCGTGGGCCGTGTCCAGATACTCGCTTCGGCCAGTGAGTTTGCCAAGGCGAATCAGTGCGAGCGCCGCCAGCGAATTGCCGCCAGGCGTGGCGTTGTCGGTCAGGTCCTTGTTGCGCGTGAGCAATTGCTCGTGATCGTCGGCGGTGAAGTAGAATCCCGCATCGTCGCCGCCGCTGAATCTCGCGAGCACGATACCCATCAATTCGGTGCTCGCGGCGATGTAACGCTCCTCGAACGTTGCTTCGTACAAGCTCACCAGCGCATTGGCGAGCGCGGTGTAGTCGTCGAGGTACGCGGCGAGCTTGGCCGTGCCGCCGCGCCACGTGTGTAGCAACCGCCCGCCCGTGTCACGCATATTCGCCAGGATGAAATCAGCCGCCTTCTTGGCCGCCGCAATGTATCGTTCCTCGCCCAGGCATGCTCCCGCCCGGGCGAAGGCGTCGATCGCCAGACCGTTCCAGCTCACCAGCACCTTGTCGTCGAGGCCGGGGCGAACTCGCTTCGCACGAACCGCAAGTAGTTTCTCGCGGCTCGCGGCAAGCTCCGTTCGAAGTTCCTCCACGTCACGACTGAGTAACTTCGCTTGTTGCTCGATGGTCTTTGGCAAATTAGCAATGCTGTGCCCCTCGAAGTTACCCCGCTCGGTGATGTCGTACACACGCGAGAACGTCTCGGCCGCCGCGTCGCCGAGCACCTCGCGGACTTCGCTGGCCGTCCACACGTAGAACTTGCCCTCGACACCCTCGCTGTCGGCGTCTTCGGCGCTGTAGAAACCACCGGCCGGGTCGCACATGTCACGGAGCAAGTAGTCGAGCGTCTCGGTCACCACCGTGCGATAACGCTCTTCGCCACTCACTTGGTAGGCTTCGAGATAAACCACCGCGAGCAGCGCGTTGTCGTACAGCATCTTCTCAAAGTGCGGCACCAGCCAACGCGCGTCGACGCTATAGCGAGCGAAGCCGCCGCCGAGGTGGTCGTACATGCCCCCTTGATACATCTTGTCGAGCGACAGTCGCACGATGTCCCACCAGCGATCGAGCCCCGAACGTTTCCACCAGCGGAGTACGAGTTGCAGTTCGAAGGGATGGGGGAACTTCGGCGCTTCGCCGAATCCGCCGTAAATGGGATCGAACATGCGTTCGAGCGAATGCGCGGCGGCGCTCAAGATGTCGGCGTTCAAGGGCACACGTACGCCCTCGGCACCCTTGCGGGTGATCTGTTCGAGCTCGCCGGTCAGTTGCTCGGCACCGGCGAGAGCCTGATCGCGGCGATTCGACCACGCGTCGTCCACCGCCATCAGCACCTGATCGAATCCGGGCATGCCACGCGACGCGGTGGGTGGCCAGTAGGTGCCACCGTAGAATGGCTTCAGGTCGGGCGTCAGGAACACGCTCATCGGCCAGCCGCCGTGTCCCGTCATCAGCTGCACGGCGTTCATGTAGATCTGATCGAGATCGGGCCGCTCCTCGCGATCGACCTTGATGCAAACGAACTTCTCGTTCATCAGCCGCGCGATGCGAGGGTCTTCAAAACTCTCGTGCTCCATCACATGGCACCAGTGACACGACGAGTACCCAATCGAAAGAAAGATCGGCTTCTCCTCGTCCCGCGCCCGCGCAAGCGCCTCGGGCCCCCACGGATACCAGTCCACGGGATTGTTTTGATGCTGAAGCAGATAGGGCGACGTTTCGCCTGAGAGTTTATTGGGCATAATGGAAACCATGTCGATTATTTAGCCACGGATACACACGGATTAGCACGGATGGACGTCAAGTTCTATCCGTGTCGATCCGTGTTCATCCGTGGCTGAACGGATTAATCAATCCATCCCCCGCCCAGCACGCGGTCGGTGTCGTAGCACACCACCGCTTGTCCGGGGGCGACGGCGAATTGGGGTTCGTCGAAAGTGACCGAAAGGCGACCGCCCTCCTGTCGCATGAACTCCGCCGGCGCGGCGGGGGCGTTGTACCGTATTTGGGCGAGGCCGCGGAGCGGCTGGTCCACGGGAATTTCGGTGAGCCAATTGCAGTCGCTGGCCGTAAGTTCGCGGCGACCGAGTTCTTCGCGGTCGCCCAGCACGACGCGGTGCGTATCGGGTTCGATGCGGACGACGAACTTCCGTTCGCCAAGCGCGACGCCAAGGCCCTTGCGCTGCCCCACCGTGAACCCTTCGATACCCGCGTGCTGGCCGACCACCTCGCCCGAAGTAGTAACGAACTCGCCAGGCGTCGTCTCGCCTTCGCGGCGGCGTTTCACGAACTCGTCGTAACGGCCGCTCGTGACGAAGCAAATCTCCTGGCTATCCTTCTTCTCGGCGACGTTCATACCGACCTTGGCCGCCAGTTCGCGAATCGCCGGCTTACGATACTCGCCCACCGGTAGCATCATTCGCTTTAGGTAATGTTGCTTGATGCCGAACAGCACGTACGACTGGTCCTTGGCATCGTCGATGCCGCGAATCAGAGCCGCTTCGCCGTCACGCTCGACCATTCGCGCATAATGCCCCGTCGCCACGAACTCGGCATTCACCGAATCGGCATAGTCGAACAGCTTGCCAAACTTGATCCAGTTGTTGCACTGCACGCAGGGATTTGGCGTGCGACCTCGTACGTACTCGGCGGTGAAGTAGTCCATGATCCGCCCGAACTCTTCGTTCAGATCGATGGCATAGAACGGAATATTGAGTCGATCCGCCACGCGCCGCGCGTCCTCGGCATCGGCCGCCGTGCAGCACCCCTGCTTGTGATCGAGCCTCGCAATGGGAAGTTGCAACGAAGGCTTCGGGTGAGTCGGGTCGTCCCCGACCCCGGACGCGAGGTTGCATACTGCCGGGCTCTGTTCGCCATGGCGCATGAAGACGCCGACCACCTGGTGACCCGCTTCGAGAAGCAAGTGGGCCGCCACGCTCGAATCGACCCCTCCGCTCATTGCCAGGACCACGCGTGCCATGATTGCAGCATAGGCACGAGACGGGCTGCGAACAACGGCCCGCCCTCGCGGGTCATGCGGTAGGTACTTATAATTCCGTAGCCGGAGTCGACAAGACTTCGGTTTTCAAAACCCTGCGAGCCCCCGCTACTCGAGAAAGCGCACGCCACCATGGAAAAGGAATACGTCGACCGCACGGGCCACATTCAGGAGGCCCTGACGCAGCTCAGGGACTCTCTTTGACTACGCCACTAAAAAGGCACGCATAGCGGAGATTGAAGCCGAGCAGGGTCAGCCCAGCTTCTGGGACAACCAAGAGAAGGCCCAGGAGAAAATCGGCGAGATGAAGTCGCTCGGCTCCATCGTGGGGCCGCTCGACGTGGCGATGGCGGCGGCTGACGACCTGGTGGCGATGGTCGAGATGGCCGACGAGGACGAAGACCTTGCCGCCGAAGTCCCCGCCGAGGTTGCGCGGATCGAAGAGCTCATCGAGAAGCTGAAGCTCAGCGCCTTGCTCTCCGGCACGCACGACGCCGCGGGGGCCATCATGAGCATCAACGCCCGCGACGGCGGTACCGACGCCAACGACTGGGCCGAAATGCTGCTGAGGATGTACATTCAGTGGGCTAGCAAGAACGACTACAAGGTCGAGCTGATCGACCGTCAGGATAACGACCAGGCGGGCATCAACAGCGCCACGATCGCAATCCGCGGCCCCATGGCCTACGGCTACCTCCGCGGCGAAACCGGCATCCACCGTTTAGTTCGGATCAGCCCGTTTAACTCCGAAGGCAAACGCCAGACGAGCTTTGCCGCCATCGACGTATCGCCCGAAGTCAACGACTCCGTGGACATCGAAATCGATGAAGACGATATCCGCGAAGACACGTATCGCGCCAGCGGTGCCGGCGGCCAGCACGTCAACAAGACCGACTCGGCGGTGCGGCTGACGCACATCCCAACCGGCATCGTGGTGCAGTGTCAGAACGAACGATCGCAACACAAGAACCGCGCCACCGCGTGGAAGATGATTCGCGCTCGGATGGCCCGCATTGAGGAAGAGAAACGCGAGGCGGAGGATGCGATCAAGTACCAACAGCAAGCCAAGAGCGGCTTTGGCTCGCAGATTCGCAACTACTTCCTGCACCCTGACCAACGCGTGAAGGACGCCCGGACAAAGTTCCAGATGGGAAGCTTCCACGCGGTGCTCGATGGCGATATCCAAGGCTTCCTCGACAGCACCCTCCGCTGGCGCGCGGGACAACCCGTGGTCGACGACGATGACGACGATTGAGTCCCTACTCGAATTCCAAGTTAGCCCATGGCGGAAGCCTTGGGTTTTTCCGCATCACGCACAGCTTCAAATGGCAATCAACAAACCCCCGACTTCCGTCGGGGGATAATGAGCAACTGCAGTTCTTGGTTCGATGACTGATATCCCACGCGCGACCCTCGAAAAGCTGAACGACAATGGAAGCGGCCTGCGCGTCGACTTCCATTGGCTCGGCGATCGCTTCGGGCACACCATCGCGGCGGTGAAAGATGGCGTGGCCACCATCGAATGGAAAAGCGTCGACGACGATCCGCTTGGGCCTGTGTATCAAGAACTACACGAGCAACAGACCGACGGCGGCAAGATTCTATTCCTTAACGGCGCGGGGAATGGAACGCACTGGTCGGCGAGTGTCCTGTTCGAGGCCGAAGGGTGCCTACTAACGTTCGACGTCGCGGCCCGCGTGCGTGAAGAACCGCTGGAGCGGGCGATCGAATATCGAGGGCATTTCGAAGTAAAACCGATCATCACTTCAAGCCACCTGCATGATGCTACCCATCGCCATTTGGACGAAACCGGAAAGCTAGTTCTATTTCTAACTGACGTTGCGGAAGTGAAGTCACCTGTCACGCTTCGTTACAAGTACGCTTTTCAATAGCCGGAGGCACACCTGCCTCCGCGAAACGAGTTCCATTGGACGACCCCACTCTTTCGCGGCCCGCGTGGCGGCCCGGCTATCGAGGGTCACCCTAGCGCAAACAAAAAACCGCTGGCTTCGTTTGGAAGCCAGCGGTTTTTGTGTGTGGGTCAACCTTGCGAGTTCTCGCGTCGAACGACTCTCCTCATCCTGAGAAGCTCAGCTCGACCGAAATCAGTCGCGGGGGCGCACAGCGCCGGTCAGGCCGCTGTAGTCGAAGCGGTCTTCGTCGTGCCACAGGGGATGGCCTTGGCGAACGCGCTCTGCCAGGATTTCCAGCTTCTCGGGCGAACCGGCCGGAGCGCTGGTGGGCTGGAACGTGTCGTCGACGCGGGGCACGAAATCCTCATCGTGGCCATACTTCAGAATGGCGTCGAAAACATTGTCTAGTTTGTTGTCAGGCATCGTACTCTCTCAATTATCCGATACAGTTGCCGGCCGAGGGCGGGATAGTGGGCCAGCGTGTCAGGGAAGCTCTGCAGCCGCCAAAGGTGAACCTACACCGCTGCGGAGAATGAAGAACTGGTTAACTTGAACGCACGATTATTACTGGAGAAATTTGGAAGTCAAGTTTTTCGAAGGGGACTTGACTCCAGATTTTTGGCCTTTTTTTGCGACTTCTGGCAAAATGTCCTAGATGGCGAAGTCTGGATAGCCTGCCAAGAAAAGGCAATTTAGGGGCTTCGGATTGCCGGAGTAATTTCCCGTACACCAAAACCGGCGCTAGTTTCGCCTCACAGAAGTCGCCAACCTGGAGAGAATTCTACCCCCACTCGCGAGGTCTCAACGCCATGCCCTGGTCGCAGCGCCAACTCAAATTCTCCCCGTTTCGCCGTGGTTTTCACCTCATCACCGGTGAGGTCGTTCGCCAGGTCCCGGAGATCCGAACCACCACTACGGGGTTACTCAACCTGTTCCTCCAGCACACTTCGGCGAGCCTCACCATCAACGAGAACGCCGACCCGGACGTTCAGGTCGACTTGGAGGCCTCGATGAACGCCATCGCCCCCGAGTCGTTCCCGTACGTCCACACGTGCGAAGGCCCCGACGACATGCCCGCGCACGTCAAAAGTTCACTGCTGGGAGCATCGCTCACCATCCCGATTCAAGATGGACAGTTAGCACTTGGGACTTGGCAGGGGATTTACCTCGTCGAGCACCGCAATCGCGCGACCCCGCGGCGGGTGCTGGCGACGGTTTGGGGCGACTAGTTGGGGGGTGGGGGCTCGGGGCTGGGGACTGGTAAATCGGTGTCGGCCGTAGGCGCCGGTGTGGCAGCCTCTTTGTTATTTCCGAACCAGCCACTGACGGCGCGGGTAGCATCTCCCAACAGTTTGCCCGTTAGCAAATCCTGGGTGATTGTCGACTTCTCGGTCGAGAAATTCTCCCACACGGCGGCGATGTAGGGCTGACTGACCTCCGCCAGCGTGTTGTAGTAGCCGCGGGAGTGGATGTCCGTGAGAGCCACTCGGTAATGGTCGACCACGTGTCGATCGAACAAGCTGCCCGCGATCGTGATTCCCGAAAGCGCCCCCTGCCCTGCCCTGCCGAGCCGGTTGAGCGTGTGGAGCGTCATCGCGCCGGAGACTTCCAGCAGCGTCACTTCTTCTCCGCGTGCCACCTCGTGCATCTCGCGCCACAGCCGATCGATCTCGGCCGCGGGCAGCACCTTGGTGGGGTCAATCTTACTAACCGAGTTCGTGGTTTGCTCTATCGCTTGGGTGATTCCTTCGATCGACAGCGGTGGCGTGTCGAAAACTTGGGCACTCAAGGCCGACGACTCGCGAATCGCTTCGAGTAAATCGCTCGCGTGGTCGATGGTCGAGTCCTCGGCGATCACCCCTTCGCGTTTGAGTTCGAGCGACAACTCTTTTAGGTAAGTCTGCGAGCCATATGCGACGTCGCTGACCACGGCGAGTAACAATGCCGGCGAAAGGTGCAATGTGGCAAGGCTCGCCATTTCGACGAACCCACCGACCGTTTTCTTGGCAACGTAGCCTTCGATCTGTGGCGTGTCGTTCTCGCTGCCGGCGAGCTTCACGCCCGCAATATCACGGGTCATGAAGTCGAGGCCCTGCTGCACGACGATCTCGTAGCTCTTCGAACTACGAAACGCCTGCGGCAACAGCAGGTTCGCGCCCTCGCGCACCATCCCGCCGGCAACCCCAACGGTGCTTCGAAGCGCGCGCTCGGGGAGACTCAGCGTGTAGAGCAAATAGTTGTGGATGCTGCCTTCGGTGGGTATGTCAGGATCGTTCATCGGCACTTGGTTGGATATGGAGAAACCCCTTACCGCGACTTGTCGCTCAGCCCGAGCAAGCTGCTGGACTCCATTTACGCGGATTTCGCATGGGGCGTCGAGATAGGGGTGAGTCGGTCGGCACCTTGGTACTTCGTCCGCGTGGTGCGATTCTTGCCCTCGTTGTGTATAATTGGCCGGGTCTTGGTGGCTTCGCAAAACGTGGATGGTAGTTATGGCCGACGAGCTGGATAAACCTGTAGCCGCCTCCGCACTCGACGCGGCCATCGAACGCAACGCGGGCATCGTGAAGCGTTCGCGACGCAAGCGGCCGTTCCTCGAAGTGCTGGGCCTATCGGTTCCCGTCACGCCCGCCGACGTGCGGCACGCGTTTCTCGAGAAGGCCAAGGAAGCCCATCCCGACAAAGGGGGCGATTCGCAGCAGTTCAAAGCCCTGCAATCGGCGTTCGAAGAAGCCCTGGCTTTCGCGCAGCGCAACGGCAAACGCTTGCCCTGGATTGGCTTGCAGATGCCGCTGTACATCGCCCAGCGCGAGATCGTGCGGCTGGTCGAATCGTGGGGTGGCCGGGCCGAGGTGCAGCAACTCGACTGGCTCGAAGACACCATCGGCCAGGACTTCACCGCCATTGCCGATCGTTTGGTCGAGATTGACCTCACCGGCTGCGAAGTGGGCAACACCGAGCTCCTGCTGCTGGCCGATCACTCGGAAGGACTTCAGTTCCTCGAAGTCTTACGGCTCGCGAATACCGACGTCGCGGACACGGGCGTGATGAAAGTCACGGCCGCAAGTAATCTGCGCTACCTGGACGTTCGCGGCACGGCAGTTAGCCGACAGCTTCGTAAGCAACTTGCGCGACTACCACAAATGCATCGCGTCGAGGGCGAAGGTGGCTGGTTTGATTGGTTGCCGTGGCGCTAGCATGCACCAACGTTACGGAGACGCGGTGGTGACTTTCGGCGGTGCGGCAGGTTGCGCTGCGGGTGTCGGCTTTTCACCACCATTCTGCGTTTCCGCTTCTGGCTTGGGCCAGTACGGAGTCAGCGGCAACACACCCGCTCGCGACGCCCAGGCTCCCCACATGCCGCTCAGTTCCGCCACGCGCTCGGGCTCGTCTTCGGCCAAGTCGGTGAGTTCGCTGGGATCTTCCTTCAAGTTGTAGAGCTGCCAACTTCCCGTCGCTCCACGAGCCACCAGCTTCCAATCACCGTGGCGAACGGCTCGATTGCCCTCGTGTTCCCAGAACAGCGGCTCTTTGCGTTCCAATGGTTTACTCGCAAACGCCGGGATCAGGCTGACTCCTTCGACGGGAGTGATCGCCTGATCGCCCTCGTGGAACTTCTCGGGGTACGTGGCGCCTGCAAGTTCAACAAGCGTCGGCATGATGTCGATCAGGTGGCCCGGCTGGTGTTCGAGGTCGCCACGTCGCGAAATACCTCGCGGCCAGTGGGCGATGAGCGGCGTCGCGATGCCACCTTCGTGAACATAGTGCTTGAACAAACGAAACGGCGTGTTCGAGGCGTTCGCCCATTCGCGGCCCACTTCCATGTAGGTATTGGCTGGACCGGGCATCACGCCACGACCCCAAAGCACCGGCTGCCCGTCGCGTGTAAACTCTGGCACCGAGGCCAATTGGACCTCGTCTTTTCCCATGGGATCGGCTGGCTCCAGCTTATCGCGCATTTCACGGGCCTGGTTGCTGCGACCTTCTTCGGCGCAAGCACCATTGTCTTGCAAGTAGAGAATCAGTGTATTATCGAGCTGCCCGGTGTTGCGAAGCGTTTCGACCACGCGGCCGATTCCTTGATCCATCGAGTCGATCATCGCGGCGTACGCTTCCATTCGCGCGGCTTGCCAGTCCTGCAGTTCTTCGTGCTGCCACTCCTTCACATGCGGCGCGAGTTCGGCATTTTCGGGCACCAACCCCTCGGCCTTCATCCGCGCAAGGCGGGCTTCGCGCATCTTGTCCCAACCCTCGTTGTACTTCCCTTTGTACTTCGCCATGTCGGCCGGCTTGGCATGCAACGGCCAATGGGCAGCCGTGTACGCCAGGTACATCATGAACGGCTTCTGGCGATTGTGCTCGCGAATCATCCGTGATGCGTTGTCCGACAAAGCATCGGTGTAGTAGTAAGACTCGGGGTTCTCGGGCGCGATCAATTCCTCGTCACGTACCAACATGCCGGGATCGAAGTAACTTCCGGCACCTTGAATGGTTCCGTAGTAACGATCAAACCCGCGTGACAAAGGCCAGTTGTCGCGGTTGATCTTGTCCTCCTCGACTTGCTGTCGCTTGGGGGCGGGCGTCACGTGCCACTTGCCCACCATGTAGGTGTTGTAGCCAGCGGGACGTAGCACTTCGGCCAGAGTGACACACTGACGATTGAGGTCGCCCGCGTAACCACCCGTACCTTGGTAGCCCGTCATCCAGCCCATGCCGGCTTGGTGGGGATAGAGGCCCGTGAGTAAGCTTGCCCGGGTGGGGCAGCACCGCCCCGTGTTGTAGAAGTGGGTGAACCGGACGCCTCCCGCGGCGAGCTTGTCCAAGTTGGGCGTCGCGATCTCGCCACCGTAGCAGCCAATATCGGAATAACCGATATCATCCGCCAGGATGACGATGATGTTGGGACGCTGTTCGGCCGCCGTAACGACTGGCGTAAGCGCCAAAGGCGCAAGCGCACACGCAATAAATCGCAACACCGCCTTCGGCCTTGCGGAAGCAAGCCAGCTCATATCAACAGCCTGGTGGGTAAGATTCGCCTTTAATCGTTCCGTAAATTGCGACAAGAGAAGTAACCTGCCCCGATTGGGAGGGACAGGCAACCCTGCGCAAGATTGTAGCATGCCACACCCCCCCGGGGCCAACACCCCGCGGCGAAGCGGCTCGCTTCTGGGCACTACGCGAAAACACGGGCAAAGTTCGCTGGAGCGCCGTTTATTCGGATGCTAGCGGTCCTGAGGCCACCGCACCGTGGCTATCCGCAAATAGTGTAACGCGCAGGAACATCTACCGTAGGTGGATTAGGAGGAACTTTACCTAGGTGCTCGACGCTCAATACGCCCCAAAAGGCGGGGCTGTCCACTAGGACAATTGCCGCAACCGGGTTAACATCATGGACTTCGGACCACGAGCAAGCGTTGCTGCGCCTGCGCGTCGAGACTCCGCAGCTACTCACCCCCCGCCGATAATCGATGTTCGCATTACTTGGAAATTGGGTGAACCGCCATTGGCGGTTGATTCTCATAGGCTGGATCGTTCTGGCGGTTGGCTTGAAGCTAGTCGCCCCGAGTTGGGACAAGGTAGCTCTCGACGGCGACTTCGACTACCTGCCCAAGGATTCTACGAGCCGACGGGGACTCACGCTTCTGCAGGAGGCGTTTCCGGACGAGAAGGTCAAGAGCACCATCGTGCTGGTCTTCGCACGCAAAGAAGCACCGCTGACGAAACCGGACCGCCAGTTCGCGCTCGACGTGGCCACGCAGCTCAATGGACTCGGGCAGGACACCTTCCACAATCTGGACCAGCTTCGCGAGCTGCTGAGAACCAAATTCAAGGTCGATCCCGAAAAGGTTCGACTCAACTCGATCCTTCAGTCGGCAGCCGTTCCACCCGGCGATGCCGCAGCCGATCCTGCTGCTGCGACCACGCCCAACGATAGCACGCTGGGCTTGACTAGCGAACAGGTGAAGGAAGTCGTTCAGACGTTCGTCAAGGAGCACGGCAAAGAAGTGCCCGATCCGGCGACGACCCCTCTACGAACTGTCGGAGCATTGGTTAGCTACGTTACGCCTCCGCTGCCCTGGGCGGATGACCAGAATCGTGTGTGGACCGAGCTGACGCCCGTCGTTGGCCCCATGCTCAAGAACACTCGCCGCGGCCACGCCAATGGCGCCAACGGATCGCGAGGCGAGCGACAGATCGAAGGTCACGCCGTAATGGTGGTCGGTCGCCTGACCACCGACATGATGGCCATCGAGAACGTACCAATCCTCAATGCCGTAGCCCAACTAGTCGACGAAGCGCGAGTGAGTGCAAAGCTCCCCGAAGGGCTCGAAATTGGACTGAGCGGCTCGACGCTCATCGGCGGCGACATGCAGTCGTCGGTCCAGGACAGCTTGAAGAGCACCGAGTTGACCACCATCATTCTCGTGCTTCTCTGCCTGCTGCTAATCTATCGTGCTCCGCTGCTGGTCATCATTCCCATGGCGACGATCGCTGTGAGCCTGAGCGTTGCCTTCGACGTCGTTGCCCTGATGGCCGACAACTTCGGCCCCGGCGACGTCACCATCGCGGGCTACACCAGCACGTTCACTATTTTCACGACGACCAAGATTTTCGTGATCGTGATTCTCTTCGGCGCCGGGACCGACTTCTGTTTGTTCCTGATTGCTCGCTTCAAAGAAGAGCTGGGCCTGGGTACCGAACTGCCCAAGGCCGCCGGCACCGCCATCTCGCACGTGGGCGACGCCCTCACCGCGAGTGCCTTCACCACCATCCTTGGTCTCGCCACGATGTTCTTCGCCCAATACGGCAAGTTCGTCTACTCGGGCCCCGTCGTTGCCATCTGCCTGTTCATCGCCCTCGTGGCTTCTCTGACGCTTGCTCCTGCCATGCTGCGGGCGTTCGGCAAGTTCGTTTTCTGGCCGTTCGGCGTGGAGACCGATAAGCACGATGAGCTCGAACGATTGCCGTTCGACGAGCAGATGAAGCGAATTTCGCCCCTATGGGACTTTGTCGCCAAGGCGGTGATGCGATACCCAGGCGTGATCCTGTGGGTATCTTTGGGCCTATCGGCCGTGTTCATCATCGAAGGTTTGAGCGTCGAAGTGACGCACGACTTCATGAACGAACTCGCCGACAACCGGCCTACCAAGCAGGGCACCAACCTGATCCGCGAGTACTTCCCGCCTGGCGAGACGGCCCCGATGACCGTGATGGCCACGCTACCAGAAGGTGGTCTCAACGACGCTGGCAACTACGACATCGCCTTTCTCAATACGTATCTATACAACATCCCCGGCGTCATGGACGTCCGCAGTCTGTACAAGCCACGCGGCGGCGATCCGAGTAGCAGCGAAAACCTCACCGAACTCACCGTCGCTAGTAGCCCCCTCGCGAAAAGCACGTTCGTGTCCGAGACGGGTCCCTACGCGGGCAAAGTGACACAGCTTCACTTGGTGCTCGATCAAGACCCCTTCTCCCGCGAAGCGCGAGCCCTCGTCGACACGATCGAAGAGAAGCTGAAGCCGATCTCCAAGGGCGAACCACTAGCCGAGCTGAAGCCCGACTGGTTTGCTGGGAGCCAACAGAGCTGGGACACCATTCGCGAAGGTATGCCGGCGTGGAAGGGTGCGACGTTCGAATTGGTGGGAACTTCCCCCGCCATGCGCGACCTCGCTAACGTAACCGCCGAGGACGAAGTAACCATCAAGATCCTGGTGGTGCTCTCCGTGCTCGCCGTGATCATGGTTATCCTCCGCCGGCCCATCGTTTGTCTGTACCTGATTCTTACCGTGCTGCTCTCCTACTACGCCACAATCGGCATGACGGAGATGTTCTTCAACTGGTACTACCAAGGCACCTTCGACGGGCTCGACTGGAAGGCTCCCATCTTCTTGTTCGTGATCCTCATCGCCGTGGGGCAAGACTACAACATCTACCTCACCACCCGCATCGTTGAAGAACAGGCCAAGCTGGGACCACACCGCGGGCTTCGCAAAGCGATGGTGCAAACCGGTGGCATCATCACCAGTTGCGGCATCATCATGGCAGGCACGTTCGTCGCCATGACATCGGGCACGCTACGAGGCATGATCGAGCTCGGCTTCGCCCTGTCGCTCGGCGTGCTGCTCGATACGTTCTTCGTTCGCACCATCGTGGTCCCCTGCTTCTTCTCGCTACTTGCGGGCAAGGAGCCCAAGGAGGAAACCGAGGCGAAGAAACGTGAGGCGGCGGCGGAAGGTTCTTCCCGACTCGGTAGCGCCCCGCACCACTCGCACACTTCGGCGGTTAGCGAATCGGCCAGCTAGCACCGCTTCTGCCGGTGTCAGCTTCGCTTTACACTTGCTGCGGCAATTCGTGCAAAGTGGTCAGAAAAGCCGGCAGTTAATGCGGTCGTGTGTGAATTTTTTGGTTTTTCCGAGCGCGACGATTGACGAATCCGTACCGACTCGGGAAACTGTTGGAGGTGAGGGGGAGGAGAACTCATACCGACCCATCCAGCTGTTCGCACACCGCACTGATATACATCTTCGATTCAGCGAATAGCGACGCCGGAGGAACCTTAACGGGTTCCTCCGGTTTTTTTATGCGCTCGCATCAAGCCTCACTTTGCGGAAGCAGCTTCCATCTCAATCGCATCGGCGAGCGATTCTTCGCCAGCTCAGCGGTGGTCGCGTATGCTTTCGCCGGGACGGCGTAACCGAGTGCATCGACTTCAATGAATGGCACTTCGAAGCACCAAGGCGTCACACCGACATGCCAAGTGAAGTCGGCCGAAGAACTGGGGCGAGGTTCGAACGTCACCGGCGACTTCGCGAGCGGGCCTTCGCCGAGTGTCATCGCGTCGCACAGTTCGTCACCCGGACTCGCCGGACACAGACAGCAGAGCCACAGACTGAGCCAGTCGAATGTTCGTAGCCATCCCAAACACTCGTCCGCGAGCGACTGCGTGTGCACCGGGCGATTGATCGACCGCCACTCGGCGAGCCACGCGGTACGCCATTCACCAATCTCAGCAAGCCACTGCTGGCTGACGTCGAGCTTTGCATGGTGCGACTCGCGAAGCAGATGTTCGAAGTGCCCCGCAACCGACCATCCTGCAATTGGACCAATCTGCCGAGCTCGAATCACCGAGTCCCGCCACATCTGCAGGGCGTCCGTCGGTGGTAGTTCAGTGAATGAGTAAGGCCGCTGATGCTCGGCATCGATGCCAGGATCCGCTTCCCACGCCGTCCAACCATCGTCGTGATGCAAAATGGCGGCAAGCATCTCGCGGCGGACTTCCTGAAGATGGAGATCCTTCGAGTCGGCGGAGCAAACCACGCTCGCCACCTCGCCCCCCCACGCCGCGGCGAGTTCACCGCTCACCCGCGCGTGCTCAACCTGCGAGATCAAGAGCCACTTCTCGGGCGATTCGCCCAGCGGAACATTGCGTCGAATCATGGCGGGTTAGCGGGCGTGGAGAAACAGATCGGCAACCTTGACTGAGAATCCAGGTACAACCTCTTCACCGGACAGCGACTGCTCCTCGGTCAGAACGCAAATGTTATCGAGAGACCGATACACGGCGACCGTTCGACCGCGAGAATACACCACCCAAACCGCCTTGGCTCCGGCGGCGAGCCACTGTCTCGCCTTCTCATCTACTTCGTCGGCCGTATCTCCGGGAGATACTACTTCGATCGCAAGTGCTGGGGCTTCGGGAAAGTACTTCTCGGTGAAGCCAACTGCATCGAGACGGTCCTTCGTAACGAACGCCACGTCGGGCGCGAGCACCGTATCCGGACGACGTGCAACAAGAAACCCCACTTCCCCCGTCACAACATCGCCTAGCTCGTGCTCATCCACATACTCTCCGAGCAAACTGGCTATGCGGCGTTCAAACGACCCATGCCCAAATCCTGTTGGCGACATTAACTTCACCCTCCCCTCAATGAGCTCGCACCTCTGGCCGTGGTAGTCGCGTAGCAACTCGTCCGCGGTCACCAATTGGGGTTCGGCAGTCGGCTTGATTTCGGCAGTGCTCATGCTGTCATCTTAGCACACGAGTCGCGATCGAACAAAAACACGCCTCCTCCAAACAGAAACAACCGGCGTCGAGTCGACACCGGCTGTTCTGAGAGTTCAAATTCTAGATCAGCGTTTTAGGCCTTGGTGTAGAAGGCCGAGAACTTGTCGATCGACACGGGTTTGATCTTGTCGGCGTTGCCAGCCTGACCGAAGGCGACCATGCGAGCCACGCAAACTTCCTTCATCGCCTCGCGAGCGGGCTTCAGGTAGTCGCGCGGGTCGAACTTCTCGGGAGTCTCGGCGAACACCTTGCGAATGGCACCGGTGATGGCCATGCGGTTATCGGTGTCGACGT
The DNA here is from genome assembly GCF_052161615.1 of Aeoliella fuhlenseeensis. Lineage (NCBI taxonomy): Bacteria > Pseudomonadati > Planctomycetota > Planctomycetia > Pirellulales > Lacipirellulaceae > Aeoliella > Aeoliella fuhlenseeensis. Next base: position 5,127,667 of record NZ_CP197417.1, read on the forward strand.
TCACCTTGCGGACGCCGTGCTTGATGCCCTTTTGAATCTCTTCAACCGGCACGCCGAACGTGGCCTTCATCTGTCCGCCGTACTTGTTGATGATGTCCTGCAGTTCCTGCGGAACGCTGCTCGAACCGTGCATCACCAAGTGGCAGTTGGGCAGACGGCGGTGGATCTCTTCGATGCGATCCATGGCCAGCACTTCGCCGGTCGGCTTGGTGGTGAACTTGTACGCTCCGTGGCTGGTGCCAATCGCGACGGCCAGGGCATCGACGCCGGTCTCGGCGACGAAACGCTCGGCTTCTTCGGGGTCGGTCAACAGTTGGTCGTGCGACAGCTTGCCCACGGCACCGTGACCATCCTCGGCTTCGCCTTCGCCGCTCTCGAGCGAACCCAAGCAGCCCAGCTCGCCTTCGACGCTCACGCCTTGCTTGTGAGCCGACTGGACCACTTCCTTGGTGACCTTCACGTTGTAATCGAAGTCGGCGGGCGACTTGCCGTCTTCCTTCAGGCTGCCGTCCATCATCACGCTGGTGAAGCCGTTGTCGATCGCGCTTTGGCACGTCGAGGGGCTGTTGCCGTGATCCTGGTGCATGACGATGGGGATGTTCGGATAGAGCTCCGAGGCCGCGATCATCAGGTGCTTCAGGTAGTTGTCCTGGGCGTAGCTGCGAGCTCCGCGCGATGCCTGCACGATGACGGGGGAGTTGGTTTCTTCCGCGGCGAACATGATCGCCTGGATCTGCTCCATGTTGTTCACATTGAACGCAGCCAAGCCGTAACTGTTCTCAGCGGCATGGTCCAAAAGCAGACGCATGGGTACGAGTGGCATGATAGTGACTCCCTATGGAGGTAAAGTTATGTGGCCTGCAAAATGGGCATTCTACTCCCTCTGGAGAACATCGGGGAGGGTCGGCACAAGGCGTGCTCCCGTCGAGAGACAGGCCCAATAATGGGCTAAAACGCACACTTTGGTGCGTTACTTCCAGGGCCAGCTCGAATCGCTGTGCGTTGCCAGCGCCTGCGATTCGGGAACCTGCGACAGCCGCAGCAACAGGTACTTCTGCTGCTTCGAACCCGCCTCGCTCGTGTGATGAAACAGCGACCCGAGTCGCGTCTCGCACCCCGGCAGGCTCGTCACCACGAGCATCTCGCCCGGTGCGAGTTCGACTTTGGTTCGCAACTCCTCGAACGGCTCGATCTCGCGCTGCAACTTCTGCGTGACGGCACCGGGTCCCAAAGGAACGTATCGCATTTGAGCTTGCCCGTGGTGCAGTTCGGGCATGAGATCAATGCTTGCGCGACCTTCGGGCGTGTGACTGGCTTCGATCGCGTAGATGCCTTGGGCTCCTTCGAACGATCGCCCCACCAGCTTGCCACCTTGTCCTCGCAGTAACGGAAACGATGGGACCACTTCACCCGATTGAAGTTCGAGACGATCCGCGGGGCGGAGTTGCTTGAGTCGCCGTGTGACCTTCGCGGGCTTTGCGGCGAGCGAGCCCGTCGTGTCGGCGGCCGCTGTGGTGACATCGACTCCGTCGGGATTGAGCAAGTGCACGAGCTCCTCGCTCGGAGTTCCTCCCACGATGCCTGCTCGCAAACCATCGTCGGCGAGTGCATTGCGGAGTTCTACCGGCAAGCGATCTTCCTGGACGTTCGCCCACAGCGCTTCGGCGAACTTCGTGTCGTCGAGTTCCGTGCGTGCCCAGTAAATGTCGAGAGTCACCGCGTCGGGCGAGCTCGTCGCGGCCTTGAGCAGCGAATCGCTCGTCACGCTACTCGTATCGCCGATCGACTGACAACCAGCCACGGCTACCAGAGCGAGCGCGCACCAAGTCGATACTGGTACAAGTCGATTCAAGCGGACGAATCCCGACGAGAAGTGTGGAGCGATGAGAGCAAGGCGAAAAGACAAATCGCGCGCAGCTTAGGGATCCACATCCGTCAGGTCAACGCCAAGGCCGCTTCAGCTAGCATTCTTGATCGGCACCAGCTTCGGCGTGGGGTAACGCTCGCCGAACACGGTGCCATATCGCTGGTTGAGACCGCGGAAGTCGTACCGCAAAAACCCGTAGAGCTCTTCGGGAGGTTCGGTGGCAAGCCATTGGCCCGCGAGTCGTGCTGCCGTGCGATCGAAGTCGCGCTGCGAGGGACCATGGACGTAGCAGCGCCCATTATGTCGTCGCAGGTCGCCATCGAACCGCTCGCTGATGTGCCAAAGCTCGTGAACAATCGTGGTAAGCTTCTCGCCCAGCGAATGATTCAGGAACCGAGGCAAGTAGAAGTTCAGCAGGTACAAGTACTCCTCGCCCGAAGGATCGAGGAGCGTTTGGCACGTGTACTGGCGTCCGCGGGCGACGGTAGATCGAGCACCGTTCTCAAACCTCAGCGGCGTGAGCGATGCTTGCAGTCCGTGCGGCACGCCTTTGCGAGCCTGGCAAAAACCGACCGCCACGCGGCGCATGTCGATGTGCCCCAGCAGCGGAACCCGCTCGGTCATGCTCACGCAAATCCCTCGCACGGCTTGCGTGAAGTGCAGTCCTTCAGCAGGCATCTTCGAACGAGGCATGGTAGGTGGGCGGGGCAAGGTGGCGAGGACACGTGAACCAAGCAAGCAGCCACTCCAAACACGCAGCCGCCATCTAGGACTCGTTTATCGCCAAATCGCGAGCCGCCTGCCAGAGCAGTCCCCTGCTAGCAAATAACGCGGCAAACTAGGCAAGTTGGGTCTCGAGTGATGTCGCACCGAGCGATTATTTCATTGGGTGCGACTTTACTCCAATTCCAACCGGCGAGGCATTCGACGTAAGTCGATGTCGACCAACAGGTTGCGAAGCATGCCTCGCCGAGCCTCCAAGGAGTAAAGTCGCAGGGGTAACCCGCAGGTGCGACATTACTCGATTTGGGACCTCCACCCAGATGTCATTCTGACGGGCGTGGAACAGTTTTTCAGTTGTCAAAGAGCAAGAACCACTCAACGAGTGGAACGTGTTCATGAGAACACACTCGACGCGCGCTTTCTAGTCACTTTTTGGAAGAAAGTGGAAATAGTTGAAGGGGGTAAATGCGAGACAAACGTTCTTTTCCGCGCAACGAATGCCAGGGCGATGGGCCGCGGCGATATCATCTTCAGCGGGCGCGAAATACCGGTTGGTTACGTATTCTCATAAGCGGAAGAACCGTGAAAACGCAGAAGACTTTCCGCTGCGAATAGCTTGAACCGCCGGTTGGCTAGTATGCCTCGGCACGTTCGCGTCGCAACCAGTAGAAAGCGCCAAGCGACGCCGCCATCAACAGATAGGCTTTAGGCTCCGGAATAGTGTAGAGCCCAAATGACTCGAACGGCACCGACCACCCACTAGCGCTCTGAAATGGGTTCGTTCGATCTATATAGATAGTAGGCCTGAATGTGGTATCGATGTTGCCTGCAATCAATTCCGCGGGCGTGGGTGGGAGAGGGTTGTGATGTGAAAACTGGCCACCGAGCAGTGTGATACGAATGTCCGTTGGCTGTCGAAGTTGGTAACCAGTCTGGGAGGGCGCGCTCGGGCCAAGAAAGAGATGCAAACCACCTTCGATTACCCGAAAGCCATTGGGGGCGGTAGTGATCGAGTGGATAAGGGAGTCGTCCGATCCGCGAACTTCTAGCCAGACGGACGAGAATTCGAACTGACGAACGGCGTCGCCGAGAATAAGGTGGCTCGTTGCTTGTGGGTCGTACTCGAAGTATCCCTTAACCGTCCCTCCCAGCAGTTTAGCGTTGGGTAGGGGGAGTGCGACTTGTCCCTGGTTTTCAATCCAGGCGTACACCTCCGCGGGATTCGATGTGACACGTGCATCAACGTAGACGCGGTTGATGACGTCATTAGGTACTGGTGCTGCGTATACCACAAGAGGATTGCCCCAGACCACCGCTAGGCAAACAACCCATTGCGAGGTGAACCGGGACAGCGAGGTAGCCGAAACGTTCGTCATGGAGCAACTCGTAAATTGGAGGCCGGGATTCGTGACCGCCATATTAACTCGAACTGCGGCGAGCGGGCGTCACAAAACCGCCAAGAAACCAGAACTAGATGGGCTAACCTTGAGGAACCGAGGACAGGGTGCGGACGAAGGTTTGTCCGGATTGGGAGCAATTCCATGGGAAAAAGTGAACGGGGCGCCTCACCGTTGGCCGCTGGATCACGATTCCAGTGGACTGTCTCCAATAACTCCCACCCCCCGAACGAATCTCAATTCATATCATCCTTTATCGACTACCGACTTCCCCCCTAAATGTCTGAGATTCTCACCGACCTATTAAAACCGTTCGTTGAACTGCTGTTCTACGCGGTCTTCTACGTCCTGACGTACTCAGTCGGATGGTTCGTCATCACCGTGCTCACGGCAGGGACGTTGCCGATGGCTTCGATGCTCGATGAAAGTCGTGGCGAGCGATGGTATTCGATGACCTTCGAGCGTCACGGCCGGCGGTATGCTCTGCCGTCGACCGTTGTGCTGGTTGGACTGCTCACCATCGTGTTCTTGGCCATCGAAGCCTACATGCTCTACCACGGTGCGTAGCCCCATTGTTTCCCAATAGCCGACGAGCTACGTCTCGTGGGACAGAACGTTCTAAAGCGCAACGCATCGACAGCGGAGCACAATTCTCCACTCCATCGGGCTCGGAGAGCCCTCCCACAGCCTGCTGTTGGGTGAAGGGGTTTCCGGGTGCCCGCACCGCGTTGAAATTGACACTCCTCGCTTGCCTGCCTAGACTGCTGGCAGACGTTGTCTCTCCCCCCTGCGCAGTGCGAATCGCATGCAACCGCTTCCTCGTTACTTGCTGAAGCCGATGGTGTTGCTCCTGGCTTGGCCGGGGCCGCTGCCGATGGTGCATTCGCACGACGAGTACCGTTCGCGGCCGCAGACCTCGCACCTGCTGGCTGAGCATGTGGCACTGTTTCACAGCGAACGTGCCGACGAGCGCGACGCTTCGACGGAACCGCATTGCCACTGGGTGTTGCGGTGGGTGGCGATGGAGGGGACGTTCTTCGACGCGGCCCAGTACGCTCAAGACGTGCAAACCGCTTCGGCGGCCGACCGGCAGGAACTGTCGCTCGACGCTTCGAGCGTGGCGGTGCTGTGCCACGTGGTCGATACCAGCTCTTTCATGAATCTCGGCGCGGCGGAGTCGTTGCCGGCTCCCTCCCTGCGCGCGCCGCTCGGCTTGCAGATGCATCAGGAACTGTGCCGCTGGGTTTGTTAGCGGCCTCTGGCTTCGAGTGAATTGTCTTGCTGGTTTGCGCTAAACGATCCCTGGATCGCTGCGCGTGCTGGTGAGTTTCCGATCAATCAAGGCGCGGCGAAACCATGTGGGAGGGGTCTGTGACCCCGATCTTCGGCGTCGGAGACGCCTCCCACAAACATCGCGCTGATTCAATGAGGTCGTTCTATGCATCAGGCACTCTCTCGCGCGTGGCATGTCCCTGCGCTCGCGCGTTATTGGAAAACTATAGTTGCTGCGACGTGCGTCGTATTCGCCGTGGCCATCGGAGCGATCTATTGGCAGTCGAATGAATCGCCCAACTCGTCAGAGGAGCGAAGTGCAACGCCTACCACACCCGCTCAGCACGAGCCCGCGCCCACGCCGACTAGCGAATCGCCCGCACCGGCGAGCGTAACGCTGCCTCCGTCGCAGTGGGCGTCGGCGGGTGTCGAGGTCGCGCCGGCGGCGATGATGCCGTTCGCCGAAACGGTGCACCTGACAGGCAAGGTGTCGCTCGACGAGGATCGCATTGCCCACATCTATCCGATGGTCGAAGGGGCGGTCGAGAGCGTGGCCGTGCGGTTGGGTCAGCAAGTGAAGGCCGGCGACGCGATGGTAGTGGTGCATAGCCGCGAGGTGGGACAGGCGAAGCTCGCGCTGTACCAGGCGAGGCTCGTGCTGGAGATGGCTCAGGTGCAGGACGGCATGCAACGCGAGATCGTCGCCAATACCCGCGAATTGCTCGCCGTGCTGCGTGAACGCCAAGCGATCGAAGCCATCGAGTCGCAGTTCCGCAATCGTGGCATGGGGGACTACCGCGAGCGGTTGCTGGCGTCGTACTCCAACTACGTGAAGTCCGCGGCCGACGTCGAACGACTCTCCAGCATTGCCGACTCGGGAGCGATTTCCGGCAAGCAGATGGTCGCCGCGCGGGCCGCGATGAACGCCGACCAAGCGACGTTTCAGTCGCGCATCGAGCAAGTGGATTACGAACTAACCACGGCGCTACTCACTTCGTCGCAAGCCGTGAAACAAGCGGCGACGGAAGTGGCCGTGGCGACGGCGAGTCTTCGCATCCTCGGATGCCGGGAGGAAGAAATTGCACGTATCGACCCGGACATTGAAGGAGAGGCAGTGTCGCACTACTCGATTCGTGCCCCGTTCGATGGCACAGTGATCGCTAAGGACGTGGCGCTCGGCGAGCAGATTCGCCCCGACACGCAGCTTTTTAGCATTGCAAACCTCTCGACGGTTTGGATTACGGCGGACATCTACGAACAGAACGTGCCGCTCCTCGGTTCGCTGGCGGGCAAGAAAGTGAAGGTTCACAACACGGCGTGGCCCGACCGAGTGTTCGAGGCCGAAGTGTTTTTCACAGGCGAGATCATGGACGAATCGACGCGGACCATTTCGCTGCGTGCCGTGGCCGACAACGCCGACCGCCTGCTGAAGCCCGGCATGTTCGTGACCATCGAAATCAACTCCCCGGCAGAGGGCCAGTCGCTGGCGATCCCGACATCAGCACTACAAGAGTACGAGGGCCAGCAGTTTGTGTTTGTCCAAGTGGCGGACGATCAATTCGAACGCCGTGACGTGAAGGCCGGCGTGCGAAACAGCGATGTGGTAGTGATCGACGCGGGACTCACCGCGGGCGAACGCGTGGCAACACGCGGTGGCTTCGTGCTGAAGTCGAAGATGCTCGAAGCCCTGATGGGGGAGGAATAGCCGAGCATGGTAAATCACATCATCGAGTGGTCGCTTAACAATCGATTCATCGTCATGCTGCTGGCGACGGTGGTCTTGGGCGTGGGGTTTTTCGCGGCGACCACCATCCCGCTCGACGCGGTGCCCGACCTGACCAACGTGCAGGTGCAGATTCTCACGAACTCGCCGGCTCTCGGGCCGGTGGAGGTCGAACAATTCATCACGTTCCCGATCGAGAACGCGATGAGCGGCGTGCCGAAGGTCACCGAGATTCGTTCGATTAGCCGCTTTGGCTTGAGCGCGGTGACCGTGGCGTTCGAAGACGGTACCGACATCTACTGGGCCCGGAACCTGATCAACGAGCGACTGCTCAAGGCACGCGAGAGTATTCCCGCCGGCATGGGGACGCCCGAGCTCGGTCCCATCGCGACGGGCATGAGCGAGATCTACCAGTTCGAAGTGCGGAGCGAAGACGGAACGTCGCATTCGCTGCAAGAACTGCGGACGATCCTCGACTGGCAGATCGCGTTTCAGTTGCGCAGCGTACCCGGGGTGATCGAGGTGAACACGTTTGGTGGCGAGCTAAAAACATACGAGGTGCAGGTCGACCCCGAGAAGCTGAAGAACTATGGCATCTCGCTCACCGACGTGTTCGCGGCGATTGAAGAGAACAATGGCAACGCCGGTGGTGGTTATATCACGCACGGTTCGGAGCAGCGGCTGGTTCGCGGCGAGGGGCTCGTCAGCTCGCTCGACGACATTCGAACCATCACCCTCGACAGCCGCGACGGCGCACCGATTCGCATTCAAGACATCGCCGAGGTTCGCTTCGCACCGATGCTGCGTCAGGGAGCGGTCACTCGCGACGGCGATCGCGAAGCGGTGATTGGCATGGTGATGATGATCATGGGGGGCAACTCGCGGCAGGTGGTCGAGGACGTGAAGCATAAGATCGCCGAGATTCAGAAGACATTGCCCGACGGCGTGGTGATTGACACGTTCTACGACCGCACCGAGCTGGTGGAGAAGACCATTCACACGGTGGGCGAGAACATCGGGCTTGGTGTGGTGCTGGTGATCGTGATGCTGATGCTGCTCTTGGGTGATATTCGTGCGGGGCTGATCGTGGCGGCGGCGATACCGCTGTCCGCGATGAGCGCGCTGATCGCCATGCGCTACGCCGGCGTGTCGGCCAACCTGATGAGCCTGGGCGCGGTCGACTTCGGCGTCATCGTCGACGGGGCGGTGGTGATGATCGAGAACTGCGTCCGCCGGGCTTCGAGGTACCAGCGCGACCACGGCGGCGACCACGTGCCGCTGGGCGTGTATCGCGAAGCGGCGAAGGAAGTTGGAAAGCCCATTCTGTTCGCGGGCATCATCGTGGTGATCGTGTTCATCCCGATCCTCAGCCTGCAGGGGATGGAAGGGAAGATGTTCCGCCCAATGGCGTTTGTGTTCATGACGGCGCTGTCGTCGGCCCTGGTGATGTCGGTAACGGTAATGCCGGTGATGGCATCGCTGTTCCTCGCGCGGCAGATCAAGGAGCGAGAGACGTTCCTCGTTCGCTGGATCAAGTGGGCTTACACGCCGATGCTGGCGTTTGCGATGCGCCGGCCGGTGCTGATGATTGGTTCTTCGGTCGTACTGTTTGTCGTGAGCGTGGTGCTGGCCACCGGATTTGGTGTGGAGTTTGTGCCGAAGCTCGACGAGGGGGACCTCGCGATCCAGGCCACACGGCTGCCGAGCGTGTCGCTGGAGACTTCGATTGATATGACGAAGTCGATGGAGCGATGCTTGCTCCAGTTCCCAGAAGTAGAAACAGTGGTCTCGAAAACCGGCCGGCCGGAAATCGCCAACGACCCGATGGGGGTGTACCAGACGGACATCTATATTCGGCTTCGTCCACGATCGGAGTGGCCCGAGGGAATTACGAAAGCGGAACTCGTCGAACGAATGCAGCAGAGGCTCGAAGACGAGGTGCCGGCGAACGCGTACAGCTTCACGCAGCCCATCGAACTCCGCGTGCAAGAACTGGTCGCCGGCGTGCGGTCGGACATTGGATTGAGTCTGTACGGCGACGACCTGGACGAACTTAAACGTAAGGGGGATGAGCTCGCCGCGGTGCTGAGCAAAGTGCCCGGAGCGGCGGACGTGCAGGCGCAGCAAGTCGCGGGGTTGCCGTACTTGCGGATCATCGTCCGACGGGAAAGCCTTGCGCGGTATGGCATCAACGCCCGGGATGTGCTCGACGCGGTGGCGACGGTTGGGGGCGTGCCGGTGGGGCAGGTGTTCGAAGGGCAGCGGCGGTTTCCGCTGCAGGTTCGGCTCGCCCCTGATTGGCGGAGCGATGTCGAGCGGATTTCGGAACTGCGAATCGACGACCGCGAAGGCCGGCAGATTCCCATTTCGCAGCTCGCCGACATCGTGGTGGAAGAGGGCCCCGTGGAAATCAGCCGCGACGCCATCCGCCGACGCACGCTGGTGCAGTGCAACGTCCGCGGCCGCGACTTGGCGGGCTTCGTGGCCGAGGCGCAGCGCGTGGTTGAGAGCGAGGTCGAGCTGCCGGCGGGCTACACGCTCCGTTGGGGTGGGCAGTTCGAGAACTTGCAGCAGGCGAGCGCGCGTTTGGCGATCGCCGTGCCGGTAGCGCTACTGTTGATCTTTGCGATGCTGTACATAACGTTCAACTCGGTGACGCTCGCGCTACTCATCTACTTGAACGTCCCCATCGCGGCGACTGGCGGCATTCTGCTGATGTGGGCGCGCGATATGCCGTTCTCCATTTCAGCGGGCGTGGGATTCATCGCGTTGTTCGGCATCGCGGTGATGAATGGCGTGGTGCTGCTCGAGCACGTCCGCCACCTCCGCCACGCGGGCGACAGCCAGCGTGACGCGGTGGTCAACGGCGCAATGGACCGGCTTCGTCCCGTGATCATGACGGCATCGTGCGGCGCGCTCGGGTTCATTCCGATGGCATTGTCGACGAGCTCGGGAGCCGAGGTGCAACAGCCCCTCGCGACGGTGGTGATCGGCGGGCTGGTGACTTCGACGGCGCTAACGCTGTTGGTGCTGCCGACGATCTATCGTTGGTTCGAACCCAAAGAGGTTGCGCCGGAGCCGATTGATATGCGGGAGTTCGAGCATTAACGCGAGGCATGCTTCGCCAATGGCAAATGCTGATAGAACTCGCCGATGTAGCGGAGGTGGGCCATGTGGGCGTTGGCGTCGCTGCCCGGGGTGCCCCAGTAGTGGAAGTTGCCTTTGCTCGCGCGGCGGTCGAAACGGAGGTCGCCGAGGCCACGTTCGTCCGTGGGTTTGGGTTCGAGCTGTAGGTGGGCGAGCAGTTCGTCGCCGGTCTCGCGGGTGCTTTCGTAGCCGTCGGTTACGACGCACGAGTCGCTGAACAGAAAGGTCTTGTCGCCCTTCGCCGCGGCGTCGGCCCATGTTTTGTAATCGACCATCTGATCGTCCTCGGGCGTACCATCCGCGGCGGTCGAGGCATAGAGCGAGTCGGCGGCCAGGATGCCGGCGATCTGCTCGCGGTAGTCGGGGGACCTGAGGATCTCGCGAACCGCGCCGTAACCCGCGCTGAACGACGATAGACAAATCGAGTCCCAGTGCGAGTCGCGATCGAAGTTGCCTTTCTCCATCAAGGTGGTGAGGGCTTCGTCGAGTATTTCTCCGAACAACTTGGGATCGGAAAATGGCTTGGAATAGACGGCCGACAAGCCGTTGTGGTTGATCGTCAGTATCACGGCGTTGAGCCCAGCGTGCTCGGCGTTCGAACGCACCACCGGCGGATGGCCATGGAAGTGAACCAGGAGATCAACAGCCCCACCGTCGCGAGGAGTGTAGTTTTCGGGGACGAACAGCTTGCAGCCGGCGTGGTCGAGGACGAATTCGCGACCTTTGGCGACGGGCAGCTCGGCACCGATTGCTAGGTTGGTGACAAGCAGGGCGGCGAACAGGGCAAGCAGATGGCGTGTCATGGGGCAGGGCAGGGGGTGAGCGCAGTGGACCTTTGGATTGTTCATTGTGTCTTGCTACCTTCGCTTCGCAACACGCGAAGCCGCAACATTTTGGTAAGATGCTGCTCTTTGATCCGATCCCTGTTGAGACTCCACGCATGCCGTTTGACGTTGCGCTCGTCACCGACCCCCGCTACACCGCTGCCACGGCGGCCGAAGACGATTGGTATTTGGCGAACATCCTTGAAGAAGATCGCCTGCTCCGGGAAGCACTCTCGGGGCTTGGCATCTCGTCGAAGCGCGTGGCGTGGAGCGACCCGGACGTCAATTGGCGTGAGTTCCGCCTTGCCGTGATTCGCACGACGTGGGATTACTTCGATCGCTACGCCGAGTTCACCGCGTGGCTCGAGCGGGTGCGGCACGAAGTGCGGCTGTGCAATCCTTACTCGACACTGCGCTGGAATATGGACAAGCACTACCTCGCCGATCTTGAGGCGCGGGGCGTGCGAATTGTGCGGTCGCGTTTCATCGAGGTGGGGTGCCAAGTTCAGCTCAGCGAGTTGCTTGACGAGACTGGCTGGCACGAAGCGGTGCTCAAACCGTGCGTCTCGGGCGGAGCGCGGCACACGTACCGCGTGTCGCGCGAGAATGCCGCCGAGTTGCAGGCGGTGCTCGATGATCTCACGCGCAATGAGTCCATGCTGCTGCAACCTTTTGAGCCCGCGATCATGACGGTGGGCGAAGACACGTTGATGATGTTCGCGGGGCGTTACACGCACGCCATTCGCAAACGGGCGAAGCCTGGTGACTTTCGTGTGCAGGACGACCATGGCGGGACCGTTGAACCGTACGAGCCCACACCCGCGCAGATTGCACTCGCCGAGGCAGCGATCGCAGCGTGCGACCCGATGCCGACCTATGGCCGAGTGGATATGGTGCTGGATGGCGATGGGCGCGATGCGGTGATGGAGCTAGAACTAGTGGAGCCGGAGCTGTGGCTGCGGTGCTTTCCGCCGGCGGCTGAGGCCTTCGCCGCGGCGATTGGGGCGGTGATGAAATAAGGTCCATGGTGGGGGCACCAATGAAGAACAAGAGTCTCGACGACATCCGCCGCGAGGTCGATCGCATTGCCACGAGTCGGCACACGACGACGGGCAATTGGACGGCGGCGCAGATCTTCTATCATTTGGCGGGAGCGTTCCAAGCATCGCTCGAAGGGCGTCCGCCGAGCTTTCCGAAGTGGGTCCGTTTTATCCTGCGTTCCAATCGTTGGTTGGTCACGCGTGTTCGCTTTCCGCCATTCGTGCCGATCCCGGCGAGTGTCGCTGAGATCATGGCTCCCCCAGCCGACGCCGACCTCGCCGAACAGCACGCCAGGCTCACGAAGTTCATCGACCAGTTCGAACAGCACACGGACCAGTACCCACCCCACCCCGTGCTCGGCCCGCTCACGCGCGACGAATGGATGGGATTTCACTTAAGACACTGCGAGCGGCATTTGTCGTTCGTGCGAGTGGAATGAGCGGGGCGGAGTTACACAATGCCTTGCTCGGTGGAAGCGAGCCAATGATTGACACGGGAGCTCTCCTCTGTTACTGTACGTGCGATTCGTTCTGTGCGCATGTTCGGAAATGGGTTGCGGGTGCTAGCGAAAGAGGGAGTGATTGCGGTTGTTGGTAGGTTACGTCACCACGACCCTGACGCTTACCCGCTCGCTTGCATTTCCGGTGCATCGCTTACGACGCTATCAGCAAATAGCAAAACTACGTGGAGATTTCCGTCGCTAGCCACCTTGCGGTCGAGAGTTTCGCGAAGGCTGGCCGATAGTTGGGGGGCGATGGTTGCTCGCCGGGATTTGTCCGGAGAGTCAACCAGAGCGATATATTTTACCAAGTCAACCAAAGCCCCGCGGCTTACCGGGCCGATACCTTTTATAGCCAGTTACCGGCGGTGGAGAACGGAGGAGCCAATGCAAGAGGCATTCGCTCACCGGGACGCTGTCGGCGATGCCGCTCGCGGCAGGCAAAGGCGGGGCTTTGTAGCCACAAGGATCGAAGCGCAGCATGCGGACTCACAAAGAGCGACTTGAGGATCAAGAGTCAGTCCGAACCCACGTCAACCAGGTGCTTTGCGAACTAGAAGACTTAGAACCGAATCATTTTCCCCTGAGCGAACGAACCCTCGAGCGCGCCGGCGCGGCGTGTGCAGTGATGTTCGTGCTCCATGGCCCGCGGCAGTTGCAGGTCTCCGCGGTGTGGGAACTTGAGCGAGGAGTCATCTGGTTTTACAACGCGGTTGGCCAGCGGTGTGCGAAAACACAATTAGTAGGCGAGGTGGCGGTCGACGCCCTCGTCGCAATTGCCGCTTGAGTTTCCTAGAAAGCATCAAAGCCGCCGAAGCCAGACTCCCGCGAGGAAAACGCCGAAACCGTCACCACCAACCGTGTGCCCCCGGGCCGACCCATCCCTCACGGGTCGCCCCACGAGGCCAATCTGGCGAAATGCCTATTGACCCGCCAATCGCCTTGATGTATACATAATTTCACTATACCTCAACTGGCGTTTCGAAAACACGGAGGTGCCCCCCAACATGTTAGTGCTTTCCCGCAAAGAGTCCCAAAGAATTCGGCTTGGCGACTCGATCGTTGTGACCATTGTCAAAATTGGCGGCGACAAAGTTCGCGTAGGCATTGAGGCCCCGGACGACGTCCTGGTGCTTCGCGATGAACTGGAGGCCTGGGATCTCCCGGCCGGACCAGCAGGTCCCGGCGCAAAGCCGGACGCGCAGATTGCCGCCGCCTAACAAGCCGCCGCTGAACAAGCTCCACCCCCATTCGATTCCCCGCATGTCGAATGGCCTAGGATGCGGTAAGTGGCAGGCGATGGCGCGCGATCTCTCTTCTAAAACCTAAAAGCACGCAGCCGGCTTCGAACCACCGACGAAGCCGGCTGCTCCTTTTTCGGTAGGTTCCCTTTTCCTAAAGTTCTCAGTCATTTCTTTGACTTCTCAGCAGAGCTCCGCTAAGATGCGAGCCAACGTCGGGGGGCGAGACGAGCGACTGTTCCACGCTTCATCACCTCCCTGCCTGCCCCACCCCCTGCTTCCCACCACTGCTTTCCCACCATAATCGCGGCACTTGCCTCTTTCGCGCCGCGTTCTTGTTCTTGCTACTTATTTTACCGCTGATACCCACCGGTACCGCATCGCGTTCAATCAGTGCCATTCCCAGCTTGAAGGAGTGTTGGCATGCTCGACGTCCGTGGTCTCTCTCGCCGTAACTTTTTGGCCGTTGGTTCGCTTGCCGGACTAGGGCTGACGCTCGGCGACTATTTGTTCTTGCAAAACGCGAAAGCGAGCGACGGCCCCGCCGCCGCTGGCCCCAAGGCGAAGAGCGTCATTCACATCTTCCTGCCCGGCGGACTTTCGGGTCAGGAAACGTTCGACCCCAAGCCGAATGCGCCGATCGAATACCGAGGCGAGATGGGAGCCATTGGCACCAAGATCGTTGGCGAGCAGTTCGGCCAGCTCCTGCCGATGACCGCCCAGGTCGCCGACAAGATGACGGTGATCCGCTCGATGACGCACGGCGAGGCGGCCCACGAGCGGGGGGTCCACAACATGCTCACCGGTTATCGCCCCAGCCCCGCGCTGGTCTACCCGAGCATGGGAAGCGTGGTTAGCCACGAGCTAGGCCCACGAAACAACCTGCCGGCCTACATCTCGGTGCCGAATCAATTCGACCCCGCGCAGGGGACGGGGTACCTGAGTTCGTCGTACTCGCCATTCAATCTTGGCGCGGCCCCCGAGCAGAATGGCTTCAAGGTTCGCGACCTCAACATCCCCGGCGGCGTTGACGACGTTCGCTACAACCGCCGGCGTGAACTTTTGAACTTGGTGAACTGCGAGTTCAACGATCGCGTGAAAGCCGACAACGTCGGCGCGATGAATACGTTTTATGAGCGTGCCTTCGACATGGTAAATTCCAAGGAAGCTCGCGAAGCGTTCAACCTCGATGCGGAAGAGGGTGGTGTGCGTGATCGTTACGGTCGCAACGAGGCCGGCGCGCGGATGCTACTCGCGCGGCGGTTGGTCGAAGCGGGTGCGCGATTCGTGACACTTACTTATGGCGGCTGGGATCATCACACGGCGATCACCGGCAACATGCATCGCCTGCTGCCCGCTTTCGATCGGGCTTACGCTACGTTGCTATCGGATCTCGACGAGCGGGGCCTGTTGGACTCGACGCTGGTTTTGGTGTCGAGCGAGTTTGGTCGCACGCCGAAGATCAACGCCGATGGTGGCCGCGACCACTGGCCCAAGGTGTTTAGCGTTGCCCTCGCGGGTGGCGGCGTCCATCGCGGGGCGATTGTCGGTTCGAGCGGCGCGACGGCCACCGAACCCGAAGACTGCCCCATCTCGCCCGAGGACCTGGCGACCACGATTTACCATCAGCTCGGCATCGACGCCGGCAAGGAATTGATGGCCCCCGGTGCTCGGCCGATTGAGATCGTCGACGGTGGCAAAGTCCGCCGCGAGATCGTCGGCTAGCTTCCAACGCAAGGCACCCCTGTCAGGCGAGGTGTTTCGTGCTTCGATTATTCTCCATCTTCGCGCTAGCGATGTTGATTCCCCCGATGTTTGTCGTGGGAGCCGAGCCGCAGCTTAGCGAACTCGTTCCGCAAGGCGCTCAGCGAGGGACCGAGGTCGTCGTATCGCTGCGCGGCCCGCGACTGGGTGACAATCCACTGGAAATCCTCTGGCACGAGCCCGGCATCGAGGTTCGCAAGCTCAAACGAGTGGACGACAATCAAACCTCGGCCAAGCTGTTCGTCCCCGAGACGACCATGCCGGGCCGGTACCCGCTGCGACTGCGAACTGGCTCGGGGATCTCGAACGTTATGACGTTCCACGTCGGCGCACTGCCCGAGATAAACGAAACGGAGCCCAACAGCGACGCCGCGGCACCGCAAGCGATTCCGCTCGGGACCGTGGTGAATGGTGTGGTGAAGAACGAAGACGTTGATTTCTTTCAGTTCGAAGCCGAAGCGGGCGAGCCGATTTCGGTCGAAGTCGATGGCTTGCGACTAGGCCGTACGTTCTTCGACCCCGTGATCACGCTTTACGATGCTGCGGGCGAAGAACTGGCGAAGTGCGACGACTGGGCGCTGGTGCAACAAGACGCGTGCTTCTCGATCGTTGCCCCGGCTGATGGAAAGTACCTGCTCGAGCTTCGCGAGTCGGCCTACCGTGGTAGCGACCAGGCGACGTATCGATTGCATGTCGGAAAGTTCCCACGTCCGTTGGCCGTCTATCCGCCTGGAGGCAGGGCAGGGGAGACCATCAAGATCGAATGGCGTGGCGACGCTGGCGGCGCGGCAACGGAAGAAGTAAAGCTGCCCGACACGCCAACGGATTCTTTTGCGTACGTCCCTTCGAGCGACCGCGGACTCGCGCCATCGCCCCACTACTTGCGTGTGGTGAACATGCCGGTGACCGGCGAAGTGGAGCCGAACAACAACGCGAAGGAAGCAACTTCGGGGGTGGCTCCGGGGGCGTTCTACGGGGTGATCAGTGAGGAAGGCGATCTCGATTGTTTTCGCGTCGCAGCCAAGCAGGGCCAAGTGTTCCACCTGCGACTTCACGCCCGCATCTATGGCTCGCCCGTCGACGCCGTGTTACGAGTGCTCGACGCGAATGGCAAGACACTCACCAGCAACGACGACGATCGCGGCTTCGTGGACAGCTACGTCCGCTTTCAAGCACCGGCCGATGGTGACTTCGTGTTTCGCGTCGAAGATCGACTGAATCGGTGGGGCGATACCTATACCTACTGGCTCGAAGCACTCGCGCCCGATCCGCTGGTGAATATGGAGCTGGAAGAGCAAGAACGCTACGTCGCCAAGCTGCTCGACGTTCCTCAAGGCAACCGCAATGGGGCGATGATCCGTGCGGCTCGCCAAGATACGGGGGGTCCGCTCACGATCGATTGGACGAATCTTCCCCCCGGCGTGTCGGTAGAGATTCCACCGGTGCCGGGCAACTACGATCGCACGCCGGTAATCCTGTCGGCAGCAGCAGACGCGCCGCTGGGGCAATCGCTCGCCACGATGACCTCGCGACGCACCGAGGACAACACGGCGGTTGCGGCGAAGTTTACGCAGCGCAACTGGTTTGTTCGCGGTCGCAATAACGTCGACGTGTGGGGATATTCGGATTCGCGGCCGGTGGTGGCGGTGACGGAAAAGGCCCCCTACACGATTCATATTGAGCAACCCGCGGCCCCGCTGGTGCAACGCGGCGATAAGGGGGTTAAGGTCATCGCCGAACGGGCGGAAGGATTCACGGGGGCGATTCTCGTCCGCATGCTGTACGACCCGCCGGGGGTCTCGAGCAACGCCTCGCTGCGAATCCCGGAGAACGAAAACGAAGTGATCATTCCCGTCACGGCGAACGAAGGAGCCCAAGTCGGAGAGTGGCCCATCGCCATGCGTGGCGAAGCCGATGTGCGAGGCCGACTGGTCACGGTGACCCCGCTCGCCAAGCTGAAAATCGCCGAGCCGTACTTGGCAATGGAACTGCCGCGACCGAACGTCGAGCAGGGTCAATCGGTCGACTTCCCGATCAAGATCGAGCAGCGCACCCCGTTCGAAGGCGAAGCGACGGTCGAGCTCTTGAACTTGCCGCCGGGCATCGCGACCGAGCCGATCAAGATCACCAAAGAGACCCAGGAAATCACGTTCCACTTGAAGGCGGCTGCCGACGCCCGCCCCGGCCAACACCGTGGGCAGTTCTGCCGCGTAACGATCATGGAAAACGGCGAGCCGGTCTATCATTCGGTTGGTTATGGCGAGCTGCGGGTCGACACCCCGTTGCCACCGCCTTCCGAAGCCACGGCAGCGCGATAGGAATTTGATGTTATGCGAAATGAGAACTCTATGAACGCGATAGATTTAAGAATTCGATCGTGGGTTGGTCCGACGACGCGTAGGTCGTCGGCTATTCGCACTTTGTGCATCACGATTGCGACTCTATCAATCGCGACCTCGTCAGCGATGGCCGACGAGGCGAAGTTTGTCGAACTTTCGGTGTATCCCTCGACGGCCACGCTAGAGCACGCGCACGACTACCAATCGGTGGTCGCCGTGGCGAAGCGCGACGATGGAGTGTCGGTCGACGTGACCGACAAAGTCGAGTGGCAGGTCGAATCGGCGACCGGCTCGGCGACGCTCGATGGCTTTGTGCTCCGCCCCGCGGCCAATGGCCAGGGGGTGCTGAAGGCGAAACTGGGTGACCTCGCGGCTCAGTGTGATGTAACGGTCGCCACGATTGAGAGCGTCAAGCCAATCAGCTATCGCCACGACGTGATTCCGGTGCTGGTTCGCGCGGGTTGTAACTCGGGGGCGTGCCACGGTTCGTCGCGGGGTAAGGACGGCTTTCGGTTGTCGCTGTTTGGCTTCGACCCCGCCGGCGACTACGAACGACTCACCCGCGAAATGTCGACTCGCCGCATCAACCGCGCGCTGCCGGACGATAGCCTGCTGCTGGTGAAGGCCGTGGGAAGTGTTCCGCACACTGGCGGCAAGCTCTTTGAGCACGACACGGTGTATTACGACAAACTGCGTGACTGGATCGAAGCGGGTGTGCCGAATGATCTGAGTGGCGCGCCGACCGTCGACCGCGTCGAGTTCTTTCCGCCGCGCGTGGTGCTCGAGGGAACCGGTACGCAGCAGCGTTTCGTGGCGATCGCCCACTACAGCGATGGCTCGACACGCGACGTGACGAACCTCGCCGTCTTTAGTTCGAACAACGACTCGGTGGCAAAGCTTGATCCATCGGCCGTCGCCACCACCGGCATGCGGGGCGAGGCGTTCGTGATGGCCCGTTTCGATACGCACACCGTGGGCAGCCAGGTGATTGTGCTACCCGAAGGTTTGGAATACGAACCCTCCGACACCCCACCGGCAAACTACATCGACGAAATGGTGAACGCCAAGCTAGGCGACCTGCGGATCGAACCAAGCGAGCGGTCGACCGACGCCGAGTTCCTCCGTCGAGTGACGATCGACACGATTGGCATGCTGCCGACGCCGTCTGAAGTCGAACAGTTCGCCGCCGACACGTCGCCCGACAAGCGTGCGAAGAAGATCGACGAGCTGCTCGAGCGGGAGGAGTTTTCGCAAATTTGGGGCATGAAGTGGGCCGAGCTGGTGCTGGTTCGCACCGACGGCAACTTGGTCGACTACAAGGCGATGTTTTTGTACTCGGAATGGCTGAAGGAACAGATGGAAGCTGGCGTGCCTCTCGACCAGATGTTCCGCGAGCTGATTGGTGCCAACGGCAGCGCGTTCGAGCAACCCGCGGTGAACTTCTACTTGGTGGAGCAGGACCCCAACAAGCTATCAGAGAACGTCGCGCAGTCGTTCCTTGGGATTCGTATGCAGTGTACCCAGTGCCACAACCATCCGTTCGACCGCTGGACGATGAACGACTACTACGGCTTCTCGGCGTTCTTCTCGCAGATCGCGCGGAAGCGTGGCAGCGACGAGCGCGAGTGGTTTGTATTCAATCGCGGTAGTGGCGAGTCGACCCATCCGGTGACGGGACAGGCGATGCCGCCGAAGTTCCTGGGGGGCGAACTGCCCGACACGAAGAAGAAGGATCGCCGCGAGGTGGTGGCCGAGTGGGTGACCAGCGAGGAGAATCCGTGGTTCGCCCCCAGCATCGCCAATCGCGTGTGGGCGCACTACATGGGGCGCGGCATCGTCGAGCCGGTGGACGATTTCCGAGTGAGCAACCCCGCGTCGAACCCCGAGTTGCTCGCCGCGATTGGCGACCACTTGATCGAGTACAAGTACGACCTGCGACAGTTGGTACGTGACATTTGCAACTCGAACGCCTACCAACGATCGACCGTCGCCAATCCGTCGAACGAAACCGACACCGCCAACTTCGCCCGCGCCGCGACACGACGCATGCCTGCCGAAACGCTGCTCGACTGTGTTTGCCAAGTCACTCAGTCGCCCGAGAAACTGCCCGGCTTGCCACTCGGTTCGCGAGCGGTGGAAATTGCTGATGGGCGGGCGAGCAATTACTTCCTTAGCACGTTCGGCCGAGCCCAGCGAGATTCGGTTTGTGCATGCGAAGTGCACAGCGAGCCGACGCTCTCGCAGGCGCTCCACCTGCTGAACGGCGGCACGGTTCATGACAAGATTCGTAACGGCAAGCTGGTCGAGCAGTTGCTCGAAGCGGGGAACACGCCCCAGCAGGTTGTCGACGAGATCTACCAGCGGTGCCTAGCTCGCAAACCCACGGACGAAGAACGCGAGCAACTTGCCGCGGTGCTGGGCGAGAATCCCAAGCCTGTGGCCGAACTAGAAGACGTGTTCTGGGCGGTGCTGAATAGTCGCGAGTTCTTGTTTAACCACTAAAGCTAGCTGGCGTGCGTACGTTTACTCGAATGTCTACGTTGATTGGTGACGCAATGCGGAAGTCGGAATGCGAAATGCGGAATGACGCGCTAGGCGGATGGAAGGCGATCGCGGTGGCGATCGGAACTGCTTTCATGGCAGCCACCCCTTCGTTCGCCGAGATGCCGGAGAAGGTGACGTTCGACGATCACGTAGCGCCCATCTTTCGCGAGCATTGCCTCGCGTGTCACGACTCGGGGGGACGTAGTGCCGACTTGTCGCTGGAGACGTTCGCCGACGCGATGACCGGCGGCGCGAGCGGCAAGGTGCTGGAACCGGGCTCTGGTGATGGTTCGCGGCTTTACCAGCTGATGGCGCACATCGACGAGCCGATCATGCCACCGGGGCAAGACAAACTGCCCGACGATCAGCTCGCGCTGGTCAAAGCGTGGATCGATGGCGGGCTTCTGGAGAATGCCGGTTCGAAGGCGATGAAGTCGTCGAAGCCGGCGGTCGCGGCGTTTGTGCCCTCGGCCGACAACCGCCCCGCTGGCGAGCCCGCCATGCCGGGTGGATTCTTCCGCGAGCCGATTGTCCGCGCACCGTATGCCGGTGCCGTGAACAACGTGGCGGCCAGCCCCTGGGCACCGCTCGTTGCGATGACGGGGCAGCGACAAGTGCTGCTCTACCACGCCGACACGCGTGAACTGCTGGCTGTGGTGCCATTCGTGGTGGGCACGCCCGAAGTGGTTCGCTTCAGCCGCAACGGCGATCTGCTGCTGGTGGCCGGAGGACGTGGCGCCGCTGTAGGCGTCGCGCACCTGTGGGACATCAAGACGGGCGAACGCATTTCGGAGCTCGGCGATGAGCTCGACACAGTGCTCGCCGCAGACATCGTAGCCGACCATTCGCTCGTTGCGCTCGGCGGTCCTCGCAAGCGAGTGCAAGTGCTGCGCACGGCGGACGGATCGCTCGCTTACAGCATCACGAAACACACCGACTGGATCACGGCATTAGAGTTCAGTCCCGATGGAAAGTACCTGGCGATCGCCGATCGCTCGGGCAACGGCACTGTTTGGGAAGCAGCTACCGGACGGACCGTGTCGGCACTCACGGGTCACAAAGTGGCGATCACGTCCATGAGCTGGCGAGGCGACTCGCAACTACTCGCCACTTCGAGTGACGATGGTGAAATTCGCACTTGGCAGCCCTCGGGCGCCGCGATCAAGCAGTGGAACGTCGGCTCCGGAATTCTCGACGTGGCGTTCACCAAGGACGGCCGGCTAGTGAGCATCGGTCGCGACCGTGCCGCGAGGCTTTGGAACACGGATGGCCAGGAACAACGCCGGCTCGGCCAAGGCGACGACATCGGGCTCTCCATCGCCACGACCCACGACGACTCGCACGCGGTGTTCAGCGATTGGACCGGCGCCGTGCGAGTGGCGAAGCTGGAAGACGGTGCCGAAGTGGGCCGGCTCGATGGCAATCCGCCGACCATCGCGATGCGCGTGGAGACGGCGAAGGGCGAACTGGCAGCGATCGCGCCGACGATTGCCCCGGCAGAACAATCCCTCGCCGCCGCTATGACGACGCTTGAAAACGCCACGGCCGCCGTGGAGAAGCATAAGGCCGACAAGGCCGCAGCAGCAGACGCCCTGGCGAAGCTCGAGCAATCGCAGCGTGACTTCACCGCGCAGTTCGAAGCTCGCCGCAAAGAACTCGAAGAACTCGACAAGGCCATCGCCACGGTCGCCGGCGAGCAACAGTCAGCCGAGTCGCGGCTTGGCGAACTAAAGCAGCAACTCGCATCGGTGGGGAATCAAGAAGGTGAAGAGGCGGACGACAAAAAAGTCGCCGAGCTGAACGCTCAGATCACCGAGCATGAGTCGGCGCTCGAAGGGATCTTGGCTCGCCGGCAAGAATCGGAATCGAAACGCCCGACTGCTGACAAGGCGCAGCAGGAAACGAAACAGCAAGTCGATGCCCTCACCGGACCAATGAACCAGCACCGCGAGGCGCTCGCCCAACTCGAAGCGGCAGAGAAGAATCTGCCGGACCTTTCCGGCCTCGTCACCGAACGAGATCGCTTGCAGGGCGAGCTCAATACCAAACGCCAGCAGCAGGCCGATGCCGAGGCCCGGATTGCCTCGCTCGAAGCCGAACTCTCCGCGTACGCCGCGGCGCAAGGAGAGTTCGAGTCGCGGCTGGCCAGCGAGTCGCAAGCCACTGAAGCCAAGTCTGCTGAACTCGCCAAGGTCGAAGAGCAGCTAGCGGGCGAGATGGCCAAAGTCGCCGAGGTGTCTAAGGAGCTCGAAGCGCTCGAGGCACAACTGGAAGCTCTGCAAGCGAAACGCCGGGAGCTGTCGAGCGTGGCGGAAACATCGAAGACCGCGGCCGACACGTTGAGCGCCGAGGTGGCGGAACTTGCGAGCAAGAAGGCGAAAATCGAGAAGGCGGTGTCCGACTTCCGAGCTGCCGCGGAGCTGCGCCAGCAATTCGCCGAGGAGAAGTGACGATTGCGGGGGCGATTGACGCTCGGGACCTGGGTGTCATACTTGTTGGTAGCGACGACAAGCGAGAGGCCCCTGCAATGGGGGCCTTGCGAACCTGGTCAGGGTGGAAACGCAGCAGCCATAAGCTTGTGCTTCTTTGTGTGGGGGTCTCTCGTTCGTCGCCGCTTTCTTACACTGGCTCCTCCCGGCCGCCTCCAGCTAACCGCGAGGCGGCCGATCGCGAGGCATACGCACCTTTCCGACGTCACTCGCAGGACCCGTCATGGCCGACACCGACACGCCCACCGAGCGGTCCGAAGGTCATGTCGAGGCCTACCAAGTGGTGGCCCGCCGGTACAGGCCGCAGGCGTTCAGCGAGCTGATTGGCCAGGAGCACGTCGCCAAGGCCCTGACCCAGGCGATCAACAGCAACCGCGTGGGGCACGCCTACTTGTTCACCGGTGCTCGCGGAGTGGGCAAGACCTCGGCAGCCCGCGTGCTCGCCAAGGCGCTGAACTGCGTCCATGGTCCCACGCCCACGCCGTGTAACGAGTGCGATGTCTGTCTCGGTATTATCTCAGGCGACGACGTCGATAACATCGAGATCGACGCCGCGAGCAACACGGGTGTCGACAACATCCGCGATTTGCGACAGAACGCTAGCGTCCGCGCGAGTCGCTGCCGGTACAAGATCTACATCATCGACGAAGTTCACATGCTGTCGAAGAGCGCGTTTAACGCGCTCCTCAAGACGCTGGAAGAACCGCCGGAGCACGTGAAGTTTATCTTCGCGACCACTGAGCCCGAAAAGATCCCGATCACCATCTTGTCGCGGTGCCAGAGGTTCGACTTCGCCGGCATCGAATCGTCGGCCATTGCCAAGCGACTGTCACAGATTGCGAACTCCGAGAACGTCGAGATCGACGACGAAGCGCTCGCCGTGCTTTCAATTCGCGCTGCTGGCTCGATGCGTGACAGCCAGTCGCTGCTTGAGCAACTGCTGGCGTCGGGTGGCAAGAAGATCACGGCGTCTGATGTTTACACGCTCTTAGGTGTCGCACCGGGCGAGCGGATTGGGGGGCTGGTCGAGTCGATCGTCTCCCGTAACGCGGCGGCAGCCATTGCGAGTCTCGACGAAGCCATCGCCGGTGGTGCGGATGTCGGACAACTTGTCGACCAGTTGCTCGGATACTTCCGCGACGTGATGGCGATCGTGGTTGGCTGCGATACTTCGCAGCTTCGTTACGTGCTCCCCAGCCAGTACGAACAAACGCGCGATCTGGGTTCGCGCCTCGGCGTGCATACGGTGCTCGCCATGATTCAAGTGCTCGACCACACGTCCTCGCGGATGCGTGGCAGCTTGCACACACGGACGCTCGCCGAGATGGCGGTGGTGCGACTCGCGCACCTCGACGATCTCGACAACCTGGCCGCCGTTGTCACCGAGCTTCGCACGAATACCCCCGCCCCTGGCGATGCGGGCGTAAAAAAAAACATTAGCCCCCCGCCGGTAGCGGCACCGCCAGTTTCGCTTGCTTCGTCGCTCGCCCCGCCCCCTGCACCTCGTGCGGCGACACCAGCGGCCGTGGACGCACCGTCCAATCTGGGTAATCGCGCTTCGCACCGCGTGGATCCCTCCGCTGCACCAACGCGCGCCGCCCAGGTGACGCTCACCGACGACTCGGTCAAGCAAGCTTGGAAGCAGGTCGTCGCCAACCTAGGCGGAATGCTTGAGCACCAAGCAGAAGTGGCACGAGATGTTCGCCTTGCGAGCGATGGCAGCGTAGTGGTGACCTTCGCGGCGAGCGATCAGTTCTCACGCGACATGTGCGACAGCCCCAACAATCGGCCAACGCTCGAACGAGCGTTAGCCCAACATCTTGGTCGCGGCGTGTCGCTAAAGTTTGCTATCGACCAAAGCGTCGCGGTCGACACGCCCACCACCGCTGCTGCACCATCGCGACCCGTGTCGCAACGTCAGCTGCAGAGCGAAGTGGCCGAGCGCCCGTTCGTTGCGAAAGCCGTTGAATTGTTCGCCGCCGATCCGAACCGACTGAGAGTGGTCCCGCCACGGCAACCGCGAAAGTAGTTGGTTAGTCATGTAGGCCGTATCAAGCTCCGCGCCGCGTGCGGCAAATCACGCCCCGCCTCAGGACAAATTAAGCAACTTCCCGCTATGCTGATCGGCAGAGCAGAAAAACCCGCAACGCTGTAATCGCCGGATCGGCGCTCCGCTTGATCCGGCCTACTGCCATACTTCAGCAAACATCGACACGGAGCCCGATATGCTAAAAGGACTTGGACAACTCGCGAACATCGGCAACCTGATGAAGCAGGCGCAGGAGATGAATGCCAAGATGCAAGGGCTCACCGAACAGCTCAAGGCAAAGCGAGTCACCGGAGCGGCGGGGGGTGGGCTGGTGGAGGTCGACGTGAACGGTCTGGGCGAGGTACTAGCCGTGCGGCTCGACGAAGGACTTGTGGCAAAGGGGGACCGCGAGATGCTCGAAGACTTGCTCCCGAGTGCGTTCAACGCGGCGAAGGCGAAGGCCCAAGAGCTGCACCAGCAAGCGATCGCCGAAATGACGGGCGACCTCAACCTGCCAGGCCTCGGCGACATGCTGGGGGGGATGGGTGGCCAGCCGCCGACGCCGTAAGGCATCCGGTTTCGGCCGGCGCTTCAGCTAGCAAGCGGCGAACCTCACAGCGATGCGTTGCAATTGCCGAAGTAAGCGTACGGTCCACCGATGGCGATCCGCCAGTTGCGGAATATTCCAATTGTCCGGCCGGTGACAATTTTCGTGATCTGTACCCATCGGCTAGCGAAAGTCGCTAGAATGGGAGCAAGCCAAAATGCTGGCCTCTAGCACTTCTCTTGCAACTTCGCGCCGCTGCGCGGAGCAGTGGGGCCGCGTCGCTGCATGGCCCTCACCAAAAATGCTAAGCTTGGCTGTTGTGGCACGCAATGTGCCGCCAATGGTTTGACCCTCGGCACTTCAGGGCGGTATGCTAAGAGCAGCTGGACGAATGGGTGCCAGCGCCTTGTTCAATCAATGCTCGTCGTGATGTGCGGTTCGCGCGAGTTCCTCTCGATAAGCGGTACACGGTTACTTTCATGCGTCTTTCGCTCGGACAACAGATGCAACTGGCTCAGAAGCAGGTGCTTGCACCGCGGATGATCCAGTCGATGGAAATCTTGCAGTTGCCCATCATGGCACTCCAAGAACGCATCGAGCAGGAAATGGAAGACAATCCAACGCTCGAGCAAGCCGACCTCTCGGACGGGGTCGACATGGACGACGAGAAGGTCGGGCTCGATGACTTCGATGTCGAGAATCCCAACGCCCCCAGCGAGTCGGAAAAGGAACTGGTTGTTGACGAGGCGCACAACAACGAGGACGACTTCGAGCGGCTGCTGAACATGGCCGATAACATGCCGGACGACTACGAAGAGCGTAGCCGTCCGTCGCGTGATCAAATCGAGTCGGAAGGTGATCGCCAGCACGACGCGATGGCGAACATTTCGGCCCGACCCGAGTCGCTGGCCGACTACTTACACCATCAGTTGAGCTGGTTCGAAATCGAGCCCGATGTCCGCCAGATGGCGGAGCGAATTGTCTACAGCCTCGACAGCAATGGCTACCTGAAGACGCCGCTCAGCGAGATCATTCCCCCGATCACGAGCGATCTGAACGGCAATGCCGAGCAGTTCCGCGCCGAACAACTGGCACTCGCCGAGAAGGCCTTGGGCGTTGTGCAATCGCTCGATCCGCCAGGCGTCGGAGCGCGGAGTTTGCGCGAATGCCTATTGCTTCAGCTTTCGCCCAAGATGCCTCACTATGAGGAACTGCGGACGCTAATCGCCGATCATCTGGAAGACCTCGAAAACAATCGCCTGCCCCTGATCTCGAAGAAGACCGGCTTCACCATCGAGTTCATCAACCAACTCTGGGCCGAGCTACGCAAGCTCAAGCCAAAGCCCGGTGCTGACTATGGCGATGTGAATGTACCGAGCGTGACGCCCGACGTGTTCGTCGAGCTGGGTGAAGATGGCAAGTACCACGTGCGACTCGAGGATAGCCAAATCCCGTCGCTTTCGATCAGCCCTTACCATCGCAAATTGCTGCAACAGGCCGCGGTGAGCAAAGACGTCGAGACCCGCGAGTACATCAAGAAGAAGATCAACGCCGCGCAGTGGCTGATCGATGCCATCGAACAACGTCGGGGCACGATCTCGCGCGTATCGCAAGCGATTGTCGATCATCAAACGCGGTTCCTCGACGAAGGACCCGAGTTCATCGAGCCTTTGAAGATGCAGCAGATCGCGGACAAGGTGGGCGTCCACGTGACGACCGTCAGCCGCGCGGTGGACGACAAGTGGATTCAAACCCCGCGGGGCATCTTTCCGCTCAAGCGATTCTTCGTGGGTGGCACGACCAGCGCCGATGGCGAAGAGGTGGCATGGGATCGCGTCCGGCTGAAGCTCCAGGAAATCGTCGATGGCGAGGATAAGTCTAAGCCGCTTAGCGACGACGCCCTGGTCGCCGCCCTGGCCGACGCCGGCATAACGGTGGCCCGGCGGACGGTGACCAAGTATCGCAAAGCCATGAACATCCCCAGCAGCCGGCAACGCCGCGACTGGGCGACCGCCGAGGGTTAGGTGCCCGGCAAACTGGGGTTGCCGGTGACGAACCTCCTCGATTTGTAACTTTCTCACGTAACACTAAGCCACCCTTCGGGTATTAACTGGTGCCGGTCTTCCCGATCTGCACCCCGGTCGAAGCGTTGGGCCACCCGTTGGAGTGGTTCCACAAAATTACAAGCGACTAGTTGACTTGCCTTTCGCCCTTTGGCTAAGCTCACGCGAGCGACAGCGGGCGGGGAAGCAAAACTGTCGCGGCGGCCACACGGGGCCCTGCCGTCAGCTTGGGGAGGAGTTTGGGCGCGTTTCCAGGCGTTATATCCCTTCCGTGGAGCAAGTATGGGCGCCGTTTCTATGGGCGTAGGTTCCGCCTTTGTCGAGTGTTGCGCTACGCGTCATCGTCATTATTCTTCCCGCGCATTCACGCTCGTCGAACTCTTAGTCGTGATCGCCATCATTGGCATCCTAGTGGCGCTGCTGCTGCCGGCGGTGCAGTCGGCGCGCGAAGCGGCGCGGCGGACTTCATGCACGAATAATCTAAAAAATGTCGGGCTAGCTGCGCTCAACTATGAGAGCGCGATGAAGAAACTGCCTCCGGGCTATCTTGGTGGAAAGAACTTTGCAACTCCAGAGGCACTGGGCACTACGGCTGCTCCCCATCAATGGAGCGGCGTATTTCCCGAGTTGCTGCCGTACTTCGAATCCGGCAACACCTACGATCGGATGACCCAACAATGGAAGATCGGTGCCGACGCTAACGATCTTCCCTACTGGTTTAACGATCCGACTACAATACCCGCATGGGAAGCAGCGCAGACGAAACTGAGCGTTTTGAACTGCCCCTCGATGACCACGGAAACTCCGACACTTGGTGTCTTCTCCCGCCTATGGCCGCGCGTTAGGGATGGACGTATCGGAATAACGGGTGAGCTCTTTGAGCCAGAAACGCAACTGGCGGTAACGCACTATCGCCCATGTAACGGAGTCTTCGGCGAACTCGGCTATACCGAACCAACCGCGGGGATTCCCGTCGATGAGTTGGTGGGGGTTTTCAGCGTTCGAAGCAAGACGCGACTTGGACGAGTCACCGACGGCACCTCTCAAACCATCATGTTTGGCGAAGCGCCGGGACAGGTGGGCGTAGGGGACCCGGGAAGCGGTTCGGTGGAGACGGGGTATATCATGGGAATTGCGTGGGCAGGAGCCAACGCCCTACCCTCCGCGTTTGGGATCTATAGTGGGCAAGAAGATACAGCTACGTCCGATTTCGACACGCACTGGAGCTACTATGGCAGTATGCACGCCGGCGGAGTATGCCTTTTTACTTTCGTTGATGGGTCAGTGCAAAGTCTGAACAATGACATCGAGCAAGAGACATTTGAAGCGATGTCGACCATGCAATGGAACGAAGTGATCGAGAATTTCTAACGTCCAACTATTAACGCCGAATCGAGTTATTCGAAATGAAGTCGAAGTTCGCAGTTACTTCCCTTTTGTCTCTGTGCCTGTCTGGCTTCCTCTGCTTAGGCTGTGGCCCATCTTCTTCGAGTGTCGAGGCACCGGCAAATCCAACGCCACCTCCCACGAAAGACCAAATCATCTCACTTGAACCATCAGGGGGAACGTTGGAGGGCCAAGAGATTAAGGGGAAATAGCCTCCGTCGCCAATCGAATCTCCCTTACCTGTCGCATCCCGCTCCCTCGCAGCGTACAATAGAACTCACCCCAAACCGCCGGCACATTCGTGTCGTCCGGCGGTCCTGCCCCGAGTTCTCTTGCCCGCCTGCGACATGACGTTCGGTCCTCGATTTCCCCACGCTGCTTTCGTCACGGCCTTGGTGCTGATGGTGTGCGCAGGTAGTTGGGCGGCCGCGGATTCCGACGCGCCTACCTACGTGGTGCGATTCCCGGAGTTCGCCGACGTCGGCGATCGGTACAAGCTCACGCTTCGCGCCGAGGAGGAGCTGAAGCGCGAAATCCTAAACGGCGAGGAGGCCGAGCAGTCGGGTGACCAGTTCACGCACGTCGACTTCGAGGCGACCGTCGAAGTGCTCGCCGTCAACGCCCGCCGTCAGGCCATCAAGCGCAAGTACACGGTCCACCGCTCCGACGCCAAGACAAACGACGGCGGCGGGCAGCTTCTCGCCCCCGAGGCAGTGATCCTCGCTGAAGTCGGCGACGAGACCAACACCTTCACCACCCCCGAGGGCGAATTGCTCCCCGGCATGGCGTCGTACGTCATCCCGCGGATCATTAGCTTCGATACCAGCCGGGTAACGATAGACGACCTGTTCGGCAGCGACACCCCGCGCCGCGTCGGCGAGACCTGGCAAGCCGACCCCAAGCTAATCGCATCTCAAATGCAGGTTCTGGGAGAAGACGTGAAGAAGGACGACCTATCCAGTTCGATGACTTTCCTTAGCGCGAAGGAGGTAGGTGGCCGGGTTCTGCTGGAATTTCAAGTCAATACGGTGGTGAGACAATCGAACGTCCCCGCTCCTCCGGTCCCACAAACCGAGGTGATATCGGGCAAGCTACACCTCACGCAGACGTTCACCATGTACCACGGCTCGACCGATGGGCCCGTGACGCACGATCAAACGATGATCCTGCGTCACACGCTTCGCGGCAAACCGGGCACCTTCCTCGCCGACAAGACGATGGAAGGATTGAACAAAGAAGTTCGCAACGCCAAGTTCGAACCCTTGCCTCCCTCGTCCCCCTAGCGATTAGCTTCCCTCGATGCTGTGCTCGAGCACATGCAGGCCACGGCGACGGCGTTCGCGGCGGCGGAGATCGTCAATGGTGTCGGCGATCTTACGCACGTCGTCGATGCCGGGCAGCTCCATTTCGGGATGCGAGCGGTCGCTGCTGGTGAGGCGAATCGTGCCGACGTTGAACATCCGTTCGATTGGTCCCTGACGGAACGTGACGTCCGCGATGTCGATCAGTTCGATACGATCGGTCCGCCGCCAGAGAATGCCGGTCTCGTGCAGGAACCGCTGCGTCGTGAGGAAGTAGTGCACGCCATAACGGCGATAGGCGTACTGCCCGCCAAGCACCAGCCAGCCGATAACGAGGGCGAGGATCACCCACATCATGTGAGGCCCCACGAACATCACGCCGGCAACCAGCGCGGCGATGGTGATCACACCGGCGGCAGCCCACCAGCCGATCATCGCTTTGGGCGAGTAGCTGCCATCCCAGATCTCGCGTTCCTCAGAGACGTCGTCGCCCGCGGCCATCGCCGCGGCCACTTTGGATCGCTTCGCGGGCGACTCGACCTTGGACCGCGGTACGGGAAACTTGGCGTCGGCTTCGGCACCTTTGGCCTGCGCCGCGTCGTCCGCAAGCCGGGCTCCGCATTGCTGGCAGAAGGTGGCCTTGTCGTCGTTCTCGCCTTGGCAGCTGGGGCACTTCATCGAGTCGCACTCTGGGCGGAGGTTAATGGATGGTCCGATTGCACGGGCAGGGTCTCGGCGGTCAGCCCGCTGGTTGCAGTTTCCCTCAAAACGGTGTTCGCTAGCAAGCCACATCTATTGGAAACTTGTCGCCTAAATTCGCCCGCGTAGTTGTGAACCGCCCCACCGCACGTGTATACTCGGCGGTCATGAAGTGCCCCTTTTGCCGCGTTGACAACGATCGCGTTATCGATTCGCGAGCCAGCCAGGATGGTTCGGCCATTCGCCGCCGACGCGAATGCCTGGGCTGCAACCGGCGGTACACCACCTACGAGCGGCCCGAAGAGACCACCATCAAGGTGGTGAAGAAGGATGGTTCGCGGGCACCTTTCTCGCGCGATAAGATTCGCGGCGGCCTGGAACGTGCTTGCTGGAAGCGCCCCATCACCAGCCGGCAAATCGATGCGACCGTACAGGCGATCGAAAACGACGTGTACGCCCAGTTCGACACCGAGGTCGAGTCGCGAGAGCTTGGCATGCTGGTGATGGAACACCTCCGCGATCTGGACGAGGTGGCGTTTGTCCGATTTGCCAGCGTCTACCGGCAGTTCAACGACGTGCAAGATTTCTTTGAAGAACTGCGGCCGATGCTTGCCAAACGCCCCCCCATCACGCCTCGCTAGGCCCTTTGAAAACGGCCCCGCGGTGCGTAGAATACTAGGCAGTTTGGGGCGGTAGCTCAGTTGGGAGAGCGCTGCGTTCGCAATGCAGAGGTCGAGGGTTCGACTCCCTTTCGCTCCACTAGTTCGACTTATAAAGTCCAACCAAAATCCTGCTCGTTCACCCTTGGCGCGTGCTTGCGCTTTCGCGGTCCATCAATCGTTAGCAGGATTTGAGGGCGTTTCTTCCCCCCTCTCCGATTCCTTCGCTCGAGCGTTCGCCAGGAAGGTCGTACGCGCCTCGGAGCCTGAGCGCACCTCGTTTTCGTGCATCGCGATTGCGTAGTCGTTACAATCAGAAGGGTTGAGTTTTCGAGTGAGTCAAACTCAATTGACCACGGCCCTAACGGGCGCCGCTCGCCTTAATCTTGCACACCTTGCGCTGAATCTGTCATGCAACTTACTCGCGTTCTTACTGCACTTGGACTATTTGTCGTTGCTTCGAGCCTAGCTTCTGCCCAATCGAGCGATGCACCTCGCGACGGCCTGCTTGTCGGGGCGCCGGATCCGACGATCGTCGCAACCAAGGACAAAGATGGCAATCCGGTCTACTTTGTCGTAGCGACGGGTCGCGGGATTAGTCTGTTGCGTTCGACGGATCTCAAGCACTGGGAACGCGCGGGGCAGGTGTTCCCGCGAGGCGTCCCTCGCTGGGCGCGACGCGAAGTGCCGGGCACCGATGGCATTTGGGCACCGGACCTGACGTATCAGGACGGACTCTACTACCTGTACTACAGCGTCTCGACGTTCGGCAGCCAGCGCTCCGTGATTGGTCTGGCTGTGAACAAGTCGATCGACCCAGAGAGCCCCGACTACCAGTGGGAAGACCGCGGCAAGGTGATCGGGTCGTCGCCCGAGACGACCAATTTCAATGCCATCGACCCCGCGCTGTTTGTCGACCAACAGGGGAAGTGGTGGCTGTTCTGGGGTTCGTACTGGACAGGGCTGAAGGTCGTGGAAGTCGATCCGGCGACCGGCAAACCCAAGGAAGACGCCGAAATCAAACCGGTCGCTGGCCGGCCCGACGTCGACTCGCATGCCATCGAAGCCCCGTTCGTCATGTTCCACGATGGTTACTACTACCTGTTCGTCTCCTGGGACAGTTGCTGCGACGGCGCCGATAGCACGTACAAGGTGATGGTTGGCCGCAGCCGGGAAGCGACGGGGCCGTTCGCGGACGCCAAAGGCAAGTCGATGCTCGAAGGGGGCGGGACCTTGGTACTCGAAAGCGACGAGCGTTGGCGAGGTCCGGGCCACAACGGAATTCTCTCCACCGACGATGGCGAGTGGATGGTCCACCACACCTACGACATGGAGAACTTGCGGGCCCAGCGCATCCTGCAACTCCGACCGCTGACCTGGACCAAAGAGGGATGGCCTGAAGTCGGAGAGCCGGTGGCGACGCCGGAGTGAAAGGGCCTTCTATCGAAAAAGGTCCCTCTCAGCCGCATAGCAATCAATGGGGCCAAGACGCCTCCCAGACTGTTTTGGTTGCCGAATAGAGCCATTGAATCTAGACTTGAAGGCAGTAAATCTCGCGGTAGGTCTCTCCATCTATTCGCCTATTTGCGAGGCGGTACGCCGATACTTTCCACGCGGAGTGTGCATGTTGACATCCTTTGAAGGAATTTACCGGCAAGGCAAGTTGGAGTTGCTGGAGTCACCTCCGGCCAATCTAGAGGGCCGAGTCATCGTGACCTTTCTCGACGACCGTGCAGTCGATCTGGCAAAAATTGGGATGAACGAGCAGCAAGCAGCCGATTTACGTAGCAGGCTAGCTACCTTTGCCGAAGACTGGGACCGCCCTGAGATGGATGCATACGATGCCCTTTAGTCGCGGTGACGTTGTGCTCGTACTGTTCCCCGACTCGAATTTGCGGACTGCTAAGCGCCGGCCAGCCATGCTAGTGCAAGCAGACAATCTCAATACGGGATTGAAGCAAATTTGTTTTGGCTATGATCTCTAGCAATCTTGGTCGGGTTGGTCACCCGAGCCGAATTCGAGTGGATCGTAGCTCGGTCGAAGGGCAACGAATGGGGCTGCTAACCGATTCGGTCATTATGACCGACAACTTGGCAACGGTACGTGAAAGTGAGATTGATCGCACAATCGGGAAGATGGTCTACTGCAACGCTCTCGATGCCGCACTCCGTCATACATTAGGATTGCAATAACGGAGCCTTCGGCCGGCTGACCTCGTGCAATACAGCACAATCCGCAAAATCCATCCCGATAGCCAACGCTCGCCCTGCTGATTATCATCGAAGGTTCCAGTGCGATCCGCCTTTCCCGGGAACTGTCCTTCTGATGTCCAAAATCCAGCGTGTTCTTGTCACCGGCGGGGCCGGGTTTCTGGGTTCGCACCTTTGCGAGCGGCTCGTGGGCGAGGGGCACGATGTTATCTGCCTCGATAACTTCTTCACCAGCCAAAAGTCGAACGTTTCGCACCTGCTCGATAAGCCGAACTTCGAGCTAATTCGTCACGACGTGACGCATCCCCTGTTTCTTGAAGTCGACCAAATCTACAACTTCGCCTGCCCCGCGGCCCCGGGCCACTACCAGTACAATCCCATCAAGACGATGAAGACGTCGGTCATGGGGGCCATCAACGTCCTTGGCATGGCCAAGCGTTGCCGCGCGAAGGTACTTCAAGCTTCGACCAGCGAAGTGTATGGCGACCCTGAAGTCCATCCGCAGCCCGAGAGCTATCGCGGCTCGGTGAATCCCGTCGGCCTGCGGTCGTGCTACGACGAAGGTAAGCGCGCCGCCGAGACGCTGTTCATGGACTACCACCGGATGAACAAAGTAAACATCCGATTGGTGCGCATCTTCAATACGTACGGCCCACGGATGCACCCCTACGACGGACGCGTCGTGTCGAACTTTATCCGGCAAGCTCTGAATGGCGAGGACATCACGATCTTCGGCGATGGCTCGCAAACCCGGTCGTTCTGCTACCGCGACGACCTGATCGAAGGCATCGTCCGCATGATGAACGGCTCCGACGACTTTGTCGGCCCCGTGAATATTGGCAATCCAGGCGAGTTCACGATCCGTGAACTGGCAGAACTGGTCATCGAAATGACCGGCTCCAAGTCGAAAATGGTCGCGATGCCCCTGCCGGCCGACGACCCCACCCAGCGCCAGCCCGACATCACGCTCGCGAAGAAGCACCTTGGTGGCTGGGAGCCGAAAGTTGCCCTGCGCGAGGGCCTCGCGAAAACCATCGAGTGGTTCCAGTCGATCAATCTCGACGACTATCGCGCGCCGACGCCCAATTACGTCTAGCGAACTCGCCTCGATCGCCGGACTTCCACGAAGTCCGTGAATAGTGCAATAGCTTCGAACTTTCTCAGATCGAGGAGGCCCGATTGCTTCCGGCTAGGTCACGGAAGCTTTTCGCGACTGAAGCGAAAACACCGTAATTCCCGCGATAGCTCCTGCCAGGTCGGCGACCCAATCCAGGGGATCGCACTGCCTGCCAACGTATGGCTGGGTGACCTCGTCCAGTGCAGCGAACACCGCGATGGCGAACACGAGCACCGCTGCGGTCTGCAGTGAGACTCGCTTATCTAGCCTCAGCGCCCAAGCCACTAACCATGCGAGCACCGCAAACGCGAGAAAGTGAATCACTTTGTCGAAGTAGCTCACCTGGATGCTCTTCAACTCGCTGGGCCAGTGCGTACTAGCGACCAACGCTAGGAGATAGGCGACCAACACTACCCACCGACGCAGGGGCGTCCAGAAACGGTGTTCGCCGATGCTCGGGTTCATAGTTAGAGCCCGCTGACGGGCGGTGCGGTCAATTGCTAAAGTAAATTCAGGCGCGCCGGGCCCGTGAGGGCCGGGTTACTCTACGCCTCACCAGAGCAGTATAGACCACGCACCCACGGGGCACTTACCCCGGCCCTATCGGGCCCGGCTCGCCAAGGGGGGATAACAATCCGAAATGACGCTCGACCCCCTCGAACTCCAACCCAGAATTGACCAGCAGTTCATGCGCGGCGCGCTCCGCGAAGCCGAGCTCGCCGCGACGGAGGGAGAGGTTCCCGTGGGGGCGGTAGTAGTGCACGACGGATCGATCATCGCGGCTGCCCATAACCAGCGCGAGACGCTGCACGATCCGACCGCCCACGCCGAAATGATCGCACTCACCCAGGCCGCGGCTGCACTCGGCTCATGGCGACTCTCGGGCTGCACGCTGTACGTCACACTGGAGCCCTGCCCCATGTGCGCGGGGGCGATCGTCAACGCCCGGGTCCCCCGAGTCGTTTACGGAGCAACGGATCCAAAGGCGGGGGCGGTGGAGTCGCTTTACACATTGCTGGCCGACCCACGGCTGAACCACGCCTCGGCGGTCACCCGCGGGGTTTTGGAGCAGGAATGCGGAGATTTGCTCCGGCATTTTTTCAGAGCCCGGCGGAAGTCGGATCGGCCCGGTGAAGGATTGGGATAAGCATTTCGAGTACTGAGGCCACCCAAGTCTTCCCAAACGGCAGATAACCCCGGTCCTTACAGGCCTAGCTCGCCTTATCTCCACTAGGGAGATTCCACAGGCAGCCTGTTTTCGCTAGACTCCACAATCTACCTGGAAGGGCGGTTTAGTGGGGCAAAAAACGTGCCGCCGCACCCTTGCAGGCCTAGGCGAGTGCCCCTATATTCAAGCGTTTCCCGTCGTCGGAACCACGACGCCCGTGTCGCGCCGCTTTTGAGCAAGGTGCGGAGGCGTCAAATGACGATGCCCTTTGCTGCAAACCCGCCGCTTGGCGGAGATGGTATTTGGAGAAAAGCACGATGAAAGTGCGAGCCAGCGTTAAACGTATGTGCGACAAGTGCAAGGTGGTCCGCCGCCGCGGCGTGATCCGCGTTGTGTGCGCGAATCCGCGCCACAAGCAACGCCAGGGCTAGACGCCCGGTTTCGTTGCCTGACCGACCCTGCCCTGCGAATCCGAACAACTGCAAGCGTCCTCGGGGACGCTTTGAATTCGAGAGTTACTAGAAGGTAATCCTATGCCACGTTTGTTGGGTGTCGACATTCCGGCCAATCGCCCGACCGTTATCTCGTTGACCTACTTGTACGGGGTGGGCAACCACACCGCACGCGAGTTGTGCCACAAGGCGGGCCTCGATCCGCAGGCCCGTGCCTCGGAGTTGAGCGAAGACGAAGTTGCTCGCATTGCCGCATTGCTCGACAAGGACTACCTCGCCGAAGGTCAACTGCGTCGCCAGGTGAGCCAAAACATTTCGCGGCTCCGCGACATCGGTTGCTACCGCGGTATTCGCCATCGTCGTGGCCTGCCCGTGCGTGGCCAGCGAACCAAGACCAACGCTCGCACCCGCAAGGGCCCCAAGAAGACGGTGGCCGGCAAGAAGGGCGTCAAAGACCTGCGTTAACCGCCAGTTCAGTTCCCAGCAAACCAACATACAGCGTAAGCTCATTCCCGCGACGGAGATTATTGGCGGATGGCCAAGCAAACTACCAGCAAAGACAAGACCAAGAAGCGCATCAAGCGCAATGTGGCCGTGGGCATTGCCCACGTCGTGGCGACGTTCAACAACACGACCGTCACCATCACCGACACCAAGGGCGATACCCTGTGCTGGGCCAGTGCTGGCACCAGTGGTTTCAAGGGAAGTCGCAAGAGCACCCCGTTCGCCGGTCAGTGTGCCGCTCAGCAGGCCGCCGAGAAGGCCAAGAAGTACGGCATGCGGGACGTGGACGTAAAAGTCCGTGGTCCTGGTAGCGGTCGCGAAAGCGCCATCACTGCCCTCGAAGCCGCCGGCCTGAAGGTCAAGAGCATCGAAGACGTGACCCCACTGCCGCACAACGGCTGCCGTCCCCGCAAGAAGCGTCGCGTCTAGTTTCTGGTCAAGCCGAACTTTTTGAGTTGCGATCTCTTAGCTTCTCCGAAAGTTCTGGCCGATTGCCAGATCGCAACACAAAAAGATTCGTTTGACAAAGTACTAAGCGGCCAGCGGCCCCTTCAGACAACACTTAACACTCAACGACCAAGTAAGTATGGCCAGGTATACCGGACCCGTTTGCCGACTTTGCCGCCGCGACGGCATGAAGCTGTTCCTCAAGGGCACTCGCTGCGACACCGCGAAATGTGCTTTCGAGCGACGCGACAGCCCGCCAGGTATGCACACCGGCCGGCGTGGCAAGCCGACTGACTACGCGATCCATCTGCGCGAGAAGCAGAAGGTGAAGCATTATTATGGCGTGCTGGAGCGTCAGTTCCGCCGCTACTTTGCCGAGGCCGAGCGTCAACAAGGCAACACCGGCGACAACCTGCTCACGTTGCTCGAGCGTCGTCTGGACAACGTGGTGCACCGCTTGGGCTTCGGTCTGAGCCGCGCCCAGGCTCGCCAGATGGTGAACCATGGCCACATCACGATCAACGGCACGACCTGCGACATTCCGAGCTACCAAGTTCGCCCCGGCGACGTGATTCGCGTTCGCAATCGTGCTTCGAGCCTTGAATGTGTCCGCCAGGCGCTTGGCGAAGGCCAAGGTCGCGATATTCCCGACTACCTGTCGGTGGACCGCGATGGTGTACCGGAAGGTATCGTCGGCCGCATTCCGGGCCCCGATGACATCTCGCTGCCAGTGCAGACGCAACTGATCGTCGAGCTTTGCTCGCGCTAAACAAACCACAAAAAAACGCGACACCGTGGGCCACTGGCCAGTAGGTGCTCGTACTTCGTCCTTATTTCCCTCTGTGGGAGGTTTTCGATGCATATTCGTTGGCGTGGCCTGGAACTTCCTAGTGTGGTTGTATGCGAGCAGGAATCGCTCACCAGCACTTATGGCAAGTTTATCGCTGAGCCGTTCGAGCGTGGCTTCGGCACCACCGTGGGTAACGGCCTGCGTCGCATCCTGCTTTCGAGCCTCGAAGGCAGCGCTGTCACGCAGATCAAGATCCACAACGCCCAGCACGAGTTCACAACCGTTCGCGGTGTGCTCGAAGATGTCACGGACATCGTACTGAACGTCAAATCGCTGGTGGTGAAGAACCACAGCGAGTCGACCAAGGTGCTGCGTGTCGAGCGCAATACGGCTGGCGAGATCAAGGCCAGCGACATCATGACCGACGACAGCGTCGAGATCATCAACAAAGACCACGTCATCGCCACGCTGACCGACAACGTGCCGTTCGTGATGGAAATGGTGGTCGAGAACGGTCGCGGCTACGTTCCTTCGAGCGAGCACAGCGACAACGTTCAGGAAGTCGGCATCATTCCGATCGACGCCATCTTCAGCCCGGTTCTGCGTGTTCGCTACCAGGTCGAAGAAACCCGTGTCGGTCAGAAGACGAACTACGACAAGCTGACCATCGAGATCACCACCGATGGTTCGTTGGGCCCCGAGATGGCATTGGTCGAATCGGCGAAGATTCTTCGTAAGCATCTCAACCCGTTCGTCCAGTACTCGACTCTTGGTCCGCAAGTGCGTACCCCGACGCGTGCGGCCGTTGCCGAGAATACCGATCCCGGCCTCGACTCGAAGCTGAACCTCCCCATCGCCGAACTAAAGCTGTCGGTGCGGGCCAGCAATTGCCTGGAAAGCGAAAACATCCTGACGGTCCGCGAGTTGGTTTCGCGTAGCGAAGACGCACTCCTCGAAGTGCGTAACTTCGGCGAAACCACGCTGACCGAAGTCCGCGAGAAGCTTAGCGACCTTGGTCTGCATCTTGGCATGAAGGTGCCGATGCACGCTGGCGTCTAAGCTCACCCCGAGACAGCAGGCTCCATCGCGGCTGTCACGACAAACATACCCACCATCGTCTCTTATTCGCAAAGTATAGAGTCATGCGACATCGACGCACCGGCCGTAAGTTGGGCCGCAATCCGAAGCATCAACGAGCATTGCTCCGCAGCCTGGCGAGCGAATTGATCCTCACCGAGCGCGATCCCGAGCATCCCTTGTTCGACAAGACGCTGTCTCGCAACGCCCCGTCGCCCCCTAAGGTACGCGGACGTATCACGACGACCTTGGCGAAGGCCAAGGAAGTTCGTCCGTTCATCGAGCGGTGCGTAACGATTGCCCGTAAGGCCCAGGCTCCACTGGAGGCTGCTGCCGCGCTGGAGACTCAGGCCGACTATCGCAGCGATGCGTGGAAGGCTTGGCGGACCAGCGAGAAGTACTCGCAGTGGAACGCCGCGATGGCTCCCGCCGTGACCATGCGTCGCCGGTTGATCCAGCTGCTGGGCAACAAGGAAGCCGTCGAGATCCTGATCGACGAGATTGCCCCGCGCTTCATGGACCGCCCGGGTGGTTACACCCGTATTGTCCACTTGGCCAAGCCCCGTCTGGGCGATGCCGGCCCTCAAGCGATTATCGAATTCGTCGGCATCCGCGACCGCAGTGCTCCCAAGGCACAGCGTCCGACCTTCGATTCCGAAGCCGAATCGACCGAGGCAGCGAAGAGCTAGCTCTTCCGAAAAACTACCTAGTCCAGCTCCCAGTTCGCTTAACGACTGGGAGCTGGACTTTTTTTTTGCGCTGTGCCTTTGGGCAATCACGACCAGCCTTCGAGAACGATCTTGCCGATCGTGCGACCGGACTCGAGCGCTCGATGGGCTCGACGCAAGTTCTCTGCGTTGATGGGGGTCATGAGTTCTCCCACTGTCCCGCGGATGCGCCCCTCGTCGATCCAATCGGCGACACGGGAAAGCAAGCGGTGCTGCTCGATCATGTCGGGAGTTTGGAACATTGATCGCGTGAACATGAACTCCCAAACCAGGGATGCCGACTTGGATTTCATCACGTTCTGAGCGAGCGGCTCTTTGTTATCGACCAGCAGGACGACCTTGCCCTGCGGCCGAATCAGATCGACGACCGCGTTCCAGTGGGCATCGGTGCTGTTGAAAACGGCGATGTGGTCGACGAACTGAAGGCCAAGCTGCTCGATCTGCGGCTTGAGGGGCGCGAAGTGGTTGATGACGTGGTCGGCGCCGAGGTCCTTAACCCACTGAATGGATTCGGGGCGCGAAGCCGTGGCAATGCCACGCAGGCCGGCGATCTTGGCGAGCTGAATGCCGATGGAGCCCATGCCGCCAGCCCCCCCGATGATCAGCAGTGTTTCTCCCGCATTGCGGCCTTCGACATCGATCCCCAACCGTTCAAAGAACGACTCATAAGCCGTGATCGCGGTGAGGGGTATGGCGGCCGCTTGAGCGAAGTCGAGCGATCGTGGCTTATGGGCCACGATTCGCTCGTCTACGAGTTGGTACTCGGCGTTGCAGCCCGGCCGCGTGAGATCGCCGGCGTAGAACACTTCGTCGCCGGGGGCGAACATCGTCACCTCAGGACCGACGGACTCGACCACGCCGGCCGCGTCCCAACCGAGCACCTTTGGCGTACGCTCGATCTTGTCCTTGGGGGCACGGACCTTCGTATCCACCGGATTCACGGCGATCGCCCGCACCGCGACGAGCAAGTCCCGCCCCGTTGGCGAAGACCTTTCGAGCTCGATATCGACCAGAGAATCGGGGTCCTCAATCGGGAGATAGCGGGTCAGTCCGACAGCTTTCATCGGGGGCCTCGGCGCAGGTCGTAATTATTGAAGGGGTGAGTAGTCCGTAGGACTGAGCATCACCGATTCAATCTTCGAGGTCAACTTGCCATCGACTTCCGAATCCTTAACGACGTTTAGGAAATCAGGATCAGCGGCGACTCCCTTCACTAGCATCTTGTCGCGACTCGCTTGGTCGGGGTACGCCACGATGTAGTAGAGCTGCTTCTCGCCCTCCGCATTCTCAGTGTCCCAGTAACCAACGCTCTTGATGCCGTGCTTCTCGAAGAACTTGAGCGTGTGGTCGCGGAACCGCTTGTGGAGAGCTTCCATTTTCCCGGGAGCCGCGGTGTAGATACGGAGTTCATACGCTTGTGTGGACTTGTCCGGTTCGCCAGCCGAGACCTTGGATGGCTCGGCGGATTCCGGTTTGTCGTCGGCCGAAGCTTGCAACACAAGCAATGCCGCCACGGTGAGGGACAAGGTAACAATAGCGGCAGTGGACTTAGGGGAATGGTTCATCATTGAATCTCCAGCGTGGTGATTTGGTCGTTATCGATTTCAAAACAAAACCCGAGCTCGATCGGGCTGCCTGGAAACGAGCCTTCCAGATGGCAGTTCACACGGAACTGGTTGCCCTGCTGCGTGACGTCGAGCGGTTGGCAGGTGTAGGTGTACTTCGCGGCGGCTTCGGCCCGCCAACGGCGGATTGCTTCCCTGCCATGATAGGCGTGGCTCTCGTCCTTCACGACCGCGTTGTCCGCAAAGCATTCGACGATCGACATGGACCCGAGGCGGTCGGCCTCGAAGTAGGCATCAATTATCGGGGGAAGTGTGAGGGTGGGCATTGTTGACCTTCTAAACGGAGAGGGGAAACAGGCTGCAACTCAAGGCACTTTACGAACACAGCTTTATTTTGTAAAGTAGATTCTCAATGCAAACCTACTTTCCGAAGGGAAACAACGCATGGCAAAACGCGAGCCGGCCCTCGAGAACGACCATGAGCCCCTTCAGAAACTGATGGCCATTCTGGCCAGCCCGTGGACACTGCTGCTGTTGCACCGGCTGCACATGGAGGGGCCCAAACGATTTGGCGAGCTCCGGCGACGTCTGGGTCGGATCTCAACGAAAACTCTCACCGAGCGGCTTCGGCTGCTGGAGGCCGAGGGCTGGCTCACGCGGCACTACGAACCGACGGTGCCGCCTCAAGTGACGTACGCCATTACGCCCAAGGTGCTCGAACTCGATGGGGTGATGCAGGAACTCGACCGGATCGCCGAGCGGTGGTACGGCAACGACAAGCCCTAAAAGTCACTTTGCTACCACCGACTCTATTGACTTGCAATTAATTTACACATAAACTATCTACACGACACGCTTTTGAACGCCGGACCACGACTCCAATGACCAACATCACTCTTCAGCACGAGCTCAAAAAGCGAAACGCCTTCGACTCCCTGGAGCAAGAGGCGGCGCTCAACCTGATTCGTACGGCCGACCAGATTGAAAATCGCTTGGGGCGATTGCTCCGCGAGTTCGGCCTGACAATGTCGCAGTACAACGTGCTTCGCATCCTGAGAGGGGAGGGGGCTCCGCTGCCGTCGCTTGAAATCGCCGACCGCATGATTCGCGTGGTGCCAGCAATCACCGGTTTGATCGACCGCCTGGAAAAGCAGGAGCTTGTAACTCGCCGGCGCTGTGAAGAAGATCGTCGAATCGTTTTCGTCGAGATTACCACCAAGGGAGTGAAGCTACTCGCCAAGATCGACACGCCGCTTACCGAGTTCCATAAGACGTTGCTAGGACATCTCTCACGCAAGGATCTCAAGGAGCTTACCAGGCTGACCCAATTGTCTCGATCGGCCACAAAGTGAACCGTCCCTTTTTTTAACCGTATACTTTACATATCAACTATCCATCAGTAGCCCAAGGAGCCCTACGATGTTCACAATCCGCAAAGCATCCGATCGCGGCCACGCCAATCACGGTTGGTTGAACGCTTACCACACGTTCTCGTTCGCCGACTACTACGACCCGCACCACGTGCACTTCCGCTCGCTGCGTGTGATGAACGAGGATCGCGTGGCCCCAGGACAGGGCTTTGGTGCCCATCCGCACCGCGACATGGAGATCGTCACTTACGTCCTTGAGGGTGCCCTGGAACACAAGGATTCCATGGGCAATGGCGACGTGCTGCGGCCCGGGGAGTTCCAACACATGTCGGCAGGCTCGGGCGTGCAGCACAGCGAGTTCAATCCGTCGACAACCGAGCCAACCCACCTCTACCAGATCTGGCTGTTGCCCTCGGAGAAGAACCTCACGCCGAGCTACTCGCAGCGACGGTTCGACGTGGCTGGCCGGCAGAACCAGTGGCAGCTAGTGGCGTCGCCCGACGGAGCTTCGGATTCGCTACGCATCCACCAGGACGCGAAGATTCACTTGGCGAATCTCGACGCCGGACACGGCCTCGATTACCGCCTGGAGCCAGACCGGCACGCGTGGCTGCAGGTGCTTCGCGGCAGCTTAACCGTTAATGGCCACGAACTCGGTACCAGCGATGGTTTGGCAGTGAGCGATGAGCAACTGCTGACGCTCACGACTACGAGCAACGCCGAGGTGATGCTGTTCGACCTCAATTGACGAATCGCAAATCGTTCTTCTTAACCTATCCAATGGAGACTCAAAACATGGCCAACATACTTCCCAACACCGACAAGGGACTAATCACCGCCGACAACTCGGTGCTCGCCTTCATCGACCACCAACCCCAAATGCTGTTCGGCGTGGGTAGTGGTATCGATCGTCAGTTGCTCGTTAACAACGTACTGATGCTCGCGCGGGGTGCCCGAGAGTTTGGTGTTCCCACGATATTAACCACGGTTGAAACCGACTCGTTCAGTGGCGCGATGTGGCCTCAACTGCTTGACGTGTTCCCCGACCAGCAGCCCATCGAGCGAACTGGCATGAACTCGTGGGATACGGCCGAGTTTCGCGAAGCGATTCGCAGCACGGGCCGGAAGAACATCCTTCTCTCTGGACTTTGGACGGAAGTGTGCATCACCTGGCCAGCTTTGCAAATGCTCGCCGAAGGCTTCAATGTCTACGTCGTTGAAGACGCCACAGCCGGCACGTCGCCCGCGGCCCACGTCGCGGCGCTTTCTCGTATGGAGCAAGCGGGCGTAGTTCGCATGACGTCGCTCGCCACCGTGCTGGAGTTTCAGCGTGACTGGGCCAACCGCGAGCACTACGACGCGCTAATGAACCTGTTTCGGGAGTACGGCGGGGCCTACGGCTCCGGAATCGAATACGCTTACACGATGGTCCACAAAGCTCCCGCCGCTCGCAAAGTTGATGCGACCAAGTGAACTTGAACCATCGGTTGAACGGGTCTCCCTCGTCCATCGTGGCGGGGGCGGCCCGCGCAACCTTGCGTTACGACTAGAGTCCGCAGTCTGCTATTCCCTCTCATGCTACCGGAGTCCTGCGATGGTTACCCGCGTTGCCCTTTTCAATGGCAAGATCACGACCAACGTGCCACAGCAACCTGAGGTTTCGGCCATGGTGGTTGCCGACGGCCTCGTTCAGCAACTGGGAACCAACGACGAAGTGCTCGCGGCGGCCGGGCCCACGGTTTCGACCATCGATCTAGGGGGCCGGCGAGTGATCCCGGGGCTGAACGATTCGCACCTGCATGTGATTCGCGCCGGGCTGTTCTTCAATCTCGAACTACGGTGGGATGGAGTGCCGAGCGTCTCGCAAGCACTCGCGCAGCTCAAGGCCCAAGCCGACCGCACACCCCCGCCACAATGGGTCCGCGTGATCGGTGGGTGGAATGAGTTCCAATTCGCCGAGGGACGCATGCCAACGCTCGACGAAATCAATCAAGCGGCGCCCGACACTCCGGTGTT
Source organism: Aeoliella fuhlenseeensis (assembly GCF_052161615.1). Classification (NCBI taxonomy): domain Bacteria; kingdom Pseudomonadati; phylum Planctomycetota; class Planctomycetia; order Pirellulales; family Lacipirellulaceae; genus Aeoliella; species Aeoliella fuhlenseeensis. The sequence goes on from NZ_CP197417.1 coordinate 5,172,666, forward strand.
CGTCTTGCATCTCTACGATTCCGCCTTGCTGAACCGAGCGGCCCTTCGCGCCTTGGGGTTCGACGAGAACACTCCCAACCCGCCTGGCGGACTCATTGCCCGCGACGGACGGGGTAAGCCCACTGGCTTATTGATTGCCGAGCCGAGCGCTTTGATCCTGTACTCCACGATCGCCAACGCTCCCACGCTTTCGCGCGAAGACCAGCTGAACTCGACCCGGCAGTACTTGCGCGAACTGAATCGGTTTGGCGTAACCAGCGTGTCCGACGCCGGAGGCGGGGGGCAGAACTACCCGGATGACTATGGCGTGGTGAAGGAACTCGACGACCAGGGTCACCTGACAGTTCGGATCGCCTACAGCTTGTTCGCCCAGAAGGCCGGTGCCGAGCTCAACGATTACCAGCGGTGGCTCGGTATGACACGTCCGGGCGAAGGAAGCAATCTACTTCGCGTCAACGGAGCCGGCGAGAACTTGGTGTGGAGCGCCGCCGACTTCGAGAACTTCTTACAACCTCGCCCCGATCTACGGCCGGTGATGGAGAGCGAACTAGAAGCAGTGGTGCGGACGCTCGCCGAGGCGCGCTGGCCCTGGCGGATTCATGCGACGTACGATGAATCGATCGGGCGATTTCTCGACATCTTCGAACGAGTGCATCGCGACGTGCCGATCGACGAGCTTCGCTGGTTCATCGACCACGCCGAGACGGTCTCCGACACCAACCTCGAGCGCATCCAGCGTCTTGGTGGTGGCATCGCTATTCAGCATCGCATGGCGTATCAGGGGGAGTACTACATCAGGCGTTATGGTATCGAATCCGCTAAGCGACGCCCGCCACTCAAGAAGATGCTCGCCATGGGCATTCCCATCGGTGCCGGCACCGACGGAACGCGCGTTGCCAGCTACCATCCTTGGACCTGCTTGTGGTGGATGGTCACCGGCAAAACCGTGGGAGGGACGGTGCTCAACGACACGGGCGATCGCCTCTCGCGCGAAGAAGCACTGCGGCTCTACACGCGTGGCAGCGCGTGGTTCAGCAGCGAAGACGATCGCAAGGGCTCCTTGTCGGTCGGACAGTTCGCAGACTTAGCCGTATTGAGTGACGACTACTTTGCCGTCGAGGAGGACGCGATCCGAGGCATTGAGAGTGCGATGACGATGGTCGGTGGACGCGTCGTGTATGGCACGGGCGACTTCGTATCGCTAGCACCCGATACTTTACCCGTGAGTCCCGATTGGTCGCCCGTCGCCAAGTTCGGTGGGTACGATAACTCCAGTCCGAGCCCGCCCGTCCACGCTCACACCCCGGTCATGTCGGCCGACGGCCGAGTGTGGGAGACGGGCTGCGGCTGTTCGATGTGAGTGGCCAAGCAACAATCGGCGCTGCGAAGTCTTGACTAGCACTGGCCACATTCCATCGCGGATAATCCCGCAGTTCTAGGGCCTTCCCCCCTATTTCTCGGGTGTCTCTGCACCTCAAGTCATGAGCTATACTCCAGGAGGTTCGTTGGCCGGGGCGTGCGCGTCACCGGTACAATTGTCAAAAGCGGCCAAGTGCCAAGCTCTCGGAGGAGAATTGCCATGCGTGCGATGCTCGTGATTGCGATCGCGATGTTGCTCTCCCCTCTCGCTGCGCTCGCCGAGATGCCACCAGGTGCGGTGCAGACACTCGATGGGGTGCAAGACGCGTTCAACAGCGCGGATGCCGAGAAGGTCGCTGCGTTCTGGACGCCTGAAGGGACTGCGGCGTCGGCGTTCGATGGCAGCATGAACAAAGGCCGCAAAGATATCGCGGCGGCCTACCAAAAGTACTTCGACGCCCATCCCGACGCGCGAATGGGTATCTCACTGCAGTCTTCGAGTAATGCCACAGCCGACACCGTGACGATCGAAGGCATTGCGACCGTCATTGGCATGCAAGAGAACGACCAGACAATGTCGCGGTTCGTCGCGAAGTTGGCGAAGCAAGGCGACAAGTGGCTCATCAGCGAGTCGATGGAACAGCCCTTCGACGACACCTTCAGCGCGCTCAAGTCGCTTGGTTGGCTGGTCGGTCGGTGGGAGGACAAAGAGGCCGGCGTCTCGAACGACTTCGAATGGACGCTCGACGAGAAGTTTCTCGTCCGTACTTTTCGCCGCGAGAAGGATGGCAAAGTCGTCTACGAAGGCAAGCAGTACATCGGCAGCGATGCCGAGGACCGGACGATTCGCAGTTGGACCTTCGAGCAGAACGGTGGCTTCGGCGAAGCGGCGTGGCAACCCGATGGCGAGAATCGCTGGGTGGTCACCGTGGTCGGCAAGTTGCCCGATGGCCGCCGTGGCAGCATGAAGCAAATGCTTGAGCGAGTGGACAACGATCACCTTCGCGTTCAGATGGTCGACATCGATGTCGCTGGCGAATCTCAACCCAACTCGGCCGTGGTCACGCTGACGCGTGTGCCCGCCCCGAAGAAGTAACGCGAACAAAACCAATACACAACGTCTAAGTTAGCCGGAGCCTTGTGATGCGTACGAACTGGACTCTCTCGATCGTGCTTGTAGTAAGTGCTGCACTCGCAGGCGAAGCCTCGGCGGTTGGCATGCACGGTGGAGGTGGTGGCGGATTCCATGGCGGTGGCGGCGGCTTCGGTGGCGCTGGCGGTTTTGGTGGCGCGGGAGGCTTCGGCGGAGCCGGCGGGTTCCACGGTGGCGCTGGCGGATTCGGCGGCCCCGGTGGCTTTGGCGGAATGGGTGGCGGACTTCCCGCTGGACCTTCGGCATTCGGCGGCCGACCTAGCCTACCGGCTGGTGGTTTCTCCGGACTTGGTGGTGCCGGCGGAATGGGCGACGGACTGCAAAGCCTCGAAGGACGGGGCGCCGGCCTCGATGGTCTCGGGGGCGGAGCTCGCCCTGACCTCGGCGGACTTGGCGATCACCCTGCCCTTCCCGGCTTCGGCGGCGCGGGTGGGTATGGCGGTGCGGGTGACGGCTTGCGTGCGGCAGCCAACGGCGCAGGTGCCCGTCCGAGTGCCAATCAACTCAGTAACTTTCTTCATCTCGACACTCCCGCGGCGGGTGGCGCTGGCGATCGACCCAACTTGCCGGCCGATCGACCGAATGCACCAGGTCCGCAAACCATCAACAATCCCTTCGCGACTGGCTACGCAGGCAATCATCCCGCATGGCAGAACCGTTCGCCGGAATCCACCGCAGCGCTTCAAGACAAGCTCCGCGGCTTGATGGGACCGACGAGCCCTGGTGCTGACAAACTGCACTCGTGGGCCGACGATCATCCGGAACGTGCTCAGCAACTTCAGAATGCGGGCGACAAGGTCCGCGACGCGTGGAACAATCATCCCATCGGCGGCGATTGGTGGAGCAAGAACCACAGCGACGAACTGCGGAACTTCAATAAGATTCCTGGCAGCGACTGGTGGAGCAAGCCCCATCCGAATCTCAACAGCTGGTACTACCACCACGGCTACTACAATCACCCGTGGCAATACTGGTGGGCCGGCGCGACTTGGGGCAGCATGACCAATTGGTTTGCCCCGTGGGGCTGGTCGAGCGGCGTCTACTACGACTACGGCGACGATGGCAACGTGGTCTACCAAGACAACCAGGTCTATGTGAATGGCCAAGACGTTGGCACCGCCGACGAGTACGCCCAGTCCGCTGCGGCACTGGCGACCGTCGATCCAACGGACGCCGAGCAGGCCGAAGGCGAAAGCGACTGGCTGCCACTCGGCACGTTTGCGATGTCCACTAGCGCTAATGACAAGTCGCCTACTCGCACCCTCCAGCTCGCAGTCGACAAGCAGGGTATTCTGAGTGGCACGATGTACAACAGCGCCACGAGCGACTCGGAAGTGGTGCAGGGCAAGGTCGACAAAGAAACGCAGCGCGTTGCCTTTACCATTGGCGACAATTCCAACGTCGTGTACGAGACCGGCATCTACAATCTGACCAAAGACCAGACGACGCTGCTGGTGCATCGTGGCACGGCACAGACCGAGACCTACATGCTGATGCGACTCGATGCGCCAAAGGACGCAGCAGCCCAGACGTCGGCAGCACAGCCCGCAGCAACTCAGACCCCAGCGACGCCGGTCGAGACCAACTCGCAGCTCGACGATTAATCACTCGGTGGAAAGAATTGCGTATTCTCGTAGACGGAGAGCGTCACCCACCACCGACGGGTGCGGACTACGATGGCGAGGGTGGATCAATCCTTAGGGAGACGTTGATTCGTTCGCGTTCGCCGGTGAATGGCTCAACTTACTATCCACCGACCAAGGCCCCGCACCCACGATCAGCAGGAAAAGCGACCCCAGCAGCATCGACCAATCGGTGCGAGCTTCGTGGGCCATCTTCCAAAAGCCCTGCTCCATGAGAATCGGCACCTTGGTCGTAACGATCGCCGTGAGCATGATCACGATCAGCGGCACAGCGACGATTCGTGTTCCCAGCCCCACGAGCATCAGAGCGCCACACACGATCTCAAATACGGCCACGAATCCGGCTACGAGCTCCGGCGACTCAAAGCCAATCTTCGCAAATCGTCCGGCACCCACTTCGGCGGGAAATAGGAACTTCTGGATGCCTTCGGATAAAAATACCGCCCCCACCATGAGCCGCACGAGAATGACGGCGGCGGGAGCGTGAGTGGCTAATAGTTTTCTCATTTGTGCTTATGCTTGGCTCTGCCGTCGTGATCGTCGAGGATCTCCGAGGCGAGCTCACGAAGTTGTGACTTGGCCTTGGCGAGTACCTTCTTACCGGCGGCAGTGATTCGCAAGTTCTTTCGCCGTTTGCCGCCTACCACTTCGTCCTCGCTGGTGAGTAGCCCGGACTTCTGCATCTGGTGGAGCATTGGATAGAGCGTCCCGGGCCCGATCTCGAATCCGTGCTCTTCGAGCTCTTCCATCAACTCGGTACCGCAAATCGCTTCTTTCTCGGCGTGGTATAGCACATGCAGACGCATGAACCCGAGAAACATGTGCCGCAGTACGTCGTCGCCCATTTTATCGCACACCGATATTGCTTGTCGATCCCATCAAGGTACAATCTATTATTACCGAACGAATGCCGTTGGACGATACACCGTCGACGACGACCGTTCGAAAACGCAACGCCAATCCATTGCTCCAAAGCCGCTTGACTGCATGCAACCACTAACCCGCGAAATCGGAACCCTCGGGGCCACCATGATGGGGCTCGGGTCGATCGTGGGTACGGGCGTCTTCGTCGGCATCGGCATCGCCGCCGGTGTGGCAGGTCCTGCCGTAGTAATCGCGATTGCCCTAGCCGCCGCCGTGGCGACTTGCAACGCACTCAGCAGCGCCCAGCTTGCCGCCAACCACCCGGTGAGTGGTGGAACCTACGAGTACGGCTACCGCTGGCTCAACCCCACGCTCGGCTTTTCTGCCGGCTGGATGTTCCTGTGCGCTAAGTCCGCTTCGGCAGCTACCGCTGCCTTGGGCTTCACGGGCTACTTGCTCAACATGACAGGCCAGGAGAGCGGCTGGCTGGTTCCCGTCGCCATTAGCGTGGTCGTAGTGCTCACGGCCATCGTGCTCGCGGGCGTTAGGCTTTCGAATCAGGTCAACATCGTGATTGTGTCGATCACGTTATTCGCGCTAGCATCGTTCGTCGCGGTGGGTTCGGGGCAGATCTCGACCGCCAATCTGGCAATGGACTTCGAGCCCGCGTCGCTCATGAATGCCACGGCGCTCATGTTCGTTGCGTTCACCGGCTACGGACGCATCGCCACGCTAGGCGAAGAAGTCGTCGAGCCCCGCCGCACGATCCCGCGAGCTATCATCACCACGCTGGTCGTCTCGATGGTGCTCTACCTGGCGGTGGCCGTGGTCGCCATCGGCTCGCTTGGAGCGCCGGCGCTCGCCGCAGCAACCAACCAGCAAGCCGCGCCGCTCGAAATCGCCGCGAGGAGTTTTCCACTACGCATTCACTCGCTGATTGCCATCGGGGCGATGACGGCGATGCTCGGTGTGCTGCTGAATTTGATCCTGGGGCTTTCACGCGTGGTGCTCGCCATGGGACGGCGGGGCGACCTGCCCCAATCGACCAGCAATCTGCGAATTGCGGTGATCGTCGTGGGGCTCGTTATCGGCTCGCTCGTGGCGATTGGCAGCATCAAGACGACATGGTCTTTCAGCGCGTTTACGGTGCTGATCTATTACGCCGTGACGAATCTCGCGGCCATCCAACTCGCCGACGACGAGCGACTCTACCGCCGCTGGTGGGCATGGGCGGGGCTCATCGCCTGCCTGGCTCTAGGGTTCGCTATCGAACCCTCCGTCTGGGCCACTGGACTTGGCGTCCTGGCCGTGGGCTTGGTCTGGCATTGGATTCGGCAATCGAAGCATCGAACCCAGCGACCTACCGGACCGGCCTGAGTCGCCTTCGACCGAAATCTACGGTATCTTAAAGGCTTGCGGGACCGGCTACGGGCTCCCATCGTCTTTCGTGAAAGTTCGCAATGAGCATCCAGTGGTATCCCGGGCACATGCATCAAGCCCAGATGAAGATCGAGGAAGTTTTGCCTCGTATCGATCTGGTCATTGAAGTGCTCGACGCGCGCATTCCTTTTAGCAGCGCGAACCCGATGCTCACCGAGCTGCGTGGTAAGAAACCCTGCCTCAAGGTGCTCAGCAAAAGCGATCTGGCCGATCCCGTCCAAACGGCTCGCTGGGAAGCCTACTTCGAACGCGAGACCGGCGTCCGCGCGCGGCCCATTTCGACGCAGCAGGAAGGGACCATCGTGCGGCTGTGCGATGTTGTACAGCGGATGGTGCCAGCGCGCTCGAGCGTTAACAAGCCCGTCCGCACCATGATCGCTGGCGTGCCAAACGTTGGAAAGTCGACGCTGATCAACGTGCTCGCCGGCCGCAAGGTGGCGAAGACGGGTAACGAACCCGCCATTACGAAGCACCAGCAAGAAATCGATGTCGGCCGCGGCGTCGTGGTGCTCGACACACCGGGCATCCTTTGGCCGCGCATCGAGAACCCCAACAGCGGCATGCGACTGGCCGCCACCGGTGCGGTGAAAGAAACCGCCCTGGAGTACTCGGACGTAGCCCACTTTGCTGCAGCTTATCTGCTTGAGAACTACTACGATGGCCTCGCGGCGCGGTACCAGCTTGAAGAGCGGCCCGACGACGCCCTAGCGCTACTAGAAGCCATCGGCCGGCGGAAAGGTTGTCTGCGCAAGGGGGGGATTGTCGACTACGATCGCGCCTCGAAGGCCTTCATCACCGATCTGCGGGCCGGCGCTCTGGGTCCGATAACGCTCGAAACGCCCGAGATGACCGAACTCGAGATCGGCGACGCGCAGTAGTCTAAAACTATTGACGCAGACAGGTTACGTTAAAAAAATGCGACCCATCTGCTGAATTTTTCTGCGCCGACGGGTACGCAGCCACAAAGCAGATGCGACAAAACCAATCTCTCCGCTCGGACTCGGATTACCATGGACCTTCTGTCGCCCCGCGATTTGGCGGCAATTCGCCCACTCTGCGATTCTCCCGTTGTCACAGCAGCCCCCGCGCGTTTGATTCTCCGTGGGGACCCTGCCAGCTCACCTATCACGTGGGAGTTGCCACCCCCGCATTTGCCCCCTATCGAGTCGCTACAAGGTTAGCGCCCTCGCGCTGTACTTATCACGACACCTAGCTCACCGCCAAGCCGATCGCAGCTTACGCAGCGATAGCTTTTTGACCGTTGCCTCGCCCTTGTCGACGGTGATTGATACGTCCTCGTCGTCTTCCAACGGGGAGTAGTACGTAGCGTGGAACTGCTCGCCGCCAAAAGCGAACGATTCAATCGTCATGCGATCGACCAGCAGCCGCAGCTTCACCGATCCATCGCGAGGAGCCAGATTTGCGAGTGCTTTCGCCTCGCCCGTCTTGCCATCGTCACCCACCGTGGGGACATAGAGCGCTTGCTCATCCCGGTCGTAACGGAGCTTTGCGAACCCTAGATCGAAGCGGACTTCGCCCGCAGTACCGGGATCGAAGTCGATCTCCAGGTCCACCAAGTCGAGCGGACCTTTGCCCTCCAATAAATTCTCGCCCGCCTTGAGCGTCACGTCGGACTTCTCGACGGTCGATTCGATCAACGATTCAATCTCCTCGATCGGCCAAACGTTCAGCCGCAAGCCATCGGGGGTGGTGCGGAGCGTGAGTTCGCACGGAAACGCCATCTGCTGGTTGAACGGCAGATTATAAACCCGCGCGGCGTTCGCGCCGCCACGCATCCATCCGATCTGAATCACCCTTCCATCCGGCTGGTTGTAGAAGCTTTGTGCCGCGTAGAAATCGCCGCCGCCGGGAACGAACGGCCCGGCTTCGGTGTGGAACTTCTTGCCATCGAACGTACCAATCTCGTAGTCGAAGCTGGCGTCGTACACCACGGTCTTGCGATTGTTTGCGTCGCCATCCACCGGCACGTCGACCACGTCCATGCACTCAAACGCCCAGTCACGCATCAAGTCCGACGCAACCTGCCAGTCGGTGAGATTCTTCGACGTAAAGATTCGCACGCGTCCGGGATTCGACTGCACCCACAGAAACATCACCCATTGCTTGGTGGGCTCGTGCCAGAAGACTTTAGGGTCGCGCTCGCCCGCGTCAAAGCCTTGATGCTCGACCACCGGGCGGCCTTCGTTCCAGTACGTCCACGTCTCGCCTCGATCGGTGCTATAAGCCATCGCTTGGTAGAACTTCGGCTCGGTGGCAAAGGTGTAGAACGCACACAGCGTCGGCACATCCCCCTTCTGCACGCCAAGGCTATTGTTGTGATCGACGATCGCCGTGCCGGAGAAGATCGTACCGCTCTTGCCATCAACGCGGTAAGGCAACAGCGCGTGCCGATGCTGCTTCCAGTGAATCATGTCGGGGCTGGTCGCGTGCCCCCAGGTCATGTTGCCCCAGTCGGTCGACTTAGGGTTGTGCTGGAAAAACAAATGGTACTTCTCGCCATCGAACACCATGCCGTTGGGATCGTTCACCCAGTTGCGGCCCGACGAGAAATGAAACTGCGGCCGCAGCGCTTCGCGGTAGTCGATGTCGTCGTACGATTCGGCGAGCACCGCCTTCGACAGGCTAAACTCTTGCGAGGCGTCGGGCAGCGGTTTGTCAGCCGCCTCGAACGCATCGACGTTGATGTGCCCCCACTGCCCTACCGCTTCGTCGAACACCACAAGCTGGGCACGCTTGCCAACAAAGCGGCTTACGTCCGCGTTGCACCGGACCATCGACTCCGAGTCGCACCCCGTGGCGAGTTCTACCTCTTCGCCCTCGCAAAGCAGCTTCACGCCGAGTTTGCCGGGCTGCTTGCCGCCGCCGATGAGAAAGCTGAGGAAGGGCTTCTCGATAAGAAACTCTTGGGAAGTGAGCGTGCCGGTGTGGTCGTCGCCGTGGATGCCGCCAGGTGAACCCGACTTGCCCGTGTACGCTTCGAAGCCACCGATCCAATAGTCCCCCTCGTGCCAACTGCTCTCGCGCCCGCGCAGCGAGGGGTTGTCGCCCTTGGTTGGTTGCGTCGCGAACGCCGACCCCTGCACGGTCCAGTTGTCGAGCGTGCCGCGCTCGAAGTCCGCGTTGGGGAACAATGGCTCGGCGAACGCGGGGACGCTCGGAAGCAATAAGCAGGTTGCAAGAGTAAGTCGTAGCATGTCGTTCGTCGTGAAGTTTGTTGTTAGGCACCCGAATTCTTGCGAATCCGGCTACGGCTTGTAGTGCACTCGGCGTTTAGCCCCGTTTGTGGTCTGGAGTGCGCGCGTGATTGCCCGAGTTAGCCGCGCGGCCCACTCCGCCGTCGCAATTGTACCCGATCTCCGAGCTCGCCAAACCGCACTCAGTCCCTACGGAATTGACGAAGTTCGCGGCCAGCGAAGGTTCGCCGAACGTCGATTCTCTCGGCAGTTCCAGGATCGGCTACAGCTGATCCTCGGTCCACACCGACTACACCGATCGCTGGGTAGGGCGTGCGGCGAGCACTGCCGCAGGCAGAGAGACAATCACTCCCACGAACTGATCGAACTGGCTAAAGAAAATCGCTACGCGTGATCATTCCACCGTAACGCTCTTCGCCAGATTCCGCGGTTTATCGACATCGCAGCCGCGAAGCACGGCGATGTGGTACGCCAAGAGTTGCAGCGGAATCGCCGTGACAATCGGCTGCACAAAGTCGGCGACCGCGGGGACATGGATCACGTCGTCGGCGATCTCGGCCGCGTCTTCGTCGCCCGGATTGACAATTGCAATCACCGGACCGCCGCGCGCCTTGATCTCTTCCATATTGGCGAGGACCTTCTCGTACACCCCGCCGCGAGGAACGATAAACACGCTCGGCGTGTTCTCGTCCACCAGCGCGATCGGCCCGTGCTTCATCTCCGCGGCAGGATAACCTTCGGCGTGGATGTAGCTGATTTCCTTCAGCTTCAGAGCCCCTTCGAGCGCCGCCGGGAAATTGTACTGCCGACCGAGGTACAAGAAGTTGTCGCAACCCGCGTACTTGGCGGCGATGCGGCGGATGTCGCTGTTGGTGGTCAGCGCTTGCTCGACTTGCTCGGGTAGGGCCTCGAGCTCGTCGATCACTCGCAGACCGGCTTCGTAACTCAAGTGCCTTAGACGTCCGAAGTAGAGCGCGAGTAGCGCGAGCACCACGCACTGCGACGTAAACGCTTTTGTACTCGCGACGCCGATTTCTGGACCGGCATGCAAATAAATACCGCCATCCGATTCCCGCGCGATAGTGCTGCCCACCACGTTGCAAATCGATAGCGCGGGATGCCCTTTGCGCTTGACCTCACGCATCGCGGCAAGCGTATCGATCGTTTCGCCACTTTGCGTAATCGCAAACAACAGCGTATTGGTGCTCAGTGGCGGGTTGCGGTAGCGGAGCTCGCTCGCGTACTCCACTTCCACCGGCACGCGTGCGAACGCTTCGAGCATGTATTCGCCCACCAGCCCCGCGTGCCAACTCGTGCCACACGCCGTGAGCACAAACCGATCCACCGCACGAAGCTGCTGAGCTGAGAGATTCAAACCACCAAACACCGCCGTCGCTTGATCGTGATCAAAACGGCCGCGCATCGCGTTGCGAACCGTCTCGGGTTGCTCAAAGATTTCCTTGAGCATGTAGTGCGGAAAGCCATCGAGACCAACCTGTGTGTCGTCGACTTCGATCAACTTGACATCGTGCGGCACGTCGCCCAGGTCGCGACTTACGACGCGGATGGAGTTTGCGGTCACCACCGCAACCTCGTGATCGGCGAGGAACACGATCTTGTCCGCGCGTCCCGCGAGCGGTGTCTGGTCGCTGGCGATGAAGTGCTCGCCATTGCCGATGCCAATCACCAGCGGACTGCTGAGCCGCGCGGCGAGAATCACATCGGGGTAGTCGCGAAAGATCACCGCAAAACCATACGTGCCGCGAAGCTGGCTGAGCATCGCCTGCATCGCCTGGACGAGCACTTCGTAAGGTTCGGAGATTCGCTGCTCAGGATCCTGGAGCGCGAGGCACTGCTGAAGTTCGTAATCAAGCAGTTGCGCGACGACTTCGGTATCCGTGGCGGTCGAGAACTTGTAGCCCAGCTCGGAGAGCTTTGTCTTGAGCACGCGAAAGTTGTCGATCACGCCATTGTGCACGAGTGCTAGCACCCGCTCACCACCGATGTGCGGGTGAGCGTTCTCGTCGGTCGCGGGACCGTGCGTTGCCCAACGAGTATGCCCAAGGCCCACGGTGCCAGGTGCAGGGTACTTCCGGAGCGCCGCGGCCAGATTGTCGATGCGGCCGGCGGTTTTGGTGATCATCAGATCGCCTTTGTGCAGCGTCGCCACCCCCGAACTGTCGTAGCCCCGGTACTCCAAGCGGCGGAGCCCTTCGAGCAAGAATTCAGTCGCCTCGTTCGGGCCCACGTAACCAACGATTCCGCACATCGATCCACATCTCCTGATAAGGGACGGCTTTAGACTTTCATTGTAGAGCTCCGGTGAAAATGCTCCAACGTGGATTGCAGCGGGAGCAAAAAACGCAAAAACGCGGCGGCAAAGTCGAAACCCTGCCGCCGCGCGGAGTGGACAACGGATAGGAGATCGGGACTAGTCGTGGTGGTGGTGCATGTGGCCATCCTCGTGCCAATCCCAATGCCCGGGCTGGACATGGTAGTGATTGCCGTGCCGGTAAACCTCGCGTGGATGGTAGTCCCAATGGCTAGTGTCGTGCCAACTATGGACTCCATGCCACCGCTGCGACGGGTAGTAAGCCCGGTGCTGATGGCCCCCACCGTAGAAGGATCGCTGGTTGTAGCGGTGGTTGTAGCCATGGTCGTGCCCATAATGTCGTCCGTGCGCATGAGGACTGCCCACATCGATGTGCAAACCGCCGGCACGGAAGTGAACGCCCTTCGCCTCAGCCGAATTGGAACTGGGCGCGGCGAACGCGAATGCGGCCACCATGGCCACGGGGAGGATGAACTTGAACATGGTACTTGCCTCAGGATGGGGGGGTCTCACGGGAGCGGCATTCAGTTGCCGCACATGCCCATCTTCAAATGCGAGTGGTGTGCCGCAGGATCGCCTCGAAAGCGAACCAAGTCGTAAGTCATTCACTAAGAAAAACTTACGAAAAAAACAGCGCCTCGCCGGCGACACTCCCCCAACGCGCGGCGCAGTCATTTAGACGACGCGATGAGTCAAAATGACGAAGCGCAGGGGATGGCTCTGTCATCAAATACGCGGCCGAGGGCGGCGTGTTACGCCGACCTCAAACGCCCGCGTACTTGCGGAGGTCTTCTTCGAACGTGTTCAGCCGGGCGTCGAGTTCGGCTTTGGCTTCTTCCAGGTCGTGCAGCATTTCCGCGGGGGTGTAGGCGAACATGTAGAACTTGATCTTGGGCTCCGTGCCGCTGGGGCGGCAGGCGACGTAGTTGCCGTCGATTTCGAGGTCGAGGATCACCAGGTCGCCCGTCGGTTGCGGCAGTGGTTCGACGGTGCCGTCCTTCTTAGTCGTGATGTTCTGCATGTAATCGCGACGCTGCACCACGGCGAGGCCATCGAGTTTCTCGGGCGGGGCGGTGCGGAACTGGGCCATCACTTCCTTCATTCGCTCCATGCCATCGCTGCCGGGCATCATCACCGAGATGGTTCGCTCGGCGTGGACGCCGTGTTGCCAGAACAGGTCGTCTAGCTTTTCGTGCAGCGTCTTGCCTTGAGCCTTCAGCTTCGCGGCTAGCTCGCAGGCGAGCATCGACGCAACCGCGCCGTCTTTATCACGAACGTGCTGCCCCGCCATATAACCGTGCGACTCTTCGGTGCCGTACAGGAAGTTCTCGGCACCACCGGCGTCGATGGCTTGGGCTATCCATTTAAATCCGACGAGCAAATCGCCGATGGTCTTGATGCCATAGCTGATGCCGATACGCTCGACGAGCCTTGTGGTGACAAGCGTGGTGACTTGGAACTTATCGGGCGTGAGCTTGCGAGTCTCGCAGATGTAATCCGAAAGCAGCCCGCAGATCTGGTTGCCGGTGAGCGTCCGCCAGTCGCTGCCGGCGTCGAGCGTCAGTGGCGCGGCGAGGCCGATGCGGTCGCAGTCGGGATCGGTCGCCAGGCAGAGATCGGCACCCGTGTTCATCGCGTGGCCGATCAGGGCGTCGAAGATCTCTGGATTCTCGGGGTTCGAAACGTGGCCCGGGACGTTGGGGAAATCGCCATCCGGTGTGGATTGCGGACCGAATACTTCGACCTCTTTGAATCCATCGCGCTCCAGTGCAGGAACCACGCACGTGGCGCCGACGCCATGCAGTGGCGAGTACAGCACCTTCAAATCGCGAGGGCCCGGCGTGGCCTGGAGCATCACGGCATCGATGAACGCGCGGTCGACCTCTTCTTGGCAGTACACGATCTTGCCGGCGGCGAGGGCTTCGTCGAAGTTTGCCCGCTTGATTTCCTGCGTGTTCATCACGCGGTCGATGATCCCCTTATCGTGCGGCGGAAGCACCTGGGCACCGCTCGACCAGTAGACCTTCACGGCGTTGTCGCTTGGCGGATTGTGGCTCGCCGTGACCATGATGCCGCACGAGCAGTTTTTGTAACGCACACAGAACGACAACTCGGGGGTGCTGCGGTAGCCGTCGAGGAAGTAAACCTTAAATCCCGCGGCGACCATGATCTCGGCACACAGTCGAGCAAATTCCGGCGAGCGATGACGGGTGTCGCGGGCGATGGCGCAGGAGAGCTCGGCATCGGCGCCGAGCGTGTCCTTCACGTAGTCCGCAAGTCCCTGGGCGCTCTCGCCAATGGTGCGGTCGTTGATCGCATTGGAACCAATCGGATACATCTTGCCGCGACGCCCACCCGTGCCAAACGGAATGATGGTCCAGAACGCGTCGTCGAGTACCTGCCACTTCTGATCGCGAATGTGCTCAGCAACCTGATCGGCGTAGTCGGCGTACTTCGGCTCGGTGAGCCACTCGCGGATGTGCGTAGCAGCCGTAGGAGTGATCTTCTCCGCCTGGGTCGCGGCTTCAATGGCGTCGAGGAGTTCTTGCGAGGGCATGGCAGACAAATGGGGAGCGAGGAAACCTGTAGGAATGGATCTTCGGTAGGCTATCACAGGGCACGAAGGCGAACCAGCCGGCCGGGTTTTGTACTGCTTATTGCGCCGACGGAGCTCGTAGGCGTTTTGTCGCAGTTGGCGGATATTTCGTTGGGTGCGACTTTACTCCTCGGGCGTGGCGACTCAGGATTTCCCTAAGTCGTTACCATTGAAACACTTACAATCGAATCTCCATTGCGTCGGATCGAGGTTTTGTCGCAGGGTGAAACCGCAGGTGCGACTTTACTCCTCAGTAGTGGTGTGTAGGCCGGGTCAAGCTCCGCGCCGCGTGCGGCGCTTAACGTGTTGCATTTGTCGACACCTCTCGAATGTTTGATTGTTGGGCGAAGTGTTTTATCGATTCTCACGCCAAGACGCGAAGCGCAAGCGCGTAGCATGGCCGCCTCGGCCGTGTACGACGTACGAGTGCAATGTTGGCCACGGCCGGGGCGGCCATGCTACGTGCGCGCCACTTCGTGGCTACTGGATTAGAATCGCGAGTGGTTGAGGATTTGCGATTGGGTCGAGCGTGAATTGCCGTATCGGCGCGGAGCTTGATACGGGTACGGGCTCTCTCCCCCGCACGCCCCACGCGTGCGATGGACAGGTTGTATTGTAGCAGATGTACATGCCCTCGTCAAGGGCCCATGTGTACGTGTGGACATTTTTTGGGAGATAGCTGGTGGGGCGGGAGGCTTGTGGAAAATGCGGTAGTTGCGCCCCTGTGTCATCCAGAGGGAGCCCTGGCGACTGAAGGATCCCGTTTGCCATTTTTTCGTCGTTACTCAGGGGCGAGATTTTTCGGGTCGCATTACTCCCCTCAGAATGACAAGACGCCTACGTCTCCTGGGATCGGTCGTGAGCTCGCTGTCGCCCCTCCGGGGCTTTTGGTGTGTGGGGGCGATGGGTCCCGGGGCTCGCGCCCCGGGCTATGCGCTGTCGCCGCTCCGCGGCTGTGAAAAGGGGAATGCGCGAGCTCGTGCAAGTCGCGCAACTCACTGGGGGCTCGCGGAACTCGTCCCCAGGCACCCCCGGGGCGATAGAGCACGGCGAGACCTCTTGTGCTGCGCACACGGACAATCGGCCGTCGTGAATCTAAGAAATGGCTGGACGTGAATCGGCCGAAAGTCCGTGCCACCCGAGAACGAGGGGGAGGGAACGAAGGGCTATTTGTTAATGCTGCGTAAAAGCTTCGTGAATTATCGGCGAAGTGCGGGTTACGCTGCTTGTCCGAACTTGATTCGTGCATCAGTTTGGGGCCTTGCGCACAGGGTGCGCGACTTCGAACTCGGATTACGGAAGTAAGGAACGTCGGTGGAAACTGCGAACGGTTGGCGAGGGGTGCGTTGTGCATTGCTCAGTGCGGTGATGTGTGGGACGTGGCTGCCGAGTTCGGCGAGCGTGATCATTTCGGAGATCATGTACAACCCGTATGGCAGCGATTCGCAGACGGGGACCGGCGCGTTCAACAAGGAGTGGGTCGAGCTGTTCAACACGGGCACCGAGGCCGTGGATCTCAGCGGCTGGTACTTCGGCGATTCGCAAGATGGCGACTACGCTTCGCCCTTTCCTGCGGGAACTTTGCTCGCGCCAAAGAAGGCACTCGTGGTAACCGGCGACGCGGCGACGCTCGACGCGCAATGGGGGACGGGGCTACCACGCGTCGAGGTCGATAACTTCCCGGTGTTCGCCAACACGCCATCGATCTCGAATGAGATCGCGGCGCTACGCGACAACACCGGAGCTTTTCGCGATCTCGTGAACTTCGAGGCCGGCGGGCTCTGGCCCGTGGTCGATGGCAGTCATGGGCAGAGCATCATGGTGGTGCCGCGAGGCCTATCGCAGTCCGCAAACGATTTGGGAATGAACTGGATTGCCTCGACAACTGGCGTTTACGGTTCGCGGTATCGCCGCGCCGGTGATCTCGGCGAAAACCACGCGTCGCCGGGCGTCGTGGTTACCGAGTCGCAAGCGCCGTTTGCTCCGTCGCCGGACGCGGTGTGGTCGATCGCCGTGATACCGGATTCGCAGAACTACGTGAAGTCATCCCAGCATCGCGAGGGTTTTACGCAGATGACGGAGTGGATTCGCGACCATCGCGAGGAGTTCAACATCGGACTGGTGCTGCACGAAGGGGACATCGTCAACAACAACGACACGAACGATCCCACGAGTGGCGACCAAACAAGCAGCCAGCAATGGGCCAACGCGCAGACCTCGATGAAGGTGCTCAATGGCCACGTCCCCTACGTCATGGCGGCCGGCAATCATGACTTTGGTCCCACGAATGCCGAGAATCGCAACACCGAGATCAGCAATTATTTCCAAGCAAGCGACAACCCTCTAGTGAATCCGGCGTTCGGTGGCATCTTGAAGGGGCAGATGGTCGCGGGGCGGATCGAAAACTCGTACTACGAAATGACGGCGCCCGATGGCCGTCCGATGTTGATCGTGGCCCTGGAGTGGGAGCCTCGCCCGGCGACGGTCGACTGGGCCAACACGATTGCGTCGAAGCCCGAGTACGCCGACCACACGGCGATCTTGCTCACCCATGCCTTCATCAACGGCACGGAGCAGCGCTACTCGAATAGCCGCGTTGCCGCTGACGCTGACGGGCAGCAATTGTGGACGGAGCTGGTTCGTGGCAACGGCAACTTCGAGATGGTGTTCAACGGCCACTTCGGCGATGACGGCTCTGGGTACGTTGGCTCGACCGGCACCGAAGGGAACTTCGTCCATCAGATGTTTTTTAACGCCCAGCACCTTGGCGAAGGGGGTGGTGGTTGGATGCGGCTGGTTGAGTTCCTTGAGGATGGAAAAACGATTCGCGTGCGGACCTTCTCGACCGACACCGAACTCGAGCGGACCAACTCGGCGAACCTGTTCGAACTGCCCATCACGCCGTTCGTTGCGGGAGACTTTAATGACGATGGGCTGGTGAACCTGGCGGACTACTCGGTGTGGCGTGACGCGCTTGGTTCCACGAATGGGGCAGCCGATGCCAATCGCGACGGCAAGGTGGATGGGAAAGACTACGCGATCTGGAAAGTGAACTTCGGCCGCAGCACGGAGAGTGCGCGAGCGAGCGGCTCTCAACAGGTGCCCGAGCCAAGTGCGTGGTTGACGTTGGCGGGAGTCGCACTCATGTCGCTGGCGTATCGGACGTCGAGGAGTGCTTGAACGGAAGGAAACGAAGCGAACAGAGGCAGGAACCGATAGCAGATGCCGGGAGTCTGGGGTCGAGTTCCACGAGCCCCCAGACGTTCGGGGAATGAACCACAGAGGGCACGGAGGACACAGGAGAAGGGAGAACCGCTGATCTACGCTAATTGGCGCTAATAAGAAGAAATTGATTAGTGAAAATTAGCGTCGATTAGTGTTCCGAGATTCTTAGTTCCGTTTGTTTCTTGTTCAGAAGAATAGGACGCGGATTTGGGTGGAGACAACGCGAGCGTGGAAGAGATGAAGAGAGTTGGGTTAACGGCAGGGAGATTGTAGAAGATGTCGGGTGGCTGGGGACGAGTTCTGCGAGCCCCCAGAGGTTAGGGGTGAACCACATAGAGCACGGAAGCCACAGGAAGAGGAGGGGAACACTAATCTTCGCTAATCGGCGCTAATAAGAAGAAATTGATTAGCGTGGATTAGTGTTCCAGAATTCTTCTGTATTTCCTTATGTCTCAATCACCCCACTTAATTCGCGGTGATTCGCGTTATTCGCGGGTAGACTTCAGAGTAGTTTAGTGAGCGTGGCTTGGTTCTTTCGGGCTCGGAGAGCCCTCCCACAGTTGTTCGCCCTTCCAACGTTGCTCGCCCTCCCACAGGTTTCTGTAGTTCCTACCCCAACTAAAGCTCTTCGAAGGGCGACCAGTTTTGGAAGGCGAGGTCGCGGGCTTTGTCGGTTGCGTGTTCTTCCTTGATGGGGGACGAAGCTGTTGTGCTTTCGCGTGAAGAGAGGGTGCCCGAACGGAGCAGTAGCGTGGCGTCGACTCGGGTAATGGTTGGCGACTGCGTGGCCGACGATTTTGTAAGGGGTGCGTTTAGGCTGCTGCCGACCAGGGAAGTGCTGCTCGCAGCGAGGGGCGAGGTTTTGGCCGCTGGGGTCGTCGGCGCGTCGGATAGCTGTGCTGGAGCTTCGGCCGGTACCACGGCTGGGGATTCGATCGCGGAAACCGCTCCGGCGGAGGCTCCGAGGTTGTCGCGCCAGATGGTGTAGTCGGCCAGGTTCACCACGCCATCGCCATTGCCATCGGCGGCGCGGTTGGTGCTGCCAAAATTGGACTTCCAGACGTTGTAGTCGAGCCCGGTGACTTCGCCGTTGCCGTTGTAGTCGCCGGGCAGGACGACTTGGCCGGTGATGGAAAAGGTGAAGGGACTTTCGTCGGCATCGTTGCTCGTGAAGCTGACGACGCCCGACTTCACACCGAGTGTCGTGGCGTTGAGTCGAATGCCGATGACGTCGCTAGCCCCGGGGGCAAGCGTGCTGGTAAGGGTGTTCGAGATCGTGAAGCCCGCAGGGACGGTGAGGTTCGCCAGGTTCAGCGTGCTCGAGCCATCGTTGCGGATGGTGAAGGTGCGGACGAAGCCCGCGGTTCCCTGAGCGATGAACCCGAAGTTGGTTCCATCGTCGAACGACGGGGTGGCGTCGCCATCGACGATCACGTCGCCAAGACCAATGACGGTGAGCTCGGGCTCGGTGGTGACGCTGCCGGTGATGGCGAAGTTGTAGGTGGTCTCGCCGGGCGAATTCGTAGTGAAGCTAATATTTCCCGACTTGGTGCCTGCGGTGGTGGTGAGCAGGCGGATGGTGAACGTGTCGCTCGCGCCGGCGGCCAATGAGGCGACCAGGCCGTTGACGATCGAGTAACCGGTCGGCACGGTGAGGGCACTGAGCGTGAGCGTGGCGGTGCCCCGGTTGAACACGGTGAAGATGCGATCGACCGTCGGGCCCCCTTGCGCGGCGGAGCCAAAGTTGGTGCCGTCGCTCGCGTCCGGCGAAGTATCGCCATCGAGGATGACGATGCCATTGCCTTCGACCTCGGCGTCGGGCGTGTTGGCGACCGTGCCGGTGATGCGGAACGTGTAGGGCGATTCGCCCGCGGAATTGTTGTTGAACGACACGTTGCCGGCCTTGGTGCCGAGCGTGGTGGTTTCAAGCCGGATGGTGAAGGTGTCGGTCGCGCCAGGTGCGAGTGACGACGACAATCCTTCGGTGAGCGTGAAGCCGGTCGGGACCACCAAACCGCTGAGCGTGAGCGTGCCGGCCCCCGTGTTGGTGACGGTGAACGTGCGACTAACCGTCGCGCCACCCTGTGCGGCAGTGCCGAAATCGGTGCCATCGGCGACGCGTGGCGTGGTGTCGCCATCGGTGATGAATATCTCCTCCCCGAAGACCGCCACGTCGGGTGCTGCGGGGTTCGAGAACCACGCGACTTGATCGCCGGTGAGCGACACGGCAACGATGTCGAGCGTGCCATTGCCATCGATATCGGCGATGAAGGCGTTACGGGGGGCGGTGAACGTGATAGAGTCGAGCAGCGAGAAACTTCCACCGCTGTTTGAATAAGCACGGATTTGGCCGGCCTCGGCGAGGGGGACCACGACGTCCATGTCGCCATCGCCATCGATGTCGGCGACTTGCGGAAACACGGGGCCGTTGATGCCGTTGGCACTGTTGGCGATGTTGATCGGACTGCTCCAGCTTCCGCCCGAGTTGTGGCGGATCCAGACGATCTGGTCGCCATCGAAGTTCGACACCACGACGTCCATGTCGTTGTCGCCATCCATATCGGCGACAAAAACGCCATAAGCTCGATCGGCGGTGCCGTTGGAGCCCGCCAGGACGGTGCTGCCGAGCACCCACGGCGTGGTGTTCGAGAAGGGGCTTCGGGCGCCATTTACGACGGGACTCTCGTAGACTGCCACGCGATTGCGATTCCGCTCGGCGGTAACTAGATCGACCCAGCCATCGCCATCCACGTCGGCCGCGTAGATGTCGGACAGACGGACCGAGACGCCAATCGCCGTCGGATCAAACACCAAGGTGCGGAACGATGTCTGAAACATCTCGTCCACGTTACCGATGTTGCGATGCAAGTTGAGTCGATCGTCGTTGAGCGATGCCGAGGCCAAGTCGTTGCGGCCATCGCGATCGAAGTCGGCGATGATGACGGTTTGCACGCCTTCGAGGCCACTAGCAACCAATCGCCGCGTGAAAGAATTGGTGCCGATGGAACCGAGATTCTGCAGCCAGTAGACGGAGTTCTCTTCGGACGACGAGACGGCAATGTCGATGTCGCCGTCGCCATCCAGATCGTCTGCGGCGAGACCCATCGAGAAAAGTTCGTTCCCGCTAATGCTGGGGATGGTGTTGATGACGGTGCGAGTCCACGAGCTGGTGCCTCGCTCGAACACGGTGATGCGGCCGTCGATGTACGAGGCGGTGATCACTTCGAGATCGCCATCGCCGTTGAGGTCGGCGGTGATGACGTCGAAGGGGCCGTTCATTTGGCTGCCGGTGTAGATGTTCTGCACCGCGCCGAAGTCGCCCGAGGCCTTGGTGGCGGGGTCGATGAAGAGTTGGTAGTCCTCGACTTCGCCGCCGGTGACGCTGCCCCCCTGCCCTACCCCGGTGATTTGAGTGCTGACCCGGAAGCGCGAATTCACCGGCCCGCCATCCGCCCAGCTCACGGCCCAACTGGGGACATCGAATTCCAGCAGGTGCGTGCCCACCGCGAGCGAGACGGCATCGAAGATGTGTTCGTTGGGGCCGCTGAACGAACCATCGCCATTGAAGTCGATCCAGGCATCGAGCCGCGCCGCGGCGTTGCCGATGATCACTTGTACTTCGGCGTCGACCATGCCGACGCGGACGTAGCCGAACTGGACGCCATTGTCGTTGTAGTCGGGCCCCAGCCGCGGGCCGGATTGAGAATGAGTGGCGACCGGATAGGGCGACGTGTCGGCGGTAACGGACAGGAGTTCACGAGACTCGAGAACTTCGACGCCAAGTTTGCGTGCGTACATGAATTCGCTCCCCTGGCCTCGCTCGTCGAGCAATTGCTCGCGAAAATTGGTCTCTCTTGCCCGACCATGATGATAGTCGAACGCTGCGGAGGCGTCGAACAATTGGTGAAGGGCGAGCCGGGATGATGAAAGCCGTGGGCAAAGCTGGCACCCGATACGTGGGGGCGAGTGGCCGGTATACTTTGCGGGGTGAACGAATCTGCTGACAACTCGAACCCTGAATCCGCCCGGCGGCAATGGCAGGGCGTGCCGTCCGCGGGCTTCACCGACTGGCTCGCCGAACTCGACATCAGCCTGGCGGTGACGACCTATCAAGTCGGCAAGCTGCTGCTCGTCGGTCGGGACACCCAGGGCGAGATGGCGATCAGTTCGCGAAGCTTCCGCCGGGCGATGGGCGTTTGGACCGATGGCGACATCATGTGGCTAGCCACGGCGTACCAGGTTTGGCAGTTTGCCAGTCAGTTCGACCACAAGGCACGCCGGGCGGGTTACGACCGGCTGTTCGTCCCCCGCACCGCTTACACGACGGGCGATCTCGACCTGCACGATATCGCGGTGGACGCCGCCGGTCAGCCGGTGTTCGTGGCGACGCTGTTCAACTGCCTGGCAACCGTGAGCCACACGCAGAGCTTCGCCGAAACATGGCGGCCCCCGTTCATCACGACGCTGACGTCCGAAGACCGCTGTCACCTCAATGGCGTGGCGATGGTCGAAGGCCGCGCGAAGTTCGCGACACTCTGCCACGTGAGCGACACCAGTCGCGGGTGGAAACAACACCGCATGCATGGCGGGCAGTTGTGGAGCATCGACGACAGCGAGCCCGTTGTCACCGGCCTGTCGATGCCGCACTCGCCGCGTTGGCATAATGGGCGGCTGTGGCTCTTGAACTCGGGCGTGGGCTATCTGGGCTACGTCGATCTCGCCCTGGGAAAGTTCGAACCCGTGGCGTTTGTGCCGGGCTACGCGCGCGGGCTGGCGTTCGTGGATCACTACGCCATTGTGGGACTATCGAAACCGCGCGAGCAGAATCGTTTCGGCGGACTTGCGCTCGACGACGAACTCGCGGCACATAACATGGCACCCTACGCGGGTCTCGCCGTCATCGATACCACCTCGGGTCAGATCGTGCACACGCTGGAGTTCACCGGCAGCATCGCCGAGTTGTACGACGTGGCTGTACTACGCGGCGTCCGCCGGCCAATCGCCTTGGGTCTCTCGCCCGACGAACTTCGCTACAACGTATGGGCCGAAGCCGATGGGAACCGCCGCCACTGGCGGCGCACGCCGCGGAAGTGAGCATAGTACCTCCATACTCCGTATGGAGAAGCGGAGGAAAGGGTGATGCAATTGGAGACGATGCGACCCCTGGACATTGCTCGTTTCCTGACGACGAACGCTCGCCCCGAATTCTGGCGAATCCGGCTACGTTCGTTGCACCTCTAAAACCAAACCCGCAGCCCGATCATCGGACCCTGGATCTCTACGTCGCCGATGCGGCGGTAGTCGTAGCCGCCGTAGACTTCGCAGCGGTGGATCATCATGCCCACGGTGCCGGCAGCGTGTAGGTGTTCGGCGTCGCCCAAGGTGCCGAGGTCGAGTTCTCCGGACAGGACGAACGGATCGCAGGGGGCGTAGTCGGCCTTGAGCGTGACGTTGATGCCGGCATTGGTGTCGTACGAATCGCCAAGCCACGCCACGCCCAAACCCGCGCGGAACAGCAACTGCTCATTCTCGACGAAGCGATACAGTAGGTCGATCTCGCCGACGTGCAGTTCGTCGTGCCCGCCGCCGGCGAGGTCCTCGGCGTACGAGTCCCAGTCGAAATCGATGCCGAGTCCGCTCTCGCCTTCGAGCAAAAAACTAAATCCGGTGCGATCGATATCAGCAAAGTCGCTGCCTTGCTCCACGCCGATCCGTCCCGACCAGCTTTGGCCCGCTCCCGGGGAGCCGACCAGCATGAAACCGTGCGACTCGTGGGCGTAAGGGTAGGGGGCGAACTGCCGGTCGAATGCCGCGGCGAGCGACGGGCCGAGCGGTTCGATGTAGGTGGGGGGAGCCTCAAGCGTCGGCTCGACCAGGTAGACCGGCTGCGTAACGACCACCGTCTCGACGACCGGGGGAGGGCAGGGCTGGCTATACGCGAACCAGCCAAAGGAACCGCAAGCCGGCAGGCAAGCATCGCAACTTCTATCGCGATGGCGGCGATCTCGTTTGCGGCCGTTGGGCCGAGCTTCGCTACGGACCTCGTCGCGAGCGCGGGAGAGCGTGCCGGCCGATTCGCGGCGATCGTCTTCGCGTACTTCGACGCGGGCTCCGGACAACGTCCCGGCGGACGCCGAAAACGTCGTCAAAGACAATGTAAGAGCCAACAACCACAACAACCCGAGGCGGCACATGCTAGCAATCCGTTGCCAGAGAAAACGAAAGAAGGTTCGTTTCGCTCTTTAAGCAGACGGTGTACCGCGCGTCCCCGCAGGTGGGGCAACTCCTTGCACAGTGAGTACTTCGGGCGAAGTCTAACTGGATCGAGCAGGTCGCGAGTGTCATCGAAACCGCGGCGCAGCACGACACCGACGCGGCGCGGAATGAGGGCGCGACGGGAGCGCGCAGCAGCATTCGGCCAACATCGTTGTGTGAGGCGTTCGAGACTGGACGCGGGGCAGATGGCCCAAGGCGCGCCCTTCGGAAGGCGGTGCTACGCCCCCTAGAGATTACTTGCGGTGGCGAATCTTCGCACGCATACGCCGCTTTTTGCGACCCAGTTTGCGACGACCCTTACCTGACTTCTTCGTACCCAAGCTGAAGCTCCCGTAGATTGGAGGTTGCGGAATATGGTGAACCTTGGATTCTAACGCAGCCACACACGATGCCGCAAGGTGACCGATTTACCGCCGCTGTGAGCGAAAACGAGCGAAACATGGGGTGCGAAAGGCCGCCAATTTCAATATTCGGAAGCCCGCTCCTCGAAATCGATCTTGCCCTAAGTCGTGATGTCCCTTCATAATCCGCTTGCTCAGACAGGCGTGCTACCCGAAATCCGGCTAAAAACCGACCCACCAGGGTTCCTACCGCACGTCCAGTAACACCCCGCTAGTTATACTCTGTCCAGGGAGGGATTGAGTGATGACCCAAAAGTGTTCCATTGTTTGGGTGCTCGCAGTCGTCTCGTTAGTCGGCTCCGTCGCCCCGCCAGCCTCAGCCGAAGGCCTACCCGCCATTAGCGGTACACTTACCGCCCTGGTGGGCGAACTGACTAGCCCGCAGTATTTCCTGCGCCACCCGCATCGTGATCCGCGGCCGTACATCGAGCCGTCGTTCGCGCTGTCGACGCTGTATCGAGCCAGCCGCCACATTGCCGGTGGCAACCTCGACGAAGCAGCCCGGCTGGCCAAGGAAGTGGATTGCGAAGTGGTGCGGTTCGTCGACAAAGAGACCAAGACCAACTACGTCCTCCTGCGCGAGGACCTCGACACTCTAGCCGAACCCCGCGGTTGGGGGTCCTACCTCTACAATCCAGCGGGCCAGGTGCCGGCGCTCGTCGAGGCACCGCACCCGATCGACGACTCGAATAGCGCGAAGGTCGCCACGATGGTGTTCCAGCGCGGGGCGAAGGGTCTGCTCTTGGCAGGTGCCCAGCGCGACAAAGCCGACGTGCCCGATCTGGTCGACTCGGTGTTTCATCAAGTCCACGTGGCGTGGGCCGAAGCACTTGGCCGCGCAGCGGTTTGGCAGATTCATGGCTTCACGATCGAGAAGCATCCTTTCCCCCCCGAGGCGAAGGCCATCCTCTCTACGGGCGGCGGCGAGGTGATCGACGAAATTGTCACCCTCAACAAACGACTCCAGCACCGTGGCATCGATAGCTACGCCTTCAATCGGCTAAAGCCCGAAGACGAACTGAACATTCGGGTGAACCAGCAAAACCCTGGTAAGCTCTTCGCCTCGCTCGGCGCTACGAAGAACGAGCAAGGCCGACACCTCCGCAGCACCGGCGGCACGTTCGTCCACGTCGAACTCGAAACCTCCGTCCGCCGGGACGAGAAACAACGCGAAGTGGCCGCCGAGGCAATCGCCGAAGCCATGCGCGAGTCGGCGCTGCAGAGAAACGTGGCCGAAGACGAGACGCCGACGGAAAGGGTGTCGCAAGCCGAGGCAGCGACGCCGCGGGCTTGAGGTTGCGTGGCGACCGTGTCTCACCTAACTCTGAATCTCACGTACTAAGCGCTGTGTCGTCCCAATCTACGCCTGGCGACAGAGCCCAGGTCAAAGCGTGGCGTCGCTCGTGGATAACGCCGCCGTTGACCAACGGGTGAAACTGTTGGGGAACAGTCGCATGACCAAGCTGCGCACTCCTGACGGCATTGTGCGCGCAGTAAAAGCGATCTTCCATTTCTACGACCTTTTGCAATGGCCGAAGCGTTTTGCTCGCCAGCCATGCTTTGAGATCTTGATCAAGGTTGCCGACGAATTGCGTGATCAACTCGCCGATGGCTTCGCCGTCCATCATAGTGCCGTCCGTTTTCGGCACTTGGTGGAAGCCCAGTATCCACGCAAGCGGCAGCATGTTCTCTAGCCGCCAACCCACCGAACCCATCTCCGTACGCCTTGCACGCCATCGCCACTTTCTCAAGGTGCCAATTTCCGCTGGGGCCATCCACTGCTCGAGTTGATTCCGTCTCACGCACTCTTTGATGGATTTGGTGGAGAACGCCCGCGATGGAGCGCTCACGTAGATGAAGGTGGTTGCGAGCGCCCAGAGGCGGCCGGCAATCTCGTTGCTCGGCCGAAGTGTCCCTGTCTCTTCAGCGGATCCCAGGGGTAACGATTTGGCCACCTGGAAACCTCTGGCTCCCAGCTCTTGTAGATTCGCTTTACGAATCGATGCGAAATCGATCTCAACGCTGGACATCCCCACCTCCATCGCGGTTGGAAAACCGCCAGAGTAGTAGATGGATACGAGTGGCGGCAAGCATTCGAACAGTGCGTGCTCGCTACGAACTACGTCCAGCCGCGCGGCCACGCCCTCCGTGAAGCGACGACTTTTCCTCGTCGATTCTTTACAAAGCTGGGAGCTCGCAGGGTTCGTCCGCCGGCATCCTTGCACGCGCCCCGTGGGTTCGGCTCAGCAGTGTAACATTTCCTACGCCACGCCCATCGGCATATGAAACTCGTCTTCCAATTCTTCCCGGACAGGCACGCGTCGCGGCATGGCCAGCCTTGCTGACTTGGAACCCGCGCGCTTCCAGAGCGAACCAAGTTCATACCTCAACGACGGGCTTTCGGTCACGCGGTACGGCGAGTCGGCGGGGAGCTCGGCCATCAGTCGGCGGTGGGCCTGAGCTAACGCGTGGTACGGGATGCTCGGAAACAAGTGGTGCAGGGCGTGGAACCGCAGACCAACAGGCGCCCATACCACGTTCCACCATGTGTGCGCGGGGTAGTTCACCGAGTCGACGAGCTGTTCGAGGAACGTCATGTCCTCGCCCTGCCCCAGCCACCGATGGGCCGACAGCGTGCGGATGGCGTTGATGGTCACCACTACCACGCCCGTCGCGTAAGCTTGGTACAGCGCGAACACCGGTTGGCGGCCGATGAGCACCAGCACGGCGAACGTCCAGATGAACAGGAAGCAGCCGACTTCCTGCCAGCGAATGGTCCGCAGCACTCGTTCCGTTGGCAGCGGTCGAAGATACATCGGATCGATCACCATGCTCGAGGCGTGGCGATGCACCCAGGTGCGAATCGACGGATGCAACCAAGTGAGCGGCGTGAGGATGCCGAACCGCACGATGGCGAGCGCCGGAATGATCAGGCTCTGCGCCAAGTAGCCGACGATCCACCACCGGCTGCGATGTGCCAGCGGCAGGTACTCGCCATCGTTCTTGGTGCCGTAGTGCCGGCGGCGGTGATGGTCGAGGTGCGTGTAGTAGACGAACGACGGGATGAGGAACGGAATGCCACACAAAAGGTTCCACACCACGCGGAAGCTACGAAACTTGTCGCCCGGCAGATGGACCAGTTCGTGAATGAACAGCCCCGCGCGATAGATCATCAGGCACGACAGGACAAACAGCCCGGCACGCAGGGGCCAGCCGAGCCACTCTTCGCGGACCATGCGATAGGCGGCGATGCCGATCACCCAGGTCGCGAGCAAGTCGGTCCAGTAGATCGCCGCTCGGGGGCGGAACTGATTGCCCACAATGCGGCGGGCTTCGGCCATCGAGAATCGACCACTGGTGGCGGCCAACAACTCGGCGGGGGACTTCGTGAGGGACTGCATAACGACTAATCGAGCCGGCAGTGTAAACTGCAGGCGCATCCAGGCGGGAGTTGGCGGGCGGGCCGGAGGCGTCCCCCGATCAGGGAAGCAGCCACCGGAGTTTTCTATGGCGAGCCGTGGCCGTAAGGCCCCGGGTAGCCGGGCGGGTCGGAGGTGCCAAGCTCGCGGTTCGCAGCGCGGGCATGGTACCTTCGCTACGATCGACATCCGGAGAGGGGTTTGTTGAGGGCCATCCCCAGGATAGGTAAACTGCAACGGTGGCGCAAACCGATCCTACCGACTGAGAGGTGTGGAGACGTGGCGCAAACGAGTGGCCCCGCGCCGCAGCGATTGCCGACGTAGATGTCGTGATTGCGACATTCCGAAGCAAACGCCACCGCGAACTCCTCTTCAACGGCACCTTGGACGCCCTGGTAAATCCCGCTTTGGACGACGTAGTCATTACCGGCATCGGCATTGTCTCTCCGATTGGCATCGGACGGGACGCGGTGCGCACTTCGCTCGAGGCTGGCACCAGTGGTGTGACGACCATCGACGACTACGCCAAGGCGGGCTGGATCGCGCCGTTCGGTGGCCAGGTCCGCGACTTCGACCCCAAGGAATACGTCACCCCGCGCAAGAGCCTGAAGGTGATGGCACGCGAGATTCAGATGGCGTTCGCCGCCGCAGAGCTCGCCGCGACCGATGCCGGTATCAGCGAAGGTGCGTTCGAACCCGAGCGGGCTGGCGTGGTCTTGGGTGCGGGCAGCATGTACTGCGACCTGGAAGAACTCGTCGAGGCGTACCGCACTAGCCAGACCGATGGCGAGTTCGATTATGCGAAGTGGGGGCACGAGGCGCAGCGACAGTTGTTCCCGCTGTGGATGCTTAAGTACCTGCCCAACATGCCGGCGTGCCATATCGGCATTCGACAAGACGCCCGCGGACCCACCAACACGATCCTGAACGGCGACGTTTCGAGCTTGCTCGCGATGGCCGAGGCAGTGCAAGTGATCCGTCGCGGCCAAGCCGATTTGATGTTCGCCGGCGGCGTCAGCACGCGATTGTCGATGACCGACCTGCTGTGGCACGGCGGCGCGCGCATGGCGAAGGAAGGCCTGTGGCCCGCGACGCTCAGCCGACCGTTCGATGCCGCGCGGACCGGCATGGTGATGGGCGAAGGCGCGGCGCTGTTTGTCCTCGAAACCCGCACTCACGCCGAGCGCCGCGGACGCAAGCCTATCGCGCGATTTGTCAGCTCGGCTAGTCGCAACGAGGCCACGACCAACTTCGCCGCGCCGAGTAAAGCGATCGCCAATGCCCTCGCGGCGGCGATCGAGCAAGCGAACATTCCAGCAAGCGACCTCGCGCACATCCACGCCCACGGCCTCGGCACGATTGAAGACGATCCGGTCGAGGCCTGTGCGATCGCGGAAGTGCTGGGCGGTGCCGACGTGCCGGTCACCGCGGCGAAAAGTTACTTCGGCAACCTCGGGGCCGGGGGTGGCGCGGTAGAGCTCGCCGTGAGTCTGCTCGCCGCGAACATGGGCGAAGTCCCCGCCACGCTCAATCACGAGCAAACCGACCCCGCGTGTCCAATTCGCGTCGCGGCCGAGCGCGAGCCGACAACCCGCCGAGCCTTCGCGAAACTCAACCACACGCCAACCGGCCAGGCCGTAGCGTTGGTGTTCGAGGCGGAGTAGAGTGGGGTTCTGTGCCATCCCGTGCTGCAATCGGTCCGCACGATCGCCACGAAGGGGCACGACAATTCACGACGATTCTGATTGCGCGTTGAGGCAGGGACGATGGAACTAGGAGATTTGAGAGCCGACTACGAACACGCCGGACTGAAGGAGACCGAGATGCTCGGCGATCCGGTCGACCAGTTCAAAGAATGGCTGCAGCAAGCGATCGACCATCCGCTAGGAGATTGGTTCGAGCCCACGGCGATGACACTGGCGACCGCCACGCCGGATGGAATGCCGTCGGCGCGGATCGTGCTGCTCAAGGACATCGACGCTAAAGGCCGAATGGTGTTCTTCACCAGCTACTCGTCGCAAAAAGGGGACAACCTAGCCGCGAACCCTCGCGCGGCGCTCTGCTTCTACTGGGGGCAGTTCGGTCGGCAGGTTCGGATCGAAGGAACCATTGAGAAGACGAGCCGTGCGATCTCCGAGGCGTACTTCTCCTCGCGCCCCCGTGCGAGCCAGTTGGGTGCCGTTGCGTCCGATCAGTCGCGCGTCATCGCCAGCCGAGACCTACTCGAGCAATCGCTCGCCGACGCTGAGCTAAAGTACGCCGGCGGCGCGGTCCCGTTGCCCGAAGACTGGGGCGGCTACGCACTGACGCCCGCGAAGTTCGAATTCTGGCAAGGACGACGAAACCGGTTGCACGACCGGATTGTGTATCGACGCAGCGGGGAGGCGTGGGCGATCGAGAGGCTGGGGCCTTAGGCGGATCAGTTCCCCTACGCCCGCGCCGCTTCGCGGCGATCGCGGAGGGTGAATCGCAGGAGGTTGTACTTCTCGATCTTGCGATCGAGTCGTTTGCGGTCGATTTTGAGAAGCCGGGCCGCCGCGCTCTTGTTGAGTTCCACGCGTTCGAGAGTCCGTGCGATGTGCTCGGCTTCGATGTCTTCGAGCGACTTCCAGTCGTCAACGAGTGACGCGGACCGCGCTTCGACGGCGACAGGCATCACACGGCTCGGCCCAGGGGCCGCAGCGGGTCGGCGGTTCCATAGGCGATCGAGCGCCTCGGCGTCGAGTTCGCTGCCGGGGCAGGCTAGGGCGGCCCGCTCCATGAGGTTCTGCAGCTCGCGGACGTTGCCCGGCCAGTGGTAGGCGAGCAGCACGTTCATCGCGCTGGGCGTGATGGTCTTGGCGGGCATGCCATTCTCGGCACACGCCTTGTGCAGCATGAAACGGCTGAGCGTCTCGATATCGGCCGGCCGTTCGGCGAGCGCGATCGTCGGGATCTCGATGACGTTCAGGCGGTAGTAGAGGTCCAGCCGAAAACGTCCGGCAGCCACTTCTTGTTCGAGGTCGCGATTCGTCGCGGCGACGATGCGGACATTAATCGGCTGCGGCGTCTGGCTGCCGACGGGCGTGACCTGGCGATCCTGCAAAACGCGGAGCAGCTTGGCTTGAAGATCGAGATCAAGCTCGCCAATTTCGTCGAGAAACAGCGTGCCACCCTGGGCAGCACGAAAGCAGCCGAGCGATTCGTACTCGGCACCGGTGAAGGCACCCTTCACGTGGCCGAACATCTGGCTGTCGAACAGCGATTGGGGAATCGCGGCGCAGTTCACCGGCAGAAACGGACCGTTCGCGCAAGCGCTTGCGGCGTGGATTGCACGCGCAACGAGCTCTTTGCCGGTTCCGCTAGGACCCGACACGAGGACATTCGCTTTGTAAGGGGCAACTTGCTCGATTCTTTCGAGCGTTTCATACATCCATGCTGACTGGCCTACCAGTCGAGGCAATGGGGTCGCGATCATTAGCGGCACCGGGTGGGAACATCGTAGGGTGCTTATCAAGGGTGGGTGGGCTGTGGTCTGCCGGGTTCCGGTTACGGCAGGCCGAAGGGCCGAGGCTTAGTTTAATAACCGCGCGAACGATTAGAAAGCATTCAATCCCAATAATGCCAAAAATCGCACCTGAGCGATCCTAATTTTACCTGAGGGGATGCGGCGAAACGCAACGAGGGACCAGCGGTTGCTGGCCCCTCGTCGTTGGTCGTATTTTCCCTAAGTCGTTGTCTTCATAAGCCTTAGAGATACTGAGCGTTGAAATAGCCCCGACCAAGCTTGGTCGGGGCTGCTTCCAAAAGCTTTTCTTACCCCTGGCGACGGCGACGCACCATGGCGACACCCGCCAAACCGGCGAGGCCGAGGAGGGCGACGGTCGACGGCTCGGGGACCGGCGTAATCTCGCCCAAGGTACCGATCAGCCAGCTCCCGCCGTTTCCGGCCTTCGAAGTTCCGATGCGGAAGTAGGACAGCGGTGTGTCCGAGAGATCGATGCCCATCGTTTTGCCGGCTTGAGTTCCGCCGACGACTCCAAAACCGGAGACCGCGCGAAACATCGACTCGCCATCGACGGTTACCGGATCATTGATGATCGCTGCCCAGTCGCCGGTCGGCACGGTGAAGATGCTGGTGTCGGCGAATGACAACGACTCGGCGACGCCGCCCGAGATGATCTTCGGACCAACAATCCATTCGCGGGTTTCACCGCCACGCTCGACATCTTCGAGCTGCATCTTAAGACCCGTCACGTCGATGGGCGTGTTGGTGCCGGTGGCGTAGAAACGGATCTCGAAGAACACGGTGTTCGGCGATCCCGAGGCGGGGCTGAAGTAAATGTAGTTGCCACCCGCCGGCGATGGTGGGTTGGGCAGATTCGGTTCGTCGGTGGTACCAAAGAAGCCGGTGTTGCCCGTATAGGCAAGATTCGGAGACGTCATTCGGAAGCCAACGTCGAAGCCACCGTTGCCCGGATTGGTGAAGCGTTCTTCCGCACCGTTAACGGCGAGGCTCGTTAGCCCCAGCACGCCATTAGGCAGGTCGCTTGTCGGGCCCCAACTAAGAACCGTGCCGGCTTGAGTTGAAGCGGTTGCTGCCAGCGCTACTACAATCGTCGCAATGAATCGAATGCCGTTGTTCATGACCCGTATCCTTGTTGCAAGTGCCGCCCGCTCGCTCCCCTCCGCAAACACATCCATGGAGCATCTCGAAGGCCACAGCGAAAAGTAGAGAGATAAAAAAGGCCGCTCACTCGTCCTGCCGTAGCAGATCGAGCGAGCGGCGTGAGAACTAGGATGCCTTAGGCTTGGCGACGGCGACGCACGATGGCGAGACCGGCCAGACCAGCGATGCCGAGGATGGCAACGGTCGAGGGTTCGGGGATGGCGTTGGGGTTGCCAACCACGTAGCCTTCGGCACCCGAGACGTAGTTGCTCAAGGTGTCGCCGAATACCCAGTTGAAACCGTAGGCAACGTTGGTGCCGAGTTCACGAGGAGCTCCGGTGCCAACACCGTTGCCACCAGTGATGTAGGCGGCATCCGGTGCTTCGATCACAAAGTTCGCAACGTCCGCGAAGGTCAATCCCATACCGGTCTTGCCGAGAGCGGCATGCACCCAGGTATTGTTGGTCCCACCATTGGCGGTTTCGTAAACCTTGACAGGTTCGTCTTGAATGTCGCTGAAGCTCAAGCTGTACTGCTTGTAACCATCAATGGTCGTCTCGAACAGCGGCTGAAAGCTGGGATTCGAGGGCTCGTTGGCGAGAACGGCGTACTGCATGCCGTCCGTAATCCAAATGTTGAAGTAGGGGGCAACGGCGGGACCCGAACCAGCCGTGAACCGGCTGGGATCGTCGTACCGCGTAATCGACAGGTCGGTGAGGCTTTGGATCGTTGCGCCATTGACGTCGTTGGAACCCCAAGCCGCTTTCTGACCACCTTCGCTGATTACGAACTCCGTGGCGTTGGGCACGTACGTGTTGTTGTTTTGGATGACGGGTGGGTTTCCACCGCCGCTGTTACGAATGACGTAGGGAACGAAAGCAGCCTGAGCGACACTGGTCGAGAGAACAACACCGGCGAGAACCAGGCAGCGAACGAGAGTTGCGAAGGAAGTGGTCATTAGTCGTATCCTTAGTTAAGTATGAATTCAGAAGTTGCTTGAAGATGGAATCTGTGTTGTAAAAGCCCCGGCCGCCGTAGCGGCCGAGGCCACTTAAGGGGTTTCTTTAGCCTTGGCGACGGCGACGCATCATGGCGAGACCAGCCACACCGGCGATGCCGAGGAGGGCGACGGTCGACGGCTCGGGGACGGTGCCAACAAACACGCTTCCCGACACATCACCATTCAGATTTCCAAGGGTGTTCTGAGCGACGGCCCAGCTATCCATTCCGAAAGTGAAGTCGACCGTGTAGAAGCCGGTGTGACCCGCACTGGTGTTTTCGAAGATGGCGTTGAACGAGCCGGTGACGGACGTTGGATCGAGATCCGATCGGTAGATGCCGGGCGAAACTGCCTGGCCGTCCAATCCGCTGAACAGGACATCCAACTCGTAGCTATGGAAAATGCCGCCGCTGGTCGCTGCTGCCGCGCCGTTGGTGGCTGCAGGCCAGAGTCTCGCGAATTCAGTAGCCCCGGCATTCGAACCGCTTACTTGAAGGTGATAGTCAGTGTAGACCCCGCCCTGCAAGTTGCTGAAAATACCGCTGCTCGTGGTGACCGTGTCGTTGCCGTCATCGTAAAGCTGCACGAAGCCGGTATTGGTATTGTTGGGGTTACCAAGTCCGCTCTGCGGGTTACCAGCAACGGTGGTGTAATACCAAGCGGTCATCAGGATGTTGATATCGCTGCCTTCCGGTGCGTAATCGTTAACCGTGTAGATCGCGGCATCCCGGAATGGTGTATTGTTAGGGGCCGCAGTCACTCGATCAGGTATGGCGTAGGTGCCCAGGGCGTTGGTCCCACTCTGAGCATCTGCCAGCGTGGCATACGAGGTGACCGAGCCCGTGTAAGATGCGACGTCGGTGATTGCCACGAAGGGGGCAGCCAGGGCCAATGGGCCGCTTATGATCACCGCAGCCATCAAGGCCACGATGGTCGAAGACAGTTTCTTCAGGTTGTGCAAATTGGTAGTCATTAGCGGTTTCCCTTAAGTCGAAGTTGCGAACTCGTCGAACGCAGAATGTTTTAAAGAAGTGATGAAGCAGTCGAATCGATACGCGAGAGTTTAAGAAAGCCCCGGCCGCCGTAGCGGCCGAGGCCACTTAAGGGGTTTCGTTAGCCTTGGCGGCGACGCACCATGGCGAGACCAACCACACCGGCGAGGCCGAGCATGGCGATGGTCGATGGCTCGGGGATTACGGTAGTCGACAGGTTGTCCCAGTAGATGTCGTAGGAGACGCCGATCTGCGAGTTGTGGCCTTGCAGAATCACGTTGCCGATCGAAGTGGTACCGTTGCCGGCGAGCATGGTCGTCGTTGCCGAAATGTCTCCCACGGTGTACTCAATCTCACCCGAAGGGAGGAGGGAGATGCCAAGCTCTTGCCAAGTGTCGTAGGCGAAGCCGGTCGGTAGTCCCAAGTCGATCCACACACCGTTGTCGTAGCCACGAAAGCGGGGGTTTGCTGCTTCCGAGGTGAATTCGAGAATGGGGTAGGCCGAGACTGCGTTGGCGTCGTCGAAACCAGTTCCCCAGAAACCCGCCATCCGAGCGTTGGAGGTTTCCCAAGTGGAGGGAATGTAGAGCTGGATCGACATTTCGCCGGTTCCGACTTCGAGGTCGTACTTGCGGCCTTGGGTGTTGTAGAACGCACTCGAGAATGCACCCGGACGGCTGTCAGCACCATCCGTTGCACTAATCGACTGTTGCAATCGCTCGTCGGTATCGAAAAAGACGGACGCGGTGAAGCCTGCCGGAGCATAGCGATCGGTGTACCAGACGCCAGCAGCCTGCGAGGGACCGGTCATGATTGGAGTGCCGAAGTCAAAAAACTGATCCGCCTTGACAGTAGCGGCCGCCGAGGCCGAGACAACGGCCAGAGCGATCGAAAGAATGTTCTTGGAGAAAGACATTAGCGTAACCCTTAAGTGCAAGTCGTAGAAAACTTGTATGAAGTAGTGGAGGGAATAGTTTGGGACCAGAACGGTTCGACTAAGGAAGCCCCGAAGAGCCCCGACCAAGCTTGGTCGGGGCTACGGGCGACTGACTCCGTTAGCCTTGACGGCGGCGACGCACCATCGCGAGACCGGCCACACCGGCGATGCCGAGGATGGCGATGGTCGATGGCTCGGGGATTACATTGGCACCTGCTGCATAGACCACGTCCGGGTTTCTTGCGATCGAGCCGACAGTGTTGCCAACGTACAGCTGCGAAACAGTGGCACCGTCCGCGATGCCGAGCGTCGAAAGGTCGAGGCCGTAGACATACACGCCGTAATCGGTCACCCCGTCTTCCCCAACTTCATCTCCGGTTAGAAAGTCGAGGACGACCACATCCACCCAGCTACCGGCCGTACGGTCCACGCTGACGGCCAGCAACTCAATCTGGTTGTTCGCGAGTGGATTGAGCCAGTCCGCTTCGGGCAGGCCCGGCTGGTTTGTTGTCGGTGCGTCACCGCTCTCGAAGAAGATCACGTCGATGCCGGCACCATTGGTCACCGGGTTGAGAAATCCGGCGAGAATGGACGAGCCTGGACCGGCGACCGTGGGAGCCGTATTGAAACTCAATCGTTCCTGCTGCTGGCCGGCGAGGTCTGTGTCGTTGCTTGAGCCCCAGTTGTAATCGAGCGCAAACAGGTCGTCGTAGTCGTGACTGACAACATTGAAACTTCCCGAAGAGCTGGTCAGCGACTTGACGGTCAGGTCGGTATCGACTTCATAGAGCCCGCCGACTAGAACCGTGCTGGCGTGGGAGGCGGCCGTGCCGAGTCCCAGTAGGACTGCGATAGCGGCGATCATGTATGGGTTGCGTTTCATCGAAAGACTCCTGAATCAATAATTGGAAGAATAAAGACCCCCCAGCGGCGTCGCGGGTCGCGACGCGATCGCTGGGGGTCGTGAGCGAAACACCTTAACCAGGATTGGCTTAGGCCCAGCGACGACGCAGGTAGACTGCGGTGCCGAACAGACCGGCGAGGCCGACCAGGGCGATCGAGCCCGGCTCGGGGACACGCTCGAAGTTGATGGTCGTCGAGACGCCGCCAGCCGTGACGGTGAACTCGTCCAAGTAGCCATCAAAACCGTTGGCCCATCCGCTGCCGGTCTCGAGAACGAAGCCCAGAATCGGCGACTCGTTGTAGTCGAACGTCGCGACCGAGCTGCTGGTCGGGTAGGTCGACCAATTGATCACGCCGCTGTTGGCCTGAAGGGTTTGCAGAGTCGGAGCACCATAGAAACCAAAGTTGGTGGTGTTCGAATCGATCATGGTAAGCTGATTAGTACCCGGGTCCGTGCTAAACGTGTTCCACTGATTAGCAGGATTGGAGAAGTTGTTGGCGTACAACCCTTCCCACGTCATGCGAACGCCGTACCAAGCCGCACCGTTATCCGAGATAGGATTGAAGGTAGGTACCGTGTATACGGTTAGGTACCAGTCGGGAGCCGAACCACCGGTGGTCGACTTCAGCGTGCTGAAACTCATCGACGAGATGTCGGTGATCGTGGTGGTGGGGCTCAGTCCCAGGTCTGCGAGCGAGAATGAAATGCTCGACTTAGCGACTCCATTGGCCTGCCACGATCCGGTGCCAATCTTGGCTTCGTCAAAAGTCGGAACCGCAGGCGCAGTGCCGGTGACCAAAGCTTTCGTGGCGGCGTCGGTTACAACCACCGTGGCGGCTTGCGCGAGACTGGTGGTGAGAAAAAGAGCCAGCGTACTGGCGAGCAGACGATGTTGCAGTGTCATTAGCGTATCCCCTTAATAAGATGTGCCAGGGCGGATGCCCTCTTGGCGAATAGGAAAATCTCAACCCCTCATCGCACTTTGTGTGCCAGTGAGGAATTCTGAGCGCAAAAGCTCGAGTAGGAACTTCTGCGATGCACTAAGCGAACTTGCGGCTCGCTTGCTTCTTGAAACTTGCGCTACGCGAGAAGCTCGGCGAGCCATTCGTGCGCTTCGACCGGCATAGACCCTTGCGGACGCTCTCGCGAGCCGAGCAGCGGTCGGGCCGATTCCATTTTTGAAAACGTGGTGCCTCGGCGAGGTCCAGGTCGTCGTCCATTTCTACGGTGAGGTTCATTAGACTAACTCCGGTATAGTGTGTAGATGAAAGTTGAAAGTGATTCGCAGTGGGTGGGAGGCCTCCCACCCGCAAGGCAATCTTGAAGTCAAAGCGCGGACAATTTTCTCATTCGCATCTCCCCAAAAATGCTGATGGTGTTTATTGAGGTCGCCGGTGGTGTGGCGTACGGCGTACAGCGGGACGCTTCCACAACAGGGCGGGTTGAGTACTAGATGGTGTTGGGATGCTGGCTAAGGCCGCAGTCGCAGGCACCGTCGGAACGGCGAGTTCTGCGGCCGGCAAAATGCCTTCGAGCATCGACGCAAGCCAGCCTTCGGAAAGCGGCTTGCAGAAATAAAGCGTCGAGCCGGCACACCGTGCTCGGATCTCGTCGGTGGCGTTGTACGAATCGCTGATTAAATAGCCCGGCACCTGAGGCCAGCGCTCTTGCAGCATCGCGTAGAGGTCAAAACCCGACATGTCCGCCAGCGCCGCGTTGACTAAATACAACATCGGGGCTTCGAACTTCGGGACACGCAGCGCCTCGGCAGCCGTCGTAAAGTGACGCAGGCAAACCTGCGTCAGGTCGACTCCTGCAACGGCCGCGTCGTAGGTGGACTTGTCGCCGTCGATCAGGTAAACCGCCGAGTACCGCAGGCTCGCCACCCCGTAAGGAGCCGCTTCGATGGCGGGCAGCAGGTCGACGCAGGTGGGTGCAACGGGTGGCATCGATCAATCGCTTCTTGCGGCTTGTGCGGTGAGGGTGACTTAGACGGCAACGAGTACTCCAAAAGCACCATGCGTGCCAAAGTGCGCGCCTGGAGTGCAGGTCAACTCGCAAACCGTTGCGGAACAGGCACTTAGAAGTTTTGGGAAGCAATCGGCAAGAAAATGGACCGCGGCGGGTTGGGGCGTTTCGCCCTAACCCAGCGGGACGTTTCGCCCCTGCCCCCCTGGGGCGTTTTGGGGCGCATGGACGAGATTCTGGTGAGCCGGGGCGTCCCCGCTCCCGGATTGGCCAGAGAAGCGAACGTCGTCCTTCGAACTTCCGGAGCCGAGCACGGCCCGCCTCGCTAGCAACCTTGCCCCTTTCGGGTTGCCGATGGCTGGCGGTCCGACTTCCCGCGAATCAGCCAGCGTCCTCTCTCCGAGCACCGCTTAGAGGCTCCGAACCAGGGCTTCTCCAACTGTTTGCCCCTTTGGGCCAACAGTGGTAACATACCGAGTGGTCTTGACCCGGCGTCCGGTGAGGGAATCGGCGCGCTCGTGGGGCAAGTGATTAGGAACGCGGGATGGTTTGGCACACTGGCTTTCGTTGGAGTGTCGGTTTAGGCCGTTGGGCTGGAACTACGGTCGAAATCCATCTATTGCTTTTGCTCGCGTTCGTCGCGACCATCGCCCTCACTGCTCACGCCCCGATCCTGGGGCTCATGATCATCGGTGTGTGGCTGGCGAGCGTTGCTCTGCACCAACTGGCACACGTAATCGTCGCCTATCGCATGGGAGGCGAAGTCGATCTTGTGGTTGTCGGTCCTTCGGGTGGCGACTACCGCGCCGACCTTGCTGAAGAACCCGAGCCTCAGGTGCTCGTTGCTCTCGCGGGACCTGCTGTCCACTTGCTGTTGGTGGTCGCAGCCATTTGCCCGCTGGTATTCCAGGGAGCGTCAGAAGTCCTTTCGCTGCTGCATCCCATCGCCGCGGTGAGCGAGTTCACCACCTCCGCACCGCTTGGCCTGATGGCCGTGAAGATGGTGCTGTGGCTTAACTGGATATTGTTCCTGGTCAATTTGCTCCCTGCTTATCCTTTCGACGCCGCGATCGTGCTGCGATCCTTGCTCTGGCCCATGGTCGGACGTCGCACCGCTCATCTCGCAACCGGACGTCTCGCTCAAGCGGCTTCGGTTGGTTTCCTGTTCTGCGGGCTCTACTTGGCCACGATGGTCGAGGCCCAAAGTCACGTGTGGATGATTCCGATTTTTGCCGCGTTCTACTTGTTTGTCGCCGCACAGATCGACTGGCACGCCATCGCCGAACTTGATGGCGATTCGCTCGACGACGAGTGGCTGACGCTCGAAGCCGAGGATCTCGAGGACGACCTCTGGCGTGAGGATTCGAGCCACATGGTGCTCGTCGAGCAGCACTACGATCAGCTTCGCGAGCGTTACGAACGCAAACGCAAAGCTCAGGAGGATTACGAAGACGCCCGGGTCGACGACATCCTCGCTCGCCTTCACACCGAAGGGTTCGAGCACCTCTCTCAAGACGATCAAGCCTTCCTCCGCCGGGCGAGTCGACGGTATCGCGATCGCCGACGAGACCGCGAAGCCCCTCCGCAGTAGGGTTTGCTTCTAAGCGCTTTCCACGAGCCATTGCCGCTCCAATCGCTGCAATCGTTGCAGGGCGATGCTTACGATCTTTTAAGGCCGCGGTTTGCCGGAGCTTGGGGAATGCGGTCTCCCCCCTAAATTCTTCTGAGGTATTTTTGGACACCCGCTCTTGTGCAGCGGGTTAGAACGATTCCTCGCACAAGCGAGGTCGTTTCCACAAGCCTCCAGGCCGCTTTGACAGTGCAATTGACGCAGGCAATCACGAGCGAAACGCTGCCAGCGACGGGTACCGAAACCCTCGCGGTTCGTGCTGCGCGCTTGCCTGCGCCCTCGGAACTCGTCGATCGCCTTCGCCGAGCGTTCGAT
The DNA here is from genome assembly GCF_052161615.1 of Aeoliella fuhlenseeensis. NCBI lineage: Bacteria > Pseudomonadati > Planctomycetota > Planctomycetia > Pirellulales > Lacipirellulaceae > Aeoliella > Aeoliella fuhlenseeensis. The sequence goes on from NZ_CP197417.1 coordinate 5,212,983, forward strand.
GTTCCGGTCGCGGTGCTCGACCTCACGACCGGTAAGCTCGATCGTGGTTTGGGCGATTGGCTGGCGATTGATCACTCGTCGTGGCTCGGTTTGCTCGAAGAAGTGGCCCGACGGGGTCGCGCGGAATTCGTCGAAGACTGTGCCCCGCTGGCTGTGCTTGCGGTTCCTATTCACGCGGATGGCGAGGAGTGGTGTACGAGGTTGGCGCTGGCGACGTTCGTCACCGAACCGGTCGACGCCACGACCGATGTCTCCGCTGCTGCGTATGCTGTTCGATTGCACTCAGATGTCCTCCTTCGTTGGGCGATGCGTCAACCTGTATGGCCGACGCGAGCCATTGCCGCTCTTGGTCAAAACCTGATCGACCTCAGCGCGGCCCAGTCGCAGAATCAAAAGCTAAAGCATCAACTCACGAACGTCTCGCAACACTTGCTCCAGACGTTCGACGAACTCAACCTGCTCCACCGCATTAACGAGCGACTTTCGCTCACGAGCGATGCCGATCAGTTGATCGACCTCGCCGTCGAATGGCTCGGCGACGTGCTTCCTGCCGAGTGCGTGCTGGCGTGCATCGCGGGCGAAGCGAATGACGAGCCCGACTGGATTTACACGGGTCGGTGTCCTGTCCCTGCGGGCGACCTTCCGGCGATGTTCGAGCACATCGGTCCCGAGGCTCGCGAGCAAACCGTGCTCCTCGACCGCGACATGACCGCGTCGCCCACTTGGCGTTACGCTACGGTGCGCGAAGCGATCAGCGTTCCCATTCGCGCCGGTAGCGACATCGCGGGATGGCTCCTCGCGGTGAACCATTGCCCCACGGTCGGCCGCGAGACCAAGGAGTTCGGCACGCTCGAAACCAGCCTGCTCTCCAGCGTCGCGGCGATGCTTGGCATGCACACCGGTAACGTGCGGCAGTACAAGGCCCAAACCAACTTCTTCGAGAGCGTCGTGCGGGCCTTCAGTTCCGCGATCGACGCCAAAGACCCTTACACGTGCGGTCACAGCGAACGCGTGGCCCGCATCTCGGTACTGCTCGCCAAGCAGCTCAAGTGTTCGCACGAGGAAGTCACTTCGATCTACTGGGCAGGGCTGCTTCACGACATTGGAAAAATCGGCGTCGACGACCAGGTGCTTCGCAAACCCTCGGCACTCACGCCGAAGGAGTTCGAGCACATCAAGCGTCATCCCGAACTCGGTTATCACATCCTCAAGGGAGTGCGGCAGCTCGAGCACGTGCTCCCCGTTGTGCTGCACCACCACGAAGCGTGGGACGGCAGCGGCTATCCGGCCCGACTGCGTGGCGAAGCGATTCCGTGGCATGCTCGCATCGTTGCGGTCGCCGATTCGTTCGACGCGATGACGAGCGATCGCCCGTACCGCGCCGGGATGCCCCACGAGAAGCTCGACGATATCTTCCGAAGCGAGTCGGGCCGCCAGTGGGATCCGCGGGTGATCGAGGCATTCTTCGTGGTCCGCGACGAGATCCGCCAAGTAGTGGAAATCGACCGCCAAACGCGGGTGTGCATCGTCCCCCGGGTCGCGAATCCGGCGGTCGAATAAAGTCGCATTCTGCGTAAATCGCATTGACCGCGACTTTACTATTTTCCCGCCTTGTGGGAGTTCCGCGTAAGTGTCACGGCGGACACGACTTACGAGCCAACTCCCCAGCACCCTCGTCGAGTAAAGTCGCAGCGCGAAACCGCAGTGCGACTTTACTCTGTCTCGCGATCCCCACCAACTTGTCATTCTGAAGGGAGTAACACGACCTGAAGAATCTCGCCCCTGTGAGAGCCGAACAAATGGCGAAGGAGATCCTTCAGTCGCCGAGGCTCCCTCAGGATGACACCAATGCGCGTAATTCGAGCCACCGCCAACCTCGCCGCTTGTCGTTTATCGCTAAATCATTCAGTTTTCAAAGAACATGCGTTCACTCACACCGCGAACATGCACATGAGAACACACCCGAAGCGCGCTTTCTAGTCACATTCTGGAAAAAAGTGGAAATAGTTTTGGCGCCTGAATCTCGGGGAAAACTCGTTTAACGCCCAGCCGAAGGCGCCGGCTACCGCGACCTCGGTGCCCGCCCAGAGGACCCACATTGCGCCCTCAAAAGGGAGTCCGAGCTACGGGCTCCCCTTAGCGTGGAGCGATCGTGGATGAATGCTTCTGATTGGGCCAGGTCGCGTAGCACCAACGCTACTCGCCGGCAGTTGAACTAGCAGCAGAGGGCGGATTTGGGTGGCCCGGCACCGGCGGAGACGTTCGAGTCTGCACTTTCTCAGAAGCGCCTTCGAGAAGTGATCGAATTTCCGCTTCGTCACCGCTAGGACTGGGCCCCCATCCCACGTGGAACTCGGTCAGCTTGTGGAGGGACTGAAGAGGTTCGAAATCCTTGAGCGTCAAGCCGCACAAAACCATCTCGATTCGCAGCACCCGAAGCGAAGATACTTTGAACATTTCTCTAGCAACGCCGGGGCCAATCCAAAGGCCCATTTCATCGTCGGACACACCATGGGCGGAAAACTCTTCTAATCGTCCGTCCAGCGAAGCAATTGCTGCGATCGTCTCCTGATCGAGGTGATGGTGAGGAAAGTGGTCGCCGTAACCCACTACGCGAATGCGACGAAGATTCGGCAGCTTAGCGAGGGTAATGAAGCAGCGCGGCGAGAAATCACTACGAAAACTGATCTCTTCGAGCGATCGTAATTCTGCAATTCGTTCGAAGTCTCGTTCCCCAAGTTGGCTTCCTCCCAAATGCAAGGACTTTAGCGCAGAACATTTGCCGAGCAGGCTCGCCGTCTCCTCCGACCAACTGCCGGACCACACGCTCAGTTGGTAGAGAAACGGAAGCTCAGACACCCTTGTCATGACCGATAGAGGAATTTCCCCTCGGAAGGGGTTCGCCGAACCATTCTCGGTCTCCAGGATGTCGCAGTTGGACGTGAGTGGTATTCTCCGCTTCCTTGAGGGCTGCGATCGCGTGGCTGTAGTCGCTGCTCCCGAGTTCAAGGAATACGCGGGAGTCCTTCGCGGTATCCCCTCCACCGGTCGGCTGCGCGTCTAGCGTCGGACATGCGACCAACAGCATCGTCGCAAGTAGACCAATAACCACCGCGGCCCGCGGCCGCCTGGGGCCTAAACGTTCACACCTGCGCGTCCAATGATTGCTTGTTCGAACCATGACGGCGTCCTAAAGATGTGTGACAGATTTGAACTGCAGAAGGTCTTTTTGACTACCGCTACTCCGTCCCGAGTGAAGCCGCCTCAGCGAGATACTTGGGAAGCACTATTCCCTCCATGCGTCCGTGCTTGTAATTCCACGTCGACCTGATCTGTTCAACCGTCAGGCCTTCACTTTCTGCCGATGCATACGGCTCGAAATTGACTCCGGTGATTACCGCGTCGTCGAAATTGGCGTGTAGTAAGCTGCACTTTTCAAACGTCGATCCTGTCAGATTAACTCCAGCGAAGGCGCAGTCAGTTAGGTCTGCTGATTTGAAGGCTATGTCTGTTAGTTCCCCTCTCTTGTAGCTCGCAGTGGAGTAGAGCTGTGCCCTGGTTAATCCTCGCAAAGTAGAACCGTTGATATTTGCGTCTTGTAAGTCGACAGGTTGACCGGAGAATTCTGCCGGCAGGTCTGACCCCCGCAGATCGAGCCCGGACAGGTCGCACTTCCCGATCATACTGTAGATCTCAGCGAATAGCCGTCCCGCTTTAACACTTCTTGTTGACGCAATCTGCTTGAAGGTGATGGTGCAATGCGAAAACGATGTACTACTGATTTCTGCGTTAGTGAACACGCATTGACTGAAATCTCCGTTTACAAACAGGGCGTGCTCGAGATTTGCATCCTGAAAATCGAACTGCACGCGGCCGTTTAAACCGCTTATTAGGCACTTTTGGAGATCTTTGGTCTTGTAAGACTGTGTTGACCCAAGCTGTTCGGGTGAAAGTTCAAGAAGGCCGCGGAATCGCCCCTTCGACCAGTTTGCACCATTGATGGTTGCATTCGTAAATACAGCTCCATCGAATTCGCAAGCATCCATATAGGTCCCGTTGAGGATGCAGCCCTGGAAGGATGCGTGTGACAGATCGCACTCTCGAAATAGAACTCCATATAGATTACAACCGTCGAACACCGCGCCTGTCAGATCTTGACCGATAAACTCAGAACCCTGCAAGTTTCTCCCGGTGGCGTTCATACCGGGGCCTGCAATCAAATCTCCTGCAGATGGGCCAAGAACAACGCGTGGACTTTCGGTGTCTGCCACTGCGAATTGAAACACACCGAAGGCCAGCAGGATTATGAGTGCCACGTGCGCGGCCACGCTTCGACACGGATGCGCGTTCATGAAAGCTCCTTTGTACTCAGGCGCAAAAGCGGCAGGGACTTTGCCCGCGGGTTTATTATCGGGGCAGCACTGCACAGCCGCAACCTTTATTGACGGTCGCGGTGCGGGTGGAAACCCGACTCTACTCCCTGCCCCCACCCCGGCCCTCCCCCGAGGGCGTCGTCGCGATTAGCGTTCTCACAATGGCGGTGCTGGATGCGCGACGACTAGGGGGAGGGAGATGAAGAGGAAAGAACGCCATCACCCCGGGATAAATCCCGGGGCTAATTTGCTAGCCGTTCGGATTCTAGCTTGCGGGTTCTGACCCTCATTCTTCTCCCTGATGGCCGTTGCGGAAGGTGTTCGGGGATTTGCCGAAGCGTTTTTTGAAGACCTTGGAGAAGTAGAACTGGTCGGAGTAGCCGACGATCGTGGCGATTTCGGCGACGGAGCGGGTTTGGCTGAGGAGCAGTTCGGCGGCGAAGTTAAGCTTGTAGCGTGACAGGCACTGGATGGGAGTCTCTTGGCCAAAGCGGCGGAAGAGGCGGCACAAGTAATTCGGTTCGACGCCCACTTTGCGACTGAGGTCGCGGAGGCCGCCCAATTCGCAGTAGTCGGTCTCGATGCAGGCGAGTGCTCGCTCGAACAGGTCGCGGCCCTTGCTGGCGTGGTGCTGAGGAATGCGGTCGTCCGGGAGCGCCTCGCGGGCCTTGAGTAAGATGAGCTCCAGATAAGTAGACGTGATCTGCCGCGCCAGCTCGCCGTCGCGCTGGCCTTCGCGGATGAGTTCTTCAAACAGAACTTGCATGGTCGATAAGTCGCGGATCCAGCGAATGCTTTGCAGTTCACCGGCGTCCATGAAACCATTGGCTTCGAAGGCCGCAAAGTACTTTGTCATCGGGCCGTCGGGCGATGTCCAGATCTCGTGCTGCGAATCCATTCCGTAGCTGAAGACGATGCCCGGGAAGACCTCGCGGTTCTCGCCACCCGCGCGGACCGTGCCTTGGCCTTCGACGACGAGCTCGACCAGTTGGCAACGGAAGTCGGATCGCTGGACGTGGTACCCCGGCAAGCACTGCTCGCGGCCGGCACATAGCAGGCGGAGCGACGGGGACTTTTGGTCGTGTTTGTGACTCGAAGGGAAGCAGTACCGGGCGTTCGCCACCGCGGTTGCGATGGGGATAGACTTTCCCGCCAAGCTTACGCGGCCGTCGAGCATGAAGGAAATATTGAGCGAGGTGAGAGGGTAAAACAGGACGGCAATTGGCGAATTCGTGGGCGATTCGGGTCCGTTCGCCGAGGGTTAGCATACACTAGCCATCCCCCTTCCGCAAAATATTGGCCAACGCGACAGGCCTAAATAGTCCATGTACCGGGCCCGAAAGTCCATGGATTCTGTCCATTTAATAAGGTTTGCTAGAGGTACGTAGGGGGAGCGGCTACGGAAGCTGCTTCCGAAAGGGTTGAGGGGGTGCACGCCAGCGGCTGAGACGGTCGAGTCACGGCGATTTGCTTGGCGGCAACGGACACGATTCATGGCGGTGAGTTCAACTATGGCGAAGCGACCTCGTGTAGCGATTCTGATTGAAGCCTCCCAGGAGTACGCCCGCGGATTGCTCCGCGGCGTGGCCCGGTACCAGCGCGATGGCGGTCCGTGGTCGATCTACATCCAGCGGCATTGCGGAGGAGATGCGCCTGCCGACTGGTTGCGAAACTGGGATGGCGATGGGGTTCTGGCACAAATCACCTCGCCGGCGATCGCCAACATGATCGCCAAGGCCGGCGTGCCGGCCATCGATCTAAGTGGCATGGTTGCGGACTCTCCCTTCCCGTTCATTGGCGTCGACAACCAACCAGTAGCCGAGTTGGCCTACGAGCACTTGCGGGGTCTTGGCCTCCGGCAGTTCGCCTTCTGTGGAACGTCAAAAGACGACGACCCTGAGGCCGATTCGTGCCGCAAGCATTTCGAGGAACTGGTGACCGATTCTGGCCAGACTTACAGCGTGTGGACCAACGACTACCGGCTGAGTTGGGAAGAACAGCAAGAGCGGCTGGCGGCGTGGATTGCGACGCTGCCCAAGCCGGTGGGAATCATGGCTTCTAACGATGCGTTGGGTCAGCAGGTGCTTGATGCATGTAGCCGCGAAGATCTCTTGGTACCGGACGAAGTGGCGGTGATTGGTGTGGGGAATGACCCCCAATTGTGCCATCTCTCCATTCCTTCGATGACCAGCATCGACGTGAATCCGAGCCAGATTGGTTACGCGGCCGCCGAGATGCTCGACCGGCTGATGCGAGGTGGGGTGGCGGAAAAGCAGCGGACTTACCTGGGCCCACCCCGCGGCATCGCGGCTCGCCGGTCCACCGAAACGCTGAACATCGATGACGATGTCGTGGCCGACGCGCTCCAGTTCATTCGCGAACACGCCACCGAGGGCATCCTCGCAAGCCACGTGGTCAATCGCGTCTCGAAGGCATCCAGCACCCTGGAGCGACGTTTCAAAAAGGCGCGAGGGCGAACGATCAAGGCGGAAATCATTCGCGTGAAGCTCAACCGGGCTAGGCTCTTGCTTACCGAGACCGACTATCCGATCTCGACGGTCGCTGAGCGAGCGGGATTCGCACAGCTCAAATACTTCTGCGAAGTGTTCCGCAAACACTGCGGCGTGACGGCCACCGAGTACCGCCAGCAATTTCGCATGGCGGTGTGCTCGAACTAGCGTCTGGTCGACTCACTCCGGACTATCGGAGCTGTCGTCGAGCCACTCCAGGTCGGCTAGGTAGACTCCACCGCGGCCCCAGCCCGCGCGGCTGACGTACCATTTGTCGCCATCGCGGACGACCTCGGCACAGTGCGCCGGCGTCGCACCGACGGCGTTCCCGATGTCCCAGTGGTAGGGTGAGTCGCTTACCCAAAAGGTGGTGCTGTCGTAAGGTGGCATCTCGCAGGTCGAGAGATAGTACTTGCCGTTGCGCTCGAAGACGAACGGCGATTCGGTCGGCCCGCCCCACTTGCCGACCACGGGATGCGTGAACACGACCTTCGGATCGCCCCAGTGGAGCAGGTCGTCGCTCGTCACCGCCATCACCACGTGATTGCCCTCGGCGGCCGGACGATTAGCGGTGTAGTACATGATCCACTTGTCGCCGTGTCGAAAGACGCACGGATCGCGGGCGTCGAAGCCATCGGTGACCAGCGGATTGGCATCGCTACGCGTCCACGTCTTGAGGTCGGGCGAGGTAGCGAGGTGCAGCCGGTAGGTTTCGTTGGTCTCGCCCCCCGCGCAGTAGAACATGTAGTAGAGCCCGTCGCGCTCGATCACGTGGGGCGCCCACAGGTGCTTCTCGTTCCAGCGCGGCGAGCGGTCGACCGAGAGGGCGTGCGGCTGCTTCGCCCACTGCGGCTCGAGCAACTCGCCTGCCGTGGCGTGGACGAAATGGAGCTCGTCCAGCGGATTGGCTGGCTCGGCGTGCGTGATGCCAAACAAATGCCACACGTTCTCCTTATCGCGGATGAAGGTGTGGTCGTTGATGTACCACGGCTCCTTCTCGCCTGCGCTAGGGTCGTAGACGCGACGAAACTCGCCGACTTTCAAGTGGGGATGCGTGATCTCTCGCAGGGGTTCGTCCGAACGAGCCACTGCCGCGCAGCAAGCGAGAATAGCAAGGGATGCAAATAGCCTTGGAGTCATCGGGTGCTCTTTACGAATTGAGTGGGCGAATTCGCGTCTTGGGTTCAGTTCGACGCTAGGGTTGTTGCCCACGATCCTGAATCGCGATCGTACCATCGACTCGCACGGCGGCGGCGAGTTCGTCCTTCGCTTTGGCAACGGGGCGGGCGGCGTCCTCCGGGGCTGGCTCGATGTTGCAAGTGGCACCTGGTTTCGCGTACCAGAAGGTCGTGGGGGCGTAGTTGATCTTTGTGGCCGCCCAGTGCCATAGCTCCATGTCGAACTTCAGCGACTCCTTGAACGGAATGGCATCGAGCGCGCGATAGCGGCTGTTGACCGAGTAGCCCCCTTTCAGATTGCCGTCGCCGTTGGGTTGGGCGTGTAACGGAGACTCGAACGACTCGGGCCGGCACCAGGCGTAGCCGTAGTAGTCTTCGGTTCCGGTTCCGAAATGCGAGGGGAACGACTCGCCATCGACGTAGATTTTCTCGTCGCCTTCGCCCCACCACGAGGCGGCACCATTGCAGAGCGTCAGCGTGTCGCCAACGTAAACTCCTTCGCCTTGGACCGTCACGTAGTTCACGTCCTCGGCGTTTTCGGCGTCCATGTTCTTGTTGCCAGGGGTTTCGACTTCGGTGAGCTGCTTCCAAGTGGAGTGGAAGTGCATCGAACGGTCGTCCCAGTTCCAGTCGGTGTGGTAGACGCTGGCGTCGGCGAGGCGGACTTCCTGATCGCCCAGGTTATGAAGCACGATCTCGGCTTCGCTTTCGAACGGCATCACCCACGAGCAGCGAAGCGTGCCCTCCTTGTCGGCACTGCAGTACCACGTCTGGAACGGGCTGACGACGTAACCGGTTCCCATGAAATCGCCGAGTGGCGCCCACACGGTTCGCTCGCCATCGAAGCGGATTTCGAGCACTGTGGACCGTAGGGCTTGTTCTAAGTTGTCGGCCTCGAGTCGCACCTGCATCGAGCGAATGACCCCTGGGCCGGTGATACGTACGGGCTCTGACTGACTCTTCGGCGCGATGGTTTCGGGAAGTGCCGTCGACCGCCAATCCGCGGTCGGCTTGGGAGCACCGCTGGCGAGCGTCTTGTTGGTGGCTTCGATCGCGCTACGGGCAGCGGCCAAGCGATCCATCGAGAACGACTCGACTTCGACGTCTTTCCCATACGTGCGGTAATTGATCTGGTAGTACAGCGCCTCGCCCTCGCGGCCTCCCTTGTCCACGGGGACCTCGGTGGAGTACGTCACCTTGCAATGCTTGGCGTAGGGAATGGGCAGGTATAGGTTGTGACCTCGCTGGGCGTAGGCGGTCTTGGGAGAGACGCCTTTCGATAGTGGCTCGCCACAAAGCAGCCCGCTATCGATAACGTCTTGCACCGATCCCTCGATCGCGGGCTTCTCGGCTCCGTCGATGTAAACGCGGAGCGTCCCGTTGCTGAACGGTTTGCCTTTGGGACCATGCCAGGTAGCCCAGAATCGCACGAGTGCGCCGGGGCCGTCTTGATCGTGCAGCACGTACTCTTTGCGGCCGTTGTTCTCCTCGATGCGGACGAACTGGCTGCGGTCCCAGTTGGCGAACCACGACTTGCCATCGTTGGGCGAGACCGAGTCGCGGTCGTAGCTGCTCGACTGGGCGCAGGTGTAGCTGGGTTGTGGGAAGCGTGCCAACGCATCGCGGTCGGTCATCTCGTGCAGTAGCGACTCGATGGTGATCGGAGCCGCGGCTCTCGAGATGGCGGGCAGTGTCAGGGCACACGCGAGGGTTAGGAGCAACGAACAGCGCATTAACATGGGATCAACCGCCTCAGCCAATCGAAGAACAAGTGTTGGAACGCGACGGACTGCTACTGGATGAGCAGGGTCGCGATTGGGAACCTCTATTCCAACTGGGGCCTCGGGTTGCGCCCATAGATTTTTGAGGGAGCGCATGGACTATTTAGCACACACAGAGATCCGTGCGGACCGATGCCGGCATCATCTCATAGCATCAAAACGCGGAGCAAAACGGCGATTTTGCGCGGCTACCCGAGAGAAGGGGACAATTCCTCGGATGTTTTTGAGGAGACGGAGTCCATGGCCTAGAATCTTCGTCGCAATGTGTGCCCACGCAGACCGCCCTTAAGTGCGATGCTGCGCCCGATATTGGCCGGGAGTCTGACAGGTTTCGCGTTTGAAGACGACGCTCATGTACTCGGGGTGACGGAAGCCGGACAGGCTGGCGATCTTCTCCAGTGGAAGCTCGGTGGTACTGAGCAGCTCCTTGCAGCGGCGGACCTGAATATTGCGAATCTCCCCCTGCGGCGAGCGTTTCAGGTGCTTTCGAAAGGCTCGCTCTAACCAACTTCGCGAGACGGCCAAATGTTTCACGACGTCATTGACGCTTGTTCCTTCGCACGCATGGTCGCGAATGTACTTGAGGGCGCTCGCTACATCGGGATCGTCCACGGCAAGGATATCCGACGACTGGCGAATGGCGAGGCCGATGGCTGGCACCTCGAGCACAGCATCGTTGGAGATCACTTCGCCATCCATGATCCTGTCAAGCCATGAGGCGGCTTCGAATCCGATGCGTTCGGGATCGGGAATCACGCTTGACAGCGAGGGGCTGCATAGGTTGCAGAGCAGCTCGTCGTTATCGACGCCGAGCACCGCAATCTCCTCGGGGACGAGCAGCGATGCCCTCGCGCACGCATCGAGGACGTGGTGCCCCAGCAGGTCGTTGGTGGCAAGCACGGCGACGGGTTTGGGGAGACGGGCGAGCCAGCTTGCCATCTCGTCCTGGTCACGCTCCCATTGTTGTGCTCGGGTTTTCAGCGTTTGCTCCAGCACCTCGCAGTGATAACCAGAATGCTGCACCGCGGAGGCGAAGTCTTCGCGTCGCTGCTGCGACCAGTGCTGACCTGCGAAGCCACAGCATCCGAAGTTGGTGAAACCTCGTTCGAGAAAGTGATTCGCTGCGAGTCTGCCAATCGCGCGATCCGCCGAGCTGATCCGTGGAATTCCAAACGGTGGCAAGAAGTTACTCAAGTCCACCACAGCTAATCCGCGCCGTCGGAGCAGTCGGACATCGTCAGGAGTTGCTTGGCGAGTGATGATGCCATCGCCTTTCCAGCGCGATAGTAAACTACGCACACCGCTTCCGATCTCGTGCTGCTCGACGTAAATGGACCACGGACGATGGGCCACCAAGTAGCGCGAAATCCCTTGGAGTATCCGGCGCCCGTAGACGCGAGATGTTTCGATGTCGAGCGCCACTTGGGGGCGACGGAGTTTAGAGTCGTTCATGGCTTTCCAACGTCAACAACGTAGCGGACCGTCGCTCAAAGCTTGAAGCGGTGCCTGCAACGTAGCTCAATGGCGAATGCTACAGACGAGCTGGGTGAAGAGGCCAAAAGGCAGCAGGTTTGACCGCCTTTTTCGATAATACCCGGAAAACGAGGCGAAAAACCATACCCCTTCTTCAAGAAACCTATCTCAACTCGATGCGAAAAATATCTCAATAACATTGCCGTCCTATCTCATTGCGGCGAATGGGTCGGTGGCTACACTCGATTGAAGAGTTCATCACTGCGGTGACTCAACGGGCGTAACTTGTCGCAGATGTTTACAGGTGGGTCTTGCGAGCGGCTGTTGGCCGCTTAAGAAGACGACATCCAGAATCGATGCATGCGTCCTGCCGCATCGATCTGCTTGGGCATGCCGTTGCTTGAAGGCGTCTTGGCAATGAAGTGAAGGGCGAGCTCCCCTTCACCACTGCCAAGACCGTCGTGACCTAACTTGTCCGCGCGTTCGCCTGTGCGACCTTCGTTTTCCTGCACCACGCAACTGGGAGAGCTCGCTAATGATCCGCTTCTTCATGTCCGCTTCCTCCGCCTCGCGAGTGGCGGTGTTGTCGTGCCTAGCAACCACATTTTTTGGCGTCCATGCTGTTGCCGCCACTATCCCCATTAACAATCCATCGTTTGAACTAGCCGCACTGACGCTAGGAACCGGCGGGGGTGCTCCGACCGGATGGAATCGAGTACAGCAGAACGGAGGCGGTGCCGGTCGGTTCTATCCCAGTCCCGCCCTTTACACGAATCAAGATTTGAATCAACTCGGCTACCTCTTTGTGCGAGACCAACCAGGCCTCGCTGCACTATGGCAGAACGTGGGCACAATCGTGCCAGGATACTACGACTTGACGGCCGCGGTTGGGCTCGAGGCGGCGGTCCCTCCGACAGTCGTTCCCTTTCGATTGAACTTCGAGGCCATCGGCGGCGGCACCACACTGCTAGGCAGCACATCGTTTCCGGTTGGCACGTTCAATAGCTCGACGCTGACCGATATCACAGCCTCGCTTACGATTCCCGACACGTCGCCGCATTTAGGGAAGACGTTGCGCATCGTCTTGCTGGTCCAAGGCCAGGATCCCGGCGGCAACCCCAACGACCCGCGCGGGTCGTACAACGTCGACAACATTCGGATGACCCATCGCATTCCCGAGCCCGCCACCGTAGCGATGATGCTCGTGGGGTGTGCCGTTGTGGTGGGCATAGTGCGTTGCCAGAACCGCCGCTGAAGCTCCTGGCGCTCAAGGTCCGGTGCCCCCAGCATTGTATCGAGTCAGGAACAGAGGCTCTCAAGTCTAAATATTCTTATTCAAGTGAGTATGGAGTAACCGATGTCTCTTCAATGGCGTGTGTTGGCCGGATTCGTTCTGATAGCGAGTGGGTACGTAGGTTGCGAGTCGGTATTCGCGATCGACATTCCGATCCCCAACGGTTCCTTTGAGTCGACCGTTGTTCCCGCCACGAGCGAAACGGGGCACATGGGGCGGTGGACGTTTTCTCGCGCATCGGCCGGGCAGGTAGGTACTTACGCGCCCGACCCTCCCCTTGCCGGTCAGGTTGGCAACTCGGTTGGCAGAATTTTCGTGAACTCAGGGGGCACGGCCAGCACGCGTGCCACGATCTACCAGGACGCGACGATTATTCGCGAAGGCATCTACGACGTGAGCGTGCTTGTCGCGCATCAGCCGGGCCAAGAGCCCTCCACTTCGCCGTTCTACTTGAACTTCGAGTCGTTCGGCTTTGGTGGTGCCAAGATCTTGCTCGGTGAGAATATCAATCCAGTGGGGACGTTCAGCAGCGACAGCTTCACGCAATACTCCGCCCAGGTCGAGATCGCGAGTGGCCACCCTGCGATTGGTCAGTACTTGCGAATGGTGTTTAACAATCAGTCTCAAGACGGTGGGACCACGGGGACGGGCGCGGCCTACAACCTGGACGACGTGCAGCTCAAGTACACGCCAACGGGTGGCGAGCAGCGGTCGCTTGGGGTTTGGCAGGCTTCGTTCGAAACCGAGGTCTGGACCTCGACGATGAGCGGCCACGGGAGTGCAGGGTACTATCGTCCTCAAACTCCCTTAGCCGGCACTCAGGATGGCGATCAGCTGGGGTTCGTCTCAGTTCGCAGTGTGTCGACCGATACCAACTCGGTAGGTGCTCTTTACCAGGACGTGGCTGCTATCCTGCCTGGTACGTACACGTGGAATGTGGCCGCCGCCATGGAAGCGGGCTTCGAAGCAACGACTACTCCGCTGAAGCTCAATGTCGAGGTCATCGCCCCAGGGAATGTGAAGTCCCTGTTGCTCTCGCATCCCGTTCCACTCGACGCGCTCAACACGACGAGCTTGACGGACTTGGAAGTTACGTTCGACATCCCAGCCGACTCCCCCCACATCGGCAGCATGTTGCGTCTGGTGATGGTTGCCGAGGGTAAAGATGCCAGTTCGAACGCCGTTGATCCTCGCGTCACTTACCTTATCGATAACGTGCGGCTGACACTGGACGGCCCCGTCAGCTTACCGGGCGACTACGACAACAACCTGATGGTGGACGACCTTGACTACGGCGTTTGGAAAAGCTCGTTCGGCCAATCCGTCACGGCAGGTACGCTCGCCGATGGCAACGGCGATGGCGTTGTGGACCTGGCCGACTACACCATCTGGCGGGACAACTTGGGAGCGAGCGTTGCCCCCACGCTGTCGACCAACGCGGTTCCCGAGCCAAGCTCGCTTCTCGTCGTAGCTCTCCTAACCTCTGCGCTGCTGGCGGTGAGAAAGACCCCTTGTTAAGGCCACTTCGCGTAAAGCATTGGGTAGACAGCACGGTCGGATCCGTGTGTTCAACAATCAGGTGCATCAAGCGATGACAATCTCGAATCTACGGACCGAACGCAAGAAGTTCCGCCTCGCCCGCGCGGCATTCACGCTGGTGGAACTGCTGGTGGTGATCGCCATCATCGGCATCCTCGTGGCGCTGTTACTACCAGCTGTCCAGGCAGCTCGCGAGGCGGCACGGCGTTCGCAGTGCACCAACAACCTGAAGCAGATCGGCTTAGCAAATCAGAACTTCTTGAGCGCCAAGGGGCACTTCCCCACGGGCTCGCAGGCCGACAACGAAAGAGATCGAAAGATCGTCCACCAGTGGACAGTCTACCTGATGCCGTACATGGAGTCGAATGCGATCTACGAGCAGTACGACTGGACGGTGGGCGACCGCGTTACGAACTTCGCCGCCATAAATGGTCCGCTGTTCAAGCAGAAAATCGAGTCGTTCCTGTGCCCTTCGGACTCCGCCGGTTTTGTCGGCAACTGGGGCTGGGCACATTCGAATTACGTGGGGTGTTTCGCCGCCGATGGATCGTGGGTCGAGCCGGGTAATTGGGAGAAGGATCCCCTAACCTCAAACACCTTCTATAATCCGGCGGCAGCTTCGGGGACGCTCGCGCTGTTCAACTTCAATCTGACACGCAAGCCTCGTCACGTCACCGACGGGTTGTCCAACACCTACGCGTTCTCCGAAGTCATTGCCGGTACCGATGGCGAGCTTGATTTCCGGGGCACTTGGTCCGTCGACCACGGCGTGGCTTACACGCATCGAATTGGACCCAACTCGACCGAACCCGACCTCGACGCGCATGCTTGCGGTATCACCCCGCGGCCCGAAGCGCCTTGCAAGCGGTCGCCCACGTTCGGTACAGCTTACTGGGCAGCACGGAGCCATCACCCGGGCGGCGTAACCGCGGCTCGGGTGGATGGCTCCGTCCATTTTGTGAGCGACTCGATTGCGACTCGGGTGTGGCAAGGATTGGGAAGCATCAATGGCGGAGAAGTGTCGCTAGATTAGGTTCGCTCACCGGTCAATCGGCGGAAGGCAGTTTATGCGACGTACCTTTGTTTGCAATTTGGCCCTTGGCCTTGCCCTGACCGCGATGGTCGGTTGCGACTCGCGCGGAGTTCGTGCCGTCGAGGGGCAGGTTACGCTGGATGGGCAACCGCTCAAGGAGGGCCAAATCAAATTCGTGGCCGTCGAAGGAACCAACTCGGCGGACGCTGGAGCGTCGATCGAAAATGGCCACTACAAAGTCCCGGCCGTGAGCACTGGCCTAGTTGCTAATGGCGTGTATCGGGTGGAGATCACGTCGATGGTCGAAGGAAACAAGTGGGTCGCGCACCCCAACGAGCCCTCTGGCCGCCGCAAACTGCTGGAAAACGTCATTCCTGCGAAGTACAACACCGATTCGACCCTACGCGTGACGGTGTCGTCCGCTTGGTCCGAGAACACCCACAACTTCGAACTCAGTTCCACCGGAAGTTAGCCTCTCGCCATTTCCCACGCTGCTATGCCAATACGACACAACCTCCCGCTACATCACCCGTGCTACCTGGCCATCGTCTTTGCGCTGCTGGCTTCGCAGCCGTCGATGGCGGCGGAGTACCAGATCAGTCCGACATTGGAACCATGCGGCGCGCAGCGCTTGCGTTTGGACGGAGTCACCGAGCAGTACGTCGATGCGGTCACGCGGAACTGGCTGCTGGAGCTACCCGCCCGCAATCCAGCGATTCTCGAGATGTTCACCAATCGAGAAATGCCCCCCTACCGCAGTTTGCTACCGTGGTCCGGGGAATTCGCCGGCAAGTACCTGACCTCGCTTACCGAGGTTGCACGGCTCACGGGGGACGACCGGCTTCGCGAGGAGGGCGAGCAGTTTGTTGCTCAGCTCACTGCGCTCCAGGATGTCGATGGCTATCTGGGCCCCTTTCCCAAGGACTGTCGTCTCACGGGCAGGGCACCCAACATCCTGCCGCGCAAAGAAACTTGGGATGCATGGGGGCACTACCATGCCATGCTAGGGCTGCTTGAATGGCACGAGTTGACCGGCGATCCGCACGCACTCAGCTGCGCCACGAAGATCGGTGACCTATTGTGCGCACATTTTCTCGACGGCAAGAAGTCCGTGGCCGCCATGGGCATGAGCGAATCGAACCAAGCGATCGTGCATTCGCTGGCGCTGCTCTATCGAAAGACCGGTAACGAGCGCTACCTGGAAGGTGCCAAGTACGTTGTCAAGGATTTCGAAGCCCCGAAAGCAGGCGACTACCTTCGCCAGGCTCTCGCTGGGAAAGAGTTTCACGAAACTCCCAAACCGCGTTGGGAGAGTTTGCACGCGCTGTTGGGGCTCGCCGAACTCTACTGGATCACCGGCGAAGACGATTACCGCCAGGCATTCGAACATTATTGGTGGAGCATCGCGGAGTACGATCGCCACAACAACGGCGGCTTCTCCTCTGGCGAACGGGCCCAAGGCAATCCGTACGATCCACGCGCCATCGAAACGTGTTGCACGATCGCGTGGATGGCGATGAGCGTCGAGATGCTTAAGCTCACCGGCAATCCGATCGTCGCCGACGAGCTTGAGCTATCGACCCTCAATCAAGTCATCGGAAGCTACACCCCCTCCGGCGAGTGGAGCACTTACAACACTCCCATGGATGGAATGCGAGTCCCGAGCACCACCGATATCGCGTTTCAGATCCGTCCGGGAAGCGAAGAACTTAACTGTTGCAGCGTAAATGCAGCTCGGGGCTTCGGCATGATTAGCGACTGGGCTCTGATGCGGCGGGGAGAGCGTGGCTTGGTGCTGAATTGGTACGGTCCGTCGGAGATAACGACCCAAGTGAAAGACACGGCCATCACCCTTCGGCAAGAAACGACCTATCCCGCGGATGGTCGAGTTGTCCTGACCGTGACCCCCGAATCGCCGACCGAGTTCCCCTTGTCCCTCCGTATCCCTCATTGGTCACAGAATCCGACCGTCGAAGTGAACGGCGAATCCGTACCCACGACACCGGGGACCTACGCCACCATCGACCGCCAGTGGAAAGCGGGAGACAAGGTGAAAATCGACCTCGGATTTGCACTTCGTTACTGGGCGGGCGAGCGAGATCTCGCTGGTAAGACTTCCGTCTATCGAGGGCCTTTGCTCTTAGCCTATGAGAGCTCCGTGAGGGGCGTGCCGATGTTTGCCGAAGGCCAATGGCGTGGTGCAGGGTCGCTGTGGGTGACGGAGAAGAAAGGGGCGACCGTCACGTTCGACTTCGAAGGAGACTCCGTCGAGTGGCGAGGCAAATACTTCGACGACGCTGGCAAGTCGCGAGTGACCATTGACGGGAAAGAGTTGGCGATTGTTGACCAGTACGCGGACACACGCGACCGACAGTTTGTGTGGAAAAAAGACGGCCTCGGCGATGGCCCTCACTCGCTCACAATCGAGACACTGGGCACCAGCAGCCTCAACTCCAAGGGTACCTGGGTCAATGTGTCGGAGCTAGTCGCTGGTTCCCCCGGTCCAGCTTTTTACGCCGCCGATCTGGAACGAGGCGTGATACCAGACACCCATCCAGGTTCCATCGTGACGCTCGAAGTCGACGATACTCATGGCAAGTCGCAGCAACTCCGCGACTTCGGCACGGCCGGGCAGCAGCGACAGTACTACTCGTGGCTTGTCGTCCAAGGCACATCTCCAGTTCCCTTTAGCAAAACCAATCCGTCGCGAACGGCGTTTTATAAGGACCACGCGAAGTAGATCTTCGCCCGCGAGACGGGGCATCGATAAGTGTTAGGTCGCGGGCTGCAGTATATTGCGCTCCTGATCGTAATCGCCCCCGAGCATCGTGACGCATTGAGTTGAGAATGATCCCCCCTGCTGCCATCTCCACGCCCAACTCCACAGCCTCGAGTATGCCGAGCGCTGCCGATACGGATTGCGCTAGCGACTCTCCCTTGCAGCCGTCCGGCGCCGCACCGCCAATCGCGTTGCAAGTCATCGGCGCCAGCAAGTCGTTTGGGGGTGTGCACGCGTTGAAGCAAGTGGATTTCACCCTTTGCGCAGGAGAAGTCCACGCTCTGTGTGGCGAGAACGGCGCTGGCAAGACGACGCTCATCAAAGTCATGTCGGGATTCTACGTCCCCGACGAAGGTCGCGTGGAGGTTGGCGGTCAACACCTGCCTGCTTCGGTGCATGCCGCGAGCGAGCTCGGGGTGAGCGTCATTTACCAGGAGTCGATCGCCTGCCTGGACCTGGACGCGGTGGACAATATCTTCGTGGGGCGGGAGCTTGGCCCTATGGCTGGGCAACTGCTTGATCGCAAGGCGATGCTCGCAACGGCTCGCGCGCTGTTCCGACGCCTCGGCCAAGACTTGCCACTGAACCTGCCACTTGGCGAGCTGTCGACCGCCCAGCGACAGATCGTGTGCATGGCCCGCGCTCTATCGCAGAAGTGCCGTGTGCTGGTCCTCGACGAACCGACCGCTTCTTTGTCGTCCCGCGAGTGCGAATTGCTCTTTCGCATCGTAGAGCAACTGCGAGACGAAGGGGTAGGGATCGTTTACGTGAGTCATCGCATGGAGGAAGTATTCGCGCTGGCCGATCGTGTGACCGTGCTGCGTGACGGGGCGCTGGTTTCGACCCGATCGATCAGCGAAATCACGGAACCAGAACTGGTCGCGCTGATGGTGGGGCGCGAAACCGAACTGCTGGCGCACTTGGGCGCGCGAAAGGACTCGAGTTCCAAAGAAGAATGTCTTGCGGTCCGCAACATTACCCAAGAAGGAACCTTCGCGGACATTTCGTTTGACGTGCGCCGCGGCGAGATCGTCGGGCTGGCGGGCCTTGTGGGCTCAGGGCGCAGCGAAGTCGCGAACGCCATTTTTGGCGTCAGCGACTACGACTCGGGCACGGTGCTCGTAGACGGAAAGCCTCTGCCGAAGGGGTCGCTAGCTACAAGCATCGAGCGAGGTCTAGCGCTGGTCCCCGAAGACCGTCAGCACATGGGGCTGGTGCTGCCAATGTCGGTGAGTGCCAACCTGACGCTCGCCGTGCTGCGGTCTCTGACGCGGTTCGGTTTGATTCGCCGCCGGGCAGAAAACACATTGGCGGCGAGTCTGGCGGAAGAGATGCGAGTGCGGGCGGCCAACCTGCGGCTCCCGGCCAATGCGCTGTCGGGCGGCAACCAGCAAAAGTTGGTGCTTGGAAAGTGGCTGGCGACGAAACCCAAGTTACTGATGCTGGATGAGCCGACACGCGGTGTCGACGTGGCGGCGAAGGCCGAGATTCATCGGCGTATCCGCGACTTGACCGACGAAGGGATGGCTACGCTGGTCATCTCTTCCGAGCTTCCGGAAATCCTAGGCCTTTGCGATCGCATCTTGGTGATGCGCGAAGGTCGGATCGCAGGCGAGCTTCGTTCGGCAGAGGCCACCGAAGAAAAGATACTTGAGCTGGCTCTTCCAGCCAGGGCAGCGGACGCCACGAAGCCTGAGCTACAGGTGGGCGCCAAGAGCGTCACGTTCGGACAGCGCCTGCGGAGCCGACGCGAGACCTGGCTCGCGATGATGGTGCTCGCGGTATGTTTGATGGTCGGATGGCTTCAGCCCTCGTTTTTGAATCCAAGCAACCTGCTAGATGTGCTCGCGAGTGCCGCCCCTACGGCGATTGTCGCCTGCGCCGTAATGCTGGTGATCGTCACCGGCGAAATCGACATATCGGTGGGCTCGATCGTCGGCCTCGCCTCCGCTGTGCTCGGGTTGTGTTGCTACGGGCCGGCACCGTACATGTCGCCAGCCGCCGGGGCTGCTTGCGCTTTACTCGTTGCAGTGGCCGTCGGCATGTTCAACGGCGCGGTCACGGCCTGGGGGCGTGTGCCATCGATCGTCGTCACCTTGGGTACGCTGACCGTCGTGCGAGGTGCGACCAAGATGGTGATGAAGGGCCACAGCATCGAGGGACGTCCCGACGTGCTTCGCGATCTCGCCACGGGCACCTGGATGGGCGTGCCGATTTCTGTTTGGATCGCCGGTCTTGTTGGGGTCGTCGCGGCTTTGATGATTCGCTACACGGCCTTCGGACGTAGGGTCTTCGCCGTGGGCAGCAATCCGAGCGCGGCGCCATTACTAGGTGTGTCTGTCGGGTGGACGAAGTTCCTCGTTTTCACTTTATCGGGCTTCCTGGCGGGTCTCGCCGCCATCCTGCTTGCGCCCAAGAACTCCATCATCCAGCCGAACATTGGCGAGAACCTGGAGTTACTCGTTGTCACTTGCGTGGTGGTTGGCGGAGCGTCGATTCTCGGCGGCCGCGGAACGGTCTTGGGAGTTTTGCTCGCGGTTGTACTGCTGGAGCTGGTCCCCACCACCCTCACCTACGTCGGAGCTCCGCCCCAATGGCGACTGGCCATCCAGGGAGCATTTATCCTGGTCGCTGTACTTGCAGATCAAATAGTCCGTCGTCAGCCTCGCCACGTGAGGTCCGCATGACCGCTGCACCTCAAGCGATGAACTCAACCCGCCTTCGTCTACGGGGCTTTGCGTACGGACAAGAGGTAACTCTTGCGGTCCTGCTAGTAACTCTGTTCCTCGTTGCGGGCACGCTAGAACCACGATTCGTCCGCCCTGATGTCCAGGTTGAGTTGGCGAGCGAGTTGTGGCCCGTAGCGATGGTTTCGCTGGCGATGGGACTGATCATCATCACCGGTGGTATCGACCTATCGGTCGGCGCAATGACTGGTTTGGCAGCCGTGACCCTCGGCCTGACCATTGAGGCCGGCTACAGTCCGTGGTGGGGCGGACTCTTTGCCCTGGTAGTCGGAAGCGTTTGTGGCGCACTCAACGGAGTGCTGATCACCAGGGCGTCCGTTCACCCGCTGATCATCACCCTGGCGACGATGGCGATGTTCCGTGGCATCGCACTCGCGCTGACGAGAGGTCGCACCATCCAGGGCATTCCCGAGGCATTCTCCAATGCCATCCAGGGAAACGTATTGGGGCTTCCGCTCCCGATGTGGTTGTTCCTTCTGCTGGCACTGGCTGCGACGGTACTTCTTACAAGCACCCCGACCGGTCGCTTTCTTTACGCGATCGGTCACAACCAAACGGCCGCGCGATTGTCGGGCGTCCCGGTGCGGAAGATTCAATTGCTGCTCTATACGCTTTCGGGCGGACTGTGCGGACTAGCCGCCATCCTGCTATCCACGCGCTACGGGCAAGCCAAAGCCGACTTCGGAACCGGGCTTGAACTCGAAGCCATCACCGCAGTTGTCTTGGGAGGAATCAGCATCCTCGGCGGAAGGGGGAACATCGCCGGCCTATTGCTTGGGCTATTGCTGCTTCACGAAACCAACAAGTTCGTCTCCTGGCATTGGCATGTCAGCGAACTCAACTCGTTGATCACGGGTGGACTGTTGATTGGTGCCGTGCTGATCAACCTATTGCTTACAACCCAACGCCGTTCGTAAAGGTGGAAACCAAGAAGATGTCGAACCCCATCAAATCACTGCTGACGCTTGCTCTTATGGCCTCCGCTGTTGGGTGCTCGTCGGGCGATCCGTCGGCGTCGTCGAAATCGGGTGGAGCGGATGGGAGCTACACGATCGGCTTTCTACCAAAGAAGAAGGGCATCAGCTTCTTCACGTCCTGTGCCGAAGGGGCAAAAGAGGCTGCCGACGAACTCGGCAACGTCGAGCTCGTTTACGATGGCCCCACCGATGGCGATCCCGTCGGGGCGGCGGAGATGGTAAGCCAGTGGTCTTTGGAAGGCTTCGACGCCATCGCCGTTTCGGCGGACGATCCTCAGATCCTCGGCACAGCCATGGAGAAGGCCCAGAAGAAAGGTGTTGTCACGGTGTCGTGGGACGCGGACACGCCCAAGCCGTCGCGTAGCTTCTTCGTGAACCAAGCCACGCCCGAGCAAATCGGCAACAAATTGGTGGATGTGCTGGCCGAAGACATCGGCAAGTCGGGAAAAGTGGCCATCGTGAGCTCCAGCCAGACCTCGAGCAATCAGAACACCTGGATCGACTTCATGAAGAAGAGGCTCGCCGAGTATCCCGACATCACACTGGTCGGAATCGAATACCCAGGAGAGGATCAAGACCGGGCGTTGGAGACCACGCGGACGCTTTTGAAGGCCCACCCCGATCTCAAGGGGATTTGGGGGCTAAGCACCGTATCGTTCCCTGCGGTTGCCGAGGCAATTCGGCAGGCTGACAAGGCAGACCAAGTAAAGGCCACCGGAATTTCGACCCCCAATCTGATGCGCGAATACATCAAGGACGGCACCGTCGGGTCGGCCGTGCTGTGGAACACCAAAGACCTGGGCTATCTCACCGTGTACGTGGCCGAGGGGGTTCTATCAGGAAAGCTTAAACCCGGAGCATCGACGTTCGATGCCGGGAGACTAGGTGAGCGGAAAGTAGAGGGGGACGCGGTGATGCTGGGCGATATCTTGGTTTTCACCAAGGACAACATCGACGACTACAACTTCTAACAAGGTGCGGGCCGTTGCCCTGTGATGGCCCGTCGTGACCCGAGTTCCTAGGCAATTGAATGAGATCGTTAGTACTAGAAGAGAAGAACCGCCTCGCGCTTCGATCGATCGAGATCGACGAGCCTTTGGGGCCACACGACGTGCGGATCGATATCCACACGGTGGGTATTTGCGGCTCGGACGTGCACTACTTTCTGCACGGCAGCATCGGACCGTTTGTCGTCAAAGCGCCGATGGTGCTGGGGCACGAGGCGTCAGGAACCATCTCCGAAGTTGGTGAGCTTGTAACGCACCTATCTCCAGGAGATCGCGTCTGCATGGAACCGGGGATACCCGATCCCAACAGCCGAGCCACTCGCCTGGGGATCTACAACCTTGATCCTGCCGTGCGATTCTGGGCGACCCCTCCCGTCCATGGTTGCTTGCGTCCTAGCGTGGTCCATCCCGCGGCGTTCACGTTCAGAGTGCCCGACAACATCACGTTCGCCGAAGCGGCGATGGTCGAACCGCTGGCCGTAGGATTGCACGCGGCGACCAAGGCCGCGATTGAGCCCGGTGACGTGGCCGTGGTGATGGGGGCGGGACCTATCGGACTCGTGACGGTCATGTCCGCGCTGGCGGCCGGAGCGAGCACGGTCGTGGTGAGCGATGTGCAGCAACCCAAGCTGGACATCGCACGGGCGCTGGGAGCGGTGGTGGCAGTCGATCTTACGCACCAGGACCTCGCTAGTGTGGTCGCCGAAGTAACCGATGGGTGGGGCGCGGACGTGGTACTAGAGGCCAGCGGCAACGCGCGCGCTGCCGAGTCGGCCTTCGATCCCCTGCGCCCCGGCGGGCGAGTCGTCTACATCGGCATGCCTGGAGCACCGATCGCCTACGATGTCGTAAAGGCGTCGGTGAAAGAAGCCCGAGTGGAACATGTATTTCGCTACGCCCACATGTATCCCCGCGCCCTCGCCCTGATGGCGAGCCGGAAGATTGATGTCCGCCCCTTGATCACCGATGTCTTCGGATTCGAGGACAGCGTCCAAGCATTCCATTTTGCTGCCAACATGCCGTCAGGCAGCGTCAAAGCCCAAATAGTTCTTTAGAGTGACAAACCAAGTGAATACCCCCGTGCGACTGGATCATCCAGCGAACTCCACTATCGTTCACCGCGTGCAAGTGAAGAAATCGACCGCGTCAGCCCCACGAGCCATGGAGTTGAACTTCACGGGCAAGCGGGCACTCGTAACGGGCGCTGGAAAAGGCATTGGTCGCGAGATCGCAGTTCTACTGAGCTCCTTTGGTGCCGAAGTCGTCGCGCTGGGAAGGACTCAAGCGGATCTCGACACACTTTCAGAAGAGATCGGCTGTGAGACCGCGACCGTCGATGTCTCCGATGTTCAGTGCACGACACGTGTGGCCGAATCGTTAGGTGCCATCGACTTGCTGGTGAACAATGCCGGCATCTCTCGGCCGCAAGCCTTTCTTGAGACGCGCGTGGAAGAGTTCGACGAGACGATGTCTGTTAACGTTCGTGCGGTAATGATCGTTAGTCAAGTCGTCGCGCGCGGAATGATCGAACGGGGGACCGGGGGTGCGATTGTCAACATCTCCAGCCAAGCCTCGTTGGTGGCGATCAAAGATCATGCAGCCTACTGCGCGTCCAAGGGAGCGCTCGATCAACTAACGAAGGTGATGGCGCTCGAGCTTGGCTCGCAGGGAATCCGAGTGAACTGCATTAACCCAACGGTGACGCTCACGCCTATGGCCGCGATGGCCTGGGGCGACCCTGCAAAGAGCGGACCGATGCTCGACAAAATCCCGCTGGGGCGGTTTGCCAACCCCCTCGATGTTGCCTACGCGGCCGCCTATCTCCTGAGCGACGCGGCCGCCATGATCCATGGCGTAAGCCTACCGGTCGACGGCGGCTACCTGATTTCCTAGAGAGCCGTGGACAGAGCTGTGTGTTTTTCGCCGAGGCTCGGTTTGGCCTAATTTGTCCGAAACGCGGGGGTTGGATGAACGGAAGTGCTGCCCGACCGATTGGATGCGGCCATGGGAATCTGAGTCCGCCCGCCCTCGCATTTCTCACCGGAAAAAGAAGGACGCAAGCTGTATCCAGCCTGGGTGCTTTACATTAAGGTGTAATGAAGAGAATGTTAAGGCGCGCGGCTGCTGACCGCCACTTTTTCCGGAACCGAATACGGCGTGGATTGATGCAGAAGCGTTTGAAGATGGAGCGTTTGGAGTCGCGTGAACTTCTTGCCGCCGACCTGATTATCACCGAGTTCATGGCCTCCAATGGCGGTTCGCTCGAAGATGGCAACGGAGCCGCCTCGGACTGGATCGAGATCTACAATGCCGGCGATGAACCTGCGACCCTCGCCGGCTACCGCTTGACCGACGATGCCGAGGACCTCAACAAGTGGGTTTTCTCCACGCCCACGGTGGTCGCCCCAGGGCAGTACCTCGTGGTGTTTGCAAGCGGCAACAACACCCCCGATTCCGCCGGCAACCTGCACACCAACTTCTCGCTCTCCGCGAGTGGCGAGTACCTGGCTCTCGTTGACCCGCTGGGCATCGTGCTCAGCGAGTACGGTCCCGGTGGAACCGAGTATCCCCAGCAGGTCTCCGACATCTCTTATGGTCTAGGATTCAACCTAGCCACCCAAACCGCTGTTTCGCCCACCAGCAGCGTCCGCTACCTTCGGCCCGTCAATTCTTCGGTCGATGCAACTTGGATGCAACCCGGCTTCAATCACGCCGCGTGGAGCAACGGATTTGCGAGTCTCGGTTACGAGTCCTCGGGCAACGATTTTAACAGCCGTGGCTTGCTCAGCACGCTCCTGCCTTCCGGCACCACGACTGCCTACGTCCGCATTCCTTTCAACGTCAGCGAACTGGGCACCATGCTCGGCAAGCTGCAAATGAAATACGACGACGGCTTCGTGGCGTACCTCAACGGCCAGATGATTGCTAGTGCCAACGCGCCTGGCACTCTGGGTTGGAGCTCCCTCGCCACGGCGGACCATCCCGATGGCCTCGCCGTGAACTTCGTCGACTTCGAGGTGTCGCAATACTCGCATCTGCTCGTGCAGGGTCAAAACATCCTGGCGATTCAAATGCTGAACACTTCGTCGGGCAGTTCTGATCTGTTGGCCTCCGTTCAACTCACAACCACCACCGGAGGGCCGACGTCGATCGGAACATTGCAAGTCGCTACTCCCGGGGCACCGAACACCAATCTGCGTGCTGCCGACGTCGATTTCTCACGGGCCGGCGGCATCTTTGTCAGCAACTTTTCTCTAACGCTTAGCACTGCCGATCCCACGGCGCAGATTCGCTACACCCTCGACCGCACCGAACCGACGGCCAGTTCGCCGCTATACACCGGCCCTATTTCGATCACTGGCACCACGCAAGTCCGGGCGCGGGCGTTTGGAACCCAAGGCCAAGTCGGCACGCCGCATACCGAGACCTTCACGCGCACTAGCGCAGCGACGGCCGCGTTCACCTCGGACCTTCCGATCATCGTACTCGAAAACTTCAATGGCGGAACGCCCGGCACGGTGACTTTCGAGAACGCGGTGATGTCGCTGTACGACCTTGATGAGAACACAGGGCGTGCCTCGCTGGCGAACGATGCCGATCTGAGCACGCTCATCGGACAGCATCGCCGCGGCCGCAGTACGGCGGGCAATCCCAAGACGAACCTTCGTATCGAAATCCGAGACGAGGCCGGCGAAGACAAAGCTGTTGAACTGCTCGGCATGCCCTCCGAGTCGGACTGGGTGCTATACGCTCCGTACGACTTCGATCGGGCGATGATTCGCGACGCTACGTTTCACGAGCTGAGTCGGGCGATGGGCAATTGGTCGCCGCGCATTCGATTCGTCGAAGTCTATGCGAACTTCAGCAACAGTTCGCGATTTCAGGGGCTCGACTACGCCGAAGATTACATGGGTGTGTACGTCTTGATGGAGAACATCAAGCGTGACTCCAACCGCGTGGACATGGCCGAACTTACCCCCAGCCAGAACACCGAGCCCGACATCACCGGTGGTTACATCTTCTCCATCGACGGCATCGATGGAGAAACTCCCGCGGGCTCGTACTGGAAGACGGATCGCAACTCACCAACGTTTCCTGGCTCATGGCTGGTCAACGAAGATCCTGATTACCCGGTAATGACCGAGGCGCAGGTTGCCTACCTGCGCAACTACGTTCAAGATTTCGAAGATGCCCTCTATGGTCCAAACTCTAAAGATCCGCTGCTAGGTTACCAGGCTTACTTCGACGTCGACGCTTCGATTGACCATCACCTCATTCGCATCCTTTCCAAGGAGCCTGACTCGTTGCGGCTGAGTACCTACCTCACAAAGGATCGCGACGGAAAGATTGCGTACGGGCCTTTGTGGGATTTCGATCGCTCGTCGGGTGGAGAGGATGGGCGATCGGCGAACCCACAGGGCTGGACTCTGCCGGATGTGAATTTCTTCGAGTCCGACTGGTGGGGTCCGTTGTTCGACGATCCCAATTTCGCACAGAAGTGGACCGACCGTTGGCAAGAGCTTCGACAAGGTGTGTTGAGCAACGCCAATCTCGAAGCCACCATGGCCGGACTGTCCTCGCAGTTAGTCGAAGCGCAAGCACGCAACTTCTCGCGGTGGTCGAACGTCGCCCCCAATGGGGGTGCCTATGCCGACCCCGGTGACGTGGGCTGGTCTGCAGAGGTCAGCCACTTCAAGAACTGGCTCTTGATTCGCGCGAACTGGATGGACAGCCAGATGGTTGGTAAGCCGAACCTTTCGCCACCTCCCGGAAACTCGGCACCGCAGCAGGTCCAACTCACCGCGGCCGCTGGTGTCTCTATCTACTACACGCTCGATGGAAGTGACCCACGCGCCGATGGCGGTGGCATTTCACCGAATGCGATCCGCTATACCGGTCCCATTGCTACGAATGGCACCACACAAATCAACGCACGGGCGTTCCGCGCCACGTCGAGCCAAGTACCCGTTCCACCATGGAGCGCCCTCGTCACGGGCCTCTACTCCGTCGAAGTCCCCGCCGATGCGTCCAACTTCCGCATCAGCGAACTCCACTTCCACCCCGCTGATCCCTCGCCTTCGGAACTCGCAGCGCGACCTGACCTCGTCGCCGACGACTACGAATTCATCGAGTTCATCAACATCGGCACCGAAGCCATTAGCCTTAATGGCGTATCCTTCGGCACTGGCATCGTATTCGACTTCACCACCTCGTCGGTCACCACGGTGCAGCCCGGCGAGACGGTGCTGGTCGTCAAGAACATCGACGCCTTTACGCTTCGTTACGGCACCGGCTTCAACATCGCTGGTAGCTATACCTCGGGCAATCTGAGCAACAGTGGCGAAGCGCTCTCGTTGTTCGATTCCCTTGGCAACCCCATTCACGAGTTCACTTACGACGACGCAGCGCCATGGCCGACCACTGCCGACGGCGATGGTCCTTCGATGGAAGTGATTGACCTGCTCGGGAACTACGCCGACGGCAACAATTGGCGGGCTAGCGCCGTCGCTGGCGGAACGCCCGGCGTCCACATCACGCTGGCAGGCGACTACGACTTCAGCGGCACGGTCGATGCCGGCGACTACGCGGTGTGGAAGTCCACTTATGGCTCCACCACCCAGCTCGCCGCCGATGGCAATGGCAACGGCCGCGTCGATCTCGGCGACTACACCATTTGGCGCGACAACCTGGGTGCCACGTTCACGCCACCCCCCGTCGTCGCCCCCATCGTTTCGCCCGTGGTCGTCGCCAACGAGACCGCGGACCAACCCATCGCTGTCGTTGCTCCGATGTCCGACGAAGTCACTGCGGTTGCC
Source organism: Aeoliella fuhlenseeensis (assembly GCF_052161615.1). Classification (NCBI taxonomy): domain Bacteria; kingdom Pseudomonadati; phylum Planctomycetota; class Planctomycetia; order Pirellulales; family Lacipirellulaceae; genus Aeoliella; species Aeoliella fuhlenseeensis. Next base: position 5,241,490 of record NZ_CP197417.1, read on the forward strand.
GATCCAGCGCCGAGCGCTTTCTCGACACCAAGCTACCCGCTCGATGGCTCTTCGACGGGTTCTAAGCACACCACCTCGACGACTGCTTCGACAAGCTCTGCAGGCTCGTCGAGCAACTCCGCCAACGAGCTCATGCTCCTCGACTTGGCGTTCAGCCGGTTGGACGACGCCGAGGGGTTCACCGTCGACTTCGCGGTGCTTGAGTCCGACGCAGACGACCAGATCGGTGATTTCGAAATGCTAAGCGACGAGCTGCTGAGCACGTTCTAGTTGGAGCTGAAAGCACTAGATGGCCTCGTGCGTAACTATCAAAGCAAAACGCCCGGTGGAACAGGATCCACCGGGCGTCGCGTGGCAAGTTGTCGTCCTAGTGCTATCCCAGACTGCCCGACTGGAACATCACTAGAGCGCGCAACCTGCCGTAGAAGGCTAATGCTGCGTTAGCAGCGTTCTCTACTCAGTTCACCTTGCGATCAGTTGGGGCTCGTGCGACGCTTTGAGCGCGCACACCCGGCAAGGCAGGCGAGTGCAACGAAGGCAATCCCAACGGTACTTGGCTCGGGAACCGCCGTAGAAGCTGCGGTTCCGACGGGTGCCATGCTGCCGAAGTTCGACTTCCAGTTCTCGTAGTCGCTAGCATCCACGATGCCAGGCGTCGCGTCGTTGGGCAACACCACGGTCGAGCCGAGGTTGTCTCGCCACACGGTGTAGTCGGCAAGATTGACCACTCCATCGCTGTTGTAGTCGCCAACGAGCGTGTCGGGAAACTCGCCCACATAGACAACCCGCGCGTCGAAGTAGCGACCCAGCGAATCGGTCCAGGTGAAGATGAGATCTTCGGTGGCAAGCAGCGAGTTGAGACCCGTTCCAAGCGACAGGCCAGTCGCGCCCACCGTGATCACGCTATCGGCACCAAGGTTGGCGAAGTTGCCATCTACCAGGCGGAACTCGTTGGAGCCACCACCCGTCGACCATCCCGTGAATCCAGTGTTGTCGCCGAGTCCATCGAAGCCCGAGGCATCGAGCGCGCCTGCGGGGCTGCTGATTTCGTAGGACGACATGTTGATGGGGATGGCACCGCTGAGGTTGTTCTTCAGCGTTAGTTCACCCGAGGCACGATCGACTTCGAGCACCAAGTCCGTCGGACCGTTGAGGAAGCGGAACTCGTGGCCACCGGGACGGTTGACGGCCGAAACCGCGGCCGACAATTCTGACAACGTCAGACGCATGGCCACGTACTGGCCTGTGTGCTCGCCACCTAACGTGTAGGGATAAAGGGTGCTCGTCACCAGGCGATTGTCGGTCGGGGCAATATTCACGGTCGCTTGCGGGTTGGCGGTGGGGATCGTGTTATTGCCCTCGCCGAACGGGGTGTTCTGGAACCAGAACTCAAACTTACCTACACGATCAGCTCCATAGTTGCCACCCGATCGCTGGGCGTACATGAACCAATCGGTGGTGATGGGCGAACCGTAGTCCATGAAGACGTACACGGGCGACTCCAATGGCGCACCTTGGTCGATGAGACTCCGAAAGTCCCAGTAGTCGACAGTGGTGGTATCGTAATTGGTTCTGAACAGCTCCCCTCCGCCACTTCCGTCTCCCCCGAGTGGGAGCTGGTCCAGCGCGGCGTCGTCAAACAACACGGCGGCGGTTGTCTCCGCCGACTCCGAAAGCTGCCCTTCGGGCTCGGTAACGGTGATGGGTTGGCCTGGGGCAGCGATCGAAAACATCTGTGCGTTAGCGCTGCTGGAAAAACCGAAGGCAGTAGCCATGCTCACCATCAGCAACGCCGCGCCACGACGAACACGTCGTGCGCCAACAGCGGCCACCGCACCCAGAGAGAGCAGTAGCACGGTGGAAGGCTCGGGCACTTGGGTGCCAAACAGGGCACCCATGCCACCAGCGTATTGCACAAAGAGCCGGTAGTCGGTGATATCGCTGTCGAAGTCACCGTCGAGGTCGCCACCGAGGTATCGGGTCAACTGGGAGTCGACACCTCGCTCGAATTGTGAACCGTATACTTCTAGAAACAGGTTGTAGTCTTCGATGCCAACGGTGCCATTGCCCGAGTAATCGCCGAGCGGAATGGGTGTGCCTTCGTAGGTAACTCTCTGCGACACAATGGTGGTGCCGTCGGTCCCGTAGAGGTTGAAAGTCAGGTCTTCGAATTGTGTTGGTACGATGGGGAGAATCGAGCCCAGGTTGAGGGGCGAGTTGGGAGCGATCTGGAAACCATTGCCTGCACCACCGGCCGACATCTCCTCGGCGAGTAGATTGGGAGTTTCGGAAGTGACCGTCCAAGTATCATTGGGGTCGGCTCCCGTCGACGCCAGCGAGTTCCAGCTCTCCGAACGCAGCACGCCGAAGGTCTCGGAAATGATTTCATAACCACCAAAAGTCATGGTGTCCGTGGTCTCGATGGCCACTTGGCCGGTCTGGCGATCAACCACTAGTACTGCGGTATCCGACGTGTTGAGCGTCAGGCCCGCGATCTGCATCGAGTTCGCAGTGGTACTGTTCTTCAGGGTTGGGAAGACAATCTTGTACGACGACCACGCTTGGGTGTTGGCAAAGTCGATGGTGTCGCTGTAAGCTCCACGCGCATCGCCGAGCGAAAGGCTGCCTGCGTCCAACTGGGTCCAGGTCTCGCCCGATCCTTGGCTGTGCGGCAGGCTTTGGATCGAATCGTTGGTACCGTAGATGATGTAGCTAGCGGGATCACGTTCCGGAGCGTCGTTGGCCGTTTGAATGCGGAAGCTGGTAACGATCTCCGGTCCACTATTGGGCGTGACAATAAACCCAGAGTTCTCCTTGCCGAAGTTCAAGTACTTCGTTCCCGCAGCCGTGTCGAGAAGCTGTAGGGGCGACTCGTTACCAGGGGCGTCGCTCTCCGAGCGGCGGTTCCAGATACCATAAATGTTCGTTGGGTTGGCTAGTACGCTCGTCCCCGTTGCATCAGCACTCTCGAAAAGCTCGATCTCGCCAATCTCCATCGTGCCACCCGGGAAGTAGGGATAACTCAGCGACGGAAACTCCACCTTGTAGTGAGCGTAAGACGAGCTATTCGGAAGCGGGACTACTGCGCCGGCCGTGCTGCCGGTACCGGGCAATGTGTAGGCACCCGCCAGTGGAATCGACCCGATCAGATTCCACGGCTCTAGATCTCCCGTGGTCCGATCGCCACTGACAATCGCTGCGTTGGTGCCAAAGACATTGACCCAAGTGGGAGTTCTCCACCAAGCTCCGGGGTCGTTGCCCGTGGTAAGGCGCAGGCTTTGAACCGTGGTGGTCGAATCGGCAGGAGTGACGATGACTCCCGATCCCGTGCCAGAAAAGTTGAGGTATTTGGTGGTGGCATCTCCGTCGACCGCGAACGACGGCGCTTCACCATCCGGCCAGTTGTTATCGCTACCGCCAGTCCAAGGATCGCTATCGATTGGAATGATGTAGTCGCCGGGGGCGAGAATGTTGATCGCAAATGCGTGCGAGCCGAACGCAGCGAACGTGATCGCCAAGGCGCAGAGTCGAAGTGGAAGTCTCACTGGTACGTCCCTTTGTCGTTAGGTGATGGTCACAAGTGTCGGGCACTAGGGGCAGCGCCATACCTTGAAGAGCGTGAACTGAAACAAGTAGTCGGAGGTGGACATAGAGTTGACGGCCGCGAACCTTAACGGACGTAGACTTTCTTGATGCCGCCGTCGCCGCGATCGCCCATTTGGCGGTAGGTCTCCGCATCGACATCGAAAGTGACGAGCGTTACCGAGCCATCGCACATCGAGAACAGGCACCCACCTGGGTGCGAACTGCCAAAAAGCTCCTTTGGCAGCAACTGAGCGAACTGATCGGACGTGTTCATTCCGGGCAGTTTTGGAAGTACGTCCGTATCCTGCTGCGGGACGTGGGTTATGTTTAGGCCATCGAAGTAGGTGCTGCGAACAAGATCGTCCTGAAAGCCCATGTAGGGCCCCCAGTCGTCCGCATCCCAGTGCTTCCCATCGTTATAGACCTGCGTGAAGACAAACTTTTCGCCGAGGGCGATGGTGTTCGTGAGACCATCGGTGATTTGACGAAACTTGACCGCTGTGCCACAGAACGAGACGCCACTATAGGTGGAGGCACGCGGAGGAAAGGTAGCCGGCCAACTGGCGGGATCGTAATTATTTGGTCCGATTTCGAGACACTTAACGTCATAGTTGGTCATGTCGCCAACGTTAATCGCGTAGTCAACTTTGGCGGCAGTTGGCATGCTGTAATAGGCAGCCTTACCCAAGCCATCGCCTGACAAAGCTTGCGAGGTCGACGTCCGTGGTACTGCTTGTGGCGAACGTCGCGATGGACAACTGATGGTAGGCAAGGGGGTACTGTCGCGTGCTGCCAGATCTTGGAACCGCGCAGCCCCGGTCTTCCCCTTACCCATATCGAAAAGCTGCTGCTGTTCGATGTAGGGGAGAATGCTGTACATCCACCCTCCCGGCTGATTCTTACCCGTGCCACGATCCGGATCACCCGAGAAGTGACCTTTCCAACCCGATGAAGGCAGCGAGCCGGTGGACGACTCGTGATTGATCATTCCAAGCGTTAGTTGCTTGAGATGATTTGTGCACTGCGTGCGGCGAGCCGACTCACGGGCAGCCTGCACTGCGGGGAGCAGCAATGCGACGAGAATGCCAATGATGGCAATAACCACCAACAACTCGACTAAGGTGAAGCCTTGATTGAACGGACGGTCGTGGAGTTCGAGTCTTCTTCTTAAACGCATGATTGCGGGTCGTCGAGGCGTGATACCTCGCTCCAAGAGATAGGTAGGGGGTCGAACTTGTGGCTGAATCGCAAACTATCCAGCGGCTATCGCGGAAGGCGTGCGCTTTGCCTAAAAAACGTCACATTTACGGAGAACACGATTGCGGGCTTACGAAGAAGAGTCCCGTCGGCTGAAACACTGGGGCTCAATTCTCACCTGAAGAACTAAGGGATAGCGCCTGCAAACACCTCCCGCCTATGAACTCAATACCGGCGGCTCGGTTGTCGTAACGCGTATTGAAGAGAATTGTTTCTGCGGTTTACCCGCGGAACTCTGTTGCGCGGCTCGTGTTCTTGGTATCAGGTAGATAGGGTCCACGAATGCCCGCGCGCCGAGGACGGCTTACCGCATTTCGATCGCGAGGCAATAGTGACCCTTCAGGTTCTCGAGCAGGCGTTGCTTCGAACTTCGGAAGACTGGTGTGGCCGTGGATTCTGAGAACACTGTCGGTAAGCGCCGAGTGGTTGGCGCGGAACAAGAGCGCTTCGTGCAATTGCTCACCGACGAGCAATCGCGACTCTTGAATTACATCACTATCCTGCTGGGCGATGCGCACGCCGCACGCAATGTGTTGCAGGAGTCGAACTTGGTGATCTGGCGCAAGTCCGACGAGTTCGAACTCGGCACCAACTTCGGTGCGTGGGCTCGCAAAATTGCCTTCTGGCAAGTGCAGGCTTATGTTCGCGATCGCCGCCGCGATCGCCATGTTTTCTGCGATGAACTTCTCGGGCAACTCGCGGGGCAACAAGACGAGTTCGTCAACGACGAAGAGGATACCCGCCGTATCGCTCTAAGACATTGCTTGCCACAACTGAGCCGGCCGCACCTGGATCTGATTCGCGATCGATACGAAGAGAACATTCCGATCGAGGTGCTCGCCAAACAGTCGGGCAAGAGCGCCGCTTCGATACGCATGGGACTCATGCGTCTGCGGAAGGCACTACTGAAGTGCATCCAAAAAGAGCTGGGATATCAAGAGTAGCAACGCGGCGAGAGACGTGAGAGGGAACGGAACAAGAGAGACTTTGCGAGGGTGATTCTGTGAAACTAGAGGAACAAGGACAGGTCGAGCGTTTGGTCAGCATGCTGGTGGAAACGCCAGGGTGTGACGAGGCGATCGTCGCATTGAACACAATGCTGCTCGACCGCCCCGACTTACAACGTTACTACGCGCGATTGCTCTCTATGCACGTGCTGCTCGAAGGCGAGCTAACGGATGCGAGCACGTCGTTCGCGCCACTGGTCAGTCGTTCGGGCAAGAGCGTGAGCGCATGGCCGCGCGGGCGACAGGTTCCGTCGGCCGCTGACCCACGTTGGGCAACGACCGGCTTCGTAGCATTGGCGGTTAGCCTGCTGTTGGTGGCATTGTTTATCGCTTCAGGCGATGGACAATACGACAACACCGCGTCCTCGGCCTCCAGTCCGAGCATTTCACACCACTACGAGATCGAAAATGCGCTGTTCTGGACCGAAGATCACCAAGCTGCGACTTTGGTGAGCCGGCTGACTCGCACATCGACTCCTTCGAAGTTGCTGCTGCCATCGATGATCAACGCGGATCGCGACTTCCCGCAACTCATCGGCGGCACCGCATGGATGGAGTACGCGCCAGGACTGCGCGAGCGAGGCCGACTCGTGGTTCAACCTCCGAATACGGTGATGGATGTTTTCATCGACACCGATGCTTCCTCGCAGAATACGTTGTCCATCGTCGAGCTCAATGCTTATGGAGTGCCTGTCGGGGATAGCTACTCCGTAGGCAATACGATTGGCGATCAACTCCCGTCGAACATTCGAACGGGTTGGACGGGTGAGTTCTCGCAGTCGAACCCGACTTCGTCGAACCGCTACTTCCTGTTCACCGGAGCTTACCTGGATCGGCGTTTTCAAGATTCGCAGCGATGGGCACCAAGCGACTTCCGCACTTACGTCGAGCGAAAAGAGCTGATGATCCTAGGTTGGGATGATCGCACTTATACCACGGCGAAGCTCGACGGGACGGGATTAGAGAATTCCGAAGAATGGCAGGACTGCGACTACAACGATATCCGCGCAATCATTCGCTTCGCCAGCGTTGACGGCACGCGCCTCGACGAATCGCAGGCGACAGTTAACTACTTTCCGGAAGTCGATAAGACCGAATACCTCAAGCCAGCCAGGGAGCTTGGCACGGGTTACACCCTGAGCCTTCAACCCGGCGAAGAGGCTTACCTGATGGTGACGGGCTACGCCGCGCTCCAGAACGACATCCGCATCGTCGACGTCGCTAACCAGCGTATCGTTTGGCATCATGGAGGCGTGCAGCGTGGCGTTCAATGGACCGATCAGTATCCTTCCGATCGCGGTGCGTACGTCATTCGCAACACCTCTAACCGCGTTCGACAGTACGAGCTACAGTCGAGTTGCCTGACGGATCGGTATCGGCAACTATGGCGGAGCAATCTCCATCGGCTGCTCACCAAAGACATGGGTGTCGAAATCGTGGGATTCGAAGATAGTCCCGAGTCCACGGTCAATGCCGACTGGCAAGACGTGCTGGTCGCCATCTATCGATTCGACATGCCGCGTTAGCACTGCTGATCGTCCTTGTTTTGGTGCTGGCCAGCCCTTCATCGCCGCTTATAATCGTCGGGCGTAGGACCGGGGCGGAAATCGGCCTTTGTGGGTCGATCGCTCGCGTCTCAAATACAGGCTGGCGAGGAGCGAATCGATGGCGATTGAGCGAGATGGGGACTTTGTCACCTTCAGTCAGCACATTCAGGAACAGCAGCTTCGCTTTCCGAATGCGTCGGGCCAATTCTCGTGGTTGCTATCTGGCATCACGCTTGCCACTCGGATGATTGGCTCCTACGTCCGGCGTGCGGGACTCATCGACGTTTGGGGGGAAGAAGGTGCGATCAACATCCAGGGCGAGGCGCAAAAGAAACTCGATGTCATCGCCAACCGAACGCTAGAGAAGACGCTCGGCTACCGTGGCAACGTCGGTATTATCGCTTCGGAAGAAGACAACGAGCCCCGCGTGCTCCACGAAGTCGAGCCCGACGATTCGTACATCGTGATGTTCGATCCCCTCGACGGGTCGTCCAATATCGACGTGAATGTTTCGGTCGGCACCATCTTCACCATCTTTCGCAATCCACCCGAGATCAACGGGGCCGCCGAGAGCGTCCTTCAACCGGGTACCGAGCAGGTGGCGGCCGGATACGTGCTCTACGGACCATCGACGGTGCTGGTCTACACCTGTGGCAACGGCGTGCACCAGTTCACGCTCGATCCGCAGATTGGCACGTTCCTTTTGACGCGCGAGAACATGCAGATGCCAGACTACGCGCGAAGCTACTCCGTGAACGAGGCTTACGCCGGGCGATTCCCCGAGGGCTACCAGAAGTATCTCGCGTGGACCAAGCAAGCAGGGGAGGGTGGCTTCACGTCGCGATACGTTGGCTCGCTGGTCGCCGACTTCCATCGCATCTTGGTGAGCGGTGGCGTGTATCTTTATCCGCCGACCACGGAGCATCCCGATGGCAAACTCCGCCTGATGTACGAGTGCAATCCTCTGGCGTTCCTCGCCGAGCAAGCGGGGGGAGCGGCCGTCGATGGGCGGGGCCATCGCATTGTGGATTGCATGCCGACACAAGTTCACGACCGAACGCCGCTGGTGATTGGTGGCCGTAGAAATGTGGACGAAGTGCTGCGGTTTCTCGAAGGATAGGCATCCGGAGCGTCCGTACGACTTGGTCGCGCTGGAGTTCCGTGCGCCGCACGAGTAAGCTCATGGGAGATTCCTTTCTTTGCGAGGTCCCCGATGCGATTTCCAATCTCGTGCCTTTGTTTGTTCGCCCTTAGTGGTCTCGCCGTTATAGCCAATGGCGAAGAAACCGAAACCAGCCGTCCCACGGCCGAAGAAGTGCTCGCATGGGCCAACGAAACTTCGGCGCAGATTGAGAACGACTTCTGGCTCGACGAGCACGACACCTACGCCGAACGTGTCGGCCCCTGGGGGGCATGGCGAGGAAGCAAGCCGGCGTACGCTTGGAGTTTGGGGGTGCAACTCTCGGCGCTCGTCGCTGCGGCGAAGAACGACGACCCACAGTACGTCGATCGCCTGAAGGCGTGCGTGGCGGCACTCGATAAGCACTGGCGTGAGGACGGCGTCGGCGGGTACGACGTGCTGCCTAACTCGACGAACCTTGATCGCTACTACGACGACAACGCGTGGTTTGTTATTGCCTTGGTCGAAGCGTACGAGCACACGGGCAATCGCGAGTACCTCGAGAAGGCCGAGCGGACGCAGCGCTACGTGATGAGTGGCGAGGACGACAAACTGGGCGGCGGCGTGTACTGGCGTGAGAATGAGAAGACCTCGAAGAACACGTGTGCCAACGCCCCCGCGATGCTCGGCGCCCTGCGGCTACATCGCGTGACGAAGGACGACAAGCAACTCGCCGACGCCCTGCGGCTCTACGAGTGGACGACGAAGAATTTGCAAGACGAAGACGGCCTGTTCTGGGACAACTTGTCGCTAGAAGGTCGACTCGACAAGCGTAAGTTTACCTACAACACGGCCGTGATGATCAAAGCCAACGTGGACCTCTACACCATCACGGGTGACAAGAAATATCTCGACGAGGCGCAGCGCGTCGCCGAGGCTGCCAAGCAGCAATGGGTCGACGAGAGCACCGGTGCGATCCGCGATGGCGGACGGTTCGCCCACATGCTGATTGATGCCTTCCTGGAACTTGGCGAAGCGACCGACGAACCCGCTTGGGAGCAACTCGCAGCCAAGACCACGCATCACCTGCGACACACGCTCCGCGACGATCGTGGTCACTACGCCGGCAGTTGGGGCGAGCCCCGCGACCGCCGCGGCCGGTCGGTCGAATTGCTCGATCAAGCGAGCGTTGCCCGCACCATGCATTCGGTCGCCCGGGCGCTGGCGAGCGAGAAATAGGGTTCACCGGCTCTCGAATGGCAATCTGCTGCACTTCGGTAGCCATTGCGTGGGCAGGCCCAGCAGTTTGGGGTAGAATGGGAGCACTCCCTCCTGGCAAGCTCTCCCACCCCGCCGACCGTGCCGATGATTCGCTCCGCTCTTCTCTGTATGTTAGCAGCTTCTGTCGCCACGCCTTCGTTGGCGAAAGACCCGGTCGACTACGTGAACACGCTGCAAGGGACGAACTCGCGGTTTGAGCTGACTTACGGCAACACCTACCCCACGTGCGCAATGCCCTTTGGCATGCACACGTGGACGCCGCAGACTGGGCGCAACGGCGATGGTTGGAAATACCAGTACCACGTCCACACCATTCGCGGATTTCAGCAGGCCCACCAGTGCAGTTCGTGGAGCAACGACTACGCGGTATTCTCGCTAATGCCCGTGGTCGGCAAGCTCGTGGTGCACGAAGACGAGCGGGCGACGCGATTCTCGCACGACGACGAAATCGCGAAGCCTCACGACTATCGCGTGCGACTTGCGAGCGGCGTCGATGTCGCGATGGCACCGAGCGAGCACGGGGCGTGGCTAGAGTTCAAGTTCCCCGCAGATAAGCCGGCGTGGGTGGTGCTCGATGGTTACACCGGATTCGCCGAGGTGAAGATCGATGCCGAGCGGCGGCGAGTGACCGGCATTGTTCGCAATGGTCGCAACCAACCCCAAGGGTTTGTGAATCATTACGTCCTTGAGTTCGACCAGCCGCTGAAGAGTTTCGGGACGTGGCGCGCGGGACGATCACGGACCACGATTAACGCCGACGATCCCGTAGCACTGGGGCGACGCGTGGGTGGTTACTTCGAGTTCGCTCCCGGAAGCGTGGTAAATGTCCGCGTGGCATCGTCGTACGTCGATCTCGCTCAGGCCGAGCGCAACTTGGCGAACGAGCTGCCGCCGACAACCAGAATCGAAGAAGTACGTGACCGCGCCCGCCGTGCGTGGAACCAAATGCTTGGTAAGATCGCGGTCGAAGGTGGCAGTGAAGAAGAGCTAGCAACGTTCTACTCATGCATGTTTCGAGCGTGCCTCTTTCCGCGGAAGTTCTTCGAGTTCGATGCGAAGGGAAATCCCTACTACCGCAGTCCGTACGATGGCGAGGTTCACGCGGGGACCATGTACACCGACACCGGATTGTGGGACACGTTCCGCGCTCAGATGCCGCTCAACGCCCTGATCCAGCCCACGATGCATGGCGAATACGTTGCGGCGACGCTCGACGCGTACGAGCAATGCGGGTGGCTCCCTTCGTGGTCGTTCCCAGGCGAGGCGGGAAGCATGATTGGTAATCACGCCATCTCGGTGCTCGCCGACGCGTGGGCGAAAGACATTCGGACCTTCGACCCCCAGCAGGCGCTCGCCGCCTACCAGCACGAGGCGACAAACAAAGGCCCCTGGGGTCCGGCCAATGGTCGCGGCGGTGCCGAACAGTACGGGCGCCTCGGCTACCTGCCTTACCCCGAGCACCGCGAAGCGACGGCGAAAACGCTGGAGTACGCCTACGACGATTTCTGCGGCTTCGAGCTCGCACGCATGGTGGGAAGCGAGCCCCATCAAGCCCAGTTCGCCGAGACGATGTTTCATTACAAGAATGTCTACGAACCGACCACCGGATTCATGCGAGGACGCAATGCTGCGGGCGAGTGGGCCGAGCCGTTTGATCCCATCGAATGGGGTGGTCCCTACACCGAAGGGTGCGCATGGCACTGGCTATGGTCAGTGTTCCATGATGTGGAAGGGCTAATGGCCCTCGTCGGCGGCGAGCAAAAGTTCGCCCTTAAACTCGACGCCGTGTTCGACACGCCGGGCGACTTCGAAGTCGGGACGTATGGTGGACCCATCCACGAGATGCGCGAGATGAAGCTCGCCGGCATGGGCCAGTACGCCCACGGCAATCAACCGATGCAGCACGCCGTGTACCTTTATTGCTATGCCCGGCAGCCGTGGAAAACTCAGGCACGCGTCCGCGAGGTAATGCGGCGACTCTACAACTCTACCGAAAACGGCTACCCAGGCGACGAAGACCAAGGGCAAACCTCGTCGTGGTACGTACTGAGCGCGATGGGGTTTTACACGGTCTGCCCGGGGACCGACGAGTATGTCCTCGGCAGTCCCGTCTTCGAGCGAACCACGCTGAACCTGGAAAACGAAAAGCAATTCGTCGTCGAAGCCCGCAATAACTCGCCCGAAAACGTCTACATTCAGTCCGCCACACTCAACGGCGAACCTTACACGAAGAACTACCTCCGCCACCGCGATATTGTCGCTGGTGGAACCCTGGTGCTAGAGATGAGTTTGACGCCGAACCTGGAGCGAGGGACCGGCGACGACGACAAGCCGTTTAGCGTTTCGACGCGGGAATGAAGCAGGCTGCTAGCTTGACCAAACGCACGGGGTCGACGATCGCGCGGCATGCGAGTATCCTTCCCTGGCCCCCTTTTCCTTCACGAAGAGCTGATTCGAGGAGCTGGAAGTAGATGAGCGACGTTCGAACGAACCCGGCTGCCAAGTGGTGTTTGTGGGTGCTAGCGGCGATCGTTTTGCTTACCGCCAGCCAGCCCGCCGCGGCGCAGGAAATGACGCCCTACGGCAAGCTCGAACACGACGTGACCTCGGACTTCTCGCACATTCGCATTCGCCGGCGAGAAGATTATCGCTCGATGATGTTCGTTCGCGATACGCAGGAGGAAGTGGTCGAGTCGATGCTCGACCTTGCCCATCCCAATCGGCTGGTGGTTCCTTACACGCAGTTCATGTTCCTCAGCTACGCCTTTCGTCCGGCGCAGGAACGTGTGCTCATCGTCGGCCTCGGTGGTGGATCGATGGTGCACTTCCTCAAGAAGTTCGATCCCGAATTAAAAGTGGATGTCGTCGAGATCGATCCCGCGGTGGTAGACATTGCCAGGCGGTTCTTCGGCGTGACGACCGCCGGGAACGTGAAGATCATCACCGCCGACGCCTTCAAGTACCTCGCCGGCGAGACGCCGAAGTACGATGTCATCTACATGGACGCATTTCTCAAGCCCTCGGAAGAGACCGACTCGACGGGTAAGCCGCTCAACTTGAACACCGTCCAGTTCTATCGCGACTTGCAATCGCACCTCACCAAGGACGGCGTGGTGGTGTTCAATCTGAACAACCACCGAGGCCTTCGCGAAGACTTGGCCACGATGCGCGAGGCGTTTCCCAACGTCTACCCCTTCGTGCTACCCGAGAACACGGGACTCGTCGTGGTCGCCTCGACTGCCGCGGCACCCCAGTCGCCAGCCGACATGCTGAAGCAAGCCCGCCAACTCGACGCTCGACCGAACGGAACGTTCTCCTTCGAACAACTCGCCCGTCGTCTTGCGCGAGGAAGGTAGACCAATCAGTCCCCTCTCCCCGTCCCGGGTGAGGGACGGGGAGAGGGGACTAAGAAGTTGCCAGCAGGCTCAATTGATCCGCGACATTCGCTTCTGAAACTCCCGATCAAGGCGTTCGATATCGCCAAAGTGCTTGCGGAATTCTTCGATCCGCGCCTCGGGCGTGGTGGGCACCAAAGGCTTCTGCTCGGCGAGGTGTTTGACGTACGCCACGTACTTGTCAGGCTGATAGCGAATTAGGAAGTAATTAAGCGCCCACGCGTCGGCGTAGGCGTCGGTCGCCGTGCGCGGGTCGCGGAACACCTTGTCGTCGGCGATCATCGCGAGCAGCGAGGTACGGCGGGGCGTGCCGAGATTGTTCTTGAAGGTGTCGAGCCGCAAGTGATTCACCTTGCCAATGCCGCGCCAACCGCGAGTGCTCGAAAGGTCGGGTGCCTCGAAGTAGACGGCCATTCCTTCGACCAACCATAGTGGCAGCTCAGCTAAGCGTTGTTGCAGGCCGCAGTTGAACGCGATCTGGTGCGTGGCCTCATGGACAATGGTCGCTACCAGTGGCTGCGCGGCGGGCTGGGCGAGCATCTGATTGATCTCGGCGAGCGATCCACGACTTCCTGTCGCCGCGAGCAAAGCGTCGGAGCCCGTCAGGTCGTACATGTTGACGCGATTGGTCGTCAGACTGTAGTAGCCAATAATGCTGCTGGCCGCATCGCCGAGCTCCTCAGTGCTAGCCGCGCGATATTGTTGTGCTGTCGCGTAGATCACCACCACCAACGGAAACTCTGGCTCTTTGAGCTCCATCCCCTGATTCTTCCAGTAATTGGTAAACGCACGGTGGAGTCGTTCGAGCAGCGAACTCGTCCACTGAGCGTAGGGCCGGGTAGTGTTGTAGCAAACCACGTAGTGCGGTGTGGTGAGCGATTTGAATCCTGCGGGGAGGCTCGCCAGCACACGTTTCGCCACCTCTTCTTGCGACAGCGGCATGAACGGGGCTTCGATTGCCTCACGGCCGAGCACCTCATCGGCTTCGACGATCCATTGGACGCCGTCGGTCCCCTGGACCAGCACCCCCCCTTCGGAGTCCTGCACCAGAACCCGCCCGGTAACCGATCGCTGTGCTCCCCCGTCCGTGAATCGGACTACTTCGACCACCTCGCCAGTCGCAGGCCTGGAGGTCGATTCCTGAGCGTGTACTACGGCGTTCGCGAGCGGGGCAAGAAGGAGCACGATGGAGAGTGTTCGCAATTTCATCAGATCTCGTTGGGAGGCAAGAGGTGATTGGTCCCTTCATTGTAGGCAATAGGGCTCAGTGAACTAAGGCGAATCGCATGCTGGCACCGCGGGATGGCCAGCGGAGCTGGATTCGCTGCGGAATGTAGGGATTCTACGTCTCGCGGCCGCTTGGGCCGGGCCGAACCGCCGGGTTCTGGCGGGTGTCTCGCTCTTGCGACGGCCGGCCATTGAAGCAGCCGGCGGTCTGCATTACTCTGGCCTTTTCACAAGATTTTCAGCGATTCTTGATTCTGCAGACGAAGGTGCCCCACCGATGAGCGATCCCTATTTCCAGCAGCTTTTCGCCGATCGAATTGGTGGAGCCAACTACGGCAAAGGAACCGCCATCTACAAGTTCGAGAAGATTAAGCGGGCGAAGCGGCAGGCGCTCGCTGATTTTCCTGATCGGACGCTGCTCGACTTTGGCATCGGTGAGAACGACGCGATGGCGCCCGAGAGCGTCCGCCAAGTGATGGGCAAGGAGATCAACCAGCCGGAGAACCGTGGCTACGCGGACAACGGCGTCGCGGAGTTCAAGCAGGCCGCCGCGCGGTTCATGGAGCGCGAGTTCGGCGTGGTGCTCGATCCGGTGACCGAGATCACCCACGCGATCGGCTCGAAGCCGGCCTACGCCATGCTTCCCGCCGTGTTCATCAATCCGGGCGACATCACACTGATGACGGTCCCCGGTTATCCCGTCGCCGGCACGCACACCGCCTACTACGGTGGTGTTGTTCACAAGTTGCCGCTCCTCGCCGAGAACGAGTTCCTTCCCGACCTCGATAACATCGCGCCCGACATTCTGGAGCGGGCCAAGATGATGGTGCTCAACTATCCCAACAGCCCCACCGGCAAGACGGCTCCGCGCTGGTTCTACGACAAGGTGATCGAGTTCGCCCACGAGCACTGCATTGTGATCGTCCAGGACGCCGCGCACTCGATGCTATCGTTCGACCAACCACCCACGAGCTTCCTGTCGGTTCCCGGGGCCAAAGAAGTGGGCGTTGAAGTCCACTCGATGTCGAAGGGCTTCGACATGATTGGCTGGCGGATGGGCTGGGTGTGTGGCCATCCACTGATCGTGCAGGCCTTCGCCGACGTGAAGGACAACAGCGACTCGGGTCAGTTCATCGCCATCCAGAAGGCGGCCGCCGCGGCACTCGACGACCCCGAGATTCCCAAGCAGACCCGGGCCAAGTACCGCCGGCGGATGGAGAAGCTCGTGGCGGTCCTCACCCGCTGCGGATTCGACTGCAAAATGCCGGGCGGAACGTACTTCCTCTACACTCCTTCGCCAAAGGGTCTGGCAGATGGCACAACGTTCGAGAACGCCGAAGCCGCGAGCCAGTACCTGATTCGCCAGCAGTCGATCTGCACGGTGCCCTGGGACGACGCGGGGGCCTTCCTTCGCTTCAGCGTCACCTACGTCGCGGCCGACGAAGCCGCCGAAGACGCCCTGATGGCTGAAACCGAAGCACGGCTAAAGAAGCTCGGTCCGGTATTCTAGAGCTGTAGGCTATGAGCTCGAAGCCATAGGCGAGCGGGGCCCGTAAGGGCCGTGGTGACTTCGCGCCACAACCAATACCCTTCCGCGGCGCGGATGCTTTCACCTACGCGCTATTACCCTTGCTCAGCACTCGTACAACCACGGCCCTTACGGGCCCCGCTCGCCTTGAGTATTCAGGGGACAGGTTGTGTTGCGTAGTAGATCAACACGCCTGCGATGGCGAGCGCTGCAATCACAATTCCCAGGAATAGAGGAAGTGCTGAGTTCTGCTTGCGCCGACGGCGTGCGAGCAGGGCGCGGCGTGGTGGTTTTAGCGAGGGGAGACCTTCCGCCGGATCCTGCGGCTCCCGGACCACCTCGATCTTCGGTCCACGAATCACCGAGGGCGGAGCGGCAACGGAGGTCACCGGTGCGGGCGAACGGGCGACTTGCGTGGCCGGCGCGGGCTTTGGTGTGAGCTTGCGGCGCAGTTCTTCGTCGTACGCCGGTTTCAGCTTGGGGTTCAGCAGACAGACCCGGACCTTTGCCAGCTCGTTAAGCAGCTGCTGCGAATGGGCACCGTAGCGTCCGGTGGCGAAGCCTTTGACGTGCCCCATTTGACGATCGGCCGCGGCGGCGATCACGTCCGGGTCGTCTTCAAACTCTGTGAGCCCCAGTAGTCGGTAGTGGTTTGGCGGCTGTTCGGCCAGCGGGATGCCCAGCCACTTGTGGTAGGGATCGAAGTTGCTGGCCTCGGGAGTGCTCATTTCAAACTTGCAAACTGCGGGCTTGGTTCAGCCCACCAAAAGGGGATTTTATTCGTGCGGAACCCCTCGCGGGCTGCCGTTTTTAATGGTTATCGCCGTAGACTATCATAGTATCAGCCGGCAAATGGGGCCGCAACGCGAGTGAGCGCCGCGGCCATGCCCCTCGAGATTGGATGAGTGCGAATGTCTAGCGTGATCCCCGTCGGAATCGATCTTGGCACAACGCTTTCGGCGGCTAGCTACGTCGACGCCGATGGCCATACGCAGATGATTCGCAACTCTTCAGGCAGCATCCTGACGCCCAGCGTCGTGCTGTTCGACGACGACAACATCGTCGTGGGCAACGCCGCGTGGGAGGCGGCGGTCGAATTCCCTGGACGCGTTGCCGAGAACGCCAAACGCGACGTAGGGGCATCGCTCTACCGCTACAAGATCGTCGGGCAACAGTATCCACCCGAAGTGATTCAAGGCTGTATCCTTCGCCAGTTGCGGCATGACATCGTCGCGAAGATCGGTGAGAACTTCCGCGCCGTGATCACGGTGCCAGCCTACTTCGACGAAGCACGTCGAAAAATCACTGCCGACTCGGGAACCATGAGCGGCCTCCCCGTGCTCGACATCGTCAACGAACCGACCGCTGCCGCCCTCGCATTTGGCGAGCGGCTCGGCTATCTCTCGCCCGATGGTGCGCCCGAGGGCGATCTGAAGCTGGTCGTGTACGACCTGGGTGGCGGTACGTTCGACGTGACCGTCATGCAACTCTCCGCCGGCCAGGTACGTACGTTATCAACCGATGGCGACTACGAACTCGGCGGCATTCATTGGGACGCTCGCCTCGCCGATCATGCGACGGAGCAATTCCGTCAAATGCATCCTGGCGTTGGCGAATTCAACGACCGCGATACGGCTCGCATGCTTCGCGCCGCACGTGGCGCGAAGCACGATTTGTCGGTGCTGCCGATGGCGTCGCTAGTGTTTGAGAAAGACGGCTGTCAGATGAGCCTGCCGGTAAGCCGGGACGATTTCGAGATGCTTACTGCCGATCTCGTTGAGCGCACCGTGTTCACGACCAACCAAGCGGTGAAAGCAGCGGGGCTGTTGTGGAACGATATTGATCGCTTGCTATTGGTCGGTGGTTCGACACGGATGCTTGCGGTTCGCGAGGCGATGAAGCGAGTTTCGGGCAAGGAACCCGACGACAGCGTCCACCCCGACGAGGCCGTCGCGCGGGGAGCGGCGGTGTTTGCACGGTACTTGATGGGTGTGCGAGGCATCGATGCCGAAGTACCGAGGCTGAGAGTAACCGATGTGAATTCGCACGGCTTAGGCATCGAAGGGATCAACCAAGAGACCATGCGGGTCGAGAACGTCACGCTCATCCCCCGCAACACTCCCCTCCCCTACTCGGTGACTCGGCGCTTCGTCACCAAGACCGACAACCAGCGGAGCATCAAGATCCAATTGCTCGAGGGCGAAAGTTCACTCCCCGATCAATGTTCGCCGCTGGCCGTGGCGGCCCTCCGGAACCTGCCGCCGGGACTACCGGCAGGAACACCCATCACCGTGACGTACAACTACGACACCAGCGGCCGCCTGTCGGTGAATGCGGCGGTCGAAGGATTGGGCGATCAGGCGCAGATTGAACTCGACCGCGTGCGTGGGTTACCCGAGTCGCGTATTGATCGCTGGAAGAAAGTGATTTGTCGCGACGGAGGCTACCAGGATTTCGAAGACGCCGTGGCGTCGATGTTGCTTAGTGACGACATGCTGCATGGGGCGAAGAGCCAGCCGGCAAAACCAGTTCCGCAGCCCACGCCAAAAACGGAACCGAAGCGGCACACGCTCGAGCCCGCCATCGACCACGGCGCGCCGCAAGCGGCGTCGCAAAGCTTGCGGAATCAGAAGCAAGCCGTCGCTGCGTCCCGCGGCGGGCCCACAGCGACGAGCCCCGCCCCGCGAACTCAGCCAACTACCTCCGCGGCACCGAAAGCGGCATCGCCCACCTCTGCCCCCAAAACCGTCTCTGCCACGAAGATGCAAGCGTTGGTCGATGAGAAAGGCGAGACGAAGCGTGACGAGGACGAGTTCACCATGGGCGTAGTACTTGGTTCGTTCGTCGCCGTGTTTTTGGGGTTATTCGTACTGTATTACGGAGCTTGTTTACTATTTCCTAGTATCAACGTGCTCGGACTTCCGCTACCGTAAGTGAACTTTAGAAGTTGTCTAACCTTCGAGCGCAGGACCGCCGAACTCAGCGACCTCGGACTGGCCCAACGCAATACTTCCATTTAGGGTGGGAATGATGCAACGTTTTTCTAAGCTTCTGGCAGGGATCGCGGCGGTACTCGCAACACTTTCGTGCCTTGCGGTTGCGCACGAGCCGGTGGTGCTCGCCGCCGATAAGGAATTGTCCTGGTACCGCGGCAATATGCACACGCATTCGCACTGGAGCGATGGCGATGACTACCTGGAATCGATTGCGTTATGGTATCGCGATCACGGATACCAGTTCCTAGTATTCACCGACCACAACGTCCTGGCGAACACCGAGCGCTGGGTGAAGGTCCGCAACACCAAGGGTGGTCAGACCGCCTATCGAAAGCTGAAGGAGAAGTTCCCTGACTGGGTAGAGCAGCGCGGTGAGGGTGCCGAACTGGAAGTTCGCATGCGGCAGTTTACCGAAGTTGCCTCTCGCCTCGATGAGCCGGGAAAGTTCCTATTGATCCAAGGCGAGGAGATTAGCGACAAAACGGCCGAAGGTGGCCACCCGATTCATATGAACGTCCATAACTCGCATGAGCTCATTCCTCCTCAGGGGGGAAGAACCGCGTTCGAAGTGATCGAAAACAACGTGCGAGCCGCCATGGCGCAGCGCGAGGCGACGGGAAAGCCGATGATCATTCACCTGAATCATCCGAACTTCCATTTCGCGGTCACGGCGGAAGACCTGTTGCGGGTGCGCGACGAGAAGTTCTTCGAAGTCTACAATGGCCACCCGGGCGTGAACAACCACGGCGATCACCATCATCACCCCAGCACCGAACGCATCTGGGACATCGTCCTCGCGCAGCGCATCGGCGCGCTGGGCATGCCGATCATGTATGGACTAGCGGTCGACGACGGGCACGACTATCACCACATCCCCAATCGCAAGAGCAACCCGGGGCGAGGCTGGGTCGAGGTACTCGCCCGCGAGCTAACACCCGAGTTGCTGATTGAATCCCTTGAAGCAGGCAGGTTCTACGCTTCAAGCGGCGTGTCGCTCAAGCAAATCACCACCAGTCCGAACGGAATGAAGGTGGAAGTCGACCCTCGCCCGGGCGAGACTTACACCATCGAGTTCATAGGCACCCGCAACACCACCGATTTGACCGGCAAGCCGATCAAGAACGAGAAGGGCGAGCACCTGCACGTCACCCACACTTATAGCAAGGGCATCGGCGAGGTGCTGAAAAAGGTCGAAAGCACGTCCGCCGAGTACACCTTCACGGGCGACGAGTACTACGTGCGAGCGGTCATCACCTCGTCCGCACTGCATCCCAATCCGTCGGAAATTGACGACCACCAGCAAGCATGGGTCCAGCCGGTGCTCGGCCCAGGTGCCCCCGAGGACCACCACGCCCACGATTAGACCTTGGCCATGAACCCCGACCACGCTTGGTCGGGGCTACGTGGGTCTGCAGTAGATCGCACTCTATTCCTTCAAGTCCACGCACACGATCTCGCGGTCATTCCGTGCGAACACGCAGCCTTCGGCGAACGCTGGGTGCGTCCACACCACGTCGCGGCCGAAAGCCTCGCCCGCGGGCTCAATGATGTTCTGCTTGCCGTGAACGGTGATCGCTTCGCGGGTCATGTCGCAGACGATCAGGTCGCCCTGCTCGTTGAAGATAAAGTACTTGCCGCTGGGCGTATGGCGAACGATGAAGCCAGTGCCATGCCGTGGAAGTCGGCCTGCGTCGGCTCCCACCAAGATCTCAAGGTTTTCCCACAACCGCTCGCCGGTCGTGGGGTCGACCGCCATCAGCTTGCTGCTCTCGATGTCGCAGCCGAAGATGGCGTCCTTCGTAAAGTACGGCGTCGAGTTCGAGCAGTACACCGACTCCCGTGCCGAGTTGTCCTTCCAAGTGATTTTCGGATCACCACTCTTGAGAGCGTCGAGCATCATCGCCTCGCCATAGCCGGTGACGAACATTTGCTCGTCCAAACGCCTTGGCACGGCGATCGACATGCCGAACTTCGATTGAATAGGCTTGGTCCAAAGCTCTTCGCCGCTCTCCGCATCCAGCAGCGATACGCCAGCCGGGTGGAATGCCACGACGCAGGTTTTGCCATCGACCACCGTAGTGCTGGGCGACGAGTATCCTGGCTCGGTGGACGACAGGGCGCGCCAAGCTTCTTCGCCGGTCTCTTTATTAAACGCGACCACCGCGGTTCCGTCGCCACCCACCATACTCACCACCAAGTCGCCGACGACCAGCGGACTCGACGAGTGACCCCAGATGGGTGTCTTGATGCCGAACTTCTTGAGGAAGTTGACGTGCCACACCTGCTCGCCATCCGAAACACGGCGGCACACGAGATCGCCCTCGGTACCCAACGTGTAAATGTGCTCGCCAACAATAGTCGGGGCCGAGCGCGGGCCGTTCGGGTAAGAGACGTAGTAGTCGACCGGCATCCCCTTGGTCCACAGTACCTTGCCCGTAGCGGCGTCGATCGAGTGGAGGCGCTCGTTGCCTTTGAGTCCAATCGGCCGGCCAGGATTGTTCTCGGCGGTACCCTCGGTGATCTCGTAGTCGAACACGTACACCTTGCCACCGGCGACCGACGGGGCACTGTACCCAAGACTGCATGGCAAGCTCCATTTTTGCTTGAGCTCCCCGTCCATGAACGAAGTCTTGATGCCTGGTGCGTCCCAGTTGCTCGCCCGATCCGGCCCCAGCCACTGTGGCCAGTCTTCGGCCAGCACGGGGTTCACAAGGGCAACCACCAGCAGCAAGAACGCAAAACGCAGGGCTACCATCGCAAAGGCTCCGGGAGGAACGGGGGCAGGACGCCGAACTCGGCAGGTCCGTATTGTTGGACAACCGAGGCCGGAAGTCAAAGCGACGTAGTGTGAAGAGTCGGCGAAGGTGACAGAATAGGGCATGAAATTGCTGGAAACGGCCGGCTGTGCGCATGAACGATTTGCAAGACAATCCGCGGGCTTCGCGACGGCGGCCTCGCAAAAAAATCAAAAAACAGGCCGATCTTGCACTTGCCACTCGGCGACTATCGACCAATAGTCTCGCGGAAAGCGAAAACATCTCCAATTGCAAACATCTCCAAGTCGTGCCTTCGCGGCCTCTCCGCTAATGACCGCCTGAAACTTTGGCTAATTCGCTAGCCAACCTTTCGTCTGGATCTCGCACACCAAGTCCGTGAACTCGGTCAGCTGCATGCATGCCATTGACGGCGCGCATGACTGGCCTCGCATTCCATCTCTTTGAGGTAAGCCCGTTCTTCGAACTGAACTTAGAGGAGAAACGTAGATGAAGACTTTATCCCGTACAGGTTCCCTTACTGCCATCGCAATTTGCGCCCTCGCAATGGGCTCTCAGGCGTTGGCCCAGTCCATTGTGACAGGTGGCCAAACCAACGTCGCTCTGAATTTCGACGCGTTGTCGTCGGCAGCTGGTTTGACATTTTCGAGCGTATCGAGCGATGTGATCGCTCCAGGTTCTATTGCTGACTCCGTGGCGTTCTCCGTCAATCCACGCGACGCCGCTTCGCTGCCCACCACGTTTTCCTACGATGCAGCAACGTTTCCCGCCGCTGGAAGCTTCGCTGGTAGTATTGAGCACACAGGCAGCGTGTTCTTCAACGCCGACACGGTCGAAGTGGGTAACTTCACAATTGCCTTTGACGCAGCGCGTGCTGGAACGCTTGGCGGCAATGCCAGCGGCTTCTTCGTGGCGAGCACCGTCGGCGTAGTGGCACCGTTGTTCGACATTCAAGTGACGGGCGCGTCGCCCGAAGTGACGAGCCTGACCGTCGATGGAAACCTGCTTGTGTCGCCAGAACTGGGAGGCTTCCTGCTTACCAATCAACTTGCTACCAGCAACTTGTCAGGCGTCGCGGTGGGCGTGGCCCGGGTCGAGGCAGTGGCGATTCCCGAGCCAAGCACTCTCGCGATCCTGGGATTGGGTGCCTGCGGACTGATCGCCTACCGTCGCCGATCCAAGTAACAGGCAGCTTGGCATTCAGCAAGATTTACGGACGCAAAGCGGTCCCTGTCGTCAATCGATGGCGATGGGGGCCGCTTTTTTTTGCGTGCGTTGATACGTCCAATGCGTTGCACTTCCGGCCACTGCGATTTGACCGGGCGCGGGCTTCTCTGCTAGCTTTGCGATAGCACTCGCAACAAGGCTCGCATGAACGATCCGCAAGACAATCCGTACGCGTCGCCTAGCCAGCCGGGGAAAAGCCGGCGTCGAAAGCGTTGGTCGGTTGGAGTGCGGCTGCTTTGCTGGTCGCTGGGTTCGTTAGCCCTCTCGATGGCGTCAATCGCCGCTGGGTTGTTGCACTACCATCAGCTTTCGCAGGCCTTTGACACGCGTCTTCAAGATAGCCGCGAGTTGGCGCGTCTCACGGAGCCGGCCGGCTACTGGCTGATTCCAGCCCTCGGGTTTCTGGCAATCTCCCTCATCGTGGGCATCGTCGCTTTAGTGGTAGTTGCCAGCAAATTGGCTCGCCGACGCTGAAATCCCCGGCATTTCGCCCATTCTTCCAATCTGCCCTCTCGTGGTATATTGAGGGGCTATAGCTCCGGGATCAGAGGACGACCCGGCCCCTCCGTTTTCCCTCCTGTCGGCCTCCTACCTCCGAATTCCAGCTCGCGTCGATGGACCCCAAGTACATTCGCAACTTTTCGATCATCGCCCACATCGATCATGGGAAGAGCACCCTCGCGGACCGACTGCTCGAGATCACCGATACCATTAGCAAGCGTGAGATGAAGGAGCAGGTGCTCGACGACATGGATCTCGAGCGGCAGCGCGGCATCACGATCAAGGCCCGCGCCGTGAGCATGAAGACCAAGTACAAGGGCAAGGACTACGAGCTCAATCTGATCGACACCCCGGGCCACGTCGACTTCCAGTACGAAGTGTCGCGGTCGCTGGCGTGTTGCGAAGGTGCCGTGCTGCTGGTCGACGCCTTTCAAGGGGTCGAAGCCCAAACCGTGGCGAACGCCTACGCGGCGATGGAGCAAGAGCTGACCATCGTCCCCGTGATGAACAAGGTCGACCTCAACCACGCCCGACCCGACGAAGTCAAACAAGAGATGGAGCAGACGCTCGCCATCGACCCCGACGACGTGCTTGGTTGCAGTGCGAAGACCGGCATGGGTTGCCGCGAGGTGATCGAAGCGGTCATCGAGCGTGTCCCCGCCCCCGCGGGCGATCCCAACGCGACGCTCCAGGCGATGGTGTTCGACTCGATCTACGACGAGTTCCGCGGCGCGGTGACTTATCTTCGGATCATGAACGGCACCGTCAAGAAGGGACAGAAGATCAAGTTCATTCAGGCCGGCACGACGCACGACGTGATCGAACTGGGTCAGTTCGCCCCTAAGCGAGTCCCGCGAACCCAGCTTTCCGCCGGGCAGGTGGGCTACCTGATCTGCAACATCAAGTCGCTCGGACAAGTTCAGATCGGCGATACCATTACCGTCGCCACGGGCGAACCAGCCACGGCGCTACCTGGCTATCAGCAACCCAAGCGAATGGTGTTCTGCGGTCTTTATCCGTCGGATGGTCAAGACTTCGAGCAGCTACGCGAGGCCCTCGGCAAGCTCCAGATTAACGACCCCAGCTTCGATTTCGAACCCGAGACGTCCGACGCCCTCGGCTTCGGTTTCCGCTGTGGCTTCCTCGGTCTGTTGCACATGGAAATCGTGCAGCAACGTCTTGAGGGCGAGTCGGACATCGACCTGGTGCAGACAGCGCCCAACGTGACCTACGAAGTCACCACCAAGAGCGGCGAGGAACTCGAAGTCCACACGCCCCAGCGCGTCCCCGACCAGGGCGACATCGAAGAGTTCCGCCAGCCGATCGTACGCGTCAACTTCGTACTGCCGACCGACTACATCGGCGGCATCATGAAGCTCTGTTCCGATCGCCGCGGCGAGTACGTCCGGACCGAGTACCTGTCGAGCACGCGGGCGATGCTGACGTACGACCTGGCGCTCGCCGACGTGGTGTACGACATGCACGACCGACTCAAGAGCATCACGCGGGGCTACGGCACCATGGATTATGAGCTCATCGGCTATCGCCCCGGCGAGTTGGTGCGTCTCGACATCCTGGTGAAGAACGAGCGAGTCGACGCCCTGTCGATCGTCTGCGACAAGCGCGACGCCGAGGTCCGCGGCCGGGCGGTGATCAAGAAGCTGAAGCAAGAAATCCCGCGGCACATGTTCGAGGTCCCGCTTCAAGCTGCCATCGGCACGCGCGTCATCGCTCGCGAGACTATCAGCGCGATGAGCAAGAACGTGACCGCCAAATGCTACGGCGGCGACATCAGCCGCAAGCGCAAACTGTGGGAGAAGCAGAAGGAAGGCAAGAAGCGCATGAAGTCGATCGGCCAAGTCGACATTCCGCAGAAGGCGTTCCTCGCGGTGCTAGAGACTGGCGAAACCGAAGGCAAAGGGGGCGTGAAGTCGCGGTAGGTGCTGGATAGCTAACGGGAATAGCCCCGACCAAGCTTGGTCGGGGAGGACCGCGAGCTATAATTAGGGTAGCGTTTAAGCGTTTGGTGCACGTCCCACGGAGTTACCACCATGCAATCTACCAAATACGTCTACTGGGAAGCGGAAGGTGGCTGGTTGGGTTACTTGCAAGACTATCCCGACTACCTCACCCAAGGCGACACACTCGACGACTTACGCGAGCACTTGGCTGACCTCTATCGCGATGTCACGAGCGGCGTCCTTCCAGGCGTTCGCCGCGTCGATGATCTGGTGATCTCGTGAAACGAGTGGATTTGATTACGGTGCTTGAAGCCGTGGGATGTGAGTTGGTCAGGCATGGTGCAAGACATGACTGGTATCGCAACCCAATTACTGGCGTGCTTCAGCCGTGCCCCGGCATCGCGAGATCAAAGAAGTGCTTGCGAAGCATATCATCAAGAAGTTGAGCAACGGTTAGGCGGGCAGCCCGACCAAGCTTGGTCGGGGCTATTTGAAGATCCTAACCTCACCCTCGCCACTCCAGCGTCGTAAATCGTTCTCGCGCTGCCCGCTCTAGCTGTTCGCGATGGTCGGGGTGCGCGATGTCGATCAAGGCGCAGGCGCGTTGGCGGAGGTTTTTTCCGTAGAGATTCGCCACGCCGTACTCGGTGACGACGTAATGGACGTGTGCCCGTGTGGTGACAACGCCGGCACCCTCTTTCAACACGGCCACGATGCGAGATTCGCCTCGGCGAGTGCTGGACGGCAAGGCGATGATCGGCTTGCCACCCGGCGAGAGCGACGCTCCGCGGATAAAGTCCATCTGCCCGCCCACGCCTGAATAGATCCGAGGGCCGATGGAGTCGGCACACACCTGCCCCGTTAGATCGACTTCGATGGCGCTGTTGATCGCCGTGACTTTCGGCTGGCGACGGATCACCGCGGTATCGTTCACGTAACTCGCTTCGAGCATGTCGACGGCCGGGTTGTCGTCGATAAAGTCGTACACTTTCTGCGTGCCGATGCAAAAAGAGCCGACCACTTTACCCGCATCAAGCGTTTTGTACTTCCCGTTGATCACGCCACGTTCTACCAGTTCAACAATGCCGTCAGAGAACATCTCGGAGTGCACACCAAGGTCTTTGTGATCCTTAAGAGCGGCGAGCACGGCATCGGGGATCGCACCAATGCCAAGTTGTAGGGTTGCTCCGTCTTCGACTAGCTCGGCAATGTGGCGACCGATCGATCGCTCGGTGGACGATAACTCGCAGGGAACTCGCTGGTGCAATAGCTCATCGTGCTCAACCGCTAAACCAATCTGCGAAATATGCAACTGCCCATGCCCGTGGGTGCGTGGCATGTGGCGATTGATTTGCGCCACGACGAACCGTGCCGAGTCAACCGCAGCCCGTGAAGCGTCAACCGAAACGCCTAGCGAACAGTATCCGTGCTGATCAGGTGGCGACACCTGCACTAGCGCTACATCGAGCGGCAATGCACGGCTGCGGAAAAGGTTCGGCACTTCGCTCAGGAAGATGGGTATGTAGTCCGCGTTGCCATTGTGCATCGCACCCCGACAGTTCGCGCCCACGAACAGCGAGTTGGTGTAGATCTTCCCCACCAGCTCGGGATCCTGGCACGGATCGGAACCTTCGGTGTGCAGGTGCATCACCTCGACATCATTTAGGTCACGGGCACGCACCGTGAGCGCCTCGACCAGCGCTTGCGGCGTCGCGGCCGCCGTGTGGACGAACACCCGATGCCCAGACTGAATAACTTCAACGGCTTTATCAGCGGTAGTAATTTGCACGAAAGGAACCTACCAAAGAACGAACGCGAAACTCGAGGAGGGCAGCATTCTGCCGCCCCTTCCATTGTGCGCGATGTCGTTCGATGTTCCGAGAGTCCCCCGAGGACTATCGTTGTGCCGCCCGAGTCAGCTCGGGACGGCGCTGCGTATTGTCGTGCGCCAACAATCCGTCTTGCCCGACGAAGTAATTATTGTTGCCCTCGACCACCAGATTGAAGGCCTCCTGGTCCACATTCGCCGAAGCCACAGCACGTAGTTCCAAAGGCGTACCCGTGGCCGTGGTGATACGATCGCCCGCCGAGAGTTCCTTCGCCATTCGCCAGCCCGATCCCTCTACCCAAAATGGATGCCCCAGCGTGCAGACGATTTCGTGGTCGCCGGCTTGAAGGTGCATCATCGCTGTGGGTGGGCGAACAGTAGTTAGCAACACAGGCCGGAAGGCTCGCTCGCCGGTCTGTTCGTCCATGGTGAGCACTAGGTCGCCCGCAGCCACAGTTTGGATCTCTTTCATGCCAGTCTTGGTCCACACCAACGTGCCGGCTGCGAAGCAGGAGGGTGTGTACTCTGTTACGTACTGCGGGCAGTAGTACTTTTCGACGACGCGAAAGGTGACGGTGTCGCGGTAGTCGTCGTAGCCATTTTCCTCTCGCCAGTAGTTCCACCACTGATGCGGATTATCAGAATAGTCCTTGCCTGTGAGCGCGCGAAGCACTTCCACGATGCGGCTGTTAAGCTGTTGTCGATTTGCGTTTGTCGAGGCAGCCATCTCTTCCAATCGCTGTGCCTCGCGAATCATTTGC
This sequence comes from Aeoliella fuhlenseeensis, assembly GCF_052161615.1. NCBI lineage: Bacteria > Pseudomonadati > Planctomycetota > Planctomycetia > Pirellulales > Lacipirellulaceae > Aeoliella > Aeoliella fuhlenseeensis. Next base: position 5,269,485 of record NZ_CP197417.1, read on the forward strand.
TGGGCGGCCATGTACGTTCCTTGAGCCGCCTTGTTCAGGCGGCGCTGCAGAGTACGCGGATTAGCGCGTGGGGTAAACAGCACCGGTGCCGCGTAGGTGGTTGAGGACGCGACCACGTAGTCGGCGTCGGCCGCCTCAGCCACCATTTCGTGCGTGTACTGAATAAGACCAGTCTCGTTTCGAGAGATGTCAAACCGCGTTTGAATCACCGGAGTGAGGCCCGTCACTAAAACCGGCAGCACTTCATAAGTGGGACGGTGCTTCAAGGTTTCGATTGCCGCAAGGCGCAGATGCTCATCGTCGGCAAGAACGGCTACGCGAGCGAGAGCAAGGCTGGCCTGGTAACTCGGAAGCCTCTCAAGGCCCTCAACGTACGCCTTGCACAATCGTGCGTTGCGACTCGCTTGGCCTGCCCCAGCCTTACCAGTATTAATCGCCAGCTTCTCAAACTCGGGAATCGCCGTTTCATCGACCGTCGCTTCGATATCGGCAAGCGCGCGAGCCGCCTCATCACCACCGAGCGAGACGGCACGATCCCATCCGGCGAGGCGGGTACGCCACGCTCCCTCCGCTTCGCGACGTGCACGCCGCTCCGCCTTCAGATCCGCGACCATGCTCCGGCTTACCAATTGTCCGTTGAACCAGGTGCAGTCGAGCGCTCGCAGGGCGTCTTTGTTCTTGGGATCCGCCGACAGCACACTAAGCCAGTGGTAGCGGGCTTCGTCGGCAAGGCTGTTGCGGTCGCACCATTTGGCGAGTTCCAGATGCGCCGCGGGGGCCGTTGCCTCGGCCTTAAGCGTCTGGTACTCCTGCTGATACTTGTTGGTCCGAGCCTCTTCCTGAATGGCACCAATCGACTTCCACTCTCCGCCTTGGAGCATCTCGCCACGGGCCCAGTGCGCGGGTGCATGATCGGGAGCCACGCGCAGGGCTTGATCGAGCAGGTCGTCACGAAGCTCCAGCTCGCCCGCCGCACCAGCAGCGAGTGCTTCTTGCGTCATGCGTTCGGCGACGCCGACTACAACGGTGTCGCTTGCCAACGCATTTCCTGCGAACAGGAACAACGCAGAAACACCTGCCAACTTCCAAGCTGGATTCAACCTTACCACGGTTTCCCCTCCGTTGTTAAGTTGCACGTTATGGTAGTACTACCGCTGTGCGGCTCGTGCGAGTTCCGGTCGACGCTGTGTGTTGTCGTGCGACAACAGACCGTCCTGGCCGACGAAGTAATTATTGTTCCCTTCGACCACTAAATTAAAGGCCTGCTGCTCTTCTTCGGCCGAAGCAACGGCACGCAGTTCAAGCGGCGCGCCGGTGGCCGTGGTGATGCGATCGCCCACGGACAGTTCTTTGGCCATCCGCCAACCCGTACCCTCGACCCAAAAAGGGTGACCCGGCGTGCAGACGATCTGGTAGTTGCTCGTAGCCAAGTGCATCATCGGGCCTGGCGGGCGGAGTGTTGTGCGAAGCACGGGCCGGAACGATCGCTCGCCCGTTTGCTCGTCCATGGTAAGGACGATGTCGCCAGCGCGGAGCGTCTCGATCTCCTGCATACCGGTCTTGGTCCACACCAAGGTGCCCGCCGCGAAGCACTCGTAACCGCCACCACCTCCGCCCGTTTGGATCGGCGGGGCGACGATTTCCGTGAGGTCGTACGACTGGTCGGCTCGGTAGGCGACGGTTTCGCGGTACTCGTCGTAGCCATTCTCTTCGCGCCAGTAGTCCCACCACTCGCGGGGATTGTCGGAATAGTCTTTCCCCGTCAGCGTGCGAAGCACGGCGACGATGCGGCCATTAAGTTGCTCGCGGGTCGCATTCGCCGAGGCCGCCATTTCTTCAAGACGTTGTGCTTCGCGAGCCATTTGCTGGGCAGCCGTGTACTGCCGCATCTCCGAGCGATTCAGGGCTCGTTGAACCGCCTGAGCGCTCGCGCCCTCGATCACCACCACCGGTGCCGCCACGGTGGTCGATGTCTCGGCGACGTAATCGACATCAGCTCCTTCAGCCACCATCTCGTGAGTGTATTGAATCAGTCCGTTCTCGCTCCGCGTGATGTCGAATCGACTCTCGATCACAGGAGTAAGCCCGGTGAACAGCATCGGCAGCACCTCATAAGTAGGCCGCTGCTTCAAAGTCTCCATGGCTGCGAGTTGGAGCGTCGAGTCGTCGGCGAGCACCGCGAGACGTGCGAGCGACAAGCTCGCCTCGTAGCTCGGCAGGCGTTCTAGGGCCGAGACGTAGGCTTCGCAAAGTTGTGCGTTGCGACTTGCTTGGCCGGGGCCACGCTTGCGGGTGTTGATCGCTAGCTTCTCGAACTCGGGAATCGCCGATTCATCGACGGTCGCTTCCACATCGGCGAGCGCACGTTCGGCCTCGTCACCGCCGGATTTAATGGCGCGGTCCCACCCAGCGATGCGAGCTCGCCATGTCCCCTCTGCCTTACGTCGCTCGCGTTGGTCGAGCTTCAGGTCTGCCACTTCATCGCGAGGCAGCAATCGACCCTCGAACCAATCGCTATCAAGCGCTCGTAGGGCGTCTTTGTTCTGCGGATCGGCCGTCAGGACGTTAAGCCAATGATACCGGGCTTCGTCGGCCAAGTTGTTCCGCTGGCACCACTTGGCGAGCTCAAGCTGTGCGGCGGATCCCTCGGGTGCCTGCGACTTCATCGCCTGGTATTCGTCACGCCGAGTGTTGGCGCGGGCTTCCTCTTGCACCACGCCAATCGACTTCCACTCGCCATCCTGCTCGATCTGGCCCTTCGCCCAGCGCGCGGGGGCGTGGTCGGGGGCAACCCGCAGTGCCTGGTCGAGCAGGTCTTCGCGAAGTTCCGTTTCACCTGCCGCGCCGGCAGCCAGGGCTTCGCGAGTCATGCGCTCGGCAATGCCCGAGGCAACATTGTCGCCGGCCGATGAAAGGGAGCTGACGGTAAATCCGATGGCGAGGCAGATTGGAAACGTGGTACGCATGGGAACTCATTCCGGTGTCAGAGAAGGACGGACCGAAGCCATTCGCAATTATGGGGGGACTTTATTCTTCCCCGCAAGTTTTTTGCGAAACTTGTTAAGATAGGAAAACCCCGTGTGGATTCCTGCGAAGCGTTGGTCGTTGGGCACTCAGGGAGAGACCCTAACTACTGAGTTCCGCACCCAGCATGGCGCGAGCCGCTTACGTTCATGTTCCGTTCTGTGCCCACCGCTGCGGGTACTGCAACTTCGCGCTCGTCGCCGGTCGCGGCGACCTGGTGCCGAGCTATCTTCAGGCCGTCGAAATCGAACTGCGGCAGCAACTCGCCGAGCCACAAGAAGTCGACACGCTCTACTACGGCGGCGGAACGCCGACCCAACTTGGGCCTAGCGGACTTCGCACGCTCACCGAACTTACGGCGCATTGGCACCCGCTGGCCGCCGGCTACGAATGGACCGTCGAGGCCAACCCCGCCGACATGACGTCCGAAATGGCGGACATGCTCGCCGCGGCGGGCGTGAACCGCTTGAGCCTTGGGGCCCAGTCGTTTCGCGCCGAGAAGCTGCGGGTACTCGAACGCGACCACAACGCCGGTGACATCGAGCGCTCGGTGGAACTCGCCCGCGAACGAGGCATCGCGGTGTCCATCGACCTGATTTTCGCCGCACCGGGCGAGTTGCTCGCCGAGTGGCTGGACGATCTTCGGCGGGCAATCGAACTCCGCCCTCAGCACATCTCGGTTTACGGGCTGACGTTCGAGAAGGGGACGACCTACTGGAGCCGGCGGATGCGTGGCGAGCTCCTGCAAGCCGAGGACGATCTTGAGCGCGACATGTACATCTCGGCGATCGAAGAGCTAGCCGCCGCGGGGTTCGAGCACTACGAGGTGTCGAACTTTGCCCAGCCCGGACGCCGGAGCCGGCACAACGAAACCTACTGGCGGGGCGACGAGTACTACGCCGTTGGCCCGGGCGCGGCGCGCTACGTCGCTGGTGTTCGCGAGACGAACCACCGCAGCACCACCACCTATTTGCAACGCGTTCTAGCAGGGGAGTCGGCAGTTGCCGAGCGAGAACAATTCGACGACGAGTCGCGGGCTCGCGAGCGGTTGGTGTTCGCGCTGCGTCGCCTCGAGGGCCTCCGCCGCGATGAGTTCCAACAAGCCACCGGATTCGCGATGGACGAACTCGCCGGCGAAGCAATTTCGAAGTTCACCAGCTACGGCCTACTCGCCGACGATGGCGATCGCGTACGGCTGACGCGCGAAGGGCTGCTGGTGAGCGACGCGATGTGGCCCGAGATGCTTTGAGCGGCAATCCAAGTGAGCCGGGCCGTCCCCGGCCCCGGACTTTTCAGAGAGTTCGCAGTTCTGCGGGCACGATTAAAGTGGTGCGCGTGGCAACTGGCGGGCGAACGGCGGAAGCTGGCGCGGCGGGAGTTTCTCGCCGGTTTCGTCCGACCAGATATCGCGCTCTTCGTCGCTGGCGTAGTACCGTAGCCAAATCTCGGGGTCACCCTCGATGTTGGCACAGTCCCAGTGCAAGAAGCTGCTGCGCTTCGAAAGCTTCTTCTCGTAGCTCGGCAGGATGTCGCGGTAGATGAGCGTGTAAAGCTGGCGATCGTCCAAGTGGTTGGTGAAGTCCAGCACGATCTGCTGCTGGTAAAGCTGCTCGACGACGCTATCGAGCAGTTCGCTCAGATCGTCGCCGGCCAAGTGATCGGGGTGAGGCAGCACCATTTCCGGGTCGAACCACTGGCTGATCGGGACCATCGGAGCCCGCTCCCATTCCAGCATCGATTCGAGAAACTCATTCTCGCGATGGGTCGACATCACGCTGTAATCGACGCTTCCAATGGATTCGTCAAACAGCGGCTCCAGCTCGTCACGCAACCGGGCGTTCCGCAGCAGGCTATCGACGTCGTTGTGTTGAGAAGATTCGGGCATGAACATGGCTGGCGTGCACGGACCGATAAAGGCCGTGCGCATCGGTGTCGTATGCGGGTGGTGGAGCACTCCGGCGCTCCCGTGAATTCGACTTTAACAAGCCGCTACGGAGGGCAAAAGAGCTTTGAGTGCCCAGCGGCCACAAGTTGCAAAAAGGCTAAAGAAAGAACCGGCACGACCCGCAAGGTCAGCCCGTTTGCCCAGCACGACCGGCAGAGTTTTGCAGCGAGCTAGCGTCGCTGGCGCGGGGAACCCTGTGGCATTCCGACAGGAGTGGAACGACTGAGGAATCTGGCGTGGAGATCGCAAGCCGCCGCCATTCTGGTGGCTGGAACTTCAAACTTCAGCCATCCTCAGCACGGCCCTGCCCGGCAGCGTAGATTCCTCAGTCGCTTAGGCTCCTTCGGAATGACACTTACCCGGCTACCTTTCCTACAGCTTCACCCCCATCAGTCCCATCAACATTTTCATGTCGTCCCAGCAATCTTTCTTCGCGGCAGGATTGCGAAGCAGGTAGGCGGGGTGGTAGGTGCAGACGACGTTGATGCCGCGGTACTGATGAATCTGGCCGCGGAGTTTGCCGATTGTCTCCGTCGTTTCCAGCAGATTCTGGGCGGCGACCGCCCCCAGGCAGCAAATGTACTCAGGCTGAATGAGCTCGAGCTGCCGGCGGAGGTACTGTTTGCAGTTCGCCGATTCCTGGGGCAGAGGATTCCGATTTCCCGGCGGCCGGCACTTCAGGACGTTGAGAATGTAGACTTCTTCCCGTGTCAACGTGCACGCCTCGATGATCTTCGTCAGCAATTGCCCGGCGCGGCCCACGAAGGGCAAGCCGGTGCGATCCTCGTCGGCCCCCGGAGCTTCGCCCATGAAGCAAAGCCTCGCCTTGGGATTGCCGCTGCCGAACACGGTTTGCGTGCGCGTCGTGGCTAGCTCGTGGCAGAGCGTGCAGCCGGCGACCTCGGCCTGGAGGATTTCGAGCGTGGCGGCCGACGAAACCTTGTCGGTCGGTTTTGCGGCGACGCCGGGCTCCGTCGGTTCAAACAGGGCGGCGGGCTTGGCTTTGGCCGATTTGGACGGGCGAGGCATATCGGGCTCAAGGGGCGAAGGGGGCTGGGGCAGGGGGGAAGCCGGCACGGGGGGCTGGGGTGGCTCGGCAGCCGGCATCGGGACCGCCGAGGCCCGCGGAAACTGCTCGACCCCCGCCATTTTCAGGCTTTCGAGGCGTGCCAGAACGGCTCGATGGCGGGCGGAATCCATAACGTACACTTACTAAAGGTTGATCGATCCAAGTGAGCCGGGCATTCTCGGCTCGGACCTTTCCGACCCGAAACCTCGAAACCATCGCCACTTCCGTCGGTTCCATTACACGCAGGCCTACGCACCTCGGCTCCCAATACCCCTAGGTTTTGGGGGCTGACCCTCGGTCCAAGGACAACTACAATACGGTGAGGGATGACCCGAGGAAGGGCAACCCCCATAGAAGGTAGCCGGCGGGTAATAGTGCGCCCGAGGCACCGCCGCAGCGAATCGAGAGGGAGATGCGCAGGATCGCGGCCTTCCCAAGGCACCAGCAGACGTCCAGCCATCATGCCAGTTCCCCAAGTAGTTATCGTCGGTCGCCCCAATGTCGGGAAAAGCAGCCTGTTCAACTGGCTCGCTGGGACCAAGATCGCCATCGTCGACGACCAGCCGGGCGTCACGCGCGACCGCATCACGCACCTCATGTGCCACGAAGACCGCTTCTTCGAGCTGGTTGATACCGGCGGAATGGGGTTCAACGATGCCGACAACCTCACCCAACACATCGAAGACCAGATCACCGTCGCCCTCGAGTCGGCCGATCTGATCCTCTTCCTGCTCGATACCCGCAGCGGCCTCATGCCGATGGACCAGGAAATCGCTAAGCGGTTGCGACTGGTGAAAGTGCCCGTCGTCTGCGTGGCGAACAAGACGGACGACCACACATTCGATACCGCAGCCGACGACTTCCATCGCCTGGGCTTCGGCTCTCCGGTGAAAGTGAGCGTGCTGCAGAATCGCAATCGCGGCATCCTGCTCAATCGCATCATCGACACGCTGCCCGAGCCCGGCGACGACAACACGCCTGACGCCGAGCCCACCATGAAGGTGGCGATTGTCGGCCGGCGGAACGTTGGCAAGAGCACCTTCGTCAACACGCTGGCCAAGGCCGAGCGAATGATCGTCAGCGAAGTGCCGGGCACCACGCGCGATAGCGTCGACGTCCGTTTCGAGCTCGACGGCAAGGCGTTTATCGCCATCGACACCCCGGGCCTGCGCAAGGGTAAGAGCCAGCGCGACATCGACTTCTACGGCATGCACCGCGCTCAGCGCAGCATCCGCCGGGCAGACGTGGTGTTCCTGTTCCACGACTGCACCGAGCGCATCGGCAAGGTCGACAAGCAGCTTTGCGACTACATCACCAGCCAGTACAAGCCCTGCTTCATCGTCGTCAACAAGTGGGATGAACTGGCCGGCACCATGCCGACCGAAAAGTGGGTGAACTACATCCACGATACCTATCGCACGATGCGATACGCCCCCATCGCGTTCATCACCGGCAAGTCGGGCAAGAACGTCAAGGCACTGCTGAACCACGGCCAGATGCTGTTCAAGCAGGCCCGCTCGCGCGTCGGCACCGGCGAACTGAATCGCATGCTCCGCGACGCTGTGAAGCGCAAAGCACCACCGATGTACCAGAACCGTCGGCCCAAGATTTACTACGCCACACAGGTCGGTATCGAGCCGCCAACTATCGTGCTGTTCTGCAGCCAACCGGCGGCGATCGATGCCAACTACCAGCGGTACCTGCTGAACACGTTCCGCGAGCAACTCGATTTCGACGAAGTGCCAATCAAGCTTTACCTGCGTCGTCGGTCCGATTCCGACCTCCGTGACGACATCGGCAGCGAAGCCATGGCCGACGCGTAAAGAGGCGTCGGCACCTCAGAAGTCTCGCGTGTGAACCGGGTCGTCCCCGACCCCGGAAATTGCGCCGTAAGAAATGCGCAACAATCGCGTGGAAACTTATTGTTCCAGCTTCTTGACGGGCAGATCAGGCAGGCCTGCGTCGGCGACCGAGTCGACCGCTCGTGTGTTCGCTAGGCTCGGTTCGGGGGTGCTGGTGCGTGCGACCAACAGGGCACCCATCACCCACACCAATACGAAACCCACCACTTCGCCGTAAAAGACGAACTGTTTCCAGGGGTTATTCGCGTTGTCTTGGGTTTCCAGCCGCATTGCTTCCTCGAAGGCCATCCATCGCCTGATTAGATCGGCGTGCCGGCAATGCCGACTCGCACGAAGAGAAGATCTCTGTTTCCAACAACCGGCATTACATCCGAACCGCCCGATCGACGCAAGGCCGAGTCGACGCCTGTGGACCTGCACAGATGCTAGCACGAGCGCCCTGGTGCTAGCAGCGTGCGGGAGGCGTAGAATGGGGTAGCAGACTAAAGTTAAGCCCTCGGCTTTCGGAACTTAGTCCCCTCTCCCCCAAATCCCTCACCCAATTGACTTACAATCCCCAGAGACCCTGCAGTGAGGGATTTGGGGGAGAGGGTTAGGGTGAGGGGGCTGCCCTGCAAGTAAAGCCATGCCCCCAAGACAACCTCCCATCGAAACCGCTCGCGCGCGGGAACTTCGGACGCGCCAGACCGAAGCCGAGGCACAGTTGTGGTCCGTCCTTCGCGGGCGAAGGCTGGGTGGGCTCAAGTTTCGGCGGCAGTTGCCCATCCCACCGTTCATTGCCGATTTCGCCTGCATCGAGCATTCCTTGATTGTGGAGCTCGATGGAGGCTATCACGACTACGTCGCCGCTTCCGATGCGTCGCGGCAGAGCTATTTGGAACAACAAGGCTGGCGGGTGATCCGTTTCACGAACGACGAAGTGCTCGAAAACCTCGAAGGGGTCGCCGTCGCGATTTGTAGAAGTTTGGGCGTAGAATACTTGGACACACCCACAGAAGAGTAAGCACCCCGCTGGGCAGGCCCCCTCACCCTAGCCCTCTCCCCCACGATTTCGCGATCATAAGTTCCTTTTCCCGCCAGCCCTCACCTCGCGAAATCGCGGGGGAGAGGGGACTGACAACCACCGAGCCGCTCCTACGCCATGTCTCGCCGCAACCTCACGCTCCTGCTCCTTGCCACGGCATTTTGCTGGCTTTGCTTCATTCGCAACGAGCAGGACCCCTACGCCCGCTACATGGTCGAGGGCTACGAGAAAATCGATCGCCACGCCTACCAGCAAGTTCCTGATCGCGAGCTGTTCCAGGGGGCGATGGACGGCATGGTTGCGGTGCTAAAGCGAGCCGGCGACGACCACTCGCAGTTCATTACCGAGCGACAGGCCCAGTTCTTCCGCGAAGAGATTAACCAGGAAATCGGCGGCATCGGAGTCCGGCTACGCTTTGAAGGCGAGCCACCGGTGCTCGAAGTCGCCGGCCCGCCCATGGCGGGCAAGCCTGCCGATCGCGCGGGGCTCGTCGAAGGGGACGTGATCCTGGCCATAGACGACTTTGGCACCACCGGACTCACCCAATTCGATTTCGATAAAGTGCTGGAACGGATGCGAGGCAAGCCCGGAGACGCGGTGCAGCTTTCGGTGCTGCACAAGGGCGAGAAGGTGCCCGTCACCCTGAAAGTAGTCCGCGAGAAGCTGACGCTCGACTCGCTGCGTGGCGATCGCTTGCTCCCGGGCGGAGCTTGGCAATACGTTCTTGAGGAAGACCCACGCATCGCCTTGGTACGCATCACGTCGTTTGGCGCGAAGACCTATACCGAACTCACCGACCTACTCCCCAAGCTTCAGGAAACTGGCACGGAGGCCGTAATCCTCGATCTTCGCGGCAATCCTGGAGGTCTGCTCGATTCGGCCGTCGCGACGTGCGAGCTGTTTCTGCCTGCCGAGAAGTTGATCGTGGAGACCCGTGATCGCCAAGGCGAGGCTCGCAGCGTCGCGCGAAGCTCAAGCGATGGGCCTTACGTCGACCTGCCGCTGGTCGTGCTGATCGATCGCAACAGCGCGAGCGCCAGCGAAATCGTTGCCGCGTGCCTCGAAGACCACGGCCGCGCGGTGGTAATCGGCGAGCGTACCTACGGCAAAGGAACGGTGCAGGAAACCTTGCCCATGCAGGCCGGCGACAGCACGCTGAAGCTCACCACCGCCAGCTTTTGGCGACCAAGCGGCCGCAACATTCATCGCCACGAACCCGACCGCACCAAAGCGATGGCCGACCCCGAATGGGGAGTCGCGCCGAACGAAGGTTTCGAAATCGAAATGACCCTCGACGAATACGTTGATTGGGCGAAGGCACGCGTGCTCCGCGATACCACGACGTACGATCCCGCCGCCGATGAATCCACGGAAGATTCCGAAGACACCCCGCTGTACGCCGACCCCGCCGTGGAGCTAGCAGTGGCGCACTTGCAGGAACTGCTGGATAGCAAGCAGGATGCTGAAACGGAGTAGCTACTCGGTAGCCGGACTCGCAAGAGTTCGGGCCGCGAACCCTAAAACTTCTCGCGAAGGCGTGTGAGCCGGGTCGTCCCCGACCCCGGACATGCCCGAGGTGGAACGCTTCACCACGGGTTCAAGTTTCCGGGGTCGAGGACGACCCGGCTCACGGTCGCCACGCGCCCGTAAAGTTTTCCACACCCGCACAGCCGTGATGCTTGCACTATCGAGGTTTGTAATCCTTGCAACCGGGCCGCCAGCGTGTAGTTCTTGCACACCGCGAAAAACCTCGATAATTCGCGGTGTTTCTGGGTGCCGGACAATTTCTGTCGCTGCCGCGCGGCGTTTGGCACACCACCTGCAATAGTCCCCTTCCGTTGAAGTGAGCCTTCAACAGATCGGGGACCTAAGTCGAGCGAAACGAGGACACACCGGCCCGCCACGGGCCAACCTCACCGCCGACCAAGACCCGAAGGAACTGCACTCACCCGGTCATAGCATTGGCCGCGTGAGTGTTACCGAGTCAGCGCAGGTGGGCAATCCTGAACTCCTCCTCCACTTGATCCCTGCGGGGGTCGCGCGAATCGGTGCCACGGACTTTTCTCGCTATCTAATCAAGAAGAACAAAGGCACACAAATGAACGCTCCTCGTCGTATCCGTACCGTTGTGGTTGAAGTCGCCGCTGACAATGACTGGCTCGCCAATGGCGGTAGCCGTCCCCGGTTCAAGCCGAGCGACCTCGTCCCTTGGTCCGACCCGTACATCGCCGGCCTGGTCCGTAAGCTGCAAGACGAAGTCCGCGACTCCAGCCGAGTCAACGCCGAAGCCGAAATGCCGTGGAACGAACCGTTCGAATACGAAACCGAAGACACCGGCTTCTCGATCGACGTCGACGCGCTACTGAAGCGGTAGAGAGTTTTGAGGCATCCCCATCGTTATGGCCAAGCGTCTGTGTCATCCTGAGGGAGCCTAAGGGACTGAAGGATCTCCGTGGCCATTCGCTCGAATGAACCACAGAGGGCACAGAGAGCGCGGAGGAAGAGGAGTTGCGACCGCTAATCTTCGCTAATAAACACTGATGACGATCCAGGCGAGCCGGAAGCGTTAGCGCCCGGAGGAACTGGGGGGTAATCTTCAGTCCCACATCAGCTGGTAAACTCTTTCGTTCTTTTGAAAGTCGTTGAATCGAGGGCCTAGCTCGGCGGTCGAATCGACGAGTCCGGATGTACCAAGAGGCTCCACCAGCTCCTCAAAGTGGGAAGCATTGAGTGAAGTCCGCACGGCAACACCCACGGCTGCATCGGGGTCGTCACTAGCGAGAATCAGTTGAACATCGGTGGTGTTCGGTTGGTTTCGAAGCGATAGCAGCGTTTCTTCTATTGCTGCGGTATTTCTTGCTTCCGGCAAGTTTGGAATCGCCTTGGAGCCCATTCTCAACCCACGGAAAAACTGCTCAATGTTCATCAGGGATTCCGGTCCCATAGCGGGTCGTGCGCCATACCGCTCCACCATTTGGTGAAACAACTGGGAGATACAACCACTCCACCCAGTAGCCAAGTCCGAAACACTAATCTCGTGAGTTGTCCCATCCAACAGCGTAACCACCGACTTCTTCTGGCCATCGCCATGCCGAGTAGTGCAATCGCAAATCGCTGCCCAAGGCAGCCGCTCGCAATTTCCAGTCTTCACGATGTACAAGGCCACGGGTGAGAAGAAGTAGGACTCTTTGTAAATCCCAAATATTCGCTCACCTTCGACGAGAGGCAGACTTTGGACTAGATCGCCGTCGGGAAACCTTTGGCAAAACGCGCCACGACCTTCTCGCTCCTCTTTGGAGAACATGAGAAGTATCCAGGCCACGGGATCATCAATCAGTGCCATAAACTCGGTACTCGTTTCTCAGCTCACTCCTCAGGATGACACAATTCCCTCCGTGTCCTCTGTGCACTCTGTGGTCAGCCAATCCCTTAAGCCACCGCGATTGCCGATTTCGCTTCCTTAAACTTCTCCACCGCCCCGCGCAAATCGTCTTCCGAATGTGCGGCGGAAATTTGGACCCGGATGCGTGCTTTGCCCATTGGGACCACGGGGTAGTAGAAGCCTATGACGTAGATGCCGAGCTCCAGGAGCTTGTTGGCTAGCGATGTGGCGAGGTTCGCGTCGCCCAGCATGATGGGGACGATCGGGTGTTCGCCCGGCAGAATATCAAAGCCGGCGTCGGTCATCTCGGTGCGGAACAGCTTGGTGTTGCGCATCAGTTTGTCGCGAAGTTCGGTCGAACGGCCGGCGATTTCGATCGCCTTGATCGATCCACCTACAATGGGCGGGGCGATGGTGTTCGAGAACAGGTAAGGCCGCGAACGTTGGCGGAGGAGTTCGATGATTTCCTTCTTGCCACTGGTGTAGCCGCCGCTCGCGCCGCCGAGGGCTTTGCCGAAGGTCCCAGTCGTGATGTCGATTCGACCCATCACGCCGCAATGCTCGTGGGTTCCACGCCCCGTGGGGCCCCAGAAACCGGTGGCGTGGCAGTCGTCGAAGTGCACCAAGGCACCGTACTCGTCGGCGAGCTCGCAAATCTGGTCGAGCTTCGCCACGCTGCCATCCATGCTGAACACGCCATCGGTCGTGATCAACTTAGTCCGCGCGCCCGCGGCGTCGGCTTCCTGAAGCTTCTCGCGAAGGTCGTCCATGTTACAGGTCTTGTAACGGTACCGCTTCGCCTTGCAAAGCCGCACGCCGTCGATGATCGAGGCGTGGTTCAACTCGTCGCTAATCACCGCATCCTCGTCGCCGAGCAGCGTCTCGAACAATCCACCGTTCGCGTCGAAACACGACGAGTACAAGATGGTATCGTCGGTGCCAAGGAAGTCGCTCACGGCGGTTTCGAGTTCCTTGTGGCAGGTTTGCGTACCACAGATAAACCGCACGCTGGAGAGCCCATAGCCCCAGCGGTCGAGATACTCGTGGGCCGCCTGGATGATCTCGGCGTTGTCGGCGAGGCCCAGGTAATTATTGGCGCACATGTTGAGCACCTCGTGGCCAGCGACGCCAATATGCGCCCGCTGCGGCGACTCAATCAGCCGCTCGTGCTTGTAGAGCCCGGCTTCGCGGATTTCATCGACTTGGTGAGTGATACGCTGGAGATCTTGGTTCATATCGTTCGCTCGCAATTAGCCCCGGCAGGAACGCGGGGATTCTGTGGGTTTGATATTCGTGCGTAGGGTGGGTGGTTCTGTCGGCTCAGCAAACTTGTAGTCTTTGAGATCATTCAGACGCCGACAGGTTCACCCACCTTCTTGTTCATGCTCGCTGCAATGGTGGGTGAACCTGACGGTGGTGAGCGTAAACGTTAGTCAGCGTCTTGCCCCGTCAGAACCACCCACCCTACTTTGTTGGCCGCAGCGACTCTGCGTACTAAACCGTCCAGTCCAGGATGATTTTACCCGAACTTCCCGAACGCATAGTGTCGAAACCTTGCTGGAATTCGGTGTAGGGCAGGCGGTGCGTGATCACAGGATTGATATCGAGGCCGCTCTGGATCATCACGGTCATCTGATACCAAGTCTCGTACATCTCGCGGCCGTAGATGCCCTTGATGGTGAGCATGTTGAACACCACCTCGTTCCAGTCGATGGCCATCTCGCCTTCGGGAATGCCGAGCATCGCGATTTTTCCGCCGTGGCACATGTTCGAGATCATGTCGCGGAACGCGCTGGCGTTGCCCGACATCTCGAGGCCAACGTCGAAGCCCTCGGTCATTCCGAGCTCGGCTTGCACGTCGGCGAGTTTGGTCGAACGAACATCAACTGCCCGCGTGACGCCCACCCGTTGAGCTAGCTCAAGCCGGTAGGGATTCACGTCGGTGATCACGACGTGCCGCGCGCCGGCGTGGCGGACCACGGCGGCGGCCATGATACCAATTGGACCGGCACCGGTAATCAATACGTCCTCGCCCAGCACGGGGAACGACAGCGCCGTATGAACGGCGTTACCAAGCGGGTCGAAGATCGACGCCACGTCGGGGTCGACGCCAGGCGCGTGGTGCCAGACGTTCGTCATCGGCAGCGAGATCAACTCGGCGAACGCACCGGGACGATTCACGCCCACACCCTTGGTCGCCTTGCAAAGATGCCGACGCCCCGCCATGCAGTTGCGGCAGCGACCGCACACGACGTGCCCTTCGCCACTGACGATGTCGCCGACGTGAAAGTCGTTGACGTTCGAGCCGACCGCCACGATCTCGCCAACAAACTCGTGGCCGACGACCATCGGCACCGGAATCGTCTTCTTGGCCCAGGCGTCCCAGTTGTAGATGTGGACGTCGGTTCCGCAGATGCCAGTCTTGTGAACGCGGACCAGAACGTCGTTGATGCCATGCGTCGGCTCGGGGACATCTTCGAGCCACAACCCAACTTCGGAATGCTTCTTTACGAGGGCTTTCAAGGCGGGAACTCAGACAGGGGAAAGGGGGGATGCGGAGAGGGACGACGCCTGTCGATTTGCATCACGCTAAACAAAGCCCGCGGATCGTACCAGGGACCGGCGGCCTCTGTGCGCATTGCCGGCCCGTGGAGTCGAACCCGCGCGGGCTGCCGGCGGTCTTAGAAGCGTAGTTAAGCTGCGCACTAATGATCTGAAGTTAAGTGCGGCACTAATCATCCTTCGACTCCGATTGGCAGCATCCCAGACGCCGCTCTAGAATCCAGCAACACTCCCCTCGGTCCGCCATGTTCTACGCTCTTCAATTCGCCGCCGTGCTGTCTGCCGCCATCTATGGCGTGCTGCGGGGCTTGCGTAAAGACTTTGACATCGTGGGCCTCGTCAGCGTGTCGTTCGCCGTGGCATTTGGCGGCGGTACGCTCCGAGACGTGCTGCTGGACCGCCGGCCGCTGTTCTGGGTCGAGAACGAAGACTATCTTTGGGCCGTGCTGGTGGTGGCCGTGATCGGCGCGGTGCTGCCACGGCAGGTTGCGAAGCTCGAACCCTGGCTCGCCCTGCCCGATGCACTGGGGCTGGGCCTCTGGAGCGTCGCCGGCACCGTGGTGGCGGTCGAGGCGGGAATGAGCCCCCTGGTCTCAGCCGTGTTCGGCGTGATGACCGGTTCGTTTGGCGGCGTGATCGGCGACATCATCTGCAACGAAACCCCCAGTCTGTTCCGCAAGAGCCCGCTTTACGCCACCTGCGCACTGGTTGGGTCCGTGACCTACCTGGCTCTCGACGCCGCCGGCGTCAGCGAGTGGACGTCCCAGCCCGCCGGCGTCGCCGTGGCGTTCGCCCTGCGGATGGTGGCAGTGCAATTCAACCTGCACGTCCCCGTGAAGACGCTGCAGGACAAGTGAGGCACGAGCGATCTCCCCAACAGCCCCGACCAAGCCTGGTCGGGGTACATGGCCAATCTCAGAGTTGCCACCAATGCTGGCGCCTCGGAGTTAAATTCCGCTCAGCCCGCCCGATCTCCCAAAGCCTCACAATCGCTTCGGTCGATACTATCGCTGGAAGCCGCATGGTGCGTAGCTAGCGGTGTACGCGGTGAGGGTGCTGGCGGGAGCCGCGAGGATGGGTCGTATCGCTTGCAAAATGACGCTTCGTAGCCTCACGCTACTCGTGGTGCTGCACGCAATCGTCCTGGGTGCATGTCGCGCTGCGATTGGCGACGACGCACCCCGTGCGGAGACGATCACGTCGACCCTCTTCTCGGACTCCGGTGTCTGGCAACCACTAAGTCACGACTCAGGGACTTCGTCCGTCCAGCCCACAGCGTTCCAGGCCGAGGGGATGACATTCCCCGTTCCCACAGCGGACGATGGCGATGGCTCGACCGACTACCAAGACGCACCGGGCGACGATTACCTGAACTCTGAGTACGCTCGGCAGTACCCGCGGCTTCCCAGTTACTACTTCAATCCCGACTACTACGACACATGGGACATCGGCGCGCGGCCTCTACCCGACTACGCCCCGCCCGGTTTCGAACCGCGCGACTACGAAAGCGCGCCTGGCGAGCCCGAGTTCGAGTGGATCACGCCCCCCACACCGCTCCCCGTTGGCGAACCTGCGGGGCTGGTGACGCGAGGCATGTATCCTGGCTCGTTCCTCGTGCCTGGAACCAACACTTCGTTCAGGCTCCGCGGCTTCGTGCGGATGACGGGACTGCTAGACTTCGCACCGATTGGCAGCGCCGACTCGTTCGTCACCAATACGATCCCCGTGCCGCAGCAGATCGGTCAGAACGTCAACATGACCGCCCGGCCGAGTCGGTTCTCGCTCGAAAGCTGGACGCCGACCAACTACTGCGACTGGAACGTCCACACGTTCATCGAAGGCGACTTCTTCAACGGCCCCGCGCAAGCGGCGGGGGGCGGCGGTAATCCGTTTCGTTTGCGGCACGCATTCATCGACTTCGGCTACTTCCGCGTTGGTCAGCAGAACAGCGTGTTCATGGACGGCACGAACTGGCCAAGTTTGGTCGACTTCCAGGGCCCCAACAGTTGGGCGAACCAGCGGCAGCCCGTCGCCCGCATGACTATCCCCATAGTCGATGGCGTTTACTGGGCCACCAGCGTCGAGCGCTGCTTCTCCGACATCACCACCAACGGTCAGGGCTCGGCGGTGCAGGACGTGCCCGACTTCGCGACGCACCTTCGCCTTCAAGGCGACCGCGGCTCGCACGTGCAGGTCGCCGGCTTGTTCCGCACCATCGGCTATCGAACCGACGACGAAGAAGTCACCCGCCGCATGGGCTTGGGAGTGAATGGCAACGTCGTGTTCCATCCGTGGGCGTGGTGGATGGGGACCGATCCCGTGCACGAAGAAGATCCCTCGGGCCTCACCCGCAGTCGCATTCTGATGCAAGCCAACTGGGGACCTGGCCTCGGGCGATACGTTAACGACCTAGCAGGGCAGGGGCTCGACGCCCAGGTCGATCCGATCACCGGTGCCTTCGATTTGGTAGAGGCCACCGCCTGGAACGCCAGTTACGAGCACTGGTACAACTCCCAGTGGCTTTCGAACTTCACGTATTCGCAGGTGTCGGTCGACAGCGCGCCGGGTCAGCCCGGCGGCACCTACGACAGCGCGAAGTACGTCGCAGCAAGCCTCTGGTGGATTCCGATTCCCCGCATGTCGCTGGGCATGGAATACCTGGTCGGCGAGCGCGAAGACCTCGACGGCGACTCCGCCCGCGCCCGAAGGTTTAACGCCCTGGTTCAATACAACTTCTAAGGTTCCGGTCGTGGTCTTAGCCGTTTTGGCGCTAGCCACGGTTCTTTTCTCGGGACCAACCGAGGCTATCGCCTAAACGGCTAATTCGCTGGGGGCTCGCGGTGCCGCTCCGCGGGCATTGAGGCTACAATGGCCGCTCTTTGGCTCGTTGTTCTAGCAGCGTTTGAGGATGGGTGCGGAGTCTATGAGTACGGAACTTGCCGTGGTGCTGGCGCTTTTGATGGCGGCCATCGTGATGTTTGTGATCAACAAACCACGCATGGACATCGTGGCGCTGTTGATGATGACGCTGCTCCCGTTTACGGGTGTCATCACCATGCCCGAAGCCCTCGCCGGGTTTAGCGACTCGAACATCGTGCTCATCGCCGCGCTGTTTGTGATTGGCGAAGGACTGGTCCGCACGGGGGTTGCGCAACTGCTCGGCGACTGGCTTCAGGCCCGCGCGGGAAAGAGCGAGACCAAGCTGCTGGTGCTGCTGATGCTCATCGTGTGCGGCCTAGGAGCGACGATGAGCTCCACCGCTGTGACCGCCATCTTCATTCCGGTCGTCCTCCGCATCGCACGGAAGACCCGCACCGCGCCGAGTCGGCTGATGATGCCCCTAAGTTTCGCAGCTTTGATCAGCGGCATGACCACGCTCATCGCTACTGCGCCCAACCTGGTAGTGAATAGCGAGCTGGTACGCCACGGAATCGATGGGTTCTCGTTCTTCGACTTCACTCCCTTCGGTGCGGTGATCTTGGTACTCGGTATCGTCTACATGCTGTTCGCACGGCGGTGGCTTTCGTCTCACGACCCCACCGCTGCCGAATCGAAGGCTCGACCACGACTCGCCGACTGGGTGGCGAAGTACCGATTGTCCGACCGCGGATTCCGCCTGCGAGTGACCCCCGAGTCGTCGCTTTCCGGCAAGACTCTTCGCGAGCTTCACCTTCGCAGCACCGCAGGTGCGAACATCGTATCGATCGAACGCCAGCAAGGTTTCTCCAAGCAGATGATCCGGCCCACCGAGTCCACCGAGCTTCAGGTGGGCGACACGCTGCTGGTCGACCTGCAGATGTCCGGCGTCGATATCGATAAGCTCCGCGAGCGGTACGAGCTGGAGCAAGTTCCGCTCACCGGCCTTTACTTCAACGATCGTGCCCAAGCGATTGGCATGGCCGAGGCCATCGTCACGCCCGACTCCGACCTCGTCGGCAAGACGCTCGTCGAGGCCGAGTTTCGTTCGCGGTACGGGCTGAACGTCATCGGCCTCCGGCGTGGTAGCGAAGCGATGGAGCAGCCGATCCTGAGCGAGTCGCTGCACGTCGGAGATACGCTGTTGGTGATCGGCGCGTGGAAAGAGATTGATCGCCTGCAACTCGACCACCACAACCTGATGGTGCTCAACCTGCCCCAGGAGCACGACGAGGTGCTACCCGTCGTCGGAAAGGCTCCCCACGCGGTGCTCGTTCTGTTGCTCGTCATTGGCCTCATGATCAGCGGACTGATTCCCATTGTGCAAGCCGCGCTCCTCGGTTGCCTATTGATGGGCGTGCTGGGCTGCGTCGACGTCCAGAGTGCCTACCAGTCGATCAACTGGAAAACCATCGTCCTGATCGTCGGAATGCTCCCCTTCTCTACAGCGCTCGACCGGACCGGGGGTGTCGAGATGGCTGCTGAGGGTATCCTATCGTTGCTGGGCGAATCGGGTACTTACGTCATCCTTGGCGCCCTGTTCGCCATCACGGCCATTCTCGGCATGTTCATCTCCAACACGGCGACCGCCGTATTGATGGCCCCCATCGCCATCGCAGTCGCCCAGGACACCGGCAACTCGCCTTACCCGTTTGCAATGATCGTGGCGCTCGCCGCCTCAACGGCGTTCATGACCCCCGTGTCGTCGCCCGTCAACACGCTGGTCGTAGGGCCGGGTAATTATAAATTTGGTGACTTCCTGCGGGTCGGCGTACCGTTTAGTATCATCGTACTTATCGCAAGCGTGCTGCTCGTGCCGTGGCTGTTGCCATTGAGGCCTTAAAGGTCGGCTCGCTGGTTCTCGGGAGGGCTTGGTGATGAATTCGGCGGGTGCGGCTCCGAAGGGTTTTACACAAAAGGTCTTGGACATCGTCGAGAAGGTGGGGAACAAAGTTCCGCACCCCGTCGTCATTTTCTTGATCCTCATCGCCATCGTGCTGGTGCTGTCGCACGTCCTGGTCCTGATGGAAGCTAGCGTCAGCTATCAGGTTATCAATCCCGAAACGCACGAAGTCGAGGACGCCACTACCACCGCGCGGAGTTTGCTTAGCGCCAGTGGTCTCCGCGATATGTACGTTCGGCTGGTGCCGAACTTCATGGGCTTCACCGCCATTGGTCTGTTGGTCGTGGCGATGGTGGGCGTGGGAGTGGCGGAGGAAGCAGGTCTGATCAACGCCCTGATTCGCATGCTGGTTGCCGTCTCGCCGCGATGGGCGCTCACCTACATCTTGGCGCTCGTAGGCATCCTGTCGAGCATCGCCGCCGACGCTGGCTACGTGGTGCTCATTCCTCTCGCGGGAGCGGCCTACCTCGCCATTGGCCGAAATCCTCTCGCGGGGCTGGCCCTCGGTTTCGCCGCGGTCGCCGGGGCGTTTAACGTCAACATGATCATCAAGCCGCTCGACGCCGTGCTGACCGAGATCACCAACGACGCCATTCACATGGTCGACCCTTCGAGTTCGATCGACCTGACCGCCGGCCTGTGGTTCTCGATCGCGTCGGTCCCCGTGCTCGCCATCGTTATTGCCCTGGTCACCGAACGGATCATCGAACCTCGCTTGGGGCCTTACGTCCCCGAGAAGGCGCATCCCGACGCCGACCTTGATACCAATGTTGCCGAATCGTCCACCGCGAGCGAAGGAACAGCGATCACCCCCGCCGAGTCGCGCGGTCTCCGCTTCGCCGCAATGGGGCTAGCGCTCGTGCTCGTCGTGCTGGGGTTCATGACCATTCCCGAATGGGCACCGCTCCGCAATCCGGACACGGGCGACCTGATCGGCAACTCGCCTTTCATGAACGGCCTGATCGTGCCGATCATGTTCCTGTTCCTCATCACCGGCATCGCGTATGGCATGGGAGCGCGAACGCTCGTAGGCACCAATGCCATCATCGCGGCGATGACTAAAGCCGTGTCGGGACTTGGCGGGACGATCTTGCTATTCCTGGTTATCAGCCAGTTCATCGCCTACTTCAACTACAGTAACATCCCCACGCTGCTCGCCGTGAACATGGCCGACGCGCTCAAGAGTGCAAACATCGGCACGATTTGGCTGCTGCTCGGCTTCATTCTGGTGGTGACGCTGCTCAACTTCATCTTTACGCCGGCGATTGCGAAATGGGCCATTTTCGCGCCGGTGTTCATCCCCCTGTTCGTCACGCTGGGGGTCGACCCTGCGGCAGTGCTCTCGGCGTACCGCGTCGGCGATTCGCCCACCAATGCCCTTACGCCCCTCAATGCCTACTTCGCCCTGGTCGTTGGCTTCGCCCAGAAGTACGACAAGACCGCTGGCATCGGTACCATCGTTGCCTTGCTGCTGCCCTACTCGATCTGGATGACCATCGTTTGGATGGCCCTGTTCGCGGCGTGGTACCTGCTGGGCTTGCCGTGGGGACTTTAATAGCTCGCGCCGAGCATCACCGTCGCGTAGCGTTGTTATCCGTTTAGAGGGGAGTATAAAGCCATGTCCACTAGTGCAATACCGCTGGATGTCGACGCCGCCGAAGAGCTACTGCTGCGTCTCTTGGCCGTCGAAGGTGTTACGGGCCACGAGGCGGCCATCGCCGCCGCCGTGTGCGAGGAACTAGCGGCGGTGGGCGTTCCCACGTCCGCCAGGCGGTACGACACGGTGCACGAGCGAATCCCGCTGCCAACCGAGTGTGGCAATCTCTTCGTCGACTTGCCTGGCACACGCTCGGGCGAGCGGCGGTTGTTCTCCACGCACCTCGACACCGTGCCGCTGTGCGCCGGTGCCAAGCCTCGCCGCGAGGGGCAGCGCATCGTGGGCGATGGCACCACGGCCCTGGGTGGCGACAACCGTACCGGCTGCGCCGTGCTGATCGCGATGGCGGGCACGCTGCTGAAACACAAGCTACCGCATCCACCCATCACGCTGCTTTTTACCGTTCGCGAAGAGAGTGGCCTGCATGGTGCCCGCGAGTTGGACGCCAAGGACCTGGGGGGCGCGACCATGTGTTTCAACGTCGATAGCACGCACGCCGGGCTACTGACCATTGGCGCGGTCGGGCAGGTGAACTGGGAGGTCGAGATCAAAGGCAAGGCCGCTCACGCGGGCGTAGCCCCCGAGAAAGGAATCTCGTCGACGCTGGTCGCCTCGATCGCGCTGGCCGAAGCCCATCGTAGCGGATGGTTCGGCAAAGTCGTGAAGCCCGAGGGCAAAGGATCGAGCAACCCTGGTGTGTTCGGTGGCAAAGCGGGCAAGGCCGCGGGCGATGCCACGAACGTAGTGACCGACTACGTTCATGTTGTCGGCGAGGCTCGCAGTCTCGACACCGAGTTCGCCGCGACCATTGCCGCTGCCTACGGCGAAGCCTTCGCCAAAGCCCAGGCCGAGGTCACCGACGACACGGGCGGAATGGCGGAGGTCAACTTCCAAAGCCGCGCGTCGTATCCGTCGTTCGAGCTGGACGCGAATTCGCCCGCCGTCGAGTACGCAAAGCGGGCGGCCACGTTGATTGGGCTCACCCCCACCACGATGCTCTCGAATGGCGGACTCGATGCCAACTGGCTCGTGAAGCATGGCGTACCGACCGTGACCTTCGGCGCGGGCCAAGCAGAGATTCACACCGTGAAGGAGTACGTCGAACTCTCCGAGTTTGCCGAGGGATGCCGAATGGCGGTGGCGCTGGCGACGCTGGAAGATTAAAGAGACCAAGGGCTAAGCCGCGAGCGGCATCGCCTATGGTTTCTTGCGGCGACGAAGGTAGCGTCCCACGCGATTGAGCTGTTGCTGTTGCCAGCCAAGCCATTCCGATAGCGTGCGATATAACGTCGCTCCGACCAGCGACCCTAGCGCAATCGACGTGAAGACAAACAGCATCGCCACCAGGCCATCGATGCCCGCCGCGCGGTCGCTGAGCATCTGCTTGACGCTCAACAGTCCCAGCGCACCGGGCACGAGCAGCCAGAAGCTCGGCAGGAACGTCACCATCGCCGGTGGGCCATTGAGCCTTAGCTGAATCAGGTACGCCATCGGCGTGGCCACCAGCATGCCCAGGAAAGCACTTCCCCCCATGCCCACGGCCCCGCCGGCGAGTTGCTGTGTCCCAAACACCAGCACCAACACGAGCAGCAACCATCCCAACGACTTTTTGGGAGCCGAGAAATGGAGGTACGCACCGATGCCGAAGACTAACGCCCCCACCCACTTTGCTCCCAGTCGCCAATGCTCGTCGATGTTCTCGTCAGAAGCTTCGAGCAAGTCGGCGGGTTGGTAACCAACGAGCATCGCGCCCGCCACGAGCCCCAGCACCAGCAGGATCAGTTGCACCAAGCCCGTCACGAGTCGGCTCGAACCACTGACCATGTCGCCGTACGCTAGCTCGACCATGCCCAGTGTCAGCATCGCCCCGGGTAGGAACGTGATCAGCGGCGGAACCAGCGCATGCAGCGGCTCGACCGGCAGGCCATACTTCATGGCCGAGAATACCAAGCTCGACACCAGCGTGGCCGCCACCACGGACAGCGGCACCGCCAGCACGGGGCGATTGCGATTGAGCACCCGCAGCACGCCGACGATGGTCCCCAAGATCGCGGCGGCAATCAGGTTGTCCTCGGTCGGCATGAACAGCATCGCCACGCCGACCGTGAGAATCGTATGCCCCAGGACGACGATGGCCGCGCCGAAGCGCGGCGGCTTCGCGAGGATCTCTTTCAGTTCCTTCAGCCCCTGCCGAGCCGTCATCTGCCCCTTCTTGGTGGCATCACCCAGGTTGTAAACATCCGCGATCTGATCGAGCCGCAGCGACTCCGTCGGCCCCTCCGCCATCGTGGTATGCTCGCCATCGTCATCGTGGACGCAAATGAAAATGGCCGTGGGAAACACAATCGCCCGCGGCCGATGCAAGCCGTACGCGAGCGCGGCGCGGCGGAGCAAATGCTCGACCTCGGCGGTCTGCTCGCCACACGCCAAATGGGCTTGCGCGAGTTGCAGCAGGTACGCAAGCACCACTTGGCACTCGGAATCGCTCGACGAGTCCTTCACCCTGGCACCCCACCCTGTTAAGAACCCCGTTACGGACCAAACGGTAGATCGAACCCATACCACACGAAGAACAGCGCCACCCATGCCAACATCGTCGCCACGCTGTAAGGCAGCATCATGGCGATGATCGACCCCACGCCGGCGTCCTTCTGCCACCGCTGCGCAAAGCCCACCACCAGCGCGAAGTGAGGCAGCAGCGGATTCACGACGTTCGACGGCGAGTCGCTCACACGATACGCCGCGAGCACCACGTCGGGGTCGACACCCAGCTTGATAAACAGCGGCACAAACACCGGGGCAAGAATCGCCCACTTCGGCAAGATGTTCGGCACCGGAAAGCTCATCAAGAACCCGATCACGATGAACGCCAGCAGCAACGTGTAGCTGTTGAGCTCGGCGTCCTTCAAAATCCCCGCCAGATGCACCGCTAGGATCGTCCCCATGTTGCTGTAATTAAAGTACGCAACGAACTGGCTGATGATGAAGAACAGGAACAACAGCCCACCGAGGTCCGACAGCGTCTTGGTGATCGCATCGATCGCGTCGTCCGCCGACCGCAGCGTCCTTGCCGCGTACCCATACGCGAGCCCCGCCACCAAGAACGACGACATGATCAGAAACACCAAGCTGTCCATGAACGGCGAGTTGCCCAGGATCGCACCGGTGTCGGGATTACGCAGCGGCGCACTCGCGGGCACCGTCAGCCAGAGTATCAGCGCCACGAACAACGCCGTCGCCACGCCGGCGAACCACAGCCCACGCGTCTCGTCTTTGCTCAGCCCCTCGGACTCCGCCGGCGGTGCGTCCCCCTCGTACTTGCCGAGGCGGGGCTCGACGATCTTCGACGAAATGAGCGTGCAGACGACAATCAGCACGATGCTCGATGCGATACCGAAGTAAAAGTTCGCGGTGAGCTCGATGTTCCGCCCAGGATCGACGATGTGGATCGCGTCGTTGGTCATCTCGGCCAGGAT
This sequence comes from Aeoliella fuhlenseeensis, assembly GCF_052161615.1. Lineage (NCBI taxonomy): Bacteria > Pseudomonadati > Planctomycetota > Planctomycetia > Pirellulales > Lacipirellulaceae > Aeoliella > Aeoliella fuhlenseeensis. The sequence continues at coordinate 5,294,305 of NZ_CP197417.1, forward strand.
GCCATCGATCGGCTTCACCAGCACGTTCGCCCCGAACGCCGCGGCGACGCCCGCAAACGCCGCCGCCAGTCCCGCGAGCGGGTGCCGGCCCAGGCTGTGAAACGCCACCGCACCAAGCGGTATGAGCACCAGGTAGCCAGCGTCCGACGCGATGCTCGACAGCACGCCGAGCGTGACGACGATCGCCGTGATCGAACTCCGCGGCGCGATCACCACCACTTGGCGAATCACCGCTTGGATCAACCCCGATCGCTCGGCCACCCCGATGCCAATCATCGCCACGATGATGATGCCCACCGGCCCGAAGTTGATGAAGTTGCGAACCACCGACGTGAAGATGAACCGAATGCCATCCGCGGCGAGCAAACTTCGGGCGACCGTCTGGGCCTCTTCGAGTTCCAGCGTCTCGGGGTTCACTCGCGTGTAGCTGACGCTCGCCCCCATCGACGCCAGCACCTGCGACAGCACGATGACCACCGCCGACAGTGCGAGAAACAGAATCGCCGGATGCGGCACGCGATTGCCCCACCGTTCGATGGCACCCAGAACCCGCGCAAACACCGTGGGCGACGCACCACCACCCGGCTGAGACATACCTAGCGCCTTTCGACCAAACCGACCAGACCAACTGCCAAAGCAGCCCTATCATACCGTTCGCGAAGGTGCCTGGAACTAGCGAAACGCCTCGTATAGCGTGTTCAATCGTCATATTCGGCACGTCCCGAATCCCTGCGATCAATTCGCAACCCGATTCCGCCACCGCGCGGGCGGAGCGTGTTATTCTTGACTTTGCATTCGGGGCTGCCTCTAATTCAGTCGGGTTTTTGCGGCGTTTTCTGGGGGCAGCGAACGCCAAGCGGGGCACCGCGCCAGCACGCGGCGTGGACCCCACACTCACATCCAGCGACGACAGGCAGTCATGAAAACTCTCCCCTCTCTTTCGATCGCTTTGGTGCTCGTGGCGATTGCGCACTCCACCGCCGCGGTCGCCCAAGAAACCGGCGACGTCGCTGCCATCCGCGCTGCGGGCAAGGCCTACGTCGATGCCTCGAAGCGGGGCGACGCCGCCAAGCTGCAAACCCTGTGGACCCCCGATGGCGATTACATCGACGCCGCGGGCACGAAGTTCAAGGTCAAAGGCCTGCTCGCCCTGGCGTCCGCGCAAGGCAAGCCGAATCCCGAAGTGATCGAAATCCCCCAGTGGGAAAGCACCATCCGTCTCATCACCCCCTCCGTGGCCATCGAGGATGGCGAATACCCCGATGTCGACAGTCCCGACGGGCGTTCGCTCAGCAGTCGCTTCACAGCCGTGTGGGTGAACCGCGATGGCCAGTGGTTGCTCGACAGCCTTCGCGAGGCCACTAGCGAAACCGATGGCATTGAGCCCGAGTTGCACCAACTCGATTGGCTCGTTGGCGAGTGGGCAGGTAAGTCGGGCCCCATTGAAATCGTCGCCTCGAACGAATTTAGCGAAGACGGCCACTACCTGCTGCGGTCGTTCCTGATCAGCGCACCAGGCCGCGAACCGATCACGGCAAACGAGCGGATCAAATGGGACCCCGCCCTGAAGAAGTTCCACTCGTGGGTCTTCGACTCCAATGGTGGCACCGGCGAGGGCATCTGGACGAAGGACGGCGACACCTGGCGCGTCGACCTCACCGCCACGCTCCCTACCGGCGAAGAGCTCACCACCCAAAGCAGCTACAGCCCCACCAAAAACGGCGGCATCCTCTGGAAGTCGACTCCCACCCGCGCGGGCGGCGAAGCACTCCCCACGCAGCAACTCGAGTTCAAGCGCGCCAGCGAGTAATCCAACCAATCACTTCGGTCAGCATTCGGGTCACGAGACCTAACTTGGAGCCAACCGTGTTCACCACAACTTTCCGCTCGCTGTTCTGCGTGTCGTCGTTGCTTCTGGCGAGCTTCGCCCTAACGGCGAGCGGGCAAGATTCGCCCCCGATGACGCATCCTTCGGATGTCGCCGAGGGTGGCGTCCTGCAAAGCCCCGAGTGGCTCGCTATGCAGAGCGACTTCCAGCAATGGCTCTCCGTGCAGCAGATCTACTCCACCGAGGAAATGACCGCGATCGTCAACGATCTCAACCAGCGGGCACTCTCGATGTCCGAAAGCGAGCGCAAGGAACTGCTCGCCGACATGCAGGAGCGACTCAAGGTCCTCATGAGCCCCCAAGCGAATGAAGCTCGGCAGTGGGTGTCGCAGTTCCGCGCAACCGCTGCCAACGCCGACGAGCGCCTCCAGGGCAAGCGACCCGACGTGATGAGCATGTCGGCACAAGAGATTCGCGACCAGCTCGGCAACTTCGACCGCGACCGTCGCCGCGAAGCCCAGGCCCAAGCCGCTTTCGAGCGCACGCGAAGCCTGCAAGCTACGAAGGCCCAGAACATCCACGCCCAGCAGCAGCAGTCGATGCAGCAGTTTACCGACGCACGAAGCCGTGCCGCGACCACGCAGGTTCGCAGCCCCTACGCCCCGCGTCCCCAGGACCTACCCAACTACACCGACTTCGACGCCGTGGGCAACTCGATGCGCATGGCCCCCATGCATTCCCTCACCCCCTGGGGTGCTCCCATCCGCTGGAACCCCTTCTACGGCTACTGGTGGTAACCCGGTGTTGCGTGCAGCGTTCAACTAAGAATTAGTCGCGGACCTTCACGGATTTGAACGGATTCTCGCGGATAGCTCCAAGAAATCCGCGACCATCCTGCCACACCCGCGTTCATCCGCGACTGATTCTTAACTCGGAGCAGGGGCAGACCCTTCCTCCACTCCGTAGAAAATCGCATACACCACCGGCGTTACGATCAGCGACAGCACTGCCGCGAACGACAGGCCGAACATGATGCACACGGCCATCGCTCCGAAGAACGGGTCCTTCACCAGCGGTATCATGCCGAGCACCGTGGTCAGCGCCACCATGCACACGGGCCGCATCTTCGCTACGCCGCCGTCGATGATCGCCTGATAGGGCGTCTTCCCTTTCGCCGACTCGCTGCGAATTTTGCTCAGCACGACGATCTGGTTCTTGATCTGCTCGCCACCCAGCGCCAGCACGCCCAGAAGCGCCATGAACCCAAACGGCTGGCCGGTGAGCAAAAGCCCCGTCGTCACGCCAATGATCGCCAGCGGCATGATCAACCAGATGAGCGTCGTGGTCCGCAGCGAATTGAACAAGCACACCACGATGAACACCATCAACGCCAGCACCGCCGGCAGCGGTTTCACGAGCCCCGCCCGCGCCCTGCTCGAGTCCTCGTGCTCGCCACCCCACTCCATCGTGTAACCCTCGGGAAGCTCAATCGCTTCGATCCCGTCGCGAACTCGCGCGAACAACTCACTCGGCAGCCCCACCCGCGGATCGGCGTGCACGGTCACCGTCGCCGCGCGATTTCGCCGGGCGATCACGGGATTTTCCCACACCACTTCCGATCCCGAAGTGACCTGGCTCAGCGGAATCATCCGCCCCGCCACCGGGCTCCAAATCATCAAACTGTTCAGCCTCCCCACGTCCGCACGCTCGTCGAGTGGCGGGCGGGCAATGATCGGCAGCAGTCGCGACTCTTGCGGGAACATCCCCGTCTCGGCGTAGCCCGGCTCGCGATAGATACCTACCGGCCGCCCTTCAAAACTACCCTGCAGAGCCTGCGAAACTTCAACGCGCGAGATTCCATTCCGCCGAGCTTGAAACTCCAAAAGCTCGGGCCGAATCGCTTTAACCTGCTCGCGCCAGTCGTCCCGCACGCCGAGCGCGTTGCCATCGTTCTCCAGAACCAGCTTCGCCTCGTCGGCGAGTCGCCTCAGCGTTGCTAGGTCCGGCCCGCGGAATCGCGCTTGAATACGCCCACCGGCCCCTGGACCCAAAAGAAACCGCTTGGCAATCGCGTTGGCACCGGGGTGCTCTTCGTCCAAGTACTTCTGAACCAAAGGCACCAACGTGTCGATCTCGCGCCAGTCGTCCACGTCTACCAGGAACTGCACGAAGGCCGGATTCTCCATCTCGGGTGAATACACCAGCAGGAATCGCAGCCCGCCGCCGCCGATGAACGACGTGACGTGCGTCACGTGCTTCTGCTCCTGGATGTACTTCTGCACTTCGGAAGCAAACGCCTCGGTTTCACGAATGTGCGTCGCCGCGGGCAGGTAAACGTCGACCATGAATTGCGGCCGCGTCGCCGGCGGGAAGAAACTCTGCTTCACCGCCCCGAACCCATAAATCGCCGCCACGAACGCCACCACCGCCATCACGACCACGGCCCAGCGAAAACGGAGCGCCGTCACCAGCAGCCGGCGATAAACGCGAAACGGCAAGCTGCTGTACTCCTCTTTTCGCTCACTCGCTTCCCCCGCCGCGGGCTTGAACATCAAGTAACTCAACAGCGGCGTCACCGTCACCGACGAAATCCAGCTCAGCGTCAGCGCAATCAGGATCACCCAGAACAGCGAGTTGCAGTACTCGCCCGTCGCGTCGTCCGACAACCCGATGGCCGCGAACGCAATCACGCCAATCGCCGTCGCCCCGAACAGCGGCCACTGATTCTCGGCCACCGTTTCGCGGACCACTTGCAGCTTGTCCTTGCCCGACTCGATGCCGACTTTGATCCCCTCGATCACGATGATCGCATTATCGGTCAGCATGCAGAGCGCGATGATCAGGGCCCCGAGCGAAATCCGCTCCATCAGCAGATCGCCCTTCATGTACATCACGAAGAACGTCGCCATGATCGTCAGGAACAGCACCACACCGATGATAAAACCCGTTCGCATGCCCATCGCCAGCGACAACACGACCAGCACGATCGAAACGGCTTTGATCAAGTTGAAAATAAAATCGCTGGTCGCCGCCGACACTGCCTCGGGCTGGAAGTTGATCTCGCCAATCTCCATGCCGATTGGCTGGAACTGCTCGAGCTCCGCCAGCTTCTTGCGAATCCCCTCCCCCATCGTCACCACGTTGCCGCCGCCGACCGTCGAGATGCCAAGCCCCACTGCCGGCGCACCATCGTAGCGCAATAGTCGGCGTGGCGGGTCGAGTTCGCTCCGTTCGAGGCTCGCCACGTCGCGCAGGAACATTTGCCGCCCCGACGCGTCGCTGCCAATCACTAGGTCGAGCATCTCCTCGGCCGATTCAAACCCACCTGTCGGATCGAGCGGTAAATGCTGCGAGCCGACTTGAATCCGCCCGCCGTCCGCCGCGATGTTTCGCTCGCGAAGTTTCGCGTAGATCTGCTCTTCGTTGATGCCGAGCTGCGCGAGTCGCTCTCGCGAGATTTCGAGATACACCACTTCCTGCTGCGCCGCGAACAGCTCGATGCTCTTCACCCCCGGCACTTGCAACAGCTGCCGACGCAGGAACTCGGCATAGCGACGCACCTCGGGCTGCGTGTAACCATCGCCGGTGATGGCGAAGAAAATGCCAAACACGTCGCCGAAATCGTCGACCACCATCGTCTGCCCGCGTGCCGACGGCGGCAGCTGCGGCTGCACATCCGCAATCTTTCGGCGGAGCTCGTCCCACACCTGCGGGATGGCGTCCTTGTGATACTGGTCTTTGATGATCGCCGACACCACCGAACGCCCACGCATCGACTCCGACGTCACTCGGTCGAGCTGTCCAAGCTGCTGCACCGCCGCTTCGATCGGATTGGTGACTTCCTGCGCCACTTCCTCGGCACTCGCGCCGGGATAGGGCGTGATGATCAGCGCTTCTTTGATCGTGAACTCGGGATCTTCGAGGCGTCCCATCTGCTGGTACGCCACGATGCCACCCGCGAGCAGTAGCGCCATCGCGGCGAAGACCACCCGATTGTAATGGACCGAAAGGATGCCGGGGTTCATAGCCGAACCCCTCCGAGGGCGTCGCCCAGATCGCGAACCTTGGTTCCCTCGCGAAGCCCGTTGGCTCCGGCCACCGCAATCCGAACGCCTGGCTCCAAGCCTTCGACAATTTCAATCTGCCCACCCGATGGCTCGCCCAGCTTCACCACTTGTCGCCGCGTGGTCGAGTTGTTGTCGATCGTCCACACCGCCGCTTCGCCATCGGCACTACTCACCACCGCGGCCACCGGCACCATGATTCGCTCGCCGAGCACCTTCGCCCGGCGGAAGTTCATCGTCACCCGCGCCGTCATGCCAGGGAGCGCGCGAACTCCGTCTGGAACTTGCATCGCTGCCCGGACGCGAAATGTCTGCGTCGTCGGATCGGCCACCTGCGCCATCTCGCGAATCACCACCGGAAACTGTACGCCCGGCGCACTACTTAGCTCGGCCAGCGTTTCCACGACATCCGACGAACTCAAGTCCGCCGCCATCACGACTTCCGGAACGTCGATCACGATCTCAATCTCTTCGACATCCTGAAACCGCACGACCGGCTCCTTGGCCCGCACGTTTTGCCCTTCTTCGACAAACCGCTGAGCAATCACGCCGTCGTAAGGAGCGGTGAGCGTCGCGTCGGAGAGCTGAATGTTCGCCTCAACGACTTGTGCCTCGAGCCCACGAACCGAAGCCTCTTGAGCCAGGATGTCTTCCTCGCGGCCAACGGTCCCCTTCTCCAGCAGCTGCTTCGCCGCCTCGTACTCTTCCTGCGCCACTTCGTACTGCGTGCGTACCGAGTCGTATTCCAGTTCCGATACGGCCCGGCGTGCCACCAGAGGCTCGGTCCGCTGCAAATTCGCGCGAGCATTGGCGAGCCGCGACTGAGCCTGCCGCACCAGCGACTCCCGGCGAAGCTGCTCCTCACGCCGCTCCCCCGCCCGCAAGGCAACGAGCGTCACCCGCGCTTGATCGAGTTGCGACTGCAACGAGTCGAGCCGCGTTTGGAACTCATCGGTGCGAAGCTGAGCAATCAAATCCCCCTTCGCCACCCGCTGCCCTTCCTTGATAGGTAGACTCGCCAGGAGCCCCGACACCTGAAACGCCAGCTCAACCCGCCGCGACGCCTCGACGGTCCCCGAGAAGATCCGCGCCTGCGTCTCACTCCCCGGCACCACCACCAACGTCTTCACCGGCCGCACCACCTCGGTGCGAGCAGCCGGCGGCTCGTCGCACCCCGCGATCACGCACACCGCTAGCATCGCACTAGGCCAAACACCCAAAGCGCGGAGGCCGCACCGCCATCCAACGTCCATAGCATCCTCTTCCCGTTGCAAGAACCCAAACCGCACCCCCACATGCAGCGGGGATTATAGGCCACAACCCCGTAGGGTGGGTAGTTCTGCTGGCGAAGGGAAATGTGCCATCGCGAAAGCACAATCCGCCAGCAGATTTACCCACCGCGTTGCGTAGCGGTCAAAGGTGGGTGAACCTGTCGGCGTCGGAGTCCTAAGCGGCGTAACGTGCGATCTGCCGACAGAACCTCCCACCCTACGCCACTGGGAATGTCCCCAACCCTCTTGTCCCCTCTCCCCCAATTCGTTCGCGCGCACAACACACCACTCGCGATTCCCCGCGCCGCGAACGACTTGGGGGAGAGGGCTAGGGTGAGGGGGCCAGCCCTACGAGAACACTCTTGGGTGCCTGGGGACGAGTTCCACGAGCCCCCAGTTCTCGACAACGGTGGAGCTGCGTGTGTCGGGCTAAGGAATAGAACGCGGATGACGCGGATCGGGCAGGATGTTCGCGGATAAGAAGTAGTCGGTAAGATCCTCCACCCCCGTGTGAGCCGGGGCGTCCTCGCCCCCGGAAATGTGGGCCTGCTAGACGCCTCGCTACCAATTCGACTGTCACCAATCCAAGGTCGAGGACGGACAAGCTAACTATCCAAATCCCAACATCTGTTTTCGCAATTGGCGGACATCGAACCCTCCGCACCCGAATACCTCAGCTTGCCATCCTTCCATGGCCAATCGCCCGCCATGCTTGAAAAAATCGAGAAGCACCGGATAAGGATCTTCCAAACGATGCTGCGAAATCAGGTGAGGCGTCGAGTCCGTTAGTGCTTGCCAAAGGAGAAATCCTTCGCAAGCCCTGTGTTCAGCAGTCGAGGTGGCGAAATTACTGCGAAGCAGTACTGCCATGTCCGGCGAGCCGATGTCGGGTGCCAGCGCTTGGGCGATGTTAATGGGTGGAAAGAAGTCGAGCATTCTCAACTTCTCCGCCCAACTCGTCTCAATCTCAAAGTATTTCTTGGCGAGTGCGAGACAGACTTGGGCATCCCGGAGCCCATCGTAAGGCCGGAGCGAAAGGAGAAGGTCAATTGGCTTACCCATCGAGCCCACCATTATGTCCTTAGTTGTTCGGGTGGCTGGGGACGAGCCCGGCGAGCCTCCAGTTCTCAAGTCAAGAAAACGCTCACTATATCAGCCGATGTCGCAGCTTTGTCTACTCTTTTGACGAGTTCTTCATAGCCGGAAGCTTGATACATACCAGGGTACAGAGAGAGAAACTCAATCGCGCGGCTACGCATGGAGTCGAGGTCATATTCCGCAAGCTTCTCAGCGTCTTGGATTTCGACTTCGACCATACCGCCAAACAATTTGGCGATGATCGGTACCTTCACAAGGCGAGCCGACCGTACTACTACGCAGACGCCGTTAGAGTCAACGATTTCCAGGTCGTTATACCAGCCCAATGCGTATTCGTGCTTCATAACGCGAAGCAACGACTCGTAGAGAGAATAGGGCCTCACTCCAACGGGAGTGAATGCAAGCACCGGAAATGTCAAAGTTGCGACCGGATTCATGTAACCTGATTCAAACGCGCAGAAGATCGGAACACCATATTTTATCTTTGTCGTAGTCCGTAGGGTGGGCAGTTCTGCTGGCGAAGTAACCCAAGCCATCGTGAAAGCCCCATCCGCCAGCAGGTTTACCCACCGCGTTCGGCAACGGTCAAAGGTGGGTGAACCTGTCGGCATCGGAGTTCAAGGTGACGCAAACCGCGATCTGCCGACAGAACCTCCCACCCTACGATCTATCCGCATTGGCCACTTCCATCCTCATCCGCGAACATCCTGCCCAATCCGCGCAAATCCGCGACTAATTCTTCTCCACCCATCGCAAGCTGGAAGCTTACGCCACACTACACCCCCACCACCTGCACCGACACCTCCATCCGATCAAACGCATCGGACGCCCCCTCCCAAGTCCCCGAGAGCGGCGACGCTTGGTCCTGTTCGCGGGCGACGGCGACCGAGACGTGCTCTTGGCCGACCTGCTTGTTGTTCGTGGGGTCGTAGCCTCGCCAGCCGGCGCCGGGCAGGTAGATCTCGGTCCACGCGTGCGTCGCCCCGTGCTGGCCCTCGGCCATCTGGATGTAGCCCGTCACAAACCGCGCGGCAAACCCCCAGTGCCGCGCCGCCTCCATCATGAAAACCGCGTAGTCGCGGCACGAGCCGGTACCGAGCGCGAGCGTGGTGCACGGAAGCTGCACGCCGTACTCGGGTCGATAGCGATACTCGAACGCCTCGAAGATCCGCGTGTTGAGCCGGTCGAGCAGGTCCGAAGTGTTTGCCATCTGCCCTGGTTGATAGAGGTCGAGCAGCCACCGCTTCACCGCCGGCCCGTCATGCGGATAGCTCGGCAGGCGATAGGGAATGATCTCCACCTGCTCGTTCGATGCGTACGAGAAGGGATACGCGGCCGCCAGCGGATCGAGCAGCGACTCGACCGGGCTGTCGTCGTACAGCGCGACGGTGATATCGCTGTGCAGCCGAAACTTGTCCGTCGGCTCCGCGAACTTCATCACGGCGATCGAGTTGCCATAAATGTCACGCAGCCAACTGAGGTTCGGCGTCGGCTCGATCTCAAGATGCGCCCGCTCGATGTGCAAGTCGTGCCCCTCTCGCGGTCGAAACAGCGCGCGGTGCGTCCCCAGCTTCACGGGCGAGTGGTAGTGGTATTCGGTCGTATGCAGGATGTTGAGCAGTTTCATAGCCCAGCATTCTAACACCGGCGGCCGGTCCCCAAATCCCAGGCAAAAACAAATTCGCCTTTCGCCAAAAAAGTGACTTGAAAGTACCCGCGCATCTGCTCCAATCAGGGCCCGGGAACGTCTGTACCTACTCACCTACTCACCTACTCACCTACTCACCGCGACCATCGGCACCAATCCTCCGATTAGTGTACGCAATAATACCATTTGCTTAAAATGTTTCACGTGAAACATTTTCGCTAAAGCGGAGCCGCCGACTTGCCGAGCGTCGCCGACGTTCGACAACCCGCTCGCGATGGATTAGCTTTACGCCAGCGGACTCGGCGATCTGGTTTTGCAGGGTCCTGCGATCCCGCACCGATCGTGAATTACCGCCATGAACCCCAGCCCGCCCGAACCGTTCGTCTCCACCGGCCAGCTCCCCCCTGACACCCTGGTGACGCAGCTCGTCGCCGAGGCGTACGAGCAGTTCAAAACGGACACCGACGGGAAAAACGCCGAGGTCTACCCCGCCCTCGCCCGCGTGCCACGCGACCTGTTCGGCATCGCCATGGTCGGCACCAGTGGCAACGTCTACTCGGCCGGCGAGTCGGAATACGAGTTCGCCATCATGAGCGTCTCGAAACCGTTTGTACTCGCCCTGGTGTGCGAAGCGCTCGGCCCCGATCATGTCCGCGAATTCGTTGGCGTGAACGCAACCGGCAGGGCGTTCAATTCGCTCGAAGCAATCGAGCGCGGCCAGCAAGGTCGTACCAACCCGATGGTCAACTCCGGAGCCATCGCCACCACCAGCCTGGTGCCCGGGGATTCGCTCGAATCGCGTTGGCAGTGCATCCACCAAGGCCTATCAAAATTCGCCGGCCGCACGTTGGCGATGAACGACGAGGTTTATCAATCGGCGATGGAAACCAACCATCGCAACCAGGCGATCGCTCGGCTGCTTCACAGCTACGGCCGGCTGAAGGTCGACCCGGTGCAGGCGATCGATCTCTACACGCGGCAGTGTGCACTAAGCGTTTCGGCGCGGGACCTCGCGGTGATGGGGGCGACGCTCGCCGATGGTGGCGTGAATCCAATCACGCACGAGAGAGTTGTGGATCCACAAGTCTGCCATTACGTTCTGGCGGTCATGGCGACTGCGGGACTCTACGAGACCTCGGGGGACTGGCTCTACGAGATTGGCCTGCCAGGAAAAAGTGGTATCGGGGGCGGAATTGTCGCCGTCTCGCCGGGCAAAGGTGGCCTCGGCACGTTCGCCCCGCCGCTCGACGCCGCCGGCAACAGCGTCAAAGGCCAACTCGCCGCCAAGTTCCTGTCGCAACGCCTCGGCATGGACTTGTTCGTATCGCAGCACGTTGCGGTGGGAAAGTAACGATCGTACGGGCGGTAGCGGCCACTCCGCGGGTTTCTACGTAGGTGCTCTTGGGACAGCGCGCGCAATTCGTGTCCTAAGCTAGATGGTGGTCCATGGCGCAGGCTTGCGTCGTGCCGGACCATACGACTCGCCAGCTTGTAGAAACCGCACTGCCTCGATAGGCTGCGCAAACGCTGCGGGTGAACATTGCGGTAACGGGCCACGCGCCCATTCGACACACCCTTACGAAATGGAAACTTCCATGAACCTGCCTAACGATTCGGTTTCGTCCGACTTCCTGGCTGAGTTGAGCAACTTGCGTCGTCACTGGGGCTGGTTCCTGGCCCTTGGCATCGCGATGGTGGTGCTTGGTTTCTTCGCGGTTGGATGGGCTTGCGCCATCAAAGTGACCGTGGCCGCCACTTGGATCTTCGGCTTCTTCCTGCTCGCCACGGGCGTGGTTGAAGTGATCAACTCGTTCTGGGTAGGTAAGTGGAGCGGCATGCTGCTGCACTTGGTGATCGGTTTGCTCTACACGATTGTCGGCGTGATGGTGATCGACCAGCCAGAGGGCGCCGCGATCCAGCTAACCTTGCTGATTGCCATCTTCCTAATTTTCTCGGGCCTGATGCGCATTGTGTTTGCGATCATGCACGACATTCCGGCCCGTGGCTGGATCCTGCTCAACGGTGCCGTCACCTTCTTCCTGGGCATGTTGATCTACAAGCAGTGGCCTTTGTCGGGCCTGTGGGTGATCGGCATGTTCATCGGCATCGAGCTGATCTTCAACGGTTGGGCGTGGATCATGCTGGCCATTGGCCTGCATCGCCACCAGCCGATGAGCCATTCGAACGCATCGCTCTAAGTGAACTCGCTTGAGCTCAAAGTAACACACTAGAAGGCGGGCGAGGGCTTATTTGGCCTCGCCCGCCTTTTTTTGTTCTTCGGCCACTTGTTTCGCGAGTTGCTCGCGCAGGCGATCGGAGAAGCCTTCGTCGAGCGGCGTAGTCTGCATCCACTGGTCGACACGAAACGCACGACGAGCCGCTTCGAATGGCAGGTCGGTGTCGATGAACCCATAGCGATGGGCGAGGCGGTCCGACAATCCGGTGAGCAGAAGCCGAATGTCGTGCGGCACCGTTCGACCGCCTAGCAGCCTGAGGTGGTCGGTGATGTTGTTCATGCAGTTGTTGGTCACGAGGTTGTAAAACTCGGGGTGCTCCTCCAGATCGTGCGCCCGCTGCATCATGTCGACGAAGATGCGCTGCATTCGTTCCTTCGTGGTCTTCGCGGGGTAGAAGAACACTTGCTTCTTCCAAATCGCACCACGCAGCCCAAGCACGTCGCGTTCGTCACCCACGACGTAGATCAGCTGGTACTGGCGGAATAGTGAAGGGATGAGCCGGTAAGGTTTTCCCACTACTCGACGGCCCTCGACCGACACCGTGCAGTGCTGGCCGTCGGTGAAGCCGAAGCTCACGAACACGTGGGCCACGCCGTCCCACACCGGCATCGGTGCCACGATGTAGTACATCGAGTTGATCTTGCTGACATCGTACACCCGGTCGTAAAACTTGGCGTCGAAGTCGGTCGCGGTCCGCCAGGTGAAGTTGCGAATGTCCTTGACGTAAACCTTATCTCCTTCGACATCGACGATCGGCATGCGGGACTGCTCGGCCACCCAGTTCTGATTGGGATCGGGCGTGACGAAGCCGAAGTAATAGACGCCAACGATCGCTGCGGCAGCGAGCGCGACCAGCGAGTACCGCTTGCTGCGCGAAGCGGCTTCGGGCGAATCCTTCGACTTCTTGCGCTCGCGACGAGCCTTCCAGAATGGCCAGATTACCGCAAATGCGAGTGGCCAGCCGAGCCATGCGGAGCCCGGGGCGGTGAAGAAGATGGCGAGCATCGCCCAGATGCCAAGAGCCCACCAGGCAGCGACGGCTAAGAATCGCCCTGTTCGCCGAACAATCGCCAGCAGTCGTTGGGAAATTTTCATCAGGCGGGCGCACTCAATTAAAAAGACTGTGGGAGGCCTCTCCGAGGCCGATAATCGGGGTCGGAGACCCCTCCTACAGTTTGACTAGCTGTTCGGCGACTCATTGGTTCCATGTAGTCGTGCTACGCGGAACAACAGCCACAGCGTGAATCCTAGCACCACGAGTTCGCCGGCGAGGGTGCAGAGTTCTGCTAGCAAGCTCACGACGTCCATCGCAGACACCCAGGTCGCGCGATCGTCGATTTGCGTCTGCATCACCGGCACACCACCTTGGGGTGCTTTGAGGAATAAAATGAGAAGCCGTATGACCTCGTAGAACATCAGGGCGAGCGAAATCGCGATTCCCGCGCAGCTCGCCCAGAGTCCGATCCAAAGCGTGTTCTGAATCTTAGAGGTGGTGGGGCGGCGCGCCAGGTCGTCGATTTGTGTGCCCAGCTTCACGTAGCGGAGCGACCACAGTGTGGTGAACGCCAGGATGGCGAGCCCAGTGAGTGCAAGGATTTCCGAGAAGCCGACGCGCTGGTCGGTGCCGGTGAACTTGCCGAAGAGGAAGTAGCCGAACATGAACAGGGGCGTGATCCCGAGCACGATCTGCACCCAAAAACCAATCCACCCCAATCGACGGAAGCTGCGTGCGAGCTTGGGGTACGTTGTATCGGGAATCATAAGAAGACCTTAGTTGGTGATCTTGGCGATATGCGTTTTAATGGAAGGGGATGTGGTTCGTTTATATTACCACGGCCCTTACGGGCCCCGCTCGCTTGGGGGAGACAGGTTTGGGGTTTCGGGTTTGTTGTTGCGGCCGAGGGAGGCGGGGGCACTCGCTCCCATGGACATGTAGATGCCGACGAGTTCGTCGAAGGTGCAATCGGCCGGCTTCACCCAATCGGCGCGGACGCACAGGAGTGCCCCGCCAAACGGCACGGGGGCACTGGGGATAATGACCACGACGTAGTCCTGGTCGTTGATTCGAATGCGTTCGGACGTGGGGAGCAGGGCAGGGGTGCCGATGCCGAGCTCGTCGCCGAAGTAGCACATCACCGGCATCATTCCCTGCATCGAGTCGGCACGGCGATCGAACACGCTCGTTAAGTTCTTCGAGGCATCGTAGACGGTCGACACCAGCGGGATTCGCTGCATGGCGCGATCGAACAAGCCGTTCCATCGCACCGCCGCCCCGTTCTCGACCAACAGGCCAAGCAGGTAGATCAGCAGGAACGTGCCGACGAGCCCCAAGAGATACGCGGTGACTTCGCAGGCCGTGAGCGACATGCCCATGGTTTGCAGTAAGCGGCCGAAGGCGCTCTTAGGGCCGGCAAGATCGTGCAAGAACACGACCATCCAGGCGAAGACGGCGAACGTTAGCGCGAGTGGCAGAATGCCGAAAACGCCCGTGACGAACGTCTGACTAAATCGAGAGAACATATTGCGAGGCCCAAGCGTGCACCAGCCAAGTAGCGGGCCAGTGTACCACGACGCTCGGGGCAACGTACAGCGATAGCCAGCGAAGGCCACCCCCGGGTCGCGTGCCGTGTTCCTCGGAGCGAACTACCGTGCCTACTTAGCAGCAAACACCGGAGCTTCGCTGAGTCGTTTCTTCGCCTTCCGCTGCTTCTCCTCGGCCACCATCACAGGACGTGCTACCTTGGCGGGGGCAATTTCCTCGGGTGCAAGTGCAGCGGCGCGCTTTCTCGTGGAAGCAAAGTGCATCACGTACGCCGAGAATTGTCGAAGCTTCCACGCGAGCGATTGGTGCTGGCGGAAGGTTGTGCGGGTGTACTCGCGGAGTTGCAATTTGGTCGGCCTCGGAATGGTCCGGAACTCGGCACGCAGCAACTGTGCCAAGTCGTCGCGATGGTAGCCAAACCGTTCCATGTAGTGGTCGTTCAGCTGCATCAAGCTTAGCCGCTGGTTGTACTGCGAGATCCGGTTTCCCTGTTTTCCGAAGTAGCGATTGTCGGGGTGGGCGCGGTACCGGACTAGCGGGTCGGCGATGAAGTACTTTCGCGCCCGAGCGAGCGAGGCGCCATATACCAAACAAAGGTCGGCGCAGATGGTCCACGAGTTCTCGAGGTCGTGCGCCGGGAGCAGGCGGTCGAGAACCTGGCGCCGCATCGAAATGCACGAGGTCGGACCGCCGATCCAGTGCTGTCCGAGCGCGACGCCGGCTACCGAGTAGCCGAAGTCCATGTCCTGGGTATAGGGCATGTCGATCCAGTTCTGGGTGCCGAAAACTTCGCGTCCGCAGAAGGTAAAGTCGACATCCGGGCGAGTTGCGTAAACGCGCATCGTCCGTTCGAGGTAGTTGGGGGCGTAGGTATCGTCGGCGTCGAGGAAAAAGATGACGTCGCCGGTTGCTAGCTTATAGCCGGTGTTGAAGGTCGAGAGCTGCCCTGAATTGGGCTGCGTTACAACGGTTATTCTTGGCTCTTCCGCTTCGTACCGCTGAAGGATACGGCGGGAGTGGTCGGTGGAGCCATCGTCGACGACGATGATCTCGTCGAATGGCACCGACTGTGAAAGCGCACTATCGAGCGCTTCGGGAAGGAAGCGACCGTAGTTGTAGTTATTGATGAGGCAACTTGTTCGCATGTTATACCTGCCAAGGTGTTGGCCCGCTCGGCAGTGCTATCGGTTGAGGTGCGGGATTAAACCAAGTAAATGTGAGCGGGTCAACGTCAGTAGGTAAGGTACAGGATCGGTAGTTCCAGTGGGGTTGATTGGGGGGTATCGGAAACTCCCATCGCGGATTCCCGATGCTAGCTAGGGGAATTCAGGGACACGATTGATTGGGGTTGGACCAAATAGTTCAAGTGCCTACACTCCGGCCACGCGCGGCGGCGGGCTTCCGTTCGCGACACCCGCCTGCACTGGTGGCAAGACCATGCAGTCAAGCCAGGCAAGGCCGTAGTCCTGCCGAATTCCGAAGGTTGTTTCAAGCATGAACTCGTTCCTGCGTGCGGTACGCGAGGCGCTCAAGTATTGGCCTGCCGTGGTGGCATCGATCGGTTGCTCGGTGGCCGTGGCGGTGCTGTGGGGCGCGAACATCGCGGCCCTGTTTCCGATTATCGAAGCCACGCTTCAGGGCAAGTCGCTTCAGGATTGGAACCGCGAACAGATCACGCAGTCGAAGCAGGAACTAACGGCGCACGAAGCTGAACTCAAGTCGCTGGCAGCCCGGATCGAGAAGGCACCTGCTGAAGAACGTGCTGAACTGGATATCCAGCTCCAGATGCTGGAAGTACGCAAACAGGCGAAAGCCGCGGAGCTTTACTCGGCCGAGCGCGTGCAACCCTTCTTCGAAAGCTGGCTCCCCAGCACGCCGTTTGCAACGATTGCCCTGATCGCCAGCCTGGTGCTTGTCGCCACGCTGATGAAGCAGGTATTCATGGTGACCAACGCGGTGCTGGTGTCGTCGGTTTCGCAAAGCGTATCGCGCGACCTTCGCGGTCGCCTCTTCAACTCGGCGATCACCCTCGATCGCCCCGGCTTTGATGCCCACGGCACCAGTGGCTTCGCTGCCCACATTACTTACACCACCGACATGCTTTCGGTCGGGCTCACCAACATTCTGGGGGGCGCCGTCACCGAACCGCTCCGCATCTTCGCCTGCCTGGCGGGGGCGTGGATGATCTCGTGGCGGTTGACGCTGGCGTCGCTAATCTTTGCTCCGCTCGCCGCTTACTTGATCGTGTTTCTTAACCGCTCGATCCGCCGGCTGTCGCTTCGCATCTTGGATCGCTCGCGAGGCTTCCACCACGTGATGCTCGAAGTGTTCGGTTCGCTCACCACGGTGAAGGCGAACACGATGGAAGACTTCGAGCGCGAACGTTTTCGCGAGTCGACCGAGCTTATGAAACGCACTGCGATGACCGCCACGTTCTACAACTCGCTCACCAGTCCGGTGACCGAACTGTTTGGCATCGGCATGCTGTGTACGGGCATCGTCGTCTCGGGCTACTTGGTCACCAATCAGCGAACCGACATCTTTGGCATCCCGATGAGCGACCGCCCGTTGTCGGTCAGCCTGCTCACGGTGTTCTTCGCGATGCTGATCGGTGCTGCCGACCCACTGCGAAAGCTGTCGGGGGTGGTGACCGGCGTGAACAATGGCATGGCCGCCGCCAACTTGCTATTCCCGATCATCGACGCTCAGTCGCGGATTCGCGAACCGGAGTCGCCCCGCGCGTTTCCCTCGCCGCATCAAGAGATCGAGTTCCGTCACGTCCACTTCAGCTACGACGGCGTTCAGCCCGTGCTGCAGGACGTGAACTTGCGAATCGAGCGTGGCGAGCACGTTGCCCTGGTGGGTGCCAACGGCAGCGGCAAAAGCACCATCGTCAGCTTGCTGTGTCGATTCTACGAACCGCAGTCGGGCGACATCGAAATCGATGGCGTGCCAATTCGCGAGATGGCGCTGGCCGACCTTCGCAAGCGGATCGCCGTGGTGAGTCAGCAGACCGAGCTCTTTAACGAGACGGTGCTTCACAATATTCGTTATGGCCGGTGGGATGCCACCGAGGAAGAAGTGATCGAAGCCGCGAAGCTCGCCCGTGCGGACGAGTTCGTGTCGAACCTGCCCCAAGGCTACCACACGATTGTGGGTGCCAACGGTCAGCGACTGAGCGGTGGGCAGCGTCAACGAATCGCCCTGGCCCGCGCGATTCTCCGCGATGCCGAGATACTGATCCTCGACGAAGCCACCAGTCAGATCGATGTCGAAAGCGAGCGGTTGATTCACGATGCCCTGCAGGACATCGCGGTCGACCGAACGTTGATCATGGTAACCCACCGCGAAAGCACGCTGGCGCTCGCTCAGCGCGTTATCCACGTGGAAAATGGCCGACTACTGGAACTCGACTCCGCGACGGCGATGTCCGCGTAGCGTCCAAGCCCTAACTCGAATCCCCCATTTATCTACCCTCCAACTGGCCCCCAAAGTTCAAGGAAGACCCGCCCATGGCCACCCAGCAGATTTCGAAGACTCCCCTCTCCAAACTTCGGCGCGAAGTTTCCCGACCCTTCCAACAGCTGGCCCGTGGTGTAAAGCGCGTGGCCCGTCCCAAGCACGCTCCTGCCCCGGTTGTGGTGATCTCGCCTCCCCCGGCGTCGATTGCCAACTTCCACCCGCAGGACTGCACAGTAGAACCCGAGGGTGTGGCGTTATTGCAGGAGCTGGTTCGCGAGTCGAAGCAATTCCCTGGTCCGATTATCGAGGTCGGCACGCTGGTGGGCATCACGGCTACTTACATGGCGCTCGCCAAGTCGCCCGAACAGAAGATCATCACGGTGGACGCGTTCTGCTGGAATCCCTGGGGCCTGTCGCCCGATGTGCACGAGGCACTGGCTCGGCAGTTGCTTCAGTACCCGATCGCGAAAGGCGAGGTGCAACTGATCCGCGGCGATAAGAACGAGTACTACCGCAACTACAAAGGCCCCGCGCCGGCGCTGGTGTTCCTCGATGCCATGCACGACTACGAGGAAACCAAGAAGGACATCGAATGGGCCAAACGCGTGGGGGCCAAGATTATTTCCGGGCATGACTACTGCGATAAGTTCCCAGGCGTCATCAAGGTGGTCGACGAGTTTGGCGGACCTCGCCGTCTTGGTGGCACCGTATGGGCCCTGTAGTCATCTAGCAACGAAGGGCACTTGCCATGAGTCAGCTTCTGTTCAGTTTTCCCGAAACGCCGGGACTGGTTTCCGTTATCATTCCAACCCGCAATGGCGTTCGGTTCCTGGGCGAAGCGCTCGATTCGATTTCCAGCCAGATCTACAAGCACTGGGAAGTGGTTGTGGTGGAGGATGGTTCGAACGATGGTGCCGAGCAATTGGTCGAACAGTTCGCTCGCAACCATCCTCGCCACCGCGTTCACTACCAGCGTAACGAAACGTCCTGCGGCGCGGCCTACACGCGCAACGTGGCGTTCCAACAGGCGGCGGGGCAGTACATCGCTTTTCTGGACTGCGACGATCGCTGGTTGCCGTACCACATGCAGTCGTGCGTAGCTGCGCTCGAAGAGTCGGGGGACGACCTCGCTTACTCGACCGTTGTTATGTTTACCGATGGCACCGATCTGCTGCTCGGGCTTTGGGGACCAACCGCTCCAGAAGTGGCGTCGTTTCCGGAGTCGCTATTCGGTCGCAGCTACGTCACTCCGTCGGCGACCATCGTACGACGTTCGGTGATCGAGGAAGTGGGTCCGTGGGATGCCCGGCGGAAGTACTGCGAGGACGCCGACTTCATGCTTCGCGCGGCGTATATTGGCAAGAAGTTCCGCTACGTCGGTGGCGTGCATTGTCTGTATCGCAAGTGCCACGCGGGGGCGACCACGCAAAGCCTGGCGGGGACCATCGAAGAGTCAACCGATATTGCCCAGCTCTACACGTCGATGCCAGGATTGCGGCCGCGGCGGCTGAAGCGACTGATCGCGGTGAATGTTGCGGTTGCGGCGAGATTTCACGCAACGAGCCACCCTGCCCATGACCCCTCGGCCACACGTGGCCGCGCCGCGCCCCTGTACTTTCGAGCTTGGAAGCTCGACCGCAAGCGCTGGAAGGATCTTTTCAAGGCGGCGTTCTGTGCGGTGCGATTCGGCATCGCCGCGACGCATCAGCCCTTGGATCGTCCGAGCCTTCCGGTGCAGTCCGGTCTTGCGTCGTCATCCACTGCTACTCGTTCTACCGCAGCCAACAAGGCCGCCTAAGGAAAAGGCGAACGTTCCATGCCGAGTGCCAACGAACCGATTGTCATCGCTTGCGGTGCCGACGATACCTACGCCATGCCGCTGGCGGTGACGCTTCGCTCGTTGCTGGATGCGACCGATCCCGCGCGAGCGATCGTTCTGTACGTGCTCGATGGTGGTATGACCTCGCTGACCAAAGAGCGACTGGCGACCCTCTGCGGCGACCGCTGCCAGTTGAATTGGTTGACGCCCGACCTTCGGCTCGTCGCCGACTATCCGGTCAGTCACCACATCAGCACCGCGGCGTACCTCCGGTTGCTGCTGCCGAAACTGCTGCCGGATGACGTGCACCGAATTCTGTATCTCGATTCGGACATGCTCGTGCGGCGTGACGTGTCGCTGTTGTGGGACGCACCACTTGGCGAGTGTGGCATCGCAGCGGTGCAGGACATGGCCGCTCCTTGGATCGACGCTCAGATTTCCGCGCCGAACTTCGAGGCGGCGACCACTTGGTTGTCCGCGGCACGGCCAGTGGCGAACTACGAGGCGCTCGGCCTCAATCCCACAGGCCGGTATTTCAACTCGGGCCTGTTGGTCATGGACATTGACCTTTGGCGAAGCGAAGGGTTCGCCGAGCAAGTGTTTCGCTGCCTCGAAGAGCATCGCGAGCACGTGCTGTGGTGGGATCAATACGCCCTGAACGTGGTGTTCGCCGATCGCTGGCACCAGCTCGACCCGCGGTGGAACCAAGGCTCGCACGTGTTCGTTTATCCGACGTGGGAAGCGAGCCCGCTAACACAGCAGATGTTCGAAAGCGTCCGACACGACCCGTGGATCATCCACTTCTGCTCGCCCGCGAAACCCTGGCACGCCGACTGCGATCACCCTTTGCGGCACGAGTACTTTGAAGTGCTCGACCGCACGCCGTGGCAAGGCTGGCGTCCGCAGCCGGTGAAAAATGCTCCTCGAGCCACGCTCGGCCCCAAGCGCCGCAAGGGCCTGCGCAAGACGGTGCACGAAGTGAAGCAGGTGCTTCGCAAGTCGAGTGTCTACCGCAAAGTGTCGGGCTCGATCAAGAAATTGACGGGCCGCGCGGCGTAGCGGTCCGACGTCCGTTACGGCGAGTTCGTCCCCGCTTCAAATTCGAGTGGCGGCTCGACACCGAACCAAGGGGCAATCTCACCCGCGATGAGCTCGTGGCCCTTGCGATTGGGATGATTGACGTGGCTCATCAGGTCCGCCAGCGGTGTACCGGCGGCGACGGCTTGTTGGAACGCCGCGAAGCTATCGGCCAAGCCCACCTCGTGAATCGCCGCAAGCTCGCGGACCTGTGCTGCGTGCAATGCTAATGGATCTTTCGGGTCGTTGAAGTCCGATCGTTGGTCGGGAGACGGCGTGACCAGAATAACCTTCACGCCCTGCTCTTTCGCCTGACGAATCATCGACTCCCAGGCAACTCGGGCGCGCTGCAGACCGATGCGGCGATCGTTGAGCGCGTAGTCGATGGTGATCACGTCCGGTTTCTTGGCGAGCACGTCAGCCGCGAAACGTTTGACTCCCTGCTCCGAGTTCTCACCACCGATCGCCGTGCGAACGACTTCAATCATCGCGGTGGGGTGTCTCTCCTGAAGGGCAACATTCAGTAGGTGCGGATAGCTATCGAACGGGCGGACCTCGGGCGTTTCGAAGTAGCCAGCGGGGACGCTATGCCCGTGGCAGACGAGGTACACCGTGCGGTTCTCGGGCCACTTCTTGACGAACTCGCCACGAACATCCGCCAGATAGCTCGACACCTCGGCGGGTTCCGCCCCGACGGTCGCGGCGATGGCGAAGCTAAGTGCCATAGCGAGCGTAAGTGCAAGGTACCCTATCGAACGCCGCATAGCTGGTCCTGAGTTGAAGTGGAATTCAAAGCCACTGCGAAATGGTTACCGTGCGTTTGAAGTCGAAGCCCGCAGGAAGTCGCTGCTCGCCTCGCGGGCGATGGCCGCCCGTGTACTTGCATCGCCTGCCACCGACGACGCCGCGCGGCTGCAGTACGCCTTCCGGCTTGCTACCTCTCGCGAGGCGAGCGAGAACGAGCTTGAAACGCTCGCCGACTACCTCGCCAAGCACCAGGCGTTGTTCGCGGACGATCGCGAGCGAGCTGAAACCGTGGTGGGCGAAGAAGCCAAGCTTGAAGAGCACGACGTTCACGAGCTCGCCACCTGGACGATGCTTAGCCGCGTGCTGCTGAATCTCGACGAGACGGTGTCGCGACCCTAAGAACGCGAAACTTGCCAAGGGGTGCAAACCCTCGACGACCGCAAAGTCGCCGAGGGTTTTGCTGTTATCCCGCTTACACCTTGGGCATCCACTTGCTTCGGTACTCGCAGCCCCAGTACTTCTGGGCGGCGCTGTCGCCAATCAAGTGGCCTGTCGTCGGATCGACTTCCAGATCCAGCCCGCTGCGGAACGCCATGTTTCCGAGGTGGCAGAACATCACGCTCTTATGCCCTTCGTCGAGATTGGCCTGAGGCACACCACCTTCCTGGATGCACTTGGCAAAGTCGATCAAGTGCTCAGTATCCCCTCGGCTTTCCTTCAGCCGATCGACCGGCCTACGTCGTTCATCGTAGATGGTCATGCCGCCGTCGTTGATGGTCACGGTGCCTTCGGTACCACGTAGCTCGATACCAATTTGGCTGCCGGTCAGGTAGGGATCGGACCAACTAATCCCTTCCCATTGGATGTTGGCGTCGCCGCATTCGTAGTTCACGGTGAGCGTGTCGGGCGTCTCTTGATCGTCGTCGAAGCGAAGCTTTCGGCCGAACGCCGTGACTCGCGAAGGAAAATCAACGCCCATCGCCCATCGGCAGATGTCGATCGTATGGACGCCATTGTTGCCCAGCTCGCCATTGCCCCACTGCCAGAACTGATGCCAATTGTAGTGCAGGATGTTGCTGCGGTAGGGCTGCTCGGCCACGGGACCTTGCCACATGTCGAAGTCGAGGTACTCTGGGGGCGTCTCCGGCGAGGCGTGGCCTAGCGTCGGGCGGTTGCGGTGGTAGTACGACTTGGCGAGCAACACTTTGCCAATCGCCCCGCCACGAACCTTCTCTGCCATTTGCTGGTAGAGCGCGCCGCTACGGCGTTGCATGCCAACCTGCACCACGGTCCCCGACTTCTTCGCCGCGGCGATCATCAGCTCGCCTTCTTCGGCCGTGTGGCTGCACGGCTTTTCCACGTACACGTGCTTCCCCGCCTGACAGGCCATTATGGTCGCCGCCGCGTGCCAATGATTCGGTGCCGCACAAATCAGCCCATCGACGTTCGGATCGTCCAGCGCCCGGCGGAAGTCGCCGGTCACCTGCGGCTTGGCCTTCTGGCCCCCCTTCGCCACCGCCTTCACGCCATTCTCGAGTTGCCGCTCGTCCACGTCGCAAATGTAGGCGATCTCCACGTTGGGCAGCTTGCCAAATCGCTCGACAAGCTGGGCCCCGCGGTTGTGGGCTCCCATCAGCGCGAGCACAATCTTGTCGTTGGCCCCCTGCGCCAGGGTCGTTTTCGCCGCCGTGTAGGCCGCGGTAGCCGCGGCTGCGGTACCGATAAATTGCCGTCGATTCATAGGTTGCTACCAATTACTCAGGGTTGTCGAATAGTGCGAGTGCCCAACTAAGGCGGCTCTTGAACTCATCGCTTTCTACGATTTGCCAAACTTCTCTTAAACGATCCTCGCCGAGGGCCGGGTGTCCGATGCGTTCTTCAAGTGACCAGCCATCCGCGAGCGGGCCTTTTGCGCGTCGCCCGCTGCCAACGCTTCGAACAACGCCACGTGCTCGAAGTATTCCGCCTCCAAATTCTCCCCGCAGTCGCCTGACAACGAGTACGACACTCGCTTGAACGACCAACACTTGCGTATCGCCGCGGCCAGTGGCTCGTTGCCGCAGTATTCCGCGATTGCGAGGTGCAGCGAGAAGTCCAGCAGCATCGCCGCGATCTTCCAGCACTCGCGGACCATCGGCTCGGCGTCGGCGATCAGCAGGCGGAAGTCTTCGATCACATCCTCCGGCAGTCGCCCCGCAGCGAGCGCCGCCGCCTCGGGCTCCAGTAGTTGCCGAAGTCGGTGGACGTGGTCCAGCCAGTCTTTGGCGTGGGAGCCGACGACCGCCGCGTGGTTGTACGCTTGCACCAACACGCCATCGTCCACCAACCGGGCGAGCGACCCCGCGATCGGCGTGCGACTCATCCCCAGCGTCGCGGCGAGCTGTGTCGACTTGAGGCTCATCCCCGGCTGAAACGCACCGGTGATTATACGCGAAAGGATCTCGTCGGCTGCTTGATCCACCAGCGAACGGTTCTCGTCGTCGAGCAGACGGACGGCATTCGCCACGCTCGGATAGCGGCGGATCATGCGTAGGTTCGACAACAGCGCGGTCATCGGCTCAGCTCCTTGCCAACGGGGTGATAGGCATCCATCTTCAGCGCTTGTCGAGGATTCGCGGAAGTAAGTAGTTCGGCTTCGTCGCGGGTGAGTCCCACCCGCTCAACCAGATTCTCCATGGCTCGTGGCAGTGGGCACGCCGAGCCCATCAGGTGCTGCCGGTCGGCCGACCACGTCGCCAGGTTCTCGTCGACCACCACTTGCATGTCGCCCAGCGCGAACACACCGGGACCCTGTCCCGCGGCCGAAATCGCGTCGCTCACCACAATCGCCCGATCGATGCCGACCACATCCAAGTAGTTACACAGGGCAAATAGCGGCACGTGCACGCCATCGGCGATGAAGCAGACCCAAAGGTCCGATGCAACGCTCAGCACCCGCTGCACCACGTTGTCGTGACGGTCCATCAGCTTGGGGCAACCGTTGCCCAAATGCGTAAACATCGACAGCCCGTTGTCGATCGCGCCGCGCAGTTCGTCGAGCGTCGGATCACAGTGCCCAGCCGACACGACCACACCCTGCTCGGCGAGCCAGCGAGTGGTCGCGAAGCCGGCATCGCGCTCGGGCGCAAGCGTTACGAGCCGCACGAGCCCCTCGCCCGCCTCGAGCAACCGGTCCGCTACATCGGGCGTGGCGGGCTGCGCGCTGGCAACCGGGTGGGTGCCGATGTAGCCGGCTTGATCGCGAAGGAAGGGGCCCTCGATGTGTATGCCGCGGATCACGCGGGCGACCTCGGGGGACTTCGCCACGGCCCGCGCGATACGCCCGATTCGTCGGCACATCGATTCGACATCGGCCGAGATAATGGTCGCCAGGATGCTTTCGACCCCATCCGCTTCGAGTCGCTGACACGCCTGCAAAATCGCCAAGTCGTCGATCGTGTCGGAGTTGAAATCGACCCCGCCGTAACCGTTCACCTGGATGTCGAAAAGGCCGGGCATGGGGCGTGGCGGGAAAGGCAGGAAGGGGCGGGCGCAGGATTGGTGCGGGAAAACACGACTCAGCGGCTTGACCCAATCTGCATGCAGTTATTATAGTGCATGCAGTTTTGCCGTCAATTAAAATTCAACGGGCGTCCCCATGATCCCTACGTGGCCCTATTCCCCGCCGAGCGGGCTCCAACTTCTGATCGTCGCGGCGAGTTACTTCTGCGCAAATGGGGCCTTCGCCGAACCGATTCGCGTCGCCGTCATTGGCACCGATACCTCCCACGCCGTGGCCTTCACCGAGCTCATCAACGCTCCCTCGGCAACCGGTCCCCTGGCCAACGTCCAGGTGGTCGCCGCCTTCCCGGGCGGCAGCCCCGACATCGCGAGCAGCAAAGACCGCGTCGCAAAGTTCGCCGACCAGCTTAAGAGGTCCGGCGTCACGATCGTGGATTCGATCGACGAAGCGGTGGAACTCGCCGACGCCTTCCTACTCGAAAGCGTGGATGGCCGGGTACACCTCGAACAGTTCCGCAAAATCGCCGTGGGCAAACCGGTGTTCATCGACAAGCCGGCGACGGCTTCGGTCGCCGACTTCCTCTCGATCATGCGAATCGCCAAAGAAACGAACACGCCGTTCTTCAGTTCGTCCGCATTGCGATTCTGTTCCGAAGTCGAAGCGATCAAGTCCAACAAGAAGATCGGCAAACTCCTCGGCGCGTCGACTTCTTCGCCGTATCGCACCGAACCCACGCACCCCGACCTGTTTTGGTACGGCATCCACGGCGTCGAGTCGCTCGCTACGCTCCTGGGTCCGGGTTGCGAAGAAGTCACTCGAATCGATTCGACCACCGGCGTACTGCTCGCCTGCAAATGGCAGGATGGACGCAAAGGGACCATGTGGGCACTCGCCACCGGCAACCCCGTGTATTCCTTCACGCTCTATGGCACCAAGCAAGTCGCCTCGAACACCGGATTCTCGGGCTACGGCAATTTGGTCACGCAGATTTGCACCTTCTTCGAAACCCGCGTGGCCCCTGTCTCGCCGGACGAGACGCTCGAAGTGCTCGCCATCATGGAAGCCGCGGAACTAAGCCGCGATCGCGAAGGGGCGACGGTCAAAATCGCCGAAGTGATCGACCTCGCACGCCAGAAGTCAGCCTCCGCCGAGTGACTTTAGAAGCAACAACTTTAGCTTTGCAACCCGATTCGAGAAACCACGCTGATGGACGTCCAGATATTTGAAACGATCGCTCAAATGGCGCAGGCCGCGGCCCAAAGCGGCGCCGCAAGCATTCGCCAAGCCGTCGAAGAGCGCGGCGAAGCCACCGTGGTGTTTGCGTGCGCCGCGTCGCAAATGGAAATGCTCGAAGCGCTGCTTTCGCTCCCCAACCTCCCTTGGCACCGCGTGCACGTGTTCCATCTCGACGAGTACGTCGGCCTGTCCATCGAGCACCCCGCCTCGTTCCGGCAGTTCCTGTGGAAGCGCGTGGTGAGCCGTATGCCGCTGCCGCCGAAGTCGATTTGCTACCTTCAAGGCGACTCCGATCCGCATGCCGAGTGCCATCGCGCTGGTGAGCAAATCGCGAAGCACGTGGTCGACGTGGCGTTCGTCGGCATCGGCGAGAACTGCCACCTCGCGTTCAACGACCCACCTGCCGACTTCGAGACAAAGTCGCCTTACCTCGTGGTCGAGCTCGACGAAGAATGCCGACGCCAGCAAGTGGGCGAAGGCTGGTACCCGTCGCTTGCGGAGGTCCCCAAGCAGGCCTTGTCGATGGGCATCCAGCAGATTCTCACCAGCCGCCGCATCGTCTGCACCGTGCCCGACGCTCGCAAGGCAAACGCCGTCCGCGCCGCCGTGGAAGGCGAAGTCACCCCAACGGCCCCCGCGTCGATTCTCCAAACCCACGCCGGCACCACGCTGTTTCTAGACGAACCCGCAGCTTCGCTACTTACGAAGCAAACGGCAGACGCGCACTAACGCGATCAAAGTACGCGGTGCGACGCGAGCTCAGAACCCTGCTCGCCGAAAAAGAGAAACTAGTACCTAGTACGCCCGGCAGGGCTCGAACCTGCAACCTTCGGTTTCGAAGACCGATGCTCTATCCAATTGCGCTACGGACGCGTGGCAAGCCGCGGGGGCTCGCTGAGGGTTTCATTTTACACACTCACGACCCCGCTGGCGAGACGCGGGTTCACCCACAATTCTTCCTTCGTCCGTGCGAATCTGTGTGTATCCGGGGCTACGAAACCCGCGGCAAATCCTGCCCAGTCCGCGTTATCCGAGTCCTATTCCTTAGCTACACTCTTCGCTACGACGCCACCGGGTAGTAACCCACCGCGAATTGCTGCTGCGGGTCGGTCCACACCGTGCCCTCTCCGAAACCGGCGGCTTGGGCAAGCCGGCCAAACTGATTGATGCGGTACTTATGCGAGAGCTCGGTGCGGATGCTTTCACCGCTGGCAAAATCGAACTCCTCGCCATCCACCGCCACCCGCTGCTCCTGCCCACTCACCAGGTGCATCTCCACGCGGTGCTGCACGGGGTTGTAGAGCGCACGATGATGGAACTTGTCCATCGCGAAGTCGGCGTCGAGTTCGTTGTTGATCCGCCGCAGCAAGTTCTTGTTGAACTCAGCGGTCACCTTGGCCGCGTCGTCGTACGCCCGCTCCAGCACGCGCGGGTCCTTGTCGAGATCGTAGCCAATCACCATCGCGCCGTTCTTGCCGACGAGCTTTGCCATCTGCTTCAGCAGTTGTCTCGCCGACTCCGGGCGGAAGTTACCAATCGTCGAGCCCGGGAAGTACACCACTCGCCGGGCGATGCGTGTTTCGGTGACCGGTAGCAAAAATGGCGTGCTGAAGTCCGCGCAGATCGGGGCCACTTCGATCTCCACAAACTGCTTGGCAATCCTCGCGGCAGCCGCCGCCAAATGTTCCCGGCAAATGTCCACCGGCACGTAGGCGACCGGCCTTGGCGTGTTCTCCAGCAGCCACGAGGTCTTCATGCTGCTGCCGCTGCCGAGCTCGATGATCATGCTGTTCGGGCCGATCCGCTCGCCGATCTCCGCCGCGTGCTGTCGCATGATCTCGACTTCGGTCCGCGTCGGGTAGTACTCCGGGAGCTCGCAAATCTGATCGAACAGTTCGCTTCCGCGCTGGTCGTAAAAGTACTTGCTGGGCAAGGTTTTCTGAGGCATGCGGAGGCCCTGAATAACGTCCTTGCGAAACGTGTCTCGGTGTGATGCGTTCAGACGTTCGAGGGGGGATGAGATGACCATCTTGTTTCCTGTGAACTCTGCCAAAGGGTCCTGAGTGTGAGGTTTTATCGAGCGAGTCGAATGCCGCTGAATTGCCAACGCGCGTCGGGCGGGAAAAAGTTGCGGTAAGTCGGACGAATGTGCGACTCGGAAGTCGCGCACGAACCGCCACGCAGCACGTACTGGTTACACATGAACTTGCCGTTGTACTCGCCAATCGCGCCGGGGGCGGGCTGATAGCCGGGGTAGGGGGTGTAGGGGCTAGCCGTCCACTCCCATACGTCGCCGAACATTTGCTGCATTCCGCGAGCCGCCGGATTGGCAGGCACGGGGTGGAACTGTCCACTCTCGACGAAGTTGCCCGCGGTTTCGGTTTCGATGGCCGCCAGTTCCCACTCGGCTTCAGTCGGCAGCCGCGCACCGCGCCACCGAGCGTACGCATCGGCTTCAAAGAAACTAACATGGCACACCGGTTCATGCGGTTCGAGCGGAGCCATCCCAGCCAGCGTGAATTGATTCCAAATGCCGTCCTGCTTCAGCCAATAGAGCGGAGCATTCCATTGTTCTGCCTGCACGGTGTTCCAACCGAGCGACAACCAAAACTCAGGACGCTGGTAGCCACCGTCTTCGACGAATTCCAAGAACTCGGCGTTGGTTACCAGTCGCCAGGCGAGCTCATGCGGTTGCAGGAGCACTTCGTGCCGAGGCGTTTCGTTGTCGTAAGCGAACGCTTCGCCCACGTACCCAATCGCATGGATTCCCTCGCGACCCTCGATCCAGTCCATCGACGCAGGCGTGGCGGCGACCTCTGGCGTTCGCTCGCGATACACGGGCCACATCGGATTGCACGACAACAGGTGCTTGATGTCCGTCAGGATCAACTCCTGATGCTGCTGCTCGTGATGCAGGCCTAGGGTGGCCACGTCGAGCAGTTCACGAGGCAAAGTATCGCTATCTTCCAGCAACTCGGACATTCTCGCGTCAACTGCTTGGCGATACTCAAAAATCTCCGCGAGCCCAGGCCGCGACAACACCCCACGCCGCGCCCGCGGAAACTGTTTGCCGACCTGGTTGTAGTAAGAGTTAAACAGGTACTCGTAAGCGGGGTTGTAAGGTTTGTAGCTGGGCACCGCGTTCTTCAGCACGAACGTCTCGAAGAACCACGTGGTGTGCGCCAGATGCCAACGCACAGGACTGGCGTCGGGCATCGACTGCAGGGCGCAGTCCTCGGGCGAGAGCGGTTCGCAGATCGCCTGCGTTTGCAGGCGAACCCGTTGGTAATGCTCGCGGAGCCCCATGACCGACGAAGGGGCCAACGTCGTCATTGGTTCAAGGGTGTCGGCGGCGCTGATCATGGAGGGAAAACTCGTGCGGGTATCGAAACGACTCGGGGGTCCAGCCGTAATTGGCACATTGCGTGCCAACCTGGAACATTAGGCCGATGGCAAAATTTCGCCCAATTAGAGACCAGCGGGGTGGTCAACGAGGCACCAGTTCGGGGCCTAGCCTGGGTGGCCAGCGACCAGCGAGCAATAAAAGTAGGCCGGGGCAAGCTCCGCGCCGATGGCGGCGCCTCGCGGTTCGCCCCGAGGAAATCGGCCGGCCACCCAACCCACCTCAAACACCTCACCAGCGCCAAAAACCCCTAGAGACCATTCAACGCGATGCGAATTGGTAGGCGTAGCCGGCGTCTACGGCTGGGCATTAAACAAGAGCATGCCCCAGGCTCGATTCTTCGAGAAAACCCCTGGAAATCGGGTACCCAACTATTTCCACTTTTTTCCAGAATGTGACTAGAAAGCGCGCTTCGGGTGTGTTCTGATGTGCATATTCACCGAAGTAGTGGACACATGTTCTCTGGCAACTCGAAAAACTAGAAGAAAAACGGCAGGCGAGAAGCTTGGCGAGCCGATCGGCGTACGCGCGCGGGGCAAGGCGTAAAGAGCCGGGTCGGCGCGGAGCTTGACCCGGCCTACATCGAATAAAGTCGCACCTGCGGATTCGCGCTGCGACTTTATTCCGAACGAGTGCTTGGGAGTTGCTTCGCAACTTGTGCCTGCAAAAACGCTTACGACCAACTCCCAAAGGGCGGGAAAATAATAATGTCGCAGTCGTTGCGATATTCGCGAATCGCGACATTACCTCCCTTCGGCAACTCGTGTTAGTTGCGAGTCGATCGGCGAGCGGGTTTAATGGCACGAAACTTTTAGGACCAAAACTCATGCACGACACGCATCACCACTCGCATCCGACCACGCTTTACAGCGGCAAGCACCTGGCCTTGGTGGCCGAGGGGCACTGGGAGTACGCGGCGCGGACTGTCGCGAAGGCGGCCGTGGGGATTGTCGCGGTGACGCCCGATCGCAATATCATCCTCGTCGAGCAGTACCGCATTCCGGTGGGTCGGCGAGTGATTGAGATTCCGGCGGGCCTCGTCGGGGACCTTCCCGAAGTCGCCGACGAACCGCTCTTGGTCGCCGCGCAGCGCGAGCTTTTGGAAGAGACAGGTTACGAGTCGGATGAGTGGACGCACCTCGTGGAGATGTACTCATCCGCGGGGCTGACCAACGAGTCGGTCACGCTGTACCTTGCCGCGAACGTTCGGAAGACGGGCACCGGCGGCGGCGACGAATCGGAGTCGATCGTGGTCCACGAAGTCCCCCTCGCCGAAGCCGACGCCTGGATCGCGAATCGCCTGGAGCAGGGCGACGGAGCGGATTTCAAGTTGCTCGCAGCACTGCATCTGGTGGCACAGCGGCTTCAATAGCTCCCTCACAGCATCGGCAGCGATCCTGTGTCCCGTAGCTCGGCGAGCATCCGCCGGCAGCCCAGCGGGTCTTCGGGGTCGAGCTTCACGAGCACCTCGACCACTTCGTCGGCCATGATTCGCTTGTTGAGCTTTTCGAGACACCAGGCGAGTGCCCGACCCGCTTCGAAGAATCCGCGGTTGGGAAGCTGCGAGTAGCGAACCGGAGTGGGTTCGCCCGCTCGTCGCCACGCCCGGAAACCAAGTTGGTAGGCATAGCCGAAATGACCTCGGGCGAGCTCGTAGTCGTTCTGCCCGTCGAGCGCGAGCTGGCCGAGCAGCAAATGAGCATCGAGACAATCGGTACAGCCCGAGAGGAGCCACTGCAGTTCGTCGCGGGCGACTTCGAGCTCGCCGGCGTCGATCATGATGCCGACTTCCTCGATGTCCTCGGCGCGATCGCGGGCACACCGCGGATGCCGAAGAATCCACCCATCACCGGCGGGCGTAGGGGTGAGCGCAACAGAATTCGAATCGCCACTTGGCTTGGGGCGTTGATTGGGGCGCGAAGGTCGTCGTTTCTTGGCCAAGGCGAGGCGAGTTCTGTGCGGGGACGTTGGAGATGGAAGGGGGAGGGGCCATTATCGCTTTTGAAGTCGACTTCGACCAGTTAGGATGGAACCGCCATGTCGACCACGCCCCCACCACCTCCTCCGCCGCCCCGTCCCTGCCCCCACTGTGGCAGCCCGCTGGGCGTGGTGACCTCGGCCACCTGCCCGCACTGCGGTCGATTGCTGCAGGCAGCAACACCCCCGCCTCCGCCACCACCTCCTCCACCGCCGCCGGCACCGCGGGTGACCGAGGATCCAGCGGAATGGGTGGCGACTCCCTCCGCAATTTCCGCGGAGTTCGAGGAAGACTCCGAAGTCGACGCGGTGGTCGTGCCTGAGATCGCTCCGATCGCCCCGCGAGCCAAGCGAGAGAAACCAGCTCCCGAGCCAGCCCGCCAGCGTGTCTCCGATGCCGAGTTGCTAAAGCTCTCGCCCGAGGAGAAGGCGAAGCTGCGAGTGAAGATGCGGATCGCGATTGCCGTGTTTTCGGCGGTCGCGCTGTTGGTGACGTTTATCGTGCTACTGATGCTGAGCCCGTAGGATTGGTGAGCAACACTCACTTCGCGGAGTCGAGCTCTTTACCGAGCTCGTAAATCTCCACCGCGTCGAGCACCAAGTCGTTGGTGGTGAAGAGCTTCTGGATCGCCGCGCGGTGGATTTTCATTTTTGTGCCCCCAACGCCGATCGCGCCGTAACAAATGGTGCGGCCCTGCTCTTTGCGTTTATCGCCCACTTCGATGCCCGCGATGCCCAGCGGAGGGACAGCGTTAAGGTCGATCGCTACGGCAAGGTTCGGGAACTCGTCGCGAATCGATTGCGGCAAGAGCTCGACGCCGGGAGGTCCGCTCGCGATGACTACGTTCGCGCCATCGAGCGAGCGGCGAAGCCCGGCGTCGTCGGTGGTCACCAGGCACTCGATTTTGGCGGTGGGCGACTGCTGGCGGATTTCTTCGGCCACGCGCTCGGCGTGTTCGAGGGACCGCGAGCCAAGCCGAATGTTCGCTCCGTCGTCGGCGAGCATTCGCAGGATCCGCTTGCCCACGGAGCCTGTGCCTGCGAGCACCGCGACCGTCGACTTCGACAAATCGACGTGACGCCCCGCGGCGATCACCGCAGCAGCCGCGGTAGTGTTCGAGCCGTTGGAGTCGAGCATCGCCGAGACGCGCATCGGTCCGAAGCAAGTCTTGTCGACCGTAGCGAGAACTTTTTCACCCGCGGTAACGTCGCTGCCGCCGACAAAGATCGCCGTGTTCTTCAGCTCTGCCGGTGAGCGGGTGAAGATGGCTCCGTACACGAGGTCACGCACTACGTCGGGCGTGATGTTGCTATGCCGGAATAACTGGTCGACTCCAGCATCCACTGCCACCACCGCGTCGAACACACTGGGCTGCGGATCGGTATCGAGGCAGAGGAGGATCTTGGCGGGCATGGAATCGGCGTCCGTGTGGGCAAAACCTGTGGAAGAGCGAAGCTCTTGCCTCCCTCCCCCAAGTCGTTGCCAGATGGATGGTCAATTTCTCATAAGCCCCGATGCAACGACGTTTCGGGGGGAGGGCCGGGGTGGGGGCTAGCGGAGGTGATGACTCTCCACTCACTCGAAGGACTTAGCATCACCCTCGGCAAGAAATCGGGCTCGGAGAGCCCTCCCACAGTTGTAGTAAAAGTTGGGGCGGGAGCAAACTGACAAGTTGCTCCCACCCCCAACCATTTCCTTCAACTCAAACTAGAAGCCGCGGAACGGATGGGCGGCTGCGTCCTTGCCGGCGACCATTTCGGCGGCCGAGGGCTTGCCTTCCATCGCGTTCTTGATGGCCATTTTGGTGGCTTCGTAGTTGTAGTCGTAGATCTTCTTGTCGTCGTCGGCTTGGGGGTGAATGAACACACCGCACACGCACACGAGGTCTTCGGCGTCGCCTTGCTTGATTACGCCATCTGCCACGCTATCGGCAACGGCCTTGGCCACGGCAGCCTGAGCGGGGCCAAACATCTGGACGGCTTGCTTCATGCCCTTGATGGTCACCTTGGTCACCATGACGGTGGCGGGCTTCACGGCCAGGTTGGGGGTGAGCACGGCCAGCAGGTTGCTGTGGCCTTCGCTCTGACGTGCCAGGGCGTTGGCAAACGCGACGCCCACGGGGCCGTCCTTGCTGCCGATCAACAGGTCGATGTGGGCAATTTCGTTGCCGTCGCCTGCAAGTGCCTCGCCGATGAACATGGACATTCCGATTTCTCCTTGAAGGATGGTTTAAGTGATACGGCCAGCCGTTGGTTGTGCCGCCAGTCCCAAGAAGTTGGGTAAAAACAGCCAGCTGAGGAAGAAATGGGGCTGTTTTGGGCGAATAGCGGATGGAACCAGGCCGGCGGATCCGATGCCGGGCGTCCACACCACTGTCAGGGAGAATACCAAAATGGGGCGTTTATTCAAGCGACCTGCCTCGAATCGCAACTTCTATTTCTGGACAGGACCCCCTAGTTTTGCGACAATTTAAGGTGGCGGGCGGAGTGTACGCACTCTTGGCACCACCACCTTGTTTTTGGCTCGCGATGGTGCGAGCCCCACGACGCAGCCCGGCCGAGGCGTTGGTCGCCACCTCGAACGGACGCTGCAACCGTTTTTATTTTTCGATTCCCAGCTCGCTGGGCCCTGTTCGTAGAGCTCCTTAGGGCGACCAACACCGGACCAGAAAACGTACCGAGACTGAGGCCGCACCCGCGTGGGCAACACGGTAAGCGGAAGGCCTGTTGAACCAACGCCTGCGCGTGGCCGATCGAGCCCGCGCAACACAAGGAGAGAGAAAAGAACATGAGGCACTCGTTATCGCCCCGCCGCTCCCCCCGCGGCTTCACGCTCGTCGAACTCTTGGTGGTCATCGCCATCATCGGAACGCTGGTAGCCTTGCTGCTACCGGCGGTGCAAGCGGCACGTGAGTCGGCCCGCAACAACACTTGCAAAAACAACATGCGTCAGCTCGGCCTCGCGCTGACCAACTTCGACTCCACCCGCAACCACCTGCCGGGTTACGTGAACGACCTTGAAGACGTTCGGAGCCAAAAGGATGCCCGCGGCCAGTACGGGACGGCACGTCAGGCGAGTTGGATAGTCATGTTGTTTCCTTACATGGAACAGCCAGCCGTTTGGGACAATTGGAACAATTTTAACAACCCGGCGGCCAGTATCCCTGAACTCGAGGTACTCCAGTGCCCTAGCAGCCCCCCCGAGGTTCCTGGCTTCCCGTGGTGCGCGTACGTCGGCAACTCGGGCCAGATGAGTGGAGATCCCACTCGTCCCGATATCTTTGAAAATGCCGCTAACGGAGTTTTCGTGGATCGCAGCGTCAATATGAATGCTATCCCCTCGGGTGCTGCAGACGGACGCGAAATAGGCAGCAACAACAAGCCGAACAAACCACCACAAGTTTCCATTAGCTACATGGCCAACGATGGTGCTTCGAACACGGTGATGGTCAGCGAACGGTTAAACAACTTCTACTGGACCTACACGGACGATAGCAACCAGCCCACACAGTTCTCCCAGGACAAGAATGACATTCTGAAGGACGACGGTCGGTGGTTTGGATTTCAGTGGTCCAACCGACCTGTAAGTGCATGCCCGGAAGGTTATCAAAAGATCAACGGCATCCCCGCTGAAGTTCCCCCGCTATTGAACATGACTGATCTAACCGACTGTAACGCCTATCCTTCCAGCAATCATCCAGGTGGCGTGAACACGTCATTTGGTGATGGTCGAGTGACCTTCATGCTCGACACGCTGGATCCCACTGTGTACGGCCAGATCATGACCACGAACTCCCGGCGCTCCTACTTCCAGCCCGGCGGACCTGGACCTAACAACCCACGCGATGCCCAACTGCCTCCCGTCTCCAGCGATCAGTTCTAAGCAACCCACTCGCTAAGCACCAACACAAAGGGCCGCCGAAGTCTTCGACTTCGGCGGCCCTAGTTGTTTGGCGTTCGTAGTTATCGCAGTTTAGGCTGCGTCTTCGGCGGGGGCGTCGTCGGTCACGTCGCCGGTTTCCGGGGTGACGGTCTCGCCAGGCTTGGCTTCGTTGGAGTCGCGCATCCGCTTCAGCACTTGCTCGGCGTCTGGCGGCAGTTGTTCGTTTGCCATCATCATGCCGCTCTCGCGTAGCTTCTCATGAACGATGGGAAGGAACAGCTCAGCAAACTCGATGCAGGGGGTGTCGTCCGGCGTTTGGTCGCGACCTGCTGCGGAGGTGAAGTAGAGCTTGTAGAGAGCGCGGCAGAAACCAAACTTCAGGCGAGGATCTTCCGGAGCACTCCAGGCGATGTTCACATCGGCGGCCGACTGTCCTTCTTCCAGCTTCTCGGGCTTCCACCAGGCCCAGAACACGCGCTCGTAGTTATCCGCACCACCATCCTGACGATGGAACTTGGTGGTCGCGAACTGCGAAGTCGGAATGTCTTCGATCTCGAAGTTGTAGGTCGATTGCTTTTCGCACTGGTTGTAACCGGCCGCGCGGTAACAGACGGTGGGAGTGTGCTGCGACACTTGGCGGAAGTGGCCCACGATAAACCAAACGGCCACCTGCTGCTTTGTTTTCTGATTGGTGTAGACGCGGTTGATGTAGCCGTCGGCACCAGCGGTCCGCAGCGTCTTCTCGTCCACCGGCTGGTCGACTCCCACCCAGTCACCAATCTCTCGGGGGATTTCGGTCTCCAGCAGGTAGGCACACTGAAGAGCCGGGGTATTGGCGCCCCAGACCCAGTCCATCAACTGCCACTGCTTGACGGTAAGTGGAATGGCGATGAGGCCGACGACGATGAAGGGCAGGTACTTGAGCATTCGTAAACGCCTGAGAGGGAGCGGGTTAACACAATGGAGGAGGTGTCAGGAGACCGCCTGTTGCAAAGCCCCCGAGATTTCCACGGTAGGCGGCAAGCCGGGGGGTGTCAAGCAACGCGACCAGCCACTGGCGGACGGGGCGCGCGGGGACCTCGAATAATTGGTACGAACGGCACAGCCTAAGGGTTCGGACACCCGTGGGCGGGGGCTTCAGCTCGCCAAGGTGCGGTGAAGGATGTGCTGGTAACACTCCAGCGGACGGAGGTAATCCTGCCACAACTGGCGGTTGGCGTGCTGGAGAGCGACGAACTCCTGGGGTGCGAGCTGGTCGTGGAACTGCCGGACGATTTCGCCGATTTGGGGAATCTCGTAACTCTCCACCCAAACGCAATGCTTCCGCCAATCGATCGCGTCCGCGAACGGCAGCACGCAGTCGGTGTTGATGAACAAGGGAATTCGCCCGAGCGACAGGGTTTCATAAAACCGGTAGGAAAAATTGCCCGCCCCGCGGACGCACAGCGTGTAGTCGGAGTCGATGATGTTGTCGAGGTACTCGTTGCGTACCTGCAGGACACTTTGCGGCTCGGCCGCCCCTCGACGACTAACCGTGCCTCCCCAAAACTGGCTTCGACAAATGAAGTTGGTCTTCACGCCGGACGTCCGCTCCAGCACTCGGAGAGCGCGATGCCGGAGCTCTAGACCAAGAACCTTCTGCTTCCTTCGCTGCAGGTGATAGAGCAGCCGCGACCATGCGGTCCCCACGAAGCCGCAGAATCCGACGACAGGCTGCGACTGCTTTTCGCGGGGTGCGAACTCGCGGCCCTCGGCGTAGAAGTCCTTCGAAAAGGCGGGCATCGCCTCTTCGTGCGGCAGCCGAGTGTGGGCCTCGAACGAATCGCGATAGAGCGTGCCGTAGTGGGCGGGCAGGGGGGCCACGTTGTCGCGAGGGTTGAAATACAGGACCGGTTTGCCGAGTTCTCTCGCCCGAGCGACCTCTGGCATCGACTCGCTATTTCCTTCGTAGGCAACCGACAGGATCACCACGTCCGCCTCTTCGAGCGGCGCGACGCGCCAGTGCTTGGGGGCTTCGGCTAACAGCTGTTCGAACTTACCGACTTCGGCCGCGTTGCGAGTGTCTTCGCGGCTGCCGACACCGAGCGCCTGCGCCAAAGCAATCGTCGAATCGTCCGGTTGGTGACCGAAGAAGTGCAGTGAAATCATGGCACCCGCCCGTCGATGTTAACTAGCCGATGTTTACGAGCCGATGACTATTCGCCTAGGAACTTCTTCACGACTTCGTCCGGCGCGGGGCCATAACCGCTGGGAGTCATCGAGCATCCAGCGCGACCCTGGCTGAGGCTACGCATGGCGCTAGAGTAACCAAACAAGTTCGCAAGCGGTGCTTCGGCGTGGAGCACCGTGTCGGATCCTCGCGATTCGGTCTGATGAATAATCGCCCGACGTTGCTGCAGGTCGCCGACAAGATCGCCGACGTGGTCGGCGGGAGTCGAGAGTTCGAGCTTCATGATCGGTTCGAGCAGCACTTCGCCCGCGTCGCGCAAGCCTTGATCAAACGCCAAACTCGCGGCGGTGCGGAACGCGATGTCGGTCGAGTCGGTTTCGTGCACATCGCCACCGAGCACCGTGACCTTGAGCCGCATCAACGGGAAGCCCAAGGTTCCGCCACCCGCAGTGGCGTTCTCGAGTTCTTCGACCACGACGTTCAAAAAGTGATTGGGGAGCCCATGATTGGGATCGACCGAAACCATTACCGGCGGAGCGTGCGCGGCGAGCGGTCCGGTGGCGACGAACGGCTCGACCTTCAGCCGCACCGCTGCGGTGTGCTGGGCACCGTTGATCAGCCGCGAGCACTCGCCCGTCACCTCGACGGCGTGATCGACCGTTTCGCGATAGCTGACCCGTGGGCGATGGACCTTCACGTTGAGTTTGAAGTCGCGTTCGAGGCGGTGCTGAATCACTTCGAGGTGCAATTCGCCCATGCCACTGATGATGGTCTGGCCTGTCTCCTCGTTGTCTTTGGCTGCGAAGGTCGGATCCTGTTTGCGGAGCATGTCGAGCACTTCGGCAAGCTTCTTCTTGTCGGCCGTGCTCTCGGGCTCGATGGCCATCGAGATGACCGTGTCAGGAAACTCGATCGACTCCAGCAGAATCGGCTCGCGAGTATCGCATAGGGTGTCGCCCGTGATGCTGTCGCGAAGGCCAATCACCGCGCAGATGTCGCCCGCCTGCGCGCCAGTGAGCTGCTCGTCTTTCTTCGAGGCGTGGATGCGCCAAAGCTGAGCGACGTTTTCCTTCTTGTCCTTGCCGGGATTCAGCACGCGACTGTTAGGCTTCAGCTCGCCCGAGTAGATGCGAATCCAGTAGAGGTCGCCCGTCTTGTACGGCAGGATCTTGAACACCAGGGCGCAGAACGGCTCCTTGGGGTCTGGCTTGCGGATGATCTTCGCCGGTTCCTCGTCGTCCTTCACTTTGGCCGTGGGGTCGGTGCCAACCACGGGTGGCATCTCCAGCGGATTGGGCAGGTACGCCGCCACGGCGTCGAGCAATGGTTGCACTCCCATGCCATGAAGTGCCGAACCGCAAAGCAGCGGTTGGATTTGCTGGGCGATGGTCGCCTCGCGGAGCACCCTGTGGATTAGCTTCTCCGGAATCTCTTCTTCGGCGAGCGCGAGTTCCATCAGTTCGTTGCTGAAGTCGTACAGCGACTCGAGCAGCCGCTCGCGATAAAGCTGGGCCTCGGGCAGCACGTCCTCGGGAACGTCGAGAGTCTCGATGCGAAGGTCTTCCTTGCCGCCGGGGAAGGTCAGCATCTTCATCCGCACCAGATCAATCACGCCACGGAACGGGGTGTCGGTATGCGCGGGCCCCTGCCCTACCGGGATCTGAATCGGGACCGGGTGCGCTCCCAGGCGTTTCTCGATCTCGTCGAGCACGGCGTAGTAGTCGGCCCCTTCGCGGTCGAGTTTGTTGATGAACGCGATGCGAGGCACGCCGTACTTGTTGGCTTGCCGCCAGACGGTTTCGCTCTGCGCCTCGACTCCCTCACGGGCGCTGAACACGACCACCGCACCGTCGAGCACTCGCAGGCTTCGCTCGACCTCGGCCGTGAAGTCGACATGACCGGGCGTGTCGATCAAGTTGACCTTCACGTCCTTCCACGGGAACTGCACGCACGCCGAATAAATGGTGATGCCGCGTTCGCCCTCTTCGGGATCGTCGTCGGTGGTAGTCGTCCCTGAGTCGACCGCCCCCGCGCGGTGCTTCGCCCCACTCGCCCAAAGCATCTGCTCGGTGACGGTCGTCTTGCCGGCATCGATGTGCGCGATGATGCCGATGTTGCGTAGTTTGGTGAGGTCGATGGCCATGGTGTGTCAGCAGGACGCCGGGCGGGCCGGCGAATTGGTACGGGCAGTTGATTCAGGCTTTGGATTGTTGTCGGTACTCGTCGGTCAGCACGCCAGCGTATCCCCAGTTTTCGTCGTCGACTTCGTCGATGACGATGTGCGTATGCTCGGGCCGCTTGCCGAGCACTTCGACCAACAGGTCGGTGATCCCGCGCACGAGCGCTGCCTTCTTCTCGCGCGTGAGACCTTCCTTGGTGATCTTCACGTTGACGTAAGGCACGAGGGGCTCCCACACGCAATTGAACGGGTACTCGGGGCAGAATGGCGATTCTACCACGATCGCAGCCCGGGTGCTGGGGGCCTAGGATCAGCGAAGACGAGCGACGCGAGTGCGACAGCCAGGGGTTGCTAACCAGCGCATAAAAAAGCCAGGGGCCGGGGACTAGGGTTCTCTACCGAACCCATGTCCTCAGCCCCTGGCCCTATTAAGCGGCAGGTGGCAATTCGGGAGAATGCTACCAGGCGAAGTGGGCGAACGCCTTGTTGGCGTCGGCCATGCGGTGAACGTTTTCGCGACGAGTCATCGCGGTGCCTTCGCGGTTGTAAGCTTGCACCAGCTCGTCGGCCAGCTTCATGTGCGTGGGGCGGCCCTTCTTGTCGCGGATGGCCATCAGCACCCAGCGAATCGCGAGCGATTGCTGACGGGTACGATTGACCTGCATCGGGACCTGGTAAGCGGCACCACCAACGCGCTTGCTGCGAACTTCGATCGCCGGCTTCACGTTCTCAAGGGCTTGCGTGAAAACTTCGATCGGCTCGACGTCTGGCAGGCGCTCTTTGACGAGGTCCAGAGCATCGTAGAACACGCGCTGGGCGGTGCTCTTCTTGCCGTCGTGCATCAGGCAGTTGATGAACTTCGAGGCGAGCAGCGATCCGTAAATCGGATCCGGCTTCATCTGCTTACGGCTGGCGGTGATACGACCCATAGTGGGGAATTCCCAATTCTCAATTAACGAATGACCAATGATTTGTTCGTCTGCCCAACTTGGGAACCACCAAGACCTCTGCTTTGGTCATTGGTCATTCGCCACTGGGCATTCACGCTTAGCTCTTCTTCGCACCGTAGCGGCTGCGGCTTTGCTTACGACCCTTAACGCCCAACGTGTCGAGGGCACCGCGGACCACTTGGTAGCGCACACCGGGGAGGTCGCGAACACGACCGCCACGGACCAGCACGATGCTGTGTTCCTGCAGCGAGTGACCTTCGCCCGGGATGTACACGGTGACTTCCTTGCCGTTCGACAACCGCACGCGGGTGATCTTTCGCAGTGCCGAGTTGGGCTTCTTGGGCGTCATCGTACGCACTTGCAGGCACACGCCGCGCTTGAACGGGCATTTTTCGAGCACCGGCGACTTGGAGAACTTCCGCTTCGCCTTGCGATTCTTGCGTACGAGTTGGTTGATCGTGGGCATTCTAAGGACACGCTTTAGGTTGAATACAGTGAGCAGTTCCACACTGTGGAGAACCACTCAATATAGGGGCTTTTTTCCGCCCGTCAACGGGCACCTCGCCCACTGGGGGCGAGCGTGTTTCCGCCTAGGCCGGCATAATAGTTAATCTAGGGAATCCGAACCCAAATCCTCGCTCGGAGTCGGCTCGGGATCGTTCCCTAACAGGGCGTCGAGGCTGCTCGGAATGGTGCCGACCGTGGGGTGCAGGTCGCCATTGAGCACGTCCAAACTGGCTCCCGATTCCAGCAGCGGGAAGCTCCGCTCCAGCAGCGAGGCCTTCTCGGCCGCCAGGGCTTCGAGGGCTTCGGGGCGGATGCGAACTTCCGACTCCTGAATCGACCGGAAACCAGTACCGGCCGGAATCAGGTGACCCAGGATCACGTTTTCCTTCAGACCAACCAGGTGGTCGGTACGGCCAGCGAGGGCCGCCTCGGTGAGCACCTTGGTGGTTTCCTGGAAGCTGGCTGCCGAGATAAAGCTTTGGCTTTGCACCGACGCCTTGGTAATACCAAGAAGCTGGGTGGCTGCCGTGGCTTTCTTCGGCTTGGTTCCCTTCGCCAGGGCTCCGCCGAGGGCTTCGATCTGGGCGTTGGCTTGCTCTAGGACGTCCTTCGGAACAATGGCACCGACTTCGAAGTCGCTGTCGCCCTTGTCCGAGATCTTCAGGCACTGGGCGACCTTGTCGTTCGCCAGGCGGAAGTCGTACTTGTCGACCACGCTACCCGGGAGCAAATCGGTATCGCCGGGCGACTCGATCTTCACCTTCCGCAGCATCTGCGAGACGATGATTTCGATGTGCTTGTCGTTGATATCGACGCGCTGGCTGCGATAGACGTTTTGAATTTCGCGAGTCAGGTACTGTTGCAGGGCTTCTTCGCCCGAGACACGCAGAATATCGTGCGGCACCAGCGGGCCATCGACCAGCGAGTCGCCGGCCTTGACGATGTCGCCAGTGTGGACGCGAGGATGCTTGTTCTGCGTTACCAAGTGCTCGCGTTCGATGCCGCTTTCGCTGCGAACGATAATCGAGCGCTTGCCACGCTTCTTCTCCTGCATGATCTCCACCACGCCATCGATTTCGGCGATGACCGACGGATCCTTCGGCTTGCGAGCCTCAAAGATTTCCGTCACGCGGGGCAGACCACCGGTGATGTCCTGCGTACCGCCGGCTTCGCGGGGCGTCTTGGCGAGCACCGAGCCAGGCGTGATGACATCGCCTTCTTTGACTTCGAGGTACGCCTTTTCGGGCATGTAGTAGAAGTCGAGGATCTTGCCGTCCTTGGGATCTTCCACCACGATCTGCGGGTGCAGGTCGCCCTTGTGTTCGATCACCATGTAACGAGTGTGACCTGAGGCTTCCTTCTCCGAGCGAATGGTTTCGCCTTCGATCAGGTCCTCGAAGCGGATCTTACCACCCGTCTCGGCGAGAATCGGAATCGAGTGAGGATCCCATTCGCAGAGCACGTCGCCCTTCTTCACGGTCGCGTTTTCATCGAACATGATGTGCGCACCGGTCGGAACGTCGTACTTCTCGATTTCGCGACCCTTCTCGTCGACCAGCGACAGTTCGCCGTTACGAGCCAGCACAATTTGCTGACCCTCGGCGTTGACCACGGCCTTGAGACGGGCGTACTTGACGATACCGTCCTTGGTGGCCTTGATGTCGCTCTTCTCGACGTCGCCGGACGCCACACCACCGATGTGGAACGTACGCATCGTTAGCTGCGTTCCCGGTTCGCCGATACTCTGAGCAGCGATGATACCGACGGCCATGCCTTCTTCGACCAGCGAACCAGTCGACATGTCCATGCCGTAGCACAGACGGCAAATACCGAGAGCGGCATCGCAAGTCATCGCACTGCGGACCTGAATCTTCTCCAGGCCGAGCTCTTCGATCTTCCGGGCGATATCGCCGGTGATCAGGGCGTTCTCGCTCACGATCACTTCGTCGGTGATCGGGTTGACGATGTTCGAGCGGCTCACGCGACCCTTAATCGAGTCGGCGAGGCTCACTTCGACCTTCTCACCGCGATAGATAATACCCTTGGTGATACCTTGGGTCGTCTTGCAGTCGTGCAGCGTGACCACCACGTTCTGTGCGACGTCCGCCAGCTTACGGGTCAAGTAACCCGAGTCGGCCGTCTTCAGAGCCGTATCGGCCAGACCCTTACGAGCACCGTGCGTCGAGCTGAAGTACTCGAGCACCGTCAGGCCTTCACGGAAGTTGGCCTTAATGGGAGTCTCGATAATCTTGCCGCTCGGCTTGGCCATCAGACCTCGCATACCACCGAGCTGACGCATCTGCTCGACACCACCACGAGCACCGGAGTGCGCCATCAAGTACACCGGGTTCACGTAGCCGTCTTTGCGGAAGTCGCTTTCGAGGGCCGACATCATCGCCGCGGTGATTTCTTCGCGGGCATGAGTCCACGCGTCGAGCACGCCGTTATAGCGTTCGCCTTCGGTGATGATACCGCGTTGGTACAGCTTATTACGCTTGAGAACTTCCTTCTCCGCCTCGGCAAGGATCTTCTCCTTGGTCGTCGGCGTGACGAGGTCGTCCGTGGCGAACGACAAACCGCTGAGCGTCGATTGACGGAAGCCCAGGCGATTCATGTCATCCAAGAGGTCAATCGTCTGACGACGGCCGAGGAACTCGTACGAGTCGCTA
The DNA here is from genome assembly GCF_052161615.1 of Aeoliella fuhlenseeensis. Taxonomy (NCBI): domain Bacteria; kingdom Pseudomonadati; phylum Planctomycetota; class Planctomycetia; order Pirellulales; family Lacipirellulaceae; genus Aeoliella; species Aeoliella fuhlenseeensis. The sequence goes on from NZ_CP197417.1 coordinate 5,338,574, forward strand.
ATCACGCGCGACAACTGACCCGACCGCAGGGCAACGTCGTAGAACGGCATGCCTTGGGGCAGGATCATATTGAAGATCACGCGACCAACGGTCGTGTTGATCACTTTGCCCTTCGAACCGGGCTGATTCATCTCCTCGCGGAGGCAGCGGTCCTTCGGCAGGCGAACTCGGATCTTGGCGTGCGTGGCAACCTTGCCCGAGGCGTAGGCCATCTCGACCTCTTCCATGCTACTAAACACCATGCCGTCACCCTTGCTGTCGGGAACGTTCATCGTGATGTAGTAGCAACCCATCACCACGTCTTGCGACGGGCTAATAATGGGGGCACCGTTGGCTGGGCTGAAGATGTTGTGCGTCGACATCATCAGCGTGTGGGCTTCCACCTGGGCTTCGATCGACAGCGGCAGATGGACTGCCATCTGGTCGCCGTCGAAGTCGGCATTGAAGCCTTTGCACACCAGCGGATGCAGGTTGATCGCGTTGCCTTCCACCAGGATCGGCTCGAACGCCTGAATACCCATGCGGTGCAGCGTGGGGGCACGGTTGAGGAGCACCGGGTGGTTGGTGATCACCTCTTCCAGGATGTCCCAAACTTCTTCGTCCTTGCGCTCCAGCATCTTCTTCGCCGACTTGATCGTGTCGGCGTGGCCCAGCTCCTTGAGCCGGCGGATGATGAACGGCTGGTACAGTTCGAGCGCGATCTTCTTAGGCAGACCGCACTGGTGCAGCTTCAGCTTCGGACCAACCACGATCACGCTACGTGCCGAGTAATCGACACGCTTGCCGAGCAGGTTCTCGCGGAACCGGCCCTGCTTACCCTTGATCATGTCGGTAAGCGACTTCAGCGGGCGATTCGAGCTACCGAGCACAGGACGCTTGCAGCGGTTGTTGTCGAACAAGGCGTCGACCGACTGCTGCAGCATTCGCTTCTCATTGCGAATGATGACCTCAGGAGCGTTGAGGTCCACCAGCTTCTTGAGGCGGTTGTTGCGATTGATGATACGACGGTAGAGGTCGTTGAGATCGCTCGTCGCGAAGTTGCCGCTATCGAGCAACACCAACGGACGAAGGTCGGGCGGAATGACCGGAATCACGTCGAGCACCATCCACTCAGGCTTGTTGTCTGAGTCGCGAATGGCTTCGACCGTCTTCAAGCGGCCAATCAGGTCCTTAGCTTTTTGCTTCGAGCCAGTATCCCGCAAGTCAATGCGAAGTTGCTCGGACAGCTTCACCAGGTCAAGCGCACCCAGCAGTTTGCGAATCGCCTCGGCACCCATGTCGGCCTCGAAGGCTCCTTCGCCGTACTCTTCGCGAGCGGCGCGGAACTCTTCTTCGGTCAGCAGTTGCTGTGGCTTCAGCGGCGTGTTGCCGGGATTGGTAACCACGTAGTCCTGGAAGTAGATCACCTTCTCCAGGCTGGTGGTCTTCATCGCCAGCAGCGAACCAAGGCGGCTCGGCATGGCCTTGAAGAACCAGATGTGCACGATCGGCGCGGCGAGCTCGATGTGGCCCATGCGCTTGCGACGCACCCGGCTGTGCGTCACTTTCACGCCGCAGCGGTCGCAGATCATGCCCTTGTACTTCATGCCGCGGTACTTACCGCAGGCGCACTCCCAGTCCTTTTCGGGGCCGAAAATCCGCTCGCAGAACAAACCATCCTTCTCCGGACGGTAGGTCCGGTAGTTGATGGTCTCGGGCTTCTTCACTTCGCCGAACGACCAGCTACGGATGTCATGAGGCCGGGCGAGGCTGATCTTGACCGAGGCGTAGTCGTTGATGCGATCGAAGTTGGAAGTTTCGAGCAGGCTCATACTTAAACTCCTGGAAAATTTATTTCACGCCGAGGCGCGAAGTCGCAAAGAACGGGTGGTACCTTTCTCATCGCTTCGCATTAGCAAGGCGCGGCGTGAGAAAGGCGGACTCTCTGCGTTAAATCAAATCTGTCGCTTTTCGAGTTGCATATTGAGACCCAGGCCGCGGATCTCGTTCGTGAGCACGTCGAAGCTCGCCGGCGTACCGGCTTCCAGCGTGTTCTCGCCCTTGACCATCGACTCGTAAATCTTCGTACGCCCTTCGACGTCGTCCGACTTCACCGTCAGCAGTTCCTGCAGAATGTAAGCGGCACCGTAGGCCTCGAGGGCCCACACTTCCATTTCGCCGAAACGCTGACCGCCGAACCGAGCCTTACCGCCGAGCGGCTGCTGGGTGATCAGCGAGTACGGGCCTGTGCTGCGGGCGTGGACCTTGTCGTCCACCAAGTGATGCAGCTTGAGCATGTAGATGAAACCAACGGTGGTCGTCTGTTCGAACGGTTCGCCGGTGCGACCGTCGTAGAGGCGAGCCTTGCCATTGCGTGGCAAGCCGGCCTGCACTAGGCAATCGTTGATTTCGTCTTCGTTCGCTCCGTTGAATACTGGCGTCACAGCCCGGAAGCCGAGCTTGGCACCAGCCCAACCGAGATGGGTCTCAAGAATCTGACCCACGTTCATACGGCTCGGAACGCCCAGCGGGTTGAGCATGATCTGGATCGGGGTGCCGTCTTCGAGGAACGGCATGTCCTCGATCGGCATGATCTTCGAAATCACACCCTTGTTACCGTGGCGGCCGGCCATCTTGTCACCCACCGAGATCACTCGCTTGGTGGCAATGTAGACCTTCACCATCTGCAACACGCCGCTGCGGAGCTCGTCGCCACGCTTCATGCTGTTGAGTTTGCGGTCCCGCTCGTCCATCGCCTCTTCGACGCTGGTCCAATACTGCTTGTACGCTTTCTCGAGCAGCTTCTTCTTGTCGGGGCTACGAACGTCAATCGCATCGAGCTTGAACGTCTGGGCTTGCTCGGCGACGAACTTGGGATCCTGGCCATGGACCAGCGAGTTGCCATCGTCGTCGGTCAGCTTGCGACCCAGAACCGTTTCGAGTTCCGTTACCAAGCCGGTGAACGCAGCGGCGATCGCTTCGTTTCCTTCGGTCTCGGCAACCTTCAGCGATTGCTCGAATTCCTTCCGTTCGTCTTCCGACAGGCTCATGCGACGCGAGAACTTCTGCGTGTCGATCACGATGCCCTCGACGCCCGAGGGAACTTCGAGCGAATCGTTCTTCACGTCTTCGCCGGCACGACCGAAAATGGCGTGCAGTAGCTTCTCTTCCGGCGTCAGTTCGGTCTTGCTCTTCGGCGAAACCTTACCCACGAGAATATCGCCCGGCTCGACGTAGGTGCCGATCTGGACAATACCGCTCTCGTCGAGGTTACGAAGCATCTTCTCGCTGACATTGGGAATGTCACGCGTGAACTCTTCGCGACCGAGCTTGGTTTCGCGGATCTCGACGTCGAACTCTTCGATGTGAATCGAAGTGTAGGTGTCGCGCTGTACCAGCTCTTCGCTCAGGATGATCGCGTCTTCGTAGTTGTAACCTTCGAACGACATGAAGGCGACGAGCACGTTGCGACCCAGCGCCAGTTCGCCCTTGAACGTCGCGGCACCGTCGGCGATTACATCGCCCTTCTCGACCTTGTCGCCCGGCTTGACGATCGGCTTCTGGTTCTGGCAGGTACGCTCGTTGAGACCAACGAACTTACGCAGCTTGTGAACCTCGGGGCCAATCTCGATGCGCTCGGCGTCAACGTAGGTCACCGTGCCCTTGTGGCCAGCGCGAACGAGCATACCGCTATGACGCGCGACGTCTTTCTCAAGACCCGTGCCCACCACCGGTGGCTCGGCCACCAACAGCGGCACCGCTTGGCGCTGCATGTTGGATCCCATGAGCGCGCGGTTGGCATCGTCGTGCTCGAGGAACGGAATCAGACCGGCCGACACACCGATCATCTGGCTCGGCGCGACGTCGATGTACTCGATCTTGTCGGTCGGAACCAGCACGAAGTCGGAGTGGAAGCGGGCGACGATCGTGTCCCCCTTCAGCTTGTCGTTCTCAATCGGCGAGTCGGCCGAGGCCACGTAAGCCCGGTGCTCCTCGTCGGCACGCAACCAAACGATGTCGTCGGTGAGCTTGGTGTTCTTGATCACGCGGTAGGGCGTGATCAGGAAGCCGTACTCGTCCACCGAGGCATACATCGCCAAGCTGGAAATCAGACCAATGTTCGTACCTTCCGGCGTCTCAATCGGACAGATACGACCGTAGTGCGAAATGTGAACGTCACGCACTTCGAAGCCGGCACGCTTGCGATTCAAACCACCCGGGCCAAGGGCCGATAGACGACGCTCGTGAGTGAGCATCGACAGCGGGTTGGTCTGGTCGACGACCTGCGAGAGCTCGCCACGGCCAAAGAAATACTCGATGGCCGCCGAGATGCTCTTGGGGTTGATCAGGCTGCGAGGAGTCATGTCCTCCTGATCCTTCAGGCTCATCCGCTCCTGGACGGTGCGGCGAAGCTTCAGGAAGCCCTTGCGAAGTTCGTCACTCGCCAACTCGTCAATCGTACGCAACCGGCGATTGCCCAAGTGATCGATGTCGTCGACGTGGTACTCCGACTCACCAGCGGCAAGACCGAGAATGTACGACACCGAGTTGATCACGTCCTCGGGGCGGAGAATCATCTCCGTCTCGGGCACGTTGATATCGAGCTTGCGATTGATACGGAAGCGACCCACGCGACCCAAGCGATAGCGATTGGTATCGTAGAACTTCTCGTGGAACAGAGTCCGCGCCTTCTCGAGCTGCGGGGGATTACCAGGACGAAGCCGCTGGTAGATACGCAGCAGTGCTTCCTCGTGGCTCGCAGTGACGTCGTCCGCCAACGCATTAAGGAGATGCGGCGTCGCCGGGGGCTCCATGATCTCGACGGACTTCACGCCCGACGTGCAGATCAACTCCGCCGTGTTCTTGGTGATCTTATTGCCGCACTCGACAATGATCTCGCCGGCGCGATCGCTGCCAACTGGATAGACGATGTCGTCGACCGCCACCTTGCCTTCGATCTTCGTGGCGCTGCGGCCATCGACGATCTTCTGCTTGGTGGTTTCGGCGAACGCACGGAGGATATCCGAATCGAGCGAGTACTTCGGGTCCATCGCACGAAGCAGCGTCATCACCGAGAACTTGCCGCTCTGATCGATGCGGACAGTGATGCTGTCTTTCTTCGTGGTGTTGACTTCGATCCAGCTTCCACGCTCGGGAATCACGCGGCAGCTATAGACCTTACGCTCGCCAGCTTCCATTTCGCTAACGAAGTCGATACCAGGACTGCGGTGCAATTGGCTCACCACGACGCGCTCGGCACCGTTGATGATGAACTCGCCACCACCCAGCATGATGGGCAGGTCGCCCAGGTACACCTCTTCGTCCAGCGGCTCGTCGCCCTTATTCAGGCGCAGCCAAATACGGAACGGCCGTCCATAGGTCAAACGCAACTGACGGCACTCGTCCGGATCGTAGCGCGGCTTCCCCAGTTCGTAATGGAGGTACTGCAAGTTGATCGACTTGTCGTAGCTCTCGATGGGGAAAATTTCCTGCAGAACCGCTTCCAGACCATCGTCCTTACGCTTCTGCGTAGGCGCACCACTTCCCGAGTACTGCAAGAAGCGGGCGTAGCTGGCGGTTTGGATCTGAGTAAGATCCGGAATTTCCAGCGGATCGCGGCCGCCGCCAAAGCGGCGGACGACGGGCGTTTCGAGACGACGTTGCGCAGGCACAGCCATGGCGAATCTACTCCAGTGCTAGGACACAAGGGTCCGTAGGAAGTCGATAGAGGGACGCAGCCGGAGCGTCGGGCGCAGCGAGCCACCCGAGGTGCGCGACCTGCGCGCAGCAGGCTCCGGCACACTTCACCGTAAGGGCGGATGGAAAGGCCAGGGACGGAAAGCTCATGCAATCAGCCGAGGGGAGAGAGCAGGCAAACGCGAGCTGCGGACCAGTAGTTATACCAGGTCGCAGCCCCCTTGGGCACCTGGGTGGCATAAAAATTGCTTAAATAGGCAATCGCCGAACCCCGGGGAGCCAGCAATGCTAGCACCCGGGGTACGTACACCACCCACACAGTTCCGAATCAAGACGCGCAGCTGCCCGCCGCTGGGGCGGGCCGCCGAACTACTTGACCGAGACGGTAGCACCTGCTTCTTCCAGTTCGGCCTTGATCTTCGCGGCATCTTCCTTGGAGACGCCTTCCTTGACCTTGCTCGGAGCGCCTTCGACCAGGTCTTTGGCTTCCTTCAGGCCGAGGCCCGTGATGGTGCGAATCACCTTGATCACGCCGATCTTCTTGTCGCCGAAACCTTCGAGGATGACATCGAAGTCGGTCTTCTCTTCGGCTGCAGCAGCACCGCCGCCATCAGCAGGGGCCGCCATCATGATGGCACCGCCGCCGGCAGCCGGCTCAATGCCGTGGACGTCCTTCAGATAATCGCTGAGTTCCTTGGCCTCTTTCAGAGTCAGGCCAATGATCTTCTCGCCGAGCTGCTTGGTGGTCTCGGAGTATTCGGCAACGGCTGCTTCATCGCTCATGGTAACGTTCCCTTTCTCGCTGGGTGTGCGGCGGGAGGGCCGCAAAAGTGGACTGGATCTGGATAATTATGTGGGCTTGGCAATCGCTACCGTGGCTGCGCCGAAACCGCTCGCAAATACGGAAATTCTTCCGTTCTATGTCTTTTCTCTTCGAGAGCTGAACCAAGTCAGCTCTACTCCGCTGCCGCCTCAGCCGCAGGCTCGCTCGAACCGTCGCCATCCTTCTCGCCTAGTTGCTTGATCTGGCTCGCCAGATTTGCACCACCTGCAAGAAGCTGCGACGAAAGCTTGGCACCCGGCGACAGGATTTGGCCCATCAGGATGCTGAGCTGCTCACCGCGGCTTGGCCACTTACTGACAGCCTTCACGTCGTCGGCGGACAGCTTCGAGCCATCCATCACACCGCCCTTGGCCTTCAGCTTCTCGAACTGCTTGGTGCTGGCAACCTTCGTGACCTCCTTGGCCAAAGACACAATGTCCTCAGCACCCCAGATCACGGCCGTGTTACCGCTGGCACCATCGAACGCCGGGCGGAGCAGCGTGCCTTCACTGGCACGCCGAGCCAGGCTGTTCTTGACGACCAGCATGTGGATATTCTTCTCGCGAAGCTGCTTCCGCAGGGCCACCGCGTCGTTGGCCTCCAGCAGGGCAACATCGACCAGCAGGGCGTCGTTCACGCCTTCCCAACGACCCTGCAGGTCCTTGGTGATGTACTGTTTAACTGGCTTGCTCATGGCAATCTGTAGGGGGTAAGGGCCTGCCGTGCCACACCTGGCACCGACTTAGCCATTCGCGAACTAGATAGACACCATCACGCTGGGGCTCATCGTGGCACTCAAGTGCACCGACTTGACGTACACGCCCTTCACGGCCGACGGCTTGACGCTGACAATCCGGTCGACAAACGCCTGAACGTTCTCAACCAGCTTCTCGGAATCGAAGCTCAGCTTGCCGACGATGGCGTGAATATTACCACCCTTGTCATTGCGGAACTCGACCTTACCCGCCTTGTACTCCTCGACCGTCTTGCCGACGTCCGGAGTCACGGTACCCGCACGAGGCGAAGGCATCAAACCACGAGGACCGAGCACACGGCCAAGCGGACCGACAACCTTCATCATGTCCGGAGCGGCGATACAGACATCGAAGTCAGTCCAGCCGCCAAGAATCCTCTTGGCGAGCTCGTCGTCACCCACCTCGTCCGCACCCGCTGCACGAGCAGCATCAGCCTGAGGACCCTTGGCGAACACCACCACCCGCTGATCCTTGCCGATGCCATGAGGCAGGACAATCGACCCACGGACAATCTGGTCAGCCTGGGCATGATCGACACCAAGTCGCATCGCCACCTCGACCGATTGGTCGAACTTCGGCTTGTCGTACCCCTTCAGGGCGTTCACCGCCTCAGCCAGAGGCAGCGCGGTCTTCGGCTTCTTAGCAGCAGCCGACTTCAGTCGCTTAGAGAGCTTTGGCATATTGCTTCCCCCTTTCGCGGGAAGTGTGGTTCAAACCGCCGCGACCACTACGGCCGGACGTCCCACGTTTAAAATGACTTCGATTTAACCTTCAACAACCAAGCCCATGCTGCGTGCAGTGCCGGCGATCATTCGCACGGCGTGCTCCAAGTCACGGGCATTCAGATCGGCCATTTTCGTGGTCGCGATCTCTTCGAGCTGAGCGTTGCTAACCTTACCCACCTTCGTCTTATTCGGCACGCCAGAGCCCTTCGCCAAGCCAGCCGCCTTCTTCAGCAGCACAGCGGCGGGGGGACTTTTGGTGATGAAGTCGAACGAGCGGTCGTTGTAGACGCTCACCACCACGGGGATCATCATGCCATTCGCTTCGCGAGTGGCTTCGTTGAATGCCTGGACGAATTGCCCCAGGTTGATGCCGTGCTTACCTAGCGCGGTACCCACAGGAGGAGCCGGAGTCGCCTGTCCGCCCGGGATCTGAAATGCCGCCTTGGCAACGAGTTGCTTGGCCATGACCGTAACGCAGTGGGGATAAAGTATCTATTAGGCTTGAATTTCGGCAACTGCCGAGCCCTGTTTTGTACCCGCAGTTGGGAAACAGGGGAAGGGGGGTGGTGTGATTTTCAAAAACCACACCCAACTGTCGCTTGCGGCTTAGCCTAGAGAGGCTGTTTGGCCTAGATTACCTCGACCTGCCAGTACTCCAACTCCACCGGCGTGGGACGGCCGAAGATGCTCAGCATCACGGTGACCCGGCCATGAGCCTCGTCGATCTGGCTCACTTCGCCTTCGAAGTTCTCGAAGTTGCCTTCCATGACCTTGACCTTGTCGCCGGGGCTGAACTTGATGTCCAGCTTCGGGGCTTCTTCAGCCACCTCGACGTCCGATTGCAGGATCAGGGCAATCTCGTTCGGCTGCATCGGACTTGGCTTGCCGGCTGAACCGGTGAAGTCGCCGATGCCCGAGGTTTCGCGAATAGCAAACCAGGTATCGTCGTTCACGTGCATCTGGACGGCGATGTAGCCCGGCCATAGCTTCCGCTCGACGATCTTCTTCTTGCCGCCCTTGAACTCGGTGACCTTCTCGGTCGGAACCAGCACCTGACCGAAGAGCTTGTCCAGCCCTTCGATGGCAATCTTCCGCTTCAAGGCGTCGGCGATCGATCGCTCGCGGTTACTCTGAACCTTGAGGATGTACCACTCGAGCTTAATCTCTTCCTCTTCGGGCACATCGAGTTCGATAGGGCCGCGAGGGGTAGTCCGCACGGGCTGGGCGTTTGCTTCGTCCTCGTCGTCGATCTCGTCGAAATCCTCTTCGGACGATTCATCGACGATATTCTCCATCACGGTGTCGTCGGAGGAGGGAGTTTCGTCGTCTGGCTCGTCGTCATCGCCGGTCATGTCTTCGAGCACGCGCTCGGCGTCTTCAAGGGCTTCGCGAGCCGCCTCGGGATCTTCCGAGGTATTGAGCACCTCTTCCATCTCGCCATCGACATTCTCACTCAGGCCGCCGGCCGTGCCGCGGGCCAGAGCCGTTCCGTCGTCCGCGGGGTCGCCTTCCACCGGACTAGCTGGCGCGGAGGTATCCCGGTCGTGCGTCCCCTCGGACGCCGATTCGGCCAGTGCTTCGCGCTGCAGTTTTTCGGCTTCGTTCTCCACGCTTACTCCAAGGCTACTTCGTACCCGCGATTACCGAGCTTGCTCGGTGAGGACTTCCGCTTCCGTGGCTCCCGCTCGAACCAGCGATTCCAGCCAGCCCTTCAACGTCAACAGCAACATGTCAAAACCAAAGAGCAAGCCGGCAAGCAAGAAGATCACCAGGATCACGACGATCGAGGCATTGATCAGCTCGCGCCGCTTGGGCCAGGCTACCTTGTTCATCTCGGCTTCGACCGAAATCAAGAAGTCCGCGAACTGGGGCATCTGCACCAGGCGGAAAGATGCCCATAGACCGACCGCCAGGATTGCCAGAGGCACCGAGTAGCGGACGGCTGGATTCTCAACTTCCTGCATCGCGAACGACAGCGACCAGCAACCCAGCGCGATAATGATTGCGAGGGCTGCAAACGTAACCTGACGGACAATGCGTCCTTGGCTACGCTTGTAGATGTCGAACTTTAGCAGCTCCGAAAGGAACGCACCCACTGACGACTCCCGCCACACGGTAGAACTTCCTGCGGGCCCCGTCCAACACCTGGACGAGGATACCCTGGCTCCTCGGCTTCGCACATAAAAATGGCAGGGGCGGTGGGAATCGAACTCACAACCTCTGGTTTTGGAGACCAGCGCTCTGCCAATTGAGCTACGCCCCTACATATCTCGAATGCCCAAGCACGAATGACCAATGACCAGAATCGGTCATTGGTCATTCAGCTTTTGGACATCAATTACTCAAGAATCTTCGTTACAACGCCCGAACCGACGGTCTTGCCACCTTCGCGGATAGCGAAGCGGACACCGTCTTCCATGGCGATTGGCTTCGACAGCTCGACGCTAATGCGAGTGTTGTCGCCAGGCATGCACATTTCGGCATCGCCCATCAGGTTGGCCGAACCAGTGACGTCCGTCGTGCGGAAGTAGAACTGAGGACGGTAGCCGCTGAAGAACGGGGTGTGGCGTCCGCCTTCTTCCTTGCTCAAGACGTACACTTCGCCTTCGAACTTGGTGTGCGGGGTAACCGAACCCGGCTTGGCCAGAACCTGACCACGCTGAATGTCTTCACGCTTCACACCACGCAGCAGGCAACCGACGTTGTGACCGGCTTCAGCCGATTCCATCGTCTTGTTGAACGCCTCGACGCCGGTGCAGGTGGTCTTGGTGGGGGCGGCAGTGAGACCAATGATCTCGACTTCGTCACCAACCTTCACGCGACCCTTCTCGACACGGCCGGTAGCAACAGTACCACGACCTTCGATCGAGAACACGTCTTCGATGGCCATCAGGAACGGCTTGTCGACTTCGCGGGTGGGCTCGTCGATGTAGCTGTCGATGGCGTCCATCAGCTCGCTGATGCACTTCGAAGCTTCAGGGTCCGAAGGATTGTCGTAAGCGGCCTTCGAGTTACCACGAATCACGGGGACTTCGTCGCCGGGGAAGCCGTTCTTGTCCAGCAGTTCGCGAACTTCGATTTCGACGAGCTCCAGCAGCTCTTCGTCGTCGACCAGGTCGCACTTATTGAGGTAGACCACCACCTTGGGCACACCGACTTGGCGGGCCAGCAGGATGTGCTCGCGGGTCTGGGGCATCGGTCCGTCCGGAGCCGAAACGACCAGGATCGCGCCGTCCATCTGGGCGGCACCGGTGATCATGTTCTTGATAAAGTCAGCATGGCCCGGGCAGTCGATGTGGGCGTAATGACGATTGGCGGTCTCGTACTCGACGTGAGCCGCGGCAATGGTCACGGTCTTGGTCGCGTCGCGAACCGTACCGCCCTTGGCGATATCAGCATAGGACTTAGCCTGGGCGAGGCCCTTTGCAGCCTGCACAGCCACAATGGCGCCAGTGGTGGTGGTTTTGCCGTGGTCGATGTGACCGATGGTGCCGACGTTCACGTGCGGCTTCTTGCTGGTAAAAAGAGCCTTGGCCATTTTCGTCCCTAACTCAAATACTTGTTGAAATACAGAAGCTGGAAAAATTAAAAGGTAACCGGAAAGTCACCACTGTGAAAGCTGCTGACGCGACTCGAACGCGTGACCTCGTCCTTACCAAGGACGTGCTCTACCAACTGAGCTACAGCAGCGAATCATCTCTAAAACTCGTCTCTCTCGAAGCCGCCAGCTTCACGCCAGCAGACCTCGCCAAGCGGGTGAAGGGAATCGAACCCTCGTCTTCAGCTTGGAAGGCTATTGCTCTACCATTGAGCTACACCCGCAATCACGGGAAATCTCAATGCCCAAGTCTCAATGACCAACGCCTCGCGGCAACCTCAGCACCTTCCCGGATTGGTCATTGGTCATTCGACATTGGTCATTTTCCTAAGTGGGAGGTGCAGGATTCGAACCTGCGAAGGCATAAGCCATCAGATTTACAGTCTGACCCGTTTGACCGCTTCGGTAACCTCCCCTTTCGGGGTTTCGCGGCCCTGACAAATCCCCCTCTCGCGCCGTCCGGCTCGGGGACCACCACCGACCAGCGAAGCCTGTGAGTGCCCCCGAAGGTTCACTCAACGCGGAGAGATTTGCCTGCCGCGGCCGCAAAATCTCGCATCAATTCGCTCTCGCGTCGGCCACAAGGAGAGAGCTAGCGGAGGGACTTGAACCCACAACCTGCGGTTTACAAAACCGCTGCTCTGCCAATTGAGCTACGCTAGCGCGAATCTACGCGATATCGTGCGAATCGCCTAATATACAGGGGACACCAACTGCCGCAAGGGTGGTTCGCTCCCGCCCCCACGAACTTCGCACGAACCGCAACACAACAACTTTAGCTATTCCCCCAATCTTACGGGTGTTTACCCTAACTCCGCATGAATCCGGCCGAGCGTGGCCGCCACGCTTCGCCCGCTCGCCAGCCACTTCTCCTGCTCCTCGGTCGTGAACCGGGGCCGAAGCTGCCGCTCGACGCCGCCGCGACCCACCACGCAGGGGATCGCCAGGCATAGCGGAGGGAATTCCGGGCCCAGGTCGACCTGAGTCGACACCGGCATAGTACGCATTCGGTCGCCGGCAATGCTGCCGATGATCAATTGTAGCGCCTGACTGATCGCGTAGGACGTGTGACCTTTGAGGCGAAAAATGGCCGTGCCGCTCGATCGGGTCGATTCGATCACGTGGTCCGGAATGTCTCGGGCCTCTAGGCGGACTCCGCCGACCGCCGCCCCGCTGAGCCACAGGAACTGCGAATCGCCATGCTCCCCCAGCACGTAAGCCCGCAAATCTTCGGGATGGACGTGCAAAAACTCCGACAACGCGGCCCGGAATCGGCAGCTATCGATGATGGTCCCCGCCCCCAGAACCCGCCCGGGATCGAAGCCCGAGAGCTCGATGGTCCACTGCGTTAGGGCCTCGACGGGGTTCGTCGCCACGACGAACACCGCGTCCGGCGACTGACGGGCGAGCTGGGGCACTACCTCGGCGAAAAGCCGACCATTATCGACCGCCAGGGCGTTGCGGTCGGTGCTCGTCGGGGGCTGCGAGAGCGTCAGCACAATGATCTGGGCATCCCGGCAATCGGCGACCGTGCTGTAGCTGATGGTCTGCGGCGCGGCGAAGAACGACGCGGCGTGACGCAGATCGAGCGTCTCGCCTTCGAGCCGTCCTTGGTTCCGCCCCACCAGGTGCAGGTGGTCGATGGTTTCGACTTCGAGCAACGAGTAGGCCAGCGTGGCTCCGACGTGCCCAACCCCCACAATCGCCACTTTCATCGCTAAGACTCTTTCGCTCGCGCCTGAAGTGCCGGGGAAGTTACGCCAGAATCCGCTCGATGGCCGCCTGCTCTTCGCCCGACAAATGTCGATTTTCGAGGCAAGCGATGTTCTGCTCGAGCTGCTGGACACTACTGGCGCCGATCAACACGGTGGTGATTCGCGGATCGCGGAGTACCCAAGCCAGGGCCATTTGGGCGAGCGACTGACCTCGCTTGGCGGCGAGGTCGTTGAGCGAGCGAATCTGCTGCATCCGCTCGGCGGTCAGCTCACTTTGCTGGAGGAAGCCATGCGACTTGGCGGCTCGGCTATCTTCGGGAATTCCCTTCAAGTACCGATCGGTCAGCATGCCCTGCGCAAGCGGCGAGAACGGGATGCACCCCACGCCTTCCTCGCCCAGCACGTCCAGCAGCCCTTGCTCGGGCTCGCGGACGAACATCGAGTACTTCGGTTGGTGAATCAGCAGCGGGCAGCCCATTTCGCGAAGCAGTCGGCACGCCGTACGGGTGTCCTCGGCGTTGTAGTTCGAGATGCCGGCATAGAGTGCCTTGCCTTGCTTGACCGCCGTCGCCACGGCTCCGAGCGTCTCTTCCAGCGGCGTGTCGGGATCGCGGCGGTGCGAGTAGAAGATATCGACGTACTCGAGCCCCATTCGCTTGAGGCTTTGGTCGAGACTCGACAGCAAGTACTTTCGCGAACCCCACTCGCCGTAAGGACCAGGCCACATCAAGTAGCCCGCCTTGGTGCTGATCACCAACTCGTCGCGGTACGGCGCGAGATCGGTCGCCAGCATCCGGCCGAAATTTTCCTCGGCCGAACCAGGTGGCGGGCCGTAATTGTTCGCGAGATCGAAGTGGGTGACGCCCAAATCGAGCGCCCGGTGGACAATCGCCCGACCATTCTCGAACGCATCGACGCCGCCGAAATTGTGCCATAATCCGAGCGAAACAGCCGGCAAACACAGGCCGCTTTTGCCACATCGGTTGTACGGCATCGAGTCGTAACGATCGGCGGCAGCTTGGTACATCGGCTCTGGTATCGGAGGTTAGCGGAGCGAGATTTTCACGGTGCGGCCGGACGTCTCGAACTCGAGCTTTCCCTCGCGAGCGAGCCATCCCACAGCGGCCATCACCAGGTCGCCCGGCGCATCGACCGACTTCTTGAGCGCCGCCACGGTTTGGGCACCCTGGTCGTTGAGCGTCTGCCACACGAGGCCGGCGGTGGGGCCGATTTCGTCGTCGGTGAGCAGCGGCGCGGCAGGCTTGGCGACGGTTTTCTTAGCCGCCGCGGCCTTGGGAGCGGGCTTGGGTGCGGCTTCCGACTTCTTCGACTCGGCTGTCTTGGATGGGGCTTTCGACGTGTCTGCTTTTGATTTAGCCACGGCAAGGTTCCTCTCAAGCGGGATCGGCGGGCGAGGGCAGGGCGGAGTGTTCCGCGTCGCCGCCCAGGGGCGACGACGTGTATCCTCACGAGTGAGTCCTCAGATTGCAAGCGGGCCGGTCCGATTTAGCGGCGCCCGGGCGTGGGTCCGCTGGCCGCCTCCGCTTCTGCCGCGCGGGCGATATTACGCAGCATTCCCGCAAACACAAGTTGATGCAGCGGATAGAGCCCGTACCAGTACGCCAGCCCCGCGAGACCCAGCGGATCGAAGATCGCCGTTTGGCGAATCACGCTGGTTCCTGGCTGTTCTCCTTGATCGACATCCAACTCCAGCCAGGCTCGCCCCGGCACCTTCATTTCGGCCCGGAGCCGAAGCATTCGATGGGGCTCGAACCGCTCCACCCGCCAGAAGTCCAGCGTATCGCCCACGCGAATATCCACCGGGTGCCGGCGGCCTCGCCGCACACCGATGCCGCCCACCAGCAGGTCCAGAAAACCCCGGAGTTGCCACAACCAACTGCCGTAGTACCAACCCCGAGTGCCGCCAATTTGCTGGATGGGCGCAAACGCCTCGGCCGGTGAAACGGCGACCTGCAAAGTCCGCGAATCGACGATCCGCGAACCGCAGTTCATCCCGTCCAGATCGCGGATCGGACCGCTGGAACTCAATGCGTCGCTCCAGCGTGTTTGAGCGTACTCTTGGTCTTCGTTGGCCAGCGCGCGGGCGATCGCATCACGGAGACCACGAGGGCGAACACTGAACGATTGGGAGGCCGATGTGTCGTTCACGACCGTGGGATTTCGCATGCTCGCAACCAGCTTCCGCCCAATTCGTGCGTAGATCGGCGTCACCAAGCCGAGCCACAGACTTGATAGGTACGGAGTCAGCACCGGTACCGGAATCATCCATCGCCGTAGCCCGCGTTGCCGCGCGTACTCGCGCATCAGGTCGCCGTAGGAGACTTGCTCGGGGCCGCCGATCTCGAAAACTCGCGAGCCGTCGGTGCAGACGTCCATTGCCTCAAGCAAGTAGTCAAGCAGGTCCTCAATCGCAATCGGCTGTGCGGCCACAGAGACCCAGGAAGGGCAGATCATTACGGGCAAACGCTCGACCAGGTTGCGAACCAGCTCGTACGACAAACTGCCGGAGCCAATGACGATCGAAGCTCGTAGTTCGATGACCTCGGCACCCGACTCGCGGAGCACGCGGCCCACCTCTTGGCGGCTGCGAAGGTGCTTGGAGAGATCCTTGGTGTCCTCGCCGA
This sequence comes from Aeoliella fuhlenseeensis, assembly GCF_052161615.1. Lineage (NCBI taxonomy): Bacteria > Pseudomonadati > Planctomycetota > Planctomycetia > Pirellulales > Lacipirellulaceae > Aeoliella > Aeoliella fuhlenseeensis. The sequence goes on from NZ_CP197417.1 coordinate 5,354,511, forward strand.
GGCCACCGAGGTAGATGATGCGGCGCACGCCGGCCGCTCGTGCTGCACTGGCGAAATTGGCCGCGGCGTCGCGATCTTCCTTCTCGAAGTCGCGCGTGGCACCCATCGAGTGGATCAGGTAGTAAGCCGTGTCGACACCCGCGAGCGGTGCGTCGAGCGACTCGCGAACCAGCACGTCCCCTGCGACGACTTCGGTGCCCGGACCGCAACGTTTGGCGAGCGCCTCGGCGTTTCGCGCGAGACAGCGCACCGTGAAGCCTCGGTTCTCGAGCAACTTGAGAAGCCGCCCACCGACGTAGCCCGAGGCACCGGTCAGCAGCACTAGTCGTCGCGAATCGGCAGGAGTCAACGTCCGGGCCTCCAAAGCATGTCGGCGTCCCGGGAACTGATCTCCGGGGACCGTTAGTACGCTAGGATGCCACCTATTGGGTGACCACCGGGGAGCCGCACTCGCGACGCGAGGCTTGAGATTTCTTTAAGCTTCTTCGATCGCTTCCTTCACCGGCTGCACGAAGTGCGGCGACTTGCCCGAGGCGCTGAGTTCTTCGGCCTTCTTTTCCGCCTCTTTCTTCTCGCTGTAATCGTACAGCGCGACGCGGCGGAGCGACTGGTTGAACACGCCCCAGAACGCCTTCAGGCGAACTTCCTTGGCAGCCTTGGCACGGCTCTTACGCTTCGCTGGAGTCTTCTTGACTACCTTCTTCTCGGTAGCTTCGATGGCCTCCGCGGCCTCCATCTCGGCACGTTTCTCTTTGCGGTTTATGACTTTGCGCGCCATGAGGACTCTTTTCGATCGACAAACGGGGACAACGGGGACCCGGAAAAGCCCGATTTTAGCCGCAATGGAGTTCGATGCCTACCGCCCACCCACCGCGGAGCCAGCTTCACACTTTGATGCCGATTTTCGCCGCCCGAGCTGCCAGTCCCGGCCGGAAGTAGACCATGGGGTTGTTGCCGAGCGAGCGGTGGGCCGCCGCCTTGGTCCGCGCCCAGAAGTAGGTTTGGTCGACCAGCTTCAGGGGTAGCTTACGCCTGACCACCAAATCGACCACGTGGTCGATGAACTCGATGTCTCGCTCGGTTTTCACCCGCAAGCCGACGATCAGGCGTTCCCTCAGCACGGGTCCACGAGGAATCGCGGCGTCTGCACGCTGAGCGAACAGCAGCCATATGGGCACCGTAAACAAACCAGCGGCCAAACGACCACAGTTCGCCAGCACGGTTCGACGAGAGACTTCGGTGGAGTCGTCCATAGGAACTTCCGCGGAGCGAGGAGAGATCGAGAAAAGCAAGGCGATAGAATCGCGCGGCAACAATTACGGCATTCGCGAACTGCCCGCAAGATCACCCGCCTCGCGTGCTAGCGGCACGACGTTTGCATTTCGCAGGGGTGTGTGAAAACTCCAACAAAACGCTGGCGACCGTCCTTTCCCGAACTATGATTTTCCAGTAGGCTTCGAGACCTTTCGCCAAAAAGCGAACGAGAGTTCCTGGCGAAGGTTGACCATCGCGGCCACCGCGCTACAGTGACCTAACTGCCACTGAAGTTCGTAACCCACGTGGCCCGATAACCTAAGCGTGCTTTGCATTTCGGCTCTCGCCCGAGCAGCCGAGTTACCATTCAAACTTTCCGGTCAAGATTCCGTCGGGAGGACCTAAAAATACGATTGGCCCGAGTTGATATATGGCTGTGCGCAGCACCGTCCGACTCGCGTCTATCTTCGAGTGACTCCACCCAGTCGCAATAGGCCGGTAAGTTTGTTATACGCCCCGTGTGGCCTCGGTTCATCGAACCCGGCCGCACGGGGTTTTTTCGTGCACGCTTGCTAATCCAGCACGTCCACGCATACGCTCGCGGCGATGCGCCCATCAATCCGCTGCTCGACGTCCCCGAGTTGCAGCGTCTGCCCTCCGTCGGCGTGAGCAATCGCCACCGAGCCCGCTACGCCAATACCAATGCCCGAGTCGCTGAGCGTTCGCAGGAACTCCGGCGATTGGTCGAGCACTCGCACCACGCGAAACTGCTGTCCCGCTGGCAGGTCCGCAAGCGGCAGCGTTTCGCCTTCGGCCATCTCGCCATCGGCCGCCGGAATCGGGTCGCCGTGCGGATCGAACTTCGGATGTCCGAGATGGGCCTCGATGCGGTCGACCAGCCAGTCACTCACCGCGTGCTCCATGTGCTCGGCTTCTTCGTGCACTTCGTCCCACGTCAGGTCGAGCGTACGAACCAGGAACAACTCGATCAGCCGATGCCGGCGAATCACCCGCAGCGCGAGCGCCCGACCTGCAGGAGTTAGCTCGACCCCTTCGTACGGCTTGTAGCTCGCCAGGCTCCCTTCGGCGAGCGTCTTCAGCATGCTGGTCACCGTGCCGGGCGAGACGCTCAGGGCGTCGGCGATTTGGCCCGTGCTGACGGTCTGGCTGCCCGAACCGTCGGCCAGTTGGAAGATCGCCTTCAGGTAGTTTTCGACGGTCAAACTCGGCACGAGGTCGGTCCTCACGAAGGGGGGCGAAGCGGGGGCCGCCTTGTACGCGATGCCCTGGCAATTGATAGTGTACCACTCCCCTAGCCGTCGCCCCACCATTCCATTGCTCGCTCCGCCATGTCGTCCAATTCCTCCCGCTGGCGTGAGCTCTATCCGTTCGAGTCGTCGTGGCACGAACTGCCGGCGGGGCGGATGCATTACCTCGATGTTGGCCCCCGCGAAGCACCGCCGCTGCTGTACGTTCACGGCAATCCCACTTGGTCGTTCCACTGGCGGAACTTGATCCAGGGGCTCGGCGACTCGTATCGCCACATCGCGGTCGATCACATGGGCTGCGGACTCAGCGACAAGCCCGATCGCGGGTTTCGCCTGGCAGATCACATTGAGCACGTGGTCTCGCTCGTCGATGCGCTCGGTCTCACCAACGCCACGCTCGTCGCCCAAGACTGGGGCGGAGCCATCGGCCTCGGCACCATGCTCCAGCGTCCGCAGGCGTTCTCACGAGTAGTGCTGTTCAACACCGGTGCATTCCCGCCGTGGTACATCCCCCAGCGCATCGCCGCGTGTCGCATTCCGGTCGTCGGTCGCTGGGGTGTGCAGGGGCTTAATCTATTTACCTGTGCGGCACTGCGGATGACGCTGGCTCGCAAGGCAAAGCTCGAACCCGCGGTTGCCGATGCGTACCTTGCAACGACTGACACGTGGGACCATCGCAGGCAGACGTACGAGTTCGTCGCCGACATTCCGATGAAGCAAAGCCATCCCACTTGGCAGACGCTGCACGACATCGAGCAAGGACTCCCCTCGCTCGCCGACAAACCAAAGATGCTCGTGTGGGGCATGCGCGACTGGTGTTTTCGCCCCGACTGTTTGACGAAGTTCGAGAACATCTGGCCCGACGCCGAGGCCTATCGACTCGCCGACGTGGGGCACTGGGTGGTCGAGGACGCCCCCGACGAAGCTTTGCAATTGGTCGAGTCGTTCCTCACGCGAACCACCAGCGAGGCGTCGTCATGAGCAGCGATCCGAACCAACGCCCGACCACCATCGGTGGCTGTGCGACACTCGCCTGCCTGTGGGAAGCCACCGCCGCGAAGCCCGGCAACGTCCACCGCGGGGCGGACTTTGCTGACATGAGCTACGTCGACTTCCTGGTCAGCGCCGCGGTAATCGGCCCCGTGTTCGACTCCTCGGCCGAGCTCGGACTCGGCGGTACCGTGCTCGAAGCCGTCCGGGCGACGCGTGCTGCCGTGGGCGTGAACACGAATTTAGGAACGCTGCTACTCCTTGCCCCCCTCGCGCTCGCCGAGGGAGATGCGGAAGAAGCAACCCGAATCGTCCACTCGGCGACTCGCGAAGACACCTCCAAGTTCTACGCCGCCATTCGCGAAGCAATGCCCGGCGGACTGGGGAAAGTGGACGAGGGAGATGTCTCCGCCGAACCCGAACACTCGCTCGTCGAGGCGATGCAACTCGCCGCCGATCGCGACCTAGTGGCCCGCCAGTTCACCAATCAGTTCGCCGAAGTCACGGAAGCCGCGAACCAAATCGCCGATCACGTCACGCATGGCACCTCGCTGAACGACGCCATCATTCGTGCTCAACTGCTTCTCATTTCGCGTTATGGCGACAGCTTGGTCGAGCGGAAGCTCGGCACGGATGTGTCGCATGACCTCGCGGCTCGGGCGGCGAGCGTACTGGCTCTCGCCAATCGAGATCCCCAGTCGTACCACGCAGCACTTTCGGACCTCGATTTCTGGCTCCGTGCCGATGGGCATCGCCGAAACCCGGGCACCACGGCGGACTTGGTGGCCGCGGCTTTGTTTGTGCTCCTCGCCGGCGATCGACTAAGCTGGCCGGTGAAATTCTACTCCTGACCGCGAGCGTCGTCGCCCATGTCCAACACCTACCACGTTCGGCTTCGCAAGGAGCAGTTCACGTTCTGCGCCGCCCACTTCATCACGTTCGCGGGCAACATCTGCGAGCCACTCCACGGGCACAACTACCGCGTCGCGGCGGAAATCGCGGGGCCGCTCGATGAGAACGAGTACGTCGTCGATTTCATCGCCGCTCGTGATGCGTTGATCGCCATCACTCGCACGCTCGACCACCGCGTGATCCTTCCCACCAGTCACCCAACGATCCACGTGACGAGCGCGGACAACGAAGTCACCGCACGGTTCGAAGATCGCCGCTGGGTGTTCCCGGCGAGCGACTGCGTGCTGCTCCCCGTCTCCAACACCACCGCCGAGCTGCTAGCACACCACATCGGCGAGCAACTGCTTGCTGCCCTCGCCGAGCATGGTTTTCGCCCCACGTCGCTCGAAGTGTCGGTCGACGAATGCGAAGGGCAAGAAGGGGTTTGTCGTTGGGATGACCTTCGCTAGCAGTCGCGCGGATCGTTCCCTGAAAGGGAACCACAGCCACGGCTATCGGGCTCAGAGAGCCCTCCCACATTTCTCGCTAGCGGCAGCACATCCTTCGCAAACGTCAAATCCTCTCATGCGTTGCGACTATCGGAGTCGATAAGACGATTGCCGCGCGCCCTCGATCGTTGTTGGGTGCTGGCAACTCCTTGTCACCCCCAATGTCTGAGCGATGTCCGATATTCGCAAAGCTGCCATCGTGTTGATGAGCCTTCCTGAAGAGGACGCGGCCGCTCTGTTGAGCAAGCTGAGCCCCAAGGAAGTCGAGCAGGTTTCGATCGAGATCGCCCGGACCAATCGCATTTTGCCGGCGGAGCAGGACTCGACCATTCGCGAGTTCGCCAACGCCAATCCGAGCTCCACCACCGAAGGTGGCAGTCTCGACCTCGCTAAGAACCTCGTGAAGCGGGCTCTTGGATCCGACGCGGGGCAGGCGCTCGACAACATTCGCCAGACCATCGAAGCGTTGCCGTTCGGCTTCCTTCGGCATGTCGATAGCCAGAACGTCCTGACTTACATCATGGACGAGCACCCGCAGACCATCGCACTCATCATGTCGTACCTGCCCGCTGCGTACGGGGCGGAGATCCTCGCGGGTTTGCCTCCCGAGAGGCAGCTCGCGGTCGTGCGGCGGATGGCGACGATGAACCAAACCAATCCCGAGATCATTCGCGAAGTCGAGCGTGGTCTCGAAGGACGGATGTCGAATGTCGTGAGCCAGAGCTTCCAGAACGCGGGTGGCGTCGAGTCGGTCGCCGAGATGCTGAACGTCTCCGAGCGCTCGACCGAACGCATTATCCTGCAGCAACTGGCCGAGGACGATCCCGATCTGGTGGAAGAGATTCGCCGGTTGATGTTCGTGTTCGAAGACATTGCCAAGTTCTCGAACAAAGACATCCAGTCGATGCTCAAACACATCGAAACCACGCAGTGGGCGCTGGCGCTCAAGGGGGCGAGCGAGGAACTCAAGGACAAGATCCTGGGCAACCTGTCGCAGCGTGCCGGCGACATGCTCCGCGAGGAAATGGAGTTCCTCGGTGCGGTGAAAGTCTCTGCGGTCGAAGCCGAGCAGCAGAAAATCGTCGACATCGTCCGCAGCCTCGAAGACGCCGGCGAAATCGAAGTCGCCTCCGCCGAAGAAGAGCAGCTGGTGCAGTAGCCACCTTCGAAGTTGTGTCGCACTTGCGCGAATATCGCATTGACTGCGACATTATTATTTTCCTGCCCTTTGGGAGTTGGTCGTAAGCGCCTTTGCAGGCACAAGTTACGAGAAACCTCCCAAACACTCGTTCGGAATAAAGTCGCAGCGCGATTCCGCACTGCAACTTTACTCGATGTAGGCCGGGTCAAGCTCCGCGCCGACCCGGCTCCTTACGCCTTGCCCAACGCGTACGCCGAGCCCCCACCAAGCACTCTGCCTGCCGTTTTCTTCTAGTTTTTCAGTTGTCAAAGAACATGCGTCCACGACTTCAGTGGATATGCACATAAGAACACATCCGAAGCGCGCTTTCTAGTCCCTTTCTGGAAAAAAGTGGAAATAGTTGGGCGCCAAAATGTGGCGAAAACGCGGGTTATTTGGCCGTTCCCATCGGCAATTAGGGACAAAACTCACCTTAGAATCAGGGTCAGAAATCCAATCGCGTTCAAGGCTACTTGGACCGTGAGAATAGCCAGGGCCGACACGAGCAATCCATAGCCTCGCCATCGCTGCGGTGCTTTGTGGTGCCGCTTCCACGAGACGATGATAGGCACGACAACCAGGATATCGGCCAATGCAGTCAGCATCGCTGCTAGCATGATGCGCTGTTCAGCGACGAGCAGGGCCACGATGCCGCCTACACCAGATAGCGGTATCAACAACGCCATCACAAAAGCAGCCGTTCCAAACGGCTCCAGCGGCTTCACTACTTGAGTATCTGCATGCTGCCGGGGGACCTCTTGCACAGAGCCCGTGGCGCGGGGCGACTCGTAGGGGGGTTGGGCTCTTCCATAGTTCGAAGTCTATTGGGTGGCGATCGTCGTTTCAGAGATCACTCGACGGGCTCACGTCGCGTGACTTCCGCCGGGCCCAGCAGTTCCTCCAGCAACTCCATTGGAGCGTCGGAAATCATCCGCCGCGAAGACTTCCCATCCTGATAGACGTATACCCAGCTGCATGCGAAGCAGATCTCCAGCTCGCATGTCGAGTTCGGACTCCGGGCGATAATGGCGTGCCTCGGTTCAAAACACGATGCGGCGAGGTTGCCTTCCTCGCCTTCCCGAAGGCCGCGTTCCACAAGCTGGGAGATCTCGCTCTGCGTGCTCGGGCGATCGACGGTCACCCGATCAATGACGCGCCACCCGCGGAAACGATCGGGCGCGGGTTCGGTGCTGATATCCAACGTTCCTTCTTCCCCATAGGGACGCAGGCGGAGGATCTCAAGCGACTGCAAGTTGCTTGTGTCGAACAACTCCGGTCCCGGAGCAGGAGCAGGACGCGAGCAACCGATGGCATGAATCGCCAATAGCGAGCAACATAGAACAGCAGATAAATGGGTCACGTTCCGCGGCTCCCGGCATCGGAGGAGGTACTGGAAGAGTTCTATTGTAACCGATGGCACAGCGGCGGTTGCGGGCGTCAATGGCTGGCTAACTTTTAAAAAGCCGTGGAGATGGCGGTGAAAATCCGCTCGGCAAGCTCACTGTCCGGTTCTACAATGATAGTATGGAGCCCTCGCGTACAACCACCGATTCGTCGGAAGAATCACTCGAAGCAATTCTTGCTCGACCCTGCCCTCGGCCGACGTTTCCAGAGCAAAACGCCGACGGGGTGGATATCTCGCTGATTCGCGCCAATTTGCGACTTACGCCTCTAGAGCGGATTCGCCAGAGCGACCGTGCCCGCTGGCAAACCGAGCAATTGAGAACTCATGGACGAAGAATCTGAAACCGATGGACTGGAGAAGCTACTGGACTTGCTCCTCGCGCACGAAGTGGAGTTTATCGTGGTGGGTGGTCAGGCTGAGGTGTTGCTCGGCGGTTCACGTACCACGTTCGATGTCGACCTATGCTACCGACGTACGGCCGAGAATCTGCATCGACTTGCAGAGGCGATGAAGGCCCTGCAGCCAACACTGCGGGACGCACCAGCCGGTTTGCCCTTTGTTTTGGATGCCAAGACATTGGCGCTGGGGAGCAACTTCACGTTCAACACCCGGTACGTGCCACTCGATCTGTTGGGATGGCTTGATCCGATTGGAGCCTACGAAGAGCTAGTCCCGTCTGCGGAATCTTTTGAGTACAAAGGGCGAAAGCTGTCCGTGATCGGATTGGAAGATCTTATTCGCATCAAAGAGTATCTTGGCCGCCCCAAGGACCAAGAAGCCCTTCTCCAATTGCGGGCGATCCACCGACTTAGGCAGCAGAAAACGGCTGGCGAGCAGGAGGGTACCGCAGAAGCCTAATTCCCCCGCGACAACACTTCGCTCAGCGGTGGTTGCGGACGCGAGGTCGCGTTGGGTGGGTTTTCGAAGGCCGCGGATACGCACGTAGCGAGCAGCACGGCGGCGGTGGCCGAGGCGGTGATGATGCCGGCGAGGACGACGGGGGTCATGGCGATGTTCCAGGAAGTCGTAGTAGTTGCGATTCGATGTCCCAAGTATCGCCGGCGGCCCTAAGGCTGGGCTGAAGGGAAGTTAAATTCGGCTTCATGTTGGGGCGGGTGGGGGCTGAGTTTGCTCGCGAGGCTGCCCCCTCACCCTAACCCTCTCCCCCAGTTCGTTCGCGGTGGTGTTCCAACAATGGGTGAGAGCCGCGCGCGAACGAAATGGGGGAGAGGGGACTAGGATGGCTTAGCGGGAAGTGCCGGGTCGGCGCGGAGCTTGACCCGGCCTACACAACTCGCTGCTAGCATTCCGAAGAACACCGTGGCGATTGAGCTACCACGGCATGGCGGTTCGCGGTAAAAATCGCGGCATGAATAATACTCGCGCGCTTCGCAGTTACGTGGTGGTTCCCGCTCGGCTTGGATCGACCCGGCTTCGGCGGAAGATGTTGCTGTCGGACACGGGGCGGTCGCTCATCGAGCACACCTACGAGGCGGCCCGCCGGGCGCGGCGGCCGGTGGGCGTGGTCGTGGCGACCGATAGCGTGGAGATCGCCGAGGTGATTCGCCGCACAGGCGGCACCGCGGTGATGACCAGCGAGTCGTGTGCGAGTGGCACCGATCGCGTGGCCGAGGTGGCCGCGGGTCTTCCCGATGCCGACGTGCTGGTGAACCTGCAAGGGGACGAGCCGGAAATGGCGGCGACGGCCATCGATCAGGTCATTGAACTTCTGGAACAAAATCCGCACGCACCGATGGCAACGCTCGCCACGCCGCTGCGAGACGCGGCGCAGATTGCGAACCCTGCGTGCGTGAAGGTGGTGTTCGACGACGCCGGCCGAGCGATGTATTTCAGCCGCAGCCAGATTCCGTTCGTCCGCGAGGCGGAAGACTTTGACCTGACGAGCGAGCCCGCGCTGTTCCACCAGCACCTGGGCATCTACGCGTATCGCCGGGACTTCTTGATGCAACTGGCAAGCTGGCCCCCGTCGCGAATGGAACAGGCCGAGCGGCTCGAACAGCTCCGCGTCATCGAGCGGGGCCACGCCATCATGGTCGGCGTCACGCAGCACACGTCCAGCGGTATCGACACCGCCGAGGATTACGCGAAGTTCGTAAGCCGGTGGCAACGGGCGGCCTAGCGTTCGCCGATCGCAGGTTTGGCGGCTATAATGGGGCGTTTCGCTTCCCCTTGCCTCCGATTCCCCCGCCGATGCTCCCCCTCGACGAACAACGCTTGCCGCTGCTCGTGACCGGCGTTGCTGGGGTGGCGGGGTACAACGCGCTGGCCTACTTCCACGAGCGTTACCCCGGCCAAGTGATTGGCATTCGCCAGCGGGACAACTGGCGGCTTGACGGGCCGCACATCGTGGCGTGCGATGCCGAGGATCCGGTGGCGATGGGGCGGTTGTTTGACGAGTACCAGTTTCACGCGGTGCTCAATTGCGCGGGCAACTGCGCTCTCAAGGCGTGCGAACTCGACACTCGCCTCGCATGGCGGACCAACGTCGAAGGGCTCGTGAACCTGTTGTCGCATGTAGCCGAGCGGCAGGTGCGATTGGTGCATACTTCGATTGACCTCGTGTTCTCGGGCGACCGCGCCGAACACGAGGGGCACGTCGAGACCGATCGCCCCGACCCCGTGACGGTGTACGGCAAGACGATGGTGAGTGCCGAGCAATTGATCGCCGACTGGTACCCCGAGGCCTGCGTGGTGCGGATCTCGCTGCCGATGGGGGTGAGCTTCAACGGTCACGCGGGGGCGATCGATTGGATTCAATCGCGTTTCGCCAAAGACCGGCCGGCGACGTTGTACTACGACGAGATCCGCACGCCGACTTACACCGATTGCCTGAACGTGGTGTTCGAGCAACTGCTGGCGGGAGACTCGGCTGGAGTGTTGCACGCGGGGGCTTCGCGGCGGCTTAGCTTGTACCAGATCGCCCAGGTGATTAACCGCGTGGGTGGGTACGATCCACGGCTCCTCAAAGGTTGTCCGCGGATCGAGGCGGGGCCGATGCCGCCGCGGGCCGGGAACGTGGCGATGCAGTCGTCGCGGCTTGCGGAGCTGCTGGGGGGCGATCCCTTTGATCCCTGGCCTTTGGCCCCCGAGTGGGTGCCGACGCATCCCGAGTGGCACTTCGAGCGTGGGGGCGAGCCTGGTTCGCCGGAGCTTCTGGCCCGTGTGCTTTACCGCAACCCCCGCCGGGTGGAAGTTTGACACGGGCGGGCGGGTCAAACTTAATGGTAGGGGTTGGGCATTCAGGGAACAATCTGAGCTTCAGGCTCGAACCCTAAGCAGATTCCCTCCCGTCGCTGGATCTCAACTGCTTTCCTCCGGTCGCTGACGCTCCCGGCTCGCCTTGAATTCGCTGAATGTAGTTATGCCGATTAAGTTTCACTGCGGTCACTGCGGTGCGCCGATCAAGGCTCCTGACACGCACGCGGGGCAGACATTGCCCTGTCCGAAGTGTGGATCGCCCGTGCTGGTGATGGCGGACGTGGTCGCGCCGCCAGCGCCCAACGTTCAGCCGATGGTGCCGCCGGTGGCGAGTGTGCCGCCGAGCGTTCCGCCCGTAACGAGCGCTCCGCCCGCGGTGGCTCCTCCTTCTGTCGCGGTTCCGCCGCCCGCGCAGGTGTTTCCCGCGGTAGAGGAAGAAGACGACGCGGTGATTCCCGAGATTGTGCCGCGCGGAGCTACGGCGAGCGCGCCACCTGAGCTCGACTTCGTGGGAGCGGCTCCCGAGACGGCGGAACCCATTGCGTCGCCACGCGCTCCGAGAGCCGCTAGAGCGCGCAAGGCGCGAGTCGCCGACGTAGAACTTCAGAACGTCCGCGTGGTTGATGTGCGGATGTCGTGGAGCAGCATGCTCTGGTTGGTGTTCCAGTTCTACGTGTGCGTGCTCGCGCTTTCGATGGTCGTCGGGCTGGCGATGATGGTGTTGTCAGCGCTGTTCGCGGCCGTTGGTCTGAGCTTGTTCGGGATGGTGGGGTGTGTGAGCTTGGAGTGGCTCGCAAGATAGTACCTCCATACTCCGTATGGAGAAGCGGAGGAGTGAGCGCAGCCATTGGAGCGGTTTCGCCCCCTGGGACTTCGCTCGTTCCGAGAATGCGAACGCATGGGCCTAACCATACGGAGTAGGGTTGTACTATGACTCCTACACCAAATGAAACTCAGTTTGGCGGCCGTCGATGTAGTGGACGCCGGCGCGCGTGATCGCAGCGTCTTGTTCGAGCATGAACGGCACGAGCTGGCCGCCCCATTCGGGCACCTCGACGTCGGTGCGGAGTTCGACGGTATAGGCGGTGTTCTCGTGCATCACAACGTCGCCCCGGCCGGCGATCGCCGTTTGTTGCCAGGGGAGGCCCATTAGCGGGCCGGGCTCGTGCAGGAAGTGGCTAAGCGAGTGCGAGTAGATTCGCGGGTTGCTGATCCCCTCGGCGTGGGCTTGGGCAAGGCTGCACTCGAGGATCGCGTTGCCGGTGAGGCCGCACTGCCAGTTGCTGGTGAAGACGTCCTGCAAGCGGTTCGACTCGGCAAGGCCGCGGCGGAGGCCTTCGGGTGCCGCGGTTTCGCCGGGGCGGAGGACGTAGGCGAGTTCTTGGTGGTCGGTAATGAGCCGTAAGTACTCGACACCGACGTCGCAGTGCAGCATGTCGCCGGCGTGGATGACGAGCTTATCGGGATCGCTGGGCTGCGGCGCGTTGTCGTTGCGGTAAAGTCGGTAGAACGGCTTGAACGACAGCGGCAGGCCCAGGTCGCGGGCGAGTTGTGTGTACGCCCACTCGAGGTCTTCGAGCGTGGTGACGCCGGGGGTGATGGTGTCGCGCGAGAAAATCTGCCGCATCATGGCGTGGGCGATTTGGCAGGCGTGTTCGTAGAGTTCGAACTCCTCGTCGAGTCGCGTTTCGAGCCAGCGAATGACCAGTGGCTCGGCGGAAACGCATCGCGACGACAGCTCGGGGCCGATCGACGCGAATAGCTTGTCCCGAAGCGTCGCGGTGAGTCCGTCTGCCGCCCAGATCACTTCGGACGTGTTGATGCCGATGCGGCGTGGCTGTCGCTGATCGAGCATTTCGCGGAGTAGTTGCCACTGGTCTTTGTCGTCGAGGGGCTGCCAAGTGGATGGTGGCATCAGTCCTCGCATGTTGGTTCGCGAGATGTTGATTCGCTCGATCTCGGTCCCGTTGTCGAAGAACAGCACGACCTGAAGAATGGGTGCCCACACTTCGTAGGGCGTGATGGTTTTGAACACGGGGTCGTGATTATCCTCGTGGCCGATGACGAGCCACGCGTCGAAACCAGTCTCACGCATTACAGTGGGCAGGATCTGCTCGAAACGGCGGGCAAGTGTCGCGTTGACGAATCGAGCTTGCTGACGAACCGGGAGAATGGTGGGGATCGACATGGAGGTTGAATTCAAGTGGAGGGAAGCTGGGCGCGCTGGCCCAGCACAACGGGGCGGAGTTCGGCGGTGAGGAAGAACGAGCCTGCGATGGCAATCAAGCCGCTCGCCGGAGTGACCTCGATGGCACGACGCCACGCCTCGATGGGCGTGGCGATGAGTTCGATCGAGGCACTAGGCGTCGGGCTAGCGACGGCGCGAAACGCCGCGGCCAACTCGTCGCGGGGCACCACGCGAGGGTTCGACTGGTACTCGGTGATCAGGATCCGCTCGAAGTGCGGCACCAGCGCCGTGGCGATGGCCTTGAAATCCTTATCGCGACTGCAGGCGATCACGAGCGTCCTAGGCACTTCGCACCGCGCGGCGAGCGTAGTGGCGAGCGCGGCGGCGCTGGCGGCGTTGTGCGCCGTGTCGAGCACGACGAGCGGTTCGCCGGCCACGAGTTCAATTCGCCCCGCCAGCCGCATCGTGGCGAGTCCTTCGCGGCGTGCCGACTCCGGGATCTGCCAGCCTTGGCGGATCAGTTCGTCGATCACGGCGAGGGCCACCGCGCCGTTGGCGGCCTGGTGCTCGCCGGTGAGGGCGATAGCCACGTCCGCGAGCTTCACCTCGCCCGCGACGACGTAGTCGAACTTGTCCCCCTTCTTCGAAGGGTGGTAGATGTAGTCAAAGTCGCGACCGCGCTCGATCAACCGCGCGCCATGTTCGCGGGCCACTTGAACGATCACGTCGCGCGGCTCGTCGGGGATCACGCCCGACACGACGGGGACACCCGACTTGATGATGCCGGCCTTCTCGCCGGCGATGCTGGCGAGTGTGTTGCCGAGCTGCTTGGTGTGGTCGAAGCTGATGCTGGTGATCACCGACACAGCGGGCAGGCAAACGTTGGTCGAGTCGAGCCGCCCGCCAAGGCCGACCTCGAGCACCACGGCCGCGCACTTCTGCTGTGCGAAATACACCAGGGCCATCGCGGTCGAGATGTCGAAGAACGTGAGACCATCTTCGCCCGACTCGGCAGCGCGGCGATCAAACTCGTCGACGACGGGGCGAACGGTTTCGACGAGGTCGGCAAGTTGCTCGCCCGTTGCGGCAATGCCATCGATGGCGAAACGCTCTTCGAGCCGTTCAAGGTGGGGCGAACTGAACACGCCGGTCCGGCAACCCGACGCCGTGAGCATCGCGGCGACCATGGCGGCCGTCGAGCCTTTGCCCTTGGTGCCGGCAATGTGGACGATGGGGGCCGCCGTGTCGGGGCTACCCAAGGCGGTGACGAACTGCCGCATGCGATCGAGCTTGAGCTGCCGCTCGCCGTAGGGGACGACGTTGGTGCGCTCGTAGTTAATGCGGCTCAGCAGCCACTCGGCAGCCGCATCGCGTCGCGAGCCGCTCGGCATTCGTTCGACAGATTCCACCCGATTCGATCCCACGTCCTACTGCCAGCCATTGCATTGGATTCTCAACAGTTGCGCTAGATTTTCTAACGCTCTATTGGCGAAGCGAACAGCATGGCAGGTTATGCGGCCGATTGCCAGCGGGCCGCCGCGGTGTTTTCGCGGTTGGAACTTGGTCCCCGCTGGTGGGTGAGGTACGATAGTTGCAGTGGCTTAAGGGGTCGCTAGTCGCGCTTTTCCCGAATTGACTCAGGAGGTTCCGCCCATGTCCCCGTCCGAAGATCTCTGCGTTGTCGCCAATGCCCACTCGGTGATGGAAGCGGCACCCATCGTTGCGGCGCTGGAACGGGCCGGCATCAAGGCCATGACTGGCAACACGAACTCCGCCACTTTGCTTCCTGAAGTGATGGGCGAGGTCGAAATCCTCGTTACTAATCACGATGCCCCACGGGCCGTGACGCTCCTCCAGTTGATCGAAGAGCACGGCCCGGAAATCGATTGGTCACAGGTCGATGTCGGCCAACCGGAAGAGTAAATCGACCGCTCGCCAATTCTGTGGGAGGGCTCTCCGAGCCCGATTTTCCTGCCGCAGAGCGTTCCCTTGTTACATCTTGGAGTGCCCCTCGCATGCTTCGCACCGCTGTGCTTCCGTGGATCTGCATTATTGCCATGAGTTCCATCGCCCGAGGGCAATCGAACGTCGAGCCAATCGAGACCGTGGGTTCGATCGAGATCCACGATCCGGCGGCGGTGGAGTTGGTTGACGAGGACGCGAAGATCGAACGCCTTGCCACGGGATTCCTGTGGAGCGAAGGACCAGTGTGGATCTCGGAGGGAGACTTCCTGGTGTTCTCGGACGTCCCACGCAATACCGTCTACAAGTGGAAGGACGGCAAAGGGCTCAGCGTTTATCTCAACCCCTCGGGCTACACCGGCGACACCGATCGCGAAGGTGAATCGGGCTCCAATGGACTCGCCATCGATGGCGAGGGGCGATTGGTGCTGTGCCAGCATGGTGACCATCGCGTCGTGCGGATGGACGCGAGCGTGCTTGAGCCCGAGGCCAAGTTCACGACACTCGCCGGCGACTTCGAGGGGAAGAAGCTCAACAGCCCCAACGACCTCGCGATTCATTCGTCGGGAGCCATCTATTTCACCGACCCGCCGTACGGCCGCATCGGTTCGTTTGACAACACCGATCGCCCGCTCGACTTCCAGGGCGTGTATCGCGTGGTGCCGGGCGAGCCGGCGACGCTCCTCACCAAGTCGCTCCGCGCGCCCAATGGCATCGCCCTGTCGCCCGACGAGAAGACACTGTACGTCGCGCAGTCGGACTCGAAGAACGCCATCTACATGGCATACGCCATCCAGGACGATGGCTCGATCGACGAAGGCCGAGTGCTGCTGGATGTCACGCCGCTCGGGAAGCACGCCCGCGGCAGCTGCGATGGACTCAAGGTCGACACCGAGGGAAACCTATGGGCGACCGGCCCCGGCGGCGTGCTGGTTATCAGCCCCGAGGGCAAACACCTCGCCACGATCCACACCGGCGACTTGGTAGCCAACTGCGCCTTCGGCGACGATGGCTCGACGCTTTACATGACCAGCAACCACGACCTTTGCCGGGTGAAGGTGAAGGCAAAGGGGATGGGGTTCTAGCGGCGAGGAATCGTCAGTTGGGGATTTGTGGGAGGGCTCCCACAAAGATTCGACTACCGAGGCCACCACGGCCCTTACGGGCCCCGCTCGCTTTTAGACGTTGAACAAGAAGTGGCAGACGTCGCTATCGCGCATGACGTAGTCTTTGCCTTCGACGCGTAGTTTGCCCGCTTCACGGATCGCTTTCTCGCTGCCGTACTGGTCGAGGTCGTCGACCGAGTAGCATTCGACGCGGATGAAGCCCCGCTCGAAGTCGCTGTGAATCACGCCGGCGGCTTGAGGGCCAGTAGCTCCGACGGGGATCGTCCAGGCGCGAACTTCCTTCTCGCCCGCGGTAAAGTAGCTCTGCAAACCGAGCAGCGAGTACGCGGCCCGCGCGAGCACCGCTAGCGCAGGCTCGGTGAGTCCAACGCTTTCGAGCATCTCCTGGCGGTCGGCTTCGTCGAGTTCCGAGAGTTCGGCTTCGAGCCGTGCACAGACCGGGACGACCTGGCCCCCTTCGGCAGCAGCCCGCTCGCGGACGCGCTGGACGTGGGGCCCCGTGCCTTCGAGGTCGTCCTCTTCGATGTTGGCGACGTATAGCACCTGCTTGCTAGTCAGCAGTTGCAGGCCGGCGATTTCTTTGCGGAGGATCGGATCGTTGGTGTTCAGCGAGCGAATCGGCTTGCTGTCGGCGAGGATGCCTTTGCAGATTTCGAGCAACTCGACGCGACGCTTGGCGTCCTTGTCGCCCGTGCGGGCGGTGCGGCGTGCTTTCTCGAGCGAGCTGTCGACCGATTCGAGATCGGCGAGCATCAGCTCGGTGTCGATGGTTTCGATGTCGCGAATCGGATCGACCGTGCCATCGACGTGCGTGATGTCTTCGTCGTCAAAGCAACGGACCACATGCAAGATCGCATCGACGTTGCGAATGTGCGTGAGGAACTTATTGCCCAGGCCTTCGCCCACGCTCGCCCCGCGGACGATGCCGGCGATGTCCACCAGTTGCAGAATGGCGGGGATCACCTTCTGGGTTTTGATGTGCGACTGGATTCGGCCGAGGCGCGCGTCGGGCACGGGCACCGCGCCGACGTTGGGCTCGATGGTGCAGAAGGGATAGTTCTCGCTAGCAATGCCCGCGGCCGTCAGGGCGTTGAACAGCGTGCTCTTTCCGACGTTCGGTAGGCCAACGATGCCTGCCTCCATGGCGGCGGTTCCTTGGTGGGCGTCCTCGCGCGTCGTGCTCAGCGGCTAGCCGCGGGGCGTGGCGTGCGGTAGGGCGAATGGGGAAGTAGGGGGAAAACGTGGCAGTATATCGCGAAACGCCTGGGTTCGGCAGTGTCGCTTCGTCGCGCGCGGGCGGCTCGGATAGCCAGCGGCGTCGCGGGCGACAATAATGGAGCACCCGCATTCCTGATTTTCGGACACCCCTCCGGAGCCCCCGCCATGCCGCTCGCCCTTCGCTCCCTCTCGCTCCTGGTTTTCTCGCTTGCCCTGCTGCTGGTGCTAACCTCGGTGCCGCTGGTGATCGCCGCCCCCGAGAAACCCAAGCCCGACGCCGCCCCGGCCGTCGACCCTGCGACCCTCGAATCGAGCGAAACCCCCGACGACGAGAACACCGAAGAAGGGGATGATGACTCCGACGACCGCGAAGATTCGGGCGAGGAGGCCGCGGACGACTCCGACGAGCCGGCACCGGGCCAAGAAGACCTCGATAAAGCGACGCAGCTCAAGCTCACCGCGACCGATGGCAAGCAGGTGAACGACGTGATTCAGCTGCTCGCCTCGGCGATGAAGAAAGGTCTCGATAAAGAGAACGAGGCGTTCGCCAAGCAAATGCTCGCCTCGACCCTCATGGAACGAGGTGCGGGCCTCGCGCGGGTGCTACTCGAACAACCGCTTCCCAATCCCCAGCAGGACCCGCGATGGCTGCAGCTGCGCGTGATCGCGCTGTCGGACTTGGCACAGGCCGTGAAGCTCGACCCGGCGGAGAACGAGGCGTGGATTCTCATCGGCCGGTTGCAGCAACTTCCGCAGGGCGACCCCAAAGCCGCGGCTTCCGCCTATGGCAAAGTGATTGACGCCAAGGACGTCGAACCCGCCGTGCTCGCCGAGGCGTATGCTCGCCGCGCCACCGCACAAACCGATCCCGGCGCACGGCTGACCGACCTTAACGGTGCCATCGAGGCCGAGACCAAGAACATCAATTATCGCTTGCTCCGCGCCCGGCACTTCATGGGCGAAGAGGAACTCGACAAGGCGCTCGACGACATCGACGCCGCGATCGAGATCTCAGAAGACGAATACGCGGCGCATGAACTTCGAGGCTTGGTGCTCAATGCCCAAGGTCGCACCGAGGAAGCCTTCAAGGCGTTCGATCGGGCGAGCGAAGCCGAGCCCGGGGCCATCATGCCTTATCTGCAACGCGCGGAAATGTACGGACAGCAGGGCGATCTTGAGAACGCCATCGACCAAGCAAACAAGGCCATCGATCGCGAAGAGTCGAACCCGCTGTGCTACCTGCTGCGTGCCGAGCTTTACCTTCGTAACGAGCAGCCCAAAGAAGCCCTGGCCGACGCCGACAAGATGCTGGAGCTAAATCCAACCTTGGCGCCGGCAGTGTTGCTGAAGGCCCGGGCATACGAAGGTCTTGGTGAAGACCAAAAGGCCCTGGAACAACTCGAAATCCTGGGCAAAGCTGCCCCCGGGCGTGCCGACCTCGAATTGCAAATCGCCATGTTCGCCCTGAAGCTCGAAATGCCCCGCCGGGCGATCGAGGCCCTCGACCGGGCCATTGAGGGCGATCCCAAGAACGCCCTGCTGTACCGCTTCCGCGGCGACTCGAAGCTCAACGTCGGCATGCACGCCGAGGCCGTGGCCGACTACGAGGAAGCCATGAAGCTCGATCCCGAGGACTCGGGCGTGCTCAACAACTTGGCGTGGACGCTCGCCACCAGCCCCGACGACCCCGTGCGCGACGGCAAGCGAGCCGTGGAGCTCGCTACCAAGGCGTGCGAAATGACCGACTTCAAGACGGCCCACATTGTCAGCACGCTGGCCGCCGCCTACGCCGAGACGGGCGACTTCGAGAACGCGAAGAAGTACGTCAAGCAGGCGATTGAGCTCAACGACGAAGAGAACTCGGACGCCATCAAGAAGGAACTGGAAAGCTACGAGCAGGGCAAACCGGTTCGCGAACGCCAGCAGCTTGACTCCGGCGAGCGCGAGGGCGGAACCCCCAAGGCCGACGACGAGGACGAAGAAGAGCGAAAGCCGAATCGCCCCAGCGGCACCACCCCGGCACCCCGGCGCTCGATTGATTTCTGAGTGCTCTGGTGCTGTAGGAGGGCTCTCTGAGCCCGATGCCCTACTAGGGTAATCGGCCTCGGAGAGGCCTCCACAATTACTTACTCTCGGCTATCGGGCTCGGAGAGCCCTCCCACAGTTGTTGTAAGCTCGCCCTTCGCTATTCGAGCTCTGTCATCCAGGTGCGGAAGTTCGATTCGAACAACCCGAAGTCTTTTCCGAACGCCGATGCGAAGTCGCGTACGCGTTCGACCGCCGGGTACTCGCTATTGATGGGGCGATCCGCGATTTTCTGTAGGTACTGCTCGTACTCGCGGGGCCGGGTTTCATTGAGATAGAAGGTCAATGCCCAGCCTAGGGCGTAGGCTCGCTCGGCCGACGTGTTGTACGGTTGGTCGCTGGCAATGAGTTCCAACAACTCGTGCTTGCCGCTGCTGGACGGCAAGAAGTGGCGATAGTCGTCGAGCCGAGTGCGATTAATTCGATCGCGACGCTGGGCGTCGGTGCCCGTTTGATAGACGCCACGGGCTTCGAACATGGTCGCGAGACCCTCGACCACCCACTTGGGCGTCACCGCCGTGCGGCTGTGGAGGCCCGTGTTGAACGCCGTTTGATGGGTCGCTTCGTGCACCAGCGTATTGGCGGTTGACCCCCACTCGCTGTCGTTCACGTCCACGCGGTCGAACATTAAGACGCGGTTGGTGAGCGGGTCGTAGTGCCCGAGCGTGTTCGGAGGCAGATTGTGCCCGCTCAGACGGGCTTGCTCGTAGTACTCGTCCTCGGACCCGTATATCACCGCGACCAGCGGGAACTTGGGCTCCGTGAGCGAGAAATTGCGGACCCGGAAATAATTCTGGAAAGCGCGGTAGAGCTCTTCGAACCGCTGCCCCCAAATGTCGCTCTCGCCGGGACGATGGACCACCAAGTAGTGCCCCGTAGAAGTAATGCTGAACCCGTCGCCAAATTCTTCGCTCAGCGACGCTCGCATCTCGCTGGGGCTAAAGCCTTCGAATACTGGCGAAGTCCGCTGGGCGTTTTCGGCCTTCTTGGGGTCGAGATAGTGGAGCACGCCATCGCGAGACTGGATTAATATCTGCGTCTTGGTCCAGTACAGCGGCCGGCCTTCGATCCGCTGGCCGTCGTAGTCGGCCGCGAACATGAATTCGGCCCCCAGAGCCGGTAACGCCGCGGTGGTGGCGAGAATCGCGAGGGCAATGCGTGGAGTGAGCATGGCGATGGCAAGCGGTGGGTGGGCCGACAGTACTCGAAGAATCTGGATCGTTCTAGAGGAATTCTAGCTCGCAAAACCGGCAAGACTTTTGCCGCCCGAGGGCTTAAAATGCAGTTCGCAGAATCGGAACAGGCCGCACGCATGATGCCAAAACGCAACATGAGAGCTGAGGGAGGTAAGAAACCATGAATCCACGCACATGGCTGTCGGGCATCGCACTGGCGATGGCCCTTTCGCTAATGGGCACCGCCGGGGCCGACGACGCGGAGCTCGCCGCGCAGATCGAGGAGCTCGTTGCCTCGCTCGACGCCGACACGATCTCGGAGCGCGATATCGCCGAGCAGAACTTGCTGCTGCTGGTGGATGTCGAAGGAGTGGGACCCGAGAAATTCCTCGCCGCGCTCCCCAAGCCCAACGAGAACATGCCCCCAGCAGTCCGCGAGCGACTCGCGACGATTCGCAAGGCGGTTGAAGATCGTATCGCCACGGCGGCGGTCGAGGCCGCCACCGTGTCGCTCAACGCCATCCAGTGGCCACTCGCCGAGGTGCTCAAGGAGCTCGAAAAGCTGAGCGGCAATCGGCTGGTCGACAAACGCGACCCCGAGGTAATCGCCGCGAGCCCCGACATCATTCTGCAAGTCGAAGACGAGCCGTTTTGGTCGGTGCTCGATCAAGTGATGGATCAAGCTCGACTGAGTCACTACGCCTACGCGGGCGAAGAGGCCGTAGCCCTGGTGCCACGCGAAGAGGGAGAAGCCGAGCGGTTTGGCCGGGCGAGCTACGCCGGGCCGTTTCGCTTCGAAGTGACCGACGTGGTTGCCAATCGCGGAATGCGTCTGCCTGAGAATAAGGCCGTGAACATTGAGCTCGAAATTGCGTGGGAGCCACGCCTGAGGCCAATCGCCATCGCCCAGGAAATCGATCGCATGGACGCCGTGACCGGCGATGGCACGCGCCTCGCTCCGCGACAGCCAGGACGCGTGTTCCAGATCGAGGTGCAAGAAGGAACCGGCGCAACCACCATCACCGCGCCCTTTGAACTACCGGCACGCTCGGTGGAAGAAATCACCGTGCTCGGCGGGACGATGGTCGCCCTGGTGCCGGGCAAACGCGAGGAATTCAAGTTCGAAGACCTGAAGCCCAAAGCCCCCATCGCGCAGTCGCGTGGCGGTGTGAAGGTGACGCTCGAGCAAGTCGTCGAGAGCGGGCCCGTGTGGGAGGTTCACATGACCCTGGTGCTCGAGGACGACAACGACGCCCTGGCCTCGCATCGCGGCTGGGTGTTCAACAACCCCAGTTACTTGGTGAACGACAAAGGCGAGCGAATCGACCACGCCGGCTTCGAAACCACCAAGCAAACTCCCACGGAAGTCGGCATCGCCTACCTGTTCGACCTGCCCGACGGCATCGATGGCCTGACCTGGGTGTACGAGTCCCCCGCGTCGATCGTCCGCCAGGAGTACAAGTACCAGCTGGAAGGGATCAAGCTGCCGTAGCTGCGAACAACAATTGTGGGAGGCCTCTCCGAGGCCGATTCCCAGAGCAGGCCATCGGGCTCGGAGAGCCCTCCCACAAAGACTCAACAGAGCAAAGTGCCAACAAAAAGAGGGCCCTTCAGGTCCGATGGGTTATCGGTCTCGAAGGGCCCTCAGCGTTTTCTACTAAGTCGCTATGACGCGTTTAGTGCGTGGTCGTCGCCGCTTCGGCGGTCGCACGTACTTCGGCGTTGGGGTCGCTGCCGGCGAGCTTCTTCACGGCTTCGTGCAGCGGCTTGCCCGATTCGCCCAGGTCCACGACGGCGATAATCGACTCGTGGCGGACGATTTCCGAGTCGTCTCCAAGGCCTTCTTGAATCACTTCGACCAGCTTGCCAGTCAGCACCGGCTCGGCCTTCATGAAGCGGGCCAAGGTCCACGCGGCGGCCAGCTTGTCGAACTTGCCTTCGGCAGTGCTGGTGTCGGCGGCTTCCATCAGCGCGATCACCGCCGGCTTCGCAGCCGCAGCCTTGGGGCCAATCTCACGCAGGGCGTACAGGGCGCTGTGACGAACCGCGGCGTCCTTCGACTTCAGCTCGGCGGCCAGCTTCTCGGTCGCGGCAGCAGCGCCGGGTCCGATGTTCGCGAGCACGTCGTTGATGTCGACGGCCGTCTCGGCATCCGCACCGTCCAGTGCCGCGACAAGAGCACCCGTCGCACCCGCGGCCTGAGGACCAAGCCGCTCAAGCACGGCGATCGCCAGCTTCTGGGTCTTCGGATTCGCGAGGGCCTTGTCGGCGTGCGGGACGACCTGCTCGCCCAGCGAAGCCAGGGCCATCACCACGTGCTCCTTACCATCGGGATCGCTCGCGGCGGCCATCAGGTACGGTGCCGCCATGCCAGCGGGAATCTCGAGGCTTGCCAGGCCATGAGCAGCAGCGCGGCCCATCGGCTCGTCGGCGCTTGCGAGACCCGCGGCCAACTTCTTAACGGCGGTCTCGGTGAGTGCCTTGTCGCCAGGGTTAGTCTTCGCGAGGGCCCACGAAGCGACCATCGATTCGAACGGCTTTGCGCTCGCCGCCGCGGTGTCGAGCACCGCACGCGAGTTGGTTGCGCCAATCGCACCAAGGGCGTAGAGGCCACTGATCTGCACCGACTCGTCGGTCGCCCACTTCTTCATCGCGGCGGTGATGGCGGGTTCGGCACTCTTGGCTTCAGGGCCAATCGCGGCCAGTGCCAGCAGCGCCTGAGGCACCGACTCGACGAGCTTCGTAGTGCCGAGGAACTTCGCGAGCGCCGGCGCGGTGCCTGCGGCTTCGGGGCCAATCTTGGCAATCGCGACACTCGCCCAGTAGGCGGTGTTCTCGTGCGCGAGCGAGGCATTCAGCAGCGGCACCGACTTGGCACCAGCAGCCACCATCGCCTCGACGGCGTGCACGGCATCCGACTGATCTTCGTCCGAGGCCAGGGCTTTACTCAAGGTCTCGGCGAGCCTCTCTGGCGAGACTTCCAACGCCTTGAGGCTCGCAATCGCCGCCGTCGCCACACGGGCGTTCGACGATACC
Organism: Aeoliella fuhlenseeensis; assembly: GCF_052161615.1. Taxonomy (NCBI): domain Bacteria; kingdom Pseudomonadati; phylum Planctomycetota; class Planctomycetia; order Pirellulales; family Lacipirellulaceae; genus Aeoliella; species Aeoliella fuhlenseeensis. The sequence continues at coordinate 5,378,018 of NZ_CP197417.1, forward strand.
GCGGCCTTCGTCAGCGCGTCGATCGTGGCGTCTGATTTATCGCCCAGCTTGCCGAGAGCCGACACCGAGTGGAGCTGGATCACCCAGTCCTTGTCGGCGGCACCCGTCTGCAGCTTGGCAATGATCTCGGGGCTCGAAACCCCCATCAAACCCGCGGCACGAGCCGCACGCCAGCGCACCGCCGGCATCTTGGAGTCAAGTCCTTGGCTAATTTTCGCGGCGACTTGTTCCTTGGAAACCTTGCCATCCATCAGGTCGTCCACGGCGTTCGCTTCGCTGGAAATAGCGGGAGCGGCGGGCGTGGCGACCGATTGGGCATGAATCGCAGGAGCCGGCGAGAGCAGCGCGAGGCCACAAACCGTTGCTCCGAATGTGTAACGAAAAGCTGGCATGTTCGAATTTCTTTCGTGACGAATAATGATTGGACTGAATGCGGGGGTCAAACGTTGCACAAAGGCACTAACCAAACTGGGCATTCAGTTCGCGATTCAATGAGAGCAGGAAGCGGAGCGCTTGGCTTACCGGACCACTCGGCCAGTTCTCGGTCCGACTGTCGGCGGTGATCGCCCCACGCCAGTCCTTGATCAGATTCTCCACTTCCGTGAATTCGTCCATGCTAAGCGCGCCGTACTGCGAGCGCTTCTGAAACAACTCGTTCAAACGATTGCGATACTTGTCGTACCGCGGATCGAGGCACAGCTTGGGCCATTCGACCACGCCCGATGTTTGATCAAACTGAGCGGTTGTGAGCGGCTGCAAACGCTGCTTCGCCAGCCACGGTTCCATCTCGGCCCGGTGCTCGGCCATTTGCTGCTGCTGAATCTGCTTTGCGCTGTCTTCGCGCCAGCGGAACGTCTCGATGTGTTTCGCGCGATTGTCGAGCGCCCGGCTGTAGGCTTCTTCCATATTGCGAGCGGCCATGCTGTTGTTCAAGTTCGCTTCGCCCTTGGCGCTGATGGCCGAGGCCATGCCCTGCATCGCATCGCCCGCGGCGGTCGACGAGTGATAGCCACCACCCCAACCACCGCCGCCTACCACCGTGGTGTTGACCGCCGGCGCGGAGCCCGCGTAGGAAGCATCGCGGGGGGGCGGTGCCTGCGTTTGACCCGGTGCTTGGCTCGCAAGTTGCCCTAAGGCAACGAGCGACGTTACCGCTAGCGCGAGCGCGCAACGCGAAGATGTCATCACTGTTTGGAACTCCAAGTGCGTACGTATTAATAGCCAGGGAGCCGGCCTGTGGAGCCACGAGGAGTTGGTGGAAGAACCCAGCCGCACCAACAGCCTGTAGAGGGGGTCCCGCCCCCCCAGTTTAACACACCAGGGCCCCGTGTCCATGAAACGAGGGCCCGCGGAGGCAACTCCGCACCAAGCCGACAGAGGATGTACGGGTCCGGAGGCGTCGGGGATCGCGGGCGGGTGGGGAATTCCTACGACCGGCATTGCCCTCGCGTCCGTTTTGCCACCGGTACCTTGCTTGCTGGGTGGGCGTAAGTGGCGTGGAGAGAAGATCTTACGAACCGACAGGCGTGTTCAAGCGGAGCGGCGATCCAGGGCACGGTGCGATGCCGTTTGCATCGGCCAACTCTTTTGTTCGACGGCTGTGGAGGGCAGGAGGCAAGTTGGAGTCCGATTCGTATTAGCCCCATCACTATCCCCAGCAACCGCGTTGGATCGGGGACGACCTGGGTGGCAATCTTCCCACGCACGACGTCTTCTCGCCCGTCCAGGCCCTTGGATCTAGCGGACCGACATCGCCCGTCCCAATAAACGGCGGCATGGCTGGCTCCGAAGTCAGCGATAAGTGCAGCATCAAAGTGCGAAAAGGCAACCGATTAAATCGGCGATCCCAGAATGGGAGTACAAAGGAACGCGTGACAATGCGCCGCGTGTGACACGATGGCGGGTGCGCTGCGACCTGGAAAAGACCTTCCACCGAGAAGTGGAGAGTGAGGTATTTACCCTACACGACCTAGCTTCCGAGAGGATCAGGATGTAACCGTTGAACGTAAGACATCTTGGCTTGGGTCGCTGGGAGTTGGAACGGCGAAAGCTAGCGTGGGCTGTAGGTGGCGACTAAAGTTGATGGCAACCTGTAGTACAGACTTCCACTTTATCGGAGAGACCTCATGACACGATCGCCGGCAGTTTGCGTACTAGTTTGTTTGGTCTTGTCGTCGACACTGCCGACTTGTCAGCGGACGCAAGCGGCACTCGCCAGCGATAGAGCGGCAACTGATTTTGCTGTGTTCAGCAAGAAAGACATCCGGCTAGAGACCTACTCGACCGTCCAGGGCGACGTGTACGCGGCAAATGATATTCTTATCGATTTTGCCCTGGGCATTCAGGAGCCTGAACGCCATCGGGGAGACTACTACGCTGGTCGAAATTTGACGACTTCAGGTGGGCTTCACGATTTCGAGGGGAGCCTCTGGGCAAATGGCTCAATCCAATTCCAAACGGGCTTCGGGGTCGACGTGACGGGAGACGTGACCTACGGCAATACCTTCACAAATGTCGGGAACATAGCGGGAACCATCAATCGAGTCGGCAACACGGTCCCAGACTTGAGGCTGCCAATGGCGACACCGTTCTCGCCGGGTACGCTTGATCTGACGATCAACGACGATCGTATTTTGGCACCCGGGAGCTATGGCGATGTGATCTTTCGGGGATTGTACGACGAACTTCACCTTAGTGGAGGCGACTATTACTTCAATTCGCTGACTAAGTCGAGTTCTGCGTACCTGTATTTGGACCTAACTAATGGGCCAATCAACATCTACATCGCGGAAGACCTGATCGTCGATCCGTACCTGTTTGTCTACGTTAACGGCGTGCCCATTGGAGCCTCGACCCCACTCTCTATCCAGCAACTAGCAAGCGACGTGCTGTTCGAGGTACATGGTGAGGCCATCGTCGAGACGGGCGGCATCGGAAGTTTTTTCGGTACGCTTTTCACTCCGTTTGGCGACGCTACACTGCGAGGTCGGGACTTTTATGGAAGCGTGATTTCTGGCGGGGCAGTGAATCTCGAAGGCTACATAGTCCACTACCCCTCGAACACGCTCGCCGTGCCCGAGCCCCCTTCCACCTTTGCCGGTATGGTCGCCGCGGTGCTCGTGCTGGGCTTCATATCCCGCGAGACTCGCTTAAGACGAGCACCTTCCCCTGCGCTCAATTGCTGAAGTCGGGGAGTGTGCCTACCGAAGTCGTCGAGCGAGAAAAGGGGTCAGGTCTTTTATCGGCGTGAAGGCTACACTTGGCCTGTTCTCCTTAGAGCCTTGGTCTCCATTGGTTTTTGTCCCCCCTTCTTGCATTCCTCTCCCCCTCCCTCACCCCAGCAGCTCCTCCAAATACACCCCCGCCGCGTCGGCCAGCAGATCTTTCTGCAACCGGCTCTTGTCGCCGAAGATGAGCTGCGAGGCGTGTTGGTCGATCAGGTGGCGGGCTAGGAGATCGACGGCGCCTCCGAGGTCGAGAATGCCTTCGGCGTAGACGATGCGGTTTTCGAACTCGGCACCGATCCCTTCTTGTTCGCGGAGCACGCGGTCGAAGTACTGACGGGCGGCGTTGCGGTAGCGGGGTTGGTGATAGTCGCCCAGGACGACGTACGTCGATTGCCACTTGGCCTCGCCCAGGCCCCCTCGCCAGGCGGTGACCACACGGTGCAGCGCATCGAGTTCTAGCCGCACGGCGGCCGCCGCCATCTTCATCACCAGCGGCTCGATTTGCCGGGCGAACGTGGCGGCGTGCGTTGGATCGACCTTTCGATCGCGTAGCACTTCGGCGACGATTTCGTGCGTCTTGTGCAAAAGTTCCGCAGGTGTGGCACGCTCGGCGTCAGGTAGCAACGCGAGCGCGGTTCGCGTGGCGGCGATCTCTAGTTGCTTCTCGTGAAACTCGAGCAGCTCGGCCTCACCGAGTGGCTTCTCCTCGCTACCCATCAGCCACAACTGCACGCCAAAGGCCGTGTGGCCGATGGCCTTCAGCTGATGATAGAGCTCGGGGATGACGCGCTCGGTGCGAGTTTCGTTATTCGCGAGCAGCGACAGGTCGTCGCCGATCATCACCAACACGGGGATCGAGTCGCCAATGGCGTCGATCGTGTCGACCACCAAGCGATTGTAGATGTCGTGGAACCCCCGATTTGCAGCCGCGAGCGGACCCGCGTAAGGAGCAAACGCCGCCGAGGCCACTAAGCGAAGCTCGGGGTGAGGATTCATCGTGAATGCTCGCGGGGGACGAGGGGCGAATTCGTGGCCGAAGTATACCGGCGATAGACACCGCCCGCCAACGACGATTTCGCACCCGCCCCGCTGACTTGCAGGGCAATGTGCAAGTCTTCAGGATAAAAGTAGTCCGGGAGGGACTCGAACAGTGGCCGAATTCTTCGAAAAAACAAGGCTCGTCGAAAGTTCGCGACGCAAAATCCGACGCACTTGCTGCAGATTCGCAACTGATCCTGCTAATTGAGAAATGGCCGGCGCTTCCAACATTGGTGAAGCAGGTGCTGTTGAAAATAGCTGCCCGGCATCCGTCTCCCGATATGGCCACCCCGATCCATGAAGGTTGTGGCAACGCTTGATGGACGCATTCCAATACGTCCGCGAAAGCGTCACCACCAGCAGGTCGTCATCTTCGGAGGGCATCACGAAGGTGAGACCTAATCTTCTTGGTGACCCGCGTAAAGATCCAATGGCCTAAAGGTCCAGACGAACCTGCTGCTTAGTAGACGATGCAGTGGTCTCGATCAACGCAATCCATTCCTCGGAGATTAGCATAAGGGTAAGATCAAAAGATCGAGAGCATTCGCTTCCCACCGGACGCGTATCGGAGGCGACGAGGGTCTGTGGGAGAGCGCCTCGGAGCCGTTAGTTGGGCGTTGAGTAAGTCCACTGGAAGCAATGTTGGCATGCTCGAAACAGCATTTGCCCCGGCGATCACAATGCGGTTCGCATCGTCACTCGCTCGACTTCCTCAATGGTCGTCTGTCCGCGAAGAATCTTTTGGATGCCATCGGCCCGCAAGAGCCGCATCCCACCCCGCATGGCCGCTTCGCGAATCTGCGACGCATTGGCTTGGTTCTGAATAGCCTCTCGTACTGAATCGTTCACCACCAGCAGCTCAAAGATTCCGATGCGTCCGCGGTAGCCGGTGCCACGGCAATCCTCACAGCCTTTACCGGTCGTGACGCGATAATCGTTGCCATCGGAGGGATCGAGGTCGAGGAGCCGCAGTTGAGCTTCCGTCATCGGCTCCGCTACGCCGCACTTCTTGCAAACACAGCGAACGAGCCGCTGCGCAAGCACGGCTAGGAGCGAGCTGCTCACCAGATACGGCTCGATCCCCAAGTCCAGAAGTCGTGTCACGGCACTCGCCGCGTCGTTGGTGTGAAGCGTCGAGAACACCAGATGGCCCGTGAGAGCAGATTGAATACCCATCACGGCCGTTTCTTGGTCACGAATCTCTCCCACCATGATAATGTCGGGGTCCTGACGCAGTACGTTCCGCAACCCGGTTGCGAACGTGAGTCCTTTTTTAGTGTTGATCTGCGTCTGGCTGACGCCGGCGATGTCGTACTCGATCGGGTCTTCGAGCGTCACGACGTTGCGATCCTTGGAGTTGATCGCTTGCAATGCCGCGTAGAGGGTGGTGCTTTTGCCGCTACCCGTGGGGCCAGTCACGAGGATAAGACCGTGCTCCAAGTGGATCAGACGGCTGTAATGTTCGAGCGACCACGAATCCATTCCCACTTCGGCGAGCGTGTAAAGCCTGGCACTCTTATCAAGGAGACGAATAACCACCCGTTCCCCATAACTGGACGGGAGAGATGCGATTCGCAGATCGATCATCCGCTCCCCCACCTGAACGGTGGCACGTCCATCCTGAGGGAGTCGCTTCTCAGCGATGTTCATCTTCCCCTGAACCTTGATACGGCTAGTAATCTCTTCTTGGATCGACTTGGGCAGTTCGTGCTGGTCATGCAGAATGCCATCGATTCTCATCCGCACAACGACTCGATCTTCACAGGGCTGGATATGAACGTCCGAAGCGCCCTCCTGCACCGCTTCGAAAAGGATCGCATTGACGAGCTGAATAACTGGAGCTCGCCCCCCACCATCGAGTAGGTCTTCTCGCTCTGTGATGGCTTCCACGCTCGTCAGCACCGAACTGGGTCCCAACGTGCTGATTACCGTCTCGGCTTGGCCGGTGCGTTGGCCGTAGGCAAGGTTCACTTTCTCCAGCACGACCTCTCGCGGAGCTAGCAGGGGGACCAGCCCAGGGGCCGTATGGCGGCGAAACGTGTCGAGGGCGTGCCAGGATTCCATCGAGCCCAGGACAAGGTGCTTCTGCCCCTCACGAGACACCAGTCCGAGCACCGCATGCTGACGAGCGAAGGCGATTGGTGTTTTATCGAGGAAAGTTCGCAGGGGCTCGTAGTTGGAGAGCTCCGCGGCAAAAGTGACATTAAGAACCTCGGCCGAAGTCCTCAACACGAGCGACTCAGGTACTTTGGTTCGCATAGCCCACTCAAAAACACTCTCTTTGCCATCATGTGTTATCGTGTCGACAATGGTCTGCTCGGTGCGGGCGAGCTCCCGCAGCCTTTCGAGCCACTGTTCTACAGGTGACTTGGCCGAAGTGCTGAGTTCAGGTTGAAGCTGGACGATGGACATGCGGCTCTTTATAGCGGACGAGTGCCTCTACGCGAACCATTTCATCCCGCACTGGCAGGTTTACTTGATCAGCAGCGGCTGGCTTGTAGGGAAATTCTTCGGAAGTCCGGTCGGACATAGATCGCGATCTGACATGTATTTGAGGTCTTCAAACTTGTCGTCTGCCACGATCACGGGACGCAGGAACACAAACAGCGTGCTCTTGCTATTGTTGGACGTGAAGTTACTGGTCAGGAGTCGCAACACGGGAATTCGGTCAATTCCGGGAATGCCCTGCTGGGTGAGCGAATTGTTCTGCTGATTGAGGCCACCAACGATCACCGTATACCCGTTAGGGACAGTCACCGAGCTTGCCACTTCGTTCGTCTGCCTGGGAGGAGGGACACCGTCGCTGCCTGCCCCGGTGAAACTATTAAGGGTCACGACGAACTCCAAATCCAAGCGATCCGATTCGATGATACGAGGCGTAACGTCAATCGTCGTACCCGCCTCCGCAAACCCCGCAAAACTCGTCGTAGCCACCGTCTGCGACGCGTTCACGCTGGTAAAGGGAACTTCGGCGACGCTAGCGAGCGTACCGGTTTCATTGTCCTTGACGAGCACCCTCGGCGACGACATTACGCGGGCTTTCGTATGTGTGGATAGGGCACGGACCACGGCATCGGCAACCTCGGGATTCACGATTGTCCCGTTGTACCCCGTGCCGGGAATGAGCGACAAAGCCCCTGTGGCCGGGTCCACCATACTAAGGCCATAGGAAGTGAACTGAAATGCTTTGCTGATTCCCAGGCCATCGCCGCCAGAGATTTCGATGCCAAGCGCGTAGTTGTCGGTGGTGTCGATGATCACGATCTGCGCTTCGATCATCACCTGAGGGCGCGGTCGGTCAAGAAACTTAATCAGGTCTGCGTAGACTTGCTGAGTCGCTCGGTCGGCGACGACGATGATGCTGTTGGTCGTTGGGTCGGCGGTAACCTTGGCGGCCTCTGGCGCTAGTGCGGTGGTAATGCTGGTCTCGGGTGCTGGGGCCGGGGTAGCGGGTGCAAGATTCGGTTGGATGGCGGCTTGGCCCGACTCAATACCAGTTGTCGGTACGAACGCGGGGGTTGTCGGTGGCAGTGCTGCTCCGGGAATGGCAGGCTGATTGGGTCCGGGCAGAAACTGCCCATCGTATCCCCAGGGGATGCCGTACTGCGAGTTTGCCATCCGGCCTCTACCAAGTGGAGAAACCCCTCGATCACCGAATCGTTCGAGGGAGGTCGTTCCTTGCTGAACCGAGAGGATCGTCTGGAGAATCTCCGCCGCGTCGGTGTGTTTGATCTTGTAGAACTGCATCGCGCTCCCGGGACGGCGTGCTTCCACGTCCATCTGGCGACGAACGGCCTCGACCCGGTCGTGGATGTCTTTCGTGCCGCTCACGATCAAGAGGTTGTCCTCATCGTCGACCGACGAACGGTAAAGGCGCTCGGCCGTGACAGGGTCCAACAGATCGCGTACTAAGCGGTCGATCCGGGCGGCTTGTACGTAGCGGAATGAGTAGACACGGGACTCCAGCCCTAAAGACACGTCGAGTGCTTGTGCGAGGGCGAGTGCTTCGGCGACTTGTTCTCGACTGCCGGTAATGAGCAGCTGGTTGGTACGCGTATCGGGCGTAATCTTGAGGGGAGCGACTACACGGCCGGCGGGCGCTGCAGCCACGCGATCGGCCAACACTTGGGTGATTTGCTTTTGGAGATTGGCCGCGTCCTCGTGCTGAACCTTGTAAAACTCCAACATGGACTCAGGGCCGGCAAGATCGATCGTCTGGATAAGCTGGGAAATGCGATCGAGATTGCTGGCGTAATCGGTGACGATCAGTGTGTTTTGCTCGTCGAGTCGGATCGTATTCGCACCTGGTTCCGTTAAAAACGGCTTGATAAGCTCTTCGAGTCGCTGGGGCGAGATGTGCTTGAGGACGAAGGATTGCGTTACCGCCTCCGTCGGAGCGACTTCGCCCGTCGGGAGGGTCACGCGCGGGCGAGCGATTTCCGTGAGGTTCGCGGATTTGACGATCCGCTTCCAACCCGGCACGTCTGCGTCGATGAGCGCAAATCCCTTGATCTTGAGAATGCTCTCCAAGAGCGGGAGTACCGAATCCTCGGGTATTTGCTGAGGTGCCTTGATATTGATTTTCTCTTGGCGGATGTCGTCGTTATAGATGATCTTCACGCCCAGCCGCTCACTCACGAGGTCGGCAAGCACGTTGAGTGTTACTGTCCCCGGCAGATTAAGCTGAACTTCTTTGCTCGCAGTCTGGCGGTCGAGCCTTGCACCGCGGGGAACTTCCAGTTGCTGCGACTTGACCGCATTAGGTGCTGCGACCGCTACTGATGCAAAGGCGATATACCACAAAACACTCCTGTGGAAGTGGTTCCTTCTCGCTACGTGCGCCGGCCTCATGGGGCAGTTCCTTCCTTCGGATCAAAAGTCAACCACGATGTGTAGACACGATGCTGTTGGAGGATAGCCCTTCCGCGAATGAAGAGGTAAAGAGTCAACGGCTCTACCATGCACTTACCACTCACTTCCAAATCCGCATAAGGCGAAATCCAGTTTCTCAACATCCACGCGTCTGCCATTAATCAGGAGTTCCTGCAGCCAGACGACGCGTAGACGTACTACTAAGTATTTGTGCGCACTGAACTTAAATTGCGTTACAAGTATCCATTCACGATGCCACTGAGCTGCCCCACTCTTCGTGTGTTTACACCAATGCTTATTCCTGACCGCTCTTTTCTCAGAATTCGCCGCTTGCGACAATGGCATTCACTGGTATACTCGCCGCAAGTTCTACGGGACAACGCCTCGGGGGCGACTTTTCTTCATCTATGGGGTCCTGTTTCTCTAGGATACGACTATGCGCTCTCGGGCTTTTTTGGAGCACGCGGCAGTTTTCTGTACGACGCTGCTGCTAGCGGCAAGTGCTTTGGGGCAAACCAATCCTCCCGCTCCCGGGGATCCCCTGGCTGTTCGCGCGAAATGGGGCGGAATGTCAGGGGCGGAGTTCGTCCATTCGGTCGAGGTCGTAACGCAAAGTTACGCCGACTGGACACCGCAACAAAAGCTCGAATTTCACCAGAGCGTCGGTGTTGAAGCCGCCCGCCGTGTGGAAGCCGGAGTTCCACCACAGGACGCTGATTCGGCCAAGCAGTTGTGCGGTTGGGCAAGCAGCGTCCTTGGCGGCCAGCGTCTCTTTGAAATCCATACAGCTCGGCAAGCTACCTGGAGTCAGATGACGACCCGGGAGTTTATTCAGGATGTACAAAACGCCGGTTATACCAAGAGGTCCTGGGGCTCACTTCAAGAATCCATCTACGACGAAGCCTCCAATGCAGAAGCTATTCGGCGGGCTCTGAGCGTCGACCTACTTCAGTCGGGCTCAGTAGCCGACATTCGCCAGCTCCTCGATTGGGCGGGGGGTACCGTACCGCCCGAGCGGATCGATGAAGTAGTTGTGGCCACTCAAGCTCAATGGCCGGAATTGTCGTCGGGAGGGTTTGCCAAATTGGTCCGAGGTACGGTCGACGTCGTTGATAAGTGGCCTGCGGAGCAGCAAGCGAACTTCGAATTGGCAGCAGCTCGAGAGGGAGCACGACGGCTAAGGGCAGGTCAGGTGGACTTCACCGATTCCCCAGCCGCGGGGATAGAAATGCTTCGATGGGCTAGCACGGTGGTGCCTCGGGAAGAGTTTGGACAGTCGGTTCAGCGGTATATCACGGGTACGAGTGCGCTCCCTTACTGGACTCACGATAAACTTTATAGCCTCCTTATTAAGGGTAGGGATTTCGTTCCCAGCCCGCAGGTCCTGGAGATCGAGGCCAAGTTGGCCGCTTCGACCCCATTCGTGGAGAGCATGTCATTTGACGGGCTGCAATCGTTCATCCGTCGAACTATCAAGCCCGAGGACAACCCTTATGAGAGTACGAAGCTCCAGCGCGAGCTAGTGGCTAACTGGGTGCGTGTGCATGGGGTGCAGGAGCTGACGCTCGATCAGCTGACCTTTTTATTCGGCAGTGGCCTCCGACCTAGGATCGGTCGAGCATGCATAATGGAAGTGGAGTGGGTGGGGCAGCTGCAAATACCAAATGCGGGCGAGTATGTGTTTGACATAACACCGCTGGAGATGAGCACTTCCGCGGGAGACGCGCACGACAGCCAGGAAATGAAAGTCTTCGTAAACGGCACGCAGGTGGTGTCAGCCGAGCCCACCAAGTGGGCTGCCTCTCGCCAAGCGATCACACTTCCCGCAGGGCAGGTCGCAGAGGTGCGGGTCACGCTCCGCAACACCGCAGCGCTCGGCTCGCTGCGGATGGGCGTTGGTCAACTCTACTGGAAGGGGCCAGGGTTTGCTCGCCAGATTGTCCCTGAGGCACTCTGGACCGTTCCCCGAGAAGCTACGCCGGGAGTACGTTGCACCGTTCGCTGGGTCGAGACCGATGCCACCGAACACACGGAAGTGACAACCGTCAAGAATATTGACCAGATTCTTGCGCGTGAGACTCCAAATCTTGTTGGCGAGCCGTACGACCAAGTTAAGCAACGAATCTACGAGAAGCTTATTGAGGATGCGGCGTTCCTGCCCCCTCCACCTCCCGTAGAGACACAGGCTGTCGGGGTGGAGGCGACGGCATCCACAGAACCCCCTCGATCCCCTGCGAAGATTAGGCACCTGCATCCCTTGGGACTGGAGCACTATCGCAACCAGGATTGTTTACTCGCCCTCTCAACTCCTCAGCGAATGGCGCTTGCCAACAAGCTCTTGGAGCATCCAGAGTCTTACCGGCACGCGAGACTCAAGACCATCATGCGACTGCATGACCGACTGCAGCCTGGAGCAGAAAGCGCGGCGCTAGACATTTTAGGTTCTTGGATGCAAATGAACGGAGGCCGAAAAGCCGAATTCGCTACTAATGTTCAGGATTTCTATGATGGCAATCGCGCCCTATTCCGCCGTGCGTGCATCTCCATCCTGTGGCAGCATCCAAAGTCGTTCCAGTGGCTCCAGTCAGACTACCTGGTGCGGGAAGACGGCGAATGCGTTCTCCCGGTCGCTTACCTACTTGCCTTCGGCTATCTAGAGCGAGGTCGAATTCTGGAGTGGATCGAATTCCTAGAAGCCAAACTTGCTGATGAAACTGTCTCAGGCGACACACGCGTCAACTGGCTGATCGCCCGCGCCATGGCCGAAGAGATTCGCGAAAGTCCCGCCGAGCGACACCTCAAAGAGCCCGGGCGCCCCAGTGCTGGCATTCAATGGCTTGAAGAAGCATCTCTCGTTACCAAAGACCCACGAATGCAGGCGAGAGTTGCCCGTGAACGGGCGGCTCGGCTCACTGTCACGCGCCGCTGGGAACAAGCCGACAGCCTTATGCAGCCCCACCTTAACGTGTGGCCGAAATGGCCCAGAGAGCTTGCCTCCATGCAGCGCCGCGCTCTTCGCGAGATGGACAGCGCTCGCAAGGCGGAAACCAGGAAGCAACGGGCAGAAGTTGCAACCCGCCTTGAAGATGCGTTGAAGCGTGGTGATGACACCCAAGCAGCTTCGCTTCAGCAGACGCTCGATGCTATGGACGGCAAGCCCGCAGTGGCTGAGTAGTTCAAGCAAGAGTTCTTTATTTGATTCATTTAGACATCGCAGGCCCTTCTACTGGCTCGAAATCCGCAATGACTTTCGCAACTTCACTCGCTCGCCGTTGTCTCGCCACTCTTGCGAATCGTCGTATTCGCATTGGGTTCTCAACGGGCATAAAAGTATTTCTCGCAGTTTGGCTCGCTCTACCACTCGCCGTGATGCAGGAAGCTGCCGCATCTACCGGGCCGCCCCCAGGGGGGTCTAATTCGCCCCCTTACCAAGAGCCGCCTAAGCCACCTGTGCAGGAACCTCCTACGCAGTGTTTTGACCCGCTGGAATGTCCAACCTGTCCTAAAAGTGAAGGTATTCCTCAGTCCGGGGCTGCCTACGGTTCTGAGTCAATTAGTCAGAATTCGGGGAATGTCATGCCATCGCGTGGCGCTCAGACGGAGCGCAGCGGTGCGTTCTCGGTCGCCACGCCGCTCGGCAAGTTTGTCCACCAGATCAGCTACGATAGCAGTATCCAAGGAGGTCAGTTAGGCGAGTCTCCCATCATGGGCCCTAAATGGTCGAGCACCGACGCAGGGCTTGCGCTCCACAAAGCGTTGGATGGCACCATCACCCTCAAGACGACCGCGTCAACGGTCCGTGTTTTCAAGAAACACCCGACCAACGAAACATGGTCTGCTCCTGCGGACTTCAACGCGACTCTCGAAAAGTTAGAGGTGGGTAACGTCTACGAAGACCGCAGCTTCGGCGGGGCGTCTGCACAGTATGTGTACGTTCTCACGAATCTTGATACTGGCGACATCTATATCTTCGACGAGTTCGCCAGCTCGCGGGCACTTCTCTACGAGCGACGTAAGCGAGACTTCCCCAGCATACTGCATGGTGACCGGTTCATTTACGATGGGTCAGGCCACGTGACAACGGCGTACACCGCGGCCCCTCAAAACTGGCAAGTCGATTACGTCTATACGTCCGATTATCTTACGAGCATCACGGTTAGCGACGGATCAAGCGATGTGATAAAGGTCGAGTACACCTATTTCGACTCGGACTTACACTCGGCTGACTTAGGATCCGAGGGAGACTTAGTTCAGGTCAAGGACATACGCTACGACTCGGCAGGCAACCCCATGATCCGGGTTACCCAGTACCGCTACTATCCTGTCAGCGGTTCTTCCAATGGCAAGGCTCATCAAGTCAAGGCGGTCTATGACGCAGCCGCAGTCGAGCGAATCCTAAACGCCGGCAATTCGGCGTACAATTCCCTGCCGGAAATTCTTGCCGCTGGCGACTCTACCGACGTGATCAGTGGAGGTACACCCATCGAAATTAAGGATTTCGCAAGTCGGTCGTATACCTACTACACAAGTAACCTCAATACCACCGCCGCGCCCACACCGTGGGATGGTGGAGCCAACGAGAATCTGAATACCAAGTACGGAGCCCAAGATCGACCGGAGTACGATGCAACGGCACAAACGGGGATGGTGCGAACCGAGACAGTCAACGGTGGGTGTGGAGGTTGTGGTGGTTCAGCGACGGGAATTACTCGTAGCTTCTTTTACCTCAACCTTAATGACGGAGCAGTTGCCAGCAATATCGATCCCAACGAGGTCATCCAGATCACCATCGAAGATACGGAAGATTCTCAAGGAAACGAAGTTATCCGTCACATCTGGGGAATGAACTTTCGAGGGGTTGCTATCCGCGAGGCGGCCACTATTCCCGGTAAGATGTGGTGCCAGTCGAAGATTCTGAACGCGTCCTTTCGGGTCGTAGAGAGCCGAATGCCCTCGGCCCATACACTTGTCGATACAGACAGTGAACTCCGTAACTTCCTCAATCCTACCGGCAACGGTGGAGCCAATAACACCAACACCGTCGATGGCTCCGCGGGAGTCGTCTACTACCTCGAATACAACGCAGATGGCTATCCCACTGGCACTCGGGTTCGCCAAGGCGCCGGTTCGAACAACCGCTACTACGTCGACGCAATCGATTGGGGGAATGGAACCTCTGGACAACCTAAGTGGCTGCCAACGGCACAGTACATTTTCCCAGTGGCAAACATAACCTCGCGAACCGATTCATCGCGAATTAATACAGCATCCTATGCCTATTATTTCCATGACGCGAACGATACCCAGATCAAGGTGCGTAAGACCACGCTGGCCAGCGTCGACACCCAGAACGGGCCAACCTCCTCGACCGTCACGTACGAATACTTTGACGAACAGGGAAATCTCCGCTGGTACAAGGACGGTGATGGCTACGTGACTTACTACAGTCATCATCCCAATACGCGTAAGCAGGCTCTTGTGATCACCGATATAAATACCGGCACGCTTCCGGCAGAAGTGGGGAGCACCGGTAGCGGAGTTCGCGTCGCTTGGGCGGGTGCTGTACCCAGTGGGACGGGCTACGATTTTACACGCGGTACGACTCTACCCACGGCGATGAACTTGACCTCCCAGACGGAGTACGACGTAGAAGGCCGCGTCACGAAGACGATCGAGCCGGGCGGGGCCGTCCATGTAACGAAGTACTTCGCGAATGGAATGGCTCGATTCCCGTACGACGGAAGTGCGGACGAACTTCCCGTGCAAGTGACGCGAACTACCGACGCCGGCATCGTGCTGGAGTCCTACGCAGTAGACCCGTCCTCGGTGGCAAGCAGTACCGGTACGCTTCCAACCAGCGGTAAGGTGTCTCTTACCACCTACCACTACAACCCTGTCAACGGTCAGTTAACCAGCACTCGAAATTACCACAAACTAAGCGGCACGTCGCTCGGCACCAACTACTACGAGACAAGTTTCCTCTACGATGCTATGGGGAGGCGCGGTGCTACTAGCGCCTACGTAGATACCAATCGTTATCAGGTGTCGGCCCAACTTTACGATGCCAGAGGCCGCGTGACAGAGACGCGCTGGGGTGTGGCCACTGCAGCGCCCACTGACTACGACGATCTCACGACGATCGATGGATCACAGCCTGCGTTGCCAAGCAACTTCAACGGCTGGGCTAGAACTTCGACAATGATCTATGACAGCGGGGGAATTGGGGACGGCCGGCTCACCAGCATTAAGTCGTACTTCGGCACTGGGACTAACGACTACATCGATTCCATCCCGCAGTATACTTTCCGCGGACATGTCCGTGGTGTACTGCAAAACAATGGGACCACCCCGTTTGGACCGTATAAGGTGCAAGATATTGATTGGCTGGGACGCACTACGGCGACCGCCGTCTACACCAGCGCACCGGCTTGGCCCACCAACTATGCGGCGTTCGTAACGAGCACCCCCACGAATCGCAACAACCTTGCCAAGACCTACTACGACAAATTGGGGCGGGTCTATCGCATCGAGCAATTTCCTGGCGTCGAAGGGGCGAATCATGTCGAGATCAACAACTACTACGATCGTCGCGGTAACCTCGTAGCAACCGGCAATTCGTATGGGGCCCACCAAGAATACGCCTATGACGGTGCCGGTCGCCAGTACCAGCAGCGTACGGTCAAGGAATTGAACGTCACCAAGTATTGGAGCGGAGGTTTTAACTACCGCGCACCGGTGCCACAGCCACAATTCTTGAATCACACCAGCGGCAGTAGTGAAGTGATTGAGATGCAACACTTGGAGTACTGGGATAATACTGATACTCCGGTTGCCGTGACCAATGTGACCGAGCAGCATTCGTTGGAAGTCAATCACGACGACAGTAACGGCCTAGCATTCGGTGACACACCTGGGCAGTTGGTCGATGGCGTTCGTGCAACGGAGTATTACTGGTTCGACGAAGCGGATCGGTTGAGGACGATCGCAGATTACGGCTCGGGCGACGGTACTAGTAGTCCTGATTACTGGCAATCTACTGCACCGCCTGAATACACAGCTGAGCCAAGCGTCAGCACCAGTTACGCATTGTTGACGAAGTTCGGCTATGAAGCAGCCAACGGTCAGCGAGACACAGTCAAAACTTGGCAAGCTAGCTCGACAACGAACACTACGAAATCGTTTTACGACGATCTAGGGCGTCAGACGTTTGAGGTAGAGAATTGGCAGTCGGGGTACGATCCCACCAGCAGCATTGGCACCGTTGCGGCGGGTGTAAATCGCACCACGGGCTTTGTTTACAACGGTTTGGGGCAGCCAACTAAACTCACGGCGTACAATAACGGCCCTAGCGCCAACGTCGATCAGGTCACGGACTATTTTTACACCGATCCGTACGATGCTTCCCTGGTAACATGTACCATCTATCCCGAAGCCAGCACCCGCACGCCCCAGACCACTTGGGCGACTGCCGCGGATCAAGTGCGGGTGCAGTATAACGTCGATGGATCCATTTCGAAGCGAAAAGACCAGTTGGACATAGAGATGTCGTATGCCTACGACGCAGGCCGACGAGTGATTCGCGAGGGTGCGACCTCGATACCTGGAACCGTTGATGGGCACGTGAAGGCAATTGGAAAGACCTACGACAGCCTTGGGCGGGTCACTCATGTCACTTCATGGGAGAATAGCAACGGCACTGGCGCGGTCCGTAATGAGGTCAAGTACAATTACAACACGGCTGGCGGAGGCGGGAGTAACGACATTGGACTCGTTCGACGGACGGAGCAGGACCACGGTGGTGCAGTCGGCGGGGGAGAGCCCAGCGTTGGGTATTCCTACGACGAAACCGACAGCGGGGACATTCTCACCAATGGGCTTCGCCAGACTCTCGTCACTTATCCCACCACGGCTCGTAAGATTCATATGACCTACGGATCGAACGATACAGTCAACGATCGGCTATCCCGCATCGCCACGTTGATTGAGGACGACGGGAACGGTACACCCGATACCGAGCTGGTCGCCTACCAGTACAGCGGAACCAGCCGAATGGTAAAAACGGATTACACGGAGTTCGACGTAGAATCAAGACTTTACAATCTGGAGAGCGCAGGGACGAACGTCTACAACGGTCTGGACCGCTTTGGTCGGCAAACCCGTAAAGAGTGGTGGGATTACGATGACAACGTGATGCGTGACCAGTTCTCCTACACGTACGACTTCGCCGGCAACCGATTAACGCGAGATAACGTTCTGCGGGCAGCGTTAAACCAAGAGTACACTTACGATGGCCTCCAGCGGCTCCAGTCGAACAACGAATCGACGAGTGCCAAAGATCGGTACTGGGAACTCGATCAGCTTGGCAACTGGGCGAAGCTCCGCAACGGTACGACCAGTAGCGGGACGCTGCTCGATACACGTACGCACAACCAGGTGAACGAACTGACGGCTTCGACGGCGATGGCGACTCCCGCCCACGATGCGGCGGGAAATATGACCACGATCCCCAAACCACGGGACTTGGCGAACGGTTACACGGCGACGTACGACGCGTGGAATCGGCTAGTGGAACTTAAAGAGGGAAGTACGGTTCGACAAACCAACCGTTACGACGGTCTTCACCGTAGGATCATCCGCTACCCCGGATTGCCCGCAAGCACTGCCTCGACTGCCGTGCATTTCTACTACAACGAGCAATGGCAGTGCCTGGAGGAACGCGTGGGGACGGCTAGCACTGCCAACAAGCAGTACGTGTGGCATCCCGAGTACATCGATTCGTTAGCGGTGAGCTACGACAACTATGGAAATAGGGCCTACCTCACCCACGACGCCAACTTCAATGTCACTGCCGCCCTTTACGAAAACTCGGGGACGGATGGGGTGGGCGAGCGGTACACGTACAGCCCGTACGGGGAGGTTACTATTCTCAATGGGGAGGCCGACACGGTCGATTCCCCTTTAACCGCCTGGGAGCAGGATGGCGACGAATCGAGTGACATCGGGAACGAATATCTTTATACCGGAAGGAGACTCGATCCAGAGACGGGGTTGTACCAATACCGACATCGGTACTACCACGCGCAGCTTGGTAGATTTATCAATCGGGATCCGATTGAGTACCAAGATGGAATGAATTTGTACGCCGCCTACTTTGCTCCCAATGGACTGGACCCTTCTGGTCTGGCAAGCATAGACGACATTGTCAAAAAGTATGGATCCAGCGGAAGCGGCTGCTATGGAGTCACCATCCCGATAGGAGGAGTGTATTCCTTCCAGTTCCAAGTGTGCCTGCAGGTGAGTCTCGGCGAATGCTGCGATGGCACCAACTATAAAGGTTTCCTGCAGATCGGCATCTCTGGTGAGGGATACTTTGAAATTGGCAAATCTATCGGTGACCAACGTCGTTACCACAAGAGAAATAAGACTCCGGTTGGAGGTCGAAATCAGTGGGTAGACCACCCTTGCAAGAAAGGTCAAAAGGTCAAGATAAAGAACTATCCAAGCGCCCTGGCTGGCTGCCAAGATAAAGGCTTTTCCTCGCCCTCGGTCGGTCTCGTCGAAGGTTCAACAGATGGGTGTCCCAAAGCCGGCTGGCGGGGTTCTGGCAACTGGTTTATAAGAGGCCAAGCGGGGCTTGGATTTGGTATCTATGGGTCAGCGTCTGGCCCCCTTGGTCCGGACGATGATTATCTCTCGAAGATCAACGGTACGATGGGATACGGTTGGATCGGTAGTGCTGGGGCTTCGCTTCAAGTGGGTATTTCGCTCGATTTTGTGTACGTTGAGTTAGGGCCGGCCAAAGGACCATGTTGCCAAGATTAATAACCGCAGCGCGTGATGCTCCTGAAGTAGTGGCCATTCTCTGCTTTGTGGTGACCTTCCCTATCGCTATCGGCTTGAAAGGCAACGAGCATATCGCCAAGTGGGTTTATGCGGAGAATCGCGACAGCTATTCGGAAGTCGATTATCGAATCACCCGGGCCTGGGAGAGGAAGGTTGGAAAGCACCGTAATGAGACAATCACGTCAATCAGCGGAATAATAAATGGTGCCGAAGTGGCAGCCGATACTTGTCAACTAGACATCCCTGAATCCGTATTACTCCAGCTTAAAACAGGTAAGCTCAATAGTTACGATTACCGGGTGCTTTATTCTCCCAAGTTGAATGAACACGATCTTGCTTACGGAAGTCACCACCTTGTGAAATTGAGCTCCCGACACACCACCCTGCCTCAGATTTGGCTTGAAATGTTGATGTGGCATATTTGGTGGATCATGAGCGCGGCCGCCTTCGCGGGGATCTCGATCTACCAATGGTGGCCACGCCGGGGCACCGGTTGAATGAGCTGTGAGATTGAGGTAAGTGAACAGCCTGCACAGCCTTTTGACTCTCGTGACGATCTTTGAAAGCCTCGAAAACAAAAGCGTTAGAAATTCCGATGGAGCCGCAGTGTTCAACTTTCTCCGGCGAACGTCCGATCCAACGAAAGAGTGGCCTCCTTACGATGGCCGCATGCTGAATGTTGACGTGGTTCTCGGCACCTTGAACTCCATTTCGTTGGGGAGCCCCATTCAACTTTTTTCATTCCTTGGTCCGGTGCACGATCAGCCCTGGAGAAATGGGATCGAGTTTCGCTATTTTAGCCTCGGCCTGTGCCTAGAAGTATCCAAGAGCTCGCAAACGGTCGAGGGCTTGCACCTGGTCCGCTATGACAGAATTGAAA
The DNA here is from genome assembly GCF_052161615.1 of Aeoliella fuhlenseeensis. Lineage (NCBI taxonomy): Bacteria > Pseudomonadati > Planctomycetota > Planctomycetia > Pirellulales > Lacipirellulaceae > Aeoliella > Aeoliella fuhlenseeensis. The sequence continues at coordinate 5,397,878 of NZ_CP197417.1, forward strand.
AACAGTACACCACCTTCTCGGGACGAACGTATGCCAATTACCAAGATCTTGACCTGCTAGGCCTCACCCCCCTCAATTGCCAAAGGGAACTTGGTGGAGCTTCGGAAGTCGAACCGGATGGCGAGGGCGCGCTATTCACGTTTAAATTGGGGGGACGAAAATGCGAGATCGAATTTGATTCGGATGGGACCTTTCTTAGATTGATTTTAACGCATTTCTGAGTAAGCCTGCGGTAGCCAATCCGCCCCTGATATAGTGGTACTGATATAGCGGTACAACGCTTGATGGCAGGGAAGCCGTTGACCGGAGCGAATTAGGAAACTGAGTTGAGGTACCTTTGGCACCTCCTCAACGTTTAAAATAGATCAGGGGAACTCGTCGCTGTGAGATATCTACAGATTAGGCCGCCTCTAGTTACAGAGGTCGGCTTCAGTTGGACTTACGACCCCCACTAACTTTCGCCACCGAGTAAGTGCCAGTGGCAGTGTTTGCTTACAAAGCGATTGGTACTGATGGGCTCGTCCGCGGCTCGATTGCCGCCGATACCGCCCGACAAGCTCGGGACCAACTTAGGGCACGTGGCCTTCGCGTTGAGGAGATTCGCTCCCAGTCCTCCAGCACTGCGACTAATTGGATCTGGGGCGGCACCAACCGCTACGAAGCACGCCTCGTTCCTATAGTTCGAGAACTCTCGACACTCCTTAGCGCCGCGATTCCGCTCTCCGATGCCCTCCGCACTGTGACGAAGCAACAACGAGGCCGCATGGGCAACGCCCTAGCTCTGGTGTGCGACCGAGTCAGCGCCGGCCGCAGCCTCGCGGAAGCGATGCGGGAGCAGCCGCAAGTGTTCGATCCCCTGACTATCCAGATGGTCGAGGTGGGAGAGAGTGCTGGTACTCTCGACGTAGTGCTCGACCACCTGGCGGAGTTCCGGGAACGATACCTCCAGTTCAAAGACCGAGTGCTCACCTCGCTGTTTTACCCCATGTTTGTATTGGGGATGAGCCTGCTGGTGACGCTGTTCTTGATGACCTTTGTGGTGCCAATGCTGCTAGATAATCTCTTGGAAGCGGGGCAGACGATCCCCTGGCCCACGAGAATCCTCAAGGGCGTCAGCGATCTGCTCCGCGGACATGGGATGCTCATCGCCATGACTCTGGGTGGGGTTTTTGTGGGACTAGTATTCATCTTACGCACCTCCTGGGGCCGCCTCCGCTGGCACCGCGTCCTGCTCCGTTTACCTATCTTCGGCAAACTAGCAGAAAAGCAGGAGCTCGCCCGCGCCTCGCTCATCATTGCCACGTTGATGGAAAGCGGTATCGTCTTCTTAGAGTCAGTCGGCATCGCGGCCCGTGCCGTAAAGAATCAAGTCCTTCGCCACGCCTTTGAACGGGTACGCGATCAGGTCCAAACTGGAAGCGACATCGGCGACGCAATGGACCGCCAGGGTGTCTTTCCCCCTACGGTCGTACAAGTGTTTGCGGTGGGCCAGCAGTCGGGTAAACTTGAGGAGATGCTCAAGCGGCTAGCGACCGACTACGATCGACAAGTGACTAGCCTGTCGACGCGATTGGCGACAGTGCTAGAACCGATCTTGATTGTGCTCTTAGCAGTAGTGGTTGGGTTTATTCTGTTCGCGACAATGCTCCCGATCCTGGAGGCTGGCAATGTACTCTGAACATTCAAAAGAGCGCCGCGGTTTCTCGCTAGTGGAACTGATGGTGGTGATTGTGATCATCGGCCTATTGGCCGGCACCGTAACTATTGGAGTACGGAGCTACATGATCCGCAGCAAACAAAACATCGCCCGCACCGAAATCTCCAAAATCTGCCAAGCCCTCGAAAGCTACTACCTCGAATACGACCGCTACCCCAGCAACGACGAGGGACTCGAAGTCTTAGCCGAGCCCAGCGAAAAATTCCCCGAACCGCTCCTCGAACGATTGCCGACGGATCCGTGGAAGAATCCCTATTCTTACCTGGAAACCGGTAACAGCCCTCCCTACGAAGTCGCATCCTACGGAGCGGACGGAACAGAGGGTGGCAATGGTGCCGATGGCGACATCGTCAGTTCGTCGCTAGGTGACCGATAACCGTGCATGTCCCACGCTACCAGCGCTGGCGAGGTTTCACGCTGTTAGAGCTTCTGGTGGTTCTGGCGCTGTTGGCGCTAATTGCAGCAATGGCCGTCTCTCGAACTGGTGGCAGTTACCAGCGGGCGCAGTTTAAGACGGCCCTCAAGAGTTTTGCGAGCTACGACGATCAGAGCCGTCACCTCGCGGCCAGAAAGCACACACCACTTGAACTTAGAATCGATCTTCGTAAATCGACCATCGAATGCCGAGACGATCGCGAGATGATGGGGCAACCTTGCGTACTACCAAAGTCGGTGAGAATTGAACGGTTTCTCTCGCTTCGAGAGCGAAAGAGCTCAGGGCTGGCAACGGTACGTTTGGGCCCTGGGGGTGAGAGTGAGTCCTACGCTGTTCAGCTAAGCACCGCTGCGACGCCTGCCGAGTGGCTTTTGTTCGCTGGGGGTTCCGGCCAAGCGGTCAGCCTACAAGATACACGTGAAGTAGAGGAGGTGTTCCGTGTCCTCAAATCGAACAGCCCTCACTCTCCTTGAAGTGGTGGCTGCCATCGCGATTTTGGCCACGCTGCTCGTCCTGGTACTCGCAGCGCAAGATCGTCTCGCGCGGCAAACGAAGCGAGCGGAGTTGCGCCTAATGGCGATCAACGCAGCGGACCAGCTCCTTCGTGAGTGGTCGATGGTCACTCCCATGGCAATACCTGCCGCCTCGGGCTCGCTGAATACAAAACCGGTTCTCTACTGGAAGCTCGAAGCCAAACCCGACCCTAAACTTCTGCCGCTTGGAATGCAACCGGTCCGACTGGTGGTCTCCGACAAGAGACCCACTATGGGTGAAACTGACATTCCGCTCGCACAAGTGGAGTTTCTAACGACAGGGTCCGTACCTTTGGAGCGTCTGCCGTGAAAGACGCGACTTACAACTACCGACTTGCCTTCACTTCCGTGGAGGTCCTCGCCGCTACGACCTTGGCTTCGGCACTCATGGTAGCCGTGTTAGGGATACTCGCCGGAGTGGCCAAGAAAGAGCGCATTCTCGACGCTACCCTGTCATCTCCACCCTGGCACGACCATCTCACCCGGCAACTCGAACGAGACCTGCGGCATGCCCGGACGCTCAAACGCCAGGGTGGAAGATTGATCCTCGTCGGGCACGCTGGCTCCGTAAACGCGATGGGCCAACGCAGTTGGTTACCAGTGGAGATTCACTACTACGGAGTACACGTGAAATCGGACACTCTACTGTTCCGCCAAGAGTATTCGGCCGATGGGCTGTCTTCCCCTTCCGCGCCCGAGCTGATGGTGCAGGGCGCAAGTCGGCTGGAAATAGGTCCTGGTACCCTAACGACAGTGCACCCGTCGAATACGACACCGATCATGCCGATTGCCGATGGCGTCTTGCCATCACGCTTGCAAGTGGCAATCTACGGTGACTATCCCGACAACGCCAACTCCGTTATTTATCTACGTAGCTTCGTCCTCTACTGAATTAGGCTGTTGACTAGCTATGACTTTTCAAGGCCATCGCCAATGCCGACCCGGACGCCGCCGAGGATTCGTGCTGGTGATGACGCTTGTCATCGTGGCAATCGCTGCTTGCGCTCTTGCCCGAATCGCGAGCCACAGCCTCAGCTTGGTGCGACGGGGTACCGCGGCTCAGCGTGAACTGGAGAACCGGTGGAGCCTTGTGACTTGTAGGAAGGCCGTTTTAGATCGAGGGGAAGAGTTGTTTACAATGGCCCAAGATCAGCAGCTTGCCCTGGGCTATGGTTGCCCTTTTCCCTCCGAGATCGAGTTCGAGGTCACGCTCAACGACAAGTTGTATCAACTCCGCCTGGGCGACGAGGAAGCCAAGCTCAATCTCAACGCACTGCACGTCCGCCGACCGGAACAGCTCCCCTCTATGCTCGCACAATCGGCCGTCGTCGGAGGCGTGCCACTCCTCTTACGCCCCCGTCAGTCGCTCACCCAACGAATAAGCCTCCCGTACGAAAGCTGGGGGCAGGTGGTCGACCTCTCCAAGTTCGATCTCCAGGAAGACCTCGCTACTCGCCTCCGCTCCCTGACCACCACTTGGAGCTGTTGGGGGCGCGGAAAACTCAACATCTACCGGTCGAGCGATGAGGTGATGCGATTACTCCTCGATGGCGTCCTCCTCCCGCAGGAGACGGAGAAACTCCTCGAAGCCCGCATGGCTTTCCAAGGCGACTTGGAAGCCCTGGTAAAAGACCTCGACATCCCCAGGCGGCGTTGGATACAAGCAAAGTCGCTGTTGTCGACCGACTCGCGATCCTACTCGGTGTGGATCAGGGAAACAAACAATCTAGGGGATCGGACCTACCTGCTGGTCCGCGATCCGAGCAATCGCCAGACTCCCGAAACCATTGTGTTTGAGTGGTAACCCATGAAACTCCGCACCAAACGATGGTCCTTGCGACTAGTGACCCTTGCTATCCTGACGGGGACAGGATTGATTGTTGCGCTCGGACTCTCGGACTCAGGGACTGATCGTGAGAGAATGAGTGTCGATCTAAGCTCATCCGCTAAAGCTGGCAAACCAGAGCCGAGCTCTGATACCCAGCTCGATTTCTCCCCGGTATGGGAGAAGCGTTTACAGCAGGTCTTGTTCGACCCTCCGCCACCTCCACCCATAGTCGAGGTGAAGCCGCCGCCACCGCCGCTACAGGAAAAACTCCTGGGCACGATGATCGACGACGACAACTCCCAAGCGATCATTCAGGACGCGCAGCAGAACGTCCATTTTCGTCGAGTCGGGCAATCGATTAGCCCCGGCTCCGCAGATGCGTTGATTGAAAAGATACTCCCGAGTTCTATCGAAGTTCGTCGCGGCGACGATCTCACCACACTCCAGATGGAATAGCGTCGTTCGATGGCACGAGCCTATCCCGCCTTGCTCCTCGGTCGCACCAAGTGGCGACTAGCGCTAGCCCAGGACGAACCCATCGTCCTGGAGGAGGGAGGCGATTGGCATCAAGAAGAACCCACAACGGCAGCGACCGAAATTGCGAGTGCCCTCGAAGAGCGGGCGCTCTCACGTTTTCCGCTCGCCATATTGTTGGAATCGGACATCACCTACGTCGCGCACTGGAAGCTCGATTCGCCTCGCCAACTGCGGCGAACTAGCGCTCTTCTCTACGAGCTCGAAGAACATCTACCGCTGGCGGCCGAAGACTTGACCGCGACGTACCTTCGTCGCGACCTCGACCTAATGGCCATTGCGGCGGATCAAGAGGAAATCCTGTCGTTAGCCTCTGCCCTACAAACCAATGGCATACAGGTCGACTTGGTCATGCCGATCATGCCACTCGCCGCTTGGTCCCACAGGAAGTCGCGCCGCGCTGCGCCAGAAGAGGTCATTGTCTGGCTCGGAACCTGCGGGACCGCGAATCACCTGCGACTCATCGACGGAAAGCCCACACAGTGGCAGTATCTACCACACGGCTCCGCGCAATTGGGCCAACAACTCACGTACGATCAACTTTCGCGGCCAGGAGCCTTCCCGCTTACAGTCTATCACAACGGCAGTTCCTCCGATGACTTGCTCCAGTCTTTCCAAACCATTGCCGGCACGGAGATGGTTCATCGAGACGCCGATCCGCTTGCTTTAGGAGCACTCGAAGCCCTTACCGCCGTGAGGCAAGGAAAGGAAGAACCCGCGACTGCCTTCCAAGGGGTCGCGCACGGTGGACGCGCCCAGGAGCCGCTCCGGTGGGAGGTACGCCTTCTGCAACTTGCGGCAGCTGGTTTACTGATCTCCTTGGCGGTAATGAACTGGCACACGGCGCAAGATCGAGCACGTGAGCGTGCGGAACTCCAGGTAGCGTCCGAAGACGTTTTTCGGGAAGTGCTCCCGGGAGCAACGCTGCGTACCGGCGTTCGATCACGCCTAGAAAGTGAGCTCGCCAAGCTCTCGGGAGTGAAGGGCGGTAAGAATGAAGACGGGATTTCAGAGTCGGTACTACCAATGTTGCATCAGTTGCTATCAGTGTTACCCGAGGAGATGCGATTCCGCCTGCTGGAAGTACGGCTTGATGGTCGCCAACTCCACCTCACCGGCGAAGTCCGCGAGTTTAGTGACGCCGACCGTATCGCGGCTGCTCTTCGAGCTAAGGGCCTAGCCGTGACACCTCCCACCACGCAGCGGCTTCCGGTCGAGGGGGTGAGTTTTCGGATGGTCGCTCAGGCGGCGGACAAGGAGAAGTCCCATGGGAAGTGATGTCCGCCGCAGTACGCTTTTGGTGTCGGTGATTGCGTTATCGCTGGTAGCGGCGTGCGCATGGAGCCTTTGGTATCGCTGGACGATGGAAAACCGCCTCGCCACCGAACTCGAAAACTTGATCGCGTGCCAAAAGGCCGCCCGCCAAATTCTAGAACTCCGTCAGCAGAAGCAGCGTGCCCTTCTCAAGACAAAGCCGAGTGAGGAGCTGAATCGCAAGATCGCCGCCTGGGCACAAGAGGCCGGAATCGAAGCCAAGGGGATCGCTCGTATCGAACCTCAGGAAGCGAGGCGAGTCGGCGACTCTCAGTACCTAGAACAGGTCACGGAGCTCGAAGTGCTATCCGTACCGCTTGCCAGCGTGATCCGTTTCGCTCAGCTAGCAGAGCAGTCCGATGATTCCCCTAAGTTAACCGACCTCAGACTCTCACCACCCCGCATCACAGCCGAGGATCAGGCAGAAGTGTGGAACGCCGAAGTGGCGTTGACCTATCTCATTTACTCGCCTAAAAGCTCCTCTCGGTGACACTCTGCGCCTCTTGGGCCAGCGTTCTTTTCGACTCATGCTTTTCTACTATTTTGCGACATGCTCCGCAGTTGGCCGACAACCTGGCGATGGTCTTCGGCCGTCCTTCTGCTCTTTTTCGGCGGCGCGGGCTGCCGGTTGATGACCACCGAGGACGTAAAGCGGTACGCCACGGTAGCCGCCGATCCTACGCGGGATACCCAGGCGGCCGCCATTTATCACGAGCGGGCACTCAAGATCATCGAGCGTGCCAGCAAGTCGTGTCCCTGCGAGTGCGACTGTTTGCTCGGGTGCCTAAAAGACTTGGGGAAGGCAGAGGCCCTCTGCCAAAAGGCACTGCTCGCCGACGTGCGTTACGGACCCGCCCACAATACGTTGGGCATGCTCTACTATCATCAGGAGAAGCTTTACCTTGCGGCATGGGAATTCGAGTACGCATCGCGGCTAATGCCAAGCCATGCCGAGCCCCTCAATAATTTGGGGCTGGCTTACGAAGCGGCTGGCAAGATGGGGGTGGCCATCGGGTACTATGAAACGGCCGTTGAGATGGTACCCACCAACCCTGTTTACCTTGGCAATCTGGCAAAGGCCCAATTGCGCGCGGGGGCGGATGTCGAAGCGGTTCGTGGTGTTCTTCAGGAGATGATCTTCTACGACGATCGACCGGAATGGGTCGCTTGGGCTCGCGACACGGTGGGGATTCATCCGATTAAGCTCGCCTCGGCGGAGTTTGACGGGACGCCGGAGGGAGCGCGCAACGAAACCGACCAAGAAATATTGCCGCCACCATCGGAGCCGACTCCCGTCGTCGATCCACCGATGAAAGATGACGAGTCACTGGACTTTCCTGAAGAGATCAATCCCATGGTCGCACCCCAGGATTTTGGGCGGTGACAGACAGGGTCGCACGGAAGCTTCGGCGACTCCGATGGTGCTTGCGCTCTTCCTCGAAGCAACACCCGATTAAGCACGACGCGGCATCTCAATCGCCACACCCACTTAGATCACGTCAGGTTTCTGCTGTAAGCGATCCGTTGCGATCTCTTAGCGTTGCGGCGCACGCTGCAACGTTGTGACACCGCAGGACCCCAGGAACGCTGACCAGCAGTAGCTGTTCGATGAGCAGATCCCGAGTTCATCCGAGTGGAAGCAGCTCCAATCGCTCCTTCAATTGTTTGGAGAAAAGTAGGGTTTGCTCACCCCGAATGAGATGACGCGGCATGGCGGCTGACGGCCTCTCAGCGTGCGCTGCGAGATGGGACTCGCGCAACCGAACGATGTGAATGGCCTCGTCGGTGCCGAGTTGTGGCATCTGCTACGGCGTTGTTCTGCCGAGCAGCGAATCGCAACCTTCGTGAAGCTTCCCGCCGATCCGCAACTCTTAGCCAAGCTCACGCCCGACTCAGTCCGGAAATCCTACCTCATCTTTCGATTCAACCAGGGAATTCGCTCGTCGCTTGCTCGCCGAGCGCGCCAGGCGCAGTCGGGAGCTTCCCAAGGCAGCCACTTGTCCAGGCTGGCAAGGGGATGGCTTCATCGGTCAGTCCTACGATCATGACGGCTGGATTGGCAAGTTTCTCATCCTTGGCAAGTTGAATGTTACCGAGCCACTCATCGAAAAGGTATTGGCTAACGAAGATGGAAAATGCAGCCTGACGGCTGTGGAGGGCCTGCCCCCGTCGCGAACTTCCCTCGGAACCTGACGCTTCGCATGTCGCTGCGTCGGTTCACTCGGTTGAGCAACGCTCGCATTGAAAGTCCAGAGCATCACGCCGCAATGCAGGCTATTTTCGTGGCGTGGTTTAACCTTGTCTGGAAACTTGAGTCCATTACGGACGCACTAGCGATGGCATCCGGGCTCTCGGATCACGCCTGGACAGTAAGGGAGCTGCTCGAAACATCGTCTGTGGCGTAAAATGAAAAATTGGCACCAGTGTGGCTAGTGGCGCTGATTGAGCAGATTGGCCCATGCGGGTTGGCACAGACATGGCAAACCTAACGTTATTGTTTGTCACACGAGAGAGGCTCGAATGAGTGCAAACTTATCGCAAACCGCGACAGCCGTTGGTAAGGATCCGCGTATCACTGAGGAATGGAACGCATCCAATCATCGCTGCTGGCCCCTGCGACAACGGGCGAGTCATACGCGAAGCTCTACGGCGCGCAACACAACCCGCTTGGGGAGTAGACTACAGCCTCGCCGACACGCCCCATGTTGCAATCATGCGTGGAAACATTCACCGTCCTATTTGTGAATCTCTGGCAGGCTGAGCAGGTTGTTGGGCTGTTCGCCGCCACATTCCGTTTTGAGGTACTTCTTGCCGTAATAACTCTTGGCAACAACGGCCCAAACGAATTGAACTCCTCCGCTCACATAAAAGTCCCACTTGCCACCTTCAATACCCTCAATTGCACCAACTTGAGATAGATGCCATCGAGTCTTGTCGAGGTTTAGGCCGCCAAGATGAGTGGTTCTCCCGTAAGCGTGGTAGCGATCACTCTTGTTGATGCAATGAATCTGAACCGGGCGAGCCATAGTTACCTCCGCGCGCACCAAGTGCGCAGAAATAGAGAAAGCAACGAACTAGAAGGCGTTGCCAGAAGGGCTAAGAGCAGCAATCACCACAATCGCTAAACCGTGTCATGCTAAGCAGATCGCTTTCGTACCATTTGTACGGTTTACGCCGCTGCCAGGATGGTCAACACGCGATCAACAAGAAGAATGGCCTCTGCACGCCGAATCGATTAGAGGCCATGTAGCTCTTATAGTATTTGAATACTAGTAGTTCGCTAGTGCCCCCGATAGTAGGGCATTTGCGTATTGCGGCAATTCGCGCCATGCCCAGAAAGCCTAAGCAACCCATTGGTCTGCCTGTACCCAATGGAGGGGAGCGCTACAGAATTCAGTTCTCCATTTACGGTTCCGACCAAATACAGTGCCATGATGACAATCGACAGTGCCTCGACGGGGGCCGAGCTCTATCGCCTAACGGAGACCGATGCTCGGAAATCCTTCAAGCTCGATGAATTTGACTCCAATATTGCGGCCGTGGGCGGTGACCAGGTACGGTTCATCAGCACGCCTCAGTACATGTGTGTCGATAGCTTGATGCTCCCAGTCGATTTTTGCACAACGCATCTCCGAGACGTTTGGATACTGCTTTCCCCCCATCAGCTCACGATACCAGAAATTCGCTACCAGCCCCTTCTGCTGATCTGGGTGCCTGGGCGACTGCGTTCAGGTATAGGTCTGCAAGCCCACCTCCGACTGCAATCTCGAGGATGGCTAACCAGTACCGCTACCACACCAAACACCAGCTAACCAACGTCTTCGAGCCCGATGCCGTACATCGTGTGATGCAAGCCGCGAGCTACACCAGCCCGGATGATATGCTCCAGGACGGCAACACCGACACAGTTAGACCTGCCGACCTAGAAGAGAACAGCAGCCGTCGTCTGCGAGCTACGACTCCCCCTCAACACAATCTCCGTCTCGCCGATCGAGGATGTTCAGAACTCGGAGTCGCAATAGGGTGGATCGAGTTTCACCAAAGTCCCTACCGCCTCCAGGGCGCAGATGCTTGCTGAGTGCGCGCACTGCCCAGGAATACTGATGCGGCACCGTCATCGTCCGGACATCGATCGCGCGTTGACTTGGATCATTAAAGTCCCTGAACTGGTCGCCCGGCGATCGATCGTCGATTAGTACCGATATTCACTTTTCAGCGCTCACCGCGGCCCCGCTCCATCACTGCCAGAGTCTCGGCGACATCTGGGACCGATCTTGAGACAGCTCTTAGGTTGAAGTGGGTAGAGCTCAAGCAAGGGCGAGAGCACACTACCAATTTAGCGAAGGTACAAACTACTTCCTCAAGCCGTTGCAGCTTTCCACAGTTCCCTATGGCCGGGGGACTAGCAGAGATGGAAATCACGTGCGAGTCGGTGGTGGACGTGCAGCCGTTCCATCGACTCCCACTAAAAAGCTACTTCGAATCGAAAGCCAGCAACCATCGCGTCGCGATAAATGCCGCCGGGACGAGTAATGTACTGCAGGTCGGGGGTGAGAGAAAACCAATCATTCAACCGCGCTTTGTAGAATACTTCAGTCGCGATTTCAGACTCCTGCCCGGTAATGACTTCGAGTTCGTCACTGAATAGGATTTGCGTACACCCGATGCCGCAGGTGTCCGCTTCACGCCCCTGCAACAGTCCGGTGTAGACTAGGCCGCCGCCGATGCCTTGATCGACCTGATTGCGATCGGACGGCGCCCAGCAGTATTGAACGAATACGCCCAGGCCCTGATCTTCAGACTTCTTCTCCGTGAAGATCTTTAGGTCGATCGTAGCGTAAAAACCGTAGTTGTTCTCAAAGACGCGAGTGGCGTCGACGGCCTCCGTATCGCTGCTCGAGCCCCAAGCACCGCCACGGATGATCGTGAGGGGCGCATCCTCCGGGCCGGCAAATGGTAGGTAGTCGGCTTGGGCGATGAAGAACATCCCGCGGTTGGTTGTGGACATCCACCATTGGCCGACATCGCGCCCTTGGTCATTCACGGAACCTCCGAGGCGCCACTTTTCGTGCGGTTGAAAGAGTGCGGTAACACCGAGGGTCTGGAAAGGCCAAAAAGGCATCGGAACATTGGGAAGCGTCTCGAACGACGAGTTGATGAAGTCGCCGCCCAAATCAGCGAAAGCGAAATCGTTGTTGGGATCGTAGCGACCTACTCGCACAACCAGCACGTCGTCGCCGACGGTATGTCCGTACCAATATTCGCCGAGCTGGGTCAGCCATTGTGGTTTGGGGCTGGTGTCGAGGTCGCTGTAGTACTGGCTGTCCCCCACGAAGTCGCTTGTGAGAGTCGTCCCCTGGCTCTGCTCCATGTAGACATAGAACTCCCCTCCGTCCCACCAGTTGGCCATCGCGGTATCCATCCGTAGCTCCAGATCGAGATTGCCCCGATATCGCGTCGCGCCTTTCGTACTGATGCCACCGCGGGTGTTGTTGAAGACTTCGCCTGTATAAAGGTACTGCGCGGAGAACGGCCCAAGTTCATGCCACCGCTCGCCCAAAAGCGTCTGGAGCTCCTCGGCATCTTCGTCGGCCTCCTCATTGGCGTCGTCTCCCTGAGGCTCGAGTTCGGCCGTCTCATCTTCCGGCCGATTCGGTCTGCCCGGTACGACTCCCAGGGTGGCCGCCGGGTTAGGTTCTGTCGTGACGTCGGTTCGGGCCAGGCGCAGAAGTTGCGACAGTTGCACGGAAGAACCGGAGGGGATCGCCGAATACTCTTCCACATTGAGGAGAGGCCCCTGAATCGCTAATGACGACGAGGGGACTTCGCTGGCGTATGCCGGGCATGCGGAAAGCAGGAACGCTGCCACGGCCCGCCCCAGGTTCTGTATCGCCATTGCTCCCTCACTACGCCACGCCTCGTGCCACGGTCTCTCGGAATGCGCATCGGGCGAAATGAAGTGTTGGCCGCCCCCTTAGTCACAAAGTAACGATTGACGGGCACGCGCGGATTGTACCGCTTCGATGTGTTCAGCCACATTTGGCGCGGTGAGTGGGGAATTTACTCTTGTCCCGACGTACAGTTTCCAAGGCTCCTTATCCTTCGCAATAGGTTCCCTCGCGATATCTTTGCCTTTTACTGAGGTGATGTCACATGTCATTGCGCAACCGGGTAGCCGCCCTGCTGGTGGCGCTATCGATTGCTCTCGTGGCAATTATGTGCGCCGCTCAGGAATTGGTCGTGATGCCGACCTTCGAGGAACTGGAGCGGTCCGGCGCCGAGCGCAACGTCAGTCGGTGCCTAGAAGCCTTGGATCGCGATCTCCATAGCCTTTCGAATACGACGAATGACTGGGCTTCTTGGGATGACACCTACCGTTACGTTCAAGACGGCAATCTTGAATATGAAGCTTCCAACTTGGTCGACGAAACGTTCTCCAACGCCCATCTCAACTTGCTGTGCTTTCTCGATCTTGACCGGCGAGTACGTTGGGGAGAGGTCCGCGACCAGGAGACGCTTGAGGAAATAAGCGTTCCCGACCTGTTCGCCGCCCTTAAGGACGTTTCCTGCCCGATTTCCACGCACGACAGCGTTGACGACGCGGCGACGGGTATTCTCGTGACTAACCAAGGGCCCATGCTCCTTGCGTCGCGGCCGATCATTACGACCAAGCACACCGGCCCGATTCGAGGCACGCTAATTATGGGCCGGTTTCTGAACGATCGCGAAATCAAGAGCATTGCGGACCGGACGCAGGTCAAGCTGGAGGCTTGGACGATTGGCCAGTCGGACATGCCGGCGGGGGCGCGTCGGGTATTGGACAATAATCCGGTAGCCCAAGCAACGCACATCGAGATCGTCGATCAAGGGTTGCTCCATGCGTATAGGCTCGTGAACGACGTCTACGGCAAACCGGCGATCTTGATGCGCGTCGAAGTTCCGCGCGAGGTAACCGCGCAAGGGAGGGTGGCCGCCAAAGTGGCGACCGCAGTCAGCGTGGTGGGCGGCGCCGTAACGCTGGCCGTCATGTGGGTTCTGTTGCAGCGTGGTGTCGTCGATCCGCTTCGTCGCATGGTGGACCATGTCGTGCTGGTCGGACAAACCGGCGATCTCAAGATGCGACTGGGACTGACTCGGACTGACGAAATTGGGATGTTAGCCAATGAATTCGACCGCATGGCCGAGCACCTCTCTAGCTATCGCAAGAAGGTGCTTGATTCGGCGCACCGCGCGGGGATGGAAGAAGTCGCTTCCGAGGTGCTGCACAACGTCGGCAACGCAGTGAACTCGGCGAGCTGTAGCATTGAGATGCTGCGCGAGCGACTGGGCGAATCAAAAGCGGCTGGGTTGGATCGCGCCACGGCGATGCTGCGCGAACAGGCTCCGCGTGCTGGCGAGTTTTTTACGGGCGATCCACGCGGCCCCAAGCTGATCAAGTATCTGATCGATGTGAACGAGGCGCTAAAACGGGAGCAAATCGAGCAACAGGCCGACGTTACTCGCTTGTTCGAGACAATTCGCCACATACGCGACGTCATTTCTGCCCAACAAAGCTACACGGGAGAGTCTGACTTCCGTCAAGAAGTGGCTCTCGCTTCGTTGGTAGACGAGGTCCTCTTGCTCAACCAAGAGCAATTGCAATCTGCTCGGATTGAGGTTCAGGTGGATTTGCCACCGCTGCCCGATTTGCGCTTGAATAAGAGCAAGACGACGCAAGTGTTGGTCAACCTAGTCCGCAATGCCATCCAGGCGATGCAGAACGAATACGGCCGACCCCGCGTGCTGACCATCTCCGCCCAATGGATCGACGAGGCGGGGATTGAGATAGAAGTCACTGATACAGGGCACGGCTTCGACGAACAGACGGGGAAAAAACTGTTTGCGCATGGCTTTACGACAAAAACGAATGGAAACGGCTTTGGACTACACTACTGCGCCAACGCCGTGCAGGGTGTCGGCGGCCATATTTCAGCGGAGAGTGCAGGACCCGGTCTAGGCGCAACGTTTCGAGTTCGCCTTGTCGACGTCGTTCTCCTGAATCAAACAATCCTGGCGTAACTCGCTTTCACCGCTCCCTCGGGTGATCCCCTAGCAAAGCCAACAACGAACGCTTGCCATGAAAACATCCATCATCGACTCCTGCTTGCAATTGCCGACGCGCCGCATCCTGTTGGTTGACGACAACCCGGAGATCCACAAAGACATCATGGGGATTCTCCGTCCTCAGCAAGAGGATCCGTTGGCGAGCGTCGAAGCCGAACTCTTCGGCGACGTTGCCACGCCAGAAAAGGGCGAACGCGCGCCAGTCCAATATGAACTCCAGTCCGCGTTCCAAGGCGAGCAGGCGCTGAAGATGGTCGAACAAGCTCTGGGCGAAGGCCATCCGTTCAGCATGGCAATTGTGGACATTCGCATGCCTCCCGGATGGGACGGCATCGAAACGATTGAACGTATGCGTCAGGTCGATCCTGCGCTGCAAATCGTGATCTGCTCCGCGTATTCGGACTATTCTTGGAAAGCGATCGACGAGCGATTAAAGGCGACGGACTGGCTACTCATTCTGAGAAAGCCGTTCGAGCATGCGGAAATTCGACAACTTGCCCGTGCCCTGACCGAGAAATGGAACCTCAGCGTCAGAGCGTCCCTCAACATCCAAGCGTTGCAGGAATTAGTCAAGGACCATGCCTTGCAACTTCAGCAGGCAAATATCGATCTTGAAAAGCGCAACAGCTCGCTCGCGGAGGCAAACGAGCGCCTGTCACGGGAAGTGCACGCACGCCAACTCGTCGATGCAAAGATTCAACATATCGCATTTCATGATACACTGACTGGCCTGCCAAATCGACCTTTTTTGATGGACCGACTGAACGAATGCGTGGATCGTGGGAAACGCCAAAAGGACTACCGCTTCGCCGTCTTGTTTATTGACATCGATAACTTCAAGCTGGTGAACGACAGTTTGGGACACCGCGCCGGTGACCAACTGTTAACGCAGTTTGCCACGGCCATGCTTGGGGCGATGCGCACTATGGAAGCGTCGATTCGTCCATCGCACGACACGGTCGCCCGATTGGGGGGCGACGAATTTGTCGTGTTACTCGACAATATTCGCGATACCGACAACGTCCTGAGTGTCGCTCGGCGGATCCAAAATCTGGCGTGTGCGCCGCTAGACCTCGGTGGTCGGCGTATGACGCCGAGCATTAGCATCGGGGCAGCGATTAGCCAGAGTGAGTACGACGACGGCATCGACGTGTTGCGCGACGCCGATACAGCTCTGTACTATGCCAAGGAGCAGGGCAAGGGAAGAATCGCCATGTTCGATCAGGCGATGCGATCTCGAATGCTGGAGCGTGCGGACATTGAGAACGACCTGCGACTTGCGATCGCGAACCAGGAATTCGTTGTCTATTACCAACCGATCGTCTCTCTGGCGGACGGCAAAATTGTGGGCCTAGAGGCGCTTGTGCGGTGGGAGCATCCCACGCGGGGGCTCTTGTCGCCTGACGCCTTTATCCCAATCGCGGAACAGACCGGTACGATCGAAGCCATTGGCGAGCAGGTTCTCGAAGAAGTCGCTTGCCAACTAAGCGAATGGCGCGCTACTATGCCGCAAACCGCTAATCTGTCCGTCAGCGTTAACCTTTCTGCGGCTCAACTCGTCGGCGAGCAGCTTCTTGATCAAGTGGATCGATGCCTCAATCAGTATGGGCTGGAACCGAGTTCCCTTAAACTCGAACTGACGGAAACTACCGCGATGCGAAATCCGAAACTTTCCAAGCAGGTAATCGACTCACTGGTAGCACGCGGAATCGAGGTCTATCTTGATGATTTTGGCACGGGCTATTCATCGTTGAGCACGCTGCACACGCTTCCCTTCGCGGCCATTAAACTCGACAAAAGCTTCTTGGCAAGCTCGGAAGTGGACGCAGAGACGGCGACGACAATTCGAGCCATGGTGATGATTGCGGAGCATAGAAACATGCGACTGATCGCCGAAGGTATCGAGACCTTCGAGCAGGCGACAGCCCTGCGTCGATTAGACTGTGAGTTCGGACAGGGTTATTTCTTCGCACGCCCCTTGCCCGCTTCTGCCATCAGCGGAGTTCTTGAGAACGACTCGACGTTTAATTTGTTGGAAGACGCGGAACTATCTCTTGCAATCAAGTGATCACGACCCACGTTATTTCGTTTCTGAAATGGGACGGGCGGTCCTGGGCCGCCCAAGGTTCGGCTGCGATTGATTGGTAAAGTGGTCGGGTGTGGCGATCTACGATTCAGGTATGGACGCACCCCGGTCCTTGGCTCACGGCGTCGACTGACATGTTATGACTCTTGCCGTCACGCGCGCCGCGAAAAAGCGGCTAGGACTGATTAGGTTCTCGATCTTACAAAGGCGTGGGTCTAGCTCTGGACCTTATGGCTTATCAGAACAGCTTCTGCACAAAGGCAAAAGCGAATCGCTAACCTACCGTCTACCTAAACCCGAGAACGAATTTGCCGGGAAATGCCGGGGAAGCTTTCCCACCGCTGTTGAGCTAAGCTAGCATGGAAGATAGCCTGCTCGCCGTTCTCAGGTACCTTCACTTCGCCACGTTTCTTCTGGCCGTTATTCTCTTTGAAAATAGCCTCCGCTAGTAGGCACGCCCCACAGCAGCAACCTTCGTGAGCCGGATCAAAATGTTCACCCATGCTTCCAAAGGCCTCATCCCTTGAGCGACCCTCAGTCAGCGCGGGGCTCCTTAGGTTCGATTCAGCTTCCATCCCTTCAAAAGCAAACATCAGGCCTGCACTTGGATTGACGGTAATCGTCACCGTACCCGTGTTGCTGTTGGCATTGCCATCGGTGGCGCGATAGGTAAACGAGTCGGTTCCAGTGAAAGAGGCATTGGGGGTGTAGGTATACGCTCCGTTCGACGAGAAGGTCACCGAGCCATTGGTCGGACTAGTGAGCTGAGTCGCGGTGAGGGCATTTCCATTTATGTCGTAATCGTTGGTGAGGACGTTGCCGACTAGAGGCACGTTCTCGGTAGTACTACTCGTGTCGTCCTTCGCATACGGTGCGACATTTGCGCCACCGGTGATGGTCAGATTCGTGAAGCGAGCGCTCCACGGCTTGGCATCGTCTGTTGTGTTGGAGTTGTAAGCCAAGCCCACCAGCATGTTACCGGACAGGCTGATCGTCGTAGTACTCGACATGTTGGTCCAAGTCACGCCATCTGGAGAAATCGCAGCCGTGACTGTTTTAGTAGACCCGGCACCCGATAGGGTCATGCGGAGCCAGTAATCATTGCTCAGATTATTGACCGAACTTCCCACTTGAGCGGCCGTGCCATTGGCAGAATTGCGACGCGAGAACTCCGCACGATTGGAGCCGCCACTCAACTCTTCCAGCGCTAGAAATACATACTTCGATCCGGCGCTGGAGTCTTGCCGAATCATGATCCCGGCTTCCGATCCGCTGACGCCATAGTTCATGTACTCGACTCGGGCGGTCAACGTGATATTTGCGACCGAACGCGTGGCATATGCAAATGTCATATTATCGGACGTGCCACCTATAGTGCCGGTGGCCGCCCAAGTCCTAAACTCTTGCTCCGACTCGGCTGAGTCGTAGCGGAAGTCCCATTGTCCGGGTCGTGACTGGTTTCCAAGATTAATCGAAGTTAGAGGGGTGGGAAGTGGATTGACGGGATTCGGCTTGGTCAACGTGTAGATAGTTGTCTTGTTTCCTTCCACGCCATCATTATGAGCGAACACCCGGTAGTCATGACGACTATGAGCATTCTGATCCAGGATGACCGCAGTGGTCGAATTGGGAGGAAGGGTAGCGACGGTCTGCCATCCTTCGTCCTCCTCACGCTGAACCAGAAATCCATCTTCGTTAATGAGGTTCTCCGTCCAGCTCAGCGTTACAGTCTCGTGCGTGGAGGTGAAAGCGAGGTTGTTAACGCTTTCAAGCCGGGTACGACGGCTTACAACGGCTGAAGTGGCGGCGTCGCCCGCGGCGTCTGTTGTAACGACACGGTAGTAGTATAGAGTGTCCGTCGTGAGTCCCGTGTCGATGAAGCCTGTATCGTTCGCACTTCGCGTAGCGACCGTGCTGAAATTGACCCCATCAGTTGATCGTTCGACTCGGAAGCCAGTTTCCCGCATGAGGCCATAGCCGTACCACTGGACAGTCATTCGGTCGGCTCCGGAGGAGATCAGCCGCAGGTCGGTTACCGGTCCAGGACGCGTATCCATCGAATCTAAGCCCGATGATCCGGCCGACACACCAGTGGCATCATTGGACCGGATCCTATAGAAATACTTCCGCCCAGGGAG
The DNA here is from genome assembly GCF_052161615.1 of Aeoliella fuhlenseeensis. Lineage (NCBI taxonomy): Bacteria > Pseudomonadati > Planctomycetota > Planctomycetia > Pirellulales > Lacipirellulaceae > Aeoliella > Aeoliella fuhlenseeensis. The sequence continues at coordinate 5,416,567 of NZ_CP197417.1, forward strand.
CAATCCACTATCATTGAACGTGAGCACATTGGCTGCCACTGTCCCCGCCACCTCGAAGCCTCCCTTTCCATTGGATCGTTCGATGGTGAAGCCCGTTTCACCCGACACGTTGGTCCAGTTGACGGTGGCCGTCGTGGTCGCCACGTTGGTGAAGGTCACCGAGCTAGGACTCGCCAGGCCGTTGATGACTGGTGCGGAAGGGTTCGCATTACTGACATTTCCCGTCACAGCCACATTGGTGATTTGGCCGTAGCTGATATCCTTGTTGTCATGCGAGGTGCTGGCGATGCCCATGTAGACGGTGCTGCCCATGGTCACCGAGCGAGTTCCTAACAGGATCCAACTATCGCCGGAGTTGACCTTCGTGTAAGTATTGAAGGTATTCCCAAGCCGCTCAAGCTTCACGTACATGGGGGTAAACGTGCTACCCAAGATCGCTTGAGTGCCGGATGACGCTCCGATGCTACTACGGTACTGCATTCGGATGCCAGTAGTGGGCATCGATAGTATGTTTACATTTTTGGAGTTCGCGTCGAGGGTCTCACGAATCATGAGCCCCATCTTGGCACTACCGTGAGTGGGGTCGACATCGGTCACCAGCCCCTCGATGGAACCATCTCCCGAGAGCTTCATGTAGTTGTACTGAAAGTGGTCGCTGGAGCCGGCAATATCAGCTCCTGACCCCGCGATGGTGTAAGTTCCAGAGGTGGGTTCGTAGAATGAAGCCCCCCGTTGGCCAGGGTTGCCGATATCGGAATTCGCCCAAAACGCATTTGCCGATGTGGTGGGCCGTGCGACGATGAGATTGTAAGTGCCGATGTCTCCGTAATTGTTTTCCCCCTGTACTTGCACGAAGATGGTTCCGGCAGGCAAATCCAACGTAAGCTGCGATTGATTGCGTGCGTCAGACGATTCGTAGAGTAGCGTCGAACTAGAGTCATAAACCCGTAACTTCACGTCGGCGGCTGAGCCAAAATCGGTGCTGGCATAGATGGAGTACTTCCCGCCGGTGGAAGTAAACTTAAAACGGTCGGCGTCATTACTATGCTCATTGATGCCGGCTGTCACGAAGTAGCCAGGATAACTGGTGCTATCCATCCACTGCACGCTGGAGCCACCGTGAACGTAGTCATCGGTACGGTAGCCTGTACCACCTACGACCGAGGAAATCTTGGCGGCAATTACCGCCAAATCATCTTGAAACACACCTGCACCACTAAGGGCGTCAACGAACTTAGGTGTGCTCCCCTCCCAGTCTCGCCCCATGATCACTCCATGATTGTCGTCGATCTTGGGGGCGTATTCGTCGAGCTTATTTCCATTCTCGTCGTACCATTCCTGATGGTCGGCCCCAAACATGTGGCCGATTTCGTGAATGAAGGACTGGGGCCTGCTGGTCGTATCTGCCTTGGGGACAGAGCCGCCTGGATTGGACGGATTACCAAACGAGTTACTTGATGCTTGGCGGAAACTGCCCGTGGAATTCACCGTGATCCATGCTTTTGGCTGGCTAGCGTTCCATTCGGTGGTGACATCAATGTTGAACGCCGCGTACGCATTGGCTACCGTCCGCCACGCGTAGAAAATGTCGCTTTGCTCGGCGGCACTAAAGTTGGATGTGTTACCGTCCGTGTCATACACCACTCCGGAATACTCTCCGCCACCTCCACCGTCGAAGTCCAGGAAGATGGCGGCGGTAGCGCCAGGATTACTGTGAAGAATTGGCAGTCCCATTCCATTGGTGCTGTAGTTGTACGGAGCTCCAAGCCAACTGGTCGTATCGAAGCCGGCGACTGCGAACACCGTACGTTCTTCGAGAGTCTCGAAGCGATGCGGACGCACTACCGGTTTTTTGCCACGACGACCCTTGACCCACTTCCATCCCCGGTCTTTCTTCTCGCGAATCAAACGGGCACCAAACGACATACCGCTAGCACGATCCATCATGGCATACCTTCTTTGTGGCGACTGACGAGAATTAGTCAGCGCAGATAAGAGATTGAGAGATGAGAAGCAAGCGACCGAGAACTCCCCGATTGCAGGAGTGCATCGGATCCAAAGCCAAAAAGTTGAGGAGTTCGCTACGCTTGATGATCGAATCTAACGTATGTATGCGGTGCGGGAACTCCAATTTCCCTTCAAGTTATACCGATAAATACCTCTGTATACAATCAACTTACCCTAAACTCCCTTGTTCCTTAACTCCAGAGATCTCTCGGCCATTCATGTTGCACTGGGCTCCTGGGGAGGCAGGAACGACCTGGAGTTTCCGTTGCAAAGGCCTTTTCCGCCCGACACGGAGGTACCTGGAATGACGGAGGCCTAGGTGGGAATTCGAGTTTACTTGGCGTGAACCTGGACTTCACATTAGCCGCTAGCTTTCTGACTTCGGAGATTGGAACTGCTCTGTCACGTTATCCTCGTGAAATCTCGCGCCACCTCTATGCGTGAGTCGCGAGCGGCTCGATTAGGCTGGCGGGTATTACGCTGGGCACTAAAAGCGGATTCAATCGTATCGCTCTTACCTCGCTTCCAATTGCCACGTGCAAAGTCGGGTTAGCATCTCTATCCTCGCTGCCGTGCGACAACCGCTGTGGCGAGGGCAGGCAGTACGATCCGAAAACGCGCCCCGCCGTTGACCGCGACTTCAAACCCCAGACTCCCTCCCAAAGCTTCGACCCGCTCGCGGATGTGAAAAAGACCGAATGTATCCGGTCGTTCCAAACGCGATCGAAGGGCGGCCGGGTCGAAGTTCGATCCACTGTCTTGAACTTGAACCACGATTGTGTGATCAACCACGTACGCGTCTATGGTTGCTTCGGCTCGTCCAGAATGCTTTACTACATTGAACAGCATTTCACGGACTGCTTCGAAGATGAAGATGCGAACATGCTGGGGAAGAGTCGGGAATTCGTCGTGACACTTTACCACGGTAGATAACCCGTACCGTTGCTTGCCTCGCTCGCCGAGCCATTCGAGAATCTGGGCAATAGTTCCGATCTGCAGTATCGGTGGACTTAGTTCCTGAGTCAGATTGTGCGAGGTAGTGATGCACTCGGACAACAACTCGTCCAATCGTTGTAGAATCCCTCGACGTTCAAGAGCGTGCTCGTTATCAGCCGCGGAAAGTAGATACCGCGCGCCCACAAGCGACTGTTGCAGGTGGTCATGTAGAAGCTTCGCCAAGCGAATTCGCTCGCGATGTTCGGTGGCACTTAGTTGCTCAGCAAGCCTACTAAGATCGCGGGCGCGACGTTCAGCGACGGCCGTTCGCTCGGCGACCTGTTGTTCGAGTGTCTCATTCAATTGAAGAAGCGCCTCTTCGGCTCGCTTTCGTTCGGTAATATCGAGAACCACTGCCACTAGACCTTCGTAGAGCCCGTTGGGATCGCGTAGGGCTGCTACACTACTGGTCGCCCAGAGCCCCGACCCGTCTTTACGTCGATACCTTTTCTCAATTTCGAAGTCGGCCCCACCGTTCGCCAACTCCTCGACCGCCCGCCGCGTGGCGTCTCGATACTCTGGCTCAGTCACGTCCAAGATAGTGGTTCCCAACAGCTCGGACTCCTCATAGCCCAGCATCTCGCACCATCGACGGTTGACCAAGGTGATCCGGCCTCGGGCGTCCGCTTGGACCACTCCAGTGCTTGCCTGGTGCACCACCGCCCGTAGACGCTGCTCGCTCTCGCGAAGCGCGTCCTCTGCGTTCTTCAGACTCGTATGATCCCGCATTACCTTGGTAAAACCAACAAGCTCGCCGTGGTCACCTCGTATCGCACTCGTCACACCCTGCGCATAGAATCGCATCCCTGACTTGCGACACATCCAACGGTCATTGTTGGCGGTGCCGGTACGAGCTGCCGTGTCGAATTCCTGCTCTGGTATGCCTACGGCGATGTCTTCGGGCGTAAAGATGGTGAATTTGATGTCTGTCCCAATGAATTCGTCTTGGCTAAACCCTAGCATGCGCTCCACGCCCTCGTTCCACGTGATCGGGCGCCCTTTCACATCCGTTCGGAAGATGGCGTAGTCCGCTACTTGGCTGACGAGTTCGCGGTACCGCTCATCGCTTTGGCGCGAAACCCGCTCGACCTCGAAACGGTCGGTGATGTCGCGGATGCCTAGGAGAAGTAGTTCGACGGTATCGAGCCGGCGAGCATTCAGTAGCATAACGCGCGGGCCGATGCTCTCGAAATCGTGCTCGACCAGGTGGTCTTTGAAGATACGGTGCTTTGATAGAACTTCCTCCAGAAGAATTCTAAGTTCTGGGATGTCCCACTGGCCATTGCCCAAATCATATATTCTGCTGCCAAGCGTGTCGGCGGGATTTACCTTAAAGTGATCGTAGAAAGCCCGATTAACGCTTTTCACCCGGAGGTCCGAATGTAGGACGAGCAGTGGTTCATGCAACGTTTCGACGATCGACTCAGCGTATACGCGAGCTTCGTCGGCGTCCTGCTCGATCCGCTTCCGGTCGGTGATGTCAGAAGCTGCTCCAAACCACTCGATAATCATACCCTTCTCGTCCAGAAGTGGGATCGCCCGGGAATGAGCCCAACCAATGGAACCGTCGGCGCGAATCACTCGATGTTCGAGCTCGAACGTGCGATGCTCTTGCACCATCCGCTGAATGGTTGCCAGCAGTCGGGGGCGATCGCTCGGCGGAATGTACTTGTCAAGCCATGACTTGCTAGGCTCGCGTGTGTCGGCTACAAAATTCTGGCCTTCGACGTAGCGTAACTCCGACCAGTCTGGGCTCATGCTATAGATGCTGTAGGAGGTAGCCTCCAACAACGCCTGAAATCGCCGATCACCCTCCAAAGACGCACCTTCCCCACGATCTGATTCGCGGAAATGTTCGAAGCTGTGCTTGCGGCGATCCATGGTTCGCAGCTCGGGAGGGGGAAGGAAAGCAATCACGTTGCTTCATTGCTTCACTGATTGTACGCGCAGTTCCCACTCGGTGGAAACTCGTAATAGCTCTCTGGATAGGTGTGTAAAGCAGTTGGAATGCTGCCGATCACGCTGGTAATGAAGTGATCACCCACCCACGCCCAGCTATGCTCACTTTGAATGACGAACTGTTGGTGGAAACGCCTGTGAGTGGTAGGTCGAAACACCGTCGACAGGACGTTCAATATCGCGATCCATCATGGGTAAATGCAGACACTGTGGCATTCGCCGAAAAACGCATCTCTGGAGGGACACATTCTGAGCATGGGCACACGATTAGCGAAATGGGGGGCAAGGAGAGCTTCGACCCATGGCAACTCAAAACTATCAGTTCGACTTAAATCACCTCCTCTTCGGAGATTACCCACCGATCTTTATGGCAGAGATCGCTGGAAGGACCGTGATCATCTTTCTTTACACCCTGCTGCTGATCCGATGGATGGGGAAGCGGGGTATGGGCAACTTAACACCATTCGAGTTCGCCATCATCGTGGCGCTTGGCTCCGCTGTAGGCGATCCCATGTTTCAAGCCGATGTGCCGTTGTTGCACTGCATGCTAGTAATCACGCTGGTCATTGGCTTGCAGCGAGGCTTAGCGGCGTTTAGCGCCCACAACGAATGGGCGGAACGAGCCCTCTCCAGCACCCCCTCTATCCTCGTCATCGATGGCGTCATCCAGGTTAATAACCTCCAAAAGGAAAGTTTCACGCGCGAAGAGCTCTTGGAAGAGTTACGCCTCAAGGGTATCGAACAACTGGGTGACGTACGAATCGCTTACCTCGAACCCTCTGGTGAGCTAAGCGTTATGCGGCGTGAGGAGCCACGAGAAGGACTGTCGGCCGAACCTCTGGCGGGGGAAGACTGCCCCTCTCCGGGAAGGGAAGGGCGAGAATGCTGCTGTGGCTACTGCGGGCAGCTCAGCGGCGAAAACGGCGGGACCGGGACCTGCAAGAATTGTGGACGTCAGGAGTGGAAAACGGTCGTAGCTGCTTTCATCACTGAGCGCTGACACCCCTGATGTCGACTGCCGAACCATCTTCGATTCGAAATTCAAATCCCTTTGGTAGTACGTGCAGGCGAACCCCAACCAGGGCTAGGTCGTCAGTGCCGTTGGTATGATCGTGAAAGTCAGGATGCGAGGGATCGAATAGGAACACGGCACCCGAGCCGATAACACGGCAACATCCACCTCGATAGATCACTGCCGTGTTCTCGTCGATGCCGATCCCAAGGTGGTCGGGAAACTTCGCGATGGCGCATAACATCTCTCCACAGCGCCCGCGTTCGGCAAAATGGACATCCAGAAGCACTTGTCGAATAAGGGACATTCCCGGGCCTGGCTTCATCGTGTCTTCGGAGGGGTTGGTTCTGTTCTCCCCGTCCATGAACACGACGTCTCCCATCATGAGCGCCCCCGCGCTCGTGCCGGCGATCACTAGTCCCTCACTATTGCTTTTGTGAAGCACCTCCTCAACGACAGTTCCCTTCAGCGCACCAAGCAGACGGCACGGCTCTCCGCCTACGAAGAAAACGCCGGTTGCTTGCGCAATGCACTTAGCCACTTGTTCGAGGTCGCCGTCTCGTCCGTCGCAAACGGCAATAGACGCGTCTGTGCCTGTCAGCTTCTGCAACGCTTCGGCGTACTTCGCCCCCACCTTGTCAGGCTTCTGCGAGGCAGTTGTCATCACCACGAGATTGGCTTCATTCCCCTTCGAAAGGGACACGAAGGTAGATAAGATTTCCTCGTGCCACTCCTTGTTTTCGTGGCCACCGACGATAACCAAAGTGCCGCGGTCATCGGCGGCTGGGTTCGATTCCTCTCTCATCGATTACTCCTGACCTATCACCTTTAGTTTGAAAAGGCGACACGAGGAACTGATGGAACACCGAAAAGTTGCCGAGTTCGTCTAACCCCTTAGCGTCGCCAGCTCCGACTCTCCGAGGTAGGCGTCACCGCTTTTGATCGCCTTTGTCGCCCTGTCCGGAAGGCACTTTGCGTTTTGCCTTTTTCTTTCGATCCTGGGCGAGCGAGCGTCCGGCGTCGTCACTTTCCTTAAACTTGCCTCCACTGTCCCTTCGGACGTACCGAGTGTCGCCGTTCGGCTTGATGGTGTCGCGTTTGGATGCTTTCTTCTTAGCCATGGTAGGCTCTCCTGTGAATGAAGTTGAATGAAGTTGAATGAAGTGGGCGGATGCAGTTCCCGTGCCACTTGAGTTCGGTGCGCGCTGGCATCGCTACGCAAACAGACCACACAACCCAAGGAGCGCTAGCGGCACGAGATTTGCCTTACCACCACCGGCAAAATGCCGAGTAGTCCTCGCTTAACCACGTTTGAAGGAGACCATCATGCCTAGTAACGATAAGCCCAACAACGATAAACAGCTCGATGAAGATCGCTTTAACAAACTGAAAGAGATGGAGACTGAACGTGGGCGCGATGAGCAAGTGGCCAAGAAGGTCGCCGCCAAGGAAGTAGAAACACTGCGTGAGCGCGAGGGGCGGACCGAAGAGAGCGAAACCTAATCCTTTCGCTTACCCCCTCAGCGGTCGTGAGGACGAAGGCATGCATTGGTCGAACGAGCGCCTGATGGTTGCCGTTAGCAAGTCCTATTCAGATAGGGGCGGATGGACTAACGCCGCTGATTACACCGACAACATCCCCTTGTCGTTCAGCGACGATGATAGCGGTTCGCCTGATGACTTGCCGAACTGGCTGAATCTAACTCTATCTCGGGAAGATCGCTGATGGCTCCAAGGCATGGGACTCTGTGGTCGCGTAGATTTGGTGTACGGAACGGTCGCACAAACGCAGGCGACCACCAACTACTTCCATTCGCACAGGTTTATGTTCTACGACAGCGAGCCCTCCACGCTCACGGGCGCTCAAGGCACGTACGAAGGACTCGAAAACGTAACGCTCCATATTGGCTGGCAATGGGCTTAGTGAATCGCTCGTTGGCGAATGCCCCCCACGCTTCACTTACCCGAAGTTCGACTCTTTTTTATCCTGATGATCGGCTCCTTTCGCCTCCGAAGTGCCGTCCTTGCGGAACACGCTTACTCCGCCATCGGGCTCGATGAAGGCAAATTCTACTTCCGACACGTCGTGCACGCCTTGTTCTCGCAATTGGCTTTGGAGTTCATCCTTGGTGATCAGCTCCCGCTGCATGTTCCGCCGTAGCATCTTGCCATTCTGAATGACCGGGAGGGGAGCAGGCTCCAAGATCCGCTGGAACCATTTATATCGATACGAAAGCCAATCGAACAAATAGTTCCAGGCGAATAGAGTTCCGCAGAGTACGGCGCCTTCGGTAAGTGATCGATACTCGTCCGCCATTCCGTTTTGGGCGGCGTCTGCGATCAACACCATCAGCAGTAGGTCCATCAGGCTCATGGAGCCAATGTGACGTCTCACCAATACTCGCAACGCGGCCAAAAGGGCAATGTACATAAAGGTGCCACGGAGTATCAACTCCGGGAGCGAGGTATCCGGGACGAATAATGCGTGCCAATCGATGTTCATGGTCGGCCTCAGCGTTTCTACTAGGGGTTCATGGTGGAATCAAGGAATCACACTACTTGCAGTAGTGGCAAACCGCAGACCGAACGAATAGCCGATTGGCTAGGTACAAGAGTTGCGAGCAGTCGGTCCAGTTACCCTTCCCACCATCTAAACTTGGAGAACTATAAGATGAGTCTTAAGAACCTGGACGACGTATTCATGGATGTCCTGAAGGACACCTTGGACGCCGAGCGTCAAATCACCAAGGCCTTGCCAAAGATGGCGAAGGCTGCCGAAAGTGATGAGCTTCGCCGAGCTTTTGAAGAGCATCTAAGCGTGACTGAAAAGCAGATCGAGCGGCTCGAAACCATTTTTCAAAGCATGGACAAAGCCGCGCGGGGCAAACACTGCCCCGGAATGGAAGGGCTTCTGAAAGAAGGCTCGGAGCTCATTGAGAAGGAAGAGATGGGGCCGGCGCGAGACGCTGCCATGATTGCTGCCGCACAAAAGGTCGAACACTACGAGATCGCCGCGTATGGCACACTTGTGACCTATGCACAGATGCTCGAACTAGAGGAAGCTGCCAGCCTGCTCTCAGAGACCCTCGCGGAGGAAAAGCAGACCGACGAAGAGTTGACCGGCGTGGCGTCCGAGATTAATTGGATGGCCGAGCAAGAAGCGGAAGAGTGATTTGATGACTTTAGAGCCCTCCTTCTCCCTACGAAGGAGGGCTCTTTTCATTGTTGAGGAGCACTCCCATGAATCAACTGGACTCGAAGAACGATGGCTCAAAGGGCTCCGTCCTTCGTATAACCGTTCCTGGATACCGGGAGCGCTACGCGGCCAGCGACTTTACCAACCCCAATGCTCGGTCGCTCGATGATCAGATTGCTCGCTACCTATGCTCGTCCATGCGCCACCTCAAGCCGGGGTCCTCGAAAAGACTGGCGATCCGCGTAAACGACGATGTAAAAGATACCGAGAAGGAATCGGAGACATCGAAAGCCTACCAGGCTATGTTTAGCTGGCGCTTGAAGATGGCTGCACGGGCGCTTACCGAGTGCATCCCTACGATTGCCTTCCTGATTATTGCCTCCGTGTTCCTCCTCTGGTTATCACATCGAGTGGAGGGATTCGATTGGGACGAAGAAACGGCCAAGACTTCCGCCGAGGCAGTCCGCTTGGGGGCGTGGGTTTCGGGGTGGACGGCCATTAGCTTGCTATTCACGCAAGGTGTCGATTCGCTGCGAGACTATCTCGCCTATTGGCGTCTGCGCAAGATGCCGATTGTGTTCGAGTACCGCTCGAAGAGATCGATGCCTCGAAACTCAGAACAGCCCACCTCTCCTACCTACACTTAAGGATCGCGATCTCCCGAGGCTGCATCTCCGCCCTAACGACAACCGTGGTGCCGTCGGATGCTTTTTCGACCGTTGTCGTGTTTTGCGTAAGGAGATTTACCACCTCGCTTCCCTCTGGGAAGAAGGTTTCATCCACCGCGACCAAAGCAGTCCGCGGCTCGGGATCTAGGTTCATCACCATCAAGATTCCCGTGGTATCTAAGACTCTCGAATAAGCTAGAACTCCGCCTGGCGTCTCGGGCTCTCTGAAATCTTGCCCGTCATCCGATATCTGCTGAAAGAATTGACGCCCGTAGCGGAGCGCCGGCTCCGACGCCCGGATCTGGGCGATGGAAGCGATGGATTTAAATAGGGTGTGGCCCTCGTTAAAGAAATGGCCCTCGCGGGCCCCGAAAGCGCCCCAGTCTCCCCCGAACATCGTTTCGCGGACGTAATCGTCGTCGTCTTCTCTGCCACCGTCAAATCCTTGTTCCGTGCCGTAGTAAATACAAGGAATTCCCATCGCCGTTAGCAGGTAGCCAACCATGAGAATTGCGACCCGTTCATCCTGCTGGCCGTGTAGGAGCCGGAAGTAGGGATGGTGGATTTGGTCGTGGCTGTCGGCGAAGGTGACAAAGTATTCGCCGATCTGGCTGAAGTCTCGAAAGTAATGTTGGAAGCCTTCGTATCGTTCCATTAAGACCTTACCGGGCTTCTGACATTTGATTACTCCTTCAAGAACGAAGCAAAGGGGGAAATCGAGACAGCTACGAAGTGCCGGATACTCTTGGGTATCCGCATCTTCCTTGTTGGGGGTGTTCTTACCCAGATACTTCATCAGAGTGTCATCGTCGGCGACAATCTCGGCGAAAAGCAGGAAGTCGTGTTTGCCGATGCTTTGGGTATACTCCCGAATGGCGTTCACGAAGATCGAGGTTGCGTAAGGTTCCGTGTGTTTCACCGTATCAATTCGAAAACCATCGCAGTCCGTTTGGGCGATCCACCACTTGTAGCATCGGATAAGGATGTCACGTACGTCCCCGCGCGTAAGATCCAAATCCTTCATGTCGCCGGTATCTCCGCTGATCATCTCGTCCGGCGCATCTGACTGCATGTCGCCGATCCGACCTTGTCGCTTATAACACTCTGGGCGTTGCAACTCTACCGGCCAAACGGCGTCGTCGTCGCCGAACTTGTCAGGTTCGCACTTCAAGGCGTTTCCATCACTACCTCGCCAGAAGCCGAAATCAAACACTTCTCCGTGGTTGAAAACCATCGGCTCATCGTTTAGGTACCCCCAATTGTTCCCCGTGTGGTTGATCACGATGTCGAGAATCACGTACATTCCACGACGATGGGCTTCGCGAGTGAGTTCTTGCAGATCTTCCATGGTGCCAAACCTCGGATCAACAGCCAGGAAGTTTTGAATGCCATAGCCATGGTACGTATCTTTTACCTCCTTCCGATTCTTGAAGGGAGGACTGATCCACAACGTGGTGCAGCCCAAGTTCCGTATGTAATCCAGTCGTCGCGTGATACCCCGTAGACACCCCCCTTGAAACTGCTTGCCATGTTCCGGGTTCCACTCGTGACGAGTCGTGGACTCGGGGTCATACGGGGGTTGCTCCTGACCATTGTCGAATCGGTCGATTAGCAACTGATAAATCACCTGATCTCGCCACTGAACCGGAGAGGGCGTAACGTCGCTAACGGGCGTGAAATCGAGATCGTTCACAGAGCGAGGGGTCATAGAAACACCTCCGGAAACACCTACTTGAAGCGTGGCAGAACCTCTCTGCCGAATGTCTGAATGAAATGTTGGATGTCTTTGCCAACGTAATGCATGTACACCGTTTCGAAACCGAGTTCGAGGTCTTGCCGAATCCATTCTGCGTGCTCGTCGAGGTCAGCCGAAACCCGCAGATTGTCGCCGACCTCGTCCGCATCGTGATGGGCGACCTTTTGATCGAACAGCTCCGGAAGAGGGATGTCCTGCATCTCATCCACATCTAAGCTCGCGACCCCCCAATGCCGATAGGCAGCCCGCTCCGCTTTGTCTTCCGTGGAGTCAAGTGAAACCGCGGCCTGCAAACGCATCGGCCTCCCCAAGCCACCTCCACGACGAAAAGCGTCCACCGTTTTCGCAAGCTCTTTAGGAGGTTTCGCGACCGTCAGCAGTCCGTCTGCCCAAGCGCCTACCCACTCTGCCGTGAAGTCCGTGATGGCGGCCCCAAAGAGCAGGGGGGGTTGTTCAGGGATCGTATAGAGTCGCGCGTTCTCTACACGTACTAACCCCTTCCGACTGACGGTTTCCCCGGCCCAGAGTTGGCGAATAATGTTGACGCACTCAGCCAATCGTTCCTTGCGGAGGGGCTTTGCGGGCCACTCGTCGCCGGTGATGTGCTCGTTCAGATTCTGGCCGGTCCCGACCGCTAGCCAGAATCGATCTGGGTACATTTGAGCCAGTGTGGCCGAAGCTTGAGCGATGATCGCAGGGTGGTAGCGTTGACCGGGTGCGCAGACGGTTCCGAATTCTCCCCCGCATCGTTCCATCGCAGACCCCAGCCACGACCATGCATAACCACTCTGACCCTGGACGCTCCACGGGCTAAAGTGGTCGGAGCAGCTTACGCAAGAGAACCCGGCGCGTAGTGCCAACTCGGCCAGATCGAGAAGCTGACGGGGCGAGTACAGTTCATGAGAGCAATGAAAACCGATCATGGCCGTCCCTGTTGAGTCAACATTCTGTAACGTGCAATTATGGCGATCCAACCCCCGACGATGACGATCTCGATGACTGCATCCATCAAGTAGATGGCCGAAATGATTCCGCGGCTGACGTAGACCACATCTATCACGAACAGAGCTGCCGCCGAAAGTAACCCGAGAAGTGCAATTCCTAGGCCTATGTCGTGCCGGTAAGCGGCGAGCATCAGAACCAAGCCAATAACAGCCAACTGCAAACCGACAGTGAAGACGAGCCAGTGATCGGCTTGATTGCCGTTCGGCAGATGGTCGAACTTGGGCCCGGTGACCCACTGGAAGGAGTTCATATCCACCAGTGGCCAGATTCCGAAGGTTACGAAGTACAGGCCCTGGAGCCATGCGAGCCAAGCCGCAATACGTGACCAGCCGTCCTCGATTCCGCGATCCATGTGGCTACTAGCCTTCCGAGCAATAGTTCCCCACATCTTAAATGACACCCAACACTGCTTCCGCGGCGAATTGCCCGGAAATGACGGCACCCTCCATGGAAGCGGAGAAGGGCTGTTTCGTGTAGTCACCTGCTAGCGATAGGCCAAGGATGGATGTCGCCTGGGTCGGACGCAGGCGTTCGGTGCCTGGCCGCATCGCATAGAAGTCAAACGGGTGCTTTACTACCCGGTACTGTCGCATGAGCCGCCGAAGGGGCAATCGCAGTCGTTCGGCGTCTTCGAGAACGCGGGCGAGAATCTGTTCATCATCACTGTCGATGAATTCAGCCGGTGGATACACAATCGCCGAGAGCCTTCCCTCAGTCTCGCGAAAAGTCGTCCGGCTTTGCTCCGCGAAGCAACAGATACTCGTTGGGGAGAAGTTGGTGCGATCGTCGTCGAGTAGTGGTTCAGCGAGTTCAAACTGAATGCTGACGGCAGAGAGGGAAGGAAGGCGGAGCATTGGTTCCAAACATTCGGTATTTGTTGCTAAGCCCTTGATAAGAAGTTGCGCTGGCGCCAAAGGGACGGCGAGAACCACGTGATCCGCCAGAAGGCTCTCATCACCCAACTTGACACCCACCACACGTTCGCCCTCGGAGAAAAGCGCGTGATAAAAGGCGCCATAGGAGTAAGTTTGCGCACGAGGAGCGGCCGACTTCTGCCGGTCGCCTATACGGCCGCGCCTATTTGGGACGTCCAAGATCGTATCAGTGGCATTGTCATCCTTCTGCGAGATGAAACGAAGCGTCGCGAGAACGAAAAAGCTCTACGTGACGCGTATCGTCGTAAAGATGAGTTTCTAGCCACCCTTGCGCATGAGCTCCGCAACCCTTTAGCGCCCATATGCAATGGAATCCAGCTCGTCAAAAGCTGCGGTGACGATCCTGAACTGACACAGGAGATGCTTGACATGGTCGATCGCCAGGCACGTCATATGGTACGGCTGGTTGATGATTTACTGGACGTGTCACGAATAACTCGCGGCAAGTTGGAGCTTCGCAAATGTCAGGTATCCATTGCGGAGATCGTGCAAAACGCGGTCGAAGAAACCCGACCTACAATCGAGCAAGCACAGCATGAACTGACCATTGATGTGCCGGACGAACGGGTGATCGTCCACGCCGATCCTAACCGATTAACACAGGTGCTTTCCAATTTGCTGGACAACGCCGCGAAGTATACCCCGCCAGGCGGGAGGATCCGGTTGTCGGCAGCGGTGTGCGATGAGGAAGTGACCATAGAAGTCGCTGACAACGGGCGAGGTATTCCCAGCGATAAACTAGAGTCTATTTTCGAGATGTTCATGCAGGTGCGGTCAACCATCGAAGGCGGACATGTTGGCTTGGGAATTGGACTTACCCTCGTCAAGCAGCTGATCGACATGCACGGGGGGACGATTGAAGTTCACAGCGAAGGGATAGGCCAGGGAAGTCGGTTTTGTGTACGTCTGCCTGCGATAACGCCCAAACAAGTGAAACCTTCAGGCGAAGTTGGTAGGGGAATCGATAGCATGTCGGCAACCTCCCGGCGTGTGCTGGTCGTAGACGATCACCCCGATGTACGCTCGGTGACCGCGCGTCTCGTTAAACTACTGGGGCATATTCCGTTTCAGGCGAGCGATGGTCAGGAAGGTATTGAACTGGCCGAACAGATTCTTCCCGATGTTGTGTTGATGGACATCGGGATGCCCCGCATGAATGGGTACGAAGCCGCGAAGCATATCCGCGGAACTTCCTGGGGTTGCGATATGCCGCTTGTCGCCATTACCGGTTGGGGGCAAGAAGACGATCGGCGGCGGACCAATGCGGCAGGTTTCAACAGCCATCTAGTGAAGCCTATTGATGTCGGCGAGCTGAAAACTCTACTTCAAGCAACACCGGCGCGACACGCGAACGGCTCCGTTGGCGGCGATGTAGCGTCGACATTGCGGAATGGACACGAAGCGAGTCTCCCAGAACCAAGTTAACCCCCCGGAGAGTCAGCATGGGTGAATATCCACGAACTCCGCAAGCCGCACAGTGCGCTGCGCTTATTGTCATTACACTCGTGTTTCTGGCCGGATGTAAACAATCAAACCCAACAGATGTCACTACAGAGCAACGCCTTCGCGCGCTAGCTACAGCTTACTTGGACTACGCCGTTGCCAATGGGCGAGGTCCAATCGATGCAATAGAACTTCAGCAGAGCCTACGACACCTAGCACCATTCAAAGTTCCCGAAGGGATCCGTGACGCGTTAGGGAAGACTTATCTCCTTACTTCAGCTCGCAACGATCAGCCATTTGTGATCTGTTACGGTCAATCAATTTCCCTCAGCCCAGGTAAGACAGGGCCTGTGATAGCCTATGAGTCGACCGACGATGCAGTGAATTGCTACGTCGCGTTCGCTAACGGGGAAGTAAAGCTCGTCTCTGACAAACAGCTGAAGGAACTGCTACGCCTGGAACGCGGTGAGTTTTCCAATGGTTCTGGTCGGTTTGACAGTTCTCCGAAGTTAGGATGCCAAAATGACTACTCCGCTACGAAGTACTCATGTAGGGTTTACACTCGTCGAGCTATTGGTGGTAATCTCTGTCGTCGGTATTCTTGTAGCTCTACTCCTTCCGGCCATTCAGGCTGCACGAGAGGCTGCACGGCGAGCTAGTTGCCAGAATAACCTCAAACAAATCAGCCTCGCCGTGCTCAACCACCACGATGCGATGCGCTGCTTGCCAACCTCTGGCAACAATGGCTCTATCACGCGAGAGGGGGCAAAATCCACTTCCGCGAAGGCTCGGCGGTTCCAACAGGCAGGAACGCTCTTTCAGATACTGCCTTACTTGGAATTCGCGTCCGAGCATTCGGCCGACGATAAGACAATTCAAGGAGTTGCAGTACCTGCGTACTTCTGCCCATCCCGACGATCTCCAGTGACTCGCCTAGGCGTGGACGGAAAGCGGCTAGGCTTAAATGACTATGCAATGCCGCTCTGGAAGGACGCGACGGCTGGAAGCGGTCGAGGAGCAAGCAGCGCAGGGTGTTGGAACTTCTGGGGAGATAAGGCGGGTGACAACATCAACCATCCCTACTATCGGAACACGGCCTTTGTACGTGGGGGAAAAGCCGATGTGCGATTTCCGCCGAGCCGGCTGGCACAACTGACCGACGGTACGTCCAATGTCATGATGATGGCCGAGAAGTTTGTCGATCCCACTCGCTATCAGCCGGTGAAACTGAACGAAGAAGGTCCTCAACCCCCTTGGCCAACAATTGCCTTCACGGACATGGGTTATTTCCACGGATGGAATTGGTCCGTCATGCGATGCTCTATGTACGGTCCATTTCAGGATCAGCCTCTTGGGGAGCTTGCCTACTGGCAACTCTTCGGCGCCGCCCACTCCAGTGGCATGAATGCGGCGTTCGCCGATGGATCGGTGCGAACACTAAGTTTTGACATCTCCAATCCGCTTTTTCAATTACTCTGCCGGAAAGACGATGGGACCGCCGTGGATGTGGGCGCCTGGTGATTCTCCGCCTCTGCAGTCCGTAGGGCGTAGTAATCGATCGTAAGGTCTCGCTCGGTACCAACCTACGAGCCTTGCAGTACGAACTGTGGCACCGTTCCGCACTCTCGAGCCGCTAGGGATCGCAGGGCGGGATGTTCGCGTTGTCTGCCTCCGTGCATACGGTCCGCAGGATACTGGTGCGAAAAGCACTCGCCCGTCGGGCAGGCTATCTGCAACTTCGAACTGGCCGCATGGGGCGTTATGCCACTCGCACCAATCCGGTCTAACCGCCATACAAAAGCAAGTGTCCACACAACCGGAGCCGCACGATATACAGACTCACCACGTTGATTAAATGGCACGGCGGAAGACGCTCGCCCGATTCAATCGATCACCAATACATTCTTCGGAACGGTGTTGTGAGCTTCAAGCACAGCTAAAGGGTAGGATGGCCGCGAGCATTCTGTAGATGGAGGTAGATCTCAACAAGCTTACGGCTGATTGCCGGTCAATCCTACAGAGCAAATTGAAACCGGGCACTCAGCTCATGCTGGATCTATATGGATATCTACGGCTGCTTGTCACGAGCGAAAGCCAGCTTCGCGAGGTACTTTTCGAACTGGTCCAAAATGCTGCCCTAGCCATGGGCAAGAGCAACGGTTTTCGATCACGCCGCATTACCATCCGCACTGGACTCAATGAGGGCACTGATCGAGTCCGAATACACTCCCGTGGGCACGGTATTCGCAGAGCGGAAGTGTGGACACTTCCACCTCTCTCTTCCCGTTAAGGAGGCGCTGGCATGATTCCTTGTACAACCCGTCGCGTCCCTAATAGTACGTCCGAGTCGATCAACCACCAAATCCGTCAGGAGACATTGCGCAATATCGCCCGATTGAAGAACGCCGATAAAGCTGTCCTCGCGGATTCATCCCCTCGGCCTCGGTGAAATCGTCACGCATGGCCTTCAGAGCATGACCTCAAGGAGCCGCTCGATGTCCCACTCCGCTTCTAATTCGGCCAATCGTCATTGGCTGTGGCCGAACGGTAGGTGGCTATTTGCCGGCCACCGTGGTCGCTTGCTGCTCTTTTCATTGCCATCTCGTTACCGTCCCTCGAAGGCATTTCTCATGAGGTTTGCACAGTTGCCTGTCCTCCTAGCAATGGCTTTAACTAACTGCGCCCCAGCGTTGGCTTGCCCCTTTTGCAGTTCCAGCTTGGGCGAGCAGGTCAGGGAAGGCATTTTTGACTCCCGCTTCTTCTATAACCTGGGAATGTCACTGGCTCCGTTCGCGGTACTTGTCGGGGCACTCATTCTCATACACTCTTGGCCCCCTCAATCTTCGAAGCAACCCGATCGAGAAGCTTTGTCAGCCGCTGGATCCTCTAAGTCGAATACGGGATCACTATGAGTCTCGCACCCACTCGCCGACCGTTGATTGTTGCGGGCACCGCCCTCGGGATCGGCATGGGTGGGTTCCTAGATGGCATTGTGCTCCACCAGTTGCTTCAACTCCATAACATGATGTCGGCCAAGTACCCTACTCGAGGCGTCGCCGCCGAACAGTTGATAGTGAATCTCGAAATCAACATGTTCTGGGATGGCGTTTTCCACATGATGACGTGGACAATGACCGCAGCGGGACTTGTGCTGCTCTGGCAGGCGATAGTGCGACCGAACATCATCTTGTCAGGCCGCACCCTGATCGGTGCCATGGTTGTGGGCTGGGGTTTGTTTAATCTCGTCGAAGGGATTATCGACCACCATATCTTGCACCTGCATCACGTCGTGGAGACCGCCGAACATATTTTCTGGGATGTCGCTTTCTTAGCATCGGGGCTGTTGATGATTGCTGCTGGTGCGTGGCTCGTTCGCACCGGCGCCCGTGGCACCGCCTTGGACGCGCCCGCTGGCTAAAGGGCCACGCTTGCGACAGGCTTTGGGCGTGAGTGGCGAGCAAGTTTACCCCTGCCTCCCAAATTGCAAACGCCATAGCCTTCCAAGAGCGAGTTGTCTGCCTACGTCTTAGAATAACTTTCGTCTCCTGACTTGAGCTGACGGCCCACGAGGGGAGGTCAGCGGTCTTCGTGCCGATCTTGTTCGGATTTGTGGAAGTTGGGCAAACATTAGATCCCTTTGCTACGCGAATAAAGCTTGCTTAAGATTCATTCCGGACGAACTCGAATCTAATTCCATACCTCTTCCCCGGGAGTACCCACCCGGTGGACAGACAGGGAAGCTCTAAGACTTCAACGTCGATTGTGGTGCAGATAAGGCTGACCTTTAGCTGACCCAGGCTGCCATGAGCGTGCTCGATTTCCTATACAAACTGTTTGACACTTCCGACTTCCCTGCCCGCTGGAATTGCGGTCATTGGACTACCGGTCACGGTTGGCTTCATATTCTCTCAGATATCGCTGTCTGGGGTGCGTACACTTCGATTCCCGTTGCCCTAGTTGTCTTTGCCAAGCGCCGAAGAGACGTTCCGTTCAAACGGATCTACCTACTCTTCGCAGCTTTCATTCTTGCATGTGGCAGTGTCCACCTCGTAGAGGCAATTATCTTTTGGCAACCCATCTACAGGTTTTCAGGGCTCTTAAAACTGCTCACGGCAATCGTGTCCTGGGCCACCGTCATCGCCCTGGTAAGGATCGCGCCCCAGGCCATGGAATGGCCGGGCTTGAAGACCTCCAATGACGCGTTACGCGACGAGGTAGAAAGACGAGAGCGTAGCGAAGAGCGGTTGCGACTTGCAACCCAACTTGCTGGTGTTGGTGCAGTAGACATTGACTATGGCTGTGAGTCGGTGCGCCTCGATCGGATGGCTGGAGAACAGTACGATCTTCCGACGAACGACTGGATCTCCATGGACCAGTTCTTGAGCCGCTGTCACCCCGCCGATCGCGAGACACTTTTAGCGACGATACAAAGCGTTTCGACATCGGAAAGTCGCGAGGTCCTCTCCGTAGATCACCGGGTAATTCATACCGATGGTGGTCTGCGATGGCTTAACGCCTCGATGCAGCCGGCGTCAACGCATAGCGAGGGTGATAGAGGCGATGCACAGACTCTGGTGGCGGTCATCGATAAGACCGAACGAATGCGACGAGAGGAGTTGCTAGCCAAGGCTAAGGCCGAAGCGGATGCAGCCAACCAGGCTCGCGGTGAGTTTCTAGCCAACATGAGCCACGAGATTCGCACGCCCATGGCGGCTCTTATGGGACACGCGGACATTCTTCTTGCGCACCTTACCGACCCCGATAATCGGCAGTGCGCTCTCACCATCAAACGAAGCGGAAACCATCTGCTGGATTTGATTAATGACATATTGGACCTGTCCCGTATCGAAGCGGGGCGTATGGAGGTTATCCGCGAACCCTGCAATCTGCCTCTACTGCTTGCCGAGGTCGAATCGCTAATGCATGTCCGGGTTCGGAATCAAAGGGTCGACTTTCGCCTCACATCGTCATCCGTTATTCCGGCCTTCATTGAGTCGGATACCAAGCGGCTAAAACAGGTTCTGTTGAACCTCGTTGGCAACGCCCTCAAGTTTACGGAGAAGGGATACGTAGAACTGCGTGCCGTCTATGATCCGCACAAGGGTTGTGTGCGAATCGAGGTCGAGGATACAGGAATTGGTATACCACCCAGTACGCTCAAGACCCTCTTTCAACCCTTTCACCAGGGAGACGCCTCACGGACGCGTCCCTACGGAGGCAGCGGGCTAGGGCTGGCAATCAGTAAGCGACTTGTAGAAATGCTGGGGGGCCATATTGATGTCCAGAGCGTCGAAGGAGTGGGCTCTACCTTCACCGTCACGCTGCCAACCCCGTCAGCCGATCAACTCCAGCTTGTTCCCCTAACACCGAGCGCGTATCCTCGCGACGATCAACCGATTGAAATTCCCAGTTTAGAGGGCCGGATATTATTAGTAGATGATCGCCGAGATATTCGCTACGTGGGTCAGCATTTTCTGGAAGAAGCAGGTGCGGAAGTTGAGACGGCCGAAAATGGCAAGGAAGCGCTGCGTCTTGTGCAGCAGGCCGCCGAAGACAATAGGCCCTACGGGGTGATCGTCATGGATATGCAGATGCCCATAATGGACGGTCACACGGCCGTCTCGGAATTGCGCGCTATGGGTTGCGAAATTCCAATTATCGCACTCACCGCTGACGCGATGAAGGAGGACCGGGAGCGTTGCCTGAACTCTGGGTGCGATGACTACCTGCCTAAGCCCATAGCGGCAGCGGATCTGGTCAAAATGGTCGCGACGTACTTGGAGCACTCGTCGCTTGAAGAGGTGCGGAACACTCGAGAGCTTCGGAAAGCTGAATTACGCAATGGTGGCAAGGACGACACCATTCCGCCCGCTTGAAATGTCCCTAGCGAAGTTCAGCGGAAGTGGACGTTGTCACTTGGGTTATGAGAATCGCAGGCTCACCGAGACGACCTCCTCTGGCCGGAGCGGGGCCACTTTCGCAAATGTGATTCGTAGCTATTGAGAAGAGAAGCGGAAGGTGCTTTTCAAAGTTCGGTGCGGCCACCCATCCACTGGGTGAGAAGTGATTATCATATTGCGTCGGCCAACCTCTCTGAAGTCCACGTTGCTGCGCTCCCATTGTAGGTTGTTTTTCTCAGCTCTTATCCGGTCATCGACCCGTCGGACATGACCTCGACAGACTCGAATCCGAGGTTGTGGAATTCCTGCTCGGCCTCGAACGGCGGTAAATAGGCGATCCGGCTCGCGTCGGCCATGACCACTGCTACGGGCTAGGTTGCGGATCCGTACTCGTCCCAAACGTCGATTAACGTCGAGCTCAGCATGATTTAGGTGAATGGCCTTGGCTCCACGTTGCTTACTCTTGAGCCCTCCTCGCTTCGCACCATTGGAAAGCGAACGCCAGAATTCATACTTGGTTACGCCTACGGATGCGTGTTCGGCGAAGATCGCATCAGACTCGCCCGTATCAGGTAAAGCATCGCGAGTAAGTGTCGCCTCGGCCAGGATCGCGTGAGGGCCGTAACCGAGTGCCTTCTCAGTCGCCATTTTCCACTTCCTGCTACTTCGCCCTAGTTACCGCTTCAATTTCCCAGCAATCGTCACAAACTGCTCCAGTGCGTCCTGCAAGTCGTCCACAATCTCCTGCGCCAGGATATCGGGATCTGGCAGACTGTCGCTATCCTCGACGCTGTCGTCTTTGATCCAGAACAGATCGAGGCTCAGCTTGTCGCGTTTTTGCAGCTCTTCGTAAGTGTAGCTCCGCCAGCGACCGTCGGGGTTGTCCTCGCTCCAGGTTGCTTTGCGTTTGCCAATGGCACCGGGCTTGTAGAGTTTGACGAACTCGTCGAAGTCGCGGCGGTGAATTGGGTTCTGCTTTGGGCTGTAGTGTTTGTTGGTTCGGAGGTCGTAGACCCACAGCTTCTTGGTCCATGTTTTCTCTTGCGGCGGTTTGCGATCAAAGAAGATCACGTTGGCCTTAACGCCTGGCTTATAAAAGATGCCGGTGGGCAGTCGCAGGAGCGTGTGGACATCGCACTGTGCAAGGAGCTGGTTACGAACCTTTTGGCCTGGGCCACCCTCAAAAAGCACGTTGTCGGGGACGACGACCGCCGCTCGGCCGTGGACCTTCAGCAGGTTGAAGATGTGCTGGACGAAGTTGAGTTGCTTATTGCTAGTCGAAGCCCAAAAGTCCTGGCGGACGATTACCTCGTCCTCGTTTTCCAGGTCCCCCTCCTCGTTCACGGTCTTGAAGCTCGCCTTCTTCCCGAAAGGCGGGTTGGTGAGCACCATCGAATAGTGCTGCGTGGGGGGCGTGTCGAGACTGCTCTTGCCGCTGATGACCGGCGTCGGGGTGTCGGGCGACAGGTCCACGCCCCCGATGCCGTGCAGGTAGAGGTTCATAGCGCATAGCCGTGCCGTCTCGGGGACCAGCTCTTGAGCGGCGACCAGGCTCTCGCGGGCGCGACGTTTCTCGTCTTTGTCCATCCTTGCCCCGTGCTCGTCGAGCACGTACTGGTAGGCGACCGTCAGGAAACCACCAGTGCCGGCCGCCGGGTCGACGATTGTCTCGTCGGGCTCAGGCTGCATCACGTCGACCACCGCTTGGATGATCGGCCGTGGCGTAAAGTACTGCCCCGCCCCGCCGGAGCTCTCACTGGCGCTACGGCTCAGAAGTTCCTCGTAGATCACACCTTTCACGTCGAGGTCGAGACTCAGCCAGCTCTCGCGGTCGATGAGGTCGAAGATCAACCGCCGTAGCTTGGCGGGGTCTTTGATCTTGCACTCGGCCTCTTTGAAGATCACACCCAGCAGCCCCGGCTGCGTGCTGAGCGAGTCGAGGGCGTCGCGGTAATGTTGGTACAGCTCGGCACCATCGCGCCTCAACAGGCTGGGCCAGTCGAAGTCGATTGGCTTGCCCTTGGCGTCTTTGCCTTTAGGGATGCGGTTGGGCTGGTTGTACGGAGGTTTCGTCAGCTCGTCGGCCATCTTGAGGAACAGGAGGAACGTGAGCTGCTCGACGTAGGCCATGTAGCTCAGGCCATCGTCCTTCAGCACGCTTGCGTACGACCAGACCCGGGCGCCGATCTGGCTCGCCGTGGGGGCGGTAGTAGGTTGTCCATTCGCTTTGCTCATGACTTCCGTGCCTTTCTCGGTGATGCCTTCTTCGCACTCTTCGTCGTCTTCTTGGGGGCCGCTTTCTTGCGCGGCGACCGTTTGGGACGGCCGTTCGACACTGCGGCGATTGCCTCGCGCTCAGTGCGGATGCGATCCAACAGAACCGACGCTGGTTCGTCCTGCGGGTCTTGTTTGACCAAGTCGCCCGCGAAGGCGGCTTTAAGGATGGCTTGGCGTAACCGAGCAGCGCGAGCTAGCCCGCGATTGACTTCGGCTTCCATCCCGTCGATTTGCGAGAACTTCTCCTGCACCAATTCCACAATCGCCTGCTGCTCTGCAATCGGAGGTAGCGGAAACTCTAGACCGGCAAACCTTTCCGCACCAAGGTGCGCTATGCTCGTGGTGATTCTTGCGATCTTCCGATAACGTCCCGTCTTGAACTGGGCGAGCAATACGCTCAATGCATATTCGGCAAGAACTACATGGCCGACTCTTTGCCGAACCAAAGTGTTCTGAAAGCAACACCCTGGAATCTCGTCACGATACATCGCCGGCCGTCCAATCAATTCCATACTCTGCCCCTCATTGAGAAGCAAGTCGCCGTGTTTTAGCTGATAAGCCTCAAACTCTCGCGGCGTGAAGTTCATTGACTTCACGTCCTTAGTGCTTATGCGATCCTCGAACACGTTTGCGACGCGTAGATATGGTCGCATATGTTCACCAGAGTGATGCTCAGGAGATCGCTGGCGACCAAGCTGCACTTCCCCAATCTGATCTTGGCTTGCCCAGCACCAGCCCTCGGGCAACTCGGGCAAGTCGTCCGTCTTCGGCTCGATAGGCTCCTTGTACCTTTCCCGCCAGTTCTTAGGAGGCGTCGCGCCCTTCACTTCATAGTCGGCCTGGGTCCGCTCTTCCCATTGCCGGCGGCGTTCGACGAGCAATCGCTCCAAGAGTTGCTCGCCCGACTCGCCAGGAGGGCCATGCTCGTGGCGCCACGCCTCAGTGAGCCGGCCGGTCACCGCCGCGTGTAGCACTGCCGAGCGATACCGCTTCAGCTTCTTCCGCACCCGCTCGAGCGCCGCGACACCGGCGGCCAGGTCGGTGAAGAGTTCGTCAATGCGATCGGCAATGCGGGTTTGCTCACGCGCGGGTGGAAGAGTGATCGGGTGCTCGAGAATGTGCGGCTTCGAGAGGCCCGGTATATCACCTTTAGCTTGTCGAACCACGTCGTAGATCGTGGCCTGTAGAGCATTCTGCACCAAGCGTCGGTCTATACCTTCATGAGGCAAGAATGCGTAGATATCGCGACCGATCGCCACTGCCTGCCCAGGGAAAAGCTTTCCGACGCCTGCTCCCTTAACAGTGATGAAGATGCATCCGTCGGGGACTACGCGACGAGGTTCTGTAGTCCATTTGTCAAGGTGAAGCATATACCCATCCCATTGCTCTGGGCCAGAAACATACGGAGTACCTTCACCATTCTTATTGACTGTTGCGGTAGTCGGGGATGTCCCACACAGCAAAGACCCGAGTGACTCCATGGTCGTTGCCACCCAACCGTCCGGTAGTCCTTTTCCATCGCTCATGCACAAAGGTTCCTATTCAGATCATCCAAGATCGTCGAGAGCCGGTCGCCAAACAGCTCGTGGGCTTTGCCGAGGTTGCCTCGCTGCGCGAACCAGCCGTCGTGGAAGTCGTCCATCTCGATGGCGAGGCTCGTGGCGATGTGCTCGGCAATCTTGTCGAGCCACTGGCTTTGCTCATCGGTGAACGTGACGCCGGCTTCGGTCTGCTGCTTGCGCCACGCGGCGTAGCGCCATCGCACGACCTCTGCGAACGGAGTGAGCGGCTCATCAGGGGTGAGCGTGTGCCGGATGATCGAGATCAGGTCGGTGACCATCTGGCCTCCTTTGCCAGTCGCCTGAGATGCTTCGAGCGCCTCGTAGCACCGCCATAGCTCTTCGGTGGTAGCGCTGACTGGCGGCCGCTCGATCAGCTTCGCCAACTCCTTCAGGTCGCGGAACCGCAATCGGTCGGGCGTGGCCTGTCCGTAAAACACTTGTAAAGCCAGCAGCTCGTCCTTGTGCTCTTCGATAAACTTTCTGAAGTTCTCGATCTTCGTGTGCGCCTGATCGCGTGCTGCTTGCGAGTAACCAGCCGATAGTAGTTCGTCCTGGCTGATATGGTCGATCGTTTGCTCGTTCTGTGCTTTTAGTGTCAGCAGCAAGTCGCGGAGCCTGGGGTCGTAGAAGGGGCGGATGGCATCGCGGATCAGTTCCTCTTCGGCCTCTTTCAGATGGTCTACGGTTAACTCGGCGGCGGCGGGATTATCTAGCTGAGCCCTGGTTTCGATATGGGCGTCGTCGGTCGCGGCAACGAGGCCCGCGACCAATTCATCGATGCTCCGCCCGGCGGCATGGCGGCGGACCTCTTCGTGCTGCTCCTCGCTCATTTCACGCGAGAGCCGTGTCAACTTGCCGGCCAGCGCGCTCGCAGCATCGGGATCGAGACCACCGGCCTTGATGTAATCGAACACCTGCTTAAGCGTCTTGTTCGGCTCACGGTCGAGCGGACCGCGTTCACTCTTACACTCCTTGCACACGCCCACTGCGTCGATCAGCACGAATCGCGTCTTTACGACCTTCTCGCCTTTCTCTTCGGGGGTGACGCCCTTGAGCTCATCCCTATCGATCACGCGGACGCCACGGCCCTTCATCTGCTCGAAGTAGTTGCTACTGCGAACCGAGCGCATGAAGAAGACGATCTCCACCGGTTTGAGGTCGGTGCCGGTGGCGATCATGTCGACCGTGACTGCAATCCGCGGATTGAACGAATTGCGAAACGCGATCAGCACGTCCTCGCCCGTCTTTCCCTTAATCTTCTCGTAGTAAACCTCTTCCCGCTCAGTCCCGTCAGGGTCCTTCACCTTGCGAGTGCACCGCATCGTTCCGGTGCGGTAGGTGATCTTCTGGCAAAACTCGTTGCCGCGCCCAAACTCCTCGCGGACAATCCGGAGGATGTCGTCGGCGTGTGAGTCGTCTTTGGCAAAAATGAGCGTCTTGGGGACTTCCTTGCGGCCCGGAAATATCTCCGTGTAGAGTCGGTCGCGGAAGGTCTGCACGACGGTGCGGATCTGATCAACAGCGACCACCGCGCGATCGAGCTGGCTAGCGTCATAATTAAGGTCGTCGTCGAGTTGCTCCATCCGCTCTGCGCGGGTCCTGCGACTGCGTTTACCGACGTAGTATCCTGCCTCCACATCGGAACCGTCACTGGTGATGCGTGTGTTGATCTCATAAACGTCGTAGGGGACGTTCACCCGGTCGGCGACGGCTTCCGCGTGACTGTATTCCATAACCAAGTTCTTGTCGAAGAACCCGATTGTCTGCTTGCTCGGCGTGGCGGTGAGGCCGATCGTGAACGCGTCGAAGTACTTCAGCACATCGCCCCACACGCTGTAGATCGAACGGTGGCATTCATCAACGATGATGGCATCGAAGAACTCTGGCGGAAGCTTCTCGTTGTAGACGATCGGCTTGGGGGGCTTCTTAAATGCCCCAGCACCCTCAAAGCTTGATCGCTCTTCGTCTTCCTCGGCTAACTCCGGCGCACCGGTCAATACGGAATACAGACGTTGAATCGTGGTGATGACGACTTTGTTCACCGGATCAAAGTGATTGGTCCGCGGGTAGCTGGTAACGTACAGCTTGTCGAAGGTATGCCGCTCGCCAAGCGGCTGGAACTGCTGAAACTCCTTGAGCGTTTGCAGGCCCAAGTTCGTACGGTCGACCAGAAAGCAGATGCGCCGAGCGCCAGCGTGTTTGATAAGCCGGTAGGCAATGTTGGCCGCGGTGAACGTCTTGCCCGAACCGGTTGCCATCTGGATCAACGCCTTGGGCTTCGCCAATGCGAGAGACTCTTCCAGGTTGTTGATCGCTGTGAACTGCTTGGGCCATAGTCCTTGTGGCAGTAGCTCTGGCATCTGCCGCAATCGACCACGAAGCGTTCCCTCATCCTTAACCAAATCCAGCAGCGTCTCGGGGCCATGGAACTGAAAGACGCTCCGGCTGCGGGCATGCGGATCCATCCAGTTCGTGAACTGCGTGACCTCGCCGGTTGTTTCGTACTGAAACGGGAGGGGCCGCCGCCAAGCTGGGAGTTTGTCGGACAATCCTTCGGCATAACTGGCCGATTGTCCTTCGACACCAGTCAAGGTGTGCCCCACCGGCTTCGCCTCCACCACGCCGAGCGCCTTGCAGTCGACATAGAGAAGATAGTCGGCCGGACCGTGTGCACCCGGGAACTCGGTGACAGCCAAGCCTCGACCCGCGCCAAGGTTCATCTCTTTGTACGTCTGCACAATCCACCCCGACGACGCGAGCTTCGCGTCAATCATCGCACGGGCTTCTTGTTCAGGCGTCATGGTATGATCCGGAAGGGACCAAGGCGGGGAAGCTTAACGGGGCTTACGTTTGCGCGTTGGACTGGAGGTGGGCTCTGCGGTCTGTTGGAGTAATGCGTCTAGTTCAATCTTGGCATAGAGCCGGTACCCATTCACGGGATGGCGTCGCTCTACCAGCTTGCCACTACGCCCCCAGTTGCGGAGCGTATTGGGTGCCACACCCAGGTACTCTGCTGCCTCGGTAATACGAAGGTATTCGTCTAACTTAGGCATGTCGCGGTCATGATTGTTAGCGGTGCCGGCCCCCAACCCCAAACCTTACCAAATCCTACCATAATTGAGAATTAGCAGTCGACTTAGTTCCTTGCTTACAATCCCATCCCCTAGAGTTTTGAATTAGGGTGTTTAGGGGTACTTATGATGAAGACCTCGATGCCCAGGAAAGGGCTGGCGGTTGGTAGTTAGGCTCCTACATTGCGGCTTGTCCCGGGCCTGTGGCCATTGCGAGCAGACCTACCCATATGGCGATACTGTTCCCCCACCTGGAACCCATGGTTCGGAGATGCTTCGCTTCGACGGATTGTGGACTTCTCCTGTCGACAACGGGACGCAAGGGCAAAGTCCGCTCGTCACAACTTTCGCGCTCGACGACCTCTTAGGAGACACCTGTCGCAAAAACGTCCGCTGGACGGGCGACGAGTGTTACCAACTAGCGGAGAAGATGATTGAGCTAAGAATCAATCACCCCAAGAAATCCAACATCAGTCTCATCAACCTAGCCCAAGCCACCCTTATCAAACTTGGCGAATGGCAACCTCACCGCGAAAGAACCATCTCGTCGAACGATCAGATAGCTCAGGTCTTTCCCTTCTTGATCCAGTTGGATCGCGATCGACAAACGATCTTCAAACAAGCCACTACGGTCAAACAAAAACTCGAAGAGGCTGAAAAATCCAAAGTCGACCTCGACGAAATGCCCATCGAAGAAGTGATGACCTTCTTTGGCGACAAAGTACTGGAGAATACCGAACCTGCTGAGTTAGTTCATTACTTTTCTCCCGAAGAACTCATCGGTTCCCTCCCCCTCCCCAAACTGGCCGGCTACGTCGCCGAACAACTGGTGACTGCCTTTCTTGCTCGTCCGTCTGCCGAGCTACCGAAGACCCAGACCCAACTCAATGGGAATACGAACGGGGACAACGGCCACAACGGACATACAAACGGACACGCCAAAACCCCACCGGTGATCGCCGTCATCGGGGCCCAGCCCCACCAAGCCCATCGACTTGTAAAGCACTTCGAAGGTCGGGCGCAGATCGTGAATGTAGACAAGATGAAGATCGGGGGAACCGGGGAGGCAATCAAGTCGAATTTTGACGGGGTGGTGGTGTGGGCCCAGCACACGTCGAAGATGCAAAGGCAGATCATTAAGCGGAGGTGTGAGAGTGGATGAGAGTTACGCTATTGAGTCAAAGCGTAACTCCCAGCCCCAAAATTGCCCCAAATTTCGAATACAAGGTCTTCTAGCATGAGTTTTGCCAATAAAGGCCGTCGACTGCCTCCCGAGCCGCTATCCTCATCGGAGGTCCGTCGGCTGCTGGATGCCTGTGGCCGAGGGACCTTCGTCGAAGCTCGCAATTGGACGCTGATCGTCCTGCTCTACCGAACGGGACTAAGGGTCAGCGAGGCGATTGCTCTCCGTTGCAAAGACGTGGATGTTCGGCTGGGAACGCTCCGCGTCCTCCACGGCAAGGGGGACCAATCCCGAGTGGTGGGCCTGGATCCGCTTGCCGCTCGGGCCCTCGGTGAGTACCTTGCAACACGCCGAGTGGTTGTCGGTTGCGACGAGGGTGTCCTGTTCTGTACCCAGGTGGGTACGAGCCTGGCATCGGCTTACCTGCGCCAGCTACTACCCCGCTTGGCGAAGCACGCCGGTATCGATAAGCGAGTGCATGCCCACGGACTGCGTCACACGCACGCCTTCGAGCTGGCAAACGAGGGCGTGCCGATCCATCTCATTCAGGCTCAGTTGGGCCACAGGAGTCTGGCCACGACCGATCGGTACGTACGGCACCTCAACCCGACAGAAGTGGTCAGCACCGTTCGAAATCGCTCCTGCCAAATGGAGCTGAAGATGATTTCGTGATGGTCTGGCTTCATCTCCCTATGGCCTCGCCGAAGAGGTTCTAGTGATGGGCACTTAGAGGAGCGGCACAGTGAAACGTCTCTATGCCTGCTGTCGAGCAACAGAATTGGTGTCAGGGAATGCTGGGCTCGGTGCACGGTCTAGGCTACCCCCACCCCTGGCCAAATTCGCGAAAAAGCTCGCACGGGGGGACGGCGGTCTCTGGACCTCACCGCTCGGAGAAATCATCACTAGAACAGGAACCCGCCAATCACGACAACCGATACATTCCGCAATTCTCCAACACCCCCCCAAGAAAATTGCGCGAGACCGCCAATCGGTAAAGGCTTTAAGCCTCGGAGGCTAAAGGACTTAGAGCGGAAGGGCATGGCGAAGACGGAGTGAAGTTTAGAGACTCGCTTGCCGACGCCAGAGGCAATTTTCATTTGGAAGTATTTTTTTGTCTGGCAAGGTTTTTCGTCACATCCATTCGATTTTATGACGGCGATTCGCGTAACCGATGCTAGCCATGCTGTCGCGTTCAATGTGAACGGGAAGTATTTACAGAGGCTTTAAAGGAGTTTCGATGTCGTTAAAGGAGTTGTTTTGTGTGAAGTGGTTCAGGAGTGACGATTCTGCGTTCAGATCGCCACCGCCCGTGACGGCGAGCGGAAGTATCGACTGCGATGCGATAACGGTAGCCAATTGCGATCAGGTAAACACACCCGATAGGGTGGAGCGAACTCGAGAACGGCTGTCATGCTTCGATCGAGCGCTCGCAGAGTACGAGTATGCCAAGCGGTCGCTCGGCCGAAATGTAACCTACGATGCAGCTTACGAATTTACGGACAGAAGGTGGGAAGTTGCGGGTGCATCGAGTAGGCCCTCAAAAGAGAGTTGGAAAAGGTACGTTCGCAAGGGTTTGCAGATGAGTAGGAAGGACTAACGGAGATAGCCGAAGCTGAGATGTATTCTCAACGGCAATGCAGGACGCGGCCGGATAATACTGCCGGACCTCAGCTTCCGGCTTTCCCAGCCGGAAAACAGAGTGACAAAACAGCAAAATATCTTGGAAGTAATTGACGAATAACGAAGCAATCCGGGCGGAAATCCGGCTTATCCGGCCGGATAATTCTGGCCCGTGTTCTCTGATCGCGCAGACTTTTCCAGCAGCCTAGAGCGTGGTCTCTGCCGAGTCATCCATCTGGCTCGTTCGAATTGCTGCACCCCCTTCATTTCCTTAATGGAGATGTTTTATGAGCTCGACGAGTGAAGTCGCAACGAAAGCTGCAGCCTTGAATCTCAGCGGTGCCGGATACCCCATCACTTTATGCAACGGCAAGAAGCCAATCGGCAAGAAGTGGAACGAGATTGTATACACGGACGAACGCATCCTTGCGGAGTTTGATAGGAACCCGACCCTCAATGTAGGTTTGATTCTCGGTCCACAGTCGGGAATCATCGACGTGGAATGCGACTCGCCCGAGTCCAAGGATGATCTACTGGAGCTGTTTGATGGGGAACTTCCGTGTACCCCATGTTTCACCTCTCGTCGTGGTGACCACCACTTATTTCGGCACAACGATAGGCTTGAGCAATTAGGGAAGGCGGTTATCAAATTCAAATCCGTCGAAATTCGTCTCGGGGCGGGAGATAAAGCTGCACACTCGTTAGTACCGCCCAGCAGCACCGAAGGACATGCGCGCACTTGGATAGTTTCGCTAGAGGAGTATGAGCCTGCTGAACTTCCGGCAGCAGTTGTGGAGAAACTGCTCGCAACCGCTAGTAAGCCGCCCAAGCTACTGGTAGAGACTATTGATTGCAATACGATCGCGGATGGTTATCTCGATTCATGTACGGAAATCATCCGACCGCTACCGGGGGATGACTTTAATCACCGCGGAACGTGGGAGGAAATTCTGCTGCCCAAAGGCTGGCGAATCGAGTCAACACTCGATGGCGTAACACATTGGCGCCGCCCAGGTAAAGTTGAGGGCTCCAGTGCAACGACTGGCTATTGCTCCACCGATTATGGAAAGGAGCTCTTTTTCTGTTTCTCCACCGACGCACATCCGGTGGAGCCAGATCATCCGTATGACAAGTTTGGGCTGTACGCTGTCTTACATCACCAGAGCAACTTTGCGGAAGCTGCAGACCGCCT
The DNA here is from genome assembly GCF_052161615.1 of Aeoliella fuhlenseeensis. Taxonomy (NCBI): domain Bacteria; kingdom Pseudomonadati; phylum Planctomycetota; class Planctomycetia; order Pirellulales; family Lacipirellulaceae; genus Aeoliella; species Aeoliella fuhlenseeensis. The sequence continues at coordinate 5,448,349 of NZ_CP197417.1, forward strand.
GCGTTCAATGGGGTACGGCGCACCTGAAACCGCTTCGCCACAGAGACCAGGGAGGACAAGCAAGTCGTCCCAGCTTCTAGAAATTGCCAGTAGTGCCGAGTGCTTTCTCGCGGACGATGGGGACGTCTACGGAAGTATTAGCATTGATCAGCATCGCGAGACTTGGAACTTGGACAGTGAGCATATCTCAAGCTGGCTGGAATGGACGCACTATAGCCGCTTTGGAACTTTAGCCGGCACCACCAACGTTAAGGACGTTATCGGGCTGCTTAAGGCCAAGGCTCGCATGAGCAAGTTCACTCAGTCGATCTTTGTGCGAATTGGGCACGAAGGGGAGAGGGTATTTCTCGATCTCTGCGACAAAGATTGGCGGGCAATTGCGGTTACAGCGGACGGCTGGCGAGTAGTTGAACAATCTCCCGTCCACTTTAAACGAGCCCCTGGTATGTCGCCGCTACCAACCCCCGAACATGGCGGCGACATCGAATTGTTGAGGAACTTCCTCAATATCGCGGATGAGGATTTTCCTCTGATCGTCGGGGCTCTGTTGGGAGCCCTCAATCCGCGAGGCCCTTACCCAGAGCTGATCCTAGGTGGCGAGCAAGGGTCAGCGAAGAGCACTACAGCACGAGTTATTCGATCCCTCATAGATCCAAACGTCTCGCCTTTGCGAGCAGCTCCGCACGACTGCCGTGACCTAATGATCGCCGCAGATAATAGCTGGTGGCTGTGCTTTGATAACCTATCGAAGATATCACCATCCCTATCCGACGCGCTCTGTCGGCTCGCTACCGGAGGCGGATTTAGCACTCGGAGCCTTTACACGAATAAAGGCGAGGTAATCTTCGAGGGAAAGAGGCCAGTGATACTGACAGGTATCGAGCCCCCGACGGAGCGCCCTGACCTTCTCGATAGAGCCATCTTGGTTACGTTACCGGTAATAGACTCGCAGAAGCGATTGCCCGAAGCCGAGCTTTGGAAACAGTTTGAAGCGGCCCGTCCAGCAATTCTCGGAGCGTTACTCGATGGCGTTTCCTCGGCCCTCAGAAGGCAATCGCATGTGCAATTGAAGGATATGCCGAGAATGGCCGATTTCGCGACATGGGTGACTGCGGCCGAAAGCGGGTTGGGCTGGATTGAGGGGACATTTATGACAGCCTATGAAAACAACCGCATAAACGCCAATCACGGTGTACTCGAAGAGCCATTGGCGCACGCCGTACAGCTCTTCATGGGCTCTCATGATGAATGGACGGGCACCGCGACTCAGCTCCTGACGGAACTGAAAGCTTTTGCGGATGACGTGCAGCACGATGAGAGGTGGCCACGCACTGCGTCTCAACTTTCAGGCGCGCTGACTCGGTTAGCCCCCTGCCTTCGGAACGCCGGGCTTAACTGTGAACGAGGCCGGGCCGCGACCGCGCGGAAGATAGAGTTGAAATGGCTTCCTGCCGGGGTGATCGACCACGCACAGTTCGCGTGACGGCTGACGGCGATGACGCCGAGGAGAAGTTTTTTTGACTTAAGAAAAGAGGGAAGCGTTCGTCTAGCTTTGCACCGCACTGATCGCCTCCTGCCTTTCTTCTAACCGTCGGTCCTCAAGAACGTTACGACCAATTCTGTCGTCATCGCCGTCATTGTCCGATTTTTGCGAGCAGGAACAGTACGCACCAGAGCGACAGCAAACGACCTCAGGAGACTGCCAATGCCACGCCCTCCCCCAGAAGCGAATCATTTCGTCCGGAATATCGTCCAGCTATGAAGTCGAAGCCTGCAATTGCATGGTGATTGCCAGTTTCAAAAAGCGATAAACGCTGGTCTAGCAATCGTTTTCTAGCAACCTATTGGAGAAACTATGAAATCTACCAAGGAATCCCCCGACAACCTCCTCCTAACCCGTTCCGACGTCGCCAAGCTGCTCCAATGCTCCGAGCGTCACGTGGCTCGAATGGAGAAGGATGGGCTGATCCCTCGGCCCGTCTCGCTTCGCGAAAGGTGCATCCGGCATTCGCGTAAGCGGATCGAAGAATGGGTCGATGCAGGCTGTCCGGCGCTCGCCGTTTAGCGAGCATTGCTCAGGCGGCTTGCGCCGGCTTTGTACTGATTTGTGTTTCACCCCTCCCCGCGTAGCTGGAGATCTACCCGATGTCTCATGCGAGTACTCAACGTCATCGCAACTCGTTCACGCTCTCGCGAGGCGAAGTTGCCCAGCTCCTCAGAAAGGACTTGAGCGATGTGCTTGTCCTGGAGCAACAGTCGACTTTCGCCAAGCCGATGCGGCAGGGACCGCGTGCGCGGCGCGTTCGCGCCAAGATCGAAAAATGGGGCGAAGAGCAGCCAAAAACGTTGGCAGTGTAGCGTCGAAATCGGGTACAATGGTGGCTGGGCAGAGCCACCACGTCCCATCCCGCCCAAAGATATCCACAGGAGAGCTTGAAGAATGGGAAGTCTGATCAAGAATGGTGGCCGCTGGCGTCTGCAGTACATGAATGCAGAGGGCAAACGCAAGTCGATTTACCTTGGCAAAATGCCTCGCCGTGATGCGGAACGCATCGATATGCACGTGGACAATCTGGTGAATGCACAAATCACCAAGTATCCCATCGACGGCGAAACCGCCCGGTGGGTGGCCGAAATTGGTGATGTGCTGGCGGAGAAGCTCTCCCACCACCAACTTATCCCTGCACGGTCCGTGGCGTGCCTTGAAGAATTCGTCGAAGCCTACATCAAGGGACGAACCGACCTGAAGCACCGCACCACAGTGAAGCTCGATATCACGAAGCGGCACTTGGTCGACTTCTTCGGAAAGGAGAAGCGACTGCGGGACATAACGGCCGGTGATGCGGACGAATGGCGGATTGCCTTGATCACCAAGAAACTGACGGAGAATACCCTCCGGAAGTACGTCCAGATCGCGCAGCAGTTCTTCTCTGCGGCCATGCGGAAGGGCCTGATCGACTCCAATCCATTTAGCCACCTGAAGTCGACGACCCTGGCCAGCCCCGAGAAGTTCTACTTCGTGACGCGAATCGAGGCGGATGCGGTGCTCGACGCGTGCCCGGACGCCCAGTGGCGGCTCATTTTTGCCCTGGGTCGCTTCGGCGGATTCCGATGCCCCTCAGAGCACCTAGCACTGCGGTGGGACGACATCGACTGGGAAAACGACCGTATGGTGGTCCACTCGCCCAAGACCGAGCACCACGTGGGACGGGCCTCACGCACCATCCCGCTGTTTCCGGAGCTCAAACCCCTGCTCCTGGACGCCCTGGTGCTAGCCGACCCTGACGACCCCTACGTCATCCAGGGTGATCGAGATGGGACGGTGAATTGGAGAACCGGCCTTCAGAGGATTATGAAGCGAGCAGGGGTCAAACCGTGGCCCAAGCTGTTCCAGAATCTACGCAGCACTCGCGAGACCGAATTAGCGCGAGATTATCCCATGCATGTGGTGTGCGATTGGATCGGAAACTCCCAGGCAATCGCGGCTAAACACTACCTGCAAGTCACCGAAGACGACTTCCAAAAAGCGACGCAAAATCCGACGCAGACAGTGTCAGACACCAGCGGCTGGGAAGGACACGAAAACGAGGAATATGCAAAAACCTCGGGTTTTTCCCCTCCTATCACGTCAGGTCTACCAGTGTCATTTCGTACAGTAGTCCGGGAGGGACTCGAACCCCCGACCAAGGGATTATGAGTCCCCTGCTCTAACCGACTGAGCTACCGGACCAAGTTGGACGCTGGGCGACGCGTATCGTCGTCTCGCGTTTCACTAGGACCTGCCATTATACGCACCGGTTCGCGGCTCGCGAGTGCTAGGCTTCGGTGGGCGTGCCCGCTGGCTGCGGGGGCACCAGGGCGATGAGTTTGTGGCCTGGTTTCGGTTCGTAGGTCGAATTGCTGGCGATCACCGTCAGGCGCGACTTATCGGGGAGCACGAACATCAGGATGGCGTCGCTGCCGTACTTTTCTCGGAACTGCTTCATTGTGAAACCTTCGCTCAGCGTGGTCTTCTTAATCCGAAAGCCCGCTTCGTAACGATCGCGCACTTGATCTTCCGTCAGGCCGTCGGCGAACAGGATGCGGCCGCGCAAGTGGGCTGGCACGCGTTGGTGTCGCTGGCTTGCTTTGTCGTGCGGCGAAAACTGATAGACGTTCGCGCTACCGAACTGCTCGGCGAACTCGCTCGCGGCGAGGGTGTTGACTTCGTCGTTCGAAGTCATCGCAAGCAGATTGCCGAGCTCGCCCAGGTCGGTCTCATGATGGACAAAGTCGCTGCCAATGCTGGCGTAGCACACCGGCAGCCCGTCCATTCGCGCCAGCGAAATGTTCTCGGGATTGGTGTCGACGAGCAGCGTGCCGAAGCCTTCGTCGCGAAGCGAGCGAGCGAGCTCACGTACTAGGGGCGACGCCCCCACGAAGAGCACGCCCTGCGGATCCTCGCGCGATAGGCCTAGTGACTTCGCCACGCGGCCGAGTGACAATCCATAGATCGTCACCGTACCGACGACCACCAGAAACACCACGAGCACCATTTTCTGAGCCTCGGCTTCGAACTCGGGCCGGGCTTCGGCGATGCCAATGGCGAACAGCGTGGCCACCGCAGCGGCGACGATACCCCGCGGATGCATCCAGGCCAGTAGCTTTCGTTGCTCGCGAGTTAGATCGCTCCCCCATGTCGAAACAAACGCGGCGATAGGTCGCACCAGGAAGATCAGTAGCAACACGAACACGATGCCGCGCCAGCCGATGTCCTCGAGTTCCGCCATCGAGGGCTGAATCCGCGACGCGAGCACGATGAACAAGACCGCGAGGAGCAGCACACGCAAGTTCTCTTTGAACTCGACCACGTGCTTGATGGGTACCGAGCGCTGATTCGCCAAGTAAATGCCAAGCACCGTCACGGTGACGAGTCCTGACTCCGACTGCAACTGATTCGACACCGCGAACAATAGCAGCACCATCGCCAGGACCACGGCGTTCTGCAAGAAGTCGGGCACCAAGTAGCGACGCATCAGTTCGCGAATGACCCAGCCGCCACCCAGGCCCAGTCCAAGTCCCACGACAATCGTCTTACCCAGGGCGAACAGCGTCCCGTGGGTCATGCCATCGGTCGAAGGGTGGACCACTACCTCGTAGACGAGCGCCGCTAGCACCGCGCCGATGGGATCGTTGACGATGCCTTCCCACTTGATGATCGAACCGACGCGCCGCTCGGGGCGGACTTGTCGCAGCAGCGGTAGGATCACTGTCGGGCCGCTCACCGTTAGCAGCGAACCAATCAAAACGGCCATTGGCCACGAGAACTCCACGAGGTACCGCGCGGCGAGCGTCGTCAGTACCGCCGTGATGGCCAGGCCCAACGAGACGAGCCGAATGACCACGCCGCTGTGGTCGCGGATCTCTTGGAAGCGCAGGCTGAGACCCCCTTCGAACAGGATCGCCCCGACCGCCAGCGAAACCATGCCAAACAGAATGGCTCGCCCTTGTTCGTTGTCGCCCAGATAGGTCTCGGGCGGACCAACGATGTACCCCATGGCGAAGCCAAGGAACAACAAGAACACAATCGCCGGTACCTTCATCCGCCACGCCAACCACTGTGCGGCAATGCCCAGTGCCAGCACGGCGGCCATGTAGATGGGAGTCTCGAGAAGGTAGGGCGGGTATTGCATATGAGTCGCTAGCCTGTGCGTTAGAGTCCTGTCAGTGTAGTCGTTACCGCTAACAGGGGGGAGCGTCAGTCATCGGCAGCAAGTCGCCAAGAAATTCCAAGTTCCCCCGATACTACCCCTTGTACTTGGGGTTTGTACTCTCGTGACCAAGAGTGCTCGAGCGAATCTTGGCCGTCGCCGGCTGCCGGTTTTTCCAGGTGGGATAAACAGACAAGCGGCCTGGCGTGCGTGTCTTCAGATATTCAGAGGAGAATTGGAACTATGCAACGTTACCTAACCATCGCCGCGTTGGCACTGCTGATAGCAAGTCCAGCACTGGCGCAAGACGGAGATCGCCCGCGCGGCGAGCGCGGACCACGCGATCCCGAACGAATGAAACAACTGCTAGAGCGTTTTGACAAAGATGGCGACGGCGAGCTGAACGACGAAGAGCGCTCCGCCATGCGAAGTGCCATGCAAGAGCGTCGCCGTGAAGCCGGGCGCGATGGAGAAGGCCGTGGCGAAGGTCGCGGAGAAGCTCGTCGCGGCGGCGAACGTGGTGGCGATCAAGCTCGCGGCGATCGCGGGCGTGGACCACGCGACGGAGACGGTGCTCGCGGACCGCGTGATGGAGATGGCGACCGTCCTCGTGGACCACGTCCTCCTCGCGAAGGCGATGGCGACCGTGCGGAACGCGGCGACCGCGCCGAGCGTGGTGATCGCGGACCTGGCGAAGGCCGTGGTCGTGGCCCCGGCTTCGGTGGTCCAGGTCGTGGTGGACCTCCTCAAGGTTTCGGACCAGAAGGCCGCCCTGGTGGTCTTGGTTCCGAAGCGATGTTCACACGTCTCGACAAAGATGGCGATGGCCAACTAAGCAAAGAGGAGTTCATGGTCATGGGTCGCGCCTTCCGCGAAGGCCGTCCCGGTGGTCCCGGTGCCGGTGGTCCTGGTTTTGGTCGCGGTGAAGGTCGCGGCGGACCGGGCGAAGGCCGTGGTCCGGGCCGTGGCCCTGGCGATCGCGAAGGCCGCGGCAATCCGTGGGCCGATCGTGGCGATGGCGAGCGAGGACCCGCTAATGCCGAGTCGCGTCGCGGCGGTGGCCGAGGCGAACGTGGTGGACGCGGTCCTGGTGGCCGCCCAGCGGCGGACGACAGCGAGAAGAAAAACGACGACAAAAGCGAAGAGAAAGTAGAGAAAACCTAACGGCATTTGCCGAGTGTTCCCCCCTGCTGACGACCTCGCGTTGGGCCCGGCCTGGCGCGAGGTCGTTTTTTGTGGAGTGTGCGGCGAGTGCCGGTGGTGCGGAATCGCCGGGGCTCAGGCCCATCGAACGGGGCGAAGTTTGCTCTCGCCCCGCCGGCCAAATATAATGCGGGCAGGAACTTACGAGCGAATTTGCTCCCCCGTGGGACGCATCGCCCCTTCGAAGAGAACACTGCACCACCGACTAAGCCGCCATGCTTCGCCTGCCCTTATCTTTGCTCTTCTCGGCACTCTTCTCCGTGCTGGCACTGATTACGCCCGCTTCGGTCGACGCCCAAGCGCCGCGGACCGAGCCACGTGTGTTCGCGAGGGGCGTGCTAACAACCATTCCGCCCGAGATCTTGCCGGAAGAAACTTACAGCCGGCACCCGATGATCGAGATCGCCTCGAACAAGGCGCTCGACTGGGACCCCAAGACCTTCGCCAAAACGCGGACGCTCTACAGCAAGGCGCAGAACGTTGGTTTCAGTAACGAAGTGTGGGGCCTTCAGTTCACGTTCAAGCCGCTCCGTATGATCAATGTCGACATCACTCGCCCCGACGGCCAAACCGAGCGTAAGCTGCTGTGGTACTTGGTTTACAACGTTCGCAATAATGGCGATCGCCTTCGCCCCGTTGAGAACGAAGCGGGCGAGTTCTCGGTCGAAGCTGCCGAGCCCAAGCCGGTTCGTTTCCTACCTCACTTTGTACTCGAGGGGCAGGACGTCGACGCCGGGGGCCAGAAGATTTACAAGGCGTACCTCGATCGGATCCTGCCCGAAGTCGTCGATACGATTCGCGACCGCGAAGTCCCCGGGGTCGAGCTTCTCAACAGCGCCGAGATGGCCAGCCAAGAAATCGCCGTCAGCACCGAGGGCGAAGACAACACCGTGTGGGGAGTGGCGATTTGGGAGCAAGTCGACCCCGAGATGGACTTCTTCTCCGTTTTCGTCGGCGGGCTGACCAACGCTTTTGTTTGGGACGACACCCCCGGCGAGTTCCGCGTGGGCGACCCCGCTGGCAAGGGACGCCAAATCGCCGTGAAGACCTTGCAGCTCAATTTCTGGCGTCCTGGCGACGAATTTCTCGAGAACGAGGCCGAAATTCGCTATGGCGTGGCCCCCGGCAAGGGCTCGCTGTACGGCGTCGAAGAGGGGGTTGCGTACCGGTGGACCTTCCGGTAGGATTTCCAGGCTCGATGGGGTAGTCTCACGCGCCTCGTCGGGTAGCCCCCGTACAAACCTCTCGTCGCCGGTGCGGCTTAGCGCTTGCTCCGCGATCGATCGAGAAGTCCTCGAAGATTCTTAGTCGCGAAGGTCCACTGAAATGGCACATAAAAAAGGTCAGGGTTCGAGCCGCAACGGTCGCGATTCCAACGCCCAACGTCGTGGTGTCAAGCGTTTCGGCGGTCAAACCGTCACCGCCGGCAGCATCTTGGTTCGCCAGCTCGGCAACAAGTTCCACCCCGGCACCGGCGTCGGTCAGGGTAAGGACTTCACGCTGTTCGCGCTGATCGAAGGCACCGTCAAGTTCGATCAGGAAGGCCGCCGCGTGAACGTGCTCGCCAACTAATCTGGCTAGCTCGCTCCGCTAACAGCTCCTTAGCGTATAACATAAGGGACGCCCCGTGCGTCCCTTTTTTTTTGCTCCGCACGTTCTCCCCACTCTTACCCCCGCCACAGCCATGTTCGTCGATCGCGTGGAAGTCGAACTCGTAGCCGGCAAAGGGGGCGACGGCTGCGCCAGCTTCCGCCGCGAGAAGTACATCCCTCGCGGTGGCCCCGACGGTGGCGACGGTGGCAACGGCGGCAGCGTTATCGTCGTCGCCGAGCCAGGTGTCGATAGCCTCGCCGAACTTGCCCATCGCAAGCACTGGCGGGCCCGCAACGGAGTGCCCGGTGGCGGGAGTGGCTGCCACGGTGCAAATGCCGAAGACCTGATCATCCGCGTTCCCCCCGGCACACTGCTCCGCGACGCTAAGCACAACCTGATTCTGCGCGACCTGAAGAACGAAGGGGACAGCGTGGTAGCCGCCCGAGGTGGGCAGGGGGGCAAAGGCAACATCCGCTTCAAGAGCTCCACGAACCAAGTTCCCCGCGAGTACACCGCTGGCGGCGAAGGAGAGCATCGCTTCGTGATCTTCGAGCTCAAGCTGATCGCCGACGTTGGACTGTTGGGGAAACCCAACGCCGGCAAGAGCACGTTGCTCAGCCGTGTCTCGCGAGCTCGCCCCGAGATCGCCGACTACCCGTTCACGACCAAGAAGCCCAACCTCGGCATCGTCCAGGTCGACCTCGACACCGAATTTGTCATGGCCGACATTCCCGGATTGATCGAAGGGGCTCACGAAGGAGCCGGCCTCGGCCTTGAGTTTCTTCGGCACGTCGAACGCACTCGGGTGCTCGTGCACCTCGTCGAGCCGATGCCAATGGACCAGAGCGATCCGGTGGCGAACTACCACACGATTCGCAATGAGCTCGAACAGCACTCGAGCGAATTGGCATCGGTGCCCGAGATCATCGCCGTCAGCAAATGCGAACTACCTGGCGCCAAGGAACTTGCCGAAAAACTTGCCGCCGAAACCGGTCGCGAAGTTTACTCGTTCTCCTCCGTCACGGGCGAAGGACTCAATCGGGTACTTCGGCGGACCTACGAGTTACTCCGCGAATCGCGTGCAGCCGACTGACGGGCGGCGACTTCTTCCAGCATTTCGTGGTACACGGATGCCATGCCGCGAGCCATCGCGACGTCCGAGAACTGCTCGCGGTGACGCTCCCGAGCGCAGCGGGCGAGCGACTCGCAGTCGACCGCGCCGCTGGCGAACTCGCCGATCGCGTCGGTCAATTGACTGACGCTTCCCGCCTCGACCAACAGGCCCGATTCGCGATGTTCGATCGCCGTGCTGGCACCTTCGACATGCGAAGCAATCACCGGCACGCCGGCTGCCATTGCTTCGAGCACCACCATCGGCAGACCTTCGCCGTACAAACTCGGCAGCACCATCACGTCGAGCTTCGCCAGCTCCCCCGCGACGTTGGTCGTAAAGCCGGTGAACTCCACCTGGTCGGCGATGCCGAGCTTTTCAACCTTGGCGCGAATCTGCTTCTCGTACTCGGGCGTCTCGAAACCACCAATGAGCCGTACGCGAACGTCATGCCCTAACGAAAGCGCGGCAGCCAGTGACTCCAGCAATACCTCGGTTCCCTTACGCGGGCGGAACAGCGCCACCATGCCAACCACCAATGGCCCCGTGCGTGGTGCGCGCTCCTCAACGTTTTCGCAGACCGGCACGCCGTTGGGGATCACGATGATCTTCGACGCCGGCACTCCGCGCTCGATCATGTACGGTTCGAGCGATGGCGAAACCACCACTACGCGTGAAGCGTTCTTCAGGCAGAACTTCTCGACCCACGAGTTGATGCGATTCTGCCAGTAGCGATCCGAGTCGCGAGACACGGGACTGTGAACGTGATATACCCACGGCACACCGAGCGACCTCGCCGCGATTGCCGTCACCAGCGCCGTCCGCGGAGTGTGAGCGTGCAGGATGCGATAGCCATGTTGATGCACGAGCTGTTTGATGCCACCCACCGCCCGGAAATCGAGCCGCGAGCGCATCTTCAGGGGCACTAGCCGCACCTTCGACTTCCGCACTTCGCCGAACTTGCCGCTCTTCAGCGCGGCGAAGTCGACCCCGAATCCCTCGTTCGCTAGCTGCATCGCGAGCAAGTCCTGCACCCGCTCGGCACCCGAGTAGTGCTCGCCATTGATCACGTGCAGCACGCGCGTGGTAATCGGCGGACGAAGCGGCAGCAGCACCGGCTGCTCGTCACTCGCGAGGCGTTGCGAAGGTTTCTCGCGCGCTTCGGTGGAGAGCACTTCGGTTGGAAATAAATGGATCGTGGGAGGTGAGCCGGACATGGATCGAAGCACAATTGGTCGAAGGGACGGGCTGATTCTCAAGCTTACGCCGAGCCTCGCCCGGCGGCCGGCCGATGAGCGAGTTCGCCACGGGACTGCATGCGTTGGCACGCTCCATTCGCTACAATCGACTCGACCTTACCCCTCTGAGACTTCTGCCATGCCCGACTTCGTTGTCATCACCACCACAACCGGCGACCACGCGGTCGCCCAGCAAATTGCCACCGACCTGGTGGACCGCCGCCTCGTGGCGTGTGCGCAAATCGCGGGACCTGTCCGCAGCGTCTACCGCTGGCAGGGCCGCGTTGAGTACACCGAGGAGATGGTCGTCACGTTCAAGACATCCACCGCCAATGTCGACGCCGTGAAGCAGGCCATCGCCGAACTTCATCCTTACGACGTTCCTGAGCTGATCGTCACGCCGATCATCGACGGCGGCCAGTCGTACCTCGCCTGGATGGACGAGCAAACCCGCACGACCTCTTGAGCGCTGGAACTACTAAATGTGGGAGGGCTCTCCAAGGAAGCTTTGTGGGAGGGCTCTCCGAGTCCGATTCCCCAGCCCTCATGCTACTGCGTGATGATCGTACTCACCGTGCCAAAGCCCTGGCCCCAGATCATTTCGATCGGCACCGCAGCGTACACGCCGCGGGTGAAGACTTGCTCGATCACCTCGTCCGCCATTTGAATCGCATTCTTCGGCACCAGGATGATGTCGGAATCGTTCAGCCAGATCTCATCCGCCGGCACGGGGCGGCGGGCGTAGAGCGCGCCGCGTAGGTCGACCATCGTGGCCAGCAGTCGCCAGTCGTCGCCGCGGCGGAACACCACGACCTGCCGAAGGTTCGAGCCGACTTTCCAGCCACCCGCCCGCGCAATCGCCTGCATAGTCGTGGTGGGACCCTGCAACTCGAATTGTCCCGGAGTTTGGACTTGGCCGAGAACGTACACGAACCGCTGTGCCCGTTGCGTCAAGTCCGGCGTAATCCGAACACCAGGAATCACTTGGTGGTAGCGAGCGTCGATCTCCATCTTCGCTTCGCTAATGGTGAGACCCTGCACGTACACGCTGCCAATCGCGGGTAGGTTAATCTGCCCGGCCGGGGTCACGTTCACTTGCAACTGACGACCACCGAGCACACCACCGCGGGCATCAACGGTTTCCATGAGGTCTTCGAGCCGTGTGTCGACGCGAACCGCTGTCACGGTAATCGCTGGAACGCGGTAGTAACGCTTGTACTTCTCTTCGAGCTCGTCACGCAGCGTCGGAATCGAATGCCCCGCCGCACGTACTTGGCCCAACAGGGGAAGCGTAATCGTGCCGTCCGGCTGTATGATCACTTGGCGGCTCAGGTCGTCGGTGCCAGTCGCTCCGTCTTCTGTGCCTGACGAAGGCACACCGCCACCGGCGGTGAGCGATTCGACACGAATCACGTCGCCCACTTGGAGTTCGTAGGGATGCGACAGCACCTCGCGAGTCCGCAGGTAGTACATCGCGAGCTGATCACCAACCCGCAGGCGGTACTCCGAAACATGGGGCAAGCGAGCATGCCCGACGTACTCACCCTGAGCGTAGGTTTGCCAGTTGCTGCAACCCCGCGAGTCCCAACCCACTTCACCACACCCACCACCGGCGGCGCTGTCGACCGACCAGATGTTGTAGGGAGCAGCCGGACTAATGGCCTGACAAAGCTCGATCTCGGGCGACGTGGACGCGGGGGGCGTCTCCACGGGAACCGCGCGGTCGCGCGGCGCCATGGCGAGCAGCGACAGCATCGCGGCCGCGAAGGTCGCGGTAGCAAGCACAGGCAGGCGGTATTTCGTCTTGGAAGTCATATTCGATGCGTCTACTTGGTTACCACCAGGTCGTCTGGGGGCGCGACTGTTGGGGCGATGCCGCCTGCGTCGCGGGGGCCTGGGCGGGTGTGTTCGGCGCCGAGGCAACGCTCCCCGCGGGAGAATCACTCCCCATGCGATTGAACTCGTCCGGCGAGACCCATTGGATCCCGCGTTCGGCCGAGAACTGTCCTCGCGAAATCTCATGCTGTGCAAGTTGCATCGCCGTCTGCTCGTGCATCTGGGCGAGTTCGGGATGGTTCAGCTTTCCTTGCACGTACGCCAAGTTGCGATGCGTGGCGCTGGCATTGGCGAGCTTCACCGAGTGCTCGAGCATCTCGAGCGACTGCGGATAACGCCCTGCCCGCGCGAGGAGCACGCCCGCTTCGTTCGCCGCCAAGTGATTCTGCGGATGAGCCACCACCGCACTGCGATACATGGTCAAGCTCTTGCGGATGGCCTGCGGCGTGTTGTCCCGCGCGGCCATTTGGGCGTAGATCTTGCCCATGCCAAACAGCATCATCGAGCCCGCCTGCTCCCCCTTCACCGCCGCTGCGAGCTTCTGCTGGGCATAGAGGTGGTACATGGCGGTCGCTTCGTGCGCGAGCGTCCACTCCGATTTGCTCTCGTGCAGCATCGGTGTCTGGTGCCCGGCGGCGATCCCCTGGGGGCGAATCTTGCCATTCGTGCATTTCGCGAAATCGTCAGCCTCGGCCAGCGCTCGTAAACCGGCGGCGAGCGACCGTGTGTGGCGGTCGGTCATTTGACTCGCGTCCTTGGACTGGGCGAGCTCGACGAGCAACTGCTCGAACCGTGCCCGAGCCGCGTGGAGCGCCCCATGCCGTGCAAGCGTAAACGCTTCCTGCACTCGGGGACGGAACTGCTCGCTGAGTTGATCCTCGGCCGGATAGTAGGCCATTAGCTCGTCGATCGAAGTCGCCGCGGCCGCCGCAGCGTCTTCGTCAAACTCGTCCACTTCGTAAGCATGGCTCGGCGAGGGCGTATCCACGGCAGCCACTTCTCCGTGCAACAGGGCACCCTCGTGCTTCGCTTGCGTCTTCGCGGGCAGCTCGGGCTCCGCGGGTGCAGCCTCTGCTTCCGCGACCACGGGCTCCTCAAATTCCTCGAACTCAAGCACCCCGCGATCCCCCGCTAGCTCTTCCTCCTGAATCGGCGGGAGCAACTCCAGCAGCGGTGCCCGATCGGCGTCGGCGACTTGGTGATCGACTGGATGGTCGACTTCCGGCGTGATGCCGGGCGGCGTGACGTCGGAACTCACGGGTGCCTCGGGCATTCGCACCAGGACACTCATCTCGGGGGGCGGGGGCAATCGAAAGAGCTGCGGCTCTCGCTGCGCTACACGATTGACTACCCGCGACACTTTCTTCTTCTCTGGCGGAAGGCTTCCCGCGAGGATGCTTTCGTCCGGCGCGGTCCACGCTTGTGGAGGAGCAAGCTGCGCCGTTGGATCAGCTACGGGCTCGCTGCTACATCCAGCAGCGCCGAGCGCTAGCCCGGTGAGCAGCAGCGTTGTCGTTCGCCTTGGTCGCGGCATTCGATGCATGGAAACAATCAGGGGGAAGCGGCCAGGGTCGATACAGCTCGGTGCGCACGCCAAACGCGGGCGCACCACTTGCCAAGTGAAAGTCGGCCAGTCATTGGCGGCCGAACTAGCAAAAGCCGTGCAATCGAACCTAGCTGCGACCCGCGCACTCGGCACGGCCCGCATAACCCTACCCGCTTCAATCGCTAGCACACGGCGCTGGCCGCAAACCTTATGCAGTTTCCAATGGCTGCTAGCACGCTTTACGGCTGGCAGCTTTACGACTGGAAGAGACGGCGCTGCGTTTCGGGCAAGAGAGGCTCGGCGTTGAAACCCGCATTGCGAAGGTGTTCGTCGAAGCCTTTTGGCCCATGCGTGGTGTAGATCTTTCGCGGCGCTACCCGCCCGGCGGCCTCCAGCAGCTCGTCGAAATCCGCGTGATCGGAGAGAGGTAGCGCCACGTCGACACCCAGCCGAGCTTGCGTCGAAGGATTCACCGCCCAACCCGTCACGGCGATCGACACCGTCTCTCCAAGGCCGGCCAGGCGAAACCCCTTCATCGACTGTGGCAGGGTCACTACCACCTGACCATTCAGTGTCTGGCGACGATACATGCCGTAATTGCCGAGCTTCGCGCCACACTTCTCGTAGACTTTGCTCACTTCGGCGATCGTTGGATGCTGGAGTACTCGCTGCCCGTGCCGTGTGAGGATCGCCGTGACTTCCTGGGCTTTGCCGAGCGCGTAGGCGTGAACAACGGGCGTTTTTCCCTGACTCTTCGCTGCTTCGATTGTCTCGAGCAACTGCTCGATCACCAGCTCGCGGGGTGGCATGCGGTAGCGGGGCGAGCCGAACGTAGTCTCCATTACTAATATGTCTGTGTGCGGAAGCTCCGCAGGCTCGGCGGTGAGCGAATCGCCTAGCTTGAAATCGCCCGTGTAGAGCAAGCGCTCCTTGCCATCGTCCGCGAGCAGCATGGCGGAACCCAAGCAGTGTCCAGCTGGATAAGTGGTGAGCTCGACCTCGCCCAGCTTCATCGGTGCGTGGTACGGCATCTCGCGAACCTGCAGGAGCTTGCCGAGTCGATGGCGATACAGCGCCCCCGTCGCCGGCGTTGCGTACGCCATTTCGTGCCGTGCCATGTGGTCGGCGTGGGCGTGCGAGACGAATCCTCGCGGCTGGCGACGACGAAAGTCGACCGCCAGGCCGGCTCGCGTGATTTTCAGGCCGTCGTCGTAGTGGAACATGGAACTGCTGCGGAAAGCACGCGGGGTGGGTTGTATCGATTGTTCCGGCAATCACGCCGCACCCCCTGCGTGCTATCCTATCACATTCCGTTTCCGCTCGCTCTGGTTGGTTAGTCAGCATGGGTTATCTCGAAATCATCCTCCTCGGCATCATTCAGGGCATCGCCGAGTTCCTGCCAATCAGCTCGTCGGGGCATTTGGTGGTCGCCAACGCCTTGCTCCAAGCGATGGGGCACGCTCCCGCCGAGGACATGCTGGAAGTGAACGTCGTGCTCCACCTCGGCACGCTGCTGGCGGTGCTCGTGCATTACCGGCGCGAGATCGTTCGCATGTTCACACGCGATAAGCGTGTTGCCGTCGCCGTAGTGCTGGCGACCATTCCTGCAGCGATCGTTGGCATTGGGATCAAAAAAGGACTGAGTGATTATCAAGCGGATCAAATCCTTGAAAATGTATTGCTCGTTGGTTGTTTGTTTCCTGTGACTGCGATGATGCTGGTGTTCGCCATGCGCCGAACGCCGGGCGACACCGACTACACCGAGATCAGTTACTCGCGGGCGCTGCTCATCGGTCTCGCGCAAGCCTTCGCCATCCTGCCCGGCATTTCGCGTAGCGGAACCACCATCGCCGCGGGCATCGCATGCGGGCTTCGCCGCGAGTCGGCCGCCACGTTTGCGTTCCTCATGGCCATCCCCGCCATCGCTGGTGCCGGCTTCCTCGAAGGACTCGACATTTTGGAAGAGGGAGCAACGGGAACCCCGATTGCTGTACTCGTCGTGGGCTTCGTGGTGTCGTTCGTCGTTGGCTGGGGATCGCTGTTGCTCCTGATTCGTTTCGTGCGACAAGGAACGCTCTCGATCTTTGCGTGGTACCTCGTCCCGCTAGGCATCGCCGTCGTCACCTGGCAACTACTAGGCTGAGGCGAGCGGGGCCCGTAAGGGCCGTGGTCATTCGAGTCCCTTATCAGGCTCCCCACCTCGCGCGAGTAATGTCGCACTTTCGCGACTTTTTCATTGGGTGCGACTTTATTCTTTTTGCGCGAGGCCGCGTGCGTTAAAAAGTGTCGTGTTTTCTCGGTCGAATTCATTGCTTGCTCTCGGGACTGAAAAGAGTAATGTCGCAGGGGTAAACCGCAGGTGCGACTTTATGTTTCTAACTCCCTCCCCCAAGTCATTGCGCGGGGTACGTTGCTCGTCGGTGACACTTTGATCGCAACGACGTCTCGGGGGAGGGCTGGGGTGGGGGCTGAGTTCGCGAGTGAACGGTCCATGCGACTAGTAGGCCGGGTCAAGCTCCGCGCCGACCCGGCGCTTGGCGTGTGGGAGTTGTTGGCGCTCGCGATGTCGCAGGTTGCTCCTCGGGTTTGAGTTGGTTCCTGTCACACGCAAAGGCGCAAAGGCGCAGAGGCGCCAAGCGGTTAGCTCCGAAGGAGCGCGCTTTGATAGCCCAGGGCGGAGCCCTGGGTAGAGTGATGAGATGGTGATTGTCAGCTCTGAAAGAGCGCGCTACGGTCACGCGTGTGCGCACCGGTAGCGCGTCCCGTTGGGACTATCGTCGTAGTTATGGAAGAGTTCCCAGGACTTCGTCCTGGGCTATCGAAGCGCGCCACTTCGTGGCTAGGAAACGGATGGCGTGTGCGTGTTTTAAATGGCTTTGTTTCTTCTTTCTTTTCAGCGTCCTTTGCCGGATCGGCGCTCCGCTTGATCCGGCCTACTTGTATGTACAGTTGCTAACCTACCATAGGCGCGAGTACTTTCTAGTCCCTTTTTGGACAAACGTACATTTTCTCGAAAATAGTTTTCGGACCGGGAATTCTGCGGAGAATGTGGGGAAATCTTGCCTCGCTTTCCCCAGCCGCGGAGCGGCGACAGCGCATAGCCAGGGGCGCGAGCCCCTGGTTGGATGTGCAACGTGTGACCGTGAGCCGCGGAGTGGCGACAGCGAGCTCCAGCCTCGGAGAGAGAGAGAGAGAGAGAGAGAGAGAGAGAGAGAGAGAGGGATTGGGAGAGCTGGAGTGAGTGGGGATGCCCGGCGGACGTTCTCGTGATTTGATGCCAATGGCGATTGCGCTGTCGCCGCTCCGCGGCTTTCGCTGTGGGGGGCGATTGGTCCAGGGGCTCGCGCCCCTGGCTACGCGCTGTCGCCGCTCCGCGGCTGCAAGGTGGCAAGCAGGATGCTTGCGCCACGGAAGGGAGAGTGGAACTCCAACGCTGCGCGCACTGCTAGCGAAACTTCCGTCGCGCCTAGCCGCAGACTTTACCCTTTTTAACTAACCGGCAAAACGCGGACATTGCGAACAACCGCGACGCGGGTGACCGATCATTCCTCCCAGGCAGTAGGACCGTTACAAGCCAACCTCCTTGGGGGAGTGAGCGCGGGGTCCTGGGGAACTGCCTGGGGGAGACGGGGCGCGGCGATGAGCGCGCCAACCATTGAACACTTTTTAGGGGGAGGCGGGGATGTCCATTTCCTCGAAGGGGATTGGTCGTGGGGTCGCCGGGCTGTTGCTCGCGAGCCTAGTGCTGACAACTGGCGTGGCGCGGGGTGCTCAGCCAACCGTACGCGCCGCGTTTGCTGGAAGTCAAAATCAAGAACAGCAAAGTCAACAACAAGAAGACGCTTGGGCTTCGATGGCCTACTGCTCCGATTGCGAGTCGGGCTACGCCTCGGGTCCCTATTGCGAACAGGGCAACTGCGGAGGCGGCGCGTGCTGCGATACCAATTGCTGCGAGCCGGCATGCGATGATCCCTGTGCCCTCGATTGCTGCGATCCGTGCGTTCCGCCTTGGGCGCATCGCACTGCGGTGTGGGCGCAGTTCTTATACCTGCATCCGACGGGTGCCGACATGCACCATGCGCAGCAGCAAAACGGAACCGGTGGCGCGGGTACCGTGCCGTTTGGTTTGATTGGTGTTGCCGATCCCGATCACACTCCCGGTGTTCGCGTGGGTGGTGCGATTGCGTGCGATCAATGCAGCAGCGTCGTGGTGAACTACCTCTACCTCGATTCGAGCGCCGTCGACTACCTGACACCACCGGGCAACGTGGGTGGTGGCTTGGGTACGGTTGGCTCGCTGGTTCATCATCCGGGCACCGCGGTCACCAGCTCGGCCGGTCCCGTGTCGGCTACGTACGACCTTCGCATGCAGCTCGCCGATGGTGAGTTTCGCCGGATTCTGGCCGCCACGGATTGCAGCTGGATCAACTACAGCATCGGTGGTCGCTACGGCCGGCTCGATCAGAGGTTTAGCCAGAACGGCACGTTCGGCGGCTCGCAAGGTGGTGTGATCGACACCACGACCGAGATCGACTTCGACGGCGGCGGCTTGAAGGTCGGCCTCGATGGCGAGCGATTCCTCGGACATGGCCGGTTCTCGAGCTACGGCAACATTTCGGCGAGTGCCCTGGCCGGTTCGTTCCGCGGCGACTATCGCCAGTACAACTCGACCATCGACAGCGACCTGGCGATTGTTCGCTGGGAAGACGATCGCATCACGCCGATGCTCGAATACGAAGTCGGCTTGGCGTGGACCAGCTGCTCGGGCTGCGTTCGTGCGAAGATTGGCTACACGGCAATCTACTGGTTCAACGCCGTGACGACTCCCGAGTTCGTCGACGCGGTGCAAGCCGACAACTACGTGGACGTCGGCGACACCCTTTCGTTCAGCGGCCTCACGTCGAGCGTCGAGTGGCGCTTCTAAATCAGTGACGCTGTTAAATCAGTGACGCTGTTAAGTCAGTGACGCTGCTAAATCAGCGAAGAGCTGGATGGATGAGAACCGAAGCGGGGGCGATCCAACGGGATTGCCTCCGCTTTTGGCGTTTCTGGAGGTCGATTTTCTTCGTAGCCGGATTCGCAAGAATTCGGGGCTTTAGAGAATAGGAAGGAACGGAGAAAGCGAAGAGGTGAATCAGTTTTTGGAACACTAATCGGCGCTAATCTTCGCTAATGATCTGATGGAGTGTGTGGAGCAGGAATGAAGGTAGCCGGATTCGCAAGAATTCGGGGAAGGAGGTTTGGCCACGGATGGACATGGATCTGCACGGATGAAGTTGGCGCTACCGAAACGACGGAGCATCGTTCTATTCGCGCCCATTCGAGTGATTCGCGGGCAAGGTTTTCTCCCATGGCGGGCGTTCTCGTTGCGCTGCCCGAACTCTGGCGAGTCCGGCTACGACCAAGATGGGGGCTGTTGCTGCGCTTGGTCGCCCGTGGTCTGCGCGGTGGCGCAGGGAGCGCTTCGTTTGGTTTACTAACAGCCCATCTTAACTGACGACAAAGCCTTCCCAACTGTTGCAAACTCCCCAAGCTTCCCGTATGTTACGGGCGCGTTCGCGGGGGGCCGTAGTGCCATTTGGGGGCTCTCTTTCGAACGGCCGCATGGGTTTACGAGCGGCAGTTTACAGGCGAGGGACCGCTTGGAAGTTCCGTCGACGATGGGCGCGAGGGCGCCGCGACGACGGAATCTGCACCACATGACCAAGCCACTTCGAGGTTCCCGTGATGTCCCGCCGCATCCCCGCGCGCCCGGTCCGTTCGTTTCTTGCCGCGCTGAATCCCTTTGGAGGTTCCGTCGATCGGCAGTTGGATTGGAAGCGGGGGCGGCAGCTTCGCGTGGAGGGGCTTGAGGATCGGCGGTTGCTGGCGATTGTGTGGGCGAATCGTGGCGATGCGGTGACCGACAGCGATGGGTTCAACGTTACCTACGGTGCGATGGCCGGGGTGGCGCGGCTGAACATCGAGCGGGCGATCGCCGATTGGAACGCGGTGATCACCGACTTCAACTACGATGGCGACGACAACCCCACGACCGACAATGGATTCACGCTGACCGTCATGGCGACGGACCTCGGTGGCGGGCTGCGAGGCCAAGCGAACAACATCGTGGCCGACGGCAATCAGTTGCCCATCTCGGCGACACTCACCATGGACGACGCCGGCGGCAGCGGTGGCTGGTTCATCGATCCCACGCCGTACCTCGACGAAGAGTTCACCGCGATTGTCACGCCCTTCACGGCCGACTCGACGCAAGCGGGTAACGACTTCTATCGCACGGCGCTGCACGAGATTGGTCACGCCGTGGGCATTTTGCTCGGCAACGGCTTGGCGATCAATAACTTTGTGACGCCTGCGGGTACCGATCAGGTAACCGACCCTGCGGATCCCGACGAAGACCTACGAGTATTTCGGAATATCGCGGGGCAGTTTGGTGTCGCGGTGACGCTCACCACCGACGGCGGCGGGCACATTTACGAAGGCCCCGCGGATCCTGGTTTCCCCAGCGCGCCGACGTTTACCAGCGACCTGATGAATGCCGGCCGCACCGTGGGTCCGCCGGCGACGCGGCAATTGATCACGGATCTCAACACGATGATCCTGGCCGATGCTTACGGTTACACCGTCGTGCTGCCGTCGACGCTGGGGGCCGCGTTTGTGGTGTCCGATTCGCTGGAACCCAACAACACGCAGGCAACGGCGACCAACCTCGGCTCGGAGCCTTACGTCACGCGGACGAACCTGTCGATCGACACCGCGGACGACGAAGATTGGTATCGCTACACCGCGCATCACTCGGGCAAGCTCATTATCAACGCCCTGTTCGACGATATCACCGGCGATGGGCTGGGAGATATCGACATCGCAGTGTTCGACGTAGCGGGCAATCAGATCGCTGTGGCGAACAGCGTCGATTCGAACGAGCAGATCATCCTGCCCGTGGTGCATCAGCAGCCGTACTTCATTCGCGTGGTGGGTGCAGCCGACGATTTGAACAACTACTCGCTGGAGATTGAGAACTTTGCGGCGCCGAAGCCCTCGTTCATCGACCTCATCGCATCGAGCGACACCGGTTCCTCCAACAGCGACGACATCACCAGCGACACCACGCCGACGCTGATCATTCAGGCGGACTTGGTCGATTTTCGCGACTCGGGCATCACGCTATTGAATCAAGCGACCATCGACCCCAACGGCGATGGCAGCGCGGCCGACGCGACCGACGATGGTGCCGGCGTCTATGTCTCGATGGTGCATTTGGTCACCGGCGCCGTGGTGCGTGGGTTCGCCAGCCAAGTCGGCGCGAGCGGATTCTTATGGAGCTTCACGGTGCCGAATGCCGTGGCGCTCGCGGCCGGAGAGTGGTTTGTGTCGACCGCCGTGCAGATGGTCGACGGCTCGGACACCAGTGCGGCGGGCGGAACGCAGCGAGCCACGGGCCGTGCGCAGTTGTCCGATCCGTTCGTGCTGACGATCGTTCCGACGGGCCTAGTGGCGCAGATATCGGCCGACTTGGTCGCGTCGAGCGACACCGGCATGTTCAACAACGACAACGTGACGAACAAGATGTCGCCAGCGCTTCAGGGCATTGCACCCGCGGGGTCGACCGTGCGATTGTTCGCGAACAACTCGCTGGTGGGACAAACCGTGACCGGCAGCGACTCGTCGGACGTAATCATCGGACCGATCGGAGGCATTGGTGGCGGCGCGGCGGATGGTCTGGGTCTGTGGGAGATCACCACCGAGCCCCTGGCCGACGGCGTGTACGACTTGCGTGTAGAAGTGGAAGACGCGGCGGGCAACGTCACTTCGTTCGACGTGAACTTGAATCCAGCGCTCGGCCCCACGCGCGACATCGAGATTGACACCAACCAGCCCAACACACCGCTGCTCGATCTGCGCGAGGATAGCGGGCGGGACCTGGCCGACGAAGTGACCAACGATAACTCGCCGCTGGTGTCGATGACCACGCACGACCCAGCGATTCTCAACCGGTTGTTCCTCGACAACCTGAAGTTCCGCATCTGGGACCGATATGAGAACAACGCCGAGTACCTGTTGTTCGACTCCGCGGCTGCGGGCGATCCGTCGGACGCCACTTCGGTGTTGGGCGACATGTTTACGTCGCTCACGGTGCTTAATCGCACGCTGGGCCAGCAGTTCATCGTGCTCAATCCGGGTGGCAACTTCGCGGTAACCGCCGCGGGGCTCTTGGTGGATGGCTTCCATAACCTGAAGCTCGAAGTCGAAGACCGCGCGGGCAACATCAGCGAGGATTTCTTGCTCGAAGTGCTGGTCGACACGGTCGAACCGCCGGCCGTGATGCCGAACCTGCTCGATTCGAGCGACTCGGGCATGTTCGTCGACGACAACGTGACGGCGATCAACGCACCCGCTTTCGATGGCGTGGGCGAGATCAATGCCAAGGTCTACGTTTACGCCACGCGAATCAGCCCCACGTCGGGCAATCCCATTAGTGCGGAGATCTTGATTGGCCAAGGAATCGTCGGTAGCGAGAACACCAATGGCGTTCCCGCCGACGGCTTGGGGCGATGGGAAGTGACGGTCGAGCCGTTGATCGATGGGGTGTACGACATTAGCGTCCGCTTCGAAGACTTGGCGGGCAATATCACGTCGCTCGCCGACGCGGCGGCGAACTCGCTGCGGATCGTGGTCGATACGGTCGAGCCGAACATGCCGTATCTCGACTTGGTCACGAACCCGGTCACGGGCGACACCGGCCGCAACGACGTCGACAATGTCACCAAACAGAACATGCCACTGGTGACGATGACTTCGGAGGATCCGAACGTCGCGCTCGCACAGGCGCTGTTCACCGACAACTTGAAGTTCCGCGTGTACGATCGTTACGAGAGCTTCGACGGGCAGAACACACCCGAGTTTCTGCTGTACGACTCGGCTCAAGACGCCGTGGAAGATGCGTTCAATACGGCGGGCGACATGTTCACCATCCGCACGCTGATCGCGGAGATGCTGCCCGAGCAATTCTTCGCGCTGTTTGGTGCGGCAAACGCGGCGGTGATCAGCGTCGCGGGGGTCGGCAAGCTGGCCGATGGCGTGCACAACTTGAAGCTCGAAGTCGAAGACCGTGCCGGCAACCTGAGCCACGACTTCCTACTGACGATCATTGTCGACACAGTGACGCCTCCCGGGTCGTTCGGCCTTCCCGACGCCGCGAGCACCACCGATGGCCTCGCGCCGTCGAGCGACTCGGGTGTCACCACGATGCCGATGACCTACGCCGACCGCGTGACGAGCGACACGACGCCGAAGTTCTGGGGGCGTGCCGAGGCGAATTCGATTGTTCGCGTGTACGTCGACTCGAACGCCAATGGCATTATTGACCTGGCGACCGACGTGTTTATCGGAATGACGGTGGCCGTGCCGTACGATGGCAACGACGCCTATCCCGAAGGCTACTGGGAGCTAACTTCGATTCGCGATCTCAACGAGATTGTGGGCTTGCCGAAGGATGGGCTGCGGCGGCTGTTGATGACGGCCGAGGACGTGGCTGGCAATCCGATGCCGATGAACGGTCAGATTTCCGCCGGTGTCGACGCGCTCAACATCTTCATCGATACGCAGGGCCCGCAGATTTACGACCCGGCTGGTGCAACGCAAGCGGTGCATCCGACGGGTGTGCCCGATTACGATCTATTCGACCCCAAGCCATCGGTGAATGGATTCACGCCGCTGACGAACAGCATCACGATCCACGTCCGCGACTTGCCGCTGCGGTCGAACGTCGACCCAAACTTCCTGTACGAGGCGCTGAAGGAAGACATTGCCGAGGCGCTGGGTAACTACCAACTCGTGGGCGATCACGTGGGCGTGATTGGCATTACGGCGGTCGACGTGATTAACGCCGCGCGGGTGAATGGCCAAGCGGCCACGGCGACCATCGTGCTCACGTTCAATCAGTTCCTGCCCGACGATCGTTACACGCTGACGGTCAAAGACAACTTGGTCGATCCGGCGGGCAACAAGCTCGACGGCGAATCGAACGCCAACGGCCCGCTCGACGATCCGACGTTCCCGAGTGGCGACGGCGTGCCGGGTGGCAACTTCGTGGGTAGGTTCACGATCGACTCGCGGCCCGAAATCGCGACCTTCATCCCGACGACCATCGCGATCGACATCAATGGCAACTTCGTGTGGGATCCGTCGAACGGCCAGATTGGCAACGACGCGACGAATGTCGACATCACGTTCGCGATGGATCGGCCCGACCTCGTGCCGGGCGGCTTCGCAACGCACGACACGGTGTTTGCGGGTAAGTTCATCGGTGGTGGCGTTGGTGGTGGCATTCCGGTCGCGGGGCGGTACTTCGATCAACTCGCCGTGTACGGTTACTCGATTGAAACGGCCGAGCATCGCTGGCTGGTGGATTTCAACAGCGACGGCGTGGCCGATCTTTACTCGTCGCAGCCGCTGCTCGCCAACTTCAATGTTGCCGGGGCGCTTCCGATTGCCGGTAACTTCGATAACAACCTAGCGAATGGCGACGAGATTGGTTTGTTCTACGGGGGCAACTGGGCGTTCGACTTCGATCGCAACTTTGTGATCACCGCTAACGAAGTGGTCGCCAATACGGGCCTTAAGGGCATTCCGATTGTCGGCGATTTCGATGGCAACGGCATCGACGACGTCGGCGTGTTCAACAACAACCAGTTCACGTTCGGCATGAGCATCGGGGCCTTCGGCAACTTCGCCGCCCTGCGGCCCACCTTCCAGTGGGGCTTCTCGGGTGTACTCGAGCGACCGGTCGCCGCGGACATGGATCAGGACGGCATCGACGATATCGGTCTGTGGGTGCCGCGGAACTCGACCCAAACTCCCAGCGAGGGTGCCGAGTGGTTCTTCGTGCTGTCGGGCTTCGCGCCTCGGGTGGTGGGGACGGTGAGCACGCTGGCTCACGCGTTCACGCCGGTTCCGTTTGGCAACGACCTGTACGCCGACTTTGGTGACGAGCAAGCGATGCCACTGGTGGGCAACTTCGATCCGCCCGTGACCAAGGCTTCGGCCACACCGCCGGCGACCATCGATCTGCCGGGCGACTTCGATGGCAGCGGTACCGTCGACCAAGGCGACTACACGGTGTGGAAGCAAAACTATGGCCGCACGGGTGCTGGACTCGCGGGCGATGCCAATGGCGACAACGTCGTCAACTTGGCGGACTACACGGCGTGGCGGGACAACCTGGGTCAGTCGATCTTCGACGCCGCGGTGGTTCCGGAACTCGCCGGCGACTTTGACGACAGCGGCACCGTCGACCAAGGCGATTACGCGATCTGGAAGCAATCGTTTGGTGCGACAGGCTCAGGGTTGGTGGCTGACGCCAACAACGATGGCCGCGTGGACCTAGCCGATTACACCGTCTGGCGGGACAACCTGGGCGCGAAGCTGCCCGCCGCGGCGGTGGCGAGCTTCGTGGCTTCTGCACCAACCGCGCTGTTCGCCGCGCCGGAGCCGGAAGCCATTAGTGAGTCGGTAACTACCGATGAAGCACCGAGCACACCGGACTACGACCTTGCGATGGAATCGCTGTACGACGACTCGCCGAAGAGCGGTGCGATGTCGGCGGGTTCGAGTGTGATCCCATCGTCCGACAACGACGACCTGTTGCTGCTTCGCGACGATGACGATTGGTCGATTGCCGAGTGGTCAGCCGACGATCTGCTCGACACAGATAGCACGGAAGCCGTGCTCGCGGTCGACTTGGCGTTCGATTGGGGCTGGTAGGCAAGATTGCTTACTGCTTAGCGAACTGCCGCCGGCCGCGGCCGTTTTGTGGGGCCGCTGTCGGTTTCGGCGGCGAACTGATCGGCTGGGCGTTGCCGGGGCCGAGCAACTCGTCGATGCGGCGGCGTAATTCGGGGTTGAGGTCGACGCGCTTGCCACTTTCGACGTGCGCGGTGACTCCGTCGGACAGAACAAGCGTCAACCGCAACGACTTGTTGCCGGGGTAACCTCGAACGATTTCGTGCAGCATCGCGAGTTTCTCGACGCCATGCCGCTCTTCGTCCACGCGAACGGACAGCCCGCTGGTGTAGCGCTCGGCGAGGGCTTCGATGGGCATTAGCTCGTTGATGATCAGGTTCACTTCCTCGGCACCGGGGCGGCGGTCGACCACGGCCGTCACGCCCACGATGGCGTCGGCGATCACGTTGTCGCCGAACTGAGCGAACTGCTCGGGCCACATGATGCACCGCACGATGCCATCGAGGTCTTCGAGGTCCCACATGGCATACTTCGACGGCATGCCGGGCTTGGGGTTTTTGGTGTGGCTCATCTTGATGGCGGCGAGCATGCCACCCAGCACCACTTCGGTGCGGTGTTCGAGCGTGTTGACCGTCTTGCTCGAGTGCGTGGCGTTGGTTCGCAGGATCTGCTCGAACTCGGTCAGTGGGTGACTCGACAGGTAGTAGCCGAGCACCTCTTTCTCTTTCGTCAGCTTCTCCTTCTCTTCCCACTCGGGAACATCGGGCAGCACCGAGGTGTCGGTGGTGGTTTCTTCTTCGTCCGCGGCGTCGAACAACCCTCGCTGCCCCGCCCGCCGGTCCTTGAGCTTCGACGCCCCCGATTGCAGGGCACGCTCGACCACGGCCATTTGCTGCGACCGGCGTGCACCGAGCGAATCGAACGCGCCGGCTTTGATCAACGTTTCGATCGCCGCGCGATTGCAGGCGCTCGGGTCGACGCGTTCGCAGAAGTCGAACATGCTGCGGAACGGGCCGTCTTTCTCGCGGGCTTCGACGATGGCCTCGGCTGCGCCGCCGCCACACGCCTTGATGGCCGACATGCCGAACAGGATCTTGCCCTCACGAACCGCAAAGTCGACGAACGACCGATTCACGTCGGGCGGGACAACTTCGATGTTCATTCGAGTGCAGTCTTCAAGATGCTCGACCAGCGAGTCCTTGCTCTTGAAGTTGCGCCCCGGAATATCGCCCGAGAGCAGCGCCGCCATGAACTGCACGGGATAGTGGGCCTTGAGATACGCCGTCATGTAGGCGATCAGGGCGTAGGCCGTCGAATGGGATTTATTGAAGCCATAACCCGCGAACTTCTCGATCATGCCGAACAGTTCTTCGGCTTTCTTCTTGTCGAGGCCTTTCTCTTGCGTGCCTTTGATGAACTCTTCCTGGTACTTGGCGATCATCGGCAGCTTTTTCTTGCTGATCGCTTTAATGCACTTATAGGCGTCGGACAGGTCGATGCCACCCAGGCGGTTGAGAATCCGCATGACCTGCTCTTGATACACCATGACGCCGTGCGTCTCGGAGAGCACCTCTTCCATCACGGGGTGAGGGTACTCGGCGGGGCGGCGGCCGTGCTTCACTTCGATGTACTGATCGACCATGCCACCTTCCAGCGGACCAGGTCGATAGAGGGCGGCGGTCGCGATGATATCGCGGAAGTTGTCGGGCTTCATTCGCTGCAAGAGGTCGCGAATTCCACCGCTTTCGAGCTGGAAGATACCCTTGGTCTCGCCACGACAAAGCAGCGCATAAGATGCCTTGTCGTCGATGGGGAACTTGTAGGGATCGATCCGCTCGCCGGTCGACTCCTCGATCAGGTCGATGCTCCGCGCAAGGATCGTCAAGTTGCGGAGGCCGAGGAAGTCCATCTTCAGCAGGCCGGCAGCTTCGACGTCGCCCATCGACCACTGGGTGATGACTTCGGTCTTGCCTTTAACGTGCTGCAGCGGGACGTACTCGCTCACCGGTTCTTTCGCGATGACCACCGCCGCGGCGTGCGTGCCCACGTTTCGCGCGAGGCCTTCGATCTTCCGCGCAAGATCCAACAGTTCGCGGATTTCGGGATCGCTTTCGTAGGCCCTTTTGAGCTCGTCGGAATTTTCGAGCGCCTTGTCGAGGCTGATGCCGAGTTGGTCAGGGATCATCGCCGTGATCTGGTCGACGCGGAAAATGGGCATCGACATCGTGCGGCCGACGTCCTTGATGGCGGCCCGTGCGGCGAGCGTTCCAAACGTGCCGATCTGTGCGACGTTCGCCTCGCCGTACTTCTGCTTGACGTACTGAATCACCTCGACGCGCCGATCCTTGCAGAAGTCGATGTCGATATCGGGGGCTTCCAGACGGCTTTCGTCGAGGAACCGCTCGAATAGCAGGTCGTACTCCAGCGGGCAAACGTGGCTCAACCGGAGCGCGAAGCACACCAGCGACCCCACGCCCGATCCACGAGCCGTGCAGGGGATGTTGCTTTCGACCGCGAAACGAACGAAGTCCCACACGATGAGGAAGTAGTCGGGGAAGCCGAGCTTGTTAATCACGTTCAGCTCGCGATCAACGCGGGCCATTACCTCGTCCGATAGCTCGCCGGTCGCGGGGTCGTTGTTCTGCCAACGATGCAGCACGTCGGAATAGCGTTCTTTGAGCCCCGCGATTACGAGCTCGCGGAGATACGCTTCGCTCGCCTTGATGTCGGGCGTCGAGCTGCTGGGCGTCGTGAAGGTTGGGAAGTACCGCTGGCCAAGATCGAGATCGATATCCACCGAGTTGGCAATCTCTTGGCTTCGCGCGAGGGCCTCGGCGTGGCCGGGCAGGGCGGCGTACATTTCCGCGGGGCTGCGGAGAAAGAACTGGTCGCCCTCCATCTTCATGCGGTTGGAGTCGGTGCGGAACCGGCCGGTGTTGATGCAGAGCAGCACGTCCTGCGCCTCGGCATCCTCTTGCTTCACGTAGTGAGCGTCGCTCGTGGCTACCAGAGGCAGCCCCATGCGATTCGCCAAGTCGACGGTCAGCTCCATCGCCGCCCGCTGAATATCGACGCCGTTGTTTTGGATCTCCAGGAAGTAGCGATCGCCAAACGTCTGCTGGAACCACGCCACGGCCTTCTCACCCTGACGCATCGCTTCGTCGGCCGTGGAGCCCGAGAGCAGCGTGCGGCTGAGCTCGCCACTCACGCAGCCCGACAGGCAGATAATTCCTTCGGAGTACTCCTTGAGAATCTCCTTATCGATGCGTGGCTTGTGGTAGAAGCCTTCGAGGTAGGCTTTGCTGGCGAGCTTCACCAGGTTCTTAAAGCCTGTACGATTCTGCGCGAGTAGCGTCAGGTGGTAGCTCGCCTCTTTGCTGCTTGAAGCTCCACCCTTGTCGAGGCGACTGCCCGGCGCGATGTAGGCTTCGTACCCGACAATGGGATTAATGCCCTCTTCCTTACACGTGCGATAGAACTCGAGCGCGCCGTACAGGTTGCCATGATCGGTGAGCGCGAGGCCGTTCATGCCGAGCTCTTTGGCCCGCGCTACCAGCTTCTTGATCGGACTCGCACCGTCGAGCAGGCTGTAGTGGCTGTGGCAGTGCAGGTGAACAAACGAGGGCGCATCCATGGCGAGCAAATGACCAATAACGAAGGGCGAATGACCAGAGGTGAGAGCCCGTCATTGTATCGCGCTGGAGGCGAAGTTCCATCGACGCAGAATCGCGGCATTCGCTAGAAATCGAACCACAAGATGTGGCCGGAGGGGTGTATCGGGTGGCTGGGGACGAGTCCTGCGAGCCCCCAGTGGCAGGGGCAAAGAAGTGACGGATGGGACGCGGATTGGCGCGGATTGGGCAGGATGAACGCGGATCAGTAACGAGGCAAGAGTGTTTCTAATGGCACCTAATGGTCTTTTCACTCGTTTAACGCCCAGCCGTAGGCGCCGGCTACTCGTGCATCGGAGGTAGCCGGCGCCTACGGCTGGGCGTTAAACAACAAGAATGCAATTAAAGCTGAGTTCCGCTACTCTTTTTCGGGTTCGCCGATGTTGCGGAGGTAGCCGGCTAGTAGGCCTTGCATGTCGAGGACTTCTTGCCAGCGGGCAATGTCGATCTCCACCACGCGGCTCTCTTCAGGGATCTCCACGCCTTCGAGCAGTGCACGGGTGCGAAGGTGAAGGTATTCCAAGAGTTCCGAAAGTTGCGCCGACTGCGCGGGGCCCAGACCTTCGGGAAGCTCTGGTGGGCGAGGGATGTGTAGCGTGCTGCGTGACTGGGTGGTGCTCCCCCAATCGACGTCGGGATCGGAGGGCGATAGTTCGAGGTGTTTGGCAAGCGCGCTGGCGTCGAGTTGGTCGGTCGGGATTTCGCCTGACTCGCGAAGCGACTTGAGGCGCTGCGCGATCTGCTCGCGCGTGCCATAGCGTAGGACGCTGCGTCCGAGCGAAATCACATCACCATAGCGCAAGATGCGAAGCTGCACTTGCTCGCCGTTGACGCGCGTGCCGTTGGTGCTGTCGAGATCCGTGAGCACCAGCATGTCCTGGTCTTCCTGGATCTTGATGTGGAAGCGGCTGATGCGTTCGTCGTTCAGCTGAACGGCGTTGCCTTCCTCGCGGCCAATGGTGATTGGCGTCACCAGGCTCTCGTACTTTCGCCCACGGTCGGCACCATCGAGAACGTAAAGCGAAATGTGGGCCATCGCGGCAATTCGGAGCGGCAGGGCGAAGGAAATGGCGAAACGAGCCACCAGGGCTCATCTTCCATTGTAGTCGGACGTTACGAACCCGTCAGCGTACCGGTAGGAATCGGTGCATCTCGCGGCAAACCGGAGGGCGAGGATGTGCAATCTGGGGCGAATTTGCCGGTAGTTCGGGCACCCTTTCGTCATGAGACCCCACGACCGTTGCCATCCGGCGAAGTGATTCATTGGGCCATGGAGTGTCGCCAGCGGGAAAGTTTTCCTCCCTCGCAGTGGCTGACGGGCCGAGGGCGCGGCGGTAGACTTACCAAGGTTGGTGAAGAACACCGACACAGTAGAGCCATTCTGGACCTTCGAGGGGAAGTTCGAAGGTCGCCTACTTTCTCTCTTCGAAGCAAGGAGCCTGTTCGATGCGTTTTCATCGTTTCTTGACTGCCACGGTGTTGTCACTGTTGATCTGCACCGCTGTCGTGGCGGCCGACAAACCGAACATCTTGTTCATCGTTTCGGATGATACCGGTTACGGCGATCTTGGTCCTTACGGCGGTGGCGTCGGGCGTGGCATGCCAACGCCGAACATCGACAATCTCGCGGCGCAAGGGATGACCTTCTTCTCGTTCTACGCCCAGCCCAGTTGCACACCGGGCCGCGCGGCGATGCAGACAGGGCGCATTCCCAACCGCAGCGGCATGACGACCGTCGCCTTCCAGGGCGAAGGGGGCGGTTTGCCCGCGGCCGAGTGGACGCTCGCTTCGGTGCTGAAGCGGGGTGGCTACAAGACCTACTTCACCGGCAAGTGGCATTTGGGCGAAGCCGACTACGCACTCCCCAACGCGCAAGGCTACGACGAGATGGAGCACTGCTTCCTCTACCACTGCAATGCTTACACCTATGGCGACCCGACTTGGTTTCCCGACATGGACCCCAAGCTTCGCGCCATGTTTAACAAGGTCACCAAGGGTTCGATGTCCGGTAACGCCGGTCAGCCCGCCAAGGAAGACTGGAAAGTCAACGGCCAGTACGTCAACACGCCCGACAAAGGCGTAGTTGGCATTCCGTTTCTTGACCAGTACATCGAAGAGTCGGGGCTGAAGTTCCTGGAGCAAGCGGCCAAAGACAAGGAAACGCCGTTCTTCATCAACATCAACTTCATGAAGGTTCATCAGCCGAACCTACCGGCACCGGAATTCATTCACAAGTCGATGTCGAAATCGAAGTACGCCGACTCCGTCGTGGAGCTCGACACCCGCATCGGCAACGTCCTCAACAAGCTCCACGAGTTGGGTCTCGACCGCAACACCTTGGTGTTCTACACCACGGATAATGGTGCTTGGCAAGATGTCTACCCCGACGCGGGTTACACTCCCTTCCGGGGCACTAAGGGGACCGTCCGCGAAGGTGGCAATCGCGTCCCGGCGATCGCGATGTGGCCCGGTAAGATCGCGCCAGGCGTGAAAAACCACGATATCGTCGGCGGTCTCGACCTGATGGCTACGTTCGCAAAGGTCGCCGGCGTAGAGCTTCCCACCGAGGACCGCGAGGGCAAGCCGATGATGTTCGACAGCCACGACATGACCGCTCTGCTCACCGGCACAGGCAAGTGCGACCGCACCGAGTGGTTTTACTTCACTGAGAACGAGCTAACCCCAGGCGCCGCACGCGTTGGCAACTACAAAGCGGTGTTCAACCTTCGTGGCGACGACGGCCAAGCGACCGGTGCTCTGGCGGTCGACACGAATCTCGGATGGAAGGGTGCCGAGAAGTACGTTGCCACCGTGCCGCAGGTGTTTGACTTGTGGCAGGATCCCCAAGAGCGTTATGACATTTTCATGAACAACTACACCGAGCGGACCTGGACGATGGTCACCATCAGTGCTTCGATCGAAGACCTGATGAAGACCTACATCAAGTACCCGCCGCGCAAGCTGCAAAGTGGCGTTTACACCGGCCCCATCACGCTGTCCGAGTACCAACGCTTCAAGTACATCCGCGAAGCGCTGGAAAAAGAGGGCGTCAAGATTCCCATTCCAACCGGCAACTGAGCAGGGCGTTGTTATGAGATCTCGGAATTCCAGTCTGTTTGTCGTGGCGGCGATCGCGTGTTTCGCGGCCGCCGCCCACGCGGCCGATCCTCTGCCCTCGTGGAACGAAGGACCCATCAAGCAGTCGATCATCGCCTTCGTCGAAAAGGTTACGACCGAAGGCGGGCCCGACTTCGTCGCTGAGAACGAACGCATCGCCACGTTCGACAACGATGGCACGCTATGGGTCGAGCAGCCCATGTACACGCAGCTTGCCTTCGCGCTCGATCGCGTTAAAGCACTCGCCCCGCAGCATCCCGAGTGGAAAACCACCCAGCCCTACAAGTCGGTGCTCGATGGCGACGTTCAGGGGCTGCTGGCGATGGGGGACAAGGCGCTGCTCGCAATCGTCGCGGTAACACACGCTGGGATGACCTCGGACGATTTTGAAAAGATCGTCACGGATTGGATTGCGACTGCCGAGCACCCGCGGTTTAAGCGGCCTTACACCGAGTGCGTCTATCAGCCGCAGCTTGAGTTGCTTGCCTACTTGCGCGAGAACGGCTTTAAGACGTTCATCGTTTCCGGGGGCGGCATCGAGTTCATGCGGCCATGGACCGAGCGGACTTATGGTATCCCCAAGCCGCAAGTGGTCGGTTCGAGCATCGTTACCGAGTTTCAAATCAAGGACGGGAAGCCCGTGCTGATCCGTCTGCCCAAGGTCAACTTCATCGACGACCACGCCGGCAAGCCGGTGGGCATCGGTCAACACATTGGTCAGCGTCCGATCCTGGCGTTCGGCAACTCCGCCGGCGACCGCGAGATGCTCGAATACACCACCGGTGGCGACGGTCCGCGGCTGGGACTTCTCGTCTACCACAACGATGCCGAGCGAGAATACGCCTACGGCCCCGCGGGCGGTCTACCCGACTCGAAGATCGGTACGTTCCCCGAGGAACTGATGGACGAGGCGGAGAAGAAAGGCTGGCTAGTGGTGCGAATGAAGGACGACTGGAAGCAAGTGTTTCCGGCGGAGTAGTTGCTTCGTAGCCGGACTCGCCAGAGTTCGGGAGTAAGCATTTAGCCACGGATTAACACGGATGAAACACGGATTAGCCGACTCATAGCTTTCCTTGCCCGCGAATCACGCGAATGGTCGCGAATGCATTAGGAACAGAGAACGGCACTGCGATTTGGTATCTCCGCGCGGCGCTAGTGATTAGCGCCGATTAGTGTTCCAAGCTCTTTCTTCCATCCGCGTCATTCGTGGGCAATTTGCTTTACTTGTCTTCGAGCAGCGGCTTGTGCAGCTCGGCGAGTTCCTTGGCGGGGAACTTGATCACCTTGCGGTCGTAGGTCAGCAGGCCGTTGATTTCGCCCTCGACGTCGGTCGTCTGGGTGTAGACACCCGCGGCGATGCCTTGGTCGCGAAGCTCCTTGAGCTTGTCGAGTGACGTGACGTAGCGCTGCTTGTACTCGGCCTCGTTCTTGGGCAGCCCGCCGTAACCCCAGTTGTCGCGGTCGGCGTCCCAGATGTGGCCTTCCACCGGCAGGCCGTGACCGCCGAACTCGCCGACTACTTTAACGTAGTCGCCAAACCGCTGCTGCCCGAGCGGGAATCCCGGATCGGGATAGCTGTGTTCGTCGGCCACGTCGCCTACCGGCCAGAAATTTCCACCGCTGGCGACGTTCACCAATCGGCTTGGATCACGCTTGGCGGTCCACGCACCCACTTCCATGGTGCGATGCTGCCCCCACGCTTCGTTGAACGGAACCCACACGACGATCGATGGGTGATTTTCCAGATGATCGATCATCGCCTCGAGCTCGGCCATGTACTGCTCGTGGTGCTTGTCGGGCCAGTTGGCGTCGGTCGGATTGGGGGCCATGCGCGTCCAAGGGGGCGACGCTCCGCCGCTCACTTGGTCCTGCCACACCAGCATCCCGAGGCGATCGCAGTGGTAGTAATACCGCCGCGGCTCGACCTTGATGTGCTTGCGGATCATGTTGAAGCCGGCCTCTTTGAGGTACTCGATGTCATAGAGCATCGCCTCGTCTGACGGGGGAGTCAGCAATCCATCGGGCCACCAACCTTGATCGAGCGGACCCCAATGGAAGACTTCCTTGCCGTTGAGCGTGAAACGCCAGTGGCCATCGCTATCCTTCAACTTGCCAACATCTCGAATGCCAGCGTACGACTTCACGCGGTCAAGTTCCTTACCCGCGTCGTCGAGCAGCACGATTTCAAGGTCGTACAGGTGAGGTGAGTCGGGCGACCAGAGCTTGGCGTCGGGCACGGTGACGGTAAGGCCTTCGAGCTTGCCCTTCACATCTGCCACTTTCGCGTCACCATCTTTGACGATAACTTGAGCACCGGAGGCCTTACCCGCACCCGCAGCGGCGACATCGACGTTGATCGTTCCGTCCTTCGCGCTAGTGCCGATCACCAGGTCTTCGATGTAGCTGTCCGAAACGGTTTCGAGCCACACGGTTTGCCAGATGCCCGAGACCTGCGTGTACCAAATGCCGTTGGGGTCGAGCACCTGCTTGCCGCGGAGCTGCCAGGCCTCGGTGTCGTCCTCGACGCGGACTACTAGCTCGTTCTCGCCATCTTTCACGAACTCCGTGACATCGAACGAGAAGGGCACGTTGCCACCTTGGTGCGTGCCAACCACTTTGCCATTCACGCGGACTTCGCTCGCGTAGTCCACGGCTTCGAAGTGCAGGATGGTCCGCGGCTGCGAGCTTTTCTTGACCTCGAACGTCCGCTTGTACCAAAGCGATTCATTCGGCGCGAGCAAACGCTGCACGCCGCTCAGCTTCGACTCCAGCGCAAACGGCACCAGGATGTCGCCCTGCCATTCGCTGGGGGTATTCTTTTCTTTGTCCGAAGTGATGGCGTACTTCCATGTGCCGTTGAGGTTGTGCCATTCGTCGCGGGCCATCTGCGGACGGGGGTATTCGGTCCAGGCGTTCTCCGCCGTGACTTCCTCGCCCCACTTGGTGACGAGCTCGGTCTTGAACGGCTCGGTTGCCGCCTGCACCGGGGGGAGTTCCGGCACGTCGTCGCCGGACACCAAATGGACATCGACGAACTGCCCGCCCGTCTTTTGGTTGCAATGCACGGCGAGCACATTCTCGCCCGCCTTGATTGCCTCCAGATGCTCCTCGGCGATCGGGACGACTTCGTAGTTCTGCGTGTAGCCCGGCAGGGTGGCGATCAGCTTGCCGTTCAGAAAAACCTCGGCGTCTTCGTCGTGATGCACCAGCAGGGCCGGCTTGCTCGGTACGCTGTCGAGCTCGATGTGTTTGCGGAGCCAGATGTTCGGGCGCGACCACTGCGTGCCGATTCGCGCCCCCGGGGTTCCACTCTTGCCGAAACCGCCGGTGCCGTCCCGCCACTCGCTGTCATCGAACTCCGGCTGCTGCCAACCCTGGGCGGGGCGACGGAGGACGAACTTCCATTCGTCCACCACGGGCACATCGGCCCAGGCGGCGGAGGACAGGTACAAGCACGAAACGAGCGCAATCAATCGCAGGCAAAGCATGGCACACAAGCTATTTTTAAGGTCACGAGGATCGGGAGAACGCGGACTGCCTGGCAAGCATCCTCCCCATCGATGCTTGCCAGTGACTCGCCGAGGCCGTCTGTTGTCCCGACGAGCGGACGCAGGCCGCTATAAGGTAATCCCAAAACGGAGGCATTTCTCCCTCCAAAAATCCATAAAAAGCCGCAAATTCTTCTGCTGCGAACCGAACGCCAAACCCTCGCGCTCCCCTCGCCACGCTCCCGCTCGGAGTTTTTCAGCCTTCACCGCTTGTGATAGAATTCGCGTTTCGCCAAGTCGCGCGGTGCTCGTTTCGAGCCGAAGCCAGCCTCAGGAGCCCGATCATCGCCAGCAAATCGAACAAAGCTCGCTCGAAAAGTGCCGTGACCGTCGAAACCGCCCGGCCCGAGCCCGGCGATTCGCCGGCGGCCATTGCGGGGCTGAGGCTGCTGGTGTTTGTCGCCGGCGGGGTACTGATGGGGCTCGAAATCGCCGGCAGCCGGGTCCTCGCCCCCCATTTCGGCAACTCGGTCTTCATCTGGGGGAGCCTGATTTCGGTGTTCCTAGCCTCCCTGGCCATTGGCTACTACGGCGGCGGACGACTCGCCGACCGCTACCCTTCGCTCGTCTTATTGACCACGGTCACGGTGGTCGTCTCGATCTGGATCCTGCTCCTCGGTTCGTTCGCCCCCGTGGTGTGCGACCGGTTGGTGGAGGCCGGCTTCGGCGAGCGGAGCGGCTCGCTCGTGGCGTCGCTGATTTTGTTCCTGCCACCCAGCGTCGGCCTGGGAATCCTTTCACCCTTCGCGGTTCGCATCGCCGCGACGTCCGTACTGTCGGTCGGCAAAGTCGCCGGCGAGCTGTACGCGCTCAGCACCGCGGGCAGCATCGCCGGCACGCTGATCACCACGTTCCTGCTCATCCCCTGGCTGGGTCTTTCGGTCATTCTCAAAGTGCTGGGCCTGGTACTGCTGGCCACTTCAATCATCACGCTCTTCACGCAGCGCAAAGCCGCGCAGCACGCCATCGCTGCTACCATCGTCGGAGTGCTGGCGGTGGTGCTCGCCGCGAACACCGAGCCCCCCTCGCAGCTCGGTCGGTACGATGTGCTGCGCTACGAGACCGACACCCCCTATCACCACATCGCCGTGGTCGACAACACCAGCTACGAGTCGCGGCAGATGCTGTTCGACCAGTACACCGAAAGCGCGGTGACGCTCGAACCACCCCACCAAACGCTCGCCGAGTACACCAACTATTTTCAATTAGCGTTCCTCCCCTCGCCCGACATGCACCGCGTGTTATTCATCGGCGCCGGAGGTGGCGTGGGACCGCGGGCCTACTTCGCCCATCAGCCTTCGCTCGAAATCGATCTGGTGGACATTGATCCGCGTGTGCTCGACGTGGCCCACGAGTTCTTTTTCCTCGATCGCCGGCCCAACCTCCGTTCCATCGCCGCCGACGGCCGGATGTTCCTACGTGGTGCCGAAGGGGGCTACGACTGCATCGTCCTCGACGCCTTCACCATTGGCGGGCGGATTCCGTTTCACTTGGTGACGCGCGAGTTTCTTGAACTCTGCTCCGCGAAGAGCACCGCAAATGGTCTCTTTGTGATGAACATCAACAGTTCGCTCGACGGCGAAAAAAGCGGCATCTACCAATCGATGCACGCCACGCTCAGCGAAGTCTACCCGCAGGTGTACGTGTTCGCCCTCGACCGAGGCCGTCGCCGGACGCACGAATCGACCAACGTGATCCTCGTTGCAAGCAAACGCGAGGAACGACT
The DNA here is from genome assembly GCF_052161615.1 of Aeoliella fuhlenseeensis. Classification (NCBI taxonomy): domain Bacteria; kingdom Pseudomonadati; phylum Planctomycetota; class Planctomycetia; order Pirellulales; family Lacipirellulaceae; genus Aeoliella; species Aeoliella fuhlenseeensis. The sequence continues at coordinate 5,486,370 of NZ_CP197417.1, forward strand.
CACTCCCGAAGACTGGCAGCGACTCGCTGGCGAATTTCGCACCGATGCGTGGGTCAATGCCGAGATGGTCGAGGCGATGGCCGCCAACCTGGTGACCGAACCCACGCCGACCGACCGCGCTGTGATCTTTACAGACAACTTCTGCCCGATTGAAACGATGTCCTTTTGAGGCGAACTATCCCCCACGCACACACCACCTAGCCGACGACCTACGCGTCGTCGGACCGAACTCCGACGACGCGTAGGTCGTCGGCTATTTTGCAACACCACCCTCGCTTGCGAGACTGGATCTAAATCTATGTTGAACGTTCTTTCCCGACCTTTACTGCTTACTTTGCTGTGTGGGCTCGTGCTCTTCGCGACCGCCACGCTCCACGCCGCCGAGCCACGAAACATCCTGCTTACGGGCTTCGAGCCCTTCGGGGGACTCAAGCGGCCGAATCCTTCTTGGGAGGGGATCAAGTCGCTCGACGGCCAGGAGTGGAATGGCTATCGCCTTGTGTGCAAAGAGCTCCCCGTCGTGTGGGGCGAGGTATTGCCGAAGCTCGAAGAGTGGAATGCGGAGTATCAGCCGGCCGCGATCTTGTCGCTGGGGCAGGGGAGTCCGGCCGGATTCACCATTGAGAGTGTCGCCCTGGCCAAACGCGGGCAGATTCCCGATAACCAGCGACAACTCCCCGCCGTCGACCGCCTCGCGGGCGATGGCCCCGCGAAGCTCACAGCCACCGCCGCGTGCGACGCGATGGCGAAACAACTGGAGGCTAAGGGTTACGCGGTGAAGGTCTCGACCAACGCCGGGCAGTACCTGTGCGAGGAAGCGCTCTACTCACTGGAATACCTGAAGCGAAAGAAGCAGCTGTCCGCACCGGTCGCCTTCTGCCACGTCCCGCCCCTGGGTGTAACGGTTCCGAGCAAGCCGGCTGGCGGCGACGAAATGGTTGGCCAGATAGTGAACCCCGAGTACGTCCAAGCGTTCGCGCTCGACGCGCTCGATGCCCTCGTCGCCACGACCAAGTCCGAGCCTCCTGCCCCGCTCGCAGACGACGCCGAGGTCAAACAGTTCATCGAGGGTTATTTCAGCAGTTGGTCCACCGGCCAGTTCGACAAGTACGACGCGTGCTTTATGCCCAACGCATGCATCCAACTGCTCGGCCCCGACGGCCAGCTGATCAGCTACCCCCGCAAGACGTTCGTGGAAGAGCAGCGAGGCTACGTCCAGCAGGCGAAGATCAAACCCCGCGAGATCCCCAAGACCATCGACATCCACCACGAAGCCGACGTCGTCCGCGTGCTGGCCTATTGGGAGCTGACCAACGACAAACGAATCACCCACGGCTACGACCACTTCACCCTGAAAAAAGTCGGCAACCAATGGAAGATCGTGCATCTACTCTTCTACAGCACGGATTAGCAGCGAGTTCCCTCTCCCCGCCAATCGCCCCCCAACTCCTCCCAACCCGCGAACTCCAATCCCCTCCTCGCGGTCCTTCCCATCACCCACGAAAAACCACCCCCCACGGCCCCTACACCCCCACGGCCGGTCGCATTACAATGCCGAGTCTACCCGCCGCTCCCTTAGCTCAATTGGCAGAGCAATTGACTCTTAATCAATAGGTTCTAGGTTCGAGCCCTAGAGGGAGCACTTCTTTAAGTCGTTTGCTGTCAAGGTTTTCCGGCAAGGCCGTCATTGCCCTTCGTCTCCCCGGAAAGCCTAAGTCACTCAGCAACTGCACAAGTCGCAACTTACTTCCTTTTGTGAGTTGGATCACCTCTGTGCCGGCATGGCGCGGGCCGATTAGGCGGTTCGCAAGGCACGAATTTAAGGCGTTCGCCGAGTGCGAGATGTGGTTGCCACCGCTGACACGTGCCGACGGCCTATAGTCGTGCGCTGACGTCTCACAGACACAGCGGTTTAGCGATCCCCAAGTAATTTATCCTGATGAAGATCAGCGATCGGCGTCGAGACATGTTGGTTACCTCATTTCCTACAATACCGCTTCTGATGATGAACAGTCGGAGAAAATTTGGCCTTGTTGGTAGGACAGACAGTGGGGTCAACATTATATTGAAGAGTTGATCACCCTTCCGCTTGCCGTGCCGTTGATCGCCCGCGCTATTGGAGAGACAACCAGATGAAACGCTGCATGTTCCTCTTGCTCTTCGCTCACTGCTGGACCCCGCTCCTGGCCGCCACGCATGAGTGGACGCGGCAACTCGGTACGTCCGACTTGGATGCGGGCTCCGGCGTCAGTTCCGATGGATTGGGAAACCTGTACATCACCGGGTCTACCGGAGGGGCGCTGGGAGGAGCTCACGTTGGCCGCACCGATGCATTTCTAGTTAAGTACGATTCCGGAGGCGCACTGCTCTGGACTAGACAGGTCGCCACGGCGGCGGATGACGAAAGCTTGGGTGTCAGTGCCGATCGGCTAGGGAACGTGTACATTGCCGGGAGAACGAACCACGATTTAGGCGGGACTAGCGCCGGGTTAACAGATGCGTTTCTCAGTAAATATAACTCAGAGGGAGCGAGTCTCTGGACTCGCCAACTTGGAACAGCGACATACGACGACGGTTTTGGCGTCAGCGTTGATGGGTTGGGTAGTGTCTACATTTCGGGCCGGACCATGGGGGACCTAGGAGGAGGCAACCGCGGTTCGTGGGATGCGTTTCTGAGTAAATACGATTCTACAGGCGAGCTCAAATGGACGCGGCAACTTGGATCAGTTGGATCAGACGATGGAAAGAGCATCTCCGCTGACGCGTTTGGAAACGTATACGTCACGGGGTCGACCGGGGGCAGCATAGGTGAAGCCAATGCCGGCCAAAGCGACGCGTTCGTGAGCCAGTATGACTCCGATGGCGGACTGAACTGGACCCGACAAGTTGGCACGGGTTTCGCCGACTATAGTTTGGGAATCAGCGCAGATGGGTTAGGGAATGTTTATTTCACCGGACGTACCGAGGGCGCGCTGAATGGTGCCAACGCAGGTGGAAGCGACGCATTCGTTGGTAAATTCGATGCCGTCGGTAATCTCCTCTGGGTACAACAATTTGGTACAGCAAACGACGACCTGAGCTTCGGCGTCAGTGCTGACACGTTGGGGAATGTCTACGTCACTGGTCGCACAGAGGGAGCTCTGAGTGGTGAGGCCGCCGGTGGGTTCGATGCATTTGTGAGAAAGTACGATGCTACCGGTATGCACCTATGGACGGAACAATTTGGTACGGCATTCGAGGATGATAGTCGTAGTATCATCGCCGACGGGCTGGGGAATTTGTACCTTACGGGGCGTACATATGGGAATCTTGGTGGAGCCAACGCTGGAGCGGCGGACGTGTACGTGGCGAAATATGCAGACCCTGTTCCGGAGCCGACGACAGCGACGTTCGGGATTATAGTTAGCCTGGGGCTAGTGTCCACCGAACGGCTGTGTAAGGCCAAAGGGAGGCCAGTTCCTTTACTTCGATGAGCACCACCTTCGTCCGACAGTGCTTAACAAAATCCACTTCGAATTAATCTTTTGGTAGACTCTAAAATTAAGAGGTTTTCATCACCTCGGATTGCCGCGGGCGAACTCTGGCTGGGGTGAGTGCAGCCAACCTCAACACCAAAGTACGGCCAGCCAATTGCTGCGTCTAGTCAATTGCCCTTTTGAGCGAGTATGTACCCGGCTGAGGTATCTAATGCTCAAGCGCCCTTCTTAATTCAACCTGTATCGTACGTGGCGTCTTATCGTCGAGGCGTCTCAGGTAGCTGCGTGATCAAGTTCTATCTCTGGCCGCACACTTAGTAGTGCAAAAACACTTCCAAGGACGATGTCTCACTCGACTCGTTAGAACTCGACTGGCACAGCAAGCTGGCCAGCATTAGGCTGCTGCCACAGCCCCCTCACTCCCCAAACATCTCCGCCACCTTCGGCTTATTCACCTTCCCCATCGCATTCCGCGCCAGGTCGTCGACCACCAGCAGGCGGCGGGGGATTTTGTAGGGGGACAGGCGGCCTTCGCACCAGATTCGTAGTTGGTCGATGCTTCTGCGGCCGATGATGCGGTGGTAGCGGCCGTAGGCGGGGACCCAGTAGCCAACCACCACGCTCCGCTACTGGGTCCACGCCTGCGGGGGGATGAATTTGGGTGCGGAAGTACGCTTTCACTTCGCCCCCTCCCCACTCCCGCCCGCCGTCCTACAATACCCCCGCCGCGAGGAAATCCGCAGCCAAAACAATCGCTCCATTCGCTGCGCAAGGGTAGCGAGACGTGCGGCGATCGGCGTAAAATGAGGAATCTCGGGGCTGCTCCACCGCGGCCCCGCCCCCCTCGACGACCTCCCACCCACGGCGGCTGCGGGTGCCCAGGCGGCATGCAACCGGCATTCACGTATTGGAGTTCAACGCGCATGGCGTCCAGCGATCAATCCCAAGTCGTTGTCATCGGTGGCGGGCCCGCCGGCTCGACCGTTTCCACGCTGCTAGCACAGCAAGGCGTTCAAGTCGAATTGTTCGAACGTGAGAAGTTCCCCCGCTTTCACATCGGCGAGTCGCTCATTCCCGAAACCTACTGGGTATTCGAGCGGCTTGGCATGCTTCCCAAGATGAAGGCAAGCCACTTCGTTGAGAAGTACAGCGTCCAGTTCGTCAGTGCCAGCGGCAAGGTCTCGACCCCGTTTTACTTCCACGAAAACAAGCCCCATGAGTGTTCGCAAACCTGGCAGGTCGAGCGGAGTGAGTTCGACACCATGATGCTGGAGAACGCCCGCGAGCATGGAGTCACGGCGCACGAAGGTGCCCGCGTGCTCGACATCCTGTTCGAGGGCGACCGCGCCGTTGGCGTTGAGGTGAAGCTAGAGGATGGCACGCAGCGCCGCGTCATGGCCGACGTGGTGGTCGACGCGAGTGGCCAAAGCTCGATGATCATCAATCGGTTCGGCCTCCGCATGTCCGACCCCAAGCTCAACAAGGGAGCAATTTGGACGTACTTCGAGGGTGCCTATCGCGATCCGGGTCAAAATGGCGGCGCGACCCTCGTACTCCAGACCGAGGATAAGAAGGGCTGGTTCTGGTACATCCCCCAGCACAACAACGTCGTGAGCGTCGGCGTGGTGGCCGACTTCGAGTACCTGTTTCAAGGCCGCGGCGATCACGAGCAAACCTTCAACGAAGAACTCGACCGCTGCCTGAACGTGAAAGAGCGAGTGTCGATCGGCAAACGAGTCGATCGCTACCACGCCACCAAGGATTACACCTACCGCGCTAGCCGAGCCGCGGGCGACGGCTGGGTGCTGGTGGGCGACGCCTTCGGCTTCCTCGACCCGCTCTACTCCTCCGGCGTACTGCTCGCGCTCCGCTCGGGTGCCGTGGCCGCCGACGCCATCGCCGAGGGCCTAGCCAAGGGCGACACTTCCGCCGCCCAGCTTGGCAAGTGGGAAGCCGACTACGTGCAAGGCATGAACCGCATGCGCCGCTTGGTGTGCGAGTACTACGACGGCTTCAGCTTCGGCCGATTCATCCGCCGGTTCCCTCACCTCAAGAACCGCGTCACCGACCTATTGATCGGCGACCTGTTCAAAGACGACCTCGACGAAGTGTTCGAATCGATGGACCTGATGTACAAAGAGGCCGAGACAACGGCGTAGCTGCGTCCGAAGGTCGACGAACCATGGCACGCGACGAACACGAGCGTGAGAACCTGCTCGGCGATGCAACGGCATACGTACGGCGGGTGGAGTTTCGTGATGCGGAGGGCCAGGAGGTGTTCGTGGGCTTTCGCACCAATGGCGCGGCGAGCGTCTATCTCGATCAGGACCCGGTTTATCACTTCACCTCCGAAGGAGAACTGCGCCGGGCGTACGTCGCCGGCGAGTTGATCAAGTCGGTGCGGGGCCAGCTAGTCGCCATGCACCGCGAGCGGACGCCCGGGGAAGTACAGCTTGTGAGCCGGCCGCTCGACGAAGTGACTTCGAAGGCGTTCCTAGTAAACATGGAGTCGCAACTAACTCGGCTTGCCGATTCGCTGCGGAACGAGAAGCTAATCGTCGTAGGGAGTGTGCCCGCGGATGTTGATGTGGAGGCGGAGGTGCCCGCGTGGTTGGAAACGCTGCTCGCGAGCGAGATGGTGATCGCGAACGCGCCGAATGCGAGGTAATCGGGCTCGGAGAGCCCTCCCACCGTTGTACGGCGGGATTCGACTCGCGATTAGTCAATCGCTTCGACCGTCGCGGTACCCTTCGCCGTTCGCAGCTCCGTACCAGCGGTGTTGCTACCCCTGCGGACCATGGCCAAACCGGCTTCGCCACTAGCCGTGCAAGTCGTCAGCTTGCCGACGAGCTTTTCGCCATCGAACAACTCATCGCCCACGGCGAGCGTGGTGCCTTCGACGGCTCGCAGGCGGACCATTTGTTTGTTGACGTGGCCCAGGGCGTCGAGGCGGGCGACAGTTTCTTGGCCCAGATAGCAACCCTTATTGAAACTGATCGCGTGGCGATCGCGGCTCAGTTCTTGGGGCAAGGTGCCGTCGCCGAAGTCGACACCGCCGAGGGGCCAACCTGCTCCGACGCGTAGTGTGTCGAACTTTACGCGATCGCCCGGTTCTAAACTCTTGACCGAAGCTTCGCCGAGGAAGATGGACGCGGCGGGGTGCATTGGAACGGGTATCGATCCGTCTGATTTCTCACTGCCCACGACGAGCGTCGGATGTGCTTCCCCCTGCGTTATTTTCACGTCTTCGCGAATTAAATAACGATCGAGGAGCGCGGCGAGTGGCGCAGCATCGCCCGTGAAGACGATCACCACGATCTTGTCTTCCTTCGCATGAACCAGTGCGTGGTATAGCACATGCCCTTTGACGTTGGTGAAGAACGCCTCGCGGCTTTCGCCGGGCGTCATCTTCAGCACGTCGGCGGTGCAGAGGTTGTGCAGGAACTTCGCGCGATCGCCTCCCGTGACCACGAGCACGCTCGCGGGCCAGTCGTTGAAATAGATACCGACGTTTGAAGTATTCATGAAGTAAACCTGCTAGAAGCTATTAGCCGTTTTGGCGCTAGCCACGGTTGCTTTCAAATCGAATCAACCGTGGCTAGCGCCATGCGGCTAATAAGCGTTTACACTGCACAATCCGCGTCCGATTCTTTTCCAATCGGGCTCGGAGAGCCCTCCCACAGTCGGTAGCATCTTACAGTTTAGGCACCGAGTGTTGGGCTTCGTTCAGCACGATGCACGTTTCGCTGCGCTCGGCGAGGCGGGCGAGTTCCTTCGCGCTCGCGATGGGGGTCATGCCGAGGTCCTCGACCAGCTCGGGGGGGAGTTGGCTCATGAAGTATACCGGGCCGCGGCACAGGGCTTTGTAGATTTCCCACGCGGCGGCCGCGTCGTCGGACTGCGAGCTGTGTAGTCGCGCGGCTCGCTCGAGGTCGCCGCCAGTGGCGATCAGTTTGTGCAGCGTCTCGCCAGGCAAGGTGTCGAGCTGGGTGCATATGGCCACGGAACTCTCGTCGGCGTCGGCTGCCATGCCGGCGGCGTGCAGCGCGCGGGCCACGTTGTCCCACGTTTGTTCGTCGGGTCCGCCGGCGAGTGTGGCGACGACCAGCCGCGCGGGCTGCTCCACGCCACACGCCCACTCGCGATCGCACGCCGCGGCCACCTCGCGGGCGACGGCTTCGGGGGCGCCGGCAAGGATCTGTGCCACACCACCGCCGCGCGCGGGGACCACTTCGACCACCATCGCCGCGCCGAGTAGCCAACCGACTTGATCGGTTTCTTGTCGGCGGATGGCTCCGGACGTGGGTGCGTCGAGGGCGTCGGCCTGGGAGTAGCGGCGCTGCGTCAGGGCATCGGCGAAACGAGGGAAGACCGACTCGAACGGCCCGCGGGCGTCGCGCGACTTGGCTGGGCGTCCGCAGCCAACGGGGATCACCAGGTCGGCCTCGAACAGTTGGCGACTAATGACCAGTGGTTCCTCGTCGACCGCGGCGAGGAAGCAAAGCGATTCGTCGTCGCTCGCCACGTGACCGACCACCACCGAACCACCAGCGGTGAGGTCGTCGAGTTCGCCGCGGAGCGTGTTGGCTTCGGCGACACTGCCGGTGACGATTTGAATGGCACTCGGTTCGGTGCCAGCTTGTTCGAGCGTTGCGACGATGCCCCGCACGACGTTGGCCTGCTCGCGGACACCCGCGCCAATGGCGATGGCGACTTGATCGCCCGGCACGATGGCCTGCGAGAGTGGAGGAAAGTCGAGCGGCGATTCGAGCGCGGCACGGGTCGCCGCGATCACATCGGTAATCGCCCCGCTGGATGATGTCGTGTCCGATGCCGTGCCCAGCCAAGCTTCCTGGCGGAGCGATAGCTCCAACGGGGGAAGTTCGCCGAGTACGAATTGAGCTTGCACGGACATGGGGGAGACGCTTCGCTACGAGTAAGCCGCGCGCGGCAATATGGGAAAGGTACAAATGGTATCGGCGACGCTCGGCGAGGGTCAACCCGCGATGGCTTCGGATGACCGGCTGTGGTAGGTTAGGCGGAATCTTCAAAGCCCTAGTTTTCTCGTGGTGAAAAGCATGATGCCCCCACTGGTCCGATGGAGTTGGTCGCCCGTTTGTCTCGCCACGATGTTGGTGCTTGCCGGGTGCAATTCGCCGACGAAGGTGGACGAAGCCGAGAAAGACGCCGCCGCGACGACGACGCAGGACGACATGACGGCCAAACAGGTCGTCGAGCGGATGGTCGAGGTTTATCGCACCGCCAACACCTACATGGATAGCGCAGTGTTCGGTCCGCACTTTGTGCGAGCCGAAGATGGTGTAAAGCGTCAGGGAGTGCCGATCAACGTGGCGGTGCTGTGGAAGCGACCCAACCGGTTCCGCATCACGCGCATCGAACCGACCGCCGACGGAACCGACATGGCGGCGGCAGCCGTGGTGGTGTCGGACGGGACGCAGCTCGAAGGAGCCGTGTCGTGGCTCGAGCCCCAGCGTTTGCGACTGCCTGCGCCCGAAGTGGCAACGTTCGAAACGGTGGCGCCCGATCCGCTGCTCGCCAAGGCGCTGTTTCCCGTGGCGATGCAGGACATCTTCCCGCAGCTCGCCCTGCTGCTAACTCCCAAGGACCAAACGCCGTGGCCACTGGCGACGCCATCGAAGCTCGTGCTGCTTCCCTCGAAGTCCATCAAGACGCAGGACCAGCCGGTGCCCTGCTATCGCGTGCAGATGCCAACGAGCGTGGGACCTCAGGTGCTGTGGATCGCTAAGCAGTCGTTCCTATTGCTTCGCGTCGAAATCACCAACGAGGAGCTACAGAAGCAACTCTATCCGCACGACGAGTTCAATAAGTTCGTGTGGCAGTTCGACTTTTACGACGTGCAGGTGAATGCGCCGGCTTCGCGTGATCTGTTTCGGTTAACCCCAGCGGCGGATGGGGGCGAGCCGAAGGTTGTCACGGTGTTCGAAGAAATGGAAACAACCGAAGCAAGCGACCCGTCCGACGAGAATCCTGCTGCCGAAACGGACGGTGAACAGGCGGGCGGTGAGCGTGCGAGCACTGAATCGGACACCGGTAGTGATAGCCCAGACAACCCAGACGACAACTAATTCGCTCTGTCGGCGTTAATCCGTGGGTTTGATGGATTCAAACCCTTGTGGGATCTGCGCGATTGTGTTCCTATCGAAAGGGTGCTGGTGCGGCACATTCCTACTGCATCCCCCTTTTGGCGTCGGAGCGAAGCGTGCCCACCAATACCATTGCCACCCCGCGACCGGAGGTCGCGCGGGGCGACTCTCGTCGCGTGCCCACCGTCGAACGCCCTCGCCTCGAGGCACCTCGAGGCACCCAGTGGCGGATCGCGTGGCATTACGCCGCACCGATTGTTGTGCTCCATTTACTAGCGCTATTGGCGGTTGTGCCGTGGCTGTTTAGTTGGACCGGCGTGGTAGTGTGCGTGGCGGGGATTTACTTCTACGGTGGCGTGGGAATCAACCTGTGCTATCACCGTTTGCTGACTCACCGTAGTTTTGCGTGCCCCCAGTGGCTCGAAAATTTCTTTATTCTCGTGGCGGTTTGCTGCCTGGAAGACGCTCCCGCGGCTTGGGTAGCGAACCATCGACTGCATCACAAGGACTCGGACGAGCAGCCCGATCCTCACAGCCCGCTGGTGAATTTCTTCTGGAGCCACGTTGGTTGGCTCCTGGTGCGAAATCCCGAGCGGAACACCCTCACCTTCTACGACCTTTATGCTCGCGACATCCTTCGCAAGCCAATTTGCCTGTGGTTGCAACGCCGGCAAAACCTGCTTGGCGTCTACTTCGCCCACGCCTTGCTGTATTTTGGCATCGCCTGGGTAGTCGGCGGAGTGCTAGCCGGAAGTTGGCTGGCCGGACTGCAACTGGGCTGCAGCGTCCTGCTGTGGGGCGTTATCCTCCGCACGGTGTTTGTGTGGCACATTACGTGGAGCGTGAACTCGATGACGCACCTCTGGGGCTACAGGAATTACGGGACGGCCGAAGAGAGTCAGAACAATTGGTTCGTCGCGTTTTTGTCGAGCGGCGAGGGGTGGCACAACAACCACCACGCCCACCCCACCAGCGCCTCGAACTGGCACCGGTGGTGGGAAATCGATGGCATTTGGCTGCTGATCGTCGGCCTGGAGCGGATGGGGCTGGCCTGGGATGTCCGGTATCCACGCGGTTCCGAACGTCACGCTGCCAAAGTGGCCCTGTCGGGGTCGAAGTAGTCGCGACAACGGGGCAGCAGGCGTGTACATTGGGAGGGTTCTTTCCCTCGACCACCCGTGTTGCGTTGCCCCATGCCGAGCGCGGCCTCCCCGATTGTTGCTGAGGTTACTCCCTGGCCAGGTCCTTTCGACTTGGCGGTGATCGTTGGCTTTGTGGTGCTTGTCATTGGGATTCCGCTGGCAGGTTACGTTTTGATGGCGGTCGACATCCGCGCCCACTACCGCCGTCTGCGTGGGGCATTGGTGCTGGTTTCGAACTACATGGTTCGCATTCCGGCGTGGGTAGCCGCGGATTCGCAGCGACGCAAACACGCCCCACCGTGCCTGGCGACTTTTGGACTCAAGCTGCCATGCAGCGAAGACCAGCTTCTCAACGCCTACCGCCAACTCGTGAAGACGTGCCACCCCGACCTCGGCGGCGACCGCAACGAGTTCCTCAAGCTACAGCAACACTTCGAGCAAGCCCGGACGCTGGTGATGAGCCAGGCACTGGATGATTGACGTGGCGTAAGTTTTGTGGCGTAAGCATCCTGCTTGCGATGCCCTGCCGCAGGGCTTGCGCCCTTCCGTTTGGATTTCGTAGCGGAACGGCGCGAGCCGTCCGGCAGCCGAGGTTGGTGCGTTCCATCCGTGGCCAACCTACCTCCGCTTCACAATCGCAAGCTGGAAGCTTACGCCACTACGGAGCTTGGCCACACTGGGCGGACTTTGCTGCTAGCATCGCCAGTGGTTGATGTTGCTTCGCCAACAGGGCGAAGTTACTATCGGCCCCCCGGTCTAATGGAAGAGACCGGCCGCCTGCTAGCATGCAGGTTCTTATCGCACACCGATGGACACTTTTGGGGAAAGGATTCCCGCCATGACCGAGCGACTACCTCGAACACTGGCCGACTTGGCCACGCTGGTTGCCGGCACGGCGACCGGAGCAGCGGACACCGCGATCCTTGGTGCCGCTCCGCTAGACGAGGTGACCGCGGGTCAAATTACCTTCATCGACCAGCCCGAGCGCGCGAGCCAAGCTGCCGCGTCGCTGGCAACAGCCGTGCTGCTGCCCGTTGGAATTCGGTGCGAAGGTAAGCCGGTGATTGAAGTGGCCGACGTCCAAGTCGCGTTCGCGAAGATCGTTGCCGCGTTCCGCCCCGCCCGCCGCACCGCAACGCCAGGCGTTAGCCCCGCGGCGTTTGTAAGCCCCACCGCGAAGCTTGCCGAAGGGGTCAGCATTGGTCCCGGTGCGACGATTGGCGACGAGGTAACAATTGCTGCTGGCTCGACGATTCACGCGGGCGTGCACCTGATGGCGGGCTGCCAGATTGGAACCGGAGTAACCGTGTTCCCCGGCGCGACGCTCTACGAAGACACCGTGGTGGGCGACCACTCGATCATTCACTCGGGCGCCGTGATTGGTGCCTACGGTTTTGGTTATCGTCAGTCCGAAGGTCGTCACGAACTTTCCGCTCAACTCGGCAACGTCGTCATCGGCGCGCACGTCGAAGTCGGTGCGAACTCGACCATCGATCGCGGTACCTACAGCTCCACTCGCATTGGCGATGGAACCAAGATCGACAACCTGGTGCAGATCGCCCACAACTGCCAGATTGGCAAACACAACTTGCTGTGCGCCCAGGTCGGAATCGCCGGCAGCACGTCGACTGGCGACTACGTTGTGATGGCGGGCCAAGTGGGCGTGCGCGATCACGTCCACATCGGCACCGGTGCTCGCATTGGCGCGATGGCGGGCGTATCGAACGATATTGCCCCCGGCGTCGTGGCGTTCGGCGCACCGGCGATTCCCGAACGCGATCAGAAGATTCTATTGGCGTCGCTCGCCAAGCTGCCCGAGCTCCGCAAAGAGTTCAAGCAAATGCGCAAAGTGGTGGCCGACCTCGAAAACCGCGATGCCCAGAGTGGCCTTGGTCCGCAGGCCATCGCCCCCGCCGCTTAGAGATCTTACGCTCCCTCGCAATGCCCACCGATAGTCACCCACGATCGATTGCCGCGAAGTCGCCCAAAACCATTGGGTTGCTGGCGGCGTGGGGTCGCTTTCCGCTGGTGGTGGCCGAGGCGCTAAAGCGCGATGGCTACCGCGTCTGTTGCCTGGGCGTGAAAGGCCACGCCGATGCGAACCTTGCCCGCGTGTGCGACGAGTTCGATTGGGTAGGTCTCGCCCGTTTGGGCGAAGCGTCGCGATGGTTCGTGCGTCACGACGTCGAACACGCCACGATGGCGGGGAAGATTCACAAAGTGAATTTCTTCCAACCCCGCGCGATGTGGAATCTGATTCCTGATTGGACCACACTTAAGGCGTTCTATCCGCACTTCGTCGCGGGTTCGTCCGATCGCAAGGACGATACGCTGCTGCTGGCGGTGGTCGATACGTTCGCGAAGTTCGGTATCGAGTTTGTGCCGGCCACCGACTACGCGCCGGAACTGCTCATCAGCGAAGGGCTCGTCGCAGGCCGCCCGCTGTCGAAGGGCGAGTACGCCGACGTGGAGTTCGGTTGGCAACTTGCGAAAGAGATGGGCAAGCTCGACGTCGGTCAGAGCGTGTGCATCAAAGGCCGCGCGGTGCTCGCCGTCGAAGCGGTCGAAGGAACCGATCGGTCGATCGCCCGCGCGGGCGAGCTCTGCCCGCAAGGTGGATTCACGGTGGTGAAGACTGCCAAGCCGCAGCAGGACATGCGGTTCGATGTGCCGACCGTTGGCGTCGGGACATTGGAGACCATCGCTCAGGCCGGCGGACGGGTTTTGGCGATCGAAGCCGACCGAACCATCCTGCTGGAGGATGCAGAATTCCGCAAAATGGCGGACCGGTTGGGGATCACCGTGCTTGCGGTGCGCGAAACCGCTTCTGGGCAGCTCTCTCGCCCCGTGGCCGCTTGAAACGGCCTGAATTCCTATAAGGCCATACGCTGCAACGAGTTGCGTCATCACTAGACGACGCGGACGGCGGCGTCTTCGATCGGTAAAAATCCCTACCTTGCGCCTGATCGTCAAGGAAGTGCGATTTGCCCCAGTCTGCCGAAAATTCGCAGGCATTTAACTCAACTTGATTGAGCGATTTGTACGCCGCGTTTATACTGCAAGCCTGGGGTAAGGGAGCCACACGCGGGAAGCCTGGCCCCCACTCCTCATTTTCGTACCCGGAACTTTGATTTATTGGAACCGCTAGTGATGTAAATAGCACCCGACTTGCTCCCACAATCATTGGGGCATGGAAAGTCGGCAGGCTATCAACCTAGCCAGAACTGGCAGAGCAATTCGAACATCGTTCAAGCACGCTTTGCGTGTTGCTTCTGCCTTGCGGAGCTTCAGAGAAATGGCACCTGAGGTTACTACACCCTCGATCGAGCGTCTGCTTTCGCGGCCGCCCGAGCATCCCAGAAGTTGGATTCTGGGTTCGAACCCGAGGGTCACGCGCATTGCAAGTCACGCCGAAAAGGCGGCCGAGGTGCAATGCCCCGTCTTGATCACCGGCGAGACCGGTACCGGCAAGGAAGTGTGGGCTCGACTTCTGCACGAGCTCGGTCCCCGTCGCGATCGTCTGTTCGTCCCCGTCAACTGCGCCGCGCTCACACCAACACTAGCCGAGAGCCAGTTGTTTGGTCACGAGAAAGGTGCGTTCACCGGCGCTGCCGGCGCGAGCCTTGGTGTGTTCCGTGCGGGCGAAGGGGGCATCGTGTTCCTCGACGAAGTGGGCGAAATGCCCGCGGAATTGCAGCCCAAACTGCTTCGCGTGCTGCAAGAGCGCGAGGTCACTCCGGTGGGCGCAGCCAGGCCAGTGCCCATCGACGTGCAGATCATCGCCGCCACGAATCGCAACCTCGAGGCCGAAGTGGCCGCGGGTCGTTTCCGCGAAGATCTCTACTACCGCTTGAACATGGTGGAGCTCGAAGTTCCACCCCTGCGTCATCGTTCGGACGACATCCCGGGGTTCATGGAGTACTTCTCCGCGAAGTACGCCGCGAAGTACAAGCGAGAAGTCTGGAAGCCCTCGGCCGAACGACTTCGCGAGTTCTGCGAGTACCCCTGGCCGGGCAACATTCGTCAGTTGGGTCACGTGATCGAGCAAGCCTACGTGCTCGACTGCGAACCCTCGCTGCCGGTCACGCGAAACGTCGAAAGCGTCTCGCCCTCGTTGCCCTTCACCAATTTGTCGAAGCTGCGTCGCGTCGCGGTGCGTCAAGCACTGCAAGCCACGCGTGGCCACAAAGGTCGCGCGGCGAAGCTGCTCGGCATTCATGCCAACACCATGACCCGTCTGCTCGCGCAGATCGCTGACGAAGAGCAGCAAGAGGCTTCGTCGAACAACTAACCGGGCCCGCGGGGCAAGCATCCTGCTTGCCGTCCCGTTCTCTCCCCTCAGTGGCAAGCTGGCAGCCAAGCCGCGGCCGGCCCTCGGGTGGGAGCTGGTGGCTGCATTCTTGGCCAGCCATACGACCCGGTCCCAGCCCCTTAAGCCGCTGGTCCATTTCTACCGCATTTTCTCGCGGTTTTTACACTGTTTCTCCCGCGTCTCCTCGCTTCAGAGTTGCCCTCCCTGTTCGAGGGACGAATCACACGTTCGGGGAATCGAGTCGTAAGCCATTACCCACAAACGACTTACGGCCGACAACCGCGAGCGGTTTCACCAATCATGTGAACCACGGCGGTCGCTTGCACGCCGGCCAGAAAAAATTCTTTCCCCTTAAGTGCTTATTTAATCAGCACTTACGCAATCACACACGCATCCATCCGGCGTTTGGCATGCCCCTCGCTTTAGGGGGCATCGCACAAGCTCCGGACGACGGTTCGGAGGGTGCAAGGTGTGTCTCGATTTAAGAGCGCCGCGGGCCCGGAGTGGTTGCGGATCGTCTTACCCAGTCGAGGCTTCGAGAGGTGTGTCTTTTTCTAGAGTTGTCGCGCCAGCCAGCGCGGCGAAGTCTCCTGCAATTGGAAATGGGAGTTTGGCAATGAGTCTTGAACAAGTCTACGAGAGCGTCGAAACGAAGTACGGTACCGAGAAGTTCGAACAGATTCGTGGTAACGAACACGCCCGTCGCACCGCTCCTCAGGGACGCCGTCGTGGAAAGTCGCCGCAGTCGTTCAACGGCATGCATCGCCGCCGCCGCAAGAAGGTGAGCTGGTAGCGATCGCGCGTCGTGGGTCGCGCTGCGCGTTGAGGGACGTGCGCCTGAATCCACGCTGCACCACCGCAACCGCTTGCATCGGCATCGGATGGCCATGCGCTCGGCGGAGGTGGATCACAAAAACAACAGTGCCTCGGCATCTTGCATTCGCGAAGTAGTACGCGCGGGGCGAGAGCGAGGTCGAGAGTAGCAACGATGGTGGTGCGACCTGCGCAAGTAGGACGCGCAGTGAGGTTCGGGTTCTTCGCTTCGAAGGTCCGTACCTGCGCCACGAGTTATGTGTGCCACGAGATCTGAGCCGATGGGTCTCATTTATGGACGGTAGTGGCAAGGAGTCGGCATATGAGTTTGGCAGAAACAGTGATTGATGAACGCGCCTGAACTGAACATCGCAATGCCATTGTCGGCAGCCTCGACAATGGTGCCCATCAGCCGTGCGGGGCCGGTGGCTTGCATTCGTTGTTTGATCGTTACCGCCGACGCGATTCATGCCGACGCGCTCCGCCATACGGCGAGCGAGGAGGGATGGTCCGTGGAAACCTGCGCTACGACGGCCGACGCGATGCGTGTTGCGTTTCGGCTGGAGTTGCATTTGGCGGTCGTGGATCTACAGAGCGTATCAGGCGACGATCGCCGAACGGAGTTCGAGCAATTGGCTTCGGATCTTGCACGCAATCACGTTCCACTGTTGGTGATAAATGGCGACCCCCACGACCCACTGGGTGAGTTCGCCGCGAGGCAACTGGGGGTGTGGGTCTATCTGGCGGGGTTGGGGGAAGACTCGGGACTCGAATCGCTGTTTCGCGAAGCGCGTGGCGTTACCGAGAAGCTTCTTCGTGACAAGGCCGAGAAGAGCGCGCGTAAGCCGGCTAAACAGCAGAGGGTGCTGTAGGGCAGGCCCCTTGAGGAATCAAACGGCCGGCCAGTACTGGCAACCACACACAACGACGGGCGTCACCAGCAACAGGTGCAGGCGAAAGCTCACAACGAGGGGTGAAGTAGATGCGAGATCGATTGATGTTTAACTCGCCCGACGACCATGACGCACTCGATCGCCCCGCGCGATCGACCGTGCCGCAACGGGCGCGTGGGTCGCAAAAGTCAACGAAGAGCTCCGGCCGGGATACGGCCAAACGAGCCAAAAGAAAGAGTGTTACAGGAGGCATCCACCAGCGTCGCAATAAGCGAGCCGACTGGTAAGGAGTGCCGTTTTATTTTTTTGGGGAAGTGACATCGTTGTCACCTCCGACGCGCTGGCCGCCTAAGCGGCAAGCGTCTAACCGATAGCGAAGCTGTCATTGTATCGTTCCTTGAAGGGGATTATCTGAGATGAAACTTTCTGTGATGAAATGGTTTGTGGCGATTGCCGCCATGCTGCTAGTCAGCAACAACGCTTCGGCGGCCCTGATCAACATGTTGGTCAGCAACGTCGACGTGCAATACGACAACCAGGAATCGGGAGGCATGCTGTTCGATCGTGCCGACCCCAACGGTGGCAACCTAGTGCCCGCCGAGTCTCGCAAGGTCACCTCGACCGAGTTTGAGCTCGACAACGTGACGCAGGCCCTGCTGATGGACCCGCCCGACACCATCTACTTCGACCTCGGCATTACCAACCTCGGGAGCTCGCTCACTCCTGGCATGGTCATCAACAATGCGGGTGGTACTGGCTCGCAAGTTTGGGGCCTGGACTGGTTCACAGCTGACGGTTATTTCCTTCGCCTGGGCGTCGATGAGATTTCGTACATTGTCGTAGAAACCGGCGTCCCCGGCCTCAACCTGTTTAACTTCTTCGCTACGGCCAAGGTGCTCAGCCAAAACCTGCCGACCGGTCTGCAGTACGCTGACGATGTCATTCTCAGCTACACCTCGACCGACGTGATGCTGATGAAGAATGCCAATGGAACGGTGAACAGCATCTTGGCTTCGGGCCAGCTGACCGTGACCGGCGAGAACATCATTCCCGAGCCGGCGAGTGCGTTCCTGCTGCTTGGTCTGCTCGGCACATCCGCCGTGGCCATGCGTTACCGTTTGGGCTAAAGGCCCGCGGACGATCCCTCGCCCGATACGCTAGCGTCCGCAATTGAACCGGCCGAGGTTCCCCTTCCTCGGCCGGTTTTTCGCTGCGCGCTCGGCAACTTCTGCGGCGGTGATTCGCGCGATACCAGCTCCCTGGTATGTTACCGTAGACAGGCGATATCCCAGCCGCACGCCCCCCACTTCCTATTCGGAGGTCGCTATGAACGACGCCCCCCCGCAATCCTTCTCCGGCTCGCGAATCTTTAAGATCCTGCTGCCGATCGTCGTCGTATTGGTCGCCGGAGCGTGGGCCGTCCAAAACTACCTACCAAGCGCGGCGCAACAAGAACTCGAACAACGCGAAGTCTCGCGGCTGCTGGGCAAGGCAACCGTCGCTCCCGCACCGATGAAGGGCTGGACTGACGCTAACGGCGATCTACTGGCCGACTCCCCCGCCGACGGCGAGTGCATCAAGCCCGAGAAGCTAGTGTTCTCCTACGTGGCGTCCGAAGAGGCCGGCGATGAGGCCAAAGCATGGAAGCCCGTACTCGACGCCATCGCCGAGGCGACTGGCATCGAGACGGAATACCAACACTTCGACGCCACCGAGAAGCAGCTAGCGGAGATGCAAGCGGGCAATCTCCACCTCATTGCTTTCAGTACCGGTGCCGTACCGATGGCGGTCACCTCCGCCGGCTTCATTCCGGTGAGCACGTTCGGCAATGCCGACGCGGCGGGCTACACGATGAACCTGCTGGTCCGAGCCGACAGCGATATCAAGGACCCCAAAGGGCTGAAGGGCAAGAAGGTTACCTTCGTTCGGCCCAATTCCAACTCTGGCTTCAAGGCCGCGCTCATTTACTTGATGGACGAGCAAGGCATGCTTCCCGAGCGCGATTACGACTACGGTTTTTCGATGGGGCATGAGCTATCCGTCGCCGAACTGCTCGCTGGCAAGACCGACTGCATTCCAATTGCAAGCGACCTGTTTGATCGCATGGTGGCTCGGGGAGAAGTGGATCCTGCCGCCGTGCGGGTCATATACGAGTCCGAGCGTTTCCCGCCGGTGGCGGTCGGTTACGTTTGCAATTTGACTCCGGAGCTTCGCGAGCAAATCACCAAGGTGCTTACCGAATTCAATTGGCAAGGGACGCCGATGCTCGAAACCTACGGCACGCAGAACGCCGACCGCTTCGTGCCAGTAAATTACAAGGACGATTGGGCGAACATCCGCCGCATCGACACCGCCATCGACGAAGCCCGCAAAAAGTACTGAGCCAACTTGATTGGCCAACCTGTGGGATGGGGTCTCCGACCCCCATGCCCTTTCAGCGTGCCCCGACGCTTCGCTGCCTTCGTGCTTCGTAAAACAGCACCGCGGCGGTGGCCGAGACATTCAGGCTGTCAGCGACTCCGTGCATGGGTAGCGCGACCGGCGTGATGCCCGCTCCCTGCCAGGCGCCCGTAAGCCCTTCGGCTTCCCCCCCCAACACGATGGCTCCTGCCACTGTGAAGTCGGCGTCCCAGTACATCTGCTTGGCATCGGGGCGAGTAGCCCATGCGGTGAACTTATTCTGAGCGAGCCAAGCGAGCGTCTCGCGAGCGGTAGCGACCACCACGTTCGACTGAAACACAGCTGCTACGCTCGCGCGGATGGCATTGGGATTGAAGAGATCAATCACCGGATCGACCACAATCACGGCATCGAGCCCCGCCCCATCGGCCGAACGAAGTACGGCCCCCAAGTTGCCGGGCTTCTCGACTCCTTCGAGCACGGCGACCAGCGGCACAGCCGGCAGCTTCAAGTCCGCGAGCATTCGTCGCGGTGTCTCGAACACCGACACCACGCCATCAAGGCGATCGCCGTACGCCAGCTTGTCGAACGCGTCGCGTGCGACTTCAAACGACTCGGCCCCCGCCGCTTCTAGCGCAGCGACGATGTCTTCGGCCTGGCTCGAACGAAAATAATCACGGCACCAAAGGCATTCTTTCGCCGTCGCCCCCGCCGCGAGCGCCCGCTGCGACTCACGTACGCCATACACCACGGCCTGATGCAGTTCCTCACGTCGCTCGCGATTGCGAAGCGCCGCGACCTCTTTGATCCGCGGATTCTGGCGACTGGTGATGACGGGGTTAGGCATAAGTTTCTTACGACGATGATTGTGCCCACGCGGGCGCCGGGGCTTCGAATGTCATTCGCTGGCGGGTCGACGGATGCACGATCGTAAGCCGCCAGGCGTGGAGGCACATGGGGGGTTCGTCGACATCGAGTGTCTGTCGCACGGCGTCGCCGCTCGCTTGATAGCTGGGGTCGCCGACAATCGGCAGACCAAGCGACGCCAGATGCAACCGTATCTGATTGGTCCGGCCGGTGACGGGCTCGACGGCTAGCAGCGCCGTGCCATCGTGCGATCGCTCGATCACGCGGAAGTGCGTCTCGGCGGTGAGGCCATCGTCGTCGAGCTCTCGCGTTCCGGCCGTCGACTTCTCGCGGGCGATGCTCGCATGGCAAGCGAATTCGTCCTCGATGGGATGGCCGGCCACTCGCGCCAGATATTCCTTCTTCACGCCCTCGCCATCGAACTGCGTGCGGAGCAGCTTTGCGATGCGCCGCGTCCGCGCGAACACCACCACACCCGTAGTATTTGCGTCAAGTCGGTGGGCATGGCGAACACGCTCGGGGGCGTAGACAGGAGCCAAGATCGCCGACAGCGTGTTCTTCTCGTAGCGGCCGCCGGCGTGAATCGGAAGCGGCGCGGGCTTGTTAATCACCACCAAGTCGGCATCTTCGTACAAAACTCGAATGTCCGCGTTCACCGCCGGCTCGACAACCTGCGGCACCAAGTGCTCGTACTTCTCACCAGCCACCACCAGTCGCTCGCCGCTAACGGGCACACCATCGAGCAGCACGCGTCCGAGTGCAATCTCTTGCTGCCAATATTCGCGTGAGAGAGAGGGCACCGCCTGCTGGAGGAACTCTAGCATCACCAGTCCATTCCACTCACCCGCCACGTGCAGTGGTAACCGGCGATCGTAGGGTGTGCTGCCGGGAAGTGGCGTCGTCACGCGGCGAATGGCTTCGTGCCGTTTGGCGATCGACTCCTGCATCGCCTCGGCGGTGGTTCGATAGCACCGGGGGCACGACTCGCCCTTCACGTAGTGCGGCGACTGCTGGTCTTCCGGCGACAGAATCGCTTGGCACGCGTAGCACTGCGCGGCGTCGGTTTCGCGAAGTGCCGCGTCTACCGCCACCCGTTGGTCGAACACGAAGCAGTCGCCACGGTAGTGCGCGCCGCCCACTTGCTCGAAGTACTTGAGGATGCCGCCATCGAGCTGATAGACATCGCGAAAGCCCATCTGCTCGAGCGCGGGTGCCGCCTTCTCGCAGCGAATGCCACCCGTGCAGAACGTCACCACCGGTTGCTCGCGCATCTCGTTGGGTAAGGACTTGGCGGCGCGGGGAAAATCGCGGAAGTGGTCGATCGACAGCCGCACTGCTCCTTCGAACGTGCCGAGATCGACTTCGTAGTCGTTCCGCGTGTCGAGTAGCGTCACGGGCCGGCCTTCGTCGAGCCACTGCTTGAGCTCTGCGGGGGCGATACGTTTCGAGGTGTAGCGGGCGGGCGAAATGCCCTCGACGCCGAACGCGATGATCTCGCGTTTGATCTTCACCAGCATCCGCGTGAACGGCTGATACTCGGTGAAACTCTCCTTGGTTTCGAGCGGCCCCGTGCCCAGTTCGTTCTCAAGGCATTCGATCAGCCCTTCGATACTGGGCCTCTCGCCGGCGACGAAAAGGTTGATGCCTTCGGTTGCCAGCAGGATGGTGCCTCGCAGGTCGAGTTCATGGCAACGCCGGCGCAGCAGGCGGCGACGCGACTCAAGGTCGTCTAGTTCCACGAACTTATAGCAGGCAACATTCAGCACGGGCATGCACTAATTATGCAATCCGGAAGGGCGATCACAAAGTGGCCCGCCGTTTGCCCGCAGGAGACGTCGCCGCGACGGTCGGCAGGGAAATTCGACGCGGGAGTGCGTGAAATACCCTCGAAACCCGCCCGATTGCGATTCGCACGCCGCGTGGTTGTCGCGTACGATTCCTAGAGCGCAGGCTCGAATCGATCGCGAATCTGGACGCCTGCGTCAACTTGGCTTTTCGGCTCGCCGCCGTTCTACTATGTTCCCAGGCGATCCAAGGTTCTCAGGCTACTCAGGCCCCACCCACGCTGCCCGCCGCCCCCTATGTATAGCATCCTCGATTTCTTCACCATTGGCATTGGACCTTCTAGCTCGCATAGCGTCGGGCCGATGCGAGCAGCGAAGTCGTTTGTCGACCAACTTCGTGAACACGATCAACTTAGCCAAACCGCGAGAGTAAAGGTCACCCTCTACGGCTCGCTGGCACTCACGGGCAAAGGCCATGGTACCGACAAAGCCGTGCTGCTGGGGCTAATGGGCGAAACGCCCGATGGCGTGGATGTCGACTCCATCGACAAACGCATCGCCGAGATTGACGAGACGCATCGCCTAAACCTGGGCGGCGAGCGAGCGATCGAGTTCGATCACGAGAACGACCTGAAGTTCGATCGCAAGACGAAGTGCAAGGTCCACCCCAATCAAATGAAGCTCGTCGCCTACGACGCCGAAGGCGAGACACTGGCGGAGCAGGTGGTGTACTCGGTCGGCGGTGGGTTCGTACTCACGGCGGCGGATGTCGAAGCGATCAAAGCCGCGAAAGCCGCAGGGCTGAAGCGGCCCGACGATCGTCCCTATCCTTTTCGCACCGGCGCGGACCTGCTAGCGCGGACGCAAGAAACCGGCCTGCCCATCAGTGGCGTGGTGCGGCTCAACGAGATAGCTCGTCGACCGGAGCCCGAGTTCCGCTCCGAGGTGCTCAAGCGGTGGCAGGTGATGCAGCAGTGCGTCGAGAAAGGTTGCCGTACGGAGGGAATTCTTCCTGGCGGGCTAAAGGTTCGCCGGCGTGCCGCGGCGCTCTACCGTAAGCTCCAAGCGCGCGGCCAGTCACAAGACCCGCTCGCCACGCTCGACTGGGTCGATCTGTACGCGCTCGCCGTGAACGAAGAGAACGCCGGCGGTGGTCGTGTAGTGACCGCACCGACCAACGGGGCGGCTGGCATCATTCCGGCAGTGCTGCACTACTACATGCGATTCTGCAACGGCGCGAGCGAAGACAACGTCGTGCGATACTTCTCGGTGGCGGGGGCGCTCGCGATGCTTTACAAAGAGAACGCCTCGATCTCCGGTGCCGAGGTCGGTTGCCAGGGCGAGGTGGGCGTCGCCGCGTCGATGGCCGCTGGTGCGCTCACCGAAGTGCTCGGCGGTAGCGTCAAGCAAGTGCTGCAGGCCGCGGAAATCGCCATGGAGCACCATCTGGGACTGACGTGCGATCCCATTGGTGGGTTAGTGCAGGTGCCGTGCATCGAACGCAATGCGGTCGCATCGGTTACGGCGATCAACTCGTCGCGGCTGGCCCTCGCCGGCGACGGAGAGCATCACGTGTCCCTCGACAAAGTAATCGCCACGATGCGTCGCACCGGCGCCGACATGTCCGCGAAGTACAAAGAAACCGCCCGCGGCGGCCTAGCGATCGAAGTGAACGTGATCGAATGCTGAAAACTTCTGGGTGAGCCGGGGCGTCCTCGCCCCCGGACTGCCAAACCAGTGGACATTCGGCTCCCAGCGACCCTTCGCATTGATATGGTTCCACTTCGTGGAACAAGGAGAGAGCGCCTATTGTGGGAGGGCTCTCTGAGCCCGATGCCCTGCGTGGAAAATCGGCCTCGGAGAGGTCTCCCACAGTTTTCTTCGATGTTAATTCCACTTCGTGGAACAATAAGATCGAATCGAGCCGCGATTCACTCTCGAGGATTCGACTAGCGAACCCGAGACGGCGGCACCAGAGGCGATTCGATGTACGCCTGGGCCGTGGTGTCGCCGCTGTAGAT
Organism: Aeoliella fuhlenseeensis; assembly: GCF_052161615.1. Taxonomy (NCBI): domain Bacteria; kingdom Pseudomonadati; phylum Planctomycetota; class Planctomycetia; order Pirellulales; family Lacipirellulaceae; genus Aeoliella; species Aeoliella fuhlenseeensis. The sequence goes on from NZ_CP197417.1 coordinate 5,510,203, forward strand.
GGTCCAGATGCGGGCTTCACCGCGTAGTTTGGCAATTAGCTTTTGAGTCTGCTCGCCGAACGAATCGTTCATCATCTTCTCGCGAATGGCGTCCTGCAGTTCTTCGAACGGCTGGTACCCCGCCTCGCGACGCTCGACCACGCGAATGATGTGGTAGCCCACTTCGCTTTCGAGAATAGGGCTCAATGAACCAACCGGCAGCGTGAACAGTGCCGTGTTGAGGTTCGGATCGCGGAGCGCTCCTTCGCTGGTCCAGTCGTACAAACCTCCGTCGGCCGCCTTGTACGACTCGGAGTACTTGGGCGCGACGTCGGTGAACAGCGGCTTCGAGGCGTCGGGCTGCGCTTGCGCCCGCTGCCAAACGATGTTCCCCGCCTCGGCGATCTTCGCCCGCGCGGCTTCGCGCGTCGGGTGGTTCTTGAACTCAACCATCAGCTCTTCCCAGCGTGCTGCCTTGGCGATGGCGTAGTCGTCCTGGTGGGTTTTGTAGTACTCCAACAGGTCGGCGTAAGTCGGCTTGGGGACATCGATTTGTTCGTGCACCCAAGTCTGAGCGATTGCCTTCTCCATGAACGCCTCTTTGCGGTCGGCAAGCGAAGTGCCCAGAGACACGAGCTTCTTATCGAGCTCTTCGAGGTCGTCGACCTTCAGCACTTCCATCAAGCCGGGCACACTGCCGGGCGACTTGCCCGACATGCCACCGCTGTAGAACGGTTCTTCGAGTTGGCCGCGAATCGCTTCCATGTCCGCCCCGCGAGCGGTACGGCGGAAGTCGGCCATGATCAGCTTGGTGTCGATGTAGCTGCGAAGCTGCTTCTGCGTCAGCATATGACGTGCTTCTTCGACCTGTTCGGGTGGCACGTTGCTGACCTGAATGATGAGCTCGGCTTCCCAAAGCACGTCGCTCGCCAAGATCACGCTGTTGTCGATTCGCGCGATGACCTCGGCTCCTTGGAGCTTCACGGGGCCTTGGATAGTCTCCTGAGCTACCGCCGAGGCAGCAGCGAGCGCGACGAGCGAGAGTATGAGGAGTCGATGCACGGCAACGAAAGATTTCGAGAAGCAAACGCGCCCTACCAGGGGCGCAGCGCCCAAGGTATCCGGCGGCGGGAGTTTAGGCAGCGGCCGCCGCTGGCCGCAAGAGCGATTTAATCTCTTCGAGCATCTCGTCGGGCGTACCGCTGGGATCTGCTAGCAAAAAGTACGCCGTGCTCGTATCGGCGACGCGAAGCTTTCCACCAGCCCGCTCGACGAGTCGCCGCAGCTTCGCGCGATTGCCGTACGCTAGCACCACGAATCGATCATCGCGATGCAGCGAGTGGATGCCCCACTGATGGGCCCAGATGCGTAGTCGGCAGCGTTCGAGCAAGCTTTCGACAACCTCAGGTAGCGGACCAAACCGGTCGACAAGCTCGCCGGCGAACTCTTCGACTTGCTCCATGGAGGTGAGCCTTGCGAGCCGGCGATAGAGGTCGATCTTCGTCCGCGCGTCCGACACGTACTGTGGTGGCAAATAGGCTGCGCCAGGGAGGTCGATGTTGACGTCAATCGATTCGGGCGGCGGGAGATTCTTGAACTGCCGCACTGCTTTTTCGAGCATCGCGCAGTACATCTCGTAGCCCACGGTGGCGATGTGCCCGCTCTGCTGCGTGCCGAGCAGGTTGCCAGCTCCGCGAATCTCGAGATCACGCATCGAAAGCGCAAAGCCGGCACCCATCTGGCTAAACTCTTCAATGGCCCGCAGTCGGCGGGCGGCTTCGGGCGACAGGTGGCGTTTCTCGTCGACCAGCAGATAACAATACGCCCGGTGCTTGTACCGCCCCACTCGCCCGCGAAGCTGATGCAGATCGGCGAGGCCGTAGCGATCGGCGTCGTCGACGAACATGGTGTTCGCGTTGGGAATGTCGAGGCCACTCTCGATGATCGTCGTGGCGAGCAGGATGTCGTACTGGTGATTGACGAAATCGACCATCACTTTCTCCAGCTCCCCCTCGGCCATCTGGCCGTGGCCAATGCAAATGCGGGCTTCGGGAACAATCGACGACAGCCGGTGGGCGACTGCTTGTATGTCGTGGACGCGGTTATGGACGAAGTACGCTTGCCCTCCGCGGTTGAGTTCGCGGAGTAGGGCGCTGCGTATCATTTCGTCGCTGAAACGAGTCACACGCGTCTCGACCGCCACGCGATCGGCGGGAGGTGTTTCGAGATTCGAGATCGCCCGCACGCCAAGCAGCGAGAAGTGAAGCGTTCGCGGAATCGGCGTGGCGGTCATGGTGAGAACGTCGACTACCGTTCGCATGGCCTTCAGTCGCTCTTTGATTTCAACGCCGAACCGCTGCTCTTCGTCGATGATTAAGAGACCCAGGTTCGCGAACTCCACATCGGGCGACGCCAAGCGATGCGTGCCGATCAGGATGTCGACCTTTCCCTCGCGCACCGCTTCAATCGTCTTCCGCTGCTCGCCCGCCGTGCTGAACCGCGACACCGCGGCGATCACGTAAGGAAACTCCGCCATTCGCTCGGAGAACGTGCGGCGGTGCTGCTCGGCGAGCACCGTGGTCGGTACCAGCACGGCAACTTGGTAGCCGGCGTCGACCGCTTTGAACGCCGCGCGGATCGCCATCTCGGTTTTGCCAAATCCGACGTCGCCGCACAGCAGACGATCCATGGGCCGCGTGGCCTGCATGTCGGCCTTGATGTCGGCGATGGCACGGAGCTGATCGGGCGTTTCTTGATAGGGGAACGCCGCGTCGAACTCCTTCTGCCACGGCGTGTCGTCGGGAAAGCGAATGCCGGGGCGGGCGTCGCGCTTCGCGGCGAGCTCGATCATGTCGGCCGCCAGGTCGTGCACCGCGGCCTCGGCGGCCTTCTTTTGCCGCACCCACGCCTTGCCGCCGATCTTCGCCAAGGGCGGCTTCAGCTTCTTGCCGCCAACGTACTTCTGCACCAACTCGATGCGGAAGCTCGGCACGTAAATCCGCGTGCCGCCGTCGTACTCGATTTCCAGGTGCTCTTCGGCGCGGCCTTCCTTCTCCAGCAACTTCATGCCGCGATAGCGACCGATGCCATGGGCGACATGCACCACCAAGTCGCCCTGCTTGAGCTCCAGGAAGCTATCGATCGCTCGGCCTTGGTAGCTTCGCGACGTGCGGGCCACGCTCGCGTGGCGATGGAACAGCTCGGCACTCGACAGCAGCAGGGTCTTCCGCGGGACGATGCGAAACCCTTCGTGCAATCGACCGGTGACGAACTCCAGGCGGTTCTCGGTGGTGAGCACGGAGGCCGTGAACAGCTCCTTCAGGCGGTCGATCTCCGCGGGCGTTTCGCAAATCAGCAGCACTCGCTCGTCCCGCGCCACGCTTTCGAGTTCGCCGCGGACCTTCTGCAAGTCACCACTGAATCGCTCGACCGACTCGAACCCCAGGTGGCAGGTGATGTCGTACGAACCGGTCGGAATGCCCGATGCTGTGACCGAAGGGAACTTGTAAATCTCGGCGAGGGTGGTCTTTGTGCTGTGCAGTCGCTCGGCCGACTCCTGCCGTTCGTGAAAGTAACGCCCTTCTTCGTCGACATCGTTCGGCTCCACCAGCATGAACCAGCTTCCCTCGGGCAGGTGGCTGGTGAAGTGCGACCGCCCGGGCGACGCGGGGTCGAGCACCGTCACGTCGACCGTCTTCTTGGCACCAAGACTTCGCTGCGACGCCACGTCGAATTCGCGAATCGACTCGATCTCGTCGCCAAAGAGTTCAATCCGCACCGGTGCCAGCGCATCGAGCGGGAACAAGTCGACGATGCCGCCACGAATTGCGAACTCGCCCGGAAGCTCCACCGCCGAAGTGCCGTGGCACCCGCGCGAGGTAAGCCAGGCCGTCCACTCTTCGACATTCATGGCCTCGCCAACTCGCAGCACCCGCGTCGAATCGGCGAGCACTTCGCGGCTCGCCACGGGTTGCATGAGTGCCTGGATCGACGTAACGAGAATCCGCGCTTCGGCGGGGGCGGCGGTGAGATGTTTGACGATGCGAAGCCGCTCGCTCTCGACTTCGTCGATCACGACTTGGCGGGTGCGCGACGCTTCGCTGGGACGGAAGCAGGCGATCGGCGTCGTCGTAAAGAGCGCGAGGTCCTCGGCCAGCGTGTCGATCATCGCGGGGCGCGGGGCGACAATCACCAGCGTCGCGGGGCAATGCCGAGCCAAGCCTGCCGCGGCGAGCGCGCACGACGACCCCCAGACTCCGCCCAGCGTGCCGCTATGGCCGGCGGCCAAACTAGCCTGCACTTCGGCGAAGCCTTCGAGTTGTTCGAGCTCGAAGGTCAGCGATTCGAGCGGCCCACGAGTGGTGCTCGCCCGATCGACGACCACAGGGGATTCTTCCATGGTCACCGGCTATTGTAGCGCGATGGGGTCGACTCAGCCAGTCGAGTGCCAAACGGTGGCGTCTGCCGCTAACGATTGCGCCAGCCGTGCCGGCAGCCAAATCCGCCAGCCCCGTACGATCCTCCCAGATGAAAGCCTCGCTTTGGAGCGGATTCCAAATCCGAGCCTGCTATTCGGCACCCCTCCCTGCAAGACGTATCCTTTCTAGGTCCCCGACCCATGCCCGTTGCACCGAATCGTTATGTCCCACCTTTCCCACACCGAACCGACGACGGTTTGCCGGCTCCTCTCCCGATTGGAGTTTAACGAGGAGGTGCAGCGGGAACTCGATTCGATTGACGAGAGTGGCCCGGAAGTGGCCGTGCTGTGCTTCCGAATCGAGCAGCTTAACGAGATCAATCCTACCTATGGCCATTCGGCGGGCGATGCCGTGCTGGAGCAGGTTGTAGCTCGCGCGGGACAGTTGCTGGGGCCACACTGCGTGATGGGAAGACTGTGCGGAGACGAGTTCGCAATCCTGCAAGCGTCCGCCATCCAGCCCAACGATGCCCGTAAGCTGGCGCAGCGACTGCAATCGGCGCTACGCGAACCGTACGTTGTCGACGAGGCTTGGATCGAGCTGGGTGTCAGCCTGGGTATCTCGCTTGCCCCGTACGACGCGCGCGAAGCGGCCGAACTGGTTCGCTCGGCCTGCATGGCCCGTTCGCAGGGAAAGAAGGAAGGCCGCAATGGCATTCGGTTCTACGAGGCCCAGATGGACGTCGGGGTCAAGATCCGCCGCAAACTCGAGCACGCGCTTCGCCGCGCCATAAGCGAATGCCAACTCGAACTGCACTACCAACCCCTGCTTTGCCTCGCCTCGAACCGTATCGTCGGTGCCGAGGCGCTCGTGCGGTGGGAGCACCCCGAGTTAGGCAAAGTCTCCCCAGCCGACTTCATTCCATTGGCTGAAGAGATGGGCCTGGTGGTGCCGCTCGGCCGATGGGTGCTGGAACAAGCATGCCGCGACGCGACCTACTGGCCCGACGACCGACGGGTAGCGGTGAACGTCTCGTCGGTACAACTCGAAGATCGCAGCTTCGTCCAAACCGTGGAGCGAGCCCTCGAATCCTCGGGACTACCCGCGGATCGCCTGGAACTCGAAGTCACCGAGACATCGCTCATTCGGCACGGCGAGCTTACCGTCGCCATCCTGAGCGAGCTTCGCAAGCTTGGCGTCAAAGTGGCCTTGGACGACTTTGGCACCGGCTACTCCTCCATCAACTACCTGCGGCAGTTTCCGTTCGACAAAATCAAAATCGATCGATCGTTCATTGCCGGAGTGAACAATGATCCGGAAGCCGCGGCACTGGTCCATATGATCGCTGCGCTGGGCGTCGCGATTGCCGTGACCACCACCGCCGAGGGCATCGAGACTGCCGACGAACTGGCAACCGTGATCTCGGCAGGCTGCACGCAGATCCAAGGCTACCTGCTTAGCCGACCCCTTCGCCAGGAGCAACTCTTGAGCTTCCGGTCGCCGCTGACGCCCGCTCAGATCGGTGGGGTCACGAACGGAGCATCCATATGATCAAGCAATTGCTTTACAGCAGCAAAGCGGCACCCGGCGTCGAGTTCCGTGATGTGTGCGATATCATTCGCGTCTCGCACAATCGCAATAGTCACGCCGGGCTGACCGGGGGACTGCTATTTCTGGATGGCTACTTTTTTCAACTGCTCGAGGGCTTGCCCGGCAGCGTCGACGACCGCTATCGCCGCATCGCTCAGGATCCGCGGCACTCGCAGGTCGAACTGCGACACCGAGGGTTAGTTGGCGAGCCTCTATTCGCCGACGAATGGATGGCACTCCGCGACCATTCGCAGGTTCCGCTTGAAACCTTGCTTCGTCATCAGTACGAACCGGGGATGCCAAGCAGCGAGTTTTCCAGCGAGCAAATGCTAGCTCTGCTGCTCGATTGCTTCCAGCGCGAGTCGATCCATGCCTCGCTCGTCGATCACGCCTTCTGAGCCGTGCTCGATGCGTCGGCTATTTCTCGGCGTCGAACAGAAACCGGTCGATGCATGCTAAACCACCGAGTGCCAGCGCAAACGCCACTGCCGCCCCGGCCGACTTCGCGGCGTCGCGGATCAGATACCAGGCGATCTCATCGGTTTGCAGCGTGCCGCACCAGCGAATGAAGTAGTAGACCGTCAGCCCAATGGCGATCCAGCAAACGATCAGCGCGATCCAGGCCGCGACTTCCACCGTGCGTTCAAAAACCCAAGCCACGTTCGTACCCCTGGAAAAGTAAGCGGAAAAGTCCGCCGTTATGGTAAGCCTTTCGGGGACCGATGTAAATCGCGACACCCCCGTGGCGTAAGCTTCCAGCTTGCGGTGGTCAGTTCGGGGTCGGGGACGACCCAGCTCACCATGGTTCTAATCCAACTTAAGCTCTGGGGGCTCGCAGGACTCGTCCCCAGCCACCCGACATTTTGTAAGTCATAGCTACTAGGAGTAACGATACCAGCATCACCCCAGTCCCTGTCTCGGGCACACTCTCGGTCGCCAACGTGATGGGCCCCTCGCTCGTCGGACGCACCGAACCGAAGTTTCGCTTCCAGTCGGCGTAGTCCGTTTCATCGAACTCACCGCCGAGGCCATCCCTCCACACGGTGTAGTCCGCCAGATTCGCGGTGCCATCGCCGTTAAAGTCGCCCCGCACGCCGTAGACGAATTGCGCGCCAGCGATGTCGTCGGGGTGAAGCTCGTGGTTGATCGCCGTGCAGCAGAAGGGCGCTTCGGGGTCCATCCAATCGCCGACGTACATCACACGTTGATCGGGATCCTCGCCGTCCCACTCGGGGTGATTGAGGCCAATCGCGGCGTGGCCCAACTCGTGCAGCATTAGCCCCTCGAGGTCGTTCGTGAACGGAGGCAGCGGCGTCACGTCTTCCGCGCCGGTCACGATGTCGAAGTTCGCGTTCAAGTTGAACAACACGTCGCCCGATTCGGGGAACGCCTGCTCGAAGTCTTCGGCGTACCCCGGCGGGCCAATACCCACCGCGCCGGCTCCTTCGAACCAATGACCGGCGAGAGGTACAAACGCCGAGATTCGGATGTTGGGCGTGCCAGTACTGGCAATGCCCATCGGTGTGCCTGGGTCGATCATCTCCACGAAGTCGATGTTCGCGACGGCCGACCAAGTGGCGAACGCTCGGCGGATAGCGGCGTCGAACGCCCCCGCACCATGGGTGTTGTCGATCAACATCCTCAGTTGCGAAAGATTGCTGCCACCCGTTGCACCGATGTCCGATAGACGACCGGTTGACTCGACGATCGTCTCATCAGGCACGAAACCCCAAGTAACCGTGGCCGATGAGTTCATCTCGTGGCTCGCCGACCACGTCGAAGCAAAGCCATTACCGATGTGATCGAACGCGATGACGTTCGAAGCAAGAAGTAGTGCCGTCACGATGCCAACCCAACGAACCATTACGCACCCCCACCGGCGGAACGAGTAAGTCGAACGATGCGTCTTTATGCTACCGCCACGGGCCCGCGTCGCCAATCGCTTTGCGGAGGGGTAGAATCGCCCGCATGCTCGAATCGCTAGAAAACGACGGCTATTTCCTCGCCCGCGGTGCGGTCGACCCGGCGACCATCGACGGACTTCGCCGCGTCAGCGACGCCATCGTCGAGCGAGGTGACACGGTCCGCTCGGCCTCTCGCAACGCACGTCGGTTACTCGAAACGTGCCCGGAGGTCGTCGACTTTTCGGCGAGCGACGCCGTTCGCCGCCTCGTCGAACCGGTACTCGGCGGCGGGGCGTTCGCCGTGCGGGGCCTGCTGTTCGACAAGGTCGCCGGCGCGAACTGGCACGTCGGCTGGCATCAGGACCTAATGATCCCCGTCGCCGAGCAACGCCCGGCGCCCGGCTTCACGGCCTGGAGCGTGAAGGAGGGGGTACCGCACGTCCGCCCACCCGCCGCGGTGCTCGAGCGAATGCTCACCTTGCGAGTCCACCTCGACGATTGCCCCGCCGACAACGGGCCTCTCGAAGTACTGCCTGGCACGCATCGCCTGGGCGTGGTGCCCGAAAGCGAACTGCGTTCGGTGGTCGAGAACCACCTGCCACACTTGGTCACAGCGCAAACCGGCGACGTACTTCTAATGCGACCTCTCTTATTCCACAGCTCGCGTCCGGCGGCGAGCGCAACGCATCGCCGGGTGGTGCATCTGGAATTCGCGAACGAGCCACTTCCCGGCGGGCTGGGGTGGTGGACGCCCGAGAAGGCGAAAACCTGAGCCTCCTTTCTTACCGGCCATAGCGACAAGTCAGCTCTGGCAAGCCTCATCAAAACCGCGCCATTTCTTAACAATTGCTTCACGCGAGCTTCATTGCGGACCTCTACACTCACCCCCACGGAGCTGGCACCCGGACAGGCAGATTGCGCCTACCGGACGCGGGGGACTGCGAACTACTCGCAGCACGAATGGAATGTTGCCCTCCTCGCCCTTCGTGGCGTGAGCTTGGGGCTGGGCGTCAAATTTGCTTTGTGGATCGTAATTCAACTTTGAGGGATGACTGATGAAGATGAGTAGATTTGTGGGTTTGGCCGCCGTAGCCATGATGTTCGCCTGCTGTAATGCAGATGCCGCCATTCGCATCACCGAGTGGATGTATCAAGGCAATCCCGACGAGAACATCGTTGCCCCCGAAGCCGGCGAATTCGTCGAACTGACGAACGTAGGCGACACCCCCATCGACATGACGGGCTGGTCTTTCGCCGATAGCTCCACCGCTGCCGGCGCTTTCGATCTCAGCGCTTTCGGCGTGGTGCAGCCTGGCGAGAGCGTGCTGTGGACCGATTGGAGCGCCACGCTGTTCAAGAACGCCTGGGGCTTGGGTCCTGAGGTGGACGTTATCGGCGCCTCCGAAATTGGCCTCGGCCGTAGCGATACGATCAACATCTACGACGCCAACGACGTGCTGGTCGATACGCTTCAGTACAGCGATCAGACTTTCCCTGGTTCGCCCCGTACCCGCCAGATCAGTGCCAATATTCCTTTTGAATCTCTTGGTCTGAACAACCCCATCTCGGCTGTCTCGTCGGCGAATGGCGACGTCTTCGGCTCTTACACCAACACTCGCTTGGAAGTCGGCAATCCGGGCGTCTACACCCAGCTGAACGCCATCCCCGAGCCAACGACCTTCGTCATGGTCGCGGCTGCCTGCGGCCTGCTGATGGCTTGCCGTCGCCGCTAGACCTCTGCCGAACTGCGAGCGGCAACCATCGACGACTCTGTCGCTCGCCGCAGCACGACGGACGGATTTCGCAAGGTGCCGGCGAGCGTAAGTTCGCCGGCAACCTTGCCTTCCAAACAGTTTTACGAAATCTCCCCTGCTCCCCGAAGTGGCCACGATTGGCGGAACGCCTTTACTTGAGGAACAAGAAGCTCATGCTGCCCTCCCGATTGTTGTATCTGCTGCTTCTCGCGTTTGCCTGCCTGCTTTCGAACTCTGCCGCGGAAACAATGGCCGCGGCCCCCAATGCCTTCATTCTGAACGAAGCCAACGCCATCAGCGGCGAGCGCTTCATCGACAAGGGTCGAGGCGACCCCTATTTTTCCTCGCCGGCTTCCAGCGTCGGACGCGTGCAGGGTCATGGCCAGAACTGGTTTGAGTTCCTCGTCGTTCAAGGCGACGAGCTGCCCGGCGGCGGCTTCTCAAAAGGGCTCGATCTTCGCGGCTGGACGCTCGAATGGTCGTACGACAAGAACGACCCGCTGGACCCCAATCAGTTTGGCCAGGGAACCATTCAATTCACCAACGATCCGCTGTGGCAGGCAGTGCCGGTAGGCACGCTGCTCACCGTTACCGAGTGGAAAGACGCTTGGTACTTGAACGATTCGCCCTTCGAGATCGACCCCTGGGGAGCGGGAGGCCTAGAGCGAGTGGGTGGCACCAATGGTTTAGGAACCCCGCGCGGTGACGCCTACGATTCGAACCTCCACACCTACCTCGATTTCTCCACGGATACATCGTGGGATCCAGCCGCCGACGACTGGCACATGCATGTCTATGCCGGCGAGCGAAACGCAGACACCAGCTTCAAGTACTTCAACTTCACGGGCTCCATCACCACCGGCGACGAGACGCACGATGTCGTCACCGACGAAGCCGGCCTGTTCGCGCTCAACAACGACAACTGGCAATGGACGATCAAGGACGCCCAAGGCCAAGTCGTGCAGGGCCCCCTCGGCGAAGAGGGCACCAACCTGCCCGGCAGTAGCTGGCGACTAAGCGCGGAAGAAATCATCAAGCTCGAGGCCTTCAACGTCGGTACCGGAGCAACCGCCGACTCCTACCTCGGCGTGGGAGTTGCCGACTACCGCGATGGTTCGACGAGCTCCTTCGGCGGACCTAACTCGTGGAGTTCGGGCGGTGGCTTACAGGACCTGACGATGCTTCGCAACTGGAGCCCGCTTGTCGGCGACGTCAACCTCGACGGCACCGTTGATGGCGATGATTATGTCGCGTGGAAGAACGGTTTCGGCATTACCGAAGGTGCAATTCTCACCCAAGGCGACCTGAACGGCGACGGGGCCGTGAATCTCGCCGACTACACCATCTGGCGTGACAACCTGGGGGCCACCAATCTCACCGCCGGGGCTCTCGCGTCCACCACCGCCATCCCCGAGCCCAGCGCGATCCTGCTAGGGAGCGTGATGTTTGTAGCATCGATCGGTATTCGCAAATGGAACCGGCTCGCCTAGTAGATCGCTCGCTGAAGCGAGGGATCCAAGATTCGTTAAGCACAGGACATCTTTCGTAGGAAACACTGGAACTGCCATGAACCAGAATCGTCGTTACGCTCGCGCCTTCACGTTGGTCGAACTGCTCGTGGTGATCGCCATCATCGGAATTTTGGTGGCCCTCTTGCTGCCAGCAGTACAGGCTGCTCGCGAAGCAGCCCGTCGCACGCAGTGCATGAACAACCTCAAGCAAATCGGCTTGGCCGTGCTCAACTACGAAAGCACCAAACGCGAGTTTCCCTACGGCCGGTGGAACATCAACCTCAACGACAAAGGCAACCACGATGTTCCCGATCGCCCCGTGGCGAAGTCGGTGCAGCAGTCATGGCAGGTCGTGACACTTCCCTACGCCGAGGAGCAGAACATTGCCAGTGTTTATGATCTGAAGTCAGCGTGGTTCAGCCCCCAAAATCGCGAGCCAGTCGCTTACTCCATCGGCCTGTTCGTGTGCCCGAGCACGCCAACGGCCAGTCGCATGGACATGATGTTTCGTTCCGACAAGAAGCCCGCCGCCGGCGACTATGGATCGATCAATGGGGTTGGCAAGGGCGCTTGGGACTTTGTGCAAAGCACTCTGGGACCTTATCCCGGAAATACGGGTGGCGGCGATGATCACCCAGCCGTGGTCGGCGTGCTCAACAAGGTGTGGCACAAAGGTGCCTGCCGAGTTAGCAAGATCACCGATGGCACGTCCAACACGATGATGATCGCCGAAGACGCCGGCCGTCCCGAACTGTGGACCCAGGGCCAACTTGGCGACGGCAAAGGGAACACGCGGAACGTCGGCGCTGGCACCGGCTGGGCCGATCCTGACTCGGGCTTCACCATCAACACCCAGCCAATCATCAATCGCCACAACGACAGCGAGATCTACGGCTTCCACACCGGAGGTGCAGCAGCGCTCTTCGCGGACGGACACGTCGTGCTCGTATCCGAAGATCTCGACACCGTGGCGGGCATCGCGATGGCAACCCGCGCGGGTGGCGAAACGGTTGCAGCCGGGGCGCTGTAGCAGCACGTCCGCTAGAGCGTTCGCTGCGAACGATGCACTAAGCCCACGGCGATCACGCCCACTAGCGCGCAGAGCGCCGAGGTGGGCTCGGGGACCGAAGCGGGGGACAATCCCCCCGTAAAACTACCACCGCCCGTGCTGTCGCCGAATCGTTCTTTCCAGAACGTGTAGTCCGCGGCGTCGACCGTACCACTGCCATCGCCATCTGCGGCGAGTCCGGCTCCGGTAGAACCAAGCGCATCTCGCCACACCGTGTAGTCCGCCAGATTCACAAAGCCATCGCCGTTGTAGTCGCCCGCAAGGACTTCGGGGAACCAACTGCGAAGTGCCGTGAAATCTTGATTCGAAGTGCCGCTGTCCCAGACATTTTCGCGGCCGAAAGTGCTCGTGGCGCCATCCGAATAGTAGCCCGCGAAACGGTAGTATTCGGAATCGGCTGAGGGATCGGCCTGGAGCTTCAGAAGCTCGCGGCCATTGATATTACCGCCACCGTGATAACCGCCCGTGTCGAGCGAATCGAGCTCGGTCACAGGACCAAAGACCAGCGCGTTGGTGGGGTCGAGAATCGAGAATGCCCAGTCGTCGTTGGTCACCGAAAACTCACCTGGCTCGAACCCATCGCCCTCGGCGTACTTGTAGTTGCTCGGCAAGTCGATGGTGGTGATCAGCGGAGCCTCGTTGTCGGCTTCGCCCTTCGTGCTGACGTGCATCCACCAGTCACCGGCAGTCGGATTGAAACTCAGGTCGGTCGAAAGGTCGAGTTTGTAGTCGCCCCCATTCATCTCGTTCACGCCATCGGTGAAGTTGCGATTGAGCCCGCTGTAATCGGTGTCGATCCAAATCGACTTCGCCTGACTGATGGTGAGGATGGTCCCCGCGCGGAGATTGCTCCACGCAGGATCGTTGGCAAACGTCAGGCGCCCGCCACGACGCCCGGCTTGGCCATTGGTCGAGTTCGCCGCCGAGTAGGCTTCGGACCATTCGATGCTCCACCCCGCGAGGTTGGTGTGGTCGCTGGTGATCACGAGTTCCATCCAGTCGCTACCGTTGCCCTGGATCCGGCCGTCGGGCGTACCCGCGGGCACCCCTTGCGGCGAACCAGCCGGCACCGCGAGCTCTGGAATCGAAGCGAAGTACAAGTCCTGCTTGTTCTGCCGATCGGCGACCGGCACACCGCTGTACGTATCCTCTTCAAGGTAGCTATCGTCCTCCACCGCGTTGGCTTCATTGAGCACGAACGGCAGGTTGATGGCACTCGCTGGTGGGCACACAGCGGACATCGTGAGCAGCAGAACTGCGGAGGCGCGGGAGAACTTCATGAGATCCAATGGAGCTTCAGGGGAGGGAGCAGACGGGAGAGGAGCTAGGTCCAGCAGAGCGACCGACTCTTGGTAAACCCCGCCGCAACCAGCGGAGTTCGACTCATGTAGAAGTAGTATACTAAAAGGCGAGCTCCACAGCGAGCAATTCGCCCAAATCGCCGCTCACGCCAGCTCCGCCGCATGCGCACGAGCGATCACTACCCATCACCACACGTCTAGGAGCAAGCAGTTCGCATCCGGGACTTTGGCCGGTGCTTAAAGGAAAACACCTACGCCGGCAGGCCTTCTTTGCCCACGCGGTCGCAGAAATCGCCGAACGCCTCGCCTGGCTGGCGGTTGTCGCGGAACTGCTCGAACACCGGAACCAGCGTCGACACTAGTTCTTCTTCGGGGACCAGATCCTTGTAGATCCAGTTCAGCCGGTCGCCCTGGCGACGGCCGCCGAGGAACAGCGTGTACTTGCCCTTCGCCTTGCCAACGATGCCAAGGTCGCTGTTGTACGGCCGCGCACAGCCGTTGGGGCAACCCGTCATGTGCGTCGTGAACACCTCGCCTTCGAGGCCAAGCGTGGCGAGTTCCTTCTCCATCTGATCCATGATCGATGGCAGCAGGCGTTCGCTCTCGGTGATCGACAGGCCGCACATCGGAAGTGCCGGGCACGCCATGCTCCAGCGACGCGACAGGCTTATGTCGTCGGTGAGGATCACGTTGTGATGCACCAGGATGCCTTCGAGACGCTCACGATCCGCATCGGCAATGTCGCAGAACAGAATATTTTGGTGCGCCGTGAGACGAATGCTTGGCTTCAGCGTCGTGCAGACTTCGCCGAGCGCCGTCATCAACTGCATGTGGTCGGTGTCTTTAATGCGGCCGTTCTCGACGAACAGCCCATAGAACCACTTGCCGTCGCCCTGTTCGTGCCAGCCAAGGCCGTCGTTGTAGTCGGTGATCGGCACAGGGCGTGGATCTTCAAGATCGTGGCCCAGGTACTCTTCGACCTTCTTCTTGAACTTGTCGAGGCCCCAGTTCCGCACCGTGTACTTGAGCCGCGCGGTCTTGCGATCCGAGCGATTGCCGAAGTCACGTTGCACCTTGAGAATCGCCTTGGCGACTTCCACCGCCTCGGCGTTGGTTTCGTCGTTCGATCCGCTCACCGGGATGAACGCCATTGGCAATGCGACCGCAGCGTAGGTCTTCGCGGCGCTCGGCGTCACGCCCATGCCGCCACCCACCAGCACGTTGTAGCCAACGATGTCGAAATCCTCGCACACCGCCAGGAAGCCAACGTCCTGCGCGTAAACTTCACCCGAGTTGTCACCAGCTAGCGATACGCCGAGCTTAAACTTGCGCGGCAAGTAAGCCTTGCCGTACAAGGGCTCTTCGTCCCCCTTCGGCTTGCCATTGCTCACGTCGTTCGCCGAGCCAACCAGGTCGATCTTCTCGCCCGTATCCGGATCGGTCAGCCAGATCTCTCGGTAAGCCTCGGTCTGCGGGCGGAGCTTGATCGCTAGCTCGTCCGACAGCAACTGCAACTTGTCGTAAACCGGATCGTTCTTGTAAGGCTGCGGCGAGCACATCAGGTTACGCCGCACGTCACCGCACGCGGCAAGCGTCGTGAGCTGCACCTGATTGATGCGGAAAATGGCCCGATGCAGGTTGCCCTTCAGCACGCCATGCAATTGCAATCCTTGCCGCGTGGTGATGCGCAGCGTGCCATCGCCCAACTCGCGACCCAAGTGGATATGCGCCAGGAACTGATCGCTCGTCAAACGCCCGCCCGGGATGCCGGTGCGGATCATGTAGCTGAAGTACTTACCGCCCGGCAGGCCCGCGGCCTTGGCCTCGGCGCGGAGGTCGCGGTTGTCCTGTTCGTAGGTGCCGTGGTGCTTGAGCAGCACGCAGTTGTCGGCACTCATGTTGGGCTCGCCGTTCACGAGCTCCTCGGCGATGGTCCCGCGCAGGTAGTTGCTCGCCAGCTTCACCTCTTCGGCGTGGCTCAGCTTCTCCTCGCCGTCGTCCTCCGTCGCGGCCTTCGCCTTGGCAGCCTTGAGCTGCTCGAGCGGGCTCAGCTTCTTGCCGGCTTCGGGCTTGGTGGGAGTCGTCTGAGGCTGGTCGGGGGTTGCGGGCATCGCGCACAATGGGACAAAGGAAAGATGGACGAACAAGCCACGGACAGCGGCACCGGCGGGCAGGTTCGGCGGGCGTGGCGAGGGGCGGCAGGCATTGTTTACCCCGCCGCTAAACATTCGCTAGATTACCGAATCCCTCTCGCAATCATAGCTGCCCGGCGGAAGATAGGAAACGGAGACTGCCCGCAGTTTGGGACATCTCTCCCCAGAATTGCGGACCGATAGCACAACTTATGGACCCCAACGCCCCGCCCCCCCACGCTCGCAACTCCCTGGCCGTTTGGTTGGCGTCGGGGCTGGGAATCGGGCTGTTAATGCCCGCGCCGGGGACCTTCGGCGCTATCTGGGGGCTGCCCCTGGCGCTGCTCTATGCTCAGCTCCCCGGGCCGTTCTGGCCGTGGGTCGCCGCGGTGGCAATGCTGCTGCTCGGGGTCCCGCTCTGCGACCGAGCCGCCCGCGACCTCGCCCGCAAAGACCCGGGGCCCGTGGTGTGGGACGAGTTCTCGACCGTTCCATTAGTTTTCCTCTTCGTCCCGATCACGGGGGGAATCTGGATCGCGCTGATTGGATTCGGACTGCACCGCGCGTTCGACATCACGAAGCCCTGGCCCTGCAACTGGCTCGAACGACTCCCCGGCGGCTGGGGCATCATGGCCGACGACGTGGTCGCCTCGCTTTATGCAGCGGTTGTGCTATGGGTGATTTGGTACTTCGCGTTCAGCGGTTAGCGACGCAACCCCATGACCCGCGCGCGGTGGTTCGCTAGCATAGGGAACTCGCACCCACGCCCCTTCGGAGATTCGCCCCCAATGTCGCTCAGTCCCATGATGCAGCAGTATCACCAGGCCAAAGAGGCGGCTGGCGATGCGCTGCTGTTGTTCCGCATGGGCGACTTCTACGAGCTCTTCCACGACGATGCCAAGACCGCGGCCCGACTGCTCGGCTTGTCTCTCACGAGCCGCGACAAGGGTGAGAACCCTATTCCGATGGCGGGCTTTCCGCACCATCAGCTCGATCAGTACCTCGCGAAGATCATCGCCGCCGGCCATCGGGCCGCGATTTGCGAACAGATGGAGGACCCCAAGCAAGCCAAAGGCATCGTCAAGCGCGAAGTTACCCGCGTCGTAAGCCGGGGCACGGTGACCGACGACGCCCTGCTCGATCCGCAGTCGAGCAACTACCTCGCCGCGGTCGTGACCGATAAAGCCCAGGAGCGCGTGGGCCTCGCGTGGGTCGACATGTCGACCGGCCTCTTCGCCTGCGCGCCGCTCTCGCCCACGCAGGTCGCCGATCAGCTCACCCGCATCGCCCCCGCCGAGTTACTACTGTCGGTCGATCAGCGCGACGCGATGCCCACCACGTGGACCCTCGATCGCACTATCACCACGCGCCCCGCGTGGGCGTTCGGGCAAAAGCAAGCGATTGAGCTCCTCGCGCGACACTTTGGCACGCAGACGCTCGACGGGTTCGGTTTCAACTGCGAGTCGCCCGCCGACTTGATGGCCCTCGCGGCCGCGGGGGCGATTGTCGAGTACCTCACCGAGACGCAAAAAACCGACCTGTCGCACATCAGCACGCTCACGCCGATGCGCGAGGGACAGTCGCTGGAGATCGACGCTGCAACTTGGCGAAGTCTCGAAGTCACCCAAACACTCCGCGATGGCCGCCGCGACGGCGCACTGCTCGGCGTGCTCGATCGCACCACCACGCCGATGGGCGCGCGCCGGCTCGGCGAATGGCTCTCTTACCCGCTGGTCGACGTCGCCGCGATCAACGCCCGGCTCGACGCCGTCGGCGAACTCGTCGACCAGTCGCAGCTCGCCACCGCGGTGCGCGATACGCTCAAGAACATCTACGATCTCCAGCGGCTCATCGCCCGCGTCACCACCGGCCGCGCGGGCCCGCGCGACTTGCAGTGCGTGGGGCGAACGCTCGCTACGCTCCCCGCGCTCAAAGCCAAGCTCACGGGACGTTCGAGCACGCTACTCGCAGGCATCGAGTCGCGGATCGATCTTTGCCCCGAGCTTCGCAGTCGCCTGGAGACCATGCTCGCCGACGAGTGTCCACACCTCGCACGCGATGGTGGATTTATTCGCTCTGGCGCGAACGAGAAGCTCGACGAGTTTCGCGAGCTCATGTCCGGCGGCAAGCAGTGGATGGCCAACTACCAAGCCGCCGAGATCGAGCGGTCGGGCATCCCCAGCATGAAGGTCGGCTTCAACAAAGTGTTTGGCTACTACCTCGAAGTCACGCACGCCCACATCGCCAAGGTGCCGCCGGAGTACATCCGCAAGCAGACCCTCAAAAACGCCGAACGGTACATTACACCCGAGCTTAAAGAGTACGAAGAGAAAGTCCTGTCGGCCGAAGAACGTGTGCTCGCCCTCGAACTCGAACTATTCGCCGAACTCCGCGACCTCACCGCGCGCGTTGGTCCGAGATTGCTATCGACCGCCGCCGCGCTCGCCGATCTCGACGCCCTCGCGAGTCTCGCCGAGGTAGCCCGGGCTCGCAACTACGTCCGCCCCGAAATCTGCGACGAGCCCGTCCTCGAGATCGAAGCGGGTCGCCACCCCGTGGTCGAAGCCACCGAACCCGCCGGTTCGTTCGTGCCGAACGACTGCGTGTGCGCAGGTCATGATGTTCTTTCTGCCGAGTCCCCAGCCCCAAGCCCCGAGCCCCAAGCCCCCTCCATACTCCTCATCACCGGCCCAAACATGGCGGGCAAGAGTACCTACATTCGCCAGACGGCGCTACTCGTGCTGATGGCCCAGGTCGGTAGCTTCGTCCCCGCCCGCAAAGCACGCATCGGCGTGGCGGATCGGTTGTTTGCTCGCGTGGGGGCAAGTGACGAGCTCGCCCGCGGGCAAAGTACGTTCATGGTCGAAATGACCGAAGCCGCCCGCATCCTCAACACCGCCACGCACCGTAGCGTCGTGGTGCTCGACGAAATCGGCCGCGGCACCAGCACCTACGACGGACTTTCGCTCGCGTGGAGCATCGTCGAGTACTTGCATAACGCCATCGGCTCACGGACACTCTTCGCGACCCACTACCACGAACTCACGGAGCTCGCCGAGCAGCTGCCGGGCGTGGCGAATCGCAACGTGATGGTCCGCGAGCACTTCGGCAAGATCGTGTTTTTACACCAGATCGTCCCCGGAGCCGCCGACCGCAGCTACGGCATCCACGTCGCCCAGCTCGCCGGCGTCCCCAAGGCCGTGAGTGCCCGGGCCGAAGAAATCCTCGCCGAGCTCGAAGCCACCGGCCACCGCGTCGATACGTCGCATGTCGCCCCCGCCGAGCCCGCGGTGAAAAAGCCCTCGAAGAACGGCTCGCTGCAACTGACGCTGTTCGAAACCACCGAGCATCCTGTGGTCGCTCAGATTCGGGATCTGGATCTCAACGCGATGACACCGCTCGAAGCACTGCAACGCCTCAACGAGTGGCGCAAGGATTTGTAGCTCTCGTGCATTCTTTGTGGGAGGGCTCTCCGAGCCCGATGCCCTAGAGAAGAATCGGCCTCGGAGAGGCCTCCCACAGTTCGATCCGCGACCATCCGCGTGATTCGCGGGCAATTACCCCGCGACTACTTCACCAGTGCCGCTAGCGCTTGCTTCAGTTCGCGGCGACTTGAGAGCGAGTACTCGATGTCCATCCACACCACTTGGCCCTTGCTGTCGAGCACGTAGATGCGAGGCAGGCGGTCAGTGCCGAGCGTGGCGAAGGTCTCGCCCTGTTCGTCGGCGATCACGGGGCCCGTATACTTGAGAGCCGTGGCTTGCTCCTGGGCTTCGGCCACAGGCATGCCCGTGGCGATGGCGAACGTGGTGACTTCGGGCGACTTGTATTGCTCGGCAATGTCGACGCCCAGGTCACGCAGCATCGCCTTGGCCATCGCTCCGTCCCCCTTCCACACCGCGACCACCGTGGCCTTCGTCCCCAGTCCGTCGGCGACTTGCTGGACGGCGGGGAACTCCTGGCCGACGCCCACTTTGACCATCGCCTTGTGCTGCGCCGATAGTTCGACCTTGGGCACTTGCGAACCCGCCGGGGCCGCCGCGTCCTGCCCGCTGGCAACCAGCGACAGCGAAACGAGCGAACCCACACAAACAGCAAGTAGCATCAAGCGGCCAGTCACAGCGATAACCTCCATGCGAGGGCGGTAAGCGAAATAGAGGCTTCTATTGTCGCGATTGTCCGCGGGGTGCGTCAATCCAGTATTACGCACGGAAACAACTTGTAGCGGGGTTCTCCCGTTAAATTCTGTGAAAGGGCTCTCCGAGCCCGATTTTTCGGCCTCCGAGAGGCCTCCCACATTTTCTCAGCCTTGCTAGCAGCGGCTTTCCTCATTCAGCTGGCCTCACTCCGCCGGCTTGGCAGCCAGGGCTTCTTCGACCGCCGCGACCATTTCCTTGCTCTCGGGCTTCACACTCGAGCCGTAGTGAGCAATCACCTCACCGTCGCGGCCCACGAGGAACTTCTCGAAGTTCCACTTCACGTCACTGCCAATGCCGGGAAGCTTCTCCTTGTCGGTCAGGTACTGGTACAGCGGGCATTGATCTTCTTCGCTCCGCTTAACGTTCACCTTGGACAGCATGTCGAACTCGACGCCGTAGTTCTTCTCGCAGAACGTGGCGATTTCATCCGCCGTGCCTGGCTCCTGGCCGCCGAACTGATTCGAAGGAACGCCGACGATCGCGAGGCCTTCCTTGCCGTACTTCTTATGCAACTCTTGGAGACCCTTGTACTGCGGCGTGTAACCACACTTGCTCGCCACGTTCACAAACAGCACGACCTTGCCATCGTACTTCTCGCCGAGGTGCACTTCCTTGCCGTCGAGCGTCTGCATGGTGAAGTCGAGCGCCGCGGGCCACTCCTTGTCCTTGGTTTCTTCAGCAATGCTCATGGTCGAAATCCCGCAAGTAAGAGTGAGTGCGAAAACAGTGGCAATTAGGGTTCGCATCGAAGTGTTCCTTTGGATGGATTTAGTTCTGATCGTTCCAGCTTTACTTTAGGGGCCCCGCCCCCATCGGCTAGCCTCTTCGCGGCCGCACAATGGCTTCTCGCGCCTCGCGCACCAACCGCTCGGCCTCGGCCGGCGTATCGGCCACGGCGGTCAGGTGCCCCATTTTACGCCCGGGACGTGCCGTGTGCTTGCCATATAAATGGAGCACGACGCCGGGAAACCGCTCGATGGCGTTCCAGTCGGGCTCGCCATTCTCCCATAAATCGCCCAGCAAATTGGCCATCGCCGCCGGCCGCGGGGCGGTCATGGGGGCGACCGACATGCCAGCAACCGCTCGGGCCTGCTGCGTAAACTGACTGGTTCCGCACGCTTCGATGGTCAAATGCCCCGAGTTGTGCGGGCGAGGAGCAATCTCGTTGACCATCACTTCGCGCGACGGCGTTTCGAAAAACTCAACGCACGCCAGACCCACCAAATCGATCTCGAGCGCCACCTGCCTCGCCGCGGCCTGCGCGGCTTCCACCGCCGACTGAGGCGACTCGGCCGGGTAGACACTCACGTCGAGAATGTGATTGGCGTGCGAATTCTCGATGGGGCCGAACGTCTCGATGTTCCCTTCCATATCGCGGGCGACGAGCACCGAGATCTCGCGGCGGAACTCGATGAACTTTTCGAGCACGCACTTGTGTTTGCCGAGGTAGCTCCAGGCTCGCATCGCGTCGTCCGGCGACTGGACGATCGTCTGCCCTTTGCCGTCGTAACCGAACTTGGTGGTCTTGAGCACCGCGGGCGTGCCGAGGTCTGCGACTGCTTTGTGGAGTTCGTCTTCCGAGCGAACGTTGCGATACGGCGTGGTCGGAATGCCGGCCGCCGTGAGGAAGCCCTTCTCGCGACTGCGATCCTGCACCGTGTAGAGCGCGTCGCCAGCGGGCCGCACCGGAACATAGTGCCCCGCTGCTTCGGCCGCGGCTACCGGGACGTTCTCGAACTCCAGCGTCACCGCACCGACCGACTGCGCGAACTGAGCGATCGACTGAAAGTCGTGATAGTCGGCTGGCGTGTGCAACTCGGCGACCTGCGCCGCCGGGCAGTCACTCTCCGGACAATACACATGCACCCGAAACCCCAGCTTCTGAGCCGCCGCGGCAAACATCTGACCAAGCTGGCCACCACCAAAAACACCGAGCGTCGAACCAGGAGCGAGGGACATAGGGCAGCGTACAAAAGGAGGGCAGGGGGCGCAGTCAGGCGGAAAGGGGCAGGGGAGTGCCTATTCTCGCGAAATCCCCTCCAAACTTCCAGGCGAGCGGGGCCCGTAAGGGCCGTGGTGCCCCGAATCCTCAGAGGCTCCTCTCACTCGCAAAAAATCGCTCACCCACCGCCGGAATCCCCCCAAAACTATTTCCCACTTTCTTCCACTAAGGTACTAGAAAGCGCGCTTTGAATATGTTCTCATGTACACATTACTGCTCGCTAGATCAGTAATTGCGAAGTAACGAAAGAAGCAACTTATCACCGAATACGAGCGGCCGACGCCAGTTGGTCGAACACTCGCCTCGTGCGCTTATCGGGAAGCAGCCTCCCACCTTCCGAATGGAGTAAAGTCGCACCTGCGGGGAACCCCTGCGACATTAACCGTGCCAGCCTCGCTGAAATTAGCACCGTAAACCATTGACACCAAGTGACTTGCGTCACAACTCCCAACGGGCTGAAAAATAATAAAGTCGCACTCAATGCGATGTCGCGAATGTGGGACTTTATTCACGGACGGGAGGCGAGAACCAACTAACTAACCACCACGGCCCTGACGCTCACCCGCTCGCCTTACTCTTACAACTCCACCAACCCGTCGACTTTCCTTAGTCATCCTTGTTTCCGCTAGCACAAACGTTGAAAGACCTCCTGGGATGGCGACGATAAAACCACTAGACACCTACTCCAAACTACGGAAGCGACAAGGAGGCCATGACGGCCATGTGGCGTGCATTCTTTTTAGCGGTCGGAGCCTACTGCTGCGTGCTGGGCGTCGAGGCGCTGGCGATCGAACAGGCGGTGCTCAAACCCAGCGGCCAGGGACAGCAGGTCGTTCCGGGCAAGGTCATCACGCCCCCCGACTGGGCTCCCTGGAGCCTGATGGGCGCCGGAGCGGTCGTCGTGCTCTACTCGTTCACCATTCCCAAACGGGTGGGCGGTTAACGGAGGTCCGCGACCTCAAATCGTGGAAGAACCTCGAATCGGGCGAAAACGCCGGCAATTTCGGCGGTTTTTGCTCATTTTCGCCTACGGGAACCCGGCCGAACTGGTTGCCGGAGCCTCCCCGTTCACTTATCATGAACCGTTTCGCGCCTCCATGGGTCCCTAAGCACGGGCCCCGCTTGGTGGGGTCGAATCGCGTTTTAGTTTTTTCCTATTAGATCTGTTGAGGCTCATACCGTGGCTACTGCAACCAAACCAAAGACTTCTACCGAACTCGTTAGCGGCGCTGACATTTTGGTACAGTCGCTGGTAAACCACGGCGTCGATACGATTTTTGCCTACCCCGGCGGCTGTAGCATGCCGCTCCACCAAGCCCTCACGCGCCACGCGGACAAGCTGCGTACGATCCTGCCGCGTCACGAGCAGGGTGGTGCGTTCGCCGCCCAAGGCATCGCACGCAGCACCGGCAAGGTGGGCGTGTGCATGGCGACCAGCGGTCCGGGTGCCACGAACCTGGTGACCGCCATCGCCGACGCGAAGCTCGACAGCATTCCGATGGTTGCGATCACGGGCCAGGTCCCCACCAAGGTGATCGGGACCGACGCGTTTCAGGAAACGCCCATCGTCGAAGTCTGCCGCGGAATCACCAAGCACCATTATCTGGTGACCGACGTCAACGACGTCGCGCGGGTGATGAAGGAAGCCTTCCTCGTTGCCGCCAGCGGTCGCCCCGGTCCCGTGCTGGTCGACATGCCGAAAGACATTCAGCTCGACAAGTGCGTGCCGAACTACGACGCGGACATCGAGCTCCCGGGCTTCGAGGCCGACGTTCCACTGGCCCGCCCCGAACAAATCAATCAAATCGCCGCGGCGATCAAGAGGGCCAAGCGTCCCGTTATCTACGCCGGCGGTGGCATCGTGATCGCCGAGGCTTCCAACGAGCTTCGCGAACTCGTCAAGAAGACCGGCATTCCCGTCACCATGACCGTCATGGGTCTCGGCGTTTATCCGGGCACCGACGAGCTGTCGCTCGACATGCTCGGCATGCACGGCAGCGTCTACTCGAACTACGCCGTGGACGAAGCGGACCTGTTGATTGCCTTGGGCGTGCGTTTCGACGATCGCGTGACCGGTAAGGTCGAAGAGTTCTGCAAGCACGGCAAAGTCATTCACGTCGACATCGACGCCGCCGAGCTCAACAAGAACAAGCCGGCCCACATTCCTGTGTGCAGCGACGTGAAGTTCGCGCTCAAGGAACTCAACAAGATCGTCGAGGCCCCCGAAGACATCAGCGACTGGGTCGCCAAGTGTCAGAAGTGGAAGGCCGACGAGCCGTTCAAGTACAACGAAGAGTACCCGGGCATCGTTCAGCAGCACGCCATCCGCACGCTGTGGAAGATGACCCACAAGCTCGACCCCGTGATCAGCGTGGGCGTCGGCCAGCACCAGATGTGGGCCGCTCAGTTTTACAAGTTCGACAAGCCGCGGACGTGGCTTTCGTCGAGCGGACTTGGCACGATGGGCTTCGGTCTCCCTGCAGCGATGGGCGCCCAGAGCCAGTTCCCCGGCCGATTGGTGATCGACATCGACGGCGACGGTAGCTTCCTGATGAACATCCAGGAACTCGCGACGCTCGCGTGCGAGAAGCTCCCCGTGAAAGTGCTGCTGCTCAACAACCAGCACCTCGGCATGGTGGTGCAGTGGGAAGATCGCTTCATGCAAGGCAATCGCGCCCACACCTACCTCGGCCCGATCGACAACCCCGAGTGGAGCGGCTGCGGCGACGGCATCGGAGCCAAGGGACAGGACGAGCGCTACCCGAACTTCGTCCAAATCGCCAAAGGCTTCGGCTGCGGGGCGGCATTCGTCGACAAGAAGGAAGACCTCGAAGCGGCCATCCAGGAGATGCTCGACTACCCGGGCCCCTACGTGCTCGACGTTGCAACGCCCTACCAGGAACACGTGCTCCCCATGATCCCCGGCGGCCACACCGTCAAGGACATGATCAAGGAGTAGTGGGAGAATGGCTATAGGCTGTTAGCTATAGGCTGTTAGCCAGAAGCTAACCATCGAACCGGGTTGCGTAAGCGCCCGGAGCACAAAAGCTCGTTCGTGATCGAAAGTCCCTTCGAACGCGATCGCCGGTCGGGCTATGCTGCTGCGCTGGGTCGCTTGCGCCCCAGCACGAGCAAGCCGCTCGCCGCTGCCAAGCCGATAAACAGCGTGGAGGGCTCAGGAACACTCGTCACCGGCGGGGTAGATTGGCCTACGAAGTTCTGGAAGGCCACTGCCACGTTTAGGCGATCAGTGATCGGAATTTGGCCGGCGAAGTCGAAGGTGGAATCGCCATCAAAGAGCTGAAAAGAAGATAGGTATATCTGCGGAGTGCCGACCTCATCGATCGACAGTTGTGGCAAGTTCGCCATCTCCCCTAGGCTGTAGGGATACACTCGATTCGGCGGAAGATCGCTTGTCCTGAACTCCAATAGCCATCGCTGGATTTCCGGCGTGAGGAGTACCTCTCTTGGATTCGGAAGAGGAGTTCCCACTGGCGGAGCGGGTTCTTCCTCTTCAGTCGTTTCGGCTTCGGTCGGAACCTCCACGGGAGGGATTGGACGCGATGGCGCTGGAGGGGTCACTGGCGGAATGGTGAGAGGAATCTCCTTGACAGGCGGTGTAAACAGCGGCAAGCTCGCCAGATCCGGGGCCGGTCCAACCGGAATGTCAGAGAGTGCCAAGTTCACGAGATCAACGTGCGCATCTGCTGCAAGATCCGTCCAGCGGGAAACAATCTTCCCGGATAGATGAACCGCAGCAGGATCGTTGGTGACGATTTGGAGGAAGCTTCGTGACGGAGTCGCTTCGTGCAACGCCTCCCCGTACAACGTAAACGCCGAGCCTAAGAACTCAGTGGACTCTTCCGACAACAAGTTGAGCACGTCATCGGGCGAGAATAAGAATCGAGAATCTCCAGCGACCCCCAGCGAAGACGAAGCTTCTGCCGAGCCAAAGATTGCGCTGAAAGCACCTTGATGAAGCGGTCCCACGATTCCCGAATTCTCGCCTACGCCAGACCTCTTGCTAAAGTCGTAAGCCGAGATCTTTCCCACATTGGAGGTTGCCGTGACCGTGTAGGTAAAAAAGCCCTCCAGCCCGGGTGTTGGCTGGACTTCCTTGGTGAGGAACACCGCCGCTTGGGCCGTCAACGGAGCCAGGAACGCAAGAAGTGTGGTCGCCACAAATGGTTTGATCATCGCGAAAACCGCCCTAGTTTGCATAGGTCTATAGCTGAACGCTCTGGGCATGTTAACAGACCCTAGCGACTGCTGGTAGCGAGAATCAGCCGGACTGGATGAATTCACCCAAATTCATGGAAAACCACGTACCGCAACTATTCTTCGGTCGCAAGGTAGACCTCCAAGCGGCCATCCAGGAGATGCTCGACTACCCCGGTCCCTACGTGCTCCCGATAATCCCCGGCGGGCGCACCGAACTGGGCATGATCAAGCAGTAGTGGGAGAATGGCTGTAGGCTGTCGGCTATAAGCTGTTAGCCAGAAGCTAACCATCGAACGGGGTTGCGTAAGCGCCCGGAGGCCGGCATGAACATATACGCTCATTACACTGCCGAGCAAGCTAGATTCGTACGCGCTAAACCTCGGTATCAAATGAGAAGTTTCGCCGAAATGCTCGGTTGGCGCGGATTGCAACAGTATAACGTCGTGTTTCCGGCAGCGCAGGTTGAGAAGTGGTCGATACCTGCGCCAGGAGTAATCGTCTACTACGCCACTCCAGGCACGCGTCTGTTCCTGCAGATCAATGAAGCAAGCGTCGGGGACGAGTTGCCCTACAAAGCAACTGTAATACCCGATAAATTCGGCATGCGTGCTATTGGGTGGCACCTCTTCACGTTGCCCACTGACGATTTGCAACTGGAAGCGGAGGCATCGCGACTACGACCTTATTTGGACCGTAGCTTGTTCAAGAGCAGACAGTGGAGAAGGAGATTCAAACGCGAGCATCCCGAGTTGCTATTACCAAGCAAAGCTAAACGACGAAGTAGACGAAGTTGATGGGTTGGCGACCTACCACCGAAGCCGCCGCCCCGCTCTCTTGTCCCTGGCCGAACTGGTATTAGGAAGCTAAAGGGTTGCGTTAGCGCCCGGAGGCCGACTCCTCAAGCATCAATGAACATGGAGCCGCGAGAAGACCCTCGCGGCTCCATGGATTCGTCAAGTTTTCATACAAGAACTGTGCGGTGCTTAGTTCGCGCGTTTCCAGACGTGCATCCACTGGCCGCTGCGGGGTGCGGGTTCGAAACTCGTCGGGCGATCGGCACCGGGTAGCGAGAACGTCACCCGGAACTCATCGCCGGTGGTCTCGTAAATGCCAAGGCAAGTGTCGCCCTTGTGCTCGCCATTGTCGAACGTGATGTCGATCGTGTGGAGATCGTTCGACATGCCCAACTTCTGCGTTCCCGTAATGGGTTCCGCATTGTTCATGGTCAGGGTGTAGTGATCGCCTTCGATCACGAGCTTGCCGCCAGCGAGCTCGGCGGGAGTGAGCGACTTGCCATCGGCCACGCCGCTGCTCAACTGCCAAGCGCCTTGCAGGGCATCACGATCGGAGGCCCGAACAGCGTCTGCACAACACACGACACCAACCAGCAATAACACACCAATACCGAATTTCATGGTTCGACTCCTGAACGTTTCGAAGGGAGAAACAGCTACCGTCAAAACGTAGGCTTCCCCCTCCCGTTCCGTGAAAACGAATTCGGCTTGGGCAGATGAGTTGCTGCGATGGAGGTAGCGATTAGAGCTGCAAGGCGGATTAGGGCGGGCTACCTACGCCCCCGCTTCGGCTTCTTCTCCTCCGCTGGGTTCGCTCCCTCGACGTTCACCATAGTGAGCGTGCCGGCTTTGGCGTCGAGTTCGAACTTGAAGTTGCCGAGGAAGCTCATGCCTAAGAGAGGTTCGGCGCTGACGGCTTCGGGGCCAAGAACGGCGGCTTCGACCTCTTTCACCGTGAATTGCCCGACGCGAACTTCTTCGAGCGTTACCAAACGCCCCGAAACGGTGCGACCATCGGCCATCACGAGTTCGACCTGTGGGTCTTCCTTTGTCGGCTCGACGCCGAGTTCCTTGGCAGCCGCGGCGGGGAGCAGGATTAGGCTCGCCCCGCTATCGACGACCATTTCCTTGTCGTACTTTCCGTTAACCATCACGGAGACATACAGCGTGTTGCCCTGGCGGCGGAGTGAAATCGACTCGGTGAGCACTTCGTCTTCGAGCGACTCCAGCTTGCGAACCGCACTAAGGAATGTGCGTGGAGTATCGATCGAGTACGACTTGCCGGTGGACTTGTTGAGCTCCTCCACGGCGGCCTTCAGCGAATCGTCCTCGCAATTTTTCTCGTAGAGCTCGCTAGCAGCCTCGACTTTCTCGCGGAGATCAAGCACTAGTTGCAGGTACGCCTCGCGCGCCTTGCTCCAGCCGGCACGCGACTTAGCGAGGGCCTCTTCGCCTTGCGGCGTTTGACCATTCATCAGGTTCTTTTGTCCTTGCAGTGCGTTAAGAGCGCCGACGATGCGGTTGTTCGATTCGACATCCCCCTGGCGGACGTTCGCGAGCTGGGTGCTGAGTTGGACTTCTTGATGGGTGATCTGGGCGATATTCGCTTTGTGCTGATCCACTTGGCTTTGGACTTTGGAAAGCTCACGGGTGGCAGTCAGAAGTTCCTTGCGGAGTTTGTTGATCTCCTTGAGGTCGGCGTTGATCTCGGTTTCCGGTTCGGTTGTGAGCTTCGAGCCAGTGACCTTGTAACCAGCGGCTTCGAGCGTGGCGATCGCCGACTTCTCATCGGCCTGGGTTGCCGACGCTGCCAGGCAGAACGCGGTGGTGAGCACGAAAACAGGCAGCGCACGAGGCATGACGGCGACTCCGGGAAGGATCTTTAGCGACCAGTTCACCCATCCTATCACCTCCTCTGGGAGCTAGCAAACTTTCGTCGTGGCTAGGTCAGCGCGCAACTCGCCGTGGCCGATTAGCGGAAAACTACGATCGCAGCATCGCGTCGTCGAGATGCATTCCATCAATTGTTCCGGTTGCGATGGCAACTTACTGCAGAATCCGAAGTCATTCGCCAGTTTTCGCTCCAGGTTGGCCGTCCGCAAATCAGCACGTGACGTATGGTTTTCATAGCGGATAGCTCCGCTCTTATCCCTCCGCTTATCTCCTGCCGACATCCCTCCTTCTCTCCTCCCACCCCAACGCGCTCGTGCGTCTGGAGCCTTTCCAATGAGCCGAACCAAACGCGGTAACGAATACGTCGACCCCGAAGTGCAGGGTGCCCTCTGGCGGCGACTGCTGCTGCACTGGCTCGCGTACACCGCGGTGGCGGTTGTGCTGGCGATGGGGCTGGAGTGGATGAACGATCCGTTCCGTCCTGTGAATGAAATCCTGACCACGGCATGGTGGAATTACGGCCCGCTGTTGCTGGTGCTGATGTGCCTGATGCCAGTGTTTGTGTTCGATACCATTCGCATGAGTCATCGATTTGCAGGCCCCGTGTATCGACTGCGGCAAGTGCTTCACAACTTGGCGTCCGGCGAAAAGGCCGAGCGGGTCGAGCTTCGCGACAACGACTTCTGGAAAGAGATCGCCGCGGACGTGAATCGAATCGTGGACCGGCTGAGTGATTCGCACGGCAAGACCGAGGAACCGACGACGTGATCCGCTCAACGCGTCCGCACAATTCGAACAAGTTTGGTCCACGCCGTGGCGTGGCGGCGGCCGAGTTTGCCGTCTGTTTGCCGGTGATGGTGCTACTGCTTACAGGCATGATCGAGACTTGCTCGATGGTGTTCCTCAAGCAATCGCTGGCCGTCGCGGCTTACGAAGGGGCCCACACCGCGGTGAAACCCAACGCGACGACAGCCGACGTTCGTGCAACCTGCCAGAGCATTTTGGCCGATCGCCGAATCAACGACGCCGATATCCAAGTGACGCCAGCCGAGATCTCAGGTCTCGCGCCTGGCGAGTACATGACCATCCGCATCACTGCACCGTCCAACAGCAACGGCGTGTTACCGCTGCGATTCTTTCGAGGCGTGACTATTGACGCCTCGGCGGTAGTGATGAAGGAGCTTTGAGGTGCCCTATGTTTACTCCCCGCTCTTCCCGTCCGCGTTGCCTCGCGCCTCGTCGTGGCGCCATCCTGATTCTGGTGGCTTTTGTGTTGCCCGTGCTGGTGATCATGATGGCGTTTGCCATCGACGTCGCCTGGATGCAGCTTGCGAAGACCGAACTTCGCACGGCGACCGACGCCGCTGCCCGTGCTGGTGCTAAGGTGCTTTCCGTATCGCAGGACCAAGATGCCGCCCGCGCCGCAGCGGTGGATGCTGCGAGTCGCAATGTGGTGGCGGGCGAGGGACTTGCGCTGGGCGTCGAAGACGTTCAATTTGGTCGCAGCGAGCAGGCCAACAGCGCGAATCGCTACGTGTTCACGCCGGCTAGTGCGGGCGTGATCAACGCCGTGAACGTCAGCGGCCGCAGGACGAGCGAGTCGCTAGCCGGCCCGGTCGATTTGTTTTTCACGCGACTCGTGGGCGTCGAGCACTTCGAGCCAACGCAGGAAGCGACTTCCACCATCCTCGATCGCGATATTTGCCTGGTGATCGATCGTTCGGGCTCAATGGGCCTCGACCTTTCGGTGATCGGCGATCGTAATGGACAGAACTGCGGACCGCTGGATCCCAACACTCGCTTCGCGGCACTCAATAGCGCTATCAATGGGTTCCTCGACGAACTCGATCGGACATTCCCCGAAGAGCAAGTCGCTCTGGCGAGCTACAGCAGTCAGTTCAGCACTAGCTGCCGCGGGTACAGTTTGAACTTCCAGACGGCCGACATTCGTCAAAGGCTTACTCAAGACCACAGTCTCATTCGCGCGCCGATGAACACGTTCATGACGCGAGGCATTGGTGGCAGTACGGCGATTGGCGAAGGACTGCGCCGCGGCATCACGGCTATCACCGACCCGCAGCGTGCAAGGCCGTTCGCGGTGAAGACCATCGTGCTGATGACCGACGGTCTGCACAACAGCGGCATCGATCCTCGGACGGTGGCGTATGAAGCGGCCGCGCTTGATATCACGGTGCACACCATCTCGTTCAGCGCCGGTGCCGACCAAGCTCGCATGCGTGACGTGGCCAGGACCACGGGTGGTCAGCATTACCATGCCGATACGGCGGGCGACCTCAACGAGGTGTTCCGCGAGATCGCGCGGACGCTGCCGGTGTTGCTGACCAAATAAGAAAGCAACGCCGCCCACGAAGGACGCGAATCGGCGCGAACCCATGACGCGCCGATTCGCTGCTTGTGTGAACCCACGATTGCTGACCTAGGTGCTCCACTATGCTTTCTCAACATTGCCATCCACCCTCCGATCGTCGCGGTGCCGTGATCACCGAGTTTGCGATCTGCGCACCGGTGTTCTTTCTGATCGTGCTGACGATGTTCGAGTTCGGGTGGCTCAACGTGGTGAGGCACACCGCGGACAACGCGGCTTACGAGGCGTCGCGGGTGGCGATGGTGCCGGGGGCGACGGCGGCCGAGGCGATTGCCGAGGCCGAACGTATCATGTCGGCGATCGGTACGCGGGGGGCGACGGTGACGGTGGATCCGCCGACCCTGGCCCCCGAAACCACCCAGGTTACCGTCACGGTGCGGGTTCCGCTGGATCGTAACTCGATGGTAATTCCCAAGTTCGGGCGGGGGAAAGAAATCGAGTCGAACAGCACCCTCCGCACCGAACGGGTAGAAACCCGCTAGTTTTTGGCGGTTTGGACTCGGGTTTTCCGAGGAGCTAGCGATGCTTCTTTTCGCGGGAAACTGAGCCTTTTCCCCATCCCTCAAATGTTGACAGTGCCCCTGGTATCGGTTAATCTGAGATCCAGTGGCGGAATGAATTTGTCACTAACCCTTTACACGAGTAAGAACTAACCACAAAACCCCCGCAAGACCTGCTAATTAAATAACCTCTCAAAATCTCTCCATGCGCGCGGGCTGTGCAAAGCCTGGGCGAGAGCGTTTGAGAGGTTGTTTTTTTTGGGGAACTGCGTCCGGCAAACGTCCTGACAACCCAACGAATGCAGCCACGGGGACTGGCTGCGGGATTGTCCTAGAGCGATGTGAGCCGGCGGAACCTACTGGGAGTGTTGGAGAGCTAATGCCGAAACGCTAAATCGACATTATTTCTGCGAATGATTCGTAGGTATCCGTCGAGTGATCGACACAGTTTTTCACATCGCTATTTAGTTAAATTAGACATCGGGGAAGTGACCTCATGAAGAGACTAACATTGCGCCAAGCGTTTGCCTTGGCCGCGGTTGCGTGCTGCACCTTGTCCTCCAATGCATTTGCAGCTTTTCTGAACTACGGCGACTTCGGTCCCGATCCCGCTCCGGCGTACACCATGTACCTGGACGTCCGCGAAAGCTCGGGTACCGATCCGGTTCCGCCTGAGTCGCGGTACAACGCCCCCAATTTGGTGGGCGACTCCTTGCTGTTCACCCCCAGCCAATTTGTTGCCCAAGCCTATTTGCCGCTGGGTCAGGGTGACATCATCGACGTTCAAATGAACACGACGATCATGGCGCTCGAAGAAAACAACGTCGTCGCCGGCGGTTACTCGGGTATCACGATCAACGAATGGGGCTCCTACAGCTTCATGGGTGCCGGCACCTCGGCCACCGCCGTTCGCGCCGCCCTGGCGGTTGGCGTGACCATTCTCGAGGTAGATGGCGTCCCCGTTCCGAACCCCGGCAGTCCTCAATGGAAGTTGACTGTGTCGGACACCTTTGACGCCAACGCTGCGTCGGATCCCGACGACGGCCTGTGGAACAATCAAGTATTCATCGACTTCACCGCTGCCATTGCCAACCTGAACCCTCAGTTCGGTGTGACCAAGGCCGCCATTGTCGCGGACAATCGCCTGCTGGCCCTGTCGGAATCCAACCCGGTGACCATTTCGTTCATCGACAAGAAGGGTTTTGACATCGTACCCGTGACGGTGCCGAATCCCGACTTCCAAGTGATTCCTGAGCCCGCAACGGCCGTCATGCTGCTCGCCCTGGTGGCGGGTGCCGCTGGCCTGCGTCGGTTTGCCTAAGACAGATTGAATCTTCCCCGATTCTCGGCCCACCGTTGAGCGTCCCCGCTCGACGGTGGGCTTTTTTATTGGGTTCTGATCACGGAGCGTCCACAATGAGCTTCCACCCCGAGCAGTACGGTCCAACACTCGCAACATGGCTCGCCACCGATCGGTGCCGGCCGCTCGACGCGGGTTCGCCCGACGCAGCGCTGCGGGGCGAGCTCCGGCAATTATCCGCCGAGACGATGTTCGGGCCGAAAAAGGTCGTGGATCGCGAAATGGCCGCAGCGTGTTTGTCAGGGGTGTGGCTGCTGCACGATTTTCTGGACGACTCGCACACGATCAGCCAGGACATCGACAACCCGACCGGCAGTTTCTGGCACGGAGTCATGCATCGCCGCGAGGGGGATTTCTCGAACGCGAAGTACTGGTTTCGTCGCGTCGATGCGCACGCGGTTTACGGCCCACTCGGCGACGCTGCAGAACATCTCGCGCAGGAACACGACGCCCGGGGAGTTCTCCCTTCTGGTGCTTGGGATCCGATGGCGTTTGTGGACGCCTGCCAAGCCGCGTTGCGGACGGGAAAGCACGCGGGCTTCTGCCGGGCCGTGCAACAGGCGGAGTGGGAGTTGCTGTTCGACCACTGCTACCGGCATGCGACAAATTGACGCCCCGCCTTCGGCACCCTTGCCAGCACTTGCAGCAGGGCGGGATACTAAAGTGAGTTGGCGGGCCGCGGGCCGGTCCGACCCTATCACACACGTTCAAGGCTCTCGCCCGAGGGAAATCATTATGTCGCGTTCCGGTGCAATCACGTTCAAAGGCAACCCGATGACCCTGGCTGGCGAAGCCATCGAGGTGGGCCAAGCCGCCCCCGACTTCACACTGCACTACTTCGAAGGGGGCATGAAGGCGCTCTCGCTGGCCGACCTCAAAGGCAAGCCGACCTTGATCAGCGTGGTCCCTTCGCTCGACACTGGCGTGTGCGCGATCCAGACCAAGAAGTTCAACGATTCGCTCTCCGGCATGGGCGACGCGATTAACGCGGTGACGGTGAGCCTCGACCTGCCGTTCGCCATGAATCGTTTCTGCGGTGCCGAGAGCATTACGAACATGCGCGTCGGCAGCGACTACCAAGACCGCAACTTCGGCAACGCCTGGGGTACGCTGATCGAAGAACTAAAGATCGAGTGCCGCGCGTGCTTCGTGCTCGACAGCGCCGGCAAAGTGGTCCACGCCGAGTATGTCCCCGAAGTGACCAGCGAACCCGACTACGAAAAGGCGCTCGCGGCGCTCAAGTCGGCGAGCTAGGGTGGACTTGGTTGAGTTGGACGAGCTTTGGACCGAGCGATTCTAGCCACGGATGAATACAGAAACGCACGGATGTACGGGAAGTGGTAGGAACTCGCCAGTCGCGGCGAAGCGGCAAGCATGTTGGCGAACTGGTGCATTCGCGGGTTAGATTCATCCGTATTTCATCAGTGTCGATCCGTGGCTAAGTCCTCGCTTCCCATATCATTTCCGAACTCTGGCGAGTTCGGCTACGTTGCGGCTTCAGACGATGGCCTTTTGAGAATAGTTGCACCTGTGATGAGCACTCGACATTATTTTGGTCTGGTGATTCTGCTGGCGATGGTCGGTGGCTACGCGCTTCGCGTGAGTGTGGCGGCGACGGACACGGGTTCGTCGTCCGAGGTTGTGATGCTGGGCAGCGACGAACTCGTGGCAGGCATTCCGGGAGAGGGGCCGCTAAAACTCGCGGAGATCGAGCGCTGGCTGGAAGATCCGCGGAACCACAAGGCGCTCACGCCACTTTTGCCCCCGGGTTTGGCGGCGGGGGTCACCGAGATCCAAGGACTCGACACCAACCCCCTCACGCGGGCAAAGATCGAGCTTGGCCGGCAGTTGTACTTCGATGGCCGGCTGTCGAGTGACACGTCGATCAGTTGCGCGACGTGCCACGATCCGAGCCACGGCTACGCGGACGATACGCCGGTGAGTTTCGGCGTCGGCAACCAAGCCGGGGGGCGCAACTCGCCGACGGCGATGAATCGCATTCTCTCGGGCGAACAGTTCTGGGACGGCCGCGCGGCGACGCTCGAGGACCAAGCGGTCGGGCCAATCGCCAACCCCGTCGAGATGTCGAACACGCATGATTCGTGCGTGGAGAGCATCGGCGGAATCGATGGCTACCGCGTGCAATTTGCGCGGATCTTTCCCGATGGACTGACGATCGACAACGTCGCCAAGGCAATTGCGAGCTTCGAGCGTACCATCGTCTCGGGCACCACGCCGTGGGATCACTACGAGCGTCTAGCGAGCTTCAAAAAGACGTATGCCGACGACCTGGAGTATCTTGACGAACTTGAAGAAGAAGACCCCGAGTTCGTTGCGGACTACAACAAGTTAGTCGCCGCCAGCCAAGCCAATCCCGTGAGCGAAGCAGCTATACGGGGCGGCGCGCTGTTCTTTGGCAAAGCGAACTGTTCGGTGTGTCACAACGGGGCCAACTACACCGACGAGCAATACCATAACTTGGGTGTCGGCATGGACGCGGCGGAGCCCGACCTTGGGCGCTATGTGGTGACGGACGACGATGCCGACCGCGGCGCGTTCAAGACCCCATCGCTTCGCAACATCGCCGAGACAGCTCCGTACATGCACGACGGATCTCAAGAGACGCTCGAAGAAGTGGTCGAATGGTACGACCAAGGGGGGCACGCAAACGAGTGGCTGTCGGAGAGCATTACGCCGCTCGACTTGACCGACGAAGAGAAAAGCGACTTGGTGGAGTTCATGAAGTCGCTGACGGGCAAGCTTCCCAAGGTCGAGCAGGGGCGACTTCCTGAGTAGGGGATAATCTCGGTCCGACGAGGCGTAGCTCGTCGGCTATTGCTGCACCGCTCGACAGCGTTCATCAATTCAGTCGATCACGCGTGTTTCGACGACCTGCACGTCGATGATCTCGTCGCGGAGCTTGGGGCGCTGCGGCTGGGTCCACGACTGCGTGGTGGTGTGCGTGGTGCGAACATCGATGTTCTTCTTCGCCCAACGGCGGAGCATCCCCTTCACTAGACTTCGCATCGGCGGGAGCAGTAGCGTGAAGCCGATCACATCGGTGATGAATCCCGGTACGAACAGCAGCACTCCGGCGAGCAGAATTAGCACGCCGTCGAACAGTTCGTCCGCGGGAACTTGATTGCGAGCCAGGCGCCGCTGCACTCTTAGCACAGCTTTCACCCCCTGCCACCTCGCGAGCGCCGTGCCCACGAGCCCGGTGACAATCACAATGGCGAGGGTCGTTAGCCAGCCTA
This sequence comes from Aeoliella fuhlenseeensis, assembly GCF_052161615.1. Taxonomy (NCBI): domain Bacteria; kingdom Pseudomonadati; phylum Planctomycetota; class Planctomycetia; order Pirellulales; family Lacipirellulaceae; genus Aeoliella; species Aeoliella fuhlenseeensis. Next base: position 5,546,473 of record NZ_CP197417.1, read on the forward strand.
CCTTCGTGCCGACGTAGATCAGCAAGATCAGCTCGCAGAGCGGGCCGACGGTGAACAGCAAAAATAGGAACAGTAAAAGCATGGCGTAATTGTACGGCAATCGCGGGGCGGGAATAAGCCAGTCGCGGCGGCTGCCGCGTGGTACACGTCGTTTCTGCGACCCACCGAGTGGACGATTAGTCGCACTGTGACGGATGTGCGGGCTATCCGAGTCGTGGAGCGCTCTTCGCCACGGATTGCCGCTGTATCGCCCCGGCGCTGGTGGGTAGAATGGAGCGGTTGTCGTACCCGCGGTCCGCAGGGCCAGTGAGGCGACGATTGGCTGCCCCCACCCCACTGGCTACCGCATGGCCCTGGTAATTCTTCGCGTTCTGTTCTTGATGATCGCCATTGCACTTGGAGTGCAAGTGGTGCGGTCGGATTTGTTCGAGAGCACCAATAGCTTCCTCCCCTGGCTGGCGTTCCTCGCCGTGATGGCGGGGGCCGGCGGCGTGCTGGCAGCCGACGTGTTCATCCGCCGCAAGCGACTCGACGTGATCACGGCCGTGTACTTTGGGGCGGTGATTGGGTTGTTTCTCAGCTACGTGCTGCAACTTGGTCTCACGCCGCTGATGGAGCAGATTCGCACTCCCGAAGTGGCCGAGTGGGTGCAACTGGGCCTCGCCGCAATTACGTGTTACGCCTCCATCAGCGTGCTGCTCCAAACACGCGACGACTTCCGGTTCATCATTCCCTACGTCGAGTTCGCCAAGGAGATGAAGGGCCTCAAGCCACTGGTGCTCGACACCAGCGTGGTGATCGATGGCCGCATTGCCGACTTGGTCGAGACGCAGGCGATCGACAATCAGTTGATCATGCCGCAATTTGTCATTGCCGAACTACAGGGCATTGCCGATTCGAGCGACAAGCTGAAGCGCGGTCGCGGGCGGCGTGGGCTCGACATTCTTAATCGTCTGCAAAGCAATCCGAAGGTCGACGTGATGATCTTCGACCGCGAACTGCCCGAGTTCGCCAGTCAGCCGGTGGATCAGAAGCTGGTGCTGCTCGCCAAGCACCTTGATGGCAAGGTAGTGACCAACGACTACAACCTCAACAAGGTCGCCAAACTGCACAGCGTGGGTGTCGTGAACCTGAACGACATTGCCAACTCGCTCAAGCCAATCTTCCTGCCTGGCGAAACGCTCGACGTGCGGCTCATCAAGCCGGGCGAGGACATTCGCCAGGGTGTGGGCTATCTGGAAGATGGCACGATGGTGGTCATCGAGGGCGGCCGCGAGCACATTGGCGAGGTGATTCGCGCGAATGTCACCAGCGTGCTGCAAACGAGCGCCGGACGGATGGTATTCGGCAAGTACGAGTCGACGCCGACGAATAACGGCAACGAGTAGCTGGTACTCCGTCGGCTACTGCACCATCTCCAGCGTGGCCCAGCAACTGGGATCTTCGCCGAATGGGAACGCCGGGCCATTAGCAAACGTCGCGAGGCCGAGCTCGCGGTCGACCACGGCGTAGGTGAAGCCGAGCGAGCGATGATTCGAAGGATCAAATCCTTCGAGCGCCACCGCCGGCATGAACGCCGAGAGCTCGTAGCCGTCTTTCTTGATCTTGCTGGTGACTTGAAGTTCGCGAGGGCGGACGGGCCGTGCGTTCTCCCGGGCGCGGTTGATTAGCATCTGATCGGCCAGCGGCTCGGCCGACTGCCGGCCGCCGCCGGAGGGCAAGAAAATGAACGAGTGGCAGTACTTGCTCGCGCGGTGGATGTTGTGCGTCGCGCGGGTGTCGATCCACACGATGAGGCCATCGCTATCTTCGAGCCGCGACTCCCGGCACCACACTGGCTGGTGCTTGCCGGTCACCGACAGCGTTATCGCCACACCAGGGGCGTCCCACGCCATGCGAACATCGGCAAAACCACGCTCTTGATTCGCGGTGCCCGCATCAAGCGAGGCGAGGTCGAGCAACTTGTACGACTCGTCAAGCGCCACACCTGTCGGCCCCCAAATCGGCTGCTTGCGCTTCAGCGGAATGGAGAACTGAAACAAGAACCGCGGCGAGAGCAGCGTGTTGAGTTGTTCGTTTTCAGGCATAAGGGTTTACTCTTTCATCATCCGTAGTTCGAACTTCACCCTCCCTCCGGGAGGGTGAAGACCTTTTACGCCGCGAACATGTTGTCGTATTCCAAGCCGAACGTGTCAGCGACGGGGCGGTTGGTGACTTTGCCTTTGTAGGTGTTGATCGCCGTGGCGACGGGGGGAAGGGTGCGGGCCGCATCTTCAATACCACGCTGCGCGATCTCCAGCACCCAGCGGAGCGTCGCGTTGCACAGGGCGAACGTGCTGGTGCGTCCCACCGCGCCCGGCATGTTGGTCACGCAGTAATGCACCACGTCGTTCACGATGTACGTGGGCTCGGCGTGCGATGTCGGACGGCTCGTGGCGATGCAACCACCTTGGTCGATGGCCACGTCGATGATCACGGCACCGGGCTGCATGATCTTGAGGTCTTCTTCTTCCACCAACCGCGGGGCCTTGGCACCTGGAATCAGCACGGCACCCACCACCAAGTCGGCGCGCTCCAGCTGCTTGCGGATCGTGTGGCGATCGCTGTAGAGGCACGTCACGTTGGCCGGCATGACGTCGTCGAGGTAACGCAGACGGTCGAGGTTGATGTCGAGCAGCGCGACGCTCGCCTGGAAACCCGCCGCGATGCGAGCCGCGTTGGCGCCGACGATGCCACCACCAAGGATCGTGATGTGCGCAGGTGCCACGCCCGGCACGCCGCCGAGCAAAATGCCGCGACCCATTTGCGGGCGCTCCAGATACTTCGCACCTTCCTGAATGCTCATGCGCCCGGCGACTTCGCTCATCGGCGTCAGCAGTGGCAGGCGTCCTTCGGCATCGCTGAGCGTTTCGTACGCCACGGCCGTCGCACCGCTGGCGAGCACCGCCTCGGTGAGTTCGCGATCGGCGGCGAAGTGAAAGTAAGTAAACACAATCTGCCCAGGACGCATCAGCTTCCACTCGGCGGGCTGAGGCTCTTTGACCTTCACGATCATGTCGGCCTGGCCAAACACTTCGGCCGGTGACGACACGAGGACGGCACCCGCCGCCAAGTAGTCGGCATCCGCAATGCCCGACCCCATGCCCGCTCCCACCTCGAGCACCACGCGATGGCCACGGCGGGTAAGTTCTTCGACCCCTACCGGCAACATGGCGACACGATACTCGTCCGACTTAATTTCTTTGGGGACACCGATGATCATGGGGGGAGGTTCCTGGGCAGGAGAAAATGGGGGCAGCCTGCGAAACCTCCAGTTTACGACCCGCGGGGCGGTTGAACTAGGATTGGTTTGTGGGAAATGCACGGCAATTCGCGCGTCCGAGTGCGGGAATTCTCGATTCTGCAGCTCGCTCTCTCCGTTTTGCGCTCGACAAGAGAAGAGTCCGGCGTTCCGCTAGCTAGATGAGACGCCGTGCGTGCAACACGTATCGTCCACGGACTCTCGCCAACGTCTTCGGCGTCACGATGATGCAGTGACGCTGACTTAGCAACCAGGCGCGCGACCTCAGTCGTAGGTGCGATCTTAGGCGAACCATTCACTGGGACGCTCGGCGCGCGGACGATCTACACTGTTAACACTAGAAGTAGGCGTACGGCATGATAACGCGGGCATACTCAGCCGCCCACCGCGCGATACTTCCGGGCGAGCTGATTCACGACCACCTCATCTTCTTACGTACATCCTTCGCCGGCACCGCGGTTTGACGATGGCTGCGCCCGCGCGTTAAACTCCTGGGCGACTTATCTTCCGGGGAATATCAGGCGCGATGACGTTGAGCAAGCCAGCAAAGTCTGTTAGTACGCGAAGCAAAGTGCTGGCGATTGCCGCGGCGGTGATGCTGGGTGCGCTCGGCGGACTTGGCACCTTTACCTTTGGGTATGGTGGCGGGCACTCCTACCTGAGCAACGATCCGGCTGCGTGTGCCAATTGCCACGTGATGCAGTCGAACTACGACTCGTGGCTTAAGTCGAGTCATCACGCGGTGGCTACGTGCAACGATTGCCATTTGCCCCACCACTTTGTCGGCAAGTGGGTGACCAAAGCCGACAATGGATTCTTCCACTCACTCGCCTTCACCACGGGCGACTACAAGGACCCGATCCAGATCAAACCTCGCAACAGCCGCGTGGTGGACGAGGCGTGTTTGTATTGCCATCAATCTTTGGTCAACCACATGTTGCCCGCCGAGCCCGGTGGCGATCGTTTGTCATGCGTCCATTGCCACTCGTCGGTCGGTCACGCTCAGTCGGTCACGCCGCATCGTTAGTCAAGGAATCTTCCTCTTATGCAACGCTTCTCTACTACAAGCCACACCGCCAATATCCACACTCGCCGTGGGAACGCGAAACTGCTCGCGCTCGTGTTCCTGGCCGCGGCCGTGGCGACGGCGCTGGTGACGTGGGTGCTCGTGGTGATGTTCACCCACAAGCAGGAACAGCGGACGCCGTTCGTCCGTGTGGTGGAGGTCAACGAGATCTCGACTGACCCCGAGCCGTGGGGACTCAACTGGCCGCACCAGTTCGATGGGTGGAAGTCGACGGCAGGTGATCGATTCTATGGCGGCAGCAGCGCGATGCCCGAGAGCAAACTCGACACGCATCCGTGGCTCAAGCGGCTCTATGCCGGTTATGCGTTCAGCATCGACTACCGCGAAGCCCGCGGCCACGCGTACATGCTTTACGACCAAGGTGTCACGGAGCGAGTAACCCAAAAGCCACAATCGGGGGCGTGCCTGCATTGCCACGCGTCGACCATGGTGCTTTATCGCCAAAAGGGGCTCGAAGCGATGGGCGAGCCCGTGGACGATAAGGCGCTCGCCGCTGAGTTCAATCCCGAGGCCGTGCAGCGAGGCTTTGAAGAGGTGAGCACCAAGCCGTACCAGGAAGTGCTCGCGATGCTGATGACCACGCCCGATGGCACGCCCGACGAAAATACGCCCGTGTTTCCGCCGGCTCCGGCAGGTGGGTTTGAGGGGCAGTTCGCGGGGCAGCCGGTGCCTGAGAATCACCCCATGATTGGCGAGGCGCACCCAGTGAGTTGCATCGACTGCCACGACCCCGCGACGATGGCCATCCGCGTCACCCGGCCTGGCTTCATGACGGGCATTGCGGCGCTCGCCGCGGGCGAGGGCGCCGTGCCGCACTTGCCGAGCATCGAGCGCTGGCGGCGGGGAAATCGCGAGGTTCCTTACGATCCCAATGAGCTCGCCAGCCGCCAGGAAATGCGATCGATGGTCTGCGGCCAGTGCCACGTCGAGTATTACTGCGGCAACAAGATGACGCTCAAGTTCCCGTGGGACAACGGCCTGAAGGTCGAGGATATCGAGCGAACTTGGGAGGAGACCAAGTTCCCGGATGGCACGGCGTTCTACGACTACGAGCACGGCGAAACCGGCGCGCACGTGTTCAAGGCCCAGCACCCGGAGTTTGAGCTTTGGAGCCAGGGCATTCACGCCCGCAGTGGGGTGAGTTGCAGCGACTGCCACATGCCCTACCAGCGAGTGGGGGCGATGAAGGTTAGCAGCCACAATGTCCGCAGTCCGATGGAGAACATCAACAACGCGTGCCAGACTTGCCATCGCCAGAGCGAGGACGAACTGCGGCTGCGTGTGGAGACCATTCAGAACAACACCAAGCAGCTCACTGAAGTTGCAGCCGCGGCGATGACCGACATGCTCGATGCGATCATGGAGGCGAAGGCCGCCGGTGTGGACGAGGAGACGCTCGCCAAGCTCTACGACTTGCAGCGCAAGAGCATGTGGCGGCTCGACTTCATCAGCAGCGAAAACTCACAAGGCTTCCACGCCGATCAAGAATCGGCACGCATCCTGGCCGAGTCGATCGACTACAGCCGGCAAGCCCAGGCGATGGCGCTCCGAGCGCGAGCCCCCGAGGCCCCCAGCACCGAAGAGTTGCCTCGCGAACCGGTCGAAGGCGTCACGCCCGCGAAAGAAGCAGGGCAGGGGAGCGAGACCGAGGACAGTCCGGAGCCCTAATCGTACCGCCACGCGTTCCGCGAATTTCAGAGTTCGGACTCCATTCCAAGTCGGCCCGAACTCTTGCGAGGCCGGCTACAGTTACATTGAGCGCAAGCAAGAGGCCCAGGGGCGAGTGGTGTGCTCGACCCCCAGGGCCTCTGGGCGCCTCGTTCCGGTGGTGCATCGCTTGGTAGTCCGACAGGGCCGTCCGTCTGCCCTTACTATTCAGACGACCGCGCCGGAGTTTCCTTCGCTACGCACCACCGGATCGAGTGCAGTCAGGTTTGTTAGCCGCGGCGACGCACGAACAGTGCAGCCGCGAGCAGTCCACCACCCAGCACCACTGCCGTGGCAGGTTCTGGAATGGGGGTGAAGTTGTAGGTGACGGTGAATCCACCGCCGGTGGCATTGAGCGTGGCGCCAACAACACTACTGAGCATGAGGTCGGCTTCGCCGTTGTAAGTTAGAGTCGAAGTGCCGGCCCCCGTGAGTTCGGTGAGAAAGGGAATCGCCGAACCCGCCGGATCGCCATTCACCATGCTGAACTCCGTGACAATCGCTCCGGGACCGCCGCCGCCGCCATTGCCACCGCCACCCCCTGTGAATGGCATTCCGTCGAGGGCGAAGAAACCACCGACGCTGCCCGACAAACCACCTCCGGTGCTAGTGGTTGCTTGGGCGATGAAGTCGACGTCGTACTTCAGAATGGCACTCTCTAGCGTGCCCAAACTTGGGTCGAACTTGGGAAGGTCAACGGACAGAACGAAAAGCTCGCCGGGTTCGTTGACGGTAACGTCTGTCGGTCCGGCAACCAGTGCAGGCGTGATCGGCAGGTAGTACTCAAGCGACGCGGCTTCAGCCGAGCGCAGGCCAGTGAGCGTAGCCATCGCGAGTGCTGCCAAGCACAGGCTGGGCAGGGAAACGGCAAGGGGTCGAATCATCAGACGTACCTCAAGGAGAATAGAAACCATACGAACGCGGGCCGCCTACTTTTTGCTATTGATTGGATACCGCGGGTGCGTGCCGTGTTACACACAGCCGACCGCGATTGCGGGATTCGGGAGGGACAACCATCCCCATGCGATAGGGACGACTGCGTATGCCGCGCCTACTTCAAGAACTGGACGTACACCTCGATGTCGTCCCAATCGACGTCCAAGCCGTCGCTATCTTCAAACCCTATCCACAAGCTGTCGCTGAAGTTGCCAAGCAACCTGCAGCGGGATAGGTTCCACAATGAGGGGAGGTCGCGCAGGTAGGGTGCCTGGAAACGACCAATCACTTCATAGCTGCGAGGTTCGTCCGAGTCGTTCACCACGGCCACCACACCCCAATTGAGCGGCGTCGGCTTGACGCTCTCATCCTCGGCACTCAAGCGCCACACGACTTGGCCTGTATCTCGGTCGACGAGCTCTAACGAACTGGCCCACTGCGACCGCTTCGCGGTGCGCAGCAGCATAGTTTCGCCGGGATTAACTTCGATGGGATAGCCGACGCCCAAAAGTTCGGCGGCCTCGGGCTCATCCAATCCGCCAATCACGCGAATCGGATTCTTGGGCACAGCGGCGCCAATGGGTTCGATACGAAGCGTGGCGGTGATGTCGTCGTAGTCGCGGTCGGATTGGTTATCGCTCACCTGGGCGGCGTAACCGCTGTCGTCGAAGCCAATATGCACCACGCTTGGCGAGTCGATGCCGATGCAGAAGTCGCTGAGGTACCACGAGTCGTCCGTCTCCGAGGCTTCGAGTTTGTGCGAGCCGGTAAAGAGGAAGAACTTGGTTTTGTCGGTGTTGTTAATCTGCGACCAATTACCGAGCGGGCCGGCTCGCTTCCACATCCGGCGCGTCCGCTTGTCGATCCAGTTGTTGAACGACATGCGACTGGCGACGTTGCCATTGGCGTCGATCTCGAGCATCACCACCATGTTCTGCACGGCCGACTGGGCTTCGACATACACATCGAGACTATGGCCAGGGGGCAACTCGACCAGATGCCCACGCCCCATGTTGCCCGAGGGCTCTTCCATCCAGGCCGTTCCGCCACATAGCGTGACGCTTGGGCCCGAGCCGCCATTGGCGACGGGAAGAAACAGATGGCTCACTCGCGAAGTACGGGTGTCGAGGGCAATGCGGTCGAGCAACTGGCCATTGCGAACCAGGATACGGTCGCCCAGCGGGACGGAAACCGTGGAGTCGGTCGCGGCGCTCGGGGTGTCGAGGGCGACGGGCGTTCCCGTCGGCGACTTCCACAGCAGCGACCCAGCCAGTACCAAAAAGCCAGCCATGCCGGCAATGGCCACCGAAGCCGCCAGCAAAAACCGCGACGAAGGCCAGCTCTGCAAACCGACGCGGGAGGCAACTCGCGAGAGCGCGGGGTTGGCTTCTGCGATCATTGGCTGCTCAAGCGCGGTAGCCCCGGGAGGCATCAGCGGCTGGAACGGCATCTTCGACAGCGACAGCTCAAACTCCAGCAGCGTGTGAAGCGCCATGACCTTTTGGTAGTAACGCTGCAAGTCGACGCGATGGCGGAGCAGTTCCTGGAGTTCCAGGACGCGCTCTTCCACCGACTCGCCATCGGCAATGGCCGAAAGCAATCGATCGATTTCACGTTGTTCGTTGATGGTCATGGGGAAATTAAACTCGTCGACTTATACCGAAGCGAAAGGTTCTTTTACTTAGCCACGGATGGTCACTGACTAGGCACGGCTGGGAGAAAATAAGTATTCGTCCCTATTACATATACCAGTGGGTAACAGATTCGTTTGTTGACGCTCGCTAATTTCCGTGCACTTTGCCGCTTAAAACGACTTGAATTCTAAGGCAAATACGTCGCCATCCGTGTGAAATTTGTGTCAATCCGCGGCTAAAAACTATCCTAGGCTAACTCGACGCCACGCGGTGCTGGATGCATTTCAGCAGGGCGCGGCGGATCCTCAGCAATCCGACCCGGACGGCGGTGGGTTTCTTTTGCAGGCTCGATGCAAGTTCGTTGACGGAAATGCCACCTTCGTACCGCTTTTTTAGAAGTTGAAGGCTCTTGGGGCTGATTTCGTCGAGGCAGTGACGGAGCGCGACACGCAGCTCGGCCGTGGCGTCGACCTGGACTTCGGGGCGAGTGAGTTGCTCGACCAGTTCGGGGTCGAACACATGGCGGTCGCGGCGGCGGTCGCGGACGTACGCCTGCACCTGCCAGTAGGCCACTTGATGGGCCCAGGCGGTGAAGTTGCTGCCCGGCTCGAACTCATTCGCTTTGCGCCACAGCACTAGGTTCGTTTCCTGAAGCACGTTCTGCGCCTCGTCGGGGTTACCCAACAACTTGGCGATGTAGTGCAGCAGTTGCAGTTGCACGGCGGTCAACTGCCGGATGAATTCTTCATCCGGAGCTTCTCGCGCGGCGTCTCGTTGAAGCGACATTTGGATGGATCCCATCCGCCTCGAAAGCTTTTGCCTCTCACCAATCGCCACCGACACAAGCCCGCTGGCGTGGCCCTCCGTCATTTGAATACCGGGCCAAACACCAGTGTTACGCGATTGTTTGCCATTTTACTCCGAATTTTGTCGGGATACTAAACATTCGTGTTTTGCAGTGTTCCGCAGCCCTCGGCAAACCGGAAAGCCTAAAGAATTTGCCGAATTGAATAGTAACATTCGCGGAGTCCTCGGTATTCGAACCATGAGGAGGCGGAGTTTCACTTTTCCAGGCGCAGCAGTGCACAGAAACCCCCGCAGAGGATCGCATGACAATTTGGCGACCGGCTCCCTCGCCCCATCACCCTAAAGTGCTGGTGACGCGGCGACGGTTCGAGCACAACAACCCTGGCCACCGCCAGGGGCCATCGGCATTTACACTCGTCGAGCTGTTGGTGGTGATTGCCATCATCGGCATCTTAGTAGCCTTATTGTTGCCCGCCGTGCAGGCGGCCCGCGAGGCCGCGCGCCGCACGAAATGCACCAACAACCTGAAGAACCTGACGCTCGGCATCCTGAACTACGAGAGCACGCACGGTAATCTTCCTTCGTCGGGCTGGGCCGGCAGTTGGAGCGGCGACCCTGATCGAGGTGCGGGTGCCAAGCAGCCCGGCTCGTGGGTCTTCGCCATCCTGCCTTTCATCGAGCAAACTCAACTCGCTGATATGGGTTCGGGTTTGACTGGATCCGCACGGACAGACCAGCTCGTGTTTCGCGACGCGACACCACTGGATGTGTTCAATTGCCCGTCGCGACGCGCGGGGGGTCCCTACCAAAATTTTTATGGCTACTCGGCATTGAACGGCAATGGCAGTGGTGGTTCGACCAGCTACCGCATCGGGTCGATGGCTCGCAGCGATTACGCCATCAGCGTGGGCGACCAGACGGGGTACGATGGCGACTGCCTTGGGCGTTCGCCACACGACTACGCGAGTGCTAGTTCACCCAATTTTCCGCCACGTCACCAGACGTTTAGCGGGGTGACTTACTGCGGCACGGCGGTAAAGATCCGCGAAGTGGTGGATGGTCTATCCAACACCATGTGCCTCGGCGAACGATTCGTGCCGCCCCAGTATCAAGAATCGGGCGAGTGGCCCGCCGACGACTGGACCATGTACGCGGGCTTTCAGGACGACCTTGTCAGGTCGACGTACTACGACGGCAAGAACGCCGACCACGTTCCGATGCAAGATTCGCAAGATATCACCGCCATCGCGGCGAAGGACCCCGATCTGATTCGCGAGTTGTTTGGTAGCGCTCACCCGGGTGGCTGCCTGACTTCGATGTGCGATGGTTCAGTCACGCTAACTGCCTACGACGTCGAAGGCGAGACCTTCCGAAAGCTTGGCGATCGGAAGGACGAGGGCCGCAGCAAGCGGTTCGGCAAGCCTTACTAACGTTTCGCAATTCCCACCCACCCTCAGTTTCGCCCCCTCGGCGAACTCCGCTAACGATCCGCCGTTGGATCGCCGTGCGCGCTCGGAACAGAACTGATTCAGCCCTTACTCACTCTTTCAGCCAGAGACACCTAGATCCATGAACTACCGCACTCTCTCGCTATCGTTCGCGCTGTGCATGGCCCTCGCGGGTTGCCAGTTCGCAACTAGCCATGCCGCCGGTTTCTTGAGCCCTGACGACTTCATCATTGCCATCGACACCGATGGCCCGCAGTCGGATAGTGGGTATCCAGGTGCCGAGTCGCCCAACTTGCTGCTCGATGGCACGCCTGACACCAAGTACCTGAACTTCGGCGGGCGGGGCACGGGGTTCATCGTCATGCCGGGTCCGAGCGTCGCCCAGAGCTTTCAGCTGTGGACGGCCAACGACGCCGACTGGCGCGACCCCACGTCCTACCAAATTTATGGCACGAATCAGCCCATCGCCAGCACCGACAACAGCGACGGGCTCGGTGAAACCTGGAACCTGATCGCCGAAGGGGGACTCGACCTGCCGTTCGATCGTTTCGCCCCGGGAGGCGTGGTTTCGTTCACGAACGCCCAGTCGTATTCGTCCTACAAGATGGTTTTCCCGACCATGCGATGGCCCGACGACGCGATCCAATTGGGCGAAGCACAAATCTATGGCACCAGCACGGGAACGTCCCCTTTGCTGAACAGCGGAACTCCCGTCCTGGGCATTCACAATCGCGAGTTCGACAGCGCCTACTTCGCACCCGATAACAACCCCTGGGGTATCGACGAAGGACCGCAGTACATTCTGGATGGCAGCCCCAACACCAAGCTGCTCAACTTCGGTTGGAAGAATACCGGGTTCATTGTCACCCCCGATGCCGGCGCGACCAGCATCTCGGGCTTTCGTATCACCACGGCCAACGACGCCGACGGCCGCGATCCCACAAGCTGGCAGCTCTATGGCACTAACAGTGCGATCACAAGCGAGGACAATAGCCGTGGTGATACCGAGAGTTGGACGCTCATTCAGTCGGGCGATATGAACCTACCGTTCGAACGCGGCAAGCTGAGCGACGTGATACCCGTGTCGAACAGCGCGGGAGCGTTCACTTCGTACAAGATGGTGTTTCCGACCACACGAACCACCGATGGCGGACTTAATGGCAACTCTTCGCAGATTGCGGACATTGAGTTCTTCCAAGGAGCGCTGCCCACGACCGACCCGATCACGCTACGCGTGAATCCCCAAACCGGCATGATGTCGATTGTTTCCACGGTCAACTTCACGATCAGCAACTACCAGATCGTGAGCGGCGTCGGGGCCTTGCAGTTCGAGAACTGGAACTCCATCACCGAGGGGGATCGCGATCCTGATAACGAATGGTTCTCGGAGGGCGAGTCGCGATATTTTATCGGCGAGCGTCTTGCCGATGGCGAGGAAGGTGGCCTTCAGCTCATGGCTGGTGTACCCTTCGACCTGGGCCAGATTTGGATGCCGGTTCCGATTCCGGACCTGAGCTTCACGGTGTTCACCGATCAGGGAGCGATCCAAGCCAACGGTGTGGAATGGACCACCGGTGCACCCATCACCCTGCCGGGCGACTTCGACATGTCCGGCGGCCCGCTGACGATTGCGGACTGGACCATCTTCCGTTCGATCTGGGGTTCTAGCAACTTCGAAGGACTAAGCCGCGCCGAGGGTTACCTAAACGGCGACATGGATGGCGACTTCGATAGCGACCTCGACGACTTCAATTTGTTCCTCAACATCGCGGGCGCTCGCGGTGGATTCCTTTCGGGCTCAGTCGTTCCCGAGCCCGCAAGCGTCGTGACGCTCGGCCTGCTCGCGGGGCTCCTCGTCGTACGTCGTGGATTCTCGCGACGGGGGCTGGCCTTGGTGATGGGCGTTGTCGGTGCGGCGTGCTTTTCGACTTCGGCGTCCGCGCTGACGTTCACCAACCCCTACGGTGTACCAGTCGCTTACAGCTCGAACACGGCCGCGCAAGATGCCAACACTGGCGTTGAGCAACTATTCGACAATTTCTACCTCGAGGAACCCGGAGAATTCCCCCTCGAAATCAACGCGCGCAACTTCGCCGACGTTCAGTTCGGCGAGTTCGAGCAGTGGGGCACTACCAGCACCTCGCCGACGATCTTCCTCGACTACGGCGCGCAGATTAACCCCAACTGGTTCGCCTACGCCCAGCGTCACGAGGATGGAAACTTCAACTCGGACCGCGTCGGTAAATTCGAGTTCTGGTTCAGCAACTCGCCGTTCAACGATACCGTCCCTACTCGCACTCCCGACTCAGTCTACGAGTTTCCTGGAAGCGACAATCGCGTGAACGGCTCGCTGCTCCGGTCGTTGCCGCTCGAAGGGGAGTTCAACTTCCGTTACGCCGCAGTGCGGTTCAATCTTCAGCCAGGTTCGCCCGAGCCCCACAACGTCGGTGGGCATGAGTTCCGTTTCATCGAAGGCCCCTCGAACCTCGTGCTCGAAATCAATCGCGGCACAGGGGCAATGACACTGCGTAACAATGGTGCCCCCGGCGACACCGCCGCGCCCGAAGACATTGACATCCGCGGTTACGCGATTCGCAGCGAGTCGGGTGCCTTTAACGCTGCCGGTTTTAACGGCCTGGGCGGCAACCCTGGTTTTCCCGAGGGCAACCTGATGGGAAGCGGCTGGGAAGTTGGTGGTGGTTCGGACGAAGGGCAGTTGGTGGAAGGGTACTTTGGCATGCCTTTTCAAGGCGTGAGTTCGACGATCACCGCGGGCACTACAGGGCTTGCCCTAGGCAACGCGTACGACATCTACTCGCTCGCCGAAGACGTGAAGTTCGCCTGGACCGACCGCAACGGCTTTACGCTCGATGGCCGCGTTGTTTACGTTGGCACCGCACCTGAAGGCGTGCCCGGCGACTACAACGGCGATGGCACCGTCAACCTGGCCGACTATACCGTGTGGCGTGACACGCTCGGAGCCACCGGCACCGGACTCGCCGCCGATGGTAACAGCGACAACGTGGTGAACGCGGCTGACTACGGCATCTGGAAGGGCAACTTCGGCTCGGGTTCCGGTAGTGTCGCGGCCGTTGGCACCTCCGCAGTTCCTGAACCTTCGACCGTGCTGATCGCGGCTGCCGGCTTGCTCGCCGTTACCGCGATTCGCCGCCGCGTCTGACAATTCTGGTAGCGGGACTCGCAAGAGTTCCGGTGCATTCATTTTGATCAACTTTGTGGGAGGGGTCTCCGACCCCGAAGGCCGGAAGCCAAGCATCGGGGTCGGAGACCCCTCCCACCGTTTTGTCGGTACCCCCATTCCGCCAATAGAATTCCGCTCTTGCCAATTACTACATCTGTAGTAATACTGTGCTCCGTCAATCAGGACGACGCTGGTTTAAGAGGACAGGGAGCATGGCGAAGAAAAAGCCGAAACTACCTCGACTCCCCGAAGGGGAGATCGAGATTCTCGAAATGCTGTGGCGCGAGCCCCGCGTCACCATTCAGCAAGCACAGCAGGCACTTGGCCAGCCGATTGGCTACACCACCGTCCAGACGCGGCTCAATCGCTTGGTCGAGAAGGGCCTAGTCCATCGCACGGGCACCCGGCCCGCCCAGTACTCGGCCGCCGTCACGCCGGACCAGGTTCGCGAACGCGATCTCGAAACGCTGGTTGACCGCGTCAGCAGCGGCCGCGTCGTGCCGCTGGTGGCCCATCTGATGGATCGCCGCGACATCACGCGCGAGGAGATCGCCGAGCTCAAGCAGCTAATTTCCCAGGCAGAGGAGCGAGTTAACCAATCGAAAGGGGGCAAGCGATGAACGGCCCCTTCGAAACGCTCGCATTCCACTTGCTGCGGACGACACTGGTCACCAGCCTCGCGGTGCTCGTGGTGATGGGGCTGCTGCGGGCACTTCGCATTCGCAGCCCGCGACTGCACCGCGTGGCGTGGCTTTTGGTGCTAGTGCAAGGCTGGCTGCTGGTGCCTTTCACGTGGCAGGTAGAAGTTGCCACTTCACCGGCGGCAATTGCCACCGCTTCCACTCCGTTTGAAGCAACCGACGGCATCGCCCCGCAAGTCAGCATCGTCTCCGCCCCTAAGGCCATCCCCCCCGAGCCGTTCGACCCCGTGGCGTTCCTGCCCGCCACTGGATTGGGGCTGTGGTTGATTGGAATGGGATGCTTCATCGCAATCGGCAGTTGGCGCTACGCAAGAATCTTCACGGCAGGAAAGCCAGGCGAGCTGGCGACGGACGAGGCGTGGCTCGAAGAATGGAGCCAAGTCCGTGAGTCCACCGCGCTGCGAACACCGGTCGAGCTTCGCATCACTCGCGGGCTAGGTCCGCTCGTGTGCTGGGTGCCGTGGGTGTTTCTGGTGCTGGTGCCGCGCACTTTGTGGGCGAGTCTGACGCGTGCCGACCGGCTGGCGATCTTGCGTCACGAGCTCGCGCACTGCGAACGGGGTGACCTGTGGAAGAACCTCGCGGTCCGCGTGCTGGCGATTCCGCAGTGGTTCAACCCGCTGGTGTGGCGCGCCGTGCGGCGGTTCGAGGAAGCGGGCGAGTGGGCCTGCGACGACCGCGTCGCCGCGACCGCGGGCTCGATGGACTACGCGAAGACGTTATTGCAGATCGCCGACCAAATCGCCCCGCTCCCCAGCGGCGCGATCGGCATGGCAAGCGGCGTGCTCACACGCCGCGTCGAGAGACTACTTCATTACCCCAACAAGGAGGTTCGGGAGATGCGAGGGATACTATTACCGGTGCTGCTGGTCGTTGTTGGATTGCTGCAAGTGGTACGGATCGAACGCGTGGCGGCGGAAGAGACGACTTCGTCGGCGGAAGTAATGGAAGTCCAGAAGGAAAAAGGACCTACGACACGCGCCGAAAAGATGCCGGCTTACGTCATCGAGCCACCGGATGTGATCACAGTGGACATCGCCGAAGTGGTTCACAAGTCGCCTCGGACGATTCAGCCTTACGATCAACTGGTTTACCGGTACACGGATCAAGAGGTGAATGCCGCTCCCGGTTCAAGAATTGTGAACGGGAAACAATTTACAACCACCATCAGTGAACGCGGAGAACTCTCCGCTGGATCTAGTTCCCAGTTTAGAGCAACCGGCATGCGAATCGAGGACGCCGAGACCATTCTTCGAGCATTTTACAAGGTCGAAAACCCAGGCACCACAATGGACATCGACCTCGACTTCGCACCTGGCGCTCCGCAGATCACAGACAAGCATCTATTAGGCCCTGATGGCAAGGTAAACTTCGGCTACCGATACGGCGCGGTGAATGTGAATGGCCTCACGATTGAGCAGGCGAAGCAGCGCATCGAAGACCACCTGTCTTACTACCTCGTCGATCCGAAAGTCACCGTCGACGTCCATACTTACAACAGCAAGAAGTTTTACATCATCTCTAGAACGGGACGGGGAAATCCCAATGTCGTGACTTGCCCCAGCACGGGCAAGGACACCGTTATGGACGCGATTGCTGCGGTTGATGGGCTGGAGGGCGTGGCGAAGGTTTGGGTGGAGCGCGGCCATCGCAAGGATCATCTTGTTAAGCCGGTGGACTACGAAGCCATTAGCACGGGCGAAGACACCTCGACCAATCATCAGCTCTTGCCAAACGACCGGTTGTTTATTGAGTACGCGGAAAGCGAAACGCAGCACTCCGCTCCTAAAAGATTCCCTATCGGCGCATCGGTGAATTCTAATGCGGGTATAGCGGGGGACATGCTTCTGGCAGAAAAAGAACGCGATCAACACGCAACAGCGACTCGGGCTGCGTACTCCGAAACGGGGGTCCGGGAAGCTTTGCCTGAGCACTCCAAGCCCGTCCGCTACGAGATCGGCCTGGTGATCGACCCTAAGAAAACACTTCGCGACCTGCAAATAGAAAAGCGAGGCCCCCTACTGGTTGGCGAGTCGTCCCTGCTGCTCGGGACACTTCGCGTACTCCAGAAGAACGAACTGGTAAGTCTCTTTGAGGGTCAACACACAGTGAATAGCGGGCGTACCGACGCCTCGAACATGTACATGCACACGAAAGCCCCCAGAGTGCTGGGCAACGTGCCGGATGACGAAACGGTAGAGAGTGTGGAGACGACCTTAGAGGTGGTGGAGCGATTGGTACGGAGAGAAGGGAACGTTGCATTCGAAGTTCGCGCGAAGCTGAGCCAAGACTCCAATACCCGGCAAACCGACGCCGCGGTGATTCTCAACGAAGGCCAGTCGTGCCTAGTTCAGATTTCCGTCCAACGCGGCGCGCACGATGCCGGCGACGCGTACCTTCTCATCACGCGACTCGCCGAAGAGTGACACCGCCTAGATCAAGACGCCTGCTCACCGCCGTATGGCTTCGGCCGTGTGTTGCAGCAGATTGAGGTACTTGAAGAACCCCCACAATCCCGTAACGAAAATCCCGAGCCCGGTGACAATGGCAAGCAGTGGGAAGACTAACACTGCTATGGGGGTTGCGAACAGAAATCCGATCGTCGCGCAAATTAGGACGATGATCGCCTTGGCGTCGTCGGCCAACTGAGGCTGTCCGATGGAACGGGTAAACGATTTGATGAAAAGCACAAAGAGGATCAGCGTCGCCAAGCCGAGCAATCCCGATATAGGATTCACTTCGCGAGGCAAGACCTGAGCTAATACGAGGACCACACTCGTAAAGTTAAACAAGTCGCACGCCACCGAGGCAATCAACAACCCACGGCCCGCACCCTTACTGGGTCCACCCAGGCAGACGACACGCCCGATCGTGGCGACCACGATGCCGACTAGCACGATGATCGGCGCGGCAAAAACGATGATCGCTGTGTTGAGCAGAAACCCCAACACCGTGACGATCCACGCGATGACGATGGATGCCGTCCCCCAAAAGACCAGCTTGATTCCGTTGGCCAGCGTATTCATCTGGCCCCGCGTGTTGACCGCCCTGTTCATCGGCGTGGCCGCGGGTGTCGACATGGTCATGGGCGACTGAAACGGATTGGGCGAATCCTCTGCGAGAAAGTCGTCGAGGTCGCCGCCCAGATCAGGGAGTCCGCCGCCGAGATCCGACAGGCCGAAATCATCGTCCTGCGTGGATGCTGTAGGCTGAGGCTTGGGCTTCGGATTGGGTGCCGCGGATGACGCAGTCGCCGAAGTGGTGGGCGTCGGCGCGGGAATGACAAAAGTCATACCACACTTCGAGCACTTCCCCTTCTTTCCCACCGCCGACTCAGGCGCCGTAAGCCGCTCACCACATCGACACTTCAGTTTGATAGGCATGAAGTAACTCCCCCCATCCTCGCGAAAGACCCTGCGCCGAAAAGTCGAATCCACCACCCGCGGAGACGAGCACACAACACCCCCCGCTCAAGCAGCTTTCATACTAACGGGGGCAACATCCCGAGGGCAAGTTTTTCCTTAAAACTCCCCGAACGGCTAAGAGGCTATGGGGCAAATCCATGAGTGCGCAGCCAGAATGCCAAGACGCCGGGATATTCGGATCCCAACACCAACAAACTCACTGCCTTAAACGCCACAGGGACAAGTCCCACGTATCCACAAAAAAAACCCCGCGCTGCCGGCGGGCAACGCGGGGTTTAGAAAGCTATGGGTCGATTCAATCTAGCGACGGCGACGACCGAGCGCCACGAGACCTAGCACCGCGGCACCGACGATGGCGATGCTCGACGGCTCGGGAATCACCCGCACGTTGTCGATCAAAGTGACGTTCAGCAAGGAGTCGTTAAGATCGGTGGACGAACCGGCGTTGGAGTCGGAATGGCCGAAGAAGATGTTGCTGCCACCGAGGGTGACGGTGCTTAGGTCTACCGTGGCAATCAGAGTGCCATCGATCGACCACTTTGCCATCTGGTCGCGAACATCAATCTCAACCTTTCGCCAAGCGAAGGAAGCCTCACCTGGGCTGGTGGAACCAGTTTGACCTGGAAAAAGGGCAAGCTGTGCGGCCGGAGCGGATTGCGAAGGAAACGCATTTGTGTAATACGCATTCGACTCATTGATCGCACCACTTGGTGCCGCGTAGACAGCATTCCCTGACGAGTAGGACGTTGGAGCAGCGGAGCTGTAGGCTCGGTAGTCGGCCGCCGATCCACCATCCAACGTGTGGGCAAAGATCACCTGATTCTGCGGTGCAGACGCCAGCCAAACGGCGGAAGTACCGGTCGTTCCAATACCGTAGGTCGAAAGCTGAGTCGTGCCACTGCCGCCGGGACCGAGGGGGCCGACGTAGTTTTGCCACAAGTCGAAGGTAACCTTGTAGTTCCCCGTGAAGCTCTCGCCGTTCGGCGACACGCTGAAGCCGCCGAAAACGCCGGCAGAGTTATTAGCAGTCAGCTTCATTCCACGAGTGGAAGAACCACCAGGAGCGGCCGGAACGCCAATCTCCGAGTAGTCGTAGTAAAAATCGGCCTCGAAATCGACCCCTGACGAACCCGTAGCGGTCCAGCTCGCCGACGTATCGGTGTCGAAATCATTGAAGTAGAGAGGGGCCGAGCTCGCAGAGCTCGCCAGGGCAGCAACCGCTGCCAAAAAGGTCGGAATCAAGAAGCGCTTCATTAGATCTACCTCCAGTTGCGGGAGGGCCAGCCATGAAACCGGCCCAGGAAACCACTAAACTCGCCTTGCGCGCCATCTTCGTAAGGGACGACTAGGCAAGTCAACGAAGATGCGCAGTTCGTAGATATTTTTGCGCTCGTGCGGCGTAGCAGAGCCACAATTTCCCACAGAACACGTAGTTGCCGCATGTTTCAGGAGTACCGAACTGCCGATCTCTAGGCTTCCCCCTGCTAGCAGCCGCGGCCGAACTTGGGAAACAAAAAGGGTCGGGCAAACCTTGCACACGCAAATCGCCCGACGTCGCGAAACTTTACCAGCTTTACCAAGTCCAACGCCGGACCCTTAGAAAATTACTTGGCGAAACACCCAGGCCCGCGGTTGACGACTTCGACCCGCCGGGGTAAATTCGGCGATTCCCCACAAGTCGTTGGGGACTGACTGTAGTTGTTTGAAATCTGGGCAATGACCCTCAGCGGTGCCACGAATCGGCCCGTTGTTGGAAATATGTGTTGAGGAGCACCTCTGTGGCGCAATCGCAAGAGATCATTCGGATTCGGATGGAAGCGTACGATCATTCGGTGCTCGACCAAAGTGCGGCGGAAATCGTCGACACTGCGAAGCGAACCAACTCCATTGTTCATGGCCCGATTCCCTTGCCGACTCGGATCGAACGGTACACCGTTCTGCGTGGTCCTCACGTCGACAAGAAGTCGCGACAGCAGTTCGAAATTCGGACGCACAAGCGTCTGATCGACATCGTTCAGGCAACCGCCAAGACGATCGAAGCCCTCAACAAGCTCAGCTTGCCAGCGGGTGTGGATATCAAGATCAAGGCCACCAGCGCCTAATGGCTGCTGAAGACCCTTGTTTTATCGTTTATTAGTTTACTTCGAGTTTGTCGGCACATGATCGGAAGCTGAATTGGGTAAGCCGGGGTTGGCCCGGTGCCTAGCGAGCCTCGCGGCACGCAGGGCGAAACAGGCCAACCGTGAGTCTCCCAGTTCACAAGCCAACATGACCATAAAAGGCGTCTGGACGTTCGCAAAACGTCTGGGCGGTATTTGAGATGCCAAAGCAAGCAGCACCCGCCGTCGGAATTCTCGGTCGCAAGATCGGAATGACGCAGATTTACGACGAATCCGGCAAGGTGGTCCCCGTCACCGTGGTCCAAGCTGGCCCGTGCGATGTTCTTCAGGTTCGTACCGCCGAGAAGGATGGTTACGAAGCCGTGCAGATTGGTTTTCTCGACAAGCCTCGTCGGCTAGCAAGCCGTAGCGAGCGTGGTCATGTGGCAAAGCTCGACAGCAAGCGTTCAAAGGCTCGCTCCGCCGCAGGTGTTGAACTGGCCGCGAAGGCTGGTTGCGAACCCAAGCGATTCATCCGCGAAATCCGCGGCACCGCGGGCGATCTTGCCCCCGGCTCTCAAATCACCGTCGAGGCGTTTGCCGAAGTGCCCGCCGTCGACATCGTGGCCACCAGCAAGGGCCGCGGTTTCAGTGGTGCGATGAAGCGCCACAACTTCTCCGGCCAGCGTGCCACGCACGGCGTGAAGAAGTGCCACCGTCATCTGGGTGGTACTGGTTGCAGTGCCTACCCCAG
This sequence comes from Aeoliella fuhlenseeensis, assembly GCF_052161615.1. NCBI lineage: Bacteria > Pseudomonadati > Planctomycetota > Planctomycetia > Pirellulales > Lacipirellulaceae > Aeoliella > Aeoliella fuhlenseeensis. The sequence goes on from NZ_CP197417.1 coordinate 5,567,574, forward strand.
CCGTCTGTTCAAGGGTGTTCGCATGCCCGGGCAATACGGCAACGCTCGCACCACCGTTCGCAATCAGAAGATCGTGCGGGTGGATGCCGAGAACAACTTGATTTTGGTCCTCGGCGGCATTCCAGGCCCTCCGGGTGGATTCGTCGTCGTCAAGAAAACCAACAAAGTCTAAGGAGGTGCCCGCCTTCAGTTCATAACTGACGGCCGGCAGCTTTAAGAATGCCAAAGCTCACCGTACACGATCGCAAAGGCAACAAGGTCGGCACCTACAATGTCGAAGCCGAGGACTTTGCGCCGTCGATCAACAAGCAACTGCTGCACGACGCCGTCGTGATGTACCAGGCGAACGCTCGCCAAGGGACTCACAAGACGAAGACTCGTGGCGAAGTGGCTGCTAGCACGAAGAAGATGTACCGTCAAAAGGGCACCGGTAACGCCCGTGCCGGTCATCGCCGCAGCGGTATCCGCCGTGGTGGTGGTCACATTCACGCGATCCGCCCCCGCGATTACTCCTACAGCATGCCCCGCAAGGCCATGCAGTTGGCCACCCGCATGGCGATTGCCTCGAAGGTACTAGACGACCAACTCGTCGTGATCGACGAGCTGTCGTTCGACACGCCCAAGACTCGCGACATGCTCGCGATCCTGAAGCACTTGGGTGTCGAGAAGGACTCGCTGCTGGTTGCGACCGAAGGTTACGACCTGAACGTGTATCGAAGTGGTCGAAATATCGAACGCGTGACGGTTGCACCCGCCGCTGAATTGAACGCCCTCAACGTGTTGTCGTCTCGACGACTGCTGGTAACCAAAGCTGCACTGGACGCCCTTCGCGAGAAGGCGAAGTCCAAGACCAAGGCAAAGCCCGCGACCGCCGAGTAGTCACGCCATCCACAGGTTGAGCTCGAAATAGCTCGGCCCTGAAGAATACGCCGAGAGTTGGTAAATCATGCCACGCCACATCCCCCAAAAAACCTCCCTCGAACTAGAGCCGCATCAAGTGCTGCTTCGTCCGTTGGTGACCGAGAAGGGCACCAACCAGTCGACGCGGTACAACGCCTACGCGTTCGAGATCAACAAGCTGGCCACGAAGATCGACGTCCGAAAGGCCGTGGAGAAGCTTTTTGATGTGAAGGTCGAGAAGGTCCATATCCAGAACCGCAAGGGCAAGCCGCGTCGCACTCGTCAGCGATTTGGCTACACGGCCGACTGGAAGAAGGCCATTGTCACTTTGGACAAAGAGCACACCATCGAGTTTTTCTAAGCCGTTAGTTGTGAGCCATTAAGCCAGCAGCCAATAGCTAACCGCCAAGAGTCATCAAATGGGTATTCGCAAATACAATCCGACCACACCGGGCCGCCGCGGGGCGTCCGTGAGCGACTTCAAGGACCTGACGCCCGGCGCCAAGCCCGAGAAGAGCCTGCTCCGTCCGATGGTCAAGACCGGTGGACGCAACAACCAAGGTGTCACCACGTCGCGTTTTCGCGGTGGTGGTCACAAGCGTCGCTACCGCATGATCGACTTCCGTCGCAACAAGGACGGCATTCCGGCAAAGGTCGACTCGATTCAGTACGACCCCAACCGCACTGCCCGCATTGCCCTGCTGCACTACGCGGACGGTGAGAAGCGTTACATTATTGCCCCTGCTGGCCTGAAGGCTGGCGACAAGGTGATGAGCGGAGCCGAGTGCGAACCCAAGGTGGGCAACTGCCTGCCGCTGTCGAAGATTCCGCTGGGCACCGTGGTTCACAACGTCGAGCTTCGCGCTGGACGTGGTGGCGAGCTCTGCCGCAGTGCCGGCACCAGCGCCACGCTGATGGCCCGCGAAGCCGACTGGGCTCAGATTTCGCTGCCGAGCGGCGAAATTCGTCGTATCCCGTCGACCTGCCGGGCCACGATTGGCTCGACCAGTAATGGCGACCACAGCGCGATTGTGCTCGGCAAGGCCGGCCGCAAGCGTTGGTTGGGCCGCAAGCCGCACGTTCGTGGTACCGCGATGAACCCGCACGACCATCCGCATGGTGGTGGTGAAGGTCGCACCAAGGGTGGTCGTCACCCGGTGAGCCCGTGGGGCAAGAGCGCCAAGGGTGGCATGACGCGACAGCGTCGCAAGCCCTCGAACGCCGCAATTGTTCGCCGTCGCAAGAGCCGTCGTTATGGCGTCCAGAAACTGATCAAGAAGTAACAACCGGCTGTAGGCTGTTAGCGTTAAGCTATCAGCCAGAACGTTAGACAGCCTATAGCCAATAGCCTAGAGCCCACAGCTTTAAACCATGTCGCGATCCCTGAAAAAAGGCCCATTTGTCGATCCGAAGCTCTACCTGAAGGTGGAGAAGCAGAACGAGGGTGGCCGCAAAGAGCCGATCACCACCTGGGCACGTCGCTGCACGATCATCCCCGAATTCGTAGGCCACACGTTCATGGTGCACAACGGCAAGTTGCACATGAAGGTGTTCGTCACCGAAGACATGGTTGGTCACAAGTTGGGCGAGTTCGCTCCTACCCGTAATTTCCGTGGCCACAGCGCCAAGGGCAAAAAGTAAGAAGGCTATAAGCTGAAGTCGCTAAGCAAATTAGCCAAAGACCTCAGCTCACAACTTACAGCCAATAGCTAAGAGCTTCATTATGGCATACCAAGCAGTACACAAGCACGCCCGCATCAGCGCCACCAAAGTGCGACCGCTGGCGAATTTGATTCGTGGTCAAGAAGTGGACGAGGCGATCGCCATTCTCAAGTACCAGCCCCACCGTGGTGCTCGGATGCTCGAGAAGGTGCTGAAGAGCGCCCGTGCCAACGCCGAAGACCGTGGTGCTCCGAACCTGGGTGGCCTACGTGTGGTGGAAGCCCGCGTCGATGGCGGCCCAATGTTCAAGCGGATGCGTCCACGTGCCCGCGGTATGGCCCACGTGATCAAGAAGCGATTTGCCCACATTGTCGTATCCGTTGAATAAATGGTGATAGACTGAGTCGGCCAGCATCGCTCGCCGGACCATCGACCACCCCAAGAATCCTCGCTAGACCACTAACGCCCCAGAGCCAAATACAATGGGCCAAAAAGTCAATCCAATTGGTTTCCGCACCGGCATCATGCTCGACTGGAAGAGTCGCTGGTATGCCTCGAAGAAGGACTTCGCGGAACTCCTGATGGAAGACAAGAAGATCCGCGACTACGTCACTAAGAAGTACAAGTTCGCCGGTATTCCCAAGGTAGAGATTGAGCGGACCCGCGATGAAGTGCGAGTTCTGCTGCACGCCGCCCGGCCGGGTGTGATCATCGGTCGCAAGGGTCAGCAGGTCGAGCAACTGCAGGATGAACTGCAGAACTTGATCGGCCGCCGAGTGAACATCAAGATTGAAGAAATTTCCCGCCCCGAATTGCAGGCCCACCTCGTCGCCGAGGACATTGCCGAGCAACTTTCGAAGCGGGCCAGTTTCCGCCGCACGATGAAGCGAGCCATGGAAACCACCATGGAAGCCGGTGCCAAGGGCATCAAGATCGAGCTGGCGGGACGCCTAGGTGGTGCCGAAATGGCCCGCCGGGAAAAGCAGATTTCCGGATCGATTCCGCTGAGCACGCTCCGCGCGAACATCGATTACGGATTCGTGGAAGCCATGACCGCCCAAGGGCACATTGGCGTTAAAGTTTGGATTAACCAAGGCATGTTTGAGGACGACACCGATGGCGCTGATGCCCAAGAGGGTCAAACATCGAAAAAGCCAAAGAGGTCGTATAAAAGGTAACGCGACCCGCGGTAACACCGTGGTGTTCGGCGACTTTGGCCTACAGGCAACCGAGGGTGGCTGGGTGAGTGCGCAGACGATCGAAGCCGGTCGTATTGCAGCTCAACAGTACATCCGTGGCGAAGGACGGCTTTATATCCGTGTCTTCCCGCACAAGTCGATTACGTCGATTCCGCTCGAAACTCGTATGGGTAAGGGTAAAGGCGAGCCCGAGTTTTGGGCCGCCGTCGTAAAGCCCGGCACCGTGCTGTACGAGGTAAGCGGCGTCCCCGAGCAGCAAGCGAAGGTTACCTTTGCTCGTCTGGCTCACAAGATGCCGGTTCGAGTTCGGATGATTAAGCGAGAAGCCTAAACAGGGCTAGAACCATGACCACTGCCAAAGAACTACGCGAGATGAGCGACGAGCAACTGGACCTCACGGCGAAAGACGCCGCGGACCAGTTGTTTCGCCTGCGAATCCAATCGCAAACCGAGAAACTCGACGCACCGACCGAACTACGGATTAACCGCCGTTTGATCGCCCGCGTCAAGACGATTCAGACCGAACGACTGCTGGCGGCTGCGGCCCCGGCGGAAGCCGCGAAGTAAGCACACTCTGGAGCCCGGGATCGGGGACGATCCAGCTCACTAAGTTTCACGACCCAAGCCCTATCCACTAGTTATGCCCAAGAAGCAAGTTACCGGCGTCGTCACCAGCGACCGCATGAACAAGTCTCGCCGTGTGGAGGTTTCGCGCCTCGAACGTCACGCGAAGTACGGCAAGTTCATTCGTCGCCGCACGGTGTGTCACGTCCATGACGAGAACAACGAGTCGGCAATGGGCGATACGGTCGAGATCATCGAGTGCCCGCCGAAGTCGAAGCTGAAGCGATGGGACCTGCTGCGAGTGGTGGCGAAGAGTCAAGTGGTGGACCTGGCAGCCCTGCGTGCAGCTCAAAAGGCTGAGCATGAAGGCGAAACCAATTAAGTAACGTACAGCGTTGCCACTTGGCACGCCCCGCGAGCGATCAAGCGAGTTGAACCATGATCCAGATGCAAACCAGGCTGAGCGTTGCCGACAACACCGGCGCCAAGGAAGTGATGTGCGTCAAGGTGCTTGGCGGCAGCCGTCGGCGATTCGCCGGCCTCGGTGACATCATTGTCTGCAGCGTCAAGAGCGTCATTCCCGGCAGCGACGTAAAGAAGAAGGCCGTGGTGCGGGCGGTGATCGTCCGTGTGAAGAGCCCCACTCGTCGTGCCGACGGCAGCTACGTCCGGTTCGATTCGAACGCGGTGGTGCTGGTCGACAAGGACGGCAATCCCCGTGGCACACGCATCTTCGGTGCTGTGGCCCGCGAGCTTCGCGAACGCAAGTTCATGAAGATCGTAAGCCTGGCGAACGAAGTCGTTTAGTAAAAAAACAATAGAGACCTGATCCGGGGCCGAAGACGGCCTGGCTCACAGAAGCCAATCGGATAACTGACCAAGAGTAACTGGCACTACCATGTTGATTAAAGCTGGTGATAACGTCGTCGTCATCTCGGGTGGCGATAGCGTCAAAGAAGACGATGGCACTCGGAAGATTCGCTCGGTGATTCGTGTTGACCGCGAACGGGGCAAGGTCCTCGTCGAGGGAGTCAACATGGTCTGGAAGCACGTGCGTCGCAGCCAGAAGTACCCTCAAGGTGGCCGGTTGAAGAAAGAGATGCCGATCGACATCTCGAACGTGCAGTTTTACTGCACAAGCTGCACCAAGGGTGTCCGCCTGGGAGTGCGGTTCCTGGAAGATGGCAGCAAGGAGCGTTTCTGTCGGAAGTGTGGTACGACCACCGGCAAGATCGCTCCAGCCCGTCCGCTGCACGCCAAGAAGTAGTCCACCCATCGGCGTCATTTACCAACACACATTTTGATTTCAATTCCGGTCGCTTACGCATCCGGCTCCAATCATGGCCACAGCAACCCTACCTCGCCTGGCGGAAACCTATCAAAAGGAACTCCGTCCCGCGCTGTCCAAATCGCTGGATATCAAGAATCCGCACCAACTTCCCAGGCTCGAGAAGATCGTGGTGAGCATGGGTGTCGGTAGCGCGATTAGCGACAAAAAGAACATCGAAGACGCCTTGAGCGCCCTCGGCGAGATCACCGGCCAAAAGCCGCTGACCTGCCGTGCCCGCAAGAGCGTGGCGAATTTCAAGCTGCGTCAAGGCATGCCGATTGGCGCCAAGGTCACCCTGCGTGGTGCTCGGATGTACGAGTTCCTCGACCGCCTGATCTCGCTGGTGCTGCCTCGTGTTCGCGACTTTCGCGGCTTGAGCGACAAGGCGTTCGATGGCAACGGCAACTACAGCCTCGGCTTGTCCGAAGTGCTGGTGTTCCCGGAATTGAATCCCGACAAGTATACCCGCAGTCAGGGCATGAACATTGCGATTTGCTTCTCCGGTCACTCGGACGAGAAGTCGCGTGAGCTGCTCAAGGCGTTTGGCTTCCCGTTCCATCGCCCGGACGTCGAAGCGTAGTTCAACCGCAATACTTCATTACCAAGAGATAACACTCTCGAGGAATCCCATTCGTGGCAAGTAAATCGAAAATCGCCAAAGCCAACCGCGAACCCAAGTTCAGCTCGCGTCGTGAAAGCCGTTGCCAGATCTGTGGCCGGCCGCGTGCTGTGTATCGCAAATTTGGTATTTGCCGGATCTGCTTCCGGAACCTGGCCGACATGGGCCTGATTCCTGGCGTCCGCAAAGCGAGCTGGTAGGTTTGGCACTGGGCCGATAGCTGGTGGCTGTCGGCCAAACAACAAAAAAAGAATGCTGATAGCTGACAGCCCCGTAAGCTGAAAGCCATTACCCCCGGAGTTTCTGGCGCGATGATGACCGACCCGATCGCCGACATGCTCACCCGCATCCGTAACGCTGTTCGCGTTGAGCGGCCGACGGTGACGCTCCCGGTGTCGAAAGTAAAGTGCGGCTTGGCCGAAGTGCTGAAACGCGAAGGTTACATCTGGGACTGGCACGAGGTGAAGACCGAAGGCCATCCGCAGAACGAGCTGCACATCGACCTGAAGTACGGTCCGAATGGTGAGCGCGTCATTCGCCACATCAAGCGTGTCAGCAAGCCGGGCTGCCGGGTGTATGCCCGCCACCAGTCGCTGCGTCCCGTGCTCAACGGTTTGGGCATCTCGGTGATCAGCACTAGCCGTGGTGTGATTAGCGACCGTGAAGCTCGCCAACGCAAGCTGGGCGGCGAAGTACTTTGTGAACTTTGGTAGCAGCTGTTCGCTGTAAGCTGTCGGCCGGATGTCGACCGCTGCAAGCAATAGCCCCTTAGCTTAGAGCCTAAACATGTCCAGAATTGGCAAGAAACCCGTAACTATCCCCAGTGGCGCGAAGGTCGACATTACCGGCCGGACCATCACCATTGAGGGCAAGCTCGGCAAATTGGTCTACGAGCACCGTCCCGAGATCAAAGTCGTGATCGACGAAGACGGCAAGCAGATCGTCTGCTCCCGCGACAGCGAAGTCCGCGACGTGCGTGCGTACCACGGCCTGACTCGCGCCCTGCTCGCGAACATGCTCAAGGGTGTCACGGACGGCTACGAGAAGAAGCTCGAGATCCACGGCGTCGGTTACTTGGGTGCGATTGCGGGCGACGTTCTGCAACTACGCGTTGGTTTTGCCAACGAAGTGCACAAGAAGATTCCTAAGGAAGTGGAAGTCACCTGCCCCGACCAGACGCACATCGTCGTTCGCGGCACTGACAAGCAGAAGGTCGGCCAGTTTGCCGCCGAAGTCCGCGCCGTCCGCAAGCCGGAGCCGTACAAGGGTAAAGGTATTCGGTACGAAGGCGAGCAGATTCGTCGTAAGGCCGGCAAGACGGGCACCAAGTAAGAACCCCATAAGATGGCCGCGACGCTGTGACGCTCGCGGCGAATTAAGACAAGAGATAGAAGACCATACAGGTCGGAGCCATGGAACACAGCAAAGCCATTCTGAAGCAGCGTACCCGTCGCCGGTTTCGCGTTCGCAAGGGTATCAAGGGTACCGCCGAGCGTCCGCGGCTGAGCGTGACGCGCAGCCACAAGCACATCTCGGCCCAGTTGATCGACGATCTCGCCGGCAAGACCCTGGCGAGCGCTTCGACTCTGGACAAGGGCTTGTCGGGTAGCGTGAAGTACGGCGGAAACAAGGATGCTGCGACGCTAGTCGGCAAGGCCATTGCCGAGCGGGCGAAGGCAGCCGGTGTGGAAACCGTGTGCTTTGATCGCGGAGCGTACAAGTACCACGGTCGCGTCGCCGCCCTGGCCGATGCGGCTCGTGAAGGTGGTTTGCAGTTCTAGTAAAGCGAAAAATCATAGCCGAGGTCGCAAGACTTCGGGCCCAACGGCAGACAGCGAGTTTGCTACAAGTAACGCGGAGCAAAAAGCGTGGCTAAAGTACATGAAGAACGCCAACGCGGCGAACTGAACGAACACGTGGTGAAGATCAAGCGATGTGCCGCCGTGGTAAAGGGTGGTCGTCGTTTTAGTTTCGCTGCGATGGTGGTCGTTGGCGATGGCAACGGCAAAGTGGGCTGGGGCTACGGCAAGGCCAACGAAGTGCCGCCGAGCGTCGAGAAGGCCCGCAAGGAAGCCATGCGGAGCATGAACACCGTACCGATGGAAGGATCGACGATCCCCCATCAGGTGATCGGCAAGTTTGGTGCGGCCCATATCGTCCTGGTTCCGGCTTCGCCTGGTACCGGTGTGATCGCGGGTGCTGCGGTGCGTGCTGTGTGCGAAGCCGCCGGCATTCACGACATTCTCACCAAGAGCTTTGGTTCGAACAACGCCGTCTCGCTGGTCAAGGCGACCATCGAGGGCCTTAAGCAACTCCGTCCCCGGATGGAAGTAGAGCGACTCAGAGGAGTGACCCTATCATGATTTTGGACGACGTCCATCGCGGCATACAAAAAGGCCGCAAGCGCAAGCGTTTGGGTCGCGGCCCGGGTTCGGGACAAGGTAAGACCGCTGGCCGTGGTATGAACGGCCAAGGTTCGCGTGCCGGTACCTCGACCAAGCCGACGTTCCAAGGTGGCTCGATGCCGCTGGTTCGTCGCGTGCCCAAGCGTGGCTTCAACAATCGCTGGGGCCAAACGGTCATGGTGGTGAACGTTGGTCAGATCGACCAAGCGTTCGAAGCCGGTGCCGAAGTGACCCTCGAAGCGCTCGCCGCCAAGAACTTGGCGAAGGGCCGTTTCGACGTGCTCAAGGTACTGGGCGACGGCGAGCTCACCAAGAAGGTGAAGATCAGCGCTCATCGCTTCAGCAAGTCGGCCCTCGAGAAGATCGAGAAGGCCGGGGCCGAGGCGATCACTGTTCCGGGCAAGACCCCCGTTGCCGAGAAGATGAAGGCCACTCGCGCCGCCAAGGGCCTTCCTGCCCAGGGCAAAAGCGCCGGCAAAGCCGCCAAGCCAAAGAAGTAGTCATCGTGTCCAGCGAGCCGGAAATCATCAGCGCCCGGAGCGAACCACACTGTTCGCTTCGGGTGTTGACGCTTCCGGCTCCGTGTTTTAGCTGGCCTTGCAGTTACTCGTTTATTCACCGATAGTTATGGCTTGCGCTAGCTGCTCCCTTGGGAGCACCGGGCTCCACAAAACAACAAGCCATCTTCAGGCAGAATCCTGGTCATGTTCAAAAAACTCAAAATCGTCTGGTCGATCCCCGAGCTGCGGAACAAGATCCTGTTCACCATCGCTATGCTCGCGGTCTACCGGCTGGGTTACCAGATCCGCCTGCCGTTCATCGACCAGGCTGCTCTCGATCGCATGACAGAGGGCGATGGTGGCCTCAACCAGTTGCTCGCCACCGTGTCGGCCTTCTCGGGTGCGGGTCTCGAGCAGATCACCATCTTCGGCCTCGGCATCATGCCGTACATTTCGGCGTCGATTATCTTCCAGCTCCTCGGCAGCGTGATTCCGTCGCTCGAGCGATTGCAGAAGGAAGGCGAAGCGGGCCGCAAAAAGATCAACGAATACACTCGTTACGCCACCGTAGCACTCAGCTTGTTCCAAAGCTGGTTCTTCCTCCGTTCGTTCGCCATCAACTTCGTCGACCCAAGCTTCCTGGTACCCGACGCCAGCGGCAACATGTACCTGCCGTTTAGTTGGCAGATCGTCGCGGTGATGACGATGACCGCGGGCACCGTGTTCCTGATGTGGATCGGCGAGCAAATTGATGAGTACGGCATCGGCAACGGTATCAGCCTTATCATCATGGCGGGCATCCTCGCCAGCATGCCGGCCGCTGGCTGGAACTTGCTGCAGCAGTTCAGGCCCGAACTCGGCACCACCAACGGCATCGGCCCCGAAAAGCTTGTGCTCTTGGCCGCGATGTTTGTCGCGGTGGTCGTGGGCGTGGTGTTTATCACGCTCGGCCAGCGGCGTATTCCTATGCAAAGTGCCAAGCACATCCGCGGCCGCCGCGCGATGGGTGGCCAGAAGTCCTACCTGCCTTTGAAGGTCAATCAAGCCGGCGTTATGCCGATCATCTTCGCTTCGAGCTTGTTGATCTTCCCCCAGATCATCGCTCAGCAAATCGTGAAGATGCTGCCCGATACCAGCTGGTTCAAGGCACCCTTCGAATGGCTGAACAACGCCCTGGGCCACCAGACCTTCACGTACAACCTGCTGTACCTATTGCTGATCTACTTCTTCTGCTACTTCTGGACAGCCATTACGTTCAATCCCAAGGACATGGCCGACAACCTGAAGAACTTTGGCTCGTTCATCCCGGGCTACCGTCCCGGTAAGCGGACCGCCGATTACCTTGAGAAGGTGATGGTTCGCATCACCTACGTGGGTGCGGGCTTCCTGGCGTTGATCGCGATCATCCCCACCGTGGTTTCGGCCTCGCTGGGAGTGGACTACACGATTGCCATGTTCTATGGCGGTACAAGCCTGCTGATTGCCGTCAGCGTGGCCTTCGACTTGGTGCAGAAAATCGACAGCCATTTGGTGATGCGGAACTACAAAGGCCTGCTCGAGTAATTATCATAAGGGACAACTGGCGGCTGCAAGCTTGGCATCGGGTGCCGCTTGCATGGTGCCGCCAACGACTCGCGTTCCACGCCATCGCCGCACATCCCTCTGCGGCAGAGGAACCTACCAACCATGCGGATTGTGTTCCTCGGACCCCCCGGCGCAGGCAAGGGCACTCAGTCGGTCCGACTGGCCAAAGAACTCGGTATCGCCCATCTGTCGACGGGCGAAATGCTGCGGGCTGCCCGAGTGCGGCGGACCGATCTTGGTCTGCTGGTTGCCGATTATCTCGACAATGGCCAATTGGTCCCCGACCAGATGGTGCTCGACATCGTGGCCGACCGCACGGCGCTCGCCGATTGCCAGCCCGGCTGTATATTCGACGGTTTCCCCCGCACCATCGCCCAAGCCGAGGCGCTCGACCGCCTGCTGGCACAGCGTCACACGCCTTTGGACTTGGTGATCGAGCTGGTGATTGATCAGGGCGAACTGCTCAAGCGCCTGATGAAACGGGGCCGCGGGGATGATAACATGGCAACTATCCAGCAGCGCCTGCAGAGCTACGAGAACCAGACCGCGCCACTCGTGAAGTACTACTCCGAGCGTCGACTGCTCAACTCGGTGAACGCTGCCGGCAGCGCCGAAGATGTCTATAATGCCATTGTGGCCGCGGTCGAGTCGGTGAAGTAGCCGCCCCACCCCGCAGCACACAACCTCCAACGCTACGCAGCTCCGTTGATCCACCTGAAAAGCGAACGCGAAATCGCCAAAATGCGACAGTCGGGCCTTGCCGTTTGGCAGGCTCACCAGATCGCGGGGCGAATGGTCGCGCCCGGTGTCACCACCGCCGAGATCGATAAGGCGATCGAAGCCTACTTCGCGAAGCTCGGTGGCGAGCCGCTGTTCAAGAACTACCCTCATCACAGCAAGGGCAAGCCAAACTTCCCCGCGGTCACTTGCATGAGCCGCAACGAGGAAGTCGTCCACGGCATCCCCAACAACAAGCCGCTCAAAGAAGGCGACATCCTCAGCCTCGACACTGGCGTGCGGATCAATGGCTGGTGTGGCGACGCCGCGTTCACCTACGCCGTGGGCGAAATTGACCCCGACGTGCAGCGGCTGCTCGACGTCACCCAGGCCACGCTTAACATGGCCTTCGAGCTCATGCACACCAAAAGCAAGTGGAGTCAGATCGCCCGCGAGATGGCCGAGTACGTCTCCGACCATGGCTTCTCGACCGTCGAGTGCTTCGTCGGCCACGGCATCGGCAAGCAGATGCACGAAGACCCTCAGGTCCCCAACTTCCTCGGCCGCGCCCTGCGTGGCAGCGGCGACTTCCGCATCGAGCCGGGCCTGGTGATCGCGGTCGAGCCGATGGTCAACATGGGAACCAAACGCGTGAAGATGCTCCGCGATCAGTGGACCCAAGTCACCGCCGACGGCAAACCAAGCGACCACTTCGAGCACACTATCGCCGTGACCGACGATGGCCCCACGCTGCTGACGGTCGCCCCGCAGCCCGCGGAAGAAAAGCTGCTGCTGGTTTAGAAGCAGAGTCCCCTCTCCCGGACCCTCACCTGGGTGAGGGTCCGGGAGAGGGAACGTCAACCCTTACTTCGCGTCACCTTCTTCCGCCGCTTTCTTCGCAGCCGCTTGCTGCCTGAGTATTTCAATCGGCGAGAGCTTCTTCGCCGGTGTTGATTCGGGCGCTGCGGTACTCTCGGCAGTCGACGCCTCCTCGCTCACCGCCTTTTTGGCGGCCGCCTGTTGGCGAAGGAGTTCAATCGGCGAAAGCTTCGCCGGAGGTGTCTCCGCAGGTACGGGCGCTGCCGTGTCCTTCTTCGCGGCCGCTTGCTGTCGCAATAACTCCAGTGGCGAGATCTTCGCCTTGGGTTTCGCTTCGGCTTCGGAGGGTTGGTCGTCGTTGGTTTTCGCAGCAGCGGGCTTCACCACCTCCGGCTCCGCCGGCTTGGGGACGATCATCAGGTCGCGGAGGTCGATGTCGTACCACCCGACGTTATCGAAGTAGTGCACCCACTGGACGAGCGCCCGCCCGCTCATGTTCACGGTCTTCACCTGTCCCACAAGCCCCGCGAAACGCATCAGCTCGGGCCGCCGGCTCGCGATCGCCACGTACTGGTCGGTGTATTTCTGCTTGGCCGATTCGACCTCATCCATCAACATCGCGCTCATCTCTCGATTTCCAGGGCTTCCGATAGCGGGGGCTCGCCGGTCCGTATTTTCCTCGCAATTCGCCGGCGAACGCAAGAGTGTGTGGCGACCCACTCCGCGGGCCACTAAAATGGTGGGGTTGTCCAACTCCCACCTACGTTCACTGCATTTCGAGATTCTGACGCATGACCAGGCATTCCCTACTGCTTTGCACCCTTCTGTCACTCGCCGCGACCACCCAAGTCCACGCCGAGTACCAAAACGGCATCGAGTGGCAGCCCCCCAAGAAGATCACCCCCGGCAAGTCCGCCAGCGACGCCCCTTCGGACGCCGTGGTGCTGTTCGATGGCGAGAACCTCGACGAATGGAACGGTGGCGACAAGTGGAAGATCGAGAACGGCGAGGCCGTGGTCGGCCGGGGTGGCATCAGCACTAAGAAAGAGTTCGGCGACTGCCAACTGCACATTGAATGGTCGAGCCCCAACCCACCGTCGGGCGTAGGGCAGGGCTGTGCCAATAGCGGCGTCTTCATGATGGGCACCTACGAGATCCAGGTACTCGACTCCTACTCCACCGACACATACCACGACGGCCAAGCCGGCGCCGTCTACAAGCAGAAGCCCCCCGCGGTGAACGCCATGCGCAAGCCGGGCGAGTGGAACACCTACGACATCTACTGGACCGCCCCACGCTTTGACGAATCGGGCAAGCTCCTCTCGCCCGCCTATGTCACGGTCGTTCACAACGGCGTCCTCATCCACAACCATCTCGAACTGCTGGGCGACACTCCGTATCACCGGCCGCCCGAATACAACGCCCACGGCCCCAAGGGACCGATCTCGCTACAGGATCACGGCAACCCCGTTCGCTACCGCAACATCTGGGTCCGCGAGTACAAGCCGGCCGAGGGCAAGCAGGTCCGCGATCCCTACCTCAAAGATGGCGACAAGGAGACTCCCATTAAGACTTCGAACACCTCGTCGATGCACGGCAATTGGAAACTCGTCTCGCTCGCCGGCGCTGCGGTGAAGACGGATGGCGACACGCCGACGCTCGACATCAGCAACGAAGGGAGCGTCTCGGGCTCGACGGGTGTCAATCGCATGATGGGCAAACTCGCCGGTGACGACAGCGACAAAATCTTTGGCCCCATCGCCAGCACCAGGCGTGCCGGCTCGTCCGAGTCGATGAAGCTCGAATCTAACTTCACACGCGCTCTCGCTGCCACCACGCGCTATGAGGTGACCGATGGCAAGCTCCATCTCTTCGCCGGCGACCAAGAAGTGGCCATCCTCGAGCCCGCGACGAAGTAGCGAGCGCTGTGGGAGGGCTCTCCGAGCATAATAGCCTCAAGCCGAGCTCAGCCAGCCCTGAACCCATCTACTATTTTTACACTAGGCCTCCGATCATGACCCAACGAACCCTCGGCTTGTGCGGGCTCGTCCTTTTTCTCGCCATTACCCCCGTCCACGCCGTCGAGTACCTCACCGGCCTCAAGTGGCAGGAACCGCCTGTCGTCGCCCCGGGCGCGGCGAACAGCGATCCCCCCGCCGACGCCATCGTGCTGTTCGATGGCAAGAACTTTGACGAATGGAAGGGTGCCGACAACTGGAAAATCGAAGACGGCACCGCCGTGGTCGGCAAAGGCATGATCACCTCGAAGCGGGAGTTCGGCGACATCCAGCTTCACATTGAATGGGCGGCCCCGAAAGAAGCGAAAGGGCAGGGGCAGGGTCGCGGCAATAGCGGCGTCCACCTGATGGGCCGCTACGAGATCCAGGTGCTCGACTCGTTCAACAACAAGACCTACGCCGATGGCCAGGCCGGCGCGATCTACAAGCAATCGCCCCCGATGGCCAACGCCACGCGCCCGCCCGGCGAGTGGAACACCTACGACATCTTCTGGACCTGCCCCCGCTACGCCGAAGATGGCACGCTCGAATCGCCAGCCTACATCACCGCCATGCACAACGGCGTGCTTATCCACAACCACTTCCCGCTCTTAGGCGACACCCCGTTCAATCGCCCCCCGCGCTACGACAACTTCGGCCCCAAGGGCCCCATCTCGCTGCAAGACCACACCAACCCGGTTCGCTATCGCAACATTTGGGTCCGCGAAATCAAACCCGCCGTCCCCGAGCGTGTCCGCGAGCCCTACTTGCTCGACGGCAACAAAGAACGCCCCATCCCCACCGATCAGAAGCCCGTCTCGATCACCGGCCAGGTAACCATCAATGGCCAGCCGCTCGCCGGTGGCTCCATCAGCTTCTCGCCCCCCGTCGGCGGCCGCACGTTTTCGACCACTACCAACGACCGCGGCGAGTACACCATCGAACCCACCGCCGGCATGAGCACCTCGCTGTACAACGTCACGATCCAAAGCAAAGAGGGAACCAAGACGAAACTCCCCGCCAAAGTCCAAAAACCGACCACCACCGACCTCAGCGTCCGCACCCGCGCAGGCACCAACGAATTCGACTTCGAACTGGAGAGCAAATAACGGTTTAGTAAATCCGCCCGCGAATGAAGAACGGAAGAAACCCAAAAAAACAGAACTCCCCACCATTCCACGAAGGTAACGCTAAGGCCAACCAAGCATCCCCATCCGTGCCCATTCGCGTGATTCGCGGGCAAGAAGTACTGCAAATCCGTGCTTCCTCCGTGTTCATCCGTGGCTAAATCGCTTCAAGCCTTTGCACTTTGAAACTTTGCACTTGCCCGGAACTCCCCATGCCCACCCCGCGCATCGAAATCCATTACTGCACCCAGTGCCGCTGGCTGTTGCGTTCGGCGTGGATGGCGCAAGAACTCCTGACGACCTTCGAGCAAGAAGTTGGCGAGGTCGCCCTCATTCCCGCCACCGGCGGGCTGTTCGAGATCCATGTCGACAACCACCGCATCTGGTCCCGCGCCGACGACGGCGGCTTCCCCGACATCAAAGCCTTAAAAGCCTTGGTCCGCGACCGCATCGCCCCCGAGAAACCACTCGGCCACTCCGAACCGAAACCCGAGTAGCCTACCGTCGCCGGCACGCTTTCGCCCAAACCACTGCCCGCGAATCACGCGAATGGTCGCGAATAATGACGCCCCTTTCTCATGGCTACCCCGCAGGGGTTCCGTATGTCAGCCCAGGGTTGCACGGGGGCGAGTTCCACGAGCCATCGGGCTACCCTGGGTTAGCATCCGATACGTAACGGCGGTCGAGCGATCAACTCCCCATTGGCCGGAGCGCTGCCGAGACCGCAACGAATCCGCACTCTGCCACCAAAACGAATTCGCCCCTTCCAACTCCATAACGGAATGAATTCCGTTGTACGATTCGCGCCCGATGAACTACCGACTCGTCCTCTTCGACTTCGACGGAACGCTCGCCGACTCGTTTCCGTTCTTCCTACAAGTATTCAACGAGCTCGCCGCCGAGCACGGATTCAAGGCCATCGATCCGGCAACCGTCCCGAGCCTTCGCCATCACACCGCCCGGCAGATGATGAAGCACGTCGGCATGCCTTTCTGGAAACTGCCGATCGTGGCGAAGAGCTTTATCGCTCGCATGCGCGCCAGCGTCTCCTCCATCCAGCGTTTCGACGGTGTCGACGACCTGCTCAAGCACCTGGTCGCGAACGGTGCCACGCTAGCGATCGTCACCTCCAACTCGCTCGACAATGTGCACGCCATTCTCGGCCCCGATAACATGCGACTTGTCTCTCACTTCGAATGCGGCATGTCGATCTTCGGTAAACCAGCCCGAATCCAACGCGTCCTCCGCCAAACCCGCATCCCCCGCGAAGCCGCCATCTACATCGGCGACCAACTCACCGACCTCGAAGCCGCCCACAAAGTCGGCATCCCCTTCGGCGCAGTCTCCTGGGGCTACGGCACCCTCGAATCGATGCGAACGCACGGCGCCGACCACGAATTCGAATCAATGTCCGAGCTGAAGAATTTTGCCGGCGAGCCACTGCCCGCGAATCACTCAGATAGACGCGAATAAGAGCCCCACCGGCCTCACACCTACCCCGCAGGGGTTTCGTATGTCAGCCCAGGGTTGCACGAGGGCGAGGTACACGAGCCATCGGGCTACCCTGGGTATGGGTCATGGAACCAATCTCCTTCACTACTCTCCTTCGCTGCGCTTCCCACCTCGAGAACGGAATCAATTCCGCTGTACGGCTCCCAGGGTTCGCTGGGCGTCATACCCATTTTTCCCCTGATTTTCTGCACCCAACTATTTCCACTTTTTTCAAAAAAGTGACTAGAAAGCGCGCTTCGGGTGTGTTCTGATGCACATGTCCTCCAAAGCGATGGACATATGTTCTTTGGCAACTTGAAATGCTGATAAAACGGTCGGCGAGGAGTGGGGCGTGCGATCAACGTGCGCGATAAGGCAAGCCGTGAACCGCCGGGTCGGCGCGGAGCTTGAACCGGCCTACGGGGGGTAAAGTCGCACCTGCGGGATCCCCCTGCGACATTACTCGCGGGTGCGACGCTAGGCCTCTCTTCGCAAAGCGTTGGGGCGACACGCGTTAAGTCAAAACCGCCACAGGGCGGGAAAATAATAAAGTCGCACCCAATGCGATGTTGGCAAAACGCGACAAAACTCCCGCGTCGAGAAGGGGGCTCGGCTTGCTAGAGAGGGAGCGTTTTCGCAAGTTTGGGCAGGTTTTTCGTCCGCTCGCGAGGAACGCCCCCCTAATTCGCCCGGTTGAAGCACCTTGCCAAGGCGTGGTACGCTGGAGCGATTTTACCCGCTTCCCGAGCGACCGCCGGACGACCTCACCCAGCCCAACCTACCACTTTAGCCCCGCCAGCCAACCTCATGCCTCGCCGCGACGACCTCCACAAGATCCTCATCATTGGCTCCGGTCCTATTGTTATTGGGCAGGCGTGCGAGTTCGACTATTCGGGCACGCAGGCGTGCAAGGCGCTTCGCGAGGAAGGTTACGAAGTGGTGCTGGTGAACTCGAATCCGGCGACCATCATGACCGACCCCGCGACGGCGGATCGGACCTACATCGAGCCTTTGACTTGGGAGATCGTCGAGAAGATCATCGCCCGCGAGAAACCCGACGCCCTGCTCCCAACGCTGGGTGGTCAAACGGGTTTGAACCTGGCGATGGCGCTCGAAGCGAAAGGGGTGCTCAAGAAGTACGGCGTCGAAATGATCGGCGCGAACGCCGATGTGATCGACAAGGCGGAGAATCGCGAACGATTCAAGGCAGCGATGGAAAAGCTGGGCCTCGGCGTGTGCAAAGGCAAGACGGTCCAGACGATCGAAGCCGCCCGCGAGTGGCTTGAAGAAATCGGACTCCCCGCGGTGGTGAGGCCGAGCTTCACGATGGGTGGCTCGGGAGGTGGCATCGCGTACAACCGGCAAGAGTTCGACCACATGGTTCGGCACGGGCTCGACCTGTCGCCGACCACCGAGGTGCTGATCGAGGAGTCGATCCTCGGTTGGAAAGAGTACGAGATGGAAGTGATGCGCGACGTGGACGACAACGTCGTGATCATCTGCTCCATCGAAAACTTCGACGCCATGGGCATTCACACGGGCGACTCGATCACGGTCGCCCCTGCTCAGACGTTGACCGACAAAGAATACCAGCGGATGCGAGACGCGAGCCTCGCCGTGATTCGCGAGATCGGCGTCGAGACGGGTGGTTCGAACATCCAGTTCGCGATCAATCCCGACGACGGGCGAATGGTGGTGATCGAGATGAACCCGCGCGTGAGCCGCAGCAGTGCCCTGGCGAGCAAGGCAACAGGTTTTCCGATCGCGAAGATCGCCGCGAAACTCGCGGTGGGTTATCGCCTGCACGAACTGCCCAACGACATCACCCGCGAAACCACCGCGTGCTTCGAGCCCTCGATCGACTACGTGGTGACCAAGATTCCGCGGTTCGCGTTCGAGAAGTTCCCCGACGCCGACGACAAGCTCACGACGCAGATGAAGAGCGTGGGCGAGACGATGGCGATTGGTTCGACGTTCAAGGAGAGCTTTCAAAAGGCTCTGCGAGGACTCGAAGTCGGAGCCCATGGTTTCGGTTGCGACTCGAAGGACCTGTGGTACAACGCCGACGGCACGCCGGGCGACCTGCGTCCGAGCGAAGAAGAGATCCGCGCCAAACTTCAATCCGCCGGCCCCGATCGCGTGTGGTACTTGCGCTATGCCCTCAAGCTCGGTTTGAGTGTGGATGAGATCTACGACCTGACGGGCATCGATCGCTGGTTCATGGATAACCTGCTGGAAATCGTCGAGACGGAAAACAAGCTCCGCGAGTTCGCCAGCAAGGGTACTGGATTGTCGGCACTCCCCGACGACGAGTTGCGAACGGCAAAGCGACAAGGTTTTTCCGATCGACAGATTGGAACGATCTTCGGGCTCAAGGACATGGAAGTTCGCCAGGATCGACTCAAGCGTGGCATTCGCGCGACGTTCAAGTCGGTCGATACGTGTGCCGCGGAGTTCGAGGCTTACACGCCGTACTTCTATTCGACCTACGAAACCGAAGACGAAACGCCGGCGAAGGGGGACAAGAAGCGGATCATGATCCTCGGTGGCGGCCCGAATCGCATCGGGCAGGGCATCGAGTTCGACTACTGCTGCTGCCACGCGAGCTTCGCGCTTCGTGAGCTGGGCATCGAGTCGATCATGGTCAACTCGAACCCCGAGACGGTGAGCACCGACTACGACACCAGCGACCTGCTTTTCTTCGAACCGCTGACCGTGGAAGACGTGCTCAACATTTGCGACTGCGTCGAACCGGATGGGGTGATCGTTCAGTTCGGCGGGCAAACGCCGCTGAACTTGGCGCGGGCTCTCCAGGATGCGGGCGTGCCGATCATTGGAACGAGCGTCGACGCGATTGAAGACGCCGAAGACCGCGACAAGTTCCACCAGCTCATCACGCGACTCGGCCTTAAGCAGCCGCCGGGCGGTATTGCTCGCACAATGGACGAAGCCCGCGGACTCGCCGTGGAGATTGGCTTCCCTGTGCTCGTGCGGCCGAGCTTCGTGCTCGGTGGTCGGGCGATGGAGATTTGTTACGACAACGCCCAACTCGACCAGTACGTGGCCCAGGCGTTCATCGCCGCCGAAGGTCAGCCGGTGCTGATCGATAGCTTCCTCGAAGCGGCGACCGAAGTGGATGTCGACGCGGTTTCGGACGGCGAGACAGTCATCGTGCCGGGCATCATGGAGCACATCGAGGAGGCCGGGGTTCACTCGGGCGACTCGGCGTGTGCGATTCCGCCGTACAGTTTGCCTGGCCCGGTGGTGGCGGAGATTCGCGCCGCAGCCGTGGCGATTGCGAAGGAGCTCGATGTTCGCGGACTGATGAACGTGCAGTTCGCCGTGCAAGACGACGCCGATGGTCGCCCTCAGGTGTACGTGATCGAAGTCAATCCGCGAGCTAGCCGCACGGTGCCATTTGTTGCGAAGGCAACTGGTCTACCGGTGGCAAAAGTGGCGGCGAAAGTGATGGCGGGCGTTTCGCTCATCGAGCAAGGAATAACAGAAGACCCCACTCCAGCGCATGTGAGCGTGAAGGAAGCGGTGTTCCCGTTCATCAAGTTCCGCGGCGTCGACATCGTGCTCGGCCCCGAGATGCGGAGCACGGGCGAAGTGATGGGCATCAGTCCGCGGTTCAGCATGGCGTTCGCGAAGAGTCAGCTCGCCGCGGGTACGGTGCTGCCCACCGAAGGGAAGGTGTTCGTGAGTGTCGCCCCGAAGCACAAACCGCAAGCGGTGGAACTCGCCCGGCGATTGTCGAACATTGGTTACGGCATCCTCGCCACGCGCGGTACCGCCGACGCCCTCGAAGCAGGGGGCGTGAAGTGCGAGCGAGTGAAGAAGCTGCAGGAAGGCCATCCCAATCTGCTCGACTACCTCGCCGACAATGACGTGGCGCTGGTGATGAACAGCCCCATGGGCAAAGGTGCCCGAACGGACGAAGGAAAGATCCGTGCGGCAGCCGTCGCCGCGGGCGTGCCGTGCCTCACGACCATCGACGCGGCAGAAGCCGCGACCAAGGCGATGGAGGCGCTGCGTGAAGAAGAGATGCAGGTCGAGAGTCTGCAAGAGCGGTTTGGCGTTTAACAGTTAGGTGTTGCCGCCGCGATCGAGCCGCTGGCGAAGCGTCTGGGTGCCGATCGCGCGATAGTTGGCAATGTCGTGCCATGACGCGTACGCCTTGACTCTGTCGATATCGGCTTCGGTCCACGGGCTCTCGAGTGCCTTCTTGAGAGTGCTTGCGAACTCATTGGCGCTGGCGACATTGCAGGTCCATCCGAGTCGCTCGCTTTCGACAACGTAACCGATGCTGCCCGTGTTGGTAGTCACCGCGGGGCGGCCATTCGCAGCGGACCAAACGATGACACTCGAACGACCGGCGTGATTGTGGGTGCCGTTAGCAAACACGTCTGGAGCAGCCGCGCAAGTGAACATCTCCTCGTCATTCAAGTAGCGGTCGATCGAGAGAATGCGACCCGCCGCGCGAAGCGAAGCGAACTCGGAGCGGGCGAGTGCGGCATGGGCGCCTTCGTCGTGCGGACCAGCGAGCAAGAGACGATCGCCCGCGTCGGGGCGAAGTTCCGAAAGACGGCGAAAGGCATTGAGGATGTAGGACACACCTCGCAGTTCGCCAATCATGCCGATGGCGGCGATGAGCTTTCCGTCGACGGGTAGTCCCAATCGCTCGCGGGCTTGATGTTTTGACATCGGTGCTTGAGGCACCAGCGGGGCAGGGGACAATCGCACTTGCCCTCGATCGCCTGGCTTCGCGTGGTGCCTGCCGTACTCGGCACCGTACTCGTCGAGCATCAGGATCCCATCGAAGTGCCCGTCTCGCAGCATACGCCGAAAGAGGAAGCGGCGAAATCGATCCACGGGGCGATGGGCATTCGGGTAGGTGAAGCCACCGCGGATCAGGTACGTATCGGCGGTAACTTCTCGAGGCCACGAGCGACGGCCCGCGAGTCGCATCACTTCGGTGAGCCACCACACGGCGTCGCCCATCATCACGTACAAATGATCGGGGCGGTATCGCTTCACCATTGCCGCGCATTCGCGGTACTGATGCCAGTTGCGATTGAACATCGATCCCTTGCAGCGAACGCAAGTCGTCTCGACCTGCGTTCGTCCGAGCACCGGTTCGAGCATCAACTTGAACGAAGGCTCCTCGAGTGTCTCGGGGACCGTGGCGAGGATCACTTCGACGGGTAACTCCAGGATGGCTGGCAATAGCCGGGAGAGGTCGGCCATGTGATGGCCGTCGGGAACCGGTTCGTAGAGGAGAACACGCATGCGGAAGGGAATTGGGTCGGTCTTATCTGGCGGACGGCAGGTCAGAACGTATTATAGCCGCACGGAGGCGTGCACGTCGGGGCAGTCAAGTTACCAACGCCAGCCCGACAGCGAGCAGGGACCACTATACCCCCCTTCGCCAATTCGGCATAGACAATCGGACATGGCAAGAGCGGAGACGGCTCGCTCACCAGCCGGGAAGCGGCCGACCACCAGATCGACTGGACCGGCGACCGGCATTAAGAAGGCTTCCTTCGCCACGGGACCAAGGCGCATAAACTGGCAACGACGGCAAGGGACGCGCCGGTCGGTTCGGGGATGGTCAGCCAAACAGCATTGCTAAGAAGCTCGGTCGTGCCGAAGTGGCTCTTCCACAAATCGTAATCTTTGAAATCAACGACGTTATCTTCGTTGGCGTCGGCGGCGATGTTTCCGGACTGGCCCAAGGAGTCGCGCCACACGGTGTAGTCGCCGACGTTCACCACTCCATCGCGATTAAAATCGCCGACTATTCCGTCGGAGACAAGCACCAACGTCGTGACGCTGAACGCGGGCATCGTGTACTGGAACGCATTGAGCCGATTGAGTTCGACGTTTTGCTTCTGCTCGGGTGTGGTCGTCGCGCTGGTGAGCTGATAGACCTCGGCGTGATCGAAGATGCGATCGTGGGTAACCGCGATGCCCGTGGTGATGGCGGCTCCCGTACGATTGATCGCCACGACGATCATTCGATTGGGATCGCTTTCATCGAGACTTGCGTAGATCGCCGAGCTGGCGATGTTCGATGTATCGGCTTCGATGGAAGTGCTGCCAAAGCTGTTACCCTGACCATCGTAGTTGAGGTACATGTCGAACGCGCCGTCGATGTAGGTCCCCCCGCCCCAGATGTTGGCGGCGAACACTCCTTCGCGGCCGAAGATGCCGAGCGCGTCGGCCTGTGCAATGGCGCCCGAGATGTGATTGTTGCCGCCGCAGTTGTACTCGGTGATGGCGATCTTGGTGCCCGGATTGAAGTCGTCGATATCGCGTTGCACTCGCGACAACAATCGAATCGGTCCCTTGTTGCCGGGCGATCCCTGCCAGGTGCCCCATTGGCTGATCCAACTATCTTCGACATACGTAGGATCCCACAGCGAGCGAGTGGCTTGGACGCGAGCAGCAACGGCGGCCGGCGTGGCGACGTCGCCCGTAATCCGCTGGCCATCGGCATAGACTTCGGTGTACCAGTGGAGGTCGAGCACGTCCATCAGTTCGCGGCCCTGCGCGATCTCGGCGTTACGAACTTCGCGGAGCAGCCACTCGTGGTAGTGCATCTCGCCCGACTGATCACCGCCGGGATGCGAGGGGTTGGTAACCGCATCCGGCGCACCGGACAGATTGGTGAAGTCGGTCCACCCGTAACCAACTCCCCCAAACACCAGAGCATTTGGGTTCACGTCTTTGATCGCCCCCGCATGTGCGATGGTCTTCTCGCGAAGCTCGGCGAACGTCACCGCGTAGGGATGGATGGTCGGGTGCGTGCGACCTCCCGAGCTCGCCGGCACGGCGGGGACCGGCGGATTCTCCCACGGACGAGGCTGGGAGCCCGACTGCCAACCCGATGGGAGCGCCTCGCCCCACAGTCCGATTTCGTTATCGAGGCTGTAGAAGATCGGCTGATCGGGCGATTTGAAATCTTCGACCCAGTGGACGAACTCGTCGGTGAAGACGTAGCCGTCCGACTTATTGGGATTCGTAGATAGTGACGAGCCGGGATAGATGGTCGACTTCTTCGCCACGACTTCCTTCCATCGCGGCGAGGGAGCGATCTCCGTTTCGTCGACGGTTCCGTTGCCGTCAGCCGCGACGTAGCCCGCCATCGGTACGGTGACTAGTACCGCTTGCTGGTTGGCTGCCGCCGATTGGATCATCCCCCGCACGGCCGATCCTGGTGGATCGTTGGGTCCGGACGCCATGCCGAAGTCGTTGTGATGGTACCAGTCGCTGCCAGCGTTCGAGGCATTGTTCTCCCAGTTGTAGCCCGTGAGCCGATTGCCGCCGCTTCGATTGAACCGGGCGTTCTCGACCTCGCCAAAGTTCGTTCCATAGATCCAAGGCGAGATGACTTTGATGTCGTCGCCGGAATCAATGGTGAACTGGACGCTGCCGCCGCCGGGACTGTCGGGCGTGATGGCGCAGGCCGACGCAGCGAGCCATGTCCAGCAGATGACTGCCTCAAGCGTTCCGCCGAGGCGAGCGCGGCTCGGCAATCTCACAGACACTCTCGCCCCTCGATTCGGTACCGCTACCATCCACCATCCTGTCTGTAAGCCCTACAGCGCAATCGTCAAAGCCTCGCACATCTAAGCCGGGCAACCGCGTGAACGCCGTGGCTAACTAGTCTTGCGAGAACGGACACTCCTCGCACCAATCGCCGCCGCGGCGCCGCCGAGGAGCACCAACAGCGCCGAAGACGGCTCGGGCACTTGGGAGACCCAGGTGATGTTATCGAGATAGTATCGCGGATCGTACGGTTGCACGGCGGGATTATTAGCATCCCACTCCCAAGCGTAACCTGGGGCCAGATTGATGGACAGGTTCCAGAAGGTTGCATCCAGATCGAAGGGCTGCAAGCCCGCGAGCGGAATCGACACGTGCTGTACGGTGTTCTTCAGTGACGTGTCGATCGTCGGCGTTGCGTACTTGTTCACGGTGCCGTTGACGCCGCCTCCCACCTGGAGCTCGATGGCGATTTGCTGACCAGCGTTGTTCGGAATCCAGGCACTGTCGATGATGACATCGAAGTCGAGTGACGAACTGGCATTCCAAGTGGCAACAGTAACGTCGGGAGTTGCCCAGTTTTGGCTAGTGATTTGCCCATAGTACTGTTGCGGCTTCACTTCCAACCATTGGCTGGATTCGCCCGACGGTATGGACGTGGTGAAGACAGGCATGCCGCCGTAGTTGAACCACCCTTCGGTCCCTCCGTTGTAGTTTCCACCCGGATCAAAATCGGAATGGACGACATCGGCCGTAGCGGTCGCACTCAGCAGCGCCATGCCTAAGGAGATGGCGAGCGCCCTGCAGCTGCAAGTAGCGCGGTACTTCATTGCTCTCATTGGTTCTAGTCCTCTCAAAGGGTGCCGAAACGTTTAGTTCTGCCGCAACACAGGGTAAGGTAAATGGAAAAGCGACTGACTTGGAGCGAATGCAAAAGGCGACTTGCTCGTGTCAGTCCATCCCTTCCGTACTGGACGTTTCCTTGAAAGCCTCGCCGTTTCGCGTGCCCGCGCTGTTGAACACGTACATGTCGATGTCGTACCCAATCGACCTCACCGAACCATCGGCGAAGGCGGCGTTGAACACGCTGGAGTGCGCGGCGCCGAAAAGATACGCCTGATTGTCCTGTCCCTTCGACTGCGAGTTTTGCATCAACGGGGGAAAGGTACCATCGGGTGCGGGCGGTGTGCTGGTGAGTCGTACGGTGTCGGGATCCCAACCATCGAGCCAACCGCGGTCGTCCGATGGTCCACCCCCTTCGTACTCCTCGCCGTACACCCACTTCTCGCCGATCATCATTGTGTTGCTCAACCCATCGGTGATCTTCGCCGGCCGAACGGGACCCGGCACACCAGTAGCGAACTCGCCGGGGGCGTTGGACTGTACGCTCGCAAGACTCGACGGTTTGGATATCGAAACTCGCCACGGGGAGCGAACGATCACGCCATCGTACACGCCGTTGTTGGGTGGCCCGCTACCATTCCATCCACCGGCCCGGGTGGCCCAAAACGCGGCGTACATCCGCTGATGAACTTCGCCGTCCCGGACCGGATCGACCAGCGTGGCGAGGGTCGCACTCAACCTGGTCGCGGGATGCGACGCAGCGTAGTCCATCAGGTACCCAGGGCCATAGAACTGACTTTGGTAGAGCGTAGGCGGGCGACGCGAGGGGCAATTGAACATGGGCATGGGCGAAGCTTGCAACTGCAATGTGTTGCCTTGGCCTTGGATGTTACCCGCCTCGATGAAGGGCAAGATCTGAAACGCCCAACTCATTCCCTGCTTCTTCGGGCCGAACGGTTTGTTTCCAACCATGTACCACTCGGCGGGTTCGCCGAACGTGGCACCCCCCGTCGGAAAGACGCTGTGCGTCGAGAGGTGGTTTTGCATCGCTAGGGCGATGTTCTTCAGGTTGTTCTTACACTGCGTTCGTCGCGCGGCCTCTCTAGCGGCCTGCACCGCAGGGAGCAGTAGCGCGACGAGGATGCCAATGATGGCAATGACCACCAAGAGTTCGACGAGTGTGAATGCGCGACGCATCTGGAACTCCCAAAATCGGATCGAGCTTGCCCCGCAGACCTGCCCCGCGGTGAGCGATTCCGTTATGTTTCTAGCCCTAACCACGGTGACGTCGGCGGACCGAAACGCCGGCGGCCATCGCCAGCAGCGCGAGCCCCACGGTCGACGGCTCCGGCACGTTCACCGACGCCAGGAGCGTGCCTGCGGTGTTTCCAAACTGCGACTTCCAGAACGCGTAGTCTTCGGCCGTGACTTCTCCGGGCGTGACGTCGGTTCCCTCGTTGGGTAGCGTCACCGTGGCACCAAGATTGTCACGCCACACCGTGTAGTCGGCGAGATTGACGATCCCATCGTTGTTGTAATCGCCTGGTGCGGCTGGCTTCTCGCTGAACTCGATCTTCAAGTTGTCAAGCGTGATCGAGTTGCCAACCGCGAAGGGATACTCGCCTCCACCGCCAAACAGCTGAATCACCCAGGTCGCGTCGTCGAAGAACCTTGGAATGTCTCCAGCAACGCTCGAAGTTGGCGTCCCCGCATCGAGGCGGAAGGAATTGGTCGTGAAGCCATCGCCGTTATCGACGAGGGTAATAGGCAGGATGTAGGTATCGAAGCCGTCCACCATATCGCCATCGGAGTTCACGTCGACGCCGAAAGTGGTTTCGTAGTCCGGATCGTAGACCACGAAGTTGCCTCTCAGGGCCACTTCGCCCCACGCACCTTCCGAGCGCACATCGGCGCTGAAGACCCAGTTGCCCGGTTCGGTGCCTCCTTCGACACCCCCTCCCGCGCGAAAGTCTGGTCCGAAAAAGCCGGCAAACATCCCAAGACCGAAGAAGTAGTAATCGGCTGCGGCAGAAGTATCGAAGGAGATTTTGTAGGCCTGCTGAAATTCGCCGAGGCCATCTGTGGAGATCTCTTGGGGAAACGTCGGGTTAAATGGATCGGTCCCGCTACCAACACCACCGTACGTGTAAGACACGGCGGCCGGTTGTCCGGGGCCAGGAAACTCCCCTTCGAAATCTTCGGAATAGGCGATCTGCGCGCTCGCAGTGAGTGGCATGAACCCCAGCAATAAGACAGCAAGGAACGGAATCGTACGCATGAGTTTTGCTCTCAGTTCACTTGGATTAACTGCATAATCGCTTAGATAAGCTCGGTGTAGTCGCCGCCGCAAGAAAGCCGCGGGGCCACCAATCCCTCTGCACCCCTCCGAACGCTCAAACCGCGAAGCGATCCCCGAGTCACTAGCCCGCGGCGTTGAGATCGGTGGTGGTGCTTTACTCTCGCTGTGGCTGCGCGCTGCCCGCCATTCCCTGAGTGGGCGATGGGCCGAGGACTGCTGCCCAGTTGTCCTCGGCACCACCGCCACGGTCAGGTTCGAGGGCGTTTTGGATGCCCCCCACCAGAGTTTGGAAATCGCCAGCATTGGCGATGACGGCAATCTCTGGAGTTGACTGCCCCATGATCTACTCGCCTCGATGTTGTTGTCACGTCCGCCGGCAGCCACTCACTCGGCCATTCGTGCAACGCCTTCCCTCGCTGGAGAAGGCTTCGGATAAGGTCTTGATGAGGTACCGCCACCCATCATTTAGCGTCCGCGGCGCAAATCTCTCGCTGTGTCTAAAAATTTTCGCGAGATTCTCCCCCGAGTGGCTAAAATCTCGCGGGCAAACTCCAGATTGCCACGCGGCGGCGCGCGAAACCGGATTAAACTGCGGCTTCACGCACGCATTGTCACCCCGGCAGGACGGCCAGCTTCTCTAAATCTCATCGCACGGTGCACGCAGTGCTAGACCCGAAAACCAACACCGCGGCGGAGCGAAACACGCAGTTCGTCAAACTGCTGACCTCGCATCAGCCCCAGATTTACGCTTACATCTCGTCCGCGCTGTGCGGCGATACGGCGGCGGCCGACGTGCTGCAGGAGACCAACTTGTCGCTCTGGGCTCAGGTGGAGCGATACGACTTTGACCGCCCCTTCCTCGCGTGGGCGTTTGGGTTCGCCCGGCAGCAAGTGATGGCCTACCGGAAGACTTGTAGCCGCTCGCGACTGGTGTTCTGCGAAGAGGTTGTCGACAAAATTGCTGAGCACTGCTTGCTGACCTCGGACACGGTGGACGATCGCCTTGCGGCGCTCGATCGCTGCATGAAGCGGCTTAGCCCGTCGCAGGCCGAACTCGTACGCGAGCGATACTCTTCCAAGGTACCCGTTCAAACGATCGCCGAACGCCTGGATGTTCCGGCACACGCTATCTCTTCACGACTACACCGTATCCGTAAGTCGCTGGCGATGTGCGTTCAGCAGACTCTCGCGACGGAGGTTCGATAGATGGAAGCTGAAGAACGCGATTTTGTTCGACTCACGCGCCTCGTGATAGACGATCTGGCGACCGACGACCAGCGGGCCGAACTCGCGCGACTGTCGCAGACGCATCCTGAACTTGTTTCGTCGGTGGTGGACCTGCTGACGATCGATGCTTTACTCAAGTGGAGAAGCGGCGACATCACGGCGGGGCAGTCGACGACACCGGTTGCTACGCCAGCACCTGTTGGCCACCAGCAGCGCGATCGACGGCTGAAGAGTCGATTGTGGACCGCCGTGCTGGCAGCAACGGTGCTGATCGCGGCGGGAGTGGGCGTGTGGACTGCCTTGCCCCATCGCTCGAACGACCTTCTACTAGCCGACATCGTCGACGCTCGCCGAGTCGTGTGGGAAGACTCGACCACCGCGCTCTCGACTCGCGAAGGGGTGCGGCCAGGTCGACTCTCGTCGTCGAGCGGCGAGTACACCTTGCAGTTCCGCGACGGGGCAAGCCTACGGGTGGTGGGGCGTGCGTCGCTGGACATCAAGTCGAAGATGCTCGTGCGTCTGGACCACGGCCAAGCCACCGCTCGCGTGCCCCACGAGAGCCGGGGCTTCACCATCGAGTCAAATACGGTGGACGTTATCGACCGGGGGCCGGAGTTTGGCATGGCAGTCGATGGTGACAACGTCGACGTGGTGGTGTTCGATGGCGAGGTCGACATCAAGTCGAATCTTGATCAGGCGGCCGGCGGAAAGCGACTGACGCAAGGCGAAGCGATCCAGATTGACGGCCAAGGGGCGATCGACCGCTTGATGGATATCTACCGCGATACCGAAGGCCGTTGGTGGAAGGGCGAATCTCCCAGCGACAGTGGCCACGTAATTGCGCGGGTCACCGACAACATTGGCGGTAGCTCCGAAGTCTATTCGTGCTACCAGACCACTTACAAAGGAATGCAAGACGACGTGCTGGCGTACAGCGATAATCCTCACCATCAATGGAACTCGCTCACGGCGGAAGGACTTCCGGATTTCCTGCGTGGTGCCGACTACATTCGCTCATTCAATCACTACCGCTACATGCAGTACTTCGAGATGACGGTCGAGCTATCGACGCCGGCGAATCTCTACGTGTTCTCCGACAATCGAATTCCGCCACCCGACTGGTTGGTCGAGCAGTTCGAGGACACGGGCGTCGACATCGGCCTCGACGAAGGGCCTTGGGAAGATGAAATCCCTGCCGAGTATCGCAAACTAGACATCAACACCACCGACAAAGGCCCGGGCAAGAGCATCGACAATGTGTTCAGCGTCTGGCGACGCCGCTGCACCGATACCACGCCCATCACTCTTGGCAGCGCCGGAACGTGGACCGGCAATGAAGGGCACGGCCGCGCCATGTACGGCGTCGCCGCGACGCCGCTGGAAGTGGAAGCACCCGAGAAGTCGGAGCGGCCGTCGCGCATCGACATCTAAATCCCGTGGTGTCCTATCCCCAGACGCCGCTCCATCGCGTCCCGCGGCGGAGTCGTATCGTAGAATCTCGCCTTCGCTATGCTAATCCTCCGCCATCCACCGAGTTGCTGCGCTGTGCCCGCGGCATTGGCGTTTGGCCTCGCAATTGCGATGGTCTCGTCTGCGGTATCGGCCCACGAAGCGCGAACCGTCGACTTCAATCACGGTTGGCGGTTCGAGCGGGGAGAGAACACCGAGGCGAAGCACACTACGTACGACGATTCCGACTGGACGACGGTCGACACGCCGCACGACTGGGCCATCGCGGGTCCTTTTGAGACGAAGGCACATGGGTACGCGGGCAAACTTCCTTGGTGGGGGATCGCTTGGTATCGCAAGTCGCTCAAGCTCGATCCCGCCGACGCAGGATCCAAGGTTTACTTAGATTTCGATGGCGTCATGGCCTGCCCACAGGTGTACGTCAACGGCGAGCTCGCCGGCGAGTGGGACTATGGCTACACGCCGTTCCGCATCGACCTGACGCCCCACCTGCACTTCGACCAGCCGAACGTGATTGCCGTCCGAGTCGACACCACCAAACACGGCACGCGCTGGTACCCCGGCGCAGGCATTTATCGCAAAGTCTCGCTCTCCATCTGCCCGCCGGTCCATTTGGCGCGTCACGGAACGTTCGTGACGACGCCGAAGATTACTAACGACCGCGCGGAGATTCTCGTCGAGAACGAGATCGACAATCACCTCAGCACCGACGAGCTTTGCGGGCTGGAAATCACGGTGTTATCACCAACTGGCGAGGAATTGGGGCGACAACGTACCGAAGTGAACGCCACCGCGAACAATACCGCCACGGCCAGCAATCGCTTTGCGATCGACAAGCCCGAGCGATGGGACTTGGCGACGCCGCGGCTACACACCATCGTGACGCGGCTGTTGATGGGCGGCCGGGAAGTCGAGCGTCGGGAGACGAAGTTCGGCATTCGCACCGTCGAGCTCACTGCCAACAAGGGACTGCTGCTCAACGGCAGGCGCGTGCCGCTGCGTGGCGTGAACCTCCACCACGATCTTGGACCTCTTGGTGCTGCGTTCAATCGTCGGGCGGCGGAACGGCAACTCGACATTCTGCAGGACATGGGGGTCAACGCGATCCGCACCGCGCATAATCCGCCGGCCGCGGAGTTCCTCGACTTGTGCGACGAGCGGGGCCTGCTTGTGTGGAACGAGTTGTTCGACAAATGGAACGACACGTCCGACCGCGCCTCTACGGCGCCCTTCGAACCCTACTTCGCACGTCATGCCGCCGCCCTGGTGCGGCGAGATCGCAACCATCCGTCGGTTATCCTATGGTCGATCGGCAACGAGATCATCGAGGCCCCGCACGATCCCGAAGGGCTTACCAAGGAGCGAGTGTCGCAAGCAAGAAAGGCCATGCTCGCCCATGACCCCACGCGCCCGGTGGGATTGGCGTGTCATATTCCGAACGCGGCTGATTCTGGGGTGCTCGACGAACTCGATTTCACCGGCTGGAACTACCAAGCCCGTTACGATCGGGCGCGAAAAGCTTACCCGTCGAAGCCGATCATCTACAGCGAAACGGCATCCACCGTTTCTACCCGTGGCGATTACCGTCTTCCGCTCATGGGAACGAAGTGCGAGTTCCTCGACGAGCCGGTGGTGAGTGCCTTCGAGTTTTCGTCGCCGGCTTGGGGCGACATTCCGGAGGTGGAGTTCGAACGCCTTCGCCGCGACGACTACTTGCTGGGCGAGTTTGTGTGGACAGGGTTCGATTACTTGGGCGAGCCGACGCCGTTTGATCAAGCTGCGCGAAGCTCCTATTTCGGCATCATCGATTTAGTGGGGCATCCTAAGGATCGCTTCTATCTTTACCGAAGTCTCTGGCGGCCCGATGTTCCGACAGTACACTTAGCGCCCCATTGGAACTGGCCAGGCCACGAAGGCCGACCCGTGCCGGTGATTGCTTACACCAATGGCGACTCCGCCGAGCTATTCGTGAATGGCAAGTCGCAAGGCATCCGCCGCAAGGGCGAGGCGCCAACCCCGGCCGAGGACTTGGCCGTCGATAAGCCGTCACATAACCGTGGCGCGGAACCGTCGTCGCAGGTGGATCTCGTCACTCCAGGCCGCGTCCGAGCGATCGTCGTCGACTTTGCCCGCGAAACGAAGCTGTATGGGTACCGCATCGAAGTAATGAAGGCAGACGGCGAGTGGCAGGAAGTCGCCTCGCACGCGGCCACGATCTACCCGATGTGGGGCGGCGTGAAAGAAGCCGTGCATCGAGTGGATGCCGAGGGGAGCAAAGTTCGTGTCATGTTTGGCGATTGCCTCGAAGATGTCGAACGGTGCGCTGCCGACGTTCGTGTTTACGCCGAAGAGTACGAGTCGCCGTACTATCGTCCAACGTACGACTACCGACTTCGCTGGAATAACGTGGTTTACGAACCAGGCTCGCTACGCGTTGTGGCGTACAAAGATGGACAGGTCATCGGCGAGGACGAAGTTCATACCGCTGGCCCCGCCGCGAAGCTATCGCTCACCGCCGATCGTGACCAACTCTCGGCGAGTGGCGAAGACTTGGCGTTCGTTACCATCGACGCCCGCGACGACACCGGCGTCTTCTGTCCCCACGCGGACAACCTGGTGCGGGTCGAGGTAACCGGTGCCGGCAAACTGGTCGCCCTCGGGAACGGCGATCCCACGTCGATGCGAACGTTTCACGAAAACTCGGTTGCACTCTTCGGCGGCAAGGCGATTGCCATTGTTCGTCCCACGGCAGGCGATGGCGGAGAGATCCGCATTACCGTGAGCGGCGGGGAACTAGGCAGGGGCGAATCGACTCTGCACTCGCATCGCACAAAGAACTGAAGCTCTATTGCTCATCGTGTCGAACCGCGGGACAGCGCAATTCGACACCGCCTTGCTCGCCCAACGCGGCGGTCACGCGCAGGGTATTCCCACGATACTCGTTGAGGATCGCGTGCGGCAAAGGGGACCTAGTCGTCCCGGCTAGAGAACGAGAGAATACGCTCGGTTGCACTCTCGAACTTCCCACCGCACCATCGTGGGCGCTGCCTCTATCCGCCTGCGGATGTCGCATCCACTCTCGCACCCCAACGAAACGAATCGGATGACCTGTTTCAGTCTTCGCGTAGCTTGTATTGCAGTTCTTATGGCGGCGAGTGCCGGGGCGAAGGAGCCCTTGCAGCTCCAGACGCTCGATCTAACGCCAATGACCAGCGGATGGCAGTCGCCCCAGGCGAATCGCGCGGTCAGCGGGCAACCTCTACGAGTCGGCGCGAAGCGCTTCGAGTCGGGTATCGGCACGCACGCACCGAGTGAGCTTCGCCTCGCGCTCGATGGTAAGGCAACTCGGTTGCGCGCTTCGCTCGGCGTCGACGCCGCGGCGGGAAGCGCAGGAAGCGTTGAATTCAAAGTCGTTGGCGACGGCGTGCCGCTCTGGCAGAGCGGCAAGATGACAGGCCAATCGCCCCTCAAGTCGATCGACGTCGAACTGACGGGGGTCAAGCGGCTCGACCTAGTGGTTACCGATGCGGGCGATGGGCGTGATTCGGACCACGCGAACTGGATCGATCCCACGATCGAGTACGCCGGCTCGGCTCCAGCGCCGTTCGTCCATCAGTTTCCAGCCCTGGCGGAACACCCCGATGCTCCGCCGAATGAGGGACTCTCGCTCAAAGTAGTTGCTCCCGATGCGGTCGAGCTCCTCTATGGCGGGCGGCCACTTCTGAAGCTCGCCGGCGTGAACGAATCGCAGGTGAAACTCGCCACGTCGACGGGCAAGCGGGGCGAGGTCACGCAGACCGTCCGCCTCGTGCTGTCCAAGGATTCTGCGAACACCATTGTCTTGGCGGGCGACGAAGCCATCGCCGCCGAGACTCGTGGTCCCGCCCAAACGCGCCTGCCGCTCGTCCGCACCAGCCACGGGCCATCTCACAATCTCCGCAACAATGCCATCTACGACCGAACTAGCGATTGGATGCTCGAAGCGCCGCACGGGGCGAAGGTGACGCCATCTATTGCAAGTGATGGAGGTACGCCGTTCACGCTGGAGCTGGCGGATGGCGAGACTGAACTGGTGTTTCGCCCTCGCTATTACCAGAAGCACAAGAACCTGCCCTTCTACCAGCCGTGGACTTATTCGGTACGGAAGGACTCGATCACGGGCTGGTGTTCTTGGTGGGCTTATCGACGGGAGTGCTCGCAGCAGGACGTCGACCGCCTGATGAAGGTGTGGAACGAGCAGCGACTGGGCGACTACGGCTACCGCTTCATTCAACTCGACGACGCCTTCCAGGGTGGCGATGACCAAGGTCGCCCCGTCCCCGCAGGTGGTGGCGGAACTTACATCGGCGGCCGACCCGAGACTTGGCTCAAGTGGCAGCGGAATCTGTTTCCTCAGGGCTTAGATGGCTACGTCGCGTCGGTTCGCGAGCATGGCTTCATTCCCGCATTGTGGATGGGCTGTTTCTTCACCGATGAGAAAATCGCCAACGAGCACCCCGATTGGTTCGTGCAGGGACCGGATGGCAAGCCGTTTGTTGGTGATTGGGTCACCTACGTTGTCGATTCCACCAATCCCGAAGCGGCCGACGCCCTGATTCGTCCTACGTTTCGCGGGCTGAAGCAGGCGGGGCTCGAGTACGTCAAGATCGATCAGCTTCGCCACATGATCTACGACAACTTGAATCGCAACTTCGATTACATGGCCGAGCGCGGCATTCGGCCCGACGACATTTTCCGCGCGTACTTGCGGATCGCCCGTCAAGAACTCGGCGACGACTGCTTTATTCTCTCGTGTTGGGGCGTGCTTCCCGAGTCCATTGGCTTGGCCGACGCTTGTCGGATCGCCGGCGATGGTTACGGCCCGGTTTCGCTTCAGCAGTACAACTCGTGGAATGGGATTATTTGGATCAACGACCCCGATCACTGCGACATCCGCCCGCGTGTGAAGGGAGTAGGGCAGGGGAACGTCCT
The DNA here is from genome assembly GCF_052161615.1 of Aeoliella fuhlenseeensis. Classification (NCBI taxonomy): domain Bacteria; kingdom Pseudomonadati; phylum Planctomycetota; class Planctomycetia; order Pirellulales; family Lacipirellulaceae; genus Aeoliella; species Aeoliella fuhlenseeensis. The sequence goes on from NZ_CP197417.1 coordinate 5,602,849, forward strand.
CACCACCGAGGAAGTCGAGGCCGCCGACAGCGACTCGATCATTCGCCCGGCCCTGGCGTCCATCGCGGGGGGCATGCTGATGCTGAGCGATCGCGCCGACACCTACGCCGACACGTCGCTGCTGGAAGGTGCCAAGCGTAGTTCGCCCGTGCTTTGGTCGGTCCCCGGCCAGCTCTACGATTTCGATCCCCAAAAGACCGATCTCATTCGCGACACCGATCGCTTGGCGCAAGTGGGTGGCTCGTCGCCGGCTTCGATCGATGCCGATCAGTTTGGCGAAGTCTGCCCGCTGTGGCTCAACGAATTCCATCTCGACTTCGACCACTGGCAGGTGCTCCATCGCCTGAACTGGCCGAGTGAGTCGGAGAGCTCGGCTGCCGACCAAGCAACCCTGCCCGAACAGCGAATTTCGCTCGCCGACCTGGGGCTCGACCCCGCAAAGGAGTACATCGCGTTCAACTTCTGGAATGGCGAACACACCCTCAGCCAAGATGGCACCCTCACCCTGCCACCGCTCGCGGTGGGGGGTATTCAGTCGTTCGCCCTACGCGAATTGCTCGACCGCCCGCAGCTTGTGTCCACGAGTCGCCATCTGTCGCAGGGTGCCGCAGAGCTGGAAGCACTCGCATGGAATGCCGACACTCGCGAATTGTCAGGCCGCAGTCGTGTCGTCGCCGACGATCCCTACACCCTCACGCTGCGTGTGCCCAATGGCTACAAGCTCGTGTCGGCGAAAGCGAACGGCGAACCACTCCGGGCAGTGGAGAACAATGGCCTGTGGCAGCTCACGATCCAATCGAAGAAGACGATGGCCGTGGACTGGCAGATTCAGTTCGACCGGTAGAACGAAGACTGGAAACAAGCCAAGCTTCGCCGCAGGGGTTCGCGCCGTCATTTGACCCAGCACAGTGGCTCGTCCACGCGCTCGCCGTCTGCCACGGTCGACGTAGCCATGGGCTGGTTGGGCGTCTGGATCACCACGAACAGCAGTTCGTCCGCCCCCGTGTTTCGCCACGACCGACCCACTTCCGGCGCGCAGCACACGCAGGTGCCCGGCTCGATGGCGAATACCTCGCCGTCGGCTTGGAACTCGCCCGTGCCGCTGAGGAACAGGTAGGTCTCCTCGTTCTCGCGATGCCGATGGACGAATGGCATTCCCTGTCCCGGCAGCATGCTGTTGAGCGAGATCTCCATGCCGTTCATCGCCAGCGGCTCCTTCAAGAACTGCTTGGCCGCCGGCGGCAACCCAGGAATGGCTAGCCGAAATTCGTTCCAGGCAGTCATGGGGCCGGCTTGATGGACGCGTGTAGTCGCCGTGAGCATTGGATTTCTCCGTGATGGGATGTTACATTGCATTTCGCAAGGCATTCCCCAGAACCTACTCAGTTACCTTGCGTAATGCAAGGCGAATCCCATGGCCAAGAAAAAGCAACTCGACACCGATCCCCGCCGCTCCGACTGCCCGGTTGCCTGCGTGCTCGACTTGGTGGGCGATCGCTGGACGCTGCTAGTGGTCCGCGACCTGGTGCTCGGCGTGCGTCAGTTCGAAAAGTTCCTCGACTCCCCCGAGGGCATCGCCACGAACGTACTCGCCGACCGCCTCCGCCGCCTCGAACTGGCCGGCTACATCACCAAAAACACCGACCCCACCGACCGCCGCAAATCGGTGTACGAGCTCACCGAGCAAGGCGAATCGCTGCGAGGGCTGATGCGAATGATCGCGCGGTGGGGGCTAAAGAATATTGAGGGAACGGCGGTGCCGGAGGGGGTGCGAAGAAGGATGGCGTAGCGGCTCGCCGGCACAGTTAATTGAGCACTACCCCCCTTTGGCACGCGCGTTGCATAGAGATATTCCGTCTTCGACACCTGAGGCAATGCGACGAAAGTCGCGGGGCCGGAACAGAGAAGAGCTAGGGGTCGGTAAGACGAAGAGGCAAACGCAGCGATTTTGTTGGAAACCTCGATATCTCAAGCACTTAGCGAACTGCTCCCTCCCCCCATTGAGCGTTCGCGACCCTTCGAGGCTTCCAACTCTTGGGCGGGTCGAAGCGACCGGAACACTCCGCTTCGACCCGCCTGTTGCGTTTTAGGTGTTGCAAAATTGAACATCTGTTCGATTATGCAACAGCAATTCCGCCTCAACGGGGCCGCCGGGAATAACCTCGCCCCCACCCTCCGAAAAAAACTTTTGCGAATTCGCAGACGGCCTCGGGGCCTGCCGGATCGATTTGAGACACGCCCCCACCGGTGACCAGCTCAAAGCCCCGGCGACTCGGATCGGCGATCGAATCGTGCGACGCTCGAACGCGATCGCAATTTGCGGCGATTATCCGTTACGTCTGCCGAGAGCAAGCGGATAGAATAGAGACAGCGGGGCGGTGCGATCTTTTCAGCGAATACGGAGCAGCTCAGTAGGCATGAGCGTGATGGGCATGAAGGCAACCTACGTACTTACCGCGCGCGCTCTAGGAGCGATTGCCCTTACATTAGCACTCTCAACCAGTGTGCTCGCGGCCCCCACGGCCTCGACCCCTGCGGGCGATGCCGATTCGCTCAACAGCTATGGCCTCAAGCAAGTCGCCGAGATCAATCGCCACGTGCGCGAAGGTTGGCAAGCCGCGGGCGTGAAACCTTCGAAGCCCGCGACCGATGCCGAGTGGTGTCGGCGTGTGTATCTCGATCTGGTGGGCCGCGTGCCGACGGTCGACGAACTCGAGAGCTTCACCAACTATCGTAGTGAAGACAAACGCGAGCAGTTGGTCGATCGATTGCTCAGCGACGAGTACCTCGAAGAGTACGCACGCAATTGGACCACGCTATGGACCAACACGCTGATCGGCCGCACGGGCGGCGTCGACAACAACTCGCTCGCGGTTCGCGGCGGCATGCAGCAGTACCTGCGTCGCGCGTTTCAGAAGAACAAGAAGTACGACCAACTTGCCGAAGAGCTGATCACCGCCACCGGAAGTTGCCAGCCGGGCGACTCCGACTTTAACGGAGCCGCGAACTTCCTCGCCGACAAGATGGACGAGAACGGCGTGCAAGCCACGTCGAAGACTTCCGAGATTTTCCTCGGCATCGCGGTGGGTTGCACCCAGTGCCACAACCACCCGTTCAACGAGTACAAGCAGAATCAATTCTGGGAACTCAACGCGTTCTTTCGCCAAACGCGCATCGATCGCCAGCAGATGGCCAACGCCAACAATCGTTCCTACGCCAAGGTGGTCGACCGCGACTTCGCCGGCGAAGGGGGCGATCCGGCGAAGGCCGAGCTCTACTACGAACTGCGTAACGGCAAGCTGAAGGTCGCCTACCCCGTGTTTGTGAACGGCACGTCGCTCGCCGAGAAGTACGTCGACAAAGGCGAGAACTTTGGCGACAGCGGTTACATCGAAGACGTCAATCGCCGGCAGGAACTCGCCGACCTGATTCTCGGATCCGACGAGTTTGCCATGTCGGGCGTCAATCGCGCGTGGAGCCACTTCCTCGGCTATGGCTTCACGAAGCCCGTGTACGACATGGGTCCTCACAACCCGCCGACGCACCCCGAGTTGCTCAAGTACCTGGCCGACGAGTTCCGCAGTTCGAGCTTCGACCTCAAAGAACTAATGCGCTGGATCACCCTCAGCGAAGCCTACAGCCTGTCGAGTCGCATGACGCGTGACAACCAGAGCGACGATCCAAACCTCGGCGCCCGGCCGATGTTTAGTCACTTCTACCTGCGTCAGATGCAGGCCGAGCAGTTGTACGAATCGCTGCTAACGGCCACCGCGGCGGACGAGTCGCTGGCGTACGACGAACGCGAGCGGATGAAGCAGGAATGGCTCGGCCAGTTCAACACCGCCTTCGGTACCGACGACGGCAGCGAGGCGACCACGTTCAATGGATCGATCCCGCAAGCGCTGATGATGATGAACGGTGACCTGGTGAAGAAAGCCACCGAGTGCGCCGAGGGAAGCTTCCTGCACAAGGTGGCGACCGGCAGCGAGCTCACGAACCCCAAGCGAATCGAGCACCTGTACCAAGCTGCCCTCGCTCGCAGCCCCTCGCGCGACGAAGTGCTGATCTGCAACAAACTGCTCGCCGCCCGTGAAGGAAACACCCCCGAAGCCCTCCGCGACATTTGGTGGGCGCTGCTGAATAGCAACGAGTTTATTTTGATTCACTAGCTCCGGGCGCTTACGCAACCCGGCTCAATCGCCAACCCCAAGCCTCTCTTTCCGGAACCTTGCCATGATGCCTTTTCGCACGCCACTGGGAATGAGCCGTCGTCATTTCATGAGCCACTTGGCGGGGGCGAGTGCACTCGCGCTGCCGGCGATGTCGCTCACGTCGAGCGTTCGCGCGGCAGAAGACACGCTGCGGAAGAATCACAAGAGCGCGATCCTATTGTGGATGGGTGGCGGCCCTCCCACCATCGACATCTGGGACGTGAAGTCCGGCGCGCCGACCGGTGGTCCCTCGCGGGCGATGGGCACGGCGGGTAACGCCCAGATCAGCGACAAGTTGCCGATGATCGCCAAGCACATGGACAAGTTGTCGGTCGTCCGCTCGATGAGCACCCGCGAAGCCGATCACGAGCGCGGCCGGTACTACATGCACACCGGCTACGTCCCCAGCCCTAACATCTTGCACCCGGGCTACGGCTCGGTGGTAGCCCACGAGATGGAGAGCCAACTGCCGGACCTCGAGATCCCGCTGTTCGTCTCCGTCGGCGGCGGCAGCGAAGGCCCCGGCTTCCTTGGCATGGCGTACGCGCCGTTCCAGGTCGATTCGAACGGCCGCATCCGTGACCTCGACATGCAAATCCAAGAGCAACGCCTCGCCCAGCGATTTGCGCTTCTCGAAACCATCGAGACCCAGTTCATAAGCGAACGCCGCGGTATGGCGGCGACCGATCATGCCAAGGTGCTCAGCAAGACGAGTCGCCTCTTAACCAGCGACCAGATGAAGGCGTTCAAGGTCGATAGCGAGCCGCAGGAAATGAAGGACCTGTACGGCAACAGCGGTTTCGGCCGCGGCTGCATGCTGGCTCGGCGACTGGTCGAGGCTGGTGTGCCGTTCGTCGAAGTGAACATGGGTGGCTGGGACCTGCACCAGAACTGCTTCACGACGCTCGACACGAAGCTGCCGGAGATGGACAAGGCAATGGGCGCGCTGATGGAAGACCTCTACCAGCGTGGCCTCTTGGAAAGCACCGTCGTCATCTGGATGGGCGAGTTCGGACGTACCCCGCGGATCAACGGCAACGCCGGCCGCGACCATTACGCCCGCGCGTGGAGCGCGGTGGTGGGTGGTGGTCCCATCCAAGGCGGCCTCGCCGTGGGCGAAACCAGCGCCGATGGCACGCAGGTCGAGTCGCAACCCTACTCGTCCGAAGACCTGATGGCGACCGTCTGCCAAGCCATGGGCATCTCGCTTCAAACCACGTTCACCTCGAATAACGGCCGCCCCATGAAAATCGCCAACGGCGGGCAGGTGATTAGCGAGTTGTTTGCGTAGGGTCCCTCAACGAATTGAGATCTGCAAACTAACCTCGCGATTTTCGGCGCATTCGTTGATACATTCCGGCGAAACCGCCGCGACCGATTGCTGCAAGTAGGGCCCCTGAAATAGCCTTAGACGGATTGTTGGTTACAACTCCCGCAACGCGTTCCAAGGTTCCTTGCAACATCAGCCAAGCTTGCCCCAACGCTTGGCGTCCGAATCGGAACCAGGTGTGAGTTGGGGTGGTGAGGGAATTGGACACGCCTCTTCCGTAGGCAGCCGTGAGTAAATATTCGATGGTCGCTCGTTGCGGCGATACGTAGTGGAGGATCGCCGCATTCGCCACATAGGCGATCTGCGAACCTCTTTTCATCGCACGTTCACTAAACTCTGTCTCCTCGCCTGCGAGCATCCCAAGCCCTATGCGGCCCAAATCGGTGCGGAAAGGCCCGATCTGCTCGTAAACGCTACGGAGAAAGGCGAAATTGCAACCTATCACAAGGAATGAGCTCTCAATTCGGCAATCTCTATCACCAAGATCTCGACAAGACAGATACGACTCACAGCGTGAATTCATCCAGGCTGGGCGTTCGATATCCTTCCACCAGAGTTGAACACGCCCGGTAGCTATCGCCACGTCGGTACCTTCGAATGCGTCCATCATGGCTGAGAGCCATCCTTCGGCTACTTGAACGTCGTCATCAAGAAATGCACAAATGCGACCGGTCGACTCGTCAACGGCTCGATTTCGCGCAACGCTAAGGCCGGGCACCGGTTCAGCGACAAGCCGACAAGAAAAAGGGATTTCTGCAAACGCTCGTTCTGCAACGCTTTGCGTGTCGTCCGTACATGCATTCGCTACCACGATTAGATCGACGGTCGCGTTAGTCGGGACACGCAAGCTTTGTAGAGAGGCGAGTGTCTCCGCGAGTAACCCTGCTCGATTGTGCGTGCAGATGAGAATCGACAAATCTACCATGCTCTAGTTCTTCCCTTTTCGAGGGTCTCGGCGTTGAGGAACGCAGCTTGTCAACGTGAGGAAGAGAGTGTACCAGCTTCGCAAGTTCAGCGGCCGGATGCGGATTGCCTGGCAGGCGAAGCGCACGGCTTGTCGCCGGTCGCCGGCGAGGGCGTACTTGCGTGCCATCACGCGGCGGAACGTCCACCGCGCCTGGGGCATCCCTTTCGGGATGGGTAAGCCGCGCCGACGATGCGCAGCGGCGACGATCGCCGTCGTGTCGAGGTCCTGTTGGTCGACCTTGCGAACGCTGACGTTCTCGTCGTGCCAGCGGTAGTAAAGCAGTGGCTCGTCGATGTTGACGACGGTTCCCAGCTCGGCGAGTCGCAGGAAGAGGTCGAGGTCCTGGGTGGTCTTGTACGCCTCGTCGTATCCGCCGATTTGGAGCATCGCGTCACGGCGCACGAGGATCGTGGGGTGGGCGAGCGACGTGTTGCCCGCGAGGTGGGAGCGATCGAGCATCGCTGGGTCTTCACTCATCCGGCGAGGCCCCAACGAGTTGCCCTCGGCGTCGATCGCTTCGTAGCCGGTGCCTAGGCAGAGGACCTCGGGATGCAGGTCCATGTACGCCACCTGCCGGGCGAATCGCTCGGGGAAGCAAATGTCGTCGGCGTCCATGCGGGCGATGTACTCCCCCGTGGCGAGGGACAGGGCATGGTTGAGCGAACGCGTAAGGCCGCGGTTCGCTTGATGGACGACACGGATTCGCGCGTCGGCCGCGGCGTACTCGTCGAGCGTCTGGGGGGAAGCGTCGGTTGATCCGTCGTCGACGACGATCAGCTCGAAATCGGCGAATGTCTGCGCGACGAGGCTATCCATCGCCGGGCGGAGGTACCGCTCGCCGTTGTAGACGCTCATCAGGACCGAGATGCGAGGGGTGGGCATGCGGACGACTTACCGACGGACCAACTTGGAATAACCACGACGGAAAATGTCGGCGAACGCGACACGCTCCGAGGCATCGAAGGTGACGAACCACACCAAGGGTGCCATGACCGCCGCAAACACGAACGTCACCGCTGCCAGCCGCATTGCTCCTTCAGGAAGAGCAACGTGAATCGCCACGGCGACCGCCATCGCCGGGACGATAGCGGCGATCATCGGCACGACCGACGTCATCAGAACTTGCCTTATTCGAATGCCAAGCACCTGAGCCACGATCCAGGGACGCAGCCACCACGACACGAACATCGTCGAGAGGCACATAATCATCGACACGCTCCAAGCCGGCCACGACAGATACTTGCAGCCGATAAACGCGAGCAACAGCGACACGGCGATGCTCACTAGCAGCCAAATGGTGAGTCGACCCAGTTTATTTTGAGCCTCCAGCACCAAGTGATGGCCCCAGGTCATGACGCCGGCGAGCGCCATACCACATAGCCACTGCGTGTGCAGCGATGTTTCACTAGGCACTGGACGCGCCTGCCACAGTTGCAGCAGGTAGTCGGTTTCGAGCACGAAGGGGGCAAACAAGATCGACGCCGCGACGAAGGGAAGCTTGCACCCGAGGTTCATGAGCCTGAGCACCGCGCCCGTATTCTGCTGACCTGCGTGGGTAGCAATCGCCGGTGCCAGCGAGATGTTAAGAGACTGCGCCGCACGATAGATAAACCCGTGCGCCCGCACGGCAAGGGCGACCGCGGAGTTGGCGACGGGGCCGAACACCACGTTGACGAGGATTACCGCTCCTTGACTGCGGAGCGTGCTCGCCATGTTGCCCAGGAAGCTCCAGAAGGCAAACGCGCCGACCTCGACCAGGTCGCCACGTCGCACGTTTCGCGGCAGGCATCTGGCACCAGGCACCCGACGCAGCGTTGCGGCGATGAGATACGCCGCGGTGAGGAGAATCATGATTGCTTCGACCGTGGCGTAGATGATGAGTTTGTCACCCGTGTAGTAGCGAAGGCACCATGCGTTGGCGAGCGAGAGGGCACTTTGCACGAACTCGACGGTTGCAACGAGAGGCATCATTTGATGCGAGCTCAAGTACGCGCGGTAAGGGGTCGTCGCGGCCTGCACCGCCAAGTTGACTAGCAGCATCCAAAACACCACTCGCGCAGCCGCCAAACGATCTTCCGGAATGGTCAATCCCGCGAGAACCAGCGGCGTGAGGAGCAAGCCCATCGCTAGCACCACTAATCCGGTGAGCCAGAATACCGCCAGCACGCTGCGAAACACTTGCCGCAGTTGCTCTTGATCCCCGGTTCCAATGGCAAAGGCGAGGTGGCGTTGTCCGCTATTCGTAAGAGACGCCGTGACGACGGCGATGAGTGCCGTGCTCGCTCCGATGGCGCTCCATAGCCCGAAGTCGACTTCCCCCAGTCCGCCGAACGCGTAGCGCACCAGCAGGATGCCCATGGGCACCGTGAGTGCCATGCGAAGGTACACGGCGAGCGTGTTGACGGCGAGAACGCTGGACTGGCGCATGGGCGGCTTCGCTACCCTCCTTGATTTCCAGTCGGTACAGCGCCGCGAATCGCCACGGGGTCGTGCCAACCTAATCCCGGGATGCGGCGGTAGGTGGGAGTCCACTGGCCGGTGAAGTCGCTCGGATAGAGGTCGGCGATGAGAATTAGCGATAAGGGCCGGAACCAAGCACTCCACATATCGGACGCGTCCAGGGGACAAGCCAATGGCTTCCAACTGCTGTAGTTCCAAGTTCGCTTAACTAAGTTTCTTCGCAAGAAAACCTGGTCGGCATTCGTTCGCCTCATCCACCGGCTTGCGAGGCCCTCGCGACGAATACTGTAGTTCGAGAAGCCACCATCGGCGTTCTGGTGGGTGAGGATGGCGCGAGCACATCGCAATAGGCTTTGCTTCACGTCGTCCGCGCGATGATCGGAGATCATGGCCATCATCACCAGGGTATGCACGGCATCAAGGTCTTCGCACGCGCCACCACCGGGCAGGTAGAATCCGTCGGCGGATTGGATACCGAGTGTGGTGTCGATCTGCTGCTCGACGAACGGCGGCCGGCGGCCACGCCAGAAGTAGTAGGGCAAAAAGTGATAGCCCGCGAATATGGCATGCTGGTCGTCACGCCAGCATTCGGGCTGCCACGTCCCGGTTTGGGGGTCTTGGCGAGCATCGAGATAGTCGAGAATGGCATCGAAGGTAGAGAGTGCGTCTTGATCGCCTTCGCGCTCGTGGAGCTGCTGCAAGAAGGTAAGAATAAACATGAAGTGATTGCTATGCAGCCATGGACTATGCCAGGGACCGCCATCAAACCATCCTCGCATGTACTCGAGCGATTTCATCCGCTCGCTCCAATACACCGGGTGGTTGGGCTCGCGTGCCAGCGCGTCAAGAGCGTGCAGTGCGAAGTAAGTATGTTGCAGATAAATGTACCGCGGCGTGTGCAACGAAATGTGGCTCTTTTCTACGAGGCCATCGACGAATAAGCCTGTGTCCGATTGCTGATGTCCAAGAATGTAGTCTGCTACCGCGTCGCGCCGTTCTTCGCTGAACTTCCCCAGCTGGCCATTGCATTCAGCAGCCAGAACGCCAAAGCAAGTCGGCATCAAGCGGGGCGGCCCAGCGGCGTGGAGACCACACGACGTGCCGCTCCAGGCATGCAGCAGCCAGGAGGTAAGTCGTTGATGGGAAGGACCGAGGTCGTAACTCATGTAGGTTTCAGTTGTTATCTACTGACAGTGATAGGGCGATAGCAGTTCACAGCGTTTGCTACGCTGGTTGCTACTCTGGTGGTCTCACCTCTGTCGTTCTCGCCGCGCCCAACATTGACGCCGCATTGGGAAGGCAGCGAAAGAGCTGGTAATCCCATGTCATCATCTCGTCCCGCACTCCTCGACCAAAACTACCTGGAAAATTCGTGCAGATCATGGAAAAAAGATGCGCCCGAAAACGAAAGCGGGGCTCGACGAAGCCCGTTTGGGACAATCGCTCTACTATCTCATCAGTGCGAAGTCGCCTCACATGCGTAGGATCCTCCCAACTCCAGCGGCGATACCCTTCGGCCGTCGTATGAATTTTTCCCGTTAACACCCCCACGATGTGCTCTATGCTCATCCGGTTGGCACACGGTGTCGTCCAAACAAAATACCCGCCAGGCTTCAGCGCCCGATGGATGGAAGTGAGGTACTTGTCGAGGTCGGCGACGTGCTCCATGACTTCCACCGACACGACCACATCGAACGTCTGCTGCGGAATTGGAGTGACGGGGTCATCGATCAAGTAGTAGCGATCTGCATACTTTGGAAAATCGTTCGCAAAGTGGTTTCTGGCCACCCCGCTGATGTCGCAAAACGACAACTCAGCATTTGGAAATACTTCTTGCCAAAGTGGTAGATGCAATCCGCGGCCCGCCCCGTAATCAAGGACACTCTGAGATCCGCCGAGCTTCAGCACACGCGTTATGAAGTGCTTTAGCGCTTTCCAACGCGCGATCTCATATCCAGACAAGTGCTGGCGATAGTCGCCTGAATAGCGCCGATCGTAAACATCCGCTTCGGCCATTCCAATTACCTTCTTCTTTTTTATCGAGATGCTGGGTCCAGCGAAAAGTTATTAACCAACAATCACACGCGAGTGAAGAACTTAGAGTGTCGTGATATTCACGAAGAACGCCTTGCCGTGATGCGAGATATCAAACCATGGAATAAGTGAGAACGACGGATTGGCGGCGAGCCATTCGTTGGTAGCACGCTGCACGCCGCGGGTCGGATCGGCCCGGAAGTGGTACCAGTCGTCGAAGATCAAGATCGTTCCCTGCCGCACCAAGCTCGTCAGAAACTTCATCACTGGCGCGCAGGACTCGTACAGATCACAATCGATGTAAGCAATCGAGGCAACGTGCAACTGATGTTGCTGCTTCACTTCGTCCGTGAGGGATTTATCGAACCAGCCGGGAACCATCACGCACCGACGCAAGTCGACGCCCGTATTGCGGAGCCTGTTGGTGAAATCGTCTTGACTACAGGCGAATTGGCCTTGGTGAAACTCGCCGCCGGCGTCAATTCCCTCGATCTCGGGCAAGCCCTCGAACGAATCAAATGCAAAGAATCGCATGGTGGGAATGCGACGCTCGGCGCGCTTGTACGTGTGAATAAACGCGTCGCCACGCCAGACGCCAAACTCCAGGTAGTCGCCCAGCAGGGTGTCGTCCGCCGGGCCCGACGCCGGCTTCGACTCGTTACGCGTTCCGATTTCGATATTGCACACGGCCATATCGAGGAACTCCGCGCGGGGCTCCAGCGTATCTACCGGACGACGCCAGTGCGGCACCGACAACTGCGGGGGGCTGCCCAGGATCTTGTGCAAGGCTTTGCGAAGGGACTCTTTCATAGGTAGGCTTGGCTGGCGATGGAGAATTGTCCGAGGAACGTTTGTCTTGAACGGGTGGCCGGCAAACGGCGGCTAAGCGTGGTACTCGCGGTACCACTCTACGAAGGCCTGGATGCCCGTGGCCAGCGGCGTGGTGGGGCGGAATCCCGTGTCGGCCGTCAGCGAGCCAATATCAGCGTAGGTCTCGACCATATCGCCGGGCTGAAGGGGCAATAGCCGGCGCTCGGCGGTGAGGCCTAGCGAACTCTCGAGCGTCGTGATCAGCTCGTCGAGTGTCACCGGCTGGTGGTTGCCGATGTTGTACAAGCGGAACGGGGCATCGGTCTCCGAGTCCTTCGTATCCGAGGCGGTGTCGCTCGCGCGGACTTCGCCGCGCACCGGCGGTAGGGCGAGCACTCGGACAACTCCTTCGACGATATCGTCCACGTACGTGAAGTCGCGGCGCATCTGGCCCTGGTTGTAAACGTCGATCGGCCGGCCGGCGAGCATGGCTTCGGTGAACTTGTAGATCGCCATGTCCGGGCGACCCCACGGGCCGTACACCGTGAAGAACCGCAGGCAGGTGGTCGGCAGTTCGTACAGGTGGCTGTAGGTGTGGGCCATCAACTCGCCCGCCTTCTTTGTCGCCGCGTACAGGCTCACGGGGTGGTCGACGCGGTCGGCGGTCGAGAACGGCGACTTCTTGTTCGCCCCGTACACCGAACTGCTGGAAGCGAACACCAAGTGCCCCGACTGCTGATGCCGGCATCCCTCAAGCACGTTGCCAAGGGCTACCAAGTTGCTGTCGATGTAGGCCGCGGGGTTGTCGATCGAGTACCGCACACCGGCCTGAGCTGCGAGGTGCGCTACGCGGTCGAACCGATGGGCCGTGAAGAGCTCGGCCACCGCGGGGCGGTCGGCGAGTTCGAGTTCGACGAACTGGAAATTCGGGTTGGGAGCGAGCTGGGCGAGGCGATTTCGCTTGAGCTCGACGCTGTAGTAGGGGCAGAAATTATCGACACCGGTCACCCGATGCCCATCTGCCAGGAGTCGCCGGGCAAGATGGTAGCCCACGAATCCAGCCGCACCGGTGACAAGAACGTGGAGCATGGGGAGCCAGAGAGCCGAAGGGGGGACGGAATCATCGAGGAAAACTCGATTATACCCCGGCCCTCGGAGGCTCGATATGGTTGCGGCGCGGCCGGCGGGTGCGAAACCGCCGGGGTGCTGCGGGATGGTGCGAAAATCGAGGTTGTAACGACTGCCATTCCCCCCTCGCAAAACGCCCGGTCAAATGCGGTTACGTGGGTGGAACCAACCGCCGACGCCATCCCGCATGGCCGACTAGAGCCAGGACGAGGGTGAGTGCCGTCGCGGGTTCGGGCACCGTGGCCACGCCAAGGCCCGAGGCGATGCCGGCACCGCTGGCCCCGAAGTTCGACTTCCAAACCAGGTAGTCCGTCGGCGAAACGTACCCGGGCGTGATGTCGTTGGCCAAGACCGAGTGGCTGCCAAGGGCGTCGCGCCAGACGGTGTAGTCCGCGAGATTCACGGTGCCGTCGCCGTTGTAGTCGCCATCGAGGCCATCGATGTAGGTGATGTTCTTCGACTCCACTAGAACGGCATCGTCGGTGCCGGCGAGGTGGACTTCGAGCACGAGGTCTTCGCTGCCGCCGGTTGTCTTGAAGGCGCTACCGAGCGAGAGCGCAGCGCCCGAGGCGAGAGACGACGCACCCGCCGTATATCCTTCCGAGAGCGCCGTTGCGGCGTTGTCGAGCTGCGCCCAAGCGAGGTTGCCTTGGAAGTCTTGATCGTCGAGACTCGTCCACCCCGTAGGATTGAGGGAGCCTGAGGCGCTGGACAAGCGATAGGCATCGATGGCGACGGATGTGGGCAGGTCGTTCTGAAGGATGACCTCACCGCTGTTCTTATTCACAAGCAGGCTAAGATCCGGAATGGCATCGGCGAAGCCAGTACCGATGTTGCTCAGAGTCTGGCTACGGCTACCGGCAAATAGCATGAAGCCGCCAATAGAAGTGGGCACGGCGGTCTGATTGGGAAAGTCGGCAAACTCCCAGCGAAGTTCCAGGTCGTTCTCAGTGATGCCGTTAACGGTAAGATCGTAGGTCGTCTCGCCGATGGTGTACTCAACCGTCACGCGGGCCCACTCGCCACGCGTGTGGGCAAAAGCCATCGACGCGGGATCGGTGGTGTCATTGTCGCCGGAACCAATGCCCTTGCCAATCGTACTACGAATTCCGCCAGTGTTACGGAATAGAGTTGTTGTGACGGTCTGAGTGTTGGGATTGTCGGTGGGCAGAGACTGAAGTCCGAAGCCAGCGTTCGAGCTCGTCGCGTTCGTAGGGATGGCGTACACCATGTCGAGTCGAATGCGGTGGCCAGCGACGGTTTGCGTCGCCGAAAGGTTGGCGAGCGAACGCATCGTCTGTTCGCCGGTGCTGCCCCAACGATCGGCCCGCAGGTAGTTGGAACCCTGAAATGCGCCGGGATTGTTGGCATCTTTAAAGTCGGTGACCTGGATATTTTCTTCGACGCCTTCCAGCGGAGGAGTTTGCCCCGTACCACCCTGTAACCACGTACCGACGTGCGCAACAGGATCAAAGTCACCGGACGTGGTTGCTGGATCGAGGAACGCCGTGTGGCTGACGTTATTCGCAAGGCCTTCGAAGTCGTCGTAGAACAAAATTTCGCCGGTGGCCAGATTGCGAACCGTCACTGCCTCCGCCGGGGTGGCTATGCCGGCAACGACTGCGAGCAGCAAGCCGCAGATCGTGCGGACTGGCTTGAATCTCCCAACAACAAATGCCACGAAGCCAAACATCGCGGCGACGATCGAGCTAGGCTCTGGGACCATCACCGCTTCGAGGGACAGCGCACCCGCACCTGGATTCGCCGCCGTGTAGAGTGAGTTGAGCCTGAGAAAGTCGAACAGGTCAACGCTGCCGTTGTCGTTGAGGTCGCCCTTCAGATACCGCTGCATGCCGGGGAGCGAGGCGGTCGACATGCCGAAATTAGGAACCAGGGCGTTGCGAAAGTCGAGCACGTCGATGTCGCCATCGAGGTCGAGGTCGCCAAAGGGCAACGGGCTCGCCCCGACGTAGTACGCGGGCGTGGTAAGCACGGTGCCATCGCCGAACAGCACTTCGAGCTGCACGTCTTCGAATGGCCCACGCAGCCAAACGTTGCCCAGGTTGATCGACTGATTGTTGGCGAGCGTCGCGCCATCGTGGTTGACGGTGCCAAACTCGATCTCGCCGAGCGCCTGAGAATTCGTAGCAGCGTTGACGAGTTCGAGCCAAATGTCGTTGTTGTCGACCGAGCCGCCACTATTGGCATCGTAGTTGTCGGTGATGGTCGTCCATGCGTTGGCATTGAGCGCACCATTCGGCGAAAGGAGCGTGTAGCCCACGATGTTTGCGCTAGTGCCGGAGAGGTTCTGCAACGTGACGTTGCCCGTGGTGCGATCAACGCGGGCGGTGGGTTTCGCGGTGACGGCGTCGACGTACACTGGTCCGACGGCGGTGCCGCTGCTTCCGGTGCGAGCGGCGGCGTGCATCCGCAGCGATTCGACACTGGTCGGAGGGTTGGCAGTTAAAATGGGAACGTCGGTTAGAACCTCGCCATTCACGGAGAGGTCGAACCTTGAGGCCCCGACGTGGTAATCAAAAACCACGTGGTTCCATTGTCCGGTGGAGTGCGACAATCCGCTGTTAGTGCCCGCGATGTCTACTGTTCCATCGTTGTCGAGGTTGATGCTGAAAATCTCCTGGTTGCCCGTGCCACGAAGTCCAATGCCACCGTTGGTCGTAAGGTTCCGCGCAGTGCCGAACATGCCCTCAACGCGAATCCAATCGCCTGCCGTGGCGGCGGGGCTAGATAACTTAGCGTAGGCGCCGGTCATGGTAGAGGTGCTTCGGTCGACGCGCAGGTACTTGGTGCCTTGATACGCTCCCCCGAACGGATCGGGTGACAAAGCGGACGAAGTCACTTGGATGTCGTGACTGGCCGGCTCGGGATCGGTGAGCAAGTCGCCTGTAATCTGCCACGACCCTACCGAGGCCACCGGATCGAAGTCGCCCGATGTATCAGGAAACAAGGCCGGACTCGCCGCAGCACCCTCGAAGTTGTCGGAGAAGAGGAGGGTGCCTGTGGTGAGATTGCGGATGGTGAGTGCGTGGGCGGCCCCCATGGAGAGCATGCTTCCCACCAGCAACCATGCCCACGCCCCGTCTGCCACTATCTTATTCATCGCTAGCCGTTACCTATTACTTCTCTGTTCGGGATGCGCGGAGTTCGTCCGCATGAAGACGCTGCGATCGCCGCGGTGTTCCAAGCCGCGCCGCTGCCCGCTCCCCCATCTATTCTCGGATTCTACTCTTCGCCCGCCTCGATGGGCGGTCGGGCGTCGGCCGGCACTTCGAGATCGATGGTTCCCCCATCGGCGGGGACTTCGATGGAGATCGAATACGGAGCGAACAACGGTGAACCAAACCCTTCGCTACCCTGGCCGTCGAAGCCATGGACTTCAGCGAAATGAGGACCGACATGACAGCCTTTGCTCTTTTCCTCGCCCGTGTCGTAACGACCATTGACGATCATGGCGTACCCCTGAGGACCGCTGCCCCCTTTGGACTCATCGGGCGTGAAGTACACACGCCCTGCCGGGACTGGTTGGCCCTTCCAGGTGACGGCACCTTCGATGGTCATGCGATCCGACTTGGGTTTGTTACAACCCACCATCAGGACCAAAAGGCAAGAGGCGACGATCGCTAGACGCATTCCACCGCTATGGGTACCGCTTGGCATAGGTCCACCTGACACGAAGGGAAACGGATAAGAGACCTGAGAGCTAGGGAAGGCTCACGGCTTCGCCGAGGTCACGACTCGCAAGTCCGCGGTAGACGGCCATGTCGATGTCCTCCGACACGAGCGACCCCGATCCATCCCCCATCGCGAAGTGAGCACCACCTGGGTGCGACGATCCGAAGGGGACGTGATTCCTAAGGTCGATTCCAGCGCGAGGTGTGTTGATGGCGTAGCGGACGTTCTTGATCGACGCGGTGTAGGGGTCGTTCTTCGCGGCAGGACTGCCAAACGCGGTACCGCGAATCCATGCATCGCCTCCCCCGCTTTCTTCAAGGCTAATGAATGCTTCGCCAATCATTAGCGTGTTGGAGAGTCCATCCGTGGCACGGCTTGGCTTGACTTCGTAGGCATAAACCAACAATCCGTGGTCCGAAGAACCATTGTAAGTGGTGGCAGGCCAAGACGTCGGTTTGTTCTTGTCGTAATCGCGGTGCTTCGGATTCTGGCGATAAATGCTGTTTCCGGAGGTATCGTCTGTCGCTGGACGCGGGCCCGCGACGCCAACGTAATGGGCGGAATAGGTCCTCCTGCCATTGTTGAGCTCAGCGGAGGTTTTCGTGGTCAACTCCTCCTCGGATCCATGACTGGGGCAAAGAAACATCCCGATGCGATACTCAGCCGAGAAAAACTGACCTCGATGCAGTTTGCCCGGGGGATACGATTCGCCTCCGTTATCAGAACCGCCGCTGACAGTACCGGGCTCGAAGGCGTTGTACTGCTTCATCGTGTCGTACAACGGCTCTTGATCGATGTACGGCATAATGTAGGCCCGCCATGCGATCTGATTGACAGGATTGGCGCCAATCGGAAATGCCTTGTGGGCGTCGGCGTACAAGTGGCAACCGAGCGACTGCTGCTTCACTTGGTTGAGGCACTGCGTCCGCCGCGCGGCTTCGCGGGCGGCTTGCACGGCCGGCAGTAGAAGTGCGACTAGAATGCCGATGATGGCGATCACCACCAAAAGTTCAACTAGTGTGAAGCCACTGTGTCGCATGAACGGCAAGCTCGTTCGTCTCGCAATCGAGGCGGGTCGGGGGGTACCCATGACTCTAATCCCTTAAGCGTTTGAAAGTAATTCAAAAAGAGCAGAAGGCGTGCAGCACACGGCTGGGGGGATGCTGCCCAACCCCTCAGGCCGTGTGCTTGCACCCGCTTTCGTTTACGAAACACGGATCCGATGTGTGGCTACAGCGATTCCAAGGAGTCCCAAGAGAACCACGAACCCTGTGGGTTCAGGAACTGCCACCGAGCTCGAAGCCTGGACCGATCCCGAGCCAGCGCCGAAGTTACTCTTCCAGGCGGTGTAGTCGCCCGCGTCGACGATGCCGTTGTTGTTGCCGGGATTCGCCAGGGCGGACTCGGGAGCACCCAGATTGTCACGCCACACGGTGTAGTCGGCGAGATTCACCATGCCATCGCCGTTGAAGTCGCCAATTTGCCCGGCGGCACCAACCAGCACGTTGAGCATGCCCAGTCCGTCGAACAATGGCGACTTGTTGGTGGCGGTCGAAGCGAGTGAGCCCCAAGTTCCCGAGGCTGCCAAATTGCCATTAATGAACAGCGAGTTGATGGTGTCGCTGCCGGTGAAGTCGAGGTCCAATAGCACACCACTCGACAGCAAGACATCGGCCGTGTTGGCGAGCGTGCTGTTATTGGTAATGCTTAAAGTGCCCTCTTCGACCACTGTGTTGCCGGTGTAGGTGTTGAGCCCACTCAGTGTCACGCTACCCGGGCCGACCTTGGTGATGCCAGCTCCTGCACCGGAAATCACCCCGCTGAACGTCACGGTGTTGTCGTCGGTCACCGAGGCCGAAGTCAGTTCGACGCTCTTGCCCAGTGTCACGTTGCCTGTGAACGTCGAGTTGTGGTCGGTCGTTCCGCCGAGCGTGGTGCCAGCGCCAACGTTGTTGACGTTGATGGGGCGATCGATGGTCGCCGCTGCACCGGTCAGGAAGCCGACGGTCTCCGAGGCACCTGTTGGAAGGTGGCCAGCGGCGGAGCCGGTGTCGCCAACCTGGATGGGACTGAAATCGGCACCTAGCGTCGAGAGTGGATAAACACGCACACCGGTCCCGGCGGCGGTAATGTCGGCAGGGGTGCCCCCTTCGGTAGCCGACAACTGGAACGTACGTGCCAAGCCCGAGCCTGAAGCGTTCACCACGAACCATTCGGACGAAGCCGATAAGCCGATACCAGTACCGTAGCCGATGGTGACGCGGTCTCCATCTTGAAGTTCCTGGATTGTTCCGACCGTATCAATGCCCTCGGTTTCCGTCGCGTAGGTGAGAAAGTCCGTGCTGGCGTCCGCGGTGACCGAATTGTCGAAGATGCCATCGCCCTGCACGATGTCGCCGGTGGTCGACATATTGATGTTAGGGGCATCGTCAGCGACGATCAGCTCACCACTGCGAACGGTAGTAGTTCCCGTGAAGGCGTTACGCCCACTGAGTGTGAGCGCCCCCGTCCCGACTTTCACCAAGTCGGTCCTTGCTCCACGGAAGCCCCCATCGAAGACTACCTCGGTGCCCAAATGGCCGATTTCGAGCACCACTCGTTCGAAGGTGTCACTAGTGCCCCCTTGAGTGAGCAGGTAGCCGCCATCGCCCGATAATTCACCGATCTGAACTACCATGACATCGGTGGTGCCTTCGGTCGCATCGTCATTGAAACGAGATGAGACGCCGTTGGAAGCGAAATTGGTTGCTCCATTGAACTCAAATCGCTGCGACGAAAAATCTTGCACCGAAAGCCCCCCATACGTCGCGCTCGGGAGGGATGGGGCGAGGAATCGCAAGGTGCCCATGGTGCGAGTCCCCGTTCCGCCGTTGGCCGTATCGCGATGGTTGACCTCCAGGACGCCAGTGAAGTCAGCGAGATCATCGTAAACGTTAATGGCACCCGTGTTCACAGACGTGTCGAAAAGTGAGTCGAAAGTTAGTCGGGCGCTGCCGGTGATCTGCCCTCTGAAATCCAAGTTTGCACGTGTGCTCGAGCCGGTGCCGCCAACGGCCGTGATGAAGGAATCCGCAAGTACCTCGATCGGATTCGAGACCGTGTAGGTGACCTGAGCACCTGCCGCGTTCACCGAGTTCAGGACACCACCGTTCAGGTAAATAGTGCCCGTGCCGGCGGCGGCATCGTTGCCGATACGGAATTGACCGGCAGACACAAACGTGCCGCCGCTGTAGGTATTGGCATTGGTAAACGCGAGAGATCCTGGGACGGGATTCTCACCCACCATAGCGTTCATAACCGTCACGGCACCATTGTCGACCACGCCGGAAATGGTATTGACGACATCGTTGCCAATGGTGATGGTGCGATTGCCTCCACCCAAGTTCACCGTGGGGGCCGAGAAGGTAATCGTACGATTCATTTGACCGTCGCCATTTGTAAGCCCCGTAGTGCTTCCTCCAATGGTGAAATTGCCATTGATGGCCATCGAGGTGTTTGGCGCGGTGCGATTCCCTCCGCTCGCCATGATCGTGCCGCCGTTGATCACCAGCGGGCCGTCCCCTAACGTTCCTGCACCTCGGAAGATGACGGTCCCTTCGTTCAGGGTAAACCCTCCACTGTACGGAGTGTTATCGAAGTCCGACGGAGCTGTGCCTCGGAACGACAAAATGCCAGGACCGTTCTTTTCGAAGGCCGTATTGCCAGCGTTGCTAATAAATAGACTACTTCCCATGTCGAGCACCCCGCCTTCGCCAACATTGAAGGTGCCAAGGAGCCCGCCAGTGCTGAAGGTAAAGGGATTTTCGACGGTGCCCGAGGAAACAGTGACATTCACTCCGGGGTCCACAGTGATGGTGTTGAACTCCACGGTTGCCGTTGGGATGGGCACACTAACTAGCGAATTCGCTGTGAAGCGAGCAGAGTCGCCGGAGCTCCAAGTCTGATTGAGCGTCCCCCCATCGGTGAGTGACCAGGGGCCGGTGATCCAGTCGCTGGTGACGCCATCCGTTCTCCAAAACAGCTCGGCGGCAAGAGATGTACTCGCCACCCCCATTAACACCATCCCTAGGGCCGTGCGGGCAAGTACGCTCGTCAGCGTTCGATGAAACAAGCTGGACATGATTAACCTCAACAAGGTGCGGTAGAAGGACTTAAGAACGTCAGACTGGAAAAGGAGAGTTCGGGTACCGCGGAGCCTCAACCTCTAGGCTAGTCACCAGGGCGAGTCGATCCACGTTCAAGCTATCAATTGGTGCCTGTTTAATCGTTGGTTTGGTTGGTCCCAGCGGCTGGGGCTGCTGGGACCAACCCGAAACAGTTTCCGAATTTTCAACAACCTCGGACGTCATGTCCGTTAGCAGGGGCCTCCGGCGACACGCCCACGACGCACGGTCGCCAGCCCTCCGATGCCCGCCAGTAGTGCCAGAGCGATGCTGCTCGGTTCAGGCACCACCAGCAACATGCCGGGGCCACTCAACAACGCCGATTCCCAATCGGCGCCAGAACCGATTGCGCCGTGGGTGCCGGCACGTTGCCACATGCCATCAATCGCAAATGCGTTCACGAGGTCGATTTCGCTAAAGCCAAGGGTCAGCTGGGCGCTGCTATCGAGCAGCACGCTAGCCGTGTCGGCCAAGTAAGCTTGCGACAGAATCAAGTTGCCTTGTTCGACGGCGGTATCGCCGGTGTAGGTGTTGAATTCAGTTAGCGTGACGCTACCCAGTCCCACCTTTGCCACGCCACCCACGCCCGAGAGCTCGCCGCTGAAAGTGACGGTGTTGCCCCCGGTGGTGGCCGAGGTTAACTGCACGGCGCGCCCGAGGCTGATGTCACCCATGTAGGACGAATTGGAATCTGTGTTTCCACCGATGGTAGCCGTACCGGTTCCATTCGATGTCAGATTGATGTCTCGCTTATTGAAGAACGCACCGCTAATAAGCAAGCCAATGTCGCTGGAGCCTGTGTTCGCATCGCCCATTTGAATGGGGGTGGTCCCAGACCCCAATGGACTTTGCAGCGTGGCCTGCATGGCGGACGAAGCTGCTGTCGCGGAATCAATGACCGCGGGGCTATTCGCTAGGGCCACTTTGAAGCTGTTGGCGTCCACCACGGTGTGAACCACGTAGTTCGCCGTGTTGATCATGCCACTAGGCGATCCACTAAAGAGCAGGCGATCGCCGACGTTCAAGCCGTGATCAGTGAGTGTGATGGTGTCTCCGTCTGGCATATCGACCAGCGTGGCCGAGATCGAAGAGTTGTGCACATTGGCTCCCGTCACCAACGTTCCGGCACTTACCGTCACCGTGCCGTTGAAGGCGTTGGCACCACTTAGGGTTAGGCTGCCGGTGCCCACTTTGGTGAAGTTGTTGTTACCGGCACCCGACGCCGCGCCTCGATGAATGATGGTGCCACTGTAGGTGGAATCCGTCCCCAGGTAGCCAACGTAGTAGTTGTAGCTATCGATCAAGCCGCCCGAAGACTGAGGGTTGATCCAGCCAGTGCCAGACAACTCGCCCATGTGCAGCTCGACATTGGTACCAGGAGATGCAAGCGCGCTATTGGCGTATCGGAAGAAGCGAGTGACGGAGTCCGCTGTATCGGGGCTGCCACTCGCCGAGGCAATGTTGAACTTGGCGTTTTGGCCGTTGATTAGGTTGGTGCTGAGCGAGAGGTTGGCACCACCAAGCGCACTATTGCCAGTCGTCGTACCAATCGTGCCGTTGAAGCCCGATAAGTCGCCCGTCAAAACATGCCCTCCGCCTGCACTGGCGTAGGACAACTCAGACGTTACGTCACCAGTAAGAGCCCCGGACAAGGTCAAAGTTCCGGAACCGGACGCCGCGTTAGTGGCGACTAGTTTTTCGCCGCTGGCAATTTCAATCGGCGCACTGATTTCGTCACCAACTGCGTTGCTGCGACTGGGCTTCGAAAGCGTCGCGTTGCCCGAAGGGTTGTCAAAGATAATCTTCTGACCGGGGTCGGCGGTGACGGTCATCTTGAACACGCCACTGGTCGAATTGTCGCCAATGGTCATGCCACCCAGCGTCACGGTCGAGCTGACGTTCGTCGTTTGGGCGGCAGTGATATTGGGCTGTTGCATCTGAGCGACATCGTTGGTGCCGGGTACCACGCCGCCATTCCAGTTAGTACCGGTATTGAAGTCGTGGGGCCCTGCCGTGGTGGGCAAGTAATTAATCGTGGCCGCCGGCAGCGGTATGGCGGACCATGCCGCAATCGCCGTAGCGACCGCCAAAGTAAGCAGTGAAGTTCTCACGAGCGTCCCTCCCAAGGTGAATAGAATTCTGAAAAGTATTGAACTCCGCTCTTCCCCAACTACACACGTACTGGTGCCACCTCCAAATGCCCCTCCCCGACGGCATGCGCCTGATCGATACGAAGCTGCCAGTCACGATCATGTGGCAGCTTCACGTGGTCGAGTAGCGACTCGACCGCTGACTCAAACTCCGGTGCGGGCGCGAAGCCGGGCACCACAGGCGATAGCTCTGCAAGCCAACCGCGGCGCGCGAGACCCAGCTTGATGGCATGCGCGAATGCCGAGATCGAATCGCCTACCCCCGGCACTTCGAACAACCGCCACAACCGCATGATCTGCTGGTCGAATTGTTCGGCGGATGCCCAATCGCCCCGACGAGCAGACGCAACGAGTTCGGCATGCCACTCGGGGGCAATTCCAGCCAGTGCCGCGAGCACTCCGTGACAGCCAGCCCTCAGGCTGAACAAACTCAAATGCTCGCTCCCTTGCAGCACCGCTAGATCCAATCCTCGGGTAGCTTCAATAACCGCCTTCGCCCGTTCGGTGGTCCCACTAGTATCTTTGATGGCGATAATGTTCGGATGGGCCGCGACAGCGACCAAAGTCTCGACATCGATGGTCGTACTCATCCGCGGATGATGGTAGAGCGCAAGGGGGATGGGCGAGACATCGGCGACGCGCAAGAAGTACTCGACGAGCTCTCGCTGGCCCAACTTCAGGAAGAAGGGCGCCATCACCACCGCCACATTGGCACCATCGGCCGCAGCGTTGTTGGCGTACAGAATGGTTTGCTTGGCACCGAGGCCAGTGACGCCCGCATAGAGATGAATGTCGTCCTGCACACCTCGCCTTGCCGCCGACACCAGCACCCGCCGGTCGCCTTCGTCCAGCAACACGGCCTCGCCGGTCGAGCTCACAACGAACAGCCCATCACAACCATGCGACGACATCTCGTGACAGAGACGCTCCATAGCATCAGCACCGACCACACCGGGTTCACGGCAAGGGGAAACGACAGCAGCCACAACTCGCGGGACGATAGCCAACAGCATCTCCTGAACAAGGCACC
The DNA here is from genome assembly GCF_052161615.1 of Aeoliella fuhlenseeensis. NCBI lineage: Bacteria > Pseudomonadati > Planctomycetota > Planctomycetia > Pirellulales > Lacipirellulaceae > Aeoliella > Aeoliella fuhlenseeensis. Next base: position 5,626,825 of record NZ_CP197417.1, read on the forward strand.
GGCCACACTCCGCCGGCGGTCGCGAACCAAGTGGAATTCCTTGGTATACCATCTTGAAGTAGAAAAAGGAGAAGCGACTTCGGCAGGAGTTCAACCCGGCGAATCGCCTTTGGCTACAGGTCGATCGACCAGAGAAGTAAGGTTCTCTGCATTCGAACAGACCGGCAGATGTATTGCATGGTATACCGTGTTATAATCGCTGTCAACAACCTGATCGTTTTATTTGCAACGACGGACGCAGAACTCAGGCTCGACGGTTAAAAATCGGTAGCGCCTCGCGACTTAAATGATTGGCGACGCTAGCTACCATCTCGTATGATTACAGTGGAATACACCTCGCCAAGGCGGAGCGGAGCACTCATAAGTCGTGAACATACCTAAACTTACGCCCCAGAACGCCAGCGATACCGATAGCCTGTACGACCGAGTGGTGCAGCACGTCTTCTTTTCCGGCACGCTGGCCCCTGGCGATAAGGTGGTCGAGCGGCGCCTGGCCGAGGACCTGGGCGTGAGCCGCATTCCGATTCGTGAAGCTCTTCGCCAGTTGGCTGGCCAAGGCCTTCTCGTAATGGATCAGAATGGCCAGGGGGCCCGTCTGCGCAACTACACGGCCGAAGACATCCGCCAGCTGTACGAGCTCCGCGAACTCCTGGAAGGAGGTGCCGCCCGGACGGCCGCGAAGGCCGCAACGGATACCGATATCGCCCGGATGGAGATGATTTGCGATCAGACGCAGAAGGAGCTGAAGAACGCCTCGGCTCAGCTTTGGGCCGACCTCGACCACGCGTTTCATGCGGCAATTGCCGAAGCAAGCCACAACGAACGGATTGCCAGGGCGCTCAAACAGCTGCTCACCGAGTGCCACTCGGTATTTTACACCTCGCAGAATTCTCGGCCGCCAGCCGATACCGACTTAAAGGCCCAGCGGCAGGCGGTTCTCGCCGACCATCAGGAGCTGTTGCGGCTCATCCGCTCGCGTGACGCGGCGGGGGCGGAAGGTAAAGCCCGGGACGACATGCGGCTTAGCAGCGATCGCTACGTCAAGGCGATGATCGCGCGGGATATCAGCGGCGCGAAGTAACCTAGCCCGCCGATTGGGGGCAGGGGCCCGCCCGGGCTAGCGGCCGGTGGGAGGGGGCAGCGGGCGATTTGGCCTCGTTTTGCCAGCATTTTGGGCATGCTCGGTTGACTTACCTGGCAGTTATAACCAATACTTTCGTGTCAGTCCGGGCTGCCCCTGCGCCCGTCGTCACCCATGTCCCCGAGGAGATGCAGCAATCGAACGCAAGCAGCAACGGATCAACGAGCAGATCCGCATCACCCCTATTCGTGTGATATCCGAGGAAGGAGAGCAACTGGGAATCATTCCCACCGACGAAGCGCTGGAACGCGCGAAGAGCGTCGGGCTCGATCTGGTTGAGGTTGCTTCGACCGAGAAGCCGCCGGTTTGCCGTATCATGGATTACGGCAAGTTCAAGTACCAGCAAAAGAAGCGGCAGCACAAAGGCCACACGCACCACAGCAAAAACAAAGAAATCCGCCTGCGTCCGAAGATTGGCGATGCCGACTTCATGACCAAGGTGAACCGGGCGAAGAAGTTCCTGGGTCAAAAAGACAAAGTGATCTTCAGCGTGATCTTCCGCGGCCGCGAGAACGCGCACGTGGACGAAGGCTTCAAGCTCATCGAAAAGCTGACCGCCGAACTGGAACCCGTGAGCAAGCTCGAACAGCGCCCGACCATGCACGGCCGCCGCATCGTGGCGATCTACGCTCCGAAGTAACCCCCTCGTTGCGAAGCACTGCTCCAGCGAAATTCGTCTCCGGCTAAGCCGCAAGCGGCGGCACCTTTGCGTCTACAATAGAATCATGGCTAAGAACAAAGGTGCCGCGAAACCCGCTTCCAAAGGGAAGGGGGACGACGCCGACAAAAACGAAAAGCTCATCGCCCAGAATCGCAAGGCGCGGCACGAGTACGAAGTGCTCGAGACGCTCGAGTGCGGCATCGTGCTCTATGGCAGCGAAGTGAAGAGCCTGCGCACCGGCCGGATGAGCCTCGACGAGGCGTACGGCCGCATGGACAAGGGCGAGGTGTGGCTCGTCGGCGTCGACATCCAAGAGTACACGTTCGCCAACGTGCAGAACCACGACCCGCGCCGGCGTCGCAAGCTGCTGATGCACCGCCGCGAGATCAAGAAGTTCGCGTCGCAGGCGTACGAAAAGAAGCTAACGCTGGTGCCACTAAAGATGTACTTCAAGCGTGGCCACGCGAAGATCTTGCTGGGTCTCTGCCGCGGCAAGCGGCAATTCGATAAGCGCGAAGACATGAAGAAGCGTGACGTCAAACGCGATCTCGACCGCGCGATGCGGGCGCGGAACTCGTAGCTGATCTCCGCATTTTGTCCGACGAGGCGTAGCTCGTCGGCTATTGGAATCCTGGTTCTCGGGTCCCGCGGCAGACCTTTGCTACAATGCAGAGAGCTTTACTGTCGAGCAGGAGTCCGAGAGCCATGAAACGAAGATCACTTATCTTTCTGTTAGTCGCAGGATCGGCCGCTCTACTGCGAGCCGAACAGACGACCCAGCCCCGCGCCAAACCGCCGGCGGAGTGGCCACGGGATGTTCGCGAGGTGTTCTTCGACGACGCCAGAGAGCAGCTTGTCGGCGCCCGTCCGAACTATGGCGAGATCGCTCGCACGCCGGTGGCAACCGCCGCGGGTGGTTCAAACACAGCCCCGGACGCCGGTGATTCGTCTTACGCCTGGAGCAGCTTGGCGGGCGCCGACGTGATCGAGACCGAGATCAAGCGGCAGCTCCCCGCGCTGCAGCCACTCGTGGCCACGCCCGCGGCTTTCAAAGGAGGCGGGTACCAGGAGTGCCGCGACCGGTTCATCTGGCTCGCAACACTCTTTAGCGTCGCCGGCGACTATGACGACGATGTCCGCTGGAAAGACACGGCCGAAGGGCTGGGGCAACTATTCGCTCGCGCGGGGGCGAACTGCAAGGTTGGCACCGATCAATCGTTCCGCGAAGCCCAGATGCGGGTGGAGGACCTCGCCGAACTCGTGCAAGGTGGCCGCCCCGATGTCCCCACCGCCAAGCCCGATGTCGGCTGGGACCAACTCACCGACCGCACGCCGCTGATGAAGCGGATGGAGACGAGCCTCGGCGAGGGCATTTCGCCCAAGGCGTCCGACAAGCGTTCGCTGTCGGCGAACTCCGAAGACATCTATCACGAAGCCCAGCTGATGGCCCTGATGGCCGAGGTGATCCTGCAACCCGGCATCGACTACGCCGACGAGGAAACCTACCGCCAGCACGGCACCCAACTCCGCGACGCGTCGGTCGCGCTGACCCAAGCCGTGGACCTCGAGAACTTCGACGCCGCCCGCGCGGCGATTGGAAACATGCAGAAGGCTTGTAGTAATTGTCACGACGAGTGGCGGTAGTCTCCGGCGAGGGCATCAACGTGCGTGCGTTACAGCGGCCAATATACAGACAAGTCGACGCGTATGACCCCAACTTATCGCCCCATCATCATTGCGATGTCGATGACGCTGGCTTGCTTCGCGGGTTGTTCCCGTTCCTCTTCGAGCCACGTCTCACAGGCTCCGCTGGTCGGCTCATGGCAGATCGACGACCCGCGGTTGGTCGATGCAGATATTAGGATCATCTGGACTTTTGATGGTTCGTCGATTGCCGTTTCCGATGGAGCCGGCGAGATTTTCAGCCAAAGTTCTTACACGATCGACGAAGCCGTAGTACCTCATCACATCACGATGCAGATCAGCGACATCGCGAACGAAACCCGACCTGGCATTTATGCAGTCGCAAGAGATAAGTTAGAGTTGTCGTTCAGTGTCGATGGGAGCCCTCGCCCCAAGAGTTTTGAGGATGGAGAATCGATGGTGCTGAAGAGGGTGTCACCGTGATGATTGCGGGCTAACCAGCGAGTGCAGTTGACCTGCCACACCCGTGAATAGAATGTTGCTGTCACTTGAACGCCCGCTGCCACGGGCGGCCGGCAACTGAGCCGAATTAAGTTATGTGCCAAGAATAAGGACCGCCTAATGGGGCTCTTCGATTTCCTGAAACGAAAGCCAGGTCCACAAGCGGAAGACGACGGTACGTCACCGGACTACGCGTTCGCACACTATGCATTGCGTCATATAGCACTTTCCGACCCGCTGCAGTTCCTTGCCATAGCCGCATCACCGGATGCGGAACAGTTCATGGATGCCGTGCTTCAAGACGTTGCTGAACAGTGCGGCCGAAAGACATCGTTCGACGCGGCATCAATCAAAATACACCCAACCCGTGTAAATGCGTTTCCTTGTGCCGTAGTGGAACTGCCGGAGCCACAAGAAATGGCTGAAGCGTTCATGGTTGCGGTTGTCGTTCCGATTGACACTTCAACCGAACAGCTACCAGAACCGGGCACAGTTGTCGGCCGTTACTTTACGCTCGAGAAGGGGTTTTCCTTGTCCGATGAGCCTCGGACCGTTTTGGCCGAATGGGACACCGAGGCGCATTCAAACTACGGTGATGGTCCCGCTCCGAATGTCGACGCATTTATCACCGCGCTCAGCGAGCACGTGTGACATGGCAGACCTACCGCCAGCACGGCACCCAACTCCGCGACGCGTCGGTCGCGCTGACCCAAGCCGTGGACCTCGAGAACTTCGACGCCGCCCGCGCGGCGATCGGGAACATGCAGAAGGCGTGTAGTAACTGCCACGACAAGTGGCGGTGAGCGGCGTCATTCCGCCCGCTAGTAATCCGTGTCATCAATAATCAACTGCGGATGGGGGGAGTCGGACTTGCGGTCGTTGGGGGTCATGAGCGCCCGGAATACTTTGTAGTCGATATTCTCTCGCAGGAAATCGGCGCGTCCGCTAGCGAATACGACGTTCACGCCGCCGGGATGATTACTGGAAGGGCGGGCGTTGCCTTCTTCCATCACTTGGTAGGCCAGCGTCGCGCTGCTGCTGGAACGCAGCGGCGTAGCATCCCTAGGCATGCAGGTCTCGTTTACGGGACACTTTGCTCGATCGCCGTTGATGATTCGGTCGGTCCCGTCGCTCGGAAACCAACGAAAGACCGGACTCCATAAATGATCTTTTTGCTCGCCAACGAACTTGGTGTCGATCAGATCGTCGGGCGCGTAGTTCGCCCGGAAACCGCCCCAACCGGCGTAGTCGAAACGCGTGGCGTCCAAGTTCTCAGACAGGCTAAGCGTGTTGTCGCGACCATCCAGCCAATGGCCTTCCAGCATCGCTACCTTGGGATTGAGCGCCATGTTCAAGAACGGGCCGTTGGTAGGCGACTGAAATCCAATGGTTCCCGCCATGCCCGCGTTGCAGACCATGCTGGTGGAAGCTTCGCTTTGCTGCTTCACGTCTTCGCTGGGGCAAAAGAACACGCCCACGAACGCATCAGGGCGATCGCCCTTCGTATAAGCGTCGTACACTTGGGGCTGCTCCAAGTCTTCGAGCAACACCACGGACCACGTGCGGAAGAACTCGCCATTCATACTGCCCATTCGCTTGGTGTCGAGTGGCTCGATCGCCCCGGGCCAGCGTCGCATCCTAGTTTCGAAGTTGAGTGTCGCCAGCCCAAGCTGCCGCATGTTGTTGAGACACTGCGTCTTGCGACTCGATTCGCGTGCCGCGGAAACGGCAGGCAACAGGAGCGCGACGAGCACCCCGATGATCGCAATCACCACCAGCAATTCGACCAAGGTGAAACCACGACTCCGTGGGTTAGCTTGAGACATCGTTTCGCATCCTTCCTGGCAACCACTGACAGCCAACTGTGAAACGCATGGGAAGCGTTGAGGCACTCGGCTATACGCTCGGATCGCGCTCGTTATTGCACTCAAGGAATCGAATGAGTCCGGATCCACAAAATGCCAGTCCGTTGGTGTTCGCACCCCGCATGAAAATGGCAGCCGCACGACCAGAGACTGGGGGCACCCGAGTGGAAGATGGTGACTTGGCGCGACCTAGCGGATCCTCGAAGCCCGTGGGTTACTGGATATACCCCACCATGGTGAGTCGCTGACTCGCTGACGGCGGGGGCTGTCGGATGCTAGCATGGCCAGAAATTTCCCAAAAAATTCCCCCGACCCCAGCGAACCTCCCGGCCCGGCGAAATGTCCAAGTACCCGTAGACCGCGATTTCTGCCCCAGCGGGGGCTGATTTTGCCGATACTTAGCTGGCGGGATGGGGTTTGAGAACCCGGGCTTTGGTCCGAAAACTCTTGACCCAACCCCCAGCTCGTGGGATGTTTGAGGTGCGGATGGTGTGTTCGGTTAGCAGCCGACGGCCTCCCCCCACCTGGGTCCAGACCCTATCTGGCTCCCCGTTTTGTTCCTTTTTGTTCTCTAGCAGCGTGCAAAGCGCAGCGAGGGTTTGATGTTCACGATTTTCGCCGACAACACGATGATTCTTGGTTCGATCGCAGCCGATCGCCAGAACGCCGCCGTGGCCACGTCGACGATTATGCGTGGGCTCGAACGCCTGGCAGCGCGTCTAATGCGCGCCGTAGTACCGGTACGGGTAGTAGCGCATGCCTATTGCGCATCTACCCCCGCCTCCAGTTGTCCGCGCATGAATTCTAAGCGCTGGCAACTAGGCCTCAGTGGCAAATCGTCACTAGGCCAAGGCCAACCGGTGGGCTCCGGCATATTCGCCGGCTGATCGCCTGAGGGGTCACTCGACAAGACCTCGAAGCGGTAAATCAGAACCAAGCCCAATCGAGCCGGCCAAGCGCCCCCTCTCGACCGTGCGATGCATTGTTTGCACGCCAAGTCGATTCGGTGCTTCCGGCGATTGCTCCACATGCTACTGCCCCGCCACGAGGTCGGGCAGATTCCTAAGGAAGAGAACGATGACCGCGACCGAATTGTTGAACTACACCGAAGCGACCTTGCACGAGTTGGTTACTGCCGCCTTGGAAGGCGACCGGACCGCTCAGGGCGAGCTGGTTGAGCGTTACCAGGGAATGGTGATGAGCATCGCGCTGAAGCGTCTGGGCAACTACGCCGAGGCGCAGGAACTCAGCCAGGAAGTGTTCGTCAAGGCGATCGATCGACTGCACCAGCTTGAAGAACCCGCCGCGTTCGGTGGTTGGCTCCGCGCGATCACCGTTCGTATGGCGATCAACCGGCAAGTGCGTCGACCTCCGACCGTCTCGGCCGAGCCGCAGACCTTGGCGGCTACGTACGCCGATGGTTTGTCGCCGCTCGACGAAGCGGTGCGGGTGGAGCAGATGGCGCAGGTGCGTAGCGGTCTAGCGCGACTGGGTGCGATGGACCGCGATACCCTCGTGGCGTTCTACCTGCGTGGCGAGTCGCTCATCGAGATGAGCGAAGCGACCGGCGCGCCGGTGGGTACCATCAAGCGACGTCTGCACGTCGCCCGTAAGCGACTGGCCGCGGAACTCGAAACACTGCAAGCGGTTTGAGCGCAGGCGGGAGAGTCAACTGCTGTAACGAGCCCCGGCCCCGAGCATGTTTGCTCGGGGCCGGGGTTTTTTCGTGCGCAGCTACTTGGATCCGCCTCGCGCCGCGAAGGCCAGCGAAACCCAGCCGGCGATCATGAGCGTGCCGCCGATGGGGGCCATCATGCCGAAGGTGCTGCGAAGGTTGGGCGGCACCAGGGCCACGGCGTAGACCGCGCCGCAGAACACCAGCATGCCCGCCAGCATCGTCCAGCCGGCAATAGTGGTCGCGCGGCCGGGGACTCGATCGGCCACCAGTGCCACGCCTAGGAGGAATAGCGCTCCGTACAAGTGGTAGCGGGCGGCGGTCTCGAACTCTTCGAGTCTGGAAGCAACGGTGGCCGCGTCGTACCCCTGGTCTTCAAGGAAACTCGGCACGCCATGCGCCCCAAAGGCTCCCAGTACGACGCCCAGGGCACCGGCAACGCAAGCGACGACCAACCAGAATTTCGCGGAAGTATTCATCCCGGCGAGTCTAGCCGAAACCCGGTCGATTGGCGACTCGCCCCGTGTTACTTCGCGAGGCGTCGGCGGGCAACCATTGCCACGCAGCCCACGGCCAGCAGCATCCAAGTCGAGGGCTCGGGAACGGTGTTGGACACCGCGAGCAGGTCGCCGATGTTGAGGCTGAGATTGTTGTCTTGCAATGCCGAGCGGAGCAGGAAGGCATCGTGCAGGTCGGTGAGGCCATCGAAATTCAGGTCGCCCTTCTGGATGGCCAGCCGACCCGGAGTGTTGTTCGTCGATCGCCAGCCGTTGACGAACGCCGTGATGTCGGCCGAGTTCACTTGGCCATCCTGCGTCAGGTCGCCGGCGATGCCGTTCCAGGGGATGAAGTTCACTTCGACATCGGCCACCGAAGTGCGAAGGCTGCCGTTGACCGTAATCGTCGCGGTGCCTTGGCCATCCAGGTCGATTGGCTCGGAAGTAAACTGCACCGGCACATTGAGTACCAGTGAGTACTTGGTTGTGTTGGTGCTCGTGTCGCTCGCCCCCTGATTGACCGTAAGCGTCCCCGGCGTGGCAGAGGTGCTTGTGCCGGCAATCTGGTTGTCGGGATTGGATAAGTCCAGGTCAATGATCGTATCGCTGCCAATGAACGGGCTGACGACTACGTGAATATTTCCCTGGTTGATCGTCACGCGTGCGTCACTCGCGGGGAACGATCCAGGAGACCCAGGCACAGCTGGTGACGTAAGGGTGCTTGGAGGGTTCAGTGTCGATGGGACACCCTTTAGCCCCGTACCCGTCGCGTCGATATTGACCAGAAACCCGCCCAGTGTGAAATCGAGCGCCAGGTTATTGTTGACCTGAATCAAGCCACCGGTGAACTGATAGTCCTTGATCGTTAGATTGCCAGTCGAGGCGTCGGCAAAGAACCGAACATTCGCGGTGCCCCCGAGTGGCGAGCTCGCCGAGTCGGAGTCCGACCCGACATCAGAACTGATCTGAACGTTGAAATTCAACGACGAAGGCGAAACCACGTTCATCACGGTGTCGAATGTGAATGGCGTGATCGGCGCTGCGGTCACGGCACCTGCCAGCACCAGCAGGCTCGCCGCCGCTACAAGAATCCCACGATACCCACCTGCCAAGATCATCGGTTCTGCCCCTCGGAGTCGATTGCCCACGCGATAAGGTTTGGCGCAATGCCAAAACCCAGTATGCCTGCGAGCGGCATACCGCACAACGCAAAGGCGTCGTTTTCGGGGCTTTATCGCTCCGAAAACACGCAAGGGGACTCGGCATTTCCGACAGCTGAGGGAGACAGCGGGACTGAGTTCGGCCCGCTATCAACGCTCGGGCAGCTTGTTCTTCGAGATGTCGTACGCGTGGCCACGATCGCGAATGACCTCGGCCTTGACGATCTTGTCGGGCTTGGGGAACGGGCCTTGTGCCGACGGATCGATGCGCTGAAGCTTGCCCAGCACTTCGATGCCTTCCACCACGCGGCCAAACGCTGTGTGACGGCCGTTGAGTTGTGTCGTCGGAACGAAGCAGAGAAAGAACTGCGAGCCACCGGTATCTCGCCCGGCGTGGGCCATGCTCAGCGTGCCGCGGAAATGCTTACGAGCATCGGGCTCGTAGCATTCGCAGGGGATGTTATGACCGGGTCCGCCTGAGCCAGTACCCGTGGGGTCGCCACCCTGCGCCATGAAGTGAGGCAGCACGCGGTGGAACACCACGCCATCGTAGAAACCCTTCTTCACCAGCGAAATCATGTTGGCCGTCGCGATGGGGGCTTGGTCTTCGAACAGCTCGATAACGATGTCGCCCTTGCTGGTGGAGAACTTCACACGAGGCAAGTTGTCGGCAGTCGCTTCTTCCGCGCGAATCTTTTGCTCGGCATCCCATTCGGCCCGCATCTTGTCGAGGTTCTGCAGCCACTGCTGCGCGGAGAAGTAGAACATCGCCTCGGTCTCGGCTTCGGGCTGCTCGCGGAACACGCCGGCCGTCTGGGCACCCTTGAGGTACTTCTCTGCCGCATCGAAATCACCCACGCACACTGCCGCGTAGCCGGCCCATGCCAGCAGCTTCCGCTCGGGGTGGCCCCCTTCGATTAGCGCGGTGAGGATCGGCATTGCCTGCTCGTACTGATCGCCGCCGAAGTGCTCGCCACCGGTCGCCTTTGGGGGAGCTTCGCCCACCACAAAGTGCTTGGCCATCCCCACGAGTAGATCGGAGACCTGCTGGTTCTCGTTCGGCGCTGCCTTGTAGAGTTCTAGGGCTGCGGTAGTCCACGCAGCCATCTTCTCGCGAGCTTGGTCCACCAGCGCGGGTAGCTGGGCGTTGATCGTCTTGCGGGACTCGGCGTCGGCCGACTGGTACTGGCCACGCAGCGTCTCGATCTCCTTGAACACCGCCTTGTACTCGGCCTCAGCCGTGTCGTAGGCGGCCTGGGCGGCGGCGGCATTGCCACCCGCTGCGGCGGGCAGGTCAGCCGGGGCGTCCTGGGCGCGGACGAAAGAGGCCGGCAGGGCGGTAAGCAGCAGCAACAAATAGGCAAACGAGCGGCGCATGTTGGTTCCCTCCAAAGGCGGGGCGGGTTAGGCTAGGGGGTGCGCGATCGTGTGCCGACGCGCCTGTCCAGCGACAAAACTCCCTGCAAGATACCACATTCGCCCGCCGCCACCCAACCTCCCTACCACGCCGAATGAGCCGACCGAAGCCCCAACGAGACATTGCTAGCGAAGGAACCGAGACCGAACTTCGCATCGTCGGCGGCCGTTTTCGCGGGCGGAAGCTGCTGTACCACGGCGATCCGGTCACTCGGCCGATGAAGCACCGCGTCCGCGAGGCGATATTCAATCTGGTGACTTCCGACGTCGCGGGCCGCCACGCCCTCGACCTGTTTGCCGGCACCGGCGCGCTGGGGCTGGAAGCTTTGAGCCGCGGGGCCGCGTTCACCACGTTCATCGAGCGCCACATTCCAACTGCCAAGGTGGTCCGCGAGAACATCGCCCGCCTGGAAGTCGAAGACCAGTGCGAGCTGAAGGAAGCGAGCGCCTTCGTGTGGGTAAAACGCGACCTGCCAAAGCTCGCGAAGGACACCCCTTGGCTGGTGTTCGTAAGCCCGCCGTACGCATTCTTCGTCGATCGCGAGCAGGAGATGGTCGACCTCATCACATCGGTGATGGAACACGCCCCCCTAGAAAGCGCCGTGGTGGTGGAGTCGGACGATCGCTTTGACTTTAACCTGCTACCCGGCACCATCAAACAAGACCGTTACAGCGAGGGCTGGGACATCCGGCCTTACCTCCCCGCGATGGTCGGCGTGTGGCGAAAGCGCGAGGAAGAAGCCCCCGCGTAGCCGTAGCCGGATTCGCCAGAATTCAGGGCGACCTTATTAGCCACGGATGAACACCGATGAAACACGGATGGTGGAAGTGACATTCGCTACCTAGTCGCGGCGAAATAGCAAGCAGAGTGGTACCTGCTTCGCGACTTTACTACCGCGTGTATTCCCATCCGTGTTGGATCGGTGTTCATCCGTGGCCAGCTATTCCTTCGACGCTTATTCACGTTTCCCAAAAGGCGAACGAAATGCTAACTCGTAAACTTCTGTGCGTTGCCACCCTATTTTTCTCCACTAGCGCCATGGCCCAAGACCCAATCCTGCTTTGGCCCGACGATCATCCGGCGAACACCTCGTCGGATAAGGGTGCTGAAGAGGTCGCTTCGAATCGCCTGGTCATTCACGACCACCCCGGCATCGTTCCTTATCTGGTCGACGATTCCCCCACGCGTGCGGCAGTGCTCATCGTTCCAGGCGGTGGTTACGGCGTGCTGGCGATTGATCACGAAGGGACCGAGGTCGCCAAGTGGCTTAACGAGCGTGGCATCAACGCCCTTATCCTGCGTTACCGCTGCGGCGGTGGTAAGAATGGCCATCCCGCGCCCCTCGACGACGCACGCCGCGGCATGAAGTTGATTCGAGCGAACGCAGAAAAGTGGCACGTCGACCCAAGCCGCGTCGGAGTGATCGGATTCTCAGCCGGTGGGCACTTGGCTTCGAGCCTGTCGACCATGTGGGACGAAGGCGACGCGTCTTCGAGTGACCCCATCGAGCGGCTATCGAGTCGGCCCGACTTCTCGGTGCTGGTGTACCCTGTGATTTCGATGGAAGACGGGGTCACGCATGGCGGTTCGCGACGAAACCTCCTGGGCGAGTCGCCCGACGCCTCGCTCGTCGAGAAGATGAGCACCTACAAGCAAGTGAACGATCGCACGCCGCCGACGTTCCTCGCCCACGCCACCGACGACACCGGCGTGATTCCCGAGAACGCCATTCGCTACTACAAAGCTCTCGTTGCGGCGAAGGTCCCCGCCGAGGCCCACTTCTACGAACACGGCGGCCACGGCTTCGGCATGAACACGCTTAAGACGAAAGCCAACCGCTGGCTCGACGACCTCGAAGCGTGGCTCAAACCTCGCCTCAAGTAGCCGGCTTCGCCAGAATTGGGGCCTATTGTAAACGGGTTTGAACAGAAGGGAATGAAGAGAACGAAGGAAGAGGTTGGGCCCGCGAATCTTCGCAGATGTTCGCGAATAAGCAAGGCAATTGAACAGGTGGAAACAGAGAGAACAGAGGCGAATTGCTTTTCCTTGCCTTCTCTTCGTGTCCTTCGTTCCCTTCTGTTCTATACCGGCCTTTGCCTCCGTTTCGTCCTCCGTTTTCTCTGTTTCCTCCTGTTCCCCATCCCTGCCCTTTCGCACGTGCTGCCCCTTCCTCGTCGACTTGCCGTAAAGTAGCGTTAGGGCTTGGTGGCAGGCAACGTTTCGTCATCGTTTTGAGGAGAATAGTCATTAGCGCCTCGATGAACCTCAATCGCCGCGCGCTAGCGTTCTGCGAGTCCTTGGTCGATCAAGCGGCTGAGCTGCGCGTCGGCATTTCTCGCGCTGGTGGCTCGCGAATTATCGACCTCGGCATCGAAGCTCGTGGCGGGCTCGAAGCAGGGCGGCGAATGGCGGAGATCGCGCTCGCTGGCTATGGCGAGGTATCGTTCGTGCCACACACGCTGACGGGTGGGCCGGGCGTGATGGTTCGCACCGACGCGCCGCTCGAAGCCTGCATGGCATCGCAGTATGCGGGTTGGGAAGTGAAAGGGACCAAGTACTTTGCCATGGGCTCCGGTCCCATGCGAGCCGTGGCGGCACGCGAAGAACTGTTCGAACACCTTGGCTACCGCGAGGTGGCGGGCCACGTCGTCGGGCTGCTAGAAACCGACAAGCTGCCTCCCGCCGAGGTGTGCCACGACATCGCCCAGAAGTGCGGCGTCGCGGACCAAGGCGTCACGCTGCTCGTCGCCCCCACCCACAGCCAAGCCGGTACGGTGCAAGTCGTGGCGAGGAGTGTTGAGACCGCGATGCACAAGCTGCACGAACTTGGCTTCGATCTCTCGCGCGTCGAAAGTGGCTGGGGCATCGCTCCACTGCCTCCGGTGGCCGCCGACACGCTCGCGGGCATCGGCCGCACGAACGACGCCATTCTCTACGGCGGGCACGTCGTGCTCTACGTTCGCGGCGATCAAGCATCGATTGACGCGGTGGGTCCGAAAACCCCGTCGAGCGCCTCGAGCGATCATGGCCGGCCGTTTAAGGAGATCTTCGCCGCCTACGATCACGACTTCTACAAGATCGACAAGCAGTTGTTCAGCCCCGCCGTGGTCGAACTCGTCAACCTCGACACCGGCATTACCCGCCGCTACGGCGAATTCGCCCGCTACGTGCTAGAGAGTTCGTTCGCAGGATAGATTGGTAGCCGGATTCACCAGAATTCGGACAAGTCTTTGCCCGCGAATCACGCGGATGTTCGCGACTAGAACAAGAGATATGAACGGAAGGAAACGAAGAGAACGAAGGAAGAAGGAAAGAGAAAGTAAATCGCTGACTGGACTTCCTACCTTGTTCTATTCTTCGTTTCCTTTGTTTCCTTCTGTTAATAACTCTTCAATACTCCTCGACAGCTAGGCCCTCGATTCCCTCCCCATTCCCTCCATTCCATTCGCGACCATCTGCGTCCATTCGCGGGCAGAACATCCTGAAGGCCCGAAATCACCATGGCACACCGCACTCGATTGGCTCCGTCGCCCACGGGGGCGTTGCATTTGGGGAACGCCCAGACGTTTCTCGTGAACTGGGCGATGGCGCGGCAGCAGGGCTGGCGGATCGTGCTGCGGATCGAAGACCTCGATGGCCCGCGGGTCAAGCACGGGGCGGATCGCGACGCGATGGAGTTGCTCGCGTGGCTCGGCATCGATTGGGACCAGGGGCCGTTCTACCAGTCGCACAACCTCGCGCCCTACCAAGATGCATTACGTCTGCTCGCCGCCCGCGGGCTCGCCTATCCGTGCAACTGCACCCGCAGCGAGATCGAAGCGGCCAGTCGCTCGGCTCCCCACGCCGACGAGCACGAGCTCTGCTATCCCGGCACATGCCGTCCCGCGGAACTCACCCCCATTTCGGCGAGCGATGTCGATCTCGACGCGTGCGGCTGGCGATTTCGGGTGGAGCCAGGCGAGCAAGCGTTCGTCGACCAGTTCGCCGGCGAGCAGCGAATCGATCTCAGTAAGTCGGTGGGTGACTTTCAGATCTGGACCAAGGGGGGTCTGCCGAGCTACCAGCTCGCGGTGGTGGTCGACGACGCAGGACAGGGGATCGACCGCATCGTCCGTGGCAACGACCTAGTGACCAGCACCCCACGCCAGCAACAGATTGCCGCGGCGCTCGGCGTGGAATACTCACCGCAGTTTTGGCACTTGCCACTCGTCCGCGGCGAAGATGGCAAGCGGCTCGCCAAACGGCACGGCGACACCCGGCTCGCCCACTATCGCACGCTGGGCGTCCCGGCGGAGCGCGTGATCGGACTACTCGCCGAGTGGTGTGGCATTGGACCTCGCGAACCGATGACGGCCGAAGAGTTGTCCGCGCGATTCCAAATCGAACGCATGCCGGCCGGCGACGTAACGTTTCTCGCGGCGGACGACGCGTGGCTCACGCAAACCAGCTAAGCACCGCGAGCGTCGCCGCTCCGCCGACAAGCAGCACCGCGCCGGCGCAGCCCTTCTTCGCCGGGCTGGTCGCCGACAAATCGAGCTTCTGCCACACGAACATCGTCTTCCACTGGGGGTCGTCGGCCGCGTAGCTGTCCATCGCCGCGATGACCTCCTCGGCCGTGAGCAACCGATCGGCCTGGTAGTGATGATCCGTGTCCCCGTCCTGGTACTCCAGCTCAAACCCGTCTTCGAGCCGCATGGTCTGCATGTAAGTTTGCGGACTACGCGTCAGGATGGCGTAGGTCGACTCGTCGACATCGAGCGTATCGATGGCGTGGCGGATATCGCCCGCCGACGGCGAGGAGAACTTGGTGCCCGCTTCGGTTTCAAGGTGCATGGTTGTTGAACGTGGAGTTATTTAGCCACGGATGGGCACGGATAAAACACGGATTGTAGCAAGTCTTCAGGGTGGCGGGAGTTGCGAGAGTTCGGGCGCAGGGGAACAGGAGCCAACGGAGGGAACAGAAGAGGATTGTGAACGGAAGAGAACGAAGCAAACGGAGCAATAACCAAGGATTCAATTCCGGCGACTTATCTTCTCTGTTTCCTCAGTTGCTTCCTGTTCCTCTAACTCCCGCTTCGTTCTCTTCGTTCCCTTCTGTTCATTCTCCTAACATTCGCGAACATCCGCGGAGATTCGCGGGCAAAATTGGGTCCGACTTTTTGCGAATCCGGCCACGAATTTAGTCCCTGGGTACGACCAAGGTTCGGCCGACGACCCCACCGGCGAGGATCTTTGCGACTTGCTGCGGGACCTCGGCGAGCGAGATCTCCGTGACGCACTTGTCCGGCAGTTCCACTCGCCATTCGCCTGCGAGTTTGCGCCACATTTCGAGTCGCATGTCGTGCGGGCACTTGGCCGAATCGATGCCCGCGAGCGTCACGCCGCGGAGGATGAAGGGATGCACCGTCAGGGGCAACTCGACGCCAGCGACCAGTCCGCATGCCGTGACCACGCCGCGGTGGAGTGTCGAACGCAGGATCGTCGTAAGCGGAACGCCGCCCACGGTATCGACCGCCGCCGCCCAGCGACTGGCTAGCAGCGGGCGGTTCGTCGAGTCGTTCACCACTTCGCGGCCAACGACTTCCGCGGCGCCGAGTTGTTTGAGCATCGCGGCTTGGTCGCTCTTGCCCGTGACGGCGGTCACTTCGTAGCCGAGCTTTGCGAGGATCGCCACGCTCCACGTCCCCACGCCCCCCGTCGCGCCGGTGACCACCACGGGCCCGCGATCGGGTGTGATGCCCCGCTCGACGATCGCGGTGACGGCCTGCGCCGCGGTGAAACCGGCAGTGCCTACGATCATCGCGCTGCGAGCATCGAGCCCCGCCGGCATCGCCACCACCCAGTCGCTCGGCACGCGGACGTAGCGGCTGTAACCACCCCAATGCTCGGCTCCGAGTCCGTAGCCCGTCACCAGCACTTCGTCGCCCACCCGCCAACGATCGCTCTTGGATTCCACGACACGGCCCGCACAGTCGATACCCGGCACGTGAGGCAACGACTTCACCACCCCCGCATGCCCACCACAGGCCAGCGCGTCTTTGTAGTTGAGCGACGAGTAGGCGACCTCGATCAGCACGTCGCCCGCGGGCAACTGATCGAGCGTAAGCCGTTCGAGTCGCGGGCCGGTCGTTTCATCGTCGCGTTTATCGACCACCAGCGCCGGAAACGGTTGTGCAATGTCGCTCATGATGTTCACGCCAGCGCGATGGGAAGCTGATCGATCTTTGCGGCGAGAATGAAATCGTTCTCGCTCAGCCCGCCAATCGCATGGGTCCACAGTTCGACCGAGACGTTGCGATACCCTTCGATGTGCAGGTCGGGATGGTGGCCATCGGCCTCGGCGACTTCGGCGCATTGGTTGAAGAAGTCGATGCCCGCCATGAAATTCTTCACTCGCCAGTCCTTGCGAATCCGCTGACCCTCATGGGTTAGGTACCAACCCTGGAGCTCGCCAAGCTGCAACTTGGCCTCGGCGAGCGAGCAAGGTTCGACCCCACCCTCGCAGGGCAGGCATTTTTTGGCGGTAAGCTGATCGGCCGTTTGCGGTTGCATGGCTGCCTCCCGGGGGATGGGGGAAAACTACCTAAGTTAGCGGCACGAACGTGTCGAAACGGGGGCCGCTGCGCCCCATTATGGCGGTCTCCAAGAGTGGGGCAATTGCCGGCACTGCTCGCAGCGGACATGAACGCAACGTGAACGCTGGAAGTTTGCGCGTCATCCCGAGAGAAGAAAATCCTAGAATCGACGAACAACTTCCGTGCCACCTGGGTGGCACTCTGGCTCCGGTATTCCCATCAATTTACTGCCCCAAAGTCGTTGAACAACCATAAGTTAGGTCGGCTTTGCCATCTCGGATGACGATTGGATTGGAGGTGGACCCTCGAGGTTGCAATCGCCGATCAAGACGATAAGTTCACGGCAAAGGCTGGTGTTCGCCTATGCAGTCGTTCTTTTTGCTTAGAACCACGCTGCTAGTTGATAAACCACGCTGCCCCGATCCTGCTGTAGCCGAGGACTTCGTCATGCACACGGTCATCGCGACCCCTAGAGTTCGAATCTCACCCACCAACCAAGTTGCCATGCCTTCGAAGGTCCAGCGAGTTGCCCTCTGCCTGCGTCGCGCGGTCGACCTCGAAGCCTACACGCAATTAATCGAGAGCATGGCGCACGCTCGGGTGCTGGTGCGAACCACCCAGCCCAAGTCGGTGCTCGCCGAGGCGGTGCGGACCCAGGTCGACCTGCTTGTAATCGACGGCGAGCTTGCCCTGAAAATGGGCCCAGCCGAACTCACCACCTTAAAAGAGAACCATGGAGTCGCCCAAGTCGCCATCCTTGCCAGCGACCGTCTGCATAACGGCACGCTTGGCGACTGGCCCGTCGTGTCCGATCTCGATCACCTGAGACCGCTCCTGGGGGACGGGCGGCCAGAGGCCGCCAATGGCCTAGGTGATCGGCCGGACTTTTCGACCATCACCAAGCGCGAGCAGGAAGTGTGGCGTCTCATCGCCGAGGGCAAATCGGTTCGAATCATAGCCGAGACAATGAAGCTCGCAGAAAGCACGATCGACAGCCACAAGTCGCGGCTCATGCGGAAGCTGAAGGTGCACAAGTCGCTCGATCTGGTCCGTTTGGCGGTAATTTACGGCATCCTGGATACCTAGTTCCCAGAATTGATACTAAGCTCGCAGAAATCCGTTGCGAAGCCGCGGTTATTGGGTCGCAACTTACCTAGCCCTCGGCGACCTGGTGCGGTATGGTGAATGGGTGCAGCCAGTGCCGCCACTGGCCCGCTTGTCGCTCCCGCCGGCCTCCGCGATTATGCCCAAATACGTCGTCCGCTACGGCTCCATGCGCCACCTTGGCGTGTTCAATACCAAAGGGCAGGGCGAGTTCCGCCGCGGTTCATTGGTTATTGCCCGAACCGGCCGGGGCATGGAATCGGGTGAAGTGCTGTGCGAGGCAACCGACGACGCGGTCAGCCAGCTCGAAGACCCCCAGCGGGGTTCGATTGTCCGCGAGCAAACCGAAGAGGATCGTCGCGAGATATTCCGCCTGCTGGGCCAGCAGCGACGCGAGTTCGAGGCCTGCGGCCGCCGCATCGCCGAGCAGGGCCTGCCCATGAAGCTCGTGGACCTCGAGCGGCTGTACGGCGGCGAGCGCGTGATCGTTTACTACCTGGCCGACGAGCGGGTCGACTTCCGCGAGCTCGTGAAAGTGCTCGCCAGCGAGTTCCAAACCCGCATCGAGATGCGCCAGATTGGCGTCCGGGACGAAGCCAAACTGCTAGCAGACTACGGCGATTGCGGGAAGCCGGTGTGCTGCAACACTCATCTGTCGGAGATGCCCCCGGTGTCGATGAAGATGGCCAAACTGCAGAAGGCGACGCTCGACCCCAGCAAAATCTCAGGCCGGTGCGGCCGCCTCAAGTGCTGCCTGCGGTACGAATACGACACCTACCAGGAGCTCCGCCGCGAGCTCCCCCCCATCGGGGCCGCCATAATTACGGACAAAGGCCGGGCCAAAGTCCTGAGCCAGGAGATCCTCGCCGGCCAATTACTGGTCGAAACCGAGGACATGCGGCGGGTGATTATCGACGCCTCGGAAGTTTTGACGGTACTCGGAAAGGCGAAATCTGGAGGGGATTCGGCTCCCCCGCCTCCCGCAGATGACAATTCTGAGGAAGAATAGTAAACGGCGGGCCATAATAGTATTAGAGACCAACTGCCCCGCACCGGCTCGTGTCCTTCACCCCCTAGTTGTTCGCCTGCCATGAGTAAGTCGATGCTCGACCCCAGCGATCCGATTGTCGATTTGCTGGACCGCGATCGGCGGTACAAGTTCGACGCGTACCTGTTCGTGTTCGACGCGCTGCACTACGCCCAGACTCGCCTGGAGCTAGGCAAGCCCTACGCCCCCGAAGAGTTCGAAGACCTCGATGATCTTGACGAACAAGTCGAGCATCACGTCTCGGGTCAAGAACTGTGCGAAGCGATTCGGTTGTACGCGCTAGAGCAGTACGGCCTTGTCGCGCAGTGCGTGCTTGGTCATTGGGGCGTCCGCAGCACTGCGGACTTCGGCGAGATCGTGTTCAACTTGATCGACATCAAGAAGATGAAGAAGACCGATCACGATCGCCGTGAAGACTTCGACAACGTCTACGATTTCGACGACGCGTTTCGCACCGGCTTCGAAATCACCATGCCCGATTCGAGCAAAGGGCGCGGGGCGTGAGTCGCCGTAAGAACGTTGAATCGGCGGGACGTCCAGCCATGCCGTCTGCCACGCCGCAATCCGCGGAAGCTCCGCCGGCGCTTGAGCGCTGGCCTCAACCGACTCGCCGTCGCGGCTTGGTCGTGTTAGCCGCCATTTGTTTGGCAGGTTGGCTACTTTTTCTCGCGTATCTCGCGGTTCGTGAAGCTAGCTAACGGCTATCGGTGCCGGTAGTCCTCGGCCCTGTTCTCGGCCTATAATTGAGTCGTTCAGGCCAAGAGTTGCGTTCGTCACGTTTTCTACTCACGTTACAGCTAGAGGTTTTTGTCATGTCACTGCGTCACTCGTTTGCCTGCGCGCTCACGCTGCTCGTTGCCCTGCCCACGATTTCACTCGCCGCCGACACCGCCACCTCGCCAGCCACGGCGAAGCAGCTCGCCTCGAAGGGCGTGCAGTTCCTCAAGACCTCGCAAGCCGCCGATGGCTCCTTCAGCGGGTTCGCCGGTCCCGGCGTCACCGCGATCGCGACCACTGGCATGCTTCGCAATGGGGCAACGACCTCCGACCCCACGGTGGCCAAGGCGATTGACTACGTGCTCAAGCATGCCCGCGAAGACGGTGGCATCTACGGCGAAGGTTCGAACCACAAGAACTACGAAACCGCCCTCGCCGTGCTGCTGCTCACCGAGGCGAACAAAGACGGCAAGTACGACGATCAACTCGCCAAGGCCGAGAAGTTCCTCAAGGGTCTGCAGTGGGACGACGCCGAAGGCCACGCCAAAGACAGCTTCAACTACGGCGGCGCCGGTTACGGCAGCCACTCGCGTCCCGACCTGTCGAACACCAGCTTCCTGCTCGACGCCCTCGTCGCGGCCGGCAATGGCCCCGATGACCCCGCGATCCAAAAGGCCCTGGTCTTCGTGTCGCGCACCCAGAACCTCGAGTCGCAGTACAACACCACGCCGTTTGCCTCGAAGGTCGGCGACGGTGGCTTCTACTACACCCCGGCTGCCGGCGGCACCAGCCAAGCGGGCAACACCGAGAACGGCGGCCTGCGGAGCTATGGCTCGATGACCTACGCCGGTCTCAAGAGCATGATCTACGCCGGTGTCGACAAGGACGACCCGCGCGTGAAGGCAGCTTATGCCTGGATCCAGAAGAACTTTACCCTCGACGAGAATCCCGGCATGGGCCCCTCGGGCCAGTTCTACTACTACCACACGTTCGCCAAGGCCTTGGCCACGCTGGGTGACGAAAACGTCGTCGACGCCGATGGCACCGAGCACAACTGGCGGAGCGAACTCGTCGCCAAGCTCGCCGAGCTGCAGCAAGCCGATGGCAGCTGGCTCAACACCGGCAGCGACCGCTGGATGGAAGCCGACCCCAACCTAGTCACCGGCTACGCGCTACTCGCCCTGTCGTACTGCGACGATGCAAAGGATGCCAAGTAGTCTCGGCCACAGATCTACACGGACGAATCACGGAAGAGCGTGGGTTAGTGGAAACACTCATCCACGCTCTTCTTCGCTTTTGTATTGATCGTTAACGCGCCCAAGGAACTGTGGGAGGGCTCTCCGAGTCCGATTTAGCGACTTGAAGCCGACCATTCGCGAACATCCGCGGCCATTCGCGGGCCAAGAATCTTCCTTCGTTCCCTTCTGTTCAAATCGCAAGCAGGCTATTTGAACAACTGCCCGAAGGGCGACTGGCCGATCTGCGGGTCGTTGCCGCGTTGGCCGAGTAGCGTGGCAATCACTTCGCCAGGACCTTGCAGCTCGCTGTTCACCTTCTGCTGGAAGGCGACGAGCTCGCCGTTGAGCTTGGCAACGTGCTTATCCATCTCCTGCTGGCCCTTGGCGAGCAGGCGTTCGCGTTCGACCGTCACCACTTCTCGCGCCGAGCGACTGATGGCCGAGGCCAGCTCGGTGCCAAGCGTCGAGTCGAGGTCGAAGTCGGGATCGTCCAGCGTGCCACTCACGGCGACCACCGTTTTCGCTTCGTGAATTCGCCCCACCGTTCCCGCGAGCGCCGTTTGCAGGCGAGTACCAAACGAGCCGGCACCAATCGTGGGATTGATCGCGAGCCCCGTCTGCGAGATTTCGAGCGTTCCTTCAATCTTATCGTCGACCAGGTGTAGCGCGAGCACTACATGCGCGTGCGACGGGGCAACCGCCAAATGCAGTTTGCCCGCGCGTCCTAGCGACGCGTCCGGAATCACGATGTCGCTCGCCACGCAGTGCACTTCGTCGCGCGAAACTTCCTGCGTGCGATCAAACGTGGCTTGCACGGTGAGCGGCAATCCACCCTTGGTCGTCAGCTCCAGGGTCGTCGGCTTCGTGTGCCACTCTGGCTGGTTGGTCCAGTCGCGAACCACACCGACGATCTCCACAGGCTGGCCCGACACGCGGGCCGAACCATCGAGGCGTACCGCGCGAATCAGCACGTCGGGCAGTCGCTCGCTGCCGGGGAAGAAGACATCCTCGCCCCGATGCTTGGGAGCCACCACCACCTTCTCACCACGCGCCGGCATGAGCTTGCGGGCCCAGCGAATCCAGCCCACCGTTTCGGTCAAGGGACCGGTCACCTTCTCGCCAAGCAAGTAATTGCTAAGCGACTTGGCATCGAGCTCGCCAAGCTCCAGCTTCTCGCGGAGCATTCGCTCGTCGTTCTTGCGAGCAAGCGTGATGCGATCGCGGTCCGCCTTCAGCTCATTGGGTAGCTTCGTCACTTCAGTCTGCAAGTCGCGGAGCGAGCGGCGAAGCTTCGTCACCCGGTCGGGAATCTGCGCAATGAACTCGGCGCTACGGAGCGGATTCTGTTTCGCTACGCGAACTTCTTGCTCCAGCAGCTTCGCCTCGGCCTTGATCGCCTTGGCCTGCGCTTCGAGCGCCTTGTACTTATTGGGCCATTTCTGGGCCAGCTCTTCCGCCAGCCGAACCGATTCGAGCTGCTGGCGAATATCGGCGTCGAAACGCGATTCGAGGTCTGTGACCCAAGCGTCCGCGTACTGACTGGCAATCGGAGTGATCCAGCTTGGTGCCGCTGGTTCTTCCTCTTCTGCCGGAGCATCGGGGAGCGCGCCCGACGTTTCGCGGGGCGTGCTGAACTCCAGGCCGCTGACCACCGCGTAGTCGGCGATCAGTTTCTTACGCAATAGCGCGTTGCTGTCAAAGTCGATCTCAATACGATCGGCTTCCAGCAAATTGGTCATTGGCTTGCGAGGATTCGCCACAGCCACGTCGCGAATCGCCACGCGAGTTTGGAGTAGCGACGACTTCACCGAGGCGACTTCGACACGCGCACCCACGGCCGCCTCGCCACTTGCGACCATCCCCCAGCGAAGGGCGTAGCCGCTCCCCACTTCCGCTGCCAGGTAAAGCAACGCAAGCAAGATGAGTCGCGGAACGATGTAGCCGAACCGAAGAAACTTCATGTGGTCTATCTCCCAAGACGAGCGGCGAACTGAGCGCCGGCCAGCGCGCGACCCAGGCGATAGCGAAGCGCCCAGCGATGAATCACCGGGCCAAACTTCTCAAACACCTTGTAGCTGCCGTAGTAGCAGGGATAGCTGACGTAGAGTGCCAGCATCAACGACCCGAGCGTGACGGTATTATGAAATCCAATGAATGGCCCGAGCGGTTGATCGTACAGCCAAGCAAAGTAGGGCACGAGCGACTCCGAATAGAGCACGCTGGCACCCAGCTTGTGCGTGATAGGATCGCACAGCGGCGAAAGGGCCGAGAAAATGGCCACGGCCAATAGTCCCGCCGGCTTATTCACGCGCAGCGCACACAGCAGCACGGCGAGCGAAATCGCAATCAGGTTGCCCTTCGGCACCATGCCCAGCACCATGCCGATGGTAAAGCCCCAAGCCATTTGCCGAGGCGATTCGTTGCCCAGAACGGCACTGATGAGTTGCCGCGTGGGATGGAGGAAGAGCGAAATCATGGCAGCCTGCTAGCAGTGACAAACGCAGGCACTCGCGGCGCACCAGCCTCCCTGGCCAGTTCGCGTGGTCCTGCTCCGTCAACATCGGCGGACCGTTTGCGCAGACTTTAGCGATTATGCCGCTCGTTGTTCGCGACTACTCGTCCTTGCTAGCATCGGCAGCGGACTTCTTCTCGCGCTCCGTGCGAACTTGAACCAGCTCGCGGAGAATCCGATCGGCATCGTCCCGATCGCGGTCGAGCTCTTTGAGCTTCTTGAGCGTCACCAGGGCGCGATCGAACGCACCTTCCTCGCCGCGGTTGTACTGCTCCTGCTGCAGGTACGCGAGATCCAGCCAGAACATGAAATTCTGAGGCTCCAGCTCGCACGCCTCGGACAGCCGCTTCTCCGACTCGTTGAGGTCGTCGAGCAGGTAGTGAACCATGCCGAGTCGGTAACGTACGTCGCCACTTTGCGGCAGAAGTCCGACGTCGCGCTTCAACAATTCGGCTTCCTCTTCGCGAAGCTTACGCACACGATCCTCGTTGCCGGGCATAGCAGACAGCAAATGCGCGAGCTCCGAGCGAGTCCCCGTCAGGTACGACTCTAGCCGCATCGCCGTGTCGAGTTCCTTGATCGCTAGCGGTACGTTGCCCGACCACATGGCAAGCTGCGAGAGCTGAATGTGCGAGGCGGCTCGCTCGTCGGTCATGTGCAACTGCTGCTTGAACTCTTCGATCGCTGCCCGCAGTGCGGCAGGAATCCCCTTGGGAAACGCCCGGGGTGGCAGCTCAAGCAGTCGCAGTGCCGCCGCGATGCGGACAGTTCGAACTGGATCGTCGAGCATCACGAGCAGCCGCGAGTTCACGTGTTCGGGCTCCGTAATCGGCACCGCCGTCACGGCCGCCTGCCGCACTATCGCTTCGGGCGCTGCCATGCATTCGACGAGTGTCTTCTCGGCCTCGGGCGTGGCGAACTGTCCCAATAGTTCGCATAGCGTGGCCCTCACGATCGCCGGCGTGTTGTGTCGCTCGATAGTTTCGATGATCGTGGGCACCGACGACGGATCCGTCTTGCGTCCCCCTGCAATCGCGTGCGCCCAGTGCGGATCGTCGGGGCGCTTGGTGCCATACCACTCTACGACTTTGGCCGCCGCCCACTCCGCCGACTCCTCGGCCTTGGTGTGGCAACGGTTGCACGCGTTGGGCGTCCCGAGCTCTACTGCCAGATCCGGCCGCGGCACGCGAATGCTGTGGTCGCGACGCGGATCGACCACCATGTAGTAACTCTCGGGCATGTGGCACTCGACGCACGACGCCCCCGGCGTGCCGACCACGTGGTGGTGATGCGCCGGCGTGTCGTACTTCGCCGGCACGTGGCACTGCGCGCACAGGGCGTTGCCTTCGAACTTCAGTTCGAGCGAATGAGGGTCGTGGCAATCGCTGCAACGAATCCCCTCGCGATGCATTCGGCTTTGCAGGAACGAGCCGTGCTCGAACACCTCGTCGAGTATCTGACCATCCGCGTGGTACAACCCTTCGTGAAGCAGCGATGGACTGAAGTAATCGAGAAACGGCTGGCCAGGACGGAAGTTCGGATGAATCTCCGCGCGCCGCGAGTGGCACTGGGCACACGTATCAAGCTGCGGCGTCGCATCGGCCGACTTTAGCCGCGCCAGCCCATAACCATGACGACGGTCCCAAAACAGCGAACGACTATTGGCGAGCTCGACGTGCAAACTCCCCGGCCCATGACACGCTTCGCAGCTGACGTCAATCTCCGAAAACGTCGTGTCGTAGGTGTTGGTCGCGAGGTCGTAGTTCTTCTTCAGATTCGTCGAGTGGCACTCCGCGCACGTCGTGTTCCAGTTCTGCGCGAGCCCCGTCCAGTGCGTCGGATCGTCGGGTGGCAGTCGAACGTCGGGGGCGTCGGGCGGAGGGACGTAGAACCACCGCTTCTTGTGCGGGTCCCAACTCTCTCGCAGCACCTGCACCCGACCATCGGGAAACTCGACCATGTACTGCTGCAGCGGATCGACGCCGAACGTGTACTTGATCTGGTAGTCGTGGTTCTTTCCGTCCGCCCCTTCGGTGTTCACCCAGAACTCCTTGCCACGCCGAAAGAACCGCGTAGTCACACCGAGCCGCTCGAACACCGCGTCGTTGAAATCGCCCTCGACCGATTCGTCCGTCGCGAGCTCCATCGAACGATCGTGGTGCGAGCCCATGAAGCTTTGATGCTCGGCTTGGTGGCACTCGATACACGACTCGCGACCGACAAAAGTCGCGTTCGCCAGGGCGTCTTGGGGCGCGGCTTGGAACCAGTCCGCAAACACAACCAGCGTCCCCCCCGCAACCGCCACCAGCGCGATCACCCACCACCACGCCATGCCGCGACGCAGAAACCGTCTTGTGAACGTACTGATCGGCACGCTGAATTGTCCCGGCATTGGAGGAGTTGAGGGCTAGAATTCCCCAGTGTAACCGGTAAGTGCCAAGCTCGCGAATGGCCGCGGATTATCGCGTAGCACCGCTTCGCGTCGCTATCTAAAATGGAGGGCTATGGACACCATCTTGGTCACCGGCGGAGCAGGGTTTATCGGCAGTTGCCTGGTGCGGCAACTCGTCGTCGCCGGCGATTGGAATGTCGTCACGCTCGACCTGCTGACCTACGCCGCCAGCCAGCGAACGCTCGACGAAGTCATCGGCAACCCGCGGCACACTTTCGTCCAAGGCGATATCGCCGACACCGATCTTGTTGCAAAGCTACTCGCCCAGCATCAACCGCGGGCGATCGTCCACCTCGCCGCCGAGTCGCATGTTGATCGCTCGATCGATGGTCCGCGAAAGTTCGTCGAGACCAACATCGTCGGCACGTTCACGCTCCTGGGCGCCACGCTCCGCCACTGGCAGTCGCTCTCGCAAGTGGACCGAGAAAAGTTTCGCTTCGTTCACGTCTCGACCGACGAAGTATTCGGCGCGCTCGCCGCGGTGGGAACGTTCGACGAGGAATCGCCGTATCGCCCGAACTCTCCTTACGCCGCCTCCAAAGCCGCGTCCGATCATTTGGTGCGGGCTTATCATCAAACGTACGGCCTGCCCACGATCCTCACCAACAGCTCGAACAACTACGGTCCCTACCAGCACCCTGAGAAGCTGGTGCCACTGATGGCGCTCAACGCGCTCGATGGCCGCGCGCTTCCGGTTTACGGTTCGGGCCATCAGGTCCGCGACTGGCTACACGTGTCCGACCACACCGCTGCGCTAGAGCTCATCGTGCGCCGCGGTGAGATTGGCGAGACCTACTGCATCGGCGGCGACTGCGAGCGAACCAACCTCGAAATGATCCAGTCCATCGCCGACATCGCCGACGAACTGCAAGGCCGCGCGGCGAACACTTCGCGCGAGCGAATCACCCACGTCGCCGATCGCCCGGGACACGACTGGCGCTACGCACTCGACGCAAGCAAGCTCCGGCGCGAACTCTGTTGGTTGCCCCGCGTGAAGTTGGAAGAAGGACTTCGCGAAACCGTGGCGTGGTACGCCGAACATCGTGATTGGGTCGAAGAAGTTTCGCGCGGTTTTGATCGCGATCAGCGTCTCGGACTCGGTTCGAGCGGCGCGTAAGCCAGTAAGCTCGGCACAACCGTCGCAGGGCGAACTTTGTCGCGCGAAATCTTTTGGCAGCGTTTCATTTTCTTCGAAATTGCTTTGCAGCCCCCATCCACGATTTGATAAACCTACTTGTGTTGTGATTTGCATCTCACAGCGATGCGAATCGAGGCCCTCTTTGCAATTCATCAGACAAGGAGACTCAAAACGCCAATCCTCTTCTATCTCGTTTACCGCTTCTTCAACTTGTTTTGGGTGAGGTGAGATTCACGCCAACTGGCACTGCTACGCGGAAGACTCCGAAGTTTCCCACTGCGAACCTCGAGGTGCCCAAGGGCCCTCGTTCGCCATGCCCAACATCGGGCGAATGACTCTCGGAAAAGTGTCGCCGGCTGCTTGCTCGGTTGCCTGGATTCTCTCGGACCACGATCGGCTTTCTCCAACCCCGAAAGGACACGACGCAAATCGAAACGGAAACCAGTCCCTAGAGCCCGCTTTGCGCACGTTCGCGAGGCGGGCTACTTTTTGCTCCCACCTGTTCAGGTGAATATTACTTCTAGGCAAGAATGTTTCACGTGAAACACTTGCGCTAAAGCTTTCTGGCCCGACTTGCCGATGACCCCCAGAATGTTTAAATTAAGGGTCTGGCCGGGGTGAACCCCCAGCCATCCGGCGTGTCCTGCTGGAAGTCTCCCGTAGGCGGCTTCCCAGACCCGCAAACCACTCGGCGGAGTAGCTCAGTCGGTTAGAGCAGCGGAATCATAATCCGCGTGTCGGGGGTTCGAATCCCTCCTCCGCTACTTGCGTCATCCCCCGTCAGATGACGACAAATCGACGCTAACCCTTGCTCTGGCAAGGGTTTTTGTTTGCGCTCACCGGAAGGTTCGGCCGAGGGCTCGGCGACAGCCGAAGCCATGCAAAGACACTCAAAGCCAAATGTTTGTACAACTCCTTGTACAACACTTTCAGCTGCGGAATCGACTGGGGTCGGATTGGGGATGTCCGCGGCTCCGGCCGCCGGGGTTCTCTGGACGGGTCCTGCCAGGGTATTGATGGCCTCCGATTGCTTGGCCACCTCGACATGGCTGTAGATGCCCATGGTGAGGTTCACGTCGCTATGCCGAGCAATGCTTTGGGCGATCTTGGGGTGGACGCCAGCCAGGGCGAGATTGGTGATGAAGGTATGGCGGTTGGCGTGGAAGTCGGCGTAGAGACCCTCCTCATTTTGGTACTGCAAGAAGTCTGACTCCTCGCGACGCTCGCGTTCAGCCGGTTGCTTCGCTTCCTCGATCCAGACCTTTCGAGCCCGCTCCAAGTCAAGCCGCATCATCTTCGCGGTGCGTCGTAATGCCCCCTTAGCTGCCTTGAGGGCAAACAGAGGAGCGTCGCGGTCTTCAGACTTTGTGGCGAGCCATTGCCGCAGGCGCTCGGCCACTTCAGGATGGAGCGGTACCACGTCATTCTTACGCCGCTTGCTGTATCCCGCCCGCACTTTCACGGTAGCTGGATCGCTTTGAAGCTGAAGCGACTTTCGGGTCAGGGAAGCCAACTCGCCTCGGCGGTACCCAGTCCATGCCGCTAATACGTAAAGCATTGCTCGGTCGGGTCCCGATACGCATTGGATTTCGGGTCCGTTTTCGGCAGCGGCTACCAACCGGGTAAACTCATCTGGGGAAATCGCACGGCGTTCCCATCGCTTGTCGGTGTCTGCGTTAATGGCCCCCAAGTGAGACAGCGGGTTGCGATTCTTGGGAACATGCCCACTCTCTTCCAGCCAAGTGCAAAATTGTTTGATGGCCGCCAAGTAATAGTTGCTGGTTTTGGCACCCATCCGCTTCGCCTCTCGCTCCGTGGCTAACCACTTGACGACTTCCGATGGGGTAATATCCACCCACCGTTCAAACTCGCAGCCAGTGAGCAACCGCGTGATCCGGGCGCAAGTTTGAGAGACGTGCTTGTCGGAGTTCGAAGAGCCTTGGAGGCACAATCGAAACTCCCCCAGATGTTCGCTCAGTGGCCGCAGTTTTCCCGACTCATGCGGGTCAGCCAGACCGGATTGAATCTGCTCGGCTTTGCGTTCCAACTCTGCCGCAAGTTGGGCGGTAGCTTCCTTGTCAGAATAGCCGGGGACGCGTTGCCACTCGCCGTGGGCGTCCTTGTACTTGATGTACCACTTCCGAGAGAAGTCCCGGTATTTCTTCTCTCCGGGCATCAGCGGCAGAAGTGCCGAGCGGCCGTTGACCTTCTTGCGATAGAACTTCTGACCGTTGCGAACGACAATATCTGCTCCCTCGGGGAGCACGCGAGCGATCATGACGCGGTGAAGTGAGGCCATGCCTATGCCTATGGTTGCTAATTGTGTTTGCCGTTACGACATCTATTCTGAATCCAGGCATTAATCTCGTCGAGGCTCCAGCGAACGGACCGGCCTATATAATACGGCTCTGGAACGGCTCCACTGCTCTTCAGTCGATCAATGCTGCGTACGGAGAGTACGAGCATCTTCGCTAGCCGAGCCTTCGTAATAAATTGCATCGAATCGGCCGATGCGTCTGACAACTTGCGAGTGCGGCGTGCCATGTTCTGCTCCAGTATAACACTAGTATAACACTGTCGTTCCGCTTCTTGAGATCCGTAATAAATATGACCGGTTTTTGCTAAAAGGTCTTCAGAAGGACCACCTCCGGGTACACCCGATTGAAAATCATCTTTGCGCAACTGCGGCTGTAGCCATCCTGTCGCAACTGATCGCTAACAAGTTCCCAGGTTTCCTCGGTCGTGATCCCGGGATTGTCCGTAACGAACCTTCGCACAAGCTCTTCGATGATGGGCTTGGTCACCGACTGAGCGCTCGAGGCCGTCTTCGAAGTTTTTTGCCGCTTGGAAGCCTTCGCAGTCCCCGAACCCGAGAATCTTTCTACCACTGCCTCGGCGTCGGTCAGTTCGCTGCGGAGTTGTTTGACCCGCGCCGTTGCCAGTTCGATAATGCGCAACTCTAAGTCGTCGTGCTGCCGCAGACAGCTAGCTAAATCTTCCTGTGCCGTTTGCATGGCATATGGCCCTTCAAATGCGAGAGATAGATTTGGACAGTGTTGATGGTCGCGACGCGTAGCGGCCTACCAGTCGTGCTCCCAATTATCGTGGCCCCGATCTTGTGTCCTACCGAACTCGCCGTTCCAGTCGTTCCCGTTCAGTTCTTCTTCCAGGGTGCGCGTCTCCCGGTCTTGACCCTGCCACTTTTCATACTCTCGTTGGGCGAGTGCGTCCCACTCATTGCTGAGCGTCGTAAAACCGTTCTCAGGCTCTTCGCTTTGCTGCTGCTGGTAGCGGATCTGCCGCCTCGCCCGCTCGTCAAGCTCCGAGTGGACCTCGTATTCCAAGTACCCGCCAGGGGTGAAATCGAGGGTCAGGTGCTTCTCCGATGGCTTCGGGAAATCAGGTTCCTCGGTCGGCTCCCAACTGGCCGCGTCGAAGTCGTAAGCGATATCCGGGATCTCCATGGAATCCGCTTCGTCAAACTCGCGGCTTAGATCAGGAGCCGACTCAAAATCTCGATCGCTCATGGCGATGCTCCAAATGGTGAAGGAAAACGAACTACATCCGCACGCCGCCATAGGAATAGCGGCTCAAACCTTCGTCGTATTGCCCAGCGAGCGGAAGGCCGGGGAATACCACTCCTTCGCCGGTGACGATCTTCTTGTAGGCGGCCCGCGAGAGCCGCATCGGCACGACGCCGCCTCCCATGTTCCCCTGCTCGTCTTCTTCGCAAGACAACTTCCCAGAGCGAATATGCTTGGTGATCGTCGTGCGGCTCTTACCGGTGATGCGAAGACGCGGCGCGGCGAGAAGAAGCGTGTTGATTATCTTCTCCGCTACACGCGCGACTATGCCATTGCCGTCGTCGAAGCCAAGAGCAAGTACAAGCACGCCGGCGATGGTTTGGGTCAAGCCAAAGACTACGCCGAAGCCTTGGGTTTGCGTTTTGCCTATTCAACCAATGGCGATGGCATCATCGAATTCGATTTTGCAACGGGACAGGAATCTGCGCTCGCGGAGTTTCCCACCCCGGCACAGTTGTTCGAGCGGATCAAGCAAGCTGACCGTCTCGGCGACACTGAGGTAGAGAAGCTTCTCGAAGGGAGTTATATTCAGCCCGGCAAGGTGCCTCGCTACTACCAAGAGATTGCGATCAATCGCGTTGTGCAGGCCCTCGTGCAAGGGCGCGATCGCGTCCTGGTGACGATGGCGACAGGAACCGGCAAGACCGTTGTCGCCTTTCAGATTTGCTACAAGCTTTGGAACGCGAAGTGGAATCGCAGGGGTGACCCCAACCGTCGGCCTCGCATCCTCTACTTGGCGGATCGTAACATTCTGATCGACGATCCCAAGGATAAGACCTTCACGCCGTTTGGCGATGCTCGCCACAAAATCGAGAACGGCGAAGTCATCAAGAGTCGCGAAATGTACTTCGCGATCTATCAGTCGCTCGCCGAGGACGAAAGACGCCCAGGGCTTTATAAAGAGTACGCGCCTGACTTCTTCGATCTGATCATCATCGACGAATGCCACCGCGGGAGTGCAAGAGCGGAAAGCAGTTGGCGTGAAATCCTCGACTACTTCACCGGGGCGGCCAAGTTTGGCATGACGGCAACACCGCTTCGCGATGACAGCCGAGACACCTACAGCTATTTCGGCAATCCCATCTACACCTACAGCTTGCGGCAAGGGATCGAAGACGGCTTTCTTGCTCCGTACCGGGTTCATCGCGTGGTGACGTCAAGCACCTGCTAGGCTCGCAGTGTACACCCAGCATGAGCGCGCAGCGCTAACGACCACTATTTGATGCGCCGATCGGTCGAGATTCGTAGCTACTATTGCGAGCCCCGCTGTCCAGAAAGAATAACCAATGAAACGCTTGTGGTTGGCTCTAAGACTCCCCGAGCAGCGTGTTCCATCAATAAGAAAGGATCATCGTGGCAGGTAACGTGACACCACATTGGAATCCGAAAACGGACCTCTGCACTCCTAATCAGGTGCTCGCGCACGACGAGATGCGGCGTCGCTGTCCGGTGGCGTACAGCCAAGAACTGGGCTGGTCGATTTTTCGGCATGCGGATGTGAAGCGAGTGCTTGAGGATCATGAAAGCTTTAGCAATGCCGTGTCGGAGCACTTGTCGGTTCCCAATGGCATGGACCCGCCCGAACACACCATTTACCGACAGATGATCGAGGCATACTTTTCCTATGATCGGGTGCGTGCCTTTACGCCAACGTGCCGCACAATCTCCGACAGACTGGTCAGCGACGCCGTACGAGCAAGTGCAGGCGTCGAGGTGGTGTCGCAACTGGCAACACGTTTCGCCGGGCAGGTGCAATGCGCATTTCTGGGATGGCCAGAAGACTTGCACCATACTTTGATCGATTGGACACAGCGCAACACGATGGCCAACCGTGACGGGGACCGGGAGCAGCTATCACGGCTGGCGAATGAGTTCGAGGCGATCGTGGACAGTCAACTGGATCAACGAGCCGATGACTCCACGACGCATTCCACCGATGTGACGCGCATGCTAATGGGTGAACGGGTCTACGAGCGGCCACTTAGCCATGAAGAGATTTCCAGCATCCTTCGCAACTGGACCGTTGGCGAGATCGGTACTATATCGGCTTCGATCAGCATCCTGTTGCACCATCTAGCCCTTCATCCCGATCATCAACGATTCTTACGCGACAATCTCGCGAAGCTGCCCAGTGCGATCGACGAAATGCTGCGTGTTCACAATCCCCTGTTCTCCAATCGTCGCGTGACCCGATGCCCAGTGAACTTGGGAGGGCAAGACATTGGTGCTGGGGAACGAGTGACTCTTCACTGGATTTCCGCGAACCGCGATGAGGAAGTGTTTGAGGACGCTAGCGAGGTGCGTTTTGATCGAGATAGCGCAGAGAATTTGCTTTATGGTGCGGGGATTCACGTTTGTCCCGGAGCGCCGCTCGCTCGCATGGAATTGGAGGTCTTCATGGAATCGCTGTTGTCCCAGACTTCCAGTTGGTCCTTGCGGGAAGGGTCAACTCCTGTTTACGCCAACTATCCCGCCTGCGGATTCGACAATCTGCAAGTGTTGTTTGGATCGTGATGCGGCGGAGCCTTCAAAGTATCTGAGGACCGCTGCGGGCCTTCATTCCGCTAGGACGACGCTCACGAACAGTTCAATAGAGGCATCGGAGGTTTCCCGACAAAAGGTCGCGTACCCTTGCTGCTGCAAGGTATCGATCAGCGGAATTAGCCGAAACGCCACGCTAACCTCGAGGATACCATCTTTCGGTAGGGACTTTGCACCGCACAGCACTTTCGCCACCGGCGAAACGCCTGGGGCCAGAAGGGCATCGGCATCGATCCTTTCGACGATGCGACTTTCGCAAACCCAATCGCAGGGCTGCGGGTAAACAGTCGACGATGCGGGGGGCGCGATTGTCGAGTAGTTCGCTCATACGGTAGCTGCTTCTGAGAGGTTGATTCGGATGAGCCGCCAGCCGTTGTCCGAAGGCGCGATTGTGTCGCACCAACGTTGGCCGGCGTGGGTGTAACGAACCTGCGTGGCTCGGATGGATTGCTCCCGGAGTGCGGTATACGCTTCGGTGAGTGTCATCGAAGCGACGCCCACCTGCTCGCGTGCGTTCTGTTTTGGGATCACTTCGACATCCATGCCAAGAGCAGCGATATCGCGAAAGAGCTCGGTGAGCGTGGCGTTATCGATTGTCGCCTGGTACAAGTCGGGAAAGTGGCTCATGGATTTGGGGCCTTGGGTGTAGCGATCATCAGCACCGCGTTCTGGGGGGCTGGGCAAACGTCGTGGCAGACACCGCAGCCGGTGCAAACCGATGCCACGACCTGGGGGATCCCCTCATGTACATCAATCGCCCCTTCGACTGGACACCGTTCCACGCATGTCGAACAAAAAAGGCTCCGGTACGCGAGGCAGTGACGGCCTTGGATAACAGCGACTCGTTGACCTGCCAGCTGGGAAACCGGTTCAGGGGACATCGTCGGGGGTGGGTTCCACACGCCGGCGAGCCACTGCCGACGACTGATTGTGTTCGCAATGGCGCTCATTGAAGGAAAGTCCCCGCAATAGTGCCGGTCGGCTTCTCTTTCTGTTGTTCTTCTTTCTCTCGAAGCATTGGCGGCGCCTCGAGCGGCAACCAGTCGAATCCGCGACTGGGGGCGTGGCACTGCGTGCAGTTCACACGCCACGGGTGGCTCGAACGTAGGCCTTCTTTGCCCAGTTCGCCGTGACAGGTCGTGCAGTCGGACCGCATCCACAACGCGTGCGGAATGGTTGGCGGGGCCCCCGGGCCGGCTCTCTCACCCCGCCCCGGCTCGGAAAGACCAACAAATGTTGAGGGGGGCGGGACGGAAGCCACAGCCCAACGAGCGTCCTGCATCCCTTCCACGTGGCACTGCGTGCAGTTTTGCAAAAAATGGTGGCTCATCTTCGGAGCGATCACTGCCCCTACCTTCAACCCCTCGCCATGACACGCCATGCACGCCTGCGCGTTGCGCTCGTCGATCGCATGAGGAACAACTGGAGGAGCGCCGGCAAAGGCACGTCGCTCGGTGCGCACCTCGATCGCGGCGGCTCGCATGGAGTCTGTAGCCGACATTTCGCCATAAAACCGAGTCGGGTCACTTCGGAATGCAGGGAGCGATTGCTTCCAATTGGCATTCGGCCCCCGATGGACCTCTGTCATTTGGAGGTAGTCAACGACTTCGGGTGGTTGGTTGACCAAACGGCTCGGCTGGTCAGTCGAGGCGCTACCTACGCGACGCTTATCGGGTCGCTCGCCAACGCCGATTAAGAACCCAGCCACCGAGACACCGATTGTCACCGCTAGGGCCATGTGTCCGAAACGACCTGCAGGTGTTGCAGTCTTTCCCGCTTGTTCGCTCACGGCTGCACCTCGTCACTTCCCGAGGCAGGTAGGTCGGCGATCTTCGTGACGCGGGCAGCGCTCTTCTTGTAGTCGGGCTGTTTGGAGTAGGGATCGACCGCGTCGAGTGTCAAATCGTTGATCGACGCGTTTTCGTCGAAGAACGGAACGAACACCGTACCCCGCGGCGGCTTGGCCCGCCCATTAAGCCACACCGGCAATCGCATCTTGCCGCGAATCGTGCGCAGCTCAACCTCTTCGCCGTTGCTGATCCCCATCTCGCGGGCGTCTTCGGCGTTCATCTCCAAATACGCTTTGGGCATGGCACCCGAGAGTTGCTTGACGCGGCGGGTCAACGTGCCGGTGTGCCAGTGCTCCAGCACACGCCCCGTCGTGAGCATGAATGGGTAAGAGGCACTGCAAGTCTCGGCTGGATCGTGGTGGGGACGAAACCAGATGAGTGCCCGGTCGTCATGCGTGACGGAGTGATAAAACTGAATTCCTTTACCCGGCTCCACGTAAACATCGGACCCTTCTACGAACCGCCAGCGGGTTTCTTTGAAGCCTCCGTTCCCAGTCTCGACCACCGGCCAGCGCATGCCGCGGTGAGACACGAGCTGGTCATACGGAGCGACGTTTTTGTGCTTGAGGAACGTGAACTCGCGGTATTCTTCGAAAAGTCGCTTGTCGACGTTGACTCGACCGTAGTAGTTGTTCCATTCCCAGATGGGGACTTCTTCACCGGCGTCGTCACGCATGGCGAAAATCCACTCGCCGTCGCGATCTTTGAGGCCCTCATGGCCGAACTCCAGCAGTCGGTGTGCAACCGCCAATATCTGCCAGCAATCGTCTCGTGCCTCGCCCGGTGGTTCGACCATTTTGAACCACTGCTGCGTGCGACGCTCGCTATTTCCGTAGACGCCATTCTTTTCGACCCACATCGCGGACGGCAGAACAAGATCAGCCAGCTCGGTCGTCGCGGTTGGATAGACTTCGGAGACGATTAGGAACTTGTCGGGCTGCCCGGCTTTCGCCTTGAAGAGTTTCTGCGTGTTGGGGAGCGACTGACCAGGGTTGGTAACCTGCACCCAGATGGTGTTAATCGCGCCCCCTTCGGCGGTCGGCTTGCAGAACTCTTCAAACATTTTTACGGTATGAAAGCCGATTTCCGGGTTCAACCGCCCCTCAGGGAGGTTCCAACGCTGCTCGGTGTCGGCGCGGTGGTCGGCATCCACCACTAGGCGACCTCCGGGGAGCGTGTGGCAGAGGGTCCCGACCTCCCGCACGGTGCCGCAGGCCGAGGGCTGGCCGGTGAGCGACTTAGGTCCGTCGCCCGGTTTGCCCCAGTGCCCGGAGAGCAGATGGATGCCGTGCACCAGATTATTGATCGCCGTACCCGCCGTGTGCTGGTTCATCCCCATGCACCACAGCGATACAATGCGCCGATTCTTGTCCGCGAATAGCTTAGCGAGCGTTACCAGCTGCTCGACCGGGACGCCCGACAGTTCGGCGGTCCGCTCGGGCGTGTAGTGCGACACTAGCCGCTTGTACTGGTCGAAGTCGATCGGCTCGCCAAACAGACCGGACGATCCCTTCTCCGCGATCATTGCGAGATAGTCTTCATGCGTGCAAGCGGAGTTAGGCGTCCTGTCTGCGCGGAAGTTGCAATGCTTCGACACGAAGTCTTCGTCGGTCGCGCCCCACTCGATCAAGAGGTGGGCGACGCAGTTGGCAATTGCCAGATCGCCGTGCGGTTTCATCAACAGGTGGTGGTCCGCGCGCTCCGTCGAGCGAGTCCAGCGCGTGCCGATATCGAACAGTTCGACCCGGTCGCCACGCACTCGGCGGTCGATGACGCGGCTGAAGAGCACCGGGTGCATTTCGGCCGGATTGTTTCCCCAGAGAATCAAAGCGTCGCAGACGTCGAGGTCGTCGTAGCAAGACGCCGGCTCGTCGACACCATAGGTACTCAAGAAGCCAGTCACCGCTGACGACATGCAGAGCCGTGCGTTCGCGTCGATCTGGTTGCTCGACAGGCCGGCTCGCATGAGCTTAGAACCGGCGTACCCCTCAGGGATTGTCGACTGGCCGGACAGATACATCCCGAATTTGGGGCCAGCCTCGAGGATCCGCTTGGCAACGATGTCGATTGCCTCGTCCCACTCAATCGGCTGTAGTTCGCCGTCAACTCTGAGCATCGGTTTTGTTAGCCGGTCAGCACCGTAGAGGATGCCACCGACATGGTAGCCTTTCACGCACAACAGGCCGCGGTTGACCTCGGCCTGCTGGTCGCCAGCAATCGCCACGACCTTGCCGTTTTGCACACCGACCTGCACGTGGCAACCGGTGCCGCAAAAGCGACACGGTGCCTTATCCCACGTGACGCCGGCAATCTCTGGCTTTTCGGGCAGCGGCGGTGCGTCGACGGCCGCCCCCGCGCGGCTCGCATACGAATGGGCGAGCCCGGTCGCTGCGGCCATGGCGGCCGCCTTCATGGCGGAGCGTCGGTCAATTTGGCTAAGTTTGGCGGTGCTCACGAGAATGCCTCCAGTGGCTGGGACACAGGTGGAATGGATTCGCCCAAGTAGATGAACGCGACGTCAACCGCCGTGACACCAGGAAGTTGGTGCAACCATTCCCAAACTTGTTTGTCGGTGGCCTTGTCGGGCGTCTCGACAACGAGTGGAACACGCACGCCAATGGGCTGTGCGGCTTCGACTGCCGGCTCGTTGGCGAGCATTTCGAGAATTAACCGCAGAGCCTCGGGTCTCTCGGCGGTTACTACCAATCCGCTGGTGGGCATTTCTCTGCTTCGTTTCGGGAATGGAGATTGGGTTGGCGATCGCTAAATCAACGCGCCTTACACGAGGATATCGGAGCCCAGAAGGAATATCAAGAATGAAAGGTAGTTTATTCTTGATATGCGGCGGCAAGTCCGATAGATTAGGGGGGACGAACGCCAACTGCCCCGTAGGAACCGCACGCAATGATCCACATACACCGAGGCGCCGTGTCTTGGTCCGTGATGCTCGTGGGAGCATTAGCGGCAGGGATTGCCTTTGTGGCCGCCGCGGTTTCGACTGCTCCCGATACGGACCGTCCTGTCGTTTCGGCCGACAGCAGTCAGGACACATTTACTAACCCGTACTCGGTTACCATCGTCGGGGCATGCCCGACTCCCGGAATCCCCACCGGCGAAGTCGACCGCCTCGGCAACCCAGTGCTCGCCAATTGCACCACTTGCCACGCGACTCGGCCTGCCAACGTCGCAACAAAAGACGGCGCCCAGCTCAAAGAGTTCCACCAAGGCCTCACCACTGCCCACGGCGGATTGGCATGTGTGGCCTGTCACAACCCAGGTGACTATTCGCAATTGCGGCTCGCCAGCGGCGATGCGCTCGAGTTTACCGACTCGTTGCGGCTTTGTGCTCAATGCCACGGTCCGCAGTTTCGCGACTACGAGAACGGGGCGCATGGCGGCATGACAGGGCACTGGGACCTGTCGGCCGGGCCGAGGGTCCGGAATCACTGTCTCGCCTGCCACGATGCCCACGCGCCGAAGTACCAGCAAGTCATGCCTGTCTTCGCCCCTCGCGATTTGTCAAGCGGCGGTTCCCCCACAACGGATCACCGATGAGCGACCCGAAAAAATTCAATCTGCCAGTCCTCGGCGAGGTCGATCGCCGCACAGCCCTGCAGGTGGCGGGAGCGACACTTGGCGCGGCGGCGTTCGCCAAGGCGATGGCACCGATCGTCGAGTGGGCTTCGCAAGAGACCTCCGCTGCGGAGTTTCTACAGAAGCATTTCAAGGAACTGGCACCCGGAGAGTTGAACACCGTGATGCGGCGACTCGAAGAGGAGACCCGCGCGGAATATGGTGCTGAAGTGACGATTACGGACCATCGCCCACAGAAAGGGGTGAAATTCGGCTACGCGCTTAATCTGTCGATCTGCATTGGCTGCCGCAAGTGCGCCGAGGCGTGTCATAAAGAGAACAACCACGACCGGGCCAGCGGTAACTCGTACATCCGTGTGCTGGAGATGGATAAGGGGAGCCTCGACCTAGAGAGCGGTAACGCCGACTACGACCACCCGGTTCCGCACCCCGACAAGTTCTACATGCCAGTGCAGTGCCAGCAGTGCGAACGCCCCCCCTGCGTTAACGTCTGCCCGGTCGAAGCGACTTGGAAGGAAGACGATGGCGTGGTGGTGGTAGATTACAATTGGTGCATCGGTTGTCGCTATTGCGAGGCGGCATGCCCCTACCACGCGCGGCGGTTCAATTGGTCCAAGCCCGAAGTGCCCTCCGACGAGGTCAATCCGAATCAGGGCTATTTGAGCAATCGCATTCGACCGCAAGGCGTGGTCGAGAAATGCACCTACTGCTTGCACCGCACTCGCGAGGGAAGACTTCCAGCGTGCCTCGAAGCGTGCCCAACCGGCGCGAGAGTCTTTGGCAACCTGCTCGATCCGAATTCGGAGATCTCATACGTACTGCGTACAAAGCGGGTGTTCGTCCTCAAGGAAGAGCTTGGGACGCGACCGCAGTTCTTCTACTTCTTTGACACTTAAGGCACACCATGGCTGCCAGCTTGTTCCCATCCGACCAAACATCCGTCGCCAATTTGTGCGATTTGATCGATCTATCGCCGGATGCGACCGTAACGAAGACGCTCTACGACTCGCCCACAGCGAGGCTTGTGCTGTTCGCAATGGATGCGGGGCAGCGGCTCACCGACCATAGCGCCGCCAAGACCGCGATGGTGCAAGTGCTCGATGGCGCGATCGAGTTTGAGGTCAATGGTGGCTCACACGCCTTGGGTCCAGCCGGGTGGGTTGCCATGCCACCAGGAGAGATGCATGCGGTGCTGGCCATTAAGCCGTCTCGATTCTTATTAACCTTGCTGAAGGGGATTGCATAATGGATGCCGCCCGACCCGCAAGTCATGCGGTCACCTACCCACGGTTTCTGTGGCGAGCCGCCAAGCTGGCGACCGACGGGCCATGGTTCTTTTACGCTTGGATGACGCTGCTGACAGCACTGTGCCTTGTGGGAGTCTATTCGTGGGCAACACAGGTCCGCGATGGAATGCAGGTCACGGGGATGAGCGATCACGTTTCGTGGGGCCTCTACATCGCCAACTTCACCTTTATGGTCGGCCTAGCGGCGGGTGGCGTGATGATGGTCATCCCCGCCTATCTCTATCACGACGACGAGATGCACGAAGTCGTCATCCTCGGCGAGCTCCTCGCAATTGCATCGATCGTAATGTGCCTCGGGTTTGTGATGGTCGACCTCGGACGCCCCGACCGCTTCTGGCACTTGATTCCCGGGATTGGCCGATTCAATTGGCCGATTTCAATGTTGACTTGGGATGTCATCGTGCTGAACGGCTACTTGCTACTCAACCTGCATATCACCGGCTACCTGCTTTACAAACAGTTCCGAGGAGAGCGCCCCGATAGGGTGTGGTACCTGCCATTTGTTTACCTTTCGATCGCTTGGGCCATCTCGATCCACACCGTCACCGCGTTCCTGTACTGCGGATTGGGCGGGCGGCCGTTCTGGAATACGGCGCTGCTGGCGCCTCGGTTCCTCGCCTCTGCGTTCGTATCTGGGCCGGCGTTCATCATTCTTGCGATGCTCATCGTGCGACGCGTCGGCGGCATCAGTATCTCCGACGCCCCCATACGCACGCTTACTGGCATCATGCGGGTGACGATCCTCATCAGCCTGCTGATGGTCGTCTCCGAGGTGTTCACCGAATTCTATACCGGCGGCAGCCATATCGCGTCGGCTCAGTACCTCTACTTCGGCCTGCACGGGCACAACGCACTAGTTCCTTGGGTCTGGGCTTCGATCGGCATGATGGTCACCTCGGCGGCGATGCTCCTCACGCCACGCGTGTACGACAGCAAGCCGATGCTGGTCGCAGCCTGTGTACTCGCGTTTGTCGCTGTCTGGATCGAAAAGGGCATGGGGCTTATCATTCCTGCATTCGTTCCATCAACGCTTCACGAGCTGGTCGAGTACTTTCCAAGCCTGACCGAATGGAAAGTCACTATCGGCGTTTGGG
This sequence comes from Aeoliella fuhlenseeensis, assembly GCF_052161615.1. Taxonomy (NCBI): domain Bacteria; kingdom Pseudomonadati; phylum Planctomycetota; class Planctomycetia; order Pirellulales; family Lacipirellulaceae; genus Aeoliella; species Aeoliella fuhlenseeensis. The sequence goes on from NZ_CP197417.1 coordinate 5,668,140, forward strand.
CGCTCGGTTTGATGGTGTTTACGGTCGCCCTTCGGGTGGCGATTCCGATCTTGACCAATCAAGAGTCGGTCACGCTAACCCACGGACGCAAGGCATGATTCGCTACGGCAAGACAACGCAGACCGCCATCGCGGCGATGAGCCGACTGGCCGAAGTCTACGCAGACGGTGTCCAACTCTCGTCCGGCGACATCGCTGCTGCGCGGGATTTGCCGCAAACGCTCGTCGCCAAACTGCTGACCATGTTGTCACAAGCGGGATTGGTCACGGGCTCTCGGGGCCCAGGTGGCGGTTATGCCCTCGCTCGCGCTCCCAAGGAGATCAGTTTATTGGACATTGCCAACGTCTTCGAACGGCAGGACGATAACGTTGTCTGTCCGTTCGGCCCGAACTGGTGCGGTTCGAATTCGCCGTGTCCTTTGCACAACGACTACGTCGCGATCGCAGACCGGTTCCGCAAGTGGCAGGAGCAGACGACACTGGCCGTGTTCAGCAAAGGGATCAAAAAGAGCAATGCCAAGTGAAAGGCGACAGTCTGGCAGCAGTGGCCGCACAGGCGCTAGCTAGCCCGAGCAAGGATCCAGTCAACAATCCCCGCGACGTTCGCGCGAGTCAGCGTGGTTATTTTGCATGGGTTCTCGTCGTCGGTTACCACCGCCAGGATGGATGCATCTGACTCTGCGAGCGGCCGGTCTCCGGCGGCTGCTCGCCATACCTCGATCTTCGGGGCAGTGGTTTGCGAATCGCCTTCGACCAATACGATGCCACACCCGGCGAATGTGGACGCAATAGCCGCGTACCGGTCGACGACTCCTGATTCGTCGTTCGTAGGTACGAACACAGCGCTAAGGCCGCGCGACAGCACGCCCACGACGCTGGCTCCTGCCTCACGATGGCGGTGAGAATCTTTACCCGGCACGTCAAGCTCGTGGCGGTGGTGTGTGTGCTTGACCGTACCAACGCGGATACCCCGGCGCACCAGCTCCCTCACAAGTTCGACAACTAACGTTGTCTTGCCGTGATTCTTGCGGCCGATGATGTGAATTCTATGCATAGACGTTCGAAACGCTGGGACCGTATGACACTCTCAATCTACCCCTCGTCGGCAGGCAAGACCAGCCGCAACGCTTTGTCGGTTGTGTCATGAAGTGCAAGGCAGGTTCTGACACTTACTCCGGACGTTCTTGCGACAGACGACCGCAGCGCGAGTCGCCTAAGCTAAACCACTTACCGAATCGACCATCTGGCACCACCGTGGAGACATAGTACGGACAGTTGACTTGCAGTACTTGAAAGCTCTACGCTTCCAACGATTTCGGAGAATGCTTGCGATGGTTTAGATTCCCGAAGTGCCAATTGGCGTAAATCGCTTCCAACTAGGGTCTGAATGCGATGTGTGCTGACAGAGCGGCAAAGAGGAAGCCCTCGACGCAAACTCTGCGGAGCAGAACGGCGAGATCGAAACCGGCGCTTAAGAAAGGTACCCACTAGAAGACGGGGGGTAACATTGCCAAGGCATTTGTGGTGAGCGCCTTGCGCTGCATTGAAGTCCATTGCCGCCAAGTCGCGACAAGAGTACTCAATTCGTCATCAACTTCAATCGGGATACCACATCCCGAAGGGCGATATTCCAAGTCTCTGTCCCACATGCCTTTCTTTAAGCCAACACCCAGTAACATAAACTGCATATCGGGGGCAAATCCCTAAGCGGCTGATGTTGTCTATTAGAAGGACAAGTTCCACTTCTTCAAACGCGTTAGTCCAAGGTTTGCAGACAGCGATGGAAGCCACTTTTAATGCGCCACCGTACAGCCGGGATGTATTCGGCTTCGAACCGCTCTGGGGTTTGTAGCCGAGTGACTGGTGAAGCCGCTGGCGATGGTGAGTGGGCAGAGAAGTTGACTCGGGCGCAGCGGGACTAATGTCAAGACACACGTTGAACGCTTCGCACTACAAAGCCGCATGCGCAGTCGTCATCGCCTGCGCGGGACTAAATGGCAAGAAGGGTGACGTGCCTCTGGTGGCTACTCACCGTGCACGTCGATTTCTGTAAAGAAGGTGCCTTGCCTCCCCAACCTTTCGACGACCCACAGCAAGTGACGGTACGTTCCCAAAGAGCCCTCTTTCCCCCGCACGACACTGGCATGAACTCCACCGTAGCCGAGATTACGGCTATCAACAACGCCGAGCAGCTTCCATCCCGCTTTTACCGCATCATCGCCGTTATAGAAAGTTGTCGAGGGCATCTGTGGTTCGTTTGAACCCCAAACACTAAAAAACTGGGGAGCGCGGGCGCTTCGGTGCCACGAGAAAGCGGCGATCTCCCTCACTTCGGTTGGCGACCTTAGATCGAGGTAGAATCGCCCTTCACGATCGTACCACGCATTTCTTTCAAGGTCGTCATCATTCCGTGACAGTAGTCCGTCGCTCAACTGTGGGAACGTCCCGTCAACGACCTTTGTCTTGACATGGGGCGAATACTCTCCTCCTCCAAGAGCAACTTTGAAAGCGCTGCTGAACTCTGGTGATCCACGGTCGGTGGATGATGGCGAAGCAACCGTAAGATCAGCAAACGATGGTACCCGCTCAACACTCACTTCTCCGACAGGATCGGGAAGTCCCCAAAGTTGCGCCGATAAACCTGGTCCCATTGGTAGCGGCTCTTGAGCCAGAGCAGATTGCAGCGGGACGGCTGCAACACCGTACATGTTGGCGTCGCCATGCCTCGGTACGGCACCTAATTGAACAACGCCAGGCTTAAGCACATCTTTGTAAAAAATCCCCGCTCGATTGTCGATGCTCTTTCCCGAACCCACATCAGTCGTCTGATTTCCAAGTCGCCTTTCCTCCGTCCATCCCTCATCGATACCGATATAGCTGCTGGTCTGAATGAACTCTTTGCGAATCCAGTCAGGCACCTCATTGCGCAGATCAAGCAGGATATACAATCGTGCTGGCGCAGTAAGTGTGATATTGACGTGGTAATCGCTCCGCATCCTGTCGTCGTTGAACGTCCTAAAGTAATCAGCTCCAATCAATTGATCTGGTATGGGGTCGCTGATACTTCGACCGTTCCACTGATGGTGACGGTCAACGTACGCCGAAGCATCCTCCCCGAAGCCGCGTGGGACAATTTCGTAATAGCGATAGAAGTCTTCGCGTTCTATGTTGTCCGTCACAGAGCTTATCAACGGCTCAAATTCTTCTCCCGTGTGGCTATCGCCAAGTTGCGACTGCTGCACCTGAACTACTCGCGAGAGAGTTCCATCGCTTGCTACACGTACCGCTTCGCCAGCGGAGAAACGTCTCGTTACTTTCTTGTTGTCCTGTGTTAGCTTGGACGACTGAGATTTAGTATTTAGATCGACCTTGCCATCGAACACGATCACGTCCGTATCGCCATCGTCCACTCGCACCGAGAAGGATGTTCCCTGGTCAACAACTTCGGCTACGTCCGATTCGACGGTGAAGCCCTCAGCTCCCTCTGGAACATCCACCTTAATCCCACCGTCCATGACGCGGACTCGGTCGACGGAAACCACTTGCATCATCACGGGCGATTCGAGGACGATGGCTGTGTTGTTGACAAGGCGTAACTCAAGCACGCCCTCTTTGGCCCAGACCATGTCGCCCTGCTGGATCTCCTTCTGATTCACTCCATCGGGACGACCGAGCGACCAATTGGCATGCGATACTAAAGGAGTAATCGTAGCAAGAATGGGCGACGGGGCGATGGGATTAGAGCCTCCGGTTGCCGCGAGATGCTGGTTCTTGCCGGACTCCAGCCATGCGTAACTGGCCCCGAAAAAAGCCAATAACAACGATGCGGCAACTGCCAGCCGCAAATAGTTCTGCATGCGGCTTGAGTTTACATTCGAGTGCTCCTCAACGAATGTTGCCAAGCTGGACCGCAAGTGGTGGGTCGCAGCATCTTCTCCGAAACCCTGCAACTCCGAATGCAGGATCATGAAACGCGAGTAGTCGGCGCGAGCCTCCGCCGAAGCGGCCAATATAGTGGACAACTCTTGCATGTCAGCCTCGTTAAGCGAGGAGCTGCACTGCTCGAGCGTGAGCTGACGCAATCGCTTTTGATTGAAGCAGTTTCCAGGATTCGGCATGACTAACTATCCATCAATGGTCCAATCGGCGATTCGAACGCTCAACGCAGTCACGGAGCGACAGTAGAGCCCGGTTCACGATCTTGTAGATCGTGCTCAACGGTCTACCGGATTTGATGGCGATCTGCTTCGTCGTGTGCATCCTGATATACCGATCCTCGATGACGCTTCTTTGAGGATGAGGCAGTTTACTTATGCAATCCTGGAGAGCAGCGTGGCAATCGTCCGCAAAGTAATCATTCTGATGCCACTCTGCTGCGAGCTTCTCGATGGCTTCCTCACCAAGCCACAATCGAGAGTTCGCGGCACGCCTGCGATACTTCAAAATCTCCAGAGTGACGAAACCTAGCGCCCAACGGATGAACTCGACGTTCAGGTCAAAGAAGCGATGCCTCTTCGACCAGAGAGCCATATTTGCCTCCTGAAGCAAATCGTCTGCATCCCCTTGTGATGGGGTCATACTAAGAATAAACGCCCTCAAGTTGGGCTGGCTCGTGGTAAGCATTGCCACAAAGCGATTGTCGTCCGTTTCTTTATCGCTTTTGTTGGCCATCTCGCACATATCTATTCGCTGCAACACCGCTGCGCTCGCTTGTGATCCACGAATTGCCTATTCCGATGCATACCGGTTCCCTGGTTGGTTACCGCAACTGCAGCCACATTTTGCCAATTAATCTTGAGAAAATACAGCATTGTGGAAGTCTAAGGACAGTTTTCGCCGGGATGCGGCAAACCGGTTCCTCCTGCCGCTTTCAAGGAACTTTCTGCATTTACCAACTTTTTCAAAGATCAATTGGCAAAAAGGAAGTGGTCCCGCGGTTACATCGTGTCGGGGGGGATATCCCATCCCGCATACCGTCCATTAATACTCGAAGTCGGTTCCATTAAAGGAGCACTGCTCGCTAGCCAGGTGGTTTCTCGGAGCTAGTGACAGCGTATTTCAGTACCGATGGAACTCCCTCCGGAGTACGTGTTCAGCTCATTGCTCCGCAAGGCGCAGTGGTGTCCTTGAATGCGTGCCTCCATGGCTGTGGTTGGCCATTCTCTGCTTTTCTGAGCTTATCATCGATGAAGGAGAACTAATGAAGAGTAACGTCGAGAATCGAACTGCAACGTGCGGTTCTGCCCCAGGCATCGTACTGAGCATGTTGTTGTTGTGTTGCAGCAACGCCGCGATCGGTGGCGTGTTTTCAACGCCGGTCAACTTTAGTCCAGCCAGCGCAACCGGCGCGGCAGTGCTTGAGAATGATTGGGGCCAGTACGTCGTTGCCGCGAATGTCGGTGGATTGCCTGGATCGGATTACGTCGTCGATGGAACGCTATTTAAGGCAGGCGCAACATCGCGGAGTGTTGACTCTGTCACGAACAACGGCGTAACCATCTCTTGGAACGCCCCGGTCGGGCTCACCGATGGCCTCGCCCTCACTGATTACGCAAGCGACCCCGATCTGGGCAAGCTGATCGCGGATGTGATTGGTTCCAATCAGGATGCAAATGCAATCCTTAAGCTTACCCTTTCCGGCCTAACCGAAGGACGGGAATACAGGGCTCAGTTGCTGATGCAGCAAGTCCGACAAGGAGCACGCAAGTTTGTCGGAATCACCGACGGATCCACGAGTTCCGGGGCGTTTGGTGCAGGCGTCGAAGGGTTGGCGTCCGTTGTCTATTCCTTTACGGCAGACAACAGTGGGCAAGTCGTGCTCACGCTAGATGCGCGTAACGGAGTCAACAATGGTAACCGAGCAGTGCTCAACGCGGTTTCGGTCTACACGGCAGTGCCCGAGCCGACCTCTGGGGTCCTGGCTGTGTTAGCCCTTGGTGGCTTCGGGATGTGGCGATTCAGGAGCTAAATTACCTACCGCTAGGCTAAGTAGCTGTATTCCGCTATCCGTCGTTGCAACTCGGATTGGACTCGGGAAGAGCTGGTTCTCCCGATTGCCGCTGTCCATGAAATAAATGTTGGTAGTCAGGCCGGCGGGGCTGAAACCGTCGGAACGCATGGCTAATTATCGTGTTAGTTGATTCGGAAAGATACTTATTATTTGCCTCTTGGCTTCAGCCTGCCTGACTCTAAGAGCCTATCACTCGGGAGGAATAGTAGTGGACTTGCAATTGTCGAACTCGTTACGACGAACCTTAGCGTCGTTGGGCGTGCTTATGGGAGCTGGGACGCTGTGTTTTTGTGCTACTGCTACGGGAGCATCGTTCCTGGTTTCGAACGTGCAGCCGGGATCGGTGACGGGCGCAACGCTCCTCCATAACAATTCAGGAAGCTATGTTCTGGCATCAAACCATGGAGACGCTAACGTAACCGACGTCACGGTAGATGGAACGCTGTTCTTAGCGGCAGGCGGCCTCTCGGGATCCGTCTCCGCCAATGGGGTAACATTGGCTTGGAACAATCCGGGTGGGGTCGCCGTCCAGCTACCGAGCCAAACCACAGCGTGGGCCGCTGGTGGCGACACCAATCTCGGTACTCTCATGGGGCAGGTGATCGGATCGGTCTCTTCCAGCAACAACCGGACTCCTGACGACATCCAGCTCACGCTATCGGGGCTGACGAGCGGCGTAGACTACTACGTGCAACTACTGATGCACCAAGAAAATCAGAACGCTCGAAAGTTCCGTGGGGTCACTGATGGAACCGTTAGCAGTGAATCCTTTGGCGCGGGTGTCGAGGGAGGAGCAAGTGTTCAATACTGGTTCACCGCGGACAACACAGGCCAGGTGAATCTGACGATCGATGGAAATGAACCGGTTGTGGGCAACCGCTCTCTACTGAATGCGTTTGCTCTATTCTCCGGAGTTCCGGTGCCTCCAGAAGGCGACGTGAATCTCGATGGTGTCGTGAACGACGCCGACTACGCGATTATTCGCGATAACCTGTTTGAAAGCGTGGCGTTAAGAGAAGACGGGGATTTGAACGACGATGGTATCGTCGATTTTGCGGACTTCCAAATCTGGAAAGAAGCACCTCAGAACTCAAGCACGCTCTTTTCGAACGTTGTGCCGGAGCCGTCGTCGTTGGTGACCCTATCGCTGCTGGCACTAACTGCGGGAGTCGTCTTACGGACCCGCTCACGTAAAGCCTAAACGTTGTCTTTTCGTCACGTGCAGGTTCTGACCAAGAGAGCCTCACTCTGGCGGAAGCGTTTGCCGACGCAACACGGATCCAATACACACTCTCTCAGGAGCCAAGGCAAAATGACGCCTTATATGCACCGTTTTCTGGTGCTAACCCTACTGCTTACAGGAATCACCGCTCAGCACTCTTCCGGTCAAACTCCCGTTTACTGGCAAAACGGAGGTGTCGCGAACTGGTGGACCGGAAATGCATTCGCGACCGACCCGAACTGGAACGGCGCCAACGGAATGTTCGTCCCCCAGGGGTCGTTCGGGGAGAATGCGGTCATATCGAATGGAGGGACTGCATTCGTGAATAGCATGCCTCCCGCGATTGGAGGTGTGATACTCGGCGGCGCGGCCAGCGAAAGTGGTACCCTCGAAATCCGTTCGGGTGGCAACCTCGTGGTCGATCCTTCGGGCGGAAGCGGAGTGACTGGCGATGTGAGAGTAGGAGTTACAGGGACTGGCGCGCTGTCCGTGCAATCAGGGGGCATGCTCTCCGTGACCCGCGATCTTACGATCGGCGGGGGCGTAAGTGGCTCACTCGCTTATGCGAACGGAGCAGATATCACCGTGGGCCGAAACCTCTCGATCGCTGCCAGTGGGACCTTCGCTCCTCAATTCAGTGCATCCACCCACACTCCCATCGTGGTAGATGGCACGGTGAGCTTGGGCGGCACCTTGGCGCCAGATTTCGGGTCGTACACTCCCTCTGCCGGAGATAACTGGGTTCTGTTTGACACCACAAACTTCAGCGGAGCCTTTGCAAGCGTCAACTCACCCACGGTTCCATCCGGCCTCAAGTACGTGCTTACCAGCCGAGCTGGCGGCACCAACGGAACCCTCGTCGAACTCCGATTGGAGCAATTGCTGAAACTAACGGTTGATCTTCAATCGGGTGAACTGAAGATCGTCAACGGCAATGGCGCCGCCGTGGAGATCGATGGGTACTCCATTCGCTCCGGCTCCGAAGTCTTTAACGCCAGCAATAGCGGTTGGCGCAGTTTCCAAGATAACCTCGTAGCCGGCTGGCAAGAATCAAACCCAAAGCCTACCCAGTTGAACGAAACGAACCCACACGGCAGTTCGTCGATCGGGATGAATACTTCCATTTCGCTGGGCGAGGCTTACATACCAGTTGTCCCCACCCAGATCGGTCAACTTCCGCTCGAAGATCTGGTGTTTGAGTACAAGCGACCTGATGGTCGGACCTTCGCGGGTGAAGTTGAGTTCGTCGGAAAACGCAACACAGTCGTGCTTACCGTGGATCCGGTGACGGGCGAGGCAGCCTTTCAAAACGAGTCGTCGTTCTCAGCCGCCATAGATGGGTACACCATCGCTTCCGCATCGGGCTCCCTGCGGACTGGAAACGGGCAGTGGAACAGTTTATCCGACCAAGGCACCGATGCAGGAAATTGGGAGGAGGCGAACAGTAGCGCTGGCCGGCTGACCGAATTGAACAAGGATAGCAGCTCGCTCCTGAACTCCGGTACTATTTTCAACCTTGGATCCCTGTTCGACATCAACGGCAATCAGGATCTGAGTTTTCAGTTTAAGCTCGCCGGCCAACTCACACCCATCGATGGCATCGTGGTCTACGGGGCGCTCCCCGTGGTCGAGAATCTCCCCGGCGATTTCAACGGAGACAACGTGGTCAATCTTGCTGACTATACCGTCTGGCGGGACAACCTTGGGGCGGTTGATGAGTCGGCCATCTCCTTCAATGGAAACGGAGGCGGAGTTACCGCCGAAGACTATCAAGTGTGGAAATCTAACTTCGGTCAATCCGCCTCTGCCGCGGCGCTATCAGCGCAAACGCAAGCGGTGCCAGAACCAGCAGCGTGGTGGGCCGGCAGCATCGCAATGCTGGCCCTACTGAGAACGGTCAGGCATCGCGGTCGATCGTGATCAAGCCGTAGGCTTACGGATACATCGCACAGAGAAACTGGCGTAGGGCAGACGCCGCTGTTCTTAACGCCGCCACGGGATGCACATTGTCATCCTGTGGCGGGCGTTAGGACGCTTGAGCCGAATGGACTCTTTGGAATTGGAATCACACGGAGCATTTCTAGATGTCAGCAACGTCGAATATTTGCAGACAGCAGCACGCAGCTCGATTTGGCTTTACCCTTGTAGAGCTCTTGGTCGTTATTGCCATCATCGGGGTGTTGGTAGCTTTGTTGCTGCCTGCCGTGCAAGCAGCTAGAGAAGCTGCTCGCCGAATGCAATGTTCCAACAACCTGAAGCAGATCCAGCTGGCAATCTTGAGCTACGAAGATACCAACAAGAGCCTGCCATTGGGTAACACGTACCCCGAAGTGTGCGACCCTAGTGCCCCGCTAAAGAGCCGGGTCGGCGCATTGGTTCAGATTCTACCATTCGCTGAGTTGGGACAGTTGCACGACAACTTGCACATCGACGACAGCCCAGCCCTTTGGGTCGGACCCAACGGTTGGCAGCGGGTCGTGAGCCGCGAAGCAGTGGTTCAGTCACGTCCCCAAATGGTTGTTTGCCCCTCCTCGACGGCGGTGCCGTTTCATCCGGACCCCGACCAGCCACTCGGCGGCTACCTGCAGGCCGCAACGGGCAACTATGCGGGCATGATGGGAATGCTCGGCCCCGCTAATAATTTCACCACGGCGAAATGTGAGAACACCGGCCCCTTTATGTATGCAGGACCGGTAAAACTTCGACAGGTAACCGATGGGCTAAGCAACTCGATCTTCTTCGGCGAGGTGCAAGCCCCCGACACCCGGCAGTCCTCCAACATATGGACCTTCGCGGCCAGGTTCACTGACGGTCTGCGAAGCACCGAGAATCCACTCAATACGCCTCCTGGCGAGGGAACTATCGTCACCTCGGGCTTCACCCAAGGTGCGAACGGCGCCTTTGGAAGCGAGCATCCGACCGGTGCAAACTTCTCGCTAGGGGATGGCAGTGTGCAGTTTATAACGGACGAGGTTGATCAACTTACCTACCACGCGTACGGCACGCTCGCCAGCGAAGAGCTCGAGATCCTATCAAAGTGACTGGTGTGATTCTCGACACTTACTCTGGATCAAGTATTTCATTGATAGGCTATGACTACGAAAATCGCTCAATGGTGGTGTATCCTTTTTCTTGGCAGCGTCGTACTTGCCGGGTGCAGTGGGGAGCAGTTTGAAAGAGTACCTGTCTCTGGGCGGGTTCTCATTGATGGCAAGCCTTTGAAGTTTGGGTACGTGCGATTTTTTCCCGAAGGTGCCAGAGCATCAGGTGGGCGATTGGACGAAGAGGGCCGGTTCGTGCTCACGAGCAAACAAAAGGGAGACGGCGTGATTCTTGGAACACACTCGGTGGCCATCTCAGCCGGTGAGTCGATCAGTGATACGCAGGTCAAGTGGCACGCTCCGAAGAAGTACAACAGCCCCAAGGCTTCAGGACTTGTGTTCACAATCAACGAACCTACCGATTCCCTGGAGATTCTCCTTAGTTGGGACGGAGGCAAGCCTTTCGTAGAAACTCGAAACGGTGCGCGATAGGCCTACCGCATGCCAAGACTAGTCGAAAGTCCTACAGTGGACCCGCGCTACCGGAGATAGATCGACCAATATGATGCCGCTACGCTTCAGATGCCCCGTTCACATTCACTTCTACAAGTCACGCATGGGCGTTATCCGCTCGAGCTGTTGGTTAATAGCTGTCGCGATGCTGTTTCCTTTCTGCCGGGTGGAGGCGGTCACGGTGAACGTGTTTCTCGTCGGCGGCCAGTCCAACGCGGACGGGCGTGGCGATCCCCGGCAGCTACCTGTCGAACTGCAAAACGCTCAGACCGACGTCGCATTCAGCTGGACTGCTTCGGACGGCCATTCCACTGCCATCTACGATTCTGGGTACGGATGGCTGGTGCCTGGGAAGTCGCGATTCGTCGTAGATAGCTCCTCGGGCACCAGAGGCTTTGGCCCCGAGGTGTCCTTCGGGCAGTCGATGAGCGAGTTCTACGCCGCCCGCGGTGAGAAAGTGGCGATTATCAAGTACGGCAACAGCGGTACCAATCTTTATAACGAATGGCGTCCAAACGGTAATGCTTCCACCATTGGCGACGGAGAGATCTATAAGGCATTCCAAAACCGTGTCCTCGTTGGTTTGAGAAGCATCAACGGTGGTCTTCCTGATGGTGGTGCGGTGACGGAAGTGAAGCTGGCGGGAATGATCTGGATGCAGGGCGAGAGCGACACCGGCGCCCAGTCTGTCAACTACGAAACGAACTTGACGACCTTCATCACCGATGTCCGTAGCACTTTCGATGACGACCTCCCCTTTGTGATTGGTCAGATAGCCGACAGTCTTCCTGCCAATCAGGATGGTCTCGCCGCAGTCCGCGCCGCACAAGCGTCGGTTGCGGCCGTGGTGCCGAGGACCGCGATGATCGTGACGGACGACTACGGTTTACTCCCAGATGTCGTCCACTACGATACAGCGGGGCAGTTGCAAATGGGCTACGATTTTGCGACCGCCATGCAGTCACTAATCGGACAACAGTCATCGCCAGGCGACTTCAACGGTGATGGCGTGGTGAATATCGCCGATTTCACTGTGTGGCGGGACAATCTCGGCGCACCTGACGAGTCAGGTATTGCTTACAATGGCGACGGCGTCGATGGTGTGACCACCGCCGACTACCAGCTATGGAAGACTCACCTTGGCCAAGGCTCGCCTCCAGCGCTCCCATCGTCCGGTACCCACTCCGTCCCCGAGCCACCCATGTGGTTGGCAGGGGTGCTAGCGGCCTACGGACTCATGCGGCTCCATGTGCAAGGTAACCAATAGGTTCAATAAAGCACTGTTTTGGGCGTTGGGTTGGCACTGCAATGACGTCTCGGAGGTGTCTAGGCAGCGATGGCCAAGCCTCCATCAAGCGTGCAAGTCGAACGTCAACAACGGCCATCTCAAGATATCTGGTGTGTCAAAATTTCCTGACAGTCTCCTAACAAGCGTTCGACTGTAGTTGCAACTCCTTGAGCGGTAAGTAGGTTGCAATTGACAGCCCCCTCGTTCGATTCTTGCCGCCACCACTCGACGCCGCCCCTATCACAGGCGGCGTTTATGTGTGCCTGTTGGTGTCATGAAATGTCATCGCGTGAGGGCGTATGGCAGGAGTACCCGACTCGTCTCACGAAACCCTCGTCTCGACAACGGGTTAGGTTTGCGTTCACCACAAGATTGTTCGAGGGGGCTCGGCCACCTCGACGGGACGGGAGCTGCCTATCGTGCGTGATCAGAGTCTTCTACAAGCAATTTCCGAATCGATTTAGCGGCTTGTTCACCAAGCAGCTTGTAGGCATCCGACTTCCAGTGGAAGCTGTCCCCTCGCGCTAGGTCCAGTCTACTTTCGAGCAATCCATAGAAGTCGTTGACGGGCACGTTAAGTTCTTCCATCACCTCGGCGGCCATTCGATTATGTCCGACGATCACTCGGTTGATCTCCGGGTCCAGTTCCTCTGGTTTGCCCTTGATGGTAACGGGGGTACTACTCGCCCAGATAAGCTTGGCGCGGGGCTGCTTGCCCTTGATCACTTCGACGTAGGCACGCGTCAATGGCTTGAAGGTGCCAGGTTTAATCCGACCGTCCTGCCAACCGTGCAGGCCGACATTAAAATGAACGACATCGTAGGTTTCCTGATCTAGGATCTCGCCGAGGAGCTTGTTGAGCTGCTCGGATTGGTAGTGCGGGTTCAACCAAGCATCGACGATGGCTTCTCCCTCTAGATCATTGACCACATGCTCGCGGTAGCCGTTGAGGATGGAGTCGCCGATTAACAAGACTCGGGGCAGTTTCGGGTCAGCGTTCTCAGTGTGCTTGTACCCCCAAGGCGAGCCATCGGAATGCAGTCGTTTGTCACTCTCTCTGGGCGGTACCTGCGGGGTGTCGAGCTTACTCGCTTGGAGGCGAATGACAGTTACTAGCGGGCCTTGTTCGACGTCGGACAAATCGAGCACCAGTGCTTTGCTCCCCAGTCGCATGGGAATCTGCTGATGCCCATTCAAGGCAACGGCAGTGGAATAGTGCGCCGAAAGGTCCTGCAACTCCAGCGTGCCTTCGGCAGGCCAGTCAAAGACATGCAGGTACAGTGCGCCTAGTTCTGGCTTCTCTGTGATGCGACCCCATGCGGGCTTCTTCAATTCGCTGGCGGAAGTTCCGTAGATGGCTTCGCCATTCACTTGAAGCCATTCCCCGATCTCCCTCAGTGACGTAACACTTTCCGCGGGAACGGTACCATCGGCCATGGGGCCGATGTTCAGCAGGAAGTTTCCCCCTTTCGAAGCGGTGTCTACCAATGTCTTTACGAGTGTGTCCGCGGATTTCCAGTCGTGATCGAACTTGCTGTAACCCCAAGTGGTATTTAAGGTCATGCACGTCTCCCAATCCACTCCAGGAAGTCCGGCATCGGGAACGTGCTGCTCAGTCGTGGTGAAGTCGCCGTACTTGGGGTCCATCGGTGAAACCGCAGTGGCGTGCTTCGTTCCCGAGTGTCCCGCTTCTGGTCGTCGGAACAAGCGGTTGTTCATAACGATGGACGGTTGGTGCTGCTTCACCAAGTCGATCAATTTGAATGCATCCCATGCCTTCTCGCCCTCAAAGTCTTCGACGCTGTAGTCCCACCACAGAATGTCGATCGGGCCATAGTGGGTCACCAGTTCTTCCGTTTGTCGATGAAGGAAGGCGATGTACTCGTCGTGGTTCCTCGTTCCATTCGGATAAGGTTGACCTCGCAAGGGATGCGGAATGCTCTCGGAGTCGGCATAGGCAAACTGATCGTGGTGCCAGTCGATGACCGAGTGGTAGAATCCCACCTTCAAGCCTTCCGCTCGACATGCGTCGACAATCTCGCGAACTAGATCGCGTTGCAGTTCCGAACCGGCATCGAAGTCGGTCGCCTTGGAATCGTGCAGAGCGAACCCATCATGATGCTTGGTGGCGAACACCAAATACTTGCAACCTGCTTGTTTGGCTAGCTGAGCCCACTGAGTGGCGAAGCCAGGCTTCGGCTTGAATAGCGGCAGGGCCCGATCGGCGTAGGTAGCGGTGTCGGCCTTGACGCGTTGCTGGATCCACTCCATGTTTCCCTTCGTCCCAACAGGCTTACCGTCCCATTCCCCTGCGAGGCCCGAGTACAAACCCCAATGGACGAACATGCCGAACCTCGCGTCTCGCCACCATTCCATGCGTTCATCGCGGACATCGGTTTGCGCCTCAACAGCAAAGGCATCTTGTCTGTCGAACATCCCAAGTAGTAGAAGGACGCCGAGTAGAGTTGTTACAAATCTCATCGCAACTGCCACTTAAGAGAGTCTTGGTTGAATGCCGCCGCGCCGGAAAGTCTGAAGAAAGGGTTGATGCCATTCTTCAAAGGCGATGTCTCTCGCCTGGTCAAGCTGAGTACGTCCAGTGGCGTGGTGTTCGCTGATGCCGAAAAGTGTTGCAAGGTCAGCGGAAATCGCTACCTCGGGCATAGTTCGAAATAGCACGAGTTCCGCCGATCTAAGTTCGAAGGCCGAAGCTCGATCCACATCTGCAGTCGGCCAACTGTGGCTGCTACGAATGCTATTTTGGCCGATAGAGCCCACACTCGCAACTCGATCTATCCCCTCGCTATGGAATCCAGGCCTCACGCGCGCGCCATCTGGTGTGATCGCATCGGTCGTGATCGGGGCAGCAGTTAGCGCGTCGGCGACCGGAGTCTTAGCGGTTGAAGCGACGACGGGAACGCTCTTGCCAAACTGCCGCTTCCAAATCAGGTAGTCGGAGGCGTTGATTCGCCCGTCACCATTTCCATCCGCGGTGGCGAACGACGCGACGTCGGCCCCCAACTGATCTCGCCACACGGTATAGTCGGCTAAGTTGACCACGCCGTCGCTATTGAAGTCCCCGGGTAAGGGCGGCGCGCCGGTGTCTCCGAGTAACACTAGGCCCTGCGTGACCGACTGAGTATCGGAAAGGTAGTAGTCGAAGGTTAAGCTCTCGATAAGGGCCGGATCGGCGACCCTCCCCAAGTAGATGGTTTGCCCCGGCGCAAGCGTGGTGTGGCTATCGGTGGTCAGTTCGGCAATCAGGCTAGCGTTGGGCGTCGTTTCCCTCCATATGCCGGCGTCGTACTGTTGCTTCTGCAAGCTGAGCCACTCCGCGGGCAGGAGTGAACCGTTCGTGTCCGTGATGCTGTAGGCATCAAATGAGATGAGGCTGGACGTATTGTTTCGGAGTACCGTTTGCCCTGTCGCCGGATCCACAATCAATTGAAGGACGGTTGCTTGGCTTGGCAAATAGACTTCCCCATTGAGGGCCACAAAGTCGACATAGCCGTTGAAACTGCCGTTTCCTTTCTCAAGGTAGAGAGTTGCCGTGGTAGAATGGGGACCAGTGACGAAAGTAAACCTGTCGGAGGTGCCCTTCCAGTAGGCAGAGCCAATGTCGACTGAAGCCTCGCTGCCCAACGAATCATAATTGCTCACCCCAAGGGTAACGCGCTCACTAGTGTTCGTATCCAGCAGACGCAGGCGGTCAAACTTGCCATTCACACCTCCGGAGCCGAGGAATACAACATATAGATCATGAATACCGGTGACGGCGGCAACATCGGCGTGAGTCATCGACCACCCTTCGGTGCCACTGGGTACGATGAGAGTGCCTAGCAGTTGTCCGGAGGTCGGGTTGCCGAGCCGCAGTGCAATACTCAAGCTGCTATTCTGTGATTTGCCTATCTCTATCCGGTCGTAGAGTGAACTCCCCGCGCCGAAATCGACAGCGTCGAGGCGGATCCATTCACCGCTGTCCACGCCGGAAATGTACGACTCATTGCGGTGACTTCCAGAGCTAAAGGAGCCAGAGGACATGCCGTAGTTCTCTAGCTGCAAGTCACGAGCCAGCCTTGCCTGCGCCGAGACTTCGTAGAGGGTGTTGGGCGCCAGTCCCGAGATGGTCTGCTCGATACGACCCCCCGCTGAGAGCTCAAGGGCGTTATTGCCGAATAACGCCAACCCCTGACTTCCATAGTTCCAAGCGTTTCCAGGAAAAGTACTGAGCGTACCGGCGGTGACGCTCCAGTGCGTGAGTCCGACTTCGAAGCCGGGGTTAAGCACCCGATTGGAGTAAGGCACCGCCACCCACTCGTACTCCGGCGCTGGCGGATTAGCGAAGTTGTGACCGAATTCCCACATCGATTCGCCAAATTCCAGAGCTCCGGCATCCGGCGCGGCACCGACGAATCCGTCCGTAATGCCTGCGATCTCGCGACCGATGTCAATGGCGTTTGAAGTGCCCACCAGCCGAAAGTCTCTGGCACCGGCGTTGACGAAGTTCGACGTGGAGATATTGAAGAAGTTGTTGCTGGCGACAGCAGGGTCGCCAGCCCCGGTAAGCTCAGAATCAAGATTCGCAAAGATGTTGTTGTAGAACCGCGAGCCGGCCGCGATGTCTGGCGAGTTGGGATTGCGAAAAGCAGTGACACCAAGCGAATCGCCATAGTGGGTGTTGTTAAACCACAAAACAAAGCTATTGGAAAGATTCGCCAGTCCGCCGCGAGTGACGTTGTAGGTAATGTTATGATGGACGGCCACGTCCGACGACAAGTTGTCGAAGTAAATGCCCCAGGCTTCGGGGTTAGAATTGTCGTGTATCACGTTGTGACGCACGATCATATTCCCCAACGAGTTGTTGCCGAAGTACAACGCCCCCCCATCATCGGAGATCCTGCCCACTTCAGAGATATCGTTGTACTGGATTACGGTCTGAAGCCCGCCTCCACCCCCCAGCGCGGCACGGCCGACCTCCGTGATCGTATTATGGCTAATGAGCGTTCGCGTAGCAGCAGTATTCAACTGGACCGCTGCGAAGTTGGAGTTGTTGTAGCCAATGTGGTGGAAGTAGTTGTTAATAATCTGATTGTCAGCGCCGGACACGTTCAGAGTGGGCGTCCACACTCGCTCGAACTCATTGTCGCGGAAGATGTTGTTGTCGCCGTCTACCTCTAACGCCCGGGCTCCCCCGCTCCCCTCAGGTCCAAAGCCGCGGTCAGGAGCGACGACATGCGCGCCCTGCAGGAGCACGTGGTCGGATCCTTGCATGGCAAGGTCGCCGCTACGGAAGTCGATCCCCTTGATCTGGATGTAGTCGTGGCCGTTGAGGTCGAAGCCTTCGTCGCGAACCTTGGCTTCGACGGAGTATCCATCCGGGTCTCCTCCTTCGGGCGCGTAGAGGTATAGCGCGTCAGCCTCGGCGTCGTAGTACCATTCGCCGGGCGCATCGAGTGCGTTTAGACTATCGTAGATCAGATACCACGTGCCGGGATCGGGATTGTAGAAGAACGGCGAAGCCACCGTGATGGTTCCCGTCGAACCGTCAAAGCTGGCAATGCGCTTGGTCTCAAGCTGCCAGTTGGCAGTTTGGACGTGCACGAAGGCACCGTCCCAGTAATCGTTTGGCAGGCCGATAAGGGAGTTGTCCCGAATCGTCGTTAAGGAATCACCCTCCGTCTTTGCCCATTCGTCCTTATTGAGTTCATTGACGTTTCCACCTTGGTCCGACCAGTGGGCCTCGCTCATCAGTTCGCCATCGACAAACAGGGTCAGCCAGTTACGATCCTTTCCCGCATTGCCAAACGTTGTCTTGTAGACATTGCCCGCGTGAAGTGTCCACCCGGATAGAAGCTCGGTGGTTGTAACAAGCACTTCTTCGCCGTTGTACGCTTCGAAAGTGATCGGCGCTTCGGCGGTGCCTGATCTCAGTAGTTCTACTTGCTCGCGGTACACGCCTTCGCGGATAGAAACGGTGTCGCCCGGTTGCGCGAAGGTGACGGCACGCTGGATTGTAGCAAATGGCGAGACAAGCGAACCGGTCGTCTGCAAATCGCTGCCACCGATGCCATCGACATAAAACGTTGATAGAAGATATCGGGCTTCCAGCAGTTCGACACACAAGCGGCTTCGTCCTGCCATGTACTCATCACTCTCGTTTGAATTGACGCTTCTTACTATCTTCAGCTCTTCGCGCGGCAAACCTTTGCGCAGACCTCATCTTCGAGATACTTGTCTCCGGGTCGAGCCTGTGCAACTCCACCGAGTTAGTCAGCGGGCGCGCCTTCACGTTTGGACGACTGGTGGCGAGGTTGGTATGAAGGACGGGCCGCCACTTCCGAAGTCTCAACAGGCCTGATCCAGATGGCCTGCCCGCCGTTTGGTTGCAACCTCATCGATAGGCATGATGTGGAATCCACCACCTTGTTCTCAATGCGTATTCTGGTGGAGGTGTTTAATGTTGGATCGTCTTTATAAATGCGAGAGTCGTATTCCGTCGACGGATCTAGAAAGTCGAGAGGCATTGTCAGTTCACGCTCATTTTCTGCATTCATAGCACCGACAAACCATTCGGTGCCGCTACGTCTTGCTATGACCGCGTAGTGACCAAGCTTTCCATGGATAACTCGTGTCTCATCCCAGACCGTTGGAACTTTCGCGAAGAATTCGAGCTCAGGCGACTCGACTATTCGGCTCCGGTTGGGCATGCCATCCTCACCAACCCGAAGTGGTGTGTCGTACCAGTACACAAACTGCCAAGGGGAGTAGGTGCAGACAGCCTTCGCGAGCTGATGACCATGGGTCCAATGCTTTTCGACGCGGGAATCAAAATAGCAGATGGTGTGATCGGCGGCCCCGGCTAGATTTCTGGTAAACAACGTGGTGATGGCTTGGTCGCTGCTCGGCGTGGCCTCATCGCCATACACACCTTCCTGTGTCATCAGATTGGGGTAAGTTCTCGAGTATCCCGTGGGGCGATACTCGTCGTGAACATCTACCATCAACTGATGATCGGCTGCTTTTCTGACCGCTTCGTGAAGCCATGTGGTCCATTCCTGCGTCTCCGTATTGACGAAGCCGTACTTAACGCCAGCTATCCCCCATTTCTTGTAGAGTGGCAGGATATCATCGAGCTGCTTCTCTAGCGCCCGTCGATTGACGTACAGAATTATGCCGATACCCCGTTGGTTGGCGTAGTCAATAACCCCGTGGAGATCTAGCGGCCCCTGCGAGCGAGCTTTGTCTAACGACACCTGCGTCGCGTCCGAATCATCCGAGTACTCGTGGCCGTACCATCCGGCGTCGAATTCGATGTAGCTAAAGTTGTTCTTGTGCGCAAAGTCAATACAAGCTTTGGCCCCGTCGGTGGTGAGTGTGATTTCACGCAGGACCTTGCCGGGTTTAATCCACGAGGTATCTTCGATTGCGCAAGGATCGTTAAGAGTGAGCAAGAGATGATTATTCTCAAGCAGCTCGCCGGCGCTGGTTCCGAGCATCACAACGCGCCAAGGGGTGCGCAATTCACCGACGGCTTCAACAGGCCCTCCAAGTTGACTAACCACACAATGTGGGTCCTCATGATCTCGGCGAAGCTGCATGGTGGCATAGTCGACTAGACCTGCTTCGGCGACGGCGGCGAAAAACTGACCATCGGCTTCAATCGTTAACGGGCGTTCAACGCGTCCAGATATTCTGCTGAGATGACGGGTTCGATAGCGATCCTGAGCTCGCGGCGCGCACCACGCCACATGGTCAGCGGTGAATCGGAACTTGCTGAGTTCTTCGGCAATACGGATCGGAGTGGACTCTTGCGGTCCCGTCAGTGTCACTCGATAGGCAACGCCGGAATCGTAACAACGAAACTCGATCCGCACGCGATGCCCTGATGCCAGATCAACGGCATCGATACACATGCTGCGATAGTGGTCCCGAATCTCTTCTCGCTCGCCATAAATCGGATTCCAAGTGCTATCGTGGCTAGTTTCCTCCGACGCTTGGTTCAACTTCAGACGCCTGCCGATAAAGCCACCATCCTTCGACCTGAAGGTGATCTCCGAATCCTCTAGCACCGGCTTGCCTTTGAAAGTGACATCGTAGGTCAATTGCGCCGACGCATCGCTCTCTACTAATTCCCAGTCAAGTCGCACGCCCCCGTCGGGCGACTCTAGTGCGGCTGCCCGAACTGGATTGCAACAGAAGACGAGGCACAACAGTAGAAGCATCGCATTGAAGGATGGGCCGCGATCACAAGGAGCCAGCGTTGAGTGCACGCGCCGCCGACGGGCTGCTGGTAGAAAGCCGAACAAGTACACTCGATATCCCTCTTTTGATTGCCAAGTCGCGTTGCGTCAACGAATTGGAAGGTGAAGTTACGGCAGGTCGAAGTCGATTTGATTGCTGCCGCTGTTGACAGTAGCGGTAAGCCCGGAAGTTTCGACCATTGAGTACTTGGCGGGCACTAGGTCCTTGGGGGGAGATGTTGTTTTGCCGATCGGCTCCGCCATTGCTTCGTCAGCTAGTGACTTTGCTTGCTGGACATCGCCGGGTTGGACGGCTTCTCTGGCCTCCACAGTTACCGTGTACTCGCCGACTACTACACCATCTCCAGGCTCTTTGCGCGAGAGCGTGTAGCTACCATCGGCCTTGATGTTACCGACAGCCGGCCGGCCTCCTTGAGTCGGGTAGAATGTGACCGTGCCGGTTGGTACTGGTGTCCCCTTGTAGGTTACGTGCCCATGTACCGGTGCAACTTCCGGTCCGTTGTCACAGCCTGTACTGAGCGCAAAAATCCCCGCCAGCACAAGGACACTAAGCGTCCTGAATGGAGTTGAGAATTTGTATCTTGAGCCGAAGGCCATAGTCGTTGAATCCAAGTCTTTAAGAGCACCCGTCGGTCGCTACCCGTTGGAACGTCGTTGCCATCAATCGACTGAGGCAACTGGTTCGCCACCCCCGAATGTCGCAACTGCTTCCAGAACGGCTTGGTCGATCGACTCGTTGATTGCCTGAACGTGCCCATCGACGAAAACGAAGTGCACGTTGCCACCCGGATGTTCGCTGCTGAAGCAGGGTTGGTTGCCCTCCACAGATGCCAATTGTGGGTTGATCCATTGGGTGTTGAGGCCTTTGTCGACACTGCGAAGTGCCCGTCCGTAGCCATGAGTCGTGACATCCTTGGGCCTTCCACCGCCTCCATGCCACCAGCACGCGGGCCCACCGCAGGTTTCGTTGCCAGGGCCGTAAGTCGCATCAACGCACCCATCGTCTTCGCCGCGTAGATACCCCGGCCAGTTCGGCGGACCTCCGTCGAAGGTAGGGCTCAAGGATTCGCCAACGGCGAGCGTGTTCGAAGTGCCATCGAGGACCCTGCGGAGTGCGAGAGGACGGCCGATGATGAACACGCCATCGGTGAAGACATCGCCCCGGTTGGTGGTTGCTGCGGGCTGACGCTCTGGAGGCGGAACTGAAGGACGAGTTCGAGCGCCACCGGTTACACCCCAATAGTCACGACGAGCCTCCACACCCTGCCACATGGAAGTGCTAGGGCAGATGTAAAGTGGAATTCTTAGGTCTACGAGCCCGCTCTGGGCGCTGGTGATCACCATCCATGCCCAACCTGTCCCGTTGGTACGTTGGTCGAGCAACGCCGTGACCCTACTGTCCACCGTGCCTTGCTCGAGGTAGGGAAAGATGGTTACGTACATTCCAATTCCGCGGCATCCCTGAGCAGTGCAATCCTTGTCGACATCGACTTCGGTTCCGGCCGGCAGACGAGCATGTGCTGATTCGTAGTTGAGAAGGCCCAGGCCAATCTGTTTCAGATTGTTCTTGCATTGGTTGGCACGGGCAGCCTCACGCGCTGCCTGCACGGCAGGTAAGAGCAACGCCACCAGAATGCCGATAATCGCGATAACCACCAATAGCTCGACGAGCGTGAAGGCCGCGAACCCGCGGCGTCGTTCGGAGCCCGATTCTTTCCGTAGACAACGCATTTACTTTTCTCCAAGTTCCATGACCCGCAGGAATAACGCACGCGGGCAATTCTTAAGTGGGGTCGGCCATGGCTACCGCAAGAAGGCTTCCCTCCTCGCGGCAGCCTGGATTCTGGTGGGGGCTGCCCGATCCCCACCAGAACACGGCCGGCTGAATTCGTGAAGCAGTTGCCACTTTCGTTTACTAGCGGACGGTAAGAAACCGCTTGCGACCATAGGTCATCAACGCGAGCCCAGCAAACGCACAGACCGTCAGTGTGGCAGGCTCAGGCACCGGTGCACTATTCACCGACGCACTTGCTCCTGCGCCACTCTGAGATCCGAAGTTCGCTTTCCAAAGATCGTAGTCACCTGTGTCCACGCCAGGATTTCCATCGCCGGCACCCATCAGTGCGTCGTCGGTCGCCGCCCCGAGGTTATCTCGCCAAACGGTATAGTCAGCGAGATTGACCACCAAGTCTCCATTGAAATCTCCGAGAAGCACTGTCGGGATGTTGATGTACTTCACAAAACCAGCTCGGCTGACTTCTGCAGTTCCACCGAGTATGAAATTGAAGCTTAGATCGCCATTGGCTGAGACTAGCGACGCTGGGCTGGGGTCGACAACAATTCCTAGGTCGATTCCAAGGCTGCTGGCCGCCATGCTGGAAGCAAGCAACATGCCATTGCCCGATAGGTCCAGAGCACCCAGGCCGCTTCCATCGGGGACGGCAGGTCCCGTTTGAAAGGAACCGCCAAGCCCCGTATAGCCGGATCCCACGTTGAGTAGGCCCAAGCTTGACTCGATCGTGTAGCCCGTGATGGTCAAGTCATTTGACGATTCGTTCTCTAGATATGCTCTGCCATTCGCTAGGTCGACAGTGACTCCGATGTTGTTGAATATCTTCTCACCAACAAACTCGACGGATCCATTGCGAGTGATTCCGGCAACTTGGTCGTAGTAGACCAGCGACAAGTCATTCGCTTCGACATCTACTCCCAGGGCCAATTCAGCCAGCACGGAGGATGGAACGTAGGCATTGCCGAGTGCGAAAGAGACCGTGTTGTTCGCAACGGCACCAGCGGTGGATACGCCACTGGAGTTCGCTTCGGCGAGAGAGCCGCTTCCGGGCGTGCCAAGAACAACCCAATCGGTCTCGGTATCTCTCATTCCGTTCCAAGAGGCATCTGCTAAGGTGCCACGTTGAGAAGCGACCTGATACCCCGCGAAATCGACGGCCGAAGCGTCGGCCCCCGTCAGCGACAAGGCTCCGCTTTGCCGGTCGACTTGAAGCTTTAGTTGCTGGGCGAAAAGCGGACCGCCAGAGGCACAACAAAGGAGTGTCACCATGGTTGTTAGTGCGAAGAGGCGGCAAGGGAGCGTGCGACGCAGGCGAACCACTCCCGCTGCCACGATCACGCCAACAAGCAGCGAGGATGCTGGTTCGGGAACGGACGTCATGCCGAGTGACGCGAGTGCTTGGGCCTGCATGGCTGGCGAAGCCACGTCGAGCCACTCCTGGAAGTCGTTGAGGTCGACTTGTCGGTCGCCATTGAGATCACCAAGATTGCGAGCCGTGACATTCTTCGTAAGGTTATCTCGGAGCAGGTTAAAGTCTTCCATATCGACGACCCCAGAACCATCGACATCGCCGGCGAGCACCGCGCTAGTTGCGACGCCAGATGCATTCGTTCCCGAGTTGCCGGCCGCTGCGATCGCAGCCACCTGGGCTGGTGTTAAAGCCGAACCATACACTGCGAGATCATCCAGCAGGCCGACAAAGTTGCGATTGAGGGCTTCGCTTCCAATTCGCCAGGAACCGCTCGATATGAACTTCGCGATACCGGTGTCGAGGCTGACCGAGGTCTGAACGCCATCCAAGTACATCCGTCGCGGAACGAGGAAATCGTCTACCGTAGTCTGATCTGCCCCCCACACCATAGCGACGTGGTGCCACTGGCCAATTGGCAGACTACCATTGGCCGACTGTACGCCGGCGCCACTCAAACGCGAGTCGAGTCGCAAGTTGCCGCGATCGTAGGCCAGGCCCCAGTTTTGGTTGAGCTCATCCACGCCGGGATTCGCGCTGGTTCGGTCGGTGACTTCACTAGACATCAACACCCCTTGGTAGCTGCTGCCCCCGCCAAAAGAGTAGATCCAAGCCGAGAAGGTGATTCCCGTTCCAGGCGTGGCGTCCACCGCGTCTGGCAAAGCGATCGTGTTGCTGATCTCCGAAAGCGACGCAATCTGAAAGTAGTCACTCGCGGTCCCCGCCAGGCGAACGGCACCCCCAATCTTGCCTCGTGTGTACGACAGGCCGTCTGCGTTCGTGTCTGCCCACACCGCATCGCTTACTCCACCCGAGGTTTGAGTGTCGTTGATGGTGGTTTGCGTGTAGTCGTTCAAGTGATCATCGAAAGTCCAATGGGCAATTGGCGTTTGTGCCACCGTCGTCGCCACCATCGCCCCCAGAGCGAGAGACCAAATGGCGACACTTCTCGTGTATTGCAGAGCCAAGAGTGTCATTTTGTGAGCCTTTAGCATTCTTGAATCGAACAGAGTGCGAAGTACAGAGTTAGTCCAAACTAGCGATTGGTGGACCGGCGGACCGCGAAAGCAGAACCGATGGTCGAGAGAACGAGAAGCAGAAACGTCGAGGGCTCGGGCACGGCGTGCACAAGGGCGGACGATCCCGGAATAGGACCCTTAGTAGCCTGCTTCCAATCGCCATAGTCGTCGAAGTCGATGACGTTGTCGTTGACCAAGTCGCCGTCGATGCGACCCAAGGTCACACCCTCTGCGAAGCCATCACGTCCGAAGTTGGCGCGGATAATCTCGAAGTCTGCCTGGTCCACGAACCCATCGTCATTGGCGTCGCCGGCCGGCGGTGGCATCGGTGCTTCGAGGCCGATGCCTAGCAAGCCGTTGGTATAGATAGACTGAATTTCGGAAGCTGACAGCGCGGTTTCCCAAACCGCAACCTCATCTACCTGTCCAAGGAGTTCGCGACCTGCGCAGCACGCTTCGTCGCCAATGTGCAGGGCCCACCCCGACAGACCACCGTTGTAGTCATCCCGAACACCTGAAGTCCCAGCATTTCCAACGTCGACCCCATCAATGAAGAAATCGCGGAGGCTGCGGTCGGCGGTCCAGGTCATCGCAATGTGCTGCCATTGGTCGGTCGCCACCGTGCCGGCGGGTCCATTCTTGCCGGTTGACGATCCTGCTCCTTCAGCGGGGGCATCGTAGCGGAACTCATATACCGGCGCGTTAGAGACGCCCTTTACCGCCAATCCCCAGGTATTCGCGGGATTCTTAATTAAGAAGATACCCTTGTATCCCGTGGTCGGGGGAGCAGGAAGCTTTACCCAAGCCGACAGCGTAAAGGCGTCGACTCCATTGGTGAGGGCGTCGCTGAGCGTGACGAGTGATGAAGCGCCATCTAAGTTCAGAGCCCCACCGATTAGACCGGGGGTCCAACCGATGCTGCCTTGATTTTGCGTGGCCGTTTGCGCCCCTTCTAGCACGGCAGAATCTTCGGCGGTGCTGCCTGTCCCTTCGTCGAATCGGTAGAGCGCTACCAACTTTTCCTTTTGAATATCGATGGTAACCGCGGTGGCCAGGCCGCCAGCCATGAAACTGACTCCTATAGCTAGGAGGATTAGCGAAGATCTAAACCACTGAGACATCTGTCGCCTCCGACTAAGTTGCGAAAATGGACTATGAACTCGAAGACAAGCGACGACCGATTCACGATTCCGCTATTAGGGCGCCTCCACCGGGGCACCTCGTCAATCAACCGGCCGAAAGAAAGCGACGAAACACACCTGATAACGCGATATCCAAGGCGGTTTGGATACGTGCAACGGAACGGACTGAGTCACGCGACAGACGGTCCGACATCTCCGCCTCTAGGAACCAGCTGAAAAGAGTAATGGAAGCACCCAGCCCAAGCGGCGACTAGGCTCTTTTCACACTTCGAGTGGTGGGGTACTCGGAACGGAGTACTCCCGGAAGAGTCAACATGGCCGCCTGGCCTACCCCAGAGATGTCCAGTGGCCCACCTTTTTCATTCGAAGCGGAAAGAAACTGTGAGAAACTGTGAGATTTGCAGATGGGAGGCGATCTCCAGATGGGCGGCGGCGGAGTTCCGCACGCCGGGCGTCCTCGACGGAGCGCGCTGTGTTACAATCAGCGGAAAATACCCGCAGTCTCGTATTAGTTGCATTTAGGTCGAATTCCGCGGATGAAAATAATCTGCGACCGGACGTAACCCATTGGGAATGTAGTCGCCGTGCTTGTGTAATGGCTACTTCCTACCTCCTAAGACTGCTCTGACTTATCTTATCCAGCGACAAGGCGTGGCAGATGTCCTCCAAGGAAGACCTATTTGCAAGCTTCTTCAGCGCCAATCAGCAGCGCATTTTTGGCTACATACTTGGCCTAGTGCGGAATACGTCCGACGCGCAAGACGTCCTGCAACAGACGGCGGTCACGGCTTGGCAGAAGTTCTCCGTATTCGATGTCAGTACCGATTTTCTTCCCTGGGCGGTAACCATCGCACGGTACGAGGCATTGAACTTTATGAAGTACCGCCGAAGAAGCAGGTTGTGTTTCGATCAGGAACTAATGGAACAGCTCGGAGAAGACGTCTGCGAAGTACCGAGTGACGCTGCGGAAGATCGTCTGGCGGCATTGGGTGAGTGCCTGAAGAAGCTGCCGGCCATGGACTCGAAGTTGATCGAGTGTCGGTATACGCATGGCCTGAGTTCGCTCCAGATCGCGGACATTCTCGACCGATCTCAGCCGAGTGTCTGTAATTCGTTGCGTCGTATTCGCGAAAACTTGATGCGTTGCATTAGCAAAAACCTTACACCAACGTGTGCGCTATGAGTGGTTCTGCTAGAGACAATTCGGTGCCACTTGAGCTTCGGATGCTAATTCACCGAAGCTTTGATGACTCGCTTGGCGAAGCCGAATTCGAAGAGTTGCAAGCGGCTCTCAAGTCGAATAGCGACGCGAGGCTGCACTACGGCGATGTTGTTCGCTTCCACGCGGACTTGGTGGCAACCAAGCAGGCGGCCGCACTCTGCAGAGACGTGCAGCACGAGTATCAGACGTTGCCCCTACAACCCCGCCCTCGCAGCTTTCGCGACTGGTTGCCCGTCAAGCAGTGGCATCGAATCACAGATGCTGTCCGCCACATCCCTCCCCGCGCGGCAGCCTCACTGCTTGCTGCTGGCCTAGGACTTGGGTGCGGCGTAGGGATTATGGCGGCAGCTTGGGTTGCCGGTCCTCAGCAGTTCTTGCCCGTGCCTTGGAATTGGAGCGTAGGAAGTGACGTGGTGGCCCGGATTGCCTCGACGGACGCGGTCGACTGGCAGGCCATGGAGAATCCCGAGACATTGCCAACTCGCGGACTGCGCATCGGAGAGATGCTCCGCATCGAGCAAGGGTTGTTACAGATTGCGTATCGCAACGGCGTCTCGGTCATTCTGCGAGGGCCTGCGGTCTACGAAGTGCGGTCGGAAAATGGTGGGAAACTATTTGCCGGAAAACTGTCGACCATCGTGCCTAGCGATAACCCCAACTTCCTGCTGGAAACTTCCTTAGGAAAGTTCCAACTGGGCCCCGGTCACTTCGGCATCGCCGCGGAGAACTCCGCCGCCGCGCGCCAGGTAACTTTTATGGGATTTTCGGGAGGCGCGCGTGGCGGCTCGGTTGCCCAATTCGAAAGCACCTTCGGGACAACCTCCAGTTTTGCCACTGGAGATGCGATTCAGTTTAATGACATGGGGCTGGTAACCCACGTGGCGATGCCTGATACGAAAGAGTTCCCCAACAGTATGCCGGCAAGCAGCCGACCCCCGTTCGATGGGGACAGAATCTATCTTGGCAACCTGTTTGACGACAGCACCACTGCGTCGCTCGACGAGGCGATGAAAACGGACCGATACAACGCAGCGGCAGAAACAATCGATCTGGGAGTCGCCTCTGTACACAATGGCGGTCTCGATGTGGATGTAAGTCTTGCCGAAGATGGCGTGTTGTTCAATTTCCTGAACGTGGGTGGTGGTGGTGCCAAAGTGGGCGGGTTGCCAGGCAACGATACGCACCGCTCGATATCCATAGCGCTACCAATTCGAACCACCGGCGAACTGCTGGGGCACGATATCTCGGAGGGTTCGCTCCCGAAAGTCGAAGAAGGGATAGGCATCGACTCCAACAAGCTGTTGACCTTCGACCTTCAGGAGTTACGAGATGCGGGTAAGCTAGATGGCAAATTCATGCGATTCGTCGCAGACCGTGCCGGAATGAATGATCGCGAGTACCCGCTGGATGGCAGTTTAGAGAAAGCCCATGCAAATATGATCGTCATCGTCAGCACCGAAGACAAAGTGCTCTCGGCGAACTTGAACGGTGAGGGAGTTCCGGTAACTCAACACGCGAACGTGTTTTCACTCGAAGTCGACGAAGCAAAAGCGACTAACGGAATGCGGTACAGCACCGATTTTGTAAAGTTCGACGTCGCGATCCCCCCGGAGGCCAGATTCCTGACTCTGGTTTCCACGCAACTCGAAAGCGAGCATTACGATCACACGGTGTTCTCGGGCGCGAGACTGGAGATTGAGCCGGCGCAAGAATCCCCGGCAGGCGCAAAGTGAACTGGAATGCCCTCGTAAGGTTCCAGTGCGCGACGCTGCTTCACTGGTGCGTGCTCTCCACCTGTCCGTCGCTTTGGGCGGCGACTTACGTGGTGTCACCTCTAGGTGATGACGCGCAATCAGGTACTTGGGAAGCGCCACTCAAATCCATTTCGGCCGCCGCCACAAAGGCACAGGCGGGGGACACCGTGTTGGTGCGTGAGGGAGTTTATCGCGAGCGAGTGGCGCCGCCGCGAGGAGGCCGTCCGGGAAGTCCCATCGTCTATCGAGGGGAAGCCGGTAAGCGGGTGATCGTTAAAGGGTCGGACCTCTGGCAGCCCGGGTGGACCCACGAAGGCCACGGCATCTACTCGGCTCATCCCAAGGATTCGATGTTCAATGACATCCGCGAAGACTACGTCGATTCTCACAACCCGCTGAAAGTCGAGCTCGCCTCCACGCCCTTTCATCGCGAGGGCAAGAAGGAATCGGACCGTGGATTCGATGGAGATGCCAGTCTGGTTTTTACTTGTGGCCAGGTGTTCGTTAGTGGCGAGCCGCTTCGCGAGGTCCCCTTCAAGGGCGAACTGGAAGCAAATACGTGGTGGTACGACGCAGATGCAGAACTGGTGTTTCTACATCTCGGCGGGCGCGACCCACATAAATGCGAGATCGAGCTGACCACTAGACGTCGGATTTTCGCACCGACGAAACGCGGGCTCGGGCACATCGTGGTTGAGGGATTCGTCTTTGAGCACTGTGGCAACCAGTATCCGACGAACTTCTGGACAGAACCGGCCAATGCGCAGCGCGGCGCGGTCGGCACCGAGGCGGGACATCACTGGGTTATCCGGCACAATGTGATTCGCTTTGCTAAAACGTTCGCGTTAGATGTCGGCCGAGTGAACACCCACGACGAAGAAGACTCGTCCTACGACAACCTAGTGGAAGAAAACTATCTTATCGATAACGGGTCAGCGGGAGTGATGTCCTGCGGCTCTCGGAACTTGGTCATTCGCAAGAACGTTATTCTCCGCAACAATGGGCTCCATTTTCTCGGCGAGAAGCGCTGGGAACAAGCCGGCATCAAGTGCCATCTGTTTGTCGACGGGTTGATCGAAGGGAACTACATCGCCCACAACCATGACACCTACGGTATTTGGCTGGATAACGAGTTCCCCGATTCGCGAATCACGGGCAATGTGATTCACGATAATGGAAGGGCTGGCGTGTTCCTTGAGATGAGCGATTATGGTTTCGATCGATTGCTTGTAGACCGCAATTTGATCTTCGACAATGTGGAGAACGCCGTTTACATCCACGATGCTTCGGGAGCCACATTCGTCAAAAACTTGTTGGCCAACACCAAGAACACGCCAGGCTATGGCCAAGCCTTGTATATCCGGCAAGTCAAAGCGCGCGCAAAAACGGGGCACCATTCGTTCTTCGGCAATCTTTTTATTGGCAACGCCAAGAACATAGAAGTAAATTACCCGGCTTACCGTAGCGGGCCACTCCGGTTTGAGGAGAATCTCTACGACGTCGACCCCAACTTGCGGACCTTCGTCATTAACTCTCAAAGTGACGTTCCTCGACCATTGGCCCACAGAGAGTTTCGCGCTCGCCTTCAGGCCGATCTAGCGGGCCACCAACTGCCCGATGCAGCTGAGCAAGTGGCCGGGAAGGTGTTCCTAAAGCACGACGAATGGAGGGCATTCTGGCAATCGCATGGGGAGCCCAACGATTTCCACAGTGTCTGTACCGCTGGGAACTCAGTCTCTTACGACGAGAAGTCACGCACTCTGACTATTCAATTGAGTGCGATTCCCCCCACGGGTAGCGACACACACCTAAAGCCTACGTTGCTCTCCGGGCTCACGCGCGGGTCGAATAGACGAGTAGTCTGGAATGGCTTGCCTCTGGTCGAAAAGGGGGAGCTACCACGCGTTGAATGGCAGCGGTGACGATACATCCCTCACGTTCCGCCGGTATCCCGCGGGCCTCTACCATCGTGAAGTCGGTCTGGTGACCCGGTGACCTACTTGCTGCGCAACGACCGTAAGCAGGTACGCCGGCCGTAAACTTCGGTGAAGTCCGCCTGTTAAAACCTGCCCTATGCTCTCGCACCAGAGTAGAACGCAAGGCGAGGTGAGCACCAAGAATGTGTTGGAAGAAATCTTCCTCAATCTTAGGGACACTTAGTCAATCGCCGATTACGTTATTTCATCTTGGAGATATCGAAGGTGGCCTCTTGTCCGCCGCGGGTGGTTACATCGACCACGAAGCCCGCGTCGGGAATGGAAGCCGGCACGCCTGGGCCTGACAGCTTGACGCGATAGATGCCGACTTGGCACATGGGAGATCCACGCTGACCTTCAGGCAACTCGCTGTCGGCAATGGCCACGGCCGTACGTCCCCCTTCGTCGGTGGTGCCGGTTGCGGTGCGAAAGCCTTCGCCCATGAATGCTTCGGGCTCGAACGTCACCGTTACACCCGGCATGGGCCGCGAACCGCTGGTCACGCTGGAATAAACGTTGACCATTCGAGCGCCTGCCGAAAACAATTGCTCGAAACGCGATGCCAACTCATCGACGGTGACTTTGCCATCGCCGTTGGCGTCATAACCTCCGGAGCTCAAAGCGGGACATGCTTTGAGCTCGGCCGCATCAATGGACGAGTCGCCGTTCTTGTCGTATTGCGACATTGCATCCGCGGCCAGCTGACTTGGAACTACCGTGCCCACCAGTTCGACCGGCGTACTGCTTCCGATGCAGCCGGTGACGTTAAGCAAAACTAGACACGCAGTGGCGTGGCTCACTCGCATGAAATGCACCCGTAAACAATGTCAAGATTCTGGAAGCCGTCCGAACGACCTCGGAATGGCCACTAACGAACGCCGCCGGTGTTGGTGTTGCCGCGATAGTAGGCGTCGTGATCGACGGCCCCTTCCTTGCGATTGCAAGTTCCGCGGAATAGCTCGGGATCGATGTCGTATCCAATGGCGTCGACGCTTCCATCGCAGTAGGCCATCACGAAAATAGACGGGTGAGCCGAGCCGAATCGCATGGTGTTTGCCGTGTTCAGTTGATCGGGTTCGGGAGGATAGAAGCCGTTCCGGAAATTGTCGTTGTTGAATCCGGTGCACCAAGTTTCGTTGTCGCCGCCGTCGAGGCCGGTTTCGTAGTCGGTGACATTCATGTACTTCTCGCCGAGCAGGTAGGTATTCGACGTGCCGTCGGTGACGTGCCTGATCGCTACTTCGCTACGGATGAAGCTGATGCCATTGAGCTCGACCTGCCCGGTTACCAGCGACTTGCCTGTTTTCCCATTCCGCCAGCCGTAGGTGTCGTAAGCGTTGTCAACCGAACCTGAACCAGGATCGCCCGGGCCGGGGCCGGTTTCGTTTTGTTGCTGGTCGCCACAGTTGATGGCGTAATCGCTACGGCCGGCGATGTTGGCACTAGCCGGGTTGTTGCCGGCGTTGTACGCCACGAAAGTACCGTCGACTGGCTTGGGGAGAATGGCCGAAACGCGACGCGAAGGGCAGCGGATGGAATCCAGGGGGCTAGTGACGATGAACCGCGCGCCTTCCTCCTGTTTCGGAGTGATGACATTGGGTTGGCCATCGGAGGCCTGCTCGTACATGTTGCTACCTTCGGTAAACGGCAACAACGAGAAGATCCAGCCGCCCGGCTGTTTGGCACCAAATCCGCGATCGGCGTCCCCCACCCAGAAGTAACCCCAACCTCCCGACGGATAGAAACCCGCGGTGTCATGGTGGGTCAAGGCTGCGAGCGCGTGCTGCTTGATATTGTTCTTGCACTGCGTGCGACGCGCGGCTTCGCGGGCCGACTGCACTGCGGGTAGCAGAAGTGCGACCAGGATACCGATGATGGCGATAACCACCAGTAGTTCGACCAACGTAAAGCCGTTCTTGTTTTTTCGAATCATGACGAGCACCCTCACACTGAATAAAAGACTTGCTGCTCCCTGCGATCAGCGACCACTTTGGGCCGAAGTCGGCATTGGGAATGTGATAAGATTCGCAATTGCATTTGCCTGCCTCACGCGAGGTCAGGCACGATTGTGCCAATCAGTGCATCGTGGAAAAGTAATTGCCTGAAGCATCGACGGTCGACAGCGCGCGACCAACCACACCTGTGTGCGATTCGTCGCGCTACTCTGCCATTTGTCTGCAATGTCCCAGTGCTACAGCTTGACTATTAACTCCGGCGCCGAAGAGCAATTAACGCGCCACCGATGGCGAACAAGACTAGCGACGAGGGCTCAGGTACAGCATTTCCGCTGAGCCAGTCGCCGAGGACCAAGTTCGGACCATTGGGGTGATTTGCACGCAGGATGAACCAGTCGCTGTAGTTGACCCGCCCATCCAGGTTCATGTCGCCCCAGCCCCAGGTCTCCCAGTCGCCAACGGTCAGCGAGTTGTGCGCGCCTTCAAACTCCTTCTCTTGACGCCAACCGGCCACCATGGCCACGATGTCCGCGTTATTGACGGTTCCGTCGCGATTGACGTCACCCGGGTCCAAGGTGCCTTGCAAGTCGGGGTCGTTCGCGATTTGCTGTGCGATCCAAGCATTATCCCGCAGCAGGTTAAAATCGCCCGCATTAAAGTTAGTGCCTTGTCCGTAGACGTACATCTCGACGTCGTCAACAACGCCATCGAAGAAATCGGTTGGCATGAACACTACTTCGCCAGGAGTAGCAGCCGGAGGGTTATTGGGCTTCTCGCCTGCACCTATCAGTAACGGGCCAAGGTGAGTCGTGCTGTTAACGTCGAACTCCGGAATCGGATCGTCGTTGGCGGCCACCGCGATCCCATTGATGTACAGCACCGAACGGAAGTTATCGCCGCCGGTGTTTTGGCTGTTGAACATGAAGTGGTACCACTGATTGGCGGCCGGAACCGCAACCGATGCGGGCACAGCGGCAATGCCATCGGCACCGCTTGCGTGCTGGGAATTCGAAATGGCCCATTGGCCGGCCGCGTTGATGGCGGGGCCACCGGTCAGCATGGTGTCGTAGGTAATCTGCTGGTAGGAACCAGTGAGCTTTTCAGGGAAGACATAGCCCTGCGTACCATGGCTGGTAATGCCAGCGTAGTTCTGGTTCGATCCTATGGCAGACGCCGGATGATTGAAACGCTGTCCCTGCAAGTAATCGTTGGTTCCATCGAAGCGAGCACCGAAACCCGTACGCCCGGTGCCAATGAGGGCCGTGTTCTGGTAAGTCGGACCGAAGACTGAGAGGTCCGCGAACGTCCCTGAGCCCGCGCCGGAGCTATCGACCGTGAAGAACGGGCCGCTGCCACCGAACTGAACACCCATCGGCGCATTATTGGTCGGGGATTCGAACGCGTTGTCGTCGCCCATCTGGTAGTCGCGGTCGACGTAGTAAGCCGAAGCGGAAGTTGCGAGCAAGCAGCTAATGACTGCGGCGACCGCGATCTTCAAAGTAGCCATCGAGAATGCTCCTTGCAGTTTCTTGCGTCTGGTGGCAGCCAAGCCAACGATTGATGTCAGGGCCAACACCGCGAGCGAAGTGGGTTCGGGCACTGAGCTCGCGGCGCTCAGCGATCCAGACGCTTCCGAGCCAAAGTTAGTTTTCCAGAGCGTATAGTCGCTGGCATTGATGCCACCCCCGTTGCCAGTGCCCGGGGCGAACGCCGATTCGTTGGCTGCACCGAGATTGTCACGCCACACGGTGTAGTCGGCGAGGTTCACGACGGAGTCGCCGTTGAAGTCGCCAGCAAGAGCGGCTGTCGTGACGTAGGTAACAATTCCAGTTCGCTGGTGGACATCGGTGTCGACGTAGGTGAAGACGAGATCTTCGGCTGGACCAGCGTAGAGATCCGTAAGGGTTAGGCTTGCACCGGGAGCCAGCGTATCCACCCCGTCCAACAAGTACTGCGACAGCGAAGTCGCGGTGGTGGTGCCTAAGACCTCCCAGTCCGAGCCGTCAATCGTGCCGGTACCCAGCGGAACGACGTCTGCAAAGTCGATGGCATTGCTGGCGCTCGTGATCTCGATGAAGTCCAGATTCACGGGATTGGCAGTCAGATTGCGAATGGTCGCGTTGCCATTGGCCTTGTTGACCTGGAGCGTTAGTAACTGCGGGGCGAGCTCCTGAACAATCTGCACGGCGTGAAGGCCTACGTTCGCTCCGATGCGATTCAATCGCACATTGAGTTCAGAACCCGTTAAATCTTGATACAGGATGTAGTTGCTGGCGACTGCGCCGGCTTGCGTCTTTGCCGTCGCTTGGATGTAGTTGGCCGCCGATGTGAACGTTGCCTCCCCCGTCGCGGTGGCAAAGTAACGTTCGGAGCCCAACACTCCGTCTAGCGAGGTAAAACCAACACGGTTGTCTCCATCGGATCCGACGTAGACGTAGGCGTCGTAGTACTGGTAGGGAATGCCGGTGACATCAACGCGGACTGGATCGCCATTGGTGATCGAATCAAGGTATCCGTCGACCAGATTGCGATCCTGGTCGGCCGAGGGATTGCCGGCGAAGTTACCGGTGGAAGACCAAGTCTCGTTTGCCGACCAAGTGACGGACGCAGCGGTTGCTACTCCGTTTTGATTAAGCAGCATGCCGACGGTCGCATCATGGTCCGTCGCGGGGGTGTTACCACCGACGTTGTTCCAATTCGCTTGAGGCACCACGCCGGCCGATCCCGTCACGCTGGGGCCTGCTGCCGCAGGATCGTTATCGGTTTGGCCACCAATGAAGTTAATGCCGATGCCGACGGCACTGGCGTCCGAGCTGGCAAGCACGGCGACGCCGAGCGCAACTCCCAAGGCGATCTTGGCAACGCGACGACGGCGCATGATTAGTAGGGCCGCGGGAACCGCCAAGCCCATCACAACAAGAGTCGAAGGCTCGGGGACCGCATTCGTAAGCAGTGCGAACGAACCTGCACCTTGAGCGGCCTCGTAGGCCGTCTTGAACGCTCGGAGGTCGAATACATTGACCGCCAAGTCGCCGTTGATATCGCCAAGGGCATACGCTTCGCCAAGGGTCGAGCCAGTAAGGTCGGTGCCGTAGTTGTCGCGGACGGTGGGCCAGTCGAGCGCGTCGACCACGCCACTCGCATCGAAGTCGCCGGCGGTGAGCGGCAGTCCGTTGTTACCTTCGAATACAGTAAGTCCCGTGACAGTTTCGCCGGTGATCGCGTCGAGGTACTCGAAGCGGAATTGTGACCCTTCGCGAGGGTAAGGCGTCCAAACGTTGCCTAGCGAGATCGACTGTCCTTGGCTCAAAGAACCAGCTCCCAGCGTTGCTTCGTCGAGCGCATTTGGTGTGCTGCTCAGCACGATCCATTCGTCTGGCGAGACACTACCTCCCTGGTCATAGTTGGCCGAAATCGAGTCCCAGCCTGAGGGATTCAGATTGCCATCGTCCGAAAGCAGGCCCAAGCCGGCGAATTGAATGGTGGCGCCAGTATTGTTGGTGAGCGTTGCTTCGCCCGTAATTCGATCAATGGACATCACGGGGAACGGATCGAAGATCACCGCATCAAGATTGCGGATGATGACGCCGGACAGCGCGGCACGTCCCGGATCGCTCGTTGGCGACTGCGTAATGGTAACGGTATTGGTGCCTGAGACGTCGAAGGTCCAGAAGTTGCCTTTGCTCGCCGGAGTCAGTGGAGCCCAGAAGTTTCCTGTGGCTGCGAGTGTTTCGTTAATGCTCGCGTAGGCGGGAACAGAGGTCGCAACCGTGTTGCCAAACACCCAGGTGCCGTTCACGTTCATGTCCTGGGCAATCGCGGTGCCTGCCCCTTGGTCGGACGAATACAGGCCGTAAACCCGGTAGTTGGTATAGGGGATATTCGAAAGCGTGACGTTGATGCCCGAGCCACCGTCGTCGAGGTAGCCCACCGACTGGCGGTGTGCGTCGTCGGCGGTGCCGTCTCCGTTGTACCAAGCGTTGGCCGACGACCAAGTCAATGCGGCTGCCGTCGCAGTCCCTGTGCTGTCGATGAGACCGGGAATAGTGCCAGCGGCCAGATTTGGCTGGCCATTGGTGTTATTCCAGAAGGCACTATCGGTTCCCAGGGGACCAATGTTTTGGCCGCCGACAAACGCCTGATTCCCGCTGTTTTCGCTGAAGTTTACCGAGATGATTTGTCCATGGAGAGTGGCACAGCATGCGACTGCCACCACACAGCACACCGCGAAGTATCTTGCCCTTAAAAGCATCGTACGCCAAGCCTCTAGAGAAGGGTGAAGTAATTTGCCGTGCCCATGCACGTCCACACAAGCTGTCACTTCGAAACCGATTCAAAAGTTGAGTTGTCGTTGACTGCGGGGAGCCATAAGAACTAACTCAGTCGCATCGTCGCACCACGATGACACCACCTAGCAGCAACAACGCCATCAGCACGGTCGAGGGTTCGGGGACCACTTCTTGAATGACCACAGCCGCTAGCGAACCACGCTGTGCGCCGTTGCGCGGGTTGCCTTGGATCACAAGACTTGATCCCGAGGCTATGGCTGTCCAGTAGTTGCCCGGGTTCACTCCGTCGGCTAGCGACCAGTAGCTGCCGGTTGCGGCGAACGAATCGTCGACCGAGTTGTAAGCGGGAGCCGAACCGCCAAACACGGGGGTGCCGTTGACCGTAAAGTCGACTGTGGTGTAGGTGTCGATGGGGTCGCCAAGCTCTTGATCACTTGCGAGCAATCCATACACGATGTAGTTGGCGTAGGGAATGTCGGTAAACGTCACGCTGACGCCATTGCCCCCATCGTCCAGGTAGCCAACCCCCAGTCGGTGTTGGTCGTCGCCGGTTCCACCCGCCGTGTACCACAGGTTACTGCTTGACCAGGTGACGTCGGTCGCGGTTGCCGTCCCCGAGTGATCGACCAGATTGCTCAGCGAGTTGCTCGCCATTGCAGCTTGAGGGAAGAAGTCCGCTGGATTGTTCCAGTTCGCGCTGTCGCTCGCGAGAGGACCTATGTTCTCGCCTCCTGTAAAAACCTGATTCGTATTCTCGCTGAAATTGAGTGAAATATCCGCGTAACAGGTCGAATGCGACCAACAAAAGATGGTAGCCATAGCGGCTACGGCAAGACCCTTCATGAGGACTACCTCCCAGGTGCTGCAGACAAGATGCTGAGAAAAGTGCAGTGGCTGAGCGAAACGGGCCCCATTACCCTATCGCCAGCTTCGTCAAGCGGCGTAGCGATGCTAACGTTTCCGGAACGTCTCACAACGTATCCGCAAAATTGGAGAAAAGCTATCGGAAATTAAGAAAAAATAAAAAATGTGAGAAGCCACATGACGCTGGCGGCGTCGCGCGCCGCGATTCATTCCGCTTCGCACCCCGTCCTAACCGCCACGTATGCAAGGACTTCGGCTTGAGCGTGCCCCGTTAGCTGCGTGCTTCGAGTTGCCGAGGACGGGGACATTGCAATCGACGTGATGGCCCCCCCGGTAGAAGGACAGTGCCCCCCATGTGTGGGAGTCGCTCAAGCCTTCTATGAGGCGGTCCGCTCTCGAATCATTCGTGACCGACCTTGTGCCGCTTCTCTTAGCGACCTTCCTTGGACGGTTAGTTCGCCACCACCTCTCATGTTCCTCGTAGCGACATTCGCCATCTTGAGCAGCCTGGGTAGCCCTTGTTAGGACCGCCCTTCTCTAGCCGCGCAGGTTTTACAAATTTGCATGGCATCGGAGGCCGTAGTGGGTTCTACTACATCTCAATGCGATGCGCGACGCGAACCGCCTTACTTCCCACGGCGTGGGTTGCGCTAAGCATGCGACCAAAGTGTTTGTGACGGTGGACGCCTGCGGTGGAGTTCGATGAGTTGGATTTGTCTGCTACATTGATCAATCACTTTTCTGCAAGATTTGCTTTTTAACTTTTCCGGCAATCTGCCGAACATTCGCTGAAATACATAGGGCTCCGGAACACCATGAGTCTGCGCAAGAATTGCCTTTGGATGGGACGCAACCGTCGGCTACGTATCGAATCGCTTGAAGATCGCCGAGTGCTGGCCGTCGTGCCGAGTGGTTTCTCGGAGACGGTCGTAGCCTCGAGTCTGACGAGTCCTACGACGCTCGACATCGAGGAGAACGGCCGCATTTGGGTTGCCTACCAAGATGGTCGTATTGAGGTGATTGAGCCCGGGGAATCGGGGACGACACTGGCGTTTCAGCTCGACGCCAATGGTTCGAACGAGTGGGGATTGCAGGGATTGGAACTCGATCCCAACTTCGAGACCAATAACTACATCTACGTTTATTACACGGCTAATTCGCCCCAAGTCCACAATCGCCTGAGTCGCTTGACGGTCGATGCGACAACCGAGAACACGATTATTCCTGGTAGCGAAGTCGTGCTGCTCGACCTGCCCAACCTATCGGACTACGGCAGTCCCCCATGGCACATCGGCGGGGCGGTGCACGTGCGGTTCGACGGCACCATTTTTGTTCAGATTGGCGAATCGCAACAGGCTGTGCAATCGCAGGACTTGAACTCGCCGTTGGGGAAGATCTTTCGCGTGAACCCCGACGGAACTGCGCCGACGGACAACCCTTACTACAACGCGGGCGATGGCGTTACGTGGACTGACTACATTTGGTCCTCAGGGCTACGCAATCCTTTCGCGGGCGATCTCGATCCCGAAACGGGACGCTACTTCGTCGCCGACGTAGGCGGAGGTAGCTGGGAAGAAGTCAACGACGCCACCTTGCCGGGTTTGAATTTCGGTTGGCCCACCACCGAAGGCAACTTCAACCAAGTGCAGTTCCCGAATTTCACACAACCAGTACACGCCTATTCGCACGCCAACGGCTGTGCGATCACGGGGGCCGCGTTTTATAACGGCGGACTGACATCGTTCCCGGCTGAATACGATGGCATGTTCTTCTTCACGGAGTTTTGCGGCGGCGAGATTCGCTACATCGATCCCGATAATCCGGGTGCCGGTGCCACCGTGTTTGCTACCGACGCCGGCTATCCCATGAACATCGAGATGGGGTCCGACGGTGCGATGTATTACATCTCGCGCGGCGCTGGAGCCGGTGGTGCGCCGGGCGTGGGATCTGGTAGCGTGCGACGCATTGCCTATGCCCAGAGTGTTCCGCCTCAGATTGTCGCCGATCCGCAACCCACTTTGGTCTCAGTGGGTTACACGGCCGAGTTTTCGGTAAGCGCCGCGGGCACCGGACCGCTCGAGTATCAATGGCAAGTATCGACCGGTGGTGGCGCGTTCATGGATATTCCAGACGCCAACGACGAAGTGCTGTTGCTTTCTTCGGTCCCGCTGGCGAGCAATGCCAACCTGTATCGTGTCGTGGTGTCGAACTCGCTTGGCGAAGCGACCAGCGAGGCCGCGATGCTATCGGTCACCACCGACACGCCCCCCATGCCGTTCTTCAATTTACCGGAGCTGAATTCCACCTATCGAGCCGGCGATGTAATCAGTTTCTCGGGAGGTGCTACCGACGCCGAAGATGGCACGTTGTCGGCGGCGAACCTGGCTTGGAGCATCGACTTTCATCACAATGTGCACTCGCATCCGCTGGTGCCACCCACTACGGGCATCACTTCGGGCCAGATCACGGTTCCCACCGTAACGGAGACCGATGACGACGTCTTCTATCGCATCACACTAACCGCGACCGACTCGGCCGGTTTGTCGACAACCGTCACCCGCGACGTCTATCCGCTGAAGTCCGATTTTGCGATTCAGACGAACATGCCCGGGCTAGGCGGCACGATTCTGGTCGATGGCTCGTCGCGCGACGCGCCGTTCTATGACACGGGTGTTGAAAATGTCGAACGCACGGTGAGCGTACCCAGCACTATTCAGGTCGGTGGCTCGCTCGGCTTCTTCAGCCAGTGGATCGATGGCGTGACCGATCGCGATCGGACGATCTTCACGCCCATCGAAGACACTGCCTACGTTGCCCTCTACGAGACTATTAGCGGAACGCCCATCTATCTCAGCGACTTGCCGTTCGAAGTTATCAACAACGGCTGGGGACCGGTGGAACTCGACACAAGCAACGGCGAAGCCGCTGCGGGCGATGGTAATCCGATCACGCTCAATGGCGTTGTGTACGAGCGCGGCCTTGGTGTGCATGCACTATCGGAACTCGTATTCGACTTGGGCGGCGGCGGCTACTCGCGATTTCTGTCGGACATTGGCGTTGACGACGAAAACAACCCCGGCGGAACGGTTGTTTTTCGCGTATTAGCTGACGGTGTCGAGGTCTTCAATAGTGGGGTGATGAACAACGCGTCCGCAACGCAAACCGTGAATATCGACGTGGCCGGAGTTACTGAGTTGCGGCTCATCG
Source organism: Aeoliella fuhlenseeensis (assembly GCF_052161615.1). Lineage (NCBI taxonomy): Bacteria > Pseudomonadati > Planctomycetota > Planctomycetia > Pirellulales > Lacipirellulaceae > Aeoliella > Aeoliella fuhlenseeensis. Next base: position 5,709,162 of record NZ_CP197417.1, read on the forward strand.
TCGATACGGCTGGCGATGGCAATGGTTCGGACCACGCCAACTGGGCCGATGCCCGTCTGCTGACCACGAATAGTGTCCCGATTGCCAATATCAACTTCCAGCTCGGTTCGGCCCCCGTACCGAGTGGCTACTTGGCTGACTCTGGCGCTGTCTTCGGCGATCGCGGCAATGGCTTCGACTACGGTTGGTCGAGTGACCACACCGATGTGTCGCGGGATCGCAACGTTAATCCCGATCAACGCTACGACACGCTCGTTCACTTTCACCAGAATCAGAATTGGGAAATCGAACTTCCCAATGGGCAATACTTGGTAACTGCGGTCGTTGGTGACGCTGGATTCAATAGCGTTCACACGTTGAATGTCGAAGGGGTAAATTACTGGGACGCCATTGCACTGGATGGCAATGAGTTCGTGACGCAAACGCAGTTGGTAACGGTAAACGATGGCCGATTGACGCTCGACCAGGGCAGTGCCGCCGAGCGTGCCACGCGGATCGCATTCGTGCAAATTGCCGTCCCATCGGAAGGTAGCGAGAGCGGGCTGCTGCCCTACGAAGCGGCCGACGCAAACCTCGATACGCACCTCGATTTGCGCGACGTAGCGACGGTGCTTGCTGCCATGGGCTCGACACTCGTCGATCCGACGCCTGCCCAGAGCGTGGCGGTGGGAGATTTCAACTTCGATGCAAGTATTGACTCAACGGATTGGGAAATCCTGAGCGATGCCTGGGCCGCGCGATATGGTAGCGGGTTAGTTTACGACGACGTGCGCGCCAGTACGTTTGGCGACTACGATCGTGACGGAGTGGTCGATCAGGACGACTACGTGGTGTGGCGTTCCCAGTTTGGTGGAGGTGTGCGTTGGGCCGCCGATGGTGTCGTGCTTGCCGCCGATGGGAATCTGGATGGTGTGGTCAACCTGGCCGACTACACCGTGTGGCGGGATAACTTGGGTGCTCAATTAGGCGCTGTGCTCGTCGACGATGCTTCTCCGATTGTTGCCGCGCCAGCGGCCATTGCATCGGACAGCGGCTCGCCGGATGAGACGCCTCTGGTAATGAAGGTCGACTCGCTCTCCAGTGCTAAACCTTCAAGTAGCCAGGCAACCAGTCACCTGCTGGGACTTACGCCTGTTGGGGCTAACGACAACGTTTCTTCGACACATAGTGCGTCGCGAGGCAGCTCCGAGAAGGTGATCGCGACATCGCTCGCCGATACTTTGTTGCTCTACCTCAACAACGTCGATGACCAACGGGCGGCAACAACGCCTAGTACCGGCAGATCCAACCAAAAGAGCGCCGACCGCGACGCTCACGAAGCGTTTGATGAAGTGTTTGCTGCGTGGTCTGACGATGAGGGCTCGCTGAAGTTTAGCTGGCGTTGAACGAAATTGGATCGGGCTAGCCTCCGCTTTCCTGCCAGCTCCTGCGCCGACGTCCGCTACCGTTCGACTTCCGATAATTCACTACCCGGCGAAGTCAAACCCAAGGCCGCCGCGTAGTCGGCTTTGGCTTGATAGTAATCCAATTGGGCGACCACGAGTTCGATGGCAGCGTCTACGGCCTGCTGTTCGCGCAGGTTGACGTCAAGCAAACTGCTGTTGCCTAGTTCGAAACTGCGCCGCTCGGCCTCTTCCATGCGGACGGCCAGCTGCAGACTTTCTGTAGATCTCGCCACCCGCACGCGCGTCGCTTCGAGGGCCACCCGCGCCGACTGAACCTCAGCCGCGATCTTGTCATACAGGTATCGCTGCTTGGCATTGAGCTGGGATATCTTGCCCTGAGTTGCACGAAGCTTGCCAAACGCCTTGCGACGTTCGATGGGCACCTCGAGCGTCAGCGAGGCTTCGAGTTCGAACGGCGACTTGTCGCGTTTCGGACTGGTGGGCGCGCCGACGTCCTGCGAACCGAGTAGTCCCGCGTAAACCTCGGGCTGCGTCATATTCTCGGCGGCAGACCGTTCGATCTCCAATTGATCGCGGGCGAAGTTTAGCACTGCGGCGTCGGGGCGATTGGTTAACGCGAACTCGATATCTTCCTCTTCGGAGCGGGCAGGCTCCTGTTCAATCGGTGGGAATCGATCTGGTAGGCGGACATCGTCTAGCACCATTGGTGTGCCATCAGGGCTACGGAAGAACAGCGACAACTTGATGGCGGACTGGTCGAGCTTCTGCTCCGCGTCGATCAACTTCGCCTGCCGCGAGACGATCAACCGTTCGTTGTCCACCAAATCGATGCTAGCACGATCGCCCCGATCGACTTGTCCCTGGATGGCGCGATTGCGATCTTGGGCAATCTCGAGTAGCGACTGCGCTACATCGCGAACTTGCCCCGCGGCGACCCAGTTCCAGTACAGAATGGATCCGTCGCGAACGTAGGAAACAACCTGCGATTGAATCTCGGGCTCGACTTGATTGCGAGCAACTTGCGCCCGCCACAGTGCCGCACGATTCGGATCGATCCACCGATTTGCCGCCAGCGGCACCAGGAAGCCTGCCTTAAACTCGCCACCCTCGTTCGTCTGCCGTTCGAGGTACCAGGGCTCAAACGATCCACGGCCGATTCGATATCCGGCGACCGTTTTGCCGCCCCACATCGTGTCACGCTCGACGCCGATGCCATGGCGATAGTTCTCATAATATCCCAGCGGTTCGGTTTCGCTTGCAGCCTTGAGCTTGTGATCGAAGGCACCCCAGGAAGCTAGCTCTTCGCCCGACTTGATCTGCCGTTCGTCCATCGCCGCTTGAATAAGCGGGAAGTTTGCTTGCACCGAAGCGACGACGTCCCTCAGTTCTAGCGCAGCAGAAGGCGCCGCGACCTCCTCAGGAGTTGTGCCCGGCGGTGGAGCGTCGATCGGCACCGGCAACAACTCGGACCCGGGAATCGTGGGAGGCATCGCATCGGACGGCACGCTGTCAAGCTGGAAAGCGGTCGCAATGACTTCGGGTGTACTCTCAATCGCATCCTTCCCGGCCGAGGTGGCCTCGGAAGCCTTTGCGATCGGCGCAGCAGTCGACTTGCTAGCGGTGCGTCGCGACGCGCAGCCAGTAGCACAGCTGAGCGCAACAATCAGGATTAGGAGCGTTCGAGCGAACACATAACCACACTAGGGGTGGGATGAAAAGGTGAGCCAAGCGCGCGTAGCGGTTGCGCGGCCTGACTAACCAGTCTTATCGGGGCGACGGTGGGTGTGACTTGAAACTTGGCGTCCGTGCTATCATTCCATCCGTCTCTAGAACTTGATTTTAGGTGGCTTGGCGGAGCTAGCTTCGTCGCCTGACTTTGCGCTTTTCAGTGCCGGCGGGAAACCGTTCAGGCGCCGCCACATTTCGTAGCTTAGCGTCACGCGATCCAGCAGAATCCATCCGTTGGCGCGAGCCCCTTGTCGCAAGTACGGGTAGGTGGGCCAAGGCTCGCAGTCCTGATCGGGAACTACCACCACACGGAAACGACCCTGCCCGTCGTCTGTCGAGTCGACGATCGAAACCACACCTCCGAAGGTGCCCACGGCGACGGATGGCCAGCCCGAGAACTGAACGGCGGGCCACCCTTCGAACTGCAATCGAACTTTCCGACCCGCAGAAACCAGTGGCACGTCATTGCCATCGATCCAAATCTGCGCGGCTAGCTCGTCGACCTTGGGAACAATCTCAAAAAGTGGATCGCCCACCTTCACGTACTCGCCGCTCCGGGTCGCCACCAAATCCATCAAGTAACCGGCTCGCGGCGCGCAGATGGTCTGGTTTTCTTGGCGAGCAAGGGCGACTTGCAAGTCGACGACTTCCTGCTGCAGCTTCGCGAGTTCCGATTCGGTTTTCGCAAAGTCGCCCTCGGCTTTGGCGACGTCCGAGTGTGCCTTGCGTAGCGAAGCTTTCACAGAATCGACTTTCGCTTGAGCTTCCCGTTCTTTGGCATCGCGCTCACGGTTCTTCGCCACTAGCTCGCTTTCAGCCGCATCGACGTAAGATCGGGCCTGCTCCTGCTTCGCCAACGACTCTTGGTACTTACGTTCGGCCAGTTGCATCTTCAATTCCGACGCAAGGCCTTCGCTGTGCAGTTGCTTCTGACGCTCGTAGTCGGCCTCAGCCTGTCGCAGTCCTGCGGTTGCCGCTTGCAGACTCTGCTGCTCAGCCTGCAACTTGTTTTGGGACATGCGAATGTATTCCGTCGCCGCGGCCACCGTTTGCTGTTTGACATCCTCGAACGCAGCAACCTGGGCGTCGTAGGTCTCGATGATCGTTTTCAGCACATCGACCTGCCGCCGCGCGGCCTCAATCTGACCTTCGGACGCCGTCACCTGCCGTCGTCCCGCTTCCAGTTGCTCTTGCAATCGGCTCATTAATTGGGGATCCAGATCCTGGATCTCGAGAATCATCTGGCCCGCTTCGACGTAGGTGTTTTCACGGATGTTGTCGCCCCACCGGACGATGCGTCCTTTGATCGGAGACTCCACAAGTTGTCGGCGGTCGGTCGGGGCGAACGCAACCACCTGGCCGCGACCCGTAATGGTTTGCTGCCACGGGGCGAGTGCCATCGCGACGACTGTGAGTATCAGGCAGACGATTAGTCCCTTGGCCACACGCCGCGCAAGCCGCGATGAACGGACAAGTCGCATGGCCGGAAAAAGTTCTTCTTGGTTCCGAAGCTGCTCTTTTCGTTTCGGTACTTTCTCTCCGGGTGCCTGAACCTGGAGCTTGTCCTTGGGGGCCTCGATCAGCAGTTCGTTCATCGCGATGCCCCCTTGTCAGCAATCTTCATAGGCTCCGACGAAAACGACCCCACGTCGAGATCGAGGCGATAGTCGCAATGGCTGGCAACCAGCGCGCTATTGGTTGCGATCACTAAGGTGCAATCGACTCTTTGGCGAAGTTGGTAGAACACTTGACGCAATAGGTTGTCGCCGAGGCCATCGAGTACCCCATCGATCAGCAGTAGCTTGGGTGACCGAACCAACGCTCGCGCAAGTAGTAGCTGTGACTGCTGCGTCGCACTGAGCGGGTGGCCGTTTGATCCCAGTGGGGTCTCTAGACCTTGCGGCAGGCGTAAAGCTTGATCCAGCAACCCCGCTTCGGCGAGCGCCGCGCGAAGTTCGTGGTGCGAGATATTGGTACGTCCCAGGTAAATATTCTCGCTCACGCTACCGGCAAAGATTTCGCCAGCCCTGACCAAGGCCACCCTGCGGCGGAGAATGTCGGGGCTGACGTCCGCGGGATCGGTGCCGTCCACCTCGATGTGTCCATCGGACGTATCGCGCAAGGCGAACAGCAGGTCTTGCAACACACTCTTTCCCGATCCTGGCGAACCAACTACCGCCGTGATGCTGCCCGGTGGAATCTGTGCCGACAGCGGAACTCGAAAGACAGATTTACCATTCAGCACGCATTGCACGTCGGTCAATTCAATCGCAGCGCCTCCTGGCGAGTCCAAATGCAGCACGCCCGATTGTCGTTCGATGGGCAGGTCGAGCAAGCGACCCAGTTTGTCGACTCCGGCGAGCAAGTCGTAGAACCCTTCGAGGTGCTTACCAAGCTTGGCCAGCGACACCAGGATGGCCGAAACAATCAACTCGGCCGCTACCAACTGCCCCAGCGTCAGCTGCCCTTGAATCACCAACCAGCCACCAAACCCCAGAGTAATCGTCGCGGCAGCGGCTTGCAGCAAGAGCAGGAACAATATCTGCCGAAACAGCAACTGAAAGTGAGTCTCGCGAGCGTCCAGATAATCGCCCGTCAGCAAGCTCGCGCGATCGGCGCAGAACTCGGTGGCACCAGCGTGGCGAAATGCAACATTACAACGGGCCATCTCCTCAAACCAAGCCGCCAATCGATATTTGTACTTGGACTCCTTGAGACTGTTTTGTAGTGCCCCTCTACCCAAGACGTAGACCCCCAGCACCACCAAACCGAGCAGCAGCAGGTCGAAACCGAGGAACCAGGGATGGTAGAACGCGAGGACGGTCATGCCCACAAGGGTCGTGAGGATGATGGTAATGCCATCGAGCAGCAAATAGGCTGTTCCCTTCTGTAAGGTAATAACATCGAAGAAGCGATTCACTAGCTCTGGAAAATAAAGGTCGTCGAGTGCCGTGGTCTTCGCTCGGGGGATCCGAAAACTCAGATCAGCCGCCACGCGCGTAAACAGCCGCCTTTGCAAGATCTCGACGACGTACGTCTGCAAACCCGTGATCGCCGCCAGGAAGCCTAAGAACACGAACAGAATCGTCGACAGCACGATGACGGGCTGTACCACGCTGCCGAATGCGACCGTGTTCACAAGCGATTCGACGGCGATCGGGCTCGCGATGCTGAGGATGCCGATGAACAGCGCGAACGAAGTCACGGTCCAGACGTCCTGCCGTTCGGGACGAAGGATCGAGAGCAAACGCGAGATAGGATGAATCGGCTCCGATGCTTCATGGTGCAACGGAGCAATTTCGGGCGCTGTGAGAATGACCCACAGCGGCGAAGAATCCGAGTTGCTTCCTAGCAGCTCCACGAGTTTCTCGGGATGGGCGACGCGAGTGGTCTCGCCGTTGCCTTGGTCCAGCATCACACCGCGTTGGTCGGGTATCAAAGCCCACCACTCACGTTGGCCGCCGTTGCTCACTGGCGTAACTAGGGAAGCTCCGCCGCAGCAAAGTTGCCATGCCGCCTCGCCAGTGAGATTGGCGATCCTTGGTCGGAGGTGAAGATTTCTGGCAACCTCCTCCATCCAAGTGGACCAGTGGGTCTGGATTTCGCCCGGCGTCAGCTCCGAGGTTTGATAGATCAGGTGACGGACGCGACCAATTTCAGATTCGACTCCCAGCGAACGCGCCGCCAGCACCAGCGTTTTCGCCAGCCGCGTCAATTCGCCTGTATGGGTTTCGCTAGTAACGGTGTATTCCACGGCCATATCGCGCTTCGAGGCATAGGACGCCCCGTTAATTGGAGTCGTAAGGCATCAATCCACCGGCGGTTTCGTCGATACTTTACCTTTTTGTAATACTCTACGGCTGTTAGTAACCATAGATAATATAGAATATAATGACAAAACACATAGATAAATCCTAGCTGTGGTGCAGCATGCGAATCGAAGAACTGAACTTCCATCACCTGCTCTACTTCTGGGTCGTGGCCCGCGAAGGAAGCATCGTCGCCGCAAGTCGCCGGCTGAGATTGGCTCAGCCGAGTATTAGCATGCAGGTCCGCAAGCTGGAAAGATTGGTTGGCGCTCCGCTGTTTCGCCGCGAGGGACGGGGGCTAGCGCTGACCGATGTCGGCCGCGAGGTGTTTGCTCGTGCCGACGAAGTTTTTCAAGCCGGCCAGGGTGTGGTCGACCTGCTACGCGGGATACCCACCGAGCGACCATCGCGGCTCACCGTTGGCGTACCCGATATTATGCCCAAGCTCATCACCCATCGTCTCCTAGCGCCAGTGTTCGCGTTGCCGGACGAGATACAAGTTATCTGCTACGAAAGTTCGTTCGAGAGCTTGCTAAGTGATCTGGCGGTGAATCGATTTGACGTGGTGCTCTCGGACGCACCTATCGGTTCGCACATGAAAGTCCGGGCGTATAACCACTTTCTCGGCGAGTGTGGGATCACGATCTTCGCCCAGGCCAAGCTGGCCTCGAAGTTCGAACCGGACTTTCCTCGGTCGCTGGCGGGCGCTCCGATGTTGCTGCCCACCCCCAATACCGAGTTAGGTCGATCGATGGACCAGTGGCTCTACGAGCGGTCGCTGCAACCGAAGGTCGTCGGGCAATTCTACGACAGCGCGCTGCTCAAGGAGTTCGGCAGCGCGGGTTTGGGGCTATTTCCCGCTCCAACTGCCATCGAAGCGGAGATTCAACGCCAGTACCGTGTGAAGGTCGTAGGGCGTATCGACGAGATTCGCGAGAAGTTTTATGCCATCACAGTCGAACGGCGTTTGAAGCATCCAGGCGTGGTCGCCATCGCCGAATCCGCTCGGTCCGATCTGCTCGCCAGCACCGAAACCAAGCCGTGACAAGCAGCGTGAACCTAGGCGAAGCGGCGCGGCTCGATACCGATTGCGGCTTGTATGCCCAAGCCTTGCAAGGTAAACCGATGGAACTGCGATGAACTCCCCATGTCCAGGATCTATCATGAAGACCAAGCGTGAAACGGAACGAGAGATTAGTCAGGCGATTATTCGTTTCGAGAAGGAGTTCATGGGGCGCGGTCCCTTGGAGACCAGAGCTTACATCATCGAAGACATGGTCCTCGTTCGGCTAAAGAATGTCCTTACGCCGGCGGAGATGAAGCTTTCGCAGTCCGAGGACCGAGACCGCGCCAAGTACTTGATCAAACAGCTAAGGCAGCAACTGATTGAGCAGGGCAGGCCGCTGCTGGACGCGGTGATTAAGGACATTCTGGGGGTGAATGTGGTGAGCCTGCATACCGACATCAGTGCCCGGACAGGGGAGCGTGTGATCGTCTTCACGTTGGAGCAAGAGCCGCAATTTACGAGTCCTTAGTAATTCGTGGCATCTAACTTGACGCTGGCTCAAGCCCAGCCTATTATCTGGTCGATGAAACGCTGTACCGCGTTGGACTCCCCCCTGGGGGCTGCCAAACGGTGTGAGATGGAAAGGTTCGAGTTGCACTGGATTGAATGCCAGTGCAAATAGGCCGGAAGGTTGCCCAGAGCAGCCTCCCGGCCTTTTTTTGTGCCTGTCGGTAACGCCCCGCTCGCAGTGAGATGCAATTGCGGTCGAGGAAGACTTACTGATCCGCGAGAGAGAAGCGAGCATTCTCCGCGAGAGAGATATCCCTACGCTGAATACCCACCTGGAGCGATAGCGACACTAGGTCGCTATCGACCAGCCACCCACAAAACTGAGCGACGCCTGGATGGTCAGCACGGCCATCGGGACAAGCCGGGACGCGAGCACCTTGTGTGTTCGCCCCCGGCTTTTTTTATGCCATCCAACGAACGCCCTACGAATATCAGCCCTACGCCTCCTTCAAAAGTTGTACTGCCATGGACACTCTCTTGGCCCTTGTTGTGCTTTCTGTCGTGTGTTTACTCGCGCTCGTGTGTGTGCCGAGCCGAGCTGCAAATGCTGGCGTACGAACCGTCCGCGCGGGGGTCACGTTGTTGGTGAGCATCGAGTTGATGCTGGGGGCTACGCTCGCCGTCGCTTACGTGACGACGAGCGGTCCGGCGCTTTGGTGGTCCATGTCGGGTCAATCGCTGAGCGTGGGAAACGTGATTGAATTCTACTACGACGGCGCCACGGCATTGATGCTGGTGCTCGTCTCGTTCGTTGGCTTCGTGGTCTGCCGCTACTCGATTCGGTATCTGGATGGCGAACTGGGACAAGGTCGCTATTTTCGCTGGCTTGGGTTCACGATCGGAGCGGTATCCCTCATGGTGATGGCCGGCAATCTGTTGCTATTCCTAGGGGCATGGATTCTGACCAGCCTCGGGTTGCACCAGTTACTTTTGCAGTACCCTGAACGAACCGCGGCACACCGAGCCGCCTGGACTAAGTTCGCAATCAGCCGCGTTGGCGACGCTTTCCTAATCCTCGCCTTCGTGCTGATCTACCAAGCCTTCGGAACGCTGCAACTTCCCACGCTATTCGCCTCCGCCGCGGAGGTAACGAGTCCGGGCGAGACAACACCTGCGCACGCTGCGATCGGCTGGCTGTTGGTGATGGGGGCAGCGACCAAATCGGCCCAGTTTCCCTTCCACATCTGGTTGCCTGACACCATGGAGACACCCACGCCCGTCTCGGCGCTGATGCACGCTGGCATCGTAAACGCCGGCGGCTACCTGATCATTCGCATGAGCCCGCTGCTCGAATTAGCTCCCTCGGCACTGGTCGCTCTCGCACTCCTCGGAGCATTCACCGCCTGTTTCGCTGGGCTCATCATGATGACACAGCCCGCGGTGAAACGAGGACTCGCGTATTCCACGATCGCACAAATGGGATTCATGATGCTCCAGTGCGGCTTGGGAGCTTACTCGGCGGCGATGCTGCACATCCTCGCTCATTCCCTCTACAAGGCCCACGCTTTTCTGGGAAGCGGAAGCGTTGTATCCCAGGCTCGCGCCGTTGCCTGCAGCGCATCGCCAGAAGTGAAATGGACCGCGGCGATTGCCTACTTCATCGGTGCCATGACGACTGCCTTGCTCTCCTTCTCGGCCGTCGCGTACGTCACGGGATTCGACGCGATTTCCAAGCCGGGTGGATTGGTATTGGCGTTACTGCTGTGTCTCGCCTTGTCGACATGGGGGTGGCGGCTTTGGGCGCTCGGCACGTCTCGTGGAGTGCTCGCCAGCTTCCTCTCGCTGACGCTGCTTTGCATGCTGTACGTGGGAAGCTACCTGGCCGTCCAGCACGTGATCGAACACAGCGGTTCGGTTGTCGCCGGAACGCCTGAGGCCCAGTTCTTGCCCCTAGCGATCGCCATCGCCATCCTGCTGCCATTGGCCCTTCTGTCACTCTTGGTCTGGCCATTCCATCCAATTCGGCTCGAGGCGATTCGCGTCCATGCGTTAAACGGCTTCTACGTGGACGCAGTCTATCGACGTTTCTTCAGCAATCTGGTCTGACGTGATGTCCTTCGAACTGTTCGCTCCCCACGCAATTAAACATCAAGAAAAGAAAGTCATAACCATGCCCCTGGTAAACCCATCGCGGAACTCGAAAGACTCGTCGCAGAAACATCCGCATGCCGCCAAGTGTTGCAACACCCTCACTTCCGACGCCACCGCTGGCGTTCGATACGCGGTCGACGTCGTCCAGGCAAAATTGGCGCCTGTGTGGCCTCTCCAAGACTACGTGGCGGTCAACCCGTACTTTGGATTTGCGGACCACGGGTTACTGACCGCGCGGGGCCTGCTTCGTTCGGTTTCGAACATGGAACTGATCATGCCGGCGGACTACTACCGACAACAGTTCGCCAACGGCACCATCTCGAAAGGCGATATCGATGCCGCGGTCGACGAACTCGTCGCCGATGGGGTCGCCGGTGCCGAGCGAATCAACGTCAATCAGATTCTGACGTACCTGAAGCAGCCAATCGAACCGAAGTCGCCCACCGATCCACCGAACCAGGAGTCTGCCAAAGGTGGCCGACCGCTGACCACCTTTGTCACCAAGTTCGACGAGTACAATCAGTCTGATTGGAGTAAAGAAATAGGCGACGAGATCTCTAAGCACTGCTCGTCTCATTACGACCAAGGGCAAGCCTATTGGCAGAGCGCTTCCCGAGGTTTACCACTTTTTGAGGCTTGGATTCGCACTGCGAAGCACGACCGACACGTCGAGTTCCTTGGCCTCAGTGGCTTTCGAAACCTTGTTTCGCAATTGCCCACCGATCCCCACGCAGCACTAGCCGTTTTGCTCGATCGCCTCCAGGTGCCGCCAGGGTTGCGGCCCGACTATTTGCTGTGCGAAGCACTAGCCACCCCGGGTTGGTGCGCGTGGGCCAAGTATCAATGTCAGGAAGCCTCGAAACTCGGAAAGGAATGCACTGACTTCGCCGGAGTGCTGGCCATGAGGCTGGCCTACGAAGTCGCGTTGTCCGAGCAGTTCGACTTTCACTTGCATTGGTCGTCCATCGTCGAGCAGCACGAGACGCTCGCGGGCCAGCTCGGCAAGTACTCTGACGAAGATCTCATTCACTACACCATGTTGAAGGCGAGCGAGATTGCATTCCGAAACCAGTTGATCGCGGATATTGCAGCCCAGGACGCAGGTGTCCACAAAGTCTCCAATCACTGTCCGATGGCCCAGATGGTGTTCTGCATCGACGTGCGCTCAGAGCGGATTCGACGGCACCTCGAGGCTACATCGAGCCGAGTTGAAACCATGGGGTTCGCCGGTTTCTTCGGCGTCCCCATGGAGTTCGTCGAGCTTGGCGGCACCCAAGGCACTGCCCAAGTTCCTGTTCTCATCTCACCTCAGATTACGGTGCGTGAAGAACTGGATGCGCTGCCAAGGTGGAGACATCGAATGATCGCCCAGCGACGATGGCAGTGCCGCTACGTCCGCAAGTCCTGGAAGAGCTTTCAGGAGTCGCTGCTCAGCACCTTCGCCTTCGTCGAAACGATGGGGCTGCTGTATGGATTCAAACTCGTAGCGCGCACCTTGGGTCTGAACACCGAATCACCAGGGCAGTTCGACGCCGTTCGACCCGTCGACCACGAGCGACTTGGCCCCTCGCTGCGAGGACTTGCCAAGCAGGGGATCGATCGGGTGAAGCAGGCCGACTTGGCCGAGTCGCTCCTACGTGGCATCGGCATCGTCGACCATTTCGCAAAACTCGTTGTGTTCTGTGGCCATGCTTGCCAAACCGACAACAATCCTTTGAAAGCCGGCCTCGATTGCGGGGCGTGCGGTGGGCATTCGGGCGAATCCAATGCACGGTTTGCGGCGAAACTTCTCAATCAGCAACATGTCCGGACGGAGCTTGCGAAGCGCGGAATTCAAGTGCCCGAAGCAACGCAGTTCGTCGCGGCACTGCACAACACCACCACCGACCGCGTTACCTTCTTCGATACTCACCTACTCCCCGTATCGCACCACAAGCAAGTGGAGCAACTCGACGCCTTAGTGCGAGTAGCTTCGGAGCGGTGCGCCAGCGAGCGACTCAGCACGCTACGTGGACCGGATGTAGACGACTTAGTACGAAGAAGCCGCGATTGGTCCGAGGTGAGACCCGAGTGGGGCCTGGCTGGCAATGCCACGTTCATCGCAGCCCCGCGGGACTTCACCAAAAGCGTTTCTCTGGGAGGGCGGGCGTTTTTGCATAGCTACGACTTTACTCGCGACCACGATGGGACCGGTCTTGAGCAGATAATGACCGCACCGCTCGTGGTGGCAAATTGGATCAATATGCAGTACTACGCATCGACCGTCGACCCGCAATACTTCGGCAGCGGCAGCAAGACCGTTCACAACGTCGTCGGCCGATTTGGAGTCCTCTCCGGCAACAGTGGCGATCTAATGACAGGGTTGCCTTGGCAGTCGGTCCACAACGGAGTGGATTTTCAGCACCAGCCACTTCGCCTCCTCGCCATGATCGTCGCGACCCGCGAGGCGGTCGAGGCAGTCATCGCGAAGCACGAGCAACTCGCCGCGTTGATATCCAACGGCTGGATTCAGTTGGTGGTGGTTGAGGAGGGTAGCTACTTCCGCTACACCGGTCGTCAGCAATGGGAAGAGCTCGCTTCGTGCCCCCGGGAGCATCTCCCTGTGTGTTACTGATTCATCGGGCGAGCACCAGCGCAGCCAGCATGCGCCGCTTGATCAAAGCCGCCCGCAGGACTCGCACCACCATCGCGACGCTGGTCATTGGCCCTACGACGCACTCTGTCAACTGGGCCGGGGCAATGATAACGTATGGGATGAGCGTCGCCATCGATGAACGAGAACATCCGACTGTTTCGGCCGACGCTTAGCAGTATTGGTAACAGGCGGCCTCATGAAACCGAAGTCATCTACCCCCTGGAAACCGACTAAGGCCGACTTGCTGGCCGCGCATGATAAGCGAGTGCCGGATATTGTTGCCAAAGACCTCATGGTCCTGTTCGTCGGCATCAACCCGGGCCTCTATACGGCGGCGATTGGTCGCCACTTCGGCCGGCCTGGCAACCGTTTCTGGCCCGCCCTCCACAACGGCGGCTTCACCCCTCGGCTCTTCTCCCCCTTCGAGAGCGGCCTGCTTCTCGACCTCCAGCTCGGTATCACCAACGTGGTGTCCCGCGCCACCGCCCGCGCCGACGAACTCACGAGCGACGAGATTCGAGCCGGCGGCAAAAGCCTGGAGCGGAAGGTCAAACGCTGGAGCCCCACCGTCGTCGCCTTTCTCGGCATCGGCCCCTACCGCGTCGTCTCCGGTAATAAGGACGCCGGTGTCGGTCTGCAGGACGAACTGTTTGGTGGCAGCCACGTCTGGGTGCTGCCAAATCCCAGCGGCCTCAATGCACATTATCAGCCCCCCGCACTCGCCAAGCTCTTCAAGGAGCTACGACTGTGGGCCGCGGCGCACCACGGACGGCGCGGGACGAAGCCGTAGCTTCCGGACGCGGGAGTGGAGCCGTCGCCGCGTTCCGGTTGTTCCTTGATTTTGTACTGTGGCGGCTGTCCAATGCGCAGCCGGTTCCGTAGGTGAGCCCTATAGTGGAAGTCGGGCCGGAAAAACCGGCCTTGGACTTCGGAAGTTGACCACGCTCAGGGACTGACTATTCTGAACGCCTGCGGGATTTTAGTAGTCCCCATACCCTCCCCTACCCCGCCATCGACCCCGTTTGGACCGAAGCCAATGCATGCTAACCGCTGAAGTAACGCACCCAGCGCGGGCACGTCCCGCGATGGCGCGTTGAGCGAGCAGGTTGATCATGCATTCTACCTTTTCGCCATTTGCAATCTTGGATGCCTCACCCTATGCCGCGCCATCTTCGCACGTACTTCGAACTCCGCTGTCTGCCCGCTAACTTGCTGCTTGGCTTGCTGGCCTTCATGGCGAGTTTCTGGACAATGCTCGCTCCCGTGCAGGCGCAGATCACCTGGACTGGCGGCGTTGGTAACTTTGGCGATGGTGCCAACTGGAGCGGCGGCTCGGTGCCCATCGAGGGCGAGTCGATTCTCATCGCGAACGGAGGCACCGCGCAAATCGCCGGCACCTATTCGTACACGATCAGCAACGTCACGCTCGGGTCGGGAGGCGCCGGCACGTTGGAAGTCGGCAGTGGGATCAACACCGAGTTGGACGCTAACGAGTTCTACGTCGGGTACCAAGGGTTGGGAACGTTCTCCATCGGATCGCAGGCGTTGCTGGGGGCCGGCGATTTCTGGGCCGGCTACGCTGCGGGTGCGACCGGCATCGTGAATGCGAACGGCGCCTACCTTTCTCCCTTCACCGTTTACTTCGGCTATGGCGGCGACGCCACCGTGACGTTGGAGAATGGTTCCACTCTGCAGAGCACCATCGGCTATGTTGGCTACTCATCGGGTTCGCATGGCGTAGTGAATCTCACGAACAGTACCTGGAAGGCTGAGAATCAAGGCAACCCACAAGACGTCACCGTTGGCGTGAGTGGTTGGGGCGAGGTCCATGCCACCAACTCGCTGCTATCCGTCGACAACTTCATCCTCGGTGCCAACACCGGTTCGATGGGAGATGTCTCCGCGAGTGGAGGCACCCTCACCATCGAGCAGGAGCTCATCGTGGGGAGCGCTGGCACAAGCACACTGACGCTCACCAACTCTGCCTCCGCTCAGATCGGCGGTACCGTAAGCATCGGTCTTGCCGGTAATGGAACTCTCGACGCGACGGACTCCACCATCCACGCCCCCGAACTTTACGTCGCCCGCAATGTCGGGTCGACCAGCTCCGCGACGATCTCAGGAGGCACCACAACGCTTACGGGCGAGCTGCATGTCGGCGCCGCTGGAAATGGTACCTTCACGCTTGAAGGGGGCGGAGCCCTTAATACCGACAAAGGCAACATGGGCTTTGCGTCGGGTTCCTCGGGAACCATCGACGTCCTCGATGGCACTTGGATCAATACACAAGCCATCTTCGTCGGCGTGTCCGGCGAAGGGACTTTGAACATCGGCGCAAGCGGCGTCATCCACAGCGAGAGTGGTTACCTCAGCCAGGAGGCCATCGGCGAGGGCAAAGTCAACTTCACCGGCGGCTCGTGGTTCATGTCCAACACGCTGGCGGTTGGTGTGAACGGCAACGCGGAATTGAACATGACCGGCGGCGAGATCTCGTCCAAATGGTCGCAGGTCGGGCTTTCTGGACATTCGTTGGGCGTAGTTCAAGTCGACAACGCCACATGGACCACCGGCCAGACGCTGACCATCGGCGCCGGTGGCAACGGCGGCGAGTTCTACGCAAGCAACGGCGCCAACGTTACCGCCGGGTCCATCGAACTGGGAGCCGCCGCCAACGTCACCGGCTTGCTGAGCGTCATCGATTCAACCCTCACCACGGTGAATATTCTTCAGGGTGGGGGAACCGGTTCGGTGTCGTTTTCCGGAGCCCAGGTTAACCTGCTCGGAGGCTCGTCGGTCGTCGACACGTTGCTCATCGATGGCTTCGCTGCGGATGCGGTGGTGCTGGGAACGGGCGGCCTGACGATCGACACGCAAGGGGGCAATGCTCAGATCCCCACCGTCCTCAGCGGAGTTGGCGGCCTCACCAAAATGGGTGCCGGCCGGCTTCGACTGACCACGGCGAGCACCTACGAGGGCGGCACCACCGTCAACGGCGGCTTGCTCGAAATCACCAACAGCGACGCACTCGGAAACGGCAATGTCGCCGTTGGCTCCGGTGAGCTACGTGCCTACGACAGCGTGACGCTGTCGGGCGACCTCTATGGAGGTATTCAACTCGTCTCCGTGAGCGCCGGCCAAACCGGTGTCTTCTCGGCGGCGACTAACGAGACACTCACCATTGCACCGCTCGACTTCTTGCTCGTCGCGGGCTCGACCATGCAGGTTGGCAGCAGCGGACAAACCGGCACCGTGTTCTTCGCCCCCACCGGCGCGGTCGCCCTGCCTGGGGACGCTTCGCTCGACGTCGCCGCCGGTACGCTGGTCGCCAGGAACAGCGGTCTCGAGTTCCTTACCTCCGTCGCAACTTCGACCACCGTGGCGTCCGGCGCCACAATTGATTTCCAAGATAACCTCACCACCGGCGGAATTCGCGCGCTCTACGGCGAGGGCACCATCAACATGGGCACGAATTCCTCGACCATGCTGACCATCGACGCCGGCAACTTCGCGGGCAACATCGCCGGAAACGGCGGCCTGGTGAAAGATTCCAGTGGCACCCTGACTCTCGCCGGTCAAACCGCCTTCATCGGCGGGACAACCGTCAATGCGGGAACGCTTCTGGTGAATGGCTCGCTGTCGTTCGGCTTGGGATCGGCTTGGGTTAACACCGGCGGCACGCTCGGCGGCACCGGCTTGGTGGGCGACGTGGCACTCAACGGCGGTTCGCTGTCCCCCGGCAATTCGGCTGGCACGCTGACCATTGAAGATCTCCTCTGGACCTCCGGCACTTTGGTGTTCGACCTTGGACCCACGGCTGCCGAGTCCGACCTGCTCAGCGCCAGCGAGCTCGAGGGCCTCTCCACCAGCACCTACGCGTTCACCTTCGTCAACAACGGTTGGAGTGTCGGCACAACCTACGACCTTATCACGTTCGACCTTACGACGATCCCGATCGACCAGTTCGTCTTCACCAACACGGATGGCCTCGATGGCGTGTTTTCTTACAGCAGCAACAACAACGTCCTGCAGTTCACCGTCACCGTAGGCGCGGCGGTTCCCGAGCCGAGCACCTGGGTGACGCTTGTGCTAGTCGCCGTGCCAGCACTAGCGCTTCACGCCCGCAAGCAAGGGGATCGCTTCCGTCGAGCCTTGCGGTGAGCGCAAACAAAAACCCTCGCCGAGACGAGGGTTTCGTGGAAGATTCGCAAGTAGCGGAGGAGGGATTCGAACCCCCGACACGCGGATTATGATACTGCGTGCCGGTTTCGATAAAGTATTGCAGGGTAACAACTTAGGGCATTGCAATTTGGGCTGTTGTACCCAGTGTTGTACCCAAATCGAGCTTGACCCTGAGTTGGCGCAAGTTGTCACGGTGTGGCCACGGTTGGCTCCCGAACACCGTCAGGCTCTTGCGCTCCTTGTGTCATCGATTCCGATGTAGAGGACAGGGCAACGCATCCTTCTGCCTAATACTGTTGAGAACACCTCATGCTGATTCCACAAGAGCGGTCTCAGATAACCCCCGAGCCAGACGCCGGGTCATCCCCCAGAATGCAGCAGACCACGTCAGGATGCCAACGATATAGAACGTCCAACTTAGTGGTTGCAAGTAATCTACCATGATGACGTCTCGCGCTAGCCGTATGGTGCAGGTCGCATACATTCCAAGCGGAAACACCAAGCCCCAATACAGTGGGTCGTAAGTTATAGGCACGCGTCGCAGCAGATGCCGCCATGCCCCCAGGGTCAAGAGCATCGGTATCCACCAACTGGCCGTGGACCAGAACAGGATTGTTAATCCCTGAAGAAATGGGAGCAGGGGTTCCAACAGCACCGATTGTTTCGCTTCAACGACCAAGGATGCTCCAGCCAGCGTCGAGATCGCCATTGCTCCCATGTTGACCCAGTACGGCGGAGCGAGATCCGAGGGTTCCAGCGAAAAGAACATGTAACGGTAGAAAATCAAAGCAATGATGCACACATACAGCATCCCTCCGCCGAACCACATCGCTAACGTAAACAATCGCATTGGTTCGGCGTACTCGCCTGCCCATGCCGTAAGAGCCGTCCCTAGCACCGAGACGGATTGGGCGGCGACGACCGCCACCAGCCATCCACCATTGATTCCAGTTTCTAACCCCGGCTTAGCAGACTTGACAGTCAAGATCGTGAAAATGCCATAAGTCAACACTGCCCACAGTACGATGCCAAATCCCCAAAGCGCAAAAGGGATCGTCGGCATCTTCAGGACAACCAGTACTTGATTTCCAAGGACGTTGGTCGCCGCGACGGCTGTAAAGAAGCCCACGCACCGCCCATGATGGAATAAGTCGGCAGAGAAATCACGTGGATACCGCGCGATTCGCCAAGCTGTCAGGAACCACAACGCGACGTAAAGCCCCACGTTTAACCACGTCAGCAAGAGAGCTACGTGGGTTAGAGCCAATAGCTCCGACGCTAGAGCCAGGATTCCCGTCGCCATCACGCTCGCGAAGTACGCCGGGTGCATCTTTTGCACACCGGACAGCTTTTCAGCGAGGAGGGAAGACAGGGACACCCTTTACTGCTCCAACAAGTACAAGTAACGGAGTAAGCCAAGATTCAAAAATAAACCGATCACACTTGCGATTGCGGCAGGCAAGACAATGGCGTCATTGCCGCCCAAGTACGCGTTGACGGATGCGGTCACCAGCCAGATCTGCCCAATTACCAGCACAAGTATGAAAGAGGTGATCCCATACACCACCGTCATTCTCTGGGCCCTCATTGCGGACCTGTCGCCCCCCGTCGATTTCGATTCCGAGTAAGAGTCGTTCATAGAGTCAGCTCCACACCTGTGGCATAAATCATTCCGTCGCCTCGGACCTCCAGCGTGATCTTCGGCAAAGGGCGTCGCGGCGGGCCGGATAGGGGTCGCCCTGTTTCCACGTCGAAGGAGCCTTTGTGACAAGGACAGGTAAAGAGCCCTTTCTCTACCTCCGGAATCACGGGACACAGTAGGTGGGGACATAGCTGACCAAAGGCCAGCAAGCGTCCGTCGTCAAAACGGGTCAACAAACAAGGATCCGCGTGCGTGGGAAAATGAAAACCCACCACATCGTGAACCTTCACCTCATCGTCTCGTACAATGGCCATGGGGGCTGGCGGGGCGCTCGATTTCTTCCACTGGCTCTTAGCCACTAGCGCAATCTGTCCGGTTGCCATCGCCCCGCTAGTTAGGACGAGGAACTTGGCAAAATCACGACGACTGACGTATTCATCTTCGGCGGTCTCGATCGGAAAGTCACGTCGCCATTCCGGCTGTTCCGAGAGTGGCTTTCCGTCGGGGGGGCGATGGGGCAAGGGAGGATTCATAGCTATTCATTTTCACCAAGAAAGGGTAGTTCTTATGCAACACCTATCGCTGAGAACGCATTAATCGGGGGCGGCTTCGTACAGTGCATTCTCTATGACGGCTAAACGCACCGTCCGTGTTGGCTGTAACTCGTGCATGTATTGCGTGACGTCAAGTTTTTGGACATTCGAGTCACGCGGCACGAGCATGTTGACCTTGGTGTTGATCACCTGGCCACCAAACTGAAATCGATTGATGGCGCGCGACCGCGGGCGCATTTCCGCCAGCTCTTCGCGCGTCCCGAAAAACAATGCCTGGCTGGGACACACGCTGGCGCACATCGGTTTCTTGCCTACCGAGGTGCGGTCGTAGCACATGTTGCACTTCATCATCAGTGCTTGGTCATCCATCATCTTCGGAATGCCAAATGGGCAAGCGAGGACGCAGTTATTGCAAGCGATACAACGAGGTTTGCGTGCCGAGTGAACGATGCCATCTTCGCTCTTCTTGATCGCATCGGCCGGGCACACCTCCGCGCAAGTGGGCGAATCGCAGTGCATGCACACGACTGGGATCGTCTGGGTCGAATGACCTCGATCGACAAAATCCAGCTGGATCATCGAATGCCCGCGGTGCGTATCGCATTCGGCACAAGCCTGCACGCAAGCGTGACAGCCGATACAACGACTGGGATCGACGAAGAATTCAAGGTGAGCGGGGACGGCCATCGTTGAGATATCGATCGTCAAATGGAAAAGGGATTACTGCTGTGCTTCCAAGTGCCGCGCGTACTCCGGTGCGGTTTCCGACTTGGTTACGCGTACGGCACAAACTTTGTACGCCGGTATTTTTGAGATGGGGTCTTGGGCTGAGATGGTCAACTGATTGGCACTTTTTCTACCGGGCCAGTGATAGGGTATGAACACTGTGTCCGGACGAATCGTCGATACGACGTGGGCCCGCACGGTGCAGGTTCCGCGACGACTCTCTGCGGTGGCCCAATCGCCATCCTTGATCCCCAGCTCCGCTGCCAGATTAGGATGCAGCTCCAGTTTCGGTTCGGGATATTGGTCTACCAACGGGCCAATACGGCGAGTCTGTGTACCTGAAAGGAACTGACTCACAACGCGACCCGTCGTCAGCATCAAAGGATACTCCTGGTCCGTGTCTTCGACTGGTGGCAGGTATTCGGCCAAGTTGAACCGCGCCTTCCCATCGGGGAAGTAAAAGGGGCCATTGCCCTTAGCAATTGGGTTCCAGGATCCGAGCTCAAATAAGCGCGGTGTTCCAGGGTGGTCGATGGCATTGCCTTCTGGATCTTCGCTATAGCAGGGCCAACAGATGCCATTGTTCTGTTCGATCTTCTCCCAGGTCATGCCAGAATAGTCACAGACACCTCCCTTGCTGGCGACCCGCAGCTCCTCGAATATTTCCCGCGGTGATGAGAACTGCAAGCCGTGAGGTCTCTTCAGCCCCGCCGCAATGTCCTGAATGATTCGCCAGTCCTGTCGAGCATCGCCGGGTGGTTCAACGGCTTTATTGATTTTGATTGCGCGACCTTCGATCTGCGTAACGGTTCCTTCATCCTCTTCGTGCAGGGAACCTGGCAGCACCACATCGGCATGCCGCGCGGTCTCGTTCAGAAAGAAATCGATGGCAACAAAGAATTCAAGCTTGTCGAGGCACTTTGTAATGAAGTTGTTGTCAGGTAACGACACTTTCGGATTAAAGCACAGACTAATAAGTCCCTTGATCTCGCCTCGATCTATTTTCCGGAATAGTTCATACGCATCGACGCCGGGCCCTGGCAAATCATCTGGCGCGACTTTCCAGACATCCGCGATGTACTTGCGGTGTTCTGGATTCGCTAAATCTCGACCACCCGGCAATTGATCACACTTCTGTCCATGTTCTCGACCGCCTTGGCCGTTAGCCTGTCCAGTGATGGTCCCATATCCGCAGTTGGGTCGACCTATACGGCCGGAGGCCAGTACCATATTGATCGCCCCCATCACATTCTGAACACCTTGGCTGTGATGCTCGATTCCTCGGGCGTGCATGAGAAAGCTAGTCTTCGCAGTTCCCCACCATTCAGCCGCCTGATGAATTAAACGTTCTGCAATGCCGGTTACCTGGGCCGTTCTGGTAGGTGTCCAATCTTTTACCGAAGTCGCGACTTGCTCAAATCCGACGGTGTGCTTCTCTATGAAATCGTGATCGACCCAGTCTTTCTCGATCATTAAATGCAAAATGCCAGCAAATAACGCTGCGTCGCGACCGGGCTTCACAGGCATGAACAAATCACATGTCCGCGCGATAGGCGTGATCCGGGGATCGACGACGATGATACGTGCGCCATTCTCACGAGCCTGCCACACATAATGCGTCGTGATCGGAGCACACTCGGCAATGTTAGCTCCGCTGATCCAGATGACCTCTGCACCCAGCATGTCGTCCCAGGGATTGGCCGCTCGATCGATGCCGAATGCCTTTTTGTTACCAGCACCGGCACTGACCATGCACAAACGACCGTTGTAGTCGATGTAGGGCGTCTTCAATCCAAGCCGAGCAAACTTACCCATCAAGTATGTTTTCTCGGTCGTTAGGGAAGCACCGCTCAGCATGCCGATCGCATCATTGCCATAGGTGGACTGAATTCGAGCGATCTCAGACACGGTCTTGGCCAACGCTTCCTCATAACCAGCAAGACGAAAGCCATTCGGGTTCGATTTCTCGCGGATTAAGGCTTTCTCAAGTCGATCGGGATGCGACCCCTGTAGATAACGCTTGACTCCCTTTGGACAGAGCATCCCCCGGTTGAAGGGAAAATCCATTCGCGGCTCAAAACCGACGACCTGATTGTTACTTACCTTCAACTTGATACCGCATTGTTGGCCACAGAAACAGCAATGGGTATCGACCAAACGGTCTATTTTTGCCCCACTGTCTAACCGCTTTCCCTCGGTATAAGCCAGGTGTGGTCCGAACTGCTCAATGATATGAAGCTCACCGACGGGCTCAGCGGCCATTTGTGCCTCCTTCTATTCCGAATACGGGTGGTGCCGATGTAGTAGTTGCGGACGACGCGTCATCCCATGTCTCAAGGAACCGCATCCTGGAATCGGCCCAGACACTTCCCTGAGCCAGTGCCAGCATTCCGCGGCGACACTTCGGGCAAACCCGCTGATAATGAACTTCACCACCTTCCTCATCCACCACATCGTACTGATACCCCAGTTCCCGCTGAACGACTATCAGGTCCTCTACCTGCATGGCTGATGCATACGCCTCGCCACAACGGACGCAACATGCTTGACTCCCCGCGCGGCCCGCGTCCTTATAGAACGCCACGCCCAACTGAGCGGGACGTTGAAAGATATGAAATAGCTTTCCGAAGGGGAGCCATAGCAGCGTGAGGATCACGGTGACGGCGTGGATGATAGCCAAGAAACTGTAGGCATACCCTTGCATCCATTCGTAGCTGACCCAGATCAACAGCCCGCTGATGCTCACAGCAAACAACATCAAAAGGGGTAAAATGTCCTCGCCGAATCGCTGCAACGCCTCGGCGCCGTGATCTCGCATGCGTCTGAGGAAAGCCAGCATGACGCCGGCGATGACCAGGAACGATGCCCAGACAAGACCGTGGAACAGCAAGTGAGCCAGGAAGGAGTGAACCTCAACAGCAATTGTCGGGAAGCCAAACACCACGATGCGGTAGTAATTAAACTCTCCCGGTACGGATTGAAAATGCACCCACCCGAAAACTAGCGGAAATGTAATTGCGGCCGCGATCAGGCAGCCCCACATGATTAGCCAGTGAGCCACACCGCGCAACCAACTGCGCTTAAAGATAAACTGATTCAGCGCAAAGCTTCGGACTAGCCGCTCGCCAAGTCGCCCTGATTTCTTTCGTGCTCCACCACCCGAGAGAAAAACTTGCCAGCCACGTTTCCAGTACATGGCCGTGGGCGGGCGTTGCAACCACATGGTGTAACGGTAGGCCAGCCCAAAGGCAGCAAATAGCGACGCGAAGAGATAGGCGAACAAGGCCGCGTCGAAATGCTGGAGATTCCG
Source organism: Aeoliella fuhlenseeensis (assembly GCF_052161615.1). Classification (NCBI taxonomy): domain Bacteria; kingdom Pseudomonadati; phylum Planctomycetota; class Planctomycetia; order Pirellulales; family Lacipirellulaceae; genus Aeoliella; species Aeoliella fuhlenseeensis. Next base: position 5,732,818 of record NZ_CP197417.1, read on the forward strand.
TGATCCGACGATAATGGTCCCGCCGAGTCCTGCCGTGACAACCGTTCCCACGAGTGTTGCTTTGAGAGAATCGCGGTACGGTTGCATTGTTTTCCCCATCAATCGCAATCCTGACTCGATATCCAATGCGATTCAGTTGCAGCGGGCTACCCAGGACACCCACCTACTGTCAAACATGATAACGCAGCACCACCACCATAGCGAAACAGTTGCCACCAAAGACATCAGGAACTAAAGATTACTTGCAGGTCCTCGAAGCCGCAGGCTGGGTAGTTTGCGTAAACAGGAGCGGATCCCTCCCGCAAGGACCAACTGGAAGTCTGTGACAGCAAGGATTCCATGAAGACTTCCAGTTCCATGCGAGCGAGCGGTGCACCGGGGCAAACGTGAATCCCCGCACCATAAAGCAAATTCTCTGCGCTATCTCGATCAAAACGCACCTCGCTAGCGTCCTCAAACACTTCCTCATCGCGGTTCGCGGAAATCCAGTGAAGAGTCACTCGTTCCCCAGCACCAATGTCTTGCCCTCCCAAGTTCACAGGGCATCGGGTCGCGCGACGATTGGAGAACAGGGGATTGTGAACACGCAGCATTTCGTCGATCGCACTGGGCAGCTTCGCGAGATTGTCGCGTAAGAATCGTTGATGATCGGGATGAAGGGCTAGATGGTGCAACAGGATGCTGATCGAAGCCGATATAGTACCGATCTCGCCAACGGTCCAGTTGCGAAGGATGCTGGAAATCTCTTCATGGCTAAGTGGCCGCTCGTAGACCCGTTCACCCATTAGCATGCGCGTCACATCGGTGGAATGCGTCGTGGAGTCATCGGCTCGTTGATCCAGTTGACTGTCCACGATCGCCTCGAACTCATTCGCCAGCCGTGATAGCTGCTCCCGGTCCCCGTCACGGTTGGCCATCGTGTTGCGCTGTGTCCAATCGATCAAAGTATGGTGCAAGTCTTCTGGCCATCCCAGAAATGCGCATTGCACCTGCCCGGCGAAACGTGTTGCCAGTTGCGACACCACCTCGACGCCTGCACTTGCTCGTACGGCGTCGCTGACCAGTCTGTCGGAGATTGTGCGGCACGTTGGCGTAAAGGCACGCACCCGATCGAAGGAAAAGTATGCCTCGATCATCTGTCGGTAAATGGTGTGTTCGGGCGGGTCCATACCATTGGGAACCGACAAGTGCTCCGACACGGCATTACTAAAGCTCTCGTGATCCTCCAACACTCGCTTCACATCCGCATGCCGAAAAATCGACCAGCCCAGTTCTTGGCTGTACGCCACCGGACAGCGACGCCTCATCGCGTCGTGCGCGAGCACCTGGTTAGGAGTGCAGAGGTCCGTTCTCGGATTCCAATGTGGTGTCACGTTACCTGCCACGACGACCCTTTCTTATTGATGGAACACGCTGCTCGGGGAGTCTTTGAGCCATGCGACGGTGTGCCACTCATCATGGCCTTTCTTGGGTCGGTGCGCCCATCGCTTCGCGACCCCCGGCATGGCGCGGAGCTTGATGTCACCAACGGAAATATGTTGAGCGAGCCTAGTGCTCGCGATGTCACTTCGCCCCTGCCGTACTTAGAAGCGAGAACGTGGAAATCGAGTTAACTTTAGTAGTGCGACATTAGTCGCCCTATGGCCTAGCGGCGTTACCTAACAGGATCGTTACCAAGACCGATGAATCTTCGATCGCTTCGACGGCATGCGGATCGGCAGCGCTAAGGTACAGCAAATCGCCAGCGACTAGTTCTTTGGGCTGTCCTTGGGATGTGAACTTAATGCGTCCTTCTAAGCAATAGACCGTGATTTCGCCGGGCGCTCGGTGCTCCGCAATCTGCTTGCCGGCGGGCAGAACGAGTCGAATCGCCTCCATCGCGTCGGTCTTGAACAACGTGTAAGTTCTCACACTGCCGATCTTTGAGCCAAGCGGCTGCAAATGCATGACCTCGGCAGGATTAGCGTGGTTGATGGCCATGTTTATGCCTTAAGGTGTTGTGGGCCGTGTCCGGCTTGGTGACTGATTTGAGATGACTGGCCATAAGTATTTCCTTAGCCCCTCTCTTGCTCAAGCTCAATCGCTTTGGGGAACAACACGTTGTTTTCCTTATGGATATGCTGATGCATATCGGCTTCTAGTTTCTCTAGCGAGTCGAGCATGGCTCGGTAGGTGTTGCAGGCCCACTCCGGCGGTGTGTAGCCATCGGTGAACTCGTTCAAGAGTGCCAGTGCCGCGCCCGACTGATCATGCTCCCGTTCCATTTGTCGTATGGGATTGGCGACGCTTCCGCAATGAAAATCCAGTCTCTCGGCGGAAGCCTCGAGTTGCCGTATGATCGGGAACAGAATCATCTCTTCCTTCATCATGTGTGGTTCGAGTTCCGTTTTGAGAATGAGGAACGCCTGGCGTACAGTGGGCAGTCGGTCGTCTTTGTCACCGTGGACACGTGCGACTTTCTCGGTCATGGCGTCGAGTCGCGGCAGCTCGTCACGCAAGTAAGCGTGGTGGGTCGTTTCGATGTGATCCGCTAGTTGCGCGAGTCCCATCGTGTCAACGTTGACGAGCGTGTCCGCATCCGCAAGTTCGTCGCTCTGATGGATGGCTTGCAGGACTGCTCCCACTTCGATGCCTCGTTTTCTACACGCTTGGCTCAGCGAGATTTTTCCACCGCAGCAGTAGTCGATCTTTAGGGACTCAAAGACACGGGCGCGGGTTGGCTTCTGGCGAACGAAGTCGCCGACGGTCTGTTCAGCATCAAGGGTGAGCATGGTTAAGCTCCATTAACAGTTGATTGGGACAGGTTGCAGCAGCGGTCGGACACCGCGAGCGTACGAGGGAGTATGTCAAACAAGTGGTGGACGACGCATTCCAGCCTTACTTCCGAGGCTCGCGGCTTGTCAGTACGTCGTGCTCCGGCGGATCAAAACCGTCATCGACCTTGGAGAACGAATGCCCGGTCTTAAGCCCCAAGATGAACCAGACTAAGGCGACGGCCCCGAGGAAGAAAATGGTATCACCGGGGACGCGCATCCAGCGTAGCGTTTGCATGAGGTCCGTTTGCATGAACTCGCTGCTACGAGCGAACCAGTAACCGCTTTCCACCGAGGCCTTCGTTTGCAGTAAACCGACCGGCAGTAGGCTCAATACGCACATGGCCATCAGCCCGATGTTCATACCCCAGAAGCCGAGCGTCAGCATGCCGTCCTTCCACGGACGACCAGGGATCAAAACTCGCAAGCACATCAGCATCAAACCGATGCCAAGCATGCCGTACACACCGAATAGGGCTGCGTGCGCGTGCAGGGGGGTCGTGTTCAATCCTTGCATGTAGTACAGGGCGATTGGCGGATTAATCATGAAACCGAACAAGCCCGCACCGATCATGTTCCAGAATGCTACGGAGATGAAAAAATAGATGGGCCATTTGTAGCGGTGCACCCACGGCGATGCCTTGCTACGCCGCAAGTCTTCCATCGCGTCGAATCCAATCAGGGTTAAGGGGACGACTTCCAGTGCACTGAAAACCGATCCCCACGCGAGCGCGACCGTTGGAGTGCCCGAAAAGTACAAGTGGTGCAGCGTGCCGATGATACCGCCCGAAAGGAAGATCGTGGCAGAGAGCAGCGCGGCGGCGGCGGCAAGTCCAGGACGTACTAGGTTCAACCGCATGAACACAAACGCAATTACAGTGGTGGCGAAGACCTCAAAAAAGCCCTCCACCCACAAGTGAACGACCCACCACCGCCAGTACTCGACCATTGTCAGGTGCGAGTGCTGCCCCCACGTTAGGCCTGCTCCGTAGAACAGAGCGATCGCCCCGGTCGCGACCGCGAGCAAGGCGACGAGGTGGCGTTGCGAATTGGCTTCGGTGGTGTTTGCCTCTGGCTTCTGACGAAGCGCTGGCCAAAGCACCCGCAACATCAGCACCAGCCATAGCAGCAGCCCGCCCATGAGGGCTATCTGCCAAACACGGCCAAGTTCAACGTACTCGTATCCTTGATGCCCGAAGTAGAAAGAGACCGTATCGCTCATATGGTGCTTGATGCTCAACCACTCGCCCGACAAAGAGCCGACCACGACCAGCAGCAATGCTGCGAACAGAACATTGACGCCAAGGCGCTGGTACTTGGGTTCGTAGTTGCTAACCAACGGCCCAATAAACAACCCGGCCGCGAGCCACGCCGTTGCGATCCAGAACAATCCGATCTGAACGTGCCATGTACGCGAGACGCTGTAGGGAAGATAGTCGGCAAGGGGAAAGCCATAGAAGCCTTCGCCCTCAACGCCGTAGTGTGCAGTCACTATACCCAGCGACATCTGGGCGAAGATCAACGCGGCGACGACCCAGAAGTACTTGATGGTCGCCTGTTGCGATGGTGTCGCTTTCCAGCGGGCCAGCGGATCGAACTGGGCAAGGCTCTCGGGCTTTGCTTCTTCCTCACGACGCGAAGCGTACCACCAAGCCATGCCGGAGATTCCAGCCAGCAACATGATCACGCTGACGCCCGTCCAAACAACGTTGTCGCCGGTCGGGCGGTTGCCGACTAACGGCTCGTGTGGCCAGTTGTTGGTGTAGCTGGCGATATCGCCCGGACGAGTTGTCGACGCGGCCCAGGATGTCCAAAATACAAACGATGAGAACTTTCGAAGACGCTCTTCGCTCGAAATGGTGTCCGCTGGAATGGCGTAGTCCGCGTTGCCGTCGATGAAGACGGTGCGGTAATGCTCAATATTTGCCTCAAAGGCTTCGGCACGAATCGGGTCGATAGTCACGACGCCGTTGGATTCGTCGTAGGTATTGGTTCGCATTAGGTCCGATAAACGGCCACTAAGTTGAGCTTGTCGTTCGGAACCCAAAGCCGCGAAGGGCTGGCCGAACTCAGCGTTCGCCCACTTGTCGAGGATAAAGATCGCTTCTCGGTGAAGCCAATCGGCGGTCCAGTCCGGGGCAACGTAGCTGCCGTGACCCCAGATCGAACCGACTTGCATTCCACCTAATGATTGCCACACGTTCTGGCCCGCGCCGATGTCGCCACGATCGATCAACGTCGCCCCACTGGTCGTGACGAACTGATCGGGGATTGGTGGCATCTCTTGAAAAATGCGTGTCCCAATCCAGCCGAGGATTAAGAAGGAAAAAATCATCACGGCCGCGAAGGCCAACCACAAACGTTTCATTGGTTATTCTTTCTGGATAGTGGGGCTCGCGAACAGTGGCTATGGATCTGGGTCGATCGGTGCGTCAAATGGTGGCCGTTAGCGCTGCGCGCTCACACTTGGTGTACACTGCGAGCCTAGCAGGTGCTTGATCACGTGATGGGCGGAGTACTCTTCTGCATCCTCACTGGGAAGGAACTGGAGGATGCTCTGAACTTCGTTGCCCGCGGTGATCAACGGCAGTTCTGCACCGCTACCGCGTCGAAGCTGAGGAAGCCCTACAGTTGCCATTAACCCGTTACATACACACTTTCGTCCCAGCGTATCGCTTTCGGTCCCTCCCTTACGGAGATAGGACTGCACCGGCTCTCCGGGACACCGCCAACCCACGCTTCCGTCTTCACGGCGATAACCTTGGCGGAGAAAGCCCAAGTCGCAAATGCGGTGGCGTTCATCGACGAGAGGTTGCTCAGATAGCGTGCCGTCCAATTGGAGCACTTTGAATGGGAATCCTGTTGGGGAGGCCGCGGCGTCGGTATGCACATGGAGTCGCTGTTGCTTGGCAAGCTCAATTACGCGCCGCTTAAGTTGTGGCTCGATACCTGATTCAGTACAAAAGGCGAATGCTGTCCCCACCTGGATCCCCTTGGCACCCAGGCGACGCGCTTGTTCAAGCTTTCCTTCCGAGCCATACGAACCGGCCAACCAGAAAGGCCGGCCCAATTCGCGAAGTACTCCGAAATCGACCTCGTCACGGTCGCCGTAGACAGGCTCTCCGCTTTCACTCAACTGATGCTTGCCGCGAGGCGGCGCATTGTGACCTCCGGCCGTTGGTCCCTCCACGACGAAGCCATCGACTCGACCGTCCGATTTTTTTGCGAGCATGCTCGCGAGTGTATGAGATGCCACAATCGCCAAGAACTTTGGGCGCCTCAGCCATGGAACTTCCCCATGGGTGAACTCCTCCGGCGAGAAACTTACGTGAAAGTCGTCGCCCGCGCTTGCGTCCGCTATTGCCAGTGGCATGCTGACGGCTTCGCCATCGCTGAGACGATCCAGAATTCCAGGAATGGACCGGGGGATACCGGCGCCCATCAACACATAGTCGACATCGGCCAGCATCGCGCCATACAGAGAAGGCAGAGTCGGTGTTTGGATCTTCTCGAGAAAATTGATTCCGACCGGTCCTGAGTGCCCTTCCTTCGCTAAGAATACTTCGACGAAGTTGGCGACAACGACCAACTCCAACTGATCTCGCGTCGGTCGCATGGGTAACACAAAGGACGCGGCGAAGGGGCTGTCTGGAGACTTGCCGCCTGGAATGAAGTAACGGTCCTTTACGCGCTGAGCCATCTCGGGGTAAGGGAATTCCCCTAAGCCTCGCCTCACCTCACCACCCGGATCGCCAAGCTGCAATCGCCGCACTAGGACGGCATCGATTGCCGTCCCTGAGACAACCCCCATTTGCCCTCGTCGCGACACGGCCCGAGCCAGTCGCCAATTGGAAACGGCGACTCCCATGCCCCCCTGAATCAAGACTGGATCACAAACATCGTCTGTCTCGGTCATGCGAGTCATCAGTCTCATCCATGGAAAATTGAGGGCAGGGGGCGGACCAAGCAAAAGGTGCGGAGAAAGACGACGCCGTGGTCTGGAACGAAGTACCTTCACTTCGATGGGCCCTAGTTGCCGGATGCGGCGACCAGTTTTCGACGCCCAACTGCGGCGATTGCCAAATTCTACACCCCGAGGTGCAGGATTGTCTAGAGCCATTCCAGACGCACGGTTCCTGACGAAAACGGAACTCAGCAGAGGGCTCACATTGAGTGCTTGGAGCTTAGCGGCACATCGGCAGTTCGAGGGCTAGACGAAACAATTGAATAGCAGACAAGCTTTTCCTCATTCTTGGCCAAGCGTTGATGATAAGAGGCCCATGCTTCAAGCCCCTAGCGAAAGACAATTGCGCGGATCAGGACGCCATCGCTCACGTCCCTTTCACCTTCGCTTTGATCGCCTTGAGCTGGACCTCAAGATCGGCGATGCGGCCCTGCAATCGCTCAATGACCGGAGCCATCTGCCTCTGCGAGAGCCGTGTATGGATGTGTTGCGGGCAATTGACGTCCCATGCTTCGATTTCAAACAGCATGGCCCGCTCGACCTTCGCCGGATAAGATGGATCGCGAAGCTGTTCGAGCAGCGACTGGTCGCCGTCGACAATGCGTAGGGTACCCCAGAGCTTAATACGGCGTCCGCGAGCATAATCCATCAGAAAGATAAACGCTTTCGGGTTCTCGGAAATGTTTCCGAGCGTAATGTACTGGCGATTGCCGGCGAAGTCGGCAAAGCCCAGGGTCTTGTCATCGACGACCTTGAGGAATCCCGGTGAGCCGCCACGGTACTGGATGTAGGGCTGCCCTTCGGCGTTCGCTGTTCCCAAATAGAACATGTCCAGCTCAGATAGGAACGCTTCGAGTTCCGGAGTGACTGTCGTCTGCCAGCTTCCTCCGGCTTCCATGCGTGCGTAGCCGGAGCGAGACCCTTTCTCGGATTGCATCGACTTGACTGCCGGCGTGAAAGCGATGTCGCTGGATAATTGACGCATGACAGCCATCCTCTGTTTTCGGGTTCCGGAAATGAGTCCGCCGTGACTTCGCCGACAGCATTTTGTCGTTATTGTACGGCAGGAATCCCTACGTCGTCCGCAGGTCGAGGCCCAGAGAGAGGCCAATGAAATTTTCGCCCCGTATCGTCGATGGGAACCTCGTTGATACTAGCTTCCCGACGACGCATGAGACCGTCTTCGTCAAACTCCCAGAGTTCATTTCCGTAAGCCCGAAACCACTGCCCGGAGGCGTTGTGGTATTCGTACTGAAAACGAACGGCGATTCGATTCTCGGTGAAGCTCCAGAGTGACTTGGTGAGGCGATAGTCGAGTTCTCGTTCCCACTTGCCTGCCAGGAATGCTCGAATCTGGCTCCGGCCCCGAAGGAACTGGTCCCGATTGCGCCACTCCGAGTCTTCGGAGTAGGCGAGAGATACTCGCTGCGGATCACGACTGTTCCAGGCATCCTCAGCGGCCCGGACTTTCGCGGTGGCGGTGTCAAATGTGAATGGTGGTCTCATGGCGGTCATTGTTTCGCTGGGGAATCGGCGTCATGGAAGGGACACAGGAAGCCCGCTGCTTGTCAGGCTCTCTGTGCACAAAAAGTGTTGAAGAGCGGACAGAACGATCCGCACCCAAGGTCGAATGGACTCTAGACTCCGACCAGGTCAGTTTCAGAGAGCTTACTGTTTCACTTGCTTGTCAAGGAAGTTTCGCATCAGCGTGGCAATTGTCGCTCCGTCCTCTTCCAGGGCGAAATGGCCCGTATCGAGCAGATGGAACTCCAAGTTTTTGAGGTCTCGCTTATAGGGGTGCGCCCCGGCGGCGGGAAAGATCGCGTCGTTCTGCCCCCACACGATCAGCGTCGGCGGCTGGTGCTTGCGAAGGTATTCCTGCCACTGTGGGTACAGCGACGGGTTGCTGCCGTAGCTGTAGAACAGCGCGAGTTGGATCTCCTGATTGCCGGGACGATCCAGCAGCGGCTGCACGTGGCCCCAGGTGTCGGGGCTGATCGTTTCGACATTGCGAACCCCATGGGTGTACTGCCATTTGGTCGCATCAAGCGTCAGCAGTGACCGTAGGCCATCGCCCTGGGCGTCGGTTCGATCTTTCCAATAGGCTTTGATAGGCTTCCAGAAGTCGTTGTCGAGCCCTTCGTCGTAGGCATTGCCATTTTGGATGATCAACGTCTGCACACGCTCCGGATGTTTCACGGCCAGGCGAAATCCGACCGGAGCGCCGTAGTCCATCAGGTAGATGGAATACTTCGTGATGCCAACCTCCTGCGTGAACTTATCGATAACGTTCGCCAGATTTTCGAACGTATAGTCAAAGTCCTCGACCGATGGCGCGGAGCTGTTGCCAAAACCGGGATAGTCCGGGGCAATGACGTGAAACTTATCGGCCAAGGCAGGGATCAGGTCGCGAAACATATGCGACGACGTTGGGAAGCCATGCAGCAGCAGGACAGTGGGCGCATCTTTTGGCCCAGCCTCCCGGTAGAGGATGTCCAGTCCGTCGATAGTCACTGTACGGTACAGCACCTGCGAGGCTGGAGCATCGGTCGCGGCGGCGGCGGGCGATAGGTGGAGTGAAACGAGCAGGACGAGTGCGAGGGCGGTGGCGGCTCTTGACGTGGTCATGGTGCTGTCATCCTTAAAGTTATGTGACTATTGAGGTTCAGGAACGAATTAAAATGAGTGGCGATCGCATCAGCGAGTTTCATCGCAACCGGGGAGCGACGCACACATTTCGTGATGGTCGTCGATCGGCTCGGCCCTAGGAAAATCGATGTCAGTCTCAGCCACATGGTTGAAGTAGTTGGTGAAGATGTTCAGAGCTACGTTGGCGACGACTTCGGCAATGGCCCCATCGTCCAAGCCCGCAGCACGAACTTCGCCGATGTCAGCGTCGCTGACCTGCCCGCGTGCGTCGACAATTTGCCGGGCGAAGCGAATCACGGCATCACTCTTGGGATCAACGGCCGTTCCGCGACGGCTGTCGAGGATCTGCTCCGGAGTCAGGCCGACCATCTTGCCAATCGTCGAATGGGCTGCGAGGCAATAATCGCAATGGTTGACCTGCCCGACAGCCAAGGCGATCTGTTCGCGGTTCTTCGCTGACAGGCGGCCCTTGCCCAAGGCACCGCTCAAGCCCAAGTACCCTTCCAGCACCGCGGGAGAACTAGCCATCGCCCGAGTCATGTTGGGAACACGACCAAGCTTCGCGTTGACGGCATCAAGCAGTTCTTTGGCTTTTCCAGCAGCGGCTTCGGGGGCGAGTTGATGAATACGGGACATGGCTTCAACCTTTTACTAGGACACTTCGGGTCTTGTGGATGCCGGGCGAGCGATTCGCTGGCGACGGTCGATCTGAATTACACTTCTCGTGCCAACTTCCACAAATTGACATAAGTTACCCACTAGAAACGACTTACGATCTCGCCTCGATCATCTAAGGCGCGACGACATATCGTTGAATTACGAAATGTCGTTGACAACCAACGAGATGTCGTCATGCTTCGGTAATGACGATCTCATCGCAAACCGCCGGGCTTGTAGGCGACCCAAAGCGACTATTGCTGGACCTGGCCGGTCATCATCATGTGTCCGAACTGCTGCCCCTTGCCGTGCAACGACTTGCCGAAGGACCTGCTGTCGCGCTCGTTCGAATTTGGCTCGTACAACCGCCACTGGCTGGCGACTGTGAAAACTGCCGATTGGCCGCCGAATGCCAAAACCGCGACCAATGCCTGCATTTGGTGGCCAGTGCTGGCCATTCCGTCGCCAACACGCGCGCCTCCTGGGAGCGACTTGGTGGGGAGTTCCGACGATTTCCAATCGGAATCAGGAAAGTCGGACAGATCGCCGAAACGGGGCAATCGCTGGAAGTTGCCAATGTGGCAAATGATCAGGCATGGGTTGCTGACCCATCGTGGATTCGTGAAGAGCAGATTGCCTCGTTTGCCGGCCACCCGCTCGTGCACCGTGGCAAAGTACTCGGAGTGCTCGGGCTCTTCGCACGCGAAGCTCCAGGGGCATCCTGCTTTGAGTGGCTGCGGATGATTGCCGATCACCTTGCCGCTGCGATTGCCAATGCCCGCGCGATGGAGGAGATCGAATCCCTCAAGAAGCGACTTGAGCAGGAGAACGAGTACCTTCGCGAAGAAGTTCAACAGTCAGCGACTTTTGGTGACCTGATCGGTCAGGCGCCAGCGATGCAGGCCGTAACTCGGCAAATCGAATTGGTCGCGCCAACAAACTCGTCCGTGCTGATCCTCGGCGAAAGCGGCACAGGCAAGGAAGTTGTCGCTCGCGAAATCCACCGGCACAGTCAGCGCGCAGAACGCCCACTGATCAAGGTCAACTGCGCTGCAGTACCGCGTGAACTCTACGAAAGCGAATTCTTCGGTCACGTGAAAGGCGCCTTCACCGGTGCGCTACGTGATCGGGCTGGGCGATTTGAACTCGCGGATGGCGGTACGCTCTTCCTCGACGAAATCGGCGAGATCCCGCTGGATTTGCAGGCCAAGTTGCTGCGGGTTCTGCAGGAAGGAGAGATCGAGCGAATTGGTGAAGAGCGAACTCGGCGAATCGACGTGCGGCTGATTGTAGCGACGAATCGAAACCTTCGTGCAGAAGCCGAGGCAGGCCGCTTTCGACAGGATCTGTACTATCGACTGAGCGTCTTTCCGATGGAAATTCCGCCCCTGAGAAAGCGAGTCGAAGATATTCCGTTGCTGGCCGAGCACTTCCTAAACCGCTTCGCGAGACAACTCGGACGACCACGGCTCCGACTAACGCTGGCCAACGTGCAGGAGTTGCAAGGCTACGACTGGCCGGGCAACGTCCGCGAACTGCAACATGCTCTGGAACGAGCCTGCATCGTGTCAGTCGACGGCCGCCTGCGGTTCGATTTGCCGGAGGTCGCTTCCAAGCAACGAGCAAAGCCGCTGGAATCAAACTCGATCAAGCCCATCCTAACCGCCACGGAAGTGCGAGCCTTTGAGGCCAACAACATCAAAGCCGCCCTGGCCGAATGCAACGGCAAAGTATATGGCTCCAATGGCGCAGCAGCATTACTTGGAATGAAACCCACAACACTCAATTCTCGAGTCAAAGCTCTTGGGATCAAATCTTGACGCTGGGGTTTGGCAGTTCCGGCCCCAGATCGCTTACGCTGCAATTGCGCTGCATTTTTTGCGGCTCTGGCAGTCACGCCGTGTCATTTGATGGCACGGAAGGCGAGGTCCAGAAACGCGTAAACCCTTGCGGGTGCAAGGGTTTTGACGCGTCTAGTAACTCGTTGGCAACGAGTGACAAAGTGGAGGCGGCGGGAATCGAAAGAGTGTCCGCTCGATCGTAACGTCCTTACGGCTCAAGGAGTTACGAAAGCAGGCGAAGGCTTGTCAGGAAACTGTCAGGAGATTTGTCGCACTAAATGTCCAGAGATGGCACTTGATGACGCTCGGCTCTTGCGTTTGATCGAGACTTGGCCGGCCATGCCGGAACAATTACGGGCGGCAATTGCATTGTTGATCCCATGCGAGCGGGCGCCGTAGCTACGTACCTCTAGTGGATTGCCCAAATATAGGGCCGAAGCAAGTAGCACTCTTGCTCGCCACCTTTCCGCAACCTTAATGTGAATCAAGCTTCTTCCCGGAGAGCTTCCAAAGAAGTCGTTGGCTTTCCTTCCCTTGCGGGGCACTTTAAGCGGCGATGCGACCCGAAGAGTATGACCGAATCCATCAGGCCAACCGTGCGGAGTACGAGGCCGTAAGGTGGCCGGAGGCCTGCCCTCCAGAACAGTTGGGCCCCTAATTGCAACGAGTACCTTTGGAGGTTGTTCGTTCAGAATTGATTGTCGTCTCTGGACATGCTTGGACGCAGGTAGCGGTCGAGGAATTTTAATCCGGGATACACGCATTGAAACTCCGCGAGCCGAGTTCGATAAGCGATTGCAGAGAAAGACCTTCGGGAAACGCAGTTTGGCTGATGAACAGAGGTCGACGCGCCAGGTGACATGGAGGACATCCTCCATGCTTGGCCGAGCCTATCGCTGATATACCGAACTGCTTTGGTCGTGCCGGCCTAATCATCTGTCGCCAGAATGTGGATCTGTGACCGCAACCGCGCGCGGGCTCTCCGCTGCGGCTGCCCAATGATCGGTTCCGTTGGTGACTCTCCCCGCGCGTGGAGTCTACGCCCCGCCAACTGTGTCAACCCATGGAGTAATTCGTCAACTCGGGTTGACAGCTTGTGAGCACTCCACGCCATATTTCTGCAGAATCCCCGATTTTAGCAGGCGTCGCTCCTTGGGCACGATACTTGCGATTAATCCACCGAGAGAACCATTCGGAGCAAGATTCACTTTAAAGAGGTTTCGACCAATGACTGCTAGCCGACACTTCACTACCTCTTATCGCGAAGTGGGAATTTCCGTCGCTTCGCGGAGGCTACCTTTGGACGGTGGCTTGCGCCAGGCCGTGCCGCGAATTCTATCCGCGGCACTTAGCCAGTTTGCCCATCGCTTTCGATCCGTCCACGTTTGGGTGGAAGACGTCAACGGGCCACGAGGGGGCGTGGACATTCGATGTCGCATGGACCTCGCGCTGCACCCTCGGGGGCGGATTGTTATGTCGGCCATGGCCACCAACAGCTATGTGGCTATTGCGGATGCTGCGGCCCGAGCAGGTAGAGTGCTTAACCGTCGCATTCATCAGACTCGTGCCCGGCGACGCACGTCTGCCGAGAGTTGAATTGTATTGATCGTTTGCCCCCTTCTCCCATTTACCAGGAAGCGAAATGAACTCTAGGACTCGCTTTGCGCCGATTGTGGAAGTCGGTTCGACTGTTCACCTTCGAGATCTTCAGACAAAGGAAGTGGAAGCCTACACGCTCACAGCCCCCGGTGACGCCAACATCCGCCACAATCGCATTTCCACCCTGACTCCCATCGGCCACGCGATCTATGGTCGTGGCGCGGGGGAGATCATTGAATTCGATGCTCCAGGAGGAACTATTGCCATAGAGATTGTGGAAGTCGAACCAATGCCGCCCCCGTCATCTGCGCGAGACGGGTAGTTAATGGAACGCGGATCCTGTATCCCGATTCGCGTGACCACCTACCCCTCGGTGCAATTTTTGCGTTGTTGGAATTCTCAATCACTGCTAGCAGCTTTACAATTATGATCCGTTCTTTGAATTCAATACTCGACACGCGAATGGAAGGGAAAACTGACTATATCGCCGCTTACGATCCCGAAATTGATCGGTGGATCAACGAAGGCGGGGGGATCAAAGCATTACGTGTGGCAGATTCGCATTCCTTGCGTAAAGTCAACCAAGGGCATCCAACGAGATGGCCGTGGGTTGAAGGGATCGCCACCGTTTCGATAAATTGACCCTCAATTGGTGGTGTCGCTATCACGTCGCCTTAGAATGCTTCTCATGCTTGACCCGCCAGTAGATCCCGCCCGTGATCACGTTGTGGGTCCGTCCGACGCCGAAATGACGTTGGTTCAGTATGGGAGCTACGCCACCTTTTGGAGTCGCTCCATTCACCATGTTGTCGAACAACTCCGCAGTCGATTCGGCGATCGAATGCGGTATGTCTACAGGCATCTGCCGGTCGCTGGAAATAACATTGCGACGCGCGCCGCCGAGCTTGCCGAGCAGGTGGCCGAGACCACGGGACAGTTTTGGGAGGTACACGAAGCGCTCATGGAGCGGGGTCCCGTCCTTTCGGTGAGCGACCTTGCACAAATAGCTGAACAACACCAAGTGGCCTTGGACGGGGGAGCCAATCATGAGGCACTAGCTGCGGCCAAGTCGCGAGTTAGCGCAGATATCGAGACTGCCCGACGTAGTGGTGCCAACGAAGCCCCCGTTTTCTTCATCAACGGCCGCAAGTATACCGGCGCGTGGGACGAAAGCTCGCTGGCGGATGCCATGTTGGCCCCGCTGGGGCATCGAATTCAGTCCGCTGCATTCGAGTTCGTACGCTGGGGGCCGTCATCAGGGTTGCTCCTGGGAGTAGCAACGCTGTTTGCCCTGGTCATCAGCAACTCTCCTTTCGGGCCGGCCTTCAATGCGTGGTGGGAAACTCCACTAGGTTTTCAGTGGGGCGACAATCTGTTCGCACATTCGCTACTCCACTGGGTCAACCATGGGCTCCTCACGATTTTTTTCTTCGTCGTGGGGCTAGAGATCAAGCGAGAGTTCACTGTTGGACACCTAGCCACATTTCGCTCTGGAGCTCTTCCAGTCATCGCGGCAATTGGAGGATTCATACTGCCGGCAGTGATTTATGCGATTATTGCACCTCCCGATCTGAGGCATGGGTGGGGCATCCCTATTGGGACCGACACGGCTTTCGCGGTGGCGATTATCGTGTTTCTCGGTAGGCGCGTCCCCGTTGAACTTCGCGTCTTTCTGACAGCCGCGGTCATTATCGACGATATCGTGGCGATATTGGTGATTGCTCTATTTTACACGGAACAGATCCACGCAGCCTACTTAGTAGTTAGCCTCGTAGTTGCTGCGATGCTGCTTGTGTTTAACCGGACCGCTGTTTACAGTACGCTCCCTTACGCGATTTGCGGAGTTTTACTTTGGTTCTTTCTGCACGAGGCCGGGCTGCACGCCACACTCGCGGGGGTAATCCTGGCCCTGGTCATCCCCGCACGCCCGCCGGCGAACCTCAAGGCACTTTTGGCACAAGCCTCGACGATTATCCATAAGGAAGGCAACCATACTGCCGAGGCGATGCGGTCCGGGCCCTCTGAGCATGCGTTGGAGACTTTGGACCTAATTCACCGTCGAATCGAATCGCCGGCCGACAAGCTTCTGCGTGCCTCTGAGCCCTGGTCCAGTTATGTAGTGCTTCCGATTTTCGCGTTAGCAAATGCAGGTGTTGTGTGGTCCCCGAACGTTTTTGAAGGGCAGTTTCGTTTAATCGCGGCCATTGCAATGGGACTGGTGATCGGCAAGCCGATGGGTCTCATCGCCGCAGCGTGGTTTGCTGTGAAAACGGGCATCGCTAACAAACCTGATGCCTATTCGTGGCGTCAATTGTGTGGGGCCGGCGCACTCGGCGGCATCGGCTTCACCATGTCCTTGTTTATCGCGGGAGTAGCTTTCCCCGATGACACGGTATATGCGGCGGCCAAGATCGGAATCTTCGTGGCATCATTGGCAGCAGGTGGAATAGGTATCCTGGTTCTGTGGCCAAAACGGGATGAGTCCAGTATGTTTCAGTGACGCCGCTTGGTAGGCCGGGCCTTGTCCGCAGCGAGGCACAACCATCGCTCTCCTGACCCTAGAACGCGGGTGATCCCTCCGGCATCTGGCTCTCCAAGTGTGCAGATGCTTGGAGAGGTATCCCTCTTTTGGGGATCGATTGCGAAGTGGCGAAACGCGGCGGATGCCGTCGAATTGCCCTGTAAAGCGATAAGCATTGAGAGGCCTTACCAGCTCGTCGGCAGCTGACTCGACTTAATCCCGCCAGTTGGCAATTGCTTAGCAACTAGGATCGGCATTGGCGATCTACGAACCAGATAATCCAACACCCCCGGCCGAAACAGGCGGCTCAGCCGACGACGGTCGCGCGTGGCGATCGCAACATAATCGGCTTCGCGCTCTATCGCCTGCGCCATGATTTCCTTAGCCGCACAATAGTTGCTCCAGACAATGCTCGTTCGCATGGACCGTAGCTCCGGCTTCCAGAGCTTGGCACTTTCGCGCAGCGCACCCGTCGGAGTTCTCTTCGACTCCGCCGACAGAGCCCGTGGAGTTTCATATACACCGGCAGTGCGTTCGGTTGAATCCATAACGCGAAGCAGCGTTCCCCGGCCGTCAACCAGCTTATTGAGACGTGCGACGTGGGGCACAATTTGCTCGCTTTCCAGAGTGCCATCGATCGGTACGAGTGGATGGCGCATGGATGGTCGGGACGTGAAGTCCACAGGGCACTTATAGCCTGGAATATGCAGAACGGATGCTTGCCGGATACTTAGCAAGGAGTCGAGGCCACTGCCCACGAGAGCTCGCCACAGATGGCTTCGGCCACGCGTCGCCATTACAACGAAGTCGTCACCATTCCCAGCTAACGTTAGCAATCCGGCGTCCACTTCGCGTTCATCGACCATCGAGATTGCAACGCCGAATTCGCTGACCCGAGCAATCTGACGGGCGATTCTGGCCATGTAGTCTTCCATCGGCCGCCGCAGTATACGGTCCGTGTGGTCGTATAGATCTAAGCGACGCGAGTGAAACCCCGGTTCCATCTTCAAGTGGACGTGCACAACACGAACGCGTACACCAGCCAGCTCGGCCAAATGAATTGCCCACGGAAGTGCATGCTCAGCGTAGGGGGAGCCATCTAAAGGTACGACCACTTCCCGAAAAGGAGGAGTGCTTCGATGGTCTCGGAAGGCGCGCACACTCACCGCACGCTTGGATGTAGATGATGCATCCGCAAGACCGAAAGAAGGCTTGGCTCTTTTTACGCTCGGAAGCGAAGGTCTGGTGGTGTAGAAGGTCATGGCCATCCCCCGAAGAGAGCTCGCACAGTCGAGCTGCTGACAAGGAACTAGGTAACGATTTGTTGCTTGCCTCTAATAGAAGCAAATCGAGTGCCGAGTCGCTTAGGCAGACGCTGCGTCGGCAATTCCGTGATTTCTGCGGCATCGTTGCTGTTCGCAGAAATGAGTAGTCGCCCAAAGTTGACACCGTCCAGTTAAGTTGACGGTCGAGACGACGCGACCTGCGGTGAATAATCGCAATCGCAGTGCCAACATCATTCCATCTGGGGCGCTATACATGGCCAACTTCTCCAGGGAGTAGACACGGGGACTGCTCGTCGCGGGCGTGGCATGCGACTTGCTTAACAAAGTGTTCATCTCCTTGAAACACTTTTCTACTGGAGGCAAGCCATGTTGAATACACGAATGCACACAACCTGCGAGAACTTGTGGGGACCTCTCCTGGTCCTGTTGATCGTGCTTTTTGCTGTCCTATTGCGGGCGATGGCCACGGCGGACGGTAGGGAGGCGCGAGCGCCACTTCCGCCCCGCGGCGAATCGGTCGCGGAGTATGACTTTGCAAAGCCCGTGCCCTGGGCTTCTGGAGATATTTCCCGCGCGGGGCCCAGTACCCCGTAATCCATACAACACGTTGCCTAACGAAGATTGGAGAAGCTAATGACGACTCGACTGTTTACAGAAGAAGATCGATATCGCCTAGGGCATTTGCTCTTGTCGGAGGACGCTCGGAGTGCCGTTCCCTGGCATTATCTGGACGAGCTCGAATGGCAACTGGAGACCACCAGAACCGCCGAGCAGTCGGCGATTCCGGACGACATCGTGACCATGAACTCCACGGTCCGGTTGGTCAGCTCGGATGGAATGCAGGAAGTGCTCCGCACCGTTGTTTACCCCGAGTATGTCGAGCTGACGGACATGGCAGTCTCCGTACTCGAACCCCTAGGATCGAATCTATTAGGTCGCCGTGTTGGCGATATAATAGAATGGGAGGAGCGGGTCGATGAAGGACCGTGGCACGTGGCCGAATTGGTCTTTCAGCCTGAGCGAGCGGGAAAGTTCGCGTTGTGACGGCGCGGCGCCATGCTGGGCTATGGAAACTTCGCTGAGGGGAGTAGAGCGTTGATTAGCGATAGTATCTCACCGCAGCCCGAAAGAGACCGATGGGCGAACGAGCCAGACGATGGTTGCTTTCGTGCGGTCGCCGACTACACCTGCGACTGGGAAAGTTGGCACGCGCCCGATGCCACACTTCTCTGGGTAAATCAAGCGGTGGAGCGGGATACAGGATACACCCCGGCCGAGTGTTTGGCGATGAGTGACTACCCGCTTGCACTGATTGCGGGAGAGGATCGACCTCACATCGAGCGAATGCTGGAGAACGCGAAGGCACGCGGATCTCAGAGCGATCTCGAATTTCAAGTGATTCATCGCAACGGCGACAAACGGTGGATGGCCATTTCCTGGCAACCCATGTTCAGCGATTCGCAGGAGCATCTGGGCTTTCGAACCAGCATTCGCGATGTTACCGAGCGCCACAGGCTGCGAGACCAGATTCGTCTTTACGCCGAACACCTGGAGCAACTGGTGCAGGAACGCACGGCCCGCATCCAACAGTTAGAGCGACACCGTCGGCAGATGGAGAAACTGGCAGCGCTCGGGCAACTGGCGGCGAGTGTAGCACACGAAGTTAACAACCCGCTGGCAGGCATCCGAAACGCGTTCGAACTGATCAAGGCCGATCTCTCGCCCGACCATCAACACTACGAATTGTTGGAGCTGATCGATCGCGAGATCGAGCGAATCAGCACGATTATCCATCAGATGTACCAGCTCTACCGCCGCAGTCCCCAGGCGGCTCGCGAGTTTCGCATCGAACAAACCCTCGCCGAAGTGACGACCTTGCTGGATGCCGTGGCACGGAAGCATCGAGTAAGGATAGCGGTCGAGTTACCCGCCGAATCGAGTCGAAATGCTCCCACGACGGTGGAACTTCCCGAAGGCGAAGTCAAACAAGTGCTCTACAACGTCATTCGAAACGCCATCCAAGCCTCCCCTGAGGGCGAGGAAGTCACCCTGCGCGTCGAAGCGGCCGACAACCGAGTCTGCATCTCGGTGATAGATCGCGGTGCCGGTATCGCCGAAGAATTTCTGCCGCAAATCTTCGACCCCTTCTTCACCACCAAGGGGGGCGGCGAAGCTAAGGTGGGAATGGGGCTAGGGCTTTCGGTGTCGCAAAACCTGATGGAGGGAATGGGGGGCTCGATCGAAGTTGTGCCTGGTGCGGGCGGTGGTACCTGTTTTAAACTCAACTTTCCTGAGAGTGTCGAACCCACCGCTGAATCGACGGATGACTGAAACCTCACCAGCCCGAATTCTGATCGCCGACGACGAACCTCTCTACCTGAGGACTACTGGCGAACTGCTCCGCAAAGCGGGCTACGAATGCGTATGCGTTCCCGACGCGCACGCGGCCCTTGAGGCGTTATCGACCCACCCCTTCGATCTGGTGCTGTCCGACCTCAACATGCCGGGCAATCTGCAATTGGAACTGCTGCACAACGAACGCCGGAAGTGGCCCCACATTCCGCTAATCGTCATCACCGGCGTTCCGTCGGTTCCCACGGCCATCGAAAGCATTCGCCTGGGAATTTCCGACTACCTGCTGAAGCCCGTCAAGTACGAAGACCTGCTGGCGAGTGTCCGCCGTGCGCTCTCGCATCGCCCCCTTCATCAGTACATGGGCGAACGCGACGACGACCAGCGGCGCGCCCTGGCTCTCCAATTCCCCGAGATCATCGGCACTAGCCCGGCGATGCTCGAGTTGTTCGACATTATCGACCGCATCGCTGGCACGGACACCAATATCCTGATCACGGGCGAAAGTGGAACGGGTAAAGAAGTCGTAGCGAAGGCCATTCATGATCACAGCCAACGCCGCGACCACCTGCTGCAAGTGATCGATTGCACGGCGATTCCCGAAACGCTGTTCGAATCGATGTTGTTCGGGCACGCCCGTGGCTCGTTTACCGGTGCCGTGAAGGATCAGGAGGGGCTTTTGAAGAAGTGCGATGGTGGCACCGCCTTCTTCGACGAAATTGGCGAGCTGCCCGCAATGCTGCAGGCCAAGTTGCTGCGGGTGGTTCAAGAGCAAACCTTCACGCCGGTGGGAATGAACGAACCGATCCAAATTGACACTCGCTTCATCTGCGCCACCAATCGCGATTTGCAGATGGAAGTCAACGCGGGCCGGTTTCGCCGCGATTTGTACTATCGACTGGGGGTGATTCACATCGAGTTGCCGCCCCTTCGCGAGCGAGGCGACGACGTGATCTTGCTCGCCGAGCACTTCCTTAAGTCCTTACAGCGAGGTAAGCCTCGCGTCGATCGGTTCTCGGACGAGGCTCTCGATCGCTTCCGCACGTACGCTTGGCCCGGCAACATTCGCGAACTGCGCAACGCCGTGGAACGGGCGATCGCGCTTGCGCGGACCAGCCAAATTGAAATCGAAGACCTTCCCACTTCCATGGTCGCTTCGCCCCCGAACGGTTCGTCACCGGAGTCACCCCTGCCGGACTCGACTACCGCTAGCTCATCGCGCGATGAAGCTATGGACGAGGCCGAGCAGGTTTACCTCACTTCGTTGCTCCGCGACCATCATGGCAACGTGTCGCAAGCAGCCCAGCAAGCGGGCATGTCGCGGCAAGGAATGCACAAACTGTTGAAGAAGCACGGGATAGACGCCCACGATTTTCGCTATTAAGCAACTGTCACGCGGGGTGGTCACTGTCTCCGTCGCGAGACAGCCTTGGCGGCACGTATGCCGGTTTTCGCTCGCATCGCGGGCCTCGGTGCGATTGGCATCGAACGTGCATTGCTTCTCTCGCAATCGCCAGCCAGGCATCTTCAACCTATAGGCGAACGTCGCCGTAGCGTTGGCTTCACGGAAGTAAGGCATGTCGTCTTGCACCATGCCATCGACACCCTAAGCAGGAGGTCCGAATTGCTGGAAGAACTTCGATCCAAGATCAGGCAACGAACGTACGGACGACTCACTGACCTATCCCTGGCAACTTCCGGCGGCTCCATCGTAGTGAGCGGTCGAGCCGACACGTATCACACCGTACAACTGGCCCTTAGTGCCATCAAGTCGTATCGCTCCCAGTTCATCCTGCCCAAACCCATTGAGCTCTCCGTTGACGTGCGAGGACGGGCGCTGGTTTTAGGTAGCACCCTACACGATGGCGAAGGCAAACGCGTTGCTGGCACGTCCCGCGCGACGAACGCCACCACCGACGAGAACCGATCAATCCCCAACTAACTCTCGCAAACGACCGCGTCGCAGTAGCGTGGCGACGCGTCCCTATCCACACAATTGCAATCTTCACACGAGCGAACCTCATGACCCAACGAACTTTACTGATCACCCGCGACGACTGCCGCCGCTTGCAACACCTGCTCGACAGCGAATTCGCAGCCGCAATCGATCCGAAGAACTACTTGAATGATCTTCGCGCCGAACTGCTCGCCGCCAAGATCGTCGAATCGAATAAGGTGCCCCCCGACGTGGTGACGATGAGGTCGACCGTCCGATTGTGCGACCTTGATAGCAACGAAGAGGATATCTACACGCTGGTGTACCCCGATCAAGCGGACATCGCCCGAAGCCGGCTCTCCGTCCTTGCCCCCGTCGGCACCGCTATCCTCGGCTACCGCGTCGGCGACGTCATCCAGTGGCGAGTCCCTAATGGTACTCGTCGACTGCGGGTGGAGGAAGTGATTCATCAGCCACAGCGGGATGGTTTCTTGGAAGCTGGTTCCGTGGTACAGACTGCTTAATTGTTGGAGCGAATAGTAGAGAACGGGGGGGGCAGGTCTCATTCTTCCTTGGTCCGCTCCCGGCCTTAGGGTTTAAATCCCCCTGTCAATGCACCTTGCTGCGCTACCCCCCACTTCGGCGAATAGAGACTTGGCACCTTCCTCGCGTCCATCATGGCACGACCCCAAAGAATATCCCATTGGAAATCTGGCAGGGAGTGTCACTCGGGCGCCACGTTCACCACGACGTATTGGAGACAACATGACAATTAAGAAAGCTATGAATCGAGGGCGGTTTATTAGGCGGCACTCATTTTGGTGGTTCGGCACTGCGATCATGGGTAGCCTATTCTTGGCTATGATCCTCACGTCCTCCTGGACGTTGTTCTGGACTGCGCTCCTGGCCGGCGTCGCATACATACTGATGCTGACACTCCCGGTGTTCATCACGATCCTTTCGGGGAATGCAGAAGTGGAGGAGTGACACCCACTACGTCGGATGCTTGTGTCTGCCTCCGCCCCCATCACGGCAGTAGAAAAGAGGCGAAGTCGCATTCTTCGAGGGCCGCGCCGGCGAAGGGTTGAGTTCAAGGCAATCCGATTGGTAGATTCATCTAACTAGCCTCAAATGCGTTTATCTCGATCGTGTTGTGACACTTGGGGAACGCTCGGCTGCTGGAGCGGTGGCTTCGGCGTGGCCGAAGCAGCCAAGCGGGCCGCGTAACCCACGAGGGTCAGGTACCCCAGGGAGCTGCGCTAGCGTTGGTGATTGTAATCATCCTTTCAGGCGCTGCTCAGCTTCCGTGCCGCGGCGAAACTCTCTAACTTTTCCCTCGCTGAGAATTACTCTCTATGGCGACTGTGGAAACTTTCCGCGCACCCGTTTTCCCATGCTCGCGGCTTGACCCATTTGGCCCGAGCACCTTAGAGTTGCCACTACTTTGCGCACGCATAATGAAAAAAGGCCTCGCACCATTAGTGGGGACCTGAACGACAAGGGAATGCTTGTGCCCGGAAAGCTCACTAGCAAGGAGCCCCGGTGGTACAGTGATATTGCCGGTACCGGCCAGCTACCGTCGATCTGTTAGGCCACAAGCTGGTGGGCATCGGCCGCAAGGCGACAGCACTAGAGCAGAGCGAGGCCGAATACGCCGCGGATACCGCGGTTTTGAGAAGGGCTCCCGCTACAGTGCGATAGAATCGAGCCAAATTATTTGCAACTTCCAAGTTGGAACGGTTATGAAACCCTTCGTTTTCTCACTTTACGTTGCAATTGCGCTCGCAATCTGCAGTCGGCTTAGCGGGCTCGCACTGGCTGGATGGCCCCAAGCAGTTCGAACCATCGAGTACTCGGCGAGTATTGATAATTCGAAGCAACCGATGCTGCTATACAAGGCTGAGGGAAATGAAGCACGTCCACTTCTCGTTGGTCTGCATACCTGGTCGGGTGGCTACGACCAGGCCGGGGGTGAGGTTGTCTACGCTCGCTGGTGCCTCGAATACAACTGGCATTTTATCCATCCGCACTTTCGTGGACCGAACTGGACTCCGCAAGCTTGCGGAAGCGATTTTGTGGTGCAAGACATCTTGGATGCGGTGCGGTATGCGAAACGCCATTGTAAAGTCGACAGCGATCGTGTTTATCTGGTGGGTGTCTCGGGAGGGGGGCATGCCTCGCTACTCATGGCAGGGCGGGCTCCAGACGTGTGGGCTGGTGTTTCCGCCTGGGTGCCGATTGCCGACTTAGAGGTTTGGTGGCAACAGAAGGTCGATGGTCCACAGGAAAAATACGCAAAGCACATCGAGCTGGCAGTCGGAGGGAAGCCCCACCAGGATGCTGATGCCGCGGCCCGCTGTGCCAAGCGGTCGCCCATCACCTATCTCCATCGTGCTGTCGACGTGAATCTGGACATCAACGCGGGTGTCTTCGACGGGCATAGCGGTGGTAGCGTACCCTTCACTCACTCCTTGAGTGCTTTCAACATCGTTGCCGCGCCAAACGACCGACTATCTGAGAAGTTTATGGCGGCATTCTATGCAAACCAATCGTTACCAGAAGGGGCGGATCAACCAAAAGCAGACCCTCTCTATGGATCGAAGACCGTCTTATTTCGCAAAGTCTCCCGTAACGCGCGGCTTACAGTCTTTCAGGGCGGTCACGAAATCGTCCATCAGGCCGCGCTCAACTGGCTCGACAAACAACGCAGGGGCAAATCGGCTGATTGGGATGTCGCGAAGCCCCGTGAACTGCAGGTCGACGAGACCGAGTCCAATTCAGGCACGTAGGGTCTGGGTAAGAACTTGGATACGGCGAACGCTCGTCGAGCGTCAATCGAAGTTGTGTAGATGGGAAGTGAATCCAACCGTTATCAATCTTGCCTTCATTCAGTCGCCGGAAAGAGGGCAGCCATGATGTCGTACTTGCCTGCTGGCACGCAGCGCCGCTGTTGAACATAGCAGGTATCGCGTATCCCACTTCACGTAGAGATAAATCTCCAGTGGATAGGGGACAAACGCTTTTGAAGTGACCTATCGACGCGGACAAACTTCTACAACGGCAGCGGCATCGTGCTACTTGGCAATGCCGGCGAATTGACAATGGAGGCGAATTCAAGCAATTTGGCTAGAGGGCATAGCAGTTTTACCACTAGGCACACATCCAGATCCGCGACGAAGCGAGATTCGATGCCTATATGCCCGGCACCATGGCAGAAGTCAACCTACCCTAGCATTGAGGGCAGGCGATTTATCGCTGCCGGGGAGCCTCGCGTTGCACGCCGCCCGCCCATCTGCTCTTGACCGCCAAGGAGACCTGAGAATTTGGCTTGTTCGCCCCCAGCGGTCCTCTGAGCCACCCAGATGACGACAAATCCAGCCAGAATTCCCGCTAACCATGCAAAGTTAGCTTTTTGTTAGGCCAATTTCTCCGCGGCCGTACATGAAGACATCGCAGGGGGGAATTCTCTTTTCCTCGTGACTTTTCTTGAGCGCCGAAGTGGGATTTATGATCCGCGTGGGAGATAACGACGAACGCATCGAAGATTTCGCCCATTTGCTTTTGGGCGCAAAACGACGATTGCATGCTTACATCCTCACACTGGTGCCGAATTGGGTGGATGCGGAAGAGGTGGAGCAGAAAACAGCTATCGTCTTGTGGCAGAAGTTTGATGAGTTTGAGCCGGGTACCAACTTTACTGCTTGGGCCTGTCGAATTGCAAGGCTTCAGATCGCCAATTTCCGGCGTGTGCAAGGCAGAAGCCGCGTTTGTTTTAACGACGATCTTGTCACGGCCCTCGCTCGGATGCAAGAAGAAGGTTGCCCGACGTTCGAAGCGCGACGCTCGGCACTCGAGCACTGCATCGAACAGCTTTCGACGGAAGAGTCGGAGCTGATCGATTGCTGCTATGGAACTCAGATCGCCACGGTCAAGGAAGTGGCCAAAAATCGTGGCCAGTCGACCAATGCGGTCTATAAGTCCTTGGCCCGTATCCGCAGACGGCTCTTCCTTTGCATTGAGCACCGAGTGTCGGCGGGAGGTGGTCGATGAACTCATTCGACGAATTACAACTCCATCGCTTAGCAACTTCGGTGTGTGGTGGTCTTGCAACCGATACCGAGATTCGGGAACTGGATCGCTTGCTATCGGCCAATCCGCAAGCTCGGGCCATGTACATTGCCTACCTCGACATTCATGCTGCCCTGGCGGAACGCGGTCATGATAGGCGAAAGGTAGAAGTCGGCCACGATGAGAGTCTTCCCGCGCCAACGGCACTTTCAGTAGCAAGCGATGCAAAGGATGCTCGCCCGCGCCGTGCATTCGCCTCAAGCATTCACGGGCGACTGCTGTGGGGCGGCGCGATTGCGGCGTCGATGCTGCTTGCGATCACGGTAGTGATAAGCGGTCGTTCGGATGGGGCTCGCGGTTCAGGATCGTCTGTGCCCGACGGGAACATAACTCCATCCGTGGGAGTGATCCATATGGACGGGGGCACCCTACGCATGAATTTACAGAACGTCGGCACCTTGGTGGTCGATGGTCCAGCTCAGATGGAACTCGAAAGCCCGATGCGACTGCGGGTGGATCAGGGGCGCGTCAAACTTCGTGTCACCGAAGCGACGGGGCATGGCTTTGTCGTCGCGACTCCGCATGGAGATGTGACCGATTTGGGGACCGAGTTTGCGGTGGACGTTGGCGATTTGAACAGCACCAACTTGGTCGTGTTCGACGGCGAAGTCGACCTTTCGATTCCGCGAGCTCCGGGTGAGGACATCGTTCAGCGTCTGGTGGGAGGTGAAGCCGTGCGTTTTGCCCGAACGGGGCAATTGGACCGCATCATGTCGGTCTTCAGGGGCGGCAGCAGATCTTTCATGCCATCGGATCGGCAAGGCATAGGGGGGCTGCCCATCATTGTCAACGTGTCTGACAATCTTCCCTCCGGCGATACGAAGCGATTTTACGAAATCGTGCCAGGGGGATTCGATGAGGACAAAGCCTCCTACGTCGATCGTCCCTACGAGTGGAACGGCGTGACCAAGGAGGGGCTACCAAAGTACTTGGTGGGTGGCGACTACGTTCGGACCTTCAACGGTCATAAGCAGTTGGAATTCCAATTAACCATCGATGTGGCGCGTCCCTGCAATCTGTACGTGCTATGGGACAATCGCAACTCGGTCGCCCCCTGGCTGGAAGAATCCTTCGAGAAACTAGACGACACCGTGGGCCTGGATGAATACAGTCATCATGGCCGCCGGCTGAGAGACAAGGTTGCAGGAATTGGGCCGGGGAATGGAATTAATCGATTCTTCGCGGTTTGGCGAAGGGTTCTAAATCAACCTGGAAAAGTCGTGCTGGGTTCGCTTACGGATACCAACATAAAGACTTCTATGTACGGCATTGTCGCCGTTGCCTTGGATGAGAACCCTGTCGAGGCCCACCGCCCAGGTTCTTCCAAAGTCAGTGTCGTCATGACGCATTAAGCGTCCACCACTGTTCTTCCTATTTCGGTGTTTCTCCGCTGCTGGATGACTCGCGTACCTTCAAGCATCTTCGGCGGTAGATGCGATGGACTGTCTTATCGGTGAGTACACTTCGTGGTTCTGACTACATGATTGGAGCGGACTAATGAGACGAATCTGTTTGTTTTGTGCAGTGGCAACCTTCGTGGTTGCAATCGGCCAGTCGGCGTCCGCAGCGACGATCTCGGTGCTGCCTCCACTTCCATTGAACCGCATCTCGGACAATATGCCGACTTACATTAGCACGACAGCCGATCCAGCTACCTATACAAAGCCTGACAATTTGCTAATCGACTTCCTGCGTACCGAAGACCCGAGAGATCTGGACACTCGCGGCGTCAACAATCCGCGGAACAATGGGCACTCATTTACGATTAACACCGCAGAGTTTCCTTATGGCATCGACCTCAACGCAATTGCCTTCAATTTCGAGGGGCGGGGTAGTGCAGCCACCCCCGCGGACACGTTTGCCGTCCGAGTCTTTAGAGTTGCAAGCGGCAATGCCTTCGCCAATCTGGTGGAACCAGCGCCCGCCGATGTTTTGGCTTCTGGAACGGGCCTCGCATTACCCACTTCCACGGAGCTTGGTGTAACTCTCCCTGCCGCTAACACCAATGCCAATGCGAACAGTAGGGCATCAGCGACCGCTATGCTGGGCTTCGACGTTGCTCTGCACCTGGAGCCGGGGGTATATGGCTTTCAGTTTACGCCAGACTGGAATGGCCAGACGGCGGCCTATACCGCCTTCGCGTTGAATCGAAGCCCGGTTGCGAATGCGGGCGGAATTCGCTGGGAGAGTGGCACTGCGGGTGGCGCTACCCCCAATGCCAGTTCGAGCTACGCGTTTGGCCTAGTTGGTACCGTGGCAGTCCCCGAACCAGCATCGGTAATGCTACTTGCAATGGCGGGCGTGTCTCTCGCCCTGCTTCGGCGCAGGAAATAATTCGAATGTAGATACCTTTCGCGGCAAGTTGCCACTGGGGCAACTTGCCGCTGTTCAACATCGTTGGTTTGGTTCATAGAGCGACAGCTTCAGTTTCATGGTTACCGAGGAACATTGGTCATGCAGGTGACGCGAGATTGGAAGGTTGAGTATCTCCGCGGCATTACTGCTACACCACTGTCCATTCACGTGGATGAGTAATTAGAGTTGGGGCATCTTTAGGCGGCAGATACAGTTGTCTGTCCGATCGGTAATTCGGTTTCAAATTCCGACAGCATAATTGGAGAGTACTGATGAGGCGACGACACTGCCTACCTTGCATAGCAGCAGCCTTCCTGGCTTTGTGCGGCTGGACGATCACGGCATCTGCGGAAACGGTTAGCGTAAGGACGCCGCTTCCGATGAGTTCGGGCGGTACGCCGACATACGTTAGCACTACGGCCGCACCAGCTACCTACACAAAGCCTGTAAATTTGCTGGTCGACTTCCTGCGTACGGAAGACCCGAGAACTATTGATACACGGGGCGTTAATCAGGGGCGGGATAATGGCCACTCGTTTACGATTAACGCCGCGGAGTTTTCTTCGGGCATCTACCTGAATGCAATTGCGTTCAATTTCGAGGGGCGGGGTAATGCAGCCACTCCCGAGGACACGTTTGACTTTCGAGTCTTTCGAATTGCAAGCGGTAATGCCTTCGCCAATCTGGTGGAACCCTCCACCAGCGATATCCTCGCGTCCGCGACGGGGCTCAAACTACCTACCGCTGCCCAGCTTGGTGTTACATTGCCTACCAGTGGTACCAATGTCAACGCGAACAGTAGAGGGGCCGGGACCGCCATCTTGGACCTTAGCGCTCCGATCCACTTGGAGCCGGGGGTATATGGTTTTCAATTCTTGCCAAAGTGGACAAGTTCGACGCCGGCCGATACCGCCTTTCAATTGAATCGTAGCCCGACGGCGAATGCCGGCGGAATTCGATGGGAAAGTGGCATTGCGGGTGGCGCTGCCCCCAATGCCAATTCGAGCTATGCCTTTGGCTTGGTTGGCTCTGAATCACCGCTGCAATTCAAAGTGGATCGAACAAGCGGATCTATTTCGCTGGTCAACAATGGCACATCCGCTTCCCCCACAATCGTGGGTTATGAAATCACCTCGACACTTGGAGCGCTCGATCGGGCTGCTTGGAAGAGCATCGCGGACAATTACGACGCGAGCCCCGGGGGCCCTGGTCAGATCGACTCTATTGGCCAGTGGGAGATTCTCCCCGAAGTCGTGCCCTATACCGAATTCTCGGAGTTCGTTTTTGAAGATGCCATGAGCGGCGGCGTTCTGGCTGGTAAGCAGCAGTTGGTATTAGGAACTGCGGGTGCGTGGATCGCGACGTCGAATGAATCCGACTTGCTGGCCACTATCACACTGGAAGGTGGCGAGCAGCTTTCCGTACCGATTTTTTATACGGGCAACGGAGGCAGTTCGCTTAGCATTATTGATCTGGACGCCGATGGCGGGCTTCCTGACGCGGCCGATTGGGTCACTTTTCGGGACAATTTTCGTTCCGACATCAGCCTCCTTACCGACGCGCAGGCCATGCGGGCCGGTGACCTGGATGGCGACCTGGATATCGACTTGAAGGATTTCCGGCTATTCCGCAATCACTGGGAGGCCGCTCACGGCTTGGGTTCTTTTGCCACGCTTTTGGGGAATCCAATCGCCGTGCCCGAGGTGCCTTCGAGCGTCACTGTTGCGTTGTTGCTCGTGATGGGTTGTCTGTGGCGATTTCGTGGTACTCGTTTATCGGAAATAACTTTCATGCGAGCGAATCTAGCATCACGTGTCGCAGTCACCTTAGGAATGTTGCTCCTGGTTCCAGGATGGGCGTCCGCGGTAACGGTTACCACACTTCCGCTGAAAACCGCGGGTGGTGCCGAGACCTACGTTACCACGACGACCGAGCCAGCGACCTTTTCCAAGCCCGACAATTTGGTAGTCGACTTTCTGGTGGAGGGGGACCCAAGACCTCTGGCGAGTCGGGGCGTGAATAGTGCGCGGAATAATGGGCACTCGTTTACGATCAACGCCGAGGACTTGGCTTATGGCATAAGCCTCGACGCAATCGCGTTCAATTTCGAGATGCGGGGTAATGGAGCCACTCCCGACACGTTTGACTTCCGAGTTTTTCGCGTTGCAAGCGGTAATGCCTTCGCAAACCTTGTAGAACCTGCGCCCGCCGATGTCCTCGTGTCTGCCACGGGCCTCCGACTGCCCACTGCTGCCGAGCTGGGTGTTGCCAATCCTTCCAATGACAACAATGGCGCGTCAGGGACTGCCCTCGTGAACTTCGACACGGCGCTGATGCTACAGCCGGGTGTCTACGGTTTTCAATTCTTCCCTGGCTGGGATGACCAGACGCCGGACTTTTCCAGCTTCAATATAATGCGAGGTCCCGGTGCCAATCCCGATGGTACCCGATGGGAAGCAGGCGTCGCGGGTACAGGATCCAGTGCTACTTACGCGTTTGGATTGGTGGGCACTGACCTGACACCCATGTCGGTCCGTCCACAAGTGCAAGTGAACACAGCCACGGGCGAAATCAGCTTGCTCAACCCTGCAGGGAGTAACAAGGAGATCACCCTGGCAGGTTACGAGCTCGTTAGCCCGGGTAATCGCTTGCTCGACACGTGGGAGGGGTTAGCCGTCAGTGCCGCGGCCGACGCAATCGGTGCCGGCGAGGGTCAAAAGTGGGAACAGGCCGGCGAGTCGAATTCCGCACTGCTATCGGAGCTATTTCTCGCTGGTAGCTCGACCATCGCCCCGGGGAGCGCGCTATCGCTGGGCACCGCCTACCTGACGGGTGCTCAGGACTCCGGAATGACGTTTACTTATTACAACCCGATCCTGGACATGGATCTAACACTGCCGGTGCAGTTCATCGGCGGGACCGGTGTAGTGCAAGGCGACTTCAACAACGACGGCCTTGTGAACCTGGCCGATTACACAGTGTGGCGAGACAACCTGGGTGGCAACGAATCGGTGCTGAATGGCAACGGTTCGGGCAATGCCACGGTGGGCAGTGAGGACTACGACCTCTGGAAAGCACACTTCGGCATGGGCAGTGGCGGGCCGCTCGGTGCGTCTCACTCGACGAACGTGCCGGAGCCGCGGGCAGCGTTGCTTTTGGGGGTCATTGTGACAGGCCTCGCCGCGTTGCGGCGGCGAGGCCTGATCACGATATCGCGTGAGTAATGGTGACTACCTCAACGGAAGCCGGCGAACGGAGAGCGCAACCTCTTCGATACCGGAACTCATGGCGGTTCGTATCAGGAGTACAGTACGATGACTAAACCCCAATCCCTCCGCCATCAAAGCGGATTTACGCTCGTGGAACTGCTGGTGGTGATCGCCATCATTGGTATTTTAGTGGCCCTGCTCTTGCCCGCCGTTCAGGCTGCTCGAGAAGCAGCCCGGCGCACGCAGTGCCTCAACAACGTGAAGCAGCTTTCGCTTGGCTGCCATATGCACGCGGATACTCATAAACGCTTTCCTTCCTCGGCCAACGGGGCGGGTGCGTCGTATATCGCGCAAATCTTGCCCTCCATTGAGCAAGGGAACGTCTTCGACATGATCGACACGACCTACGCCGCTGGTGGACCTAATAACGCGCAGTATCCAAATCAGGAAGCCGGTTGGGGAAGGGCCTTGCCGATGAGTCGTTGCCCTTCAAGATCGCTTGACCCTTGTACGATCAGTCCGCGTGGTGCCAGCCCGGCGATTACGGTGGACGAAAGCGACTGGCTCAACCATTACTACGCGGTCATGGGACCCAAGGTCAGTTGCCCATTTAAGACGAGCGACAGCCCCTACAACTACAGCGTCATGATCTTCTCAGGTTCCAATGCCTGCAGAAACGGTGGGGTGGCGAATCGAGGCATCATCTACCCGCAATCGACGACGCGATTCAAAGACATAACCGATGGCACGTCACAGACCTTGCTACTCGGTGAAGTCTCTTGGGACATTCCACAATCATCGCGAGTTTGGGTAATCGGATCCCTTTCTAGCCTCGACCCCAACAATGGCTCTCAGAAGTATCAAGATTACTGGGCATCCTATGGTGGCCGAAACGTCCATGTTCCAATCAATTTCGGCACAACGCCCGGTGCCGGTGCGCCGGAGCGAACCGATGTGGCCTTCGGCAGTCTCCATCCAGGCGGGGCTACTTTCGCGATGGCCGATGGGTCTAGCCGATTCATCACCGAAAACATCGAGCTAGCGACGCTGCAAGGCCTGGCAAGCCGGGGTGAAGGCGAAGTTGTGGTCGATTATTAGTCTTTCTACACCCGGCACGACTAACGTAACTCGTTGAATTCAACATGAGAACTCGCGCGCGTATGAACCTACTGCGAAACCTGTGCTTGATTGCCGTTTGCATTGTGGGACTTGCCGGCTGTAGACCAAGCTATCAGCTCGATATTGCCCCGGCTCACGGTACTGTAACTCTCGATGGCAAACCACTTTCCGCGGGCAGTGTGCTGTTGATGCCGGCGAAAGGCCGGGGAGCAAGTGCTCCCTTGGCTCGTGATGGCACGTTTGTCCTCACGACCTACAACCCGGGAGACGGTGCCATACTAGGCAAGCACAAGGTGATAGTGCTACCGCTGCAAAGCGACTCGGAAAGCGATGAGCTTCCGGCTGGTTACGTTGACGTACCCGGGCGCTATCGAAACGCCACCACCTCGGGCATTGAGGTCGAAGTCGTATCCGGAAAGGATAACGTCTTTGACTTCCAACTCGAAAGCAAATAGCGATCATGCTCCACGCAGTTGGCCGAGGTAAGTCGACCTATTTTTTCTGGCATGTGATCCGGATCATTGAACTTTGCCACCATAAGGCTGCAATGGATTCCGAAGCAACCCGCCATGTCGGGGGCCACTAATCGGAATAGAAGTCTATCATCAACTTGATATATACCGGATTGCTGGCCGTGCACTGCGTGAGAACTTCGTCCACCGATAGCATCGAGTCATTCTCCAGCGGTAGCGTATGTGCACATGCGAGAAGCGGGGTAGATTTGCCCGTCTCGCGAGCGATTGCCCTGGGACTACCTTGCAGAGGTAATTCAATATTCTCTAATCGGGTGGCAGGGAGAGTATCTTCGAGAAACGCCGGTCTGTTGAGGCTGAATTCCCGTTAGGCGTACATAAAGCCGTTGGGAATGTTCCCCCGTTGAGCCATTGAGGATTCTTCTCATTGGCCTTGCGAGCCCTCCTGTCTTCCCACCCTTCTGCCCCCTCCGTTGCGCATGAATGTTGCTTGCTTGTGCTGTCCGTATCTACGGTTGTTGTGGCTGGTCTTGCTTCTCGCTTCGCCACATGTCTTTGCCCAGTCGAACCAGTGGGTCCGCCCCGGTGGAGCGGGCAGTCTAGTGTATACGCTTGACGCTCGCGGCGACCGGATCATGGATTTCTCGGGCGTGGGGTACAAAGGAGGCGCAGTTCCGTTACCCAATTACCAGCAGGTGGTGAGCAGCAATCGAATCGTGCAGGTTTCGCCCTTGGCGGGCGACAATTTGGCGTCGATTCAGGCGGCCATTACCACCGTGCAAAGTATGCCTTTGAACGAGCATGGCTACCGGGGTGTGGTGCAACTCTCAGCCGGGCAGTTCGATATCAGTGATTCCCTCAAGATTACACAGAGCGGCGTCATTCTGCGGGGGGCTGGCGATGGGGCCACGGGAGGTACGAGACTTAGTTACACAGGTACCGACCAAATCGCGATGCTGGACATTGGCACCAGGAACAGCCTAACGTTGGATGCGTCCAAGAGAAGCACGATCGTGGACAAGGTGGTCCCCGCGGGCTCCAAAAGTTTCACGCTTGCATCAACAACCGGCTGGAGCGCTGGCGACAAGGTGGTTATCCATCGACCTGCCACCCAGGAATGGATTGACTTCATGGGCATGGACGATCTCGGCACCAAGTCAGACGTCCTGCCGTGGACTCCCGACGAGGGCCGATATCATCAGTACTACGAGCGTACGATCGTGGCAATCGACGAATCGCAGAATCGCGTGTTCCTCGACGCCCCCCTGGCCCACAGCCTGGAGCAGCGTTTCGGGGGTGGAACTATGTCGAGTTACACGCACAATCGAATTAGCAACATCGGCATCGAGTCGATTCGAGGCGACGGGCAGAAGGTGGTTGTCAGTGCGACCAACGAAGATCATGCCAACGACTTCGTTCGCATGAACTCGGTCGAAAACGCCTGGGTGTATGATATCACCGGCGAACACCTGATTAATGGAACGGTCGCTCTCACAACCAGTTCCAAGTCAATTACCGTACGCGATGCCGTCAGTGTGGACCCCATCTCGGAGCTCACCGGTGGCCGGCGGTATCCCTTTGGCAACCAGGGACAGATGAACCTGATGGAAGATGTTCGGTCGGACCGTGGCCGCCACGACTTTGTGAACAACAGCCCGAGTCGTGGACCCAACGTGTTTCTCGACGCCGTGGCTACGAATAGCTACTCCGACAGCGGACCTCATCAGCGCTATTCGACGGGGACACTCTACGACAATGTCACGACGAACAATGGGCTCAATGTGCAGAATCGTTATGACTCAGGCACAGGCCACGGCTGGGCCGGCGCGAACATGGTTATTTGGAACAGCGAGGCGGGCAATCTGGCGGTGCAAAATCCTCCTGGATCGCAGAACTGGTTAGTGGGATCCGAGGGCACTGTCCGTACCTCTTCGTCACTACCCGGAATGTCGCCTTATCCTCAGGGCTATATCAGCGCCCACGGATCACCACAAACGTTGTACGGCGAAACGAGCCTTTATCGAGCGCAGATGGCCGTCCGACAGGCCAGCGGGAATTCAACTTCCAGAGAGTACTGGGTAGGAGATTTCGACCAGTTCGAGAACGACGGGGTAATCGATCAGCCTTATGTCAATCCTTCATGGGTGTCCGCATTGCAGACGCAGTACCCTTCAACCCCGTTGGGTTCGATGGACACCAACTATGGTTCCTCGCGGATTATCCCCTTTACCTTCGACTTCGATGTTCCCTACGGCACGGCAACTTCCGCGGTGCTTACGCTGGCACTTTCACAATCACCCTCCAGCAATCCAACGATCCTACTCGATAGCATTGCCAACTCGTTCGCGGTGAACTCGGTGAGCTTTCGGCCGCAGTTTGATGCGAGCCAGATTGTTGTGATTGAACTTGCGCCCGGTTCCCAAGGTCTGTCGCTGCTGAACGATGGACAATTGAACGTCGCGATCGTTGGCAACCGCGCGGTCGATTGGGCCGACTTGCAGTTCACGTTCGATGCGGAGATGACCAACGTCGCCGGCGACGTGAATCAGGACGGAAGACTAGACAGCGAGGACGTTGCCGCGTTCATGCAGCACTGGCGGTCTAATACTTTCGGCAAGACGCACGTCGAGAAGATCCTGCAGGGCGACCTCAATCTCGACGGACGTACCGACGCCAGCGACGCCTATCTCCTCCGCGAGGCACTAACGCAGGCGAACGTCAGTACTCTGGGGCTCGATGAAACAGTCGTACCCGAGCCTAAAGCGTTGGTCCTCGTGGCTCTTGGGCTACTCGGATTGGGTAGCCGCTCCGCCCGCGTCCGGCGCACTCTTAAGCGATGAAATAGTTGGTCGCACTACCACATCCTCGTGCGGCCGATTTTCCTCCGCGGTATACGGATTATGATACTGCGTGCCGGTTCTGATAAAGGCATGGAGGGAAACGACTTAGGAAATACTCATTGGGGCTGTTGTACCCATCGTTGTACCCAGATAGAAGTTGACGACGAGCTGAGTACTCTGGTCGCGGCTTGGCCGCTATTAACTTCAAATCAACGCAAGGCGCTCATGACAGCTGCCTTGGCAATGTTACCCTCCGCCTCCTAGCGGATCCTTTTCTCACACACTGGCTCCGATCCAGCCATTCTGCTTCGCATAGTTGAGTCGCGCGCTGCATCCCCGCCGCTCTGTCAGTACACCCCGCCCAAAAAGACTTAAATTGGCAGCGATTTGCGCCAATTGGCACTTCGGGAATCGAACCATCTGACGCGACTCCCGAAGTCTTTTCCAGCATAGAACTTACGGCGCCCCCTGTGTCTGCACTATGTCTGCACGGCAATGCCTCCGAATGTCGCTTGTTGGCAGCGAGTGACTCTATCCTGGAGCTAATCTTAGAGCCGTGGCACCAGATTGCGTCCGCTTCGCGGCGGGCTGTTCATGCCCTCTGCGTAGAGATGGCAAAGGCAAGAGATAACTAGGTGTCCAACGTTATGAAGAAAGTTGCTTGCGAAACAAGTCTGAGCCGGCTGCCAAAAAGTATGTGCGCTAACTTAGCAGTCCGATACGGAATGCCCAGTGATACTGCCTTTCCTGATACCTCCGGTTAAATGCTAGGCATTCGTCACCGCTCAACTCGAAATGGGAGAAGTACACAACAAACGATGCTGTTTCCCACTCGTCGATCTCTGGAAGAAGCGGCTGGAATCAAGTCTAGCGGCATCCTCTATTTCTGCCCCTCTACGGCCGCGGCGAGAATAGCTGCTGCAAAAACGCCGGTTGCAATGTCTTCGCGATTACGAAGCAATGCTAGGTAGTTTTCATTGGCCCCAGTTCGAGAGAAGGTGGCACCGGATCCGCTACGGCGTACTGTTATCCTCCCTGCCACCTGGTAGTTGTTGCTGGCCCGGATAGATCCATTGAAGGAAATGATTATGTCCATCTCGTACTCATAGTGGGCGGGGTCGTAATCGACTCGTTGGACAGTGGTCACCAAGTCACGACCACCTCCTGCCGCCTTCATGATCTCCATGCCCGCAGTGTCTGCGATCTTCTTAGCAAACCTCTGTTTCACGAGTGGGGATATAGTTTGTGGCTGCCGACTGAAGGTGAGCACTACCACGCCCGCTCTCGGGCTAAAGTCGCTAGGACGCTCCACACCTTCTTTCCTGTACACAAGGGCAAGCTGTAGGTTACTGCCCACGAATCGCATTATTCCATACATTGGCATATCGAAATAAAGGTCTATACCCAAGTATTCCCCTTGGACGCTTAAGGAGAAATCTTGGCCAGGATTTGTAGAACCAGGATTGCGAACGGAACTGCCAGATACGTGAAAACTCATTGGCGTTAGTGTCCCTTCCTCCATCGTGTAGACGCCGTTGCGGTCCACCCACTCAACGACATGCCACATTCCTTGCACGGCATCATTTGCGACGGCAATGGGACTCTCGATTGGCGGCTGTGGAACATCCACAAAGTGGACCTGGTCCTGTAGGTTCTCATCACTTGGTTGCGCTAATGGCGGGCTCTGCTGGGGACGTGAGCAAGAGACAACACAAGCAAGCGTCAGAACCGCAGCAAAGCAATTATAAAGGTCGTTGGATTTCATCGAGCGTCCGTGGGCAAAGGGGAATTGTGCGTCGGCAATGGGGAGCTAGGCTAGGACAGGTTGTGCGGGCAGCCGGCCCCCTTCACCGTTCGCCCTGGCAATCACCACCCATAGCGAGTCAATCCTCGATTCTCTGTAAGGTCATTTTCCGTAATCTTTATTATCACATCAGCGTTTGAAGCATGGGCAGTCGCTATCCCCACACGCGAAAACCTATTAATTCCAATGACTTCGACGGAAGGATTTTTCGCTAATGAGCCACACTAAACATCATACTCATGTCTCGCTAAACCACCGATTCTATATGGGGATCGCAGTGACTTCGGAGAACGCTTCTTGAACGGTGGGCCGTTGCTGTGGATCGAGTGCTATGCATCGGTTCACAAATCTTCTCCACGACGGGTAAGTGATATAGTCAGCATCAGTTTGTCCGGTGAGAAGGAAGACTATAATCTTGCCCACGGAATAAATATCAGCGCTCGGCTTCGCTTCGACGCCATCGAATTGCTCGGGAGCCCCATATCCGAGCGTTCCATGCTGCTGAAAGGTCTTCTGGGTAACGAGCCGTCCAAGGTTTTTCGAGATACCAAAGTCAGCAATTCTCCAGCCACCATCCGAGAGCAAGATATTACGAGGTTTCAGGTCGCGATGGACAATTTCATTGGCGTGAAGCTCTGCGAGGCCTGATAACACTGCCTCAGCGATCGACTTCGCTTCGGCCACAGGCAAGCCGCCATCGCTGGCGTTCTGCACATACTCCTCTAGATCACCTTCGGATGCGTACTCGGTGACGACCCCCAAAAACTCGTCGTCCCGAAGCACACCAATAACCTGGAGTACCCCACTGAGTGACAAGCGAGACAGCTTCTCGTAGATGCGGATCTCTCTCTCAAGCGCCTCTTCATCAGTTGATCGGCGTCGCACGCGCTTAACGAACGCGGGCTGACCTGTGCGGGCGTGTTCGGCCTCAAAGGCTTCTGCCATTCCCGCGGACTCGATGCGTCGCATCAGATTGTAATCGTGGTAGACTTCCAAGGGACGTACGACGGACGGGGCTACATCGGCGGGTTGGGGCTGGGGAGGTTCCGGAGGCTCTTCTGCTGTACCTGCTCCTGCGGTGGATGATTGGTGGTAGAATTCGGCGTACTCGACTTCTTCTCTTGTAGTGACGAAGTGCTTTCGGCCATCGGCCGCCGTGTAGGAGAATTCAACCTCGGCGTAGGTCGTATCGATCCGCTTCAGTTGGTCTTTGACTCTCTTCCGACCCTCCATGGCAAACTGCAATACTTCTTCAATCTCTGAGTCGGTTGCTTCGCCATGCGGGTACAACACCTTCATTAGCCCTGAAAACGTCTTGTGGACGCCATCACGATCGCGGGTTGATACATCCGACGAGATGGAAAAAGCCGGCGCGTATCTCTGTGACCAATCGAGATTCCGCTGATCCCTGAGCACCTCTGCAAGATAGTCCACAACAAAACCAAAACCATCCGTGAACATTTCGCCGCGGATGATGTCGAACTCCCAGCCCGGAACATAGCAATGCAGCCGGTCCAGGAATGCCGAGTCGTAGTACTTCTCCGGTAGCGCCTCAAATAGATCGGAGTGCCGCAGCATGTGGGGCACTGAATGCTGTGTGTTACCTACGAAAGCCATGGAGGCTTCCGCACCAAGCGTCTCAACGCCGCGTGAGAATGACTTATTCGCCATATAATTCTTGAGGATGTCAACTAGTGCTTTGTCGACACGCTTCTTCTTGCCTGCAAATTCATCGAACGCCACGCAGTCCCAGTATCCTACTAGTCCAATCTTGTAGGGTGCCCTGTTCTCGACGAACAGCTTGGGCACCGTGATCTCGCCACCCGAGATCAGCATCCCGTGCGGAGAGAACTCGGAATAGATGTG
Source organism: Aeoliella fuhlenseeensis (assembly GCF_052161615.1). Taxonomy (NCBI): domain Bacteria; kingdom Pseudomonadati; phylum Planctomycetota; class Planctomycetia; order Pirellulales; family Lacipirellulaceae; genus Aeoliella; species Aeoliella fuhlenseeensis. The sequence continues at coordinate 5,772,230 of NZ_CP197417.1, forward strand.
CGACTTCCCTGTCCCTTTCGGTCCCAACTCAATGACGTTGTAATTCCGCTCACAGAACGGAATCAGGCGAACCAGCTGGTGCAACTTGGTCCGCCGGTCGAACATCGCCGGTCGAAAGCCGATACTCTGGATCAGAGTGTCGATCCACTCGTCCGTCGAGAACTCTGCCCTGGCTGCCGTGTAGTGGTCAAAATTGAAGTGCGACATCTGGATCGGCTTGAGCGAATCCAGGATCCATGGCACGTTCTTCTCTTCAGTGTGCTCGTACTGCACATCCGCGATGCACCAAACGCCGCTGATGAGCAGCTTCGGGTGTTCTTTGATCGTCTGCGAACTGACCAACACCTTATTGATCCCAAGGTTGGCGAATGTCGCCTCGTAAACGTCAAGCTTATCGTTCAGGTCGACGCTGACCTTGTCGATGACCTTGTACCGACCCTTCTCCTTGATCATCGACCGGATGAGGCCCGCCTCGTTGCGGTGCACGTAGTGCTTGGCCAGGATCTGCATCCGTCACCCGGAGCTGGTCTTGTGGTGTGGCGGCCAATAGGCACTTGGTGTACTGGCTGGAAAAGTTATGGGAAGCACACATCAACTCGGCCATCTCGATCTGCCGCATCGGGGCAACTTGCCGGAGCTGCTGAAGCCCCTCGCGGGTGACCCGCTTGTCTTTGAGAAGCTCGACTGCTTCTGGACAGATCCCCTCCAGCAGATCTCGTTTTAGCCGGACCTTGGATACCTCAATGCAAAGTGTGCGGGCTACATCCTCTTCCGATACCCCATTCTTAAGGGCCTTATGGATCATGAAGTGCTCTTGCATCGCCGAGAGTTGATTCACCTTATGGTTATACGTAAATGCCTCATCATCATCAGAGATCAGGCAATCGGCAGTCGCAGCGCCAGCGAACTTGAGGACGTCCAGTCGAAGGTGGCCATCGAGTAGCATGAATTGTCCGGGGGTGTCTGGGACCGGATGGACGATGAGAGGCTCGATCACACCAATCTCTTGGATGGAGGCGGCGATGCGGCGGTACTTGGTGCTGGTACGGACTCCGTCGGAAACCTTCCGCATCGGAAGGATACTAGCGACTGGGATCGCCTGAATCTCGGGCTGGCAGGCTAGTTTTACGAGCGTGGTCACAGTGGGCCATCCTTTCGAAGGAGTTGATCGTTTAGATAGCCGGGCAGAGTGTCGAGCTGCTCGCTTCGGAGGAGTTCAAGAAACTGCTCATCTCCAAAGAGCTGACGAAGCGCCGAAACGACAAACAGCAGCCGGGTTTCGCAGAGTTTCGATTTTTGGATCACGAGCCTTTGTCGCGCAGTCTCTTCCTCGTACGTTTGCAACAGCTTTTTGGAAGAAAGCCGATCGGTTCCGTTGCGACGAATGCGACCCCCCATTTTCTTGCCGGCAGCTCGCCTCGTTTCAATGAGCCGCCGGGCAGCGAGCAATCGCTTCCCTCGCAGGTCATTCTTTTCATAGGCCTCGGTGAGAGCCCGTTGCACGTCGTGGTCATCGGCCGTGGCAATGGTCATCGCGATATTAATCGGGATCTTCCCCTGCTCGACCGCTGATAGGAGCCGCTCTTCGCCCTCAATGATCAGCTTAATGATGCTGCGGATGTAGCCAGGATCGAGATCGGTCTTCTTGGCAATATCCTGAAAGGAGTAGCCGCGATCGTGCAAGCATCCAATCTCGCTCATCAACTCTGCTGACGATCGCATTCGACGAGCCAAGTTCTCCACGAGGCTCATTAAGAACAACTTTTCGCGCGTAACCCGAACGATGAGAGCCGGTATTTCATTCTGCCCGAGCGACTGGTACGCCTCCAGACGGCCCTGCCCGCATACAAGGTAGAATTTACCATTGGGTTGGTCTGGGTGCTTGGGAGTAACGGTGATTGGCTTCTTCAGACCGAGCGCTGCAATATTATGGACAATCTGCTGAAACTTCTTCTGGCCGCGTTGCCGCGGATCTACCACCTCAATGTCCGACAAGGGAATCATGTGGACCGTGTTGTCTTGACGGTGCTTCATGCTGCCACCTCGATTCGGCGACGCACTGCCAATGACGCGAAGTAGTCAAGGGTATCGAACTGGTACGTATCAAGGTAAGCGCCATTCTCCTCGCACAATAGGACGCGGGGTGCCTGAATATCCATGATCGGGAGCAGATAATAGTCCGCAGGGGCGGAATTTGTACGGTCCATACGAGCCAAGATGGTAATATCAGGGGCGATGGCAGGGTGGAAGGATGCCTGCCAACGCAGCGAGCCCGCGGAAGTCGTTCGGCACCGCGAGAGAACCACCGACGCGCTATATTCGCCGTTGATCAAGAGGTAGCCCGTCTCGGCGTCTTCCGCGACAGAGGCCCCCACGGCCTGAAGCCGATTCTGCACATCGCTCACGAGGGTCGGCCATTGCCGGCGAAGCTGACGATTAACTTCTATGTAGTCGTAGTTCCGATCGGGCATGCAGCCGGCTAACCGGTAAGCGGCAATCAGGCTACCAAACCGGGAGCGGAATGTGGCGGCTGGTGGCGTGTAGGCAGCGGCATCAATAGCTGCTGCCGAAATTGTCTCGCTGTGCGAAGCAAGACGCCGGAGCATGGCAATCAGTTCCTCATCGCTATACCGCCGGTTCCGCTCCTGGACGATACCGCGTGCGGTATAGAAAAGTTCCTCGCTCACGACAGCAGGAAACGCGCTATCCTTCCGAATCCACATTTCCGGGGCGTTACGGACGTGTTTTTTCTTCAGTTTGAAGGATGTCCGATTGTAGACATTATGGCCAATGTATTTTTCATTGGTCAGGATTTGGCGGACGGTACCGCGAGTCCACGGCCGGCCGAGATCGGTGCGGAGTTTCTGGCGATTGAGGGCCTCGGCGATTTCCGCTTCGCTCTTGCCAGCTTGCACGAACTGCGCATATATCCAGCGAACGGTAGCAACTTCTTCTTCAGGACCCGGGACGAGAACGACGCGGTCGGTCTGGAGACTTTTTTGTTGACCGCGGAAGAGTTGCCCCTTCTCTTCCCCGGTCTGATCGATCAGCATCCTTCGCAACCCAAACCCGGGTGCCCCGCCTTGGCGATAGCCAAGTTCGATCAGACGGCATTGTCCTTGAAATACCTTCGTTGAGAGCTCCCGGCTGTATTCGCCGGCCATGGCTCGCTTGACGCTCTTAATGATGGTCGACGTGGGCCGGCCATCGTTCTCAAACTGTTCCGCACAATAATGGACTTCGATCCCGGCCTGCTTGCAGAGGTATTCGTAATACGCGCTCTCATCGGCATCCTGAAACCGACCCCATCGGCTTACATCGTAAACGAGGATCACCGTGTAGTCTGTCTTGCCGCAGGTGACATCGGCGATCAGTTGCTTAAGCGAGTTCCGTCCGCTCACACTTAATCCGCTCTTCCCTTCATCAGCGTACGTCCGGACGATCTCCAGGCCTCGTTTCGCAGCGTAGTCACGAATGACCTCTTCCTGATTGGTCGTGGAGTACTGCTGATGCTCAGTCGACATGCGGACGTACTGGGCTGCATAGATTGGTTCCGAAGTCATAGAAGTAGCACCGAAAAGCAGGGGATGCGTCCGGTAGAACAACTTCGCCAGTGCGTCTTATCGCTAGGAAAACCGGGCGCAGGAGTTCCTAGCACCGTTTATTGTGCGCGGTGCCCGTTTGATCTCGGCGCGATTCGCGTTTGATTTGCGTTTGATCGGGCTAGATTTTCAAACCGGTTTCAAACCGTAGTAGCCGCTAACACTTCCGTCTATCGCGGCCGCCACTTCTCCCATCCCTTCTTCTTGCAGCCGATCTCGGAGCCGCTTTACGACTCCTCGGATCGTGGATGTGTGGCGGTCACCTCCCCAAACATCGTCGAGGAGATCGGCATGAGATACATAGCGACGAGGAGATCTAGCGAGCCGTTCAAAGAAAAGAAACGGCAAGGTGTTGCCTAAGAAGCAGGACTTGTTTCGCCAGACAATCGAGTGCGTTTGGCGGTCCGCCTGCGGACCAGTTGTTTGGGAGGAAGTCCACGCGGGTGTTGGCTCTACGAGGGCCTCAATCTCCAAGAGAAGAGTAAGTCCCCGAATGGCTTCCTCGATTTGGGACACCGCTTGCGAGTGAGTGGTCACAAGAGTGGCTAAGGCCTCTCGGATCCGATCCTTTTTGCTAGATGCACTCATTGGAGAGCTCGCTGAAAGGTCCGACTCCCCCGGACTTCCAGCGTAATTGCCGATTGGCAGGATGCTCACGAATTTTTTACTCCTGCCGCCAAACGTGGCTCCTCCCCTTGCGACAGATCCAGCTCAGAGCCAGTCGCCCAAATTCTGAGGTGCGGCGTGCGAGCAATGCTCGCCAATGGTCAAGCGGTTCGATTGATCCGGCCGTGGCGACCCTCTATGCCCCGTGCGGCGAATAGAGCTTCTATTCACCGCATTCGATGCGGCAAATCTTGCGCCGTGCGGCGAATAAGTGCTATAATCACCGCAGAAGGAGCGGCGATTAGATGCCCTATATCCACGAACTCCCCGGCTGGCCAACGGTTACCTGGGACAGCGAAGCCCTCGCCGCCCCGCTGGCGGCCGTGCGCCACGAGCAAGGGAGACTCCTGGGAAAAATGGAGGCGCTCGGCTTCGACCTACGGAGCGAAGCGAGTCTCATCGTCCTCACCGCCGACGTCGTGAAGTCGTCGGCGATCGAAGGGGAGACGCTCGACGCGGACGAAGTCCGCTCCTCGATCGCCCGTCGTCTCGGCCTTGATACGGCTGGACTGCCACAACCGAGCCGCAGCGTCGAAGGGATCGTCGAGATGATGCTCGACGCCACGCAGCATTTTGCCGCGGAGCTCACCGACGAGCGGCTGTACGGGTGGCATGCCTCCCTCTTCCCCACTGGTCGCAGCGGCATGAACCGCATCGCCGTGGGGCAATGGCGCCCCGCAGAGGCTGGCCCGATGCAGGTCGTCTCGGGCCCTATAGGCAAGGAGCGCGTTCACTTCGAAGCCCCCGCCGCCGAGCGACTTGCGGAGGAAATGAACAAGTTCCTATCGTGGTTCAACGAACCGAGCCCCATCGATCCGGTTCTCAAAGCGGGGCTGGCCCACTTCTGGTTCGTGACGATCCATCCCTTTGAGGATGGCAACGGCCGAATTGCGCGCGCGATCGCCGATCTCTCCCTCGCACGGGCGGATGGCGTCAAAGAGCGGTTCTACAGCATGTCGGCCCAGATCGAGGCGGACCGCAAGACCTACTACAGCGAGCTGGAACAATCGCAGCGCGGCGACCTAGACGTAACCGCCTGGCTCCTCTGGTTCCTGGAGTGCTTAGGCCGCGCCATCGCCGCCAGCGACGAGCGCCTGGCGGGCGTCCTGCGCAAATCGCGGTTGTGGGAACGGATCAACCGCAGACCGGTCAACGAACGACAGCGGCTGGTGATTAATCGCATGCTAAGCGACTTCCAGGGATTCTTGACCACGTCCAAATACGCGAAGCTGGCCAAATGCTCGGCCGACACCGCTCTGCGCGATCTGAAAGAACTTCTGGATCGCAGCATCATCGTCCAAAACCCCGGCGGCGGGCGCAGCACCAGCTATCGCTTGGCCGAACCCGAGGAGATTGGCGAATAGCGAAGCGGAGGTGACCGGCGGCACGCCTAGGCCACCGCCGCCGACGCAGCATCGGCTTCGCCTCGTTCCAGAAGCCCAAACACCGAGGCATGGAGCCGCAGCTCCCCTCCCCGCGCCCGGGAGACCATCGCGCGGAAGTAAGCCGCAGGTTTGAGGACCGGATTGACCTCCCGCAAGGCAGCTCGGTCGGTGACCAGCAGACAGATCGCCGCGGTGTTGCGGCCGAGCGTGCCACACGCTTCCCCCCAACTCTGCTGGGAGACGCCAAGGCGAGCCCGAAGATGGTAGGCTGCCGCGACCACGTCGTCCCAGTTCATCGGGCGGTGCGCGAGCGGCAACTCGGCTCGAAACCGGTCGCTAGCTGCCTGAAGGACGTGGCTCAGAGCGACATGCTCGATCCCCGTGGCGGACACTTGGGCAGTAACCTCGGAGCTTTCCGCTACGCTTTTCTGAAAGCCGTCGTTCGTAGAACTACAGGAAGTAATTTCTTGAGTGGTAGATTTGTAGTGGGCGAACGCTGGTTCGCTTCTGCATGAACGATTGTGTGTTTCTCCTTCCAGAGTTGGCGACTGAGCGGCCTCTTCCATTTTGGGCAGAGCAACCCCCATCGCGGCCATCAGCTCGTCATGGAGCGAAGCGTGGCGGGCCAGGAGCTGCCGCAACTCTTCCAAGCGGAGGTGCGTGCGGATCTGAACGGCGATCTCGTCGTAACGACGTTCGAAGTGTGACAAGTCGCGAGCCCCCTCTTCCCGCTGTGGCCACTCCAAGAGCAAGCTGCGTATTTGTCGGCGATGCCAGGAGATCTGACGTTTCGTCTCCAGCCACGCTTGGTCGTAAAGCTGCTTTTCAGCGAGCTTCGCTTCCAGCTCTGGTTTGAGGTAAGCCAGTGGCGTCAGGTCAATGCCGTAGGCATAGAGCAGACGCCCGCTCTGCGGGTCACGCTGACCATACCGTTTATGATTTCCGCTATCGTTCCAACCGATTGCCCCAGCCGCAAACAGAGCGGCTTCGAGTTTCTGCACCTGGCGTTCTGAGACGCCCAGGTCGAGGGCGGTGCGGGCGAGCGACTGATAGACGATCGGCCGAGCCCCCTCTTCCCAGTCGCACTGCCGCGTAAAGGCAAAGTAATAATCGAGCAGTTGAATCATCCGCGAGGTATACCCGGCAGCTTTGCCAACCCGCTTGACCAGCAAGAGAAGCTGGTAGCGATCGACGCCGGCCTCCAGGCCAGTGAAGTCGTCGGCTTGAGAGAGCGCGAGGCGATAGCGGTCGCTGCTGATGCGTCCGCCTCCCCTACTCGCGGTTGGAAAAGATTGGGATGGAATGAGCTGGGACATGATGCGTTTCGCGCTTCCTGACGTAGCAGTCGCTCCCTCCTCGCCCCCTTAAAAAAGGGTGCATAAAATCGCTGCCAAATCACGAAAGGATTTGCATTGCGATGCGAGAAGCGCTACTGTCCAAGAAGAGATTTAGAGTGGTAACGCTCCCCTATTCGAGAACCGCCGCGTCAACGGCGGTTTTCTTTTGGCTGAAGGAAGAGCTTATAGGCTGGCTTCGGGTGGGCGCGCTCCTTTCACTTAGAGGTTGGTTGGGCTGAACAAGCCAGAGCGGCTCGTCCGGTGAGAACAGGATGGGCGCGATTCGCCTTCCCGTGAAACGACTGTACATGATTCATGCACAGATTTCGATAACAAACTCCCTCCTCCGCTATGTCCAGTGTTGACCAGTGAACAACCCCTGCTCGCTGCACAGCGGTGTACATCTTCGATCAATATCGAAGCTACGCGCCCCCTCCTCGCCCGCGCAGCAGGTGACCAGTCTTGACCAGTGGTCAAGGAACTGGACAGCACACCTGTTGAACAGCTCGGCCGAAGCTGCTGGACAGGTATCTGCACACACCTTGTCCACCGAACTGTGCAATCAGCGGACTGCACAGTGTTGACCAGTGAGCAGGGGGTTATCAGGCCAGTGCTTGTTCACCACGCTGGCCAAGCGGAGCGCTTCTGCGGCCTTCAAGCTGACCACCCACCTGTCCAGCGCTGCACACTGTGCAGCGATCGGGGTCGTCCAGCTGTTCAGCTCGCATCATGCCCTTGTATTCACAACCGTGTGCAGCGATTGGTCAGAATCTGCTTGCGCTAGGCGAATCGCCGGTGATACGGTCAAAGGGCAACGAGCGCTAGAGTAGGGGACCAACGCCGATGACCACCACCAAGTATTCCATTTCCGCCGCCAATCGGATCACCGGCAAGAGCCGCACGACGATTACTAAGCACCTGCGCTCTGGCCGGCTCTCTTATGAAGAAGACGGGCAGGGGAACAAGCTGATCGATGCCTCCGAACTGATAAGAGTTTACGGCGACGAGTGCGACTTCAGCCGGGAGGAGGGGAGTGCCCCGGATTCCCTCATTGCCACACCGACTGGACAGGGTGTGCAATCCGAGGTGAACACCCTGCAATCGCAGCTGGCGAAAGAAGTCGCCGAACGCGAACGGGAGCGAGCCCACTTCCGGCAGCAGGTCGAACAACTACAAGAAGCCCTGAAGCTGGCGCAAGAAGGACATAATAAAGCGATGCTGCTTCTGGAAAATCGCACCGGCGGGCGAGGGGAGTGGGAAGCAACGCTCAAAGCACTCGAAGAGCGAATCGCCAACCAAGAGCTGACAGCCAAGGAGCTAAAGGCTGCCCACGCCGCCAAGCGGAACGGCGGCGATCTCAAAGACAAATACTGGTGGCAGGTGGTGTTTGGGGCGTAGGGAGGTGCTTCGCGCGTGACGGTATCTTGTAGCGTCTTAATGCTTCAACTGCTACATCTCACGCGCCCAGTCGTTCAGCAAGAGCCTTTAGCTGTTCCGCGTGCTTGTCAGGATTTTGCTGGATCAGCTTTTGAAGGTTAAGCAGCTTCCACTGCACGGCAGGCATCTGAGCCAGGTTCTCCCAAGGAGATAAAGACCAGTCTGGTTTGCCCTGCTTGAAACCGAGCAGAAACTCACGGTCCTTGTCCGTCCAGCCTTGATCGATCTCCTGCACGAGGCGTTCTCTGGTCGTTTCATAGTCGGCGTAGCTAAACGGCGTGAATGCCATGCCCGCAAATTGCACTTCAAAAGCTCGTTCTTGGTCCTGGAAATTAGGCCGGATCATTTCATGAATGGGGCGGGAATGGCTTAATAGCAACGCGATAAAGCCAGAGCGAATGTCATCTGTTAGGCCTTCGTTGTTGAGCATGTGATGAACGTCGAACAAATCACGGGGGTGCTGGCGATCGAGCGCGGCGCAAATCTTCCCGCCGAAGAGTTCTGCATGAGAGACGACGTTTACCGATAGGAACCGTCCGAACTCTGATTCCACTGCATCGGCAACGTCCATCCTGCGGGGTGGGAGTAGGTGACCACGGACAGTGGTATTCACTTCCACCTTGATCTGCGCGGCTTGGATTTGACAGACCAGCTTTGCTTCCGGTCCATCGCTTTGTGGAACCAACGTGACCTTGCAGGCAGGAATAGCAGTTTCTACCCGTGCTTTGACACCCTCCAGGGCACCCGTGATGCCCGCCAGTGCGGTAGCGCGGTCATCGAAGGGAAGCCAGGTCAAATCAATGTCCACCGACAAGCGGGGCATGTCGCGGACAAATAGGTTGATGGCAGTTCCTCCCTTGAGGGCAAAAGATTCCTCTTTCGCCACATGGGGCAGGACTTGCAAGAGTAGATCCACTTGAGCGCGGTAGGCTTCTGAAATCATTGGTTCACCAGCTCTTCCGGTAGGGTCAGGCCATAGCGCGAAACATAAACCCCACCCTTAGTGATGGTGCGGGCCCCTGCGCCTAGATCAAATTTGGCGATGTCCAGCCGCTGGAACCAGTCATGCCCCGCCTTTTCCGCCATGTAGAGAAACAGACGCTTGATCTTGATCGAACTGCATTGCTCCAGAAGCGGTTGCAGCAGCTTGGGCCGCAAGGTCGTAAGACCCTCCAGCAGTTGATAACATTCCACCAGATCAAGCGTGCTCGGCGATAGGTGCAGGCACTCCAAGATGGCGCGTTCCGGCGCGGATATTTTGACGGAGAACGCTCCAACCTGAAAATCGGCCAGCGCAAGCTCCGGCGGCAGGACGGAGGTTTTGCAATGGTGGAGGTGCTGCCCCCAGTCGCGGTTCTTGAACCAAGCGGGCAAGCTGGTTTTCGGGGGGGAGAATAGAAAGACCGTTTCCGCACCAAGACGCAGGTAATGGGCGTAGCCTTGCAGGGCGAGCGCGGTAAGCGCGCCCGCGTGAACGGCCAGTCCGCTCTGCGATTGCAGGGCGTATAAGCCTCCCTGCCATGTCACTTGTTCGCCGGGACGTTTGAAAGCCCCGGTGCCGGCCGTCTCCAGCCACCCGCTCTTGCGGTAGCGCTGTTGAAGCGCCCGCGAGATGCCGCGGTCTTCCAACCAAGAAGCCACGTAGACAGTGCCGGAAAGGTGATTATCCAGCAGCTTCTTTAATTTGGATTCGTTATGCATACCCATAGTATTAAAAGTACGACATTTTTAACGAACCTGCCAGTGTTTTTCTCCAGGTAACGGGCTAGCGGACCTGTAGCGATTGAAAGGCGCGCCTGCCGAAGGAAGGTTCATCGGGGCGAGTTGGGGCCCGTGTAGGAGGGGGATATCCATGGAAAAAACTGGATCTTCGGCAGTTAACTCCCGTCACTATCGATCCCGATCTCCATCCCGGTCTGCCCGCTGTTCGCGTCCCATCTGCCGCTGCTGCACAAAATCCTCCCACTGATCGATCTGCTGAGCCGCCTTCTGCGCATCCTTCTGCGGCAAGAGATCACTCGGACTGGTCCGCGGGGGCGGAGTGTGGGCCTTGGGCGGAGCTTCGCTCTCGTTCTCGGTCTGCTCACGCTTCGCCTCCGGCTCAGCAGCTTTCGCAAACTCCTGGGCGAGGGGAGGCGCCTCACGACACGGTTCGACCGGCTCTGCGGGACGAACTGGAGTGACAGTCCGCTCCGGCTGCTTCTTCTGTTCCAACTCCCGTAGCTGTTCGACCTCCTGACGGAAGCGGCGACCTTTCTCCTGCCACCGGGCGCGGTGCATCGACTGCTCCAACTGCTGCTGAAGGATCAGACTGCTCCGTTCCGCCTCGAACCGCTTGCGGTTCTCTTCGAGAAGCTGATCACGCTCGGCCTGTCGCTTCTGCTGAATCTCGGCCTCGATCCTCCGCTGCTCTGCCTTCAGCTGTCGATCCTGCGCATCCTGCTGCTTCTGAAGCGACTGCAACCGTGCCGCGGAATCATTCATCAAGCGAAACGCCTCGCTCAGCGTGCGGGTCTTGCCGTCGTCGAGCGGCACTTCGCGCGACAAGAGTCCTTTCAAATCAATCGCTTGCACCGCATTCTTCATGCGGCCCCAAAGCGTCGCCTCCTGCTTCTCGAACTCCCGCAGCGCCGCCTGCCGCTCGTGGTGCCGCTGTTCCCACCGTGGTCGAAAGCGGTCGCGTATCTGCTGCTCTTTGCGAGCCATTACTTCCTTGGCCCGCTTTACAATGAGGTCCTGTAAGCGCCGATTGCGTTCTTCGAGCAGGGACCAGCTTTCGGCGTGCCGCTGCTTCAGCTGCCGGCCGGCATCGCCAAGCGTCCGCGCTTGCTTCCGGTGTTCTGCCAGCAACTGCTGGCGTCGGTCATTGTCATTAGCCACCTGTGCAGCATCGTGGACATGCCGGGCATCGTCTTTCTTCCCACGGGTGAACTCCTCCCGCTCGCGTGCAGCGTTGTTGACCACCCGCTGATCACAATAAATCTTGCCACGTTCCTCTTCATACCGCTGCGCCCAGCGGGAAGCCTGGAGTTTCTCGAAACTGGAGCTGAGCATCTTGCCGTGCAGGGGGTGCACACGGTTGACCAGCACGTGAACATGGGGCTGCGGCTTATCGGTGTGACAGATCACCAGTGCTTGATGCTCCTGGGCATCCATGACCGCGAGGATGGTGTTAGCAGCGCGCATCATCTCCTCGCGGGTGAGGTCGGGTTTTTCCTCTTCGTGCCACGAGAGGGAGAAGTGGAAGACGCTCTGCTTCGATTTGCGGCCGGTGTTGGGAACGCCGGCTTGCGCCTTTAGGCGATCCTGATCCATGGCGGTTGCCGCCATCACCCGCCAGGCAACTTCGGGATTATGAGACGCGACGTTTCGGACTTCTGTCCAAGCAACCCGCTCGGACGTGTCGTTTCCGACATCCTTGAGGAGGTAACCAGCAGCCCCCTTAAAGCTGACGCCTTTCTTATGGATCTTAGGGACCATCGAGCAGTATCCGTTCAAGCGTTTGTTCAATAAGACGGCGTAAGCGTTTGATTTCACTCGGTAAGGTGTCCCACTCGGGTGGGATGCGGCGATCGGTGTGGCAGTAGAGGGCGACCTGGTTCACGACGTTGCCCAAGGCGCTAACTTGGCCGCCTAACCGATTGATCTCACTGACTAAAGCGGCATCGGTGGCGCCAGCAGCGGACGCTGGCACGGCATAGCCGAGCACGCGCCGCCGAGTGTACTCGGCTTCACTCAAGCCCGCGCTCGCGGCTTGCGACTGGACATAACGTTTCTCGGCGAGCGTGAGGTCGGACCTCACCGCGGCCGTGCGGCGTTCGTGCAGTTGCTTACGTGGTCGGGCCATCCGAGAGCTGCCTTCGTTCGTTCGTCAGTCAATGCGGTCGAGACCATCGACCGCTGATCGACCTGCCGGCCTCCAAGAGCCTGGGCAGGTCGAACAAGCACCGCATCGAAGGACGCTCCTTCGCGGCGATCCACCGGCCGACCGGTGGCGTGGGGTTTCAAGGGCGGCGAAACGCCCTTGGTGCAACCAACGCACGAGGCGTGGGTTGCACTCGGTTCATCATGGCCTGTAGGGCCTGATGATGAACCGACGCGTGGTCGAGCGGCTTGACGCTCGCCAGATGCCTCGTAGCCCGAATTTATTCGGGCGAAGAGGTGGTTTTTCGGAACGAAAAACACATCTGGCTATCCGTTTGTCTCGGGATTAAACGCATCCACTGCGAGGTGGTCAATGAAGAACCGCATGCTGCCTCAAGCACGGTCCAAGGTCTCGAACCGTAACTGACGCGACAGCCGCGGTCAGCTTGCGCCACGGGATGCCACGAGCGATCCAGATTATCAGCACGCGCATTCCTACGCCGGTATGCGCTACGCTTGCCACCGCACTGGACACCTGAAGCATCGACGCCAGTGCGATGCGAAGGGAGTGAGTTTGCCGACCGGGAGAGAAGGGGGCGAGCGTCAGGCTCGATCTCGCACGCTCACGCGAGGCAGCGCTTTGCCGGCCGAGGCGATGTCTTAGTATATAGACACAAAAATGCCCCTCCTGCGGGTGCAGGAAGGGCATGAGGGCGGTAAGTCGCCTAACGGCCGCTACGGCGCTCCAGGACGAGGCACGTATCGTGCAAGCCAGGGATAAAACTGCTGCGATATTCCTTCTGGCTGGAGGTGTTTCCGTATTGAAAGCGGATGATCTCCGTGCAGGCGGGCCAAAGACCTTCGTCGATGGCACGCGCAAGCAGCAGCTGCGGCAAGGGCTGATAGCGGCCTCTGTCGCTGAAGCCGCCCAGCAGCACGGCGATCTTGCCGCGTGGGCTTAGCACGGTCTTGCAGTTGCGAAGCACTTGCTGCATGCGGTCCAGGAACGCATCAAGCGTTGGTGCGGCCGACAAGCAGCGGGGGTCATCGTTGTAGCGGATCATCCGCCAGTAGGGCGGGTGCATCCAAACGAAGTCGACCGGCGCGAGCCCAGCATAGCTGGCCGGGTCCGCCGCATCCTGCCCGCTTCGCAGGTCGAAGCTGTGGCAGGGAACCTTCAGCTCGCGGCAGACATCCTGGCAGGTGCCGCTGCCGCGCATCGGATCGAGCACGCTTTGCGGCTGGTAGTAGCGAAGCAGGTCGCGGATCAGATACCCGCCGCAATTGCCACGATAGCGGGAGTTGCCATAAGGTCCGCGGCGGCGAGCGCAGTGCAAGCTGGTCAGTTCGGGCACCGGACTGGCACAGCGGGGCGCCTGCGGCAGTTCGACGAAGGTGGGGGGCTTGGTCATGGCGCACCTCCGTAAGCTTCATGGATGAAGGCAATATGCTCTTCAGCCTGGGTGACCAGCACCGTCAGCTCTGCGGCAACGTCGGATGCCAGCAGCACCCGCAAGACGACCTTCAGTTCCGCGGCGTGTTCGCTTAAGCCGGTGTAGCCTTCGTAGTCGAATGTTTCGCAGTGTTCGTCGGCCAACGCTTCGAGCTGTCCAACAAGCTGCCGCAGGCGAACAGCCAGCGCATCACGCTGCTGGCTATCGCCGAGGAGTGTGCGGCGGCTCATTGGCTATCACCGTTGTCACGGGTGGCGTACAAGCGTGCTGCTTGCAGAACCGTCTCGAAGTCGGTGTTGTTTTCTTGACACCAGAGCATGGCGTCGGCGAGGAAGTCAGCCAGCTCCAGACCGCCGTAATGGGCGAGGGCTTCGCGGCACCGCTTTAGTCGGTGCTCGTGCGGCTCGCCAAAGCGGGCGATTGCTGCGGCTTCGATGATCTCCCAGGTGATGCCAAAGGAGCAGTCGAGACATTTCTCGACGCCGAGCAGGACTTCCCACGCCTGATCGTCATTGAGATCAGGGCGGACGCTTTGCACGTCTGGGACGCTCCAGACATGGGCAATCAGGCGGTTATCGTGGAGCAAGAGATCGAGATCGTGTTCACCGCCCACGGCGTCGGTGAACTCCAGCAGTTCGGAGAGATCGACAGTTGCCGGGATGTGCACCGTATCGTCACCGATCGCATCGGTAAGGAGTTGGTGGAGGTCGAGGTTGATTTTGGTCATAGGTTAGGTTTCCTTTCTGGTTGTGAGTGACCGAAGCGTCCAAAGGGCCGCTGGGGGGCCGCTCGCCAGGCAATGGGTCTGCCGCCAGGCTTGGCGAAGATCGCGCCCTTCGCGATCTGCAAGCCAACCCTTGCCGGGGGAGGGGCGAAGCGGCAGGACGCGCCCTGAAGGTCACGAACAAGAAAGAAGGCCGCCGCCTCGATGAACGTAGCGACGGCCTACTAGCTAAGCGGTTAATGCTCGCTCGGAAGATAGATCACCCAGTTTGTGCCATCGAAGCCGGCGTAGAGGATCATCTGCTCCAGCGGAAAATCGGTGAAGCCGATCTTCTGCGTGATGAAGGCCGGTTCGTCTTCGTCGCCGCGGGCGGTCAGAACGGCTTGATGCTTGTCGAGCTCCACGTCGAGGTACCAGAAGTGGTGGTACTGGAGCCAGTTGTTCGCTGCGATGGCCCGATTGAACTCGGGCGATCCGATCCAGCTGGCGATCGCGTCGATCAGCCAGTAGGCACCAGCCTCGTCGGCGAGGTATTTGACGCCCGGCGTGAAGATAACGCGGCGGTTTAAGGAATGGCGATAGCGCTCCGAGTCGCCGGTAAACTGCTGGAGTTCTGCCAATAGGCGTGCGGGATTGAGGTTTTGGGACATTAGGTTCTCCTTGTTCGTGGGTTGGCTTGGTCTGCCTCACCCCCGGCTGGGCAGACAAACAACCAACGAAAAGCCGAGGAGATTTCTATGTTGTGCAAACCCAATCGCACGCAACGAGAACTAAGAACGACAGCTTAAGGGCGATAAGCCGCTATGCAGGAAACTGCTTTTCAATCGCCGCCATGGCCGCGTAGTAGTGGACGATGCCTTCGCCGGAGAGCCAGCGGCGATAAGAGCGGAATCCGCCTATTCGCAAGGCCCTCGCTTCCAGATAGGCGAGAGACTGGCGCACCTCCGGTGTGTCGGGGGCTTCGATCGACGTAGCGTCTTTCAGCACCCGCAAATGCTCGCGGCGGATTTGGAATTCGGGAATGGTGTTCGGCGGGGCGTTCCACATGGGGCCATGGAGTAGCGCACCCAAGAGAACAAAGCAAGAACTTTGGTGAGAAGCGGGGGCGGCGATGCGACGTTCGGTCGCCTCGGTGGCGAAGTCAGCGATCGGCCACAGCTCAACGGCGAAGGGGAAGAGACGTTATGTAGAACCTCCAGTCGGCTTCTTGCGAAAGACATCGATCCACGCGTCGTGTTGCGCGACGAAAGCTTTGGCCTGGGTAACTTGCTCTGCTCGGCTCAGCGCGAGCAGGTCCGCGAGAACGGAGAGCTTTAGGTGCAGCTCCGTGTAGTAGTCGTAGTCAGAAGGGACGAGTTGGCCGTTGTAGAATTCCCGGAGCGCCAGGACTTCCTCGGCAAGATCGCGGGTGCGAGACACAAGTGCCAGGCGGTCGGCCGGGACTTTGCGCCCCCGGCCTCTCGCGGTGGTGCCAGCGCGGGGGCTCATTGCTGAGCCCCGTTGTCGGCGTCGGTTTGCCCGTCGGCTCGCAACTCGCCGATCGCATCGTAGGCCTTGCCGGCAAGGCGGGCGACGCGGAGCAGTTCGCCGTTCGAGAAGGAGTTCGTAGCATGCCACTTGCCTTCGCTGTCGGTGTAGCTGCGGCTGAGTTCCACGGAATAGCGGGTGCCGCCATCCTGCTTGTCGTTGGACCAGATCGTGGCCTTGATGGCACCGTCTCGAAGCGTCAGTGCGGGCTTGTTGCTGGAGGTGTTTGCAGTCGTCATCGTCGTTCTCCTTCGTGAGGTTGAAGTGGTGGAGCAAAACCTTTTTCGCCCCTCACCCCGTGGCTGGGGGCAAAAATTTTGCGGCACTTCGGACTCGCGATGAACACTGGCGGACGATCTCTACATGGACAGTCCACTCCGATGCTCAATTGAGACGGTGCGGCGACGACCGAAACCAAGGAGGAGGCAGTGTACGAGGCCCAGCGTGGTTGGGTCGATAGCCGGAGGTGCAGCAACCGGGAAAAAGGGCCGGTGGGCTTAAGCACTCGTTAGCCTCGAACTTGAATTCCACGTTGCACTTGGCCGGCATCAGAAGCGGGAACGGCGGCGAGACGTTCGGCGTTGGGATTTGCGACCTTTGCTACTGGTCGTGCGGCGAGGTTGCCGGGTGACGGCCCAGGCGAAGATTAAGCTCAGCGTGCCCGGTGGTGGAAACGGCCGGGCGGTCTTCGGCGAGTGATAAGAATAGGCGTTGGTCATGGCTTCTTCCTTTAAGCGACATGAACCCTGCCGCGATGATGCCTGCGTGTCAAAGGCAAACCGCCACAGAGCGAGTTTCCGGTTGCGCCCGTATGCGAAGCTGTAGTAAAATAAGACTTGGTCTTGCGCATTCGCTTTCGGCGATTTCGCGAGAAATGGCCTTGCGAGAAATCGCTTTTCATCGCGCCTTCTGCGTGGCATGGTCGAGACTTGATGCACAAGCTTAGGGGAGGCACGCGCATGGATGCAGCGAATTCAATAAAGGCACGCAGAGGCTGGATTCCGCTTCTTATCACCGCGGCCTTTCTCATGAGCGCGGGAACGGCGATCGCCCAGGAAACCGAGCCGGGTGACACCTGCGCCGGGTTCGCAACCGGCAGCTTCCGCCAATCCGCCGGCGATGGCACGATTGGTCATATTCTTATCTGCGATGGAACCAACTGGCAGCCGCTCTTGAGCCACAACAGCGATGGGGAAGCAACCACCATCGGCAATCAATCATGCGGCACCGGACAGGTGCTGACTTTTAACGGAACGATTTGGGCGTGTGCCGCGGCTGGAGGCGGTAGCGGGATATGGGAAGCCGTGTCTGGAGTGGTTCGTCCTGTATCCGGCGTGGTGAACTACGCGACGGATGATTTTGTATTCGGATCAAATCAGATTGATAATGTGGGCGCGCAGAGTTACGACGACACTCGCATGTTCTTTGATACGTCGAAGTCCGCCTTCCGGGCGGGATACGCACAGTCCCACGCCTTTAATGACGCGAACGTTGGAAATTTTTCCGCTGCTTTTGGAACTATGAACATAGCATCCGGAGCAGGCAGCTTTTCGGTTGGTGAGCAAAACCATGCGACGGGGCAGAATTCCTTTGCGGGCGGCGCCGGCGCAATTGCATCTGGCAGCACTTACTCCAGTCTTGCATTCGGTGATCGCGTAACGGCGTCCGGCAATAACTCTACGGCATTCGGGCAAGAAGCGCGAGCAACCGGATCAAACTCATTTACTATAGGCCTGTCCGACCAGACCAACACCGATGGAAATCGCCCGCAAGTCTCTGGCGCGGGCTCATTCGGTGTGTTCATGAGTCAAGCGGATTCATTCAACCTTACCGGTTCGAAGGTGTTTGCAGTGGTCGGTGGCCGGGGGCTCATTGATCCGGCATTCACTCAAGTCGATGTATCCACCGGAACAGGAGGCAAGCTCGCACTGGATGTCGAAGGCCCAATCGGAGGAACGCATTTCTGCGACGAAGGCGGCAACAACTGCTTCACTGCTGCGGACGCATCAGGACTTTTCAGTGGCAGCTCCGGCCTCTGGCGAGCCAGCGGCGGCGATGTGATTTATTACAGTTCTGGTACACCCCAGGTCGGGATTGGGAATTCCAGTCCCACAGTTGCCTTGGACGTAACTGGAAGCTCCAAAATTTCCAGCACCCTTACCGTAGGAGGAGGGACTCCCGCCACCGGATACAGTTCCTGCACAACGACACGGTTCTGATGAGTCTAGCCCCCGCTGGATATGTCGGCATTGGCATTACGGCCCCTGATGTGGCCCTCGATGTCGATGGCGATATTCAATACACCGGCTTTATCGCCGACGTATCCGACAGCCGGTTGAAAACCAATATCGAGAGCCTGTCGCCCGAGCGAGGCGACGCCATCGCCGCATTGAAACCCGTATCCTTCGAGATGAAAGACCGTGAAGGCCTTCGCGAGCTGGGTTTCATCGCGCAGGACGTGGAGCAGGTGTTCCCCGAGCTGGTGCAAACCAGCGAGAGCGGTACCAAATCAATGAACTATATCGGCCTGATCGCACCGATGGTCAAAGCGATCCAGCAGTTGCAGGCCGACAACGAAGCCTTGAAAGCCAAGGTCGAGGCGGTGACCTGCGACAAGCAGGGCACCGAAGCCACGGGACAGCCGACAGCACCGCACGGCCTCAACGACTAACACCATCCTATTGAATACACAGAAACGTCCGCCAGCGGGATCGCTGACGGACGCTCTGCGGGAGGCGGAAGGGGCTTATTCGGAAGCCCCGTTTTCCGGCTCGTCGCGACCGGCTCGCAGTTCGGCGATGGCGTCGTAGGCCTTCGCGGCGATGCGGCTAAGTTTCAGCAGGTCGGCCCCGCTGAAGCTATTGGAGTCGCGGTACTCCTCGCCTTCCTTGTACGTCCGGGAAATCGTGACGCTGTAGAAGGTGCGGTTCTCTTGACCCTGGTTGGCCCAGATAGCGGCGCGGATGGCTCCATCGCGAAGTTGCTGGACAGGTTTGTTGGCGGTTGGGTTTGTCATGGTTTAGTTCTCCTTTTCGAGTTGTTGGCTTGTTCTGCCTCACCCCCGGCCGGGCAGACAAACAACAATCGAAAGCCAAGGAGAACGCGAAGTCAAAATGACCAACCGCGGCGAAGCTCAGCAGGAGTGGAGACGCTGCACCAGCTGAGGATGCAGACGGGAGAACGACTATTCCTTACTATCCTCGCGCCGCCGTTCCCGCTTCTTCATCAAGGAGACCAATTGTTCTCCGGACGCGGCACGGGTTCGACGAGTGGTTGCGAAATCCCGCCAAAACCAACGCTTTCGAGGTGTTTGCGACGTCGAATGGATTGCTCACTTTGCGGATGGAGGTCGGCCAAGAATTCGCGAACCTCGCTTTTGCTTCCGTCAAAGAAATGCAGTTGTGCGAACAGACTATGGGAGTCTTTCAAGGGTTTCGTGAGGTTATCGAATTCAGTGCTGGTGTAGTAGAAGGATGCGAATACCCCAGATTCTGTAGCGTCTTTAGCGTCCGCGATAGTCTCCAGCCCGTACGATGCAATGTCTATGGAGTGAACCATTTCTGAGGCGCTCGTTCCGAAGCGCAACGCGACAACCGGGGTCCAGGGAAATCGGTAGCGATTGACCCGCAGACTCCATTTCTGGAAAAATATACTATTGCCAATCCAGTCATACTTCTTGTCGATCCATTCTTTGGCAATCTCTTCTGCTAACTGTTTTTTAATCACATCGAGACTCTCGTCCAAGTAAACAGAATATCGAAATGGACCACATATAGTAGGCGAGCCGTTTCGTGCGAGCGTAGTGAATCTGATATACAACGGTCCTCGCAGCAGCAGTTCGGCCTCCGTCAATTCGGCGATGGATAGATTGGTTTTCGGTTCGCGATACACGTTTCTCCATGGGCCGTTATGAAAGCGGAACTCAGCCCCTGCCAGCATTGCGTCGGTAGATGGGGTTCCTCGGACGGCGAGCTTGCCGGGAAACCTAAGAAGTCGAGGATCACCGCCAACGACCCAACGAGAATCTGTATCGCATTCGACTGAAACCTGAAAGTCAGCCGCCGACACATTCCCGTAGTCGAGTGGCGTAATGCGGTCGGATTGATCTACGAGCCCAGGCGAAGCTTCTGGCGCCCGCCCACCCGGCGCGAAGTTCCATATAACAATAAATGAGGCCAGTAGAGTAACAACCGATGCGAAGGGCAATGCATACTTAAAAACGGCTCGACGCGTTGTATCCACCGTCAAATATTGTCCGAGTTCACGCGACAACTCGGCTGCTGATGCTTGCCGATCGGCTGGACGAGACTCAAGCGAGCGCCGGCAAATAGCTCGAAGCGTATCGGGAACCTTCGCCCTAAGGAGATTTGTATGCACCGCCGCTTTATCCTGAGGCGGTTCGCCGACCAGCAGAAAGAAAAGCACGGCACCAAGCGCATATACGTCACTGAGCTTGGGGTCGCTGTTTTCGTCGGACGCGAGCTGTTCCGGGGCCATGTAGGCTTTGGTGCCCCCATGCTCCAGTACCCGCCGATCTTCTGCATTCCAGGCTGCTAGGGCAACGGCTAGCCCTAGGTCGAGCAGGACGACCGTGTCCTCCGGGGATTGCGGATCGAGATGGATATTGCCCGGCTTGATATCACGATGCACCACGTTTTGAGCATGCATATGGGCGATCGCCCTTGCAATTTGAAGGGTGATCTCCGCGGCTAACTTGGGACTAGGACGATGGTGCGCGTATGCAAGTTGAAGACTTTCGCCGCGCCGTAGGGGCAGCACAATGTAGAATAGCCCTGGCTCGTCTCCCCAACCGAGCACTTGAATAATGTTTTTATGCGCGAGATCCGCTAAGAACATCTGTTCGCGACGAAGTAAACGGACATGCTGCGCTTCCCAGGCATACTTGATGGCAACAAGTCGATCATCCAGCTCGTCTCGGGCTTGCACAACGCATCCTTGGCCCCCTTCACCGATGACCTTGGTCGTCTTGTAGCGGCCAAAGGCATCGGGCACTCGCGACTCGCCGGGCACCCATTTGTAGGCGGCCGGTAGAAGCTCTTTCAGCGTGGGGTGCGCATGGCTAAGTTCGTGAAGCGTTGGTAATTTGCCCGTCCGAAGTTTGATGTGCTCGATTTCAATCGGCAGTAACTCGCAAAGCAAGGCCAATCGTGCGTCACTCGGCGCGGCTTCGATTGCTTTTTCGAGCAGATGCGGTTCCTGACGCGGCAGGAACGATCGAAAATCGCGGCAGCAGGCACTGACGTACTGCTGATTATCACTATCGAGCCGGCTGAGAGGATGCTGAGGCATGATGAATCTAATCGAGTAGTTCTGTCTTACCGGAATCGTCACTTGGCGCGAGCGTCCTTCGCAGGCGTCGAATCTTGCGACGTACAGAATCAACAGGGAGAGACATCTCCAATGCGATTTCTTTTGGCTTGCAACCGATCACCAGCAATCGGGCGATCTCACGCTGCTCGGGCATAAGAAGATCAGAGCGAATTTCGCTGAGCGCCCAGCGAACATACGTTTCGACATTCGCTGAAAGCTCATCCGATGATTGCCGGCCATTATGGGTCAGCTCTTCGATGCCCGCCTCAGCCGAGGTAAAGGCGTCTGTTTCCAGCTTCCACCCGTGCTTTTGCGTTCGCTGCATCCCCTTATACTGATCGCGCTTCTTCCAGAACAGCTTTTCAAACCATGCCCAGATGTCTTCCTCCGGGGCGGGTGCTTCTTCGGGCGTTCCCTCTCGCCGCAACGCGGTGCGGAGCGTGCTATTGATCAGGTCTTCCTGATCCAGGCCGATCCGCTGGACCGACCGCATTCCCCATCGGGCCCGTTCGGTAATGCGGCGGATGGACGCCTTGCCGTGTTTACTCTCGATATCAAGCCGGCTTGCGCTCGGTTCACGCTGCGATGGCGGATGATGTTCGTTCAAAGCTTTCGTTCCTCCCTTAGGGCAAATTGAGCCGGAATTGCGTTTCAGGTGGCCGCATTTTCGGGGGGCGATGGGCCCGTGGCAAGCAGAAAACCGCAGGTGGGAAAGGGATTTTCTCGGCTCAGGAAAAGCCTGTACGTGTTGGGCAAAAGACGACGGACTCATCTTTGCCGCCTGACACCAGGATTTTTTGGATTTTTCTTTTCCTGGTGCGCCAAAACCGCTCGCTCGTCTCCCCCTAACAGATGAAGGCAACAGTGATTGCCACTCCGACTGACCTTCCTCAGTCGCCATCCTCAACGTCTCAAGGAGAACGTGTTATGGCTCTTAAAGGTTTTATTGACCGTTGGCTTCATCTGCTCGCCAGCAACGGGGCCGAGCGGGTCAATGTTCCGCCCCACTTCTCGTACCCCCACCTCCTGCCGTCCAAGTCGCCGAATGAGGACCACACGACGGACCCACCCGCGGTGGCGTAGTCCCTGCCGCCGAAGATCGCACGGCTGTTTTTCTCTAACACCCATTCAAGGATTCAAAGTCATGAACACTCAAACCACCGGTACTGCTCTCAAGTCGACGGACGACGACGAGAAGGGGGGCAGCCTGCTGCTCTCCATCTTCCTCTACTGCGTGCTGTTCCTCGGGGCCATCATTCTGCCGAAGGTCATCGTGCAACAGATGTTCTCCAAATCGATAACCCAGCAGTTGGAAGAGCGGGTCAGCCAAGACATGGAGCGTCAGCGGGGGAACACGTTCGTCCCGGATGCCCCCAAGAACATCCGCTTCTAGGAGGTCACGGTCATGGATACGGGGACGATGTGTCTGGCAGTGGCTGGGGTGCTCGCGCTCCTTTTGTTCGGGAGTCGGATCACTCGGGCACTGCAATCGTTTGGCGAGCTGCTCATGCGGTGGGCGCTTGGCGGCGCCTGCGTCGTCGGACTCGTCTGCTGGTGGCAATCGAGCGGGCCCTCCAAGGAGGGCGGCTCGGCCACCCAGACGAAATCGGCGTCAGACGCATCGTCCCCGCCTTATACCGGCCCGGTCACCACCAACCTCACTGGCTATGCACAGGGGGCCGGATTGCCTGAGCCGGGAATGTTCAATCCGTACGCTCCCGGGGCATTCGATAGACCCGCCAAAGTTCCGCCACCTAGCGAACCTGAGGCTTCCAAACCTTCAACGCCCGAAACACCGCGGTCGGCATGGACCTGGTGGTCAGAAGAATAAGGCACTTCAGTCATGAACCCTCTCAAGAACCCGTTTCGCTTCTACGGCTTTCAAAAGCTCGCCTATCTCCTGCTGGCAGCACCCATCGTCCTAATCACCGCATTCTTGCTCGCTGGCTCGCCGCCTGAAGGCTGGGCCGAATGGCCTGCCGGCGCTCGGTTCGCCGTCGCCAAACTATCGAGCGGTGCGTTCACGATCGCCGGACTGTGCTGGTTAACAATAATCCTTCGCCCCATTTGTCGCTCCTCGACAAAACGGCGCGTCATCGCCGGAGTGGTATTGTTCTTCCTCCTAGGCCTGCCAGGGATGTGGGCCCTCGTCGGCGGCGTTGTGGGACTTACGGTCAACGGCGGCAGTCATGCGTTCGCTGCAATGGGCGTGATTGCACGAGTCGCACTCCTGCCGGTTGCCGTTGGCATCGCCGTGACAAAGTGGCCCGATTTGATGGCCTACTTGAAGGCTCATCCGACTTTGCGGCGATGGACGGTTAGCGGCACCGGACGCCACAGCAGCTGGGCGGGCCCGATCGCAATCCGCCGGCACATTACGCGGATCGAGGATTGCCAAACCCCACACGGATGCTTCAGCGATGGCGTCTTCGTCGGCCGCACGAATTTCGAAGACACGTTTGCTCGTGGCGAGGAGGTCTTCTTAAGAGGGCCGTCGCACCTTTGTACGATCGCTCAAACGGGAGGCGGCAAGCATATCTGCGCCGCCGGCAACTACGCGATGCACCGCGGTTCGATGGTGCATATCACCGTGAAGCCCGAAGCAGCCGATCAGTTCCTCGCTGCCCGCGTCGATCAGGATCAATTGCCGCCCCATCCACAGGGGGCTTCAGCGGGAACCTTTGGCGTCGATCCCCGAGGGATTACCAACGTCACGCGCTGGCTGCCCAAGAGCCAGGCGTTTCTGTTGGACGCCACGCAGCAGAGCGTCTTCCCCTCCAATCGGCATACGCTCCTCTCAGAGATCGATCCCAACGCAAACAACGCCCGTGTCTTGGCGCTGGCGATCGCCGATGGGAGTTTCCCGGACGACGGCAAAACCAAAGACCCGTGGTTCCGTGAAGCGCCTCGCAATTACCTCGCCGCCGGCATCCTTCACGCCCTAACGTTTTCAGAGGATCGTCGCCGTCAGAACTTGCCTCGGATCATCGAACGGGCGATGGGGATCGATCGGATAAATGACGAGAATGGACCGAAGGTGATGAAGAAGCTCCTTAGCGAGATGACCGGTAATACTCACCACAACGTGGGCAGTTACATCAGCACAACCGCCGTACAAATTCTTGAGCTGGGCGATCGCGGCTATGGAACGCTCAAGAGCGAATTTCAAACCCGCTGTTCCTGGGCGCTTGATCCATTCATGGACAGCCAGCTGACCGGCGCGAGCGATTTTTCGTATCGGCAACTGGGGGATGACGAGCGACCGACTTCCATCTTTATCGTTCCGCCACGTGGCGATGCGGCCCTGCGGGCCGCGTTACCCTGGCTTCGATCGCACGCGGAGCTCTCACTCCAAATTCTTCAAACTAATCTTCGCCGTCCGTCAGTTCCCACGCTGTTTATCTGCGATGAAGCCCGCCAATACCTTCAGGGAATTCAATCCATACGCAACGGCCTAACCTTGCTGCGCGACGCTCGAGTCAAGCTGTGGCTCATGTTTCAGAGCTGGCCCTCGGCCCTTGAGACGCTCGGCGAAGATGCGGCGGCGGAAATGGAGGCCTGTTCGACGATGATCTACTTCTCCATCAATGATCTCAAGACGGCCCAGCGAATCTGCGACCGGATGGGGTTCGGTACCCACAACCAGCGAGAAGGGGTGTGGGGAGAGAAGCAGCAGGACGTGGCCCATGTCATCACAGCAGACGAGGTGCTGCGGGAGCTTTCACTAACGAGCCCGCTCACCTATGTGATGGGCGGTGGCGTCGTACCGATGCGGCTGTCGCGAGCCGCCTACAAAACGATCGTCACCGGCGACGGGACGAAGTTCGCCGGCCTGCCGCTCTCGGGGCAGTACGACGAAGGACTCAGCCGCTATTCGTACGGCGGCGTGCGGATGTAATCACGTTTTTACCTTTACATGGTTGGAGAACTGCGATGAGCGATCGAGATTTTGAGTCGGCTCCCGATTTGAGCCGCGAGTTCGACGAAGCGGATTCGATCGAGATTCCGGATATCGCGTACGACTTTGATGCGGCGAGCTGGGAGCCTACGGAAGAGCCTGATTTCCCAAAGCCATCCGAGAAGCATCTGACGCTCGACTACACGCCAGGCGGTTACTTGGAGCAAGACGTTCACTCCGAACTGGACGAGCGGGCGAGAAGGGAAATCCGCTATCAGCAGCAAGCACAGCAAGAGGTTGGTCCCGAGTATCAATCGATGAGCGACGAGTGGGATGATGTCGCCAAGCGGGAATTCGAAGAGTGGCAACGGCAGGACCAGGCGGACTACCTCCCCGAAGAAGAGGAGGAACTCGACGAGCACGATTGGAACGGCCCCATAGGCCGGCAGCAGGACCGTGGCCACGACTGCGAGCACGAACGGTAGGCAGCTACTCGTCGCGACCATCAACACTTTCTCTATTTTTCATTCCCACTTGAAAGGCACCATGCCATGCAAACTGCACATGAGGATTTAGCAACCTGCCTGCGGCAGCTCGAAGACGAGCGACTGCGCATTCGCGACCTAGCGACGGCGCGGGTCAAACAACTCCGCACCGAATTGACCGAAGCCGAGCGATTGGTGGAGGTGCTCTCGGACTCGGGCGGTACCAAGTCTTCCCGGCGGCGTGCGGCCGCGTCCACCGCCCCTTCGGCGACCAAGCCGGTCATTGAAGAGCTTGTGCGAAGATTCGTTACCGATAATCCCGGCATCTCTCCCGGAGATACGTGGGACCTAGTGAGCGATCAATTGCGGCAGGATGGCTACAACCGTAGCGGCGCCAAGATGATCTTCAATCGGGTGTACTCGGAAGTGGTCTTTCTGCAGACCTTCTAGGGTCCGCTCAATCGCACGTCGGTCCTAATAATCAATTTCACTCAAGCAAGCCATGGAGTAAACATGAAACGCTCGGACCCCATTCCCACCGACAAAGAGTCCTTCAAATCATTTTCGATTGACGCCCGCGATGACCCGCTGCTGCTCACGGCGGAGCAGGTCGCCAAGTTGTTACAAGTTTCCAAGCGAACGTTATGGCGATTGCTCAGTGCAGGTGCCTTGCCCGCTCCTCTGCGAATTGGCAACAGCACCCGTTGGGGATGCCAACAGATACATCATTGGATCGACGCCGGTTGCCCGTCGCCATCGGCGCGCGAAAATAGCACTGAAAGGAAGAAATAGAATATGGCATCCGTCTTTAAACTCGGCCGCGATAAAAAGCGAAAAGGGGCCCCATGGTACTTCGAGTATCTGGATCACCACGGCAAGAAACGAATGCGAAAGGGGTTCACCGATAAATCCCTCACCGAGCAGCTTGCCGTCAAACTGGAGACGGAAGCTCGGCTCCGGCGCATGGGGCTCGTCGACGGCGAGCAAGCCGATCTGGCCCTGGAGAAGAAGTCAGGAATTGCAAAGCATCTGGAAGACTACGAGCGTAGCCTGACCAAGAGAAAGAATACGACGAAACACGTCAAACTGACGATGGGCCGAGTTCGCCGCGTCGTCGAGGGCTGCGACTTCCAAACCCTCGGCGATATCAATGCCGACGCCATCGAAGCGTTAGTAATCGAGCTTCGCGAGGAGGAGGATTTGGGACATCGGACCTACAACCACTATCTGCAAGCCATTGAAGGCTTGTGCAATTGGCTGGTCCAAAAGCGGCGATTGGGACGCAATCCCGCGGTGGGGATTCCCCGGCTCAACGCCGAAACCGACGTACGGCATCCACGCAGAGCTCTGACGCCGGTGGAATTTGGGAAGCTGATCAAGTCTGCCCGAGAGAGCTCGGAAAGCATCCAGTGCTACAGTGGAGAAGAGCGGGCTCGAATCTACACCCTTTCGTACATGACGGGTCTGCGGCGAGGAGAACTTGCCAGTCTTACGCCGCAGAGTTTTTCGCTCGATGGCTCACCACCCACGGTTACCATCCAGGCGACGATTTCGAAGCACCGCAAGAGGGACGTACTGCCTCTCCATCCTGAATTGGTGCCCATGCTTCGTGAGTGGCTGCTCGGCTTGTTGCCCACCGACTTTCTGTTTCCGAAGCTGGCCCGCCGACGGACTTGGCTGATGGTCAAGAAGGATCTCGAACGCGTGGGCATCGAGTACGAGACTGCCGACGGGATTGCCGACTTTCACGCTGCCGGTCGGCACACCCATATCACCGAACTCCTTAGGAACGGTGCGTCGCTGGTTCAGGCCAAGGAGCTGGCACGCCACTCCGATGTGAAGATGACGATGAAGTACACCCACATCGGGATTCAGGACCAGGCTCAGGCACTCCGTGGGCTGCCTGCTCCGCTGAGTTGTCAGGATATTGTCAGGAACCCAGCCGTCCCAGCTTGTCCAAACGGGTCATCGGCCGTCGCCGAGTGTCACCACGAGGTGGCGGGCACCCTTGCCGTAAGTCCTGAGGAGATGGCACCTTATGACACCAACGGGCACAAAAAAACGCCCCCTGTCACAGGGGGCGTCGAGTGGAGGCGGCGGGAATCGAACCCGCGTCCCAATTTCCGCAAGTACGTTATCTGACAACGACTTGCAGCATGACGACTTTGGCCAGTCAGTGCCACAGTCAGCAAGCCTGACAACGTGTCGCCTCTGTCTCGCCTTGGCACGCCTTGACGGGCCCGGACAGGACGAGGCACTTCTTCGTCTCGTAGAGCGTTGGGACCAAATTCCGCCCCACGTTCGCAGTGCGGTTCTCACGCTCATCGACGCTACCGCCGCCTCCATCGGCGACAGCGATAGCCGTGGAGGGGCCTCATGACGTTGCGAGATGCTACGCCCCGAGTTCTGGCGAGTAGTTGCGTCGACATCTCGCTGAGCGATGGAGCTGCCGCTGCCTACGCCAAGCAGCACGCCACTCGAAATTGTGGCGATACCTATCCACCAGTAATTGCACAGTCGTTGCCAACCGTTCGCGGGCCTCCGCTTGGCCAGCTGCTCGTGTACCGCTCGTCGTATTTTGCCGACAAGCCGCCATTCATTACCTCGTTCAAGTCACCAATAGTTTTCCAATCAGAAAGAAATTGTCGCCATGTCTAATCCACTTAATTCTTCCCTTTCGCCAGCTTCGTCCACAACTACCGGCGTCTCCTGCGGTAAATCGCGAAGCGTAAGCTCGAAGACCACCAACCCACGCTTAGCAATGCTAACTGAGGACATAGCTCCCCACCCAGAACCTTTTGAGGAGAAGGAGCAGGCGTCACGTAACGACTTGTCCTTCACCTACGTCATTTCAAGCGGGGGCATCTGGGAGGAGCCGACACGCAGCCCAGGTTGATAGCCGATGGCGGCAGTTCGGTCCTGGGCCGTTGGCCCAGGGCCGGAGCTCCGCTGTCCAGCTCAGTTCTTGTAATCCTATCTCACGACCGTCGTCCCAGCAGAGGAACTTCCCAATGGCATCTAAAACTCACCTACTCCCCATATGGCTGCGGTTACAAGCAGAAAGGGGCGATAGCTTCGCCAAGTTGAGGGCGTTCAGCGTCGAGCTAACGACCCTCGGCAGAATGAAGTCTGACGGCTTGGTTTCGTCGGCCAACATTGGCGGCCGCTATGTAGCGGCAGACAAAGCGTGGAGACACTCCCCAACTTACGGCCTCAAGCACCTCTCAGACTTAGCTGGACTGGTCACCGAGGATTACGCGTAGTGTCAAGCCAACTATCCAACGCAAGCGAAGTAGACCTCGCCACACCGAACAAGGCGAGAAACTTCACACATCTCTGAGCCGTACACCAATGCTGGTTTATTTCCAGTCGTCCCACTCCCCACCCCACACCCCCGTGAGAACTCCTCATGAATACCATCACACTCCATGACATCGCCCAACAGCTTGAGAATGAGAAAGCCAAGTCAGCCACCAAGGCAAATCAACTACGGACCGAACTGACGGATATGGATGATCAGATTGCTCGTCTCGACGGAGCAATCTCTGCGTTGCGAGGAACAGCCCACGTAGGCACGAATGGCAAGACTTCGAAAAAGACGTCTGACAAGCGTAAGGTCGGCGCTCCGGCCGCCAGTCGTGCTCAAGTCGCCGACCTGATGGCGGCGACGCTTCAGCAGAAGGAAGCAATGCAGGAAGAAGAACTAAAGGTATCGATCGAGGAGCAACTCGTGCGAGCAGGCTTTAATCGCATGGGATATTCGTTGCGATTTAAGGAGGCTCTCGCCGATGCTCGTTTCGTCTGCGGAGTACAAGGTATCGAGCTCAGCCGGAGAACGCCCCTGGCGGCGTCGCGGTCGTTATCCGAAGTCGCCGACGACGATTCGTCGGGACTAGTTGATCTCCCCCGCACTTCCAAGGAAACAATTTAAAACATTCACACCTGATGCACCTTTGGTGTACACGACAGCCCCCTAAAAACTCCTAATTCTCTCGAACAATCATGACGGAAACCCTTGTTTACAGAACGTACACGGAGCACCAACCATGAAGAAACTGTCAAGTAAGAAACCCAACGCGGCGCCGCGCAATCTGGTTACGTTTGAACTCTCACCAGAAGCATTCGAAGCCCTCGAACGAGATGCAGCCCAACATGGCGAACGCTCGCACCACCAGCGGGCACGGGCAATCACGTTCCACTACCTTGCCAATCGCGACAGCATTGAGCAGCGAGCTTTGCTGGGCGGCATCGAATCTAAGCTCATGGGCGTCGCCGAGCTCATTCGACGCAATACCTACGCGGTGCTCGTGCACGCCGCCAAGATGGACAATGAGAAAGCAAAGGTCTGGATACGCGAAAGTTTATACGAACCGCTTGAAAAGTAGCAGATGGAGATTGAAGTGCTCTCAGTCAGTGCATGCAGGAACCCCGACTACTACTTAGAGGTAGACCACGCCCTTTACTACCTGACGGCAGATAGGGCAGGGGTGTGGTACGGTGACGGCGCGAGCTTACTCGACTTTACCGGTGAAGTTCTTGCCGAACAATTGAGAGCGGCCTTTAGTGGCCTTAGTTTTGACGGCTCCACGCGGCACGTCCAGACTCCCAAAGGAAGGAATCGCCAGCCAGCCTGGGACATGACCTTTTCCGCACCGAAATCTGTTTCTGTGCTTTGGTCCGTGCTTGGGGCAGCAGACCGTCACAAGATCGAGGCTTTGCTAATGCAGGCCACAAAGCGGGCTGTCGACTATCTCGATGCGAAGGCCTTATTTACCCGACGCGGCAAAGGAGGCGAAAGAGTTGAACACGCCAAAGGCGTCTACGCTCTTTGTCCCCACGGCACCAGCCGCTCCCAGGACCCACAACTACACATTCACGCCCTTGCTATGAACATGTGCGTTCGAGAAGACGGGACAACCGGTACCATCCGAAGTAAGGATATCTATCTTCACAAGATGGTAGCGGGGGCTCTCTTTCGCTTAGAGCTCGCAAGTCTTCTTTCCAAAGAGCTGGGCCTCAAAATTAAAGCCGACGAATGGAGCTTCAAGCTAAGCGGAGTACCACAGAGCCTTTGCGACGAGCAAAGCAAGCGACGCCAAGTCATCGAGCAGATCGCTAAAGAGGAAGGATGGGAGAGCCCTCAACTTATGGCCGAACTCGCCATCAAGACTCGCTCGGCCAAGGGTGTGGTATCTATGCCCGAATGTACCAGAGAATGGCTTGAAGCAGGTGAGAAGCATGGCTTCGGAAGGCAACAAGCAGAGCAGCTTCTTGACGCCGCGATGGACTCCGTCAGTTCAGGGCTCGCGACCCGTCTTACGAGCGACGCTCGTGATAAGCTGCTGCGTGAGGCCCTCAGTAATAGCATCGAGTCCCTTTCAAGCAGCCAGTCTTACTTTTCAGAAAGAGAATTGCTTCAGAAAGTAGCCGTGTCCCTGCAGGCGAGCGAGCTAGATGCGACCGACGTCATCGAGGCGGTCGAAGACGCGCTGGATGGCTTTCAACATAGAGTCGAGCTTACCGGACAAGACTATCGCTACTACGCAACTGAAGAAACACTAGCTTCTGAGCGGGAGTTACTGACCATCGCCGAAAAAGGCCGCCGCAAAGGCTCTCATCCCGTGAGTGACAAGGTCCTTGCTAAAGCCAAGAAAACCGTTGAAGAACGCTTGAGCAAGCAAATCGGCGTTGCCGCCTCACTCACCTTCGACCAGGACACGGCCCTCATCCACGCCACCCAGGAGCCTGGCAGCATAAAGCCCATCCAAGGGTACGCCGGTACCGGGAAGACTCAGATGCTTGAAGCGGCAAACCTCGCCTGGCAGCAGTCCGGCTATGAGGTTCTTGGAACCGCCCTATCCGGTAAAGCAGCAGCGGGCCTTGAATCGGCTAGCGGCATGCGTAGCGTCACTCTAAGTAAGCTCATGTTATCACTACTACCAGAGCTGACGCGTGATGAACTGCGGAAGTGCTTTCCAGAAAGTGCCGCTACTACCTCGCAAGGGGCCTACTATGAGGGCTATCGAACGAAAGCATGGATGAAGAATCCGCTAGGAGAAGCCCTTAAGCAAATGGAAAGGGATTACAAGAAGCGCAACGCTATCCCAAGCTACTCGCTCACCGAGAAGTCTATCCTCGTTGTCGATGAGGCAGGGATGGTGCCGACCAAGCTGATGCTCCGAATAATGCAACAGTGCGACAAGGTTGGTGCCAAACTGATACTCATTGGCGACTCGCTCCAATTGCCGCCTATCGAAGCGGGCGGACCCTTTGTGTCGCTCTGCGATCGACTGGGTTGCCAGTATCTCACGACCGTCGTTCGCCAACGACAGGAATGGATGCGAAATGCGACTTACGCTTTAATTCAGAATGAACCGCGTCTCGCGCTCGACCTGTACGCGGCTAATGATTCTTTGCGGCTGGAAAAGAGCCACAAAGCCGCCATCTCTCACCTAATCGCGGACTACGGCAAGCTCAGTGCTGCGGACTTCAATACGTCGCTCGCATTAACTTCCACGCGAGCAGAAGCGGCACAAATCAATGCTGGGTTGCAGCAACGCCGACTAGCAGCAGGTCAGCTTAAAGGAAAGACTGCTTCGCTCAAGAATGGAGAACGCATTCACCTCAATGATCGCATCCTGTTTACCCGCAACGACTACCGACTCGGTCTCCGAAACGGAATGCTTGGCACCGTCGCCAGCATTCACCAGCCGCAATGGAGGGGTGAGTCCGTGAGGGTGGAAGTGAAGCTGGACGCGCCAACTCTCCCACAAGGGTCAAGCAAGAAGGTGGATGCTATCGTCGTCGACCTCGATAAGTATTCCAGCCTTCAGCTTGGTTACGCCGTTACAACACACAAGGCACAAGGAGCGACCGTCAAGTCGAGTTACGTACTCCTGGGTGAGTCGATGCTCAATAAGGAGATGGCGTTCACACAGCTTACGCGAGCTTCGCACAGCACCGTTATCTATTCCGCAGAAGCCCAGCTTGGTAACAGTTTGGAGAGCCTGGCCAGTCGCCTCTCATACTCGTCCTCTAAGGATCTGGCCAACGATCATAAGATTGTCATTCAATCAGAAGCCCGGATCGAGAAACGGCAAGTCTTGTTGCAAGAAACGCTCTCTCGATTAGCCAGTGGCACGAGCAAAGAGCTTGTCTCTCCCACGGCTTACCTTGCTGATGCGCGCTTTGCAACCAATCAGACGGGTGCTCTCTGGTTGTTAATCGCCGAGTACAGCAAGCTAGTTAACGCAGACTTCAGCAAGACCATCGCTGTCGTTAGCAATGCCAATGAAGCCAGACGCGTTAACAACGGCGTGCAGGAGCATCGCAAGGCTGCTCAGCAACTCAGCGTCGACTCGGTAGAGATTCGACAGGGAGAACGAGTCCATCGAGGAGACCGGATCCTCATCACCACCAACAACGACCAGGGTGTACCAACAACGCAGATTGGAACAGCGCTTGATTTGCCAGACGTCCCCTTCAACGCCGTGATGAAGCCCGGCGGCGAGGTCGCCTACTCTGCAAACCCGCCTTGGCTAACGGTCGAGCTCGACCCTAAAGAGCGGGCTGGTCAATCAGCTGAACCCAAGGAACGCATCCTCATTTCCGGACGAGACTTCGACAAGCTTCAACTCGGCTATGCGGCCACCGCGGATAGGCTCAAGGACATCAAGATTGAATCGTCGCTGGTCCTCCTGCCAGAGCAGAGGGGTGAACCGCACGAGATCGCCATCCAATTAACACGCGCCACCAAGGATGTGTCGCTCTTTGGGGAGCAATCCCACTATGGCCCGATCCTCGACGCAGGACGCGGAAAGGAAGCCTTTGAGAGATCTTTTGAGGCTCCCAAGCCCGAGGGCCCTCAAGAACGCTCGCAGACCTTACTCGATCGCTATAGGCAGGTTTTGGAAGAACAACAACGTGCAGGAATGGAACAAAATGAACAATCCCAGCTCTCAAGACAGCAATCTTTCCACCTCTAGTCAAAGCGACGAGGTAGAAGTTCGAAAAGAGCAGCGAGCCCTCGCTTTGCTGCCGAAGTCCTATTCGTTTGAGTTGACGGATACGTTTCGCGAGGCGTTTGCTAGCGAGAAGTCTGCCGTCGCCCTTCCATCATCGCACCGTGTTGCAATGTGGCGAAAGTACATTGGTGACGATGCTCAAGTCCATGAGAACCGAATGGTCGAGGAGTATAACCTTAGGCTCGGAGCCGAGTACGAACTAGCGGTGCGGAACGTCCAGAAGAACAACCGTAAGCTCCAGAAGCTGAACGAGGATGCACTTTGCAAGTACCAAGAACGCGTTACGGAGTTCAACGCGGCACACGCTGCGTGGGAACAAGAAATGGAACTAGAACAGGAGCGACTGGACCTTCAACTCCACGAACATTATAGGAATAAATCCATTCTTGCCCTGCATCAGCAGCGGGAAATGGTTAACCTCGCGGTCGATAACATTGCTAAGGTGGCGCTGTGGGAAAGGAAGGTCTCTCGCGCGATGAAGGCATCGCGTTGGCTTCTCATCTTTAGCGTAGCGTGTCTCTTTACGGGGACGTACCCAGGAATATGGATGAGTGGCGTATTAAGCTCTCTTTCTTTTTGGACACGTCGACGGGCGAATCGTGAGGGAAGAGACACCCTCGTTCAACAGCTTAACCACTATGAGTACTTCTCAAGTCCGTACCGCGATAGGCGGCGTGCCCGAAAAGCAGGCGTAGACGGCCACGTTATATTTCATATATGCGAGCCTGACGCCACGTACAAATGCCCCAACTTGTGCATCACATCACGTGACCTTTACGTCCATACTCCTCTACACGTTGCAGGGAAGTACGAGTGGGACGATCGTATCCCGGGTAGGCATGTTCAAGAACGCGCTCCGCTTGGGCACTACACCACAGACGAGTTTGACGACCCAGAGACTCGAAAAGTTCCCGTGGGTTTATACTTGGTATTCGGTGTGCCTTTATTCGGAGCGTTATTGAACACGTTACATTCCCGGTTTGACGACGCCCTTATTGCACGAAAAGCGTCGATGCTAAAACTATCCATCTACGACCATCGATGGAAGAAACACAATCCACCCCCAGAGTCTTTGAACACCTTCTTATCGTGGTGGGAGAATGTATGCGACCATACTTCAGTTGCGAGGCGCATGGCAGCCTTGCCCGAGCCCAAGCCTCCCGCCGAGCCGCTGCGTCATCCTCTGATGGCAATGCCACCTTTGCCTCAGTTTAAAACGCCCAGAGAAATAATGCCGCCAGATAGCTGCTTCGACACCACCGAAATGGGTGACATCGAGCACGTCTTCAAAGGATCACAAGTCTACGGAATTGAGCAGGTGACGACGCTTGCAAGGGCTCATCTGTTTGCAGGCGATAAGGTCCGTCCGCACTTTCAGTTTGGTGGGGTGCCGTTTGCAACAACTGGCAACTCGCCCCATATGTTGGTTGTCGGAACGACAGGGTCAGGGAAGACGACAACGTTGCTTCGATTAATGTCATCGCTCTTGCCGCTCTCGAACGCTCAAGCCACAAGATTGGCAGAGCACTTATCGAGCGGCACGGCACCGTATCCCGAATCAAGCCATCAATGGAGCCGAAGTCAAATGCATCAAGCCGTCGTCTACAACGCGAAAAGCGAGTACCTCAAGTATCTCGAAGCCTTTGGGTTTGACAGCGATGTCGATCTCTTCAACCTCGACCCGGCTGACCCAAACGGCTACGCTTGGGACGTTGCTGCCGACATCAACGACTACGAGAGCATCCAAAAGTTCTCCGAACAACTGATTCCAAAGAGTACGGCAGCCTCCCAGGACAAGAACCAGGAGTTCTGGAATGGCACTGCTCGGACTGTTCTGGAGGCGATCATCGTCTCCTTTAGAAACGCCGCCCGCCACGCTGGAGAAGAGCCCTCGTGGACACTGCGAGACCTCGTAACTGCCGTGGCGTCCGACGACTCTATCAAGCATATTCTTAGATGGCACGATACACCCGTACAAAAACTCCACGAGTGCTTCGGTCTAGCAGACACACAAACATCGAGCGTCATGATGACCCTCCGGAATTGTCTCAGTGAATTTCGCCTGGTCGCTAATCGCTGGTATGACGCTCGAAATCGCGGACGAGCAATCAGCCTGAAGAAATGGTGCTTGGAGGGGGGGCACAGCGTCCTCGTGCTCCCCAACACGCTAGAACTCGTCGCTTCCTATGCACCGCTCAACAAAGCCTTGGTTAAGGCTCTCACAGGGCTCTGGCTAGATGACACGTACTCCATTTACATCGATGAAAATGGAAAACGACAGAAGAGACACCGGCATCTGTTTATCGACGAGTTTGGCCAAGCTGGCCAGTTTGATGAACTTGAACGACTAATGGCCGAAGGTCGCTCTTATGGCGTCAATGTTGTGCTTGGACTTCAGCAACTTTCTCAGGTAAGAAAAGCCTACGGCGAAGACGGGTCTGAAACCATCATCGGCCTTTGCTCGTATTTGGCGTGCCTTAAGTCGAACGATACAAGAACGCGAAAGTGGATGAGCGAACACATCGGAAACTGCCTGCGTTCTTACGAAAAAGCTACGTTTACCTACTCAACGAGCAAAGGGATAACGAATACGACCTCCGAAAATCGTACGGATGGTCAATCCGAAGGCAGTAGTAGATCACTTAACGCGAGCAGCTCGAAAGGAACATCCGACACCGTTGGCTCTTCTGTCTCCAATTCAATTGCCAATCAGCAAAGCACCACATCGGCTTCTAGACCCGGAGAGCGAGGCTCGGTCACAACCGGTACTACGGTGACCCATGGTTTAGCGGATAATAGTTCTCACTCGAACAATGAGTCTACAAGCGAGGGGACGACTACCGGCTCGTCGCATCAAAGGAACACCAGCACTTCGAAAGGTACAAGCGAAGCTGTCAATAACACAACGAATCAGGGCACTTCAACTACCACGGAGCTTCGCGGGGAACCCGCCGTCGAAGCGGATGAGTTCGGCAACTTTCCGGACCCGGAAACGACCGGCAAATGCGAAGGCATTTACCTAACGCCTACGCTGCCGGTCTTCAGAACAACGCTGCGGATGGCACAGATGCAACCGGAGTTCGAGTTCCCTGAGAAGTTGGACCGACCGAAGGTCAGGCGAAACGACGAACAGGATCAGGCGGTCAGCAGGTCGATAGAATGGGGTCCAGAAGATCTGCAAAGGCTGTTCCTGGATAAGCCTCACACGCTGCCCGAGATTCGGCACATGCTCATACTTCCCGCCGCATCACCCGTCGAGAAGGAGCGAACAAGCAGGGTGGCTGACCAGCAGTTGATTCAACATCAGGCTGCCCCCGATGACTACGGAACGCCACTCGCAGACTTCGATTTCTAAAAAGGTGTGCCAAACGGCAGACACATGCGATAATAGCAGCTTGTTTCCAAGTAGACGGGCCGCGAGAAGCGAAATGCCCGCCTGAAGCATGCTTCAGGACGTGACTACGCGGAAATGTCCGTGCGATTACATCCTCCCGGCAGCGTTTCTACTTCGAGTCATCGCACCATGCGGTGGTACCTTCATCGCCATAGTTTCAGTTCCATTGAGGGGGAGAACCAGCAGGATAGCCGAAGCGGCAAGCTGTGCATGCTGGAACATTAACTAATACCCAGCGGGAGAGAATCAACTGTGGCCCGGGAGAAGAAGCGATTCTCGCCGTGGACTTTCTTTATTTGAGTAGTATCAACTTCTGCGCTATTCTCTGCTGTCCTGAAACGTCAGGACGTCATCTGGGTAGAAGTTCTCAAACCGTGCCACGTTCTCGTGGACGAGCTGCTCACGCGGCTTGCATGCGAGACCGGTGGCGTGCATTCCACGGTTTTGTTTTTGCCTAGCCCCGTTGGCTGGCTTTCTATGGCATTCTTGCCGCCCCGCCCGCGGATACGAAGTCGCACAGTTCGCCTGGTCTTCGAGCCAAGCCTTTGCTGCTTCCCTTGTATCTCAGGCGGAGTTCATCCCGAGGAGAGCGTTTATTCGCCACCCACAAGTAAGCGAACAAACGCTCTGCTGACTATTTGAAAGAAGTGAACCATGGATCGTGAAGAAGCAATGGAGGTCACAGACCGAGGTCTGGAAGAACTCATCGCAGCCTTGGAGCAAGGAAAGAGCGAGCGGCTCTTGGAGCATCTCGCTTTCCAAGCAAAGTTCCATCAATACAGTTTTGGAAACTGCTTGCTCATCGCCATCCAGAAGCCCGATGCGACTTGCGTTGCGGGCTTTAGTCGCTGGAAGCAGCTTGGCCGCTTTGTCAAGAAAGGGGAGAAGGGGATTCTCATTCTCGCTCCGATGGTCGGCCGGAAAAAAGCCGAAGACCAAGGGGACGAGGAAGACTCTGAGCGAAACGTCTTTGGGTTTCGAGCCGTGTACGTCTTTGACGTTTCACAGACCGAAGGCCAAGATCTCCCAGAGTTCGCTCAGATTGCTGGCGAACCTGGCGAACGGCTGTCGAGATTGAAGGAATATGTCGCGGAGCGTGGCATCGACCTTCGATACGAAGTATCCCTTGGCGGAGCCGAGGGAGTTTCCCAGGGAGGGAAGATTGCCCTGCGACTCGGACTCTCGCCAGCGGAGGAGTTCGCCGTCCTGGTGCACGAGCTTGGACACGAACTCTTGCATCGCACGGAGCGTCGCAAAGAGACGACGCGACGCGTACGGGAGCTTGAAGCCGAAGCCGTCTCGTATGTCGTTTCGAAGGCAGCGGGGCTTGAGGGCCTAGCTCGTTCGAACGACTACATTCAGCTTTATACGGGCGACAAGCAACTGCTGCTAGCGTCGCTCTCCCACATCCAACGTGTGGCGAGCGAGATCATTTCCGCCCTCATGAGCAGCACCGCTGCAACCGAGTGCCAAATGGCCTGACTGCATCCGTAGGCAAGTGAGGTTCTCAACTTAGGTTTTGATTTGAGGTCGGTTTTTTAGCACGCCATCGGCCTCATTCGCAGCCTTTCTCATGGCCACGTGTGTAAGCACGCATTTCCAGGTAGCGAGCTCACTGATTCTTAGCCCCCTGAATGTGTAATTCAGGCGAGACTAGGCGGAGAAGCACTTGTTCTGCATCCTCCCGCGGTTCATTTCTTCAGTCGTCCAGGAATAGGCCGTCCGCTGTTGGCGTCAAGGACTACTCGCTTCGCTTGCGTTCCTCCTTGACCCCCACAGCTTAGTCCGGCCCCTGTCTCCTCCATGAAGAAATTAACTATGGAGGATTTACACATGAAAAGTATTCGCAAACAAAGTTCTGCTCGGCACTCAGCGGCTCAACACCGGGAGGCCCTGTCGCAGGAGATCGCAGCCATTCGCAGCGAGCTTTCTGATATCACCGCGACCCTTCGCCGAACGCCAAGCTGCAGCGCTCCGTACCAGACGCGGTACCTATCAGAATCTGAGGCTGCGCAGTACGAACCTGTATCAACAACACTCTCAAACGCAAAAGATACCATTCGGTTTTGCCAAGAACACTTTCAATCGCTTATTCACCGTGGCATACAAGAAGAGATGCACGTTCTCACGCTTAACGGAAACAACCGCGTGATTCGGAGCCACCAGGTCACCGTTGGCCTCCTCAACACCACGCAGGTTCATGCCCGAGAGATATTTCGGCCCGCCATCCTTGATGCCGCCGCGAGTATCATGCTTGTGCATAACCATCCGTCAGGAAATCCTAAACCTAGCCCGGAAGACTTAAAGGTCACAGAGAACATCGAAGCAGCAGGAAAGCTTATCGGCATCAAGCTGCTTGACCATATCGTGGTCGCAAGGGATGGGTGCACCAGTGTCATTGAATTCCGCGAGATTCGGCCTCTAATAGGCTAGTAGCTGAAATACGGCCGCCAGATGTGCGTCCTAACGCCCTGAAGCGAGTAGGTGCGACCCCAAACACCTGGCCAAGAGCAGGTCTTCAAATCGCGTCCAAAGCGTCGGCTGGCTAGGCGTTGCCTCTGCACGACTGCTAGGATGTGCTGTTGTTTTGCCTCACTTTGCTCTGGTATCCGTGTCATGAATTCACAAGCCGTGGTCTACAATGTGAAATGCGATAAAATCCCGCTACTAGCGTCTATGGGCTTCGACCTAGAAAACGATATCCTAAGTCTCGACCCGTCTGACCCGACCTGCTACGCGTGGGACATTGCTGCTGACATCAACGACTACTCAAGCATTGAGAAGTTCGCTGGCGAGGTGGTATCCGCATCGCGTATCGCAGAGAAAAACCCAAATGCTCGTTTCTGGGAGGAAATGGTCCGCGGCCTTTTCAGCGCCGTTATAATTTCGCTCCGAAATCGGGCCCTCGCCAGTGGTGAGGAGCCGACATGGACGCTTCGTGATCTGATCCGAGCCCTCGCAACTCCCGAATCGATCGCCGACATCCTAGAGCACCACGACAAGGGCGAACGCGTCCGTACTCTGTTCGTCGATGGTCTTTCGGATGCGATGAGTAGGAGCATGCTTATGACCGCTCAATTATCCATCCAAAGGCTTGCAGTGGTGGAAGAACTCTGGTCGGCGGCAAATGAAGGGGGACGCACCATCAGCGTGAGAAACTGGCTAGATAGCTGTGAGCGTTCCGTTCTTGTACTGCCGCAAGAGAACGTGGAGATAGCCTACAGGCCGCTAAATAGGGCTCTTCTAGAGGTCCTCACCCGCCTCCTTTTCGAGGAGACTAACGATCGGCCCCGAAATCGATACTTCTTCCTAGAAGACGTTGGCCAGGCAGATCGGTTCGACGGGTTTGAACAACTTATGGCGTATGGTCGCTCGCGTGCAATCACCGCCGTACTCGACACCGCATCCAAGCAGTGAGCAAAACCGGAGACTATTGGCTAGATCGGCACGTCGTGACTGGCCGACTCCTTTGTCGTCCTTCTTCGCTTGTCATAGACCTGCGTTGTCGTGACGTGGCGGTGCCCCAGTAGCTCCTGGACTTTTCGAATATCGACAGACGCTTCGAGCAGGAGCGTGGCGGTTGTCGCCCGTAGCGAGTGCGGTGAGTACAGGCACCGCCTCCGGCCGTTCTCTTCAGTTCGCATCGAACCAGACAGCTGCTGTAAGTATTTCATGATGAGCATGTACATCGCCGTCTCAGTCATGTGTCGACTGGCAAGACTTCGGCTGCGAGGTCCACTCCGCGGTCGGAAGAGGGGCCCTGATTCAATTCCGGCTTTCTTGCAGTACTCGCCGATCGCTTCGGCCGCCGCGAAGTGAATTCCAATCGTACGACGCTTGTCGCCCTTCTCTGCCACCCGTATGGTGGCCTCATCACCTTCAACGTGAAAGTCTTGCACGCGAACGCGGCACACGGTACCGAGTCGAACGCCAGCGTAAAGGCAGAACCTCAAGATCGCTCGATCGCGGAACGCGATGAGATCGTCACCCTGAGGCAGTCCCATCAGCTGCCTGGCCCGCGTGGCGGTAAGGGCTTTGGTCTCGTCGACCGGATCCTGAGATGCTCGGCCGATGAACTGGGCGTGGGCGGGGTTTGGTACGACGATCGGGAGCCGCATCTCGGCCGCGACGGCTTGGAGGTACTTGTAGAAGCTCGAAACGGATGAAATCCGACGAATGATGGTTTTGGGTGCCAAGCCAGCCTTTTCGAGGCTATCCCGCCAGTTCATGACATCGGCCACCGAGACCGCCAGCATTTCAGTTGATTCCTTGGGCCAATCAAGCTTCAGATACGTGATCAGGGCTTCGACATCCTGGCGGTAGGCACGCTGCGTATGCGGGCTCGGCCGTCGCTTGACCCAGGCTTCAAAGATCGCCCCGACGGAGAAGTAAAACCGCTCGACGCGGCGTTCCATTGCTTTGGTCGATTGGCCAGCAAGGATTGGCGGCATGCGGTCCGGGTCGAGCTCAGCACCAGGGACAATGAGCGATCCTGCGTCAATCATCTGTGCCATCTCCTTTTGCTCATCCGCCATAACTTCGTCCGCTTCATGTCATCCCAGCCCGGATTTTGCATCCAGATCCTGGGTCCCGGCGTCCAATCTGGGTTCTGAGGGGGCATCCCCTACCCATTTATCGACCCGACGTTGATTACGATAACAGATTTTATCATAAGTAAGCAAGGATCAAAAAAACCGGCAGGGGGCCGCCGCTGAACCGTGCTTTTGACCCGGAGCAACCCTGAGTGCTATCTTGTCGCTTACACCAACCGATGGGCACCGCCATGAGTAACCACATTATTGACCAGGTCGTCCGCGCGACAGACGGCGAACTTATTTCTGCACTCGTGGATATTGCCTCGTCACCCGCGGCAGGTGACTACGTGACCAAAATACGTCTCACTCCTAACGAAGGTGAGGCAATAGAGTTTGGCCGTAGCGAGTGGAACTCAGAGCAACTACGCGAACTTTCTACCAAGCGAAGCAGAGTCATTAGGATTGGGCAGCTTCTTGTATCTGGTGACCAAGCCCTGCTTGACGTTCGCCGCGATCTTCGTAACCAGGATAACAAAAGCCAGCTCTTTGACACGCTCAATCTCTATCAGCAGCACTGTCCCGGCAACGCGAATGCCTTCATCAACTTCGCGGATGTGGCCCAATCCCGCCTTCGATCCAGCACTTCTGCCGACATTGGCTCGCTACTGGGGCCCGACGTTCAGAAGCACTTTGAGGCTCGTGAGCACGCCCTAAACAGGCTCGAATCTCTGGTTATTGAGCAAAACAAGCAGCTGGATGAGCAGCGAATGCAGTTGGATGCTCAATATACAGAACGTGTCACCGCGCTCGAAGAAAGACACGATGCCCGACTTAAGGAACTTGAAGCCGATTATAACACACGACAGGCCCAGCTCGACGAACAGGAGAATACACTTGCTGCTCGCACAAAAGCGATCGACGACCGGGCAGCAACTCATGCACGTCGCGATGATCGGAAGGAGCTGCTGAAAGCACTCACAGAAGAGAATCGCCTAGCGCTGAGCTCGGAAACTTCTTCAAGACGTCTTGCGGTATGCATTGCTTACCTTAGTCTGCTGGTATTCTTCGCCGCGATAACGATAGTTTTGTTCTACCAAGCGGGGACCAACGATTGGGTTCTGATTGCGTCGCGTTCTGGTGCAACTATCGGCACTATCGTGACAGCGGGGTTCTTCATCAGGTGGCTGAATCTATTTGCAACAAAGTCGGCGGCCGAAGATTTTAAACTTAAGCAACTGCAATTAGATGTTCAGCGTGCCAGCTGGCTCGTTGAACTCTATTTT
The DNA here is from genome assembly GCF_052161615.1 of Aeoliella fuhlenseeensis. Taxonomy (NCBI): domain Bacteria; kingdom Pseudomonadati; phylum Planctomycetota; class Planctomycetia; order Pirellulales; family Lacipirellulaceae; genus Aeoliella; species Aeoliella fuhlenseeensis. The sequence continues at coordinate 5,815,176 of NZ_CP197417.1, forward strand.
GAATCCCTTACGGCCGGTGGCAACGCGGAACTTCCGGACGAACTATTAAGTCGGCTCAGCAGAAATCTTTTCTCTTCAGAAGAGCCGGAGCATGAAGCTGTTACAGCTACTGATGCATTAGCATCAGCTCTCCTTAATTCCGCCGGTAAGCTCCGCCTAAACATTGCGGGCAATGAGGTCGAGTTCTCAAGGGGCGATCTCCGGAAGCTACTTAGGCAAAAGATCGTGTCGACAGAACACGACGGCTGATCGCATGCAGTTATTTGCCACGCAAATAGTAAAGTAGTAAACTGATTACCAAACCGCCGCCACTCGCGGAAAAGGATAGTTAGCGTCATGGCTGTTCACCCGTTTTCCGATGAACTGAGAACTCTCGCCTTCCGCATGAGAGCACTCGAAGACCAGATAGCCGCCGGGGAAGAGTATCTTCACCGGGCGGACCTGTTCTACAACAGGCGTTCTGATGACAATCCTCCTCGCCCCTTCCCATGGGACCACTGGGAGCAATGGGCTCGCGAAGATGGCCTGTCTGCTACGCTCGCTGAATTGGGGGCAGCAGTTATCTGTGCTGCTCACATCGATGATTGGACGGATCAGCTCCGGGCTGAATGTGGTTGGCACGATGCCGGTCGCGGCATGATTGGCCTCGCCCAGCAGGATCCGGAGCGGGCTCGCGTTCGGTGGAGCTACTTGCTCGAATCGAAAGGCGACTTCCACGCGACCGAATAACCCGCTCGGGTAGATTTACTTGGCAACCGCAGCCGCTTGAAGAAAGTATTCTCGTGGCATGCCACGAGCATTCGGATGCTTTAGAACCACGTAGGTCGTCCTGCCGAGTCGCCCCCGCCAGTAGCCATCCTCTACTGCTGTGAGACCCACTCCCGCAACTTCTTGCCAAGCGTCCAACAACCCACCACTTGTCCCATAAAAGAAGACCCTCTGGGGTTGGTACCGCTCAATCGCCGCTCGCAGCAGAGCAATCCGCTTCGGCCGAACGGCACGGTGGTAGGACTGAAGGTCCGACAAGTAAGGCAACGTGTCCGATAACCCGTCGTAAAACCAGCTTCCGATTGTCGGTTTGGGAAGTGGCATCAGCTCGGTAAGAAGTGTGGTTCCATCACGTCGCCCCAGCTGATGACGCTGGTACTCGCGGATGGCCTTGGAATCTGGCGTCTGTCCGTCCAGAACTAGGGCGATTTCAATGAGCCGCCGCCACGTAAATTGGGGCCTGGCATTCTCCGTAAAGTGCTCTGTAACGCCCAGAAGCCGGTGGAAATCGTAAAGGTCCACAACCGGCTCTTCACCCAGCTCACGCCATACACTCACTCGCCGCATTAGGTCGTCAACGCTCTTGGCACCTGCTTCTTCAGGACCAACGAACCAGGTTGTCGACGCATCGGCTCCGTAACCAATAAACGTCTCGATAAATGCCGGCAGGTCGATTGTGAAATTATTCATGCATCTACTATAGCCGAGGTATCGCCAGGCACACAAAAAAGGCCTCGATTCGCATCGTGTGCTTCCTCAGGTGCCCTCGAGTATCCCTGTTACTTACTACCATTAGTGACACATACAGCCCCTCTAATCCTGTGAGCCACTCTCCTTGCTTATCTTCTTGAATCCGACGGCGACTTTCACTGGTGCGACTAGAGACAACTAGAATCTCTATTTCGGCCCACAAAGGGTGCTAATTAATATGCTGCGTGACACACGCTAATGGCGGCTCCGCGTCCATGTCTTTAGTCTGCATCGTTCCGTTCTATTGATTCCGTGTTCGATAATTGGCGATGCTGGTCTCGATCTCGCTTCTCGTCAGGCCACGGACGAACGCAATGAGTTGCGGAGAATACTGTGACGACCCGCCATGTTCTGGTTTCCAATAATATTGAGGGTTATCTTTAATATCGTAATGCCAAACGATGGCTTGAAACGCATACGAAGTAAAGCGAACACCTTTTAGCTCAGGGCCAATTTCTGCCAGCACATGTCTTTGTAGTTTCGGATGGGACTTGTTCGGGTCGACTTTTCGATCAACCAACAAGATCCCTTCGGGCGATTCGGTTTGCACACCAGCTACCACGTCAGCGGACGTGATTTTTTTCGTTGATTGGAGGCTCACTGAAAACACGGTCAGAAAGCGACCGGTGTCGGCACCAGACTTCTCAAGACTCTCGGTTGTTTCAGAGATAAGATGGAGATACGCAGACAGGAATTTGTTATCAGAATTTGCGTTGGATCGCAGAAAGGCAATTGGATCGGGCGGTGCCCGAAACGAAAGTGGCATAAGGCTGAGGTTAACCTCCTCAGCGATGTCCTGATTGAAGCACGCGATAAAGATGTCTCGGAAATTAATAATTGCGGTCTGGGAAAGACCGTACATCAAAACCCCCAATCCCGGTTCATTGTAAAAATGGACCGCGTTGTTTCGGTAGTCAATCAGCGAATTAAGGTTGGCAGCAACGGGGGCATACGGAACAGTCGTTGGAAAAAGCGGCTTTGCAGCGTTTAGTGCGTCACGAAGCGAAAGGGTCAAGTATGGCTTATCCCTTTCCTTGGGGTAGAAGATTCGCACTCTGTTCTTAGAGAGAATCGCCTTAACGCAAAGTTCCCATGCGTTCGCTAGTAGGATGACGAAGCATTCGTCGCGGTACGCAAGCTGTGGTTTGTTGTAGATTTCAAGCGATGCTAGAAGTGCCGACTTTGCGTTATCTCGTAAGCACCGAAACTTGCCAAAAGGATTCATATGCAGAAGCTTATTCTAGAGACAGGACGTATGACGACTTGCTGAGACAAATCATTAGCGTAGTTGTCGAGCCAAGTATCGATCTCAGCCCTATCATCCGCTATGACAGTGGCGAGAAGCGTGTCCGAGAAACCATCGGTTCTGCGAACTGTGGTTCCGCATCGCCGACAATTCTCATGGAAAATGACTGGAGAAGCAGAGCCTATCTACGAAGAAACAAGATAAACCCCTTGAGCTGGGCGGTCTAGGAAGCCCGCGAATTTTACTCTCCAACTCACCTCCCTTGGGGTCATGGAGCTCGGCAGCTATGCATTATTTTGCTTGGCACTTTCTTAACCCAGCCGCGGAATGTCCCGGCCGAGTTTCTGGCAAAGAGCGACAGCAACACGAACGCTCTGTTCCTTCGGCAGCCCAAAATAACAGCCCGCCAGGTCCAATTGATTGCCGCCTGCTTCGCACTTGTGGCACTTCCAGGCGTTCTTGTCGGTGTTCGCGGCGAAGATGGTGCTGGTCGGGGAACTCGACCCATGCACGGGGCAAGGTCCGCGAAGTTCGCTCCCCCGCTCCTTCACCGCCTGCCACTTTAAGAGCTGCAGCACGTCGAGCAGACTCACCTCGGCTTTGAGGGCCACAAAATCAATCGGAGCAAGTCGCGAGGAATTGTGTTGCGAATGGTTCTGCATCATGGGTCTCACGCTATGTGGGCCTCGATTACTAGTCAACTCTTTGAGCCGATATGTCCGGAACCAGAGAAAAGGAGCCCGTCCTCCCCTTCTGCCAGGACATTAAAAGAGGCCCGCCTCGGTGGAGGCGGGCCCCAGGGAGCGTCAGCCAAGAAACGGCTCTTCGCCGCAGCCCGGACAGGCGAGCCGCCGCTGCTGTTCGCGGTAGCGGGCCTCGATGTCCGCCACCGACTCAAGCTTTTGCCAAGGCATTGGCCGCTCGTCATGCGACGTCGAGCTTTCGCCACAACGCGGGCAGCTCTCGACCACTTGGGGCGTGAAGAACTTGGCGTTGCAATGCCGGCAGACATGGTACAGCGAGGGGGTGTTTTTCTGGACTGCCATGATGGGGGTCTCCTTTTGTTGAGGGGAAGCACTGACCGTTCGCAAGAACACCCGGTTAGTGACATCCCCGATCAAGGAGACTGGAGCGAGCGGAGCGGCCGCCTGACGCAAAACCCAGACGAAGCAGCGGCGAGTGACGCGAGACTTGTGAGGGGCACGACGCTGCCGTGCTGGGTGCGTCCGGCGGTCGCGGGAGCGAACGACTCCAAGGCAGTGCCAAAACTCCAGCACGCGAGAATGCCGATTTCAGGGCCAGTTCGTCTCGATGACCTTGTGGTCGCCTGAACGGCTCGAAGCTCGTTAGGAGCCAATCTGTGCGGCCGGTTTCAGACGCACGGTGGCAATCTGGGGCCGCCGCGAAAAGTAGGCAGGAAGGCTCGCCGCCGAGGAGGCGTTTCGCCGTTTCTGACCGTCGCCGAGTCCTCTTGATGAGTCGCCCGTCTCTTCCCGGCTCCCGTTCGTTCGGTATACTGTACTTGAGTATACATTCGGGGCCGCAGGGTAGTCAGGCTTTCGTGGCTGCCGTCTGGTCCGAGGAGAGTCCTGGACATCGCCCTTAGTTCTCCTCGGCACTTGCCGTCGCCCCCAGCCGCGGGTGAGGGGCAGCAGCAACCACCCAGGAGAACCCAACCATGGCCGACCAACCGACGACTCCCGCCGACGCTCAGAACGACACGTCACTCCTTCCCTGTCAGCTCCCGCGGACACCGGCTTCGCAGCAGGACCTTTCCGAAGAGGAGCTGCGGGCTCGCTACTTGGAGCAGCAACGCCGGATGTCTTGCCCCGGGTGTGGTGAGAGCTTCGAGCTGTTCTAGCTCGCCTTCTACCTTCTAGTGACATGCATCACTTCCCCTGCCGCCCTGCGACGCAATTAGGTCGCAGCAGTCGGCCTGTTATCGCTACGAGAACTCCCTGGCTGCATTGAGCACTAATTGACAGCAACTGCTAGCAACGTGGATAATCCGCTGTTTGGGGCTAAGTGCACCACTTAGCCCGGAAATATTCCCCCTCCAGCGGACGGCACCATGCCTACCGACCGAATCCACATTTTCACAATCGACGAGTTGGCAACCTACCTAAAGGTCTCTAAGTCGACGCTTTACAAGTTAGCACAGGAGGGGAAGGTTCCGGGTCAAAAGGTCGGCAAGCACTGGCGGTTTAGGAGAGAAGCGATCGACCACTGGCTAGATCAGCAGTCCGATAAGCCATTCAAGCCGCGATAGGAAAGCATTCACTTGGTCACCCAACCAACAACATCTCACCTTTTCACGACGGTAACCGGTTGAAAATCGACGACATCCAACCAGGCCAAACACTCGAAGGCCTCGAATCATCAAGTCTTGCAACCGTTGCTGCCGTCGCGCCGATCGGCGACGGCGCGGTTCAGATTTTCTATCGAACAGGCGATGGAAGCGTCAAAGAGCGTCTGCTCACCGCGGCCGACGAGCCCAACATCTCCCTCGCCACTGCTGAAAGCCCCTGGTCGTTCGATGGCAACGGCGAAGCGTTCAAGCTGGCCGTCGAAGCCAAGCGAATCGACTTGGCGTTCCTATTCGATCCGATGATGGCCGTTCACACATCCAACGTCGAACCGCTACCGCACCAGATCACCGCGGTGTACGAATCCATGCTGCCGCGTCAGCCGCTGCGATATGTCCTGGCCGACGACCCAGGTGCTGGCAAAACCATCATGGCAGGTCTCTACATCCGCGAACTCGTCATGCGAGCCGACGCCCAGCGGATCGTCATCGTTTCTCCCGGCAGTCTCGTTGAACAATGGCGTGACGAACTCTGGGAAAAGTTCGGTTTGGAATTCAAGATCTTTTCCACAGACCTTGAACTCGCATCGCCGAGCGGAAACCCGTTCGACGACCACGATCGCCTCATCATTCGGCTTGACCAAGTCTCACGTAACGAAGATTTGCGGGACCAGCTTTGCACAGTCCCCTGGGACTTAGCCATCTTCGACGAAGCCCACAAATGTGCAGCCCACTACTTCGGCAACAGGCTCAACAAGACCAAACGCTTCATACTGGCCGAAAAGCTCGGTGCGGCGACGCGGCACCTACTGCTGATGACCGCGACGCCTCACAACGGCAAAGAAGAAGACTACCAACTCTTCCTTTCGCTGCTCGATTCCGACCGTTTCTACGGTAAGTTTCGTGACGGCGTTCACAAGGTGGATGCCAGCGACGTGATGCGTCGCATGGTCAAAGAGGAACTATTGCGTTTCGACGGCACCCCCTTGTTCCCAGAGCGAAAAGCATACACGGTCAACTATACACTCTCGGACCTCGAAGCCGCCTTGTATGAAGCCGTTACAGATTACGTCAAAACGGAAATGGGGAAAGCCGAAGCATTGGGAGGCCAACGGAAAGGCTCCGTCGGCTTCGCACTCACGGCGCTGCAACGTCGTTTAGCCTCTAGTCCCGAAGCCATCTTTCAATCGCTCAAGCGTCGTCGCGAACGACTGGAAAAGCGTCTGCGTGAAGAAAAGATCAGCCAACGCGGACGGCAGTTGCTCGCCGAAACGCTCGACGAAGTTCCTGAGGACGATGACGATCTGACTGCCGAAGAGCAGGAGCAACTCGAAGAAGAACTCGTTGATCGCGCCACCGCTTCGCAAACCCCCGAAGAACTGCAAGCGGAAATCCTCATCCTGCAAGGCCTCGAAGCGCAAGCCAAGACCGTCGTTGTGTCGGGGCTGGATCGCAAGTGGGATGAGTTATCGAAAATATTGCAAAACTCGCCTGAGCTTAAAAACGCGAATGGCCGACTGCGAAAGCTCATTATCTTCACGGAGCACAAAGACACGCTGAACTACCTCTACGAAAAGATCGCAGGCGTGCTCGGCAACCACGATGCCATCGTCACGATTCACGGCAGCGTCAAGCGAGACGACCGACGCAAGAACCAGGCCCTGTTCCGCAGCGACCCTGATGTACGCGTTCTGATCGCCACCGACGCGGCCGGTGAAGGTGTCAACCTGCAAAACGCTCACCTGATGGTCAACTACGACTTGCCGTGGAACCCGAACCGCATGGAGCAACGCTTCGGGCGCATCCACCGCATCGGGCAAACCGAAGTCTGTCACCTCTGGAATCTGGTCGCCAAAGAAACACGCGAAGGCGAAGTCTATCACCGATTGTTGACCAAGTTGGAAGTCGAAGCCGTCGCCTTGAAGGGACGCGTATTTGACATACTCGGCGAGCTATTCGAGGACGTCAGCCTCAAGTCGCTGCTGATGGACGCGATCACCTACTCCGACCTTCCAGAGACCCGCGCCCGGCTGTCGCAAGTCATCGACGACACGCTCAATCACACGCATATCAAAGAAGTCCTCGACCGAAACGCGTTGTCGCAAGAAACGCTTGGCCCCGAAAGGCTGTTCGCGGTCAAGCAAGAAATGGAAAAGGCCGAAGCGCGTCGACTACAACCCTACTTCGTTCGATCGTTCTTCACCGAAGCGTTCAAGCAAGTTGGTGGCAGTATGCACCCGCGAGAAGCCGAACGATATGAAGTCACCCATGTGCCGGGATCGCTACGCGAACGTGACCGACGCATCACCGGACGCAATCGCCGCGACCAATCGCCCGTGCTGCGACGTTACGAACGAGTCTGCTTTACCAAGGAGGCCGTTCAGCCACTCGACAAGGCTGGTATCACGCCCGCTGTGATGTTGCACCCCGGTCATCCGTTGATGCTGGCCGTCAGTGATTTGATCTTGGAACAGAACGCCAACCTGCTTCGCCAAGGTGCCGTGTTGGTCGATCCGGCCGACCAAGGGACCGAACCGTGGTTGTTGTTCATGCTCACGCACGAAGTCAAATCGGGCGACGGCACCGTCATCTCCAAGCGACTGCAATTCGTGCGGGTCACGCCTGACGGCAAAGCGATCTTCGCCGGATGGGCACCGCACCTCGATCTCGAATCGATCACGCCCGAACAGCAATCCGCTGTCGAACCGCACTTGAACGCCGACTGGCTCAAAGCCAACCTCGATCAACAGGCTTTGACGCTCGCCGCGACGACGCTGGTCCCCGAACACTATGGCGAGGTCGCTGATCGCCGAATCGCTGACGTCGACAAGACGCTGGCGGCCGTTCACGAACGGTTGACCAAAGAGATCGACTTCTGGACCGACCGTTGGATGAAATTGAAAGAGGACTTGGAAGCCGGCAAGGACGTGCGATTGAACTTGGACAACACCCAACGGTCGATAACAGAGATGACTTCACGGTTGGAGAACCGAAAGAAGACCTTGCAGTCGATGCGTCATGTCACTTCGGGCACGCCCGTCGTCGTCAGTGGAGCGTTGGTCATACCGGTCGGCATGCTTCACCCCCAACAAAACGAATTACCAACACCCGGTAACTTCTCAGCCGACCCACTAGCCCGTGCTCGCTCGGAAAAGATCGCGATGGATGCCATCACCGAGATTGAAGAAGCCCAAGGATGCCGAGTGGAAAACGTCGCGGCAGCCAAATGTGGTTGGGACCTCTCATCGTATCCGCCAGCGGTTGACGGCATTCAACCAAACGCCCGACACATCGAAGTCAAAGGGCGAGCCAAAGGTGCCGACACCGTCACGATCAGTCGCAATGAAATGCTGTACGCGTTGAACCAATCCGACAAGTTTATTTTGGCGATCGTGCAAATCAACGAAGACGAATCCGTTGACAGCGTTTACTACCTGACGAACCCGTTCGACGCCGAGCCACCCTGGGGAACTTCGTCAATCAACTTTCACATCAATGATTTGTTGCTGCGTGGAGAACGCATCCGATGACTAAAGAGTTCCCGATCAAGTCGCCACGCAAGTTGATCGAAGTGGCATTGCCGTTGGACTCTATTAACGAGGCCTGTGCACATGAGAAATCTGTCCCACGAAAAGGCCATCCAGCGACTTTTCATCTCTGGTGGGCTAGGCGGCCGCTGGCCGCTGCACGTGCTGTCATCTTTGCACAAATGGTCAACGACCCGGGTTACCAACATGGCCAGGGCTTCAAGTACGGGATGAACAAGAAGGCCGCCGCTAAGGAAAGAAAGCGACTTTTCGATATTATTGAAGAACTGGTTAAGTGGGAAAACGTCGATAACCAAAATCTTCTTGATCAGGCGCGGACAGAAATTAGGCGAAGTTGGCGAGAGGTTTGTGAATTAAACAAAGACCATCCGTCCGCCGGGAAGCTGTTCAACCCAGACGCTCTTCCCGAGGTCCATGACCCATTTGCTGGTGGCGGCACAATACCCCTTGAGGCACAACGCTTGGGTATAGAGGCATTTGCAACGGACTTGAATCCAGTCGCCGTACTGATAAACAAAGCCCTAGTCGAGGTGCCACCGAAGTTCAAAGATCGTCCACCGGTGAATCCAGATGCTATCAAAGAGCGTCGCTTGCTTGCCCGCGATTGGAAAGGCGCGACTGGTCTTGCCGCTGATGTTCGATTCTATGGTAAATGGCTACGCGATTCAGCAGCGGCCAAATGCGAGCACCTATTTGCTCCAATACCTGTCACCCGCGAAATGTCTAAATATCGCCCTGACTTAGAGCGTTATGTTGGCCGAGAACTGACGGTCATCGCTTGGATTTGGGCCAGAACTGTTCGCAGCCCAAATCCGGCATTCAATCACGTTCACGTTCCGCTTGCAAGCACGTTCATGCTTTCTACGAAGAAGGGGAAAGAAGCATATATCGAACCTTTGATTGATGGATTTAACTACACGTTTGTAGTTCGCACAGGAAAGCCGAAGGACTTTGACTCGGTCAAGAAAGGATGCAAGTCCGGCGGAAGTCACAGCAACTTCGCTTGCCTGCTCTCAGGGACGTCAATTCCGTTCCAGTACATTCGCGACGAGGGTGTAGCAGGAAAGCTCGGGGAGCGACTTATGGCGGTCGTCGTTGAGGGCGATCGCCAGCGAGTCTACCTTCCCCCAAGTGACGCGATTGAGGCACAAGCACGAAAGGCCACCCCGGAATGGAAACCTGAACTAGACATCAACTATCACCCCCGTGATATGAAAACGCAGATCTATGGTCTTACGAGATACTGCGATCTGTTTACTGAGCGCCAGTTAGTCGGGCTATCAACGCTATGTGATTTGATTATGGAATGTAGGAGTCTAGTTAAACGCGATGCAATTGCAGCCGGACTCGAAGAGGGAGATACGCTAGACTCGGGTGGTACTGGGGCGACCGCATACGCAGACGCAATAAGCACATATCTAGCATTTGCCCTCAGCAAACAGACTGATTGGTCAAATTCCGTCAGCAGCTATATTCCGGCAATTGAAGGTCTCGGCCATCTTTTTAGTCGCCAAGCAATCCCGATGGTCTGGGACTACATTGAAACAAATATCTTTTCCAACTCCGCTGGCAACTTCACAAACCATCTTGAGTGGGTTTCTCGAATGGTTGAGGCGACGCCAGCGACGGTATCGTCTGTCGCACGTCAATTTGATGCTGCATCAGGAGTCCCAGACTCAGAGCAGAGATTCATCTATTCGACCGACCCACCGTACTACGACAATATTGGGTACGCGGACCTCTCCGACTTTTTTTATGTTTGGCTTAGAAGGTCACTCCGTTCAGTATTTCCCGATCTATTTGCAACTGTTGCAGTTCCTAAAGCTGAGGAACTTGTTGCTACGCCATATCGGCATGGCTCCAAAGAAGTGGCAGAAGAGTTTTTCCTTAAAGGAATGACGTCCGCCTTCGAGAAGATGATCGCTCAAGCTCGGCCAACTTTTCCCACTGCAATTTACTATGCGTTCAAGCAGTCCGAAACGAGCTTGGAGCATGGAACATCCAGTACGGGTTGGGAGACCTTTTTGGAAGCAGTAATCAAAGCCGGTTTGAGTATTTGTGGAACTTGGCCAATGAGAACTGAACGTGCGGTCCGGTCTAGCAGTCAGGGAAAGAACGCACTTGCGTCGAGTGTCATTCTGGTTTGTCGGCCACGAGAGACGATCGCATCAGCGATTTCGAGGCGAGACTTCATACGCGAACTCAATGAGGTTCTTCCTGAAGCTTTAGACGAGATGACGAGAGGCGTAACAGGAGAGCAATCACCAGTTGCACCCGTCGATTTGTCGCAAGCGATAATCGGCCCAGGCATGTCCGTATACTCAAAATACTCTTCAGTCCTTGAAGCCGATGGGTCACCAATGACGGTTCGTACGGCTTTGCAACTGATAAATCGCTTTCTCGCGGAAGATGATTTCGACGCGGACACTCAGTTTTGTTTGCATTGGTTCGAGCAATACGGCTGGAACGCGGAGAGCTTTGGCGAAGCCGACGTACTCGCAAGAGCGAAATCGACGAGCGTAAGCGGGTTGGCAGACGCTGGCGTCTTGAAGTCAGGTGGTGGATTCGTGCAATTGCTGCGTTGGAATGACTATCCGGCAGACTGGAATCCACAAACCGACACTCGCATTCCAATTTGGGAAGTGCTACACCAACTGATCCGAGCACTTCGACAAGGTGGAGAGTCATCCGCGGGGAAACTATTGGCACAAGGAAACATTCAGTCACGTGCCGAGGCATCTCGTCAACTTGCCTATCGACTTTACACCCTCTGCGAACGAAAAGGCTGGGCCGAAGACGCTCGCGCCTACAACGAACTCATCACTAGTTGGTCAGCGATTGAATCGTCGACACCACAAACTGTCCAAACCGCGCTTTTCGAGTAAGAGAACGACACCATGACACACAAACCGTGGCGAGAAATCATCACTCCGCACGCCGACGTGCTGGAGGGTACGTTCCAGCAATCCGAATTCGCGGCTGACATCACCGCTGTTCATTCGGGTAAGGCGACGCCGGAGTACCAAGACCCGGTCGCGTTCTACGAGCGAACGTACATCACCGAAGGCATGCGCCTGCTGCTGACGTCGGTCGCAAACCGTCTGAACGGCAAAGGCGGTGATCCGGTCATCCAATTGCAAACCGCATTCGGTGGTGGCAAGACGCACACCATGCTGGCCGTCTACCACATGGCGACGCGCACCGGTTCGCTTGACGAAATGGCGGGAATCCCTGGTCTGCTGGACCAAGCCGGTTTGATGGATGTCCCGAAGGCTCGCGTCGCGGTGATCGACGGCACGAATCTGTCGCCGGGTCAGCCTTGGAAACATGGTCCCAAAAAGATCAATACTCTGTGGGGCGAACTCGGTTATCAGCTTGGTGGCGAGGAAGGCTACAAGCTAGTTCAAGAAGCGGACGAGAATGGGACGTCGCCCGGCAAAGAGATCATCCGTCAATTGTTGGAAGACTGCTCGCCATGCGTCGTTTTGATCGACGAACTGGTCGCCTACATTCGCCAGTTCCCCGAGCACGGCAGCGTGAGCGGTGGTTCGTATGACACGAATCTTTCGTTCGTTCAAGCCTTGACCGAAGCGGTGAAACTGGTACCCAACGCACTTGTTCTCGCATCGCTTCCCGAATCTGAAGTGGAAGCTGGTAGTCAACGGGGCGTTGCGGCTTTGAAAGCGATGGAGAAAACGTTTGGCCGCATCCAAGCGTTATGGAAACCGGTCGCAACGGAAGAGGCGTTCGAGATCGTTCGTCGCCGCTTGTTCAACAACGTCAAGAGTGCAAAAGACCGTGACGCAACCTGCCGAGCGTTTGCAGACATGTACATCGCCGAGGGCGGCAAGATGCCGTCGGAGACTCAGGAGTCGCACTACTACGATCGCCTCGTGGAAGCCTATCCGATCCACCCCGAGGTGTTCGATCGCTTGTACGAAGATTGGACGACGCTCGACGCGTTTCAACGCACTCGTGGCGTATTGAAATTAATGGCTAAGGTCATTTACCGCCTGTGGAAGGACAATAACGGCGATCAGATGATCATGCCCAGCAGCCTGCCATTGTATGACAGTGATTCGCGAAACGAATTGGTCTACTACTTAGCGCCGGGTTGGGACGCGGTGCTTGAAAAAGACATTGACGGAGAGCGTGCCGAAACGACAGCGATCGACACGAAGGAACCACGCTTCGGCGAGAATCAAGCGGCACGCCGCGTGGCTCGAACGGTCTTCTTGGGCAGTGCCCCATCGGCCGGATCGGCCAAACAAGGTGCCAAAGGCGTTGACCGTGGGCGCGTGCTGCTCGGGTGTGCCCAACCCGGTCAATCAACTTCGCTGTTCTCCGACGCGTTGAATCGCTTGGCGGATCGCTTGCACTATATGAACTCGTCGGGCGACAAGGCGCAGGATGCAACGCGATTCTGGTTCGATACGCGAGCAAACTTGCGTCGCGAGATGGAAGACCGTAAGGGCCGATTCAATAAGGAGAGCGAAATCCTTGGAAAGCTAGGTGAAGTCGCCAAGAAGATGACAGCGGGCGTAACGTACTTCGACGGAACGCACATCTTCACGCCCAACAGCGACGTGCCCGACGATGCGTCGCTCCGGCTAGTGCTGTTGCCACCGAAGTTCGCCTACCAAAAAGACGATACCAAAGTTTCATTTACCGAAGTCGACAACTACGTTCGCAATAACGGTGAGAAGCCACGCTATCGAGGCAACCGGCTGATCTTCGTCGCACCCGACTGGGCCACACTAGCCCGCGTCTACGACTGCATCCGAACGGCACTCGCCTGGGGCTCGATAGTCGACGACGTCAAAGAGCAGAGGTTGAACATTGACCGCTTGCAGGAAAACCAAGCGAAGAAGGAGCTAGAAACGGCCGAGCAAGTTCTTCCCAAGGTCGTTCGCGAGTGTTACCGATGGCTGTTGTGCCCTGTGAAGCACACCCCGACCGATTCCAAGACGACGATCGAACCGTTCCTGATGAACACCAGCGGCAGCGCGTTCGGCCCTGAAGTCGAACGTATCTGCGTCGAAAACGAATTAGTGATCTCGGCGTGGTCGCCGATCCACTTGCGAGCAAAACTCTCCGAAGTCTACTGGAAGGACGACAAGCCCGCGATCGCAGCCAAGACGTTCTGGGAGGACACACAGAAATACCTTTACCTTCCGCGACTGAAGAATCGCACCATTCTGGAGCAGGCGATCATCAAAGGTGCCGACACTAAGGATTTCTTCGGCACCGCCTTCGGCCAGACCGGTGACAAGTACGAAGGCTTTAAGTTCGGCGACGATAATGTCCAGTTCGACGACACGCTTCTGCTGATCCAGCCCGACGCTGCCGCTGCTTACGAAGCAAGCATCAAAACGCCACCCGAAACGTCTGGGGCATCGGGCACAGAGACAAGCGGCACAGCAACGGTTGACGAGAACGGACTAACCAACAACGGAAGCACCGCTACCGGCTCCACCACTCCTGGCGGCACCGCAGTCGTAACGACGAAGAAGGCAAAGACGTACTACGGTTCGATCGAGATCACGCCCTCGGGAGCAAAAATGCAGATGGTTCAGGTCGCTGACGAAATCATCAGCCTCCTCGCCAGCGACCCCAACGCCGTCCTGAAAGTCTCGATCGAGATCAACGCCGACTTCCCCGAGGGTGCCTCTGACCAAATCAAACGAGCCACTTCTGAAAACGCGAAGTCGCTTGGGTTCCAAGGCAGTACCTGGGAGTAGTCAGGTGGGGCGTCCGTGCGCTCAGCACTAACTTGAAAACTGGTTCCTATCGTGGGGGCAGGTCAATCCCTGAGAGGTAAAAGTGCACAGCGAAATAAATTTGCGTAGCTCCCAGATTCTGGCACAATTGTGTCTCAACATATTTTGGAGGATGTACCTATATGACTAACGAATTGAAAACTGAACCTAAGAAGAAAGAAAAGGAAGACGGAAGTAAGAAGCCCGAGCACGTAATCCGCGACGGTGGAATTGCCGCCATGATTTGGCGTCGCGAGTCAACTACTGGCTTTCCGTACTACGAGTACAGCATCAGCCGAAGCTGGAAGAACCAAGCCGGTAGGGCTGGTTACTCGCAGAATTACTTCAGCCGAAACGAAGCCCAGCTTATTAATGTGATTGGGCAAGCAACCAAGTGGATCGCAGACGTTGAAGCTAAAGACCAGGCAGGACAACCTGGAGTTTTAGCTGCGTGAGCTTGGAGCCCCAAGGGGAGGACGTTGGCCGCGATGCGGCCGACGAGGCCCCTCAAAGCATCGCTGCGTCCCAAACGGACGCCGCTCAGTTAGCCGACGTCGAACTACAAGAGAAGTATCGTAAGGAGTACCTTGCCCAGCTTCGGCGTCGCTCATGCCCGGAGTGCGGAGAAGACTTCTCCAGCTTCTGAGCAATGCACGTCATTCTTTTACCACCACTGCTCACGTGATCTCGTAGGGTCACGACAAAATCAGTGCACTGACCGCTTTGGGACCTTGGGTACTGTCAACTACTTCATATTCAATCGCAGCACCAATTGGCACACGATCATCTGATGGATTTAGAACGTCGCCGATATGCAAGAACGCATCCTTGCCGCCACCATCTTGCTTGACGAATCCATATCGGCCCTCGGCCTTCCACACCGTAAGGCGTCCAGTTTCTCTTCGATAGCGCGAAGATGTAAGCGATGTCGCCGACGACAACAATGTCAGCTGTTGCGACAAAGTGGTAAGTAAACGCTCCTGATCCTGATAAGAGTGATGCTTAGGAATGACGCAGAAGTGGCTGTCCTCTTGAATAAGATACTGTACGAACGTTGCAATGGCCAACCTCCGCAGATGCGCGGCCCCGTCACTTACACTTGCTCGAATCCGATCACATGCTTCGGGATCATACATCGGTGTAATCTCAGCCATCGACTCAATATACACCCAATCTCGCTGCCCCCACGCAAGATGCTGACGACCATTCGGTGCGATTTCTACTTTAACTGTGTCCTTGATCCCCTGAGAGGTCGGATCATAGCTCACGCAAAGACCGCGGGTAAGCATTCCATCCAAGCAGGCCATCGATACTCGTGAATCTATGTCTAAAGCCTGAAAGTACTCTACAACTTCATCGATCAAGACGTAACGGCCATCGTTCTCTTCGTTGCCTGCGTAGGCAGACTCCATGAACTGAAGAATGCGGAGCGGGAGAAGTGGAGTCGTTTCATACTCGGGAACAAGATTATATAGATTCTGCACGTACGACTGCACGGTGGGAAAGTATATGTCATATCTGCCTCGAATCATTGCCATTTTCACGTCGTCAGAATTGACAGTCATGCTTGTCTTCGCAACGTGGGCTGCGACAAGTTCCGCCACGTCAATATGCGGCGACGCGACAGTCTCACGAGTGAACTGGAGGCATCGCCTTATATCGTGATTCGCGAGCCGTCCAATCCACTCCGCTACCTGTCCGGTATTCAGAAACACTGTCTGCAGGCACGCGGCGAAACCGCGAATGTTCTCGATCTCAAGGGGTATGCCTCGAGAGAAAAAATAGCCCTTTCCAACCTCCGGCTTCTTACCTGCACTCGCTTGTTCTTCCGCAATACGCCTTTCGATAAACTCAATTCGCCGCCTTAGAATCAAATCTGTAGGTGGCGTGGGAAGAAAGAACGAGTCGGTGTAGAAGGACTGAATTGGCCCCTGCTTAGAAAGTTGCCAGCTCGTAGTGTCCGTGATTGGAAGAATCACGAGACACAAAGCTTCCTGATACAAAGAGTACGCGTAGTTAAACACTTCCTCTTGGAAAGGGACGTTGAAATGATCGGCGTTGTCGAACACCAGACATGGGACTTTGCCGAGCCCTTTCACAATCCAAAAGAGAATGTGTTTAATGTACTCATGTGGACGGTCGTGTCTTATGCTCTCTATATGCCTTCCGAAGTCAATCTTGAACCGCGTTTTGTCAGTCTCGTATAGATGTTGTGCATGACCCAACATCCAACGTTGATACTCCCCCCAAAACATGCCTTGGATTTGATCATAGGTTGGCGGGCCATTGGGGAAGGTCGCTTGTTCCGCCGCTTCCAGAAAATGCTCATCGAGCCATTTCGTGATGGCTACGGTACCCCCTGACTTGGAGAGATCAACTCTCACGACCACACAGTCGGCAAGAATCTTGGTGGATAGCACGTCCTCAAAAAAACGATCGATAAAGGTACTCTTACCTGCCCCCTTTGTTCCAACGAGCAGAACAAGTTCATTCTTTTTCATTTCCTGAACTCGCTTGATCGCCTCCTCTAGTTCGTTGGCTTCAACGCCGCCAAGCGCCCGAACCTTATCTCGCAGCTCTTCGGAAATACGGGTTAACCCTTGCTCTGCCGTAGAACTTTCTTCAGTAGTTACAAAGCAGGCTTTTCTCGCTTCGGCGTCTTCCTGCGATCTGAGATCACGAAAGAACGTCTGCATGATCCTATCGAGATCGATAGAGAGCTTGTCTGCCTTCATTAAAGACTTCGAATCCGGATTTCTGGCTACCACCTTTACAGACTTGTGACGCAGCGGCTGTCCCTCAGCTTGGCGAAATATACCACGGTACGTGTAGTCGGACACGCTCTCATAGGAGAGCAACTCATAGAATGTTTTGAACTCCTTTGACACTGCCTCAAGACTTCCAAAGACGCACGCGACCCCGTCAAGGATATCGCGTCCATCGGGCCCCTTAGCCCCACGAAACACGGCCCACTGCATGCCATTTGTCATGCAGGCAAGCTCAGCTCCTTTATGTCCGCAATAGAAAATTGCCTGGTCAATGCCTTCCCTTGCCGCTTCTGTGGAGAACACAGCCCCATTGAGCTTAAAGAATCGCCCGGCATGATCGGGCTTAATTCCTAAGTCTCTGCTTGCCCTCTTCGCTTCAATGATGAGGCGGTTCAGATCGCCTACTGTGCATCGATAATCGATGAACTTCTTCCCGGCATCGCTTTCTAAATGAATTTGTGATATTGGCCAGCCGAGGATGTGCGCGAACACTCGGTCAATCACCTTCAGACGCGTGTCTGCTTCGCTTTCAATCGAAGCCCAGTAGGCCGTCTCCGATACCTCTTTGACGAACACTCCAAACTTTTCAAAGGCGACATCCAGGGGCTCCATTGCATTGCTCCGTTACAACTCAGATGACGCTGCCCGACTTTTGCATCTGGCACACTGCGGTCGTGCAGTATCGCGTTCAATACTACACTTCTCAACCCTTCATTTCATGTCTGCACCGCCAAACCCCGGTTTTCGAGGCTTAGCATTTGATTGTTTGCCGATATGCCTCTAGGCAGCAATTGGCTCCTCGAAAGGCTCAAAGGCCTTCACAATCGTCCGCCGCCACCGGACGGCCGCCATCGGCACCGGGGAGTATCCGGCCGCCTTCCGCTTCTTGTTAATGAGTCGAACAAGCTTCCTGAGCTGCCGCCACACTGGCTTGTAAGGTTCAAACGGCAATCCGTTTATCTCTGCTACTAGCCCCTCCACAGTCCGGTGACAAGCGATGTCGAGGAACCGGGCCCGGAGCTCCTTGTACCGCTCGCGTGAGATGAGCACGCGAGCATGCCACTTGTCGTCCCGCACTGGCTCCTCATCCGGTGAGGTCTTCTTCTTGAAGTCCCCCCGCTTGAGGTAGATCGAGTACCCAGCAATCTGAACCGGAGCTTCGCGGATGTCACGGAGCTGCTTCTGCTCATCGCTCTTCATCGGATGGTAGCCTTCAGTTGCCATCAGCACCCAGGTCCTGTCGCACCGGAGGTACTGCAAGTTCGCAAGCCCCCTCTCCTTTCGCCTGGCCCTCCGCCATTCGTTCTGAACGACCTCGTACTTGGTAAGCAGCTTCCTGTCGATCACCCGAGGATCCTTCCCCTCGGGCACCTCCCCTTGGACGTAGTGAACATAGCCATGCCTCAATAGACAGGTTGCTATCCGCTGCACGAATCCTGTCACCGATGTCGTCTCGTACTTGTACTCCCCCTTTCTCATAGGCCCCTCCTTTTCGCCGAAACTCGAGTTTCGAGCTTCCGTGAAAAGGGGCAAACATCCTGTTTGCCCCGGTATGAAAAACCTTTCTGCAATACGCTCTCGTTGCTGTGCGACCTCCCTTTCGCGATGCAACTTGAGCTAGCCGTGCAAAAACCTCCCAGCAAGAACCTTGCCTTCGTTCTTTGCAAACCTTGATTTGCGACGCAGCTAGTCCTTTGGGCGATGCTGCTTTGCTAATCTCTTAGCAGCAGCCCGCCCAATTTCATGCTAACCGTGTCCGCAACTACCTCGATGAAAAACCGTCGTGTGCAAAGCACACGTCGCCTGTTCACCGTCAATTCGCTGATAAAGGACTTGTCATTCCCATGACAACTCGTTTATCCACCTAGCTTTCATCCAAGAAACACCGGCAGCTCGCCCTGAATTGAGCGAGCCACCGGCGTCAGTCATCCGTCTGGCACAATGCCAGTCATCGCTTTCGTCGGCTCTTAACGTTCAGGGTACCACCCCCAAACGAGCACGGGTTGCGACTGCCTTGCCGCACCCGGGAGCGAGTTCCTCTCGCTCCCAGTCCAAGGGCTTCCCCTTGGCCACCGCTCGCGTTCACCTCGCACTCCCGTGCGAAGCGTCCGCGACTTTCTACTTGCGACACGCTCCCTCTCTGCTGAAGTTGAATTACCTAAGGCGACGACCTTGGGCGCCGGTTACCAACCGGTCTCAGCAGAGATTCCTACGTTAGCCAATGTCTTCACGTTTGGAGTCTCGTGGGTAAGAGCTGCGAAGCTCATGGCGAATGATTCTAGGTGCCGCCGCCAGGCGGTCCTACTTTACACATCCCTCAGGGGATGCGATTTCCGGGGTACGAGACTAGAAGCTCCCCCTACCGATTGAATCATCCGCTTGTCCCCGTTCACGGTTCGCTATCGCGAGCCCGCAAACATTCTCGGCAATCGACTCTCCAAACACTTACCGGCAAGCCCTCACGGGCCTCTCATCGTTGAGCTATTCACGCCCAGGGACTTACCCTGGAGCCCGAAGCAGTCACGCTCCGGCATGGCCTGTCACCAGGCTCATGGCTCCCGACGCCGGACAACGTTGAACGCCCCACTACTGGCAGCGAACCCCGCGTATGGATTTGATCACAAATGGTGACCTCACCACTTTGAACATTGGCGGCTTGCAAAAGAACACCTTTGCAAGTTTTTCCGTATCGCCCCGCTTCGGGGCGAGAAAAAGAAAAGAATTTCATAGGATAGAATCGTTGGATTACTTCAAGCGTCTTCTCTGCCCTACAAAGGCAGCGAGCGTTTTTGAGATTACTCAACGAAGCCTCCTTCGAACTGAGCGAGCAACTCTCGTTGCACTCAGCTCTACCGGCGAAACGCGTAGATGGATGGTAAATCCCATCATGCCCTTGGCTTGGTTGGTGACCAAGCTAAACGGGTGCGTTTCCCAGACGGACAACTGCTGACAAAGCGTTTTACGACCACCAACAGTCGAAGAGCCTATCCTCCGGCTCCTCTACCGCTCCGTATACCACGCCTTACCTCCAGAAATCAAATGATGTTTGAGCCTATTAGCTCCTAGGGTCCTATTGGCTTTTCAGCGGAGTTAGTTGTTCAGTGGCTCGCCGCAGGTCCGCGGGGCAAGCTTTGGAGACAACGCTCTTGCCAGGCGTAGCCTGTCACTCGCCTTGCTTCCAGAAGCCCCTTTGTGTGCGACCCTGCGAAGCGTCGCTTCCTCCCGGTTAAAAGAGGCCGTGGCGAGCAAACCTTTTAGCCAGGAGGAACCTTATGAACAACCTACTAGCTAATATCACCAACAAGACTTTCGCCTATCACGATGGAGTCCTTGCCGAACTTTGCTTCTGGACGGACACGTCTGGACTTAACGCAGACGAGCTCAAGGCACTTACCGAATCGACTATCCGTAGCTGCCACCAAGCTGCGATTGTCGAAGAACTCCCCTACGGCAGACAGCCGCTCATCTACTCCCTTGGGATTGGCCTTATCAAAGTATACTACTCCGTCGAAGAACACGTCGTTGTGCGAGGCTACTGCGAGAACCTACCTACCCAGCACCTGCATGAAGACTCACTTGGTGGCATCTACTCCACTGGAACCTGGTAGGGCCACCCAACGATTACCCGCCCAACTAAATGCTGCCTAAGCGGAGCGTTCGGAGAGGCGAAGACACCGTACGGGCAAGTTCTTGGAGCCGCGTTTCACACTCGCCCGTGGAATGCCGCCGCTCGCATCTTCGAAACTAGACCGTTGGCGGCCGCTAGACGAGCAACTATGATCCGGCTCACGTGTGAGGACGCTTAATCCCTACAAAGCTCCAAGGTGTCACCGAAATCACTTCGCAAGCTCTTTAGCGAGAAGGTAAGACAGTTCGCTGAATTGCGCCTCTTTGATTTGGTGGCGAGACTCGTTTATCTCATAAAGCTGCCCAGCTTGAGTCGAATGGTTTGCCGAGCTTATATAACAAGCCTCAGCCCGGTCTGAAGGCCGGGCTGAGGAGTCTTGATCCAATCGCTGACTAGCGGGCGCTATGCTTACGCGGGTCGGTCTTGGGCAGTGCCCAAAGAGGCTGGCTGCTGCGGCCGACATTACCCGAGTAACGCTGCACCGGTGGCCCTGCACTTTGCGGTGCGGGTGCATATGAGTAACGGCGCCCCGAGGGTTGCGTTACTGTGGTTGCGGGCTCTTGGGAAGGATTGATCCTTTCGACAGAGGGAGATTGCGAGAAGCGGCGTTCCCCAGTCGGTGCCTGGGCTATGGAGTCACTGGGCACTTCACGGACAACAGGGACACTATATTGATAGGTGGAGCTTGACCGAACTATCAGGCAGTTAGCCGACCGCTGTGGCTGGAAACTGTGGTAGTCGCGGCGGGCCTTGGCGGTGCCAAGACCTTCTCTTGCGTGACCGATACTCGGCACTAAGAGGGCAAGTGCAACAAATAAAGTAACTGATCTACCGGCGTTCATGATATACCTCCGCCTAAAATGGGGCTGTCGCCTGATCATCAACTAAGATGATCTAGAACCAACAGCCGAACCGAGAAAAAACTCTACTTTTCAACAAGCCATTACCGTCAATGCGACGCAAATGTGGCGCCATAAACAATAAGCCGGCGCGTAAAGAGAGTGCACCGGTAGCGCTCGCATCACACCTGAAGGCAGATGTGTAGAGAGATAAGGGTGTGCGGCACCTGAGAATCGCCGCAGCGAAGAGAAGCAAACCTTAAAGAGGATAATGCAGCGGGGACTTGGTTAGCAACGTCCGATTCAGTTGCTGTCATTCCACCAGGGTCACGGAACTCGTGTACACTGGTCGTCGCCGGCTGCTGCGTCGGGTTAGGCGTATTATCGCCACAGCACATCGGACCACACCGGCAGATTTCACCACAGCAGCAAGTCTTATCCACTGTAGATTGCCTGGCCGATAAGCACTCAAGTGTATCCCGCCTGGCGTAGAACCCACTTACGACGAAGCTCAGCGAGAGGCTGACCGCCATCAAACAACGGAAATAGGGCCGCGCGGGGTTCATGACACTATCGTAGCTTACAGAAGGAAGGTTGGTCACATCGTGCCAACAAGCACTCTTGACCAATCACTTCCTGGACGAAGGAGCTGGATTAGATCTTCAGTGGAGCGAATGCCGTGCCGCATTGCCATTGGGATGCGAGTTAACGTTATCTAGCCACATTAGCTCCAACTCCGCCACTCCCCGAATTCCATAAGTCTCCTTCAGGGCAAGATTTGCGACCACTTCCTGAGCACGACGTGCAAATGCATGCACCTTCACCGAACCTCGGTGCTCGGTCAAGAAGTGTGCCAGAGACGCACACTGACCGTAGAAAACGCTCACTCTCTCTGCCGGAGGGTATTGCTTTGCCGCTAACAAATCCTCCAACGAGTAAGCGATACCCCGTTCCAGCCCATTACGGAGGTCATCACCATGGAGCGCGAGCTTGGATGGCGGATCTGCAAGTAGCGCCAACCCCTCATCATACCACAAAGGCGGCGCACCCTCGCGGAAGTGGTCGGCAATTAGAATGTGCGTTAGTTCGTGAGGCAATACTTTCTGGAGATAACCTGCCACGTCCGTTCGCAGATCAATCCGCCTGCTCTTGATGGACCCAGTTTCGGGGGTTACAAGCGAGGAACCTAATGTCTCCATCGCCGCTCGGCCCACGATAGCCCCATACTTCCGCTTGCTGGAGTGCAAGAAGACCTCGCATCGGGGCTGCCACTTCTGCTTATCAGTTTCAAAGCTATACAAGTCGGCGAGCTCGCTGCGCAGCTTCTCGCAATGCCGAGCCACCTGCTCCGCTTCGTTAGCACTCTTAAATGAGCACACGCGAAAGCTGCCCGTGGATGCCCACCAGCAGCGAGATTGGTACGCGTGGGTAACCTGATGACAAGTGCAGTTAGCCGAATCACAACCGATTGCTACCAACGCGGCATCGGCGCTGAGAATAAAGACGGCCATGAACAGCCAGCGCTGAAGTGGGGACATCGGCAAAACCTAGAATCAAGGGTGAAGGCAGTCGCGAAGCGTTAGGCAAGAGCCATTCCACATCCCTCTGCCGAGGCGAAACCTAACGACGTAAGATGTCATCTAGGTGAGACTTAAGCCGATTCCGCATTTTTCGTGGCGCGTGGGCTTTGCGAGGTGAATGCTTAAAACGTTGGCACGTATCTGCCGCCTCCCGAAGCACAAGCCAGATGGAATGTGCCGCTTTCGCAGACAAGTCAGGGCGAATTTAGGACAATCACGACGTCAACGTCGCGGATGAAGTCGTGATTGCCCAGCAGGCCTTCTGGCTCCGTAGGCCGCAACTTCGCGCGAAAATCAAATGTGCCAGGGCTAACGCGGCATACTCTGAAGTGGATGAGGGGCGGCTCCGGCTCGCATAGATCGAGCCTTGGTAGTCATCCGCTAGCACCATAATTGGAAGAGCGGTCTCGAAAACTGACCCTGATGGAGTTCGATAGCAAGACGATCACCCCGCAGCCTTTACCTAATCCCTACGACCACCATAGCCCGGATGCGTTACACCATTCCCGAGCGGTTGGTTTGTAAGGCGAGAGCCGATTGTGTCGAAAAAATCAGTTGGTTCGTGGACTCCTTGCACGAGCGATTGCGAGTGCGGGATAGCTTCGGGATAAGATCCAGAAGGATGGGGGGTACAGCGTCGATGATAAGCGTCCCGTACAGGATCGGTACTTCGATTGCCATTGGGCTCTCACTGCTGTGCTCACTTGGCTGCCGCACAAACAGCGCGACAAGTTGGGCAGTCTCCTCTCGGTCACAGCAGAAGCCAGCCGGACGGGCCGAGTGCTCACCTTCTGTGGAGGAAGATGCTGCCGACGTGCAGCTTACGGCATTGGAGGAATCTGTCCCGCCTCCCATTCCCACGGTGGAGGAGTTTGGCGTCTCGGGAGGATCAACGGAGCAGCACGTCGTCGCCTCACTCGCTGAACTGGAAGCGTATGCCATCGACGCCAATCCGAGGCTCCGCCGCTTGCGTGAGGAAGCCGCTGCCGAATGGGCACAAGTCCGCTACGTGGATAAGCTCCCCGATCCATCCATTGGTGCCACTGCGTTCGCACCGCCAATGAACCTTGACCCCGATCGGCAATTAGCAAATCTCGAAGTGATGCAAACCATACCTTGGATCGGGCGATTACGAGCGGAGGCTCAGCGTTCCAGTTTTGAAGCTCTGGCGGCGGTCAATGATTACCAAGCTGAGCGGTTGCGCGTAATGGGTGACCTCCGTGTAGCGTGGTATCGACTCTATGTCCTGAATAAGCAGGTTGAAACGACCGAAGCTGAGAAGTTGCAGCTCGAAACCTTGATCACTTCAGCGAACGCGCGCGTGCGCAACGGTACGGCAGCACCAGGGGATGTGTTACTTGCAACGCTAGAACTGAGCAGCTTGCAGGAACAACTGATCTCTTATCGCCAAGAAATGGTTGCAACTGCGGCGGAAATCAACCGCTTGGCCGGTCGACGCGGGCACTATCCCATTGATCCGCCCGCAATGATTTCTGCGGAACTGCCGGATTGGGACTATGAGCTTTTGCAGAGTACGGCGTTCGCTCAGCAGCCGGAACTCAACGCGGCTCGGATGAGAGCGGCTGCGACGCGGTGGGGGATCGAAGTCGCCCGCTTGCAGCGACGGCCCGATCTGACATTCGGCGCCGAATGGATCATCATGGATGCGCCGGGTGCTACAGCCCCCGACGCCGGCCAGGATTCAGCAATGATCGGCGTGAGCGCCACTGTCCCCCTCTGGCGAGATAAGTACGACGCAATGGTTTCCGAGGCCTCGCGCATGCATCGAGCCGCCCATGCCTCTGAGGACGAAGTAATTCAGGAGCTTGAGGCATTGATTCGCGGCCTCTGGGAGGAAGTCCAGGCGAGCCACCAGACGGTCCAGCTCTATGAGCACACGATCCTTCCGCAGGCGCGCCAGACATTCGAAGCCGATCAGGCGTCTCTGGCCAATAATGCCGTCACTTTCGACCGAGTCATTCGAGATTATCGATCCCTATTGAACATGCAGCTCGGCTACCATCGGGCATTGGGCCAACTCGCTTCGGCGACCGCCCGCCTGCAGCAGACGATTGGCACGGATTTAGTGATAATTCCCAGCGATGGGCAGTTAGTCGACTAGACATCCCCTTGCGACAGGAGCAAGATATACTAGGTGTAAGGGATTTCTAATGGACGCACGATCTCATAAGCTGAAAGCCACTCTCCCGCTCCTGCTGGCGATGTCGATCGCCGTAAGCGACTTCGGAGATCTTGCGCTAGCTGGCCGCTGCACGGACACCCCCAATGGCGTTCTCCCGAATACCTGCTGCGCAAATGGGTGTCGCTGTTCTCGGGAGACTAAAGAGCCGAGCCCATGCTGCTGCGTAAAGGAGTCCCCTACGCGGCAGCCTCAGCCGCCGAGGTCCGCTGTCAATACTTTGCCGTTAGAGCTCAAATTGGCTCCGTTGACTAACACCGCTTTCGCTTCCGCAACGTTCACCCAGGTCAGCAGGCTGCCGTTTACTGCCGAGGCGAAATTCTTTTCCCCAAGCGGACCCTCTCTTCGATTGCTGTGCTGTATCTGGCGCATTTGATCGCTCTGGCTACCGGTGCGCGCTCATCTCAGCGTAACCCTGGCACCGTAGCTGTTTCTTTTGTCTTCAGAGCGTGCTGCACTTCATTCTCGCGCTACGAGCGAGCCATCCAAAAGGACTTCGATATGTCCATGACGGAATCATCATCGCCTAGATCTCCCGTGGTGCCTGAGAAGGTACCGCTGGGAGGCCGAATGGCTTGGATCAGTTCACGCTTACTTTCGGTGGGGCTCTTTTTTGCCACAGGAGTAGTGCTCATCGCGCTATTGGGTGTGGCCCAAAGGCTCAACTGGATTCGTGCAGAGCCTGCGTCCGGCTCCGTCACCTCTGGTGACGCCGATAGCGGAACGATTTACACCTGCCCCATGCATCCCAATATTCGCCAACCAACGACAGGTAGATGCCCCATCTGTGGGATGGAGTTGGTCCCCGCTTCGAGCTCGGGGGGTGCATCGCTTGATGAGTATGCCGTGCACGTCGAATCCGCCCAACGACGCTTGGCCAATATTGAAACTGCCGAAGTTAAAAGCGAGCCCCTGTCCGCCACCCTCCGCACGATCGGCGCGATTGCAATCGACGAAAGCCGGCAAGCAACCATCGCCGCTTACGTCGGCGGTCGTTTAGAGCGACTATTTGCCGACTACACGGGCGTACGAATCGACAAGGGAGATCATCTCGCCATCATCTACAGCCCTCAGCTTTTTGGCGCTCAGGCCGAATATATCGAAGCACGGCGCGCCCTTGAGGCCGCCGTCGGCAGTATTCCCGCGGTTCGGCAGGCGCAGGAGTCGCTGGCTGCCAATACGCTGCACCGGCTTAAAGAATTCGGAATGACCGACGAGCAGCTTCGGCAACTTGAACAGGGGGGCGAACCCCAATCGCGGCTCACCATCTACGCCCCGCAAGGCGGCACAGTTGTCGAAAAGCTAGCGATCGAAGGCAACTATGTTGAAGCGGGCGACCCCATCTACCGCATTGCCGAACTCTCCACCGTTTGGCTCATGCTGAAACTCTTCCCTGAGGATGCCGACATGGTGCGCTTCGGCCAAAGGGTCGATGCGACGGTGCAGTCACTGTCCGGGCAAACCTTAGTCGGCCGTGTCGCGTTCATAGACCCTACTGTTGATCCAGAAAACCGAACCGTCGATGTCCGGGTCGAACTCGATAACCAGGAGGGACGCCTGCGGCCGGGCGATTATGCCGAGGCGCGCATCCAGCTTCCGATTGGTCCCAAAGGGGAAGTGTTTGACGCACACCTTGCTGGAAAGTGGATCAGCCCGATGCATCCGCAGATAGTCAGAGACGAGCCTGGGCAGTGCCCTATTTGCGGAATGGATCTCGTGCCGACCTCGGAGTACGGTTACGCGACCACGGCAGTACCGCAACCCGAATCCATCTATGTGCCTCGGTCGGCAGTTCTGCTCGCCGGAGGGTCCAGCGTCGTCTATGTCGAAACGGAGCCCGGTAGGTTTGAAATTCGGCCCATCAACATTGGGCCCATTTTGGAAGATAAGATCATTATCCTCGAAGGCCTCAAGCCGGGTGAGCAGGTAGCCACGTCGGGCAATTTTCTGATTGATTCTCAGATGCAGCTTGCGGGTAAACCAAGCTTGATCGATCCGACGCGGGCGATTGCCAAGCAGCAGGACCGGAAAGGGCCACTGGAATTCGAGGAGATCGCAATCGTGCCAGTTGCTGACGAGAATGGCACGAAGCTTGAACAACTTTACGCGGCTTACTTCGAGGTCCAGCAGGCCCTTACGGCTGACCAAACACCCCCCGCTGAGGCTGCGCGACAACTCGCCGCGCTGGCGCGCGACTTGGCCGACGCCCGCGAACTTCCGGAGGCATCGCGTAAGCTTGTTCAAGAGATTTCTACAGAAGGCGAGCACTTGCATCACATGGATCTGGCAGGCGCACGAAAGGCTTTCAAGCCGATCAGTCATGCGATCGTCACGCTGGCTACCCAAGTTCGGAGTGCCGAATCGCAGAACTCCTTTACCCACTTCTTCTGCCCGATGGTCCCTGGCGGCGGAGGCGATTGGTTGCAAGCCGGTGGAGAATTATTGAATCCCTACTTCGGAAGCCAAATGCTTCGCTGCGGCGAGAAGGTGGCCGAGTATGGTGGTGGGGAGAAAAAACCTGCCGAATCACAGCCGCCCCAGCCTGATGCCCCGCATCCTCCTAGTGAAGGGGTATAAGCATGTTGCGAGCTGCTATTGCCTTTTGTGTGCGTCAGCCGCTGCTGGCGGTGCTCGGCTTCGTCGCCCTGGCGGCGATTGGCGGCTACTGTGCCACCATCGTTCCCATAGATGCCATTCCCAATGTTGGGGAGAACCAAGTCATTGTCTTTACGGAGTGGCCAGGTCGCTCACCAAAGGATGTTGAAGACCAGATCACTTATCCCTTATCCGTAGCTTTGCTCACAGTGCCTCATGCCGAGAGCGTGCGGGGTAAGAGCATGTTTGGCTACAGCTTTGTTCAGATCACATTTGACGATGGCACGGACTTCTATTGGGCTCGCACACGTGTGCTTGAGCGACTGGGAACTGCTATTGGTTCACTGCCGGAAGGAGTCACGCCGACACTGGGCCCCGATGCCACGGCGCTAGGCCAAGTCTTCTACTACGTGCTGCAAGGGCCACGTGGGATGAATCTCGCGGAATTGCGCACCTTACAGGATTACGTCATTCGGTATGAACTTCAGTCAGTTCCTGGCGTCAGTGAAGTCGCCAGCGTCGGCGGCTACGTGCGTCAGTACCAAATTGAAGTCGATCCCGACTCGCTTCGGTTCCATGACGTACCGCTAGAGTCCTTGATTGCCGCCGTCAAAGAATCGAACATCGACGTCGGTGCGAAAACGGTCGAATCTGGCGGTATGGAGTACCTCATCCGGGGTCGCGGTTTCATTGGCCAAGGCAAAGACATTGAAGAGTCTCTGTCGGACATCGAGGAGACAGTGGTACTGTCTCGCGGCGGCATACCGGTTCGCATACGCGACCTCAGTCAAGTACAGGTGGGGCCCGATTATCGCAGCGGAGCCATTGATCTCAATGGTACGGAGGCCGTGGGGGGCATCGTGGTGATGCGGTTTGGAGAGAACCCGCGGGCAGTCATCGAGCGCGTTCTCGAAAAAATAGAGCAGATTGAACCAGGACTTGAAGGAGTCAAAGTGGTCCCCGTGTACGACCGCACGGGGCTCATCGACGAGACGGTGGCGACGTTGAGCGAATCGCTGCGAGAGGAACTGATCATCACGGCGGTGGTAATCGTCATTTTCCTTCTTCACGTCCGCGCCAGCTTGATCGTCGCCATTACGCTGCCCATGGCCGTGCTAATGACCTTCATCGGCATGCGGATCTTTAGCATCGACGCCAACATCATGTCGCTTGCTGGCATCGCCATCGCCATCGGCGAAGTGGCCGACTTGGGCATCATTATATCGGAGAATGTTTATCAGCACTTGACGGATTGGGAGGCGAGCCGAGGTAAGGGTGAGCAGGATCGGCGTAGTAGAGTTGACGTGATTATTGACGCCGCGTACGAGGTGGCGCCCGCAGTGATGACTGGCGTCTCGACGACGATCCTCAGCTTCCTGCCCGTGTTCTTTTTGACGGGCCGCGACATGAAGCTCTTCTCCCCATTAGCATGGACGAAGACGTTTGCGATGTTTGCAGCGCTATTGGTGGCCGTGCTCTTGGTCCCTGCACTATGCCGATTACTCCTGCACAGCGCTCGCTGGCCGCTATGGCGGGGCGCGATCGTCGCAGTCGTCGCGGGGCTGGCTGGCGTAATAGCAACAGCAGTGTTTTGGGAGCCGTGGCTTAAACAAGCGATGGCCATTCCCTTCTGGGCCGCGGCCACCGGAGCCGGCCTGCTGGTAGGTCTTCTCACGCTGGTAATGACCCGCGAGAGGCTACGTCCGATTGAAGAAAATCCTACCAGCCTCCTCATCCTGTGGATCTACGAGCCGGTTCTTCGCTTCTTGCTGGCTCACAAATTCTCTTTCATGATCCTCCCGGGGCTCATCATCTTCCTTGGGGCCGGGGCTTGGTTCGGTCTGCCGACGATTCTCTACCCAGCTGAACAGTTCGCTCGGGTGCTTGGTACGGAGCCGAATGATGTACCGGGCTACGTCGACCTGAAACACCGGTTTCCGGGCCTCCGCACCGATGACTGGATCGCCCTCGACGAGGGGACATGGTTTTACATGCCAACACTCTATCCTGCGGGAAGTTTTTCCCAGGGGATGGAGGTGCTCCAGACCCAAGATGCACTGATCGCCCAAATCCCCGAAGTGGAGAACGTGCTGGGTAAGCTGGGTAGGGCCGAGTCGGCCCTCGATCCTGCGCCCAAGGAAATGATCGAAACCTACGTGATGCTCAAGCCGGAGACGGAGTGGCGTGAAGGCGTGACCATCGAGTCGATCTGGGAGGAAATCAATCAGCTTGCGACGCTTCCTGGCATTACGCCCGCCTCTCCGCTGCAGCCCATCGAGGGACGCGTGGTCATGCTGCAAAGCGGCATTAAGGCTCCCATGGCGATCCGTATCTATGGCGACACGCTTGACGGCTTGGCTTCGGCCGCTCGTGATGTAGCGGCGCGGTTGCGAGAAATTCCGCAAGTCAACGCTGCGACGGTCAACCCGGACATTGTGCTTGGCGTTCCCTACGTCGAGTTCGAGGTAAACCGCGAAACCGCGGCCCGCTTTGGCATGTCCACGATGGCTGTCAACCAGATCATTGAGTCGGCCCTCGGAGGCATGAACCTTACTCTGACGGTCGAGGGACGAGAACGGTATCCAATCCGCGTTCGCTACCAACGTGATCTGCGCGAGCGAATCGACGACCTGCCTCGACTACCCGTTGTAACTCCGGCAGGAGAAGTGGTTCCCTTAGAGACGCTGGCCGAGATGACAACGACCTGGGGGCCCGGCATGATCAGCAGTGAAGACGCCCGTTTGGTCGCCCACGTCGCCTTCGCCCCCTCGGGAATGACCGGCGACTTAGAAACGGTTGACGCGGTCAATACTCAACTCCGCGCGGACCAAGCTAGCGGGGCGTTAAACTTACCGACCGGCTATGGCCTTCTACCCGTTGGTTCGTTCCAGAATCAAATCGAAGCCAATCGACGATTGATGGTGCTTATCCCGATCGTGATCCTTCTGGTTTTGCTCGTCATTTACCTGAACTTTCGAAATCTGCCCCTCTCGCTAATCATCTTCTCACAGATTCCGATTGCCATATTCGGCGGTATGATCGGCCTGGGAATATTTCAGGTGGAGATGAACACGGCCATCTGGATTGGTATCATTGCACTGATCGGAATCGCCGTGGACGATGGCGTGGTTATTGCGACTTACATGGAGCAGCTATTCGCTCGTCATCCCATTTTATCGGTCGAGGACTTGCGTGAACTGACCGTTCAAGCAGGCCGCCGACGCATTCGGCCCTGCCTGATGACAGCGTTTACGACCTTTGCGGCGCTGCTCCCGCTAATGATCGCCACTGGCCGCGGCGCCGATGTCGCCCGAGCGATGGCCCTGCCGGTTTTTTTCGGGATGTTCGTTGAACTCGTATCGTTATTCGTCGTCCCCGTGTTGTACTGCGGATACATGGAGTTCAAGCTGCGCATGCGATGGGAAGATCCTCGATGGGAAGCCGATGCTAATCTGGGGTAGCACTAACGGGCGAATGGGTCGTAAGCCAGGTCTGAACGCTGATGTTTCCAAGATGTTTCTGAATTTCACAAGGAGTATCGCGATGTCCAGTTCTCTAAACTTCAGTGGGTGGATAATTACCCTCATTGTAACCGCGGCCTTCCTGGGGTGCTCCGCGCAAGAGCAACTCGAGCCGAAGACGACGACTACGCCTCCATCTCAACCAGCTGCCGCTGAAACGGCAGAAAGTAGTGAAGACGACGCAAAAATCGAAGCAGCACTTGCGACTTTATCACCGGAAGACCGGGCGCTCGCCGAGAAGCAACAGACCTGCCCCGTCACGGATGAGCTCTTAGGCAGCATGGGTACACCCATCAAGGTCACTGTGGAGGGCCGTGAAGTGTTCTTATGCTGCCAGGGCTGTGAGGACGAGATTAAAAGCAACTTTGCGAAGTACGAGGCGAAATTGCCAGATGCCTAGTCGGTACCGTGGTCTTTGCACCAAGAAACCCTCTGATGCTAGCGAAGTCGGCGCCGCCGATTTGCGGATAAAGAAAAGGCCACGGCGTATCCACGCCGTGGCCTGAGCCTCAGTGGGAGTGCACAACGACCAACTTAGCGACTCGCCGCTCCTGCCATCTGCCGGCACTCTTCGGCGCAGCGGTCACAGGCGTCGGCACATTGTTGGCAATGATCGGCTTTATGCTTGCGGCATTCCGCGCCACACGCTTCACAAATCTCTGCGCAAGTTCGACAGATGTCGTTCATGAACTGCGAATCGCGGCTCATGGATGCTGCTGCGGACCAGCAGATCGCAGCGCAATCGATGTCCAACCGAATGCACTCGGCCATCTTGGCGACGTCTTTTTCGCTCAAGCAAGCATTGGCACAGTGCTCGCACTCCTGAGCGCATTGGACACACGCCTCGATACACGACCGAAATTCCTGATGCGACATGATACTCTCCTTTCCATTTGTTACGTGAAACATGACCTCGAAGTACTGCATTCGAAGTCAGGAAAGAAGTGCAGCATGTGATATACCAAAACGCACATCGAAGGCCTGCTTGGCGGTGCATTCCCGCTAATTTGTTCCTCATCGTTACCCGCAGGGTCCTTCAAGCAATGTACAGACGCGAGAGCGGTCGAGATACATCGACACGGCGTGGACGCAATTCGAGCGGCTTGGGCGCGCAGCGGCCTCGTCTTTGTTCTATCCCCATCTATTTAGATATAGTGGATTCGACCATCCTCCATCGACTACCTCCCTCAGGGGGACGTGTCTGCTAATCCTGGTACTAACTCTCACTCTCAATCATTGGCGGACAAAAACTCCTTTCAGTCTGAGTATCTCCGAAGATGGGCCTCACTCCGCGTGTTCCGACCAAAATCTTCACCGATGGTGTCGCGTCGATTCTCCACTTAGACGAGGTGACTTGCCAATAAGCTTCTAGATGGAGCAGCGTCGTTGGGCATGGGGATGGCAGGGCCATCAGTATCCCGTCAGAATGAACACAGCAGCCCGACCGTGTTCTTGTTTTTCAGCGATCGATTTGACAACAGGCGAACAACGATACGATGGATACGGCCGAAGAACATCCGAATGCAGCGACGTTGCAGATACTGTTGCAGAACCATCGTACGTTCTTGTCGTTCCTAAGTCGCCGAGTCGAAACGCTGGAGCTAGCGGAAGAAATCTTGCAGTCGGCCCTGATGAAGGCCGTACAGCAGATGGAGAAGCTGGATCACGAAACCGTCGTCGCTTGGTTTTATCGAGTGCTCCGAAACGCAATCATCGACCATCACCGCCGGCGAGGCGTTGAGGAGCGGGCGCTGGCCGCCCGACGCGAGCAGGCCGGCTCCAGCGACGACCCCGAGCTTGAGCGAACAATTTGTGAGTGCTTTCGCAGCTTGCTACCGACCTTAAAGGCCGAGTATCGGACCATCCTGGAACAGGTCGACTTGGGGAGCGAATCGGTTGGGGAGGCCGCCCAATCGTTGGGCATCTCTCCCAATAACGCCTCGGTCCGTCTCCACCGGGCGCGGTTGGCTCTCAGGAAGCGGCTCGAGCAAACCTGCCGAACTTGCACCCACCATGGATGCTACGACTGCACCTGCAATTCTTGCTAATTGGGTGTAACCTTTGGCCCGGCCGTTCGTAGTCCTTGGCGAGAATCACTTACCCAAGGAGAGAATCCATGAGATCCGCCATCGATCCTGTATGCGGCATGGCCGTCGAGGAAGGCCGCGCTGCCGACCATGTCGTCCACGCAGGCAAAACTTACCATTTCTGCAGCAAAGGCTGTGCGACTCGGTTTCGCGCAAGCCCGGAGCAATACCTTGGAGGTGGCCGAGAGGCAATGCAGACTGCGGGCGAGGATGATTCCTCGGGAGGCGAAAAGCTTCACGCTATCTCGCCGCCTGACAGCCAAGAGGCCATTTATATTTGTCCCATGGATCCGGAAGTTCGGCAGCGGGGACCGGGGAGCTGCCCGAAGTGCGGTATGGCGCTCGAAAGAGAATCGCCGGCGACCAGCGAACAGGTGGAGTACACCTGCCCGATGCATCCAGAGGTCGTGAGCGATCGTCCAGGCAGTTGCCCGAAATGCGGCATGGCCCTGGAACCACGGACAGTGACCGCGGAGGCAAGTAATCCGGAACTGGCCGACATGACGCGGCGATTCTGGATTAGCGTGCTGCTCACGGTGCCCCTGGCAACGCTAGCCATGGTGCGAATGTTTTTTGCGGACGGGCTCCATACGTGGGTGTCGCAGGCAGCGTTGTCGTTTACGGAGTTCGTGCTCGCGACGCCGGTAGTCCTATGGTGCGGGTGGCCCTTTTTTGTGCGCATGTGGCAGTCGTTCCTGAACCGAGCGCCCAATATGTTCACTTTGGTTGGCATTGGCACCGGCACCGCTTACTTATACAGCACCGTCGCGACGTTCTTTCCACACATCTTTCCCGAGTCTTTCCGAACCCATGGGGAAGTCGGACTGTATTTCGAGGCGGCTGCCGTAATCGTTGCCCTCGTGCTACTGGGCCAAGTGCTGGAGCTACGAGCACGCAACCAAACAGGAGCGGCTATTCGAGCCCTGCTGGGTTTAGCGCCGAAGACCGCGCGGCGAATTCGGCCAGACGGCCAAGACGAGGAAATACCGCTTACCCACGTGCACGTTGGGGATCGATTGCGTGTTCGTCCTGGTGACAAGATTCCCGTCGATGGTGTAGTGGTCGAAGGGACCAGCCATGTCGATGAATCGATGATCACGGGCGAACCACTTCCTGTGAGCAAATCCGTGGACGACGCCGTCATTGGTGGCACGGTTAACACTACCGGTGGATTCATCCTACGCGCGGAGCGGGTGGGGAGCGAAACGATGCTAGCCCAAATCGTGCAGATGGTAGCGCAAGCCCAGCGAAGCCGCGCCCCTATTCAGCGACTAGCGGACCAAGTATCCGGGTACTTTGTACCGGCTGTTCTTGCTATCGCCGTGCTGACCTTCATCGCTTGGTCTATATGGGGGCCGGAGCCTCGCTTTGCGTATGCGCTCATCAATTCGGTGGCTGTCCTGATCATTGCCTGCCCTTGTGCCTTGGGGTTGGCAACTCCGATGTCCGTGATGGTTGCCGTCGGCCGTGGCGCTAATGCTGGTGTGCTTGTCAAGAATGCGGAATCGTTGGAACGTCTGGAGCGAGTGAGTACGCTGATTGTGGACAAGACGGGCACCCTCACGGAGGGAGAACCGACGCTCGTTGCCGTAAGTCCCACTACAAACTGGAATGAGGCCGCCCTACTTCAGTTCGCAGCCAGTCTGGAAAAAGGTAGCGAGCATCCCCTAGCGGCAGCAATCGTCCGCGGAGCTGAAGCGCGCGGCGTCGGCTTAGTGGACGCGCAAGGATTCCAATCCGTAACTGGTAAAGGTGTTCATGGCCAAGTGAAGGGGCGAAATGTCGCGGTTGGCAATCGCAGCTTGGTCGAAGAAGGCAATTCACTGCCGGCCGACGTCGTGCGTGATGCGGAGTCGCTCCGAAGTAAAGGGCAAACCGTAATGTTTGTTGCCATCGATGGTGCGTTCGCCGGATTGATCGGAGTTGCCGATCCCATCAAGGAGACGACTTCAGAGGCGCTTCGCGCTTTGCGTGAGGAGGGGATCGAGATCGTGATGGTCACTGGCGATAGCAGCACGACGGCTCATGCCGTCGCGCGGGAACTGGGCATCGACCGAGTCGAGGCAGAGGTGCTTCCCGAACAGAAAGTTGCCGTGGTGAAGCGGCTTCAAGCTGAGGGCCGTGTCGTAGCTATGGCCGGCGACGGAGTCAACGATGCCCCGGCACTCGCGGCAGCCGAGGTTGGCATTGCGATGGGCACTGGCACCGATGTCGCTATTGAAAGTGCCGGGGTGACATTGGTGAAAGGAGACCTTCGCGGGATCGTCCGCGCCCGGCGGCTGAGTGAGGCCGCGATGCGGAATATTCGCCAGAACCTATTCTTTGCCTTTGTCTACAACGTCTTGGGAGTACCGATTGCCGCTGGCATACTCTACCCGTGGTTAGGACTACTGCTCAATCCGATGATAGCCGCCGCGGCGATGAGTTTTAGCTCGGTGTCGGTCATCGCCAATGCGCTGCGTTTGCGATCGCTCCGGCTATAAGTCGAGGCCCTGGCAACAACGGGGCGTACGGAGACAACGAAGTTGACTTAGCGCCAAGTTACGTTGCCGTGAGGTCGTGGACCTAGTGTCGAGATCGAATCATTCCGGCATGGTGCAGCTGCAGAGAGTTGCTCTGACCTCAGGAAAGCTGGGTTCGGCCATTGGATACCTAGTCGCTTCTCGAATTTGCCATCTCAGTACACAAGGCATGAACGGCTTGGCGAATAGCGGGCGGCAGCCTTGGCCGCAACTTTACGATTGTCTCCAGCATTGCCTCATCCGCTGCCAACAAACGACATGCGGAGGCACCATCGTGCAGACACAGTGCACACACTGCAATCTTAGAGGTCGTAGCTCTTTTGGTATCAACGTTTGGGGGAAACGCGTCGGTTGGTTCGATTCCCGAAGTGCCAATTGTCGCAAATCGCTGCCAATTAAGGTCTTTACGCGATATGTACTGACAGAGCGGCAGAGTTGAAGCCCTCGCTTCAACTATGCAGAGCAGAATGGCTGGATCGAAACCGCTGCTTGAGAAAGTGACCCACTAGGAGAGGGAGGGTAACATTGCTAAGCCATTGGTAGTGAGCGCCTTGCGTTGAGTTGAAGTCAATAGCGGCCAAGCCGCGACAAGAGTCCTCAGATCGTGATTAACTTCTGTCTGCATACAACAATGAGTACAACAGCCTAAAGCGAGTTGTCCTAAGCTGTTACCCGATAAGTCCTTGTTAATACCGGCACGCAGTCTCGTAAACCGCGTGTCGGAGTTCCAACCCCCTCCTCCGAGCTCTCCCGCGAAGTGTCCGATCGATGCAGTCTTCCGGCTGAGGCGGCGTGGTCCCACGAGTCGCTTTGCTTGGGGAATTCGCCTCACCAATCTTAGGCGTCCATGGACCCCTGTTCTCCAAATGGCGAGCGATACGAAAGGCCTCGTGCTCTAAGGGTCTGTCAGATACCGCCAAACGTCACATCATTGTGTCGCCCCGTTGTCCAAACTTCCGTCCAATAGCAATCCATCAATCAAAACGTAGCTCTGCCACGCCTGCTCAAGTGCGTTGAGGTAGTCGAGATTGGTCTGCGAATAGGTTTGCTGAGCTGCCAACAGGTCGAGATACCCCACCTCGCCATGCTCGAAGGCTTGGCCCACCAAGTCGAGGGTTTGCTGGGACCGTGGCAATATGTCTTCGGCGTATTTACTGGCGGTTACGTGAGCGTCCGCGTACTGTCGAAACGCAACGGCAAGGCGATTCGTTAGATTGCGTTGCACCCGTTCGACATCCCGCTCAGCAGCGGTGATCTGAGCACGCGATTGCTGAATGCCACCTTGATTGCGGTTCCAAATTGGTAGCGGCATCCCGACTTGCACACCCGCGATGGTGAAGTCCGTAGAATTGTCATACTGGACGCTCGCCTGGGTCGACACATTGGGAACGGCCTGCACACTGGCGCGGTCCAGCGAACGACGGGCGCGCTGCACCTCGGCGACGGCCGCCGCGACCTCGGGGCTATCGGCCTGTAACCTTGCGAGTTCCGACTGCCAGTCGAGAAGAGCTGGCAAGGTAGTGACATCTCCCTCTAGTGGTTGGATATCCAGTTCGGGCCCTCCCGTCACCGCGGACAACTTTCGCCATGCCTGCTCGCGAGCATTGTGAGCGGTTTGTAGTTGCACGCGGGAGTTCTGCTGGCGGACTTCGGTTTGTAGTAGACCCACCGCCGACAACTCCTCGGCATCGACCAACGCTTGCGACGCTTTTACCCCATCGGTGGCAATCTCCAACAGCCGCTCGGCGAGTTCAACGCGACGCTGCGCGACAATCGCCAGATAGAACGCGCCACGAACGTCTGTTCGGACGCGCCTTTCCGTGGCGGCCAGCTCTTGTTCGGCTCGGGATACTTCCGCCGCTACCACTGCCCGATTCCGCTCAAGCTTGTGGGCTGTTACGAAAGTTTGGCCCATGTACCCACCTTGTTGGCCCGCAGTATTACTATCCCCAATCTCGCTAGCCGTGTAGCCACCCGTCGGATTCGGGGGGAGGCCGACTTGCAGCCACTTGCCTTGAAGAGCCCGCACCTGGGCTGCCGCCTCGCTGATCGCTGGATTGTTCGCTAGTGCCGTCGCCTCAAGTGCCTCGATCGTCAATGGGCCCTGCGGCGTCGCCAACGGTGAGCTGATGACCTCGACTTCTGCACGCAATGCTTGAGGGTGAACCAATCCGTCGCCGGATGTAGCGTCCTCGTTGTACGAGGTTTCCAAGATGGGCGAAGCCACTTGTGGCACCATCGATCCACGGGATGGGTTACCCGCGTGCGGGTTATTCGCGCATCCGGTAATGGCGAAGCCACCGACGATAGCGGCGATATAGGCGAGCTTGGTCATCCATGACCTCCTTCGAAGGGTTATGCGTGCCGTAAGGCAGAGACAATCTCGGTTCTTGCTGCCTGCCAGCCGGGTGCCAGGCCTGCAACAATTCCAACGATGATGGCGACAAGAATTCCTTGTAGCGCAAGGCTCGCCGAAGGTTCGAAAGCGATCGTCACCCCTTCTGCCGCCACCGACATGCCGGTGAAGGCAAGAACTCCGTTGCTAGCGGCTACGCCAAGTAGTCCCCCTAAACAGCTCAGTACCAGGCTCTCGATGAGCACCAAGCGAAACACTCGCATGGGGCGCAGGCCCAAAGTCTGAAGTACGGCGTGCTCTTTGATGCGATCCTGCACCGACATTACCGTCGTCGTAGCAACCAGAGAGAGCACGAGTCCCACGCACGCGTACCCAAGCCAATGAACAAACCCGATCAGCTCGGCCAGATCCCCTAAGGTGTCGGCTTGGAACATTCCCTTCGTCCGGGTAGTGGTTGCCACTGGCCCCGCGCGAAAGCTTTCGTCGATATGCTTAGCAACGGTATCAGGGTTGGCCGCGTCGGTGAGATGGACTTCCAATTGAGTGACGGTGCCCACGTCATCCTGCCCCCGCGCACGCTGAAGGAAATCCAGGTGGGTGTAAATTAGGCTATTCTCGGCGGCAACCGGGGACTCGAAAACACCACGGATCACCACCGACACGTCGCCGATCGTAAACTTGTCGCCGCTTGCTAGTCCGCGGCGTGCGGCCACGTCTCGTCCCACGAACGCAGCGTCGTCCTGGTCGTCGAAAGCATTCCAGTTTCCACTGGTAAGGGTCAGATTCCGAGCCGACTTCAACTTATCGGAGGGCATGCCTTGAAACACAATGGCATCCAAGCTGGCACGGCAATTATTCGTGAATACTTTGACTGGAACCACTTCACGAACGCCTGACAGCTCAGCGATGGTTCGCTCGTAATCCTGTGGCAGCCTGCTGCTCTGTGGACAAAAGCGGTTCTCTTGAAACACGATCAGCGTCCGATCAGCTTCAGCGTTCGCCGTAAGTGACAGCAGCCCCTGTTGAACCGAGCCGATGAAACAGAAAACCAACAGCGCAATCGCCGTCCCGCTGACGGTCAGTACGGTGCGAGCACGGTGACGCCACAGGCCTTTCAGGACGTAGGGTAAGAACTTTAACACAGTTAGGCGGTCCTCAAGTTGGCGGTGCTGGTGACTTTTCCATTCTCAACCAGGCGGCCCCGTTCGAGGCGAATTTGTCTCTTGGCCCTGGCACCGGCGTCCGCGTCGTGCGTCACCATCAACAGCGTCATCCCTAGTTCGGAGTTGACGCGGGTTAGTAGTTGCAGGATTTGCTCGGTTGTTTCATCGTCGAGACTACCGGTAGGTTCGTCAGCGACAATGACGGTTGGGTTGGACACAATCGCCCGCGCTATGCCCACCCGCTGCTCCTGACCACCCGACATCTGGCGAGGATAGTGCGAGGCGCGGGAAGTGAGGTCGACGGCCTCCAGCGCAATCTCGACCCGCTTGCGCCGTTCGGCAGCCGACAAGGGAAGAAGAAGTAGCGGAAGCTCCACGTTCTCGTAGGCGGTGAGCACCGGTATCAAATTATGAGTTTGGAACACGTAGCCGATGTTGGCAGCCCGCCAATCGGCAAGCTTGCCGCGTGACAGTTTCGTGATGTCCGTGCCGGCGACGAATATCTCGCCAGAGGTTACCCGATCGATGCCAGCGATCAGATTCAACAGGGTGCTCTTCCCTGAACCGCTGGCACCCATCAGCGACGCGTAGTCTCCCTCCTCGATGGAAAGACTCACGCCGTCGAGAGGTCGTATGGTCTCCTCCCCGCTGGTGTATTCCTTGGTGACGTTCGAGACGGTTACTAAGGGCATGGTTTCATCCTGAAGAGCTAGTTAATTTGCGGCTGGCGATGATGGTTTCGGCTGTATTCGCTCAAAGTAGCTTCATACTCCGGAGTTCGAAGGGGCTTCGCTAGATACCCGTACGCGAGCACCTTCACTGAGAGATTCCCGGCCACCAACGATCAGCTTGTCGGTGGGAGACAAACCGCTGACGATCTCTACCATGTTGCCCTCCGTCATCGCCTGCCCGACGGTAACCGAGCGTCGGCTCGCGGTGCCTTGGGCTAAGTCGACGACCCACACAGAGTGCCCCGCTTCTCCCTGCGCGAGCAACGACTGCGGAACAAAGGTGCGAACCGGAGGTGTTTGCTCCACCCCCTCTTGTTCCGGCGTCGGCGGCGCGACAAACGTTACCTTGGCCAGCATCTCGGGCTTGATCACTGTGGGTGGTTCGATGATCGCTACCTTTACCTGCAGGGTATTCTTCTGGATGTCCGCCTGCGTCGTCACCGAAATCACCTTCCCCGCGATGGCTTTAGGCAGTGCTGCCGACTCGATCTGCGCCGGTTGACCGATAATGACCTGAGGAACATCCTCCAATCGCACGTCCACTCGAACCTGCAAGCTATGGGGATCGTATAGTGAGACTACCGCGCTCGATCCCTGCGATGACGAATTACCCATCCCCGACAGCCACTGCCCGGGACGAGCTTCCAGCGACAGGACACACCCAGCGATGGGCGATCGTACGATCATCCGGTCGAGCTGGAGTTCAGCGGTCTGGACCGCGAGCTGAGTTTGCTGAACACGCGCTTCAAGCACCTTTAGGTTCGCCTCGGCGTCGGCAAGCGCGCGTTTCTCTTCGGTCAGCAGATTCAATTGAGCAGCGATCGCCTCTTTCTTTCGAGTGAGCGAGTCCAGTTGGCTACGCAAGGTCGGCTCACGGGCGATGAGTTCGTTGAGCGAGCCTTCGGCGAGTGCCTGTTCGCCACGAGCTTCGCGAAGTAGTCTTCCCATAATTGCATCGCCGGCCTTCTCTTTACGGCGTGTATTTTCCTGCATCAGTTGCAACTTGGTTCGGGCTGCCTCGATGGCGTAGGGCAGGTTGTTAAGCTCTCGCTGCGTTTCGGCCAGCATAGCTTCAGCGTCCCCCAACTCGGCTCGCAGCTTCACTGGCTGCTCAAGATTGATCCGAGCTGCCATTAGAGTGGCTTTCGCGCGTTCTAGTTCGCCCAGCTGTATTGCATGAAGTGACTTCGCCTCCGCCAATACGAGCTTGGCGTCGGTATCGATCAACATGGCAACCGGTTGGCCCAGTTCCACTCTGTCGCCCTCCACCACGAGCAAGTCCTTGATCACTCCCGGAGCCAGCGACGACGCCA
The DNA here is from genome assembly GCF_052161615.1 of Aeoliella fuhlenseeensis. Taxonomy (NCBI): domain Bacteria; kingdom Pseudomonadati; phylum Planctomycetota; class Planctomycetia; order Pirellulales; family Lacipirellulaceae; genus Aeoliella; species Aeoliella fuhlenseeensis. Next base: position 5,856,855 of record NZ_CP197417.1, read on the forward strand.
CAACGGCGGTTGGCCGAGGCTCGATCCATCCCGCCGCCTGGAACAATGGAGTGCCAGCTTGCTTGATTTCAGCGCGGCTGATGGTAACGGGCACAATCGTGACCGGCTGAGCGGAAAGAAAGCTATCGCGGGTCGACCAACCGAATAGCGCGACGAAACCGCCCAGGATAATCGCCGGCAACGCGTAGCGAGTCAGCCAGGGCGTGCGGCGCCTCATCGTCGGCGGCGCAGGTCGGGTACGATCGACGGCCAATTGGCTCAGATCAATATTGGAGGCCGTTTGAGACATTAGTTGAATCCCTCGCTAAATTGCCTTAATGGCCTCAACCACAGGAAGTCGCATGGCCTTTGCCGCTGGCGGTAAGGCCCCGACTACCCCTAGTAAGACCGCTACGCCGCAAGCGATCGCGATGCCGACACTATCAACTCGCAGCATAAATGCCCCCATTGTGAAGCGGACCGCCAGCCCATCGACTAACAGTAGGCCCAATAGGCATGCAACGAGCGCACCCCCACATGCCAGGATGGTCGCTTCCTGAATCAGCGTGAGGAGAATCGCCCGCCGACGGAACCCCATCGCCTGTAGCGTCGCCAGCTCTCGTATCCGACCAACTACTGCCCCATACATCGTGTTAAGGCCAGCAAATACTCCCGATCCGGCGACCAGCCCTACGACGATCCATCCCAGTAGCCGCACCGGACGGTAGTGCTTTTGGAGCGACGCGTAGTAATCGGCTTCGCCCACAGCTTTCAGTTCCAGGTCCACTCGCTCACGGCAAAAAAGATCGACATCCGCAATTTGTGCGGGGGACTCCATCGAGACGGCAACAAGACTTAGATCCTGTCGCTTCAGCGCTGTCTGTAGATCAGCTAGCGGGGCCCACACCTCCGATTCAAAAGCAGAACCGGCCGCGGCGAATCGGCCGCTAATGCTCCATTGCCTACCATCAAATTCGATCATTTGGCCAACTGCCGTATCTTCTTCAGGTACGCCAAGCTTCGAATACGCAAGACGTCCCACCATCACTTCGCCGGCCGCAGGCCAATTGCCTTCAACTAGTTGCACGCGGTCACGTACCAATGGAGCGGCTGTTGTCACGCCTCGCACCAACCCCATGCCTGGCGTTTCTGATTGCGCCGTTTGCATGCGTGTGCCCAGGTAAAGCTCGGGAGAGACGTACGCGACGCCGTTTCGCTCGCGGATACCTTCGACACTTGCTGACACAAGTCCCGGAGTCTGGGCGGCGATCGAGGAATTCTCGATGTCGGCTGCTGACGAGAGAGCATAAACCAGCGCTACGTTGGGATTACCCGTGGCGGAGAGGGACTTCTCCAGACCACGGATGAATCCCACCACCACGAGGACTAGCAGCACCACGATCGAAAGGCCCCCGAAAGTGAGCGCACTCCGCGTCGGCCGGCGGAACAAGTTCCGCACGCCGTAGTCCCAGGGGAGTAAACGTTGACCAAGCATTCGAGAACCTTCACGTGTTGGCAGTCACTAATTCCGCACAAAAACTTTGGTGGCCAGCATGCTGAAGTTGCCGCTCTTGTCTTTCTTGGCCGTTCCTTGAACGACTACCAAGTCCGACTCCTTCAGGCCGAGCAACTGACGTGCATCCACGGGAACAATGTTTCCATCGGTATCCACGACCTTTACCAGAGAGGTGCATCCCGCTCGTTCATCGGCGCAACAGTCGTCCAGGCAAATCTCGCCTTCGGTAGAGTCGGTTCCATTGGCGACCACGCTTACCGATGGATCGATCAACATGAACGCTGCACGCCCTTCGATCCAAGGATTCGCCGTGCCACCCACCCGGCCCATTAGTACGATCGGCGTTCCGTCTTCGGCGCTTTCCCGGGCCGCGATGACGGAGACGGCGCCTTCGGGTTCCTCCGAAAGAAGGAAATGGCTGCCGTCGATGCTGGCACCGGGGGACTGCGATCCCGGAGAGGTGCCACAGCCTACCTGCACCAAGCCCAGTACGAATACTAATCCAAATAGTGATAACGATTTCATTTCGATCGCTCCTTAACGTAAGGGTTGTTTAGGTTGAGAGACATTCGAGACCGCGGGCGCCGTCGGCTCGATAGCTAGGGTTCCGTAGTTACCGAGGAAGGCGGCTGGAGTCGCGCCGGCTGCACGGATTACCTGCAACATCGACCAAGGCGAGATGGGCTTGTCGGCAACATCGACCGTGATGGTTTGCGAAGGCATGTCCACGCTTACTTTGGCTACCCCGGTGATTTCTTGAAGCTTCGACGCAACGAGTTGTGCTTGTTGCGGATCCTTTAACTCCACGAACGAGATTTGCTGACTCTTTCCCATGCGCCGGTGCGCCTCAATCGCCTTGGGATCTTCCGGTACGGTAAGACGATAGGTCGCCTCGCCCGTCGTCATGGTCACGGGGCCTCCGTCTGCGACCTGAACGGCGTTCCAAATCTGTCCTAGGACAGGGGCCGACAATTGGCCGTGCTCAATGGACACGGTGTGAGTGGCGAGATCCACCGACACGCTTCTCACCCCGCGGACGGTGTAGATCTGCGACGAAACCTTGCGTGCACACCCCGCGCAACACATCTTCTCAGCAACCACCTGAAGCCGACCATCGGGTAGCGACGAAGTCTGCCCGTGAACCTTAGGTGTTGGCGCGCTAATAGCCATCGAGAACAGAGCGATGGACAAAGCAAGACGGTTTTGAGCCTGCATAGGACTTCCTTGTTTGAACATGAAAATTAGTCATTCGGCGAAAGCGCGCATGGAAAAGGCGCGGCAATCTACGAAGTGGAACTCTGAGAGCATGCATTCTGGTTTAAATGCAGCATCGCGAACCGCAGAGAAAGCACCCAATCGCATCAATCGGGTGCGCGGTCGTCAAATCAAGAAGCGGCAAAGCTTGGAGCAACGTTCGACAGCAGAGTGATCCCCTGCATCCGGCGGCACCCGCAAATTCAACTGGTCAGCTCGACACGCAACAACGTCGGAGAAGTACGGATCGACAATCGCAATCAGCGTGAAGTAAGCGAGCTTTAATGGTTCGCCATTCGATTTCGCCTGATCGTACGGCTGAGGTGCTTCGTGGCACCAACACTCTTCCGAACAGGGGCACGCGTCGTGCTCTTCGCTACTTTGCTCAGGTGCACAGGGCTCTTCGGCGAAACTTCCTCCCTGATGACAGCAGGTACATTCGCTAAGAGTGGTCTCGATGGATGCGCCGCAGGCACCCAGATAGCAGTAGAACCCACACGCCTGAGCCAGCGTCGACAACGAAAGCAGGATCGCCCCGGAGGCAACCATCCGCTTCAAGTTGTGAGAACGGCCAAACATCGCGTCTCTAATAAACTATCTTGTGAGCACTTTTGGTAGAATCGGTAGAGGTTGCCACTGTAGTTTACACGAATGGGGTGTCGGAGGCAAAGTCTGCCTGAGTTACCGATATTCCGCTAGCATTGTAGAACAAGTTTGCTCCAGACCGAGTTTCTGACGTCGAACGTCCGGAGTAGTCGCTATTGCGAGGCTGTGACAGCTGTCATCGATCACGCCCAGAGCCCCATGAGCGTCACCATGGCATTTGCCATCCCAATCACGAAAAGTCCAAGTGGCATTCTCCCCCTCCGACTGACCCGGGTCACTGATCGTCCGTTGGATTCCTGGCATCTTCAGCGGCACGGGCACTTGAATCAGACGCGAGTCGCTTGAGCCTCGACTGCGTCATGGAAAATCATTCACATGCGTCTGTTTTAGAGGAATGGCTAGAGAATGAATAATCCACAGGAAATACAACTCCGCATCCATGGAATGGATTGTGCTGAGGAAGTTCGCTTGCTCAAACGCGAATTGCTGCCATTGGTCAAGACAGAAGAGCGTCTCAGATTCGATCTGCTTGAGGGCAAGCTAACACTCACAGTCTTGCCACACGAGGCTACAGAAGGCGACATCCTCGCGGCGGTCGAGAGAACAGGCCTCCGGGCTGAACGCTGGGGCGATCAGACCACAGCGCAAAGCGGCGTTTCTTTCTGGGACCGGCACCAGAGGACACTTCTTACTGCAGCAAGCGGACTGTTCGGCTTGGCGGGAATGATTGTGCAGCTGTATGCCACGGAGCAAGATGTGGATGTTCCCGTCCTTGCAATTGCGCTGTATAGCTTCGGAATTGCCGCCGGACTGTGCATGGTGCTGCCAAAAGCATGGCGGGCTCTCGTTTCACTTCGACCGGACATGAACTTGCTGATGTCGGTTGCAGTGGCGGGCGCAGTGCTTATCGACGAATGGTTCGAGGGAGCCACCGTAGCCTTTCTCTTCTCGCTATCGCTGCTGCTTGAGTCGTGGAGCGTCGGGCGTGCCAGACGAGCTATCGCTGCACTGATGGACCTCTCCCCTCCGATCGCTCACCTTCGCGATCAATTGGGAAATGTCACCGATGTTCCACCGTCTGAGGTATCCGTTGGCGCATCGGTGATCGTGCGGCCAGGCGAAAAGATTCCGCTGGACGGAATTGTGACCAAGGGTGCGAGCGCTGTCGATCAAGCACCGATTACCGGCGAGAGTGTCCCCGTTGAAAAGGAGGTGGGGGACGAAGCCTTTGCCGGCACAATCAACGGGGACGGACTACTTGAAATCGAAACGACTAAGGGTGCCGAAGACACGACACTGGCCCGTATCATTAAGATGGTCGGAGATGCGGGGTCAAAGCGTGCACCTTCCGAGCAATGGGTCGAAAAGTTTGCCGCAGTTTATACGCCCGTTGTCATGGGCATTGCGCTGCTGGTGTTGCTCCTTCCTCCACTGATGCTAGGCGGTCAGTGGGGCGATTGGCTGTACCGAGCGCTTGTGCTGCTCGTCATTGCCTGCCCATGCGCCCTGGTGATTTCAACTCCGGTAAGCGTGGTTGCTGCTCTCGCCGCAGCCGCCCGCCACGGAGTTCTTATTAAGGGAGGCGTCTTCATCGAATTGCCGGCACAGCTTAACGCCATCGCGATGGATAAGACTGGTACTCTGACGCTTGGAAAACCGGCCGTCATCGATGTGGTGCCAATGCATGGCCATAATGAGGACGAGCTGTTGATGCGAGCTGGTGCTTTGGAACTTAACAGTAACCACCCGTTGGCCCGTGCGATTGTGGAAGAGACCAGACGGCGGGGGATGAGCTTTGATGCTGCTCAAGACTTTGAGACCATCCAAGGAAAAGGCGCATCCGGCACGATTGACGGAAAGCGATACTGGTTGGGCTCTCATCGATTTGTGGAGCAGCGCGGCCAGGAAAGTCCCGAGGTTCACGAGCAACTGCAAGCCATGCAGGGCGCCGGTCGAAGTGTGGTGGTTGTAGGCAACGATGAGCATGTCTGTGGCTTTATATCACTTGCCGATGCAATTCGGGCTGAAAGTCGACAAGTAGTCCAGCAGCTTCACGACGCCGGCATCAAACACATCGTCATGCTCACCGGTGACAATGCGGGAACGGCGAAGGCGGTCGCCAAGGAAGCAGGAATCGACGAAGTTCAGGCCGATTTGCTGCCAGAAGACAAAGTAGCCGCGGTCGAGAGACTGGTGCAACAATACCAGTTTGTGGCCATGATCGGCGACGGCGTCAACGATGCTCCAGCGCTCGCACGTGCTTCCCTAGGCCTTGCGATGGGAGCCGTAGGAAGTGACGCAGCTATTGAAACTGCCGACATCGCCCTGATGTCTGACGATCTGACAAAGTTGCCATGGCTGATTCACCACTCTCGCCGAACCTTGCGAGTTATTCGCCAGAACATCGCCTTCTCATTAGCCGTGAAGGCAGTCTTCGTCGTCCTAACGTTTGTCGGCTTCGCCTCACTCTGGGCCGCCATCGCTGCGGATATGGGCGCCTCCCTGTTGGTTATCGCGAATGCTTTACGCCTGCTGAAATCGTAAAATGGGCGCACCACAACGATCGGCTTGGCCTCGATCCAGTGGAATTGACTCATGGTTGTTGGAGGCACTGCGGTGCCGATAGCGTCCCCATCAGAAGCCGTTGCTGGGCTACGGTGCCGGGCGGATCCTAAAGTACACCGCATATCACCTCCCTGCTTGCCAGTTCCTGAGGGCGTCGCATTTCTCAGTTGCAATAAATCGGGTGTATCAGAATGTGCAGTAGTGGGACACGTTGCCCATCTCCGACTAATCTACGACTTCGTACGCTGCAACATCGGGCCTTCTGAGCACCACGCACCCCCTGCCGCATTTGCGGTGTCTGAACTAGCTCAGAAGGCTTTCGGCAAATGTGTCGGATGGTTCGATTCCCGGAGTGCCAATTGCTGCAAAGTCGCGCCAGTTAATGACTTAGCGTGACATGCGGTATCGGGGCGGCGGCTCCGACGACACGATCCCTCAGTCCACACGCCCTGACAGAAAGGCCAAATGGGTCCTAACTCCTCTGCTTGCCATTGGGCCTAATTTGCTATAGTGTCACCCCATGACGCGTCGTCGCAGCATCTTCTCTAGCCCGCTATTGTTGGGAATTTCCCTACTAGGATCCCTCATCGCAGGGATCGTTGGCCTATCGGCGTCTCTCTCCGTTCAGATCGCCGTCCTGGGGGTGTTGGTCTCCATCTTGGCAGGGCTGTTGTTCACTTGGCTTGACGAGCAGGCCCGCCGAGACGTGGGCCGGGCGGATTTGGGCGGCGTCGCACGTGTCGTGGATGCGCTCCAGGATGACCCGGAGCTAGCTGGTGAATTGCGTCGGATATGCAATGCGTTTCTAGCTCTTGCGGAACAAACGGACCCCGTATTTCGTGCCGCCGTCCTTACTAGGCTTTTAGCCTTGGGGAACGAGTTGGAGCTGGTGTCGCGTGGCAAGATTACCTTTCGCGAAACAGAGTCGTGGCGGGCGGCCTACCGCGATCTGCTTCAAGATAAGTCCTTGCGGCTCTATCGGTCTGTTGCGTGGGTCAAATCCCCTTCCTACTGGCAAGACGCTCCCGGTCGGCAAAGTATCCGTGCCAACTACGATGCCATGAATCGTGGCGTCCTCATTGAACGCATCTTCATCCTCCCGGCTGAGTTGTGGCCCGCCGGACAATTGTTACCCAATGAAATTGTCCTCCCCTGGATCATGGACCAGTACAACCATGGGGTGTGGGTACTGTTGTGTCTGGAAGCAGACATCGCGGCCGAGCCCGACCTGCCGCTGGATTTCGGCATCTACGGAAACTCAGCCGTTGGTAGGCAAGACATGGACGACGACTGCCGTACACGCGAATTTTTGCTTGAATTCAATCCGGAAGCCGTGAAACTGGCGGAAGATCGCTGGCGACGATTAACGTTGCACGCGACGCCCCTTCGCACGCTACTAGACGGCGAGCATGACAAACCCTAACATAGTGTACAGCGATGCATCTATTCGTGACCTCGCCGCTTCACCATGCCAGCGCCTGTCTATCTCGACACCGCCAGAATGGGCAGAATCTCGCCCACGGCGAGGGCGATCCAAACAGACTATCTACGCTTTGCGGGCGAGCACGGTTGCCCCCCCGCCATCTCTGATCTATTAGTCCATGGGGGGCGAGATTGGTCGGCCGCTTTAAAGCGGCGGTTTCCCTTCCTAGCGGGCTGGCGTGGCGTTCGATCGCTGAAGCGGCGGATTCGCCAAGTCGTTGGTGCTCCGCGTGACTCCGCCGTGATGTTGACTAGCCGCACCCATGCTTTGATGGAGCTGGCGGCTTATTTGGTACTTCGAAACTGTGACACGGTGCTGACGGTCGATCTCGCCTGGCCAGCCTATCGCGAGGTACTGCAAAACGTTGCCTCCCAGCTGGGACGAAACCTCGTCACGGTGAACCTCAGGGCCCTGGTGCTTCAGGGTGCCTCCGTCGAGACAGTCGTTTGCTCCGTCGTGGAAGCGTTTCATAAGTCTCACGCGTCGGGTCTCTTTCTTCCGGCGGTAAGCCACGATGGCGTCCAATTGCCGATCGACAAAATCACCACTGGCTTGAAGGCGTCGAGCGATCTGCGTTTTGTCTTGGTTGATGGTGCACAGCATCTGGCTCACGGTGATCTCGATCTGGCGGACATGGACTGTGACTTTTATCTTGCCGGAACGCACAAATGGCTGCGGAGTCTTTATCCGCTCGGGGTGGCCGCCTATGGACACCCCCGGTCAAGGTCCATGATCAAAACAGTCATCAACGAACTGTTGACCGCGGGGATCGTTGATGATCCCCTCTTAAGGTTTACTTCGCAGCTGGAGAATGCGGCCTTGAGTGGCCCCACAGAAACGATCAATCTCTCAGGCTTGCTGTCCGCACACGGTGCCGCCGTGGATGCCTCCCCCTCGCGTCTACGCGGCAAGGCCCTGTCCGTCCAATTGATGAACGGCGAGAAGGTAGGATTGCTGGCCGAACGGGCTGGGTGGCAAAGGATTCTCCCTGTCCAGTCGATGCGATCAGGAATTCTGCTACTGCGTCCACCAGGCGAGTACGGTTCTAGTCACGAAGATTTGAGGAAAACCTTAGAGTCTCGCGGCGTCGTTGCAACGACTTACGACGATGCTCTTGTCCGATTTTCCATGCCGCGGCGACGTCTGACCGAAAGTGCCCTGGGTACTATTCGTGACGCACTCTAGGTCGGTGGAAGAAGGCCCAAGACGTCGCTTTGGTCAGACCATACGGAAGAACTGTCCGATCTTAGGCTAACTTTCGAGCTGGTTCTTCATCAAGTATGATTGCGTTCCGAACGCTTTCAGTCGCGTAAGACTCTGGGCCCTAACCGACATCTGACGGTTCGATAACGGAGACCTACGCGGCTGATTTTTCCCTTATAAGGGCATGCCATGCGAGACGCTAGAAAGTGCGGGTGGTCGTCCGATGATCGCTACATCGACACCGCCAATTGGTTCTACCACTAGCCATCTTGCTGGCTTCGTCAACCGCTGGACTGCATACCTCGTGTCTTTCCTCAACCGACACACATCCCAGTCGATTTGAGTAGCGATCGCCTTCGTAGTAAACTCGCAACGAACAACGCTTCTTGAGTGGTTATAGGTCGACTGAAGACTTCTTCTTCGACTTTCTTTCATCATACCACGGCGTCAAGGTCCGCAAACTTCGCGGTTTCTTAGCCCAGTTTGCTGCTGCTTTGCTTCGCGTCCGCTCCGAGCGTCCGCAAAGACTCCACCTTGACCTGCCGTGTCTGGTGCCCGGTTACGGTCGAAGTGCGACCGCATTTTATAACCACAAGGAACAAACATGGATAAGAGAAACTCTATGATCTACATACAACGAACGATTGATTTTGATCGCCCAGCCAATAACGAAGTGCAGCATGTCGCGGAAACTACTTCCGAGCCGCCACCGGCTGACCAGGCTGGCAGCAAGCCGCTGTCGCTAGTCCGTCCAGACCGGCAGATTGTCTATCCTGAAGCTACGACCCACTACGACTGGCCGGATGCCAAGCTCCTTCACGACCACGACACGATCACCGTCGATCGCGTTGTGGATGACATCGATGGACCAGCCCATCGGTTTGTCATTAAACGGGGCGATACCGTCGAAGTCTACATCTCGGAAGGCAACTTGCATGTCGGGGAGGTAATCGGGATTAGTCACGCCCGGCAGGAAGCTCGAGTCGCTTGGGATGAAACGCTTGCAAAAGGAGGCTGGTTTCATGTAGGGCGAATTTATCCCGCTAGTGAGCCCGAGCCAGCACGACCCCCAAAAGGTCAGTCCCTTTCTAAAGTCATCGCAGCGGTCAATAGCAGGCACGCTGGCGAGCTTACAGAGGCAGACCGCGTTTCGCCGCCGAGCGTTCCGGTAACAACTGCTCTACTTCTTGATTTTCTAAGCCAGCACGCGGGGCGAGAGTTCTCCACCAGTGAGCTGCGACATCAATTTGGGTGCACGGGCTTTGACGCGAGCAACCCGCTTCTGAATCCTGTTCACAAGGTGCTTAAGGAGCTAAGGGATGCTGGGAAGATGCATGTCGTGGAGCCGCGATTTGGCGATCCTCGGGTTTCCGTCCTGGACTTACCCGGCACCGCGGCCGAACTCACCCTCTCTCACTGCCCCGATACTCTCTCGGGCTCAGAGGTTCGAAGGCTCTTCACCAAACACAAGCAGACCGTCGCCGAGTTTGCCACGCGATGCGGCTTCACTCAGAAACACATTCGGGAAGTCTTTGAGCGAGGCCTCGGTGAGCGAAACGCAGTAAGGGACTGGCTTGAGGCCATTTTGACTCCGGTCGCGACCTCTGCCGCTTCCACCGCTATGGCCACGCCGCCACCCGCAGACCTTGTGCCCTACACGTTTGAGGACTTCAAGAAGTTTCATGGCGAGTTTCGACGCGGCGGCATCACCTTTGATGACTACCGCCATCAGTTTGAGCGACTGCTTAAGAGTCGAGATTCCCTGAAGCAAGAGCTCATGTCCCGCTACAAAGCGAAGGAGATGGCTGTCCTTGCTTCCCGCTTCGGATCGTGGCACGCCAAACGCTCCACGAAGGAGGAGAACGCCGCCCACATCGTCCAGAAGATGCTCTCCGCATTTCTGCTGGATGGATCCGTCACGTATCAGCCACTTGGTGGCGAGACCTACGAGGAGGCTATCACCAAGAAGGTACGAGCCCTAGACGCTGGCCAGTACGCCCGAACTTTTGAGAAGTGGCAGGAAGAGTCCCTAGCACAGGAGAAGGCACTCACTAATCCTGAGACGTTCGCAGAGTTTCGCACCTTTATCCTCGACAAAGGAGAGGACGCACTAAGCGATGAGCAGCTGGCCCGCTACGACGCCATGCACGCTGATGTCACTCGGGAAAGACGAGCGAGCGCGCTCCCTGCCACCGTCGCCAGATTTCAGAGCGAGGATCTGCAAGGAATCAGCTTCCAGATGAAGGAGGGATTCCACGACAAACGCCAATGTCCTCTCTGGATCGTGCAGCTTGAGACCCGCGTCGAGCGAGACGCATTTAACGAGCTCAACCGTAAGGCCAAAATGCTCGCGGGCTGGTATTCGAGCTTCAAGAAATCGGACGCTGGCTTCCAGTTTCTGGATAAAGACAACGCAGATAAGTTCTGCTCGCTACTGGAGGGGGACGCCGACCGCACCGAGGTGGTGGAGGCAAGGCGGGAACGAAGGGAGCTTACGGCCGCAGAGCGGCTGCATGAGCTCGCTACCGAGCTTTGTGCCCGGGCAGAAGAGACCATCGAGCGGAGCAACGAGTCCCTGCAGAATACGGCCAGGCGTGCAGATATCCAGGCAGGCGTCCGGGGGCGAGCCTACTCGGACCAGGCCATGGCACGCACGCTTCACTCGATTGCAGAAGCCCTCTCTCGCGGCGAGGCACAGTACCTCGATGGGATCCGGCACAAGACGCACGCCGAAACGCTAGACGCGATTCTTCGCCGGGCCAAGTGGGAGCGAGTGCGGGCCCACAAGAGAGACGCTGGTGAAAGTACCTATGAGCACGGCCGCCGCCGTGACCGCATCGAGAACGAGCCTATGGGGCTCGCGACGGTACGAATTGCTGAGTACCCCTACCCACATTTCTACAAACGCACGCTCCAAGAGCTTGTCACGGCCGGACTGAACAAAAGCGGCATGAAACAGGCCGCTCAGAAGATGCAAAAGCGACTCTCCTACGAGAAGGAGGACTACATCACCTTTAAGGCAGAGCACGATATCACGTCCGTCTTTGATTTCATCGATCGGGCGAAGGCAGCAGGTCTAAATGTTGAACGTGCCACGCAGTCCATCGAAGAATACAACCGGCTTCAGCGGGCAGGAATTGCTGATATCCATGAGCTCAGAGCTGCCCTTCGGGAGTACCTCGGACATCGCGGCGAGGCCCGCGGAGACTCACCCATTCTCATCGCAGAGCGAGAGCTTATCGGGAAGAAGCTGCCCGGCTTTTTTCCAACCCCGCGACCCATCATTGAGCAAATGCTTGAGCTGGCGGCAATCGACGCCGAGCATCGAGTTCTTGAGCCATCGTGCGGCAAGGGAGATATCCTGGACGCCATCAAAGACGCATGCCCTGAAGCGACGCTTTACGCGATCGAATGGAATCGAACGCTATCGGACGTGCTGTCCGCCAAAGGACACGAGGTTGCGTTTGGAGACTTCCTTGAGCATAACGGCGACTACGATCGGATCCTAATGAATCCGCCGTTTGAGCAAGGTGCTGACATGGCTCACATTCAGCATGCCTATTCGCTCTTGGCACCTGGCGGACGACTTGTCTCTGTCATCTCGGAAGGTCCGTTCTTTCGCTCCGACAAACAGAGTACGGAATTTCGCCAGTGGCTTGATGAAATAGGCGGCGAGATAGAACAGCTGCCGGAAGACGCCTTCCAGGGCCGCGACGCGTTTCGGGAGACAGGCGTTCGCACTCGACTGGTAATCTTAAGTAAAGAGCAACCTGCCTACGTGGTGGGCTGAACTGTTGAATGCGACGGCACCCTCAGCGAAGACGCGATCGCGGTACCCTGCCTGCGGGACCTGCTCTATGAGTTGTTTCTTTTCGTTGGGCTGTTGGTGGGCAGGGTCAGCGGCTTAGCGGCCGCGTTCTGAAACTTGGTTGGCATTCGCGATCGGTGTTGGTCGGCGAATGATTGCACCGTTGAGGGAATTCGCGACTTCGTGGTTATCCAGCTGGACTAAGACGCCATCGACGAGGACCGAGACAAAAGTCAACGACCGCCGCAGGGGCCGCTACGTGCTCACTCCGGTAGCTCGAAAGGCATTGTATTCGACTGGGAGACCGTAGCTTTTACCTCAGCTCTCGTCGCCGGAGGTAGACCCCATTGCGAGAACAGTTTGTCATGCACGGGAGGCTTCACCGAGACCACTAGCTGCTCTGCATCTCCCTTGACATGGATTGGAATGATCGCGAAGTGCACTGACGATGCTCGAGACATATGGGGAACGAGTCGATATGTAATCTCTATATTCGCAGGCCCCACTTGCTGCACTCGATCTAGATGCACGTAATAGCCACTTGGTAGCGAGTAGAAGATCACGCTGATCGATTGATCTGCCGGCACGGTCTCTGGAACGTCGCATTGTCCACTGGCGATGCGTTCGAAGTTCTCCAGCGCCGTCTTTCCGGTACCAGTTACGGCAAACGCCTGGGGCGTATTACTTTCTCTCAACGGTCCGTTATTCAAGGCGTTCTTTATGGCGACCACACTGGAGCTGCGATATCGCCTCGCTACTTCTATGCGTTGCTCTTCCGCCAAGTCCCGTGGGGTGCGGCCGAAGCTTGCTGGATCAAGCTCCCGGACATCCCGGGTTCGGGGCATATCCAGCGCCCAGACCTCGTCGAGTGCAACGAGACCTTCATCTCCGGCAGCTCCCAGCGTGGGAGTGAGGACCGGTTGACCGGTGTCCCCATCCACAGTTGCAGCCACCTCAAAGATGGTATCCCCCGGCACCAGTCTTTCCGAGACGGATTTTTCCACCGGAACGAATCCCTGTTTCACGTATTTGGGCTCTAGCGGCAGTTGCTGGAACTTCACGGAATACTCGCCCGCCGGTAAATCCCCCAGCGGGATCAAGGCAAAATCGACCGTGGCCTGCGGATCGGAAGATGGCACGAACCGGTATTCCACGAAAGTCTCCCTTCCTTTCTGCGTCACGCTCACGATTTCGGCCTCGTAGCTGCTGACAAACCGGCAGAAGACCAACTGCACTTCCGTCCCAAACACCGTCGACTTCTTATCGAATAGCCCGTCCGCCTTCTGCAAGGCGGTGAATGCCCGCGCCGCAGCGAGCTCGGGTGGTCCCGACACCACGAGCGATTGCATCGGCCCATTTGGTCGAGCAGTGAGCGCTCTGGTTATTCGCTCCGCCAGGAACGGCTTCCTACCCATCTTTTCGGCGGACTTGGAGAGGAGTTCGTCGAGATCGCTCGTCCCTGGCATGCCCAGCGCAAACACCTTACTGATGGGGATGGCGTGGCCCCCCTCTTCTGTCTGCCGCTCTCCGGCGGCACAGATCGACGTTACCCACAGGATCGCGAGCAGCAGATGGGGACGCATGCGGAGTAGCTCCCCTTGGTCTTCGGTATCTTCAATCGCGATCGACATCTTCTTTTACCTCGAACGTGAATGACGAGCACACGCTCTTGTGGCCGTCATTAAGTACCGTTACCCGTTCTCCATCCTGGTGAACAGGAGGCAATCTCTCGATAAGCACTTTTCCAGTACCCGCTTCGAGCTTGCCCACAGGGATAATGGCGAAATGACTTGTTACGTCAGTTGATTGATGAGCCACGTAATGGTAATCGATGCGAATGCGATTCTCGCTCTTTAACACGCGATCAAGCTCTACATAACGACCACGGGCATAGGAGAAAAACACAAGCGAGAGCTCCTTATGAGCGGGCACTTCCGCTACGGCCGGACGTTTGCCACGGGGATCCTTCTCGTAGAGCTCCAGCTGCTCCACCACTTGCCGCAAGGCAGACAATCCCGTTCTCTCCACGAGGAATGCGGGGGGAGCCTGTTCATCTGGTTTCAGCCTCTTTGTGAGAATTCGTTGCACCTTAATGGACAAGGATTCTTCTAAGAAGCTCTGCGAAAAGGATTGTTTCCAAAGGTCCTTTTCCAGTTCCCGAACATCCCGTGTTCCGGGCATATCTAGGGCCCATACGTCCTTCAGGGGAATGCCGCTAGAGTCAACCGTGGGTGCCTGTGGTGTTTCGGCGGCGAGCGTACTGGCGGCAAGAATGGCCGCTAAGAATATTGGACGTATCATCAACGCCTTCTTTCTGTGTTGAAGCTCGATCAACACCCTCTGGCCCTGGCGTGTATCCTACCGAAGCCACCGTGAAGGTCAATCGTGTACATTGGGTATAGGCGGTGCTTTCTATGGGCCGGATCGGGAGATATCGCAAGGGATTCTAAAGCTTAACGGTAAATCCTACGTTCGGCTGAATGCGTTCCCCATCCGTTTCCATCAGCCGCTGCCATCGCTGCCGCAACTCGTCCGCGCGACCTTAGGCGTGCTAGATCATCTGCTCACCCGGATTGCCCTGGCCAAAGAATTGCCCGACCGGGCACGCAGTCGCTGGGAGTACTTACTCGACTCTGATGGCGACTTCCACTGGTGCGACTGAAGCCTTATCCCTATCCTCAGCTCCGTGTGGAGCATCCAAGACTTCACCTCGACACACCGGAGCTGTGCTCGGCACCTCCAGGGAAAACTCAACTCGATCTCCTACGATCCGATGAATCGCCACCACGGCCTCGCCGTGCCCAGCGATCTCGATGCGGATGCTTTGTCCGACTTCGCGACTCATCACGACCATGGTTTACTCCCTTTCTTGCGGAAC
Organism: Aeoliella fuhlenseeensis; assembly: GCF_052161615.1. NCBI lineage: Bacteria > Pseudomonadati > Planctomycetota > Planctomycetia > Pirellulales > Lacipirellulaceae > Aeoliella > Aeoliella fuhlenseeensis. The sequence continues at coordinate 5,872,147 of NZ_CP197417.1, forward strand.
ATTACCCTCTATTTCAGTTGGCTCATCTTAGCACACGCAGTCAGTTCGCAGAAATGCAGGAACCTTCGCGATAGCGTGATAGCACTCGTCATTGACTCTGGCCGTCAGACTCACTCGGCTCTTTTGGATGGTAGCACGGCATTCAAGGTCTGCTCGCCTAAAGCGCAAACCGTTTGCTCGCTCGCTGCTTTGCTTACAGCAAAGCCTCCACCTTGACTTGCCGTGCGGGGCGGTCACAGAGCCGAGTTTCGGCTTACAACATTTACGTAATCATGGAGAATACAATGAGCATCACCGTAGCAGAGAAAACGCACTGGAAAGAACGCATCGCACAAAAGATCGAGCGTGCCATTAAAGAACTCGTCGCCAAGCACGACCCGCAGTACTTGGAGCGCATAGCCAAGGAAGCCCGAGAGCTCGCGATCGAGCTGCTTGGAGGTACAGACACTGTCGCTAGATTGAGGAACCTGCAAGAGAAGCAGAAGGCATTGGAAACCGACATCGATAACATCCAGAGCGAACTTGCCGCGATCGCTACGAAGCACGGAGCGACGCCGAGTAGAACTTATTACGGTTCACGAGATGACGCCGCACTATGGCAGCAGGCCGTTGATACTCGTCAAGAGGCAGCAGAACGGACTCTACTTCTCAAAGACTTCCTCGGTCAACAGATTCTTAAGCTTCGTGGGGAGCAAGAATCGCTACTCGACACCGTGTGGCTCAGCACATCAAACGCCCAGATACGAGAGCTATGGAAGAACGTGACTGATCTAGTCTCCGGAGAACTGTCGGAACTTCAGAAGAAGGTGCTGCTTCAAGCCACCGACTCTCAGGAGGGCGGCAAATGACAACATTAGACCGTTTACGACACGACACAGCCCCGCTAGCGGGGCGGATCGCTGATCGCATCCATGTTTTGGCCAAGGAGTACCACCGCCTGCGTTGCGGCATCGTTGCAGAACAACTCTCCTGCGATGAGCACACCAACCTGCTTGAAATCGAAGCCAAGCTCAACGCCTTTGGAACCCTCCTAACGGTTCCCGACGTGGGAAAGTTCCTTCGACACGAAATCAGGGACGCCAGAGCCTATCTTCGTTGCACCCGCCTCAGGCTGAGCGTTAGCTCTCCTAGAGGCCGTATAGACGATAGAGGCACAGAATGAGTACTCCACCTTTAGCGGTAAAACTTGACGCCCGATCCGGCTCTGACGTACACTTAAGGAAGGAGCATACCATGGTCATTCACATCGAAATCCCCGAACCCTTAGCCGAGAAAGTATCTCTGGCAGCCAAAGCACAGGCGAAATCCGCCCACGACTTTGTGCTCGAAGCGGTGGAACACACGCTGGCAGGCTCGTCTTTCCCGGAGATGCCAGTCAACGGCACCTCTAATGATGACCCCCTCCTTGGGCTCTTATCGCACGACCCTGAGCTTGCAACCTTCATCGAAGACTCGGCCATGCACGCTCGCGAAGCCCGGCCATTGAGAACGGTCTGTGACTAAGTCTCTCTTGGATACGGACATTCTGTCGGAGATTCTCAAGAACCGGGATCCCGTAGTCGCCTCTCGCGCTACGGCCTATCGCAGCGAATTTGGTCACTACACCATTTCGTGCATCACGGTGATGGAAGTCGTTTGCGGATACAAGAGAGCTCGTAAGCTGGACCTTCTGGATGCATTTCGGGAACGGCTCGATCACGTCGAAGTTTTACCCTTCTCAAGAGCTGTCGCTGACCTCGCGGGGCTCATCGATGCGGACTTGCAGAGCTCTGGGCAAGTCATCGGACGGGCTGATCCAATGATTGCCGCCATCGCGATCGAACATAACCTGACGCTTGTCACCGGTAATACGGACCACTTCTCGCGTATCAGCGCTTTGGGCTACGCACTTCGGCTCGATAACTGGCGAACGTCGCCTGGCACCGAGCCGTCTTAGGCGACGCGAGCACTCTCACCGCAACGAATCGAAGGCCGAGCAGATCTTGTGCTCGAGTTCTTTTGCAGACCAAGGCGGGGAGGCATTGGTTTCGTTCCAATCGGATAGTATCGCTAGTGATTCCTCTTTGGAGAGACCCGCATCCCGCAGCTTACAAGCTGCCCTGAAGGTGGCGTTGTGCCCACCCTCGCCCCCAATGGCATGAATCTTTCCAATGTAGGCGATAGCGTTTCTAACGCTCCCAACAAGCTTCCGTCCACGCAACCTTGATTCGCTCGCTTTCTCTGCGATCCACGCAGCATCGAAGCATGGAAGTATCGTGTTCGTATCGTAGGCCTGCCAAAGGTACTTTCTGCCGCTTGGATGACCTGACGGCGGAGCTGTGGCATAACCCCCTTCACCCCGTATATCAACCTTTCTTTTAAGCACACCCGTTCGATTGCGAACCTCTCCCTCTTCGGGCATGGCGTAGTAGAAATGAACTCCCCCGCCACCAGTCAGTGCAACAAGCGGCGAGCTTGGAAAGTTCTTAGACCAGAAATCGGCGTCACCTTCTGAGTCGCAGTCCACGACCACGATCCCCGAGAGCCTACCGGTCACCACACCTATTCCACTCGGCGGACGCACAGCATTCGAAAACCATGCTGCTACTTCGTTTGAGTCAGGGAGTCTCGTTTGATATTCCTTCCAGGACGGAATGGACGGTTGTTTTCCAAGAAGCGGGATCAAAGACCAGCCTCTCCTGAGGTACTCGTTTGCGGATACAGCGAGCGAAGATAGGCAGTCATCGTGATCGATGCTGCCTCTTTGGTTTTCGATAGGCTTTGGTTTTGACCACATACTCGACCGGACAAAAGAGCCCCAGCGATGCACGTTGTATCGAGGGGCGAAAACATCGTCGCGCTAACTACATGAATACGATCGCTTCCTAGAAGCTATCGATATCCCCTTTTCGCGAGCGGTAGTCCGCTTCCATTCGCGATTGGATGAAAGCATCCGCCGCTTCAAAAAGCTTTGCCGCCCGCAAACAGTCACCGCCTCCGAGGTACTCCGTATTTTCCCATTCTGAGTTCTCGTCTCGCTTAAACGAGCGAGTCAGCTTCACGCTGAAGTTTGGCGGACCGTTCTCGCTGGGAAACTCGAACACAGCTACTGTTAGCGGAAAGCCTTTTTTCGTCCATACGGGACGCTGCTTTTTGCTACTGTCACTTACTCCATTCCTCTCAACCCGACTCTTCGTTTGGGTAGCCATTGTCGGCTCCTTTCACCTGCAAACCTCCACGCAAAAACCAATTCAAAACCCACATGCCTTGCGTGCATCGCATTGGGCTTTCCACCGCCTGTCATGCAGTCGGTCGAAAGCCAAAAAGGAGCCACCCCAGATAGTACCACTTTGAGGTCGCTAAGCAACTAATTCCTTCCCACCTTCTCTGGGCATAGAAAAGTCCAATGGGAGACACCACCTGCATCGCCCCCGAGGCTTTCAGCAAGAGCGTCTCGTCAGTATTCTCCCCAGCCTTTGCAGTATTCGGACTTGGTCAGCAAGCGAAGCGCCTACCGTATTTTGCCCCTACGGAACTTCGCCTGTTGGAACCGCCTGATAGATAGCGATGCAGATACCCCTTCAGTTGGACAAGACGCCCCCGAGTTACCATCACTCCCCGCTTGCAGCATGACCGGCTTAGTTGCCCGTTACATTTTCCTATCTTCATTATGCAGGCCACAGCCGTCGGCAAGGTGCTCCGAGCTTGCGGCAAGCTTCACGCCAGGCCTTTGGCCTGTCACTTGCGTTGCCCTCGGCAAGCGTAGCGATCTCTTTTGCCTTCCAAGGCGTGGCCCCCTCCAACGGCGGTAACTCGCGTTTCATTCGCAGGGTGCGGAAACGCAATTTACCTTTAACCTTATGGAGAAAAACATGAAGAAGAAAAATGAAACAAAGACAGCAAACAAGCCAGTTCATCGCATTCGAGTTGGAGCGGTTTCGTGCAGCGTCTTCTTGAACAAAACCAAGGAAGGGAATGAGTTCCCATCTGCGATCATCAGCCGATCCTACAAGTCAGGCGATTCGTTCAAGGACTCAAACAGCTACGGTGCAAGGCACCTCGCTGAGCTTGCCGGACTTGTCGCCTCCCTGCAAAGCTGGATGGCGACAAACTACCCGGACGCCGCTAACTAGTGGCAAGCCCTTCGGGGCGACCCCAGGTCGGGATCTCCCGGCCTGGTTTTCTTGTTGCCGACAGCATGATCGGTCGAAGCGCCAGCGGAGCTTCCGTCCAAGAACCACCACGCTCGACGCTACTAGCAAGACCGCCGAAGATGGTTCAGGGACAGTCGCATTCGTTGTTAACCCGGAGCTACTACTTCTGAAGTTGTCTCGCCTGGCGGAGCAAGTCGGCGAGATTGACACTGCCATCCAGGTTTCCCTCCGCCCAGAAGCTGATTCGAGATCCGTAGCTTCTTTCCACTCGAGGTAATCGCCTTCGTCGACGAGGCCGTCGTCAATAAAATCACCCGCCAGATAGCCAGGAAGAGCGGGCGGCAAGTCAAATGCTTCTACGGCACCGGCACTGATAATCTGAGCTGAATAGCCCCAGCCACGGCGAGCGAATCACTCTCGCGTAGAAGAATGCTTGTTATGCTTGCACGTGGAACGTCAATCAACGCTATTTCCTCTGACGCTATCTCAACTATGCTCCTCGGCCGCAAAGTCGTCTCGAGGGTGACGATGCGGACAGGTGTCGCAATGCACTGACTTCATCGCGGCAACTGTTGACTCCAGATCATCGACCTCAATACTCAACTCATACCCCAACAGTGAGCACGCGGCGACATACATCGTCCTGAAAGTGTATGCGGTCGCCGGATGGCTCAAGTGGGAAAGGTTCTGAAGCGGCTGTAAATACTCACAATAGCAACGCTGCAGATCCTCGATTTGTGCAATCTTCCGAACATCGTCTTCGACAAACTCGCGTCTATCAGGCCCGAATCCGGTGGATGACATTATCAAATCAACGTACTCTTGAATTCCCTTCTCGTCCTCTGGCTTCAGAAACGGTTTATGTGCATCTGAAGTAGGCCCACTTTGAAGTGGATCATGCAATTCAAAGCTCTCTTGCTCTGCCAGCTGCGCTTCGTACAGACCGAGCGACCGGATACTCTCGATTACGTTGCCAAATTCTTCAATTGCTGCTTCGTCGTTGAGTCGCTTGGCCACAGTCAATCCGGCCATCGCGGGCTTAAGCACCAAGGCGGCGCTCGTGGTAGATGTTACCGAGCCAGCTGCCGTTACAGCGATTCTAAAGTCTGCGAGCGATGGTCGAAGCCAAATGTCTTCAGCACCGGTATCGCCGCATTGAATCAATAAGGTGGCACCCGTCATCTTGCGCGTCCCTCCACGCTCCATGCTGCAACTCCACACTTCTTGCCTCAGCCCTTGGGCGGCTGCCAGTTGTTCGATGCGATCTAACTCCGCATTATTTGCGACAATCTCCGCAATGACTGAGCTTTTTGATGCTGCAGCGTCCTCAATGGCCTGCCTAGCAATTGGGCTGTGCAGCTTCTTCTGGGTCTCCACGATCATGATTGCTCGCAGTAACCTGCGGTGCGCGTCCAAATTGCGCGCGCAAAGCTGACAGGTCGCGAGACGAATTCTCATGTACTCAAAGAGCTGCCCATCGCCCAGCAACGCGTCTACATGGGGTGTCAGCAGGAGGCGACACGTATCCTCAAGGGAGAAAATATCCCGTCGCCCTATCTCGGACGAGTGCCGCAACATCACGTAACACTGAGCGGCAGAATTCGCACTTAGCTGGTAAATACGGTCCCGCAACTTCACCATTGAAACGAAACCCGCTTCAGTGGCTTGACCTGACCGAATCGATTCAGCAAGAGATCGGACGAGCTGAAGGTTCTCTCGCGCTTCGGCAAGTGAAGTTTGCTCACAATCATCCAACAGCCCATTTACTCGATCTATTTCATTCACGAGCTCCTCGATGGCTTCGTGAGCACCTGGATGTATGATCAAATCGAGCAGACGAGTGCAGAGTGAATCAAGCGGCCTCGCCAGCCATTCTCGATCACTACAACGCTGAAGTGCGTACGACACTTCATCACAGATCTCGCCGATATTGCCAAACTTGCTCGAGATGTTCGCCAGCTCAATTGCAAACGCCTTAGTTGCTTCTAGCGGTGTGCAATCGTTCGGGGATAGTGTTTGTCTCAACTTCTTCAAAGGTGCACTAATAGCGGATTCATCGAGCTTATCTAGAACTTGGATCTCCTGTGCTAGACATCCGCGAATAAAATAAGTGTCCGTCGGTGCTATTTGGAGGTTTAGCCAGCTTAGTCGAAAGTGCCATTGGATGAATTGGCTTTCATACACCAACTTTGAAACTGCAAACCTATAGCACCAATACCAAGCGATCTCGCGCGCAATCCACATCGCATTCGATTCAATGGCTTGCCGGAATACTTCGTCGAGCTTCGTGTCAACACCAACTTCTCGGGAGTGGAAATATGCTTCATAAGTCTTACGCACAAGTTCGATTTGCGAATTCCTTACACCGGTGCTATCAATCGCCTCTATAGCTTTCTCCAGGTTTCCAAGGGCCTCTGCTTCATTCGGATCTGCAGAGGCGATTCGAACTACCCGACCTAGCTGATAGTCAACAACATAACTATAAAGGCCCGGTGGAGAATTTGCGGGAGCTTGTGAAAGCCATTCACTTGCGTATGCACCATATCGTGCCGAAAGCGAAATATCTGATATCTCGAGTGCGGACTCTAAGCTCAGCGTTGCGACCTGAGTTTTCAACTCGTCGGAGTTGCATTCAGAGAGTATTTCCTCAAACATCTTTATGGCTCGGTAGGGTGACCCAATTGCACTGTATGCGCGAGCCAACATCAGGGTCGGAGCCGTGGGAACCATCCCTTCCGCGTCGCCGCCGAGGTCCCTTAGTCCCAAGCTAAAGCCGGGTACTGGAGGTTCGGGCCCACCCGATTCCGGAGAAATCTTATTCACTACGGCCCAGGCTATCTGCCCCAGAGCGGGCCATTCGGGCCCGTTTCGATGCTTCATCAAAACATCATGGGCGCGGCGCAAGAAGTACACTGCCCTCGGATGCTTGGAGCCGTGAACATACATCGCCGCTGCTTCAAGGTAGCAGCGAGCTACAGACAGTTCGGCATGCGATTCATTCTTAAGGTGTGACTTTGCGGCCAACTGTGCATTACGAGCAGCTTGTTCAAAATCCCCCAGGCGCGCCTGACAAATCGCACGCATCAAATAGGATTCGGCGCGATCGTATTCAACATCCTCCGGCCAAAGCTGTAGTGCGATCTCATATTGAACCTCGGCGTCTACGAATGCACCATCACATCGAAGGGCATCACCGAGTGTATCGTGGACGTATGCACTAATTTTTGCATCCCCAAGAGTATATGCGGATTTAATGCGCTCCGCAGTCGATCGCGAGTCGCCTGGCACTCGAAGAATATCGATCTGCAAGCTGACCATCAGGGCCCCTAAAATTACTCCGACCTCGGGCTCGCTGTTCTCGTTCGCAAGCGTGACTAATGAGCCGACTACATCACAAGCCCGCCTAGCTGCTGGCGGATCGATGGCATTTTTATTCGCTATGTCGTTGAAAATGCACAACGCCACTGAACGCCACAAATCGTAGCCAAGCAACTCGTCCCAATATTGAGATTCGACTTGGCTGTCCGCCTTTCTCAAGAGGCTCTTTAGATGATCTAACGGATTCGATTTTCCATTCAAGAAGGAAGTGAGTATCAGATATTCCCTGAATCGAAGTGGAGGGATGCCCGACCCCTCCAGCTCATCATCTTCAAGATGGCTGGCCGCCTCCATTGCTTTCCTTGGAATTCCATGGCGCGATGCATGCATCAGCACGACGGCCCAGCCCAGCTGCAAGGTATGACGATCGATTGGCTCCACATCTAGCGCGAGCAACCGCTCAAGTTGAGACGCGGCATCCAACTCATCAGTTCTTAGGTGGAGTTCAGAGAATATGCGTGTAGCGATCGCAAACCATCGAATACGTCCATCAAGGGCTATGGAATCATCGTTTACAACATCGTTCAAAAGCGTCGAGAAGCGATTGATGAAAAACAGCTTCACGGCCTTTTCTGCTGGTCCTTCAGCCAGTGCAAGATAGTAAGTTGCGGCATTCAGCGCCTCTACTTTATCACCTGCAAGCAATAAATGCGTCACATGTGCTTCGACGTCGAAAACGTTGCGCGCGCCGCTCTCGTTCACCAAGCCGTCGGCAATGCATCTATGAAGTGCCTTTGTCGCCTGAGTTGACAACTCGCTGCCAAACGCATGGCGATAGATGTCAGGAAGTGCGTAGCGGCTCCGGGGTTGATGTTCAAACACTCCGAGAGCGCACTTGTTCCAGTGTGCGGGAAACTCCTCAATTGGAGGATCTAGCTCCGCAACTGACAGCCCGGTATTCCTATTAAATGGCCTGATCGCGACGGAGAGCCTGCGACACAGTTCAACCGCCATAGCATCCAATGAAGCTCTAAGTCTCTCCGTCATCCCTCCTTGAAGTGCCTCTAGGCTCGCGCCGAGGCCTATCTCTAGATTTTCTATAAACGTGCTTGCATTCTCGGAAGTGGCAATTGCACGAATTGTGGCATGACTTAAACGTAGCATTCCGAGATGGCCGTCTGTTCTTATTCGGAGAGCCTCTAATGCGGTAAGCTGCTCGGGAGTGAGCTCCCCGCCTAACTGCTCAAAGAGCGATTCAGTTTCGTTCGCGGCGAGGCCTGGGATACGCCACTCTGGTAGTGCTCGTTGCCTGACTGCCGTGCGAAATTGGGGCGCATCTACTCCAAGCAACAGTAGCCATACGGAGGGTGACGAGTCGGCACCTTGGAAGACGAAACTCAGTATGTCGAGCGAGTGACAGTATTGCGCATCATCAATAACGATCAGAGTTGGGAGCTTTCTACTTAGCAGGGACGATCGCAAGTCTGTCGGAGCAAAAGAGGGACTTCCCAGGAACTGCGCGAGTGCGTAACAAAACAGCAGGTACCAGGCTTCGGGGTTCGCTTCGGAACTTGGTACCGTAAACCAAAAGACGGTGCCTTGATACTCTGTAGCGAATTCTGCGACTGCAATGGTTTTCCCAGACTCGGGGTATCCTACCACCGCCACCACGGAGTGCGAATCAAACTCGCGCGCGAGACTTGAAAAGACGGAAGCTCTGGTGATGTGAACCGAGGGTAGAGGTGGAGGGTCAGCGGTGACGGTTGTCTCAAGGGCCATCGCCGGGGGGATACCTAGCTGACCGAACATAGAGATGCTTGACAACAAGGCATGCGGGTCTGCAGGTCGCGGAAGGGCTGGGATACCTTGCTGATAGGCAGACGCGTGTTGCCGCGCCGCGGCCTGGAGGTGCGATCTCCCTCCAGCAGGTTGTAAGATATGAGGCCCCGGCTCATTCCCTGCACTCAGAACCGGGGCGGAAAAGGGTTTGTCGTAGTTGGGGGTCCTGTTGACGTTAGAGCTCCTGGCACCTTAGAGAGGATCTCTAACCCAAATGCAGCTGCATGTGATGCGGCCAATTCTTGTGAGCCAGCGAGGTCGGCTTGCTCCTTTCCATCAATCTGGTCCGAAATACCTCTTATGATAAGTGCTTGGACGTCTTCATTCGCATCGCAGGCCAACAGGCAACCCAAGCCTTCCATCTCAACCGCGACCGCGTCACTATACTGTGCGCGAATGAACTTATGGGTCGGAGAGCGAGTCGACGATATGACCTGCTCTCCAGCCGCAATTGGTTTGACCAGCACTTTAACTTTGCAATCGACCCCATTGCCCTCAAGACGCTGCTTCCAGTCAGACTTCCTCGCTTCGACGTCTGCTCGCTTTTCAAGGCTGTATGAAGCCTTACCAAATTCCGGCCGTGGCAAGAACTTCTTATCGGCCTTACCGAATTCATACCCGTATACCTTCGTGGCCGCGACCACATCGCCGAGGTCCAAGTCTTTGATAGCTCCGGCAACTCCAACAAAGAGAACAATATTTGGTGCAAACGAGGCAATAGCCCTCTCTGTCTCCATCGCTGCCCTGGGGTTACCTGCACCCGTCTGAGCGATCAAAACTTCCCAACCTTCGAACTCACCAATCTCATAGATTGTCCCCTTCGGATGGATTACCTCCTGGAGGTTGCGAATGTGAGCTCGCACGGCTAAATACTCAACCGGAAGTGCCGTTAGAATGGCCGCTCGTTTCATGAATTTGTTCGTCGATCGGGTAGTTTGGCAGGAGATGTGGTCGGTTTCTCAGAAGCCGGCAGTGTACCATCTTGGCCGTCCGTAGTCGTGTACTCCGCCGATTCTTCCATCGTAAGCGGCTTTGCCTGAAGGGTCGCGCGACCCGTTAAGTGGATTCATACCTAACCTCTCAATATGAGGCCGAGAGTTTGCCGCGACTGACAGCGTTTACATTTTGCGCCCTAGCCCCTAGCGCCTTCGCCAAGCTGGCGGCCGAAAATAGTCCGGCCCTGCGATGGTGAATTCTGCTCGGCAATCAAATTCCTAGCATTTATCATGGTGGGGCACTGGCTGACAGCAGGACGCATCGGAATACCATGGTGGTTCATTCACACCTCCATCGCACAGCTTGAAAACGGATGGCCTTTTGAACCCCGCCTCGATGGACAACGTGGAAGTTGGATCTGTTGATAGCTCATCACGCCCAACTCGAAGTACGTCGCCAAATGGACCTGTTGGGCGTGAAGCAACAAGACACGCGTCACTACTGTTTGGCCAGCCAGCCCACTAGTGCCGCCTCGACAATCTCCTGGATGCTGTCTGGCTTGGCATGCTGAATTTGTTGCTCCAGGCACCTGCGTCGCAGCATCTGGACGAGCCGATGAGGCAGCCGAGTTGTTAAGGGAACCAGCACCTCATCGAGAATGTCTCGGTCGGTCGGATGAGAGGCTTCTTTTCCCTGCCGCCGCCGACGGCTAGTGGACGACTGCTGCGGCCCATCGCTCTCCGACAGAATGCTGTTCGTGTTCTTCAAGCTTACGTCGATAGCTTTCTCCACAGGCTTCGGCCTCTGGCCACGCGGGTCGCCAGTCGTCTCCGACGCACCGCCGTTGATAAACGCCATCGCCTCTGGGTTCATTGAGAATGCGTCTCCGAGTGTTCTCCGTTCAGCCATGCAGTTCTTTGCCTCCTGTAGTTTGCGAATATTTCTCCAGATGATCCCCCAGCAACTCGTTGAACAAGGCGTTTAGCTCGTCCGCCGCGCGAGACGCCTTGTGGCGAAGTCTCGTCACGACCGTCCCTTGCTGCGGGGCATCACAAAAGATTTCTAAACTGCGTATGACATTATGTGCGACCTTGAGACCTAGCTTGGGAGCTTCATCCCGTAGCTGAGTACTGATGCGGCCGCGAGTCTTCATCTTGTTCAGAACCAGCCGACCCTCGGGAAGTCCATTACGGATGGTCTGGGCGTAGCGGAGAACATCCGTCGCTGTCAGAACGGAGCGGACATCGAGGATGGAGGGTGAAATCGGAAAAATCGCCAAGTCGCTGAGGATTAGCAAGGTGCGACTTAGATCTTCCAGCCCCCCCGGTGCATCGCCAATGACAAAATCGTGGCTTCTGAGCAGTTCTTGGGCGCTTACAGCACACTCCTCGGCGGTGTTTGCGGTTCGAACCGTGACTTGCGGCTCGACTTCGCACATCCAGACGGATGACGAACGCTGTTTGTCGGCGTCAAGTAATGCGGTTTTAAAGCCACGGTCGTACAGCCACGCCGCGCAGTGAACAGCCAGCGTCGACTTGCCAACGCCCCCTTTTGAATTTGCAAACACAATCATCATGCTTCGACACTGGCATGACTGCCGGTAGGTTGGCAAGCATGTTTTTTTACCGGCCGTTCGGCCGAGTTTACAGCAGGCATATAGACTTGGCGTACGACAACCTGGCGAGTTTTCCAGCAAAGCCCGCAGCATGCCAACCAGCCCGCCGGACATCCATCCGTATTAGTGGAATGTCGGCAAGCAAGCAAGCCAAGCACACAGTATCGGCCTGAAGACAACCGTCGAAGAAAAATGACTTGCAGTGTGGTGCCGTCTCGCGCTACGCTCCACTTCAAGCCGCTTAAAGTAAGCGGCTTGTGAAAGGCGTACCCGATACGTCACTGGGGCGAGAAAATGGTGTGCGTCACTGCGGCGAGGATTTGCTGACGACGATACGGAAGTGAGGCGAGGACGTATACGGGATTGGAGCGAGGAATCGACGTCATCTCGGCGAGAAAACTGCCGGACCGTACGTCAGTAGGGCGAGATTTATCGGAGCAAGGCTGCGTTTTGACTCGCGAATTCGCCCCATAACATCTTTGTTTAATCTCATAAGAGAACAACAACAGGGTGTTGTTTCTTTTTTACAAAGGAATTGTGAAACAAAGAGCAGCTCTAAGGAAAGAAAAACATGTACCGCTCGCGGAGTTCGTGCGAGGAACCGACGAAAACAATTTGGCAGAGTTTCCGCTGGCCTTGCTATCGGATATCGTGCCAGCGAACCAGCGAACGCTGGAATTTGAGGACACGGTTAAGGATTGGAAGACGGGGCAGCAGGTGACCCGTCGGGTCTGCGTCACTGGCAGCGACTTGTACGGTTTGCCAACAGCCAAGGACGACCAAGTTCTTGCGGCACTTTTACAGCTGACCGGCATTGCCAATAATTTTACGAATCCGGAGGTGACGTTCACAAAGCATCAGATTATACAGCTACTGGGTTGGGACAACTCCGGCTGGGCCTATGAACGGATTGAGGAATCTTTGCACCGCTGGAAAGGTGTTTCGGTTCACTACTGGAATGCGTGGCGGGACCATGCACGGGGCAGTTGGACAGACACGGAGGCCGTTGGAATAATCGAGTATTTCAAGCTCACCGACGGCCGTCGCCATCAAGCATCGCGCGGACCATCCACTCAGTCCAGCTTTATTTGGAACCGCCAGCTGTTTAAGTCGTTTCAGTCCGGCTATCTGAAGCCGCTCGACTTTGGCTTCTATCGTTCCCTGAAACGCCCAGCCGCTCAACGTGCCTATCGCTTTTTGGACAAACGATTCTTCCACGAGCCCGAATGGGAATTCGATTTAAGGACGTTCGCATGCGAGAAACTTGGCTTCAGTCGCAATTACGACACAGGTCAATTGAAGGCCCGTCTGACGCCAGCCATGGAAGAACTGGAGCGAGCCGGATACATCAAGCCAGTCTCCTATCGAAAAGTGCGACCCAAGATTTGGACAATCTCCGTCGCGCGGCAGATCCCTGAGCAAAGGAGTCTTCCGACGACGCAGTCCGAGCCCGCGTCGCTACTCCACAGCCTAGTGGACCGAGGCGTTTCCAAGTCGACGGCCGCAGCACTCATCAGAGAATTCTCCGCGCCGCGAATTGAAGAGAAGATCGGTGTTTTCGACTGGCTTACCAGTCGTCGCGACAAGCGAATCTCCGCCAACGCTCCGGGTTTCTTGGTCACCGCGATACGGAAGGACTACGCCGCGCCGAAGGACTATCGGAAGTCAAAGCAGCAGAAGCCGCCACCGCGAGCAGCAACGGTTACGATGGACGAAGCTGTCACCAAGGTGGAATGGGATGCCTGTGTCGAGGAGTATCTTGCCCCGCTCACCATGCGGCAACGCATCGAACTGGAAGCCGCCGCGGTCGCGGCAGCCGATCCACACACAGCGGAAGGCTATCGTCGCTCTTTGGATTCTGGGGGACCCTCCTTCGTTGCCTACCAGCGGATGGTCATTTCCAGGTATGTTCGCGGTTTGAAAAGCTAAGGGCATGGTTATGACGGCCGTAGCCCTATCTGTCGTCCCGATCAGGAAGCGTTCACTTCTACCACCGGCAATTTCCCAGTAAACTCGGCGACTTCATTGTGTGGTGACCGAACCGTCTACTCGGCACTAGTTATATCCATCGCTCGCTTCACGATTCTCCGTATTCGAGACCATGCCATGTCGACCAATTGGACTAACCGAGCAAGACAAATCTGCGAAGTTCACTCTCAGGAAGACTTTTGTTCGCGTTGGGGCGTCGAAGAGCTGGTAGGCGAGAACGCTGCTTACGTCTTTAACAATGCACCGCACCGCGGCAAACTTACGGCGCGTGATGCACAACGCGACCATGTCCGTGAGCTGCTTGGGCGAGCGGGATTCGAAGAACTGGCGTACGGTGAGTTTCCAGATCGAGGTGCGGACGAGGGCTATAGTTGGGTCCTCATCTTCAAGACCATCGACCAGGTGGACGTTGATCGGATCCACGATCTATGTCAAGAGGTTTTTGGAAGCGAGATCGGATGGGATGACTCGCAAGACGGAATCGACGTGGGGGGGTAGCCTGCTTGGTGCATACATATGGACAGGGAAGTAACTCCACCGCTCAATTGCTAAGCGTGCCCCTTCCCAGCGTAGAGTACTTGGAGGTCTGCTCGCCCGTCGAGGTCTCGGCGACCAAAACTGTCGACGGGCCGGGCCGCGTGCTAGAATCGAGAGGCCCACGCCGAATCGAAGCACTGCGGTACGCTAGACATTAGAGCTGATTTATGCCTCAAAAACTCAAGCAGCCAACTTCGAATGTAGGCATCCCCCGTGAGCATGCGGCTGCAATCCGTAGCCGCGCGAAGCAATTGGTTTCCCGGGTAGCAGAAGGGGACGCCGAAGCTCAGCGTGACCTGTATCAGATAGTTCTCCAGCTCAACTCCATAGCAAGCCATGTGCGTCGGACGTCGGGCGTCTCGATGTCGGGATGGAAGCGATTCGAGCGAGACGTTCGGTCCCTCGTCCATACCAAGCCTTCTGTGGTCGTGCCAAGCGAAGTCTTGGCTAGTGCCTGTGTTGTCTTGGCTGGAAATGAGTGGTCCAGTATGGACCCGGCGGAAGGGAAGGCTAGCCGACAGGCCGAACTCCTTCACCTCATTCGCATCCCAGACGCAGGTGACGTCGACGAAGCCACAGGCGTTGCCGCCAAAGTTGCTCGGCGTAAAAAAAAGGGGCATACTAATGCCAATGTGGATAAACGTATATCACCTGAGAGGGCGCTACTCGCAAAATCGGTCGAAGAATTGGTGGCTCGGCTAGAGGCCAATCCCGCTGACCGCCATTGGCTATTGGAAGCGATGCCGTTTCAGTGTCGAGCCATTGCATCGGCATTCAATGAAGATGCCAAGTATCAAAGCATGTTGAATAAGCAGACTGCCGCACAAATTGGTAGACGGCTTCGCCTGCTCCGCAATGAAAAGCAGTTGACCCAGCAAGAATTGGCTACACTCGCCGGAACGTTTAGCCAGAATGTCAGTGAGCACGAGCGGGGAATACGCACGCCCCAGGTGGATACAATCAAGGCTTACGCGGCCGCTTTGGGGATTCCGCCAGAGAAGTTGCTTTCTCCGTAGCAGCCACGCATCCTCTGCTGTGTCCCCACTCCCGCTCCCAAGTCAACTGCTTCTCTGACAAGCCAGCTTCTTGCTATACCACCTTAAAGATAGGGCCGCCGAGGATTGCTAGAGCCTGTGGATAGCCCTTTACGTAAAAAATCCACTTGACCTTACAGTGCGCACTGATATCCTAAAGGTAATTCAGTGCGCACTGAATGGCGCCGCGTACCAAGCTGACGCCTAGCGCGGGAGTCCTCTGCCGCTAACCAAGCTTAGACCTAAACCTTGGCGTGGCTCCGGTATCAATCAAAGCAACCATTCTCGTGAGAGAACTTTCATGGCAGCCAAAATATCTCAATACGGCTTGCGGTATACAGCGGCGAACAAGGAAGGTGTCGGAAGCCAGCCTGACAAGCTTGGCAACACGAACCACCCTGGTGACGGCGGGATCACCTATGACAGCCAAGAGTTTCAGCCGATGCTACTGACTATTGAGGAAGCGTCGCAGCTTCTCCGCATTTCGGTTCGCAAGATTCAACGCATGAAAAGCTTGGGCCGATTCCCAAAGGAGATTCGCATCGGCGGCAGCGTCCGGTGGCGACGTCACGATGTGGAGCAATGGATAGCGGACGGATGCCCGAAGCTCGATAATCGCCAATAGCTTCTTTCCTTGTCATTGGAATCACTGTCATGGCATCCGTCTTTCAGCTTGGCGCCGATAAAGGTAAGCGGGACGCTCCCTGGTGGATCGAGTACATTGACGAGTTCGGCAAACGTCGACGGAAGAAGGGGTATAGCCGCAAGCGAGAAACGGACGAGTTGGCGGCAGATATTGAACGCGAGGTTCGCCAGAAGAAGCTTGGCTTGATTGACCCCCACCAGCAAGCTTTGCGAAACCATCGGTCGACGCAAATCGAAGCCCATCTCGCCGATTATGAAAATTACTTGGACGGCGGCTCGCGGACGGTTAAACACAAGACGCTCACCATGAGCCGGATTCGTGACATTGTCGCCGGAACTGGCATCCAGTCTCTAGACGACCTTCAGTCGGAAAAAATTGACGCGTACCTTCGTAAACTTCGTAAGATTCGCAAGAAGCCTCCTGCACTTCGGACGCTCAACCATTACGTCCAGGCCGTTCAGGGGTGGTGTCGCTGGCTTGTCAAGAATGGACGGCTATCCGTCAGTCCCGTTGAGGGTCTAACCACGTACAACGCTAAAACTGATATCCGTCACAAGCGTCGTGCACTCACAATTGACGAAGTAACTAAACTTGTGGCTTCGGCTCGTAGTAGCAGCGAAGTGGTCCAGGGAACGGGACCGGAACTTCGAGCACGGCTCTACACGTTGGCGTTTCTCACGGGACTGCGACGCCAGGAGCTCGCCAGCCTCACCCCCAGCAGTTTCGACTTGAAGTCCACTCCGCCGCAGCTGACAGTTGCTGCTGCTTTCTCTAAGCATCGCAAAGAGGACGAGCTTGCTTTGCACCCCGAACTTATTCGCTCGATTCCGAGCTGGCTCCGTGGTCTGAACCAAAAGGCCCCATTGTTTCCGAAGCTGGCTCACCGGAAAACGTGGCTGATGGTTAAGAAGGACCTTGAGCGCGTGGGCATCCCATACAAGACATCAGCCGGTTACGCGGATTTTCACTCTCTACGTCACACCTACGTTAGCATGCTACTGGGCAATGGAGTATCGCTAACGCAAACACAAAAGCTAGCCCGCCACGACGACGTACGCATGACGATTGGCTACAACAATCACACCGACCTTATTGCCCAAGCGGATGCACTCAAGTCCCTACCATGGACCCCTCCTTCCGAGTCATTCAGTCAGCAAATAGTCAGCACTTCTGCGCAACCGACATCAGATGACGTGTCGCGACATGGCACTGCCTGTCGCAGAACCGAGGAAGAAGTCGATTTTGAATCGCCCGAGAATTCTAGCGTTTTTGTCACTTCGTGGCATAACGAGACAGGGGATGGCGACGATAGTCACCATCCCCTGTTATGTGGAGGCGGCGGGAATCGAACCCGCGTCCCGTAATATCTCCACGTAAGCTTCTACGTGTGTGTCCAGCGAGTTTTGATTTCGCTCACAGGACGCCTCGCTGGCAGGGCTGCCTGGGAACTAGCCAAGAACATTTTTTAACCGCGGACGTGCTCAGCAGTGACCCGCGGCGGTCCGGAGGGGGTTATACGTTCGATCAGCGGCTTCCGGCGAGCTACTGGCAAACGGGACACCTAAATCTAGGCAGCCAAAGCGTAGTTACCTTCGGCAATTGAAGGTTTTAATCGGCTTTTTACGTGGGCCACCGATCAACCACGACACGCCACTTACGCTTCGCCTATCCGGTCGAACCCTGTTCGCCCCCGATGTGGACAAAGCCAATCCGCGAGCTTACTTCGCGGACCCCCTATTATAGACCACGCGCGGGGGTGGGAAAAGGTTCAGCGGGACGCAGATCGCCTGCGCCCCGCTGAAAATCGGGGAAAATCTCACGCTAGCAGCCGGCTACTTTCGCAGCCGATGGACCAACAGGCCGGCGAAAGCGAAGCCGACCAAGGCTACGGTCGATGGCTCGGGAACCGGGGTGGGTAGGAAGCCTAGCACGTCGCCAGAGACACCGAAGATCGCGGTGGCGGTGTTGACGTTCGTCGGCCCGCCACGGCCGAAGCCGATGGCGATCACGGCCTTCGTGAGGTCGAGGTCGATGCTGGTCTGGTAGAGATCAGGATTCGACTCCGCGGCACCCGTGTTCTCCAGGCCATTGGACGTGAGATTGATACGACCAAGTCCCTGCCTCGCGGGGCGGTACGCATTGCCACCGCCGGAGGTTCCAATAAAGTTTCCGAACCAGTCGAAAGCCCCGTAGTCGGTGAGCTTGTAGGTGCCATCGTGATAGAACACCACCATGGCCCCCAGACCACCACCGTTGGTCGAGACGGCCAGCACGTGAAGCGTGTCGATGAACGCGGGCGCAACCAGGGTCAATTCTCCGCTCGTCGAGGTCGGCGTCAGCAACAGCGCGTTGTCGCTAGCGAAGTCGGCGATGTCGAACGGGACGGAGGTTATATCGGCGGTGAAGGCACCACCCGCGGGGATGCCTTTGGTGCTTCCGGTGAGGCCGGTTTCGAAGAAGGCATATTCATTGAAGATGTCCAGCGCGTCGGCGTAGGGTGCAAACGGGGAAATGGCGGTCGCTTCGACGACCAGGTCGGCGTTGAAGCCACTCACTTCAAGCGGCATCAAAGCGGCACGGGTGGTGCTCGTCGTGAGCAATGACGCTATCGCAGCGGCGATCGCCAGATAGACAGAGACGTGCGAGAATCTACTCATTAGTGCTTGCTCCAAAGAAGAACCTGGCAACCTTGAAAGGTTGCGCAACGATCGCCTGCGAACACAGTACGGCCAAATCGTCGAGGGCCCCCAGCGGGACGCGATACAAGCCTCGCGTCCCGTGAACCCATCCAGCGGGATGGGTGGGTTTCTCCTCCCCCACAAGCTCCCTCACTATGACTTGCGGCGGTGGAGAAGGAAATAGATTTCACCCTATTTTTACCGATAAAAGCCGAGATTTTCAGACGGTTTTTTGCCGCATTTTTGCGGGATTCTACGTAACCTATTTTGGTGGTTCTGGAGTCTCCATGGTCAGTTTCTTGACGGTCGACCGTCGACGATGTACCCTGGCTTCATGCCAGCCACAAAAGCCACCGCCGCTCCACCTCGCCCCGCCCTGCGGAAAGTGAAGAAGCAGCTCGTCGTCGACAACGTCGAAACGCAACTCCGCGATGCCATCCTCTCGGGAGCGATTCCTACCGGGCACACACTCGCCGAGGCGCAGCTCGCCACGCAGCTGGGCGTTAGCCGAGCGTCGGTGCGGCAGGCGAAGTTCAAGCTGAGCCAAGAAGGTTTGCTGGACTTCGATTCGCGAGGCACGGCGTCGGTTCGCGCGTTTACCGACGACGACGTCCGCGAGCTCATCGAGTTTCGGCAAGTGCTCGACGTCGCGGCCATCCGCTTGGCGAGTCAGCGCATGACCGACGAAGTGGAGGCACGGCTCAGCAAGATCATCGAACAAACGCTGCGGGCGAAGAAGTTGCTGCAGCTTTCGCAACTGGACCTCGCCTTTCACGAAGAAATCGTCAGGGCGGCGAACAACTCGCGACTGCTTGCGGCTTGGGAGCAGCTTCGCCCGCAGCTGCTTCTTTGGCTAGCAGGCAGGCATCGAGTGCACAACTCGACTACCGCGCGAACCCAAACGCAAACCGTCCGCTCGCATGGCGAACTCCTCGCAGCACTACGCGACGGAGACGCCGAGCGGTGCGAAGCACTGGCCCGGGCGCACGCCGCGGGGCTGTGGTCGAACTTGCTCGCCGAGAGCGATTCTGAATCCTCGCCCGAGTGAGGCCTTCGATGAAGTCGTTTCCCTCCAATTGTTTGATCGCCATCGCGCTGCTCGCGCCGGGCACCGTGTTCGCTGCGCAGGGGGCGGAGGTCGACTTCGCGAGCGACATTCGTCCGCTGCTGGAGACCTATTGCTTCGATTGCCACGCCGGCTCGTCTGGCGAGGCGAACGTCGACTACGAAAAGTTTGGCTCGCTCGCAGATATTCGGGCGAATCCCTCGGTCTGGCGAGCCACGGCGAGGATGCTCAAGGAGCGGCAGATGCCGCCGCAGGATGCCGAGCAACCGACCGAGGCCGAGCAGAAGCTGCTGGAGAGCTGGCTGTTCAGCTTTCTTCGCAAGGAAGCCGAGGCGACGGCGGGCGACCCGGGTCCTTTGGTGCTTCGGCGGCTGAACAACGAAGAGTACAACTACACGATTCGCGACCTCACCGGCGTCGACTCTCTCGATCCCACCGAGGAGTTCCCGGTCGACGGGGCGGGTGGCGAGGGCTTCATCAACACGGGGGCCGGGCAGTCGATGTCACCCGCGATGGTCGAGAAGTACCTCGGCGCCGCGAAGCACGTGGCGGCCCACGCCGTGCTGCTACCAACGGGCATCGAGTTCTCGGCGAGCAAGTCGCCGCTCGAGTGGCGGGACGAACGCGTCCAGGCGATTCGCGACTTCTACCATCGTTTCACGGTGACCAAAGAAATCGGCGCGAGTGTCGATGGCGCGGGCCAAGTGGCGAGCACGGGCGGGGCGATTGAGCGGGCTCCCTACCTGCGAGCCCTGCGTTCGGAGCGCGATCGATTGCTTGCCGGTGACACAACCATCGAGCGGGTCGCCCGCGAACACCAGCTTCATGCCAAGTACCTAGGCAAGCTTTGGACGCTGCTCACCACCGACTCGAACGAGTCGCCATGGATGACCTCGGTTCGCGAAGCGTGGAGCGCCCACGGCCCCGAGCACGCCGAGGAGCTGGCGGACGAGATCGAGCAATTGTCGCTCAAGCTTTGGAAGTTCAACCCGATTGGTCAGTTCACCGAGGGTTTGGCTCAGAAGCCCTGGATGGAACCGGTGTCACCCGTGGCGGAGCAGGCTGAGTTTCGCGAAGTATTTGCTCCCGCGGTGTGCTACTCGCTGATCATTCCGGTGGACGAAGTGGTCACGCTGGTGCTGTTCTACCGCGAGGACGAACTGCTCAAACGGCTAATGCTCGACGAATCGCAATCGCGCGAGCTCGACCAGCTTTGGGACAACCTGCTATATGTCGCCGAGGAGCCGATTGCGCTCGGCGAGGCACTTGAGCAGATGATTGAGTTCGGGTCGCAGGAAAGCGAGGCTGCCGCGAACTTTTACCGAGGGCTTCGCGAGCCGGTGAAAGCGCGGGCCGACGCGTTCCGCGAGCAGCAGCTTCGTGCCGAGCCAGTGCACGTCGACGCGGTGATTCGTTTGGCGGATCGGGCGTGGCGGCGACCGCTGGCCGAGGGCGAGCAGCAATCGATTCGCGACTTCTACGCACGCCTGCGTGAGAGCAAGGTCGATCACGACGAGGCGATCCGTTTGACCCTCGCACGCGTGCTGACCTCGCCCGCGTTTTTGTATCGCTTCGAGCGTCCGGCTGCTGGCGAAGGCGTGGCCCCGGTAGGGAGTGGCGAGTTGGCTTCGCGGCTGAGCTACTTCCTGTGGTCGTCTATGCCGGACGAGCGATTGCGCGAGCTGGCCGACTCAGGCCGTTTGATGGAGAACGAGGTGGTGCTCGCCGAGACCCATCGGATGCTGGAGGACGATCGGGTGCGGCGGCTGGCGATTCAGTTTGCTTGCCAGTGGCTGCACGTTCGCGACTTCGACGAGAACAACGACAAGAACGAGCGGGTGTTCCCCGAATTCGCCGAGCTGCGCGACGACATGTACGAAGAGACGGTGTTGTTCTTCGACGACATGTTCCGCCACAACGGATCGGTGCTCGACATTCTTGAAGCCGATCACACGTTCGTGAACGGCACGCTCGCTCGGCATTACGGCATAGCGGACGTCGATGGCGACGAGTGGCGACGGGTCGATGGCATGACCCAGCGGGGTCGCGGCGGTGTGCTTGGCATGGCGTCGTTCCTGGCGAGCCAGTCGGGGGCTTCGCGAACCAGCCCCATTCTCCGCGGCAACTGGGTGTACGAGACGCTGCTGGGCGAGCGATTGCCTCGCCCGCCGGCCGACGTGCCGCTGCTGCCCGACGATCTGCCCGAGGGTTTGACGGCCCGGCAGCTTATCGAGTTGCATAGTTCGGACGCGTCGTGCGCGAAGTGCCACGTGAAGATCGACGGCTTCGGCTTCGCCCTCGAGCGGTTCGACGCCATCGGGCGAACGGTCGACGACTCCGGGCTCGACCTTCGCGGGACGCTCGAAGATGGCACGGTGATGGAAGGCATGGAGGGCCTACGCCAGTACCTCACTACCACGCGGCGGGACGACGTTGTCAGGCAGTTTTGCCGGAAACTGTTAGGATTTGCGCTCGCACGCGAGACGCAACTGTCGGACGAGTTG
Source organism: Aeoliella fuhlenseeensis (assembly GCF_052161615.1). NCBI lineage: Bacteria > Pseudomonadati > Planctomycetota > Planctomycetia > Pirellulales > Lacipirellulaceae > Aeoliella > Aeoliella fuhlenseeensis. Next base: position 5,894,442 of record NZ_CP197417.1, read on the forward strand.
CTACTCGACCAGATGCAGGAAGCTTTGAAAGCAAACGACTATCGGGTTCATGTCGCGATCGAAGCAATTGTGACAAGCCCACAGTTTCGCAACATTCGCAGCGAAGGCACGGCAACTTTTGCCGCTGAGGAATCCGTACCATGAAACGAGTACTAACGCGTCGTGTCCTACTTCGTGGTCTGGGCGCGAGTCTCGCGCTGCCCTGGATGGAGTCGCTGCGTGTTTGGGGCCAGTCGGTGCCGGCGGGCGCGTCGCTTCCGGGTGCTCCCACGCGGATGGCGATCCTGTTCGCGGGCTGCGGCTTCCATTCGCGCGAGTGGTGGGCGAAAGGGCAGGGGGCCGACATGGAGCTCGGCAAGGTGCTCCAGCCTTTGAACGATCTTCGCGACCAAATGGTGTTCGTACGCGGCCTGTACAACGCCGAGGCCCTCAAGGGAAACATCCACAGCTCGCAGACGGGCAACCTACTCTCCGGGGCACCGCTCGCCTCGGGTGGCACCATTCGTTCGGGCACGAGCGTCGACCAAGTCGCTGCGCAGCACGTGGGGCAAGCGACGAAGCTCCCGAGCTTGGTGCTAGGTTGCGAGAAGGCCAACCCGTCGATTCACAAGAACTACTCGATGCTCTACAGCTCGCACATCTCGTGGAGCAGCCCGACGACGCCCACCCCGCTAGAAGTGTATCCTGCGCTGGCGTTCGATCAGCTTTTTGGCAGCAAGGGACGAGAGACCGACCGCAGCGTGCTGGACGCGGTGCTCGAAGACTCGAACGATCTGCGGCGGACCATCAGCGGGCACGACCAGCGAACGCTCGACGAGTACCTCAACTCCGTACGCGAAGTGGAGAAGCGGATCTCGCAAGCTGGCAAGCGGGGCGAGCTGCAAGGCTGGAGGCCCACGCTCACGGGGCCCAACATCCCACGCCCCGCCGATGGCATTCCGCAGGACATCGTCGAGCACATGCGGCTGATGTGCGACATTCTGGTTCTGGCGTTCCAGACCGATTCGACGCGCGTCACCACGCTGAAGCTGAACAACGACCACGGGGCACTGCGGTTCCCGCACCTGGGGGTCGACTACATGATTCACCACCTGCTATCACACACCGACAGCGACGACTGGCTGAAGGTCAACCAGTTCTTCCTCGAACAGGTGGCCTACATCGCTCGGCGGATGCAGGGGATCCAGGAGGGCGAGCGGACGCTGCTCGATAACTCGATGGTCCTGCTGTGCTCCAGCATGCTCACCGGCAACCACGACGCGTCGAGCCTGCCCGTCGTGCTGCTGGGTGGCGGAGGTGGCAAGATTCGTGGTGGCCAGAACCTCGACTACTCCGACCAGCCCGACCGCCAGATGTGCCGGCTGTACCTCAGCATGCTGGGTAAGATGGGCATCGAGCGGACCGAGTTTGGCGACGCCACGCAGCCGCTGGCCGAAGTGTAGAGTCCGGCGAAATCGCACTTGCGCCAAACGAGCCGTGGCGTTCGCGCTCACGGATCTCCGAACTCAGTAAAACACTCACCATCGACGGTCCGGGGTCGGGGACGACCCGGCTCACACGGGCTTTTGGGGCGATCTGGCCAAAAATGCACCCGTGGGGCACAATAAGGGGTCCCTCGCGGACGAACTACTGTCTGCGGCTCCCTTGCCCCCACCCGCTTTTCGACTCGACGCATGGCCGATAGCACGACCAACCCCGACGCCAGCGCTTCGCTGGAGCAATACGACGTCGAGCTCCGCGATCCCCGCTTCGCGGCGTTCCTGGGGTGGCTGGTTCCGGGCCTGGGGCATCTGTACCAGGGACGGACCGCCAAGGGGCTGCTGTTCATGGTCACCATCCTCAGCACCTTCGCCTACGGCATGTACCTGGGCGATGGGCGGGTGGTTTACGCGTCGACTACGCGGCTACCAATCCCCCGCGGATTCAACGGCCAAGCGTTCCGCGATCTGATGGAAGAACAATCCCGTTGGCACTACCTGTGCCAGGTGCCGGTGGGCCTCGCGGCGATTCCGGCGTACATCCAAACCTGGCGAGTCGAGAGTGGCAAGCCGCCGATCAACTGGTTTGGCGACCGTTTCCAGCGCCCACCGCTAACGCCCGATCAAGCTCGCGAGTTCTTTCCGGATCTATCGTCGGACGAGCGCAATAAGCGTTTCTTCCAAACTCAGGACCACGCCGGCGAGACGGTCTTCCACGCTACAGAGCGTGAGAAGTGGAACCACGATCTCAACTACATGTTTGAGCTCGGCACTGTGTACACGATGATCGCGGGCCTCTTGAACGTGCTGGCGATCTGCGATGCCCGCTGGGGACCATTCGCCCCCGTGACCGCCAAGCCACCCGAACCCGCCACGTAGCCCTCGCCGGACCCGACCAACCATGCTCGCCCAACTGCTGATGCTGCTCCCCCTGGCCGCCATGACCGAGCGGCTGTGGTACGCGCTGCCACTGGTGGTGAGCGTGAGCCTGGTCTATTCGGCGACGCGTCACGAGCAGGTGGGTGCGATCCTGAACAACGCGTGGCGAAACGCGCTGTGGATCCTGTTCTTCATGTTCCTCGCGGCGATGGTGGTGCAGATCACCACCTGGACGCTGTAGCGAACTAGCTCTGGGAGGGCTCTCTGAGCCCGATGCTCGAACCCATTGTGGGAGGGCTCTCCGAGCCCGATATTCGGCGTTGGAGACGCCTCCCACAAGAAAGCACCCGCCTCCCACACGAACAACCCTGATTAATACGCGCTCGCGAGGGCCCCGATCACCGGTGCCGCATCCCCGCACACCGAGAACTCGAAGTGGTCGAGGTTGCGGAAACCATCGAGCGCGTAAGTGCGATACGCGGCTTCGGCGTGCATGCGGTAGCGATCGCGGACCTCGGCCGACAGATCGCACACGCCGCCACCAATGACGATCTGGTCGTAGTCGCCCAGGTAATTGATGTCCAATAGGGCGATGCCGAGCGCACGGGCTTGGTCGTCGAACAGTTCGAGCGCCAGGGGGTCGCCGGCGGCCGCGAGTTCGCGTAACCGCTTGGCCTTATCGCGTACCGTCCCGGGCTGCTTGTTGAGCGGATGCTCGTGCCACTCTTCGAGCTCCAGGCGATAGCCAAGCTGATGGGTGAGTGCCGTGAGCGAGACGGCCGACTCGACGGTGCAGAGCGAATTGCCGACCATCAGTTGGCGATCGTGCTCGTAGCGAAACGCGTACGGCGGCAGATGCAAGTGACCGGCGTGGCCGGCGCGGCCTTCGAGTCCACGCACCACCTGGCCATCGCGAACCTCGCCACCGCCAAGCCCCGTGCCGACGATCACCATGAACAGCGACCGGAGCTTCTTGTCGGGCGACCACTCGCCACGCATCGCGTCGTACTTCAGCAGTCCGCTACGCACCGAGTACTCGCCGAGCGCCGCGGCCTGGCCATCGCCGATGTAACGCACCGGAATGCTGAGCGAACGCGATGCGAGACCTTCCTCGAGCGCCAGGCGGATGTTGAAGCGATCCCAGTACTCGGCCTTCAGGTTGGGCGTTTTGAGCAGCACGCCATCGAGCGTCGCCGGACCGGGGGTCGCGATGCACGTCGACTGGATGTCGGCGCCGGTGCCACCGAGTTGCTCGACGCCGCCGAGGATGGCCTCGACCACGGCCTCGACCAACGGACCGGGTCCGGCGGCCGAGTTGGTATCAAATTGCTCGGAGACCATCACGATCTTGCGGTGAGCGTCGCCAATCGCCACGGTGCTGGTGGTTCCGCCAACGTCAACGCCGATGAAGTAGGACACGGTGTTACTCTTCTTGAAACTGCATGGTGGGAATTCAGGTATAACAGTTTGCGGCAGCGGCCGCTGGGTGTCCAGACGAGTCGCTCGCAACCGTGGCGGCTTATATCAACTTCTGGGAGATGGAACATGGCGATTTCGCGTCGGGCTCTCGTAATGACCCTGGTAATTGCAACGATTCCTGCAGTGCTGGCAGCGGGCGAGGGTCTCACCCCTAAGCCGGGCGAGCAGATCGAAACCAGCGTGGCAATCGAGACCTCCGACGCCACGCCTAAGAATGTCGATGTTCCGCTGATGCTCTACACGCCCAAGGATTACAAAGCCGACAGCGACGCGGTGCCACTGGTGATTTTCCTGCATGGGCTAGGCGAAAGCGGTGCCGGGGGTGACGAGCTGAAGCGAGTCGCCAAGCATGGCCCACCCAAGCAGGCCGCCGAGGGGAAGCATTTTCCATTCGTACTAGTGTCCCCCCAGTGCCCAAAGCCTGGCAGCTTTGGCCAAGTGGGCGGGGCATGGCGTCCCGAAGTGCTCCTGCCACTCGTCGACCAGATTGAGGAGGAACTGAACGTCGACGCCGACCGCATCTACCTCACCGGCCTAAGCATGGGTGGGTTTGGTAGCTGGCGAGTTGTCGCCGCTGCCCCTGATCGCTTCGCTGCAGTAGTGCCAATCTGCGGCGGCGGGAATCCTTCGAGCATCGCCAGCGAAATCGCAGCCACACCCATCTGGGCGTTCCATGGCGAAGCCGATAATGTCGTGCCCGTCGCCGGTAGCCGCACAATGGTCGACGCCGTGAACAAGGCAGGTGGCAACGCTCGACTTACCATTTATCCCGAAGTCGGTCACGACTCGTGGACCCAGACGTACGACAACCCGATGTTCTACGACTGGTTGCTGGGACTGAAGCGCGGCGGGGCTAGCGAATAAATGGGTGCCGCTGTTGGCCCCGCCAGCAGTGCCGTCCATAGCTAACGAATAGGCCCTACGCGTGGCGTTGTCGCAGCCGGTGTTGCGTTTCGCGGTGCGAACTGCTGGATGTCGACTGGGCGCTGGATGTCGTTGAGCTTCACGATGCCGGTTGTTTTCCAGTAGGCGATCGAGCGGGCAGGGGTCTCCGAGTAGCGACCCGTGGCTGGATCGCGCGTGCGAATCACGGCATCCTGCTGCCCGTCCCCTTCGAGCATGAACATGTCCTTCGCCTGACTGTAGCTGGCCGTGACGGCTTGAGCTTGGAACGTGCCGTTCTTTTCTGAACGGCCTTCGATCTCGACGTTGTCGATCGCACGAATCTCAAGCGGGCCCATCTTGGTTTTCGATCCCGCCGGAGGACGGCCGAGCGGGTCTTCGTTCACTTCGAGCGTCTCGCACGCCAGCGTCACCGTGTCGACCGGCAATCGATCGGGGGCGTGCAGTGGTAGCTCTTGCTGCCAGTCGGCCACGGGGCCGTACACGCTTCGCACGCGCTGGTGGAATCGCACCACGCGTTGGTTGACGTTTCCCGACAAGCCTTTCTCGAAGTCAACACGCAGGAAGCGAAGCTCGGGCTTGCTCGGCGGCTTGGGGGCGTTGGGGGTTTGGGTCGCCGCGCCGCCCAGTTCCTCGAACCCGAATGACGAATCCGACCACCGCACCGAACGCAGCACGCCGGGGCCCGAGCCTTGAATGTTGCCGGTGACGCGATCGTACGCGATCGACTTGAGCTGGAAGTTCTCGTGCGAAGTCTGGCCGGTCTCGTCTCGACCCACGTAGTCGCCCACGACGTTGCCTTCGAGCGACACTTGGGAGACGTCGATCTTCGTCTTCGCGGCGTCGCGGTCCACCGACAGCGGACGGTTGAGCAGCGCGATCGCACGGTCGCCCTGTGCCCAGCCATGCTGGCTCTCGATGAGCACCCGACCGCTCGCCACGACACGTGTGCCGGCCGCGTCGAGACCCGTTTGCCAGGTGAGCGACACAGGAGTGGTGGTGCCAGCCGGTTGGCCGAAGGCTTCGCCGGTGACGTCCATCGTGGCCATGCCCGGGCCATTGATCCAGAACTTGCCGAGCTTTTGGTCGGCGTTGATGCGTTCGGCGGCGAGCGTCATGCCGCGGGCGTTGATGGTCGCGGTGCCGGGACCGCCAAGCTGTGGATCGCGGCGTCCGATGACGGTGATCTTCGCCGATTCCTGAAGATCGCGGACCAGCAGTTGGTTGCCGCGGACCTCCATCGGCTCTTCACCCGGCTTGGCACCCCGCACTTCACGGAGCACCACCGAGCCATCGCAGGACACGGCGGTCGGTTCCGCCGACTTGCCACTGAGTGCGAGATCGAGATGAATCTGATTGGCGGCCAAGTCGTACTGCGAGCCGGTTTGTTCGTTGCTCGAAGGATCAAGACTTAGCGCGCCGTTGCCAGTGCCAGCCGCAGCAGCATCGTTCGTCGGCGCGGTGTCGCTCACCAGACCAGCACCCGGTTGCGGCGCGGGCTCCCAAGGTTGGAATGCTCCTTCGAGCTGATGCGTCCGGCCGGTGAGTTTGGGCGAAGCGAACGCCACGCTACCCGAAGCCAAGAGCCGCTGCGGAATGATCGCCAGCTTGTCCTCGCCCTTCGCCACTTCGAGCGCGGGGCCGTCGGGACCATCGGCGGGGACCTCCACGAGTTCGACTTCCATCCGCTCGGCAGCGATGCGTCCGAGTCGGTGGGCGTCGATCACGGGCTGACCGCTCAGGACCAGAATCGGCTGGCCGTTGCGACGAGTGAGCTGCACGGGAAACGGCGTGCTCGCGGCCTTCTTCCACGCCACGTCGACAATGCGATCGGTACGCTCGCTGTCGGGCACCGCACGCAGCCATCCCGGCCCGGCGATCGACAACTCGCCCACCGCTTGCGGCGATTTCTCCGGTGGCATTTGGTACTCGATGAACGGGGCATGAATCTCGCTCGCCCCGTAACACAGCACCACCTCTTCCATCTGATCGAGTCGGATACGCCGGGCGTAGAGGTTGATGTGAATGCGTCCCGCGCGAGCCGAGGCGTTCTGCATCGGCGCGTAGGCCTTCACCGGTTGTCCAGTCGCCGTAATTCCGATGGGCTTGAACTTACCAAGCGCCTTGCTCTGCCGGCGGGCGATGTCGGGATCGTCGTTCGCGATCGGAATGCCCTTCTCGTCGACAGGCGAGAACTGAATCGCTAGTTCGTTGGCGTCGAGGCTATCAAACTGACCGTTCAGCCGCTGGCGTCGCACCTCGACTTGCTGCTCGAACGACGCGACGTACTGCACCAGGTCGAAATAGAACGCACCCTGGCACTTCACAACCACCGGGGTCTCGAACTGAGGCTGAGGCATCTCGGCCGTGGCGAGGTGAATCACTCGCTGCTGCCCCTGCTGATCGACACGCACCATGCGGTCCTGGGGCTTCTCTTCGCCAAACAGGTCGACGCCATTCGGTTCCATTTCTAGATGGACGTTCTCGCGGATGGAGAGCGACTCGACCCCATTGATGCTCGGACCTCGCTTGATGTGATTGTCGCGACTCAAACGGATTCGCAACCCACGCCCGCCCCCTTTGTTAGCCCCAAGGCGAGCCTGCACTTCCGCCTCCGACTGGATGAGGTGATCGTTCATCGATAGGTCGCGAGTGACGATTAACAGGTCGTCGTCGGTGCCGGGGAGCTTCATGTCGCTGCGGATGACGATTTCGCCCGGAAAGCGGCCTTCGACAATTCGGCCGGCCTTGCCACGCGTCGGCTGGAAGTCTTCGTCGAACTGCAAATGCGCGCCGCCGGGGGCTTCGAGAATCACCGTCTCGCGAGGCGAGGGTTCACCGAACTCCCATTCGTCCGGCAGAATCAGCACGGCACACTGGTCGAGGTCGACGCTGCCATCGTCATGCCGGCGATAGTCCTTGAGCACCAGCATGAGCTTGTCGAGCCGAATCACCTTGGGCGGCGACACCAGCGCCCAATGCCCCTCAGGAAAGTAAGCCGCCAGCAATGCTTGATAGCGCCCAATCGCATCGTAGCTGACATCACGCGTCTCTTTGTCGATCGTTTTCACCGACCGCTCGACCGCCGGCGGTTCGACCACCCTGGCCACCGTGAGCACGTACACCTGGTACACCACGACGAGCGTGGCGAGCGTGATAGCGCTGCGGGTGATGCGTGCAAGCATGGAGTACAGTACGTGGGGCTAAGGTATCCGGCGAGCGGCCGCCGTAAGGCGTCTGTTGATATTCGTTCGAGTGGACCCTAAAGACTTGCGAAGATTAGCGAGTGACGCGACCAGAAGTAGAAAGAGAAGCGTGAGCAAACTAAGGTCTCCAGGAACCAGGAACCATGCCCAAGTGCTCGCTTTCAGCGAGGTCGAGTATTACAAACGGCTCCTCGCCCTGGGGCAGGTCGCTATACCGGTCAGACTGGTTGCGTTCAGGAAGTGACGTGACAAAGACGGTCGGATCGGGACCGCGCCTTTTAACCGTTTCCACACCCCTACACCGCCCTGCGAATCGCACTGGTAGAGGAAAAGTTGCTTCTTCATCCACCACCTTGGCCTGTCTCACGCGCTCGATCATCGTCGGATCCCACGGCAACGGCACGTCGTACACGTACACCAGCATGTCGAAGGTCCCGGCCAAATGACGTTCAGGCTCGGCGTAGGACCACTGGTCAATTTCGTAGAGCTCGGGCTGATCTTTCATATCAACGTCGAAATCACGGACTTCCATATTCGGATTGATCGAAACGTCGATGTCGGCGGCAGAGCCAAATTGCTCGGCGTAGGGCGCTGCCGAGCCCGGCTGGATCTGAAACTGCTGGGCTTCGGAAGTAGTCGAAACCAGTACGAGCAACACCATGGCTCGGAAGTATCGTCCAATCATGCGACTTCTCCTCGTCGTTCGGCGGTGGTTCGGGACTCGGGAAACACGCGGATCGTAGGCGATTCTTCCGTGGGTGTATCGGTGGCCGTATCGTGGGCCGCGTCCGAAGCACCCACCACGTCCGTCACGTCGATCATGCCCACGGGCTGCCCCTCGGCGTTGACCACGGGCAGTTCGCTAATCTTCCGACCGACCAGGATGTCGATCGCATGCTGAGTGCGATCACCAATGGCGATTCGCGCACACTGCTTGGTCATCACTTCGCGGATCGGCTGGTCGAGCTTTTGCTCGTGCCGGCTCTCGACGAGTCGCGCGAGGTCGCTGTCGGTGAAGATGCCGGTCAGTTCGCCCGAGTCGCTCACCAGCATCACCGCACCCGATCGTCGACCAGGACGGCTGCAACTGACGATCACTTCGCGAACTGTTTTACTGTCGCTTGCCACTCGGCACTCGGCGAGTGGACGCATGTGGTCTTCGACCTTGCTGAGTTTGAAGCCAAGGCTACCACCTGGATGGAAGCGGGCAAAGTCTTCAGCCTTGAAACCGCGGAGCTTGCTAATGACGATCGCTAGCGCATCGCCCAGGGCGAGCATCGCCGTGGTGCTGGTGCTCGGCGCGAGGCCCAGCGAGCACGCTTCTTCCAGTTGCCCGAGCTCGATGACGCACGTCGCGGCGCGGCCGACCTTCGAATGACGGCTGGCGGTGATCGCGATCACGGGAACTTGCATATCGCGTAGAGAGGGAAGCAGTTGGACCACTTCGCCCGTCTCGCCGCTTTGCGTGAGCATCAGCACGACGTCTTGCTTGCCAATGCGGCCAAGGTCGCCGTGGAACGCCTCGGCAGGATGCATGAAATGACTCGGTGTGCCCGTCGAAGCGAGCGTCGCCGCGATCTTTTGCCCGACGAGCCCCGCCTTGCCCATGCCGGTGACAATCACACTGCCGGTGCTGCGAAGCACCAGGGCGATGGCATCGGTGATCGAGTGATCGATAGTAGTCGATAGTTTCCAGACCGCGACGGCTTCGAGCCGCAGCACTTCGCGCGCGGCGCGAAGCTGAGCGAGTTCGTCGAGCGGTTCGTCGCGCAGGTTAACGCGAGACGCAGCGTGAGTTTCGTTTGAGCCCCGGAGAGGGCGAGTGGCATCCATGCCAATTACTCCATTGAAAGTAGACATAGCACACCGCGCAGAAACACTCCCTGTTCCACAGCGGGTGGCGGATTGTAGCGGGACGCGCCGAAGAGGTAAACGCGAAGATGAGCGTTTATGCGAGACGTGGGCGCATAAAAAAAGCTCCCAGAAAAGCCACGTCCCAGGGGGGCAAAGGACGGCAAACTCTTCCGGGAGCGATTGGACGCATTCTCGCCTGCGCTAGGGCGGACGTCGTCAAGAGCGTGTGGGGGGAGAGATGCTCTTGAGTGACGCCAGTGATGTAATGTTAGCAACGCCAGGGGCGTGAGGCTACAGCAGTCTATCAAATTGGTGGGTACGGATTCCCGTTGCCACCAACAGCTTTAACACTTGCGCGGCTTAGGAGGATCGCCTCCGCAGCCGGGTTGTGAGGGTAACCGAGATTCCCCTCCGGTCGCAAGAGCAACCTGAAGCCGGCGTTTTTGAGGCGTCCAACTTCTGGTGGCTCGCTGTCAGGTGTCACCTGACGGGGCGGAGAATAGAACCCTGGCGAGGGACCGTCAATGTCGATTTGCGGAATTCCCAAGAATTCTTCTAAGCCCGCGTTTTACCGCACTTCTTGCAGCGAAATGTGTTTTCTTGTACACTCAACTCATGCCCGCCTCACCAGCTCCCCACGAACCGATCAAAGGCCGCGGTGCCCAGAACCAACCAGCCAATCGGTACGTGTCGGTCCAGGTCGAACCCTACTGGGACGACGTGGCCGACGACACCGAATTGATGGCCCAACTCGCCCGCCCGGCGACCATTTACTTGCCGGACGAGTCGCAGTCGATCGTTTCGCAAAACAACAGCCCGGATGTGTCCTTCCGCTACAGCATGAACCCTTATCGCGGATGCTCGCATGGGTGTAGTTACTGCTATGCGAGGCCGACACATGAGTATTATGGCCTGAGTGCTGGACTCGACTTTGAAACCAAGGTGATGGTCAAGCATCGCGCCCCCGAGTTGTTCCGTGCGTGGCTCGCTCGGCCCGCGTGGAAGCCAGAGTGGATTTCGATGTCCGGCGTCACCGATTGCTACCAGCCCGTCGAGCGCGAGTACGAACTAACACGGGGCTGCCTGGCCGTGGCGGCCGAGTGCCGGCAGCCAATGGGCATCGTCACCAAGAACGCCTTGGTGGCCCGCGACCTCGACCTGCTGGCCGAGCTTGCGCACTATAGCGCCGCGCAAGTCGCCGTGTCGATCACAACGCTCGACGCCGAACTCGCTCGCACGATGGAACCACGCACCAGTTCGCCCGAGGCACGTCTGCGAACTATTCGCGAGCTTACCGCGGCCGGCGTGCCGACGCGGGTGATGGTCGCGCCGGTAATTCCGGGTCTCAACGACAGCGAGATCCCAGCGATTCTTGCCGCGGCACGCGAAGCGGGGGCCTCGACCGCTAGTTACATCTTGCTGCGACTGCCCCTGACGGTGGTCGACGTGTTCTTCGGCTGGCTCGAGCGGTTCTACCCCGATCGCGTCGAGAAAGTCGCGTCGCGCATTCGCACCACCCGCGAAGGCGAACTCTACCAAAGCAAGTTCGGCTCGCGGATGCGGGGCGAAGGTGAGATCGCTAGACAGATCGAGCAAACCTTCCGCGTCTTCCGCGCGAAGCACCGATTCGACACCGAGTCACAGCCACTCGATGCCTCGCACTTCCGCCCACCCCGCGTCACCACCGGCCAGTTAAGATTGTTCGAGTAGCTGTAGCCGGACTCGCAAGAGTTCGGGCGAGCGGAGAGGAGAAGTGATTTGAACAGGAGGAAACGGAGAGAACAGAGATAATCAACAAAGAAGAAATCAGGAACACTAATCTGCGCTAATCGACGCTAATCATTCACTAGCGAAGATAGGCGAGGATTAGCATTCTTTCTCCTCCTTCCTTCTTCTCTGTTATCTCCGTTCCCTCCTGTTCCTAATATGCCCGAACTCTTGCAAGCCCGGCTACGACCGTCGCTTCAGACGCTGCCTCACGAGCCATGTTCCTGCGAGCGGGACGACGATCGACAGCACGATCGCCACGGTCATCCATTCGTGCTCTTCGGCTTGGCTGCCGAGGAAGGCAAACGCCAGGGCGACCGCGGCGTTGCCTACGGCGAGCGTCCACAGCATTCGCGACCAGCAGGTGTCGAGCGCACCGCACAGCAGCACCGTTGCCTCGGCGAGGATCGGCAGAGGGCGAGTGACGAGCAGCAGCCACACGTCGTGTTCGCGGGCCGAGGTGCGAAGATTGGCGAGGTCTTCCGGCGCCGCGAACCGCTCGGCGAGTCGCGTCCCCCAGCGCTTGGTGATGGCAAACGCCGAGGTGCCACCGAGCATCAGCCCAAGCCAAGCGGCCACGGCCGTCACCGGGACGCCCAGTTCGGCCCCGGCGAGGGTGATCACGGGGCCCGACGGAATGGGCAGCAAGATGTCCGCCGCTAGCACGCCAACCAGCGCCGTAACAATCCACGCCGTCGGCGGAGGCGAGTCGTGCCAGGCCGCGAACCATCGCTCGAGCGGGCCGTTCCACAACGCGGCCGTCAGCAGCGGCACACCCAATACAACCGCTACCACCAGAACCAATCGGAGGAGCGAATGCATAGGGTTGGTGGCCGTGGGAGCGGAGGTGGTTGACTTCGGTAGCGATGGGTCTAGTTTTACGTGACACGCGCCGCGCACAGGGGTTATTCTACTTCCAGAAGACCCCGGCGGGAGAGCGTGCAGCGTCGCCCCGCTCGATCACGTTTGCCCCACGAATTGCCATGCTATCGCGAATCCTAAGCCTGCTGTTGCTGCTCACCATCTCGCTGAGCGAAGTTGCCTCGGCCCAAGAGCCTACGAGCGACTTGCAGCCCCTGGTCAACCAACTGGGTGATCAGATTCGCATGATCCGCCAGCGCAACGGACGCGACGCCAACGAGCGTACGCAGCAACTCGCCATAGCGCTCGACCGCTGGAACAACTCGACGAAGACCGCCGAAGACGTGCAGCAGATGCGCGAGTGGCTTCAAGAGTCGCTGCAGAGCTCGCTACCTGGCGCCACCAAGTCGATGCCCCAGTTGCCGTGGTTTGCCGAGCGGATTGCTTCGCCGAACACAGAGGCCGCGGCACCCGTTGTTGCGCAAGACACGCCCGCGCTGCCCGAGACCATTGAGCCGGCGGCACCCAAGCCAGTCACGCCGCCCAAGGCGACGACACCCGAACCGTCGACTGTTGCCGAGCAGGCGTCTCCCGCCACGGACGCATCAAAGCCGGTGGTTCCCGAATCCGTTGCTTCGACTCCCCCCGTGAAGCCCGAAGTCGAGCCCAAGCAGGAAGCCAGCGTGTGGCAGCGTCACCCGTCGGCCAAGCCCATTGACCTGGGCAATCCTTTCGCCGACGACGAGACGGTCGTCACCAGCGAGCGGACTTCGCGCGTCGCGATGCGGCCGGCTGGTCTGAGCAAGTCGCCCGTCATGAACGATGTCGACATTAACGTCGCCGAGCTGAACGCCCGCGTGCAGGGCTACGTGCATGGATTGCGAGGCGTCGAGGCGAAACTCGTCAGCTCGCGTAGCATGACGCTCTCCGAGCTAATGCCGGTGATTCGCGAACTCGATCAACTGGCGAAGCAGCGAGATTTCGTCGAGATCTACCTCGACGCTGTGGAGCTCGACCACCCGGGCAAGACCCCCGAACTTCCGACGCTGTCGCGCGCGAAAGCACTGGCGGGGGAGCGGCTGTCGCAGCTGAGCGAAACCGATCGCGAAAACGCGGCGGCCATTGAAACGCTCGAGGCGAAGCTCGAAGAGATGTAAGAAAGAAGGTAGCGGAGACAACAATGCGGTGACCAATAGCAGGCCGCCGCAGAAGGGTCCGACGATTACTTCTCGTCGTCCTTGGTCTTCTTCTTCTTTTTCTTCATGACCAGCTTGCGAACGCGGGTCTTGGGAATGCCAAGTGGCGAATCGCCCTCCGACCAACGACCATTGTCCAGCAGAATTCGCAGCCGCTCGACGCGTGTCATCACGCTGCGGTTGGAGTTGGTGCCACGCTTAACTTTGAGGCTCTTGTCGATGGTCATCGGACGGTCTCGCTAGCTTTGGCCACTGGAGGGCCAATGATCGGAACAAATCGATAGCCCGGAAGTATAGACGGTCTCCCCCCGGTGGAAAAGGGGGCATTTTGGGCGGGAAATGCACACTCGCAGACGCTTTTCCCACCCCAGGCGATCTGGGCCCGTCAGGGCCGGGGGGTCCAGCAACTTTGTGAGGGGGCTCTCCCACAAGTAAACCATCGGTTAAGCGGCGTCTTCCGACTTAAGCCCCTTGATCGCCTTCAGAAAATCGTCCACTGAGCCGAACCGGTCGTCGGGTTCGTTTTCGATGCACTTTAGAATCGCGGCGTCGAGCTTGGGGTCGATCTTCGGATAGTGGGCGCTGATCGGTTTGGGTTTCGTGCCACCATGCGCCATCGCGGCGAGGCCGTCGCTGCCGCGGGTCCAGGGGAGATCGAAGGCGAAGATCTCATACATCGACACCCCCATCGCGAAGATGTCGAGCCGCTTGTCGGTCGGCTTACGCCGCACGACTTCGGGGGCCATGTAGTTCGGCGTCCCCGTGCGGATGCCGGGCTGCATGTACGACTTCTCCGCCGGCACCGTAAGCCCGAAGTCGATGAGCTTGAGCGATGTAGCGTCCTTACTGCACACGAAATTGCGGGGGCAGATGTCCCGGTGAATGTAACCCGCGTCGTGTACCACCTTAATCGCTTCGGCCATCTGTCGCACCAGCGTTAGGCGGTTGCCATCGAGCAGCTTGCTCTTGCCGACGATCAGCGAGTTAAGCCCTGGGCCGTCGAGGAACTCCATGACGATGAACTGCTGATTGTTGGTCGTCGTACCGTACTGCAGCGTGGTGACGATCAGCGGGTGGCTAAACGAACTGGCAATCTTCCCCTCGCTCGGCTTGTCGAGACCTTTGAAACGGGCCTCGAGCGCCGTGGTCTTGTCGATGTCGAGAATCTTGAGCCCAACGAGCTGATCGGTCTGACGATCGCGAGCCAAGTAGAACTCGCTCATCGTCCCCGACACCGCCTCGCGGAGGTACTCGTACCGCTTCTGGACGTCGACCTTGCCCCCTTCGAGCATCGACTTAAAGAAATTGCCAATTCCCACGCGTAGGGTGCCTTATGCCAGGGGGGGACGAAACAGGAGGATTCTAGCTTTATTGTAATATACGCAGCGACTGCGGAGGGCCGCTAGTGAATAGGATCGCCGAGATAGCAGATCACGGGCGTCCGACGAGGCGTTATGCTTCGGCTAGAAGGTGGAGATTCTGCTTCCCTTTTCGCGGTCCCAGCCATCACCGAGCACGCACTTGCACGCCATCAGCGATTTGATCGCTCGGATGGACAATCACCTGGTCCCCTTCGTCGAGGCCTGAGGTGATCTCGGCTTCCAGGCCGTTTTGAAAGCCGACTTTGACTGGCGTTTCGACCGCGCGGTTGTTGACGACTTTAAACACAGCCCAGCCTATACCGGGGCGGAACAGCGAGCTTGCCGGGATGCGGAGGACGTTGTCGGCCTCGGCGACGACGATGCGGGCCTCGACGCGAAAGCCATCGCCGAGCGCGGCACGGTCTTCGATTGGATCGGTAAGATCGACGATCACGTTGACGCGCTGCTCCTCGACGCCAAGTGTCGAGATCTTCGTAAAGCCACTGGGCTCGACGAGTCGCACGCGGCCGTGGAGCACGTGATCGCCACCCCAATGCTCGAGCATCACCCGTGCGCCTGGCTTGATCTTCACCGCGTCGCTCGACAGCACGTCGATTTCGACTTCCAGATCATTGGGGTCGCCAAGCTCGAGTAGCGACATGCCGGCGGTTACGACGGCTGAGCTCTCCTGGAACACTCGAAGCACACGCCCGGAAATGGGAGCCAGGATGGTGTGGTTCCAGCCGTTGCCATTCGCTTGTTCGCCCGTGGTGGATTCACCGGGCGACACGTCGTTGGGGCGCGAGCGTAGCAGCGCCGCACGTGCTTGCTGCAACTCGAACTCGGCAATCTCCTGCGCGTACTTCGAACTTCGCAGTTCTTCCGAGGCAGCATGGTAGCGAGCCTCGGCGTCGTCGAGTTCCGACTCGGTAACCGAGGAAAGCGACTCACGCAGCCGGGCAAGTTGCGTCTCAGCATTGCCCAAGTCGATGCGGGCCTGTTCGAGCATTGGCTCGGTCTTCTTCACCGCCGACTCGGCCGCGCTCACGCGGGCCTCGGCCTGAGCGATGGCCCGGGCGTCGAGCAGTTCGGGGTCGCGAGGTTCGATCGTGGCCAGCAGCGTGTCGCCCGCCTGCACGGGATCGCCCGGATCCATGTTGATGCGAAGCAGCCGCCCGGCGAGCGGGGTGGATACCACGTACTTCTCGCGAATCCGCGTCCGGCCATCTTCGTCGACGGTCACCAGCACTTCGCCGCGTTCGACCTTAGCCAAGTCCACCTCCACAGGATCGGGACGAAACGACAGCGCAATCAACACGACGAGTGCGATGCCGAAGAGAGCAAGAATCCAGGAAAGCCAACTTTTCATTGGGAGCTTAGAGTTTGGGATTGGGGCCAAGAACTGGGGACTGGCTGCTTACTCACGGGACTTCAGCACGGCGATCAAATCCAAGTGGTCGAGCTTACGCCGCACCAGCAGTGCCGACAACACCGAAGCGGCCAACACCACCGACACCGCCAGACCATACGTCGAGTTGCTGATGACAAACGGAAAGCGAAACGCCTCTTCATCGGCAAGGTAGGTGGAGAGCAAATAGGCGAACGACCAGCCAATACCGAGACCCAGCGGGAGTGCCAGCACGGTGATGACGCCCAGTTCCCCCAGAAGGATCGCGGAAATCTCTCGCCGCGTGAATCCGATCACGCGCAGCGTCGCCAGTTCACGGCTTCGCTCCGAAAGCGCAATTCGCGCGCCGTTATAAACCACGCCTAAGGCGATGATCACGGCGAAGCTCAGGTTGATCGCCTTGATCGTCCCGAGGTTCTGGGCGATGGTTTCTTTGAAGCTGGTTAAGCCATACTCCTTGACGCTCACCCCCGCGAGCGCTGGTATCTCCTTCAGTTCGCGATAGATGCTGTCCTGCTTCTCGGGGTCGATCTTCAGGTACGCGCCGCTCGCGCGGGGCGATTCGCGGAGCAGGCGGTTCATCTCGTCGAGGCTCATGTAGACGTTCAGCCCGGCGAGATCGTCGAGCAGCGCTAGCACGGGCAGTTCGAGTGTCGGCCGCTTGCCCTCTAGCACCTCGATGCGCAGCGTGTCGCCCACCCGCGCGTCCAGCAGTTTGGCGAGTTTCGTCGACACCACGAGCCCCGACGGTGGTGGTTGCCAGGAGTTGTGGTGGCGATCAATGAGTTGTAATAGCGAAACGTTCTCGGGAAGCGATTGCACCGCCACCCGCCGATACCGCGACCCATGCCGAACGCGGGCTGGGACCGATCGCATCGGCTCGACATGCAGCACGCCGGGAATGCTCTTGAGGGCGTAGGTAATATCGGTCGACAATGGCTCGACGGTGTTCACCTGCACGTCGTACAATTGCATACGGAAGTACTGCAGGTCGATCACGTAGTCGATGGCGTCCTGCATGAACTGTCCAACGACGATCACACCGACCGACAGCCCCACGGCGAGGATCGAGATGCTGGTCTTTATCCGCTGCCGTTCGAGTTGTCGAATCACCATGCGAGCGACGTTCGGCAGGGCGTGCCCCAGGCCAAGCCGTTCGAACATCGTGGGCTTGAAGTTCGCCGGTGGTTCGGGACGCATTGCCTCGGCGGGCGGAACACGGACGGCACGCCAGATGGCCGCCGACGCTCCGAGTAGAGCCGCTCCGACCGCAACACCAATTGCCAGGGCGACGACACTCCAGCGAACACGGATGAGTATTTCGGGATACTGGTAGACCCGTGCCAACATTTCGGTCACCAGCGCCGCCAGGATGTTGCCCCCCACGGTGCCGAGCGCGGCACCTGAGAGTGTGATCATCAGCACGAACTTCATGTAGTGCCAGCCGATGTCCATGTTGGTGTACCCAAACGCCTTGAGCGCGGCGATCTGCTCGCGCTGCAGCGCAAGCGTGCGGGTGAGCACCACGTTGAACAGGAACGCCGCGACGCAAAGGAAGATGGTGGGCGCGATAAGGCCGGTGGTTTTAAGACCATTGATATCGCTCTCAAGAATCATGTGCGAGATTTGATCCTTACGACCGTAAGCGCCACGCCCGCCATACTGATCGAGCAGTCGGTCGACCTGGAAGATCACCTCGTCGATGTTCGCCCCGCGCATTAGCTCGATCGCCACGTCGTTGAACGCCCCCTCCATGTCGAACGCCATGGAGAGCGCCTCCTCGTTCATCCACATCACGCCGTAGTGCTTGGGGTCGGGGACGATGTCGCCCGGTTTGACCTGGAAGATGTACTCGGGCGACAGCACCACACCCACCATGCGAAGTTGCTTGCGGCGGCCGTTGATGATGGCGGCGATGGTGTCGCCCACCTCCAGCTCGTTAGCCGTGGCGAACTTCTCGCTCACCAGCACTTCGTCGTCCACCGCCGGCGTTAGCCAGCGACCTCGGCGCAAGTACAACTGATTGAGCAGCGGCTTGTGCGTGTCGGGAACGCTGATGAGCTGCCCCAACGCCGGCTCGGGGAGCGTCGGCAGATCGAGATTCACCCCTTCGACCACGCGGGTTTCGACGTGGGCAACGCCGGGGATTTCTTCCAGTCGCCCCTTCATCGAGTCGGGCACTCGCTTGGCGCCAGCAAACACCTCGGCGAAACGCGATCGATCGTAAAACGCCGAGCGAGTGGATTCGAGCGACCGCAGCGCGTTCTGCGAATTGACGAACGTGGCTACCCCCGACGCAATGACCAGCGAAATCGCGATCGCCTGCCCCCAAAGGGCACGCAGGTCGCGAAACAGCTTGCGGTCGAGGGAGGAGAGCATGTGGGAATAATGACC
Source organism: Aeoliella fuhlenseeensis (assembly GCF_052161615.1). Classification (NCBI taxonomy): domain Bacteria; kingdom Pseudomonadati; phylum Planctomycetota; class Planctomycetia; order Pirellulales; family Lacipirellulaceae; genus Aeoliella; species Aeoliella fuhlenseeensis. The sequence continues at coordinate 5,913,228 of NZ_CP197417.1, forward strand.
AATTTCTTAAGGACCAATGACCAAAAGCGATAGTGTTGCGTGCCATTCCGACAGGAACCCCTCGAAACGACTTACCATTCGAGTTCCTCCGCGCGGCGTTTCTTGGAGTTGATTTCGGTGTGCGCGATGCGCCCGTCGGAGACGTGGATCACACGGTCGGCCATTTCGGCGATGATGGCGTTGTGCGTGATGACGGCGGTCGTCGTGCCAAGCTCTTCGTTGATCTTCTGAATGGCGTCGAGCACCAGGATGCCCGTGTGGACGTCGAGTGCACCGGTCGGCTCGTCGCACAGCAGCACGTCGGGCTTTTTGGCCACCGCGCGGGCGATCGCCACGCGCTGCTGCTCGCCACCGGAAAGCTGCGCGGGGAAGTGAGTGCGCCGCTTCGCGAGGTCCACCAGCGACAGCGCCTCGATCGGCTTCATCGGGTTGGTCGAGATCTCGGTGATCAGCGAGACGTTCTCTTCGGCCGTCAGACTCGGGATCAGATTATAGAACTGAAACACGAACCCGACGTGCTTGCGACGATACATAGTGAGGGCGCGGTCGTCGAAGTCGGTGAGCACCGCGCCCCTATAGCGAATGGTGCCGGTGGTGGGGACATCGAGCCCGCCCAGAATATTGAGCAGGGTGCTCTTACCGCTGCCCGACGGCCCCAGCAGCACGACGAACTCGCCGGCGTAGAGTTCGAGGTCGACACCACGCAACGCAAACACATCGACCTCGCCCATATGGTAGGTCTTGGTGATATTGTGCGCCTCGAAAACCCGCTCGCCACGGCGGGGTGGGTTGGACATGGGTCGGCCGTATCGCTTGCGAGGGGTGGGTGGGGCGTATGCCTATCTTACCGCGGAAGATCGGTAGTGGGGCAGGGAGCGAGCGGTTTGCCCCCGCCGAGCGGGTCGCGTACAACGGACAGAGTGATGCTATTGCTTCCTGATGCGGAGTTCGCATGTTGTTTGCCTGCCGATTGCTCGTGTTGATTTGCATTGCCCTTGCTGGGCCGACGAGGGCCGCGAGGGCAGGGGGCGGCCCCGAGAACGTGCTGCTGGTAGTCAACCAGAACAGCGATGCGTCGATGACCATCGCGAACCACTACATCCGCCTTCGTGACATCCCGCCAACGAACGTGCTCTACCTCGACTGGAAGCACGGCACAGCGCCCACCGGAGGAACCCTATTCCGTGATGAGATTCTTACCCCGGTTCTGAAGGCGATCGACGAGCGGAAACTAAGCGCGCAGATCACGTACATTGTCTATTCCTCCGACTTCCCCACACGCGTCGACTTTCGTAAGCAGTTCGCGGACGAGAAACTCCCCAAGCAGTTCACCCCCGTCGCCTCGCTCACCGGAGTGACTTACCTATGGCCTTACGTCGCGAAGGGCCAAGCGGCGTTCACCATGCCCACCGTCAACTGGTACGTTCCACCAGCGGCTCGCAACAACCAGGCAAGCTGCATCGACTGCGCGAACGTCGAGACGCGCGGGTTCGGCATGCGTCAATTCTGGGGCAAGGATGGGCAGGTAACATCCGACTCGAAGACGGGCCAAACCTACATGCTGTCGACCATGCTCGGCGTCACGGCGACAGGGGGCAACACCGTCGACGAGGTGGTTCACTATCTCAACCGTTCGGCAGCCATCGACGGCGGCCACCCTGTTGGCACCTTTTATTTTATGAAGAACAACGACGTTCGCTCGAAAACTCGCCACGACTGCTACGCCGCGGTAGCCGCCAAGCTTCGTAGCGAAGGTGCCGAGGCCGAAGTGCAGGAGGGGACCGTGCCAGCATCAGCCCCCGCCGCCATGGGAATCATGGCCGGCGCGGCGAGCCTAGAGGTGGACCCGGGAAAGGTGACGCTGGTCCCCGGTGCCATCTGCGACCACTTCACGAGCTATGGGGGCATCTTCGACCAGAAGTGGCAAACCACGCTCGCCGTGTGGCTTCGCGCCGGGGCGGCGGGCTCCAGTGGCACGGTGGAAGAGCCTTATGCAATTCAAGCCAAGTTCCCACTACCCAGCATGCACCTCCACTACTGGCGCGGTACTTCGCTGGCCGAGGCGTTCTATCAGTCGGTGTCGGGGCCTTACCAACTGCTGATCGTCGGCGATCCCTTGTGCCAGCCGTTCGCGAAGCCGCCCAAGGTGGAAGTCGAAGGGATGAAGCCCAACCAAGTGCTGGGAGACAAAGTCGAGCTGAAGGCCAAGGTCGTCCCCCAGGCTGGCACGAAGGCAGGCATGATGGAGCTCTACCTGGATGGCCGGCTCATGGCTGCGGGGCTACCGGCAGAACTGACGCTGCCGCTGAATACGGCGGGACTTGCCCCCGGCATGCACGAGTTTCGCCTCGTTGCCGCAACCGATGACCCGATTGGCTTCCGAGGTCGGGCCATCTTGCCGGTGCGGGTGGGTGGCGAAGCGGATGCGGACAATCAGGTACAAATGGAAGTCACGCCCCAGCCTATGGTGTCGGCGGGTACGAAGATTCGCGTGACGGTTCGCGGTCCGGCGGACGCGGCGGGAATCGAGATTTTGCAGAACCAACGCCGCGTCGGCTTCGTAGACTCCGCTAGCGGCAGCGTAGAAATTGACAGCAGCGCGTTGGGCCGCGGACCCGTGGGGCTTGTAGCACAGGTGGTCGCCAGCGATCCGCCGGCCACGTCCCCCGCTGCGGGTGCGCGATCGGCCACCTGCTGGATATTGATACGGTAGGTCGTAACGAGCGGACCGTGACGGTCGTAGAGACTAGGGCGACCGCGGTTGTTGCGACCGGGCCGCGGGGGCTCGGCGGTTCGTTGACACCCCCACTGACGCGGCTACCATGAAGGGACGCCCGGTGCGGCCAGCCAAGGCTGGGAGTCTTGGTCCGGTGGCAGCTCGCGGGTTTACCCCCTCGTCGCGCTTGCCGCCGCACCCGATGCCCCTGCATTCGCCGGTCGCCATCGCCCGCCGTTGCGATGGGGGCGGTCGGTACACAGACGGAACCTTATTACAAGCGCCATAACGACCCACTCTTTGGGTCGTGATTGGGATTGAACTGATTTCCTGAGGATATCCTCTCATGCAACGCTATCGCGTTAACTACGGTTTGCTTATTGGTCTGTTGGTTGGCACCCTCGTGGCCGGCGGTTCGGTCTACGGCATCTGGCGGTGGCAGATGACCAACAATGCCGCGGACATGCTGGACCAGGCAACCGCTGCGGAACAGAAGGGCGATCACCTCGAAGCCGTCAAGCAACTCAACAACTACCTCGGCTTCCGTCCCGATGACGACGAGGCCCGCGTCCGCCAAGCCAAGCTCTACGTTCTGCTTGCTCAGAAGTCGCTCGATGCGGGTGAGATTCGCGAGTTCAACGGCTTCCGCGGTGCGGTTAGCAACGTGCTGTTCAAGTATCCCGGCGAGACCGAGCTCCGCGAGGATTACGTCGACCTGCTTGGCACCCGACCGGACGTGATGGCCGCCTTCGCCAAAGAGCAATTAGGGCACGTCGAGGCGCTGTTGAAATCGAAGCCCGACGACGTAGGCCTGCTAACGAAACAAGCTCAGTGCCATGCCGTGCTTCAAGAACCTGCCAAGTCGGCCGAGGTGCTCGAGAAGTTGGTGGGCTACGACCGCGAAACCAAGAAGTTCTCCGACGAAGCAGCGCTTGCGCCCAACGACATCGATGCCTATCGCATGCTAATCCGCACTCAGTTCCAACTGAATCGCCGCGACCAAGCCAAGGCGGTCGCCGAGCAAATGCTCCGCCGCAACCCCGACTCGGCCCAAGCGCACCTCGCAATGGGTCAGTACTACAACACGATCGACCAAGGCGAGGGAAGCCGCGAGGATCACGGAGCGGAAGCCATCGCCGCGATGCAAAAGGCCTACGAACTTGATCCGAAGGATTCAAGCGTTCTCCTGGCTCTAGCCGCCGAAGCCCTGGGCAATCGCGACTTCGAAACAGCCCAGAAGTATCTTGAGGAGGGCCTTGCCAGCGGCACCGACAACCGCGTGTTCTACAGCGGTTTGGCTGGCCTGGAACGCGAAAAGGGCGACACCAAAGCCGCCCTCGAGCAAATCGAACGCGGTCTCGAGAAGGTCGACGAGAAGCAGCGGCCTTACTTGCTGATCGACAAGATCGATATTCAGATCGACGAGAAGAATCTGACCGGCGCGGAGAACTCCATCAAAGAGCTGGAGAAGCAGATCGACTTCAAGCTGCCGCAGGTCGAGTTCCAGGAAGCACGTATCCTGGCCGCCCGCGAAGACTGGCTCCCCGCCACTCGCGCGCTGGAAGAGGTTCGTCCGAAACTGGCCGAAGATCGCCGGCTGCGCTTGCAGCTCGATTTGCTGCTGAGCCTGGCTTACCAAAAGGTGGGCTCCCCTGAAAAAGCACTCCCCATTCTTGAGCAACTGGCTCGCGAATTCCCGAAGAATCCGCTGATCGACCAGCAACTCGCCGCGCTCAACGCCCGCGTCAAGGGCGAGACCACTCCCGGTCAGAGCGTGGCGGGCGACTTCCCCCAGCGTTTGACAGAGGAAATCCGCAAACCCGAAGCCGAGCAGGACTGGGTCGCTTTCGACAAGTACGTCACCAAGTGGGCCGAAGAAAACAAACGATCCGAGGTCCAATTGATGTTGCTTCGGGCGCAGGTGATGGTGGCCCGCAAGAAGTACGCCGAAGCGCGTGAGATTCTGCGCACGGCTTTCGACATGGCCAAGGATGATCTGAACGTTCGCCGCGCCGCCGCACGACTCGTCGCGGTGGACCCCGAGCGAGGTCCCGAAGACGCCATGAAGTTGCTCGACCTGACGGTGCAGCAGTTCGGCGATCAATGGCAGTTGCGTCTCGACCGCGCCGACCTGATCGTCGCAATGAATAAGGAAACAATGGCTCAAGACCTGTTGGCCCTGACCGAGGGGATCGACGACTGGGAGCAAAGCCACAAGATCGAACTGTGGAAAGGCATTGCCACGCGGCTGGGTCGCGTTGGCAAGCGTGACGAGTCGGAGGACGCTTGGAAGAAGATTGCCGAGCTAAATCCGAACGACCTGCCGACCTTGATGCAGGTGTTCGACATGGCGCTGATGCGTAACGACGACGAAGACATGCAGGCCGCCCAGAAGAAGGTGCTCGAATTGGTGGGAACCAAGAAAGACGCCAACTGGGCCTTCACCGAAGCCGCTCGCAAATTCGTCCAGTACCGCAACGAGCCGAACAACGAGCAACTGAAGAAAGAAATCCTCGCCCTCGTCAACACCTCGCTGGCGGAGCGCCCCGACTGGAGCGACCCCTATATTCTGCGCGCGGCGATGGCCGTGAACGATCGAGACTACATCGCGGCCCTTGCTGACTACAAAGAAGGTTTCGCCCGCGGTCGAGGGAATGCCCAAGCGCTCGCGCAATACGTCCGCTTGCTGGCTGCTCAAGGCAGCTTCGCCGAGGCTGCGAAGGAACTAGAGCAATTCGACCCCGCTATCAACGTGGCGTTGGTGGGCGAGCTCTACCCGCAGATCCTGCTGCAAACCGGTAAGTTCCGCGACGCCGCGGAAGCCGCCGATCGACTGGCAGCCGCCGGTGCCGAAAACGGACCGCTCCAACTTTGGTACGGACAGTTCATGCAGGGCATGAGCACCATCGCCACGGCCCCCGAAGACCTGCGTAAGCAGTGCCAAGAGAAAGCGGGCGTAGCGCTCGCCAAGGCCGTGGAGTTGCAGGGCGATTCGCCCGCTCCGTGGCTGGCCCACATCACCAACCTGCTGACCTCGGGCAAGGCCGCGGAAGCCGAAGAGGCGCTACGCCAAGCTCAGTTGGTGTTGGAAGAAGATCAGCAGCCGCTGCTGCTCGCACGCTGTTACGAGAACATGGGTCGGTGGTTCGACGCCGAGGGCCTGTATCGCCTTGCGTACGAGCAAAACCCCGACGCCGACAACGTGGCCCGTCAGCTGGCCACGTTCTACCTGAGTCAGCGTTACCCGCTCGGCGATGGCCCGCAGAAGGCGGTGCCGCTGATCAACGAGATCCTTAAGGACTTCGCCGCCGATCCCGAATCGGTGAGCCGCGATAACGCCACTTGGGCTCGCCGCACGGCGGCACAGATGCTCGCCGCAACGCGCGATTACCAGAATCTGTTGCAAGCCGAGAAGCTGCTCGCCTCGAACTCGGTGAACGGCGCGCTGGCGGTCGACGACAAGATTCAGATGGCCACGATTCTCTCGGCTCGCCCCGAGCCCGTTTCGCGGAACAAGGCCATCAAGCTGCTGGAAGAAGTACGGGCTCAACAACCGTTGCCCCCCGAGCTCGACCTGAAACTGGGTCAGCTTTACTTCGCCGTCGGCAATTGGCCCAAGAGCCGTGACCACATGGAATCGGTGATTACCAAGTACCCCGAAGCCCCCGTGATTCGCGATGCCTACATTCGTATGCTCGTCACCCGTGGTGGGCCCGAAGACCTTCGCATCGCCCGCGAACGCCAGCTCCCGCAGCTCGCTCGACTCGCCCCCAATTCCCCGGCCACGCTCGAACTCGCTTCGATCGTGTACGACAAGTCGGGTGACAAGACGCGGGCGAAGCAGGCACTCCAGCGCATGATGCCGTCGGATCTCTCGAAGCTCGATGCCAATGGGTACCAATTAGTTGCTCGCGTCGCATCGCTACTTGCTAGCCAGGGCGACACCGAGAATGCCGAGAAATTGTTGCAAACGTTGGTGAGCCGCCCCGAAGCGACTCTCGGCGATCAATTGCAGTTCGCCCAGTTCATCGGCGTGTACCGCGACCCCGCACGGGCCTTCGAGATGCTCGACCAGATGTCGAACGACTCGAACGCTCTCCCGGTCATCGACACTGCGATTAACATCATCCGCACCAAGCGAGATGAAATTGGGGACAAGTACGACGCTAAAGTTCAGACTTGGATCGACAACGTTCGCCGTGACGATCCGCAGTCGATTGCCGCCGCATTGTCCGAAGCCAACCTCTGCGACATCCAAGGTCGCTACGAGGATGCGGCCGCGTTGTACCGCAAGGTGCTCCAGAACACCGATCTAGCAGGCACTGCTAAGGCTGCCGTGCTGAACAACTTGGCGTACCTCTTGGCTCTTGGTGCTGCCGAAGAGCAAACTGCGGACGAGGCGGTGAAGCTCATGAAGGAGGCCACCGATATCCTGGGTCCGATGTCCGACGTGCTCGACACTCGGGCCACCATCTGGCTCAATCGTGGCGAGTACCAGGCTGCCGTGGACGACATGACCCTGGCGGTCACGGATGGTCCGACGGCATCGAAGTACTTCCACAAGGCTCAGGCCCACATGGGACTGAACCAGAAGTCCGAGGCCCTCGCCGCCTGGAAGCGTGCCGAGGAACTTGGGCTTACCCGCGAAACCGTGGGCCGGCTGGAAGAGAAGGACTACGACGAGCTGGCCGCGCAAATCGAAAAGCTCAAGAAACAGGGCAATAATCTGTAATTATCCCTCCCAGGTGGTCGGCAATATTTGTCACCGCCCGGCAGGGCGATTACCATGAGGAGATTAGCGGGCCGGCTATTGTGCGACCCGCCCTTCGCCCGTTGGTGCTCGCTCCCCGAGAGGATGCCTTGAGGATGGTCGACCTGCGATTTGTCGTGACACTCGGTTGCCTAGCCGTGGCGGCTTTGGCCACTGCCCAGGAGCCCGTGGGCCGCTCCGCTTATCAAACCGGTGCCGGAGCCTACTTCGCGGGCCGCACCGACGAGGCGGAGAAACATCTCACCCAGGCCATCGGCGAGAGTCCCGACGACCCGCGGGGCTACTACCTGCGTGGACTCAATCGCCTTCGCTCGGGCGACCGGCAAGGTGCCCAGGCCGATCTCGCCAAGGGCTCGGAACTCGAAGCCCGCATGGGCACGAGCTCGCCGCTCGTCGACCAGTCGTTGGCAGCGGTGCAGGGCTCATCTCGATTAACGCTCGAGCGAATCCGCCGCGCAGCCCGCGACGCGGCCGAGGTGAATGCTCGGCAACAGGTGATGGCAAAAACCAAACAACAGCGCGAGGCCCGCGAACGCGTCGTCCTGCGATCTAACTACGAGTTGCCGATGGAGGCGCTCGCCAGCCGACTGTCGATCGACCAAGCTCGCCAAGTCGCGGGTAAGCCTGCGGCAGGCGGTTCCACAGCGGCCCGCTCGCCGGCAGGCGATCCCTTCGCCGACGACGCTACCAACGAAGCCAGCGCCTTCGCGGCGACCCCGGCACCGGTGCTCGACCCCGCGGCAACGAATCCGGTGACGACGAGCGCCAGTGGCGCGGACGGTGTACCTGAAGAAGCACGCGGATCGATGAAAGCCAGTAGCCTGTTTGGCGTGTTCAGCCGATCAACGACGGGTGCAGGGCAAGCTTATATTGCAGACAAGGCGTCCGCGCTTGTGGGCTCGCTTCCCCCGGGCGCTCTACCTCCTGGTGTGGGCCCTCCCGGAATGGCACCTCCAGGCATGGGCCCAGGTGGGCCTCCTCAAGAGTTCGCCCCCGCGGAACCTCCCGCCGGTGCCCCGGCCACGGACGATCCCTTCAACGCGGGCGAGGGCGATCCGTTCGAAGCGGACGCCGCAAGTCCTTTCGACGAGGCCGAGTCGGAAACGCCGATGATGGAAGACAGCTCCGAATCCAGTTCTGCCAGTCCTTTTGACGTTGGCCCCTAAGCCTGAGGTGTCGCGGAGCCCGCGACCTCGCTAGGTTTGCGGTCGCATGGCCAGAATAACGCCCATTCGATTTTCACCCGCGTCGCCTGCCGACTATCGCGGCCCGCGCAACCGCGCCAAGCCACACAGTCGCTGCCCCTAACAGACCCGCCCTGCGTTACCTGAAATCGTTGGTGGTCCCTATCCAGCGCAAGTGGTATGTTGAGAGGGAAGGGTGTTCCGAGGGCGGACTGGTCGCCCTCCTTCGTTGCGGTGGTCCTCTGCCGTTAGGTAGACAAGATGCAATCAGGCGTAAGCAGTCGGACTGGTGGACGTTACTTGGCGTGGTCCGCGCTCCTCGTGTGCTCGGTCGTCAGCGTGGGCTGCGACTCCAAGAACAGTTCAGCGCCAGCACGCCCCCCGCGCGATGTCTCGCCAGAGGCCAAGTACCAGCGACTCGTTCTGGAGCTCGAACGAATCCTCTCCGCCGACCCCAAGATGACCGGAGGCCGCACGATCATGCCTGGTGAGGCTGGCTCGGCCACCTCCACCACTCGGTACAGCATCGCGGCTCCCAAGAGTGTGTTGATACCCAAGGACGGAAGTGCGCCGCAGGTCAGCGTGGAGATCACGAAGACCACCACCTTTTCCTTCCTCCCCGCGCCCAAGAAATCGCAAGAGGAATCGGAAGGCACCGAAGCCGAGTCGAGCGATCCCCGCAACGATAATATGGGAGAGCTCAATTCCAACCTGAAGGAAATGGGCGTCGAGGTACTCGATCCAGAGAAGCTGAAAAGTGATCTTGAGAAGGCCGCCGGCAGCCGCATCACCCCTCCCGCCATGAGCCAGACGGTGAACACCGAGAAGCACGTCACCTACGAGCTCATCTATGAGAACGACCGCTGGCGTTTAGCCCGCCCCCCAGCCGCCGACGCCCTGGAATCGACGAACATCGCGATCCAACAAGCGCTGCAAAGGCAACTGTAGGAGATCGCTATTCTTGTAGCCGGACTCGCAAGAGTTCGGGCGTGCGCGCACTAACATCTCGCACCTAGCCCCGTCGGAAGACGAAGGTTTCTCTAGCGCCAACCGAAGGCTTCCCCCATCGGCTCGGGATTGAGACTACCAAGCCTACGAGTAGGCAGCTTCGCGAACTCTACTTCGTCGCGCCGTTGTTATTCGCGCCGCTCGATAGCAGGTGTCCCTGGCGGAACGCCTCGGCCATCGCCCGCGGCACCTCTGCCTCGGCCAGCACCACGCCCGCTCGGTTCGCGGCGACCTGGGCCTTCATTTCCTGCTCGTGGGCAATCGCGTCCGCGCGACGTTGCTCGGCGAGCGCGCGGGCTTTCCGCGTGTCGGCCTCGGCTTGATCGGCCGCCAAACGGGCGCCGATTTGCTCGCCAACATCGATGTCCGCGATGTCGATCGACACGATCTCGAACGCCGTGTGGGCGTCGAGTCCGCGGTTGAGCACCGCCTTGCTGATCCGGTCAGGATTCTCCATCACCACCAAGTGGTCGGCAGCCGAGCCGATGGCCGTAATGATGCCCTCGCCGACGCGGGCGATGATGGTCTCTTCGGTGGCCCCGCCAATAAGCTGCGCCAGGTTCGTCCGCACGGTCACCCGCGCCCGAATCTTCAGCTCCACGCCGTTCTTCGCCACGGCGCTCAGCGTGTTGCGGCCCGTACTCGCGGGGTCGGGGCAATCGATGACTTTCGGATTCACGCTCGTCTGCACGGCGTCGAGCACGTCACGCCCGGCGAGGTCGATCGCGGCCGCGCGGTCGAAGTCGAGATCGATGTCCGCGCGATGCGCGGCGATGATCGCCAGGATCACACGAGGCACGTTACCTCCAGCCAGATAATGGGCTTCGAGCCGCCGCGTCGTGATGCCAGTCTGAGGGTCGGTTCCCACGCCAGCCTGGATCGCCCGAATCTTCGCCTCGATGATCGTCTTGGGGTTTACCTGCCTGAGGCTCATCCCCACCAGACTTAGCGGATTCATCGGCACGTTCGAAACGTACGCCTGAAACCACAGGCTCAGGTAGTTCCAGAACAGCGCCAGGAGCGCCACCCCCATCAGCAAGCAAACCACGCCAACAACCGCCCAAACAATCCAACTATCGCTCAGATTCTCTAGATTGGGGCCACCTTGGGCTTGGGCGAGGGTCAGCAGCGAAAAGCTTTGGGGCATGGCAGATTGGGGTGGTTGGCGAACCAGTGGGGCGAACAGCCGCGGGGAGCAAAAGCAGCCAGCCGAGCGCAAACGCTTAGCGCATCGGCACTTTCGCGGCTCTACCCCTATTCTAGCGAACCGCCCGACCAGCGAGAAGCTGCACACGGGGGAGAGTCTTAGGCAGTTCACCGCCGGCGAGAATAAATTGCCCCGCCGCTGGCGAACGTAAAATGGCCGACTTTCGCCTTTTACCGCGTTTTCGCGCCGGCGCGAGGACGATTGACTAGCCGAGCCGGCAACTTTCGGGGATACTGGTACCTTAGGCAACAGGGGCCCCGCCTAACGCTTTTCACACAGCGGAACCGACCAGAGTCTACGGACACACAGAGGAGAATCGATCCATGCGCCGCATGCTATCCGCCCACCGCACTCCCCGCCGCGGCTTCACGCTCGTCGAGCTCCTGGTGGTCATCGCCATCATCGGCATGCTCGTGGCCCTGTTGATCCCCGCCGTGGGAGCCGCCCGCGCCCGCATGCGAAAAGCGGCCTGCATGAACAACATGCGGCAGATCGGCACGGCGCTGATTGCGTACGACAGCGATAAGCAGCGGTTGCCGGGATACATCGAACCGATGAAAGCTCGCGGCCGCACCAACAAGCAAAATGGCTACGTACAGTGGCGGACCGACGCCACCGCGGCTCCCTTCAACGTAAATTCCTACTACGTGGCTCAAACTTACAGCAATAAGAATCAGGAAGATGCGGCCAAACAAGGTTCGCGTATCGCTTGGTCAGGCCACATCCTCGGACAGATTGACCGTGGCGATCTGGCTGAGAATCTACAAGGTGCCGAGGCATCGGCACCCGCACTCCAAGCAGTGCCCCGAATCGAACTTTACATCTGTGCCGACGACACGGACCTAACCAGCGCCGACGGAGCGGCGGGTAATTCGTATTCCGTAAACACCGGCACCTGGGATTGGAATGGCACGAACTATGTTGGCGATACCAAAGAAAACGGTCTTTTCCAAAACATGGTCGAAGGCAATGTGAAGGCCCGAATCTCGGATGCTAAGGACGGCTCTGCAACCACCATTATGGTCTCCGAGAACATGAACAAGTTCGACCGCTACAGTTGGCTGGGCGTCGACAACACGTATGGTGAACAGCAGTTTGGTATCACTTGGGTGTTCAGCGTCAACCCCGACGCCGGTTGTGGTGGCCGAGACGAGCAATTCCCTTTTAGTGATGATGGAGCCAATGCGAATCCGTCGATTGCGCCAGGGCAGTGGGACCCAACACAACCTTGCTTTGCTCGACCGAATACGTTGCACGTTGGCGATAGCTTTAATACGGTCTTCGCGGATGGCCACGGCACCGCAATTAGTGTCAACATCGACTACACCGTCTACCAGCAATTGCTGACCACGCACGGCACGAAGTGCTCCGATCCGGCCAACCCCGGCGACTTCACCGGCGCTATCGATGCATTCCGCAACGCGGCCCCGCTCGCGGAATCCGACTTCGATTGATAGCCACCCTCTGAGCTACCTCTCCTTCAATAGCCGGACCTCCACGAGGTCCGCGAGAATTGAAGCTTTGCCATTCGCAGAATTTCCCGGAGGCAAGTGTGCCTCCGGCTATTGAATCGTGAATGAGTAGCGAGTCCTAATCCGGCGCACTCGCCGCCGCGCGAAGGTCGGCCTCGACGCGCTCGCGAATCTCCCCCTCAAGCAGCGCCCGTAGCGACTGCTGTAGCGCCTCGTGACTCGAAGCGTCGAGCTTCCTGAGTAGCCGCGAGACCTCTTCCAGCTTCGGAGCCATGTCGTCCCCGGCAAGCCCGCACAGCCAGTTGGTATCCTCCTCCGGCAAACTCTGAACCACCGGCACCACCTTGGCAAGGAGCTTCATTATGCCGGTGTCGGGGGTGGTGAGCATTTCGACTTCACGCTCGAAGGAGCCATCGTCGAGACGATCGACCCCCATCTCGGCGCCTTCCGCGTTGAGAAAGCTTGCGTGAAAGTAGGCCCAGAACGCGACGGGGCCCGCATCGTCACGAGACAGTGTTCGCGCTAACTCTTCGCGGTATCGCGCCTTTCCTTCTTCGTCCTTGCTTAGCCCACGTGCAATGAAGTTGACCTCGCGAAACAGGGTCCAAGGCCATGTGCCTCGCTCAAACAGAAGATCGCTACAGGCGGCCCCGCTGTCTCGTAAGCCAGCTAGCGACAAGTCCCAATCAGTACCTCCTTCTGCCAATCGAAATTCACGAGCCCGCCGGAGCTCTCGTTCACTTCGAGTTTCTCTAGCCCGGTGCTCGCTTTCCGAAGCTGCCTCAATCCATTGACGCGTCGCCAAGCGGACGGCAGGTGGAATGATGGGGGCATCGGAAGAGAGTTGTTCGGCCGAATCCAAAGTCCAGAGAGTGACCGACTCAAATAGGTTCTCTCTGTCGTTGCGATCGGGAAGAGCGTGAATCGCCTGAAGTCGCTGCAATAGGCCGGTATCCGCTTGTTTCACGCTTACGATTTGGACTTGCTGCTGATGACCATCATTTAGTTGGACCTCTCGGATTCGACCGCTGGCAGAATCGATCTGCCATTTGGCCCGCGGCCGCTCGATGATGAGCACATCGCCCTGTCGCTCAACATGCGAGTCGGGACGATGAGCCTCGTGGACGAGCACCACAGGGTCCATTGCGAAAGATATACGTGGGGCAGTTGTTCTTCGACTAGATGCCGACATACCTAAATGGAAGGTTGCTTGGAACAAGCCATTAACCTTCTCGGATCCCACTACCGTAAGAAAACCTTGCGACATTCTTCCCCCGAGGAGGATGAATCTGGCATCGCCCGCGAGATTCGACATTGCCGTGTAACGTGGATTCAACACTACGTTCGCCAGCTGAGTGGTCGACGAACCAGCGTGAGTAAGTAGAAAAGCGACATCGGCATAAAGGCCATCTGAGGGAGAATAAACCCCGTCAACTTCCAGATCAGAAACTTTGTGATAGGTTTCCCCCGACCAATAGCGAACCCTCACTGCCCACTCATCTTGCTCGAAAAACTCTCGCGTCCAGAGGGCGGACCGCCTCAGTATCTCATCCACTTCGCCCAACGGTTCCCCGAGCTTGGGAACGAAATCGTACTCAATTAACTTGATCACGAGCTTCGTGCGAGGATCGGCTGTGTCGTACCGCCACTTGGGCTCCGCTGGGATCGGCAACTGCACAACGAAGTCGTGCCGCCAGAATCGACAACTATCACGCACTCGATCGAAGGCCAATGCCAACGCCTCGACGTCCAGCGCGTCGCCCTCGGAGATTTGCATGAGGGCAAGGAGTTCATTCCGAGCATGACGCTCCAAGCCCTCAATCTCTATCACGTTCAGTCGAGCTCGTGGCCCCAGTTCGATGATATCGACAACCAAATCGGCGATCTGCGAGTCATCTGGGTTTGGCACAATCTCCACCTCAAGCTTTGCAAGCGGATAACCCGCGATAGCAAGCTCGTCGATGAGCGCTTGCCGAATTCGCGCCAGATGATTTTGACTCCCACGGACCGGCTCCCCAGCCACCCACAATCGGTCGCTCGAACTCTCCTGGTTGACTCGCGTCGCCCCTCGGGCAAGGTACATACCTTTGCGTGCAGGACTTTTGCTTTCCGAAGTTTTTAGGTACTGCGCCAAACCCCCTGCCAGCCCTGGCTCCACTCCGTGCACCCGAATTTCGCCAGCTGAGTACCGAGCTCCTTCCTCCACAACCGCCCTCAGGACTTGGCGCTCCTCCGAAGGAGTAACCGACACCTTGGCGTCGGGGCAACCTGATTGGCGGTAGGCCTCCTGCAGCACTTCCTGGAGGAGATCGATAAGCGGGACGATCTCGGAACTGGGACGGCACGCCGCTTGGAGACGCACATGATCGACAAGCTCGTCACGAATGTCCTCGACCGAAAAGTGCTCGTTGCCCTCGATCTCCAGCTCGGTCAGGTCTCCATAATCACCGACGGGAATTCCTTCGCTGGCCGGTATCTCTTTCCCGAACCAAGGCTCCTGCGCCCCCGCCGGCCCCACCCAGCACCCCCAAACCGCCAAAAATACCCCGAGAAATCTCCTATTCATCGTGAAACCTTTCGCCGATTGGAGAGGTAGTAGTTTCGAGGGCCTGGGGGAAGGATCGGCCCGCAGTCTAGCGGCTTGCCGCCTGGGCTCCGACCCCGTTTTCTCGACCCAAAACGCCCCTTTCGCCATCTGCCTTATCTGCTACAATGCGGGGCTCGCAGTGGGCTGAAGGTATGCCTACTGCTCACCGAACACCGCAATCTGCCGACGTGTACCATGCCAAAGCAAAAGACTCACAAGGGAACCAAGAAACGGTTCCGGCTGACCGCCTCGGGAAAGGCCAAGCACCGCCAATCCGGCACTAGCCATTTGGCCGCCCGCATGTCGCACAAGCGCAAGCGGAACCTGCGTGGCACCACCACCACGACCGACAGCAACAGCAAAATCATTGCCAAAGCCCTTTGCGGCAATAGCTACTAGGCTTTGAGCTGTAGGCCGTAAGCTGTAGGCCAGAAGTTTACCCTTCTTGCCTATAGCCTAAAGCTTATAGCCCAGAGCCCCTCCAAGCGGGTCGGGCACGATAACGTTTGCTCAGCAGTCGAGCAAAGGCCTGGCACTCGCAGCACAAGGCAACCGCCACGAAAATGTTTCACGTGAAACATTCGCGTCGCAGATGCCAAGAATAGAACGCCATCTACCATGCGTACTACTAACGGTTCGACTCGTAATCGTAAGAAGAAGCGACTTTTCAAAGCAGCCAAGGGCAATCGCGGCGGTCGCCGTAATATGCTGCGTTCCGTCAAGGAAACCTTGGTTCGCGCAGGTGCCTACTCGTTCCGCGACCGTAAGGTCCGGGCCCGCGAGTTCCGCAAGCTGTGGATCATCCGCATCAACGCCGCGGTCCGCGAGCGTGGTCTGCGTTACAGCGAGTTCATCAACGGCCTGAACAAGGCTGGTCTGGAACTCGATCGCAAGACGCTCTCCGAAATGGCCATCTCCGATCCCACCGCGTTTGACGCCGTGGTCGAAAAGGCCAAGGCCGCTCTCAAGTAAATGACCAATGCCGAATGGCCAATGACCAAACGATTTGGTCATTGGTCATTGCAAGTTTGAACATTGGACATTCACCTACCTTGGCACTTCAGGACTTCATCGCCGAGCTCGATTCGCTTGCCGCTGATGCGCAGTCTGCGTTCAGCGGAGCAGGGGATCGCGATGCGCTCGAAGCCGCCCGCGTCGAGTTTCTCGGCGCGAAAGCCGGCCGCCTAAAGGCCGTGCAAAAGGGAATGGGTACTGTCGACTCGGGCGACAAGCCCGCCGCCGGCCAGAAGTTCAACGCGGTTAAGAAAGCGATCGAAGAATCCTTCGAAGCGGCGAGCTCTCGATTGGCTTCCGCCGGTTCGTCGGTGAACCAAGACGACTTCGATGTGACGCTCCCCGGCACGCCGCTACGAATTGGTCGACTGCATCCGATCACGCAGACCATCGAGCGGATGAAAGAGATCATGGGCCGCCTCGGCTTCTCGGCCGTCGAAGGCCCGGAGATCGAAGACGACCGGCACAACTTCGAAGCCCTCAACATCCCGCTCAGCCATCCAGCACGCGATCCGCTCGACAATTTCTATTTGTCGACCGCCACCAAAACCGCGAAGGCCGGTGCGGGTCCGGATGGCAAGCCGCTGTTGCTTCGTAGCCAAACGTCGACGGTGCAGATTCGCGTGATGGAGTCGACACCTCCGCCGGTGCGCATTGTGTCGCTAGGCCGCGTGTATCGGCCCGATACGGCGGACGCGACGCACTACCCGATGTTCCATCAGATCGAAGGCCTGCTGGTCGACAAGGGCGTGACGATGGCCGACCTGAAGAGCGTGCTCCGCATGTTCTGCCAGAGCTACTACAAGCGCGAGGCGGGACACGAGGAAGAGGTTCATATCCGCTTCCGCCCGAGCTTCTTCCCCTTCACCGAGCCGAGCGTCGAAGTCGACATCAACTGGCAGGGTGGTTGGATGGAAATCGGCGGCGCGGGGATGGTCGACCCCAACGTCCTGCGAGCTGTCGGCTACGATCCCGAAGAAGTCACCGGCTTTGCCTTCGGCATGGGCGTCGAACGCATCGCCATGCGCCAACACAATATCACCGACATCCGCGACCTGTACACGAACGACGTGCGCTTCTTGGCCCAGTTCTGATTTGTAACCACTGAGAGCACAGAGGGCGCGGAGCGAAGAATCCGTCGCGGATCGAGAGCGGGAGTGGCTAACTCATGGAACGCACGGTCGACGAAACACCGCCAGCCGCCTGGACGTCGGAGCTATTGATTCTCTGGTTGCTTCTTGCGTTGGCTGCGCCTGTTATTGGCGTTTTCGCGGGCTCCCTTGCTCACACGGTCGTAGCAGGCACCGAGCCACTACTTCCGCAGTACAGGGCCAACGTAGATGCGGAAGATGAAGAGTACCGAAGAAGGATACGAGAGAACCGAGAATGGAAACTGCGAGGTGACAGGGCGCGATTCATCACCTGGGGCCTCGTCTCCCTGTTTGGTTTAGCCGCTGCGGTCAAGGCCGGCGTGATTTACGGAAGAGGTTCAACGTCCCCGAAGGCGCAAGTGGTCATTGAAACTTTGATGTTCATACTGATCGTCGTCGAGTACACACTTCTCGCTCCCTTCATGTTCTTTGCTTGGATCTTCCGAGGTGGTTAGTCACCAATCTATTCATCCGCGTAAATCCTGCCCAATCCGCGTTCATCCGCGTCCCATTCTTCCCTCCGCGTCCTCCGTGCCCTCTGTGGTTAGCTCAAAATGATTGTCTCCAAAGACTGGCTTTCCGATTACGTGCCGCTCGCGATGCCGCTGGATGAGCTTACGGAGCGACTCACGCTTGCGGGGCTGAATCTCGAGACGACCGAGGCGGTAGGCAAGGACGTGGCGATTGATTTGGAGGTGACTAGCAATCGGCCCGACTGCTTGGGACACATTGGTGTCGCGCGCGAAGTGTCGGTACTGTTTGGTGGCGAGCTCAAGAAGCCCGACCCGCAGCCCAAGGCCAGGGGGCCCAAGGCATCGAGCTTGGTGGCGGTGGAGATCACGTGCCCGAAGCTTTGCACGCGCTACACGGCTCGCGTGATCAAGGGGGTGAAGATCGGGCCGAGCCCCGCGTGGCTGCAGGACCGACTGAAGGCACTCGGCTGCGCGATCGTCAACAACGTGGTCGACATCACCAACTACGTGCTGTTCGAGTGTGGCCAGCCTCTCCACGCGTTCGATCTCGCGAAGCTCAAAGGTGGCAAGATCATCGTCCGCGAAGCCAAAGAAGGCGAAGAATTCCTGGCGATCGATCACAAGACTTACAAGCTGTCGAAAGGTACTTGTGTCATCGCCGACGCCGAGCGTGCCGTCGCGCTTGGCGGCGTGATGGGTGGCGCGGACACCGAAGTGTCGGATGCGACCGTCGACCTGCTCATAGAAGCTGCTGACTTTGACCCGCTGTCGATTCGCACTACCGCTCGATCGCACCACTTACACAGTCCCTCAAGCTATCGCTTCGAGCGCGGCGTCGATCCGGAAGGGCTCGACTGGGCGAGCCGGCGTTGTTGCGAGCTGATCCTTGAACTCGCCGGCGGGACCTTATGTGAAGGTGTTGTCGAGGCCGGTGCAAAGCCAGAACCGACCGGCGAGATCAAGTTGCGGTTCGAGCAGATTCCGCGCTTACTTGGAATCACCGTCCCAGACGAGCAAGTGCAGAAGATTCTCGCCGATCTTGGCTGCGAAGAAACTCACGTCTGCGGTCACTGCGTCAAAGTGGTCCCGCCGACTTGGCGTGCGGACCTGACGCGCGAGATCGACTTGATCGAAGAGGTCGCGCGGATTTATGGGTACGACAAGATCCCCGAGGACGTCGGCGTGCGGATGGCTCCTTCGAGCCGCAGTCGTCGCGACATCGTGCTCGACCGCGTGCGGCGTGTGCTCACGGCGGCCGGTTTTGACGAGGCGCTGACGCTCAGCACCGTTGAGCCCGAGCTGGTCGAATGCCACCGCGTGTGGACCGACGAGTCGCCACTGGTAACCAGCACACCGGTGCTACGCCGCGCGAACGCGCTGCGCCAAAGCATCGTGCCAAGCTTGCTGACGTGTCGAAAGACGAACGTCGCGATGAGCAATCCAGTGATCGAGCAGTTCGAGATCGCACGCATCTACCTGCCAGTGCCCGGCGAGCTTCCGAACGAGCGCCTAGTGCTCGCGATCGCCAGCGGCCGGCCGTTCCTCGGCGTGAAGGGAACGCTCGAAGCCATCGTCGCCGACACCGCCGGAATGTCCAACCGCCTGTGTGCCACTGGCTCCGCCAGTGCTGGTCTGAAGGAAGGCATGTCCAATGGTGGCACGCTGCTGAATCCTTCACGAACGGCTTGGCTGTCGCTTGGCGAGACAAAGGTTGGCTACATCGGCGAACTCTCGAAAGCCGCCCTCGATCAGTTCGACCTACGCGGCCCGGTGACGGTCGCCGAGATCGACTTGGGTCCGCTGCTCGACGCAGCGGAGCTCATCCCCAGAGCGTCCGCGCTCTCCAGCTTCCAACCGATGTCGCGCGATCTGAACGTGGTGTTCGACGACGCGGTCCGCTGGGCCGATGTGGAAGAGATCGTCCGCGGGGCAGGGGGTAAGTTGCTCGAGAGCATCGCGTTCCAAGAGGAATACCGCGACGCGAATCGCCTGGGCAAAGGCAAGAAGAGCCTGCTGTGGAGCATCACCCTCCGCGGCACCGAAGGTACCCTCACGAGCGAACAAGCCGACAAAGTCCGCGACGCGATCGTGGGCGAGCTGTCGAAGAAACTCGGCGGCGAACTCCGGGCGTAGGGTTTGAACCATAGTACAACCATACTCCGTATGGTTAAGCGCAAGAAAAACCTCCGCTATTTCGAGAACAGCTTCTCTTTGTCTTGCGTGGCAAAGAATGGCGACACCCTTTCACACGCCTCTCCATACGGAGTATGGAGGTACTATGTTGCGATGCGGCTAAGGGGATGCGGGTCTCGCTGCGTCGCGCTCGGCGACGCGTTTGCGGAGGTCTTTGACGTAGGTTTCAAGACCTTCGAGTGACCACACGGCGTCCGGGTGTTCGTGGAAGCTCCAGAATTCTAGGAGAGTGATTCGCATGTCGCTGGTGCGGATTTTGTCGTTGACCACCTCGACAATTTGAACTGCACCAGGAAACTGGATGGACTCGTCTCCCACCTTTAGCACGGCCCTTTGAGGTTTGCCGGGAGGAGTGGAGCTTGACGAGAACTTCAGCACTAGCTCTGGTCCTGTACTCCTCTTCATGACGAGGTAGTCGACCTCTGGACCTCCTTGCCCGGTAATTGACGATCCAACAGCGTAGCCAATTAATACCGTCAAGTCGTCCTGAGAACGCGTAAGGTACCCCTGACCACCTAGCTTTGGCAACGCCGCGGCTCCGTACGGAAAGTAGATTTTGTCATGGAGATTCTGCCCGGAGATCCATTCCTGCGCTTGCATGGTTCTAATACCGGGATGCAGGATGGCACTTACTGTCGCGAAGGCCACGACAACGGTCAAGAATAGCAGTGTTCCAACTCCAAACCTCCAACGCTTTGGATTCCATTCGATGAAAGGAATGTCCGGTGCCTGATGAAACCAATCGATAACGCGGCTGGTCGTCAATGTTCGTGCGGTCCATGCCAGGGAGGCCATCGTGATGGTCATGGTAGTCATGAAAACGAACCACTTCATGGCATCGCTTGTGATGCCCACGTCTGGGTTCATCTCGATCGCGTCGCCCACGACGAGCATCATTACTACTCCCAGGAGTCCACCGATGAACGACAGGATGGAGAGTGAAGCGGTCCAGATGCGAGCCCATTCGCAACGACGGAGCATCCCCCACCCCAACAGAAGCGGTGCCGTGCCCAACCCCAGCGTTACCCCGCGTCCCGTCCAAACACTAAGCAGAAACTCGACCAAGGCGCATGTACCCGAAATGATCAAAAACCCCGCGATCACACGCACCCCCAGCGGCGCGCGGTCGCACGATGTTGCTAGCGGAGTGTCAGCGGGGTCAGGGGTTTCCTCCATGCCCGATATTGTGGCGGGGGAGGGGAGGGGGTGCCAAGTCACTACGTGTGGTTTTCCGTTTTAACGGGACCTCCACTCCTGAAAATTAGCCGCGGGCGGGAGCCGGCGGTTTGGCCTGGGGGAGAGTTGGTTGGTTGTTGAACCACAGGCTTCCGCCAGTGGCTGGGGGAGGTGAGTTTCTGAAGGATGGCGAGTTCGGGCACAGAAATTACTCGCCTTGCGGGCACCGCTAGCTACAATGACTGTACCGGAACACTCTTCTTTTTGAGGCTTTTTGGCCGCTAGCTTTCGCGGCGGTCCGTGCGTAAAGTCGTCTGGACGCACGCGGTGCGATTTTCTATTTCTAGCCACTATGCGATCCATGTCCGCTACCACTGCGACCAGTGCACAGACGCTACCCGAGCTGTTCGTGGCTACCGTGCGTACCCACCGGCACGAGCGGGCGCTGGGGTTCATCGTCGACAACGCGGTGAAATGGCACACTTGGGAGGAGCTGGCCGCGGCGGTGGAGTCGCGGGCTCGCGAGTTCGCCGACAAAGGAATCGTGCGGGGCGATCTCATCGTGCAGATCGGCCCCAACAGCGTCGAGTGGGTGGTCAACGACATGGCCATGCATTACATCGGCGCGGTACACGTTCCACTGCACGCCTCGCTGAGCAAAGCGAAGCTGAAAGAGCTCGTTGCCCACTGTGGCGCGAAGCACGTCATCGAGCTCGGCAAAGATTGCAACAAGATCAAGCTCGGCAAGCGGTCGTTCGAACGGATCGGCAAGGAATCGCCACCGCACGCGATTTGCGGTCCGGAAAGTCTTGCTACGATTCTCTACACCTCGGGCACCACCGGTGGCGAGCCGCGTGGTGTGATGCTGACGCAGGCCAACATCGTCTCGAACACCCTCGCGCTTTCCGAAGCCGTGGGCAGTCGCAACGAGCTGCGTTTGTCGCTTCTTCCGTTCAGTCACATCTACGCGCGGACGTGCGACCTCTATAGCTGGATTCAACGTGGCTCGCGGCTCGTGCTGGCCGAGAATCCGCGTGAGACGTTCATGCGTGATTGCCAGATTGTGCGGCCGCTGGTGATCAACGCGGTGCCGTACCTCTATCAGAAACTGGTGGATCTCGCCGACGCGGAACTGGAACAAGCCGTAAACGCAAAGCCAGGTGATGCGCCCCCCAAGACGCTGCGGCAGCTACTAGGTGGCCGAGTTTCGCGTTGCTACTGTGGCGGTGCGGCCCTCGCGCCGAGCGTGGTGGAGCGTTTTGCTGAAGAGCAGATTCCGCTGCTGCCTGGATATGGGTTAACCGAGGCATCGCCCGTGGTGACGGTGCCGAATCATCAAGAGTTTTCTCCTTCGACGGTTGGTCGGCCGCTTGCGAATCTCGACGTGCGACTCGCCGACGATGGCGAGATCCTGGTGCGTGGTCCTAGCGTGATGAAGGGCTACTGGCTCAACGAAACCGCGACCGACGAAGTGCTGAAGGACGGCTGGCTGCACACGGGCGACCTGGGCGAGTGGGATGCCGAGGGTCGGCTGTCGATTGTCGGCCGCAAGAAAGAATTGATGGCCCTGGCGACGGGGAAGAAGATTGTACCGTCGGCCATCGAGACGTTGATCTGCGCTTCGCCATGGATCGAGCAGGCAATGGTGATTGGCGAGGGACGCAGTTACCTGTCGGCGATCATCGTGCCCAACCCCAAGCGAATCAAAAGTGAGATTCGCAAGCAGAAGCTGTTCGTGTGGTCGAAGAAGCGGGGCGTGTCGCACCCACGGATTCGCAAGATCATCGAGCGCGAAATCAACGCGATGCTCGCCCAACAGCCGGCCCAGCAACAGGTGAAGAAGTTCGTGGTGATCGAGCGTGGCTTCTCAATCGACCTGGGGGAAATGACGCCGAAACTCAGCCTGCGTCGCTCGGTGATCGAGCACAACTTCGCGAAGGAAATCGCGGGGCTATACTCGTGAGAATCGCGGCGTTTGTCGCAAAAGTGTAGGACTCTGTCGCAGTCGTGCACGTTTGGGCGGGTTCAATCGGGCCGTGTAGGTAGCTAGGATACAGGCATCCTTCTGCCTAACTCTTAGCCCTCCGCCTCACCATGCCCCGCGCGCTCTACACCGACTATCCTTGGGCCGACATTGAACTCGAGCGAGCCATTCTCGCCGAGGCGAATTGCGAATTGATCGTCGCTCCGGCCGAAGACGAACAGACGCTCGCCGAGTACGCTCGCGACTGCCAAGCGATTCTCACCTGCTGGGCGAAAGTCACCGCGGCTGTGATCGACGCCGCGAAGGATTGTCGGCACATCGCGCGGACGGGCATCGGACTTGATAACATCGACGTGCCGCGGGCGAGCGAACATGGCATGCTAGTGACCAACGTGCCGGACTACTGCGTGCCTGAAGTGGTGGAGCACACGCTCGCGCTACTGCTCGGGCTCGCGCGGAAGATTGCGTTCTACCACTCGGAAACCAAGTCGGGCATCTACAACATCAACGCCGCGCTGCCGCTAGAACGTCTTGAAGATCAAACGGTGGGGATTATCGGCGTGGGGCAGATTGGGTCGGTGTTTGCGCGTAAGTGCGCGGCGCTTGGCATGCGGGTGCTGGCGAACAATCGCTCGCGAGAGGTCCCCGAGTGTAGCCAGTGGCGCTCGCTCGACGACTTGTTGGGCCAGAGCGACTACGTGGTGCTACTTTGCCCGCTGACTCCCGAGACGGCGAACCTGATGAACGCCGACACGCTGGCGAAGATGAAGCCCACCGCGTTTCTCATCAACACCTCGCGTGGCGGATTGGTCGATCACGCGGCACTCGCACGGGCGCTCGAGTTGGGGCAGCTTGCCGGAGCGGGGCTCGACGTGCAGGTTCCCGAGCCGCCCGATTTGAGCCAACCGCCGTACAACGACCGGCGTGTAATCGTCACGCCACACGCCGCGTTCTATTCGACGCGGGCGGTCGAGGAGCTGCGAACACGTGTTGCAAGGCAAGTGGTGGCCGTGCTGCAGGGCCGCATGCCCGAGAACATCGTCAACAGCCACCTCCTCGGTGGTCACTCGCCCGCATGATCGGCGATACCCGCGCCACCATCCGCGCAATCCGCAAACCCCCACCCGCGTAGGGTTTCGTTTTTTGACCTCGGCCAATGCTCGGCCTATATATCTGCGTAGAGTCTTTGTTCGCTCGAACAGGGCGGCCGGCGCACGACGTGCGCGCCCGAAGTTCGGGACAGGAAACTATTCGCACCCAAGTATGGACACCCCACAATCCTCCACCGAGAACCCCGCCGAGGGAACAACCCGCGATCGCCTTCGCGAGTTGCGCGAGCGCGCGCAGGCTTCGCTCGAGAAGCAGCGCGAACGGATGCGGGAGATGGAATCTCGCTTTAGCACGCGGCTTGAGTCGGTGGCGGTGGAGATTGCCGCGGAGTTGGCGAGCGATCCCCGGCACGACTCGAACGCCCACGCCGCCCAGGACTTTGAGCAACAACGCGGCGAATGGGAAGCCGAGCTCGCGCGAACCGATGCCGAGCTCCACCAGCGGATGGACGAGCTGAACACCAAGCTCGCGGACCTCGCCGAGCGCGAGGCGCAGTTTGAATCTCGCCAGTCCGAAGCGAACGAGCGCGAGGAAGCGTGCCGGGTGCAACGCGACGAGCTCGCCCATCAGCAGGCATCGCTCGCCGAGGAGTCTGCCAGTCTTGCGCAGGTTCGCGAAGCTCTTGAGCGCGACGCCGCGCTCGCCGGCCACGCCCATGACGAACAACTGGAGTCGCTCGAACACGCGCTGGCGGAGCGCAGTGCCCAGCTCGCCGCGAGCGAACTGGCCGCAACCACCGCCTCCGCCGAGCGCGATGCAGCACGGTCGGAACTTGAAGTCGCCCACGAAGAGCTCGCGAATCTGCGTCACTCGTTTGATTCGGATCACGCCATCAGCGGCACCGAGCTCGAACGGATGTCGGGCGAAGTAGCACGGCTCGAAGCGGAACTGCTCGAAGCGAAAACAAACGCCAGCAACCTGGCCGCCGAGCGCGACGAGCTCGTCGCGAAGCAACTCTCAGCTACCAGCGAGCTGGAAGCGCGAATCGCCGACCTCGAAGCGCAGCTTGCGGCGGGCTCGGTGGCGAATGACGCTCAGCAAGCTTCGCTCCACGCGGAACTCGCCGAAACCTTGGCGACCGTCGAGAGTCTCGAAGCCGAGGCCCTGGTGCTTCGCGAAGCGCTGGAGCAGGGTGAGCAAGCGGCTGCCGGTTGGCAGCAAGAGCGCGCAACGCTGGAAGCCGAGTGCTCGCAGCTTGCCTCGACGCTCGAAAAGGTTTCGCAGAAGCTTGCCGCCGCAGAGTTGACGAGCGAGCCGCTTGCCGATTTGGAACACAAGTTCGAACTGGCGATGGCGGACGTGCGGACGCTTCGCCAAGCGAACGCTGAGTTGGAGCAAGAGCTTGCTCGCCGGCCTGAGCCCAACGAGGATGAGTCGGCTGAGCTGATTTCGCTCCGCGAAGAGCGCGAGGCGTTGCTTGCCGAGATTGAAGAGTTGCGGTCGCATCCGATCGTGCCCGCGGGCGACAACCAAGCTGTTGCCGACCTACAGCGCCGCTTCGAGATGGCGGTGGAAGATGTCCGCGAGCTGCGTGCCGAGAAAGAACGCCTCGAAGAGCAACTCGCCAAACGTCCGCAAGCGGCTGCAAGTAGTGCTTCCGGCGGTGGCGAGCAGAAGTGGGAAGAGCTCAAGCGCAAGTTGCTGCTGAGCCTGGAAGAGGAATCGGGCGACCTCTCGGAAGATCGCCGTGAAGAGCGGGCTTCGATCGAGCACACCATTCGCATCACCGACGACGTGGTCGCGTCGAAGGACCGCGAGATCCACGAGCTGCGCCACAAACTCGAATCGGCCGAAGAGCACGCCAGCACTTCGCAAGCCAATCACTCGATGCAGGAAGCGATCGACTCGGACGACGTCGTGCTAGAGCAACGAGCTCGCCTTGCGGCAATCGAAGAAGAGCTGACCGACAAGCTTCGTAAGGCCGAGCTGGAAATGTCGACCGAGCGGGCGAAGATTGCCCGCGAACAGGCAGAGCTCGCCGAGTGGCGGATCGAACTCGAAGCCCTGCGGGACTCGATCCCCAAGAAGCAAGCAGGGGGATCCGTCTCGAGCGGCGGCAAAGGCCGGTGGTTCAGCAAGCTGGGCCTCGGCGGGGATGAGTCCCAATAGCCTTCAAGCTACTTTACGCTCTCGCCATCTAGATGGTAGATCGCGAGGTGCCGATCGCCGGGCCCCATGAACGGGCGAATGCTGAAGGTTCCTTCGACGGCGATCGATCGCGTCGAGAAGTCGGCCGAAGTGCCTGGAACCATCTCGACCATGATGCAGTCGTAGAGTGCGGCGCCCGGACCAAAGCAGCACTCCAGGTTATCGCGCACCAGGACGAACTGCGTGATTCCCTTTCGCTGAAAAGTAGGCAGCATCCATCCACGGATACGAATTCGCTGCCCGGCAAGCTGCTCGATCTCGGGGGTGAGCATCTCGCGGAAGAACGGCGCGTCGGGCTGGATGTCGAACTTGATGTCGTCAAACGTCTTGGCAACGACGCGATCCTGGGGAGCTTCGGCAGCCGGAGCTTCGGGTGTCGATGTTGCTGGCTCAACCTCTGGCTTTTCGAGTTCTGCTTGCGGGGTAGGGGGCGCGGTCGGGGTCGACTCGCTCGTGGCAGTTTCCTTCGAATCCTCGACCGTCTCCGCCATCACTTCGTCGGCGGGTAGCTTGAAGGTCGTCGTTTCTTCCGGTTTGCACCCTAGCGCCGCGACCAGCGCAAAGCCAGCCACGAGCAGGAGCCCGCTAGCCCGAGCCGCTGCCCACGCGCTGCCATGTTGATCGATTCGCTTAGTCATCCGTCCTTGCACGAAAGAAATCGAGGCCGTCCTCCATACCCGCTACTCGACGTAGTCGGCCAGTATGAAGTACACGGGGTACTCGGGTCCGCGTCCCAGGTTCTCCGGGTTGCACATCAGGCGGCCGCCGATACGAAACACGTCCCGGGTGACGTCGGTGGTTAGTGGCGGTGCGAGCTTTACGGCAATCTGATCGAAGTATTGTACCGATTGCAGGTCGCCAAAGCAGCACTGATTGCTATCGCGAACCAGCAGGAACTCGTCCACGCCGAGCCGCGATTGCACCGAGTCGGGGCGGATGTAACCCTTGATAAAGACCGGCTTTCCTTCGGTCATCAACTCCAGCGCCTCTTTCGGCACGGGACGGCCCGCGATTTTGTCTTTCTCGTTGGGCTTAAGGGATAGGAATGAAATGCGAGCGTAGTTGTCAGGTACTTCCGTGGCATGGATGTAACCCGCGCGGCCGACGCCTCCCACCAGCATCACGGCCGACATGACGAGGCCGAACAGGGCGAGTGGTTTGCCGGTGTAGATGTCGCGATTGTTGTTGATCTTCCGCAGCGCGAATAGCGACATGATAATGCCAAGCGCTGGAATCACCGCCACTAGCACCGCGACTTCGAGGAAGTCGGTCACCGCCAGCATGAACAGCGACACCACACCCAGCAGCGCCGCTACGAGCGCGCCGGAGTAGAGTGCTCGGTACTCGAGCGTGTTGGACTCTTCGTGGCTGGGAGTCGCGGGTGGCTGGAGAGTGGTGGTAGACATCGTCGTTAGGTGTGAGTGGGAGATAAGGGAGAGTTAGGGACCGCCGCGGAGCACGAGCCAGACGATGCCGACAAACACGCACGCAGCTATTAATGGTACGCCGAGAACCAGCGATTGGCTCGGCGGCACCAGTGGCGGGTCCATCGCAATCGCCGGGGCCTCGGTGGTCGGCGTGGTGGCGGGTTGCTCGGTCGCCGATTCTTCCGATACTTCGACTTCTTCAGTAGCGGCTTCGGTCGAGTCCTCGGCAGTTTCCTCGGCGGAGTTTTCGTCGGTCGATTCAGGCGTCTCGGCAGGCTCGGCCTCGTCTTCGTCGAGCGCCGGGGCTTCCACGTCGCCTGGATCGTTCGGGTCTTTAAGCTCGGGGGCGGTTCCCGGGTCGCGGCTGCCGGGGCGGGCAAATCCAAGAAAGCCGAACGACATCAGGCTGCGGGCGCGCTTTACCGTCTCGGGGTCCGCGGCTTCGATCTTGGCGACCGCCGCGGTGGCCTGCTCGCCGATCTCCCCCTCTTGCTGCGAGGCTTGGTCGAGGTAGGCGACGATCGGTTCTTTCACGTAGGTCTTGGGGTCGGCTTCGTCGAACATCTTGACCAGGCGATCGAGCACCGTCCAATCTTCCCACCGCGCAAGATCACGGATGGCTTGTTCGGCGAAGTCGGGCTTCTCAAGCACCAGCCGCATGGATTGCTTCAGGCGATCCATCGGCACGTCCTCGGTCTCTTCGGCCAGGAATCGCAAGGCGAGCAACACGCCGTAGACCTTGGTCGGATCTTCTTGGTCGTCGCGCAGGAATTCGGCGTCGAGCACGTCGAGCCCTTCGGAACCGGTGAGCTTCAAGTAGCAACCGACCATGGCGTTAAAACCGAGTTGCTTTTGCCGTTGCTCCATCGCGACCATCTCGGGCAAGATCGGCAGCGTGATCGCACCACCCAGCCCCATCGACAGCGCGGCCGACGCCTCGGCACTCGCCCGGAGCACGCGGCCATCGGCCATCATCATCCGTTTGAGCCGTGCCTCGTCCTCTTCGGAACCCACCACGCCGAGCATCACGAAGAACAAACTGCGGCGGTTGGGGCTGACGCTGGGATCCTCGATCCAGGTCCACAATTGCTCGTGGTCGATCTTGTCAGCGATGTCGAGGATGTCGGGGTACGAAGTGCGAGCGAACTCGTCGTAGGCGTCTTGTGCCAGCAGCGGATCTTCGTGCTGCAAGTAGTCGTAGAAGTAGCGCGCCCGTTCGGGGCCTTTCTCCGGGAGAGATTGAATCTCTTGGACGTACTTCACAGCGGTGTCGGACATCGGGATCGGAATGTTCCAGTCGAGCTCCTCAGCGCCGATGCCGCGAATGAAGTAGGTCTGCCCTTCGATAGGCTCGCCAAAGAAGACCACTTCGATCTCCTTCACGTCCTTCATCTTGTCCTTGCCCACCAACACCTTGTCGATGGTGAACTTAGCTTTGCCGGAGTCGGGATCGATGATTCGCTCGCCCTCAACGGGCGTGAGCTTCGCTAGCACCACGGCATCGCTCGCCGCCATGTCTTCCGACAACGTACTCGATTCGACCGTGCAGTAGGGGCAAGCGAGCGCACGGAACGCTGCAAAGGAGGCAATCAGCGCGACGGCTGCAAGGAACTTCTTGGGGCGTGGCATAAGATCCCTCAATAGCCGGACCATCACACGGTCCGCGATTTGGCCTGTTGTTCTCGTTGTCCGAATTCTGGCGAATCCGGCTACGATTTCATTATATCCACTTCTATCGGGTGCCGCTCAGGGCTTTAGCGACATCGGTGCGGTAGGCGGTAATCGCGGGCAGGATCCCCGCCAGGATCGCCAGGACCACGAGGCTCGGAATCACCATAAATTCCAGCGGCGTAAACGCTAGCATGTCGAGCGCGACACCCGTGCGGCTTTCGACAAAGGGACTCGCGATGCCGACCATCAGGTGCCCCAACACCATGCCCGCGAGGCCACCCAGGACGGCCAGCAGGACGGCTTCGAGCAGCACGATGGTTTGCACCGATGCCCGGCTGGCCCCGAGTGCTCGCATCACCGCAATGTCGTGGGCTCGGTCGGCCATCGAGTTGTAGATGCTCACCAGGATACCAATCGCGGCCACCAGCACGATGAGCGTCGTCAGCACCAACAGGACCACCTGTACCGGCCCGACGATGTTCTCCAGCAGGCCTGTGACGACTTCGGTGGGTGCCACGGCTTGATTGCCATCTCCCGATTTATTGATGGTAGTCGAGAGCGCAAACGCACTCATCGGATCGTTCGCCAACACTAATAGTGAAGTTACCTCGCGTTGAGCTTCGGGCAGCGGTTTCACTTCGTTGCCATCGTTGTCGTAGCCAACCGTCGGCGCGCCGGGCTCGGGGGTTGTCGTCGCTGCCGTAGCTTCGGCGTCGGGCTTGGCCGTCAGCGAGTGGCCTTCGAGCAAGTAGAAGCCTTCCATGTTCACGAACAGCGCGCGGTCGTTGGCCGTTTGCGTTGGTTCGAGGATGCCGACGACCTTGAATTCGCGGTGCTTGTCTCCCTCGCCACCAAGTCCATGCGTCGGATTGAACGTATCGCCTAGCTTCAGATTGCCTTGCCGGGCGACAGCGCTGCCGACGACTGCTTCGAAGAACTTATCGCGCTCGAAGTTGCGTCCCTCGGCAAATTTGTAGCCCTTGCCGTCGCGGTAGATCAGCTTGTCGAACAGATCGGGCGTCGTGCCTATGACGCGGAACTTGCGGTCGCCGCTAACGAACGCGTCGCCGAGGCAGTAGGGCACTACCGCCTTGGTGTAGGGCTCGTACTCGCCATCAATGAACTTGCGGTAGTACTGGTACGAGATCGGATACAGTGGCTTGTCGAGGTGGTACACGGTGCTCAGCACCAACTGCGTCCGCCCACCGGTGCCACCGACGATGAAGTGGTAGCCTTGGGCGTCTTGCTTGAATTGCTCGACCGCCACACGATGGATCACCAGCACCACGATCACGGCCGCCACGCCAAGCGCCATCGACAGCGCCGTCAGGAACGACGCCAGGGGCCGATCGCACATATTGCGCCAGGCTATCGAAAGGAAGTTCATACGCCGCTCACCACCCGGTTGAGTTCTTCGAGAGCCACCACGTTGTCGAACTGATTCGACACTTCGGGCGAGTGGGTTACCAGCAGCATCGCCACGTTCTCGCTGACGCACACCTCGCGAAGCATGTCGACCACTTGCTGCTGATGCCCGGGGTCAATGTTCGCGGTCGGCTCGTCTGCCAGCAGCAATAGCGGCTTATTGACGAGTGCTCTGGCTACCGCCGTGCGCTGCTGTTCGCCGACGCTCATGGCCGAGGGTTTGTGATGGAGTCGATGGCCGAGGTTCACTTGTTCTAGAAGCTCAATGGCGCGGTCACGATCTCGCGGCCTGCCGGTAAACGTCATACCAAGCATCACGTTCTCGAGAGCTGTGAACGCCGGTAGCAGGTTAAACGTTTGGAACACGTAGCCAATGTTGCGAGCGCGAAACTTATCGCGTCCGGCTTCGGCCAAGCGGGTGAGTTCGACACCGCTAAAGTTGATCGACCCCGAGTCGACGGGCGTTAGTCCGGCAATGGCGTGGAGCAGGGTCGTCTTACCGCAGCCGCTACGCCCGCGGATGACCACCTGATCGCCGCGGTGAATCGCAAAATGCTCGATGTCCAGAATCGGCAGCAGCTCGCCACTGGGCTCGCGATAAGCCTTCTGGACGTTTTTGAGTTCAACAAGTAACGAGCGGTCGGACATGGGTGGGGCGTGCCCTGAAGGGCGGCGAGCGTGGGGGCGGATCGACCATCATACCGCGAAGCGGCAGGCCGCGGAAACGCCGGTATCGCGTGGGGCGAAAGTACTCTTTACGGGGCGAAAACCGCGAAAGTTCGCGTCGTTTTTCCACCGCCGGGCGATTGCAACGCCGAAGGGGATGCTTAACGCAGGATGGGAGCGAAAAGCCGCTGATGGGCATTCTATAGCACTTGCAATTGTTTTGCAAGTAGCAAACTCCGTGCTCTCTAAGGCCGGAAGCTCCGCCAGTCGATGCCGAGCTTCTTCATTCGCGACCGCAATGTGTGCGGATTGATCTCCAGCAGGTCGGCCACGCCGCCGCGGCCATCGATGCGGCCTTGAGTGGCGGCTAGCGCTCGCTCGATGTGCTCGCGCATCGCCACGTCCAGCGATGTGATACCTTCGAAGGTCGCGGGGGCGGCCCCTAAGCGTGACACCTTGGCAACCGTTGGTGAGGCGAAGCCGAGGGCCGCTTTGAGCTCCAGCGAACGACCATCGCCGAGAATCGCCGCGCGATCGATCACCGCACCGAGCTCACGGATGTTTCCTGGCCAGTGATAAGCCCGCAGTAGGTCGAAGTCGGCCTCGGTCGGCATGACCACCGATAGGCCAAAACGATGCGCGGCGCGTTCCGCGAAGTGCCCAGCGAGCACCGGAATGTCGCCAAGGCGGTCGCGCAGCGGAGGCAGTAGGATCGGGAACACGGCGATGCGATACCATAGGTCCTCGCGGAACGAACCACTCTGCACCATGCCGGCAAGATCCCGATGCGTCGCCGCAATCACACGCACGTCGACCCGCACAGGATCGCCCCCACCAACGCGTTCAACGTACGCGTCCTGCAAGACGCGGAGGAACCGCACCTGGGCATCGGGAGGAAGCTCGCCAATCTCGTCGAGAAAAAGTGTGCCGCCGTCAGCCCGCTCAAACCAACCGCGCCGCATCTCGCTTGCTCCAGTAAACGCTCCCTTCTCATGTCCGAAAAGTTGCGAGTCAACCAGCTCGCTAGGAATCGCGCCGCAGTTCACGCGGATAAAAGGTCCGTCGTGTCGATCGCTTCTCTCATGCACGGTGCGGGCGATGACCTCCTTGCCGGTGCCCGTCTCGCCGAGCAGAAGCACGGGTGCATCGGACTGGCTGACGAGTTCGACGCGCGACATAACCTGCGCCAGGCCACCATCGGCACCGATGATGCGATCGGTAAGGTCAGTCCGCCCCAGCCTACGGAGCAGCGACCTTCGATCGGCCTCCGCCGCCTCGCGCAGCGCGGCTAGTTCGTGCAAGCGGCGGTCGTTCGCCAGCGCCGCTGAAAGTGGCTCCTGAAGATCAGCGATGAGCTCTTCTTGAGCGGCGGTGAAGGCTGCTTGCGACCTCACCGCAAATGTGGCCACGCCGAGCGTATCGCTCCCATGCCGTAGCGGCACCAACCGAAGCTGGGACTTCGTGTCGTGAATGGGGAGACTTGCGAGCGGGCCTGTTAGCGTTTCGCCCGCATCTCGGGATTCAATCTCCAGCTTCCGCACCCACGCCACCAGGCGCTTCGTCTCTCCGACTGTAAGCTCAACCCGCAGACCTTCGGCAGGCATGGCTGCTAGCGGAGCGACCGCTACCACCGCGGCGAGATGGTGCTCGGGCTCGATGCGGATGATGGTGACATGCGTCAGCGGCAGTTGCCGAGCCAGCAGCTTGTGGATACCGGCGGTGGATTCTTGAATTTCAATGTGCTGGCACGCTTCGCGCCAGATTTCGAGCAGCGTCTTTAGATTGTTCGACATAAGGGGTCGCTCGATGGGAAATATCCTGAGCTCATGACATATCCTATCACTTCTAGGATATACCACTACTTGGAGATTATCCATCCAAATGCCACATGAAGCGCAACCATTGCCACCGTAAGTAGTTACGACCTATCGATGAAACTGGCACGCGGCGTGCTTAGGGGTGACTCGACTTCACTTCCCCCAATAACTCGGAGCTCCCTTCGATGACTGCCCTACCTGCCCGCTTCGCCGCTCTCCTGCTTCTGGCTGCCGTGGCCGCGGGTTGCAACGATGTTGCCTCGAGCACTCTAGCCACTTCGCAAAACATCGCCGACGGCAACGTCAAGTCTAAGGATCCGGTCACCCTGCTCAACGTTTCTTACGATCCCACTCGCGAGCTGTACCGCGACTTCAACACCGCGTTTGCCAAGCACTGGAAGGATCAGACCGGCCAGGTCGTCACCATCGAGCAATCGCACGGTGGTGCCGGCAAGCAAGCGCGGGCCGTAATCGATGGACTGAAGGCCGACGTAGTGACGCTGGCTCTTGGCTACGACATCGACGAAATTGCCCAGCGTACCGACCTGCTGCCGGTGGATTGGCAGTCGCGTTTGCCAAATCGCAGTGCCCCCTACACCTCGACCATCGTCTTCCTGGTTCGCAAGGGCAACCCCAAGGGGATTAAGGACTGGAACGACCTGGTGAAGCCCGGTATCGAAGTCATCACCCCGAATCCCAAGACCTCGGGCGGAGCTCGTTACAACTACCTAGCTGCGTGGGGCTACGCTCAGCGGCAAAATGGTGGCGACGAAGCGAAGACCAAAGAGTTCGTCACCAAGCTGTTCCAGAACGTGCCGGTGCTCGACTCAGGTGCTCGCGGTTCGACGACCACCTTCGTGCAGCGTGGCATTGGCGACGTGCTGTTGGCCTGGGAAAACGAAGCCCTGCTCGCTATCGACGAACTTGGCGAAGGCAACGTGGAAATCGTCGTACCATCGGTCAGCGTGCTCGCCGAGCCACCCGTCACAGTCATCGATCGCAACGCCGCTTCGCACGGCGCGCTGGATGTCGCGAACGCTTACCTGCAACACCTCTACTCGCCCGAAGGCCAGCGTATCGCCGCCAAGCATTACTATCGCCCCCAACAACGCGACGAAGCCGACCCCAAGGACGTGGCTCGCTTCGCCGATCTCGAACTGTTCACCGTGACTGACGAGTTCGGTGGCTGGCAGGAGGCTCAGAAGAAGCACTTCGCCGATGGCGGCGTGTTCGACTCCATCTACCAGCCTAGGTAGCTACGTCCACAAGGTAACTGAGTCCATAAGTTTACTCGCAAGGAAGCGAGGGGGAGAATCATGCCGAAGTCGTCACGTCGAAATGTATTGCCGGGGTTTAGCCTCACGTTGGGCTACACCATCCTGTACTTGAGTTTGATCGTCCTGCTGCCCTTAGTAGCGCTGTTCGCCAAGGCGGCAGGACTAGGTTGGGAGGATTTTTGGGTCGCCGCCACCAGCCCACGAGTGTTGGCCTCGTATCGGCTGACGTTCAGCACAGCACTGGTCGCGGCATTGATCAACGCGGTGTTCGGGTTCTTGGTGGCGTGGACGCTCACGCGTTACACGTTCCCCGGACGCAAGATGATCGACGCGATGGTCGACCTGCCCTTCGCTCTGCCAACGGCCGTGTCGGGCATCGCACTCACCGCGGTCTACGCTCAAAACGGCTGGATCGGTCAATGGCTCGAACCGCTCGGCATCAAGGTGGCCTTCACCTCGCTGGGCATCATCGTCGCAATGACCTTCATCGGACTTCCCTTCGTCGTACGAACTTTGCAACCCGCGCTGTCGGACCTCGAACGCGAGACCGAAGAAGCCGCGGCCGCCCTCGGTGCCACTCGCTTCCAAACGCTTACCAAAGTAATCCTACCCACCATCATGCCAGCACTACTCACGGGGTTTGCCCTGTCGCTCGCACGGGCGATTGGCGAGTACGGGTCCATCATCTTCATCGCTGGCAACATGCCAATGAAGACCGAAATCACCTCGCTGTTGATCGTGTCGAAACTCGAACAGTACGACACCGCCGGTGCCTCGGCCGTGGCGGTGACCATGCTACTGGCATCGTTCGCGATTCTGCTGTTCATCAACTTCGTCCAGCGTTTGGCTGGTCGTCGCTTGCAGGGAGGCGTGTAACATGGAAGCCATTCACGCACCGGTTTACGAAGCTCCCCGCACCGTCGTCGTTCCCCGTCGCGCCACCACCGAGTCGCCATGGGTACAACGACTGCTGATTGCCATCTCGATCGCGTTCTTGGCCTTGTTCCTATTCGTTCCCTTGGCGGCCGTGTTCGCCGAGGCGTTTCGCAAGGGCATTTGGACGTACCTCGAAAGCTTTAATGATCCTACTTGCTGGTCGGCGCTTCGTTTGACGCTGTTGGTGACGGCGATTTCCGTGCCGCTGAACTTGGTGTTTGGTCTCGCGGCTTCGTGGTGCATTGCGAAGTTCGAGTTTCACGGCAAGAGCTTCCTGATCACGCTGATCGACCTGCCCTTCGCCGTGTCGCCGGTGGTTTCGGGTTTGATTTACGTGCTGGTGTTCGGTGCCCACGGTTGGTTCGGGC
The DNA here is from genome assembly GCF_052161615.1 of Aeoliella fuhlenseeensis. NCBI lineage: Bacteria > Pseudomonadati > Planctomycetota > Planctomycetia > Pirellulales > Lacipirellulaceae > Aeoliella > Aeoliella fuhlenseeensis. The sequence goes on from NZ_CP197417.1 coordinate 5,949,009, forward strand.
CTTGGCTCGCCGAGCACGACATTCAGATCATCTTCGCGGTGCCTGGCATCGTGCTGGCGACCATTTTCGTCACCTTCCCGTTCGTCGCCCGCGAGGTGATTCCGCTGATGCAAGAGCAGGGGACGGACGAAGAACAAGCGGCAATCTCGCTTGGCGCAAGTGGCTGGCAAACGTTCTTCCGTGTAACGCTGCCAAACATCAAGTGGGCACTGCTGTACGGCGTGATCCTGAGCAATGCCCGCGCGATGGGCGAGTTCGGCGCCGTGTCCGTGGTGTCGGGCCACATCCGCGGCCGCACCAACACGCTGCCTCTGCATGTCGAGGTGCTTTACAACGAATACAACTTCGTGGCGGCTTTTGCTGTCGCTTCGCTTCTGGCCTTGCTAGCCCTGGTGACCCTCGCCCTCAAGTCGTTTGTCGAGTGGCGACTCGAACGCGAGCAACAAGAAGCCCTGCAAGAGGCGTAATCGCGCTGAAAGCCAACCACCACACAACAAAACATTCGCATCGAGTTTCCCTATGAGTATCGAAGTCAAAAATATCTCGAAAACGTTCGGCGGAGCCAAGGCGCTCGACGACGTAAGCCTCCGCATCGAGGCGGGCGAGCTCGTCGCGCTCCTGGGTCCCTCGGGCTCGGGCAAGACCACGCTGCTCCGGGTGATGGCGGGTCTGGAGTCGCCCGACGCGAACCCCGCCGCGATGGTCAGCTTTCACGATGAGGAAGTGTCCGCCCAAAGCGTTGGCGAGCGGAACGTCGGCTTCGTGTTTCAGCACTACGCCCTGTTCCGCCACATGACGGTGTTTGAGAACGTGGCGTTTGGCCTCCGCGTGAAGCCCCGCAAGGAGCGGCTGAGCGAAGATCGCTTAAAGGCCCGCGTCGATCGCCTGCTGTCGCTCGTCCAACTGCTCCCGTACGCCAAGCGTTATCCGTCGCAACTCTCGGGTGGTCAGCGTCAGCGCGTCGCGCTGGCACGTGCGCTGGCCGTCGAGCCGAAGATCTTACTGCTCGACGAACCGTTTGGCGCACTCGATGCCAAGGTTCGCCAGGAGCTTCGTCAGTGGCTTCGCAAGCTGCACCAACAAATGCACGTGACAACCGTGCTAGTGACGCACGACCAGGAAGAGGCTCTGGAAGTGGCCGATAAGGTCGTCGTGATGAACCAGGGCAAGATCGAACAGCATGGCCGGCCCGACGAACTGTTCCACCACGCCCGCACGCCGTTCGTGATGGAGTTTCTGGGCCAAGTCAACGTGTTTCAAGGTCGCGTGCAGCAGGGCGTTGCGACGGCGGGCGACCTGCGCGTGGACTACCCTAGCTACGAAGGCACCCAGGAACTGGCGGCCAACGTTTATCTGCGTCCCCACGATATTGTGATTCGCCGCACCGCCAACGGCGAGCCAAGCGTCCCGGCAACCATCGAACGAATCAACGCCGCGGGCTCGCTCGCTCGCATTACGCTGGTCACCGCCGATGGCAAGTCGGTGCTGGTGGACATGTCGCTGGAAGAACTGCGAACGCTGGCGCTCAACGAACAAGAATCGGTTCACCTGTATCCCAAGCAAGCCAAGATCTTCGTTGCCGGCGAAGAGCCCAAGCGCCGCGCCACCGATACGGCGGCTAAGCACGAAAGGATTCGAGCATGAACCAAGACATTGCCAACGGCATCGACCCGGCTCGCCCCTCCGCCGAGGAAGTGCAGCAGATCATCAGCGCGCTACGTGGCTTACGCTTCGGAGCGGTGAACATCGTAGTACAAGATGGTGTCGTCATCCAAATCGATCGTACCGAAAAGCGGCGACTACGAAGCCGCAGCGAAGCCGTCCGACGAAGCTGTTGACGGTCCTACCACTCCACACCGACTCGCATCTGCGAGAGGTGCTCTTGCCCACCGAGTCCGACCGGTTTTCCGGAGGCACCCACGATCGATGCGGTAATTCTCCGTAACGACTACGCCGGGCTCTGTCACTCACTCACTTCATACATGCGTGCGCGGGTCACAAGCCGTGTACGTACAAGGAGATCTTCTATGCCTAACCAATCACTCCAGCTCAACGAATCTGACCATGAACTGCTTGCTCGCGTGCGAACGCGGCTCGAACTCCGACAGTTTCGTTCGTCGAAGTCGCTCACCATCACTACGGCTTGCGGAACCGTCACCCTCGCTGGCAAGGTCGCAAGCTCGCTCGAACGGCAGGCCATCGTGCTCATTGTCGCGCACATGGCTGGCGTGCATAGCGTCATCGACGATCTAGCCGTTGTCCAGCCCGTGATCACGGCTCCTAAATCGAATGTCAGCACTCGTGGCCGCCGCGGGCAGGTTCGTCAGCATCGGGCTGCACTACTGGGAACGAGCCTGATTGCACTTCTCGCAATGGGCACGGTCACGGGTTGCAACAGCAAGTCGGGCCCCGAGCGAGTGCCGACGTTTCCCGTGTCCGGCTCGGTCTCGTTTCAGGGCAAGCCGATTCCCGGGGCATTTGTCGCGTTGCATCCGAAGACGACGAAAGAGAACGTCCCTTCGCCACGGGCGAGCGTCGCAGCCGATGGCTCGCTGAAGGTTTCCACCTACGACGGTGGCGATGGTGCACCCGAGGGTGAGTACGTCGTGACCGTCGAGTGGTACAAGCCGATCAAGAACGGCGCGGATGTCATCTCGGGCCCGAACGTCATTCCCAAGAAGTACGCATCGCCTCAGACATCGGACATCACCATCCGAGTGGCGACGCAGGAAAACACCATCTCGCCCATCAAGCTGTAGTTTCTTCCTTATTGATTTTTTAGTTCTTTGCTCCGAAAGGGTTTACCGATGTCTCGCAACGTTAAGGGTTTCACGCTCGTCGAGCTGCTGGTGGTGATTGCCATCATTGGCATCCTCGTCGCACTTCTACTTCCAGCGGTCCAAGCCGCTCGCGAAGCCGCACGGCGCACGCAGTGCGTCAACGGGCTCAAGAATCTGGGCCTCGCGGTTCAGAATTTTCACGATGCTCGGAAGACGGTGCCAGTGAGTGCGCGGCCCGTTGGTCTCACCAGTGCACCCCGTATTGCCGCGTTCACGCACCTGCTCCCCTATCTGGAAGAGGGGAACGTGAAGAACATCTTCGACCTGAAGAAGAACTGGGGCGACATTGCCAACCGTCCCGCGGTCAACAAGGTCATCCCCGTGATGAACTGCCCCTCGACTCCCGAAGCGGCCGATCGCCTGGACGGATTGCCCGAAGCATCGCCTTGGGTCGCTGAGATCAGTGTGCCTACCGATTACTCGCCGACCGTGTGGGTCGACAAACGACTCATGTCCGCCAACTTGGTCGATCGTACCAACAACACGACGGGTTCGCCTGACAACGAGCCCGGCATCATGGAGTACAACAATCCCAAGGCGGCGTTTCGTCACGTGACCGACGGACTGTCGAATACCATCCTGCTTGCCGAGTCGGCGGGGCGTCCGTTCTTGTATCGCAAAGGCAATCAAGTCACTTCCGACGCCACGAAGGCACGCGTCAATGGCGGTGGTTGGTGCCGGCCAGCGTCCGACATCATCGTCAGTGGCTTGTCGGCCGATGGCACCGCGGAGACTGGCACCTGCGCTCTCAACTGCGCGAACGGCAGCGACATCGTCGAAGCAGGCTATCCGCATCCGTACCACAGCACCTTCGGCACGAGCGCACCCTATGCCTTCCACCCCGGTATCGCCAATCACGCCTTCGGCGACGGTTCGGTCCGCAGCATTAACGAAGACATCGACATCCGCGAGTACGCCCGCTTCGTCACTCGCGCTGGTGGCGAACTGACACCGCAGCAATAAGGGTCGGTCGCAGAGGAGGCAACCCTTTCGAGTTCCAACGGGTCCGCGCCGCGGTGCTACCCGTTGGAACTTTTGACTTGAGCAATTGCCAAATGGGCGGGATCTGGTGAAGCTCGCGATGCTAGCAAGACGTGATGTTGCCCCAGTTTCTCTTGTGACAATCTTGGCCTCGGCGATACCATGAGCCCTCTGGTGCTATCACTCCGCGTTGCCAAGGTCCCTACGTCATGATGCCCCACGCTCCTCGCTGCGCCGGATGCGTCGTGTTGACGCTCGCTGCGCTGGTGGTGCAGCTTGGGTGTCAGAAGCGTGGTGAGTCGCTCGAATCGCTGCTCGCGCACGCGGCAACGCTTCCGGGGGTACGAGCAAGTCGGCAGTCGGCACTACGAGAAGAGTTCCGACTCGTCGAGCAATCGCACACGCTACCATCGGAGCTCAACACCGATGCATCGCTCGTGCATCAAAACGCTGCGGTGGCACTGGAGCACGCGCTACCTGACCTTGAGCAGATCTCGAAGATCAACAGCGAAACCGAATCGTTCCTCGATACCCTCGGCGCCGCCGATCCGTCGCTCGTCGCTCAAGAAGCCCGGCTGATGGGGACCAAGTGGTCGAAGCAAACGAAAGCCGTGTTCGAGGCAAGCAAGCTTCCGGGGTGCGACTATGGCATTCGCTTCGACCGAGGCTACTTCAACGATCTGTCGTTCGTCTATCGCTCGGCGGCCGCTTGTCGATTGCTGCTGGTCGATGCGGTTTCCGATTTGGAAAGCCCTGCCAATGTCGCGATCGCGAGGTTCGACGCTGCATGGCGATGGACCGATTGGCTCGCCAACTCCGAGCACCTCGAAGCCCGCGTGCAGGCCGCCCACCTGCGAAGCGAAGCGCTCGCCGTGGCCGAGATGATTGCAGGAAGGCCAGGTGTGACGGCCGACGATTTGCGTGCGATCTATCGAACACTCGACAACACGCTCCGCCATTGGCCTTCCATGCGTGGCACGCTCGTTCGCGAGCGGGCGATGGCGATTATCACCTACGAAGCCATTCGGCTTGGTCTCGCCGACTTGCTGTTCACCGCCGACGAGCGTGAGCAACTTCGCGCCGATGGCGTGTACGATTCGCTCCGCGTCGCGAAGGAGCAGCAGATCGATGCCGACGAAGCGGCGTACCTCGCTTACATGCGCGAGATCATCGACGTCTCCGACCAGCCGTACTACATTCGATCGAAGCATTTGGTGGAATGCGACCGACTGCTTCGCGCGAACGAGCAAACGGATGACTACCCATGGTTCGCGAATCACCTGTTCGTACTCGACAACAGCCTAACGCTCGCCCAAGCGGAACTCGCCCGTGATCGCGCCCGTGTGGAAGGGTGGGTGTTCCTGCTCGCGAACCTCACCGGCGAACCCGCCCCCACGAACCACACCAATCCGCTCAACGGCGAGAAGTACAAGGTCACCACGCGAGGCCACGAACGCTACGTCGACCTGGGCGACCGACGGAGCGCGAACCCTCACGTCACGCTGGCAATTCAGTAAGCGCCGATTCACGGCGCGTGTGAGCCGGGTCGTCCCCGACCCCGGACCTGCACAAGATCGAGTCTTACGTCGTCAGCGGAAGCTCCGTCGACAACAACTCGTGGCACACCACCGAGGCGTCGTCGTCCGCGACTTCGTTGGCGTAGAGCGCGGCAAAGGCGCGGCCGCTGCGAATGACGCCCTTCTCCAGAAAGTGGCCAAACAGCGATCGCTCGATCGACAGTCGGTCGTGGTGCGGCGTGAGAATCTCTTGTTTTACGCAGTCCTCGGGCGTCGCGAAGTCCACTAGCGTCACACTATCGCGCAGCGGCACCACAAACGCCGGCCCACCGGCGACATCGAGTGTTCGCGAGGTTCGTCGCGCGGCTTGGGTCACCAGCTCGATCTCGGGATGCGTGTCCAGAAGGTCGGTGCGAATCGACACCAACAACGACAGTGCGACCAGCGGCGTTGGAGTGACGTCCACCGTGCGAAGTGTCCAGTACAACTGCGTGTGGTAGGGGAACGAATCGCTTGGCGCGGTGAGGCAAACCAAATCGTGCCCGCGGACGTAGACATCTACAAGCGGCGTCGCGCTTACCGCTGGCATGTCCCAGAGCGTGGCAAGTAGCAGGTCTTCGGAAGTTTTAACTTGGACCTTGCGATCGCCCGGTGCCATGGCGACGGCGAGTTGTACTTGGCCGAGGTCGACCGTCGCGAGGCTTCCATCCCAATGCCACATGCGCGGGACACTCCGAAACTTGAAACAACTGGGGAAGGAACTGATACGTAGAAAGAGTCAAAGACTCAAAACACCAATAAAAAACCCCGCCGAACACCGAAGTGAAGCGACGGGGCCGGAACAGAGAAGAGGCAGATGACTCGGAGTCAGGGAATGATGGAAATTAGGCAATCGCCTAGCCGCAAATCTGCGACTTAGCAGGTATCCGAGGACCATCCAACAGCGTCTCATGTCCACCCGTAATCATACTCATACGGCCGGCCGTGTCCAGAGAATTCTTAAGAAAGTTTGAAGGTCCCAAATATTGCCCACTTTACCGACAGGACCTTAGTCCTTATCACACAATTACTTAGGCATTTCAATCGCCATTTCGACGGGTGGTGCAGGACTGCAAGTTAGTGCCGATCGCGGTAAGATTGCCGACTTGTCGATGTCCTCACCGCCTCCGTTTGCTCCTCGTTTTTCTTCGTCATGCCCGCTGAACTCCCTCCATTAGCCGACTCGCCGCATGCCGAACTACTCCGCGTGGCGCTGCTGGCAGCTCGGGCGGGGGGGGAGATGCTTCGCCAGTGGCGGGGCAAGTTCCAGGCGCGCGAGAAGTCTCCCGCCGACCTGGTGACCGATGCCGATCTCGCCTCGCAGAAGGCGATCGCAAGAGTCGTAGCGGAACACTACCCCGATCATGCTTTCCTAGGAGAAGAGAATCCCGGCGACATCCGCCGATTGCTCGCCCAACCCTATTGCTGGATCGTCGATCCGCTAGACGGTACCACAAACTACGTCCACGACTTTCCGGCCTACGCCGTTTCCGTGGCCGTCGCAAACCAAGGCGAAGTGGTGGCCGGCGTGATCTACGATCCGGTGCACGACCACGCCTACGCCGCAGCGAAGGGCAGCGGCGCGTGGCTCAACGACGAGCCGATGCGCGTGAGCAATTCGGCTCGGCTCGACGAGTCGCTATTGGCGATGAGCCTGCCGGCTCAGGTCGATTCGCTGTCGCCGGACGTGCTGGACTTCGTCGCCGTGGTGGGCCGTTGTCGTGGAGTGCGGCGGACCGGTTCGGCGGCCATGAACTTGGCGTTTGTCGCCCGTGGCGTGCTCGACGCGAAGTGGGCCCGGGCGATCCACCCTTGGGACGTGGCGGCGGGCGTTCTGCTGGTTCGCGAGGCCGGCGGCACGGTCACCGCGAGCGATGGCGGCGAGTTTAACTTAGCCGACGCCCACCTGATTGCCTCGACTCCGGGCGTACACGGCGAACTGCTGGGCGTTTTGCGAGAATCGGGGGCCACGCCGGTCGTCCGCTAACAAACACCCGCCTGGAGGTCCGGTTGGCGCAAAAACGCCGAATATTTGCGACAAATCCTTGCCCAAACGCTCGGCTTACCGCGGCGGAATTCTTTCCTGCCCGCCCGCTGGGTGACTAGAATGGAGCGACATGACACTACTTATCCGGGCGAGCGTTTGGGGGCGGTTGCCGAGCGCTCGGCCCACTGCTTCTCTACTTCTCGTCGGTCGAGCCCCCAAGGCAGGGAAAACCTGCCCCCCTGAGTATCTCCTTTGATTGATCGGTAAATGGTGTGTTGAGCATTGGCCCGCGAGCACGAACCTCGGCATGGCGAGCAATCGCCGCTGCGCTTGCGCTGTGCCTTGCCGCCACGCTTCCAGCCCGGGGCCAGGACGCTGCGTCGGCGGTTGAGGAAGCTACAGCCGAATCAACCGAGCCCACTCCCGACACCGCAGCTCCCCCGCCCGTGTCGCCCGTCTTCGAACAAATGTCCGGCAAGGTCGAGCGCGTCGGCCCCGACACCTTCCTCTTGCTCGACGCCGAGGGAAATCCTCAGCCGGTGCTCAACATGAGCTACCGCGAGTTCATGGAGGCGTGGCGGAATCAACAGCAATTGGCCGGCGCCGGTCGCGACTCCCAGGGCGAACCGACCATCGACGAACTGCGAATGGTCGGCACGCTCGAAGGCAACTACGCCGCGATGCGAGCCACGCTCGACATCACGCTGAGTAGCGACGGGACCATCGAGGTGCCTCTGTCGCTGGCCGGTGCGCTGCTCGAAGAACTCCCCGAACCACCCGCCGGGCAAGCCCAGCGTCTTTTGCGTTACGATCTGGCCCGCGGTGGCTACGTGGCTACGCTGGTCGGTAAGAAGGACGAGCAGATTCGGCTCGAGCTCGACCTGATTGTTCCACTCAAGCGCGACGGCGCCAGGGCGACGCTCAAGATGCTAGCGCCCCGCGCCACGAAGGGCTCGATGGAACTCGTGGTCGCTAGCCCCATTCAGTCCATCGTCGCCAGCGAAGGCGTCGTGCTGAAAAGCACCACCCTACGCGATGGCGGCACCAAGATCGAAGGGGAGGGCATCGGTGGCGAGACCTCGTTCAGTTGGCTCGATCGCCCCGCCGAAAGCCCGCGTGCCGAGTCGGTGTTAAGCGCGTCGGCCAAGATGCTTGTGACGATTGATGGCCGCGATGTGCGGACTCAGTCTCGCATTACGGTCGAAAGCTTCGGCCAATCGTTTCGCGAGTTTGTCGTCCGCTTGCCACCGGGTGCCCGCCGCGTTCCGACGGGCGAGCTTCCAGCCCCGATCGAATCGATCGAGGACATCACCGATGAAGAAGCCAGTGAGGGAAACGGCACGACCGAGGTCCGAGTGACGCTGCTCGCCGATCAAACCGCCCCCGTGTCGGTCGACCTTCAAACCATCGAAGCATTGCCCTCGGGTGGCGATGGGGAGGACAACAAGGATCTGTCGCTTACCCTCTCCGGCTTCGAGGTGGTTGGTGCGCTACCCCAAGATGGCGAAGTGGCTGTGGTGGTCGACGACGCGTGGCAGGTGCGCTACGCCCCGAACGACTCGGTGCGACTCGTGCATCCTTCGGAGCTCGACCTTACGTGGCTCAAGACACAACCCGTAGCGGGGAGCGTGACCGCGGCGTTTAGCTTCGCGCGACAGCCTTGGTCGCAGCCCATGCGACTCGTACCACGCGAGCAACGCGTGATCGCGAGGCCAACTTACAAACTGACCATCGGCCCCAACGAAGCCCTGCTCAACATGGTGGTCGAGTATCAGATCGAGGGCGGAAGCTCGCTGCCCGTGGCGTTCGCCCCGAGGTTCTCGATCGAGGATTGGACGCATCAGAAAACCACTACCACCAACCTCGAAGGAACCCAGGAAGTCGGGCAGCAAGACATCGAGACCTTCGCGGAACCTCGCGCGGATGGCGATTCGTCGGCTTACTTCGGATTCTCGATGGCGTACGCTACTTCACGACGACCGACCGTGACGCTCGATTTCCGTCGGGCGTGGAAGCCGGACGAAGCCAAGTCGTTCACGCTCAAGTTGCCTTCGCCGGACGGGCGGGGCCAGTCGCTTACCATCAATCCCAGCACGCTCACCGTTACCGCCGATACCGGTTTGCAGGTCACGCCGGACAGCACTCGCAGCCAAGGCTTGGTGCCGCTCCCCATCAAGGACGCCACCGACACCTTGCCGGGCCAGCCACCGGGGCAGCAGTTCGAATACAGTGGCGTTTACCCACCGCTGACGTTCGCGGCCGAGCGAACCGCTCGCCCGCGACGCGTGCTGGTGGAGAACCTGTCGAAGATCGCCATCGACCCCACCGAGGCCGAGGTAACGCAGGTCATCGAGTTCGATGTCCGCCATCAGCCCCTCAGCGCGCTGTCGCTCGCAACGCCCGGCAGTGTCACCAATTTGCGGCTGGAACTACTTCCCTCGACCACCGGCGGAGTTGCCAATGGCGGGAGCGACATTGGCACCGAGCTCGAAGTGCCCTTGCTACCCGGCGAGTTCGCGGCAGGGCTCCCCACCGTGCCCGAACGACGCATCGCGCTGCCGCACCCGCGGCTGGGCAAGTTTCGCGTCCGTGCCCGTTATGTCCTTCCCGTCACTGCTCGGCCCGACGAAAACATCGAGCTCTCACTGCTCACCGTTCCTGGTACCGAGTTTCTGGGGCATACCGTCGAACTCGAAACGGCGAGCGGCAAGTCCTACACTCCGGCTGCCGGCGCAGGTTGGCAGATCGAGTCCACCAACCGCGACGACGTGATCACGCTAGTCGCCGAGCAACGAAGCAGCTTCCTTCCGCTCGTCTACGCGGGACAGAACGTCGCCGCCAAGCAAGTGGAAGTCGATCGCGTGTGGGTACAGACTTGGCTCACCCCCGGCACCGTGCAGGTCCGCACGGCGTTTCAGTTCCGCGGCGACACCGATAGCCTGAAGATCGAACTCCCTCCCGACGCCCCGCCCGGCACCGAGTACGAAGTGGTGCTCGATGGCGTGCGGACCAGCGATTGGATCCCGAGCGGCGGGGCACTCGATGTTTCCATCCCTTCGATGGCCAGCGACAACCCCCGCACGCTAGAGGTCCGTTATCGCCTGCCATGCGAACTAGGTTGGAGCACCGAAGTTATGACTCAGCGCCCTCGACTAGCTGGCAACGAATCGTCGGCCGAGCCACTCTACTGGGAAGTGATTGCACCGGTCGCTTATCGCGCGGTGTCGGCGGCGCCATCCCTTGTCCCCGCGTTCCGCACCGAGTGGGTCGATGGCAACTGGCGGAGCACAAGCAGCCTCGGCACCCGCGAACTCGAACAATGGGTCGGTGCTCGCGTCGGTGTCGAGCAACCCACGCGAGGTGAGCACGCTATGCTCTATCGCGGCATCCGCGACGCCTCGCTCGAACTGAAGTTGGTGCGCCGCGAACTACTCGTCCTTGCCGTCTCGGGCATCGTGCTGGTCGTGGCCATGGCGTTAGCCTACGTCCCTTGGTTGCGCCGTCCGCCGGTCCTGCTGGTGCTCGGCGCGTTGATGGCCGCGGCAGGGCTCGCCGCGCCGGTCGAAGCGGTGGCCGTCGCCCAACTCGGCCTCTACGGCATCGTGTGTGGTCTCGTGGCCTGGGTGTTGTACTTGATGTACGGCGGGCGCCGCCAACCGTCCGTCTCGACCATCGCCACCGCGTCGATCACCCGCGACGCGTCGGGTTCGCATCGCCCCTCGACGCTGGTGCCTGCACACGTGGGGGGAGTATCGACCAATGCCCCGACGATCTCCATCGAACTGACCGACTCGAATGTCTAGCCGCCGTGGCCAACTCGTCCCCTCGCTGCTGATTGCGCTGATGCTCGTCATCGCGATCCTAGCTAGTCCGCGCGCAGTCGGCGTCGAACCAGCCAGCGATTCGGCATCCGACTCGGCGGGCAAGGACATCGCTGTCCGCAACGTCTATGTCCCGGCGGGCGAGATCACCGCGTGGCCAACCGAGGGCAAGGCTTACCTTCCCATTGAGGCCGGGCGACTCGAATCCCTCCTAGAATCGGCGAGCGCGGCAAACGATCAGGCAAACGCCGCCCGAGTCGGCCAAACCGTACTCTACGCCTCGCTCGACACCCAGCATCGACTCGTCGGCCGGGGCTCGATGCAATGCGAAGTCACAGGTTCGGAACCCGTCTGGCTTTCGCTCCAGTCCGCCCGTCTCGGCGTGCGAAGCGGCACGTGGCGCGACACCGGGCGTCCCGCGCGGCTGGGATACTGGGGTGCCGGACGAGGGCTGGCCGTGGAAGTCCCCACAAGCGATCGGCTCGACTTCGATTGGCACTCGCTGCCCCGCAACCCTAACGCAGCGACTGACGAATTCCGCCTCGCGATTCCGTTCTCGCTGGTGAACCACTTGCTGCTCGATCTCCCCACCGGACAAGCGCCCGACGTCACCGGAAGCGAGTCCGCCATGGTCCTTGGGCCGGACGAGTGGGACGCGGCGATGCTACCCGCGGGAGCCCTCGCTCCATCCCTGCCGCCGGTGGCTCCTGATAAAGGTCGCTGGTTGGTGCGGTGGGGGAGTGGCGAGTCGCTCAGACTGCGAGTTCGCACGCTCGCCGAACCCGCCCCCAACGAACTTCAGATGGCCAGTTATCAAGAACAACTGGTCTACCGCGTGCAAGAGAGCGGCGTCGAACTTCGTCAACAGTTCGACATCACGGGCACCAAGTCACTTCCTCGTTTGCTATCCCTCTCCCTCACGCCGGGCCTCGTCATTCGCAGTGTCGAATGGGACGGCAGGCCCGTCGAACCAAGGACGCGTGGCACCGAGACCTACGAACTCTCGCTCCCAGCCACAGCAAGCGGAGTGCGTCACGAACTGGTGATCGAAGCCTGGCATCCCATGGCCGCGGGTGCTGTCACACCTCTGCCGCAAGTGACACTTCCACAGTTGTTCTGGACCTCGGGCAAGGTCCGCGTGCTGCTCGATCCCGCCCTCCAAGTGGCGGACCTGGCAGCTCGCAACACCGTACAAGTCTCCGCTGGCGGCGCCCCCAACCGCCAGACATTGCAGTTTGAAAAGTGGTCGTCACGCGGTCGCGTGGAGCTCGCAGTCGCCGCGCGACCCGCCACCAACACGGTTCAAGTCGGACGCGTCCTGCAACTCGATTCGCTTGGCACGTCGGCCACCGTCACTACCAGCTGGCGTTCGTCCTCCGTCACGCCCGTCCGGCTACTAGTCGCGACACTCAAGCCCGAGTGGCAGATTCAAGTCGTGACGGCGTTGGCTCCTTTTACGGTGGACGACTGGTACGTCGACCGCACGGGCAAAGACGACCTCTTGGTGGTGCGTGCGTCCATCGATCCACAACTTGCAGGCAGTTCCGACGCCATCCGATTGACCGTCGATGCCTCGCGACCTGCGGCTGCCAACATGGGGTGGCAACCCATCGCGGAGTTCGATGTACTCGAGTGGCAAGACGCGCGACTCACTCGAAGCTGGACCGCCATCAACGTAGAAGATGGTTACCAGCTCGAGACCGTGCCGCCTCAACCGCCGCTCGACATGACCCTCGTCGCCGCCACCGTTGCCGAGTTGCTGCCAGGCGTAGTCGATGCGATTGTTTACGATCGCATGGAAGTCGACGATAACCTACAGCTACATCTGGCTGCCGCTGCCCCCCGAGTGAGCGCCCGCGTGGTGACGACCGTCGAAGACCGGCAAAAAACATGGAGTCTTTCGCATCGCATCGAACTGGTGCCCGAGTCGAGTTCGATCGAGCTCGTCGAGCTGCTCATGCGTGGGGCGAAAACCGATGCGATTCGTTGGCGGCTGGCGGGCGAAGAAGAATGGCAAATCGCCACCGCCGAAGCCGGGTTTAACCGTGGGCGAACCGAAGCGGTGAATAGCGGGCTGTTCCGTCTCGAACTCCCGCGTCGGCAGTCGGGTCCGTTTACTATCGAATTGCAGAACAACCTACTCTCCAGTGTAAGCTGCACGCCGCCGACCCTGGAAGTCGAGGGAGCCAGCGAACTGGAAGAATGGGTCGAAGTTCGCTCGCCCAATGCACGCGACGTCCGCGTCGAAGCCAGCGGATGGCAACTCTCCCAGCGTCAAAGTCCAGGCGACGTACCACTGCAATCGGCGTGGCTTGCAAGCACGCGAGCCCCCGGGCGGAAGCTCGTCGTTTCGCGTGGCGGGGCGATCGATGGACTACCGCTCGCGAGCATTGCCAGCGCTTCGCTTGCCTCAACTTACTTGCCGCAAGCCCCATCGCAACATCGTTTGGTGCTTACGGTCGACAACACCGCCGAACGGCAGTTGCTTTGTACGCTGCCCAGCGGGGCCGCAAAGGTTCGTTGGCATCGCTTCGGCGAAGCCGGTCCGGCCGCCACCAATCGCACCTCCGACACACCTCAAGCGGCCGACGAGCGAACGCTCGCACTTCCACTGACCGGTAGTGACGGGCCCGAGCAGTTTATCGTTGACTACACCATGCCGAGCGAGCAGCTAGCGCACGGCGAAATGCTGCGTGCTCCTTGGCCGCTGTTGGGATTGCCCGTCGAGGTGGCGACATGGAACCTCGCCGTTCCAAGCGATTATCGTATCGAGAACTACCCTCGCGCCGATCGCCCCGCTGATTGGCGTGCGAGATTGTTCGGCCCCCTCGTTGCCCGGCCCGAGCTGGAACGACCCTGGCGTTCCGGCGACCGAGCCGACGGAACGCTCCACCGAGTGTCGCTTCCCGTGGGCAACCTGGGCGACGCAAGCGTGAAGGTCGTCCATCAACCGACAACCGAGGTCCGCCTCGCACTCGTTCTGCTCCTGTCCGCCATCGCAAGCTACTGGCTGTGGCAGCGATCAAGTTGGCTCGTCGTGGCGATTGCCATGGCGTTCATGGCCGCGCTGTTACTTCCAACTCCGACGTACCAGTGGGCTACCGCGGTCTGGGGCGGTGCGATCCTCGCCGTGGCGCTACGGATGCTCGAACTCGCCACCCGCACCGCGTGGCAAGCATGGAGTGCCGGCCCGTCAGCGAGGATGAGAACCGTCACGGTCCGCACGCTCATCGTCCTTGCGATGCTCGCCACGCAATCGACCATCGCCGCGGCACCAGAGCCCGTAATCGAAAGCGTGTTGGTCCCCGTCGATGCGAACGGTCGCATTGCCAGCGACGAACGCTACCTCTCCGCCAAGTTCCTCGGCGAGCTGTTGCGACGCGAGGAGCAGCAAGTCGCCTCCGAGTCGTGGGTCGTGTCTAAACCACGCTACACCGGTTCGCTGTCGTCCGCCGCATCGGCCGCGGGGGCAACCGCCAGTGTCGGCCGTTGGACCGCGGCCATGGACCTCGAAGTGCTTCGTGCCCCCGCCACCATCCGCCTGCCGTTCGAACAAACCGACGCCGCGTGGTCGGACATCGTGCAAGTCGATGGCCTGCCGGTGCCGCTTCGCTGGAGCAGCGACGGGCACTACGCAGAGTTCGACGTTACGCGGACAGGGAAGTTCCGTCTTCGCTTCGAGTTCCAACCATTGATCCGCTACGCCGAGTCGACGTGGTCGGTGCAGCTAACGGTGCCTCCACTTCCGGGGGGCGAGTTGGTGCTCGATACGACTTCGATCGGAGCCAAGCTGCGTGTCGATGGCCTCGAAGTCCCCACACCCGCAACTCCTGCCGAAGCAGCGGGCATTCCGCTGCGTAGCGATTCCCAGCTATTGGTGGAGTGGCCGCAGTTGAGTCTCGATGTGGCCACCGAACCTCCCTCGGTCGAACGATGGGAGTGGCTGGAAGTCGCGCCCGACACCGCCGTCATCGAAGGCGTATTCAAGTTCGCAGCCACCGACCTTCCTCCCGCGAAATTATCCCTTCTCGCTGACGGCCTGCCACTCGTCGC
The DNA here is from genome assembly GCF_052161615.1 of Aeoliella fuhlenseeensis. Classification (NCBI taxonomy): domain Bacteria; kingdom Pseudomonadati; phylum Planctomycetota; class Planctomycetia; order Pirellulales; family Lacipirellulaceae; genus Aeoliella; species Aeoliella fuhlenseeensis. The sequence continues at coordinate 5,964,247 of NZ_CP197417.1, forward strand.
CACGTCGACTGATGTTCCCAATGCAAGCTGCGAGTGGCGTTTGCTCGCGCCGCTGGAACCCATGGTCGGCGAGGATGGCACTGCGGAGGTGCGCTTTCGACTCGCGTGCGATCGCTCGACACATTTCGGTCGCCTCCGCCTTCCCGACCTGGCGCTCGTGGGCACCACCATCGACGCACGCTACCTGGCAGTGAGCGAGTCCCCCGAAATGGCGATCGTTGTCGGAGGAATCCCCGCGACCGATGTCCAGTCGCTCGCCAGTCTGTCGCAACTATGGATCGAACGCGACGAGCCAAGCCAATTGGTCCGTCTCGACCGCACCGCCGGTCCCGTGGTCGCCACCATTCGTCCGACCGTGCATGAAGTCACGCCCGAAGAATCGCTCGATGTCCTTGCCATCGACGAACGCCTGGAGGTCATCTACCGTGGATCGTTCGACTACAGCGGCGTCGAGCATTTCTCGCAGTTACTTTCTATCTCTCCCGAGTTCAAACACATCGACTCCGTCGAAGTGCTCGATGGCGAATCGAGCCGACCCGTCGACTTCAGTCGTGCCGCTCCCGATCGCTTGCTAGTGCTTTACACGGCACCTCCCACAGGTGCTGTCGAGCTTCGCATCAGTGGTCATGTTGATTTAAAGAAGGAAACGTCCGGCAGAGGGCTGACCGCCGACGTACCTCGCATCACCGCGGCACTCGACGCGGCGATCACGCAACAGGTCGCCCTGTTTGCCGCCGATGAACTCATCGCCCAAGACATTCAAGGCGAAGTCGAGCCCGAGCTCACCGGCACCGCCGCCACACCGCCGGAAGGGTGGCAGGCGTACGGCGTCAAGTCGCTGCTCACGTCGAGCGATCGCAGCACGCCGCTGGTGGTGCTCGTCCAGCCCAACGAAGTGAAGCTCGACACCGACATCCTCACCACTCTGGTCCGCCGCGATAACTCCTGGATCGCCGAGTTCGCCGTGCTCGTGGATGTCACCGAAGGCAATCTCCCCGAGCTCGAAATCGAATGGCCCGCCGAACTCGTTGGCACACCCGAGGTCGATGGTCCCGTTTCGCTCGACGCGACGCTTGAACAGTCCACCGGCGGCCGACGCCTGAAGCTGCGACTCGACAATGTCGTCGCCGCCGGCAATCGGCTGAGGCTCGCCCTCCGTTCGGCGGTGCGTCTCGATTCGCCAAATCGACTGGAGTGTCCGATGATCTCGGTGCGAGGTTCCTCGACCACCGAGCGTTACTTCGGCTTACTTGAAGACGACCTAGGCGAGTGGACCTGGCAACGTGCCGAACCCAGCGTCGCCCCCGCGAGCATCGAGGGCTTGCTCACTGCATGGCCCTCCGCTCGATTGCTCAAGGCCACGTCCAGCGCGATGCCCGTCGGAGTGTGGACCGCCCACGCTTCCGACGATCGTCAGCTGCAACTGCCACTCGCTTCCATCGACGTTCGTCAAACGGCGACCAACGACCTGATTGTTCAAACCAAGTTCGTGCTCCCTGCGTTAGAAGTCGACGCGTTCGAGATCGCGCTTCCACCGCATCGCGAACTCATCGACTTGACCGTCGATGGTCGCTCGGCTCTGGTGACTCGTGCGGGGGAGAATCGACTGCGGCTGGTGCTCCCCGATCCGCAGTTGCCTCACGTGTTGCAAGTCACCCTCGAGCACCGCACGCCCGACAGTTCGGGCTCTATCGAAATCCCACAACTCTTCGCAGCGGGCCGCCCCTGCGAAGTCCAGCATCGCCTGTGGCGAATGCGGGGGCTGGCGGACGACGCGACGTTTGGCGGTCCTCAGGTGGAAAATCTACCTGCGGTCGACCTTGCCGTGCTCGAACTCAATCAACTGCTTTCGGCAGGCGTAGGGAGCGGCGTTCGCGCCGATCGCCGATTGCCGCGCGAGTGGGCGACCGAGTGGACCGCCACGCTCAGCCGCGCCGAGCAAGCCCTTCGCGAAGCGAGAGACGCTGCAGCGCCCGTCGATCCCGTCGTCGTGACGCCCGATGGCGGGAAGAACGAGTACGACGAACTACTAGCTCGTGCGACCGCCGAAATCCTGCGCACGCGAACCGCCGCCGATCTTGCGTCCATCGGCACCACTTACGTGCCGCCTGACTCGAACGCAAGCGAACGCGTCCAGCAATTCGTCCAAAGCGACAGCCAACCTTTGCGGTGGATCTTGCTCCGCCGCGATGCGACCGATCCGCTGGTTCGCTGGGCGATGGCGCTGGGCGGGGTACTTCTCGCTGGCGTGTTCGTCGTCACGCGGAATCGCTGGCGATGGCCGCTCGACGGGTACGAAACGCTGTTCCCCGTGGTCGTGCTGCTCGGCCTTGCGTGGTGGTTCTGCCTTTGGCCGCGTACGCTAGGGCTCGTCCTCGCGGGACTGGCGATCATCGCCTGGCTACGCTGGAACTACCTCAAACGCCGCCGCCAATCGAGCGAGACCTCGTCGTGGTTCTCGTGAGCTCTGTGTTCTCCACTAGCTCAAAATATTCTCACCACGAGCGACTACCACCACACCACTTTCCGTGACGGTGAATCCGCGCTTGCGATCGAGTGCTAGGTCGTACCCAATTTCGAAGCCCTCGGGAATCACCACGTCCTTGTCCACGATCGTCCGGCGAAGCTTCGCCCGGCGGCCGACGCTGACGCGGCCGAACAGGATCGACTCGTCGACCTCCGCGTAGCTGTGAATCTTCGATTGCGGGCCGATCACGCTGCGAGTGACGTGACCACCCGAGACGATCACGCCGCTTGAAACGATGCTGTCGTGCGCTCCACCTCGACGGTCGTCCGAGTCGAACACGAACTTCGCCGGCGGTTGGCTCGGCTGGTGCGTTCGCACTGGCCATTCCATGTCGTAAAGATTCAGCGGCGGATCGACCGTCGTTAGTTCGAGGTTGGCCTCGAAGTACGAGTCGATCGTACCGACGTCTCGCCAGTACGCTTGGGCTTTGCGATTCTCGTCCAGGAACGGAAACGCGTAAACCCGCCGGGAGTTGATGATCGACGGGATAATGTTCTTGCCAAAGTCGTGACTGCTCTCGGGAAGCGTCGCGTCTTTGCACAGTTCGTCGAACAGGAAATGGGCGTTGAACACGTAGATGCCCATCGACGCCATCGCCAAGTTCGGATTGCCCGGTATTGGCTTTGGTTTTGCGGGCTTCTCTTCGAAACCGATGATGCGATTCTCCGCGTCCACTTGCATCACGCCGAACTGCGTGGCTTCCTCAAGCGAAACCTGTAGGGCAGCAATGGTCAGGTCGGCGTTGTTCTCTTCGTGGCTCGCGACTAGCTTGCTGTAGTCCATCTTGTAGATGTGGTCGCCGGCGAGGATCACCACGTGCTTGGGGCGTTCCTGCTCCAGGGCGTAGATGTTCTGGTACACGGCATCCGCGGTGCCTTGGTACCACTTTTCGTCAATGCGCTGTTGCGGCGGAATGACGTCGATGAACTCGCCCAGTTCGCGGCAGAGATAACTCCGCCAGCCGAGCGTGATATGGCGGTCGAGGCTCATCGCTTTGTACTGCGTGAGCACCAGGATCTTGCGGATGTCGCTGTTCAGGCAGTTCGACAACGTAAAGTCGATGATCCGATAGTTCCCGCCAAACGGAACCGCCGGCTTCGCACGATCGCGGGTCAGGGGTTCCAGTCGCGAACCCTTACCACCGGCTAGCACCACCGCCAACACGTCTTTCATCGCCCGATACTCCTAAGCTGGCAGTCTTCGTCGTTGCCGCAAAATCGCGATTGCCCCGCTGGCCGATTTTACCGTTTTGGTACGGAAATCCCTAGTCCAGCGGGTTTCGCTCAAGGTCACGCTCGCGCTTCGCCGCAAGCCGCAAAGTGCTTGTTTCGAGGCGATTTATGCCCTCACACTCTAGTTAGTCGTCACTTCCTGCGTAGGAATCGACTATCTCTTCGGGTCGTCCGATTCTTCGCAGAATTCTGACGGGGCCTACACACAATCCACACATACCCCAGCTAATTTAGTCCTCGTTGGCCAACTGACTGACAAGTCGGATGGCAAGCAGAACCGAACAGTGGCCGGGCGTCGATTACCATACGCCCACCGCCCGCCAATCGGCGTCCGGCCAATTTTTTACGCTTGTACCTGGCTCCCGAGGCACCCGAGATCCATGCTCGAAGCTTTGGAAACGCTCGACTCCCTTCGCATCGACTACTTGCCCTCGCCCGGCGAAATTGACCAGGCTTGTGCTTCGATTCGCGAGACCTGGACGATGAACGAACGCCGCCGCCGATTCGTCGGACCCGAACTCCCCGACGAACTCCCGCGGACCTGGCAACCACCGACCATCGACACTTCGAGCTTCCGCCTCGCGATGTCCGGCATGTCGGGCGACTGAGCCCCTTTACTTTATTTCTCTTACTCCCCACCGATCGCGGCTCTTCATTGTGGCAGCAGTGAGCAAGCATCTTTTGCTCAGAGCCGCGATCGGTCGGGAGTCCTTCTTAAGTCGCCGAGATCTACGAGTTTCGCCCCACGAGTTTTGTCGCACATCGCGATTATTTCGTTGGGTGCGACTTTAATCTTTTCGCTCCCAGCGGGAGCGTGGACGCAAGTCTAATCCAGCGAACACCTTACAAGGCCGATCGCTATTCCGTAGCAAAGAGTAATGTCGCAGGGGCAACCCGCAGGTGCGACTTTATTCTTTGATCTCCTCCCTCACTCCCTCCCCCAGTCGTTGCGGGGGAAAGGGCTGCCATTCGAACTCACTCCAATCGCAACGACGCTTCGGGGGAGGGCCGGGGTGGGGGCTGGCAGTTGCGTGTGCATTCCCAACGGAGCGCGCACCGCGACCCCCAACGCCAAACTCTCGCCGGTCGTTTTCCTCTCATTTCCAAATTGCCAAACAACAACCCCGCCCACCGGGCAAGGACCACTCGCGAGAGCGGCACGTGTTCATTGGATCACACGCGCGAGTACTTTCTAGTCCCATTCTGGAAAAAAGTGGAAAAAAGTTCAGGCATGGGAAATAGGTGGTTTTAGGGGAGTTTCTTCGGGTGGGTAGTTCCGTGCGCGTGACACGGTCGGGCCGTCGTGTCCTTGCAACCGCCGACGGGTTCACCCACCATTCTCGAGACTGGTGTCGGGGGGGCGACCCCACCACCGCACTGTTACAAAGCTTGCAGGTACTAAGCATTGCGGCGAGAATCAACGAATCGGTCAAATGCAGTCCGCTGAGATATTCCCTATCTACATCGTCGAGCTTCGAGTTGGGAGAAGTAATGGGTGGCAGCCTAGTTCACTCTCGGTCGTTCCGTGTCCAGCACTACACGGGCAGGGACGGCCTTCCCCACTACGAAGTCTTTCCGGCGGAGGGCGATTACGATCTGATCTCCTACTCCACGTGGAAGGATCTGATGGCATACGGCGAATCTCTTGGCGTACCTGTTGAAGTTTGGCCGGGCTTTACGGACTACGGGAATGCCATTGATGTACCGCTGGAGGAAGTTGCCGCGATGCAAAGCCGCCTGCGCGAAGTGCTCGGCGGCCTATCGGCTGAGGCAATTGGCGGAAACCAACTTCTAAGTCGTATTTGCAACTATCTCCGAAAGGGAGAGCAAGTCTTCTTCTGTTGATCCCCTCCTTTGTTCAGGTGACGGCGTCCAGGGCCGAGTCACCGCCATGCGTCTCCCCCAACTTGTTTCTCTGTAATCATCGCTCGTCTCTTAACACATACCATGTCAGCATCAGAGTGGCGACAGACCTTCGCAGACTTCCTCTGCCGCCTCGCGACGGATTCCGACGACGAGGGCGAATGGCTACGGCTTGTAGTCACGCACTATCGGGACGATGAGCTTGAAAGCGTGCGACGCAATCTAGCCCGACTGAGTATTGAGCGAGATCCAACGGCCACGGACCGAGCTTGGCAACCTGAGGATCGAGTAGAGATGGTTCGCTGGGCGGAGCAACTTCGCAGAGGCGTGGCGAAATCGTAACTCATAATGAAATTGCCATGAACCGCTCAACCAACTACTGCGAATTCAAGCTGCGAGTTCCGATCGGGGACATTTCCGATGACACTTTCGGGGACATCGACGTAATCCGATCCCTCTTTGCAACCCTTTATGTGACACCACCTGAAGCATCTTTGGATCGCCTCTACGAACAGTTCTACGACTACACGGCGGCTCACCCGAACGGACGTAAGGGGCGTGGCGATGTGTTGATCTTCGCAAGCGACGCGGATGATGAATGCTTCATGGCGATCGACATGTTCGATGACGTTACCGACCAAATGAATACCGTTGGAATCGAGCTTCGCGTCCCACGAGACTGCGCCGACAAAGTCCGCGGGCTTCTACAATCTATTAGATCTTCCGCAGAAGTGTCATCGGCACTGTTGGAGGGCGATCTGGGAATCAAAGAATCGCTCGCAGCCGAGAACTTTCCCCGACATGTGCAAGGGCATGGCGGGGTGACAATTCAGCACGCTCAGTTTTTCCGACGCGGATGCTTGGTTTATGCTACAAGCTCAAGCTAGTAACGTAGGGTGGGTGGTTCCGTCGGCGCGACACGATTTGGCGGTTGTTTACATGCAACAGCCGACGGGTTCACCCACCTTTTGGTTCTGGAAAACGGTGGGTGAACCTGCCGGTGAGCTTTAAAGACTGGCTAAGATGAATAGCGGCAGGACCACCCACCCTACGACTTTGCGGATGAATCAATTTTTCATCAACGTGGTTCGCTTCGTCCTTTGCTTGTGGATGGCGAGCCTCAGCGCGACGCTACTCCGGTTAATGCCACTGCTCGTGTTTTGTTTTATCCCGTCACTCGCACTGTCATTCCTCGTGCTTTATTTGCTAGTGACTTGGCTTGTTGACCTTACGTTGCTTGTCCCCTTCGGATGGCGGCAGGATATAGTCGTCGGGATTGCTCTGCTGATATCGCTTGCAATCGCGGCCTTGACGGCGGTTAAGGTAGAGCCATATTTTTCGCGACTCCCGATCATCCGGCAGCTCAAGGAACTCGATACGTCCATTCAGAAAAAATGTCGCCGAAGTTTATCGGCAATCAAGTTTTGAACCCCTCCCCATGCCACGCTTCTCCCTTCGAACCCTACTAATCAATGTCGCCGTATTGAGCGTACCGCTAGGTTTCTTGGCGGTGACGGCTCAGAAGACTCGGCATGAAGCCTTTCAAACTAGGTGCGTCTCGCATTGCAAGCACGTCTCGTTGGCGGTGATGTGCTACAAGGACAAGTACGGCGATTACCCGCGCCGTGTTGTTCTTGGCCCCGATGGCAAACCCTGGCATAGCTGGCGAGTACTGATACTCGAATTTCTTGATCCGGCGCTGTTCGCGCGATACTCGTTCGACGAACCTTGGGATGGGCCGAACAACTCGAAGTTACTGTCGTCGATACCCGAGAAGTATCGATGCCTCAACGATCGACGCGAGAACCCCTACTACACGTCGTACTTCTACGAGAAGGCCGAACCCGGCGGGCCGAGCGAGTGGCAGATCGTCGAAGCCCGGCACGACATTCCTTGGATGGCCCCCGACGACGGATTAGACCGCCCGTCGGCACCGCCGGTGGATTGTGGGGAGCCGACGGTGATGCATTTCGAAGGGTGGGTGGAGAAACCACAGTAGGTCGGTCGTCCCGGCTGACGAGGAACAACGTTGCCTTGCGCGTGCGCTGCCAGCTCGCGCCGTGTCTTCGCGGGGGCGGCACTGGCGGAGCCAGTGGCACACGAAGTGGAGCATCTTCTAAACGTTAGTCTTCGCCCAGCTGCTTTTGCAGATATTCCAGGGCAGCGTGACTTGCTCGATGCGAGGTAGGCGTCTCACCTACCGCTGCAGGGGGATGCCCCAGTATCTAGCTAGCGTCTCTCGATTTCCAATGGCGACACATTAGGGTGTTCCATGGATTTCCTGATTGATTACACCCCTTTTCCACTTTCGGCGATTTGCCTAGCAATCGAAATCGCGCTCGGTAGAATTCACAGTTGCGATGATGGAGTGATCGCATTTGCATTGCTCTATCGCTGTTTTACTTATCGTCGAATCAATAGCCCTACTGAGTACCTCCCGTAGAGGGGGGACCAGTACAAAAATGGCGGGGGTTCATTGAGCGAATGTTCCTTGGGTGGCTCGGTCTAAGCGGCCTTTGTAGGCCCGCGATCGCATGGTTTTCAGCGGGGCATGCTTCGCACGACGCATTGCTGATGTCCATCCAGAGTTCGACAGCAGGCGTTCCAACGAGTTTCTAGTTGGTACTGCCATTCGACGAAGCTTGTGCTCTGAAAGAATTGGGATTGGATCTTGTGTTAGTATTTTTGAATTCCCGGCGGCGGTTGGCGGAATCGAAATTCGGCTTCACCTTAGTGGAGCTACTGGTGGTGATTGCCATCATCGGCATTCTGGTGGCGCTCCTGCTCCCGGCGGTGCAGGCAGCGCGCGAATCCGCTCGCAAAAACTCGTGCCAAAACAATATCAAACAGCTTGCGCTCGCTGTGCTGAACTTCGAAAGCAGCTATAAAAAACTCCCCTCGGGTGGGTGGGGAGTGGGCTGGGCTCCCGATCCCGATCGTGGTGGCGGGATTGGCCAACCGGGCAGCGGCTTCTACAGCATCCTACCTTTCCATGAGCAGCAGCAACTCCATGACCTAGGGAGCGGGATGCCGGTCGCCCAGAAGCTTACCGCCAGCAAGCAGCGGCTTGAAACACCCGTTGCGACCTGGGTCTGCCCAAGCCGGCGTAGTGCGGTAGCCTACCCCATGACCTCCAGCTTATCGTTTGTGAAAAAGCCCTACGGCTCCGACGCCTTGGAATTCGTCGCCAAGAGCGACTACGTCTTTAACGCTGGCAATGTGAAGATGGGCTTTGGAAGTGGGCCTCCCCCAGGGCCAGCCACGAATCCATGGCAGTACGCCGACCAAGATCCTGCAAGAAGTTTTCAGCATCCTGACGGCGCGGTCAAGAATGTCAACGGAATCTCCTACGCTCACCACACTTTTAAACTCTCCCAAATCACCGACGGGACGACGCAAACATTCTTGATCGGCGAGAAGAGTGTCGATCCCGATCTCTACGTGGATCCTGGCAATGACGGTGGGGGAGCCGGTGACGACCAGGGCGCGCTCGTCTCCGACGAACGCGACACGGTTCGTTACGCTGGTCGAGACGACGTGGGATTCGTCAAACAGGATTTTCTTCCAATTCCCGACCGTGAAAAACTTACGGACAACGACCTTCGCACATGGCGTTTTGGTAGCGCACACTCGGGCGTTTTCTTCATGTCGTTTTGCGATGGGTCGGTGCATGGGATTTCGTTTGATGTCGATGTGCTTCCCTATACCTACTTATCCAATCGTCGCGATGGAAATGTGGTGGATATTGCGAGCGTCTATTAACTGGTGACGCGGTTTGTTTCGAGCGATTCCGCGCGAGACGTGCGGAGCACGGCCAGTCCACCAGGCTGACAAAGAAGCGAGTTGAGAAGGATTGCGGTCGCGACAAGCTACGTAGCTCGGCGCGGGGGTGGAGTGTTCTTTATCTCGAAACACTCGAGATAGAACAGTTGCCAGAAGTTGGCGGTTTCTTTCTTACTTCGAGGAGACATAATGAAGACGAGACTCTTTCTGATCGGTAGCCTGATCTGCGTCGGGCTCACCAGTACCGCGAGTGCGGTCACGCTCTCCAGCGTCGGCTCGCAAATGAACATCGGCACCGACCTCTTCAGCGGAGCGGCCTTTTTCCCGGGGGGGACCCCCCCTTATCAGGTCGTCCGCTGGCGCGACGATGAACTCGCCAAGACTCACGACATCGACGGCGACGATGTCTACGGAACTGCAGGCTACATCCTCTTCGGCACGAAGTTTGTTTATCCCCATGTGGATTGCTGTGGAAGCCAGCAACCGTTCAATAGCCCGACTTGGCCAAACCTGGTAGACCTACCGAGCTTCGTTTCGAACTCTCAAAATCTCACGGAGTTCAAGGTTGGTGGCTGGCCCTACGCTCTGGTCGATGACCCACGCTACGTCAACGGTGGCAACGATCCTGCTTGGCACACCTCCGTCGCTCCCACGGCTCCCTTGGCACAGCAACCCTACGTGATGATGGGAACACTCGATGGGTGGGACATGATTGGAAACAATCCCGTCACTGCCACGTATGGTGCCGCCCGCTGGGCATTTGAAGTAGGAGCCGATGTGCCGGAATCCTTCCGCTTGGGAGTCATGACCGATGGGCTCAACGACGTCGTGTGGACGGCAACGGAGGTCTACCTTGCGAAGATCAGCGGCACTTCTCTCGATCTTAGCGTCACCCCGGTTTCGACGGGCACCCTGGTCCGCAACCGTTTCGTCGATATGCACTTCTTCGACATCGCCGAAGCGCAGCCCGGGGACCGGTTTGTGGTCCTCTCCAAGGCAGCGTCGGGCGGAACGGGGGGAATCGCGGGTGTCTCGTTCGACGTGAACCCCGTTCCAGAGCCGGCCACATGGGGCCTCACCGTGTTGTGCGTTGTCGCCGGTGGACTCGCACTCCGCCGCCGCAACGGCTAGTGGGAGAACCCAATTGTTGGATTGCTACAACTTAGCGCGGTGGGTGGACTCGGCTCCACCCACCGCGTTTTACCCCTTGGTTTCATCGGTGCTACTCCCGCCTGGGAAACTGATGATCGAACCATTGTTCAAGCAACAGATTTAGGGACACCATGCGCGTTCGTTATTTACTCGCCGCGGTCGTCGCGGCCTTTGCTCTTGTGACTCCGCTTAAGGCTGTTACTCTCTCGAGTGCGGGGTCCGATTTTGATGTTGGTTTCGCACCCGGACCTAATTATTTCCCGGGTGGTACGCCGCCTTACGTGGTGGTCACATGGCGGAGCAATGGCGACAGCAAGCCGCTTGATATCGATGGTGATAACGTCTACGGCAGTGCGGGATACGCTATGTTCGCCACGGATTTTGAATGGCCTTATTTCACCAACGGTGCTGGAAGCAGTGTCCCGTTTGCCGACGACACGAATTATCAAAACCTCGTGGAGCTCCCCAGCTTCGTGACCAATACTGCAAATCTCACCGCGAATAAGGTTGGCGGCTGGAATTATGCCCTCGTCGACGATCCGAGACTTGTCAACGGATACCGGGATTACAACTGGGGCGATACGCAGTCACCCACGATTGAAGAGATTGGTAAGCCCCTACACTCCCAAAGTCCCTACGTAAAAATTGGGATTGTCGACGGAAACGATGTCCTCGGAAACAACCCTCGCACCGCAGAATTCGGAGCTGCTCGGTGGGGATTTGAAGTCGGGGCCGGGGTGCCATCCACGTTTCGCGTGGGTGTAATGACCGACGGACTCGACGGCTCGAACTGGGCCGCGACCGAGGTTTTCCTCGCAAAGGTCACGCTCGATCCGGTCCCCGCGATTGTCGGCACTCCGGTCTCTTCCGGAGAGTTTGTCGGCTTTGACAGCCCCAACCGTTTTGTCGACATGCACTTCTTTGACGTGGTCGACGCCCAGCCGGGGGACCAGTTTGCGATCTTCGCAAAAGCATCGCCGGATGGTTTTGGAGCCATTTCGGCAGTTACCTTCGACTTCATTGCAGGGCCGGTCCAGGCGGGGGACTTCAATGGCAATGGAATCGTCGACTTGGCCGACTACACCGTGTGGCGAGATAATTTAGGTGCCGACGAGGCGGTCCTGAACGGGGCCGGCGATGGCTCGACGATTGTCGACACGGGGGACTACGATACCTGGAAAGCCAACTTCGGAGCGGGGAGCCCCGAAGCACTCGCGGGCGCACCCATCCATGTTCCCGAGCCAACTACGTTGGTCTTAGTGCTACTCGGGTCGGCGCTAGTCGCACGGGTTCCCCGGCGCAATCGCTAAGCTCTCGCCAAGTAACGGTTGTTGTCTGCTACGAAGCCCGCTCGACGCGCCAGTCGAGTGGGCTTCTTTGTTGCGCAGACCTTGGCGGATATTACCTGGGAACCCGCGACTTCCCGTCGTGGAAGAGTGGGGATAGAGATTCGAGGCGAGTGGCGAATGCGTCGTTACTCTTCGCCCAGCTGCTTTTGCAGATCTTCCCAGGGGAGAGTCACTTGCTCGATTCGAGCGAGCAGGCTGTCTTCCGGTGGATTGTGCCTGCGGGTGCGGCGGATGATGGTGACTTCGTCTTCGAGGGCGGCGACCCAGTCGGGGACGTCGAGGCCCGAGCCGCAGGGTTCGGCGAGGAGCTGCGAGATCTCCGCTTCCAAGGCTTCGAACGATCCGTCGCGGCGCTCGGCGTCGGCGGCTTCGATGGCCGGTGAGACCAGCGCTCGCAGGCGATCAACGGTCAGCGAGCGGATGAAACGCTCGCCGAGGCGTTCGGCGATGGCTGGGAGTCGCATGCCGTAGCGCTCGGACATTTCGGCGAACGCTTTGATGTATTGGTCGGCTCGCTCGCTGGTGCGGGCGGCGATCGCCCGACGCCACATGTCGGCCGCGGCGTCGCGGCCTTGGCGAATGAGGATCTCGTGGGCAAGGAACACCGGCTTCATGTGCCAGGCGCTGCGGTCGTAGTTGGCACGCAGACGCAGGAAGTCGATGAACGTGTAGAACAGTTCGCCGTGATCGCTTTGCGTGGTGGTCGCGTTGTAGTCACGGTACTCGCGAAAGTTCTCGACCACCGCGTCGATGGCGATGGTGAGGAGCTCGGTCGCTTCGCCCCGCGGGATGCGGCCGCCGAGTTCGTTGACCACCAGCAGGCGGTCGTCGCCGGGCTCCATCTCGAGGTTCGACAGCCACACGCCGACACCTTGATGAAGGATCGAACGAAGGTTGCCGAGGCTGAGGAACCGCTGCGTGAATAGGTCGCGGCCGTAGCGTTCGACGAATTCGACGAAGCGTTTCCAATCGTTGGGGTCGGCGAGTTTCTCGACGACGCTCAGTCGCACGGTGCGGCTATGGCGGAGCCAGCGGCCGAGCTGCGACTCGGTAAGATCTTGCAGCGCCTCGACCAGCATCTGATCGGTGGGGCGGGGCGGACCACCTTTGGCGGCTTCCCAAGTGCTGGCCGACGCGACAACGCACTCGACGAGCGCCTGGTAGCCTTGCTCGAACAGCGTGTCGTACTCGGTGATCGCGCCCTGGCCGACGGGGTGTTCGATTTCCATCCGCTGCGCGACGTCGAGCAGCTCGCACGTCTCGCGCACCAAACCTAGCCGCGGAAGCCAGCCGAGTAGATCGTGAATCAAGCCGTGTAGCGCGCGTGCCTTGACGATGCGGCTGGGGCTGCCCCCTTTGCTGAGCGGAACGTACAGCAGTTCTTGATCCACCAGCGAGCGGGCGAAGTCGTCCCAGTGTTGGCGGACGCCATCGGCGTCGCCGTTGAGCACCGAGCGGAGGATCTCGATGGTTCGCGCGATGGCCGACGCGGGGACGCCCTCGGTCACTTGCGCGACGCCCGCGGCTGCGCGGAGCAGTCGACCGGCGTCGGAGACTTCGACGCAGGTGGTGATGATTTGCTCGATAAGGGTCTCGATGATCATCCGCCGGCGGTCGTACTCGACCATCGACTCGTGCGTGCCGGACGGGGCGGTCATGCGATGCTGGTGGACCGACTCGAGGAGCTTGACGAGCTGGCCGTACTTCACGGCGGCGTCGTGCTGCCAGGCGTCGTACTGGTCGCGGCGCTCGGGCGACGCGGTGGCGTCCCAGCCGATGGCGGCGTGCTTCCACAGTCGCGCGACGGTGGTCAGGAACGCGAGGCGCTCGCGAAGCCGCTCGGCTTCTTCTTCGAGTTCGTAGTCGGTGTCGTCGGCCCCGGGATCGAAAATGGCCGAGTCGAAACCATCGTCGGCGCTGTCGCGGTAGGGCATCTCCTCGTCGGCCGAGCCGAACAGAGGGTCGAGTTCGTCTTCGAAGTCGAAGTCGTCGTACTCTTCATCTTCGTCGTAGGCTTCTTCGTCGTCGTCTTCGTAGTCGTCGTCGAACACGGAGTCGTCGGGGCCATCGTAGTCGTAGGCGTGGCGGCTGAGGTCGAACTCGGGGACGTGCCAGAACTCTTCGGAGCTAGCTTCGAGCTGTCCGAAGAACCTCGCGATGAGTGCCCACTGATCGTCTCCCTCGGTGCCGGCTTCCTGCACGCGCGACTCGACCATGCGCATCCAGCGGAGGGCGAGCGGATGGAACGCGGCGTCTCCCTCTTCGAGCGCGGTGTAGTCGACCTGCGTGAGCCACTGCATCATCAAGGCCATGCTAGCCACGAGGTCTTCGCGGTCGAGCAGGGCTTCGATAACCAGCTGAAACGCCTTGGGCGTGGAAAACTCTTCGACGAACAGTCGCCAGAAACCGACGTCGCCCGCCGCAGCACCCGCTTTGTGCCAGGCGCTCAGGGCACCGGCGACCAAGTTGGTGCTGATTTGGATTTCCTTGGCGTTCAGCGGTTTGACGCCGCTGATGTCGGCCGAGCCAAACGAGTCCCACCAGTCGGCGAGCTTCTCGAGCCGGGCGCTGAAGGTTTGCTCGAGTTCGGCCTCGTCGATCGCGGCGGCTTCGGCGCACGCGCGGGAACAGAGGTCGAGCGTCTGTTCGACGATTTGAATCAGGTCGTCGACGCGGAAGTCGCGGACCGTGTCTTCGAGCGAAGGGAACAAACTGTAGTTCGCCCCGAAGCCGAGGATGCTCCACGGGTCGGCGAGCGCACCGCACTCGATGCCACGCTCGAGGAGATCGGTGATCTCGTCGAGGTAAGTAGCGACCTCCATCGGCTGGCGGCGGTCGATGGCGTGATGGCCGGCCGTGAGGCGGCAGTAGATCTGGCACAGCATGCGTGCGGACGCCACGCGGACCGACTGAGCCTCGGTCATGGCGGCTTCGGCGTAGCCCATGCGGGCGTAGACCTGCGCGAGGTGAACTCGCTGTAGTTGCAACGCGCGTCGGCGAGCGAGTTCTTGATTCAGGTGCTGCCGCGCGCCGCCGAACGGTTGGCGGGTGCGTTTGGCTTCGGCGCGGAGTCGCTCGCCCTCGACGCCAGTGGCGCGCTCGACGAGGTGTTCGTAAAAGCGATCGCGGTACTCGGCGATGTGGGGCAGCAGCGTGCCGAGCGTGGTGTCGGAGCCGTGGCAGTTGGGTCCGTTGCCGCTGGTGCCCGAGGCCATGAGGATGGTGCCGGCAAGCACGGCGGCGGCTTCGAACAGCAGTTGCTCTTCGTCGACGCCGAGCGCCTTGGCGTCCTGCACGCGGGTGAGCAGGGAATTGAGCACCAGCGGCTGCAACACGAACCGCCGGTAGTAGCCCTTGTTGTCGATGCGATTGGGGTCCCACTGGCCAAAGTGGTAGTTGGGCCGCTTGTTCACAGGATGGTCGAAGTCGTAGGCTCGCGGATCGAGCGCCAGCTCTTCGAGGTACTCGAACTGGAACCACGCGTCGTTCAGCAGCTCGGGCGAGGTGTCGCGGAGGATCTCGAGCGTCTTGCTGATCACCGGCTCGTAGGGTCCGGCCGACACGCCAGCTCCCTCGACATAGAGCGGGATGGGGCGGAGCCACTCGTGGCGGTAGGGCTCGATGCGCTGCGACTCGAGCACCGGTACGGGGCGGTAGCCGATATAGTCGTCGAGTTGATCGCGAGCGCCGGCGACGATCTGCGCGTCGGGTTCGGTCGCCCAAATTCTCGGCAGCACCACTTCGAACACTCGCCCCACCAGCAGCGGCCGCCAAAACTCTTCATCGGGACGGTGGCGGAGCAGGTCGCGGTGGAACTCGCGGTAGGCGGGAAGGAAGTGGTCGCGAACCAACTGGACAACGCGGGTCACTTGGCCAATTTCGGAGAACGCGCCCCCCGTGGCATGGAGCTCGGCGGCACGCTGGTCGATGAGGGTGAACAGCGTGGCGAGGGTCTCGGCCCCGGGGACGGTCCGCTGCTCGACGAAGCGGTAGACCTCGTTCAGGTTCGCCAGGAACTTGGGGTCGTGCGTTCCGGAGGAGAAATTCAGGTAGCCGACCACTTCCTGCAGACGTGCTTTGCACGCATCGTCGGGCTGGAGGGTGGCGTTACGCATGCGGGCCGAGGGAAGGATGGCGGGCGGCGTGGGTGGGGCTCGGCCGGAGGATCGCCCCGCCTGGGCAATCTCCCCGCCACCGGCAAGTGTGGGCGAGGGGGTCCAAGTCCCGTGTAATCCCGCAATGTACGCCAAAAGGGCCCTGTTGGGCTAGGCTCCGCGGCGGCCTGGCGGACCTGACGGCCCCGCGATCAGATCCGCGGGCAACCTTACTTTTCCGGCCGAAAAGGTGAATTGCACGCACTGGGTGACTACAATACTGGTTCCGGAACAATCTCGATCACTCCACCGCTGCGGTTCTCGTTCGCGAGGCGCGGCGGCCACGGGGACCTCTAACCCATTTTGCTTCGCATGCGCAATCGCCCCCATCTACGTCCCCAAATTGGCCCGTTCGCCCTGCTGACCGCCGTGCTCGCGCTGACCCTGCCCACGATGGCGCTGGCCAAATCGGGCCTGGTGTCGAACGTCGAGGCCGAGCGCAACGGTTTGACCCGCGCTTGGTTCTCCCAGGCCGAGCTCGACCCCGCGCAGCATCGCGTCGAGCGAGCCGTACTGTCCGGTGGCGATGTCTTCGTGCTGACCACCGCGGGCGTATTGCACGCGATGGACGCCGAGACCGGTGCGACTCGCTGGGTGGTGCGAATTGGCAATCCCGATCATCCGAGTCTCGGCCCCGCGGCGAACGCTCTGTTCGTGGCCCTGGTGAATGGCAACACGATTCACGTGCTCGATCGCGAGAACGGCATGGAAATCATGAGCCGTCCGCTTGGCGGTGGGGCAGGGGGTGGGCCGGCGATCAGCGAAGAGTACGTTTACGTTCCGTTGTTCTCGGGCAAGATCGAAGCGTTCCCCATCGGCGATGCAAAGAAGAGCGTTTGGTACTACGCCTCGGCAGGACGTTCGTTCCGATCGGCGACCCGAACGCAAGACAGCGTGGTGTGGCCCACCGAACGCGGCTATCTTTACGTCGCCAACCCTGGGGGCAACGGCGTCCGTTATCGATTCGAAACCTCCGGTCTGGTGAATAGCCACCCCGTTTCCTACAACGGCCTGCTACTTACTTCGTCTAGCAACGGGTTCGTCTACGGCATCGACGAGATGACCGGACAACAACGCTGGCGCTATGCGAGCGGCTCGGGCATGCACCGCTCGCCGGTTGCCATTGATGGCGTGGCCTACATTGCCAGCGAACAACCAGCCCTGCACGCCATCGATGCCGCGACGGGCAAGGGGCTGTGGAAGACGCCCGGCGTGTGGCAATTGCTCGGCGTCGGGAAGACGCGTGCGTATGGGCTCACTCGAATGGGGGACATCATGGTCCTCGATACCAAGAGTGGCGTGCCACTGGGGAGCCTGCGAACGAGCCCCGAAACCACGGCGATCGTCAATCCCACGACCGACCGACTCTACCTCGTCAACGAAACGGGTCTCGTGCAATGCCTGCACGAAATTGGCGCGGATGCACCGCTAATCCACACCGCTCCCGCGGCGCCGGCTGAAGGGGATGCCGCTGCTCCCGTAGAAGACGGTGCCGAACCCGCCGAACCTGCACAGCCAGCCGAGGGAAACCCGTTCGGCGAACCCGCGGACGACGCCAGCCCATTCGGTGGTGAAGAGACCGAAGATCCGTTCGACGGCGGAGCCGAGCCAGCGGGCGAGCCCGAAGCCGAGCCGGCGGCGGACGATCCATTCGCCGAGGGTGCCGATGACGGTGAGGCAGGCTCGTTCGAATTCTAAAGGCGAGCCACCCAGCCAACTTGGCTTCTTTAAAATTCCGCCAGTTTCCGCCAGCGCGGTTTTCGTTGGCCCGTATCCACCGGCTGCGCGATCGGCTATTTTCTAAGCAGTGGGAGGGCGGCTAGGCAAAGCTGTTCTCACGCTGGACGCCCGCCCTCGGCAATGGCTTGTACCGCGCCGCGTCCAACAGGTCCTCACGATCGGTGACTCTGCGAGCGGTCGCAGTCCGAAGCGTGGGGGTCCAACCAACGGAGTTCCAAGCTGCCTTCTCCCAGGCCTAGTGGCTCGGCCCACTCCCCTTTCTGCACCTTCTTTTGAAAGGACATCCTTCTATGACGCCGCAAGAAGTCCTGGCCATGTGCCGGGAAAACGACGTGAAGTCCATCGACTGCCGCTTCATGGATTTTCCTGGTATCTGGCAACACTTTAGCATTCCCGCCGGCAAGCTGGGCGAGGATACGTTCGAGGATGGCCTGGGCTTCGATGGTTCCAGCATTCGTGGCTGGCAAGCGATCAACGAGTCGGACATGCTATTGATGCCGCAACCCGACACCGCGTTCATCGATCCGTTCTGCCAACTCAAGACCCTGGTGATGATCTGCAACGTGCAGGACCCCATCACTCGCGAAGACTACACCCGCGATCCTCGCAACATCGCCCGCAAGGCGGTGAACTACCTAAAGAGCACTGGCGTCGCCGACACCTGTTACATCGGCCCCGAGGCCGAGTTCTTCATCTTCGACGATGTCCGCTTCGATCAGACGCCGAACGCGGGTTTCTTCTATCTCGACAGCGTCGAAGCGGCCTGGAATCGTGGCAAAGACTACAAAGCCGCCGGCGAAGGACCCAACCTGGGTTACAAGCTGCGGTACAAGGAAGGCTACTTCCCGTGCCCGCCAGCCGACCAGCTCAACGACATCCGCGCCGAGATGATGCAGACGATGATCGACTGCGGCATGGACGTCGAAGCCCAGCATCACGAAGTCGCCACCGCGGGTCAGAGCGAGATCGACCTGCGATTCGACGACCTGGTGACGATGGGCGACAAGCAGTGCATGTTCAAGTACATCATCAAGAACGTCGCCTACAAGCATGGCAAGACCGTGACGTTCATGCCCAAGCCAATCTACAGCGACAACGGCTCGGGCATGCACACCCACATCTCGTTCTGGAAGAACGGGGAGCCCTTGTTTGCCGGGAGTGGGTACGCGGGTCTTTCGGACCAGGCGATGCACGCCATCGGTGGCATCTTGAAGCACGCCCCCGCACTCTTGGCCTTCACCAATCCCACGACCAACAGCTACAAGCGCCTGGTGCCGGGTTACGAGGCGCCGGTGAACTTGGCTTACTCGCAGCGGAATCGGTCGGCCGCGTGCCGCATCCCGATGTATAGCCCGAGCCCCAAGGCAAAGCGCATCGAGTTCCGCTGCCCCGACCCCAGCTCGAACCCGTACCTGGCGTTCAGCGCGCTAATGATGGCAGCGCTCGACGGTGTGCAGAACAAGATCGATCCGGGCGAGCCTTTGGACAAGGACATCTACGACTTGTCGCCTGAAGAACTGGCCACCGTGCCGAAAACGCCGGGCTCGCTGGAAGATGCTCTCAAGGCGTTGTCTGAAGATCACGAGTTCCTACTCCGCGGCGACGTGTTCACCGAGGACGTCATCAGCACGTGGATCAACTACAAGATGAAGAACGAGGTCGAAGCCCTCGCCCTGCGTCCGCATCCGTACGAGTTCTGCATGTACTACGACATGTAGAGTTGAGTGCGACTAGTAGATAATGCTTTCTCAGTAGCCCCGACCAAGCTTGGTCGGGGCTATTTTTATGTCGGTACGACTCCGAAACGCGCCATCATAAGACTCATTTGTGGCAGGGCTCTCCGAGCCCGATCTTGCCGATGCAGGAGCACACGGACCTATGGCAACTGTCCGTTTCTGACGACGCGCGCCATCCAAACCGCAACACCTTTCGGTGTGCCTTGATCACAATCGCAACGCCCGCTAAGCATGTAACCTATTGCCACATAACGAGTTACAAAACACCCAGCACTAACCGGCATTCGGTGTGCATCCCTACTATCTTCGAGGTGCCCGGGCCCGATCCTCGCCCCATGGCACTCGTTTCTCTCCCCGTTTCCAGGACACGCTCGCGTGCGAGCGACCGAAGGAGTGTGAATCATGTTCAAGCGAACGATGTTGGTGATGTTGTTTGTTGGGGCGATCGGTGCGGCGAGTCTGATGACAGCCGGTAGTGCCGATGCCCATCGTCATCGCCGCGACTGCGGCTACGGTGGCTATGGCTACGGCGGTCCGGTGGTGGTGCCCGTGTATCGCAGCGGCTTCTACGGTGGCTACCCCGCCCCGCGTGCCTACTCGGCTCGCTACTACGGCAACCCCGGCTGGTACGGCCCGAGCGGCCTGTATCAAAGCGGCTACCGAGGCAACTACTACGGCGGCAGCGGCATCTACATCCGCTTCTAACCGGAGCGAGTACAACTAGAAAACAGGCAAGCCAACCGCGCGCAGGCGTGGTTGGCTTGGTTTGTTTTGGGAAAGAGCGGGAACATAAAGTGGCCAGCCCAGCGAACACCCTTAGGCGAGCCGGGAGCGTTAGCGACCGGAGACGGAACAAACAGGAGGCCACGGAGGGAACAGAGGACGGGAAACAGAGAAACACTAATCAACGCTAAACATCGCTAATGGTAGGATGAGTGGGGACTCTGGCGATCGACGTTTCCCACTGGCCTCGGCTCATGTCTTTTCGTATCACGACTTTGCTGTATTTGTTCGCGCTAGTTGCGGCGTCGCTGGCGGTGTTTGGGGCGTGGGGGATTTTGGTTGCGGCGGTCCTCGGTGTAATAAATTGGAAGTTGCGTCCTGGCGGCCTTAGTCATCTGCTAACCGTCGCAGTGGTTCTGACCATGTGTTATCTGGCGTTCGCGGTCCATCATGCACGCGATTATGCTCGGGCGACGACTTGTTACGGCCATCTCTACTACACCGCCTTTCACCTTGAACTTTATCACGACACGCACGGTCGACTACCACCACCCAGCTCCACGGTACCACCTTCGGCCCATTTGCATAGTTGGCGGGCTTTGCTATCGCCGATTATGGAAACCCAAATTGGCTACGACTTCTCGCAACGTTGGGACGGGCCATTCAATCGCGCATTGCCTGCCCCCAACTCGTACCAATGTCCCACGCACGCGTACGGCGTCGAAACACACTGCTTTGCAATCGTTGGCCCCGAAACTGCGTGGGGAGATGGAACGCCGCGGACCTTTGCCGATATCACCGATGGGCGTGAGCAGACGATCCTACTGCTAGAGGCGTCGAACCAGCACATCGATTGGAAAGAACCTCGCGACCTGACGTTCGATGAAGCCCTTGCCTTGCTGACCGAACCAGTAGATCCCGCGAACTTTGACGGGCACCTTTGGAGCACGGGACCGTTTCGCAAACCGACGTACTACCGCAGCGCGATCATGGCAGACCGAAGCCACTACAAACTACGCGCACCGTTGCCTCGCGAGCTGGCGACGGCTTTGCTAACCGCCACTGGTGGCGAGCAAGTGGACCTCAATGAACTGAAGAAACTTGGCGAACCGGAATGGGATTATGCTCGGATAGGCAACACCATCGCCTTCGTCGCGATTGTACTCCTCCCCTTCGTCCCCGCCGCACGTCGTCGCATATGGCCGGAGAAGCAATTCAACTTGCAGAACGGCTAACCCCGAATCCTCCGCATTCTTCCTATTAGCGAAGATTAGCGCCGATTAGTGTTCCAGAATCTTCTCTGTTCTCTCCGTTCCCTCCTGTTCAGAAAACCTCCGGTCGCTGATTCTCTTGAAAGGGCGCTCCCGGCTCGCCTTACTGTCAAACGAGCAGTAACATAAACACGGGGCGGAGATGCCCCCCACAGCATCTCCGCCCTGGAAAAAACGAAACGCTCGGCGGGGCGAACCCACCGAGCGTTTGTCATCAGGAGCTTTGATCTCTTAGAGTTGATCCGGACTGCCCCGCCGGATCGCCGCTAAGCGAATCATGCACTCCTTGTGTTACGACGGCGGGCCACCAAGCCAAGGGCGGTGACGGCCATGCCGACCATGACGAACGTCGAGGGCTCGGGGACAACCTGGCCATCCAGGATAATCTCCGATACCTGCATGCTGTTGGTTGCTCCGGCATCTCTCAGGGTGGGGAACACCAAACGGTACGCGGCATACGGAGTGTTGTTGTCCACCGAAACAATCGAACCGGCCAGATTACGACCTGGGTCGGTAGCGAGTCCGGAATCACCACTGTCTACCATTACCCAGTTATCGAGAATGCCAAGGCTGTTATCGGTGCTGACAATGGGATCGTTGGTACCTTGGAGAATCCAAGTCAGCGGATCACGTTGGGGAGCGTCGCCACCGGTGACCAACTGAATCGACTGGACGATGGTCTTTTGACCGTCGGCGCGGCTCAGAATAACACCCGTGTTTTCCCTACCGAAGTTGAGATACTTCGTATTGCTGGCTCCGTCGAACGCACGCGAAGGTGCCTCGCCAGGGGCGGGATAGCGGCTTTGCGATCCGGATCCATCGGCGATACCAATGGTCGAAGGCATATCCGCAGCGCTCAATACCGCCGATCCGCTGCCACCTGTGCCCGTGAAGAACTGCACGTCCGCCACCTGCAAAGAGTTCGCGGCATTTAGGTTACGCATCGTATTGAAGACCATCTTGTACGAGGAGTAGCTGGCTCCATTAGCGATGTCTTCAATCGAACCTAGTTCGTGACGGCCCGGATCAGTTCCGAGGCCGGTAGCACCCGAGCTGATGACGGTCCAGCTCTCAGCGGTACCAGTGCTGTTGACGGCGCTGGTAATCGGGTCGTTGGTGCCGTAAAGGGTGTAGGTGAGCGGATCACGCTCCGAAGCATCGTTGGCCGCCCGCAGCTGCAGACTCTGCACGTTGGTCGAGCCAGCGGTGGGAGTGACGATGAAGCCGCTACCAACGCGTGCGAAGTTCAGGTACTTGGTCGTGCCCGTTGATGGTGGGCCCGCGACAAAGACCTGATCCGCGATGAATCTGGCGTCTTCGTTGCCGCTCACCGGAGTGGAGCTCACGGTGGGGTCAGCGTCGATTGCCAGGATGTTGTCAGTTGCACTAAACAGGTTGACCGCCGAAGCCGGCGATGCGGCGATAAGCAGCGCCAAGGCGCTTCCCCCGGCCACAAAAGTTGTCAGCAGATGTCTCTTCATAAGAACTTACTCCAGGATGCCTCGAACAGAGGATTGACAGGAACACTCTCAAACTAAAACCAACAGGCTTCTTCTCGATTGCACTTTACGAAGCACGACGACGCAGCATCAGTGGCAGAGCAGCGGCCGCGATCAGCAGCAGGGTGCTCGGCTCGGGGACATTAGTCGAAGACAGACCACTTGCAGCACCGGGCGAACCAGCACCGAAGTTGTTCTTCCACACCGTGTAGTCCGCGGCGGTGACCGTGCCGGGGGTCGAATCCCCAGGTAGAGTGACGCTAGCACCCAGGTTGTCACGCCAGACGGTGTAGTCGGCCAGATTGACAATGCCGTCGTCGTTGTAGTCGCCGTTCAGGCCAGGAGCGACTCCGCTGTAAACCACGCGAGCGTTGTAGAACTCGCCCGCTGCGTTGGTCCACTTGAACACGAGGTCTTCGGTGCCGCCGAGTTCCTTGTAAGCACTGCCCAAGCTAATTGCCGAAGCTCCGCTGGCGAAAGTGGTTTCGCCCGAGAAGAAGGTTTCGACTAGCTGCGTCGTGCTCGATCCACCACCGATTTCCCAACCGTTGCCCGAACCATTGCCCAAGGCAAACGTACCGTTGCCACGAACTCCGTCAAACGATACCGGGTCGAGCGAGCCACTTGGGCTTTCGATGCTGTAACCCTTCATCAGGATGTCTTGCGAACCGGGCAAGTTATTTCTCATGGTGATCACGCCGTTCGCGCGATTCACATCGATCACGATGTCACTCGGACCATCGAGCAAGCGGAACTCGTGACCGCCGATGCGACTGGTGCTCAGCAAGGCCCCGGACTCTGCCGTCTCGGTCATACGCATGGCAACGTACCGACCAGAGTGCTGGCCTCCGAGGGTGTAGGGGCGAATGATGCTATCGTCGATACGCTTATCGCCTGGCAGCAATTCGAACGTTGCGTTAGGAGCAGATGCTGGAACCACGCCACCGAAATCGGTATTGCTGAACCAGAACTCGAACTTGCCCACCTTATCGGCAACCGCGTTTCCACCAGTTCGCTGCGAGTAGGCAAACCAATCGGCGGTGACCGAGGATCCGTAATCCATGAACACCACGGCGGTGTCTTGAACGCCGGGCTGCTCGCCTCCGATTGCATACTGACCAAGAGCCGGCATGAGCGTGGTGTAGTTCAGCCGAAAAAGATCGGAGTTGATGTTGCCCGGGTCATTCAAAGGCAAGTCGTCGAACAAGGCAGCAGGGGTGGCGTTCTCGTTCTCGTTGAGCTGCCCTTCCGGAATCGAGGTGACCGGCGTGCCACCAACTACGGTGAACGAAAGGTTCGTGGGTGGGTTCAACTGAGCCTCGGCCGACATCGGAATGGCGGCAAGAAAGAGAGCCGCGGCAGCGGTCATCCAGCCGCGAAGCCGCTTACGACCTAGCAGCACTACACCGGCCAAGGCAACCATGGCAATCGACGATGGCTCGGGAACGGGGTTACCAAACAAAGCTCCCATGCCGCCCGCCAAGTTGACGAACAGTTGGAAGTCGTCAAGGTCGTTGTCGAAGTCGCCATCAAGGTCACCCTGGAGGTAGGCGTCGATGACGGTAACACCGGCGAAGCTTGCACCCAAGTTGGCCCGATAGAGCGGCCAGTCGCCGATATCCACGGTTCCATCGCCGTTGAAGTCGCCCCATGCAACGGGGTCGCCAACGAACTCGGTCTTACCACCAATCAGATTGCCGTTTTGGTCGTACATCACGAACACGGCATCTTCCCAGTTGGTGGCGGTGGTGCCGTCCGCAAAGAACGTTGGCACCACGCGGAATGCCTCACCCAAATTGAACTGACCGCCGGCGGTGAGCGCGAGGCCGTTGTTCGCACCACCCGCACCGTCTTCTTCGCGAAGAAGGGTCGACGTGCTGCTGGTAACTGTCCAGTTGTCCGCGGCGTCGGCACCCGTCGAGGTGATCGAAGTCCAACCTGCTGGATTCAGCAAGCCCGAAGCGGAACTAATGTAGTACTCGCCAATCGAGAACGCCGAGTCGGCACGGATGAAGCCTTCGCCAGCATTCGGACCGCTACGATTGATCACCAGAGCGGAAACGTCCGGAGCATTCAGGAAGAACTCGGCAATCTGCATCGAGTTGGCCGCCGTCGCATCGCGAACGGTGGGGAAGACCACCTTGTAGGAGGTGTAGCTCGTGTTATTGGTGAACGTGATGTCGCCACCGTTAACACCACGGTCCAAAGGCAAAGTAATGGGACCCGAGGCAATCAACGTGTAGTTTTGCTCGTTGCCAATGCCGTTGTTCGGGGTGGTGATAGCTTCGTTGGTGCCCCAAATCTCGTAGCTGGTGGGATCACGCTCGGGGGCGTCATTACCAGTCGTGATGTTAAAGCTGTTGACAATCGAGGACCCGGCAGACGGCGTGACAATGAAACCCGAGTTGTTCTCGCCGAAGTTCAAGTACTTGGTGCTGAGGATACGGTCGAGGGCCTTGCCAGGAAGTTCGTTCACCGGCGAATTGCTCGACGGACGAGGGGTCAGATCGGTCAAGATGGGAATGATGGGCAGCCCTGGAACGAGCACGTCAGTTCCAGTTGCATTTAGTCCGGTGAAGAACTCTGCCTCGGCAATCTGCATGCTGTTCGTTGCAAGCTGATTCTTCAGCGTCGGGAAGTACAGGCGATAAGAAGAATACGCGGTGGTGTTCGGAAAATTGACGGCTGTTCCGATGGTATTGCGTGCCACTGGAAGCCCCAACGACCCGCTGCCGATGGTCTCCCACATGTAGTCGATCTCGTCACCGGTCCCGTGGTCAGGAGTGGCGATCGCGACGTTGGTGCCCTGGAGAATGTAAGTAGCCGGATCGCGGGCTTCCGCGTCGTTGGCCGTAGTCAGACGCAGGCTTTGAATGGTGCTGGTGCCTGGGGTGACGATGAAACCGCTATTCTCGCGACCGAAGTTCAGGTACTTGTTGGTGCCGATTCCATCGATCGCATTCTCTACGTCTTCATTGCCGCTCGCTGGGGTGCTGCTTGCCGGGACCACGAAGTCCGCATCGATGGCAATGATGAAGTCGCTGGGTGTCAGCACGTTGAAAGAGTGGGCCAGGGGGGCAAACGCCGCACACCCCAAGACCGATAAGCAGAACGCAAGTCGCTTCATGAGTAACGCTCCCGGTAGAATTACCTGTTCAGCCCCAGTTACGGGGGATCTTTCCATGAGCCCGTAAAAGTTGGGCACAGACTATCAGTGAACCGGCGACAAGACGCACCGGATTACAAACCACTCAAGGTGAACATCAACGCGTAATCTTGGTGACGCCCTCGTCATTGCGAGAGCCCATTCGGCGATAAGCTTCGGGGTCGACATCGAAGTTGACACCCTGCACCGAACCATCGCAGTAGGCAAACAGGCAAACACCTGGATGAGAGCTACCAAAGAGCTCGCGAGAGATCGTCTCGCCGACGTCTGCCACGACCGTGGCCAGAGGATCGGTCGTCGATCGGGGTAGGTGAGTCGCCTTCCGCTGGACACCTCCCGCAGACGTGCCGACGAAGTACGTCGACCTCACCGTGTCATCCTGAAAACCAGAGTACTGGCCCCAGTCGTCGGCAGCCCACCCCTGTCCCTCCAGCACTTCTTGAGGAATCCAACGTTCGCCAAACACGATCGTATTCGACAAACCATCGGTGATCTGGCGGAACTTTACAGCCGTACCGCAGAAGGTCACCCCCGAGAACGACGTGAACCGCGGAGGAAAGCCGTTGACCTGCACGTTGTAAGCCTGCGGACTGATAGCGATACAGCGGCCGTCAAAGCCGGTCTCGTCACCAACGTTCGCCGCGTAGTCGCTGCGGGCGAATTGCGTTTGATTAAATGACCCGGCCGCACCCGTACCATTGCCAGTCAGGCAGGTTGCCGATTGCGCATAAGGACCACCATTTCGGCGCGAGGGACAGTTCGCAGTAGGAAGAACGCTTTGATCGCGAGCCCGAATTGCATCAAATCGAGCCGTGTTGGATAGCCCCTTCCCCATGTCATGAATCTGATTCTGCTCCATGTACGGCAGGATGCAGAACAACCAACTCCCTGGCTGGTCTGCACCAGAGCCCCGATCGGGGTCGCCGGTCCAGTTTCCCCGCCAGCCAGAAGCTGGGAGCCGACCGCTGGTCGATTCGAGATTGATCGCCCCGAGGGCGAGTTGCTTCAGATGATTGGTGCACTGGCTGCGCCGAGCCGATTCGCGGGCTGCCTGGACTGCGGGAAGCAGCAGGGCCACGAGGATGCCGATGATGGCAATGACGACGAGCAACTCAACAAGCGTAAAGCCGCCGCGTTCTTTCCGCTTCGAACTCTTCTTCAATGTTGCTCCACTAATCCGAATTCGATTCACTGACGGATGTGCTTCGCTCCGTGACATGATTTGCAATGCCATCGCGGCTTTGCTCCTAAGAACAGCGGTAGAGAAAAGTTTCCAGGACAGGGCGACAAACGGCGCGAGCCCGCACATCGAGGTCAGCGCGTACCGATAGCGCGAACAACGAATTGCTTCGATGCACTTCCCCGCAGCCTCGTGCTCCCCGCACTCAACCGCGTGGCTTGCTCATAACCGCATGACGACGACGGTGCGCCCAGGCAAAAGAGCGGGCCGTGTCGCTTGTCGAAAAGTCCTCCAACCACCAAATACCAACTTTTGGGAAGCCGGTTACACTATTTGAAGAATTCCTAAAGTTTCCTGGTCACAAGTCGCGACCGCGGTGAAACATTTCGAAACTGATCAAATGCTTGTAACCGCGAGCTCCGCAACTGGTATGTAGTAGCGGGGGGATCGAGCGCGCAGGCTCTCGTCTCGTATGCTACGTGTGAGCGGCGGACTGAGCTGGCCGATCGACCTTCTCTTATCTTTGGCAGGGAGTTGACCCATGGACTCCAGCGAGTGCTCAAACGAAAATCGTCCGCCGGATGCGGACAGTGATTTGAACGAGGAGCAGTTCGTTCGTTGGCTAACGGACGAACAAGTGAGTTTGCAGAACTACATCAGCATGTTGCTCGGCGATGCGCACGCCGCTCGAAACGTGCTCCAAGAAACCAATATGGTCGCTTGGCGAAAGGCGTCGGAATTCACCCCGGGCACCAGCTTTTCGGCGTGGGCTCGGAAGATTGCCTTCTGGCAGGTGCAGGCCTACGTCCGCGACCAACGCCGCGATCGTCATGTGTTCTTCAGCGACGAATTGATCTCGCAGCTCGCGAACCAGAACGCCTCGCGACTCGATGACGAAGATACGGAACCCCGCATTGCCCTCAGGCACTGCTTGTCGCATTTAAGTCGGCCTCAACTCGACTTGCTCCGGCAACGCTACGAAGAAGACGCCTCGATCGCGGTCCTCGCCCGGCGGACCGGAAAAACGCCCTCGGCCATCAAGGTCGGTCTGATGCGTTTGCGGCGGGCGCTGCTGAAGTGTATCGAGAAAGAGCTGAAATACGACGGACCAACGGCGGGATAAATCTCGTTCCCTAGGAGTTTGGGGGTAATCAAGGTGCAGTTCGACGAACAAATCCAACTTGAGCGACTGGTGTGCCGACTGGTGGACGAAGGTGCCACTCAGGAAGTGGCCGAGGGGCTCAATGCGCTCCTGGTCGACCGGCCCGACCTTCAGGAGCACTACACCCACTACTACACGCTCCACTTATTGTTAGCGCGCGAACTTTCGCACTCCTACGGCCACTTCCCATCCCTGCTCGTTCCGCAAGCGGAAGTCAATCTTACCGGTTCGGCCGAAGGGGGCTGTTCGGTTCTATTGCAGCGAATTAATTCCGACTTGAAGACGGGCGAGTCCAACCCCTGGCGTAGAGGGTGGATGCAGACGTTGTTGGCGGCCCTGGCCGTCGGGCTACTGGGCGTCATCTTGTTTCGTACGCCCGAGGCAAGCTCTTCCGATTCTGTCAGCGCGATCGGCACCGACGATTCCGAAGGCTATATCTTCCACCAGGATATCCACAACGCGTTGTTCTGGTCGGACGACGTGCATACCACGACGCTCGTGGGGCAGCTCTCACAGACTTCCGTCCCCTCGCGGCTCATGCTGCCGACGCTCGCCGACTTGCGGCAGGGCATTCCGCAGCTTGCGAGTGGCACGGCTTGGATGGAGTTCGCTGCCGGGAATCGCGAGCGAGGCCGAGTGGTGGAGCTTCCGCCAGGTCAATCGATGGAAGTGTTCATCGTTTCCGACGCTTCGAGCGAGAACAAACTAAACGTCGTCGAACTCGATTCGAAGGGTCGAGCTGTCGGGGCGCACTGCTCGTTCGGTAACGTGATTAGCCGCGGTGAGAACGCCACAGTGGGGACAGGATGGATTGGCCGATTCTCGCAGTCGAACACTTCCGACCGCTCCAAGTACTACTTGTTTGTCGGTGCCTATCACGCGGGTTCGTCGACCGAGGGGCAGCCATGGCTTACCAGCGACTTCGAGGTCTATATCGAGTCGAACGAACTGCTGATTGTCGGCTGGGACGACCACTCCTATTACAACTCGAACGAGCCTGCGGAATCGATGTCGCTCACCGTAGACGGCGACTACAACGACATCCGGGCCATCGTGCGGTTCTCGCGTTTGGGCGGTAAGCGGGTTGTTACCAACCCTGCCGAATACCTGCCCGCACCGCCAAAGGTCAAGATGCCCGCGGCTAACATGCACGTCGGCTATCGTCTGCATGTTAAACCTGGTCAAGAAGCCTATATCATGGCTTCGAGTTACGCTTGGTTGCGGAACGCCGTTCAAATTGTGGACGTGCAAACGGGCCAGGTTCTGTGGCGGAACGAGGGTAACGATTGCGTGCGATGTGCGAACGGTCGTATTCCCGCAGATCGCGGCGTGTATGTGATCCGCAACGAATCCGACTTGGTGAAAGAGTACGAACTCCAGGGCAGCGTGCTGGAAGAGGACTCGGAAGGCAAGTGGCGCACCACTCCGCACAACATCCTCGAAGAAACGTCCGATGCGATTCTCATCGGCTTTGAAGATTCGCATCACTACTCGACCCTGACCGACTGGCAAGATATTTCGGTGGCTATCTACTCGTTCAGGACTGCCGAGTAAGCGAGTATCCGCAAAACAGTGGCGTCGCGACCAGCCCCACGCTACAAGTATTTTCTCAGGCAGGCGTTCTCCCACCCATTCCTTACTTTACGAGTCTGCCTATCGATTGGTCCAACCTTCCAATCTGAAGAGTGCACACTACACGGGGTAACGCTCCGTCTCACGACTACAAGGCAACGCGGGCTGCCTTTGTTGAATGGTGGGTAGCTGTCTCACCGACTTCTACAATCCGGAACAACCACGATGTCTTTGCTCCAGAGGCGACGCCTGCGCATTGAGTCTCTCGA
The DNA here is from genome assembly GCF_052161615.1 of Aeoliella fuhlenseeensis. Lineage (NCBI taxonomy): Bacteria > Pseudomonadati > Planctomycetota > Planctomycetia > Pirellulales > Lacipirellulaceae > Aeoliella > Aeoliella fuhlenseeensis. The sequence continues at coordinate 5,994,625 of NZ_CP197417.1, forward strand.
AACGCGTATCTACCTTGCTGGCGATACGTACCTCGTCAACTTTCAAAACGACGAGGCCACCACACCCATTCGTTACCTCCGCGACCAAGGCCTCGTGTTCGGCCCGCGCGGCGATGGCTTCGAGTACGGCTGGTCCGTCGACCACGCCGCCCAGGGTGCCGAGCGAAGTGCCAACCTCGATCAACGTCTCGACACGCTGATTCAAGTGCAGGCTGGGCAGAACTGGGAATTCGCGCTCGCCAATGGCAACTACCAAGTGACCGTCGCCGTTGGCGATCCCGCTAACAACGATGGCGTCCACACTCTGAACGTCGAAGGGGTGAACTACTGGACCGCCGCGCCCGACGTTGCAACGCCACTCATCAAAACGATGGATGTCACGGTGAGCGATGGCCGGCTGACGCTCGATGTCGGCGCTGCGGCGAATCTGGCAACACGGATCAATTACCTTCAGATCGTCGGCATTCCCAGCACTCCGAACTCCGGTCCCGTGCCACCCACGATCACCGAGCCCTCGACCGAAGGCCAGTCGGTCAACCCCGCCGACGTTCACATGGAAGCGATTGGCTTTTTCGACCTCGACGGCAATACGCATAAGTCCACCGATTGGGAGATCTGGACCACGGGCGCGCAACCACAGGTGGTGTGGCAGACGCTGGGCATCGAAGGGGTTGAGCGACTGCACACGCACCTGGGCGATGGCATTTTCATGAACGCGCAGGCCGGTGAGTTTTCGCTGGCGGAGAACACGTCGTACCAGTTGCGAGTGCGGTTCCGCGACGACACCGGGGCGGTGAGCGACTTCGCCATTCGCAACTTCGTCACCGGCAACGAGTCGGCCATCTTCCCAATGAAGGCCCAGGACATCCTAACGCTCCCCGGCCCGCAATGGGTCGACCTTGCGGGCGTACCGATTGAGTTACAAGACAAGAGCGGCATCATCACCCCCGGCGACTTCATTCGCGCCATCGACACCGACGGAGGCAGCAACTCCCCAGCGGAGGAGGGGGCGGCCAACGCCATCGACGGAACGCTCGACAAGTATCTCAACTTTGGCAAAGCGAACTCGGGATTCATCGTCACGCCTTCGTCGGGTGCGTCGATCGTCACCAGTTTCCGCATCACCACGGCGAACGACGTCGAAGGTCGCGACCCGAGTGCATGGTCCCTCTTCGGAACGAACGACGCGATCACCAGCGCCAACAACAGCACCGGTAACAACGAAGCTTGGGTGCTCATCGACTCCGGCAGCCTCGCGCTCCCTGCCGATCGCGAAACGCCCGGCGACTCAGTCGAAGTCACCAACTCTACCGCCTACACGTCGTACCGAATGGTGTTCACGGGACTGAAAGACGCGCCGGCCGTGAACTCGATGCAGATCGCAGAGATCCAATTCTTTGGCGATGTCGTAGTTCCAGAAGATGGAACACTGCTGGCGAACGACGACGACATCCGCGCTATTGACCTCGATGGAAACAGCGGCTCCCCAGACAACGGAAACGAAGACGTCGAGTTTGCGATTGATGGTTCGCTCGACAAGTACTTGAACTTCGGCAAAGAGAACTCCGGTTTTATCGTCACCCCCGGCGGCGGCAAGTCCATCATCACCGGGTTCCAGATCACCACCGCCAACGACGACGCCGATCGCGACCCCCGCGGCTGGCAGATCTTTGGCACCAACGACGCGATCACCAGTGCCGAGCATAGCACCGGCACCAATGAGAGTTGGACGCTCATCGCTTCGGGCACCAACATGAACCTGCCGACCAACCGCAATACGCTCGGCCCCGAAGTCACGTTCACCAACACCGTCGAGTACTCGTCCTATCGCATGGTCTTCACGTCGCTACGAAACAGTGGTGGCGCCAACTCCATGCAGATAGGCGAGGTGCAGTTCTTTGGCGACTTCACCGACAACGAGCCGACGCCATTCGTTCCGCCTTCGTTGGTGGTCGAGTCGGGGGCGACGGGCGACGACATGCTTCGCATCGAGGGTTCGGAACTTGTCGGCAACGCGGTGATCGATTCGCCGCCGCTTGCTTCCGACGCCGATCTGCGGGTCGTCATCACGGCGGGGTCCGATCCCCTCAGCCTACCGGCGACCAACTTGGTGTTCACCGACAACCTCGGCATCGAACGAACGGTGTTCCTGCCCGCGATCGAACTGGCAGCGGGCGGCGTTTCTTACCTGTGGGTGTCGATCGCCGGTGGGACTTACTACGGCCAAGCGGGCCAGACCACGCCCGACTTCTCGGTCGTCGCGCGCGACTCGGCAATCCCGATTCCGTTCGTGGTCAACCAATCTAATTTCGTGATCGAACGCGTCGGCACCGACTACCGACTGCCGGTCAACATTGCCTTCGTGGAAAACCCGGGCCCCAACCCCGACGACCCGCTGTACTACGTCAGCGAACTGTACGGTTCGATCCAAGTCGTCACGCGCGATGGCACGAAGCACGAGTTCGCCACGGGACTGCTCGACTACAACCCAACCGGTGCCATTTCCGGCTCGGGCGAGCAGGGGCTCACCGGCATTACGGTCGTGCGCGACGAACTCGATCCAGAGATCTACCATCTGTACGTCACGCTGCTGTGGGATAACGGGGCACCAGCCGGCAACCAGACGCACTACCCGAAGGTCGAGCGCATTACGAGCGTCGCGGGTGGTCTGACTCTGGCTTCGCGCACCGTGCTTCTGAACATGCAGCCCGAGACACAGGGGCAGTCGCACCAGATCTCGAACATCAGCATCGGCCCCGATGGACTGCTGTACGTTCACATGGGCGATGGTTTTAATGCGGGCACGGCGCTGAATCTGACGCAGTTCCGTGGCAAGATCCTGCGCATGAACCTCGATGGCTCGGCTCCGACCGACAATCCGCTGTACGACGCTGGCGATGGCATCACGGCCACCGACTACATCTTCGCCTATGGGCTCCGCAATCCGTTTGGTGGAAGGTGGCGCGGCCTCGACGATAAACTCTACTTCGTCGAGAACGGCCCCAGCGTTGATCGCCTCGCCCAAGTGAACGCCGGCGTAAGCTACGGCTGGAACGGCTCTGACGCGAGCATGGCTACCAACGCCATCTACAACTGGAACCCGTCGACCGCTCCGGTGAACCTCGCCTTCATCGAGCCCGAGACGTTTGCCGGCAGCATGTTCCCAGCCGACATGATGGACCATCTGTTCGTCAGTCAGTCGGGCGCGACGTACGCCACCGGTCCGCAAGGGCAGGGGAAGCGGATCACCGAGTTCGTCCTCGACGAAAATGGCGCACTCGTCAGCGGACCTGAGTCGTTCGTCCAGTACGTCGGCACCGGCAAGTTCTCGGTGGTCGCCATCGCCGCGGGCCCCGATGGCTTGTACTTCTCGACGCTGTACGAGGACTCGGGCGCGGCCGGCCCGACGGCGGCAGGGGCCGAGCTCTTCCGCATCCGTTACATCAATCCGCTCACGGGCGATTACAACATCGATGGCGTGGTCGACCAAGCCGACTACGCGGTGTGGAAGTCGAGCTTTGGATCGAATCTGCTGCTTGCGGCCGATGGCAACAAGGACGGCGTCGTGAATCTGGCGGACTACACCGTCTGGCGCGACAACCTGGGTGCCACGCTCGCGCCGCCGATTGTCGGAACCATGACGGGCACTCCCGCTGCGGTCGCGTCGACGATCGACTCTGGCTCGTCGACTACCAGCACGACTTCGGACTCGTTACTGAAGGACGCTTCGCCGAACTCCACGAGTGACGTAGGTTGGCCCGATGGCCCGATCGATACGCTTCACGTCGGGTCCGATTCGGCCGGTGACGAAACATCCAGCGCGACGCTCGCGCGCGAGGTTTCACTGAACTCTCACGGGCACGTCGACGACTACTTCGCGGCGGACTCTGCGGAAGATGCCGACGAATTTGGCGGCTGGCTCGACGATCTCGCCGGCGAGGTCGCGAATGCCTACGAATCTAGCACCCTGGGAGAATCGCTGCTGGAAGTGGAGTGGAACACCCTATGAACCACACCCTATTTTTCCAGCAAGCCGGCCGCGTTGCCGCTGTGCTGACGCTAATCGCGTCGGCGCATATCGCGCACGCGCACGATGGCCGACGATTTGATGTGCAGGTGGTCGCGAACCAGCTCGTCGCCCAAGGTCGCAACACGGGGCCCGACGACGGGCTTCCCTCGCTACGCCCCTACGTGAACTCGATCCACGATCACTGGCGCAACGTGCCGAGCCTTGGCATCGCAACCACCGTGGCGCCCGAGTTCGACATCCGCCAAGCGGTGGGTCAGCTCGTTGGCTACGAGGTGACGCTCGACTGGATCGATGCCCGCAAATGGGTTGATCCGCCGATGATGCCCGATCCCACGATGCCGATCGTGCTGGAGCCACTCGCGCCTGGTGAAGTGATCTCGATCGTCGACGATTTTCACACGGTCACTTCGAGCACGTTCGGCGAGCTCACACTCCACCCGTCGGTGCCGACGGGTGGGGTAGTGGACCTAAGCTTCGTCTACGCGCTCAACCACCTGCCGGGGCGAGAGATCCACGTGCTGACGTTTCAGATGAAGGCGACGCCCACCCAGGCGGGTCTACCACCGCTCTTGCCAAGCGACCCGCTCTACATCCTGCTATCGCCCGAGGGACAACTGCATCACCACGCGCTGTTTCTCGAGCAAGCGATCCACACGAACGTCGTCCCCGAACCTTCGAGCGTGATCGTCCTAGCACTCTCTGGAGCAATGATACTCTTCCAGCGAGCGGGTGAGCGTCAGGGCCGGTGGTAAGCCGACCTACGTAGAACTCACAAGTTCGCACGTCCTAAGAAACCTCCAACATCCTCTCCAGCGCCACGAGACTCCACTTCGAAGTCTCGTCGTCGACTTCGATGATATTGGTGGGCGTGCCGTCGCGGAAGTTCTCGAGGCTCCACGCCAGATGCGCAAGATCAATCCGGTACATCGTCGCGCACATGCAAATGACGGGCGACAGGAAGTGAATCTCCTGCTCGGGGTGTTCCTGCTTCAGGCGGTTCACCAAATGGAGCTCAGTACCAATGGCCCACTTCGTGCCGGCGGGTGCTTGCTCTACTTGTTTGATGATCTTGCCAGTCGAGCCGTACTCGTCGGCGAGCTCGAAGACGTCCTGCGGGCACTCGGGGTGGACTAGCACGCGGATGCCGGGATGCTTCTCGCGAAGCCCGGCGACGTGCTCGGGCCGGAACATCTGGTGGACGCTGCAATGTCCCTTCCAGAGAATGACCTTTGAATCTTTGAGCGATTGTTCGGTGTTGCCCCCGAGTTCGCTGGCGTAGGGATCCCACACTGGCATCTGGTCGTTCGAAATGCCCATCCGGAAGGCCGTATTGCGACCCAGATGCTGATCGGGGAAAAACATGACACGCGATCGTTTAGCGAACGACCACTCGATCGCCGCGCGGGCGTTGCTGCTGGTGCAGACGATGCCGCCGTGGCGACCAACGAACGCCTTGAGACTGGCGGCAGAGTTGATGTAGGTGACCGGCGTGATGTCGTTGGTGTCGATCACTTCGCCGAGCTCGTCCCACGCGCTCTCGATCTGCTCGATAGCCGCCATGTCGGCCATGCTGCAACCGGCCGCCATGTCGGGCAGGATCACCGACACGCGCTCACCACGGCGCTCGGTGAGTTTCTCCGGCCGATTGGCGAGGATGTCCGCCGTCTCGGCCATGAAGTGGACGCCGCAGAAGGCGATCACCCGGCACCCTTCGCTGTCGGCCGCCATCTTCGACAGCAGGTAGCTATCGCCGCGGAGGTCCGCCATCTCGATCACTTCGTCCTGCTGGTAGTGGTGCCCCAGGATCAGCAATTGCTCGCCCATCTCTTGCTTGATGGCGAGAATCCGCTGGCGGAGCTCGTCGTTCGACAGCGACTTGTAAGGCTTCAGTTCGTGGGCGAGGGAAGTGGCTTGCATGAAAAGTCGAGAATCGGAGGGGTGTCGGACGTGGTGAACTTGGCAGCCCATTATACGCACCCCCGTAGCTACTACCCAGTCGCTAGCACCCGCCCGCGCGAGCCGGGAGGAATGCGCAAAGTTTGCCGGCAAATCGGGTCGATAGTCCAATTGTGCGTGGATGCGCCATCAACTTCGATGTTCGGAGTCCTGCCGCCCACGGAGCCTTCGCCTAACTAGCATGAGTCAACTTACGCCCGAACTGGTTGCCGAGATACTGCGAGTCTGCGAGCAGAACGCCGCGGACATCGCCGACGCGCTGGCGCGCGGCATCGACGCCGAGGTCACCGTGACGGTGGGCAAACCGACCACCTACGATGCGGCGGCACTACCCGAAGGCTTCGACGGCCCCGGATTGGCGGTGATGATGCAGTTCGGCGACGTGGCGCTCGCCATCGGCCTGCCCGAGCCATCGGGGCTCACGCGGAACTGGATGCGCGAGCCCGACATCACCGGCATCGGCATGCTGAACACGTTGGCCCAAGAGCTATCAATGCTCGTAGTGCCTGACAGCATGATGGCGGGCAAGTTCGGGGCAGCGTGGGTGACCGATTTGTCGCAGGCGATGAAAGCCGGCGAAGTGGCCGACGGGGCGTCGCTCGTCCCGTTGGTGCTTACCGATGGATCAAAGGCGTCGCACCTCACGATGGTGTGGCCCTGCAACGCGCCCGGCAAACTACTGCCGCCGCCGAAACCCAAGGCACCGGAAATAAAGGTCGAGCAGGTGAAGCAGCAAGCTGCCGCTCCGCCACCCCCGCCGCCAAAACCCAAACCAAAGAGCATGCAGGAGTTGCCACCCTACGCGCGGCACCTGCTGAAGATCTCCGTTCCAGTCGCCGTGCAGCTAGTGTCCAAGAAACTGTCGGTGCAGGAAGTGCTGGAGCTAGCACCCGGTGCTATGATCAGCTTCGAAAAATCGTGCGACGATTCGCTGGAACTGATCGTTGGCAACCAGATAGTCGCGCGGGGCGCCGCGGTGAAGGTCGGCGAGCGATTCGGGCTTGAGATCGAAGAGATGACGATGCCTGAAGAACACTTCTGGCCAGTGCGGAAGAGCGGGTAGAGTTCAGAGTACAACCATACTCCGTATGGTTAGCAGTGCTAGAAATCACTCATTCGGAAGTGGGCAGAGTTGACTCGAAAGCCCTCTCCATACGGAGTATGGAGGTACTGTGGCGACCCCAACTCTTGCGAGTCCGGCTACGGAGTTTTAGGAGTCGGCGCTGCTCGCACGGGTAAACTCAATCCCCAGCTCGGCATAAGATCCGCCGCGGACACGACCAGTCGATCTCGTTTCTTGTCGATCGCCCGGTTCAGCTTTTCGGCGAGCGCGGGGCCATCGAGTTGGTCCTGCATCACCATCTTGAGCCCGTCACCGAGTTCCTCGGCAAGCGACCCCTCGATCTCCCCGAAGCGCTGGAGTTCGAAATCGCGCAGGTCCAGGTGGGCGGCAGTCACTTTGGGATCGAGCGCCATTCCCTTGGCGGTCATCGCCACGCGCACTTCGCAGTCGACGGCCAGCCGAAGCTGGGAAGTTCCTTCGGCGGTGAGCGTCAGTAAATGGACGCCACGATTGTAGTTCCGCATCTGAGCCCAACCCGCGATATCGGCATCGACCATGAGACGCATGCCGATGCCTCCGCCGGCGAGGGCGTGCAAGTTCGTCACCGCCACGTTGAGCCGCTTCTCGGGCTCGATCATCGTCACGCGGTACTGTTTCCAGGTGCCGTGCGGGACGTGCTTCTTGCGGCGATGCAGCTTGAGTTCGTAGATGGGATCGTCGGTCGTGATGCCGACGGTAATCCGTTTGGTCGTTCCCCACTCTTTCTTCCGCGAGTACTCCAGCGGAATCGCCTCGCGAACGATGGACGCCAGCGTGCCGGCCAGCATTTGATCGGCCGCCGAAACCGTGGGGGGCGGGGGCAACGGCACCAGCGGTGCTTGCTGTGCGAGCGAAGCCTTCGCGGCAAGCGAGCAGAGCAGCGTGGTGGCTAATATCGATGTTCGCATCACTGACTCAACTGGAAGGAGACCCCGCAACCAACGTACGCAAGTGGCACGTTACCGGTTTGTACGTTATTCGCCCGAGCGGGGTAAATGTTGAGTTTGCTAGCACCTGATTGCTGTCCCCCCTGGAACCTTCTGGCTTACAGCTTATGGCTAACAGCCTTTCGCCATCTACCAACGAAAAGAACCTGCTCGGAACCGGTGAAGGCTCCGAGCAGGTCCTGGAAGGGGGGAATCGACCTCTTTACTTCAACAACTTCTCAGTTGGTCTTAGCGAGTGAAGCTCGTGCGGACCACGTCACGTTGACGACCGACAGCAGCATTGGGATCGGCCATCGGGCGGGGAGGAACTGGGCGGAAGCGAGCGTCCTTGGCTTCAACCGGAGCAGGAGCATTGTCCATCTCGGCAGGAGCAGGAGCGGCCGAATCGCCGCAGCAGCCGCTGGTGCAACCGGTGTCGCAACCACAGCTAGGGTCAGCACAGCACGAAGGTTCGCAGCAGCTATCGCAGCAGCCGTTGTGCTTCATGCGGCCGAACAGACGGTCGAGCAGGCAGCACTTCTTCGAGCAGCAAGAGCTGGCACAGTCGCTGCAACCGGTGTCGCAACCACAGCTAGGCTCGCAACCACATGCATCAGCAGCACAGCAGCTGGGGTCAGCACAGCAGCTCGGTTCGCAGCTGTCGCAGCAACCGCGATTGCGGAGCTTGCCACAGAGACGGTCGAGCAGGCAGCACTTCTTCGAGCAGCAAGGTTCGCAGCACGAGTCAGCAGCACAGCAGCTGGGCTCGCAACCACAAGCGTCCGAAGCACAGCAGCTGGGATCAGCACAGCACGAAGGTTCGCAGCTGTCGCAGCAACCATTGCCGCGGAGCTTGCCACACACGCGGTCTAGCAGACCACAACCCTTCGATCCGCAAGGATCGCAGCACGAATCAGCAGCACAGCAGCTCGGCTCAGCACAGCACGAAGGCTCACAAGCGTCGCAGCAACCACGGTTGCACAGACCACCAAACAGTTTCTCCAACAGGCACGGCTTCTTGCAGCACGGGGTGCAGCAATCGTCGGCACAGCAGCTGGGCTCAGCACAACAGCTGGGCTCACAACCGCACGAAGGCTCGCAGCCATTGCCGCACGAGCCAGCAAAGCTGGGGCTCGCAAGCAGGGCACCGGCGAGCAGCGCTCCGAACAGGTTCCATTTCATAGAATCAATCTCCTTTTTGTGCGAGACCTCCCGTGGCCTAGCTTCGGGTTGATTCCTCGGCCGAGGGCGGGAACCAGGCAGGACCAAGGTCCGCTACTGATTCCGACGGCCGTTCCCCCGGTGTTCGGTAAGGGTGGGTCGCGGAGTGCCTTGGTGGCTGGTTCCGCTCGTTACCGGGGAGTCAACTTTGGGCGGGGTTGCGTGGGGGGATCTACACAGGGACGCGTCACAACCAGTCGAGCCAATCCATGGCTCGATTTTAGTCCGGGCCGGTTGGGTGACGCATTTGCGGGAAGTCGTCAGGAGTGCCCTTGCGGTACGTTCCTCACGACACCCACAAGTATCGGGCCACCTACCGCCAACGCTTGAACCGTCGCAACTGTTTTTGTCCAAATGGTTTACGTCGACTGTCGCGCAAAGATTGCCGTCTCCGAAGGGAGTAACGATTGCGTAAAATACACCGCCACCCGCCCGGCGGAACAATGGCCGCGACCCGCGAATTCTGGTATCTTTAAGACGTGAGACGGAAACGCGTCCGGTTCGTTTCCATGTCCTCACCCCACCAAGCACAAAGGGCGGCCTCGGTGCTAGCTCGCGTGCGTTGCCTTCCTTACACCGCTCTGGTGCCCCGGCAGGAGACTTTCATGCGCTGGCTTCGATTCGACGCGACCTCAATCGCGCTACTCTCTCTCATTGCACTTGGTGCTTCCGCTGTCGCCGACATTCATCCCAAAGGCGACCCCCAAGACTGGACCATGTGGCGTGGTCCCAACGGCAACAATACGTCGCCTGCAACGAACCTCCCCGCCAAATGGGATCCCGACGGGGGCGAAGGAAGCAACGTCCTATGGAAGAGCGAAGAGCTCGGCGGACGGTCGACCCCCATTGTTATGGACGGTCGACTCTACACGCTGGTCCGCAATCGCCCCGGTACCAAGCTCGAAGGCGAGAAGGTGGTGTGCGTCGATGCAGCCACCGGTAAGAAGCTGTGGGAGCACGCTTTCAACGTTTACAACTCCGATGTTCCCGATACGCGCCTCGGTTGGTCGTCGGTCGTGGGCGATCCCGAAACAGGTTTGGTTTATGCCCTGGGTGTGTGTGGCTACTTCTGCTGCCTCGATGGCAAGACCGGCGAAGTGGTGTGGGATCGCGCGCTGCACGAAGAGTACGGTCTGCTATCGACCTATGGCGGCCGCACCAATTTTCCTTTGATCTACGACGACACCGTGCTTATTAGCGCCGTGGTCATTGGCTGGGGCGACACGCCACAGTGGGACATGATGGCCAAGCCGGCCCATCGCTTCATGGCGTTCGACAAGGCGACGGGCGAGCTCCGCTGGCTCAAGGGCACCGGTATCGCCCCGCACGACACGACGTACAGCACCCCCGCGCTCACCACGCTGAATGGTGTCGACGCGATAGTATTCGGCTCGGGCGACGGTTCGGTCTGGGCACTGCAAGCGGGTACCGGCCTGCCCATCTGGAGCTACCCGCTTTCTCGCCAAGGCATGCATGTCTCGCCGATCGTCACGCCCGAGGGACGCGTCTACACAGGGCACAGCGAAGAGAACACTGTGGGCAACACCATGGGTGCCGTCGTGTCGCTTGATGGCAACGCCCCCGACAAGTCGGCCAGCCAAGAGGTTTGGAAAGAGTTCCAAGTGATGGCCGGCAAAAGCTCGCCGATCATGGTCGAAGACAAACTCTACGTGATCGACGATCGCGCCAAGCTGCATGTATTCGATTCGGCGACGGGTGAGTTGATCACCAAGAAGGCCTTGGGCTCCGCGCAGCGAAGCACACCGCTGTACGCCGATGGCAAGGTGTTCGTCGCCACGAACGATGGCCGCTGGGTTACGCTGAAGCCCACCGACGATGGCGTCGAGTTCTTGCATCGCATGCGGTTCAAAAACGACGCAAGCGATGGCTCGCCCATCGTGGCCCAAGGCCGGATGTATGTTCCCCTGGGCGAGGCGCTCTATTGCATTGGCACCGAAGAAAGCATCGCCGCCGCGAAGGCTGCCGATCACAAGTACCCACCCGCTCCCGAAGAGAAGCCCGCCACCGGCGAGCCGGCTCACGTGCAAGTGGTTCCGTACGAGACGCTGCTCGCCCCCGGCGAGAGCCACAACTTCCGCGCTCGTCTTTACAACGCGAAGGGCGAATACCTTCGCGACGCCGAAGCGGGCGAAGTCACCTTCGCCGTCGTTGGCCCCGGCACCGTTAGCCCCGATGGCGAGTACAGCGCCCCCACTAGCGCCGCGCACGAATGCGCCCTGGTCACTTGCAAGATGGGCGACTTAGTTGGTAGCGGCGGACGCGCACGCATCGTTCCCCCTCTGCCATGGAAGTTCGACTTCGAAGGCGTGGAGGACGTACCGCTGAGCTGGGTGCAGGGCCGCATTCGTTATGTGGTCCGCGAGGACGGCGAAGGTGGGCACTACATCGCCAAGCCGACCGAACTCCCCACGCGACCCGGAGCGCCGACCACCAAGCTCGGTACCCGCAGCCAGATGTGGATGGGGTCGCCCGAAATGGCCGACTACACCATCCAGGCCGACGTGCATCTCACCAGCGGTTTGGCCGACACCGATGGGCCTTCGGAAGACGAGCCCGAGTACCCGGCCGAATTATCAGGCGGGGCCACCGGCACACTTCCGACGATTGGCATCGTCAACAGCGGTTATACGCTCGCTTTGTTCGGCCCCAACCAGGAGGTTCGCCTCTATAGCTGGTGCTCGCACGACAAACGAACTCAGCTTGCAGAGTCGATGAAGGTCGAGCCCGGCAAGTGGTATTCCTTGAAGCTCAAGGTCGTCCCCGAAGGGGATCACGCCCACGTCATGGGCAAGGTCTGGGAGCGCGGCACGGAAGAACCTGCCGAATGGAGCCTGGAGTTCAACGACGAATCTCCCATTCTCCATGGCGCCCCCGGGTTGTTCGGCGATTCGAAAGTCGCCGAGATCTTTGTCGACAATCTGGAAGTCACCGAAAACTAAGATGGGCCGTGCTTGAGCCCGCGGTGCACGCCGGTGGTTCATTACCTCGACACGCACCTCGCATTCCATTCGCCAAGTCAGTTTAAGGCATTTATCCAATGAGACGGTCGCTGCTTCACGTTCTAACGCTCGTATTCATCGCCGGCGCCAGTGGTCTTGCCACCGCTGAAGAGATCACCAAAGAGTGGACCATGTGGGGTGGCGACCCCAAGCGCAACAACACGCCAGTCGGCGAGAACATTCCCACCGAGTGGGAAGTCGGAGAGTTCGATCCCGAGACCGGCGAATGGGACTCGTCCTCGGCTAAGAACATCAAGTGGGTCGCGCGGCTTGGCTCGCAGACCTATGGCAACGTGGTAGTCGCGGGCGATGGGGTTTACGTCGGCACGAACAACGGTGCCGGGTGGATCGAGCGCTATCCGTTCGACACCGACCTCGGCGTCCTACTGGCGTTTGATCGCGAGACGGGCGAGTTCCGCTGGCAGCATTCCAGCGAGAAGCTCACCACTGGCCGCGTCCACGACTGGCCCGAGCAGGGTATCTGCAGCGCTTCGTACGTCGAAGGCGACCGCCTGTGGTTTGTCACCAGCCGCGGCGAACTCCGCTGCCTCGACACCAAGGGCTTCCGCGACGGTAAGAACGACGGACCTTACCAGGACGAGCCGGTAGTCGATGAGAAGGAAGCCGACGTCCTGTGGGTGCTGAACTTCATGGAGGCCCCGTACTTCGTCAGCCAGCACAACATGTGCAACTGCTCGGTGTTCGCCATCGGCGACGTGCTGTTCCTGCACACCTCGAACGGCCTCGACGAGTCGCATATCAACCTGCCCTCGCCGGATGCCCCTAGTTTCATGGCCGTCGACAAGAACACGGGCGAGGTCCTCTGGACCGACAAGTCGCCCGGCAGCAACATCCTGCACGGCCAGTGGTCGAGCCCGACGTACGCGGTGATCGATGGCCAGCCCCAGGTGCTGTTCGCTGGTGGCGACGGCTGGATGTATAGCTTCGACCCCGCCGGCGATGGCAAGGGGAACTCGAAGTTGCTGTGGAAGTTCGACGCCAACCCCAAGGAATCGGAGTGGATCCTCGGCGGTCGCGGCACACGCAACAACATCATCGCCACTCCCGTTGTCTACAACGACCTGGTGTACTTCGCCGTGGGACAAGATCCCGAGCATGGCGAGGGCATCGGCCACCTGTGGTGCATCGACCCTAAGAAGCGAGGCAACATCAGCCCCGAGCTCACCTTCAACTCGGCCGACCCCACCAAAGAGATTCCTCACAAGCGCATTAAGGCCATCCTGAAGGACGAAGGAGATTTCGTGCGACCCAACCCCAACTCGGGCGTGGTGTGGCACTACAGCGAAGAAGACTCCGATGGTGATGGCGAAGTGGCGTACGAAGAGACCATGCACCGCACCGTGGGCACCGTCGCCATCAAGGACGACATCCTGTACATCGCCGACCTCAGCGGTCTGGTGCACTGCATGGACGCCAAGACCGGTAAGAAGCACTGGACCTACGACATGCTCGCCCAATCGTGGGGCTCGCCATTGATCGTCGAAGGCAAGGTCTACATCGGCGACGAAGACGGCCAAGTCGCCATCTTCCGCCACTCGGCCGACCCTGCGGTGGCCATGAAGGACGAAGACGGCGAGATGCTCCCTTACTTCGGCGAGGTCGATATGGGTAACAGCGTCTACTCCACCCCCATCGTGGCGGACAACATCCTCTACATCTCCAACCGCACTCATCTGTTCGCGATCGAGCAGGACGCCAAGCCGAAGGAGTAGTATTAGGTAGGCCGGATCAAGCGAAGCGCCAATCCGGCGCTTCCCGCGGCGCCCAATGATAAACTTCAAACCCGCCTTATGTATGTCATTCTGAGGGAGCCTAAGCGACTGAAGAATCTCGCCCCTGAGTAAAATCTGGGGTGCCCGGGGACCAGTCCTACAAACGCCTAGTAAGTCGACCACTGGGGGCTCGCAGAACTCGTGCCCAGCCACCCAAAGCTTTCAAAACTGGCAAACGAGATCCTTCAGTCGCTTAGGCTCCTTCAGGATGACAGAGTGTCAGGGCTCCGTCAGTGTGACTCCAAGGGCAGGGCTCCTTTAGGATGACAAGTCAAAGTCAGTCGAAAACATATCCCATGAAACGCATCCTCGACGTCGGCAACTGTGGTCCCGATCACGCCGGGATCACTCGGTTCTTCAAGAAACACTTCGAGTGCGAAGTCGACCAGGCCGACCACGCTGGCGACGCCCTGGCGAAGCTCCAGAGCCAGGAGTTCGATCTCGTGGTGGTCAATCGCAAGCTCGACATCGACTACACCGATGGCATCGATGTCATTCGCCAGATCAAGAGCACGCCCGAGATTGCCGAGGTGCCCGTCATGCTCATCACCAATTACCCGGAGCACCAGGAAGCGGCGGTGGCGGCTGGCGCGGTCCGCGGATTTGGTAAACTGGAGTACCATCAGCCCGAAACGCTCGAGCGCGTGAAGGCCGTACTCGACAACTAGCCTCACAACTTGCAGGTCAACAACATGTGGCGTCTCTCGGTTGTCTGCCTGCTCTTCTGCTCGACCACACTCGCGGGCGAACCTACGGGCCCCAACGCCGACGTGCTGAAGATCGCCTATTCCTACGAAGACGGCGGCGAGTATAAGTGGCAGGGCTCGGGCGTCCCCGAAGAGCTCACCTTCGCCGGCGAGCAGATCTTGCCCAAGGGCGATGGCACCTTCTGCTGTGGCTACACGCTCGCGGTGGTGTTCAAGGCCGCCCAGCAGCGTGGCTTGCTCGACGGCAAGTCGCCCGACGATGTTCGCACGCTTCATAAGCATTGGTACGGCAACACAGACGACAGCAAAGAGACTTTGGTGCAGTACGCACTCGTCGAACAGAAACTCGGCCACGCCGTCGAGCACGACGACGCCCAGCCCGGCGACTTCGTGCAGTACTGGCGCACCAATGGCTCGGGGCATAGCGTCGTGTTCCTCGACTGGGTCGTCGACGAGGGGATGACCATCGGGTTCAAGTACCGCAGCTCCCAAAAGTCGACCGATGGCATTGGCGATCGCATCGAGTACTTCAGCGACGCCGCCGATCCGACGAACCCCGTCGGCAAGGTCGACCGCAAACGCTTCTACATCGTCCGCCTAGCGAGCGGCAACTCTTCCCACACACCTACTTCCGATTCCAAAGCCAACGAATAGTCGGCTCAACCGCGAGGTCTCCATTCTCATGCGACAGCTCTCACGCACTCAACTCGCCGCTACGGCGATAGCGCTACTCACACTGACTTCCCCCGCGCTCGCCAACTGGCCCGAGTGGCGCGGCCCCGACAGCAACTTGGTTGCCCCGCCCGGCGACTATCCCATCGAGTTCGGCCCCGACAAGAACTGCCTGTGGCAGATCGACCTGGGTGGCGAAGGGGCTTCGACCCCCGCGGTGTGGGACAACATGCTGTTCCTCACGCTCACCGCCGGCGATCAAGACGTCGTCGCCAGTTACGATCTCGATGGCAACGAGCGGTGGCGTAAGGTTCTCAGTCCCGCCCGCGCCGGCAAGCATCGTAGCGCCACCGGCAGCAATCCTTCGCCTGTGACCGATGGCAAAGTCGTGGTGGTCTACTTCAAGAGCGGCCTCGTCGCCTGCCTCGACACCGAGGGCAACGAAAAGTGGCGCGTCAATCTGCAAGACAAGTACGGCGCGGACACCCTGTGGTGGGACCTCGGCACCTCGCCCATCCTCACCAGCGCGGGAGTCTGCATCGCCGTGATGCAGGAAGGCGATTCGTACTTGGTGACGCTCGACGCCGAGACGGGCAAGGAAGTTTGGAAGACCAAACGGCAGTACCAGCGCCCTCGCGAATCGGATCAAGCTTACACCACTCCCGCCGTAATCGACCTAGATGGCCGCGAGATCATTGTCACGTTCGGCGCCGACCACTTGACCGCGCACGACGCCAAGTCGGGCGAGCAGGTGTGGGAGCTCGATGGTTTCAACCCGCAAGAGCAGGGGATGTGGCGGGTGATCTGCTCGCCCACCATCGCCAATGGCGTGGCGGTGGTGCCCTACGGACGCGGTTCGTTCGCCGCGGCGGTCGACCTCACGAAGGGCGAGAAGCCCGAGCGCATTTGGGACATAGAAGTCACCGGTGGCGACGTTCCTTCGCCGGTCATCGCCGAAGGGAAAGTCTACCTCCTCAGTGACAAGGGAGACCTCACCTGCCTCGACGTGGCGACAGGCGAAGTCGTCGCCGAAGGCCAACTTCGCCGGCACCGCGATCGCTACTTCAGCTCGCCGCTCATGGCCGGCGGCAATCTCTACTGCCTCCGCGAGGATGGCACCATGTTCGTCGTCGCGCCGGGCGAGGAGTTTGAGATCCTCGCCGAGAACGACCTGGGCGACACCAGCGTCTCGAGCCCCGTGCCCGTCGACGGAACGCTGCTAGTCCGCACGCGTAACAAACTGTTCCGGTTTGGTATCAAGACTGAGTAAGCTCCCACTCTTAAGGCAACTGTTCGCCGCCTTTCGACAAGCACTTCTTCTAACAGGAGGAAACAGAGAGAACAGAGAGAGTAAACCGAGTTGGGATGGTGGAACACGAATCTTTACTAGTTACCTTCGTGTCGATCCGTGCTAATTAACTCCTTCGTTCCCTTCGTTTCCTTCTGTTAACACTTTTTTGAACAGAAGAGAACAAAGGAAACAAAGAGAGTGAATAGAGCGATGGCGGAACGCGAATCTTTGCCAATACCACTAGCGTTTAGCAGAAATTAGTGTTTTCATCTTCTCTGTTACCTCCGTTTCCTCCTGTTAATCATCTGTGAATGGTTACCTTTAAAGCTTACCAACGCACCGCTCACCGCCAAAGCTCTCCGTGCCCTCCGTGGTTAATTAGGAACTCGCATGCCCACTCTGAAGCTACCCACTCTGCTTACCATCCTCTCCCTGTTCCTATCGACCGCAGCCATGGCCGCCGAACCTCCTGAAACTCCCAAGCGGCCTGTCTCCGACACCTACCACGGCACCAAAGTCACCGAGGACTATCGCTGGCTCGAGGACTGGGAGAGCGGTGAAGTGAAGGCGTGGAGCGAAGCCCAGAACGAATACGCCCGCTCGATCCTCGACAAACTCCCCGGCACCGAGGAGCTTCGCGAACAAGTCACCGCGATCATGAGCGCCCAAACCGCTCGTTATGGCGGCGTGAAGTACGCGGGCGGCAACTGGTTTGCCATGAAGAATCAGCCGCCGCTTCAGCAGTCGTTCCTGGTGGTCGCCGACTCGCCGACGCACGCCGACAAGATTCGCGTGCTGGTCGACCCCAATGAGATCGACAAAACCGGGGCGACGACCATCGAATGGTTCCGCCCTTCGCCCGATGGCAAGCTCGTCGCCGTCTGCATGTCGATGGGTGGTCACGAAGTGGGAGACGTTCGCGTTTACGAGACCGCCACGGGTAAGCAGCTCGCCGACGAGGTGCCCCGCGTGAACACCGGCACCGCCGGTGGCGATTTGTCGTGGGACCCCAAGGGCGAGGGATTCTACTACACGCGGCACCCTCGCGCCGGCGAGCGTGCCGACGAGGACATGAATTTCTATCAACAGGTCTACTACCACCAGCTCGGCACGGCGACCGAAGACGATCGCTACGAGATTGGTAAGGACTTTCCTCGCATCGCCGAGACGCGCATCGACTGCGATAAAGCCACCGGCCGCGTGCTCGCCACCGTGCAGTACGGCGATGGTGGGCAGTTCTCGCACTTCCTCCGCGACACCGATGGCACCTGGCACGAGTTCAGCAAGTTCGAAGATCGCGTCATCCAAGCCGAGTTCGGACAGCACGACGATCTCTACATCATCTCGCGCGCGGACGCCCCGCGCGGCAAGCTGCTGCACGTGAAGATCTCCGACCTCAAGGCGGGTAAGTTCAACACCATCCTGCCCGAGAGCGACGACACGCTGGTCACCACCTTCTGGGAAGGTGGCTCGCTGCTCGCGACGGCCGACCGCATTTTCGTGGTCTACCAACTTGGCGGCCCCACGGAGATTCGCGTGTTTGACCTCCAGGGCAAACCGCTCGAAGCCCCCGCGCAGCCCGAAGTCGCCTCGGCCGGCGAGCTCGCGAACGGCCCCGACGGGACGATCCTCTTCACGGCTGGCTCCTACATTCAGCCCTCGGCCACTTATCTGTTCCACCCAAAGAGTGGTGTCACCACCGCCACCGACTTCCGCTACGAACTCCCCGTCTCGCTCGCCGATGCCGAAGTCCGCCGCGAGTTCGCCACCAGCAAAGATGGCACGAAGGTCCCCGTGAACCTGATCTTCCCCAAGGGAACCAAACTCGATGGCAAGAACCCTTGCCTCATCACCGCCTACGGTGGCTACGGCGTCAGCCTCGAACCCGGCGCTAGCTCGCTCAATCGCATTCTGCTTGATCATGGCTTCGTCGTCGGCGTGGCGAACATCCGCGGCGGCGGCGAATATGGCGAGAGCTGGCACCTCGAAGGCAACCTCACCAAGAAGCAAAACGTGTTCGACGACTTCGCCGCGGTGCTCGAGCACGTCATCGAGCGTGGCTACACCAGCAGCGATCGCCTGGCGATCGAGGGCGGCAGCAACGGCGGATTGCTGATGGGTGCAACGCTTACTCAGCACCCCAACCTGATGAAGTGCGTCATCTCGCACGTCGGCATCTACGACATGCTTCGCGTCGAGCTTTCGCCCAACGGAGCGTTCAACATCACCGAGTTCGGCACCGTCGAGAACCCTGAGCAGTTCGAGGCCCTCTACAATTACTCGCCGATCCACCAAGTGAAAGATGGCACCAAGTACCCACCCGTGCTGTTCCTCACCGGTGCGAACGACCCCCGCGTCGATCCGATGCAGTCCCGCAAAATGACCGCCCGCCTCCAAGCCGCCGGCGACTCGCCCATCCTGCTCCGCACCAGCAGCGACTCCGGCCACGGCGCCGGCACTCCCTTGAGCGAACGCATCGAACAAGAAGTCGACTGCCTGGCGTTCATGTTCGACGAGCTGGGCGTGAAGGTGGAGACGAAGAAGGACTGAGCAAAGTACAAGGTAGGCGCAACAAAATAGCCCCGAGCAAACGTTGCTCGGGGCTATTCGTGTTTTCAGACTTCAAACGCGCCGCTTAGAACTCCAGGGCGATCTTCTCTTCCTTCGCCGCTTGACGCAGCTTGGTGAGGGCTCGCATTTCGATCTGGCGGATGCGTTCCTTGGTCACGCCCAGCTCCGCACCGACTTCCTTCAACGTCTGCGGCTCTTGGCGATGGTCGAGGCCGAACCGGCCGATGATGATCTTCTGCTCGCGCTCGTCCAGCTTGCGGAGGATCCGTTCGATCTGCCGCTCGCGTGTGTCCTGAGCCGACTCTTCGATCATCGGGTTGGCACGTTGCTCCTCGGTGGCCGCGAACAGCTCGTCGTGGCTCGTGCGGAAGCGATCGCGATGCTTGAACTCGCCAGGAATGGTCCGGGCAAAGTTCTTCATGATCGCCCACGTGGCGTACGTGCTGAACTTATTGCCACGCGAGAAGTCGAACTTCTCAATGGCCCGCAGCAGCGACATGTTGCCATCGCTCACCAGCTCGAAGAAGTTCTGATCGGGCGTTACGTGCCGCTTGGCGATCGAAACCACCAAACGCAGGTTAGCCCGGGCAATGTCGTTCTTCGTGCTGACCGCTTGATCGTGCAGGGCTTCGATCTCGTCGAGCGTCGTCGCCTTGGGATTCAGCGGGTCGAGCGTTTCACGCAGCTTGGCCGCCTTGTACTTCAGGAAGTTGTACTTGCGGAACAAGTGACCTTCCTGCTCACGCGTCAGCAAAGGCATCTCGTACAGGCTCGCCAAGTAGGGAGGCAAGCCGCTCGGCACCTTCGCCTTGCGAGTCACCGTCTCGGCAGCCGGCATTTCGCCCAGGCAAGCCGCGTCGGCACCCTTACGAGCGAACCGCGGATTCGGAATGAAGTCCAGCGGCAGCTCCATGATCTCAGCCGCACGCACCTCGTTCACCACGCGGTACACGGTGGTCTTGGTGCGACCGTACTGACGCATCAGCTTCTCGATCGGCATGCCGCGGCGATACTGTTGATACAGTCTCTTCTTTTGGCCCGACGTGAGCGGGGCCTTGGCGTCCGGGAAGATCGCCAACTGCGGATGCTCTTTGTCGAACTGGCGAATCGTCGAACGAATCGTTTCGACGCTGCGGCCCGAACGCTCGGCCAAGCGGCGCGAGATCTCGCTCTGGCACGCACCACCGCTCGCCAAGTTACGGGCGTTGCTGATGATGTCGTTGCGTTGTTCGTCGGTCAGTTGGCTAAAGCGGGCACCACGCGAGACGCGCTGCCCATTGTTCTTCACGAATCGGTCGACGCTGCTCCGCAGGAAGCCCACCCGTTTGCGTCCATCGAACACAAACCGCCGGCTCACTAAGCCGAGTTCGCGCCAACGCGAAATCGTCTTGGTCGAGACGTTGAACTGCCGCGCGAGTTGCTCGACGGTCAACACTTGCTCACCGGCAGCATCGGCGTCGATGTCGATGGAGTCCGACAGGTCCTCCACCAACAGTCGCAGATCGTGCAGCAGGGCTTCGCCCACCATCTTCGTCTTGGCGTCGTCCGAGTCGGCATCGGGCCGGTAGCCAGTCACGCGGAAGCAGACGAACTCGTACGTGTAGGTTTTATCGGGGTCGACATCCGCAATAAGCCCCTCGGCAGCTTCCACCTGGTGGAGCCGCTGGGCCCGCGGAGCGTACCGCACCTGCTGGTCTCGCAGGCGTCGAATTGCGTCGGATTCATAGTGGCGATGCATAAGGGCACCTCTTCGTTCGCTGTCGCCGCGTCGGTCCGTATTCCGTACACTCCTTGCGATATCGCTGCTTGCACACTGTGTGCCAAGCGTCCGTACGTGGTTCCGTTGCTGGTCTCAGTTCCTTGTGAATGCTAGTAGAGAAACGTCATTCGCCCATCTGTGGGCACTTGTTTATTCGTAGGTGCTAGCCGTTTCTTGGCCAGGACACCCCCTCGTATGCCGGTCAGCCGCAGTGGTCAAGGGTTGCTAGCGATCCGACTCCGTACCTGTTGTACGTATTAAGACGAGAAAGGGTCGAGAGAAAGTTCGCGCCGCCCGCGGCTTTTCTTCCCGGGTTTCCGTGAGGAAAAACCTTCCGGATACCATAAACACCTACCAAATAAGAAGTTACGACAAGCTGGGTATTTTTGACCGGCCGTTCCAAAATCGAACGACCCAGTTCGCCCATTCAACCCTAACACCCATCCACCCCCGCCAGCGGGTGAAATTGAACTTTCTTTGCCGGAAACGTCGATGAACCCGACAGGCCTCCGCTCCAACCGGTAGTTCCGTCGACCTTCACGGATTCATCATGACTCGTCTTCGATCAGCTAGCTGGCCGTTCTCCCTTCTCCTGGTGCTGGCAGGATCCGCCTTTGCCGAGGCACCCGTCCGCCTGGCCCCGTCGGGCGATCGGCCGGAAATCGAGACCATCACGGTCGAGGTTGAACTCGGCGGCGAGCTTCAGCTTCCCGCAGTCCCCGGCCAAACCACCGCCGGCACGCAGCCCGTCGTCGCCAAGGCGAAGCTTGTGTTCGACGAACTGCAGCAGCCCAGCCGTACCGAGAGCGTTCGTTACTACCGCACCATCGAAGGCGAAGCCGGCCCCGCTGGTAAATCGAAACCACTCGCGGTTCGCGACTCCCGCCGACTGCTTGCCGTTAGGACCACGGACGCCGGTCGTCAGTTCGCGCCAGTCGAAGGATTGCTCAACCGTTCCGAACTCGACGTCCTCAAGACGTTCGCCGATCCACTCGCCCTCGCCGCGCTACTTCCGAACCGCGAAGTGCCTGCGGGTGAAACCTGGTCGCACGACGCCGAAGTGATGAAGAGCCTGCTGGGAATCGACTCCGTGGGTGTTTGCGAAGCCAGTAGCGTGCTGTCCGAGTCCAACGAACACTTCGCCCGTTGCCAGATTGCGGGCGTGGTGCATGGCGTAGCGGACGGGGCAACCGTGGAAATGGAAATCGATGGCGTCTACTTGGTGCGTCGCGCAACGGGCGAAGTCACCCAGGCCAACCTCGCTATTCGCGAGAACCGTGGCATCGGTCCCGCCACTCCAGGACTCACCGGCGTTACCAAGGTTCGCGTCAAGCGCGAGCCCGCCGTCGACTCGCCACTCGATCGCGAACGGATCGGCCTGGCTCACGCCGTCGCACCGACCGAAACCCAGCAGCTCGAACTCACCAATCCCCGTCTCGGCTATTCGACCATCGTCGATGGCAACTGGGTGGTCACCGGCTCGCTCGCCAATCGCCAGACGCTCCGCCGCATTGCGAGCGAAGGCCTCGTTTCGCACGGCAACATCGTCCGCCTTGATCCTAAGCCGCTCGACGCCGAAACGTCGCTCGCCGAGTTCCGTCACGATGTCGTCACTTCGCTCTCGAACAATTCGGTGAGCCTGAAGTCGGAAGGGCAGTGGCTCAACGCCGAGGGTTGCCGGGTGATGGAAATCGTCACGGTTGGCCAGGTAGATGGCGTGGAGCTCGAATGGCACTCGTACCAAGTCGCCCCGCCCGAAGGCCGCGAAGACCTGCCTCGCGTGGCGCTGTCGTTCACCGTCGAGAAGACCGAACTCGAACGACTCGCCCAGCAGGATCGCGAATTCGTGCACCGACTCCGCATTCTCGACGCCTCGGAACTAGCGGCCGCCGCCCGTGGCCTGAGTAAGTAGCCTTCAGGCCGCAATGGATCCATCAGCCGCAGGGCGCTAGCCCCCGGTTCCCAATCAACTTCGCTGTGATCGGGCAAAAAGGTCCGCGGCCACCACGAATCTGGTATGCTGCGGAGAAGCTCAAAACTCTCTCCGCCCCGTGGTACCTCGATGTCCTACACCAACGCCAAGAACGTCCTCGGCGAGCCTCTCCAAGCCTGCTGCACCGACCCGATGACGGGCTTCTATCGCGATGGCTACTGCCACACCGGCGGCAGCGACGTCGGCGTGCACGTCGTGTGCGCCGAGATGACCGAGGAGTTCCTCGAGTTCAGCCGTCGCCAGGGCAACGACCTCTCCACGCCAATGCCCCAGTACCACTTCCCGGGCCTCGTCCCCGGCGACCGCTGGTGCCTATGCGCCGCGAGATGGAAAGAAGCCTACGACGCCGGCATGGCCCCCAAAGTACTGCTGGCCGCCTGCCACATCTCGTCGCTCGAGTTCGCGACGCTCGAAGAGCTGGAAGAGCACGCGATCCAGTACTAGGCGTAGGCCGGATCAAGCTCCGCGCCGACCCGGCGCTTGGAACACGGCCACAAGTCAGCTCAGAACGCCACGCCAATCCGACTGGCGAAACGCGCCAGTGTCCCACTCCTTCAATAGCCGGGCCGCCACGCGGGCCGCGGGTTCAACTGTTCCATAACTCGAAGGTCATTCCCCCCTCACGCGCACTCCAACCGACTAGCCGCGTCCACAAACCGATCGAGCGACACCGCTTCGAGTTCGACGGTCATCATGAACGACGAGTAGGCCAGCGTGGCGGCGAGGCGCCGGGTGTCGCGGGCCCAGGGGGGAACGTAATGCGGCCGCGCGAGTAGGCCTGATTCGAAGTAGGGGGCAAGCGTCAGCGTGTCGCTCATGGTTAGTCGGCCGGCGAACAGGCGCTCGATGATCTCCGGGCGGTTGTCGCGAATGGCCAGGTTCATTAGCACGTGGGTTTCCATCAGCCCCTTGAGGTACGCGCTATCCTTCGTAAACACGACTCCACCCCGCACGTCCCCGCCACGGAAGAGGCGCTGCGCCGATTTGTACGACTCGCGCTCGTCCTGCCCCGCCTCAAGGAATAGTCGAAAACAGTCGATGAAGTCCGCCCCATCGAGTGCCTCCTTTAGTGCCAAGATGCGAAGCGCCAGCCGACGCAAGCGATTGATGTCGATCGAACCAGTCACCACCTCGGCGAAGACGGCGATTCCCTCTTGCGTCCGCGTGGTGCGAGGTGCTCCGAGGCCGAGGCTCTTCAGGTGTGGCTGGCGTTTTCCATTGATGGCGGTCGCCATATGCACCAGCGCTTCGTGGTTGTAAAGCTGATCGAAATCGAGATCGGAGAACATGGCCGATCCGCGAACACGTAGCCTGGTCGTCCCTGCGATTGCTTTGGACGACAGGTCGTCATCAACAATCACTTCCACCTCGTCGTCCGCGAAGTACGCCGTCACCGCTTGCCGAAGCCGCGCCGCGAAGGGTTCGGCGGCTTGGCTCGGAGTGGTACGGGCGATGAAGGTTCCGCTCTGCAGGCGATCGGTCTTCTCCAACAAGAACGCGGCCGCGTCGACCCCCGTGAACGATTGCGTGCGATACACGTCGTTCGGTCGGCCATACAAACGAATCGATCGCTCGGTGAACTCAGGCGTCCCCGCGCTCATCAACATCCGCGCGGCTTCGGCGTAGCTCGCCGCGGTCCGTCGCAGGAACTGGAGCAGCGGGTCGTCCCCCTCGCAGCGAACCACGTACGCATCGAGCGCCGCAATCTCATCTCGCCAATCGGGAATCTGTAGTTCCACCCGCGGCAGCTCCGGCCGACCAGCTCGCCAGTTTTGGAGGAACGACTCCTCCAACGCATCGGGCCAATTCAGATGCTTGAGCACCACGATTGGCTTGGCGACCTCAATTAATCGCGCATCCAGTTCCGCCAACCGCGAATCGAGCGGTGTTCCCGAAGTCATGGTTCACAACCATTCTGCCACGCCACCGGAGCGGCGGGCCGTAAGAGGAGGAGCATCTCCGTCATTCTCACGCCGCAGCCACGAGCTTGTCCAGCAACTCGCACCCAATTCGTTGATAAGGGATTTGCGTATCTCCATTCGCGTTCCGCCATTCAACTCCTTCCATAGCCGGGCTGCCACGCGGGCCGCGAACGCGGTTGCTTCCTCAGTGATCCCAGTAGCCGGACTCGCAAGAGTTCGGGCCGCCTACTGGTGTCCCCCGAATTCTTGCGAATCCGGCTACGATTTACCGTGGTCTGCTGTGCGACTCGCCCGCAATGCAGTCAAATTCCGCACAACTGCGACGGCGCCGCGGGGCTGAACTATACTGTCTTATCCCGTGTAGTTCCTATCGGGCTCGGAGAGCCCTCCCACAATTACTAGTCGCTACGACTTCCTGGCTTCTGCACCCATGGCCAAGCGCAATTTCTTCTCGCTCGCGAATTCCATCAGCCCGGCAGCCGCGCACATGACGTGGGCTTCGAAGACGGTGGCGGGGACCGTGGCTCGCACACGGCGATTCCTCACGCGACAGATTTGGCTCTGGCCGATTATCGCGGTGCTGTTGCTTTCGACACTCGGGTGGTGGGTGAATGGAAGCATCGAGCGGACCATGGAGGACAACCTCGTCAGCGAGCTCGAGACGATTCGCGATGTGGAAGTGGCGATGCTCAAGAAGTGGATGATCTCGCAGGAGAACATCGCCCGCAGTGTCGCCGACGACGTCGATGTTCGCCGCTTGGCACTCGAAATCTTGAACCTTGGGGCCGCGGACCATGACGGTAGCGATCTCGAAGCAATCAACAACGCGAACGCCTCCCTGGGTAAGCTGCTTCGGCCCGCCATGAACTCGCACGACTACGACCACTTCATGCTGCTCGACCGCACACAAGTTATTGCGACTTCGCGGGCGGATGCACGCGGCTTGGCGATTCCTGCAACTCTGAAGCCTCTGGTGGCCAAGGCATTTGAAGGCAAAGCGATGGTCGCTCGACCTTACAAGAGTTTGCTGAGCAACGTCGACGACACGGGGCAGCTCCGCGCGGGCGTGCCGATGATGTACGTGCTCGCCCCCGTTGTGGACGAACACCTGCAGACCGTCGCGGTGCTTGGTCTGCAGATTCGTCCCGAGCGCGAGTTCACCCAACTTCTGCAGCTCGGTCAAATCGGCAAAACCGGCGAGACGTACGCGTTTGATGCGAATGGCTTGATGCTGTCGAACAGCCGCTTCGATCACGCCCTGAAGCTCGACGGAATGCTGCCCGAAGAGGGGCCGTCGATCCTGAATCTTTTGGTGCGAGATCCGGGAGGGAATATCAGCAAAGGTTACCGCCCAAAGAAACTGCGGAGCGAGCTGCCGCTGACCAAGATGGTGGCCAGCGCCTCGGCGGGGAACACCGACTTCGATGTTGCCGGCTATCGCGACTACCGAGGCGAGGAAGTCGTAGGGGCGTGGACTTGGCTTCCCGAGTACGGATTCGGCGTCGGCACCGAGATCGATTACAGCGAAGCGTTTCGACCCCTGGTGATCCTGAAGCGGACGCACTGGGTGCTGATGACGCTGCTTGCGATTAGTTCGATCGCCATCTTCATCTTCACGCTGATGATGGCTCGCCTGCAGGTTCAGGCTCGCGAGGCGGCGATCGAAGCGAAGCAACTCGGACAGTACAAACTCGAAGAGAAGCTGGGCGAGGGGGCGATGGGCGTTGTGTATCGCGGACAGCACGCCATGCTCCGCCGGCCCACGGCCATCAAGCTGCTGAACGCCGATCGCGTGACCGACCTGTCGATCGGACGCTTCGAGCGCGAGGTGCAGATCACCAGCAACCTGAACCACCCCAACACAATCGCCATCTACGACTTCGGCCGCACGCCCGAGGACATTTTTTACTACGCGATGGAGTTCCTCGATGGCATCGACCTGCAAACGCTCGTCGATCGCTACGGCCCGCAGCCTGCGGGTCGGGTGATTTACATTCTCAAGCAGGTGTGTGGGTCGTTGTACGAAGCGCATTGTGCGGGGCTCGTGCATCGTGATATCAAACCGGCGAACATCATGCTCAATCGGCGTGGTGGCGAAGGGGACGTGGTGAAGGTGCTCGACTTTGGGTTGGTGAAAGCGAAAGAGGATCGCGGCGAGGGCGAGTCGATGGCCGGCACTCCGCTCTACATGTCGCCCGAGGCGATTCAACTGCCGAACTCGGTGGACGCTTGCAGCGACATCTACGCGGTCGGCGCGGTGGGTTACTTCCTGATCACGGGCAAGCCGGTGTTCGCGGCCGACACGCTGGTCGATCTGTGCCAGATGCACACCAGCGAGCCACCAGTCCCCCCCAGCCAGCGTCTCGGGCAGCCCGTGCCCGCGGAACTGGAGCACGCGATTTTGAGCTGCCTCGAGAAGTCCCGCGCCCGCCGCCCGCAGACTGCCCGTGACCTGGCGAAGCTGCTCGACGCGTGCCCGGCGGCCGACGAGTGGACGCTCGACCAAGCCGACGCATGGTGGAGCGCCCACGAACGCGGCGTCACCCCGCCGAGCACGGGGCAGAAGACGCACAGCGAGACCTACGACGCGACGATGCTGTTCGAATCGGAGTGAGGTGCGAGTTAGTATTTCGCTGTAGTCAATAGCCGGACCGCCACGCGCGTGCGTGCGTGAAACAACAACGGTCTACTCATCCGTCTCCGTTTCCTCTTCCTCCGACTGCGACCGCTCCTGCGGATCGACCCTTGGGTTCAGTAGCTCCCCGACCGACTTGTTCCTTGCTTCCAACTCTCGTTGCAGTTGATCGCACTGCTGACGCAGCGCGTCGAGTTCTTGCTTGAGCTTGGCGAGTTCGTTGGGGTCGATCGGAGGGTGATGGGGTTGAGTGGGTGCTGGTGCGGCGCCAACCACGGGAGGTTGCGGAGCTACTGGCTGGACTGGGACCACGGGCTGGACTGGATCGAGGCCAGGTAGAGGTTGACCCAGACGATCTTGACTACGTACCGGTTCTGGATTGTACGGCTGCGGAGCCGCCAAGCCCTGCACCTGAATCTGCATCACGGGCGATTCGAGCTTCTGCAGCTTGATCAAATAATCCCTCGGCTTCTCGGGAGCCGTGAACTTATCGATCAACTCGCCCTCCGCAGTGAAAATACAAACCGTGGGAACTCGTTTGATCGCGAGTCGCTCCGCGAGTGCAGGTTGAGCATCTACAGCGATCTTCACCGGCACGGATCGAAGCGCCAGAAACCTCTTCACTTCGGGCGTGTTCTCGACCGTCTCGATGAATCGATCACCACCACCGAACGGGCCGACAAAGTGCACTATCACCTTCCGGCCATCACGCTTCGCGATATCGAGTGCCGCGTCGAGGTCCGATTGCCAGAACACGCGGAGCTCGGCGGGTTGAGCGGGGGCGGCGACTCCGAACGCGGCGTTCGGTGGCATCACGGGTTGCGGCGGGCCGAGTTCGCCGAGGATGTCGATGGTGGAACTTACGGGCGGAGTCGGTGGCGTGGGTGGATGAGCGGGAACGCCATTCAACGTCGCCGTTGGGCCGCTTGAAAGGGTACTACTCAACCTCGCCGGCCGCGTATCCGACCAGTTGCCGATCTCGCCAGCGGGCACCGCGAGTCCCCTTCGCTGCGCAATCATCACATCCCGCTGCACCGGAGCACTCGCCTGCTTTTCCCGGGCGGCGATCTTGCGTTTCATTTCCAGGACTTTGGCCTTGGCTTGGAACACCTCGGCCCGCATGAGGGTTGCTTCACCCAGCTCGACCGAAGCCTCCGCCAGTTCCTGTGGCGAAGCGGTGCCATCGGCGAATTGCGCATTGATGACTTCGTACTTCTTCTGGATTGCCTTCGACTTCTGCTCCAAACCCTCAGCGCGGGTTTCCCAGTAGCGCATCTCGAGTTGCAACTCCTCGATCCCCGGCTGATCGCTCTCTGCGGTTCGCGACGTCGTCACATCCACGAACCCGCCGAACTGGCTGGGGGCAGAGTTCCACTGAGGCACCGCTGGCTGCGAGGGTGCCCCCATTATTGCGCCCCGTGCCGTGCCCGAGACCGTGATGGTCGGCGGCGTGGGGCTTGGCTGTGCGAGGGTTGTGTCGGTCATGCCGGACGCGTCGGCTTGGATCGTGATCGCGTTGGGCGGGATCGGCGAGGCGACATCGACCCTGGTGGTCACGTCGACGGGCGGGGCAGGGGGGCGGTGGGCTTCGATGGCCACCGAAGCTGCTTCGCCTTCGTCGTTCGCGTCGCTCGCAGCAGAGGCTTGGAGCGTTACGCCACCGATCGCGACCGTTGGCGAATCCTTGGCGGCGTCCGTCGCGAGCACGGTGCCCGCGCCGATGGCGAGGACGGCAATAGCCGCGAGGGCGGGTTTGGCGAGCGAAGCGTACAGCATGGCCGAGACTCCATTTTGGGCGAGCGAACAAGCAACGGCTGAGCTACTCGTCGTAGCCGCGGCGGTGGAACTAACAAACTGACTGGCTGCGTGAGCGGTTTGGGTGGCGAGCGTCGTGGAGCTCGCGGCGGCGTGGGCCGATTCGACCATCGACGACGCGATGCCCGCGGCAATCGACAGCGCCACGCCACGCCGTGCAAGACGATGACGCAAGAGCTGCTTGCCGCGTGCGAGGCGACCTTTAATCGTCGCGGTGGTGGAGTCGAGCATCTCGGCGGCACGGCTTCGCGAATGGCCTTCGAGATAACAGAGCACGAGTGGCTCCTGGTAACGAGCGGGTAATGCGCGGAGCTCTTCGATCATCACGGCGACCGAGTGCTGCTCGTAGATTCGATCGAGCGGGTCGCACTCGGGCGATGCGAAGTCGTGACCATTCAGCGGTTCTTCAGGGCGGGATTTGTTCCGCCGCGCGAGGGCGACCGACGTGCGATACGCGACGCGATACAACCAACCAGCCGCCGAATCGCTCGCACGAATGTCGCCGGCACGCTTGGCAAGGATCATGAACGTCGCTTGAAACGCGTCGTCCACGTCCGCGGGGCGGCGGAGCACCTGGCGACAGACCGAAAGCACGAGCGGGGCATGCAGCTCCACGAGCTCGGCAAACGCCTCAGTGTCGCCCCGACGCGTGAATCGCACCAGCAGCTCGCCATCGGTCGGCGGGATCGAATAGACGAAACCAGCCGCCACCGGCGAAGGGGCGAAACTGGGCGAGTCGGGTGAAGTTTGGAGAGTAGACAAGGGCGTTTCAGTGCAAACGTCGAGCGGCAAATCGTGCCTCTACGGTATTAGAGCGTCGCCACGAGAGGAGGGACCGAAGTTTCTTGAAAGATTTTTAGCGGGGGAGCTAGCAGCTCCCAAGGCGAGCGGGGCCCGTTAGGGCCGTGGTGATTTTAACCCTCGATTTCGCTCCCCCTTCTCGCACGAATAAAGTCCCGCTTTCGTGACTATTTCAGTGACTGCGACTTTATTCTTTTGGGCCCAACTCGCGGGCGTTATAAAGCGACGTGTTTTCTCGGGTGAAATCATGGTGAGATGGTTTGGGCGAAAAGAGTAATGTCGCAGGGGTGTCCCGCAGGTGCGACTTTACTAAGGGGGAAGTTGCGTAGGCCGGATCAAGCGGAGCGCCGATCCGGCGCTTGGCGTGTTGGGTTGCAGGCCTACCTCTCCAATGGTTGATTGATGGGCAGAGCGTTTTTATTTCTCACGCAGAGACGCGAAGAGGTTTTCCTAATGCACAGTCATAGCGCGTGGCATTCCGAATGGAGGCAAACGACGGAGGAATATGCGCTGCCGAGGGAGGTCGCGTTATCACTTTTCGGAGGTCGCTGGTACATGCTCTTCGAATTGGCAGGCCGTGTTCTACTATAGGCGAGATTTCTCGGTCGCGTCGTTTATCAAGAAAAGGGCCTGTCGAAATGACATGCTTGGGGAGGTCTGTAAGTGGCTCAGTTTCTCCTTTCTTCTTAGCGTCATTTGCCGGGTCGGCGCTCCGCTTGATCCGGCCTACGTGAACTCAACCTACCATGGGCGCGAGTACTTTCTAGCCCCTTTTTGGAACATCTGTACATTTTCTCGAAATTTCCAAAAGGGTTCAGAGATCCGGGGAGAAAATGGAGATTCTCGTACCCTGTGTCATCCTGAAGGAGCCTAGCGACCGAAGGATCTCGCCCCTAGAAGGTACGTGGGGTGGCTGGGGACGAGTCTTGCGAGCCCCCAGTGTTCCATCGCCGATTCTGGGGGCTCGTGGAACTCGTCCCCAGCCACCCGGAACTGTTACTAGAGGCGCGAGAAGATGGCAAGCAGGATGCTTACCCCACGATTCAAAACTCGTCCATCAGGATGAATACCTTCGGCGTGCCGTCGGGGTTTTCGAAGGTGTAGGCGCGGGTGATGCCGCGCACGGGGCCGCGACGGTATTCGAACGAGAAGTGGCTGATCTCGTCGAACTTGGGCGAGCCGTTTTTGCCTTCGCCGACGATGGTGGCTCCGTCTTCTTCGATGGCGCGTTTGAACCGCTTCATTAGCTCGGGCATCAACTTCGTTCGCACGTCGTCGTAGGTCGGCTTGCTCAGGTCGATCTCGGCTTCGATGCGATAGCCTCCGTCGAACACGACGCCCGACGAGTGGCCGCTGGAGGCCATGGCATAGGGGATGCCGAGGTCGTTGCACACCTTGGTCAGCATCTGGTGCGGCTCGAACGATTGCAGCATCGTGTGATCGTCGAAGGGGCGGCGCTGGACGAACAGCGCCACCAGCGCAGCGACGGCCACCGTGGCAATGAGTAGTTCGCGAATAGTGAAGCGGAAGAGGTTTTTCATCGAGGGGCGCGTGAGGCGGGGGCGGGCGGTATCTATTAGACAGGATACCGAGGTCCATTCGCTCGGAGGAAGTGAATCTTGGAGGTGGGTGGGAGGTTTTCTTGGCTGGAGGTTCTGCGGCGGATGTTAGGCCCGGCGTTTACGCCGGGTGAAGGAGGCGACGCAAAGGTTTGGGCCCGCGAATCACGCGGATGCTCGCGAATCGGAAGAAAGGAAAGAACAGGAGGAAACGGAGAGAACGGCGGAAGATAAACGGAGAAGGAAAAGAGATTCGGAACAGAAGGGAACGAAGGAAACGAAGATGGGTAATCGATCTACCAGGGTGCGCTTCGGCTCGTTTATCTCCGTAGCCGGACTCGCAAGAGTTCGGGCAGCATTCGAGGGACTCCCGAATTCTTGCGAATCCGGCTACCTTCATTCTCTCTGTTCTCTCTGTTTCCTCCTGTTCTCTTTCTTTGCATTCGCGTCAATTCGCGTCATTCGCGGGCCGGACTCTTCCTTCGTTCTCTTCGTTACCTTCTGTTCGAATCGTTCCCAGGGTGCGCCCATTAGGGTGATTCGCGGGCCAAACTTTCCGGAACCGCTGAGCGTCGGGCGCTCAGGTTCTCGCGATGCTGATCGTTCGTCGTGCAGAGGAGGGATCGGCTTGGCGATTTGCAGGAATTCTCGGGGCTATCGCGGGCTCGGACTACCTGCTGAGTGCGGCTCGGTGCATTGGCACGGGCTTTGCGTTCTAACGCCGTTGTCCGTTTACAACTTTCCTGTCGTCTCATGGGGCTTGGTGGCCATGAGTCTGTCTCCCTATCGAATCCTGCGCCGCGGGTACGGCCCGATCGTGGCCGCGTCGCTGCATGATGGTCACGACACGCGTGACGATCTCGATGCACTGTTCGGCATTGATAGTGCCGCGCGGCTTCGTGAAGAAGATCCTTCGACCAGCGTCTGGACGCAGGTCGCCGATACGCAGTTCGTCGCGCTCAGGTCGCGGTTCGAAGTCGACTTGAATCGCCCACGGGAAAAAGCGGTGTACCAAACACCGGAAGACGCGTGGCAACTAGAAGTGTGGCGCGAGACGATTGCCACTGAAGCCGTGGAGCAGTCGCTCGCGGTTTACGATCAGTTCTACGCCGACGTCGAACGAGTGCTACGCGAGCTACTCACGAAGCACACGCACCTCGTGGTGTACGACCTGCATACCTACAACCACCTTCGCGACGGTACGCCCGCCAGCGAAGCGGAGAACCCCGAAGTCAACATTGGTACCGGCTCGATGGACCGCGAGTACTGGGGGCCTGTGGTCGACCGGTTCATCGGCGATCTCGGCACTCAGGACGTCTTGGGAAAAACAATGGATGTCCGCGAAAACATCAAGTTCTTTGGCGGCAACTTTCCGCAGTGGGTCCACCGAACGTTCCCGGGGCAAGTGTGCGCGATTGCGATTGAGTTCAAGAAGGTGTTCATGGACGAGCGAACCGGCGAGACCGACCTCGAACACGTGGCAGCGATCTACCGGGCGCTCGAAGCGACGGTGCCGGGGGTGGAGCGGGAGCTAAGGACAATGGATTTGAACAGAAGGTAACGAAGGGAACGAAGGAAGATTTGCCCGCGAATGACGCGAATCGGCGCGAATAAGAAGGAAAGAAGATTAACAGGAGGGAACGGAGAGAACAGAGAGAATGAAGGTAGCCGGATTCGCCAGAATTCGGGAGTCACTCGATGGCGGCCCGAACTCTTGCGAGTCCGGCTACGGAGATAAACGAGCCGAAGCGCACGCTGGGAATCGGAATGGAGAGTTGTTAGGTTCGCGGTCCGCGTGGCGGCCCGGCTATTGAATTGGAAGTGGGAGCTTGTGACTTTTTCTTCGTTTCCTTCGTTTCCTTCTGTTAATAACTCTTCCTTCCTCTGTTCTCTCCGTTTCCTCCTGTTCACTCCTTACGAGCATGGCCCGAACTTTTGCGATTCCGGCTACAACTAAATCATGAGCAACACGAAAGCCAACGCGATTGAGAAGATTTACCGCACGGTCACGCAGGTGGTCGCGGAGCGGGTGGGGAAGAACTTGCGCGTGCGGCGGAACTTGCCCGACGGTGGGCGGGTGCGGATTGATCGGCAGTTGCCATTCCTGTGTGTTCATCGCGAGCCGGTGGAGCGGAAGGATCCCGGGACGCGAGAGCTAGTGACCAGCGAGGCGTCGTACCTGATGGCATCGGGCGATCCGCTGCACGAAGCTGGCATCACGCGGCTAGTGACGATGGTTCGCGAGATGCTCACCGAGCACTTCGGAAAGTTCCTGGTGATCGAGATCTGGGCGCACGAGGCGTGGCCGTACGGCGGACCGGCGCTCAAGCCGGGGTTCGAAGTAGTGGCGCCGCCAGGAAGTGCGGCTTCGGCGATGGCCGAAGTGCTGGCCGAGGCGCTGCGCGAGGTGAAGCTCGAGGGACTCGCGGCGGAAGTGAAGATTACAGAGCCCCGCGCACCGACGCCGAGCGATCTGCCCGCCATGTTCGATACGGGCGACGATCACGACGGACAGTGGGTGACGCTTGGCATCGCGGTGCAGCCGGTCTACAGCGACCGGGCAACCGGCACGCTGTATCCGCGGGTGCTTCAGCGGCTTCGCTCGCAGTTCGCCCAGGCGGTTCGAAAGACGGTGGCGCAGTTTGGTGGCGTGGGGGGTGGCGAAGGCGAACGACCGACCGTGGCGTATCAATCGTACGGGCCGACCTCGATGGTGCGGGCTGCGCGGTTGGTGGATCAGCAGTTGTGTGAAGTGTCGGACGCGTTCGACTTTGTGCTGCAAGTCACTCCGATCAATACCGAGCAAGCGTGGAGCGATTTTGCCGAGAGTGGCTATCGCTCTGAGCCGATGTTCTACTACCGACCGTTGCCGTACGACCCGCATCAACTCAAGCGGCAACTGTTCGCGATTGAAGTCGAGCGCATTGAAGACACCGTGCTCGCGCAGTTATTCCGCCAGAAGCAAGTGGAACTCGATTGGCAACTGTCGGCGCTCCGCGAGCTGAATACGCGGGGCTTCCTGTCGTCGAGCCGCCATCTTTACGCGCCACCCGACGTTGCGCTGGTGAGTTTGGCACGGAGCATCCTCGAGCGATTCCCGGAAGTCGAGCCGATGGAGGACGAAGAGGAACTGGTTCCGGCGGAAAAGATCGCCGAGCGGGCTCGCGAGCACATCGACTACTACCACCAGCAGATGCCCGAGTTCAAGGCGAGGGTCGAGATGTGCGACCAGATCGCGGCGGGCTTGATGGTGTCGCGGGGCAAGCTGCTGGTGTCGCCGACGCTGTCGCTTCGCGAGTCGCGCGTCGAACCGCTGCTCAATCACGAGGTCGGCACGCACCTGGTGACCTATTACAACGGCCGTTCGCAACCGTTTCGTCAGCTTTACGCGGGACTGGCGGGTTACGAAGAACTGCAGGAAGGCCTGGCGGTGCTCGCCGAGCATTTGTCGAGGGGACTGAACTCGAATCGGCTGCGCAATCTCGCCGGGCGTGTGATTGCCGTGGCGATGCGGGTCGAGGGGCGGGCGTTTGTCGAGACGTTCGAGCACCTGCATCAAACGTGCGGTTTCGATGCTAGGCAGTCGTTCGTTACGACGCTGCGGGCGTATCGCGGCGGCGGCCTCACGAAGGACGCGATGTACCTCCGCGGGCTCGATCGGTTGCTGGCGTACTTGGCCGAGGGGCACGATATCGCGCCGCTGTACGTCGGCAAGATTGCTTTGGGGCATGTTCGCTGGATCCAAGACTTACGAAGCCGCGACATCGTCAAAGCACCGCGAACGATGCCGCGTTATTTAGAAGAACCACAACTCCGCGAGCGCCTCGAAGCGACTCGCCGGCTAACAATTCTCGAACTGGTTGAGCATTCGTCATGAAACTCGGATTTGTTGTGAACAGCGTGAAGAGCGAGCAAGCGGCGTTCACCACGACGCGACTCGCCATGACCGCCACCAACATGGGTCACAAGATCTATCTGTTGGGGGTCGGCGACTTTATCTACGAGCCCGATGGTTCGATCCACGCGCACGCGCGAGAAGTGCACGGGAATAGCTACGAGTCGCTCGAGGCGTTTCTCGACGAGATGCAATCGAGCGAGGCGGAATCGGTGCGCATTAAAGTTGACGACCTGGATGTTCTGTTGCTGCGGAACGACCCGTCGGATGACGCGGTCGAACGGCCATGGGCCCAGACGTCGGGCATTCTGTTTGGGCAGCTCGCGGCGTCGCGGGGCGTGCTGGTGCTCAACGACCCGGTGAACCTCGCCAACGCGCTCAACAAAACGTACTTCCAGCACTTCCCCGAGCAAGTGCGGCCGAAAACCTGCATCAGCCGCGACGCGGAGGAGATCAAGAAGTTCATCACCGAGCAAGGCGATAAGACAGTGATCAAGCCGCTGCAAGGATCGGGAGGGCAGAGTGTGTTCTTGGTGGGGGAGGACGAGAAGGCGAACCTCAACCAGATGATCGAGGCCGTAACGCGGGACGGTTACTGCATCGCGCAGGAGTACCTGCCCGCTGCGGTGGATGGCGACGTGCGGTTGTTCGTGATGAATGGCCGGCCGCTGTGGCACAATGGCCAGTACGCTGCGTTCCGCCGCGTGAACGAGACGGGCGACGCGCGCAGCAACATGCACTCGGGTGGCAAGAGCGTCGAAGCCGAGGTGACGCCGAAGATGCTGGAGCTGGTCGAGATGGTCCGTCCGAAGCTGGTCCGCGACGGCATGTTCCTGGTGGGCCTCGACATCGTGGACGACAAACTGATGGAGATCAACGTCTTCACCCCCGGCGGGCTCGGTAGCGCCAAGAACCACACGGGCGTCGACTTCACCGAAGCGGTGATTCGCGATTTAGAGCGCAAGGTGAAGTACAAGGAGTACTACGGCGGAACGCTGCGGAACGTCGAGATGGCGACGCTTTAAGGAATTCTGTTGCCCGCAAATAGATAAGAGAAGAAGAACAGGAGGAAACGGAGGGAACAGAGATGGGAAGAAGGATTAACAGAAGGGAACGAATGAAACGAAGAAGGGAAGAAAGTAGTACTTTTGTTGCTCTCGGTGCTCTTCCTTCGTTGTCTTCGTTACCTTCTGTTCAAAACGCTTCCAGGGTGCGCTTCGCTCTGACGTGATTCCACTTCGTGGAATGCTCCTGATTCATTTCTTCTCTCTGTTCCCTCCGTTTCCTCCTGTTCTCTTCCTTCTCTATTCGCGAACATTAGCGCCATTCGCGGGTCAAAATCCTCCTTCGTTCTCTTCGTTCCCTTCTGTTCACGTCTTAGTCTCGGGGCACGAATTCTGGCGACTCCGGCTACGACGTTTCAGCTCAGGAGCAGTTGCAGGTCTTCGGTCGTTAGTCCTGCGAGGCTCGCGGAGTTTTGTTCGAGGATTGCGTCGGCGAGGTGGCGTTTGCGTTGTTGCAGCTCCAGCACTTTTTCTTCCACCGTGTCGCGGGCGATCAGGCGGTAGGCGAATACCGAGCGGGTTTGGCCAATGCGGTGGGCGCGGTCGATGGCCTGGGCTTCCACCGCGGGGTTCCACCAGGGGTCGAGCAGGAACACGTAGTCGGCCGCGGTGAGGTTGAGCCCCGTGCCACCCGCTTTGAGGCTGATGAGAAACGCCGAGCAGCGCGCGTCATTCTGGAATCGCTCGACACGGTCTTGCCGCTTGCGCGTCCGGCCATCGAGGTACTCGTAGCGAATGCCGGCGGTGTCGAGCCGGTCGCGGACGATCGCCAGCAGCGACGTGAACTGCGAGAACACCAGCGCCTTGTGCCCTTCGGACACGACTTCGGTGAGTTGCTCGACCAAGAGGTCGACCTTCGCGCTCGGCCGGCTCGCGAGCTTGCTGTCGATCAAACCGGGATGACACGCGGCTTGGCGGAGACGCAGCAGCGCCTCGAGCACGTGCATCCGCGATTTGTCCATGCCCGACTGATCGATCCGCTGGAGCAGCGAGTCGCGGTAATAGGCTCGCAGTTCGTCGTACTTCTTACGGTCCTTGGGCAGTAGCTCGCAGTACAGCGTTTGCTCGCTCTTGTCGGGCAGGTCCTTGAGCACTTGCTTCTTCGTGCGGCGGAGCATGAAGGGTGCGAGACCTTTTCGCAGCGAGTTCAAAGCTTGGTGTTGTTCGTTCGATTCGGACGAACTCGCTTGCTTCGATAGGTTGGTGAGCGTGGTGGAACGGCCCAGCATGCCGGGGTTGAGGAACTCGAACTGCGACCACAACTCGTCGAGGCGATTCTCGATGGGCGTGCCGGTGAGGGTGAGTCGATGCCGGGCGTCGAGCAGCCGACATGCCTTGGCCGAGAGAGACGTGTGGTTCTTGATCGCCTGGGCTTCGTCGAGGATCGCGTAGTCGAACGGCTGCTTGCTGAGTTGTTCGATGTCACGCCGCAACGTGCCGTAGGTGGTGAGGACGAGGTCGAAGTCGCCGAGCTGCTCGACATCGCGGGCGAGGCCGGTGTGGTTGAGGACGTTCAGCGTGGGCGCGAATCGCTCGGCCTCGGCCTGCCAGTTGAACACCAGGCTCTTGGGGGCGACGACCAGCGAGGGGCGATGCTCTTCGCCCTTCGCGCGGCGTTGCCTTCTGCCGAGCAACAGCGCGAGCACCTGCACGGTTTTGCCGAGCCCCATGTCGTCCGCCAAACAACCGCCGAGCGACAGGCTCTGTAGAAACTTGAGCCAGCCGAGCCCTTGCTCTTGGTAAGGGCGCAGTTCGCCGCGGAAGCCGCGAGGTGGTTTGGCCGGTGTGATGCCCTCGAAGTTTCGCAGGCGATTGCGGAACGTCGCGAACTGCCGATCGAGCTGGATCGCCGCGTCTCCTTCGCGAGCCGCGAGCATCGCGTCGAGCAGCATGGCCTGCGATAGCTTGAACCGCAGCCGATCTCCTTCGACCTTCCCCATCTCGGCGAGCGGTGCGTAACGGGCGAGCCACTCTTGGGGGAGCATGCCGCGGCTGCCATCGCCGAGCGTCACGTAGTTCTCGCCGGCTTTGATCGCCGCGAGCAGTGCGGGGAGCGACGCCTGGGTGTCGCCGAAGTCGATTTGTGTGTCGAGGTCGAACCAATCCACGCCACTCGAAACGTTCATGCGAAACGCACTCGCCGACCGCACGCGATGCCCCTCGGCTTCAACCTCCCAGCCGCGTGCGACCAGCTCGCTCACCACTGTCGGTAGCTTCTTCGCCACGAATTGCAGGGTGCCGGGGCGGGTGTCCTGGTAGCCGTAGTGGTCGCGCTTCGAGAGCTTGAGCTCGCGAAGATGGTTGAGCAGCTTGGCTTCGGCTTCACGATCGCGCTCAATGAGCTGCTCGCCTCCTGGGTCCACAATGCGTGCGGCCATCGAGTCGATCGGCACCAGGGTGTCGCCGTACTTGAAGTGGGCGTCGGCGAATAAGTCGTTCAGGCCGCGGCGCTGCCAATCAGGCACTTTCGACGCGTCGGGTGCGGGGTGGACTCGTAGGCAGCCAATCGGCTTTGTGGAAATGACCTTCGGCTCGTAACCTGCTGGCCAGAGCACGTCGATCGGCTGTGGGCTATGGCTAAGGGCGGCAAGCAGCTTTGCCCGCTCGGCGTAGGGCACCACGATCGATTCATGTTTTCTTAGTAGTGTCAGCCAACGGAAGTCGCACGACGCATCGACGAGCCCAATGCGATCTTGCTGCATCACGACGCCACTCGCGAGCACCAGCACGGGTGCCGGCAGGGGGAGGACTTCGAACTCGCCGGCCGCGGTGGTTCGCGTGAGTTCGCCGGCGAGTGTCCACTGCTGCTTCTTGTCGTCGGCTTCGATGCGAATGCGAGGCTGCCACCGTGGACCAGAGTCCCACACGAGCGCCTGCGTGGCGTCGCCGCCCTGTGGGTGCCCCATCTCCCAACCTAGCCGGCCCGTCGCCGCCATCTTTGGCAGGATCAGGCCGGCCATCGCCTCGCTGATCCGTACCTCGGAACAGAACATTGAGTCGTAACTCGTGTGGCCGTAGTAACCGCCGCCGGAGTTGAGGCGATTGCCGAGTACCAGGCCGAGTACTTCGCGGTCGTCGGGCCCGAAAAGGTCGAGGGAGTGTCGATTGGCGGTGAGCGACTTGAGCTTACCCCACTCACCACTTTTGAGCGTCACTTGCTCGAAGAGCTCGACGGCTAGCTCGCCCGAGTCGGCGCTACGAACCATGTCGACGATGTAGAACACGCGGTGCTGCCGCCCGGAGAGCACGTCGTCGAACTTCGGCGGGTCGGGCGGTTTGCCGATGGCGTGCAGTTCGGCTTCCCAGCTCGCCGTAGCCTTCTTCGCAGATGTCTGTTTAAAAGAAGTTGTTACGCGCGACGTGTCGAGCTCTTCTTCAAAGTCGTCGGAGTACTCGTCGTAATACGCTTCTTCGTACTCCTCGCCAACGGGTTCGACGTAGGCCAGTTCCAACCGACCGGTGCCGGGCAAATTGGGCGTGAGGTCATGCTGGTCGGCCCTGAGGATGGTTGCCCACAGGTGCTTGCAGAAGCTTCCCTCTTCGAAATAGGGGCAGGTACATTGGCCAGCAATCGCACCAGTCCGAGGCTCCCACCTCACCGACACGTGGTACTTAGACCCATAGCTTCCGTTGACCTTGGCCTCGATCACGTGAGGCTGCGAGCGTTTGATCGGGATCAGCGACACGCGATTCCGGGCGTAGCTCTCGCCCTTCTGCCGTACGGCCGAAGAAAACACGTGCTCCAATCGCGTTGCCAGTGGCATCCCTGCAATCTCCCGACGACATCCGGCACTTGCCTGCATCCCGAGGCAAAAGATCAGTCTAAGATTCGTCGCGGAAACGAACAACTCTCGGAGGCCCGCGAATTGCGCGAATCGGCGCGAATGGGAAGAGTGGAGAACAGGAGGAAACGGAGAGAACAGAGACGGAAGGACTATTAACAGAAGAGAACGAAGGAAACAAAGAAAGAAAAGATGGACGC
Source organism: Aeoliella fuhlenseeensis (assembly GCF_052161615.1). Lineage (NCBI taxonomy): Bacteria > Pseudomonadati > Planctomycetota > Planctomycetia > Pirellulales > Lacipirellulaceae > Aeoliella > Aeoliella fuhlenseeensis. The sequence continues at coordinate 6,035,339 of NZ_CP197417.1, forward strand.
TATCATTCGTCTCCTATCTTTCTTAAATCTCCCTTTCTTAAATCTCCAAGTTCTCTGCTCATCTCGTTCTCTTCGTTCCCTTCTGTTCCAATTCTCTTCTTCTCCGTTCATCTTCCTCCGTTCCCTCCGTTTCCTCCTGTTACTCTTCTTGCCTCCTTTCTTATTCGCGACCATTCGCGCCATTCGCGGGCCAAGTCTTCCCGAAGTCACCTCGAACACTGGCGAGTCCGGCGGCGCGGAGTCCGATTGTGCGGGAGGTGCGGGATGGGGCTGCCGGAGCTGCGATTCTCGGCGTTTTTGGCGTGAATCCATGCCTAAAAACTAGGCGGCCTGCGACCGCGGTGCGTTGACCTTCGCGCGTAACCCGTTTAGTATAAAGGAGTTGGCCCACGTGGCCCCCTCCATCCATTCCTGCCTCACGATTTGCCTCGGTGCCATGTCGGACAAACCCTGGGGCGGTGCTTTCGAGCAGCCGACCGACCAGTTGCTTGAAAAGTTCAGCGAAAGCGTCAGCTTCGATCACCGGCTGTACGCGCAGGACATCCGTGGCTCGATCGCCCACGCCCGCATGCTGGCTGCCGTCGGGGTGCTGACCGGCGAAGAGCGCGACCAAATCGTTGAGGGTCTAGCGACGATTGGCGAGGAGATCGCCGCCGGGCAGTTCGCGTTCCGCACGTCGCTCGAAGACGTCCACATGAACATCGAGCGGGTGCTGACCGAGCGAATCGGCGACGTCGGCCGCAAGCTCCACACGGGTCGCAGCCGCAACGATCAGGTGTCGACCGACTTCCGGCTCTGGATTCGCGACGCCATCGACCATCTCGACCACCTGGCCAAGAACCTCCAGCGGGCGTTCGTGCATCGCGCGACGCTCGACGAAGGGGTGATCTTGCCGGGCTACACGCACATGCAGCGGGCCCAACCGGTGCTGGCGGCCCACTACTGGCTGGCGTACGTCGAGAAACTGGAACGCGACCGCCAGCGGCTGGCCGACTGCCGCCGCCGGGTGAATCAACTGCCGCTCGGCACCGCCGCGCTCGCGGGGACCACGATACCGATCAATCGCCAGATGGTGGCGGACGAGCTGGAGTTCGAAGGCGTCGTGGCCAACAGCCTCGACTCGTCGAGCGACCGCGACTTCGCGCTGGAGTTTGGATTCGTCCTGACGCAGATCTCGCTGCACTTGTCGGGCTGGGCCGAGGAATGGATTTTGTGGTGCACCACGGAGTTCGGGTTCCTCAAGCTGCCCGACGCGTTCTGCACCGGCTCGTCGATCATGCCGCAGAAGAAGAACCCTGACGGCGTCGAGCTGATCCGCGGCAAGACGGCCCGAGTGGTCGGCAACCTGCAGGCGTTGATCACGCTGGTGAAGGGTTTGCCGTTGGCCTACAACCGCGACCTACAAGAAGACAAAGAGCGAGTGTTCGACTCCTTCGACACCGTGGCGGCGTGCTTGGAACTCGCCACGCCGATGGTCGCGGGGGCCGAGCTACAGCGCGAGAACATCGCGGCGGGCATCGACCGCGGGTATCTCGACGCCACGACGCTGATGGAATACTTGATCACCGCGGGCGTCCCACAGCGGACCGCCCACGAGCTGATCGGCAAGTTGGTCGGCACGGCCATGAAGAAGAATTGCCGGCTGGCGGACTTGGATCTGGCGGAGTTCACCGCCGCGCACGAACTGCTAGATGACAACGTGTACGAAGTCTTGGGCGTCCGCCGGGCGGTCGAAGCGTTCAAGAGCCTCGGCTCCACCAACCCCGCGTTGGTGGCCGAGCAAGTGGAAGCATGGAAGCAGCGATTAACCTGACACCAACGACGTGCTTTCGATGATTCAATCTTCAAATACGGCGAGCCGGAAGCGTCAGCGCCCGGAGTTCGTTACGCTTAGCACTTCCTGCTCCGGTCGCTTACGCTCCCGGCTCGCCTTGGTGGCGCTGCTGCTTTGCGCGAGCTCGGCATTCGCGCAAGAACCGCTTGTCGCAGAGCCAATCCCGCGCGCCGTGGCGAGTCCGACGGCGCTGCAGAACCCTGCGATTCGCGCGTCGCTTGCGATGCCACGCACCACGCCGGGCGATTACGTCCGCGGGGCGATGAATCTATTGAACTTGGGTGAGCCAGCACTCGCCGCGAACGACGTTCGCGACCTTGTCGCGCTCGGGCTCGACGACGCGGCGAAAGCGAAGCTCGTGAGCGACTTCGGCGCGGCGGCACTCATTCAATTGAGCCGCATCCCTGACGCCGGCCCCGAAGCGGCGGAGTTCGTCCAGTCGGCGCTCGCCGCAGCGAGTGCCGCCTCGACCAGCGACGACGCGATTGCCGAATTGCTGACGCAACTTGGGAGCAACGTCGAACTCGATCGCCAGAAGGCGGTCGCGAGGCTCGCCGGGGCAGGGGAGCCGGCGGTGGTTCCACTGATTCAACTGCTCGCGAAGCCCGACACCTCCGACGCCGCGAAACAAGGTGCTCGCGCGGCTCTGGTGCGTTTGGGTCCACTCGCCGAACGACCACTGCTCGCCACGCTGGGTGCAAGCGACCCGAAGCTCGTCGCCGAAGCCGCTGAGTTGCTCCGCGCGCTCGGCACGGGCGAAGCCGCGCCGCTGCTCGCCGTGCCCGCCCTTCGCGGTGGTTCAGTCGGCAGGGCGTACGAATCGTTCACCGGACAGGTTCCGAGTGTTGAATCGGCGACGGGGCTTTTGGAGCGAACGCTGAAGACGCTCGAAGGAGGGGCGCCGGTGTTCGAGCCGAATGTCGATGGGACGGTAACCTACTGGGTGTGGAGTGAGAAAGGGTACAAACCAGTGCCGCACGTGCTGAGAGTCGGCGACGCCAACACCTTGTACGCCGCCGAGTTGGCGAAGCAACTTGCTTCCTTGAAGCCAGGCATTCCAAGTATCGAGTCGAAAGCCCTCCGACTGTCGATTGAAGCCACGGAACTCATCTTAGCCGCCACGCAGTGGCCCGACTTGAGCCACCTTTCCGCCGATCAGCTTGATCGCCTCCTTACTGACGCCCTCCGAGAAAACCAAGTTGCCTCGGCAACGCTCGCGCTCAAAGTGATCGCCGAGCGGCGGGATCCGGCGGTATTGTTTACGAGCGATGGTTTGCCTTCGCCAACGGCAAAGGCACTAGAGCACCCACATCCCTCGGTTCGCATCGCCGCGCTCGAAGCCATTGCGGCGATCAACCCGGCGAAACCTTTCCCTGGAGCCAGCAAAGTTCGCGATGCGATTGTCGGCTTGGCCACGGCGTCGGGCAAACGGCAAGTCGTGGTTGCCGCTCCGCGGATTGATGCCGCAACCACGTGGGGTGGCAATCTGTCGTCCGCGGGCTTTGACGCACTCGTCGCATCGACCGGCGGCGACGCCGTCAAGCAGGCCGGCGAACACGCCGACGTCGAGCTGGTCCTCATCGACATGGCGATCGGCAAGCCGGCGGTCCGCGACACCGTGTTCCAACTTCGCCGGCAAGCCGGGAGTGGATTGGTGCCGATCGCGCTGTTCGCCCGCGAAGAGCAGTGGCACACGGCCGAGACGATTGCCCGCGAGCACCAGGGCGTGATGTCGTTCCCCCGTCCTCACTCGGCAGCCGATACCGTACAACTCGCCGAAGATGCGCTAGCTCAGCTTCCAGTGAGCTGGCCCACTGTCGAAGAGCGCCTCGCCCAGGCCGAGTCGGCGATGACGATCATGAACACACTGCTAGCCGGCGATCGCGACTTCTATCGCCTGCGAGCCGTGAGCGACTTGGTGACACAAAACGTCCGCCCCGCCGCCGTAGGCGAAGCGAACTGGGAGGTGCTCGCCAAGCTCGGTACGCACGACAGCCAAGTGACGCTGCTGAGCTACGCTAGCGCCCCAGCTCTCGACCTCGCCGCGCGTCAAGCCGCAGCCAAGGCGTTCGCCGAGAGCGTCAAGCAGTTCGGACTGACTTTGAGCTCCGACGAAATCGTCCGCCAGTACCACCTCTACAACGCCAGCGAAACGGACACCCCCGAATCACAACAAGTCTTCGGCAGCCTGCTCGATACGATCGAGGCGGGCAAAGGGAAAGTGAACAATGTCCAAGTACCCAATGACCAATGACCAAAACACTCGCGAGCGTCCCTCATTGGTCATTGTTAATTCGTCATTGGTCATTCATCTAGAAGCGTCGACTATCGAGTAACTGCAACTACCTCATGTCGCTCACCAACGGACAACACGACGCACTCTCTCCTTTGCCGGGCATTATTGGCTCGAGCCCGGCAATGTTGGAGGTGTATCGCATCACGCGCCAGGTCGCGAGGTCGAAGGCGTCGGTGTTGCTACTCGGCGAGACGGGTACCGGTAAGGAACTTGTCGCCAAGGCGGTCCACACGCTGTCTGATCGCCGGGCTCGTCCGTTCGTTCGCGTCAACTGTGGCGCGCTGTCTGAGAGTTTGCTCGAAAGCGAACTCTTCGGTCACGTGAAGGGCTCGTTCACCGGGGCGGTTTCGGATCGTGCCGGGCGGTTTCAAAGCGCGGATACGGGGACCATTTTCCTCGACGAGATCAACAGCACGACGCCGCTGTTGCAGGTGAAGCTGCTTCGCGTGTTGCAAGAGCGGGAATTCGAGCGCGTGGGTGGCGATACGACGATTCGCGTTGACACTCGCATCGTCTCGGCCAGCAATCGCAACCTGCTGGAGATGGCAACCAACGGCACGTTCCGCGAGGACCTTTATTACCGTTTGAACGTGGTGCCGATCCATCTGCCGCCGCTGCGGGATCGCCGCGATGATATTCCCGCGCTCGTGGGTCACTTCCTCAACATCTACAACGAGGGAAACGACCGCTACGTCACGCACATCCACCCCGCCGCGATGGAGGCCCTGCAAGCCTACGACTGGCCGGGCAACGTCCGCGAGCTGCAGAACATCATCGAGCATGCCGTGGTGATGGCGACCGGCGACGAGCTGACGCCGGACGTACTGCCCCGCGTGGTGCGTGGCGAGGCCGACCCAACGATGTCGAGCCCCACGTCGCTGCCCAAGCTCGACTTCGAATCGCTCGCCCAGCACTTGGTGCTCGAAGGCCTCTCGCACGCCGACGACTCGGCCGAAGACCTCCACAGCCGCATCGTCGACCGCGTGGAACGCGAAGTGATCGCCCAGGTACTCGATCAATGCCAAGGGGTGCAGATCAAAGCGGCGAGTCGGTTGGGGATTAATCGAAACACTCTGCACAAGAAAATCAAAGACTACGGGCTGGGGGAATAACCAGTCACTCCTGTAGGAGGGCTCTGGAGAGCCCGATGCCCCGCTCGGAAAATCGGCCTCGGAGAGGCCTCCCACAATTGAGTTCATCATCCAGCTATGTCCGGCATCACCGTCTTCTGCTTCGCCGCCTCTTACTTCGTCGCGCTCGTGCTCGAGATCGCGGGGCTGTGGGTGCGGTTTGGGTGGCACCGGGTGGCGATGGTGGTGATGGCGATGGCGGGGCTCGTCGCGCACACGATCTTTCTCGCCACGAACTCGACGGCCGACCTCGCGATTCTCAGCAGTCCCGAAAGCTGGTACCTCGTGGTCGCCTGGGTGCTCGCGGCGTTCTACTTGTGGGTCGCGTTCTCCGCGCCACAGACGGCTATGGGACTTTTCGTGCTGCCCCTGGTGCTCTCCACGATCGGCTTCGCAGAACTCTCGAGCCACGAGCGTTTCTCGCACGACCGCGCGTCGCAGTTCTGGAGCGGGCTGCACGGCGCGCTCATGACGCTCGCCACGGTGACGGTGTGCGTCGGCTTCATCGCGGGGCTGATGTACTTGATCCAAAGCTACCGGCTGAAACAGAAACTGCCGCCATCGCCCCAATTCCGTTTGCCGAGCCTCGAATGGCTTGAGCGCACGAATAGCAGGTCACTTGGCCTCTCGGCGCTTTTGGTCTCTGGTGGCTTCTTCACCGGCGTGGTGCTGAGTCGCATGCAGCACGTGGGCGATTCGGATTACCGCCTGCATTCCGATCCTGTGGTGATCACGCTCCTCGTGATGCTGGTGTGGCTGGTGGTCGCCGAGATGTTTCGCCTGGTGTATCCCTCGGCGCGGGGTGGCCGCAAAGTGGCGTACCTCACGCTCGCGTCGTTCGGATTTTTGGTGATCACGCTAATCGCGTTCACGATCACCGAGAACCATGGGCGTGGTCGAAACGCATCGACCCGAGATGAAGCTCCGCGACAAGCAAGCACCCAAATAGCCGACGAGCTACGCCTCGTCGGAATGCACTCCGAGGGATTTCCCCCTCACCCTAACCCTCTCCCCCATTTCGTTCGCGAGAGTACCGCTGAAAAGTCGGAACTCGATGGTGCGAACGAAACGAGGGAGAGGGGACAAGACGCGGAGGTACCTTCATGAACCTTCGCATGGTGGGATGTTCGCATCATCAGGCGGGCATCGCGATTCGCGAGCGGTTGGCGTTCACGCCCGACCAGGCGGCTGATGCTCTAGCGGCGTGGCGTGAGTCGCATCCGGGCGTCGAGGCGGTGCTGTTATCGACCTGCAACCGCACGGAACTCTACGCAGCGACGACCGACGAAGGCCCCGGTCCGACCGATCTTGCGCTGGCCGAGTACCTAGCCGGGTGGCATTCGATCCCGCTCGACGAAATCGCCGGTGGGCTGGTGTCACTCGACGGCCAGGCGGTGATCGAACACTTGTTCCGCGTCGCCGCGAGCCTCGACAGCATGGTGGTGGGCGAGCCACAGATTCTCGCGCAAGTAAAACAAGCCTACGAACTCGCCTGCAAGCTCGGCTCGGCCGGCCCGCACATGCATGGCTGCTTCCAAGCCGCGCTGCGAGTGGCACGACGAGTCACTAGCGAGACTTCGCTCCATCGCCATCGCGTGAGCATTCCGAGCGTCGCCATCGCCGACTTTGCGAGCCGCATCTTCGAGCGATTCGACGACAAGCACGTGCTGGTAATCGGCGCTGGCGAGATGGCCGACGAGACGCTGCGGTACCTCCGCGACGCGGGGGCGCGCCGGTTTACCATCCTCAACCGCGACCCGCTTCGCGCGCAGAAGCTCGCCACCGAGTGGCAAGCCACTGCCGCGCAGTGGGCCGATCTGCATCGCGAACTGGTGCGGGCGGACCTGGTGATCTCGACCACCGCGGCAGGCCATCCGATTGTCACCCTCGATTACTACCGCCAACAGATCGCCGAAGACCGCGCGCAGCGGCCGCTGTTTATCCTGGACCTCGCTATGCCCCGCGACTTCGAGCCGACCATCGGCGACGAACTCGGCACCTACCTTTACTCGATCGACGATCTGGCCGCCGCGTGCGAGCAGAATCGCAAGAGCCGCCAGCGAGAACTCCCGCGTGCCGAGCGTATCATCGGCGAAGAGACACTGCGTTTCGTCACCGACTCCCGCCTACAATCGAGTTCGCCATTGATCACACAGCTTCGCGACGAATGGGAAGTGGTGAAACAGGCCGAGCTCGCGCGGCTGATGAATAAGCTGGGCGAGGTCGACCCGAAGTCGAGAGACGAGATCACCCGCTTCGCCGACCGCCTGGTGAATAAACTTCTCCACCCACCGATGCAGTCGCTCCGCGACGAAGCCCAAACCGAAGACCATGGTAGCTTGATCAACGCGCTGCGACGGTTGTTTCAGCTAAAGGAGTAGCCTCCGGGTGGCTGGGGACGAGCCCCGCGAGCCCCCAGTGCAGGACGGCCCGTGAATGACGCCGATGTTCGCGAATGGATGGAATGTAGCCGGATTCGCAAGAATTCGGGAGCCGTTGGAGAAAAGATGGAACAGGAGGAAACGGAGAGAACAGAGATAGGACGGGGGTTCATTGAACAGAAGGGAACGAAGGAAACAAAGAAAGAACAGATAGACGCCTTCCTTCATCCCGTACCTCTCTTATATCTCCGAAGTCCTTATCCTTTTATTTTCTTCGTTCTCTTCGTTCCCTTCTGTTCCCAATCTCTTTTTTCTTCTCCGTCTATCTTCCTCCGTTCCCTCCGTTTGCTCCTGTTCTCTCTTCCCTCTTCTATTCGCGAACATCCCCGTCATTCGCGGGGCTCTTCTCTTCCTGGTTTTCCGGTGATTGATCCGGCGCTCGACCGGCGAGATAATCGGGGGCATCCACTTTTCCACGGAGGTATCCACCATGCCCGTTGCGCTCGAAGTGTACGACGAATCGACGACCGGCGATCGGGGCGAGCCGATCGTGCTGGAGTTTCTGACCGAGGAGATCACCATCCGCGAACTGATTCGCGAGCGGGTGTACCAAGAGGTGCAGGACTTCAATCTGAAGATGGCCCAGCAGCCGGTGTTTCGCGGACTGGTCCAGCCAACGGACGCCGAGCAGACCTTGAACGGCTACAAGCTAAAGACCGCGCGAGCGATTGACTGGCAACGGCAGTTCGACATGGCCATCCAGGCCTTCGAACAAAGCCGCATCCTCGTGCTAGTGAACGACCGGCAAGCCGAGACGCTGGAAGAGCGTGTCACCATAGCGCCGGGGACGACGGTGAGTTTTCTGAAGCTGGTGCCGTTGGTGGGAGGGTAGACGATTCATGGCTAGCAAAGAGACGTCCTATCAAGTGGTCGCATTCGACTATTCGAAAGCCAGCGATGTAGAAGCCCAAAAAGTCTGCTGCTCGGTGGTGGACGAGTACGCCCGTGGAAGGGGACGCTGGCCGGTACCCGAGATTCCGACTCTTGCGGATGGCCCACGGCTTTTGGAGAAGGACGCTGCCTGGAATCGTCGCTGCGTGCTTGCACTCGCCGAACAAGTCGAGCACTGGCAGTCGGAAGAGGATGCCCTGCGAAAGGCGGACGGGGACCAAGGCGGCTATTACCATTTGAGCGCGACTGGCGAAAGAATCGCTCCATCAGCGATGCTGGTTGGCATCCGAGAAGCACTGTCGTCGCTGTTGCGACGGAAGTTACCTCTAACTGCAGAGGACTTGACCTATCTGACGCGAGTCTGCGTAGAGCGAGAATGTTCGGATTACATGGGCGTACCACCCGCTGGCGTTCAAAAGCAGGTCGAGTTCTACGCGAAGAACCACAAGATCGAAGGTGAGCTTCGTGACTGGCTTCAAACACTTTCCGAGTATTGCCGCAATCCGCATGCGCGGTCATCAGACGTGGCCGCGAAGCTCGATTCGCTACTTCAAGAGCCCGGCAAAAGCAGTATTCGAATACTCGGTGAAATCCCGTCTCCGGCCTTTGTCGGATCACCGGACATCCTGGTCGACCTCAAGATTCGCCTAGGTGTACTGGCAGAGCGAAACAATGAAAAGGTTGTAGCCGAAGACGATCCTTTCGCCCGTTATATCGATTCGCCGCTGGCGGCCGAGCACATCGAGCTGGTCAATACGATACACGCGTTTCAGCACGCGTTCGCCGAGCGTCAGGCTTCCTATCTTGAACGAGATCCACAAGCACGAAAGCGTGCTGAAGAGCTTTGCAAAGCCCGAGAGAGACAGGCGATTGAGGCTCTCGTATCTCTAGGCTTGGATTTGGCAAACTTGCGTTTAGCTGTCTACGAGCGGGTGGTGGATCTCTACCTGATGGGTGATGGCGCGAATGCCGAGTACTTTGCGTATCGACTCCCGTTACAGAACATCGTTGATCATCTGGACGAGCTAGAGACTTCGTTCAGCCGAGAGCAGGCATTCGATTGGCTGCTCTACCGAAGCACAATTGTTGGCTACCGCAGCCGAGTCGATAGCTCTGTAGCCCAAGGCGCCGAGTCTTATGTTGGTGCCGAGCCGCCATCAGACGGCGAACGATGGGTTATCCATCGCCTTCGAAGCCAAGCGATCGATACACCGCCCGTGGGCGCGCTTCCCGAAGTTGCCAAGCGACTCAGCCAACTGATCGATGGCGACGCGACTCTGGTGTTGGTTCCCGGCGAGCACTGGGCCGACCGCGTTCACCGCGACTTGTCGACGATGGACGAAGCGGCTTGCGCGCTGTGGCTCCAGTTGTATCGATTGGCTTTCTCGGCTACCGCTTCAAAACCGTCCGGTAAATGGCTGAAGGAGTTGAAGCCGCTGGTCGACGCAATCGGTTCCGAGGAGTTGCGAGATCGGCTAGCTAGCTGGTTTGCGAAGGTACCGGCAGGTAGGTCTTTTAAGGTACTGGGTGGCTACGTCGGCGATTCGCGCGGCGCCGCTGACACGTTCAATGACGGAAACGCCACGGTGCTACGCGGTTTGGTTTGGGCGATGGTCGCCGTGGCGGACGCCAATACACCACGCGTCGTTTCCGAACTGCTTGCCACCTGCATCAAAAAGGTACCTGGCGTGGGCCCGCGGGCCGTGAAAGTCGCCAACGCGTGCGTTTGGGCGTTAGGTGAATTGGCTTCGTCGAAGGACGAAGAGATTAGGATTAACGCCCTTGGCCAACTGGCACGCCTCAAAGCACGGGTAACCTTCAAGACTACTCTGAAGGCGATCGAGAAAGCCTTGGACAAGGCGGCCGCTGAGTCCGGCCTACCTCGCGACGAAATCGAGGAAATGGCCGTCCCCACTTATGGACTGGACGAAGTAGGGAAGCGAGTCGAGCCACTAGGCGACTTCATTGCCGAGCTAGTAGTGACGGGTACCTCGAGCACCGAACTGCGTTGGCTCAAACCCGATGGCAAGCCGCAAAAGTCGGTGCCCAAGTCGGTCAAAGACCATTTCGCCGACGACCTGAAGGAGCTCAAGGCGGCCGCCAAGGACATCGAGAAGATGCTCCCCGCTCTGCGCGATCGGATCGACCTGCTGCATCTTAAGCAAAAGACCTGGGCGTACGACACTTGGCGCGAGCGGTACCTCGACCATCCACTGGTCGGTACGCTCGCACGGCGGCTCATCTGGCAGTTCGATCAAGGCGAACATAAGCAAAAAGTTGCGGCCACTTGGCTCGACGGCAAACTGGTGGACGCCGCGGGTAACGAAGTGGAGATTGATCCTGATTCAGCGATCGTTTCGCTCTGGCATCCGATCGGACACGACGAAGCTGACCTATTGGCGTGGCGGCGGTACTTTGAAGATCGCCAGATCAAACAGCCGTTTAAACAAGCCCACCGTGAAATCTACTTGCTCACCGACGCCGAGCGGAACACACGCGTCTACTCGAACCGCTACGCGTCGCACGTCATCAAGCAGCACCAGTACAACGCGCTGTGCGGCGTGCGGGGCTGGTCGAACCAGCTACGATTGATGGTCGACGCCGACTATCCACCGACCAGTATCGAACTGCAGGAGTGGAACTTGCGGGCCGAGTTCTGGGTCGAGGGTGTGGGCGATGGATTCGGCACCGATACCAACGAGTCGGGAACGTACCTTTATCTATCCACCGACCAAGTCCGTTTCTACACACTCGACGCGGCGGCTAACTCAGCTCACGCGGGTGGTGGCGGCTATGGTTCAAGGGCAGCAGGCCCTGGGACGAACAACGTCAACGATCCCATCCCCCTCGACCAAATCCCACCCCTCGTCCTCTCCGAAATCCTCCGCGACGTCGATTTGTTCGTCGGAGTTGCTAGCGTAGGCAACGATCCTAACTGGAACGACGGCGGACCTGAGGGGCGATATCGTAACTACTGGAACGAGGTATCCTTCGGCGACCTCACCGCCACGGCTCAGACGCGGCGCGAGATTCTCCAGCGACTCGTGCCTCGGCTCAAGATCGCCGACCGCTGCGCGTTCGACGACAAGTTCTTGGTCGTTCGCGGCGAGCGTCGCACTTACAAAATCCATCTCGGCTCGTCGAACATCTTGATGGAGCCCAACGACCAGTACCTATGCATCGTCCCCGGCCGTGGCGAAGGGGGCGGCGACAAGGTGTTCCTCCCCTTCGAGGGCGACCAGCGTCTTGCCGTGATCCTGTCGAAGGCCATGATGCTCGCCGAGGACACGAAGATTACGGACCCAACGATTCTGAGTCAGATTGGTAGGAAATGACCAATCACGAAGTACCCAATGACCAATGCTCGTCCTCCATTGGTCATTGGAAATTCGTCATTGGTCATTCGCTGGGAAATCGCTCTTGCCCCAATATCGCCCCCTCACTAACATCCGCCCCAACCGTGCAGGACAGGACTAGAAGCGGCCGTGGTCGGTCGCCGTACTGCCGGGAAAAAGGTTAGTGGGAGATCACTACCATGGCTCAATCGAGCACCAAGGGTCAAGCTAAGCCAGCCAAGAGCACCAAAGCCCAGCCTGCCGGCAAGACTCCGGCCAAGGCCCCCGCGAAGGGCAAGAAGGGCAAGTAAGCTCTTCGATAGCATTCGGCTAGACGCTGAGTGCCATTTGTCGCAAGACAAGAACCTTACACGAGGCGTTGCAAGCACTTCCGCTTGCGACGCCTTGTTTTTTAGGGTTTTTCCTCCTTCACCCGAAATTCTCTCGCCACGCGGGTGACGTGTGCTAAAATTCGGCACGTGGGCGTCTTGCCCCCACCTTTTCACCGGAACGTAGCTTCTCACGGACGTACTTGGGCAAGCGCCGCTGAGGTGCACTACGCGCGTCATGTAGGTTTGCAGGAACGCGCTCGAATCTAAGGAGACTCTTACGATGCTCGCTCGTCGTCTTTGCGTGATGGCTACGGCCGCCGCTCTGCTAGCAGTTCCCGTTTTGGTGTTGGCTCAAGATGCCGCGCCGCAAGCTGGAGGGTCTAATGCTGATGGCGTCGCAGACTTCTTCAAGAGCTACACGCTCGCCTTCAATTCAGGCGACTCCGGGCAGCTTGCCGAGCTGTGGTGCGAAGACGCTACTTGGGAAAGCGACGTTACCGGCGAGCGGGCCGAGGGTCGCGAGGCGATTCTCGCCGACTTCGCCGACTACTTTGCTCAGAACACCGGAGCGAAACTCACCGGCACCGTCGACTCCATGCAGCAAGTGGTCGATGGCGTCGTGTGTCTCGATGGCCAGACAACGTTGATGCTTCCCGGAGTCGAGCCGATCATTGGGACCTACCACGCCGTGCTGAAGTCGGATGGCGGAAAGTGGCGGCTGTGCAAAGTCGTCGAGTCGGCCGCCCCGGTGCTTGAGAACACTTACACGAAACTCGCATCGCTCGAACCGCTGGTGGGCGAGTGGCGAGACCAGGGCGAAGGGCCCGTCGTCCACACGACGTTCCGCTGGGGCGCGAACAAATCGTTCTTGATCCGCGCGTTCACCGTAGACGACGAAGAGGGTTCGACCCAAGGCACGCAGGTCATCGGCTGGGATCCCCGCGCGGGCACCGTTCGCTCGTGGACGTTCAACTCCGATGGTTCGTTTGGCGAAGGAACTTGGTCGCACTCCGCTGGCGAGTGGACCGGGCGTTTGTCGCAGACCCTGGCCGATGGCAGCACCGCTTCGGCGACGCAGGTGGTGCGAATGGTTGACAGCAACACACTCGAAGTCGAGACCGTTGGCCGCGAAGTGGCGGGCGAACCGCTGCCGTCGCTGCCGCCGGTCCGCATGACTCGCGTTACTGCCGATCAGCCTGCTGCTGGCGAGGAAGGCTAACATGAAACGCACAACTTTATTCATTGCTCTGGTTGCGTGGAGCCTCGTCGTCGGCGATGCCCTAGCCATCCGTGGTGGTGGCGGGGGGCATGGCGGCGGTGGACATGGTGGAGGAGGCGGTGGTCGTGGTGGAGGAGGTGGCGGTGGCGCCGCTATGCACCGTGGCGGCGGAGGCGGTGGTGGCGCGTCCATGAATCGTGGTGGTGGAGGTCGACCCTCCAGTGCCCCGAACCTTGGCGGTGGCAATCGCGGCGGTATGCCTCAATCTCGTCCGCAGGTGTCGCGGCCGCAAACGGGTGGTCGCCCCCCACAAATGGCGAACCGTCCCAGCATGCCAAACTCGCGTCCCGAGATGGGCCGTCCCGGTGGTAACGCCGGTGGCAGCATGCGCCCCAGCATCGACCGACCCTCGACGCGCCCCGACATGGGAGCGGGGAGTCGCCCCAACACGGGACGTCCCGGCAGCACACCAAACCTCGGCAGCCGTCCCAATTACGGCCAGCGACCGACCACGCTCCCTGGCAGTATTAATCGCCCCGGCGGTGGTAACACGCGTCCGGATGCTGGCACACGTCCGGGTGGCGAAGGCATCTCGCGACCCGACCGACCCACTACAATTCCGGGCAACATCGGCGGCGGCAATCGCCCCACGACTCGCCCGGGCGCTGGTGGCACGCGGCCGGACATTGGCAACCAAGGCCCCGGCTCCCTACCTGGAGCGGGTGGCAATCGTCCTGGCACCCGCCCCGGCGCGGGGAACACGCTTCCCTCGACGCGTCCTGGGCAGCCTGGTGCCATCCCAGGAGCGGGCAATCGTCCAGGAGCCGGAAATCGCCCCGGCGGACGTCCCAGTACCGGCGACATTAACGACTTCCTCGGCATCCAACGCCCCTCGACTCGCCCCGGCAACATCGGTGGCGGCGGCCAAAATGGTGACCGGCCCGGACGACCCGGCGGCGAAGGGGGCATCAATCGCCCAGACCGACCAACCACACTCCCTGGAGTGATTGATGGTGGTAATCGCCCCGGCAGACCCGGCGGTGGTGGCCAAGATGGAGATCGACCTGGCAGACCCGGCGGCGGTGGCCAAGACGGAGATCGCCCTGGTCGCCCCGGGGGCGGTGGTCAAGACGGAGACCGCCCCGGCAGACCCGGAGGCGGTGGGCAAGACGGTGATCGGCCCGGCAGACCCGGAGGCGGTGGGCAGGACGGAGATAGGCCCGGTCGCCCCGGTGGTGGAGATCGCCCAGGCGGCGGTGACCGACCCGGACGACCCGGCGAGCGCCCCGATTGGATCGGTCCCAACCGTCCATGGGATCCTGGAGCGGGTGGCAATCGCCCCAATCGCCCTGGCGATGGCAACCGACCCGGACGCCCCGATCGTCCTGGCAATGGATGGTGGGACAACGACCACATTCACAATCGTCCTGGTTGGTCGAATCGACCCGGAGCGGGTGACATCCACGATCGTTGGCCACGTCCCGATCGGCCGGGTTGGAACAACTGGTATGGCAATCATCCCAATCGCCGTGCGCGGTGGGACTACTGGGGCAACAACGTTCGCCACAACTGGCGACACTACAACAACAATTGGTTCACCACCAATTGGTGGAACGTCCACTACCACAACGTCGGTGGCTGGCATTACGGCAATTGCTTTAACCGCCACCCGTACTCGTACTGGTGGACGGTGCCGACCTACGCCACGCTGAACAACTGGTTCACGTGGCAAGCTCCCGCCTACGCGTGGCAGCAGCCCGTGTACTACGACTATGGCCAAGGTGGTAACGTCTACTACCAGGACAACATGGTGTACGTCGATGGCCAAGAGGTTGGCACCGCCGAGGACTTCGCCGCGAGCGCTGCGAACCTTGCTACGGTCCCGCCACCCACCGACGAGGAGGCCGCCGAAGAGTCGGACTGGATGCCGCTGGGCACGTGGGCTGTCTCGACCAGCGAGAAGGAAGTGGAGCCAACGCGTGTGCTGCAAATCGCCGTGAACCGCGAAGGCATTGTCAGTGGTACCGCGTTCAACACGGCGACCAACGAAGCGCAAACGATCCTTGGCCAAGTGGACAAGGACACGCAGCGCGTGGCTTTCCGCATCGGTGAAAGCGACGACGTGGTCGTGGAGACGGGCCTGTTTAACCTCACTCAGGACGAGGCACCGGTGATGGTGCATTTCGGCCCGGATAAGGTAGACTACTGGCTGCTGGTGCGACTGGATGCTCCCGCGGATATCGATGCTCAGCAGTAACAATGCGGGGCAGCAACCGTGGCAATCGCACCCGTAGCGTAACCGCACGCCATCCCACCCAGTTCAGGACGAGGTCGCCATGATCGAGGAACTCCCTTCGCCGTCGGAAAAGATCCTAGCCTTCCGCCTGTCGGGCAAGTTGCACGACGAGGACTACAAGACGTTCGTCCCGCGCGTGGACGAGGCGATCGCCAAGGAAGGCAAGGTCCGCATGCTGGCCGAATTCCACGACTTCCACGGCTGGGACATGCACGCCGTGTGGCACGACACGAAGTTCGCCACCACGCACTGCACGAAGATCGAAAAGGTCGCCCTGGTCGGTGAAACGACGTGGGAAAAGTACATGGCAATGGTCTGCAAGCCCTTCACGATGGCAAAGATCGAGTACTTCGACGCCGGCGACACCGACAAGGCCTGGGCCTGGCTGCAGGAATAGCAGCGGCAACGCTCTGCGAAATCGAAAACCTGTAGGAGGGCTCTCCGAGCCCGATGGGTGCTTGGAATAGCCTTCGACGGGTTGTCTTGCTGCGCGAGGGTAAGCTGACGAGCTAGGGCTCGTCGTACTTGAACTTTACGCGAGGTGGCTCCGGCTCGGCGCGCTCTTGCCTCACTTGGTTAATGTGACGTTGATGCCACTCGGACGGAACTGGTCGAAATTCTGATTCTTCTACGCTAAACCACTCCGCGGCAATTGATATTTGGGGAAACTCCGCGCGTAGAGCTTCCAGCTCGTCCGCGCTGATTGCTGTCTCACGTAACGTCAGCTTCCGCATAGTCGGTTGCGCGGACAGTAAGCGAGTGACATCCTCCGCAAGGATCTTCGAGTCCCACAGGGTAAGGTGGTCTATCGGAAGTTCTGCAAGCTGATCGAGCTGGTCAACGCGAAGGAAGGATTTCGGATCTCTAGATTGTTCGGCTCGAGTGTCGTTGCCTGCATCGGCGAGTCCTTCAATCGTGAGTGAGTGGAGATGGGATAGCTCAGCTAAGTTCTCGATAGCGTACAGTGGACATCCAGGCCGAATTACGACGTGGTTTAGATACGGCCAGCGGACGAGCTGATCGACATCTGCTTTCACTAAGTCGGGAAGCAATGTTGTTAAGTTCACTTTTCGAAAGTGCCACAGTCCTGGCAGATACTGTTCGTTGCCCACCAAGCGAACTAGCCAGTCAGGACCGCAGTATTCGAGTTCTGGCGAATTCATTCCAGGTCCCACTATATCCCAACCGAACCTCCTCGTTTCGCCATCGAGGCTGTTAACGTGCTGCGCCAATTCCGCCACCTCCCGTTGCTGAAGGCGGGAGTGGAACTGGTACCAGCCTATGGTAATGGCAACTAATGTCACTAGTGTTAGCATATCGACGATTCGAAAGCGAAAAGAACCACCTCGTCGACGAAGCCACCACTCCGTAGCTCCAGCAAGTGTGAAGAGGAAAATCGCAGCGACGAGACTATCGAAGAAGAGGTTCGTCCAATTAAAACACCAGGCAGATCCGGAGAAGGGCCAGAACAGCGACCTACTCCAATTCGGAGGAGGGAATGATGGCGGGGGAGGTGCGGGGATTGTTGTGATCGGCCAGCTCACCGTCGGAACAGGGACGTGAACGCTCCGAACGCACCACGGCATCGGCCAGCCATGGGCGAACGTAAAGGGCAGCTTGCCAGTTGGCGGGTGCGGTAGCTGGTCACTGAGGGTCAACGCGTGCGAGTAGAACCTGGTACTTTCGCGCCAGCTTCCCATGAAAACCCCCGGCACCACAATAATCACCAGCGCCGCGAACACCGCCAGCATCACCAACCACGTGAAAGGGTGGAGGCACTTCCAGATTCGGCGGGGGAGGGCGAGTACTCGCACGACGCGTTATCCAAGGTTTGCAGGAGAACCAGCGAGGGTATTCTCCCGCGCGTTCGTTGGAGCTGCAATCTGGATTTCGCAAGCAGCAAACTCAGGGAAAACACCGCTAGCGCGCGGAGAATAGCCGACGAGCTACGCCTCGTCGGACAGATGTCTCTGTTTCATAAAGCAAATTTATTAGAGAGCTTTGCTGTCGATCATCGGGGTCGGAGACCCCTCCCACAAGTAGAATGGCGGCATCCCCTCAACAACCTGTGGGAGGGATCTCTGAGCCCGAGGGAGTGGGGAAGTCGCTCTACTTGCGACGCGTTGCGAACTGGAGAAGTTGATCCGACGAGGCGTAGCTCGTCGGCTATTGGGGGAGAAGTCTCTGAGTGTGGAGAGACTTGCGCAGCGATCATCGGACTCGGAGACCCCTCCTACAAAAAGGTGATGTTCACGCTCGCGCCCCGTGCCACCATCGCATCGCGTAGTACGCAGCGACGCCCGACACCAGCGTAACGCCCGCAGCGATCATGACTTTGTCGGCCGGGTTGCGAAGGAACGTCAGTACTGCGAGCACCAACGCCGCAATGACAAACAGCGCGGCGGCTACCAACTGCCACCATGCGGGGCGCTTGGTAGGATCGCTCGTGCGGACCCAAAACAGTGTGGCGACCGCGCCAGCGGCGCACAGCATCAGCACGATGCCAAGGTAGCCGAGTTGTTCTTCCAGCCCCGCAGTGAGGACCACCGCGACGGCGAGCACCGCTTGCAATAGCATCGCTGCCCACGGTGCCTTGCCCGCAGCGGGGACCGGCAGCGGGAACAGCCGATCGGCCGCCATCTTCGCGTAGACACGCGGGCCACTCATGGTGAGCGCGCTCACGCTCGAGGCGAGGGCCGTGAGAATCAGCAGACGCGTGCAGAGTTCGGCAGTTGGTCCGCCCAGTAGTTTCATCGCGACCGCGGCGATATCCGCTTGGCCTGCGAGTGCCTCGAGCGGTCCTGAGTAGACGAACACCGCGTTGAGGGCCATGTACAGCACCAGCACCAACAGCGTGCCACCGAGCATGGAGCGGGGCAAGGTAGTTTGCGGGTCGCGAACCTCTTCGGTCACGTACACCGCGGCGTTGAAGCCCGAGTAGGCGAGGTAAACGTAGGTAAGCTGCTGGGCGAAGTCACCCCACGCGAACGTCGGAGCGGGGAGCGCGGCGAGCGGTTCGTGCTGGCCGAGCCAGTACCAACCAGCAACTAGCAGCGCCGAGAGACCAACGATCTTCACCCCGACGATGGCGTTCTGCAGCCACGCCCCGCCGGCAACGCCAAGGGAGTGCTGCACGAAACAGAGCGCGATGATCGCGATGGCGATGGTGCCGTAGGGCAACTTCCACGGCAACATGGGCGCCGCGTAGAGTTCGAAGGTCGTCGCGGCGTACGCCAAGGGTCCGGTGAACCCCGCGAGCAACGACACCCATCCAGCGAGGAAACCGGCGAGCGGATGGATCCGGCGGGCGAGGTAAACGTACTCGCCGCCCGATTCGCGGAGCGATTTGGCGAGCGCTCCGTAGCTGATCGCCCCGCACACGGCAATCGCTCCGCCGACGACCCACGCCACGAGCACCCACTCTCGCGACTGCAGCGCCGCGAGCGAGAACCCAGCGCTCGTGAACACCGCCGCCCCGATCATGCTCGCCACGACAAGCGCCGTAGCCGAATAAAAACCAAGCGGCGTTGCGGAGCGATTCTCGGTGCTCATAGTTTCTAGCTAGTGGAGTGAAGGCTTAAGCCACGGATGAACACCGATAACGCTCGCGGTCAGATTCGCAAGAATTCGAGGGAGTTGAATAAGTAAATGAACAGAAGGGAACGAAGAGAACGAAGAAACGCAGCGAAGAGAAAAGTAAGGCCATTGAACAGGAGGAAACGGAGGGAACAGAGACGGAAGAACTACTAACAGAGGGGAACGAAGGGAACAAAGGAAGATAGGATGCCCAATAGTTACCCTCCTGTCTCTCTTAAACTTCCGAAACCCTGTCCTGGTCTTTCTTCCTCACTTTGTTCTCTCCGTTCCCTCCTGTTCGCTTATTCTTTCTTCTATTCGCGAACATCTGCGTCATTCGCGGGCACCTCCGAACTGGGGGCTCGCGGCACTCGTCCCCAGCCACCCTGAGAGCCGCTCTGCTTCGGGTTTGCGGTTGCACGGTCCAACAAAAAACCCCGAGCGGGTGGGCTCGGGGTTTCTTGCGTTATCTTTAGAGGCGAAGCGATCAATCTTCTTCGTCTTCGTACTCGTATTCTTCTTCGCCTTCTTCTTCGTCGTCGTCTTCGTATTCCTCGTCGGAATACTCATACTCTTCTTCGACTTCCTCCTCGTCGTCGACTTCCACTTCTTCTTCGTCGTCTTCTTCCTCGTCTTCTTCCTCGTCGTCCTCGACTTCTTCCCAGACTTCTTCCTCTTCGTACTCCTCGTCCTCTTCTTCGACTAGGTCGTCATCTTCGACGTCCTCGTATTCCTCTTCGTACTCTTCGTCGTCTTCGAGGTCGTCGTCTTCATCTTCGTACTCTTCCTCGAAGTCGTCTTCGAGTTCACTACGCACAAAGCGCGCGTCGTCGAGGTCCGCCGGATGGGTGGACTTTGGGTGCGAGGGGAAGGGTTTGGGGGTGACGAGTTTCACGGAGTCTCTCTCCCGGGATTTCTTTTAAGTTCATGCGGCTCGAGGAACCACATTTTGCTGAGGGTTGCTCTCGGATGCAAGTTGCAAGGTGGGCCCGACGGGTTCGTCGAGTGGTGGCAAGTCGTTCAAACTCTTGAGCCCGAACATCTGGAGGAAACGCTTGGTGGTGCCGTACTCCAGCGGTCTGCCCAATTCTTCCGATCGTCCGACAATACGCAAGAGGTCCCGCTCAATCAACTGGCGGAGCAACTCGCCGCAGGCGACGCCGCGGATTGCCTCGACTTCGGATCGCAGCACCGGCTGGCGGTACGCAACCACCGTGAGGGTATCGAGGGCTGGCGGCGTCAGCTTGAACTGCTGATCGGCAAGGTCGCAGAAGTCGCCTATTTTGCCAACCCAGGGGGCGAATTGCGGCCTTGTAAGCAGCCGATACCCGCCAGCCACGTTCTCAATCTGAAACGCCCGACTTCGCCGAGTGTAGTTCCGCGAAAGCTGCTCGACGAGCGTGCGAGCCTCGGTGGCATCGGCCAAATTGGCTAACTGGGCAAGCCGCTTGAGGCTCACCGCTTCCCGCGAAACAAACAGCACCGCCTCGACGCGGGCAAGTCGCGCGGGACCATCCGCCAGCGGGGTTGGTGCCACCTGAAGCGCATCGCCGGTCATCCACAGGCGCGGACGACGCTCCCGCGGACGTTCGCTCAACGGACGACTGCCGCTGGCGACGACGCGCAATTGGTAAGCGAGGGTTTTTCCACCACCTGGCATGCTGGCACCGCCGCCCGTTAGCGATAATTGGGTGCCGACGCGCGGGCGACCGACCACTGGTTCACCTGATCGAGCACCTGACGAGCCGCATCGGCAGGGGTTTCGGCCACCGCCTCGAAATGCTGCGAATAGACTCCCCCTTCGCCCCACGGTACCGAGCATTGGAAGCGATAGTGGGTCCCATCGGCACCCCAGCGGGTCATCGAATAATCGTTGACGCCCCGTTCGTTCAGCGCACGAACCACCGCAGCGACAGGCGACTCCGTGGACTCGGGCGCCAGTGGCGGGACAACCGGCTCGAGAGCACCACCCGCGGGCTGCACGTTTTGGTCGAGTAAGGCCGGCGGTTGAAGCGGTGTCGCGAGGGCGGTGAAAGGGGCCGGCGCCGATCCTGCCTCGCCTTCGGCAAGGGGCGTATCGGTCTCGGAATCGGGGCTGATCAGTTCGCTGGCGATCTCGACCGCTCGCGTGAACAACGGCTTGAGCTTTTCGAGCTCCGGTCCATAAGCACGGTAGGCGAGGGCTCCGACCACCAAAGTGCCGATCATCACCGAGGCACGATACAGGGTTCTGAGCGATTCCATGGAACGCCAACTCTTGCGCTGAAGGCAGAAACGAAGACAAAATTTGGAGCGCGGGAGCATAGAGAGCGAGGTGCCACCCAGCAAGGTCATTCGACTCGCAACCCGAATGCCTCACGCCCCGCGCTGCTAGCACCTATAATGCCCGCATGCAGCAAGAGCCGGTGTATCTCGACAACAACGCAACCACACCCATAGCCCCCGAGGTGGTGGAGGCCATGGCCGAGGCGATGCGCGCGAGGTACGCCAATCCGGCGAGCCAGCACGAGGCGGGGCGGACCGCACGGCGCGTAATCGAGCGGGCCCGCGAACGGATCGTCGAGCTCTTGGGTGGCCAAACGGGTGGGCGGACTCCCGACCGATTGATTTTCACCTCGGGCGGGACCGAGGCGAACAACCTGGCCCTGTTCGGACTCGCCGCCATCGCCGAGCGGCACCACCCAGGTCCGCATCAATTGGTCGTCTCGCCGATCGAGCACCCCAGTGTAACGGCGGCCACTGACCAGCTTGCCCCCCGTGGATGGAAAGTCGACCGACTAAGTGTGGATTCGAGCGGGCGGATCCTGCCCGAATCGCTCGCGGAGGTGGCCGGTGAAAACCTGCGGATCGTAGCGGCGATGCTTGGAAACAACGAAACGGGGGTTCTACAGCCGATTGCCGAACTAGCCGGTCTTGCCGCCGCGCGGGGGGCCGCGCTCCACACCGACGCCGTGCAGGCGGTGGGCAAGATCGATGTTCAATTCGGCGAACTTGGCGCGACAACCCTCTCGTTCACGGCCCACAAGTTCCATGGCCCGCTGGGCATCGGTGGCCTGCTGGTGAAGGGGGACACGCAGCTCTCACCCCAGCTTTTTGGGGGTTTTCAGCAAGCAGGGCTCCGCCCGGGGACCGAGTCGGTGCCGCTAGTGGTCGGGATGCTCACAGCACTCGAACTCTGGCACGCTGAGCGGCAGGAGCGATACCAACACCTGGCGAGTTTGCGCGACCAGTTCGAACTGCAAATCTGCGCCGATCTGCCCTACGCAAGAGTGGTTGGCCAGGGTGCCGAGCGTCTGCCCCACACGTCGAACATCGCCTTCGTGGGGCTCGATCGGCAGGCGCTATTCGTCGCGTTGGACATGGCGGGGGTGGCTTGTTCGACCGGGTCGGCGTGCGCAAGCGGGTCGAGCGAACCCTCGCCCGTGTTGATGGCGATGGGGTGCGAAGAGGGGGTAATTCGGGGCAGTTTGCGGTTCAGTTTTGGCCGGTTTTCGACCCCCCAGGAAGTCGCCGACGGGGCTCGCCGTATCTTGTTGGCATGCAAGAACTTAGAACGAGCAAAACATCTACAGAAATAACCCTCCGAGGCTCCCGCTAGCCCTCGAAATCGGGTAGAATCTCGGTTTCGTCTTTTCGCCACTTGCACCGGCGGTTAACTAGCCCCTCAAACGGAGTCGTCGTGGTCAACGGAGTGTCGACGCTTTCCAAGCCGGCTAGCTCCAGCGGTGTACCCCGAGGAGGCCTTGCGCCG